>CBDDHX010000001.1:2500-2134825 GCA_965228585.1 Caldilineaceae bacterium
GCCAGGCCCGTTCCCGTACATCCAAGCGCGGTGCAATACGTACAGCCTGCTCACTTTTTACATCAATCAGTGTGGCTGCAATCTTGCCATAATCGACGGTGCGAAGGGTCCGATGACCGACTGTGCATCCGGTCGCTACTTCCACGCCGTCTGCAAAGCAGCCATCGGTTTCAATGATGGTGAGTAGTCGCTTATCTTGGCGTGGCAGCGGTAGGCCCAATATTTGACCCCCCGTAAGGCCAATTCGTATGCCGAGGATCTGTCGTGGACAAAGATGTTTGTGGCGCGCGGAAGAGGCCGCCAACAATGGCTGTAAATCCATGCTATCTGCTCCTTTTCAAGTTTGTTACTTCCAGCCAGCCAGTTTTAGCGTTCGCGGCTGGTGGAGGCAACAGCGGAAGGTCACTGCGTTTCCACAGGGGCCCTGCACTGTTCTCTCTACAGCAAACTCTGTCTGAAACCAATGCTTGGCACGAGCGCAACAGTATCGATTTCAAATCCAGTGCACTGTAATTGAGCACAATGCCCAGTTCAAGCTGTAGATCGATGCTCGCACTGGGTCGGCACATGCGCCATGGCTACTGATGTAGCTGTAGGCTGCTGTGCTCGGAGTTATTGTTTGTCATGACGCAGGGTCTCTTTCAAGCAATGCCACACATTACAGCTGGCTCAACAGGTCGTCAAAATCAGCACGAGCAAAGGGCCCGCCATCTGGCGTCAGGGTGTGGGCGCTGCCGGCCGCAACGGCCCACCCCAATGCCGTTCGATCTGATTTGTGATGTGCCTGTGCCACCAACCAACCGGCCAAAAACGCATCGCCGCAGCCTCTGCCACTGTTTGCCTGCGTGATCGGTGGGCGCAGATGAAGTTCGCCGTTGGGGCTGCTCAGGACCGCGCCACGTGCGCCCAGGGTAATGATCACATAATCAATACCCTGGTGGTGCAAAGCACTTGCTGCTTCGTATACATCATCCAGATAATTGAGCGTGCGGCCAAGCAATTTACCTGCTTCCGTACCATTCAGCTTGATACCCGTTGGCTGGGCATCAAGGCTCTGTTTCAGTGCCGCACCTGTAACATCCACCCAAACTGGTTTGCCTGTCTTCAGCAGCCCTTCAACCAGATCCCCCGGTGCCTTGGGGGTGGTGCCAGTTGGTATGTTGCCGCAAATGCAAACCGCGGAGACCGGCTCTTGCTCTCGATTCTCAGTCAGTGATCTGGCTCTGGTCTCTTCGCCAGATGTCGTGCCAGATTCTTCAGCAACATCATCTGGACCAGTGATAATTGCAGTGGTCTCTTGAATGAACTGCAACCATTCGGTGTAGGAGATCAGAGCGCCTTCATTATCAATCGAAGTGGTGGGTGTACCATCCCCACTGTGAATGGTTACACAATGCGGTGTCTCTCGCTTGCTCCAGAACCACTGGGTCGCTAACTCTTCCCGTTCAACGAGTTCGGCGACCATTTCCCCGCTGCGGCCACCGAGAATGCCGACTGCCAATGCTTTTTCGCCGAGTGTCATGATGCCGCGGGCAACGTTGAGTCCTTTGCCGCCTGCAATGATCGTGCTCTGTTGGCTCGACAGAACGGCACCGGGTTGCATGGCTGATACTCGGTAAATATGCTCGACGGTCACGTTCGGTGTAACGCAGATGATCATGTGAACACTCTTTCACAATCAGGGCCGGAGACAATCTCGATGGCCGGCTGCTAACGATGATGTTACTGAGAAGTGTGACTTCAGCAGTGGGGTCTGGTGCCCCACCGAATGATCAAGTCCCTTGGAGGAACCCATGGTTTCAGGGTTGCAAATAGGAACGATCCCTCGGTGGAGCTGCCAATCCGCTACAACGTTCACCATTCTTGCTCGGTTACTGCCGATTAATGCTGGTCATGCTCCATGGGTTGGCTATTGATTGAATCGTCACTACTTCCTGCCGCTGGCTCTTCACCAACCGTGATCTCCAACATTATTGCCTCTGCATGGGCAAAATGGAGCGTGACCATGACAGTGTCGCCTACCTGCAATGCTTGGGCTAGCTCCACCAACATAATATGTTTTCCACCCGGTTCCAGGACGAGCGTTTCGCCAGCGGGAAGTGGCAACCCTTCTGGCCTCGGCTCCATGCGCATAACGTTGTTATCGTTGATCGTTTCATGCAGCTCTGCAGTCGTGGCGGCCGTTGTCGTGACACGCTGCAACAGATCATCCATGTCGGTGTGGTTTGTTACAGTCAGATATACTGCGCCCGTGCCACCGGCAATCGGCGCAGGTCGCATCCACGCTTGCGCCACGTGTAGCGAACTATCGCCGCCCGTCATCTGCCCGTGTTCCATTGGCTGATCCGCACTGCTGTGCCCATCATTGATCTGTACCTCATCTTCACCAACGGTGGCTTCGATATCACGGTAGATCGTGGTGCCGTCTGCCTGCTCCACTGTCACGCTGAGAATCCAGTCGCCCAACATGGAGAATTGAAAGGGAACCCGATAGTGCCCGTCACTGGTTCCGTCGCTTGCGTCCGTAACTGGCTCGGCAATGACGGGAACCATGCCCGCGTGATTCATGTTGCCTTCCAATGTGACAGTCGCATCGGTGACCGGTTGTCCCGCGGCATCACGTAGTTGCACATCGACTGTTGTCCCTTGTAGCCCACCGGGCGCAGGGCTCAAGCTAATTTGCAATGCGTCTTCCTGGGCCTCTGTGCCACGTTGAGCTAGGTTTTCGCTACATGCCGTCAGCAGCATGAGTGTGCAGCAGAGCTGGAGCAGCCACCAATGGGCCGCGTCTTTGCTTTGTTTGATCATTGTCCGTGTCCTTCTGCCGAATGTTATTTCATCAAGGTTAATTTGTCGGTAACGCGTGGTCGAATCTTCGGCATCATCGGGGCGGTGGTGTGGAGACGGGCAGCTGTGGCGCGGCTAGAAAGAGAAATGGTAGATAGGTGGCAACGACGTTGCCGCCGCCCAGACCAAATAGGTTTGCATGCCACAGTACCAAAACAAGCAGTTGGGCCAGGATCGTAGTTGGGACCGAACGGCTAGATGCTTCACGCTTTTCTTGGGCACTTTGGTGTTTGTGGTAATGGCCCGTGGCAACGTGGTGCTCAATTTGCGGTTCGGCAAACACGAAATGGGCGCCTTGATGAGGATGGGCCGGATCGCCAAGCTCTCCCCAGCAGAGAATGGGCAACAGAAACGCAAAGAAAAACGCAAAGCCGCCATGTAGCCAACCTTTGCTCCACGTGGTTGGTGATAGGTTGTACAAAGCATTTTTCTGTTGCATCTTGTTCACAACTATATTCTGTCCACAGCTATTGTTCAGCGTTTATCTATTGTAAAATGAGAATGGGTGGTTCGCAAACGAATGGGGATCATTGCGGGCGTGGCAGCATTGCTGTGGGGGAGCCAAGCTGCCTTGATGGTAAACGTGGGGCAATTATTTCTCCATTCTAACTTCTGCTATACTGAACGGGCAGCCAGCGTTTGCCCTGGCTAGCTTACTTGTGACGTGCCCCTCGGCAAAGGTTCCGTGGGGCAACGACGTGAGCCTGTATGCAAGAGGTTAATTGTATTGACACATGATCGAAAAGAGCAGGGCCACAGCAGCAGACGAGCTGCCGTGGCTTGCTCTCTCTCAACAATATTACAGCGGCGAAGTGAGAACCGGCGTGGGCTACAGTGGCACTATCGGTTCTTTTTGCTGCTGTGGCTTGCCATGTTTTCCCTGGGGCTGCCCACCACGAGCCGAGCACATGGCGGGGTCATTATTGATTCTGGCTTTACGGAGCACTACGAGTGGCTGGTCTCGATCGATCCTTTCCCCACCTTGATGGGTGAAGCGATGGTCACGCTGCTGATCTACGACATCGCCAGCTATGAACCGATGAATGATTTTTCCGTGGCGCTCTATCAGGTTGCGCCCGACTCGGCTGTGCCCTGCTGTCAGCCCGAACACCACGAAGGGCCAGTCGAATTAACCATTGATCCAGCGCTCTATCCGGGTGACTATTCCAACCTGATCGCGCTCGATCAACCGGGAGAATGGCAACTGCACTTTCTGGCGACCGCGCCGGCAGAAAGTGCCGAGCAATCATTTGAGGTGACCGTTACGTTGTCGGTTAACGCCACCATGGGCGGCTCCAGCCGCATTGCCATTGGTATAGATAGCCCCGCTGCAAATGCCACGGCAACAGCCTTTGCCCAAAATGTAGCGGATGCCCGGCAGCAGGATAGCCCGTTGGCCGCGCCAACCTCTCCATTGGCGGACGGCAGAACAACCACAACCGACACAGCGGCTGCATCCGCGTCCACCGCGTTCTTGTCCACGGTGAGAGATCCATCGGTATCTTGGTTCATTTGGGGCGGGCTAGCACTGCTCCCCATTCTGCTGATTGGCTGGCTAGTCATGCAAACGGGAAGGCAAGAATAGAGCGATGAATTCTCTGCGGCAACGAAGAATCCAGCTTGATCTGTTGCATCTGCCGGTACTTGGCGCTATCTTGCGTTGGAAACACAACCGTACCGTCGTGCAGTTTCTGCTATTTGCACTGGCGGCTGCCATCATTGTTGATGGTCTCTTGGGCACGCCGTTGGCTGCCAAAAACGTGGCGACGGTCAGCGCATGGGTACATTACCGAGGATTGGTGGTCCTGGCGCTGTTGTTGGTCGCCAACCTCTTTTGTGCGGCGTGCCCATTTCTCCTGCCTCGCAAGCTTGCCAAGTGGCTTGGGCGCCCCACTCAGCGTTGGCCCCAGCCGCTGCGCAACAAATGGCTGGCATTGGCTGGTCTGGTTCTAATTATTTACAGCTATGAACTTTTTGATCTCTGGGCCAGCCCCTGGTGGACTGCCTGGGTGACTGTAGCTTATTTCGGCGTGGCATTTGTCTTGGAAGCACTCTTTACCCGCAACAGCTTTTGCCTCTATGTCTGTCCACTGGGCACCTTTAACTTTCTCTATAGCACGATCAGTCCATTGCAGATTACAGCACGCAACGACGATGTTTGCCGTGACTGTGCGGGCCATGAATGCATCAATGGCAGCGCCACCCAACAGGGTTGTCAGCTAGAGCTTTTTGTGCCCACCATTCAAAGCAACATGAACTGTACCTTCTGTCTCGACTGCGCCAAAGCCTGCCCCTATGACAACGTGGCACTGGCACCACGCATACCTGGCAATGAACTGTTTGCTCAGAGCTGGCGCAACCGACTGGATCTAGCCTGGCTGGCAATCGTCACGGCTTTTGTCGGGCTGGGCAACGCTTTTGGCATGACACCACCCATTTATCGACTGGAAGTGCAACTGGCACAGCTGCTGAATACAGAGAGCGAAGCCTTGGTTTTGGGCTTGCTCTATTTGGGTGGGGCCGTGATTGGACCGCTTTTGTTGGTCTATGGCATGGCGTGGCTCAGCCGGTTATTGAGTGTTGGAAACCACAATGCGCTGTCGCTGCACCGTCTGGTCATGCGCCACGCCTACAGCTTTGTGCCGCTTGGCTTTGCCATCTGGTTTGCCCACTACCTGTTTCATTTTCTAACCGGTGCCATGACCATTGTGCCCGCTTTTCAAACCTTCTTCCAACGGACCCTGCAGTGGCCACTCCTGGGAGAACCAAACTGGCAACTCGCGCTGCGCTTTGTTCCAGCTGTCGCTACCATCCAGCTTTGGCAGAGTGTGATCACCTATGGTGGTCTGTTGGTGGCGGTTGCGCTAACGCTGCGCGCTGCCCGAGCGGCACATCAGGACGGGCGACGTGCACTTGCCGAAGCAGTGCCTTGGCTACTGCTGTTGCTCGTCCTCGCCGTTGCCAGCGGCGCAACCTTCCTATTGCCAATGGAGATGCGCGGGAGCGCCATTGGCGGGTAAACGTAGCCACACCGGAAATCGCACGCGCGTTTGCAATGAGGAGGAACAGATGCAACGGGACCGGATTCAACTGCGCAAATTGATCCACGAACTCTATGCACGGGAACATGCCGCGTTGGGCAAGATGGGTACCTACCGTTTGCTCGATGAGGCGCGCCAGTGGGATCTCGCGCCAACCTTGCGGGCTGGCGGAGTGGTTGTCTTTCCCCACGCGGGTGTGCACGACTGTGGTCACCAAATCGCGGCGGCTGTACATGCTGTGTTGGACAGCGGCGCGGAGCGAGTGTTGCTGATCAGCGTGGTGCACGCCTTTGGCGCAGAGATGGATCAGGCTCGAATCGACGTGGCCAACGGCATGACACCGTCGGCGTCACCCTACTGGGGGATTCAAGGGCCCGGCATCGAAGGTGATCGTCAAGAATGGCGGCAAGATCACGTGCTCATTAGTTGGCGTCATTTCTGGGCGGCGGAGACCCAGCGCCGGGGCATCAAGGGACCCGCGGTCATTGAGCGTTATCCTTACCTAGCTGGTGGGAAACCAGAGCAGCTGCCCGGCATTGATGAATTGGCACGCTTGGCCGAAGACGCGGTGATCGTCTCCACAGCCGATCCATTTCACCATGGATTGGGCTACGGTTGGGCACCTGAAGAATCGTTACCGGCGACAGCGGGTGGGCTGGCTCTAGCTCGCCGGGCGCTGGAGGAAGGCATTGCACTGCTGGAAGCTGGTGATTACTGGGGCTACAATCAACATTGTGTGCAGGTGCGCAGCGATGCACGCGATGCTGGCCAGGTCTTCCGCTATCTGCGTGGCCCCATGCGGGGCAAGATTCTGGATCTAACCCACACGGACGCCAGCGAGCTCTATGGCGCACCACCACCAACCTGGGTGGCGGGTGCGCTCTTTGAGTGGACGCTTGTGTAAACTATCGATTTACTGTCATGGACCGGATTCAATGATCTGTGACAGGCATTTGGGCGTAGTGGTCATGGCCATGTACAAAGACCCCACGAATGCCCGTAAAACAACAGAAGATAGAGACAAAAAAAGCCGCCCCACATATGGAGGCGGCTTTTTGCTGGAAGACGGTTCTATTTGGGCATGGAGGCCAGCGCGTTGTAGATGGGGAGCGGTGACCAATCATTGGACACAATACCCCACTGCGCTTTCTCTGTGCCATCGGCAACGACACGGAAGTTGAGATTCCAGAGGAAGGCCGGACCCACAAAGCCCCAGTCGCGCATCATCTGGTATGCCTGAACAGTCCACTGCGCCTGCTCATTGAAGTCATTGTCATTGGCGTAGGCATAGTTGGGATTGAACGCACCACCAGCGGCCCAACCAAATTCGGTGGGGATGATCTTCTTGTTGCCAGCACCGTAAACATTCATGATGTTGCGGTAGCCCAACATGGTGCTCTTGAAGCTCCAGGAATGGTGGGGCGAATCACAGGCACCGTTAAAGCTGTTGCCATGTTTTTGGATCTCTGCACAGGCAGTGTCGGCATCAGCCCAGGGCGGCACGTTGTAGCCGCTGGGGTGCGATCCCACTGCATCCAGATATTGATTGGCACCGGCCTGGAACATCTGCTCCAGATAGGTGAAGTCATCCATGGCCAAATTCCCATTGTTGCCAGCGGGTGTCAACGCACCGCTGACCACGACCATGGACGGGCACGCCCCTTTGATCGCATTGTAGGACGCGGCGAGCAATTGTACATATTCGCCAGCATTGAGCGGCTTGTTGCCCCATTCGTAGTGCAGGTTCTGTTCGTTCCACACCTCGATGGCCTTGAGCGAGGTGTTGCAATACTTGCCCGCGATCTGGCCGACGAAGTTGGCAAAGGTGTTGGGATCGGCCGGGGGGCCACCAACGCTGCCGTCAAATCCCGGTTCACGTGCCCAGGCCGGTGCGTTGACAACGCTAAAGAGAACATTGACACCCGAGCCAGCCGCAGCATTGATAATCAGATCCATATCGCCAAAACCAATTTGACCTTGGTTGGATTCAAAGACCTTCCACTCAATCTGTTGCTTGACCCAGTTAAAGCCCATGCCCGTGGTCATCTGCATGACCTGTGCTTCCATGCCCGTGTGGACCATGTGGGCCTGTACCCCATAGCCAAAGGGCAACCCAGCCGTTGGGGCGGAAACAGGGGCCGGTGCGGCTGGCGCTGATGCTTCTGGCGCGGCCGGTTCTTCTGCCGCTGGCTCTGGTTCCGGCGGGGCTGGAATATCTTCTGCCACGGCAATTGTACCAACATCACCGGCCGCCGCAACCAGCTGACCATAGATCCAGGCTGTCTGGCCGTTGCTGCCTTCGATCTGCCACCAGTCGCCCGGCTCGTTCTTGCCCAAAATACGATAGTTCACGCCTGGATTGGCCTGGCCAAGAATGTCGTAATTGGTGCCTGGACCACCACGCAGATTGATGATCTGGCTGGTGCTGAGGCTGGGATAGTCGGGCAATGCCGCTGCCACGGATTCCTCGGCAACTTCGGCTGCTGCTGCTGCCACTTCCACGTTCTCTGCATCACTCTCCGCTGCGACGGATGCGGCCAGTGCCGTATCTGCATTCTGAGCCACAAACTCATCGATAATCCAGCCACTTTCGCTGCCACCAATGTCAATTTCCCACCAGTCGCCATCACGGCTAATCGCTTGGTAGCTATTTTCTGGCAAGATTTGGCCCAACACATCGAAATTAGTGCCGGGACCAGTGCGTACATTGACAATCGTGTTGGCATTGATGCGTGGTAGGATGGCCTTCGATTCAACAACGGCAATCTCTTCGGCCGCGTCGCTGCTAGCCGCATTCGCGTCCGTTGTTGTGGCGGCTTCTACGGCTGCTCTGGCATTGGCAGCAATCTGCGTGGAAAAGGCCTTGCTCAAGGCTTGGCCTCGGCTACCCACCAGTTGGGTTGCAATTTGGAGTTGATCAAGTCCCAGCGCTGATTGGAAGGTGAACTGCGAATCTGCCAAGGGACGAATCTGGTTGGTAACAACGTTGCCCTCTGCGTCGTAAACAGTATAGGCAACCGAAACTTCTTCGTCACCGACTGTTTGGGCGATGCCCGTCTGCAGTTGGAACTGCTGTAAAACGCTCCAAATGTTGGGATCAATGTCATGATCATCAGGTGGCTTGAGCGCAACATCCATGATGTTATATTTACTCAACAATGCCAGCTTGTGACTGACGCTACTGGCATCTTCAATATAGACAGTGTGCTCTACCCCTTGTTGATCCTGATACTGATAGAAGAAGGCTCCCGTCTCCGGATCCTTGGTCAACAGATTGAGCAGCTGTGGGTTGCTGAGCGAAACTGTAATATTCTCATCGCCATCTGCTTCTGCGCTAACTTGGCTCAACAGGGGCTTGAATGCTTCTTCAAAGCCCAGGATGAAAATATAGTTCCCCACTGTTTCGACCGATTGGATCGGCAGCTCAATCTGGAGTTTGCGTCGCTCCACCGAGCTGGTAGCCCAGGCCAGCATGGCGTCCATCTCGCCATTGTTGCGATAGGCGCGGGGATCAACTGGCGCAGGGACAATGAGCTTGTCTGCAATTTGGCTCAAAGCTACCCAGTCGTAACCATCGGTGTTCCAATCTTCCGGTGAAATCTGTACGGGTGTGGCAACCCGCACGATCAAGCTCTTTTCGAGCGCGTGTAGGCGATCGGCCATACGTTTGATCAAGTAGACAAAATCGGCCCGTGCACTGGGCAGCGGATCAACGTCACGGTAATCAACAACGACTCCGCTAAAGTTGCCCTGTTCAACGAAGCGCGCAACTTCATTTAGCTGATTATCTTGGCGGCCGGGATCGAGCAGCAGGTTGTTGATCAGATCCGTGCGTGGGTTTCCATCTTCCACATTGGTGATCATCAACAGTGTTCGCTGTGCATCGGCGGGAATCTCTCCGCTCAGTGCACCGTCGCCGCGCAATGTTGCCACGTGACGAATCTGTGACGCCACTCGAATGTCTTCGGCCAACGCACCGTAATCAACCAAATTGGCCGTTACTTCCGGAATATCTGGGCTGGTCTGCATGACCATGAAGTTTTCGGGAACAAACCCCAAATTTGCCTCGATGATGTCATTGTCGACCAACACGCGGCTGGGAATATGTGTCCAGCTTGCACCATCCCAGGTATACAGCCCCAACGTTTCATAGGGCATGCTGTCATTGGGAATCGGCAATTCCAAGATCGTTTGGGTGGGTGAATCACCGCGCAGTTCAAGCGAGTAGATGGGGCTCTTGGCGATTAGGTGGCTTGGCAGATTGACGGCTGCATCGTAAAGAACACGACCAGCCTGGCCTTCAATAAAATCGATACGCGGCACGCTATCAAACGTTGCGTAAAATGTCTCATGCACACCTTCGGGGGGGAAACTAACCAGCGTGCCATCTGGATCGTTCAGCACACCACCAGAAGTACTAATACGCGTAAATGCAAAGAGCTGCAGCCGATCCCACAGATTGATCGGTGGCAGCAACAAGATGACAGCAATCAGGCTTGGGATCAGGATGAACGACGTCAACCAAGCCGCTGGCCCCTCCACCAAACGTGACAACCCACTCGCAGAAGGGCGTGGCTCCAACATATTGTGTTGCGAGCGACGGTTGGCCGTTGCTCGTTGTTCACGCCGATCCATTTGTGTGTTTTGCATAGAGTAGTTCTCCTTGCCCTCCCTAAATGTTTGCGACGAAATGCTAGCGGCAAAAGGCCACCGTGTGGCTACTTGACTTTAGGTCGAGTCTATTTAATCCTAAAACTTCAACGGTAACGGGATTTCGTTCTTCGGTGCGGTTGGCTTGAACCAGTCGTTCCTCCCCTGCCAGAACGACGGGTTTCAATTGTTCCCTTTACACACCAAATTTTGCTGCGGCACAAATTATCTGCAATGATTTTCTTTCGCTATCGTTGATCGCAGGTAATTTGCGCTCATGAGTTGCTTTTGTGATTGCTCTTGCAAAAGCAACAGGTACATCACCCATATAAATGGGAACAGTCCCTTGCTGGGATTGGCAGTATCTTAGCATATCGCGGGTAAGCGACAAAAATAATTAGCGTCTATCCTGAAATTCGGTTGTGGTGCGTACATCAATTCGAGCCTGCCATGTCGACGCAGGAAAAGCGCCAATCAATGGGGCTTCTACCAGTGAGAAGCGGTCTCAACTGCTGAAGAGGCAATCGCTGACGCGGCTTTTCTCGGTTGGAAGCGAGTTTTCGCCCCGCGAATTTGCAATGCCTCCGTTCATTGCTCGCTTGATCCTGTATCATCATCCATGCTTGCACTCTGACGGTAGCACTGTGAGCGCGTCTATCGATGCGTTATCTGCAGCTGGTCTGCGCATCGCCTGCTACACAAAGCCGCTATCGCATCGTGGATCTCTCTAACGCGTCGATATATGATTCTACAGGGGAGGTATGAATCTGCGTTATCATACACTAAGAACGAAAAAAAGACCCTCTCTGCTCTCCTACGAATACCATACGAGATCGGGTATTCTCTGCTGATTTCGTTTCGCAATCGACTTCCTGACGCGGATTCTCTATGTTATACTCATCTCCATGCGTTTTGAACCGACTCTTCCACCAACATTGCCTAACAGCAAACGCTTTCAATGGCTACAGCCACTGCTGCTAGTTGGCTTTGCCCTCTGCTTTTTTGTCAGCATTTTGGCCCTGGCCGCGCTCTGGTGGCTTTCAAGCGATGTTGCGCCCCGGGCGAGTACACAACCATTGCAAGTTGATAGCGAACAGGTGCTGCCCGAACTAGCCCTCATGTATCTGGCTGGCGATCCCGTTGATGCACTTGTCAACCAAGCACTCTATGCCGGCGAATATGAGACGAGCCACGCCCTGCTCACCTTTGGTATCAATGGCCTACCCGCCACCCGTGTTGCGTTGCTGTTGCAACTGGCTCAACTTTTGCAGGAGCGCAATCAGGTGGCGCTCGCCACACAACTGGTTCACAATGGACGGGCCATTGCCATCCTTGATGCGCAGCTGGATCCAGTCGTGCGTGCGGAAGCTTTGCTGCAGTGCACCGCTCGCTTCTTGTCTCTGGAGCTTCCGGCCGCAGCCACGGATAGTGCGGTTCAGGTCAAGCGCATTGTGGAACAGACTCCCGAACTGCTACCGGCCGAGCGCAGTCGTCTCTTGCAGGCCCTGTTGCCCTTGACAGCCCAACTCGACGACGAATTGTTGCACCAGCAAGTGCAAGAATTGGCACGCAGCCCCTACCTTGCTCCAGCTGGAATCATCATTGAACGCAATCTGCATTTAACCGAAGGCACTGTTGAATACAACAGTGAATTGGCCGCCACCATTCGCGAACGACAGCAACTGGCCCGACAGCTTGCTAAACAGTTGATCCAGTCGCCCGCGGCCGACAGCACGCCCTTCATCGCAGCGCTTGCTTCCGCTTTGCGCAAGGAAGATGAACAACGTTCGCTCTATTTTACGCAAATATTGACATCGCAAAACCTTACATTTTCGCTACAGTTCTGGTCGCTCCACGAGCAGCGCAACTGGCTGTTGCTGAAGCTGGCTGTTGCCCATCATGTCTTTGGCCTATCACTGGTGCCAGATTGGGAGGCAGAGAAGAGCTTAATTTTGGAAGAACTGGGTCTGGTCAGCGAACAACTTCAGGCTGCTCTTTCCAGAGTGCCAGAGTCGCAATCCGCTATTTTGGATCAGCTCTTGCAGCGTATTGTGGCCCTGCGTTGGTTGGCACTGCAGACCGAGCTGGGTTTTGCCCCCCCACGTAGAGCGGCTGATATCGGAGAGCAGCTGCAGATTGCACAAGAGGAACTCGCCGTCCACGGTACCAAAGCCGCTTTGCCCGTGGGCTACCAGTCTGATGCAACGCCACCGGGTTATCGGATTGAGCAGTCAAGATAGCGGTAGACCGGTAGTCTCTACCCGCGCTGTGATATCGCTAATGGTTGCCCGTGACGTTGTAGTCGAAAACGTTGTAGTCGAAAACGGTGTAGTCGAAGACGGTGTAGTCGAAGACGGTGTAGTCGAAATGCGAGGGTGTTATTGCCCCGTGCGCCCTACACAGTCTTACCGATGATCTGCCACAACCCACTGAGGATCTCATGACACTGAAATTTGCGCCCAATCTTTCCATGCTCTACACCGAACAGCCATTCTTAGATCGCTTTGCGGCGGCTGCACGTGCCGGCTTCACCGCGGTCGAATTTCTGTTTCCCTATGAATTTTCAGCGACCGAAATTCGTTCCCGATTGAATGATCTTGACCTGAAGGTGGTGCTCTTTAATATTTCACCGGGTGACTTTCAGCGGGGGGAGCGGGGACAAGCAAATAATCCCCGGCAACGCGATGAGTTTCGCCACAGCTTTACACAAGCATTGGAATATGCCGAACAACTCCAGTCGCCGCGCATCCACGTCATGACTGGTAATCGCGTGGCGGGGACCCCACGAGCCTTGCAACTCGAGACGGTCTTGGAGAACCTGCGCTGGGCCGCGCCACAGGCGGCAGAGGCGGGTGTCACCCTGTTGATAGAACCGCTCAATGCCATTGATCAACCTTACTATTTTGTGAGCAACACCACGCAGGGCATGGAGATTGTGCGCGCGCTGAATCATCCCAATGTGCGTCTGCAATATGATGTCTATCACGCCCAAATGAGCGAAGGCAATTTGATCCAGGCCATGCGCACGCTCTTCCCCCACATTGGGCATATCCAGATCTCCGATGTACCGGGACGACATCAGCCCGGATTGGGGGAGATCAACTATCCGGCAATCTTCGCCACGCTGGAACAACTGCGCTACGATGGTCACATCGGTCTGGAATATATTCCCGATGGCGAAAGTGACGAATCGCTTGCGTGGCTGCCGCGTGAACAGCGGTCCGGCTGAACGTCACCAAATCGACTGCAATTCACATGACCCTTTCCTCCCCCCCAACTGAGCTAGCGGGAGCCCCATGCGCATTGTTGCCTGGAACATCCGAGCCGGTGGTGGACGTCGCGTCGCGGCCATTGCACGACAGCTGCAACAGTGGCAACCTGATGTGGTTGCGCTGTCAGAATTCCGTGGCACACCACCCAGCCAAACCCTGGCAGCGCTGCTTGCCACATCGGGGCTGACGCACCAACTCGCGACCAGCTCCACGGAACGGCGCGCGGCCAACGCGCTCTTGCTCGCGGCTCGCTATCCACTGCACCCACTCCCCGTGTTGAGACTCGACCCACCGTCCCCCCTGCGCTGGCTGCCGGCAAGATTGGCTGCCCCACAGCCACTGACTTTGGCGGCTTTACACGTTCCCACCCATGCGAGCAAACAGAAACAGTCCTACTTTACCAGTTTGCTCGCGTTGCTACGACGCTGGCCGCCGGGGCCGGGGTTGATCATCGGCGACACCAACTCGGGGCTGCCGGACATCGATGAAGAGAACCCCGCGTTCAGCGCGATTGAAAGCGAATGGTTTGCCGCGCTGGCAGAACTGGGCTGGCACGATCTCTTCCGCCGGCTGCATGGTGATACCCGCGCCTACACCTGGTATTCGCCCAACGCTGGCAATGGCTTCCGGCTCGATCAGGCATTCGGAAATCCAGAGCTGTTGCCCAGCGTGCAGACAATGCGCTACGTGTGGGGTGTGAATGCAGTCGAGCCCAGCCGCCGCGATGCCCTCAGCGATCACGCGGCAATCTTATTGGATCTGGCCACTGGGGCAGCCTCTGATTGAGCCCCACGGGACTCTCACCAGAGGTAAAAAAGTGATTTGCCGCGCGAGCGCGGCTCGGGTAGACTATATCATTAAAGATTGATTCGTAGGTAGAGGAATCAATGACCAATCAGATCCAATGATCGCTTTATAGAACGATCAGCCACGCAGAATGACGCAGAAAGCAACCTCATGCATTTCGATCTACTCATCAAAAATGGAACCGTTGTTGATCCGGGTGGCAATCGCACTGCTGCCCAAGGCCCTCAGGATGTCGCCATCAACCGCAATCGCATTGCCGCCGTCGAACCCAACATTCCCGCCGAATCGGCGCGGCGGGTGATCGATGCCACGGATCAGTATGTTACCCCTGGTCTGGTGGATCTGCACACCCACGTCTATCACAGTGCCACCTGTTGGGGCATTCGCGCTGATCCAGTTGCCGCCCGCACGGGGGTCACAACTTGGCTCGACGTGGGCTCGGCCGGGGCCTACAATTTTCCAGGCTTTCGCGAATTTATTGTAAAACCGGCGACCTCCCGGATCTACGCGCTGCTCAACATCTCTTCCATTGGATTAACAGCCCCAACGTGGGAACTCTCAAATGTCAACTATTTGGATATCGATCTCTGTGCCAAAATGATCGATCTCAACACTGATCTGCTGTTGGGGGTGAAGGTGCGGATCGATGCCACCACCACCAGCGGTACCGGTGTAGAAGGGTTACGCCGGGGTATTCAGGCCGCCGAGGCCTGTCAGGTGCCTCTCATGGCACACATTGGCAAAGCACCGCCCAGCCTGACGGAAGTGCTCGATCTGCTGCGGCCGGGCGATATTCTCACCCACTGCTTTACCGGCAACACCATGCGCATCATCAATGACGCAGGGGAATTGCTGGATGTGGCCAAAGCCGCGTGGGATCGGGGTATTATCATGGATATTGGTCATGGTGCCGGTTCCTTCTCCTTTGAAACAGCTGCCGCACTCATCGATGCGGGCCATCAGCCCGACGTGATCTCCTCGGACATCCACCAATTCAGCATTCACGGTCCGCTCTTTGACATGCCAACCTGCCTGAGCAAATTTCTGGCCCTGGGCATGACGCTGGAAGAGGTCATTGCCGCCGCAACCATCCGCCCCGCCCAGGCCATGGGCATGGGGGACGAGATTGGCACACTCAACCCGGGGGCACTGGCTGATGTTGCATTGTGGGCAATTGATGAAGGCGACTTCACGCTTTACGATATTCACATGAATGCCCGCCAGGGGAAACAGCTCTTGCGCAACACCGGCACCATCATTAATGGCCGCGAAATGGCGCACAGCAGCGACGACCCGCCCATGCCCTGGATCGAGCTGACCGAGGCACAACAGGCGCTCATTGAACGCGGGCACACGCCAGCTGCGATGAGCCAGCAAGAGTGTGCTTGTTGCTAAAGCAAGGATGCTTTAACCGGCACAGAGCCTAAAGTGGGCTCTGATTGAAAACAGTGGTTCCGGCAAGCGGGAAACCTACCGTTTTCAAGCCAACCGCACTGTAGCACAGAAACTGACAAAGAAATCGACAACGGAGCAAGCACTTGGCCTCACGGCGACCGCAGTTCGTCACCTTGGGATCGAGCGTTTGCTCCGTTGTTGGTGTTAGTTGTAAACCTGATCGAGAAAGCAAATAGACCGCGCACCTTGCGGCATGAGCATTCTCTAATATGCACGTCTAAGAGCGTTAGAGAATGCTGATTTCTCCATTGTGCAACATTACCATGATTTCTCGATTAGTCCCTCCCGTTACGCAGGGAGCTCGCATCCCGATAGGCGACCCATTTAAAAGTTGCACAACTATATGTACTTTCACACGGGGATAATTGAGCAACTTTTAAAGTGCATGTGTGTCCCATGAGTGAGGTGGTGGGGGTAGTTGGTAATTTTGCGGTGACTTGTCTTCGAGCATGATAGCTGCTCTTGTGGGGACAGCTGCTGTGCCGATCTCACTTCGGAACAACGACCTGGCCCGTTTGGGCCGATAGGAACGCGGCATCAATGACGGCCATCACCCGTGCCACCTCGGTTGCTTTCACCGCCAATTCGGCCTCGCCGCGAATGGCATCCCGCACGTTTTCATAGTAGCTGCGCCAGCGCCCGGGCACCGTGGGCACAATCTGCTCGCGGTCGCCATCGTGCAGCCGGCCATAGGTCGCTTCACGCTCCTCCGCGGTATCGATCTGTTCGGCCCGCATGGCCTCTTCTTGCGGATCCACCCCATATTTGATGAAGGTCGCCCGGTCGCCATAGATCTGAAAACGAGGCTTGGCAATGGCCGACATGCTCGACAGATCGCAGAGACCCGTTGCCCCGCTGGCAAAGTGCACGGTGATCAGCGCGTGGCTTTCCACCGCGGTGTCTGCAAAGTCGTGGTGGGTACGACAGTAAACACCGGTGACGGGCTCGGGAAAGAGCTGCAGCAGTTGATCGAGCAGATGTGCGCCGAGATCGTAGAGTCGACCGCCCCCTTGTTCCGGTGTGCCGCGCCAGCCACGCGGTGCCCCCCAACGTTGCCAGGCCATGTCAATCCAGCGAACCTCTCCCAACCTGCCCTCGTCGATCAATTTGCGCACGGTGAGATAATCCCCATCCCAACGCCGGTTCTGAAAGACGCTCAGCAGCCGATTGCATTCTTCTGCCGTGGCGACCATCTGTTGGGCCTCCGTTGCGGTCAGTGCCATTGGTTTGTCGGTGACAACGTGTTTGCCCGCGCGTAGGGCGCGGATCGCCAATTCGGCATGCAGGTCGTTGGGCGTGGCCAGCACCACCAGATCAACGGCTGGGTCGGCAATGACTTCGGCGAAGCTGTGGTAGGCGTGGCATTGCCGTTCCCGCTCGATCTGTGCCCGCTTCTCAGCGCTGCTCGATGCGATTCCCTGTAAGATCAACCCCGGCGTCAAGTTGATCAGATAGCTGTGGAAGCTGCGGCCTGCATAGCCATAGCCGATGACCGCGGCACGTGGTTCACTCATTGCTCTGCTCTTTGCCTTTGGCGGCTTGCGCGGCCACATCGATCCCCGTTAGCTGTTCAAAGACTTTGACAACCGCGGCATCGTCGAGACGGCCATTGCCCGCTGCGCTGGCGCTCATGAAGAGCTGGTGGGCCAGGGCCGAAAAGAAGAGCGGGAAGTGCAGATCTTTGCCCGCGCCCAGCACGATCCCCAAATCTTTCACCCAAATATCCACCGCGCTGTGGGGGGTGTAGTTCCCCTCCAGCATGTGGGGGACCCGGTTTTCAAACATAAATGAAGCCCCGGCACTGTTACAGATCACTTCATAAATTTGGCGCGGGTCAAGCCCGGCCCGCACGCCAAAGGCCACGGCCTCGGCTGCCGTGGCAATCTGCACCCCGGCCAGGATCTGGTTGACGAGCTTCATGGTTGATCCAAAGCCATGTTCATTGCCCATGCGATAGACATTTTCGGCCATGGCTTCGAGCACCGGCTGCATGGTGGTAAAGAGCTCGTCGGGACCCGCGGCCATGATGCTCAGTTTGCCTTCAGCCGCGCGGATGGTGCCGCCGCTGATGGGCGCGTCCAACATCTGCAACTCCATTGCGGCGAGGCGCGCGGCTGTCTTTTGGGCAAAGTCGGGGCTGACGGTGCTGCAGACCATGACGATGCTCCCTTTGGGCAGCGTGGCCGCCGCGTCGCCCGCGCCAAAGAGCACATCCGTCACCTGCTCGGCATTGAGGACAACCACGATCAGGACGTCGGCATCCTGGGCCGCCGCGGCCACGGAGGAAGCGGTCTCGCCACCGGCTGCGCCAAACGTTTGGATCGCGTTTGGGTTAATATCATAACCCCGAACGCGAAAATTTGCTTGTAGCAGCGATTGGGCCATACCCATGCCCATGGCACCCAGGCCCACGAAGCCAATCTGCAAAGTTTCTGTTGCCGATGTCATACCTACTCCTCTTCTCGTTCTCGCGTGATAAAAGTAACTGATCTCAACCCGCGGTTCCATGCGACCCGAATTCGCCACCGTGCAGATTTGAAGCCGCGTGAAACGTCCACCATCGCGCACAGAGAAAGTGCAGATGCAAATGACGGCGGTTAAATTTTTACACCACTTATGCATCGAGAAGAGCTTACCAGTAGAGAGCAGGCAACACGATTGGTGGCTCTTCTCGACAAGTTGCGTAACTCCAGTTTTGAATGAGTTTGCGTTAGCTTGTTAAAGCTACCAGAATCGAGGATTCGGAGCAAACTCCAAAAATATGTGAGCCGGGGCCGAGTTGCAGAACAGCGCTTGCCAGTGTGCAATTAGCCCATGGTCCACACATTGGTTGGCTCGATCTTGTAGATCACCCGGATCTCGCCCGGGTTCTTGGGATAGTCGTTGCCCGTGTACTTATGCGAGAGCTTGTTGATGTGGTCGTAGGCGCCCTCTTCGGTAATCTCCGTCACCTTGCCCTGAATGCCAACATAGCGGTAGGGATCATCTGGATCTTGGACACTGAGCGCCACTGTACGATTGTCACGGAGATTGCGGTCTTTTTTGCGCCCCTTCGCGCTGTTGATCACGATGTGCTGATCGGCATATTCGACCCAAACCGGCGTTACCTGTGGCACCTGGTCATCGACGGTGGCAACGTGGGCAAAGGCCTTTTTGGCAAAAATATCACGATGAGAATCAGGAATAGTTTTCATGGTCCCCTCTGGTTCTAATGATGAAAGTTGACATTAAAATTGACATAGAAATAACCGAAAACAGGTACAACAATGCACAGTGGCGCGAACGCTGTAGCGAACAAAAGCCAACCGCTATGATAGACTAATTCTCCCGTTGATCGCTGTATGTCTCCTCCGTTTGACACAGATTTGTAGCTAACTCCACTTGATGGTATCGTGCAGCAGTCAAAGCATATCCATTCGCCTACTAACCGCTAGAAAAAGGGAATCATGAAGCTCTTTTTGATTCGTCACGCGCAATCCGCCAACAATTATCTGGCCGAACGGGCCGTCATGGATGAGTATCTGGCCCAGCGCTCACCAGAACCAACGATTACCGAACTCGGTTTTCAACAGGCCCAACTGACGGCTGATCACCTGGCCGCAATGGGGTGGCCAGACGAGCGTGAAGGCCGCAACAGCGGGGACAGCCACGGCTACGGCTTCACCCGACTTTTTGTGAGCCCAATGTTGCGCACCCTGCAGACAGCGCAGCCCATAAGCAAAGCGCTTGATCTGAAACCAGAAGTTTGGATCGATATTCACGAACATGGCGGCATCTTCCGTGGCAATCCTCGCCATGGTGATGTGGTGGGGCTGCCCGGGCTGACGCGCAAGGAAATTGTCGAGCAATTTATCGGCTATCAACTGCCTGAAGCAGTCACAGAAGAAGGCTGGTGGTCAGGTGGCTATGAAGAGATGGAAGTCTGCTATGATCGTGCCACCCGCGTCGCGGCCACCTTGCGCGACTGGGCACCCGACATGGGTGACGAGCGCATGGCACTGGTCTCACATGGCACCTTCCTAGATGCGTTGATCAAGGCATTGTTGGGCCATGATTTTTCGGCACAGATGTATTACACCCACTATAACACGGCCATCACCCGGATTGATTTCACGCCCAAAGGTTTCTTGTTGTTGCGCTACCTGAACCGAACCGAACATCTCAATCCGGAACTGATCTCGCGCTAGTCGCGGGTGTCCAGTCTCTACCCTGAGATTCGCAAGATCCAGCTGCTGAAGCGGTCAAGCAGCTGGTTGCCGCGGATTTCAGGTACAGCCAAGAGAGGAAATGATCATGCGCGAAGCGATACGCAGCACCAATGCCCCCACGCCACGGGGCCCCTATTCCCCAGCCATTGTAGCCAGTGGCCCAACCGTCTATGTTTCAGCCCAGGGTCCATATGATCCGGCAACGGGCGAACCCCAAATGGATAGCTTTGAAAGCCAAGCCAAACAGGTCTTCGAGAATGTGACGGCTCTATTGACGGCAGCCGGTTCTTCGTGGGCCGACGCGGTGAAGATTACCGTCTTCCTGGCCGATTTCGACGACTTTGCGGCCATGAACGAGATCTACGCCCACTATGTCAGCGAGCCCTACCCGGCCCGCACCACTGTCCGTTCCCAGATCGGGCAAAGTGCGATTGCCGTCGATTGTATTGCGCTCGTGTCGGCAAGTGCAAGTGAGTGATGCTGAACTGAGACGGGAAGCTGCCCCACCGTCAGCCGCGGGCAACGAATCGGCTACTGCGCTCAGTGGCCGACGTCTCGCCAACGCCGCGCTGTTGGTAATGGTCTTCTTCGTGTTGAGCCGCGTGGCTGGTCTGGCACGCGAGATAGTCATTGGCGCACAATTTGGCACCAGTCCCGAATTGGATGCCTATTTGGCCGCCTTTCGGATACCCGATATTCTCTTCCAACTGGTGGCCGGTGGGGCTCTGGGCAGTGCCTTTATACCGACCTTCGCCACGCACTGGGCACAGGGCGAGCGCTTGCAGGCGTGGCAGCTCTTTAGCCGCGTGGTCAATCTGGTTACGCTTCTGTTGATCGTGATCACCAGTGCCGTTGCCCTCTTTGCCCAACCGCTGGTCGAGCAGTTGATTGCCCCTGATTTCGCCCCAGAACAACAGCTGTTGACTGCTCAGCTCATGCGCTGGATGTTGCTCAGCACCATCATCTTTGGCGCGAGCGGCCTGATCATGGGGGCGCTCAATGCCACCCAACATTTTCTGTTGCCAGCCGCGGCCCCGGTCGTCTATAATCTAGCCATCATTGGCGGCGCGCTGTTGGCCCCGCGCATGGGTATCAACGGGCTGGTGCTGGGCGTGGTTGCAGGCGCGGGGCTCCATTTTGCCGTGCAACTGCCCGGGCTCTGGCAAGCCCATGCTGCCTACCAGCCGCTGCTCTCGCTAGCCGACCCCGGCGTGCGCGAGGTGATGCGCCTGATGGGGCCACGTGTCTTGGGGCTCTTCTTTGTGCAGATGCACTTTCTCGTCAACACAATCCTTGCCAGTGGCCTTGCATCGGGGAGTCTCAGTGCCTTAAATTATGCTTGGTTGCTCATGCTCTTGCCGCAGGGGGTTTTTGCCCAATCAATTGCCACGGCCATTTTCCCCACCTTTTCTGCACAGGTCGCTGCCGGCAAGGTGAGTGCCATGCGTACCTCTTTTGGTCAGATCCTGCGCATGATTCTTTTTCTGACGATCCCGGCGGCCGTTCTGCTATACCTGCTCCGGAATCCGCTGATCACACTGCTTTTGCAGCGGCGCGAATTTACGGCCGAGAGCACGACGTTGGTGGCTTTTGCATTGCAATTCTACGCGCTTGGCCTGGTGGGTCATGCCGTGGTGGAGATCGTCGTCCGTGCCTTCTATGCCCTGCACAACACGTGGACGCCCGTGCTCGCAGGCATTGGTGCAATGGCTCTCAACATTGGGTTGAGTTTCTGGTGGGTTGGTTCCTTGCAACATGGTGGGCTGGCATTGGCCAACAGCGTGGCGACTACGCTGGAGATGTTCCTGCTGCTCTGGCTGCTGCGGGGGCGGCTCGGGGGCATTGATGGGCGTCGGCTGCTCACGGCCGTTGGCAAGCAGTCACTGGCTGCCCTGGTGATGGGAGGGCTTTTGTGGCGTTGGCAAATGTGGTTGATTGCCTGGCTCCAGGGCCATGCCTATACCGATCTGCTCGTGGTCGTCACCGGGCTGTTGCTCGCTGCCACTAGCTACGGTGGTAGCGCACTACTCTTGCGCTGCGCAGAATTGCAACCCCTGTTGCAGATCGTGGCACGGAAACTACCAACGCGACGCAGCGGGCACTGATCGCGCCGCACATGCTTGCCACTCGAAAGCAATGAATGCCGAGAAATTTACATACAGAACACTAACTATCCTCTAATATCCTACATACGAAACTCATGATAAAGTATATACGTAATAGATGATCATGCTTGGAGCGAGTGGCCAATGAGTTCAGGCTATTCGATTCTGGCTGTACATATTATGTTGTTCTGCCGTTCAGATAACTCAAGTTGCTACCTACTATTTTTTACTCGCGCCTAGAAGGCCACCGGGAGCAACTTGGGGTAGAGACGGATTTATCAAGGGGCAGTTCAGACATTTGCACGATTTCGTGCTCATTCAGGAGAGATAGAGACAATGTTTTTCTTCGACCCGTTATACTTGCTTTTTGCATTGCCGGGCCTTCTGTTGGGATTCTACGCGCAGATGCGCGTGCGTTCCAGCTTTAAGAAATATTCAAAGGTGCAATCGGCGACAGGCATCACCGGTGCTCAGGCTGCCCGCCGTGTATTGGATGCCAATGGCTTGCAGCACGTCGCTGTTGAGCGGGTCAACGGCTTCTTGTCCGATCATTATGACCCGCGGGGCAAGGTGCTGCGTCTGAGTCCACAGGTGTATGACACACCCAGCTTGGCCGCGGTTGGTGTTGCGGCACACGAAGCTGGTCATGCCATTCAGGATCAGAAAAACTATGCGCCATTGCAATTGCGCTCGGCGCTAGTGCCCGGTGTGCAGATCGGCGGCTGGGTTGGCCCATTGATCTTCTTTGCCGGTCTGTGGTTTAGCACGACCCTCGCCTGGATTGGATTGATCCTCTTTGGGTTGACAGCTATTTTTGCGCTGGTGACGCTGCCAGTTGAGTTTGATGCCAGCCGCCGTGCCAAGGCGCTGTTGACCACCAATGGAATTCTGGTTCCTCAAGAACTGCAAGGGGTCAATCGTGTGTTGGATGCTGCCGCATTAACGTACGTTGCCGCGGCCATACAGGCAGTGATGACGCTCATGTACTATGCGTTTATTTTGCTTGGACGCAGTGATGATTAACGAGTTGATGCTAGGCTCGTTGTGTCCGACCTCTGGCCGGTAAATTAGGAGGATCGATGTTTACCAAAAGACCATTTGTAGATTTTGCACAAACACAGAACCAACGTGTGCGTTCGGGGGGGATGGCCTGGTTGCTCATGGTGCCGGGACTCTTGCTCACCCTAATGGCACTGGCCATTCTTCTGTGGCCGGAACTGTTGGCATACATGGTTGCCGGTGTTTTGCTCTTTGGGGGGCTCTCCCTCTTGACTTGCGGATGGACGATGCGACGATTGCAGCGTTCATCGGTGTCACGAACAACGCATGTGCAGTATGATATTCGCTAAACCAATCAGTGCTGGTTTCCCGCAACTGTAGATGCAAGGGTGCCCAGGCTGTCGGTGAATCACTCCAGTTGCTTCCCACCATCTCTACACGCCTACAGTGCGGTTGGCTTGAAAACGGTAGGTTTCCCCTCTTGTCGGAACTACTGTTTTCAAACAGAGCCCACTTTAGAAGGCAACCGGGAGCGACTCAGGGTGAATAATTAACATGACTTACGCGCTGAGAAGAGCGTATCCGTGGGGAGCAGTCCAAGCGCTTGCCAGCTCTTCTCGATAGGTTGCGTAAGCCCAATACTTAAGATGAAAAGGCTCAAAGAGGTGTCTGTCGGACCTTCTTTGGGCCTTTTGTGTATTTGGCGGCTACCTCGCAAAGATGATCGCTCGCATCAACGCACAAATACCATGTCGGCATCAATTTAACCCTACTGTTGAATGTGTTTGCTTTGAAGTGGAAATTAGCTCAAAGTTTGTCTTTGTGCTAAAATACACAATGTTTTGCAATTTGTGATGTTATCTTGAAACTTCGTGCAACATATACAGCATTAAATATTCGAGTATAGGTATGGCTGAACAGAGACAAGTTGTACATACAGCAGAGATTCCTGATATTGTCATTGGACGTCTGCCTGTCTATCTGCGCACACTGAATCAGTTGGTTGAGCAGGGGCGTGAGGTTACATCTAGCCAGGAGTTGGGTGAATTATTGGGGATCAGTTCTGCACAAATTCGCAAAGATCTGAGCCATTTCGGGGAGTTTGGCAAACAGGGAACAGGGTACAACACCACCTTTCTCTGTGCACAGTTGGAAGAGATCTTGCAGGTTGATTGTGTTTGGCCAGTTGTCGTGATCGGTGCAGGGAATCTAGGCCAGGCGTTGGCGAGTTACAACGGGTTTGAAAACCGGGGGTTTCGGATTGTCGCTCTCTTTGACAGTGACCCGCAGAAAGTGGCCAACAGTGCTGATACGTTGAAAGTACAGCCCATTGCAGAGATGCCGTTGGTTGTCGAGAAATATGGCTGTCAGATTGCAATCATTGCCGTGCCAGCCGTTGGTGCCCAGGATGTTGCCGACGGCTTGGTGAAAGCTGGCATCAAAAGTATTCTCTGCTATGCACCGACAACATTGACGTTGCCAAAGGATGTGCGGGTCGAATACATTGATCCCGTCATCTATTTCCAACATATGACATACTACCTGGAAAAGATCTGCATGGACGAATGAGCCTCTGGTCTCATTCGTTTCCGCCCTGTGCCCGATTCGCTGGGTTAGCCCAGCGGTTTTTTGCGCGCTAGTCCCTGACCGCGTGGGTAGAGATTGGGTGTGGCACGAACTTTTCTGATCAACAAAATAAAGCGTTGTTCGTCCAGAAAGGGCACTTGCACGGGGGCCATGCGCATTGTCTCGCCGCCCAATTTTTGAATGGCCTTGCGCGCGTCGATGAATTCTTGCGGGGCACCACCACCCTTGTAGATCATGGTGATGCCATTGGGCGCGGTCAGTGGCAGCAAGTATTCAACCAAGGTGTTCAATGGCGCGACTGCCCGAGCGGTAACCAGGTCAAATTGAGCACGATATTGTTGGTTGCGTCCCAATTCTTCTGCCCGCCCCTGAACGACGTCGATCTGCGTCAGACCGAGTTCGTCAATCACGTGGCGTAAAAAGGTCACCTTTTTGCCCGTACCATCCAACAGTGACCACTGTAGCGTTGGCGCGAGAATTTTGAGGGGAATTCCCGGCAAACCTGCACCCGATCCCACATCCATACAACGTAGCGGCGTGGTTAAGGGCAACGCCTCCGCAAGCTCTTCGGCCAAAATGGGCAGGCTGACCACTGAATCGAGAAAATGTTTGGTCTGCACTTCTTTGTGATCGGTAATACCCGTCAAATTGAATTTTTTGTTCCAGGTGATTAGCGCCGTGTAATATTGTTGGAACTGCCGCTGCTGTTCTGTCGAGAGGGGAAGGCCAATCTGTTCGCAGCCAGCCTGCAACAGTTCTAGCACAACCTCTTCCTGCGGCAGAGAAGCTGGTTTGTCATCGTGGGCCATGGCGAATCTTTCGGATTCCTGCGCTGGTCTGTTCATGGCAAAATTGTATCACAACCATGCTCAGCAAGCAATCACTTCCTGGGCCACGAGCCTCAGGTTTTTTGGTGGATGGTAGGCAATTGTGAGGGGATGCTGCAGGAGCAAATATCGGCGGAGATCAAACGACCAGATTGACAGGAGCGCGAAACTCATACTATAATTGACAGCAATAATTCTGATATTTTTGATAAAAATTCTTGCTCATATCCATGCAGGATAATTTTAATGGATCTCTGTAGCGGTGAAGCGCAGCCGATTACTTCTCTGTCCATGAGCCAAATTCTAATTCGTATCCGTCTCCAATGTCATGCTCTCGAATGTCATGCTCTCCAATATTATATTCTCCGCTGTCATATGTTGTACGAGCACCTGTGGCGGGAGTGTGGGTGGTGCAGTGCAGCACGCTACCGCAACAACAGGGGCAGACGGATCTATTTTGTACAAGCGACCGTAGCTAAATCTTATGCAGACTTTTTGTGGTATTACAACCGATGGCATGCTCGACTACTTGGCAGCAATTTACAAGCTCGGCGGGCAGGATCATAAAGTAACAACCTCCGCGTTGGCAGAAAAGATGCACGTTTCTCCAGCAGCAACCAGCAGCATGCTCAAACGGTTGGAAGAGACTGGCTTTATTGATCGGTCAACATCCGATGGGATTATTCTCACCCCCCAGGGACAATTGGCAGCGTTGCAACTGATCCGACGACACCGGCTATTGGAAGTCTATTTAATTGATGTGATGGGGTATACCTGGGACCAGGTGGATGTGGAGGCGCATGGGCTACAACATGCGATCAGCAGCTACTTTGAGGAGCGCATGGACGAGCTGTGTGGCTATCCCACGCATTGTCCACATGGTGATCCCATTCCCCGTAAAGATGGCACCATGCCGACTGATAAATTGTGCTCGGTTGTTGAGTTACAGCCCGGTCAACAGGGCACGTTGCGTCGCGTCGGCTCCACCGATGCACGCGTGTTGCGCTATTTGACTCAGCTGGATCTGATGCCGGGCTGTATCGTCACGTTGGTCGAGAAGGCACCGTTCAGCGGCCCCGTGACATTAGAGGTTTGCCAAAACGAGCGTGCCATCAAGAGCACAAAAATTCTTGGGAATGAACTGGCAGAGCAACTATTTGTTGTTCGCTAGCGAGAACAAATGAATTGGCAGATGCCAACGCTGTTTGGGGTGCCACACCAAACCTTGCACACCCATCGGCCCAAATGTACAACCAGATCTCTTGCCACTGTGGAAAGCAGCAGACTGTACACTTTGCTTAGATAAGCCAAATTTTATTTCTAAAAACAAACAGTTCTAATTTTCGTTAATCCACTGCAATCGGTCTTCTATTGTTGCACGCGACCTTTTGCAAGTGGATTAGTTTTTGTACCGGTACGTAATTCGTCCTCGCGTCAGATCGTACGGACTCATCTCTACTTTGACTTTATCGCCAAGCAGCACACGAATATAGTACTTGCGCATTTTCCCCGACAGATATGCCAAGACGGTGTGGCCGTTCTCTAGCTCCACACGGAACATTGCGTTCGGCAATGTGTCGACAATCTTTCCTTCAAAAACTACATTTTCTTCAGCCATGTATCTCCCATCTACTGAAAACTTGGCGCAACCCCGTCATTAATTGCATTCGCTATTGTACTTTACCTGCGAATACGTTTCTGTTCACGCTGCCAATACTTTTGTCCCGTTGCTAGTTGGGTTGCATTACATACACAAGTCGCATGGATAGGCAGCGAATGATGGCGGGAAGACAGTTGCCTCCCACCACCCACAATCATTCCTTAACGGCCGGAACGTTGTGCTTTGCGGATCGCTTTTTGGCGCTTGATGCGTCGCACTTCACTCTTCGACGTGAACCAGCGCTTTTGGCGTACAATCGGCAGAATGCGTGCTTCGGCCACAGATTTGCGGAAGCGACGCAACAAGCTTTCCTGTGATTCGCCTTGACGTAAATCTACACTCATATTTCTCACCTCCCTTCAAGGAGTTTCTCATCGGGGTAGAGAACAAAACAGAACCTGCCAGCCGGCCCAGAAGGCTTACTGACAGGTTATTTTTGCCCCAAACCTATAAACAGCGTAACATATCAATCGAACATTCCATATTTCTGTCCCGTTTGTTTCACCACTCAATAACGGGCAAAAACTGCAATCTGACATCAACAGCTGCAACCGGAATGTGATTACCTATCTGTTATTGCGTTCACTCGTGAGTACTTTCATCCGGACTATTTTCATCCGGACTACTTTCATGCCGAGTACTTTCATCTGAACTCTGGACTTGAATCGCGTCCTGTGCGGCATTGCTCTGCTCAGGCTCGCTCTGTTCTGCGTCGCCCTCTATCACATCCGCTTGCTCGGGCTGCTCAACATTGATGGGCACCATGCTCTCATCAACCTGGCGTCGGCTGAGTCCAATTCGTTGCCGTTTGGGTTCAACCCGCAAGATCTTGACCACCACCTCATCACCCGAAGAGACAGTCTTGAGCGGTTCTGCCACTGTAATGTCAGCCAACTCGCTGATGTGGATCAACCCTTCGACACCGGGCTCTATCTGGGCGAACGCACCAAAATCCACCACGCGGGTGATCTTGACCTGTACAACATCACCACTGGCATACCGCTCGTCCACGTTGGTCCATGGATTGGGCAGCACTCGTTTGCGGCTCAGGCCAATCCGTTGTTCTGCCGGATCGAGCCGGATGACTTGTACTTCAACTTTGTCGCCAACGGTTAGCTCGTCACGTGGATGGTTGACCGGTGACCAACCAATTTCGCTGACGTGTAAAAGCCCATCCGCGCCACCAATATCGACAAAGGCACCAAATGGGCGCAAGTTGCGAACCTCGCCCTGGATCACATCGCCAACATTGAGTGTTTCAAAGAGCTCGGCCCGACGTTTGGCACGGTACTCGCGCTCCGCCAACATTTGCGACATGACCAGACGACGACGGCGACGGTCCACCTCGATGACCTTGAGGCGCAACTCGTTGCCAATGCACGCCTCCATTGCCGCCCGACGCTGATCCTCGTTCAGATTGCGAGGCAGGTCAATAACATGTGAAGCCGGCACAAAGCCCTTGAGGTGATTAAATTCAACCGTGAGACCACCTTTGTTGTAACCAATAACCTGGTGGGTGACAATGTTCCCATTTTCCAGCAACTCTTGTGCATAGATCCAATCACGTTGCTGCAGTGCATCAGCTATGCTGAGCTGAAAGGTCCCATCATCTTCAGACTGCCGACTTACAACGACATCAACTGTCTGCCCCTCCTGCAAGCTCGCCACAAAATCTGGATCGAGCTTGGAAAGATCAGATTGGGATACAACCCCATCGCGTTTGCTGCCAACGTTCACCAGCAGCTCGTGTGGCCGCACCTCGACAATGACCCCTTCCCGCAGATCGCCACGTTCCGGCAGGTCAAAGTCGTCATAATCTTCCAGGTATTGTAAAAACTCACGATCGGACGCGTCTGTAGAAGAAGTTTCTTCAGACTGACTTAGTTCACCGTTGTTATATGCCGCTTCCGTCATTGTCGGACTTCGCTCCACATACACAATAAAAGTGAGCTCTGTTAAAAACAGGAGGTTCCTTGCCTCAACTAACCAGCTAACCACTAATCAGCTAACCGGTAACCGGCTAACCGCTGTTTTCAAGCTAACCACACTTTGGTTGAGATTAAGACCGTTAATCTATTGTGAGTACAGTAGTAATCCATTATGAGTACAGTAGCCCTTAATAATCTAATTATACCAGCCAGAGACGCTGTCGTCAAGGAAAGATTTTTAGCAGAACCGGCAATTATTTACAAATTGAACTACAGCTTACGCTTCTGTCATTTCGGCGCTTGCAAACGTCGGTTGATCTTCTCCCACAGTTGCTCCACCAGCGATGCTTCTGATTCGCTCACCTGCTCGTTGGCATAGCGTGTGCGCACAAAAGCATCGGTCAGGGTCTGCACGTCAGCCGCGTATGCTTGCTGCTCCGAACGCTCATCGGGCTCACGCTCATCAGGTTCGCTCTCATTGGGTTTGCTCTCATTGGCAGCTTGGCTAGCTGCCCGATGGATTGCTGCACCGAGCCTGGGCGCGTATTGCAGGGGTGTTTCGCCGGCGTGGCGGCCAATTCCCCGTTCTTTGGCCCTTTCTACCATCGCGAGATATAGCTGGCGCACACGTTGAGTCGGATCGAGCTGTTGCGACCGTTGTCGCCACCCAAATCTCTTGCGGTTGCTTTCCTCCTCTGCCTCTGCATCCACTGTTTTGACCTTGCGCAGGCGCGTCCGCTGCCACTGTTGATAGGCCCCAAAGAGCGCCTGCCAGCGTGCGCGCAGCAGCTGCCAGAAGGCCGTCAACCAGGTGAATTGCACACCTTTATCGCTCAGATAAACATAGGCAGCATAGCCGAGAAAGAGTGCCATGACTAGCCAAAAGAACGCGCCACCGGCCCACTCAGGCATTGGCGTTCCCGGCGGCACAATATCATCGGGGAGCAAGGGCTGCTCTGGCGGTGGGGGCGGGGGCGTTTCCGCGGCGGGTGCTTCACCCGCAAACATGGCAATGATCAGCAGCAGCAAACCCATGAAGAAGCGGAAGATGGCAAATATGGTGTTGGAAATAAAGGTGATAATGGTATAGAGAATCTGGGCGAGCAGAAAGGTCCCCCCAAAGGGTAAGAGTGCCGCAACAAATCCCACCAGCAGTAGCAATGCAAAGACATAAATTGGCCATTGCCCCAGTACTTGCTCGCTGGCGGGAATGCGGTCGATGAGCCAACGGGTGCGCAAGATGGCCAGCTGCCCCTGGCTGATCAGCAGGAGACCCGCCAGGAAGTAGATGACAACTGCTGCAATGATCGTGGGATCAATGTTCTGGCGGGTAATGGCAAAGAAACCGCTGTCGGGGCGTTCGAGCCGCACGCTGGCCGCAATGAGCACCAGGACAATTCCGCCACCCACCCAGCGCGCAACAATGCGCTGCAGGATCGCTGGCCGATCGCTGTTTGATGTTCGGATCAGCTCGCCAATGCGGTCGTTTTCAATGGCAAAGAGTTCATCTGGCTGCAGCGCCAGGCGGAGCAGATCGTCGGTGAACATGCTGGCCAGCAGCCACGAGAGGCTGACGACGATTGCCGCGAAGACAAAGGGACCATCAAGCAGGCTTGCCAGCGGCCGGTAGAGTAGCTCGGTGATCGTGGGTGCATTGGCCATTGTCAGCCAACTCAACAGCCGCGTGAGCAAGAGCAGGAAGCAAAATTCCGCCAGCCGATAGATGGGGCGGCGGGAGCTGCGTCGCCCCGGTTGAGCCAACCAGGCTGTAATGGCACAGGCAAAGAGCGCGGCAAAGGTGCTGAGCAGCACAACCATCTGGGCATAGCCACTGGCCAATGCCGGATTGAAGCGGACGATCAACGAGAGGAGCGCCAGATCGAGGCAACCGATCATCACTGCGATCAGGGCTGGTCGCAGAATTGACCCCAGCCACTGGCGATCGTATGGAATCTGTCCCACCGGTTCGTCAGCTGTTGCCGTTCTCTCGGCTGGCCTCTCCAGTGGACTTGCCGGGTGGTTCTCCATTTGGGCTGATTTACTCATGATGATTTCCGTTTCGACAAACAATCTCGCAGTTAATCGCGCGGGGCGCGGCCGGGCGTTCAAAGCGCAGGTGCACCTTGCGCTGTCTGGAAATCCAGAAGCTCTTTCCACTCACCAGCGCAGTGAGTCCACTCGAAAATCCACAAAATTGAGTTTCTCAAATTTCCAGCACCGACCAAATCTTCTCGACGTACGCAACTTGTCGAGAAGAACCGCCTAGCGCGTGGCCTGCTCTCCGCTGGTACGCTCTGCTCGGTGCGTAGGTATTCTCTTTTTGGTCAATGCTGGTGGGGGCACGTGCATGGTTGGAACGTGCATGGTTGGAACGTGCATGGTTGGAACGGTCTACGCCTGCAATGCCGCCAATTCCTTCTCCCAGATTGTCTTGTGGATCTGCACGCCGAGCCGTTTGGCCTGGCTTTGCAGCGCTTCCAGTCCCGGCTGTGGCGCACAGATCAACACGATGATGTTTGACCCGCGGCGGTGGGCCTGGTGCAACGCCCACAGCCCCGCCTCATCGAGCTGGGGCGTCACCAATACCACTGTTGCACCCCACTCCATGGCCATGAGCTGCTTGGGCAGCCACGCCGCCAGTGTCAGCTCCAGCGGATGCATGGCAACCCGCGCCAGCGTGCTGAGAATATTCATCAGGTGCCCCTGGCCATTGCGCGGTGGCAGTGGGGCGGCTAGCTCTTCCGTTGGTGCGTCGAGGCCATTGGTGATCAACCCCACCGGTTGGCGCTGATCCATCATGTGCTTTGCAATTGAAGCCGCCACCACAATTGCCCATTCGCTGTAGCCAAATTCGCCCCGGTATGGGTAGTCGTTGCGGTTGAGGTTGAGCAGAACCATTACGTTGAGTGCAATGGCCGGTTGGAATTTTTTCACCAGCAACGTGTTCTCGCGCGCGCTGGCTTTCCAATGGATCGTGCGCTGATTGTCGCCGCTAATGTAATCGCGCACCCCCGCGATCCGGGCTGGATCTTCAAAGAGCCGTTGCCGGCTGGCGACGGTGCCAAAGGGTGAACGACTCGGCAGCCCCAACTGCTCCAGCGAAACAACCTGGGGGTAGACCGTGAGTGGCATGGCCTGGCTCTCCTGGCGGCTGCCATTGACAAAGCCAAAGAGATCGCCCGTGCGCAGCACCAGTGGCCCCACGTAATAGTAGCCACGGCGTTTGCAGTAGAGGCTATAGGTATGTTCCGCCTTGGTTTGGCTGCCCACCGTGATCACTTTGTTATATTCGCTGGCATCGCGAACATCAAGCGGTGCCTGCTCTTGCAACTGTAGCCAGGGCAGCGGCAGCCAACTGTGATTGAGAAAGCGCAGGGTAACGGGCACCTTCTCATTCAAAAAGGCATGGTCGACCATGGCACGTTGCACTTCCAGCCGTTCCAGCACGCGCCGAATCCACCAATGGCTAAAGATCCAGACACCACCGAGCACATAGACAAGATAGTAGACCCAGTCGATGCGCATGAGCGCGCCAACCAGAAAGAGGATGAGGATCGCCCAGAAAAGATTGCTCATTCGTTACTCTTCTGCCGTGCCCAGATCGAGCGGCGTCTGCTCCAATACTTCGGCAACGATGGCTTCTGCCGTTCGCCCACGCAACAGACTCTCCGGCTTGACAATGCAGCGATGGGGCAACGTCATCGGCACCAACGTCTGAATATCATCGGGCAGCACGTGGTCGCGCCCATTGATCGCGGCACGGGCCTGGGCCGAGCGATAGAGCGCCAGCGTTCCACGTGGGCTCGCCCCCAGTGCCAATTCGCCATGACCGCGGGTACCCTGGATCAGCGCCACGATATAGTTGCGCAGTGTGTCATCTACGTGAACCTGCCAGACCTGCTCGGCCAACGCGGGAATTGCAGCGCCATCGATCTGACTTTCCAGCGTTTCAATGGGGTGACGCCCGCCCAGGTTGAGCAACATTGCGCTCTCCTGTTCGCCCGTCAGATAGCCCAGGTTCAGTTTGAAAAGAAAGCGATCGAGCTGTGCTTCGGGCAGCGGAAAGGTACCCTCGTACTCAACCGGGTTCTGGGTTGCCAGCACGAGAAATGGTCGTGGCAGCACTCGGGTCTGCCCATCGACAGTGATCTGCCGCTCACCCATGCATTCGAGCAACGCTGCCTGGGCACGGGGTGTGGCGCGGTTGATCTCATCCGCCAGCAGGATATTGGTAAAGGCTGGGCCGGGCACAAATTGAAACTGACGTGTCTCCTGATTGAAGACGCTCACGCCCGAGATATCACTGGGCAGCAGATCCGGTGTACACTGAAGGCGGCGGAAGTCTACCCCCAGCGAGAGCGCCAGGGCACGCGCCAGCATCGTCTTGCCCACACCTGGCACATCTTCCAGCAGTACATGCCCCTCGCAAAGCAAGGCCACAACCAGCGCCTCGATCACATCGGACTTGCCCACGATCACCTTTTCTACATTCTCTCGAATATCGTGTGCAAACCGTTGTAACTCTTCCATAGATTTCTCTCCATCCTTACGTTCTGCCCGCAATAGCGTCTACTATCAGCGGTTGCTACCTGACTTCTTTGACGATTCTCCGGGGCTGCGGTATAGTATCGGCTAGCCACCGAGCCCCCTTAGCTCAGCGGATAGAGCAGAGGTTTCCTAAACCTTGTGTCCCAGGTTCGACTCCTGGAGGGGGCACTTTTGTTGGCCCTTGGCAGGGCAGCTCTGTCACCGGCCAGCCCTTTTGTGGCTAGATGGATTGGCAGCAAGCAGGTGCCGCAACTACCCGCCGCAGAAGAGTGCCAATGGGAGCAACTGCAAGCTGGCATTTCACGCTGCACTTCACGCTGAATTTCACGCTAAATTTTTTCACGGTGAGACGCAGAACAGTTGCAAGCTCTGCATGGATGAGTATGGTTTTGCTACAGCCAGGCGATCCTACGCCACGACATCCTGCAACCATGCCCGTTGGATCATCCATTGGTTGGCCGCTGGGTCATGGCTCAGCTCAAAGGTGTTGCCCGCCACCGTCTGAATCAGATAAAAGCGCAGGACTTTGCCCGCGCGACGTTCCTCCCACTGCCGCCCCATATCAGCAACATAGCGTGTTCGATCGCGCCAAAGGAACGAGGTGGGGCGAATCGTACCGTCGGCCATCACCCGGACCAACGCGTCGACCGTTTCTTCTACCAAGACTTCTTGCATTGTACATCTCCTCTACAAGCCACTGCTAGCTACGCAGGCAGAGGTGCCTGCCTCTGTTCTCAAGATGACCACTGTGGATCTGTCAGGCCGCTCGCCCGTCCGGTTCATCAACTCATTCGTCTCCCAATCAACATCAGCCGTTGATCGCCTTGCCGGGTAAAGAGTACGACACCGCTGCGGCCATTCGGCACGAGCTTGAGGCGTGGGCGCAATTCTTCTGGGGCCACGGGGAAGCCGCGTTTCTTCAGCTCAATTTGGCCGATCGCCAGTGCCTGCAAACGGCGGTTGAGCAACTTCAGCCGAAATGGGTGGACTTCGTCAATCTGAAAGCTCTGTGCCAACGGATGCGACTGACGGGTGGGCGAGACCAAATACGCGATCTGTGGATCAAAAAGATGAGCATCCAACAGCGTGCACAACCGGCCCAACGCACTTGCCCGAATCACCGCGGGATCGGGTTCATGGAGATAGCACTTCGGCCCCAGTGGGCCCACTGGGGGCGCTTCGTCGTCGGCTGTCAATGTGTGCCATTTGCCCGCCACGTGGCTCGACGCCCAACGCTCGTGCCGGGCCAACGTGTGAAACCAGAGCACGGCTTCTTTACAGATCCCCCCGTGGCTGATGAACTCAACGCCACAGTTGGCTGGTAGCTCCCGTTCATCCACCCCCGGCATCACCTTGACGCCGAGATTGGGCACGGCCACTTGCAGGGCCAGCAGATCGCGCAGCGGCGGTTCGATCTGTTGCAGCGAAAAGATGCGCTTGTTGCCCACGCGCCGGGCTGGATCGGCAAACGCGGCGCTGGCCGCTGGCAGTGTCCCCGCGGCCAGCGCCGCGGGCCACTCTGCTTGCAGCAACTGCACCCGATCGGCCACACCCAACACCGCGGCATTGGCCGCGGCAAATTGCAGCCGCACCGGGTCCCGATCCACGCCAATGACAGATCGTTGCTGGGCCAACGCCAACAGGTCGCCACCAATGCCGCAGCCCAAATCCAAGATCGGGCCGGGCGGACTCTGCTCGGCAAACCAGGCTGCACGCTTGGTGGCAATGGGCCAAGCGGTTGCCTGTTCCAGCGCATCTGCTGTGAAAAAGAGCTGATCGGCCGCCGGAAATTTGGTGACCGCGCGTTGGCGCAAGCGTGCCAACGCCAGGAGCGCTCCCGCTTCTGCTGGCTCAAAATGTTGGCGCAGCTCTTGCAACAGCGTCAGTGTCTGCCGTTCATGCAGATCCATTGCGGTCAATTCCCGGGCCGCGTCTCGACCCCGTGGGGAAAGCAAAAAAGGCGCGGTTTCGGTATTGATGGCTGCGTTTGTTGCTGCGTCTGAAATTTTCTGCCTCATCTCATTATGGGTGCTGTCAAATAGCACGACCAAATAGCCCACAGACAGCCAGCTTGCAAAATTGCACTGCGCGCCAGTCTTGCAGATCAGTTGACAGCCACCGACGTTGACAGTCACCAACATGGGCACAACAGAGCAAAGTATAGTGGGTACTCTACTATACTGCAAACACCTATCGGGGTATGTCGCTTTTGTTATTGCAATGAATTATCGTGGTGGCAAAGCTGGGAAACGATGCAAATTTTGCTGCGCCCAGCGCTTTGAATGGTGGTCTGTCATGCTGGCAAGCTAGTTGGTTGAGCAGCATTTTCCAGACAGTGGATTACACCTGTGGCTACTGGACCATGTCAGCTTGACGAATAGGCGATGCGTCGGTAAGATACAATCAACAGATCAATCAAAGCTTTCAATCAAAATTTTGTCAGTGTACCAACCAGTCTGTGGTTACCTGGAAGATAACATGGTCTCTCTCGTCTAACGTACTGACTTGCCGTACTGATTTGCCGGACTGATTTAACGTACCTGATCGCACACGTGCGGACAAAGCGCCGCTTTACGTGATGGCCGCGCCGAGAACAGGGCCGTTGTTCTCGCTGGGTTGCACTAGCGCTGTTGAGAGCAAAAATGTTGTCAACTCCTGCCATCATTGTCTAATTATTTATTGCCTGATTACCAGATCGGCCATTGTCTGATCGAATCTATCTGACCGGCCCCATCGTTTATGACGATTTATTTTAAGGAAGGTACTAATGAGCGCACAACCGGAATCGATTGGTGTTGGAAACGCTGCTGCCCGGGCAGAATCAGCACCCGAACTAGAATATCGCATGGTGACCCACGATTCGCTTTCTATGTTTTTGGCGGCAATTGGTGGGGCTGTCTTGGGAATGCTACTGACGTTGCTCGTTCTGGCGCTGGTGAACGGTGGCACATTGAGCTTTTCTGGTCCCCGGATTACGCAGCTGGAAGAATATGTGAGCCGAGTCGACCAAAATGTGGGCTCGGTGAGTGCCAACATCAATTTGGTTAGTGAACAAGCTGCCGCGGTGCAACAGCAGCTCGGTTCCGTGGAAACGGCGCTGCGCAGCGAGCTAGAGACCCAAGGCGGCAATCTGGCCACCCTGAATGAATCAGTCGAGACATTGCAGGTCACGCGCCAACAATTTGATCTTTTCATGGGCGCGTTGGACACAGCACTGGCCGACATGCGGGCCATGGGCCCAGCTGCCGCTGAATCTGCCACTTCCACGGCTGGCGAAGCCGCCGCTGGATCGGCCGACACAACCACGGTTGCCGATTCTGCTGCTGGCACCACCGGCGAAGTGGGCGCGCCACAGATTGAGCAGAGCACCGATTTGGCCGCGGATGCCATTGCGGTCCTGCTCTTTGTGGACGAAGATAGCAACGGCATCATGGGGGAGAGCGAAACCAATCTCATTGGCCTTCCCGTCACATTGCAAGATAGCAGTGGCGAAACCGTGCAAACCCAGGAGAGTGGTGATGCTGGCGTGCTCTTCTCTGACCTGGCTGCCGGTGAGTACCAACTCACGGTCGACGATACACTGGGCTACACATTGGCCAGCGCGGCAACAGCCAATGTGACTGTCGATGCAGAGGGCACAGCGGGAACGATCATCTACATGCCAATCGCCGCTGAATAATCTCGCCGGGCCAAGCCCTGCCAACAGGTGAGCGGGCGCGGCAGATAGCGTACAACGTAGCTTCCATTGTGAAGGCTGTACGTGGTCGGCATCTTTGCTCTTGCGCAAATGTGTCGGCCTCAAGCAGCGCTCACTTGCAAGCAGATAAAAGGATCAGACGGAGATGTCTGGTCCTTTTTTATTGCCAAATTTAGCCGATTTTACAGTGACCTGCATTTGGCATAAACTGTAGGACAGATGGCTTTGCTCATCGGTTGGTGTTGCTATCTCGAGCTTGCTTCTCCCCCGGCAGCCGATGGCACGGCTGGCTCTCTATCCTGCAAAAACATGGCAAAGGAATCCACTATGTCCACCCATCACTTTTCACCCACCCACTATTTTACGACGATTGGCTCTCACGATCCGGCATTGCGCATTGCCCCCGGCGACAGCGTGGCAACCACAACCGTGGATGCCCGGGGACAGGATGCTTCGGGCAAACAGGTCACCGTGCCCGGCAATCCCATGACCGGCCCCTTTTATGTGGAAGGTGCGGAACCAGGTGATACGCTCGTGGTGCATCTGGACAGGCTGACGCCCAACCGGCCCCTGGGCTGGACACGCCGCATGGTCGCCGCCAACGTGGTTGATCCCAACTACGTTCCCCACCTGCCCTGGCCCACAGACGAAGCCAAAGCGCTTGCCAACTGGCGAGTTGACCTGGCGGCAAAGACCGTAACGCTGGACGAGCCACAAAGTGCGCTCGCCAACGTGGCACTACCGCTCGACCCAATGGTCGGCTGTTTTGGGGTGGCTCCCGCACGCGGCGAGGCCATTTCAACCGCGACGTCGGCGCAACATGGCGGCAACATGGATTACAACGGGTTTGTGGCGGGTACGACAGTCTATTTTCCCGTTTTTGCGCCTGGGGCACTCTTTCACATTGGCGACGGCCATGCCGTGCAGGGCGATGGCGAGATCGTGGGCACGGGCGTGGAGATCTCATTCGATGTTGAATTCACCGTCGAGCTGCGTAAAGGCTGGCAGACGCACTGGCCGCGCGGCGAAAACCGTGACTACATCTTCACCGTGGGCAATGCCCGTCCGCTCGATCAATGTGTGCAACACGCCACCACAGAGATGATCCGTTGGTTGCAGAATGATTATGGGCTGACCGGTGAAGATGCACATCTGTTGCTTGGTCAGGCCGTGCAATATGATGTGGGCAACATCTTTGATCCCGCCTACACCATGGTCTGCAAAGTAGCCAAGCGGTGGCTGCCGACGCGGTAGAAACAATGGTTTGCAGATGAAAAGGACCGGCTTCGCGAGGGCCGGTCCTCGATCAATTTGCACTTGGCGGTCGCTAGCTCAATGTTCTGTTAAAACGCGTGGATCGCGACTTGCTCCTCATCGATTTCGACCCCCAGCCCCGGTCTGTCATCGAGAATGAACGCACCGTTGACTGGTTCGGGATAGAGGCTGGCGATTTTGCCCTTGGTGGCGTGGCCCGTGTGGGAATGTTCCAGAATTTGGAAGTTGGGGATTGCCGCGGCGTAGTGGATCGATGCCGCCACCGAGAGGATCCCGCCACCACCGACGTGGGGCGCAATGGGCAGGTGATAGCTGTCACAGAGCGCGGCAATGCGTTTGCCCTCGCTAATGCCGGTGCGGGCAATATCGGGCATGGCCACGTCAAAGCCACGCGCTTCGATCCACTGGCGCCACTCCCAAACCGTGCGTAGCCACTCGCCCGTCGCCACCTGCATGTCCAGGGCACGGGCAATCTCGGCTTGGCCGCGCACATCTTCCGGCTGACAGGGCGATTCGAGCCAACGAACGCCCAGTGCCTCCAATCCACGGCCCAACTCGATAGCACCAGAAACATCGCGCAACATGTGAATATCGACCATCAGATCAACCGTTGGCCCCACCCGCTCGCGCACCGCCTGCACAATCGCCAGCAGCTGTGGTGTGGCGGAACGCAGGTGCAGTTTGAGCGCGCGGTAGCCATGCTCCTCAACGTGCACGGCTGCGCTCTCTGCAACAGTTGCCGGATCGGTGCCACCCAACCCCGCGTAGACCTGAATCTCTGGCCGAAACGCGCCACCAATCACTTTGTAGGCTGGCTTTTCCAGCGCTTTGCCCAACAGATCATAGAGAGCCAGGTCGACCCCGGCCAGCGCATCCACGTAAAAGCCGGTGATGTGGCCTCGTTCGCGCATGGCGCTGTAGAGTCGATACCAGAGGAATTCAACATCGAATGGATCCCGCTCCATCAATACCGGGCGACATAGATCTTCGACCAGCGCCTTGGTGGCACGTGCACCCACTGGGGCTTGTGCTTCTCCCCAGCCCACATGCCCCGTATCGGTTTCCAGCCGTACCAGGCAGGTTTCGTGGGCGCGGGAATAGATCGAGGTCCAGGCGTCCGCGGCAATGAAATAGTCACCGTAGGTTTCAACGCGCTCGCTATTGTGGTTGGGATCGCGCAATTGTTCTGTGCCAATTTTAATGGCAAATGCTTTTACATCTGTGATCTTCATGCAGCTGCTTCCTTCGGTTTGTGGGTTTGCTTTGGGGCGCTCATCGGGCGAAAGTGTGAATCTACTGCGCACAGCCGGTGATAACTGCCGGTGATGACAGCCGGTGAAGCTGATGGCTCTTGCAGCATCGCACATGCGCGCCAGATGAGCACTTGAGAGCCTTACATAGATTCGGTTGTGGTCCAGTCCAGTTCATCCAGCAAGCCGATCGCATGGATGCAGAGAATTTATGCACAGACAATAATTGTGCTGTGCCTGCTGGCTTGGTTCTGCTGACTCAATTCTGGTGGGGTGGATCTTCATGGGTCCGTGTTGACGGGGAGGGTTGCTGTGCTGGTCCGGTTCACACTGGCATGCGCAGGGCAAGCAACATGCCATGTGCTGCAGACCGTGCCCACGATTCGTGAGCGACAGAGATGATTGCTGCCACTGGATCAGGGGACCAGCCCTGCTTGCTGGCGCACCTGGGCAAAGAGATCACCATGGTTCAGGTTGACCAAATCGACACCCCAATCGAGAATCTGCTGAAAGGCCACTGGATCCGCGGTACGATGATAGATCATAACCTTGATATTCCGTTCATGGCAAGCGTCGATCAAGGGCTGGCTCACGTCCGCGAGCGCCACCTCCACAATGTCGGCTCGATACGCAGTGTGTACCTGATGCACGTCAGCCACCGTGCGCACATTCATCTTGAGCGCCAACGCTGGATCCAGTGCCCGCAATCGTTTGGCCCACAGATCGCTGCCACTCCAGAAGAAGCAGTCCCGTTCAAAACCAGTGGCATAGACGAGATCGACGAGCTGCTGATGGTCCGCGGCTTTGACATCAAAGAAGATCTTCGCCTTGCCTTTGATCCAACGCAGAAAGGGAGCCAGGCGCGGCAACTGTTGATCGGCAAAGCGCGGGTGAAACCAACTGCCAGCATCCAACGTATCGAGATAGTCACTGTGCTTTTCGTGCAGATAGCCGTGACCGGTTGTCGTGCGTTCCAGCGTCGCATCATGCAACAGATAGAGCACACCGTCGCGGCTGGTGCGCACGTCGATCTCCACATAATCCATGCCCCATTCCACACAAGTTTGAGCTGCGGCATAGGTGTTTTCGGGGGCAACCGCGTTTGCCCCTTTGTGACAGACAATTGCAATGGGAGGGTTGGCTGGCTGGGTAGAATCCATGAGATAAATTTTAGCTCACTTTTTGACTGTGATATGATTGCGTTTTGGACAATGGGTGCCTGCCGAGATGAACTGAATTCGGTGCAGAGCGCAAACATTTGCCATTGGCAACAGATCTCTGCACCCCACAGCGCGTTTTCCGCGGAAAAGTGCCAGCGACAAAAGTAAAGCGCCAGCGACAAAAGTGATGAGGCAGCGTGGCAATGGCAAAACAGACAGCAGGAGATCAGAGCGGTGAAACCGGTTTCCACGCGTTTCTCGCCGACGTCAAAACAGAACTAGTAAAAGCGCAACTGGCCGATGCGCAACTGGCTGATGACAACACAGCAGCGCGGAGCACCCGCCAATTCATATTGCAGAGTGCCGAACGCTATGCCCACATCTGTTTGCAAGATGCTCGGAAAAGCCCGCGTCGCTTCTTGCGCCAAATGGCTGGCAAACCACCGGTCTGCTTTGGTACGGCTGGATTTGCCCGCGAACTGGTGGATGACGAGGAGCCGGCGCGCCATTACACGGCCTTTGTCTTTGTCGGCTATTGGCTGCCCTCATTGTTGGCTGTGCCGCTGTTGTGGGCCTGGGAAATTTTGGGCTTCTTTCGCTATGGAAGCTGGAGCCAGCCGGATATCCGCTCGGGCTATGTTGGCATTCGCCACGGCCGTCTCATTCGGCGGCAGGGGGCCGGGGTTTGGCCCGAGCTGATCCAGCGGGATTTGCGCTTAAAGAGCTGAGGTCTCTGGCGCTTCTTCGTCAACTGGATCATCCGGCGTGACATTGCGGGCCGCGCCGTTGGCCAGCTCATCTACACGCTCGTTCAGCGGATCACCCGCGTGGCCCTTGGTCCAATGCCAGTCGACACCACCCGCGGGGTCGTGCCGTTCGATCGCCGCCAGCAGACGCCGCCACAGATCTTGATTCTTTACCGGCTTTTTGCTGGCCGTGCGCCAACCATTGCGCTGCCAGCCCCAGATCCATTTGGTAATGCCGTTGCGCACATAGGTGCTGTCGGTGTAGAGATCGACGGCACAGGGCCGCTTCAACGCTTCCAGCGCTTCAATTGCAGCGCGCAGCTCCATTCGATTGTTGGTTGTGTCACGGAAACTGCCCGCCAACTCTTTCTGCTGATCGCCATAGCGCAGTACTGCTGCCCAGCCACCCGGGCCAGGATTCCCGATACAACCACCATCGGTATAGATCAGCACTCGCTGTTGTGTCGAACTCATAAAGTAGCCTACAACTCCACTGTTCTTTTGTTGTTCCCGCGCTGGTTTCCCCATCGCGTGTCAAGTGGCGCGTCATTATTATCGCGTGTCAAGTGACGCGTCATTATCACCGCGTGTCAAGTGACGCTACTATTGCCGCGTCCGCAATTCCACAAAAGAGGTCTGCCCCGCGCGCACCTCAATCTCCGTGCTCAAGCGTTCGCCGTTGACAATGCCGATTACATAATAGCGTCCCGCGGGTACACCGTCCATGGCACCATTTTCTCCCCAGGCGGGGTCCGGCCCAATGTTTTCGACATCCATGTAGGTGACGATCTGGCGGGCCCAGGCTGCCGTGCCACCGGCATAGCGTACCAGCGAAACATAAGCGCCGGGCCAGGTGCGGCCATCGGCAGTGAGCACCCGCACGGCGACTGCGCCGTGTCCCTCCAGTGGTTTCATCCAAAGAAAAGGATTAACATTGTTAAAATAGGTGTTGGCACCGAGACGAACCTCCACGTGCAGGTGAGGGCCAATGGCAATGCCAGTCATGCCCACCATACCCACCACATCTTCGGGCCGCACTCGATCGCCTACGCCAACCGTCACCTGGCTGAGGTGGCCATAGAGCAGAAAGACATCCATCTGCCCACCGGCCACGGAAAGCTGGCGATCCAACCGAATGGCAACCACATTGCCATAAAAATTGTGGTACGGGCCAAGCAGGATGGTGTCATCCGGCCCCGCGTGCACAACCACACCCTCGGCGGCGGCCAGAATCGGCGTGCCCTGTGGGTTAGAAATATCCACACCGTGGTGCGTGCGGTAGCGATCCCCCGCGGTCGAGCCAAATTGATAGGAAGGGCTGGCCAACTGTGTGGCTCCAGCGCGAAACGCACGCCCCACCCAAAAATGATCGCTGTCTGCAGCGGGTGTAAAGGTCGACCAGCGCCGACCGGGCGTGAGATTGATGGGTACCGGCGTTGGTGTTGGCGCCGGAGTCGGCGTGGGGGTGAGTGTTGGCTGGCCAAAGGGCAGTTGAATGCTGACACCGGGCAACACCTCGATCTGTGGAATCGCAGCGCGATCTACACTCTCATCCACCCGCGCCGGGGTTGAAGTGGGGCGGAGGATACCGGTCAGCGCGTTTAGGCCCGCAACAACTGGATTGCTCTCCACCTGCATGCTGACGACCCCATTGTTGCTGGCAGTACCGTTGCTAGAATCACTGTTGGTTGATCGGTTGCCCGCTTCCTGAACAGTTCCTCCTGGATCACGGCTGACAACAGCCGTCGGAATTAGAATCGTCTGGCGCTGGTCAGTGCCAGCGGCTGCATTCTCCGTCGTTTGCCCATCCGTCGCTGTCTCGATTGCCAGTGGGCGCAGTGGTTCGGCCACTCGGTTGGCGGCCATGGCCAGTGCATTCCCCGTGAAGTTGAGCTGATCCGTGGGCAAAACGGGAGCCGTGGGCCAAGTCCACCAGAGCAAGACCAGCATGAGTGCCAAGATGCCCATGCGCACGATGCCAGCGGCCGACATCCGGGCCAGCAACTGCTCTCGTGGCGCGGCGGATGTCCGCTGTCGCGCCGGTTTGGCCATGTTGGGCTCAGTTGGCCCGTGGTTAATCGGCCCGTGGTTGATTGAATCACCGATCGTCGACGGGGTTTCGCTGGCCGCTGTTTGCCCTTTTCCCTTCTGGCTTGGGCGCAGTTGTGATACAATGGCGACAGCAGATTGGACCAGCGTCGACAGCTGCACAAGTGGCCAGAATTGATGCGACTTGTGCAGCTGGTGATGTTGGCGATTGTGGCCCTGTTGCTGCCGGTGCACGGTTGTGGTGCTTGGGAGCGGGGCTACCGTGCCGCCCTCCATGTTGGGGTCTAGCCGGCGTGGTCGTCTGCCCTTGGTGCCAGTCGACATTTGCTCACGCCCTGGGGTGGCTGCGGGTGGTTCTGTTGGCTGGCGTCGCGTCCGTTCCCAGCTCTCTCGATAGAGCGATTCGGGCGATCGGGATGTTGAATAGCGCGGGCCAACATAGCTGCGGGGCGGCTGTTGCAGATTGGCTTGCGGGCGTGGGATATGCTCGTTGCGCGAGGTGTCGGCACGAGAAACCTGATTGCGCACAACATCATCGGCTCGCGATGAGCGCGCGTCGTGCTCTGGCTCAATGTTGTGCGCAGATGGCTGGTGGTGCGCAGATGGCTGGTGATGCGCAGATGGCTGGCGCGGTGCAGCGCGAACGCTCGTTGGTCGCACGAGTTGCAAAAGTGTTTGAATGAACTGAGAACTATTGTGTCTGAATCTTTGCCAAATCATTCGCTGCCCACCGCGGGGAGCGTTGCCAGTGAAGACCCGCTGTCGAACCCGTTGCCGGACACGCCGGCGGTCCACTTTGATCTCTTCACGCTCTTCCCACAGATGTTTGTCAGTCCGTTGGGGGAAAGCATTGTTCGTCGTGCGTTGGAAAGCCGATTGATTTCGATTGCTCTGCATAATATTCGCGATTATACCATAGACCGACATCACATTTGCGACGACACTCCCTATGGTGGGGGCGGTGGCATGATCATGAAGCCGACGCCCATTGTCCGTGCCGTCGAAACAGTACTTGCCCGCCCGACGGGTTGGTCGTTGCCGCCAGAGGATGCCTATCAAAATTTACCGGCGTGGAACGCCGATGAGCAGAGCCCATTGCCGCCGGATTCTGCCGTGATCCTGCTCACCCCACAGGGACGGCCATTGACCCAAACCGTGGTGGCCGAACTGCGCACCCATTCCCGCTTGGCGCTGATCTGTGGCCGCTACGAGGGGGTGGATGAGCGGGTGCGTACACAGCTCGTGACCGACGAGATCAGCATTGGCGACTATGTACTGAGCGGGGGGGAACTCGCTGCCATGGTAATCGTCGACGCAGTTACCCGCCTGATCCCAGGCGCATTGGGGGATGCGCTGGGGGCGCATCAGGATAGTCATGCACCGGGCAAAGGGGGGCTGCTGGAAGGTCCACAATATACGCGGCCCCACACCTTTCGCAACGAAAGCGTGCCCGATATTTTGGTGAGTGGACATCATGCCAAGATGGAGCGCTGGCACCACGAGCAGTCGTTACTGCGCACGTTGGCCCGGCGTCCAGATCTGCTTGCCAAGGCCACACTCAGTGCGCAGGATCGGCAGTTTCTGCAAACCCATGGCTGGCAAGATCCCAAGCAAGATTGAGCCTCAATAGCCCGCTCTGCTATGCTGCCTGTCCAGCGTTTCCATTGACGCAAACGGTGTCAAAAGCGCCCCCACTTCAACAAAGGCCCATTATAGGGCGCATTGGCATGGTGACCAAATCGCCGTGAGGATACGCGCACGAACCGCCGTTGCCGCGAACGAGCCAAATCGATGCTCAGAGAGGAACGAGAAACTCCATGCATTTTGATGCCTTGACCGTGGCCTGTGTCGCCACCGAACTCCAGCGCACAATCGAAGGTGGGCGGGTGCAGCAACTCGTGGCTGTCGATGAACAGAGCATGGGGCTGGAGCTCTATGCACAACGGCAGCGTCACTATCTGCTTCTCTCTGCCGATCCAAAGACGAGCCGTGTCCATCTGGTGTCAGAAAAGTTACGGCGGGGGGTCGAGAAGGAATCGCCGCTGTTGCTCTTGTTGCGCAAATATGTGCGCGGCAGTCAGCTGACTGCGGTTGAGCAGCCCGATGTCACCGAGCGCCTGTTGCAGTTGCACTTCTCTCACCCCACACAGGGCCAAACACGACTGGTCGTTGAGCTGATTGGACAGCGCAGCAACCTGATCCTCGTGAATGACGCAGGCCGCATTCTCGACAGCCTGCGGCGGGTCTGGGATGGGGAGGGCGTGCAGCGTCCGCTCATGCCCAAGCAACCCTATGCACCACCACCGGCACAAGAAAAGTGCCTCCCCTTTGTCGATCCCCCCGCCACTTCCGGCCACAGTGGTATAACCCGCGCGCAACTAGCAGAAATGTTGCAAGCAGAAGGTCCGCTCTGGCGTCTGTTGGTCAATCAGTTTGCAGGTGTGAGTCCGACTGTGGCTCGCGAAATCGCCTGGCGTGCCACCGGGCAGATTGATGCCATGGCCAGTCAGGCGGATGCCGACGCCGTGGCCATGGCCATGCAGGCACTGTGGGCGTTGGTCGATACGGCTGCGTGGCAGCCCGGCTATTGGCTGGTAGACGGTGAACAGGACAATCAGCGCGTTGCTGGCTTCGCTGCCTATGTGGTTCACGGACGCGGTGATTTTGTCCCGACTGCCTCCCTGCAAGCTGCCTTGACCGCCTATTACACAGAGACCCAGCAGACGGGAACAGAGCGCACGCCATCAGACGCGCGTGCAGATGAACCACAACAGGATGGTTATGCGGCGTTGCGTGGAACCGTGGCAAAGGCACTAGAACAAGCCTTGGCGCGCCTGCAGCGCCAACTCGATGCACTGGCCAGTGATGAGCCTGCACCGGGGGAGCCAGAGAAGCTACGTACCCAAGCGGAGTGGCTGTTGGCGTTGCAGAGCCAAATTCAACCAGAACAGCGCGTGCTCGAGGTGCCGTTGGATGAGCAGCTGCTTTCGATTCCATTGATGGCAGAGAAGACGCCTGTGGAGCAGGCCGAGCAGATGTTCGATCGCGCGGCCAAGTTGGAGCGTGCAGCCCAGATCATCCCCAAGCGGCGGGCAAAGTTGCGCAGCGATCGGGCCTATCTGGAGCAGTTGCAGCTGGATCTGGAAGCGGCCGCGAATCAGCCTGAAATTGCCGCGATCCAACAGGAGTTGGAGACAATGGGTTTACTCTCTGGTCGTGGAAGATTGAGCCAGCGGAGAGCGAAAAAGGGTGGGGGACAGGTGGATAGCCAGCCGCTGCGCTATCACGCCCCAGAGGGATTCGAAATTGTGGTGGGACGCAACGCCCGCCAGAACGAACTGGTAACTTTCCGGATTGCGAATGCCGAAGATCTGTGGCTCCATGCCCGGGGCGCGCCCGGGGCACATGTGGTGATCCGCTCCGGTGGCCAGCCAGTGAGCGAGGAGACCTTGCAGCTCGCGGCGCAGCTTGCTGCGTATCATTCGAAGTTGGTGGGAGAGTTGGCCGCAACGGTGATTGTTACGCCGCGGCGCTTTATTGGCCGCGCACCTGGTGGTCGACCGGGGCAGGTTCTTGTGCGCCAGGAGGAAACGCTGACGGTGCCTGGGCGTTTGCCGGCGGCATTTGCGGCATAATTGCGCTTGCTGTTTTGGCTTCCCCTGCTTTTTGCGCATCTGTTTTGACGCTGTTTGTTACAGCGTTATTTTCTGCTGAATTATTTTTCGCTGCATCATTTTCGGAAAAGTTACAGTACGTCATGATGCGCGCGGTGGCTGCCAACACGTGGGCTGTCATTTCATTTTGAGCCTTGGCCACATCCCCCGCCTTCATTACAGCGATGAGCTGGTCGTGAGAATCAATGTGCCAGTCCATATCCGAGGGAGGCAGCACGCCCGACACCTCAAATAAAAAGCGGTTGATGCGGGAACGTAGCCCCGCAACAACTTCCAGCAGTACCGAATGATTCGCAATCGACCAGAGCGTACTGTGAAAAATGTAATCACATTCGTGAATCTGCTGCCAATCATTGCGTGCGGCCGCACGCCGCATCGTGGCGACAATTTCGCGCAGTTGCACTTCACTCTCCGCCGTCCAGTTGGCCATGGCCCGTTCCACCACAAAACGTTCCAACACCATCCGTATGGAAGAGATCTCTTCGATCTCTTTTTGGCTGGGCGCGTAGACAAAGGTACCACGGTGGGGTGATTTCTCCACCAGCCCCTCTTCCAGCAATCGTTGAATTGCTTCGCGAATCGGAATGCGACTCACGCCCAATTGTTTGGCCAGGTCCCGTTCGACCAGGCGCGTACCCGGTCGTAATTTGCCATTGCGGATGGCCGTGCGCAGACGGTGGGCTGCTTCCTCACTTAGCGTTCGTTGTTGAACAGGCGCCAGATCCAGTAATCCCATATTGTTTTCTCTTGATATCTGTCCGAAGATTCTCTGCGGCAACGCTGCTTGAACGTAATTTTTTCAACCGGGTGAGGGCATCAAAAAAACGAATTTTCGGAAATGGTTAACTAACCTGAGTTGCTCCCCGGTTGCCTGCTCGGCGCGTGATAGCGAGAAAATTTTCAGCAATCACCTCGTGTAGAGATGGTAGGTAGCAACTTTGGTTAAATAAAGAACTCTCTGTTTTCGTGACAGCATTCTGTTGGTAAGTCCGGTTTCGGTACGTACTGTAGAAGTTTCATGTTCCGTGGCTGTTGCCAACTAGCTGTCACTCAGTACAGATCAATCACTCAGTACAGATCAATTGCTGAGCCATCATACAATCTAGCAAACGGGTGGATCTGTATGCCCGGCATCAATAAATGTTTTGGGCAGTCCAACCCGTTGTAGTTCAGAAAAAAGTCAAAAAAATCAGTACGAATGAATAGTGTATAAACGATTAGACCGATAGTATACTCAACTCAACCGCAGATTCAAAATTGAATCATTTATTGTTTGGTATGACTGTAAGGCAATAAACATTGCTGTGACGATAAATGCGATTGGGGTGGAGCGCTGTTAAACGCCGCACTATAGACATTGCACCATAGACATTGCACCATAGACATTGCACCACAAACGTTTTGCCACCAAACAATCTGCCACCAAACAATCTGTCGTTGTGTGGTCTCTACCGTGGAATGTAACAGCGAACGCTGTTTTTGTTGAGCCATGTGTGGGAGAATTGAGCAACAAAACGAATGCTTTGCAACGTTGTACGCTGTATGAGAGAGAAATACCGGTTTCAAGCCAACTGCGCTGTAGTTGTGGATAACAGTCCCAACAAGCGACCATTCAGATGGCGTCGGCTGGACTACATTTGGTTCTGTTGTCCCAGAACTCATGGTCACCGATGGAGGAGGAACGGCCCATGAAGATTACGCACCTGGAAACGATCTGTCTTTCACGGATGCACGAGCGTACCCGTCAATGGATCACGGCCCGCTATCGCACAATCAAGGCTGATTGCGCTGTTGTTGTGGTTCACACCGATGAGGGATTGACGGGGATTGGTGAGGCAAGTGCTTATGGTTGGCCGCTGTTAATTCGCGAGTGGACCAACTGGTTGGCGCCAGCATTGATTGGCAAAGATCCGTTGGATCCTGCCATCGTTCCCCACCCCAATGGACGGTCTTTCCCCCACGACTGCGCGGTGGCTGGCATCGATTGTGCGTTGTGGGACCTGCGCGCGAAGATCGTTGGCAAACGTGTCAGCGAATTGTTGGGTGGCAATGCCGAGCCCGAAGTTCGCCTCTATGCCTCCAGCGGTTGTCGCTACGATTGGCGGTCACATCCAGATCAGCTGGTGGAAGAGGCGCTGGGCTATATGGACCAGGGCTATAGCGCCATGAAGTTGCGCATGGGCACCCAATGGGAGTGGGATAATGTAACGGTCGATCGCTTTCTGGCGCTCATGCGCGAGGTGACTGAAGCGGTCAATGGCCGCATGGAACTCATGCTTGATGGCAACCAACGGCTGGATGTGGAGGATGCGCTCATCATCGCCCAGGAGTTGGAATGGCTCGGTTTTACCTGGTTCGAGGAACCAATTCCACAGGCTGATGTAGAGGGCTATGCCAAGCTCAACGCCGCGGTGGACATGCCCATCACGGGGGGCGAGCAATTCGCAACGCTGGAACAGTTTCGGCCCTATCTGGAAAAGAATGCCTATGGCATTGTGCAGCCAGACGCCGGTGTAGCTGGCATTACTGAATGTCTGCGCATTGCCAAGGCTGCGGAGCGCCACGGCGTGGATTTCGCACCCCACAGTTGGCACAATGGCTTGATGTGTATGGCTCATTCCCACCTAATGGCCGCGCTCGCAACGCCGCGGCCCGTAGAGCTCTGCATGATCCAGGGCCCCTTGCAGTGGGCCATTCTCGTTGATCCACCCACGATTGAAAAAGGTAGATTGGTTTTGCCCGATCGGTCGGGCTTTGGCGTGGCATTGGCAGGGGAACTGGACGAGCGTTTTCCTTATATCGAAGGCCACTACGCCGTTGTTGTGGAGCGTTAGCCGAGAGCGGCTTCCCCCTGTTCTTCTCCGTCTGCTCTTTGATGGGAGATCGTCACACGCGTCAAGCGTTCGGCTCTGTGGCGCGCAGATATTGCAGATAATCTTGTTCAACCGTGGGGCCACCCAGTGTACGTATGTGGCTGAGCATCTGCGACCGATGGTCTGCGCTGTGAAAGAGAACCTGCGTCAGCGCCTCGTCAACGTGAATCGCTTGTTGATCATCATCCCAGAACGGCGGGCGAACCAGTCGCCGTAGTTCCTCAACCGAGAGCGTGGCGATATATGCCGTCACCATCTCCTCCGTCTGATCCCATTGGCGGCGAAGATCCGCCCGGGTACGCAGAGGCGCACGTTTGATGAAATGTACTTCCCCCGTCTGCAGAAAACGAATCCACCAATCCTCAACCGCAATAATATGCAGGCAGTGTTGAAAGAGAGTCCACTCATCCGCCGCAAGCGTTTGATGAACCTGTTGTTCCTCCAGGGCCATCAGGCACTCCCACACCCGTCGATTGTTCCACAAATTGTACTGATAAAGCTCTATAAAATAGATCGCATTCATGGCCATCTCCTTGGCATCCTGTTGGGGACATTGTATTTGGGATATCGATCAAAGGGCCGGTAATTGTGGCATGTCTTTGTGCTGTGCAACCGATCACAGCAGGGATGGACTCTGTTCGTCTGAGTGGGTGGCTCGGTTGTGGGGAACAGATGTTCGTTTCAGTATACGTGCAAAATGTACCGGCGTCAATGGGCGCGCGTCAACAGAGCGAACTGTGCTGCCCAACCAGCCCTCGGTAGAGCGGCCAAGAGGGCAAGCCACAATGCAGGTGCGACTGCTCTTCTATGTCGGTGGGTCAATTGGTCCAGCCGACCAATTTGGTGGTGCTGCCACCGAACTTGCACCTCTCCGCAACAGGGTAAAAATTCCCCTTGACAATTTTCCAGAATCGGTATATTGTGTATTTAGCTAATTAGCTAAATGATGAAACAGTGGCGTGTCGGGTCATGCCAGACAGTAAATTGCCAGACCAGAGAGGACGGGAAAATGTTTGAATCGTTGCGCAATGCGGATGCAGTGGGGGCGACATGGTAGGCAATGTCTACAAGGCGCTTGCTGACCCAACTCGGCGGCGGGTGTTGCAGCTGTTGCGCGATCGGGACATGAGTGCCGGCGAGTTGGCCGATCATTTTGATTCTTCATGGCCGACGCTCTCGCGCCATTTTGCTATTCTGCGCGAGGCAGCGTTAATCCACGGCGAAAAAAAGGGCGCTTCAATCATCTATAGCCTAAATGTTTCGGTTTTGGAAGAAGCGCTGTTGGGGATGATGGAGATGTTCCAAATCGATTTGGAATCTATCGGTAAATTTGGTGTGGGGTCTGACAACGGGGCGAGCCAGGATGGCGAACGCAACGCATTTGCAAATCGACAACGTGTCGATTCAAAGGAACAAAACAATGAACAATCAGACGACATTTGAACTGAAAACAATGTGGACCATCGGCGGCGCGGTCTTGCTTTTGATGGTGTTGGTGGCGGGGTGGACGTGGATGCAGCTGCCGGCCGACGCACAGGTGCCCATTCACTGGAACATTGCTGGCGAACCCGATGATTTTGCTGGCAAAAGTGTTGGACTCTTTCTGTTGCCCGGTGTGACGCTCTTGGTGATTGTACTCTTGAGTCTGATCCGCTACATTGATCCCAAGCGGGCCAACATTGCACACTCTGCACAGGCCTATCGTGCCACCTTCATTGGGCTGCTGCTCTTGTTCTTCACGCTGCACATCGCGTCGATCCTCTACATCATGGGCGTTGGGCTGAACATTGGCTACGTGGTTGCGCCAGCCGTGGGGATCATCTTTATGCTCATTGGCAACTACATGGGCAAGATCCGCCCCAACTATACCTTTGGCGTGCGTACCCCGTGGACGTTGGCCAGCGAACTGGCATGGAACAAAACCCATCGCATGGCCGGCAAACTGTTCATGCTGGTTGGCCTGGGCGTGGTGGCGATGACGCTCTGGAATCCCATTTGGGCATTCTATCTGCTCATTGGCGGCCTCGTGACCATTCTAGCGCTGACCATGATCTACTCCTATCTGATCTGGAAGCGTGACCCGGCAGTCCAGCAGAAGGGGCTATCTAGCTAACGCCGCACCACACGGCAGCCGGTACCGTTCGTTACCCGCTGCCGTGTCGGCCCTCCCCAACCTTCCCGGCCCTCCTTTGCCAATCAGCCCGATTCGCGCACAATCAGTTCCGGTTCTGGATAGATGGGCAATGTTGGATCTGCCTCTGCTGACTCCAGCATGGCAAAGATCTGCTGCACATGGGCGCGGCCGCGTTCCGCTGTCCCCACTCGAATTGTCGTCAAGGCTGGATCGATCATGCTGGCCAGCTGAATGTCGTTGTAGCCGATTACGGCACAATCTTCCGGCACGCGCCGCCCCAACTCGCGACAAGCTTTGAGCGCCCCAATGGCCACGAGATCATTGTGGGCACAGAGGGCCGTCAGCTCTGGTGCACGCGCGAGCAGTGCCAACGTCGTCGAATAGCCGCCTTCGGGCGTTGTCGGCCCATGCCCAATCCACTTTTCCTGCAGCGGCAACTGCAGCGCTGCCGCTGCCTGCCGAAAGCCTGCCGTGTGCATCTCTGTGCTGATCGTTGGCGCGGTAATGGGGCCGGCGACCATGCCGATTGCGCGGTGACCCTGCGTCAGCAGATGTTGGAGCGCCAATTGCATCCCCGCATGACTATCACGCAGCACCACCTGCGCCTTGCTCTGATCCAGTCTGCGCCCACCCAAAACCACTGGATAGAAATAGTCACAGAAGGCGCGCAACTCGTCGTCGCTACCGCGCGCACTACAGAGAATAATGCCATCCACCGGATAGGAGGCCAGCGAGTAGAGTAATTTTCGCTCTTCTTGCGGATCCCAACCAGTTGTGGCCAGAAAGACGTGGTAATCTTTCCCCTGCGCGGCTTCCTGTACGCCGTTGGCAATTTCGCCAAAAAATGGATTGGCAATATCCGGCACAATCAGGCCAATGGCATGGGCACGGCGCGTGGCGAGATTGCGCGCGGTGCGACTGGGACGAAAGTTGAGTTTTTCAATTGCTGCCAGCACCTTTTGGCGCGTCCCCGCGCTGATTTTGCCCTTGTTGTTCAGCACACGAGAAACCGTCATGTGCGAAACACCGGCCTCCTCGGCCACGTCGCGGATGGTAATTCGCTGTCCCATTGATCCTTCAACGATCCTTCAACTATCTTTGCAAAACGTTTCGACTTGTGTAACCAATGAGCATAGCCGAAAGCGAAGGGGGATGCAAAAAAGCCATTTGACTTTGTGGATTTCCTATGCTACGCTAAATTGGTTACCGGTAACACGCAGCCCGTGGCTATCCACTACCCTGAAATTTTCCGCGAGAACCGCGTCGGCCGGCGGCACAGGAGCCACAAGCGAATTTCAGGGGCAGTTCGTACCCAACCCATCATCCACACCTCCCGGGATTTTGGCGGTGGCAGCTTGGTAACACCTGTTTTCAGTCCTGTTTGTTGCAATCATGACTTACGCACCGAGAAGAGCGTACCAGTGGAGAACAAGGCCACGCGATTGGTGGTTCCTCTCGACAAGTTGCGTGAGTCCAGGCACTATCGAACACAATAAGATCCCCAGCCACTCAATAAGCGCGGTCAAGAATCTGGTAATCCCGGCAGGGGCAAGCCCAAATGCTGCTTGCTGTTGACAAGAGATCCCCACCCTAAACATGAGCAAATGTGAGCAATCGGGTTATGCTGCTTGCCGTGCTGTTTACACTCAGTTGTGTCGGGCTCATGCACTTGGCGAGGAGACCATTGGTCATAATCTTTGGTTGTAAGTTGACCTGTGTCAAAGAATCCTCTTCGGTGCGTAAGCTGTGTGTGTAAGTGACGATCATCGAGGCTGTACATTGCAAAGGGGGAACCAATGCAGAGCGAAGCAACAATCAACCATACCAACGAAGAATCGACAGCGCACGCCATACTCTCGCGACGTAATCTGATGAAGGGCGCGGCCGCAACTGTGGCCGCAACGGCCCTGGTTGCCAATCGCTCCTTTGCTGACGCTGATAACGCGTTGGCGCAAGGCAGCGCAGGCGGGCCGGTCACCCAATACGGGCCTGGCGCACCGCCGATCGATTATCCCAACAACGATGTAATTGTGCTCAACCCCGAGCGCTTCACGGCCAAAATTGGCAACACCCCAATTGTGCGGCTGCACACGGGCATGATGTGGGCCGAGGGCCCAGCCTGGAATGGGGTGGGCAATTTCTTGGTCTGGAGCGATATTCCAGCCAATGTACAACACCGCTGGCTGCACGAGGATGGCCACGTCAGCGTCTTTCGCAATCCATCGGGCAATAGCAACGGTAACACCTTTGACTGGCAGGGGCGTCAGATCTCCTGTGAGCACCTCAACCAGCGGGTGGTGCGCTATGAACATGATGGCAGCGTCACCGTCCTGGCGGATTCGTTCGAGGGCAAGCCTTTTAATTCGCCAAATGATGCTGTCGTCCATCCCGATGGCAGTGTCTGGTTCACCGATCCACCCTGGGGGATCGTGGGCAACTATGAAGGGGACAAACGCGAATTCCCCCAACCGGTGACGGGCGTCTATCGGATCGATCCCGACAGTGGCGATGTGACGATCGTCGCGGATGATCTGGATCGTCCCAATGGCCTCTGCTTCTCGCCCGATTTCTCCAAGCTCTACGTGGTGAGCCGGCCCAGCCAAATTGTGGTCTTTGATGTGGAAAACGAAACCTCGTTGAGCAATGGCCGTCTCTTCACCGATACCGCCTACGACGACAAGAACGTTGGATCAGATGGCATTCAAGCCGATGTTGCCGGCAACATCTGGGCGTCGGCGGGCTGGAATGGACCCGGCTATAACGGCGTTCACATCTATGCGCCCGATGATGCCGAACGCATCGGCCAAATTCTCCTGCCCGAAACCACCTCCAATCTGACCTTTGGTGGCCCCAAACGCAACCGTCTCTTTATTACTGCCAGTCAATCAGTTTATGCCGTCTATGTAAATACACAAGGCGCACATATCTCGTAGGTGTAGAGCGCATTGACGATGTTGGATCTGAAGCGTCGTGCAGCAGTAAGCGTGCGCGATTTCTGTCCCGCCATGGCAGGCGTGCTACCTGGCGCAACATTGCATCCGTCGTGCGAACCAACTCTTCAGAAACAGAGCGACAGGAGAGCAATGGCTCTCCCCCGGCACTTGCGACGAATTGGCTGTGGAACCAGCCTCTTGCTGGCAGGTGCCGGGAATCTCGTCCCTGGGCGGACAATCTCGCAAAATGTTGCTGAGCGCGTCTGCTCTTCACCTGGCGTGAAATGTTATGGACGACCCATGTAATAGTTGCGCACATGCGCACGTCCAGCGTTAGCGAACGCTGATTCCACCATTGGGCAACGCTACCATGATTTCTCGACAAGCGCCTATCCTGAATTCGGCTGTGGTGCTCGAACCACCTGAATTTGGCTGTGGTGCTCGAACCACCTGAATTCGGCTGTGGTGCTCGAACCACCTCAATTTGGCTGTGGTGCTCAAACCACCTTCAGCCGGCTACGTTGCCGCAGAGAATTTCAGGGAGATAGTAAGCAAAACAGGATCAAGCGAAACAAGATCAAGCAAAAGAAGCAGATGAAAGCAAAGGATTCGCAGTATGCGTACAAATGGTCACTATCGCAAAGCCCCAGCCGGATTTACCGAGGAGCAGTGGACTACATTTCTTAGAGATGGCATTATTGTCATGGAAAATGCACTCAGCAAAGATGAGACGGCGGCGTTGGTCGCGGCCGTTGACCGGGTGGCCGCGGCCAACGAGAAGTATGAGCCTGGTGCATTCCTGAGCGTGCAAAATTTTGTGGAGCGGGACCCCGAATTGGCCAACCTGATCGATCACGACCGTCACGTCGGCTATGCCCATGATATCTACGGCGAACAGCTCAAGCTGCAACTGAGCGAACTCTTCCTGCGGACCCCCGATGGCGGGCGCAACAATCGTTGGCATCCCGATGGCGCGCGGGCATTGCCCTATCAGGTCTTTTCACCCGTCTTGCCAATGCAGATCAAAGTCGGCTATTGGCTGACGGATCTCTCTGCGCCAAAGATGGGCAACTTTGTCTACATGCCGGGCAGCCACCGCGAGCAATACTTTGCTGGCTATGACACCCACGAAAGCATGCCCGGTGAGCAGATCCTCCAGGTGCCGGCCGGTTCGATGACGATCATGCATGGCAGCATCTGGCATCGCGTCGAACCCAACGAAAGCACCATCACGCGCAAGAATCTCTTCCTCGCCTATTGCCCGTCGTGGGTCACTTCCGCGGATCGGCTGACCTCTGATCCCGCCTGGTTGGCGACGTTGAACCGCGAGCAGCAGATCATCATGCGCAGCTATGAACACGCCTATGCCAATGCCAAACCGCCGGCCGAACATTTTCCCCTCTTCCTCGATCGCGAGACGGGGCTGGATCATGATCCCGATCTCTATGGTGAGCACGTGGCACTACACCGCCGCAAGCGGAAGACCTGGCACGAAAAGCTGAATCAACAGGTCTCGGCCTAATCGACACATGCAGACACAACCGCTCGATATCCCCCGTACCAGCCGGCTTGTTACGGCCACGCCGGTCTACTATGGCTGGGTAATCCTGCTCGTCGGTACGATTGGGGTGATTCTCACCGGCCCCGGCCAAACGTACGCAATCTCTGTCTTCATCGACTATTTCATTGCTGACTTGGGAATCAGCCGCTCGTTGGTCAGCACGCTCTACACCGCAGGCACGCTGATCGCCAGCTTTGCCATGCCCTTTATCGGGCGGCAGATCGATTACCGTGGCTCGCGCCAAATGATGGTCTTGATCGCCCTTGCCTTTGGTTTGGCCTGCCTCTACATGGGCTACGTGCGCAACGCGCTTATGTTGGGCATGGGCTTTGTGGCGTTGCGGATGTTGGGCCAAGGCAGTTTGAGCCTGGTCAGCAAGAATGTAATTAATCAATGGTGGGTACAACGACGCGGGATGGCCATGGGGATGGCTGGCATGGGGAGCGCACTGCTCAGCAGCGGGGGGTTCCCCACGCTCATCACCTGGCTGATCCCGCTCTTTGGCTGGCGCTCCACCTACATGCTGCTCGGCCTGTTGATCTGGGCTATCATTCTGCCGTTGGGGTTGATCTTTATTCGCAATCGTCCCGAGGAGTATGGATTGCTGCCGGATGGCAAAGGCACCACGGCTGAACAAGCAGGCACCGACACCAACCGCGCGACCTTTCAACGTCCCATCGAAGAGAACTGGACACGAGAAGAGGCGTTGCAAACGCGTACCTTCTGGCTGATTTCCGCCGGTTTTGTGGCCATGAGCGCACTCAGCACCGGGTTGACCTTTCACATCTTCGACATCTTCCGCGATAGTGGTCTCAGCAGCACCGTGACCGCGTTTGTCTTTGTGCCCATGTCCGCAACAGGCGCGTTGGTGCAGTTGGCTGGCGGCTTTCTCGTCGACCGGCTGCCGGTGCGTCTGTTGCTGGCAACGTCACTCTTCCTGCAAGCGGTGGTGTTGGTGATGGCACCCTTTCTTGGCTCGGTGGAAGTGGCCTATCTCTACGGCATCATCGCTGGCACCCGCGGCGGGCTGCAGATGATCGTCAGCAGCGTAATCTGGGCCAAATACTTTGGCCGTCGCCACTTGGGTAGCATTGCGGGTGTGGCCGCGACATTGGGGGTGGCTGGCTCTGCCTTGGGTCCCATGCCCTTTGGGATCGCCCGGGATCTCCTCGGCAACTATCGGGCCGTGTTGGTTGGCTTTGCCCTGTTACCGCTGATCCTGGCAGTTGCAACGGCCCTCTTCGTCCGTCCACCCCAGCGCAAGCGCACGTAGCGCCACTGATTCTTGTCCGGCTACCCCACCCCCTCTGGATCCATTTGAACCGTTTTCGCCCCGCGCGAATTCGCGTTATAATCACTGGGGCGCTATTAATCACTGGGGTGGCCAGCCCGTACACAGCCATCGCCCATGCAACGCACGTGAACGCCTATACAAGAGCAGCGCCTATACAAGAGCAGCGCCTATACAAGAGCAGCGTACATATATAAGGTGGAAACTCCATGTCTGATCAACCGGTAACTTTTGAAAAATTTCGCGTTTGGGAGGTGGTTGTTCCCGCGCGCCAGGATATTGTCGCGTCACCTGCCGATCCGGGCGTAATGTACAAAGACCATGGGAAATGGCCCCAAATGCCCATTCACTTGATCGAAGGCGTTACCGGGCAGGGCGTGGTGGCTGTGGGCGAAAGCGGCCGAGGCACCACCCGCGCGGTGGTCGAGGCGACCTTGCACGATCTGCTCGGCCGTGATCTGCGCGCGGTAACACCCGCCACGATCTGGCAGGGGCCGGCCAATGCCACGGGGCTGCCGCGCAGCTATTCCTATTGGTCGTGGGAATTGGCCGCGGGCAAAAGCATGAGCGTGGTCGAATCGCTCTGGCTGGACGCCATTGGCAAGACAGTTGGCATGCCCGCCCATCAGTTGCTTGGCGGGGCCACCCGCGATCGGGTGCCAGTCGATTTCTGGATCAACCGGCCCGACGCCACGACCATGGCCAAGCTCATCGCTGAGGCTGCTGAACTGGGTTTGCACGGGGTGAAGATGAAATCGAGCGCGCGGGGGGATACCGTACAAGCGTTGCTATCGATTGCCGCGGATATTCCCGCCGACTTTCACGTGACGCTCGATCCCATGTGCGCGTGGCGTTCTCTGCGCGAGTGTAGCCGACAGCTGGAGCAGCTGGCCCAACTGCCACTCGATATTCAGATCGAAGATCCCTTCCCCTACACGGTCATTGACGATTGGCGTGCGGCTCGTCAGATCACGCCGCTCACCATTGCCTGCCACACGCGCACGGAAGATGTGCTGCAACTGGCCATGCGCGAAGAGATGGCGGACACCTACAACCTGGGCCGGAGCAGCGTCTACGATTTCTTGCGCCTGAGCCACGTCACCGAATTTGTGGGCAAAGATTGTTGGCAGGGGAGTTCGCTGGAACTTGGCGTGCTCCAACACATGCGTCTGCACGCGTCTGCCTGTGCCCGCAACTGTCTGTTGCCCAGCGATCTGCAGAGCGAGTGGGCGCGGGAACATACGCTGGTGACGCCGCGCATGCAATATGCAGAGGGCCACGCACTGCTGCCGGACCGGCCCGGCCTGGGTGTCGCGCTGGATCACGCGGCGCTGGCAGAATATATGGTTTCACACTTTGAGCTAACTCGCTAACCGATATTCATTCAACAATGCAGTCTCTAGCGAGGTGTACCGCAACTTTTGTGCGCTCCGCCACGGCGCAAAGGAGTGCGTGGCACGCAACCGATCCTGCTGGGGCCGACTGGCGGGTACACCCTATTCAACATTGCGTTCGACCAGCAATCTGCTATCTGCAAGAGCATCTACTGGCCGGTCTCCCGAGGCTCATAGAGAAAACAGATAGACCTTTTATCTTGCGGAGTGCGCATTTTCGAATGCGCACATCCAGCGGTAGAGAACGCGGATTCCACCAGTGGGCAACGTTACCATGATTTCTCGATAAGCTGCTCCCCGGTCGCCTTCCAAAGTAAGCTCTGTTTGAAAACGGCAGTGCTACCACTTTGGTAGACCGTCAACAATCTACCGTTTTCAAGCCAACCGCATCATAGGCGCGTGGTAGTGGATATGTTTTGCGCTCACTCGTGTGCAGAGATGGTGGGTGGCAACTTGAACTAAAAAAGGAACCCAATCGATGAAAATCACCAACATCCGTTCATGGATCGTCAAAATTCCCTGGGATCACAACCCTGGTGCTGGCTCGGTGCGGGTGCCTGCAGAGCGCGCCTTCATCTTTGTACAGGTCGATACCGACGCGGGCATCACTGGCTGGGGAGAAGTAACCACCTATCCTGGCCCAGTTGCCAACCGAGCCGTCGCGGCCTACATCGACCAGATCGGCAGTTGGTTGCGTGGGGAAAACCCTGCAAATATTGAGGCGATCTGGCACAAGATCTTCCGCGGCCTCACCTATGTGGGCACCCGTGGCGCAACCACCGCGGCCATCAGCGCGATTGACATTGCGCTCTGGGATATCCGCGGCAAGGTGCTCGAGTTACCGATCTACGAGCTGTTGGGGGGCCCCGTGCGCGAGAGCATTGCCATGTACTGCCATCCCTATGATCCGACCTCGCCCGATGCCATTGCCGTGGCGGCCAAGGAGATTGTCGCCGCTGGCTTCCAGGCATTTAAAATGGATCCCATGATCCACAACCTGCACGTGGGTAATGCCAGCTATCTGGATGGAGAGATTTCACCCGCGGCCGAAGCCGCCGCGCTGGAGATTCTGGCCGCGGCGCGCGAAGCCGTTGGCCCCAGTGTCGAAATTCTAATCGATGCGCATGGGTTATATAATGTGCCCACCGCGGTGCGGCTGGCCAACAAGATGGCGGACTATAAGATCCACTGGTTCGAGGAGCCCGTGCCGGTGGAGAGTTGGAAGGCCCTGAAGCAGGTGAAAGAGCAGGTTGCGACGCCGATCTGTACCGGCGAGCGGTTGCACACCCGCTGGGAGTTCGTGCCCATTTTCGAGCAGGGTCTGGCCGATTTTGTCATGCCCGATGTCACCTGGACCGGAGGGATCTCGGAGTTAAAGAAGATCGCAACCATGGCCGAAGCCTACTATATCCCCATTTCGCCACACGATGCCAGTGGTCCGGTGAATGTAACGGCCGGTGCCCAGGTGATGATGACTGTGCCCAATTTCTACAAGTTGGAAGTCCACCGCTACGATCTCTCCAGCTATGATATCTTGATTGATCAGCCGCTGGACGTTCGCAACGGCCACCTCCATCTTTCCCAGCGGCCGGGGCTGGGGATTGAAATGAATCTCGATACCCTGCAAAAGTATGAGGTCGATGCGGAGAATGCCGCGAACACCGGCTGAGACGGCAGCATGTGGCCCAGAGAGCGCATGAGCCTCTTCTGCCTTGGATGGGCTTAGCTTTACCCATAAGTCGAGAAGGTGGACTCTCTCTGAGACATGATCGGCATCTGGGAGATGCCGGTCATATTGACCCCCACCTCTACCTCCTCTCATGCACACGTCCAGCGGTAGAGAACGCTGATTCCACCACTGGGCAACGTTACCATGATTGCTCGATTGGCGACAGTGAGCAGAGAGAGTGACCAGAGACAGAGATCAGAGACAGCGAGCAGAGACAATCAAGATCGAAATATTGCAGATCGAGGCTTTGAGAACAGAGCCAGTGAAATTTGAAACAGGCAAATTTGAGCCAGTGAAAACAGAACTGTAGAAGGATGGATATGAGTAAAAAAATACGTTGGGGAATTATAAGCACGGCACGCATTGCCGAGACCGCCTTCATTCCCGCGCTGCGTGAGACCGAGCGGGGGGAGTTGGTTGCCGTTGCCAGCCGCAACCAGGAGAAGGCCACGGCCTTTGCCGCGAAGCATGCGATCCCACACAGCTTTGATAGCTACGAAGCCATGTTGGCCAGCGATGCGATCGACGCGGTCTACAATCCGTTGCCCAATACCATGCATGCCGAGTGGACCGCGGTTGCGGCCCGACATGGCAAGCACATCTTCTGTGAAAAACCGCTGGCTGTCAGCCCGGCCGAAGCGCAGCAGATGATCGACCTCTGTGAAGAGGCAGGGGTCTTGTTGGTGGAAGCGTTTGTCTTTTTGTTGCATCCACAGACATTGAAATTGCGCCAACTGCTCGATGAGGGTGTCATTGGCAAGCTGTTGCAATTGCAGGCACGGCTGACCTTTCACCTCGAGCGACCCACCGACAATATCCGGCTGAACAAGGCATTGGGGGGCGGTGGCCTATTGGATGCCGGGGGCTACCCCATAACCTTTGCCCGGTTTGCCTTTGGCACAGAGCCGGTGGCTGTTCAGGCCGCGGTGCAGATGGATCCAGATTATGAGGTCGATAGCCGGGTCGCCATGTTGCTGACCTTTCCCGACAATGGATTTGCCACGCTGCAAACCGGTGTAGATGCTGTTGGCGGTCCCGGTGCGGTGCTCATGGGCGACAAGGGCTATATCGAAGTGCCGCAGCCATACCATCCCAAAGGTGAGAGCCACTTTGTTGTACACACGGCTGATGGGGCGGAAACTGTCTCATTCAATACGGGCCAGATGCCCTTCACCGCTGCCATCGAACAGTTCCACGCCTGTTTGCTGGATGGCGCCAAGCCGTTGGTGCCGCCATCCAACGCCATCGGGACCTTGCGGGTAATCGAGCGTGTCTTTGAATCGGCACGCACGGGGCAGCGCATGGCGCTTACGTAAGCAAAACAGCGTCCACACCTCGGCGCCTCTGCCATCTGCCGCTGTTGTCTGGTTTCACCAGGGGTGGGGTGTGGGCGTCAGCCTCTCTCACGCCAGGTGAAAGACTTCCTCCAGGACGAGCAACCCCTCATCGGGGCGTTGGCCGTCCAGATCCTCGAAATATTCGGACATGGCCGCTTGCCAACGCTCGTTGACCTCTCGGGTGGCCATTGCCGCGACAGCTTTTTCAAAATCTGGTGTTTCCAAATAACCAACCAACAGTCCATCATCGCGCAAGAAGAGGGAATAGTTATGCCAGCCCGTTTCGCGCAATGCCTGGAGCATCTCTTCCCAAACAGCCGCGTGTGCGTTTTTGTATTCCTCGATCTTCGCTTCTTTTACCTTTAGCAAAAAACAGATCCGTTGCATCTTCTTTCTCCCTGTTGGGTGTGCAGGTACGCGCTGTACAGACCACGCAGACAGAGCATGCGTCGATCATACGCTCTGTTCTGCAGGCATCGCGTCGGTGAGACTAGTTGGTAATCAACCATATTGCACTGGTAGTTTACAGATAATGTAAGCTAGTATAGACAATTGTAAGCATCATTTTGCGTCAAATGATGTATACTGTGCGTACGGCAAAAGGGCGCACTGCATATGGGATTCGTAAGTCAATCCGCGTAAGAGCCCATCCTGAAATTCGGTTGTGGTGCGTAAACCACCTCGAGCCGGTTGCGTCGACGCAGAGAATTTCAGGACAGATACTAAGTATATGTCGGAACGCCCATGTTGCCAAAGAACAACTGCTGATCATCTATCGACAGATCCAATCGTGGCAGGAACTGCCTGTCACTCCGTCTCGAATTGCGCAGAAGAGTTGCGCAGAAGAGTTATGCAGAAAAGCAGTTTTACACAGAGCTTATTTTAGATGTTTTACAGATAGAGATGATGTTGCGCGAACCCGGCCAGGTTACCTTTAACATCCCTCTATGGACTACGGGAGCGGACGTCGTTCACTTGTTGAAGCCGACGCATTCAAGGGCATTTTTGCCCTCATCGAGCACTGTGAATCACGGTCACAGCTAGTCACGGCCACAAATGGCTTTGGCTCCACGTGACTTTGAACAGCTCGATCACCGCATAAATTACTCAAGTTGCTACCGACCATCTCCACGCGAGAGTGATTGCCAAAAAAGAGTCTCTTCCACGCGCCCAGAAGGCAACTGAGGAGCAACTTGGGTTACATTGTAAAGCGATGTGCTGGATTGGCATACTTTACATCCCCGTTTTCCTCCATGGTAGGGCTAGAATCGCTCGACAAATCAACAGGTAACTTTATGGGTCATGCACCGCGAGAATTTCCGCCAGCAGCGAAAAAACTCTCGGTTGTCGCGAGTTCGTCAGAGACGCAGCTCTTCTGCTCTGTTTGGGTAACGTTCAGCAAACCTTCTGAAGATTGATTCACAAATGAATGGGGGAGCCAAGAGTTGGCTGGCTTCTTCTGGCCAGAGCTTGCACCTATTTGTGGGCAATTTTCATGCGTTTTCTAAATCTTGCCCATGCAGCGAGTGGTTCTGTTCTGGCACCAATGAGAAATGTCACTGCCACCACCATCCAATAGAGTGCTCACAGTGAACAATCCGTGGTCACGCCATCTTTGAGTAGCTGGCGCTGCCACTATCGATAAATGGAAATGGAGGGATGAGAAGGTTTGCAGGAATGGCAGACTGTCTAGACGCCTATTGCAGCACAGAGCAGCAATGTGCGGGGCGTGGGCACTACCACCATGCGAGCCAAAGACCAATAGCGTCTGACCCGCGACTGACACTTGCCCATGTGGAATCGATCATGACTTGCAAGCCGAGCGCGCACTGCCGGTGAAGCTTACTGGCGGCCGATGGGTTGCTCTGGCAGGTTGTGATTGGATATGTACGGTAAAAAAGATAGAGGGATGCCGCACGAACCCGGCCAGGTTACCTTCGGCATCCCCCTTCGAACTACAGGATGCAGACGCTTTCTGCTCTAGGAGCTGCGATCGCGTCCAGGGCATTCCTGTATTGAAAAGTATAACAAGAAGCGGACAAAAGATAAAGCTTTCTCAGGTACGGTTTCCTGACAATTTTCTTTCACATCTATCTTTTGTCCTCCATTTTACAAGTTGAAGCCATATTTTCGTAAGGTTCTTCATCTACTGTTGCTATTGCTACGAAAATGTCTCAACTAGCTTTCGTCCTGACTTGCTACTCTATCAGGAAAGTCTCACGCAGACTTTGGCTTTGCGCCGGCTGCTTTTGTTGCTGGGGATGCGCTGCTGAGCAGCGGTGATCACCGTCGGACCCCTCACTCCCGGGCGATTGCAAGAGCGTAACAGCGCTGCCAAGGGCAGTGTGAGTTGAGTAACCGTAAGTTTTCATGGAAGGAATACTATGAAAAGAACGACCATCATTCTACATCTACTTCTCGTTATCAGTTTGCTGCTGGTGGGCTTTGGTGCAACCAATGGCTGGGGTCTCTCTGCCGTCTATGGCGCGCCCAGCCTGCAAGCAGCCGTGCCAACGCTCTCTGTGCGCGCAGGTCTCACCGCACAGCCAGGCGACACCATCACCGTACCCATCGATTTTGAAAACGATGGGGTCAATGATATCTCTACAATGCTCTTTAGCATTGACTATGATCAGAGTTGTCTTGCCTTCGATGATAGCGACAACAATAACGATGGCCTCCCTGATTCGATAACCTTTAATCCAGCGATCCCTGCACAAGCACTAACGTCGGCCAGTTTCGATGCTTCCGACGTTAATAGCGAACTGGACTTCGCGATCATCAGCTTCTCTTCATCACCGCCGCCCATCCCTGATTTGGCACCGCTCGTCTCAATTGAGTTTACGGTCATCTGTACACCCACTGGTGCGACAGAAGCGGCCGCTGTGCTCTTTGCTGCTGGTTCGCCGCCTTCATTCTCTGATGGCGCTGGCAATCCCATTCCCGGTGCATCTGTGGATGGGGCTGTCACCGTGCAAGGTACCGTGCCAACGGCCACGGCGACCGACGTGCCGCCAACGGCCACATCGACCAGTGTGCCACCAACGGCCACGGCAACCAATGTGCCGCCAACCGCAACCAGTACCAATACACCGATTCCGCCAACCGCAACGCCAACAACTGACGTGCCACCCCTCTTTACCAGCACCAGCACGTCGACACCCGTGCCGAACCTGCCAACGTTGATCATTCAGAGCCAAACGACTGCTGCCGGTAGTTCGGTTGCCGTGCCGATTGAATTCCAAGCTGGCGATCAAGATGTTGCATCACTTGCCTTCTCGATTGACTATGACCAGACCTGTCTCGCATTTGATCCAACCGATGCCGACAATGATAGTCTGCCAGATGCAATCACCTTCTTTGTGCCACAAGGCTTCTCGATCACAGCAAGCTTTGATGGGAATGACACGGACGGGGAAATCGATGTCGTCATTGTCTCCAATGCAACACCGCCTCCTTCCCTGGCAGATACCAACCCGCTGCTGACAATCACGTTCATGACTACCTGCAACCCAACGGGTGCCTCTCACCTGGCGCCGGTGTCGTTCGGTGATGATCCCGGTACAACATTTGGAAATCCCGCTGGTGATGCAGTTCCGGGGGTAACGGTTGATGGCATGGTGACCGTTACGGCCGTTGCAACGCCCACTACACCACCAACGGCAACTGTACCGCCAACGGCTACATCAACAGGCGTGCCGACCTTGCCACCGCCAGCAACGTCCACGGCCACACCGACGGATGTGCCAACACTGCCACCGCCAGCAACGTCCACGGCCACACCAACGGATGTACCAACACTGCCACCGCCCGCAACGTCCACGGCTACACCAACGGCCACGCCGTCACCGTCGGATTGTCCTGCACTCGCCAGCCTTTTGCAGAACCCTGGCTTTGAAGAGGGCACTGATCACTGGAAGTTCTACACGTCGGGCAGTGGTCACTTTACCACCGGCGCGCCCGCTTATGAGTGTGAAGAGGCAGCTGTGATCCAGGTTGACCAGCGGGGCAGAAATGTTCAGCTCTATCAGACCCGCTTCACCCTGCAGCCGCACACCGCCTATCGTCTCACTTTTGCTGCCAAATCCAACACAGGCAACAACATGGGGCTCTATATCCATGAGCATGACGATGATTACACCAACTATGGCTTGCGGGTCAAGGAGATCGATCTGACCACTGACTGGCAAGAGTTTACCTACGAGTTCACCACCAAGAACTTTACCAATGCCGTCCACGACAGCCGTATCCGTTTCTGGCTTTCGCCCTATGCCCAACCCGGCGACACCTACATGATCGACAAGGTTGTGCTGCTGCCAGTGAATGGCACGCCAGCCACACCGACGGCCACGCCAATGCCTTCACCGACACCTGGTGGCACGGGCGGAACCTGTACACCGACAGCCAGCTTGCTCGATAACCCAAGCTATGAAAATGGCAAGGAAGAGTGGCGCTTCCACACGTCGAGCGCTGGTTCCTGGAACACAGTCAGCGATGCCTTTGAATGTAACCAGGCTGCCCGTGTTCACATCGATCAATCCGGGAACAATGTTCAGCTCTATCAGGTTGGCTTCACCTTGAAAGCCGACACCCGCTATCACCTGAGCTTTGCCGCCAAATCGAGCAGTGGTCGCGACATGGGGCTCTATATTCACGAGCACGATAACGACTACTCCAATTACGGCCTTGCGGTCCAGACGGTCGACTTGGGTACCGGCTGGCAAATCTATAACTACGAGTTCAACACCAAGAACATTCACAACTCGGCTAAAGATTCCCGCATCCGTTTCTGGTTCGCCCCTCACGCGGAAGCCGGTGATCTCTACATGATCGACCAGGTTGTGCTGCAAGAGGTCGGTGCTGCCACCGCGGCTGGTGAGGAAGCGAATCCCACCAACATCTATCTGCCTGTGGTGAGCAACGAATAGGCAAGCCGAAGCGGCTATGCAGCTTGGTTTGCTTGCCCGTGAAGAATAGATTGATTGGGAGTGGAGCTGTCCCACTGTTCGTCAGTCCCTTATAGATGACCCCTTAAAAGTTGCACAGTTATCCCCGTGTAAAAGTACCCATATGTGTGCAACTTTTAAGGGGGTCGTCGATTAGTTCATCGCTCCCAGGGTTCGCTGTCTGGTGCAAATGCCTGGGGACATGCTCTGCTTCCATTCATCATAAATTGTGCAAGTTGGGGCTGCACAACGTTGCACTAGCCTCGTTGCCACTGTACTTGTCGTAGCTGTACTGGCGGACCACCAGCAGCACAGTCAATGCAATTGCAGCTTGTCAAGAAAGGAAATTGCCTGGAACTCAATTCTTTGACTGATCTATCGTCGTTTCTATTGTCGTTTGACCGTTTCTGTGGAACTTCCCCGAGCTTGCTCTGCTCATCGGCGGCGCTGTGTTTCGCATCAGATGACGAGCCGATCCGATTGATGTAGCGCATGCTCGGAAACATATCAAGTATTTGCTTGTCTACGCTTTACGAGTTGAGCACGATCGACCGTGGCCACTCTGGAGCGAATAGACTGTTGTAATTTGGAGAAAAGCCCAAATGCGTATGAATTCACGTTTTGATCTACCTGGTGCGCGTTCACTTTGGCAGCTAATCGCAACGCTTGCGGTTGTGTTTGCCTTTGCGCTGCTGCCCCAGGCGGCCTTTGCCGACGATGCACCACCCGCCCCGGATGCAACGGCCATCAATGGTAGTACCAATGAAGATACCCCCAAGACATTTAATACGGGCATTGCCTTTGATGCCCGCTATCGGATCGCCTTTCTCAGTGGGCCGGTCGCTGATTTCACTTTCGGCAACGCCGGTGGCACCTTCCGGATTACCTATGCCCCGGGTGCCAATCAGAACGGATCGGTCTCATCTTCGTACCGGCTCTGTGAAATCGATACAGCGACCCCCTGTTCCAACGCGGGCGCTTCGGCACCGATCAACATTACCATCAACCCGGTCAATGATAATCCTGTTGCCAACCCGGACAGCGTGATGACCACCCGCAACAACTCGCTCTCCATCAACGTGCTGGCCAATGATAACGGTGGGCCGGGCGAGACGAGCGATACCATCACACTGGAAGCCGTGGTTGCAGCCCCTGCCAATGGCACTGCCGTGGTCACGGGTGACCAGAAGGTGCTCTATACACCCGATAATAACTTCTGTGATGATGCAACACCCGATACCTTTACCTATCGCATCCGTGACAACGGTGGTCTGCCGGCCATTGGGCAAGTCGAAGTTTTGGTCAAATGCCCGGCCCCTGCCGTCGATCCCAAGCTCAAGCTGAGCCCCCCATACATGATCGCCGACAACAAGTTCAAGGTCGACATCATTCTGGAAAGCCCAGACAAAGCAGTCTCGGCCGTGAACTTTGACTTGAACTTGGATGCTTGTATTCTGGATCCAGATTCACCGACCAATCATGGCTTTGCCGGTGACATCGAGGGGGATGACCCCAATGTACCAGGTACAGATGATGTGACCGGGCTGTTACCCAACTCCTTTGTCTTTGACGCCAAAGACACAGAAGATACGTTGGCCACACCGCCCAACACTGTCCGCTTTGTTGCTGCCGGAATCTCGTCCGGTGGTCCAGCCCCCATCATCGCTGGCCCTGGACAAGCGACCCGCAGCATTGCCTCGATTCTGCTCAAGTCAAATACCTGGCCATCGGGTGCCTGTGCCGGCCCGGTGACAACGCTCGATCTGGCCAACGCGACCTTTACCAATGCCACGGGTGATCCCGTCAACGGTTCAACCGAAGATCGCAATGTCAACCTGGCAACCACGATTAACAAGAAACCCACCAACATTATGTTGGTGAACACGGTGCCAGTCGATTCCAGCGCTGATCCCAACGATTATGTGGGCACACTGGTGACCACCGATATGGATAACAATGACACCTACACCTATACCATTCTCCCACAAACACCAACTGCAATCTTTCGCATCAAGGGCGCTCCCTACGATGATGAGATTGAGGTCGCGGTGGATGACCCTGCGGCAGGCACCTATACGCTGACCGTCAAGACCGAAGATAGCTATGGTGGTTCCTTCACCAAAGATATCAACATTGAGGTAGAGGTCTTTACCCCACCAAATGTCGCGCCCGATGCCGTCGATGACACGGCGACCGTGACGACCACAACTGATATTGATGTGTTGATCAATGACGACGATCCGGATGGTGCAGCCAACTGTGCTGACTGTGTAATCCAATCCGCCACCAACGGTAAACGTGGGATCGTAAATACCGATGGTCTCAAGGTAACGTATGTGCTGACGGATATCAACTGGATTGGTGCAGATGAGTTTACCTACACCATTTCTGATGGCGATGCCAACGATCCCAAGACTGATACGGCTACCGTGAATGTTGAAGTTGATGAGAATAACCTGGGCGTCTCGGGTGACTGTAATGGCAATGGCATCATAGATGCTGGTGATCTCACTGCCATTGGTCTCGAATACTTTGATGGTGATGGACTGAAATGGTGGAATGCATACCACGGCAGTTACACAGACTTCAGCCCCTACGGTTGTAACGCCAACAAAGACATGAACATTGATGCTGGCGACTTGACCTGCACAGTGCGCAAATTCTTTAACAACGCGTATGTCTGCCCCAACGCCAACGCTGCCAGCAGTAGCATTGCTGGATTGGCCGTTGGCAGCGTGAACGCCACCCAAGGTGGTACGGTAAACGTGCCGGTCGTGCTGACCAGTGCGGGACATGATCTTTCCGCCGCAACCTTCGCCATCGAATTCGATGACGCAACCTTTGACCTTGCCACGGTTGATCTGCACGGTGCTGCTGGCCTGCTGCAAGCTGTGAATTACGACGAAGCTGGCCGCATCGAGATCGTGCTGACCGATACCTCTGCGGATCCCGCTGCCTTTGCCGACGGTGCCCTCGCCACCATCAACCTGACGGTGAAGGAGAGCGCGGCCGATGGTAGCGCTGCGATTGCTCTGAGCGATAGCTCACTGGGCAGCGTTGGTGGCCAATCTGTCCCCGTGGAATCGAGCAACGGTTCCGTTGAGATCGGCGAACAGGTAGAGTTTGTGGACTTTATCTTCCTGCCCTTCATTGGTCGCTAGGATCAACAGCGGCTATACCCTTTCCAACTGTTGTAGCACTGCTGCACTGCTTCAACAGTGGTAGGCTACGGGAGCTCTTCCGGTAGTCATCCACGAGTCATCCACGAGTCATCCACAGCGATCGACCCGGCCCTCATTGCGGCCGGGTCGATTTGCGTTAACAGGTAACGCGCTTACCCCGCTGCTGCTCCTGTCCCAAAAAGATGCTGCCATTTCTGGCAATGGTTCTACGCCGAATTTCGCTTGCGCTTGCCCTCGGCAGCACATACCTTGGTGTGCAGGGTTGGCCCGTGCCCAGCACCATTCAATAATCCGAGCGTTGGTGCTAATCACCAACTACCTGTTTGCGTCACGAATTCACGCCTGTCGATCCACACCTGTCAACCTTCACTCGTTTAGCTGCATCAATCAACCTGCACCCAACCGACCATCGCACCCAACAAAGATCATGCCTGCATCCAACCCATACCGATCCACCCCATTCATCTGGCGTTTTCTCTGCCTGCTTGTGTTGCTCTTGAATTCACTGTGGTTGCATGGGCAGGTGGCCGCGGCCACCTTGACGCCCATCTATCAGATCCAGGGCAGTGGCACCGCTTCGCCGCTCTATCAACAGTGGGTGGACACCTTTGGTGTGGTCACCGGCGTGGTGGGTGATGGCTTCTATCTGCAGGATCCACTGGGGGATGGCGACCCGACCACCAGCGATGCACTCTTCGTCTACACCCGAACAGCGCCCACGGTGCGGGCGGGGCAGTGCGTGCAGTTGCAGCGGGCATACGTCGATGAATTTTACGCAAAAACTGAACTTTCGCGCATGAAGGCGATCCTGCCCTCCATTCATTGCACCACCCTCGACCCCCCGCCCGCCCCCTTGCCCCATCCCCGGTTGGGCATTGATCCCATTGAACAGTTTGAGCGCTACGAGGGCATGGTTGTTGAAGTTGCGCCTTTGGCCGCGGCAGTGCAAGGGCCCACCAAACATTTTGCCAACGGTGAGGTAGAGCTGGCGCTCTTGCCCACGACGCTGCTTCCCTATGTAGAAGCAGGGCGCGTCTTTCAGGCGGACGGGGCAGCCATGCATGGCTTGCTCTACCTCACGAATGCACTGGGCGCCACCTTGCCCGAGGTGCACCACGGCGAGATCGTGCAGATCGGCGAGAACGGGCAGATCGGCGAGAACGAGCGCCCGCTTGCAGCGACACTGGCACCCACCACGACGGCAACGATCACCCCGGTCCGCGCGATCATCGATTACAACTTTGGCAAATATCAACTCCACCTGTGGCCCGCAAGCGTGGTGCAGCCGGTGGAAGCGTCGGAACCACCGCCACCGCCAATGGCCGCGCCCGTTGCCGCGGATGCCTTTGCCGTCTGCACCTACAATCTCCATGCCATGGGACGCGGGAGCGAGCAGCACTGGGCACCAGCAGCCTATGATCAACAATTGGCCAAGCGCGCCCGCACCATTGCCGAAACATTGCAAGGCTGTCCCATCATTGGCCTGCAAGAAGCGGGCGACCCAACTGATGTGGAGCGGCTGGCCGCGCTGCTGTTGCGCTCCTTTGCCCTCGATTACATCCCCATTGCGCTGGCTGGCCCCGGCACCGCAAGCAACGAATATCCGCTGACCAACGCCCTGCTCGCCCGGCGCGACCGGGTGGCGGTGCAGGCGTCGGCCCTGCGCCAGGGGTGCAGCGCGCTGGATTATGACGTGATCCTTGTGGGCGATCCTTGTGTCGCTGGTCAATACCCTCTATTCAACCGTCCGCCCCTGGTGGTGGATCTAACGGTGGCTGGCCCTTGGGCAGCGCCCTTCCCGCTCACGGTGGTGGTGAATCATTGGAAAAGCAAGGGGGGGGATGAGCACGTCAATGTCGTGCGGCGCATGGCCCAGGCTCGTCACGTGGCCGCGCTGGTGCAGGAAAAGCTGAGCAGCGATCCATTGGCCAACGTAGTCGTGTTGGGTGATCTCAACGATTACTATCAGAGTGGCCCCATTGCAGCGTTGCGCACGGCAACGGTACCGCCGCTCTTCCATACCTTCGATCTCTTGCCCGCGCTCGACCGCTATACCTTTATTTTCAATGGCGGTAGCCAGGTGCTCGATCACATCCTGGTGTCGTCGAATCTCATCACCAAAATTGCCCGCGTGCAACCCATCCACAGCAACGCCGATTATCCCGCTGGTGCTGAAGAGCAGGTGGCGCTCTTGCAGCGCTCCAGCGATCACGATCCCATTGTTTTGCAGATTCAGCCCGCGGGGGTGGCGGTGGTCGGCGGCAATCTCGGCTTTGCCAACCTGATGGTTACGCTAACACCCAAAGCCGCTGACTATGCGGATTTGACTATCCTGCAAGCGCGCAGCGACGAAACCGGCGCAGTGCGCTTCTGGGCTGTGCCGCCGGGCGAATACCGTCTGCGCATCGACACTCCCGCTCATTTTAACGAAAGCACACAAACGGGTATACTCTCGGTAGAGGCAGGTTACCACCCCTTGTTGCCGGTTGATCTGATGCACACAACAGTGCAGCAGATGGCGGCGCTACTCTCGGTTGCGCCCGCGTTGATCCAACAGGAGTGATAGCTCTGCGCTGCTTGGCGGTGTACGGGCACAAATGTACACCCATCAGGGGTGTACGGGCACAAATGTACACCCATCAGGGGTGTACGGGCACAAATGTACACCCATCAGGGGTGTACGGGCACAAATGTACACCCATCAGGGGTGTACGGGCACAAATGTACACCCATCAGGGGTGTACGGGCACAAATGTACACCCATCACGGGTGTAGGGGCACACGCGTACACCCATCACGTTTTTGGCTGCACCTATTTGAATCCTAAGGATAAAACGGCGATGAACCACGTCTACCTGAGCTGGCACGATACCGAAGAGTTAATCAGCAACCTCGTCTTCAATCTCAACACCCCCTATGATTCCATCTTGATGATTGCCCGCGGTGGCATTATTCCCGGTGGCATGATCGCCGAAGCGTTAAAGATGCAGAATGTGCTTACCGCCACCGTCCTTTTTACAGATGATAAAGAACGAACGGCTGACAAACCAATCACCAAAAGTTTTAGCTGGCCCCGCTTTGTTCAATTCCCGGCCGATTCTCTGCTGGAGGGGCGCAAAATTCTAATCGTGGACAATCTATGGAATCGCGGCCGCACGGTAATGGCCGCCAAAGGTCGGATCGAGGGCGCGGGCGGTTTCCCAGAGATTGCCGTGCTTCATTGGCGCCCAGAGAGCAGCCTCTTTCCGGAAGATGAGCCTGATCACTATGTGGAAATTACCGAAGATTTTATTCACTATCCCTGGCAGCGGATTGATGATTCTGATTACCGGGTGTTGGCCAATCCGCGGCTGCCCTCATTGTCGTAGAAGATAAAAAAGTACCAAGCGACAAGAATTTGGTTGCAACGTGAGATGGATGATTGTTTATGACGGAAGCGAAAAAGTTAACGCCGCGCAACGCCGCGTCCAAGCGGATTGGGCCAATATTGGCGCTGTTGCATGCTGAATATCCAGATGCCGAATGCGCGCTCAACCACAAAAATGCGTTCGAGCTGTTGGTTGCCACGATCCTCTCTGCCCAGTGTACCGATGAACGGGTGAACAAAGTGACACCCGCGCTCTTCGCTCGCTTTCCCACGCCCGCGGCCATGGCTGCCGCCGACCGCGCAGAGTTGGAGGCGTTGGTCCGCTCCACGGGTTTCTTTCGCAACAAGGCAAAGAACATTCAGGGCGCGGCAGAGCGCATCGTGGCCGCGTACGATGGTGAGGTGCCCAACGAAATGGCCGAGCTGCTGACGCTGCCGGGGGTTGCGCGCAAGACCGCCAACGTGGTGTTGGGGGTGGTCTACGGGATCGCCGATGGCGTGGTCGTAGATACCCACGTGAAACGGCTCTCAACCCGCCTGAAATTGACCAAGTCAACCACACCGGAAAAGATCGAACGCGACCTCATGAAGATTACACCGCGCGAAGAATGGATCAATCTCTCCCATCTCTTGATCTTCCACGGGCGGCAGGTTTGTGTGGCGCGCAAACCCCGTTGTGGGGCCTGCACGTTGGTCACACTCTGCCCGGCCGCACAGGTGTAGCCAAGCCGTTCGCCCGTCCCGCAAGCGCGGTGCATTGCCAGCAGAGCGTTCGCAAAAACAGCCAACAGATCACCCGTTCTCGCAGGAGCTAACGCCGATGATCCCGCTTCCCCCGCGTCAGATGTTTTGGCATCTCTTCCCGCTGCTGTTGCTCGTTGCCTGCAGCGGCAGGGCATCTCCCACTCCACGGCCAACCATGACGGCCACACCGGCCATTGCTTTGCCCACACCCACCAACGTGGCGTCGCGGCCACTGTCACGGCCACTGTCGCAACCAACGTCGACAGCCACACCCGCACCCGCCCAGGGAACCGCTGAGCTCGCCCCCTTTGCCATACCCCTACCCACGAATTGGGGCTATCGCGGTGGCGGCGAGCGCTTGCAACGTGCATCTGTCGCAAAGCTGGCCGACCAACAGCCCACTCTCTTTGCGTGGCTACAATCCGCCGCTCACGCTGAAGCTTCGTCGTGGTTAGTGGCCTGGCCCCAATTGGATCCGGGGCTGCATCGCGATCCAGACGATGCGACCGTGGGAGAGGCAAGTCACTCGACCGTCACGCCCGGGTTGATTGGGCAGGTGTTGCCGCGGCGCGATCTCACGATTGCACGCTATCTGGCCGCCATGCCACGCGCCTTGGAAGCGCAGCCCAATGTGACATTGCACGAGGCACGCTTCGATTACACATTGCGCACGACGCACCCCGTGGGCTATCTGCACTACACCACGGCCTTTTCGACCACGCAACTGCTTGCCACCGACGCGATCACCGCAACCGTCGCGGGCTATCAGCTTCTCTTCTTCGACGAACCGGCCACGTCGCTGTTGGTGTTGACCTTTATCACGCCCACCGTTGCCGCGCCTGCACCCGTTGCCCTGTCCACCGCGAGCACCCGCGCCACCGCGACCACCCAACTACCCGCCGAATTTGCCGCAATTGTGCGGGCAATTCACCCGATCACGTCGGCAGTGTCGAGTCATTCGCCGCTGGTTACGGCAGCGCCTGCACGGTAAAAGTCGCACGCATTGTTGCCCGCGGTTCCAAGATCTCTATGCCGCTGGTTGGATCGCCAGCCGCCAATAGATTGACGCCATTGTTGGCATTGGTCACCGGCTCGACGGCGAAATAAGGCTTGGCCGGGTTGTAGAGAATGAGATGGCCACAGTTGGCCGATGCATGATAGTGCAGCCGGACATTACTCGCTGGCCACGCAATTGTTCCCCCGCCGTCGTAGCCATGGAAACAGGCATCAATAAAGTTGGCGGGTGCCAACACCCGTTCTCGCCGAAAATCCTGGTTTGGGGCAAGCGGTTCGGCCGGTCCCGATGGAATGCGATTGTCGTTGGCATCGGGGTAGACGCTCTCCACCTGAAAGTGTAGGTAGACTGGCTCGTCCGCCTCAGTCAGCGTGCGATTGTAATAGGGATGCCAGCCCAGCCCCGCGGGCATGGCGCTTTGCCCCAGATTCGTTACCGATAACTCGGAATGTACCTGCTTGTCGATCAACGCATAGGTGACCGTGGCCGTGAAGGGCCAGGGCCAGTTGCTATCGTCGAAATCCCGCGAATCGATTGTGCAGGTGATGGCCCCGGCACTCTGCTCCTGGATCTGCCACGGGCGACCACGTACATCCCCGTGGCTGGCATGGCGCTCGCCATTCGCCAACTGGTGTGTTTCACCCGCAAAGGTGAAGCGGCCATCTTCAATGCGGTTGGAATAGGGCACTAGCACAAAGCTGCTTGCCTGTAGCGCCGTCTCTGCCCGGCGTGCGTCGGGCATGACTGCCAGCCACTCGCCATCTTGATGCAGGTAGCCAGCCATCACGTTGACCCCCTGCTCTGGATCAACGACTAGTTGCCAATGTTCATTTGCAAGTGTTACTGTTCCCATGCATTCTGTCCCATCTGCTGTATGCAATTTGATTTTTGCGGTCGTCGGGTACGGCTTATCTTGTTACCCTAATTTTGTTTCACTGGCGGGTGCCGTTATCATACAACCGTTACCGACGCTTGTCGAGGGGTCCCGATTCAGCATCATTCTACTTCGGTATCATGAACACTCGATATCATGAACACTCTTATCATGAACATTCGGTATCATGAACACTCGGTATCATGAACATTCGGTGTCATGAACATTCAACATAGTGATCGTGCAACATACTGCTTGTAGAGAAAGCAAATATACCTTGCACCTTGTGGAGTGCGCATGAGAGAATGCGCACCTCCAGCGGTAGAGAACGCTGATTCCACCATTGTGCAACGTTACCATGATTGCTCGATTAGTCAGTATAGTACTCAGTCAGCATAGTACTCAGTCAGCATAGTACTCTCACCTTCTCATTCATTGTTGGTCAAACAGAACGAGGATTCTCTTGCTAACGGTAGATACCCACACCATCGCGGCCGTCATCTTTGACATGGACGGCTTAATGCTCGACACCGAGCGCATTGCCCAACAGGCGTGGCAACGGGCTGGAACCGAACTCGGCTATGAACTGCCGGATGAGATCTATCGCCAAGCCATTGGGCGGACCGCACCGGCCACCGAAGCGATCTTCCGCGCGCACCTGGGGGCCGATTCACCCTTCGACGCGATCTATCAACGCAAACAGCATTATTATCACGCGGCGATTGAAGCGGGGGAGATCGCACGCAAAGCGGGGCTGCTAGAGCTTTTGGATTGTCTGGATCAACTGGCGCTGCCCAAAGCCGTCGCCACGTCGACGGCGCGGCCGTTGGCGCTGCAAAAATTGCGTAGCACCGGCCTGCTCGACCATTTTCCCCATCTCGTCTGTGGCGACGAAATTCCCAACGGCAAACCCGCTCCCGACATTTTTCTCGCAGCCGCGGCGAGCCTGGGGGTAGCGCCCGCCCACTGCCTCGTCCTAGAGGATTCGCACGCGGGCATTCGCGCCGCCCACGCCGCGGCAATGATCCCGATTCACATCCCCGATCTCGTTGCGCCCACGGCCGAGACGCGCTCACTCGTCTATAAGATTGTGGATTCGCTGCACGATGTGTGTGCTCTGCTCAATGCTGCTGCATCAAACCGGGCTGGACAGTAAAATAGTCCAATATTAGTCCGTGGAATAGCTGATGTTAAGGATCTCTTGAGGCTCTACACTGGTTAACAGATGGTGGTAGCTCCCGCCAACGTGTAATCATTTCATTCGTGGCTACCATCCATTCACGCCCATGATGAACGGTTAACCAGAAAAGAGCGCCGATGCTTTCGCTGCCCAACAGTTGGATCCGAATGTTGCTGTTTGTTCTCCTGTTGGGATCCTGGGCGCTACTGGCTCTCTACCACGAGGCGCCCGCGGCCAGTCAGGCGCAAGCAGCCCCCACTCCGACTGCCACAACCCTGCTAGCCGGGGCAGCGCAAAAAGAGCCAGGGCAAGGGGCGGATATTCAGATCGAACGCCATTCCGCAACTGGTAACGCTAGCTTTATGGGCTTACCTGCTCTATTGGCAGCACCGCGCGCAAATGCACCACAAACCCTACCGGAACCCCAAACGCTGCGGGCAAACGCGCAGACATTTCTGCACAGCTATGGACCACTCTTTGGCGTGCAACGACCCACGGAAACATTGCGCTTGACTGCACTGACCACCGACAGCCTTGGCGCGTCTCACCTTGTCTATGCACAACATTATCGGGGCGTGCCAGTCTTTGGCGCACAGCTGCGCGTGCACATCGACGCCGGGGGCAACGTCATCGCCGCCAACGGGCTCTATCTCGACGACATCATCCTCGACCCCACCCCCCAGCTCACAGCCGCCGTCGCCGAACGACTGGCAATGCAGGTGGCAGGCAAGACGCCGACCTCGATCACCAAGCAATTTCCACTGCAAAGCCGCCGCAATGATCTCGTCATCTTTCGCAGTGGGCTGGCGCAGGGCATTCCTGGAGAGAACCATCTCGTCTACAGAATTGAGCTCAGCAACGCGAGCACGGTTCACAAAGTTTTCTTCATCGATGCCCACAGCGGTGTAATTGTGGATTCGTATTCGCTTCTGCACAAGACACTGGACCGCAGCGTCTTCGATGTCCGCCAGCAAGCCCTGGCATGGCGCGAAGGAGATCCTCTTCCCTACACCGGTTCGTCGGCCACTGACATCAATCGACTGATCGATTACAGTGAAGACATTTACAACCTGATCTTTACCCTCTCTGCAGGAACATTTGATTCGTGGGATGGACGTGGCGGCACAATGAGAATGATCGCCAACGACACCAGCCTCTGCCCCAATGCTTCGTGGGGTGGTAACTTTGCTGCCTTCTGCGCCGGTATGACCAGTGATGATATTGTCGCCCACGAGTGGGCACATGCCTACACCCAATCAACGCACAATCTGATCTATCAGTGGCAGCCAGGGGCCCTGAATGAAGCCTATTCCGACATTTGGGGTGAACTGGCCGATCTGCTCAACAACACCGGCCAGGATTTGCCCAATACCGTGCGTTCCGTTGGATCGTGTACCAGTAGCACTGGATCGCAACGTTGGTTGGTGGGTGAGGGGAGTAGCAGTGGTGTCTTACGTGATATGTGGACCCCGACTTGCTATGGCAATCCGGGCAAAGTGACCGATAGCCAATACTGGTGTACAGCCGGCGATGGAGGAGGCGTTCACAGCAACAGCGGCGTGCCCAACCATGCCTTTGCGTTGCTCGTCGACGGGGGCACCTACAACGGTCAATCCGTCACCAGCATTGGCGCGGTCAAGGCTGCCCACATCTATTGGCGTGCACAAAGTGTCTATCAAATACCCTATACCGACTTTGCTGACCATGCCACGGCATTGGAGCAATCCTGTACGGATCTGATCGGTGCCACGCTCTCTCTACCGCGCACCGACAGTATAACCGTGACGGCGAGCACAGAACAGATCGATGCCGCGGATTGTGCGCAGGTGACCGCGGCGATGACCGCCGTGGCAATGCGCACGCCACCGAGTCAATGCAACTTTGCCCCCATGCTCGCTGCCAATGCCCCACCACTCTGTGCTGCTGATCGGGTCACCCACACGATCCATCTGGAAGGCTGGGAGGGCAGCAGTGCATGGAGCAGCGGAGTACGCGACGTGCGTGATCCAGCCTCCCATGACACACCAGCGTGGCAACTGGCAGCAACCCTGCCTGATGATCGCAGTGGCCAGGGCATGTACGCCGTAAACAGCATGGATTATGGCAATTGTCGTGATGATGATGATTCCAGCGTGCGCTATCTGGAAAGCCCATTGTTGACCGCACCCGCCACGGGCGCTAGCCCACGTGTGGCATTTGATCACTGGATCGCCACCGAACAATGGTATGATGGTGCCAACGTGAAAATTCAGGTCAATGGCGGTGGCTGGACGCTGGTACCGTTGAATGCGTTCACCTTCAACGGTTACAACGGCGCATTGACCAACCGAGGCAACACCAACCCCATGGCACCAGAGCCCGTCTTTACCGGCAGTGATGAAGGGTCCGTTTTGGGCAGTTGGGGCCAGTCGCAGCTTGATCTCACGGGTCTGGTCAGCCCAGGAGATACCTTTATATTGCGCTTCGAGTTTGGCCAGGATGGGTGTACAGGTATGGTTGGCTGGTATGTTGACGACGTGCACGTCTACCGCTGTGAAGCACCGTCCGTACCAACGGCGACGGTCACCGGTACCGCTACGAACACGGCCACGGCTACGCAGACGCCAACGCCAACGCGCACGAACACAGCCGTACCAACGGCGACGGCCACCGGCACCGCTACGGCCACGGCAACGCCGACGCCAACGCGCACGGACACAGCCGTCCCAACGGCGACGGCCACCGGTACCGGCACGGCCACGGTCACGGCAACGGCAACGCCATCGCGCACAGGCACAGCCGTCCCAATGGCTACGAGCACAGCAACAGCAACGGCGACGCGCACGGGCACGGCCGTCCCAACGGCTACGGCCACGAGCACGGCAACGAGCACGGCAACAGCAACGCCAACGCGCACAGGCACGGCCGTCCCAACAGCAACGGCCACGAGCACGGCAATAGCAACGCCAACGGGCACGACCGTCCCAACGGCTACGGCCACGAGAACGGCAACGAGCACGGCAACAGCAACGGCGACGCGCACGGGCACAGCCGTCCCAACGGCGACGGCCACGAGAACGGCCACGAGCACGGCAACAGCAACGCCAACACGCACGGGCACAGCCGTCCCAACGGCGACGGCCACGAGAACGGGCACGGCAACGCCAACGCGCACAGTCACAGCCATACCGACACATCCATCGGTCCCAACCGCGACAGCAATTGCTCTGCCATCGAGCACGCTGCTCCCAACGGCCACGGCAACCCCCGTGCCAACGGCAACAGATACTGTCACCCCAGCCACCGATAGCGATCGCGATGGACTCCCAGATAGCTTCGAGTGTCGAGATCAATCACCCTGTGCCGATTCCGACCGCGACGGCTACCCCGATCACCAAGATATCGATAGCGACAACGACGGCATTGTCGATCTCATTGAAGCGCGTCCACTAACAGTGACTGCTCACTCCTCAATGGCGGGCGCGTTGGCTGTGGATACCGACGGTGATGGTACAGCCGATTACTTGGATCTCGACAGCGATAACGATACCATTCCCGATGCCACGGAAGGTTACGACCAAAACGGTGATGGAGAGCCAGATGTTGTGCCGCTGGGAACCGACAGCGATGGCGACGGGCTCGACGATGCCTATGATACCTTGGCTGCTCTCCATCACAGCGTGCAAAACGCGTCGGGGAGCAATGCACCGCTACCAGACCGGGATGGGCATCTCCCGGATTGGCGCGACGAGGACGATGATGACGACGGGGTGAGCACCGCCATCGAAAGCCGCTCTGGCCCCATCGATAGCAACCAGAACGGAATATCTGATTATCTGGAAGCAGATTCGCTCCAGATGCAACTCTATCTGCCCATCATCCTGCGATAGTACTTGGGGATCCGGTAGCGCAGGATGAGCCGCTGGCACATGCAGTTCAATGGTGGATCACGCCCCGCTACTCGGCGCGATAGTCCTGCAAGATCTGGCGAGCCACCACCCATTTGTGAACTTCGTCCGGGCCATCGTAAATGCGTGCCGCCCGTTCGTGGCGATACCAAAAGGCAAGCGGTGTGTCATCGGTCATGCCCAGCGCGCCATGCGCCTGAATCGCGCGATCGAGCACCCGTTGCAGCACATTGGCCACAAAGAACTTGATCGTCGAGATCTCGGTGCGCGCGGCATACGCCCCCTCGCGATCCATCTTCCACGCCGCGTGCAGCACCATTAGCCGCGCCGCGTTGATCTCGGCCCGGCTCTCCGCGATCCAATGTTGTACCGCCTGTTGATCGCCCAACATTGCGCGCGATGAAAGGGGCCGCGCGGTCGCCCGCCGACACATTAGCTCGAAGGCGCGTTCACAGATGCCAACCCAGCGCATGCAATGGTGAATGCGTCCCGGCCCCAGTCGCTCCTGCGCAATCTGAAAGCCAGCCCCCTCGCTGCCCAGCAAGTTGTGCCGCGGCACCCGCACTCCCGTAAAGCGCACTTCGGCATGGCTGTTGTGATCGCTGCCCGCCTCGCCCATGATCTGAATATTGCGCACCCGCTCGAAACCAGGCGTGTCGAGCGGCACAATGATCTGGCTGGCGCGCGCGTGGCGGCTCTCGGCCTCGGGGTTGGTGATCGCCATGACAATCGCAAAATTGGCCCCATCCGCCGCGGTGGTAAACCATTTGTGGCCGTCGATCACATAGTCGTCGCCCTCCTTGCGCGCCGTGGTATCCATGATCGTCGGGTTGGATCCAGGGTTCTCTGGCTCGGTCATGGCAAAGCAGCTGCGGATTTCGCCCCGGGCCAGCGGCACAAAGAAATGCTCCCGCTGCGCCGACGTGCCATAGTGGAGCAGGATCTCCATGTTGCCCACATCGGGTGCCTGGCAATTAAAGACGTAGGGCCCCAATGGACTGCGGCCCAACTCCTCGCTCACGTGTGCATACTCCGTCAACGAAAGGCCCATGCCCCCATGCTCGCGTGGCAGGAAGGGCGCCCAGAGCCCGGCATCCTTCACCGCGGTGCGCTTGGCGGCTAGGGTCGGCAGCAGCTCGCGAAACTCGTGGTTGAGAAAGGTGGGCTCCAGCGGCACCAGCTCCTGTTCAATAAATTCACGCACCCGCGCCAACGTCGGTTGCAGATGCTCCGCAATGGCAAAATCCATTGTCATTTCCTCTCACTTGTGGTACATTTTGAGCGTAGCGTTTCTATTGCTTTGCGTTGCCTATCTTGTTGAATCTGGGTAATCTACCAAGGTGGAATTGCTCGATCTATATGGCGTCCAGGCTTCCCTGCAGCCACGCCTGGCAATCCCCAGCGGGAGATCATCTGAAATAATTCAAGTTGCTAGCTCCCACCTTTATACGAGTCTCTACATGAGTCTCTGCATGAGAATAATTTGCAAACATTGTCGCTATCGAGAGACGGAGAACAACTCAGGTGAATTAGTATTGTACTGCAAAGCGAGAGCCACGCAAAGCATTGTGGAAAAAGCAGCTTCGTTTTTGTTGTCAACGAATCCAGCCAAAGGAACCGACCCATGGCCGAAGAGACTATTTTTAGCAAAATCATCCGCCGCGAGCTCGATGCTGATATTCTCTACCAGGACGATCTCGTCACCGCGTTTCGGGACATCAGCCCACAGGCACCGACCCACATTTTGATCATTCCCAACAAGCTCATCCCCACGACCAATGATGTCACGGCGGAAGATGAAGCGGCGTTGGGGCGGCTCTTTACCGTTGCCGCCAAGCTCGCGGAACAAGCGGGCATTGCCGCGGATGGCTACCGCCTGTTGGTCAACTGCAACCGCCACGGCGGGCAAGAGGTCTATCACCTGCACATGCATCTGCTCGGCGGGCGACCGCTGGGGCCAATGCTGGCGCGCTAACGTTGCGGATTGCTGCCCGACCGGTCGCGCAGCAGATCCCGGATCTCGATCAGCAGCTTTTCCTGCGTGGAATACTCTTCGGCCTTGGGCGCTTCTTCCTTCTGGTCCTGCAACGAATTGATGGCGCGGACCAGGAAGAAGATGACCAGCGAGACCACCAAAAAATTCAGCACCGCGGCCAGAAAATTGCCATACAAAATCCCATTGAAACCCAACTTCGCGAGCCGGTCGGCACCGACGGCACTCATCACCGGATTGAGCAGCGCCGGTGTAATGATATCCTCAATCAGCGACGTGACGATCTCGTTGAACGCGGCACCAATTATCACGGCCACCGCCAAATCGACCACGTTGCCCCGGTTGATAAATTTGCGAAATTCGTTGAACACGTGACGTTGCTCCTTTTCATTCGTGCTTGCCAAAATTCCACGGCACAACAGAGTGCATTGCACAGGTGCAAGCAACCTGCTCTGCCCCTGAACGTCTCACCTGTGCGCTGCACGCAACCGATCCCACTTGGGCCAACTGGAAACGAAAAAACTGCGGTTACACGGTGTTGAGTACCGTGTAAATTGGGTAACATGATATTCGTAGGCGCCTACAGAAAATGGCCAGCAATCTGGTTGAGTCTCTGCCCGTAAATTCCCTGCGCCCATGAGATTGGGCCCGACCATGAACTGGAGCACAATCGAACTGCCGCATAGCGCTGAATCGGTTGGTGCAGATGTGGCCGGCGCGTGGCCAAGTATATCAGATCCGTCTGCAAAATTCATTGCACCCGGTATAGAAAAAAGGACGATTTATGCGTGCAGTCGGCAGTACGTACCCCCGTGAAGATGCCCGTCCCAAAGTCACCGGCCAAGCCACCTATCCCGGCGACATTGATCTGCCGGGGCAGGCGTGGCTGAAGATTCTCTTTGCCGGTGTGCCCCACGCCGAAATTCATGCCATCGAGACCGCCGCGGCCGCCGCTGCCCCGGGCGTCATTGCCATTCTCACCGCCGCGGATGTGCCGGTCAATGAATATGGGCTGGCCATGTTTGATCAACCGGTGCTCTGTGGGCCGGGCAGCACCCCCGCGGCCGCGCACGTGCGCTGGGAAGCCGATCACGTCGCGCTGGTTGTGGCCGAAACTGAAGCCCAGGCCACGGCCGCGGCCAAATTGGTGAAGCTCGACTATACGCCGCTGCCGATTGTAACCGATCCGGTGGCCGCGCTCCAGCCCGACGCGCCACTGCTCCATCCCCATCCATTCAACGGCTTTCCCTATGGCAAACGTAACGCCAACTCCAACCTGCTCCACGCCTATCGCATTCAGGATGGCGATTTGGAAGCGGGCTTTGCCGCAGCCGATGTGGTGGTCGAAGCGACCTATCAGACCCATGCCCAGGAACATGCATATCTGCAGCCCGAAGCGGGCACGGCTCAGCTGTTGCCCGACGGTCGCATCGAAGTGATCTGCGCGGGTCAATGGATGCACGAGGAGCGCCAACTCATTGCGCGCGCGCTGGGGCTACCGGAAGAGCAAATCGTGGTGCGCCACGCCACGGTCGGTGGGGCCTTTGGCGGCCGTGAAAATATTTCGATTCAGATCGCGCTGGCGCTCGCGACCTGGAAGACAGGACGACCGGTCAAAACTGTCTGGAGCCGCGCGGAGAGCATCATTGGCCACCACAAGCGCCACCCCTATCGGATCTGGGCCAAGTGGGGCGCAACCCATGATGGCAAAATCGTCGCCGCGCAGATGGACGCGACTGGCGACGCGGGCGCCTATGCCTACACCAGCTCCAAGGTGCTGGGCAACGCGATCATCTCTTGCCTCGGCCCCTACGCGATCCCCAACGTGCTGGTCGATGCCCGGACCGTCTACACCAACAACTGTCCCGGTGGTGCGTTCCGCGGCTTTGGTGGCCCCCAGGGTCATTTTGCCGCGGAGATGCAGGTTAACAAGTTGGCCGCGGCGCTGGAGATGGATCCGGTCGAGTTGCGGCGGCGCAACATCTGGCACGAAGGATCACGCATGCCAACCCGAGCCGTGGTGCCCACCGGTTGCACCGCGCCCGACGTGCTGGAAGCGGCTGCCCAACGGTGGAGGCCAGCCACAAGCACCGCCTCTGCACCAATCTCCATTCCCACTGGTACACCATCCCAGCCCATGCACACGTCACTCGATGCTTCGCGCAGCCGCACGGCCCAGGGAAGTGGAGTGGCTGTCTGCTTTAAAAATGTGGGCTTTAGCCTGGGCTTTCCCGAACATTGCAATGCCTGGGTCGAGCTACAGGGCGGCGCAACTATTGAAGCGGCCGTGGTCGGCTGTGTCGGCGCGGAAGTGGGCCAAGGCGCGCACCAGGCCATGCGCCAGATCGCGGCGGAGCTGTTGGGGCTCGCCGTTGAACAGGTGACGCTGCACCACGAGAGCAGCGATGTGGCCGGTTCCAGCGGCAGTGCCTCGGCCAGCCGCCTGACCTTCATGGCGGGCAACGCCATCAAGGGCGCGGCCGAACAGGCACTGCGCGAATGGCAGAATGAAGAACGTCCCGCCCGGGCCGACTTTACCTACCGACCCCGCCTCACCACTGGCTACGCACCGGGCACCGGCGCGGGCGATCCCCACATCACCATGGGCTACTGTGCCCAAGTGGCCGATGTGGAAGTGGATCTGGAGACGGGCCACGTTACCGTCAAGCGGCTGGTCAGTGTCAATGATGTGGGCAAGGCCGTCAGTCCGCAGATGGTGGAAGGACAGATTGAAGGAGGCGTGGCCCAATCGGTGGGCTGGACGCTGTTGGAGAACTTTATTCAACGGGAGGGCATAACCCTGACGCCTCACTTGAGCAACTACCTGATCCCCGGTGTCTATGATGTAGTTGAAGAGATCGAGCCGGTGATCCTGGAGATACCCGATCCACAAGGGCCGCTGGGCATTCGGGGCATGGCCGAAATGCCAATGATTCCCACCGCGCCAGCCATTGGCGCGGCAATCCATGCTGCAACCGGCGTCTGGATCGATCAACTGCCTTACACGCCCGAGCGGGTCTGGTCCGCGCTGCACGCCGCGGGGGTGGCACAATGAAGGTGGCGCAATGAAAGTGGCGCTCATTTCCGATCTGCATGGCAATCTCTTTGCCTTGGATGCCGTCTTGGACGCGCTGGCGGCTGAGGCAATTGACCAGGTTGTTTGCTTGGGCGATGTCGCGATCTTTGGTCCACAGCCACGCGCAACCCTGGCGCGCCTGCGTGAACTGGCATGCCCGGTGGTAATGGGGAACACCGATGCGTGGGCATTGGATCCAAAGCCGCTGCCCGTGCGCGACGAAGAGACAGTTTACTTCAATGCCCTGGAAGCGTGGGGCGCGGAGCAGTTGACCGCTGATGATCGGGCGTTTATTCGCACCTTTGAACCAACGGTGACCGTGGATCTGGGGGGCGCCACGCTGCTCTGCTACCACGGCTCACCCCATTCCTACGACGACATCATCAGGGCCACAACACCCGCGGCGGATCTAGATCCTTGGCTGGGCGAGCGCGCCGAGTTGCTGTTGGCGGGTGGCCACACCCACGAACAATATCTGCGACGTTATCGCCACCAATACCTGCTCAATCCCGGCAGCGTCGGCTTGCCCCACGAAACGCCCGCCGCTGGCAGCACGCGCAACCCACCGTGGGCTGAGTATGCCGTGGTGACCTGGCAGGCCAACCATCTGCAGATCGATCTGCGCCGGGTGCCCTACACGGTGGATCCACTGATCGAGTACACCCGTTCCTGCGGTATGCCCCATGCCGAGTGGTGGCTCGAGGGCTGGCTGGCCTAACGCACCGCATCCGCGATTAGAAAAGAGAATGACATGGCAATTTCCAACCAACAGATCCCGTTGAGTACCTATTGCGAATATCCCGCGGCCGAAATGGCTCAGCGGGCACGTACTTTTTACAATGACCTGCGTCGCCGCCGCACCGTGCGCGACTATGCACCACGCCCCGTCGAGCGCGGTGTGATCGAGGATTGCTTGCGCGCGGCGGGCACGGCTCCGAGCGGGGCCAACTTTCAGCCCTGGCACTTTGTTGCGGTTAGCGATCCCACGGTCAAGCGGCAGATCCGCGAGGCGGCCGAAGCGGAGGAACGCGACTTTTACGGCGGCCGTGCCCCACAAGAGTGGCTCGATGCCCTGGCGCCCATTGGAACCGACGCCCAGAAGCCTTTCCTGGAGATCGCGCCCTATCTCATTGCCATCTTTGCCCAATCCTATGGGGTTGCCGCGGATGGCAGCCGCATCAAACATTACTATGTTACCGAGTCGGTGGGGATTGCCACCGGCATGTTAATTACCGCGCTCCACCACGCCGGTCTTGCCACGCTCACCCACACCCCCAGCCCCATGAATTTCCTCAACAAGATCTTGGGGCGTCCCGCCAATGAACGACCGTTTCTGCTGCTGGTGGTTGGCCACCCCACCGCAGAGGCCACCGTCCCTGAAATCACCAAAAAATCGCTGGACGAGTACACCACCTTTATCTAGCTGAGTATGGTGCGAAGAGGCGTTGTTACAGGGGTAAGCAGACCGATTGGTGTAGGGGCATCCGCTTGCCGGTGCCCAAGGGGACGAACAGTCACTTGCCAAGCTGGCTTCCGTGAAGAGGCGTTACAGGGTGAATGGGTGGCACCGCGGCGGGTGTGCAGCGCACAGGTGACCTGATCATGGGGTGACCTGATCATGGGGTAACCTAATCGTGGGGCGGCGTTGGGGTGTTGAGAGCTGTGCAACGCACTCGTGTACCGCAGGATCTGCCATCCGCGGTGGCACTGTACCAATTGGGGCGTTACATAAATTGTTGGACATTTTCTACAAGGGCCTACCGTTCACTCGCAATTCGCCAGCTGCTACTACACAGATTCCGGCTATTTTGACCTGAATGGGGTCCGCGTTACATAACGCATAACCGTTTGGTTATATTTTTGAGTCATGTCAGAATTAGCCTCGTTTCGAGCCATCGCCGATGATAACCGCAGGATCATTCTTGATCTGCTGCGCAGAGAGGGGCCGCTGCGTGCTGGTGATCTCGTCGCACAGTTGAATCACATTAGCCAGCCTGCCGTGAGCAAACATCTGCGCATCTTGCGCGAGGCAAATCTTGTGCGTGCCGAAAAGGTGGGGCGAGAGCAAATTTACCATCTCATGCCAGCGCCTCTCGCGCAAATTGCAAGCTGGCTTGCCCACTATGAACCGCTCTGGGAAGAACGGTTGGAAACTTTGAAAGAGTTGGTTGAAACCCGGGCGGCTGTTCAAGAGAAAGACGGCAACGCCGCAACCTGTTCAGGAGAATTAGATGAGTCCCACAACAATTCGTAAATGTATTCAAATTGCTGCACCCGTTGAGCAAGTCTGGCGCTATATTGGCACCGCCGCGGGACTGTGTGAGTGGTGGGGGGTACAGATTCGCATGCAAGAGCGGGAAGGTGGCTATTTTGAAGAGGAAGGTGAGGAACTGGGTCTTGCCTATCGGCGCACCGGCAGAGTTGTCGTCTATGAGCCGCCACACCAACTGACGCTGCTGCTGGACCAAGTGCTTGTAAAGAGCGGATGGCCCGCCCGCACTAAACTTACCGTTACTCTGGAAGAGGAGGATGGCAACACCACTGTTATGGTCGTGCATCGGAGCTTGGCACAAGAGGATGTCGCGATGGGTGCCACGTCGCTCTCTGGGCCCAAGAACTGGCAAGAGCCAACGATGATGATGCCGAATCAGGCTGCTGGAACCTTGCCATCTCAGCCCATCCATCCTTTGCCAGCAACAACAGAAGCTCTCACAATGCACGGGGTTTACCATTGGCAGTACCAGCAGGAACAGCTATGGGCACAGTGGCTACAGGACTTATCTGTAATTATCACAGACAACAAACGTTGTGGATTTCAACAACTAGAGGCGTATCTATGAATATCAATCAATTGAGTGCTTTTCCCCACAGCCTTGTTCCAATTGTCACCGAAACGACGAGCCGTGGCGAACGTTCCTACGATATCTACTCGTTGCTGCTGAACAACCGCATTATCTTCGTCGGATCTCCCATCAACAATCAGTTTGCAAATCTCATTATCGCCCAGTTACTCTATCTAGATGGAGAAAATCCCCGGCAACCAATTCAGATGTATATTAGCAGCCCGGGTGGTGAAGTTTATGCGGGATTGGGGATCTATGATGCCATGCAGCAGACCAATGCACCCATCACGACAATTGCTGTGGGTTCAACTCATAGTTTTGGCACAATCTTGTTGGCTGGTGGACAGGCAGGACGACGCTATGCGCTGAAGAACGCCGCCATTCACATGCACCAGCCACTAATCAGCGGTGGAGGGATCAGCGGGCAGGTGACTGACATTCACATCCATGCCCAACAACTGGTTCGCGTGCGGCAGCGCATCGAACAGATCATGGCCCACCACACAGGCAAACCAGTCGAGCAGATCGAGAAAGATATGGAGCGCGACTTCTATCTCGATGCTGAGGAGGCGAAAAGTTACGGCCTGATAGATGAAGTGTTGCCTGGTAGTACGTTTGAATCAGAGCAAGCAGATGATCCAGTGCAAACAGATATTGATCTCTCTAAAGAGTCGGTTGTATAGCCATGGAAAATCGGGAGAAATGTTGTGCAACACCAAACCTCAATCCTCAACGAAGTGGGCCCCTTGCCATGCCCTCCCTTGTTGCCACCCACGCCTGACCGGCAAACGCCCAGTCAACCCCCGTCTGTTGCTCCTCGGGTAACGATCTATCAGACAGAGACGCAGAGATGGGAGTATAGAATCGTTACCCAGAGCGTTGTACAGGTCACAGCAGTGGATGCTGAAAAGCTCAATCGGCTCGGTGCAGAAGGTTGGGAATTATGTGCGCTCCTGCAGCACGACTCACTGTGTTACCTGTACTTCAAACGACTGCTGCCGTAGAGAGCTGTCACGCCCACTCTACACCACCCCAGGTCAACCGTTATCTTGTAGCGCAACAGTGTAGGTTAGCGCAACAGTGCGGTTGACTCACAGTTCCTCCCCTCCTTTCCCACTCACTCTGCAAAAGCATAAAGATCACTAATTTCATACTTGACAACCTCTCTCTTCTTGTATAGAATATTTTTAGCTTAGGCTAAATTTATAGTTCTTGCTGAGAAACAGAATCTTTTCTACCAAAGATAAACGTGAAGATACAGAGGTAACTGTCCCATGAAAATCAAGTATATCCGATTGTTGCTAACCCTGGTCCTGGCTCTATTTATCAGTGCTTGCAGTGGCAGCGCACAGGGTACAACGGCTGATGGCAAGCTCAAGATCGTCACCACCACCGGCATGATCACCGACATCACCCAAACCATTGCCGGCGAACACGCCGAGGTAAATGGGTTGATGGGCGCGGGGATTGACCCCCATCTCTACGTGGCCAGCGAAGGGGATGTCACGCTGTTGCAAGAGGCCACCATTATTTTCCACAATGGCCTCTTCCTGGAAGCGCAGATGGAAGAGATCTTTGAGCAGCTGGCCGAACGCAAAACGGTGGTGCCTGTTGTCAGCCGTGTAGCAGAGAGCCAGCTCTTGCCGTGGGCCGCGTATGAAGATGCCTACGATCCCCACATCTGGTTTGATGTGGAACTGTGGATGTTGGCCGCCGAGACTGTACGCGATACGTTGATCGAGATTGACCCTGACAACAGCGCTGATTATGAAGCCAATGCCGCGGCGCTGCTGGAAGAGCTGACCACGCTGGATGCCTATGTGCACGAGCAGGCCGAGCGTGTGCCCGCGGAACAGCGCATTCTCGTGACCGCGCACGATGCTTTCCACTACTTTGGCCGTGCCTATGGTTTTGAGGTGCGCGGCCTGCAGGGGATCAGCACCGCCGCAGAAGCGGGCACCGCCGATGTGCAGGCATTGGCCGATTTCATTGTCGAGCAACAACTACCCGCGATCTTTGTGGAAACGTCAGTGCCGGTGCGCACGATTGAGGCGTTGCAGGCGGCCGTCGAAGCCAAGGGTTTTGCCGTCGAGATCGGTGGTGAACTCTTTTCCGATGCCATGGGTAACCCCGGCACGCCAGAAGGCAACTACATTGGTATGGTGCGTCACAACATCGATACCATCGTGGGGGCGCTGTTGGGCGAAGGCGAATAGTTGCCTCTCCCATGCTGCCCGCCTGAAGATGTAACTGCCTGACAAATATGGAGTAGCAAGTGACTGAAAAACTATCGATCGAGGTGACCGATCTAACGGTTGCCTATCATGAAAAACCGGTCTTGTGGGATGTCGATCTAACGGTGCCCCAGGGCACGCTCATGGCAATCGTCGGTCCCAATGGCGCGGGCAAGACAACATTGATCAAATCGATCCTCAACCTGATTCCCGCGGCCGCGGGCCATGTGTTGATCTATGGACGACCTTATACCGAGCAGCGGCAACTGGTGGGCTATGTGCCCCAGCGCGGGAGCGTGGATTGGGACTTTCCCACCAGCGTGCTCGACGTGGTGATGATGGGGCGCTATGGTGTGTTGGGCTGGTTTAAGCGGCCCGGCAAATCAGAACGCCAACTGGCGCTGGAGGCGCTGGAAAAAGTGGGCATGGCGGATTATGCGGATCGGCAGATCAGCCAGCTTTCCGGTGGGCAACAACAGCGCACCTTCCTGGCCCGGGCCCTGGTGCAGGATGCGCAGGTCTATTTCATGGATGAGCCGTTTCAGGGGGTGGACGCGACCACCGAGCGGGCCATTGTGGCGCTGCTCAAGGAGTTGCGGGTTGCGGGCAAAACGGTCGTCGTCGTGCATCACGATCTGCAAACGGTGCCCGAATACTTCGATTGGGTGACGTTGCTCAACGTGCGCCGAATCGCCAGTGGACCGGTGGATGAGGTCTTCACCGAAGAAAATCTGCGCCTGACCTATGGCGGGCGGGTTGCCTTTTTGGGCCGGAGTGGACAGCCCGATAATGCGCAGCGCGCGCCCTTTGCCGTGCCGGCCACGCCAGCAATCACCACGCCGATCAATTCGTCTTCGGCAGATTGAGGTGCGCCAATGAATCTGGGAGACCTTTTCTACAGTCTGCTCTTTGACTATACCCTGCGTACGGTGGCACTGGGCGCAGCGACCCTTGGCATTGTGAGTGGCGCGTTGGGCGCGTTCGCAATGTTGCGCCGCCAGAGCTTGTTGGGGGATGCCATGTCGCACGCCGCGTTGCCGGGCGTGGTATTGGCCTTCATGCTTACGGGGCTGAAAACGCCAGCAATTCTCTTGGTTGGGGCTGCCATCGCGGGCTTGATTGGAACGTTGTTTATGGTGGGGATCAACCGCTACACCCGTGTCAAGGAAGATAGCGCGCTGGGGATCATTCTTTCTGTCTTCTTTGGCTTTGGCCTGTTGCTGTTGACCTTTCTGCAACGCAACCCCGACGCCAGCCAAGCTGGGCTAAACCATTTCCTCTTTGGCCAGGCCGCCACGCTCTTGGTTCACGATGTCATTGTCATGGCAAGTTTTGGCGGGGTGGCACTGTTGCTCATGCTCTGCTTTTGGAAAGAGTTCAAGTTGTTGACCTTTGACCGCGATTTCGGTTCCAGCCTTGGGTTTCCCATGCTGGCGCTGGAAATCTTGATGACCGTGTTGCTCGTGATCGCCATTGTCGTGGGGCTACAGGCCGTGGGCGTGGTCTTGATGAGCGCAATGGTCGTTGCACCGGCTGCCGCGGCCCGCCAGTGGACCAACCGGCTGGGGGTGATGGTGGCGTTGGCCGCGCTCTTTGGCGCGTTGGCTGGCGTGAGTGGTGCCGTGATCAGCAGCACCGGTGTTGGCCTTTCCACTGGCCCCGTGATTGTGCTCTGTGTCAGCGCGATCGTCTTGATCTCGCTGTTGCTGGCACCCAATCGCGGGTTGCTCTGGAGCTGGATCGCTCGCCAACGCAATCGGCAGCGGCTGCAGACCGAGCAGATCCTGGCCAATCTCTACCGGTTGGCCGCCCAACATCGCGATCTCACCCATCCCCACGCGGCATCGGCCTTGGCACTGATGGCAACGAGCGCGGCCAGTGTGCAGAGTAGTCTGAGCGCGTTGCGTGAACGCGATCTGGTCGCGGCGCACGCGGGCAACCAATGGTCGCTGACGCCAGCCGGTGTGCAAGAGGCCGAGCGGATCATGAACCAGTGGCAGGGGGAGAGTGTCCAGTGAGCATCACCCAAATCGAAATTCAATTGATCGCCGCGGTCGTTGCCACGGCCTGTGCCCTGCCCGGCGTCTTTCTCGTCTTGCGCCAAATGGCCATGATGAGCGATGCCATCAGCCACACGGTGTTGCTCGGCATTGTGATCATGTTCTTTCTCATTCAAACGTTGGATTCGCCACTGCTGATCGTGGGCGCGGCCATCATGGGCGTCATCACCGTCAGCTTAACTGAATTGCTCAATCGCACGCGGCTCGTCAAACACGATGCTGCCATCGCGCTCGTCTTTCCCGCGCTCTTTAGCGTGGCCGTTATCCTCATCTCGCGCTTTGCCCGCGGTGTCCATCTGGATGCCGACGCGGTGCTGCTGGGTGAGCTAGCCTTTGCGCCCTTTGATCGCATGAGATTTCTGTGGCTCGATCTGCCCCACGCGCTAGTTGTCATGAGCGTGATTCTGGTGCTCAATATTCTCTTCATCGCGCTCTTTTACAAAGAACTGAAGCTGGCGACCTTCGACGCCGGATTGGCCGCTGCGCTCGGTTTTTCCCCGGCGCTGATTCACTATGGACTCATGGCCATTGTCTCGATTACAGCCGTGGGCGCGTTCGATGCAGTCGGTTCAATTCTCGTGGTGGCGTTGATGGTGACACCGGCCGCGGCGGCCTATCTGCTCACCGACGAGTTGCGGCGCATGTTGATCTACAGTGTGGTGATTGGCATTGGCAGCGCGGTCGGTGGCTATTGGATGGCACGTTGGCTCGATGCCAACATTGCTGGCTCCATGGCAACGGTCACCGGCCTCATCTTTCTGGTGATCTTTCTGGCTGCACCCAATCGCGGTATCGTTGCCTTGGCTCAGCGTCGTCGTCGCCAGCGGTGGGATTTCGCCAAGACCATGTTGGCGATCCATCTGTTGCAGCACGAAGGAGGACCCGATGCCGAGCGTGAAAGCCGGGTGGATCATCTGGTGGAGCATCTGCGCTGGCAGCCCGACCATGCCGAGCGGGTGATCCGATATGCCGAGCGCAAGGGCGCGGTGCGCCGCCAAAGTGGGCGGCTCCGCTTGACGGAAGATGGCCGTGGCCTTGCCCGGGCCGCGCTGGTGCAGTAGCAGTGAGGTGCGGAGCTAGCCGCGCACAATTTCGCGCAGATTCTCCCACAGAATGTAGATGCCGGTGACCAGCACCGCGATCTCCACCACCGGCCAGAAGTATTCATAGAGCAGTACGAGTGCCGAAATAATCGCGGTGCTGATCGTGACACTGGTGACAAAGCGAATGAGTCGGCCACGGAAGCTGGCCTCGATGAACGCGTAGAGCGCGATCATCATGAGCAGTCCCAACATCAAATATTGGCGGCCAATGGTGATCAGGGCCAGAAAGATGAGCATCAACAGCCCCACACTGATGGCCGCCCAGTATTCAGCAAGATGACCAGCGCGCAGGATTGCATCGGGCACGGGACGGTGGGCGCGCTGCAGGTGCCCGCGCAGCGGTTCTGGTTTCTCGCCTGCCTGTAATTGATCGGCATAGTAGCTCAACGCCTCGAGCAGTGCTTCGTCGCCAGCCAAGGCCGCGCGCAGCTCGTTCACCTCGTTGCTCAATTCCTCAATACGCCCCTGTTGAACGGTATAGAGTTTGTAGAGATGGGGTTGCGTGCGCATGGCTGCGGCCTGAATGCCGAGACTCTGTAGCTCGTGCGATTTCTGCTCAATATCCTGCCAAACCGTCTCGTGATGTTTGTGGATGCGCGCCTTTTCATCGATCACCCGTTGCAATACCTCATCGCTGGGGGTGACCTTATCTAGCCCGGCCCAGCCGACGGGGTCGTACCACGCACGGCGCACCGAACCATCGCGGTTGTACATGGGGCCGGCCGGGGCATCTTCGCCGGAAAATGGATCGCGCGTGTAGAGCCCCCACAGCCCACGGTACATGGCTACCCACGGCGGCGTGGGGCTGAGCATGCGCGGCTCTGCCCATTCCCCATGTTGCCCCGGCCCAATGACCAACCCATCGCCACGGGCATAGTCGACAAAGGGAATGCGAAAGATATTGGAATCGTCATGCCCGTCGCGCTCGAAATCTTCATCTTCATACTGGCGCAGACGTGTGCGCCAGAAGGTGCGGAGCTGTGTCAGCAGCCGGGTGACCGGTGCAAAGGTTGCCAGTTCGAGCTCCGTTAAATATTCGCCCGACTGAAAGTAGCTGGCGTGTGATCCAGCCCCGGCATAAACCACGGGATGCTCATCTACCTTTTCCACTTCGGGGTCGTCCCAGTGGCGGCGCAGGTCGTCCCCGTGGTAATCATGGGAGGCGTAGGCCAACCAGGCTGGCTTGACCGTGCCCCTGACGTCATCTTCGGTCAGGTAGATGCAGATCATCTCCCAATCCGATTCGTGATCGTTGGCGCCAAAGAAGCCGGAGCGCCAATTATTGAAGGGGTAGAAGAACCAATATTGCAAGACGAGCCAACCCGATTGGCGGATCACGCGGCCATGGTAACAGTGCTGCGGGTTCTGGTTGTAAAGTCGTTTGTAGACGCGCAAGGCCGCGGCCGCAGCATCGCCCGGCACACGGCCACGCGCCAACAGCGAAAGAGAAAAGAGCGCATCGATAAAACGAGAAATGTAGCCAACTCGAGCCAGGCGGCCTTTGCCAGGGTGAAAGAGATTGCGTTCGGGGTGCAACATCTGCTCGCGGCTATGGGCTGCCATCTCCCCCACCCGCAGTGGATCGGTAAATTTCAGGTAGTGGACCGTGCCAAATTCATCGGGATAGGGATAGGCCAACCGCTCCAGATCCAGCTCGCCACGGGGCACCAACAGTTCGGGCTCTTTGCGATGCCGCTGCACCCAAAGCGAGGAGGCCCGGACATACGGTTCCACATCCATGGGGAAAAAACATTCCCCGCGGGTAAAGGAGATGATTGGCTCGAAGCGGCGCAGCAGGGCTCGATCATCACGTTGGCTCATGACCACGCTCCTTCCTGCCCATTTTCCGTTGTGAAGGCAATCCGGATGTCTGCGGTGTTGAGGTAGAGAACGAGGATGATGGCGTAGAGCATGAGCAGGTGAACCAGGGGTGACTCGCGCAAATGGGAGGCCGTGCCAAAGTAGAGGATGAGGCAACGCAGCAGAATCAGTCCTTGCAACGTCATGGCGACCAGCCAGGCAAAGCGGCGGTAGAGCAGGAATGCAACCCCGGCCACCACGAGCAGCAACATGACCGGGGCCAGGGTTGCAGCCCACATAACGATATCCAATGCTGGCACCGAAAAGGTGATATCGTTGAATTCTTGTTCCCAATCAATGTCGCTGGCAAAATAGATGGTGATGCCGCTGAGGAAGAGCGCCTGAACCAGAAGTAGCAGCCCGATAATACGGACGGGCCAGTAGACATTGGGTGTTGCTTTGGCAGATCGCGCGGTCAATTCTTCAATGCTCATGCCACTATTTTATGGCGAAACGCGGTGGATCTGCAAGTAATTGGAGATCTAGTCACCCATCACTTTTGCCCATGGATGAATCGAGGCAATCTCTTCCGAGAAGGGGCTAAGCACTGGCGGGCAGGACGAGCCGCTTGCGACCCCTTCTCGGAAGCGCCGTACCGCCGCAGCTCATGAAAGCACTATGTAGCTAGACTGAAAATTGATCGAGAAATCATCTAAATGTTGCCCAATGGAGGAATCAGCATTCTCTAACGCTGGACGTGCGCATTAGAGAATGCACACTCCGCAAGGGCAAGGTCGATATGATTTCTCTATGAGGTGGCGCTGCCCAGCAACGCCGGGAAACCCCGTCCCCGGCACTGGGATCAGGCCGAAATTGGCGCGCCAGGCATACCACTCACGCGGCGAGACAGTCGCGCAATTCCGCGGGCGAGATATTGCCACCACTGAGGATGAGTGCCACCTTCTTGCCCGCCAGTTGATCACGGATCTGCAGCGCCGCGGCCAGTGCCGCGGCACCGGCTGGTTCGGCCAGGGTCTTGGCTTTTTCCAGATAGTGGCTAATGGCCGTGCGCATCTCATCATCATCCACCAACAGAAATTCGTCGAGTCGGTCCCAGATCAGTTGCTGCGGCATCATGAAAGGTTCACCCGTGGCCAGGCCCCCGGCGAATGTGTCGATGGGCGCGGTGCGTGCCGCCCGTGCTTGCCAGGTGAGATAGGCCGCGGGCGCGCCCGCGGCCTGCACTGCGATGACCCGGGTTTGGGGGCGAATGGTCTTGGCGGCCAGGCAAGCGCCCGCCACGCCACTGCCACCGCCCAGGGGCACAATCAGCACATCGATGTCAGGCTGTTCCGTAAAGATTTCCAAGGTGTGGGTACCAACGCCAGCGATTAGCAAGGGCTCGTCACCCGAATTGATGTAGCGAACGCCCTGTTCTGCTTCCAGCACGCTACAGTGACGTTTGCTTTCCTCGAAATTGCTGCCGTGAAAGATGACCTCGGCACCATAGCTCTGCATCGCCTGTACCTTGACCGGGTTGGCCCCTTCGGGCACGACAATCATTGCCCGCACGCCAAATTGTTGCGCGGCATAGGCAATGGATTGGCCGTGGTTGCCTGTCGACGCGGTGACGACGCCACGTTGGCGGCTCTCTTCGGGCAGGTGGGCCATGAGATTGATGCCGCCCCGTACTTTGAACGCGCCAATGGGCAGATAGTTCTCATGTTTGATGTAAACTTCCGTGCCCAACAGCTCATTGATCGATGGATAGCTGAAAAGGGGGGTGGGGGCGAGAAATGGCCGAATGGTCTTTTGGGCCAAGAGAATATCATGAAAGGTGGGTAAGAGAGTTGGTTGGGGTGCGCTCACGGCTTGCAGGCTCCTTGTTTTGCTCGACAGCCCACCCGTCTGCTCGTGGCCGGTGATGCTGCCGGAAAGTTGCCTTTGCATGCCCACAGTGGCCAGGTAGTGCGCCAGGTGCAAATTGCGTGGCCTCCGGTTTAGAAGCGGAGATTCCCGCTGTGCTCCTCCCGCACGCGATCGTGTTCTGCGCTGTGCGACGACCCACGCTCGAAAGGGTGCAGACGGGCAAAGGCGTTGATATCATGTAACAACTGTTCGGGCAACAGTTCACGTGACTGTCGCTCTTGTTCCATATTATCAGTAATCCAGGCCAAAACACCAAGAACGAACCCGGCACTGCCGCCCAACAGCATGCCATCCAAGCCGTTGGTCAGGGCGCCGCCGACACTGCCCGCGGTAATGCCCAGCAGCGATAAAATAAATAGCGCAAACATCACGTCTTTTCATCCTCTCTCACACAACAGATTTCAACCAACATGCCCACAGCCACACCAAAGAAGCTCTGACAGTTATATTCTATTGAAGAAAAACGAGCACGCGCGCGGTGCAGTTCCCGTAAAATCTACTCGAAACGCATACGTGGTTGGGGAAGGGGGTGAACGTAGGGAAATAGTCAGGAATTGGGATCCTTGGTGGGGCGTTTGACGAAAAGCGCAATCACCATCATGGTCAGCGCGATCGCCAACAGCGCGTTGAGCGCGGGACGATAGCTACCCAGATGATCAAAGCTGAAACCCAGCGGATAGGCGCCGAGCGCGGTGCCGCCAATGGCGCCGAACATGGTCACACCGCGGATGGATCCCAGGTGGCGGCGGCCATAATATTTGGCCCAGATCACCGCGTCCAACACCCGGAAGCTGCCACTGCAGAGACCCATGAGCAGGCCATAGCCCAGGCCATGCAGCGGCGTTGACATTACCTGCACCGTGATGAGCATGAGGCTGATCAGGGCGAGCAAGCCAGCGAGCACGTAGCGGGCAGAGTAGCGGTCGAGCAACTGACCCATGAGCAGATTGCCACCGATGGAAAAGAGAGCCATGAATTGAAAGACCCGCACCGCGGCCTCGCGGCCCAGCCCCTGCGTCTCAAAGAGCGAGGTTTGGTGGAAGACCAGCCCAGCGGTCACCATGGCCATGGTTGCCAATGCAATGGCGAAGACCCAAAACGCGGCCGTGCGCCGCGCTTCCGCCAGCGTCCAATCTTCGTCGCTGGGCGCAGAACGACTGGTTGGCGCTGATGTGGCAGGGGCAGGAGCAGGAGGTGGCACATCACCATCGGGGTGCAGGCCATACTGTTCCGGGCGATTGCGATAGAAGAACCAGCTAACCGGTACCATGACCAGCACCGCGAGGAGGCCAAACGCGAGCCAAGCTTGCCGCCAACCCAACCGGGCAATGAGAAATTCGCCCAGCGGTGGATAGATCAACAGGCTAATGGCGAGGCTCTGCCCGGCCAGCCCCATGACAAACCCGCGGCGTCGGACAAACCACTGCGCAATAAGTGTGCTACTGGTCAGATTCATCGCCCCAAAGCCCATGAAGCGGAGCGCCAGCAATCCAAACAAGACGGTGGAGAGCCCCTGCACCCCAGACATACCCAGGCAGGCCAGCCCAAAGCCACAGACCGCCAACAGCATCACCCGGCGCGCGCCATAGCGGTCGATCAGGCGACCGACCAGCGGCAAGAGCGCGGAGGCACCGAGCGTCGCCAGCCCGTAGAGCAGCGAAAGATTGGCCCGCGAGATCTGGAGTTCCTGGACGATGGGGTCAATAAAGAGGCCAAAGGTAAAGGTCTGGCTTGCCCCCATCATCACCGTGCCGAGCGTGCCACTGATCAAGATCACCCAGCCATAAAAGAAGGGCGTGGCGTTGATCACCCGGCTCGAATCCACGGCACGTACACTCACGACGACACTCCCGTTGGCCACATGTGCAACGTCCATTCTGCCGCGTGTTGTCTGTTTGCCATGGAAGCTGTTGCAGATCCTGTACTCATCAATTCATCGGTCAATTAGACAGCCTGTTCTGCATCAACATAGGTGGAAACATCTTCTTCGACAAAGATGCGATCGATCTCAGCCCGGTCCTCCGCGCTCAGCTGCCAATCGGCTGCGGCCACATTCTCCCTGAGTTCTTTGTCGTTGCGCATGCCCACCAGCGCCACCGTGACTGCGGGGTGGCCCAGAACCCAGGCGATGGCTAGTTGGGCCACCGACTTATCGTAGCGGGCTGCCAGCTCTTGCAGCCGTGCAGTCACACGCAACTCCTTTTGAAAAGAGTCGGGCTGAAAGAGGGGTAGGCCAAAGGCGTTGCCCTTGCTGCGCCAATCCCACTCCACAAAAGTCGTTTCGGGTGTGAACGCGCCAGTCAACAATCCAAACCCAAGTGAGCCGTAGGCCATGTACCCAATCCCGTGGGCCTGACAATAGGGCAAGACTTCCCGCTCCATGCGTCGATCAAAGAGATGATAGCCAACCTGATTGGCAGTGAGATCGCCATGTTGCTGACACTCTATCATCATGGGGACGGTGAAATTCGAGACGCCATAGTGACGGATTTTGCCCGCGGCTTTCAGTGCTTCCAACGCCCGCATCGGTTCAGCAAAGGGTGTGTGGTGATCGGGCCAATGGATGAGTAGCAGATCGATAACATCTGTGTCGAGCCGTTTCAGACAGCCTTCGGCGCGCTTGGTAATGTAATCTGCTCGTGAACTGCGTCCAATATTCTTGCCCTCTTCGTCATAGGCGAAGCCCACTTTGGTGACCAGCACGACCTCCTGGCGCCGCTTGTCCAGCGCTTTGGCCAGAATCTCTTCCGAATGAAAGGGCCCATAGATCTCGGCCGTGTCAAAGAGCGTGATGCCATGATCAATGGCAGAGCCCACTGCACGACTAGCCTCCTGTACATCGATCTCGCCATACATTGTCGTGCTCATTTCCCAGGTGCCAAAACCAATGGCCGAACAGACCAAATCTGTGTTGCCAAACCGACGTTGTTCCATAGAAGCCTCCCAGGGTTGGACAAGAAAAGAAGATGGGTGTGAGGTGAGCCAACGCTGTTGAACAGCACTGCTGGCTGCTCGGATCTTACTTCAAAGCCAGGAGAATCGCAATTGGTTTTCTGCCTGATTGCCGTTGACTTGGTTACCCTGTTTTCACTAGTCTAAACGCTCTGTTTTGTGGGTGACGCCAGAGACGCAAGACGAAGTAGAGACCCGCGCCAAAGAGCAACAGACCCACGAGTAAACCGCTGAAGCTGCTGATTAGCTCCCCCACATATTCCCACGAGTTGCCAAAGGCATAGCCCAAGCCCGCATAGAGGCTGATCCAGGTGATCTCGCCCGCGACGTCGTAGCCCAGGAATGCCAACACGGGATAGCGGCTGGCCCCCGTGACGAGATTGGTGGGAATGGCCAGTGGCGTGAGCAGCCACCGGGTGAGAAAGACCGCAAGGCCGCCCCGCTTGTGCAGGGTCGCTTCGGCCCGTTGCCAGGTTGGCGTTGAGCCAAGGCGACGCTGCATGAAGCCACCGGCAAAGCGGCCCATGGCATAGCTACAGAGATCCCCCGCCACCACCCCGACCAGGGCCAGCGGCAGTGCCGTGTGAATTTCCAGCACACCCTGACGAATGAACGCCCCCCCAGCCATCAGCAAAACGGCACCCGGCAGGGGAATACCCAAGCCGCCAATAAAGAGAACCAACGCCAGCAGCAATGGACCGTAGGTAATGACCGCGGTGAGCAGCGTACCTGTCAGGTCAGTTAGATCAATGCTCATGGTTACCCCTGCACAGCACACCGTGCGTTACGTCAATCTGCAATTCTCGGTATCCACCTGATTGGCTGGCGGCGCGCTCGGGGTCACAATCAAGTTTCAGGATAGCTCTCGCGCTTGCTGTTGAGCAGCGTATCAGGTTATTCGTCATTGTGGTCGTGGAGAGCCAGGGCGCTGCGAACTACATCATAGAGTTGCTCCGGTCCGCCGGGGTAGTGCAGATCGGCGCTGAGTAGGTCCAGCGGTTTGTAACGATTTTCTTCGCTATCGATGGTCTCACGCAATGTGGCTCCATCGTTTGAGCCAGGCTCGGCAGCTTTGGTCGCCCGGCTCGCCGCTGCATTTGCTGCCACTGCCCCGACCAGATAGTCAACTGGCACGCCCGTGCTGTTGGCAATGTATGCCAGGCTCATCCAGGGGCGAATGTCACGCAACCCCCATGCCACCGGATTTTCCCGATAGGCGAGGATGATCGCGCGCACCTCCGCGAGCAGGGCATCGACCGCGGCGTCTGGATCGGGGGGCGGTTCCGCGGGCGCGGGGCGTGCACGCTGCTCTTGTTGTTGGCGAGCCAGGTGGCCCAGCGGCTCGCGGGCCGAGCGCCGGTTGAATGGAATTTTCAGCTTGGCATAGATGTACTCTTCCGGCACCGCGTAGGCCACTGCAATGTAACGGATGGTCATCCAGGGTTGAATGGCCTCGACGGTGGCCGTGCCGTTGAGCAGCCCTTGCTCGCGGGCATAGGTAAATTCGCGATAGGCGCTCATTGTGCGCGTGCCAAAAAAGAAGATGAGCCACAGACCCACCAGCAGAATCACCACGGCCCACAGCCGGCGGTTCACCAACAGCCGCGGCCAGCGTCGTCGCGGGGCGGTGCTGGCCGCGGGCTTTGGTTGGCCGGATTGCAAATCGTTGGCTTCTTGTTGCGCAGGCACTACCTGTTTGGCTCTTGGTGACATAAGCTTCACTCTATCTGGCTTCCGCACGTCAAGCATTGGATCAACACGTCAAGCATTGGATCAACACGTCAAGCATTGGATCAAATCGTATTCACTGATTGTACCCGCGGCCACGCCAATGCAAAAAGAAAGATCCCATCCATGCGTGGGGTTTGCCGAGCGTTGCGCAGGCAATCGTTGCGAGAACGATCCTTGTCATCTGGACTAGGCTAATTTTGGCGGGCGCTCAATCCGTTTTGCCCACAAAAACTGTTTGCTACCGATTGCCAAATCGGCTATCATAAAGTCATCTGTGCAACATTGCCTGATCATCTGTTCGCAATTCCCCCGCGACGTGCCCACCATCGATCGATATTGATTTGTATTGACTATTGATTTATATCGACTGACCCTGACCAATGTGCGCACGGCACTTGCGGATCGATTCTTTTCAAAGGAGTTACCTGTGAAATCTTCTACTTCTTCCCCGTACAAGGTGCGTGCGGTGAACTGTCACTATCGCAGCAGCGAAGAGGGTGTCTACGAAGCGCTGAAGCGCGCCACGGAACCACTAACCGAGACGTGGGAGCGGCTGCGCAAGGCCAAACGGATTGGTATCAAATTTAACCATGACAAAGAGATCAAGAATCGGATCTACTTTGAGGGCCAACTGCAGCAGCTCGTCACCCACAAGACCGCCCGCGCCTTTTTGCGTCTGCTGCGCGAGAAGACCGACGCCGAGCTCGTTGCGCCCGATGTCAGCTTCTACACGATGTATCACGAAGGCACGACGCTGGAGCAGACCGTTACCTTCGCCGATATCTTCAAGGAGTTTGGTGTTGAATATATCAATGGCATTGAGCCGCCCCACAAGACTGTGAGCGTACCTGGTGGTGGGCAGATGTTCAAGGAGTATGTGTTGCCCGAGGGCGCGGTCGATGTGGATGAATTTATCTCCGTTGCCAAGCTCAAGAACCATGCGTTCATGGGCGTCACCCTGTCGCTCAAAAATCTCTTTGGGCTCATGGTTGGCGAGCCAGATGGCAAGACCCGCACCTACTATCACCACCTGGTGCGCATGCCCTATATGTTGGCCGATTTGGGGCGCATCTTTGATCCTGCACTCTGCATTGTCGATGGATTGATTGGCCAGGCGGGGATGGAGTGGGGCCGTGGCCGTGGCGATGGGCCCGGCCGCGTCTGCAACACACTGATCGCCGGCAACCACACCATTGCCACCGACGCCTGTGCCGCGCACCTGATGGGGCACGATCCACAGAGTGACTGGCTCACGCAACCTTTTGTGCGTGACCGCAATTCGCTCTTGGTGGCAGCCGAAGGGGGCTTTGGCACTGTCAATCTCGACGAGATCGATTTTGAAAGCGAAGTAACGGCACCCGTTGGTCACTTCTATTCCGTTCAGACCGATCCCACCGCGATCAACGTTAGCTGGCGGCGTACCACGGCCGAGCAGGCGCTCCACTATCTCGACAACCAGCAGGCGTTGGTCGACAAATATGCCGGTGAATACATCCTGTTGCAAGAGGGGGAAGTGAAGTGGCACGATCCCGTGAGTGATCTGCGGGTGAGTCGTCGCGTCTTGGCGGGGGATAAACCCGAGCAAGCCATGTGGATGAAGTACGTTGACCCCGAAGAACAAGAGGGCGAGCACTTTTCGGTCTATGACCATGCGTTGCAACAGGTGCAGAATGCAGTGGCCGCGGGCGCGGTGGTCCAATAGGCACTGCTCAGTTGCGCCGGCCGCGTGCTGAATTGCTCCACCAAGTTGACATTGCAAATTCGCGGGGGTAAACCCGGCTGCTTGGCGCTTTTCCCCGAACGTCAACGGGACCGAGTTTGTACTTTGTACATATTGTTGTTTGAAATCACATATCAACCAGGGGGCACAAGGAGATCATGACAGAGGTAGTTACCAAATCAAGTGGAATTGGATTCGATCAAGAGAAACTGACCGGACTAATAGAGCACGTCAAAGGAGCGCCCGAAGCGGGGCAAACGGTCTGGAAAGCAACGACCAATTGGCTCGGCGGGTTTCGAAGCCAGGCACAAATTCGGGATTTTACGGTTACCATGGATGAGCCCGATGCTTTGGGCGGCTCTGACACTGGTCCCAATATGGTTGAGATGGTGTTGGGGGCATATGGTTGTTGCCTGACCACGGGCTATGCCATGAACGCGGGCCTACGCGGGATAGAGCTGGAAGATATTCAGATTGAATTGGAAGGCGATCTGGATCTCAATGGGTTCTTTGGGCTGCACGATCCCGATGAGACGTGGCCGGGCTATTCCAGCGTGCGCGCCAAAGTTCGGCTCAAGGCTCCAAATGCCACCGCAGCAGAGATCCAGGATCTACACGACGCGGTCGTGCGTACATCACCAGTGGGGTCAATTTTCAAACGGCCGATTGCTGTGTCAACTGAATTAGCCGCCGACTGAACAGTCGGAATGATGAGCTGCGGATGGTTCACCGGTGGGGACTTCCCTTGCAAGGCAAGGGCTTGCCAACCGTACCAGCGTAGCGTATTAAAAAGATTACCATTTAGAAATAGCAAGGAGTTCTACCCATGAAACTTGAACATGTCGCCATCAATGTGCCCGAGCCGGCCGCAATGTCCAAATGGTATGCCGAGCACTTGGGCATGCGCATCGTCATGGCGAGCAATGAATCGCCCTACATGCACTTTATTGCCGACGACGCCGGGAGTATGATCGAGCTGTACAACAACCCTGCCGCCGAGATGCCCGACTATGCCAACATGAGCCCCTTCAACTATCACGCTGCCTTTGCCACCGATGATATTGAGGCGGAGCGGGAACGGCTGGTCGCGGCTGGCGCCACCGCCGACGAGATCTCTACCACTCCCCGTGGCGACAAGCTGCTCTTCCTGCGCGATCCGTGGCAGATCCCCTTCCAGTTCGTGCAGCGCAGCTCCCCGCTGATCTAGCAGACGCGGGCACAGCACGCAAGAATTACAGACGCACGGGGAATTCTCCCGTGCGTTTTTTTGATCCCACTTACCTGGAGAGGGGGTGAAAAGCGTCAGATTTATGTTACAGTGCGCTCAATGCCGCGTAAATTAAGTCTGTGTGTATTCGGGATCCGCACCGCCATGAATGGACGGTGCTAGAGAACAGCGCCCGCTCAAGCGGGCTGCAGCCTGCGTACTCTGCTAGCCCGGGGACTAAGGGTCCGCGGATAAATAAACGATACGATTTCTTGTAAATTACACTGGGAAATCGCAGAAATTTGATAAGTTATTCGCCGCGGACCCTTTAAATGATTGTCCACGATTTATGTGCGGAGTGCGTTGCACAGGTGCAAGCGAGTGGCTTTGCCCCTGAACGTCTTACCTGTGCGATGCACTCCTTTGTGAATCTATAGGGAAGTCCCTGAGCCCGACCGATGATTGCAATCCAAGAAAATTTGGGTTATCGTGTGGTAGTTAATTCACCTCACCTCACCTCACCTCACGATGATGGGGAGCCACAGCTCGTGCTCCGCTGGCAATGTTTGCTGCGGTAATCGCAAGACGCCGCCCGCGACTTTGTAGCTTGCGCTGCTGGCAACCGTTGTGGCGGGCTCTCCAATGGCCGACACAACCGAATAGCTGGTGGAGCTAGCCAAGCCCCCACTCGCTGTTGTCGCCCGCTCCGTCCTGTAAGTTGCGGATGATTGTGCGCCCACCCCGCCAACAGGCATCAAGAGCAGCATAAACATAACAAGCAACCATTTGCGCTTGATCATTTGCTTTCTCCTAATCAATGTTGATAAAGAGTGGCACCGTGCCGCTGTTCGCATCGATTGGGCCGGCCACCTTGCCAATGGCAATTGGGGCGATGCCATCCTTATCAATCCGATGCCCATCAATTTCACGGTTCAGGCGCTCCATCTCGCCAGTGGTCGAAACAGCAACCCGATCACCAATCTCCCAGGTGGCTGCACGCCCCAAAGTGCGCAAATTGACAGCAGGAGCGAGCCCTTCGGTAATAATCACGAGATAGCTCTGGGGCACAATCGGATCCGTTGTTGGCGAAAAATCGAGCCGTTCTTGCGCGTCGTCCAATGCAAATTTTGCTGCTGCCATCGCTTCGATTGCAACGCCAATCACCCCCCCGTGGTTACTCGCATCGACCTGGGCAACCCCTAGCATGGGCTGATCGCTCTCGGGTGACGTGGTAACGCCGACCATGGCAACCAAGTCTCCCGGCTCAATGGTGGTGTCGCCCAAATTCACAACGAGCGCGCGGCTACTGGCCGAACGATCAACAATGCCATTGGTGTTGATCCCGGCCGCGCCGCCAAAGTAGGCATCAAAGTGTGGCGTTCTCCCTTGTACATAGATGCCGCGGTAGTTGTTGCTGTAGATACGCGCGCCATAGCCCTGTTCACTCGCCGCGTCGGTGCCGCGCGCGTACAGCCCTTTGCCGCCTTCGAAATAGCCGCCTTCGTTATAGAAACTATAGCTGTCCGAGGTATCCCCGCGGCCATAAACACCGACACCTCGATTGCTCTGGCCGTAGACGGCCGGCGCGTAGATGTTGGGGTGTGATCGGTCCGCGTTGCTGTAGCCATAGACGCCAATGCCATTGGTGCTGTAGAAGTAGCCGGCATAGCCGCGGTTGTCTTCGCTCCCGCCATCAAATCCATAGACAGCATAGCCATCCTGCGTCTGGCCATAGATGGCGCGTCCATTGTCGGCAAGCCCCTGGATGGCGTTCCCCGTCGTGCTGCGGCCAAAGATTGCGCCACGGTTAAACGCGAATTCGTCGTTATTCATCTGCACATCGAGTAGATAGTTATTGGGAATGGCATTGGCCGTCCCTTTGATGATCGCGCCCGGACGCAACGTGTGCGCCAGGGGCGTGGGCAGAATCTCTTGCCGTGGCGTCAGCAACTCGCCGTTGATGGTTTGTGCAATCCAGAGCTCTTCGCCATTGAAAATATCGGCCGTGATCTCCAGGCGCGCTGCAAAGAGACCATCGTTCACGAGAATTGCCCTGTCACCACTATCCCAAAGCAGGTCGCCAGCTTGCTCTGCATTGTAAATCTCGAACTGCATGGTAAACGCGCCACTGAGCGGTGCGCCATCGGCACCGGTCAGATAGCCTTGATAGGTAATGCCGTCGCCGATCGTGGTACTGGGCGTAAAATTAGCAATTGGCGGCGCGGCCCCAACCCAACGCGGCCAGTAGGCACCCAGCCCGCCAAGCAACAGCAGTGCCACAGCAACCACAATCGTTTGCACGAGGTAGCGTCTCTGTTTCATTTTCCCCCCTTTGACTGGCGTCTCAACCAGTAGCGTCTTGAACAGCAGTGTCTCAACCAGCAGCGTCTCAACCAGCAGAGTCTAAACCAGTAGAGTCTCAAACACTCGCGTCGCAGCAGCGGGTGCTGCAGGAGAGCGCGTGAAAAAGTATGTTACTCTTGTAATTGTAGCTCTAATGTCAAGGCGGGTGCATAGGTGGGATCGAGCCGTAAGCTCTGCTGCAAAAATTCACGCGCGGCAGCGAGATTGCCCTGCAGCGCGTGGGTGGTGGCAAGGCCAAGGTAGAAATCGGCCGACTCCGGCTGCCATTTAACTGCCTGCTGGAACGCAGCCAGCGCTGCATCCAGATTGCCAGATTGCAAGTGCGCCCAACCGAGGATCCCGAACGCGAAACCATCGGTTGCATCGAGATCGATTGCTTGTTGGGCCAGCAGCAGTGCTCGTTCTGCATCACCAAAGCGCAGGGCAACGTCGGCGTATTGCTGATAGCTCAGCGCGATTGTCGGCGCAAGACGGATCGCTTGCTCATGGGCCTGGTAGCTTTTCGCCAGCGCTTGTGGAGAGCCGGGTGCCGCGCGTGCGTAAATGGCCGCGAGGTGGCTGTAGAGCACGGGATCGGTTGGGCGTAGCTCGATTGCCCTCCTCATCGATTCTCGCGCCTGATGCAAACGGTCTAGCTGGGCAGCAGTTAGTGCCGTGGCAACATGATAGGCCGCGCGTTTGGGCTGGTAGTGGACAGCCGTTGCGTAATTCATCAGCGCGTCGCCGATCTCCCCCTGACTCAACCTCTGCGTACCCCGCCAGTTGTACAGATCTGCCAGCAGCGGCCGCACGTTGCCGTGCCAAAGAGCCCAGCTCAGGATACAGAGCGTCACCACCACACCGATCTTATTGACCCAGATCGGCAATGACCGTCCAGCTGTTTCGGCCGCGCGTGGGTGTGCCACCGCGGTGAGAATGGCCATTAGCAGCCAGAAAACGACTGCTGTTGACGCAACCTCGAACAGAAACAGATTGCCAACGAGCTGGGCACAAATGGCCGCCATGCAGCCCCCCAACCAGCGACTATCGAGCGATTCTCCGGGCAAAGGACGCAGCGTGTCAGCCCGCGACGTGGTGATCTGTTGCCAGCCTTGTTGCAGCACGAAAAAGAGCAGCGCCATCAAAAGAACTGTTGCCACCACCCCATAATTGAGCGACCAGTCGAGCAGCCAATTGTGGGCGCGATCGACAACAACACCACGACCTTGATAGTAGACAAGCTGTGGCGGGTAGACCGCGGGAAAGTGCAACTCTAGGGTATCGGCACCATAGCCGAGCCAGAGCCGCGGCCACAACAGCCCCAACGCGGTTTGCCAGATTGTCCAACGCGCGGCAATCGATCCGCCGTTGCTGATGCCGCGCTGCAACATGAGGAACAACAAGCCGGCAAGTCCCACGAGCCCGCCCAGGGCAGAGAGCCACCGGGCACGCAATGACCAGCGTGGCGCAAGCTGTAGCCACAAAAAGATGCCCGCACCGACAAATGCCGCGATCCAGGCGGCTCGTGCCTCTGTCAGGATGATGATGACCAGTTCGAGTGCGATGAGCAGCGTGTAGCCAACGCGCGGCCACCACCCTCGGCATACCAAGAGCGCGGCCAATGTAAGCGGCAGCAGCAAAGCGAGATACGCGCCGGTAAAGTTGGCACGACCGAGCGTTGTGACGAGCGCGCTGCGCGCGTCGGTGGCAATGGGCAGGAGGTGCCATCCGGCCAGTTGAGCGATGCCGAGCACGCCAATTGGTACGGCCGTCAAAATAATGGCGTGCAACAGCCGTGCGCTCTGCAAAGAGTCGATCCGCGTTGCCACACAGAGAAAGAGCAATAGATAGCTTATCTGGGTCAGGAGGCCATTTGCACGGTCAAGTGTGCCAAAGAAAGCAATCGATGGATTGGTGCTGAGGATGGTTGATAGCCCGAGAATGAGAACAAGCGCGCTGAGGGAGTTGCGAATCGGTGACGGGGGAAATTTTATCCGTTGCCCAGCTGCCCAGCTGTTGAGCCACAAAGCAGCAAGCAGCCAGATCAGTGTGCGCAGCAGCCATAGCTTCGATGCCTCGAACTGCTGCTCCACCCACAGATTGACAAAGAGCGGCGTGCTCAGAGCAATTAGCAGCCAGAGCCGCTCTTGCCACCCTTGGAATTGGGGAACTATTTTTTCATGATTTAGCATAGTTGGAAAAGATGCCATTTGTCCACGCTCTGCATGGCTCTTCATTGCGCCGTTCGGCGATGACAAAATCACGTATCTGTTATCTATTTGTTTCCTTGATTAAAATGGGCTCTGTTTGAAAACAGTGGTTCCGGCAAGATGGAAACCTACCGTTTTCAAGCCAACCGCATGATAGCTAGCCGAGCACGAATCTTGCCCGTTGGCTGCTCTTCCATTGATCAATTTCAAAAATTAAGGGTTGGCAAAAGCGTAATCCTATGCTATGGTTATGGCAGAATGAGATTTGAACATCGTTGCGAGTGTAGTCGATACAGAGCCGAGACAGAGTCGAGACAGAAATTTACCGGTAGCAATATGAGCACGAACCACGCCATCATCGCCGTTGTGAACACGGTGCTGTCCAACTTACTTAGTCTGCTTAGCCTCCTCCTTTCGAGGGGGCATTTCGGCTTGGGTAGGTGCTGAGCAGCGACAGCAATGACTGGCAACCAACGATGACTTTTGGGTTGTGAGTGAGGGGCCTCCTAAGCGGGAGGCCCTTTTTTTGTGCCAAAATTTTGGGCACTGTCGTCACCAATTGCAGTTACATCAACAGATCGTGCCAACTAATCGTGCCAATTAATCGTACCAATTAATCGTGAGACCAAAACCAAAGACAAGAGCAGAGAGAGAGAAGGTAAGAATGAGCAACGTAAATAGTGGCGTGAAACAGAACGACAACCAGCGCCGGTCCAGGTGGCGCTCTGAAAGGCGCATGGGCATGCAGCGCGGGGAAGTGACCAAATATCGGCCTTTTCCCCAGATCGATCTGCCGGATCGACAGTGGCCAACCCGCACCATCGATCGGGCGCCGATCTGGTGCAGTGTTGATCTGCGCGATGGCAATCAGGCACTGGCCATCCCCATGAGCGTCGAGCAGAAGGTGGAGATGTTCCAGCTGCTGGTGGAGCTGGGCTTCAAGGAGATCGAAGTGGGATTTCCCGCGGCCTCACAGATCGAATTTGACTTTCTACGTCGCTTGGTCGATGAAAACCTGATTCCCGATGATGTTACGGTACAGGTGCTGGTGCAGGCGCGCGCTCATCTCATCCGCCGCACATTTGCGTCGCTGCAAGGGGTAAAACGGGCAATTGTCCACATCTACAACTCAACCTCGGAACTGCAGCGGCGGGTTGTCTTTGGTGCAACCAAGCAAGAGGTCATTGATATTGCGGTCAAAGGGGTGGAGCTGATCAAGGAGCTGGTGCCCACCATTCCCGAGACCGAGATTCAGCTACAATATTCGCCCGAAAGTTTCTCATCCACAGAACTGGATTTTTCGCTGGCGATCTGCGAGGCGGTGATCGATGTCTGGCAGCCAACGCTCGATAACAAGATTATTCTGAATTTGCCCGTTACCGTCGAGGTCGCCACGGCCAATGTACATGCTGATCAGATCGAGTGGTTCTGCCGCAATCTGCGCGATCGGCAGCGTGTCATTGTTAGCCTGCACACGCACAACGATCGGGGTACCGGTGTCGCCGCAACCGAGATGGGGCTGTTGGGCGGTGCAGATCGGGTGGAGGGCACGCTCTTTGGCAACGGTGAACGGACAGGCAATGTCGATATCATCACGGTGGCCATGAACCTGTATACGCAGGGTGTCGATCCACAGCTAAACTTTAGCGACATCAATCGGGTGCGCACGATCTATGAACGGTGCACGCGCATGAAGGTGCATGAACGTCATCCCTACGCCGGGGATCTGGTCTTTACCGCGTTTTCGGGCTCACATCAAGACGCGATCAACAAGGGCATGAACGCACAGGATCCGCTGCCCGGCGCGTTTTGGGAAGTACCTTATCTGCCGATTGATCCCAAAGATGTGGGGCGCAGCTACGAGGCGATCATCCGCATCAATGCACAGTCGGGCAAGGGGGGCGTTGCTTATGTGCTGGAGAGCGAGTATGGGATCGACATGCCCAAGAGCATGCAGATCGAGTTTGGCAAAATTATCAACGATCTGGCCGATGCCCAGGGCGAAGAGCTAAATCCCGCCGAGCTGCACCAGACTTTTGTCCAAACCTATCTACAGAACCAGCAGCCCTTTAAGCTGGAAGCATTTCGCACGGAGACCGATCTGCAACAGGGGCAGGAGCAGGCCGTCACCTGTATTGCCAGGCTGGCGGTGGATGGGGCGGTACACGAGGTGACGGCAACGGGCAATGGCCCGATCGATGCCTTTATGCTGGCACTGCGCGAGGAGTTGGTGCCTGAATTTGATCTGGTCACCTATGCCGAACACTCGTTGGGCTATGGATCCGAAGCCGAGGCAATGGCCTACATCCAGATCCGCACGCCATCGGGCGCGCTCTTCTTTGGTGCCGGCCGCGATACCAATATTGATCTGGCCTCGGTCAAAGCGTTGCTCTCTGGACTGAACCGGGCCTTCCAAAGCGAGCGCAGTGAGCTGGAGATTGTTGCGAAATAGCGCAAGCGCACGGCATACAACTGGGAAACCTCCGGGCGTGCATGGCCAATGAACCGGCCATGCACGCCCGGAGGCTATCTACCATGAATGTGCAGCGGAGTGCTTGCGTCTGCTACAGTGCGGTTGGCTTGAAAACGGTAGGTTTCCCACTTGCCGGAACTACTGTTTTCAAACAGAGCCCATTTTCGGGTGCGGTTGGCTTGAAAACAGTAGGTTTCCCACTTGCCGGAACTACTGTTTTCAAACAGAGCCCATTTTAGAGTGCGGTTGGCTTGAAAACAGTAGGTTTCCCACTTGCCGGAACTACTCTTTTCAAACAGAGCCCATTTTTGAGTGCGGTTGGCTTGAAAACGGTAGGTTTCCCACTTGCCGGAACCTCTGTTTTCAAACAGAGCCCACTTTACAGTGCGGTTGGCTTGAAAACGGTAGGTTTCCCTCTTGCCGGAACTACTGTTTTCAAACAGAGCCCACTTTACAGTGCGGTTGGCTTGAAAACAGTAGGTTTCCCTCTTGCCGGAACCTCTGTTTTCAAACAGAGCCCATTTTTGAGTGCGGTTGGCTTGAAAACAGTAGGTTTCCCACTTGCCGGAACCTCTGTTTTCAAACAGAGCCCATTTTAATTAGCTGGCTCCAGGTTGATGAAGGTTTTGAGCAGCTCCCACTGCCACGAGTGGGGGAAGCCATAGGGATCTTCGGCAGATGGCCAGCCGGTCCAGTGTTGCGTTGACATCGGATAGCGGATGATCAATTGGCCCACGTAAATATCGGGCATTTCGCTCACCCAGATATCCATTGCTTGCTTGAAGAGTTCCATTGTCTCTGGATCGGTCGCTTCCAGCGGTGCGATCTGCTCAACCAACGCATCGTACTCGGCATTTTGCCAGCGCGAAGTCGCCCACCAGATGGGGGCCGGTTCGCCGGTTGGTCGGAAGTACTGTGCCGTGTAAATCGAGAGCATGAAGTAGGGATCCATGCCCAACACACCGCTGGGACCTTTGCAGCCAAAGGATGCCAACTGTTCACCAGTCTGTACCGAGCTACCGAGTCCGGGCGATGTGTCAAAGGTGGCATCGAAGCCAGCATCGCGCAGCTGTTGGGTGAGTGGCGGGCCATACGCTTTGAGCCAATCGGGGATGTAGATGTTCATGGCAAAGGTTTCGCCATCCGCGTTGGCCCAGAGTTCCTCGGCATTGAGTGTGTAGCCATTGGCTTCCATCAATTCTGCGCTCTTCTCCAGATTGGCACCCACGCCATAACCATATTCAGCAAAGATCTCTTGCAGGGCCTCATCAAAGGGCTCGAACCAGCCATAGGGGGTGAACTGATGCAGCGCGGGCACGCCCGCGCCGGATTCTGCCAATGCAACCAACTTCTCTCGATCGAGCGCATGGCTAATGGCCCAGCGAATGTCGACGTTATCATAGGGCGCTTCGCTGACGTTGACGTTGAGATCAATCGGGCACCAGTCGAGGTAGCCATAGGGCGATTCCTGGCCAGTGTAGGTGACGACGTCGGGATTTTGGGCGAGCACGCTCTTGAGGGTGGAGACCTGCATGATCGGCCCCATGTCCAACTGATTGGTGATCATGAGTTGTGCAGCTTGGCTCTCATCCTGCGAGGGCAGATAGATGATGCGTTCAACTTTGGGCATCGTCTTGAAACCAGTTTCCGCGGCCCACCAATCCTCGCGCAGATCGTAGACCTTCTGTTGTGGGGAAGCGGCAACAAGTTTATAAGGACCGGTGCCAACGGGGAGACCCGCTTCTAGATCAAAGAAGGTAAACTCGAGCGGATTCTGGTCGGCCCAGATGTGTTCGGGCAAGACGTGAATCCCGTGATTGGTGGTGAGGGTCGTGGCCCAGAAGGCAGGATTGGGTTTCTGCAATGTCAAGGTGACGGTGAGATCATCCACCTTGACGGCTTCTTCGAGGAACGCGGGCAAGTCGGCGAGATGAACCATGGCATCCGCATTATCGCGCACCATGTTAAAGGTGAAGACCACATCATCGGCATCCAACGCTTCGCCATCATTCCAGCGGATCCCTTCGCGGATCTTGAGCGTCATCTCGTCGAACGTTTCGTTGTAGCTCCAATCTTCCAACAACCAATTTTCATATTCACCCGTCAAAACATTGAACATGATAAGCGGTTCAAACATGGCGGGAAGGGTACCCGTGTGAAAACCATTGTTGGAACCGGGAATGTAGGGGTTGTGATTGTTCCACAACGCGTACTGGTTTGGCCCCCCGGCCATGATGATCAGCGTGCGGTCGCGGGGGACATCTGCCATGTCTGCCACCTCTGCACCTTCACTCGCGGCGGCTGCTTCGCCACCCGCGTCACTGCTTTCTGCAGTGTCTGCTTCGCCTCCGGGATCAGCGGCTGGTTCCGCTGGCGCAGCACAGGCTGTTAATAAAAGTACCAGAACCAACCAAATTACGATCAGACGACTTGACGATCGAAGACCGAATCGAACATTGTGCATGAGATTCCTCCGTAGATAAATTGTTGACGATGGAACTGTACTACTTATAGAGAAATCATGTAAAAGTCGCACAATCGTGGAGTCAGCGTTCTCTAACGCTGGAGGTGCGCAGTAGAGAATGCGCACTCCGCAAGGTGCGAGGTCTATTTGCTTTCTCTATTAGTAGGGCAAGAAATCAAGTAGGGCAAGAAATCAAGTAGGACAAGAAATCAAGTAGGACAAGGTGACGCAGCGTTGAACGCGCAACCGGTGACTGTCTACGCTTCCGCAACGGGCTGTTCCTGATAGAGGTAACAAGCTGCCACTCGCTCGGGGTTTAGCTGGTAAAACGGGGGATGCTCTTCGGCACAGTGTGGCATGGCGTGTGGGCAACGGGCAATGAATTTACAACCCCTCTCTTTTTTGCCAACGGCATGGCCATTCGCCGCCTCTGCCTGGGGTTCTTTGGCAATCGCCTGTGCGCCCCATTGGCGATTGAGATCGGGCCAGGGGATCGAGTTGACCAGCAACTGCGTGTAGGGATGTTGTGGGTCTTTGATGACCAGATCCACGTCGCCCGCTTCGGCCACCGTGCCGCGGTAGAGCACCAAAATGTCGTGGCTGACGTGATAGGCTGTGGTCAAATCATGGGTGATGTAGAGGATGGAGATTCCGAGATCACGATTGAGCGCCCGCAAACTTTCGAGAATCGTGGCCCGTAGCGAAGCATCGACCATGGAAACCGGCTCATCGGCGATGATGAGCTTCGGCTTCATGAGCAATGCCCGTGCCACCATGATCCGCTGACGTTGCCCGCCACTCAGTTGATGGGGAAAGCGGCCCAGCGTCTCTTCTGGGCGCAGGCCAACCTGTTCGAGCGACTCTTGCATGAGCCGGCGCGCGGCGGCATCACCGTCGGCCAGTTTGAACTTTTGGATCGGTACTTCCAGCACGTGGTCAACTGGATAGAATGGGTTGTAGACGGCAAAGGGATCCTGAAAGATCGCCTGGACTTCATTGCGAAATTGTAACATCTCGGCGCGGTTGAGGGTCTGGAGATCGCGACCACGATAGAGCACCTGGCCGCTGGTGGGAGCAAGAAAACCCATGAGGATCAGCCCCAGGGTGCTCTTGCCACTGCCACTTTCCCCGGCCACGGCTTTCACCGTCGGCTGTTCAATATCAACCGTCAGCGAAAAATTGTCGAGCGCAACGGTTTGCTGTTTGCGAAAGAGGCCGCCGCCAAAGACTTTGGTTACATTGCGTAGCTCTAAAAATGCACTCATCTTCCGTTCCCACTATTGACTATCTGGCTGCTGGTGATCTGAGTTTCCCGCCCCGGTTGCTTGCTAGCCAGGCATCTCTACCGGTGTGTAAAGGTGACAAGCCACCTTTCGTTGATCCGCGGCGGGGAGCAGTGCCGGAGACGCTTGCTGACAGATATCCATCACCCGTGGACAGCGCGGGTGAAAATGACAGCCATTTGGCGCGTTGAGCAGGGAGGGGGCAATGCCGGGAATCCCTTCCAACTTGCCCTTGTCGTCCAGCGTTGGCAAACTGCTGATCAACAGTTGAGTGTAGGGATGTTGCGGCTCGCGAAAGAGATGGCGAATCGCGCCAATTTCAGCGATTTTCCCCGCGTACATTACGGCCAGATCATCGACAAACTGTACCATCAAGCCCATGTCGTGGCCGATGAGAATGACCGCTGCGCCCAACTCTTCTTGTACTTGGCTTATCGTCTCCATCACCTGACGTTGCACCACGACATCAAGCGCACTCGTTGGCTCATCGGCGATGATCACCTTGGGGCGCAGTGAAATGGCAATGGCGATACAGACCCGCTGCTTCATGCCACCGCTCAGTTCGTGGGGATACATGTTGGCCACGCTGCGATCCAGATCCACCCATTCGAGTACTTCGTCGACGCGCAGCTGGAGTTCGCGTTTGGTGAGCGCCGTATTGTGCGCCCGCAGACCGTCAATAATCTGACGGCGAATGCGCGTGACCGGATTGAGCGAATTCATCGCGCCCTGCGGGATCATCGCGATCTGATTCAGCCGCACCTGACGCATCTGTGTCGGCGAGAGGCGAGTCACGTCCTGATCATCGAGCAGGATCTCCCCCCCTTCAATCTGGCCCGGTTCTTTGATCATGCGCATGAGCGCCAGGGCCATGGTCGATTTTCCCGAGCCAGATTCGCCAACCAGCCCCAGTCGGCGCCTGGGCTCGAGATCAAAACTGACGCCATCGACCGCCTTCACGGGACCGCGCGCCGTGTGATAGTAGACTCGTAAATCCCGGACACTCAAGACGGGAGCCAAAGTTTTTCCTCCAACACTGTGTGATTTGCTTGCTGCACTTTGCATGCTCGGTTTGTGGCCGTGCCGCTCCAGCTGCGCGCTTTAGCCAGCGCGGCGCAATCGGGGGTTGGCAACCTGATCGAGCCCCATTGAGATCAAAAATAGACCGATGAATGTGAGGATAATGACGATGATCGGCGGTGCCCACCACCACCAAAGCCCCCGCAGAATCGAGGTGTAGTAGAGCGCCCAGTAGATCGTCATACCCAGCGTTGGCTCGTTCTGTGGGCCCAATCCCAACGCTTCCAGGCCGATGGTCGCCAGGATGGCCGAGCCAACCGCGCTGACAAAGCTGGCCGCCAAATAGGGCAGCAGATTGGGCAACAGCTCGCGGAAGATGATCTCCATGTTGTTCATGCCCGATAGGCGAGCCACCATGACAAATTGGCGTTCGCGCAGGGTTAGCACCTGTGAACGGATCGTGCGGGTCGGCCACATCCATGCCAGCGAAGCAACCACTAGTGCCATCATGTTGACGCTAACCGCGCCGCGCAGCGTCGTCGCAATGACCACCAGAAAGAGCAGCCCGGGCACGGTCAACAGCACATCTGCCGCCCCCTTGATCAGGGCGTCGACCCAACCGCCAAAGTAGCCAGCCAGAAAGCCAAAGATGGTGCCCAGACCCAACCCAATGCTGCCGGCAATCAGACCAATCCGCAGGGTGAGCGGTGTGCCGATGACGATCACGGCCAGAATTTCGCGCCCCACCGTATCGGTGCCCAACAGATAATCGCTTTCGGCATCGACAAACGAAGGGGGTAGATCGGGCATGGCCGCGCCGACTTTGGCCCCATCTTCATCGACAAAGAGCGCGGCCACCGGGCCAATGAGTACCACCAGCAGAATAAAGATGAGCCCAATCCACAAGAGTGGATAGCGACGCAGCTGCGCCAGGGTTGCGAGAGTACGCTTCATGATAGTTGCTCGGTTAATATGTGATTGCGTTCGTGGCCAGAATTGTAGTAGGCGGCGTTTGCCGCACGCGGCAAACAGGATAATGACGTCTAATGTTTCTGATAGGTGATGCGCGGGTCGAGCAGTGGGTAGATCAGATCCATGATCAACATGGCAAACCCAATGGAAAGAATGAGCATGATGACAACACCATAGATGACGAAATAATCAAAGGTGTGGATCGCCCGGTAGAGCACGGTACCGATGCCCGGATAGCCAAAGACCACCTCGACCAGAACCGCGCCGGAGACAATGTAGCCAAGCGACAGGGCCAGCGAAGTGGCCTGGGGCAGCAGTGCATTGCGCAGTGCGTAGCGCAGAAAAATCTCTCGATCGGGCAGCCCTTTGGCTTCGGCAAAGGTAATGTAATCTTCTTCCAAGCCCGAAATCATCATCCCGCGCATGCCAATGGCCCAGCTGCCCAACGATGCCAGAACGATAGAGAGCGCGGGCAACATCGAGTGATAGGCGACATCGCGCAGAAATGCAAAGCTGAGGTTGGGCACCACACCAAGCGAATAGCCACCACTGAGGGGAAAGATCCGAAAGCTGAAGGCAAGAAAGTAGACGAGGATCAGTGCCAGCAGATAGAAGGGAATGGCAGACAAGGTGAGCAAAGGCGCGGCGATAATGTGGAGCAATTGTGGGGATTTGGGCCAGGCGATCAATGCCCCCAACAGGGTGCCAATGATGAAGGCCAACAGCGTGGACGAGAGCAGCAGGCCGATGGTCCAGGGCAACGCGCGCAGAATAATATCAATTGCCTTGCTGGGAAAGTTGGCAATCGAAACCCCAAAGTCAAACCGCACCAGATCCCCCAGATAGCGAATATACTGCCGCCACAGTGGCTGGTTCAAACCAAACTTTTCTTCATAGGTCGCCACGACCCGTTCCATGTCAGTTTTCGCTGCCCCGCCAAAGCTGATCGCCTGGAGCAGTTGCTCGCGAATGGGATTTACGGGAGCCATTCGTGGTACGAGAAAATTGAGCGTCGCTGCCACCCATACAATGATGACAAAGACCCCGATCCGTTTTAGCGCATAAACGGGACTCATGGTTGCTCTTCCTTCACACATCTAATCGAGAAATCATGGTAACGTTGCACACATGTAACCGTTCCACACATGTAAACGATGCACAATGGTGGAATCAGCGTTCTCTACCGCTGGAGGTGCGCATGAGAGAATGCTCACTCCGTAAGTTGCAAGGTCCATCTGTTTTCTCTATAAGTGTCTATCCGTAAATTCTCTGCGTCCAAACGGACGGCTCGAGGTGGTGTAGGCACCACAACCGAACGTACGGATAGGCTCTGAGTGCGTTCGTCGCCCGTAGAAACCCAAGGATCGATCTGGGGCGGGAACGGTTGGTTTGTGTTGCAGAAAATTCAGGGCGCACCGCGTGAGGTTTGATAACGGACGCCTACGGCTGGTCGGGGAACCTGCCGTTTGGAAATGAATGTAGATTACGACAGTAGCTTATGACAGCAAGAGAGCTATCTACCCTGCGTTGCTCCTCATCGCGGGGTAGCGGCAATTGTTTGATCAATCACTCGCGTGTAGTGAGGATAGGTGGAAACCTGAATTATCTACTGGAAAAGAGACCTCTTTTGTTGAGATCGCAGATGTAGAATCCTACCTGGATAATTGCATGTGTAGAATAATCTGCTTGCGTGAAAGACTATACCATACTACCAAATCATTTCACAAGTTGCCCCAAAATGGCTCGCTGTTGGCGCTTCTCGACCGCCAACAGCGCTGCGTGAACCAGTTATTGCAGATGCCAGCGATCATAGCGTTCCTGAAGTGCTGCGTGGGCCGTGGCGATTGCTGCGTCAACGCTCTGGCCCTCGAGCAGCACGTGGCGGATCATGGTACCAATGATGGCGTCGGCGCGGGCCTCCATGGCCCATGGCGTAATGGCACCGGGATAGCCGGTGACAACGGTGTTGGCGGCTGCTGTCGCCATTACCTGCCGGTGTGGGTCCGCTTGCCAAAATGGTGCATCCAGGAGATCCCGATAGACCGGTAAAAAATAACCCTGCCCCACTGCATAGAGCTGTTCGATTTGTGCGGGGGCAAAGAGCCAGCGCGTTAGCTCGCTGCAACGCTCGGCCCGTGGGGTGCGGAAGATAACCCAATGGCGAATATCGCCTGGCGAAAAGCGCTCCGCCGGGCCCGCTGGCGGTGATAGAATCGCCGTGTTTGCCAGCAACGCTGGATCTTCCGTCTGCAAGCGATAGAGCAAGCTGCCCGCGTTGAGCACCATGCCCACTTGTCCGGCCATGTAGGCATCGTTGTTCGATGCATCGTTCCATTCCGGTGCATCGGGCGGGACGCTGCCCGCCAGCCACGCCCTCTGCATCAGTGCTAGCACCTGGCGCGTGGCTGGCGAATCCAGAGCTGGTTCTCCATTTGTATTCCACACGCTGCCACCGTAGGACCAGAGCTTGGTGCGAAAGGCTGTCTCGGTATCGCCCGAAGCGCCAATCTGCAGGCCCCAGCCCCAAAATTCATCTGGCACCGTGATCGCCTCTGCCATCATCAGCGCATCTTCCCACGTGTCGGGCAGCGGTAGCCCCGCGCGCTTCAGCCGATCTTCACGGACGAAAAAGACACTGTTAACTACGGTGTAGGGCACGGCCCACTGTTTGCCCGCCATGCGGCTGGGCAGGAGTGTCTTTTCCAGATAGCCACCGGCCGCGCTCTGTAGATCCGCAATGATCTCTGTGGTTTCGACCAACGCCCCGCTGGCCATCCAGTTGTGCAGCTCCCAAGCGGTCCCACAGTCTGGTGTCTCTTCAGCTGCCGCCGCGTCAACTGCCCCACCAACCCTCGCTGCGGGCACCGGATCGACAAATGTAATGTTGACATTGTTCTGCCCGCCCCACTCCTGAACTAGATTGCGCATTGTCTCATCTGCCGCGGCCGAAAATGTCTCCGTGAGAACAACAGAGAGCTCTGCGACGTCAGTTGGGGTCGGTTCTGCTGTGGGCCGGGCGCGACAGGCAACAAGCAACAGGATCAACAGCGCACACACCAGACAAAGGCGGAACAACAACGGTTGATGAAAATAGCGAAATCGATTCATGGGCCACTTATTCAATTTCAGTGGATGCAGTATAATGGATGCACTAGCCTGAGAAGGTCAGGAGGCTACAGCGATGGCGTGGCTGCTCTCTGACCGAGCTAACGTAACATAGTTCACATGCGCTGTCAATCGATCTTTTTTGCGTTTCCCCCTGCCCACACTCCCGGGCGCGGAGAGAGACCGGCTGGGAATTTGACCGACCCGATCCAATCCCCACGGCACGCATTCTTGTTGCAGATCAGCTTGTGACAGAACCGCTCTTTGCAGACCAAACGTCAAGAGGAAGTGATGACCCAAGACAATCTAACACCACCCACCGCGTCCACCCAATCCAAGCGGATTGACATCCATGGCGACGTGCGAATCGATGATTATTTCTGGCTGCGAGAGCGGGACGACCCCGCGGTGCTCGCCTATCTGGAAGCCGAAAATGCGTACCTGGATGGGGTGATGGCACCCACGCAAGCGCTGCAGACAACGCTCTATCAAGAGATGCGGGGGCGCATTCAAGAGGAAGATCAGGCGGTGCCGGAAAAATTGGGCCCCTATCACTACTATCAACGGACCGAGGAGGGGCAGCAATATCCCCTCTTTTGTCGCCGGGCCGACCGGGCAGATGCCCCCGAAGAGATTTTGCTCGATCAGAACGCGCTGGCCGCGGGCCACGATTTCTGTGATCTCGGCGTCTATCGCATTAGCCCGAACCATCAACTGCTGGCCTTTTCCGTCGACTACGTGGGCAACGAGCGCTTTGAATTGCGCATCAAGGATCTGACGACGGGCGAGCTGTTGCCCGACGCCATTCCCGACACTTTTTACAGCGTGGAGTGGGCAGCGGACAATCACACAATCTTCTACAACAAGCAGGATGATGCCTGGCGTCCTTACAAGGTCTTTCGCCACCGGCTGGGCAGCGAACCCACAGCCGATCCGCTCGTCCACCACGAGACAGATGAATCGTACTGGTTACAGATCTACAAAAGCAAGGACCAACAGTATCTCTTCCTCGATATGCAGAGCACCACGACCAAAGAGGTGCAGTACATTCCTGCGGATCAGCCCACCGCGCCGCCCACAATCATTCACCCGCGCGAGCATGGGCTGGAATATAGCGTGGAGCACCATCCCACGCTGGGCGAAGATGGCGCGGGCAGGTTGTTGATTACAACCAACTGGGCGGCAGAAAATTTTCGTGTCATGGTGGCCACGGTTGGTGAGCCCGGCAAAGCGCAGTGGCAAACGTTGATCCCCCATCGCCCGGCAATCAGGGTCAACGGTGTTGAGCCTTTTGCCGATCATCTCGTGATTCACGAGCGCGCGGCGGGGCTGCCACAGATTCGCGTGATCGAGTTGGCGACCAACAGCGAACACACCGTCAGCTTCCCAGAGCCAGCCTACAGCTATCAGCGTCACCGCAACCCCGATTTTGCGAGCACCCAGTTGCGCTTTACCTACACCTCGTTCATCACGCCAGAGACAGTCTTTGACTATCAGATGAATGACCGCAGCCGCGAAATCAAGAAGCAGCAACCGGTTTTGGGCGGCTACGATCCCGCGAACTATGTGTCGGAACGGCTCCACGCCACCGCGCGCGATGGCACGCAAGTGCCAATTTCGCTGGTGCGCCACAAAGATACGCGCAGCGATTCCCCCCAACCGCTCTTGCTCCACGGCTACGGCGCGTATGGCGTCTGCAGCGATCCCGCGTTTTCGGCCAGTCGCGTCAGCTTGCTCGATCGGGGCCTGATCTATGCCACGGCCCACATTCGGGGCGGTGGCGAAATGGGACGTCACTGGTATCTCGGTGGTCGGGTCAGCACCAAGATGAACACCTTTACCGATTTTGTGGATTGTGCCCAACACCTGGTGGATAGCGGCTACACCACGCCGGCGCAACTGGCGATCCGTGGCCGCAGTGCAGGCGGGCTGCTCATGGGCGCGGTGCTCAATTTGCGACCGGATCTCTTCAAGGCGGTGATCGCGGGGGTGCCTTTCGTCGATGTCATCAACACCATCTCTGATCCGTCGATTCCGTTGACCGTCATAGAGTGGGAAGAGTGGGGCAACCCCAACATTCCCGAAGAGTACGCGTACATGCGCGCCTATTCACCCTATGACAACATGGTTGCCACCGAATATCCACACATGTTGGTGACTGCGGGGCTCAATGATTCGCGGGTGCAATATTGGGAGCCGGCCAAATGGGTGGCCAAATTGCGCACGCTCAAGCAAGACCAGAATCTGCTGCTGCTCAAAACCCACATGGGTGCCGGGCACGCTGGCTCCTCGGGCCGATTTGACTATCTAAAAGAGACTGCGCTCGAATATGCGTTTCTGTTGCGTGTGCTCGGCATTGACGGTTGAGTGGGGGTATCGACTGCAACCGCTGGCGCAACTGGATCAGCTCTCTTCTGCCGCGGCCCGTTTGCGCTCCATCCGGTTGGCAACGAGTAGCTTCATCGCAATGTAGAAGATGGCAATCGAGAGGATAAAGATCAATGCCTGTGCTTCGCGCGAGGCGGTTTGGGGCCACAACGTATCGATGATGCTTGCCATGCTGGTGTGACCCACATGGGGCTGCGCCAGCACGGCGGCCGTGGTCACCGTCGCCAGGGAGAGCAAGATGGGTGACTGTAAGTGCCAGTTGCTCTTGGCGGGAAGAATTTTCGCTGTGCGCTTTGCCTGTGGTTTCGTGGCGGGGGAGCGGTCGGTGGCGAGTAGTTGGGCAAATTGAATCGTTTTGGCAAATTGGCCACTGTGCAACCAGACTACATCGATGGAACCATTATCGATGGAGCCAGTGGCAGCACTGCTGTCGTTTGTCGGGCTGTTGGCGGTGCTGCTCTCGTGAGCGCTGGCCAGATTGCCAACGGGCCGTGCCAGGCTGACGTAGCTATTGTGATCGGTCTCGGCTTGGCTGGCTGCAATTGCGGTTGGCAGGCTCCATTGACCAGCACGCCGCACACTGTAGTAGATCGTGCCGTTCTGCAACATATCACCGGGCTGGCGCGTCTCCCGTGGCGTTTCGGACCAGGCCAGCCACAGCGTTCCACTACCATCGGTGCTAATGCTTGGGTATGTCTGTGACGTGCTGGCGTTGGGGTGGATCGGCGTGGCCCAGCTCCAGCTTCTGCCATCGTGTTGCGCGTGGTAGATTTGTGTGTGTTGGGGTTGCCAAGGCCAGCGCAACGGATTGGGCTGGCGCCACGCCACATGGAGCAAGCCGTCGCGGTCGATGGTGGCCGAGACGTGGCGTTGCTCTACGTGGGCCGGGGCAATTGCTTGCCAGCGGCTCCATGACTGGCCATAATCGTTGGATTGGCTGTAGATGATCTGTTGCCGCTGCTGTACCCGGCCATAGGCCAACAAATAGAGTTTGCCTTGTGCCGTGCCGACGATGGTGGGGCGGCTGTGATTGACGGGCAAGGGGGCAATGTTGCGCCACTGTTGCCAGCGATTGCCCCCATCAGTTGAGCGCGTGAACTTGATCTGTCCCCTGTGACGGTAGGTTGAATCGTACCCTTCCCAGGCCACGTAGAGCACATCTTCGCCCGTCCTGCGACCGGGCGCAATGTAAATGACGGGGTGCTCCTGCCACAATCCCTGGCCAGGGAAGCCCGCCACATACGCAATGTTGCGCCATGCCGACCAACTTTTTCCCCCATTGTCGGAGCGGGCATACTTGATCTGATGCCCGCTGCTCTGCCTGATGTTGTTGACCTCATCCTCACCATACCAAACCACGTGCAAAACATTGTGCCGGTCGATGGCAATGGCGGGTACCCGTTGATTGATGTCGCCCACGGCTTCGATGGGCATACCACCGTTGGTGACAGACCACGTTTGGCCATTGTCGGTCGATCGAGCCACGAAAATGTGATAGGCGGTTACATAGCGGAGTTTAAATTTTTTGCGGTAGGCGACATAGAGATCACCATTGCTGTCCCGAACGATTTTGCGTCCGTCGGGATAGCCCATTGCTTTGGCATCTTCCGTGAAATCGACGGTAGTGGCGGCCACCAACTGCTGGGCAGATGGCATGATCGTTTGATTGGGGGCCACACGGAGTGCCACTGCTTGAAGAGGCATGTACAACACTGTTAACAGGTGAATTCCAACGACACATCCCAGCAGTCCAAGCAGGATCGCTAAGAGGCGCGCGAAAAAACCAGTGTGACGAAAGGGGGATTCTGACATCGTTCCTCTGGCGTAAGTTCTCTAATTGAGTCTACCATCGATCAATAATGCATGTGATGCACCTTCACAGGAGCCAGCGCCGACACATGGCTCCATCCATAGCACGGCGGTGCGGTGAATAAACATTGTCGCTGGGCTTTGCAATTGGCGTGTGCTAACAGTGGCAGCTGGACCTGGTACGTTTGATTGTAGTGCAATGCCATCAATGGTCAATCGGTAAATCTGCGTAAACGCTCTTGCATCTTTTGTCTCATTGTGTACAGCGGATGGGCTTGATTCCTGCTGGCTGCCATCACCTGGTCACCATAGGTAGATAGACAAATTGATCGAGCGCAATGGGCACTGCACCGGTCGAGAGCGCGCCAATGGTCGTTCCATTGGCACCCCCCGTGAGCGCAGGGCTACCCGTCTGCAGGTGAAAGTTGTTCAGGGCGGCGCTGACAAAGCGTGGATTTTGGCTAATGGTGGCTCTACATTGTTTTAACCATGTACCCGTGGGTTGGTAAAAAAGATTGTAGGCACAACTGTACGCCGCGCCCGTCGCGGGTGGATGATTCTCCACCCGCGTCTGAAAGAAGATGTTCTGCTCGATGGTCAACGCATGGGGATAGTGGGCTTGGCTGCTGTGGCCCAGCTTCAGCACACCATAGAGAACCGTGTTGTGCCGAAATTGCAGATCGGTTGCCCGAGCAATGGCAATGACTTGGGGATGGTTTTTCTGTTGGATCAACAGATTATATTGAAAGAGTGCGCTGCTCTCGGTTGGGTCTCGATCTGTGGCAAAACGCACCACTGTGCCGCGGCAATGATAGAAATAATTGTGCTCGATCAGATGTTGTTCGGCCACACCATCGCGTTCATGGATCACCATGCAACCGCCGGAGCCATCTTCGCCCCTGCCCGCGCGGTGCAGCGTATTGCCCGCCAACAGATTGTGGGCGATCACCAGTGGCACGGTCGCGCTTTTGATGTCGATACACTGCTCCATGTTATGCCCATTGGCACAGCTATTGTGGGTGAAGCGGAGCGTGCCAACCGCGCGCGCCTGAAACATATCTTCGCTCGGAGCACTGTAATGTTCCTTGGTCAGTAAATTTTGGGTGATGGTGATCGCGCTGGGCCGCAGTGGTGTCTGTGTTCCCGCGCGCGTTGCCGCCGTGACAAAGAGATCATGGCCAGCGGCTCCCCCATCAATGTGATTCCCCTGAATGAGGACGTGACGGACCGCGCCATCTAGCCGCACCGCGTCCACTGAGCCACCAACGATGGTATTGTTGCGGATCGTAATGGCCGTGCGCGGGCCATTATTTTTGCCATCCACCCGGATCGCCCATTTGGTGTCGTCAATACCCGTTGCTTCGATGCGTAGCCCAGCAATGGTGTTGTGAGAGTTGGGGCGCAAGCTGCCACGTAGCGTAACCGTGGCACAAGCGTAGGGCTTGATGAGAATGGGGGCTTCCGCGGTGCCCGCGGGTAACCGCAGCTTTGCCCGCGCCTGATAGACCCCCGCCCGCAACAGAAAAATGTCGCCCGGTTGCGCCGCGTTCACCAGCCGATGTTCCCAATCTTGCGCAGGATCCAGGATCGTGGCGTGAGCAGTGGTCGTCTCGTCGTCACAAACTTCCCGCTCTTCCCCAACAACCGTGGGCGCGCCATGCATCGGCGGCGCGGCCGGTGGTATGGTTCCATGTGCAGGCAGTGCCCGGGGCACGGTTGGCGCGGTGGCAATTTGCAAGAATGTCCACAGTGTCCACAAAAAGAAACTCATCATCCTTCCTTTCTTCGCCAACAGTAGAACGTCCCAATCCAGGTGGGCAGCAGTGGTTGTCACACTTTGGAAGATGGCTCGCCGCCGGGCGCACTTGTGCAGCGATGAGCCAGTGTACAGATCTGGCAGAGGAGCCAAGACAAAAGACAGGAAGCCCGAGGTGAGCACAAAGTATAGCGGAGGGAATGGGCCTGGCAATGGGCGCAATGGGCATGATTGGGCAACAACTGCACTGCGTCTGCCGGGCAGTGGGAAGCGAGACGAGAGAGATGACGAGAGACGACAGCCCTGGTGTTCCAGTGACGGGAACGGCCAGAGCAACCCCGTGGGGCGGAGAAGAGATGGGCACCCGACTGCAATTCCGATTGCCAATAGATTGGAGAATTAAGCTAAATGGCGTAATATTGCGTACGTCAATTGTTTACGCAGATCTGTTGAAAAGTCAACGCAGGTAGAATAGCCAGCATGTTGGACCTGATCTGCAAATTGCATCTGGTTTTATAGACACCATCGCGGCTACATTGAACGCATCCACGCTGCCACCTGCTCCAATCTGGGTCCACAACAGGTGAGCCACTCCAACGAGTTGCGCGTGCCACAGCCAAGCGAAAGCAATGGGCTATTTTTGTGATTGTAAGTATTCTGTAATCATTTTCCTCTTACATTTGTCGTAGTAAATAGGTATATTAAGATCCTATCCTGACGTTCGGTTGTGGTGCTTGAACTTCCCCGGGCTGGCTACGTCGACCCAGAGAATTTTAGAACATACATTACGTGCCTACAGAAAATGTGAAATAACTTACGTTACACAGCGCTGAGTAGATATACCCAATATATTATTGGTCTGGTGGATTTTAATAAATCCGTATTCAGATACCAAACGTTCTGTAGCACCCATCCCGTAACACCATCCACCGTTGTACAGCATCTATCCACCACAGTGGAGCAAACATCTTTTATGTCCTCAGAACAGTTTTTTAGCGAATTTAGTAACTTATTTGAGTTAATAATTCAACTTTTTACACAACTGCAAAATTTGGGCAATTTGGTGGTGTTGCTCATCCCCGTTGGGATCATTGGTTTCTGGCGCTGGGGATTGTGGCTGGTACGCAAGATCATAGGAACCCGCTACAGTCCGCTGCTTCCCAGTGGTTACACCACCTCAACCAGCATTGTAACACCGGTGTACAACGAAGACCCGCCGGTCTTTCGCGACGCGCTGGATTCGTGGCTGGCCAATGGCCCCAACGAAATCATCGCGGTGATCGATTATTCCGATGAGGCCTGTATTCAGGAGTTCCGCAAATTTGAGGAAGCCTGTGCCGCCACGGGCGCGGTTACGACGCGCCTCATCGTTACCCGCAAACCGGGCAAACGGGCTGCTCTCGTCGACGGCATCCAGGTGGCCAACGGCGAAATTATCTTTCTGGTGGATAGTGATACGCTGTGGGAAAAAGATGTGCTCTCCCGCTCAATCGCGCCCTTTGAAGATCCAGAAGTGGGTGGAGTCACGACGCGGCAGAATGTTCTGCAACCCACGGCCATTGCCCAGCGGCTTTTCGATCTCTATTTGGATATTCGCTATCTGGAAGAGATTCGCTTTTTGGCCGCGGCTGGCGACGCGCTAACCTGCCTCTCCGGGCGGACCGCGGTCTATCGTCGGGCCGCGGTGTTGCCCCTGATGGATGGCTTGGCCAATGAGACCTTTTGGGGCCAAAAGGTCATTGCTGGCGACGACAAACGGCTCACCCATCTGCTGCAGGCCGATGGCTGGAAGGTTCGCTATCAGGAGAACGCGCGCGTCTACACGCCGGGTTTTTCCAATTTGGGCCAATTCATGCGCCAACGAATCCGTTGGGCGCGCAACAGCTGGCGTGCCGATCTGCGTGCAATCTTCAGCGCCTGGCTCTGGCGTCACCCTGTTTTGGCCTTCTATTCGATTGATCGCCTCTTTCAGCCGCTCACCTCGTTGGTTGCGCCCACCTATCTCGTGCTTTCCATCGTCTACCGCGATTGGTTCACCGCGTTGGTCATCTTGCTCTGGTGGTTTGTCTCGCGCACCGTCAAGATCTGGATGCACTTGCGCCGCCGTCGGTCGAGCATTATCATCTTGCCCTTCTACATCTTCTTTATCTACGTCAACGCGCTGTTGCGCATCTATGCCTTCTTTACCATGAACCACCAAAGCTGGGTCACCCGTTGGGATCAGACGCGCGTGCGCCGGTTGGGGCTGGTCCGCACATTTCTCAGTTATGCCGCCACCGGTGTGATGGTGGTCTTCGTGGTGCTCAGTATCAACATCATTTACAATCAGCGGCTGTTGTTGGCCAACATCACCGATCCCAATCTGGTTGTCGCGGAAGAACAGCTACCCGGCTATGAGTGGGAAAACGCGCGCATGGAGCTCGTCACCACCATGCCCAGCCTGGCCAACATTGGGGCCAAAGCCGTGGCCGAGGGTACCACTCGCTATGAAATTGGTGTCGGGGATGATATTGCGCTGTTGGCACAGAAGTATGGGGTGGATGAGCGTTCGATTACGCTCGATTCCGAAACGTGGCGCATTGGCGAGTTTGTGGAGATCCAGTTGCCCTTTGCCAGCTACCAGCAGTATCGACAGGGCCTTCCCCCCATGTCCGCCACCGGGAGCGGTGCCGAGATTCTCTATCGGCCCGAGATCAATGCCATCACCGTTGCTGGCAAGATGGCCGTTGTTGATATTCCCACCATTCATCGCGTCTTGAACAATGAAGATCTGCTGGCCCACGAAGGTGATGGCGTCTATCTCTTAAAGGTCAATCTGGAGATCAAGCGCCACGCCGTCTTGCTCGTGGAAGCACCGCAGGTGACGTGGCTCAAACTTCGCAGCGACCAGCAGAGCTCGGTGCGCATCTTTGGTGATTCGGCCAACATTGGCATTAGCCGGACCAAAGTTACCTCCTGGGATCCGCTGCTCAGCGACGTGGATCGGGAACATCAGGATGGCCGGGCTCATCTGCGGGTCAACAACGGCCGCATGGATATTGTCGATTCTGAAGTGGCCTATTTGGGGCAGCCCAAGGTGCGCAACAGTGGGGGCGGCGTCTATGGCATCTCGTGGCGCGTGGAGAACAGCAGCCGTTTCGAGCACGAGCTGACCACGGGCACCTTTGAAAACAACGACATCCACAACAATTACATGGGCTTCTACTCCTTTGGTGCCACCGGTATGATCCTGCGTAACAACCGGGTGTACAACAATATTGAGTATGGCCTCGACCCTCACGATGATTCAAACAATTTTATTGTCGAGAACAACGAAGTCTTTGGCAATGGCAACCACGGGATCATCTTTTCGCGGCGCTGTGTGAATAACATCATCCGCAACAATCGCTCCTACAACAATCAACTGCACGGCATCATGTTGGACCGCGAAAGCAACAACAATTCGATCTACAACAATTATGTGGAAGGCAACGTAGATGGCATTGCCCTCTGGCGCTCCGATCTGAATTCGATCTACAACAATCAGCTCGTGGATAACCGCCGGGGTATCCGCATGAACCGCCGCTCGGCAGACAACGTGGCCTATGACAATCAGATCCTCGGTTCGGGGCAGTATGGGATCTATCTATATGGTGAATCGCGTGTGAACTGGTTCTACAAGAACACGTTGGAAAACAACCAAGTTGGCGTCTACATTCGCTCGTTGAGCAATTACATTCTCGACAACGCCATCACCGGCGGCAAGATTGCCATCTATCTGACCCCCGAATCTTCCGAAAACCAGATCGCCAACAACCAAATCGTTGCCAGCGAAACGGGTCTCTATCTCAAGACCGCCCCCAATGAGATCATCACGGATAACAGCTTCCAGAACAACCGGGCCAATATTCGCTTTACCGATGAATGGTACGATGGCGATGCCCCGCTTCCCGTTAGCTCCTATTTTCAGCAGATCCGCACCTATTTGGTTGCGGTGCTGCCCTGGACAGAAGCTGAAGAACCTGTCACCAACCGGGCTGCCGAATTGAAGATGGCGCCCAGCCGCTAGTGCTGGCCGTTCCAGCTGCGCTTGCTCATGCACAGTCCACAGTGCACAGTACACAACACAGAGTGGCTCAACGATGCATGATGGCCCAAGCGGTGAATGGGGACATGGGTTGGATCAGCCTGCCACCACAAAAGTCGCAAAAAATTACGGATTGAAACATTACGGATAGAAACAACAGTGCTCCGGTGCTGTTGTTGCGCGTAGAGCAACGCGCGAGGATCCATCAGGAGATTACCATGCACAATCTGTTGAGTGCAATGAAAATTGTTGCCCGTCTTTTCATCGTGGTTTCACTGCTGCTGCCCAATTTGGCGGCAACGGCACAGGCTCGCCAGATTGCCGCGCCCCCGGTTTTGCCGGCCAATCCGCAAGTGACGCCGCCCGTGGCCGTGAAGACACAGACCGACATCACCTTCAACGAGGGGCTGGCGCTCTATGATATTGGGCAGTGGTTGGCCGCGCTCGAAAAGTTCCAGACGGCGCAACGGGGCTATGCCACGGCCTGGAATCAGAAGCGGGAAAGCCAAGCCTGGGAATATATTGGTCACGTCCAGCGCAATTTGCAGGCACACCAACAGAGCATCGAAGCCTATACCCAGGGCTTGCTCCTGGCACAACAGTTGCAGGATCGCCCCCGTCAGCTCAAATTCTACGTGCAGTTGGCGCGCGCCCAATACGCTGCCGGTGACTATTCCACGGCCATGCAACTGCAACAGACCGCGCTGGAACTGGCACGCACCACTGGCGATCAGCACTGGCTGGGCAATGCACTGATCATTGGCGGTCACATCTATCTGGCTTTGGACGAAACAGAGGATGCCTTGCACGCGTATCAGGAATCCTTGCAGATCGCGCGGGTGCTGCGCGACCAGGAGCTCATTGCGCAATCGCTCGAGGGCACGGGGCGCGTCTATGAAGCGCTGGGCCAATACGAACTCGCGGTGACTTCCCATCAACAGTTGCTTGGCATTGCCCAAGCTTTTAGCGATCCCGCACGCGAGAGCCAGGCCCTCGACAACATTGCCAATCTGCACCAGAAATTGGGCGATCCAGCGCAGGGGTTGCTCATCTATCAGAACGCTTTGCGCTCCGCCTACAGCATGGGGAACCTTACCCTGGCTGGCAAAATTCTGCTCAACATCGGCGACGCGCATGAAGATCTGGGCGAGATTGCCGAGGCCGTGGATGCATATGAGCGTGGGTTGGAAATGGTGCGCACCACCGGCGAACCATTGCTAGAGGCCAAGGCATTGGCTGCGCTGGGACGGATTCAACGGGATGGCGGTGAATATGAAAAAGCCGAAAAGACCCTGCACGGGGCTCTGACGCTCGCCCAGCTCTATGAAGATCCATTGCTCACGGGCCACATTCGGGCCGACGTGGCTGCCAATTACCGCGACATGGCCAATTTTACGCGCGCACTGGAACTCTATCAATCGGCGCTGGCCCAGGGGCAGGCGTATGGTGATCTCGATCTGCAAGCAAAGGCGCTGACCGGGTTGGGCAGCACCTATCGTGCAATGGAACAATTTCAAGAGGCCCTGCCGCAACTGCAACAGGCGCTGACGATCGCCCGCTCCGCTGGCAACCAGCAGCGTGAAAAGGGGGCGCTGGCAGATCTGGCCAAAACCTACCGGGATCTCGGGCAGCGCGAAGATGCCTTGGCCACCTATGATCTGGCGCTGGAGCTGAGCCGGAATCTCTCTGATGTTGCCCTGGAATCCAAGCTGCTGCTGGAAATTGGCGAGCTAGCCGCGGATGGCGGGCAGAGCATGCAGGCGTTGGACGTCTATCAACAAGCACGAACGCTCATGGAAAGCCAGGGTGATCTGGCACAGCTCGCGCGCTTGCAAGACCGCATTGCCGCGCTCTACCAAACGCTGGGGCAGACGGACCGTGCGCTGCTCTCCTATCAACAGGCGCTGCAGATTGCCGAACGTCGCGGCGACCAAAGCTTACAGGGCGCGCTGCTGGGTGATCTCGCCGATCTCTACTGGGATCTGGGCCAGTGTACCGATGCCGCGCTTGCCTACACTCAGGCATTTGACTTGGCCCAAGCACTCCACGATATTCCGCAAGCCGTGGGCCACCTGTTGGCCATTGGACGGATCAATGATACCCAAGGCCACTTTGACGATGCGTTGGATGCCTATGAGCAAGCATTGCGCCTGACCCGCGCGGTCAAGGCAGAGGCGCTCGAGGCACAAGTGCTGACCAATCAGGGTGATGCTCTGCGCGGCGCGGGCCAATTTGCCAATGCCCTCGCTGCCTACGACGCGGCATTGCAGATCGCCGAACGGCTGCCGTTGCGCGGGTTGCAGAGCGAAATCCTCGCCGGTATTGGTGGCGCACAACGGGAATCGGGGCAGTATGAACAGGCCCTGTTGCCCTATCAACAAGCGTTGGCGCTGGCACAACAGCATGGTCAGTTGGCGTTACAGGCGGAGATACAGCTGGGCTTGGGACGCACGGCACGGGATCTGGGGGAACATGAAGAGGCCCTGGCCGCGTATGAACTCGTCGAAGTGTTGGCCCAGCAGCTGACGAGCCTTGAGCTAGAGAGCCAGGCGTATAGTGGCGCTGGCGAAGTGTTGCGCATCAAGGCTGCCTACGATGATTCGATTGTGGCTTATCGAGAAGCACTCAATTTGGCGGAGCGACATCTCCGGCGTCTGGCCATTACCGGCCCCACCTGTCGCACATTGGATGATTTTCAGCTCCCCGGGCGGATCCTGGCCGATATGGGGCGCGTCTATCGAGATGAGCAGCGCTACGACCGTTCGATCGATTTTTACACAGATGCCTTGGCCGCAACCAAAGAGGTGCCAGATGTAGAGCTGGCCGGCCGCGTCTATGTGGATTTGGGCAAAGTCTATCGCGATCTCCGCAACTTCAACCAATCCGTGGCCAACTATCACGAGGCCGTGGCGCTGGCCAAAGCCGTGGAAAATCTGGAAGTGTTGGGCAATGTCTATCTGGATCTGGGTCAGGTTCACTTTGAATTGGCCGAGGTGGACAAAGCCATCGATTTCTATCGCCAGGCCCTGGCCGTGGCACAAGAGCGGAATGACCAGGAGCTGACCGGCGCCGCGCAGCTGGCCATTGGGCGCGCCCACCGCGAACAGGAACAGTATACAGCGGCCATCGACAGCTTCCAGGAAGCGCTGTTGACGGCCGAAGCAGCGGGGCAGCCCGTGCTGCTGTTGCGTGCCTTCTCTGGCTTGGGTGATGTCTATCGCGCCAGTGGCAACAACGCTGACGCGCTCGTCGCCTATCAAGAAGCATTGACCTTGGCTCGCGCCCAGGCAGATGAAGCGACAGTCTTCGACCTTTTGAGCCAGATTGCCAAAGTGCATCGAGATTTGGGGCAGTTGGACGAAGCGCTGGCCCTGGCCGATCAGCTCGATGATTTGGCGTTGAAAAATGACATTCTGGTGGAGATCGCCAGGTTCTATCGGGATGCTGGCGACTATGAAAAGGCGCTTGAACTCTATGGCAATGTGTTGGGGGGGGCCGAGACCTTGGAAGATTTGTCGCTCCAGAGCGAGACGTTGGTCGAAATTGGCAAACTCTACCGTTCTCTGGCCCAGCTGGAAGATGCGCTCGGTTCGTACAACCAGGCGTTGTCATTGGGCCAGCAAGCTGACGATCCCCGTGCCCAGGCCGCGATCCAGTTGGAGATTGGCAAGATCTACCGAGAACAAGCGGCCTATCACCAAGCGATTTCATCCTTCGACCGCGCGCGAGCACTCCTGCGCATGGTCGAAGATCCCGCGCTCAACAGCACCTTGCTCGCGGAAAGTGCCGCGGTCTACCGAGACCAACGTGAGTATGAGCGCGCGCTGGCACTCTATCGCGAAGGGTTGGCCCAGGTGGAGGCGCTGGGCGATGTTGAGCAAGTACGCTCGATACTCTCGCAGATCGCACGCATCTATCTGGCCACCGACCAGCCAGAACTGGCGTTGCGCACGCACCAGGAAGTGTTGGCGCTGGCCCGCGTCTCCAACGATCGCGCAATGGAGGCCCGTTCGCTCTTTGAAATTGCCAAGGTCTATCGCGAGTTTGGTGAACCCGAGCGCGCGCTGCTCTTTTACGAAGATGCGTTGGCAATTGCCCAGCTAACCGATGATCTGTCGCTGCGCCAGGCTGCACTCGATGATATTGCCGGGCTGCACGAAGCGCTGGGCAATCCCGAACGCGCGCTGCGCTCCTATCAGGAGGCGCGCATGGTTGCCCAGGACGCGGGCGATCTGCTGGCCGAGGGGAAAGCGCTGCTGGGCCAAGGCCAAACGCAACTGAGCCTCAATCAGTGTAAAGCCGCGCTGCAATCCCTGCGGGCCGCGTTGACGCTGGCCACAGATGGCAAGGCACAGGCGCTGGTGGGCCAGGCAACGGCCGCGTTGGGGCGCTATTATCGTGATCTGGGTGACCACGCGGCCGCGCTGGGGCAATTGCAGCGGGTGGCGGAACAGGCCCGCGCCAGCGCCGATCGCGGTCAAGAGATCTGGGCATTGGCCGAAATGGGTCGGCTCCACCGTGATTTGGGGCAGACACAACAGGCGCAACAAGACTATGAGCGCGCGCTGGCGCTGGTGACGAATGACCAAGTTGTGCGCAGTCAACTGCTGACGGATCTCGCCAAGGTCTTGCGCGGCGCGGGGCGGCTTGACGAGGCGCTGCTCTATTTGCAGGAAGCAATCGTCCTGGTGAACGAGCTCGAGCAACCCGCGCAACGGCTGGAAACCCTGCTGGAATTGGGCGCGGTTCACGCCGATCAGAAGCAGTATAGCAGCGCGTTGCGTCGCTATGAAGAGGCGCTGGCACTGGTGCGCGGGTATGGGCACGGCGAATTGACCGAGCAGACCGAGTGGGAAGGCAAGGTGCTGTTGGCCATTGGCGCGATCTATCAGGCACAGGAGCAATTTCCCCTTGGCATCCAATCCTATGAAGCTGCCCTGGGGCTGGCCATGGCTCGCAGCCACCTTGAGTTGCAGGGGCGCACGCTGGATCAGCTGGGCAAACTCTATCGCGATAGCCAAGAGTATGAGTTGGCGCTGACGCACTTCCAACGTGCGCTGCCAGTGGTGCAACGGCTGACGGGGCCAACGGCAAGCTGCAGCAAAAGTGCAGATGCTAGCTGGCCCGCCACTCTCTACAAAAACATTGGTCAGGTCTATCTGGCCATGGGCGAGCTGAACCAGAGCTTGACCGCCTTTGAAGAAGCACACAGTCGGGCCACGGCGCTGCAAGATGAGCACCTGATCCGCGAGCTCGCCACCGATATTAGCAACGTCTATCGGCTACAGGGCCGCTACGAAGAAGCGCTGGCATTGGCGCAACAGGTCGACGATTTTGCGCTGGAAGACAAGATTCTCAGCGAAATGGGCCGCGTGATGCGCGATGCCGGTCAACTGGATCAGGCACTGGCTCCCTATGAACAGGCACTGGCCCGCGCCCGCGAAGTTGACGATCAGCTGGCCGAGGGACGAGCGCTCGCCAACCTGGGCCGGGTCTTCCGGGCGCTGGAGCAATATGAAGAGGCGCAGGAGAATTACACCGCGGCCCTGGCTATCGCTCGAGCGCTGGAAGAGATCGAGCTGGAGAGTCGCGTGCTCACCGATCTGGCCAAGGTCTATCGTACAGTGGCGCGCAACGACGAAGCACTCGCAACATTTGAGTCAATCCTGCCATTGGCACGCACCCAAGCTGACCCCGTGCTGGAGCAGATGGCGCTGGAAAACATTGGCAGCATACAGATGGCCGCACAAGCCCATGCCGACGCGCTGGCCACCTATGGCCAGGCAGAAACGTTGGCCGTGGCTGCCGGTGATCGCGAAAGTCAGGCCGAGATCCTCGCCAACGTTGGCCGCATCTACATGGCAATGGGACAAGATGCAGAGGCACTGCGCACATTGCAACGGGTTGCCGAGCTGGGCGTGGATGAAGGCATTCTCATCGAGCTGGGGAAGCTCTACCGCGATCTGGGGCAATTTGAGCAGGCGTTGGTGCCCTATGAACAGGCGCTTGCCGTTGCACGTCAGAACGATGATGCTGCCACCGAAGCGAAAACACTGATTGACATGGGCAAAATCCGCCGCGCCCTGGTACAGCCAGAAGCAGCACTGACTGCCTATCAGGATGCGCTAACCATTGCTCAGCGGCTGGGGGATGAGGAGTTGCAGAGCAATGCACTGGACGGACAGGCCAAAGCCTATCAGGAGCTGGGGCAATATGAGGCGGCGCTCGATTCGCACGCGGCTGTTTTAGAGATCGTGGGGGCTGCCAATCTGCCCCGGCTCGAAGCGCAATCCCTGATCCAGATTGGCAAGGTCTACCGCAATCAGGATAAGTATGAGCAAGCAGGCTCATTCTACGAGCAAGCGTTGGAAATCGCCCAGACATTGGCGGATCCGGCCCTCGTTAGCTCGGTGCAGCACGAGCTCGGTAAACTCTATCTCAAGATGGAGCAGCCACAGGTGGCCCTGGCCGCCCAGGAACAGGCATTGGCCGCGGCAGAAGAGAGTGGCCAGCTTGACTTGCGTGCTGATGCCCTGGGCGGCATTGGCAGCGCACAGCAAGCGTTGCACGATTACGCGGCCGCGTTGACGGCATTCCAGGAGCTGTTGGCCCTGGCGCAGGAGCATGAACAGTCACCGCTGGAGAGCACTGCGTTGGTCAACGTGGGGCGTGTCTATCAGGCGCTGGCACGCACGGAAGAGGCGCTGCAAAGCTACCAACGGGCGGGCGAACTGGCCGAAGCGTTGGCCGATCAAGAACTACAGGCACAGGCCCTTGAAAACATTGCCCAGCTGCAGCGGGATCTCGGTGAATTGGCCGCTGCCCAGCAGACGTATGAGCAAGTGCTGGCGTTGGCCCAGGCCAGCGGGCTGGCACGGCTGGAGTGGCAGGCTCGCCTAAATCTGGCTCGCTTTTACCGTGACGCCAGCCAGACCGATGATGCGTTGGCCCTCTATCAGCAACTGTTGGAGGATGCGCAGCGGGTGAATGATAGTGCCACAGAGCTGGACCTGCTCAATGACATGGCGCGCGTCAACCGTGATGGTGGTCGTCTGGAAGAGACGCTGACGATCTATCAGACAATCCTGGAACAGGCGGTTGCCATGGAGGATGAAGCGCGGGCGCGCGCGGCAAAGATCGACATTGCGGATACACAAGCCAGCCTGGGCCATTACAGTGACGCCATTGCCATCTATGCAGCGTTGTTGGAGGGCGCGCAGCTGGCGGGCAATCGCCTGCAAGAAGCTGCATATCTGGTGGAATTGGGTGATCTGCGCAAGAACAGCGGCGACTATCGCGCTGTCTTGGAGCAGTACACCGAAGCGTTGACGATTCTGACGGAACGCGAGGAGTGGGCGGCCGCCGCCACCGTGCAAATTGCATTGGGTGAGGCCTACTACGAGTTGGGGCAATATGATCAGGCACTTCCCTATTTCAACGCTGCATTGGCAACCTATCAACAGGTGGGCGATCTGGAACCGATCATCGAGACGCTCAACGAAATCGGGCTCACTCACCGTGCAATGGGCGCACACGACCGGGCCATTGCCAACCATGAAGAAGCCGCCACGCTGTTGACGGAGCGCATGGATCGGGATCTGCACGTTAAAACGCTGGCAAGCCTGGCCAAAGCCGAACGCTCCAGCGACGAGCTTGACCGTGCCCTCGCCACCTTGCAACAGCTACTCACGCTGGAACGGGAGGCGGGTGACAAGGCGGGCGAGGCAAGATACCTGAGCGATCTCGGCGCTGTCTATGGCGACCTGCGACAGTATGAGGAAGCAGAGCGCAGCTATAAGCAGGCGACCGCGGTGGCAGAAGAGATCAACAATGAGGAGCTGCAGGCGCGAGCGCTCAAGGGCTTGGGTAAAATCCATCGCGACACCGCTCACTATGAGTTGGCGCTGGAAGTGTTGCAAGCGGCGCTGGCAATTGAGCAACGGTTGGGCGACATTGGTGGCGAAGCCGCCACGTTGAACAAGCTGGGCAATATCTATCTCAATCTCTTCCAAACCGAGCGCGCGGTCGAGCCCTATCAACGGGCGTTGGCCGCGGCCGAATTGATTCGCGATCGCGATCTGGCGATTGAGGCGCTCAGCGGATTGGCCAACATCTATGAAAACGAAGGCGATCTGGAACAGGCGATGAACAGCTATCGTGAGGTGATCGCGCTCAGTGATGGGCGCTTGGTCGATCTGGAGATCTACCAACGCCTCATCAAACTGCTCTGGGACGCGGGGCAGCTTGGCGAGGTCTTCACCTATATGGAAAAGGCGCTGGCGCAAACCTTTCTGGATGAAGCAGGCAATCCCTGGCTCGATGTGCGATCCAACTTGGCGCCTGAACTGGCTGCCCGTGAGCGAGAGCTACGGCTGGAACTGATTGGTCTGCGTCATGCTTTGCAGAACGAGAACGAAAAGTCACTGGCCCAACGTAACGAAGCGCTCCTGACTGAGCTTACCGCACAGCTGGATGAGCGGGTCGTCGCCTATGCGGATGTCATGGAACGGCTGCGCGAGCAGGATCCGGAATACACATCGTTCCTGGGGCTCAACCCCATTGGCCTCGATGAGATGCGGGCCAACGTGCTGGACAAGCAGACAACCCTGATCCAGTACTTTATCCTGCGCAAGCAGACCGTTGCCTGGGTGGTAGACCACGAGCGGGCCGTGCTGGTTCCGCTGGACATTACGGCAAACGAGTTGTTGAACCAGATCCGCGATCTGCACGAAAAGCTGGCGGAGCGACAGCGTGATATCGACGAGGCCAGCAGCCTTTACGATCGGCTCTTTACACCGTTGCGTCCCTTTGTGCGCAACCAGAATCTGCTGATTGTGCCCCATGCCATGCTCTATCAAGCGCCCTTTGCCGCGTTTTATGATGCACAAAACGAACGGTATCTGATCGAAGAGTACACCATTAGCTATGCCCCGAGTGCAACGCTCTATAAACATAGCCTCGACAAGCGCAATCCCAACGGCGGACAAGCGTTGGTGTTGGCGAGCGAGGATGACGAGCTGCCCCACGCGCGCGAGGAAGCTCGTGCCGTGGCCGATCTGTTGGATGCCACCCTGCTCTTTGGCTTGGACGCTGCCGAGGGCGCGCTCTATGCCCAGGCTGCTCAGGCTGATATCTTGCACCTGGCGACAGTGGGAAGCTACGCACCTCACGAGCCGCTCTTTAGCAGCCTGCGCCTGAGCAAAGATGAGGAGAATGATGGCGAAGTGGAGACGCATGAGATCTTCCAACGGCTGGATCTCAGCAATGCCAATCTTGTCGTGCTCACGGGGAATCGTTTGGCAGATGCAAATGCAGTGGGGAATAATGAGGCTGTGAAGGAGCTGAACTGGGCCTTTAAATACGCGGGAACACCGGCGCTTTTGGCCAGTGGTTGGCGTGTGGATGATCCGGCAATTGCAGCGTTCTTTGCCCATTTCTATCGCTATCTGCGCGAAAAGCATACAACAACGGAGGCCCTGCAAATGGCTCAACTTGCCATGTTGCAATCCTCTGAAACTGCTGCCCCCTATTACTGGGCAGCCTTCAGCCTCTTTGGCGATTACCAGGGGCAGGGGATCTACCAACAGGCGGATGCAACATCCACCACGACAGCGTCATCGAGCGAGATCACCGCCAGCCAAGGCACCACGGGCACGACGGCTGTCACGGCCTCCATTGGCGGCGTGACTCAATCCACCGAGTTGTCGAATGTCTATGCCGTGCGCGAGGGCTCGGAGATTTCCGGCGTCAACGTGAAAGCGGAGCCGCTGATCACCGAAACTGTTGCGACAGCGGATGCAGCGGGCGCGGCAGAGACGGCGGGTGCTTTTGAAATCCCCGTTGGGGATCTGGCCAACGGACTCTGCAACAATCTGACCTTGCCGCTGGGCATTGTGCTCTTGGCCGATCTCTTCCGCCGCAACTTCCGTCGCAAACCGGACGAGGACGAAGAATCATTCTGGTAGATCCGGGCGAGGATGTGGCAGACTATGAAGCGTGGGCTGAAGAGTGGTCGGGCCACACCGGCCAGCGCCATCGAGCGGTTGGTTTGACAATGGTAGATTTTGGGGCGGTCTCCCAAAGGGGTAGTACCGCCGTTTGCAAAGAGCGCTTACTTGGGTAGCTGCGAGCCGAGCCCACTTTTGCACGCTGTCCGTCCGGACCGCGCCAACGTTGCGAGCAACTGCCCTGCGTTGCGCGGATCCGCATGGCGCATGAGTGGCACGAATCGTAATCTACAGACTAGCTACATATCCAGCTACATATTGCTTTGCGTACGTTGCGGTGGTACGGGTCTGCCTGGAAGGGGTCACAAGTAGTTCGTATATCGCAACACCATTTGAACCCCTTCCAGGCAGACGTTGCCGCGTTTCATGCAGCGGTAAAAGTGTTATGTGACTAGATATACAGCAAGCGAAATTTGTAGAAAACGTAATTTGTAGGAAGCGTAATCTGAAAGAGAAGAGATCATGGCAGCCAATTCCAAACGAACCGTCTTTTCCACTGATCCAGAGCCGGAACGGCCCAAGCCGAAAGAGGAACAGCCGTCGAATCTCGCGGCGCCCTTCCCAATGCGGCAACAGAACAATCCCGTGCGCGTCCATCTGGAACGCAAGGGGCGTGGCGGCAAGACCGTTTCCGTCATTAAAGGTGTGATGAGTCCGCCCCATGGCAAACAGGCGCTGGTGAAATTGCTCAAGAACAAGCTGGGCACGGGCGGGGCAGTGAAAGAGGACGATGTGGAGATTCAGGGCGATCACCGCGACAAGCTGGTCGACCTGCTGAATGGGTTAGGCTATCAGGCCAAAAAAGCCGGTGGCTAACAGTGCCCGTTGCCTGGGCAGGCGTCAAGCGTCATGACCGTGATGTGGTGTACAGCGTATGCTGTCGGCGTTGGCGGGTGGTTCGGCGCACAATGATGGCGATCAGAACCGCCACAAAGAGCAAGACCAGAAACGGGAAGAGCAGGGCGAGGATTGCCATGGTGAGTGCCCCCATCCATTCACCGGTGGAGAGCACAAAGTTGCCCAGACCGCCCGTTGCCACGCTGGAAAGCCCGCGCACCCAGGTTGTGCCCAGCTGAATGATCCCGGCCGTGCCGCCGCCGGCAATGATCGCCAATGTCCAACGCATCATCGGCGAGAGATCGGTGACCACCGACGCGGTTGCAATGGCACCGGCGAGAACGGCCGCCGGGGTGGCAATGGCATCCAATAAATTGTCGACCCAGGGCACGTAGTACGAGGCAATTTCGAGCAGGGTGGCAACGCTAAAGAGCACCAGTGCCTCGTAGGTGCCGATCCACGCAAAGCCATCGGAGAGCCCCAGTTGGCCCAAGAGCGCGGCCGCGCTCATCACGGTAAAGGGGGCAAAGACCCGCATGCCACAGGCCGCGCTCAGCCCAATGCCCAACGCAACACTCAACAACAGTTCCATACTGGTTTCCATTGAGTCCTCCTCTGCTTTCCTGACATCTTTCCTCACAGCTTTCTTGACATCGCTCGTGACACAGCTGAGCAGCACGGAGGCCGAATATGCCACTAGCAATACGTTGATGAGAGCCGATCGGTTTCAATGCAACTGCCGTGCGGGGCGTGATCAGTGGCCCGTTACTCCTCTGTTGCCATCTCACCGCCACTTTGCCGCACTGTGCGATTCTCCTGCGCAACTTCCTGGACAACTTCCTGCCGAGCCAGATAGAGCGCGATGAAGATGAGGGGCAAGACCATACCATAGTTCACCCCCAATGCAAACTGAAAACTCCACCACTCCGCGATCAGCCCGGTCCACAGTGGCGGCACCATGGCGCCGAGGGTCATTGCAATGCTGAGCACGCCCGTGACCGTGCCCGTCTGCTCGGGGAAGAGCCGGGAACCGTAAGCCAGCGCAGTGGGAAAGAGCCCCGACAGACTGAGGCCGGTGAGAAAAATGCCAACGGCCACCAGCAGCGGGTCCGCACCAAATACGACCAATGGGTAGGTGATCGTAATGCCGATGGCCAACAAGAGCAAGGTACGCGCATAGCCAAGCGTTTCTGCATAGGCGGCACAGAGAAAGCGTCCGGCCGTGAGCGCAATGTAAAAGAGCGAGATCAAGGAGAGCGAAAGCAAGGTGGAAAAGCCGGCGCTCTCCTGCATGAAGATTGCCACCCAACCGAGCAGGCTCCACGCCACGCCATTGTAGGCAAAGGCGATCAGGAAGAGGGCGAAGAAGGTCCCCGTGCGCAGCATGTGCCATTGCAGAACTTCCCCGCCGCGTGCCGCTGGCGTGGCGGCCGTGCTGCGACTGGCAACCAGTGTGATGCCACCATAGAGCAGCCAGATTGCACCCGTACCACCCAGTGCCCAACGCCATGGCACACCCACCTCTAGCAGGTAGCCAATGAGCAATGGCGAGAGCGCAGCGCCCAGGCCATAGATCCCGTGCAGCACGTTGAGCGCCTGGGCCCGTGCGTCGCGGTTGGCATCGGCGATCATGGCGTTGATGCCGGTGGAGAGTGCGCCCTGGGCCGCGCTGATGATCGCGAATCCGAGCAAAAACAGCCCCCAATGGGCAGTTGCACCAGCCACTGCCAGGGCCACTGCCAGCAGAAAGGCTGAAAGCCACACCAGCCGTTCGCGTCCCAGCCAATCCGAGCCAACGCCTGCCGCCAGATTGCCCACCATGCCGCCAATGGCACGGGCCGGGAAAATCAGCCCAATGGTGGCCAGCGAAAGCCCGGCCACGGTAAATTCTTCGGTGATCGAGGGCATCACCGTGGGGATCAGAACCGCGGCCGTGCCAATGAAAAGATAGCCAAGCAGGCCAAGTACCGTTTCTGGCGTCATCTGAATGCGGGCCATAAAAATTACCTGTCGATCTGTTGTTTAGCTGGGAAATGGGTTGATGGTGACCGGGGTGATTGTCACTGCGCTGTTGCTGAGCTGTTGTAGGAGCGCCTGCACACCGGCCAGGTTTTGTGACCATTCCAGGTCGGTTGTGCTCGCCAGCTCGACGACAAACGCCGGGATCTGTTGCGTGGAAAGCCAGTTCGTCGCATCGCCGGTGATGGGATATTGGGTAAACGCTGCGCCATGGGGATAGCGGGCCGCCGCGGCATAGATGGCCGCCACCTTTTCCGCGGCGGAATCGATTCCGTTGCAGCCGCCAGCAAAGACGCCCGGCGCGGCACTGTGCCAGAACAGAACCGTCGCGGGCTTTGGCTCTTGCAGCAGAAAATTGCGCAACAGTTGCGTCTCAATTTCGGAAAAGGGCGCATCTCCGCCGCTCGTCTCCACCGCACCCCACCACGCGGTCGCCGCCCAGTTGCAGCCCCAGTTGCGGTTGAGATCAACGCCGTTGCGGTTGAAACGGCCTGCGCTAGTCTGATTTTTGACGTCCGCCGCTGCAAAGCGTCCGCTTTTTTGCGTGACGAGAAAGAGCCCATCGGGGTTGGCCACTGGGATAACCTGTACGGTGAGCCCCGCTGGGATCGCCGCGGGATGCGCTGTAAAGTAATCGATGATGGCATGGGCCAAGAGCACAGTATTCCACTCCGTTCCCCCGTGAATACCGCCGATCAGCACCACCCGTTGCGGGCCGTTGCCAAAGTGGTAGGCAGTGAGTGGCAAGCTGCCACCCGAGTAGCCAATGACGGTGGAGATCCGGTGACTCGCCGCGGGCTGACCTGGCGAAAGTGTGCGGGTCGGGAGACCTTCTGCCCGTGCAATGGGGGCGGCAAGTGGAACAGGGGTGACCACCTTGCGCGCCGCGCGCGTCATGGTCATGCCATCGGGTGGTCGTTGATTGGGAATGGGAACAGGCTGCACCCGCGCTTCGGCTGCACTGGGCTGTGAAGAGAAAAGTTGCGGGGAGAAGCGTTGCAGTGAAGAACGTTGCGTGAGATCAGAATGCGTGACATGGGATTGACCCGTGTTGGATTGCGCCCTGTTGGATTGTGCCGAATTGTCCGGTGGCAGGTACCCACAGGCCGTGATGCAGAGCAGGAGTCCAAGCAAGATGGCCGCACGAACGGGGTGCCTTTTGTGTGCTGGGCAAAACCAACCACGGCATTGCTGTTGCTCTGTTGTCTCGCCCATACGGTCCCGCAACTTTCCCCGTGATTGCTGCTTTGCTGGCCGTAGTATACTGGCGAAGCGGGTGCTTGTCAACGCGCCAGCACTTGCCGGGCGCCGTAAAATTTACAGTTTGCCAGAGCGGTGCTTTCTGTTATCATGTTCAAGCTGTCAACCACCAGCGGCTTTGCTGGCCAGTTGCCTCTCCTTGCATCGCTGCGTTGGGCAGAGCAGCTGTGCCATTATCGCCAGCAATCGAAAAATAATGGCTCAAAACCAGAAAACAGGTTGAGCTAGATAAATTTCAAACCAGAAGTATTCAAACCAGAAGTATTCAAACCAGAAGTAGAGGAGTAGCTGATGACCGTTTTACTTGCCGAAATGACCCGCGATCAGATTGGTGAACTTGCCCCCAATGCCGTTGCCGTGTTGCCCACGGCCTCCGTCGAGCAGCACGGGCCACACGCCCCCGTCATCACCGATACGCTGCTCTGTGGGACGGTGGCCCAGCGTGCTGCGGAAGCGGCCGCGGCGCGAGCCCAGGTTGTCGTGGCACCCGTGCTTTGCTATGGCAATTCGCACCATCACCGTCCTTTTCCCGGTGTGCTGTCGCTGACCAGCAAAACGTTCATGACGGCCGTCACCGAAATCCTCGAAGGACTGGTGATCAGCGGCTTTCGCAAGCTGGTCGTTCTCAACGGGCACGGCGGCAACACCGATTCGAACAACGTGGTCGGGCTCGATTTTGTCAATGGATTGGGGTATGACGTGACGATTGCCACCGGTGCCTATTGGGACATTGCCCGCCCCGCCCTGGTGGAGCAGGCGCTCATGCCGTCGGGGCGCATCCCCGGCCACGCCGGTCGCTTCGAGACTTCGATGGTGATGGCGCTGCGGCCCGACCTCATTAGCGAAGCAGGAATGGCGAAGGTGGAAGATCAGTCCAAGGTGACGAAGGGTCTCTTTGGCAACCTGACCGGTGCGACGGTGCAGATGCACGGGGCCTGGGCCGCGGGCACGGGCTACACAGACAATCCCAACGAATCGAGCGCGGCCGAAGGTGAAAAGTTGCTCGAGGTGGTGGTGGAGCAGGTCAGTAACTTCTTTGCCGAATTTGATCAGGCCGCGTCGTAGCTGTTTGTAGCTAGACCGGAAAAGTAGCTACTACAGTGCGGTTGGCTTGAATACGGTAGCTTTCCCGCTTGCCGGAACTGCTGTTTTCAAGCCAACCGTAGTAGATCCCGGCGTAACTAAGCCCATGGCAAACTTACCCATTGCACTCAGGTAACTTGGGCTTGTTTACCGCCATGGTATTTACGCCCAACAGTACTAGAGAAAGCAAACAGCGCTTGCACTTTGCCGCGTGTGCATTTTCTAATGCGGACGTCCAGCGGTAGAGAACGCTGATCCCACCGTTGTACAACGTTGATTTCTCGAGAAGTGGGATGATGCGTGCAGCGCACAGGTGAGACGATCAGGGGCTGAGCCGGTTGGTTGCACCTGTGCAATGCACTCGGTTGCGCGGTGATATTCGGGATCTCCTCCCGGTCTCAGGCCCAAGTGGGGGAGGCGCGGTCATTGCCGCAACGAGCAATCGGCTCCCCCTCCTGCCTGGAGATGGATGGGCAGGAGGTAGCGTGTGTTACACGGTAAAAGGGACGGGGCGACGTTGGTAACAGTTGATTTTCACTGCCTCCAACGTTTGCCACCAACGTTTGCCACCAACGTTGCCCGTGCCGCCCGTCAATTCGATGTATCGAGGGTTGGCAGATCCGCGCCGAGTTGGCGCCACTGTCGGTGATAGTAGAGCAGTGGCTCGCCAATATCGCCAGCTTTGGCCGCCAAAACCTCACCCACAAAAATCGTGTGGTCGCCACTATCGTGAGCCCGGCTAACCTTGCAGTCGAGCCACGCCATTGCATCGGTGAGGATGGGCGCGCCGGTCTCCGCAGTGGCCACATTCAGGCCCTCGAACCGATCTTCAATTTCTGGAATCATCCCCGCAAAGCGCATGCCCCATTCCAACTGCCCCGTCTGCAAGATGTGAACCCCAAAGGCTCCACTCTCCTGGATGATCTGGTGTGTGTAGAGCTTCTTGATCACACAAATGAGAATTTGCGGTGGCTCCAGGCTGACGCTGGAAAACGAACTGGCCGTAATGCCGACCCGCTGTTCCCCCAATTGGGCCGTGACAACGGTGACGCCGCTCGCCCAATGGGAAAGGGTATCTTTGAAAGTCTGTTGATCGATCACAGTGTTGCATCCTTTATCATTGATCTCATTGCATGTGAATCATCGTTGCTGGTTTCACCGCAGTTGGACTGTGGTTCCGTGCTGTAGATGTGAAGCGAGAGACGCTGTATCTATCCTACATGTACCTGTCCCACATGTATCTCTCCTGTGTCGCATGGGGAGATGCTCGGCGGAATGCCCAAGGTGGCGGTACAGACGTTGTGCCTGTGCGGCTGCTCGACTGCTTTCCACAATCATCCTGCGCGGTGAGCTACTTTGGTGATCTGTCTCGGTCATCTCTCTTGAATATCGTTTGATTATAGTAGAGAGCGGCAGCATTGCAAAACATCCATTGCAAAACATGTACTGCAAAATATATTGTGGGGAACGGCTCTGCTGCCGTGGACGCTGCGACCACGATTGTTGGAGCTGACGCCGTTGCAATTCTGTTTGGCCGACCGTTTGGCTGAATGTTTCGTGGTTTGTTACAATAACCCACGCTGTTTCTCATTGCATGGCGTTGTTTCTGATTGCGTCGTTTCTGTTCGCGTTGTTTCTGCTCGTGTTGTAAAGATGTTTTTTGAGCACAGACGCGCATAGAGATGATAGGCAGCAACTTGAGCTACAATCTATAAAAAAGAAGTGTAAAGAAGAGATGACTTTCGCACCGAGAGCAGCTTCCCGGTGGAGAGCCAGCCGCACGATTGTTTGCTGTTCTCGACAAGTTGCGTAAGTCCGAAAAGAATGTGGAAGAAACTCTGCAAGAAAAAGATGTACAGGTGACAAGTAGCCACGGCAGCGATGTATAGCTATAGCTGCCTGAAACTGACCAATTTAACCTGCGCAAAGAGCAGGCTGAGCACAACAACTTGAGGATGACAGGTATGAAAGCGACACTCTACATGAGCGGCAAAAAAGATCCAGTTGCCGTGTTGGATGAGGTGAACGTGGTGACCATGAATGACAACCACAGCAAAAGCCCACACCGCATCAACTTTAAATCGACCCAACTGAACGCGGGCAAGACCATGATCGAGCTGCACCGCGACCGCAAAATGGAGTTGCATCTGGATGATGGGCGCAAGACCGATGTCCTCTTGCAACACACCAGCCTGGACAGCAAAGGCAATGCCGTCGGTATTCTGCGTGTGTTGGGCGATCTGTAACCGCGCATGACGCTACAGAGTCAACAGGCGCCGTCCGGTCGAACGGCTTCCCCGCCGCCTGCTTCCCCACCGGCACGCCAAAGCCCATCGCGCCTACCGTTCTGGGCGGGTTTTGGCCTGAGCTTTGTGTTGCTCGGCATTCTGAGCGTCGGCATCCTCTTCTTGAGCGTGGGCATCGATCGCGCTGATCTGGCAAATCTGCAAAGTGGTGAAGCCGCCTGGACGCCGCCCGAGATTATTCCAACTGCCACGCTCGATGCCAGCACCGTCAATGCCAGCGCTGCCGGCGCGGGCGAAAACTATGCCTTGGGGAGCCCATTGCGCAACATCACCAATGGGGGTGTCTTTATCCGCCAGACTCCCGGCTATTTGGGCAAATTGGAATCCGACAAGATCGGTCGGATTGCCGCGGGGGGCACGGTGGAAATTATCGGTGGCCCCGCCACGGCTGATGATCTGCGCTGGTGGCAGGTGCGCTATCGTGCTGGCGATGGCACCATTGTTGAAGGGTGGTCTGCCCAGGCAACGGCCAGCGGACTGCAGATCCTGGGCCCTGCCCAGTAGCGTGGCGCGGGTTTGCCCCACTTGCTTTTTCTTGCCGCACCTTTTCTTGCCGCACCTTTTCTTGGCATCGTGCTTTGAACCCGTCCCCGTATTGTGTTGTGCTGCTGTCGAGTGACGCATCTGTCTCAACCTGGCAACCCTCATTAGCACACCACGGAAGCGAGTAGCGCTCATGACCACCCCAGATTCCCACCCCGCGTTGGATCCCGCTCGCTTTACCCCGCGACCAGCCCAACAAGCAATGCTCGCCTACACTGGTGGCCCCATGGGGGTGAGCGCGGTGCCGGGCAGTGGCAAAACCTTTACCCTCAGTCTGTTGGCCGCGCAACTGGTGGAACAGCTGGCAAGCGAAGGTCCGTTAGATGATCGCGAAGTGCTCGTCGTCACCTTCACCAACAGCGCCGTCGAAAATTTCCGCAACCGCATCGGCACCTTCGTGCGCGAGGAGCAGGGGTTGTTGCCCGGCGTGGGGTATCGCGTGCGTACGCTCCACGGCCTGGCCCACGACATTGTGCGCGAGCGACCGGGGCTGGTTGGGCTGAGCGAACGCTTTGACATCATCGATGAGCGCACGGCCAATGAGGCCAAGCGAGATGCCGTGCTCGCGTATCTGCGCTCCCACCCGGATCTCTTCGCTCCCTACATTCACCCCGATTATCTACAAAATTTTCGGCGCATTGAGCGCTATGTGATCGACGACGCCCTGGACATTGCCAACCTGGTGATCCGCATTGGGAAAGAACTGCGGGTTGAGCCACACGAATTGCAAGCCCGTCTGCGCAATCAGTCCGGCACGTGGCCCTTGCTCGACTTTGGGCTGCACATCTACGCGGACTATCAACGCAGTCTCTTCATCCGCGGCGCGGTCGATTTTGATGATCTGATTGTGCTGGCGTTGCGCGCGCTCGATGCCGATCCCGATTACCTTTTTCGGCTGCAAGAACGTTGGCCCTATGTGTTGGAGGATGAAGCGCAAGATTCGAGTGCACTGCAAGAGGAGATGTTGCGTCGTTTGACGGCAGAGCATGGCAACTGGGTGCGCGTCGGTGATCCCAACCAGGCGATCAACACCACCTTTACCAGTGCCAACACCCGCTTTCTGCAACAGTTCATTGCCCGCCACCAAGAGCAGTCGCGCGCGCTGCCCAACTCGGGCCGCAGTGCACTGCCCATCATCGAGTTGGCCAACGAGCTCATTCGCTGGTCGAGCGAAGAGCATCCCGTGTTGCCCACGGAACTGGCTTTGACAGCGCCCTACATCGAGCCGACGCCGCCCAACGATCCACAGCCCAACCCCGCGCCGGGCGACCCCGTGATCCATCTCTTTGACCGGGAACTGACACCTGCCGAGGAGACCGATGTTATCCTAAAAAGTTTGCTGCGCTGGTTGCCAGCCAACGAGACGCAAACCATTGCCGTGCTCGTGCCGGAAAATAGCCGCGGCTTTCAGCTGACCGAAGCGCTGAAACAGGCCGGGCTGCCCTATGACGACACGCTGCTCCGGTCGGACAGCGCCACGCGCGCGGCCGCGCAGGCGCTCTCTGCCGTGCTCAGTTACATCACTCAACCACAGGTCGCCACCCACCTCGAGCGAGTCTGGCTAGAGGTCTGGTGGCCGCGGCAAGTTGCCCGTTGGGAAGAGCAGGCCGCGACCGAGCACACGGATGAGGCCGCGGATGAAACAGCGCCCGCGGCCACCACGCTGGCCGAGCTGATCACAGCCATTCCAGAGCCGGTTGCCACCTTTGGCGCGGCGCTGCGCAAGCTGCGCGAGCCCGAGCGCTTTCTCTTCCCGGCCCAATCCGACTGGCTCACAACGCTCGGCTGGCTCGACGCGGCGGAAGAGCTGCAACCTGTGGTGGCTGAATTCCGCCAGACCTTGCGCCGGTGGACCGCGGCCACCGTGTTGCCAGTCGATGAATTGTTGTTGACGCTGGGGAATGACCTCTTTAACAGCCCAGCGGATCTGGCGCTGACGCACCGGTTGGCTGTAATGCTGGCCAAGCTGGGCGCGGAAAATCCAGCCTGGCGCTTGCCCGAGTTGGCCGGTGAACTGGAGAACATTGCCCAGAATCGGCGACGCATGCTCGGCTTTTCCGAAGAGAGCATGGGCTTTGAACCCAAAGCCGGCCAGATTACCGTGGCCACCATGCACGCGGCCAAAGGGTTGGAATGGGATCGCGTCTATCTGATGGCGGTGAACAACTTTGGCTTTCCCAGCGGCAGCCCGGGCGATAAATATCGGGGAGAACGGTGGTACGTCCGCGACAGCCTCAATCTGGTGGCCGAGGCCGAGGCGCAACTGCGCCAACTCCACATGGGCACGTTGGATGATTACATGGCGGGCGGGGCCACTGAACAATCCCGGCTCGACCTGGCTGCCGAACGGCTCCGTCTGCTCTATGTGGGCATTACCCGCGCCCGCCGCGAACTGATCCTCACCTATAACACTGGTCGCAATCCCGAGCGCGATCCGAATACTCCTGCTCTCGCGTTTCGGGCCCTGCAACAGTTTCTCGCCCGCCGTTCAACGGGTGCCCAATAGACGACCCATTTAAAAGTTGCACAGACATACGTACTTTCACACGGGGATTATTGGGCAGCTTTTGAGGGGTTTATCGACAAGTGGGCCACATCTCTCGATGGCTTCTGCCAGCGTGCTGTTGTTCTTTCGCGCTCAACCGCAATTCCTTGACTGGCCGCTCGTGCATTGGCTGGCAACATGGCCACCAAAACGAGAATTGGTGCGATTCCTGTTGTGGTGCAGCACAAAGACCAGTGGTGCACAGCACAAAGATCGATCTTCCAGCTGTGTCAGCCACTTCGCCGACGCCGGGGAAGTCGGTCGTCGTTCGTGGCCAGGAGATTCAGGCGGGGGCCATCCAAATCAGGGCGTCCGTTTCAGGTTTGCATGTCAAAGTAGATGCCGTTTTCACGTAGCGTCTCGATAACCGCGTCCAGATCATCTACAAAACAGATTTCAATGTTCCAGCGCGAGAGCACCGTTTGCATTGAGACAGTTTCAACCGCAATTGCCTTTTGCGGTGTTCGCGCAATGTATTCTCCTTTGCGCACATTTTCAAGACCAGGATTGTCGAATCTATAGATGGTTGGCTGGAACCGCTCGATCTCTTGCCTTGCGGTCATGCTCACGAACAAGTACGCGCTCTTGCCACTTGAAACCCGAAACCCGCAGGATTCTAACGTAGCGTACGTTGTGTCTTCGGACCGAACACGAACGGTTTTTGTTCTAGGCAGCAGATGAATATTGATCTCATCGAAGTCACCTAGAAACAACACACAGTCTGCTTGGTAACCGTTGCGAGGTTTTGTGGTGCTACTCTCCCAATCTGCCGTGTGCCAGAAGATGCTTGGGTGGAAAGTCCAATCATCTCTAGGCGGCGCTACTTTGAACAGTAGCGCAGGTCTCACCGCGCGCGGCCTGACCCACGACAACAGGATGAGTAGAGCAAACATCGCGACCTCCCCATGTTTTGCGATTTAGAGCCTATCCTGAAATTTGGCTGGGGAGCTTGAACCATCTCCAGCCAGCTACGTCGACGCAGAGAATTTCAGGACAGATACTCAACGTACCATTGTATGTTTTTGCCCAAAGTCGTGCTACGGTGATTCGTGTGAAGAGAGGCGCAGTGGCATTGTGGTGATTGCAGCCATCTCGGCTTCTGGCTGCCTATTGGTCACGCTGGCACCGTAGCGTTTGGCCAGGGGCACAGCTGAGAAGCCGTGCAAGAAAGTGCTGAAGAGGACAGCAATTACCGCGACGTGGAAGATGTACGTTGCCTGGGCACTCTGTCCTTCCAATACGAGCAGGCCATAGATCAGTGACGCAATGCCGCGCGGGCCAAACCAGCCCAAAAAGAGCACCGTCTGCCGTTGCAATCCGGTGCCGAGCAGGCTCAGCGCCACGGGCACCATGCGGACCAACGTCAGGCTGAGAAGTACATAGAGCAGTACCCGCCAAGAGAGGGCAGACCAAGCGGGGCCCACCATGATCGAGCCAAAGAGCAGAAAGACGAAGAGCGTGAGCAACTGCCCCTCGGCTTCGGCAAATTCATAGAGCTGGTGGCAGCTCTTGCGCTTCGTGTTGCCCAGGGTCAACCCTGCCACAAAGGCTGCAATGTAGCCATTGCCCCCCACCAACTCGGCCACTGCGAAGGCCAACAGGGCCAGCGCCAGCGCCGAAAGCTGTGTGAAGATCGCATTCATCCACGCCGCGCGCGTCGCCCGATCCACCAATTCGCCCCCGACGTAGCCAACGAGCCAACCCACCACGGGGGCCAACAAGAGCTGAAACCCAACGATGCGTAGCCACCCGGTAGCCCCTGCTGCTGCATTGGTCTCTGTTGTGCCTGCCAACGAAAGCAGGAAGATCAACGCGGGTAAGGCCAGACCATCGTTGAGCCCGCTCTCAACATTGAGTGTTTGGCGGATGCGCACGGGTACCTGACGATCTGACACAACTGCCTGCCCCAAGGCGGCATCGGTGGGGGCAAGCACCACGGCAAGCAATGCCGCTTGCCACAGCGTTAGGTTCTCAAAGAGCAGCGCCCCAACGAGGCTGCCGACAATGATCGTCAAAGGCAAGCCAATGCCCAAAAGCCGGGTGGCCAATCCATATTCGTGACGCAACAGCGACAAGTCGATGCGGGTGGCGTCGGTGAAGAGAATGAGGACGAGCGTCAACTCGGCAAGCGTCGCGACCTGAATACTCGCGAGGTCCAGCTCAATAATATTTGCCAGCGCTAGCCCCAGCCCCAGGGTGGTAAAGGCCATGGGCGCGGTGAAGACGCTCCTCTGCAGGCGTTTGGAGACCAAGCCAAACGCGAGAATGCCAAGGGCGATCAATGCGAATGCGTCTTGATGCATGGAGCCTCCTTCTTGAAATTCGATAACCGTGGATGACGGTGATGATAGCTTGTCGGGCAGCCCCACGGCCATTCAGCGCATTATACACGCTGCCCCTGCGATGTTAAACAACTCAAGTTGCCGTCTACTATCTCTGCACGGGAGTGATTGCTAAAAACAATCATAGAATGTCGTCCTGTTCTCGAATTCTGCCTGCCCATCGATGGTGCTGGCACCAAATCGCTGCTTCATCCTGAGCGTTAAAGTGGGCTCTGTTTGAAAACAGTAGTTCCGGCAAGCGGGAAACCTACCATTTTAAGCCAACCGCACTGTAGTTTACTTTTCTCCTACGTCCTGCTTGCGCTATTCATACGATAGGACCTCATCCGTTTGTTGCTGGTCATATGTCCATTTCTACGTAATTTGGATGATGTGTAATTTATTGGTATGCTACCAAACAGCATTTTCAAGTAGTCGCCATACGCTTGCTAATCCTCTTGTTCTTCCGTTGGCAATACAAACTTGTTGCAACAGCTATTCACGATACGCGTTTGCAATAAACGTCTGCAGTATATCTTTTAGCACTACAAGCTCAGAGCAGAGTATCTTCAGAGCACAGTTTGTCACACACGCTGCAACAGATCCTTTGCTGTTGGCCTGTGCCAGCCAGGAGGCCGTGCTCCAACAGCCGCTGCGTCCGTTCGTTTGATTATTGGAGATTTTCTCAATGCCCTTGCGCGTTCCGTTGTCATGGACTTCCTTGTTGCTCGTGGTCTGGATGATCATTACCGGATTTTTGGTTGCATCTGTGTCGGCAGGAGCTGCCCTGCCTCCTCAACATTCCCTCCCTTTCAGCGCAATGCCGGGACAGGCCATGCTGCAAGTGGGCACGACGCCCACTGTGCGCTATGTGGCGGAAACCAACACAGTCTACCTCGGCGAGATGAATGCCGACAGTGCCGCCAATACCACCCTCTCCCTGCCCGAGCTGGCGACAACGTTGAGCGCCATGAATCTCGACTCGCTGCTGATTCATGAAGCGCATTCGGTTGATGGTCACATCTGGACTCTGCGGGCCAACCTGACAGTTGAGCGGAGTGTCCAACTGGCCGTGACGGGTGCAACTGTCAACTGGCTGCGGCTGGCGGGGCCACCCGCCAAACCAATTGTTGTTACGGCACGCCAGGGAGGGCATCTCTTGTTGGAGGGCGTCAGGGTAACCTCGTGGGACGAGCAGATCGCTGCCGTCGACACCACCATAGCCGACGGACGCAGCTATCTGCTGGCCCTGGAGGGGGGGCGCATGGATGTGCTGCGCAGCGAAGTGGCCTATTTGGGCGCGGCCAGTGGCGAACCCAGCGGTCTCGCGTGGCGCAAGCGGCTGCGAGAGAACGAGCCCGCCACCGGGGCCACCGGGCGCGTGGAGGATAGCGAGATCCATCACAACTATTTTGGCCTCTATACCTACGAAGCGCATGGCCTTGCGATCCTGCGCAACCGGATTCACAGCAACCACCACTATGGCATTGATCCCCACGATGGATCGCAGAATTTTGAGGTGGCCCACAACCGGGTCTATGGCAACGGCTCGCACGGCATTATCTTTTCGCGGTTCTGTGTCAACAATCTCATCCACCACAACGAGGTCTACGACAACGCTCTGCATGGGATCATGTTGGATCGGGGAACCGATGGCAATCGAGTCTATGAGAATGTAGTCTATGGCAATCAGGATGGGATCGTCGTCTATCAATCCATGGACAATCTGATCACCAACAATATCATCCGCAACAACCAGCGTGGCATTCGCATCAACGCCACCTATGACGAGGAAGATTCTCACGATGCCGTGGCCACCAACAACCAGGTGGTGGAGAACGAGATCCTCGACAACAAGGAACATGGCGTTTACCTCTATGCCCGCGCCGATCGAAATCTGATCCGCGGGAATCAGATTCTGCGCAGTGGCCGCAATGGGATTTACATCAAATCGGGCGGCAACCGAATTGAGGAGAACACCATTGCGGGCGGAACGGTTGGCATTGCCATTGTGGGGGGGGAATATACCGACGATTCGCCCGCAGCAGAACCCGCGCTGGATCCACCCGGCACCAAAAATGTGATTGTCGGGACGACTGTGGTGGAGCAGCGCAGCGTGGGGATTCGCCTGCTCGGTGCCAGCCACACCCAGATTGGGCCGCTGCAACCGGGTGAACGTGCCAATGAGATCGCGAATAACGGCAAAGATGGGGTCGCCATTGGCGACGCGACCAACGGCGCGGCGGCAACGGACAACCAGCTCATCGAGAACAGAATCCATGCCAACACGCGCCACGGCATTTTGGTGACCGATGCAACGAGTGTGCGCAATCGGATGAGCCGCAACAGCATCACGGGCAACGGACAGTTGGGGATCAAGGTGGAATCCGCGGCCCAGCAGGGGATCGCACCACCACTCATCATCACCACCGCGCAAGCGTACATCCGTGGCAGCAGCACGCCCACCGCACGCATAGAAGTCTACAGCGATCCCGGTGATGCGGGGCAGCGGCTGTTGACAACGGTGCCCGCAACCTTGCACGCGCAGACGGTGGTGGCAGCCGGCGACCCAGCAGAGACACCCCGCGCCTTCTTTGCTGCCTATAGCCTGACTGATTATGAAGGCCAACGCTATTTGGGGGAAACGACCGCCGATGAGAGCGGGGCCTGGTCCTTTGCGCTGCCGGCAGATCAAAATCCGGATGCTATTTCTGTGTTGGCGATTGATGGCGCGGGCAACACATCTGCCTTTAGTGGCAGCCGCCAAGCCACACCCGTTGCCACTTATGATGTAAAGCCAGATGAGCATGGGAACACCACCATCTATGTCAAGGGCATTGGCTCGACCGTGACATTGCCCGAGATTGCCGACAGCCTGGGCGCGACCGACGCCAACCTGCTCATTGCCGAGGCCGATGGGATCTGGCGGCTCAACGCCAATCTCTTTCTCGAAATTGGCGTGACGCTCGATCTGTCGGCCACGAGCGGTGTGACAGAATTGCGTCTGCGCAGCGAAGCCAGCAGTGGGCAGGCTCGGTATCGTCCGTTGGTGGACGGTGTGGCGGCTGCCGGTGGCGCTGTTGATGATGCTTCCTTTGTCTATATCCGGGCATACAACAGCACGATCAACATTGACGGCATCAAGATCACGTCGTGGGATCAGGCGGCCCAGGATGTGGATCACGATTACAGCAACGGCCGTGCCTATCTGCTGGCCAAGTATGATGCCGAGCTAACCATTGACAACGCAGATATTGGCTATCTGGGATCGGCCGATGGCGAGAGTTATGGATTGGTTTGGCGCGATGTCAATGACAGTTCAGAGCCCGATCTGTTGCGGACCCGCGTGACGGGCCACGTGGTGGATAGTCAGATCCATCACAACTACTATGGCATCTATACATTCCAGGCCAGCGACATGCTCTTCCGCGGCAATCATTTCTATGCCAATGTCCGCTATGGCTTTGACCCCCACGATTTTAGCCACGATTTTTTGGTGGAAGGAAACCATGCCTACGACAACGGCGCGCACGGGTTCATCCTCTCGCGCGGCTGCAATAACTTCATCCTGCGCAACAATGAATCCTACCGCAATTACGATCCCTCGGATCGCAGTTTGGCCCACGGTTTCATGCTCGATCCGGGATCGCCCAATTCCAAAGATCCGCAGGCCCCTTCGCAGGAAAATGTGCTGGAGAACAACAAGGCTTATGACAACGAGGGCTATGGCTTGCGGGTGTTGGGTTCACACCGCAATGTGATCCGTGCCAACGAATTCGTTCGCAACGAAATCGGGGTGAGCATTGAAGATGAGAGCACGGAGAATCTGCTGTTGCGGAATCGATTCAGTAACAATCTGCGCTACGGTATCTTCTTGCAAGAGAGTGCCAACGGCAATGAGGCGCGGGATAATGAGGTTTGGAACAATGGGGACAACGGCATCTACATTCGCTCCCACGCAAACCAAGTGCAGGCGAATGATGTATTGACCAACGGCAAGGCTGGCATTGCGATCTTGATCAAAGCTGGCTTTGATGCGCCCCGTGACAACAAGATTATTTCCAACACCGTTACCGGCAATCTGAACAATGGCATCGACTTGCGGAATGCACTGCAGACGCGGGTCGAGCAAAATGAAGTGAGCGAGAACATGGGGGATGGGCTGTACCTGAAGGAAGGCACTACTGCAAGCGACATAGTGGGCAACTGCTTCTGCCGCAACAGTGGCTATGGGATTGAGATAAATGGCGAAACGACCACGAGTAACAGCTTGTTGCAAAACTCAATTTATGCCAACGAACGGGGCGCCATTGGCGCGGGCGGTGGTGCCGTGCTCTTGCCGGCGCCCGTCTTGCAGAGCCAACTCGGTAACACGCTGACGGGCACGAGCAGCGTGGCGGGAACGGTTGAACTCTTTGCCGACCAGGGAGCGCAGGCACAATTCCATCTGGGCAGCGTGCGTGTCGCTGCCGGTGGTACTTTCCGCTACACGCACGGTGCGGCTTGGCCTGCCGCCAATCTCACCGCCATTCTCTTGGGCGACGGTGGAAATGTTTCCGATGTGAGCGTACCGCTGGTGGTGGGGCAGAGCGGCACGGCAACCCCCACGCCCACACCAATCACAGGTACACCGGACCCGGAGACGCCAACTGCCACGCCCACGCCAACCATGCAGCCTACCCGGTCAATCTTTCTGCCTCATATCCAGTCATCACAGTAGCTTATCAGAGTAGCTTATCACAGTAGCAACCAGCGTGCCCGCGGCTGCTGAAACAGCCGCGGCACAAGAGACCATGATCTACCAAACTTGCGGAGACCCATTCCCCGCTAGCGCCGCCGGTTTGGCCTGCGTTCCCTCGTTCCATTCCGTCCGATTCCGATACGGCCAAAGCGAACTGTAGTGAGCCACGACCCACGCCAAATTTCACGAAAGGCAAGTAGTTCTGCGCCACTCTTTCTGTGCATGTGGGGAGCACTACTGTTCTCAAATGGCCTCATCTGTTTACAACCGCACCTTTGCAACAGCATCCTTGCAACCGCACCCTTGTAACAGTGTGTTTGCAACAATCTACTGTAGTCGTGGTGTCATCGGCCTGCACCTCGCATCAACTGCCAACGAGCGTGACAAACGCTGCTGCGGTAGTGTGCAGCGAATTTGGCACGCACTCTTTCACATGGAGAATAGTTTATGTGGTTTCTAGCGACCTTCTTTTCACCTGCTTCGTCCTCTCCGTCTACTCCCGCCCGCTCTCACTGTTTCTTGCGTCACAACGATGGAGCGCTTCCGGGCGATGTTCCCATCATAACTACCCGCCTCTCCCCGGCGATCAAGCTGCTGGTGGCCTGCTTGCTGGTGTGCTGTGGGCTATTTTCCGGGCGAGCGCTCCATGCGCAGGGAACGCCCGAGGTAACCTATAATCCCGCGATCAATACGATTTTCATCGGCAGCGGATCAGGTGCAGCACCGGGCAGCCAAGTGATATCGCTTCCCGCGGTGGCCACCGCGGTGGGCAATGACGTTCTCTCCAACCAGGCGGGAGTTTGGCTTTCCACCGCCCGGATTGTTGTTGATTCGACGGCACGGCTGGAAGTGCGCCAAAGTGCCGGTGTCACCGAGCTGCGGCTGGAGAGCGTCGTCAGTGTCGACAAGGGCATTACCTTTATTCAGGTGCAAAATGGTGGTCAGCTGCTCATTGAAGGGGTCAAGGTGACCTCCTGGGACACCACCACGAATCAAGTCGATGAAGTGATTGGCGACGGTCGCGCATATATTGTCGTGGAAAATGGTTCGCGGCTGGAGGTGCTGGGCAACAGTGAGCTGGCCTATCTGGGCGATGCCAACGGGAGTGACCACAGCGGCGTTGCCCTGATCAAGCGGCGCATTGCGGGCGATCCCACCACGGGCCCGACCGGCATCATCCAGAACAGCAAATTGCACCACAACTATCAGGGGCTCTTTGTTTCCGAAGGAATCAGCCTGACCATTGCCAGCAATGAAGTCTATGCCAATCTGAACCAAGGGCTCTACCTGCGTGATGGCACCACCGCCGTCGACGTAACGGGCAACAATGTTCATGATAATGGCAATGCCAGCACCGGTACCGGCGATGGGATTCTCTTTGACAACAACTCCACCAACAATCGTTTGCTCAACAACACGGTGACGGCCAACGCGGGGCACGGGATCGTCCTGAAACGCAATTCAAACAACAACCAGATCCGTGGCAACACCATCGCGCAGAATTCCGATGGCATTGCCATTGACGATGCCGATAACAATTTGGTGCAGAACAATGCGCTGAAAAACAACCAGAATGGCATCCGGGTAAGTGGATCCACCGATAACCCCGCGGCTGGCAATCAGCTGCTCGGCAACACCATTGAAGACAGCACGTCGGACAGCAGCAATGCCTATGGCATCTACTTCTATTCCCATGCCGACAGCAATCTGATCCGCAACAACACCATTTTGCGCAGTGCCACCTATGGCATCTATCTCAAGAGCGGCGGCAATCAGGTGGAGGGCAATGTCGTCAACGGTGGGAAAACCGGCATCGCCATTGTGGGCGAAGCGGAAAGCATTGGGCAGATCCCGCTTTTGGTGCGTGCGGGCAGCGCCAACACCGTAATCAGCAACACGATTGAAGGCAACAGCGACATTGGCATTCGGATCGAAGGGGGCGTGGGCAATGGCATTGGTGCCAATCCAACCAGCGGCGCGCCCCTGGTGCCCAACATTGTGCAGAATAATGGCGGTAACGGCATTTTTATCAAGAACACCTCATCCGATTTCAGCTCTACCGACAACCAGGTGGTGGGCAACCGGGTGCACAATAACGGTGGCGCGGGCATTGTGGTGAAAGATAGTGGCTCGGATCGCAATCGCCTGAGCCACAACAGCGTCACCGGCAACGCGGGCTCGGGGATCAAGGTGGATGGTGGTGCCCAAGCGGGTATTCAGCCACCCGTGATCGAAGATGTGTTGGCCGATGGCAATGTGCTGGGCACGGCCGTGGCCAATGCCACCATCGAAGTGTATAGCGATCCCGGCAGCGAAGGCGAGACATTGCTTGGCAGCGCCACGACGGATGAGAATGGCGCGTGGCGTTTTCAACTCCCCGCGGGGCAAGATTCCAAACGGGTCACCGCCATTGTCATTGATGGCAACGGCAACACATCTGCCTTTAGCGGCGTTTCCGGTTCCGCGGTCGAACTCTTCACCACCGTCACAACTGATGAGCAGAGCCAGACCGTCATCAACATCAACGGCCCCGGCGCCGTTGCGACCCTGAGCGATATTCAGACGTTGTTGGGCGCGACCAATGCCAATCTGTTGCAAAACCAGGGCAATGGTGTCTGGCAACTCAATGCGAACCTAAAGTTGGAACGGGAAGTGACGCTGAACATAAGCCCCGAGACCGGCGTAAGCGAATTAAAGTTGCGCAGCAGCAACAGCGGTACGATTTCGGGGACCGTGGATTACAGCAGCTTTGTCTATATTCGTACCCACAACGGTGTCGTGAATATCGACGGCGTGAAGATCTATGGCTGGGACGAGAGCGCCAACGCGGTCGACACCAACATGGCCAATGGACGGGCGTTCATCATTGCCAAGTATGGGGCGGAGCTGAATATTCGCAATGCGGAATTGAGCTATCTGGGCACGAACGAAAGCAGTGAAAGCTATGGGGTAACATGGCGTGATGATGTCGCGGTTAACGCGGCTGGCTTTGCCCGCACCCAGGTGACCGGCAGCGTTGAAAATAGCAAATTCCACCACAATTTCGTGGGTGCACAGGTGATCCAAGCTGGCGATATGACCTTCACCGGCAACGAATTTCACAGCAACGCCAACTATGGCTTCTATGCCCGCAACGACAGTCGCGATATCGTTCTAAATGGCAATCTGGTCCATGAGAATGCGTCGCACGGGATCTTCCTGGCCCGGGGCATCACCAACGTGACGGTGCGCAACAACAAATCCTACAACAACGGCAACGGTGCGTTTGCACATGGGATTGTCATCTCGGAGGGCTCGCCGCCCCGCCGCGCCTCGGTGGAAAATCTGTTGGAAGGCAACGAAGTCTATGGCAATGGTGGCTATGGGATCAACATCGAGGGTTCCAACAAGAACGAAGTGCGCAACAACACGCTGTACAACAACGAAGTTGGGCTGAATGTGGAGGATGGTAGCACGGACAATCACATTCACAACAACAGCGCCACGGCCAACAGCAACCACGGCTTTCAACTCCGCCAGACTTCCAATGGCAACCGTCTGCTCGACAACGTGGCGACGGAGAATGGCAGCTATGGTTTCTATGTGCGTTCGGACAACAATCGGCTGGAGAATAACCGGGCCAACAGCAATCTCGATGTGGGGATTACTGTGAAGCCTGAAAGCGCCACCGCGTTGCAGGATAACCAACTGATCAGCAACACGGTGCAGAGCAACGCCAGCCACGGGATCGATATCCGCGGCTCCGTTGGTACCACGGTAACTCGCAACCGGATTGAAGGCAATGGCGTTCACGGGCTCTATCTGACGGATGGTGCCGTGGGTACGGTGGTTGCCGAGAATATCATTGCCCTCAACAATGACACGGGCATCCGGGTTAACGATCTGCTTTCGTATCAAAATCGCTGGACCGCCAATGCAATTTACGCGAACAAGAACATGGGGATCAACATTGCCGGTGGTGCCAACAACAGCATTCCACGCCCCAAGATCACAGCAATCGAAGGTCGCTACGTCAAGGGGAGTGTCAATGTACCTGGTGCCACCATTGAGATCTTCACGGATAGCGCGACCCAGGGTCGCCATTTTGTCGGGCGTGATGTTGCAGATAGCAACGGCAAGTTCAATGTGGTCATTGGGGGCAGCTTTATTGCGCCCGGTGCCGTTGCCGTGGCCACCGATACCCAGGGCAACTCTTCGGAATTTAGCGATACAGTTATTGTGGAAGATTTGAACCCGGCCTACATCTTCTTCCTGCCCATTGTGGCTCGCTAGATGATTGTCCGTTTTCAACGGAGCGATTTGCTAGGTGGCGGCAGCTTGACTCAGCGAGAGCCACAGTGCGGTTGGCTTGAAAACGGTAGATTTCCCGCTTGCCGGAACTACTGTTTTCAAACAGAGCCCACTTGAGCCCACTTGAGGCCACCTTGGCCCGACTTCACGCCCAAGTCGCTACATTCTTGCAGAGAGTTACCAACAGTCGTTACGCACCCTGAGCTTGTCGAAGGGTGCGTAACGCCTCTTCATTGAATCAAGCGCTGAGAGACCGCGGCGTGCCGCCGCGGCTGGCAGCTCCTGCGGTACACGAGTGCATTGCACAGGTCTCAACAGCCTAACTCCGCCCCACGATCGTGTCACCTGTGCGCTGCACACCCGCCGCGGTGCTACCCATTCACTGATAAACGCCTCTTCACTGAATCAAGCGCTGAGCTGCTGCATCGTGCCGCCGCGGCTGGCAGCTCCTGCGGTCCACGAGTGCATTGCACAGGTCTCAACAGCCCAACGCCGCCCCATGATCGTGTCACCTGTGCGCTGCACACCCGCCGCGGCTCTGCCCATTCACTGATAAACGCCTCTTCACCGAATCAAGCGGTGAAAGACCTCGTCGTGCCGCCGCGGCTGGCAGCTCCTGCGGTACACGAGTGCATTGCACAGGTCTCAACAGCCCAACGCCGCCCCACGATCGTGTCACCTGTGCGCTGCACACCCGCCGCGGTGCTACCCATTCACTGATAAACGCCTCTTCACTGAATCAAGCGCTGAGCTGCTGCGTCGTGCCGCCGCGGCTGGCAGCTCCTGCGGTCCACGAGTGCATTGCACAGGTCTCAACAGCCTAACTCCGCCCCACGATCGTGTCACCTGTGCGCTGCACACCCACCGCGGCGCTATCCATTCACTGATAAACGCCTCTTCACTGAATCAAGCGCTGAGCTGCTGCATCGTACCGCCGCGGCTGGCAGCTCCTGCGGTACACGAGTGCATTGCACAGGTCTCAACAGCCTAACTCTGTCCCACGATCACCTCACCTGTGCGCTGCACACCCACCGCGGTGCTATCCATTTACTGATAAACGCCTCTTCACTGAATCAAGCGCTGAGCTGCTGCATCGTGCCGCCGCGGCTGGCAGCTCGTGCGTGTCATGAATGAATAACTGAATACGCTCGGCTGTGATTGAGTCGGTAGCAGTGCATAAGTGGCCAAAACCAAAGCCCCACCATCAATTTGGTGGGGCTTTGGTGATCAAGCTGTTGGTTGCCCAGGATTGCAAGGGCGCTTTCCCAGAATGGCTGCGCCGTGGTCTGGCTCGTGAAATTTATGTTGAACAGTGTTTACGTGAGATCATTCACGTGAGATCATTCGCGTGGCAATGGATTAACGTATATCGTAGCGAACACAGGTCTCTTCATCGTCGACCGCAACACAGAAGAGATGTGGAGACAGCGCTGGCGAAGTCATAACTGCTTCGGTGGTGTCTCCTTTGCGGAGCATGGCACTGGTCAGCGCTTGCATTTCGACACGCGGTTCGTCACTGTCCCACAACGCCACGAGCTGTTGCCACACCATTTGGGGGTGGGACAACAGGGGAGGCGATGTTAGGCTGTGCGATGCTAAATTGTGCGAGGCTAGGGGTGCCGACGTGACTGCTGCCGCTCCCTGTAGCTGGTACTGTCTGCACGTGCCGTTTGCGCGCCCCGTCAGGACGCAGAGTGCACTGGCGGTGGCAGCGTCTGTCATCATGGTGAGTGCCGACCTGCTGGCGGTTCCCGTTGTCTTGCGGCGTCCTTCGAGCTGCAGCGACGTTGCCACCACTGGCCTGGGCAGAGATTCCGTCTGAATGGCAGGTGTATTGGCTGCGACAATCTCCCCGTTAGTTGGCGCCATGGCCGATGGCTCGTGCCAGTTTTGGATTAGGAAGGCCACCGCTGAGACGGTGACCGCGGTGGCCAAATAGCTGGGCGCGGTGCGCAACGATTGCAGCCATGCATTGACTGTGCTACCGCGGCTCCAGCGCGTAATCCATCCCTGTTGATTCATGGTGAAGAAGGCATAGATCTTCATCACAGCGGACCAGTAGGTAAAGAAGATGTACCAGGGCAAAATCCGAATGTTGGTCCATCTGCGCTGGAGGTGGGGTCCCATCTTGACGGTGCGCGAGAGGGCCCACCAGCTGAGTAAGATGGCAACGATGGTCCAATCCCTTTGATAGAGCGCAAAGCCCATGTAGAGCGGTGCAACCAGCGTGGTCAGTGGCTGGAGCAGGCGATCGCAGAGGTGGAAGGCAAAGAGGGGTTTGCACCAGGCCCACTTGCTACAGAGCGCTTTGAGATCGGCGCGCCAACTGTTGCGCGCCCACCGCAGCCGCTGCTTGAGAAAGACCTTCATCTCGGTTGCGCCCGGCGTGTAGACGCAGGTGTTGCTCTGGTAGCGTACCTTCCACCCCCGGGATTGGACGGCCAAAGTCAAGGCTTTGTCATCGCCGCTGATCACGGGGCGGCCCCAAAAGGTCTCTTCCATGAGATCTTCCAGCGCGGTGAGCGCAACTGCCCGGCGGTAGACCGCGGTGCGCCCCGAGAGACAGGTTACGGCATCGCCAAAGGCCGTGAGAAAGCGGATTTCATCGATGTAGCGGATGTCGAGATAGAGATCGAAGAGGCGTTGTGCGGTTGTGGCCGGGTTCAGCACCCGCTGGCGAATAGTAACGCCACCGACCTCACCTTCAGCAAACGGTGCGAGTGCCTTGGGCAACAGATCCGCGTCCCAAATGGTGTCACTATCCACCAGAAAGACAATTTCGTTGGTGGCCGCCAGAATGCCATCGGCAAGGGCAGGCCGCTTTCCCGGTGTTTCCGTGATCAACATCCGCAACCCGATTGAAGCGCCCGCGCATTCGGCTTCAAATTCGCGGAACTGCTCCATGCAGGGGGTGTCGGTGTGGTCGATGACCGCGATGATCTCGGTGGGCTGATTGGCTGCCCAGGAGCGCAAGGCTGCCCGAAAGAGCTCGGGGTCCTCGTTGTAGACAGGAGTCACAATGGTGGTTGTGGCGTGGAAATGGTTTGGCGCGGATGGCTGATACCAGGTTCCAATGACGCGACGCAACAGCCAAACGCCCCAGCGCCACAGGCCGATCAAGCCAATGGGCAGGGGAATATGGAGCTGGGCAAGAAAATGCCAGAGTTGGGACGTATATTGGACCAAGAAAGAGACGAGCAGCTCCGCGGCAAAGAGCATGGCAGGCATAATCCAATCATAAGGATCAACAACGAAACAAGGATGAGGGCAGTGAACAGAGTACGACGAATAATGATTGGGCATTGGGGCAACTGAAGGCAGAAGAGCCTACAAAGTGGGGTTATTGTTCCAGCTGCCACGAACATGGTGTGTCATTTAGATTAAATCAAAAGATTAATGAAATGTCAATCAACTACGACAAATATATGAAATGAATGTAAGGTGTTTGTGTAAGGTGCCAGGAGATCCATCAGTAGATAGGCGTAGAAATTTACGTAAAAGTTGGTAGATTAACCTAGGTCTGTGCTACAGTACAGGTGGCATAACAAGTTGTTCGCGAATTGGCTTAGTACCCATGTGCTATTGACGGATGCTGTATGGACGTTGTAAGATTCGCTTATTGAATTCAATTGCTGAAAATGAGTTCACGCGTACTTGTTTTTTGTTGCGGCGCGCTGTATACCTTTTGCTGGTTCGCCTTTATCGCCTGGCCATTTGGCGCGTGAAGATGCTTGACGAAAGAAAGAGTGGAGCTCGACGCATTCCTTCTGGGTGAGACATCTGCCGGGCACGCGCTGCCCCGCGTTGATTTGCTGCCTTCATCCACTGGGTGGGGCTGAAGACGCACGAGCAGCTGCTTGCAGCATGATGAGACCAACAGCCACATGTCATCAGAAGATCAAGAATTACCACAGAATATAGCCAACGAGTTACAGTTGCTGGAGGCGTTGACGGCCACCCCCGAGACGACACAGGCCGATTTGGCGGCTCGGGTTGGGGTGGCCGTGGGTACGGTGAACTGGTATCTCAAGCGCTGGTCGAAAAAGGGGTATGTCAAAGTGCGCCGGATCAGCCGTTGGAATTGGAGTTATCTGCTGACGCCAGCTGGCATCGCGCGCAAACATCAGCTTGCCAGCGAGTACGTCGAAGCGTCGTTCTCACTCTATCGGCGCATCCGTCAACAGGCGCAACAACTGCTGCGCGAGATCACCCAAAGTGGCAATCGGCAGATCGTGATCCGTGGTGAAGGCGAAATCGCTGAGATCTGCCGGTTAACCTGTCTGGAACAGGGAGTTAAGGTGGTGGAGGAGACAACGGTGGAGGATTCAGCACAGAGCAAGAGCGACAGCATGCCCGTTCTCGCGGTCGATGGACTGCTCCTGACGGTGCAGTGGCCCGGTGAGGCGGCCGAGCGGGACTGAGGTGAGCAAGCGATCCGTTGGCTGAACGAGCTTCTCTTGGCAAGAAGCTGTGGAAGTAAGCTGTAACTGAAACCATGCCATAAGCGAACCGTGACAAAAGAACACTGTAACAAAAAAACACTGTGACAAAAGAACACTGTAACAAAAAAACACTGCAACAAAAGAACACTGTGACAAAAGATCACCATGACAAAAAATAAAGTTGCCGTAGTCGGATGTGGATATTGGGGCAAAAATCTCGTGCGCAATTTTGCCAGCCTGGGCGCGCTGCACACTGTTTGTGATGCGACTGTCGCGGGCCGCGCCACCGCGTCCGAGTTGGCCCCCGCGGCCCGTGTGGTTGCCGATTTGGAGACTGTGTTGGCGGACGATGAGATTGCCGGTGTTGTAATTGCCACGCCCGCCGAAACCCACCACCAGATTGTCAAGGCTGCTTTGTTGGCAGATAAAGATGTTTTTGTCGAAAAGCCGCTGGCGCTCACCTATGAAGCTGGGATCGAGCTTGTTCACGTGGCAAGAGAACGGCAGCGAATATTGCTGGTGGGGCACGTGCTGGAATATCATCCGGCCATCACCCGTCTGCAAGCGTTGATGGCCGCGGGGGAACTGGGCAAGATCCGCTACATCTACTCCAACCGGCTGAACCTGGGCAAGATTCGCAGCGAAGAGAACATTCTCTGGAGCTTTGCCCCCCACGATATTGCGGTGATCTTGCGGCTGATGGATGGTATGCCCTTTCAGGTCATCGCATGTGGTGGCAGCTATGTTCAGCCCAACATTGCTGATGTGACCATCACCAATCTACTCTTTGATAATGGCGTGCGCGCCCACATTCATGTTTCGTGGTTACACCCGTTCAAGGAGCAGCGGCTGGTTGTGATTGGATCGAAAAAAATGGCGAGTTTTGACGATGTTTCCAAAGAACTGGTGCTCTATGATCAGCGGGTGGACATTGAACAGGGTGCCCCGATCCCCGTGAAGGGGGAAGGTCAACTCGTCGCCTTTGGCAATGATGAACCGCTGCGACTCGAGTGCCAGGCTTTTCTAGATGCGATCGAGAGCCGTTGCTCGCCAATTACCGACGGCGAAAGCGGTTTGCGTGCGCTCAAGGTCTTGCAAGCCGCGCAGCGGTCGCTGGTCATGAATGGCGAGCCCATTACCTTACCGATTGAGGCATTTTGATGCGTGGTAGGGGTTGGTGGGGTTACACGGCAGCAGGGTTACTAGGCAGCAGGATAGTCAAGTTGAAGGAGTAGCGAGCGAATGAACGAGCGTGATGCGGGGCATTCTACTGCCTATTTTGCCCACGAGAGTGCCTATGTTGATGAGCCGGTGGAGATTGGTGCAGGCACGAAGATCTGGCATTTCTGCCACATAATGTCTGGTGCCAGGATTGGGCGCAACTGTAATTTTGGGCAGAACGTCTTGGTGGCCACCGATGTCGTCATTGGCGACAATGTAAAGGTTCAGAACAACGTTTCGGTCTACACGGGTGTCGAATTAGAAGACGATGTCTTTTGCGGTCCCTCGTCTGTCTTTACCAACGTGATCAATCCCCGCGCGCAGGTCAATCGGCGCAGCCACTATCAACGGACGTTGGTGCGCCGGGGGGCAACGATTGGGGCCAATGCCACCATTGTCTGTGGGGCCACCATTGGGCGCTATGCCTTTTTGGGCGCGGGCGCGGTGGTGCGGGGCGACGTACCCGATTACGCGTTGATGTTGGGTGTACCTGCCCGCCAACGGGGCTGGATGAGCCGGCATGGCCATCGACTGCTGGAAAAAGATGCTGACGGCCACTGGCTCTGTCCCGAGAGTGGTTGGCGCTACCAGGAGCAGGCGGGTACGCTCCGTTGCCTGGATTGGCCCGAAGAAGAACCGCTGCCCGCTCAGTCTGTCGCGGCCCAATAACATTGGGGCAGAATTGCAGAGCAAACAAATTCAAAGAGGCAAACCAAATGATGACAACAGTTGAGCAGCTCCAACCGGTGCCGCTGCTGGATCTGAAAGCCCAATACGTGACGATCCAGGATGAGGTGCGCGCGGCAATGGATCGAGTGCTGGATTCGCAATATTTTATCCTTGGCCCAGAGGTAAAGGCATTGGAAGAAGAAGTCGCCGCCTATTCGCACTGCCAATATGGCATTGGTGTCTCTTCGGGGACGGATGCCCTGCTCGTTGCGTTGATGGCGCTCGATCTGCAGCCCGGTGACGAAGTGATCACCACGCCTTATACCTTTTTTGCCACGGCTGGCTCTGTTGCGCGCTTGGGTGGCAAGATGGTTTTCGTAGACATTGATCCCGAGAGCTACAACATCGATCCCGCCGCGATCGAGGCCAAGATCACCGACCGGACCCGGGCCATCTTGCCCGTTCACCTCTATGGACAGATGGCCGACATGGCCGCGATCATGGCCATTGCAGCGCGCCATGATATTCCCGTCATTGAGGATGCCGCGCAGGCGATTGGCTCGGAAGAAGAGGGGCGTCGGGCTGGCTCAATTGGCAATCTGGGCTGCTTCAGCTTCTTTCCCTCCAAAAACCTCGGTGGCTTTGGCGACGGAGGCATGGTGGTGACCAACGACGAAGCACTGGCACAGAAGATGACACTATTGCGTGGGCACGGGGCCAAGCCCAAATATTATCACAAAGTTGTGGGTGGCAACTTCCGCCTCGACGCGCTGCAGGCCGCGGTCTTGCGGGTCAAGTTGCAGCATCTGGACGATTGGACCGCGGGCCGGCAAGCCAATGCCGCGATCTATCGTCAGCTCTTTCAAGAGCTGGGGCTCGACGAAGTGGTCGGCTTGCCCGTGGAGCGGCCCAACGTGCGCCACATCTACAATCAGTTCATCATCCGCTGTCCCCAGCGTGATGAACTCATGGCACATCTAAAGGAACACCAGATTGGCTGTGAGATCTACTATCCGGTGCCCATGCATGTGCAGGAATGTTTCGCCGATCTCGGCTATGGCCAGGGCGACTTCCCCCACAGCGAAGCCGCCGCCGCCGAAACCCTCGCCATTCCCGTCTACCCAGAACTGACGGCAACCATGCAACGCACCGTGGTCGAGACGATCGCCGCGTTTTATGATCGGTAGGGGCTTGGAACAGTCGTCGACGCTCGTTTGAACAATTACGAGAGATCTATCTACTATGTATGAGAAGAAGCGGATTGCAGTGGTTATCCCTGCCTATAATGAACAACTGTTAATCAGCCGTACACTGGATTCTGTCCCTGATTTTGTCGATAAGGTGATTGTTGTCGACGACTGTAGCCAAGATAAAACCGTTGCAGAGGTGTTGCAATACGTCGAACAGTGTCCAGAGCGTTATCTGCTGATTGAGCACGAAACCAACCAAGGTGTTGGCGGGGCAATCGCCAGTGGCTATCTGTGGTGTCGAGATCATGATATGGATATTGCGGTTGTCATGGCGGGGGATAACCAGATGGATCCCGCGGATATGCCTGCACTGCTGGATCCAGTTGTTGCAGATGATGTGGACTATGCCAAGGGAAATCGTCTCTTCACCGGTGATGCCTGGAACCAAATTCCGCGCACACGCTATTTGGGCAATGCGGCAATGTCGTTGTTGACGAAGATGGCATCCGGCTATTGGCATGTTGCGGATTCACAATGTGGCTACACGGCAATCAACCGACGCGCACTGTGTCTGATTGATTGGCATTCCATGTACAAGCGGTATGGGCAACCCAATGACCTGTTGGTGCGGCTAAATATTTATGACTTGCGAGTACGGGACGTCCCCGTCAAGCCCGTTTACAATATTGGGGAGGTGAGTGGCATCAGGCCATTGCGAATGATTCCCAGGCTATCGTTGTTGCTGTGGAACCTTTTTCTTTACCGCATGGTGCAAAAGTATGTCATCCGGGATTTTCATCCATTGGTCTTTTTTTATGCGCTTGCCTATCTACTACTGTTCCTGAGCGTACCACTGTTTGTCCGCCTATTGTGGGTTTGGGTGGCAGTGGGAAGTATTCCAGCTATCAACACCCTGGCCTTTATGTTTACCGCAATTACAGGGGCACAAATGCTCTTTTTTGCGATGTGGTTTGACATGAGCTATAACAGAAGTTTGCGTTGAAGTTCTGTGCCCTCCAATGAGCTGGATATTACGATAGATCAGTAAATTTTTCAGTTGTTTACGCCATGACTTACGCACCGAGCAGAGCGTACCAGTGAAGAGCAGGCAACGCGATTGGTGGCTCTTCTCGAAAGTTGCGTAAGTTTAGTACGATAAGACTTCCATCAACCGCCTACCACACCTTTTTGTAGCTATGAATATTTTGATCGATATTAATCATCCTGGGCAGGTACATCTTTTTAAACACGCTGCTTGGCAGTGGCAGGCAGATGGACATCGCGTGCTAATGGTTGGCCGGGAAAAAGATGTTACAATGGCTCTGTTGAAAGCGTACGAGTTCGATTATGTTGCGGGAACAACTCGCAAGCCAGGGCTCTTGAATTTGGGAATGGAATTAGTACGCAAAACTGCATTGTTGACTAAGCTTGCTCGGCAATTCCACCCCGATCTGTTTATCAGCCTCGGTTCGCCTCCCGCTGCATGGGCCGCAAAGTTGAGCAAGCGTCCTCATATTGCGTTTACGGATACAGAGCATTCTGTTGAGCAGTACATGCTCTATGCACCCTTTACAAAAGTAATTTACACGCCCTCCTGTTTCACGAAAGAGTTGGGGCCCAAGCAGCGTCGTTACGCTGGCTACCACGAGTTGGCCTATCTACACCCCAATCGCTACACGCCCTCAAAGCAGATCTTGGCAACGCTAAACTTGAGAGAGGATGAACCATTTTTTGTGGTCCGCTTTGTGACTTGGCAAGCCACACACGATATTGGTCAAAAGGGCGTTACGAGTAATGATAAAGCTGAATTGTTACGGCTCCTGAGTGAACGAGGCAAAGTCATCTTGACATCCGAGGCCAAGGATGCCCCAGAGCTGTGGGGTGTAGAGAATGTACAGTCCACAGCCATTCCACCTACCGAGATCCACAACTTGCTTTACTATGCCAACTTATATGTGGGTGAAGGGGGGACAATGGCAACTGAAGCTGCACTGCTGGGTACACCGTCAGTTTTTATCAATCCCCTGCACGGGGGAAACTGGCAAGAACTAGAAGAGCAGTATTCGTTGATGTATAGCTTTCGGAACACGCAGTTGGCGCTGCCACGGATCCAAATGATATTGAATCAAGATCCCAAAGAGCTAAAAGAAGAGTGGCACAGGCGACTTGAGCAGTTATTGAAAGACAAGATTGATGTTACTGCGTTAATCGTGCGTACGGTAGAAGAGTTGGTGTAGTTGATGTCAATATCAGAATCTGAATTTACGCTATACAAATCACAGATCACAAACTATCGGGTGCAGTGTGCTCAGTCGTTATCTGGACGCATTTTAGATTGTGGCGGCGGATTGGGTGATTATTTACCCTACTTGCGCGGGGAAGTTGTCAGCCTGGATCGTGAAATAGCCGTGTTGGAGATGTTGCATGCTCCTGCCAAAGTCGCCGCTAGTGCCCACTCTCTACCTTTTGCTGATAATGTGTTTGACGGCGTCTGGGCGTGTGCAATGGCCCAATATGTCGTTTGGGAACGGTTTTTTACAGAAGTTTGTCGCGTGACCAAATCGGGTGGTCGAGTCTTAATCTTGGTTCCAAATGGTCAATCGATTTGGGATAGAATGAAGACAAAGCTGGGAATGAAAGGATGGTGGGATCAAGCGGGCATTGTTACCCACTATAGTGTCGAAGAGCTTGCGCTGTACGGTAAGGTGACTGGCGAAGTGCAATTTTTGCCTTACGAACAGCTCTGGCGCCGGTTTCCCCGGTTGGGCCACACGTTAATGCTGGATGTGACTGTAGAATAAATTGAAGGTCGCAAGCCAACACGCTGGCACAGTATGAAGCGTACCAGTCTATGTACAGTTACCAGCCTATGTACAGTTACCAGCCTATGTACAGCTATCTGCATGAGTAAACGATTAATAGAACGAACTATTTTATGACAAAACCAAGAGTAATCAAGGTACTGCTATGTGGGGCTGCATTGTCCGGCAATATGGGGGGACCGGCACTCTATATCTCCATGGTCGAATCACTCAAAAATTTGGCGGCAACCCGTTCAATTGATATTGAGGTAACAATTCTTTCGAAATATCCCAATGCGGATCGAATACCCTGCCAAGAGTTACAGTGGAAACTGATTTCATTTCCAACAAGCGTACAGCTACTGTATGCACCAATTGCACTACTGTATTGGTCGATGCGGGCGTTGCATTTGCCAAGAAACTGGTTGGCGCGGGGGCCGCTTCGCTCCTATGTGGAGCACGATATTCTCGTTGACCTGTCGGGAATCTCTTTTACCGATGATCGCACGCTTTCTGGATTGGTTATCAATTCACTCTGGTTGTTCCCTGCGGTTGCAACTGGAATACCTTGGATCAAAGCTTCACAGGCAATGGGACCATTTCAGAAATGGACAGTGAATTGGGCCTCTCGCTTCTTCTTGAGCCGTGCTGATGCTCTTGTTGCGCGTGGTCACGAAAGTGCCAATTATGTACGCGCGTTGTTGCCTCAGCAAGAGGTACATGAACTGCCGGATGTGGCATACAATCTACCTGCAAGTTCGAGTGCAGAGGTCGAGATACGTTTGGCTGAATTGGGTCTTGCCAGCGATGCTCCATTCTGTGTAGTGGGACCAAGTACAGTGGTTGATCAAATGATTACGCGTACGCTGGATCAAGCAGCATATCCTCAATTGATGGCTGCCGTGGCCGATGAGTTGGTACGCCTATCTGGCCACCATGTACTTTTGATTCCCCACGCACGCGCGTCAGAGGCATCTCCGCTAGATGATTTAGCCGTCTGTGAAAGAACTTGGGCTCGATGCCAACGGCAGGATGTTGTGCATGTATTGCGAGATGCCACAGCGGCTCCGCTGCTCAAGGGGATCATCGCCCGTGCCGAAGTGGCCGTTGGTTCCCGTTTTCATTTCATGGTCGCTGCCGTTTCTTCTGGGGTACCGGCCCTTGCCGTCAGTTGGAGTCACAAGTATGCCGAGATGATGGAGATGGTTGGTCAAGAACGATTTGTAATGCCTCACCACGATCTAACCCAGGAGACGCTGCTGGGCAAGGTGCGCACACTTTGGCATGAGCGATCTGCCGTACGCGAACAGATCAGTGAACGGTTGCCAGCGGTAAAGGCGCAAGCGAAACAGAATGCAGAAATTGTCCTAGACATTTTGGGAAAAAGGCAGTCAGAATAGTGGCAAGTTCAAAATGAATCTTGGGTCTCATCGCAAATTGCAGACGGTTGGTATTTGGCTGGTAACGGTATTCTTTGTTGGAATCGTTCTATATTTTGTCAGTAGTGATAAGGAGAAGCTCGCTCAGATTCTTTCGTTGCAGCCTAGGGATTTGCTGTTGTTGTTCAGCGCGTGGTTGTTGTTGTCAATTCCCCGAGCACTGATTCAAAAAGTGACCGCAAATAAACTGGGTGTGATGCTTGAATTCAGAGACTGGTATGGACTTTCGATGGTAACCAACTTGCTGAACATGTTGTTGCCAGCCCGTGCCGATTATCTGTTTAGTGCCGCATACTTGCGCCGAAAGTACAAAATGCCTCTCAGTCGCTTTGGCAGCATGGTCTATGGCAATGCCGTCTTGCTAGCGCTGATGCTGGCAATTGAAGGAATGATAGGACTGTTATTGTTGGGTTGGTTTTATCAAACCTGGAATTTTCAAGTTGGATTGATCGTTCTTGGCTTGGGAATAGGCACGCTGCCCTTTTTGCTGCTCTCGTCAAAGGTTGTACGGGGCGATTCTTGGCTGGCGCAAAGATTGAGGACGGCGCTATCGGGATGGGAAATATTACGTGCAGATGCTACGTATTTGCTGAAGATGGTTGCACTGATTGCTTTCAGCTCAGCTTCATTCATGCTATGGATGTACATCTCTTATCGGGCTTTGAACTTTGAAATTCGCCTGATTCCTCTATTGCTCGTCGCAGTTACCACACAGATGAGCTTCTTTTTCTCATTGACGCCAGGAAATCTGGGCCTGCGCGAAGCAGTAGTTGGTTTCATTTCTAGCCTAACTGGTCTTGGATTTGCAGAAGGCGTTGCAATAACCTTATTGCAACGTGCTATATCAACTGTTGCATTTCTCATTGTGGGCGGAATTTTTGGTATTTTTATGTGGCGAGATTTTTGGACACAGCATGAAGTGGAGTTGAATGAACATTGATGAAACCTCAAAACGATCTGACTGCGGTGATTCAGAACAATCTTTGTATTGCGTGTGGTGCCTGTACCGCAGCAGATAATGAGTTAACGTTGCAACTCAACCCAACTACGCTGATGTACGAGCCTTCTGCGCCTGGTAGTTCAGCTGCGGCTGCTGTTTGTCCAGCGATAGAGGTTGATTATGCTGCGCTAGAGCAAGAGCTCTTTCCCAACGCAACCACAACCGATTTGGGGGTGGTTGAAGCCATCATGCTGGCGCAAAGTACCAACAAGGGCCGGAATATGGGGGCGAGCTCTGGCGGCTTGATCAAGGAGCTGCTTTGGGAATTTCTGGAGCGTGACGAAGTGGATGGTGCAATCGTACTTGCCCACGTCGAGGGATTACGCTATGAACCAACGCTACTGACAACAACTGCAGAAATTGATAAGCTGCCTGGCTCCATTTACCACAACATCCCTTTTGACAAAGCGCTGGAAATTTTGCAGCAGAATGAAGGCCGTTATGTCTTGGTCGCTATTCCTTGTCAGCTTGAAGGGATCTTTACCTATATTACAAAGATGCAGCCGGCTCTGCTCGACCGCATCTATACCACAATTGGTCTGATCTGTGGATGGACCTACAGTCACCATTCCCTGAAAGCACTGGCCCAATTTAAACGAGTGCCTTATCAAGCGATCCAAGATGTCTCCTATCGCGGTGGTGGTCCTGTTGGGCCATTGAAGTTCGAGTTGCCTGACCGAACCGTCTCTATTAACCGGCGCAAAGATTATGATTACATGGCTGCCTTTGATCGCTCCTACAATGTGCCGCGTTGTCATCTTTGTGTCAATCACATCAATTATCTAGCGGATATCGTGGTGGGTGATGCATGGCTCACTCGGGTTGCAAAAACCGAGAGCGGTGTCAGTATCATCATTTGCCGTACCCCAGAGGCAGTTGAAGTGATGGAGAAGTTGGAACGCCAGGGTCGGATCAATTGTGCTCCTGCTAATGGTGAGGATATCGTTGAATCACAAAGTCGGCGCTTCACGTATGGGGATTTCGCCTATGCCTATGCTGAATACCTGAAGGAGCAGGGAGAATTTGTCCCAGATTTACAGGCCCCTAGCCGTAAAGCTGCACAGTTGGTGGAACGGGCCGAAGTTGAACGTCAACATCTCGAAACTCAGCGCAAGATCCAGCTGCAACATGCGGGGCGCTATCGCTATCTTTGGTGGCGCAAAATATGGGTGGACTACAAGCGTTATGCTTTGCGGTTTGCACAAAAGATCTTGAGCCGGCAGTTGCGGAGACACAAACGACAGCCAATGCAGGACGCAAGCGAAATTAGCAATTTTCGGTAGATACCTATCCATGAAAATTTTGCGACCTCAATCATGCCCCCACCAGATGGGCACATTGCAACTGGATTTACAAATAGAAATAGCGTGAGTAATTCTGTGAAACCTATATGGCCCGCTGGATCTCCGTTTGCGGTCGGATTATCACATGATGTGGATCGAGTACGGAAACGGCTACAATTTCTCTATTACGCACCACTTGCTCTCCTGCGTGGTAACGGGCTACAGGTACGGCGAGAAGTTTCCTCGCTAATGGCGTTTCTTCGGGGTGATGATCCCTACTGGAATTTTGAGCGGATCATGAGATTGGAAGAATCACTGGGGGTGCGCTCGACCTTTTTCTTTATGGATGAGCGTGGCCAACCGACCTTCAAGAGCCCACGGTCCCAGATCCTATATCGTGGCCGCTACACGTTACGAGAGCAACGCATACAGGCTGCCATTCGCACACTTGATCAGGCAGGCTGGGAAGTGGGACTGCACGGCTCGTACCGTTCATTTGACAACCCGGCTCTATTCCAACAGGAGAAGGCAACCCTGGAATCCATTCTTGGTCATGCAATTCTGGGAACCCGTCAACATTATTTGCGTTTAACCATTCCCGAAACATGGCAGATGCACGCGGCGGCTCACCTGCTCTATGACAGCACGTTGGGCTACGCAACCACAATTGGCTGGCGCTGGGGGCAACGGTTGCCCTTTTATCCGACTGATCCAGCTACGGGAGAGACGATTCCACTGTTGCAGATGCCAATGACGATCATGGATACGCCATTGTTGCAGCAGCACGATCCATGGGGCGCGGCACTTGCTCTGATCAAAGAAGCGGCGGAACATGGCGCCCTGCTCACGCTGAATTGGCATCAACGCGTCTTCAATGCCTGGGATATGGCCGACTTTCAAACAATGTATCTGCGGATTGTACGAGAATGTCAGGCCCGCGGCGCATGGATCGCACCGTTAGGAGAGATTGCACAGTGGTGGCAGCAGAAGACTCAGGACAACTCAGAATAGAAGCGCCTCCTCATCAATTCGTATTGGTGTGGTTAGAAAACCATCATCAGAAGCTAGTGGTGGGGCTTCTGATGATGGCGCTGCTTGTGCGGCTGCTCATCGTGCTTGTATGGCCGGAGAACGTATTGCGGAACGATGCACAACAATATGTTCAGAATGCACAGTGGCTTGTTCAGGGTAGCGGCTATATTAGCGTCGCTCATCCAGGGGAAATGGAGTTGACTGTACCCCCGTTGTATCCACTATTTCTGGCTGGGCTCTTCAAAATTAGTGATACATCTTTTATGTTCGCTAGGGTGATTCAAGCATTGATTGCAACAATTACATGTGGAATGAGTTATTGGCTAGCGCGCGAGCAATGTAACGGCATCATTGCGCTGATGGTGCTTGCACTCGTTGCATTGTATCCACCATTGCTCGTTTGGCACGGGTTCTTGTTAACGGAAACACTTTACAGCATGCTAGTGCTTTTCCTTTTTGTGGCCACTGCTAGGTTTGCGAAAAATCCCACTGGATTCTATAGCATGCTTGTCGGGATCGTCTTTGGTATTTCCTTATTGACCCGTGAAATTTTGCTCTTTTTTCCATTAATATTCTTTGTGTTGCTCTATTGGTTGCAATTGTCTTGGGCGCGTATTGTGAAATTGATGTTCGTTTTTCTGTTTGGCACCTTGTTGCTACTTTTCCCTTGGCTTTGGCGCAACTACCAGATCACCGACTCATTTGTCTATACAAGCCGTGTCGCCTATCTTCAATATATGGTGACGAAAACAGGTTACTTATCTAATCATTATCAGAGATCGTTAGCTGGTGAGCTGCCCGTTTCCAGTGAGCGTCAACAATTCCACCAACGGTTCGGATCGCTATCTGAAAATCTGAATCCCACATTTATTGCCCAGCATCCTTTGCTTTTTTTACAGCGGATGGGCAATCGCTTTGTCGAATATTGGTTTCATCCGAATGGGCTAGATTCAATTCCAAGTGTCTGGAAAATTGGGTGGCTTTATAGTCTTGGACATGCCCTATTGATCATTTTGGCAACTCTCGCTTTTGGTGTCGAAATGCTGAAAAACAGACGCCCAGTGCTACTGAGCTTTGGATTGGTTTTGCTCATGTTGACCGTGTTGAATCTCACGACTTATGGGCCAAATCCCCGCTATAATTTGCCTTTTCTACCATTGGTATTTATCTTCTCTGCCAGTGGCATATGGTTGCTTCACCAGCGTCTATTCCCTATAAATGATAGCCGCCTTGGAGCAAGACTTGAAGAAGGATGAAGCTGAATGAAATTCCTGGTAACCGGATTGTGCATGCGCGGCAACAAAGGGGGTCCAGCAATTGCACTCTCTCTGAACGAACAGTTGAAGCGCTACCTGCCAGAAGCAAGCTTTACCTACGCCGTTCCTGGAGGACAAACTTTCGCTCATGAACAGCAGTGGGCACAATATTACGGCGTCGATGTGATTGAGGAGCTATCTCCCCATGACTTTATTCCACGGATGAAGTTGCAGACAAATTTTTCGAATCTGCGGCGCTTCCGTACTTGGTTTGCTACTTTGCAAGCGAGTGATGCGTTGCTCGAAATGTCAGCAATTAGCTATGCTGGACCGCCTGCCCGATCCTCTAAATATGATCTGTCGCGCAGATTCCGCTTTTTCTTGCTCTGCCAGCTCGCCCGCAAAAAGTTGCTGGCATGGACACAAAGTTACGGGCCTTTTTCAACACCGCTAGTACGTGCAATGGCATCGTTGGATTTACGCCAACAGCCCATTATCTTCTGCCGCGGTGATATTTGTCGTGCCGAGGTAAAACAGCTGCTCCCAAATAAAGAGGCACATAGCTATCCAGATGTTGCCGTCACACTACCGTATGAGCGCGCTGTGGGATACGAGCTCGTACAGAAATTTGCACCACTAGCTGACTTTAGCAAACTCGTGACCATATCGCCCAGTGCGGTGATACATAGCAAAACTCATCAGAGAGATGACGGACTGAGTCATCTTGATTTGCTGAGCGCCTTCTGTCAACGCTTGATCGGGCAAGGCTGGTATGTGCTGATTGTCCCACACACATACCATCCGCAAAATCCAAACCCGCTCGTCTGTGATCATGCCCTTTCAGTCGACTTAAGCAAACGATTGCCAACAGCGTCACATGGATTTGTTGATTCTGACCTCAGCCCAGTTGATCTGAAATCGATCATTAGTACCGCTCACATTCATATTGGTGGCCGATACCACAGTATTATTGCTGCCCTTTCTTCTAGCGTGCCCTGCATCTCACTGGCTTGGCATTCAAAATACCAAGATATCATGCAGATGTATGGGGTTGAGGAATATACGTTGGATAGTATGAATGTAACATCTATAGAGCAGTTAGATCTCCTGTTTGACAAAATAGTGCTTGCTCGAGCTCAACTCGCAGAACAGTTAACAGCACGACAACAGCATGTAATCACCCTGGTTGATGAGAACGTCCGTTGTTTCGTGGAACATGCCAGAAGGATCAGCGCATGAGCTGTCGAATCTGTGGTGCGACAGCTGTTACATCACTGGGAAACTATCATTCTTACCGCGATTATTGTTGCGAAATCTATCACTGTGATCGCTGTCTCTGCCGCTTTACTACCCATGATCAGGCCGTGTATGAACAGTTACACAGAGCACCTGCATCTAGCTATACTTTTCAGCATCTGTTTGCACAGCAGATAGCACAACTTTTCGCTGTACAGAATAGAGCAGCAATGCGGCACCTGTTGTTACAAAACGAGCGCAATAAATTCGTCATTACAACTGTCGAACAAGCAATCTCCAACCGAGAGATATCACCCACTGCACGACTGTTGGAGATTGGCTGCTCACTTGGATATTTGACAGCTTACTTCATTGCCGCGGGATGTAGGATTCTCGGCGTAGATGTTGCTCCATCTGCCATTGAACAAGCAGAGGATCTCTTCGGACCGCACTTTGTCACCCCGGATTCTCCCCGTGTACAAGAGGGGGATCCTTACGATGTAATCTATCACGTGGGTACAATTGGTTGTGTCGACGATCCAATTGGCATGACAAACAGACTGCTGGATCAGTTGCGGCCCGGAGGCCTGCTACTGTTCAATGCACCCAATGTGGCCTTTTGCCAAGAGCATGGTTTGCTCTGGACGCCGAGTACCGGTCCACCGGACTTAGTTACACTCTTTGATGCATCTTTTTGGTCCAAACAATTTACCGCACGTGCACACACGACCATCACCTACGCTCCTGGAACTCTATCAGACCGATTGCGCAAGCTCATGTACGGACCTAACCGAGCGTACGTTGCCGAGCCTCAGAGCTACCTTTTTGATGGCAGAGATGACCATGTGGCAACTGTTAAACCACATGGTGCTACCATGCGTAATCAGATCAGAGCGCTGTTGCAGTGGACCGGAGTCGAACATCTGCTGCCCTCTGTTGTAACTGAGTTTGGTATGTTGGTAAGAATGCAAAAACGATGAACGCTACGCCAGAGTCGGTTCCTGCTATCTGTTCTTCTGTACGTTTACCGTTATGTGATCAAAAGTTGAATTATCTGCTTGAACAGCTTGCACCTGCACTGAAAGACCTACCCAATGAGCAAAGCGAGTTCGCGGGGAGGTTACCTATTTTCTATACTACGCCCGCGCACGCACCGAGCGAGCCCTGTGTTATCGTGGTGCCCTGCAAGGAGCACAACTTCTGTTCTACAGCTACCACTGATCTAACCATCGACCGTTGGATCCTGCCAGACGAGCTCAGCGCAGTAGGTTGGCAGGATCATTTCCACGATCCAATTCCAGTGCTCTTCTCTAGTAGCAGCGCGGATAATGACCGTAAATCTGCACCGGTAGAGCGTAAATCAAATGGAACAATCATTTTTACCGTTGATCTATTTGCTTCCGCATTTGTGTTGCTAACACGGCTAGAAGAATATTATTCGAATATACACGATGAACATGGGCGTTTCCCGCTCAACCAGACATTGTTAGTTGAGCAATTTCTGTCCCATGCACCTGCGCCTGTTGATCAGTACGTTACGTTACTTAAGCTCAGCATGAACATACCGGTCGACCAGCCGTTGATGCGCTGGCCAAATGGTAAAGAGTTTGCTCTCTGTTTGACCCATGACATTGATTTCCTATACAAGTGGCGTGGCTGGCGTGCTGTTCGCCAGATCAAACAGGATCTGGGTACAATTTTGCAACGCCCGCACCAGCGTGAGAACTATCGGATGTTTGGAAAAAATCTGTGGGCAATGGCCAAACACGATAATCCTTATTGGAATTTGTCAGAAATTGCAGCCCTCGAGAAATCATATGATTTCTGTTCTACATTTTTTATTATGTCTGGACAACGGGGAGCCTTGGATGGCGACTATCGGCTAGATGAACCAGCTGTGCAACAACTGCTTGCCGCTCTGCAAAATGCTGGGTTTGAAATTGGTCTGCACGGTAGTTACCGTTCATTCGATGACCCATCTATTTTTGCCACTGAACTAGAGGCGCTGCGATCACTTGCGTCAACGATGTGGGGTAACCGCCAGCATTATTTGCGGTTCGATCTGCAAAAAAATTTTCACATGTATGAAGAAAATGGGATCAAATACGATACCACGCTTGGCTTTGCAGAACATGAAGGCTATCGTTCCAGCTATTCACTGCCCTATTTTCCTTACAATTTTGCCGATAATCGACCATTTGATGTGTTAGAAATTCCCTTGACGGTAATGGATACGACCCTCTATCAATATCAGCAACTCTCTGCTCCGTTGGCGTGGCAAGCTCTGGAAAGACAGCTGCAATATGTTAGGCGTACCGGTGGCTGTTGCACACTGCTGTGGCATAATACATATTTTGATCAAGAAAAATATCCGGGCTATGCACAAGTCTATCAACAAGCGCTACAATGGGTGGCCGAAAACAATGGTTGGGGGACATCGGCCTTGCGTATATGGCAATGGTATACTGGCCAATGATGCAAAATCGCTCTTCACGGACATTCCGAGTCTTAGTCATTGCATCGGGGCAAGTGCTTACCAGTTTGGCCATTGTCGCTAGCATGGCGCTGCTGGCTCGTTTGCTAACAAAAGAAGACTTTGCCGTTTACACCCAATCGATTCTTATCTTTACAACGATTTCTCCCCTCCTATCGCTTGGTCTGCCTCGTACGCTATATGTCCTGCTGCAAGAGCCCGAAACGGATGCTTTCAATGTGCTCATCAGCAACCAGTTTATTCTCGTATTGATGGGTGGTCTCTTCGCTGGCTTTTTGTGGTTTGGGGGCAGCCGGTTCATTAGCCAGGTTTTTGACAATGCAGACTTGATTCCTGCCTTACGCGTGTTGGCTATCTACTTTGTTTCTGCCATGCCCTTATTGGCATTTAGCAGTGCAATGCTCGTGGCCAACAAAGCAGTGCAAGCAACGATCTTTAATGTTAGCAGCCGGCTACTCTTATTGTTTTGCATTGTTCTTCCTGCGTATTTTTATCAGACACCGGAAGCAGCACTGTGGGGATTGGCAAGTGGCAACTCACTGGTTTATATCGTTGGCCTGGGGCTGATGGTACAAACATATGTGGGTAGTGGTCAGTGGCAGTTGAATCAACGCAATCTGATGCGCCAGATTTCTCTAGGTTTGCCGCTCTTGGTTGCCTCCTCCTTTGGTATTATTCAAGCAAATCTGGATAAATGGATTGTCTCCACCCTGGGTACACCCAGCGAATTCATTGTATTTGCCGTGGGTGCAATCGAGATTCCACTGATTGGCTTCTTTACGAATGCTGTTATTCAGGTTCTGCTAGCCGATTTGTCAAAGTACTTTTACAACAAGGAATATACACTGATCACCAAGGTGATCTGGCAGACGGCGAAAAATAATGCGTTGGTCTTATTGCCAACAATGATCTTTCTCTATGCCACTGCCGATCTTGTGATCCCTTTGATCTTCTCCGCCGAATATGCCGGTAGTGTGGAACCATTTCGCTACTATTTATTGTTGATTCCGGCACGCCTGCTGAATTTTTCAAGTATTGAGATTGCAGCCGGTAGAACCAAGCTGGTTCCCCTTGTTTTTGGCCTCAACCTTATTCTGGTGATCATCCTGAGCTATATTTTGTATCCCGTGTACGGTTACTTGGGGGTAATCTTCGCCAATATCGGCGTAACCTATCTCGTAGCTTTGCCTATCCATTTTTATCTATTTCGGCGGGTATTGAAACTGCAGCTGTGGCAGAGCTTCCCAGCGTTAGAATTTCTTAAAATCATTGCCGCATTGACTCTGGCTTCTCTTGTTTTTCTTGGTCAAGCTTGGTTTCCGACTCAGGCTCTGCTACACGTATTCAGTTTGGGAATCGTATTTGCTGCTGTTTTCGTTGGTGGCTTGCTCTTGCTTGGGGTTGATTTGACAAATATTAAGATGATCTTGCGCAGAGCATCCTAATCACATCTGCCCAGGGTTTTCAGATCTGGAATGGATGGCTGGCTCAGAAAAACAATAATCGGCTCCCTGTGGGCTCGACAATGCTCGGATCTTGTCCTTGCGATGATGGTTGATATGCGCCCAACAGCAGAGAGAACGTTCGGATAGATTGATTGCTCGTGAGTAAATGTCTATGAAAATTGCATATGTTGCCTATTTAATAGCGCCTTCTAGCGGTGTAGAACGGCGGATGCAGGCTATGGCTGCTTCGATGCCCCCCGAGAGTCATCATCAGGTTGATTTCTTTCTCATCAACCCACACGCTACGGGGACACATAATCAAGTACACTATCTCCCTTTTCAAACCAAACCATATCCATTCAGCTATGTCGATTATTTGTTTCAGAAATTTTCCCTGATTGAGCGAGCTGTTGATCTGGACCAATATGACCACATCATTTTGCGCTACCCACTCGCTGATCCGTCTGGCGCAGCATTTATGCAACGGTATGCTGTGATTACGGAGCACCATACCAATGAAGTAGCTGAAAAATTTGCTCAGTTTCAGGCCGAGCATAGAGTGGTAGCTAAAGTGATGCGCCGTCTACGTTACCAGTTGGAGCAGCATTATGGCCGCCAACTATTGAAATTTGGGAAAGGGCTCGTTGCTGTTACAGACGAGATTAGAGCGCTGGAAGAACAGCGCATAGCGGGTGGAACGTCCCGTCCAGCCACAACGATCGGGAACGGCATCAGTGTGGCGTCAGTCCAACAGACCGGATTCCGACCATTTTCTGGGTCACATTTGCACCTCGCATTTGTGGCGAGTCATCCAACTCCCTGGCATGGATTAGATCGCATTATACGCTCCTTAGCAGAATACAAAGAAGTCAAAACAACACTACATATTATCGGCGCAATCACGCCGTCGATGATAAAACCACTCTCTTCTTCTCATGTAGCGTTACAATTTCACGGCACGCAGCATGGTTCAGCGCTAGATGCAATTTTGTCCAACATGCATGCCGGAATCAGTACAATGGCCCTTTATCGTAAAGGAATGTCTCAAGCCTGTTCCTTAAAGACGAGAGAATATACCGCACGTGGTCTACCTTTTCTGTTGGCCTACCAAGATGCAGATCTAGCTCATGTTGAAAAAGATTTGACCTTTTTCCTAAACTTTCCCAATGATGATACATTGATTGATATGGAAAGAGTCTGCTCATTTCTCACTGATATCAATCGCAAAAACATGCAAAGAACACTATCGGATTACATGCGTACCTATGCACTCCAACAGATGGATTGGAAATCAAAAATGCAGCAGTACCTTCAATTCGTTGAGCAATGCGCCAGCTGTTGAGAATCGCAGAGATATAGATGAGACAAATCGATTGGTTTATCACCGAATTGACTGTCATGGGAGGGGCAGAGACGTATGTGGGACGCATGGCGGCAACCCTGCGACAGCGGGGCTGGCAAATTCGCGTCATTACACTTGTCGACGGTGGAACTTTGGCAGCGGAATTGGCAAAGCAGGGAGTACCCCTGATCAGCCTGGGCATGCAAAGCTTGTTCGACATGCGAGCACTCTTCAAGCTATATCAACTCTGGAAGACAGATCCGCCAGACCTGGTTCACACCCACCTGTTCCATGCCGGCATCATTGGGCGTATGGTCGCAAAGTGGGCAGGGATCACTACCGTGGTCGTTCATCAACATGGCCCAGAAGCGAATCGCCCCAGGTGGCGGACATTGATTGACCGCTTCACCCAATCATTTGTCGATGCCTATGTGGCAACCTGTGCTGCCATCGGCCAAGTAATGATGCAACGTGAGTCGATTCCTGCACGCAAATTGCATGTTATTTACAATGGTCTGGACCTACCCGCGCCGCACCAGCCTACCCGCCCGCAGAATTGGCCCATTGCTAACGGGGCGTTTGTCATTGGCTGTGTGGGGCGTCTCTCACGCGAAAAAGGACAGATCTATTTGCTTGATGCGGTACAACAGTTGCGACGGCGCGGACACAACATAGCGTTGATTCTGCTCGGTGATGGCCTGGAGCGAGAGCATTTGTCCGCCCACGCCCAGAAGCTGAACATTGCCAACCACATCCATTTCATGGGGGTTCAGGAGAACATTGCCGACTGGCTTGCCTATCTTGATCTGTTTGTTCTACCCTCACAGTGGGAAGGGGTCTCATTGGCACTGCTCGAAGCAATGGCAGCAGGTGTGCCCGTCATCAGTACGACAGTCGGCGGCACCCCCGAAGTGATTGTCCATGAAGCAACTGGGTTGCTCGTTCCGCCCGCTGATGTAACGGCATTGGCCCAGGCCATCGAGCAACTGTGGTCTGATCCAGTACAACGTCACGCATTGGCACAGGCAGGCCAGGCACGCGTTCTGCAATGCTTTTCCATCTCGCAAACACTTGACCAAACTGAACAGTTATATGAGCAACTCCTATACGGATAAGGCTAAAGGCTAGAAACCCATGCCCACGAAAGTTCTCCATCCCATTACTCGCCTGATCATTGGCGGGGCGCAGGAAAATACGATCCTCACCGCGGCGCTGCTCGATCCGGCGGAGTGGGAGGTGGCTGTGCTCTCTGGGCCACAGACGGGCAGCGAGGGCAGTTTGATTGAAACCGCCCGCGAACGGGGGCTTGCCCTGACCATTGAGCCCACGCTCGTGCGCGAGATCAACCCCGTCAAGGATCCACTGGCCTTCTTCCGTCTGGTTCGCTTTATGCGCCGGGGCAACTACACCATCGTCCACACCCACAGCTCCAAGGCGGGAATCCTGGGGCGTTGGGCCGCGCGTTGGGCGGGCGTGCCGGTGATTGTCCACACCGTGCACGGCTGGGGCCATCACGACCGTCAACACCCGTTGGTGCGCGCGCTGTACGTGTGGCTGGAAAAATTTACCCTGCCAATTACCGACAAATTAATCGTGGTCTCTGCGTTGAATATTGAGAAAGGGCTGGCCGATGGTATCGGTACAGCCGACGACTATGTAACCATTCGCAGCGGCATCGAGTTAGATCGCTTTGGCCATCCAACGGTGCCGCGTGCAGAGACGCGCGCCGCGTGGGGAATCCCTGCACAGGTGCAGGTGGTGGGAACCGTTACCCGGCTCTCACCACAAAAGGCACCACTGGACTTCGTGCGCGCCGCGGCCAAGATCCTCGAAACCCATCCCGATACCTGGTTTGTCATGGTGGGCGATGGACCGCTGCGTGCCGCGGTCGAAGCGTTGGCCGCGGAACTTGGTGTAACTTCCCAACTGGTCTTAACCGGTTTGCGTCGCGATGTGCCAGAGTTGATGGCTGCATTTGATCTCTTTGTGCTCTCGTCACTGTGGGAAGGGTTGCCGCGCGTCTTGCCCCAAGCCATGGCAACGGGGCTGCCAATTGTTGCCACCGCGTGCGACGGCAGCGCCGAAGCGGTGACCGAAGGCGAGAATGGGTACTTGGTGCCGCCAGCCCAGCCGGCACAACTTGCGGATCGGGTGCGTCTGCTGCTGAGCGATCCGGACCAGATGGCGCGCTTGGGCAGAAGTGGAAAAGAACGCGTGGCAGCGTTTGGTGACCAGCGCATGGTGGAACAAATTGCTGATTTGTATCGCACATTGCTACGTCAGAAACAGGTTTCTTCAACGTCAAAGGATGGAGGGCGAACAGCTGGAGCATGAGTCTTCCATCCTCTCTTCCAACGGGGGTCCAACGCGCGTGGACGGAGTGATGCACTGGCACGCGCGTTTGGTCTTCTGGCACGCGTGCGGTAGGATTGTAAGGTTGTACGGGGGCGAATTGAATTCGTGGTCCCCTGGTGATGTACAAAGCAATGTACGATAGGGTAGGAATAATGACTGTACGAACAAAACTCGACCATTGGTGTGAAGCGATAATTGAAGCCGGTTGGCTGGCGGCGCTCGTGGTTGCGCCCATGTTTTTCAATGTCTTTTCCAGCCGTGTCTTCGAGCCAGACAAGATCAGCCTGGTGCGTTCGATTGCGCTGATCATGCTATTGGCCTGGGTCGTCAAAGTGGCCAATGGTGGTGCTCCCTGGCTGCCAGCCCAGTGGGAGCGGTCGGGTGAAGCGGCGGAAGAGCCACGTGGGCTGCACTTCGCCTCTCTCTGGCGCAATCCATTCTTGATTCCCGTGCTGCTGCTCATTGTCGCCTATCTGCTGAGTACCGTCTTTAGCTTGGCCCGTTTTGTCAGCTGGTTTGGCTCCTACCAACGGCTACAGGGTACCTATTCCTTTCTGAGTTATGTCATCATTGCGAGCCTGACCGCGGCTCATTTGCGTCGTCCAGAGCAGATTCGCCGTCTGCAGCACACCATCATCATCACCAGTCTGCCCATTGCCATCTACGGTGTGCTCCAACACTACAACAAAGATCCCCTGCCTTGGGGTGGTGACGTCTCCACGCGCGTTGCGGCCAATGCGGGCAACGCAATTTTCTTGGCGGCCTATCTGATCATGGCTTTCTTTTTTACATTGGAGCGGATTTACCAGAGTCTCGCGGTGCTGTTGGGCAACCAGACCAATGTGCAGCGGGAGCAGGAATTCCCCGTTGCATTGGCCGGGGGTGCCTATCTCTTTATCCTCATGGTGCAGATCATTGCCATCTTTTGGACCCAAAGTCGTGGTCCCTGGCTCGGTCTCTTCTTTGGCTTTTATCTCTTCATCCTGCTGGCGATCACCAGCTTGCGCCCCAACTATTACCGGCAGCTGACCGCCGGTTGGGTGGGGCTTGGTATGTTGGGTGCAATTACCCTGATTTTGATGAACACCACGGGCCTCTTTGGGTTCCTGTCGGGGGTGCCCTACGTCGGGCGCCTAACCACGCTGCTCGACAGCGAAAGCCGCACTGGGCAGGTACGTGTGTTGATCTGGGAGGGGGCCTCATATATGGTGCGCCCCCACGAGCCACTCGTCTACCCCGACGGTGAAAACGATGTGGTAAACCCCATCCGGCCCCTGGTGGGCTATGGTCCGGAAGCAATGTGGGTGGCCTACAACTCCTTCTATCCACCGGAACTGGCCCACTGGGAGCGACGCAATGCCAGCCCCGATCGCTCGCACAATGAAACCTGGGATAGTCTGGTCATCACGGGGTTGTTGGGCTTTGTTGCCTACATGGCCCTCTTTCTCTCCATCTTCTATTGGGCCCTGCGCTGGCTGGGGCTGCTGATCAATCGACGCGACAACTGGTTATTCGCCGGTCTGCTCACGGTGGCAAGTTTGGTCTCCATTCTGCTCTTCATGGCCACCGATGATTGGCAGTGGCGTTTCCTGGGTGCTTCTCTGCCTGCCGGGCTCATGGTCGGCCTTTTTCTCTATGTGACAGTTGCAGCATTCTTGCATCCCCACGAAACGCCAGACGCGGTTGACATCCCGCGGCAACTGTTGATCATTGCGCTGTTGGCCACCATGTCCGCCCACTTTATCGAGATCCACTTTGGGATCGCGATTGCCGCCACCCGTACCTATTTCTGGATTCAGGCCGCGGTCTTGTTGGTGGTGGGCATGCGTTGGGTGCAACCACCTGCCCTCTCTGCGCTGCTGTTGACGGAACCCACCGACACACAGAGCGAAACGGATGCGAATGGTGAAGCAGCAGCAGAACAAGCCGAAGAGAGCAGAGGGCGACGGGGCAAACGGGGCCGCAACCGCAGAAGTGGCCGCACCCCGGCACGACCCAGCGCTGGCCTCTCTCCCGTTGGGTCGGGGCTGCCCACCACGGTTATGACCGATCTCCTGATCTTTCTGACCTTCGTCTTTATCTACACCACCAACGGCACACAGCTAGCCAGCGGTGTGAGTGTGCTTTTCAACAGCATCTTTAGCCGGCCGGTTCGGGGCGAGCTGGTATCGAGTCCCGGCATCTTCTTCCTCATGCTCTTCACCTGGCTGCTGAGCGCAACAATTGGGCTGACTGTGGAGGCGCTGCAGCAACACCGCGTGCCCGACCGCGTGTGGTGGCTCAAAAACTACCTCTTTCATTTTGGCGTCGTCTGGGGCGGCTGGCTCATCTATGGTCTGATCCAGGCGGGCCGGCTGGCGGCTGGCGCGGGTGGCACTTCGCTCGATGAACAGTTGAATCACGTGGCTGGCCACTTTGCCTGGTACACCTGGATCGTAGTCATTTGGCTCTTTGCCGCGGGCACCCGCTATGCCTGGCCCTACCTGCGCGAGCGCACGCTGAAATTTGCCCTGCGCCCGGCGCTCAGTCTGGCGGCTGCTGTGCTCATTGCCATTTTTGCGTTTGGTATCATCAGCTCTGTCAACGTCGCCCTGGTCCGTGCCGACATTATTTACAAGCAAGGGCAGCAGTTTGATAACAAACGGAACTGGATCAGCAGTATCGAGCTCTACCGCCGGGCACTGGCTGCCCGGAAAACCGAAGATCATTACATGCTCTTCTTGGGCCGTGCACTGCTGGAACAGGCCAAGGCCGTCAACAACGAAGGTGCCTTTGAATTCACGGCAAACCCCACTGTGGATGATGTGTTGGCGCTGCGGCCAGAGCAGGTGCAACAGATGAAACAGGTGGATCTGCTGCGGGCCGCCGAAGCAATTCTGCTGGAAGCGCAGGATGTCAACCCGTTGAATACTGACCACACCGCCAACCTGGCCCGCCTCTACCGCACGTGGTCGGATCTCTCGAACGATCCGGAGGTGCGCGCAGAGATGCTCGCCAAGAGCAATGCGCAGTATGAAGTGGCCGTGACGCTCAGCCCCAACGCCGCCCATCTGTGGAATGAACGAGGCAACGCCTACTTGGCCAACAATCAGGATGAAGAAGCGGAAGCCGCGTACAAACATAGTCTCAGCATCGATCCGCTCTTCGAACAGACCTACCTGCTGTTGGCTGATTTTTACAATCGGCGCCAACAGTACGAGCAAGCGATCGAATTGCTCCAAGCAGGCATTGCCGCAATGGACGAAAGTTCACGGTTCCGCCCCACATCACAGATGTATAGTTTCCTTGGCGTCGCGTATGCGCGCGCTGGTGATATTGAAGCAGCCATCGATGCCAATCTACAGGTTTTGGAAATCCAGCCCAACAATGTGGTGGCCATCCGCAACCTGGCCCTGCTCTATCGTGATAACGAACAGCCCGATCAGGCGCTCGAATGGTTAGAGCATGGGTTTACGGTGCTCGGCGAAAATGATGCCAACAATATTCGCCAACTCCGTCAACTGGCCGCGCAACTCTACCAGGCCGAAGGTAACACGGCCAAGGTGGTTGAGCAGTATGAGGCCATTCGAGCTGTGTTGCCCGAAGATCTGGAAACGCTGAAAGCGCTGAGCAATCTCTACAATTCCATGCAGGACGACCGCAAGGTGGTTGAAATTGCCCAAGCGCTGATGGCGCTCGAACCGAACAACTATCAACACCCGCTCAACATTGCCCAAGCGCTCAAACGAGTGGACCAGTTCGATAACGCCCGCCAGTTTGGCGAACAAGCGTTGGCCCTGGCCTCGGCAGAGCAGAGACCCGCGGTTGAGAACTTCCTTTCCGAGCTTGACCAGTAGTGCAGTTCACGGCGCAGGTCCACATCTCTTTGGGGCGAACCAGGAGGAATGTCGAACAATGACCCCCTATCTACTCATGGCCGCGAGCGCGCTGATCCTCGCGCTCAGTGGTACACCGGTAATGCGTCTGGTCGCCCTCCGTTTTGGCGTGATCGATCAGCCGGCAGCGCGCAAGATCCACCACAACCCCGTGCCCCTGTTGGGGGGAGCGGCCATCTATGTTGCCTTCATCCTCGTCCTCTTCCTCTTTGGCGATCGCCGCTACATCAGCGAAGTCGTCGGCATCTTTATCGGTGCCACATTAATGAGCTTGGTCGGTGTGGTGGATGATCGCTGGGGATTGGGGAGTTACATCAAGCTCGGTGGGCAACTACTGGCTGCCACCATTCTGATCTACAGCGGCGTGCAAGTTAGCGTTTGGGGCGGCTGGCTCGATATTGGCATCACGGTGCTCTGGATCGTCGGCATTACCAACGCCATGAATCTGCTCGACAACATGGATGGCCTCTCTGGCGGGATCGCGATGATCGCTGCCGTCTTCTTCACGCTGCTGGCCGCGCTGAGTGATCAATATCTGGTTGGGATTTTGGCCGCGGCACTGGCCGGTGGCTGTGCTGGGTTTCTGGTCTACAACTGGAATCCCGCGCATATCTTTATGGGCGACACGGGCAGCCTCTTCCTGGGCTTTTTGTTGGCCGCGGTTGGTATTAAATTGCGTTTCCCCTCAAATAGCGATACGATCACCTGGATGATTCCGGTGTTGGTCCTGGGCGTGCCCGTCTTTGATACAACACTCGTCTTTCTCAGCCGCCTGCGCCGGGGCAAGAATCCGCTCACCACGCCGGGCAAGGACCACCTGAGCCATCGGCTCGCCCTGCTGACCGGCAGCCGGCGCGAAGCTGTGCTGCTTTGCTATCTGTTGGCCGGTGCCTTTGGTCTGGTTGCCATCTTCATGACACAAGCCGATAGTGTCGAGGCTTTTGTTGTGGGTGCAGCCCTGGTGGCAGTGGCGATCTATAGCCTGTGGTGGTTAGAATTGCGCAATGGTGGCGTGCGCCAAGAGTAGTGCCTTTCGCCGCCACGAGTACCGATACGAGCAGCGGAACAGGCGATTCTTCTTTTGCTTGCGCAATTGGGGCAGAGAGAAGAGGTAGGACAGATTCAGATAGCGCTCATGTACCAGAAAAATCATGGATTCGGGCCACTGTTGAAAAGGCTCGCTGAATAGGCCCGTTACCCTCACGCCTCTCAGCCATGAGCACCCGATAATTCGAGATCATTGATGACTTAAAGGAGCCCCTTTTGACTATTTTGCAAGGTGTAAAGAACAGACCCGCCCAAGGCATTGGCACGGCGCTCATTACCCTCCTGCTCGCATTCGCGCTGGCTGCCTGTCTGCCCATTGGCGGGAGTAGCTCGGAATCGGGCACGATGCCGGCCGCCGAGGAAGATAGCGCGGAGACCGCGTCCGATGCCGCTGAGACAGATGCCGCTGAGGCAGATGCTGCTGAGACAGATGCTGCTGAGACAGCTGCCGATGGTGGCGCAGAAGCAACAGATGCAGAGAGTGAACTCGTGGCCCGTCCCGACGAAGTTTCGGAAGGTGCCGCCAGTGAATTGCAGCCGCTGGAACGCGAAAATATGTACGATGCCCCGCCCGAAATGCTCATCGATTCCAGCAAATATTATTATGCCACGTTCAAGACCGATAAGGGCGATATCAAGGCTCAGCTCTTTGCCACCCGTGCGCCAATGACCGTGAACAATTTCGTCTTTCTTGCGCGCGAAGGCTACTACAACGACACCTCTTTCCATCGCGTCTTGGCCGACTTCATGGCGCAGGCGGGCGACCCCACCGGCACGGGGCGGGGTGGTCCCGGCTATCAGTTTGGTGATGAGTTTGCTCCCAGCCTCTCCTTTGATCGGGCTGGTCTGCTGGCAATGGCCAATGCTGGCCCCGGCACCAATGGCAGCCAATTCTTCATTACCCTGGCACCAACCGATTGGCTCAACAATCGCCACACCATCTTTGGCGAGGTGATTGAAGGCATGGATGTGCTGTCGTCGCTGACCCTGCGCGACCCCAACATGCAGCCCGATTTCGAGGGTGATACCCTCTACACCGTGCTCATTGAAGAGCAAGAGCAAAGTGTGCTACCACCACCGCCGCCCACATCGACGCCCTTTGCACCGAGCAGCCTCGACAGCGAACCACGTCCGCTGGCCACGTTGGAACCGGCCGCGCGTGCCAACTACTTCAATCTGGCGCCCGATACGGTCATCGACACGGCCAAAAGTTACACCGCGACAATAACGACCAGCCAGGGCGAGCTGACTGTGCAACTTTATGATGACGAGGCCCCAATTGCAGTCAACAACTTTGTGCTGTTGGCCAACCTGGGCTTTTACGACAACGTACCGATCAACCAGATCTCGCCGGGACAACTGGTGATCTTTGGCTCACCGGACAACAACCCCGCAAGCGATGCTGGCTATCTCTTGGAAGCGGAGCTTGCTGTGCCCGTCGACATGGCCGCCGGTCTCTTGGGCTATGTTCCCTTCGAGGGGCCAGGTAGCAGCAGCAGCCAGCTGATCCTCGCTCTGGTTGCGCCCCCGGTCGAAGCCAATGCCGAGTTTAGCTTCTTTGGCCAAGTGACGGCCGGTGCGGATCTGTTGCCCCAACTCACCGGCGAAGACTTGATTGAATCTATTCTGATCGAAGAGGAGTAGTGCGTGCCACCCGAACAGCTTGCTGCCGAGGAAGATGCTTCATCGACAGCGGCCCCACTTGTTGAAGCCGGGGTGGCCGAACGCTACAAGCGTGCCTTGGGCGCGCTTGTGGTTCTGCTCATCTTCGTGGCCAGCTTCTGGTTGGCCATCAACCCGGCTTGGGTGGAGCGCTTTGGCAGTTGGGGCTACGTGGGGGCCTTTCTCATTAGCTTGATCGCCAGCGCAACCATTGTGCTGCCTGCTCCTGGCATTGTTGTTGTAATTGCCATGAGCGCTGCCCTCAATCCCTGGCTGCTCGGTATTGTGGCCGGGGTTGGCAGTGCCTTTGGCGAGTTAACCGGCTACATGGCTGGGCGCGGGGGGCGGGCGCTGGTGCCAGAACAGAACCGGCACCATTTTGCCCGCATCCAAACCCTCACCCAACAGCACGGCCCACTCTTGCTCATGCTGTTGGCAGCTATCCCTTTCCCACTATTTGATTTTGCCGGCATTGTTGCCGGCGCAATGCGCATGCGGATCACCAACTTCTTTCTGGCCGTGGCCGTGGGCAAGAGCGTCAAATACATGATCATGATCCTCCTCGGTGCCACGTCGATCCAGTGGATCCTACAGCTGCTCTAACGGCTGTGTGCCAATCTTGGCACACACTCTTCTGATCTGCTGGCATCATCATTCTCTTCGCGGCTGCTCCTTGTGTGGTTTTTCACTGCATGGTTTGCCAGCGTGCAGCTTTTCACTTGGCGCGTTCTGCCCTGCACCTTTTCAACCTTTGACACAACCCATGGGAACATCCAGCCATCCCCACCCGTCTCCAATCTATATCTGTATCCGATCTCTTCCCCGAATACAGCAGCTGTTGACCGCTGTATCACCACAACATCAGGAGTCTGGCCTATGCAATGGCAAAACCCGCAAAGACCGCCGCGGCAGCGCTGGCGACGTCTCTTTACCCTTGTTCTCATTCTCGGGCTACTTGCGCCCACCTTTCAGGTAAACACTTCTTCCCACCGGCCTATGTTTACAGCAGCCCAACCAGCCAATGCACAAATTATCGTTGATGAGCCAGGGTCGCCCACGGGGCCACCCACGGGCCTGCAGATCACGCTCGACGAAGGGGCGGAGCAGCCCGCTGTGGCCGAGCAATCGCCGTTGGCGCCCGCCGAGCCGCTTGGTGACGAAGCGCTCGATGCACTTCTCGACCGCCTGCCCGAACTAACAACCGCTGCAGCGGATCAGATGGATTTCCGTCTGCCCGAAGAGGTGCTGCCACCGCCACGGCCCGGTGCCACCGTTGACGAGACGTTTCCGCCCACCTCGGAAGGCGGTGTCCCCGCGCCCGTGACAAGTGGCCCGCTGGAGGTGCTGCGCTTTGCACCCGAGGGTGAAATTCCCATTGCTCCTTTCCTCAGTGTCACCTTCAATCAACCCATGGTGCCCCTGACCACGCTGGCCGATCTGAGCATGGCCGATGTGCCGGTGACGATCACGCCCGCGTTGACGGGCACGTGGCGGTGGCTTGGCACCAAAACGTTGACCTTTGCGTACGATTCGCCAGAGATCGACCGCTTTCCCAAAGCGACTGAATACACTGTCGAGATCCCGGCTGGCACCGAATCGGCGAGTGGCAGCGAACTGGCCGAAGCGGTCACCTGGACCTTCCGCACCCCACCACCGAAATTGGAACGAACTTATCCCGGCTTCGGCCCCCAGCCCACCGACCCGCTTCTCTTTGTGAGCTTTGATCAGCGGGTCGATCCCGCGGCTGTGCTGGAGACAATTAGCGTGACCGCTGGCCGCGAAGCATATGCGCTCCGGTTGGCAACTGCCGAGGAGATTGCGGCCAATGGCACGGTGAGTCGCCTAATCAAGAATAGCTTGGAGGAGCGTTGGCTCGCCTTCCGCGCCGCAGAGGCTTTCCCGCAAGACACCACCGTTACGGTCAATATTGGACCCAACACGCCATCGGCCGAAGGCCCGTTGTCAACGGAGGCCGTGCAATCTTTTAGCTTTACCACCTATGCACCACTGCGCATCGAAGATCATGGTTGCAGCTGGGGCGATCGGGAATGTCCGCCGCTTTCTCCCTTTTTCGTGCGCTTCAACAATCCGCTGGATCAAGACGCCTTTGATCCCGCCACCATCACCGTGACACCGGCGGTGCCCGGCCTCATCATCGAAGCCATTGACAACCAACTGCAACTGCGCGGTGCAACGGCCGGACGCACAACCTATGAAGTGACGATTCCAGCCGAATTGCAGGATACCTTTGGCCAAACGTTGGGTGAAGAGACCACGCTGACCTTTACCACCGGCGCGGCGCCCGCGGTGCTCAGCGGCCCCAACGAATCGTTCATCACGCTGGATCCGTCGTCAACGCAACCGCTCTACACCATCTATTCCGTCAACTACTCGACGGTGCGGGTACAGGCATTCGCCGTCACCCCCGCGGATTGGCAGGCGTACCAAACGTATCTCCGCGATGAGGCCTACCGCGAAGATCCACCCGCGCCCCCCGGCCAGCCGGTCTACAATGAAACCCTGACCATTGAGGCCGCCGAAGATGAGATGGTGGAAACCAACATCGATCTCGGCACAGCCCTCGCGGGCGAGACCGGCCACCTGATTGTTCTAGTCGATGTACCGCAAGGGCCAATTTCCAGCTTGCTGTCGCAACTGCCCTTTGGCCGTCGCCAGGGTGAGGCCCGTCTGCTCACTTGGGTGCAGGTGACGAAGCTCGGCCTCGATGCATTTGTCGACCACACGGACATGGTTGCTTGGGCCACGGCGTTGACAGATGGTGCGCCCCTGGCAGATGTTCAGCTTTCCTTGTTGGGCAGCGATGTCACCGCAACCACGGACGCATCGGGGGTTGCCCGCTTGGCGCTGCCCACGCAGCCCGCACCCGTCTTGCTGGGCACCCTGGGCAATGACACGGCCATGCTGCCCGAGAATACCTATGGCTGGGGTGGGGGTGGTTGGGAACAGCGCATTGTGCAGGATGAATTGCGCTGGTATCTCTTTGATGATCGCCAGATCTATCGCCCCGCGGAGGAAGTCCACGTCAAGGGGTGGTTGCGCCACGTGGGGAACAAACAGGATGGCGATGTCAACCTGGTCGATGGTGCTGTCACGCTACAATACGAGGTGATGGACCCACAGGGCAATCTGCTCGATGAGGGCACCCTGGATGTGACCGCGCTGGGCGGCTTTGACCTTGCCTTTACATTGCCCGAGAACACCAACCTGGGCCACGGTACCATTCGTTTTGCCGCCCGCAATGTGGGTGGCGTCTACAACACCGATTACTATCACAATTTCCAGATCCAAGAATTTCGTCGCCCCGAATTTGAAGTCACCGCACGCAATGAGGAGAAGGGCCCCTTCTTCGTTGGCGAAGATGCCGTGGTCGCGGTGTCGGCGCAATACTTTGCCGGTGGCCCGCTGCCGGGTGCCGAAACCACCTGGAACGTCAACAGTTCGCCGAGCAGCTATTCGCCCCCCGGTTGGTCCGACTTTGTCTTTGGCCAGTGGACACCTTGGTGGCACTTTTCCTCGTATGGATATGAAAGCGACTTTGGCGGCTATCGCGGTGGCGGCACCTATCAAAGCTACGATGCACGCACCGATGCCGCGGGCAATCACTACCTGGAAATGACGTTTGAGACGGCATCCGAACCCCGCCCCTACAGCGTCATGGCCGAGGCCGTGGTGATGGATGTGAACCGCCAAGCCTGGGCTGCCACCACGAGTCTGTTGGTGCACCCGGCCGACCGCTACGTGGGGTTGCGCAGCGAACGCACCTTTGTTGAAAAGGGCGAACCGCTGCTGATCGAGACTATTGTCACCGATCTCGATGGCAATGCAATGGCCGATCATGACGTAACCGTGACCGCGGCTCGGCTCGAATGGCAGTACAATCAGGGGCAATGGCGTGAGGAACCCGTTGATGAACAGACCTGTGCGGTCACGTCAACTCTGGAGCCGGTGAGCTGCGAATTTACCACCGACATGGGGGGGCGCTATCGTGTGCAAGCCACTGTGCGCGACGATCGGGAGCGGCTCAACCAGAGTGAGTTCACCCGTTGGGTGAGCGGCGGCTCGCGCCCCGCGGCCCGCAACGTGGAGCAGGAAGAAGCCACCCTGATCCCCAATCAGGAAGAGTATCAACCCGGCGATGTCGCCGAAATTCTCGTGCAGTCGCCCTGGTCACCAGCGGAAGGCCTGTTAACCGTCAGCCGCAGCGGATTGCTCTACACGGAACGCTTCACCATAGAGGATGGCACAACCACGTTACAGATTCCCATTGAGGAAGCACATATTCCCAACCTGAATATCCAGGTTGATCTCAACGGCGTGGCCCCACGCACCGATGATGCCGGTGAGACCATACCCGATGTCCCCGGCCGCCCAGCCTATGCCACCGGGCGTTTGACGTTGGCGATCCCGCCCGTCAGCCGCGAGCTTGATGTGGCCATCGCCCCCGCGGCCACCGAGCTGGAACCAGGGATCGAGACATCCGCCACGATCAGCGTGACCGATGCCAGTGGCGTGCCCGTTGCCGATGCCGAGATCGCGCTCGTGGTGGTCGACGAAGCCGTGCTGGCGTTGACGAACTACCAGCTCTTTGATCCAATTGCCACCTTCTATCGCCAGCGCAGTGGTGATCTCAACAGCTACTATGGACGGGCCAGCATTGTCCTCGCCAATCCGGCCGAATTGGCCGATCAGGTGGCGATGGTGCAGGAGGAGTCGATGAACGCGCTCTCGCGTTCTGCCGTGCCAATGGCGGCCGGTGCCGCGGCGCCCACCATGGAAGCGGATGGTGCCATGGACATGGCCTTTGATATGGAAGAGTCGGCTGCCGAATCCGCGGATGATGCCGCGGCTGGCGATGGCAGCGCGATTACTGTACGCAGCAACTTCAATCCGCTGGCGGTCTTTGCCCCAGCGGTGCGCACCGATGCCAACGGGCAAGCCACCGTTGACTTTGCCCTGCCCGATAACCTGACCCGCTATCGGATCATGGCCGTGGCCGTGGCCGGCGGCCAATACTTTGGCAAGGCCGAAGCAAACCTCACTGCTCGCTTGCCGCTGATGGTGCGACCCTCGGCGCCCCGCTTCCTCAACTTTGGTGACCGCTTTGCACTGCCGATTGTGCTGCAAAATCAGACCGACGCCGATATGGAAGTAGCCGTCGGTGTGCAAGCTGGCAATCTGCTGCTCGCTGGAGATGAGGCGAGCGCCGGGCAGCTGGTGACGGTGCCGGCCAATAACCGCATCGAAGTCCGTTTCCCCATGGCAACGGAGCGCGCGGGCACGGCTCGAGTGCAGATCGCGGCCAGCACCAGCGACTTTGCTGATGCTGCCACCGTTGAATTGCCTGTCTATACACCTGCCACCACCGAGGCTTTTGCTGTCTACGGTGTTGTGGACGAAGGCGCGATTGCCCAGCCCGTGGCCGCGCCGCCCGATGTGTTCCCACAGTTTGGCGGGCTGGAGATCAACACCGCTTCGACCGCGGTGCAGGCGTTGACGGATGCCGTGCTCTATCTCACCAGCTATCCCTTCGAGTGCTCCGAGCAGCTGGCGTCGCGCATTCTCGGCGTGGCCGCGCTGCGCGATGTGCTGACTGCTTTCGAGGCCGAAGGTTTGCCCACGCCGGAAGAGATGGAGGACGCGGTACGGCGGGATATTGAGCGACTGCAACAACTGCAAAACAATGATGGCGGCTGGCCGATCTGGCGTCGCGGCAAAGAGTCTGTTCCCTACTACAGCATCCACGTGGCCCACGCGTTGCAGCGGGCACGGATGAAAGACTTCGACGTACCGGATGCCATGCTGGCCCGTGCGCTGGAGCATCTGCGGAACATCGAAAGTTACTATCCTCACTGGTATAGCCAGGATGTGCGCCACTCGCTCAGTGCCTACGCGCTCTATGTGCGGCAACTGATGGGGGATATTGATCCGGCCAAGGCACGGCAACTCTTTACGGAAATGCCACTGGAGAACCAATCGCTGGAAGCCATTGCCTGGATCTGGCAGGTGATCGGTGACGATGCTGCCTCTACCGCCGAGGTGGCGGAGATCGAACGCCACATCAACAATCGGGTGGTCGAGACCGCGGGCGCGGCCAACTTCACCACATCCTATGGCGAGGATGCCTACCTGCTCTTGCATTCCAGCCGCCGCACCGACGGGATTGTGCTCGATGCGCTGATCCAGAACCAGCCGGAGAGTGATCTGATTCCCAAGGTGGTCAATGGATTGTTGGCCCATCGTACTGCAGGGCGCTGGAGCAATACACAGGAGAATGCCTTTATCCTGTTGGCGCTCGACCGCTACTTCAATACCTTCGAGGCGCAGACACCCGACTTCGTGGCCCGCATCTGGCTCGGCGCAACCTACGCCGGTGAGCATGAATATGTGGGGCGCACCACCGAACGCCACGAAACCGAGATTCCCATGCACTATCTGACCGATGCCGTTCCCGCGGGAGAGACGCAAGATCTGGTGATTCAGAAAGAGGGAGAGGGACGGCTCTACTATCGCCTTGGATTGCGCTATGCACCGACCGATCTCGATATGCCGCCCGTGGATATGGGCTTTGTGGTCGAACGCACCTATGAAGCCGTGGACGATGCCGATGATGTGCAGCGTGCTGACGACGGGAGCTGGCGCATCAAGGCCGGGGCACGGGTGCGGGTGCGGCTAAGCATGGTCGCGGACAACCGTCGCTATCACGTGGCGCTGGTCGATCCGCTGCCTGCTGGGCTGGAAGCGATTAACCCCGCGTTGGCCGTGAGCGAAAATGTACCGGCCGATCCCAGCGAACGCTCCTATGGCTGGTGGTGGTGGTCCACTTGGTATGATCACCAGAACCTGCGCGATGAGCGGGCCGAAGTCTTTGCCACGCTCCTTTGGGATGGCGTCTACAACTATTCATATGTGGCCCGTGCCACCACGCCCGGTGAATTTGTCGTTCCACCCACCAAGGCCGAGGAGATGTATTCACCCGAGGTCTTTGGCCGCAGCGCCACCGACCGGGTGATCGTGGAATAGCATTACTGTGGGTCCACTGAACGTAAACAGTGTCGATGCTTGGCACTGGCACTGTTTACAGTAACAGTGCGCTTCGGAAGAAAGGTATGTCGACTTTTCACTGAACGCCCCGAAGCAAAATTTTAAGTTGACAACGATTTTTAGCCATGATAGGCTAATTCTGTTCAGCCGCAGCGATTGGCGCTGCCAGCAGGTTCTGTTCAAACTTCTTTGCAATTCAAGTATTGCAGCACATGTAAAGCAATTCAAGTATTGCAGCACACGTAAAGCAATTCAAACCGCAAATTCTACCCATTGAAGTTTAAACAGCTCAAAGCGTGTTTTACCCACTCATCAGGATTATGAAGATGTTGATTACAAACTGGATGTTGCAACAGCAAGTCAAACCAATCAACAAAGGTACTTTACTTAAGCGCGCCTGCTGCCAATTGCGGTGATACTTCGTCACCAAAGACAAGTTTACTTGTTTTTCACGGCCACGGGTGCTCTTGACCCGTGGCCGTTTTTGATCTTCAGAAACGGAACAATACTCTGACGCGACGCTGGCGGCACCCTGTGCTGAACCGCATCAGAATGAACGGCCACGGAACCGATTCCGTGGCCGTTTTTGATCTGGCGCTCTCTGAACCGTCACGAGTTCACGCAACATCACGATATCACGTGCTATCTGGCACAGGCTATCTGCCACGTGATATGTGAAGATGAGTATCAATCTGGAGCAATCAAATGAAACTCCCCTTGAAGCAATATTATCGCTTGTTAGCCAAATATCTGGAACCACAGCGGCAGCGGGTTGTGTGGATGGCAATCGCCCTGTTGGCGAGCATTGGGCTGCGGCTGCTCAATCCACAGATCATGCGCTACTTCATTGACGCGGCGCTGGGCAACGGCCCGGTCGACACGCTGATGGTCGCGGCGGGGCTCTTTCTGGGCATCGCGGTGCTGGGACAAGCCCTCGCCGTGGGCGCAACCTACTTCAGCGAGCAGGTCGCCTGGACCGCGACCAATGCGCTGCGGTTTGACTTGGTGACACACTGTCTCAACCTGGATCTCTCTTTTCACAAAGCCCACACCCCCGGCGAATTGATTGAGCGGGTCGACGGAGATGTTAACAAGTTGTCGAACTTTTTCTCGCGCTTCACGATCAATATCCTGGGCAGCATGCTGATGATGGTCGGCGTATTGGTGTTGCTCTATCGCGAAGATTGGCGAGTGGGACTAGCGCTGACCCTCTTTTCGTTGGCCGGGTTGGCGTTGCTGGTGCGCATCCGCGCCTTTGCCACGCCCTTTTGGGAACAAGAGCGGCAGGTGAGCGGTGAGTTCTATGGCTTTCTTGGTGAGCATCTGTCGGCAACGGAAGATTTGCGGGCGAACGGCGCAACCGGCTATGTCAGGCAGCGCTTCCATGCTTTTCTACAGCGCTGGTTGCCAATTGTCACCAAGGCAAACCTGGCCGGCTACTCCATGTGGATGACCAACGTGGCTGTCTTTACCGTGGGCACGATCATTGCATTTGGCATGGGGGCCTACCTCTGGCAGCGGGGCGCGATCACATTGGGGACAGTCTATCTGATCTATCATTACACCGAGCTGCTGCGTGATCCGATTGCCCAATTGCGCTTTCAGCTGACCGAGTTGCAACAGGCCGAGGCGGGGATGAAGCGCATCGAGACGCTGCTGCGGACGGAATCGACGTTGCGCGAGCGCGATGAGGCCACAATGCCTGCCGGTGCACTCTCTGTTGATCTGGATGATGTGCACTTTAGCTATGCGGATGAGCCCGAGGAGCGCATCTTGCATGAACTCAATTTCCATCTGAAACCGGGTCGGGTCTTGGGGTTGCTCGGGCGCACGGGCAGTGGCAAGAGTACGCTGGCGCGGTTGTTGCTGCGGCTCTATGATGTGACCGATGGTGAGATGCGGGTTGGGGGCGTGGATCCGGCGGCAGTGCCACTGGCTGCCTATCGGCAGCGGGTGGCAATGGTAACACAGGATGTGCAGCTCTTTCAGGCGACTGTGCGCGACAACCTGACCTTCTTCGATCCAACAATTGAGGATGATGCCATTACGCGCGTGCTTGATGAGCTCGGTCTGGCTGGCTGGCTGGCGTCCCTGCCCAATGGCCTCGATAGCGAACTGGCTGCTGGGGGCGCTGGTCTCTCGGCCGGGCAGGCACAGCTATTGGCCTTTGCCCGGGTCTTCTTGCTCGATCCGGGTCTGGTGATTTTGGATGAAGCCTCTTCGCGGCTCGATCCGGCAACCGAACAGCTGTTGGAACGGGCCATTGATACATTGCTGGCTGGGCGCACTGCGATCCTCATTGCACACCGTCTCGGCACGGTGCAACGTGCCGATGAGATCCTGATCCTGGAAAATGGGAACATTGTTGAGCATGGTGATCGGGTTGTGCTCGCTGCGGATCCCAACGCGCGCTTCTATGCGCTCTTGCGCACTGGCATGGAGGAAGTATTGGCGTGAGTAGTCACATATCACTTTTGCCGCTGCATGAAGCGAGGCAACATCTTCCTGGAAGGGGTCAAACGGTGTTGCGGTAAACGAACTACTTGTGACCCCTTCCAGGAAGACCCGTACCACCGCAACTTACAAAAACTGATATGTAGCTAGTTGGCGAGAAAGAATCTGCCCGCAGAATGAGAATGCAGTGGGTGTGGCCGGAGCTCCATGCAGAGTCATGGGAGCGAGAGGCCACATCGGAGGTGAACGCTGGTTAAAACCGCTACGTTGCACGAGAAAAAACAGCGGTTGCGAGCAAACCGCACTGCAAATTCGACTACGAGAGAAAGCAAATAGACCTTGCGGCGTGCGTATTCTCATGCGCACCTCCAGCGTTAGAGAACGCTGATTCCGCCATTGTGCAACGACTAAATGATTTCTCGATAAGAGTGATACAAGACGGAAAAGATGCAACAAAGGAAGCAAATTGTGACAACCAAAACAATCGCCGCAGCTCCCTTTCTGGGGTCGTTGATCCGCTATCGGCCGGGGCTATACCTGCTAAACACGGCGGCCTGGATCTCGATCACCCTGGCCGAACTGCTGCCGGGGCTGCTGGCCAAAGCGTTTTTTGATGCGTTGAGTGGAAGTGCGCCCTTTGGGCTCAATGTGTGGACGGTGGTGGCGCTGGTGGGCGTGGGCGGGCTCCTCTATGTCATCACGATCTTCTGTGGTGCCCTGACCGACATCCGCCATCGCTTTACCATGAGCGCGCTCCTGCGCCACAATCTGCTCGATGCTCTGCTCAAGCGCCCCGGTGCCGATGCACTGCCGGGTGCCGTGGGCAAGGTGATCAGCACCTTTCGTGATGATGGGGAGACAGTAGAGGATACGATCAGTTGGATGATCGACCAGATCTCGATCTTCGTCTTTGTTGTTGTCACCGTCTGGGTGATGGTGAGCATTAACGCACGCATTGCCATCTTTACGCTGCTGCCGTTGATCGCGGTGGTGATTACAGCCAGGCTCGCGCGGACGCGCATCGAGCGCTATCGAGTTGCCAGCCGGCAGGCGACTGAACGGGTCACCGGTGCACTGGGCGAGATCTTTGGCGCGGTGCAGGCAATTCAAATTGCCACGGCGGAACCCCACGTGCTTGCCCACTTTCGACAGTTGAACGAAGAACGTCAACGGCGCATGGTGCAGGATCGAGTCTTTGAGCGAGTGTTGGAGGCAATCTATGGCAATATCGGTGCCCTTGGCACCGGGGTGATCCTGTTGTTGGCGGCCGGGGCCATGGTAGACAACTCGTTCAGTGTGGGCGATTTTGCCCTCTTTGTCTACAACCTCTACATGTTGACCGAGTTCATGCAGGGCTTTGGGAGCTTTCTAGCCCACTATCAACAGGCCGGTGTTTCACTGCGGCGCATGGTCGATCTGCTGCAGGGTGCGCCGCCAGCAACATTGGTCGCGCACCAGCCGCTGCACTTTCAGGGCAGTTGGTGGCGGGGAACCTCCGCCCCCGCCTCCCCCGAAATGGCTCCCGATGAGCCGTCCCCTGGACGCGCGGGCAATGGCCGTAGCCTCCTGCTCACTGTCGGGAACGGAAAGGTGCTGGACGCGGAAGGGGCAGAAACGCCGCTGCGCACGTTGACGGTGGAAGGCTTGACCTATCATTTCCCAAGTGATGAGCAACACTCGTCGCGCGAAGATGGGGCTGATGAGGGGGCCGCTGGCGGTGGGTTGACCGGTATCACCGACATTAGCTTTCAGCTCGAACAAGGGAGCTTCACCGTGGTTACGGGACGGATCGGTGCCGGAAAAACAACGCTCCTGCGCGTGTTGCAAGGGCTGTTGCCAAAAACAGCGGGCACCATCTGCTGGAACGAGGAAACAGTTGAAGATCCCGCCAACTTTTTCGTTCCCCCGCGCAGTGCCTATACGTCGCAGGCACCGCAGCTGATGAGCACCACCATGCGCGAGAACCTGACTTTGGGGCGACCCCTCGATGATGCCATGTTGCAGCGGGCGATCCATCAGGCCGTGCTCGAGGATGATGTGGCTGCAATGCCCGATGGGCTGGCAACAATGGTGGGACCCAAGGGGGTGCGGCTCTCTGGTGGGCAGGTGCAGCGGACCGCGGCCGCACGTATGTTTGTCCAGCAGCCCGAATTGATCGTCGTCGACGATCTGTCGAGCGCGCTCGATGTGAAGACGGAGAAGGTGCTGTGGGATCGGCTGTTTGCAGGGACGGACCACAATCGCCAGCAGAGCTATCTCGTTGTATCGCACCGGCGGCCGGCATTGCGCCGTGCCGATCAGATCATTGTGCTGAAGGATGGGCAGATCGAGGATGTGGGGACGCTGGATGAATTGCTGGAACGCTGCGTGGAGATGCGGCGGCTCTGGCAGGATCATGCCGACTTGGATAGTGATCCAGCGACATAGGCTAGGCACCCCGTTGCAAAATCCGGGAACAACCGAATGAGGATAAGAGCATGTTTAGACCGATCAATCTCTCTGCCTACACCGATCCAGTTTTAGACGAACTGGTTAGCGGTGTGCCACAAATCGACAATACGATTCTACTCGATCTTGCCCGGAAAGCTGATGGGCCAGTTCTCGAAATCGGCTGTGGTTATGGGCGACTTACCATCCCACTAGCCATGCGGGGAATTGTGTTGACTGGTATTGAATTATGTGGGTGTTATTCGCCGGAAAAGCAGGCACTCTTTTTGCCCCAGCTTTTGGGCACAGAGAAAGGCCAGCCGAGTGCCTATGCAATCAGCGTGTTGGAAATTGGGTACGCCTTGTCAAGTGATTATCGAGGGCGAGGATACGCAACGGAGGCAATCAAAGCACTCCTGACTTATGCATTTACAACCCTCAAGGTTGAGCGGATTTATGCCTCAACCAATCGCAGCAACCAAGGGTCAATTGCGTTGATGGAGCGGGTGGGGATGCGGACGGCTAGCAACCCCCACCATCCAGAATTGGAGTGGCCGGGTGCACCTGGTGTGCTTGGTGTGATCGAAAACACATTGCTTTAGAAAGGAGATCGTATGTCTAAATCTGCCAAACGAAAGAGGAAAAAGAGCAGGAACAAGCAACAGCATCATGGGACGGTGCAACCCAAGTTGCAAATAGATCCAGCCGACCTGCAACAGTTACAAGCCGAACCGGTGAATGGCGCTGACGGCGACATGGCGACGGAGGGGCAAAGCGCTATTATGCCGGAGAAGCAAGCTGAGGCCGAAACCGAAGTTCTGACAAAATCGGCTGCAGTGCAAGATCTGCGTGCCGCCCTTCAGGCCAAACAACAGCAGCAGCCAAGGGGCTGGAAGCAACAAGTGAAAGCGGGCAAGATGGTGGGCGCGCATGTGCCCAAACGGTTTAACCGTGGTGGTTAGTAGATCCCGGCGTAAATCAGCCCATGGCAACCTGACCCATTTCACGCAGGTAGCTTGGGCGTGTTTACCGCAACTGAGTCGCTCACATGCAGGAACAAATTCAGGAGCAAATGCAAGAGAAAATAGAGGGGCAAATGATGCATGGATAAGATGGATGAACTGATCGCAGCCTGGCAACGGGAAGAAGAACAGCCCTTTCTCGGCTGGGATTTTTCCCACCTGGATGGACGGATGCACGAAGAGCAGGCACCGTGGTCATACACAACCCGGGCACGGGAGATCATGCGCGGGGTTGATGCGCTGCTCGACATGGCAACGGGCGGCGGGGAACGGCTGTTGCAGATGCAACCGGATTGGCCGACCAACGTCGCCGCCACCGAAGCCTATCCGCCCAATCTCCAACTGGCACGGGAGCGGTTGGCCCCGCTGGGCGCGACGGTCTTTGATCTGGATGTAAATGAAGTAAAGCCGATGCCCTTTGCCGGTGGCGAATTTGGCCTGGTGCTCAACCGGCATGGCGCGTTCAACAGCGCGGAAGTGGCGCGCATCCTCGCGCCGCGGGGCACCTTTCTGACGCAACAGGTGCATGGCATGTGGGCACACGATCTGCTAGCCATTTTTGGCGCAACACCCCAATGGCCCAATGCCAGCCCCGAGCGCTATCTGCCCTGGCTGCAGCGAGCGGGGCTGGAAATTGTTGATCATCAAGATTGGGAAGGCGAATTGGCCTTTACCGATGTGGGGGCAATTGTCTATTATCTCAAGGCCGTGCCCTGGCTTGTGCCGGGCTTTTCGGTGGCGAGCCATCTGGAACCGTTGCAGCGGTTACAACGGCGCTTGAAACAGGAGGGGAAGCTGGTCTTTGTTGCCAAGAAATATCTCATCGAGGCACGCAAGCCAGCCCAGTGAAAGAACGACAAGCACGCGCGAGGGCCAGTCGGCATGACCAGCCCTCCGTCGTTGCTTTGCCAGCCCCAAGGGTGATGAGCAACAGCGAAGGTACTGTAACATCACCCTTGGGGCTGGCAGGACACCGATTGTCGGGATGCCGTTCCCCGCGTGCACTCAGGGGCGGTCATCTCGAACAACCATGTCGGCGTTGGTGAACCATCATTTGGCCACATCGGGGGATGGCGGCCAGCCAACGGTCCACCCGGTAGCAGCGGTAACAGCCACAGTCGCCACGAGCCGAGGGGATCCCGGGCGCTGTTGCCATTGTCGTTGCCGAACTTACTATCTGTCCTGACATTCTCTGTGTCAACTCGGCTGGCTGGCGGCGGTTCAAGCATCACAACCGAATTTCAGGAGAGGCTCTTATTGTAGCACGGGTGAACTATCCAATGTATACCATTAACCTACTAAGAATCTGACATTTTTTAGCAGAAAGTGACAAATTCAGTCAGACACAACCTCACGCCAGATGGTAGGGCCAGATTACCAAAGGATTTACAAACCTAACATGACTTACGCACCGAGAAGCGCTTACCACTGGGGAGCAGGCAACGCAATTGATGGCTCTTCTCGACAAGTTGCGTAAGTCCAGAACCTAATAGAGAAAGCAAATAGATCTTGTACCTTGCGGAGTGCGCATTCTCTACTGCGCACCTCCAGCGTTCTCTACCGCTGATTCCACGATTGTGCGACTTTTCAATGATTTCTCTATAAATTGCTCACCGGTTGCCTGCTCAAACAAGCTCTATCTGAAAACGGTAGTGCTACTGCATTGGTAGATTACCGAAAAACCTACCGTTTTCAAGCCAACCGCACCCGAAAGTGGGCTCTGTTTGAAAACGGTAGTTCCGGCAAGCGGGAAACCTACCGTTTTCAAGCCAACCGCACCCGAAAGTGGGCTCTGTTTGAAAACAGTAGTTCCGGCAAGCGGGAAACCTACCGTTTTCAAGCCAACCGCACCCGAAAGTGGGCTCTGTTTGAAAACAGTCGTTCCGGCAAGAGGGAACCTACCATTTTCAAGCCAACCGCACTGTAGGCGCGTGGTGGCGAGAAAATTTTCAGCAATCACGCTCGTGTAGAGCTGGTAGGTGGCAACGTGAGTTACAAAGGAAACGAATGCAATGGAGATACGCGAGTTAACCGAATTCAAGCCCCGGGAGGCGGCGCAGATCGACGTGGCAGAACAGGGCATGAAGCGCTACCAAATGGTGGAGGGGCAGTTGCAGTTGATCGAGCAATCGTGGCAGCGCCCCACCTGGGATCAAGCAGCGTGGCGGGATCGATTGGTGAAGTGGGCAGAGAAATTAAAGCCGGACCTCTACCTGGGCGCGTACCGGGAGGATCGCATGGTTGGGCTCGCGGGTCTGCGCCATCAGCTACAGCCGACCATGGCCCAGTTGACATCACTTTATATTGACAATCATCACCGTCGTCAAGGCGTTGCGCAGCGGCTGGTGCAGGAGGTTTTTCGGCTGAGCAGAGCCCATGGTGCAGAGTGCATCTATGTCTCATCAACACCATCGGTTCCCGCGGTCGCTTTTTACATGCGTCAAGGCTTCCAGCCAACAGAGAAACCCGACCCCACGCTCTTTGCCCTGGAGCCAGCCGACATTCACATGCTGAAACGGTTTTAATGCTCAACGCAACGCTGCGCCGCATTACCTATTGCACGATTGCGCGCAGCCATGTTCTTTGCCAAAGGGAACGATCATGAACTATCACATACAGAACGCGGATCCGGCCCAACAGTACACGGCATTGGCCAAACTGCTCAACCAGTTTGAGCCAGACCCCATTGCCGCGGCCGACATTCGTGAATGGGATCGGCGCAACGCTGAGAATATCTTGCGCCGACGTGTCGTGTCAGCCGCGACCGGCGAAATTATCGGCTACAGCGTTGCCCTCCAAGGACCGTGGAATCGACCGGGCGAGTTCTTCCTCTGGCTCTGCACAGATGCTGACCATCGTGGCGCGGGCATGGGCCAACAACTCTATGCCGACGCCCTCACGTTTATCCAGTCACACAATGGCAGCGCAGTTGTTTCAGAAGTTGGTGAGAGAGAGCTGGCGGGGCAACGCTTCGCCGCGACGCAGGGCTTTGTTCAGGAAAGGCACACCTTCCAATCTCGTTTGACGCTCCACGAATTTAATGAGAACGCATATGCTGAGCTGGTCGAACGGGTCGTGCAGCGTGGCATTCACATCTATTCATTGGCAGATGTTGAGGATGCCGAGCAAGCCCTGCGCGATTTGTACACGATCAACCGCGCCAGCTCATTGCAAGCGCCGGGTTCCCGGGGAACTTTTCCCACCTTTGCCGAATTTCGCCGCGATCTCGTTTCCGCGTCCTGGTACCGGCCCAATGGCCAATGGTTGGCCGCGGCAGGGAAACGGGTTGTGGGAATGTGCGCGGTTGGTTACTTTGCCGCATCCAATTCAATGTACAACATGATGACTGGTGTCGACCGTGCCTACCAGGGCCGTGGCATTGCCCAGGCGCTCAAAATAGTGGCACTACGGTGGGCAAAAGCAGAGGGCGCCGATCATATTCGAACCAACAATAATTCTGAGAATGCCGCCATGTTGGCGATCAATCGCAAGTTGGGCTATACGCCAGAACCAGGCTATTTTACATTCAAGAAAGAGTGGTAAAGTAACTGATCCACCCAGTAACTGATCCACAGAGCAAACGATCCACACAGCAAACGATCCACACAAAGAAAGAAATTAATGATGAGTGAAACAAACGCAATCCCCGAACGCAGCGCCACGGTCAGCCTGCGCGAAATCAGTGAAGAGACACTGGGCAGTATTCTGCGGCTCAAGGTTGCGCCCGCGCAAGAATGTTTTGTCGCCCCCAATGCCGTTTCGATTGCCGAAGCGTACTTTTCCCAACATGCTTGGTTCCGTGCCATCTACGCCGACGATACGCCCGTTGGTTTTGCCATGTTGCACGATGAACCGGAGAAACCGTTCTACTACCTCTGGCGCTTCATGGTTGATGCCCGCTACCAAAAGCAGGGCTTTGGCCGCCAGGCGCTGCAACTGATCATCGAGCACGTGCGCACCCGTCCCAACGCCACCGAACTCGTGCTGAGCTATGTGCCGAAGGAGGGTGGCCCTCGCGATTTCTACGCTGGGCTAGGCTTTGTCGATACCGGCGAGGAAGATGATGGTGAGCTGGTCATGCGGCTGGTGCTATGATGAAAGGGATCTCATGCCCCAAACACGCGCTGCAATCAGCGATGCGCTGACCCTGGACGCGGTGATCGACCGGCTGCAACAGCAGCCAACGGTCGAGGGACTCATCCTCGTTGGATCGGCCGCCAATGCAACCATGAACGTGGCCAGCGATTATGATCTGGTGCTCATCCTGTCGGCCATGCCGGTGCCGCTCCACACGGGCGTCACCTCCATCGACGGACGCTTTACCGATCTGCTCTTTCACACCACAGCCGACGTGGAGCAGATCCTGGCGGCCACCGCGGCATTCGACTTTGGGGACTGGACGGGGCGGCTGGTGGGCTGGCTGCTCGAAGGTCAGATTCGCTTTGATCAACGGGGCCAGCTTGGCGCGGCGCAAGCCAAAGTGCGTGCTGGTGAATGGATTCTGCCAGTCGCTGCGCGCACAGCGTACAGCGCGTGGCAACGGATCAATTACAATCTGGCGGTGGTGCGCCGTCTGTTGCGGTCCGATGATCCCACGTACCTGATGGCCGCGGAGATGCGCATGGCGCTCTTTGGTCCGCAGGATCTCTTCTGGAACTATTTTGCCGTGCGCGGATTGCATCCAGAGAGCGAGAAAGCAGAGATCGCTTACCTGCGGGAACATGATCCCGAATTTCTGCGCCACTTCAATCGGTTTCTCTCAACCACAGACCGTGAGGCCAAGGTTCGACAATACGAGGAACTGGCAGCGTGGGTCTTGCGGCCGGTGGGTAAGCTCTGGCCACCTAGCCACACAGTGCTCAACCTGACCGGTGCCGCCGTTACACCGGAAACGGAACGGCAGGCGCTGGACTTTTGGGCAACGTTGATCGGCGAGCCATGAGCCAGTGTGACCTAAAGTGGGCTCTGTTTGAAAACAGTAGTTCCGGCAAGAGGGGAAACCTACTGTTTTCAAGCCAACCGCATTGTAGTTGATGAAATTTTCTTTGGTTGACGCATGTTGTGCTTGCTTGTTACACTTGATGGTGTGAGAAGAATTCTCCGATTCTCGCAAAACTTCCCGCTGTTCAGTGAATCAACCGTACGTGTCAATCAAAGGAGACCCCATGTTAACCAACGCGCAAAAGCGTCAATTTGTTGAAGAGGGCTACCTCAAGATCCCCAATGCTGTGCCCAAGATCATGATCGATAATGCCTTGCGCGCGGTCAATCATTCGATTGGCACTGTCGGCTTGGGCGGGGAAGATCTGGAAAATAACCGCTCTGCCTTCTTCTGTGCCGAGCTGTTGGAAGCGCCCGTCATTCTCGATCTCTTTCACAAAACGCCCGTCTTTGGATTGGCCGAAGAGTTAATCGGCAAAGGCAATGTGCTGCCGCTCACTCGTGCCAAACCCTATCCGCGCTTTCCCGAGCTGCGCGATGGCGAAGATATTGTCCTGCGTGGTCATCTCGATGGCATTGGCAGTGGCTTCAACGGCATGCCCAAGGGCTACTACAACCGTGGCTTCACCGCGTTTGCGGTGATCTACCTCGACGATGTGCTCGAACCCTACGGCGGCAACTTCACCGTCTGGCCCAAATCCCACCGCACGCTCGCCAATTATTTCCAAGAGAATGGCCACGAAGTACTGGCCAACGGTATGCCCAAGATCGACTTCCCCGAAGAGCCAATCATGGTCACCGCCAACGCCGGGGATCTGATCCTCGCGCACAGCCTCATCTTCCACACCGGCGGCGTCAACATCTCCCCCAAAGTGCGCCAGGCCGTAATCGCCCGCTTCAAGCACAAGGAAAGTGACACCATTGGCAAGGATGGTTACGCTGATCTCTGGCGCGAATGGCCGGGTGTGCACGATGTCCTGAGCTGAGCAAGGCAGCCCAGTGAGACGATAGCAGAGTTAGCAAATCGAACGATCGAACTGCCCCAAAAGTGCAGCAGGGCGAAGCATAGGATAAGCTGATGAAAATTACCGACATTAAAACCTATTTGGTGAATGCCAACGAAAGTAAACGGACGGGACGACCGCGCGGGCGCAACTGGCTCTTTGTGAAAATTTTTACCGACGCGGGAATCACCGGCGTCGGCGAAGGGGGCGGCTGGCCCTTTCTCGTTGCCAAGGGAATCGAGGAGTTAAAATACTTTCTCATTGGCGAGAACCCAGCCGACATCGAGCGGCTCTGGCTGCGCATCTATGACATTCTCCACGGGCACGGCGCAACCGGCGCGGTGCGTGGCGGCATCATCAGTGGCATCGACATGGCGCTCTGGGACATCAAGGGCAAAGCGCTCGGCGCACCGGTCTATGAGCTGTTGGGGGGCAAGCTGCGCGATGCCATTCCCGTCTATGGCCACGCCAGTACGCCGGAAGCCGCCAAAAAATTGCTCGACCGCGGCTACAAGGCGTTCAAATGCGCGCCCAGTGCCGAAGTGCTGAAGCGACTGCGCGAGAGCGTTGGCTACGAGGCTGAAATCGGGGTTCACTGTCACGCCGAATTTACGCCCAGCGCGGCAATTCAGCTCGGCAACGCTTGTGAGCCATATCGCCCCATCTTTCTCGAAGATCCGGTGTCGCCAGAAAATGTGGAAGCCTTTGCCAAGGTCGCGGCCAAGGTGAATATTCCACTGGCAACGGGCGAACGCTTTGCCGCCAAATGGTCCTTTACCGAATTGCTGGCGCGCAACCTGGTCGATATTGTGCAGCCCGAGACCACGCGGCTGGGCGGCATCACCGAGCTGAAGAAGTTGGCCGCGATGGCCGAAGCCCAATCCGTCACCGTCGCGCCCCATGATGGGTCGGTTGGGCCAATTGTCGAGATGGCCAACGTTCACGTGCTCGCGTCGATCCCCAACTGCATCTTCCTGGAACACAAGGCCAACGATGTGGCGTGGCGCTACGAAGTTGCGCCGGGCGCGGTGCCCGAAGCCGACGGCATGATCCGCGTGCCCGATGCACCGGGGTTGGGGCTGGATATCGATGAGGACGCGATTGCCGCGCACCCCATCGAGCCGGTCGAGGCTTTTGAGTATGAGTACCGCACCCCAGAGGAGATCATGCAGTCGTTTGTGCGCTAGGGCAACGGGTGGCAGGGGGCAGCCTTACAGCCTGGTCCCCTTGCTCTAGTACGGTTGGGCGTAAATGCCACGGCGGTAAACAAGCCCACGCTACTCGAGTGAAATGGGTAGGTTTGCCATGGGCTCATTTGCGCCGGGATCTACTAGATATCAAAGACGCTGCCATCCGCGGCAAAGGCCTGGGCCGGGGTGCGGTCGAGGCGGGGTGGGTTGGCGAGCAGCAGATCCTCATTTAATTCAACACCGAGGCCCGGCCGATCGGGCACGGTGAGGTGGCCCGCTTTGACCGGCCACGCTTCCTGCATTGCCTGATCCCGGTAGGGTTCCTGGCGCACATATTCGAGGATCAGGAAGTTGGGGATGGCCAAACAGAGATGCGCCGCGGCCGCGGTGGAGATTGGCCCCTGGGGATTGTGGGGCGCAATTTTGACGTAATATGCCTCGGCCATGGCCGCGATCTTCTTGACCTCGCTGATGCCGCCGGCGTGACAGAGATCGGGCTGAATCACATCGACATAGCGCCCTTCGAGCAGACGGCGATAATCCCACTTCGAATAGAGCCGCTCGCCCGTCGCCAGATCCATCTGGGGATTGGCCAGCCGCAGTCGTTGCAATCCCTCGAGATCATCCGGTTGGGTCGGCTCCTCCAGAAAGAGCAAGTTGTGTGGTTCCAGCGCGTGCATCAGGCGTACCGCGTTGGAAGGCTGCCCTCGACCGTGGTCATCGACCATGATCCCCACATTGGGCCCCACCGCCGCGCGCAGCGCGCCAATGCGTTCGGCAAAGGAGGCGATCCGTTCTGTTTCGGGCAAGCCGCCACTGCCTCGCCACGCGCCCGTCTTCATTGCGGTGAAGCCATCGGCTACATCGCGCTGCGCGTCCTCGATCATCTGTTCGGGTTGATAGATGCCCACGTGGGTGTAGAGGCGCAGGTGATCCCGGGCCGCGCCGCCCAACATCTGGTAGACGGGCACGCCATACGCCTTGCCCGCAATATCCCAGAGCGCGTGGTCGAGCGCGGCCAGGGCAGAGTTGCCCACCGGCCCGCCCCGCCAGAAATGGTGGCGATAGAGGCGCTGCCAGTGGTGCTCGCGGCGCAGCGGATCCTCGCCAATCAGCGCTGCGCCAAATTGCTGCACAGACGCCTCCACCGTGCGTTCGCGCCCCTCCAGCGTTGCCTCGCCCCAGCCATGGATGCCACCATCGGTCATCACCTTCACCAACACCCAATTGCGCAGCCCGGCCCAACTGATCAGGGTGCGAATTTCCGTGATTTTCATCGGTTGCTCCTTTTGGTTCTTGTCAGAATGATTTGTGAGCTGATCGGATGCAATCCGTTGCTAACAGCAGAAAGCCGCCTCAGCGGCTGGATCTTTGTTGTATGAGCCAGCCACCCACCGCAACCGAGTGCGTTACACAGGAGCCAACAACTCACTCCGCCCCCCAACCTGTAACCTGTGCGATGCACTCCCCCTACTCCGCTACTCCCGCTCTGGCTGTTGATTCTCTGCTTTCCATCTGCTACAATGGGGGCCACCGCAATTATACCGCCTTTGGCCCCATGACAATAGCGTCACGAACGTGTGGCGTCGAGAACCAATGGCTTGCCCTGCCCACCCGATCACCCAACGACAGGAGTGACCCCGTGAGCGAATCCGCCCTACCCACCCGTCCCGTCAGCAAGAGCGAATCGCTGCTGCGCCAGAAATTCTACGAAGATGTGGCCGGCTGGGAAGCATTGGCCCAACGGCTGGCGGACCAGGCACCCCCAACGGAGTAACGCTACGGTTGCGCTCGGTAACCCTGTGGTACAATTGGGAGGACCACCCCCGAACGACCGAACGTCTGCCTACAGCTACAAATAGAGGATCTGTCATGTCTGACCCAACACCCAACTCGACCCCCACCAACCGCCTGATCCACGAAAGCTCGCCCTATCTGCGCCAACATGCCGACAACCCGGTCGACTGGTATCCGTGGGGCGAAGAGGCGCTGGCCAAGGCGCGCGCGGAAAACAAGCCAATCTTCCTCAGCATCGGCTACTCCGCGTGCCATTGGTGCCACGTCATGGCGCACGAATCGTTTGAAAATGAGACCGTTGCCGCGCTCATGAACGAACAGTACGTCAACATCAAGGTGGACCGCGAGGAGCGTCCCGATATCGACGCCATCTACATGGACGCGGTCGTCTCGATGACCAACTCGGGTGGCTGGCCCATGAGCGTCTTTCTCACGCCCGACGGGCAACCCTTCTATGGGGGAACCTATTACCCACCCGAGCCGCGCTATGGCATGCCCAGCTTCGTCCAGATCTTGCAGTCGGTGGCCGATGCCTATGCCAAGCGCCATGACGAGGTGGTGGAACAGGCCCAACGGCTGACCGAAGCATTGCAACGGACCGCGCTGCTCACCGCGCAGGATGAGGAGATCGGCAGCGAACTGCTCGACGAGGCGGTGGATCAGCTGCAGGAATATTTTGACCAAGAGGATGGCGGCTTTGGCAGCCAACCCAAATTCCCCCAGCCAATGACGCTCGACTTCTTGCTCGCCTATGCCGCTGATGTGGGCGAACGGGAGGCCGATCCGCTCGACGCGCTCTTCATGGCCGAGACGACGCTGGAGAAGATGGCCCACGGTGGCATCTATGATCAGCTCGGGGGCGGCTTCCACCGCTACAGCGTCGACAACGTCTGGCTCGTGCCCCACTTTGAAAAGATGCTCTATGACAACAGCCAACTGCTGCGTACCTATCTGCACGCGTGGCAGATCACCGAGCGTGATCTCTACCGTCGCATTGTGGACGAAACCATTGACTACACACTGCGCGAAATGACCGCGCCCGACGGTGGCTTTTACAGCACGCAAGACGCGGACAGCGAGGGCGAAGAGGGCAAGTTCTTTGTCTGGACGCCGGGGGAGATCGAAGAGATTCTGGGCAACGCGCATGCCGCGGCCATCTTGGAAAGCTATTACGGCGTGTCGGACCGCGGCAACTTCGAGGGGAACAATATTCTCTCGGTGGTACGCAGCGTCGAAAGTGTGGCCGAGCGTTTTCAGGTGAGCACGGACGAGGTGGAGCAGCTATTGGCCGCGGCGCGGCAACAGCTCTTCGTCGCGCGCGAAACTCGCATCAAACCGGCGCGCGACGAGAAGATCCTCACCGAATGGAATGGCCTCATGATCCACGCACTGGCCGAATGTGGCGTGGTGTTGGGGCGCGCCGATGCATTGCAGGCCGCGATTGACGCGGCCACCTTCATTCTGGATAACATGAGCCAGGCCGATGGCAAGCTCTATCGCAGTCACAAAGATGGACAGGCACGTTTCAACGCCTATCTGGAGGATTACGCGGCCTTGGCACGTGGGTTGATCGCGCTCTACGAAGCGACCTTTGATCTGCGTTGGCTGGGCGAGGCGAGCCGCTTGACCCAACTTATGTTCGAGCAATTTCACGACGCGGAGAATGGTGGCTTCTACCAGACCGGCATCGACCACGAGCAGCTGGTGGTGCGGCGCAAGGATTTTGTGGACAACGCAATCCCCAGCGGCAATTCCATGGCCGCGGAGCTGTTGGCCCGGCTCGGCATTCTGGTCGGCAACGAGACCTATCGCAAGGAAGCCATGCGCATTGTGCTGACGATGAAAGAAGCACTGGCCAAACAGCCCACCGGCTTTGGGCGCTTGCTCGGCACGCTGGATATGCTGTTGCGTCCCAGCCAAGAAGTGGTCATTGTGGGTGACCCCGATGACGCGGGGAGAGCGGCGCTCCTGGCGACGGTGCGGCGGCGCTATCTGCCCCACACCGTTGTCGCTGGCCTGCAACCGGGCGCGGAGACGCCGCTGCCGCTGCTGGAAGGGCGCACCCTGGTCGATGGCAAGCCCGCGGCATATGTCTGTGAAAATTATGCCTGTCAGCTGCCCGTGACCACCGTGACCGAGCTGGAAGCACTGTTGACGCGCTAGCGCCACCGTGACCAGGTCGTAGTAGAGATTGATAAAAAAAAGCCCGGCACTCTATCAGCTGCCGGGCTTTTGTATGTCTGCTAATCTTTACGCACAGTTGGCAGATAGATGGTGCTGGCAATCATATCCAGCCGGTTGACCGAGGCCAGGGGCGCGCTGTTGGTGTCATAGCCACCGATGAGATAGAGCCGCTCCTGGACGAGGGCCGCACGGTGGCCCCCACGGGGCCGCAGCAGTGGCGGTCCACTGCTCCATTGGTCGGTTGTTGGATCATAGACAAAGAGATCGGCGAGCACATTGCCCGAGAGCCATTGATCCGTGCCGCCAGTGACATAAATTTTGCCATTGCGCACGATCGCCGCGGCATCGACGCGTGGCGCTGGCAATGGCGCGGCGCGCTGCCAGCTATCCGTGGCAACATCGTAGACCGAAACCAGGGTAGAGGAGAGTGATGTGGCGCGCGTTGCCGCGGGATCGCCCGCGGACATGCTGCGGATGTTGCCCCCAATTAGGTAGACTTTCTCATCCAACAAGACCGCGGCAAACTCACTGCGCGCCTCGGGCATGGGACGCTGAATGCTCCAGCGATCTTGCTCGGGATTGTACTGTTGGACAAAGGCACTTTCGGAGTGGTTGTCAAAGCCGCCGAAAACATAGATGTCGTCGTCGATGACAACAGCCGCGGCCCCGCTGACCGGCGTAATCATCGCGGTGGCGGTGATCCAGCGTTGGCTGGTGCTCTCGAACGCATGTGTGTAGCTAACGGCCCCACCATACCACACGTTGTAGCCGCCAAAGATGTAGAGTCGCTCACCCACCGTGGCCGTTGTGGCGTCGGAACGGGGCACGGGAAGCGCGGGCAATTTTTGCCAACCGGTTGCGTCTGCTTCCATGCGCAGATGTAAATCCGCTGGCCCTTCTGGCGAGAGCCCCCCGACAATGTGCAGCGTTGAGCCCACCGTGGCCACACCGGGATCGGCCAACCCTTGCGTCAACGTGGCAAAGGGCAACCAACCTTCCGGGGCATCATGGTCCAGGGTTTGTGCCTGTGCCGTGGAGAGCATGAACAAGTAGAGCGCCACAAGCAGAGTGCTGCTGCAGCCAAAGAGGCGCAGCAGCAGGGGAATCTTTGTAACCATAGCAAATCTTTCTCCACAAAATCTCAACCAGATCAAGAGGCAGCACGGGACGAATGATTGGGCCCTGGCGACCGGCCTGTCCGGGATGTGCTGCCGTTGGCAAACAAGGCACACGCAACCGCGAGGCATCGCGGCAACTGGAAAATGCAGACCGCTCTCGATGCACGATGGCTGGACCATGCACGGTCAGCGGCGATCGGTAGGCGGATCTCCACGAGGTGCACCGAAGGTGAAAGCAGTGGGCGCGGGGCGCTACTGTGGTAGAGCAATGTGGCAAATAGCTTATGCTACTTTTGCGTCATTTTGTTTAACAGAATACTTACAGGGGAGGCGGATTGTCGTGGGGTTTGCGCGGATTGACCGTGGGTAGCAGGGGGGCGGCTACGGTGCGTTTTCTTCCTCGATGCTGCTGATCGGCACGGGCGCGGCCAGCCGGAAGCCTCGGCGCAAAATCGTGATGTAGCCGTGAATACGCTCGCGGCGGAGCTGTGGTTTGTGTCGCAACAGTAGCTTGCCCGTCTCCAGCAAGAGTTGCAACAGATATTCGAATTGGAGGTAGACCCGGAGCAAGCGGGCCCAGGAGCTGCCAAAGTATTTCTGGTAGTAGCGGACCTTGCTGGTGTTGAAGCGGATGTGCCGTTGCACCACCACCTGTTCGCTGCTGCGTCCTTCGTGGTGGGTGATGCAGACGGTGGGCAGATAGCGGATCTGCCAACCAGCTAGCACCATGCGTTGACAGAGATCGAGCTCTTCGCTGTACATGAAGAAACGCTCGTCAAAGGGGCCGGGGGCCGGGGAGGGCGCAATGGCTGCCAACGCGCGCCGCCGGCAACACATGGCCGAGCCGTTGAGCCAATCGACCGCGTGGGGGCGATCCGCAGGGTGGTCGACCATGTGCAGGTGTCGGCTCCACGGATTGTCTGGCCAGCGCTGGCCGAGCCAGGTGCTCTCGAAAAAGCCTGTCCAGCGCGTGGGAAAGTGGCGGCGGTTGTTTTGCCAGCTCCCATCGCCGTAGCGCAGTTGGGGGCCAACCATGCCCACGGTCGGGTTGGATTGCAAGTGCTGTAGCAGAGCCACCAGCGGATGATCGTGGGCAGTCGTGGCCGCGCCAAATTCGGTATCGGGATTGAGGAAGAAGATGAACTCGCCACGGCTGGCGCGGTAGCCCAAATTGTTGCCGCCAGTGAAGCCCAGGTTGCGTTCGCTGGGGATGTAGCGCACCCACGGAAACTGTTGTGGCAGCTCGGTGGCCGTGGCGTCGGTTGCGGTGGCCGCGCTGCCCGCGCTATCGATCACCACCACTTCGAGCCGATATTTTGCTGCGCCAAAGACGCGCCACCCATCGTCGCTGTCGGCCGCGCGATCGGGGCTACTCAACCCGGCAATGGAGTTGAGGCAGGCGCGCAACAGGGGCCAGACATTCCAGGTGACGATGACGATCGATAGGTCGACGGCAGCTGGCTCGACAGCAGCTGGATCAACGGCAGCTGGATCAACGGTGGCGTCAGCACTCATCGTGGGTTGTGGGTCGGCTGCGTCTGTGGTGGAGCTCATTGGCTTTCGCTGGTTCGTGGTTCGGCTTAAACAGACTGGGTCCATCAGTGCAGGCGATCACAAGTCCCTGGGCGATCGCAAGGGTACGCCCCTACCCTGGTCTCTGTCTGTACATTCGCTGGTCCATACATTCGCTGCGTCCACGTAGTCCGCCCGCGGTGGATTAAGCACCACAACCGAATCTATGGATAGCTTCTTCTAAAGTAGGCTCTGTTTGAAAACAGTCGTTCCGGCAAGCGGGGAACCTACCGTTTTCAAGCCAACCGCACCCGAAAGTGGGCTCTGTTTGAAAACAGTCGTTCCGGCAAGCGGGGAACCTACCGTTTTCAAGCCAACCGCACCCAAAAGTGGGCTCTGTTTGAAAACAGTCGTTCCGGCAAGCGGGGAACCTACCGTTTTCAAGCCAACCGCACTGTAGAAAAAACAGATCGACCTTGCAGCTTGCGGCGTGCGCATTCTCTCATGCGCACGTCCAGCGGTAGAGAACGCTGATTCCACCATTGTGCAACGTTACCATGGTTTCTCGATTATTCCATCATGTCTCGATTAATAGCGCCGCTGCACAACAAAATCACAGAGTCCGTGCAACGCGGCGGTGTATGGATTATCGGGCAGGACGTCGAGCGCGCAATGGGCTTGATCCAGCAAGGCGCGCGCTTCCTGATGGGCCGCGTCAATGGCATCTGACGCGTGCAGGTCGGCGACGAGCGCGGCCACTGTCGCTTGCCACCGCGCGGGATCTTCCTCATCGACCGCTTGTTGCTGGGTCTCTGCCAATTGGGTCAGGAAAGCTGCTGGGTCGTGTTGCTGTTGTGCGTAGTAGAAGAAGGGCAAGGTCAATGTGCCCTGCAGCAGATCGCTGCCCGCTGGTTTGCCCAATGTTTCGGCATCGCTGGTGAAGTCGAGCACATCGTCCATGATCTGAAACGCCAGCCCCAGATCGTTGCCATATTGGCGCATGGCTGCAATGGCTGTTTCAGGGAGATCGGCAAGGATGGCCGCGCCTTCGGTGGCCGCGCAAAAGAGGCTGGCCGTCTTGGCATAGATGCGGTTGTAGTAGCTCTCCTTGCTCTGGGTAAAGCGAAAGCGATCGCGCAGTTGATTGAGTTCGCCATTGACGATCACCTCCAGCGTTGTGCTAAAGAGCTGGATCACCCGTACGTTTTCAGTTTGGGCCGAAAATAGAGCCGCCGTGCCAAACATATAGTTGCCCGCCAACACCGTTAGACCGCCATTCCAGGTGGCATTGAGTGTGGGCGCGCCCCGCCGCAACAGCGCCCCATCGATCACATCGTCGTGGACGAGGGTGGCCGTGTGCAACATCTCCACGGCCGCGGCCAGCGCAATGATCGATTGGTGGGCTGTGGCCGTGGCCGGTATCTCTGCTGCGCCCGCGGTGAGCAGCGCCAACGCCGGACGCAACCGCTTGCCACCGCTGCCAATCAGATCAAAAAAGGCTGTGGCGAGGGGGGCGAAGAGCGCCGAGTCCACGGCATTCATCTTGGCTTCTACTTGGCGCAGCTCCGGTTGGATCGGGGCCAACAATGTCTGGATAGACATCGGTTGTGTGTCAATCAAGATTGCATTATCCTCTTCCAAAATTCCTTACAGTTGCATCAGTGGTTCGGCCCGTCTGGCTGGCACTGTGGTTGCGGCTGTGGCAGCCCAAAAAAGGTGGTGGCCACGGCTGATGTTCGTGCTGCAATCTCGGCGGCGGGTTGACCACGGAGCGCTGCCAGCTGTGCACAGACGAGCGTCACATAGGCTGGTTCATTGCGTTTGCCGCGCCGTGGGTGGGGCGTCAGATAGGGCGCATCCGTCTCTACCATCAGCCGATCCAGATCGAGCTGGGGCGCTACTTCATGTAGACGACGGGCATTGCGGAAGGTCACGGGGCCACCCAAGCCCAGGACAAAGTTCCAGCCATAAGCCTGTTGGGCCAAAGTTACCGCCCCGCCAAAGGCATGCAGCACGCCCCAAAAGGGTTTGTCTGCCAGCGGTGAATTGCGGGTGACCGCGTCGGTCGACCATGCCTGCAATATGTTGGCCGTGTCGGCCGTGGCATCGCGATTGTGAATGATGACGGGCAGCCCGACTTCGGCGGCGAGTTCAAGCTGTTGCTGAAAAGCCCGCGCCTGTTGCGCCGGTTCGACCTTGTCCCAATAATAGTCCAGGCCGATCTCACCAATGGCCACCACTTTGGGGTGCGCTGCCCACGCGCGGAGCTGGTCGATGGTCTGGCTGGTGACGTTGCCGCTGCTGTTGGGGTGAATACCCACCGCGGCATATACCTGCTCGTGGGCTTCGGCCAATGCAATGGCTTGTCGACAGTGCATGAGATCGATGCCGGGGTTGACGATGTAGCGCACACCGGCCATGTTGGCCCGGGCCAGCACGGCTGCTCGATCTTCATCGAATTGTTCTACATCTACATGACAGTGACTATCGACCAGCGTCGTGGGCAGATGATCTGTGGGTAATGTCAACACAATCGAACCTGTTTCGTTCCTTCCATCCGAACATTTCGCGTGCGCAACTGCAGGTAGCCTCCGCCAAAGGGGTTGTTGCCACCTGCTTCTCCTTCCATAGTGGCCGCCGCTTACATCTGAACAATGCCATCCCGGTAGGCCGCTCGATCTCATTTGTTCATTTTATCACAGATCCTATCACACTTCGGTTGCGCTGTGCGTAGGTCTGCTTGCAAAAAGCGGCGCGCCCACCGCCAGATCAGCGCTGATCTGGCGGTGGGACGCGTTCACAGCCCCGCCAGCTTTTGCCCGTCGGCGAGGATCCCCGCGACCGCGGCCCGATCGGTTGTTTCGGTGTAGACGCGGATCAGCGGCTCGGTGCCAGAGAAGCGCACGAGTAGCCAGCCGCCATCGTCCATGACGAACTTGTAGCCATCGGTGGTGACCAACTCGGTGACCGCGTGCCCGCCCAGGGTCAGCCCGTCAATGTCGATGTTGTTGAGCCGTTCCATGGCCGCGGCTTTCATGTCGTCGTCGGTGAGCCGGGTATCAATGCGGTCATAGAAATGTTCACCCACCTTGGCAAAGAGCAGTTGCAGCAACTCGGATGGTTTTTTGCCCGTGCGCACCATGAGATCGAGCAGATAGAGGTTGGCGATGATGCCATCCCGTTCGGGCACGTGGCCCTGGAAAGCGTAGCCTCCACTCTCCTCACCGCCGATCAGCGCGTCGTGTTCCATCATGGCCGGGGCCACATATTTGAAACCAACGCCCGTGTTGACCACATCAACACCGTAGTGTCTGCCCAATTTGTCGAGCATGGAAGTGGTGCTCAGGGTTTTGACGATGGTGCCCCGCTCGCCGCGCACCTCCAGCAAATAGTAGGCTAACAGCCCATAGACCCGGAGCTGATCGATGAAGTTGCCCGCTTCGTCGCCAAAGCCACAACGATCCGCGTCACCATCCATAATGCAGACGCAATCTGCGCCCTCTGCCGCGCCCACGGCCAGCCCCGCGTCCACATTGGGCGGGATCGGCTCGGGGCGTTTCATTTCTGGGAAGATTGGATTGCGCTCGGCATGTACTTCAATGATCTCGGTTTTGTCACCACCGAGGATTTCGGTGAGCCATCCCGCGCCATTGCCCCACATGTTGTCGACCACGATCTTGAGCCCAGCCCGGCGGATTGGCGCCACGTCAATCAGCTCGGCGACGCGGGCCAGGTAGGCAGGTTTGGCATCAAAATACTCAATTTGGCCCCCTGCCAGGGCATCGGCAAAGCGCAGCTGTTGAATGGCCGCGGTGTCGTCAGCCGCCGGGATCAGCGCTTCGATCTGCTTCAGGCCATCCGGTGCAATAGCGCCGCCATATTCGTCACGCACCTTGAAGCCGCAATCCTGGGGTGGGTTGTGGCTGGCGGTAATGTTGATGGCCCCCAGGGCACCTTTGGCACCGACGCTAAAGCTGATCACCGGGGTGGGCGTGGCTTGGTCCGTTAGATAGACCTTGAAACCGTTGCCCGCCAATACTTCGGCCGCGGCTTTGGCAAAGTTGTCGGCCTGAAAGCGGCGGTCGTGCCCGATGATGACGCTGCCGCTTTTGCCCTCTTCTTTCAGATAACTGGCAAAGCCCTGGGCACAACGCTGGAGATTGGCAAAGGTATAATCTCGACCAATCTCACCACGCCAACCGTCGGTGCCAAACTTGATTTCGCTCATGGCTACTCCTTCTTTTTGCTCTGCAACGTACAGGTGGGGGAAGCACCAAAGGGTTGCGCTGGGATTGTTCGGCCTGCCCTCTGCTCTACCCGGTTTGGTTCTGTCCGGTTTGATTCTGTGTCACGGAATCAGTTGTTAAGAAATAATGTTGATCTGGCCAAAGTTTGGCTATCGAGGCGCAGCGCAAATGGGCACGGGGCGACAATGCTCGTTCGCCGCGCGCGGCATTGAGGCTGTTGCCCTTGAAACGCGTCCATAGACGTAGCGCCGCTGCAATCTGTCCCGACGTAAGTATACCAGCAATCAGAAGTGACTCCGAAACGAAATAAAGGGTTGGCTCTTCAACCGTTGAAGCTGATGGAACAAGATGGAATGGCGCGATGGCAGTGGGTGGCAAATGGGGCTGGGCAAGCGAGCGGCAACCGGCTATAATTTAGTCACTCATTCTGATCGAGAAAAGAGATAGAGGGTGTACCCTGCGAAGTGTGCATTCTCTCATGCGCACGTCCAGCGTTAGAGAATGCTGATTCCACCATTGTTCAACATTACTGCGCAACATTACTGCGCAACATTACTGTGCAACATTACTGTGCAACATTACCGTGCAACATTACTGCGCAACATTACTGTGATTTCTCGATGGAGTAGGAACGACGAAGAACCATTCTGGCCGGGGCATCCGCTGCCGGTGCCCCGTGGGACGACCAAGCGCTTGTCAAAGCGCATGTCGACCCTATTCGGGTCAGTCGAACGTACATTGTCTTGAGTGTGAACCGTGCAAGCTGTAAAGGAGATTGTTATGGAGTTGACTACCGTTGATCAGCTGCTGACCACCACCCGTGCTGTTCGGCGGCGGCTTGATCTGGCGCGCCCGGTGGAACGGGAGGTGATTCTGACGTGTCTACGGCTCGCGACGCAAGCGCCCAGCGGGTCGAATCGTCAGGGCTGGCACTTTCTGGTCATCACCGATCCCGACAAGCGCGAGCTGATCGCGGGGTATTATCGCCAGGCGTTCAAACATTATCTGGTGCGCAACCAGCAGAGCGAACTGGAGCCGTTGCGGGCTGAGCAGTCGACGGGCAGCACGAAAAAAAGTGCCAAACAGGTGTTGAAGTCGGCCATTTATCTTTCGCAACATCTGCATGAAGTGCCCGTCCACATCATCCCCTGCATCGAAGGGCGCGTGGAGACGGCTGGGCAGATGGCGCAGGCCTCGCTCTATGGGTCGATTCTACCGGCAACTTGGTCACTCATGTTGGCGCTGCGTTCGCGCGGCCTTGGCTCGGTGTGGACGACGCTGCACTTGGCCCATGAGCAAGAGATTGGCGCAGCGCTCGGCATTCCGGCCACGGTCACCCAAGCCGCGCTGATCCCCGTGGCGTACTTTACGGGCACCGACTTCAAGCCCGCCCAACGCAAACCGGTTGCAGAGGTGACCCACTGGGACAGTTGGTAGCTTCGGTCATTACGTTGAGAGGCGCGCCTGTGAGATGAGCGCCTGTGACCGTCGCGACTGTGCCGTGGGCACAAAGGGAATACGGCTGAAGCCGGTAACTGCAATATCTATGTGATTCACCCCCACCAAAGCAAAAGGAGCTACTCTGGTAATGAGCCAATCCACAATCAGCGGACAATCCGCTCCCACTGATCTCGCCGCGTTTATCGCGCAGACCGCACTCTGTGATACGCACGAACATCTGCGCAGCGAAGCGGCCTATGTCGACGATGGACCTGACATTTTGCAGAGTCTCTTTGACAATTACGTTACCGCGGATCTGGTCGTGGCTGGGGCGCCACCAGATGCCGTCTCGGCATTGGTGGACAAGAGCAACCCCGATCTGCACGCGCGCTTTGCACCCATTGCACCCTTCTGGGCGGCAGTGCAACAGACTGGTTATGGGGCTGCCGTGCAGCTGATCGCCCGTGAACTCTATGCACTCGACAACATCACCGTGGCAGGGTTAGAAGCCGCGCGGGCTACCCACGAACAGTTGGTTGCCCCCGGCATGCGTTTGCAGCTGTTGCGGGATCGAGCGGGGCTCGATCACGTACAGATCGACAACTTTACCTGGCCCTGCCCACCCGACCCCGCGGGGGCTGATTTCTTTTTGTACGATATCTCCTGGGTAGATTTCTGCAATGGGGAGCCGGATCTGGCTGCGCTGGCCACCGCCACGGGCACAGAGGTGCGCGATCTCTCCACATTGCAGACGGCCATGGCCGCGATCTTTGCTGCGCACGCGCCCACGGCCATTGCCATCAAATCGCAACATGCCTACAGCCGCACGTTGCACTGGCAAGAACGCAGCGACGTGGAAGCTGCCCGTGCGCTCGATCGCTACCTCAGTGCCCCGGCAACCATGACCACGGCCGATCGTCTCTGTTTGGGCGATTGGTCCCTGGCCCGTGGCGTGGAGCTGGGGATTGAGCATGATCTGCCCTTCAAGATCCACACGGGCTACTATGCCGGGCACAGCCGCATGCCCGTCGATTACATCCCGGCCGGTAACCTCTGTGCGCTCCTGGCTGCCTATCCCACGGCACGTTTCGTCCTCATGCATATGGCCTATCCCTATCAACAAGAGTTGGTCGCTCTCGCCAAACATTATCCCAATGTCTATGTGGATCTCTGTTGGGCCTGGAGCATTGACCCATACAGCACCAGCGACTTTGTCCGCCGCTATATTCATGCCGTGCCCGCCAACAAGCTCTTTGTCTTTGGTGGGGATACCTTCTGGCCAACGGCCGCGGTTGCCTATGCTCAACAGAGCCGCCATTGGCTCAACCGCACGCTGCAGGCCGAAGTTGATGATGGCTTGCTCAGTGAAGCCGGGGCCATTGCGTTGGCAGGCCGATTCATGCGCGAGAATCAGTATGCCTGCTTCAATGTTGCGGCCAAGCGCCAGCATCTCAAGACGATGTAACTCACTTCTGAGTGTAACAGATGCCGGGAAAGTGCCAGGAGCAGTTGGTTGCCCAGGGTAGCGGGGGCGCTTTCCCGGCATGTCCAAGCCGCGACATGGAGCGCCCCCCCGTGGACGTGCGTACCGATTTTCAAAATCCTTCTGACCCCAACTGCTGGCTTCCCCATTTGATTATCCACTTGATACCCCGTGCGAAATAGCGCGTCAATAGGCTATTCAGCGTTTTTGATGAAATCGTGATTTGGATTCGCTGATTTGACGAATTACCTTGCACCGCTTCTCTCTCTGTTAGATCTCGGTAAGATATTGCGGGGAGATGGTAAGTTTTTCCATGCCAAATTAGCCCTGCCACTGCTGAAGTTCCTCAATTCCGGCAGAATCCGTTTGCGTCAAATGTCAGCACGTTGTAACAAAAATGTCGTACTTTGCCACCGTATAGTATGTGCTGATCGGATGAACATCACTGCCGTTTGTGTACAGTTCGCTGTCTCACCGTTCTGCTCTTACACCTCGCCAGTCAAACGGGGCAGCCGAACATTACCGTCAGACAAGACCGTCAGACAAGACCACGTACACAATTCACCCTTCCCACTTCATCAACTGATTGCAACACAACCTGACGGACCTGTACTTTGCGGATCACGGTACAGCACCACATCACAGCACCACATCGCAGCACCACATCACCGTGCTGCTTTTGTGCGTGCCAAGAAGGGGCGTCATATTCTCAACGGGGAATGTGCACCCTCGTCACCACCCTTCATGGCCGCGCCCGAGGAATGAGCGAACTGTAAATATCTATCCATCTGGACTTACGCAACTTGTCGAGAAGAGCCACCAATTGTGTTGCCTGCTCTCCACCGGTGAGCTCTTCTCGGTGGGTACGTCATGTCCATATCAAGCCGTATTGAACAGTATAAATTCAGTAGGAAAAATCCATGGAAAAATCAAGTATCCACAACCACGAAAATGGCCATTGGTGGCGAGCTGCCAAGCATCATTTTCTCCACGCATTGGGCCTGGCCGGAAAGCAGCGACGCGCCGGCATCATGTTTGCTGTAACGGCGCTCGTTCTCTCTTGGGTGGCCATTTCGACGCTCAACACCTGGGCCAAACCGCCGCTGCAGGATGATGTTGCCGCCGAAGAGGGGAATGAGGGTGGTGCAGAGGCGGACGGCGCAGCCAATCAGATCTACCTTCCCCTTATTATGGGGGATAGTGACGGTGCCGCCAACAGTGATGACGATGCACCGCTGCAGGATGAGACGCTCCATACCATTGCCGAGGGCATCACCGATGAAAACGCCAACGCGCCCACGTTGGAGCAGGATCATGCCAACGCAGCAACTTATTGCCGAACTTTCATCCGCTTTCGCAATGCCAGCAATCAGACCGCCTATATCTATTGGATCAATTCGCACGGGCAGGAAATTCGCTACATGGCCCTGCCCGGTGGTTATTACTATTGGCAACACTCCTACTATGGTCACAAATGGGTGATCCGTGATGGCGCGGGCAACGAACTAAAGCGCTTTACCGTGCAGAGCTGCTACTATGTCTACGTTAACATTCAGAACAGTGATTTCCCACGGGGAACACCAACCCCGACAACCTGCAATGGTACCATTCAGTCGGTTCGCCTGGTCGACACCCTCACAACGTTACCAGTGGTCACGTTCGATCCGTTAACTGACGGGGCAACCCTGAACCTGAACCAATTGCCATACCGAGTGGCGTTGGAAGCGGTGACCAGCCGGGATGTTGATAGCGTGCGCTTCACCGTCAACGGCAGTTCGATCATAGAAAACTATGCACCCTATAACTATCCGCCCACCGGCACCAGCTGGCGGCCAAAGAGCGGGCAGTACACCATAACGATCCAGGCGTATGGCAGTAACAATGCCAACGGGCAACTCTGTGATAGCACAGAACTCAACATTACCGTGGTCGACAGACCCGTCGCGGCCAAGCCAGCGGTACGTTGTCCCGCTGGCTCCACGCCGCTGCTGACCAATGGCGGCTTTGAAGAGCCTGTCATCGAACTGCCTCTGACTTTTGTGCGCGACACGAAGGTTCCCGGTTGGAAGACTGACGCCAAACACGAACACATCCAACTGCTACAGAGCTATCGTGTCGAGGGTATTTCTGCCTTTGAAGGCGCACAATTTGCCGAGGTTAACGCTGCTTCCAGTGCTGCGTTGATGCAAAGGTTTGCCACCACACCGGGTAGCACCATCTTCTGGTCGTTTGCCCATCGCGGGCGCACCGGCACCGATACCCTGCGTTTGCGCATTGGTGCTCCCACATCTTTGGTGGATCAAGCCGATTTTAGCACGGATAACCTGGCCTGGAATCAGTACACCGGTACCTATGTCGTGCCCGCTGGTCAGACGCGAACTCAGATCGACTTTGAGCCGATTGCAGTGGCATCGGGCACGAGTGTCCTGGGCAACCTGTTGGATGGTGTGCTGGTCTGTGAATTGCCGCCCACGACGGCAACAGCTACACCACGCCCAACCGAGACACCAACACCGGCACCGACCACGCCGCCTTCCACTGCCTGTCCGTCCAACCTCGTCTTGAATGCCGGGTTTGAGGCTGGCTTTAGCAACTGGGCCGTCGATGGCTACTCGGATGCACAACTGACGCTATCTGGGGATGCCAACAGCGGTGCCCAAGCTGCCCTTTTGCGCGGAACAGGTGGTATCTTCATCAACCAACCCATTGCTGCCCTGCCTGGCGCAAATTATGAACTCAGCGGCTTTGGCAAGACCGACAACAGCGCCATCTTCAGCGCCTTTGGCCTGAACTTCTATGATCTGGATGGCAATCGCGTGGGCGATACCTTTGCCCAGGTGACGAGTGCCACCTATGCCAAAACAGCAGCGGCAGTGCAGGCACCACAAGGCACCGCCTTTGCCGAAGTCTATCTCTATACCGATGGCGGGCTCAACTTCTTTGCCGATGATATCTGCGTGACCCGCAGCGGCGGTCCCACCCCCACCCTTACCCCTGGCCCCGAAAGCGTCAGCATTGGCGACCAGGTATGGGCGGATCTGAACCGCAATGGGCTGCAAGATGAAGGTGGTCCCGGCTTGGAAGGGATCAAGGTTGATCTCTTTGAAGGCTGTACCGACACCACGGTCGCTGCCACCCGCACTACATCCAACAGTGGCCAATATGTCTTTACCAACCTTGCTCCCGGCGACTATCGGATCCGGGTTACCGCGCCCACTGGCTTTGTCTTCACCGCCAAGGGAGCTGGTGATGCAGAGGCTGATTCCGACTTCAATGGCAACGGCATTACCGATTGTTTGACCCTGGCCCCAGGCGAAGAAAACTTTGCCATCGATGCCGGTCTCTACGATCCCAACGCGCCGATTCCCACCCCCACGCCCACTGCAACCCCCATCGGCGGTTACATTGGCGATCGCGTCTGGAATGACCTCAACCGCAACGGTGCCCAGGACACTGGCGAACCGAGCCTGGAAGGGGTCACGGTTGAACTGCTCGCGACCTGTAGTGGTAGCAGCGTGTTGGCAACCCAGCAGACCTCGAACAGTGGTCAATATCTCTTCCCGGATCTGCAACCGGGCCAATATCTGGTGCGTGTCGTTGCACCCGATGGGCTGGTCTTTAGCCCACAGAACACCATTGCCGACGACGCCGGTGATTCGGATGTGGATAGCAACGGCATCACCCCCTGCATCAGCCTGGCCCCATTCGAGGAGGATGCTTCGGTGGATGCTGGTCTCTACGATCCACAGGGCACCATTCCCACGCCCACACCCACGCCCACACCGGCCGGTGGTCTGATTGGCGACCGGGTGTGGAACGATTTCGACGCCAACGGCGCGCAGAATGCTGGCGAACCCGGAGTCGCCGGGGTGACAGTGGATCTGCTCGATGGCTGTACGGGCGACTTTGTGTTGTTGACCGATGTGACTGACAGCAGAGGCGAATATGCTTTTGGTCCGTTGGCGGCTGGCAACTATCGCATCCACGTGACGGCGCCGGCTGGCTTTGTCTTTAGCCCACAAAATGCCATTGGCGATGACTTCGCGGATTCGGATGTTGATGGCGATGGTTTCAGCAGCTGTATTGCGCTGCCTGCCTTTACAGAGATTACCAGTGTGGACGCGGGGATTCAGGACCCGAATGCACCGACACCAACGGCAACGCAAACACCGGCACCGCCAACACCGACCAATACATCGATTCCGCCCACGCCGACCTTTACACCAACGAACACACCGCTGCCGACCAACACGCCACTGCCACCGACCCCAACCAGCACGCCGGGGCCGTCCAATCCCGTGGTCAGCTGTCCCAGCGATTCCACGCCGCTGTTGCTCAATGGCAGCTTCGAGGAACCTGTAATTCCCGCCACCTGGCAACTGATCGACGAAGCGCAGGTGTCCGGTTGGTCCACCAGCGCCAGCGATGGTCAGATCAAGATCTGGCAGAGTAGTGTCAACGGTGTGGCTGCTTTTGATGGCAGACAGTTCAACGAACTGAACGCCACTTCTGCCGCGGCACTCTATCAAGACATTGCCACCACCCCCGGCACCATGATTCTCTGGGGCTTTGCCCATCGCGGGCGCAATGGTACCGACACCGTTAGCCTGCGCCTGGGTGAACCCAATGAACCGGTGGAGCAGGTGAAATTCAACACCGGCAACGCGGCATGGCTGGAATTCACGGGGACCTATCTGGTGCCCAGTGGCCAGACCACCACCCGGGTCGAGCTCTTGCCGCTCGCGACAGCCGGTGGCAATGCCGCCGAAGGCAATTTCCTCGATGGCATCATCGTCTGTCAACTGGCGCAGTAGGTAAATAGATGCGGTGCTCGCCCGCTGATGGGGCGAGTTCTTCCCGGTACGCCAGGGGGGAGCGTCGCTGCCCCCTTCTGGCGATGCAACCACATTAAAAAAAGTCCCACACCAGGATTAGGTGTGGGACTTTTCGTTCTGTTGCTGGCGGACGCGGCTTGCGGTTGCGATCCCTGCATCAAGCGTCTGTGTTGGTGTGGGTATCTCCGGCGGCAGGGCGGCGCACGGTCAACGGTTGATCGTGGCGACCAGAAAGGCGACGGGCCAATGCCGCGCCTTTGGCCGTGAGCAGATAGGTGGCCGCGGGAAATTTCATGTTGCTTTGGATCAGCGCTTTGGCTTCAAGTCGCCGTACCGTATGGGCTGCGACTACAGTGCGGTTGGCTTGAAAACAGTAGGTTTCCTTCTTGCCGGAGCTGCTGTTTTCAAACAGAGCACACTTTAGTTGTGCGGCTTGGCTGACATTGTGGAGCCAATGCTCTTTGCTCCCGTCCACCGTGCGGTGTGCTTTGAGCACAGCACCGGCGAGCAGTGCAATCAAGAGCTCATCTTCAGCTGCCCTGCGCTTTTGCCACCACATAGTTGGTCCAGTTCCTCAGCCCAATTCATCAACATGTTGTTGCAACTCGCGTTGTGAAATTTTCACGTATTGGTCGATGAGAATGTCGGCCATTTCTGCCTCGCTCAGGCGAATGCGCAGAATGTCGAGTGCATCTTCTGGTGACTGGCCATAAGCCAGCTTCTTCTTGCCATTTTTCAGGTCAAAAAGATACATATAGTGTGGATTGCTAAAACTACTCATCTGCTATGCCTTGATCAGTGAACCCTGATAGAGATCGGCACCGCGCAGAGTCGATAGCCCGCTGTTGATCTCATCATCGTATTTGCCGGCGATTAGATCCCGGTAGAATTGGTAGTCGATCCCCTTGACCTTTTCATCATCGGGAAAGCGATGATAGTTGTCGCGCGTCATCAGGCTTTTGCCCTCGGCGATCAGCTGATTGCCGAGCGCCGAGCCAGGATAGGGGGCATAGAATGCAATCGACGGGAAAACTCGTTTCATGCGTTTGAGCATGCGCATCGTCTTGAACGCATCTTCGTGCGTTTCGCCGGGGATGCCCATCATGATGTTGGACCAGAAGTAGGGGGGCTGTTCACCCTTGGCTTCCAGCTCGTCACCGATGCGATTGAGCAGATCGATGGCAAAGAAGTTATCTTCTTCGGTGCATTCCTTGTTGAGCAGCCGCAGAATGCGATCGCTGCCCGATTCAAAACCAATCGAGATGGTGCGCCAGTTCGTCTCTTTCACCAATGCTTCAAAGAGATCGGGCCATTGACGCACGGTATCGGCGCGGCCCGCGGCCCAATAGGTCCAGCCTTTGGTTTGGCGCGGGTACTTTTCGATCCATTCGCGCAGCCACTTGGGATTTTGAAAGAACATGGAATCGTGGATCACCACCGAACCGACCCCATGTTTGCGATCCAGGTAATTCAATTCGTCGATGACCTGATCGACCGGCTTGCGCCCCATGTTGGGAATATACGAGTTTTCGTTGCAAAAGACACATTGCCAAGGACAGACGCGGCTCGTCAAAATGGTGGCGACCGGTGCCGGTCCCCAGCCACATTCTGGCTCCATTGGCCAATTAAAGCGGCGCCGGATTTTGCGGCTGGCTGGCTTGGGCCAAAGCTCGCGATCGATCATTGGCCAATCGCCCATGGAGCGTGTGCCTTGGCCGCGAAAGCTGCGTGGAAAGCTGTCGGGGTCGCGCACGAGATCAACAATAACCGCTTCACCGGGGCCTTTGCAGATCTTGTCAAACTCGGCGATCTCTTCCATTTCGTCGGGGGCAACGGTGGCGTGCATCCCGCCGGTAATGACGAGTCCATCGGGGTTGATCTCTTTGAATAGTTGTGCGGCTTTCAAGGCGACGGGAAAGGTGTAGCTGCGCACGTTCATGAGCAACATCCGATAGCCTTTGATCTGTTTGGCCAGCTGCTCCCAGGATGTGACGGCACGGGTAGACGCAATATCCGTCTGAATGCCATTTTGGTGCAAGATGGTGCGCAACAGCCCCAAGCCATGATCTTGCCACTGCTCGTGGGGGCCATCCGGATGAACCAAATCACCCAGGTCTCCCAGATCCAGCCAGAGTATGTCCGATGTTTTTTTCTTGCTCCACGGCCACGCAAATGCCACAGCAACCTCCGTTTTATCCAACCCAATACATGTTACCAATACATGTTATCCGGTTCTATCCAGCATCCGTGCTGCCGGGTGCTCGCGCACCGCGCCACATCGACGTTATATCGACAAATGCAGAACCGGCGCGCAGTATAGCATGATGGTACGCTCCTGTCAATTTTTATGAAAATCATGATAATTATTCGCGCTGGGTGGAGCGAGCCGGCAACAGCCGGTTGGGGTGGATGTGGGAATGATCGCCAAAATTTCGTGGAGACTGCGTGCGGGCTGAGGTATGGCAAGAGCGGCTGCGCGCTAGAGGCGGGTTGTGGTGGGAAGAGAGCTTGTGAAAAAAATTACTTGACAGTTTTGCCAATCAACAGGTATAATTCTGAACAAATTGCCGCAAACCAGAATGAATACGTGCCAAGGAACAGACCACGGTACGTTCAAGGGCTATTCAGGATTTGAGCCGCGAATTTGCATGAAGATGGATGATGCACCCTGAGTCCATTGCGGGGGCCAACGAAGGGGTAACGGTGGCGAGTTGGACAGGCACCCACACAATCGTCCAAACCATCGAGACTGTGGATATACCGTGGATATATCGAGACTGTAGATATATAGTAGATATATAGTGACCGTGGATGCGATGTTGGATATTGCAACACTGGAACTAACGGACTCGGGTACAACGCAAGGCTCTGGATGGATGAGGATCTTTCGTGACACAGTGTGGTTGGCCCGAGCGGTTGGCTTGGAAGGCGCATGGGCCAGTGATTCTATGATCTGAACAGACAGGCTGAATGAATAGGATGCAATAATGGCAGAAAAAATTGGTCTTTTTTATGGCAGTTCTACCGGTGCCGGTGAACGGGCCGCAATGATGATGAAGCAGATCATCGAACAGAGTGGTGTGGCAACAGTAGACACCGTCATTGTTTCCGCTGATAATCTAAAGGTGATGGAGAACTATCAATACCTCATCTTTGGCTGCTCGACCTGGAACATTGGTGAATTGCAGGATGACTGGGCCCTGAAGTTCGAAGAGCTGAATGTGGTGAACTTTACCGGGCGCAAGGTTGCACTCTTTGGCAACGGCGATCAGTTTGGCTATTCAAACTCGTTTGTAGATGCCATTGGTATCATTGGCAACAAGGTGGCTTCTTTGGGCGGCGAGTTGGTAGGCTTCTGGCCACGCGATGGGTATGAATTTGAGTTCTCGCGCGGCAGTTTTGAAGATGTGATCATGGGGTTGCCGTTGGATGATGACAATGAGCCTGAAAAGACTCGTCAGCGTGTGACCAACTGGACCTATTGGGTGATGGAGCAATATGGGATGCCCATGCCCGTGCCAGAGGCTGCCTGACCGAGCCGCCAAGTTGCGGTTGGCACCGGAATCCAGTAAAATCTCAAAAGACGAAACAAGCAATCAAGTTGATTATTTTCAACATGGCGGGTGGAATGGTGGGGATCTCTATCCGTAACCAGCCATGCGCTTTGTGACCATAAGGAAAAATGCTTTATGGCCGACAACCGTGTCGAACAGTTTCACGAACTAAAAACGGAACAGATGCAACCGTATTTGCATGATACGATCGCTGTTCCCGACGATCTGCAGGCCAATGTCATGGTGACCACGCTGGACAAGGTCTATAACTGGAGCCGTGTTTCCAGCATGTGGCCCCTGTTGTTTGGCCTGGCCTGTTGCGCGATCGAAATGATCGCCACCGCGGCTAGTCGTTATGATCTGGCCCGTTTTGGGATGGAAGTCATGCGCCCCAGCCCACGCCAGAGCGACCTGATGATCGTCTCTGGTACGGTCACGAAAAAGATGGTGCCCGCCATTGTGCGCATTTACAATCAAATGGCCGAGCCACGCTACGTGTTGAGCATGGGTGCCTGTGCCACTGGTGGTGGTCCTTTCAAAGAGGGGTACAATGTCGTCAGTGGGATCGATAAATATATCCCCGTAGATGTCTATGTGCCGGGTTGTCCACCCACGCCCGAAGCATTGATCTATGGCTTGATGAAGCTGCACACGAAGGTGGAGCAGCAGAGTATCGTGAAGGTGCCTTGGTATCAAAAGGGAACCAGTGAGTTTGTCCCCGTTCCTGTGCTCGGGGCAGATATTTTTGACCCGCGCCAGATCCAGATGATCCGCGAGCACACGTTGGGTGAAGGTGCCAAGCAGGCCGCCGCCGGCGGTGGTGAAGAAGTTTTTGTTCCCGAGCCACTTGCTGACGATCTGAAGAGCAAGCTGGAGGCTACCCGACAGCGCTATCTTGCCCAGAACATGAAGCAACCAGCATAGGCAAAATGTCGGTACACAAGCCTTGTGTACCATGAACCGAACAGTAAAGGTTAAACGCAATGACAACGACAGTTGCAGACGCACCGGTTCAGAGCGACGCTGTTGCGGAACAAGCTTTTCCCTACAGTGATGCCGTGCCTGGTGCTGTAATTGGCAAGTGGCTGGACAACGATGGGGATTCCTGGGTTGTCGCGCCCGATCGATTGATCGCTTTGTTGACCCATCTACGGGATCAGGAGCAGTACGACTTCCTCTCCAACCTCACCTGTGTAGACTATCTGGAGTATGGTGGTCGCGAGCGCGGTGATGTGGAAGAACGTTTTGAGGTGGTCTACCACCTCTACAGCACGGCTAAAGGTGGCGGTCATCTTTCGCTCCGTGTGCGCGTGCCGGTGGATGTCGACGCCATTCCTTCGGCCACCGGGGTCTATCCCGGGGCTAATTTGCAGGAGTGTGAAGTCTACGATCTCTATGGGATCAATTTTGAAGGCCACCCCAATCAGCGCCGGATTTTGATGTGGGAGGGTTTTCACGGCCACCCCATGCGCAAGGATTGGAAAGAAGCCTATTACGAAGAGGCTGCCAAGCCCTTCAAGAGTCGCCACCCGGCCAAGGGCTATGATTTCCACGAAGAGCGGCTACCGTGGGGCAAGAACACGACCTACCCCGCCGAATGGGATCCAGAAACGTGGGAAGAGCCAGTGGCCTATGTGCCGGTGAGCCAAGCCCCGGATCATGACGAGGAAGGCGAGCTCGATACCGAGAGCATTGTGGTCAATCTGGGACCACATCACCCCAGTACACATGGCGTGTTCCGCATGTTGGCCCGTGTCGAAGGGGAGACCATTTTGGCGCTTGAGCCGGAGATGGGCTATTTGCATCGCAACCACGAAAAGATCGGCGAACGCAACTCGTGGCTGATGAACATGCCTTACACCGACCGCTTGGACTACATTAACTCCATGAGCAACAACTGGGGCTATGCCTTGGCTGTCGAGAAGCTGTTGGATCTTGAAGTTCCCGAGCGTGCTGAGTATATTCGTGTGATCATGGCTGAGTTGACCCGGGTGGTGAATCATCTTTGGTCGATTGGCTTTATTCTCAATGACCTCGGTGCTCTGCAGACGCCAGCACTCTATGCCATTGAAGAACGCGAAATGATCCTGGACCTCTTTGAAGAGGTGAGCGGCGCGCGCTTGATGTGTAATTACCTGCGCTTTGGCGGTGTTGTTCGTGACCTGCCCGAAGGCTGGACAAAGAAAGCCAATTACATTGTCGACACGCGCTTGCCCGCTGTGCTGGATGAGCTGGATCGCATGTTGAGTGGCAATGAGATCGTCAAGGCACGTGGCCGTGGGGTCGGCTATCTTTCCGGTAAGGATCTGCTCTCGCTGAGCGTGAGCGGGCCGATGATTCGCGCGGCTGGCATTGCCTATGATATTCGCAAAGCCGATCCGTATGGCATTTACGACCGCTTTGACTTCGACATCCCCACCCTACCCAACAGCGATATCTATGATCGCTATTACATCCGGCTGTTGGAAGCACGTGAGAGCGTTAAGATTTTGAAGCAAGCACTGCGTGATCTGCCCAAAGGTGAAATCTTGGGTGGCAAGGGTGGCTACACTCACCGTCCTGCCGAAGGAGAAGTTTACTCCCGCGTGGAAGCGCCCAAAGGCGAACTGGGTTTCTATCTGGTCAGTGATGGCAAGGCCAACGCCTATCGATATCACGTTCGCGCTCCAAGCTACATCAACCTCAATGCATTGGGGCCGATGTCGGTCGGGTACAAGATTGCCGATGCAATTGTCGTGCTTGGTGCCATTGATATTGTGTTGGGTGAAGTCGATCGATAACAATCGTTAGTTGAGGCTGGAACCAGAAACCGCTGGCTTGCGCTTGAAAGCCAGCGCTGCTTCAACTAATTGTGAAGGAGATAAAGATGTTCGGTAGTGGACTGATGAAGGGGTTGGGCATTACCCTAAAGCATGCCATGGACACCTTTACAGATGATCGTAAAGGCACACCCAGCCGTTATGAAGATAGCATCGAGCTGTCAAACAACCGGCGCATTCTAGAGCAGCCCGTGGATCAGGAAGGTTTGCTCACGATCCAGTATCCAGAAGAGAAGCGCATTTTGCCCGAGCGTTTCCGCTACATCCCCATGCTGATTTGGGACACCAAGACCAAGGAAGATCGCTGTACTGCCTGTGGGATCTGTGCCAAAGTTTGCCCACCGCAATGTATCTGGATTGTGCGTGACAGCGATGAAAACGGTCGTCCCGTGGCCCGTCCGGCCGAGTTCTTTATTGACGCGGCAGTCTGCATGAGTTGTAGCTTCTGCGTCGAGTTCTGTCCATTTGACGCAATCAAGATGAACCACGATTTCGAACTGGCAGTCTTTGATCGCTACCCGCAACTGGTCTATGATAAGGCTGAGCTGACGGTGCCCGTGGAATATTACGCGGCGCTTTGGCCCACCCAATATGCTGAAGAGGAAGAGGCACGGCGCAAGGAAGAGGAAGAGAAAGCTGCCAAGGAAGCTGAAAAAGCCAAGGCCGCCGAAGCCAAGGCCAAAGCCGCTGCCGATAAGCCAAAACGTTCGCCGGAAGAGTTGCAAGCACTGAAAGAGAAGGCGGCGGCCCGTGCCGCGGCGGCCAAAGCCAAGGCGGCGGGCAACGCTGGCGGCGATGAAAGCACCGGCGAAGAAGATGCAGATGCACGCCGGGCTCGCCTGGAAGAACTCAAGCGCAAAGCCGCGGAAAAAGCCAGGGCGCGCCGAGAAAGCGGTGAGTAGATCATCTTGCGCCGTGGATTGAGTTGCTGGATGGGTAGTCGGTTTGTCCATGGCAGCAAAACTCAACCCCACAGTGTGCAGAGCGTTGTCGTGATAAGTTTTGTACATGATGCTTGATTTGATGAGCCAGACTTGCCAGCGGTAGGTCTGGCTTGTTGATCCATGATAATGGATGAGTTGTCTGGTACAGAGAGTCACGTGGGTCTGAATTACTGTCTCCGTGTGCCGGATAATCGTAGACGCAGTAGCGCAATGAAAAGCGAGGAGCAGCCACCATGTCGATTACCTATACCTATTACGGGCATTCCACCTTTGGGGTAGATGCCGACGGCGTTACATTGGTCATTGATCCGTTCTTTGCCCCCAACAATCCGCTAGCCCCCACTTCGGCTGACGAAATTGAAGCCGATTTTATTCTGATTTCGCATGGGCATGGTGATCACGTTGCCGATGCCGTGGCGCTGGCCAAACGCACGGGGGCACAGGTGATCAGCAACTTTGAGATCATCAGCTGGCTGGAGAATCAGGGGATCGACAATGGCCACGGCATGAACAGTGGTGGTGCCTATGACTTCTCCTTTGGGCGCGTCAAATGTGTCGTTGCTCACCACAGCAGTATGTTGCCGGATGGAAGCAACGGTGGCAACCCAATGGGGTTTGTGATCAATTTCAACGATGGCCACGATCTCTACTTTGCCGGTGATACTGCACTGACTTACGATATGCGACTCATTGGAGAATCGGGCGGGGTTGATCTCGCGCTGCTCCCGATTGGGGATAACTTTACCATGGGGCCCGATGATGCTGTGCAGGCAGCTCGTTTTGTGCAGGCCAAACATGTGATCCCCATTCACTACAATACCTTCCCCCCCATTCAGCAGGATCCTCAAAAATTTGCCCACAAGCTGGAGCAGGCGGCAGGGATTGACTGCACTGTTTTGGCCCCGGGCGAGGAATACACGGTGTAACATGGGTACATTCATTGGTTGGCTTGGGCTGTTGATGGCGTTGGCTGCGCTGGGCTTTGCCTGGCGTTTGCAACAGGAAATGGCACGGGCGACCCGGCGACTGGATCGCTACAATCGAGCGCTTTTTGATGCCAATGACGAGATCCGGCAGCTACGTGATGAGCTGAACGCCACGGCAGCGCAACTGCGCGTGGAAGCGGAACAGCATGGCCGCGGTCAGCTGACGTTCGTGCCCCAAATGACGGTGCGCGCAGCCATGCAAGCGCACCCACAAGCCGAACAGATCCTGGCTGGCTTTCATCTGGGTGGTTGCAGCAGTTGTGCTGTCGATCCAGATGCCACCTTGACACAAGTTTGCAGCGAAAATGGTCAGGATCTAACGGAGCTGTTGCGGCGCTTGAATCTGTTGCTCGCCCCACAGACCGATTCCGCTGCAGTAGCGGCGCAACCTGTTAAGTTGCCCAATGTAGAAGTTGAGTTCGCGTAGTGCGAATGGAGGACTAGATGTCTGATTTACATGATTATGTGGCCCACACCAAAGCCGAGCTGCTTTTTCCGGCTCACTTAATTTCGAGCTTGCGTGACCTGCGTGGTCCAGAGTGGCAGGCGCTGATCGATCGGGTGGCGGCGCTGCCCGAAACCCACCCCGATAGCCTGGCTTTCGTGTTGATGATGATTGAGTTGGATGGCTGCCTGCGCTGCAACAGCAACAACTACAAGTTCCTGCGCGGCTGCTACCTCTGCGCCACCCAAACGATTCAATCCTATAAAGGCAGCGATGACGAACTCGTACGCATGTACGAGCGAGTAAAGACCGATCTCACCCAGCACATGGAACAGGGGATCCGCCCCGGGACCTTGACGCTGGCGGCATAGGCCCAGCTTCTCCCAGGCCCTCTCGTCGTTTTTGGTGCGCATCACTTGGTAGAGCTGATGTCTGGTCATTGGGGCGAGAGTCTGGGAACGAGCACAATACCTGCAGATTCCCCGAAAGTAGACCATGCAAACAAACCCTGAGCTAGAGAAATCCATTGCCACGCAGCGGCAGCGCATTGCGATCATCGGCGGCGGACTGACGGGCCTGACCGCCGCGTACGATCTGATTCGCAACCAAACCGATGGCAACGTTGAGATCACTGTTTTTGAAGCGGGTCCCGAATTGGGTGGTCTGGCCGCTGGATTCAAAGGGAAGCCGACGTGGGAATGGCCGCTCGAACATTTTTATCACCATCTCTTTACCAATGATGAGGATATTCTCGCCCTGACGCGGGCGCTGGGGCTAGAGGAGTTGCTGGAGGTGCACAGCCCCACCACCGTGTTGCACCACCAAGGGGAGAACTACCCGCTGGACAGTCCATTGCGGCTCTTGCAGTTCCCCAAAATTTCGCGCTGGCAGCGGCTGCGTGTGGGGATGGTGTTAGCCTATCTAAAGTATCACCCGCGGCCACCGTGGCGCTATTTTGATCAAGTCTTGGCGGATCCGTGGCTGGAACGCTGGATGGGCAAAGAAGGATACGATGTCATTTGGCGGCCGATGTTGGAGGGGAAATTTGGCTCGCACTACGATGAAGTGAATCTGGCCTGGTTCTGGGCGCGCATCTACAAGCGAACACCCCAGTTGATCTACTATCGGGGTGGCTTCCAGGCCTTTGTGAATGGCCTGGCCGAACAGCTGCGCCGGGATGGTGTGACGCTGGAGACTGGCTGTGCGGTTCAGCGCATTGAGCGCACGGCACAAGGGCAATTTCAGCTTGAATTTGCCAGCAATTCGACCAGCCAAATCGAGGCGATGCACGAGCCATTTGATCAGGTGCTCAGCACCGTGAGCCCGGGGCTGATGCGCCGCTTGGCCCCCGACCTGCCCGCAACCTATCTGGCGCAGCTGGGAGATCTGAAGAGCATGGGTGCCGTGGTCGTGACGGTTGCCCTGCGTCACTCCCTTTTAACCGACGGTGCCTACTGGGTCAATCTGCCCAAGCAGGAAGGCTTTCCGTTTCTTGCCCTGGTTGAACACACCAACATGGTCGACCCAGCCCACTATGGGGGGGATCACCTGCTCTATATGGGTGATTATCTGGCGCCGGATCACCGCTACTTCTCACTCAGCGTTGACGAGTTGTTGGCTGAATTTATCCCCCATTTGCAAACGTTCAACCCCGACTTTCGGGCCGACTGGATCACCGGGGCGTGGGTGCATTCGGCCAAATACGCGCAGCCAGTGCCACCGGTTGGCTATCTGCAGATGATTCCTGAATTGCGCACGCCAATTCGTGGCCTCTACTTTGCGTCAATGAGCCAAGTTTACCCCTGGGATCGGGGCACGAATTACGCGGTTGAGTTGGGGCACAAGGTGGCCAAGTTGTTGCTGGATGATCTGGCGACCAGCAAACAACGCTGACCACATCCGTCTATCAGCTCCAGCTCCGAGCACTGGTATCGTATCTGGTATTATGTTTGGTACATATAATAGAGAAAGCAAATCGACCTTGCACCTTGCGGAGTGCACATTCTCTAATACGCACGTCCAGCGGTAGAGAACGCTGAGTCCACTATTGGGCAACGGTTACATGATTGCTCTACAAGGTGCTCTATAAAGTGCTCTATAAAGTGCTCTATAAAGTGCTCTAAGGTGGACGAAGGTTACTGAGTTTTGGTCCCAGAGCGCCTATGATGGATGGACAGCGCTCTGTTGTCCACGGTTCACCAATATTGCTCTCGTTGGAGATGAGCACTAAATTTCACGAATTCACAAAGTGTACTATCAAGCTCATTCATGAGTTGATGAAGGAATCCAAATGTTTGGCAAAAAAAAGAGTGACATTACCGAAGAAGCAGTTCGCAAAGCCCTGAGCACCGTTCAAGAGCCAGAGTTGCACAACGATCTCGTCTCGCTCAACATGATTCGCGATATTACGATTCAGGGCGAGCAGGTGGGCTTCACGATCATGCTGACGACGCCCGCCTGTCCATTGCGTGGGCAGATGGAAGCCGAGAGCGTGGCAGCAGTCAAGGAGATGGTGCCCGGAGTGCAGGAAGTTAACGTGCGCTTCGATGCCCAGGTTCGTGCCGATAGCCGCATTGCAGATAAGCTCAACATCCCGGTAAAGAATATCATTGCCGTTGCCAGTGGCAAGGGGGGCGTGGGCAAAAGCACCGTGAGCACCAATCTGGCCGTGAGCCTCGCGCTCGATGGTGCCAAGGTGGGTGTGCTCGACGCGGATATTTATGGCCCCAATATTCCCATTATGTTCGGTCTCACCGGCAAGCCACGGGTGGAAGAGAACAAAATGGTGCCCTTTACGGCCTTTGATGTCGAGGTGATCAGCATGGGCTTTTTGGTGCCGGAGGGGAAGGCGCTGGTCTGGCGTGGCCCCATGTTGCACAAGGCCATCCAACAGCTCTTTACGGATGTTCGTTGGAGCGAACTAGATTACCTCATTGTTGACTTGCCGCCGGGGACCGGTGATGCACAGTTGAGCCTTGCCCAGAGTGTGCCCCTCACTGGCAGCATCATCGTCACTGGCCCACAAGCCGTGGCCGTGAGTGATGCCTTGCGTGGCACCGAGGCGTTTCAGCAGCTACAATCCCCAATCTTGGGGGTGGTGGAAAATATGAGTGGCGAGATCTTTGGTAGCGGCGGTGGCGAAGATGCCGCCAAGAAGCTGGGGATCGATTTCCTTGGGCGTGTGGAGCTGGATCCCAATGTGCGGATCGGCGGTGACGGCGGACAACCCATTGTTATCTCTGCACCGGAGAGCGCGGCGGCCCAATCATTCCGTCAACTCGCGCGTTTGGTGGCGGCCCGCATCAGCGTGCTAACGCTCGTCTCTGATCCGGAGATTCGCATTCTATAAGCGGTGACCGTGGCCACCGCGGTTGACCAACAGAAGAGCGGTAGAGCGGGACAGGTGCTGCACCTGTCCCGCTTTTTTCTGCCCACAGCATTGCTAATCTTACATCCCCCCGCGCGAGCGCAGGATCTGTCCCGTGATCCATGCCCCGGCGTCCGAAGCGAGAAAGCAGATTAGGCGGGCGGCATCTTCGGGCAATCCAACCCGTCCGGTCGGTGATTCTTGCACGAGCTGTGCCCGTAGCGCAGCGCCCATCCAACCGCTGTCTGTCGCACCTGGATCGATAGCGTTGACCGTGATCCCGCGTTGCATCAAGGTGGCGGCCAAGCTAAAGGTGAGCGCTTCGATGGCGCCTTTGCTGGCTACATAAGGCAGGCTCGCGGGCATGGGGGTGATCCCTTGGCCAGAAGTCATGTTGATGATTCTGCCCCCTGGTTGGCCAGTGTGGCGGCGCACAAATTCGTGACAGAGCAGCAGTGTACCACGGATATTGACGGCGTAATGTTGATCCAGCGTGGCCGCAGAGATGGTGTCGATGTTGGCGGGAATATCGCGGGTGGCATTGTTGACCAAAATAGCGACCGAGCCGAATTGATCGGTGGCCGCGTCAAAGATGGCCGTGGGCGCGGCGGACGCGGCGAGGTCAACTTCGATACCATCCGCCTGCACCCCAAGCGCACGTAACTCGGCCAAGATGGCTGTGGCTTCATCGGCATCCGTGGATAGATCCGTTTCCACGTCATAGGCGCGGTAGTAGGTGGTGAAGACCGTCGCGCCGGCCCGGGCGAGCGCGCGCGCGGTTGCCGCGCCGATGCCCTGTCGGCGGCTGACGCCGGTGACCAAAGCCACTTTCCCCGTTAGATCAAGTTGCATGGTTATCTTCTTCCTTCAGGCGCTAACCTATTGTGCGATTGGCTTGAAAACGGTAGATTTTTTCGTGCTCTACCACAAAAGTAGCACTATCGTTTTCAAATAGAGCTTACTTTGAAACTCATGTCCCGCAGGGATCTGCCATTCGCGGCGGCACAGCGAAGCAGTTCAGCGCTTGATCCAGTGAGGGTGCGTTACGCCTCTTTGGAAGTCTCTGTTCACACCCACTATTGTTGCCGCCCACTATTGTTCCCACCCACTATTGTGGCCGCCTATCCCATGGGCATGAGCGTCGATGGTGTTTTGGGAAATAGCGTTTCAAGCAGCAGCCGCGCTTCATTTTTGGCCCACACATCGGGATAGATCGTGCGCAGCTCTGTCAGTGAACGGTGGCCAAGCAGCAGCTGCGAAAAGACAAGTGGCGGACAACCTGCGCTGGCTTCGTCGCCAAAAGCGGCCGGGCGCCAGCTTTCAACCGCCGTGAGTTTGCCGTCGGTGAATTTCATTTGTAGTCCGGTCCGATAGAGATCGATGCAGAAGGTTCCCGTGTGGCCGCGTAGAAGAGAATCGGCCAGCCGTGCTTCCAACACCGGCGCAACCTGACGGATGAACGCAGGCAGATCCGGGATGCGAATGTACCATGCGTAGGGAGGTTCGTCTGGCGTGAGCATGGCGTCACTCAGCAGTAGGTAGAGAGGATGCACGCGCCCCAGCCGCAGACTGAGCTGGCGGAGCGGCGGGGCATCGGCGTCCATTGTTGGCGCTTGCTGAGCGTAATCACACAGCGCTCGAGCCAGTGACGGTGCAATCTGTTGCAGATTGGTTTCTGCTGCCAAGGCAAGTTCATAGACGCCCAGGTCGTATCTGCGCCGATGGTGGCCAACAACGACCATCCCCAGGCTGTTGCCCGCTGGATCAACAATCATCTGCGGCCACGCATTCATGCCGACCACGGTGCGGTCCTCCTGCTGGATCGCGGGATCATCCCAATAGGTCACCAGGTAGTGCCAGAATGCTTCATCGGCTTCGTGCCAAAGCAAGCTGTCACCCTGGTTTTGCTCGTGTAGCGTTGTGAGCAGCGGTACATCTGCCGCCGTTGCCCGGCGCAGCGTGCAGCTTTCTTCTTCGCCCGTTTTGGCAGGGGGCAGCAGATCAACCAACAAATATCGTCGCACATCCAGATCGAGCACCATCTCATAGCCGAACTGGCGATAGAAATAGGGGATTCCGGTGATGCCCTGCATCAGGTCGCCACGGCCATCGCTCCGCTCATGTAGCAGCTGAAAGATCTTGCGCACCAATCCGCGATTGCGGTAGGCGGGATCGGTGGCGACAAATTCGGGCCGCCCCACGGAAAAAGGGATGCCGCCATAGCTCCAGCTATGTTGCCAGAGGCAGGTACAGGCCACCAGCGGGGCCTCTGGCTTGCTCGTATCTTCAACGACGGCAAAGTCATTTGCGTCCATGTAGGGAAAGTCACCACGCATGATCACCCGCATCTCATCCATCATGCGCAGGTTTGCTGGGTCTTCTGCTTTGCCACGAAAGACGTGCCCAATCAACTCGGTAATTTTTTCCATATCGGCCGCGGTAGACCAGCGCAGGACGAGGCCGTCTCCGAGTGTTTGCGGGGCGATAGGTGTACTTTGTGATGCTGACATGATGCAATTCTCCTGTTGATGGTGGGGCGAAGGATTCTTGTAGAGAAAGCAGATAGACTTTGCACCTTGCGGAGTGCGCATTCTCTAATGCGCACATCCAGCGTTAGAGAACGCTGATTCCTCCATTGTGCACATGTAAATGATTTATCGATTAGCCGCTATTTGGACTTGTAAGCATGTAGTTTGTACATATCTGAGGGCCGCTGTTTACGTCTTCCTAAACAGTAAACCATTTTCTATCTGCATGACAAAGTCTCAAACCATCGCGAGTGTAAAGTAGCCATGAGAACGCCTCAACAGACCCCACCAATCCAAGAACTACTCAAGAATCTGTACGCCATTTTACAGCTGGCCCAGCAAGAGCCCATTGGTCTGCTACAGTGCGGTTGGCTTGAAAACGGTAGATTTTTGGGCGGTCTACCAGAGAAGTAGCACTACCGTTTTCAAACAGAGCCCACTTTAGGTCTTGCCGCGTTGGCGGCTCAGTTCAAAGAGAACGGCCGTTGTTGCGCAAGCCAGGTTGAGCGATGACGCCACTCCTTGCATGTGTATCGATGTAAGCAGATCGCATTGCATTGTGAGCCAACTGCTCAGCCCCGCCGTTTCATTGCCCATGCAAAGAATCGTGGGGCGGGTAAAGTCGCAGGCGGTGAGCGGTAACTCACCTTGTGCGCTCGTGCCAACAATCTGTAACCCGGGCAGAGTGGATCGGCAAGTTGCAAACCACTCTGCCAGTCGCTCATGTTCTGCATGGCGTGCCAGCGGCACGTGGAAGAGAGCACCGGCCGTGGCACGTACTGTCACCGGGTCAAACGGATCGGCACCGTGCCCGGTGATGATGAGATGATCCACCCCAAAGGCATCACAAGAGCGGATGATCGTGCCAAGATTGCCGGGATTGGTGGGCCGATCCAGAAGCACCACAACCGATCGTTCGCCAAGGTGCACCGGACGGTCGTCAATATCTGGCATCTGCACAATGGCCATGACTTCCGAGGTCTCCTCTTTGTCACTCAATTCCGCCATAAGCGCTGGTGTTAATTCCAGATGATGAGCAGTGGGAATCTCCTGTAGGACATCCTGTGCCCACCCCGATAGCCGTGTGGCCGGTGTGTAGAGCAACGCTTCTACCCGCCACTGTGGATTGTTCCGCAGTTGATTGATGGCACGCACCCCTTCGACGAAAAATTGTCTGTGTTGCCAACGCTTCTTCCGGTTGCGTTGGATTACCTCCGCTCGCTGAAACCAGTTGTTGCGGGTGGAAACCGGAATCGTTCTCGGTTGCATGTGTTGCTTTCGCTTTCGTCTTCTCCCGTGGCTTGCCTATTTTAGTTGACGTAAATACCACGGCAGTCAATCAGGCCATTCAACTCGAGTGCAAACGGTAAAACAAGTGTGGCCTGATTTACGCCGGGCTCTACTGTGCTGCTGGTAAAAGCAATGGCCACGAGATCTACTCGTGGCCACAAATATGTGCGAAATGTTCACGTGCGTATCACACAAAAAATGCCACGGGCAGCGTGCACCGTGGCCGAAAATTTGGGTTAACCTTCAACGCGCTTAACGGCAGGCACACCGTGGTGAGCAAAACATTGCTTGTTCTCTGTCCTGGCAAGCCATTGTCAAAACTCTCGTCAAATCTATCGACAAATCTCTCGTCAAAGCTCAGTCAAAATTGTTTGCACACAGGTGCGTATGGTGGGGGGATTGGCGATGCTATGATTAGTCTAGCAAGGTTAGTCTAGCATGGTAGTTTGGCATGGTCAGTCTAGCATGGGGGAAAGTGCTTTGTCAATAGGCAAAGTCAATAGGCAAAGGTGGGTGGCTCACTTTGCAGCATGTGTTCGGATGTGTCCGGTAGATCGATCCCTGCATCGGCAAAAGTGGCCATCTCATTTAGTGTGGTCACGGCCGCTTCCAAGATTGGAATGGAGAGCAGTGCCCCAGTTGCTTCACCCAGTGCCACGTCTAGCTCCAGCACCGGTGCCAGTCCCAAATGGTCTAGCAGCGCGGCATGACCCGGCTCCGCGCTTCGATGGCCAGCCAGCATGAACGACTTTGCCGCCACACAGAGTTGCGCTGCAATCGCTGCCCCCGCTGTGGTGGCGAGGCTGTCGAGGATCACCGGCACGCGTGCTGCTGCCCCGGCAATGATGATGCCAGCCGTCGCCGCGATCTCAAATCCGCCGACTTTGCTCAAAACATCGATCGGATCGTTCACATCGGGCAGGTGGAATGTCAGTGCCTGTTCGATTACCTCACACTTGCGTCGCCAGCCCAACAGACCAATGCCACTGCCCATCCCGGTTACCTGAGTCACCGGTAGCCCTGTAAAGAGGGCGGCAATGGCCGAGCTGGCCGTGGTATTGCCAATGCCCATGTCCCCCAACAGCAGTAGCCGCGTGCCTGCCGCTATCTGATCGTTGGCAACACGAATTCCCGTTTCAATGGCTGTAACTGCCTCCTGTCGAGACATGGCTGGTTGGTGAAAAAAGTTGGTTGTTCCCCTGCGTACTTTCTGGACGATCAAGTGTGGGTGGGGCGGGAGATCCCCCTCCACACCCACATCCACCACTTGCAGATCTACCCCAAACTGGCGCGCCAGCACATTCACGGCTGCCCCGCCCTGCAACATATTCTTCACCATTTGTGTGGTAACAACCGGGGGAAATGCGCTGACACCTTCCTGAGCAATCCCATGATCGCTGGCACAGATCATCACCGTGCGTGGGGTCAATGTCGGGTGCATCTGGCCCGTAATGCCTGCCAGCCGGATGCTCAATCGCTCCAGACGGCCCAATGCATTCACCGGTTTGGTGAGTGCCAACTGGCGGTTGCCAGCTTCCTCCATGAGCGCACCATCTAGCTCGCCCACATTGGCGATCGTGGTCGCCAACAGTTCCCAACTATTAATCATTGTTTCCTCCTTGGCAGCAACGTTCTTCTCAGTGTGGAGGGGCTATCAAAATCGACACCATCGAATGATGGGGAGACATTCAGGCTGTTTACAAGACGTGAATCCAGTATACTGGTTCTTCAGATTCACAAACAATGCCGTTTTTCTACTGTTAACCTCCTGTTTCTCAACACATGAGCAAGGTTACTGCTCGACATGGCCACGATTTCCGTTGACCGTTGTCTGTGCGCCTTCCACCAACTGCTGGAATTCCCCATCCAATGTAGTTACCGTGGGTATGTGCCAAGCGCGTGCCGCCGCGATCAGCGGTTCCAGCGGCGTGCCTTGGGCAATGAGCAAGGCACGCACCAGTGGCATGATGAGCGACCAGCCGGCATCCACGTGTTCTGCCCCGACAATTGCCCCGGCACAGCGGGTGGGTGTGGCTCTGTTCCAGTGACGCAATGGGCCAATTGCTTCGCCCCCTGCCGCGGGGATACCCATGGTGCTGTGGTCAGCTGCACGATCGCCCACCATTAGCCACGGCATACCCTCTGTTGCAGCCTGGCTCTGCCAGTTGGCAAATTCGGCGCGGCGGGTTGCGCAGGTCTGCTGAATCTCTTGTTGGGCGCTTATATTCCATTCACCGGTCATCATCTGTTTCACTTCTTCCAATGTGAAATAGAAGACGTCGTCTGCCGCTGTAATCCGCTCATCTGCCATTGCTTCGCCTGCCGCTGCAAAGGCCCAGCGTCGCGTGCCCGCGAGCAGGTGAGCGAACGCTTGAAGTGCCTGGCTTTGCAGTTGCATGAGCTGGCGTGTTTGGTCCAGCAATTGTTGCGCATGTTTTTGCTCGCCCGGGGCCACCGCGGCCAAGAGGCGTTGCATCTGTTGGCCAGTGGGCAGTGGTGATGGCTTTTCGGGGCGCTCGTTGGCGTGGGCCCGCAAGCTGACAAAGAGCAGCTGTTCGTCGGTGGCCCAGCGTGGATTCTCTATTTCGGCTTCATGCACACAGCGGTGGCCATAATTGTTCAGAAAGAGCTGAATGGCTCTGACGAGCGACTTGTCCGGAAGTGTCGTCGTCCAATTTTCGTATTTGCCCGTTGCAAGCCAGGCCATGGCGGCTTCACTCTCTGCAGCCATGGTGCCTAGTTCCGTGAACTGTTTGGCAATTTTGTATTCAGTCAGTTCCGTGAGATCCCGGAGCGCGCTGTTGAGGAGTGCCACGTTGGCGGGGTAGGGCTGTTGATCGTTGGTGAGCCACAACAGACGGTTGTAGGCCCATTCCAGATTGTGGCGAGCCGCAAAATAGAGTTTGAAGCTATCTACGCCAACCCGTTCGATCTCTTCCATCACTTGCAAGACATCTGCCTGAGTCCACCGCAGTTCCCGGGTCTTGGCGGACCAACCAGCGGCTTTTTGGGTAATGGCCGGAATAGCATCGCCATAGGCAGCGAGTGTGGTGGCGATCTTGCGCCGTCGGCGGCCCTGCTTGATACCCGCCAGAAAGCCAGCTGCTTCCCATTTGGCCACGCCAAAAGACTCCCCGTTGAGCTGAATCGTCAATGGTTCCAGCCCCGCCTGTTCTGCATCCAACCGGGCAGAAAGGGTAAGATTGAGATAGGCACAGCCGTTGTGCTGTCGCAAAATATGTGCGCGCGGCTGTGGCGCAAAGCCCAGCTCATCGTAATATTGATACCAGGCGCGTCGTGCCACTTCTTCCAAGACGCTATAACTAAAGGGAGTTAAGGGACCACCTGTCAACGGTTGCAATGGTTGGCGGCTCCACACGGTCCGGCTGCCATCTGGCAAGCCATCGGCCAGAGAATATACGAACAAGGTTCACCTCGGTTGATCTCGGGTTGCGTATCAGACAGGGCCAAATCGGAATGAAAATGATCCACGAAGTGCACGGAATTTCACACGGGGCAAGCACTGCTTCGTCTCTCATTGGGAGAATTCCGGGCGCATTCTCTTTCTCAATTGACCTAAAGTGGGCTCTGTTTGAAAACAGTCGTTCCGGCAAGCGGGAAACCTACCGTTTTCAAGCCAACCGCACTGTAGAACAAATAATTCTTACCTGAATAAAGAAAAGTGTCAATTTTCCTCATCCATATTTGTGCAAATCGACACCATACCACTTCGCCATGCAGGTGAATTCATATTATAATGTGGCTCCTACCAGTCGGCTCCTACTAAGTATCTGTCCTGAAATTCTCCGCGCCGGCGTATCTGGCTGGCGGTGATTTACGCACCACTACCGAATTTCAGGATAGGCTCTAATCTTGTTCCTGCCGATCTGATCTGTCGATCCGATATGGAGAAAGCCAAGAGATGAAACCCAAATCAACTCGCAATCCCTCTGCCCCGCGCTTGAGCAACAGCACAGCCAAACCAGTTCTAACCTTTGTGGATGCGGACATCGTGAGTGGCAAAGACGAAATTGCTCGTGAACAGCTACTCAGCAACTTGCAACGCTACCAATCAGATGCCGTTTCGCCACTTTGGGTCAATTGGTTGCGCCACCGCGCCGACATCCGCTTTGTCTGTCTGACGACTGATTTGGCTGAATATAACAATTTCATGCTTGATGTGGTCCGCAGCGTTCAATATGTGCGCGAGACCCGCACCCTGCTCAGCTTTGGTGGGCGTGCAGACATTGATGCACTGCTGGATCTGGAGATGGAGATCAGCACCAACTCGCCCACCGTTGCGGCCAGCGTCTTAATCGATGTGAAACCGGGGATGGATCGCCAATGTTTTCAAGGGTTACTTGATCTGCCGCGCCACCAAGAGGTGCGTCGTGTCTGGCTGCTCAACTGCTATCACAGCGAAAATGCCGACCTCATGATGCTCTTGTTGGGCAAAAATGTTTCCGCGTTAACTGGCTACGTCACGAGTTGGGTGCGGACGGTGCCCGGGGTAATCGATACGGAAATGGATACGGTGCTGGATTGGCGCTGGATGGCCAGCCCCGACGATATTGTTTCGCTTTGTGAAATGTTTTTTGCACAGATGTCAGAAAAATAATCACAGCACTTTGTTGCTCAATAGCACTCAATAGCATGTCGTGTGTTGCTCACGTTGCTACTGGCCTTGCCACCATTGAGACACATTATAGTCAACTTGCCAAGGCTGGGGCGTCACTCCTTGCCACTCTGTACGATAGGCCCACCCTTGCAGCCGGCCGCCCAGGATAATGTAGGGCAACTCGCGGTGTATCCGCTCCTGAATCTGCTGATAGCGAGTGACACGGTATCCACCCTCGCAAGCGGGCGCGGTGCGTGCTTCGTCCAACCACTGGTCCACTTCCCGATCCTGAAAACTGACAAAGTTTGCACCCTGCCCAGGCAGATCCTGGCGTGAGTGCCAGAAATCACTGTTGGCCGGCTCTGCGCCCAGATTGTTCCATCCAATCAGCGCCACATCATACGTTTGATCCAACAACGTTGCCGTTAACTCCTCGAACGAGGCCACCACCACCTGTAGTTCAATACCGACTGCCTGCAATTGGGGTGGCAATTGGCGCGCCATTTTGACGCGTGCCGGGCTATCTGCATTGGTGAGCAGCGTGAGTTGCAACCGTTCTCCCGCCCGTTCCCGAATACCGTCGCCATCCTCATCGTGCCAGCCAGCCGCGGCCAATGTTTCCCGCGCTTGCGCTGGATCGTACAAGTAGGGCTGCAATTGATCGTGATGGGCCCACTTGATCGATGGCAAGAGATAGCTCTGCAGTGGGAATGCATTTTCGCCATAGCCATTCTGCAGCAGCATCTCATTATCAATTGCGTGGGCCACTGCCCGGCGCACCTGGCGATCACCCAGAATGGGATGTGCCGATTGCGGTAGCAGCGTTCCATCCGCGGCGCGTCCGTTTTGTGGCAGATCTGGATCAGCTAAATTCAAGGCCAGAAATGTAATTGAATCGCGCGGGGCGGTGTAGAGTGCCACCTCGGGGACGGCAGCGACCGATGCAAAGCGTTCCGGCTCCAGTGGCATGAGATCAACCGCGCCCGCTGTCAACTGTGCCCACGCGGTTGCCTCATCGTGAAAAATATGAAGCTCCCACCGCTCCACAAATGGTGCGCCAAAGCGATAGAAGGGATTGCGGCGCAGGATAATCCGACTCTGGCCTTCTGCGTCCCCGCGTCGGTCAATATGATCAACAAAGGTAAAGGGGCCGGCACTCACCGCCAACGGCTGTTGAGGATCTGTCGCCAGGAAACGTTCCACGTCCCCTTGATAGAGATGCGCGGGGATGATCGGTTGCCGGAGCGTCTGCAGAATGGTGCAGTCAGGGGTCGCCAGCCGCAACTGGATCGTGCGATCGTCAAGGGGATCGACCTGGCGTACGTTGGCAAAGTTTGGCTGATAGGGACTATCGACAGCGGGATCTTGCAAGAGTTGGTAGGTGAAGCGAATGTCTTCTGTGGTCAATGGCTCGCCATTGCTCCAGCGCAAATCTTGGTAGAGCGTGAGGGTGAGGAGATGGCCTTCTTCGGCAAATGTCCACTTTTCAGCAAGCCCGGAAATGCCCGCCGCGCCGGTGGTGGGATCTTGGCCCACAAGCGGTGGATATAACTTTTCAATAATGGCCAGACTGCTGGTGTTGGTGGCGTAGATTGGGTTGAGATGGTCCGGTTCGACGGTTGCGCCCCGAACCAACACGCCGCCTGGTTGTGGTGTCGCGAGAGCAGCCGCGGGCACTGGCGTCGTTGATGTGGTTCTCCAACGCTGCCACTGCCATAGCGTGGCCAACCCGATTACAAAGACGAGTAGGAGGAGCGTGGTGAGTTGGAAAACATTTGCACGGGTCATGTGGTGATGCAAGGTCGGGGGAGAATCCTCCCCGCGATCACTTCTTGTTCTTCAACGTTGGATCAAGTGCATCACGCAGACCATCGCCAATCAGGTAAAAACAGAGCACCGTAATCCAGATCAGAATCCCCGGCGAGAGCATGAGATGGAGCGCGCGATTGTTGCCTGTCGCCGGATCGACCAGGAAAAAATATTCCTGGGTTCGGCTCAACATGCTACCCCAGGTTGCCGTGGGTTGCTGTACGCCAAGGCCCAAAAAGCTCAGAATGGATTCGGTGAGAATCAGGGAACCAACATCGATTGCCGTAACCACCACAATGACCGGAATGGTGTTTGGCATAATGTGTTGAAACAAGATGCGCCAGTCGGGCGCGCCAATGGCTCGGGCCGAAAGCGTGTAGTCTAGCTGACGAACTTTAAAGACATTGCCGCGCATGAAGCGGGCTGTGCCAAACCAACCCAACAGCCCCAAAAAGAGAATCAATGTTACCGGATTCGGTTTGAAAATAGCCGAGACAATAATCAGCAAATAAATAGTCGGGATCGAAACCACCGTGTTGATGAACCAGATGATGAGGTCATCGATCCAGCCACCAAAGTAGCCAGCCACCGCGCCAACAAGAACGCCAAGCAACAGCGAAATACCTGCCGCCGAGAAGGCGATTCCCAAGCTCACCCGCCCCCCGTAGAGCAGCCGCACCAGTTGGTCGCGGCCAAATTGGTCGGTGCCTAGCCAGTGCACCATGCCATCGGATTGGCCGAGCATCAGTGCCGCGGTGGTCGAATCCAGTCCCAACTGCCACTTAATGTAGGGCCAGATGTAGGGCTGTGCAAAAGCGTTGGCGGGGTTGGTATCGTTGGGCCCCACGCCCACCACTGTCTCGGCAATCACGGGCGCAAAAATTGCCAGCAGACCCATCACCACAACCGTCACCATTGCTGTCATCGTCAGGTGGTCTTGGCGCAGGCTGGTAATGGCCATGTGCCAATAAGTCTGAGGTTTGCGTCGCAACAGCGTTCCGTCTACCCCTGTCCGTTTTGCCTCTTTTGATCCAACTGCAAGTTGTTGCACACTCATTTTAGTAACCCTACTACCTTACACGTAGCTCACGGCCAAAACTAGCCCCGTTTGATTGGCGCTCATGCTCGTGAACTTCACAACAGATCCTCACATGTTGCCACTGATCAGCCAAACCGCCGCAGAGAGCAAAAACACTCTGTTCTTTGTGGACAGTTCCCAACCTACTTATAGAGAAAGCAAATAGAGCTTGCACCTTGCGGAGTGCGCATTCTCTACTGCGCACGTCCAGCGTTAGAGAACGCTGATTCCTCCATTGTGCAACCTTTAGATGATTTCTCGATTACCAACCTACGTCAGCCGCACCCGTGGATCAACCACGGCGTACAGAATATCGGAAAATAGATTGCCAATGATTACCAGCACCGAAAAGAACATCACCGCGCCAAGCACCATGGGATAGTCCAATTGAAAGACCGCGGCCAATGTCAGGCGGCCCATGCCCGGCCAAGCAAAGATCGCTTCCGTCACCACCGAGCCGCTGAGCAACCCAAAGATTGCCGGTCCCAGTACCGTCATCATGGGAATGAGCGCATTGCGAAAGGCATGGGTGAACCAAACAGCGCTGCCCGCCAATCCTTTGGCCTGCGCCGTGCGGATGTAATCGGTGTGGATCACCTCCAGCACTTCCGTCCGCATCAGGCGCACAAAGATCGCGAGTTGCCCAGATGCCAAGACGCTGGCTGGCAAGATAATGTGGCGCAGGCGATCGAGCAGATTGGTCTCGCCGGTGAGGGTAACCGTTTGGCGTCCTCCCGTTGGCAAAACACCCAGCACCACGGCAAAGAGATAGATGAGCATGATGCCAAGCCAAAAGTTGGGAATGGCCTGTCCCACTACCGTCAAGAAACGGGTGAAGTTGTCAAAGATCGAGCCACGGTAGACTGCGCTGAGAATACCGAGCGGTATGCCAATACTGAGAGCCAGCACGAGACTGGCCAGGCCCAGCTCTAACGTCGCGGGCATACGTTCCACCAGCCGATCCCAAACCGGTTGCTTGGTCTGAATGCTCGTCCCCAACTGGCCCCGGATCACACCATCGCCACGGTCACAGAAGGTAAAATCCAGCGTGGCGAAATAGCGACAGTTTGTGTCATTATCTGCAAATTCAGCGACCTGATCCCCCTCGCGCAGGCTAATGCCCGCAAACCAGCTGAGATATTGGAATGGCAGATTCTGATCGAGCCCCAACTGCTTTTTGCGCAGGGCAATCGATTCGGGAGTGCTGCTGGGATCAAAGGACATGAAGGTCACGGGATCGCCAGGGGCAGCATGGGCCAGGGCAAAGCTCAATATACTGATACCCAACAGGGTGGGAATCGCCTGTAGCAGGCGTCTCACGATGTATCGAAACATGCGGCACTTGTGTTCTGTCTAGTACTGTTGGGCGTAAATACCACGGCAGTAAATTAGCCCAAGCTACTTGAGTGGAATGGGTACATTTGCTATCGGCTTATTTACGCCGGGATGTACTAGAATAGTTGACAGCGCCCAGCAAGCAGAATACCTACTGAGCGCTGCAACATCCACTCTACAACCACACCAAACGGGTGAGAGCGATTGGTAGATCGCCACACCTGCTTCGTTTTTGACCGGGTGCCCCATCTCGACGGAGCACCCGCGTCAGGTTCGGGTGGTGATCCAACTAGGGGTTGAACGACCACTGCTCCACGTTCCAGTAGAAGCTCCACTCACCCGGATCAATACCGCTCCACTGATCGACGTAGCCGGTGTTACCGACACCGCCAGAGATGAAGACATAAGCGGCATCATCATGGATCTGTTGCTGGATCTGCTGATAGATCGGCGCGCGTTCTTCCGGATCACAACCTGGAATACTCAGACCTTCTTCCAACAGTCGATCGATCTCCTCGTTCTGATAGCTAACAAAGTTAAAGCCGCTCTCCGGCGTATCAAACTGACTGCTCCAGAAGGAATCATCGTTGGGATCCGCGCCCATGCCCGTCCAACCGATGATCACCATGTCGTAGGTCTGGCCGAGCAACTGCCCAACCAGGGTGCCAAAGTCAATGGCTTCGAAGGTGATGTCAAAACCAGCCGCCTTGAGCTGGTCCTGAGCGAGCACGCCCAGATTTTCGCGCGTGCGGTTACCCGCGTTGGTCAGCAGGGTGAGGCTCAGCGTCTCGCCATCCTTTTCTCGGATGCCATCGCCATCACTGTCAACCCAGCCCGCTTCTTCCAACAGTTGCGCAGCCATGTCAGTGTCATAGGCATAGGGCTCAATGGAGGGATCGTGTGCCCAACTCACCGCGGGCAATACATTCGAGGCGATCTGATAGCCCTGGCCCAAGTAGACCTGATCGATGATCGCAGCATAATCGAGGCTGTGGGCAATGGCCTTGCGTACATTGATGTCGCTTAGAATCGGGTGCGGATCCTGCTCGATCAGGTTGCCTTCTTCGTCGCGGCCCGGCATTGGATTGTCGGGATTGGCCAGATTCAGGCCAATGTAATCGTAGCCATCATCCTTGAAGTTAAAGATATTGATGTTGGGATCATCTTCAACCGAAGCGATTTGGGCCGGTTGCAAGCCCATGGTGCTGATCTCGCCACTCTGCAACGCTGCCAACTCGGCACCCGGATCGGGAATGACCTTGTAGATCATGCCATCCATGTAAGGGGCACCCTGGAAGTAATCGTCATTGCGAGTGACAATGATGTTGTCGTCGCGGGTCCAGCTTTGGAAGACAAAGGGGCCGGCGCTGACGGCAGGATCTTCATTCATCGAGCTATCCATGACATCGCTATAATCATCGGCATAGAGGTGGCTTGGCAGCAGACCCAACCCGAGATCGCCAAGACCATCACACTTTACCTCCGTGAAGGTAACAATGACTGTCTGTGGATCGGGAGTTTCGATGCTGGCAATCTTCTCAACATTGGGCTTGCGGGGCGATTCCACTGCATCGCTGGCAATGGCCTCGTAGGTGAACTTGAAGTCGGCGGCGTCGACCGGTTCACCATCGCTCCAGAAAACATCATCGCGCAGCGTAAAGGTCCAGACCAGGCCATCGTCCGAAACCGTCCAACCCTCGGAAATAGAGCCATCGGGAACCAGTTCGCCCGTAAAGGGATCTTGGCCAATGAGCGCCGGGAAGATCATGGTGTTAACGGCGCTGCTCACCGAGTCGCTGCTGAGGATTGGATTGAGAATGGATGCATCCGAATTGGTGGATCGTGTCCAGACACCGCCGGGCTCTGCTGCGCCAGCCATGCTCTCGTCTTCACTGCCGGTTGCCGTCTCTTCGCCCCCTTCTGCTGCCGGCGCGTCGCTCGGTGCCATGGGGATCGGCTGCGTACAACCGGCCAGCAACATGACAAAGATGGCGAACAAAGAGACAAAGTGTAACTTGTTCTTTTGCATAGTAGCTCCTTCTAACAGTCGTGTATCGGGCAGACACAGCAAAACGGTACCGCATCTGTCCAACGGATAAAGTGTGTAAGATGTATATCACGAGCATTCGGAATCCACGAAACACTTCCCATGCTCTGGGCATGTCTCACCTTGGCAGAGATTGACGATTTCACGCGGTGGCGTTCATGCGCTCTGTTCCGGTGTGAGACGGCCGCCCTTTACGTGGGGCAGGAATCCTGATGGCTGATGATATGACATCGTTGAACAATTTTGGGTATAACTTGCCTGACTTCGAGCAGTGCGATCTGATCATCTTGAACTGGAATGGCTGGCAACGCGTTTGCCGTCATTTCCCACTCTTGGCGATCGACAATCTGATAGGCGACTGACCCTGCCAGTGGCTGAGCTCTGCTTGCCGTTTCCCCTCTCGCCGTTGTTGATGGGGCGGGCACTGCCGTATTGGTCGTTCGTTCGGCTGGCGCACCCGACCAGCCAACGTCAGCAGCATGATCAACCTGTAGGTAGGAGTAGCCAATGGCAATGAGCAACATGGTCAACAGCACCGGTTGCACTGTATGGAGATTCATGCCACCCCAGTCAGGCAGTGACAGCTGCTTCCTCAGCTGTTGCGTTTGCCCGCGGCATTCGGCCACAAATTCAGTCACAAAGCGCCACCAGCGTGGCCAGCCGCGCTGCACTGCCTCAATAGCGGTTCCGCTTTCGTCGGTGGCTGGTGCGGCACGGCCAATTGAGAGTGCCTGTTGGGGTGCACGTGGGAGGAGCACCTGCTGGGCAAACTGATGTTGGGTGGCGTCGAGCAGAGTCTGCAAGAGTGTTACATCTTCTTGATAGACTTGGGCAACCTTGTGCAGAAATGCCGTCGTCATCCGCTGGTAGGGCAGCAGGCCCTGCTCTAGCGCATGTAGCTCATCGCGGTCGAGCCCCAACTCGTCTGCTAGCGCAGTGGTGGCGCGCCCGTGAAAAGTGCGTGCAGTCCGAAGGTAGCTCCCCAATTCGCGCATTGCTTGCTGTTGCCCAGTTGTTTGCTGGGCTGCGACACCATCTGTCAGCAATTCACCCACCAGCTTGCCATAGGCTTGATTGTCTTGACCGTGCGCTTCTTTCATGTGAGTTTCTGAAGATCCACTTGCAGCTTGTAAAATTCAAGGTGCTCCCCATCTCGCGATGGCGGCAACTTTTGAGCAATCACGCTCGTATAGAGATGGAAGGTGGCAACTAAATTACAGTCGGCATCTGTGATTGATATGAAGAGAAGGTAAAGGGCGGATAAGTGGCCCGCACCGTCCGTTGCACTTCCGTTCGTCTCTGTTGCTATTGTCGTTGACCCTCTGCATCGAGTTGCACACGCAACTTTTTGAGCAGCCGGTGATGTTGGACTTTGACAGCACCTTCATTTTTGTTCAGATACGCACCAATTTCTGCAAAGGAGAGATTCCCATGGTACCGCAAGCGCAGTATCAGCTTCTGCTCCTGCGAGAGTGTCTGGGTGATCGCATAGAGCAGACGGTTGGCACGGCTGCTCACACTGGGTGCAAAGAGCTCAAATAACGATGTATCTTCGCCACCCAATTTGGCCCACAGAAAACTTTCCACCACATCAAACGATAGCTTGGCATGTTTTTCACGATAGAACTGTTTGATCCGGTTCGCAGCACAAGAAAAGAGCCAGGAACGCAGTGGGTCGGCAGCAACGGTATCGGTACGATATTCAAACTCATCCAACTCTTCCAGCGCCACTAACCAGACCTGGCTAAAAATATCCTTGGCATCGGCATCGGCACCATCCACCTGATGATAGATATAGTCCCAGATTGCGTGGCAGTAGTGATTATAGATTGCCGAAAATGCATTGGCCCGGATGGCAGCCGTGGCGGATGTTCTGTGCTGTTGAAATTGGGCAACCAAAGCTCTGACCTCAGCCGCGGCTAGAGACGGCTCTGGCAAATGTGCCAGTGTCGGCCAACCAAAAATAACGTCTGTGCGTTCTGGAGCCATAAAGTGTACAATCTCCGCAAATTGAAAATAGATTCAGCAGCAGGGGCGAAGCGGGTTTTTCAATTTGTGTGAGGTTGCGACCTTGTAATGACCATGCCTATCCATCCCCTGCCGTAACAGATCTTTACACAAGATCTCTATGTAGCCGCACAATTGCATTGTGTGTTCTACTATTCTATAGGAATATGGGTTACAGTTCGCTTTACAAATTTGCCCGAAGAATCGCTGCCTTGGAGAGATATCCGGGGGGGTCGTTTACAGGTGTGAGCACAGTGCCGGTGGCAACCTCATCCAGCGGATCGAGCTGAGGATAGTCACACCGGCAAAACTCAGCAATTCTGCGTACTGGGCATGCAACTCACGTGTAGCACTCTGTTTACACTACTTATTCTTACACTGCTCATTCTGTACACTGCTTCTTACACTACTTATTCTTACACTACTTATTCTTACACTACTTATTCTTACACTGCTCGCTACTACTGACCGCGCAGGCGCGGATCAAAGGCATCGCGCAGGCCATCCCCCAAAAAGTTAAAGGCGAGCACCGTGAGAGTTAGCGCCGTGGCTGGCACGAATACTTCCCAGGGTGCAGTGCGCAGGGCACGCACAGATTCAGAGATCATGATCCCCCAGCTGGGTGTGGGTGGATTGGCACCCAGCCCGATAAACGAAAGAAAGGTCTCCGAAAGAATATAACCAGGAATGGCGAGCGTTTCGTAGACAATGCAAGGTCCCAAAATGTTGGGGAGAATGTGCGATGAAAGAATGCGCCGCTCGGTGGTGCCAGTGGCGTGGGCCGCTTCGACGAACTCTTTCTCTTTGAGTGACAAGACCTGGCCGCGGGCAATGCGTGCCATGCCCAGCCAGCTGATGATGCCAATGGCAATAAACATGATGAAGACACCACCCATTGAACGATCGATGCTGAGAATGGCCCCCCACAGGCCAGATACTTCCTCGCGTGAACTGTAGGCTTTCACGATGACCTGAACAAGAATAATGAAGACGAGGAACGGAAAGCCGTAGAGAAAATCAACAATGCGCATTAGCAAATTGTCGCGGGTGCTGCTCCCATAGCCCGAGATCAAGCCATAGATGACCCCGATAATCAGGCTGAGGGTCGACGCCACAAAGGCTACCCCCAGTGAGATTCGAGCACCGTAAATGGTCCGGCTCAGGTTGTCACGACCGAGCTTGTCTGTGCCCAATAAAAAGAAATCACCATTCTCTGCTGTGGAGAGAGGCGGTTCATCGGTAAAACGGAAATTGGCACCATCATAGGGGTGCGGTGCAATGTAATCTGCAAAGATTGCAACGAGAATTAGTACAATGATAAAGAGCCCACTTATCACGGCGATACGGTTTTTGAGCAGTTGCCGCCAGGCATCACCCAGTGGGCTGCGCCCCTTTTGTGTAGCAGCTCTGGTCTGTGACTTCAGTGTCAACGTCCCTGCCATCGAAATTCCTCTCAATCAGACTGCGTAGAATCTAACCGTAATTCTAGTTGTAGTACCAATACCTGGTCGAGCCGTAGTGGTAGACGCAAAGAACTTACGGACAGACAGTTAGTCGTAGCGAATGCGTGGATCCATCCAGGCGTAGGCAATGTCGACAAAGAGATTGCCTATAATCAGGAAGATCGCATAGACTAATGTCGAACCCAAAATGATCGGGTAATCCCGATTGTTGACCGCTGTGATGAAAAAGTCACCCATCCCCGGAATACCAAAGATAAATTCCACTACAAAGGTGCCAGTCAGGATCGCAGCCAGCAGTGGCCCCAACAGCGTCACCACGGGAATCATCGAGTTGCGGAGCGCGTGACGAATGATCGTCAAGCTCTGGGGCAGTCCTTTGGCACGGGCCGTGCGAATATAATCTTCACGGATCGTCTGTAGCAGGCTGGCTCTGGTCAGCCGTGAAAATGACGCTGCCATGCCCGTGCCCAGCGTAATTACCGGGAGCGCGGCGTGCATAAAGAAGTCAGCGGTGAGCGGTGGCAAAATGCCAAAGTAGATCTGTTTGTAATTGATGCCCCAACGTGCCGCGGGAAACCACCCCAACTGCACCGAGAAGATATAGATCAACAGTGGCGCCAATACCAAATTGGGAATCGAAAGCCCCAGCACGGCAACGAAGGAACTGGTGTAGTCGACCCAGGAATTCTGCCGCAGCGCCGAAAAAATTCCCGCGGGTACACCAATGAGCATCCCCAGCAGGACCGAGAGAATCCCCAACTGGGCAGAAATGGGCAATGTCTCGCTGATCAGGGTATTGACGCTGCGTCCGCGGTAGGAGAAAGAAGGGCCCATGTCGCCTTTCATCAAATTGCCCACGTAAATAATAAATTGTTCGTGAAAAGGCTTGTCGAGATTGTACCGCTGTTCCAGATTTTGGCGGATCGATTCAGGCAGCGACTTATCACCGGCACGGTCAAAGGGGCCACCGGGCATGGCGCGTGCCATGGCAAAGGTCACCAGAATCGTGACAAAGATAACGGGAAGTGCCCACAACAGCCGGCGGACGATATATGCAAACATAGGGTATCCTCAACAGGGAACACAAAGGGTGAACTGGCGACAACTGATTGCCACATCAGCTGAGTCTGATCGAACCATGCTCTTTGTACGGGAGAATGACGAGCAGTTTCAGTGATGCCTCTGTACATACGTTCTGCTTGAAAGGGGCAGGTAAGCTCCTGCCCAAACCATATTTTCAAACGGAGTACACTGCAAGAGAGGTATCGTGCAAGGTCGCTCAAGAAAAAGAAGGGCACTACATCTTTGCCAAGCTGCGGAAGCAAAGATGCAATGCCTTCTCGTGCTGCACTGCGACGCTGTGACCATGGGGCTGCCATGCAACCCCATGCATTACGCCTGCAGTGCTTGCTCTACAGTGGGCCCGATCGATAACCAGACCTCACTCCAGCGCAACCTTATTGTGCAGCCTCTTTCGCAGCCTGATCAACTGACCAGCGATAGAGGTAAAGATCATCGGCGAAGACCCGGTCCACCCACGGCTTCACGACAACGTTGCGTGTGTAGTAGTAGATCGGAATAATACCGGCAATCTCATCGATGAAGAGCTGTTCTGCACGTTTGTACAGTTCCATCTGCTCTTCTGAAGAGGCTGTTTGCGCGGCAATCGTGGTATCGGCAAACTCTTGGACCAACGAGCCAATTTCTGGATCATCAACGCTGATCAAGGTCTCATTTGCACCCTGCAGTGGGTTAAAGACCTCGTGGATCCAGTTGTTGGCATGGGGGTAGTCCTGACACCAGCCCAAGCGGAAGACATCGGGCTTGCCTTCCAGTGGCGAATCGCGGTCCAGGCTTTCCAGATAGACGCCCCATTCCTGGGTCTCAATTACGACTTCCATTTCGGGGAAGGCTTCCTGCCACATGGCCTGAATGGCCTGGGCAAGCGTGCCGTGTGCTTCACTCACATTGTGACCAATGGTGATGTTCAGGTCTGCACCGTTGGGGTGGCCTGCTTCTTCCATCAACGCCTGGGCCATGGCAACGGCCTCGGCATAGCCTGGGCCACCTTGTTCTTCACTCAGTGCCCATGGGGCCACTTCGGGATCTTCGGCAGGCGAGCCAAAGTTCAGCGGGTTGGTAAAGGTGTTGGCGGGGATCTGTCCACCCTTGAGGATGTCATCAGCGAGGGTCTTGCGATCCACGGCCATGGAGAGGGCGCGGCGCACACGTACATCGCTAACAGCCTCTTTTTCCGTAACAAAGCCATAGTAGTAGGTGCAATTGCGTGGGGTGACGTGATATTCATCACCGAATTCACCAGCGTTGGCCAGATCCATCATCTCCAGCGGCACACCATCTGTATCAATTTCGTCGTTTTCATAGAGAGCAAATGAAGTGGATGCCTCTTCGATCATCACACCGTTGATGACTTCAATGTTGCCAACGACATCGGCCATCTCTTCCCAACCATACCAGTGGGGATTGCGCACCAGCTGCAAGCTATCGCCATGGATCCATTCGGAAAGGGCGAAGGGGCCGTTAGTGATAATGTTTTCTGGCTCGGTCCAGGTGTCACCATGTTCTTCAATGGCCGCCTGGGGCATGGGGCGCATGATCCACATGCTGGCAATCTGGCTAAAGAAGCCAGCGGGGTAGTTCAGGGTAATTTCTAACGTGGTGTCATCGACAGCGGTCACGGCCACGTCGTCAGCGGAGCCTTCGCCCGTGTTGGCAGCTTCACAGCCAGCCACAATATAGAGCACATAGGCGTAGTCAGACGCGGTTTCGGCGTTGCAGGTTCGTTTCAACCCATAGACAACGTCATTGGCGGTGACCATTTCGCCTGTTTCAACAACTTCGCCATCGACCATCTGAACCCACGGCACATCATCGCGCAGGTTAAAGGTCCAGGTCAGGCCATCTTCGCTGATCGACCAATCGGTGGCCAATTCGGGCGTTGCTTCCTGGGTTTCAGGATCGAGTTCAGTCAAGCCGAGGAACATCTCATTGATGATCCCAATCGAAGTGGTGTCGGTACCCAAGGATGGGTCGAGCGACGGCGGCTCGGTGCCCCAGTTCATGTCGAGCGTGACCGGGCCAGTGGCAGCGGCTTCGGAGCCTTCTGTACCGTCTGGGGCGGCTGCGCCACCCGGTGCCGGCGCAACACAAGCTGACAGCAGCATGGCACCCAGCAGCACGAGACTGAGAATAAGAGTGCTCTTTCTTCGCATGTTTACTCCTTTGATTGATTCAGTTAAATAACAGAAGTGGTTGAACAGTACATAACTTACGCATCGGGAAGAACTTACCAGTGGAGAGCAGGCAATGCGATTGGTGGCTCTTCTCGACAAAGTTGCGTAAATCCAGCAGCAGTCAATGGCAGAAGTTGTGAGGTGTACACGGGCGGAACCGGAGTTCCTTCAGCTACGTCCGCAAAAAGCGTACCAATGTGAAGCATAGACGATCTACAATTCGCTTACTGGTAGATTACTTCCCATTGAATGAATTTGCCCGACCGTTTCCTCCACTACTTATAGTTATAGAGAAAGCAAATAGACCTTCACCCTACGGAGTGCGCATTCTTTATGGGCACGTCCAGCGTTAGAGAACGCTGATTCCTCCATTGTGCGACTTTTAAATGATTTCTCTATTGATACAAGCAACGTTATACAAGCGACAGTGGACCGAGCAAGTAATGAGATTCATGCCTGAGTGACCCATGTCGGTGCATCCTCCACCATTCTACTTTTCAGTATATTGCTTTTCACCATATTGCTTTGTTCTCGAGAGCGGGGAGACACTGGGATCACGAGGATGCATTCTGGCAATCTATTTGGCAATCAGCAGTGGTTCATTCTCTGAACGTCGACACCTCTGCTTGTCGACACCCCTGAGTGTTGGTACCACTGTCGCGCTGGTGACGCACGACAACGTCACCAGCAGCCAGCAAATGATTTTGTACTCCGCAAAGGGCTACTCGTGTAGCTAGAAGCAACAAAATTACTCGTGTAGCCAGCAGGCCACATAATGTCCGTCCCCATAATCTTTGAAGGGCGGTTCCTGCTCGCGGCAGATATCCATCACTCGGGGGCAGCGCGTGCAGAAGTTGCAACCCTGGGGTGGATTGGCGGGGCTGGGCACGTCCCCTTCCAAAATAATGCGGCGACGCTGATTCTCAATTTGTGGATCTGGGATGGGCACGGCCGAAAGGAGTGCCTGTGTGTAGGGGTGCATGGGGTTGGCATACAGCTCATCGCGGTCGGCGACTTCGGCGATCTTGCCCAAATACATCACGGCAATGCGATCGGAGATATGGCGAACCACCGACAGATCATGCGCAATGAAGAGATATGTCAGGTTCATCTGCTCTTGCAGATCTTCCAAAAGGTTGATCACCTGCGCCTGAATCGACACATCCAACGCCGAGATCGGCTCGTCACAGACGATGAAAGCTGGATTGACAGCCAAGGCACGCGCCACACCAATGCGCTGTCGCTGACCACCGGAAAATTCGTGGGGGTAGCGATTGACAAAATAGGGGTTCAACCCCACTGTTTTCAACAGCTCTTGCACCCGCTCCTGGCGTTCTTTGCGCCCGGAGCCAATGTTGTGCACTTCCAGTGGTTCACCGACGATGCTGCCCACCGTCATGCGTGGGTTGAGCGAGGCATAGGGATCCTGAAAGATCATCTGCATGCGGCGGCGCATTTTGCGCAGCTCTTCGCCTTTGGTCTGGGTCAGATCTTTGCCTTCAAAGATGACGCCACCAGCAGTGGGGCGGTGGAGTTGCAGAATGGCGCGACCGGTTGTGGATTTGCCACAGCCAGATTCACCTACCAGCCCCAGCGTTTCGCCGCGGAAGAGCGAAAAGTTGACACCATCGACTGCTTTAATGGCGCCCACCTGGCGTTGAAAGATGATCCCCCGCGTAATGGGGAAGTGCATCTCCAGGCCTTGCACTTCTAACAGCTTTTCCTGTGTACCGTTCATCTTGCTACCATTTACCTCACTCATTGCGCCACCGCCTCATTACTGCCTTCTTCTGCGGCTTCGGCTTCAGAAACATGAATTTTCACATCAATTAAATCGCGCCAATTCCAGCAAGCTGTTTTGTGGTTGTTGGCAACGGTTTCCAACGGTGGATTTTCTTCCCAACATTTATCGGTGGCAAAGGAACAGCGTGGGGCAAAGGGGCAATGGCTCGGTGGTTCCAGCAGATCGGGCGGCAAGCCTTCAATCGGGATCAACCGTTTCTGTCGACCCAGATCCAAACGTGGGATCGAGCGAATCAACCCCAGCGTGTAGGGATGGAATGGCTGCGCATAGATGTCGTCGACCTGGGCCTCTTCAACAATGAAGCCAGAGTACATGACCAACACCCGCTCCGCCATCCCCGCGACCACGCCCAAATCATGCGTGATCCAGATAATGGCCATGCCCAGTTCCTCTTTCAGCCGGCCGACCAGATCCACAATCTGTGCTTGAATGGTCACATCCAAAGCGGTGGTTGGCTCGTCGGCAATGAGGAGTTGAGGGTCACAGCTCAAGCCCATGGCGATCATCACACGTTGGCGCATCCCACCGGAGAATTGGTGCGGGTAGTCATCCAGGCGTGAATCGGCCCCTGGGATACCCACCAGTTCCAGCAGTTCGACCGCACGTTTGCGGCTCTGCTCGCGGGACATGTTGAGATGCAGCTCCAGTGCCTCCGTGATCTGCCGACCAATGGTCAGAACCGGATTGAGCGAAGTCATGGGATCTTGAAAGATCATTGCAATGCGGTTGCCACGAATCTGACGCAACTCTTCTTCGCTCAACTTCAGCAGATCCTGTCCATCAAACAGGACTTCTCCATCAACAATTTTTCCCGGCGGTTGTGGAATCAGGCGAATGAGTGACATCACACCCACGCTTTTGCCCGACCCAGATTCACCAACGATGGCGACAGTCTCACCGGCATTTACCGAATAGGTAATGCCATTTACTGCGTGAACGACGCCGTCTTGGGTGAAGAATTGCGTTTTTAAATTCTTCACTTCAAGCAAATTCGCCATAGACGCTTACTCCTCTATTGTACAACCAAATGTACACACTTGGCCCCAACACAATGTGGGAAATGAATAAGAAGCTACTCAAAAATTCAATTGTCGCACGCGAGTTCGGTGGGCCGGCCCGGTAATCCAAAGAATTTTTGAATAGATATGAATGTTCTGGGCAGATACTGACTGGCATTGCTCATGCCATGATAAACATCTACCCTTTGATTTCGTTGGGGGAACCCATCAACTTACCGAACCGCCCTCCGCTTCACCACCGGCGAATTGCTCCTTCATTCCCACATGCTGCTGTTGTCTATGGCTGTTGTCTATGGCTTCTTCTAGCAGCCTCTCTCGCGCTGGCGAAGGTGCAATGGCCTTCTCGAGCAGGCACAGACGAATATAGCGCATTTCTGTTTTCAGTGGGTTGCCGTTCTGTTGATGCGTTTACCTCGGGCCGCAATGTTCTCTGCTAAACAAGAATTTCGCCAAAAAGGAAGAGCGTGCTGGAGTGTATTGGCCGTCCCACTACCCATGCAAATCTAGCATGCTTTGAATCCAACAGGTCAATCCGTTTGTGAAAAATGGATTGCTGGTCGTGAGCAGACCGGTGGTTGTCTCAATCTCTACAGATTATACAAGCTACCGGAACGGAACTGTCAGGTCGCAACAATGGTCATTATCCTACTATGGATGTACCCAGTGCGGGTGCACCCAGGGTTCATGCTTCCAATGTAAATGACCAGCAACAACTCTCTATAGGGAGCTGTCGCAAGTTGCAGCTGTCCGCTGGCGCAAAGAGTCGCGTGCTGAACTGGCATAGCTGTAGCAGACACGAACAACTCGTGGCGAGCATAGCGTAAATGATGTAACAAAATAGTGCAAACTTGTCCTGATTTGAATCACCGCCACTCGCGCCGTGGATCGGCACTCACCGCTTGGACTCAAGGGCTCATGACCATCGACCAACGCCGATGCACACTGGGCAATCGGTACCGGTTCCACATTTTTGATGAACATCGTGTCTATCGGTGGGACATAAACAGGCAGGAATACAAACTCAGAGCGTACCCTGAAATTCACCTCTGACTCGGGTCAAGCTGCGAACTGATCAAATCGCCGCAGAGAATCTCAGGACAGATCTTAGCGCCTATCCTGAAATCCGATTGTGGTCTTTGAACCACCTCTAGCCAGCTATGTTGCCGCAGAGAATTTCAGGACAGATAGTTTAGTGGATGGCGTTCAATGTAACAAACTTTACCCGAGTTGTCAAAACAGCCATTTCTACGGCCTGTAAGCCAGCGATCATTGGTGCCGCTCTGTAAGCCACTGCTGCAACAGTGTGATCTGTTCCAGCACTGCACGGCGGCTCGTCCCACCCGCTGCATCGCGCGTGTCTACACTCTTTTCAAAGTTCCAAACATCAGCTACATCTTCTTCAAACGCATGGTGCAATGTCAGCAGATCGTCCAGATCCAGCTCAGAGAGTGGAATCGCTTGCATCTCTGCCATCTGCACCGCCGCGCCGGCAACGTGATGTGTCTCTCGAAAAGGAACGCCCTTGCGCACCAAGTACTCAGCCAGATCCGTGGCCAGCATCTCTGGCCCCAGGGCCGCTTGCATGTTGGCCACATTCGGTTCCAGCGTCGCGATTACGCCGCTGGTAATTTGTAGCGACTGGTTGATCGTCTGTACCGTGTCAAAGAGCGGCTCTTTATCTTCCTGCATATCTTTGTTGAAGGTCGCGGGCAGCCCTTTCAACATGGCCAAGAGTCCCGTCAGATTTCCAATCACCCGTCCCGATTTGCCCCGGATCAACTCCAGCGAATCAGCGTTTTTCTTCTGTGGCATCAAGCTGCTGCCGGTGCTGTAGGCGTCGGCAATGGTAACGAAGCTGAACTCACGGCTGCTGTAGATAATGAGGTCCTCGGCCAGACCACTCAAGTGGCTCATGCTCAAAGTGGACCAAAAGAGGAACTCGGCAATGAAGTCGCGGTCGCTCACCCCATCCATGCTATTCTGCGTGATCGCTGCAAAACCCAAATCGGCTGCCAGGGCAGCGCGGTCAAGTGCAAAGGCATTGCCCGCCAGCGCGCCACTGCCCAGCGGCATCACGTTAACCCGCACTGCCAGCTCATCGAGCCGTTGCGCATCCCGCTGCCACGCCCACGCATGATTCAACAGCCAATGGCTCCAGCGGATCGGCTGGGCCGGCTGTAAATGCGTATAGCCTGGCATGAGGATGTCGATCTCTGCCGCGGCTCGGTCCACTGTTACCCGCATCAGTTCGTGTAAGTGGCTACGCAATTCGTCAATCTCTTGGCGCAACCACAAGCGCACATCTGTCGCCACCTGATCGTTGCGGCTGCGGCCCGTGTGCAATTTTCCGGCCACCGGACCAATCAGCTCTGTGAGCCGTCGTTCATTGGCTGTGTGGATATCTTCGTCGCCATCCTGGATGACAAAGGTCTCCTTTTCCCATTCCTGGGCAACCTGATCCAGCCCGGCCACAATCTCATCGACCTCGGCCGCGGTCAAAATGCCGCTGCGACCAAGGGCCCGGGCATAGGCTTGGCTGCCCTGAATATCCACCGCCCACATGCGTCGATCAAAGCCAATCGACGCATTAAATGCCTCCATCAAAGGGTCGGTGGCACCGCTGAAGCGCCCGCCCCACAATTTGCTTGCCATGATCTCTCTTGTCTAATTTCCATTCATTGATTTACGGGCCAACAACTTTATTTTCAACCACAACTTTATTGCAGGCCAACAACATTATTTCAGCCACGATCAAGCAGCCACACTGCCGCTTCAACGGAAGCGTTCGATGCAAGGCTGTTCGGTGAGGGTCAGTTGCAGTCGAGCCTCGCCATGGCGCCACCGCACCCACCAGCGGATCAACAGCGCGCCCAGCAAGATTGTCAACAAGCCCAACAGCCCCGCCTCCGGGCCAAAATTTCCACCCGTCCACAAAGGTGGCCCCTGCTGCTGAATCTGGTAAACCGTGGTTGTGCTCAGCTTGTTGCCGCTTACGGGGAATCCATATATATTCCCCTGAAAGAAATTCCACGTGATGTGGAGCCCAATTGGGATACCCAGCCGGCCAGTCAGCAAGAATCCCAGCCCCCAGAAACCGCCCACCAACATCAGGCTAATGGTGCTCGTCCACGAACTGTTGGGGTTGAAGATGTGGAGCAGACCAAAGAGGATGGAAGAACAGAGCCAGGCCCCAAGCAAGGCTGACCGTTCCTTGCCGGGTGTGGCAAAACCTTCGGCAAGATTGCGCAGTTGATAGCCACGCGATAGCAATTCTTCGTTGATTCCCACCACCAGAAAGAGCACAATGGGCTGCCAGATCATCAACGCAAATGGCTGCTCGGGCAAATCTGTGTGGAAAATGCTAACCACGGTTACCCAGCCCAAGAATCTTTCCACCAAAAAGATGAATGTCATCAGCAGGGCGCCCAATAGCAGGCCAAACCCCAAGTCCAGCCACCAAATGCGATCGAGCTGCAGCCCCAGCGTGCTAATGGAACGCTGATCCACGTGGCGAGCCATGAGCAGTGTAAAACTCACGACCAAGCAAAGATTCAATAGAGCAAAGAGTAGCGTGTCCATGATCGGTGCCAGCCCCGGCAGCAGCTGCACAAGTGCCACAGCCGGCGCTGAATCAACCGTGCCGCTGGCAAAGAGTTGGATGGCAGCCCAGCCCAACAAATGGAGGAAAACTCGCCAGCCTGCGCGTATCCGCTCTTCATTTTGGTTCCAGAGGAGACGCCCCACCCACCGTGTCAAAAGAGGTCCAGTCCTGTTGCTTTATCGATGCCGGCTGCGATGGACTTTGGTGGCTCCCGTCTCTTTTGCACGTCAGGGGTGACCACATTAGATCGATCTCCCCTTTTCGTACGCTTCCTGACTTTTGCCATTGCAACTGGTATAATATACTTGGATGCATAATTTTTCCAGATTGCAACATGACCAAATGTTGAACAACAGAGCTTGGCCAACATGTTGCAATGCTCAGCAGTTCCACAGCCGTTCTGTATCGAGGACTGGGTAGCCGCAGGCGGCCACCAACCCTGGGCTGCTCGTCCTCGACAGATTGTGTGGGTTCTACAGTGCGGTTGGCTTGAAAACGGTAGGTTTCCCGCTTGCCGGAACGACTGTTTTCAAACAGAGCCCACTTTAGGGTGCGGTTGGCTTGAAAACGGTAGGTTCCCCGCTTGCCGGAACGACTGTTTTCAAACAGAGCCTACTTTAGGGTGCGGTTGGCTTGAAAACGGTAGGTTTCCCTCTTGCCGGAACGACTGTTTTCAAACAGAGTCCACTTTAGGGTGCGGTTGGCTTGAAAACGGTAGGTTCCCCGCTTGCCGGAACGACTGTTTTCAAACAGAGCCCACTTTAGAGACAAATCCTCTTGCCACGTGTGAAAAATTGCCGCGTGCACAGAAGCTCAAGACTGGGTACATGATCCCGAGAGACAAGATGAAGAAAGAACCAAATCGCTCACCTGAGGCTACCGAAGCAAATCGCATTAGCAAGCGTGATGCTGTGATTGGTATTTATGAACGACTGCGCTCGGGCGCACGGCGTCTGCGTGGCGACACCAGACAAGACGACAGCAGACAAGAGAAGTCAGAAACATCTGCTCCGGCAACGACTGCCTCTACGGTTGCCGATGGTGCAAAGAGTAGTCCTGCCCAAGAGCCCGACACCGAATCCACTGGCACTGTCGGCCCACGCAGCGAGATGGAGTGGAACGATCTGATCAGCCACCGCATTGAAGAGGCCATGCGCAACGGCGCATTTGATAATTTGAGCAACAAGGGAAAACCGCTGCCAGCCAGCCACAATCCCCACGTGCCAGAAGATCGACGCATGGCCAACGACTTGCTCAAGAACAATGGACTGGCGCCACAGTGGATCGGTGACCGCAACGTTATGTTGCACCGGATCGAAGCCTTCCGAGCCAAGGTTTGTGAGGCGTCGGCCAACTATCAACGGGCCTGGCATGCCACGGCGACCGATGTGGAAAAACGCCAACAGATTGCCGAGCAGTGGAATGAAGAGCTGCTCAACTGGCAGACGGAGATCCAGCGCCTGAACCGACGCATCGAGGTGGTCAATCTGCAGCAGCCAATTGCGCGGCTAGAAATATTCAAGCTAATTTTGGATGAAGAGCTGAAACGCGCTGGCGTGACTCGCAAATTGGCTTGAGCAGCGTGCAATCTGCTCAAGCCAATTTGGCCTGCTTGCCAGCCTTCAGTCTACTGGCCCCAGCCTTCAGTCTACTGGCAGAGGTGAAGCAAAAATATCTCTGCCCCGTTCCTAGCCGCGCCCAACGAACGGCATCTGGGTGGCCATGACCGTGATGAACTGAACGTTGGCATCAAGCGTCAGGCTGTCCATGTAAACAACAGCACGCGCTACATTTTCCACGTCCATCGTTGGTTCCACCTTCACCTCGCCATTGGCTTGTGGCACGCCGCGCTGCATGCGCTGTGTCATGGGCGTGGCCGCGTTGCCAATATCGATCTGACCACAGGCAATGTTATATTTTCGCCCATCCAGCGACGTGGATTTGGTGAGACCGGTGATGGCATGTTTGGTTGCCGTGTAGGGGGCTGAATTGGGGCGCGGGGCCGATGCCGAAATCGAGCCATTGTTGATGATGCGTCCACCCTGCGGCTCTTGCTCTTTCATGATCTTGATGGCCTCTTGGGTGCAGAGGAAGGAGCCAGTCAGGTTGACATTCACCACATGTTGCCACTGCTCCAGCGTCAGCTCTTCCAGCGGCACCCCGGGCGCGCCCGTTCCCGCGTTGTTAAAGAGCAGATCCAGCCGTCCAAAGGCTTCTTTGGTTTTGACAAAGAGTGCCTGCACCGATGTCGCGTCGGTTACATCGGTGGCAACCGCCAATGCCCGTTCCCCATCCGCACCGGCATCGTCAATGGTGCTTTGGAGCGCTTCGGCCCGACGGCCCGCCAACACCACGCGATAGCCTTCTCGCAACAGCGCCAGCGCGGTATACTTACCAATGCCACTGCCCGCCCCCGTAATTACTGCAACCTTGCCCGCAGAACTCATTTACTCTTCTCCTCACAATGTGTCAGGGCTTGCGCACCTTGGCGAGAGCGAATGTTCCCTCTGCTCGGTGTGCAGCCGTGCGCTGTTTTTTGTATCACTTGTAATTGCCGTGTTGCCTAATAGATCAACCCCTTAAAAGTTGCCCACTAAACCGGATCATGGACATTACCCAACCGTCGAGAAGGTGGAATGACTCGCTTCGGTACATGACCCCACCTCTACCTCTGGTAGAAAAGATCTGGGTTAAGCCCCACCTGGGAGTGGCCGGGAGGGGAGCCCGAACGCCACGAAAGTTAGGTTATGCTGCATTGAATGCGCCGTTCAATTAGCTTTCCGGTTTTAACCTTCCCCGTCATCGTGAGCAGATGTGGCCGGTGGGGTGCTGTAACGGGATCAATCGTGAACCACAACAAGGGTACCGGGGTTCTCTTCGTCGCTGATGAACCAGCCATCTTTGGGCGCAATGGTGGGGCTGGCCCAATCAAAGAGCCATTTTGCATCCGCGTTGCGCAAATTGATGCAACCGTGGCTCATGGGCTGGCCAAAATTGTTGTGCCAATAAGCCCCGTGAAAGCCGTAATCCTTGTAAAAGTATTGTACCCACTGGACATCTTCAATGTAATAGGAGTAGCCCGCGGCCCGGTTCCCGGCGTACATATCCTGAATGGGCGTCTTGGCCCAAATTCGAAACGTGCCGGTGACGGTCGGTGTGCCCGGCAGCCCCGAAGAGATGCTAAAGCTCTTGATCGGTTTCTTGCCCCGATACGCAACCAACCGCTGCTCACTCAGATCAACGTCGATCCACTTTTCCGTCAGGGTGGGAAATTCAGTGTGGACGTGGTAGCCATCGCGGCCGGTGCGCAAGTTGTGCAGATAGCTCTCGACCTCAGCCAAATCGACTCCCTGTGGGATCAACAGCTCCTGTCCCGGCACAATCAAGCTGGCGTTGGTCAGCCGATTGGCGCGTACGATTGCCGCGGTGGTCACCGCATAGTGGGCGGCAATCGTGCCCAGATGCTCGCCCGCCACAACCTTGTGCAGCAGCGGTTCTACCGTCGGGATCGCGGCAACGGCTCTGCCCGAAACAGGGACAACCAACGCCTGTCCCTGTTGTAGCCGCTGGGCCAGCGCGATCTGATTGAGTTCAATCAGATGGGCCAGGGTGGTGCGATGGCGGCGCGCCACATCGGTCAGTGTGTCATCAGCTTGCACGACATAAATATCGGTGGTCAGGTCCGTTGCCACCACCGGCGCGGGCAAGGTCGTGGGATCGACCTCCGCTTCTGTCTCTATCTCTGTCTCTGCTTCTGTCTCTGATGTTACTGCTGCCTCTGTTGCCGCTTCCACAACGGCCGACTCAGCGTCCGCGGAGACGGGATTGGTTGTTGATCTGTCGACTGATGATCTGTCGACTGCATCCTCACTCAGCTCCTCGTCCGGCAGGGCAAGCCGTTGCCCCACCCAGACGAAATCTACATCGCCCAGCCCATTGAGCTGGCGCAAGGTTTGGGTAGTGGTGGCGTACTGCTGCGCGATCTCGCTCAACGTGTCACCCGGCTGCACCACGTGGACCGGCGGTGAATCCTGTGCCACGGCGCTCATTGGCAGCCAAGAGAAGAGCAAGCTGACCTGAATTGCAACGAGCAGCGCACGGTAGACGGTAAACGATGAATGGGGTGAAAACAATGGTGACATAGTCAAATTCCTTGGGGGCAAATTCGCTGGATCCAGTGGCCGCAGAGAGCCGTCCGTAACGATGTATCTTGAGCGCTTACTACAATCTCCCGCAACGATAAGCAGGTCGCTGGACAATTCGATGTTTGGGCATCTACAGTGCGGTTGGCTTGAAAACGGTAGGTTTCCCTCTTGCCGGACCTACTGTTTTCAAACAGAGCCCACTTTACGGTGCGGTTGGCTTGAAAACGGTAGGTTTCCCGCTTGCCGGACCTACTGTTTTCAAACAGAGCCCACTTTAGGCAGCCGCTTTGATCGGGTTAACCTGTAACTTTTCCCAATCTTCATCACCCACGAGAGTCACCACCCGATAGGACTCGGCGTGCGTCATCTCTTTGCCTTTGGCTGTTTCCGCCGCCCATTTGCGCACCATCTCGCTGGGATCCCACTCGTTGAGTTGGCTCACGTGCTTTTTCAGTGCCTCAATTTTCAGGTCAATCGTCTCCGAGACATTGACGTAAACATTCTCTTTCCCACCCTCGCCCCAGTTCATGGCGTAGACCTTGCGCACTTTGTGTGCTTCCAGTCCCTCCTCGCGCAAATCTTGGAAGAGATGCGGTTGGCCCGCGGCAGGGAAGATGGCATCCACCGCCGCTGCACCCACCGCTCGGTGATCGGGGTGGTTGATGTACCCATCGCCCGCCCAGAGCAGCGTTGGATCGGTAACGATCACGGCCTCTGGCCGAAACCGTCGAATCTCGCGAACCAGCCGTTTGCGCAAGGCCAGTGTATTTTCCACCATGCCATCGGGCTCGCGGAAGAAGATTACCTCGCGCACGCCAACCACATCCGCGGCGGCGCGTTGCTCTGCCTCGCGGATCTCCATCGCCTTATTGCGATCGATCGACAGATCGGCAATACCAACATCGCCACTGGTCACCAGCACATAAGCGACCTCGGCGCCTTCCTTTACCCAACGGGCCACCGTGCCGGCGCAGCTAAATTCAATGTCATCGGGGTGGGCCATGATCACCATGACCCGACGCGGTGTATACGCTACTGAATTCACAATATTCTCCTGCAACAGATTGATGGGCCGACTGCATTGGCCCGTGAAAGTTTAACGCAAACGGGGGACCAGCGGATCGGCGGGGGCTTCCGTCCCCGTGGAGCCCGTACCGTGGAATCGCAGCGGATCATAATCGGCAATCGGCACGTCAGTTTCCCCCTCGATAATCAGATCGCTGATGATCTTGCCGTGGATGGGCGAGAGCGTAATGCCGCTGTGGCTGGTGGCAATGTAAAAGCCAGGTACCTGCGGCACCGCGCCCAGAATCGGTTTGCCATCGCGTGGCATGGGGCGCAAGCCCGCGAACTGACGCACGACGCGCAGATCTTTGGTTGCCGGCACCACCCGTGCTGCATAGGCGCGGATCTGCCGATGGGCTTCGGCGGTGGTGGACCAATCAAAGCCCACATCTTCGTGGGTAGTGCCCATGTAAAACTGGCCGTGCGGTTCCTGGCGCACCGAATCCATCGTCATGGGGCAGATCATCTCGGTCGCTTCGGTGATGAGAATTTGCCCCCGCTGTGGAAAGAAATCGATCTCCAGATCAACCAGTGCCGCCACCTGCTTGGACCATGGCCCCGCGGCACAAACAACATGGGGCGCGGCAATCCGTCCCTGCTCCGTCAGCACGCCGGTCACGCAGTTGTCACTGTCCCGCTCGACCGCGTGTACTTCTGTCCAGTGCATCATCCGCACGCCGCTCCGTTCACAGCCACGGGCCAACGCGTGTGTCCATTTGATCCAGTTAACCGAGCCATCGTGGGGGCTCCAACTGGCCCCGACCAAATCGCGCGTGATACCCGGCTGCATCGCAAAGACCTCATCCGGCGCGATCATTTTGCCGCGATAGAGCGGGCTGCGCCGTTGGCGTTCAACGCGTGCTTCAGCGGCAGCGTAATCCGCTTCGGTGAGACAAGGGGCGAGGCCACCGGTCTGGCGCAGATCGACATCCTCCCCAAGCGCTTCGACCAGCTGCGGCCAGAGCAGGCTGCTGCGCAGGTTCAGCTCCATATAGGTGTGAGGCTCTTTGGTATGGACCCAGACGAGCCCAAAGTTTTTGGTGCTCGTGCCCGCGCCCGGTTCCGCCTTGTCGATCAGCGTGACATCCTTGCCCCGCCGTGCCAGTTGATAGGCGATGGAGCAGCCGACCGCGCCGCCCCCAATCACAATGACTTCAGTTGCGTGGATTGTCTTCATCGGCTGTTGAACTCCTGCTTGTTTTGCCTCATCATCCCTCACACCCCATTCCCCCGCAGCCATTGGCTACAGAAAATCCAGAATCCGCTGCCAGCGATGGCGCTTGGTTGCCAGCGAGATCGACGCATTGGCCGGGCTGGTGGAGGGCATGGGGAGCAACGTCACGGCGGTGAAGAGTGCCGCGTCTTCCCCTTGCAACACGTGTTTGTGAAAGGCACTCTCGGCCTTTTTGCCATTAAAGGCAATCGCGCGCAGCTGTTGGTGTTTGGCCAAAAAGCCAGGAAAATCGTTGGCGATTTCGCTGTGGCGCACAATGTTGCTGTCGAGGCTGCCCGGGCGCACCGCCGCCTGCAGCGTATCCCACAGGCCAATACCCTTGGCCGTGAGCTGCTCCAGCCGTTCGCTGTAGGGCAACGTTGCTGGCACACCGACCAACTCTGCCATTAATGGCCAAAAGAGATTGCGCGGATGTCCATAATATTGGTGGAGCGCCAAAGAACGCACCCCCGGCACAGAGCCGAGGATGAGAAGGCGAATTGCAGGTGTGGCAACGGGGGGGAAGCCTGTAATGTGAGTCATCGGTGTGATTGCTGGATCCAAACAAGGTATGGATACGCTGAAACGAGACGGCGTTGCTTCAACCTTCAAGCAACAGGAGCTCCGGCTCTTCCAGCAGTTCCTTGATCCGCACCAGGAACTGGACAGCTTCCCGGCCATCAACAATGCGATGATCATAGCTGAGGGCCAGGTACATCATTGGCCGCACCTCGACATCGCCATCAATTGCGACGGGGCGTTCCTGGATCTTGTGCATGCCCAGGATCCCCACTTGGGGCGGATTGAGGATTGGCGTGCTGAGCATGGAGCCAAAGACACCGCCATTGGTAATCGTAAAGGTGCCCCCGCGCAGATCGTCAATCGCGAGGGAGCCATCCTGTGCTTTGCTCGCCAACTCCTTGATCTTCTGCTCGATCTCGGCAAAGGACATGCGATCGGCGTTGCGCACCACCGGCACCACCAACCCTTCCTCGGCCCCCACGGCAATGCCAATATCATAATATTCTTTGTAGACAATCTCGTCGCCCTGAATCTCGGCATTGAGCGCGGGAAACGCCTTGAGCGCGCCGATGACGGCTTTGGTAAAAAAGGACATGAAGCCAACCTTGAGCCCATGTCGTTCGACAAAATCGGGGTTGCGCCGTTTGCGCAGCGCCATGATCGCGCCCAGATCAACTTCGTTGAAGGTCGTGAGCATCGCCGCGGTCTGCTGTGCCTGCACCAACCGTTCTGCAATGGTGCGGCGGCGGCGTGACATGCGTTCACGGCGCTCTCCGCGCGAATTCGCGGCTGGGGCCGGCGCGGGTTGGCTCGGGGCCGGGCGCTCTGCTTTCTGGCCACCGCTGGATTGTTGCTGAATAAACTGCTCGACATCCTGTCTGGTGACGCGTCCCCCCGGCCCCGCACCACTGACCGCCCCAATATCGATTCCTTGGTCGGCGGCCATGCGTTTGGCCACGGGTGTGGCGCGTTCATCCTGGCTGGCCGCGGGCTTCACGTCGGTGCTTTGCACATCCGCGTTCTCCGTAGCCGCGGAATCGGCGGTGGCAGAGGATGTCCCAGTCGCTTCATTGCCAGCCGCTTCGTTGCCAGCTGCTTCATCGCCGGTCGTTTCATCACCGGTCGTTTCATCAATCGTGCCGAGCACATCACCGATCTGTACATCTTCGCCCTCGGCGCGGCTAATTGCGCTGAGCACGCCATCCTTTTCCGCCGGCACTTCCAGATCGACCTTGTCCGTTTCCAACTCGACCACGGCCTCGCCGGCCTTGACCGCATCACCTTCGTTTTTCAGCCAGCGGGCCACCGTCGCTTCCACGACCGACTCGCCCAGTGCTGGTACAGTTATGTTGATTGCCATGTTCGTTCCTGTCTGGTACAGCTTGGCGCAAATACGTTGATCTGCCTATGATGAAACAGAACACTCATGTCCGCAAGAGGTGATTTGGCGAACCGTTGCAGCGGTGGAACGAGCCAGATCACGCTCCTGGTCCATGAGCCAAAGACAAAAGCGCCTTGACGTTTCTTCTACTCGCCAAACGCCTTTTCAATAATCTCGGCCTGGTTTAACTTGTGCCACGCCGCGGATCCTTCGGCTGGGTTGGCGCGGCGGGGGCGCCCCACATAGCGCAGCGGCAGCTTTTTCTCGGTGATAAATTCGAGCTGCGGTTTGGCCGCGGTCCAGGCACCCATGTTGCGTGGTTCCTCTTGCACCCAGACCAACTCTGCCAAATTGGGATAACGCTGAAAGAGTGGTTCCAGCTCATAGGCCGGGAAGGGATAGAGCTGCTCGACGCGCACCACGGCGATCCCCGCGGTAGCTTCGTACTGTTCGCTACTCACCAGATCCACATAAATCTTGCCGCTACAGAGAATGAGACGCTTGATCGCGGCACGCTCTTCTTCCGTGCTCATGCGTGGATCGTCGAGGACTGGCTGCCACTTGCCCTCGGCAATCTCCGTCAGTGATGAGGCGGCCAGCGAGTGGCGCAGCAAACTTTTGGGGCTCATGACCACCAGGGGCAATGGGTCGGTGCAGAGCAACAGTGCCTGGCGCCGCAACAGGTGAAAGTATTGGGCGGCCGTGGTTGGATAGGCCACGCGCATGTTGATCTCCGCGGCCAATTGCAGGAAGCGTTCCAGCCGTGCGCTCGAGTGATCCGGCCCTTGGCCTTCGTAGCCGTGGGGCAGCAGCAGCACCAGCGACGGGGTCTGATCCCATTTGGCAAAGCCCGAAACGACAAATTCGTCGATAATAGCCTGGGCCGCGTTGATAAAGTCCCCATACTGCGCTTCCCAAATGACCAGCCGTTCGGGGCGCTCGATATTGTAGCCATACTCAAACCCAATGGTGGCCGCTTCGGTCAGGGGACTGTTGTGGATCTCGAATGCTGCTTGGGCCGCGGGCAGGTGGTGCAGCGGTGTATACGATTCACCCGTTTCGGCATCGTAGATCACCGCGTGGCGATGGCTAAAGGTGCCTCGCTCCACATCCTCGCCCGTCAGGCGAATGGCAATGCCTTCGGCCAGGATAGAGGCCAGGGCCAGTTGTTCGGCATTGCCCCAGTCGATCGTGCGTTCCGCTGGATTTTCCAGGGCCGCGGCATTGCGTCGCCGAATGCGCTCCAGGCGCGAGTGAACGGTGAACCCATCGGGCACCGTCAGCAGATCGTGGTGATAGCTCTGCAGCTGAGCCGCGGGAACGCTAGTATTGACCTTGCGGGCCGCACCCGGTGGCGGTGGGTCGATCCCCGGCTCGACTTGTTCATCGTCGCCAATGTTATCGAGCGCTGCTTGCAGCCGAGCCAGCTGTTGCTGCACCATCTCTTCTGGCTTATCGGCAGCGACCTGTTCGCTTTCCACGAGATGATCGGCCCACTGTTGACGGACGGTGGGCAGGTCGTCGATCACAGCATACATCTTGGGTTGGGTAAAGCGCGGTTCATCCCCTTCGTTGTGACCATAGCGCCGATAGCCAATGAGATCAATGACAAAGTCGCGCTTGAAGTGGTTGCGATAGGCCATGGCAATGCGTGCCACGCGGATACACGCGACTGGATCATCCGCGTTGACGTGGATGATCGGGATCTTGAAGCCTTTGGCCAGGTCACTGGCATAGAGGGTGCTGCGTGTGTTGCTCGGGTTGGTGGTAAAGCCGACCTGATTGTTGGCAATGATGTGGATCGTGCCGCCGGTGCTGTAGCCCTGCAAGCGGGTAAAGTTCAAGGTTTCGGCAACAATGCCCTGCCCGTTGAAGGCAGCGTCACCGTGGATCTGGATCGGCAGCGAAAGAATCTGCTCTTGCCGGGGTGGTCCCGCGGCATCGACAAAGGAACCGGCCGCCCGTGCCATACCTTCCACCACTGGGTTGACGTGCTCCAGGTGGCTGGGGTTGGGGGCCATGCGCACCGTCAGATCGATGGCTTCGGTTTTGCGCACGGCACGCTGTGCACCGGCGTGATATTTCACATCGCCCGTCCAGCCCAATTGACTGAGGCGGGTCTGATTGGCGCTGCTCACCGGATCCTTGAATTCGAGCAGAATATCGTGATAGGGCTTTTCCAGGATGTGGGCCAGCACATTGAGCCGTCCCCGGTGTGCCATGCCAATGAGGATCTCGGAGATCCCGGCGTTGACGCCAGAGGCAATGATCTCGTCGAGCATTGGCACCATCATGTCAAGCCCTTCTATCGAGAAGCGGGTCTTGCCGGGGTAGTTGCTCTGTAAGAATCGTTCAAAACTTTCAACTTCGGTTAGTCGTTCCAACAGGCGGACCTGATCGATGGCCTGTTGAGCGGGGCCAAAACGATCGGTTTCGACCGCCTCGCGCAGCCACGCCCGCACTTCGGGAATGCGCAGGTGGTCAAAGTCAAAGCCAGCGCCCGAATCGGCATAGATGTGCCGCAATTCGGCAACGGCTGCGGCCGCGCTGTCCGTTCGCTCGCCCACCGGTCCGCCCACCAGGCTAGCTGGCAACCGCTGCAGATCTGCATCAGTCAGGCCGTGGTAATCGAGCGAGAGCGATGGATCTCCTGGCGGGGGCGTGCCCAACGGATCGAGCTGTGCACCCAGGTGCCCATATTCGCGGATCGACTGGGCCAAGTTGGCAACGCCCACGATGAGCTGCGGATCGAACCCGGCTGGCGCGGGGGCCCCGTCCGCTACTGGCGCGCCAACCGCGGGCGGCGCAACCTCTCCATTGCTGGGCGGCGCCCACTCTGCAAAGAGTGCCTGTGCCTCGTGGGGAACGTCGGCCGGGTCGCGCTGATAGCGTTCATAGAGATCGAGAATGTAGGCCGCATTGGGGCCGTGAAAATCGTTCCAACTGAGCATATTCCATCCATTTGGCAAAGGTAACGACGGTGATGGATGTGGACCCAATCCTTCACCAGAACAACCGGAACTGAACCTACGCAACTGGTCGAGAACGGAGATCGCTGTTGTTGGCTGGCTTCCATCGGCAAGCTGTTCTCGGTGCGTAAGTCGTGAAAAATCTGATTCACAGAGCGTAACGCGAATTGGGGGCTTTGTCAAGGCTGTGGGCGTTCACAAGCCCCCATTGATAAATTCGGTGCAATGACTGTAGGTTGCTGGCGGCCCACATGTCAATGGCTGGTGGCATAGTGTCGCGCGAGCAGCGCTGCCCCGAAATCGTCTTCTGGATCACGCCAGACCGAGTGAATGTGGTTGGCATTGTTCTGTGTGTTGTCATATTCGACCAGGAAGCGGGGACCTTGCAGGCGGTAGTAGTGGGGATCGTGCCGTTCCAGGCCGCCAGCCCAGGCGAAATGGATCTGATCCAGACCGAGCGCTTCGATCTGCTTTAACTCGATCTCGGCCAGCTCCTCGGGCATGCGGTGGATATACGCCCCAATGAGCGCGGTGAGCAGCTCTTGCTGGGCGCGATTCATCTGCGCACTCACCAATCCTTTGGCCGCAGCACTGTAACGCACGGCTTCCAGATCGGCCATTGCCATGCCCCGTTGGTTCGTCAGTGTGTCCAGCGTCGTAAATTCATAATTCACCGCGACATCTTCGTCCAATCCAGGGGTAAAGGCCGGTAACATGCCTTCCTGTAGATAGGGCCGGTTGAGGCTGACGATATCGAGCGGCGCGGTGGTGGTCAACAGAGCCCGCGCCTGCTGCGCTTCGTCCAGGGCATGCACCAACTCGCGTGCCAGATCTTCGATGGGGGCCAATGGGCGCAGCGTGAGATCGCCTGCCAGCGGTGCTTCGGCAGGGTTGCTGCCAAAGAAGGTGGGGGTCGGTGCAATGATCTGGCCGTTGGCAATGGTGTAATTGAGCGAGATGTGATGCCCTTCAAAACGCCAGCCCCAAACCCCTTGCTGATCCGGTGTGCCAAAAATGGTCAGATAGTAGAGCCGCGAATCGCGCCCCCCGTTGGGCCGTTGCCACCCCTCCAGAAAATCGAGCGTGGTCTCGAGCCCCATAATGGTCGATGCCGTGACATAGCCGGAACGACTGAGCCCAGTGGCAACCAGGGCCTGGGCACGGCGCTGCTGGTTGCGATCCATCTCGGTGAAGGGCAATCCTTGACGGTCAACCGGGGTGTAGTGCCAGGTTGTGCGTTCCGTCTCATCATCGAAATCGAGTTGTGCCTTGGCCCGCTGGTCGGTGGAGAGCGCGGCCAAGAAGGCTTGGGCCGCCTCGCCCATCTGTTGCACGACGCTGCTCGCCGCTCTGCCGGTGGGGATCTTGTTTTCAATGTTGCACATGTGTTCCTCCTCTGGTTGCGTGGGCCGCTCTCTCATTGCGCCGATTCACATTGGCCCCTTGGCGCTGCACCTGGCAATCGTTTCTGGAGAACTTCTCCCGGGGAAACTTCTCTTGTGGTGCAATGATGTTGATGGTTGCGGTAAATTATAGCACTGGGATCAAAGATACGCTATCTGTCTGTTTGTGGCGTTTGTGACGTTGTGACGGATGTAATTCGCTTGGGGAGCGGGCATGGCGTTCAGGAATATGCCATACAGCGGCAGCAGCCCACCTGCAAGAAAGCATACAATTTACTAACGGGGATCAAGCGTCGATCATATAGATGTGACGTAAAGTAGCATACAAAGAGTAGAAAGTTTGGTGGCCAGTGAATGGGACGATTCCCGCTGTGGAACGAGCCAAATTGAGCGACATGACCCACGTACCGATCAGAGCCTGTTGCCGGAGTCAGCCAACAACAGCGGGGCTCATTTCGCGAGGTCCGTGAGTTTGATGAACAAGTGGAGAAGAACAAATGCGATTAGATAAATACACACAAAAGGCTCAGGCCGCGCTGTTGGATGCGCAGAGTCGGGCCGAACAGTTGGGCCACGCCACCGTGGACCCAGAGCATCTGCTGCTGGCGTTGCTCCAGCAGGAGGGGGGCGTTGTCCCCGCCGTCATCAACCGGATTGGCACAGATCCCACGTTGATCCAACGCAGCCTAGATAGCGCATTGGCAAGCAAGGCCAGCGCATCCGGCGCATCCATGCAGGTTGGTTTTGGCAAAGAAGCGACCGCGATCTTGCGCGATGCCGAACAGATCGCCGGCAACATGAAAGATGAATACATTTCAACCGAGCACCTGCTCATGGCCATGGCATCGAGCCAGGCCAAGGTGCGGGCGCTGCTCAACCAACATGGGGTCGATTACAATGGCATCTTGCAAGCATTGGCCAGCGTGCGTGGCAACCAGCGGGTGACCACCGACAACCCAGAAGGGCAGTACGAAGCCTTGGCCAAATATGGCCGCGATCTGACCGCGGAAGCGCGCAAAGGCAAGCTGGATCCAGTGATCGGTCGCGATGAAGAGATCCGGCGCGTGGTTCAGATCCTGAGCCGCCGCACAAAAAACAATCCCGTGCTGATTGGCGAGCCCGGTGTGGGGAAGACGGCGATTGCCGAAGGGCTGGCTCAGCGCATTGTCAACGGTGATGTACCGACCGGCCTGCGCGACAAACAACTCGTCGCGCTTGATTTGGGGGCACTGGTTGCCGGTGCCAAATATCGAGGCGAATTTGAAGAGCGGCTCAAAGCCGTTTTGCAAGAGATCCAGAGCAGCGAGGGCCAGGTCATCCTCTTTATCGATGAGATGCACACGCTGGTCGGCGCGGGCGCGGCCGAAGGCTCGATGGATGCCAGCAACATGCTGAAACCGATGTTGGCCCGTGGCGAATTGCACGCGATTGGCGCAACCACGCTGGACGAATATCGCAAGTACATTGAAAAAGATGCCGCGCTCGAGCGGCGCTTCCAACCCATCTTTGTGGGGCAGCCCACGGTGGAAGATACGATCAGCATTTTGCGCGGGCTCAAGGAACGGTACGAAGTACACCATGGTGTGCGGATCACCGATGGCGCGGCCATTGCCGCGGCCACGTTGAGCCATCGCTACATTGCCGACCGCTTCTTGCCCGACAAGGCGATTGACCTGATTGACGAGGCCGCCAGCCGCCTGCGCATGCAGATCGACTCGAAGCCACAGGCGTTGGATGAGATCGATCGGGATCTGATGCAACTGGAGATCGAGCGCGAGGCGTTGAAGAAAGAGAGCGACGACGCCAGCCGCGAGCGTTTGATCGAGCTGGAAAATGAGTTGGCCAATCTAAAAGAAGAGAGCGCCGAGCTGACCAGCCGCTGGGAGACCGAGCGCGAAGCAATTGCCGAAGTACGCCGGCTCAAAGAAGAGAGCGAAACCGTGCGCACCCAAATCGAGCAGGCCGAGCGCAACTATGATCTGCAAAAGGCGGCTGAATTGCGCTATGGCAAGATGCGCCAATTGGAGACGGAACTGACCCAGGCGCAGGAGCGGGTCCAGCAATTACATGCACAGGGCGCGCTGCTCAAGGAAGAGGTCGATGGTGAAGAGATCGCCGCGATCATCAGCAAGTGGACGGGGATTCCCGTTGCCAAGTTGCTGGAGGGCGAACGGGAAAAACTGGTGCGCATGGAGAGTGTGCTGCACAACCGCGTGGTGGGCCAGGAAGAGGCTGTCAAAGTGGTCTCCGCGGCCATTCGCCGCAGCCGTGCCGGTCTGCAAGATCCCAATCGGCCAATTGGCAGCTTTATTTTCCTGGGGCCGACCGGCGTGGGCAAGACCGAGTTGGCCCGCACCGTGGCCGAGTTCTTATTCGATGACGAGCAGAACATTGTGCGCATCGATATGAGCGAATATCAGGAGCGGCATACTGTTGCGCGGCTGTTGGGTGCGCCTCCCGGTTATGTCGGTTATGACGAAGGGGGGCAGTTGACCGAGGCCGTGCGCCGGCGCCCCTATTCGGTGGTGCTCTTCGATGAGATCGAAAAGGCCCACCCCGAGGTGTTCAACGTGCTGTTGCAGGTGCTCGATGACGGACGCCTGACCGATGGCCAGGGCCGGACTGTTGATTTCCGCAACACGGTGATCATCATGACGAGTAACCTGGGCAGTCAATACATCCTGGATGCAGTGGAAGAGCGTCAGGCCGAGGATCGCACCGGTGCTGCCGTCGATGCAGAAGTTGAACGGCGGGTGCGTCAAGTCTTGCGCGAACAGTTCCGCCCGGAATTCCTCAACCGCCTCGACGAAATCGTGGTTTTCCACGCGCTGCGCCAAGAGCAGTTGAAGGAGATCATCGAGATTCAGCTCGGTCATTTGCGCAAGTTGTTGAAGGAACGCAACATTACGATCGAACTGACCAGCGCGGTCAAGGATCTGCTTGTGCAGGAAGGGTATGATCCGGCCTTTGGTGCCCGTCCACTCAAACGGGTGATCCAGCATCGGATTGCCGATCCGCTGGCCGTGCAGATTCTGGAAGGCAAAATCTACAATGGTGAACATCTGCTTGTGGATCTGATTGGCGACGAGATCAGCTTCACCGCTGTTGAAGCAATGGAAGCATAAACAGTGGCAACATGAGCTTTCTGATAGAGACGACCGTCAGCCCTGGGCTGGCGGTTGTTTTTTCAGTTCGATCTGCTACAATACCTGGCGGCTACAATCGACCCATTCAAACCAAAGCAACAGCACCGAAGGAGAAGCAAATGCGGGTTACGCTGGAGACGATGGAACGCGAGATGGCACGCGTGTTGCGAGCACATGAGTTCACGCCAGAAAGAGCCGAACACTGTGCCGCGATCTTTGCCGAAAATTCATTGGTTGGCGTGGCATCGCATGGCCTCAATCGCTTCCCAGCCTTTATTGACTTTATTCACAAAGGTTATGTGAAGCCGACCGCTGTGCCGGAACAAGTTGCCAGCTTTGGCGCATGGGAGCAGTGGGATGGGAACCTGGGTCCCGGCCCACTCAACGCAGATGCAGTCAGCCAACGCGCCATGGCTCTGGCAAAAGAGCATGGGGTGGGCTGTGTGGGGCTGCGCAACACCAACCATTGGATGCGCGGTGGCTACTTTGGCTGGCAGGCCGCGACGGCTGGCTACGCCATGATCGCGTGGACCAACACCAAGCCCAACGTCCCGCCCTGGGGCGCAGTCAATGCGCGCGTGGGGAACAATCCGCTGGTGCTCGCTGTGCCACGCCAACAGGGGCCCGTGGTGCTGGACATGGCGTTGAGTCAATTTTCGTTTGGGCGCATGGAGGGCGCGGCGCGATCGGGCGAAGCACTGCCACTGCCCGGTGGCTTTGACAAGAGTGGTCGGCTAACCACCGACCCCGCCGCCATCATTGAAGCCGACCGCGCGCTGCCCGTTGGCTATTGGAAAGGATCGGGGTTGGCGCTGCTGTTGGATCTGATTGCTGCATTGTTGGCGGGTGGACAGGCAACGCACCAAATTGGGCAACAGGTGACGGAATATGGAGTCTCACAGGTCTACCTGGCCTTTGATCTGGCCAAAAGCAATGCACCGGCGCTGATCAGCCAAGCCGTGGACGAAGTGATCGCGGATCTGCATGGCGCAACCCCCGTGCCAGATGGGACGATTCTGTATCCCGGTGAGCGCGCCTTGCAGACACGACGGGAAAATCTAGCCATGGGAATTCCCGTTGATCCCGCCATTTGGGAACAGGTGCTGGCACTGTAATCTACCACTGTAGCCTACCACTGTAGCCTACCACGGTAGCCTGCCACTGTCTGGCCCACCCGCTGGCCCGCGGGTTGCACTCAGGTCAGGTCCCAAAGATGTGGGTGAGCACCGTGCTGCCCGCACCGCCAACGCTCTGTAACAGGGCGTGGTTGGCCCGTGGTAGCTGATTTTCTCCCGCGCGCCCGGTCAGCTGCAACACAATCTCACAGGTTTGATAGATGGCCGATGCACCGATGGGATGGCCACGTGCTTTGAGCCCACCCATTGTGCTGATTGGAAGCTGACCGTCGAGCGCTATAACGCCATCCGCTGCAAGTTGCCAGCCAGTGCCTGCCTCGGCATAGCCCACTGCCTCTAACAGCAGGCACGCCATGATGCTAAAGGCATCGTGCACTTCAAAGAAGTTGATGTCATTGCGGTGAATATTGGCTTTGCGAAAAGCATCGTGTGCCGATTTGGCCGCGGCGTAGAGTTGCAGCGGGTCATCGCGCTGTTCGATGCGAAACCAGTCGGTGGCGACGCTGGAGCTGAGGATGCGCACGGGCATGTCGGTAAAGGCCCGCTCTTCGTTGGCACGCGTCAGCACCACCGCGGCCGCACCATCACAGATGGGCGCGGCGTCATAGAGGCGCAGCGGTGGGGAGACAATGGGGGAAGTGGCCACGCTCTCCTGCGTAACCAGCTTCTGTTGGAAGAGCGCATTGGGGTTGTGGCGGGCATTTTGATGCGCGTTGACGGCAAAGTTGTTGAAGCAGTCAATGGATAGCTGATGTCGCTCCAGATACCTTTGCATCAACCATGCATTTTGGTTGAGTAGCGTGGCACCCCGTGGCACTTCTAGCTCGGCATCGAGCGCTTTGGCAAGCACCGGCACCACCTGCTCGCGATCGGTGCTCATCTGTTCCACGCCCAGGGCGATGGCCGTACGTGCTTCGCCACTGGCAACCGCAAAATAGGCCATGCGCAGCGCCGCCGCCCCAGTGGCTGTTGCGGCCCGAACCTGCAATGCTTCCGCGCCCCGCAAACCCGCCGCGCTGGCAATGAGCGTGGCAATGTGCTTTTGACCTTGCAACTCGTCGGCCAGCATGTTGCCCACAAAGAGCGCGTCTACCCGATCGATCTGGGCATCGGCCAACGCGCGGCGTACGGCTTCGGCGCCAATGGCCTTGAGCGGTTGTGGGTTGGCTTTGACCACCGGCAGTTGCCCAATGCCGACAATGCTCACACCTCCCGTGCGTTCTGATATCCACATGGTGCCTCCCGCGGTGAAGTCGAAAAATTTTGGCCCTCGTGCAGCTTGACAAAAGCGTTTGGTCGGGGGTACTATGTTTTTTGTAGTGGGAATTACCGCCATTTGGTAATTTCTGCGGTAAAACTAAAGTATTCAAGCAGCACTTGTATGCGCAACCCGTTGGCGATTCGATCTTACAGTGGCCTGTTGTTTTGGACTGTATGCTCTGTAACGGAATTGCTTGCCATGTGGCCGTGTACAAATCGGGTGATATTGTACAAATACGGTGTAGCTGACATACAAATCTTGTGCAGTGGATATCATATCAGATAGTTAGTTGAACAGATAAACAAAAGGAGAGACAATATGTCTGCCCCAGTAAAAGTGACTGATGGTACATTTGAAGAGATGGTTGTCAATGCTGACAAGCCCGTTTTGGTGGACTTCTGGGCCGAATGGTGTGGGCCTTGTAAGATGATTGCCCCGGTGCTGGATGAGATTGCCCAGGAGATGGGTGATGACATTGTGATTGGCAAGCTGGATATTGATGAAAATCAAGACACAGCCATGGCCTTTGGCGTGATGAGCATCCCCACGCTGTTGCTCTTCAAGAATGGTGAGCCGGTCGAGCGCATTGTTGGTTATCAGCCCAAACCACAGCTGGTGGCGCGCCTGCAACCACACATGGGCTAACGCACCACACAACTGATTGGCATGACGATCGGAGCAGAGAAGACCTCACGTCTTCTCTGCTTTTTTATTGGGACAGGTGGCATGACCAGGGGCGAAGCTATTTGTTTGCAACTGTGCAACGCACGCTGGTGTGGTGGTGGTGAATCGGCTATGCTGTTTTGGGGGCAATGAGCTGGATCAGCAGATAGAGCACAATGGCAATGAGGCCATCTAGCAGCGCGGTAAAGAGAAATGCGTTGGTGAGATTTTGCAGAATGGGGGCAAGCCAGTTGAGCAGCGTGGTCACCGGGGCCATTGGCAGACCCAACACGCCATAGAGCGTCAACGCGATGGCGCTGTAGATCAAGAGTGGCTGCACGGGCTCGCGATCACTGGCGCTGGGCATCATGGCATTGCCAATGGCAAAGAGTAGATAGGCCCAGAGCACACCATCTGGCTCTTGCAGCGCTTGATAGAAAGCACGCCAGCCTTCCACCCACTGTTGATTGCCGAGCGCGGTGGAGAGTCGCGGGGCATTGAAGATGTATTCGGCAATGAGGGCCAACAGCGCTGAACCAAAGAGTAGCGGTGCCATGCCAACAAGCGTATCTTGCCAGAGATTGCCCCGCTGAACACTCACGCTGCCAAGGCCAATGTGTTTCCCCTGTTTTTTGGGCCAAACCCGAAACTTACTCGTCTTTAGGCCCAGGGCACGCGCGGCCAGCCAATGGGCTGCTTCGTGAATGAGAACACCGGGCAACAGGAGCAGGAAGAGCAACACAATCGTCAGATCTGCATTGCGGGTGAGTAGGACGAGAACCGTCTGGATCTGCCAACTCAGCTTGCGGCTGAGCCAAGCCAGTGTCAGCAGCGAAAGCACAAAGGCCAGAAACAAGGGCAACAACGTTAGTAAATCAGGGTTGGCTGACACAGCAGAGCCTTACTTGCTGATCTTGCGGACATTTGCCGCGGGCAGTGCAATGCAACAACGGCTGGTGCAAAGATGCTGGGGTTGTGCTGCCAGAAATGCACATGGCCCAAATGCATGCTGTTGGCGGCCCTTTGCACTGTTGGAAGGCAACAGATCACTGCTCTGCTCCATGAGCCTCCAAATTATAGGTGAGATTGTCAATGCCCCAACAGCCGCCTGTTTTGGAGAGCTGCCATCGATCACCGGCTGGCGAAACTTCGGTGCCGATCTGCGTGGTTGCCGTCACCACGGCCCGTGCATCCTCGATGGCAATGATCAGATCCTTTGGGCTTGCCACTGCCGGCGCGCCGGGAAAGACAATACGCACATAGCGATGGCGAATGGCATCTTTGTCGAGCCACTGTTGGTCATCGTCCGCATTGGTGGGCGTGTTTTTGGCATCCACAATCGATGCCCCGCTATTCCACAGCTGCATCAACGGTTGAATGGCTTGCTGCACCACATATTCTCCTTCCGCGGCAAGTAGCGCACGAATGGCTGTCTCATCCTGTTGATCTGTGGTGGCTAGGGTGCAGGAGCCGTGCACAACCGGTGCCGTCGGTTCGGGTGCAGGAGCTGTGGCACAGGCTGACAGCAAGAGCAGGCAACAGCCCACGAGCATCTTTGTCGCTGCGAGTCTGGTTGAACTGATGGCTGTAAGGAGTGAGGCTGGTCGATGCATGATTGGGTGGGTTGGGAAAGTTGGCGCACGTATATGGATGTCGGCGGTGCGGCTATGAATTATGAATGTTCTGTAATTACTGCGGTAAATCGGGCCAATGTGTGGCTCTGACAAGCTCAGCTCGCCGTTACGTCGAACTATTTTGTTACCGTTCGCATGGCACCGTGCCGTTGCGGGTTATCCGACTACGTTGCTGAGATGTCAAAGAAGAGCTCCCGAATAAAATCAGCGTGCAATTCCAGCGTCTCTTCCACACTGCCATGGCGGGCAGATGTTAACTTGAAGAGCACGATGCCGTCGTGGAGCTGACGTTCGGCATTGGGAAAAAGATAGAAGTAGAAAACAATGTGTTCGAGCGGATCCGCCGCGGCGCCCTGCTCTTTATCCGCTTCCAACCAGAGCCCGTAAAGCTCGCCACCGCCGTCGAGTGCGACCGCGTGCGAGCCAAGGTTGTATTGCCAGCCATCCGCATCGTAACAGATATCTGGCGCATGAAAGGGGCGCGAGCTGCGGCCACCGATCAGGCTGAGCCACAGATACTCACCGCTTTCCCGTTGGTACAAGCGTTGAATATATTGCTCTGGCTCCAGCAGAATCATCACTTCCTGGTTGGTTTCAGGCACATCTTTACCCTGCCATTTGCCAACGGTCAACGGCACCTGCTCGAGATCGTGATCCAGATCAAAATGGACCTCCGTTCTCACCTGTACTTCACGCTCCGTCCGCTGCCAAAAATCAAGATCCGCCACGTAGACCCACTCTTCCGACGCCGCTGCCGGTGTCGCCAACAGCAGCGAGCGCACCTGGGAAACATATAAAAAAGCGACTGCCAGCAGCAAGAGGCCCACGAGCAGGAGTTGTTCTTTGGGCACTGCACTTCTTTTGGTGGGTAGCGGTCTCTCGTCAGTCGTCATGAATCTGTGTACATTCTATGGTATTCACGCCTGCGCACGTGACTTCGATGGCACAAAGTTGCTGCAAGAGCAATGCCGTGCAGGCTCTTTAGATCACATCGAGTCGCAATTTGTTGATCTGGAGCAACCGGGTCAATGGGTACATGAGCAGGAGGATTGCAATGAACAGAATGATTCCCGAATAATCGTGATAGAAAACAAACGCTGCTTCTACACCATATGACTTTGCGACAAATAGCAGGGAGGCAATGCGCAGTACATTGCCAAAAATAGCGAGCGGAATGGCCAGTAGAACCAGCAGAATTCGACCCCAGAGCGCCCCATCCAGCAGATAGGCCGCCAGAATCATGAGCGCCGTCAACGCAATGAGCGAGTTGATCCCACTGCATTGGGCACCAATGACCAGATCGGCATTGGGCAGCGTAATGGCATTCCCCACAATCGAAAGATTCATCCCCAGCAGCTGCACCAGTCCACCACCACACAGCCCGGCGAAAATGGCCAGGGGGTAGGTGGCGTGTTCCACAAAGGGTAAAGGGATCATGAGCATGAGATAGGCAATGGGAAAGAGCCATTGCCGCAGCCGGCGGGGGCCATCGATTACCCAGACGAGCGCTGCCAGCAGTGCCACCATGGCAAATGCAGCCAGATAGTAAGCCTTGCCATTCAGGAAAAAGAGATAGAGGAGCAAGCTGCCGCCCAACCACAGCCATTTCACCGCTGTGGCCAATCCATTTGGTGGCTCGGGCGAATCCACCTGCTGGGTGCGTTGGAGCCGAACCCGCTGAATTGCCAAAAAAACGGCAACAATCGGGATCAGGACACCATGGCTGTAATAGTCGTTGCTCATCCATTCATGCCAAAGCCACTGCCAAACGGGCCATGTCAGCAGGAGAAAGAGTACAGCCGTGATAAGAGGCAAGAGGAGGGAAGTTGACCGTAATTGTTTCATAGATGGTACAAGCGCAAAACTCTCTGTCCGAATATTCTACGATCACCTGCATCAATCATCTGTGTGATCATCTGAAGGCTGCTGTCCAGAACGCCCTCTGTCAGGGGCATCTCAGTCGTGGCTTGACGTAAATTTAACCTAATTTTGACATGACTTTGACGCTGATATTTTGACGCTACCATATGGACTGAATATGTTGATGTGGCAACGTTCGCAATTCATCTTGGGTGCCAGTCGCCAAGCATCTTTGGAGGATACCACCACGGTGAACATGCGTCAAACTCTCACGGGTGCCGGGTTCTGCCTCTGCTCGCCACAGGGAGAGCAGTACTTTTTGCCTTGGATTTACGTCAAAGGTCCGATACGGGCAGCGGTCATGAGCAGTATCATTATTGTACGGGTGTGACATTCGTGGTTCGAAACATTCGCGGTTCGAAACATTCGTGGTTTGAAATATTCGTGATTCGAAACATTCGTGGTTCGAAACATCCTTGATTCAAAGTTGTGCGCTACACGCGCTGCTGATCGATAACTTGCCTTGGACTTTCACGCGATGAGGCGCAATCTGAGACTCTGTACGAAAATCTGACTGAAATTTCTGACTGAATTATAGGGCGGTTGGCTTGAAAACGGTAGATTTTTCGTGATCTACCAAAGAAGCGGTACCACCGTTTTCAGACAGAGCTTATGTTAGTTGAAAACGTTGAGGCTGCTGCATAGGATATATCATGCGAAGTGTGATGGGGAAGATGTTTATACCGCCTACATTTTCTGATCCTGAGCAGACCCGTTCGGCGCGTTGGTTAAATACCTTTCTGATCTTTGCGTTTTCCCTGCTAACGCTTTATTTCCTCGTGGTACCTGCCGTGAGTTGGGCTGGCATCAAAGTTGCCACCCTGTCACCCACTATCCTCAGCCTGTTTGCTGCAATTCTGGGCACTATCTGGCTCCTGATGCATCACGGTAGGCTCCAGATGGCGATCTTGCTTACCCTGACGACGTTATTTCTGGTTCCCACTTACCTCAATTTTTTCGTCTACCAAAGCATTCGCAGTCCTGACATTTGGGTCTATTTCATCCTGATCCCGCTGACAGGTCTGCTGTTGGGGCGTCGCGCCATGCGCTACTTCGCCCTGCTCTGCCTGAGTTGCAGCATGGTGCTATTTTGGCTGGAGAGTGTCCAGATGCTGTCGCCCAACGTCACGCCAAAGCCACAGCTGATCGATGCCCTGCTGCTTGGAATCTCCATTCTGCTCAGTACGCTGCTGTTGCAGGCGACCATCAACAAGGCGGAAGCCAAGGCAACCGAAGCAGAGCATTCGCTCCAGGCGTTGCGCCGCAGCAATCAACAGCTGGAGCTGAGCCGTACCGAGTTACAACAGGCCCGCGACGAGTTGGAAGCACGGGTCGATATCCGCACGCAGGAATTGCGTACCTCGAATCAACGCTTGCAGGATGAGATCAACGAGCGTCAACGACTCATGGATGCTTTGCGCTATTCTGAGGCCAACTGGCGTTCGTTGGTGCAGAATGCGCCCGAACTTATTGTGACGCTGACCAGCGATGGGATGATTAATTTTGCCAACCGTGCCATCAATGGCCACCTTCCCGAACAGTTGATCCAACAACCGGTCACCGCCATTCACAATGACGAGCACCATCAGCAGATTTTGGCCCAGGCGGTGGAAGAGGTGTTAACAACCGGCCAAACTGTCAGCTATCAGAGCGAGGAGCGGCTGGGGGAAGAGCACTACTGGCGCGTCAATCGCTTGGGGCCCATCTGTGAAGCGGGTGAGATCACCTCTCTCATTTTGATCTCGACTGACATCAGCGAGCAAAAGCAGACCGAAATGGCAATGTTGCATGCGCAGAAGGTTGAAAGTCTCGGTCTCATGGCTGGGGGTGTTGCCCATGATTTTAACAACCTGCTCACTGCCATGATTGGCCAAGCATCGCTTGCCATGGAGAAATTGCCCACCGAGCAAGATGCCGTGCGCAACCATATCCAGAATATTTTGTTTGCCAGCCAACGGGCCACCGAATTGACCCGACAGATGCTCAACTATGTTGGGCAGACGACCTTCAAATTCACACAACTTGACTTGAACCACCTGATTGAAGAGAACATTCAATTCTTTTCAGCGTCCATCCCCAAGCACATCAAGCTACAGAGCGATCTACTGCCGAACCTACCACCGACCACCGGGGACTTGGGGCAGATTCAGCAACTGTTGATGAATCTCATTCTCAACGCTGCCGATGCCATTGCCGATGCCGCGGGGACAATCTCGGTCTCAACAACATTGTCTCCGCTTACCGCCGACGAGATCAGCACCGGTGAATTTGCTCACTGGAAATGGTCCGGTGCCGCGCTTAGACCCGGTGACTACATCCGTTTGCAAGTTGCCGACACTGGTTGTGGCATGGACAAGGCAACGCTGAGTAAAATTTTTGATCCCTTTTTTACGACCAAATTTACTGGCCGTGGTCTCGGCTTGGCAAGCGTCATTGGCATCGTCCGTTCACACGGTGGCGATATTCACGTAATGAGCGAACCTGGGCGTGGGACAACTTTTCAAGTTCTTTTCCCCGTCACCGAACAGATAAATGAGTTGGAACAGGAGAATGATATGACTCAGGATTTCATTACGTTAGAAGGCAAATTCGTATTGTTGATTGATGATGAAGATGACGTGCGGCAGGTGACAGCTGAAATTTTGGAAACGGAAGGGGTGCAGGCAATTGGTGCAGCGAGCGGTACAGCTGGTATCCGCACTTTCGAACAACATTTGGAGGCCATTGATCTCGTGTTGCTGGATCTATCCATGCCTGATCTGAATGGCGAAGAAGTGGCCCGGCGGCTTTGGGCAATGCAACCAGAGCTGCACATCATCTTCCTTTCGGGCTACGATGAGCACGAAGTCATCCGCTACCTGAAGCAGACGACACAAGTAGCCTTTCTGCAAAAACCCTTTGAGCTAGAGGAACTGCTGCGAGCGGTGCGGCAGCAGCTGCTCAAACGTGCCCGCAGCAAGGTTGCTGCCGCACCATCAGAACATTCTCAAGCAGAAGGCTCGCAATCAGACCTGCCACAGTCCACGTTATCAATGGCATGAGTCTCTGGCCTTCTCTTTTGCAACTCGCTCAACTGTCATGTTGTTGGCCAAAACCGGTACTGTGCACAAAGGAGAACAGTACCGGTTGCCAAGAGCACTCATTTTGGTTGAACGCAATCCTCTTACCGGTTGATGCACTTTGGGCATCTGTTCTCGCCGCGTAAATCGTCTCTGTTCCCCCACCACTCCACGGTCTCTAATCCCCTTGAAAAGCCAAAGAAGATGACGTTGATTTCCAGTTGCAGCGGCCATGCAGTATACTGCGATTTCATTCATGCGCAACCAACTACACCGACGACAATCGGAGCGGCCGCTGCAACGTGAGCGATTGCGGTCGTTGCAGCCCCAATGAAACTCACTGATGAAACTCATTGATGTAACTTACTGATGTCGGCTTTGATCCAACAGTTGCCCCACGCTCAACAGAGACAGTCGAACCATTCCATGCACACGTCTATTCCCGTTGCCTCGTCACTCAACCAGATCCAGCCCTCCCGCATCCGTGAACTTGCCAACATCGCATTTACCATGGATCATGTCTATGCGCTACATTTTGGCGAATCCAACATGCCCACTCCGCAAATCATTAAGGATGCTGCCAGCCAGGCAATCAATGATGGCTGGACCTTCTATTCGGAAAATGCGGGGTTGCCAGCGCTGCGTGTAGCCATTGCCGAGAAGTACAACGAGCTACACGGGGTCGCACTGGATCCCGCGCACGAGATCGTGGTCACTGCATCGGGAACCCAGGCGCTCAATCTCACCATTCGCTGTGCCCTGAACCCTGGCGACGAGGCTTTGATTTTGGCTCCCAATTGGCCCAATGGCTCTGAGATCGTGCGGCTCTATGGAGCCACACCCAAAGAGATTCCCCTGCGCCTGCACAACGAACGGTTCGCCGTGGACTTTGCCGCGCTGGAAGCAGCGATCACGCCAAAGACCAAGCTTTTGCTCTACACCTCGCCTTCCAATCCCCTGGGATGGGTGGCCACGGTTGCCGAACAGCAACAGTTGCTTGCCTTTGCCCGCCGCCATCGGCTGTGGCTGCTGGCGGATGAAGTATACGAGCGCATCTATTATGGCGAACCCAACGCGGTGGCTCCTTCGATCCTGCGTCTCTGCACCCGCGAGGATGCAGTGATGGCCGTTCAATCCTTTTCCAAAAGCTATTGTATGACCGGCTGGCGTCTGGGTTGGTTTGTTGCCCCGCGCGAATTGGTGGCCAAAGCGGGACCACTCAACGAATTCATCGTCTCGCACGCGGCCACTTTTGTGCAGCGGGCCGGATTGGTGGCATTGGCCGCGGGGGAAGATGAGATCGCCGCGCGCACAGAGCTGTTTCACGAGCGCATGAGCTTCTGCCACGCTGCACTCGCTGCCACCAAAGGTGTGACCGTCCCTAAGCCAGAGGGCGCGTTCTACCTCTTTCCACATATCGCGGGCGTGGACGATTCGTTCGACTTTTGTCTGCGTCTGTTGCAAGAGACCCACGTATCGGTGGCGCCAGGGGTTGCCTTTGGCGCCGGGGGAGAAGGGGCCATTCGCATCTGCACAGCCTCGGATCTCTCGATCCTGGAACCGGCCATGGAACGGCTCTGTCGCTTCATCGAGCGGGGATAGCATGGCGGTACCCGCGTGCCTGCCACCGCCATTACGTCAGAAACTCATTACATCAAGAATCAGTATCTATCCTGAAATTCTCTGCGTCAATGTAGTTGGCTGGAGGTGGTTCAGGCACCACAACCGAGCTTCAGGATGGGCTCTCCAATCACGCCTCGTTGGCAATTATTCCCCGTAGACGCGTTTCACCCGGGACCGGTATTCGTCGTAGCAATCATCGAAGCGCTGGGCAGCGGCTTCGGCGCCGAGAAAATAGCTGCTGCTGAGGACACGGGGCGGCTTACCAAGCGCGGTCAACTTTTCGGCAATGCTGCACTTGAGCGCATTGGTAATGGTCGCCGCGCCAATGGTCGAGCCGGGGCCAACGGGATCGGCCAGACCATCGATGGTCACCATGGCATCCCCCGCCGGGACACAGGTGTCAATGGTCACGTCAGCCAGATCGGGCAGTCGCTGGCCACAAGAATGGCGCGGCTTGGAGGCGAGGCAGTGCTCGAGCGACACAACGGCAATTACTGGCAGATCACGGGCCTTGGCTTCCAGCGCCATCTCCACCACCACCTCATTGACCCCACTGTTGGAAAAGATCATCATGCTGTCGGGCGGTGCCATGACAAAGTTGCGCATGATGACCTTGCCCAACCCTTCCACCTTTTCCAGAAACATCGCTTGTCGTTGGCCGTTGGAGCCAACCACCTGGTTGTGATAGGTCAGCGACAGCTCCACCATCGAATGAAAGCCGGGAAAACTACCGTGGCGTGGAAACATCTCCTCCACAAACATGCGGGAGTGGCCCGTGCCAAAGAGATGGACGAGTGCCTCGTTGGCAATCGAGTCGGTGCAAATCTGGGCGGCAGCTTCAATCTGATCAAGTTGCGTGGCGCGGATGCGCGCGACTATCGATTGGGCGGCGTCAATGTAAGCAAGTGTGGCGGTAGTGGTCATGAATTCCTCGGTCGGTGATCGTAAGCGGCTACCCTTATCAAGGATTGGTTGAATGGCATTTCACGGTAGAATCAACGTTTTCAATGAGCCCTGCTGCTCCAGATTTCGGGTCTCGTCGGCAAAGACTTGCGGCAGTTCATCCAATCGATAGGTCACCGAATTTTCAAAGATGATGTCGAGATCAAAGATGCCACGCTGCACGACCCGGTAGGCTTCGCGCATGTGTTCGATTGACCGCAATTTGGTGTAGTGCACTGCGTTGAGATTGCGCACATCCAGTCCATCTTCGTGGAAGCGGTGAAAGCAGAACTCTTTGATCGGGGCATAGTTATCGCCGTAGAGCGCCAGCGTGCCATTGTGGCCGACCATGCCCAGTGCCTGCACCAACCCCACACCGTTGCCCCCAATCGCCTCGACTGCCACATCTACGCCTTCGCCCTTGGTCAGCTCCTCCACCGCGGCCACCGGATCGACCGCGTTGGCGTTGATGATGTGAGTGGCTCCCAGCTTCTTGGCCACTTCTAGCTTGGCGGGTACAACGTCAATCGCAATCACCTGCGATGCACCCGATTTTACCGCGCCCTGCAACATGATGTTGCCCGCAAAGCCAACGCCATTGACGGCAACCACATCACCGAGCTTGACACCCATATGCAACGCAGCCCAGGCGGCACAGCCCAGCGGCTCGTAGAGACAGCCAACCTCCATCGGAACCCCTGCGGGAATGGGTTGAACATGCAAGATGTCGGTGGCCCAGTAGTCGCTGTAGGTGGGGTAGATGAGACTGCCCACCTGGTCACCCACGCTCACTTTGCCACCGCCAATGTATTCGGTGACCCCGCTGCCCACTTCGACAATGGTCCCACCGCCCTCGTGGCCGAGCGGTCCCATGGGGTAGGCATGGGCGTGATCCTGGTTGTGTTCGCCCAACTGCACTTCGGATCCGCCCTTGGCTTCATCCTCCGGGCGCACGTTGATGCCGCGGTAAAAATAACGCTCGGAGCCGCAGACCGAAGCCTGGTGCGTTTTGATCAACACCTGATTGGGCTTGAGCGGGGGCAGCGTCATTGTTTCAATTGTCAATTTATCCGGTTCGAGATAAACCACACGTGTATCGATCATGAGCTCTCTTTCTTTCTGCTCGCCTGGTAACAACCTGCTCGCCTGGTAACAACCTGATTGTCTGGTAATAACCTGCATTGCTCCCCGGTTGCCTTCTATCACAAGCGCTGTTTGAAAACGGTACTATTGTTGTTTGGGTAGACCGGCAAAAAATCTACCGTTTTCAAGCCAACCGCCCCATGGGCGCGTGGTAGAGGCTATTTTTGTGAGCAACCGCTCGCGTGTAGAGATAGTAGGTAGCAACATGAGTTAGAACGTTAGCGGCTCAAGATGGCGGGGGGATTCCCATTCCGGTGCCTTGGGCAACCATATGGGAATCCCCCCACACTATTCAAAACTGCGGTTACAGGATACTCAGTACAATCAGACCCACGCCGGGTTGATCAGTAACTCTCAACCGTATTCTCTTCAATGTAGTCGAAGTTGATCGCCTGTCCCAAACCCGGATCCTGCGAAACATGGACAAAGCCTTCGTCATCCATGGGATCGTCGAGCTTGTGCAGCCAGGGCTTGGGCTGGTCATGATCGATGAAGGGGTGCAGCAAGCCGCGCTCGTAGAATTCGCCGGGGAATGCCATGGTGCAAAGGACGTGCAGATTGCCTGGCCCGCCGCCGTGCACTTCCATGCGCATGCCAAACGCCTCGGCCAGGTGTGCCACCTTGAGCAGCGGCGTGATGCCACCCAAATCGCCCACACCGCCACGTACCAGATCACAAGCACCAGCTTTGATCCACTCGGCACGGGTAAACATCTTGCCTTCTGCTGTCTCTGGTCCACAGATCGGGAGCAGTGTGTTCTCGCAGAGCCAGACATAGGAGGACATGCTGTGCTCGTCCATTGGTTCTTCCATCCAGTAGTAATCGAGCTTCTCCAACTCGCGCGCCAGATAAAATGCTTCTTCGCGGCTGTAATAGTGGAAGGGATCGAGCATCAGCGGCACGTCGGGGCCAACGGCTTCGCGCACCGCGGCACACGCTTCAATGTCCCGTTTGGCACTCGGCGCGCCATCATAGGGTGGCTGCCAGGTGTGCAGTTTATAGGCGGGGTAACCACGCTCCTTCACCGCCCATTCGGCAAAGCGGGCGTAATCTTCTGGCGTGGCCAACCCATTTTCCAGATCGTCGCCACACATGGTGCTGGCATAGGCGGGAACCTTGTCGCGCGTTGCCCCGATCAATTTATGCACGGGCAACCCCACCGCGCGCCCCGCGAGATCCCACAGCGCTAGATCGATAGTGTTCATGTGTTTGTCGTTGAGCGTCGCCAGGTTGAGCCGCTGCCGCTCCTTCATGGCATGCCAAATCTTTTCGCGGTAGTTGGGATCTTGGCCAAGGAGCAGCGGCTTGATCGAACCCTCAAGTGTACCCTTGGGCATGGGACCAAACGAGTAGCCGCTGACGCCTTCATCCGTGTGAATGGTAAGCATCGACGACCGCGCTTCATGTTCCGGCCCGGGATGTCCGTGCCCCTCAGAGTCACGCACGGTATTCGAGGTATAGCGAAATGATGTGACAGTAATATCCGTAATCTTCATCAGGTGTTCCTCTTTTGTTTTGTCCTGCAATTTGTTAGATCTGTCGGGAGCGTTGTTCATGGGCAAGCAACCCATGATTGTCGTGCATGTAATGTCTGTCCTGACACTCTTTGTGTCGACGTAACCGGCTCGAGGTGATCTACGCACCACAACCGAATGTCAGGATAGGTTCCCATCGACAAATCATGGTAACGTTGCACAATGGAGGAATCAGCGTTCTCTACCGCTGGAAGTGCGCAGAGAGAATGCTCACGCCGCAAGGTGCAATGTCTATCTTTTTTCTCGATTAGGCACGAACAACTCCCGACGGGGAGACCTCTACGACTTGTTTCCTGCAAATGGGCAAAGACGCTGAATGCAACTGTGATAGCTATCTCTGAAAAAGGGGGCTTGGTAAGCTGCAACAGTCATCTAGCGCGGCTGCGCTTGGCGTGAGAAGGCCACAGCTCTTGCTACTCTTGCACCAGCACTTGGCCATCGCCAGCCACTCGCCCTGCCGCGTCGGTAACGGGCAGCCGATCCGCGCCCCCGCTGTTGGCCGCATAGAGCCCCACCCAGACTGTGTACGCCGTCGACGTCTGCTGCGCGGTAGCCATGGGCAGCGACAGCGCAAGCTCCGTCACGATCCGATCGCCAGCCTGCCAATGTTGGGTGGGAAAGCGGGGCGCGGGTGCCTGATCGAAACCAGTCAGCCGCTCGCCGTTGCGGTCGATGAAGTGCACAAACATTGTGTATTCACCCGCCGGCGTGCCGAGCGCGTCCCAGATCAGATGCACCGGGATGGTCCCGTCCCCCGTTGAGAGATCGGGTGACATGAGATCGGGCGGCAGTAACACTGCGGTGAGCTGGATCAGACCACCAAACTGTGTGCCAACCTCGACAAATTCCAGCATCGGGTTCTGCTGACGAATCTCTGTCACGGTTGGTTGGGTTGCGGGGCTGATCGCCACCGTGCCCAGAAACGGTTCCTTGATCACATTGCCCGTGCCATCATACGCGGCAATGGGCAAGCGGCCGCTCTTTTCCGTCGCCGGGTTGACAAAGCCCACATAGAGCGTGGCCAAGAGTGGCGAGCGGTTGTCAATCGGCTGCTCGATCCGAACTTGATAGGGGTCCGCGTAGATTGCACCCGGCTGCCACAGGCTCGTCGGGTGACGACCCCACCCCGGATGGCTGGTGAGATTGCCAATCTCGACCCGTTCTTCATTGAGCAGCTGAATGAAAAGTTGGTAATCGCTCCGAACTGGTTCCCGCGCTTGTAGATAGAGCGTAATGGGCACGGTTTGCCCCGGTTGGTAGCGGCCGCTCGGACTATCCAATGCCAACACCCGCAGCTCATCCACTCTCTCGTTCACTCTCGCGTCCACTGGCTCATGGGCTGCCACACCTGTTGGCGCTGGCTGACCCCGATAGGTGATCTCCACTGCTGTCGCCGTGGGGGGCACTGTGGCGAGTGGCAGCGGCGCGGCATAGACTTGGGGATAGATCATTGTCAGCGCAAAGATCGAACTGCCAACCAATAGGCCAGGTGGCAAGAGCCAACCGAGCCGTTGCAGCCGCGGCGGTAGCCAGCCCAACCAAAATTGCCATCCATCGATGCCCAACAAAATGATAACCCCAATCGCGGGAAAGAGCAACCGCCCTTGACTGCCCGTCGCCTGGCTGATCCAATAGGCCAGCAGCAGCAGCGATAGCAGCAACCAGAGCCATGCAATGCCACGGATGATCGAGCTGGCACGTTGGCCGTTGTCCCGTTGGCTCACAAACAGTCGCGCCAATAATCCCAGTAGCGCCGCCACCGTGATGGTGTCGAGAATCCAATAAATCCAGTGGGGCAGCAGCAGGTTGAACCAGCCAAAGAGCCCCCAAAATGAATAGCGCAGCCCACGCAATTCCCCCCACAGCCCACGCAGCGTTAGCGCCTCGGTACGCAATCCGTTGTTGGCCAACAGATGGCTGATCCCAAAGAGATCGCCATAGAGCCAAAGGTTACGTCCATACCACCAGCCAGCGAGCAACAGCGCCGGCAGCGCCACCGGAAGCAGCGCCGTGAGCACCAGCCGCCAGTCGCGCCGTTGCCGGGCCAGCCAGAGAATCACCAATCCCGCCAACCCAATCAGTCCCAACCCTTGCAATTTGCTCAACGCGGCGAGGCCCAACAATATGCCCAGCACCACCCACTCGCGCCGGGGGATGGCAGCGGTGGGTGCTTTCGTGGCCAACCGTGCCACCCAATAGACCGTTGCCGCGCTCGTCGCAATGATCAGGCTGTCGTTGGAGCAAGAGGCGCTGATAAAGGCAAATTGGGGGATGGCCGCGACCCAGAGCGTGGCAGCAAGCGCGAGCCAGCCCATGGGAAACGCGATCCGAGCGGTGAAATAGGTGCAGCAGAGCGTGATCAGCCCCAAGAGGAGGGAGACCCAACGTCCCACGTGCAGGGCCAGATTGGCGCCTTGCAGTGGATGTGCCGCGGCACTGTAGAGCATGAAATTTTTGTTGCCGGGATAGAGGGGATTACCAATGTTGGCGCGTGGATTCTGTACGCTCAGCTGTGCAAAATCGTCTTGCTCGATTCCGCTGGTGAGCGCGCCAACGAGTAAATAGTAGAGCGGTGCCTGACTTCCCTCTTGCTCCCAAGGACCTTCGACCGCTGCCTGTTGAACTGGTAAGCCATTGCCCGCGGCCACATGGCGTACAAAGGCATAGTGATACACTTCGTCGGGTGTTTCAAAAGGTGGTGTCGCCATGCTATACCAAAAGGCGAGCGCCGCAAACCCCGCGAGAATGGCCAGCAACAGATTCCATTCCCGGCGGGTGATGACGGTGCGCGCCCGTGGTGGGGCTGCTGTGGCTGATTGCGACGGGCTCTTGGGATTCATGGTCTGTTATTTGGGTAGCGGGAAGGGCAGCTGTGCCTGTTGCCCGTCAATCACGGTCACGGGCGCAGCCGCGGTGGTTACCGCCAGTTTTTCCAATGATTCGGCTGCATAGAGCTGCAGGGCCAGGCGATAGTTCGCCGCCTGCTCCGGATCTAACGCCACGGGTGGCAGTGCCGTGTACTCAACAATCGTTTTATCCGGATCCCAGACAGTCGTTGGGATCTGGCCATTATATGGCTCAATCTCGGTTTGGGCAATGACCGTTTGTGCCATGACCGTTTCTGCCATGGCCGTTTCTGCCATGCCTGATGCGCTGTCGGCTGAGCCACCTTCGTCGCGCAGTAGCTGCAGGATATATTTGTAGCGCACCGCTGGCTTTTCATGCACTTGCCAATACAGCGTGATTGGAATGGGACCGCCAGTGCGGATGGGCGCTTCCACATCATAACCTGCCAGCCGAATGAGATCGCCATAAACGACTTCAATCGGCTGTTGCGCCGGTGGATCCATGCCTGCATAGATGGGCGGCTGGGTCAGGAAGAGTTCGAGATCGAGAAAGGAGGTTGGGCTAAAGAACTTCTCTTCGGTCAACCGCATGGTGCTGTTGTTGCGCAGCCAATCGGCCACTTTGCCCTCTGGGTCGAGTGAAGGATGCGTGCCCGACCGGGCCAACCAGATGCGACGGTACTTTTGCTGCAACTCGCGAAAGAAGCGTTCATTGGCGGGCCACGGCTGGTTTAACAACGGCACGCCATAGTGGGCCACGGGCAGCCCCCGTTCCCGGGCCATTTCAATACTTTGCACGGGCAGATAGTAATGAAAGATGCGCCACGAAAAGGGGGGGCTGATCAAGAGCACATCGTGGGGCAACAGGTTCTTTTCCAGATAGCGTCCCATGGCACTGTAATCATCTTTGCCGTAGGCAGGCTGGGTAAAATAGTTGACGGTGCTGTAGCCCAAGCCAACGCTCAACAGCAGCGCCAGCAGGGCTGTTGGCCAACGCTGAAATTTCCAGAAGAGCGCCAATCCGCCACCAACGAGTACAATGATCGACCCACCGAGGAGACTCAAGTGGCGTGCGTTCATGTACGCGGACTGATAGAAACTGACCAGCAGAATAATGACCACTGGAACGAGCAGACTCAGCGGCAGAAGCCATCCTCCCGCGCCAATGCTCTGGCGCGAGCGCATGCTCCATGCTCCCCCCACGAGTGCTAGCCCTCCAAAGAGCCAACCCAGCCAATGAACCAGATCATCGAGCGTGACAGTGAGCCCCAGGCTAAAGGCATTGACCAGATCCGGAATGAGAATGTCCAGCGTGATCTCGGGGAAATTCCCCCCACCACCCTGGCGCAGAACCTGCCAGGCCAGATAGCTACCAACCAGCCCCCCCAAAAGTAAGAGTGCCAAGGCAATGGTGGCACCAAGCCAACGGCTGCGTTTGGCCAGCCAACCATAGAATTGGAGCGCGTGCAGTGGTAGCCAAAAGATTGCGTAGTAGTGGGTGGCAAGGCTCAGCAACGTGACGAGCCCGTAACCCACCAGCCAGCCCGGTTTCAACGTGGTCTCGGTGGCGCGCAAAAGTAAATAGAGCGCCAGCAACGAAAGCGTTGACCAAAGCGCGTAGGGGCGCGCTTCCTGGCCAAACCAGAGATAGAATGGGTGGAGCGCGGCAAAACCCATCGCCCACCAGGCCGTTGTCGGTGGCAACACTGCGCTGCGCACAAAGTAACGTGCCAGCACACCCACAACGGGTACGAGCAAGGTTGCCGCCAGTGCCGCTGGATAGCGCAAAACAAACTCGCTGTTGCCCGCCAACCGCATCAGGATGCCCTGAATAAGAAAAGAAAAGAAAGGATGTTGATCGGTTGTGTGGAGCACATTAAAGCCATCATACATGGAAAGGGTGCCACGGATGAGTGTGGCCCAATCCGCTTCGGCCCGTTGCAAGCTGAGGCTTTCGTCCCACCACATGTTATTGACATCGAGCCGCCAGCAGAGCCGTGCAAAGGCCATCAGAATCAGCGCGAGCCACAGCCAGCGCCACGTCGGCGCGTGCAGCCCATGGGCCAGCTTTTGTCCGATGGCAGGTGATTCAGTGGCAGGTGATTCAGTGACAGATGATTCGGTGGCAGGTGAGCGATAACGAGACATAATGGTTAGGGAGCCCTCTGCAACACTTCAACCGTGCCCAGCGCAATGTCCTGTCCCTGGGCTGTTTCGGCCACGGCCCCGGTGTTTGGATCGTACAGACGCAACGTCACCTGATAGTGCCCCGCCGCCAGGTCGTGGGCGAGCAGAAAGCCGCGGCGGTCGTTCGTCTGTTCACCCACGGGCCACTGCGATGTGGGGAAGAACCAATTCTGTGGAACATAGTCCTGCGTCTCGATTGCCTCGCCGGCACCATTCAACAGCCGCAAACTGAACTTGTAGTCGGGTGCCGGTTGCAACACCTGCCACGTGGTCGTCACCTGCAGCAGATCGCCCGGTTGCAGCGCTGCACCGGGAAGAGCGCTCTGCACCAGCTGCAATGCCTCGCCCACCTGCAGATCGGCTGCCGTGGTCACCATGATATCTGCCGACAATCCATACAATGTGACGCGAATACTGTTGTAATCGCGCGTGGGGACCGTCCAATAGTTGCGCCCCAGCCACTGTTGCACGGCCCACGGCTCGTGAAAGAGCAACACTTCCCAGGCGCGTTTGGCATCGGCTGTCTTGGCGGCCACGGCCGCGGCAACCGCTTCGGGGCTCTCGTCCAGATAGTCACGCATATCATGGATGGGATAGGGGGCGCGATAGTAGTGCAGAAAGACCAGGTTGGGGTCCGGCCCATCCAGAATGACGACGTCACCAGGCTGACCAAAGCGTTCGATCATCTCGACCGCCGCGCGAAAGTCCGGCTTGTGATAGGCATCGTTGGTGTATTGTTCGTGGAGCGCGGCACGGTTGGCCGCCAACAACGGCAGCAGCAGAACCACGCCCATGCCGCGGCTCGTCCACTGTCGCCAACGTTGCGGTTGGGCAGTTGACCGGTGGGGGCGCATGAAGCCACCCAATCCGCCGGCGACGAGCAACAGGAGCGGTGCCGTTGCCACCATTGTGTAGCGCTCGTGATAGTCGAGCGTCTGCAGGGCAACGCCAAAGGTAACGCCCAGCGGCACAAAGACAACTGCCAACAGAAAGAAGAAGGCTTTGCGCCCCACGCGCCACCAGCCAATGCAGCCCAGCAGCAACAAACCGAGATAGAGCCAGGGCAGCCAATCTTGCCAGGACGCGGGCAACGTTTCGCCGACCGTGTAGAGTGTCAGGACCTCTCCGGGGATCTGCCAGGGGTCGATCGCTTCTCGCCAGCCCGGAAACGTGAAGATGCCCAATGTCCGCGGTGCCCACGGCGCAAAGAGCAACAGGCTGACCAACCCACCGCCAACCCAGCGCCAAAAGAAAGCCCAATCACGTCGATAGAGCAGCCAGCCCAGCGCAACGCAGAGATGGGCCAGTGGCACGAGCGCGCCATAATAATGCAGGTAGACGGTGCCCGCCGTGGCCGTGCCATAGGCAATCACGGTGAGCCAGCCCCGCGCGCCCACAACCGACCGTTGCGTCAGCAAACGCCAAAAGAGCCAATTGGCGAGCAGCCCCAGCAGCAGAAGCCAACTGTAGGTGCGCGCTTCCTGTGCATACCAGATCTGAAATGGGTTGGTGGCCACCAAGACCGCCGCCAAAAATCCCAGCCAGCGACTACCCAGATCCTGCCCCAACCGGTAGAGGAGCGCAATCGTCAGCACGCTGGGCCAGAGCGAAAGGAAACGCATGGCAAAATCGGTGGTGCCGGCCAGCGGCAGCCAACCGTGCAGGATGACAAAATAACCGGGCATCTGCTCCACGGGCATCGATTCCAGCATAAAGGAAAGCGGACGCTGACTGCGGACGAGGCTGATCCCTTCGTCACTCCACAAGCTTTGTCCATCGAGCTGGTACGCACGCAGCGCAAATCCAGCCAATATTGTACCTATTACAAAAAAGAGTTGCCACCAATGTTGTTGTCGGTTGGCACGCCGGTCTGTTACATGGTGCTCTGTTACATGGTGCTCTGTTACACGGGATTCGTTATCAGCCATCTTTCCTGCTTACTTCTCTTGCGCTTCTTCTATCTGTTCCACCCCAGTTGCCTGCGCTATCTCAAGGATTCCCACCGCTACCCACGCCTCGGGAACAGGTGTGTCATCGGCCAACTGAACGGGCAGGCGGGTGCCATTGGCTGCATCGTAAAACCCAACATAGATTGGGTATTGGCCCGGTTGCGCGGCCGGTTGCACAGTCAAGGTGGCCTGATCCGCAATGACCTCGCCAGGGACCCAAGCCCAGGTTGGATTCGCACCCTGTTGCGGCAGGCTGTCAAATTGAGCCGCCATGCCCAGGTCGGGGTGGTAAACCTGGATGAATCGGGTGTAGTCCGTTGCCGTCCGCTGTTCACTTTTCCAATAGAGCGCCAAGGTAAATGAATCACCCTGCTCTGCCGACAACGTGGCTCCGTCTGTTTGCCCCACAGTATACCCCAGGAGCGTTGCCATGTCACCAAACCGGGCTCCACTGCGCAGAGCGGGCTTGCCGACAACCTCTCCCCAGACTTTCAGTGGGGGCAGCAGGTGGCGATCGGCATCACTTCCGGGCAGCGGCAGCCGTTCCAGCGTGGCAAAGTCATAGACCCCCACCCCAGGCCAGTAGAGCCCGCTGGGGGCATCGGCAGGGATACGCAACAGATAGCTGTCGGTGTGGGCGCGGTAGCTGTTCCAGAGCTGGGGCGCGTGAAAGAGTGGCCCCGGTAGGTGATCCTCCTGCGCCAGTGGTTGCCCCCGATGGTCGGTGAGATGTACAAAGGCGTGATAGTTTTGGTCGATCCGCCCATCGGCTTGCCAGAAGAGCGTCGTGCGCAGATATTGACCCGCGCGCACGACAGGTGGCGCGGGCACAACGGGTGTCGCGGGCATATCCACCGCGAGTGATTGGCCCGCAGCATGCAGATTGTACCCCACCAGCCGAATATTGTTGCCAAAACGTAGATCAGTCGTCTGCTGTGGCGTGGGCGCGGGTGGCGGCGAAGCGGTTAACTCATAGCGGGCCACCGGTTGCATCTCGGTTACTGGCTGGTCGGTGCCATCGGGTTGCCGCGCCAGCAGTTGCAGGGCAAGTTGATAGTGGCCAGGGGCCATTGTTGCGGGCAACGGCAACCGTTGTGCATCATCCATCAGCATGCCAGGTGCCCAGCTCTCAGTGTGGATTGTATTGAAATAGGGGTAGCTGCTCGCCGCGCTCATCACAGCGCCACCAGCGGTGGTGAGCTGCCAATGCATGGTTACCGGCGCAGTCAGACGCTCTCTGATCTGCCAATAGGCGTGGATGTGTAGATAGCCCGGTTCTCCCGCGGTCAGGCGCACACCGTGCAGCTGTAGCGCTGCGGTCGTCAATGGTTCCGGCGGCTCGATCACCGGTTGCAGTGGGAGCGTGCGTTGGCTGGCTGCCGTCCCAACGAAGAGGAGCAGCGCCGGGAGCAGCACCAGGGCGCGCAGCGGCCGTTGCCATCCACATATCAGCACGAGCACCAGCAGCGTGGCCAAGGAGAGATAGGCAGCGAACCGTTGCACCGTTGTTCCCACCCACTGCACGGTTACCTCGTGCGTCCCCGCAGGCAGATCCACCGTCAGCAGACCCAGGTTGGTGCTGGGATAACTCGGTTGCACAATGCCATTGAGCCGTACTTCCCAGCCAGGAAAATAGAAGGTGGCGAACCGCAAGAAAGTTGCCGCGGGTGCCGTGGCTGTCAAAGCCAAGTCAAAATCGTTGGCAGCAGCAACCGTAAGGGTGGGCTGCACCGCGGGGGGCGCAACCTCTTCATCGAGCACCAAGTCTGTGTCGGCCCAACGGGGGCGGAACTCCTGAATCGAGCTGTTGCGGTGCCCCCCGGTAATCACCCCTTTATCGATTTCGATCTGGGCAAAGACTGGCCGCGATGTCGTGGTGCCTTCGGCGGCGTAAAGATCGATCCAGGCGAGTTGGGGACGCTGGCTGGCAATAATGAGGGTCAACGCAGCAAGGGTTGCCACCCAACGTAGCCAGCGCCGTGGCCAAATCAAGATCAGACCACCCGCAAAGAGCGCCAGCGGTAGCGAGAGAATCGAGAGCAGGCGCCAGGTAAACTGGGCCACCGGCAGAATGTCATTGCTGAGCCAAAGCGGCAACGCCCAAGCCCCCATAAACGCGCCAATGGCCAGCGTTGCCAACAGCCAGAAAGACCATTCGCGCAGCTGGCCCCGCCGTCGGACAGAGCGAAGGGCGGCCAGCCAGCCCACCCCCGCCAACAGCAGTTGGACCAGGCCGAGCTTAATTGGACGGTCGAAGGTGTGGGTATAGGTGAGACCATGATCCAGCAGATTCTGCCACGTCCACACACTGTCTGGCAACCAGACCCGACGGGAGATGAGGTAGGCGGTTTCAGCCAGTTCATGACGTTCCAGCAGCAGTGGCAACCAAAAGAAGGCGCTGCTCCCCATGGCAGCCAGGAAAGCACCGATTAGCCACGGTAGTCGCTGCCAGCGCTGATCGCTGGCGAGCCAGTGTAACAAGGCAAAGAGCAGCAGCACGGGGGGTAAAAAGAGCAGCGTGATGTTGTGCGTGATCGCCAATGTGCCGAGCGTTGCAACGACAAAGAGGAAGTAGCGCGCTGGCATTGGGTCGCGAATGAGCCGCCGTGTGCCCCAAAAGATCCATGGCAACAGCGCCTGTGCACCCGCTTCGGCAATGGCCCCACGTATGTAGACATTGGTCAGTAGATAGGGGCCATAGAGGTAGGCGGTGGCGGCAACGAGTGCAGCCCATTGAGGCAGTGTGACATGCCTGGTCTCTGTGGCTCCGTCGGCGGTCTCTGGTGAGGGGAATGGCGACGCAAAGAGATCGTGGGCAAAGCAGTACATGCCCCACCCCGCCAGCAAAATCTGGATGGCGAAAGCACCAATGAAGGCGTGATAGAGATCCAGCCCCAGCAGGTGCAGCGTTTCGGCCAGATAGTAGGCACCGGGTGCGTAGAAATTATAGAGGGGATAGCCATAGCCGAGGATCAGCGATGGCGTCCAGCGGGGTAGCAGTAACCCCTGACGAATGTGGGTGTCGAGCAGGTCGAGACGGAGCAGATGAAGGCCACCGTCAAATGAGCGGGGCAGTCCTTCGCTGTAAAATGGCCACAACGCTGGCAGCGCCAACAGAGCAATCCAAAGCCACCACGCCTCTGCCAGCCAACGGAGCGGTTTGAATTGGATTGAATTGAACGGGACGGGGTGTTGGCGCAACATCAACCGTCAGCCCCGGTTGCTGCTCCATGGACGGCCGCACCGTAGTGGGTGAGATGGGCTTGGGCAATGGCCCGCCACGTAAACTGTTCACTCTGGCGGCGTGCCCAACTGCCAAGCGATTCGCGCAACGTCGGGTTGTCTGCAATGCGGCCAATGGCATCCGCTGCTGCGACAATGTTATTGACGGTAACGTAGAGCAGATCCCGTCCATCCACCAGCTCTGGCAGCGGCCCTTGGGGCTTGGTCGTGACAATGGCACAGCCGTGGGCAAGGCCTGCCATCAAGGTGCCGCGACGTAGGCTGGCACCGTCGGTATAGGGCATAAAGAGTAGATCAATGGCATTCAAATCTGCGCTCACTTCTTCTTCGATCTGGTGGCCTGTCCAGCGCACGCGGCCCGTTAGCCCACGCTCGCCAATCAATGTTTCCACTTCATGTAGATAGGCGAAGTTGGTTGGATCGCTGGCACCGACTCGCTCGCCGATCATCAACAGGTGAGCATCGTAGCCCCGTTGAACCAGCCGGTCCAGCGTGTGGATTAGCGTGAGTCCCCCTTTGCTGCGATTGAGAAAGCCAAAGTAGCCCACCACGAGTTGGTCGGCGTCATAGCCTCGTTGGGCACGGCGAGCATTGCGCTCCTTGTCTGTCAAGAAGTGGCTGTTGATGTTGCTGCCAATGGGGATCTTTGCCGCCACCACTCCTTCTTCTGTGGCCAGTTGGTGGCGATCCGCTTCATTGGTCACCACAACCAGATCGCTGGTGTAGGCGGGGCGAGCGGTGATCCACCGGCGCAGCGGTGCGCCAGCTTTGGGAAAGAGATAGGGCACGAGCAGGTCGTGATAGGTCCAGGCAATGTACAGGGGCTGCTGGGCGGTGCTGGCTCGCCGCCAGCGTTGTGGAGCCATATTGATGGCCGGATTCATGGCAAAGGCCGCGGTCTGATATTGCACATGAAGCCAGTCCGCGCCAATCTGGCGTGCCAGCTTTGGAACAGTGTGCCAGATCAGAGGGGACCAGTTACGCTGGGCATGGACGGGAATGGTCGAACGTTTTGTTGCGGCGGCGGCAGCTTCGGCGGCACTGAGCACACTGACTTCTGCACCTTGCGCGATCAGCGCCTCGGCCAAGGTGGCCGTGTAGGCACCAACCCCACCGCGCATGGGCGGATATTCACCAGTGATAAAAAGAATATGCATGTGCATTTTGCTCAGTAGATAGGCGCCAGTTGAGTCCTGTCGTGGGACCAATTTTTCAGTGCAAACAGTCTCCGAGGTAACTGTTTGGTGCAGTCGCCAAATATGATCTCGTCTGTTATTTTTCGTTCGCAGAACCAGACTCGTCGCTAATTTGTCAACGACTTTTCTAATGTGTAGCCGCGGTAATCCTGCTCTTGAAAGCCATGTTGGGCGAGCAAGTTCTGCAAGGCAAAGGATCGATGTGGGATCTGAACGAGCATCTGATGATAGCCTTGTAAGAGCGCATCGTTGAGCAGACGACGCAGCAGCCAACGTCCAATCTTCTTCTCGCGCCACTCTGGAACAATATGGAGGTCGATTAGATTGGCGAAGCGGGTGGTGCGTTCGTCCGCCGTCTGCGTCAGTTCACAGACGCGTGCCCGACCGATCTGGTCCACCTGGCGATAAAGTTGGTAGTGCCGATCGGCGGCCTTGCCCCGCAGCACCAAGCTGAGTTGACCAAGTGGAATGAACTCTTCCAGCGGGTGATCGAGCGGGCGCTGCAATGTGTAGTAACGGCCCGTGAATTGGAAACCAGCGCTGGTGAGTATGTGAATGTATTCGTGCCAGGTACCGGGGAGCACCCCAAGGCCGCCCTGAAATTCTGGATAGCCCATGCTGCTGTGAAATGCTTTGACATACCCAACCCGCTGTTGACGCCAGAACTGTTCGGCGGCGGCAAAGAGCCGGTCCATCACCGCGTCGATCTGCTCTGTTTGGGCCGGTAGCAAAAAGAAGCGCAAAAAACCAATTGGGCTGTAATCCGGCAATTCCAAGCTATCACTATCGAAGCCAGCTGCCACATCGATCAGCCCAACCAACTCACCCGCCCGCCAGGCACAGAAACATTGGTGACCTTGCCAGCGCACGGAATGGATACTCGGTGGGTTGGGCCGAAGCAGATTTGCCCGCAAAGCTGCCTCGTCAAGTGCCCGGCTAAATGGTGCCTGCAACAACTGTTGGTTGAGCCGGGTACGCACAGCTTCAAAAGCGCCAGCGCTGTGCGCTTCTTCCCGATCGTGGGGCAGGCGCAGCGGGCGGATCGACAGCTCGGGATGGACGGGGCTCGCTAGCGCCCGATTTGCGTTGGCTGCTGAATGGTCGGATGCCATCTGGTTTCGTTGCTCTGCGTGCTGCAAGTCGTCTACAGAAGTATCATCTACAGAAGTGTCGTCTACAGCAGTGTCGTCTACAGAAGTAAAGTGCCGGGGCTCATCTCGTGGTGCTCATGTTCCTGATCGAGCTGGCGTTGGTTGCGGCGATATTGTGCATATATTGTGCAGATGTTATGCGAGCGCAAAGGCCAACAATCCCAAGCGGTCGGTGAAACATTAGCGAATCGATGCCGTCAACTGTTGTTGCAGCTCCTCTTGGTTGGAGAGAAGTGGCAGAACAAGCTGGGCTATCTCATCAACATCGACCAGTCCATTGGCCTGTAGGGGATGGTAGAGGAGCGTGAGCGTTGGCAACAAGCGCCCACCACGTTCCGCCCGGATTAGTTGGCGGAAATCAATTTGGCTCTTTTCTCCCAACGGCAGCCGCTGTTGCACGCAGAGCCCCGTCGTTGTCAGCGTGATCCGAACGGTCAGGGCAGTGCCAAAATAGAGCGCGGCCACCAAGGCAATCATGAGGAAGAGCAAGTCACCTGCCGTAACACCGTTGCGCAGACCCCAAAGCAGGAGGCCGGCCAGAAAGAGCATCGCCAACGTCAGCAGATAATAGATGGGGTGGGGACGAAATTGTTGAGTCATGACATTTCGCTACGGCCCGTCAAGCGATTCTGTTGCCCGGAGAGAATCGCTTTCTGCATCGTCAGCCAGAGACTCCCGATCCAGATCATACGCCAATGCTTCGGCCTCGCGGGTGACGTGCTGATAGATCTGGGCCAGCCGTTGATCCACGGCTGGATCTTGCAGGATTTCGGGCAGTGGACCAAGCCGACGCAGGATCGTGAGTTCGACGGTTGGCGGCGCAATGTGGTGGTGGAATGTCTCTTGGGCTCGACGAGACCCCCAATAATGGCTGAGCTGCAAATCGAGCGCGTCCTCCTCCGCGGCTACGTCCGCAGAGAGATCCCGGTTAGGTGCACCAGGTGACTGCGTGCCACCGTTGCCATGATTTGACATGGCTGTGTTCGACACAGCCGCTGTATAGGTCCGGTGCCGATGTTCCTGCAATGCCTGGGCCAACTGTTGCCACTCCCGGCCCCGCAGTTGGAGCAGCAAGACCGGCTCTTCGTCCAGCATGGTGCCTACCTGTTCGTACACAGCCTGCAACGCAGGGCAGTTGGCTGTGGTTTGGCAGCAAGAACAGCTGACCTGGATCTCGTTATCGGCAACCGGTAACAGCAACGGGCTGAGCTGTGCAAAAGTGGCCTCTTTTTCTGAAAAGAGCAGACGCGGATCGAGCTGCGACGAACCGACCGCCTGTGGTTGCAAGAGTCTCTGCAACTCTTCCCACGCTTGGTTGGACAAGGGCGCAAAGAGAATGGAGATCCGGCAGAGACCATGTTTGCGGTCGCGCACTTCAGCGTTGACCATCCCTTTGGTAACTTCAAGCCGCCGGATTCGGCTCTGAGCGGTTGTTGTGCTGCCAATCGGGCGTAAATCAAGATTTTGTAGTGTCTGTAGCCAGACGTGAGACCAACGTTGTTCCACAGCTCTTACACTCGTTTCTTTCCCATCGCGCAACCACGCCACAGCTTGCTGCAGCCCAGCCGTTGGCGATCAATCCGCATCACTCTTGCCCCGATCCGCTCACCACCCGCTCGTCGCGGCGCAAGAGTAAAAGTTCGCGCAGTTGGTCTGTGTTCAGTTCGCTGAGCCACTGTTCTCCGCTGCCCACAATGGCATCGGCCAAATTCTGTTTCTCATCGAGCAGCTCTTGGATATGTTCTTCCAGCGTGCCTGCCACAACAAACTTGTGCACCTGGACATCGCGGCGTTGGCCAATGCGGAAGGCGCGGTCGGTCGCCTGATTTTCCACCGCCGGATTCCACCAACGATCAAAATGAAAGACATGGTTGGCGCGCGTCAAATTCAACCCGGAGCCGCCAGCGCGCAGGCTCAGCAGAAAGATCGTGGGTGTTTCCGCGGCCTGAAAATTTTGCACCATGCGTTCCCGCTGGGCTGCTGTGGTACGACCGTGCAAGAAGAGTACATCTGCCTTCAGATGTTCCGTAATGTGCTTTTGCAGCAATTCACCCATCTCGACAAATTGGGTGAAGACGAGCGCCGAATCACCCACGGCAATGACTTCTTCCATCATCTCTGTCAAGCGGTTGACCTTGCCGCTGCGCCCGACAACTGGCCCCGCCTCTTTCAGATAGTGGGCGGGGTGATTGCAGATCTGCTTTAACTTGGTCAAGAGCGCGAGCACCATCCCGCGCCGCTGGATTCCCTCGCTCTCATCGAGCGCGGCCAATGATTCGCCAACCACCTTTTCATAGAGATCTGCCTGTTCTTGGGTGAGCGAACAGTAGACCACCATCTCATTCTTCTCGGGCAGATCGGCAATAATCGATGGATCGGATTTGAGCCGCCGCAGCAGGAATGGCTGCACGAGATTGCGCAATTCATTTGCCCGCAGTTCATCGTTGTAGCGTTCAATGGGAATGACGTAGCGGCGACGAAATCGCTCGTACCCTTCCAGATAGCTGGGATTCAGGAATTCCATGATGCTCCAGAGCTCGGCCAGCCGATTTTCCACCGGTGTTCCCGTGAGCGCAATGCGGTTGGTTGCCTGAAAGTGGCGAACTGCCTTGGTCTGTTTGGCACTTGGATTCTTGATATTCTGTGCTTCGTCCAAAATCAGGTTGTGCCAGAGAAAGTTGCCCAACAACTCCATATCGCGGCGGGCCGTACCATAGCTCGTCACGATCAGATCGCGCTCCTGGATGATTTCGGCAAATTCCTCTCCGGCCAAGCGGTTGCTGCCATGGTGCACGAGAACTCGCAACGTTGGGGCAAAGCGTTCGACCTCGTGGCGCCAATTGGCCACGACACTCGTGGGGCAGAGCAGCAAGCTCGGCTGATGTTCACCCGCTGCATTGGCGCTTTGGTGTAGCAACAGTGCAATCGCTTGAACCGTTTTGCCCAGCCCCATGTCGTCGGCCAGACAAGCCCCAAGCCCCAGTTCGCTCAGGTAGTTCAGCCAGCCAACGCCCCGGTGTTGATAGGGACGCAGTTGCCCCACAAAGGCAGCCGGTTCGGTAATTGGTTGCAACGGCTGATGTTGATGTAGTCGTTCCAGTGCCTCTGCCAACCAGCCCTGCACATCGATGCTGTGGATGGGTAGCAGACTAGCACTGTTGGGCAATAAATTTTGGGCAAAGAGATCCTGTAAGAGCGGGTCGGTGCCGGTCGTCTGGGTTTCCATTGGCTGATGTCGCGCAGCCTCGATTTCGCCATTTGCTAGATCATGGGTAGAGGGTGATCTTGGCGGTTGATCCGCGCGTCCCTGTGCAATTCTCAAAGCTTGTAGAAAAGGCAGGCGACCAGCCGTTTCTTGCCCCGAGAGGAACTGTTGTGCTGCGGCAACTTGGCCAGGATCCAGCTCGATCCATTGGCCATGCAAGTGAACCAATGGCGTTGCCAACGCGGCTAATTGATCAAATTCGGTCCGGCTCAATTGCTTATCACCCAGCATCAACTCCCAATCGTAACGCACAAAAGCCGGCGTGCGTTGATTGCGTGCGGCACGCTGTTGCTTGCCGTTGCTGGCAGCGCTCTTGGCCGGGGGCTCGCTCTCTTCGGCAACCATATTCATGCGTAGTCCCAGGCGCACACGTTGATTGGTGTACCACCATTCGGGCAGCTGGATCCCAAAACCACTGCTTTCCAGCAGTGCTGCTGTTTCGTTGAGAAAAGTATAGGCCTCTGCCGTCGTGAGGTGAACAAGCGCTGGATGGGGTGTTTGCAAACTGCGTCTGATCGGCTCAGAAATGCGCGCGGCCACGGTCAAGCCCGCCAACAGCCGTTCCTGGGGGCGATCCAACAGGCGCGAACCCAAATGCAGCGAGTGATTCTGCGTTTCCCACACCTCAGCCGCCGAGAGCAGCAGGTGATGGTGGTCCCGCGCCTGCAGGTAGTAATGAAGCGTCCAATCCCCTTCTGACAGTGAAGAGCCCGCTGTGGGTTGGGGTGGGACCAACTTCAGACAGATGCGGAAATTGGCATCGCGAGTAACGTGCAGTTGTTCGCTCCAACCACGCCAGACCTGGTAGAGCTGGTGGGCAGATTGGGGGGGGAGATCGAAGCCACGCTGGCCACTAGCCAAGCTTTGCAACCACTGTTCAGCTAGCGTTTGCGGCCAAGCATCTGGCAGACACGATTCTCCCCAGTGGCGTACGGCTGCGTCCAGCAATGTCGTGACAAAATGGTTCAACAACTCTGCGGCGTTGAACGCGCTTTGCGGCGCGTCAATGTTATAGGCCCGACAGACTGGCGGCATAATGGCTGTGAGCTGCTCAAATTGGCGCTCAATTTGGGTGTCGGTAAAGAGTGGTTGCCAGCCAGCGTAAAGGTGGGTTGCGCTTTGGGGCAACAGAGTGGGCAGATACTGTTGGCAGACCAATAGCTGCAATGTATATTTGGCGGCGTTGCTCCAAAAGAGCAGATCGTTGCCAAAGCGCAACGGGGGGGCGGGTGCCGTACCTGTTCGTTGTCCGGCGATTTCGTCCGCTCTGTGCGCGTGTTGGCCACCCTGTTTGCCTTCTTTTTCCAATTGGCCCTGTTCCAGTTGGCAGAGAAATTGCAAGGCCGCTGTTGGTGGCACGCGCAGTCCTGTAATTTGCCATTGACGCAGATTGGTTGATTGGCCCTGGCTTGGTGGGGGCGCGGAAGGGTTGTGTGGCAGAAAGAGCGACGTAGCCTGTGGCAGCCAAATTGTCGTGCTGTGCAGATCCAGCGGCTGTGCGCTGAGCGCGGGGAAAGCGCCAATCAGCTGCGCGCGCAATTGACCAACCGAGAGTTGCGAAGGGTGCGAGAGCGCCTTGCTGCGCAAACGGCTATCTACATTGCGGGTATGGTTTGAACGGGCAGATGGTATGGATGTTGTCGCCGTCTCTGCTGGCAACGGGCTATTGTTATCGTCTGCCCAAAAAAAGAGCTGACCATCTGGAACCGAGTGTTCGCCGCGCAACCACGCAGCGTGTAGGACAAAAGGCATAACGAATATTGTACCGCTTCGGATAGATCTCGCCAAATCCTCGACCCGAAATAGTGCTTGTTGCTTTGTCGAGGGGTGGATCAAGTTAGGAACCAACCGGAAGCCGGGTTGGTGATTCAGCCCGCGCGCCAACCGAGCTAATCACGTGGCGGATTTAGGAATGGCAGTGTGGTGGTGGAAAAGCTAGCGCGGTTGACCCAAAGCGGTATCGGTTGCTGCGGCAGGGTGTCGGCTCTAATAGAGAAATCATTTATAAAGTGGAGTCAGCGTTCTCTAACGCTGGCGGTGCGCAGTAGAGAGCGCGCACTCCGCAAGGTGCAAGGTCTATTTGCTTTCTCTATAAGCAGCATTTATTGCGGCGTCTGTCGTTGTCTCAAAAATGCCATCATCGATGGGGAGCGCGACGGAGACGGTGGTTCCCTGCCCCTCGACGCTCTGAATGGTCAGCGTACCACCCTGTAGCTCGAGCAACGAGTGGGTTATGTGTAGACCGAGACCGGTGCCCTGGGTACGTGCTTTATGCACGTTTGTGGCTCGAAAGAAGGCCTTGCCCAGCTGGCGCAGATCGGCGGCGGGGATGCCGATGCCAGTATCTACGATCTCCACGGTCACGGTGCCATCGGCTGTATCCGCTGCAATGGTTACCGTGATCCGCCCGTGAGCTGGCGTATATTTAACGGCGTTGCCAAGCAGATTGTTGAAGATCTGGATTGTCCGCTTCTCGTCACAGAGCACCGCGGGAATGGCGGCAGTAAGGTCAGCGTTGCCGTCTGTATCGAGCACTTGACAGACCAGTTCGAGCGCTTTGGCCTCGACATCTGGTTGGAATTCAACCAGCATCGCTTGTACCAGTGCGGACAAGTTGATGCTTTCCAACATCAACTCAAGCCGTCCAGTCTCCAGCCGGGTAATATCGAGCAGATCGCTGGTAATGTTTAAGAGGCGTCGACCACTGCGTTGAGCGACGGTCAGACTCTGACGCTGGTTTTTGCTCGGCGGCTCGATCTCGTCAAAGAGTACGAATTCAATGTAGCCAATAATGGAGGCAATGGGGGTGCGCAGTTCATGTGCGGCAATGGAGACAAAGCGCGATTTTAATTCATCTAGGGCACGCAATTCGGCATTGGCCGCGGCTAGCTGAAGATTCGATTTGCTGAGTTCCTGATGCAGCAGATAGAGTTCATTGTGTTGCTGAGTGAGGTGCTGGGCTGTATTGCCCATGAATGTGACATCTTCCAGGACGAGCAGCACGCCTTCAGGGTGGCCGCTTTCTGGTTCATGGCTATAGGCCACTAGATCAAGGTAAACTGTTGCACCCCGTTTCGATTCCCGATTGACCATGTCGAGCCGCACGGGCTCCGTTTGTCTGCTGGCCAAGGCAGCCAACTGTTCCTCGTAGCCAACAAGCTCGGGCACCACGTCCGTTACGAGTTTGCCGGTGATCGAGTCAGTTGTCAGAGGCATGGTGGGTTGGTCATCCGGTGACGTCGAATTTGTCGTCATCAGAAATTGCAAGTTGCCACCCACCCGATCGACAGTCAATGCCCGGTCGGTGGTGAGGTAGGCAATTTGGCGTTTGGAGAGAATCTGTTGCGCAACATAGGTATCTAGCATAAAAATATCAAACGTAATTATTGAACCAGAGCGGCGGCAAGCTGACGAAACGCGTCATCGACTTGTTCACCTTGCTTGGCACTGGTTAGATAGTAGGGGGCATCGAGCTCGGCAGCATAGTTGGCAATCTGCTCCTCTGTCAGCTGATGTTCTTCCGTCAAATCCATTTTGTTGGCTGCCACCACAAAATAGGCGCTGGGCATCACTCCCTGCAGATCGGAGACGTAGCCGGTCAGGTGCGCCAACGTGGCCGGGCGGGTCATATCACAGACCAGAATGGCACCGCTTGCCCCGCGCAAATAACTGGTGGCGACGGGGACCAGATCCTGGCTGCCAGCTAGATCCCAGACCATGAGCTTCATCTCCACCACGGCAGATTCCCGCGGGACCATCACCGTCTTGCGGCTTACTTTCACGCCAATGGTGCTAATGTATTGATCATCAAATCGATTGTGAACGAAGCGGCGCACCATGCTAGTTTTGCCCACGGAAAAATCGCCAAGCAGACAAATTTTTTTACTGTATGTTTCCAAGGTAATACCTTCTATCCCTGTGTGCTATCAAGCTAGGGCCGGTTGCAGAATGATTTGGTTCAGTAACGGTCCCGTTTTGCGTTAGGATCTGTGATAACTTCGCTGCTTCGTGAAATTCCATGCGTTTCGTGGACCATTTAGATTTTGCCGCGCAGAAGCGCAGCAAGCATGGCGTTGGATTCGCGAAAGCGGGCGGCATTTCCATCATAATTCCGCAACGCGGAAGCATGACGATGCTCGATGGCGATCATGGTATCACGCATTTGGTTGCGAAAGTCGCTGCTGTCATACCCATCAATGACGACCGCAATGTAGACAAAGTGGGCGGCTTCCAGCAGAATACTGCGTCCGCCGTACTGAATTTCGTTGAGCGCTTCTTCCTCGTTGCGGCCAAATGCATCTTCCGTAAATTCTGTGATCGCCGTCAACATTCCGCTGATGATGTCCGAATCATCAGCCATTGCGTCATCTGGGGCATTACCCTGAGAGAGATGCATCAGTAGTAGGCCACTCTTTTTGTGGATGAGAAAAATCTCCTCAACTTGCAGGGGAAGTGCATCGCGGATCGTCATTTCGCTGCCCGATATGCCACGCATCTGGGCCTGGAACTGACGCCACATCCCACGCACATTCAACGTTCGCCGCATCTGTCGATCAATGCGACGCACCAAATCGCGCATGGCTTCTGCCACAGAACGCTGCACAAGTTTGCCCATGATCGGATAGAGGGCATCGATCATCTCCGCGCGCGATCCACTGATATTGGTGCGGATTGCACTGGCAATCACCGGCGTAATGGTGTTGATGAGCCCTTCTTCGTCTTGAATCTGCTGCTCCAGCGCGTCGATCATTTCCTGAAGCTGAACCACTTGTCCACGCATCTGCGCGATCTGCTGACGGTATTCGTCAAAAAGCAGGGTGCGCAGTAGCTCAAACGCTTCATCCTGCTCGGGTGTACTTGGTGCATGTTCCGGGTCGAGCAGGAGCGCCTCGGCGAGTGCGTGGTCAATGTCGGCAGACCCTGCCAGATCCTCGGCTGCTGCTATATTGCGTTCGGTTGTCGGTTTTTTTGCTGGTGTCATAAGCGATGCAGACGCGGTGACCAATCAGAGCGCAGGGTCATTGACCAAGCTGGCGCGAGCTGATGGCGTGAGTACTGCTGGAGCATGGCAAAAGCAGTGGTGTGGATGGTTAAAACAACTCGTCATTCAGCTGATCCAACAGATCCCCTTGCGTTTCCAGTGGTTTGGGCGTGGTTGTCTGCAAATTTGTGCCCAGGTTGATCAATAATTCACCGAGTGAGGGGCGGTCGACCTTGGCATCGTTCAGTTGCATGGAGAGCTGGTGCAACTCCTGGCGCAACATCTGCTCCACACTAACCAGGTGGCTTGCCAGGGTTTGCGCGCTTTCGGTGTGTTTCTGGTCCAGCGTCTGTAGCTGTTCCGACAGCCGTTGATCGATTTTCTGGATCTGTTGCTGTCGCGTCTGATCCTGTTCCTGCAGTTGGCTGAGCAACCGTTCTGACTCTTGACGTAGCTCCTTGTGCAGGCGATTTTCTTGCTCTTTCATCTGTTCGGAAAGTTGCGTAACCTCTTGGCTGACGCGAACGAGTTCGCGATTCAATGCGTCAAAACGCTGAGTATAGTCACGCATCTGTGCACCAAAAATAATGTCACGAATGCGTTCCACCTTCTCTGCCGAACCGGTGATCCCACCACTGAGCGCCGCGGTTGCGTCTTCTTGTTTTGTCGGGGTGTCTGCTGGATTCAAATCAGCTGTTTCTGTTTTCGTCTCTTTCTCTACTTTTTTTGCCATAACATGTCCCATCTCAGATTGGTTGCTCAGATTGGTTGGTGAGCGCCTATGATACATACTACCGATTCGTACTCTAATAAACATCTGCTAAAATGACTAAACCGTCAGTACTGGAGAGCTACATGAAATTGCGAGTCGAGGCGACCGCCACTGCTTGTCGAAAACAGGCGACGGGGCAGGCAATCAACGCGGAGCGTCATGTAGTTGCAGGATTAAGGAATGCACAAAAATTGCGCCGTGATGGGGTCGGGTACTATACTCATAACCAATAATGTACCGAAGATTCATTTATGTCAAACTCGGTGAGCGGGAAACATACCGGGCGGAGTGGTCTGGGGCTCTCTGGTGGCCACGTAAAGTAACACGCTTTGCAACCGATAGGTCGTTACGAGAGAAACTTTGCTGGTCGCCAGCCAGCCGTGCTGCGGTGGGGTGAATGGCTGAATGAATGGCCACTGCCCGGGTCGAGCAACTCTCTGTCCAGCGCTGGCTGCAGCTGAGTCCACTGCCAAATCTGTTGTAAACAACAAAGAAAAATAAAAAAGGAAAACTTGATGTTAAAGTCACATAATTGTGGAGAATTGAATGGCAGTCACATTGGGCAGACGGTGACATTGGCTGGCTGGGTCAACCGGCGGCGCGACCACGGCGGGCTGATCTTTTTGGATCTGCGCGACCGCTTTGGCGTCACCCAGGTGACGATTGGCTCCGACGTGAGCAGCGAAGCCCACGAGGCTGCCGAGCAGGCCCGCAATGAATACGTGATCCAGGTTGAGGGCACCGTGCAACGACGCCCCGAAGGACAAGAGAACCCCAACCTTGGCACCGGTGAAATCGAAGTGATTGCCAGCGACGTGGCGCTGCTCAGCCCTGCCCAAAATCCACCCTTTTACATCGCCGACACAGCCAACGAAGTTGATGAGGCGCTGCGGCTCAAGTATCGCTATCTCGACCTGCGTCGTCCCCACATGGTGCACAACCTGACGCTACGCCACAACCTGGTTCGCTTCATTCGCGAATATTTTTCAGCGCGCGATTTCCTGGAGATCGAAACGCCGATTCTGCTCAAGAGCACACCGGAAGGTGCACGCGATTTTATTGTGCCCAGCCGCATGCATCCCCATGAATTTTACGCCCTGCCCCAGAGCCCACAGCAACTTAAGCAGCTGCTCATGGTCTCGGGCATTGAACGCTACTTCCAGATCGCCCGCTGTTTCCGCGATGAAGATCTGCGGGCCGATCGTCAGCCCGAGTTCACCCAACTGGATCTGGAGATGAGCTTTGTCGATGCCGAAGACGTGCGGAGCTTGATCGAGGGCATGCTCGTGGCGCTCTGCACGACGTTGGCAGCCAAGCCAATTCAACAGCAGCCCTTTCCCGTCATCACCTATGCCGAGGCAATGGAAAAATATGGCATCGACCGGCCGGATCTGCGCTTTGGGTTGACGCTCTTTAACGTGAGTGACGTGGTTGCCGACAGCGGCTTTGGTGTTTTTAAGAATGCCATCGCCGGTGGCGGCCAAGTGAAGGGCGTGCTCTATCCCGGTGGCGCCAATCTCACCCGTCGCGAAATTGATGAACTGACTGAGTTTGTCAAAACTTATGGGGCCAAAGGTCTGGCTTGGCTCGGTGTCACGGGGGCGCCGGATGCCGAGGGCAACTATGGGGAGGATGCGCTGCGTAGCCAAATCACCAAATTCCTGACGCAGGCAGAGATCAATGCCATTGTCGAGACCAGTGGTGCCCAAGCGGGCGATCTCATACTGTTGGTCGCGGACAAACCAGCGGTGGTGGCGCAGAGCCTCTGCAACCTGCGCCTGGAGATTGGCCAACGGGCCGATCTGATCGATACCAGCAAATTGGCCTTCTGTTGGGTGGTGGATTTCCCGCTGCTGGAGTACAGCGAAGAAGATCAACGTTGGTATGCCGTTCACCATCCCTTTACCAGCGCCCGCGACGAGGATTGGCCCAGGCTGGAAGAGCAGCCCGGCGAGGTGCTCGCCAAAGCCTACGATGTGGTGATGAATGGCTGGGAGATCGGTGGCGGTAGCATTCGTATTCATCGCAGCGACTTACAGGATCGCCTCTTTGCCATGTTGGGCATGGAGAAGGAAGAGACGCAGGAGCAGTTCGGCCATCTGCTCGAAGCCTTCCAATATGGCGCGCCACCACACGGCGGGATCGCATTGGGCATCGACCGCATGGTGGCCCTGTTGGCCAACACGACCAGCATCCGCGATGTTATCGCGTTCCCCAAAACAGCAGCGGGCACCGACCTCATGCTCGACACCCCCAGCCCGGTGAACGAAGCGCAGCTGCAAGAGCTGCACATTGGTCTGCGCTCGGAAAAGCGCAAGTAATTCTGTGACTGTTGGGCAACAGGGGTGCGTATCACAGTTGGGGCCTAGACCGGACGCTCAATCTGCCGCTCTTCTGTACGTCCCCGAAAATGGGACGCACCCCGGCAACAGCATAGCCGCCACTGCCCGGCAGCCCAACAGCGGCACAAGCGAAAGGTAATGCGCGTGTCATTGCAACTGCTCGACCGGCTGCGCGCGATTCCCCAACCAAATTCACGCCGCATCGCGCTGCATGTAACTCGTGCAGCCGAGCGCCACCTGCGCAATGGCCACCCCTGGCTCTTTGCCGATTCGATAGTGCGCCAAAGTCATGAAGGCAAGCCCGGTGATCTGGGCGTGGTCTTTGATCAAAAGCGCCGCTTTCTTGCCATCGGTCTCTATGATCCCACCTCGCCCATTCGATTGCGCGTGTTGCAACAGGGCACGCAGGCCACGATCGATGCGGCGTGGTTGCGGTCACAGCTGGGTGCGGCTATCCAGGTGCGTCAGCCGCTTGCAACCGATCCGCAAACCACTGGCTACCGCGTCGTTTATGGGGAAAACGATGGACTGCCCGGCTGCGTCGTCGATCGCTTCGCCGCCACGTTGGTGGTCAAGCTCTACACGCTCGCCTGGTTGCCCCACCTCGCGGATCTGCTTCACGGGCTGCAACAGATTCAACCGGCGGAGCAGATTGTGCTGCGGCTCAGCCGCAACATGCAGAGCGAGCCGGAACAGCTATATGGTCTGCACGATGGATTGGTACTCGTGGGCGGCTCGCTCACTGGTCCGGTGATCTTTCTGGAGAATGGTCTGCGTTTCGAGGCAGAACCGATCCACGGGCAAAAGACTGGCTTCTTTCTGGATCAACGGGAGAACCGGGCTCGGGTCGAGACGTTGGCTGCGGACAAACGGGTGCTCAATGTCTTTGCCTACAACGGTGGCTTTTCGCTCTATGCCGCGCGGGGTGGGGCCAGCGAAGTGACTAGTCTTGATATTAGCCAGCCAGCTTTGTCCGCCGCGGAACGCAACTTTGCACTGAATCAAACGGTTCCCACCGTTGCCGCAGCGGACCATCGTCTGTTGCAAGGGGATGCATTTCTGCTCTTGCAGGAACTGGCCCGGGCCCATGAGCGCTACGATCTCGTCATCATTGATCCACCCGCGTTTGCCAAACGCCAGACAGAGATCGCGCGGGCGCTCAAAGCCTATGCACAGCTAACCAAATTGGGGTTGGGGGTGTTACAGCAGGCGGGGACTCTGGTGCTCGCTTCCTGCTCCAGCCGCGTGGGGCAGGCTGAGTTTGTCGCCAATGCACAAACGGCCGCAGCAGAGGCAGGAAGGCCACTCACGATCTTTGAGCAGACCGACCATGCCCTCGACCATCCCATTGGGTTCGCCGAGGGTGCCTATCTGAAATGCCTCTATGCACGGGCTTGACAACACCCGTCAATGGGTGCTCTCAGGGATGCGCTTTCAGGGGGAGTACTGTCAGGAGGGGCGCTGTCGAGCGGGTGCAGTCAATTGAGCTCTACTACTGATCGCCGGTGGCGTTCTGGCTATCCAGCCACATGCTGTAAAAACTCAGCCAACAGTAGTAGCCCACAAAGAGCAGTGATGTCCAGAGCAAAAGGGGATCGCGTGCTGGATAGCGCACGAGAATGACAATGTTGATCACCCCCCACAGACCAGCCAGTATCATGGTCAGCCGTTGATAGACCGCGGTGCGGGTTGGGTAGACATATTTGATGGGCACGAAGACCAGCGCACTGAGAACGACGAGGAAGGTGAAGTTTACCCACGGAGCGCCGCCCATAATGAACATGTAGTAGACCATGATATTCCAATACGAGGGAAAGCCCTTGAAGTAATGGTCCTCGGTTTTGGCATCGTCCTGGCAGAATTGGTACGAAGAGGCGAGCAAGATTAGCACGGCACCAATCATGGCATAGCGCTGCGGCAGCAAGTTAGATGTGTACAAGAAATAGGCTGGGATAAAGACATAGTTCAAAAAGTCGATAATATTGTCCAGCAGCGCACCATCAAAGTTGGGGAGCACACTTTTTACGCGAACCCGTCTGGCCCAGAGCCCGTCGACTGCATCGACAAAGACGGCTAAGGTCATCCATGCAAAAGCAATGACCCATGCTTCGCTCGTAATTGCCAACAGCGCGAACAGCCCCCAAATTGCCCCCGTGGCTGTAAAGAGGTGGGCGCTCCAGGCTAAGATCTGTTGCTGTTTTGAAGGTGTCCACTCTTCGTGCAGGGACTCTGTATGCATGGCTTTTTCCCGTTCCATAGTCGACGTTATATTAAAGTGGGCTCTGTGTGAAAACAGTAGTTCCGGCAAGCGGGAAACTACCGTTTTCAAGCCAACCGCACTATAAAGTGGGCTCTGTTTGAAAACAGTAGTTCCGGCAAGCGGGAAACTACCGTTTTCAAGCCAACCGCACCCGAAAGTGGGCTCTGTTTGAAAACAGTAGTTCCGGCAAGCGGGAAACTACCGTTTTCAAGCCAACCGCACTGTGCATCTGTTTACTTCAACCAAAATGAGCGATCTGACTCTTCTGTCCGCAAAGCGTCTTCTGTGGTCGCTATCTTATCAAACCAGTTGATGAGAGCTCGTGTTGAAAACTCAGTATAGCACAAGCAGGCGTGGAGTCAGGTATTAGGCTGGAATCCATCTAATGCTATACTTGAACCACTGCCCAGTGCAGTAAGCAGCACGGTAATAAGAACAGAGATATCTGTGAAAACCCAAAAGTCTCTCCTGAAACCTGGCTGTAGCTAATGTTACAGCACTCGACGCTCAGGTCGACGCAGAATTTTGGGACAGAGAACAAGTCGAAAGTTTGTGCATGTCATCCGAGAATGTTTCGGCCACAGCCGTGGCAACCAAGCGGACAATCAATGAAGAAGAGCGGGCGCGCAAACGCCAGGCGATCGGGCTGGCCCCTCGCCGCCCAACGGCCCGCCCTACGGTGCAACGCCCCCCGCGCGGATTTTGGGCAAGTCTGCAACGGTGGTTCGCGCCACTGCTGCTCTTGGCATTGCTGGTTGCCACCGGACTTTTGATCGTGGCGCAAGCAACCGGTGCCCCAACCGCATGGCCGGAGCTTCAGAGCATCGGTCGTGCCCTGATAGATGGCAATCCTTGGCCGGTTCGGATCGGATACTATTCGCCGGGGGAGCGTTACCGGCTGCGCCTGACCGATAACTTTGACAGCCGCACAGGCATTGTCGCCTGCACTCAGCAGGCTGGCGAATGGATCACCGATGTCTATCCCGCGGAGGGCATCTTTCGCATGCAACTTTGGCCCGGACGGCTAACGTGGAGCACCATCGCAGTGGCCGCCGAGGAGAACGAAGCGACCCCGGCGTACCGCATCGATGCCAGTGTTACCATTGTTGATGCGATGCCCACCGGCTACAGCGGTTTTATTGGCCGCTATCAAGATCCCGAAAATTTCTATCTTTTCATGGTCGACGGTACCGCGCGCTACCGCATTCAGCTCTGGCGGGATGGCGTTCTGACCACGCTGCAGCCATGGACAGTCAGCCCGCTGCTCAATGGGGCCGGTTCCGAGAATATCCTGGCCTTGGAAGAGAATGGCTCGCAGCTGCGCTTTGCCATCAATGGCAGTGATGTGGCCACCGTCTCCACGCCCGTTCTACCCGTTGGCGCGGTTGGATTGCTGGGCGGTGCGGCAGATGGTTTCATGGCCGAAATTCATGTCGACTGGCTGCGGATTTATGCGTTGGTTGAATGAGGTTGACTGAAAAAGTTGGTTGAGTAGTGCGTGTGGAAATGTAAAGAGGATTGGCACCATGCTGCGGGGCCGATTGCAAGCGTCTCCCAGCACTGTGTAGAGTCGTTTTGACTTTGTTGCTAGAGCTGTTGTGCGTGGTGTTGCCAGCGCCACCGCACAGGGGGAGTGAACAATGCAGGGTTTACAGCGTTTTCTGGCTGCCGTGGCGACTGGGAATGACGAAGCTAGCGAGGCTGCCGTGGCAAAATTGAGTGCCGACGCAGAACCAATGCTATTGTCACTGCTCGATGATTCGTCACCCGCGCATGCCGACCCCGAGCAACGTTGGTGGGTGATCAGAGCCTTGGGTGCTTGTGGTACTGTGCAGAGTCTGCCCGTCCTTGCTGCAGAGCTAAAGCAGGCCGATGAAGCGTTGCGTGCAGTCGCGGCCATGGCCGTCGGTGCCGTGATCCAGCGCGCGCCCGCCGCGGACGAACTGCAGCCCCACGTGAAAAAACTGACCGAACTGCTGGCTGATTCACGGGGCTTGGTGCGCCAGGTTGCAGCCGATGCCTTGGCCCAGTGTGGCAATATTGCCATACCGGCATTGGTCGATCTGTTGCGCTTTGCCAAGGAGCAGAGCGTTCGCAGTCGTGCCGCCTATGCCTTGGCCAAAATCGGCACAATGGAGGCCGCGGCCCCGCTCTACCACTGTCTCAACGATCAAAATTTTCTCGTTCACACCTACGCCCAAGAGGCACTGGAAAAGTTGGGCCTGCTCGATAATCTGCTGCTGATGCCCTGAGCCTGCCCGCCCCTCTTACAGAGAAAGCAAATAGACCTTGCCCCTCGCCCCTTGTACCTTGCGGCGTGAGCATTCTCTCATGCGCACGTCCAGCGGTAGAGAACGCTGATTCCACCATTGGACAACGTTACCGTGCTTGCTCGATTAAAGTGAGCTCTGTTTGAAAACGGTAGTGCTACTTCTCTGGTAGACCGCCCAAAATCTATGTTTTCAAGCCAACCACATTATAGGTGCCCCAACTGTTGCCTCAATCGCCCGCCACCTGCAAAACTGTTGCCACCACCGAATCTCCGGTGCTCTCGCCCGCGCGTGTCACCGGCAGACGGGTCACCGTGGCCAGATCATACATACCCATGTGCAACGGATAGTCACCGGGCATCGCGGTTGCGGGGAGCGTTAATCTGTACTCATCCACAAAGATCTGCCCCGGATACCAGAGCGAGGTCGGGACAAAGCCAGCCAACGGCTGCCGATCATGTTGCGTTGCTAGCTGGCCACCTGGCCCCACCAAATGACCAAATGCCGTGTAATCGACCGTCATCGTCGCCAGGGTCTGCCAAAACGCGCGCACCACAAGCTCGTCGCCGGCCCGCAGCGGGCGCTCGGCAAGAGACGCGCCATCGGTGTGGGTGACAGTGCTGCCCAGCAAACGGACCTTGCCTGCCAGATCTGCTGGCGGTTCCAGGGGCGTTGCCGGCGCGACCGTTGGTCCCGCAATCGTTAGATAATCGAGAACCAACGTGTTGCCAATTGGGCGCGCTGTGCCGCTTTGGACGGCCGGCAAGCGCACTTGGGTATCTGGGTTAAAGAAGGCGACCTCCACCCGATAGAGGCCCGGCGTGGCATCTGGCGGAACGGCCACCGTGGTGCGGTGGTGCCACAGTTCATCTTTGTTCCAATCAACCGTGGCAATGCCCGCGGGACGCCATTCATAGCGCACCAACTCTTCTCCTGCCTGATTGACAATGCGCAACAGCAGGTTGAGATTTGCGTCAATGGGCGCGAGATTAACGAGCTGCAGCACCACATCAAATGTTTGCCCCGCCTGCACATCGCCACTGGGCATGGTATACGAAATCAGCCGGATCACATCGCCCCAATCCGTGACAAAAGGGGGCACGGGCGCGGTACGCAGATCGTAGATCCGGGCATATTCGGTGCCGTTGATAACGATCTCCTGTTCGGCAGGCAAGCTGGCCAGATAGCCCACGAGTTGCCGGGCTGGCATCTGTCGCTGCCACTGGTTTACATAAGTAACAATATAGTCGGCAAACCAGTAATATTGGGGGCTGATCACGCTGCCGTGATAGAAATAATCAAAAGGCCCCGTGCGATACCAGGCAGCGATCCGGGTCGCTGCTTCGTCGTTCTCCTCTTTGAGGTAGCGGGCTGCCTGATCGAGTCCCTCGCCCCAACCCAACGTCAGCACGGTTGCCGCGCGTTGGCCACCGCCCAACAACGGATTGTAGTAACTCATGTAGTAGGGGAACGTTGGCAGCAAGAGCGCCAATTGCAGCGCTACCAGAGCACCCACGCCCGCGACCATCCAGCGCGTTCTGGAGCGGCGTGAAGGGAAAAAGATCGCCGCCAGCCAACGCCCCGCCACGTCAAAGCCATGGGCAGCGACGAGTGCCAGCGCGGGATACGTTGGCACCAGATAACGGTCCAGCTTTTTCGCCCCCAGGTTCATCAGCAACAGAAACAGCATGGCAAAGAGCAACAGCCCCGCCACAATCTCCCGTTTGTTGCGTTGACCTGCCGCCACGTTCTCGGCACTGCCCATGTGGGAGTATGGCCGCCACAGCCCAAATACTCCCAGCACCACACCCACCATGACAACTGGCGTCAGTCGCCACAGCCACGTCAGCGGATAGAAGATCCAGCCGGGATCGCCGTGGATGATTTCGCCCCGGAAAAAGAGCGGATTGGAGTGCCCCTCGGTGGCATATTCGCTAGAGATTGCAAGCACCTTCTGCACCGTCCCCACTGGATCGACCCACATGGCCGGCCACAGCAGCACATAGAGACCCAGGGCAACCACTGCCCACAGCAGGGCTGGTGCCAGCGCACGGCGTCCGAAATCCCGCAGCCATGCAGGCGACACCGAAGCGGTCCGCCAATAGAGCACCAACTCCCACAGCGCCAGCAGACCGACGATTGGCATCAGAAAAAGACCGGGCGTTTTGGTCAACCAAGCCAGACCTGCGGCCACACCAGCACCAAACAGATCCCGCCTGCGTCGTCCCCGATAGAGAAAGCAGAGGTAGAGCAGCAGCGCCAGCAACATCCAGCTGCTGAGCAAGCCATCCAGATGTAAAAAGCGGGAGAGCGCAACTTCAAAGGGATCAAAGGCAATGAACAGAAAGCCAACCGTGGCCGTGCGCGTACCCAACAGCCGCACCGCGGCCAGATAGGCCAGCCCCAATGCCAATACATTGGCCAGCACGGCAAAGGTGCGCCCTGCTTCCAACAAATCGAGCGCATCGTGTGCTTGCGTGCGCAGATACTCCTCGAACTCGCTGTTCTCCCAGCCGAATTCGCCCGGCGCGTCGTTGGCATAGTCGGGATAGCGCCAGAGGTAACCCGCCGTCCCCAGCCACATGATCGTCACCCCCGGGTGACCATGCTGATAGGTGTGGGCATACTCGCCGTGGGCCAGCGCACGGTGAAAGTTGGCCGCTCGCGTCAGCCACCGGTTCTCGTCGATGGTAACAAATTGATCGAGTGCCAACCCGCGCGGGAGCCAAAGCGCGATGACAATAATCAGAAAAGCGATGCGCTGAAATGTGCGTTGATGCTTCATGTACTCTCGACTCTTGACTGTTTTTATCTGCAACTGTGGGTTCTATCTGCAACTGTGGACGGATTTACTCGGCCGGGGCCGTCGGGACAATTTCCAAGGCGAGCAACGGCACGCGATCGCCCACCACGACGTTGGCCTGGCGCACCGGCAGCCGGGTGAGTGTTGCCAATTCGTACAACCCAACGTACAGTTGATAGGTGCCAGCCGGGGCCGTCGCTGGCAGCGTGAGTCTGTATCGATCCGTCACACTCTGGCCGCTGCGCCAGAGCGTAGTCGGCAAAAAGCCCGCGGTGGGCTGTTGATCCTGTTGCGTCAGCAGCGTGCCATCTTCACCGACTAGGTGCACAAAAGCGGTGTAGTCGGTCGGTGGCGTGGTGAGCGTCTGCCACGCGAGGGTCAGCGTAACCGTTTCTCCCGCGCGCAGCGATGGACGGGCGGAATCGAGCAGCGGCCCATCCACAGCGATGGCATAGCCGGACAATTCAGCGAAGCGCCCAAGCGTATGGGACATTGGCACCGTGGTTGCCGCTGCTCCCTCTGCTGGCGCGGTTGCTGCTGTTGGCGTGCCCACTTCAATGAAATCCAGCGGCACCAGATCGGGGAGTGGCTGTGCAGAGCGCACTGCTGATGCAGCCAACATTTGGCCACTCTCTGGCACGTAGAAACCCACATCCAGCCGGTAGATGCCGGGCGGCGTTGTGGCCGGCATCGTGAGGTTGTGACCGTCGGGCCGGATTTCGCCCTGGGGCCAACTGCTGGTTGGTGCGCCCCAGGGCCAGCCCTCGCTGCGCACAATCTCTGTGCCATCTGCCCCAACGAGCCGCACCAACACATTTAGATCCCCAGGGATCGGGGCTAGGTTCTCCAGGTAGAGCGTGGTGCGAATGGTCTCACTCGGCTGCACCTTGCCCGCGGTCAGCTCATAGGCGTTCAGCCGGATCAGCGCGGTTTCTGCCATGGCCCAGGTGGTGACAAAGGTGGGAGTGGGCGCGGATTGCAGATCATAAACGCGGGCGTACTCAATTCCGTGCAACTCGATCCGCTGGCGCGGTACCAGGCTTTCCAGCCAAGCAACCTGACGTGGTGAAGGCAGCCGCCGCTGCAGATCCTGCATGTAAAGCACTGCGTAGTCCGCCATCTGCCAAAAGGTGGGCGGGACGGTGCGGCCCTGAAAAAAATAGGAAAAGGGTCCGTTGGGGAAAGCCGAGGCCACGGTTGTTGCTGCTGGCTCAGCGAGATCGCGATTGAGCAGAGTCGCGGCTCGATCTGCCCCTTCGCCGCGCCCAATCTGCATCACGGTCACTGCTCGGTCGCCCCCGCCGAGCAGCGGGTTATAATAGGTGAGATAATAGGGATAGTGGGGGAGGGCCGTGGCGATCTGTAGTCCCACAACCAAGAGCAACGCCAGCCCCAATGCGCGCTCCCTGCCAGCCCCAGGCCAGCGGCGACGGAGCCAAAGGCAGGCAGCCACCCACCCCCAACCTGCCACCAGATCAAGGGCCGGATAGACGGGAAGCAGATAGCGATCAAATTTCTTGGCGCCCATGCTCATGAGCAGGACAAAGAGCAGCGCCAACAGACAGAGTGAACCCACGCTGAATAGCTGACGGTGGCAAGCCTGGGTGATCTCTTCCTCCGCTGTGCCGCCTCGATTGCGCAAGCGTTTCATCCATCTGCCACCCCATGCGAACAGGGCAAAGAGCAGCCCAAGCAAGACCACGGGTGTCGTTCGCCACAGCCAAGTAATTGGATAGAACCAAAAGCCGGGGTCACCATTGTAGATAGCACCGTTGAAGAAGATGGGGTCGGCGTGACCCTCGGCCGCGTATTCGTTGGCTGCACTGAGCACTGCGCTCAAGCTGCCCCATGGCGCCACCCACATTGCGGGCCAGAGCAGAACAAAGGTGACGCTGCCAATGCTTCCCCACGCAATCAACCGGCCCAGCAGAAACAGCGCGGATGCTCGTTGCTCTATTGCGCCTCTATCCGGCTGCAAAGCGGCCATTGCCCAGCGCAAGCTGCCCAGCAGCGCGGCAAAGGGCAGCAAGAGCAGTCCAGGGGAGCGGGTCAACCAGGCCAATCCCGTGGCTAGCCCCGCGACGAATAAGGCACTCCATTGCCAATGTACTCGTTCGGTCCGATTCAGTGCCACCAGCAGTGCCACTGCTGCCAGCAACATGAAGCTGCTCAGCAGGCCATCGAGGTGCATGAGGCGCGAGTGGGCGATGTGGAAGGGATCAAACGCCAGCAGCAACATGCCCACCAGCGCCGGCCACAATCCCACGAGTCGCCAAGCAAAGAGGAAGGTTGTCGTTAACGCCAGCACAACAAAGAGCACTGCAAAAGAACGTCCAGCGGCCAATAGGTCGTTGGGTTGGTGCCCATGGGCGCGCAGAAAGGGCGTCAGCTCTTCGGCCAGCCAGCCAAAGTTGCGCTCCGTCTCCGTGCTGTAGGCGGGATAGACCGTCCAAAAACCGAGTGTTCCCGCCCAGGTTACCGTTACACCGGGATGGTGCCGCTGGAAGGTATCGGCCCAATCCGCACGGGCCAATGCCCAGCTAAAATTGGCCGAGCGGGTGAGCCAGGCGTTTTCATCGGCGGTGGCATAGCCCGCCAACCCAAAGCCACGGGGCAGCCAGAGCAGCACGGCAATGCCCACCACCAACAGTAATTTCCCCCATCTGTTGTTGTGCAGCCACTTCATTGCTTGCTTTTGCATGCGTCTGCTCACCGCAACGCCCGGGCCTGTTGTTCGGTTGTCGGTTCTACATAAACCTCATCGATCGAGAGCGAGCCGCCTAGTGACTGTCCCTCGTTGGTGTAAAAGGTGAGGTTTTCGCCATCGCCCCCGGTCGCGTTGCTCGCATACATTCCCACGAGCAGGCCATAGGTACCATGGGGTGCCGCGGGATCGATGGGTACGTGATAGCGATCGGCGATAATCTCCCCCGGCTGCCAATCCACCGTTGGATATTTGCCACAGACCGGCTCCCCATCTTGCTGGCCAGCCTTGTGCGCATCGTCAGGATTGATGAGTTGAACAAAGCCCGTGTACCGCTCGGTAATGGGCGTTTGGGCGCGCCAATAGAGGGTGACCAGCAGATCGCTACCCGGCGCCACGCGCTGATTGTGTAACGTGTAGCCAATCAGTTCGATATTTTCGCCAAGCCGAAAATTTAGCGTGCGTTCCATGGTTGGGTTTGCCACGCGCCCGCTTTGGGCCAACGTGGGTTGCGAGAGCGTCTGATCAAAGATCGCAGCCATCTCGCTGTCGGCCAGGCGTTGCACGACGGGCGTCGTTGCCCTTCCCATTGCCGTTTGCTGCTCATAGATTTGCAGGCGCGGCTGACCCTGCACTTCAACGGTCGCCAACAGATCGTGGCTTTTGCTCAGCTCGGCGTGCAGGGCTGCGTGCGCGGCCGCTTCCACCGGCTCCACTTTGTCGGCCAATATGTAATAGCGCTGATCGCGGGGGCAACTCCCCAGCCCACGCGTGTACCAATCGACGATCCAGTCTTTGGTGTTGGTCTCAAATGCACCTTGCAGCGTACCCCGCGCAGCCATCACACTGACCGCCTTCCAGCCATTGTGATGGGGAAAGCCAAAGATCGAGGAGCGGATGGGCACTTCATAGGCACTCCAATAGCCACGTGGGCGATTTTCTGGCCAGGTGCGCAAGACCTCGACGTCATTGCGAATGAAGAGGCTATACTCGTAGTAACCCAAGAGCAGGATGATGGTGGCTGCCACTGCCGCGCCGGCCCCAGCCAACCAGCGGCGGCGGGGCGCGAGCCAATGCCAGAGCTGACTGCTGACCAATCCACCCACCAAGGCCCAGCCAAAGTAAAAATTGTAGACGTGCGTGTTGGGGGTGGCGGTGAAGAAGATGGCGAGGACCAGAACGGCACCAAACCAGAGCCAAACCGCCCGTTCGCCTTGCTGTCGGTCCGGCATCAAAATGGCCAATCCGAGCGCGCCCACGAAAAAGAGCCACGTCATATCTGTCCCGGCCACCGTCAGCCAATCGGGCCGCCAAAAGGTGAGCGCCACGCCAACCAGCAGCGCGATCCCGAGCAGCGTGCCCAGCCGACCCAGCCCCCGCCGATAGCGCTGCCAGAGCCCCGCCACTGCCAACAGCGTCATCAGGCCAAAGGCGTAGGTGCTGCTGTAGAGCGTGCTGCGAATGAAATAGTCGCCCAGATTGTTGTAGGCAAACTCTTCCCCGATGCGCTTGTAAGCCAGATATTCAAAGGTGTTGCCAAAGGTGGGGTAGCGGATGAAGGGTATGTAGAAGAGGGCCAACATGGCACTGCCCACCCCAATCGCTGGCAATGCAGCCAGCAGCAACCGCGCCAGCCCCACACCAGCGCGCATGATCTGCCAGAGCAACAGCAGCGCTGGCACCAATACCAAAATCGCTTCGTAGTGAGAGAGTAGCCCAGTGGCCAGCAGGAACGAAGCCAGCGTGAGCCACACTGCCAGCCCGCCACGCAGTCGCGCGGTGGAAGAGTCACCCTGTACGTTGTGCAGGGCCAGCCGTTGCAGGATCAGGAGCACCAGCACCACCGTCAAGAAGATGATGCTCTGGTATTGAACTATGCGTGCGAACGCGATCAGATAGCCATCGAGCGCCAGCAGCATTGCTGCCACCCATCCCGCCAGCGGGCCAAACCAGCGCCAGCCGAGCAGCAAGATCCCAAAGAGCGCGCAGAAATTGGCAACGGCAAACGGCAGCCGCGCCGCCGTCTCATCAATGCGATCCATGAGCACGTAGGGCGCAGCTGGCAACAGGATCTCTGTGGGACCTTTGCGATGCTCGAAAAGCGAACCATCGAAGCCTTCGATAACTTCGGCCGCGCGCAACATGGCCCGCGCCTCATCGCCTTGAAATTCGGCATAGCCCAGGGCGGGGAAGCGCAAAAACCCGCCGACGATTGCCAGAACAAGCACGCCCACAAGCAACCAGCCGCGTTGCGCAACGGTTGTCGGATCGCTCGACGCGACGACAGGTGCCGAGCTCTGGGCGTGGCTGGCGCGCCAGTAGAGCACCAGCAGCAGAAAGAGCAGCAGATCAAATGTTGTGAACGCCAACCAACGGGGAATGGGGCCGGGTACGTAGCTCAGCCCCAACATGCCCAGCACAATGATGCCGTAGCCCATGCCGACGATGTAGAGCAGGCGTTCGGCGCGGCTAACTGCATCGGCGTTGGGGGGGCCAAGCAGCAGCCTGAGCAACAGTGTGGCGGGGAGCCACCCCATTAGCAGCAGCGCAGAGCCACTCTGAATCCAAAAGGGCAGATTCAGGAAGAGGCCGAGGTGGGCGAGCAGGGCAAGCAGCAGCAACGGTGCTATCAGTTGTCGCTCTCTTTGCCACCATCGTTGGCGGTTCCGCGCGTTCATGCCGACCCGGCACCCAGCCCTTTTTGTGCTTGGCCATGCTGTCCGCCGGCCTCGGGCTCTTTGCCCGCGTAGATGGCTGGGTCACGGCCATAGAGCAATGTCAGCTCCAGCAACCGCTTTTGCAAAGGGTCGTTGAGTTGCTCCGGCACAAAGCGCCAGCCCCAGTTGCCCGCGGCCCGCCCGGGCAGATTCATGCGTGCTTCCGTGTTCAGGCTCATGAGGTCTTGCAGCGGAGCCAGTGCCATGTTGGCCACACTGCGCCAGACCGCGGCCAACATGCTCCACGCCGCGTCGCCACCATCGGTGCTGAGATAGCGGCGGAAATGGTCGCGCTCGTGGTCGGTGGCACTGTGGCGGTACCAGCCAATGGTGGTGTCATTGTCGTGCGTACCGGTGTAGACGACGGCGTTGGTCGTGTGATTGTGGGGCAAAAATTTGTCGCTGGCATCGGTGCTAAAGGCAAACTGCAAAATCTTCATCCCCGGCAGATTGAAGTCGTCACGCAGCGCAATTACATCTGCCGTGATCTCGCCCAGATCTTCGGCGATGATCGGCAGATCACCCAATGCTTGCTCGACTGTCGTGAAGAAATGGTGTCCGGGGCCCTCAACCCAGCGGCCATTGATCGCGTTTTCGGCATTGGCTGGTACTTCCCAATACGCGGCAAAGCCTCGGAAGTGATCGATGCGTACAATGTCATAGAGTCGCAGCGCGGCACGGATCCGGCGCAACCACCATGCGTAGCCATTGCTTTGCATCTGCTCCCAACGATAGAGCGGGTTGCCCCACAGCTGGCCCGTGGCGCTGAAATAGTCGGGCGGCACTCCGGCCACCACCGTTGGCTGAAAATTTTCGTCTAAAAAGAATTCACCCGGGTTTGTCCACGCGTCGGCACTGTCCATTGCCACAAAGATGGGGATGTCGCCGATGATTTCGATGCCGTGCTCGTTGGCATAACGTTTCAGTGCTGTCCATTGCTGGTAAAAGAACCACTGTGTCAGTTTGTGCGCGTTGATGGCCGCGGCATGTTCTGCCGTGGCAGTTTGCAGGGCCGCGGGTTGGCGACTGCGCAGCGGCATTGTCCACTGATTCCACGGCTGGCCATTGTGGGCATCCTTGAGCGCCATAAAGAGGGCAAAATCGTCGAGCCAAGCTGCTTCTGCACGACAGAAATCCGCAAATGCCGCCTGTTGATCGCTGGTGGCACGGGTGGCAAAATCATCGGCCACCCGGTGCAACAGGGGGAGTTTCCACCCATAGAGCCAGCCAAAATCGACTCGATCCGTGGGGAAATGGGGGGCCTGGTCAAGCTCGGACTGATCGAGCAGGCCATCCGCCACCAACTGTTCCAGACTGATGAGGTAGGGGTTGCCAGCAAATGAACTAAAGCTCTGATAGGGACTGTCGCCGTAGCCCGTTGGCCCCAGCGGCAACACTTGCCAGAGGCGTTGCCGCGTGGCGTGGAGAAAGTCTACCCACTGATAGGCGGCTTCATCGAGGCTGCCAACACCGTAGCGGCCCGGCAGGGAGGTTGGATGTAAGAGGATACCACTCTTGCGCTCTTGACTCATAAATATTGTCCACTAATCTGTTGAAGGGCAAGCACCAACAGCACCACGTGTCCAATGACCCACGCCCACTCGGTGCTGGTGCGATGTTCCTCTGCCAGGGGTTGGGCACCAGATGGAATGACCGTTGGCGCACGATAGATGGGGAGCAGGCCAAATGCAATGGCTGCACCACCCACCAGTCCCCCCATGTGCCCCCAGTTGTCGATGCCGGGCACGCTCAGCCCAAAGACGAGGTTGATGCCAATGACGACAAACATGTTCTGTACAATGGCGCGACCGCGCGCACCAAAATTTTCACGATAGCGCAGGAAGTAGACCGTTGTTGCGCCGGCCAAGCCAAAGATCGCGCCCGACGCACCGGCCGAAAGTGCCTGGGAAAAGGCATAACTCGCCATGCTACCCCACAGGCCGCCAATGAGATAGATCAACAGAAAGCGGCGGTGGCCAAAGAAGCCCTCGACGAGTGGTCCCAATGCATTGAGGGCATAGAGGTTAAAGAGCAGATGAATGATGCCGATGTGAATAAACATGGCGGTAAAGAGCCGCCACACCTCTCCCGCAGCAATTAACTGGTTGACTTTGGCTCCAAAGAAGAGCAACACGCGTCCATTCTGTGTGCCGTTCCAATCGCCATAGACGATGATCCCGAAGAGTGTCATCAACACGAACACAACGACGTTGGCCCCCAGCAGCACGCGCATCCACGTGGGTTTGGACATGCGAATGTAGAATTGTGGCTGCATGGGGTCGCCACCCACGGCCAGGCGCGGTTGATCCTGCGCCTGTTCCTGTACTTGATTTGGGTCAATATTTGTCACACTATAGCTCCACTGGAGTCCACTCGACTCGGCTTTTTTCAGCTCGAATGATGCTGATCACCTGTTCCACAGTGGCCTCTTGTTCATCCATCTGGTTCACCACCACATAGTCAAATTCGTGCAAGCGTTTCAGTTCCTGGCGCGCCGTCACAATGCGCATTTTCAGCTTGTCGGCATCCTCGGTCTTGCGCTCTTGAAGGCGACGCACCAATTCGCCCTCACTTTCTGCGATCAGAAAGATGGTGATGGCGTTGGGTACCAGCTTGCGAATGGTGGCCGCGCCTTGCACGTCAATGCGCATGATGACATCTTGACCACTGGCCAGGGCTTCGCGCACGTGCTTCTTCGGGATTCCTTTGTAATCGCCATAGACGACTGCGTGTTCCAACAGTTCGCCTTCTTCAATCATTTCGGCGAATTCACCGACCGAAACGAAATGGTAATCTTGGCCATCAACTTCTGCTGGCCGCTTGGGACGTGTTGTTGCCGTAACCACGAAGTGAAACGGGAAGTCGGTTCGTTGTTGCATCAGATTTAATGTAGCATCCTTGCCCACACCACTGGGGCCAGAGATGACCACGAGCACGGGGCGAGGGCTGCACATGCGGGCATAGATATTCTCTACCTCTGCGTCTGTTTCATCAACTTTATCTGTCTCATCAACATGTGCGTCGATAGTTTGGGCCACACTGCTCTCCTCGTAAAAACTTGGCTCACGTGAAAACTTGGCTCACGGATCAACAAAGCGAATTGCATGGAAACGTTATGCTAATTTGCCTTAGATAGGTTGCTATCTTAAAATTTACCGACAGTGGACGCAACGCTTTTGCTGACTTCGAACAGATTCTGCATCACATGCTGGAGCTACCCAAATGTCAACCGTTACTGTTCCACTCTGCAATACGCTTCAGTATATGCCCATCTGCTTTTGAGTGAAAATTTTGCCCAGTTTCAGTTACATCTGGGCTTACATAGATCTGTTGCCTGCCACGTTGATATTGCCTCTCACGTTGATATTTCATGCATTGATATATCATGCATTGGATTTTACCTTGTCGCTTCCTTCGTTGCTTTCGCGACTGCTCTCTGGGCTGCTTTCGTTACGTTGTACTGTTTCTGTGGCACAGAAATAGCGTGCCCCAATATTTGGATCCTGTTGCACAACAGATGATGGAGTGAACGTCATGCCAATTTATGAATATGCCTGTTTGGATTGTCGCAAGCGGGTCAACCTGTTTTTTCGTACGTTTCAGGCAGCGACTACCGAACAAGCCATCTGCCCAACATGTCAAGGCACGAACTTACATAGATTAGTCAGCCGGGTGGCGGTGATGAAGTCGGAAGAGAGCCGCATGGATGATCTGGCCGATCCGGCGTTGATGGCTGGCTTGGAGAAGGAAGATCCACAGGCGCTCGCCAACTTCATGCGGCGCATGAGCGATGAGACGGGCGAGCCCATGGACGCAGAAATGAACGAGGTGTTGGGGCGTCTAGAATCGGGTGAAAGCCCAGAAGCGATCGAACAATCACTGCCCGATTTGGGCGAAGGTGCTAGCGGGGGTGCTGATTCCCTGGATGGGCTCGGTCTGTAAGACCAATCGCTGCCCAACAATGTTTCTGCAACCTGCACTTTCTGTCGACTGGCACAACCCGACAAGTTGACAGTGTCGCAGCCGAATTCGCAGGCAGAGTGCTACACTTTTTCAAAATGCTCCACGTTCAGGACAAAGATCGTGGCCCCGCCCACATGTTTTTCCACGGGGCTGGGGATATTGACCTCGCCTGGTTCCATCACCGGGGGCAGTGGGGTTACATATTGAATGCGGCTGGGGCAGCTTTCGCGGATGAGGCTAATCACATCTTCCACCTTTTCATCCGCTACCCCACACAAAAATGTCGTGTTGCCCACGCGCAAAAACCCACCAGAAGAGCTAATCGTGGTGACAGAAAATCCGCGTCGCGCCAGACGATCAATGACGTTGCGGCTGTCATCGTCGTTGACAATGGCCATGATCATCTTCATACTGTTTGCTCCGTAACTTCTTGTTTTGTAACCGCTTGTTTTGTAGTGGTAAAAATAACCGATCGGTGTACAGCTCAAGGGGATGCCGGTGGCGCCGATCCAGCTTACTCGGTTACCGTGGGCGCATGTAGACGTTGGTACACACTGTTCCAAATGGTTTGATGAATCTGCTCGATGGGCTGAGTGGCCTCCAGCACGAGCCAACGTTCTGGCTCGGCGCGGATCAGCTCGCCAAAACCGGCTGCCACCCGCTGATGAAAAGAGAGCGCTTCTTCTTCTAGCCGATTCCACTCGGCCCCTGCCAACTGACGTTTCCGCTCAATGCCCGTTGCCGGATCGATCTGCAAATAGAGCGTGAGATCTGGGCGAAGATCAGCGGTGGCAAAGGCAATGATCTGTCGCAAACTCGACAGTGCTAGCCCACGTCCATAGCCCTGATAGGCCAGTGTGCTGTCCATGTAGCGATCGCAAAGAACGACCATGCCAGCGGCCAGCGCTGGCCGAATGACTTCGCTCACCAACTGTGCCCGCGCCGCGTTGAAGAGCAACGCTTCTGCCTCTTCGCTCAGGGTCCTATTGGCGGCATCCAGCAACAGCGTGCGGATTGCGTTGCCCACCGTTGTGCCACCTGGCTCTCTGGTAACCAAAACTGGGATACCCGCACTTGTCAAAGCTTCGCTTAACAGGTGAAGTTGGGTGCTTTTGCCGCCCCCCTCGGGACCTTCAAAGGTAATAAACATGGTGTTGCAACCCTGCAGTGGTGACGCTCGCTCTGCCAGGGGCGGGGGCGAACAATGGATAACCGTACCAGGGGCCCATTGACCATCTGAGATCAAGCCCCGGTACGGTTCTTGGCAAAATTCGTTTGTCCCACGCGTGGCCGATTATTCTTTGCGGAAGATGCGCACACGACGGTGTGGCTCGCGGCCATAGCTGTGACTCAACAGATTGGCCGCCCGGACCAGTTGATGTTGTTGGCTGCGAATTGCCGCCGAACGTGGCTGTAGCTCCGTCGTGCTCGCACCGTTCAATACTTGTTGGATGCCATCCTGTGCCTCGCTCATTGCCTCTGTGAACACATCGACCGGATCGCTTGGGATCTGGAAGACATCGACCAGGCACTGCTCCATCTGTGTCACTGTGTTGCTGCGCAGTACATAGATCGGCACGTTGCGTCGTTCGGCATCAACCAGCGGCTGTGGCTGTTGACGATAGTAGTTTTTCAAGGTCATCACCACATCTGCCTGGGCCAGATTGTCGACGATCTGGATCGGCACATTGAGCGTGTTGGCTGCGGAACGTAGCCGATTTTGCCCAATGCCATAGGGGAAAATCTTGATGAGCCGCGTTGACCGCTGGCCGTTGTCCTGACTAGCGCTACTGCTATCGGCATCCTCTTGCCACTCAGCAACCGTGTGTGTCCCATTGCTCTTACTGCCGTTGCGACCGGTGTAATCATTGGCTCGACCATTCTCGCGCGGGCGGCGATGTTTGCCCACTCGGTCATTTGCTGGTGAATCTTCTTTGTTCTGTTTGGCCTTCTCGATGTGTAGTTCGCCTTTGGCATCGATGTAACGCACTTCTGGTGACATCACGCGGCCACGCAACAATGCATCCACTGCCGCGGCGACATCGTGGTGAACCGCCATGCGTTGGCGATCCTGGATCTCAATCAACACATCGAAAGTGGGGGGAGCCTTGCGTTCCAACACGCTCTTTTGTGTGCCGCGGCGACGAGCTTCTTCATCCGAAAGCGTCACCGATTCGATTCCACCCACCAGATCGCTCAGGGTTGGATTCATCAGTAGGTTTTCCAATGAATTCCCATGGGCTGTGCCAATCAGCTGCACCCCCCGTTCCGCAATGGTGCGTGCGGCCACTGCTTCCTGCTCGCGCCCAATTTCGTCAATAATGATCACTTCCGGCATGTGATTCTCCACCGCCTCGATCATCACTTCATGTTGCAACGCCGGTTCGGGCACTTGCATGCGGCGCGAGCGCCCAATGGCCGGATGGGGAATATCACCATCGCCAGCAATTTCATTGCTCGTATCGACGATGACAACCCGCCGGTCTTCGCCGCGTACACGGGCTGCCTCGCGCAGGATCGTCGTTTTGCCGACACCTGGGCGCCCAAGGAGCAAGATGCTTTTGTCGCTCATGACAATATCTTTGATGATCTCAATGGTGCCGTAGACCGCTCTCCCGACGCGACAGGTGAGGCCGATAATCTTGCCTTTGCGATTGCGAATTGCCGAAATGCGGTGTAGCGTCCGCTCGATGCCGCCGCGGTTGTCGGTGCCAAAGTCTTGAATGCGTTCAATGACCGTGGCCAGATCTTCGGCAGTTACTTCCGTATCACTGAGATAGAGTTCCCCTTGGGTAAAACGTGCTTCGGGCAGACGGCCCAGATCCAGGATCACTTCAATCAGGTCGGACGAACGGTTGACCTGGTCCAACGCTTCACGAATACGCTGGGGCAAGATCGCCAACAACAGGTCCAGATCATCCGTAATTTGTAATGTATTCATATCATCGTGGGTGGGTGATTTTTTCTTTGTCGAATCAAGTAAGGTAGTTGGAATCGGCATTCCTTGCCCTGTTTCTCCTCTTACACGTTGCGCAGATTCATGCGCATCCTGTACATCTAGTTCACCAAAAGTCACAGGCACTCCTTTAATTGAGAGCCCATCCTGAAATTCGATTGTGTTTCGGTTAGTCCCTGACCGATCAGGTCGGCGTAGAGCAGTTCAGGACAGACTCTATCAGATAAACCCCGCAAAAGTTGCCCAATTATCCCCGTGTGAACGTACGCATATCTGTGCAACTTTGACATGGGTCCCCTATAAGTCAGGTTGCAATCGTTTGTGATCTCGTCGCACACGTGCTCTAGTACATTGCGGCGTAAATAAGCCCATGGCAACCTGACCCATTTCACGCAAGTAGCTTGGGCTTGTTTACCGCCGTGGATTTACGCCCAACAGTACTAGTTAATCAATCACGAGTATAAGTGAGAATGAAAAAGTCTCTGGAACAACCCGGTTTCAAAAAATTTTCTTGACACTACTCAACTCAAGTTGCTACCTACTTTGATTATTGATTATTTGTGCACATGCCATTTATCAGGTTGAAAGCACAGGTGTCCATGCGCACAAGTGTTCTCTGGAAATGTTCTCTGGAAAGGTAACGACTGACCCAAATGAGTTGTTCCTCGATTGACTTCATCTCTAATGATCGTCTAATCATTGCGCCATGGTCATTGGCTCTAATGCTTTCGAGCCTCGCTACGATTAGAATCGGCCATCTGCACAGTGCGTGGCTCTTTGCTCGGCAAAGAGCCCCACAGGCAACTCCCCGCTTTCATTGCTCTCACTGCTGATCCGCTGCGGGATCAGCATATCGAGCGGGGTTGTTGCTACATAGGGTGCGGCCACTACTTCAGGGACATTTTCCAGCACCGGTGTCAGCGTTGGTTTCGTCACCTTTACCCACTGCACGAGGTGCTTGACCATCTTTGCACGGTCGGTAAAGGGGGCAAAGCCATAATCGCCGAGCACAGTTCCCAAGGCGCCATGATAGTCACGAACGCCTAGATAGATTGGTTTTCGAATACCATGTTTTCGTACCTCCGTCAGTGCATAGCGCACCAGTTGGTGCAGATCGTCCGAGCATGGCTTTGTTGTATCTGCCCAGAGCTGCAACCAGACCCCGCGTTGTCCATAACCTATACGGATACAGCCCCTGATCTGATTCTGATCCGCCAATACAAAACTAGTTCGGACAAACGATTGCCACCAATCCAGGATTGGCGGTTTGACGAATTCCTGGATCTGTTGTCCCTCCGCCTGCCGAACTACTTTAGGTGTCACCCGATCGTACAAGCGGCGTAGCTCCCATTCGTCCCCTCTCTTCATGGGACGAATTTGAGGTGACAGCTCATTGGGAAAGGCGGGCGCGTTGTTTGCTGTCAATCGCCAGACGGTCTGCCGTGTATAGACTTTGAAACCGACGTGGGTGAAGCTGCTAACGGGCAGAGGTTGATCCGGCACATCAACATAGATGCGCACAATGTTCTGTTGTGTCGCTTCGTGGATGTAGTGAGACAGTAATTTTTCCCAAATGGCTGGATGGCCGCGTGGATTATCGAGGGCGGGGGCCAACAGGAGAATGTCTGCTTCGGGACGTCCTAGACGTTTCTGCGCCTGCAAAAAGCCACTGCGGGCCAAGTTATGTTGTCGTTGATTGAGTACATAGCTGGCGACTTTCACCTTGTCCCAAGGCAAAACAGCAGTCAAAGCTGCCCCTACCGCGGAATAGGGTTGTAACAGGTCTTGAATCGTGTTGAGCTTGGTAGATTGTCTACCCAGACTCTGAATCAAAAAAACGTCACTGACTTGAAAAGAGCGGATCACCGAGGTGGTTGTTCCTTTACAGGAAATAGACTCGCATAATGGTAAACCAACAGAACAAATCTTACTCAAAAACTACCAGTCTGACAAGTTATGAGCGACTTTCCCGGCCATTGAGCGTGGGTCAATTGAAAATATGGTCAAGGATCTGAACAATTTTCGCTGCTGTCGAGCAACCTGTGCATCAGCAGCCAATCGCGCCGATCTGCTTATTCAGGTGCCATCAGCTCTGTCTAAAATCCTCACATGAGCAGCAACTGCGCCGCGTCTGTTTTCGCCAACGGCAAACTCCACCAGATCATCAGGAGCCAGGTGACCACGCCGCAGTGCTGAACGATGCACATATAGATCATCTGCCTCGTGACGGGTAATGAAGCCATAGCCTCTGCGCCGGTTGTACCACTTCACCAAGCCACGTTGTCTGCCAGCGGCCGGTATGATCTGACGGCACCCGGGGCAGTAAAGTGGCGGCCCAATTTCAGGTGACGTCTCACTTGTTGACAGTTGAGCAATGGATCTGCTGCTCGAGAATCGAGGCATCTGCGCATCAGTATTTGCACTCTCAGTATCATCGAAAACTGGCGTTTGATCAGTAGAATCGGTTACAGAAGAGCGCTCCGCATCCTGGGTAGTGCTCGCTTGCCCGTCACTTGCTGGTACATCAGCCGAATTCTCCAATTGGCGATCGGCTGTCGCAGCTCCCGATTTGCCAGTGCCATTCGTCCTCGTCCGCTGCTCTTCGGCTGTCCAAACATACGAGATCCCGCAGTTTTCGCAGTAGCATGTTTCATCTTCGTAAAGGGGCAGCGTTGCCTGCTCTGGTGCCTGTGCTTGCATCATCGTCTGAAATCGAATCCCAATTTGACAATTATTACGTCCGCTGCTACTATTCTACCACAGTTCCATACTGAAATCTAGTGTTTTTCGCTTTTTTTCAGGCTCTGCGCAGCAGATTAAAGCAGAAGATCAATGCAGAAGATCAAAGTGGCTTTGCAAAGAACAAAGTTTGCAAAGTACAGAAAGTATGAACTGTAAAAAGTGCGTGAGAACGGGGCGACGTGGCCAAGTGGTAAGGCAGGGCTCTGCAAAAGCCTGATCGCCGGTTCAAATCCGGCCGTCGCCTCCAAACGAATAACTGGACTTACGCAGCTTGTTGAGAAGAGCCACAAATCACTTTGCCTGCTCTCCGCTGGCAAGCTCTTCTCGGTGCGAAAGTCATGTGAATAAATCAAAAAAGGTCGTGGATTAATGCATTAATCCACGACCTTTTTTGTTCTCATTTTTCCATTCTCCCTCTTGTCTCGCTATTATTGCCTACTGTTCCGCCAACTTCTCCCGGAAATTATTGATTTTAATCCCGTACCCCCTCAAGTAAACTGTGTATCAGGCGTTAGGATAGCACTCTACAAATTTAGGCTCTACATCATGGTAGGGTAAACTTATAGTCAAAAGGCACGCGAAGAGCACGGACGCTCTGATCAGATAATTCTGTTCACATAAGTTGCACATAATTGGGTAGGGTACAGGGGCTGGCAGAGAGGGTACGGGCGTATCCAGGCACTGGTTCGTGTCATTGGCTCGTGTCACTGGTTCGTGTCAGTGGCCTAACCCCTTTTCGAACGGTCTCTGTCCCCCATCTCAGCTTTTACCTACCTGGAACGGGTTCAATCCTCGATTTTTTTGATGGATTTCTAATCAAATGCTTTAATCGCAAGCGAATTGCAAGGAGGCTGGCCCTCCCCGCTTCTTTGTGAATTTCTGCGTGAACTTCTTTGTCAATTTGCATTCTTTGTCCTTGATAGCTGTCGAGATTTGCTCTGCATCGTCATGATGTTTTGAATCAGCTTGGAGTAACCACCGGTGAAATTTCCCTCCGCATTCAACCGCTTTTTAAGCACAAGAGATAGATCCTCAAGAGAGACATCTTGTCGTGCTTGCTTGCGTGGCTGCTTGGCATTGTGCTACCTCGTCCTCCGCGTGCCAAGACCATCCTGGTATTGGCCACGGTATGTCAGGCAAAGCTCGCCGCAGCGATCGCTGCATCCCCTTGGGCTGCTCTATCTACTGATCCTCGCGCTTCTCGTCAGCGGCTGTTCTCTCTCTGTGGCACGCACGGCTACCGTGCCTGTCGATAGCGTGTCCGTACAATATGACCTCTACTCCGCTCGCCATCAAGAGTATTTCCAGGTAGCACCGCGGCCTGGAGATACACCACAGGAGGTCGCCGAGGCATACCTACAGCGCTATCAGCCGGGACCCACTCCCCGCATCTTTGAACATACGACCTTATACGACCGCACGGGGCAAAAAATCGCCGATCTGTTTGATGAGGGACGTCGCGATTGGGTCTCGCTTGACCAGATCTCGCCCTACTTGCGCCAGGCAATTATTGCCACCGAAGATGCCAGCTTTTATGACAACGATGGTGTCGACCTCAAGCGTTTGTTGGGCGCGCTGGTCCAAAATGCTGAAACCGGCGATATTGTCTCGGGGGCCAGCACCATTACCATGCAACTGGCCCGACAGCTCTTCTTCGAGCCCGACGATCGCTTTGATCAGACCCTGGACCGCAAGATCAGTGAATTCTTCCTAGCCCAAGAACTTACCGAACTCTACTCCAAAGACGAAATTTTGGAGATGTATCTCAACCTGATCTACTTTGGCCACTTGGCCTATGGCCCCGAAGCCGCGGCGCAAGTCTACTTTGGCAAATCAGCATTGGAGCTTTCACTGGTGGAGGCAACGCTGTTGGCTGGGATTCCCCAAAAACCAGGCGAATATGATCTTTTTGTCAATCTCAATGGGGTCAAAGAGCGCCAACGCATTGTGCTGGATCTAATGGTGGCACGCGGTTACCTCGACACCGTGACGGCTGATCTGCTCTTTGCCACGCCCGTAGTGTTGAGTAGTGACCCCGACCGTCAACCAATCGTTGCCCCGCACTTTACCTTCTATACCTTGGAAGAGTTGCAGCGCGAATTCCCCGGCCTCAATATCCGTCGGGCAGGTTTGCAGGTGCGCACAACCATTGATCTGCGCATGCAGGAACTGGCACAGGAGATTGTCACTCGCAATGTACTTGGGCTGCGCTCCCGCTACAACCTGACGAATGGGGCATTGGTTGCGCTCAAGCCTGGCACCGGCGAAATTCTCACCATGGTCGGCAGTATGGATTACGAGAATCAATCGATCGGCGGCGCGGTGAACGTTGCCACGCGATTACGCCAACCCGGCAGCACCATCAAACCATTGCTCTTTGCCACGGCATTTGAAGAGGACCTCATTAGTCCCTCGTCGGTATTGTGGGATCTACCTGTCTCCTATCAGTTAGATGAGAAGCAGACCTATAGCCCGGGCAACTATGACTTGAAATTTCACGGCCCCGTCACGGCACGCTCGGCATTGGCCAACAGTTACAACGTACCCGCGGTCAAACTGCTGGACCGGCTGGGCATTGAGCAACTGCGCGAACAGGCCATTGCCATGGGGATTAATAGCTTCGCCAGGAATGGTGTCTATGGGCTGGGCATGGTGCTGGGCAGCAACGAAACGACGCTGCTAGAGGTCACCAACGCCTATGAAACATTGGCCGATGGTGGACGGTACAAAGCGTCAACACCATTCCAAAGAATAACTGACGGGAATGGCAACGAGGTGGCCCTGACGAGCCAACGCAGACCGGTGCAGGTGGTGTCGCCAGCATCGGCATATCTGGTGACCGATATTTTGAGCGATAACGTTGCTCGCAGTCCCATGTTTGGGCTCAATAGTCGCCTGCTCCTCAGTCGCCCGGCCGCGGCCAAAACCGGCACGTCGAGCAATTGGCGTGACAACTGGACCACGGGCTACACGCGCTATCTGGTGGCCGGGGTTTGGACTGGCAACAACAATGGTAGCCCCATGCGTAGCGTCTCCGGCGTAACGGGGGCTGGCCCAATTTGGAATCAATTTATGGAGGCGGTGCTGGCAGATCCTGCGTTGCTGGCCGAGCTAGAGGCCCCCACCGATCCAGCAGCGTGGGAATTTGTGCCGCCGCCGGATGTGGTACAACGTCGCGTCGATTGTCCGGCGCCACTGGGCTGCCGAGCGGACGGCGAATTCTTCAGCCGTGCTTGGCTGCGCAAAATGGGTGATGCACACCGCAACGAAGATAGCTTTGTCACGGCAGAAATGGCAACGGTTTATGTGCCACGGCAAAATGATGATCCATGGCGCGTCGGTGTTTGTGCCGTCGAAGGGGGCGCGCAGGCCACGGCACTGCGCCTGCCCGAAGCAATTGGCATTTTTGTTGAACCGCTACTGCCCATTCCCGGTGCTGAAGTCGCGATTACTGGACGCAGCGCGCTTGCGGCCGAAAGCCCCAATGTAGCCGCTGCCCCTGGCATTCCACCATTGCCCGGAACCTTGCGCCCCCCACGCCTGACCGACCCCTATTCCTATTACGGTCCACCCAGCACTGATCTCGCGCTGGGTCCAGAACGGCTGCAGGTGGAGCAGCGCGCCGTGCTCGAATGGAGTTACCGCAACAGAACGCCCATGTACTTGGGGCAATGTGCCGAAATCAACGAGACAATTCAGTCTCTCTATCAGCGCACTATTCGCACGGTGGTGCTGCAAGCACCAGATCTGCGCCAGACCATTGCCATTGGCCCGACCCCCACGCCAATCCCCACCCAAACGCCGATCCCAACCCCAACGCCAACGGTGACGCCGACCCCAACGGTGACACCCACACCCACGCAGACTCCAACCCCGACGAACACGCTCCTGCCCGCCAACACACCCCTGCCGGCGTTGCCATCGCGCACCTTCGTGCCTGCCGTGGCAACGCCGGTAGTCACCGCACAGCTGTCGGCAGAGTTGCTATCGCCCACGGCCACGCTGACCCTGCGCGTGGAACCATCTGCTACGTTGTTGGCTTTGGGAACAATCACAATCTCACCATCGTCTACAACGTCAGGGCCGTTGGCCACTGCAACAACTGTTCCAACAAATGTGCCAACTGTGACGCCAACCCAAACACCAGCACCGGCAGAACAGGCGTTGGTTACCCCGCCGACTGGGCCAGGCACCTATCGTCTGCTGGGCGTTGCCCACGATCGATTTTGCCCAGGCGAATACATAATGGGGCAGGTGCTCAGCGGCCGTGGTACGCCACAAGCCGGTGTGCGAATCGTCACGGTCGACGAATGGGGAAATCGCAATGAGACCACGAGCAAAAGTGGTGTTGCTGATTATGGTAACTATGATTTCCCCATTGGTACCGCCCAGCGCGATATCTTTGTAACCATTGTGGATGAGAGTGGCACCGCCGTGAGTGAGACCGCATGGATCCGCCACCGCAAAGTGGATGATGCGCCTTGCCATCACGTCGTCTGGATCGCCAACAACTAATGGACAACCCATTCAGGGGTCGCACGCGAGCGAATGTGCGACTTCTGATCGAGAAATCATGGTAACGTTGCACAACGCTGGACATGTGCATGAGAGAATGCGCACGCCGCAAGGTGCAAGGTCTATTTGTTTTCTCTAAAGTGGGCTCTGTTTGAAAAGAGTAGTTCCGGCAAGCGGGAAACCTACCGTTTTCAAGCCAACAGTACAAGTACATCCCGGCGTAAATAAGCCCATGGTAACCTGATCCATTTCACGCAAGTAGTTTGGGCTTGTTTACCGCCGTGGTATTTACGCCCAACAGTACGAGTACATCCCGGCGTAAATAAGCCCGTGGTAACCTGATCCATTTCACGCAAGTAGTTTGGGCTTGTTTACCGCCGTGGTATTTACGCCCAACAGTACTAGTAGGGTTTTCCATGAGGTGACGTGCACTCCGTTGTAGCACTTGTGCCATGTGACGTACTCTCCCCGCTAAAGCAGTGGAGTACCCTTGGCGCAAAAACAATGGAGCGCTTGTCAAAGCGCGCGTGGCAAACGAGCAACGCCAGTGCCGCAGAATAATCGCACGCTACCTTCGGTCACTGGTTCTACGGGGACGCTACGGGTTACGACAGCCTGTGCTGTTGCCAAGCAACGGCAAGTAGACAAAAGTTAAGACAAATTTGGCATCTTTGGGCAATGGGCTTTGTACGCTTCCTGCGAACCTTGGTCGCAAACGGTCCACAAATGAGTAACTCGTAGATTCAGGGCGCTGGTATGATTGATCGACCAAACAAAAGACGCTCAACAGGCGCGGTTGGGGCTGCCCGGTTGAGGTGGAACAGCTCGCAACAACCGCTTTCCACCGACCAACTGATTGGCCCTTATTTTTCCAACTGTGCCTGGGGCTATCACGGGCTGGCACAGTTGGCGCCGCTCCGTCTGCTCGTGCTGCTGCCATTGATCTTGCTACTGATCACCGTAACTGGCTGCCGTCCTGGCGCTGAGCCAGTGCCCATCGATCTGGAACCGCGTGCCGGAGCAGATCCCATGAACGCGGCTGAGGCTTATCTGCAACAGTATCAGCCCGGGCCACTTCCCCGTCTCTTTCAAACCACACACCTTTATGACCGCAACGGTACCTTGCTGGCCAAACTGGTTGGCGAAGGAGAGCGCACGTGGATTCCGATCCAGCAAGTGGCGCTGGAGCTGATCCACGCTACGTTGGCCACGGAAGACGCGACCTTTTTCGCCAACTCTGGCGTCGATCCCGCGCGCATCGTGGGTGCATTGGCACGCAATGTACAGGAAGGCCAAATCACTTCAGGTGCCAGCACCATTACCATGCAGTTGGCCCGCAATCTTTTTCTTGGGCCAGAACAACGCTATGATCAGTCGGTGGATCGCAAGCTGCTGGAAGTTGGCCTGGCCCAAGAATTGACCGCGCTCTACAGCAAGGCCGAATTGCTGGAGATGTACCTCAACTTGCTCAACTATGGCAACCTGGCCTATGGACCCGAAGCCGCCGCACAAACCTATTTTGGCAGATCTGCCGCGACACTCACGCTGGCACAAGCCACCTATCTGGCTGGCATTCCGCAGCAGCCAGCCAATCTGGATCCCTATCGCAATTTTGAGGCCACCAAACGGCGCCAGCGCATTGTGCTCGATCTGATGGTACGCCATGGCTATCTGACGCCGTCTGCGGCTGACGATGCGTTTGCGGCCCCACTTGATCTGCAAGATGAGCTCTTTCAGCCAACTACCCGTGCGCCACACTTTGTTCAATATGTTGTAGATCATTTTGATCGCCAACTGGGCACGGGCTATCTGGCGCGCGCTGGCCTCCAGATCACTACCACGCTGGACCTCGCAATGCAGACGGTGGCTGAGCAGGTGGTACAAGAGCAGGTTGCGCTGGCCCAACCGCTCTATGATCTGAGCAATGCCGCGTTGGTGGCCATGCGTCCACACAGTGGCGAGATCCTGTCCATGGTGGGGAGCGTGGACTTTGCCGATCCAACTATTGCCGGGCAAGTGAATGTGGCTGTGCGCCCGCGACAGCCGGGCAGCGCCATCAAACCGATTCTCTATGCCGCTGCCCTGGAGCGCGCATTGGTCAGCCCCGCCACCGTGCTTTGGGACACGCCCATTACCTACACCCTGAGTGGCAATGAGATCTACCAACCGCGCAATTATGACGAGCAGTTCCATGGCCCCGTAACCGTGCGCACTGCGCTGGCCAATAGCTACAACATCCCGACGGTCAAATTGTTGAGTGGGCTGACGGTAGAAACCATGTTGGAAACGGCACGCTCGCTCGGTATCGAGAGCCTGACTCAGGCACCAGAGTGGTATGGCCTGAGCCTGAGCCTGGGCGGCGGTGAGGTGACGCTGCTGGAACTCACCACCGCGTTTCACACGCTGGCCAGCGAAGGGAACTATCTCGCCCCCCAGCCCGTGGCCGCGGTGGCCGATAGCTTGGGACGTCCGCTCTATCTGCTCGATTCAGCCACACCAGAGCCCGTGCTCAGTGAGGCCACCGCTTTTCTCGTTAGCGACATCCTCAGTGATGCGGCTGCCCGTACACCCGCCTTTGGTGCCAACAGCCCGTTGTCGTTGAGCCGCCCCGCCGCGTCCAAGACAGGCACCACAAACGATTGGCGTGACAATTGGACAGTGGGCTACACACGCTATCTGGTGGCGGGTGTTTGGGCTGGCAATAGCGATGGCCAACCCATGCGCAACAGCAGCGGCATCACCGGGGCCGCGCCAATCTGGCATGAATTTATGGAAGCCGTGCTGGCCGACCCCGCTCTGTTGGCACTGATCGATGCACCCAACGATCCGGCAGCATGGGCCTTTACACCGCCCGCAATGGTTGTGCAACAGCCGCTTTGCCCACCCGGCGTAACCTGTCGACAGGCCGGGGAATATTTTAGCCAGGCATGGATGGACCAAATGGGGGCTGCTGGCCCACTGGCCGACAGCGTGGCGTTGGCAAAATCTGCACCGGTCTATGTGCAGCAGGGCGAAAGTAGCCGGCATGTCGGTTTCTGTAGCTCGCCCGAGTCCATTGAACGTCCCGTGCTCCGTTTGCCCAGCGATGGTGGAATTGGCGTGGCCGTGACGGGGGGTGAGAGCACGGGAGCATTGCCATCACCACGTGGCATCACGCCAACTCTCTCTACAACCGTTTCCACAAGAGCAGATGAGTCGCCCGCCACCGAGCCCCTGACGCGCACATTACAGACTGGCACATTACAGACTGACATGTTGACGACTGCACAACTTCAGACCATCGGCTGGGCACTGCAGCAGACAACACCGCTGCACTACGGCCCCTGTGATCAGTTGGCCGACATTGCCGCGGCCGCGCTGGCGTTGCAACCCACCGCGCAAAATTCCGAACTGCGTCTGCTCGTTGATCTGGCCGCGGGGCAGCGTGCTGATGTACCCGCGGTTGCCAGTGGCGGGAGCGTAGAGGTGGCAACCATCGCCCAAACCGATGGGATACCCGCTGTTGATCGCGGCAGCGACCGTTACCGGTTGGCGGGTACCGTGGTCCACGATAACAACTGTCCGGGGCAATATGTCATGGGCCGCGTGCTCAACAGCGATGGCGCGCCGGTGGCCGGTGTCTGGGTGCAAATGCGGGATCAATGGGGCAATGTCAGCACCGCTGTCAGCAAGAGCGGTGCCATCGACTATGGTCTTTTCGATTTTCCCATTCCTTCCGGATCTCCCCACGAACTCTATGTGACGGTTCTGGAAGAGGGGGGCAATCCGGCGAGTGCAACCTACCCAATTCCTCATCGCCAGGGAGAAGCAGGGGATGCTTCGTGTCACCACATTGTATTTCAGAGTCGTCGATAACGTGCGAGTTGGTCGGCTATGAGGGCCAAACGCACAAAGATAAATGAGTGGAGCAGAGCGTTGTGCGCAATGGTTAAGCGCTATCTATCACAATTCAGCTATCTGTCACAGTTCAATTGGCGCCCGAGAATGCGAAACTGGTTCACAGTGGCCAGTGCAGTTGTGGCTGTGGCACTGCTGTGGCAACTGGTGGCGTTGCGGGCTGTGGACCGAGCGCTGGCACAAGATGTACCCACGTCGACGCCGACATTCGATCGGCGGGTGATCAACGAGATCGCTGTGCCCCGTGCTGGCGATGCAGTTGCCCGCACTGTCGCAATCCAGGGGACCGCGTTGATCGAAGGCTTTCGACGGTACGACATTCACATTAGCGAGGCGGGTTTTGAGGCTTGGTCCTGGGTGGCAACGGGCACTGATGTGGTACGAAATGGTATTCTCCATGCACTGGACACCACCGCCTATCCCGATGGACACTATGATCTGCGTGTGCGGGCCGTTGATGATGATGGCAACTACACGGAAAGCTTTGTTCGTGGCTTCGAGATCAGAAACACCAATCCACCCACGCCAACACCCTTCTTCAACGAATTGGGTACGCCGTTGCCCCACCCAGACTATCCCATCGTTCCCACGGCAACCCCTTCACCAACGCCGGAATTTATCAGCTTCATTCCCGGCGGCCAAGGCATCTTTGCGCCCAGCACGGGCGGCGTTATTCGGGGGCAAGTGCCCATTATTGGTACCGTCAATGGGTTTCCTCGCAATCCATTTGATCACTACGAGCTCTATATTTCCCTGGCCGGCTTCAAAGCGTGGGAACAGCTCGTCGTCAGCGAGGTGCAGATTTGGCGCGATACGATCTATCTACTCGACACGACCCGTTGGGAGGATGGACGCTACGACCTACGATTGCGGATTGTCTATCGCGACAGCAATTATGACGAATTTGAAGTGCGCGATCTTTTCATTGCCAACGAGACCTATGTCTTTGTGCCCACGCCCACGGCGACACCGATTCTGGCCGGGATCTTCTCGCCCCGGCCCTTTGCCAATGTGAGTGGTCTCGTCGAATTCATCGGTGGAACGGACACCACGGACTTTGAACGTTGGGAGCTGGCGTGGCGTGAGAGTGGTACTACGGATTGGATCGAATTGGTCAACAGTCCGGAGCGGGTGCCGCTGGGAAATGTGCTGGCGACGCTGGATCTATCAACATTACCCGTGGGAGCGTATGACTTTCGCCTGCGGATCGTTGAACAAAGTGGCAGACGTCTCGATTATCTTGTGCCACAATTGCGTGTGCTGCGCCCACCCGCGCCCGCAACCCCAACGCCGACACCCGTTGGGTAACGGGTTGGGTAAAGGTAACGGGTGGCAGAATTGTCAATGTCAGCTCTGCTTCGGTGTGGCAAAGCAAGTAGGCGTTCCCGCGGGCCATCAAAGAGCTGCCCACTGGGCAGCTCTTTATAAACGGCAGCTTGTTGAGCAGTATGTGTGGCTAACTTGATGTGTGGCTAACTTGGTGTGTGGCTAACTTGGTAAAGATGAGATGATAAACAGATCTTGTATTCATTGCTGTTTTGCCACGGTTTGGTGAAGCTATTATAATAGTTGCTTGTGTATGAATTCCAGTGAAGTGGGGTGAGTGCAGGATAATTAACTTTGTAATATATGCAAGTAGCAAAAAAGTGTTATTGTAGGTCCTTGATCCCATGTCTTTACTACAAAGAGCCTATTCTGAAATTTAGTTGTGGTGAGTTTGGTTGTGGTGCTTGAACCACCTCCAGCCAGCTACGTCGACGCAGAGAATCTCAGGACAGCTACAAAGTACACTGTGAGATCTAAAGAGACTGTGAGCGAAAATAAAAAAGCAAAAGATGGCGCTTTTTTACAAAAAGCATTTGATGGTAGTCTCTCGTTGAGACGTTGTTATCACCAGTTACAGTGGAATTCCAGCGGTTACAAACAGCTGAACAACGCTATCTCAGTAGATTACCAACTTTATTTGGAGGCAAACAATGCATCAGTATTTCTTGCACAAAATGATCGCCGCGCTGGTTGTGGTGGCACTCTGTACAACCTCTTTTAGCCTGTCTGGTGGGGCTACTGCAACCGCCGCGCCGGCTGCCCAAGACGAACTGCGGGCACAAGAGGTAACTGGCACACTTCCCGGCGGGCAATTTGCCAAAATTTGGCTGGGTTTGGTCCCCGAAACATCGGGCGCACAGATTACAATTGTGAGTGAGTGGGATATCCCCAATCCATCTGACAAAGGACTCAACTTCTTCATCTTGGATGAACAGGGGCTGCGCAGCGTTGGGGATGATTCGCTCAGCTCAATTGCGCTGGGCGCGGGCAGCACGGATTTTGTGTTGAATAGCCCCGATAATGCGCTGGGCGCTTCGTTCAATGCCGTGGGTCTGGCCGACTATACCGTTGTGGTTGCCAATGATTCCAATCAAGATGCCAACTTCACCTTGCGCGTTACCAATGGCTTTATCATTGATGATTCTGGACAGGTGACCGATCCCAACGCACCGGCTACAACCGATGACGATGCCGCCGATGAAGACGCTACAGACGAAGATGCTACCGATGAAGATGCTACAGACGAGGCGGACGCAAGCGACGATGCTGCGGCAACAACAGATGCAACCACTGCTGTTACGACAACAGTGACGACGCCCGATCCTGTTGCAGAGGCTGTTACGGAAGCTGTCACAACCACGGAAACCGCAAGCACCGATGCTGTGCAAGAGAGCACAATGATGGCGACTGGTCCCGTGCGTACCGATAGCCTGAGCGGTAGCCTGCCAGAGCAGGACGATCAACATTTCCTGGGGTTGGAGCCCAACGGGCGTGATGTGCAGGTGACACTGCGTCTGACCTTTGAACCACAGGACAACAGTGAGCTAGCGCGCCGTTTGAACTTCTGGGTGCTGGATCCCACCGGCTTTAACCAGTTCCTTGGTGGCAGTGATCCCAGCGATGTTGCCATCGCCGCTGGCAATCGTGTCTTCCGTGGACAGGACAACGAGCGTGTCGCCAGCTTCCGTGTCGCGGGTACCGGCTCGTATACCGTAATCGTTTACAACAACGCCACCGTGCCAGCAACCTATGCGTTGAGCATCGAAAATGGTCTGCTGATTGATGATGCGGGCCAGACCAACGAGGCAATGGTGGCTGACACCACCCTGGATGCCACCGGCACCACTACCGACACGGTAGATGCTGACACCACCGCGACCACGACTGATACTGTAGCCACCGACAATGCCACAACCCCGGCTGCCACAACGACAACGACTCGCACGGGCACACCGGGCGGCTCCTATACCGTACAGTCCGGTGATACATTGGCATTGATTGCACGCGATATTTATGGCGATCTCAATCTCTATGAAGAACTCTGTGCCTTTAACAACATTAGCAACTGTAATGTGATTGAAGTGGGTGATGTGCTTCAACTGCCCACCCGGGCCCAGATTGCTTCGGGAGCCACTGCACCGGCAGCCAGCACAACGGCAACTGCTGAGAGCGCGACAACAACCACTGCAGAGACAACCGCGCCTGCTACCACCACGGCCGACGATACGGCAGCGGAAGATGACGCAAGCACGGAACAGGCAGACGAAGATGCGCCTGCTGTGGATGCCACGGAAGCGGTGACCGAAACGGCAACTGACGACGATGCCGCCGCGGGCGGTGACACGATCTTCCAAACTTTGGTTGGCAACGGCAACTTCACCACGTTGGTCAAGGGCTTGGAAGAGACCGGCCTCGACGGCACATTGGACAGCGGCGGTGATTTGACTCTCTTTGCCCCCACCGATGCAGCATTCGTTGCCTTGCGCAATCGCTTCAACCTGACGGAAGATCAACTGCTGGGGCTGCCTGAATTGGCCGATACCTTGCGCTATCACGTTTTGGATGGATCAGTCCTTTCCAATTCACTCGCCGATGGTGATTCCGCAACGACCCTACAAGGCAGCGATGTGAGCTTTGCCGTGAGCGGTGATTCCATAGCCATCAACGGTGCAACGTTAATTGCCACGGATGTTGAAACGGCCAACGGCGTTATTCACGTTATCGAGGCTGTGATTATTCCACCGGCCGAGTAACTGGTGCAACGGCGCTCTAAACCTGCCGTAGCCACTTTGCCAATGCAATGACCTCAACAGTCACAGCGCATGTGCAAAGTTCAACATGAATGATCCCAAATTTGTCAAGGGATGAGTTGTACAGAAAAACCTCCTGAGCGAGACTCAAGGCAATGCGCCAAAGAGTCAACGCCAGGAGGTTTTTTGATGAAAACTGCCAAGACGAAGGCGAAAGGGCGAGAAGCCGGTCGAGTTAGAGGCGGGCACGATCAGTTTGCTTACCGGATCTGTTGTTGCGGGTCGCGTGATCGCCTTGGTCGATCAGTCCGCCGAGACTCTCTGGAGAGCCTTTGCGTCCAATACGCTTCTTGCCCGTCACCGATCAGCTCTCCCACATACGGCGGCGAGCTGATCGGTGACGTTGGTTGCTGCATTGCTACCGAACAGAGGTACGCACCGGAAAAACAACGGGTGCGTCCCATTTTCGGGGACGTACGGAAGCGGAGCAGATCGAGCGTCCGGTCTAGGTCCCAAATGTGGTACGCGCCCAAAAAACAACAGGTGCGTCCCATTTTCGGGGACGTACAGAAGCGGAGCAGATTGAGCGTCCGGTCTAGGTCCCAAATGTGGTACGCACCGGAAAAACAACAGGTGCGTCCCATTTTCGGGGACGTACAGAAGAGGAGCAGATTGAGCGTCCGCTCTAGGCCCCAAATGTGGTACGCACCGGAAAAACAACGGGTGCGTCCCATTTTCGGGGACGTACAGAAGCGGAGCAGATTGAGCGTCCGGTCTAGGTCCCAAATGTGGTACGCACCGGAAAAACAACGGGTGCGTCCCATTTTCGGGGACGTACAGAAGCGGAGCAGATCGAGCGTCCGGTCTAGGTCCCAAATGTGGTACGCACCCAAAAAACAACAGGTGCGTCCCATTTTCGGGGACGTACAGAAGAGGAGCAGATCGAGCGTCCGCTCTAGGCCCCAAATGTGGTACGCACCCAAAAAACAACGTACCACTTGACAGTGGGCGCTATCCCCGCTAAAATTTAAGCATGGCTAAAACAGAGCATGTAGAGGGTGAAAAAATTCTTTCTTCCGCCCACGAAGATTATCTCAAGGCGATCTATACACTGATGGCGGAAGGCAGCAAAGTTAACAATTCTGCACTGGCAAATTATCTGGCTGTCTCGCCGGCCTCGGCCACCAACATGGTCAAAAAGCTGGCCGAGTTGGAATTGGTTGAGTATGAACCATATCAGAGTATTCTGCTCACCGATGCCGGGCGCAAAGTTGCGTTGGAGGTGTTGCGCCACCACCGCCTGCTGGAGCTGTACCTGCACCAGAAGCTCAATCTACCCTGGGATCAGGTTCACGCCGAGGCCGAAAAGCTGGAGCACGTGCTCAGCGAGACACTGGAAGATGCCATTGCCGCCGCGCTGAATCATCCCACGGTTGATCCGCACGGTGACCCCATTCCCACCAAGGACGGACAGATCGCCGATGTGGTGGGCACGCCCCTGAGCATTGCCGAGCTAAACCAGCCCCTGCAACTCCTGCGCGTGCTGGTGCAGGACGCGGAACGACTCACCTATCTCGGCTCCCTGGGCCTCTATCCCAATGCTTCGGTTGTGCTGCTCAAGCGAGCTCCTTTTTCTGGCCCCTTGCTCATCGATGTCGACGGTGAACACCACGCACTGGCCCATGACATGGCAGAGCTGCTGCTGGTCACCCCTCGGGATGATGTGGCGGCATAGCAACGCTGATTTCTCATTATCATGGAGTGGAGTAGCAGTAAAAACCAATGAACAAGCGACCGGCTGATGCAACACCCATTCCCGCTGGGTGGCGCGTGCGCGACGGCAAATTGCACCGCACTTTTCAATTTACCGACTTTGTAGCCGCCTTTGGTTTCATGACACAGGTGGCGATCCTCGCGAATACAATGAATCACCACCCCGATTGGTCCAACCGTTACAACCGCGTCACCATCGATCTGGTTACCCACGACGCGGGCAACACGATCACCGCGGCGGATTTCGTCTTGGCCGAGCAGATCAACGCGCTGTTGTAGGGCGCTGCATCTGTACGTCGCGCGCTCGTTGTCCCACCACGGCAAAGAAGATCAGCCCCGCGGCCACCATGGTCGCGGCCACGCCAAACGTTGATGCCGGCCCCACCGTGGCATAGCCATAGCCGCCGAGCATTGCGCCCGTTGCCCCTGCCAACCCCATGCTAATGCCGCCGAGCACGCCCTGTGCAGTTGCACCCATGCCAGGGGGCGCGGCCCGGTTGGCGTAGGAGACACCCGCGATCCACATGGCTGAAAAAGTCAGCCCATGCAGCAAATTGATCGGCAGAGCGACCCACACCGCGGGCATCAGTGCATAGCCAACCATGCGCACGAGCGTTGCACCCAGCGCCAACAAGAGCAGACCACGCGCCCCCAGCCACTGCAACAGATATTCGCCGTAGAAAAAGATGGGAATTTCGCTGAGCGTTGCCACCAGCAGTGTTAGGCCCATGAGGGTTTCGGTTGCGCCCAATTCATCCAGATAGAGAAAGAGGAAATTGTTGCCCACGCCGCCAGCCACGCCGTTGATGAAAATAGTGATCAGAAAGATCAGCCAAGCGCGGTTGGTAACAAAGAAGCGAATTCCCTGCCAGAGCGGTTGACCAATTTTCGTCGGCGCGACGGGCAGCCGCCAAGCCGCCAGCAGACATCCGATTAGAAAGAAGAGCGCGCCGTAGAACCCCCAACGCAGATCGAAGCGGGCGATCAAGATGCCCGTGCCCGTCCCCGCCACACCCCAGCCCACGGCACCCCACATGCGCAGCCGGCCATAGTGCGCCTTGCGCTCGCCGAGCAGAGCCAACACTGTGTTGTCCACCAGCGGAATAATCGGCGCGCTGAAGAGGGCGTAGAGCACCACCAGCAGCACCAGCCAGCGTGGATCGTGCACCAGCGAAAAGAACAGAATTGTCACCCACAGCCCGCCGAGTGCTGTTTGCAAAAGCTGTTGATGGCGTTCCGTGGCGTCGGCCAACGCGCCCCACAGCGGCGCAACCACCAGTGTCAGCAGCGGTGGCAGCGCGGAGAGCAGCCCAATCCGCGCTTCATTCAGCCCCAGCTCGCGATAGTAGAGCGCCAGAAAGGGCATCAGCGCGGCCATTGCCGCAAAGTGGCAGAAGTAGTAGAACTTGGGCACAACATGGCTGGGCATCTGAGCCAATGCAACCGGCGTACCCACTGTAACACGTTTTGACATTCAGTATCGATCCTTGTATTTCGGTAATCCACTCGAGAAAGGTAAGCGAGAAATCAGGTAAGCGAGCAATCAGGTAAGCGAGAAATCAGGTAAGCGAGAAATCAGGTAACGTTGCACAACCATGGAATCAGCGTTCTCTAACGCTGGACGTGCGCATGAGAGAATGCTCACGCCGCAGGGTGCAAGGTCTATCTCTTTTCTCTGTAACGTTACAAAATAGCGAGCGGCACTGTCCCGAGCTGGCAACGGCTATTTGGCGACCGGCTGATCTTCTTGCACTGCAAGCGTACTGGCAAACCAGCATTTGGCGCGGCTTCAAATACTGGTATAATTTACCTCGATGCCAGTGAGCTCGCGGTCGTCTACGAATTGCAGACGACCGCAACTGTTGGTGTTAATCTGTCGCTATCGGCAGCGACTGTAGCTATCAAGTGTCGCTATCGGGAGCGACTGTAGCTATCAAGTGTCGCTATCGGGAGCAACTGTAGCTATCAAGTGTCGCTATCGGCAGCGACTGTAGAATCTTTTAAGCGATCATACGTGATCAAGCCTGAAATGCAAAGGAGCAACCTCTTGGCTTTCAACGTGAAAAAACGGGGTAAACTGACCTACTACTACACGGGCGACAATCCCGTCCTCTCGGCGCTCGTCACCGAAGAGCAGCCGGATGGCGATCTGCGGATTCACTTTTCCGGGCTCACCGGCGGCTATTCGGCCAAGGGCGTGCTTGATCTGGACGAACTGGTCACCATGGACCCAGCGCGCGAGATCCCGTTGGTCTTCCAGTGCTGGGAACAGTGGCTGCAGGAAGCGGGCATCTGCGAATCGCTCAGCCAAGTCGATTTCGTCGAGATGCATGTCTTTGGCTGCCAGCCCAAATCACCCAATCCCTTGCTAGATCCCCAAGGCTTTGCCGAGGAACAGCAACGGCTCTACACCGCCTATCGTGAAGCGTATGCCAAATGGTTCCGCGAAAACTGCCCCGACAATGGCGTTCCCGCTCGCTTTACCGTGCATGTCGTTGATGTGCCCGATAAGGCCGCCTCCTATGAGTTCTATAGCGTGGCCCTCTATCAAAAAGCCCTGCAAGATTAACCAAGCGCTCGAACGCATGCGCTTGAAAACAAAGAAGTGAAAAGGAACTCATGGATAGTCCACAGTACGATCTACTGCTGAAAAACGGCCACGTAATTGATCCCAAGAACAACATTGATGGCAAGATGGATGTGGCCATTAGTGGCAAAACCATTGCCGCGGTTGCGGCGGATATCAACCCCGCGCTTGCCACCCAAGTTGTCGATGCCAGCGGGCTCTATGTAACGCCCGGCATCATTGACATTCACGTACACGTCTACCACACCCGCGAGCCGGAGGGGCTGAGTGTCATGGCCGATTCGCACTCGTTCCGATCCGGTGTCACGACAATGGTCGATACGGGCACGGCTGGCGCAAAACATTTTCTCCATTTCAAACGCACCGTGATCGATCAGGCCGCGACGCGTATCTTCGCCTATGTGAATATTGTCGATCTCGGCATGATCGGCGACTTTGAGCAGGACATTCGCACGATGGATCCGGAACTCTGCGCGGCGACGGTGCAGATGTATCCCGACATCTGTGTCGGCGTGAAAACAGCTCACTACTGGACGCGCCTGCCGTGGGACGCGGAGCACCCACCGTGGGCCGCGGTCGATCGGGGCGTGGCCGCGAGCAAGCTCTGTGGCAAACCGCTCATGGTCGACTTTTGGCCGCGCCCGCCGGAACGCAGCTATCAGGAACTGATTCTGGAAAAGATGCAGCCCGGTGACATTCACACCCACGTCTTTGCCCAACAGTTTCCCGTCTTGGACGACGCGGGCAAGCCCAACAAGTTCCTCTTCGAGGCGCGTGAACGGGGCATCATCTTTGATGTGGGGCACGGCGCGGGTAGCTTCTGGTTTCGCAATGCCTATCCCGCCATTCAAAATGGCTTCAGCCCCGATTCCATCAGCACCGACCTGCACGTGCGCAACGTACATGGCGTGGTAATCGACATGCAGACGACGATGAACAAGATCCTAAATTGTGGAATGCCGCTGCAAGAGGTAATCTACCGGTCGACAGTTACCCCGGCCAATGAGATTGGCCATCCCGGGTTGGGGAATCTTTCGGTGGGTGCCGAAGCCGATGTGGCTCTCTTTCAAATGCACGAAGGCGAATTTGGTTTTGTCGATTGTGGCAAGGCCAAGCTGGTGGGGGAACAGAAGTTGGAATGTCAGATGACCCTGCGCGCGGGGAAGATTGTCTTTGATCCACAGGGGATGAGCATGCCGCTCTGGCCCGATGCTCCCGAGGCGTACTGGAAGCTACCCTGGTAACCCAGCGATGAACAAGAGATGGCAACAAGAGATGGCAATGAGAGACGGTAAAGAGACAGTGACGTAATCATGCGATTGATGCAGCGTTTGTTCTTCTGCGTTGTGGGGGTAGCGGGAATGCTGTTGACCCAGGCCTGTGCAACGGCTGAGTCAACAGCCACCGTCGATGTGATGCCGTCCGCTACATCGGTGGCAATGGCGGGACGCTCCTCGACCGTGGCGGGGCAGACGATCTACGTGCCCGTCTATTCGCACATCTACTATCAGGATCGCCAGCGGGTGATCAATCTAACGGTCACCCTCAGCGTGCGCAATGCTGATCCCGAGCATGGCATTTGGGTTGACAGCGTGCAATACGTTGACGCCGATGGCCAGTTGGTGCGCAGTGAATTGACGGCACCGCACCAACTGGCACCCCTCGCCTCACTAGAGTTCGTGGTCGAAGAAGATGACACGAGCGGTGGTTCTGGTGCCAGCTTTCTGGTGCAGTGGAGCAGCGAAGAGCCCGCGGTTGCACCGGTCGTCGAAGCTGTGATGATCAGTGCCGCTTCCACGCAGGGCATCTCCTTCATCAGCCCCGGCCGTGTCATCGCTGAACATAGCCCCAGCTCTGCCGCGCCCTTGCCGACAGAATAGCTTTGCCCCTCGACCGACTCCCGGTTGTTGCAGTTGAATCGGATCAAGCCGACATCCTCACGATGTCGGCTTTTCTGTCTTGCTCATCTGTGCAGCGAGCGTAAACAGGCGCAGGATCTTTGTCACGCCTATTTTGTGATCGCAAAATATTGCAAGTAGCGAGAAAGGCAAGGTAGAACGTGAAGATCCTCACTGTCGATGAATGGAGATGCTCAGTTATCGGTATCTCTGCTCCATGCTACACTAGCCCCAACAGAAAACCATGAGCTTGAAACAATTGAGCATGCGAAGGAGATAGGTATCGATGATTCGTATATTGGTCCCGAGTGTGGGCGTGGGAATCAGCCTGTTGTTGGCTGCGTGTACGCTGGGCTTGCCCAACTCGCAGGCAACCCGTGAAGCTGAAGCTGTGGCGCTGACACCGTATGAATCTACTGTGCTCTCCCCAACGCTCGCAGAGCCACCACCCGCCGATGAGCCAGATCTGCCAGAGCATGCAGAGACGAAGACGCGTGGTGCAACAGCCGCTGTGGCAAATCAACGGGATGTTGTGTCGAGGGGGCAAAGTGCACACACCTCGGTAACCTATAATGGTGAGATTGAAGCCAGCGAGACTGTTGCCATTGCCGCCGAAGTGAGTGGGCCCGTGGTGCGTGTAATGGTGGAAGAGGGCGAGCACGTCGTTGCTGGCCAGCTGTTGTTACAAATTGACCAGGCGCTGTTGCGGGGGCAGCAGGCACAGGCCGTGGCGGGTCTCAAGTCGGCGCAAGCACAGCTGGATCGGTTGTTGGCTGATGTGGATGCCGAAGATTTGGCCGCGGCACGGGCGGCAGCCCACGCCGCGGCGACAGCCTATCAAGAATTGACGGCCGGACCAAGTGCTGAAGATCTACGGATTGCCGAAGCCACGCTGCGTCAATCGGAGGCCGCGGTTCGGCGCGCACAATCTGCCTATAACCAGGTGAGTTGGCGCAATGACATTGGTGCTCTGCCACAAAGTGAAAATCTGCACGTGGCAACCCTGGCCCACGAGGCAGCGCAGGCACAATATGAAAAGATCGTTGGTGGCGCTCCTGCCGATGCGATTGCCGCCGCCCATGCCCAACTGGTACAGGCACGAACGCAGGTGACCAATCTACAAAAAGGGGTGGATGTAGAGCAGATCACAGCAGCCGAAGCAATGGTCGAACAGGCCGAAGCGACGCTCTATCTCGCCGCTGTGCAACTGGCCAAAACCACGGTGCGAGCACCGATGGATGGCATTCTGTTGCGAAAAAGTGTGGTGCCTGGTGCCATTGCAGCGCCAGGTAGCCCACTGTTGACGCTCATGTCCGAGACGATGAATGTCACCATTGCCGTGGAAGAGTTTCAACTGGCTCGGCTTGCGGTGGGCCAACCGGCAACCATCGCCGTGAATGCCTATCCCGATCACTCCTTCACAGGCGAAATTGTGAGGATTGCGCCGCAACTGGATCCAGCCACCCGCACCGTGGCAGTAACGATCCGCCCCGTGGGGGAGGGTGTGGAGCAGCTGCGCCCGGGGATGTTTGCCACGGTAGAGCTGCGCGCTGATACCAGTGACGATGGTCCGGTAGCAACGGCTACAGACAAGCAAACTAGCGCACTCGTGGTGCAACAGGTGGGAGAATAGCCAATCATGAAGATTTGGGAAATTGCCATCAAGCAGCCGGTTTTCATGACCATGGTCCTGCTTGCCGGTGTGGTAATGGGGACAGTCTCCTATTTTCGCATTCCTGTTGATCTCTTCCCCGACATTACCTTTCCGGTGATCGTGGTCAACACACCCTATCCCGGGGCGAACCCTGGTGAGGTGGAAGATACCATTACCCAGGTGCTGGAAGAAGAGCTCAGTTCGCTCAGTGGGCTAGATGGGATAACGTCAAGCACCTATGAAGGGTTGAGCAGCATTCAGCTGACTTTTACATTTGAAACTGATGTAGATGATGCGGCTCAACGGGTGCAGGAGAAGATCAATGCATTGCAAAATCGGTTGCCGGCAGATGCGTTGGACTCCACCGTACAGCGTTTTGATCCCACGGCCGCGCCGATCATGAGCTTTGGAATCGCAGATCGGTTGGGGGAACGCTCGTTGAGCGAACTGCGTACCTGGGTCGAAGAGAATATCCAGATTCCGCTGCAACAGGTAGCTGGGGTCGCGTCGGTTGAAGTACAGGGTGGAGAGGTGCGCGAGATCCAAGTCTTGCTCGACCTAAAGGCATTGGAGGCACGGCGCATAACGCCCAACCAGGTGGTGGCTGCGCTGCAAGGGGAAAACCTGAATATTCCTGGTGGGTCATTGCAAAGCGAGCGTCAGAGCATTCCATTGCGTACACCGGGCAATTTTGAAAAGCTCGCTGATCTGGAAAACGTGGTGGTACGCTATGATGGTGTGGCATCCATTTATCTGCGCGATGTGGCAACGGTTGTAGATGGTTTTGCCGAGCGCGAGGTGATTACCCGTGTTAACGGCGAAGAGTCGATCACGTTGGTCATTCGTCGTCAGAGTGGCACCAACACCGTGCAAGTTGCGGCTGGCGTCAAAGCAGCATTGGCTACCATTGAAGCCGCCAATTCCGATATTCAATTGACCGTTGCCAGCGATCAATCAATTGACGTGCAAAATTCAACCAACGGCGCCGTGATGGATCTGCTGTTGGGTATGTTGCTGGCTGCAGTTACAGTCTTCTTTTTCTTCTTCAATGTGCGCAACACGTTGCTCACCGTTATTGGCCTGCCCGTCATCATGATCTCTACCATCTTTTTCATGAGCATACTGGGGCTGACGCTGAATATGATCACGTTGCTGGCGCTCGCCTTGGTTACGGGTCTGGTCATTGACGATGGCATCGTTGTGCGCGAGAATATTATCCGCTGGATCAATCGTGGTTACAGTGGGTTCGAGGCGGCAAGTCGGGCCACTGCACAGGTGGTTCTGCCGGTGGTGGCGACCACGGCAACAATTCTGGCTGTCTTCATTCCCATTGGCTTTGCCAGTGGCATTGCCGGTCAATTCTTTTCTGCTTTTGGATTGACAGTTTCCATTGCAGTGGTCATCTCGACGGTGGAGGCGTTAACGCTGGCACCAATGATGGGCTCGCGGTTTTTTCGGCCCAACACCAATCTGCCCGCTGGCGAACTTGATGAGCATGCAGACGAGGAGCAGGCCGGCAACAGTTGGCTCGATCGCATCTACTCGGGAATGATTGGCTGGTCGCTAAACCACCGCTGGATCACTCTCGGCTTTGTAGCCCTCCTGGTCGGGGTAACTGTCTATTTTGCCCGTGGTCTAGAGACAGCTTTTGCACCGACTTTGGACGAAGGCGAGTTCAATATTTCGATTGAACTGCCGCCGAGTACACCACTTGCGGCAACGACCGGCGAGGCAATCAAGATCGAAGAGATTCTGTTGAGCCATCCCCATGTCAAGGCCGTTTTTGCAACCATCGGTTCTGCCACTTCAACGGAGATGGCTGAATTTACGGTGAAAGTGCAAGAGGGAGCTTCGGCGTTCGATACATTGGGCGATATGCGCACGGCTTTGGCCACTGCACCCAATGTTGTCTTTACCAAACCCGAGGGTGGCCCTGGCGGTAGCGATCCATTGGTGGGTAGCAAAGATGTGGCCATTCAGCTGACAGGCAGCAACCTCACCTATACCGAAATTGGCGAAGCCTCGTTGCAGATCATGGAAGAGCTAAGGCAGATCGACGGCTTGATCGATCTGGAAAGTAGCTACGAAAGTGGCAACCCCGAAGTCCAGCTGCTGGTCAACCGCGAACGAGCGGCCGAGTTTGGCCTTTCTACTGCACAAGTTGGCTCGTTGGTACGTCTGCTCATCAATGGGCAAGCAGCAACCACCTATCGCGGCGCGGGTGAAGAGGCCGAGATTATTGTGCGCTTGAAACCAGAAGATCGGGCTGATGTGGCCGATGTACTCGCGCTCAATATCCTGTCTCCCCGCGGGCAATTGATTCCGCTGCGCACGATTGCAACCGCCGAGGTGACCACTGGTCCCACCCAGATTCAGCGGCTCGACCGGCAACCGACCGTTGGCATCGGTGGCAATGCCCTGGGGCGCTCGGTCCCTGCAGTACGTACCGATCTATTGGCGTTGCTCGAAACGCTCGAGCTGCCAGCGGGTGTCACCGTGAAAGAGGGTGGTGACGCCGAGGAGCAGGCCGAGTCGTTTGTTAGCCTTTTTCAAGCGCTGGGGCTATCGGTAATCTTTATCTACATGGTGTTGGCAAGCCAGTTTGGCTCCTTTGTCCAGCCACTATTGATCATGTTGGCACTGCCACTTTCGTTGAATGGGGCGGCATTGGGACTCGTACTGGCCGGGCGTCCCTTTGATATCACCGCATTCATTGGTTTGATTTTGCTCATGGGGTTAGCCACCAAAAATTCAATTCTGTTGGTCGATTTTGCCAATCAGGAGCATGAGAAGGGGGCTACTGCCACCGCAGCCATGTTGCAGGCGGGTAAGGTTCGTTTACGACCCATTCTCATGACTGCAATCTCTTTGATTTTGGCCATGGTCCCCGTGGCACTGGCGCTCAACGAAGGGGGCGAGTTCCGGCAAAGCATGGGGATCACGATCATGGGGGGGATGGTGACCAGCACACTGTTAACGCTCTTCGTGGTGCCGGTGGCGTACAGTCTGGTGGTGGGGGCGCAGGATTGGTGGGCAGCACGTCGAGCCCGGCGTCAAACCGGCAAGCCAGCAGCGCCCCAACCCGTGCCTGCGCTGGAGCTGGTGCCAGTGAGCGACCCAACAGTCTACACGCTAACAGAGAGTGGGCGCAGCGCAGAGCGGGATAATCCCGCCCAATCTGCCGGCGACGACTAAAGTCAGCGCTGTTCGAAAACGGTAGAACTACCGCTTTGGTAGACCACGAAAAACCTACCGTTTTCAAGCCAACCGCACGATAGTAGATAGCAACCTGAGTTAGATAAATCAAATACCGCAGGATCTGCCATCTGTGGTGGTACGACGCAGCAGCTCGGCGCTTGATCCAGTGAACGGGCGTTTCAGGGGTAAGCAGAGCCATTGGTGTAGGGGCATCCGCTTGCCGGTGCCCAAGGGGAAGAACGGTCACTTGCCAAGCTAGCTTCCATGAATGGGCGTTACAGGGGTAAATGGGTAGCACCGCGGCGGGTGTGCAGCGCACAGGTGAGCTGATCGTGGGGCGGAGTTGGGGTGTTGAGACCTGTGCAACGCACTCGTGTACCGCCAGGATTGCCATCTGCGGTGGCACGACGCAGCAGCTCAGCGCTTGCTCCAGTGAACGGGCGTTTCAGGGGTAAGCAGAGCCATTGGTGTAGGGGCATCCGCTTGCCGGTGCCCAAGGGGAAGAACGGTCACTTGCCAAGCAAGCTTCCATGAACGGGCGTTACAGGGGTGAATCGGTAGCACTGCGGCGGGTGTGCAGCGCACAGGTGAGCTGATCATGGGGCGGAGTTGGGGTGTTGAGACCTGTGCAACGCACTCGTGTACCGCCAGGATTGCCATCTGCGGTGGCACGACGCAGCAGCTCGGCGCTTGATCCAGTGAACGGGCGTTTCAGGGGTAAGCAGAGCCATTGGTGTAGGGGCATCCGCTTGCCGGTGCCCAAGGGGAAGAACGGTCACTTGCCAAGCTAGCTTCCATGAACGGGCGTTACAGGGGTGAATCGGTAGCACTGCGGCGGGTGTGCAGCGCACAGGTGAGCTGATCGTGGGGCGGAGTTGGGGTGTTGAGACCTGTGCAACGCACTCGTGTACCGCAGGATCTGCCATCTGTGGTGGCACGACGCAGCAGCTCGGCGCTTGCTCCAGTGAACGGGCGTTTCAGGGGTAAGCAGAGCCATTGGTGTAGGGGCATCCGCTTGCCGGTGCCCAAGCGGAAGAACGGTCACTTGCCAAGCTAGCTTCCATGAATGGGCGTTACAGGGGTAAATCGGTAGCACTGCGGCGGGTGTGCAGCGCACAGGTGAGCTGATCGTGGGGCGGAGTTGGGGTGTTGAGACCTGTGCAACGCACTCGTGTACCGCAGGATCTGCCATCCGCGGTGGCACGACGCAGCAGCTCGGCGCTTGCTCCAGTGAACGGGCGTTTCAGGGGTAAGCAGAGCCATTGGTGTAGGGGCATCCGCTTGCCGGTGCCCAAGCGGAAGAACGGTCACTTGCCAAGCTAGCTTCCATGAACGGGCGTTACAGGGGTGAATCGGTAGCACTGCGGCGGGTGTGCAGCGCACAGGTGAGGTGATCGTGGGACGGCGTTGGGGTGTTGAGACCTGTGCAACGCACTCGTGTACCGCCAGGATTGCCATCCGCGGTGGCACGACGCAGCAGCTCAGCGCTTGCTCCAGTGAACGGGCGTTACGCACCCTTTGAGCCAGCGTCTAGTCCAATATCGAATTGGACCTGTGCAACTTGTTGAGAAGAGCCAGCAAGCGCGTGACCTGCTCTCCACTGGCACGCTCTTCTCGGTGCGTAAGCAACTGTGTTGTCTGTCAAGTTAGGAGTGCGTTGAACGAGCCGGAGATTGCCAAGGCTGGGCGTTGCGCATGGAGCATAGCAAGGAGCACCCAAACGCATGACCAAAAAACTTCGCCTGAACTTGCCATTTTGGTCGGCTGGCGCAGATTTACTGCACATCTCATTGCATGAGCCCAACGACACCCACTCTGGGCAGCAACCGGTGTGGGAGCCGGGGCTGTTGCCTGCCTTTCGGTTGCTCATGGTCGTTCCGCTGGCCATTGGTTCTGTTGCCACTGTTGTCAACGTGGTACTGCACATCGTTGCCATTAGCCCGGATTTTGTTGTGCCGGTGCCACGCAGCGCGGTATTGATATTTCTATTCTTTCAAGCGTTGACACTGCTTTACCTATGTATGCCGCAATTGCAGCTACGCCTGGGGCGTGCCTATTTGCCAGTGGCACTCTCTTTGGCCAGCATTGGGGAATTGATCATCTATGCTTCGGTGATTCTCGATACATATAGCCCGCGCGCCATGCAAGAGCTTGTCGCCAAAGGTGGGGGCAGTCTCTACTTTCTGATCATCCCACTGATTTTTATCACCTGGCAATATGGCTATCGGCCAGCAGTGCGCTATACAGTGGCACTGGCACTTTTTGAAGTTACTGCGATTGGAATCTCGATCTGGCATGGCAACCTCACCAGTTGGTTGCAGCTACAATACGTGTTGCAGCGCACAGGCATATTTCTGGTGATCGTCTATTTGGTCACGCGGGTGCTCGTGAGCCAGCGTAAACAACGCGAGGCGCTCTACGAAGCCAATCAACAGTTGCGCCAATACAACGAGACACTGGAACAGCTGACGATTAGCCGCGAACGGAATCGCCTGGCGCGGGAATTGCATGATACACTGGCACACCACATGAGCGGGATGATTCTGCAACTAGAGGGAACCAAATTACTCTGGGATCAGGATCTAACGCAGGCAAAAAAGACGTTAGAGAAATCGCTAGCCACGGCCCGTTCCGGCCTGGTGGAGACGCGGCGTGCCCTGCAAGCATTGCGAGCCAGCCCGCTGGAAGATCTGGGGCTCCATGAAGCCGTGCGTCTATTGGCAATGACAACAGCCGAGCGAGCTGGACTCCAGCTCGCTTTGCTCTTGCCGCCCACGGCAAGGCAACCCAGTGCCAAGTTGGGGACCATTGTAGAACAGGCCATCTATCGTATCGTACAGGAAGCACTGACCAATGTAGAGCGCCACGCGCAGGCAACCCATGTAACGGTTCAATTGCAGAACTTGCCTGAACATATCCGGGTTACCATTGCCGATGATGGCTGTGGCTTTGATGCAACTCGGCTGGCTGATTGGCTTGCAAGCAACGATAGCTATGGACTACGGGGAATGCACGAACGTGCTGCTGCGGTGGGTGGTGAGCTGGCGATCCAAAGTTACCCAGCGCGTGGGACCACGGTGATATTTCAGAGTGGAGGATTATGATCCGGGTACTGATTTGTGACGATCAAGCCATTGCCCGACAGGGTTTGGAAATTATTCTGAGCACTGTTGAGGATATTGACGTGGTGGGCGTGGCACAGAATGGCGAGGATGCCATTCGTCAGGCCAGAGCCACGCTACCCGATGTTCTGTTGATGGATCTGAAAATGCCAACGCTCAATGGCGTGCAGGCAACACGGCGGCTGACCAAAGAGTTGCCTGCGGTTCGTGTGCTCGTGCTCACCACGTATGCCGATGACGAGTGGCTTTATGAAGCCATTCACGCCGGTGCGCATGGGTACCTGCTAAAGGATACACCGCCAGATCAGCTCATTGCCGCCATTCGTGGTACGGCTGATGGCAAAACGCACATTGATCCCGATGTGGCTGGCAAGGTCTTTGCCCAAATTAGCGAGCAGAGCCTGAGCACGGCGGATGCCCTTGTTGAAAAATTGACACAGCGCGAGATCGAAGTGTTGACGCTGGTGGCCAATGGCTACACCAATGCCGATATCGCCCGCCAGATCCATTTGACGGAGGGCACCGTGGGCAACTACATGAGCAACATTATGGGCAAGCTCCAGGCCCGTGATCGGACGCAGGCCGTTGTCATGGCTATTCGTCACGGCCTCATCAAATTGGGCGATGTGTAGCCCGCGGTGATTTAGACGCCTGCTTGCTTGCGCACCAATACCCCGTGAGTATTCATGACCACAACGATAGATTGGGTCGTTTCCTGGTGCAAGCGCTCGTCATACGATTATGGGCCGCCAGTTTTCCATCGTTCAATTTGCTCATTTACCTCTCTTGGCAGAAAATAGCAGACTATGTTTGCATCGATAGTTGCCTCTCTGTCTGCGACTGGAAAAGCAGGGCTGGCGCGCTGGACGCGGCACCGAACCTTCTGGGCGATCTTTCTGCTTGCTTTGGCCTTTCGCCTGTTGGCGCTGCTGCTCTTCCGGCCCGGTGGCTACATTGCCGACGCCGGAGATTTTGAGTTCTATTACCTTTGGGGGTTGCAGCTGCCCAAGGGCTATGAGACATTTGTCAATCTCTGGACCGCGTACCCGCCTCTCTTTCCGGCGCTCATGTTGCCGATCTTCGAATGGTCCAGCCGGATCCCTCCGTGGGTGAACCCAACGCTCTTCTTTCATCTGCTCTTTGGTCTGTTGCTCCTGCTCTTTGAAAGCGGCAACATTCTGCTCATCTACCGGCTGGCCAACAGACTCGGTTATGGGCCGCTCGACCGGGACCCATCTACTGCTCAGATGCGCGGCCATTCCGACCCGCCACAAACCACAAACCTCATCCACCCGCTGCTCTTTTACTGCTTGCTCTTTACACCGGTCTACACGCTGCTTGGCTGGTTCGAAGCAATGCCCCTCTTTTTCATGCTCTGGGGCTTGGATCTGTTGCTGAGCGCTCATCGGCCCATGCAGATGGCAAGTGCAGCGGTGGCAGCGCTTGGATTCCTGACCAAGCTGACGCCCGCGCTCTTGGTGCCCATTGCCATTCGTTGGCTGGGCAGCCGGTTGAGCTGGCAGGCTGCACGCAACGAGTGGTTTCGCCCCCGTGCCCAGGGGAACCTGTTTGCTCCTCTGCTCTACACGCTGCTCTTCCTCGGCGTGGTGGTGGTGGGCGGTTACTGGCTGGTGGGCGGCCACACCGAATTGGCCTTCAGCAGCTTGCGCATCAACGCGCTGCGACCACCGTGGGAGAGCGTTTGGGCATTGGTAGAGGGCAACTACGACTGGGGGCGCGTGCCAATCGACATGCGCAACCTGGTGGCGTTGGGGCAGCCAGCCACGCCGGGGCGGCTACCCTGGGGCTGGATCACCTTTGCCTTTGCGCTGCTCTACCTCTGGCTCTACACGCGCCAGTACGACTGGGCCAATCCGCGCACGCCCGTTGTCTTCGCCGCGGTGAGTGTGGGCTGGCTCTTTCTCTATAGCAAAGGGTGGAGCCCCCAGTTTCTGGTCTGGATCCTTGCTTTTGTTGCGTTGCTGCTCCCCACTTGGCAAGGGATCGGGCTGAGCGTTGGGTTGAGTGTGCTCAATGTGATCGAATCGCCCATTTTCTTCACCATCTTTGGCAATGAGCGGTGGATGCTGGCCGGGATCATTCTGTTGCGCACGGCGCTGTTGATCGCGTTGCTCGTTACGTTGCTCGGGCAGATCTGGCCAACAACCGTGCGTCGATACCAGTTGCAACGTGTTGGCAGTTGGGCCACGGCCACACTCCTGGGTCTGACGGTGCTGGGAATCGGTGGCGCGCTGCCTCGTGCCGCGCAGGCCTACAGCGCGCAGCGATTGGCTCTCCACCCTTGCCGCACTGCCATTGAATATCTGCGGGAACAGGCACACTGGCCCGAACGTCAGATCTTGAGCGATCAGGTTGAAATCTGGCGCGATCTCTATCCCTGGCTGCACAGCACCCACGAGATCCGAGTGATCGACGGCTACGATGCATTGGATCGACCCTGGGCCGAGGTGATTGCCGAGCGGCTGGCGGAGCAGGCTGGCAGCGAGCCATTTTGGTGGGTGACCTATATTGCCGGTGCAGACCGGGCGCAACCAAGCCGCGCTGAACGCTACTTTGCCCGGCCCGATGTGCAGTTGCTCGACCAAGAGGAGCGGGGGCAATGTCAGGTGGCACGGGTCATGCGTGCACCCGCGGAGCCGCTGGCGACTGCACAGGTCACGGGCGGCCCCATTGCCCTGGTGAACCTGTTCCCCACGGCGGCCAAAGTAGGCGAGCCTTTTCACTTGGTGATATACTGGCAGGCCAAAGCCCCCGTACAAGCGAGTTATACCGTCTTTGTGCATCTGCTCGACGCAGCGGGGCAACTGGTGGCGCAGCAGGACAATCTGCCGGTGATGGGATTGGCCCCAACCGAAACGTGGCAGCCCGGCCAGCTGATCCGGGATCCCTATCAATTGACGCTTCCCCCCAATCTGTCGCCCGGGACCTATCAACTGCAGGTGGGGCTCTACACAGCGGCTGGACGGGTGCCGTTCGCGCGCGGTGATGGCGAGCTGGTGGAGCAGGTCAGCGCTACCATTGAAGTTCAGTAAGTAAGTTCAGTAAGTAAGTTCAGTAACTCAGGTACCGCAGGGCTCTGCCATCCGCGGCGGCACGACGAAGCAGCTCAGCGCTTGATCCAGTGAAGAGGCGTGGGGGGCATCCGCTTACCGGTGCCCAAGGGGACGAACGGTCACTCGCCAAGCTGGCTTCCGTGAAGATGCGTTACAGGGGTGAATGGGTAGCACCGCGGCGGGTGTGCAGCGCACAGGTGACCTGATCGTGGGGCGGAGTTAGGGTATTGAGACCTGTGCAACGCACTCAGGTACCGCAGGATCTGCCATCCACGGTGGCACGACGAAGCAGCTCAGTAAGTGAAACATAGTAACCCCTGAAGATCGCTACTACAGTGTGGCGCAAATACCACGGCAGGTAATCAGGCCAACCAACCTGCGTGCAAATGGCAAAATAAATGTGACCGGATTTACGCCGGAATGTACTACCTATGCAAGAAACACGAATCACAGATCGCGGGGTGGCCATTGCGCTATTTGGGCTGCTCTTTACAACCTATCTCTTTACCTACACCGGCTACATCCAAAGCAGTGATGGCCTCTCCATGTTTGCCACGGTCGAGAGCATGGTGCGGCGGGGCGAAATTGACAGCAATCAACTGCTCTGGCTAGATATTCAACAGGGCAGCTTTGGGGCAGATGGCGAACTCTACTCGCGCAAGGGCGTGGGCATGGCGTTGCTGGCCTATCCCTTGCTCTGGCTGGCCCTCTATTGGCCGGGCGTGGGGCTGGTTCACGCCGCATTGTTGCTCAACCCGCTGCTCACCGCCTGGACTGGGGCGCTGCTCTATCGGGCGGGGCGCCGGCTGGGTTGGCGCGCGAGCACAGCCGGCGCCACCGCCTTGATCTTTGGCTTTGGCACATTGGCCTGGCCCTACACCCAAACTTTCTTCAGCGATCCCGTCTGTGGCTGGGGGCTCTTTGCTGCGCTCCATGGGTTGCTCTGTTACAGCCAGAGTGGGCGCAAACGGTATTTGATGGGCAGTGGGTTGGCATGGGGCATTGCCTACCTGGCCCGCGCCGTCAACTTAGTGACCCTGCCCATCTTTGCGGGGGCGCTACTGGTGGCACTCCACCGTCGGCATGGCAAAAGTGGCCGCACCCTGCTCGATCGTGCATTCTTGCAAACTTTGGTGGATGCACATTGGCGCCCGCTCGTCAGCTTCTGGTTCCCAATTGTCTGCAGTGGCTTGCTGTCACTCTGGTGGAACTATGTCCGCTATGGTTCGATCTGGGCGAGCGGTTATGTCGAGAGTGAGGCGTTTACCGCGCCTTGGCTCTTTGGCATTGGTGGCCTGCTGGTTGGCCCCGCGCGCGGCTTCTTTTGGTACAGCCCAATCCTACTCGCCGGTTTTTGGGGCGTGCGCTGGTTTTGGCAACAGAATCGCTGGCTGACCACCACAATCGCGCTGCTTTGTGCGATCTATCTGTTGCTCTATGGCAAGTGGTACATGTGGCACGGCGGCTACAGTTGGGGGCCACGCTTTCTGGTGCCGCTGGTGCCGCTGTTGACGCTATTTGTCGGCCCCGTCTGGTCCGCGCTCGTGCGGCGTGCAGAATGGGGGCTGGTGGGGCGCGTCGCTTTCTTGGCACTCTTGGCTCTTTCAGTCGTGGTGCAGATCGTGGGGTTGCTCGTGCCCTTTGGGCTGGTGCAGGATTGGTTGGCCAGCCAAGTGGAGCCGCTCTTTGCCCGCGCAACCTTTACCACATTGCGCTATTCACCGCTGTTGCGTCAGTGGGATTTCTTAACGGGCGCGGAAGTTCATCTTGCCTGGTGGCGGGCCATGCAATTGAATGGCACTATCAACTGGCAGGGAATCCTGTTGCCGCTGGTCGGAATTGCTCTCAGCGGCCTGACCTTGCTGACCTATGGCTCGCGCCAACAGGAGAACCGCTCCAATCGTCTGTACAACCTGCTCTACACCTTTATTTTGACCACCATTGCCGTGGCGCTGTTGACCAACTATCGCGTCAATCTAACCAATGTCCCTCTGGATCTGGCTGCAGAGCGTGTTGCTCGATTGGAGAAACCGGGGGATGCCCTGCTCTTTTTGCGTCCCGCCGAAAGCCAGCAATTTGCCAATCTCTATCGGGGCAAGCTGCCCACCTATGGCCTCTTTGCCCGAGAAGAGCTGTTGCCTGCGGATGGCCCGTGGCTCGACCGGCTCCAACAGGAGTATCAGCGGCTGTGGGTCATCTCGGATGACACGGCTCCCGAGCAGTCGGGCTGGGAGCAGCCGCTGCGCATGGAAAATTTTCTGTTGCAAGAGAACCGGCTGCCCGAAACCAAAAATAGCCGTCTGGCACTCTATGGCCTCACCCCCATCCAGGAGTTGACGGAGGCGGGGTTGGGGATTCTCTTTGGTGATCCCACCTCCACCGAGCCGCTCTCACCGCGAACTGGGTGGATTCGGTTGAATGGCTATGCAATAAGTGACCAAGTGCACCCTGGAGAGATGTTGTTGTTGGAGTTGCGTTGGCAGAGCCTGCAATCGGTGGCCGAGGATTACTACGTCTTTGTGCATCTGCTGGACGCGCGCAACGAGAAGATTGCGCAACGGGACGGGCATCCAGTGCAGTGGATGCGGCCGATCTCTAGTTGGCGGCCGGGCGAAGAGATTGTGGATCATTACGGGATTCTATTGCCGAATGAGATCCTCCCCGGCACCTATCACATCATGCTCGGACTGTATGACCCTATTACGGGGCAACGGCTGCGGGTGAGTGCTGGCACTGGTGATTTTGCAGTGGAATTGACGCCCATTGAAGTGGAGCACCGGTAGATGTAGAGCACCGGTAGATGTCGCGTGCTGGTGGCTCTATGGCGCTGGGGCGAATGAAGAATAAATGATGAGATGCTCACGTCCGAAAAGCATGTTCTGGCTACCCTTTGCAGCGGTGGAACGAGTCAGTTTCCTTTTCTGGTGCATGAGTCATGATGAGAATGGTTCAAGGAACGATGGATAGATTGAAGCTGCTGTTGTCAGCAAGCAAAAATTGCACTGGACGGAGCAACCGCCAACAGGCAATCCACTGGCAAGGGACGCAGCGGGGTCAACTGGTGTTGAGCGTTATCATCTGCCTCTTTGGCATGATTGGCTGTGCTTCCAGCACATTACCCACGCCCACGGCGATCCCGCCGCAAGCGCCACTGTCGTCGCCCGTGGCCCCCATTGCAACACCGACTACACCGCCAACTACCCTGCCAACTGTACGCCCAACAGCGACTGCCGTCAGTCAATCTGTGCTGTCAGTTTTACCCACGACTACCTTGTCTGCAACAGCCGCGGCCCTGCCCTCAACCACAATCACCGTTGCAAGCCCGCTCACGGTGACCGTGGCCATGACACCCACAATCAGCCTCGCCGTGGATGTCGTGACCGCGACCACCGTACTCACGTCGGCGGTCGAGAGTGATCTCAGCAGCACGGTGGCGGCCGTGGGTGATCTCAGCGATTGTGTCACCGATGTGGACATTGCACTGGCTGCCTATCCAGATCTGCACACCTACCTGGGCTGTGCCCAAGCCCCGGCGAGTTTTGAACCGGTGGCGATCAATGAATTTGGGGTTGGGCCCACCTATGACCGATTCATGTTGTGGTTTGGCAGCGAGAACCAGATCTATGTGTTGTTGCCGAGCAAGGAGTGGCAACGGTATGCCGACACGTGGACCGAAGAGCAAGCGACGTTTGCCTGCAATCCACTGGCGGACGAACCAGCGTCACCGCCCCTGCCCCGGCGCGGCTTTGGCAAGATCTGGTGCGAAGTCGAGGGATTACAAGCGGTAATGGGCATGGTCGAACGCGAGGAGCGGCTTTGCCAGCACACGGTTACCCAGCGTTTCGAGCTTGGTCGCCTGCTTGCTTGTTACGAAGATGCCACCATTCGTTTCTTTCGCATCATGAATGATGGCACCTGGGATCAGATGTTAACGCAGTAGCGATGAAGAATGGTAGTGAACAATGGTAGTGAAGAATAGTAGTGAAGAATAGTAGTGGAGAATGGTCACAGGTTGATCTTGCCACCGCTTCAGCGTCCCTCTTCAGCTTGCGCCCCTTTGCCCTGCTCTTTATCAATATGCATCCCACAGATACGCATCCTACAGATATGCACCCTATCGATAGGCATCCTACAGATATGCAGCCTATCGATAGGCATCCTTAGTGGCGGCGATGACTTCGGGTGAAATCGGCTCGACGGGAAAATCGATGCCATGTTCCTCCGCCAATGCCTGCAATTCATCGGCCACAAATCGGGTGAGTGGAATGCCATGTTCTGCCCGCTGTTGTGCCGTCTCGTGCTCAATCTCACCAGCCACATAGATGCGTTCGTAGCCCTTGGCTTTGGGCGATTCATGCAGCGCGCGAATCATCTCATCCATTGCTGTCTTAAACTCCTCTAGCGGGCGGAAGAGATCAACGCGCATGGCAGCAAAGAAGTGACCATCGTTGTTAAAGCCCATGCTCTTGCCCGTGGTGCCTCCATCCCAACCGCCAGAGAGCACATTGCAGAGCACCGAAACCATCATCATGAGCCCATAGCCCTTGTGCCCGCCAGTGGCCCGCTCCCCGCCAAGCGGAAAGAGTGAGCGAACCAGGCTGGGATCGGTCGTTGCTTCGCCCTCTTCTGTCACGCCCCACCCCATGGGGATCTGCACATCATTGTCCCGCAACATGGTGACGCGGTTAAAGGGCACGACTGACGTGGCCATATCGAGCAGCCACGGTGGTTCTTGGGCCGTGGGAAACGAAACGGCAATGGGATTGGTGGAAAACATTGATTTGGCACCATAGGTGGGAAGCACACCGTACTCGGCGCCATCGGCGTAAAAGCGACCGGTCATGCTGATCCCAATCAGATCCTCGCTCAGCGCCATCCATGGATAGTAGCCCGCGGCGCCATAGTGATAGCTGTTGTGCATGGTTACCATACCGATGCCACTCTCGCGCGCCTTTTGCATGGCCAGCCGCATGGCCCACGGCCCCGCGGCCAAACCCAACCCCGCATCGCCATCTACCCGGGCCGAGACCGGTGTTTCGTGGTCGATCTGGAAATTGGGATTGAGGTTGGTCAGCCCATTACCGATCTGTTTGTGATAGATCGGCATGATGTTGCGCACGCCATGGGTTTCCACGCCACGTCGGCTGGCATAGAGCAGCACATCCGCGGCGTCCGCGGCATGGTCTGGCTGGATGCCCAACTTCTCAAAGAGGGTTCGCGTGTAGGTATGCAGGGCCTCTGCTTGAATCTGTGCTGTGTAATTCATCTCACATCTCCGCTAATTCAGTAAAGCCCGCCGCTGTGATCTGATCAAACAGAGGTTGCCACTGTTCACGCGGCAACATGGCATTGGGGAGCCGAGTGACACCGCAGTCAAAGCCCAAATGGGCCATCACCGCTTTGAGCGCGCCCATAAAGCCGACCTGCATCATGAGTTCTGTAATACGATTGGCCCGCAGCTGCAGATCCGTGCCGCGGCCATGTTCCCCTTGGGCCACTGCGCAATGGATCTCGCGATAGGGGCCGGGAATATAATTGAGGGTTGAGCCAATGTTCCCACTGGCACCAAACATGCTGCCAAAGAGACATTGCTCGTCCATGCCCGAGAAGACGGTCCATTCGTCGCGTCCCAATTCAACAATGCGCCGAAATTCGAACATATTGGGGCCGGTGTACTTGCTGCCAGCCAGGGTGGGAATCTCCATCAGCGCCTGCATGAGCGCGACGGCGTCGGTTGGGCCACCAAAGATATAGGTCAGCAGTGGCGTGGTATCGGCCGCGGCACCCAACGCCGTGAAATAATCAACGACGCTTCCAGTGCTTTTGTAGAGGGGCGGAATGATGCTGGCAATGGCATCGGCGCCCACGTTCTGGGCATGTTGGGCCAGGGCTGTGGCTTCGGGCAGGGCCACGGCGCCAACGTGTGCAATGACCGGCACCCGTCCATTGACTTGCTCTATGGTGGCTTCCAACACGAGCTGACGTTCGGCTGCGGTCATATAGATCCCTTCGCCCGTGCTGCCACAGACATAGAGCCCGCCGATCTGCTTGTCCACCAGATAGTCGACCAGGCGACGCAGAACGGGAAGATTCACTTTGTCATTTTCTGTAAATGGGGTGACCAACGCGGGCCATGCTCCATGAAACTGCTTCATTCGTTTTCCTCTCAAAAAGGGAAAGTACCAGTTCCGGCTCTGCAACAGGAGCAGAGTCGGTGGGTGCCTTTCCGGTTGTTGAATTGCTGTTTGAAAATCGCTGGGATTCTCGAACGGCTTGGCGAGCGCGCAGACATTACAACCGAATTCCTGCATCGGTTCCGGTTTGTTGCTGGCAAGTTGTTGCGTCTGATGATTTTACATCGGCTCTGAAAAAACGCAAAGAGCCCAAAATGCTCTCCGGCTGGTGCGGGTTGGCTCGCGTTGGAGGGATGGGTGGTGGTCGAACGATGAGAGCTAGCGGGGGAGATGGCGCAGGTACTGGGCGAGGATGAGTGGCTAGCGACAGCATGTGGCCAGGGATTTTTCCTCTGGCAACCGCCAGAGCACATAATCGATTAGCTGCGGATCCCCCTGAAATTCATGCCGCAAAATCTGCTCAATTTTGGTGCGTGGGTAGCCCTGTTTATAGGCGCGTGTATGGCGCAAGGCATCGGTCATATCGGCAATGGCAACAATCTGGGCAAGATAGTCGATGGTCTGGTCGAGTTTTCGCCGTTCAGTTGTGCTGGTGGCCATGGCGCGCGATCGGGCATCGCGAGGGTAGGGGGTTGTGGTAAACTCATGATGAGCAACCGCAATCTTTTTCACGACATCATAATCTGGCAGCTCGTTTTCCATGGCCTGAATGGCCCAAAAGCCGAGTCGGACATGCTTTTGCATCATTTGGATCTCGTGTGGGGACAACGCTGCTGGCTTTTCAAGGATCGCGCGCGGGATCTCCAGTTTGCCAATGTCGTGCAACAGGCTGGCGCGGCCCAGATACCAGAGGTCCGACGGTGAAAGGTGGAGCTGTATGCCCAGATCGAGACTGAGCAGGCAGACGCGCAGGCTGTGCTCATGGGATTCGGTGTGATGGTTGCGTAGGCAGGTTAATCGTCGGTCGATCTCTGGATCGCGCAATAAATCTTCCAATAATTTCTTTGTACAGGAATGACGTAATCTGAGTTGCATGGTCTACTCGCTCAATCTCTCTCGATTTGTCCCAGCCTGTGGTCGCGGGCTGTGGCCAGAGCCAGCTATTCCCGAATCCACCGAACTTTGCTCCGAGACGCCTAGAATAAAAGCACAGAACGTTTTGCACGTCAATTGTACTGAAGTGGCTGTCATTTGCATCCTATCTTCTCCGCCAGCGAATACCGCCAGCGGATGAAGCTACTATACCTCAAACTTTCAGTCAAATGTATTACGTTCAGTTGACAATTATAGTAATGTTGAGCTAAATGAACGCTATATTTTGGCGGGGCTCATTGCCGGGGTAATTTAGAAGTGTTTCCAAATCGGTAGCATCATAGTATAATCTGCCTGCCCGGTTGTCGGCCAACGGGGGAACAAGGATACACTGCTGTTTTGGGGCGTGGATGGTGTTCCAGTGGGTGGAATAGACTGGATCTAGCATGCACCACCCGGGAGATGATAAACGTTCTGTAAGTACTCTGGTAAACCGAGCCGTTGTGGCTGCGATAAGCTCAGCCCGCGGTTACACCGAGTAATCTTGTAAACGTTTACAACTCATGTCCCGCAGGGCTCCGTCATGCTGAGTAGGAACGGTCACCTGCCAAGCTGGCTTCCGTGAAGTGGCGTTACAGCAGCGAATCGGTAGCACAGCGGCGGGTGTGCAACGCACCTGTGTACCACAGGGATCTGCCATCCGCGCTTGATCCAGTGAAGAGGCGTTACAAGGGTAAGCAGAGCCATTGGCGTGGGGGGCATCCGCTTGCCGGTGCCCAAGGGGACGAACGGTCACTTGCCAAGCTGGCTTCCGTGAAGAGGCGTGACACCAGTGAATGCAGCATCGTCTCAGATTCAATAACCACTGTACAAAAGATAGTACGAATGCCTCGGGCAAGGAGCTGATGCGCTTTGCCAAGAGCAGTAAAAGGAGAAATGATGTCAAAGCGAGTAGATTTTGATCTGGCGGGCCAGGTGATGATCGTCACCGGCGCGAGCAAGGGAATCGGCAAAGCAATTGCGTTGGCCGCGGCGGAATGGGGTGCCGATCTGGCGCTGGGCAACCGCAATCCAGAGGATTGTGCCGAGGTCGTAGAGGCTTGTCGCGCCATGGGGCGCCGGGTCGAGGCCTGGGCATTGGATGTGGCCAAGGTCGAGAGCATCAACAAGTTTGTCGACCAGACGATGGAGACCTTCGGTCGCATCGATTGTGTCGTCAACAATGCGGGCTACAACACGCCCAAGTCAGCGCTTGATTACACCGAAGAAGAGTTTGATTATATCTCTGACGTGAATTTTAAGGGCGCGTTTTTCATGTCCACCGCGGTGGTGCGCAAGATGATTGCTGCCGAGATTCAGGGCAGCGTGATCACGATCAGCTCACAGGTGGGTGTGGTTGGTGGACCGCTGCGGACGCCATATGCTGCGTCCAAAGGCGCGGTTGGCCAATTTACCCGTTCATTGGCTGCCGAGTGGGCCGAGCACGGCATCACCATCAACGCCGTGGCGCCCACCTTCACCCGCACCCCCATGTTAGAGGCAGCCGTAAAGAATCCTGCCTTTGCCAAAAACCTGGAGAAAGTGCCCATGGGGCGTCTGGCCGAGCCGGAAGAGATCGCTGGTGCCGTGATCTATTTGGCTTCTCCGGCTGCACGCATGGTTACTGGCCAAGTGCTCTGCGTTGATGGTGGCTTCACCGCCGTCTAACGCTTGGCCGACCATGGCGCGAGCGTGAACAACAGCCGTGGTCCCGGCTCTCTCTGTACTGTCTCTGTGCACTGTCTATGTGCACTGTCTATGTGCACTGACGGTGCAACTGGCCGGGGCCCGAGTGTGGTTGGCTGAAGCTCAAGCTCGCGCTAGAAGAGCAAGGGCGCGCCGCGGTGGATGAACTCTCCACTGCCCGGCGCGGCCAGCAGCTGTTCCCCATCCACCACCACATTGCCCCGCAGCAGCACCTGTACCGGTTTCCCCACCACTTCACGGCCTTCAAACAGATTGTAATCGATGGCGCTGTGATGGGTGGCGGCACTGACCGTCTTTTTTGCCTTTCCATCCCACAGCACAATATCGGCATCGCTGCCCACGGCCAAGGTTCCTTTGCGCGGGTACAGCCCGAATAGCTTGGCCGGATTGGTGGCGACGAGCGCGACAAATTGGCTGGGTGTCATCTGTCCCCGTCGAACGCCACTGTCCCAGAGCATGTACAGCCGATCCTCAATGCCTGGCGCGCCATTGGGGATCTGTGCGAAACTGTTGCGCCCCAACCTCTTCTGCTCTCCATAGCCCCACGGGCAGTGATCGGTGCTAACGGAAGAGAGGTCGCCGGTTGCAAGCCCGCGCCAGAGCGCTGCCTGGTCGTCTGTTGTGCGGAGCGGTGGTGAGCAAACATATTTCGCGCCCGCAAAGGCATCATCCGTCGTGCCAAGCAACTGATCCTCGGTGAAGAAGAGATAGTGCGTGCAGGTTTCGGCATAGACGTTCTGGCCCCGCTGGCGCGCCGCACGCACCGCGGCAAGAGCTTCGGCACAGGTGCAATGGACGATAAAGAGCGGTGCATCCCCCGCAACCTTGGCCAACCAGATGGCCCGGCTCGTTGCTTCCGCTTCCAACTCGGCGGGACGCGTCCGCGCGTGGTTGATTGGTGCCGTGTGGCCGGCGCTGACCGCGGCCGCGGTCAGCACTTCAATGGCATCGCCATTCTCTGCGTGTACCAACGAGAGGAGACCGTTGGCACTGGCCACTTGGAAGCTTTTGAAGAGCGTATGATCATCGACCTGCAGCGAATCTTTGTAGGCCATGAACATTTTGATACTGGTCACACCGATGGCGGGCAGCTCGGCAATCTCTTGCAACACGGCCGCGGTGAGATCGGTGATGGCCACGTGCAATCCATAGTCGCAGATTGCCTTGTCTCTGGCCTTGGCCTGCCACTCGGCGACCGCGCCATGCAGGGTGCCGCCCTTGCTTTGTACGGAGAAATCTACGTGGGTCGTTGTTCCGCCAAAGAGCGCGGCGCGTTGGCCGGTGTAGAAATCGTCGACGGTGTGGAGACCGCGCCAGGGCATGTCCAGATGCGTATGTACGTCGACGCCGCCGGGCAAAAGATAAAGGCCGGTGGCATCGATGATCTTGTCGGCTGCGTCGGTCGCGAGTTCGCTGCCGATCTGTGCAATGCGGCCCGCTTCGATGAGCAGGTCGGCCTCGTACTGATCCGCTGCCGTGACGACAGTTCCGTTTTTGATGATGGTTCTCATGGATGTGGTTGCCTCGTTTGAATAGTAACGAACCTGAGCGAGCAATCATGGTAACGTTGCCCAATGGTAGAATCAGCGTTCTCTACCGCTGGACGTGTGCATGCGAGAATGCGCACTCCGCAAGCTGCAAGGTCCACTTGTTTTTCTGTGAGTTGCTCCCCGGTTGCCTTACAGGCGCGTGACAGAAGATATTTTTTGAGCAATTCCAGCGGAGCAACCGCTTTGCGGACGTACTGGCGACCTTCGGTTTTCCAACTATGGGCAGTGGCTTACGAGGGATCTGAGAGTATGTGTTACAATAATCAGCTGTGTCCTCTGTTTCTCACCCCATTTTACATGAAATTGGGGGGAAGCGGATGCGCACGGTTCTGACCGTTGCCGCAACAGCTCTTTGCGCAACTCAACGATAAGAGCTCACGTACCAGAAAAGCGGTTTGGCTCGTTTCAGCATGGAAGCGCTTCCCACGCTCACGCTTTTTGGACGGGAGCGAAGATGAAAATTGAGCTCTATGAGCTCGATAGTACAGTGCGGTTGGCTCGAAAACGGTAGGTTTCCCGCTTGCCGGAACTACTGTTTTCAAACAGAGCCCACTTTAATCGAGAAATCATGGTAACGTTGCCCAATGGTGGAGTCAGCGTTCTCTACCGCTGGACGTGTGCATAGAGAATGCACACACCCCAAGGTGCAAGGTCTGTTGGCTTTCTCGGCAAGCGTATCAATATCCGTTTGACAAGATTCAAGGAGAATAACTATGGCTCAGCAGTGGAATTCTGCCCCGGAAATGCAGATTGACCCCGAAAAGAATTATACGGCAACCATCGAGACCAGCAAAGGTAACATTGTGCTGGAACTAGCCCCAGAGCACGCGCCCAAAACAGTGAACAATTTTGTCTTTTTGGCCCAACAAGGGTACTACGATGGTGTTGCGTTCCACCGCGTGATCGCCAACTTTATGATCCAGGGTGGTGATCCCACGGGCACGGGGCGGGGTGGTCCCGGGTACAAGTTTGAAGATGAAACTCAGGGCAACCCACTGCGCCACGAGAGCAAGGTAATCTCCATGGCCAACGCTGGTCCCAACACCAATGGCAGCCAGTTCTTCATCACTCACTCGCCCCAACCCCACCTCGACGGCAAACATACCGTCTTTGGCAAAGTGACCGAGGGGACAGATGTGGTTGATGCGATCAAGCAGGGCGACACCATGGATAAGGTGACGATCGAGGAAAGCTAGTAGATCCCGGCGTACATAAGCCCATGGCAAACTGATCCATTCCACTGGAGTAGCGTGGGCTTATTTACCGCCGTGGTATGTACACCCAACAGTACTACAGTGCGGTTGGCTTGAAAACGGTAGGTTTCCCGCTTGCCGGAACCTCTGTTTTCAAACAGAGCCCACTTTAGGTTGCGTTGACATTGGGCTGCTAACGGTGAGCAGTGGTCTCAATCGCTGCGTAGGCAGCCGCTGACGCGGCTTTCCTCGGTTAGCAGCGGGGCTTATTCCCGCGAATTTGCAATGTCAACGGAACCTGATTCGCGGCGAACTGCACCTTCATGCCAGCGCATCGAAGCACACGCCAGAAACTTCGCTGCGCGGCTTCCCCCGCCTTCTTCTGTTGCAGAATTTCTCATTTTGACTTTTTCATCGTGTGGTATAATACGACCTGCGTGTAAATTTTGATCAGACACTAGGTCGCGCTGACATTGGGGGAAAAGCGCCAATCCATTGGGCTGCTAACGGTGCGCAGCGGTTGAGACCGCTGCGTAGGTAGCCGCTGACGCGGCTTTGCTCGGTTAGCAGCGGGTTTTACCCCCGCGAATTTGCAATGTCAACGGAACCTAGTTTGTTGGCGACAGGAACATGAATCTAAAACGCGTTGTAGTGACCGGCATGGGGGCATTGACACCCGTTGGCAATACGCTGAGCAGCAGTTGGGAGAACTTGCTCAAAGGAACGAGTGGAGCGGCCACCATCACTCGCTTTGATCCAACGCCTTTCAAGGCGCAATTTGCCTGTGAGGTGAAAGGATTTGATCCGACTGACCACATGGATCGCAAGGAGGCGCGCCGCGCCGACCGCTTCTCGCAATATGCACTGGCTGTCTGTGGCGAAGCGATTGCCGATGCCGCGTTGGATCTCGACGCCGTGGAGAGAGCCCGAGTTGGGGTGATCTGGGCGTCGGCCATGGGCGGGTTGGAAACCACCGAAGAGCAGCTGCTCAAATACAGCGAAGATCCGGCCAATCCTCGCTTCAGTCCCCTCTTTATTCCCAAGATGTTGCTCGATGCCAGCTCCGGCGTTATCTCCATGCGCTATGGGCTGCATGGCGTCAATCACAATACTGTTTCGGCCTGTGCTTCGTCCAATGCCGCGTTGATCGATGCGTTTTATCACATTCGACTCGGCAAGGCAGATGTAATCGTCAGCGGTGGTTCTGAAGCTGCGATTACGCCATCATCGGTGGGGGGCTTCAGCTCGGCCCAGGCACTCTCCACCCGCAACGACGATCCCGCCACTGCTTCGCGACCTTTTGATGTGGACCGCGATGGCTTTGTGTTGGGCGAGGGCGCGGCCGCGTTGATCCTGGAAGAATATGAACACGCGGTGCAGCGTGGTGCTCGCATCTACGCGGAAATGGTCGGGGGCGGCAGCTCTGGGGATGCCTACCACGCCACCGCGGCCCACCCCGAAGGCGACGGAGCGTTGCGCAGCATGATAGCCGCGCTCGATGATGCTGGCCTAGCGCCCCAAGCGGTCGATTACATTAACCCCCATGCCACCTCGACACCGGTGGGCGATGTGAGCGAGTTGAAGGCGATGCAGCGGCTATGGGGCGAAGCAATTGACAAGGTGCAGATCAGCGCCACCAAATCAATGACCGGCCATCTGCTGGGCGCGGCTGGGGCCATCGAAGCCATGGTTGCCGTGCTGGCTATTCACGCAAATAAGATTCCCCCCACCATCAACACCAGCGAACTCGATCCCGCTGTGCCCAGCTCGCTTGCACTCACGTTGGGCCAGGCCGTCGAGCGTACAATCGACGTGGCCATGAGCAACTCTTTTGGGTTTGGCGGACACAATTCTACGGTGATCTTTCGCAAGGTTGACGCGGTTGAATAGGCACGATGGCTTGGTGCAAGCGCACATCTGATATCGGGCGCTGATATTGTTAGGCGCTAACGCCAGGCGCTGGCTCTTCACGTGAAGCTGGTCGACCCGACCCTCTGCAACTATTATCCATTTTCACTTGCTAACCTTATAGAGCAAGCAAATAGAGCTTGCACCTTGCGGAGTGCGCAGTAGAGAATGCGCACGTCCAGCGTTAGAATGCTGACTCCACGATTGTGCGACTTTTCAATGATTTCTCTATTAGTTGCTCGCTGGTTGCCTTCTAGGCGCGTGGTAGAGGGAAAATTTTCCACAACCACGCTCGTGTAGAGATGGTCGGTAGCAACTTGAGTTTCCATCAGAAGCTATCCGTAGCCCCGGTTCTGTTGCCAGCACCAAGTCGAGCCATGATGCTTGACGCCGGGAAATGGAGACAGGCATTTACAGACAGAGATTGAGGTAAATTATGACATTGCCCCGTATCCGTGTGAGCGACAATCAACGTTTTCTCGTCACTGCTGCCGGTGATCCATTCTTTTGGCTGGGTGACACTGCGTGGGAACTCTTTCACCGTCTGACCAGAGAAGAGGCTGCCTTCTGTTTCGCGGCCCGTCAGCGCCAGCGCTTTAACGTGATCCAGGCGGTTGTGCTGGCCGAATTTGACGGTCTCAACACGCCCAATGTGTATGGCCAACGCCCCTTGCACGAGAATGATCCCACCCAGCCCAATGAAGCTTATTTTGCTTATGTCGATGAACTGATTGAACTGGCCGCCACCCATGAGCTTTACATTGGGCTGTTGCCAACCTGGGGTGATAAGGTAAATCGACGCCAGTGGGGAGAGGGGCCGGTGGTCTTTGATGAGCAGAATGCACGGGTCTACGGTCGATTCCTCGGCGAACGCTATGGCAAATACGCCAACATCATCTGGATTTTGGGTGGCGATCGCACACCAGTGCTGGATAAAGACGACAAAATCGATGACTATCGAGCGCTCTGGCGAGCAATGGCCGCGGGGATTGATGACGCCACGAATGGCCACGCGCTCATGACCTATCATCCACAGGGGCGTACCACCAGCAGCACCTGGCTGCATAACGAAACATGGCTCGATTTTAACATGATGCAGTCCGGACATGGCGGTGGGCCGGACATGCCCGTTTGGGAGATGGTCGAGCACGACTATCAGCTGTCGCCCATCAAGCCCCTGTTGGATGGGGAGCCAAACTATGAGGACCACCCCATCAACCCTGGCCCCAATTGGGATCCCGCCAATGGTCACTACCGCGATCACGACGTGCGTAAGCAGATCTACCGTTCAGTCTTTGCCGGCGGTCTTGGGGTGACCTATGGTCATCATTCGATCTGGCAATTCTGTGGGCCACGTAATCCCGGCTTTAACCACACCGACCGTACCTGGCTGGAAGCGCTCGAGCGACCCGGTGCCAATCAGGTACAACATTTGCGAGCACTCATGGAATCCCGTCCGTTTCTCAGCCGCGTGCCCGATCAGCATCTGATTGCCAGCGCCAATGGCGAACAAGGGGCACAGATGCGCGCCACTCGGGATGGGGCAGGCACATACGCGCTGATCTATCTGCCCCAGACGCGACCGGTGACCATCAATCTCGATGCACTGAGCGGCGACGAATTGCGCGCCTGGTGGTACAGCCCGCGCACGGGACGCATTGGCCACATTGGCAAGTTCCCCAACGATGCTGCAACAATGACCTTTACATCGCCAGTGGCGGGGCCGGATTGGGTGCTGGTGCTGGATGATGCCGCCGCGAATTATCTGCCGCCCGGCGTGTTGGCGTAGCAAGCCGGCGCACATGAGCATACGCAACCGTTTGACGGGTGCGTCCCATTTTCGGGGACGTACAGAAGAGGAGCAGATTGAGCGTCCGGTCTAGGCCCCCAAATGTGGTACGCACCCCCGTTTGACAGTCCGGTTGTATCATTGTGGTGGGTGCATTACAATAATCTGAGCGTTTTTGGTCGGAGCTGTCGATCCGGCAATACCTAAAGTGGGCTCTGTTTGAAAACAGAGGTTCCGGCAAGCGGGAAACCTACCGTTTTCAAGCCAACCGCACTGTAGTGCTGTCGGGCGTACATACCACGGCGGTAAACAAGCCCACGCTACTTGCGTGAAATAGGCCAGTTTGCCATGGGCTTATTTGCGCCGGGATCTACAAGTACTGCTCCGTAACTTCTCTGCACCCACCATCGGGGCCGAACTAGAGACGGATATTGGCGCCGAATTAATGGAGCGGAGCTGCTTCCGTGGTGGCAGCGGTTGTACGGCTCATCTACCGCTGCTGCAACAACAACTGAATCGAGCTCGACTGTACGGGCTCATCAAGCATGGAGTACTCATCGAGCATGAAGTACTCATCGAGCATGGAGTACTCATCGAGCATGAAGTACTCATCAAGCATGAAGTACTCACCAAACATAGAGTACTCATCAAACATGGAGTAGTTGTCATGCAACAATCAATGACGAGCGCCGAGGCCAATGTGGCCACGCGCCGAGCCTGGAATGCCAATGCGACGCATTGGAATGCGCGCATGGGGGATGCTGGCAATGATTTCGTCAATCAGCTGATCTGGCCAGTGGCAGAAGAGCTGCTGGCGTTGCAGCCCCGTGAACAGGTACTTGACATTGGCTGTGGTAATGGTCTCTATGCACGACGGATGGCACGCTTGGGTGCCCACGTCGAAGCATTTGATTTTGCCCAAGAGATGATTACGTTGGCCAAAGGATATGCACAGGACGGGAGTGGCCACGTCAACTATCACGTGTTGGATGCCACCGACGAAGCGGCCCTGCTCACGCTGGGCACCAACCAATTTGACGCGGCGCTGAGTACAATGGCAATCATGGATATTGCCGATATCGAGCCGCTCTTTCGTGCCACTGCTCAACTGCTCAAACCCGGCGGGCGCTTTGTATTCGCGACGGCCCATCCCTGCTTCAACAACGCACGCTGTGTCCATCTCGTTGAGACGGAAGATCGGGATGGTGCCCTGCGCAGCAGCTATTCGATCAAAGTGCGTGGCTATCTGAGCCCCCAACACGCGCAGGGAAGTGCCATTCCTGGGCAACCTGAGCCACAGCTCTATTTTGACCGACCCTTACACCTGTTACTGGCCAGTGGATTTGCCGCGGGCTTTGTGGTCGATGCACTGCACGAGCGTGCGTTCCCGCCCAACGAACGACAGACCAGTAACTCGTTATGGTGGGGAGAGCAGTACAGCGAATTTCCCCCCGTGTTGATCGTACGCATGCGGTTGCCGGGGTAAACCACACTGCATTTTTAACTGTTTCAAAACGCTGCATGGCTCGCGTGGTTTGTCGAGAAGAAGTCGCAACCCGTTGACTGGACTATGGTTGACTGGTGTACGGTTGACGGACCGTCAACGGCAGGCTGCTCTCGGCAGGTAATGCACAAACCGTGAACAATTTCAAAAGCAAAATTAAAGGAGTAACTCTGTGACACTTGAGACCGGCGCTCTGCTAGATGCCCTTGATTCCGCCATTACAATTCCCATTATCCCCTTTACAGATGGCAAAATCGACTATGATGGGCACGCCAAAAATATTGAGTATCTGATGAAAAACAACCGGCTGGAAAATGGCCGCAAGCGCGTCATTTCTGTGGCCGGAACAAGCCTGATCCATCACGTGGAGCCGGCGGAACAGACCAAGCTCTTTGATATTACCGGCCAGGTAATGGGCGATGATGGGGTGTTGATGTCTGCCGTGGTGCCCTATCCCACCAAAAGCGCGGGGCAACTGATTGAAGAGCAAGCCAAGCTGCAGCGCCCACCCGATGTCACATTGATCATGCCGCTGGGTGGGACCTATAGCACCGAAGGGTTGTATCAAGGCTTCATGGAATTCGCCGAGCAGTATGCCGCGCCCACCGGCGCTCGACTGCTCTACTACTACCGCCTGCCACGCGACAAGGACGCGATCATCCGCTTGCTCAATGATTCGCCCCACTTCGTCGGCGTCAAGATCGGCACCGGCACCGAAGATGTAAAGCCAATGCTAGAGGCAGTTGGCGACAACGCCATGGTGATTTGGGGCATTGGTGATCGCAGCACTGCCGCCGTGGAGCTGGGCGCCAAGGGCCACACCTCTGGCACTGCGGTGCTGTGCACGGGCATCTGTGATGGGATCAACAACGCCCAACGCCGTGGTGACTTTGCCACCGCGCGCGAGTACGAAGCGCTCATCAATGAATTGGAAGAGATCCGCTTTGCCAATGGACGTGTCTACAACTATTCCGCAGTGGTGGAGGCCATGCGTCTGAGCGGCTTCGACGACATTGTGGCGGGCGATTGCAGTGGGCCCTTCAACCCACCCGTACCTGCCGACGTCTCTGCCAAGCTTGCCGAAACGGTGAAGACCTTGGCAACATATCACTGATCATCCGTCACTAGTATTATTGAGCGTAAATACCACGGCGTAAACAAGCCCAAGCTACTGGCGTGAAATGGGTCAGTTTGCCACGGGCTTATCTACGCCGGGATCTACTAGTATTATTGAGCGTAAATACCACGGCGTAAACAAGCCCAAGCTACTGGCGTGAAATGGGTCATTCTGCCACGGGCTAATTTACGCCGGGATCTACTAGTTATCTGTCCGTAAATTCTCTGCGTCCAAGAGGTCGGCTCAAGGTGGTGTAAGCATCACAACCGAATTTACGGATAGGTTTTAACCGAGAACTCATGGTAACGTTGCCCAATGGTGGAATCAGCGTTCTCTACCGCTGGACATGCGCATGAGAGAATGCACACGCCGCAAGGTGCAAGGTCTATCTGTTTTCTCTGTAAGATTGATCGGCTGCTGGTCAATCGTGCTGGCATGTCGCATTGTGTGTGTGGTAGGCGCTGGTGCGATTGACTGATCTGCCGATGTATAACCACGTCTGTTGATTCCCCGAGAAGGAGCTCCCGAAATGTCTTTAGAACGACCTGATTTGAGCGCTGTCAGCGAGGAAGTCGTCGCCTACATCAATGCATTGGAAGCAGCTCTGGATGCAGCCAAAGAACGCGGCCGTTCCAGCCGTGGCGAGGTTGCCCTGGAACCGAGCGAACCGCCGACGACCATGAATGTGATTTCGGTTAGCGCCGCGGGTTTGGCCAAACGCACGCCCCGTCATCTCTATTTGCGCCAACGTCGCGGGGGCATGGGCATTTTCGATCTGGATGCCGGTGAAGGTGACATTCCCCAATTTTTGGCCGTGGCAGATGAGAGCGCGGGGCTGGTTCTGGTGACGAACCAAGGCCGCGCCTTGCGCACAGAAGTGAAGGCGATTGCGGAAACCGAGATCCGGGGCCGGGGGCAACCATTGCTGGCAGATTTCCCGTTGCGCACCAACGAAAAACTGGCCCTGGTTTTTCCCGATCAGGGTGGTTCCTATCTGATCATGGTGAGCGAACGGGGACAGGTGCGCCGGATCGGCAGCCAATATTTGGGCAAGAGTTTGCAGCCTGGAACAATGCTCTACAACACGGCCGAAGGCGGCGCGCCCACGGCCGTCTGCTGGACGGGAGGCAACAGCGAACTGTTCATTGCCACCCGCCAAGGGCGAGCGATCCGCTTTGCGGAACGCCAGGTGCCCGTGCGGGGATGCCTGGGGCTGCGGGTCGATCCGGGCGATCATGTGGTGGGTGTCGCCGCAACGACTGAGGATGGCGGGGTGCTGATGCTGAACGACGAAGGCAAGGGTACCATTCGTCTCATGAGTGGGTTTACGGCCAACAAAGCCCCGGGCGCGGGCGGCAAAGTGGCCATGAAGACAGAGGCATTGGTGGGTGCCTTGGCGGTGAATGATGCAGACGACATTTTTGCCATTTCACAACAGGGGAAAATTATTCGTTTTCAGGCCGCGGAAATCCCCGCCAAAACAGGTGTGGTTCAAGGCGTCAACTGCATGAATCTGCGCAACGATCAATGCATGGCCTTTGCCGTCTCCCCCGTACCCACAGTGGAGAAGAGTGAGCCCGTTTAGTCGACGACAAGTGCTACTGCTGCTCCCGATCCAGCCGTCACAGACGGCTGGATTTTTTTTGGCTCCTCTCCGCTAAAGTGGGCTCTGTTGGAAAACAATAGTTCCGGCAAGCGGGCAACCTACCGTTTTCAAGCCAACCGCACTATAGTTTCTTGGGTGCGTACCATAGTTGAGGCCCAGACCGGACGCTCAATCTGCTCCTCTTCTGTATGTCCCCAAAAAAATGACCCACCTTCGTTTCATCGACTTTGTTCAACATCCGCCAGCGATCATTGGGCAGAACCATACAAGGCAGGTCGCTCGTTACATGATATGCTGTTGTGGGGAGAGCATGCCAGCCAAAAGCAGTGGTGAGACTACCAGTCAACCACTTGATTCCCCCGTGGAAGCTTCTGGTTACAGATGCTCTCCATTATTGATGTGGCCCCATCAATGTTGCTAGCGGGGTAAAAGATTGGTCGGTGCCCGCGTGTCGGTAAGTTAACTGTAAGTCTGCATCAGTGTAACTGTAGAGTAACATGGGTACGGTATAGTTGTACTAACTGATGTGTTATTTATACACTATCTGTTGGAGACGTCCCCGTTGGGGGCATGCTCGTCACTTTTGTCTCTGTCCGTAAATACCCTGCGTCCACGTTGTGGGCTCCAGGTGGTGTAGGCACCACAATCGAATTTACGGATAGGTTTTTGCAAGTTGCTGTTTATCCAGATAGGTGGGAACAGTTCAACCCCCCGAACGTCTTTCCTCTGTGGGTGTGTGGCCGTGGATTGCTCGGTACTGCCAACAGAGAAGAGATATTGTGAGAGGTGTGTTCGCACGGCGTGAATATCAAAGTGATTCGCGCGGGAACGAGCACTACCTAGAGTAAGGAGTTAGATGATGTCGACATCACAACAACGAGTTGTCGCCGTTGAAAAATATAAACGTAATCTGTCGCGGGCTCAAATTGGTGATCTGCTGAGTTTGGTAACCGGTGAATCTGCGAATCTCATTAGCTACGATGAAGTAGCCAAGCGCTTTCATGCACGCCAACAAGTGCAAGCGGGCATTCAGCAAGTGCCACTGGATCTGATTGTCGGGAGCGTGGGGCGCTACCGAGACTTTACCCGATCGTTTTTGCCCCGGGCCGGTGCCAATGCCGAGCGTTGGGCACGGTTGGACGCGGCCATGAATTCGCTGGAAGGATTTCCGCCCGTCGAGCTGTTCAAAGTCGGTGAGGTCTACTTCGTGCGTGATGGGAACCACCGCGTGAGCGTGGCCCATGCCAACGACCTCTCGCACATTGAAGCCTACGTCACAGAGGTAAAGACCGATATCCCGTTGACAGTCAGCGACTTTGAGCGTGATAAGTGGTTGATCAAGGCTGAGGCAGTCGAATTCCGCGAAAAGACTCGGCTGCATCTCTTGCGTCCGGATCATGAAGTCTCTTTTACGGAGCCTGGTCGCTATGAACTGTTGTTGCAACATATTGAGGTGCACAAGTATCTGCGCGACCTGGAACTGGCCGAAAATGGCAAATCTGGCCACATTAGCTGGGAAGAGGCGGTTCTGAGTTGGTACGACAAGGTCTACCTGCCCGTTGTGGCGGCAATTGAAGCGTATGCGGTGCTGGAGCATTTCCCCGGCCGGACCGAGGCCGATCTGTATCTGTGGGTTGTCCATCATCGGGAGCGGCTGGCTGCTCATTATGGATTGGCACCCCTGGATGCTGATACTGCCGTTATCACTTTCGCCGAGACCCACAGCGAGCGACCGCTGGAGCGCACGGTGCAGAGCCTGCGTAAAGGTCTACATCGCCTCTGGTCTGACGATGCGCCGCTGGGCATGAGCAAGGAAGAGTTTCAGGAACTGCGCAAACGACACGACGCGGGTGAACTTTCGGTTGGCGAGGCACAGGCGCTTTCCCAGGCAGAGACATGTGCCGCACAGGAGGCGACTGCCACGCCACTTACGCGTTGATCAACCAGATTTATTTGCGATAGTGCGGTTGGCTTGAAAACGGTAGACTTTTTCAGGGTCTACCAAAGAAGTAGCAGAACCGTTTTCAAACAGAGCGTACTTTAGGACAATCGCTGTTAGCATGATTGTCACAAAAATAATTGCTGAAGAGTAACAGAAAGGCTGAACTTCGATTTTGGAGTTCAGCCTTTTTTTGTCTTTGGCCCCTGTGCGAGCCATGGTGCTTGAACAATCTCTCCAGCCTCGCTTTGCAACTTTCTCACGCTCCATTGAATGGGTCGAATTCATTGATTTCAAATCTCCACGCTTGCAAGCTCGGCTGAGCACGAATAATAGAGCAAAATCTTCGCATTCTCTCGTCTCCTGTGGTACGATAATAGTGTTCTGAAAGACGATTTTTCCCTCCTGCAGGGAACTTCATTTTGGCCAAATCACAACGCAAGAGCCTCTCCTGAAATTTGGTTGTGGTGTCTGAACCACCGCGAGCCAGCTATGTCGACGCAGAGAATTTCAGGAGAGACATCAAGTGCTCCGCAAAGCGCAGGAAATTTTACGAAGAGTAAGTCGTTCTTCATCTTTCGTCTTCGCTCTTTGTGTTCTCTCTTTGTGTGAAGGTGGGAATTCTCATTTTTCCCCATTGGCCCTATCGACGATGCACCTCATTCCCTTTGCCGATTTGTCAGCCGTCCGTTGGTGAGCACGATACAGCACCTTATAGCACCTTGTAGCACCTTATAGCACCTTTGAAAATGGGCGGCGGAATCCATAAAAGATTCTTGAAATTATTCTGTAGGAGGAATTATGCTCCGCGTAAAGATACTTTGCACAATTGGCCCAGCCAGTCGCGAGATCCCGGTTTTGAAAGAGTTGATCCAGGCGGGTATGAATGTTGCCCGCTTGAACATGAGCCACGGCAGTCAGGAGTATCACAGCGAGACCATCGACCGCATCCGCATGCTCTCGGAAGAAATGGGCAAACCGATTGCGATTCTCGTGGATCTGCAAGGGCCAAAGTTACGGGTGGGTAAAATGCAAGAGGGGGGCGTCCCCCTGGTTGCCGGTGAAGAACTGGTCCTGACCACGGAAGAGATCATCGGTGAGCCAGGGCGCGTGCCGATCCAATATCACGATCTACCTGGCAATGTGGATTCAGGCGAGATTATTCTGTTGGATGATGGCCTGTTGGAGCTCAAGGTGGAGCGCACGACCACTACCGAGATCTACACGCGCGTTGTCATCGGCGGCACGCTCAATGACAACAAAGGCATGAACTTGCCCCACGCTTCGCTCGATATTGGCGCCATGACTGACAAAGATCGGGAGGACGTCAAATTTGCCCTCGACCGCCAGGCCGATTGGATCGCGCTGAGCTTTGTGCGGCGGGCGTCGGATGTGCAGGAACTGCGCGAGATCCTCCAGCGCGACACGAGTTTTAGCCGCGTCACCCCCATTATTTCCAAAATTGAAAAGCCGCAGGCCGTCGAAAATATTGACGAAATCATTGATGCTTCCGACGCCATTATGGTTGCACGTGGCGATCTGGGCATCGAAACGAGCCCCGAGGCAGTGCCAATGGTCCAGAAGATGATCATTGCCAAATGTCACACGGTGGCCAAGCCGGTGATCACTGCCACGCAGATGCTCGATTCCATGATCCGCAACCCACGCCCGACCCGAGCCGAGGCCAGTGATGTGGCCAACGCCGTGCTCGATGGGAGCGACGCCATCATGCTCTCTGGCGAGACGGCCACCGGCTCCTACCCCGTCAAGTCGGTGCGCACCATGGTGAAGATTGCGGAAGAAGCCGAGCGTGTACGTCGTCAGAGCCCACAGCGCTTTGTTTATGAACATCCCGAAATCTTCACGGCATCGGGGGCCATCTGTCACGCCGCCATGCAGACGGCACACGATGTCAATGCCAAGGCCATTGTCGCCCCAACCGTCAGTGGCAACACGGCCAAGCTCATTGCCGCTTTTCGGCCGCGCGTGCCCGTCATTGCCGTGACGCCCAGCCCCATGGTGCAGCGTCGGCTCTGCTTGCATTGGGGAATCTATTCGCTGTTGACCCGTCAGTTCAATAGCACCGACGAAGTGGTTGTGGGCGCGGTGAGCGCGGCACAGCAGGCGGGCTACCTCGATGAAGGCGACACGATCATTCTAACGGCTGGCATGGTGGGCGGGGTGCGCAGTGCCACCAACCTGATGATGGTGCACAGCCTGGAGCGGGTGTTGGCCAGTGGAGTCGGTATCGGTCAACGCGAAGTTGTGGGCCGCATTTTGCGTGTTCAACCGCCGGTGAATGGCGAGGAACAAACCGTTAGCCCCCAAGATATCATCTTTGCCGAACATGTGGACCGCACCTGCCTGTCGCTGTTGCAGCGGGCGGCGGGGCTGATTACCACCGAAGGCGGGCTCGATAGCATGGGCGCGGTCTTTGCCATGGAGCTCAACGTGCCCGCGCTGATCGGGGTGCAAGGTCATCTGGATCAGTTGGTTGACGGTGAACCGGTGCTGCTGAATACCAACACTGGCCAGGTGAGCCAGTGGCGTCGCTCCATGCCCATTACACGCAACCTGTAGACCTGGAGCCACTGTTGGAGCCACTGTTGGGCGCTAAACTGAGCTCGATTGCCCTGCCAATTACTCACTGAGCACATTTGCCCTCTCCTGCTGCAAGAAGTTATCCGTAATTAACGGTACATTATTAGCAAACTGTTGCACATGATCAATTTTTTTGCCAGTACACTTTCCATCACCGCACTGCTGCCATTCTATCTGCAATGGGGCAGCGCTCGAATCGAGGGCCAGATCGACCGCATGCAGGAAGCTGTCTTCAACTCGCCGGGCACCGAAGCGCCGATTCCGCCAGCTGTGCTCATTGGTGGCGCTGCGCTGGCAGCGACTCATCTTGTTCTTGCACGGCGTCTCTTTAAACTCACGCCCATTCAAATAATTCTGGCGCTCGTGCTTGGTAGCGTGACGGGATTCTGGGGGTGGCAACAGTGGCGAAAGGTGCAGCCATGATCGTTCGTGAGATGCCCGACGGACGGGTGCTCTGTATCAATCAGACAACCCATGCACACATGGCCGAACAATTTTGCCGCCACTGGGGGAACGCCGACTTTGCCCCACCCACGCCCCATGCCGAAGTTATGCTGGCGATTGGGCAGCATGACAATGGCTGGTATGAGTGGGAGCTACGCCCGCGCCTCTGTGCCAACGGCTACCCCATGGACTTCCTGCAGGATGATGAGCCAATTGCCAAGCTCGATTTGTGGCGGCTGAGTGTGGACCGGGTCTACAGCCAACACCCCTATGCCGCGCTGCTGGTGGGTCGCCACGCAGCCTGGCTCTATGAAGGAGCGTTGTCACAGATCACCCGGCCAACTGTACGCGCCGAAGTTACCCGGTTTATTGCTGAACAGACCAAGATGGTGCAGCAGGTGCGCCAGGTACTTGCAGAAGACCGGTACTTTGATCCGTGGCTGACTGATGATGCACTCGATGCGAACACGCGTCTGCTGCAGTTTGGCGACTTTGCTGTGCTACAGATCGCCATTCCTTGGGCCAACGAGCGCATCATGCCCCACTGCCCACTCAACCATCAGGAGTGGGTTGATATTCACATGTGGTATGACGAAAGCTATATTCACTTCGACCCCTGGCCCTTTTGCGTCGACCATTTTACCGTCTCCATTCATGGCAAGTTATTAAGCCAACGTTATTTTTCTGACGAAGCTGCCTATCATGCGGCCCTGGCCTTGGCACCGTTGCAGAAATTGGAATGGGTGGTTGCCAAGGCTGCGTAGCAGATCGCCACGAGCAAATGAGCAAGGCTGGGTGAGACAGATAGGTGGGAGAATAGCGAGTGTACCGATTTTATGCCGCACCCCAAACCGTAGAAGATGCGCTGGCCCTGAAAGCCGAACATGGCGACAATGCCCGCTTCATTGCCGGTGGCACCGATCTGCTGATCGAGCTGGATCGAGCGGTGCGCACGGCAGCGGACGGCAACCCACCCGGGCTGATCGACCTGACCCGCATTCCCCATTTGGCCGAAATTGAGCGGCATGCAGAGACGATCCACCTGGGCCCACTGGTAACCCACAACCAGTCTGTGGCCAGCCCACTGATCAATGCACGAGCCTTCCCACTCGCCCGCGCTTGCTGGGAAGTCGGTGCCCCACAGATTCGCAATCGAGCCACCATTGCTGGCAATGTCGTCACCGCCAGCCCCGCCAACGATACCATTGTTCCCCTGTTGGCCCTAGATGCCACCGTGACGTTGCAGAGCCGCGCTCGCGGCGCGCGCACCCTGCCCCTCGCCGATTTCATCACTGGCTTTCGCTCCGTTGATCTGGCCGCGGATGAGATGCTCACCCGCGTCTCGCTGCCAGCATTGACAGATAACCAGTCGGGCACCTTCATTAAATTGGGATTGCGCCGCGCGCAGGCGATCAGCGTAATTTCCGTGGCCGCCATTGTCGACTGTGACGGTGATCTTGCCACGACACCAGTGCACGCCGTGCGATTGGCGCTGGGGGCCGTGGCACCGGTGGTTGTGCGTGCCCGGGCCGCCGAAGCGTATCTCACCGGCAACGTGTTGACCGATGACACGATCAGCGAAGCCGCGCGGTTGGCGGTGGAGAGCGCTAGCCCCATCGATGATATTCGGGGCAGCGCCGCTTATCGCCGTGGCATGGTGCAGACGCTCGTGCGGCGGGCGCTGCGTCAGCTGCGCGAGGGCAATGCTCGCGCCGGCTGGGGCAACACGCCTGTCTTGCTGTGGGGTAAGCGCGATGGCAAATGGCCGGTGGCAGAAGCGGCAGCGCAGCCGAGACCTGATCAAACCGCGCGCGTGAATGGTCGATCGACTGAACTTGCCGCGGATATGACGCTGTTGGCGAGCTTGCGTGCAGCTGGCTTTGTCGGTGTCAAAGAAGGCTGTGCCGAAGGGGAATGTGGCGCGTGCACGGTCTTTCTCGATGGCATGGCTGTCATGGCTTGTTTGATTCCCGCGGAACGGGCCGCGGGGAGCGCCGTCGAGACTGTGGAGGGGCTGCAGCAGGCGGAACAATTACATCCCGTGCAGCGGGCCTTTGTGGAGCAAGGTGGCGTGCAATGTGGCTATTGCACGCCCGGCTTTCTCATGAGCGCGGCCAAGCTGTTGGAAGAACGTCCTCACCCCACGCGCGCCGAGGCCGCCGAAGCTTTGACTGGTAACCTCTGCCGCTGCACTGGCTATCGGAAAATTTTGGATGCCGTGGTCGCGGCCGGAAAGAAGGGTGGGCAAGCAGATACCGCGTTGTAAATCCGCTGTCGCCACCGATTTAGCCCAGTGCCCGGCGTGCTTCGACAATGTTGGGCAGGCGGTCGATCTTGGTCAGCACTTTCATGAGCTGGACCACATCTTCGATTTCGAGGGTGGCATTGATCAATGCCAAGTTGTTCTTCTGGCCAGTGAGTGCTTCGACGCTGATCATGTTGATGTGCTCATCCGCCACCAAGCTCGAAACGTCGCGCATGAGCCCGGCACGATCGTAGGCACTAATCTGAATTTTGACGGGGTACGTTTCGCTGCTCTCGGCTGCCCACTGTACATCGATCATGCGTTCGGTGCCGCGGCGGCGCACAATGGTGGCAATGTTTGGGCAGTCAGTGCGGTGCACAGTCACCCCACGTCCTTTGGTGACATAGCCGATGATTGGGTCACCGGGAACCGGGTTGCAACAGCGGCCCAGTTGAGTCAACAGCCCCTCCACCCCTTGCACCATCAAGCCATTGTCGGTCGTGGTTGTGGATTGCACGCTCCGCGTGTTAATGAGCATGCCATTCTGGGCCGCCAACCGTTCCTGCTCGCGCCGTTCCTGCTCGAACACACGTGTGCCGATCTGCTGCGAATTAATGTCGCCGTAGCCCACCGCGGCGTAAAAATCTTCCACCTTTTCATAGTTGAACAATTTCGCCAACTCTTCCACCGTCATGGCGACCGACAGACGGCGCAGCTCTTTGTCCAACATTTGGCGGCCACGCTGGATGTTTTCTTCCCGCCCTTGCTTGCGCAGCCAGGTGCGGATCTTGCTGCGTGCCCGTTGGGTGTTGACATAATCGAGATTGGGGTTGAGCCAATCGCGGCTGGGGCCACCACGCTTGGCAGCGATCACAGAAACTTGATCCCCGTTGGTAAGCTTGTAATCCAACGGCACGAGGCGTCCATTGACATTGGCCCCGCGGCAACGGTGGCCCAATTCGGTGTGGATGGAATAGGCAAAATCGATGGGAGTGGCACCCGCGGGCATATCAACCACATCGCCCTGTGGCGTGAAGACAAAGACGCGATCTTTAAAGACATCGGTCTTCATGCTATCCATGAATTCGTCGGCATCCGTTACATCCTGACGCCACTCCATTAGCTGGCGGATCCAGGCGACCTTGCGCTGAAAAACCGCGTCGTGCTTCGACTGTTCCTTGTACTGCCAATGTGCGGCAATGCCATATTCCGCCGTTTCGTGCATTTCATGGGTGCGGATCTGGATCTCCATGGAGCGGCCACTGCGGCGGCTCAACACAGCTGTGTGCAGGCTGCGGTACATGTTGTTTTTGGGGTTGGCGATGTAGTCATCAAATTCGCCGGGGATGGGGCGCCACGTGCTGTGCACAATGCCCAGGGCGGTATAGCATTGTGCTTCGTTGTTTACCAAAACCCGAAATCCATAGACGTCGTAAATTTTGTCGAAGTCGACTTCTTTGCGCTTCATTTTGCGCCAGATGCTATAGATATGTTTGGTGCGGGCCGAGACTTCCGCCTGGATCCCAACTTTGGCCAATTCGCGCTCCAACTCATGTTTGATGCGAATGATCCATTTATCGCGCTCGCTGGCTTTCTGCTGAATTGCCTTGGCAATATCGCGATAGCTGGTCGGCTCCAGATAGCGAAAGCTCAAATCCTCAAGCTCCGACTTGATCTTCCAGATCCCCAATCGATTGGCAAGCGGGGCAAAAATTTCCAACGTCTCACGGGCGATCCGGCGACGCTTGTGCTCCTTTTTCGAGCTGAGGGTGCGCATGTTGTGCAGGCGGTCGGCCAATTTGATCAACACCACCCGAATATCGTCGACCATGGCCAGGAACATCTTGCGCAACGATTCGGCCTTGGTATCGGACATCCCCTCTTGGGTGTTGCCCAGATCCTTGATCCGTTTGAGCTTGGTGACCCCATCAACCAACATTGCTACCACATCCCCAAACTCTGCCCGCAGATATTCGATGGTAAAGTCGGTATCTTCAGCCACATCGTGGAGTAGGCCCGCCGCGAGCGTGTTGACATCCATCCGCATCTCCACCAGAATTTTGGTCACCGTAATGGGATGGATCATGTAGGGCTCGCCACTCTCGCGCAACTGTTCGCGGTGGGCATAGCTAGCCAACACGTAGGCACGCAACAACTTGTCATAGTCCGGACGCGGGAAGCTCGTGGGTAGTGTCTGCAACAGCTGTTCCATCGCCTGTTGCTCTTCTTTGGCCGGCGCGATCTGCACCATCTCCACGCCATTGGGACAGGGCAGCGGCTTAATCTTCTTTAACGCCTGTTGCAACGGCTCGCGCGGTACCGTTGCCGAGGGATGCTCGGGACCTGTGGCCGATGTCGAGGGCGGTCGACGATGTGCGCCACCCGTGCTTTGCTCGGTTGGGCTATTGGATTCGGTGGGAATGTTTTCAACGGCAAGTTGTTGCGGCGTAGCGCGTGATTGTGGTGCTGATGCTACTGTTTCATGTGGAGGTTGGCCATCCCCGTGCAGTGGATTGGCATTCAAGATCTGGCTAGTAGATGGCGCACCGGTTGCCTCATCGTTGACAGATTCTGGCGACGGCGCTGGTTCAGCTGCTGTGATCGTATAATCCACGACTGGATCAATTGCACTATCCAGCGATGGGCGGCCAGTGTCAGATGTGGTTCTGTCTACGTCTGCTTGGTTATTCTGTCGCTTCTCATTCATCGTCATATCCTTGCCCCATCCGGCCCGCCAGTTGGCCCACTGTTGCCATTGCGTGTCACTGTCTATCAGTCACTGTCTATCATTCACTGGTGATATACCATTGTAGCTCATTATCGTGCATCTGCTTTTGGAGAATTGTCTTCAGTCATCGCAAGTAGAGGACTCACCAAAAGCTCTTCAGCCGAAAACCCTTGTCTGCACTGTCTCTACCAGGATTGTGATGATTATAGACGTGATTCTGATGATTGGCAATGCTCTAGAAATTGTGCCACTTGTGCGCTGATTTTGTCTGTCGGATCGGTTCCCAGGTTAAACCAGATTACGTCTTTCATCTTGCGAAATGAGGTGTACTGGTGGCGAACGAACCGGTGCGTTTCACTTTTGAAGCGGGCAACGGCTGCTGCATGGGATAGCTCGCCAGCCAGGTACGCAATGATCTCGCGGTAGCCCAGGCTGGTAACCGATGGCAGTGGCGGTGCATAGCCCGCGGCCAACAACGCTTCGGTCTCCTCGATTACCCCTTGCTGCAACATCAATTCAATGCGTTGATCCGTCCGCTGATAGAGCTGCTCGCGGTCCCGGTCAAGACCAATCTGCAAAATTCGATAAGGAGGGGGATCCATGCCCTCCAACGCTACTTTTGACTGACCGGTGCTCAAGTAAATTTCCAGCGCGCGCAAGACGCGGCGCGGATTCTGGCCATCGATGACGGCAGCCGTGGCTGGATCTACAGTTTGCAGGCGTTGAAAGAGGGCGGCGCGTCCATGTTGGGCCAAAAATTCTTCCAGCTCGGCGCGCAGTTTCGGGTTGGGGGGAACTTCGGGAAGCCGCAGCCCCTGGACGATAGCGCGCACATAGAGCGCCGTGCCGCCCACCAAAAAGGGCACGCCACCGCGTGCGTGAATGGCATCAATGGTGGCATACGCCCGTCGCTGATAGTCGGCCAATGAGAAAGGTTCGTCGGGATCACAGATGTCTACCAGATGATGGGGGACGCGTGCCATCTCTGCCGAGGTGGGCTTGGCCGTGCAGATATCCATCCCGCGATAGATCTGGCGGCTATCTGCCCCCACCACTTCCCCCCCAAAGCGCTCGCAAAGGCCGAGACTCAGCTCTGTTTTGCCAACAGCCGTTGGCCCAATGATCACGACGAGTGGCGGCAGCGTGCGCGCGTCAACCTGTTTTGTGGTTGTCCCTGTCATGGTGGTTGTCCCTGTCATGGTGGTTGTCTCTGTCATGGTGATTACCCCGTTACCGCGTGACGGATATGTTCGATCTGCTGCAGCCGGCCCCTGCCATCCATCTGGACCGCCACCAGATCGATCCGCCACGGTCCCTGCCACTCCCGCTCTTGAACATATTGACTGGCGACCTCGCGCAATTTGGCCTGTTTGCGTGCAGTCAAGGATTGGCGAGCCGTGCCAAAGCGGTTGCCACGCTTCGTGCGCACTTCGACAATTACGAGCCAGGTTGCTGCCATCTCACCGCTGGCATAGTCGGGCGCGATCTCTTTGGCAACAATATCCACTTCACCCACGGCACAGCGCCAGTTGCGTTCAACGATGGTCAATCCCGCGGCTTCCAGTTGTTCGGTGGCCAGGGTCTCACCCACCGTGCCCAAGGCCCGGCGCGGATCGCCCTGTTTGGCTTGAGCGCGTGGCCGGTTTTTCTCACTCGACATGTTGCGAATTCTCGACGGCATCAAACAGGGTAGCGACCTTGGCAATGGGCGCAAAGGAATGGCGATGTTCGGGGCAGGGGCCTTGCTCTTCGATCACAGCGCGATGGATTGCCGTGCCATATCCCTTGTGGCGATCAAAGCCGTAGGCTGGGAATGTTTCGTGTAGTTTCGTCAACAAGCGGTCGCGATGGACTTTGGCCAGAATGGAAGCCGCGGCCACCGAGACAATGCGTTGATCCGCTTTGGTGTGGCTTTCCTGGGCAATGGGCACCTGGGGCAGCCGTACCCAATCGATCAAGAGATAATTGGCCGGGGTTGCCATGGCAGCTAACGCGGCCACCATGGCCTGGCGGGTGGCCGCGGCAATCCCATCGGCATCGATCTGGGCGGCACCAATGACGCCGACGCCCCACATCAGTGCCGCCGCTTTGATGCCAATCTCTAATTCAGTGCGCACGGGTGGCGTCAACAGCTTGCTGTCTGTCACTCTGTTCCAAATGCCCGTTTGGCGCGTGCCGGGTGGCAGCACCACGGCCGCGGCAACCACGGGACCCGCCAGTGCACCACGTCCCGCTTCATCTAGCCCCGCGACCTTCCGATGGCCCGCCTGCCAGAGTCGGTTTTCCATTGCCAAGGTGGGGCGTATGGGTGCTTTGCGTTGCATAATCTGTCGGCTACTCTCCCTCGCACGCGGTTGGCCCGTGGCGTCAGTGGGTTTGTGGTGCTGCCAGGGCGCTGAAAATATTGTCCCGACCGTTGCCGCGCCCCCGGGCGTGCGACTGCCACTGTTGTTGAAACAAAAAAGGCACTGACATGCTTGCCAGTGCCCGGAGTCTTTACTTTGATACTTTACTTTGACGCTTTGCTTTGCCGCTTTATGTTGATGCGAACTGTGCTGCTACTGCTTGTGGCTCCTAGAACAGGTTGTCCGTTCTAACATAAAAGACGTACGCACGAATGCTTCAGCGCGGTTGATCGAAGCGTGACTCTCTGTTTTGCCCGTTTGGTACAAACGGCAACCACTGCTCTGCCCAGGACTGTTGGGCAGCTTAGGCCTTGAGGAAGCGTTTCTCGCGCAGACGGGCAGCTTTGCCTTGCAGATCGCGCAGATAGTAGAGCTGTGCCCGGCGTACCTTGGCTTTGCGCAACACTTCTACCCTGTCAATGCTTTTGCTGTAGAGGGGAAAGGTCCGTTCGACACCAATGCCGTTGGAGGCGGTGCGGCGCACTGTGTAGGTGGCCCCGGCACTTTTCCCACCACGCATGGTGATGACAGTGCCCTGGAAAATTTGAATCCGCTCATTGCGACCTTCGGTGATGCGTTGGTGAACCCGAACGGTATCACCGGGATCGATCTCTGGGAAATCTGCTGGCAACTCCGGTTGGAGTGATGCCATCAATGCGTTTGTCATGATTTATTTTCCTATCATTTTACACAAGTATACCCAAACCAGCGCAGTGGCCGGAAACCATCGATTGATGCCCGTCTATCTGCCCCGTTTGCGGCGACACCCTGCTGACAAGTTCAGCAACCGTAAACAAATAATTCAAGATCTATCGAAATCGTTGGCGGTGCCGCCGATCTTGTTGACAACTGTCAAGAGAACCGGTGAAGCACGGCCAACAGGTAGATAGATTATCGTTTTACAATTTATCTCACACAAACATTAGTTTGTGCTTCCGTCAGTTTGTAGACCAAAAAGTTTGTACATCAATAAGTTCACGCATTCAAAAAAGTTCATGCATTCATTGCGTCTGAGTTGCATCTGGGTATCGAGAAATTCCCAGGGTAATTCATGGCACTGCAAACCTAATGATAACTGTCGGATTCTATCATGAAAGCTAAAAAGTGCCAAAAGAGCAGCAAGCCCATTGTAGATAGGCCCATCCCCAACAATCACTGCCACGTGGGGGAGATGGTTCGGGCGATGGTCACATCGCAATTCTGCAACATGCTGCTGTTGGCCCGGCGGGGAGCGTCTCCTCAACCGCTGCTGGTTGAGCGCTGTTGATAAAGATCTGTGGGGGAAGGCCAGTCATCGTTCACTGTGTCATCGTTCACTGTGTCATCGTTTACTCTGCTTGAAAAGATAGCCTGCTAACTTCACCAGCTTCATGTTCTCCGGTATAATGGGGGCATGAATGTTCCTGCGTTAATGGCCACCTATCAACTTCGTCAACGTGAATATCTGTTGCGCATCACGCGTGCCATGACCTCGCGCCTGGATCTGCCCAGTGCACTGCGCCTGATCCTGAATAGTGCTGCCGAACTGGTCGGCTGCCGAGCGGGTCTGATCGTGTTGGAAGAAGAGATGGGCACCGGCGAAGCCCGCACTGTCACCAAATATCAGATCCGCGCCTACTATGGCATTGCCGCCCAATATCTCCCGGCCTTTGAGCCACTGCTCGACGTGGCACCGCTGGTGCAGAGCAACTACGACGAGACCGTCGCTCACATGGATGATCACATGGTGGAGCTGCAAGCCCGTGTACGCCAGGTGGAGACCAAGCTGGGGCTGACGTTGGGCCAAGTTGTTGGTCTACCCCTGCTCTTTGAAGATGAACTGCTGGGCATGATCTATCTCTTCCGCACAGAATATGCCTTTACCCAGTTGGATTGGCAGTTCTTGCAGGGGTTTGCCGATCAGGCCGCGGTGGCCGTGCGCAATGCCCGGCTTTACCACCAGCTGGAAACAGAGCGCAGTCGGCTGGCGACAATTGTGGAGAATAGCGCGCACGGTATTTTGATCCTCGATGCCGAGCGCCGGGTGTTGGTCATCAATCAGGCACTGGCTGCCATGTTGGATATCCAGCAAGCGGATGCAATTGGGCGGCCCTGTCAGGAGGTACTCACCTTGCAAGATATTGAAGGTGACGATCTCTGTCAAGATGAAGATTTTGCCGATTTTCCCAATCAAGAGAGCTTACACAGCGAAGGCGATCTGCAGCGGCCCGGCGGCAGTCGTCTCACTGTCTCAGTCACCTACACGCCGCTGTACAACGAACAGCAAAGCCTTGTCAATATCGTGGTGAATGTGCATGACATCACCCGCTTCCGCGAGGAAGAGGAGATCAAGTCCACCTTTACGTCGATCATCAGCCACGAGCTAAAGACACCGGTTGCGCTCATCAAAGGCTATGCCCAGACATTGGCCCGCCCCGATGCCACCTGGGATGCTGAAACCGCCCGCCAATCCCTGCAAGTGATCGAAGAAGAGGCCGATCGGCTGGAGGCGCTCATCAACAACCTGTTGGATGCGAGCCGAATTCAAGCCAGTGGTCTACGGCTGGATTACGGCGATGTCAACCTGGCCCGGCTGGCCGAACGAGTGGCCGAAGGCTACCGTTTGCAGACTGAACAACATCAAATCGATTTGGATTTCCCGGTCGAATTGCCGGTGGTGTGGGGCGATGAAGAGCGCCTGCGCCAAGTGTTGACCAATTTGGTGGGCAATGCAATCAAATATTCACCCAATGGCGGCTTGATCCGGATTGGTGGCTGGGCCGAAGACGAACTGGCCACCGGCTCCAGCCAACTTTCGCAGCAGCGGGTGGTAACCTATGTGGCCGATGAGGGCATTGGCATTCCCGTGCAAGAGGTGCCGCTCATCTTTGATCGCTTTTATCGCGTGGACAGCACGCTGCGGCGTGGAACCGCGGGAGCAGGGTTGGGGCTCTATCTCTCCAAAGCCATTGTGGAAGCGCACGGGGGGCAGATCTGGGCACGCAGTGAGCCGAACAAAGGGACCACCTTCTTCTTTGCCATTCCCACGGAGCCACACGGCGAAACACGGATCATGGACATGCGTGCCGTTTTGGGGCCGGAAGAGCCCGACCGCGTCTTTTACATCGAGCCGTCGGGTACGGAGCCAGAAGAGCCCGACGCGACATGAGGCAAATCGGCTGCTGCCCCTGTGGCGTGCTCAGTGGCACCCCGATGTTCTGGCAGCCAGAGGGTGAAGGTGCTGCCCTGTTGGGGCTCGCTTTCAACTTCGATCCTTCCGCCGTGTGCCTGTGCAATCCACTGCACAATGCTCAAGCCCAGTCCGCTGCCGCCCAGTTCACGGCTGCGGGCTTTGTCTGTGCGATAGAAGCGTTGGAAGATCTGTGCCTGGCTAGCGGGTGGAATGCCAATACCTGTATCTTCCACCGCCACTTTCACCCAACCCTCCTCATTGGTTAGGCTCAGCGTGATGATGCCACCGGTCGGTGTGTATTTGATGGCATTATCGGTTAGGTTGAGCAACAGCTGGCGCAGTCGATCGGCATCACCCCACACGAGCCCCTGATCTTCGTGACCCAACCGAACTTCCAGTGCACCCGCACCCTTGCGCAATTCTGCGATCCGGCGCGTCTGTCGATAGAGGTCGAGCAACAAGGTATCCATCTCCACCTCGGTCCACTGCAATTGAATTGCACCGCTATCGGCCTGTGCGAGCAAGAGCAGATCATTGATCATGCGGCTCATGCGATCGGTTTCGTGTTCAACTTCCGTCAGCGCTTCTTGCAAGAGCGGCAGCGTTCGGGCGAAACGCTCATCTGTTGACTGTTGCGTCGATGGCGCTGACGCTATGGGGTTGTCTGCTGCTGTCGTCCCGGCTTCCGCGCTTGCAGATGGCTCGGGCAACATCCGCTTCAGCAACTCGATGTTGCCTTGCATCGTCGTCAACGGCGTGCGCAGATCGTGGCTCACATCGGCAATCAACCGCTCTTGCGACTCAAAGAGCTTCTGGATGCGGTCGAGCATGTCGTTGAAGGTCGCGGCCAACTGACCCACTTCATTGGTCTGATCGACCAGTTGCAGGCGGCGGCGCAGATCGCGCGTGCGGGTGATGCTGTCGGCGGCTCGGGCAATCTGGCCAATGGGGGTGAGCGCGCGGTGGGCCAACAGCGCGCCGACAATGGCCGCCAAGACCAGACTGAGGGCCGTGCCAAGAATCAGATAGCGACTGACCTGGTTGAGTGTATTTTCAATGGAATCGATGGGCTGAACAATCTGCACCGCGCCCAAAACTCCGAACTGTTCGGTGACCAGTGGGGTGCTGTAGACCAACAGGGGCACGTTGTTGACGTTGATGTAGTAGAGGTGTGGTTGGCCATTGCGAATGCTTTCCAGCGCGGTGCGATAGTTGGGCACTTTCATGTGGCCCAGGTTCTCGCTTTGCAGATAGACATCACCGTTGGCATCGATGACCTGCGCGCCGGCACCACTGGTAAAGAGATCCAGCTCGGGAAAGCCAAAGCCGCTGTCTCTGATGACGAACAGCCGCTGTGTACGGAGCAGCTGCCCCGTGATCAGGCTGGCAATCTCGTCGCCCTGGCGCTCCAGATTCTGATTGACTTGCCCCCAAAGATTGGCCGAGAGCAGCGAATAGACGAGCACGCTAAAGAGGATCAGCGTGGCACCCAGCAGAGCCGTATACCAGAGAGTGAGTCGCAATCGAATGGTCATGGGGAGAAGGATCGCACAAAAAGATAAGTGTTGAATGAACGACAGTTAAGAAGCTATTTGCAAAATTGGCTGTCCGGTCAGTATCGGATCGATCCCTGGAGGCAGCTGCAACGAATTTGCGAACAGCCACAACAGAGAGCCCAACGGGGGGTGCATGTTAGCTCAGTTGTGCCATCAACTCTCGCGCAGCGCGTACCCTACCCCGCGAATGGTCTGGATCAACCGTGGCTTGCCTTCTACTTCCAGCTTGGTGCGCAGATAGCGGACATAGACCTCGATGATATTGCTTTCGCCGCCAAAGTCATACTCCCAGACATGCTCGAAGATCTGTTCGCGCGTCAACACCTGGTTGGGGTGACGCAGAAATAGCTCCAGCAGATCAAACTCTTTGGCGGTGAGCTGAATCTCATCTTCGCCGCGAAAAACTTGCCGCGTGCGCCGGTCCAGCGTGAGATCCGCATAGTGATAGGTTTCCGGCGCGGCTTCAATACGGTGGCGGCGGAAGAGCGCGCGCAATCGCGCCAGCAGCTCATCAAAGGCAAACGGCTTCACCATGTAATCATCAGCCCCGGCATCGAGCCCCGTCACCCGATCGGGCACCGTGTCCCGCGCCGTGAGAATCAGGATCGGAATATTGGATGCATTGCGAATGCGGCGACAGACTTCCAGCCCATCCATGCCGGGTAACATTAGATCCAGAACGACCACATCGGGCATCTGCTCGCGCGCCAAGCGCAATGCCCCTTCGCCATCCTCTGCCGTGTCTACTTCGTAGCCTTCAAAAATCAGTCCCCGCCGCAGCAGATCACGGATGCGCCGGTCATCTTCCACGACTAAAATTCGCTCACTCATACCCTAATAACCCCATGATCCCTTGTTTGAGAACCAACGAACGATATATACACGAAATTGTAGGCATTCTGCATGGTGCTGTCAAGTTAACTCTGTGGTTCTGTGGTTCCCGCCGCGTGGCGTCCAATCCGTCCCGTGCTAGCGGCCTGTTCCATGCTACCGGTGCAGCAATGGTTGCCCAGCACTGCATATCTAGCGCTACCTGTCTGATACTGCTTGTCTGATGCTACCTGTCTGATGCTGCTTGTCTGATGCTATTTATTCATCTAACGTGCATTCACTTCCAAGGAGTGTTAGAATAGCAACGATAACATGACGTACGCACCGAGAAGAGCGTACCCGTGGAGAGCAGACCACCCGCTTGCTGGCTCTTCTCGACAAGTTGCGTACGTCCAAGATAAACAAAATAAAATAGAATACCTGTGAGCAACCGACCATTCTGGACGATTTGTTCATGGACGCAACCGCCTGTACAAGTCAGCGCATAAACATTAGTTAGGGAGAATGTAAATCGTGGCAGAGCAATCATTTCGTGTTGAACGGGATAGCTTGGGTGAAATCCAGGTCCCAGCCGATGCACTCTATGGCGCGCAGACACAGCGTGCCGTGGATAATTTTCCAATCAGCGGTCTTCGCTTTCCACGTACCTTCATCAAAGCCCTGGGCATGATCAAAGGGGCCGCGGCCAGTGCCAACCAGCGGCTGGGTTTGATGGAAAGTGCCATGGCGGAAGCGATTCAGGCTGCCGCCCAGGAAGTCGCAGCGGGTGATCATGACGCACACTTCCCGCTGGACATTTTCCAGACTGGCTCGGGCACCAGCACCAACATGAACACCAACGAGGTGCTCGCAACCCTGGCGACCAAACGGTTGGGAGATGCGGTGCACCCCAACGACCACATTAACATGAGCCAGAGCAGCAACGATGTTATTCCCACGGCTATTCACCTGAGCGGCTATCTGGCCATTAACGATGATCTGCTGCCCGCGCTGCGTCACCTGCATCAAACGTTGCAGACCAAAGCTGCCGAAGTTGATCACGTGGTGACCACGGGGCGGACGCATCTCATGGATGCCATGCCCGTGCGGCTGGGGCAAGAGCTCAACGGCTGGGCCAGCCAAATTGCCCATGGGATCGAGCGGGTGGAAGCCACCCTGCCGCGGCTAGCCGAATTGGCACAGGGCGGCACCGCAGTCGGTACGGGCATCAATGCACATCCCGACTTTGGCCAAGAGATTGCATCCGCATTGGCAAACATGTCGGGATTGCCCCTCAAGACCAGTGGCAACTATTTTGAGAGTTTGAGTACCCAGGATACCGCCGTGGAGGTGAGTGGTCAACTCAAGACCATTGCCACCAGCCTCATGAAGATCGCCAACGATCTGCGTTGGATGAACAGTGGACCAATTGCTGGCTTTGGTGAGATCGTGTTGCCAGCGTTGCAGCCGGGAAGCAGCATCATGCCCGGCAAGATCAATCCGGTCATTCCCGAGGCCGTCGCCATGCTCTGTGCTCAGGTCGTTGGCAACGACGTCACCATTACCATCGGCGGACAGTCCGGCAACTTCCAACTCAATGTCATGTTGCCTGTCGTCGGCTACAATCTGTTGCAGAGCATCACCCTGTTGGCCAATGGCAGCCGCATCCTGGCCGACAAAGCCATTGCCGATTTCACCGTCAATGAAGAGCGAATTGCCAGCCTGGTGGGGCGCAATCCCATCCTCGTGACGGCGCTCAACCCCGTGATCGGTTATGAACTGGGTGCCAAGATTGCCAAACAAGCTTATGCCGAAGGGCGACTGTTGAAAGATGTGGCGCTGGAGCAGACCTCCCTCTCCAGCGAAGAGTTGGACCGACTGCTCGATCCCAGCCAACTCACCGAAGGCGGCATTCAAGAAGCCTAGACCACTCCGCCGGATTGTTCGTCCCAAATCTTGCCGCAGCAGCAAAGGTCACCATAGAAGGCCACCATAGAAAAACCCGAACCGCACGGTTCGGGTTTTTTGATGCTGACTGAGTGCATTGGCCGGGTTCGAGCCAATCGTTACAAGGTTTTCACTAGGGCAGGAAGCTATAGGGGTTGCGGCGTACACCTTGATAGCGGATTTCGAAGTGCAGGTGCGGACCAGTGCTGTTGCCGGTGTTGCCGACACTACCGATCTGCTGACCTTTGCCAACATTCTCACTCACATTGACAAAGATGCTGTTCAAGTGAGCATAGAGCGTGGTATAGCCGTTGCCGTGGTCCACAATGATGTGGTTCCCATAGCCAGAACTCCAGCCGCTGCCTACGTAGATGACGTGACCGCTGTCGGCTGACTTCACGGGTGAACCAGTCCAGGAACTGATGTCGAGTGCTGCGTGACCACCCCAGTAGCCCTGACTGACGTTGCCACTGGTGGGCCAGGCAAATGTGCCGGAACCCTGGGTTGCGCTGGCAGGGGCATAACTGTTGTAGGTTACCACCTGTTGGGCAACGAGCGGCTTTTCACCGCCAGGAATGATCAGCTCTTGACCGGCAGTGAGACTGGCCGCACCATCTGCAAGCTGATTGTATTCATAGCCGGTGATGGTTTCCAATGTTACTTTGTATTTGGCTGCAATGGCCGAAAGCGTATCGCCACTGCGCACCGTGTGCAACACACCATTGACTGGCAGCACATTTAGCTTGTCGCCAATGCTGATCCGGTCGGGATTGCTTTCAATCGCGGGATTGGCCCACATGATCGTTTCTGGTTGTAATCCATATTGTGCCGCAATGCCCAGTACGGTTTCACCAGATTTGACCACGTGCATGTCAATCGTTGCGCGTGGCTCGGCTTCGGGGACTGTGGTAAAGGGCAAGGCAATCCGTTGCAATGACTCGATATTCTCTGAACTGTTTTGTAGTTCGGTTGCCAACAGGGAGGGAACATTGAGTTGGCCTGAGCCGTCTGTCTGACTTGCCAGGGCATTGTTGGATAATCCACCCAGTGGCAGATTCCAGTCTGGAATCGTGATCTGGCTCAGCAGAAGGATAATTGCCGCAACACCGAGAACAGAGAGATGGCCTGCCAGCCGCAGTGGCGTGATCTGATCGGCCAGTGTCCCGTGAACTTGTCCTTGTAACTTCTGTAGAAAGGTAGAAGTCACGGGTACGGTCTGTTGTTCGATGGGGGAGGAAACGGGTGAAGAAGAGAGCGCTGCTGCCGTGCTGGAAGATTGAGCGGGCGACAGAAGTGATTGTGTGTCTCTGGGAAAAGATAAATTATTATTTGCAGAGGGGGAATCAAAAGCTGTTGCTCTTTGTTGCAAAAATTTTGACTGATGATGTGTGTTCGATCGAGTTAGACGATTTGCCGCCGAACTATACTCATCGCCAAATGCAGATTGAGCATCCGCTGACATAAAGTTTTCTCCATCTGTGGAGCTTCCACGTTGAAAGCACATGTATGAATGGCAGGTACTAAACTTGTGACTGAGCATCTGTTGCTATACATCTGTTGCTAAGCATCTGCTACCAAGCAATGGGAACGCATGCTTTTGGCACACAATCTCATTCTTGCTTATTCTTGGTGCGCAATCTTGCTCTTGACACAAAGACGACAGTGACCATCCAACCTGTATTGAAGGCGGATTATAGCATGTGCAGGTCAATTGTCAAGCTCTTCACAATCGCTAATTCAGATAATTAGCCCTTTTTTTACACGAATTACGAAACCGTTGCTCCGGCGTAGGCTGAACGTATGGTTAAAATCGACTATTCTCGCTCTCCCGACAACGCCGGCGAGCCGATTATGGATCCCGGCCGACTGGCCCGCGGCTCGCCACTCCTTTGCTACATCTGTAGATGAAGTACGCCAAACAACGCTATTTCGTAAGCTAAAGTTACACCAGATTAAAGCCAGATACTGTTACAATTCACTGTCGACTCAGCAACGGCAATCGGCAGCCACCGGTGCGCAGAACAGCGCCACCATTGTTCCTCTGCCCACCCGTTGCAGAGCGCAACCGGTGGGCAACTTGTCCCTATTTTCATCCACTGCCGCCACCCCCCCAGAGCCTTCCGGGCGTCTCAAAACGGTCTGAAACCTGTCTGCCCACTCGCCTACTCTCTAATTTTCGCTTCCCGGTTCGCTTGGCCGGGCTCAATTGGGTTACGTATTCGGTTGCGCAACTCATTGCTCGCGCGTGACATGAGCAGCCCTGCAACTGAAGTGCCATCATGAGAACAGGGGGTGTGAATTCCAGAACTCTGTAATCCGCCCAACAACTTCTCGCGACGATTGCGATTACAATCCCTGTAATCGAAAAGGATTTGTCTATATTTTGTACGGGTGCTGACTTGCTTGCCCGTCCCTATTGAGCTGAGGATCTGACCCTTGTTCCGTCCACGTTGGTATAAAATCATCCGGGATCTGCTGAGCAATCCAACACGCACCGCTCTCGTGGTGGCGTCAATTGCCGTGGGTATCTTCGCCGTGGGGACGGTGCAGCAGCTCCGCACGGTGATTCTCGACGAGATGCAGGCGATCTATGCCCAGAGCAATTCGGCCCATGCACAGCTGCTGGTGCCCAATCTGGATGAAGCAACGCTGGAGAGCGTGCGGCGCATGGAGAGTGTCACAGCTGCAGAAGGGCGCAGCCAGCTTTCCGTCAATGTGGCCGTGGCGCCGGGGGTGTGGGAAGCACTCAGCATTACCGTCATCGATGACTTTGAGGCCAACCGTGTAAACTATCTCTTGCCCGCTGGTGAATTGGCAGCACATGCTGGTTTCGAGGCCACGGCCACACGCTGGCCAGAAAAGGATGAGATTATTCTGGAGCGTGCGTCGCTCGATGCACCCGACGCGCTCCCATCTGCCTTGCAAATTGGCACGGCTTTGTTGATCGAAACCGACGCCGGCAGACAGCGTCAACTGACTGTTACCGGTGCTGTCTATGACCCGAATGGCTTTCCCGCCGCCTTTACCGGCACGGCCAGCGGCTATGTGAATCGCGAAACATTTGAGCGGTTGGGAGGGGCCGCAACATTTTCGCAGCTCCTGATCCGCGTCGCCGGTACACCAGAACAGCTCCTGGACATCGATTATATTACCAGCCTTGCCAACGAAGTACAGGACAAGGTCGAGCGCAGTGGACTAGTTGTGCAACAGCTCTTTGTCCCAGAACCCGGTGAACTTCTCTTCCAAGGCATCTTTGATTCAGTCGCCTTGCTGCTAACGCCGCTCGGTCTGCTCGCTCTCTTCCTCAGCGGTTTTTTGGTCATCAACACAATTTCCGCCCTAATGGCTCAACAGGTGCGCCAAATCGGCGTGATGAAGTCAGTTGGAGCAACACAACGTCAGATCGTCCGGATGTACCTGGGAGGCGTGCTGATTTACAGCGTTCTCGCGCTCCTGATTGCCATCCCATTGACCATGGCAGTTACGGGTGCGGTGCTCCGCTTCGCTGGTTCATACATCAACATCCAGTTCCCGCTCTTTACCATCCCACCCACCGTCCTTCTGATCCAACTTGGCGTGGGACTCTTTGTCCCACTGTTGGCCGCGCTGTGGCCCGTGCTGCGCGGCGCGCGCGTAACCGTGCGCGAGGCAATTACAGATTCCAATGTTGGCACCCTTTCTATCGATCTGATCGACCGGATCTTGGCGCACATCCGCGGCCTGTCGCGACCCTTGCAAATTTCGCTGCGCAATACCTTTCGGCGCCGCGCTCGCTTGCTCCTGACTTTGGTGATGCTCGTGCTCGGCGGCATGCTTTTCATGACCATCGGCAGTGTGCGTGCTTCATTGACGAATCTGATTGAAGCAGGATTGAACTACAACAACTACGATGTCCAGATCAGCTTCAGCGGCACCTATCGCATTAACCGGATCGAGCAGACCCTGCTGAGTGTTCCCGGTGTGGACGTGGTGGAGACGTGGACGCAGAGCTTGGGCACACGGCAGCGCCCCGACGGCACGGAGAGCAATACCATCACAGCCATTGGTTTGCCCGCAGCCAGTGAAATGGTCGAGCCAACGTTAACCGCCGGACGGTGGCTGCTGCCCGATGATCGCAACGCCGTGGTTGTGAGTACACAACTTCTGACCAACGATAGTGACGTGGGCGTGGGCGACACCATTGTGCTCAACTTTGATGGGCAAGAAGCGGAATGGGTGGTTGTTGGCGTGGTACAGGTGCTGAGTGGTCCACCCAATTTTGTGCCGGTCTACATCAACTACCCCTACTTCTCCCGCTACACCGGCAATGTCATGCGGGGCGACAGCACGCAGCTCAAGATCAAGCAGAGTGGCGGCTATACACCCGAGCAGGTAGCCACCGCGGTGCAAGAGACGTTGGAAGCGGACGGTTTCAACGTTGGACAAGTCTTTACGATCAACCTGATCCGCCGGATCTCTGGTGGTATCTTTGATGTGATCGTCTATCTGCTCTCGGCCATGGGGGTGCTGATTGCCACGGTGGGGGCATTGGGGCTCACGGGGACCATGAGCACGAATGTGCTGGAGCGAACACGCGAGATCGGCGTAATGCGAGCCATTGGTGCCACAGATGGTGCCATTCAACGCATTGTCGTGACAGAGGGGATTCTCATTGGGCTGCTCAGTTGGGTCATCGGCGCGGCGTTGGCCTACCCGGCCGGGGCTGCAATCAGTTCGGGAGTGGGTCAAGTGCTCTTTAGCACAGCCCTGCCCTATACCTTTTCCAGCACGGGCGTAATTACTTGGTTCTTCATCGTCTCTTTGCTGGCAGCCGGTGCCAGCTTTTTCCCGGCTCGCAACGCTTCTCAGCTCACCGTGCGCGAGGTGTTGGCCTATGAATAATCGTTCGGTCAAACAGAGGGCCCCGTTGCGCTGCGCGAGTGGCGCGTCAGCGTAGCTCGCCCACAGGCCCGCGTGCAAGGATCAGACCACATGCTGCCGAAATTGAGGAGGAATACGTACCTGGGTGGCTTGTTCAAAAGCATAGGCAACGCGCAATACCGTGGCATCCTGCCAGGCACCGGCAAAGAATGAGACCCCAATTGGCAAACCATGGAGATAGCCCGCGGGCACGGTGATGCTGGGATAGCCAGCTACCGCGGCCGGTGTCGAACTGCCCCCCAAAAAGCGATCGCCCGTCAGCAGATCGGTTACCCAAGCCGGGCCATTGGACGGTGCCATGATCGCATCAAGTGAATGTGCTTGCATCACCGCGTCGATCCCTTCCGTTCTGGTCAGGCGTTGTTTGAGGACCGTGAGCTTTTTGTACTCTTCATCGTCAAGCGTGGCTTTTGCCTGAGACATGAGGTGTAACTCTTGCTCAAAATAGGGCATGACCCGCTCACGGTTGGCTTCATTGAACGCGATTACCTCGGCCAACGAATGCACGGCAACCGCCGGCCCCACAGTGGCAAGATAGGCATCGAGCCCAGCTTTGAACTCATATTGCAATGTCTGCCATTCTGGTTCGCGGGCCAGCCGTGCATTTTGCAGATCAACGGGGTCGATCACCACGGCACCCGCGGCTTTCAGCGCTCGGATCGACGCTTCCATCACCGCGTCCACCCCTTCGTGAAAACCAAAGAAGTTGCGGGCAATGCCAATCCGCGCCCCACGCAAACCCTCCTTCTCCAATCCAGCCGTGTAATCGCGCTGCAGGTGCGCTTCACTCGCCGTGGTGGCAGGATCCGCGGGATCGACCCCAACCAGCGCGCTGAGCACGATTGCCGCATCCATGACGGTGCGGGTCATGGGGCCGGCTGTGTCCTGCGACTGTGCAATGGGGATGATGCCGCGCCGGCTAACAAGCCCCACCGTTGGTTTGAAACCCACAATTCCATTCATCGCAGATGGGCTAATGATCGAGCCGTCTGTTTCGGTGCCAATGGCTGCTGCGCAAAAGTTGGCTGCCACTGCAACACCCGAGCCGGAGCTGGAGCCGCTCGGGTTGCGGTCCAGCGCGTAGGGGTTGCGTGTGCGCCCGCCGCGGCTGCTCCAACCACTCGACGAACGCGTGGAGCGAAAGTTGGCCCACTCGCTCAAATTGGTTTTGCCCAGGATCACAGCCCCGGCCGCGCGCAATTTGGCTATTACAAACGCATCTTGCGCGGCATAATTGCCCACCAATGCCAATGAGCCGGCGGTCGTCATCATCTTGTCGGCCGTATCGATATTGTCCTTGATGAGCACGGGGATCCCGTGGAGTGGTCCCCGGGGTCCCTGTTCCTGGCGTTCGCGATCGAGCGCGGTTGCAATGTCGAGCACGTCGGGGTTGCGTTCGATCACGGCATTCAGCGTGGGGCCGCGCTGATCGAGCGCATCGAGCCGGGCCAGATAGCGCTGGGTTAGCGTGCGTGTGCTGTACACCCCTTGCGCCAGCATGCGCTGCAATTCATGGATCGACCGTTCATGCATAGATACTTCCTCTCTTGAAAGCTGGCAGATGGGGGAGATGGCAGGGCGCGGCCCCGAGCGTTGGTCAAGCAGCCAAGGCCAAAATGGTTACCCACATGGGCTGTTTGCCCACTGAATATTGGGCAAGCGCCTGTAAGCTGCCGTCGCTTTGATTGATCCGATACGCGGTCATTTTCCCCGAGCCTTGCCCCGTGACAAAGAGGAAACGTCCGGTTGGATCGACGTTGAAAGCACGCGGAATGGGCTCTGTTGGCTGTTGGCCACGTGCCGTCAGCAGGCCGGTCTCTTCGGCAATGGCAAAGATGGCAATGCTGTCGTGTCCTCGGTTCGAGACATAGAGAAAGCGGCCATCTGGTGTGATGTGCAACTGTGCGCAGGTATTCTCCCCACGGAAATCGGTTGGCAGGGTAGAGAGGCTTTGGAATGAGGTCAACGTTCCCTGCTCCGGATCGAGGTGATAGGCTGTGACGCTGCCTTCCTGTTCGTTGGAGAAGTAGAGAATTGGCTGGGTGGGATGATAGACGTAGTGGCGCGGGCCAACACCGGGTGCCGGCTCAATACGCGCCGGTGAATTGGGCGTTAGTTGACCGGTTGCGGCATCAAAGCGATATTGGTAGATCACGTTGGCTGTCTCGACGTGGGGCAAAAAGGTATAGCGATTCGACGGGTCAAGTTCAATGCAATGCGCGTAAGTTTCTGTCTCGCGTGTGCAGGCCACCGCGACTGCAACAGTTCCATCTTCTTGCAGCGGATGGACAAATGCCTGCCCCCCACTGTACGATGCCGCCAGCAGCCACTTGCCAGACTTGTCGACGGCGAGATAGCAGGGATCGGCCTGCAGGGGAACAGCCGTGCCCACTTGGGTTAGCTCACCATTCTCGGCATTGATCTGATAGCTCACCACTTCTTTGGTGGAGCGTAGCCCCACATAGAGATAGCGTTGCGTGGGGTCGATGGCCAGTGGCCCCGGCGCACCGGCCAGGGCAATCTCGCGGCGGGGCGTCAGCGTCCCGGCATCGTCCAGATCGTAGAGGATGAGCTTGTTTTCACCGCCAACGGCCAGATAGGTTACGTGGTCTGTCATTGCAAATCTTCCTGTTTCTTTTGTACATGATTTACGCATCGAGCAGAGCTTCCCAGTGGAGAGCAGGCAACGCGATTGGTGGCTCTGCGCGACAAGTTGCGTAAGTCCAGTTCTAATTGTGTTGGGTATGAGGGGGGAACGGCGAGCATGGCATGGCTGCCCGGGGCAAGCGTTACAGCACTACGGGTGCGGCTGCGACAGTAGCCACTCATGACGGTACAGGCGTCGTGTAGAAGGTTTGCAAGCGGGCCAGATCAGCTGCCTTGTCACCGGTGGGTTTGAATTGGGGGCCAAAAATAATCTGTTTGTTTGGGTAGTCGACGTAGACGGGTGCAATGGGCACATCGGCCCCGAGGGCAATGTAATAGAAACCGGTCTTCCATTCGTTCACGGGTACACCAGCCCGGCTGCGTGAGCCTTCGGGCATGACTACCAGGACTAGTTTGTCGGCGGCTTGTAATTTTTGCACCATCTGCTCCACGACATTGAAACGAGCGGTCCGATTGATGGGCAGCCCTCCCAGCCGCTGCATGATGGTTGCAAATGGGCGCTTGAATACCGTGTGCTTGGCCATCCAACTGATCCGAACGCCCAGCCCAACTACCAGCGTGAGGCCCACCACCACATCAAAATTGGTGGCGTGGGGCGCGCCAATGGCGACCATTTTGGGCACATTGGGCAGCTCGCCGTTGACGCGCCATCCCAACACCCCATAGAGCCAACGGCCCATGGTTCTGCTCAAGCGATTGCCCAGTTGGGGGAGTTGCTCACCGGCGGGGGGAATGTTCATTGTCTCTCTTGTCCAGCGTTTTTCGCGTCATCTCTTGGGCTGGGTTGTTGAGCGGTCGCGTTGGTTTCACCCTTGGCACCCTCACTGGCGCCAGTGCTACTTGTCCCAGTGCTACTTGTCCCGGTAGCGAGCGTTGGCGTACGCGAGAAAAGATAGGTCAGCGGCTCGTCGGTAAATTCAACATTGTGATCAAACCCTGCCACGGGGGGAAATGCTGCTTCACAGGCACGCTCAAAGAGCAAGGTGTGCGGTCGTTGCAGCCACTTGATCTGGTGGACCATGGCGATCATGTGGCGGATCTCTTGGCTGCGGTTGGGCACGCCCCGATGCCACATGCGCATGTCTCGGATCAGAATGCTTCCTTTGTGGGTGACTGCCTGCATCGGCGGCACAATCCGGCGCCGTGCTTCGGCAACATCGGTTGCAATGTGTTGTCCATTGAATGGGAGCAGATGAGTGCCCGGCCAAATTTCCGTCGCGCCATTTTCTTCGGTGGCATCGAGCAGGGGCACATTGATCACCAGGGCATGGGCAGGATGCGGGACGGTCAGATCGGGCCAGAGATGGGGGGCATCGGCGTGGAGGGGCTGCGTTCCGCTGCCGGGGCAGTTGGCATTACCGTTGTAAAAACGGTTGTATGCCCCTTCACCCAGAACCGCAATGCTGACTTGAATGGCAAATGGATTGGCGACAATGTCCCCAAAAACATAGGGCAGATGCGGTGGTGCTCCCTGTTGTAAATGGCCCTTGACCTGCCCCGCACCTCCCCATCGATTCTCTGCAAGTAGGCGCTGGGAATCTTCATTCATCTGCGCGCGGACAACATCCAGGTGCTCGGGATCAACAACGTCGGTGAGAACGACAAAACCATCCCGGCGAATTGAGGTGACTGCTTCCAGAAGATGTGGTGTGGTCAAGCGGCCAGCGGCTTGTTCCTTCGGTGTAACGACGAGCTCCATCGTCCTATCCTCTTCCTGTTGAACTGTGGTCGGCGTAGTAGCGACTGTGCTTGGGCGAGGCTGTAGCTGTTCAACACTGGCATGCATTCTCTCACGGAGCCATCATTCACGCAAACCACGTTGTCATGGTGCAAGGTGCGCTGCTACAGGGAAAGAGCCACAGCGAAAAGGCGATCGTGAGATAGTCGCGTTAATGGCTGCAAAGAGAGAGGTGCGTGGCAATAACTACGGTGCAGCAACCTGTAACCGCGCAACGATCTGCTGGATTCCCTGGCTCATGGCCGTGGTGGTGTGGCCGCCAAGTTCCTGTTGCAGCCACAAAATATTCGGCTGGAGCAGCGCCAACAGGGCATCGGCCATAAAGGGAATGTCGACATCGGCGGCCACTTCCCCAGCCGCTGCCGCCCGCTGCAATAGCGCGTGGACCGTCTGCCGTTGCCAGAGGAACGGTGGCGACGCCGGATCATCCTCGACCTGATAATCGGCGCTGACGACCAAGAGCAGCCGACTGTGGTGAGCCTGAAAGTGAATCCAGCTGTCGATAAACCAATTCAGTTGAGCCAGGAAGGGGACGTGCTCTTGTCCCATCTTGCGCAGGTGGGCCAACGTGCTGTCCTGAAAAGTACGCATTTGGGTATCAAGCAACGCCAGACATAGCTCTCCCTTGCTGGCAAAGCGACGATAGAGTGTTCCTTGGCCCACACCAGCCTTGCGCGCAATATCCACCATGTTGACATTGGCGACACCATGTTCTGCAAAGAGATGTTCCGCCGCAGCCAAAATTCGGATCCGATTCTCCTGTGCATCGGCCCGCTCCGACCGGTTCTCTGCCGGTGCCCCACTCTGAATGACCTTGAGTTCTTCCGTGAATTGCTCTGTCATGACGACAGTATATACGAATTCTAACAAAATTCAAACTTGACAAACGGACACGTGTCCGATATCCTCATGTAATCGGACACGTGTCCACTTGGTTTGTTTTTGTTGCAGCCGACGGCAAGCTCGGATCTTTTGCAACAAGGCTATTCATACGATTGCATGAGGAAAGGAAATACAATGACTTGGAAAATTGACTCAGCCCATTCAGAAGTTCTTTTTTACGTTCGTCACATGATGATCTCCACCGTGCGCGGACGCTTCAACACGATCAACGGCACGGTCGATTTCAATGAAGAGAATCCAGTGGAATCACAAGTGCGCGTCGAGATCGACGCCGCCAGCGTGGATACGCGCGAAAAGCAGCGCGATGACCACCTGCGGGCACCAGATTTTCTAGATGTGGAGCAGTATCCGACGATCACTTTTGCCAGCAAACGGATTGAGCAGGTCGGTGATGATCGGGGCAAGCTCATTGGGGATCTGACGATCCACGGCGTCACCAAAGAAGTGGTGTTGGACGCAACTTATGCGGGGCAGGCCAAAAGCCCCTGGGGGACAACCAGCGCCGGTTTCGGTGCCAGCACCGAAATCAATCGCAAAGATTTTGGCCTCACATACAACGCTGCACTGGAGACGGGAGGGGTGCTCGTTGGGGAGAAGGTAAAGATCGAGATCGAACTGGAGATGATCAAAGAGGCTTGACCGCTGATAGGGGGCTGGCGAGTTGTGGCTGCTCGACAACTCGCCAGCCCCCCGTGGAGGAAAGTGCAAGAGTACAGATAACTTGCAGAACCGTGCCGCTGCTGCTACTCCACCATGAGGGCTGCAATTGGGGTCGCTACAGACGCGGCAATGCGGAAGCCGCTGTCGTCGTGGGCCAGCGTGGCTTTCTCGATCAGCCAACCTTCGGCCCCCGCGGTAATGTCACCAATTAAGACCACATCTTCTGCATCACAGGTAAAGTTGACCCGTTTCCCGGCAAAGCTCAGGGTGGCACCGCTGCCAGCCCAGTCACAGCGCGTGCCGTCCGCCAGCTGGATCTGCAAGATCAGCGCCATCTGGCTCGCGGCCACGGCAAAGCTGCCATCGTTGCGAGTGAGCGTGGCTTTTTCGATCAGCCAGCCATTGGGCCCACGCTCAACGTCACCAATCAGCGCCACATCTTCTGCATCACAGGTAAAGTTCGCGCGCTTCCCCTCGAAAGCCAACGTGGCACCCGTGCCAGCAAACCGGCAAACCGTGTTCGTCGGCATTCCTTCCCCAGTACCACCGGCCGTGCCATCTGTTGCTGCCGTAAAGGTCAACTCGCCAGCCGCGTAGCTGATTGTCAACAGGTCGCCTTCAATCTGGAAATCATTGGCCGATTCCAGCGCAGTGAGATAGGCGCTCTCGGCCGCCATGACCTCTTCCCCACAGAACATCTGGGTTGAAATTGCCAGACCGATCGACAAAGTGCCCTGGGTGGACGCCGCGTCACTCTCATTCACCACTTCGTAGTCAGCACTGTATTGATTGCAGCCCGCGTTGCCCGCAATTTGTCCATCCGCAAAATTTGCCGTGATCGGAGCCTGCTCTGGTTCGTAGGCAACAGTTGCCTCGTCGCCAAAGGTCACCAGATTCCACTCGCTACCCTGCAATGTCACTACCGATTCATCCTCAACCACAGAAGGATCGGCTGCTGCCGTTTGCACAGCCTCGAAGGTCAATTGCCCAGCAGCATAGACGACCGTCAGCATGTTGCCTTCAATCTGGAACGTGCTGGCCGATTCCAGCGCTGCCAGATATGCACTCTCTGCTGCCATTACATCTTCGGGACAGAGCATACGCGTCGCCGCCACAGTCGCGATGGACAAGCTGCCTTCGGTTGCGCCTGGCGCTCTTCCCGCCAGCAATTCATAGTCAGCGTTGTATTGGTTGCAACCCGCACTACCAGTCAGGGATTGGTCGGTAAAATTTGCCGTGATCTGGGCCAGCTCAGGTTGATAGATAACCATATCCTCGTCGCCAAAGGCCACCAAATTCCACTCGGTAGCCTGGAGCGCCACGCTCTCACCGCTGTATGCTGGTGTGCGGCTGACAACCTCGATTAGGCTGTAGAGATAGCGCGAGGCATCGGCCGGCGGATTCTCCCGCTCCATCCGCTGTACCCGCAGCTCATAGAGATAGCCCGGAACAAAGACAAAGCCATCGATCCCTTGATAAAAGAGTTCGTACTCGTCCGCTGCGCTCTCTTTCACCTGCAGGCACTGCTGTGGGGCAACCCCCACACAATCGACCCGCTCCGGTGCAATATAGAGCGTGAGCTCTTCTGTCTCACTGCCTGTCGTGGGGGCTGGGGTATCCACCGGTGTCGAGCCACTTGGAATGGAGCCGCCGGTTTCCGGGGTGGTGGGCAGGATGGGTGTACAGGCGACAGCAATCAGGAAGAAAATCGTCGTGAATAGCCAGTGAACTTGGCGTCGCAACATGATAAGACCTTTCAAATTACTTTGTAACAATGTGAATTTAGAGCCAATCCTGCATTTCTTCACGATGCCGCCGGCTGGCCGACTAGATGCAGAGAATGCTGGGATAGATCGTTTGCGCAAACAACCCAGGTTTCCTGGCCAGCTGCGCAACCTAAGCGAAGCGGATCAAGCATGGACTGGTTCGCTAGGGAGACGAGGCCCTGGTTGCGATTGTTCCCAACTTGTGAAAAAGTATTCAATTGTGTTGGGGGGGGGATTCCATGAACCAATTAACTGCTCTCAATGAGTTACTCATGGCACGACGAAGCAGCTCAGCGCTTGATCCAGTTAATTATTCGAGACCTTTGGGCTCTCATTCGTTACCGTTAGATCGGTGAGCAAAATGCGATCCTCGCCGTGGAATGGTCCTGACAGCACCTTGAGCCGCTGCCCCGCGCTGTCGTAAAGCCCGATCTGCAACTGATAGTCACCCGGCTGCACCGTCTCAAGTGGCAGCCAATATTCGTCGCGCAGAAACTCGCCCGGTTGCCAACGGTTGGTTGGGCAGGTGCGGTGACAGGGGGGATTGTCATAACCCGTTACAAATTGTCCGGCGTCATCGAGCAGCTGCACAAAGACGGTGTAGTCGCCGGCCGGAGCGGCGACACTGTCTGCTTGCCAATAGAGCGCCACAGTCAATATGGGTTTGTCTGCCGTCGATGGCTGTGCCAAATCATAGCCCAAAAGATGAATCTGATCGGCAAAGGTGGAGGGGTAGCGATGGGTCGGGGGCTGTGCCACAAACTGCGGTGGCACATAGAGGTAGAGGCTATCGCCATAGGGGCCAAAGTGGTCAATGGTATAGAACCAGCGGTATTCTTGTTGCAAGATCGCAAAGAACGCATCCCGTTCACCATAGATCTGCCCCAGATCAAATTCGGTGAACGCAGCCGCGGCCATGGGCCGCGCCAGATCTGCCAACAACATTTCATTGTTGATCACCTTGTAATGGCGCGCCCGTTCTTCATCCCAGGTGGGTCGATAGGCAAAGATTGACATTTCATAGCCAGGCGGGGTTGGCCGGTCGGCTTCCAGCGCCAAATGTTGATTAAAGGTGAGAAAGTGCTCGCCCGGCGCAACATACTGCTGCACGATCGCCGCGGTCTCACGCACAGTTGCCAGCTGGTTGTGCAGCGGCTCTGTCAGCGCGCCATCGCGTGCGACCGCCCGCATCTGCAGCGCGGCATGGGCTAAAATTCCCGTCCCCAACAGCATCAGCAGCGCCAACCGAAACCATCCAGTCGCTCGCCCGTTGCGCGCCCACCGTTGCAGCCAAGCCGCGGCAACGGTTCCGCCCACGACACTCATCATCGGTAGCTGCAGCGCATTGTAATAACTGTCGGTGGTGCGTGGCACCAGGTGGGCCACAAAGAGCCCGGCCACCATCAATGTCAGGCAGAGCGTGGCCAGAGGCGCACGTCGGCGATTGACCTGGCTTGCACCAGATTCTTTGTCATCTACCCCATTCTCATCTACCCCATAATCTGCTGTTGGCTGCCGCCACTGCTGCCAGAGCAACTGTATGGACCACAACCCTCCCCCAATCGTCAACAGGATGGGCACCCCAAAATCGAAGGCGGTGCGAATGATGCGATTGCGGATCTTGAGCACCTGCCAACTGGTTCGCAGAATGCGATCGAGGTGAAAGCCCCAGATGTCATAGAGGAACAATTCGGTGCTGTGTAGCCAAAAAGCACCGATAACGAGCCCAAAAACTCCACCAGTGACTGCGCCCAACAGCCAAAAGGCGCGCCCTTTGCGCTGGCTGGTGAGCAACAGATAGAGCAGCAGCGGGGGGAGAATGACAACGGTGGAGAGACGGGTGCAAACGGCCAGGCTAGCCAGCGCCGCGGCCACACCATTGCGCCAATTTTCCGGCCACGCCAGCAGGGAAACATAGATTGCCCCGGCCATGAGCAATGCGGTGAGCGCGTAGGTGGCGGTGTAGGTGTATTGGGTGACGGCGAACAGAGAGGTCGCCAGCAGGGCTAGGCAGAGAAAGCCCGCCACCGGACCGGCCAATCGACGGGCTGTAGCCACACTCAAGAGCCACGTGCCCAGCGCCAGCAACACGGTGAGGATCCGCCCCTGCAAGAGGCCGACGCCAAAAATCAGTTGAAAGAGCCCATAGACATAGGGCAGGAGCGGTGTTTGTGTGTAGGCAAAGTCGGCGTAGAGCAGCTGCCCCAGATAGACCAACCGTGCCGCACCCAAATACCATCCTTCATCCAGATTGATGCGACGGTAGACGAGGAAAAAGAGAAATTCAGCAATGATTGTGCTGACAAAGAAGAGCGTCCAGAAAAAGAGCGAACGCCGACCAATGACTGCTTGCCGCGGGGCGTGCCCGCTATTTACTTCACAGCCATTCGTCGAACGTTCGCTAACAACAGCAGCCATCTGTTACTGTCGCGCGGGATCGTAGGGGCAGAACTGGCCACGTGCCTGGTTGAAATAGTCACAGAGCACAATGTACGCAGCGCGGAACTTGAGATCGGGGTAATCTGGCTCCATGATCGCCCACCAGTACTGCTCTTCGTCCTGTGGATTGCCATCTTCCAGCCAATCGATGTTGGGCATGGTCAGCATGCTCATCAGGCCGATCCACGGCTGCCAATTCTGTTCGGCATAGATGTAAGCCCGTTTCAGATAATCGGCCTGTACCATCTGGTCGATGCCAGCATCGGCTCCGTGCCACTTATAGTCAGCGTTGACCGGATCAAAGGTCCAGCCAAATTCCAGCAACACAACCCGTTTGCCCTCATCGCCATAGCGCACCATAATCGCGCGGATGTCTTCCACGTGGCGAAAGGCAAAGAACCGATAGCCCCCATACTGTTGGTTGGCCGCGGCCTCGGCTGGGTCGAGCTCGGGCGGGGCCGCAAAGCCAGCACCGTGGACACCGAGCATGTCGAAGTATCCGTCGCTGCTGCCCATTGCCTGGTAGAGCTGCTCGTAGAAGAGATCATCGGGCATGGCATTGCCGTCATTGCTGCCGGTAGGAGCCATCCCCGCGCTGATCACAATTGCGTTGGGGTTGGCCCGTTTGATCGCGGCATAGCTCTTGCGCAACATCTCTGCATATTGTGCAGGGTTGGGGCGCTGGTTACCCCATTCGCGCGCCAGGTTTGGTTCATTCCAAATCTGATAGGCCTGAATACACCCCTGTGAACCGGCCTGACAGTTATAGCGGCTGGCCAGGGCAAAGGCGTAATCGGCAAAATTATCAATGTTGCCGGGGGGATGACCTGCCCAAAAATTGGGCAATTCGGGGTCGGTGCTCAAGCGAGCCAACAGGCGCAGATTGTGTTGGCGGGCATGGTTCACCACCCAATCGGCTCGTTCCCAATTGAACTGACCCTTGCCAGCTCCTTCGATCGTCTCCCAGGCAAAGCTCTGCTTCACCCAGCGAAAACCGCCCTCCTCCATCAGGCCCAGATCACGGTCGGCGACCTCTTGTTTCCACCAGAGAAAAGCCTGCGCACCAAAATCGGGGCTGCGCATGGTGGCATCCAATGCCGGGCCACCGGCCACGGGTTGGGCGAGTGGCGTGGGCGCTGCTGTATCTGTTCCAGCATCTGGTGCGCTCGCTGTATCGGAGCTATCCGCCACGACACCACCGCTGGAAATCGTGACAAATTCCGTGGTGACCCAGCCAATGGCGCTGCCATCCTGGCCGATCTGTACCCAACTGCCATCGGCGCTGCGATCTAGCAGTTCAAACCGCGCCCCTTGCTCCGCCGTTGTCACAATGGCATCATTGGTGCTGGGACCACCACGCACGTTGAGCAACGTTGCGTTGACTGTCACGGTCTCAGTGTCATTCTCTTCTGTGGTACTCTCTGCTCCGTTCGTTTCGGTTGCAGGCTCAGCTGGCTCTGCCGCGTCATCTGTCGTGGCCTGGGCACCGGTCTCCGGTGCCACCGCCGCGGCGGTTGGCGTGGGCAATGTTTCGATCTGTTCACCTGGCTCGGGTGTTTTGGTGGGTGTGGCCGTGGCTTCCGTGCCACTACCACAAGCCGTCGCCAACAGCAACAGCAACAACATGGCAGACACAAATAATTTATTCATCGAATATCCCTCATATCTCATCCATTCAATCGTAACGATCCGGCACAGTTATCGCCAGCTTGGGCGTTTATCGCCAGATCGGCTCTTACTTTGGCATCTGCTTCAACGCTTCATAGGCTGGCTTGCCAATAATGCTCCACTGTCCCATTTCACCGTGGGTATAGTTGAGGTTCCACAGAAATGCGACGCCAACCCAGCCCCAGTCGCGCATCATGTTGTAGGCTTCGACCGTAAACTGAGCTTGCTCTTGGGGCGTGTTATAGGCTGAATATTCATAGCCAGGGTGGGGCGATTGACTCGATGCCCAGCCAAACTCGGTTGGCCACAGCCGCTTGTTCACATCCCCATATTGGATCATCACCTGGCGGCTCTCTTCCATGGTGCTGCGGAAGTAGAAGCTGCGATGGCTGACATGTGACGGCGCATCATATTGCCCCGCCTGCCACTGTTGGAATGTGACGCCGGGGGGTTGGCCATAGCCACTGGGATGGATGCCAATGCCGTCGCTATGGTTGGCCAAGCCGTGATTGTACATACCACGTAGATAGCTAATGTCATCCACTGCAACGGGACTATCGCCCGTGGGTGTTGTGGCACCACTGATGACAATGATGGCGGGACAAGCCGCCTTGATGGCACCGTGAGCTCGTCGCAGCAGATCCATGTAGAGCGCCGGATCGAGCGGGAACCCTTCCCATTCGCGCTGGAGATTTTGCTCGTTCCAGACTTCAATTGCGGCCAATCGACCACAGTACCGCCCGGCCATTGCGCCCACGAAATTGGCAAAAAGATTAAAATCGTTGGGGGGGCCCCCCGTGCCTGGCTTGTCGGGCCGGGTCCATTGTGGGGCCGTGACCACGCTAAAGAGCACATTGATCCCGTTGCCGTGCATTACATCGATGATCTGGTCCATTTCGCTCCAGTTCACCGCGCCCGGCTCATTCTCGACAAACTCCCAGCGCACCTGTTGCTTCACCCAATTAAAGCCGATGTCGCGCACCATCCCAGCTGAGCCACCTTTGTCGCCCTGCCATGTGTTCACCTGAATCCCATAACCAAAGAAACCGGCACCCGCTGGTGGGGCACTGTTGATGGCTGGGGCTGCCGGTGCAACGGCTACCGGTTCCGGTGCGGGCGCGGGTGCCGGTGGCAATTGATCCGGACTGAGGGTTGGCAGTGTTGCCACTGGACCGGCTGCCGTGGTCAATGGCGCATAGACCCACACCGGATCGGCCTGACCAACGAGCTGGATCTGGTACCAATCCCCCGCGGGGTTGCGCGCGAGAATCGTCAACGCGGTTCCTGCCGGGACAGACGTAGCCACGGGATAGTTTGTTCCGGGACCACGGCGGATATTCATATTTGGCGGAGCGGTGTAGGCCGTGGGCACGGTCACTTCGGCAACGACTGTCTCTGCTTCCGCAACTGTTGCAACGAGCGCTTCAGTGATCTCTTCAGTGATCTCTCTCTCAGGTTCGGGATTTCCGTTGTCGTTGCTGGCACTTGCATCAAACGGAACCAGCGTCGCGTTGAATTGGGCCGGACCATCGATGGATGTCGTGAAGGCGACGGCAATCCAGCCTTGTTGCCCGTCAGCCAAGGTGACCTGATACCAATCGCCGCCATCATTTGCTCGATCCACCTGCACCTGATTGCCCAGCAGGAGTTTGGCGATCACCGCGTGGTCTGTGCCGGGGCCACTGCGCACATTCAGTCGATTGGCGGTGATCGTCACGATCTTTGTCTGCTCTGTCTGCTGGGGCGGGCGGGCCAGGGCATTGGCAGCGGCAACCGCATGCGTTCCCAGGAGCAGCAGACCGACCACAACCAAAATGAATAACGGCTGGGCCGCATGCAATACGCCACACCAACCCCGTGACAGAAGTTGGGCGCGCGTTGTGTTAACATCCTGCATCGGAAAATATTCTCCTCATCTCACTGAATTTCAGTTGGGCCGAACCGGTGCAACCGGCCATTCATACAGATTGTGGGGAAGGCTGTTCTGTAAAATCAACAGCAAATCGGAAAGCTATCATTGTCCATAGGGTAAAACATGAGTCGGAATTCTGACAAATTGCCACATAAACTTCGGCAAGCGCCCACCACACCAAAGCTGAATTTTGAAATTGACACCGCTTGCGTCATCGACTATGGTATATCGACTGTGCTATGAAGCAACTTGCCTTTGGCTAAAATAACATCTGTGCTTCATCGGGCGGAGTTGTTTGCGCCGGTCCGCTGCACGCTGCCGCGTCGAGAGCGGCTGCAACGAAGCACACGCAGAAATTGGGTTCGACTACACTCAATTCGACTACACTCAAGAAGTGTGCATAGCTTACGTGATTTCCATGAGCAACAATCATGTTGCTCGTCCATAACTGTTTCCAAACGCGATCGCAAGTGGTCTTCTTCATTGGTTGCGAAAGAACCATTCTGACAGCCTCCCAGTGTGAAATGGGTCAGGTTGCCATGGGCTTATTTACGCCAGGATCTACTGACCAATCGGGGCGTCCGCACCGGTGTAAAGACTGACCAGAAGATCAATCTCAATTGATTGGGAGAACCATTTGCCGATCCGCTGCCCGCAAGGAGTTTGCACTGCCATGTCTGAAAAAAATAAATCTGGCGAAGCGAAATCTGAAGAGAAGAAATCTGAACAATCAGGGCGCACAGCCTTTGAAACGACTGAAGTCGCGACCACGGGTGACAAGGAGAGTGGCCCCGCTGCCACCCACGATGCTGAGCCCGTGGCAGAGAAAGAAGCGTTGCAACGCGTTCTGCTCATCGCCGCGCATCCCGATGATCCCGAGTTTGGCTGTGGTGCAACCATGGCCAAGTGGGCCGCAGCGGGCAAAGAGATCACCTATGTGTTGCTGACCAGCGGTGACAAAGGCAGTCGGGATCCCAACCTGCGCCCGGGCCAGCTGGCCACCCAGCGCGAAGAAGAGCAGCGCGCGGCGGCCAAAGCCACGGGAGTGCGCGAGGTCATCTTTCTGCGCCACCCCGATGGCCTGCTCGACAACACACTTGAGCTGCGTCGTCAGTTGGTCCACCTGATCCGCCGCCACAAACCGCACATTGTCGTCGCCATCGATCCGTGGAAGGCCTATCAGTTACATCCTGATCATCGGGCCGCGGGGCAGGCCGCGTTGGATGCTGTTTGGGCCGCGCGCGAATGGCACATCTTTGGTGAACAACTGCACGGCGACGAAGAGCCGTGGCGAACCAGCGAAGTCTACCTCTTCTGGACCGACAACGTGGACTATTACGAAGATGTCACCGACAGCATTGCCATCCGGGTCGAGGCGCTCACCCACCATGCCAGCCAAGTGGGCAGCGATCACGATAAGCTCGACAAGCGCATCCGCGAACGCGCGGCCAAAGTGGGGGAAGCAGCCGATTGCCAATATGCCGAAGGCTTTAAATTGATCAAGTTCCGTTAGCCCCTGCCACGCTGATAACCCGACACTTTGCAACCCTGCAACCCTGTTAAAGGAGTTCACATGCATCTCTATCTCATTCGCCACGGCCAGAGCTATGCCAATCTACCCGATTGGGATGGCTACAACCGCGATGAAAAACTAACTGACTTGGGTTTGCGCCAGGCCGCGGCGCTGGAAGCCTGGTTGCCCGACCACATTCAGCCGCCCGATGCACTCTATGCCAGCACCATGCAGCGCGCCCGCCAAACCGCCGAACACGCTGCTCGCGCCTACGGCTGCGACATTATCTTTGACGATCGCCTGCGCGAGCTGGGCAACAATCTGCTCGACCATACTATCTGGCCAGCCGAAGATCCTCCCAACCGCTACAACCGAGATTACTGGGCCACCGCGCGTCCATTTGCGCCGATTGTCACGCCCGGCGAATTCAGCGAAACGTACATGCATTTTCGTACCCGCGTCGGTCTCTTCCTCGAAGAGCTAATCGATAATCACAGAGAAGAACATGTCATCGCGGTCTGTCATGCGGGTGTCATTGATGCTGTCTTTGATCATGTCTTCAATGTGGGCCCGTGGCGGCGCTGTGAGATCTGGACCCAAAACACGGGGATCACCTACTTCGAGCATGTCGATCATCCTGGCCGCGAGGTCTGGCGGCTGCACGCGCAAAATCACACCGACCATCTCGTGCAGCTGGAGGCCGAACTGGAGGCCGAACAGGTAGCTGCTGACCAAGTCGGGGCCGATGAGCAGCCCGCGCCCGGAGAGCAACCACCGACCAACGGCTGACACCGCCAATCTCATTGCCAACAAAACCTGGGGAAATATGATGAGTGATCGTCCCAATATTCTCGTGATCATGACCGACCAGCAGAAGGCCACGGCCAGTCATCTCTATGGCAACACCTTCTGTGACACACCCAATCTGCAACGGTTGGCCGCGGAAGGCGTGCGCTACGAGCACGCCTTTACGCCCCATCCCCTCTGTACCCCCGCGCGCATCTCTTTCTGGACGGGGCAATATCCGCACCAACATGGCGGGCGTCGCAACGAAACGCCCATGCCCGCGGGGGCCACGCACGCCTGGCAACGCTGGAAGGACGCGGGCTACACCACTGGCCTGATCGGCAAGAACCACTGTTTTGCCGAAGCCGAAGATCTCGCGCTCTTCGACGTCTGGTGCGAGATCTCACACGGGGGGCTGCCCGCCGACCCCACCACCAAGGGCATGGCGTGGTTTCGCCCCATTGCCGCCATCAACGCCGCGCACGCGCCCCGGCGCAACATGCAGGCCCAAAATCCCCGCTTTGCCTATGCCACCACCACGGATATTCCCCTGGAAGATTATTCCACTGGATTGGTGGCAGGCCAGACCGTCCGTTTTTTGGAAACGCAGGGGGACGAGCCCTTTGCGCTGTGGGTCTCCTTCCCCGATCCCCACGAGCCGTGGGTCTGCCCCAAGGAATATGCAGATCTTTTTCCCAGGGAAACGATCGATCTGCCCCCGTGGCGAGCGGGCGAATTTACCGGCCCCGAAGTGCCCGAGCGCAATCGGGTGCTCTATGAAATGTTGGGCGTGCGCGAGGATAATATTGATGATGTTTATGGGTTGATGGCTGTCTATTATGGCATGGTGCGTTTTCTCGATGATGGCGTTGGTCAGATCCTCGATGCGCTGGAGCGGCTCAACTTGCGTGAAAACACGATCGTCGTCTTTTGCTCGGATCACGGTGACTTCATGGGCGAGCACGCAATGCAATGCAAGGGGGGCGTCTTTTACGATTGCCTGACCCGTGTGCCGCTCATCGTTGCGTGGCCGGGGCAGCTTCCCCAGGGTATAGTCGATGAGAGTATGGTCAACCTCATCGACGTTGTGCCAACGCTTTTCAGGTTGCAAGGGGCCGAGATTCCGCGTGCAATGCAGGGTGAGCCGCTGCCAACCGTTACCGCTACCCCACCGCGCGATGCTGCATTCTCCGAATATGGTGCGGGGGGGCCGCCCTTCCAAATGACCGATCTGGAAGAGCTGGAACAGCCATGGGGCCGCCGCACATTGATCCAGTCGTTGCAGTGGCGCGAGGCCGAGGGGCGGCGCAAAATGGTGCGCACGCGCACCTGGAAATATGTCCACGATCCCATGGGTGATCGGGATGAACTGTACGATCTAACGAGTGACCCGTGGGAGCTGACCAACGTGGCGCAGGATCCGAACCATGCCGCGGTCATCGCCGACTTGCGGCTGCGTCTGGCCGATTGGGCCATTGCAACCGAGGATGGCAAACGGGTACCATTGCCCGAACGAGTGGAACCATAGTACAATGCGTTTCTGTGCTGCCAAGAGGCAGTGCCTAGCCCAGTTGGAAAGAGATAAATTTATGCAGACCTTGACCGCTGAGCCGTCCCGGCCGCTTCTCGATTCTCCCGCCCGGCAAGAGACCCACGAGCTCGTTGCCGATCTCAAGCGCGTCGTGCGTGGCGAAGTGCGCTTTGACCGCTACACACGCATGCTTTACAGCACCGATGCCAGCCTCTATCAGGTGCAACCAATCGGTGTGGTGATCCCCAGAGATGCCGACGATGTGCAGGCCACCGTGGAACTGGCCGCCCAACGCAAGGTGCCCCTGTTGCCGCGCGGCGGTGGCAGCTCATTGGCTGGTCAAACCGTGGGGGCTGCGTTGGTCATCGACTTCAGCAAATACATGAATTCATTGCAGCAGATTGATGCCGAAGCACGCCAGGTTACCACGCTCCCCGGCGTTAGCGTCGCCATGCTCAACCGCCAGTTGGCCGCGCATGATCTGATGTTGGGGCCAGACCCCGCCAGCGCGGATCGAGCGACCATTGGCGGCAGCGTGGGCAACAATGCAACTGGCAGCCACAGCATTCTGTATGGCATGATGGCCGATAATGTTGTGGGCGCACAGGTGGTATTGGCCGACGGTTCACGCGCCGATATTGCACCCCTGGACGCGGCTGGCGTGGCCGCCAAAGCCCGCGGCGATTCGCTGGAAGCCAAAATTTACCGGGAACTACCCCAACTGATCGAGCGCATCACGCCCGAAATTCTGTCGCGGTGGCCCAAACATTGGCGTCGTGCCTCGGGCTATAACCTGGACAGATTGGCCGCGGCGCTGCTGCCACCAGCAGAGCGGAGCAAGTTGAGCTTCGATAGCCGTTTCCGGCCACCCATGAGCGATCCGACGCTGATCGAACGCTTTAATCTGACCCAGTTGCTCACCGGCAGTGAAGGCACCCTGGGTGTCATGACCGCGGTGACGTTGGGGCTGGTTCCCAAACCGCCGCAAACGGGGCTGGCTGTGATCCACTTCAATGGCGTTGTCGAGGCCTGTGCCGCGATCCCCGATATTCTGGAGACAGAGCCCGCCGCGTCAGAATTGCTGGACAAGCAGCTGATGGATCTGGCGCGTGCACAGCCACAGTGGCAAAAGATGTTGCACTTTGTCGACGGCGACCCCGCGGCTGTCTTGCTGACTGAATACTATGGCAACGATCAGCAGGAGATCCTCGCCAGGATCGATCATCTGGCCGACCATCTGCGCAAGCGAGGCTACAAAGGCACCATCATCAAAGTGCTCGATCAGGCCAAGGTGGCCGAGGTCTGGTCCGTGCGCAAAGCGGGGCTCAATATTCTCATGAGCCGGCGCGGCGATCACAAGCCCATTACCGGCATCGAAGATGTGAGTGTACCGCAGGAGCAGTTGGCCGAATATCTACAGCAGATCCTTGATTTCTGCCAGCACAAACATAAAATTGGCGAGGTGGCGGTCTATGCCCATGCCTCAGCCGGTTGTCTGCATGTACGCCCGCTGCTGAACATGAAGGATGGCGCGGATATCGACAAATTGCGCGCGGTCGGTGAATATGCCGCGGATCTGGCCGTGCAATATAGTGGGGTGATGAGTGGTGAGCACGGCGATGGCTTTGCGCGCAGTGCCTACAACCCCAAGCTCTTTGGCGCAACGCTCTACGCGGCCATGCGCGAGACCAAAGCGATCTTTGATCCCGACAACCTGATGAATCCCGGCAAGATCGTTGACGCGCCGCTGCCCACGGAACATCTACGGATGGGGCCAACCTATCAGACGATTGAGTTGGAGACTGTCTTTGATTGGGGGCCGGATGGAGGCTATGCACCGGCCATTGAAATGTGCAATGGCGCGGGGGTCTGTCGCAAACTGGGCGCGGGCACCATGTGTCCCAGCTACATGGCCACGCGCGACGAACACGACACCACCCGCGGGCGAGCCAATTCATTGCGCAATGCCCTGGCCGGCCGAATCTCGCCCGATGAGCTCTTCTCGAACGAGATGTACGGTGTGATGGACCTCTGCCTGGGCTGCAAGGCGTGCAAGAGCGAGTGCCCCTCGGCCGTGGATATGGCCAAGATCAAGGCCGAGTATCTGGTGCACTACTATCGGCACAATGGGTTGCCCCTCTTTAACCGTTTGATGGGTTGGTTGCCCACGATCAACACCCTGCTCTACCGCTTGCCGGCACCGGTAACCGCGAATCTGACGAGCCTAATCAACTGGGGGATGAAGCATGGGGTGACCAAAGCGCTGCTGGAGAAGGTGGGTATTCATCCCGAGCGGAGCCTGCCTGCCTATGCGCCCCAGACATTTGCAGCATGGTTCGATGAGCAGCAGGGCGGCCAGGCTACACCCTCTGCGCCCGGAAAACAGGTGGTTCTCTTTCACGACACGTGGACCAATTATAACGAGACTCATTTGGGCGAAGCCGCGGTGCGGGTGTTAACCGCCGCGGGCTACGCGGTGCATCTGGCCAAGGGGCGTAAATGTTGCGGGCGACCGCTGATCACCGGTGGCCAGGCGGATCAGGCAAGACCGTGGGTGGATCACAATGTGGCACTGCTGGCCCCATATGCACGGGCCGGAATCCCAATTATCGGCATTGAACCGAGCTGTATTCTCACGCTGCGTGATGAATATCTGAATCTGGCGAGCGATCCGGCGCGCGCCAAGCTGTTGGCCGAGCACGCGTTGACCTTTGAAGAGTTTGTCGTGGCGGAGGCTGCCGCGGGGCGTTTTGCCCCCACGTGGCGACCCAACCCTGGACCGGCACTGCTCCATGGCCACTGTCATCAAAAGGCATTGGTGGGGAACGAGGCGAGTGTGGCTGCGCTCAAATTGGCGGGGTATCGAGTGGAGGTGATCCCCAGTGGTTGTTGTGGGATGGCCGGTGATTTTGGCTACACCATCGAACACTATGCCGTGAGCCAGGCCGTTGGCGAGGATCGACTCTTCCCCGCGATCCGCGGCGCGGGGCCAGAGAGCACGCTCGTGGCCAGCGGTACCAGCTGTCGCCACCAGATCGAGGACTTTACCGAGCGGCGTGCGCTGCACATGGTGGAAGCATTGGCCGCGGCGCTCGCCTAGGCTCTGTCGCGGTTACTGCTCTTGGCAAGTGGCGCACTGGCCGTAAAATTCGAGCAGGTGACTCTGAATTTGAAAGCCAAAGCGCTCGGTCAATTCAGCAGTCATCTGATCCGCCACACACTGTTCAAAATCGACCACCGTACCACAGCTGGAGCAGACCAGGTGATGGTGACCGCCTTCTGCCCGAATGTATGAGGGGCCGTGCTCGCCGATATAGATGGGGCGGATAATGTTGAGCTGGGTTAGGAGTTCGAGCGTGCGATAGACTGTTGCACGCCCAAGCGCAGGATGAATCACCTGGGCGCGCCGCAAGATCTCCCCCGGCTCCAGATGTTCGCCTTCTTCTCCAATCACAGCCAGCACCGCCAAACGGGCTGGGGTGATCTTGTAACCGGCGGTGCGCAACTTATTGGCAAGTGAATCTTCTGTCATCATGTCGCTAGTCTACCTCATTGGAACATAATTGTACAAGTGCATCTGTTAATAGAAAATGGCCCATGGCGCGGCAACGTATCCTGATTCTAATGAGCAACACCGGTGGTGGTCATCGAGCTAGTGCCGAGGCATTGCGGGCGGGCTTTGCCGAAATCTATGGTCCAAAGGTGCAGGTGGATGTCATCGATCTGTTGATGGAGCATCTTCCTTGGCCGCTAAACTGGCTGCCTCATACCTACACCTTTCTGATCCAGGATACGGCTTGGCTCTGGAAGCTGCTCTGGCAGACCAGCAGACATCCCATCACGATTCGGCGGCTCTCGATGATCGTTGCGCGGTGGGGAGAGGCCGAAGTAGTCAAAGTGTTTGAGGAGTATCAGCCCGACCTCATCATCTCGGTTCACCCGTTGGTGCAGGAATTCTCGCTGCGAGCGTTGCGGCGCATGCGCCAACGGATTCCCTTTGTCACGGTTGTGACTGATTTGGCAACGGCCCACCCGCTCTGGTTTCACCCCGCGATCGATGCCTGTTACGTTGCCAGCAAAGAGGCTTATCAACGGGCACGCCGGGCCGGGCTCTACCCCGAACAACTCCGCCTCTATGGATTACCCATTCACCCTAATTTTTCCCAACCACTCTCCTCCCGGACAGCTCTGCGTGCCGAGCTGGGCATGTCCGAAGCGTTGCCAGCTGTGTTGGTAACCAGTGGTGGCGAAGGCGTCGGTCCAATCCAGGAGATCGCCGAACAACTCGACAGAGAGTTGTTGTGTAATGATCAAATTTGTGGCCAGATGGTAATTGTTTGTGGACGCAACCGCAAGTTGCAGCAACAGCTCCTTGCCCGATCGTGGTCGGTACCTGTGCTGGTTCACGGTTTTGTTGGCAACATGCACGAATGGATGGCTGCCTGTGATTGCATTGTCACCAAAGCGGGACCGGGCACGATTGCCGAGGCGCTCAGCAGTGGCCTGCCGATTATTCTCAATGGATTCATTCCGGGGCAAGAAGAGGGGAATGTGCCCTATGTATTGGAAAATCACGTGGGCGTCTATCATCAAACGCCCGCGGCCATTGCCAAGACCATTCGACGTTGGCTCTGTGAAGAACCGGCCGATTTTGAACAGTATCAGGTGACGGCCCAAAGTCTGGGACGGCCGCAGGCCACCAGAAAAATTGTGGAATCAATCGGTGAGCTGTTGCGTCTGCATGAGTAACGGGCGTTGGCTGGCCGCGGATGGCAGCGCCCGCGTGGCGCTTAATCCACCGCAGTTTGCAGATAGTGCTCCATGGCATGCATGCGACCGGTGGCCGTGCCATCCGCGGCAAAGAGATCGCCGGTGGGGTAGAGATGATAGCGTGTGCTGAACCAGACCCACCGTTGGATCAGTCGATTGTCATCGGCGCTGTAGCCCAGATTGGGATCACGCAGCCGCTGGAATAGGTCGAAGCTCTCTACCATGAATTGTTCTACGCGCGCCGGTGGAAAACCATAGTCAGTTGGCATCAGAATCCCATATTCGGTGATAATGAGCGGTTTCTGGCGTTCCCCCCGCTCTGCCATCCAGCGGCGCATGAGCCGCACCTGATTTTCGACCAACTGCAAATTGTCATGGTCAGTTACTTCCCAGAGCACACCCTTTTCTACATCTGTAAATCCAGGGGGAATATCGACGCCCCAGTTGTTGGCTTCTTCGCGTAGCACGAACGCATGCATGTTCCAGACATCCACCGGCATCGGCGCCTGAAAGCGGCGTTGATAGTGAGCGAGGATCCGATCCAGGTAGCGCAACCGCAATGGCGTCACCTGGCTGATGCCGCCAATGGCGACCTGAGCCGTCGGATCGGCCGCTTTGATCGTGGTGTAGAGGGTGTGGTAGGCCTCGGCATAAGCCTCTGGTGGCGTATTATCCTGCCAACGCACATCTGGTTCATTGCCAATCAACCAGAGATGGCCAGGGTGCTCGCCCGCCAAACGTGCCACTGTTTCCAGCGGGACAACAATTTCCCCCTCTTTCACCCGGATCACGGGGGCAAAGGACATTCCCATGCCACTACGGGCTGGCGGCTCCATGTAAAAGCGAACGGGCGGTGTAGCGCGCGGCGAGTGGTGATGGAGATCGGCTGTCCAGTTGAGGTACCAGCCGGGCCGCGCGGTGGGCCATTGGAAAAGCAAGGGATTGAATTCTGGAATACCGATGCCAATGCGCCAGCGCAGTGTAAATGGCTGTGGTGTCGGTTGTGGGTCAATGGGAAAGCGTGGGGAGAGCAATGTTGCCTGGGGGCGTGGTGTGCTGGTGGGCTGTTGGTGGGATTCAGTCGTTGGAATGAGCGGTTCCTGGTAAGGTTGACCGCGTGGTGCGCTAATTGAAATGGCAGAGAGTACTATCAATATCAGTAGTAGCAGACCAATGCCGATAGCTGGTATGAATAGTTCCCAGCGGCTCGATTGCAGCACGCGCATAGAAGTCCAAGCAAAAAAGTGAATGAAACGCAACTGAAAAACGACTAAGTATCTGTCCGTAAATTCTCTGCGTCCAAGCGGTCGGCTCGAGGTGGCGTAGGCACCAAAACCGAATTACAGATAAGTTCTAAAGAACGCAACGCGGGTCTCTGTTGCCCGTTATACCTCGCCTGATCTGCTCGCAACGAGCCGGGGATACCAAAACGGAGCAAAGTAGGCGCAACAAGGTAGACGCACCAAAGTAGACGCAACAGAATGGTTATGCTCAGATTCGTCGCGTACTCCAGCGGAGTGCTTGGCAAATTGCTTGCGACTTGCAGGCACCAGGGCTGCGATTGCTGGAGTAACTGAACGAATTGCAGGGTATCTTAACACGACCGGTGAGAGACGTCAACACACCCTCCTTGTGACAACAGGGACGATCAGCGATGCAAACTATATCCGTGTGGCCGTGAGCTATAGAGTTAGCGCAACGTTTCCATGTTGTGACGCTGTGGTAGGCAGTAGCCTTGGCCACGGACAGTGACCACATAGCGTGGATTGTCGGGATCTGGTTCAATTTTGCTGCGCAGTCGGCGCACGTGCACCCACAGTGACTCCACCGTTCCTTTGCGCACGGGATCCCAGGCTTTGGCCAGCAGGAAACCGGGTGACAAGACGCGGCCACGGTTGTTGTAAAGAATGTGCATCAATCGATTTTCGGTGGGGGTGAGCATGATCTGGTCATTATCGACCACCGCGTACTGTTGGGCAAAATTGATGCGCAAATGTTCATCGATCACCAATTCCGGATCGATCACCTGATCCGAGGCGACACGCAACAAAATGCGGCGGACGCGCGCCAGCAATTCGGAGAAGGCAAAGGGTTTGGTGATGTAATCTTCTGCATAACGATTCAATCCCTCAACCTTGGTGTTGGTGTCTGACAGGGCTGACAGGAAGATAATCGGAATATCGCCCATGCGCCGCAACTCTGCCGCCACCGCAAATCCGTCCATCCCCGGCATCATGATATCGAGGATAACAAGATGCGGTAAACCCTCTTGTTGAACAATTTCAAGTGCCTCTGTGCCACTTCCCGCTGCATAAACAGTATAGCCTTCGCGCTGCAGGCGCAAATTCAGCATGAGTCGCGTATCGGCGGCATCGTCAACGACGAGAATACGCTTGGGGTCGTTTACGTTCGTTACATCTTGTTGTTCGGTCATTTATACATTCCTTCTTGCAAATATTGATCGAAATCCGATAATACAGTTGGGATGGATACCGATTTCCGGGGGCACAGACTGACCCGATTGGGAAATTGTTACAGGCGGCTCGTTGTAAGAGCGACCCATCTGTAACACGGTTGATGCGAAAGCCTGTTGACGCTCATGTTCGCAAAACATGATGCTCATAAACCTTTTCAGCAGTGGAACGATTCAATCCATGTTGCTGGCAAGCAAAAGTCAAAAAGTAGTTGGAAAACTGTTCCACAAGTAAGCGCTGTTTGAAAACGGTAGCTCAACTTCTCTGGTCGACCACGAAAAGATCTACCATTTTCGAGCCAACCCCACTGTAGTCTCTTCAGATTACAATTCTTAAGCAGCTGAAGAAACACTAGCGGTTTCCGAGCTATCGCAAACCTGTAACTCTTTGCTGTGCCGCTAAAAATGATCGCCTCTGCAAAGACAAAAGTCCTAATCCTTTAATCTAATTGTAACAGACATAACTAGTAAGTATCAAACCTTTGTCTGAATATTACGACCTCGTTCCCTACAATTCGACAAAACTAGGCGTTGGGGCTGACGAACTGTAATCTCAAGACACTGTAATCTCAAGATGAAAGCGGTACCTAACCTGGGTATCCGCCACAATAGTTCATGGCGTTAACCGCACATGGCTCGGTTCGCGTCATGGGCAGACGTCTTCCCTCAGTCTGCTGTCGCTGCAGAATATCTCTCTCTGTTCCCGTGCTCTATAACGTTAATTGCTCCCCAGTTGCCTGCTCGGCGCGTGGTAGAGATGGTAGGTAACAACTTGAATCAGATAACTGTCGTGCTATGGTTCTAATGGGCAAACTAGCTGCTGCTTCCATTCACTTGGTGACCAAGGATAATCCACGTTGACAACGTTACTGAGTGCATGGTTATTTACGATGTGTTCAGAATTATATCAGACAAAAATATCATTTTTTGTTACAAATTATTACAAAATGCCACAGATTTCTTCTGGAAACTGAACCAAAATGGTGGGTATGATTAGCAAAAAATTACAATTGCTCTATTTTGCATTGTTGTTCGCGCTGGGGCGGGCAATCTCTCTGGCAATGCGATCCGCCCGGTGATGGCAACTCTTGAAATTCGCAGATTTGCGGTCTTTCAGAAAGCTTGGGAGATCGTTACCACACATGTTGATCAGGATGGGATCAATTTTCGTAATATGACCTACGGCGCGATCGAAGGTAAGTTGCATACGCTCGCCGACCAGACCCACGCTGCACTCTTTACCCCGGCGGCCGCACGCATGCAAGCCAACGCGTTGGAAGGATCATTTGTGGGCATTGGCGCGCACATGACCATGAAAGGCGACGAGTTTGTGATGGTTGCGCCCATTCGCGGCTCGCCAGCAAAAGCAGCAGGCATGCGGCCCACCGATCGGGTCATTGCCGTCGATGGTATCTCGATTGTCGGTATTGGGGGAATGGGAAGTCATCAATCGGTGCGGGGGCCCGGCTATGGCCGTGATCTACCCCTCGTGGTCCTGATCAATGAAGGCTCTGCCAGTGCTGCCGAAATTCTGGCCGGCGCCTTGCAAGAAAACAGGCGCGCCCAGCTGGTGGGGGCGGTTACGCTGGGCACTGGTACTCTCCTGCAACAGTTCACGTTGAGCGATGGAGCTGGAATGGCGTGACCAATGACTGCTGTCGCGGTGTCACCCGCATAGTCGGCAGCCAAGCTCACGACTGCTGCAACTCATCGCGGTACAACTGATATTTTTCAAGGTAGCGATGAATCGCGGCTGGTACCTGAAATTGAATCGATTGACCCCGTTGCACGCGGCTGCGGAGCACGCTGCTGGCGATTTCAATGGCGGGCATGTCGAGCAGCGTCACGCGGTTGCGAATGCCGGGCAGTGCCTGCTCTAGCTGCGCCCAGTCGATCTCTACGCCGGGGCGATTGAGTACAGCGAGATTGCAATGCTCAATCAGCCATTGCGGTTGATGCCACGAGGGCAGATTCTGCAGGCTATCTAGCCCCATGAGGAAAAAGAGCGGGCGTTGCTCGCCCAGCTCTGCACGGAGCAACTGCACCGTTGTCGTTGAATAGTGGGGCCCCGGGCGATCGGCGTCAACGCGGCTAACCCACAGATGCTCACTTTCCATCGTGGCCAATTCGGCCATCTGCACACGCTGTTCCACGGGCGTCACCGCTCGATCCTGCTTGTGGGGCGGAGCGCCCGCGGGCACCAAATAGATGCGCTCCAGTGCCAGCTGCATCCGTGCCTCTTCGGCGAGGATCAGATGGCCGAGGTGGATTGGGTCAAAGGTGCCGCCCAATATGCCCACCCGTGCCGTGGCCGCCAGCCCGCGATAAAGTGGATTCTTCACGTCTGCCGCACCTTTAGTCTGTTAACCGATAGGCGCGCTTGGGTAGGTCATAGGTCATGGCGCGAGCCATCTCGTCTGCTTCCGCTTCGCTGATCATGTGGCGCGCAACCAGCCCAGCCAGCCAATTGGCACTGGCCCGCCGCCAGAGATCGTGGCGTACGGGAATCGATGCAAAGGCACGGGTATCGTCGTTGAAGCCAGCTGTGTTGTAAAGTCCCGCCGTCTCCATCACCAGATCAAAGTAGCGATTCATGCCGTTGAGGCTATCATAGAACCACCAGGGCGGCCCCAGTAGCAAGCTGGGATAGTGGCCAGCCAGCGGTGCCATTTCGCGGCCATAGGTGGTCTCATCCAACGTAAATAGAATGAGCGTCAGGCGATCGTCGTTGCCGTGGCGATTGAGCAGCGGCTGTAGATCGTGGGTGAAGCTGATGGCCTGTGGGATGTCGGCCCCTTTGTCGCGGCCAAAGCGCCGGTAGAGTGGCTCATTGTGATTGCGTATGGAGCCCGGGTGTAGCTGCATGACCAAGCCATCCTCAATGCTCATGCGTGCCATTTCGATCAACATGTGGCCGGTAAACAGCCGTGCATCCTCGGCTGTTGCTTCCCCACGCAACCCCCGTTGAAAGATGGCCTCGGCTTCTGCTGCCGAGAGCGCAACCGTGAATGGTGTCAGCGCCGCGTGATCGGTGGCCGTGGCCCCCATCTCTTTGAAGAAGGTCCGCCGCTCTTCCAGTGCTTCGATAAAGGTTGCATAGTTGTGGACCGTAACCCCACTGGCCGCGCCGAGGGCGTCGATGTTGGCGCGCCAATCGTCAAAATCAAGATTGACCACGCTGTCGGGCCGAAAGGTGGGACGGATATTGCCCGACCAGCTGTCAGCCCGTAGTTGCTGGTGGTGGGGCAGTGGGTCGGTGGCGGCATCGGTCGTACAGAGCACCTCCACCTGAAAGCGCTCGAACAGCGCACGCGGTGTAAATGCCGGTTGCGCCAATTTCTCTTCCAGCTGATCATAGATCAGCTGTGCATTTTTCCCCGTGAGCGGTTGAGTCACCTCAAAGATGGTCACCAATTCTTCCGTGATCCAGGCACCCGTGGGGGTGCCGCGAAAGAGGTGAAAATGATCGGCAAAGAGCTGCCAGATCTTGCGATGATCGCGCTCTACCCACCCATCATCATTCGGCGCTACACCCACTGCTTCCAGTGCAATCCCCTGTGAATAGAGCATGCGAAAGACATAGTGGTCGGGGATGATGAAGAGATCCGCCGGCGTGCCCAGGGTTGCCGCTGGATCAGCCAATAGTGCAGGATCGACGTGACCGTGTGGACTGATGATGGGCAAGTCGACAATCCCAGCGTAGATGGTGCGCGCCAGCGAGCGCACCGTCGGATCGGGATCAAAATAGCGGTCTGGGTCAAGTTGTCTGGTTGGTGTCACGTCTGACGCTCTTCTCTCTTCACATGAACGTTGATTGCAAAGGTCTGTTGGCTCTGCTCCATGAATCTGGCGCTGCCCCATCTATTCGGGGACTGTGCGTGCACAGGTACGGGCGCAAAAATGGCATTACGCCGGTCATTTCATCTGTGGTATTCTATGTGACAGCCAAGGTGGTGTAGCCGTGCAAGGTGGGCAGCGCAGAATTAGGCAGAATCAGTGGGACAGATTGATTGTCAACTCTGCCCGCCCGCAGTTAAAGCAAGTTCTGTTTGAAAACAGTAGTGCTACCCCTTTGGTAGACCGCTGGTAGACCGCCAAAAATCTACCGTTTTCAAGCCAACCGCACTATAGTTGCAGGCGCACCGATTGGGGGCTCCCAATTCTTTCTTCAGTATGCACAAAAGGAATGGACTATGCAAATCACGGATATTGAACCGGTTGTCATTCACGTGAATCACCGGGGCGATTGGATCTTTCTCTTGGTTCACACGGACGCCGGGGTTACTGGGCTGGGGGAGGCGAGCCACAGCAGTAATGATGCGCTTCTGCTCGACCTATTGTCCCACATCAAACCGCAGCTAATCGGTCTGTCAGCCATCAATATTCATGCGCTTTGGCAGAAAATGGCGTCGCTGCAAATGGGGCGCGTGGGGCAGACGTTGCTCAGTGGGATCGAGATGGCGCTCTGGGATGCGTTTGGTCAACAGGTGGGGCAGCCCATCCACGCGCTGCTGGGTGGGGCGTTGCGTAAGCGCGTCCGCCTCTATGCCAACATCAACCGTCACGTCCAGGATCGATCCCCGGCTGGCTTTGCCCGCGCCGCAACCCAAGCCGTGGAAGAGGGCTTCACCGCGATCAAGCTAGCCCCCTTCGACGAATTACGCCCACGCGATCACATTCGCACCGGCCCCAAGGCGACTTGGCGCGCGGGGGTGGCGCGCGTGCGTGCCGTGCGCAAGGCCATTGGCGAGGAGATCGAGCTGGCCGTTGACTGTCACAGCCGCATGGAGCAATCCGAGGCCATCATCGTGGGGCATGAACTGGCCGATTGCAATCTCTTTTGGTATGAAGAGCCGGTACGCAAGACGATGCACGATGAACTGGCCACGATCACGCAACAGGTGCCCATGGCTACTGCTTCGGCCGAAAGTGTCTTTGCGGTGGAAGATTTTCGTCCATTTCTGCAGCGTCATTTGGTCGATGTGCTCATGCCCGATGTCAAACACGTGGGTGGGTTGCAAGAGACAAAGAATGTGGCTGAAGCCGCGCGCGCGAGCCAACTGCTCATTGCGCCACACAACCCCTCCGGCCCCGTGGCCAGTGTTGCCAGCGGCCACGTCTGCGCGACGCTGCGTAATTTCTACATCTTGGAATATGCGTGGGGCGAAGTGGATTGGCGCACGCAACTGCTGGAGCCTGCCGAACGGATTGAAGATGGCCATTTGGTGCTGAGCGACGAGCCAGGGCTGGGCCATCGGCTAAACCCGACATTGGTGGCGCAACACCGGGTGAACCAGCCCAGCACGGCCGATTCAACAACGGCAAAAGTCTGAATTAGAGCTGGCCTGCATCGCCTGCGTGGCGCGCGCGCTCTCCGCCACCAACAGCCGCCACGAATGAGCGTTCGTTGCGCTGACGGTGCAGGCAACCGGTCACGGGCACAATTCCGTGTGCGATCCAACGCACGTGATCCAGTGTGTGCGCTCCAATGTGCTTGTGACTTCCCCCGATGCAGCCCCCATATTCTGCCGCTCACCGTCCACGTCAATCAAACATTTGACTTAGTTGCTGGGGAAAATAGACTTACGTTATACTGTTTTCTGGGAATCACTTCTATTCGTCCCCTGCCCGTCCGTGCATTCGCCGTGATGGCGCTCCTGTGCGCCGGGGTGTTGAAATTCAGGTGGCAAGAGCAATGGCTGCGCAAACAGCATCGGCAACGTTCACTTCAACTTCCATTGAAGCAGCGGAAATGGATCCGGCCACACCTGCGCTCTCCTTCCAGGGTGGCACCCTGGTGCTCTATGGCATTGGCCGTGACGAGACGGTGCCGCCAATGTTGCAGTGGATCAAATCGCGCTGGCGTTGTGAAGCCTATCACTACTCCTCGTTGGCGCCGTGGTTGCGTGGGCGCGGCGTACGCGACAGTGTGCCCCGTTGGCACGCTCTGCAAGCGACCTTTGATGATCCGCGCGAGCCCCATGCCTATCAGCTGGAAGCATTGCAGGCGTGGCAGCGGGCCGGTTCACGGGGGAGTATTGTGCTGCCCACGGGCGCGGGCAAGACCTTTGTCGCCATCCATGCCATCCACCGCGTCAACCGTTCCACGTTGGTGGTGGCGCCCACCATCGATCTGCTCCACCAGTGGTATGCACGGCTCGCCAACGCTTTCCAGATCGAAGTGGGGGTCTATTACGGGGCGGAAAAGAATTGCCAACCGCTCACCGTGACCACCTATCATTCGGCGGGTGATCTGATGGCGAGCGCGGGCAATCAGTTCAACTTCATCATCTACGATGAAGTCCACCATCTGCCCGCGCCGAGCTGGGGGGAGACCGCGCTCATGTCGCCGGCACCGCTGCGCCTGGGGCTGACAGCCACCTATCCCCAGCAAGCGGTAATCGACCGCTCTCGTGGGCAGTGGCAGCTCGCTCAGCTGATCGGCCCCATTGTCTATGAAAAGCGAATTGACGAGTTGGCGGGCAAACAGTTGGCCGACTATCGAACCGAGCGTGTGCGGGTGGCGTTGACAGCAGAAGAGCGCGAGCGCTACGATGCCGAATACGCGATCTACACACGATTCGTGCGCGAGCGCCAACTCTATCGCCACGGCCCGCGCTGGTGGGCCGAGTTGATGCGACTTGGTTCGCTGGAGCCCGCCGCGCGGACCGCGCTATTGGCTCACCAACGTTTGAGCCGTCTGCTGGCCAGCGCCACCAACAAATTGGGGGCGCTGGATCGTCTGTTGCGGGAGCACGCCCACGAACAGATCCTCATCTTTACCGAGAGCAATGAGGTGGTCTATCAGCTTTCGCGTCGCCACCTCATCCCGGCCCTCACCTGTGAGACCAAAGCTGCCGAACGCAAGGAACTGTTGGAGCGTTTTCGCGCTGGCGAATACCCGGCGCTGGTCACTTCGCGCGTGCTGAATGAAGGCATCGACGTGCCTGAAGCGAAGGTGGCAATTGTATTGGGTGGCAGTGCCGGGGCCCGCGAATATGTGCAGCGGCTGGGGCGGGTGTTGCGCAAGGTTGGCAACCGCGAGGCTGTGCTGTACGAGATCATTGTGCGCAATACACTGGACACGGGACGTGCCCGACGCCGACGCCCCAAGCAGGTGACCAAGCAGGAGCGCACTTGATGCTCACCGCGGATCTGGCGCGCCCGCGACTGCGCCAGCAACAGGACCAATTGCACGTTGATTGGATCGACCCCGCCAATCGCCATTGGCAGCGCACCGCGGCGGATCTGATTGCGCTGCTGGCGGCTCAGGTCAATCAGCCCCAGGAGCAATGGCGGCAGGCTGTGGATGCATATGAAGCTGGCCGCATCGACTACATTGTGGTGCGTGGGTTGGCAAAAGTGCTCAGCGATGCCGCCACATTTACGCCGCCGGCAACGCCAGTCGATCCGGCGGAGCTGCGGGCGAACCTCTTTCGACGGGGGCCCGCGTATGCCGCGTCGGATCTCTTTCACCCTGATTCACGCGACAAGATGTTGCGCGAGGCTGCGGTCGAATATAATGTCAATCCGGGGCAGTTGGAAGAGCTGCTCTACGCCGACCGCGCCGCGGCCCATCTGCTGACCGACATTGGCCCCGACTGGACACCAGATCGGCTCATTGCCCGATACAATCTGGAAGTAGCGCGCGCCGCGCTCTATTGGGCCGACCAGATGACCGTGCACCTCTATGATGGCTTCAAAGATTTCTGGAAATATGTCAAGCTCTTCAAGCTCATGTTTGTAGCGACCGTGCTGGGGCCGGACCAACGCCCGGGCGGAGTGCGGACGCAAGGCTATCAGGTTGTGCTCGATGGGCCGATTTCGCCTTTTGTCAAAGCGACCACCCGGTACGGTCGGCAGCTGGCCGCTTTTCTGCCCGCGCTGCTGCTCGGCACTCAATGGCGAATGTGGGCCACGGTGCGTGCGCCACACCTGCGCAAACGGCTGCTCTACTATCTCGACGACGAGGTGGAGTTGGTTACCCATTTCCGGGGTAGCGGCGACTTCGACAGTCGCCTGGAAGCAGACTTTGCCGCGGAATTCCACGCAAAGTTTGGTGATGAACGGGGACAGTGGCAACTGACGCGGGAAGATGAGCTGATTTTGCTCGGTGATACCGTCATGATCCCAGACTTTGCGCTTACCCACAAGCAGGATGGGCGACGCGCCTTAATTGAGATCGTGGGGTTTTGGCATCCAGATTACCTGACGCGGAAAGTTGCCAAAGCGCGCGCTGCCAATCGGACTGATCTGATTCTGTTGGTATACGAAGGGATTAATCTGGGACCCGAGCGGCTGCGCGATGTGCCCGCACAGGTGCTCTATTTCAAAAACAAACCGGTCTTAAAAGAGGTCATGGCCCTGGTAGAACAGGTTGCCACCTGAACGCAGGGTGGCTTTCGGAACAGAACCGCGTTCAGCTAGGTTGAAATTCGACAAATTCTGCGATCGAGCGTATACTATTCGCTTGTGACGCAGACAGCCGTCCTCATTCCTTGCTGTCTGTCACATCCGATTGATTCAGACGCGTTGCCGGAGCACGCGCTATAGATAGCAGTAACAAATAGCAGCAGACAGTAGTAACAGGCACTAGTAGTAACAGACCGTAGTAACAGGCAGCACAGAGATAGCGCTGTCGTATAAATCGATGGGCGTACGGGCAGAAAAGTACGAACAAAGTAAGAAAATTCAAACTCGATCGTTCGCACGGGTTCGTTAGATTAGGAGCAAATAAGTTCAGATGGCAAATATTCGATCAGCACAGAAGCGTAATCGGCAGAATGTGAAGCGCGCGGCATTGAACCGCGTGGTGCGGGGCAACGCGCGCACCGCGTTGAAGCGTGCCCGTCAGTCGTTGGATAATGATGCGCCGGAGAGCCGCGAACAAGTATTCGTGGCAATGCGTGCATTGGACAAGGCCGCCAGCAAAGGCGTGCTGCATCCAAACAATGCCGCGCGTCGCAAGAGCCGCTTGATGAAGGCGTTGAACAAAATTGAAGCGGAAGAAAGCGCCGAGTAAAGCAGCGGATTGCAAAAAAGAAGAGCCGGGGTGTACAGAATTCGTACATCCCGGCTTTTTTCATTGGTATTGTAGAGCTATCGGTATTGTAGAGCTATCGGTGTTGTAGATCTATCGGTGTTGTAGAGCTAACACTACAACGCGATTTTGCACCAGAAAGACCCGACTTCGGGGAGATGACCAGAGCAGATATGTTGCTTACAGCCGGGTTGAAAACCCGCTGCTGACAGTGCCAAGTCGCCGCAGCGACTGGATACCCGGCGGCTGCGTTAGAGACGCGCAAGCTAGTCCTGTTGGGCGTAAATACCACGGCGGTAAATAAGCCCAAGCTACTTGCGTGAAGTGGGTCAGGTTGCCTTGGGCTTATGTACGCCGGGATCTACTCGTGTTGACAGTGGGCTTCTACCCACACAAAGCCGCGTCAGCGGCTGACTATCCAGCGGTTGAGACCGCTTCTCGCTGTTAGGTTTTTGTTGTTGCTAGTTTCTGATCACAGGCAGGTAGAGCCGCCGCACGTTGACAATGCTTTGATTGAGTTGGCTGGTGGTGGCATCATTGTCATCGCCGGTATCCGGATCGTCGGAGATCAGGTTGGCGGCACCGCTCGCGCCTTGCACCGCTGCCGATGCTTGGTGTTGAATGGCCGTGAAGCCTGCGCTGGCGAGAATACGTACCTGAAAGTTGATCTCCACTTCGGCCCCACCGGCAATCTCGCCGATATCGACGCGGATGATGCCATCATCCGCGCTTTGGCCCTCGCGAACAATGCCTGCAGTGGTCTCCACACTGTTCGGGACCAGCACCACATTTTCCGCAACCGGGATCTGAATTTGTAATGGTGCAGAACCACTGTTGCCACCGTTGCGCAGGTGCAGCCGATAGACCAGTGTATCGCCTACGGTGACCAGAGCGTTGCCATCGGCATCAACCAAGAGAAAGTCAGCAAGGGACATGCTGAGCTTGGCCTGTGCATTGAGCGGGGTAACAGTGGGATCCGTTCGCTCGTCGGTATCGGGATCATCAGTGCGCACGGTTGGCAGATCGAGACTCTCTACCAGCCCCTGATTGCTGATGGTGGTGACACCATGCGGCAGCGGCGTGCGGATGCCTGCCCGAAAGCGAATGACAACGGTGCTGTCGCCAATGAAGGTACCAACATTCACTTGCACCTGTGGGTCGCCCGGCGTGTTGCCAATGCCAATGGAGCCTTGCGTGGTCGTCGTGCCATCCACCAGGTAGAGCGACGATTCCAGATTGTCGGAGAAGATGACATTGCGCACCGCTGTTCCCCGCTGATTTTGCAGGGTGACAACATATTCCAATGTGTCGCCCGGTGACACTGCGCCATCCTGGTTCACATCGATTGCAAGCACAGCTCGTTTGCTCGCGACAATGGTGGCTGGATCATGGATGGTGGTTGTCAGTTCATGACGATTGTTGCCGGAAACGAGGTCGACTCCGTTCATGCCATCATCTTTGATCTGGACGTTGTTGATGATGGCGAGCACGCCGGCTGGCAGCGGGCGCTGCAACGTCAACGCAAAGTGCAGAGTGCCCCCTGCACCACTGGCCAGTGTCCCAACGGCATAGCTGCAGCTGTTGGTGCCACAGATCCACCCACTGCTGCTAGAGTTGGCTTGAAAGGTGGTGTAGCTGGGAATGTTTTTGGTGATGACCACGTTGGTTGCGCCCTGCGTGCCCAGGTTTGCATAGGCCAGGCGATAGCGGATGGTGCCGCCCGGTGCAATGGTTTCGTCGTCGCTATCCAGCTGGATGGAGAGATCTGGTGCCGCCTGCAGTTCCGTCGGCTCTGTGCTGCTGTCGGCGTAGGGGTTGGCGGCGTTCCCAATGTGTGCCAAATTTTCAATGCCCGTTACGTTGGCGGGCAACATTTTGTTGACGTTGACCAGGAAGGTAGTCACGCCACCGGTGGCGGGTGCGATCTGTTCAATCCGTTGAATGCAGAGTGTGCCAGCCGGCGAACCGAGGGGACAACTCCACAAACGAGCTGGCCCCCCAAAGGTGGTATACAGTGGCACAGTTTCGGTGATGAGTACGTTGCTGGCGAGCTGACTGTCTCGATTGTGATAGTTGAGCGTATAGAGCACCGTGCCATCTGCTTTGGCTGTAACGCCTTCATCATCTTTGGTCAGGCTCAGCCCCGACGCCCGCTTCACGGGCGTGTTGGTGCTGCTTTCATCGGCCAGTCGGTTACCGTTGTAATAGAGTTGAGCAACGTTGCCGATGGTGGTGACATTGCTGGGGATAGTTTCATTGACCTTTACCCGGAAGAGCACCTGGCCTTCGGCGTCGCCACCCAACGTGTTGATATCATAGCGGCAGCCCGTGCCCGCGCTCGCGCCAACGGCACAGTTCCATCCATCTGGACCGACAAAGGTTGTGTGGTCGGGCACCTTTTCCGTCAGCGAAACATTGGCGGCGTTTTGGGTTCCGCTGTTGCTGTAGTGCAGCCGGTATACAATAATATCACCCGGTTCGGCCGTTACACCGCCATCCTCTTTGACGAGTTGCAGATCAACGGCGGTTCCGGTGTTGCGGAAGGTGCAGGTGACAGTCGCTCCCGGATCAACCCGAATGTTGGCGGTGGCACTGCCATTGCTACAACTGCTGCCCGTCAGATTCCAGCCCGTTGCCGTCGTTTCACGGATACGATATCCCGACTGGGGTACCAGCCCCGTAAAGGTTTGGGACTGGCCGCTCTTGAGCGTAAACTCACCGGGTGTCAGGGGCGCATCCGCGGTGAAAGAGAAGGTCGTGTTAGAGAGATCAGGGGTGGGATCCGTTACTTTGCGTACGACCAATGTGCCCAATTGGGTGTTGGTGAAGGTACAAGTAACTGTTTCGCCCGCGTCTACGTCAATATTAGAAACGGGGCTACCATCGGAGCAGGTTGCCGCGGATAGTTTCCAGCCCGACTTGGTATCTTCAACGATCGAATAACCACTGCCAGGCACAATGTTGTTGAGTGTGTAGCTCTCCTGGTTGCGCAACGCAAAACGTGTTTCGGTGCGGGTGCCGCCATTGGCAACGTTGGCGACAAAGTTGAAGTGGGTCGTTGTGTCGCTGGCTGGAACAGTTGCTTTTTTAATGATGATTTTGCCGAGCTGTACATTGACAAATGTGCAGACAGTCAGGTCGCCGGCGGTCACGCGAATGTTATCTACCTGGCTACCGTTGTTACACGTTGCCGATTCTTGCATCCAGCCTGCCGGGACCACTTCTTGCACCTGATAGCCATCGCCGGCGGCTAGATGACCCAGCCACTTGCGCTCGCCACCCGTTAACGAAAATGAACGGGAGAGCGTGTTGCCCGTTGCCGTAAATGCAAAGTGAACATTGCTGTTGGCTGGCTCTGTCTCCTTGTGAATGCGGAGCCGGCCAGTTTGGGGCGTGGGCGTTGGTGTGGGAATCGTCGTGCCTGCATAGGTGGCGTGTTGACCTTCCCAGGTGCTCAGCAAGACGAAGAGAAGCAGCCCACAGGTGAGCCACAAATATCGTCTTTGTTTTGGTTGCTGATGGTTCATGCGGTAACAATCCTGTCTCTACTGTTGGTACAAAAGTTTTGGCTGGGCAGGGCTGCTGGTGGATCGATCTGTTTCGTTCGAACGGAAGTACTGGTACCCGTCACTCGGCCGCTATCTCATCATCTCGTCCCACTTTATAACTGGACTTAATAACTGGACTTACGCAACCTGCCGAGAAGAGCCACCAATCGCTTTGCCTGCTCTCCACTGGCAAGCACTTCACGGTGCGTAAGTCATATGGATAAACCCCGTCAACGTTGCCCGGTATCCCCGTGTGAAAGTACACATATTTGTGCAACTTTTGAATGGGTCGTCCATTAAGCTTTGGCGCAGAGACTCTCGGGACAGAAATTGCAGGGGTTTTTCTTGAGCGAAATCGGCCTTTCGAGTAAGATAACACCGATGTTGCCACTGAATGTTGCCATCGAGGGTGTCGAATATTTGCTGCTGCGTTGTGCTACTTTATTAATCGGGACACACCAAAGAATCCTTCGGTGTCAATGGGCATTTGACCGATTTTTTGTACAATTATAGTTGCTTTTGAAGGATTTTCGCATTTTCAGCGATTATATATAGCGGACACAATAGACATTGAAAGAGCGATTGCGCGGCGGCGCTGCGCACCGTAATCTTGGGTTGGAATTGCAATTATATGAAACTTGAACAGTTGAACCAGATCGGCCCGTACCGGCTTGGTGCGGAGATGCAACGGAACGACCTGACGACACGCTATCGAGCGACAGATATCCGTACCGGACGCAATGTGGTAATTCACCTGCTGCACACCGATTTCTTGGCCGAGCCTGCTGTTGTTGATCAGTATCGCAAGGCAGGTGTCAAAAATCTCACCCTCCGTCACTCTGGAATCAGCCGCCTGCTTGAGGTGGGGGAGATTCGTGGTGGACAATTCTTCAGTCACGTGCCATCTGCCGAAACCGCTGATCCCACCTTGGACGACAATCTGGCGAACAATGAATCGACCACAGTCGATACCACTTCGCCAGCTGAGGCGGCTCAAACTGAGTCTCTGTTTTGGGTTACACAGCCAGTGCAGGGAAAAAGTCTGGCTGAATTTTTGCAGCAGCGTACACAGCGTCTGGAGGTGGCCACTGCTTTCCGTATTATCAAAAGCGTGGCATCGGCCCTGCATGGGGCGCACCGGGCAGAAATCCTGCATGGCCGACTGACACCCGACAACATCTATGTGATCGAACACAACAATGTGATCGAACACGACAATGTGATCGAACACAACAATGTGATCGAACACAACAATGTGATCGAACACGACAATGAGCAGACCGCGCCCGAAGAGAATTCGTCTCAACAGCTGCAAATCTTTGTCGATGGATTTTACGGAATGCCCCATCCGCTCACAGAGCAGCCCCCGGCGGCTGCAACTGATGATGGGGCTGGCTCAATCGCGTCAGAAGCGCCAGCGACCGCTGGGCAGGATAACGCCACGGGGGCAACCGACCCGCCAGACGCTGTCGAGTGTCGTTGGCTCGTCTCCCCATACATGGCGCCGGAGCAGGCGCGGAATGAAACGACCATCACACCGCAGACAGATATCTACAGCCTTGGCGCTGTGGCCTATCTCTTGCTGCTGGGGCAAGCGCCTTTTCGAGCCACCAATGATGACTATCTGCTGCGCCAGGTGGCGAATCGATTGCCCACACCCCCAGAAGAGGTTGAACCAGCCATTTCCATTGGGATCGCCTTTGTGCTGAAATCGGTGTTGGCCAAAGCGGCGCAGACGCGCTATGGTACCGCCGGTGAGTTCATTGCTGCTCTGGAACAGGGCAGCCAATGGGCTGTACAGGCTGCAAGCCAACAGCCATACAACCCCCCCCCAACCTTTTCCGCGCCCCGTCTACGCAAACAGCGACGATTCTCGGGCGCTTGGGGGATCGCCATTCTGTTGGCGTTGGTTGTGATCGCCATGGCGGGGGTCCTGAGCAATCGCTCGATTCGCAGCACCGTGTTGGCACAGTGGGAGACGCTGGAATTGCCCTTGAGTCTACTTCCCAGTGGATTGATTCCCGCGGGCAATGGTGCCCAACGAGCTACCGTAGAAGCCCTGTTGACGCCTGTGGTTATGGTTACCGTCACGTCCAATGCTGCCACGCCGACTCCCACCGGCCTCATTCGCATTGCCGGTGTGCCAGGGGCCACAACAAATGGTACTAGTGTGCCAGGGGCCACAACAAATGGTACCGAGGAGGGCGATGATCGGGCGGCTGCTTCCAGCGCAGCGCTAGCGGGAACGGCGACCATTGCCGCGCCGGCTACCGTGATAACTACTACCGTGACAGCAGGCACACCGGTCACAGGCACGGTCGCCATCTCAACTGGACAGGCGCTCGCGGCAGAACAGAATGTCATCATTGATCCGTTGAATCTGCTGGCAGAGACAGTAGAGCCGGGCAGTCTAATTATCAATGGGCGAGCTACACCAAATATGCAGGTTAATCTGCTGGTCGATGAGCGACTCGTCGGCACTACGCAGAGCAGAAGCACGGGTGCTTGGTCTCTGGTCGTGCCACTGATTGAAGTAGGTACACACGAGATTGTGGCCCAGGTGGTGGACGGGACAAATACTGTTGTTGCTCGCGGTAGTCGCCAGGTGAGGGTAGAGGCGGCTGTGGCAGAACGATCCATGCCATCTACGCCGCTGGCTGCCGGAGAGCCGGCCACTGTGCCCGTTACGGCAACCAGTCAGGTGGCGCTGTCGATGGCCCTCACCGCGCGAACTTCTGTCACAACCTCAGCCAGAACGGCAACCGCTACCAACAGAGCAACCGTGCAATCGACCCCATCGCCGACGCGTACATCCCGTGCAACGGTGACACGCACGGCAACCGCAACCGAGACAATCGCGCCCACACCGACTGCCACGCCGACTGCCACACAGACTGTAACAGATACACCCGCGCCAACCCGCACGGCGACGAGTACAATCACCCGGACGCCCACCAGGACCAATACACCGCGTCCCACGGCAACCAACACGCCGCGACCGACGAATACGCCGTTGCCAACCCGCACACCGACGGCAACCAACACGCCGCTGCCGACCTGGACACCGACGGCAACGAATACGCCGCTGCCAACCTGGACACCGACGGCCACCAACACACCGCGACCTACGGATACGCCGTTGCCAACCAACACACCGACGGCAACGAATACGCCGCTGCCAACAAACACAGCGACGGCCACCAACACACCGCGACCTACGGATACGCCGTTGCCAACAAATACACCGACGGCAACGAATACGCCGCTGCCCACGGCCACCAACACGCCACGACCTACAGATACGCCGCTGCCGACTTGGACACCGACGGCAACCAACACGCCGCTGCCCACCAACACACCGTTGCCGACCTGGACACCGTTGCCAACCGCCACGCCACGTCCAACCAACACGCCGTTGCCAACGAGCACCAATACGCCGGTTCCCACACCAACCATTGCCATTGGCCAAGTAACGCCGCTGGCACCAGTTGATGGCAACGGGGGAGGTGGCTTGCGCACTTTCTATTGGCAGGCCAACTTTGTGCCAGCCGTGGGATATGGTTTCGAGCTGGTCTTCTGGCGCCCGGATCGAGATCCACTTACCGCGAGCTTTGGACTGGCTGCACCCACATTGCAGGAGAGTGTAACGGTGGATTTGGATGCTCTGGATGATATATTGGGCGACCGTTTGGACAACGGTGAATATCGTTGGGGTATCCTGCTGGTCCAAATTGAACCATATGAGCGGATTGCCTATCTGGGTGGTGGCCATACATTTATCTTCAACCGCAGCAGCTCCGGTGGGGACGATAGCCCGCCATCGTCTGGGGAGTAAACAACAGTTTTTGGTTCAGCGGCCGCCCATGTGCACTGGTACTGTTGGGCGTACATACCACGGCGGGAAACAAGCCCAAGCTACTGGCGTGAAATGGGTCGGGTTGCCATGGGCTTATGTACGCCGGGATCTACCGCAGTGCGGTTGGCTTGAAAACGGTAGGTTTCCCGCTTGCCGGAACTACAGGTTTCAAACAGAGCCCACTTTAGTTTAGATCGCTCTGTAGATTCAGATCGTTTTGCAGATGACCCATGTAGATTACACTGGAAATCGTTTTCATGTTGATTCGCCTTTTTAAATACTACTGCTGTAAATACCACCGTCGCACCCGCCAGGTGGCGGGCTGCGCTGGGCAACTGCTGCTGAGCCAGCAGGGTTGGCCGCGCTTGTTGGGGCTGCTACTCATGATGGGCGGCTTTTTTCTCGTTGCGCTCCATGTCGCGCCTGCCCAAGTACGCGCAACACGGGCTCAGTTCGAGATCCGCAGGTGGGCTGCCACCACGGCGCTTCCCCAAGCACTTGCCCAGCGCAATACTGTCGCCCATCGTGATCATCTCTTGGTCATTGGCGGCAAGAGTGATGCTGGCTTGCCCAGCCCCACCATCTATGCTGCGCGCCGCAACGATGACGGATCTCTGGGTTTGTGGCGAGCGGCGGGCCAACTGCCCGTGGGGCTCTATCTGCATGCGGCTGTTGTGGTCGATAATTCGCTCTTCATCATTGGTGGCTGGGATGGCAGTGATACACGCTCGAATGTTTGGTATGCAACCCTGGGTGACGATGGCGAAGTTTTTGGTTGGCAAGAGACCAGTGCGCTACCAGTTGGATTGGATCTGCATGATGCCGTCTTTATCAACGGTCACATCTATGTGGTTGGTGGCTGGGATGGCAATCAGGCACAACAACAGATTTATGCGGCGGCTGTCACCGCCGCGGGGACGGGTACGTGGACAGAAGTGGGATTGTTACCCACATCACTCTATCGTCTGGCCGTCACTGCCGCCAATGGTTATCTCTACGTGACCGGTGGCTTTGACAGTGCTGACAGAGATGTGGATGTGGTTTCAAGCGCGGCCGTCAATGGGACCAATCCCCTTGGCCCGTGGCGTGCCGAACCGCTGCTGCCCAGCCCCAGATTCTACCACAAGGCCTTGATCCACGATGGCCACTTGGTGGTTTTGGGGGGGCAAAACGCCAGTGGTGCCTTGGCAGAGGTTGTGAGTGCTCCCTTGCTTGCCGATGGCCGATTGGGGAATTGGCGCGCCGAAGCATCGCTACCAGTTGCGATCTATCGCTTTGGTGCCGCAACGGCAACCGTCAATGGCGCAGATGTGATCTATGTGACAGGTGGGTTGCGTGGCGAAGATGAAACACAATTTAACGTCTATCATTCGACTGTGCCGCCGGTGGCCACACCGACTGCTACCCCCACGAACACACCGACGCCGACACCAACTGTCACGCCCACGCCCACGCCTGCCTTGCACCTGCACCTCTACAATGATCCCGCCACTTGGCTCGCACCTGGCGATGAGACAACCTACACCATCACCTATGCCAACAGTGGTTCCGAAACGCTCGAGAACGTAGAGATCTACAACACCATTCCCGCGGGTTCCGAGCTAGTCGATGGTACGATCCGTTCCAGTGCTGGCAACTTTTCCACAACTGGCCACGATCCTGGTTCTACAATCACCTGGCGCATTGGCGATGTGGCAGCGGCAAATTCAGGCGAAGTTGCCTATCGCGTGCGGCGTCAGATTACCCCCACACCCGCGGTGCCACTGGCCTTAACGATTGAGATCGGTGCCCCCGAGGTTGCAGCTGCCAACACAGAGATTACCTATCAGTTTACCGTCACCAATCGTTCGCCAATCGTGCTGAACGATCTGGTGATCACCAATCGGGTGCCAACGGGGGCCATCTATTTGCGCGGTGCAGATCGGCGGCCGGTCGATGGCATTGTGCAGTGGACAGTGGCAACATTGGCTGCCGACAGCGCCACGACTGTGCAATATGTCGTCACTGCCGCTGAAAGTTTGGTGAATCATCAATATCGAGCGGAGACCAGCGGCGGTGTCAATGCCCGCGGTCGTGCGCTGGCTGTTACGGTAATTGATAATCAGCCGCCCAAAGCTGGTGACAACGTTGTGATCATCAACGAGGGAGCACGGGCCGCTTGGGGGATACAGGGGCTCGATCATACTCTGGAAAGCAATCCCAGCTTCAACCCATCCTATCAGCTCTACTTACCGGCGATCCAACGCTAATATCGGATGGCGTAGCTACCACGGCAGGTAATCAGGCCATCCAACCGGAGTGCAAGCGGCAAAACGAGTGTGGCCTGATTTACGCCGGGATCCACTGGGTTACTTCTGCCATTCACCGGTTGCATGGCAATAGTCACAGATCGGCGCGAGTGGGCAGCGTTCACATTGCGGGGCGCGGGCATCACAGATGGTGCGGCCGTGGGCAATAAAGTTAATGTGAAGTGGATAATAATATTGGGCTGGCAAAAGGGCTTCCCACCGTTTCTTCAGCTGCGCTGGAGTGCTGCGGCGGCTGCCGATTCCGACACGCTGACTGATGCGCTGAATGTGCGTGTCCACGGGAAACGCTTCCCGCTGAAAGCAGAAGAGCATGACGATGCTGGCTGTTTTGTGACCAACACCGGGCAGTGCCATCAGATAGTCCATGGCTGCCTCAATCGGCAGATCGTTGAGAAAGCTCAGATCGTAATTTCCGCGATCTGCCCGGATCTGTTCCAGCGTAGCAACAATGTTGGGCGCTTTTTGATTGTACATGCCCGCAACACGAATTGCCTGCTTGATCGCGTCGAGCGAAGCCGTGCGCACAGCGTCCCAATCCTGCCCAAAGCGTTCTTTGAGCGCATCAAAGGCCCGTCCACTATTCACGTCGTTGGTATTGGCACTGAGCATGGTTAGAACCAACTCGTCGATCACAGCCGTCTCCGGCTGGGGATCCGGATGCCACTTCGGTTCACCATAATGCGCCGCGAGCAGTGCGTAAAGCCGCTCGGCCTTCTGTTGTTCATCCACTTGGGTTCTCCATAAAATCTGGCTTCATGAAATCTGTCTCCATGAAATCTACCACTACGAAATCTATCATCACGAAATCTATCATCACGAAATCTTTACTGTGAAGTCTAACGAATGACGATCATTACGCGTACAATTGGACAATTGCTGCTTTGGCTTTACGTGGCGTCGCTGAGTGGATGGTGGCTGCTTCACCTGTTGATCGGTGATGGCACCTGGTGGATGGGATTGCTCAACTCGTTTGTTCCCTTCCTCTACGCGCCGTTGATTCTATTCTTACCGCTGGCCATTTTCGTGCGGCAGCCACTCTACTATTGCGGCTTGTTGGTGCCCATTACCCTCTTTGTAATGACCTATGGCACGCTCTTTTTGCCCAAGGCGGCTCCAACCCACGTGACGGAGCCGCCGCCAATTACCATAATGACCTTCAACGTGTGGGCCCAGAGTCGCTCCTCTGCAACCATTGAGCTCATCCACGCAAACGAACTACCCGACATCGTGGCACTGCAAGAGGTCAACGATCAACTCAAAGAGCTGTTGGCGCAACAGCTCGGGGCACTCTATCCCCACCAGCTACATGAACAGACGCTCAATGGCCGTGGGATCAGCATTCTCAGCCGTTATCCGCTGACCCCCATGCGCTCGGAACTGATCATTGACCTCAACTGCCGGATCTACCGTGTCACCGTGACAGAGGCCCGGCACCTTGTGCTCTACAACTGTCACCCCAAAAGTTCCAACCTCGCGAATTTTCTGGGCGATGGATTACCCATGGCGAGGCAGATCGCCGAGAGTTTCCTCATGCGTCGCCAACTGAGCCAAGCGTTGGCCGCCCAGATTGCTGCGCACACAGATCCTGTGGTTGTGGTGGGGGATTTTAACACAACGGATCAGAGCGATGCCTACCGGATTCTCGGCCGGGTGCTCACCGATGCTCACCGTGCCGCGGGTTGGGGCTGGGGCCACACCTATCCCGCCGCGGGAAGTTGGGTTCATCTGGTTCCAATTCCCCCGCGTCTCGTTCGCATCGACCTGATCTGGTACACCGATGCGTTTGTGGCGTTGACGAGTCATGTCAGCCCGTTGCACGGCGAATCCGATCATCATCCCGTTCTGGCAACGCTGGCCTGGCGCGAATAGAGCCCACGCAGGTCTCTGTCACCCCCAATTGCGTTCCGATCGAGTTAATAGACGACCGATTGAAAAGGCGCACGAATATCCACACTTTTTCACGAGAGTAGTTGTGCAACTTTGAGGGCGTTTATTGATGAGCAGTTAGCGGTATAGACGCGGGACCCGGGGCAGGATCCGGCTGACAACTTCGTAATTGATCGTTCCCGTGCGTTGACCGATAGTCTCTGCCGATAGCGTGTTACCACGCTGGCTGCCCAACAGAACAACTTCATCGCCCGACTTCACCGTTGCACCAGCCGCCACGAGGTCGGTCACATCAACCATTGTTTGATCCATACAGACACGCCCAACAATCGGTGCTTTCGCACCATGGATCAGCACGCTTCCCCAGTGGTGAGGGCTACGGGGAAAGCCATCGGCATAGCCAATGGGCACTGTTGCCACCGTGGTGGGGCGCTCGGCCTGAAACGTACAACCATAGCCAACACAGTCGCCGGGCTGCAGTGCCGTCAATTGTACAATCCGTGCCTTCCACGCCAGGGCGGGCTGGAAGTTGGCCGGGAGCCGACAACTTTCGACACTGGGGTGGAGGCCATAGAGCGCAATGCCACAGCGCACCATATCAAGATGGGCCGCGGGCAACTGTAGCGTGGCCGCGGAGTTTGCTGCATGGGCAAGAGCGGGGCGGAGTTGCGCACACTCCAACTGGCTCAGCACCGCTTGAAAGCGGGCAAGCTGTTGCTGGGCAAAGCGTTGGTCTCGCTGATCGGCCGTGGCTAGATGGGTAAAGATGCCCTCAATTTCGATGTTGTGACGATGAGCGTGGGCCCGTTGCAAAAGTTCGAGGACAATGGCTGGTTCAATGCCCAACCGGTTCATGCCCGTATTTACCTTGAGGTGAAGCCGAGCATGCACGCCATGGCTCTGGGCAAGTTGGGCCATGGGGGCAAGCGATTCAGCATCATGTAGTGTCAACGTCAATTGCCGACGGAGCGCCTCTTCAACACCGGCGAGTGGTGTATGGCCCAGCACGAGGATGGGCCGCTCGATTCCCTGTTGGCGGAGCTCCACCCCTTCATCAACGGTCGCGACTGCAAACCATTTGACTCCAGCTTCTTCTGCAATTTGTGCAGTTGGCACAGCGCCATGTCCGTAAGCATTGCCCTTAACAACAGCCATCAGCTGAGTCTTTGTCGGTAACAGTTGACGGAGCGCGTTGATGTTGTTTACCAAGGCGGTGCGGTCGATCTCTAGCCAACTTGCTCGATTGGGCATCTCGCTTTTTCCGTTCACTTGCTGCTTTTCCTTGCCTCATCTAATCTGCCGGTTGCGGCGCGCACAGCAACAGATTCCCATTGCTTCGCTGCAGGTACAAATGGAAGCGTTCTGTTCGCCAAGTCCCTGTATCGCCAGAGCAGATCTAGCTTGTGCTCCCTGCAGCGCTGACCCGGATGCAGACAAGAGTTGCCGTTGAATAGTGGGTGAACAGGCTATCTCTTTTGCAAAAGCGCCACTCCCAGACACGTTACTCGTTGAATCCCTTTTGCTTTGCAAGCAAGCTTTCAATTTATCTAAAGTTTCAGTATACTCATACGATAGTATGCATTGGCGTCATTGATGCTGCATCACCTGAATGCCGCATCTTTGGAAACATTTCACAACAGCAAGGTTCTGTTGCATTTTTTGTAAGGTAAGTGCCCACCCGCGCAGACGATTTATACACCATGCGTACGTAACGTGGGCTCTGTTTGAAAACGGTACGGTTACCCCTTTGGTAGACCGCTAAAAAATCTACCGTTTTCCAAGCCAACCGCTCTGTAGTACGCTTCTCGTACGCAACCAGTACGTATCCAGTACGCAATCAGTGTGCAATGGATACGTGACCATTACGACCGCGTCAACCAAGTCCCCCGGCAGAGGCACGGAAGAGGTACGGCAGAAGTACGGGGCAGCGGGGCATCTCTGCCCAGGTGAAGTCAACCGCAGGGTAAACGAGCTTCTTTGCACCTGTGTGACGCATATTGACGGTGCTTCTACTCCCGGGCCTTTCTCATTTGGGGCAGACTGAAAAACGGACGAATAAAGTTCAACTCTATGATATATCAATTCGGTAGCATTCGCAGTCCAGCATACCCCTCGCGAAGGATTGCACCGTTTTTTGCGATTAATAATAGTAGGAGGCCAAGATGGGACCAGTAAAGCCCGGTGATTGGTCCTCCAGCGATCAATCGCCGAACAATTGGTCCGAAGAAGAGTGGGTACGGCGATTAAAAGGAAATGATGCAGTAGCCTGGTCGGCATTTGTGACTGGTACCTATAGTATTCGTCTGTACAACTATCTCTTGCACCGGTTGCCAGAGTATCAAGATGTGGAAGATGTACAACAAGAGACGATGAAGGCCGCAGTGCAGGCTATACAAACGTTTGATGGAAAAGTAAAATTGTCTACTTTTTTGTTTTCACTGGCAAATCACAAGATTGCTGACTTTTGGCGACGTCACCGGTCCTCAGCCGAATTAAAGGAGACTTATCCCGATCCAGCCCCTGGCATGAGTGATGAAAGTATCGAATTTATTGAAACCCTCAACAAGCTCAAGGAAGAACACCGGCAAGTATTGCTCATGCGCTACTACGTTGGCTTGGGAGTAGATGAAATTGCAAGAATTTTAGGCAAGACCTACAAAGGGGCTGAATCGTTATTGAGTCGAGCCCGAGCGGATCTGCGCAAGAATATGGGGCGCAACGGCAAGCAAAGAGAACACGATTTCTCTGACGATTGAGCCTGTACACAAGGAGCCCTGGCTGCGCATGTGAAGCTCGTGTGCCACAACAAGCATGTTTCGCAGGCAGCGCCTTTGCTGAAATTCGGTTGTAGCTTCCGTCACGCCTCTCGTCGATCAGCCGACGCAGAGTGTTTCAGGATAGATTGTCAGCTAGTCAATTAGCAACTAGCCAATTTGATAGTCAAGTCGTGTTTCAGTACACAACTTGAATGAAATTCAGTGCAGGAATAATACGGGCATGACCCCAACCATTCAATCTGAAACGTGGGACGAACAAGAATTGCAAAGATTATTTGCAGAACGCCTCCCTGTGCTTGACCTGCCAGATGAATTTGCCGAAAAGCTGGCCCAGGCAGTCCTAGAGGAAGTCTCGCGCTGCGTCACACCAACAGAAGAATCCACAGAAGACTCCACAGAAGAATCGACACGAGACCTACCGCAACAAGAGCCAACGCAACCGGATTCGTCTGCGCCCACTCTGCCCGTGTCTACCTCACCACAACCCCCTTATCGACGTCCCACAATGCCGCCTTGTGCATGAGCGCAAGTGTGCTTGGCGTCCCCACAATGCCGACACCTATCGCTTAACCGTGTGAATCCAACAACCGCCTCTCGGTGGCAAACCAACTCAACAACTTCTCCAACTATCTCTCCAGCCCATCTGCCGCGCACGGTTGCTGGCAACCATCGTGCCATAACTCTCGTTTCTCCACGTACCCATGGGGCGGAGAAAATGGTAGAATGCCGCCATGGAAAACAAATCGCGTAACTTTTGGTTGACCTGGGGCCACGAAATCATCGTTGCCACTGGCTTTCTGACCATCTTGCCCGTGCCCACGGTCGAGTTTCGACCTGGATTGCTGGGAGGAGCTGGCCGCTGGTTTCCGTTGGTGGGCGCGGGAATTGGGCTGCTATTGGGGCTGGCCTACCTGCTCTTTGCAACACTTTTTGCACCGTTGTTGGTTGCAGTAGTGGTGACTGGCCTTTGGGCCGTGCTAACTGGTGGCCTCCATTTAGATGGCGTTGCAGATTGTTGTGATGGTCTGTTGGCGCCCGTGACGCCGGAGCGGCGATTGACGATCATGCGCGACCCGCGTACCGGCGCATTTGCCGTTGTTGGCCTCGTGCTGCTGCTCTCTCTGAAGATCGCCGCAATTGCCTCGCTGGGCCAGCCCTGGTCGGCTCTGATCGTGGCCCCCACGTGGTCACGCTGGTTGTTGCTTTGGGTGACACAACAACGTGGCGCGCGCAACGATGGATTGGGCGCAGAATTCCGCGGTGCCGTGTCCAAGCAGATGCTGCTGTCCACGGCGCTAATTCCGCTGGGGGTAGTCTTTTTGTTGGACCTGTTGACGTGGCAGTTGCTCTTTGCCATTGGCGCAAGTTTGCTGACAACGTGGCTCATTGTTCGAAGTGCTCGTCTGCGCCTGGGCGGCACCACGGGCGATGTGTACGGCTCGGTGATCGAGGTAAGCGAGACCGTTGTCCTACTTGCATTTGCCGCGGGAGCGTCTGCATAGCTGTTGGTCCCAACCAGCGCTCAATGATTCAGGCAGAAGTATTTTGCCACTGAGCTGGTTCTCCAGTATACTTGCAACACTGTTGCAACGTATGTTGACTGTTGTAACGTATGTTGACTGTACTCAATTAATGCAAGTTGCTACCTACTATCGTTACACGAGGGTGATTGCTCCAAATACCCGCTACCACGCGCCCATGGTGCGGTTGGCTTGAAAACGGTAGATTTTTCGGTGGTCTCCCAAAGAAGTAGCACTACCGTCTTCAAACAGAGCTTACTTTAGCAGGCAACCGGGGGCAACTCAGGTTCTATTATGTATCTCTCCTGAAATTCTCTGCGTCGGACGTAGCCAGCTCGAGGTGGTTTACGCACCACAACCAAATTTCAGGATAGACTCTATGGATAAACCATGACTCAAGAAGAGAACGTATCTCACCGCAAAGTGCGATTTGCCGTTGTAAACGGCTTTACTGCAGCCAGTTTGGTTTTGGGCTTTGCATCGCTGATCTTTACCACGGCCGGACTGTTGACCACCGCTGCCATCTGTCTGTTGGCCAGTGTCTTGCTAGATGGCTGTGACGGTACGTTGGCAAGACGCTGGCGCGTGGCCAGTTCTTTTGGGGCACAGCTTGATTCAATGGCCGATATGACTGCATTTGGTGTGGCCGCGGCCGCGCTCTCCTACTATTGGTTGATGGACAAGGACCCCGCCCAACCGATCCTGATTGCTGTTGCCAGCTGTCTGATCGCCTTGACGGGTGCCATTCGCCTGGCTCGCTTTAACGTGACGGCCAAAGATGATACCTATTTCCAGGGGATTCCCACAACGTTTGCCGCGGCTGCCATTGCCATTATCTATTTGACGGCACCCAATTTGCCGCTCCTTTGGGGCACCATTTTTGTGGGTAGCCTGGCGATCCTCATGGTGAGCGCCTTTCCCTATGCCAAGTGGGACCAGGTACGACAACTGCCCAAATGGTTGTTGATTGTGGGTGTGATCGGTGCCCTTTTCAATCTCTCGGCAACAACGCTTGCACTTGCGTCCGCCTATATTTGTAGCGGCCCACTGCTTTGGCTCTACCGCGTGCGGACGTAGTACAGTGTGGCGTACATACCACGGCAGTCAATTAGGCCATACAACCTGAGTGCAAACAGCAAAATAAGTGTGGCCTGATTTACGCCGGGATCTACTAGCCTGCACCGAGCGTGGCAACACGGCAAAAAAGTGCAGGACAATGCGCAGCAGACCCTCAGCGTTCCCCACACATCGCCCTGCTGGTGAGCGCACCCCATCCGTCCGAACGCCAACGATCTACGCCTCTTCCCCCTTGCAAAACCGAGCCAACACTGTTTCGCCACCCACAACTCGTTCGCCTTTTTGCACCATCGCTTCTGCCTTGGACGCGGGCACATAGACATCTGTACGCGATCCAAAACGAATGAGTCCCATCTTGTCCCCTTGGGCCAACAGTGTGCCGGGTGGGCAGCGGTTGACAATGCGACGTGCAATCAAGCCCACCCGTTGTGCAACGATGCAGCGGCCACCTGGGCTTTCGATCACGGTGTAGAGCGCCTGGTTGTGTTCAGCCGCCGCGTGGCTGGCATTGGCAAAGCCACCTTCCTCTGGCACCACCTCGAGCACGCGGCCAGCCACGGGCGCACGGTTCACATGCGCATCGAGCAGCGAGAGGAAGACCGAAACTCGCAGCCACGGCTCGTTGCCAAAGCGCTCATCCACAATCTCTTCCACTGCCAGCACGACGCCATCACTCGCCCCATAGATCAACTGCTGATCGGCCACGACATTGCGTTTGGGATCGCGAAAAAAGGCTGCCAACAGCGCCGCCACTGTCGTTGGCAGCAGCCACATGCGCGAGCGCGGTGCCAGTCTGCGCACCAATCCCGCAGCCGTCAACGCACCGACAATGAAGGGCAGTGCATCGCTATCCATCGCCAGGCTGGGCAGCGCAACCCGATGGGTCTGTCGGCCCGGTCGCAGGCTCAGCGCCGCTTCTGCCGTTGTTTCACCAATACACAAGTGATGGATCCAGGCCGGGGGCACGTTGCCCAAGACCACCTCGCGCCGCAAGCCAACCGTGGACAGATGTCGCTGCAACACCGCGAGCCGTTGTTCCTGTTCCGGATCAATGTTGCCGATCTGCTTGAGCGTGCGCCCCCCAATATACTCGATGTAGCTGATGATACCGCCCGGGTTCAGCAATGTCTTGAAGTGAGCCAAAACCTTATCGACCAGCGCTGGCGGCAGCGCGTTGAATGGCAGCGTGGAAACAATGAAGTCAAACTTTTCAGTTGGCTTCAGATCAAGCACCGACCCTTCGTAAAAGGTGGTTTGGGGTAAAACCCTGCGCAATGGCTGTTCCTGGTCAAACCGTTTGCGCAGTAGCTGCATAAAGGTGTGATTCAATTCACAGACCGTCAGTTGATCGCCCGGCCCAATGTGGGGCGCAATTTGGGCTGTGACGGCTCCCGTACCCGCCCCAACTTCGAGCACTCGCTTGGCTGTTTGCCTGCGCGCCACCTCGGCGGCCAGGGCATTCCCCGCGTGCACCGAGGTGGGGAGCACCGCGCTTACTTCTTTGAAGTTTTTGATGAACTCCTTGAAAAACTCAAAGCTTTCCACTAGTTGTTTAGACATAAAATCATATCATTTCCAGATTAGAATCGAATTGGCGGTGTGAGTATCCGCCCTGATGAAACGCAAGTTGCTACCTACCCGCTCCACACGGGCGTGGCTGCGCAAACTATTGCCGCTGCCACGCGATGGGGTGCAACTCAAGTCAGGAAAGTTTCCAGATCTGTTGGGCCGTGCGGCCAAAAATCCAACTCTTTTCTTCGTCGCTTAATTCACGCAAATATTCCAGCGGAAACTGAAGCGAGTTTACATAGCCCTCGCGCGTGCTCACGGGCGGCCAGTCGCTGCCCCACATTATCCGCCTGGGCCCAAAGGCTTCCAAGGTCAATTCAACCAGCCCCGGAATGTGTGCAAAAGGGTGCGGCAATTCGCAGAATTCGCCAAATCCAGGCAACTTAATGGTGAGGTTGGGGTACTGGGCCAACGCCAGCATTGCCGTAAATTCAGTGTAGGGCGCTTCGGCCCCGTGTCCAATCCCCCCCAGATGCTCAATCACAATCTGCAGATCCGGATAGCGTTGCACCACCTCGGCAAATTCATCACTCAACAGGGCTGATGGCGAAGAGGGTGCACTGACTACCAACCCCAGCTCCGCGGCCGTCTGCCAGTGTGCCAGTGGATCGCTGCCCGTGCCGCGAAAGGCCGCTGGCAAACGTATCCCATTGATGCCCTGGGCTGCCCAGTCACGGATCTGGCTGCCATCGTCGTCGGGCGCAACTAACATGGCCGCGGCAAACTTGCCCGGATGCGCAGCCATGCAATCAACGAGATAGCTGTTGTCGGTGTTGCCCATGTACTGAATAAAGATTGCTTGTTCGACCTCCGCCTGGGCCATGTGAAAGAGCAGCACTTCGACTGGCTCATATTTGTGAATGCCCACGTGACAGTGTGTATCAACAATAACCATCTTTTCTCGTCTCTCCCTGTCTCTGTTGCCGTCGCTCCGTCAATTCTCCGCGCCAGCAGCGCAGCCAGATTTCCGGATCGATGGTTGGGTATGCAACATTATTCTGCTTGCAATATTCGTGCGATCTATCTGATCTAGCGCGATCCATCTGCTCTATATGATACCACAGTTCTACCAGCATATTGCCCACACCAACATTGGTTGACCACAACGCTTGCCGAGCGTGAACGGGCTGCATGGCAGCTGTTCACTCGAGCACCCGCCCAAATTTACCGGCTTGCGGCATCCCGCCATTCACGTTACAGTATATGCACGTCACAACCCAACCGATCACAACAAGCCGCAACAAGTCACACGCAGGCATAGTGAACAGCTATACTCAGGAACAGCAATTTACTGTCACAGATCCTGTTGCGGCACTTCATTCCTCAACTCACTTTCCCACCTGAGTCCACCACTGAGAAGACCAAGACCGGAGAACACGGTCGGAAAAAACAGTCGGAATAATCAGTCGGAGAAAACAGTCAGAATAATCAGGAGAAAAACATGTCAAAGCCCGTTGGTGTTAATGTTTGGTCGCGGCTGGTTGAGCAGACCTTCCCCTATCTCGATCAGGTCGCGGCACCGTTTGATTCGCTCTGGTTTCCCGATCACGTGCAATATGGTGACAACAAAGTGGCCGAGGGATGGAGCCTGCTCGCCTATGCGTTGGCTCGCTATCCAGACAAGCTCTGTGGCCACGATGTGCTTTGCAACAGCTTTCGCAATCCTGCTCACTTGGCGAAGATGGCCGCAACCATGCAGGTGATCTCCGGTGGCCGCGTCGTCATTGGCATTGGCGCGGGCTGGAACGAAGAAGAGTACGCTGCATACGGCTGGCCCTTTCCCAAAGCGAAAACACGCATTGCTCAATTGGCAGAATCCGTGCAGATTTTGCGCCAGCTGTGGACGGAAGCTCCGGTCACGTTCCAGGGGGAACATTATCAGGTGACCGATGCCTATTGCGAGCCGCGTCCGGAGATCACGCCGCCAATTATGGTGGGCGGGGCTGGGGAAAAGTTTACCCTGCGTGTGGTGGCGGAGCATGCAGATTGGTGGAACTATATCTACATTGATCGCCCCACCTATCTCCACAAACAAGCGGTGTTGAAAGAGCACTGCCGCGCAGTGGGCCGTGACTATGATGAGATCAAGCAAGTGATCCATGCTGGCATCATGGTGGCCGAGAGCGAGGCCGAGCTAAAGCGTTTGCAGGAACAACCAGAGTTCCGCCCCGTTGGTAGCGGAGACATTGCTGGCACGCCAGCCCAAGTGACCGAACGGCTGTTGGAAGCCATCGATCAGGGGGCAAAGCGCCTTACCCTGCATTTCTGCGACGCGCCTCGGCCCGAAGGAACGTGGCTCTTTGCCGCAACAGTCTTGCCCCATCTTTTTGCCTGAGCAGGGGCCCGGTGTCACGGCAATCAAAACGGCGCAAAATTGGCAGAAATCCACCAGTTTTGCGCCGTTGATCTGCGGGCCTACAGTGCGGTTGGCTTGAAAACGGTAGGTTTCCCGCTTGCCGGAACTACTCTTTTCAAACAGAGCCCACTTTAGCCGCAAAGAACCCAACAATCGCGGCTAGGCCGCCGCCTTTTCGCCTGCTTTTTTGATCGTCTCCAACAGATCCTCGTAGGAGTCGGCGAACTTCTTCACGCCCTCTTCTTCGAGCTCTTCGGTAACTTGCTCCATGGAGATGCCGAGCGCGGCCAGTTGGGTGAAGACCAACTCTGCTGCTTGCACACCCGCCTCCACTCGCGACGCCACATCACCGTGATCCAGAAATGCTTCCAGCGTGCTCATCGGCATGGTGTTGACCGTATGGGGTCCCATTAGCGAATCGACGTAGAGCAGATCGGGATAATCGGGGTTTTTGACGCTGGTGCTCGCCCACAGTGGCCGCTGCAACTGGGCACCCTTGCTGGCCAATTTTTCCCAGCGATCACCGGCAAATTTCTCCTGAAATTGTGCATAGGCTAGCTTGGCATTGGCCAGCGCTGTCTTGCCCATGAGCGCCTTGGGATCGGTCCCGTTGCTGGCACTCACCGCTTCCAGTTTGGCATCTACATTGGAATCGACGCGGCTGACGAAAAAGCTGGCAACCGAGGCAATATTGCCAATCGACTCCCCCTGTTCCAGTCGATCTTCCAACCCCTGGAAATAGGCTTCTTTTACCGCGGCATAGCGCTCCAGACCAAAGATCAGGGTAACGTTGATGTTGATGCCTTCTGCAATCAGCTGTCGAATGGCCGGAACACCCGCCTCTGTTGCTGGCACCTTCACCATGACATTGGGGCGATCGACAGAGCGGTGCAGCCGCCGGGCCTCTTCCATTGTTGCCTCTGTGTCACAGGCGAGATCGGGGGCAACTTCAATGCTCACGAAACCATCCTTGCCACCGCTCTCTTGATAGACCGGGGCCAGCACATCCGCTGCCGCCTGAATATCTGCAACGGCCAACGCTTCAAAGATCTCCTTGGCGGATTTCCCCTGCTCGCTCAGCTTGGCCAGATCCGCGTCGTAATCATCGCTGTTGGCGATGGCTTGTTGAAAGATAGTGGGATTGGAGGTCACGCCCCGGATTCCCGTTTCCACCAACTTGGCCAATTTGTCAGTCTGTACCATCTCGCGTTCAATAAAATCAAGCCAGATGCTCTGGCCAACCTCTAATAGTGATTGCATGCGACTCATGCGTTTCCTCCTTTGAAATTGAGAACCTACCTGTACGCTGACTGTGGTTCCCGTTACGTCCCTGGCCAACAGCGTCGACGCAGAGAATATAGGAGAGCTACTCAACTCTCAACGTACCGCTTGGACGGGGTCTGCTGCATACAACAGCCATTACTCAATTTGTTGACAGCAGGCTCATCTCCCACGGCTGGCAAACGATGTCACAATTACGCTCTGTGGAGATGTGCGCGAACTCTGTTACAACTGCAACGACCTCATTCAGCACCGCATGCTTGAAAGGGTGCTGCTGCGTTAACGCCATATGGCTCACTTGGCTTCCATTATAGACCTTTTCGTGGCTCTGTGAAAGTGAGAGCGCAAGCATTGGTTGCTACCCAGAGTGATGCCTACGGCTCGCTCGCGAAAATTACCAGCTGATACTCGTGCTGTGGATTGCCGTGGCAGGGCCGTAGCCAGGATTGTTCGGCCACGCGAGGTGTGCAAGAGCCAAATGTACAGATTTGAATGGGCCGTTGGTGGGCGATCCGTTGCAACCGCTCCAACACTTGGCGTAGCATTTGCCCACGAAACGGTGTAAAGAGAAAAAAGACCGTGCCGTGCGCATAATCTACAGCCCGTGCATCGGCGTGAATAAAGTGCACCGCGGATAAATTCAGTGCCTTGGCTTGCTGGTTGGCGAAGCGGACAAAGGCTGGTTCAAATTCCACCCCGCGTGCCTCGACGCCAGTCAACAGATGTACCAACATGGCAACCTGTCCCAGGCCAGCGCCGATGTCGTAGAAACAATCGTCCGGCCGCCAATCAACGTGGTCGATCAGATCGAGAATGGCGCGGGCCGGCGTCTCTTCGCAGTGGACCATCTCCGCTTCCTGTTGCACGGTTGTCGCGGGCCCATCCTGCAAGGCAAAGAGCCCATCTACCAGAACATCCAGCCCATCGTAGTTTGTGTAGACCCCATCACAGGTCGCGCTGCCATAGTTGGTGAATCGATCGAGATAGGTACGCAAGGCCGCGCCGCGTTGGTGCCCGCTCTGAACCGCCACACGCAACTGCTCGCCAATCGCGTTATTTTCTGCCCGCAGCCTCTGGGCAAAATCAGTTGCCTCGCGTTGCAGCTGCACCGTGGCCCCGTCGACCGAGCGCGGCATCTGCAATGCCGCGGTGAAAAAAGCAACAAAGTCAAGTGCTTCGGCCCGGGCCAACAGATTTGCCTCGGCCCACAACCCTGGCCGCTGCTGCCACTCGCGCAGTTCACGTTGTAGATGCTCGATCTCCATGAGAATAGATCTCCATGAGAATAGATCTCCATGAGAGTATTTGTCTGACTCGACTTGCAAAAGAGCGGTCTGGTTTGTCGTTCCGGCTGCAAGTATACTAAACTACAGATATTCGAGAAAGTAGCGGGGCGGTTGGCTCTGTCCGCCAGTGGCCTGCATGCTGCAACTTTTGCTGACTTTTGAGCGTACAGCTAGCCAACAGGGATTTGTGGAAAATCCGCCAAGCATCGAGCGCATTCACAGCTCGCTTGCTCTTGCCAAGAGGATCTTATGTTTCGTAACTGGTTTGGAAATCGAACGCAGGACGCCGCAGATGATGGAGAGTACCGCCATGGCAACCAACATCTGATTGAGCTGCGCAGCGTTGTCAAGGAGTACGAGACCGCGGCCGGACCGTTTCTCGCGCTCAAAAAGATTGATCTGAATGTCGACAAACGGGAATTCGTCGCGGTGATTGGGAAATCCGGCAGCGGTAAATCCACCCTGATCAATATGATCACGGGCATCGACCAACCCACGCGCGGCGAAGTGTTCATTGGGGACGCCGCGGTGCACACCCTCAGTGAAAACCAAATTGCGGAGTGGCGTGGCCGCAATGTGGGGGTGGTCTTTCAGTTCTTTCAGCTGCTGCCCACCCTGACGGTCGCCGAAAATGTCATGTTGCCCATGGATTTTTGCGATCTCTATCCCGGCCGTCAACGGCGGGAACGCGCCCTGCATCTGCTCGATCAGGTCGAGATGATCGACCAGGCTGACAAATTGCCCACAGCCATTTCGGGCGGGCAACAGCAGCGGGTTGCCATTGCCCGTGCGCTCGCCAACGATCCCGCCATCATTGTGGCCGATGAACCGACCGGCAACCTCGATTCCAAGACCGCGGATGCTGTCTTCCAACTCTTCGAGACATTGGTCGACGAAGGCAAAACAATTCTCATGGTCACCCACGACGAAGATCTCGCCAGCCGGGTAACTCGAACCGTGATCATTGCCGACGGTCAGATTACGGCCGATGACAAAGCGGCCGATCGAGCTGCTTTGCCCGAGGCCGCTACCGTGTCGGAACCAGCGGCAGAACCAGCGCCAGCCACTGCCGATTCTGGCACGCAACAGCACGCCAGCGGCTTGTTGACGCTGGCAAAATAGCCCTGCCCCCACGCTCCTATCTTGCCATCTTCTCCGAGGTTAGAGTCTCTTTTTGCGTTGCAGAATCGCGTAGGCGCTCTCCAAAATCGTCTCGGCATCGATGCCACAGGCCGCATAGAGATCCTGCCGCGTACCCGACTGTCCAAATTCATCGACCCCCAGCGGCACGACGGTGCTGCCCAGTGCACTGCCCAACCAGGCCAACGCGTGCGAAGCACCATCGTTGACAGTGATGATTGGGGCGTGGCGCTCCGCCGCTGGGATCAGCCAATCAAATGGCCCTTGCGACGTGGGGGCCGCGGCAGAGTGACGCTGATGCAAGGAATCGCGCCAGCGTTCGTAAAGCTGCCGCGGGCTGGTGAGGTGCAGCACATTGGCCGCAATGCCATCCTCGTGTAGCGCTTCTGCCGCCTGAATTGCCTCCGGCACCATCGCCCCCGTCGTTGCGATCTGGATCAGGTAGCGGCCCCGCAGATCTGCCCCGGATTCTCGCCAGTCCACCAGCCGATAGCCGCCATCCAATACTTGTCGTTGTAGCGCTGCCTCTCCAATCCGTCTGCAAGCGGCCTGAAAAGGTGCCTGCTCGATCGCCTTGGTCGAGAGCCGCAGATAGGTCGACCGCCCGTGTTCGCGGTCGCAGCATTGGCGCATTGCCTCCAGCACAATCCATGCCAATTCCTGCGCGTAGCAAGGCTCGTAAAAGTTGAGATTGGGCAGTTCAGTGCCAATCGATGACGTAATCGTCGATTGATGGGCCCCGCCTTCCGGTGCCAGCGTAACCCCGGATGGTGTCCCCACAATGATGAATTTTGCTGCCGAGTAGAGCCCATAGATAAACGCATCCAACCCGCGACAGACAAAGGGATCATAGACGGTGCCAATGGGAATGAGCTGCTCTCCAATTAACTCGGCAGAGAGACCAAACATGCCGAGCGCCATGAAGAGATTCATCTCGGAAATACCCAGCTCGATGTGCTGACCTGCTGGCGTGGCCTGCCACTGACGGGTGGCCGCGGTTGCGTCCGCGGGTGGGGCATGCTTGCCCGGCGCGTAAAGTCCCTCTTTCATCACCCAACCGGCCAGGTTGGTCGAGGTCGAAACATCGGGGGCAACTGTGACAATGCGTTTTGCCAGTTCCTCTTGGCGCGAGAGGCTCAACATGATGCTGCCAAAGGTCTGCTGCGTGCTCATCTGTGCTTTGGAGGAGATGGTAAAGTTCGCGGGCAATTCTGCCGCGTCAAAGTGGTTGGGCTCTGGTTCAGGCTCACCCCACAGGCGTTCGGCAACAGTTTGGCAGCGTGCCGCCTCGGCACTGTCGGCGGGAAAATCGGCCCATTCATCCGCCGCGGGAATGTCCAGATCCACCCGCAACGCATCGATCTGCTCTTGGCTGAGCAACATGGAATGGTTGAGCGGGTTGGCCGCGAACGGCAACTGCCAGCCCTTGATTGTGTAGGCAAAGAGCACCGTCGGTCGCTCTTCATCAACCTGATCCAGCATGTTGATCAGCTTTTCGAAATCATGTCCACCCAGATTGCCAATGACCGCCGGCAGATCGGCGTCGGATACCGCCGCCAGCAACGTGCGCAGGCGCTCATCACACTGGCCGTTAACTTGAACAATGTAGCGCCGCAGCTCTGCTCCCGGCAGCTGGATCAGGGCCTGGTACTCCTCGTTGTTCATTGCGTCGATCCGCTGGCGCAACAGGTGGCCATCGGGTTCCGCAAATAGATCCTCCAGCCGTTGCCCATATTTGGCCTCTAGCACCTGCCAGCCACATTCGGCAAAGATATTTTTGATGCGACCCGCCTTGATGCCCGGCACGACACGATCAAGACTCTGGCGGTTGAGGTCAACGATCCAGAGTACGTTGCCCAACTGCACCAGCAGATCATCCATGATCGCTTCCCAAATATTTCCTTCGTCCAGTTCGGCGTCGCCCAAAAGCGCAACAAAACGCCGGTTGGGCACGTTGTCAAAATGATCGCGCGTATATTGGTGGGCCAGCGCCGCAAACGAAGGTGCCACTGCACCCAGGCCCACGGAACCAGTGGAAAAGTCGACTGGTTCTGGATCCTTGGTCCGGCTGGGATAGGCTTGCAGACCGCCAAACGCGCGCAATGTGGGGAGATACTCTTTGGGCAGCCGCCCCAACAAATATTGAATGGCATGGAAAACGGGCGACGCATGGGGTTTGACGGAGACTCGATCCCCCGCTCTGAGGTAGTGAAAATAGAGAGCCGTCATCAATGTCACCATTGAGGCTGACGAAGACTGATGTCCCCCGACTTTACCACCGCTCGGGTTGGAACGAACGTGATTGGCTTCGTGCACCATGCGCATGGCCAGCCAAAGCACCCGTTGTTGGATGCTCTCCAGCACCTCTACATCGTGCTTCATCTCCATCTCTTCTGTTGCATCTGCGATCGTGGTCAATCTGCTTCCCCCTTGCAATCCAAACTCCGTCCAAACACTATCTAAACACCGACTGGCTTTGGCCCTCATGCTGCGCCAGCGAACATGCCCTCGCGTGGAGACCGTTGCCACTGCGTCGCGCGAGCTTTGGTACAGTACTCTAGTTTAACACAAATTGGCCTGCTTTTGTGTTCAAATGTGGTGCAAAATTTGCCGTGTTGCACAGCTTTATGCTAATAATGTTGCTTATGAAAGCAGAAAACACTCCACTTCCATTGGACGAGATCGACCGCGATATTTTGCAGATTCTGCAAACTGATTCGCAGCTAACTAACGTACAGCTCAGCGAGCGGGTGGGGCTGTCGCCAACGCCCTGCTTGCGGCGTGTAAAGCGGCTGGAAGAGGCGGGCCTGATCCAGCGCTATCGGGCTGAGGTCGATCACCGTCAGTTGGGCTACCCGATCATGGCCTTTATTCAAATCACGTTGAACCAACAGGTGGATTCTGCGCTAGAGGTGGTTGAAGCCGCGGTGCAAGAGCGCCCAGAGATCATCAACTGCTACCTCGTTACCGGGGACAGCGATTATCTGCTGCAGGTCGTGGCCCGCGACCTGGATGACTATGCTGATTTCATGCGCAACCACCTGACCAAGATCCCCGCCATCCGCAACATCAAGACTAGCTTTGTGCTGGATAACAGCTTACGCAATCGACCCATTCCCGTCTGATCGCAACGCAATGAAAGAGTTGGGGAAATTCTAGGTTGAGGAGACCGAGCAGAACGATGTCCGGCAGGCCAAGCCATTGGCAACAACAGCCAGAGCAGCAGCGTGCCTCTTATCGGTTGAGCGCTGAGAAGACCCTGAGAAGATGTAGTGGAAGAATGGCTTGCAAAAGTGCTTTGGCGAGCACCATGGCGACGCCCCAACAGACAATCACATCATCGAGCGCTATTGGAGCCGAGCGCTATTGGAGCCGAGCGCTATTGGAGCCGAGCGCTATTGGGGCCGAGCACTGTTAGAGCCGAGCACTATTGAACGTTGAACAAGGTGACGCTGGATCATGATACGTCAACTCAGGTGTGCTCGAATCATGACCCAACGCTGCGGCCCATTGGTGGCGTTGGGCTAGCTGTACAGCTCCGCGGTGGTGTGCACCATTGCGCTGTAGCTTTCGGGCTTGAGCGCCGCGCCGCCGATGAGCGCCCCATCGATTTCGCTTTGTCGCATGATCTCACCAATATTTTTATCATTGGTGCTGCCGCCATAGAGGACGCGTGTTGCGTTGGCAACTGCCTCGCCGTGGAGATCGGCCACCACGGTGCGCACCAGACCACAGGTTGTGCCCGCTTCTGCCGCGGTGGCGGCCAGCCCAGTGCCAATGGCCCAGATTGGTTCATAGGCAATGACCAGCGATTGCACCTGCTCGCCATCGAGCCCTGCCAATGCCGCCTTCACTTGGCCGCTCACCACGCTGGCCGTCTCGCCAGCCTGATTCTGTTCCAGTGATTCACCAACGCAGAGGATGGGCGTCAGCCTGTGCGCCAAAGCGGCCTGGATCTTCTTGTTCACCGTCTCATCAGTTTCGCCAAAATATTGACGCCGCTCACTGTGGCCGATGATCACATAGTCGACCAGACCCACCAACATGGGGGCGCTGATCTCGCCGGTGTAGGCACCGCTGCTTTCCCAATGTAAATTCTGGGCACCGAGTGCAACGCTGCTGCTGGCCAACATTGCCTTGACGGCTGAGAGCGCAACAAAGGGCGGACAGACCACACAGTCGACGCGCTCCTGCACGCTCACCGCGGAGGCAATGGCCTTGGCCAACGCGATCGCTTCATCGGGGGTTTTGTTCATCTTCCAGTTGCCCGCCATCATTGGCTTGCGCATCGTTCTTTACTCCTCTGCTGTGGTGGGACGCTCTGTCGTGGAATCTGTTTCGTCTGCTGGTGGCGCGTGAAAGCGGGCCAGTTCGGTCTCATAGGTAGCTGCATCAAGCCACTGGCCTCCCTGAACTTCGTGGCGCACGAGTTGTTTGTTGCGGTCTAGCCAGAGCAGCACCTCCACCTGATCAAAGCAGCGATTTTCGCCAGAGGTGTGCAATACTTTGCGGCCGTAATAGGTGGTATCTGCGTCGTCTTCCGTCAGGCTCAACTCGTTGAGCAAATCGAGCTGCCCAGCAATCGGTTCGTTGCAGCGGCGACTCAGCACGTAAATGGGCAGAAAACGATTGTCCCCGCCGCCGCCTCCACTGAGCAGACTGGCAATCCATTTGAATAGGTTCATGGGTTATTTGTCCTGCAATGCTGCCACGCCCGGCAGCACTTTGCCTTCCAGCAACTCGAGACTGGCCCCGCCCCCGGTGCTGACGTGTGACATCTTGCCTTCGAGGCCAGCTTGGGCCACGGCTGCCGCGCTGTCGCCCCCACCAACAATGGTGGTTGCATCCGCTAGCCCAGCCAAGATCTCGCCAATGGCCACCGTGCCCTGGGCAAAGACAGGGAACTCAAAGACCCCCATGGGGCCGTTCCAGACCACACTCTTGGCCCCGGCCAGGCGATTGGCATAGTGGGCGATGGTGGCCGGACCAATGTCTAGCGCCATCCAATCTGCTGGTACGTCCTCTGTGCTCACCACCCGATGTTCGGCATCGGCAGTAAAGTCATTTGCCACACGCAGATCAACAGGCAATTGAATAATGCCCGCGCCCTTGTGCATCAGTGCTGCTGCTGTTTCGAGCGCGTCGGCTTCCACCATGCTTTTGCCCATGACATAGCCTTCGGCTGCCAGGAAGGTGTTGGCCATGCCGCCGCCAATGAGGATCGTGTCCACCTTTTCCAGCAGCGCCTCAATGACTTTGATCTTGTCGCTCACTTTGGCACCGCCCAAAATGGCAACGAAGGGCACTTCGGGTCTCTCCAGCGCGCCGCCAAGATAGGTCAGCTCTTTTTCCATCAACAGACCCGCGACCGCGGGCAGATGGTCGGCCACACCAGCTGTGCTGGCATGCGCGCGGTGGGCGCTGCCAAACGCGTCGTTGACAAAGATGTCGCCAAGTTTGGCAAGCTCGGCGGCCATGGTCGGATCGTTCTTCTCTTCCCGCGGATCAAAGCGAGTATTTTCCAGCACCAACACCTGGCCCGCGCCCAACGCCGCCGCAGCCTCTTCCGCCCTGGCACCAGTGGTCGCTGCGACGAATTGAACGGATGCATCGAGCAGGCTGTCCAGATATTCGGCAACGGCGCGCAAGCTATATTCGGCCTTGGCCTCACCTTTGGGACGGCCAAGGTGGCTCATCAAAATGACCGCTGCACCCTGTTCCAGCAGATGGTTGATGGTGGGCAGCGCCGCCTGAATCCGGTTGTCGTCGGTAATGCGACCATCGTTCAATGGCACGTTGAAATCAACCCGAACGAGCGCCTTCTTCTCTGCCCAGTCGATATCGCGAATTGTCTGTTTGTTTATCATAATGGTTGAAAACTTGTTGTTGCGAAATTTGTAATTGCGAAACTTACGGTTGCGAAATTTGTAGTTGTGAAAGTTGTAGTTGCGAATGTTTATCAACAAGCCGTGGACGTGTTGTTGCGGTGAATGCTATTGCGGTGAATGCCATTGCGTGAAGAGGAGAAGCATCCTCCCCTTCACGCAAAGTGATCACCGTCCACCCACAACCTGTGAGTCGCCCGAGTTCCTCGCTTACAATCCTTTGTCTGCAATAAACTTGGCCAGATCCGTTACGCGTACGCTGTAGGCCCACTCGTTGTCATACCAAGTGACCACCTTTACCAGATCGCCGTAGAAGGCGGTGAAACCTGCGTCGATGGTGCTGCTGTACGCGTTCCCCTTGAAGTCGGAGCTGACCAGGGGCTCGCGCGTGACCGCGAGGATGCCCTGCATGGGACCCGCCGCGGCCGCGTCAAATGCCGCCAGCAGATCGTCGGTGCTGCCCGGTTTGCTAACCTTGGCAACGAAATCGACGACGCTCACGGTGGGGGTCGGCACACGCATGGCCATGCCATCAAACTTGCCCTGCAGCTCTGGCACCACCAGCGCAACCGCCTTGGCCGCGCCCGTGGTCGTTGGGATGATATTTAGCGCTGCGGCACGGGCACGACGCATATCTTTGTGGACCAGATCGAGAATGCGCTGGTCATTTGTGTAGGAGTGAACCGTGGTCATCACGCCCTGTTCGATGCCAAAAGTGTCATTGACCACTTTGGCCGCCGGGGCCAGACAGTTGGTGGTGCAGCTGGCATTGCTGATGACATCGTGGTTGGCGGGGTCGTACTTTTCGTCGTTGACACCCATGCAAATGGTGATATCTTCGCCTTTGGCGGGCGCGCTGATGATCACCTTCTTGGCACCGGCGCTGAGATGCAAGGCAGCCTTTTCACGGGCGGTAAAGATCCCCGTGCTCTCGATCACCAGATCCACGCCCAGATCGCCCCATGGCAATTGGCTGGGATCGCGCTCGCTCAACACCTTGACTCGATCGCCATCAATGACGATGTCGCCGCTGTCAACCGCAACATCCCCATTAAAGATGCCATAAGTGCTGTCGTATTTAAAGAGATGGGCGTTGGTATCAACATCACTTAAATCATTTACCGCAACCAGATCAAATGTGCCCCGATGTTTTTCAAAGAGCGCTTTGGTAACCTGGCGACCGATCCGGCCAAAGCCGTTGATTGCAATCTTTGTAGCCATAACTTTTTCTCCTTCGGCAATGATGAATCTAATGTGAATCTACTGTCTTTACAGCAATTCCTTTTGGCTGATCTACGCATCGTGGGAATCACAGCCACTTTCATCGTGACCTGCACCTGCGGTAGATAGCGGAATAATTGTTTTCTGCCGTACGACAGCGTAACGGCAGCCACCTAATTTTTCTGTTACCAGCAGCCATTTCATGCAGCCAAAGCCATTCATCCATGAATCGACCCGGTTCATTCGCACAGTGAAAATTCCACGGTTGACAGAATGATGCAAGAATCGTTGCTGCTAACTATATCGGCGATTCTATCATACTTATAGTCAGAAACACACATTCTCAGTGGTTTTGGCTACATCTCTTGGCACCAGCGCACTTTGGTTGCGTAAAAACAAGCACCAACGCTCACGCTGCGGCGGTTGGATGGGAGGAACCAGCAGATAGCTCGCGGTAGACTGCCAGCAGGCGCGCGGCCAGTTTTTCGGGGCTGTGGTGCCAGGGGCGCGAATCATCAACCAAATCACCGGTGAAGAGGCGGTATTGGGTGGGCTCTGTTGCGGGCAGGGTAACCCAGTCGCCGATGGTGTAAGGGGGCACCGCGGGATCGTAATTATCATTGGCCAACACGGTGGTGAACGCTTCGCCCGCGTGTTCGCGCAACTTGCGCATGTGCTCCGTAACCGAATAGTGGTCGGTTTCGCCGGGCTGGGTTGCCACATTACAGAGATAGATGCGTGGCACAGTGGTGGCACAGATGGCGTCCCGGATCGCGGGCACGAGCAGGTTGGGGAGGACGCTCGTGAAGAAACTTCCTGGGCCAGCCACAATTAGATCCGCTTGCAGAATCGAGCGAATCACTTCCGGGTAGGCTCGTGGTTGGTCGGGCTTGAGAAAGACACGCTGGATCTGTCCCTTGGTATTGGGCAGATTGCTTTCACCTTCGACAATGTGCCACAGTTCCTGGCCTGTTTCATCGCGGGTGGCAATCTCGGCACAAAGGACGAGATCCTCCAATGTGCTGGGCAATACCCGACCGCGAACCGCCAAGACCCGGGCACACTCGGCCAATCCTTGCTCGAAGCTGCCCGTAATCGCGGCCATGGTTGCAATGAAAAGATTGCCAAAACTATGACCTGCCAACTCGGTGCTGCGACCGTTGAGATCCTGGTTGGGGAAACGATATTGAAACAGACGGGTCATCAGCTCTTCTGCCTCGCTGAGGGCTGCAATGTTGTTGCGAAAGTCGCCGGGCGGCAGCACCCCCATCTGTGTGCGCAATCGACCGCTGCTGCCTCCATCATCCGCCACCGTTACAATGGCCGTGATATCAGCGGTGTAGCGCCGCAGGCCGCGCAGAAGTTGTGGCATCCCCGTGCCCCCACCAATTGCCACGATGCGCAGACCATTTACTTCGGGTGCGGGTGTGGATGACACTGTGGACGATTGGGCTGCATGTTCAGCATTCATCTGTTTTGCTTCCCACCTACTCTAGGCGTACAATGACTGCGGGTTCCCGTTCCTTCATAGTTGCCTGAGCCCACAGGCTGATCTCACGGGCTGATCTTACTGGCTGATCTGACCGGCTGATCTCAGTGGTAACATCGGCATGCGCAGCCCGGCAGGGCGCAGGCTTATGCTGGAGCACTGTTGATATGAGCACTTTGATATTAGCACTGTCTGGAGCATTATTGATACGCTCATAACAATGATCATTGTAAGGTCTGTCAATGTGTGCTGCAAGTTTATGGGATCTGCAACCACACAATGAGCTCCTCGCCGCTGTTGTTTTCTCTATCGCTACTATTACCATGACTTTTCTGCCCGGCAGATGGACAACTAAATGTGCAGTGGTTGCGAGCGTGCTGGTTCGGTGGATCTCCCTTTGGTGGTGGGATAGCGCTGCTAGGCAGCCGATCGCCAAACGCGCCGCAGAAAGGCCACTGGGGGGCAAAATGCTCGCGGCGCGAACGCGCTCCGCAATTCTGTTGGGCAGCGTCTTGTTGCTGAGCTTCGCCGCTTGTCGCCGCCCGCAGACCGATGACGCTGCGGCCGCGCTGCCGCTGGATTACTCTCTACCTGCCACTTGGAAAACCGTGGGTGCTGTGCAACAAATTAATATTGATGGCGACCCGATCCCTGAATATCTGCTCTTCTTTACCTATGACAACACCGCTGATGGCAGTGGCCCTGTGGGTGCCGTAATCTATGATAACCTGCCCGGGGATGCGCTCGGTCCCGAAGTTGACGAGAGCCAACGACCCTCTGCCTCGCTCATGCCCTTTCCCGTGTTGCCAAGTTATCGAACCGACGGCGGACAGGGATTTATTGCCGAGCCTGGGCAACAGTCGACGCTTGCCATCTATCCCTTGCGCTTTGGCGCGTCAGCGCCTGTCGCCGAAACCAATGAACCCGTTCCCCCGGCCGATGCCTTGGCGATTCTCGGGGGTACGACCTATCTCACGCTGGTCTGGTGGCAAGCCGCATCAGAGCGTTATGGGATTGCCCAACTCCATGCTCCCAGCCATTTTGAAGCGGCACCATTTCAGCCGTTCAATTGGGAAAGCTGGCGTGCGTCACCCGAACCAATTCGCAGCATCATCTCTGTACATCCGGTGCACGATCGCAACTTGCTCTGCTATCGACGCCGTCACACATTGGTTGAGCCCACCACAGATTCGGGAGCAAGCGGACAAGGGGTCGCAAATATCCTCTACCACGAGCAAGATCTGGGTCTTGATTTCTGCCGCGAACGACCGGCGTCGCCCTTTTACCCCGAAGGCGTAGTGTTGGCGTACCTGCTTGGCAATGAGGGCCTGTTGGAGCAAGAACTGATCGATGACGCGGCACGGGCCACAATCCAGTCGACGGCCGCGCCCGCGGATGTGGTCTATGTAAAAGATCTGGCAAGCTACAAGACCATTCGCAACCTGGCCAATCCAAATAATGAGATCCAGGTCTGTGCGGAAGTGCTGCGTCCCGGTGACTACTATTCAACAACATCCAATACTGTCGCCGCCGACGAGCAGGGCCGTGCATTTTCATTTGAACCGACAGCAGCGCGACCGGACCCACCGCACGTCCTGCACTGGTTGCTCTTTACGTTGCAACACAAGCCATTTCAACTGGAGCCATTGCCATTGCCCGATCGCCTCACTGTCAAGAACGTAAGAGAACTTCCGGTCCCCACGCGCCACATTCCGCTAGAATGCAAAGTTCAGTTGAGTGGAACTCGCTAGCCCTTGGCAACAGCGGCAGACATGATTATTGTAGCGTGATCATCCTATCGAAGACTTGAAATTGTATTGTGGACTTGGAATTCTCTGTGTCCACTGTCCACCTGCTGCTCTCCCTCTGCAAGCGGTACATTGCCTGCGCACACAGAGCACCGCTTCCGCCAACTGCACTGTGTTGACGGGGTTGGCTGGGCACGGGAGCCACAACCGAATGCCAAAGGTTTTCCATCACATGTCGATTCGACGACGCTATGCTGCCATCAGCACGGCAGAAGTAACTGCATATCTCGAAAATGGCCAGAATGAACGGGTTGCTTTTCTAACGGCAGCCTCCAAACATCAGGCCATTGCGGAAACGCTGGCTGCCATGGCGAATGCCAATGGTGGTGTGGTGCTGCTCGGTGTCAGCGCCAAAGGAACGCCCCAGAAGAGCAGCAAATCCTCTGCACTGCGTGAATCGGCTGTCGAGGCGGGGCTACTTACCGATCCGCCCTTGATCCTGCCCGCGCCACAGATTGCGGAAGCGGCCAAGGGCGAGGTTGTCGTTGTCCAGGTGCCGCCGGGGTTGCCCCATCTCTACAGTTTGCAAGGCCGCTTTGTCACGCGTACGGGCAGCCAAAACCGAGCGCTGACGACCCCTGAACTGCGCCGTCTTTTGCTGGAACGGGGCGACGCTGGGTTTGAGAGCGCCCCCGTCCCCACGGCGACGCTCGCCGATCTGGACCGATCACAGATCGAGCGTTACGTTGATCGGATCGCGGCCGCGCCGGATGAAGATTATGTGGAGATCCTGCAATCGCGTGGCTGTGTGACCCCGGCCGAGGATGGTTCGCTGGTCCCCACCAACGCCGGGATATTGCTCTTTGGCAATCCACCGCAACGCTTTTTACGCAGTGCTGAGATTATCTGCGTTCGCTATGCGGGTACCAACATGAGCGATGAGTTCGTGCGCCAGGATATCGGCGGCACCCTGGCCGAGCAGGCGCGCCAGGCCGAAGCGTTTGTGGTCAGCAACATGCGGCGTGGCATGCAGATCAGTGGCATGATGCGCGAGGAGCGCACCGAGTACCCACTGGCCGTCGTGCGCGAAGCCATCGTCAATGCCATTGCCCACCGGGACTACAGCATTCGCGGCGAAGGAACCCGATTGCTCATGTATGGCGACCGCATGGAGATTTACAGCCCCGGTCGATTGCCCGGCCACGTGACGCTGGAGAATCTCATTAACGAGCGCTACAGTCGCAACGAGGCGCTGGTAGCCGTGTTGAGTGACTTGGGGTATATTGAGCGGCTCGGCTATGGGGTGGATCGTATGATTGCAACCATGGAGGAGGCCGGGCTGCCGCCACCCATCTTTGCGGAGACCGCGGCGGGCTTTCGGGTGACGCTCTTTGCAGCGACGGAAGCGACCAGCGACGGTACCAAACAAGCCATTGCCCCAGCCGCTGAATCGCTCGACGAAATTCTGGGTGATCAGCCGCGCCCCCATGATTTCCTCAACGAGCGACAGGAGCGTGCGCTGCTCCACATTCATGAGCATGGACGGATCACCAACAGCGATTATCAGACCCTCTCGCCCGATGTCAGTGCCGAGACCATTCGGCGCGATCTCGCTGATCTGGTTGACAAGAATCTGTTGATCCGAATCGGAAGCAAGCGTGCCACGTACTATATATTGAAGTAATATTGAAGTAACAACATGACGTAGAATGGCACTAACGAGCGTGCTGCCAATTTTGTCTTGTGCATCGGCAGTGTGTGCGAGCCATGAGTTCGAATGGGAACCTGTCCTGAATTCGGTTGTGGACCATGCTCCTTCGCTGGCTGGCAAGGTAGACGCAGGAAATTGGGGGAGAGATATGGAGGGAGTCGCTATGCGGAGTGTTTCAATTGTGGGGATTGGCCAGTCGCCGGTCGGCGAGCTCTGGAGCCGATCCGCACGGCAGATTGCATTTGATGCCATTTCGGCTGCCATGCAAGAGGCAGGTATCGATCGAGCAGATGCGCTTTACCTGGGGAACATGTTGAGTGGCAGCTTGCTGGATCAGGAACATCTGGCTACGCTCGTGGCCGACTATTGTGGCTTGGCCGGTGTGGAAGCGGCAAAGATCGAGGCCGCCTGTGGCAGCGGTGCTGCTGCCTTGCGGATAGGGTTGATGGCTGTGGCCAGCGGCTTTCACGATGTCGTGATCGTGGCGGGGCTGGAAAAGATGACGGACACCGTTGGCAAAGATACCACCGCGGGATTGGCAACGGCGGCGGATGCTGAATACGAAGCCTTGCATGGTGTGAGCTTCGTGGGTCTGAATGCATTGTTAATGCAGCGGTATCTCTATGAATATAATGTGCCCGTGGATGGCTTGGCCGGTTTTAGCGTTAATGCCCACCGCAACGGTGCCCACAATCCCAACGCGATGTTTCAGGCGCCCATCACGATTGATGATTATCGACGAGCCCCGGCGATTGCCACTCCGATCAATATCATGGACAGCAGCCCCGTCTGTGATGGTGCCGCAGCAGTGGTGTTGGTTGCCACGGAACGTGCCCACGAATTTACCCGCGGCCACCATCCCGGTGCCGTACGTGTTGTGGGCAGTGGGGCTGCCACCGACACCTTGGCCGTTCACGATCGGCGTGATCCGCTCTGGCTAGAAGCGGCCCACCTGAGCAGCCAAAGAGCATATGCCATGGCCAATGTAAAGCCAGCCGACCTCGATCTCTTTGAAGTGCATGATGCCTTTACCATCATGAGTGCGCTGAGCCTGGAAGCCACCGGCTTTGCCAAACGGGGGGAAGGATGGCGCATGGCGCAAGACGAAGCGATCGGTATCAATGGCCAACTGCCCATTAGCACCATGGGGGGGCTGAAGAGTCGTGGCCACCCCGTGGGGGCGACTGGTGTTTATCAGATCGTGGAATTGGTGGCGCAGCTCACGGGGCGTGCTGGTGCAAACCAGGTGCAGAATGCCGAGATCGGCATGGCGCAGAACATTGGCGGCAGCGGTGCCACCATCCTAACGCATATTCTGGCTCTGTAGCCATTCGCTGCTTGGGGCAGCCGACACAGAATCTGTCGAACTCGTTGGTTGTTCCACGTTGCGGCGCACCCGTTTCGATGGATTTTGTGGGCTCTGCATCTGTTGCGCAACGTGAGCTTCCTGATTGGAAAACTCTGGTTGGGCCGTCAGCGATGGCTGTGTTCAACCAAAAGCGATCAAAAACAACGCGGGTGAACAATGTAACTGGCTAGCAATAGCCGGTTATTTTTTTGCAAGCAGGCGATTAAATGCATGAGAATGTGCCAAATGTGGTTGTTGTGCGCCAAATCACCGAAAAAAGAGCTTTCAAAAGCTATCAAGTAGCAAAAATCTGCCCGTAGATAGCAAATGAGAGCGATAGACTGTTATAGTAGAGAATATACAGATAAGCTATACGAACAACGGGTGAGCATGATTTGTCTATATTTTGTACATTTTTTGTATGTATAGGTAGATTGATGCTTGTGCAGAAAATAATAGACTGAATGCAATCCAAGTTCCACCAATGAGCGTAGCACGCAGCAAATAGCACTGGCAATCGGTATGGAAATAGATATCTGTTCGACAACGAATGGTGCTGTGCTTGGCTGCTGAAGCAGGCTGCTGAACCGAGACAATCAGATTATTCGAGTGAGGTTTTTATCATGGCTGTTCCAAATTTATGGCGTACAAAAGAAGAACGTTACCGGCTTCAGGGCAACACCTGCCCCGCCTGTGCCAACATGGTTTTCCCTCCCAAGCGTGTGTGTCCCCACTGCCAGTTTGGTTCGGTTGCTGCAATGGCAACAGATAAACACGCAGCGCCGTCGGAGAGTGATTCTTATGTACTGCTCTTTGAAATGCCGCAACCCGCTGCCTTATCAATGGCCGGAGATGACTAATGGTCAACGTACGCAACACTGATCCCACAAATGGGGATGGCAAGGTACAGAACGAGCAGATTATGCCCGCCGCCGAGCCGAGTGGTTCGTTGTTGCAATCCGCGCCCCTCAGTGGCAAGGGAACCATCTATACCTATAGCATCATGTATAATGTCCCCCACGGGTTCGACGAGCAAAAACCCTACGTAATTGCCGTGGTTCAGCTAGATGAGGGACCGAAGGTAACTGCCCAGCTGACAGATGTTGCCCATGATGAGGTTGCCATTGGCATGCGCGTGGAGATGGTGACCCGCAAGCTGCGGGAAGAGGGGCAAGAGGGTCAGATTATCTATGGCTACAAATTCAGACCCCCCATGTAACATGAGTATGATGTAGTGTGAGTATGATGTAGTGTGAGTATGGCATAACATAGTTGCCCACCGCTGGTTTGCCGCAACGCCATGAATGAGCGTTCTCATCAAAAATCGCCCGCTGAGGCGAGATGATTTTGCATTGGCAAATTGTGCAAAGCTAAATGAATTCCCCGGCCAGGCTCAGATCGAGTCTGGCCTTTTCTGTGCTACAATCAGAAAATGTAGTTACAACCAGACCAACAGATAGGAGACGATCATGCGCTTGAGAGACCGGGTGGCTATTATCACGGGAGGGGGATCGGGCATTGGGGAAGCCATCGCCAAAACGTTTGCTGCCGAGGGTGCCAGGGTAATTGTGGCGGACCGCTACCCAGAACGGGCTGCGGCTGTCGTGGCTGCCATCGAAGCTGCCAATGGGGCTGCGTTGTCGGTACCAGTCGAGGTGACCGATGTGCACGCTGTGGGACAGATGGTGCAACAGGCGCGCGAGGCCTATGGCACGGTCGATATTCTCGTCAACAACGCGGCCATTGCCCAGGGTGACGATATTACAACGATCGATGAGAAGACCTGGGATCTCAATCTAGCGGTTGTATTGAAGGGCGTCTTTCTCTGCTCAAAAGCAGTGCTGCCCCTCATGCTTGAACAGCAACGTGGTGCCATTGTCAACATTGCCTCGGTAAATGGCCTGACCGGGTTGGGCGAAGAGGCCTACAGCGCGGCCAAGGCGGGCGTGATCAACCTGACCCAAAACATGGCGATCAAGTATGGGCAGCAGAACGTTCGCGCCAATGTTATCTGTCCCGGCACGATTCACACCCCAATCTGGCAAGCCCGACTCGATGAAGATCCACAAATTCTGGACCGACTCGCATCCTGGTACCCGTTGGGGCGGGTTGGGCAACCGGAGGATGTTGCCAATGCCGCGCTCTATCTGGCTTCGGATGAGGCTGCTTGGGTAACGGGTAGCGTGCTCAATGTTGATGGCGGACTGATGGCCGGCAACTATGGCATGGCCCGAGCATTGGAAGGGGCCTAGCCGCTTCCAATGCTGGCGTGAAATGGAACAGTGATTGATTGGGTCATTTGCAGAGCTTGCGTCACCTACAACTTTACGCCTGCTATTTTTCCACAATTAAACCGTTGTCGCCTCCTTGGTCGGCCTTTATGCTGACTGCAACGTGGCACTGGCGCGTGGCACCTCAAAGATAGATCACACGGCCACGCCGCAAAGCCACCTGCAACGCTACAGTGCATTAAAGCTACAGTGCATCAAAGCTACAGTGCATTGATGTTACCAAACTGTCGGCCAAGGTGAGACCATGACGCTGCTCTACATTGCTGTTGCCTACCTTTGCGGAATCGCACTGGGACGATCGGCCTGGGTGCTTGGCTGGTTGGACTGTGAATTTCCCACCTGGCTGTGGTGGATCCCCCTACTCCTGTTGCCGCTCTCACCACTCTGCAATCGGCTGTCACCATTGCAGCCACGATCTGAAATGCTGCGGTGGCCCGTTGCCGCCGGTTTCGAGATGCCACGATCCGGACCCTCGCCCGCGCTCTTTGCCGCATTGGGGTTGGCACTGGTTGTTGGGCTTTTGCGCTACGCTGCCCAGCCATTGACGCCCTGCTGGTCTCCCACTGATCTCGCCTACCACAACTTGCCAGCCGATCGCGCCTTTGATCGGACTGCTCCCGAAGTCACGATCAAAGGCTACATTAGCAGCTATCCTCTCGTCGCGGACACAAAACAACGGTTGCAGGTGGAGGCAGAATCCATCATCCCTCGCGCCAAATCGACCGTGGATGCAGCTTTCTTACCGGTGGCTGGCACGCTGCGCCTCACCACCGGCATCCACCAGCGCTATCAGTATGGGCAACCCGTTCTGCTCCGTGGCCGTTTAGCAACTCCCCCTGATTTCGAAGATTTTTCCTACCGAGAGTATCTGGCGCGCAAGCAGATTCACAGTCTGCTGTACAATGCGTGGATCGAGCCATTGCCGGGACCTATGCAGGGGCGCTGGCTAGAGCATAAACTCTATGCATTGCGTGCCCGTGGTGAAGTGCTCTTGAACCGCCTGTTGCCCGAACCCCACGCGGCCCTGGCCAATGGCATGCTGTTGGGTATTGAAGCGGGCATTCCCGATGAACTCTATGAACAATTCAATCTCACCGGCACCAGCCACACCATTGTCATCTCCGGCAGCAACATCAGCCTGCTCGCAGCGGTACTGTTGGCGCTGGGCCAAAAGCTCTTTGGGCGCCGTCGCTCCCTTTGGCCAACATTGATCGGCATTGGTTGTTACGCGCTGCTGGTTGGTGGAGATGCCGCTGTCTTGCGCGCCGCGTTCATGGGCGCGCTCTTTGTCACGGCCACGGCCATTGATCGACAGAGCACCGCACTGGTTAGTCTGGCCGTGGCCTGTTGGGTCATGACCCTCATCAATCCGCTCACCCTTTGGGATGTGGGCTTTCAACTCAGCAGCGCGGCCACCGCTGGCCTCATTCTCTTTACCCCCGGCATCACGGCCTACGTCGATCGGCTGTGGCCGGCGTCGCCCGGGGGAATTCTGACTGCATCCGCCACAACTTCAACCTCACAGTCATCTGCACAGTCATCTTCACAGCTAACCCCGCAGGCGTTCACCCGGACCTTCGGTACCCTCTGTTATGGACTGGTGCAAGATGGTCTGTTGGTCACGGTCGCCGCCAACGTCACAACGTTGCCCCTCGTGATCTATTACTTCGAGCGGCTCTCCGTCGTCAGCTTGTTGAGCAACGTGCTGATTGCCCCCGTGCAGCCCTTCATCATGTTGTGGGGCTCTCTGGGTATTTTGGTTGGCGTCGTGGGATTCGTCTGGGTGGCGAAGCTCATTTTGCTGATACCGTGGTTGAGCCTAGCCTGGACGGTCTTCGCCGTCCGTTGGTCGGCGGCAATCCCGGGAGCGAGCCTGCAGATTGATCAGTTTGGCAAGGGATGGTTGCTGATCACCTACCTGTTCATCGCACTCGTCTACTGGCGTCAACCCATTCAGCGCCAGTTGCAAGCGTGGCGTTTCGAGATGAAAAATAAGTGGCACACAGTCTTCTTGCACAGCGTTGTGAGAGCCAGCGTTGTGAGAGCCAGCGTTGTGAGAGCCAGCAGTGTGGGTCTATTGAGTGTGGGTGTGATCCTGTTGTGGAGTGCACTGCTCACGCGGCCCGATGGACGACTGCACCTCTACTTCCTTAACATTGGTCAGGGAGATGGCATCTTTATCCAAACGCCCTCGGGAAGGCAAGTGCTCGTGGATGGGGGAACCAGCCCCCAAACGTTGCTCAGTGAGTTGGGTGCTGTAATGCCCTTTTGGGATCGCAGCATCGATCTGCTGGTCCTCTCGCACCCTGACGGCGACCACATGAATGCTCAGCTAGAAATTCCCGCGCGCTTCCAGGTTGAGACGGCTATCAACACGGCGATTGCCCAGGCTCACCCTGACAACGAGCGGTGGCAGTCGGCAATGGGCCGGGCGGGTGTTGAGGTTCAACGGCAAGCGCAAGGCGGGTGGATCGATCTGGGCGATGGCGTGGCGCTTTGGATCCTGTGGCCGCCACCAACTGGCTTTGTCACCAAAGATATGGATAACGAAAATTCATTGGTGATCAAGTTGGTTTACGGTGATTTCACGCTGCTCTTGACAGGAGACGCCGGACGCCCCAGCGAAATGGAGTGGTTGCGTACCGCCCAACCGTTGGCCGCCACCGTGCTCAAGGTGGGGCATCACGGCAGCACAACCGCAACCGATGCCGCTTTCCTGGCGCAGGTCGATCCCCAAATCGCTATCATTCAGTCTGGAGCCGGAAATTCGTATGGCCACCCCAATCAAGAGACACTGGAGACCTTGGCCGGACGTCTGATTCTGCGCAATGATCGGCATGGCCGCATCCATCTCTGGAGCGATGGCAAACAGCTTTGGCTAGAGACAGAAGAGCAGATGTCGGATCTGCAGTCGGGTCAGCGCAAATAGCAGCCCGTGCGGGGTGATGGCTACAGCGTACGCGTCATGAAAACACTGTTGGGATCTTCCCGATAGTCGGCAAAGGGTGCGCAGTAGTCAAAACCATGGCGGGCATAGAGGGCCCGTGCCGGCGCAAACACCGCCATTGAACCAGTCTCCAGACTCACCCGCTCATAGGCACGGCGCTTCGCCTCGGCCAGCATGTGGCGTAACAGGCTGGCGGCAATACCCTTGCCGCGGTGGGCGTTGGCCGTGCGCATCGACTTGATCTCGCCGTGGCACGGTGCTAACTCTTTTAGCGCACCACAGCCCACCAATTCTCCCTCGTGCCACACGCTCCAAAAGGTGATTTCGGGTACACGCAGGCGCTCCAGATCAAGGGCGTGGCGACTCTCTGGCGGCGAGTGCAGCGCCATATCATCGAGATGCTCTTGGAGGAACGCGGCGATCTCCGGCCCCTGCAAATCATCAACACGAATTTCCATTTACATCCTTCCTCGATTGAGATTGAAATGAATTTGCCATCGGTTCAAGTGGCTCTATTTCGTCCATTGAAGTAACCTCCTTTGTTCACTTGCCACGATCTCAGCAGTACACGGCAAGCATACCTGAAAGCAAAATATGCTGTCAACTCGAAATTAGCTGCCACTTACACTGGACTCACGCAACTTATCGAGAAGAGCCACCAATTGCTTTGCCTGTTCTCCACTGGTAAGCTCTTCTCGGTGCACAAGTCATGGTACAATCTCCCCTGGCGAGCCCCGTGGAACTGTTTGCATTCTTGAAAAACCTTGGGTATGATCCAGACCGTCCCACAACCAATTGCAAAAATGCAAAAGAGAGGTAGTCTCCTTCCCGGAGCTCTTATCATTCGGTTTGACTGCCAAAAGACAAAGGAAACAAAACATGATACAGATTGCCGAAGTACTGCCGCCACGACCTTCTCCACTTTGGAAGATGGTGAAGCAGTGTGGGGTCGATCACGTTGTCGGTGGCATGGATTTCAGCCCCGGCTGGGAAAGTCGCCCCAAAGATGATCTGCCGTGGGGCTTCAACTCGTTGATGCGGGTGAAGACCGCTTATGAGAATGCCGGCTTTGACTTCAACGTGCTGGAAAGCCGCCCACCCCTGAACCGCGCCAAGCTGGGCCTGCCCGGCGGTGACGAAGAGATTGAAACCGCCTGCGAGCTGATCCGCAACATGGGCAAACTGGACATTGGCGTCTGGTGCTACGAGTGGATGCCGGTCTTGAACTGGACGCGTACCAGCACCACCACCCCTTCCCGCGGGGGCGCGCTGGTCACGAGTTTTGACAACGAGATCTTCAAAAAAGCCCCGCTCACCGAATACGGAGAAGTGCCCGAAGAGAAGCTGTGGGAAACGCTCCAGCACTTTTTGGAAAAGGTGATTCCCGTGGCCGAAAAGGCAGGGGTACAACTGGCTATGCATCCCGACGATCCGCCCCTGTCGCCCCTGCGTGGGATGGGGCGCATCATGCGCAGCGTGGAAAACTACCAGCGACTGGTCGATCTGGTTGAGAGCGAAGTCAATGGGATTACGCTCTGCCAGGGCAACTTTACCCTGATGACCGATGATCTTCCCAGCGTCATCCGTGATTTTGGCAAGCAGGAGAAGATCTTCTTTGTACACTTCCGCGATGTGCGCGGCACCCCCGAAAAGTTTGAAGAGACCTTCCACGACGATGGCAAGACAGACATGCTCGAGTGTTTAAAGGCTTACAAGGATATTGGCTACAACGGTGTGTTGCGTCCCGATCATGTGCCCACCATGGAAGGGGATAGCAACGATCACGCGGGCTATTCTGCCATTGGGCGCTTGTTTGCGGTTGGCTACATCAAAGGACTGCGCCAGGCTGTCTACGCGGAATAGAATTGTTGATTTCGCTGTGGCTGACGCAGCATAGCGTCGCCGCCCGTCCACATCCCTTTGTCACTCAAGTTGCTACCTACCATCTAAAGTAGGCTCTGTTTGAAAACAGTAGATCCGGCAAGCGGGAAACCTACCGTTTTCAAGCCAACCGCACTGTAGGGGAGTGATTGCTGAAAATTTTCTCGCTACCACGCGCCGAGAAGAGCGTACCGGTGGAGAGCAGGCAACGCGATTGGTAGCTCTTCTCGGCAAGTTGCGTAAGTCCAGTCTATTAGGTTTGTAAGCAAATGCCGGTCTCATTACAAGGGGATGTGGACAAGCGTGCCAATGGATAGATTACCTCATCTAAACCACCTTCGGGTACAATAGTGCCCATGAACCTCTTAACCATTGAAAACCTGTCCAAACAATTTAGTGAACGGCTGCTCTTTGACGGTGCCAACCTGCTGATCAACGAGGGTGATCGCATTGGATTGATTGGCGTGAATGGCAGTGGCAAGAGCACGCTGCTGCGTCTGGTCGCCGGTGACGAAGCGCCCGACAGTGGCAGCGTTACCACCTGGGGCAATGTGCGGATCGAGTATCTGGCCCAGGAACCAACCCTGGATGACGCGCGCACTGTGCTGGAAACGATCTTCTACAGTGATTCCCCGCAGATGCAACTCCTGCGCGACTATGAAGAGACGAGTGCCGCCCTGCAAGCAACGCCCGATGATGCTCACTTACAGGCACATCTGCTCACGTTGAGCGCACAAATGGATCACACCAACGGCTGGGCCGCGGAAGCCAACGCCAAGACAATTCTCACCCAACTGGGGATCACCAATTTTGGCAGGAAAGTAAGCACACTCAGTGGTGGACAGCGCAAACGCGTTGCCCTTGCCCGGGCGCTCATCGATCGCGCCGATCTCTTGATTTTGGATGAGCCGACGAACCACATTGACGCGGAGACGGTCGCCTGGCTGGAAGATTATCTGGCCACCACCCCCGGCGCCATCCTGATGGTCACCCATGATCGCTATTTCCTCGACCGGGTGGTCAACCGCATTGTCGAACTGGATCGCCGCCAATTGGTCAGCTACACCGGCAATTACACAGCCTATCTGGCTGAGCGAGAGCGCCGCCACGCCCAACTGGCCGCGGCCGAACAGAAACGCCAAGGCATGATCCGTCGCGAGTTGGAATGGTTGCGCCGTGGGGCCATGGCCCGCTCTACCAAACAAAAGGCGCGCAAGCAGCGTGCGGAAGAGTTAATGAAGATCCGCTATGACAGTGGCGAAGATCGGGTGGCAATCACCATGGCCGGGCGGCGGTTGGGCAATCAGGTGCTCACGGCCAAGGGGCTAAGCAAGAGCTATGATGGAGAGCCGGTGTTGGACAACGTGAGCCTCACGCTGGAGCCGGGCGACCGTTTTGGTCTGCTCGGCCCCAATGGCGCTGGCAAAAGTACGCTGCTCGATCTGCTCACTGGCAAAGCGACCGCGGATCAGGGGAGCATTCACTGGGGTGAGACGGTAGAGATCGGCTACTACGATCAGCACGACGCTGATCTCGATGAACAGATGCGCCTGATTGAGTTTGTTGAAAATGAAGCGCCATTGATCCGCACCAAAGATGGGGAGCGCGTGGAAGCCGCACACATGCTCGAGTGGTTTCTCTTTCCGCGCAAGATGCAATATGGCCGCATTGGCAGCCTGAGCGGTGGCGAGCGCCGTCGCCTCTATCTGCTGCGTACTTTGATTCACCAGCCCAATGTGCTGATCCTCGATGAGCCAACCAATGATCTTGATATTCAGACCTTGGGCGTCCTGGAAAACTTTCTGGAATATTTCCAGGGTTGTCTACTCGTTGTGAGCCACGACCGTGCATTTTTGGATAGCACGGTCGATTTTCTGATTCCCGTGGAAGCAGGCAAGCTTGGCCCGCGCTATCCAACGCCCTACAGCACCTTTGTTCGCCTGCGTGCCGAAGCTGCCGCCCCCGCTGTGTCCAAGCCAAAGAAAGTCGTAACACCAGCAAAAATCGCAAAGCCAACAGCCGCCAAGCCCAAATTGAGCTGGAAAGATGCGCGTGAACTGGAAGCATTGGAAGCAAAGATTGAAGCGCTGGAGCGTGACAAGGCGGCAACGGTCGATGCAATGAGCCAATGTGGGGAGGATTACGTGCGCTTGCAGCAATTGAGCGAAAAGGCGACAACACTGGACGCAACGCTGGAGGAGATCCTGGAGCGGTGGATGGAACTGGCCGAATAACCGTGAACTGAGCGGGTATCGACCCAGGCCCGGCGTTGATCGGCGAACGACGGTAATTGCCAGCCAAGAGCGGCAAAGACACGGCATCTTGATCATGTGCAGGCGCAGATATGTGCAGACGCGGAGAAGAGGAAGAATATCCGATGGCAAACAAGCTACGTTTGGGATTGATGGTGGGCTATGCGGGGGCAAAGATTGCCCTGCCGGTGGAGGCCGTTCAAGCCGCGGATCAACTGGGCTATTACGCGGTGTGGACGGCAGAGGCATATGGCTCAGACGCGGTCACTCCGCTGGCCTGGCTGGGCGCGCTAACGCAACAGATCCATCTGGGCACAGCGATCATGCAGATGCCTGCGCGCACACCGGCCATGACCGCCATGAGTGCCATCACGCTCGATCAACTCTCGGGCGGGCGCATGTTGCTGGGCTTGGGGCTGTCGGGGCCACAGGTGGTGGAGGGGTGGCACGGGCAGCCCTATGGTAAGCCGTTGGGCAAAACCCGTGAATATATCACCATTTTGCGGACAATCTTTGCCCGTCGCGAACCGCTGCGCCACCAAGGCAATCACTACCAGATTCCCTACCAGGGGCCAGATGCGACCGGCCTTGGCAAGCCGCTCAAAAGCATCATCCATGGCCGCGCGGATCTGCCCATCTATCTCGCTGCCATTGGGCCCAAAAACATTCAGCTGGCGGCAGAACTGGCCGATGGTTGGCTGCCAATCTTCTTTGCCCCGGCCCACTACGACGCCGTCTTTGCTGCCCACGTTGACGCTGGTTTTGCCAAGGCGAACAGCGAAAATAAGCGCACCAAAAGCGCCGCCACATTCGACATCGCACCCTCGGTGCCGGTGGCCATGGGCACCGATGTCGCGGCGTGTCGCAATGCCATCAAACCACAGCTGGCTCTCTACATCGGCGGTATGGGGGCCAAAGGCAAAAACTTCTACTTCGACCTCGTCAACCGCTATGGCTATGGCGATGCCGCCGCGGAGATCCAACATCACTATCTCCAGGGCCAAAAAGAGCAGGCGGTTGGGGCTGTTCCCGATGCCCTCGTCGATGACATTGCGCTCTGTGGCCCCAAGGAGCGGATTGCCGAACGCCTCGCGCTCTGGCGCGCCGCCCCCATCACCACGCTCAACCTGATGACCACCGATCTGGCAACGATTCGCACGCTAGCCGAGCTGGTGTAGCCAGGCTCGAGGCAGCCGATCTTGTGCCAGTCACCTCGAGCCAGCGTCGCACGAGCTAGCCGTGTTAGATTAGATATCCAGGCTGTCGTTGATCTCGCGCTGGTAGTCGTCCAACTCTTCGTTGAGCACTTCATCCAGCGTGACCAGCCGGCCAGCCACGCCCGATTCCAACATGGAATAGGAGACGGCGACTGACCGCGTGCCTTGGTAGAGATCAACTTCCACGGGGCGCTCACCTTGAATGCCCAGACCAAAATCAGCATACTCCACGGCAATCAGCTTGCGATCGGTCTCTTCAAAGGTGAAATTATAGCGCCAGAGGCGATCGCCACCAAAGAGCGTTGCCGTCGCTTCATCCAAGTGAAAATCGGGCACCAAATCGAGGATCGCGCCATCGTCAATCGTTTCATGGCCGCGCCGATGCAGGGTCAAATGGTTGCCGCTGCGGTCGTTGGGCATGTCCATTGAGCCGAGGGAGCCGTGGATTTCGCGTGTCCAAAAACCTTTGCCGTGGCCGGCGTGATTTTCAAGGTATTGTCCAACGGCACCGTTGGCAAAATTGATGGTGGCGTACGTCGCATCTTCCGCGGTCGCTTCAAAATCTGCGGGCATTTGGCGCTGAAACTTGGCGTAGATCGGGTTGGGCGAAGATTGAGGCGTCTCGCCCGCGCCCGCGGGATTGTGGCGCATTTTCTCATAGAGGCGGGTCTGTGCATAGACGCTCGTAATGGGTCCCAGAAAGTACTCCATGATATCGGCAAAGTGGACACCGACATCCAACAATACACCACTCTGGTCTTTCTGGTGCCGCCAGACCGAGATGAGCATCTGATTTCCACCGGCGCTGACGGTCGAGTGCAGCATGAAGCGGGGATCACCGATGATGCCCTCATCGAGCAGTGCCTTGGCCAACCGATTGACGGGATCGCGCCGGTAATTTTCGGCAACGCTCATGACGAGGCCTTTGTCGGCCGCGGCCTTGCGCATGAGGTTCGATGCCTTGACCGTCAATCCCACCGGCTTTTCACACATGGCGTGAAAGCCGTGATGCACTGCTTGCGTAACCAGTGAATGGTGAAAGCGTGGAGTGGTGGTAATGTCAACGGCCTGCACACCCAGTGGTGGCAATTCATCCATCTTCTCGACTACGGTCGGGCGCGTGCCAAAGTGTTCCGCCGCCTGATCCGCTAGCGATTCGGCGTTTTCGGCAACGGGATCGCAGGCCCCCACCAGCTCAAAGGGGGAGAGTCCTGCCCGATAGAGTTCGGCCAAGCCATACATGTGGCGATGGCCCATGCCGCCACAGCCAACAATGGCCAAGGGAATTTTCGTCATTGGTTCCTCTTTCTGCAATTTGGGTGAAGTAATGATGGTTGGGGGAAAGAATCGCGGCGACGCGTCTATGCCCCACTGGTGGCTCGCATCAGCGTCTCTTGTACCAGTAACTCGTGAGAGAGCGGGCGGTCGGGGGGTTGTTCACCACGCAGGGTAGCCACGAATGCGCTCAATTCTTCCTCATACATCTCTTGCCGCGACTGTGCCGGCAGCTCGATCATGTGTACTCCCTTGTCAAACCCGTCGCTGCTTTCCTCCAGGCAAAGCCGTAGCGCCCGCGCTGGTTCAAAGGGATCGACAATAATGGCGCTGCCCCGGCTGCCATAGACTTCAAAGCGGCGGGCCATTGGCCGCGGCTCCATCGCCGAGATATCGACAAAAGCCAGTCCCTTTTCAAATTCAAAGACACCCAACGTGTTGTCGTGAAACGTTGGCACGATGCCCGTGTCGTTGCGCAAAAATGCCGTCACCTTGGTTGGCCGTCCCATGAGCCAGACCACCTGATCGAGCATGTGGCCGCCCAGATCAAAGAAGATGCCGCCGTGGTGGACACTGATGACCTCGCGCTGTGCCGGGCTGAGATTGGTCGACATGTGGGCGCGCACCGAATAGATGTCGCCCAATAGCCCAGCTTTCGTCCATGCCGCGATCTGGCGAAAACCGTGGTGGTAGCGGAACATGTAGCCCATCTGAATCAGCAGACTCTGTTCTTCAGCTTTGGCAACTACCTGTTGCCACTGTGCCCAGTTGTCGCCCGCCGGTTTGTCATACCAGACGTGTTTGCCAGCTTCAACGATGGCAGCAGTCTGTGCAAGACTTTCGTGGTTCCATCCCTCCGACGCCACCGCAACAACCGACTCGTCGCCCAGCAACTCATCAGCGCTGTCGTACCAGCGAGCGTCGCTAAAGGCAGAGTCTGATTGCTGCAACTGTGCGCGCCGCTCGCGATTGGGTTCAAAGAGACCCGTCACTTCTACATCTGGGTTCTTCACCATTGCCCGGTATTTGCCCTCGGCATGGCCGTGACCGGTACCAATCTGTGCCATACGAATCTTGGTCATACAATTTCCTCGTTCCCATTCCTCATTCTGTTTTCGCTTGTCTGCATTTGGTTTTGTGATTGGACAAAAATAGAGGTGCTCTTCAACCAGGGAGCGTTATTCCCACTGAAACAGACGCCTTCGCAAGGTAAGCTCTATCGGCGCCCGAGCAGATGCACGCGTCCTCTCCTATTCGTGCAACAGATTGCCATAGCGATGCAGGGTCTGTGAGATTGCCTGTTCGCGCAGATACCAGCGCAACTCGAGCCGGCCATTGGCCATTGCCGGAGCATCGATCACTGCCACATTCTTGCCATGTGCAGCCTGTAACCCCTCTGATGTTAGGGCTCTTTGCACGCGCAGGCGATCATAGCCCTGGGTGCTGGCGAGACGCGCGGCCAATCCACGGTCATCTTCTTCCACTACCGCCAGCCACTCTTCTGCTGCCAGCCACTGCCAACGGGCAATGGCTGCTGGGGCCACGCTAACGGTCAGCCGTTGCCCGGTTGTGCGAATCGCCAGCAATATCTGGGCCACAGCCAGCGACGAATCCGACGCTGTAATTCGCACCAACAGACCGCGACAGGGCCGATAGCGCAGCCTGTTGGATTCCCCCAACAGATGGCTGGGATCATGAGCTTGGCTAAAATGGCTCTGCCAAGACCATTGATAGCTGTCCGCGGCCCGCTGTAACTGTTCCCGTGCTGCCGCATCATCGAGCAGAGCACGGCAGCGGGCGAGCAACAGAATCAGTGCCGATGATAGATCTGCCTGTTCGGTCGGCAGGCCACTTTGCTCCCAGTGCATCAGTTGTGGCACATAGTTGGGGCCTCCAGCCTTGGCCCCCGGCCCCACCACCGAGGCTTTCCAACCCCCAAATGGCTGGCGCTGCACAATGGCCCCGGTAATGTGGCGATTGATATAGGCGTTGCCGATCTGCACCCGCTCTTTCCAATAGCTTCTCTCCCGGTCATCGAGCGTGTGAATGCCGCCCGTTAAGCCATGGGGCACGGCATTGGCAAGGGCAATGGCTTCATCCAACGTGGTGGCGCGCATCAGGCCCAGCACGGGCCCAAAGCATTCGTTTTGGTGAAAGAAGGAACCTGGCTGCACACCCAATTTGATGCCCGGCGACCACAGCTGGGGATTTTCTGGGTGCTGTCGCGGTTCCAACAGCCACTCTTCGCCCTCATCCAGCGTGGTGAGCGCACGCTGCAATTTATCGCTCGGTGGCTGGGTCAGCGGCGTAATCATGGCCGCGGGGTTCCAGGCCGAATCGACCAGCAGGCTAGCCGCGGCATCGCGCAATTGGCGACGAAAGACCGGATCATCATAAACCTCGGCCAGACAGATGGCTAGACTTGCCGCTGAACATTTCTGGCCATTGTGCCCAAAGGCTGAACGCACCAGATCCTTAATCGCCTGATCCTGGTCCGCAAGGGGCGTAATGACCAGACTGTTTTTGCCGCTGGTTTCGGCAAAGAGACGCAACGTTGGTTTCCAGCCCAGGAAGCGGCGCGCCGTCTCGATACTACCGGTCAAAATCACCGCGGCCACACGCTCGTCGGTGACCAGAGCCTGCCCGACTTCATTATCGGGACAGGGCACAAATTGCAGCACCGCCTTGGGAATGCCCGCGGTCCAGAGTGCCTGCACCAAATGCCAACTGACCAACACTGTTTCTGGAGCGGGTTTGAGGATCACGCTGTTGCCTGCCATCAACGCGGCAAGCACGCCACCCGCGGGGATCGCCAGCGGGAAATTCCACGGCGGTGTCACCACCACCACGCCCAACCCGCGCCCGCGGCAATCTGGCAGCTGTGCGGAGAAGTCAAGCGCGTGGGCATAGTAGCGGGCAAAATCCACTGCTTCGGAAACTTCGGCGTCAGCCTCGCTCACAATCTTGGCGGCATCCACAAGCATGGCGCCAATCAGACCACCACGCTGGCGAGCCAGTTGGGCAGAGACTTCGAGCAAGAGCGAGCGGCGTTCCGCGGTGCCACGGGCATTCCAATCGACCTGGGCATCAGTGGCTGTCTGCAGTGCTCGATCAATCTGTGTCTGATTGGCTTGCGCATAATGATAGGCGATCTGCTTGGGGCGCGAGGGATCGTCTCCTGCCCCTTGTGTCGCACCGGCAACGAATTCACCGTTGATCTGGAGCGGGATGTCGTCGATGGTCACCGCTTGCCAATCGGCAAAAATCCCTTTGATCCACGTAACATTGGCTGGCAATGAAACGTCTGTGTCGGGTGTGTTGACAAATGGTTGTTCCAGCGGGGCAAGGGGCTGCTCCTGACCTCGATCCTGTATGCGCCGTGGTTCGGCGCTCACCGTGGCCATTTGGGTGCAGGCGGCGAGAAAGCGATCGCGCTGGCGGTTCCAGGCGTTGCTGCCCGGCTTCAGTCCAAAGAGGTCGTGGAGAAAGTTTTCCGGTGCTGTGTTCTCGTCAAGCCGGCGTACGAGATAGGCAATGGCACTGTGAAAATCTTCGGCTTTGACGACCGGTGCATAGAGCAAAAGACCCGCCGCGGCCTCTTGCACGGCGCGTGCTTGATGGTTCGCCATGCCTTCCAGCATTTCAAACGTTACGCCCGCGGCCACATTCCGCTCCTCGCGCAGGAGCAGGGCAAAGGCAACGTCAAATAGATTGTGGCTGGCAATCCCCAGGTTCACGGCGGGGACGTGCCCAGGACGACAGCCATATTCGACCATGCGTTTGAAATTGGCATCGACATAGAGCTTACGCGGGTAGGGCGCTTGTTCCCAGCCGTGCAGCGCCGCTTCAACCCGCTCCATGGCCAAGTTGGCACCCTTGACAATGCGAATCTTGATGGGGGCACCACCGCGTTCCACCCGGTTCAGTGCCCAGCGGGTTAAGCGCTGTTGCGCCGGAAAGGCATCGGGTAGATAGGCTTGCAACACGATGCCAGCCCGCAATGGTAAAAATTCTGGTTCATCGAGCACCTGGCAAAAGGCTGCCATTGTCAGATGCAAATCGCGGTACTCCTCCATATCCAGGTTGATGAATTTGGGTGTCTGTGTGCCGTCGGGGTGGGTGTAGTGATGGGCAAGCGCTTGGCGATAGAGGGTGCGCAGTCGTTCCTTGACGAGTTCCACGGTGGCATCAAAAGCAACGAGATTGATCTGGCTGACGACCGATGAGACCTTGACCGAGATATATTCGACATCCTCGCGCGCCAACAGCTGCAAATAGGCCGCTAGCCGCCGTTTGGCTTCGCCTTCACCCAGAATTGCCTCGCCGAGTTGGTTCAGGTTCAGGCGCGTACCACTTTGGCGCCGCTTTTGCAGATAGCGGCGCAGTTCGGCTTCCTCGCCGGGCAGGATGACGGTGCGGGTCTCTTGACGCAGGCGCGCGACGAGCGGTGGCACAACCATGCTGGGCAGATAGTGGGCCAGCACACCACCCAGGTTGAGGGCGCTGCGTTCCCACCATTCCATGTAACCGGGCGCACCGTAGCGTTCGAGCAGGTGGCGCAGTTGATCGGCCACGCGAGCGGGTCGATGGCTGCGGAAAGCTTGATCGGCCAGGGCAATGGTCAGTGCCTTGCCTTGTGGATCGTCCATCATGCGCGCCATCTTTTCAGCCTGTTCACGTTCGGATTCGGTCTGCGTGGCTTGGGCCGCGCTCAACAACCGCTCGGCCAGGCCCACGGCACGTTGGGGCAGATCACCCAACGCACTTGCATCGGTCGACAGTGGGTTGGCGGGATTGGGTGTGGCAGTGGACATAATGAACTGGGTTTCTCAGGATTGACAAAAACGCCTGTTGTCAGAGCCAATAAAGCAGCCCAACAACAGGCGCGGTCAACCCTGCTACGCGGGGGCGGCAAACGTGATGCTGCCTTATTTTCTACGTCCACCGGAAAGAATTAGCAGGATCACGGGAAGTCCCGACGGATCTCACGGTGGATCCTAAAGTGGGCTCTGTTTGAAAAGAGTAGTTCCGGCAAGCGGGAAACCTACCGTTTCCAAGCCAACCGCACTGTAGTAGATCCCGGCAGGCAATCAGGCCACACTCGTTTTGCCGTTTGCACTCAGATTGTATGGCCCGATTACCTGCGGTGGTATTTACGCCACACTGTGCTAGGCACAGGCCAAACTATCGGCGTGCCAGCGATCAAATGAACCGGGATCATAGGCGGCGAGACGATCACGCGTGTCTTCCCAGAGCTGGTGCCACTGTTGGGGTTCGTGTAGCTCGCTCTCTGGCTGTTGACGGCTGCGGGCCACGAAGCCGGGGAACATATCCCGCCCCGTTGGTTGACCAATTGGATTGTAGCGCAGATCAAAGCTCCAGCGAATGGCGTCGCTGTGGTTGGCATGCGATGCATGGAGCGTCCGGCGGTGCATGAAGAGTGCGCTGCCCTGTTTCATGGGCAGTGAAACCGCTTTTCCAGAGAGCAATTTGCCGGGCACACGCAACCCCGTCGGTGTCGGACAATGGTCGAGCAAGCCATGCTTGTGGCTGCCGGGCCAGACGCAGAGACAACCATTTTTTACAGTGGTATCCCAGAGTGGAAACCAGACGGTGAGCATCTCGGTTTCGTCGGCATCGGGGGTTACCACGCCGTTGTCTTGGTGGACGGGGGTCTTGCCGAGTTGGACGCGTCCATCTTCGCGCTTGGGGCAGATCGATTCCGGTGGCTTCAGCCGCACATGTTGCACCGGATTGGAGTAGACCTCCGGCCCAATCAGCGATTCCACGGCATCGAGCAGTTGCTCATTGCGCAACATGCGAAAGACCGCGGGACCAGCCCAAAATGGGGTATCTGGCTTTACGTTACCCTTGGGCAGCGAAAAGTCAAAATATTGGGCGTGAACCCTGCCGCTCTCTTTGCAGATTTCAATCAGACGTTCGCTAAAGGGCAGCTCGGCATAGGTTGAGGTGGTCTCCCCGGCCAAATAGAGCTCTTCTGCCAACCGATCGAGGACGCCGTGATATTCCGCGATTACTGGCTCGATCGCGGTGGCGGGATCAAAGAGATTCTCCACAACCAGATAGCCATCACGCTCAAATTGTTCGACTTGTTCTTCACTCAGAAATGCCATTGGGTGCCTCCTGACTTGGGACGGTTGAGATAGACTCAGTACAGTGTAAATTTTAGAGCCTGGCCTGAAATTCGGTTCTGGTCTGTAGACCACCTCGAGCCGGTTACGACGATACAGAAAATTTCAGGACAGACTATTGCATCTCTCATGCACCGAGAAGAGTGTACCGGTGGAGAGCAGGCCACGCGCTTGCTGGCTCTTCTCGACGAGTTGCGTACGTCCAGTAGTAATCTAGTTGCGATAGACGCGTTGTAAACAATTGACAACATCTCTCCAATAATTATTGACGATTGGCAGACCGTTGTCAACTGTCTTTCGGGGTTCCCGCCTGATCCGCATCGCTCGACATGCGCTCGCCGCGCAGCAGGAAGGCACGGATGTCGTAGCGCCCGGGACGTTCGGGTGTCAGGTGGCCGGACTCGACCATGATGTCGAGTGGATTGACGCGAGTGCGCACGGGCATGACCACCTTTTCATGCATGCGCGCCGATTCGTAGACTGCGTGGATCATCTGTAGCGCCTTGTAGCCGTTTTCGGCCGCGCCACGATGCGTTTCGATCTTGCCTTCGATCCAATCGGCTAATTCGTCCGCCTGGCCCGCTGCGCCTTCATCCCATTCGAACCGCTTGCCCGTCTCCTTGAGGGTACAAAATTTGCCATCTGGTTCATGCACTTGCCACTTGCCACCGGTGTCGGCATTCATGAGCATGAGCTGCTCGGTGGTCATATCGATCATGCCCTCGCTGCCAAAGATTTTGGCCCCTTGGTAATGGTTGGGAATCAGATCGCTGAGGATGAGCGCGCGCGGCCCGCTCTGAAATTGAAAGACAGCCATGGCGCAATCCTCAATGCGTGTGTTGCGCTCGTACATGTCAGTCTTGCGTTCAATGTTGCCCATTACCCAGGTGCACTCGTCGTCGCTGAGCAGGTAGCGATACATGTCAGTCTGGTGCGAACTGTAGTTGGGCAGTCCGTCGCCGCCAAAGCTTTGGATCAGCTCGACCTTGCCCAATGCGCCGTCGGCAATGAGCTGTTTGGCCAGCGTGTAGGCGGGGAGAAAGCGACGTTGGTGGGCAATCGCCAGCTTGACGCCATTGCGCCGACAGGCTACGAGCATCTGTTCCGCCGCGCCCAGGGTATCTGCCATTGGCTTTTCACAGAGGATCGCCTTGGGCTGATAGGCCGCGGCGGCAATTGTCCACGGTGCGTGGCCACCGTGCCAGGTGCAGATCGAGACGACATCGAGATTTTCCCGGTCGAGCATTTCGCGAGCATCGGTGTAGTGTTTTGTCGAGAGCGAAAACTGTTCATCCTTGTCTGCCATTGCGCTCTCGTTGAGGTCGGCGAGTGCCACAATCTCATAGCGCCCGCTGATGAGATAGCCGTTGATATGGTTGCGACTCATGCCGCCACAGCCGAGAATACCGACACGTAGTTTGGTCTCTGTCATTGGGGAGCCTTCCTTGGGAATGGTGAATGATAATAACCTAATTGAGAAACCAGATAGACCTTGCACCGTGCGGTGTATGCATGAGAGAATGCGCACCTCCAGCGTTCTCTAACGCTGATTCCACCATTGGACAACGTTACCATGATTTCTCGATTAGTATACCGCGCGGACATTCGAACGCCAATGCTCTTTTCCGCGGGTCCGGCCTCTGTGACGCCTCTGATGGCATCGGCGATTTGGTGAATCTTACGCACCGATGCTCGATCGTCTACGGTTCTATTCTGCTATTTTTCATGATTTACGCGCCGAGCAGAGCGTACCAGTGGGAGCAGGTCGCGCGCTTGCTGGCTCTTCCCGACAAGTTGCGTACGTCCAGTGCTTATAATTGTTTATAATTGCGTACTGTTTTTTGCCGAGAGCGCTGCAATCAGCAATCGCAGAATGTTGATCGACGAATTTGATCCGATCGCAACCTTTCGGCGGGTCGTGCGTATTATTCTCCATTCACTGGCCACTGACTTCATCGGCAACTAAATCAATTTGGTACCGACCGCGTGCACAGCGCAGGAGCCTCCATGTCAACCGCAATCAAACTTGCCCAACTTACCAAGATCTATGCCAAACGAGGCAGAGCGCCCCTGCACGCCGTGGCCGCGGTGGACCTCACCATTCCCGCCGGCCAAGTCATTGGTCTGCTCGGCCCCAACGGCGCGGGCAAGACGACAACGATCAAGATGATCTGTGGGCTGGTCGAGCCGACGTCTGGACAGGTTACGCTCAATGGCTTTGACGTGCGTCACCAGCGGCGCATGGCCATGCAGCAGGTTGGTGCTGTGCTAGAGGGAACGCGCAATATCTATTGGCGGCTATCGGCATGGCAGAATTTACTCTATTTTGGCCGGTTGAAGGGGGTGTTTGGTCACGCGCTGCGTCAACGGGCCGAAGCATTGTTGAAAGATCTCGATCTGTGGGAGCGGCGCGGTGATGAGGTAAAGGAGTTCTCGCGCGGGATGCAGCAGAAGGTGGCGATTGCCTGTGCCCTGATCGCCGACCCGCCGATTGTGCTGCTCGATGAACCGACGTTGGGCCTTGATGTCCACGCCGCGCGCACGGTAAAGGAATGGGTGAAGCAGTTGGCACACAGCCAGGGCAAAACAATTGTGCTGACAACCCATCAACTCGACATGGCCGAGGAACTCTGTGAGCGGGTGGTGATTATTCGCCAGGGGCAGACTGTGGCCGATGAACCGACCGCGGCGCTGCTGGATCTGTTTCGCCAGGAGCATTACGAAGTGCAGGTGGCGGGCCACTGGGATCACGCAGCGATTGGCATAACGGAACCACCACTGACCGATTTTGTGCTGCACCACAGAGATGGCCACACGCAGTTGACCGGCCAGATGGCAGAAGCCAAGGAACTTTACCAGCTGCTGGATAAGTTGCATGGTTGTGGTGCCACATTGCTTGCGGTAAAGCGGGCACAACCGACGCTGGAAGATGTCTTTATTCAGCTCACCCAACAACATGAGGAGAGAGCCGCATGAAGAGTGTAGTTGCAAAAAGTGAGGTCGTGAGCAGTGAAATCGGGACCGAGAACCGAGCTACCCCAGCCGCGACAACCGATGCCGACACTCGTCTGCTCAATCGCCTTGGCCCCCCGCTCTGGCTCGCGGTGATTCTCAATGAAGTCTACAAAGGTCTGTTGATCCAGTGGAGCTATCGCTTTAATCTCGTGATGGAATCGTTCATGCTCATGTTCCTCTTTCTGGGTATTACGTTTTTCGTGGGCAGTGGCGAGTTGGTTACAGATCAGCTCGGCCCGTCGTTGCTGGGCTACGTTGTTTGGCTCTATGCCACCGTTGCCATTGGCACCATGGCCCATGGGCTGCGCGAGGAAGCCCAACAAGGGACGCTGGAACAGTGGTACATGAGTCCCGTGCCACCGAGTGTGGTGCAATTTGGCCGCACCTTGGCCAGCTTTAGCGTGACTACCGTGACGGTGCTGTTGGTCATGTTGCCCTTGATCACCTTTTTGTCGATTGAGTTTCCGTGGCGTTGGAGCAGCATTCCAATCTTCGTCGTCATGTTGTTGGGGGTTTACGGCTTCGGCTTTGTGGTGGGCGGTGCTGCGCTGCTCTTCAAGCAGATTGGCCCCCTCGCCAACATGATCCAGAACATGTTGCTCTTTCTCAACGGGGCTTTCCTACCCGTGGAACACTTCCCCGGCTGGCTGGAACGGTTCGCCCGTACGCTGCCAACGACCCAAGGCATTATTGTGTTGCGTCAGATAATTTTTGATGATCTGTCACTTGGCATGCTCTGGCAAACGGGCGCACTCCCGCAACTGTTGATCAACTCAGCTCTCTATCTGGCGGTTGGGTTGCTCGTCTTTGCCTATGTGGAACGACTCGCCAGACAACGGGGGCTGCTGGGCCAATATTAACCAGCTCACGGCGTCAGCGGCTGAACGAAGTCTGTCAAATCGCGAACTGCGGCTCGCAGGTGGGGATGAACCGGAAAGCGCGATTCGCCGGGCGAGCACAGCTCATTGATCCGTTCATTGATCTGGAGCGTGGGTGGTGACTCCAGCTCGTGGCGAATGGGCGCTGCGACTTGAAAAAGCGGAATGGTTGGCTTGCAAACGGTAGGTTTCCCGCTTATCGGAACTACTGTTTTCAAACAGAGCCCACTTTAGTTGCTCCTATGTAGCCGCTCCTATGTAGTCGCTCCTATCTGTTGACACTTGGTCTCCCGTTATAGGGGAGATTTTTTGTCCATCTCTTGACATTGAGATGGCAGTGTGCTACCCTTAGCGCAATTTTATTATACCAAGCGTTGATGGGGACAAGCAGCTTGGCCCGTCCGATGTCAGAGAGCCATCTGATTTGCTGTGAAGATGGTCATCGGCCCCGAGTCTGTGACACCCTTGAGCTGGCCAGGGAACGTGGTCTGTTATCTGTAACATTATGGCAGCCACTAGTAGTTGTGTCCGGGTTGCGCCCGATAGCGCGCAGCGGTTTAATCTGGATTGATTCCAGACGAACCGACAGAGGCGTGGCCGGCGACGGTTGCGCAAAAGGTGGTGGCACCACGTGTGGCTTTCCCTACATGACCATGTAGAGCCCTCGTCCTCCTGTGGACGGGGGCTTTTTGTATTGGCAAATTTTCGGGTTCACAGGCTTTCGTCCATTCCAAACAGTAAATCGTAAATTGTAAACTGTGAATCGTGAACTGTGAATCGTGAACTGTAGATAATGAACAGTTGCTGACGAAAGGTAGGGAATGAGCGATGGAACGTGTACGGACAGTAGAATTGGCGGCCCACGTGGGGCAGCGGGTACGTTTGCAGGGATGGCTACACACATTGCGGCTCTTGGGCGGCGTGAATTTTGTTGTGCTGCGCGATGGCTGGGGAACGGTGCAGGCGGTCACCGAAGATGAAGCTGACCTCGCTCCGCTGACGGCGCGGGAACTCCAGCCCGAAACGGTGTTCGCACTGGAAGGGCTGGTGGTGGAATCAGCGCAGGCTCCAACCGGGATCGAGCTGCACGCGCCGCGAATTGAGGTGCTGACGCCGGTTGCCGAGGCGTTGCCAGTGCTCATCAACAAGCGGCAGATCAAGGCCCAGTTGCCCGTCTTGCTCGACCATGCCGTGGTGACCAACCGCCACCCGGCACGGCGCGCAATGTTTCGGCTCTCGGCCCAGGTAATGGCCGCGTTTCGCGAGGTTCTGACCAACGCGAACTTTACCGAAATTCAGACACCCAAATTTGTGGCGTCGGCCACCGAAAGTGGGGCCAATGTCTTTGCCGTCGATTACTTTGGCGACACCGCTTATCTGGCGCAAAGTCCTCAGTTTTACAAACAGATCATGGTGGGTGTCTTTGAACGGGTCTTTGAGGTGGGGCCAGTCTTTCGGGCCGAGCCGCACGCCACCGCGCGCCACCTCAGCGAATATGTGAGTATGGATGTGGAGTTTGGCTTTATCGACGATCACCTGACCGTAATGGCGATGTTGCGCAATGTACTTGCCCACATCTTTGCCAATCTAGAGAGCAACTGTGCGGCTGAGTTGGCGCTGGTGGGGGCGACATTGCCCACGCTGCCTGCGCAGGTTCCCCAGCTTCACTTTACAGAGGCCAAAGCGTTGGTCTTGCAACTGCACGGTGTTGATGAACGCAATGAACCAGACTTGTCGCCACAGGAAGAACGATGGTTGGGCGAATGGGCCAAGACCGAGCACGGCAGTGACTTTCTCTTTGTCACCGGCTATCCAATGAGCAAACGGCCCTTTTATACCCACGCCGACCCAGAACGGCCAGCTTACTCCAACTCTTTTGATCTGCTCTTCCGGGGCATGGAGTTGGTGACCGGTGGTCAACGGCTGCACCGTCATGCAGATTATCTGGCTGCACTGGCCGCGCATCAGCTTGCGCCCGAGCCATTTGCCAGCTACCTCGAAACCTTTCGCTATGGGATGCCGCCCCACGGTGGCTTTGCCATTGGGCTGGAGCGGCTGCTCATGCAGTTAACGGGGGCCAACAACTTGCGTGAAACAACACTCTTTCCACGGGATATGGGGCGCTTGGTTCCGTAGTGCATCCCGGCGCACGTCAGGCCACACTTACTGTTGCCTCTTCACTCGAGTTGTATGGCCTGATGTACTGCGGTGGAATTGACATACTGTACTAAAGTGGGCTCTGTTTGAAAACAGAGGTTCCGGCAAGCGGGAAAGCTACCGTTTTCAAGCCAACCGCACTGTAGGTTCCGTTGACATTGCAAATTCGTGGGGGTAAACCCGCTGCTCACCGTTAGCAGCCCGATTGACTGGCGCTTTTCCCCAATGTCAACGCGATCTAGTTATTGGGGTGCGTACCCCATTGGGGGCCTAGATCGGACGCTCAATCTGCTCCCCTTCTGTACGTCCCCGAAAATGGGACGCACCCTAGTTGGCGAGCAGCGTATGCCAGCAACGCACGCAGGGCGCATGCGTGCAGATGACACCTGTGGTATACTCTGTTCCAACGAATCGTAAATAACGCAAGTTGCTGCCTACCATCTCTACACGAGCGCGATTGGCAAAATTAACGCTACCACGCGCCGAGAAGGCAACCGGGGAGCAACTTCGGCACAATGGCTGACATTGCAGGAGCGAGCTGCGCTGCGCTCGACAATGCGGCAATAGAAGATGGAGCAACCGATGCCAATTAGCACATCCTCGTTTGGCGACGATCGCGATGGTCGTTACAACGAGTATCAAAGCGAAGATGAGTACGAAGCAGAGACGATGGAATTTACCGGCGTGACACCGGCCGAGGCGGAAGGTTATCTGAAGCGGCTTGGTGGTGGCGTTGATGAAAAGCTAAAGGTGGTGGAAGGCATCGGCTGGAAAGCGACCATTGATCCCATCGATGATGGCGTTGCCGTCACCTTTAGAGCACACGACGAATTGTTGGATGATCTAATTCGCCGCTTTGAAGAATGGGTCGACCGCGGCTTATGAGGAGCGCGGGAGAGCACGCTGCCGGAAAAGCCACCGTGCGTGCCGGCAGCAACATTGCCTTTCTCAAATATTGGGGGGTTGATGATCCAGCGCTCAATTTGCCCCAGACCAATTCGATCAGCATGACATTGGCCGACGCCCACACCACCACGACGGTGGAATGGTTGCCTGCCACTGCGTCGGCCGCGGCCGATCAGATTGAATTGGATGGTCTTCTGCTCGATGAACGTAGGGCCGCGCGTGTGGTTGCACATCTGGATCGGCTGCGCCAGCTTGCCGACACAACGCAACGCGCCCGTGTGGTCAGCCGCAACAACTTTCCGATGGCATCGGGTATTGCCAGCTCGGCCAGCGGTTTTGCCGCCCTGACCGTGGCTGGCATCAACGCGTTGGGGTTGAATCTTGCCCCGGAGCGGCTATCGGCCATTGCCCGGTTGGCGAGTGGATCGGCCAGCCGCAGCCTCTTTGGCGGCTTCGTCGAGTGGGAGCGGGGGCACGATGATACAACCAGCGTGGCCCGTCAGTTACATCCGGCTGAGCACTGGTCCCTTTACGATCTGGTGGCCGTGGTGAGCAGCGCGGAAAAGGCCGTGAGTAGCGCCGACGGTCATCAGTTGGCTGGCGAGAGTCCACTGAATGCTGGGCGCGTGGCCTATGTAAATGATGTGGTAAGCGCGACCCGGCAAGCCATTGCCAATCGCGATCTCGGCCGTCTCGGGCCAATCATCGAACAGGATGCGCTAGCCATGCACGCGGTGATGATGACCAGCACGCCCAGTCTTTTCTATTGGCAGCCGGGCACGCTGGAGATCATTCATGCGGTGCGCCAATGGCGCGAAGAGGATGGGCTACAGGCCTATTTTACGATTGATGCGGGAGCCAATGTGCATGTGATCTGTGACGCGGCCGATGTATCCGCTGTGGGAGAAAGGCTTTCTGCATTGTCCCACGTGCAACGGGTCATTGTCAGTCGCCCAGGGCCGGCACCACACCTGTTGGACGAGCATCTGGTCTAGAGTGTGTGGCTGGCGTGGACCGATACGTTTGCCATGTAAAATTGGCGTTGTAAGCAGCGTTCGCTTGCAGTGATGAAAGAAAATCCCGGCATTGGTTCCAATGCCGGGATTTTTGTTGGCCATGCGATTGTTAGAGAAACGCTATTTTCGCGTCAACGTGTCCAGGAACTCGCGATTGTCGCGGGTACGGCTCATGCGTTCGATGATGGGAAGAATGGCTTCGTGTCCACCACCCATGGCATCGATCATGCGGCGCAGTGTGTAGATCTTGGCCAGCGTTTCGGAATCGAGCAACTTTTCTTCGGCACGGGTACCGCTGCGCTCGATATCGAACGCGGGGAAGATGCGGCGTTCGGCCAGTTTGCGGCTGAGCACCAACTCCATGTTCCCGGTACCTTTGAACTCTTCGTAAATCATATCATCCATGCGGCTGCCCGTGTCGACCAAACAGGTGGCAAGCACTGTGAGGCTGCCCCCTTCTTCGACGTTGCGGGCGGCGCCAAAGAAGCGCTTGGGCGGGTAGAGTGCCGCGGGATCGATACCACCAGAGAGCGTACGCCCAGAGGGTGGCACTGTCAGGTTATAGGCACGGGAGAGGCGGGTGATGCTGTCCAGCAGGATGATCACATCCTTATCACTTTCCACCAGCCGCTTTGCTCGTTCCAGCGCCATCTCGGCCACGCGCACGTGATTCTGCACCGGCTCGTCAAAGGTGCTGCTCACCACCTCTGCTTCCACCGAGCGATCCATGTCGGTCACCTCTTCCGGACGCTCACCGATCAGCACAATCATGAGATGGACATCCGTGTAGTTGGTGGTAATCCCATTGGCGATCCGTTTGAGGACAGTCGTCTTCCCTGCCTTGGGCGGGCTGACAATTAGACCTCTCTGCCCCCGACCAATTGGTGCCAACAGATCGATCATCCGTGTCGAGATAATGTTGGGGCGTGTTTCCAACAGGATCTGTTCGTTGGGAAAGATTGGTGTCAGCTTCTCGAAGATTGGGCGCCGTTTGGCCTCTTCGGGATCAAGGCCGTTGACGGCCTCCACCTTGAGCAAGCCGTGATACTTTTCCGTGTCCTTTGGCGGACGCACCTGGCCAATTACGAGATCGCCGGTGCGTAGTCCAAAGCGGCGAATTTGGCTTTGGCTAACGTAGACATCCTCTGGCCCCGGCAGCAGATGGTCACTGCGCAGGAAGCCAATGCCATCCTGAACAATTTCCAAAATACCACCACCAAAGATGTAGCCCTGGTGTTCTGCATTGGCACGCAAGAGACGCATGATCAGGTCATACTTCTTGAGCCGGGTATAGCCCGTAACCTCATGCATACGCGCCAGATCGCGCAATTCCTCTAAATTTAACTCTTCCAGCTGTGCAATGCTCATGCTTGCAAGTTCTAATGTCGTCATAATAATGCCCCAAAAAATAAGTAAAATAGTTTCATTCTACAATCGATTATAGAATGAGAATTTCTCTGTATACAGCCAATGAAAAACTCAATGAACCCTCTAAACAGGCAGAGTCCATGTTCATACATGTGAACGCGGAAATTAACTCGTAAGGATCTCAGAAAGTGACTTTTACAGTGGCAACGGTTGGCAAGTGTGCTGATAGGTTATGTATCGCTGATTATACCGTGGGGAATGCCCGTAACTGATATTTGGCGTTACTGTTTGCAGATAAACTGCTGCGGATCGAGTCAGTGCAGGAATGATAGTTGTGATGTGACGGCTGAATTCAGCCATCAGCGTTCATTTGTAATTGGCTCATGTATCAGCAGCGCGATTTTAAAGTAGCTCTGTTTGAAAAACGGTCTTGCTACTTCTTTGGTAGACAACCAAGATATCTACCCTTTTCAAGCCAACCGCACGATAGCTCGTTCCACTGCTGAAAAGGTCTGCGAATCATCACACCTTGCTAACATGAGCGTATAATCTAAAGTGGGCTCTGTTTGAAAACAGAGGTTCCGGCAAGCGGGAAACCTACCGTTTTCAAGCCAACCGCACTGTAGTGCATCCAATATAAGTATGTTCGAAGTACATTTCTGTATGACTTTGTAGTTAATCAGGATAGTAATTGGGATACTCTATAGAATGGATAATCATCGTATCGCTCGCATTGCCTGCGCTCCAGTGGCAAATCATGTAACTTCATGTAACTTTTTGCATCAAACAAACCCCTTCATTGCTCTTGCTCTCACGGCTGATGTACGCAATTTGTGGTGTGACCACAGTGCTCTACACAGCAGTATTTATATACAGCGGTATTTATAACAGCGGGTATTGATAATGCTGCTCTACCATCCAAGCATCTTGCTTGCGCCCATGACAGACGCGCTGCCGCCATACAACGGCATTGGTGGCTGTGAGGGCACAGAATATGGGTGTGGTAAGGGTATACGCACCACATTTACAGAATATTAGAATGGGTAAGACTTGGTGTGGAAGATAGCAGGCTAGTTCTTATGGGCGTAGATCTTACATCGGTATTGTGACAGCCCCAGACCGTGCAGCCACCCACGCGTAAATTGCAGGTAGCTGTTGTACGATTAACACCACAGGCTATTTGGGTGAAGAATTCATCGTTTCAGGCTGGTGTGAGTCATGCATAGGGAAATCACATATTATAGTACAAAAGTTGTCAGTACACGGGATGTCAGTACACCAGATATCCTAAAGTGGGCTCTGTCTGAAAACAGTAGTTCCGGCAAGTGGGAAACCTACCGTTTTCAAGCCAACCGCACCGTAGTACAAGTGTCTGCACCAAAAGCGAGTGACAACCGCAATCAGCCGACACAAATGGTTCGCAATAGAGGCAGTGTGCTGGTTGCTAGCTGAATGTACCGTACATACCTCTCCCCGCTACGCAAATTGATTACCAGAAATTTGCTGAGCAATCGAGCTCCCCGACCGACTCGAGAGCGCTCTGACTCTATTTTCGACTGGGGTTTGAACGAATTGGGCAATAGAGAGAAAACGCCACTCTCTTCAAACAGAGTAAAGCATCACGGAAAATGTTTTAGGAATGTCGTTACTTCCTCTGCGTAGCAAGCGAGGAACTGGTTGAGGAACGGCATGAACATACAAAACCGTGCTTGAGCCGGCCATGAACATGAGAACGGGGTAGATGAATGGCTTTGGCAGCTTCCTGAAACTATGTGCCTGAAATCTATGTGTCGTCGCTGAGGGTGTACACTAACTTTATCTTGAATGCCTTTTTTCTGCAGGCAAGCGCCTCAAAAATATATTCACATAAAAAATATATTTACATACAGACGTTTGATATGAAAATTTTGTAATGACGAGTTCCTATGGGGATTTGCATCTCAGGGAATTGTTTTGCAAAAGTGCGGTGACAGCACTTTGTGTGGACTCTGCACCTACTCAATCCCTCAAGAAATACTGAGGAAGTCTTTTCAGTACAATGAGTATAACAAAATGGCCAAGGAAAGTCAAGTGTGCGCAAAGAAGAAAAAGATAATCTAGGCGCTTTTACCTACAATGTAGGGAGATCGTTATCTTTGCGTCTACAATACGGGCGATCGCTGGCCATGGCCACACAATGAGTACACTGTTGCCGAGAAGCTGCCACAGTTTGAATCAACGCTACTCTGGAACCGATGTGTACTGTGGCAGCAGTGTGCGACCAGTGCCACGGATGAGTGTACGAACTCATCCATGGCAACCGGGGCAGCGAAACAGACCAACGTAGATGACGTAGCTTTTACCACTCCCAGATGCCACCAATATCCTGCAAGGTATCTACATCCATGAGTTGAATTCGCCGATAGCCAAGCTCGACCAACTCCTGACGCTTGAAATCACGCAAAATGGCACTGACTGTTTCGCGGTAGGTCCCCAGGTGGTCCGCCAAGGCTTGATGGCTGACGCCGGTGATCAAGTCGCTCTCTTCATCGGCCAGATCCAACAACAATGCAGCCAGCCGCTCCGGCAGTTTTTTGTAGGCCACATTCTCCAAACTGTTCTCGACCTGCAATAGGCGCGAGCCATAGGTCTGTAGCATGCCCCAGCCCAAAATTGGATATTGCATGGTGAGATTGCGGGCTTCGCCTGCTGGCACAATCCACACGGCAACCGAGTTTGCAGCTTCGGCAAACACATTGGGATCATCGGCATTGTCCAGTGCGCCTTCACCAAAAACCGCTCCCGACTCCAACGTGGCTATGACCAATCGACGCCCTTCATTGTTGGTGCAGACAATGTTAACTTTGCCGCTCATGAGCACGTACATGTTCCGTGACAGATTATCAGAAGTCGCGATTAATTGGCCTCGCTCGAACTGCTGTGTCTGCATTAGGCGATCAAAGGTCGGATCTTCGTCGCGCATCATCGTGAGCGTCTGTGCCAGATTTTGATAACCCTGGTTAGCTGCGGATGTATGGAGCGGAGAATACGTAGAAGGGTGCATACTCAAATTCATGTTGAGTCCCTGTTCCTTTCAATTGCACAGTAATTTGCACAGTAATTTGCACAGTGGTTCGTACAGTGATTGTCGTGCTACTGACGTGCAATAATTAGTAGAGTCTACGAAATAAATTACGAAAATAAGTGCCGAATGTTTCAGGCTGCGACGGTTTAAAAGAAGCTCACACAAATTGAGTCACGCAAATAAATGATGCTGAGCTGCGTTTGAGTTGGCACAGAATCAAACGTGTTATCAACTTGTTGTTTTGCACAGTCTTTTCAAAACCTGTGCAAAACATGTTTTTTTATTAAATCACACTTTTGCTGGCTTGTCTAGCCCATTGTCAGCTGAGAAAGCTTAAAATTTTGATTCGTTTCAAAACACCGACTAAACAACAGCCACTGTTCTGTCATTAAATTGTCCAACTGTTGTCTATACCTATAGCAAACGATATCTATAGCAAACGATTTGGTGAAAGCAACATGTTTCGAGCAGATCTATATTTTACCATCTAAAGATATGAATATGATTAGAATCCTATTTGTTTTGTATTAACATTTACAATTGGCCGCATAGCTTTCTATGCGGCCAATTGTAACGACTTACTGTTGGGATACAGTTGTCAGCGTGTGGTGGTCTGTGAAAAGAGGCAGCAGCAGGAGCTATCTATGCACGGGGAGGCAATTTGGGGAGTGCCCGGCTCGGTCGCGTGGAGAGATCGGGTTTGGGCGTTGGGTTGTCAGCCAACAGGCGCAAAACTTCGGCAATGGTGCGTTCCAGCTGTGGGTCCGTGCCTGCTCGATAATCCTGGGGAGTGATATCAACTTCAATATCTGGCTCGGCACCATAATTTTCAATGCTCCAGCCAACATCGGCAAACCAAAAACTGAATTCAGGTTGGGTGGTGATGGTGCCATCAACCAGCGCGTGGCGGGGCGAGATACCAATAACGCCACCCCACGTGCGCTTGCCGATCAGTGGCCCCAGCTGCATCAACTTAAAGCTGTGGCAAAAGATATCACCGTCGCTACCCGCATGTTCATTGGTCAGTGCAACAATGGGACCAGCAACCGAATCTGTCGGATAGGGATCGAGGCCACTCCAGCGGGAAAGGTCATATCCAATCCGTCGTCGGGCCAGCTTTTCGAGAATGAGCTGGCTGACGTGACCGCCGCCGTTGTAACGCACATCCACAATTAGCGCATCGCGATCGACCTCCGCCAGATAGCTGCGGTGGAATTCGGCATAGCCATTGGCCCCCATATCCGGGATGTGGACATAGCCAACCTGCCCAGCCGTGGCACCATGAACCCGTTGCCGGTTCGATTCCACCCAGCGGCGGTAGCGGGCTTTGGCTTCGCTGTAAATGGTCCGAACAACCACAGAACGGGTTGCGCAGGGCATTCCTTTGCCTGCCGCGGATTCTGCGGCAGGATCGGCCTTCTCGTCCTGCTCTGCCTTGCCATTGGCCCGACACTCTGTCTGCCGCGCGGCAAAGGTGAGCAGCACATCTTCATCCGCTTGGTTTACCAATAGCAATGCAGGGGATGTCTCTGCATCTACCCGCTGCCCATTGACCGCAAGCAGGAGATCGCCTGGCTGAACATCAACGCCCGGCGCGGCCAGGGGAGAGCTCGCGCTCATATCCCAGGGATCGCCAACGAGGATCTCACCCACCCGATAGCCATTGGCTGCCGCGTCCCAAGTAAAGCTGGTGCCCAAGAAACCTTGATCATAATAGGGCTGCGGCCGGTAATCGCCGCCATATTCATAGGCATGGCTCGTGCCCAGTTCTCCCTGCATCTCCCACATCAAGTCGCTAAATTCACTGCGCGCGCTGACCCGGCGAATCAACGGAAAATAGCGCTGATAGACTCGTTGCCAATCAACTTCGGACATATCTTCTGTCCAGAAATGATCCCGTTGCAGCCGCCATGCCTCGCGGAACATCTGCTCCCACTCGCGCTGGGGGGCGACGGAAACTTTTACCCGTTGTAGATTAACCCAGCCGCTGCGCCGTGGCGGGCCACTGTCGCTAGGTGGCTTTTCCCCAGCGGCAATGACCCGCAGGCGTCGCTGCCCCCAGTAGAGCAGCCGTTTGCGGTTGCGCGCGAGCTGGAACCAGCGCACATCGTCCACCAGCGTTTCGCTTTTGTAGTCATTGAAATTATAGGCGCGCAATGTGCCGGTTTCACCCGCCTCTTCGTCCCACTCCACACCATCATCCAGCGTGCCTTCCACCGGCAAAACTGTAAAGAGCGCCTTGCCAGAGATGCCAGCGATCTGCCCATAGCGACCATCGGGCACGGGAAAGGCAAGAATTCGCCGTTCGATCCCTGCCAGATCGATCTGCAGTGGCTGCTCTTTGGTTTTCTGGCCCTCGCTCGGTTTGGCATCGCTGGTTGTCGGGTCGGAAGCAAGGTCGCTGGTTGACGCGGATGCTTTCTCCTCAGCGGGCGCGCTCTCGTCCGCTGTTCTGTTCAGTTGGCTCTCGCGACGCAAGAATGATCTTCCACCGAATGATCTTCCACCGAGTGATCTTCCACCGAGTGATCTTCCACCGAAATAACTATCGCGCTCTTTGTGACCATGGCCGTTGTCGATCTCATCATCTGGGTCATCGTCGAGCCCGCCCTCTTCCGGATCAGCCGTCTCTTCGCCCCCATCTTCGTCACCCTCATCTTCGTCATCGGTCTCATCATCTTCATCCCAATCTTGTGCGCTGTCGTCGGACTCTTCCTCGTCGTCATCCAGCGCCGGTTGGGGAATAAAGGGGTTGGGCAGATCCGCACGCAACGTAATCAAATAGGGACGCATGCCCCACGGGAAGCCCAATTCAAAATGCAGATTATCATAGACCGGATTGAATTCACGGTAACTCAAGAAGTAGAGATATTTACCATCTGGATCAAAGGTGGGTTGCACATCGCGCAAGATCGGTTGCGTGATGGTGTGAATGGCGCTTGCCTGCAGCGCCGGATCATCCGCTGCTTTGTCGGCCAGGCGATAGAGGCGAATGGCAGTGGTTTTGGGCGTGGCACTGTGCCCATACGCAATCCACCGCCCATCGGGCGACCAATCAAATCCGCCAATCAATCGGTGTGGGCTTCGATCCACCACCGTCAGCTCCCCACTCTCCAGATCCACCAGCAGCAGCTCGTGCCGGTGATTGGTGACCGCCAATAGATCTGCAACGGGCGACATCTTTTGCATGACGACCCGCCCCAAGTCCAGATTGGGCAGCCGTTGTGGCAATGCTTGTGGATCATCAGAATAGATCTCGATGACTTCTTCGCCCGATTCATCGCTGATCAACACCAAGCGCTTGCCGTCGGTGGTCCATTCGGGCAGACGATAGCGCACCCCTTCGCGCTGCCCCATCTGCAACACGGGCCCATCGTGGTTGTAAAAAGCAAAGGCTTTGCCCCGGGTGGTAACGGCCATTGCTTTGCCCTTGGGGTGCAGACGCGCGCTGTCGAGATAGCGGCCCGCGCTGACGAAGCGCCGACTCCGTTGAACGCGCGGACTGTGATAGTCGACTGGCACCAGTGCTTCGCTGGCAGTGGCGATCTCATAGGTGTAGAGATCCGCGCCCACGTGGTAGACGATCCGTTGTCCGTCCGTTGCGGCATTGCGCACGTAGTAATCTTCGTGATCGGTGTGGCGTTGGAGCTCGTCACCCATCGGTGTGCAGCTGTACAAATTGCCGATGCCTTCGTGGTCACTGATGAAGAAGATCCGATCCATGGTCGCGGGTTGCCCGGCTGCACCTGTGGCCGCGGATGTCTGGTGTATCCACATGGGTGATGCAATGTTGCCTTCGATCTGATCGAGAAAGCGCGTGTAGTCACCGTTGCCCTCGCTGTCGATCCAGAGGTGACCCGTGGTGCCCCCGCGATAGCGTTTCCATCGCGAAGAGTCTTGTGTGTTGCGTCCCAAGACGGCCCGCCCCTCTGGGCCATAGCTAATGGTGCGGGCAGGTCCACAATCGATCGGTTCGACTGCGCCATTCAGGGCATCGTGGGCGACGCTAAAGAGACCATATTCACTGTGGATGATCTGCCCGTAGTTGCTGCAAAAAATAATCCGGCTGCCATCCGGCGTCCAGCCAACCACGCGACTGTTGCTGCTGAGATAAGTCAGTCGACGGGCGCTGCCTCCCTGGGCTGCCATCACGTAGACTTCCGTGACCCCTTCCTCACGTCCCACGAAAGCCAGCCATTCTCCATCTGGCGAGAGTTGAGGAAAGGTCACTGCCCCCAGGTTGCTTGTCAGCCGACGCGCGATACCGCCGGTACGGGGAACCATCCAAAGATCATCTTCGGAGACAAAAACGATGGTCTGTTCGTGAATCGTCGGAAAGCGATAATACCCTGCACTCATAAGTTCGTTGTTCTTTCATGGCATAAAAGCTGTCACTGGTGCCCCAACCGCGGAACCGACTGTTGCGCCTGGTCGGCTTGCGCTCTCCCAGTTTGGGGTGGCCTCGCCAGCGAATCCTTTGGATCGTTTTGTCTATGTTGTCGATTTTAAGTATGTTGTCGATGCGGCTTGCACTGCGCCGAAAAATCGATTTTTGGACGGGCACAAAACCAAGTATAGTTTTTGGACGGGCACAAAACCAAGTATAGTTTTTGGGACGGGCACAAAACCAAGTATAAAGTATAGTAGTATAGTGCAACTCGCACTGATCGAGTAATGATTGGTTTTGCGATATGCTCCCATGAGCGTATCCATTGTAAAAAGATAGCGCTGTGACTGATGAAAAAATCAGGAAAACATGTAGAGGCGTCGGTTGCTCCGCCGCGACGTCTGCCGCTGCAGTGGACGGGGCACTGTTGGTTGCTATTCATTGCAATCTACGTCCTGAGCGGCTGTGCGCCATCGCCCCAAGCCAATGTACTTGGTTATTTGGTGGCCCAGCGGAGTGGCCGCCTGACCACCACCCCACAGGGGCCAAGCGGCACGCTGACTGGCCAAGTACGCACTGTTGATGGTCGGGCCGTGGCGGGAGCTACTGTGTTGGTTGCCGAGCGAACCAGCCGGGTGCACAGTGCGCAAAGTGATGCCACGGGACAGTACACCATCACGCAAATTCCACCCGGCCGGTACGTACCGGCCGCGCTCGCCCCCGGCTTTGAAGAGCGCACGCTGCAAACCAAGCTTGGCAATCCCCATCTGGTCGAGATCCTCTCAAATCAGACGACGACGGCGCCGCCATTTATGTTGCACCCGCAGCAGCCCACGCCATTGCCCGCGGATCTGGCCACCGCGGTTGCGTTGCAATTGACGGCGACCGCGGTGGTAACGGCTCCTTTTCCCGCGGGCGCCACCGCCACCGTTCACGCCTATCAGTTTCGGCGTGCCAATGCATCCGTCGATACCCTCCGCCTCTATCTGCCCAACCGGGCAACCGAACCTACAGCCCAATCCACAAGCAGACCCGTCTCTGCCGACGCCACGCAACTGCCGTTGCTCTTCATGCTCTACCCGACCGCGGTTGACGCTTGGCAGTCGGTGAGCGTGGCCTATGCTGCGCAGGGCTATGCGCTGCTGGCGCTGTCGCCGGTGGCCGCGCGTGCGCTCGATATCAAGGAACATGCCGCGGATGCACGGGTTGCCTTGGCCCTGGCTCAACAGGGATTGCTGAACGATGCTGTGCGCGCCGGGCCAGTGGTTGCCTTGGGCGGTAGCTTTAGCAGCGCCATCTTGTATCGTCTGCTGCGTGACGATACGCAACAGGGGGTGGCCGGCTGGGTTACCGTCGGCGGGATTGCCGATGCATTTGCCGGTACCGCTGCCTTTTATGCTGGCGAGATCGAGATTCCGTCACCTTATGAGTATCTGATCCCAGCACTGGGGCCGCCCAACCTCTATCCCCTGGCCTTCTTGCGCTATTCGCCCGTCTATAGTGCTGCCGAACTGCCGGAAACCTTGATCATTCACACCGCAGCTGATACCATTATTCCCATTGAGCAAGCCCATGCGCTGGAAGCTGCGTTGGTGGCGGCTGGTGTCCCCATCCAGGTTTTCTACTATCAGGATGTCAGCCATTACTTGCAAATTGATGAGCAGATGACAGACGCGGGGCGGACAATGTTCTATCGTGTATTGGCCTTTGCCGAGCGAATATTAAAACCATGACTCAAAACCGTGACTTGAAACCATGACTCTACGTGATAGACTTGCGATGAAGCGCTTCAACTGTTGTTCACCGGTTTTTCGTGCAACTGTTTCGGGAAGCGGCTAAATACTGCGACTGTTTCACAAAGCGCGGCGGCCATTGACACGGGAGCATCTGATTTTGCGGCAATTGCGATGACCGCAGCTGTAACCAAAGGAGTGACCAAGCATGACCAATGCAACATTTGAACATACAACTGAGCCGGCAGCTAACGAGCAGGCAACTGAACATACAGTGACAGAGGAGAAGGCGCGGCGTGCGCTGCGCGAAGATTCTGCACTGCTGGCGCGCTCCGATGCTGGTCTACTGATTGTGACCGATGCCGACCGCGCTGACTTTCTCCACCGCATGACCACCAACGAGATCAATCGGCTGCAACCGGGTGAGTCTACCGTCACCGTATTGACAAATGCCACCGCGCGTGTTGTTCACGTCTTTACGGTGCTCTGCAAAGCGGATGCACTCTGGCTCTTGCCTGCACCAGGCGCTGCGGCAGATCTGGCCCGTCATTTGCAAGGGCAGATCTTTTTCATGGATAAGGTGCAGATCCAAAACGCCAGCGATGCTTATCGGCGTCTGCGAATTGTGGGACCCCAAGCCGAGCAACTGTTGGAGAGCAGTGGCTTGCCCGTGGCTGAGCTAGCCGCCGAGCATTGGGTGGCTCATGATTTTGGCGGCGATCCACTGTTTCTATTGCAACAGCAGGCCTATGATCTGCCTGGCTACGAACTGGTTGTGCCCACGGCCCATGCCGAAGCATTGCAGCAGACACTCCAAGCCGCCGGGGCAACTGTGGTTTCAGCGGCTGCCTATGCAGAGCGGCGGATCGAGTTGGGGCGACCGGCGCCGGGTCACGAGCTGGTCGACAGCTATAATCCACTGGAAGCGGGGCTAGGTTGGGCTTGTGCCGATGACAAGGGCTGCTACACGGGACAGGAGATCATTGCGCGCCAGATCACCTATGACAAGATCACCAAAACGTTGGTGGGGCTGCGTGCCGAGGCACCCTTGACTGTCGGCCAAGAGCTTGTTCGCGAGGGGCGAAAAGTGGGCACAGTGACCAGTGCCGTCGAAAGCAACGCGTTGGGAGCAATTGCATTGGCTGTGGTTAAGCGCCCACACAATCAGGCTGATACGGAACTGCAAGTGGGTGAGCAATCTGTACGGGTGGTGGCGCTACCCTTTGCACTATGATCAAGTACACTGTAACCAAAATTTCGTGCATCTTTAGTCTGCCCAGGTGGGATCGGTTGCGCGCATTGCACAGGTGAAACAATGGGGCAAAGCAGGGTGCTTGCACCTGTGCAACGCACTCCGGTGTGCCGGGGTATAGCTCATAAAATTTGCGTTATACCCTACTGATCGAGAAATCATTGAAACGTTGCACAATGGAGGAATCAGCGTTCTCTACCGCTGGAGGCGCGCATGAGAGAATGCGCACCTCGCAAGGTGCAAGGTCTATCTGTTTTCTCTATGAGTAGTGCGTAAAATAAATTTCTAGTTATTTGCCTACGAATACCACATGGCTTATTTTACGCAGTGCTGAGTACCACGTTTGAAAGCAATTGGATTTGGATACAATGCGAGTAGATGGATTTACCGTGTAATATGAGTGAAGCCGTTGCGTTTTCCCAAAGTACCTGGCGTCTGCTGATCGAGGAGGAGCCTCGTTCTGGCGCGGCCAATATGGCGGTCGATCAGGCGATTGCGCAAGCTTGCGCCGCGGGGCAGAGCTTGCCTACCCTGCGCTTCTATCGTTGGCAACCGCCCGCCGTATCGTTGGGGCGTCACCAGCCACTGGCCGATATTGATCTGGCCGCCGTCGCGGCCCGGGGCTATGAGGTGGTACGTCGTTCGACTGGCGGTCGGGCTATTTTACATATTGATGAATTAACCTATTCGGTCGCGGCCAATGCCGACGAACCGCGGGTGCAGGGGGGCGTAATGGACGCCTATCTGCGGTTGAGCAATGCGCTGGTGCAAGGATTGCAGCGGATGGGGCTGGCCGCGGACAAAGCCGGTGGTGATGTGCGTACGGGGCCAGATGTGTCGGCGGCGTGCTTCGAGGTGCCCAGTGCCTATGAAATCACAGCCTTTGGCCGTAAGCTTTTGGGCAGTGCACAGAGCCGGCGCGCCAAATATGTTTTGCAACATGGGAGTTTGCCGCTCTTTGGCGACATCACGCGACTCATCGACCTGTTGGCCATGGAGGAAGCAGAGGCCGAATCGCTGCGTCAGCAACTGGCCAACCATGCTTGTACGTTGGCCGATGCGTTGGGTGTAGCGACCGCTGATGCTGCCAGCGACCCGCTGCTCGACTTCCATCATGTTGCCCAAGCATTGGTGGCCGGTTTTCAAGCGTCCTTGAACATTACTTTTCAACCAGCCCCACTCAGTGCAGAGGAGCTACAGACCACGGCGCAGTTGATCCGTGAGCAATATGCACATGAGCGTTGGACAACCAGCAAGTAGCCTGAAGCAGCTTCTGTTGCAACAAAGTTACACTATTCACAGTTGGACCGGTGGCATTGCGAGCCACAATACCTATCATCATATCATGGCAATTGGACTACTGACTCTCGAATTGTACCTACCCCTCAACAGCAGCCTCAAAGGCAAGCGGAGCATTCTCAAGCCGCTGATCGCGCGGTTGCGTCGGGATTATAACATCTCTGTCTGTGAAGCAGATGCACAGGATACGCTGACGCGTGCCGTTCTCGAAATCGTTTGCGTCAGCGGCAACAGTGCCCTTGCCCATCGGCAGCTGCAAAAGGTCGCCAACCGAGTAGAAGGTTGGCGACTGGATGCACAATTGATCGACTATTACATCGAAATGGTCGGTTAGCGAGTTGCTCAAACTGTGTTGCGCATGAGCAGGGGCAATCCTGTCTGGTGAACAATGCGTCGGAAATGCTCAATGTTAAAGGGTTTGTGGAGGATCGAAGCAAAGCCGACTTTATTCAACTGGTAGTTCACCGCTTCGGTGGAGTGTGCGGTCATTGCCACAACTGGCAGTGTCGGCTGATTCTGTTTGATCCAGCGCATCAGGTCAAATCCATTGCCGCCGGGCATTACAATATCAGTGATAACCAGATGCCAGGTACCAATCGTTAGCAAGCGCTGTGCTTCCTCGATTCGCAAACAGGATGTTGCGTAGTAGCCCATCTGCTCCAACAGCATACAGATGTAGCGCCCCAGCTTCTCCTCGTCGTCAACTACGAGAACCTGAATTTCGGCTTTCCGGTGCTCAATCCATCTTTCAGACTCAATCCATCTTTCAGACATAGTGCATTGTCCATCTAATAAAAGATCAATGGCTCAACAGGTTTCTGGTTGCCAATGATCGGGTTCGCATTTGGGGGCATTCTCGGCACTACCGTCACATGCTCTTTCACATGCTCTTTCACATGCTCTTTCACATGCTTTTTGTTGCGTGATGATCGTTGTGTACCGGTGCAAACGTAGCCGATTAAGACTCATTCTACTACAGATTTACCATTTAAAAACTGGTATAAAAGTTCTATATTTATCACGGTGTTGGCGTAGATTTCGCGTGCGCAGATCGCTATATTTGACCGCACTTGTGGTCGTTCCTGTCGTCAATGTGCCAAAACCGTTTGCACCTACATGGCAATGGCCGGATCAAATGACCGTGTGTACCCGCGTGAATGGGGCAATTGCCATCGAAAGCGGCCGTGGCGGCTAGTACCCCATCAACATCAGTAGTCGGGTAGATGGCTGCGCTCACCGCGCCGGCCTGGCCCGGCGGAAACCGACTATTTACGCGGTCGTTGCCAAAGTGGTATACTTAGTATCTGTCCTGAAATTCTCTGCGTCGACGCAACCGGCTCGAGGTGGTTTACGCACCACAACCGAATTTCAGGATGGGCTCTTACTATCTGTCCTGAAATTCTCTGCCAGACCAAATTGATGTAATTTGGAAGAAACCATGCAAATCGCTTCACCGCAGCCAGAGCGCACCCCAATTGATCCACCAGAACCGACGACATCCCAATCTGCTGCACAGCAACCCAACCAGACCGCGCGTCTCCTCCTCCTCACCACGGCTCGGAGCTACCGCAATGATTCCTTTCTGCAAGCCGCGGATCGATTGGGTATTGAGCTTGTCCAGGCGGTGGATATGGCACGGCCGCTGGCCGACTACTGGCATTGCACATTGGGAATCGATTTCGACAATGTGCCCGACGCGGTGCAACGCATTGCTGACTATGCGGCCCAGTCGCCCCTCAACGCAATTCTGGCTGTTGACGACAGTGGCACGCTGCTGGCTGCGGAGGCCAGTGCCGCGCTGGGATTGCCGCACAATTCACCCGTGGCCGCGGCAGCCGCTCGCGACAAACATATCATGCGAACGCTCATGGCTGCTGGGGGGGTGCCCTGCCCCACCTTTCGCCACTTCACCACCGCCGATGATCCACAAGCCGTGGCCGCAGAGGTGGGGTATCCTTGCGTGATCAAGCCGACGAAGCTCAACGGCAGCCGCGGGGTGATTCGAGCCAACAACGCCACGGAGCTGGTCGCTGCGATTGGACGCGTCACCCAATTGCTAACCCGCGCAGAAACAACCCCCGCAGACACAACCGCTGAAGATGCCACGCCCCCGGCTTATCTGGTGGAGGATTTCATCCCAGGGGTGGAGGTGGCGTTGGAAGGCATGCTGGATCATGGCGAACTAACCGTGCTGGCGCTCTTTGACAAACCCGATCCGCTCGATGGGCCATTTTTCGAAGAGACAATTTACGTCACCCCTTCGCGGCTTGCTGCCGAAACCCAACAGCGGATTGCCGCTATGGTAACGTTGGCTGCCCAAGCGCTTGGCCTGCAAACCGGGCCAATTCATGCCGAATTGCGCATCAACGAACGCGGACCTTGGATTCTGGAAGTTGCCGGGCGGTCCATTGGCGGTCTCTGTTCGCAGATTCTGCGCTTTGGTGTCGACGCTTCATTGGAAGAGTTGATCCTGCGCCAGGCCTGCGCAATGCCCTTGCCAACCACCACGCGAGCGGGGCACGCGGTTGGCGTCATGATGATCCCGATTCCCACCGCTGGCATCTTGCAACAAGTTGTTGGCATTGATGCGGCCACCGCGGTGGCCGGTGTGACTGGTCTAGAGATCACCGCGCGCACGGGCTATCCAATCAGACCGCTGCCCGAGGGCGACAGCTATTTGGGCTTTATCTTTGCCGAGGGCGCTACCCCACTGCAAGTTGAAACCGCGCTACGCACCGCCCACGCCAACTTACACTTCGCGGTGATCCCTGAATTTACCTTGGCAACCACGTAAAGAGGACGGTGCGGGTTCGGGTCATTGACGGCTTGCAGCAGTTGTCCGAAATATGCCACGCAAGCGCTCCCACCAAATATCCCACTGATCGAGAAATCATGGTAACGTTGTACAATGGCGAAATGCGCATTCTCTAACGCTGGCCGTGCGCATGAGAGAATGCGTACTCCGCAAGGTGCAAGCTCTGTTTGCTTTCTCTACGAGATTACCAACTATTTAACCTACTTCACGCTTTTACCAAAGGATGTTCCTCATGCAGAAATGGGCTCGTTCCCAGGAATTACTTGAACGTTCAAAAAGAACGTTAGCTGGCGGCATCAGCAGCAATGTTCGTCTGCTCGCCAAACCCCTGCCCCTCTTTTTCGATCGCGCCGAGGGAGCGATGATCTATGATGTCGATGGCAACGGCTATATCGATTACATGTTGGGGCAGGGACCGATGATCCTCGGCCATTCCCATCCCGCGGTGCTCGATGCCGTCAACGCGGCCATGCGCAAGGGGCAACTGTATGCTGGTCAACATGAGCTGGAATTTCTGGTTTCCGAGCGGCTGGTGGAGTTGATTCCCAGTGCGGAGCTCTGTCGCTTTGGGCTGAGTGGCTCCGAAATGGTGCAAGCGGCCATGCGCCTGGCCCGCGCCATCACCGGCCGCACCAAGATCCTTCGCTTCGAAGGTCACTATCACGGCTGGTTCGACAACGTTTTGATTAGCGTGGCACCCCCGCTCGACCAGGCGGGCCCGCGCGAACGGCCCAGTGTGGTGCCTGGCACCCCGGGCCAGACAGCCAGCGCGCTGGAAGATTTCTACGTTCTGCCGTGGAATGATCTGACGCTCGTGGAAGAGCTCTTTGCCGAACATGGCCACGAGATCGCCGCGATCATGACCGAGCCAATGATGTGCAACACCGGTGCCATTACACCCGAGCCGGGTTTCCTGGCCGGGCTGCGCCGTCTCTGTGATGAGCATGGGTCCCTGCTCTATTTTGATGAAACCATCAGTGGCTTTCGCCTGGGCTTGAGCGGTGCACAGGGACGCTTTGCGGTCACGCCCGATCTCTCCAGCTTTGCCAAGGCAATGGCCGGTGGCTTTGCCAACGCCGCGCTGGTGGGGAAAGCTGACCACATGCGGCGCTTTGTCGAAGGGGTCAACCACAGCGGTACCTTCAACAGCAATGTGATTGCAATGGCCGCCTCGGCCGCGGCCATTGCCGAGCTGGAAAAGGATGATGGTGCAATCTATCAACAGCTGGACCAGATTGGCACCCAACTGATGGACGGGTTGCGCGAACTGGGAGAGCGTCACAGCCTACCCCTGCACGTGCAGGGGGTTCCCACTGCGTTTCATCTCTCCTTTACCGAGCTAGACGCGATCCGCGACTACCGTGACTTTGCCCAGCAGTGCGATCAGGAGCGCTACAGCCACTTTGTCGTCGCCATGTTGGAAGCAGGGGTGCGTCTCATTGGCCGCGGGATCTGGTACCTTTCCGCCGCCCACACCGAGGAACATGTCGAGCAGACGCTACAGGCCGCCGATCAAGCGTTGGCCAAAGTAGCCGCTGGCTAACCATCTGTTGGCGGAATCGACAGTGCGTTGACAGCGCTTGGTCGGCGCACTGTTCCGCGATAAAGCTGGCAATGAAACCAACAGCGGTGGCCGAACTCATCATGGCCACCAGCAACTGCGTCATTCCAGACCATTTTCAACTGTACAGAGGAACTGATCGTATGTCCAAACTCACGCTTTATGCCGACCGAGCCGACGTTACTATTGTCACCGGTGCCTGTCCCCACGATTGCCCCGACACCTGTAGTTGGCAGGTGGCTGTCGACCGCAACAGTGGCCGGGCGCTCGACATCTGGGGGAACGCGGCCCATCCCATTACACAGGGGCGGCTCTGTGGCAAGGTCGATCGGTACCTCGAGCGCACCTATCATGCCGAGCGACTGCGCACGCCGTTGAAGCGGGTTGGTCCCAAAGGCAGCGGCCAATTTGTGCCAGTGAGTTGGGCCGAGGCATTGAGTGCCATTGCCGACCGCTTGCAGCAGATCAGCGCTGGGCCTGGGGTCGAAGCGATCTTGCCCTATTCCTATGCGGGGACCATGGGCTTTTTGCAGGGCGAGGGCATGGCTGCACGCTTCTTTCACAAAATGGGGGCCAGCCGTCTGGCGCGCACAATCTGTTCCGAAGCCGGGGCCGAGGGCTATGGCTATACGGTGGGTGCCAGCGAAGGCATGGAAACCGAAGCCTATGCCCACGCGCGCCTGATCCTGATCTGGGGCAGCAACACGCTGACGAGCAACCTGCATCTCTGGCCCTTTATTCAGCAAGCACGCAAGGCTGGGGCACGGGTCATTGTCATTGATCCCGCCGAGACGCGCACCGCCGCGGCCGCGGATGAGTGGATCGCGCTGCGACCGGGCACCGATGGGGCGTTGGCATTGGCGATGATGCACGAGATCATTGCCAACGATTGGCACGATGGTGACTATGTGGCCGCGCATGCGGTCGGTTTTACGGCGCTGGCCGAACGGGTGCAAGAGTGGACGCCGGAACGGGCCGCCGCGATTACCGGCATCCCCGCCGCGCGCATTCGCCAATTGGCACGCGACTATGCCACGACGCAGCCCGCGGCGATCCGCATCAATTATGGTCTGCAACGCCACTATGGGGGCGGCATGGCCGTGCGCACTATCGCCTGTCTGCCCGCATTGGTTGGGGCGTGGCGCCATTACGGCGGGGGGATTCAGTTGAGCAACAGTGGGCACTTTCGCCACCTGGACAGCACGCGGCTGCAACGGCCTGATCTCTTGGCTGGCCGGCTGCCGCGCATCTTCAACATGAATCGGCTCGGCGATGCATTGAGCCGAGACGCGGCGACCCGTGCCCGTGCGCTCTATCATCCCCGTCCCGCCGATCCTGTTCCCACTGCGGCGGATGCCGGTGTGCCGGTGCAGGCCTTGATCGTCTACAACTGCAATCCAGCCACGGTCGCGCCCGATCAGGCCAGCGTGCGCGCGGGGCTACAACGCACCGATCTCTTTACCGTGGTGCTGGAGCACTTTCAGACCGACACCGCGGATTACGCAGACTATCTGTTGCCCGCCACCACACAGCTTGAACATTGGGATCTGCAGCGGGCCTATGGCCACACCTATTGGCTGCTCAACCAGCCCGCGATTGCGCCCGTGGGCCAGAGTTTGGCGAACAGCGAAATTTTCCGCCGACTGGCACGGGCAATGGGTTACACCGAAGCTTGTTTTGCCGAGGATGACGAAACAATTCTGCGGGAGTTGGTGGCTGCTCAGCAACACCCCAACTTTGCCGGGATCACCTGGGAAGAGCTGTTGCAGGCAGGATATGCACGCTTGCAATTGCCCATGCCCAACGCCGCCTTTCAACAGGGCAACTTTCCCACGCCCAGTGGCAAATGTGAATTTTACAGTGAACGCATGGCCCGCGATGGCTATGATCCGTTGCCAACCTATACGCCGCCGCGGTCGCAGGCGACAGCAGCCGAGGACGCGCTACTCTGCATCTCGCCGCCCGCACACTCTTTTCTGAACAGCACCTTTGCCAATGTCGACCGCTTTCAGCGGCGCGAGCAGCAGCCGCTCCTGATCATCCATCCCGATGACGCGGCTGCCCGGCAGATCGCAACGGGGGATCGGGTCTGTGTAACCAATCAGTTGGGGCGTGTAGAACTGGTGGCCGAGGTGAGCCGCAAAATCACAGCGGGCACGGTGTTGGCACCGGGGATCTGGTGGTGCAAGCACAGTCCGGATGGCCGCAATATCAACCAGATCACGCCGCAAATGGAGACCGATATGGGCGCGAGCGCGAGCTTTTACGATACATTCGTGCAGGTGACAGTGGCAGCACCCCAGGGGACGAGCCAGACGGAGAAGCAAGCTGCCGAGGCAGAACCATGCGCGGCGGAAGCGGTTGCGGCCACCACCTGACGAGCGGCGCAGCGACGCTGCTGCTGTGCGCAGTTGTTTGGCCAAAGATGTCGGGGCTGGAAGTAGAAATCAGCGTAAGGGGATGGCGTTGGAACATCCCCTTGCTCTGTTCCCTACTCTGGTTTCTAATCGGATGAGGTGGGCTGTGCTTTGCAGAGGATTTCCCACGTTCCCCGTTGGCAGACTTCGTCCGCCTGGTTGACGACCTCCATCTTGAAGTTCACCAAGCCGCCCCCCAGGCGACGCATGGGCTTCTTTTCATCCACGGTGACGCGCAAGCGGATCGTGTCATTGATGAAGACCGGTTTGGCAAATTTCCACTCCAGCCCACGGAAAGCCATGACCGTATCCTCCATGAACCCCAGACGAACCGCCTGGCCACTGGCAACGCTGAGAATCAGCAGCCCGTGGGCCACCCGCTGCCCAAACATTTCGCCTTTGCAATATTCAGCATCGGTGTGGATCAGATTCCAATCGCCCGAGATGCTGGCAAAGTTAACGACATCGGTTTCGGTGATGGTGCGGCCCACGCTCTCAACCTGGTCGCCAATCTCAAATTCTTCAAAATAAAGGCCTTGCGGTTTGGCCAATTTTCGTGCACTCATAGCAAACAATTCCCTTCATCAATTCCCTTTACCGAAGCCCTGGGGCCGGGTTCGTTGCCGGTCCTTTGGCATCTTGTCTCTTCTATATGCAATTCTGAGCATGACTTACGCACCGAGAAGAACTTCAGCGGAGAGCAGGCCAAGCGAGTGGTGGCTCTTCGCGAAAGTTGCGCAAGTCCAGTGATTATAGAAGCAAATGGCAACGTGGTAAAATCAGAGCAGACAATTGGCGACAGTGCCCAAGTGTAGGGGCAGTCGGTTTGGGTTGAGAGTTGGACATGATTTACGCACACAGAAGAGCCTACCAGTGAAGAGCAGGCAACGCGATTGGTGGCTCTTCTCGACAAGTTGCGTAAGTCCAGTTGGAGAGAAGGAGCAACAGTACCATGCGATTTGAGAATCCAATGAAACGTGTTGAGCGTCTGAAGCGCGTCACCAACATTCCCAAAGAATCCCAGGGGGAGCGGGTACCGCCGGGGCAATTTCTAACTGAGCGCTTCCCTGTGTTGCATTATGGAGCGACCCCACACTATGAGTCGCTGGAGCAGTGGGATTTCCGTGTGTTTGGTTTGGTCAACGAGCCAATCCGTTTTACGTGGGAAGAGATGATGGCGTTGCCGGCGGCCACCCAAACGGTTGATATTCACTGTGTCACCCGGTGGAGCAAATTGGATACCACGTGGACTGGCATTCGCTGGCGCGACTTTATCGAGCGCATCGACATCAAGCCAGAGGCCACCCACGTAATGGCCCACTGTGAACATGATTTTACCACCAACATTGCGCTCGATATGTTGGACGATGATGACACAATGTTGGCCTATCTCTATGATGGGGAGCCGCTGGAGCCAGACCATGGCTATCCACTGCGGTTGCTGGTGCCGAAGAAATATTTCTGGAAGAGCGCCAAGTGGATCCGGGGGCTCGAGTTTATGGCCGCGGATCGCCCCGGATTTTGGGAGCGCAATGGCTATCACATGGCAGGCGATCCGTGGCTAGAGGAGCGCTTTCGCTAGCGGCCAAAGCGCAGTGAAGCGTGGCGTACAATCGTTACGCAGTACCGCTACTCTATGAGAGCCGTAGTATGAGAGCCGTAGTATGAGAGTAGTCTGGCGCGATCGTCTATCGGTCGCCCAGCCGAATTTCGTACTCAGTCAACAGTTCACGGTGGGCCGTAACATTTTCCAGATAGAGTTGACGCAGCTCTCGATCCTCAAGTTGTGTGGCCCGGGTTTGGAGCGTGCTGTAGCCCATCATGAGCAGCTGCGTAGCCCGTTCGTCCTCTGCCAGGTAGAGCACCTGATAGCAGGTTAGATAGATGCGGATCAGTTCCACAATGCCGGCGTAGGTGTGAATATTTAGGTTGGGCAAGATCTTCTCCACCCACTCTTGCGCACGCTTGGGGTCTCGCAGACGCAGATAGGTGCGGGCCAATCCAGCCATTGGCTCCAGCATTTGCGTGGCCTGTCCAGCCGCTTGACGAATATCCACGGCCAGCTCATAGTTGGCAATGGCGTCGGAGATTTGGCCCAATTCCAGCTGTGCGTGGGCCAGACAAGTGCGGCTGTATGCTTCGGTGTCGCGCTCTTCAATTTCCAGGCTCACCTCCAGCGCCTGTTTGCAATAGGCACTGGCCTGGTGCTGATCATTCCTCAGGTGCATCAACAGCCCCAGATTGGCCAGAATTAGCCCTTCCATCTGGCGATCGCCAATCTGACGCCGAATGGTGAGTGCTGCCTCGAACGAATGGCTGGCGCTCGTGTAATCCCCAAGCTGCATGCTGAGCGCGCCCAGGTTGTTGAGCGTGAGCGCGGTGGCCGGTCGGTCGCCAATCGCCTGATAGGCGCTGAGGCAGCGTCCGTAGTGCGCTTGCGCCTGCGAATAGTCGCCGGTGTAGAAGTGGAGCATGGCCAGGCTGTGGTAGGTACGTAACTCTTGGAAGAGATTCCCACTCTGCTGATAGTAGTGGATGGCAGCTTCGTGCTGTTTCCGCCCGCTTGCGTAGTCACCCCGATAGAAGCTGTTGACCCCCAACTGATGTTGGACGAGCGCCTCGATCTGCGCCAATTCGTCTTTGCGCGCTAGTTGCAGCGCGAGCGTCAATATCTGCTCGGCCTGCCGGTAATCGCCGTGATAGTTCAGCGCAGTGCCCCAGCGCAGGTAGCTCCACGCCTCACTGATCCGATCACCCGCTTGTTTCGCATATTCTAGCGCTCGTTGGGCGGCCACGCCAGCTTGCTCATACTGCCCCAATTCAGTAGCGATCTCCACGCGATGAACAAAGAGACTCGCGAGCAAACTTTGTCGTTGACCCGTTGTCGGGGTGTTCTGTTCCTGGGCAGTGGATGGCCAGTCGGAGACGGTTTCGATTGCCGTCTTCAACATGCCCAGCGCATCCTGCAGATAGCCACGAAGCAGATAGAAACGGATTAGGGCGGGTAACATGGCTTGCAGCCGTTCGCTTGCCGCGTGGACCAAGGCATGGCGCCAACTGACACGGATGTTCTCCAGCTCTGTGGCAATGGCATTCGCGGCCTCTCGTGCGTTCATGTTGCCGAGCGCGCTCTCGCGAGCCGCGGCAAAGTCGCAGAAATAGAGGCTGTGTTGCTCTCTGAGTTTGGCAATATCTACAGTGCTACTTTCCAACAGCTGGTTCGCATAATGATGCAGAATCGGGTGTAAACGATAGCGCTGCCGCGGCTGATTGGACACGGCTTCGTCGGTCGTTTCCAGCCGTTGGATCAATGATTTGTTCAACAGCTGAGTCAACGTCGCTTCGGCAACCGCGGCAACTGTCTGGGCCGCTTTGGCCGCAAAGCCATCTTCAAAGACCGCGAGGCTGGCAAAAGCATTTTCTTCGTCGGGCGTCAACATCTGGCGCGAATGTTCAAACGCAGCCCGCAGCCCACGGTGACGAGTCGGCAGGTTGCGCACGTTGGTGTTGATGAAATCTAGATTATGCTGAATTGCGTCTGCGATCTCCTGACAGCTGTGGGTGTGCACCGCGGCCGCGGCCAACTGGATTCCCAGTGGCAAGCCCTCGACTCGCTCACAGATCTCGGTGATGGCCTCCCTTTCCGTGGTGGGAACAAAGTCCGGGCGCAGTGCCTTGGCCGTTTGGATAAACAGCTGAGGGGCCGGATACTCGTGCCAGAGCAGTTGCCGTGCTTCCGCTTGGCGGTCGAGTGCTAGATCCAGCAGATCCGCCGTAGCTGGCTCAGCAGAAGTTGCTGACTCGTTGCTTTGCGGTTGCTCATCTGGCGGTGGGGGGCAAGGCAGCCCCTCAATCTGGAGCAGCCATTCACCCATGAAATTCAGGCGTTCGCGTGATGTTACTAAAATTTTGAGGTGGGGGGCCTGTTGCAGCAGCTCGTCGAGGAAATCGCTGTGGTGGATCAGATGTTCAAAGTTGTCCAGCAGCAAGAGCATGTGGCGGCCACGCAGGTGACGGAAGAGTTGCGCTTTTTGATCGAGTGCACCCTGAAACGTAAAGTTTATCGCATTGGCAATGGTCGTCGTTAAGCCTTGTTCCGGCTCCGTGCCATCCAGGCGGACCAGGTAGATGCCGTCTGCAAAGGTGTTGTAGATCGATTCGGCCGCAGCCAATTGGTGGGCGGCTTCAATGGCCAGATGCGTTTTCCCCACGCCGCCAAGCCCCACAATTGTTAGCAGGCGACAGGCTGGATCGGCCAGACGCGTCTGGATTGTCGTCAACTCAGGCCCACGGCCAATGAGCGGCATCAAGGCCGAGGGCAAATTGTGGGGAATCATTTGCGTGGCCGCTGTATTGCTGCCGAGGGCAGTTGGCTCGGTCGGGAGGAGTGTTTTGGCCTGTTCGGTCAATCGATCCCGCTCAATCTGTTGATGCAGTGCGACCAGGCTGGCCGCTGGTTCCAGTCCTTCAATGGTGAGCTTGTTCAGGTAGGATTGGTAGTGATCCAGCGCCGCAGAACGTTGACCGCCCAAGACCAACAACTCCATTAATAGTCGGTGGGCGTATTCGTTGAAGCGATCAAAATGGAGCCAACGTTGGGCGGTGGCAATACCCAATCCGTACTGCCGCTGCTCCAGATAATGGTGCACGAGCGTCTGAAATGTTTTGACTGCCAGAATTTGGTAGCGCTCGCGCTCCAGACGCATCCAATCTTCAAACTGCTGTGCCTCGCGCAATTGAAAACCGGCAAGAAATTCCCCGCGATAGAGGGTCAACGCATGTTCCAGATTGTTGAGCAGCGTTGATGAGAGCATCATCGGCTGAGCTGCTGGCGAAAGTGTGGGCTGGGGGGATTGCTCTACCAGTGGCTGGACCAAAGCTTCAAAATGCAATGCATCCACCCAAAGATCATCGGAGCGTTCAATGTGAATGTCATTGCGAGTGATCACAATGGGCGGGACCAGCTGACCGCGGATGCTATTCAAGAGAACCCGTAGATTTCCCATTGCTGTCGAAATATCACGATCATCCCACAACAGACGGGCCAATCCTTCCCGGTCGTGGAGCGTCGGATTGCAGGCCAGATAGGCTACCAGGGCGTTGGCCTTGCGCGAAACCAGTCCCTTCACCGGCTTGGCATTGTTGTGAATTTCGATGCTACCGAAAAGACGCAGTTCTACTTTGGGCATGAGGATCCATTCATGGGGTAAGCTGCAAAAGTGCGACAGCGGGCCGCTGAACGTGATGGTGAGTCTGGGTTTAGACCCATCCGTAAATTCGGTTGTGGTGCCTACTCCACCTCGGGCCGACCGCTCGGACGCAGAGAATTTACGGACCGACAATTACAGAGAAAACAGATAGACCGTGCACTTTATAGACCGTGCACTTTGTAGACCGTGCACTTTGTAGACCGTGCACTTTGTAGACCGTGCACTTTGTAGACCGTGCACTTTGTAGACCGTGCACTTTGTAGACCGTGCACCTTGTAGACCGTGCACCTTGTAGACCGTGCACCTTGTAGACCGTGCACCTTGTAGACCGTGCACTTTATAGACCGTGCACCTTGTAGACCGTGCACCTTGTAGACCGTGCACTTTATAGACCGTGCACCATGTAGACCGTGCACCTTGTAGACCGTGCACTTTATAGACCGTGCACCTTGTAGACCGTGCACTTTATAGACCGTGCACCATGTAGACCGTGCGGCGTGCGCATTCTCTCACGCATACCTCCAGCGGTAGAGAACGCTGATTCCACCATTGGGCAACGTTACCAGGATTTCTCGATTAGTGACCAGCTACCGGCCATCCATCAGTTGCCCATCACCGGGACGGACAGCTCGCTTACGCTCAGTGAGAGCAGCGCCACTATCGCTACAGCTTGGCGGACGGTAGACAGGCCTGTTGTATAAACATAAAGATCGATTGTGTAAGCATAGAGATATTGTATATAATGACGTGGGTTTTGTAAATTTCATCGTAAAGTAGCTGATTGCCCGGCACCTGTGTTTGCGGACGACGACTGTCAGCCAACTGCTAAAAGTCGGTTGCTGTCAGACCAACGTAAAATGAACATCCGCCACCAGTTCGGATGAAATTCGTCGCGAAGCAAGAGCATCTGGACGTAGCCATCGACACATTGAATCGCTTACAATTGCTTCACTCATGTGACGCCCGTTCACTGAAGTCAGCGCTGAGATGCCCATGAACGACCCGGCATGCGTCACACGCAATACTCACATGCAAGACAATGTACGTTACACTGTCTTGTGTAGGGTCGAGATGCTTTTTGGCAAGCGACTATTCGTCCCGTGGGGGGGGGATCCTTGCGGTCTCCTGGGCACCGGCAAGCGGATGCCCCTACACAAATGGTTCTGCTTCACTCATGTGACGCCCGTTCACTGAAGTCAGCGCTGAGATACTCGTCGTTCCTACGCGGAATGGCAGGTTCCTGCGTAACATGAGTGCCTAACCCGAGTGCTGCAAATCAGTAGCTGCAAATCAACAGCTGCAAATCAACAGCTGCAAATCAGTAGAGAATCGTCAACCCTGTGTATAACTTAGCGCAAAATGTGGGCGCCTGGCTGCTGGCCTTCTACGCCACCTATCTATGGATCACGGCCGATCTTGCTTCCCCCCACCGGCTGCGCGATGGCCTCTGGGTGGCACTATCCGCAATTTTGCTGAGTGCGTGGTCTGGAGAGCACGCACGCTTGCTGCTGCGTTTCACGCCCACTGTGCGCGTGGGTGCTCAGTTGACCCGCAATGGCCATCTGCTGCTGTGGACTGCTCTGCTCTGTGCCTTGAGCAGTACCAGCTTGATTTTGCTCATGCCAGTGCTCCAGGCCATTCCCGCGCCAGCCATCACCTTTGCGCTGACACAAACGTTTCTGTGGTGGATCGGGTTGGCGCTGCTGGCCGCACTCTTCTTTTGGCCCGGAGCGTGGCAGCACGCTGCTTTGGGCCCGGCCGCCGTTGCCCCCGCAGCTGGGCAATCAGTCGGGCAATCAGTAGTGAATTGGTTTGCGCTGCTCTTTGTCGGTTGCATTGGTCTGGGCACCCGCCTGCTCTTCTCTGCTGCACAGCCTGCATTCTGTCGCGGCGCGATCTGTACGACTGCGCTACAAGTCAGCGACGGACAAATTGGTGGTAGCCTGCCAAATGCCGTTGCCCTGACAGTTGCGCAACTGTTCTATCAGATCACGGGGCGTGAATTGTTGAGCCTCCGGCTGACGGTGCTGCTGCTGGCGCTCGCCCTGTTGATCTGCTTCTATCTGCTTGCTGCGCGACTGGTGGGCAATGGAGGTGCCTTGTTGGGCACGCTGTTGGTTGCGCTCGCGCCCTGGTTCCAGGCGCTGGATGCAGCAGCATTTCCCGCGCTCTTGCTGCTGTTGCTGACGATCCTCGCTCTCTGGCTGTTGGTGGTTGCCTGGCACCGTCACCAGCCAAAGTGGGCGTTGTTGGCTGGCGGGATTCTGACCCTCGCCGCCACCGATTTCCCACTCATTCAACTTGGGCTGTTGGTCTGGCTGCTGCTGTTGGTTTTGGGGGCCACGTTTTCGAGCAGGGCACCATCAAAGCCATCCATGGTGGCATTGCTGGCGCTAGTTGGCTACCTGTTTGGTGCCCTGCCCACGCTGGCAGCGCACTTGCTCCAGTGGCAGCAGGGAGGGAACTTTTCATTTGGGCTGGCAGTAACCGTACAACCGTTTCCCGGCCTCACCTGGCTCCTGGATCTCTTTCAGCCACAGCGTGGTCTGGACCCGTGGGATGGCAATCTTCCGCTCTTGACGATGGTGAGCGGAGGTGCCACCTTGGTGGGGCTTGGGCAGCTCATGCGCAATGGCCGTGAGCCGCTCTCCCGCTGGCTACTCGGTGGCTTTCTGCTCTTTGGAGCGCTATTGATCTATGGTGGTGCAGACGGCGATTTTGTGCCCAGCCGCGCACTGTTCTTCTGCATGGCCATGTTGATGGCAACAGTTGCCGTGCACTGTTCACTGGCTATCTTTCAACGCAGTTGGCATGACTGGGTGCCGCAATCCACCACGGTGGCAACCGGTGCCATCGCGCTGGTGCTCTTTTCGCTCACACCATTGCTGGGGTTGGTTGCACAACAGCGGTTGCACAGTGCGGATGAGCAGGCAGTGCTGGCGCAAGCGATGGGCGAGCGGATGGCGACGCTGCTTGCCAACACACCAGCACAGATCTTCTTTGTGCCGGATGATCTGGTCCGACATCCTGCCCTGCGTTTGTCCATAGCTGGGGAAGAGCTGGCACAGATCGAGCCGTTGAGTACAGCGATCAATCGGCTCTACACCACGGCGGAGCCAGTGACGACCACCTATCTGCTGCCATCTGCCACCTCGGCCCATGCCAGGGTATTGCAACAGTTGCAGCCCGGTGCAATCGTCGAGCAACAGCTGAACTCAGCAACCGGCGACGTGCTCTATACCCTCGTGACTGTCACCGCTGCCAGCCAGCGCGCGCGCCAGGGCTTGACGGGAACTGCTTGGGAGCAACGCGACACGGGTGGGGCTTCCCATCCCTTGCCTCTGCTCGGCCCCTTGTTGTTGGAGAGTGCAACGCTGCCGCCGCTCGATCCCCCCGTGACGTTGCAGTGGAGCGGCGCGCTGCGTGTTGCTCTCCCTGGCACCTATGATTTTCGGCTGCACTATCCCACTGCCGATGGCACTCCACAATCTCCATCGCTGGCAGGCAATATTGCGCTGCAAGTAGATGGCCGTCTGGTTCTCGACACACTTCTGGGGCTCGACACGCAGCAGCTCTTTCTGGCCAAGGGTTTCTATCAGGTGCAGTTGATTTACACAGTCGATATGCTGTCAGATGCTGCCAGCCTAGATGAAACAGGATCAGATGACACGCGACCAGATGACACGGGGCTGAATGTAACGCCGTCAATCACTTCCTTTGCCATTCATTGGCAGCGCCCGGATGGAACAGAAGAGATCATTCCGCTTTCGGTGCTTTCCAATTTGCCGTTGCAGAACAGCGGCCTCATTGGTGAATATTACCGGGCCAGCGCGGAGGCTGCGCCGCGCATACCGGGGGCGGAAAACGATCTGGTTGATGTGCGCAAGGATCTGCTGGTTGGCCACTTGCAGGCCGAAGACGCGGGGCATGACGCACACGATCTGGTGCAGTGGCGTGGGCAACTCGCTGCACCGCGTACCGGAGAGTATCTGGTGGCCGCGCTCACTGCCCCCACCAGTGCCACCCAGATCTATCTCGCTGGTACGCTGCTGCTCGACAGCACCAGCGACGCACCCGCCGACCCTGTTGAACTGGCAACGGATCTCTATGCAGAAAGTACGATCTTTCTGACCCGTGGCTGGCACGAAATTTTCATCTCGCATCAACCAGAACCGACGGCACCTGATCTGCAGCTCTTTTGGCAACCGCCCGGCGCTGCCCCCACACCACTAGAGAACAACTACTTGGTGCCCAGTACAACGCCACTGCTGGCAACCGACCGCATGTTGCCCCTTGCGCCGCCTCTGCTCCCGGTGGCAGAGGTCGACCTGGCCGCATTGCAAAGCGGCTCCAGCCCCAATTCCACTCTGTTTGCACTCTCTTACGCGACCGATTATTGGCAGCCACAGCGCCAACAGCTGCCCGTTGATTTACCGCTGCTAGCGCTCGAAAACCAGTGGCGGCGCGGCACCTGTGGTAACAGAGCGGAGCAACTGCAACAGCCGCACGGTATTGCGTTGAGCGGTGTGCGCCGGTTACTCTATGTGGTCGACAGTGGCAACCGGCGGGTGCTTGAGTATGGCTTTGACGGTACGCTGCGCCGCAGCTACACAGACGCCAACTGGGAAGAGCCAGTTGCTGTCGAGTTGATCGATGGTGGCTTTCCCGTTGTGCTCGATGCCGCCACCCGGCAGCTCTACACCCTCAACCCCGCTACGGGCGTGGTTGAGCAGCGCCCCTTGGGCAGCAGCTTCTACTATCCACGGGGGATTGCCGTCGACGCCGCTGGGCAGCTGTTCATTGCAGACACGGGGGGTGCGCGTGTTGTAGAGCTGGCGCCGGATGGTACCGAGCTGCAATTCTTTGGTGGTCCAGAAAGCCGTTTGGGGCGGGGTCAACCGACCGATGTCGTGGCCACGACCACCGGATTGTGGGCCATCACCGCGGAAGATGGCCGCCTGTGGCGTCTCAACAGTGGTGGTAGTTTGGCTGTCATCGAGCCCACCACGACCATCCACGGCCCACAGCTGGCGGGCCTGGACGATGGCCGTTTGCTGCTCAGCGATCCGGCACGCGGGGGAATTCTTTTGCTGGCTGCAAGCGGTGAACCATTGGCCACGCTCGCATTGTCCGGCTTGGCACAGCCCACCGGGATCGCCGTTGCCACGGTGGGTACATCGCTCTATCTCGCTGTTGTCGACACCGCGAACTGTCAACTGTCGCTCTGGCAAATGCCCGTGGCACAACTGCCTGGCGAATAACGCTGCGCCGTCCATGTCTGGCGATGCAGAAGATGAGCGGATGGCACAGGTGATGAGCGTTACTGTAGTGGTCGAGCGAATGTGCGAATATGAGAATTCTGTACCGAACGCTTCAGCGGCCCCGCACGCAGGAACAAATTAAGATAGATGCTACCAGAGATGACTAGCGACAGAAATATCAACCAATCAGAAGATGGCACTGTAAAGCAGAACCCTGTAGAGCAGAACCCCGTAGAGCTGCGTACCACAGATCAACAGGCTGAGTACCGCAAATTGCCTGCCGTTGATGCACTCTTGCAGTTGCCAGCCGTGGCTCTGCTGACAGCGCACTATGGAGAGGCGCCATTGTTGGCGGTCATCCGCGCAAGTTTGGCCACGGCGCGCGCGTCCATCAAGACCGGGGGCACCGCACCATCCGTGGATGCACTGGTGGCCCAATGCCAGACCTTGTTGGCACAGAAGGCGGAATCGACCCTTGCCCCGGTGATCAACGCCACCGGCGTGATCATTCACACCAACCTGGGGCGTGCGCCACTGAGCGCAGATGCGCTGCGGGCCATAGAACAAGTGGCGAGCGGCTATAGCAACCTGGAATATGATCTGGACGCCGGTGCACGCGGCAGCCGTCACAGCCACGCCCGCCAGCTGTTGGCAACCCTCACCGGTGCCGAGGATGCACTGGTTGTCAATAACAATGCCGCGGCGATCTATTTTATCCTCACGGCCTTTTGCCAGGAGCGCGAGGTGCTCGTGAGCCGTGGGCAGCTGGTGGAGATCGGCGGCGGCTTCCGCATTCCCGATGTGTTGCGCCAGAGTGGAGCGCGGCTGGCCGAGGTGGGGACAACCAACCGTACCCACGCCCGCGATTTTGCCGGTGCCGTCAACTGTAATAGCGCCGCGCTCATGCGGATTCACACGAGCAATTTCAAGCAGATCGGCTTTGTCACCATGCCGACCCTGGCAGAGATGGCCGCGATTGCCCGGGAGCGGGATCTGCTGCTCATCGACGATCTGGGCAGCGGCACGTTGCTGAACACGGCTGACCATGGATTGGCCCACGAACCACTGGTGCAAGAGAGCATTGCCGCGGGCGCTGACCTGGTCACCTTTAGCGGCGACAAATTGTTGGGGGGGCCACAGGCAGGGATCATCGTGGGGCGGCAGGCGCTGATTGCAGAGCTGCGACGTCACCCCATGGCGCGGGCACTGCGGGTAGACAAACTGACGTTTGCCGCGCTGGATGCCACGTTGCGCAGCTATCAACGGGGCCGAGCAACGGATGAGTTGCCGATCTGGCAGATGATCAGCGCCACGGTGGCAACGCTGCGGCCCCGGCTGCAACGGTGGCAGCATTTCCTGGCCGAGCAGCAGATCCAGAGCGCCATTGTGGCGGGCGAAAGCGCGGTGGGGGGCGGCAGTCTGCCGGGCGAAACCCTGCCCACGCTTTTGTTGGCGATTGACCACGAGCAACCCGACCAGGCCGCGGATCACTTGCGTCGCCCCGAACGCGAATCGAAGCCGGTAATTTGCCGTATTCAACAAGGGCAATTGTTGCTCGATCCGCGCACGGTGTTGCCCGCGCAGGATGATCAGTTATTGGACCAACTGGTGAGAGTTTTGTCTCCCTCACCATAGCTGTCACAAGCTATCGCTCTCACAAGCTGTCACTGTCACATGCTGTAGCTGTCACGCGGGCTGTAGTGCGGTTGACCTGAAAACAGATTGCCAGTGCAAAATCAAGGAGCACTTGCCTGATGAGTGTGCGACCACTCTTCTTGAAACTTGGTGGTTCGCTGATCACCGACAAACGACAGACCGAATCTGTCCGACAATCCGTTTTGGAGCGACTGGCACAAGAGCTCGCGCGGGTGCGACAGGCGCACCCAACGCTACCGCTCGTTATTGGCCACGGTTCGGGCAGTTTTGGCCACGTCCACGCCCGCCGTTATGGAACCCGCGCTGGTGTGCGAACGGCAGCCGAATGGATGGGGTATGCGCTCACGGCCGATGCCGCGGCCCGGCTCAACCGGGCTGTGGTGGCCGCACTGTTGCGGGCTGGGTTGCCGGTCTGGAGTATTCAGCCCGGTGCCTTGCTGCGTGGCAACGACGGACAGATTGCCGCGGGCACCACCGCCAATATTCAGCAGGCACTGGCGCATGGCCTGATCCCCGTACTCTTTGGCGACGTGATCCTTGATGAGCAGCGTGGCGGGACAATTGCTTCGACGGAAGAGATCTTCGAGTGGCTGCTGCCCCACCTGCGGCCCCAGCGCATTGTGTTGGCGGGCGAGGTGGATGGGATCTACAATGCAGATCCCTTGCTCGACGCCACTGCCCAACGCATTGCCCAGATCACACCAGAGAGTATTGCTGCCGTGCGCGGTGGTGTGGGGGGCAGCCACGGGGTCGACGTAACGGGAGGAATGGCAGCCAAGGTGGCGCAATCGATCCGAATGGTGGAGTCGGTGCCGGATCTAGATGTAATTATCTGTAGTGGATTGCATGCCGATCATTTGCAGCGAGCCTTACTCGATCCCACACCAGGAATTGGAACTCATATCGTTGCTGCTGCGTAGAACGTATTGAAAGCGCAGCTTGAAATTTAACTGGGGCTTCCGTCGCGCCTCTGGCCAATAAGGTTGACGCAACAGATCCCCGGATCAGTACGTAATCGAATCCATTTATTTGGCGAACACGAAACTTGTAGCGTGAAACTGACGAGCGTGAAAGCTGACGAGCGCGAAACTTTTAGCGTGAAACTGATGAGTGCGGAAATATTGTTATAGAGGGAAGAACACCAGCAGATCCTTTGCGGAGTGGGCGTCATCTTTGCAAATGGTTGGGTGGGCTGCCCAGATGGTGCTGTTGCGGCTGATGTCAAAGAGCCAATACCACCGGCACCGGCTCGCGCGACGCTCTGGGGAGAGCGTGCCAACATTTGCCAGAAGAAGTAAATCACACGTATAATATCGTCCCGATATTGGTGAGCCTGAAAGGCAGAATAGACTTATGGACCTATTAACCACAATCGTTTCGTTTGTCATCGTGCTCGGTATTCTCGTCTTCTTTCACGAGTTGGGGCACTACTGGGTGGCCAGACGAAATGGCATTGTTGTCGAAGAATTTGGGATGGGGTATCCGCCGCGTCTCGTCAAGCTCTTTACCTATGATGGGACCGATTTTACCATCAATCTCGTGCCTTTTGGCGGCTTTGCGCGCATGCGCGGGGAAGATGGCGGTGATCTATCCGCGGGATCCTTCAATGCGGCTGGCCGAGGCGCGCGTGCCGCAACCCTGGTGGCTGGCCCGCTGATGAATGCCCTGCTGGCGATTGTGCTTTTTGCCGCCAGCTTTATGGCTGGGTTTCCCGCCGCGGTTGCCTATCCGCAGCTAACGAATGTCCCCGCTGGCTCCCTCGCTGCCGAATTGGGGCTACAGACTGGCGACCTGTTGCTGACATCCAATGGCACGCCCACGCTGGTTAGTACACTTCCCGACATGGGCTACGACTTTTGGGAGGCGGGGGAGAGCAACGAAGCCGCGGCCGAAACCGTGCTAACGGTGAGCCGCGATGGTGCCCTCCTTGACATTCCCATTGCCAGCCAGGCGATCGTGAACCAGTTGCTCGATTCGATCCAATACCGCCCGGTGCTCGACACCGAGATTATTTACGTTGCCCCGGAAAGTCCAGCCGAACGCCAGGGCCTGCAACAGGGTGATTTGGTCTTCCAGATCGATGGCACGGTGGTCACGTACGAGCAACCGCTGAACCAAATCGTGAGCGATAACCTGGGCAGCGAGCTGTCGATGACGATCTGGCGTGCCGGCAGTTGGCAGACAATCAATGTGACGCCCCGCATTGATCCACCCGAAGGTGAAGGCGCGCTCGGCGTACAGATCTCTTCGCTGACACGCTTGGCAAGCCTGCCGATTTTGCGGTCGCTGTGGGAAGGGGTGAACGCCACGGCTCAATACATCGTGATGGTGGTGCAATTGCCAGTCATGTTGATTGGGGGCCAGCTTTCCACCGCCGAAGCCCGGGTCTCTGGTCCCGTCGAGATCGCGCGGTTGGTTGGTGACGCTGCAATTGCCACCCGGGACACAGGTCTCTGGTTCCCGATCTTTCGGCTTTCGGCTGTGCTGAGCGCCGCGTTGGCGATCACCAACATGCTGCCATTGCCAGCGTTGGATGGCGGACGTCTGCTCTTCATTGCCATCGAGACTTTGCGCGGGCGTCGCATCAATCCGGAGCGAGAAGGTTTGGTGCACATGGTCGGCTTTATGTTGTTGCTGGGGTTGATGGTCTATATTACTGTGCAGGATCTACGTACAGACAGCATGTCCATCGACTGGCTGAGTGTGCTCGGCCGCTAGCCAAATAGAGAGTAGTCACACGCAGACACTCCTATCTGTTCAACTTTACCTGTTTGGCTGGCCGACAGTGGACTTGTCGATTTTCAGCGGCGAAACCGGTAATTTGGATCGATAGGAGTATTTTTGTCTGGCGTCTGTTGACATTGCAAGTTCGCAGAATTCAAACCCGATTCTACCCGAGCAAAGCTGCGTCGCGGCTGCCTATTCGGCAGTTGAAACGGCTGCTCACGGTTAGAAGCCCAATGGATTTGGCGCATTTCCCAAATGTCAACGGGACCTACAGTGCGGCTGGCTTGAAAACGGTAGGTTTCCCGCTTGCCGGAACTACTCTTTTCAAACAGAGCCCACTTTAGCGCACAGAAGCCCCTGTCGTTGTGCTAGCCACTGAACCACATTGATTGCGAATTCTGTGCAGCATTCTTGTGCAGAACCGTTTATGGAAGACGTCATGGAGAATCAACCATTACAGCCCGCTGAAACCAGTGCACGTGCCGCGGAAGAAGTTGGCAGTGCCCCTCTCCGCCAAGCGCAAAGAACTGAACTAGTACACAGGACAATTCCGTCCTCTGGCCGTGCAAGCCAAACCAGCCACGGCCAACGCACCTGCCCCAACTGTGGATCCGCGCAGCCCACCTCCTCGTCAATCTGCTCAGCTTGCGACACTTTTCTGCCCAACATCCAGGCTCAACCGCTCCGCTGTCGTCACTGTGGGAACCAGGCATCGTCGAATTTGCAGCTGTGTCCAGGCTGTGGGCGCACGTTGACGGCTGCGCCAACGCCATTTGTGGGCTGGATCGCGCCCGTCTTGTTGGTGTTGCTCTTTCTCTTCTTTTTGCAGCGGTGGGGGAGCACATCGCCATGGGAGTGGACGCAGCGTCAGGCGACCGCGAGTTGGACATGGCTGACGGCCGTTGGTGAACGTTTGGACCCGCAGATCACCATCTCGACAATGCCCGCGGCCGTGGTCGAAAATCGTGCAGAGCAGAACGCGCAGCCTAGAGCCAATTCGATTCAGTTGGCAGAGCTGGTGCCTGAACCTAGCATTGATGATAACATTCGTGCAGAAGGAAGCGGTGGGGACGGAACAGATGATAGCGGCGACGTCGCTGACACCAGTGACGCAGGTTTCAACAGCCAAGCCGTCCAGTCGGCGGCTGCGACGGCAACTTTGCCCGCGTTGCTGACACTGCCCACACCGACCACCGCGGCAACGCCTGCCGTGCCAGCTACTGTTGCGCCAACTGCAACTGAACCGACTGCAATTGAACCGACTGCAATTGAACCGACGGCAACGACCCGGCCCAGTGCCACACCATCAGCGACAGCTCCGCGGCCCACGGCGACGAACAGTGTAACCCCACGAGCAACGCAAGCAGCAACGCAGAGAGCAACTTCGTTGGCGACCGCTACACCTCGCTCCATTGTCGCTAGCCCCACTCCTGCTGCCACCGCGGTGGAACGGACGCTCGTCCAGGGCACAACGGGCGGTGCCGGGGTTGGGGCGGCAGCGGCCAAGGCAACGGTCGCAACCGCGCGTACCGGCACGATTTTGCAGCCAACACCCACGGCCATGGCAACCGCGACACCGTCGCCCACGGCAACGGTCATTCCTTCTCCAACCGCAACCGCGGCACCCGCTACCGTCTATGTGCTCAAGAGTGGGGACACACCCAGCGGGGTTGCCGCCCGCTACGGGGTTTCCGTCAATGCGCTGTTGGCTGCCAATGGGCTGGGGCTCAATGACGCCCGGCGTTTGCGCGTGGGGCAAACGCTGATCATCCCCAGTTCGTCAGCAGCTGTGCCCACCGTTCCCGTTCCGCCGACAGTGCAACCGACTGCCACCGCGACCACCGCCGTGGCAGCGGCGGAACAATCGACCACGGGAGAACCGTCATCAACGAGCGCGGCAACTGACGACCAGTCATCTGCCATTCGGCTCGATGCGCCCCAGTTGCGTAGCCCCGAAAGTGGTTCCTTTTTGAGCTGCGGCGCGGAAAACTCGTTGATCTGGCTGCCGGTGCCCTTTATTCGTGAAGATGACAATTATCTCTTGCATCTTGGCTTTGTTAGTGGCTATAATACGGATGGGGCTGAAAATGTGACGTGGGTGTTGGAACAACTGCAATCTGCCAACGTCACGATCTGGCGCATGGATGAAGGTCTCTGTAGCCTGGCTCCACAAGAGTACGGTCGCCAATGGCGGTGGTACGTTGAAGTGGTAGAGACGGCTGGAGATCGTCTGCAGCCGGTGAGTCTGCCCAGCACGGTTTGGGCATTTAATTGGAACTGATTGGTTAGACCATGGCAACACCAAATGACGCTCGCTTCCACCGCGTGGGGCAAGAGAATGGCAACGATTCTCAGCAGGGCGAAAACAAAGAAGAGTACTATACAACGTCGCTTCACTTCGATGAACTATTGAATGAGGATGAGGGCGCGGCTGAACCCCAATACGACGTGGAAACATTGATGGGGCACCTGATCCAACAGAACGAAGCAGTCACCGCTCGCGATCTGTTTGTCTTGTCCGATCTGTCGCGCCATGACGCTGAAACAGTCCGCCGCGATTGGACCATGATCCCCGCGGAGAAACGATTGCAACTGCTGCTTTCCCTGGTGAGCGTGGCCGAAGAGGATGTGGCTTGGCAACTGGGCCGTCTGCTGCGAATTGCGTTGACAGACCCCGAAGCCAACGTGCGCAAGCTTGCCATTGAAGGGCTGTGGGAAGATGTGGCACAGGACTTGGTGGGGCCACTGATTCAATTGCTCCACAACGATCCCGATGGGGGGGTGCGTGCCGCTGCCGCCACCCAACTGGGGGCCTATGTGTTGGCCGGCGAACTGGATGAACTGGATTCAGCCTTTGCCATTCGTGCGGAAGAAGCACTCCTTGGCGTGTTGCACAATCCCGATGAAGATCTGCAGGTGCAATGTCGCGCGTTGGAGAGCATCGCCTATTCTGGCGAAACGGGTGTCCGACAGTTGATCGAGGATGCGTACTATGCACCGGAAGAAGCGCTGCGCATCAGTTCGCTGTTGGCCATGGGCCGCAGCGCGGACACGCGCTGGCGGGGCCTCGTGCGTGCCGAACTCCACAATCCGTCCCCATTGATGCGTACGGAAGCAGCACGCGCCTGTGGCGAATTAGAAGTTCAGAAGGCCGAACGGGAACTCATTGAATTGATTGCCGATGAAGAGCAGACGGTACGACTGGCCGCAATCTTTGCCATTGGCCGGTTGGGTGGGCGACGCGCTCAGGATATTTTGCGCAACGTTGCCCACGGCGAGGCAGAAAGTGCCGAAGCGGAAGCGGCAGAATTGGCGCTGGAAGAACTGCTCTTTTATGGCGATGATGAGCGAGTCGAACTCTTTGACGAGAAGGAAGAGGAGGATGACAGCTGGGATATAGACCCCTGGAATACCTTTGATGATCTGGATGATATCGATTTCGGTTCCTACGATGATGATGATGATGAGTAACTGTTGAGGCCAAGTGTCGACCTGCGTGAGTTTGAGCGATCAATTAAAAAATATAAACTCAAGACGTGATGCAAAGACGTGAACCTGAAACTGAAGCGGCTGGTACGTACCAACACATCTGAACAGTATGCTTTGTTTGATCTCGATCAAAGTGATCAGGATGATCAGCCCCTGACCATTGGCAAGGTAGACCTGCACTACACCAACGAAGGGGTCTATGGTACCCTGTTGTTGTGGGACGAATCAACCCGTCAACTGCGGCCCGCGCAACGGCGAGCTTTTGTCGAGGCAATTCTGGGTGAGATCACGCAGCCCATGGGGGTGCCGAATGAATTTGTCGTTGAATTCTTCATGCCACTATTGAACGATTACGAGCTTTTCCACAACGTTGGTGTTGATGAAGAGGAGGACGATGTGGACGATGAACTTGCGGATGACGACAACGACAGCCAACGGGCAGGCGACGATCGGGGAGATAATCAGCTGGACGATGACGAGCTGGAAGAGAGTGTGGTAGGAGAGAGTGTAGCAGGAGAGAATGTGGGTCATGGCAAAGACCCAACGGGGCGGCAGGGGCGCGTGGCGGCGGATGGCTCAACGGCAGAAGAGACTGCCAGCCGAACCGGTCGTGCTGACCATTCTGCACCACCGGATTCATCTGTACAATCGCGCCAACGCTAGGTCGCGTTGACATTTGGGGAAAAGCGCCAATCCAGTGGGCTTTTAACGATGAGAAGCGATCTCAACCGCTGCGTAGGCAGCCGCTGACGCGGCTTTTCTCGGTTGGAATTTGCAATGTCAATGGAATCTACAGTGCGGTTGGCTTGAAAACGGCAGGGTTCCCTCTTGCCGGAACCGCTGTTTTCAAACAGAGCCCACTTTAGTGCTGTTGGGCGTACATTCCACGGCGGTAAACACGCCCAAGCTACTTGCGTGAAATGGGTCAGTTTTATCAGAATTGTCTGGATCACAAGTTGACCTGTTGAGCGATACCCACCCAGTACACCCACCAGGCACACCCACGAAAAGTCACCGGTTCTCAAGTTCATGTTTGTGTTACAGACGCTCTTGCCCATCTTTGCCCAAACCATTCTCCCCGTCTTTCTGGTAGCAGCGGCAGGTTTTCTGCTGGCCAACTGGCTCTCAATCGATAGCCGATCCTTGGGCCGCATGCTCTTTTTTTTGGCAACGCCATCGCTTGTCTTCCGCAGCCTCTATCGCTCCGAACTCGATTTTGTCATGCTTCAGCACCTGGCTATCGTCGCGGCAACAGTCGCCCTGCTCTCGGGCTTTTTGGGCTGGCTGACAACCGCTGGCGAAAGCCGTCAGCGGCGAGCGGCCCTGATTCTCAGCAGCGCAATCAGCAACAACGGGAACATGGGTATCCCAATTTCGTACTTTGCCTTTGGCGAGATCGGGCTAGCATTAGGCTCTATCTACTATGTTGTAGTATCATTTTTCAGCAATACCTTTGGGGTCGTCATTGCATCGGCAGGCCGAACCGCGGTGCGGCAGGCTTTTGTGCAGAGTGTTCGAGTGCCCGTGCTCTACGCGGCCACGGTGGGGCTGCTGCTCAATATGAGGCAGATAACCATCCCACAGCCCATGTTCCGGGCAGTCGATCTGCTGGCAGATGCTGCCATTCCAGGCATGTTGGTTCTGCTGGGGGTGCAGCTGCACAAGGCACCGTGGGCAGAGTTGCCGCCGGTCCTTTTCCGCAGCGCGCTCATCCGCCTGTTGCTTGGCCCGCTGTTGGCCGGACTGCTCTGTTGGTTGCTGAGTGTACCGGCGCCCGAACGGAGTGTGCTCATTTTGCAGGCGGGCATGCCCACCGCGGTGATGGCCGCGGTGTTGGCAACGGAATATGAAACCGAGCCATCTTTGGTGGCAACGGCAATTCTGATCTCAACCCTGTTGAGCATGATCACATTGTCGCTGTTGCTCTGGTTCGTCATGTGATCTGTTGCGTGATGGGGTCGATAGTGATGGAGTCGAGAGTGATGAAGTCGAGAGTGATGGGGTCGAGAATGATGAAGTCGAGAGACGCGAGTAGGTCGAGTTATGCCAAAGTTGAATAAACAACCCGATTTCCAGCAGACATTGAATGACAGTGCGCATCTACTGCGCCAGAATCGCCCGGAAGAAGCGGTTCGTCTGCTGGAACCATTGCACAAGGAACGGCCCAACCATCCCGACGTTGCCATAAATTTGGGCGGGGCCTACATCTTGCAGCGCAAGTGGAACAGAGCGACAAAAATATTGGGCAAAGCCGCGGTTGCCAACCCCGACAATGCCATGTTGTGGACGAATCTGGCCGCCGCTGAATTGGGCAATTTGCAGACCGCCGGTCCTCGGCAACAAGAGCGGGCCATCCGTGCCTATGAGCGTGCACTACAGATTGATCCCACCGTTCCCAATGTTCATTACCACCTGGGGTTGATCTACAAAGAGCGTGGTGAAATCATGCGGGCCGCCGCCTTTTTCCAGCGGGCTCTCGAGGTCGATCCAGCCGATCGCGATGCCCAACATTGGATCGATCGGCTGGATCGGATCAGCCTGGAAGAGCAGCGCGCGCTGCAGCAGGAACAATCGGCAAACACAGATGAAGAGACCGCTGGCGACAACAGGCAGGATGCCGATGGCAATGGAGCTAGCCAATGAGTTCCGAGGTGACAAGACCGCTTCACTCTGATGAAGCTGTTACCTCCCTATCTGCTGCCACACCGGCAACCGCCCCGCCTTGGCAGAATTCGCTGCGTGGACGCTGGCAAGAAGCCCCTGAACGGGTCGCCTGGTTTGTCGTGCTGACCAGTTTTGCCATCTTTGTCTTGCTGCTCATTACCGTGCCACTGGGGGTTCGCTACACCATCCGTTATCTGCCGGCCAATCAAAATGCCCATTTTGTGCCCGCTGGTGAGAATGTCTTTCTGTTGACGCCGCCCAAATCGGCCGAAACGATTGCGGTGACGGGAGAGCGAAATTTAACCGCGGGCGATGTCTTGACGGCCAACAGCGATGCCACGCAAGGCACACTTAACCTGATCAATGACGAAGAACCCGCTGCCGATCAGGTGGTTGGCAGCATCCATATCTATTCCGATACGCAACTGCAAATCTTGCGGCTGAGTCGTCCCTTCTTTCAAAATTGGAGCAACGAACCCTATCAGGTGCGGTTGCGCTTAGATAGTGGACAGGCACGCGTCTTTACCAACAGTGGCAACGCCCGCCCGCTGGCTGTGCAGCTAGAGACCGCTCACGGCACCATCAACCTGGCATCGGGAAGTTACCAGATTTCGGTGGAAGAGAGCCGTACAGAAGTGACCGTGATTGATGGCCGCGCGGAACTGCACCATGACAAAGAGCAGACCATTGTCGTCGGCGCGGGCGAACGCGCGTGGATGAATACCGAAGCGCTCGTCACCGAAGTGGCGCCCGCGCTGCAGAATCTCATTGTCAACGGCGATTTTACGCCACCCGTGCTCGATGACTGGATCGTTGAGCGCAGTGCTGAGCCCGATGTTGCGCTGGGTCAGGTCTCCTTTCAGGAGCGCGACGGTCGCAAAGTTGCCTACTTCATTCGGTTGGGCAGCGAAAATCAGCATAACGAGGTGAGCATTCACCAACAGATCGACAAAAAGGTCGATGTCTATAACAGCCTTGTCCTGCAATTGGATGTTAATGTCCTGCACCAGAATTTGCCGGGTGCTGGTTACGTCAACACCGAATTCCCGCTGCGGGTGGAGATCAACTACACCGATCAATATGGCAAAGAGCTCAACTGGGGCTGGGGCTTCTATTATGAGCCACCCAAATTGCCCGGCCCACTGACCGTTGAGGGGGGCGAACAGATTGAGCAGGCGCGTTGGTACACCTACCGCTCACCAAATCTGATTGCATTGTGGGACGACGAAGGGACACGTCCCAGCCGCATCAACAGCATTCGCGTCTATGCCAGTGGCTGGAATTACCAGAGCCAGGTCAGCCAGGTCTATCTCTACGTGGAATAGATTTTCTCCATGCGCTTTTTCCCAACCAAACAACGTCGTTGGCCACAGGTTGGTCTGTTGTTGTTGCTGGTACTCTACCTTGGCCTCACCAGCTATCAGCTTGGCCTGCCCGGGCTCCACTATGACGAAGCACGCGAGGCTGGCGTCAACGCCATGGAGATCCTGACCGGCGCGCCACCTACCCTTTTTCGCAACAGTGGTCTCAAACTTGTCGGCCAGCAATGGCCGCTGATGGTGCAGGATTACATTGGTGCGTTGAATGTCTATCTGGCGCTGCCCCTGCTTTGGCTCACTGGCATTGGCGTGCCCAACCTGCGCTTTCTCTCCATTCTCACCGGTCTTGCAACATTGCTGTTGGTGGCGCAAGCGCTCCAGGCGTGGCTCCTGTTGGCGGCTGCTCGCACGAGAGGCGATGAGCGGGAAGTCGAGCCTGTGCAGCGCTGGGGCAAACTTGTTGTGGTGGCGCTGCTCGCCGCCTCGCCCACCTTTGTCTTTTGGAGCCGCCAGGGAATCTTCGTCACCAATCTCACCCAGCCACTCTTTTTTGGTTGTCTCTGCTTGACATTGCGTTGGCTGCGCCTGGGACAGCAACGTGATCTGCTCATGGCGGCTGCGCTTGGTGGGGCAGCACTCTATGCAAAATTGATGGCAATTTGGCTCATTGCACCTTTGATCATCATGGTTGGCGCTTATTGGTTTTGGCAACGGCGTCAGCAATCAGCTGCCCCCTCCCTCTCGCCCTCGCTGCTGCTGGCCACGGTCCTGCTGTTTCTAGTACCGCTCTTGCCCCTCATCTGGTTTAACCTGCTCAGTGGTGGCACCTGGGCCGCCATTGCAACCAACCTGGACACGAGCTATTACGGGGTTGACAATCTGGCCGTGGGCGCGAATTTGCAGACGCGCCTGGTGCAATTCCGCCAACTGTTGACGGGCAACCACCTCTGGTATCTGGGTGGGATCTATGGCAATCCCGTGGCCTTTTGGGGCGGCCTTGCGCTGGTTCTGATCGCTCTCTTGCGTGCACCCCATCTGTTGGTACCGCCACTGCTGCTGCTGCTGGCTGCGCTCTTTGCCAGCCTTTTTACCCTGAGCGATCTCTTCATCACCCACTACGCGCTGCTTCAACCCCTGGCGATTGGCTTGGTTGCACTTGCCTTCATTGCCATTGGTCAGCAGCAGCTGCCGGCCACCCGGGCCGCCCAACCAGCGCGGCCATTCTGGCAATTGGGTGGCACTACCGCGAACCTGCGCCGTGGGCTCGGTGTTCTTTTGCTGTTGTGGCTGCTGTTCGATCTTGCGGCAACGCTTCGCTATCACGGTGCACTCAGCCGCAGCGGGGGGCTGGCCGACCACTCCGATGCTAGCTATGCCCTGGCCTACCATCTGCGGTACAATGGGCTGGGCGCACCCATTGCACTGGATTGGGGCTTTGATGCGCCGATTCGATATTTGAGCGAGGGCACCGTCACCCCCATCGAGCTCTTTGGCTATGCCTCGCCCATCGCGCCCGATCCCGCTTTGGCCGAGCAGTTACAGCCCCTGCTGGCCGATCCAGCCAATGTCTATTTGTTGCACGCTCCCCACGCCACGGTCTTTGCCGGCCGACGTGCACTTTTTCTCGCAACCGTTACCCAACAGGGCTATGGGGCAGAGTTGACGCAACGCTTTGCCCAGCGCGATGGCACGCCGCTCTATGAACTCTGGCGCGTCGTCCCATTGCCGGCAGCGAGCAGTGAACCGACAGTGAACAGTGACTAGTAAATCCCGGCGTAAATCAGGCCACACTTGTTTTGCCGTTTGCACGCAGGTGGGTTGGTCTGATTACCTGCCGTGGTCTTTACGCCACACTGTACTAGTCGACTGGCGCGTGGTGGCTCTTGCGCTGGCTGCCGCTTTGTTGGTGTCATCCCACGCGAACACATAGGAAAGTAGGTTTCAATGTCCCCACTGCCGTTTCTCGATGGCGAACAGCTCTTGGAAGATCTGGAGACGCTTGGCCAAATCGGCCAAAGCACAGAAGGTGGCTTGTTGCGCGTGGCCTTTGGCGCGGCGGATCTGGCCGGCCGGGAATGGGTGGCAGCACAACTGCGCGCGCTCGATCTGACGGTGACGACCGATGCCGCGGGCAACACATTGGCCCGCTATCCCGGCACCGAAGATCGACCGGCCATTGCCATTGGCTCGCACACCGACACCGTGCCCCACGGCGGTAAATATGATGGCGCGCTGGGGGTGTTGGCGGGGCTAGCCTGTTTGCGTGCGCTGCAATCCGCAGGGCACCGCCTGCGCCATCCCGTAGAACTGATCAACTTTGTGGCCGAAGAGGCGACCATGGCCGGTGGCACGTTGGGTAGCCACGCCATGGTCGGTTCGCTCAACCCGGTGACGCTCGATCAACCTGCCTGGGATGGGCAACTGGTCCGCACGCACCTGGCCAACGCCGGATTGAATCCAGATGAGATCGACGCGGCCAAAGTATCACCCGATCGTTACGCTGCCTTTCTAGAGCTACACATAGAACAGGGGGCCACGTTGCTCGATGATGCCGTGGCCGTCGGCGTGGTTGAAGGAATCGTTGGCATTCGGCGCTATTTTGTCACCTTCCCAGGCTATGCCAATCATGCTGGCACCACCACAATGGATCGGCGACAAGATGCCCTGGTGGCAGCGGCACCCTTTATTACCTTTGTGCGCGAGCGTGCACTCAAACATGCAATCGTCGGCACCATTGGCACATTGACCGTCACCCCCGGCGCGCCCAATGTGATCCCTGGCAAGGTCGAGCTGAATCTGGAGATCCGGGGATTGTCGGATCAGACGCTCGATCGGGCTGAAGCCGACTTGCGCGCGTGGGTGACAGATGCCGGTGCAACCTTTGCGCCGCTCTCGGCCAAGCCACCCGTGCAGTCTGATCCACGGCTGTTGGCTGCCTTTGACGAAGCTTGTGTCGAGTTGGGCCTTTCACACCGGCGGATGCCCAGTGGTGCGGGGCACGATGCCATGAACATGGCCGCGCTCTCTCCCATGGCCATGCTCTTTGTGCCGAGCCAGGGTGGTGTCAGCCACTCGCCGGACGAATACACCACGCCCACGGATTGCATCAACGGCGCGCAGGTGTTGCTGGCTGGCCTGCTGAAAATCGACAAGCTGCTGTGAGACAACCGGTGCATCTCCATGGAGAGAGGCTCAGTGCGTTGACCCCTAAGCGCCATCACTGTCAAGTAATAAATGCAGCCCGAAGCAACCTTGACGTTGTGAGTCGTTGATCCAAATGGTATACTTCGAGCATCCAAAATCCCCCTTGATATCCTTGCTTCCAATCTATCAGTTTCGCTGACCAGTCTCGCTGACTAGTCTCGCGAAGACAAACGAAAAAGCTGCTCATGATCGCCGATCCCATCCTAATAAACGACTGGCACCCCGTCTGTCGCGCTACTGCCGTGGCCGCGGGCGCTGTGCACGGGGTGCGTCTGTTGGGCGAAGATCTCGTGCTCTGGCGGCCAGCTGATCCAGCGGCACCACTGGTGGCCTGGCGCGATCTCTGCATTCATCGGGGCGCACGACTCTCATTGGGTACAGTCGGCGAGCGTGGATTGGCTTGCCCCTATCATGGCTGGACCTATAACCAAGCGGGGCGTTGTGTTCACATTCCCGCCCACCCCGAACAGAGACCACCCGCCAAGGCCCATGCACAAACCTATCAAGCCCGAGAACGGTATGGGCTGATCTGGGTGACCCTTGGTGAGCCGACGCACGACATTCCACAATTTCCCGAAGCCAATCTGCCGGGCTATCAAACGGTGCTTTCGGGGCCATTTGGCCCAATTGGTGCGCATGGTCCGCGCATTATTGAAAATTTTCTCGATGTCACGCATTTTCCCTTTGTCCACGGTGGCGTTCTGGGCGATCGAGCGCGGCCCGAGATCAGCGATTATACGGTGGAGCGTGGCCCCAATGGGCTGGTGGCCAGAGACGTGGCGCTCTATCAACCTGATCCCTATGGCACTGGCGAGGGCGATTCGGTTTCGTATACCTACCGCGTCTTTCGCCCGCTGACAGCGTATCTGCGCAAAGAGACACCCAAGGGAATTCACATGTCAATTCTTTTCCCGCTGACGCCCCACGATGAGCTCTCCACGAGTGCCTGGTTTTACATGGCGGTGAGTGCCGATGCCGGTCTGACTGACGCCGAGATCGATGAGTTCAACAGTGCCATTTTGGCGCAAGATATTCCCATTGTCGAATCACAGCGGCCCGAGCTGTTGCCACTGGATCTGCAGGCGGAACTGCACCTCCGCTCCGACCGCAGCGCGTTGGCCTATCGCCGTTGGCTGAGCGAGCTGGGGCTGACCTATGGCACGGCCTAGCTCACTACGGTGTAAAGTAAATCTGTGGACATTCACCGCCCGGGAACCGTGAAAGTTGTGTGATTGCTTTGGGATCCCCCTTGCGGCCTCAGCCCCAAGTGGGGCAGGAGCGGTTATTCCCTCGACAAACAATCGGCCCCACATGGGATCTGCGGAGTGCGGCGCACTCCGCTGTGCCGTGGTGTGGCCCATGAAATTTCGTTACAGCGTTCTCGATACAGCTAATTAACATTCTTTGCGCATCTCCGAAAAGCGTGATCACGGTGAATCCAGTTAGTGTTACAGCGAACCAAATCACTTTTCTGGTGCGCGAGCCAAATTCTTTTGTAGACCAAAAATCTTTTGTAGATCATGAAGGGGTCCAGACCATGCGTGTAAAACAGTTGGCTTTGCTGATGGCGGTGGCGATGCTGATGCTTGCCTGTGCCGCACCCGTTGCCGAAGCACCCGCTGCCGAGGCTGATGACGCACCGACCGAAAGCACCGTTGATCTCAACGAGCAAGAGGCCGAATTTGCCGAAATTCTAGCCTGTGTGGAAGAAAACTTTCCCGCCGAATCTTACATGACCAACGAATTGCTACCCGATCCCGATGCCGAGTGGCAGTCGTTCGACTGTGACACGGTCGATCAGCTGCGGGTACTGATGCCCTGGGTGCTCAACGACGAGGAAGCACCCTGGTACAACGCGGTGGCCAAAGGTTTCTACACCGATGTTTGCCTGGAAGTTGAACTTGTCCCCGGTGGGCCGGGAATCCAGCCGATTCAGTTGCTGGCCGGTGGCGCCGTGGATATTGCCGTGGTGGCCGGTGCCAGCCGCATCCCCTCTGCGGTGTCCAGCCCCACGCCGGCAGATGTCGTTGCCGTGGGTACGGTGCTCAAGCAGACTCCTTATGTCTGGATGGGACTTGACGCCGATATTCCCCAGGATCAGGTTTCGACCAAAGAGCTGACGCCGCAGGACCTGGTGGGCAAAAAGATTGGGATTCAGGCCGGAGATGATTACCTCGCAAATTTCCTGATTGGCAAATATGGTCTGCCCGAAGATGCCTTCGAAATTGTCGAAGCAGGCTTCACGCCAGATCCCCTGCTGGTGGGCGCGGTCGATTACATCGCCGCCTGGGTGGTCAACCAGCCACGATTGGCCGAAGCACAGGGGTACAAGAACTGGACCGCGCTCCGCTTTAGCGACTGGGGTTGGCGTGGCTATGCCGATGTTTCCACCGTCCGCCGCGAGATGCTCGACGAAAACCCAGAGCTCATTCGGCGCTATCTGGCTGCCACCCATCAAGGGCTGAAATTTCTGTTGGACAATCCAGAAGAGTCGGCTGAAATTGCCGTTGAATATGGCATCGATGCCCCATTGACCCCAGCGGACGCGCTGCGTCGCTTCGAGCTACAAAGAAGTCTGATTGAAGGTGGAGATGGTCTACCGCTGATGCACATGTCGCCCGTACACTGGAACGAAGAAGTGGCGGCGCTGATTCAGTTTGGTCAAATTGATGTGGCGGCGTGCCAGTAATGTCGAGCGTACTGTTGTTTAAAGCTTTGGCCTTCCCGAAAGAGGAGTGATCTTGTCTGCAATTGATTTTGCACATGTTACCAAGCGCTTTGGTCAGGTGACTGCGCTGGATAATGTGAGTCTGAATGTAAACGCTGGTGAATTCGTGTCGCTCATTGGCCCCTCTGGCTGTGGCAAAACCACGTTGCTACGCATGGTGGCCGGTCTGGAAGAGACGACCGCGGGGGAAGTCAGTGTGAACGGCAATCCACCCGCGGTCGCCTGTCGCAACCATGAGGTTGGGGTTGCCTTTCAGCGTCCGGCCCTGGTAGATTCGCGCACGGCCCTCAGCAACGTCAAATTAACGTTGGAGATCACCGGTCAAGCCAACAGCCTGGCCCCGGACCAACTGCTCCATGATTTTGGGCTGGGTGACTTTCTCCACCATTACCCCCATCAGCTTTCGGGTGGTATGCAACAGCGGGTTAACATTGCCGCGGCGCTCGTGCACAATCCCCCCATCTTACTCATGGATGAACCCTTTGGTGCGCTCGATGAATTAACGCGCGAGGCAATGGCCGAATGGTTGGGGGGCGTGCTGCAACAGTCACCCAAAACGGTGCTCTTTGTCACCCACAGCGTTGAAGAGGCGACCATCCTCTCGGATCGGGTGGTCGTGTTCTCCCCGCGGCCGGGGCGCATTGCCGAGATTCTGACGATCAATCTGCCCCGACCACGCACCAAAGCCGTGCGTACTCATGCCGATTTTTTACAGGAAATTGCCCGCGTGCGCGAAGCACTCTATCGTGCCATTCCGACCACAACGTAAGGCCGTACTGCGTCTATTCCCAATCGCCTGTTCCCAATCGCCTGTTCCCAAACATCTGTTCCCATGCTGCATGGGGGACTGTATCATTGTTGGAAAATTGCCCATGTCTGAACGCACTTCGTATGTAATCATGCTCATCTCGATCCCGATTCTGTGGATCATTGTCAAAGCTGTTTCGGGCTGGCCCGACTTTCTGTTGCCGCCGCCAGAAATGGTGGGCCAGGTTTTGTGGGTCGATCGAGTCATGCTGCTTGAACACACCTGGACCACCATTGTTGAGGCGATGGCTGGCTACCTGATTGCCAATCTGCTGGCAATCACGCTGGCAATCTCGTTTCTCTATCTGCCCTGGTTTGAATCGCTGGCCGTACCATGGACCGTTGTGATCAAAAATGTGCCCTTTGTCACCATTGCCAGCATTTTGATTATCACGCTGGGCGATACACCACTGCCCAAGATCATCATCGTCATTCTGATCACCTTCTTCCCGATTCTGGCCAACGTGACCAAAGGGCTGAAATCGACCGATCAGGTGCTGCTGGATCGCATGCAGACACTCAACGCCAGCCAATGGCAGATCTTTCGCAAAGTCCGTTGGCCGAGCGCATTGCCCTATTACATTGCCGCCCACGAAATCGCCTTTACCGGCAGCATCATCGGTGCGATTGTGGCTGAGTGGCTCTTTGCCCGCAAAGGATTGGGTTTTCTGATTGTGCAGGCAATGACGCAGTACAGGGCCGACCGCCTTTACGCAGTGACCCTGTTGGCCAGCGTGTTGGCCGTGGGCGCCTATGTGCTCGTCAAACTCATCGAGCAGCGCCTCTTCCGCTGGCAGAACCGTGAGATCGTCTAATAGAGAAATCATTTAAAAGTCGAACAGTGGAGGTATCAGCGTTCTCTACCGCTGGAGGTGCGCAGTAGAGAATGCGCAACCGCTGGAGGTGCGCAGTAGAGAATGCGCACTCCGCAAGGTGCGAGCTCTGTTTGCTTTCTCTATAAGGGTGCGTCCCAGTTTCGGGGACGTACAGAAGAGGGCAGCTTGAGCGTCTGGTCTGGGTCCCAAATGTGGTACGCACCCGATCGTCTAAAGTGGGCTCTGTTTGAAAACAGAGGTTCCGGCAAGCGGGAAACCTGCTGTTTTCAAGCCAACCGCACTGTAGTACACCCCGGCGTAAATCAGGCCACACGTATTTTGCTGCTGGCGTTAGGTTATATGGCCTGATTGCCTGCCGTGGTATTTACGCCTTGCTGTACTGGTGAGCCAATCGATTGCTCCCATCATCCTGCCTGCTGATCTGGTTTCAAATAAGAACTGAGTAACTCCCATGTTTCCCACCATTGATAACAGTGTCGTTTACAGCGGTCCACGGGCCGAATTTGCTTCCCTCACTGGCAGCCCCTTCTGGGGTTTTGGCGTTGATGAAGTGGTGCGGCGTTTTGTCGCGGCCGGTTGGAACCACCAAAGCAGCCAACGGTTACCCACACCGTATGGCTCCTCACCCCTGGTGGTGCACTTCACCAATGCCGCCGGACGCAGCATCCTCTGGATTCCTTCCTATGGCGAAGTGGTCGGCGAAGATTCGCTCTATCACCTCAATTTTGAAAAGGTCTTCTGGGTGCTCTGGCAAGCTGGCGTCCAGGTGATGTTGGTGGGCGGGACATCGGGAATCGCGGATTGGCGCCCTGGCGAAGAAGCCGTGCGCCCTGGGGACGTCGTGTTGCCCTGGAGCTTTCGCACCCGACCCGTACACCGCGGCTTGCCCGGCACGGAATACGAATCGATGTGGTCCAAGTCTCATGTGTTGCTGGGCGATCCCTTTTGCCCGGAGCTGGCGCAGACAATGGCCATAACCCTGACGCCCCACGTGGAGCAGGGTAGCCTGCGCGGCATTCGCACACCGACAGATACGCGCGTGGCGCTCGTCGTGCCCGATTCAATCACCTTTGAAACTGAATATGATATTCTGCAAAACTTGGCAATCTCGCGCATGGCTTCGGAATTGCAGCCAGATCGACCGCCGGTGGCAACCTTGCACGGCGACTGTCTCAATCCGCTGTTGGCCCGCTATCTGGGCATTCACGTGCTCTATTATCACATGGTCTCCAACTATGCGCACGGGCTGTTGCCCGGGGAAGATACGGCCCACGATCTGCATCATCTCTACACCAACGTCTTCCCCGAAATTGCAATTGCCGCCGAGCTAGAGATCCTGTCCAACACGCCCGTGCCGTCGGGGGCGGCCTGCCAATGTACCACCAGCCTCACCCCGGCCCCACCCGTCTTTCGCCAAACATTGACCCAGCCTGAGCGGCCTACTGCCACCTAAATTTTTTGTGAGGTTGGCCGCGGGTGCCGAGAAGCCTCTCTTCCGGCAAGGGGTCACAATAAGTTCGTTTACCGCAACACCGTTTGACCCCTTGCCGGAAGACCCGTACCACCGCAACGTACGAAAAGTGATATGTAGCTACAGTGCGGTTGGCTTGAAGATGGTAGGTTTCCCTCTTGCCGGAACTGCTGTTTTCAAACAGAGACCACGTTAGGTCAAACAACAGTAGTCACGCAATTATTTTTACGAACGATTCGTTTGGCAACGGGCATATCGATATCGATCAACCGTAGTTGCCAACGAGCCCAAGCCAATAGCTAGAGAAGAGAGCCATGAGCAGAGCAGAGAGTACCCAGACGATCCCCAGCGCCGATTACGCCTTGATTGGCGGTTCTGGCACGTGGGGCGCGCGTTTCCCCGAAGATATTCAACTCGATGATGTCAAGCTAATTAACTATTACAAGGAGGGATTTGCCACCCCCTATGGCCAGAGCGCACCTTTCAAACTCTTGGAGATTGCAGGCAAACCGGTCTGGCGTGTTGCCATGCACGGGATGTGGACTGCCGCGGCCGAGCGTGGCGAGGAACGCCCCACTCCGCCCTGGATCGCGGCCAAACAGACCAGTTGGGTGATGGAGCAGGCGGGGGTCAAATGGGCGCTCGTCGAAGGCTCCGTCGGTGGCATTCAAAGCCCTGAACAAGCTGGCGCGCCACTGCCCCCGTGGAGTGTTGTGCTCTCAACGGATTTCATGCTGCTCTGGCGGCCCCACGATGATGAACCCTACGTGCCCGGCCGCCCCGGTTCCGCGCGCCTCAACGAGCCCTTCTGCCCAATCCTGCGCGGTGCATTGGCCAAGGCCGCGCGTCAAGACCCCAAGTTCACGCTCTATGAACATGGCGTCTATATCACGACTCCCTGGCTCCGCTTCGAGACGGTCTCCGAGATTCGCGTCATGGCCCAAATGGGCGCACACGTAGTTGGCCATACACTCGGCCACGAAATGCCCTTGTGGCGGCGGCTTGGCATCCGCGTCGCGTCATTGAATATTGTCTCGAACCACGCCGAAGGCTACAGTGGCTGGACCGGTGATTCTGCTGGCTCCATGTCTGATTTCTACACCACCTGTCCCCATCACGTGGGGCCAGTGATGGTCAATGCCATCAAGGAGATCATCGAATCTGGTGTGGAACCGCCGGAAGATCCCAGCCGCTTGACGGGCTTGGGGCAATTCCCGGTGCCGGGCGCCTAGACGTTCGAGACGCAATCCGGATCACGCTGCGTAGTTTGCAATTTGGAAACTGTAAGTGGGTTGTACCGACCAGGGGCACGGCAGAGAGCATGCTGGGCTGCCTGGCGGTGCAACCCCGCGCCCACAACCTTATCCTCGTCCACCACAATGGAAGTTACGCTGTCCTGAGTAATTGTCCGTTTTTGAGGTAGCAATGTAGCGTGCTGATTCACCCGTCAAGCGTTCAAAACCGCTGTGTTGTCTGTGGAAAGATACTCAGTCGGGGCCGCAAGCGGATGCCCCTACGCCAATCGGTCTGCTTTCTTCTGTAACACCTCTTCACTGGATCAAGCGCTGAGCTGCTTCGTCATGCCGCCTCGGATGGCAGATCCCTGCGGCACACGAGTGCGTTGCACAGGTCTCAACAGCCCAACTCCGCCCCACGATCAGGACCCCTGTGCGATGCACACCCGCCACGGTGCTACCCATTCACTGCTGTAACGGCTCTTCACGGAAGCCAGCTTGGCAAGTGACCGTTCGTCCGCTTGGGCACCGGCAAGCGGATGCCCCTACGCCAATCGGTCTGCTTTCTTCTGTAACACCTCTTCACTGGATCAAGCGCTGAGCTGCTTCGTCATGCCGCCTCGGATGGCAGATCCCTGCGGCACATGAATTAGCAAAATAGTGGTCCAGCAGCAGCGTCACCTGCTTTGAGCGAGCAAGTAGCATTGCGAGCGTAGGTTGATACAATTGTAAGGTAGTGATAGAATAGATATTATTTGAAACGGATCTACTCCCCTCAATCAAAAATAATAGCGACTACGGCATCTGATGCAGGCGGTGGGGCTGTCGGCCAACCATCTAATTCATGAGATAGAGGCAAGGAATAAGGGTTTCAGTGCCTCTATTGGGCGGTTAACAGATGATAAAAATTCTGTTTATTGCAGCAAATCCCACTGATATAGTATGGCTCCGAGTCGGCGAAGAGAGCCGGGCAATTGATCGTGCATTGCGCAGCGCCAAGTATCGCGACTTGTTTCAGATCGAAACGCATCTTGCAGTTCGTGTTGGAGATATTAGCGAACTGTTGCTGCGCCACCAACCCAACATTGTGCATTTTAGTGGTCACGGCACAGAGAAGAGCGAAATCATTCTGGAAGATGATGCCGGAATGGGTCAAGCGGTTTCGACAACGGCCCTGAGCAATCTCTTTTCGGTATTGTCAGACAATATTCGTTGCGTCGTTTTGAATGCGTGCTATTCGGAGCGGCAAGCGCAGGCGATTGCCAAACATATTGATTGTGTTGTCGGCATGTCGGATGCCATTGGCGATTTGGCTGGTATCCGATTTGCTAGTTCATTCTATTTGGCGCTGGGCTATGGGCGCGATGTACAGACTGCGTTTGACCTGGGAACTGTTGAAATTGCGTTGGAGGGCTTGGAAGAGCACGATATGCCACGATTGTTGGCGAACAAGGCTAGACCGTCAACCATCTTCTTCACGAAAAGTAGTGACAGCGAAATCTCTCGCCAGACAGATGAGACTGTTCTCACAGCAAGCGCCGGCCAGCAAAATGATGAACATGAAGTGATGGCACATGAAGTGATACCACATGAAGTGATGCCACATGAAGTGATGCCCATTGTAACGCAAATCAACCGAGGCAGAATCGCGCTATTTATCGGTGCGGATCTGACGGAATCTATGAGTGGCCTGCCCAGTCGCCAAGATCTGGCAGATATGTTGGCGCAACAGGAAGGCATTGCGCCGGGGCAACGGTTGGAGGTTGTTGCACAACAGGTGATGAGTCACGGCAATCGCTACCGCTTTACAGACTTTTTGCTGCGTACCCTTGATCCCGTGAACGCTAGACCTGGACCATTCTATCAGAAACTGGCGCTCCTCATCAAGGCGATCCGCCCAGAGCTGGTGATCACCACAGCCTATCATCGCTTGCTTGAAATTGCGCTCCGTACCGTGGGTGATGTTCCGACCCATATTGTGCCACAGGATATCGCTTTACAATTTGCCGATCCGGAACGATTGACAGTATTCCAACTCTATGGAGGCATCCAACAACTCGAGACGTTGATCGTTACAGAGCAAGATCACAATGCGTTGTTGCGTGGTCGGGTGAAACCAGAGATGGTTGACGAAGTGCGCAGGATATTTCGACGCAACACCATTCTGTTTATGGGCTACGATCTCAGCGATTCAACGGTGGGTGCCTTGTTCGACGAAGTGGCTGGTGGTCGATTTCAAATTCCATCCTATGCGCTCTGGTCTGGATTAACAGAGCCGGCCATGGAATCGTTTCGGAGCAACCGGGGTCTTTCCATATGGGATACTGATCCAGTTAAATTTTTGCAACTAGTGCTAGACAAGTTGGAGGTGTGAAGCAGAGCGAACTATGTGATCAAACAAGGAGAAAGAAAATGCAAAATCGATGGTGGTGGATTCCCATACTCACGCTCACGTTGATGTTGAGCAGTTGTGCTGTACCAGCATCTGCACCAGGTGTAGGTAGTGCTGAGGGCGAGGCAGTAGCCGAAGCGGGTAGTGAAACCAGTGTAATTGTCACCGACTGGTGGCGGACACCACAGATGTTCGATATGATTTTCACGCCCCTCACCGAGCTGGATCACAACTATGACGAGCTGTTACCGGCGCTGGCAAGTGGCTGGGAGGCAAACGAGGATTTTACCGAATGGACCTTTTTTCTGCGCGAGACGCCATGGCACGATGGCACCCCCATCACGGCCGGTGATGTTGAGTTCACGTACAATCAGCTGCTGAGTTCCACAGGCATTTGGCGCGATATCCGCTATACAACCCTCAACATAGAGTTCACTGCGGTCGTTGATGATTTCACAATTCAGATTACGACCTTCGAGCCCAATGAACAACTGCCCCGACAGCTCAGCGCCTTCTATATTTTTCCGATGCATCGCTTTGAAGACGCCATAGCAAGTGGAGAGCCACAAGCATTACGCGAGGCAATCAACCTCTTTTTTGCCGAACAATTGATCGGTACCGGCGCATTTAGGGTAGTTGATATTTCATCTGATGTTGCAATTACACTTGAGCGCAACAGCGACTTTTTCCGCGGCGAACCGCAGATCGATTTGCTCATTGCGCGCAATATTCCCGATCCAGCGGCCAAAATTGCAGCACTCGTTAGCGGCGATCTTGATGTGAGCAGTCAGTCTGAATGTACAACAGAATCGCTTGATGCCCTTTGGGAAAATCCAGACATTTTGGTCTTTGATGGTTGGTGGACCATCAACAATCGCATCTACGAGATGGAAGATGGATCAGAGAGCCGATTGGGAGAGCGGAGTTTTTCACATCCCAAATATCGCTTCGAAGAGCGTTGGTTTACGGGTGAGCAACGGGATACATCTGACAATCCTCAACCCACGATACCGTGCCGCCCCGTCCCGTTTCCACCGCCCCCGACCCTACTCGAACCGCTGATCGACGTATTGGCACAGTTCGGGCTTACTCCAGATGACATTGATCTAGATGCAGCTGCTGCGTTTCCTTCTGGGGCCGATCCGCTGCAGGTGGCGGTGCCCCTCCGGGTCTTTCCTGCCAAAGATAGAAGTGAATTGGATAACAAGCTGGTTGCTCTCTTCTTTCTCCACGATTGTCTGTTAAACCCAAACAATTGCGCAGATAGGATTCGCTCACTGGCCATTGTGACAGCACTAGAAGGCGATACCATCTTGGCCTATTTCGTAGATGAGAGCGGATCGCAAATCACAGATGGAACGCCAACAGCAGCACGTGACCAGCCGGAGGAAATCGAGCCACCTCAAGTTTGGTTTACCATTGGTAACTCTCATTTCGTCAATGTAGGTGGGGATCACATTGTAATTCCCATTTTAATTCCTTGGCCACCACATGGGTAACCATGGCTATTCCACCAGGGTTGATCAGACATATTGCCGATGGCCAGTGTACTCTCTTCGTGGGTACAGAGATCTTGTTGGAAGCTTCTGGGCAGAGGAGTATACCGAGCACAGCGGAACTTGCTGGGATTTTGGCAGAAGATAGTGGGTATGATGAACCGAATCGTTCTCTGCCCAGAGTGGCTCAGTACTACAAAATGGTAAAGGGAGAAAACAGTCTGCGCAGAGTGATTCGTGACTGTTATGATGTTCCTGCAATTACTCCATTTCCTGCTCACCACCTGATTACCCAGTTGCCCTTTTCTGTCATCTTTACAACAACCTACGACGAATTTCTGGAAGAGGCACTGCGCCAAGCATCCAAGTACCCGCGCGTGATCGTTCACAATGAAGAAATTGCCTATGGATTTGGTCAAGATCAGGTAACCTTAATCAAGCTGTTTGGCACGATTAGCCAACCAGATTCCCTAATTGTCACAATTGATGAACATCTGGAGTTCTCCAACAGGTTACCTACCGTTTCTAGTTTCCTAAAAGCCCGCTTTGCAGCAAGCACGCTCATGTTTGTCGGGTACAGTTTGGACGACATGAACTTCCAGCGGTTATACGTCGAAGTCAACAGAGAAGTGGATCGGCACAAGCGGCCTGCCTATGCAGTTCAGCGCGAAGCGTCAGATTACAACATTCGTTGGTGGCAGAGCAAAGGAGTCGAGGTCATCACGGCGGATCTCACACTATTCTTGCAGGAACTCGATGCAGAATTAGCCAAGTACGATCCACCTGCTCAGCCCGTACAGTCAGCGTCAGCAGCGGCCGCAACGAGGCAACGGGCGACAAGACCCTACAAGGCACTGAATTACTTTGAACCCGAAGACGCGTCGATATTTTTTGGTAGACAAAGTGAGATTGAAAGGCTCATGTCGCTCATTGAATCATATCGAACGGTAATTCTGTATGGGACTTCCGGAACAGGCAAAACCTCTTTGATCAATGCGGGCGTCATACCGGTACTGCATGTAAAAAACTATATCTCCATCCGTGTGCGGGCGATTGAGAACCCGACCGTTGCGATTCGACGCGAGATTAATCTGTTGCTCCCTGAACCATTCTCGGCAAATGAACCTTCACTACATAGCTTGCTCAAGCACACCACTGAGATGCTGGAAAAGAACATTGTGATTTTCCTAGACCAATTTGAGGAATTCTTCATTCGACTTACGCTGGAATTTCGAAAAGCATTTGTTGCTGAGTTGGGCGATGTCTACGCAGACCGTGAGTTGCCAGTAAAGTTTGTCTTTTCGCTACGCAAAGACTACTTGGCCGAAATGAGTGAAGTAGAAGAACGCATCGTCGAAATCTTCAAAAACAAGCTGTGGCTGCAACGTCTCGGGCGCGACGATGCCAGACAGGCCATTGTCGCGCCACTCCAACCTTTTGGCATTGACTATGAACATAGCTTGGTAGAAGCGTTGTTGGCTGATTTGTATGATGACGGCGTCTATCCCCCTCACCTCCAGATTATCTGTAACATCTTATATGATCGGCGGACGAGGGGCAGCCACCATCTGACACTGGAGATGTACCAACGGTTGGGTGGTGCACAGAAAATTCTTGGTGGATATGTAGAGGAGGTGCTGTTCGAGTTCCCTGGTCATCAACAGACTGTCGCACGGGCCGCTTTGACAGAATTGGTGACATCTAGAGATACAAAGACGGTACTAACAGAGCAAGAGTTACTTCAACGACTCAACGCGGATGCGCGCACCCCGATCACTGTGTTGGACAAACTAGTCGATGCGTGGCTCATCCGGCGAGATGAGCGCGGCGGCAATGTTTACTATGAACTAGCCCATGAATATCTTGTGGAAGAACTGCGCACCTGGATCGATGAGGAAGACCGCGAACTGAAGAAGGCACGCGAAGTACTGGAGCAGGAGCTAGACAATGCGGACCGCTTTGGCACCCATATGGATCATGAACGTCTTGATCTGTTGCTAAAATATCACGATCGCCTTCGCCTGAGTACGGCTGCACAGAACCTAATCCTGCGCAGTGCTGTAGAAGAAAACCATCGGATCAAAGACTGGCTCCGCATCATCGAGAATCCTGAAGCTGAAGTAAGAACATTCTTGGCCCTTCTGTCGAATGCACAAGAGCAGACCCGAATACGTGCAGCGCAGCTATTGGGGTCTGTGCAACATGTAGACGTGGCAGAACCTCTCTTTCGATCGGCAATGAATGATGCAAGTGCCGTGGTTCGCGAGGCGGCGGCGCAGAGCCTGGCCCGCGGCCACGGGATGTCCCACGTTGCAACATTGAACCAACTGCTCAAGCAAGAGGAGCGCGCAGAACGCGAACGAGCATCGGAAGTATTGGCTCACATGGTGGATGCTGGAAACTATGCCATGCCTGACAACTGGCGACCATGGCTACGTGTTGCCCGTGCACTCGCAAAGATCCGGTTGGGCAGAAAATGGGATCAATCGCTCAGGGCAATTCGAGATGCTGCTTTGGGTGGGGCGGTGGGGGGGCTGCTCTTGATGGCGCTCGCTTCCTATTTTCCCGCTTCTTCTGACCTGGGCTACGAAAGCACAGTGGCATCTGCATTGTTCTTTGGAATTTTGTTCGGAATCTCGCTTGGATTGCTGTTGGGCAGTTTCATCGCTGCTGGACTTTGGGCGCGCATCTTGTTGGGCAAGGAGGAGCAGCTCGTTGCAGGCTTGATTGGAGCAACAAGTGGCGGCATACTCGCAACGGTGGCCTACTATGGATTGATCGTGTTGATCATACCCCCCAAAAGTGCCGAGGTTATCTTTCGGTCGTTACTGACCTTTGCCATCCTGTTCGGTGGGTGCTGGCCAATCATACAGCATTTTACTCAGAAAACTTTGCTGGAGCACCGTCTGGCCAATCATCCCTTGATCGTTGGATTGGATGGGGCGGCAGCAGGTTTATTGGCGGCCATTTTGCTAGAGCAGTTTGTCTACTTCCACCTATTTGGATTACACACCAACGCATTCGGCGCGCCTGTCGCCATTGTGGGATATGCGCTGTTGGGCGCTGCAATTTCCCTTGGTTTTTCACGTTCAGGGATTCTTGCGATTGCCAACAATGGCCACTGAGATCATCAGGCATGTTACACTCTCACACCTCGCGCGCTATGTGATTCGACGTTGGCATCGCTGCAAATTGTTGGACATTTACTGTGGGGGCGCACCCGTGCAGTCGCCCCCGCGATATCGGCTCCCCCCATCTGTTCTTGACACCTATTCTTGAGACCCATACCGCTCAGCGTAGTGTTGGTTTCGATTATCCTCTCTACTCTTGATTTTGAATACCGAATATGATATAGTCATTACAAGTATTTCTTGCAACATGCTTTGTTCGATACTGATCCCTTCGTCGCACTTTGCGATTGGCTCTTACACTCAACGTAGCTGTGTAAATAGCCGCTCCTATCTACGCCTGCCCTTCTTGCACCTTTTTTGAAAAGTACGCTCCTAAAGACCTTGAGAGAACAGATAGCAACCGTTTGTTTTCGCAATAGGTAACAGTGACTGTCTACACTATTTCCGTCCACAGTGGATTTGTAGAACTAGATCATCTGCTCGATAACCGCCTTTCGCAGACCATTCTTCTCAGAATAATATCACTTTCGTTGCTTGAGGGTCACGTGAAACCACAACATCGGCGCTACCTCCATTGGGCATCTCTATTACTCATTCCCGTCATCATCGCGTCTGGGTGTGCTGTGCCATCGGCTGTTCCCATGGCCGTTCCACCCCCCACGGCATCACCCGCTGATCTAACCGAGGGCGATATAACCGCGCGCCAGTTGATGGTGGAACGCCACAGAGGAAGAGATGTGGTTACCGTGGGGGTCGATCGCTATCTTCCCATTTACGTGGATGATCGAATTGCGGTGGATCACACCGGACGAGCACTGATCCGATTTTCGGACCAGCTACTGGTGGAACTCTTTCGCGGCGCCCAGATGGAGATCGCAGAGGTCAGGCTTGAGCACTCAAATGTGGTCTTTCTGCGGCTGAAACAGATCGTCGGCCACAGTCATGTGGAACTGGCGTCCATGGCGCACATGCGTCTCTCGCTCGATACTGAGTTTGTAACGATCAAACCTCGTTCCAATGGTACGATCATTGCGGTGTGTCATTCGGCCGAACTCACCTGTATGGTCACAGTGGCGGGAGAAGCCGAGGTTACGGCCGAGGAGGAGACTGTGACTGTAGGCAGCGCAGAGGGGACCTTTATCTGCAAAGGTTATCCTCCGCTTCCACCGGTTCCCATTGATCTGGAAGAAATTCGACGCTGGATGGATCAACTGCGCGGTCCGACAGAGACCCTGGCCCTCGTGCAGTTGGTCGCCGAAAGTGAAGATCCACCATTCTGCCCAGAAGCACCCATGGCTCAGCCGGATGATGAAGCAGCTGCACCGCCATCCACGCCCGCAACTGCACCCGCGCCCGCAACTGCACCCGCGCCCGTGTCGTCTACGGGTACAAGCGTGGAGGAAATCACAGATGAGATCACAGATGAGATCGTAGATGAGATCGTATACGTACAGGTACCGGCAGGCGAATTCTTGATGGGTTCAAATGCAGGCTACAGTGATGAGCAGCCCGTGCACACAGTCTATCTGGATGAATTTTCGATCATGCAGACTGAAGTAACCAATGGTCAATATGCCCGGTGTGTGGCAGCCGGCCCCTGTACAGCCCCCAACAGCGAGCGGTGGGACGATCCCACCTTTGCTGACCATCCGGTGATCGGGGTCAGCTGGTATCAGGCCACTACCTACGCCGAGTGGGTGGGGGGACGGTTACCGACTGAGGCAGAGTGGGAAAAAGCCGCACGTGGAACGGATGGACGCATCTATCCTTGGGGCAATCAAAATCCCAGCGCGCAGCATGCAAATTTCCGGTTGTCCGGCGACACAGTGCCGGTTGGCAGCTATCCAATGGGTGCCAGTCCCTACGGTGTACTTGATCTGGCCGGCAACGCCGAGGAGTGGGTGGCTGATGGCTATGACCCCACCTATTATGCGGTATCACCCGTGCAGAATCCTCGGGGGCCAGAGAATATTCTTTTGCGCGTGTTGCGCGGTGGCTCATTCAAGCAGAATCTCAATGACATCCGTGCCACTGTGCGGGCAAAGGCGTTGCCAGAAAGCAAATTTGAGACAGCAGGATTTCGTGTTGTCGCCGCTACATCACAGGAGTAAGTCACAGGAGTAAATGACGAACCATTTGGTAGATGCTCTGCCGAAAGGAGAAATGTCTCATGAAGGGAACCATATTCCCTCTGCGCTGTCGCCGCTTCTTCCGGTTGCTACTTGGTCTGGCAATTGTGATTGGGTGGCTGGGAATTCACTCGCATCAGCTCAGTTTGGCTGGTCCCTCGATTCAAGAAAATGGGCAGACATATACTGTCCAACCGGGAGATTCGCTGGCGCGCATCAGTGTTAGGTTCTACGGAGATGCCACGCGATGGACCGACATCTTTGCAGCAACAAACTCAAAAGCGCAAGAGGATGAGAGCTTTGCCTTCATCGACAATCCCAGACTCATTTTCCCTGGCCAAAAGCTCTGGATTCCTGATCTGCCAACCGCTGCACAACCAGCAACGCCCACGCCGCAGCCAGTAGATCCCACGCAAACGCCGACCGTAGCGAGTACCAACACACCCAGCTCCGCAACAGCAAGGGAAGTAGCGTCTACGCCATCAGACGAACTTGTCACAACCCTGCGCCAATTGCTTGGAGAGAGCGGTGCGTTGGTGAGTGCGCAAGAGCAGAGCACGCTGGCGCGCGAACATCTGGGGTTCTTGCAGACAGAGCTGGACGCGGAAAATCTGGCCGCGACGCGGCGTCATGCCGAACATATTGTGAATATCCTGGAAGGTGAGCGTGGGGTGCTCTTTGGCGACAATGACCGCGATGGGCAGACCCAGAATCCCGGCGATGGTGTGGGGGTGGGCGGCCACCTTGGCGAGGCACAGGCCCAGATAGAAGCTGTTCTGGGCACGCTCGATGAGATGACAACTGCCGGTGCGACTGATCCTGCGCTTCAGCAGTTGGTGGCGGCAACCGTGGAGAGCCAGGGGTTGGTGCAGCCGGCAGCCGAGAAAGCCTTTCAGATCTTCGCGGCCGATTCAGTCTCAGAGACCCAGGCCATTGCCGCGGAGCTGGCAAGTGCGCTCAATGAACTGCAAACAAGCATTGACAGCAGCGTGACCAGAGCGACACAACTGCTCGCGCTTGTTGATGCGTCGCCGGCTGCAGGGGAAGCGAGTCTTCTGCCCTTGCGCGCCCTCTTGGCAGAAGAGGGCGGTGCGTTGGTGAGCGCGCAAGAGCAGAGCGCGCTGGCGCGTGAACATCTGGGATTCCTGCAGACCGAGCTGGATGCAGAGAATCTGGCCGCGGCGCGGCGTCATGCCGAACATATTGTGAATATCCTGGAAGGCGAGCGTGGCCTGCTCTTTGGCGATAATGACCGCGATGGGCAGACCCAGAATCCCGGCGATGGCGTGGGAGTGGGCAGCTATTTGGTCATTGTTCAGACTGATTTGGACGCATTGGCTGAAGCTACCCTTGGTCGTGAAAACGCCAGCGCCATCCGGCAGTTACGCGATGCGACAGCAGAGAGTCAGCCGTTGGTGAAGAGTGCGGCCGAGAAAGCCTTTCAGATCTTCGCGGCCGATTCAGTCGATGAAACAAGCGCACTCGCCGTGGAACTCAGCGCGCTGTTGCGTGAGACGGCAGAGAGCATCAGCGACATCGTTGCCACTGGTTCACAGCTGCTGGCGACACCAACTTCATCCGCGGGCGCAGATTTGACCGCACTCCTGCCCTTGCGCGCCCTCTTTGCGGAAGAGGGTGGTGCGTTGGTGAGCGCGCAAGAGCAGAGCACGCTGGCGCGCGAACATCTGGGATTCCTGCAGACAGAGCTGGACGCAGAAAATCTGGCCGCGGCGCGGCGTCATGCCGAACATATTGTAAATATCCTGGAAGGCGAGCGTGGCCTGCTCTTTGGCGACAATGACCGCGATGGGCAGACCCAGAATCCCGGCGATGGTGTGGGGGTGGGCGGCCACCTTGGCGAGGCACAGGCCCAGATAGAAGCTGTTCTGGGTACGCTCGATGAGATGACAACCGCTGGCGCGACTGATCCTGCGCTTCAACAGTTGGTGGCGGCAACCGTGGAGAGCCAGGGGTTGGTGCAGCCGGCAGCCGAGAAAGCCTTTCAGATCTTCGCGGCCGATTCCGTCCCAGAGACCGAGGCCATTGTCGCGGAGCTGGTACTGCTGCTGAACCAGTTGGAAGAAGGTGTTGCCACGGCATTCACGGCTGGCGGGCAACTGTTTTCCCCATAGTTGAAGAGTGTACATAGGGCAAAGGGCTGGCACCAGTTGGTTGTTGACAGATGGTTTGTCTAGATAAAAGGTGGTGTGGCCGTGACTTCCCAAACCGGAACCACGATTCAAACCAGATCCGCGATTGCCATCCCAACCGAATTGCTGGAACAGGTTGGGCGAGGAAACGTGTTGCTCTTCATTGGCGAAGCAACAATGCAAGACGGTGACGGACGGCCAGCGACTGAGCGGTGGGCGGCCCTGTTGGCGGCCCGGTGTGGTGCCAATCAGCCCGCGGAGTACTCCTTCTCCGAGGCGGCTCAGGCCTATGAGGATGAAATGAGCCGCCACGCCCTTGTACAGTTTATCCGTGATGAGCTGGAACAGCTTGACGAGCAGCCACAGTTGGTCCACCGCTTAATTGCCGAGCTCACACACGTCCACGTGCTGGTCACAACCTGTTTTGATAGTCGTCTGGAGCGGGCGTTCGAGGAGGTGGGACGGCCGCTGGATGTGATTGTCGGCCGGGTCGATGTCGCCTTTGAGGATGAAGAAGTAACCCGGTTGTACAAATTACGCGGCTCCATCGACCAAATTGAGACATTAGTCTTGACGGAAGAGGATTATGAGCGCTTCTTTGAGATGCAGGCCAGCATCTCACTCGTGCTGAGGGCCTATTTGGCAACCAAGACCATTCTCTTTATCGGCTATGATCTCGCGGATCCTCAATTTCGCAATCTTTATCGCAATGTGACCGATCTGTTGGACAACTATGCACGCCGCGCCTACGCATTTGGCACAGTGCCAGCCCAACGAGTAGCTCGTTGGTGCAAGCGGCATGGGATCAAGCTAGTGGTAACCGACGTGACTGATTTTCTGGAGGCCCTGCTTGCCCAGCTTCCTTCCCCATTGGGGGCAGTCGCTCCCCGGTTGCCGCGGGCAGCGGTCTCCTCGGCCGGCCATACCGCAACCATTCCACTGCCCGAGCGGCCCTACAAGCTACTTGCCCACTACGAACCGCAAGATGCACCCATCTTCTTTGGTCGTATACAGGAGATCCAGACGTTGGCATCGTTGATCTACGCCCACCGCCTGGTATTGCTCTACGCGCTCTCTGGTGCGGGTAAGACTTCGCTCTTGTTGGCTGGCATAACACCCCATCTGGAACAGGCCGAACCTCGTTACACAACACTTTATGTACGGGGTCACACCAATCCGCGCCAGGCAATTGAGCAAGCGATGCGGCGGCGCTTGCCCGATGCCGAGCTGCCTCAGACGGGACCGTTGGTCGACTTTTTGTACGCTGCCACAACTGCACTGGGTATGCCCCTGGTGATCTTTCTCGATCAATTTGAAGAATTCTTTATGCAGTCGGCAGAGCAACAGTCCCGATTGACCTTCATGGCCGAACTGGGCGATCTCTACGACGCGCGCGAGGTACCCGTGAAGATCGTATTTAGCCTGCGCGAGGATTGGCTGGCTGCCATGAGTGAGTTTGAAGCAGCTATTCCTGACCTCTACCGCATCAAATTGCGCTTGTTGCCGCTCTCCCGGGATCAGGCTCGGCAGGCGATTACAGAGCCGGCGCAGCAAGTCGGTATCGAGTATGCACCGGATCTTATCAACCAGCTGTTGGATGATCTGGCCGAGGTAACTGCTCATGGAATGCAGGAGCAGGTGAGGGTGATGCCGCCGCAGTTACAGTTAGTCTGCCATGCTCTCTATGAGAGATCGCGCGCCCAACGTCGATCCTGGATCGCCTTGACTGACTATGTTGAAATCGGCGGGGTTTCCGGCATCCTCGCCCGCTATGTTGCCGAAGCGCTCCAGGAACATCCCGCTCCAGAGCGCGCTGTCGCCAAAGCACTCCTGCTGGCGCTCGTCTCGGCCCAGGCTACGCGTCTGTGGGCCACGGTCGCAGATCTGACGGCGCGTACCAGTGCACCGCAAGAGGTCGTCTCCAAAGTGCTTGCTCGATTGGTCCGCCAGCGACTGGTCCGCCGGCTGGAGAACGATCAGGGATATGAGTTGACCCACGATCTATTGGCAACGACCGTGGCTGAATGGATCGACGATGAAGAACGCCAACTGAAACGGATTCAGGAGATGGTGCAGGATGAGCTGGCCGATTGGCAACAAGATCAGACGATTTTCCCGAGTCACAGCAAGTTTCAACGCATCAATCGGGTGCGCGAGCATCTGCTGCTGACGGACGAAGAGAAGGCGCTCCTGCTCCGGACGGCTCTTCTGTGCGCCGAAGAAGTAACCTATTGGTTGGCACAAGTTGCGGAGCCCACGCGCCAAGTCGAGATTCTGCTTGCGATGTTGAAGAACGAAGCTGTTCAGGCGCGCCAGATGGCAGCGGCAGTTCTGGCTGATTTTCACCAGCCGACTGTAGCTGCAGAACTGGTGGAACTGGTCCTGAATGACCCGGAATCGACAGTACGTGACACAGCGGCCGTGAGTCTGGGCCGCGCGGGAACCCGGGATAGCTTCGACCGCTTAATTGACCTAGCTATGGATGGAGAGAGCCGGGCGCGTCGTCGCGCCGTGCGGGCACTGGCGTTTATACAGGATGTTGCTCCCAACCGTTTACCGACCGCGGCGAAGCTGCTCTGGCGTCCCCTCGCGCTCGAACTGGTACAGCTCCGCTTTTGGCGCGACCGGCTCCACATCCAGAGGCTGGCCGTGGTGGGGGCGGTTGGCGGTGGAGTCAGCTTTGCCAGTGCACTCACGCCGCTGTTTTTATTGCAGATATTTATGATCAATCACGGTGGCATACCCGATGGGGAAGCGTTCTACGATGTACTCCGCAATGCACCGTTGATGGCTGCCTTCTCCGCACTCTTTGGCCTGCTTGCTGGCACCGGCTTGGCTTTTGGCATTGGCTTTGGGGAAGCGCTGTGGCGCGAACGCACAGCGCTCGGCCGGGTGTTGGGCGGCACCATTCTGGGGGGGCTGAGCTTTACGCTCGTGCTCTCTCCGCTTGCTCTGGCTGGTCAAAACTTCTGGGCTGGTTTTATTGGCGGGGGGCTGTTCGGCATGATGATTGGATTTGGTATCACCTTGCCTGCACTGCTCAAGCTGCCGCGACGTACTCAGTTGGTGGGTGGCATGGTGGGTGGAGCGCTGGGGCTTGTTCTCTTCGCCCTGCAATTCCTAGCCCAGCAACAGGTCCCCATGATCTCTTTTGTCGTGCTGCTACTATTTGGCGGACTGGCCGGGCTGCTCCTGGCAGCAGCCATTGATTGGGTAGAGGGACGACGCTCTGGGGCCGGGCAAGGAGTAGCCCAGATTTCCAGCTAAAGTGGGCTCTGTTTGAAAAGAGTAGTTCCGGCAAGCGGGAAACCTACCGTTTTCAAGCCAACCGCACGTAGAAGGGAAACGACATCGGGAAGAGCGTTTGGGTACGGTTGAACCGAACCACAACCGAAATTACGGGTGGGCTCTCACTGCGACCGTTCCCAATCCCAGACAAAGACTTCGTGCAGACGCTGATAGACGCCCGCCAGGTCGGTGAGCAGCACCACCTCGCGGTTGAGTTTGTGGCTGACTTCGCCACCATTGAGGCTGCCCACTGCCGACCACTGTTGATCGCCCAGCCGTATGAGGAGGAGCTTGGCGTGGATGCCGCCCAGGGTGGGGTTGCCCACCCGCGCCTGTAGTGCCAACCCTTCCCGCTCTGCAATCGAGTTGACATAAGCCACGGTCGCGTGGTTGCTGCGCAGGGCATCTTCGTCATCAAAATAGCGGTCCAACAGGAGTGTCACCTGGGCACCGCGACGGGCTGCCCCAATGAGCGCCGCGAGCCGTGGGTTGGGGTCGGCAATGGGATTGCTGCTGCTGCTGCCCCAATGTTTGTGCTCATAGAGCTGCAGCAGGTGAATGGCATCACCCGCGCCAGCGCGGGCAATCAGCGCGTGTAGACCACGGTCCGGGCGAGTGGCCTGCTCTGGCGCGCGCAGAATCTGGAAGTGAGCTCTCCCCTGCACAACCACTGCCCGTGCAAAGGGCGCGGCTGCCACGGAATAGACGGGATGTTCGGGAAAGGTAAAATCTGCAGGCGGGCCGCCATATTTGGCATGATTGGGTGTAAAGGGATAGAGATCCAAAAAACGGTCCGGCGCCCAGTCCGTTGCAAAGATCGCCTGCAGGCCAGCCACCACGGGCGCGGCATCGGTGAAGAGATAGAAGCCACGCCGCCCACCCACGGGCCCCTCGCGCGGCACGGGCATTGCATCATAGCCGAGATTCTCGGTGCCAATGAAGATCCGTTCGCCATCGATGATGCCATACTTGGCGTGCAAAAAACGATAGCGTGGGCGGTACCCATTGGGCGCTTCATCGACGGTTGCCACGTACCGCACATCTGCACCCGCCCCCGCAATGGTTGCAACCGACCACTTTTGAAAGTCGCTGATGCCACCGGGCGGGCTACCTTCAAGCAACAGCCGCACCTGAACGCCGCGCATCGCGGCCGCGGCAATCGCCTCTGCCAGTTCCCGATGTTCCACCGTGTACAAGCTCAGATCGAGCGCAGCCCGTGCATGGGCGATGTGCATTGCCAGCGGTGCATAGAGCCCTTCGGGCCCCACGGCCACCGTGACCGTCGCGGTGGTGGCAACCGGCTCTGCCTGCTGCCACCCTGCATCCTCCCACGCCAGCCAACCGGGCATGCGCACTTGCCGCCCCCACAGCAGATCCGCCAGATCGCCTGTCCAATCGGTGGCCGTGTCACTGTCCACGGGCAGCGCAGAGGTTGGGTCACGCTTCCGTTGCCAGATCTGCCCCACGCGCGGAATGTCGCCGCGGCTATAGAGCTGTGCCGCGGCTCCGTGCCAGCCCGCGCTCGGCCGCGTCTCATCCCCATAGCGCACTGCATCAATCAACGTGCCCGCGTCGGAAAAGAGCTTGATTTGGCCACCGCGGTTGGTGAGGGCCAGGCTCCCGTCCAGATCGAGCACCGCGGGATCGGTATCCGCGTCCCATTCACAAGCAGCACCTTCGCCAAAGCTCAGCCGAAATGTCGCCGCCTCCGCCGCACACCAGATTGACCCGCCCGGTACCAACGTCAGGGTGCTGGTCGGCGGGAAGGTGGCCGTGCGGCTTGCGGTGCGCAACTGCCAGCCAGCCAGCGGTTGCGGCTGTGTGTCCACATTCCAAAGTTGAATCGCTTCGTCGGCTTCGCCACTGATCGCGCTGTCGATGTGGGCCGCGGCGATCAGAACCCGAGCCGGTGGCGGCCCCATGATCAGAGGCAGGTACTGTTGAAAGGGGCGTGGTGTGGTGATAATGGCAGACGACATCGCGGTCTGGAGTGGCTGCTGCCTAGATGATAGGCGGTGGAGCTGGGCGCCTGTTGCCTTGACTGCACTTTCCTGCGCTGCAAACCAAAGCAGCCCGGTCAGTAAAAACAGCGTTGCCCAGCTCATCTGGAGGATGACCCTGATCGATAGAGGAAAGTGGTTCTGTTGGTTCATGAAACAATCCTTTGGTTCGCTGGCAAGGAATTTGCACAGTATTGCGTGTCCACAGCGAGAATATGTCACGTTCTGACATATTCTGCGTCTACGCTACAATGGCTGGCATTGAGGAACGTGCTTCTATTTCAACAGAATCTCTGCTGGATCAGCAACGGGAGATGTATCATGAGCAACAGTGCCAGTCGTTTACTTACCTTGATCATGCTGTTACAGCGCCAACCCAACCAGCAGGCCGCCGCCTTGGCGACTGCCCTTGGCGTTTCCGTGCGTACTTTGCACCGTTACATCAAGACGTTGGATGAGATGGGCATTCCCATCTATTCCGAACGTGGCCCCCATGGTGGTTTTTCGCTGGTGCGTGGCTACCAGATGCCACCATTAGTCTTTACACCTGCAGAAGCGGTGGCTGTCCTGTTGGGTACCAGGCTGGTGCGCGAATTGTGGGGCGCATTTTATCATGATGCAGCGACAGGGGCTGCGGCCAAACTAGAGAATCTTTTGCCTGATGCACAGCGTGAGGAAGTTGCCTGGGCACAGCGTACACTGGTCGCGACGAATCTACAGCGCACCACCGCTGACGAGATTGCGCAACCGCTTACCCTGCTGCGTCAGGCCACACGTGAAAACCGGACTGTCCAACTGCTCTACCACGGGCGTGAGCAGCAGCATACACAGCGCTTGGTCGATCCCTACGCCATTGTTCAGCGGTGGGGTTGGTGGTATGTCGTTGGGTACTGCCATTTACGCAGAGCGGTTCGTTCCTTTCGCATCGATCGCATTGGTGCAATAGCAGCAACGGAAGAGCACTTTGAACAGTCTGCCGACTTTGAGCTGGAAACCTATCTGAAGCTGGAACAGGCTTCGCAGGCCCAACAGCGGGTACAGCTTCATTTTGCACCGGCTGTTGCAGCTGCCGTCAGAGAAAACCGCCATCAGTGGGCAGAGATGCAGGCACACACAGATGGCAGCATCACCGTTACGCTGTTCACACCGGATCTCACCTGGGCAGCCAGTTTGGTGCTTGCTTACAATGGGTTGGCGGTTGTGTTGGAACCAGCCGCACTCAAGACGCTTGTCCGCGAACGTGCATTGGCAATTGCCCGGCACTATGGCGACAGCGAAGAGCAGCAGCAAACGCACGCATAGATAGATTGTCTCGTGCCGAGCTTACTTTGAAAACCAGATTGATGCGTCACGATAGATACAGTGCAACGTGAGATACAGTGCAAAGATACAGTGCAACGTGAGTTTTGCGCCTTCAGTCTTTCTCTAGGCAGGCTCCGTCGAGTGCATCGCACAGGTGAGACGAGCAGGGGCCAAGCAGGTCGGTTGCCCCTGTGCAACGCACTCTGTTGTGCCGTGGTATAGCTCGAAATTTACGTTACGCTGTATTCGGTACCGCGTGACCGAAGTTCCGTCTGTCTCGGGTTGGCCCAGGCAGGCTCCGTCGAGTGCATCGCACAGGTGAGACGAGCAGGGGCCAAGCAGGTCGGTTGCTCCTGTGCAACGCACTCTGTTGTGCCGTGGTATAGCTCGAAATTTACGTTACGCAGCTGTTAGTGGTGGCGAATCTATGTTGTTCTACCTCAATCAAAGGACGAAAGGAATTACGTGTGAAAATATATTGGATGTGGCTGATCATTGGGTTGGTTGGTTTACTCGCGGTTGTGGGTGGGTGGTTTTGGTACATGATGCAACAACCGCTCTACCGACCTGGGATGGTGCATGCTGAGAAAAACTTGCGTGCTGCGCTCATCGCTCCCCCGCAATCTGCCGATTCTACGCTCTGGCAGATGGAATCAGATATTGCCCTCTATCACCAAGCCATTGGCCAAGGGCGCAACGTGGTGGTAATTCATGGGGGACCGGGAACACCCTATCCTGAACCCTGGCCCGCGTTGAGTCCATTAACAGCCACCTATCAATTTCATTTTTACGATCAACGGGGTGCCGGTCGTTCCACGCGTCCTTTTGATCGGTTTGCCAGCGGTACTTTCTATCAAAATATGCAGCAACTGGAGCAGACGTTGGGAATCGGTGCCCAGGTGGCAGATATTGAGCGAATCCGTCAAATTTTGGGCGAGGAACAGTTGATTCTGGTTGGCCATTCCTGGGGTGCATTGTTAGCTACGCTCTATGCCGCCGAATTCCCAGAACATGTCGAGCGCATGATCCTGATCTCGCCCGCCGACATGCTGCTGATGCCCTCACCACGTCCCGATCTCTTTGCCACCGTGCGCCAACGTTTACCTGTAGAGCTGCATGCGGGCTATGATGACTATCTGGCGCGCTATCTTGATTTTGCCAATATCTTTACACGCTCCGAAGATGAGTTGCAAGCAATCAATGGTGAGTTTGTCCGCTACTACCAAGCCGCTCTCGACAGACAGACAGACCAACCGGCTGTCGATTTACTTGCTCAACAGAGCGACGTCCAGATTGGTGGCTGGATGGTCTATGCCATGTATTTCAGCCTGGGGCAGCGCCACGATTATCGTGGTGCTTTGGCTGCCATTGACGTGCCCGTGCTGGTGCTCCATGGGGCAGCAGATCTCCAACCCCTTGCGGTAGCGCAGGAGTACGCCGAGCACTTGCCACAGGCTCAGTTGGTAACAGTTCCCGGTGCCGATCATTTCATGTACAATTCGGCACCCAAGCGCTTTGTCGAAGAGGTAGCTGAATTCTTGGCTCCGGCTGCTGTTGACTGACCAAGCATCCCATTTGATGGTTCCGGTTACTCCACTCCAGTTACTCCACTCCAGCTACTCCCCTCCGGTTATTCCACCGTAACAAGGGGACGGAGCTGTGCCACGGTTTTGACACCGATACCCGGCACCTTTTCCAGGTCATCAATGGTTGCATAGGGACGGTTGACCACGATGGCCGCGGCTTTGCTGGGGCCAATACCGGGCAGGCTTTCGAGTTCAGCGGGCGCAGCGTGGTTGATGCGAATCAGGCCATTGGCGTTCTTTGCTGTTTGTGGAGAAGTGGTGGCCGCGCCAGGGGGTGCCACGCCTGGCGCGGAAAGAGCGCTTGGTGGGAAAACAGAGCGGGTGACGGTGCTATCATCTGGCGGCGCGGCAGCGGTATCTTCGGCAGCGCTAGCGAGCACCGGAATGTGGATCTGTGCACCATCCCACAGCCGTTCGGCCTGGTTGACCAGCGCTGGGTTGGCCTGGAGCGTCATGCCGCCGGCGGCGCTCACTGCGTCCCCCACTCGTGCTGCTGGGGCAAGTGTGTACATACCCGGCTGTTGCACCGCACCGCTGACGAAGACGACTAGAGGCGGTGGCGTGGCCGTGGGCAGCGGCGTGCCGGTCGGCGCGCTTGTTGGGGGCGGGTGCAACACAATCGGGGCTGGTTCAGTGGGGCGCAACAGGATGAGCGCACCACCAACCAGCAGCAGCGCCGTCAACAGACCAACGCAATAGGAGGTGAGGTGGAAATAGGTCGGTGGGGCACTTGTGGTTGCTTTGGCCGCGGCCCTGTTCATCTGCCGCGGTGTTCGAGCTGCCTGCGGCGCGTCGCTCACTGTCGTTGATGGGGGCAGATGAGCGGGCTGATTCTGCCTATGTTGACGTTGGGGATCGTCTGGTTGGGCGCGCTTGAAAAGTGCCATGGGTAGGTTGCAGTGGCGCTAACAATAATGCAGTTGGCATGATGGTGAAAAAGATCGTGCCATTTATCTTAAGAAGAAGATGCAGCCAATGCAACCTACATTTGTTGGAGTTTTGCGCTTCAAAAGCGCGCGGCATCGTTGCCCAAAGGCGCGCTCATGCCTCTGCCGTGGCCCGTTGCAACGCCATTTTGCCCAGCAATACGTGGGCCAGATCATCGTTGACCGGGTGGCTCAACCCACCGCGTACGTCGCGGTAGTAGCGCTCGATGGGCAACGATTTGGTCATGCTAGAGCCGCCGACGACGCGCATGCAATGGTCGACCGCGGCGATCGCGTTGTTGGTCGCGGTGTATTTGGTGACGAGGATCGACTCGTGCAGATCCCCGCGCCGATCGGGCAACCGATCCCAGAGATCTGCAGTGTGAAAGATGAGGAAGCGCGCCTGGTGGAGCAACAGTTCCGCTTGGCCCAGTCGCCGTTGAATATTTTCCAACTCGGCAATGGGTTTGCCCAGACCAGTGGGCACCCGCTCGTGGGCATAGCGCACTGCACATTGCAGCGCGGCCCGGGCCACACCAATGTACACACCGCTGACGGTCATGGGAAACCACGCATTCGCTTTGGGCTCGGGGGTGTTGACACCAGTGGCGCGCGGGATTAAGTTTTCGTGGGGGACGCGTACGTTGTGCAGGGCTACATCGTGGCTGCCGGTGGTGCGCATCCCCATGGCGTCCCAGGTCTCGATGATCTCGACACCTTCGCCAGGGGGCACCACGAATTGGGCCAGCTTGTCGCTGCCATCCTTCAGCGTGGCCAGAATGATCATGTAGTCGAGCTCGGGGCTCATGCTGGCAAAGTTTTTGCGCCCATTGAGGATCCATGCTGTTGGCTCCTCTTTGCCCGCTTCATAGACGGGCTCGGCGGTGGTTTTGGGCTTGCCGCCGCGCGCGGGGCTGCCCAGCTCGGGCTCGGTGGCAATGGAATTGATCATGGCACCCCGGTCAACAGCCTCGCGCGAAAAGCGTTCCAGCCAATAGTCAGACCAGGCGCGGCGTTCCAGGGCCCCGCCCAGGGTCTGCATGTGCATGGTGAGACTGAGCGCAGTGCTGCCATCACCCACGGCCAGCGCTTCCATGCACATGGCCGCTTCCAGCACGTTACCACCCCAGCCGCCATACTGCTCTGGCACAATCAGACCGGGCAGGCCACTGTTGCGAATATCGGCGTAATTCGCGTGGGGGAACTCGCCGGTGCGGTCATAATGGGGGGCCCGCTCGCTAAAAGTTTGGGCCAGTTCATCGGCAATGGCAACAAAGCGTTCCTGGCGCTCCGTCATTGGGTAAATCATCAGGTGACTCCTATCAACAATACAGCAATGGCAATGGTGCCAGTCCTGTGAAAAATATCACATACCGCTCTAGTATAGCAGATATTGGCCAATTGTCTGTAGTCTCTTGGGGATTGGGCAGGCGTCGCTGAAGATTGTGATAGCACCGTTGCTTGAACGACTGCCATTGAGAAAGTGAGGGGAGGCGGCATTGTCGCTATGCACTTTTGCGGCGGGGATCCAGCACATCGCGCAGACCGTCGCCCAGCAGATAGATGCCAAGCACCAGCAACATAATGGCCAGACCGGGAAAGAGGGCATACCAAGGGGCATAGGCCATGTAGCCGCGGCCAATGCTCAACATTGATCCCCATGAAGGCGCGGGCAGGGGCACGCCCAAACCCAAAAAACTGAGCGATGATTCCAACAGCACCGCGCCCGCAAACGAAACGGTGATTTGCACAATAATTGTGGCCAGGATGTTGGGCAGAATGGTGCGCCGCAGGATTCTGCCCGTGCGGACGCCAGTGGCCCGCGCTGCTTCCACATACTCTTTTTGCTTTTCCACCAGCACATTGGCGCGGGTCAGGCGGGCAAAGGCGGGAATGTTGACGATGGCCACCGCCAACATGGCATTGAAGAGCCCCGGGCCCAAGACTGCGAGAATGACGATGGCCAACAGAATTGCCGGAAAGGCCAGGAGCGCGTCGAAAATACGCATGGTGATGCTATCGATCCAGCCACCGAGATAGCCAGCCAGCAAGCCCAGCGTCACACCAATCAACGCGGCCAGCGCGATTGCCAGCGTCCCCACACGGAAAGCGACGCGCGCGCCATAGATCACGCGGCTAAAGAGATCGCGCCCAAATTCATCGGTGCCAAAGTAGTGAGTTGCCGACGGTGGTTGAAAACGGGCCTCGGCGAGCATGGTGAGTGGGTCGTGCCGTGCCAACAGCGGGGCTGCCAGGGCAACGGCGACCAGCAGCACGGTAATGAGCAGCCCCAGCATGCCTGATCGGTGGCGACGGAAGGCGCGGATCGTCGTTCGTGTCAAACTGTTGCTGCGCATAGTCGTTATCCGCGCTGGTTGCGTGGCCAAACGCCGCGCTCTACTGCTCATCATAGCGAATCCGTGGGTCGAGCAACCCGTAGGTCAGATCGGTGATCAGATTGACGAGCAGAAAGGCGAGCACGATGAACATGACATTGGCTTGCAGCAGCGAATAGTCGCGCCATTCGATCGCCTGAATTGTCAGCCGCCCCACGCCGGGCCAGGCGTAGATCGATTCGACGATGATGGCACCGCTGAGCAGATCCCCCACCTGTAGCCCAAAGACGGTAACCACGGAAATCAGTGCATTGGGCAGTGCATGCTGAAGGAGCAGCAATCGTTCACGTAGCCCTTTGGCGCGGGCGGTGCGTATGTAATCCTGGTCGAGCACCTCGAGCAGGGCCGAGCGCAGATAGCGAACCAGCCGTGCCGCCACACCGATGCCCAGTGTCAGGGCGGGGAGCAGGATCGATTGCAGGTAGAGCAACGGCTCTGTCCAGAAATCGGGGCGACCGGAAGGGGGGAGCAGTTGCCAGCGCAGGCTAAAGAGCAGGATGAGCAGGATGAGCAGAAAAAAGCCGGGGATGGCAAAGCTGAGCGCAGAAAAGATGGTGACGCTGAAATCGATGAGGCTGCCGGGTCGCAGCGCGGCAAAGATGCCCAATGGAAAGGCAATGAGCACTGCCAGCAACGCAGCGGCCACGGCCAATTCCACCGTGGCCGGAATCCGTTGGGCAATCATCGCGCCAACAGGATAGTCGTTGATATAGGATCTGCCGAGGTCGCCGCTGAGAATGTTGCGCAGCCAGATCAGGTATTGATACCAGATCGGCTCATCCAACCCCATGCGGGCACGCAGCGCGGCCAACTGTTCATCCGTGGCGTTGGGGCCAGCGATGATCTGGGCCGGATCGCCCGGGATCAGGTGGATGATGGCAAAGATGGCAATCGAGACCAGCAACAGGACCGGCACCATCTGCCAGAGCCGACGCAGTGCATAACTTCCCAAGGTCACTCCCTTTGGTGCTGACGGTGAAAAATAACGCTAGACCGTGGGGACGGCGGCAAAGCCGTTGGCGCGCCGCCAATCCCGCGTCAGAAGACCCAATCTATTGATCGAGCCAGGTCTCACCGAGCCAGATCAGGCCATCGAGATCGGTGCGAAACCCCTGAACATATTCTTTGTAGGCGTAGACTTCCTGGGCCCAGGCGACCGGGATCGTCCAGCCCTGTTCCAGCAGGATCTCCATGGCCTGGTGGTAGAGCTCTGTGCGCTCAACCTGATCTTGTGAGGCGCGGGCCTGATCGATTAGATCCTTGTAGCCTGGGAACCACTCGGTATCTTCGGTGATGCCAAAGAAGTTGCGGAAGGGACGGCAACAGGCTGCACCCTCAAAGAGGCCACTTGGGTCAACGGTCGCTTCGCCCGTGCCATGCGAGACCATGGCAAAGTTGCTTTCAAAGAGAATTGGCCAGTACTGGGGCAGTTCGGTGGGCACGATCTCGGCGTTGACTCCGATGGCCGCGAGATCCTGTTGATAGACCTGCGCCATGTCCAGATAGGCACCGCCGGCACCACGAATGATAATTTGGAAATCAAAGCCATCGGGGTAACCCGCCTCGGCCAGCAGTGCTTTGGCCTGCTCGGGGTCGTACTCATAGTAATTCGCGAGATCCGCGGGGTAGGCCCACGAAGTCGCTGCATAGGGCAGAACCGTGGTGTTGGCTTCGCCGTGGAACGCGGTTTGGCTGATCTTTTCTCGGTCGATGGCATAGTTCATTGCCTGACGCACGAGCACGTTGTCGAACGGTTCTTGGTTGACGTTCATGATGAACGCATAGAAGGTAAAGCCGGGTGGTGTTTTGCCGACGACCACCGCGGGGTCGCTCTCGAGCAGCGCCACATCGGCCAGGGGCACGCCCACGAGCGCTTCAATGCTACCGGCGCTCAGGTTGACGAGCCGTGCCTGTGTATCGGGAATGGGCTTGACGACGATCTCGTCGAGATAGGGCAAGCCCGCGCGCCAATAGTCTGTGAATTTGGTGGCAACGAGCTGGTCGCCCGGCGTCCATTCAACAAATTGAAAAGGACCGGTGCCGACTGGCTGCGTCTCGATGGTCTCCAGCGCTTCTTGCGGGAAGATGTAGAGCCGAGCAATACCATCCAGCTTGGATTGTGTCATTTCGCTGTAGCTGATCTCCACCGTGTATTCATCGACCGCGGTGGCTCCGGCTGCCGTGGTGAAGCGATCACTCAGATGGTGCCCCGGCTCGGTATCCATGGCATGCTCGACGGACCAGACGACATCATCGGCGGTCATCTCGCGGCCGTTGTGAAACATGATCCCTTGGCGCAGGGTGAGGGTGACGGTGAGGCCATCTTCGCTCTCTTCCCATGCTTCGGCCAGCCACGGTTCAAACTGGCCATCGTCGCCAATGCGCATTGGCGCTTCAAAAAAGGTTGGCTTGAAGCTGGCATTGGTCACATCAAAGTAAGGGTGAAAGGTTACAAATTCTTCGCCGAGGGACATGGTGAGGGTGCCACCTGTTTGCGGCGTACCCGCTTCCGCGGCGGCTGTCTCGTCAGCCGTCGTTTCGGTGGTATCGCTACCGGTGGGGGCCGCGGCCGGTGTGGCACAAGCCGTGAGCAGGATGATGGCGCTGAACAAGAGTGCAGCCAGCCAGCGCGTCTGATGAATCTGATTGTGGGTCATGGTTTCCTCCGCGTGGTTAACGTTCAGTTGCGAGCGGCAACAGTGGCGCCCATGAAGAAGGTTTGCATCGGGGATTGTTGCATATTACCAATAACACGTTACCAGTGATACGTTACCAGTGATACATTGCGTGGGGGCAATGGGTTGTTATTGCAAGCATTTGTTATTACACAGCACATTGTACACGGAAGCACGATCTCCATCAAGCCAGGCGGCTCGACATGAGCAGGGTGCGTCCCATTTGCGGGGACGTACAGAAGAGGAGTAGATTGAGCGTCCGGGCTAGGCCCCAAATGTGGTACGCCCCACATGAGTACTGTGAATTGACAACTGCCAGAAAGGCCCGTATATTGAGCAGGCCTGCAAAGAGAGAACGCCGCCTGTGCAAACATCTGCTGAATTGGTAGACACAGCCACCGTTTTGCACAGGCTGATCACGCTTTCCTCTACCCCTGTTTTCAATAACACGTTCCCGCTGTGCAAGTTCCTGTCTCAAAGCGAAGGAGAATTGCATGCCTGTTCTGTTTAGCCTGTTGTTGATGGTGCACATTGCTGCTGGCGCGGCAACTTTGCTCTCTGCACTTGTTGCAATTGTCGCCAAGTTAGCCGATACGGCTCACCGCCACCACGTGATTGCTGGGCGTGTCTTCTTCTATGGCATGGCGCTGATCTTCGTAACGGCACTGGGCATGTCTCTGATCCGGTTCAACGTGCCAATGCTCTTCATCGCCATCTTTAGCTTCTACTTTGCCTGGATGGGGCGACGCTTTGCGGTCAATCGCCGCGGCACGCCAAGCCAGGTTGATCGGGTGATCGTGCCGTTGATGTTGTTGATTTTTCTGCTCATGGCCATTTCAGGCTTTGTGATGCTCATTGTCTATGAACAGGACTTTGGGATCGTGAGTATCATCTTCGGGGTGATCGGGGTGGTGAACGCCTATGGCGACTGGCAGATCCTGCGTCAAGGCGGGATCAAAGGCAAACAGCGTATTGCCGAACATCTGGGCAAGATGTTGGGTGGGACCATTGCTGCTGTAACCGCCTTTTTGGTGGTGAATGTTGAGTTCGAGCCAGCATTTGTGGTTTGGCTGTTGCCCACGCTGCTGCTCACACCGCTCATTGTCATTTGGTCTAGAAAAATTGAACGGGGCGTGCAACGCAAGGGCATGGAGCAGCTCTGAACCATACAAATGTTCATGCAATTCTAGCGTCGGTGGGGTAGGACGGACGTGGGAGCACACAGAAGGCCCCGGCGCAGACTTCACTGACACGGGAGAAAAAATGCGTTTTACTTACGTGGAAAATGGCGCGCTTGCCGCTGCTGCTTTTGTCTTTGGCATTATGGCCGGTTTTTTCTGGACCTATACGTTCAATGTCAATTTGGCCATGTTGGCGGTTGATGGCGCAACCTATGCAACCGTACAGTCACTCTTCAATCAAAACGTGCGCCACTTTATCTTCTTTCTCTTTTTCTTTGGCGGTGCACTCTTTTCACTGTTGGCGCTGATCATCAACTGGCGACATTGGCGAACACCTGCGTTTTGGATGCTTGCCTGTGCGGCTCTCGTCTACATTGGTGGCGTCATCGTCTTTACTGCCGTGGTCAACCTGCCCCTCAATGAGTACACCGAATCGTGGGATCCCCAGAATCTACCCGCGGATTGGGCAGAGGTGCGCACGCAGTGGAACCGGGCCAACGCCGTGCGGGTTGGCACAGCCGGGCTTGCTTTCGTGCTGACCCTGGCCGCGCTGACGGTTCGTGCATCGGCCAAGCGGCAATAAGCCGGTGCGTTTGCCGCCGGCCACATGATTGTCCCGCTCGACCTGCTTGGGTTGGTGCGTGCCAATTGGAGGGCGCAGCGCGCTGCACAGGTAGCGCCGGCGAGCAATTTTCAGCGGCTTGCACATTTTGTCCGCTTGCTGGAAAATGAACGGCGACCAACGGCTGTAGCTCAAAATCAACAGGGGAATCGTGCCATGCAACCCACACCAGAACAAGTTGCCGCGGGACAGGCTGTTTATACCAAACGAACACTCGCTGCCTATGATCTCGTTGTGATCAGAATTTCGAACCGGTATATCTGGCAATGTCCTTCAACCCGTATTGAAGCGCTCTACAACGAGCACGTCTCGGCGAACCATCTCGATGTGGGGGTTGGCACCGGCTACTTTCTGGATCAATGCCGCTTTCCCGTGGCTTCGCCCCGGATTGCGCTGATGGATCTAAATGCTGATACGCTAGACTTTGCCGCCGCGCGTGTGGCGCGTTACAACCCCACCACCCATTGTCAGAATATCCTGGCGCCCATCGACGCCGAGCTACCTGGCTTCGATTCGATTGGTGTGAATTATCTGTTGCACTGTTTGCCCGGATCGATTGCGGAAAAGGCGGTGATCTTTGATCACCTCAAGCCATTCATGAACCCAGGGGCAACTATCTTTGGATCCACCATTCTGCAGGGAGGCGTGCCGAGCAGTTGGCTGGCACAACGGCTCATGGCGTTTTACAACACGAAGGGAATCTTTTCCAATCAGGCCGATCAGCTGGATGATCTGGAGCAGGCGCTACGGCAACGGTTTACCCATGTTTCGATCCATACCGTGGGCTCGGTTGCGCTCTTTGCCGCGCGCTAATTTCTGTTCGCCAGCGTTTTCTCATCCGTCTGCTCTACCCCCGCAACTTTGCTATGTAACTCGCAACACCGCCGACTACCCGAGATTTGCTCAATCAGCCATCCGCCTGATCAGGCCAGGTGGCCGCGGCAAGCGCAGAGACGAACATGATCTACCTATCGGCGGTGACGCGGTAGAGGAATGAGACCCCGAGAAAATCGGGTGAAGCCATACAGCAATAACCGGGGCAACAGATAGGTCAATTCAGTTGACCGTCTGGTTGCCCCTGTTGCGTTGGTGCAGCCAAGGCAGGGTAGCAACGGACGCTGTCGTGGGGCCACTGGCAAGCAAATGCTGCCACACCTGCTTACTTCCCCCGCCCCGGCAGCAACATCTGTTGTCAATAGCATCCGTTTACACTCTTCCCGCGCCTGCTTACCGTAAGGTGATTGACGTTACCGGTAAGGCGTGCTACGTTGTTGCCCCTAGCCAGCGCAGCAATCCGGTGAGCAGGTGTGTTCAGACGACCTGCCCGTTTCCGCGCCCGCTGGGTGTGGGTGGGCATCCTGTCCCGCTCATGGTGCGGTTGGAGACAGAGCGCAATCGCCCAACGGCAGCGGGTGGCAGTTGGCGGGTCAGGTGACGCTGACCCATGATCTGCTCGGCAATTTGACGCAAGTTCGCCATCCCAACGGGATTGGCAGCACGACGCTGCACTATGACCTGGGGGGGCGCAAGACGAGCATGGATGACCCGGACCTGGGGCGCTGGCACTATGCCCACGACCGGCAGGGGCGGCTAACGCGGCAGACCGATGCACGGGGCACGACGACCTGTCTCTACTACAACGCCAGGTACTATGACCCGGAGATCGGTGCGTTTATTTCGCCCGATACGCTGGTGCCGCGCCCAAGGGGCTCCCGGACGACTCTGTTGGATTACAATCGGTATCTGTATGTCCGTGGCCGACCGCTGACTATGAATGATCCCAGTGGGCATCAAGGGGTGGGTCAAGTTGCGTTTGATCCCTACAATGGTGGAGGAATGGGTGGCTGGGGGCCAGTTGCTGGGATGGCTGGAAGTGCGGCTGGTGGGTATGCCGCACTTCAGTTGGGGGCCAACGCCGCCGATGCAGTCAGTGCGAATGTCGTTGTGCCACCTCCATTCCGCGAGTCAGTGACGCTCACCAGCCCAACAATCGAGATTGCTCCGTTCCCAACCGCAGGTGATGAGGGTGGCGTACCGGGTGATGCCCCGACCATTGGTCTATCGGCGGTCTATCAGCAGACTGTTGGCTTTGGCAATACTGTCCTGGCTGATCCGTTGCCGGCTGAACAGAATATACCTGATATTGTTTATACATCAATTGCTCAGGATCTCCAGCAACGGGGTAAACAAGTATCAGGACTTTTTCCAAGAACAACATCTGGTAACGACCTGCTCTTCCGTGCTGATTCATCAGGTTCAGTTACGCACTATTAAGTTTATGATCTTTACGGGAATCCCGTCAAACGTGTTGATCTTACGGGAAAAGCTCATGGTGGAATACCAACGCCACACGTGCTTGAATATGAACAACATACAGCACCTAATGGAACAGTTTTCTATAAACCATCTAACCAGGTGCGCCCCGCAAGACCAGATGAGATTCTTGAGAGTTCCCAACGAGTTCTTTGACCGGTTAATGTTTGGCTCTTTATAGATTCCGAAACTTCGTTCCGAATCAAAACCGAAGTTTTGCTGAGGTAGAAATTCCAGGTTTGATCACAAGTGAAGTATCGCACCAAGCATTCTGGAAAGGCCAAATAACCGTGGCAGTCGTTGAGTTCTTACGGTCTTTTCCCGAATGCTTATAGTGCGGTTGGCTTGAAGACGGTAGATTTTGGGGCCGTCTACCAGAGAAGTAGCACTACCGCTTTCAAACAGAGCTCACTTTAGGTCGGCTCCGATTATAACAGATCCTTGGAACTCATATAGAGCTAAACCTGATACAGCGAATAATGGAAAGGATGCAGTATGGTTAATCACCTTCAAAAAACACCCGCATTTCAACGCTGGAGCGGCAGTACACCAGGGGAAAGTCAGAATGATTGGCAAAGTTACCAAGCATTTATAATGCGAATGGACCTTTTGCTGTGTGCCGCTGATCTGTTATGGCCAGAATTTATCCTCAAAGATAATTTAATTCTACGCAAAAGTCGTTTACCTGATGAATGGGATAAATTTGTCGCTCAAGCCAAAGAAGCAAATTGGTTAGAAGCTGACATGGAATACATGATTAATCATATTCATATTTCGGATATTATTCTTAACGATCCTGATAGAGAGCAAATTGCGCTTGATACACTAATCTATTTTGCTAATATACTCTCTGAAATATGGGGATGTAGGTTGAAGATGTTATTTCCTGATAAGAGCTTTGTGGTGCAAATAAACACAGACGAAGATCCTGAAGTGAGTGTCTATACCGTCAGGGATTAGAAGTAGCGACATTTTGCAATCAGCTTAGACCCTTTCCTAAATTCATGTCTCTGAGAACACCTCCGGCACCCTGAGCGCAGACCAGCGGTATCGTGCCTATGGCCGTCAGCGTGACAATGGCCCCGTTGTCACCGACCACCGCTTCACCGGCCAGAAGGTTGATGGCACGGGGCTCTACTACGACAACGCCATGTACTATGACCCGGCGATCGGTGCGTTTATTTCGCCCGATACCCTGGTGCCGGATCCCACGCTGGTGAGCGACTACAACCGCTTCGCCTATACTCGTGGCAATCCGCTCAAGTACACCGATCCCAGTGGGCATTGTGGTACACTAGCCGTGACAGGGGGCACAAGTGCCCCGCTTGATGTAGCCTGTTGGATAGCCATGGCGGAAGCAGCCGCAGCTGTCGCGGCTGTTGGTACAGGTGCTGTCGGTGCCGGGGCCTTTTTGGCCGCCGGTCTCTACGGCTATGAACAGACAACGTTCGACCTGCCCGACTATGACCACGCCTACGACATCCCCGGCACCGATCTGTAGGCATCGTCAATCGTCAACGGCTCGTCCACGGTACGCAGTGGCGTGCCGGTGATTGAGACCGACGTTGAAGGCTTCACCTTACTCGATCCGCCACAACTGGAAGAACTGGTGGTTGTGGCTCAGGTCGTCCAGCGAAGCGGACGCACATTCAGCTCCCAAGCAACTCGTAAATTGAATACGGCAAATGGGATGGAGTATCATTCAAGACAGTATGGTAGAGCTCTCGAATACCTCAAAGTGGCTGAGGGTATCAGCAATGATAATCATAGTTCAAGAATTTTTGATGATGGTAGTGTTCAATATGAAATAAATGGTTCATGGGAGGAAGTTGGAAATCTCTTCGACTGGCTCGAATAACTCTGCAGATTCCATTTACTCCGTGCCAATTATAGGCACAAGTAAACTCTAGCGGTATTGAGGTATGAGACTATACCGATTTGGAAAGGTGTGGACATGAATAGTGATATAAATTCTGATGTAAAGAAGCAGCCACCAATAACTTATATGTCTTATCGGATTCGCATAAGGTCATCGCAGTATGACCCAAATTGGATCACAGAGAAGCTCAATGTTACACCCTCATGGCAGTTTGTCGCTGGCGAAGAGTACAACTCGCGCAGACCTGATGGTAGTGGTGGCTGGAAAGAGGTGGTGGCCATTCGTCCCTCTAGTGTATGGGGGCTCACGACAAAACAGTCCCTACAGACTGACGAGCTTGCAAAGCACTGTGCCTATTTAGCTGGCATTTTAGTTCCTGAACACTATGCGCTCAGTAAACTTGTACAGATGCCTGAGAGTTTTGAGATAGGTTTGCATTTACTAATTGAAACACAAGATTATATCTTTAGTGATACCATTTATAGCACAGAGTTGATTTCATTGCTGCAATTGAGTCATCACATTGATATCAGTACTATTTTCACTGGAGCAGACACAGAATAGAGGTACTGGTACCTTGGGTGTGGTGCGTCACGGTCAGACAGCTTCAACGGCCAACGCCACCCCGAGGGTACCCGCATGAAGCGCGGCAGCACCGTCAGCTACCTGCACAGTGACCGGGTACCCCTTGGGTGAAGCAGCACCGTGCTTGAAACAAAAATCTCTGGCAACGTCATGGTCAATCGAAGATACGTGTCTGATCGAGAAATCATTCAAACGTTGCCCAAGGGTGGAATCAGCGTTCTCTACCGCTGGAGGTGCGCATGAGCGAATGCTCATGCCGCAAGGTCTATTGGTTTGCTCTATAAGGGTGGTTGGGGAACGGCAGTCTGCACCTGCCATGCGTTCGCCCGGCACACGAACCAACAGCTGTCGCTGAGCAATGGCGTAACCACATCCGCACGCTTCTCATACTTCTGTCCCTTGACCCTGCCCCCGTTTCTCTGTACACTGTTCGTCGTAAATCAATCATAAGTGTCTCCGCGTATTTGTCGCCACCCCGCTCATTGCCGCTACGCTCATTGCATCATCACCGTCGCATATTCACCGTCGCACATTCATTATTGGTTTGCTATCTCCCGACATCCAAATTGTGAAAGATTGTGAAAGGACGAATGGTCGATGAAGTTTTTTCCGCGCCGCCAAGGGTTATGGTCTCTGGACACTGCCCGCACTGTTACCACCGTTGTGCTGCTGTTGCTGACGCTGATTGTCGCCACCCAGATCGCCACGGAGCCGGTCGCTGGCACCTCCCTGTTGTCACCGATCCCGACGGCACAGTTACACTCACGGGTTGTCGAGCACCCGAGTGTGCGCAATGGTGCCTTTAGCCAGGGCAATGGCGGCTGGACCATGCAACCAATCCTGAGCGGCGTTCAGAACAACACGGGCCAAGATGGCAGCCCGGCACTCGTGTTGCAACACTTTGCCTCCGATGGCATGGCGCAAGCGTACCAACAGGTGCACCTGCCCACCATCCTCAGTGCCGTCACCTTGCAATTTAGCTATCGCATCAAGCCGGGCGAACCACCAGGCACCAGCACCGCGTTTGGCGTGCAGATCATGACGGAAGATAACCAGGTCTTGATGAGTGATGGTGGCAACTTCAACGGCGAGACGGGCTGGTTGACCTATAATGTTACGTTGGATAGTACCCTGCGTGACGGGATCGAGGCGGCGATTGCCGCGGGCAAGCGGATCTACCTGCAATTCTTTCTGCAAAATGCCAGCAATTCCTTCTTCGAAGCCCATGTCGACAATGTTTCGCTGCTCGTCAGTGGCGAGATGCCCGTCGCGGTGGCCAGCGGTGACATCGCCTTTCTGGGCCGCAGCGGCAACCAAATGACCGTTGAGCGCATGGGCCCAACGGGAGCGGGGCGCACCACGATCTGGACCCACCCCGATCCGCTCACCCCGCAGCTCTATGATGTGGCCTGGAATCCCGCGGCAACCGAACTGGCCTTCACCAGCAATCTTGAAGCAGGCCACTCTGCCTTTCACAGCGACATCTACGGCATCCAGCCAGATGGCAGTGGGCTGCGTCGCATCTCGAACCCGCCCCTGCACGCTACTTTACCCGACGGCAGAGCAACCGGCACGGTAACGGGCCGGGTCTACAATGGCTACGCACCGTCGATTGCACCGTTCCTACTCTATGTGGAAGGTGCACGCGCGACCGTATCGCTCTCACTCGCCGCGGCGGATCAGAGCTACCCATTCACCGTGCCCAATGTGGTCGACATGGGGCCGGGGGTGTTGCAGTACGTGGTCTATACCTGGAGCAACAACAGCTGTGCCGGTGGCAAAGAATATGCCGCGGCGATTGTTGATGTGCAGGCCGGGCAGACGGTCGATGTGGGAACGCTCACCTTCAACGGCTATTGCAACCGCTATGATGCCGCGCAGATCGCGTGGAGCCCGGATGGCAGTCGACTCGGTGCCCTCGTCGGCACAACGTCGCACCAATTCAATGCAGCCGGCGAGGCGATTGGTCGCAATCTCTACAACAGCGGCGACAGCTTCGCCGTCGATCTCGCTTGGTCACCAATCACCAACGAAATCCTGACGACGCGGCTGGTGAACGGCACCTCGAACCAGATCTTCCGTGCCCAGGCCGACGGCAGTAGCGGCGCGCAGATCAACATTGACAATCAGCATGAGCACGCCAACCCCGTCTGGTTGCCCGATGGCTCTGGTTTCCTCTTTACCTACGGCATGCCAGCTTTTGCCTTGGGCCACTATGATTTTGCCACCCAACAGGCAACAGGATTGGGCCAATTTGCCAACGAAACTATCTCCAACCTGAGTGTCAGCCCCGATGGCCGCTATGTGGTCTTTGAGCGGCAACTGGGCACGGCAACGGATCTCTGGATTCTCGACCGCAACAACCCACACCTACTCTGGCCGCTCACCGAAGATGGCCAGAGCCGCAACCCCCACTGGAGCCGAGCCGAGTCGTCGAATCCGCCGGGCAGCACGCCAACACCGCGACCGACCTCTACCCGCGACCCGCGCCAGACAGAGCACGTGCATCTGCCCATTGTCGTGCGCTAGCGGATTGGATTGCACTAGCGGATTGAGTAGTGCTAGCGGATTGGATTGCACTAGCGGATTGAGTAGCGCTAGCGGATTGGATTGCGCTAGTGGATTGAGTAGCGCTAGCGGATTGGATTGCACTAGCGGATTGAGTAGCGCTAGCGGATTGGATTGCACTAGCGGATTGAGTAGTGCTAGCGGATTGAGTTGCGCTAGCGGATTGAGTAGCGCTAGCGGATTGAGTAGCGCTAGCGGATTAAGTAGTGCTAGCGGATTGAGTTGCGCTAGCGGATTAAGTAGTGCTAGCGGATTGAGTAGCGCTAGCGGATTAAGTAGTGCTAGCGGATTGAGTTGCGCTAGCGGATTAAGTAGTGCTAGCGGAGCAAGTAGTGCAGTCGTACCCTTCTATAAACGTCCATGCGCTTGCAGCTATCTACGCTCTTGTGAACGTCTACGCGGAAGAAAGCGATGCGAAATAGACAAATTGGTTGAGCTGATCCAAAATGGCTGTGCTGGTGTGGAAGAGAAATTGCCGATAGTCTCCCAATCTGGCGTTGTTTTCTACGCGGGCACACTGGCACCCCCATGGCTCAGTGTGCCCGCACACTGGACCCGATCGACTATCAAACTGCAAGAACAGGGAGAATGGAGTATCTATGAGCCAGGAGAAAATACGTGTCCTCGTGGCCAAGCCGGGGCTCGATGGCCATGACCGTGGGGCCAAGGTGGTTGCCCGTGCCCTGCGCGATGCCGGCTTCGAAGTGATCTATACGGGCATCCGGCAGACGCCACAGATGATCGCCGAGGCCGCGCTGCAAGAAGATGTGCATGTGGTGGGGTTGAGTATTCTGAGCGGCGCACACATGACACTCTGCCCCAAGGTGGTGGAGCTGCTGCGCGCCCAGGGGCAAGAGGATGTGATCGTACTCATCGGCGGCATTGTGCCCGATGAAGATATCGAGCCACTCAAAGCCAAAGGTATTGCCGCGATCTTTGGTCCCGGCACACCCACCACCGCGATTGGGGAATTCATTCATGCGCAGGTCCATGGCGGTCACGCGCACGAGTAGCTTTCGCCCATTGACAGGGCATGCGATCAGAAGGATGAGCGATAGAGGATTGGATGGCGCATGAGAGATCAGATCGATAGCGCGGCCACCGTGGCTGCCATTCGCGCCGGTGAACGGTTGCCCCTTGCCCGTGCCATCAGCGCCGTGGAAAATGAATCTCCCGCGGCCCACACATTGCTTGGGGCGCTCTATCCCCACACTGGTAATGCCCACATCGTCGGCGTCACCGGCGCACCCGGCAGTGGCAAATCAACGCTGGTTACGGCGCTGGTCCAGCACTATCGACAGTGTGGGCAAACCGTGGCCATTGTGGCCATTGACCCGACCAGTCCCTTTACTGGCGGCGCGATTTTGGGCGACCGGGTGCGGATGCGTGCGCTCAGTGGTGACGCCGGCATCTTCATGCGCAGCATGGCAACCCGGGGTAGTCTCGGTGGTCTGAGCAAAACGACTGGCGACGTGGTGACGCTGCTGGATGCCGCGGGCTTTGATCGGATCATCGTCGAGACGGTGGGGGTGGGGCAGGCCGAGGTGGCGATTGCCAGCACCGCGCATACCACGCTCGTCATCGAAGCGCCGGGCATGGGCGATGGGGTGCAGGCGATCAAGGCGGGTATTTTAGAAATCGCGGATCTATTGGTGGTGAACAAGGCCGACCGGCCCGGCGCGGATCGCACGGTGCAGGCGTTGGAGATGATGCTCGCGTTGGATGGTGATGGCCCACGGCAGATCCGCCACCATGGCCAGCTGTTGCCCGTGGAGAGCCCCGCCCCAGCCGCGGCTGCCGATGATGAGAGCTGGCCGGTGACGGTATTGCGCACCGTGGCAACCACCGCAGAGGGAATCGCACAACTGCACGCGCGCATTGAGGCGCACTGCGACTGGCTCCAGAGATCCGGGGAATGGGCGCAGCGCGAACAGGTGCGTGTGGCCCATCTGCTGGAAAATATCTTGCGCGCCGAGCTCAATCGGCGTATACTTGCGGCCCTGCCCCAGACCGAGATCAACGCACTGGTGGCCGCGGTGCGCAATCGAGAAGTTGATCCCTACACCGCCGCGCAACGCCTGCTGGCTATGGATTGAGTTGACAATCTACGCCGCGGGCTTCTCCCCACCCGGTGCCCGTAATTCCGCTTGCAGCACCGTCCGCTCCACAGCCAAATCTTGCAACAGCGTCAGCGCCATACCGTTGCCTTCGTGCAGGATCGCGAGCAGGAGATGTTCCGAACCAATGCGGCGTTGATCGTTGGTTGCGCTCTCTTCTCTGGCTATTTCCAACACCTGGCCCACCCGGGCTGTCAGCTGCGGTTCGGCTACGGCAGCGCTTGACTTGCTTTCTGCGTGTGCCACGGGCTGACCGACCCGAGCGGTCGTCACCCGGTAGAGTGCATCTGGTGTGACCCCGTGGTTCGCCAACAGTCGAGCAGTAGTCTCCGTGCGCTGCTCGGCCAACCCATAGAGTAGATGCTCCGTACCCACATAGCTGTGACCAAAACGTTGAGCCAGTGCAATGGCATTGTGCACGGCTTGGCGCGCGGATTGCGTGAGGACTGTTGCCGTGGGGGTGGCGATCTCTTGCTGCCACTTCTCTACAATCTGCTGCTCACGCTGAATCCGTTCCACTTCCGCTGCAAACCATTGATCGGCTGTCTGATCTGTGGGCAGTGACGCGCCTGCCTGGGCCAACAACGCATCTTCAACAAAGATCGGGGCGCCAGCATAGAGCGCCAGCCCAACCGCGTCGCTGGGGCGCGTGTCCAACTCTTTGACAACGTCTCCATTCCGAAATTGAGAGACGGCGTAAAAGGTCGACTCGTGGAGCTTGGCCACCCGCACTGCTTCAAGCTGGATCTCCATGAGCTGAAGAAAGTCGGCAAAGTAGCGATAGGTCATGGGGCGCGCTGTCGGCGTTCCCGTCAGTTGCAGGCGAATCTGTTCCCCCTCGTGATCGCCGATCCACAGCTTCAGATACCGATGATTTTCCATGTCTAACAAATAGAGTAGCGTGTGGTTGCTCGGTGTATCTTCATAGATCTTCACTGCTGAAATGTTTGCCATGTTGTGGTCTCCTATCTTCATGGTCTGCTCTTGGGACAACGGCGCGTTGGGTTCTTTATGGGCTGCAAAGAGGGGCATGAGCTGTGCACGCAACTGCTTGCGTGCCTGGTGCAGCCGTCCTTTCACGGCTCCCGGTGTGGCATCAAGTCTTCGTGCCACTTCACTGACACTCATGGCTTCCATGTAAAAGAGCCAGGTTGCCGCTTGATTTTTGGGTGAAAGTGACGCAATCGCCGTCTGTACGGTCACGCGTTCTTCCTCTGCTTCCAGAGACAACGCCGGATCGCGAGTCTGTGGTCCAAGCGGTGCCTGCCGCTGCACAGGCAAGGTGTCAACCGTATCCAGCGGCGCGAACGAGGGGCGCTGTCGGCGCAGATGAGAGCGGCAAAGATTGCGCACGATACCCCGAAACCAGGCTGCAAATCGAGCGGGGCTGTCGAGTGTTTCCAAGCCCAGGTACGCCTGTAGCACAGCTTCCTGGGTCAATTCACAGGCCAAGTCGTAGTCGCGAACCAGACGCGTGGCGACCCGGCGCGCACCCGATTGGTGGCGGTTGATCAATTCGCCAAAGGCATGCTTGTTGCCAGCGAGCGCCGCCAGCACTAGCGCCTGATCCGATTGCTCTGTGAGCTCAATCGGAGCCGATGCCGCGTCTTCTGGATTCATGTTTGCTATCCGTCGTGCTCACTGTTACGGTTCATTGCTAGTAGATCCCGGCGCAAATCAGGCCACACGTATTTTGCCGCTTGCACGCAGGTTGTATGGGCTGATTACCTGCCGTGGTTATCCCCGTCTGCCCGAGGACAAGCTTACGCCATACTGTACTAGTACTGTTGGGCGTAAATACCACGGCGATAAACAAGCCCAGGCTATTTGCGTGAAATGGGTCAGTTTGCCTTGGGCTTATTTACGCCGGGATCTACTAGTCTCGCTGTTGGCAATCATTCTTAATCAACTCACTATAACTCACTATAGTAGTTGCAAAAAGCGAACAAAAGGTTAGAACAATTTCATCAAACATTTAATTCTAGCTGCTTGCATTTGCAGTAAAATCGATAAAATTTTGGGAATAGATATACAGTCATTGAGGAGTGAAAGGTCCCCGGCACGGCTCAGCGGCAATCTCTAAACCGAGCAGGTCGTGAGCCGTGCTGGGGACCTCATGGACGCCTGCTATTTCTAACTATTTGATCTGATTTACTGAATGGCATGGGAGCATCGGGTGCCTGCTTTTTCAGGCACTTCGCACCACATCTCTGCCCATGCTAAAATAGTGCCCATGCTTAAATAGCGAACAATTGACAAGTCCAAAAGAGCTCCCCTGTGCCGTTGTCCAACGTTTTACAATCAATCCAATTGACTGCTCCGTGCAAGTACCCAGTCAACAGGAACAGAGTCAACAGGAACAGAGTCAACAGAAATAGTAGAGATAAGGAATCAGAGCTGATGAAGATCACCGATGTCCGCTTTTCCCGCGTCCACGGCCACTACGATGGTCCTGCTTTTCCCCCCGGCAGCCGACAGGCCCAGCAACTCGACATCTATGCCGAATTTAACACCGACCGGGGCATGGCCCAAGCCGTGGGCGCGCCCATCAGCGCGCTCTATGCCGAGATCCAGACCGATGCGGGAGTTGCCGGTCTCTTCGGCCCGATCCAGGAGTGGCAGGCCTTCCACGTGGCCCGTGCGCTGCGGCCCTTTCTGATTGGCCGCGATCCACTGGCCACCGAAGCGCTGCATGATCAGATGATCCGCATGGATCGCCATGGCCGCTCCGGCATGTACATGACCGCGGTGAGCGTTGTCACCAATGCGCTGTGGGATCTCAAGGGCAAGGCGTGGGATCAGCCGATCTATCGGCTTTTGGGTGGCCCGACTCGCAAGGCTGTGCCCGCCTATGTGAGCATGCTCGGCTATTCCACCGAGCCAGCGGATGTGGCCGATCTGGCGCGCGAGTATCAGGAGCAGGGCTACACTGCACAAAAATGGTTCTTCCGCTATGGCCCCGGGGATGGTGCCGCGGGCATGGAGAAAAATTTGCGCATGGCTCAAACCGTGCGTGACACGGTCGGCCCCCACTACCAGCTCATGTTCGATGCCTTCATGGGCTGGGATCTGAGCTATGCCACGCTGATGGTACGTGAGTTGGAGCCCCTGCGCCCCACCTGGATGGAGGAGCCATTGCCCCCCGAGCGCGTCAGCGAGTTCCGGCGCTTGCGTCAGGCCGCGGCCGTTCCCATTGCCACGGGCGAGCATGTCTACACGCGCTGGCAGACCAAAGAGCTATTGGTAAACGAGGCGGTGGATGTTTTGCAGAATGATCCCGACTGGACCGGCGGCATCACCGAGCAGATCAAGATCTGTGCGCTGGCCTCGGCATTCGAGGTGCCGGTGATTGCCCACGGCCATTCGTTGTTGGCCGCGCTCCACGTGGCGGGTGCCCAATCGCCCGCGACGGTGCCCCGCGTCGAATATCTGGTGCGGGCACAGGAGACCAAACAATACTTTCACCGCGTGATCTATCGGCCCGAGCAGGGGGATGTTGCGCTGCCAACTCTGCCTGGTCTGGGCATTGTCTTGGATGACGCGAAGATCGAGAAGCAGGAAACCGTCACCTATTGAACCAATGCTATTGAACCACTGGTCCTGCACAGCGGCAGCAGCGGCAGTAGCACAATCGGTCGCTGATTTTGCTGCCCCAAAACACTTTGCACACGTTGCGAGTTCAGGTATACTGCGTGGAACGCACTGCTATCGACTGTTCCCCGGCAAAAAGCTCATCTATCAGCAACCTGATTGAGCGCGTTGTTCAGTTGCAATGATTCGTCAAACTCACCCTTGACGGCGATGGTTGTTCTGGTACAACATTATGGGTGCAACGAACAAAAATACAAAGAGAAAAAATACAAAGAGAAAAAGTGCAAAGAGACAAAGAATGAGTCAACAACGACAACAAGTACTGGTCCTCTATCTCTCAAATTCTGCCCTGGATAGCAATGTCAAAGGCTGGTCGCTCTATGATGGTACGGGGCAGCAACGATTTACCACGGGGGACAGTGAAGAGCCCCCGTATGAAACTGGCCTGGACGCGCTGCTGGATGGCTGGCGGGTCATTCAATTTCCCCAACTGATCCCGCCCTATCCCAACATGGAATATACGACATCGTTCCAGATGTATGAGTTTATCTTTGAGAAGCTGGTCAAGATCGACTAACTATCTGTCCTGAACTTCTCTGCGTCGACGTAGCCGGCTCGAGGTGCTTCAAGCACCACAACCGAATTTCAGGATGGGCGCTCACTGTACGAAAAGTTTGAGGAGACATTTTATGGTAGACAAAGAGTATCTATTGGATTCGAAGCAGATGGCCTCTTTTGTGGCCCGTGGCTTTCTGCGCTTTGATGAAATCATTCCCGATGAACTGAATCAGGCAGCCATGGCCGAGATCGATGCTGGTACCATCGAGGCAGCCCCCGCGGGAACACCGCTCTCCGAGTGCTATCCCGCGCCGTCGACCATTGGCAAGATCTTGCAAATGCCAGAGATTGAAGGCATCATCCAAAGCCTGGTCGGCCCCGATCCGCTCTTTGATCATCAGGCGATTCACGTGCGGCAGCCCAATCAGGGCTCGGCCCAGGGCTTGCATGGCGATTCGATCATCGACACGCGCATGCACTTTGACATTCAGCTAATGTACTTCCCCCACGATATTCCGTTGGCAATGGGTGGGACACTGCTCCTGCCCGGCAGCCAATTCCGCCGCATCAACGAGATGGATATTGCGCGCTATCAAAATTTCCTGGGCCAGATTCCCATGGTCTGTAAAGCAGGAACGATCCTGGTCTTGCATCATGGGATCTGGCACTGTGGCCGGCGCAACGAGACTGATCAGGTGCGCTATATGTTCAAGGTGCGGCTGAACCCACGCGTGCGTCAATTGCGGCTCTGGAACACCGATGATCTGGATGCCGCAACCGGTAGCGCCAAAGCGATCTTTACCCGCGACACCAACGCGATTGAAGATATTCAGACCATTCTGGCCCGTCAGGAACCGTGGTTTGAAAACGCGGCGGGGCGGCTGGAGATTGTCAATCGGATCAAACTCTGGCGCTTCTTGACGGGCGACGACAACTTTGATGTGCACTACTGGTTGACGCGGCTGGAAAACATGCCGGAAAATCTGGAGTTGGCCGCGTAAAGTGGCTGCATGATGAATGTTGCGGACTAGTTTCGAGAAACTGGACCGCTCGGGCTTCGTGTGATACCGAATTCATGCCAAAGTGCACAATGCAGCACCGGAAGCACAAAAAGAGGGGCAGCCGACATAGTGAGCGGCTGCCCCTCTTGCATTCAGCAATAATTGGGCTCTGAACAGAGCCGTTGCCGTGGCCTACTCCGCCAATAGGTAGGCGAAGATCAGCGGTGCCACAATCGTCGCGTCCGATTCGATCATGTAACGGGGCGTGTCGATTGCCAGCTTTTCCCACGTGATCTTTTCGTTTGGCACGGCACCGGAGTACGAGCCATAGCTCGTCGTCGAATCGCTGATCTGGCAGAAGTAGGCCCAGAGTGGCGTCTCCTCCTTTTCCAAATCCTGGCGTAACATTGGCACGACGCAGATGGGGAAGTCGCCGGCAATGCCGCCGCCAATCTGGAAAAAGCCCACCGGCGTTGAGCGGGTTTTTTCACTGTACCAATCGGCCAATGCCATCATGTATTCGATTCCGCTGCGCACCGTGTGAATATTTTTAACGGTCCCCTGAATGCAGTGCGATGCATAGATGTTCCCCGATGTTGAATCCTCCCAACCGGGGACGAAGATGGGCAGATTCTTTTCGGCCGCGGCCAAGAGCCAGCTGTTGCTGGGATCGATCTGGTAATACTGCTCCAGTTCGCCGCTCAACAGAATCCGATAGAGAAATTCGTGGGGGAAATAGCGCTCCCCCGCCTTATCTGCTTCCGTCCACTGTTTCAAGATCGAATGTTCAATGCGGCGGATCGCTTCCTCTTCGGGAATACATGTATCGGTCACCCGGTTCAGGTGGCGAGAGAGCAGTTCGTGTTCATCCTCAGGCGTCAGATCGCGATAGTTGGGGATGCGCACGTAATGATCGTGGGCCACCAGATTGTAGACATCTTCTTCCAGGTTGGCCCCCGTGCAACTAATGGCGTGAATCTTGTCTTGGCGGATCATCTCGGCCAGCGACAGGCCCAATTCCGCGCTGCTCATGGCACCCGCCATCGCCAAAAACATCTCGCCGCCATCAGCGAGCATTGTTTGATAGGCCTCGGCTGCGTCGACCAGCGCGGCCGCGTTGAAATGGCGGTAGTGTTGTTTGATAAATGCCTTGACGGCACTTGCATTTTCCATGATATCTTCCTAACTCTCTATCCAGGCATCAAAGATTGACTTCTCGTCCGCGGGGCTGTGGCTGGCAACGGCATAGGTGATCGCCTTGTAGAGCAATTTGGCCACGGCAAAGTCTGCAACTTGATGACCATCAACCGGGGCCAGTTCGACACAGTCCAGGCCCACAATTGTACTCGCCTGGGCAACCACGCGCAGGATATTGAGCGTCTCCTGCCACTGGAGTCCGTCGGGCTCCGGTGTGCCGGTTGCGGGGACAATCGACGGGTCCAACCCGTCGACGTCGATGGTCAGATAGACATTGCGACCCTGAATGCGCTCGCGCAGCTCCTCTATCCAATCTCCCGCATGTACCTGTTCGCTATACCAAACGCCGATTCGGTCGGGATTGGCCCGAGCAAAGTGTACTTCTTCGCTGCAGACCGAGCGAATCCCAAGCTGCAACACCTGTTCGATCCGCGCATCTTCGAGGAGGCGACGGGCAATGCAGGCGTGGCTGTAGGGGGTCCCGTCATACTCGTCGCGCAGATCGCTGTGAGCATCGATCTGGACCACGGTCAGCGGGCCATCGATTGCCTGTAGCAAGCCCCGGCCAAAGCCGACACTGACGGTATGTTCGCCCCCAATGCCCACCACCAATTTGCCCGTGGCCGCGGCCGCGGCCACAGCCGCAGTAATGGCATCAACGGCCGCCGCGGGTTCATCTGGCAGATCCAACGCGGGCAAGGTGTGAACGCCATAGTCCAACGCCGGTTCGGCGTCAAACTCGCGATCATAGAGCTCCACCTGTTGCGAAGCCTCGATGAGGGCAGCGGGTCCATTGGCCGTGCCCCCCCCATAGCTCACGGTTGCTTCCAGCGGGATGGGCAAGAGCAGTACCCGGGCATTGTCATGGGTTGCGGTGGTTGCGGGTAAATCCAAAAAATCATTGTGGGCCATGAGAATTGCTCGTTGTGTCCCTTTTGTTCGTGAAATCAACTGGTTAAATCAGAATAGCCGCGGCGATGGTTGTTGTCCAGACCCCGCCCGCTGCGGCATTGACGGCAACCGTGATGCTCGTGGTATCCACAATTTCGCCACCCATGCGGTACTGTTCGCGGCGCTCGTTGTAGTCCTTATCCGCCTCAAAGGGAATATCAAGCGTGGTGGCTAACATGGTGGCCGCCAGATCCTCGGCATAGTCGCCCGCTTCCTGTTCAGTTTGCCCATAGGTGTGATGTTCAGAGAGGTAGCCATATTTATCGTGATCGGTCGGCCGGGCCACCCCAATGGAGGAAGCGATCCGTCGTCCCGGCTCATTGGTGGACATTTCTGCCATGACGGCAAAGACGATCTCACCCGGTTGCAAGAGCTGCAAGCCCTCTTCACGCTCGATGATCTGACAGCGGGGCGGGAAAATAGAAGAGACGCGCACCAGATTAAAGTGAGCGATCCCTGCCTCGCGCAGTGCCATTTCGAAGCTAGTCAATTTCTCTTTGTGAATGCCCACCCCGCGGGTGAGAAAGAGTTTACGTGGAACAAGTCGCATGATCTCTATCCTTACTGTTGGGTTCAACCAAATAGTGCCTTGAGCCTTCTGGCGTCAACTGAATTTGCTGCCTGTTGCTCGCGCGCCGTGCCACATGATGTGACTTGGAGCTAAAGCTGCCGAATGGCCAGATTTGGGTACGACAGCATCTGCACAGATTCTATCGTGTCGGCCATTGCCCAGACAATATTTGCAGACAGTGCTTACAGATAGTAGTTGGGCCACCTGAGAAAAAAAGTCTCCCCCATTTGGCAAGTGAGAGACGGACAAGAGAGACGAAGAAGTGCTTTGCCTTCGTGAAATTCGCTACTCTTTGTGCTCATTCCCATGCTAACTTGGCCTTACGGGATGCTTTATAGATAGCATACTTTATAGATAGCATACCTCACAGATGGCATACTTTACAGATAGCATACCTGACGGACACTATTTGATGAACGGCTGTTGTTGTCTAGTGGGAAATATAACCTTCCAAACAGAGGAAGTATAGTCGTTAATTTCCATTTGACTGCAATTGTTACGGTGTTACAACCCACCTCGGTGGCGTCCGTGAAATTATAATACTTAACTTGCAAAAGCTCTAGTACTGTTGGGCGTAAATACCACGGCGGTAAACAAGCCCAAGCTACTTGCGTGAAATGGGTCAGGTTGCCTTGGGTTATTTACGCCGGGATCTACTAGTTTTTGATCGGAATTCTACTGTTTGAACAAAACTTTAGCTTAATCAGCATTAACGTACACGAAGCATTCGTTTAGCTGCTCAGTCCGCTGCTGTGGACGAAGGGCCGATCTGGCTGGGCAAATTGACGAAACCGGGAAACCATGTTATCGTGCGCCGACAGCGCTCGAGCGCTTCCTGTAACAAATGCTTCCAATAACAGCGGAGAAGATCTGACCATTGCCAGCAACTATTCAATTGGTAGTGCATGGTTTATCAACGCGTGAATCATCAGCGTGTGAATTACAAGCGCGTGAATTGCCAGCGTGTGAATCATCAGCGCGTGAATCGTGTGGGGATAGAAGTTGAATGCAGCGTGATGATTTCTATCAACTCATCCACGGCAGACGTTCGATCCGACGGTACCAATCACGGCCCGTGGCCAAGGCACTCCTGGCAGATCTGCTCGACGCGGCAACCTGGGCCCCGTCGGCCCACAATCGCCAGCCATGGCGCTTTTGTGTGGTGACAGATGCCGCTGCCAAGGCTGCGCTCAGCCAGCGGATGGGTGAGCAGTGGCGGCAGGATCTGGCGGCAGATGACGCCGACCCAGCATTCATAGAGCGGCGGGTCGCCATTAGCCATGCACGCCTCACCGGGGCCGCGGCGCTAATCATTGCCAATGTCTGTATGGATGATATGGACCGCTATCCAGATGCCGCACGCAGCGAAGCCGAGTGGCTCATGGCCGTACAGAGTGTGGCCTTGGCCTGCCAAAATCTGTTGCTGGCGGCCCACCACCACGGCCTGGGCGCATGTTGGATGTGCGCACCGCTCTTTGTACCGACGTTGGTGCAGGAAGCGTTGACATTACCAGCCTCCTGGCAACCCCAGGCATTGATCACAGTTGGCTATCCTGCCGAAACAAAAGAGAAAGAACGAGCTCCGTTGGCCAGCCGGGTGATCTGGCGTTGATGTGGGCCGGTACAGAGTCTGCCCTGATATCCCCGCGTCGATTCGATCGACCAGCGCGGTGACGGGAGCCACAACCAAAGTACGGGATAGGCTCCAACCAGTAACAACACGCAAGGCACAGACAAGGCACAGACAAGGCACAGACAAGGCACAGAGATGGAAAAAGATAAACTCAACCTGAAGGTGGTGGCGCTGGCGGGCGGCGTGGGTGGTGCCAAGCTCGCCGTTGGCCTGCAAGAAGTGTTGGCACCGGGCGCACTCTCGGTGATCGTCAACACGGGAGACGACTTTGAGCACTGGGGGCTCAACATTTCGCCCGATCTCGACACGGTGATGTACAACCTGGCAGGCATAAACAATCCAGAGCTGGGCTGGGGGCGTGCCGGGGAAACCTTCTATGCTCTAGAAACCATGGGAGATCTGGGGGGCGAAGATTGGTTTCGCCTGGGCGACCACGATCTGGCTGTTCACCTCCGGCGCACCGAATGGCTACGTCAAGGGATCAGTTTGAGCGAAGTGACTGACCGGCTGCGCCGTAGCTTCGGGGTTCAATCACAAATTTTGCCCATGTGCGACAAGCCGGTGCGCACGCTGGTCCATACGGATGAGGGAGATCTGCCCTTTCAACATTATTTTGTCCGTTTGCGCTGCGAACCGATTCTGATCGACCTGACGTTTCTGGGGGCGCACGAAGCCAGCATTGGCGACATGGCCTATCACCTGCTCGATAGTGCCGATGTCATTGTGCTCTGTCCCAGCAATCCGTATCTCAGCATCGATCCCATCCTCAGCATCCCCGGGATGCGCAAATTCTTGCGCCAAAGCAACGTGCCCAAAATTGCCGTCAGCCCAATTGTGAGTGGACAGGCGGTCAAAGGGCCCACGGCCAAGATCATGCGCGAACTTGGCGTGCTGATCAGCCCCCATGCCGTAGTCGACCGCTACGATGACTTTCTCACCGGATTTGTGTTGGACAACGCCGATCGGGATTGGGTGGATTCGATTCAGCTGCCAACACTGCTGACGAACACAATCATGACGACCCTGGCGGAAAAACGTGAATTGGCGGCACAGGTGTTGGCCTTTGCCGAACGGCTGGCAGCAAGCAGCGGCGCGACAACCGAGCAAGATCGCTTTTCCGCCGCGGATCTGCACCGGCAGAGCACTGATCTCGGGGACTGATGAAGCTCTGGTTATTAGTTCCCCTAAAACCCTTTGGCGAAGGAAAAAGTCGGCTCTCCCCTGTATTGCCCGCGACCAGGCGCGCGGCACTGAGTCAGCAGCTCTTTCAACATCTCATTGCCCAAGCTCGCGCATCGACGGTGTTGGCTGGCACGATCGTGGTGAGCCGTGATCGATCTGTCATGGCCGATATTCACGATCCAAAGATTCACTTTCTGCCCGAAGCTGGCACCGGTCTGAATCAGGCCCTGGCACAGGGGCGTCAGGCCGCGCTGGCGCACGGGGCCGATGCACTGCTCGTCTTGCCCGCGGATCTCCCCTATGTCACCACCGCGGACATCGCGCTGTTGCACGGGCTCGGGGCGCGCCAACCGGCCGTTGTTCTCGTTCCAAGTGCGGACAATGGCACCAATGCACTGCTTTTGCACCCACCCACGGCGATTGACTTTGCCTTTGGCCCCAACAGCTTTGATCATCACCGCCACGCGGCACAACGGGCGGGAATCGCGTCTATCGTTCACACCTCAACCACCCTGGCTTTTGACCTCGATAATCCAAGGGATCTGGCTCGCTTTACGCCGAGCCGGGCTCTGCAATCGGCTGTCTGTGCGTCACCCTTGGTTTCGTGTTAGCTTCTTGGCATTAGCTTGGTCGCGTTTTTCTGTGACGAGGGCGTACATTGTCCCGTTGCTCAGCTGCCGAGCGCAGAACGGCCACAGGCTTCTCGATAGCCACAGGCCAGGCAACGACCCACTTCATTGTGGCTGCGGCGCACGTTGGTCGCCCCTTGTGCCTGACGGATGGCGGCGGCAACCTCGAGCACCTCTGCCTCAAGTGCCCGCGTAAAGGGGATCTGTAGCGTTGCGTCGGCATAGTGCAACAGCCCGTGTGCAGGCCGCGCTCCGTACTGCTCTTCCACCAAAAGACAATAGACGCCCAACTGCAACAGATGCCCATGGTGGGGCGTGGGGGGACGTTTGCCACTTTTGACTTCGACTGGGATCACCGCGGGATTCTTCTGGGCGGGGAGCATGAGGATGTAGTCAGGTTTGCCCACCAGCCCGTGGCGCCGACTGAGCAGTGGCGCTTGCACCCGTTGCCAACTCTCCATGTCGCTGTAAACAACCTCGCCAGCGGGCAACCCACTTGCTTGCGCTGCCAGCCTGCTCTGGCGGCGCAGCCAAAGCCCCAGCGCGACCAAGCCAATGAAGAGTAGCAGTAGAAAGATATTTATCATAAATTTGTGGAAGATGCAGAATAAATTACAGTTGCGTTGCCCAGAAAATTATGTTTTAATGAAACCATAGTTTGCCCCAAACTTACAACTTCAAAGTGTTGCTTCTGGAATGGCTCGTCTAAGGAGGAGAGATCCATGTCAAAAAGCATGTCCCGACGTCATTTTCTACAAATCAGTGGTGCTGTTTCTGCTGCCGGTCTGTTGGCCGCCTGTAGTGCTCCAGCCGCCGCTCCCCAAACCGGTGGTGAAGGTGGCGAAGCCCCTGGCGGAGAGACCGTCAACTTGATCTGGGATACCTTCCGCGGTCCCGGCACTGGCTGGAACGAAGAACGAATTGAGACCTTTCAAGAGGTCAATCCCGACGTGAGCATTGAATTCCGTCCGCTCACCGGCTCTAGCCAGCAGGACAACTATGGCAAGATGTATGCCATGCACGCCGCGGATGATCTGGGGGACATTATTGCCTTTGACCCCTCTCACTACCACTTCTGGCGCGCCATTGAGGCGGACATCATTGGGCCCATTCAGGATCTGGCCGATGCCGATAACCTGGACCAGAGCCAGTGGTTCGAGCAATTTATGGTCCTACAACATTACCAGGATACACTCTATGGTCTACCCAGTTGGGGCTGGGCCGGCCACGACACGCTGGTCATCAACAAGAAGCACTTTGACGAAGCCGGTGTGGAGCTGCCCGATCCCATGGGTCACGACACCTCGATGGATACCTATGGCGAGTGGGCGCGTAGCTTCTACATCGAGAACGAGCGCTTTGGCCTCTCCTTCCCCAATGCGGAAAGCGCGGTGGCCGTGGCCTGCCGCATCTGGAACAGCAGCCTCATCAATGCCGATGGCACCCAATCGATGTTGCTCGACGATGAGAATGCCCAGGCCGCGCTGCAGTGGCTCTATGAGCTCGCGGTGACGGATGGCGTATTGCCCGCACCCGGTGACGATCTGAATGCCGGCGCAGCCCAAATCGAGGGCCGCGTTACCATGAACTGGGGCGGTTCGCTCAACGTGCGCAACTTTGACCGAGATATCACCGACGAGAGCATTGCCGAAGCGTGGCAGGGCCTCTTCCCCGAACGCGAAGATGGCCGCTTCCCCAGCCAGATCCGCGGCGGCACCTGGAACATGAACGCCGGCACCGAACATCCCCAGGAAGTCTACGAATTCCTCAAGCACATCACCAGCTATGATGGCAGCCTCAGCTTCAATCTGACCGCTGGTCAGGGTGCGCTGGTCCGTCCCGATGTGTTGCAAGAGTTGATCAATCAGAATCCCATTCACGAATGGTTCGTCCCCAATCTGGAAAATGGCATCCCCGCCTATGCGCCGGCCAATTCCCGCGGCCGCGAATACACCGACGCCGTGACCCAACGCACACAGATCTTGCTCGACAAGAACGCGCCCATTCCCTTTGAGCAGGGATTGGAAGAGATGCACAAGGCGATCCAGGACGTGTTGGATATGGAAGCCGCGTAAGGCACCATTGTAAGACGGATCAACCGTAAACCGGTGTGATGGGATCCCGTTCGCCGGTTTACCTCTTTTGCACGGTGCAATTTGCGTGACGAATCCACGTTGTTCCCCGCCCGTGGTAGAGACGATTTTCGGGCCATCATGCACATGTAGAGATGGTCGACAGCAACTTGAGTTGGAGCCTATCCTGAATTCGGTTGTGGTGGGTGAACCACCTCCAGCCAGCTACGTCGACGCAGAGAATTTCAGGACAGACACGTAATGAGTAGGGAATCCCTGGTATGACCACAACTAACCCGCGTTGGACGCAGCGCAAACGACGTGAGAACTTATACGGCTATCTCTTTCTAACGCCGTGGCTGATTGGCTTCTTTGGCCTTTTTGTGGGGCCGGGGCTCTGGTCGCTCTACCTCAGCCTGACCAAATTTGACGTGATCGGTACACCCGATTTCATTGGGGCGGACAATTACGTCAAAATGTTCACCAACGACGATCTCTTCTGGGATTCGCTCGGTCGCACCTTTTACTTCGCGGGCCTGGGTGTACCGCTGGGGGTAATGGGTTCAATGTTTCTGGCCATCATGCTCAACCAGAAACTCAAGGGTGTCTCAGTCTATCGCACCCTCTTTTTCATGCCCACGCTGGTACCGCTGGTGGCCTCGGTGGTGCTCTGGAAATGGCTGCTCGACACCAACTTTGGCATTGTCAACCAAACGCTGATTGATTGGGGCGTTAACAACCCTCCCGGCTGGTTTAGCGACCGCGCCTGGGCCATTCCTTCGTTGATCATCATGCGCTTGTGGGGTAGCATTGGTGGCACCCAAATGATCATCTTCCTGGCCGGCCTGCAGGGGATCCCCGAGGAGTTGTACGATGCCGCGGACATTGACGGCGCTGGCACCTGGGGGCGCATCCGCAACGTTACCATTCCGCTGTTGACGCCCACGATCTTTTTCAACACCGTGCTTGGGATTATCGGCGCGCTACAGACCTTTGCCGCGGCTTTCGTGGCCACCGAGGGGGGGCCGGGCTACGCCACCTGGTTCTTCAGCCTGCACATCTGGAAACAGGCGTTTGATTACTTTAACATGGGCTACGGCGCGGCACTGGCCTGGTTCTTTGCCCTTATCATTGTGGGGTTGACAATCTTTCAGATGCAGCTCTCCAAGCGTTGGGTCTTTTACTATGGCGAATAGCCAAGACGAACAATTGCGCGGGCAATCGAGCGCACAATTTTGCAATGGCTTTAGTTACCATGACGGCTTTAGCTACTATTGAGGAGAACCTATTTTATGAAACGAACCACATTCTTTGTCTCTTGCTTACTCTTAGTTTCCCTGTTGCTCGCCGCTTGTGGTGGGGCCGCAGCACCGGAGGCGGCTGCCCCGGCAGCAGATGACGCGAACAGCGACAGCGCAGCTGCACCAGCCGTTGCCGAAGCCGTCACCGATGGCGAAGTACCGCGCAACCGCACCATGGTGGTGGCCGATATGAGCCCCTATGGCCCGCCAGAAATGTGGAGCCCGTACAACCTGGGCGGCACCCATCAACAGGGGGTAGCCTTCTTCCACGAACCACTGGTCTACGCCGACATGCTCAATGGCAATGAATATCCGTGGCTGGCAGAGCGTTGGGAATACAATGACGACGCCACCGAGCTGACCTACTACCTGCGCGATGGCGTCACCTGGAGTGATGGCGAGCGCTTCACTGCCGAGGATGTCGCCTACACCCTCAATACCCTGCGCGACCTTGGCAACGAGGTTCGCTTGGGCGGAATCTATGAGACGTATGTGCAAGGGGCTGAGGTAATTGACGATCTGACGGTGAAAATCAGCTTTACCACACCGGCGCCCCGCTTCCACGACGAGGTGGTTGTGGCCAAGGGTGACTCTGCCACCTTTATTGTGCCCCAACATGTCTGGGAAGATGAGAATTGGGCCGAGTACACCGCCTACAACGATGGGGCCGGGCCTGTCACCACCAGCCCGTGGCGCGTCGCCTTTGCCGACGACACTCGCCGCATCATTGATCGGGTGGCGACCTGTGAAGAGTGGTGGGCCTGTGCATCTGGCTTCCAAGAGTTGCCCGAGATCGAGCGCTTTGTGCAGATCTTTATCGGCGACCAGCAGGGGCAGGCCACGGCCTTGATTCGCAACGAAATCGACCAGACCCATGATCTGCGTGTTGATCTCATTGAGAAGATCCTGGAAGACAACCCCGATGCCACGACCTGGACCGGGCGCGAAGGCCCCTATGGCATGGTCTCCTGGTGGCCCACCGCGTTGCACCTGAACAACACCGACACCCATCTGGGCAAACCCGAAGTCCGTTGGGCGATCAACCGCTACATTGACCGCGAAAAGCTGATCGACTTTGCCTTTGATGGTAATGGGCAGGCCTCTGTCTGGCCTTTCCCACCGTTCCAGGGATTGCAGCCGAGCATTGAGAATCTTGCCGATCTCGAAGCAGCGTATCAGCCTGGCCTGTACGATCCCGCGGATGGTGATGCACGCCTGACCGCGGCTGGCTATACCAAGAACAGCGAAGGCATCTGGGCCGACGCCGACGGTGATACAATCAAATGTCACATCTCCAGCTTGCCCCACTTCTCGGATCTGGGACCGGTGTTGGTAGAGATGTTGAAGCTGGGTGGTATTGATGCCTCCTATGCCGAACCGCCCGATGTCGGCGCGTTGCTCTCCTCGGGTGACTACACCTGCGGTCTCTTTGGCCACAACGGTGCAATGTCCGGCAATATCTACCGCACGCTGCGGCTCTACACCACTGGCGATCCGGGCAACTGGTTCCACTACTCCAACCCCGAATTCGACGCCATCGTCGAAGAGTTGGCCACTGCCGCCGACGAAGCAACCGTGCGTGATCTGGAAGAGGCCGCAATGGAGATCTGGCTGCGCGATCTGCCCGATGTCAATCTCGCCCAATTCTACAATCGCACGGCCAACAACGCCCACTACTGGACCAACTGGCCGTCCACCGTCGATGATCCCTACATGAACGGGATTCACATGCATACCGGATTCCCCTATACTGCCTTGCAGCTTGAAGCGACCGATGCTCCCTAGCTGAATCGCCTCGTGCCCTGCTGCCTAGCTGCGGGAGGGCACGAGGATGATGGGCAGCGTTGCAACATTTGCCGTGCTGCAGTATGTCTCTGTCTGTAAATTCTCTGCGTCCACCATCATGGCTCGAACAGGTGCTGGCTCCAGAATCTGAATTTACCGGCAGCGTCTAAACGAACGACAATGATTGAGCACTCATGACCCTTGATTATTTCCTGAAGCGCCTTCTTCAATTTTTTGCCATTGCCTTTTTGGCGGCAACCATTAATTTCTTTTTTCCGCGCATGTCTGGCCAGGATCCAATTCGCCAGAAATTGATCCAATTGCAGAGCCAGGGTGTCAATGTATCGAGCGAAGAGGTGGCGGGCCTGATTGAGACCTACAATGCAAAATTTGGCCTCGACCAACCACTCTGGCGTCAATACCTGAACTATCTGGGCAACATGGTACGCTTTGATTTTGGTGTCTCCATTGCCAACTACCCGGCAACGGTGATCTCTATCCTGCGCCGTGCGATTCCGTGGACCGTGGGGCTGCTGCTCACCGCAACGCTGATCAGCTTTGTGATCGGTACCGTGGTGGGCGCGCTGCTGGCGTGGGGCAAGGCACCGCTCTTTGTCCGGCTGATCTTCCCCGCCTTCTTTACGTTTTCCGCGGTTCCTTTTTATCTAATGGGCATTATTCTACTCTACTTTTTTGCCTTTCAGATCCCCCTTTTCCCGCTCTTTGGCGGCTTTAGCACGGAAAAGATTCCGAACCTCAGCTGGGATTTTGTGTTGGACATTGGCTATCACGCCGTTCTGCCCGCGCTCTCGATTGTGCTGGCCCAGATCGGCTTTTGGGCCATGGGCATGCGTTCCATGATGGTTACCATCCAGGGTGAGGATTACATGTTACAGGCCGAGGCCAAAGGGCTGCGCGAACCGCGCATCTTCTATCGGTACGCCATGCGCAACGCTATTCTCCCCCAGATCACCGGGCTGGCGCTCTCGTTGGGGACGATCATCTCCGGTGCAATCCTGGTTGAAGTGGTCTTTGGGTATCCCGGTGTTGGCTCGGTTTTGCTCCAGGCCGTGCGTGGGTTTGATTGGTTCGTGATCCAGGGCGTGGTCTTTCTGGTCATTCTCTCGGTGGCCTTTACCATGCTGATCATCGACCTGCTCTATCCTTTCCTCGACCCACGCATCAACTACAGGAGCGAATAGCATGGCAATTGAATCGCGTGAATTGCACGCGCCAACGGTCGACCCGGCGCGGTCACCAGCGCCGCAACGCAGGCCCCTCAGAGGCTTTTTGCGCTATCTCCGGCGCAATCCATCGCTCATTGCCGGCATGATCCTGCTCTTGCTCATTGTGATCTTTGTCGCGGTCGGGGCAGCTGTCACCGACCCCGCGGATGCCAACCCGCTCTCGTATCGGCCAAGCCAGCCACCTTCTGCCGACCACTGGCTCGGCACCGATCGGCTGGGCAAAGACATTTTGGCCGTCATGGTCGAAGGCACGCCCAAAACGATTCGCATTGGGGTAATTGCCGGCGCGATTGGGGTGGCCATTGGCACGTTGCTCGCCTTTTTCAGCGGCTACTACGGCGGCATCTTCGACACCTTGACCCGCTCGCTTGTGGATATTCTGCGCACGGTGCCCGCACTGCTCGTGCTCGTGATCCTCGCGATTTCGCTGCCGGGCACAATGACGGTGGAGATGATGGCCCTCACCATTGCCGCGCTCTCGTGGCTGGGCCCGACACGAGTGCTGCGCTCGCAGGTGCTGGTGATCCGCAAACAATCTTATGTCGAAATGGCGCGCTTCACCGGCATGAGCGGCCCCGAAATCATCATCAAAGAGATGATGCCCAATCTCATGCCCTATATTGTTGCGGTCTTCGTGACCGCGGTCTCCGGTGCCATTCTCGCGTCGATTGGGCTCGAAGCGCTCGGTTTGGGTCCTTTTGAAGCCAATACGCTCGGCATGACCATCTATTGGAACATCTGGTATGCCTCGCTGATCAATGGCTGGTGGTGGTGGTGGGCGCCGCCAATTATTGTTATCGTTTTGCTGTTCGTCGGTCTCTTCCTCATTTCACAAGGCCTCGATGAATGGGCCAATCCACGTCTACGAAGGAGTGTGTAGTGACAGAGACAATCAACGCGCGCACAGCCCAAAGCAGGCAATCTGCCCCGGTCACGCTGGAAATTCGCGATCTTCACGTCCACTATGAAACCGACGCGGGCGCGGTCAAAGCGGTGAGCGGTGTCAATCTGACGATTCGCCAGGGGGAGCGCCTGGCCCTGGTCGGCGAATCGGGCTGTGGCAAGACCACGCTGGCCCTCTCGGTCATGCGGTTGCTCAAACCGCCCGCCCGCATTGTGCAGGGAGAGATCCTGCTCGATGGTCGCGATCTGCTCAAGTTGAATGAAGAAGAGATGCGTCTCGCACGCATGGATGATGTGGCGCTCGTTACACAGTCGGCCATGAACGCGCTCAACCCCGTCATGCGGATCGAAGACCAGATCATCGATGGGCTGGAGGATCATGGGATTCGTCAGAGCCGTTCGGCCTCGCGCGAACTGGTGCGCTCACTCTTGGAGCACGTGGGGCTGAAATCCAACGTCGCTCGCATGTACCCCCACGAACTGAGTGGGGGCATGAAGCAGCGGGTGGGAATGGCAACGGCAACCGCGTTGCAACCCAAGTTAATTATTGCCGACGAACCCACGAGCGCGCTCGATGTCGTTGTGCAGCGTCAGGTGATGACAACGCTGGGGCGGCTGCAAAAGGAGACGGGTGCCGCAGTGATCCTGGTTGGCCACGACATGGGCTTGATTGCCCAATTTGCCGATTGGGTTGGCGTGATGTATGCGGGCAAGCTCGTGGATCTGGCACCGATCAAGCAGATGGTCGAAGATCCATTGCATCCCTATTCGCAGTTGCTGCTTCAGAGCGTGCCCAGCCTGGAAGAGAAGCAAGAGCGGCTGGTTGGCATTCCTGGTGTACCGCCGCGACTGATCGATCTGCCGCCGGGCTGTCACTTCGCGCCCCGTTGTCCCCAGGCAATGGCCCACTGCACAGAGCTGTTGCCGATGTTGCAGTCGCCCGAGCAGCGGACAACGACGAATGGTCGGCAGGTGGCTTGCCATCTATACAATGAAACGAATGTGGAGCGTCATCCGTGACGGCAATTTTAGAACTACAGAAGGTAACCAAGACATTTGGTGGTGGAACATTCAGCCGCCAAAAGACTGTCGCCGTGAGTGATGTCACGTTTTCGATTCCGGCCGATCGTCCAACCATGACCGCGCTTGCCGGTGAAAGTGGCAGTGGCAAAACAACGCTCTCGCGCCTGCTGTTGGGGGTGGTCAAGCCCAGTGAAGGGCAAGTCTTCTACAACGGTACGGATATGAACACGATGTCGAGCGAGCAGCGCAAGGCGTTTCTGCGCGATGTACAACCGATCTACCAGGATCCCTTTGGCGTCTACAATCCCTTTTACAAGGCCGACCACCTGCTCTTTGCCGCGGTTGCAAAATTCAATCTAGCTGCTTCCAAGGCAGCGGCACGGGAGTTGGTCTCCGACGCGCTTGCGACGGTCGGTTTGCGGCCCGACGAGATCCTGGGACGCTTTCCCCATCAACTCAGCGGCGGCCAACGGCAGCGGGTGATGGTGGCGCGCGCGCTGATCCTCAAGCCGCGGGTGATCCTGGCCGATGAGCCAGTATCCATGGTCGATGCCTCATTGCGGGCGACGATTCTGGAAAGTCTGCGCACCCTGAACCGTGATCTGGGTATTTCGATTCTCTACGTCACCCACGATCTGACCACGGCCTATCAGATCTGTGAAAATATTCTGGTCATGTATCGAGGTGAGGTAGTGGAGGCGGGCGCGGTGGATCACGTGATCCGCGATCCGAAACACCCGTACACGCAACTGTTGATTGACTCAATTCCCAAGATGCATGCGGTGCGAGATTGGGAGCGCGACGAAGAGGCCGAAGCTCCATTGCGGTCGCTCGACGAAGCGCGGGAATCGTCGGGCTGCAAATTTGCCGATCGCTGCCCCGCGGTCATGGAACACTGTTGGACCGAGCCGCCGCCACTCTACCGCGTCGATGAGCACCGCGGCGCGCGCTGTTTCTTGTATCAGGATCAGCCCGTGATCGAGCAGGCTGATGTAACATCCACCTTTGTTGGGCAATCAGCCGCCGCGACAGCAGAGCGTGCCGCGGCCTGAGCAAACCATAGAGCGACGGTGCACAGGTGATAGCGGACAACTGCATTGATTTTTTTGCCGAATTTTACGGAGATAAATGAGGAAATAGAAGATGGCAACAGCAACCACATCGCAAAGACAGATGGTCACCGCCGACCACTCTTACTCCACTTCGGTGCGCCGGCGACGCACATTGGGGAAGGTGATCACCTATATTTTGTTGACCATTACTGGGCTGAGTTTCGCGTTCCCTCTCTATTGGACGCTTTCTAGCTCATTGCAGACGTGGCAGGAATTGCGCGCGTTTACGCCCCATTTCTATCCCGCGAATCCACAGTGGTCCAACTATGCGGATGTCTTTCAGGCGGTGCCCTTTGCCCGTTGGCTGCTCAACAGCTTTCTCATCGTCGCGCTCACGATTCCCGGCACCTTGCTCACCGCCACCTTTACCGCGTATGCATTTGCCCGCTTTGACTTTGTCGGCAAATCTGTCTGGTTCATTCTCATGCTTGGCACGATGATGATCCCGGCAACGGTCACCCTCATCCCCCAATATCTGCTCTGGTTCAAGCTCAAGATGATCAACACCTATGTGCCGCTAACCATTGGGGCGTGGCTCGGCGGTGGCGCGTTCATGATCTTTCTGTTGCGCCAATTCATCCTGAGCATCCCGCGCGATCTCGATGAAGCCGCGCTCATCGATGGTGCCAACCCCTTCCGGATTCTCTGGAGCATCATCATGCCGTTGATGAAGCCAGCCTTGACCACGGTCGCGATCCTGCAATTCTTGAATGACTGGAATGACTTCTTCGCCCCCTTCATCTATCTCAACCGCCAGCCGCTCTACACCGCGGCCATTGGTCTGCGCTATTTCCAATACATCCCGCTGGAAACCAACGATCCCCGCGACCATCTGCTCATGGCCGCGGCCGCGGTAATGACCGTCCCCGTTATTGCGCTCTTTGCCGCCGCCCAACGCTACTTCATCTCTGGCGTGGTGCTGAGTGGGCTAAAGCTGTAGCGCTGTTGGCTAACGATTTTCCGGGCCGGGACAGGATTTCCTTGGCCCACATGCTATTGGAGTTGCCGTGACTTCCCCTTTAATTCTTGCCCTGGATATTGGAACCACCTCGACGCGTGCCCTGCTCTTTGACGAAGCTGGGAATCCACTGACCGATGCCGTGGCTCAGGTTGCCAACCATTTGCAGACGACCGGCGACGGTGGGGCCACCTTCGATCCCGAAGCGCTCTTTCAAAATGTTGTCGCGGTGATTGACCAAGCATTGGCCATGGCTGGCGATCGTGCCAATCAAATTGTGGCGGTGGCGGGCGATACCTTTGTCAGCAATCTGTTGGGGGTGAGTGCTGCCGGTGAACCCGTGACGCCCATCTTCACCTATGCCGACACCCGCAACGCACCCGATACCGCGGCGCTGCGTACGGAGCTGGGCGCAGCCGCTCAACAAGCGAGCCACGATCGCACGGGCTGCTTGCTGCACACCTCCTATCTGCCGTCCCGCTTTCGCTGGCTGGAACGAACGCAGCCCGCGCAGCTACAGGACGCGCGCTTCTGGCTCTCCTTTGGTGAATTTCTCTACTGGAAGCTGTTGGGGGAGCGGGTGGTGAGCTACAGCGTGGCCGCGTGGACGGGGCTGTTGAACCGCCACACGTTGCAGTGGGATGAGGCGTGGCTGGCTCGACTGCCAATCACGGTGGAGCAGCTGTCGCCCCTGGGCGATGTGGACACACCGTTGCAGGGATTGCTTGCGCCGTGGCGCGAACGCTGGCCCGCCCTGAGCAATGTCCCATGGCTGCCCATGATTGGCGACGGGGCCGCGGCCAACATTGGCAGTGGTTGCGACCACCCCAAACGCATTGCGTTGACCATTGGAACCACGGGTGCCATGCGGGTGGTATTGCCGCCTGCCATTCCAACGGTGCCCGCGGGGCTTTGGCTCTATCGAGTTACCCGGGAGCGTGGGTTGTTGGGCGGTGCAACCACGGAAGGAGGCAACCTCTTTGCCTGGCTGCGCGAATCGTTGCAACTACCACCCACCGAACAACTGGAAAAAGAGTTGGCCAACCGTCCACCCGCGGGCCACGGCTTGACACTCTTGCCTTTTGTGGCGGGGGAACGCGCGCCTGGCTGGAAAGGCAGTGCCCGGGCCAGTCTCGTTGGCTTTACCCTCAGCACGCGCCCGGTTGATATTGTGCAGGCGTCGCTCGAGGGCATCGCCTATCGCTTTGCCATTATTTATGGGCGGATCAAGCCACACCTGGGCACGGAAGAGCAACAGATCATTGCCAGCGGTGGTGGGCTGTTGCGGTCGCCCGCGTGGTTGCAGATCATGGCGGATGTGCTCAACCAGCCAATCATTGCGCTGGCCGAACATGAATTGACGAGCCGTGGTGTCGCGTTGCTGGCCATGGAACAGTGTGCGCTAATCGACCAACCGAGCGATCTGCCACCGGCAACGGGCCAAACCTACCTGCCAAACTCGGGCCATCACGCCATCCACCGCGACGCGCTTACAGCGCAAATTACGCTGTATGATCAGCTCTATCCCTGACCGGATCGGGCTGCTGCGCCCCCTCCAACCGTTGCCACAGAGAATCACTCACCCGCTGCAAAATGAGAAAACGTTGCTCGGCTGTCACGCCCACGTCCGTCACCACGTATTGATCGTTTTGGCTGCCAATATAGTGGGCAAAGAGCCGATCGGTCGCGCTGCGCCACTCCAAGGCTTCGTCGGGTGCTTGCTGCTGTAGTGCTGTCCAATTGGCTGGAATTTCAACTGCGATCATTGGCGCGGTCGCCGCGAAGTCGAGCTGCTGCCACCCCCTGTTCACCCGGACAACCGCAGGATGCTGATCCAATTGCAGGATCGTGGAGCGGGCATCATACAGTGGTTTGCTCTGCACCCGCGCCGAATCGATCAGCCAAGTCAGGCTGAAGCGTGATGCCGGTGCTCGGTTCAGCTCGTTGCGAAATGGATAGTAGTTGGGGGTAAACGTAAAGGCTAGGGCACGCAGCAGCCCGAAATTGAGCGCCGCGTTTGGATATTGCAACGGATCGACGGTCCAATGGACAATGCCGATACCTTGTGCCAATGCCGTCTCCGCCTGCACGCGCTTGAGCAGGTAGCCGATCCGCAATCCCCGGTGTGCCGGCAACACACCCATCACCTGCGATTCAAGCCGCAAGTCACCTTGCCACCGCTCGTGCCAATCGCCCGGTAACGCGGGGCCACCTGCTTTATAGAAGCCAAAGAGAAATCCTGCCACCGCGCCATCGACCCGCGCAACCAGCGACGTGCCCACGGGAAAATCTGTGCTGTGAATATCCACGGGATAGAGGGAGCCAGGAGGGCTGCCCCAAATGGATTGCTGGAGCGTTCGGATCATGGCCGCCTCTGTCTGATCGGGCCGGCCAATATCCAGCGCGCCAACGGCGCGGCCGGTGCCACGGAAGGCGTGATCTGCACTGGGATCGTAGAGCACGATGGCAGGCGTGCCAAGCAGCTGAACGAGCGCCTGTTGCAGTGGCACCGGGTCTGGCGATGATACTTTGGCATCGTTCACGCGGTGAGCGCGTGCGGTGTAGGCCGGTTGGCCGGTCCAATTCGCTCTGACCGTCTCATCATCTTCTCGTGGCGGGTGGGGCAACAGAAAGAGGATCATGACGATCTCTCCACCTGTCAGCACACGCACGGCCCGCCCCCCAATGTGAGGGAAGGCGGCTTGGAGAAAATGCAGCGGAAAGAGCGTTTCGTTCTGCTCCCCGCCCAGGCTTGGGTAGAGGGACGCCAATGTTTGTGGCCAACTGCTGGCGTGGGTATCGAGTAGTTCTAGGTGCATGGCAAAAATCCCGGAATCAGTGTTGATTCCGGGATTATAACATCTCTCTTGCGTTGCGTCACAACGAGGCTGGCACGGGGCAGGAATTCTCAATATGTAGCTAGCCAGGGGACGGGGGTTCAAGTTGGAGTTGTTGAGCCATAAAAATGAGTAGAGAATCCCAGGAATTGAAAAAGAGATAGCGAGAGAGGGCCTGAAGATCCTGAAAGAAGGTCATGCGAGTGGCGAGTTCTTGACGAATGCGCTGGTAGCGCTCGTCGGTGAGATCAAGAATGGTATGAGTGAGAAAAGCGAGGAGATTGAGCATGACGAGAATGGCAGCGAGGTAGTGCTGGCCATGGCCATAGTTGTGCTCGAGGTGATAGCCATAGTTTTTGAGGACGTTGTTGTTCTCATTTTCAATCTTCCAGCGTGTGCGCCCTGCGGTGACAATGGAGAGAACGCTTTGGTCAGTGAGCGTGTGACTGGTGGCAAAGGTATTCAGGTAAAGTCGTTCGCCGGTGTCTTCACGCGAGATGCGCACCTCAACCCAGTTGACATAGAGGGTATCGAGGGAGTCGCGTAGGGGCAGGCGATTGGTGTAGCGGAGTTGCCAGACTTCGGCATAGCGTCCATTCCAGCGGCGCATGGTCACTGTGGAGAGGCCATCGATTCGCTCAAGCAGTTTGACTTCCTCAGAGAGCGTGGGATGGGAGTCGGGTTTGCAGGTGAGAATAAAGTGCATCTGATGCTCGAGCAGAAGCGCACAGAAGGGCTGCCGGGAATGGAGATCATCGGCCAGAATCGTCAGTTGCCAGGGCTGGAAGCGGTGCGCATTGCGCCGCACCCACCGTTTGGCCGCTTGCTGTTCACAGTCTTGTTTCTCAACCCCGTCTTGCGGGAGGATGAACTCGGGTTCGAGGGCAATGACGTGACGCTGCTCGGGCGCCACTAGCGTTGGCGTAATCGCTGCATGGGAGTAGTACTGCTGTTCCCCATGCGTGCGCACCGTACAGTTCTCGCAGTGAATTCGCTCTGATGAAAAATAGTAGGTGCCATCCAGGGCGCACAGATAGCCTTGGTCAAACACCTGATAGGCTGCCAGAATCCCTTGCTTCTCGAGTCTTGCAAAGAGTTCCCAAAACGGTGCTTGCAGGTACCTTGGCTCTATTGGGTCGAGCAGATTGCGGATCTGGTTGTCACTCGGCACTTTCTCCATCCCAAAGAGGCTCCTGCCATTGTTGCGCCCTTGCTGCCTTTGCATATCTCGCTGATACGCCAGGAAGGACGGCGATTGGGTGAAGAAGACGGCAAAGGCACCCAGCGCCGCATCACTTATTTCATATTGCACATTCTTTCCCGTTCGGTAATCGGGCAACCCTTGAAATGCTTCCTGCATTATGTTCAGAATTTGCTTGTATCCGAGTGGTTTCATTTTTTCCCCCTTTCCGTTTTCACTTCTCTCATTCTCTTCTCCCCTACCATTTCGTCAAATTGAGAATTGCTGGGCACGGGGAACGCCAGTCGTTGCCGGGCCAATGGGGAGCGGCCATTTGCGGCTAGGCTGCCGTCAAATATTCCCCCAGTGTCAGCGGTTGACCTTTGTTGCCATAGAGCAACGGAAAGCTGCCTTCGGTAAAGACCTCTTTGGTGATGACGCAGCGGACAATATCGTCCCGACTGGGAATTTCAAACATGACATCGAGCAGAGCCTCTTCGACAATGCTGCGCAGTCCGCGGGCACCGGTGCGTCGCATGAACGCTTCGGTTGCAATGGCATCCAACGCCGCCGCTTCGAACTCGAGTTGAACTTGGTCCATGGTAAAGAGATGGATGAACTGACGCACCACGCTGTTCCGCGGCTCGGTGAGAATACGGACCAGCGCCTGGCGATCGAGGGCGTCTAGGCTCACAAAGACGGGCAAACGACCGATAAACTCGGGAATCAACCCAAATGAGAGCAGGTCGTCGGGCGCAATTTGGTGAAGCAGTTCGCTCTCTTCACGGCTCTCTTTTTCCATGCGTCGGATCTTGAGTTCACGTTGGCGCTCGCTCAGCTTTTCGGGCAGTGGCGTCTTGTTCTCCGCTTCTGGCGCGGACAGTAGCCCTTGCTGGAGCAGCTGTTCTTCATCGGTCAGAAATCCCAACCCGGCCCGGCGTTGCAGCCGTTTGCGCACCACTTCGGCCAGGTGGGAGAAAGCCCCCCCACAGATGAAGAGAATGTTGCGCGTATCGAGTTGGATGAAATCCTGTTGCGGATGTTTGCGCCCCGTGTTGGGGGGCACGTTGGCCACCGTGCCCTCAATAATCTTGAGCAGTGCCTGCTGCACGCCCTCGCCGCTCACGTCGCGGGTGATGCTGGGATTATCCCCTCCCTTGCGCGCCACTTTATCGATCTCATCAATATAGATGATTCCGTGGGCTGCCCGGTCAGCATCCCAATCCGCGGCCTGCAATAGCCCCACCAGGATCGTCTCCACATCTTCACCGACATAGCCGGCTTCGGTGAGCGTGGTGGCATCGGCAATTGTAATGGGCACGTCGATGAGCTTTGCCAGCGTCTGTGCCAGCAGTGTTTTGCCACTGCCGGTGGGGCCAATGAGCAGGACATTGCTTTTGGCCAGCTCAACGGCATCTACAGCCTGCTCTATGCCCGCGGAACCGGCAGCGCCTTCAGGCTCACGTGTCGCGCTAGCCGGTTCCGCGCCCGTGCCAAAGATGCGCTTGTAGTGGTTGTAAACGGCAACGGCCAATACCTTTTTGGCCTGCTCCTGACCAATGACATATTGGTCGAGATGCTCGACAATGGCACGCGGGCGCGGGATGCTGCGCGGCTCGCGCTTGGCCGAGTTTGGGGCCGTGGCTGTCTCTTCGCCGATCCCATCTTCACTGAGGATTTCGGCCCCGAGCAGCACACACTCATCGCAAATGTATGCTCCTTCGGACCCTTCGATCAGCCGCTGAACTTCTTCTTTGGTTTTGCCACAAAACGAGCAACGTGGTTCGCTCATAATCGTTTTCATGCCTTCACTGTACGGGGGCTATCCTGTTGTGGATAGCCATCCCTGGTACCCGTTCGCGATGCGTCTTCGCATCTAGCTTTCAGACTCTTTCTTTTCGCGGTCGTCCACCAACGGTTCGCCGTTGGCCAGCAGCAAATCACCAGATTTGCGGTCGAGCACGACCACATCCGAAACATCACCCATCACTTCATCGACCAATCCATACTCTTGCGCTTCCATGGCGTTCATGTAGCGATCGCGCTCGAAGTCGGCTTCAATGTCCTTCCAGTGGCGATTCGAGTGTTTGCTCACGATCTGGAAGAGCTGGGTCTGGATGCGTTCCTGTTCGCGGAATGCAATGCGCACATCTTCGGTGTAGCCCTGCGCGCCACTGCTGGCCGGGTGCATGTGGACAGTCGCGTGGGGGAGTGCGTAGCGGCGGCCGGACGCGCCAGATGCCAACAAGACGGTGCCCATGCTGGCTGTCACGCCAACGGCAACGGTGCTGACTGGTGCCGTGATCATCTGCATGGTGTCATAGATGGCGAGGCCCGCATAGACAGAGCCGCCGGGGCTGTTGATATAGAGGTTGATCGGCTGATTGGGATCTTCACTGTTGAGCCACAAGAGCTGGGCAACGATTAGATTGGCGATCTGGTCGTTGATCGGTGTGCCCAAAAAGACGATCCGCTCTTTCAGTAGCAAGCTGTAAATATCATACGCACGTTCGCCACGGCCCGAGCTGTCGATGACCATGGGAACCATATTGGTTGGTGGTAACATATTCATAAAGTTCTCCGTTTATTTGCAAGCAGTTTATTCGTTCCAACAATGGTGAGCATGTGCCAGAACGCAACCAGTGCAGAGGCTTCTCTGCGCTCTTTTCTGGGCTGCTCCTCTAACACATGCACAGGACTCACACATTTTGTATATGAGCGGAACAATGGAGGATTTGAGATCGCACCATTGCTACCAACCATACGCTGAACTCTTGCTGTTGAATGTAATCCGGCTCTATGTGTCTGTTTGTCTTCTGTTAGCGTTTCATTGCTGGGCACGTTGACATGTATTGCAATGGAAATGATCCGGTGGCTAAAATCAGCGGAGCAAAGCCCTTTGGAACTGCTTCCTCGGCACTTTGCTCCCCATCAATGACAGATCTTCTGTTCAAACGCTGGTCGTTACAGAGACCGGCAACGTGAATAAACCGGCCCGGCTGGTGTGGCTTATTCAGTGGCTGGTGTGGCTCTCTCTTCGTCAGCATCCGTGCCATCTGATCCCGCGTCGGACTCGGCAGCGGAGGATTCATCCACGCTATCGTCAGCGGCACTGTCCGCGGTGCTCTTTTCTGCCAATGCATCGGCCTCGCCGCGTGCAATTGCCAAGATGCGTTCAATCGCTTTGTCGCGCAGGATCTGGCTTTCGAGCACCGTGCGTCCGGATTCGCTGCGCAGGAACTCGGCCAACTGTTGCGACTGTTCCGACTCGTCACCCTGGGTCATCTCGGTGATGCGCTCTTCCAGCTCTTCGTCGCCGACTTCCAGTGACTCGACCCGCAAAATTTCTGAAATAATTAGGTTGCGCTCGGCCTGTTTCACTGCATCCTCACGCAAACTTTCGCGCATCTCCGCCTCGCTCAGGCCCGTTTGGCGATAGTAGAAATTCATATCTTCAATGCCAAATTGGCGCAATTGGCCTTGAATCTCATTGAGCATGGAATTGATCTGGTCTTCGACCACAATGCTGGGATAGTTGAGTGTGCTCTGCTCCAACATTTTCGTCAGCACCTCTTCCAGATACTCATTCTGGGCCTGGGCTTCCATCTGGTCGCGCAGCGAATCACGAATGTTGTTCTTCAGATCATCAACAGTCTCGAAATCTGGCCCAATGAGCTGAGCAAATTCATCGTTGAGTTCTGGCTTTTCGTTGGCCTGGAGCGAATTTACTTTGACGTGAAAGTGGGCGGTCTTGCCGGCGTAAATACTCTGGCTATCTTCGGGCCAGCTCAGGTCAAACTCTTTCTCCTCGCCCGGGGACATACCGAGCAACGCTTCATCGAGGCCAGGAGGATCCATGGGTGACTCTTCGTCTGGTGTGACGTCCCAATCGGTCTCATCGAGAACAACTGTCTCCTCTTCGCCTTCGGCCGCGGGCGCAATTACACTGCGCAGGTCAATGTTCATCAAATCGCCATATTGGCTCGGCCGATCGACATCGGTCTGTTCGGCGTGTTGTTCGCGATAGCGCTCGATCTGAGCGTCCACATCAGCTTCATCCACTTCCGGCTTGCTCTCTTCGACGCGCAGCTCGCGATAGTCCCCCAGATCGATCTCCGGATCCATTGGCATCACCAGCTTATAGGTCAGCGGCTCCAGCGTCACATCTTCCAGCGAGCCACGGGCATAGGGTTCCAGCCCTTCCTGCTCGAGTGCCGTGCGGTAGACTTCGTCGCCAAGCTGCTCGAGAAATTCGTTGTAGAGTGCAGGTAGGCCCACCTGTTGCGCGATGACATGGTAGGGCGCCTTGCCCTTGCGAAACCCTGGGATCCGGTAGCTAGAAGCAACTTTTCTCGCTGCCTTGCGCAATTCCTGATCAACTCTTGCCTGATCGACCTCGATGGTCAGCAGTAATTCGCGATTTTCGCGTTCCTCTTGTGTAATCTGTAACGACATTGCTTCCTCTGAATCTATGGGCTTACCTCACAACAGTCCAAGCGTCTGTTCTGAAATTTGGCTGTGACTCCCGTCACATCTCTGGCCGATTGAGCTGATGCAGAGATTTTTAGAACAGATACTCGGAGACCTGCGCCGTTGATAAGCGTATAATTTTTCTTTGCACTCTTTAAGAGTGGTCAATTTTTACAAAAATAACCCAAGCTGCTCTCCATCTCACGTAGCGTGGGGCGGTAGCAACCTGAGTAAAATATCAGTATCTAAATTGCTCCCCGGTTGCCTTCTGGGCGTTTGGTGGCGAGCAAAGTTTCAGCAATCACTCCCGTGTCGAGATGGTAGGTAGCAACTTGAGCAAATAAAAATGAGACCCTCACTGCACCGAGTATCTATCCACCGAGTATCTACCACACCGAGCATACTACCCACCGAATACCTCTACTCTTGGACAGAGACAAGGGCAGCGAAATGAAGCAGCCTACAGCTCTACATTGGCGGGCGCTAAACGAGTCACTAGCCCCCTCATGGGGCGCTAAACGAGTCACTAGCCCCCTCATGGGGCGCTAAACGAGTAGTTTAACATAGGGGCGTGCGTTCTACCAAAGATGGGCAATTACGCAATTAGACCCGACCAAATGCCTTTTCCAGCTCTCCCGCCGAAAGCTGGATCATGGTGGGGCGACCGTGCGGACAGGTGCGGGGTGCCTGACACGCCTCCAGTTGATGGACGAGCTCCTGCATCTCGATTGTGCTGAGCAACTGTCCCCCTTTGATCGAAGCCCGTTTGCAGATCATTTTGACCATCCGCGCTTCCAACTCTTCTCCCACCAAATTGCGATGGTCGGCCAGCGAATGGACGATCTCTTCCAGCGTGCGCAGCGGATCCTGTCCCGACAGCACGCTGGGAATCGCCCGCACCAGGTAGGTGTCGCCCCCAAACGGCTCAATCGTAAAGCCAATGGTCGTCAGCTGGGGTAAACAGTTGGCAAGCAGCCCGGTGATCTCGTGGCCAGCATGCAGCGTCAATGGCTCTAGCAGATGTTGTTGGGGAACCGAACCGGCGTCGGTACCATAGCGCTGGGCCAAATATTTTTCATAGAGAATGCGTTCATGCGCGGCATGTTGATCGATGAGAAAAACACCCTCGGGCCCTTCGGCAATGATGTACATGGCTCCCACCTGGCCCACCACCCGCAACGGTGGTAGCTGAGTGCGCTGTTCCTCGACCACCACCTCGCGATCCGCGGCATTGGTCGCTGCCGCATTGGTCGCTGGCGTGGCAGGCACGGTCTGCTCCGATTGCTCTGACTGCTCAGTCAACCCCTGGTCAGCGGCTGTTTCTGGGCGTGCAAAGGGCAGATCGGTTGGGGCCGCTTGCTGGTCGGTGGCCGGGGCTGTGCGCGATTCAGGGTTGGCTGGCGTGGTGGGGGGGCGTGCTGCAAAGTGTAATGATTGTTGACCAGCATTGAGGATCTGTTGCCGACGACCGGCCCACGCACTGCTGTCCCACTCGCTCTTCTGCCAACTGTTTGGATCCTGGCGAGTGGTGGACGACGGCGACGAACTGGGCAGATGCATGTCGGGCACGGGTGCAGTGTCGATGATGGCCCGGCGTACGGCGCGTTGGACTGCACTGTAAATGGCCCGCTCGTCGACAAAGCGCACCTGCACCTTTTGGGGATGCACATTAACATCCACCAGCGTGGGATCGATGGTGACGAAGATTGCTGCCAGTGGAAAGCGCCCTCCCGGCAACAACGTGTGGTAGGCCTGCACCACGGCGTGGGTCAAGCTGCGATCTTCCACATAGCGACGGTTGATAAAAAGATTGATGTTGGTGCGGTTGGCCCGGGTCAAGGTTGGGAGACTGGCATAGCCAAAGATATGGGGACCCTGGGTGGCGTGCGGGGTTGCCGTCGTTCCCGTGCTGCCATCACCCCGGTCGTTGGTCAACATGAAATCGACATCGAGCGCCAGCAGATCATCACGCTCTTCAACGGCGGTTGCGGAGTCGGCCCCACCCTGGCGCGCAGCCAGCTGAAAGCCCAGCTTCACATCGCCCACTGGCGTCATCTGTTTGGCATTTTCAAGCCCATAGACCTTGGCCAACACATCGTAGAGGTCGCCACTCCCTGTTGATTGAAAGGCCAACTTGCCCTCATTCACCAAGCTGAAGCGGCGTTCGGGATAGGCCAACGCATAGCGTTGGACCACGGCGCTGATCTGCCCCGTCTCGGTTGCCGGTTTGCGCAAGAACTTTTTGCGGGCAGGGACATTGTAAAAGAGATGCTCGACGCTGATGATTGTGCCCACGGGTGTGCCCGCGCGCTGATTGCTCACTACCTCGCCACCTTCAACACGCAGCTGCGCCCCAAATGGCTCATCACGATGGCGGGTTGTCAACGTCAACTGACTGACCGCGGCCACGCTGTAGAGCGCTTCGCCCCGAAAGCCAAAGGTCATGATCTGGTTCAGTTCCTCGGCACTTTGCAGCTTGCTGGTGGCGTGTCGTTCCAGGGCCAGTTGTGCTTCGTCCGCCAACATGCCATGCCCATTGTCGATCACGCGCAGCAACCGCTCGCCCCCCTCGCGGATCTCGACACGGATCTCGGTGGCACTGGCATCCAGGCTATTCTCGATCAGCTCTTTGGCCACATTGGCGGGCCGTTCGACGACCTCACCCGCGGCAATTTTGGCTGCAACATCTGGCGGTAACAGTTGAATAGGCATGGGTCAATTATACCGCATTCAGAAACAGATGAGAATTTGTTCGTCGATACATTTGTGGTGCACTTGCAGCTCCATGCTCGATTCGGAAACAGGGCTACCCCGCGTCTTGCCCCATGAGTTTCCCGCGCCGAATCTGGCGACGATGGAGTGCTGCTTCACCAGTGGGCAACAAAAAAAGCGGGTCACTGTCTCGTCAAGACAACGACCCACTTTTCTATTCGCTCGTTTTTCTATCCGCTCATTGCGAATATCCTGGTGCTGGTGCAACGAGCACTCTTTACAGCTGTCTGTCGATCAACCGCCGCTGAGCGCGGGGATGAAGTGGATATCGCTCTGCTCAGTCAGCCGCTCGCGCAGGCCACGATGGCTAACTTCACCATTGACCGAAACGGCTATGTAGGGCCGCAGTTTGCCATCCTCACAAAGACGTCCCTCGATTCCGGGAAAGCGTTCTTCCAGGTTGGCAACCACTTCGCCCACGGTCGCGCCTTCGATCGCAACCGTTTCGACACCAGCGGTCAGATCGCGGTGGAGCGCAGGGATCCAGACATCATGTTTCATAATCGCTTCCAACACTAATCCGCGGCGACGGACTGCATTTCAACGCTGTCAGCCGCGTCTAGCACAGCACGGACGATCTTGTCGTAGCCCGTGCAACGACAGAGGTTGCCTGCCAGCCACAAGCGGACCTCTTCCTCGGTGGGGTCGGGGTTTTTGTCCAGCAAGGCCTTGGCCGAAACCAGGAAGCCAGGGGTGCAAATCCCACATTGAAGCGCGGCATGCTCCAGGAATTTTCGTTGCAGCGGGTGCAGGTCTTCGCGCGAGGCCAAGCCTTCCACGGTGGAGAGCGTGGCGCCGTTGGCTTCGACACCCAACACCAGACAAGAGTTCACCAGAACGCCATTCATAATGACATTGCAGGCGCCACAGTTGCCATTGTTACAGCCTTCTTTGGCACCGGTGAGCATCAGATCGTCGCGCAGGATTTCCAACAAGCTCTGTCGTGGTTCACAGAGAAACTCACGTGGCTCACCATTAATGGTCGCTTCAACAACGACTTTTTTAGCCATTCCTTCTATCTCCGTTCTAAATTGCAACGTAAAATTGCAGCGTAAAATTGCAGTGTAGGCGATGAACAGGTTGATGATGACCTTTGTGACGGCTCGCAATCCTGCCCTGGCAACGCTCCCTTCGCTCGGGACAACAATTGGTCGGGCAGACAGGTACACGCATCACAACGCTACTCATCACAAAACCGGTCAATCGTGCACTGGTCAATCGTGCACTGGTCAATCGTGCATTGGTCAGCCATGCACTGGTCAATCGTGCATTGGTCAGCTATGCACTGGTTAATCGTGCATTGGTCAGCTATGCACTGGTTAATCGTGCATTGGTCAGCTATGCACTGGTTAATCATGCCTGTGAACTTCTGAGCGGCCAGAAAGTTGCGGCACAAATTTGGGTAGTTAGCTTGCTTTGGCCCGTTTAATCGCATTTTGCAATGTACGGCGTGTCAACACACCGGCCAAGTGTTTGCGATATTCCGCGGTGCCGCGCATGTCGCTGATTGGCTTGGCCGCGGCCTGGGCGATCTTGACGGCTTCGGCAATCGAATCGTCGTTGACTTCCTTGCCCACCAGCGCTGCGCCAGCTTCTTTGACAAAGAGCGGCGTCGGGGCAACGGCACCGAGCGAGATTCGGGCTGATTCAAATTTGCCGCGGCTCTCGTCGAGCTGAACGGCTGCGCCCACACCCACCACGGCAATATCCATTTCGTTGCGGGGAATAAAGCGCAGGTATGCTGCACCGAAGCCGGGTTTGGGGACCGGGATCTGCAGGGAGACCAGGAATTCGCCATCATTCAGCGCGTTGCGACCGGGCGCCACACAGAACTCTTCCACCGGCAGCTGACGCCGGCCATTGGGACCAGCGATGTTGCAGATGGCACCATAGGCAATCAGGTTTGGCGTCGAATCGGCCGCGGGCGAAGCATTGCAGAGGTTGCCGCCCATGCTGGCGCGTCCCTGAATCTGGGTGCCACCAATGAGGTGGGCCGAATCCATCAGGCCATCATAGATCGAAGCAATCTGCTCATCATCGTACATGCGGTGACAGGGGACCGCCGCGCCGAGTGTCAAACCCTTCTCGGCATCGTAGGTCATCTCGGTTGTCTCGGGCAAGCCCTTGACATCGATCACCACGTCCGCCTTGCGTCGACCTTCGCGCAAGGCAACAAGCAAATCTGTACCGCCACTCAGGACACGAGCCATATCGCCCTTTTCGGACAATAGTTTTACCACCTCGTCAACTGACTGGGCAGCCACATAATCGAATGCTTGCAAGAGTACACCTCCTCAGTTGGTAATTTCTCAAACTCAGTTTGTCCATGTCTGTAAAAGCCACGTCTGTAAAAGCCATCTCTGGAAAAAAATCAGAAAGCAATCCAGCGCTTTCAGCCGATTGCCAGAACCCACATGGCTAGAATCTACATGAATAGAGAAGAACTTGTTTTTGAATAGAATTCAGTTGTGACGTTTATCACGAGATTGTCACGAGAATATTGTCACGAGAATACAGTCAAGAAAATATCACGAAAACAGAAACTGGCCACGACTCTGTGGTATTTTATGGGTGGGGGTCATGCTCTTTCTCCCAATAAGTGTACAGTAGATCCCATCGATACGTCAAAAGAGTTTTCAATATGGCGAGATTAACCCAAATCAGTCGGCACGCCAGCGCGCTCGACGCCCAACCGCGGCAAACCCAAGCGCGAGCTGTAGTAATTTGCTTCTGCCAAGCTGCAACTGTAAACTATTCACTGAGCAACAATTGCTACAGATCACTGCTCGCCAGCAGTCTGCTTCATCAAAAATTTGGGCAGGTTTGCAAGAGCACAAGTTTGCAGGAGCAAGAGAGAGCGTTGGAAAATGGGTGCCGCCTGTAGGGCAAAGGGAGGAACGTGTGAAGATACTTGGAATTGATATTGGTGGGAGTGGCATCAAAGGGGCGATTGTCGATATTGAAGAAGGCGAGTTCGCCACCAAGCGCCACCGCATCGAAACACCACAGCCATCGACCCCGGAAGCCGTGGCTGGGGTGATCAAGGAAATCGTGCAGCACTTTGAGTATGATGGCCCAATTGGCTGCACCTTCCCCGGTGTGGTCCATCATGGTGTGATCAACACGGCTGCCAATGTGGACAAGAGCTGGATCGGTGTCAATGCCGAGGAGCTCTTTCAGCAAACAACTGGCATGCCGGTCCATCTGTTGAATGATGGTGATGCCGCGGGTGTGGCGGAGATGCGCCATGGTGCCGGCCGTGACCACGATGGCGTTGTCATCCTGCTCACCTTTGGCACCGGTATTGGCAGCGCCATCTTTACCAATGGTCATCTGCTTCCCAATACTGAATTTGGCCACATGGAAGTGCGGGGAAAAGACGCCGAACACCGAGCCGCCGCCCGCATCCGCGAGGAAGAGGGGCTCAGCTGGAAACACTGGGGCAAGCGCGTCACCGAGTTTTTGCAGCGCATGGAGTTTCTCTTCTCGCCCGATCTCTTTATCATCGGTGGCGGTGTGAGCAAGAAATTCAATAAATACGTGGACTATCTGGAGATAAAGACCGCGACTGTGCCTGCCCAACTGCGCAACGCCGCGGGCATCATTGGCGCGGCAATGGCTGCCCACGAAACATTTGTGGTCGCGGAGAATGGCGCTGCACAGAAGCAGGCGGACAAGCCGGCAGCAGCCAGCAAAACCTCGCCCCAGAAACGAGCGGCCGATGCCCAGAAAACTGTCGTTTGATCAACAGGTGACCTTTTTACACACCGCCGATCTGGCCGCCACCCATCACTTCTACACCGATCTGCTGGGGCTCGACATGGTGCTGGATCAGGGCGCGTGTCGGATCTATCGGGTGGGCAGGGATGCATTTCTGGGCTTCTGCGAACACTTCGAGCCGGTCGACAAGCGGATGGGCGTCATTCTGACATTGGTGACCGAGCAGGTCGATGCGTGGTATGAGCAGCTGGTGGCGCGGGGGGTAGTCTTTGAAAAGCCGCCCACGGTCAATGCCAAGTTTAATATTTATCAGGCCTTCCTGCGTGATCCGGATGGGTATCTGATCGAAATACAAACGTTTCGAGATCCCGCCTGGCCCAGCAGCGCCTAGTACTGTTGCGCGTACATACCACGGCGGTAAACAAGCCCAAGCTACTTGCGTGAAATGGGTCAGGTTGCCATGGGCTTATGTACGCCGGGATCTACTGGGGTGAATTGTAGGGGTAGGGGAGAGCGTGGGCGCGAGCGTCGTTGCGCAACCCTCAACTGTCGATCCGGGGCTTGGATTGGCGGAGCTTCTTCAGCGCCCCCCGTCGTTTCTTTTGGTCGAGTCGGCGTTGGCGAGCCGCGTACGAAGGTTTGGTTTTGCGCCGCTTTTTGGGCTTCACCGTGGCGCGCCGGATCAATGCCACCAACTGTGCCCGTGCCTCGGCGCGATTTTCATGCTGGCTGCGTGACTCTTTGGCCTCGATGACGAGCTCGCCATCGTTTGTCATGCGGTTGCCCGCCAACTTGATCAGCCGCCGTCGCACCCCCTCGGGCAAGGCTTTGGTTGCCGCAACGTCAAAACGCAGCTGAACCGCGCTCGCCACTTTGTTCACATTCTGGCCACCTGGGCCAGAACTACGGACGAATTCTTCCTGTAATTCACTTTCGTCGATGATAATGGTTGGGGTTACCTGTAACACGCAAACATACCCTTCTGGCCAATCTAGATTGTGGCCACCGTTCTTCTACGAACTCAAGTTGCTATCTGCCATCTCTGCACGCGCGTAATTGCGCAAAGGATCGCTTCCACCACGCGCCTGGAAGGCAACCCGGGCGCAACTTCAGGTTGCTACCAGACCCGAAGCTCCTTAAAACGTTCGGCATGGGTGACTGGTTCTCGACCCGCCGCGACGTTTTCTCTGTCACGGTTGGAGGCCGCCGCGTTCAGGATTGCAGCCGCGTTGCGGTCAAGTTCCTTCATCCATTCCACATCGGCTTCGCCATTGGGAAACTGGCTCTGGTGCGCCAGCGTTGCCGCCACCTTCTGTGCATAGACCCCGTCCACATCCACATAAACATCGGGATCGCGATCGGTGGCAAAGAGAAAGATGCGCTCAATTTTGCCCAACGCTGCTCCACTTTCCTGGAGCTGGGCGGGCTGATAGAGCGGCATTTTGGCTGGCATGTATGCATCGAGCGCGGCCTGGCCCGCGGCCCGATGGTCGGGGTGGATCTGCCCGGTCCAGTAGGGATCGAAGGTGAAGAGCGTGTCCGCACCGGTGACCCGATAGAGCCGCGCGATCTGGGCGCGCAGCGTCAGATCGGGGACCAGTTCACCATCGTGATGTTCCAAATGAAAATGGGCCTGCAGATTCAGGATGGCCGCGGCGGCACCGGTCTCCTCGATGCGCCGGGCCGCCAGCGCGGGGCGCAATTGGCTCCCCTCCTGGCTGCCGATGTCGCCAAGGGTGCAGTTGACGGAGAAAATTTCGACGCCGCGCGCCGCCAACAGCGCAATCGTCCCCCCACACATCGATTCCAGATCATCTGGGTGCGCGGCCACCACCAGCAGCCGTTTGACATCCGCAAACGCGGCGAAATCCCGATAGCTCATTGTGCTCTTCACACCCCTTTCTCACGTTGCAACATTGCTCCACGTTTCTAGGTTGAGATCCAATCCGTTGCGGTTACCCCGCGCACTACCACTGCCCGCGCGCTATGCCACCCGTTTGAGCAAGGCTTCGCCACGCAGCCCAGCCTTGAGATTATCGACCGAAAGCTGCCCCATGCGGCGGCGGGTTTGGTGGGTGGCACTGCCCAGGTGGGGGGTAATGACCAGGTTCTTCTGTTGCAAGAGCGGGTGGTCGCGCGGCAATGGCTCTGGCTCCGTCACATCAACTGCCGCGGCATAGATCCACTGCTCTTGCAATGCCGTTAGCAGCGCCGCGTGATCCACCACACCCCCGCGCGCCACATTGATCAGCACTGCGGTCGGCTTCATCTGTCGCAGTTCCTCCCGGCCAATTAAGTGGCGTGTGGCCGGGGTCATGGGCACAGTCAGCGCCACAAAATCTGCTGTTTGCAACAGCGCCGTTTTTTCTGCATAGCGCACCCCCAATTCCGCTTCCGTTGCCGGCCGTCGCGACCGGTTGTGGTAGAGCACCTGCATATCAAATCCCTGTGCACGACGTGCGAGCTCGGTGCCAATGTTGCCCATGCCAATGATCCCCAACGTTGCCCCGTAGACCTCTTGCCCCAGCAAGATGCTGGGATCGTAATGGGTGAATTCGGGACTGTGGGCGTACTGATCACCAATCACGAGATTGCGCGCCGTCGCCATGAGCAGCGTGAAGGCCATGTCCGCGGTGGCGCCATCGACCAGGTTGGGGGTATTGCCAACGGGGATCCCGCGCGCCTTGGCCGCCTCTAAATCGATGTGATCGACCCCCACACCAAAGTTGCTGATCACCCGCAGATTCGGCATCTTGTCCATCATGGCGCCATCCACCACCGGATGGCCATAGGTAAAGTAGCCCTCGACCTGTTGCAGCAGCGCCGGATCGGTCTGCTCTGCTTGCCAGACGTGGGTGACACAGTCGTCGCCGATCATTTGCATGATCTCATCATTCAATTGGGTATCGAGCAACACCTGGTGGGGCATGACATTTCTCCTGATTGCGAAAGCGGTTTGGTATCGGTGAGGTCGATCATACTGGATAATAGAACAGACGTCAACATGGTTTGTGATTCGCTCTCTCTTGCTATACACTGTTTGCGAGGCTATTGAGCGGCTATAGACCAGCCGATTGACTCGTCTCGCAACACGCTGCCAACCCATCAATCCCCGTTCAGACATCGGTTTCACCACAGCGCAAAGAGCACCGTGATTTCACCGGCAACCACCCGAGCCGTCACGCTTGCTATGGCGCTTGCCGCATAGATCGCTTGCCGTAAAGATTGAGGGCACGCCTTTCACAGGGTCGGGCGTTACACCGCTTGAACGTGGCCATGCCACCGGCAACTGCGTGAGTCCTCAGGGCGCGCTCGATCCTGTTGAAGCAACCGCTGCACTAATCTGCTGAAAACCTGCTAACAGTGTTTCTGATAAAGCGAAGTGTTTGTCATAAAGCGAAGTGTTTGTCATAAAGAGGAGTAGATCCAACGCATGAGTAATACCCGCAAACGTTATGTGCTTGTTGGCACCGGCGGCCGCGCCAAAATGTTTCTCGATGCCATCACCGATACCTACCGCGCGACAGCCGAGCTGGTGGGGCTCTGTGATCTGAGCCAAACGCGCATGGATTGGCACAACAATCAACTGGCCGAAAAGTTCGACGCGCCACCCATTGCCACCTATCACGCTGATGATTTTGACCGCATGATCGCCGAAACCAAACCCGATACTGTGATCGTCACCAGCATGGATTCAACCCACCACCTGTACATCAACCGGGCCATGGAATTGGGCTGCGATGCCATTAGCGAAAAGCCAATGACAATTGATGCCGCCAAGGCGCGTTCCATCTTCGACACCATTGACAAGACGGGCCGCTCGCTGCGCGTGACCTTTAACTATCGCTACGCACCAATTGCCACCAAAGTGCGCGAGCTGCTCATGAGTGGGGTTGTGGGGCGTCCGCTCCACGTAAACTTTCAGTGGGTGTTGGATACCTTTCACGGGGCCGATTACTTTCGCCGCTGGCACCGCGAGAAGGATAAATCGGGCGGTCTAATGGTTCACAAGGCCACCCACCACTTTGATCTGATCAACTGGTGGCTCGAGTCGCACCCCAAGCAGGTCTTTGCCCACGGCGATCTGCTCTTTTATGGTCAAGAGAATGCCACGGCCCGGGGCGAAGAATACAGCTACGAGCGCTACACCGGCCGGGAAGAGGCCGCGGCTGATCCCTTTGCGCTGCGCCTCGATCAGCACAGCGCCCTGCGTGGCCTCTATCTGGAGGCAGAAAAGGATACGGGGTACCTGCGTGATCGCAACGTCTTTGGCGAAGATATCACGGTTGAAGATACCATGAGCGTCTCCGCCCGCTATCGCAACGGCACCATCCTCACCTATTCATTGTTGGCCTACAGCCCCTGGGAAGGCTACAAGGTGGCGGTCACCGGCGACAAGGGGCGGCTGGAAGTTGATCTCATTGAATCGGTGGGTAAACAGTTTATTGCTGGCGAAGAGCAGACGGTGCAGGTCGATGAGGAGATCAAGGCTCAATTTGGTGGCAAGGAACTGCGGGTCTACCCCATGTTTGGTCGCCCCTACACCGTCGAGATTCCCGAAGGCATTGGTGGCCACGGCGGCGGCGACCGGGTCATGCTGGAGCAGATCTTTGCTCCCGATCCGCCCGCCGATCCCTTCCACCGCGCGGCTTCGCATGTCGATGGTGCCGCGTCGATTCTGTTGGGGGTTGCCGCCAACGAATCGATGGCCACCGGTCAGCCGATTGAGGTAGATGATTTGCTGAAGCTGCCTGCATAGCAGAGCGCCCGAGCACCATCAGCCCGAGCACCATCAGCCCGAGCACCATCAGCCCGAGCACCATCAGAACGTTCTTGTCAATGAGCGCTGGGCTAGTTCCAGAAATTTCAGTTGACATTGTGTCAGCCGTCGGTGGAAATTTCAAGGGAACAAGCGCGGTGCCAAAATTCCAAGACAATTGTCAAGAGAAGTGTCAGGAGAAGTCGCATGAGTGTGCTGGAACAATTTCAACTCAACAACCGTGTGGCCATTGTCACCGGGGGAAATCGAGGCCTTGGCAAAGAGATGTCCAAGGCCCTTGCCGAAGCGGGGGCAGCGGTCGCGGTTGTGAGCCGCAAGGCAGAAGAGGCGGGCGCAGTGGCCGCTGCCATTGAAAGCGCCACTGGCCAGCGTTGCCGCGGCTACAGCTGTGATATGACCGTTGCCGCGCAGGTTGATGCACTGGCCAACCAGGTGCTGGCCGACTTTGGTCAGGTCGATATTATTGTCAACAACGCGGGGATCAATATTCGTGGTCCCATTGACGAACTTTCGCTGGCAGAATTCAAGGCTGTGCAAGAGACCAACGTCACCGGGCCGTGGCTGCTCTGCCGCGCGTTGGCCGGGCACATGAAGGAGCGCAAGTATGGCCGCGTGGTCAACATTGGCTCCACGCTCTCCATTGTGACCATGCCCGACCGCACACCCTACGCCACCAGCAAGGGCGCGATCCTGCAGATGAGCCGCACATTGGCGCTGGAGTGGGCCTCCCACGGGATCACGGTGAACTGTGTGTTGCCCGGCCCCTTTGGCACCGAAATGAACCAGAGCCTGCTCGACGATCCCGAAGCATACAAATCATTTGTCGCGCGCATTCCGCTGGGGCGCTGGGGCAATCTGGATGAGATCGGGGGGCTGGTCGTCTTTCTCGCCAGCGACGCAAGTAGCTTCATCACCGGCGCTGGCATTACCATTGATGGTGGCTGGACCGTGCAGTAGCAACATTGGCTCGAGGCTAACATGGCTAAACAGGCAGGCCGCAATCATTGGGCACTGCAGAAAATGTGACACAAACGTATGCCGCAAACGAACACGATCCAAACGAGTCAGCAAACAGATCAGATGGTGCAGGTGACGGGGCTGCGTAAGGCTTTCAGGCGGAGCGACGGCACGACAATTGATGCTGTCAAAGGGGTCGATCTCACCATTCAACGGGGTGAGATCTTTAGCCTGCTGGGGCCAAACGGCGCGGGCAAAACAACGCTGATCTCCATGATCAGTGGGTTGCTCTCGCCAACTGCAGGGGATGCGACCATTGGCGGGCACTCAATCCGTCGCGAACCGTTGGCTGCCAAGCGGCTCATGGGTTTCGTGCCCCAAGAGATTGCGCTCTATCCCGAATTGAGCGCCCGCCAGAACCTACGCTTTTTCGGACAGATGTATGGCATGGGGGGCAAGGAACTCGCCCACCGCGTCGATGAAGTGCTGACCTTTATCGATCTGGCGGACCGTCAACATGATCGCGTCGCTACCTTTTCGGGCGGCATGAAGCGGCGAGTCAATATCGGAGTGGGGCTGCTCCACCGCCCCCAGTTGGTTTACATGGATGAACCGACCGTCGGCATCGATCCGCAGAGCCGGCGGCGAATTCTGGACACAGTCAAGCTTTTGCGCGACGAACAGGCGATGACGGTGCTCTACACCACCCACCTGATGGAAGAGGCACAGGAACTGAGCGACCGGGTCGCCATTATTGATCACGGTGAGATCATTGCCACGGGCACCCAGGATGAGCTAACCCAGCAGGTGGGGGAGGATGATCGGCTGGAGCTGGCGGTGGCCGGCCAACGGATCCCGCAGACGATCCTGACGATGCTGGAACGTGATGTCGAAGGGGTTTCGCGCGTGCTCTACACCGGGCCAGAAGGGGCGCTGGGCGCTGAGTTGGATCCAGTGGTTGAGCCAGATGGTGATGCCGAGGCCCAGGTCGTAAGCCTCGATGGCACTGCCGGCCATATCACCATCTTTGCCAGACGGGGACGCCGAGCGTTGCCCGATGTAATCCGTCTGCTCAACCAAGCCGACATTGCCGTGGACGCGGTGACTGTGCGCGAGCCCGATTTGGAAGCGGTCTTTCTGGCGCTGACTGGACGTGCCTTGCGGGATCTCTAGTCCGCTGTCCGCAACTTTTCTGCGTTCGCAACTCCTCTGCGTCCATTACCCTGGCTCGGCCAGATGCAGGCATCACAACCGGATTTACGGCTCGCTTCTGCGTGCAACATTGACCATGCTGAGGCCGTAAACACGCCGTCTCAATAGATGAGCCAGATGGAAAGAAGATCCAGCAGGAAAGACATCCAGAAGGAAGGAGCAGAGACCCCCATGAGCACCCTGGCCCAAGCTATTGCCCTGGCCGCCCAGGCTCACGTTGAACAGGTGGACAAAGCCGGACAGCCCTATGTGCTGCACCCCCTGCGCATGATGGCGCGCCTGGATGGGGAAGCGGCCCAGATTGTCGCGGTTTTGCACGACGTGGTCGAAGATACGTCGTTGACATTGGACGATTTGCGCGCGGCCGGTTTTGCCCCGGCCATCATTGACGCCATCGATTGCGTCTCCAGGCGCAGCACAGAAACCTATGCAGACTTCATTGACCGTCTGGCCCCCAACGCATTGGCCCGGCAGGTAAAGCTGGCGGATCTGGAAGATAATATGGATCTCCGGCGGATCGCTGAACCGACCACCGAAGATTTCGCGCGGCTGGAGCGTTATCACCGAGCCTGGCGTCAGTTGCAATCGTGGACGGGTGCAGCGCAACCAGCGAATCAGGTGCAGTAGAATGTCACTCTCCAAGCTTTGGGCCATTGCCAGCAAAGAGCTTTACACCACGCTGCGCGATCGCAATTTGATCCTGATCATGTTTGCCACACCGCTTGTACTCTCGACCATCATTGGGCTGGCCTTTGGTGGCTTCAGCGGCGACACGCCCACCTTCAGTGCCATTGACGTTGTGGTTGTCAACCAGGACGAGGGTTTTCAGTTCGATTCACTAATGGCTGGCATTACCACAGCTGTCCCCGCGGCGGAGAGCTCTTCCGTCAGCACGCCGACGGTGCCGGACGGGTTGCCTGCTGGCGGTGCCATCAACCTGGGTTCAATCGTGGCCAGCATTCTCCTGAGCGAAGCGATCTCGCCGACGACGGGTCTGGCTGGCGACGGGCTGGCGTTGGGCGAAGAGGGGGTTGCGTGTCCACTGCTGGATGGTGAGGCCGATGATGGCACGGCCACTTCGTTTCAGGGCTCGCTCGAGGAACTGCTGAACGCGACTGCTGTGGACGACGTGGCTGCTGCTCGCCAAGGGGTGGAAGTGGGCGATTATGCCGTGGCTGTTCTGATCCCACCAGGTTTTACCGCGACACTGATGCCCACCTTTGGTGACGGCACAGCCGGAGCGCCGGCAACAACCGAGCAGCCACAGATCGAGGTCTACGGCAACAGCGGGGACGCGCTGGCGGCCAACATCGTCAACAGTATTGTCACCGGCATTGTCCATCAATTTGAGCGTCTGCCGGTGACGTTGGAAGCAACGGCCGCAACACTCTTTGCGAATCTGGATTTGAGCAGCATCAATCTGGCAGAGGCCGAAACAATATTGCTGCAACTGCAAACAGCCGCGGCCACTGGCAATTGGACCGCGGTCGATACCTCGGTCTTTGCGGGCACGGGCACCCTCACCGATACGTTCGCCATCCTTGGTTGTCTCTTTGCACCGGAGATCAACCCCATTACGCTGGTACAAGAACCGCTCGATAGCTTGCAAGCGGGCAATGTCTTTGCCCGGGTGCTGGTCGTTGCTGGCTCGGCACAGGCTGTCTTCTTTGCCCTCTTCACCGGCGTCTTTGGCATTCTTTCGCTCTATGATGAACGCAAACAGTGGACCTTGCAACGCATGCTCGCCTCGCCCACCACGGGCAACACAATCTTGCTGGGCAAGCTGCTGGGGAATCTCGTTGTGGTTGTCGTGCAGTTGCTTGTTTTGATGTTGGCGTTAACCGCGGTCGCCAGCCTGATTTTGGGCGAAGCAACCTTGATCTGGGGCACACAATTTGGCCTGCTCTTGCTGTTGGTCCTGAGTCTTGGTGTGGCGGTGTCGGGGTTGGGTACGTTGGTGGTGGGATTGGCACGCACGCCAGAACAAGTCCAGATCGTTGGTCCCGTGGTAAACATTGCGTTGGGGATCTTTGGCGGTGCGTTTGGCTTCTCGCTGCCCGAACCGCTGCCACGTCTCTCTCTGATTACCTGGGGAACCACCGCGTTTGAAAAGCTGGCGGGGGGACAAGGGGATGTTAGGCTCAATCTGCTCGTGCTGCTGACCCAGGGGCTGCTCTTCTTTGTGGTCGGGGCGTGGTTTTTCCGGCGACGGTTACAGCTGTAGGTTGACGCGATAGAATCTGGAAATTTCTGCTCATGCGAAAAGTTCTCACCATTGCCCAGACCGATCTCCGCATCTTTTTCAGTCAGCGGGGCAACCTGATTGGCATCTTTGTCTTGCCCATTGTTTTTGCCCTGGTGCTGGGCTACAGCTTCAGTGACACAGATGGCCCCAGCCGCGTCCGCATGGATCTGCTGGATGACGATCAGAGCGCGCTTTCGGCGGCGTTTGTGGAAGCATTGCGCGCCGCCAATCCCACCCTGTTGGTTTGCCCATTGGAGAACAATGCCGATGACATTTGCCAACTAAATGGCGCCACCCTGGATCGTTCCCTGGGGATCGAGCGCGCGCGCAACAAACGTACCGCTGGCTTCCTCGTCATTCCCGCAGGCTATGAGAAGAGTCTCAGCGCCGCGCAGCCAGCAGCGCTTGCCTACTACTCCACCGCGGACCCGGCGCTGCCAGATACAGTGGTCCAAGCCACCGAGAGCGTGCTGCAACAGGTGAACAGCGCGGCCGTGGCTGCCGAAGTGGGCGGCGGCTTTCTGACCGCGCTGCAAGCGTTGGTTGCGCTGGAATGGGAAACCGTGGGATTGGGGCAACAGCAGCTTGAGGCGGAACTCCATGTCAATGCCGCTGCCAACTTGGCCGAACGTCCTGCCGCGGTCCGGTATCGCACCACCGAGGGCACAGAGGATGCCCTGGCTGGCATCCAAGGCGGCTTTGGGCAGTCGATTCCCGGCATGGGCTCCATGTATGTCATGTTTACCGTGTTGGGGGGCACCGCAGTGTTGCTCCGCGAGCGTCGCCAGTGGACCCTGCAACGGCTCGCGGTTCTTCCCCTGACCCGCGCCCAGATCCTGGGTGGCAAGGTACTCACCTATTTCACGTTGGGGATGATTCAATATCTGGTGCTCTTTGCCGTGGGCGCGGCCGTCGGGCTCAATCTGGGCAGGGATTGGTTGGGGCTGTTGGCTCTCATGATTGCGTTTGTGCTTTGCATCACGGCGCTGGCCTTTGCCCTGGCAAACCACATGCAGAATGAAGAGCAAGCCGCGGGCACTGCCCGGCTGTTGGCACTGACCCTTGCTCCGCTGGGGGGTGCTTGGTGGCCGCTGGCCATTGTTCCCGATTTTATGCAGACGGTTGCCAAATTGTCACCGGTGGCCTGGGCCATGCAAGGATTCCATGAATTGATCTTCTATCGGGGCACAGTGCTCTCTGTGTTGCCAGAGGTCGGTGTGCTGTTGGCCGTTGCCGCACTGCTCTTTGCCATTGCGGTGAGTCAGTTCCAGATGCGATGAGTAGAGCGTAACCACCGTTATGGAAGCTTGTGTCCCATCAGCAAAAGCGGTTTGATACTCAAATGCCACGGGCGAAAGCGGTTCCAGAATTGGTATGCGATTCGTTGGTCTGGTTGCAGAGCCCACGACGCTCAACGTCAGTTAGCTCGTCAGCATGCCGGGAGCGCGTCAAGCCCAACGCGATGTAAGTTATAGTCTATTCCATTGCACTGTAACGCCCGTTCACTGGATCAAGCACTGAGCTACTTCATCGTGCCGCCGCGGCTGGCAGATCCTGCGGTACACGAGTGCATTGCACAGGTCTCAACAGCCCAACGCCGCCCCACGATCAGCTCACCTGTGCGCTGCACACCCGCCGCGGTGCTACCCATCCACTCCTATAACGCCTCTTGGCTGGATCAAGCGCGGAGCTACTTCATCGTGCCGCCGCGGCTGGCAGAGTCGTTTGCGAGCCCCGTTTACGGGGCGTCGCTTGTTAGCACGGCTCATTCATGACCGTGCGGCAATGGCCTCATGCGCACATCCAGCGATAGAGAACGCTGATTCCACCATTGGGCAACGTTACCATGATTGCTCGCTTAGTGGACGAGGGGTAGAAAAATGGTTGCTGCCCGCATCGACCCGTAGATCGCACCCATTGCAATGGCTACGATCTCTGTTTCGGGGTGGATATTTGTCGCTTCGTTGTGCATCTGTTCCAGCGCTGCCATCACCGCTGCCGTGGAAGGTGCCTTTTGGCTCGAGGCTTCCAGAATCTGTTGTGGTTTCTGTGCCGCGTCAAGTAGCACAGCGGCCAGGATTTCCCCCTCAATGGTATAGAGCTCCACAACATCTTGGCCTTGCCCCGCGTACGCTTCTGTCGCTGATGTGTCTGGCGTTGCGATCTGCCTCTCCGTTGCTCCGTTACCGTGAAGCTCACTCTGTGCAATCAGCAGCACATTGTCAATTGCATAGCTGGCCTGTTGATTTGCATTCGTTAGCCAAAAACGCAGGCGTGCATCTGTCACCGCTTCTGTAAAACCTCTGGTGGTAAATTCGTAGGTAAAGGTCTGCCACCTATCGGTGAGCGCAACGGATGTAACCCGCAGGCCATAGTTGGTGAATGGTGAATGATGCTTGTGCAGGTAAATGGCCATCTGATCGCCACTGCTGGAGAAAGCCGAGAAGGAGAGCTGATAGCGAGTGTCGGGCTCTAGCGCAATCCCCGCCTGCATCAACTGCGCCTTTTGGGGCGTTTCCAGCGACACAAACGCCGCGGCACCACAATTTAATGCACTTGGCTCCGTGCCCACCGAGCCTCTCTTGCCTTTCAATTGCCACGTTTCAATGCCTGTTTCAAAACCTGGATTGCTAACCAAGCTGTTATTGCCGACGCACATCACGGCTGCCGGGGCTTCAGTTGGACTCGCCGTTGGCGCTGTCGTTGGTGCTACCGTCGGTTCTGTTGTCGCGGCTACCGTTGGCTCGATTGTTGCTTCTGCCATTGGTGTGCTGCTGGCCGGCGGCGCGTCAAGCGGCGTCGATGTGGCCGTGGGTGTGGGCGCGACAACCGTTGTTGATGTGGCCGTTGATGTGGCCGTTGATGTGGCCGTTGATGTGGACGTGGGTGTGGACGTGACTGTCGGTGCCATGGCCGTCGGCGACGTTGCAATCAGGGTGGCTGATGGTGATGGTGTCAACGTGGGCGCGATGGGTGTGGCCGTTGGCTCTGGCTCCTGCGTGCAAGGCTCACCACGATTCTCATAGAGCAACACTTGCTCATTGCGCCACCCGATTGAGATCAGATCCGCATCGCCATCGGCATCAATGTCAACCACCTGCGCGCCATCATGATGCTCGTCGCCCTTGTGGATCAGATGTTGTTGCCACGCAATACCGCGGCCATCGAGATTTTCAAAGAGATAGAGGGCAGCCGACGCGGGATCGGCAAAGTTATGTTCCCCGACAACCACATCCAGATCCCCGTCCCGATCCATATCCGCAACATCCAGGCTCATTGGCCCAATAATGGTGGCGATTTCGTGTTCGATCCACGTGGTAGTTGCGCTTTCCGGCTGTTCATACCAGGCCACTAGCCCCGGTTTGTTTGTTGCTTCGTACCCCACAACGGCATCCAACCGGCCATCTGCGTTCAGATCCCCCAAGCGGTTGCGATCGGGAGCGGCGCGGGTCTCATGGAGCACCAGCGGATCCCATTGACCGTTGCCAATGTTGCGCAGCCACATGGTGCCGAGCAGCAGATCGAGATTGCCATCCCGGTCAACATCGCCCGCGCTGAGCGCTTCATCCTGAGAAGTTGCGCTGAGTCGTTGCCAGCTCCAGGTTGATTGAACAGGATCGGTGGGGACCGTGAGCAGTTGAACTCCTGCATCGGCCACGTGCCAAGACAGAGCCACGCCAAGTTGGTTGGGTTGGAACGTTCCCACAGCCACACCTTGTAGAAAATCGCCCTCGCCCGCGGCAATGTTGGTGAAGATCTGGAAGTTGCCCTGGCCATCGTTTTGTGCCCAGGCAAAGCGGGCGTTGCTGTCGCTGTCCTGGCCTTGCGTGCCAAAGATATCGAGATCGCCATCGCCATCAAAATCGTGGAGCAGCGCCAAGTTATTGAGCGGAGCGCCAATGACCTGGCGCGTCCAGCTGCCGCCGGTGGTGCCGGGGTTCGCATACCACCAGCCCCCGGTGGCAATGTCTGCATAGCCATCCTGATTGATGTCCCCGCCACGAATAAAGAGCGATCGCCACGGGCGTTGTGAATCGACCACCTGTCGTTCCCACTGATGTAGTGTGCCGCAGTTGCGTTGGTTGAGCCAGATGTCGAGCCGCGGCGTTTCCCAATTGTAAGGCTTACCCAGGATGTCTATGGTGCCATCACCGTTGAGATCGCCCACCTTGGATTCGTGGTGACCAAAGCCCGTGGCAACCACTGTGCGAAGAAATCCCCCCTTGTTGTCGCCCAACAAAACCCAGCTCTTGGCTTGGGCGTTTTGGCCATTCAAGCGCATTTCCGCGACAAAAACATCGAGCGCGCCATCGTCGTCAAAATCGACGAGGGCGAGGCTGTGTCCGTGCTTGATGTTGTCGTCGAGCAGAGCATGGCCAATCCACTGGCCATCGCGCAATTCATACCATTTCAGGGGACCCGTGCAGTCGCCACAGCCAAAGACCACCTCTGGCGCGCCACCGGGAATCAGTTGCCCGGCCGCCGCTCGTGAAAAGCGCTGCTTGTCATCAATCACGTGGGGGGTGTAGCTGCCATCTGCCTTGAATTTGAACCAGCGTCCACCGCCAACAATATCGAGAACGCCGTCACCATCAATATCGGCCTTGGCCAGCCCTTCGTGTTCAATGCCGCCCGACCAACGATAGATCTGCGTGAGTGGCCAGCCCGTTGCGTTGCGCGGATTGGCCGGGATCTCGGCCAAGAATAGAGCGCTGGCTCTCTGGTTCCAAAAGACTAGCTCCGCTTGGCCATCACCATCGAAATCGCCAAAGATCTGATCGTGGTGCTTTGTGCCACCACTGTTTTTGATGAGATGGCGCGACCAAGGCGTGGTTGGTTGGAAGTTGGGGGCAGGATTCTCCCACCACCAAACTTCATTGCTCTTGGCATCACCACCCATCACGACATCCAGATCGCCATCACCATCAATGTCATGGTAGGTGCCACCCGCCTCAATATCCATGGCTGCATCTTCGATAATGTACCGTGTCCAGCCACTCTGCTGTTGCCGATACCAGACCAGTGCTGTTGGGGCGCGGCGGCTACCAATAACAAAGTCATTTTTGCCATCGCCATCGACATCAAGAATCAATGCCGCGGTCTGTTGGGTTGCTGTGCCTGGCGGTTCAATACCCCCCGCTTTGCTGGAGAGGTGAACCCACTGCAGACGGGTATTTTCAGGTATTGTCGTGTCCGTTGCTTCTGCATGTAGGGAAAGTGATGGAGACAGTAGCAGCGCAACGGTAGAGACGGCTAGTGCTAGGCTCATCAATATTGTGGGGGTAGATGGTTTGGGGGGTAGTGGTTGCATGGTAATTCTCTTTCTCTGATCTGGTGCTATTGACCTGAGCTATCATTCGTGGTCAATCACCTGGCGCGTAACACAGAAGCACTGTTGGCACTTCGATGTGATTGTTCCTTCGTGACGTGCATCCCTGGTCCTACTGTAGATTGCAGTTGCCATTCAATGGAGTGACGGACTCTTCCGGGGAGTGTTGCACCAAGTGATGGAAGGAAGAGATTGGGGTGTGATGATGGGCTGAGTCAACGGTTGGTTTGATGTGCGAAACGATGGATGGGGTCGCCGCATTGGTTGCTGGAAAAACGTTTGTCACTTACGCATTTGCTGTTGGCTGCTCCTGTTAAGGCCACCGCTAATGCCCTGGGATAGCAGCAAGGTACATACGCTTGATTCTATGCCATGTGGTGAATTCCAAAGTCCAATATACAGCAAAAAGTCTAGGACAAACTATGTATCGAGGTATATCCCAAGTATAGAATTATTCATGCTCGATTTCCATCAGCGATTGTACGCAAAAGTGACTGCAATCTAGACTGCTCTCGGTGGTGCGCGAAAAGAGACTAAACAGATGTATACGAGTTTTGTACGACCTCTGTTCTGTACCTGATCTTCTGTACCTGATCTTCTGTACCTGGTCTTCTGTGGCTGGCGCAGGAACAGAGAAAGAGCGACTGTAAAAGTACGCTACATCCTTTCGCACAGAAGCAAAAAGGTAGATTGCTTTACATTTTGGACAGGTAAGCTTAAACTTTGGGCAGGTAGATGGTGTGGCGGAGAAAACACGAGGAACCGCGGTGAGGTGGCTGGAGCTTGTGCCGTGGCGGCGAACGCCCAACGCGCCAGGGGAGATCCAAACGAAGGGCTAACTGACAGCTGTGGAAATGGCGGTTGTGGTGGCGATCCCAAAAACGCACCTAGCCACGAAGCGCAACAACAACTGGAGTGCTGTGCGTTTCGTGGCTAGGTTCCGTTGACATTTGTTGGGAATTGTCCCCGGCATGTGCTGCTATGCTCCCGCACAGCAGAGTAGGCTGTAGCCCGTGCCGGGAATCTGAACACCTTTTCACACGAAGAGAGAGGCAGAGCTGCTTTCCCTGTGCAAAACTTTGTGCTCTGCCTGGGTCATTTACAGCTCAAGTGGGCCTCGGTATCGAGAGGCTTGGACTCATTACCGTAGCGGTGGTTGAGCCCAAGCCACTTGAATCGGTACTTCTAATCTGGTACTTCTAATCTGGTACGTCTATCTGGTGCGTCTACTTACTGATCAACGGCAAGAAGATGCGCATCTCCGGCGGTTCTGCCGCGCCAACAATGACCGTGCGCTTCAGTTGAGGCGCTTTGTTGCCACTGGAATCACTCACATCGTAGGTAACGGTGTAAACACCTTCGGTGCTGGTGTCCACTGTATCGCCGCCAATCACAATCTCGCTGGTCAGACTGCCATCAACGGAATCGGTGGCGGTGGCACCCGCTTCGGTGTACGTGGCACCCACTTCGAGCCGAACGGGGTTGTCGCCCACCAACGTGAGAACCGGGGGTGTCGTATCAACAATCTCCAGCGTGCGCGTAACCGGTGTGGCTGCATTGCCGCTGGAATCGCTGACATTGTAGGTGATGGTGTACGTGCCCGGCTTGCTGATATCGATCGGGCCGCCGCCAACCACATCCGTGACAATATCATCGGTGATGTCACCGTCGATGTTGTCCTGGGCTGTGGCACCTGGATCGTTCCACGTGTTGCCAGCTTCGATCTGCACGGCTGCGTCACCCGTCAACGTGATAACGGGTGCAATATCGTCAACCACGTTGACCGTGCGCCGCACCTGTGTCGCGTCATTACCACTGGAATCGGCCACATCATAGGTGATGGTGAACGAGCCGGGCTTGCTGGTGTCGACAGTGCCGCCACCCAGCACACCCACAACAATCTCACTGGTGAGATCGCCATCGACATCATCCTGGGCTGTGGCACCGGGATCGGTCCATGTTGCACCAACTGCCAGGTTGATCGTGCTCTCACCCGTCAGGGTGATGACCGGCGGTGTGTTGTCCTCTGGTGTTACGATGACAACACGTTTCTTCTGCACAGCCTTGTTGTCACTGGCATCGGTTACATCGTAGGTAACGGTGTATGAGCCAGGTGTTGACGTATCGACAACGTCACCACCCACGACAATCTGGCCGCTAATATCGCCATCCACATCATCCTGTGCCGTGGCCCCAGGATCGGTGTAGGTGCCATTCACGGGCAGCACAAGTGGATTGTCGCCGAGGAGCGTGATCTCCGGTGCCGTGGCATCGGTGTCGCTCAACACGAAGGTCGCGGTTACCGTGGCAGATCCTTCGATCTCCAGGGTGCTCGGGTTGGCATCGCCGCTCAGGGCACCAGACCAGCCAACAAACTTGAAGCCTGCTGCTGGCTGCGCTGTTAACTCAACCAATTCGCTACAGGCATGTTCCGGCCCAGATGGCGAGGTGATCACACTTCCATCGCCTTGGGTGGCTGTCGTCAAGAGATTGCGGCTACCATCCTCTGGATCGATCGGGGCCGCCGTGTCAAAAATATAATCAACACCGGTCGTATAGGCCGCGCCGCCGGCATTGGCTGCAAACACACCCACCTTGGTTACCGTCAATGCTTGATCAAAGGTGGTGATCTGTTGCCAATCTGCACCGGTCCAGTGATCCATTGTCCAGCTGTTGCCCGTGCGGTTCAAGCGCAGCCGCGTGCCGGTTCCAGTGATGATATTACTGCTCTTGATCGGCACGTGGTTCCCATCGATCGAAGAACCCGCAAAGGCTTTCAGCGACGTGCCATTGTGGAAGACATCGAAACGGAGAAAGGTCCCGCTGTTTTGTTCAACGATGATCCCCTGATTGTTGGTATCACCGGTCGGTTCGGTGGTGAATGAGGCTTCCACCTCAAAGTCACTGTTCGTCACATCCTGCATGATGCGAATGGCTTCGTTCTGCTCATCGCCCCACGCATTGTGGCTGACACCAGCGGGCAGCGCGAACTCGACATAGGCGTCGGCCGTGCCTGCCCCCACGAGATCAAAGGAGCCTTCGCCCAGCGGGTTGATGAAGCTCCAGCTCTCGTGCAACGAACATTGGCTGAAATCGTCAGAGCGCACGGTGGACGGGACATCTTCCGTTACGGTCAGATTGACCGTCGCTGGCGTTGACCGTACACCGTCGCCCTGTAGTGTCCCATCATCGCGCACGCTGTACGTGAAGCTGTCGCTCGCGGTTGCCGAGCCATCGTGTACGTAGGTGATCTGGCCGGTGAGTGTGTTTACCTGGACCGTACCATTTTGTGGCTGGGTCTCAATCTGAATTGAAGAGGGATCCAGCAGACCACCCGCATCCGTGTCGTTGGTCAACACATTGACGTAGGTCGTGCTGCCCGGAGCCACCGCCGCGCTATCGTTGTTTGCCGTGGGCGGGAAATTCTGCAACGGATTGCTCAGGCCAATCGGCAGCACAGTAATGTTGCCAACGCTCACATCGGCGCGGTGAACAGCAAAGCTGGGCGCACCACGTTGGGGCTGATCCAGCGTCGATTGCCCCTGCACATTCCAGGTACCCGGTTCAGGTTGACCTTCTGGCCACACCCGCAGGCTGTAGAGCCCGCCGTCCGGGTTGGTCTCGACCCGTGCACGGAACCAGTAAGTCATACCCTCTTCGAGCGTAGCTTTCTGGCTATCGAGCCGGGTATCTCCATCAACGTAGAGCTGCAGATTGCCATTGGTATACCAGGCGATGGTGCCCAGCGGTAACCAACCACATTTGGGCTGATTACAGGTACGGGGATTGTCGGTCGCCCCGGTCCAGCGCAGAACAAAGCCAATGCCGTGGTTGCCTTCGGGAATAGTATGAACGGTGATCGGGGCCAGAATTTCATAGTCATTCCAGCCAATGTCCCCAAAGCCCAACATGCGATCGTAGCCCGGTTCAGCGGTGCGCACCTTGCCACTATCCAACGCCCATTTGCCATCAATCGAATGGGCCTGACCTTGAATTTGGGCCGTGTTGGTAATCGTGCTCCAGTCAATCGTATAGGAGGGCTGCACGGTTGTCGGCTGGTAATTCAGGGTGACGGTGCGTGTGGAGATGTTATCCTGGCTATCGATCGCAGTGATGACAACGGTGTTGTTGCCGACCACGAGATCGGCCACGAGCAGATCGACATTGAAGTCGCCGATATTGGCAAGGCGACGACCGTCGGGACCAATGCTCAGTTTGCGCGAGGGCCCACCATTCAGCGTGTAGCGCAGCGAGACGACACCATCGGGATCAGAGACGTTGCCGAGGATGTTGGCCCAGCGCTGTGGCTGACCTTTCTGGCCATAGCTCTGCTGGTCGCCATACCAGATGTTGATGGTCGGGCCCACGGTGTCGCTGGGGGCAAAGGTGAGGCTGTCGCTCTGTGTGCTGCTGTTGCCCGTCGCATCAGTGGCCACAATGCGATAGTGGTAACGCTGCCCGGCGTTGAGCGCGGGAATGGTGACGGTGTGGGCAAAGCCATCACCGCTGGCGGCCACATCGGTGCCGTGGGCGCTGGTGCTGCCAAAGGCAACGCTGCTGCTGCTCGGTTCATCGGTGTACCAGCGGAGGGTGAGGTCGTTGCCAGTGGCAAAGCTCTGCACACCATGCAGGGTCGGCCCTTGCTGATCGAGCTGCTGCTGGGCGGCAGCGACTGTCTCGTCATTCAGATTGCGGACGTAGGCGACCCCGGCGGTGAAGGCCGGTGCCGCGCCCATTGCGCTGTGGTTGGCCACGTGGGGACCAACCGCGGTTAGCTGCAGGGAATGGGTGAAGGCGGCTGCCGGTTGCCACTCCTGGCCATCGGTGCTGTAGGTGAATTGCCAGCTGGCACCGCTGCGCTCTACCCGCAGACGGATCGCGCTGGCCGCGGGCAGGGGAATGCTCTGCTTGACAGTGGAGACCCCTTCGACCGTGGCGATGGTCACCAGTTGCAGGGCGTTGCCGTCGTGTAGCACCTCATAGCGCAACCAGTTGTAGAGATCCTGTTCAAGGGTCAGCCCCTGCATCTGAAAGGCAGTGGTGGGCATGGTGGTGAAGTGGGTCTCCAGCGCCAGGGTCTGGCCGTTGACCGCCTGCATCACGCGCATGGCCCGGTTAAAGTTCCAGGGATCGTGAGAAGCGCCACGGGGCACGCTCAGTTGCAAGCTGCCATTGTTGATGGCCAGCCAGCCATCCTGCAGCGGGTTCACCACTTGCCACTGTGGGTCAAGATTGGGCCGAGCAAATTCATCGCTGGCAAGCGCTTGCCCACCGCCCTGTCGCGCCGCTTGCACGGTTGCGGCTGGCTGCTCGCCATGATGATCAGTTACGGTGAGATCGGCATAGGAACCGATCTTGTCTGCCAAATATTGATTGGCAGCTTGTCCAGGTACAACAATTCCATCGGAACCATCGCTCTGACTTGGGGGCGCTGCCTGCGCGCCGAGCGCAGGTAGCATTGTAGCAATCACGAGCACGATCGTAATCAAAGCTCGTGCAGATTGCTTTGTCGTTGATTTTCGTAACATGTATCCCTTCCTCAATAAAATAATCGATCATCAGTTTGCGGCTGGACAATTCATTGGGAGCAGCCCACTGCAAATGATGAGTTGCAAACTTCTCTGTCTGTTCTAACTGTGCAGCTCAATTGGGCGCAGCATTGCGTGTGGAATCTGCAAGGCGACCGGCATTGTACTGGAGTTGTTGGTGCTTACCAAATCGACGGATCTGTAATTGGACAATTGACGTAGCACATGTGGTGTAACTACCGGTGGTGAACTACCGGTGGTGTAACTACCCATTATGCTGCATCAATTTCTGTGTTGCGGCTTCACAGGTTGGGGCTGAGTAACTGTCCGTTTCAAGGTAGCAATTTGCGTGTTGATTCACCAGTCAGGCGTTCAAAATCGCGATCTTGTTTCTGGACAGATACCAAAGGACGACTTGCGAATAGATGCTATCGCTGAACAAGTGGCAAATAGAGCTGGAAGCCGGACTGTGCCGTTGGCGACTCCACAACAACCGTGCGCTTTACGGCTGTTGCTTCATTGCCGCTGGAATCAGAGACGGTGTAGGTCAACGTGTAGGTAGAGGCGGTTGTGACATCGATTGTGCCCGCAACCACCACGTTGGCCGAGAGATCCCCGTCAACATTGTCCACTGCCATGTAGCCCGGTTCCGTGTAAGGCTGATTGAGATCCAGGTACAGCGGCTCCTCGCCCTTGAGTGTAATCACGGGCGCAACATCATCAACGACCACGACCGTTCGTTTCATCTGTGCGGCTTGATTGCCCGCCTGATCGGTGACATCATAGGTAACGGTGTACGAGTTCGGTCTCTCCGTCTGCACTGTGTCGCCGCCCACCACAATGGCAGCGGTCAAATCGCCATCCGTCTCATCCACCGCCGTGGCACCGGGATCGCTATAGGTGCTGCCCACCGTGAGCGTGAGCGGATTGGCACCGAGCAGCGAAATGGTGGGTGGTGTGACATCGGCAGCCGGTTGCACCGTGACCCGGCGCACCCGTTGCGTCGCTTGATTGCCAGCGCGATCAGCGACATCATAGGTGATCACATACGCCACGGGCCTGGTGGTGTCCACAGTGTCTCCACCGATGACAATTGACGCAGTCAAGTTGCCGTCAACATTGTCGGTGGCGGTTGCGCCCGCCTCGACATAAGTGCTGCCGATGGTGATTGTCAGCTGCGCCTCACCTTGCAATGTGATAACCGGCGCTATTCTGTCGACAATCTGCACCGTTCGTTGCTTCTGAGACGCAACGTTGCCGCTGCTGTCGGTCACATCATAGAAGAGGACATAGACACCCGGCTGGTTGACATTCACCGTGTCACCGCTGACCATAACTTGATCGCTCAAATCCCCATCAACATTGTCGATGGCAGTGGCGCCGGGATCCACAAAGGCGGTGCCTGCTGCTATGATCAGTGGATTGTCTCCGTTCACCGTAATGCTGGGTGGTGTCGTGTCCGGCGCGTCTGTGACCTGGACTCTGCGCTGCTGTTGCGTTGCAAGGTTACCAGCCGCGTCCTGCACATCGTAGGTTACGGTATAGGTACCAGCCGCGCTGGTATCGACTTGATCGCCACCAACGACAATCTGTGCGCTGATGTCACCATCCACATCATCGGTGGCCGTGGCACCGGGATCGGTGTAGCTGTCACCCACCGTGAGCGTCAGTGGATTGTCTCCGTTCACCGTGAGCACCGGCGGTGTCGTATCCTGCGCATTCGTGACTTGAACGGTTCGCTGCTGTTGTGTCGCACTGTTGCCAGCCGCGTCCTGCACATCGTAGGTCACGGTGTAGAGACCGGCGCGGCTGGTATCGACTTGATCACCACCAACGACAATCTGACCGGTGAGATCGCCATCCACATCATCGGTGGCCGTGGCACCGGGATCGACGTAGTTGTCCCCCACGGTGAGCGCAAGGGGATTGTCACCCAGCAGCGTGATCACTGGCGCTGTCTGATCCTGGCCAAGCGGTGTCACCTGGACTGCCCCAAAGCTGGCATCGGTACGGTGGCTCAACAAGAGTACCGACCCTTTGGCCAATGCCGAGGGATCTGCCTGTCCCGTCATCGCCCAGGTCCCAGGTTCACTCTGGCCAACCGGCCAAACCTTCAAGCGGTAGATCGAGCCAGCCGGATCAGATTCAACCCGCGCTTTGAACCAATATTCGACATCGACTGCCATTGTATAGGCGGCGCTGGTGAGACCATTCGCCTCGTGATCATCGGTGGATTCGTTGTAGGTGCTGCTGAGGAAGCGCAGGCGCGGCGTGCCGTTGTTGCCTTTTTGATACCAGGCAATCGCGCCCAATGGCAGATAGCCACACCGCGGCTGACGGTCTGCTTGACCACACTTGGCACGTGGATAGAGCGTGTGGCCATCCCAACGCAAAAGAATACCCACCCCATAATCGCTGTCGGGAAAGTCATGAACGGTGATTGGCACCAAGATTTCATAATCCTGCCACTCGACGTCGCCAATGCCGATCAACCGGTCGTAGCCCGGTTCGGTGGTGCGCACCTTGCCACCATTCAATGTCCATTTGCCATCAATCACGTGGGCGACGTTCTGGATCTGGGCGGTCTGCGTGAGCGTGCTCCAATCCATGCTATAGGTGCGTTGCAGGGTGGTGGGCTGATGGGTAAAGGTAACTGTTCTGACGGTCTGGTGACTTTGGCTGTCGGTGGCGGTGATGACAACGGTGTTGTTGCCGACCGCGAGATCGGCCACGAGCAGATCGACATTGAAGTCGCCGACGTTGGCAAGGCGACGACCATCGGGACCAATGCTCAGATCGGTTGAGCTGCCGCCATTCAGTGTGTAGCGCAGCGCGACAACACCATCGGGATCAGAGACGTTGCCGAGGATGTTGGCCCAGCGCTGTGGCTGACCCATCTGGCCATAGCTCTGCTGGTCGCCATACCAGATGTTGATGGTCGGGCCCACGGTGTCGCTCGGGGCAAAGGTGAGGCTGTCGCTCTGTGTGCTGCTGTTGCCCGCCGCGTCAGTGGCCACAATGCGATAGTGGTAGCGCTGCCCGGCGTTGAGCGCGGGAATGGTGACGGTGTGGGCAAAGCCATCACCGCTGGCGGCCACATCGGTGCCGTGGGCGCTGGTGCTGCCAAAGGCAACGCTGCTGCTGCTCGGCTCATCGGTGTACCAGCGGAGGGTGAGGTCGTTGCCAGTGGCAAAGCTCTGCACACCATGCAGGGTCGGCCCCTGCTGATCGGGCTGCTGCTGGGCGGCAGCGACTGTCTCGTTATCCAGATTGCGGACGTAGGCGACCCCGGCGGTGAAGGCCGGTGCCGCGCCCGTTGCGCTGTGGTTGGCCACGTGGGGACCAACCGCGGTTAGCTGCAGGGAATGGGTGAAGGCGGCTGCCGGTTGCCACTCCTGGCCATCGGTGCTGTAGGTGAATTGCCAGCTGGCACCGCTGCGCTCTACCCGCAGACGGATCGCGCTGGCCGCGGGCAAGGGAATGCTCTGTTTGACAGTGGAGACCCCTTCGACCGTGGCGATGGTCACCAGTTGCAGGGCGTTACCGTCGTGTAGCACCTCATAGCGCAACCAGTTGTAGAGATCCTGTTCAAGGGTCAGCCCCTGCATCTGAAAGGCAGTGGTGGGCATGGTGGTGAAGTGGGTCTCCAGCGCCAGGGTCTGGCCGTTGACCGCCTGCATCACGCGCATGGCCCGGTTGAAGTTCCAGGGATCGTGAGAAGCGCCACGGGGCACGCTCAGCTGCAAGCTGCCATTGTTGATGGCCAGCCAGCCATCCTGCAGCGGGTTCACCACTTGCCATTGTGGGCCAAGGTTTTTGTTGGCAAACTCGTCACTGAGGAATGTGGCTGGTTCTCTGTCTGCCCCTGTATCGACCTGTGTGGCAGGTTGCGAATCTGGTGCGTCCTGGGGGGTGGATCGAATCGTTGGTTTGGCGTGAGGAACGGCAACGGCATGTAGCGCTGCGAAAGGATGGATGGTTAACGCAACCGCGGTCACCAAATAGAGTAGTACATTGAAGAGTGCTTTATTTTGCATTGCCTGTAACCCCGCCAACATGGCAGTAACATTCATAATCTGTGTCAAAAATACTAGAACTTTCTAGTAGATTCGATTAGATATTATAAGTCAACTGAATGTCTCTTTCCCTTGCCATTGGCTTACAGAATTCGGTCTGTTGTCAGCCAATTTGATGACGCGGTCTGATCGAGAAGAGGATCGACTTTTTCAGCGATGGTAAATCACGTTGGTCTGTTTCCCACCCCGTCTGCTTTTATGTGAGTATTTGGCTAATCGAGAAAGCAAATAGACCTTGCACCTTGCGGAGTGCGCATGCTCTCATGCGCACGTCCACCGTTGGCAACGTTCCCATGATTACGCGCTAAGCCGCCATTTCTTGGTCGGCCATTGTTCCCGCCCGAATGATACTCTGCCAAGCCTGCAGGGCAGGGCTGTCTGGTAGCTCCACATCAGCAAAGGTGAGCAGCTGACCCGGTTCCACGGCATGGCGAATGAGAGCATCGTGCAGCAGGCCAAATGGGAGCATATCGGGCTCTTCGGCAATGTGAACCGCGACGCCACGGGTGGCAAAGTTACGTTCGTATGCATCGATCTGTTCGCCGCGCGCCAAGCTGCGTTTGGTCACGGCTGCCACACCGACGCGTGGTTTTGCGCTGTTGGTAAGCAGCGCACCTTCTCCACGCAGCACCCGGCGAATCGTTTTAATGATCTCCAGGTGGGGCAGAAAGAAAGAGCGCAAGAGGGTGTAGTAGGGGCCATCGCCGAGCTTGTAGTAGCGCAGTGCATCCTGCTGTTCTGGCTCGTGCGTGCCGGCAACGAAAACACCGGCTGGCAATTTGGGGGCCGGCGGTGGTGCCGAGAGCAGGCAATCACTGATGGGGCGGCCCCGTGCCTGGGCCAACGCGGCCAACTGTTGAGCACCGGCTGGCACGCTCTCGGACGCGAGATAGGAGAGGCCGGGTTGACCGATATCTGCCCCCAGCCCATTGGCAACCAGTGCCTGTTCACACTGGATCTTGGTGCCATCGGTGGCGCCCGTCACCTGAGTCAGGCTGATCCCTTGCTTTTGCGACCAGAAATTCATCTCTTCAGCAGTCGGATTTTCGTTCAAGAAGCCTTTGATGTTGCCGTAGACCAATGGCTGAAATCCCATGGCGACGGCTTCTTCATGCAGGGCTGCCAGGCAACCGGGCTGATCGCCTTCTGCTTCTGTGATGAAGCCCCGTTGCAACAGGTATGAACCTGTCGTAACTTGTAGCTCTGCGTCCATGGTGACCACCGGCAGTTGGGCATCTAGCACGGGAATGAGCATTGCTGTGCCATGAATGACATCCCCACTGCATTCAACCACCAGATCGCTGTGTTCGATCACTTCTTCAATCGAATTGGTCAGTCGGTCTGCAACGGGAAAATCGGGAACAGCGCTGACCGGGCGTCGAGTCAACACCTTGGTCAGCGTCAGATCCGGCTGCCTAATCAGGTGTGCAGCCAGGCCACGGGCAATAAAACCAGAGCCGATTATTCCGATTCGCTGTTGGTTGCTTTGCATGGTTCTGCTTTCTTTGCTATCGGGCACACTTGCCCGTGATACCTACCGGGGCACACTTGCCCGTGATACCTACCGGGGCACACTTGCCCGTGATGCTTACCGGGGCACACTTGCCCATGATGTTATGGCGCGGGCGAGCCGCGTGGATACGTTGTTTCGTGCCAGGGGTTGTCGCATTGTGCTTGTGACAGCCCCCGGATCTACTTGAGTCAACAGCCATTGATTGTGGAACCGGCCACGGGGGTAGCCGGGGCACGTTGCTCTTACTGCTCGAGAATGGTCACCGTGGGATGTGGCAAGATGAATTTGGAATGCTCGTTGCCAAAGAGACGGACTTTCCGAATGATCTCTTTTTGGTAGTTCCACACCGTGAGCAGGTAATAGTCGGGTGGGTCCGCCATTGCCTCTTCTTCGCTGATCACTTCGATCTGTGCGAGTGGAATAAACTTACCTTGTTTGGCTGGCGTGGAATCGACCACGTATGGCAACATGTCGGCCGTCAGGTTGTAGTAATTCAGCAGCGTTGTGGATTTAGCCGAAGCGCCATACGCGTGGATCGTCTTGCCTTGGGCCAGTAGATCCTGCAGCAGATCGTGCAGATCGCGGCGATTGTTTTCAACCTGCGTGGTGAAGGCTGTGTAGAAACTGGGCAGATGCATCTCTTTTTCCAGCTCCAAGTAGTGATGCACGCGCTCTGTGACAACATTGTCTGCCGACGCAAACTTGATAATGTAGACCATCGTTCCGCCGTGGATGTCACTGTGATAGACGTCGACCAGCTCCATCCCATATTTCTGAACAATGGCCGCAATGCTCCGGAGCGAATGGTAGTACATGTGCTCGTGATAGATCTGGTCAAACTCGCCCTTGACAATGGTGTCGAGGAAATAGGCGTTCTCAATCACCAGCGTGCCATCGGGCGTGAGCAACTCGACGACACCTTCGAGCATGAGCCACGGTTTTTCATTGTGGGCAAAGCAGTGGCGGGCGACGATGATATCCTTTTGCCCATCCCGTTCCAGGATGGCACGCGCCGAGCCACGGTTGAAGAAATCGTTTTCGGTTGGAATATTTTCGGCCCGGGCCAACTCGGCAATATTCGTTGCCGGATCGATCCCGAGGATGGAAGCGATGTGGGGGCGAACATATTCTAGGAATCGCCCAACATTACTGCCGATTTCAGCCATGTTGGACTTGCTGCTAATGTAGCCGTGCTCGAGCAAAAAGTCGACGATGTTGCCATAATGTTCGGAGAGCAAGACGCTGCGTGGTGTGATGTAGAGATAGTTGGAATACAGCTCCTGATCATCGGCGCAGTAGCTGAGTTGCGCCGTGGCACAAGATGGACAGATGTGTAATGCAAGCGGGTATCGGTTGACCGCTCGGTTGGGAACATCCAACAGTGCATTGGCAAAGGGATGCATGCCGAGATCCAAAACGCAAAAGGTTGGTGTGTTACAAATGCGGCAGGACGAATTGCTGCCTTCATCACGGAGCGGTTTCACTTGTTGCAAAGTTTGATCGTACTCTTTTGTTGGCAACACTATTGTCTCCTTTTAAAAATACTCCTAACGCGCGTCTGCTATTGCCTTAGTGCGGTTGGCTTGAAAACGGTAGATTTTGGGGCCGTCTACCAGAGAAGTAGCACTACCGCTTTCAAACCGAGCTCACTTCAGTATCGTGTGGCGTAAATACCACGGCGGTAAATCAGGCCCAAGCTACTCCAGTGAAATGGGTCAGTTTGCCCTGGCCTGATTTACGCCGGGATCTACTAGTAATGCTCTGTGTGTGCTGCTGTTCTTTACAAAATTTTTACCAGCGTGCGCTTCTGCATGCGTCCACGGTTACTTGCGCACAAATGGAAGATAGATCCGGTTTGGCCACGCAGATTCAAATCGGGCGTGATAGAGAATATCACCGGTCACGACGACCTGAATAGTGGATGCAATTAGCTCCTTCTGTTGAGCAATTGGCTGTAGCGTTTTGGCATCTTTGGCAAACCAGCCGCCAAAGCGATAACCGTGGGCGGGCGTGGCCGACAACGTAACGACCTGGCCATGGGTATAGGTCTGCTGTAGCGGTGTTACCGTGATTTGCCCCTGGGCGCCCGTGGGCTGATGCCCGCCATTTGCTAGCGCTTCGATCCCCACCACTAGCTGATATTGATTGGGGGCAAAGGTGGCCGTGAGTATCTTGTTGCTATCGATCTGCAACGTTGCTGGATTGGCCTGTCCCGAGAGTGCACCGTGCCAACCCACAAAGTGCCAACCAACCGTGGGGGTAGCCGTAACCGTGACCGCCGCGCCATACGGGTAGGGTCCACTGGGCGAGACCACAACAGTGCCGCCACCGGTCGCGCTGACGTGGCTCGTGACGGTGTAGGTGATCTCCTGGAAGATCGCGTCAATGACAAAAGCTTCCTCTGCGCCGCTTGTGTTCGTACCATCTGTCGCTGCTCCACCACTCCCATTGATGATTGCGTCGATGGTAAATGAACGCTGCTTCGCGGTGCCAGAGAGCACGCCTGCCCAGCGTATAAACTGCCAACCGGGATTGGGGTGCGCGGTGGCCGTGATAGCTTCGTCGTGGTGATAGCCCTCGGCGTGTAGCGGTTGGCTGAGCGTGACCGAACCAGCCGCTACCGGTTGGCCAGCTTGGTTCAAAATGTTGGTGCGGAACCCATAGCGGTTGGGCGCAAAGATTGCAGTGACCGACTTGCTGCCATCCACGGTGAGCTCTGCTGTTGTCGCGTGGCCATCGAGGTCACCCTGCCAACGTTGAAAGTGCCAACCAGAGGCAGCAGTTGCCGTCAACGTGACAATCTCGCCATAGGTATAGCCAGCTATCTTCGCCGGTGCCGAAGCGGAGAGAGTGCCCTGTTGGGTTGCCCTTCCCTCGGAATCTGTAACAAACAGGGCCAACGGGTAGTACAGTTGTGCAAAGGTTGCGGTAACCACCGTGTTGTCCGTCACGGTGATGCGCTGCCGCGGTTCCGTACCCACGGCGCTGCCACTCCACCCTGCAAAGCGCCAGCCCGCAGCTGCCGTGGCCGTCAAGACGATGTTTTCGCCATGGCGATAGCCAGCCGGATCGGCCGCGGCGGTGGCTGTGACCGTGCCTTGGGTGGTCGCGTTGCCATCTACATCAACCACCGTGACAGCCAGGCTGTAGTGCTCGCGTGCAAAGGTTGCGGTAACCACCTTGCTGCGGGTTAGGGTCAAGGTTTGCTGGAGCGCTGTTCCCGCCAGATCACCCGACCAACCCTGGAAGCGCCAGCCCGCAGCTGCCGTGGCCGTCAAGTCTACATTTTCGCCATGGCGATAGCCAGCCGGATCGGCCGCGGCGGTGGCTGTGATCATATCTCGATTGAGCGCATTGCCATCTACATCAACCACATTGACAGCCAGGGTGTAGTACTCGCGTGCAAAGGTTGCGGTAATCACCTTGCTGCGGGTCAGGGTTAAGGTTTGCTGGAGCGCTGTTCCCGTCAGATCACCCGACCATCCTTGGAAGCGCCAGCCCGGTTCTGCGGCTGCCTGGATCTGCGCCGTTTCGCCATAGCGGTAGCCCCGTTGCTGTTGCGCCTGCGTTGCCGTGACCGTACCGCCCGCGACGAGCGGCTGGTTCTCTGCATCCACGAGCTGTACAGTTAGTGAATAGTAGTCCCGGACAAATGTTGCCTGTACATGCGCGTTGCCCTGCATGGTCAATGTGCTGACAGCATCGGTTCCAGCAATGCTGCCGCTCCAGTTGCTAAAAGACCAGCCCGGCTCCGCGGTTGCCGTCAGCAGCACCGTCTCGCCATATTGGTAGCCCTGCTCTGCTGCCGCCGGGCTGGCACTGACCGTCCCACCCACGGTAGTGGTAGCGTCCTCTATCTTCGTACCATCGAGCGCCAACGTGTCGAGCGTCAATGTATAGAATTCCTGGCTAAACTTGGCCTGAATGTTGCGATCCATGACCATGGCTACCGACAGCGTGGGTGCTGTTGATTGGGTAATCCTTGTTGACGCAGAGACCTGCTCCGTGAGGACGACAGTGGCGGGTAGTGGCTTGTAGGCCGCGCGGATCGTTGCACGGGTTGCGCCAAAGGCCACGCCATCAACCAGCCCAAAGGTATATTGTGCCGGTTGTGCAGAGAGAAATTTGCTTTCGGTGGTGGTCTTGCGACCAAATCCCCACACCGTCATCCCATTGGTGCTGCCCAGCCGTCGATACGAATCAGGCTGTGTGTCATCTTCATGTTGCACGAGAAAGAGGGAGCGCCCCCCCGCCCCAGCGTTGGGGTCGCTAAAATAGACCCACTCTTCCCCGGGCAAGTCGCCGTTCCAGACGTCGGCATACCCAAGTTGAGTGCCACTGGAGAGGGTGGTAAAGTCATTTGCATCCAGCGCGCCCCCCGGTGTCCCTTCATAGAGAAACCAATATGGCGCCCCCGCCTGCAGCAGGGTCATGCGCACATAGTGGGGGTAGATCGTCCATAGCGCTTCCCAGCTTTGGTTGTTGATCACCGTTGTGGAGCGCATGGTTGCCCGGATGGGGCCTTGGTGAATGAGCGTCGTTTCGACGCCACTGCTCCCCGGGTGGAAGCTTCCTGCCGGGTGGATCATGTTGGGTAGGCCACGGTAGCTGCCCTGAGCACCCACGGTGATGCGATAACTGAGCCAATCGGCGCCGTCGCTGTCGTGGATGCTGGAAAAACCACCGCCTTCCGTGTGGTACCAGTAAGCGCCCCCCGGTGTCCCGAACTGAATGCTGGCAAAGCCCTCGTCCTGCACGCCCGTTGTCACCGTGATCTGTGGCGTGACCACCGCTGGCGTGAATGAGCTGCCGGTGCGATCAAAGTAGAGATGGTAGAGCCGCTCCTCATTGGCGTTGGTTACCCCTTGCAGAATAAAGACCAGGGTTCCCGCCGCATTGGTGGTGGCGTTGTAAGCAACTGCCTTGTCAAATTGAAAAGGTACATTGGCATCGAGCACCGCACCATTTTCATCAATTTCAAGCAAGCGCAGAGAACGCACGTCAAACTGGCCACTGCCACCTGCATCGGCCAACAGTGTGGTAAAGTTCAGCGCCAGCTCAACAGGCTTGTCCACCCTTTGATGGCCATTCCCTTTGGCGCTGATGGTGGTGCGATAGCGCCAGTTGCTATCCCACCACGCCAGCCCCGGAGTTAGATCGCCGGACCAGCCGGAAAAGGTCCACCCTGGATCTGGCGTGGCTGCCAACGTCACAGCCGTTCCATGTGCGTGCGGTCCCTGACCGGGCGAAACATTTACCGTGCCGTTGCCTCGCTTGGTCAGGGTCAGCGCGTGGGTAATCGCGCCAGATCCACCATTTTGTGCCGCCACGCTGTCCGTCTTGAAGATGACCGACAGTAAGAAACTGGTTACAAAGATGAAAAAGATGAAAGTGATGCGTATCATGTCCGAAAGCTTATTGTTCCGTGGTAATGATCAACGGAAGATAGATGCGGTTGCGCTCGACAGGGATAAAGGCTGCCGTGACCGTCAAATCATCCGTGACTTTGAATTTGATATCGGGGTTCGCCAGATCGATGGAGGCAGTTGGCGTTCCGCTTGGTCTCTCTTCGTTTGGTGATGGGGTGATCGTCCAACCGTCGAACTGCCACCCTGCAAATGGCTCGGCCACCAGCCTGATCTCTTCCCCATAGCCATACGATTCCTGGTCCGGTGTAATGCTGACTGTCCCACCCGTGCTTTGGCCGCCAACTGCCACCGCCACCTGATAGCGCAGCGGCGTAAATGTTGCCGTGATCGTCTTGTTGGCATCCATGAGCAATGTTGCCGGATTCTGCGCCCCCGCCAGATCGCCCTGCCAGCCGCTGAACTGCCAACCGACGGAGGGAATTGCTGTCACCGTAATCGCTTGGCCGTGGGTGTAGGTGCCGGTCGGTGTTGCTGTGAGCGCGCCCGCCCCGAGTGGCGCGTGACGCAGGGACAATTCATGGGTGACTGGGACGAGCAGTGCATTGAGCGTAATATTTTCGGTGATGGTGGTGCTGACTGTTGGCGTGGTTGTGGCTACTGCTCCCTTCCATTCCACAAAGTTCCACCCCGCTTTGGGAGTCACGGTCACCGTGATCTCTTCCCCGTAGCGGTACCCCATTGGATCCGCAGGTGGCGTGATTGTAAAGGTTGCTGCATCTGCAGCAATGCCTTGTTGGTTGATCGCCTGGACCGTGACTGTGTAACGGGATTGCATGAAGGTAGCAGTCACATATTTGGCCGCATCGAACGCTACTATCTCGTTGCGTTCGTTGCCGCTGAGATCACCGCCCCAGCTAACGAATTCCCAACCCGGCACTTCCAGTGCGGCAAATGTTGCACTTTCGTTGTGGGTATAGCCTAGCACATTCGTCGGCCTTGTAACCGTGACAAATTCGTTACTGTCCAGCGGTTGTCCCTGCTCATCAGTGACGAGCAGTGTCAATGGATAGTAGCGTTGTTCAAATGTTGCCAACACCGTCTTGGGGCCATCAAAGGCCAGCGGTTGCGTCTCCACGGTGCCACCGAGATCGCCGCCCCAGCCGTGAAAGATCCAGCCAGGCGGGGTGGTAGCCGTCAATGTTGCCGTTTCACCATGGATGTAGCCCTGGCTCTCTGCCGGTGCCGTCACCGTTACAAACTCACCGGTTGGCAACGGCTCTCCCTGTGGATCGACAACAAATAGCGTCAGTGGGTAGTGCAGTTGTTGGAAGGTGGCCGTGATCTGCTTGGCACCATCGATGGTGATGCGCTGCTGCGCTTCGATGCCATCGAGATCCCCCTGCCAACCTTGGAAGAGCCAACCCGGCTCGGTTGTTGCCGTGAGATCGACCGCGGTGCCATAGACATAGCCGTTGGCCGCGGGTTGGGGGGCAACGGTCACCGCGCCGCCTGTTGTGATCGCCTGGTTCTGGCCGTCAACCACGGTTAGATCGAGCGCATAGTGTTGTGGCGCAAAGGTCGCGGTGACAACTTGATTGCTCGTCATCGTCAGCGTTGTGGTGGGCTGAATCGACTCAACCGCACCCTGCCAGCGCACAAAGGCCCAGGCCACATTGTCTGTCGCGTTCAACTGCACTTCTTCATCATAGCGATAGCCCTGGGGATCGGCAGGTGCTTGCACCGTTACCAATTCGTCCGCGATCGGTTGCCCCGCTTCAGTGCGCCGGGCAACGGCAAGGGTGTAATATTCGGGGACGAAATGGGCCGTCACCTGATCGTTTTTGTCGAAGGCAAATGTCGCCGGATTGTTCGAGCTACTCAGCGTGCCGTCATAGTGGCTAAAGCGCCAACCCGGGCTGGCTGTCGCCGTGAGCGTTGTGGGATTGCCACAGTCGGGATTGTTCGTGACTGTCCCCTGCCCCACAATGTTGACGGGCAGTTCAACGGCGTTGCCATCCTCGGGCGAGATGGGTCTGTTGGCACTAAAGATGTAATCCACGATCACCGTGTGGGCGGGATCGTTGGCGGCGTTGCCACCGAAGATACTCAATTCCGACACCGTGAAAATTCGGCTGAACTCGGCCAGGGTCGTCCAGTTGTTGCCGTTGTCGGAATAGGCAAATGTCCAATTCGGATCGGTACGAGTGATGCGCAAGTAGGCTGGAGGGTCGCTCTGCCCGCTCAATGTTTGCTTGGTGCCATTTTCTGCAATGGCTGTACCATTCTGAAAATTGCGCAAAAAGAGAATTGTATCCGTGCCATCGAATTGCACATTGAAGCGAATGAAGTCACTGCTGTTGCCAACGAGCAGCCCCTGGATCTGGGTATCCTGACCCGCCATAAAGACTGAATCGAACTTGACAATGACATCAAAATTGCCGTCGACGATATTTTGCACGAGGCGGGGCGAGTCTTTGCGTCCTGCCCAAATGTCGTGGCTCTGGCCACTGGGAATGTCGATTACCGCGGTTGTGCCATTGAGTGTCAACGTGGCATCGCCGCGCGGGTTGACAAAGGTCCACCGTTCCATATCCAGCGTACAGCTGTTAAAGTCGTCAGAGCTGAAATCGGCGGGCTGTGCCGTGGGTTCGATTGCAAACGAGAAGGTTTCCGGCTGCATTGCATTCTGGGCATGATCGGCAGCCTCGACGCGCACCGTAACTGTCGAGCCGGGGGCAAAGGGAGTCGGGGGCTGATAGTGCAGTTTATAATCGTACTTGTCACCAGTGATTGTTGGTGCCACCACTGTGCCGTTGACCTTTACCACGATTGAGCTTTCATCGACGCCCGTATTGGAATCGTAGAGAGAAAACTTGATGGCACTGTCCGGGTCGACATAGATGGAGCCGCCAGCCGGTGAGACGTGATAAATCCAAGGAGACGTCGTATCCGCACCCGGCGCCGAGGTACGCCGCAAGACGATCATTGGCCCCGGCTTTTCAATGAATTGACCATAGCCGCCACCATATTCATAGGTGATGGTATTCTGGCCGGGCTCCAATCCTGCTACATCAAAGGTGCGCATGGCAAGTGCCCAGGTATCGTCGCCATTGCCAAAGGCGCGGAAGCGCGAGAGTTGATTGATCTTGATGTAGGGGTTCTTCCAATAGGAACCGATGATGTATGCCTGATCATAGCTTTGCACGTCGGGCGGCAGCTCTATTTGGTAGGTGGCTTCCAGTGGTTTGTTGCCACCGCCATGTAGGATCGCATCTTCAAAGCCTGGGATCGAAAATGTGGTTACGGCTTTGGTGCGGTTCAGGGTAAATGGCGCGGAAACGCCACCCGCTGCATCACGCACGTTGCGGTCGTAGCTAATGGCCCGAACTTTGAACTTGACGCCAGATTGGCCGGGAATGTGGGGGATCTGCCACGTGACGGTGTAGAGCTGAGAGCTGTCCGTGCGCACCGTGCCCACGTGATCCGTGGTGCCACTTGGGGCAGGATTGACGGTGGTATTGCCGTCATCTACTGAACAGTAGTTGCCAAAGCCGCCGGGGTGGCAATTGTTGCGAGTTCGGTTGTGCCAGTCAATCGTCTCGCCGTCGTTGTCTTCGTCATAGCCATCGTAATAGGCATGGAATTCGATGAATTCCGTATTTGCCGAAACATTGCCCGCCGTTAGGATGAGCTGATCGTTGTCAATGTTTAGAACCCCACCAGCATTGGGCGCGAATGTGCCATTGGCTGCCGTTACAGTAAGCAACTGTGCATTGGGCGCTGTTTGTCCTGCCAGCGGCGTGCCGGGATCGTAATGGAGCCGAAATGCTGCATCATGCATGTGATAGGCTGTATTCGTGTTCCAAATCTGAAGTCGATTCGTCCCGTTTACAAATTCGCTGCTGTCAATTATTTTGGTAAACGGAGTGCGACTCCACGGCAGCCCCACATCGGTGGCGTGGGTTGGCCCATCGTTGAGCGCAAAGTGCACATTGGGCGGAATGTCACCGCGCCAGATGTCCATGAAAATTTCAATCTTGCTTGCGTTGGCAAAATCAGCCGGCAGCTCGAATTCCAGAATTTTCTGACAGTCGGCATTGCCTTTGCGTGGCGGCTCGATGTACCATGAGCCATTGGGGCGTTCGTGACTCCCACAGCCCCCAGTAAATTCATCGTGATCGATCCAAACTTCCTTGTAAACGGTCCCTGTTTCGGCGTCATAGACACCTGCCTCTATCCAACGAGGTTGGATGAAAGAGAAAGTAACCCAAAAGAGAACAACTGCCAGCATAAATAGCTCTGCAAGGGTACAAAGCTTTGAGAAACGCATAACGACTCCATCTGTGACAAGGATAACGGACTGCTACGACAACACCCACCGCTCTGAGAGTGGACAACCAATGACCGTCGCTACCTACCGTACCCACCGCAGGACAAAGCAGCGGCAGCACGTTGGGCCAGTGGGCAATTGCCGTAGAGGGGGTTTAATAGAGAGCAACCTACGTTACTTAATCGTAAGCACACGCTGTTTGACGACTGTGATAAAGGTAGCATTCAGTTATCAGCAAATGACTCACACAGTCCACTGATGTAGACGTTGGGAGATACAGATGTTCAGTCTTGCGACCGTGTGCCTACGACTTTTTAACTACTAAAACTGAGTAAATGATACTACAAATTGTGTATAAAAATGCTTACTCGTAACTTACAGTTTGCAGCAGGCAGCGTGTGAAACCTTAAAGTCTACATGTTCACCGTCATGGTTCGACCGATGCCGCCCGCACAACCGAACCCTTGGATGGGTCTCAACGGGGTAGAGAACCCTTGGTAACAGTCCACGGGTGAAGTTGCCAAAAATGGATTTCAGACTCCTACATATGTCGTATAGTATATCGTCAAATTGTCGAGTTGTGGCTTACAGATGAATTGCAACGATTTTGCAAATCGTGCTGCAAAGTTGTGTGAGGGGCGGTGAGAAAAAATGAGCGGATGCCCACTTCGGTTGCACGGAATTTGGTGGGTGTTGCCACCTGTTGCTCGGCAGCAGGCAGTTGCGGCTGGGGATGTTGCGGTGAGACAAACAAGAGCTGCCGTGATTCGGGTACAAACCGATCACGGCAGCTCTCAAAGAAATTGATGTGGGTGGCAACTATCTGCCACGGAATGACCTATTTTACAAGCCAATCAACAGTGTCAATCACCAACAGATGCCGGGAATGTGGCAAGATGTAGCGGTTGCCCGGCATACTTGGGATGAATTTTAAACATTTGCCACCTGTGCCAAATAAGCGTACCTACCATATTTTTGGCGCTCTGCTGCTTACTAGTACATGCCGGCGTAAATCAGGCCACACTTATTTTACCGTTTGCACCCGGGTTGAATGGCCTGATTTACCGCCGTGGTATTTACGCCCAACTGTACTAGTGGGTGGCGGTGCTCTCCTGGGTAATAATCGGCAGATAAAGTTGACAGCAGTAGTCGGTGGGCTGATTCAAGAGTTCAAAGGGTCCCATGTTGTGCTCAACCGCTGGCGAAGTGGGCAGGGGTGCGTACCATTCAGCCAATACGGCACCCGTTAGTTCTGCGTTGGCATTGACGAGCTGTGGATCTCCCACAACGTCGTTGGCGCTGGCCATGCTATCTGGCGGCGAATGGGACCACAGGTTCTGTTCAAAGGAGAGCGTGGCTTTCGCTGGGGCGTTGCCCACATTCCCATTATCCTGCAAAATAATATTGCGCTCGACGGCAACATTTTTAATATTGGCATCTTTTACAATTACCAGGGCCTGAGGTGCTCTGGAATCTGTATTGGTATGGGCATTGACCAATGTGTTGTGGGTAATGGAGATGTTGGTGAAGGGGAAGTCGGGGTCTTCTCCACCCCACAGTGCAATATTGCGCGAGCAGCCAATCATCACGTTGTTGCGGATCGTAATATCTTTAACCATAATGTCCGTGCGGTCAACGACTTCGTTGTTCATCACCAGGCACTGGCTTGGGTTGCCGTTGCGATAGAAATTGGCGTCGTTGGTGTGGTAGATGAGATTGCGCTGTACCGTGACATTGCGGCTGCGATTGATGTAGAGCTGCAGGGCAAAGTTGTTAAAGATGACATTGTCTTCAATTGTAATGTCGCTGGAACCAACACCAGCCGAGAGCCCCTCGCCCCAATTTTCGTGAATCCGGTTATTGCGATAGGTGACATTCTGTGAATCTCCCACCGATACCACGGGGGCCCAACTCATTTCGCTGCCCGGGCGATCCACCGGCGCCACGTTGCCAGCGTGGTAGACATCGCAGCCTTCGACCGTGAAGCCATTGAGGCGTGCACCGTTGATTGCACCATTGCGCGTCTCGTGCACCTGGCAGTTGCGGATGGTAATATTTTCACTGCCCGATGCCGTGCGCACCGCGATGCCGACTCCGCGGGAGCGCGTCACTTTGATGCCTTCAAATTCAATGTGGCTGCCCGCGATACGAACCAGGGCAATGGAAACCGAACAGCGTTTTTCCGTGCCGTCATTGTAACATTTTTTGGCCTTGCCTTCGGGCAATTCATAGCGACCATCTATGACCGGCAATTCATTGGGATAGGCTGCAATGCGAATGGGCTGTGCCGCGGTTCCCGAGCGTCGGATATGGAGCCGCTCGTGATAAGTTCCGCCTCGAATGAGAACCACATCTCCCGGCTTGCTCACATCAACGCCCTTTTGGATGGTCCCAAAGGGTGCATCGATGGTTCCCGCATTGCTATCTTTACCCGTTGGGGCGACATAGTAGGTGGCTGCGCTCGCGCTTGCGGGGCTTGCTGCCATGGCAATGCAAACGAATAGTAGCATACCAAAAAATGTGCTCAATCTAATCAACATGTACTCTTTCCTCCTGTTCAAACAACTCTTCCCCAACGATTCTGGGCCCATTATTTTTCGTGTGCGATGAAAGAGCGATGTCAGCCGGGATCGGTGGCGCACAGACCATGCATTGCAGAATGATTGTAGAGAGTGCGCTTGTCTAAGTGTCTATCCGCAGATTCTCTGCGTCGAAGAGGTCGGCTCAAGGTGCTGTCGGCACCACTATCGACTTTGCGGATAGGTTCTACAGTGCGGTTGGCTTGAAAACGGTAGGTTTCCCGCTTGCCGGAACCTCTGTTTTCAAACAGAGCCCACTTTAATGCTTGCGCAGACGATGGTACTGTAAACGGTGCTATAGATGGTGCTGTATCTTGAGCTTGTAAGCGACCGATTCTTTGAGATTCTGTTGGCCTGTGCCGTGCGACGGATTAACTGCATCTACAGAATTACATCTACAGTACACGATCAAGGAAGCTGTTACATTCCGTTTACTCCCTTATCGGTCGATGATTCTGCTACCGTCAACAAACGGCTGAACTATTGTCGGGGCTGTGGGCCGGGCGCGGGATGATAGTAGGGAGCACGCTTAGCATACGATTTCCTTATGGATTTTTAGGAGGGAGGGGGTGTTGAAGAGAGAACGAACCGTTTGCTCGTGCTTGTTGGCCACGGGCAGACGGTTCGTTGTGTGAGCGATGGTCAACTGCAAACGAGAGGTGTTGAACGGAGCAGCGGCTCACTGCCAGAGGATTAGAGGTGCCCGGAATTTACGAACCAGCGAATCACTCGGTTCGCATCCAAGGTAAAGGTGCGCGAGAAAGCCCGCTCCGGATCCTTGGCCTTGAGATGTAGCTTTTCCAAAAGCAGGTGCATCATCCACTGCAGCCGATCATTTCTGGCACAGGCTTGTACATAGGTTGTCTCTGCATCCATGCACCTGCTGCTCAGGAAGAAATTGGGGGCAACATAGTGGTGAGAGAGTGCAATGACGGTTTTGGGCTCAAGCGAAAAGGCAATGTTCAGCAGTCCGCTGCCCGTGAGCCCCCAAACGTGTTTGTGTTCGTTGTAGATCCGTACCTGTTCTTCAAAAGAGAGGGTTTGCGGGTGGATGATCCGCACGCCACGACTCTCTAGAAATTCTTCAATTTTTTCTTCGTTTTTGTAGGTTTTGATCCCGACATTCAACAGCCGCCTGGAAACAAAGAGCGGCTGCTCGCTCTGTTTGAAGCTCGTGCCATGCATACCGGTCACAATCTTGGCACACAGCTCTCTGTATTTGACGGCAATATGGCTGTGGATCTGAAAGCCGGGTTGGGGTACGAGCACGCGCTTGAACCGCATGGGACGATCATAGTGAATCAATCTCTCTTGTTCGATTTGCAACGCAGAGAGACAGGCGGCAACGTGTGGCGTCGCCAGGTAGCCCGGTTCCTGGGCATGAATCAAGTACTGATCCACGTCACCTACATCCTCCAGCAGTGGCCACCATGCGCCCAACGTTTCCAGCAAAAAATGGCCATAGTGGGGAAAGAGATGGCCCAGATAGAGCACGGGTCGCTCATGGGTCGCTAGCTCGTCGATATTGCCGGTGAAAACTTCCCCGTCCGTGGTCATCAGGGTGTCTTCGCGGCCGCGCCGGATACAGGACGCTTCAATTCGATTGTGGTCGCTGTCATACAAACAGCCATCAAACGCTCTTTGCGCTGGTGGTGTGTAGATGACGTCTGTGTAAACCTTGAGTGGTGGCAGTGATTTCAGCAGTTGCAGGGGCCGACTGCCCTCGAAAAATCGTGCTGGATCGGGGAAATTTACAAAGTTGAAATCATGATGGCTGAGATTAATAGTCGAAGGGAGCTGTTCTGAACTCACAGGATCGGTAGGGATAAGTGTTGCTTGCATCGCTTGTTGACCTCCGCTGGCTCAAATATTCAAAGGGCCCAATGTTTTTTGATGTCGCAGGCGAATTGGAAAGAGGCTTAAACCAATCAATCTCGACTTTGCCAGGCGTCAACGGGTTGACGGAGGCAGCTAACCGTGGATCTGCGACCAAGTCACCGTTGCCACGCATGGTTGCTGGCGGTGCGTGTGACCACAGATTGTTGGCGAAGGTTACTGTTGACAGCGCCGGAGCGCTGCCAACATTGCCATTGCTTTGGAAGATAATATTGCGTTCCACTGTAATATTGCTGAGCGTGGCGTTGGAAGAAATCGCCAATGCAAAGGTATCTGCATCTGTGTTCGTGTGGGTGTCGACCAAAGTGTTGTGCAAAATTTGTACATCGCGCACCGAAAACTCATCACTCTGCCCACCCCAAATGGCGATGTTGGTTTTGCAGCCCGTGATGACATTGTTTTGGATCAGAATATTATTGACCAGGATTGAGACATCGTCGACCAGTTCATTGTTGAGCACAATGCACTGGCTGGGATCGCCACCGCGCTGGAATTGTGGGTCGTCAGTGTGATAGATCAAGTTGCGCTGGATGATGACATCCTGCACCCGGTTGACATAGAGTTGCAGCGCAAAGTTGTCGTAGAGCACGTTGTCTTCAATGAGTACATCGGTGGAGCCAACACCCGCGGCCAATCCTTCGCCCCAATTTTCGTGGATAATATTGTTGCGATAGATGATATGCTGCGAATCACCGGCAGCCACCACGGGGGCCCAGCTAAAGACGGTGCCGGAGCGTCCACGGGGCATCACATTGCCCGCGTGATAGATGTCGCAACCTTCCACCAGCAAATGGTTGATGCGTGCTCCGTTGATCGCCCCATTGCGGGTTTCGTGTACCTGACAATTGCGGATGGTAACATGTTCATTCCCGGCCGCAGCTCGGATGCCAATTCCGACACCGCGTGACCGGGTTATCTTGAAGCCGTCAAATTCAATATAGCTACCGGGAATCCGGACCAGGGCCGTTGACACGGAACATCGGGGTGGGTCAACACTGTCATTACATTTGTTGGGCTCATCCTCTGGTAAAAGATAGCGGCCATCAATCACAGGCAGTTCACTACCATAGGCTCTAAATCGAATGGGTTGTCCTGCTACGCCCGAGTTCGCCAGACGGATCTCTTCGTGATAGATGCCGCCCCGAACATAGACGGTATCACCCGCCTCTGCTTTGTCTGCTGCATGTTGGATGGAGCCCCATGGTTGTCCATAGGTCCCTGGTTTGCTGTCACTGCCAGTTGGGGCGACATAGTAGGTTGCTGCTTCAACGACTGCACCTGATGCAAAGAAGATGAAGGTCGTTGTGACGAGCAGAAACAAACATTTGCAACATAGTTGCAGGTAATACATGATTGAAGGTGTCCTTCTGAAGTAGAGCGGCAAAGCAAAACTAATCAATTCCTCTCAATTTCTGGAGGAGAGCTGGTTGAGAGGGTAACCAGGACCAATTAAAAATTTCGCTCACCAGACAAATGGTTTTCAGCGCTGCCATGAACATTGTCCGCATAGATTCGGGCACTCGTGCGAAGGGTACGCAGTCGCCCACAAGCCCGCCCGAATGGCCGCTCCACTGAGTAGAGCAGTACAATGTGAGCTCACTCTACTGGGAATCGCACCAACATTTTACCCCACGGCCATGCTCATCTGGGCCGGATGGGGCAGAACAGTGGCGTCCGCAGCCAACGTTTGGTGCATTTCATAGATGATGTAGGCGCGAAATGCCAGTCGGTTGTAATCTACCGGTTGCCCCATGTAGTTGGTTGGTGTCAGCCGGCGCCAACGGTTACGTAATTTGCGCACCAGCCGATTGACCGGTACCCGTAACCCCGTGCGATCTGCCGCAACAACCTTGCTCCCCTGCAAGATTGTGTCGATAAAAGGGGTTGGCAGGATTGTCTTCTCCTTGGCCAGTTGTAGTTCTTGCGCAAGAAATTCACCCACCTCGGCCGTTTTCAACAGATCCCAATGGTTGCCCGCGGTGCCATATTTGGCAAAGCCCATGCGTTGGTCAGTCGCTTCAACAATCTGTTTGAACAACTGTTTGTCGGTCCGCAATTCATCTGGCACGGTACGGATGAAACGAATAAAATCGTTGGCGAGCAGTGGGTTAATAATCTCGACATAGTGGCTTTTGAGATTGTTCAAAGGTGCCAAGATATAAGGGATCCGAAACTCATGATACAACCGATCCCGCCAAGTTGCCAGCGATTCGTCCTCCCGTTGTTGCCAACGCAACGGCAGTTCTTGTGCCGCAACGTTCCCAAAGGTGCGAAAGAGATCTTGATCGGCATAGTGAGAAAGCAGGGTGAGACCAATACTCCGTAAGACATCGGATTGGTTTTGCACCGGTTTCCAGCCAAATCCTTCGTCACCGCGAATGATACCCGCTGTGCTCTCTTCGTGCAATGTTTTCCAAAGCGCAAACCCATCACGATAGCCAGATACAAGGTCTGTTCTGCCCTCACCCAGGTGAACAAAGCGTTGAAAAACTCTTTTCGCTGCAACCGGTTCTGTATCAACCGGAAAGAATTGGTGGGGAACGCCATGTTGTGCAGCGATGACTTTGGCAATCGCCGCGTCTGTGTTTGGATCATTCAATGCCGATTGCAACCCCCAACTGACTGATGTGAGCTTTCGGTGTCCTTTCAGTTGGTGGAAGATATAGCGGCTGTCATATCCACCGGAGAGGGTAATTGCCCACTGTTCATAATCGAGGCGGCTGCGATCAAATGTTGCTTCCAGTAAGGCTGATAGCGCCTTTTGGTGCCCGGCTGTTCCTCTCGCTTCTGGTTGAAACTCAATCGGTTCACTCGTATGTTTGATCTGCCAGGTATCACGATCCAACAGAAGGCGCGAGCTACCTGGCAGGCAGTGGATCCGTTTGTCCCAAGCATGGCCGGGGCCGAGCGTGCCAGATGAGAGCATCCACAACATTGCCTTTTCTTCGGGGACAAAGCTACGCAAATAGGTGACAATTGCTCGTTGCGAGGTGGAAGCAATAAAGAGTTCCTCGTTATGGAGGTACCAAATTGTTCGCGAACCAACTGCGTCCGTTGCAATCTCGACATGTGCGTCATCACTGCGCAACAGCAGATGGAAAGTATCAGGTAGCGCGCAAAGTGGCCGGTGCCAATCAGGATTGACCTGCGTCCAATTGCCAAAGCAGATGCTCGTCTCATGGATCAAGGCCGTGTCATTGGCGTGGGTAATCCCACACAAGATACCCGCTTCATCGATGATCAGCGGCGGCTCGTGCGGAATGTTGTCGGCACGCAACCGCTGGAGAATCTTTCCCACATCTGGTGCCGGATGGGCAAGATGCGCGGAATCTCTGAAGCAGAGATAAATGAGTTGGGACATCAGTCTCCTTTTGCCGTTGGATATGCCCACTTTTGACGGAACTTTGCAATCTCTTGTGCTGTGTAAAAATGCTGGGCCATTTGCGATTCGTACATCTGATCCAAATAGGCTGCTGGAAAACGAATGTAATCCCTAAATTCGCGATAGAGCATCGAGTACCACTTATCGTTTGCTCGGTTGGCTTTGCTCAGGGTAAAGTTTGGAACATCTAGAAAATCGCCAATGGCCTCAGCGGCACACTGATCCAATTGTTCAAGCTTGATCAGAGAGAGAGCAGCATGTGGTCCCTGATAGATCTGATAGCCCGCGGTCGTTGGGAATTCCTGTTCAAAGACATCAATGTCAAAAACGACTTTCATTTCAGAATCAAACCACGTGAGCGGAACTGCGTGCGGGTACTGCTCAAAAAAGCAGGTGGCCAACTCCCCCAGATAGTCACCGGTGCGCGCTTTACATTGCTCCAGCAATGGGGAAGGCCACCAGAAGTAGTTTTGGAAAAATCCTGATAGGTTGGTGGCAACCGGATCTCTTACCAATGAGAGCACCTTGTATGGACGATGCAGCCGTCGGTACTGTCGGATTGCAGATGCCAGTGCTCGCTTTTGATATAGGTTCCGGATATTTTTTTTGCTCAGCTCTTGCTCGCTGCCAAAGCCATTAGCGTGCAGATCGCCGAAAAACTGGATGCCTGCTTCGCTCAGAAAGGTGACCCAGAATAGCTGTTTCTGTCGATTGATCCCTTGTGCATGGAGGGAGGTCATGACGGTTGATGAGCCGACCTTACCCATCTGGTAGAGAAATACAATCTCCTTTTGTTCGAGCTTGGCACACAGAAACTGATAGTGTGCTCGTGTCAACTGGTAAACCCACTCACCTTTATTACTCGGATAACTCATGACTGCCTGTTCTTGTGTGCGATCAACATCTCGATAATGACACCACTGTACATCCAGCACAGCTTTGACTCTGCGTGTAGTTGTGAATTGCAAGCAGAGATTCTACGCTCAAGTATCTGTCGGTTTGAGGTGCTCATCCACGCTCAAAACCGCGGCTCGCCAGTAGCCGCCTAGAAATTATTCTTGCTCAGTAGCCCACATTGGTCAGCAGCCTGCGCCAGTTCAGACGCATCCACCAAAGCATAGCCGCTTGACAGGTGAGTCGGTCCCACAGACCGAGAGGTGCACGGTTGATGGCTTTGAAGTGTTCCTGCATTAACAGCCAGCGAGGGTGGCGAACAGTTCCCTTGAGCATTGGATCGTACCAAGCGATCCGCTCCCGGTATGACTTGTAAACCTGCCAGTGCGTCTGTGGGTGGTTGCGTTTGAAAAAGAGATGTTCGGGAACTTCGAAAAACCGGCCATGCAGCGCCAACTCGCCATTGAGCACACGGTCTGAGCTTGAAAAGGCCCCAATCAAATTTGTTTTGCGCAAAACCTCTGTGCGGATGACACCAAAGACAGTATTTTGGTGGACGCGTCGCGTACAAACGTGGCCAAAAAAACGAGTCGGTGCGTGGGGCGAATCAACCTTCTTGATTGGCCGGTGCCGCTTCATCTCCTGGCCTTCTGCATCCATCTCAATAACACGAGTGTAGGCGAGAATGAACGATGGATCGTTGTCCAGCACGACAACACATTCTTCAAGAAAAGTTGGCGCAATCAGGTCGTCATGTGCCATCCATTTAAAGTACTGACCGCGCGCATGGTCGACCAAAACATTGTAATTTTTGGCTGCCCCCAGATTTTTTTCATTGCGGTAGTAGCGAATCTTATCGGTGCGCGTCATGTAATCGCGCACGATTGCCTCTGTTCCATCGGTTGAAGCGTTATCAGAAATGATAATTTCAAAGTTGTCAAAGGTCTGAGCCAATAGGCTATCCAAGGCTTCGGCCAAATAGTTTTCGCCGTTGTAAACGGGAATTCCAACTGAAACTTGTGGATTACTGTTCATAAATTCACCAAACTATTGTCAAGGATCTATTTGCTTATCTAAAGTAAGCTCTGTTCGAAACCGGTAGATTTTTGTGGTCTACCAAAGAAGTAGCACTACCGTTTTCAAGCCAACCGCACTATAGCTGATCGAGCTGTCAAACGATTATGAAGATTGTTTTCACCGATAAACGAGCTGTGACACTTGTGTGCTACTTCTGGACAGACGATCGGGCAAAAGCTCAGTGTTGTCGCCAGCGTGAGCGATAGTGGTTATGCGCAAACTACTTCTCGAATCAAGCCGCAGTGTCTATGCTGTTGCAACAACAGGTACCTGTCCTCCTGAATACGACAAATGACGGATCTAATTATAGCAGAATTTTCACGCTAATAGCTTACAATATTCTGATACTTCTTGTGGCTCTTCTCCAAAAAGAAGTGATGCAGGTGACAATTTGCTTTGCGGTGGAGTCGTTCGTCACCCCGTTGCCACACTGGTATCGCTATTGTCTCGCGCTTGCAAACCAGCAGCTTGACAAGATGAAAGCCCCCTGCGGCAGGGGCGCAGGGGGTGAAGAAGGTAGCTCAATTCTGAAGCGTCCATAAACACAGCTCTGACTTCGCATGGATATATCCCTCAAACGTAGGACAAATATCGCCGTTTGAAAGTATGCATATTTGTGCAACATTTAAAGGGAAGGTCTATCAGCTATGCGCAGCACTCTGTTGATAGAGCGCATCGAGACGCTCCATCATGCTATCGCAAACTTCAGCAACGGGTGGCGAAATTGTAACGCCCGCTCCCTTACCAATCGATGTCGCGTACACATCGGCGAGTTTTCCATCCAAGGGCAGTGGGCGATCGAGAAACTGATAGATCTGTTGCATTTTGGCCGCGGGCGCTTGTACGAAATCTTCATATTTACAGAGCATCACCCGTGGATCGCCGTCTAACGCCAGCTCAAAGAGAAAACTGTTGCGTACATACCAGTAGAGTGCGGCCGCGTCGTGGGGATTCATCTCCACATGGTAAAACTTTGCAATCACCTCGCGCACATCTTTCGGCACGTTTTCGCCTCGCCAACTGTTGCTTCGTTCCATGATGTGTTGCATATCGCGAATGCCATTTTGCAGCCCCGACTTTTTCAACTTGGATGCTGCCACATCCTTGTAATGGCGATACATCCACAATGCCTTGGCATGGGCAAATGTGCCTTGGCGTACCTCTGTTGATTCAGACGTGGCAGGGTCAAAGTAGTTGAGCAATTTGTCTGCATTCTGTGTCTCGACCAGTGGCTTGAGCACAAGCAATGAGGCCCGCTCTCTGTTGAGCATCGTCGCAACCTCTGGCAGTGGATTGAGTCGTAGTTGGCGCTCATCGCGCGAGGAGAGTTTGCTGTGTTCTGGATAGATTTTGGTGCTGAGATCACGTCGAAAGATATCACTCATCAGCGTTGTCCCAGAGCGCTGACAACCGAAGATGAACAGAATAGTCTTTTGCGACGCGGAATCAGCAACTGCCAACTGATAGCCATCTTTGTATAATGTCCAGAGCCCACGCTTAATCTTGGTGCTGTCCACTTTATCAAGTCCTAATAGATGTTTCATTTGTTTTGCCCACTGTAATCCAGCTCAACTTTACTCGGCACATTGGCGATTTCACTCACGCAAGGCAAGCCACAGCGCAGTACAGGTTACAGATAGTCATAGCGTTTCAAGTGGCGACCCATGATGGTGTTCATCATCTCTTGTTGTGCCTCTGTGAGTTCTTCCTGCCACTTGTAATTTTTTTCGCTGATCGAATAGGCTGCCATCTGTTCGCCAATGCTGTCGTTCCACGCGAGGTCGCAGAAGGTTGCCACGTCCCCCATGGTGCCCTTCACATCCTCACAAAAATCTTCGTAGCGGATTTCTAGAAAGTTATCGGGATTAACCGCTGCTTTGGCGCAGTCCATGGCATCCATCAGGTGGTTCCACTCAATGCTGGCCAGCGCCACAAAGGATTGCTGATAGCGATCCCACAGTTCCTCTTCGGCGGGGGTCAAGGCACCCCAACCCCAATTTTCCACACCGCGCCAGCCAGTCCACCACTGGACATTCAACATGGAGTTGGTGACGGCCCGCCCATCGCGCACCACGTGAATAAACTTGGCATCGGGAAAGATCTCGTGCAGAAAGCCAACCCTGGGCCAGCCAGTGATCTTGATCATGAGTCGGTGACGTTCAGCCGTGATCATCTGGGCAGTCACCTGTCGCATGCGTTTTTTCACTTTGGGCGTAACATCATCCCGGTGCAGATCCCGAAAAGGGCTCGAAAAGCCAGGGTATTGGCGATCCCAAATCCCATAGGGCTCCCATGGCTTGAGGATCTTTTTGTGCTTCAAATAATGGCCAATCACCGGCAAATCAGCAATTCGCAACATCGTCTGATTGGCAGATGTCCAACCGGGATACCAGTGATAGACAGCGGATAGCCAGGCGATCTCTGGGTGTGCGCCAAGCACTTGCTGAAAAATCGTGGATCCACAGCGACCCGTGCCAACAATAATTATTGGTTTTTCAACCATCGTCTTTCCCTCAGTGTCTGTCCTGAAATTCTCTGCGTCAAAATGGCCGGCAGGGGTTGGTTCAAGCGCCACAACCGAATTTCAGCTTGATGTCTGTCCTGAAATTCTCTGCGTCAAAATGGCCGGCAGGGGTTGATTCAAGCGCCACAACCGAATTTCAGCTTGATGTCTGTCCTGAAATTCTCTGCGTCAACGTAGCGAGCAGGGGTTGATTCAAGCGCCACAACCGAATTTCAGCAAGGCTCTCAAACTTTACGCGGTCGCGGTTCACTTCCAGGAGCGCACGCGAGACCGGTCCGAATCTGTTCTGCTGTGCCATGCAACGGTAATTTGCAACCTGCTCTACTGCTGCTAGATGGCGGCTGCTGTCCGTGCTCACCAGGGCTCCGGTGGCGCGGCTAGCTACTCACCTCTTGATAAAGTTGTTCATACTGCTCCACAATCGTCTGCCAATCATACTGCTGCTGTACCCACGTCCGGGCGGCCTCACCCAGCTGAGCCATCTCTGTTGGATGGGCCAGCGCCCACGCTAGCTTCTGTGCCAAATCGTTGGCATCCGCGGTGGCAAAGAAGAGCGCCTGTTCTGGCAACACGGTGGTGTTTTCTGGAATATCGCTACACAAAATCGGTGTACCCACCGACGCCGCCTCGAGCAACATCATCGACATTGCTTCCACGGTAGACGGAAAGACAAAGAGACGTGCAGACTGAATCAACCCCAGCACCGTTGCCTTGTCCGCCACAAACGGGATGAAGACGACCCGTTCATCAGCCAATTCCTCGAGCTGTCGTGCATAGGCAGGTACATGAGATGTATCCCCCACAATGACCAACTTGTCATCTACCGCCAGCTCTCGGTAGGCTTGCAGCAGATGGTGACACCCTTTGGTCGCCAGAACACGTCCCGCTGCAAAGAGTAGATATCGGCCCGGCTGCACACCATGTTCACCCAGCAGTGCCTGGACGCTCGCCACATCGATCGTCACATCCTTGTCCACCCCATTGGGCAGATAGTCAACCGGCCGCCCATAGGTTGCTTGATAGTAGGTTGCCAGTGGTTTGGCAACGCTGGTGATCCGGCTGGAAAAGTAGATGTATGGATATTCCATTGAGCGGATCAGCACCTTGGCCAACTTGCCCCATTTGTCACGCGCTTGTGCCGGCCCATGCGATGTGGTGATCACCCGATAGCGCAGCCGGAGCAGCGGCAACACAAATGACGCTTCCACATTGTGTAGGTGAACCAGATCATATCGTCCGAACAAGAGGCAGTGCAACGCCGCAAAGAGAAATAATGATGTGGCGTGTAGATGTTTGCCCGGCAGCGCCTTGATGCGAATGAGTGCTACTCCCGGCAACACAGTCTCTTTGGGAACCTCGATGCTGCTGCAATAGACCACGGGCCGATAGTGCTCGTGATCGATGCCACGGACAATTGCTTCGACAACACGGTCGGCCCCGGCACGCGAGGGCAGACCTTTGATACCAAGATACGCGATCTGTTTCATTGCACTGCTGTTCTCTTCGCCAATACTGCTTGATAGAGTTGCATGGTCTGCGCGTAATGCAGATCTGGATTGTTCTGCTCTTCGATCTGCCGACGGCCATTGCGGCCCATTTCGATCGTTGCGTCACGATGTTGCAAAAAGTGGTTAATCGTTGCGGCCAAGGCTTCGACATTGCCCGCTTCAAAGAGTGCTCCACTCACGCCATCCCGTACCAGCTCGGGAATCCCACCCATGGTTGTGCCGATGACCGGCGTGCCACAAGCTAACGCTTCCAACACCGACATGGGGTAATTTTCATACCATTCTGATGGCGTTACCATAAATTGTGCCCGTTGCACCAGTGAAATGAGTTCCGGTGTATCCAGGTGACCCAGGAAAGTAACGTTCTGCAGCTTATTTTCCTGCACATAGGCACGCAGCGCCGCGTCCTGCTCGCCCCGGCCCGCCACATACAAATGAGAATCTTTGACCGCATGCATTGCTTTGATCAGGGTGGTGATGCCCTTGACGCTGGTGAGCCGGCCACAGTAGACAAAGTGATTCTCCGGCTCATAACAGGGTTGAAATTGCTCCACGTCAATAAAGTTGGGTATGTGCACAACTGGGTTGCGAATGCCTGCCTCGCTGACCTTGCGCCGCAGAAAGTCACTGGGCGAAATAAAGGTATCAACATTCTTTTCATAGATCTGTGTCAACTTGTGCGCGTACATCTCAACACCGGCCAGGAGACTCGCCCCGAGCGAGCCCCGTTTACAACGTTTGCGGATCACGTTGTAATAGCGGTGTCCACTGCAGCTCTCACAGACCTGATCATTAGACACAAAGGTTGTGTTGGGACAGAGCAACTTGTAATCATGCAATGTCTGGACCACGGGGATCCCCGCCTGTTGCAAGGCTGGCAAGATGGACGGTGACGTCTCGTGGGCAATGCCGTGAATATGTGCGATGTCCGGTTGGACGGCGGCGATCAGCGTCTTAATTTGCTGCTGTGCTTCGCGTGAATAGATCACGCGTTCGGCTACTTTCAGCTTGGCCCCGATCCCCCGCTTTTGCAACTCCGTTGGAAAGTCGATGTGGCTAACAAAATAGGGCGCGTACTCAGATGGCAAGTTCCGCTCATCCGTCATACAAAAAGGGATCACCGTGTGTCCCTGCCGCGTCAGCAGCGAAGAGAGTTCCAGAAAGCAACGTTCGGCCCCACCACGCAGATAGTGAAAGCTGTTGCACATTAATATTTTCATACGAGTTTGTCGTGTTCCATTACATCTACACCAAGCCTACATCAAATTCATCTTCATCCGTGCCAATTGAGAAAGCACGTAAATGTTGCACAATGGAGGAATCAGCGTTCTCTAACGCGCACTCCGCAAGGTCGATTTGCTTTCTCTATGAGTACCGCGTAACGCAAATTTCCGAATGTTCGGGCTCCGCCCCGCCATGAATGACGGTGCTAGACAATAACGCCCGCTCAAGCGGGCTTCAGCCTGCGCTCTCTGCTAGCCCGGGGCATCACCCTGGGCCGACTACAGCACAGCACCAAAGAGTGTGTTGCACAGGTGCAAGCAGCGCACTTTGCTCCAGGTCGTGTCACCTGTGCAATGCACTCAACAGCTTCCCAAAGTCGTTGGCCAGGAAGCGTCAGACAATTTACGTGACAATGTGCCACCTCTATTGCTCAGGAGAGTTGTGGCTCTTGCCGGTTTCCGACAGCGCCCCGTTGGGCCAGCCCATAACTCAGTGCCCGATGCAACTTGTGACCCGCGGCCTGCCAGGACCACTGCTCCGCGGCCGCGGCCGCTGCTTGGCTCAACGTTGGCAGCTCTGCCCGGCGCGCCCACAGCAGACGCAGGGCATCAACTATGGCCTTTTCGGTGGCTGCCTCGATCCAGAACGCGTATTGTCCGTCCTGCACCACATCCGTGTGGCAGGCGTTGGTCGTCGCCAGCAGCGGCAACCCAGCTGCCATATATTCGAACAATTTGATTGGGCTCGACGCCTCGTACTTCTGATCATCGGGCGTGGGCAAAGAGGTGACCCCCACGTGGGCACGGCCCAACACCGCCGGAACCTGTGCATGCGGGACCGGGTCCACAAGCTGAATCCGGCCATTCGTCCGCTCGGCAAATTGTTGCAACCTTGCCCGTTCGCGTCCTTTGCCAACCAACGTGAGCTGAAAATTCATACCCGCCTGATTGGCTGCTTCGACGGCATGGCACAACTCGAGCAGATGGCGTTTGGGCAACAGAATACCAATGTAGACCAGCTGAACCGCTTCCTCGTCAGTGGGCCATTGATGCATCCGTTGAGCCGGTGCAAAGCTTTCCACCTGCACACCGGATGGCCAGACGCCCCACAAGTGCTGTGGCGCAATGTTGGCCAGCTTGGCCATGCGTTCGGTAATCGCTGTCTGTCCATCGGTCCAGCGCCCCATGGTATCATAGGCCAACTTGGCCACCTGGCGACGCAGCCAAATCTTTGGATTGCTGGCAACATCAATAAAGTCGCGGGTATCCATCACAATTAGCGGCGCGTTGCTGCTCTTCACCAGGCGAAAGAGCGCCAGTGGTAGCAGCCAAAGCCCCGAGACCTGTTGAAAGAAGATGATCTCAAATTCGCGCCAGTGGCGGATCAGGTAACGACATGCCTGTAGATGAAAGAGTAGCAAGCGCAATGGTTTGAGTGGTGATGTTGCAATGTGATGAACATTGAGATCAGTCACCGTTGAATCGCTCGACTTTGAATCGCTGGCCTTTGAATCGCTCGTCGACCCATTCCCCACCGCAACCAAAGTGACATCCCACCCCAGCTGTTGCAGCGCACGCGCCGGCCCCAAGCGCGCGGACGCATGCAGTGTGTCGGTCAATGTGTGGGGGATGACCCAGGCAATTCGTCTGAGCTCACTCTCTGTTGAATCGATCTGCATCTCGTTCATCACTCTATCTGCTATCACTCTATCTGCTGTCACTGTGTCTGCTATCACTGTGTTGCTGTCAGCTGTGGTGCTGTCAGCGGTGGTGCGGAGCGAGCCGTGTTGGTGGCTAGAGACTGTTGCAACACATATCCACACAATCCCCAATACAAAATCATGCTTGCCCCAAAGCGCCAACTGTTGTTGTACCAGACCCAAAGAGGCCACCCACAGGTATAGATCAAGAGCCCATATGCCAAAACCCGCAGCGCTGCCGGTCGATTGCTGCTGCCACAGCGCCAGAAAACACGGATGAACCAGAGCAATACGCCAATGAGTAGACCGAGTCCAAACAACCCCAATTCCTGGATCAACACGAGACCACTTGTCCCAGCGGCGTTCTTGTAGGGACCGGCGGTGAAAGCTGTACCCGCAATACCGAGGGCCGAGCTGTCGCCCCGGGCACCAATTCCGTAACCGAATAGCAGTGTCACTGGATCTCGTTGCAATGTCTGCCAGGCGTAGATGATGGAAAAATTGCGCCCCAACCGGTACCGATCTGAGTCTGAATCATAGTTGGCATTATCAAAATATTCTAGCCCAGAGTCGTCGGAAAGAAACGCTTCGAAGCGTTTCAGTCCCCGTGGTTCGGCCACAACTGTGTTATAGGTGTAGATAAAGCTTGGCACCAAAGTGCCCAACAAGAGCAGATAGAGCAGCAAACTTTGGATCTTTCCACCCCGCAACAGGTGGAGCATGAGCGCCAGCAGGCTAAAGACAGGCATGAAAATAAAGTAGATGCGCATCGACCCCAGTACACTGGCAATGGTAGCGACCAGCAAGACATAGACCAACAGTCGCCAATTGCCATGTACCAACCAATGCCCAAAAGCCAAACTCAAAATAATGAAGAGAAAATTAAACAGTGGCATTACGCCGTGGGTGCCAAATGTACCGGCTAGATTGTCGCCCGGCGTCTCTCCCGTTGCGTATTGTAGAAGTTGCAAAAAGACTTGCAGAGACAATATGGCAAGGCTCGCACGCCAGAACCAACCGGCAAGCTCGCTGGGCCACTCTTTTTGAATATACACAAAAAGAGCAAAGACGGGATATTTGAATAACATCCACCAGCCCCAAATTGTAGCTGCCGTTGTCTGCCCTTCAAAGATAGCCACGGCGGTGCCAATAGCGGTATAGCCAACGAGCAAAATCACCAACTGCGGAATGCGGTCCCGGATCAACATCTGTGAAAAGGTAAAGAGCAAGACGAGAAACACACCCATATCACCCAACCAGCGTGCCGCACCAGGAATTGGCGTTTTCCATATGAGAATGGGCAAAAAGAGTTCTGCTGCCAGCACAGACAGATACAACAGGAATGAATAATCCTGCAGCATGAATGTCTTGAATAGAGGCGCGCGGTCGACAGTTGCGCGCGGCGCAACCTGCTCCTCCCATGCCAGTCGAGTCATTCTAAATATCCTTGGCGCCAATTCTCTAGTCGACGCCCCAATATCTCTTCCACTGTGCAAACATCATCCACTAGAAATTGCCAGAGCAACTGTTTCAGTTCGGGCGTAAAGGTCGGCTTCTGCTCAAGCTTTTTGCCGGTTTGTTGCCGAATCATGGTACGGATCGATGGTGGCACGAAGTTGCGCATCTGTTTCAACAATGGTGCCTGTTTGAGCTTCTCCATTCGTGGGCCAAGATAGTATTCACCAACAGATTTATTGGCTGATCGCTCCTTTCCTGCCCGTCTGTGAAAGTAATCTGCATCAATCTCTAGAAACCTTGCCAGATCGCGTTGGTGTGTCAGTGGGTCAGCGAAGTACTCTTCGAAGATCACCAACTTGATCTGATCGCGCCCAAACAGATCCAGGTATGGGCGTAGCTGTACACCATAGCGGCTGCGATTGAGATAAACCGGATCCTGGAACACAGCTTTTTCCGGCGTGGTTTGCACAGTGTCGCGGACGAGACGATGGGTGTAGTTGGAAATGACGCGCTCGACCGGATGGCGCATGATATAAATTAACTTTAACGCCGGATTGTACTCGTGCAACCGCTGATGTGTGTCTGTCCACTCTGGCAAAAAGGTATAGGTCGTCGATGCTTCCCCACAAATCTGCCCCGGCTGCGGTGCATACAGATCATGATAAGTTGCCAGAGAGTCGCGCCAATCCATTGTGCGATCAAAATAGCACGGCTCCTTGATCTGGCAGAAGCAAATCTCTGGATGTCCGGCCAGCTCGTCTGCAATGGTGGTGGTGGCGCACTTTTGCGCGCCGATGATCATGAAATTAACTAGCATAGGAGTGTGTGACTTGACGACTTGACGATTGATCGGTCACCGCTTGAAAGAGCTTTTCATGTGCGGCCACCATGGTCTCTGCCCGATAGTTTTCCAGGGCATAGTCCAGCGCCCGTTGCCCCATGCGGGCGCGCGCTGACCGATCTTGCATGAGCGATTCCGTCTTCTGTACCAGCTCGTCAAAGCTTTTGGCAAAGAAACCCACCCCTTCTCGATCCAAAATGCCATCGAGTTCAAATGAGAGGCTGGCCGTGGGCACACCCCGAAACCAAGCCTGCAAAAATGAATTGCCAAAGCCTTCCACACCAGCCTTGCTCGTGTAGACCAGTAGGTCGCTTTGGCTGATCTGCTCATTGGTCTGCTCAATTGGCAGCGCACCCAGATGTTGTAGATTTGCCGGTGCCTTGGCGAGCATGTTGCGCAACCAGCGAGCATAGCGCCCGCGGTTGGCAATGGCCCCGACCATGACAAATTTGTACTGCGGCAGACGCCGGGCCAACTCAACAAATAGGTGTGGCCGCTTGCCATTCTTAAAGTTATTGACCCAGATAATCTGTCCCGTTGGCTCGCTGTGAATTTCGGTCTCTGGCGCAACCATCGAACCGTTGTAAATGGTCTGGATCTGTTTGCCCGGCAGCCAAGGCTGCATGCGCTCGCGTAGCTCGTGGGTGTTGCAAATGTGCGCCGCGGAATGACGAATGGCCCAGAACGAGCGCAGGTGATGGTAGGTCTGTTGCGAGCGCAGGTACCCGATGGTCTCGCGTGGGTGGTAGCCAAAGAGGAATGGCGTCGTCTCACGTAAACTGCATGTGACAGAGACCACGGGGATCTGTTCGCGACGGCAGAGCGCCGAAACGTCGGCCAACTCGGTGAGCAGACGCACGTAGCAGAGATCTGGTTTGATCTCTGTCAGCAGCTGTTCGAGCGCTTTTTTGTACGTGGCTCTGCCCATTGCTCGCCAGCCGGTCAGTTCGTGTACCTGCACCCCTTCATGTTCAAATGTCGCTTCCTGTGGGGCCCGAACTGCAATAAATATTGCCTCGTGCCCCAGTTTGGTCAGGCCACGAGCCAGCAAAGCTGTTTGGTATTCTGCACCACCCATTTTGGCGCCCGGATAAAAGCCGGTGATCAACACAATCCGCATCTTTGGCGTTCCTTCTTTTTCATTCCCAAGCCCGAATACTCACACTCAACCATCAGTCTATCTCTAGCAATCCGCATTGCGCCCGCTACTGGATTCCTTCTGTACGCGGTGCACGAGCTTTGTTCTGGGGCAAAAGCCGTTGAATGGCACGCAATCGGGTAAACTTGGCAATGCCCGTTACCTCTAGAATGGCACCGGCAATTTCAGCATCGAGCCAGAAGAGCATGGCCATGTACACAATGCCAAAAGCGGAACTTGCAACAACCAATTGCACGACAGCCGGATAGAGTGCAGTCAGCGTTAAAAGCAACCAGGCAATCAGCGCGGCAGAGCCCCCTGGTATCGCATAGCGAACGAAGTAGCTCAGGACTTTGCCTGGATAGATAATATTGCACTTGCGTGCCAGCAGTACCGTTAAGATAAGAACACCCGAACCGCTATAGATCAGTTCGGCAAAGGCTAACCCCACATATCCCCATCGTTGTACTAGTACACCTGCCATGGCAATGTAGATGATGACCGACACCCCAGAAATAATGGGCACGGTACGTGTATCCTTGGTCACGTAGAAGGCTCGGGTTAACAGATTGCCCAACATAAACAGTAAGCCCGTCCGCAACAGCACAATGGGCAGAATTTGGGCCACCATCAGCGTTGTTGTCGCGGTAAAGGCCCCCCGTTGAAAGAGCAGGGTGATCAGCGGAACAGCGATGACGCTGCCAAGTAACAGCGCAGGCAACCCGAGCGCCAACGTCAGCCGGAAGCCATATTTGAGATTGCGGACCAGGCCGCCCATGCCTTCTCGGGTGTACGCTTGGGCCATGACGGGAAAGATCGAGGTGGCCACCGTCGAGCCAAAAATGCCTTGGAAAATCCTGCCGATTTTGGTAGTGTACCCCAGGTAGGAAAGCGAGCCATCGGGTAAACCAGAGGCAAAAAAGCGTTCAAAGATTGGCGTGATCCGTGTGAGAACCCCAATCAACACCAGTGGCGCGGCCAGCCGCAATATCTCCAGCACATGGGCATCTCGAAAGGGTAGCGTTCTCTTCCACCCATGACGCCAAACCGGGACAATGGTAACGGCGGCTTCAAATGCTTCCGCCACAACGTAGCCAACCGCCAGGGCCAACACATCGATGTATGGGTAGAGCACCAGCAGGGTAATGACGTTGCCAATCGAGTTGAGCGCGGTGCGGGCTGCAGGCCAAAAAAAGTGATTCTGGGCATTCTGAACACTGGCCGAAAAGACACCAAAGCCGGTAATTGGCACGACCAAAACCATGATCGACAACATCCGAGCGGCCAACGCACCTTTTTCGGCCGAGAGATTGGGCGCGATCAAGCCAATGATCGACGAAGAGAAGATGGCAAGGACAAGTGTCAGCGGGATCAACACCAACGCCAACAGCCGAAAAATGGTGCCCACCAACGCCCAGGCTTCCTCTTCCTCTCCCGATGCAAGCTGCTCCACAAAAACTGGGATCACCACATACGAAAGGCTGGCCAGGAGTACCGTCTGCAGATAGATCGGAATGGTCATTGCCGTCAGGAATGCATCCATATCCTGGCCCGCGCCAAAGAGATAGGCGATGATGATTTGGCTCAACAGCCCTGCAATCAATCCCAGAAAATTGCCGGCACTGACCTTGAACGCCGAACGCGCAACCCGCTTGCCATCCTTTTGGCTGGATGACTCTTTCTCCGCTGCCGATTCTTGATTGTTACTCACGACCACTCTCCTCGCGGCTTGCTGCATTCAGTGCTGCAGATGCACTGTAAAGCCGGTCCAGGCGCTCCAGCAATTCACTGCACAGTGCATCAATCGCCGGCGATAGCTCGAGCTCTTTGCCACGCTGGACAGAACGTCCATGAATTTCAGTCAGGATGACGGGGCCGGGATAGGCAACGTCGAGAAACTGATAGATCTGTTGCATCACAGCGTGCGGGTTGGTCACCAGATCCTCATATTGGCAGAGTCTGACGGCCGCGTTGTCCTCCAGGTTTAGTTCAAAGAAGAGTTGATTGCGTGCAAACCAAAAGAGTGCTGCGGCATCGTGCGGATTCATCGTTTCGGAAAAATGCTCCAGAATGACCTGACGTGTGGCTGCCGAAACGTTCTCCGAGCGCCAGTTGTTGGCCAGATTTTGGGTGATTGGCCGCAGATCATCAATGCCATTTCGTGGGCCAAATGCCTGTAGATTCGAGATGGCCACATCGCGATAGTGCCGGTAGAGCCAAAGCCCCCGTGCTGCTGGGAAGCAATCGAGGAACTTGAGCGCGTTCTGCGATTCAACAAGCGGTTTGAGTACCACCAACGGTGCTTTGTCTCTGGCGAGCTTTGTCCGCAACTTGTCAAAAGGATTGAGCCGCAGCTGTTTGGCATCCTGTGAAGAAAGCATGCTCGATTCACGATAGACCTTGGTCCGAATATCCCGAAAAAAGATGCGTGTCATCAAGCTCGTTCCAGAGCGTTGACAACCCCAGATGCAGAGAATGCGACGCGTGGTTGGCCGACGCAGCAGCACTTGTTGATAAAATGATTTATAGAGATACGCTTGAACAAGATCAAGGGTTAAATTTTCAACTGTCAACTGCGTCTTTAACTGCCGCAACATACCATCTACCTCATTGCAAATTAGCGTGCAAATGCTCGCACTCCGCACCCAGATTACAGTGCCCCGAACCACACACCTTGCTCAACCCGTATTGCGTATCAACAGCCCTCTACCCAAGTGGGGACAACCCAATGAAAATGCGGCTGGCTGCTAGGCCCAATTGATGACCAACTGAATGGACTTTGCCCCAGTGGTTGTGAGCTGCTGATGGGCCGAACGAACGGCGTTGCGTTTGGAGCGACCCCGTTTCACCACCAGCGCAACCAGATCGGTCATTGGCACCAACACCAGTGCATCAGAAGCTGCCAGCAGCGCTGGTGTATCCAGAATCACGGCGTCAAATTGCTGTTGCAACTGTTTAAGGATCCCGACCATGCTGGACGAGCCCAACAACTCGGGGCCTTGGCTCAATTGATCGGCCAACCCCTTGGGAATCATTCCCGGCTTCGACAGGTGGGGCGTGAGATCGGTTAGCTTTGGGCCAGCCGTAATCAGCTGCAGCGTGGGGAACGTCGTCTCTTTCAACACACCGGAAACAGTCGCCTGTCCCAAGAGCATGTCAGTTAACCCACCACTCTGGGCAACATCAAAGAGTTGGTGTTGCTCTGGGTGGTGCAGGTTGCAATCAAGCAGGCAGATCCGCCGTCCCGTTTGGGCCATGGTAATGGCTAAATTGGCTGCCATGCTGGATTTGCCCGCACCCGGGTCGGCACTGGAGACAAGGATCGTTTGCGATCTCTCTTCCTCCTTCGTGCGCAGCAGGTTGATGCGCAAGCGCCGAAAGGCTTCGATCTGCTCATCCGAAGCAGCTGGCGCATGGAGCAGTGGCAATGGTTCGCGTACCCGTGGAATTTCGCCAATGATTGGTACGTTGGCGAGGGCTTCAATCTGCTGTCGGGTGTGGAGCCGCGTGTCCAAGTTTTCACGCAGCAGCGCGGCCGTGGCCCCCGCCAACAGCCCCACCATCAGGCCGAGCACGAGATTCACTTCGGCGCGCGGCGAAGCGGAACCACTCGGTGTATACGCCGGTTCCACAACGTAAATCGAGTTGGCCCGCAACGCATCATCGACCCGTGCTGCCTCATACTGCTCCAGCAACGTGGCATAGGTGCGCTCTTTTAGATCGATCGATTGTCGAGCCGCGTCCAGATTCGTCTGATCACTGGGGACGGTGAGAACCAGTGCGTCATACTGCTCCCGGGCCTGGATCAACTCTTCCTCGATCTGTGTCAACTGCCGGCTGAGAATCTCTAGCCGGCTCTGGCTCCCCCCAGAGAACTGATCCAGGCTGCTCTCGATAATGATGCGTGCCGTGGCATTGGCCACGTTGCTGGCCAGCACGGGATCATCTGCCGTCACACGAATGGTCATCAGCTCTGTGTTGGGAATCGTATCGACCACAATTTGTGGTCGAGTCGACCATTCAAACTGTTGCGACAACTCTGTGTAGAGCTGGCGACCAGTTGCAATTCGTGCGTAGGTATTCATCAACCGTTCCGTGTAGTTGATGTCGGGCCGTCCGTTGCCGCCATTGGCGCCAATCGTCGTAATACGCAGAATGGTTGACGAAACATAGGTTGGTGTCGCTAGATAGGTGGCAGCCGCGGCCGCACCGATACATAGCAGCACAACGAGAATAATCAGCCAAGCTCTGCGCCAAAAAATATCAAGGTAGGTTTTAAGTTCCACGCCAGCTTCTCATCAATGGTAACAATGCAAACTTTGGCCATTGCGCTTGTGCACGGATGTTTCGCGTGTCAACAAACAGAGTCGCCGCCGTCTAGCATTGCAATAGTTGGATTCAGTGTCGGTTGCTCATTGGGTTGGGCGGAGATGGGCGCGGTGTTACCTTTCGGTCTACCCGATTCCGGGCCGCATATACCTCCGCATCATCTGTACCAAGCTCGGCTGATCCGAATGGTTCTCTCTTCTGACCAACGACAGCTTCTGTCGCGGCCGATCAGCTCTCTGAAACAACGGTCGGAGCCAGCAAAAATGCCATGCCCAACCCTTGATTCAACGCTCGACCTGCGCCAGCCGATTGAGGTGGCGCTTACAAATTGCTGAACACATACTACTAGCTATCGAGGCATATCGGCAAGTGGTATGGCTGATAAAACCGGGTTCTGTTGGTCGCGTGCGGATAGAATGGGCTCGCTCACCTGCCAGTCGAGTGCCAGCGCAGGATCATTCCAAAGCACACCAAATTCGTCGGCGGCGTTGTAATATTGATCAACCACATAGACGAGTGTTGCATCGGTCAGCGCAGCAAAGCCATGAGCCACCCCCGGCGGGATGAAGATCCCGACCTGATTCTCTGCACCGATTTCGAGCACGGTGCTGGCGCCATAGGTGGAAGAAGAGCGACGCAGATCGGCCAGGCCCACCTGAAAAGAACCAGCCACGGGACACCAGTAATCGGCCTGATTGAAATGAAAGTGTAACCCGCGGAGCACATTTTTTTTGCTGTCACTCCGATTCATTTGAATCGTTTCCCAACTGCGCTCTGGAAACCACTCGGTGCGGAAATATTCCGAGAATCGACCACGCTCGTCGGCAAAGGTTTGCAAGTGAACCAACTTGATGCCGTCGATGTGGGGTGACGCTACGATCTTAACCATGTTTGTGTAACCTCAGCATCTCATCTGTTTTGCTTTGTCTGACTGCTTCGTTCGATCGCTTTGGTCGCCATTGTTCGGCCAGCCATTGTTGGCTGTCGATTTTCTCCCATTCACGGCGACCACCCGATGCCACAACGAGACCTTGGGAAGCGACCCAAAGGTCCAGCCCGTCTCTCGTTGTAGTACTGATACAGTCAGCTTTACCTGCGCAATCTTGCTGTACATGTTCATGGCTAGAGCATCGTTCCGGCGCACTGGCAATCTACAGAACAGCTACGCCCACTGCTGTGCGTGCAACGAGCGCGGTGCGCATCTGCTCTGTTATATACGCGACCGCCGCGTTCGTCAATTCGGGGAAGATGGGCAATGAGAGTAGCTTCTCTGCCAATGCTTCCGCTACTGGGAAATCCCCGAGCTGATAGCCTAGCTCCCGATAGGCCGGTTGCAGATGAATTGGCTTTGGATAGTGCATGCCTGTTGCAACGCCAGCATCGCCCAATTGTTTTTGCAGCGCTTCCCGTTCGTCTGTCTGGATCACATAGAGATGGTAGACCGGCTCCACCGCTGCTGCACTGGCTGGCGTCACAACCGGCAACTCCTGTAGCAGCCGGGTATATTCCGCGGCTGCCCGCCGCCGCTCGTGGTTCCAGCCATCCAGGTGGGCCAGCTTTACCCGTAGAATGGCAGCCTGCATCGTATCGAGTCGCCGGTTGAAGCCTTTGATCTCATGTTCATACTTGACTCGCTGTCCCAGGTTGCGCAACAGACGCAGCCGCTCTGCCAGCGCTTCATCGTTGGTGACACAGGCCCCACCATCCCCATAAGCGCCCAAGTTTTTGCCGGGGTAAAAGCTAAATGCTGCAGCGTCACCCAAGCTGCCAACCCGACGTCCTTTGTAAAAGGCACCGTGGCCTTGCGCCGCGTCTTCAATGACCTTCAGGCCATGTTTGCGCGCAACCGCCAGAATCGGATCCATATCCGCGGGCTGCCCATAAAGATGCACCGGCATGATCGCCTTGGTGCGCGGTGTGATCGCTGCCTCGAGCTTGGTTGGGTCCAGATTATAGGTCACCGGATCAGCATCGACCAGGACGGGTGTGGCACCACAGGTGGAGATGGCAAAGGCGGTGGCAACAAAGGTGTTGGCCGCGGTGATGACCTCATCGCCCGCGCCGATCTCATAGGCCCGCAGAATCAGTTCCAGGGCCGAGTAACCAGAATCGACGCCAACGGCTGCATTGGCACCACAATAGGCGGCAAATTCAGCCTCGAATTGCGCAACCGCGTGTCCAAGAATAAAATCGGTATTCTCCAAGACCTCGCCAATTGCCGCGTTGACCGCCGGGGCAATGGCACGATATTGTGATTGTAGATCTACAAAAGGAATATTCATCTTCGCTCGTTTATCTAGCTTCGCTTGTCGAAAGGCCATTGACGGAACCATTGGCCATCTTGCCGACCGCGGTATGTTCGGCCACGCCCGCTGTCACGCCTGCTGTGTCGGTCTGGGCGTGTCTGTGTCCGTTCATGGAAAAGTGCGGCTGAAACTCGTAGAGACCGCCCCCACTGGCAAGTGAGCGTTGGGCCGCTTCCACAATTTCCACCACGCGCAAGCCGTTGTACCCATCGGTCAAGGGCTGTTTGCCCTCGTTGATGCACTCCAAAAAGTGCGCGCATTCCTGACGCAGCGGCTCTTCGAAGCGAATATATGGGCTTACAATATCGCCATAGTGATAGGCAAAGTTAAACTCGCCATAGGTATCGGTGTGGCGAATGGCCTTGACGCCTTTGTCGTAGACTTTGATCTTCTCTTGCGGTTCGACATCGTCATAGATAACCATCTTTTTGCTGCCCACGACGGTGATGCGGCGGGTCTTGCACGGGTCGAGCCAGCTCATGCGGATGTGGGCCAACACATTGTTGGGAAAGCGCATCGTCATGTAGGCGACATCTTCGATCCCCTCTTGCACACAGGCTGTTCCCTGCGCGGCAACGGTGGTGGGTAATTCGCCCAACAGATGCAGCAGAATCGAAATATCGTGGGGGGCCAGATCCCAGATGACATTCAGATGAGAATTAAAGAGACCCAGGCTCACCCGCACGGCATCGATGTACTGGATTTCGCCCAACTCACCGCTGTCGATCATTGCTTTCAACACGCGGACGGCCGAATTGTACTCAAAGGTGTGGCCAACCATGAGCACCCGATTGTGGGCTTCGGCAATCCGGATCAGCTCACAGCCTTCACTGCTATCGAGCGTCAAAGGTTTCTCCACCAACACATGCAGACCATGTTCCAGACAATCCCGCACGATCCGATAATGGGTGTGCGGGGGCGTGGCCACGACAACCGCATCGAGCCCCGCATTAAACAACGCTCTGTAGTCTGTAGTGGCCAGCTGGATCTGTGGGTAGCGTTCTTGGACATGTTGTAAACGCTGTGGATCCAGATCCGCCACGGCATGGAGATTTGAACCCGGTAACTCAATGAAGTTGCGAATGAGGTTTGGCCCCCAATAGCCATATCCTACCGCGCCAACCTTCAACGTCTGCATCTATTGTGCTCCTCGATTCATGACGACAGCCGGGATCGTACCCAGCAGAATTTTCAGATCCAGCCAAAACGATTGTGTCTCTGTGTATTTCACATCTAGCCGAACCATATCATTAAAGTCCAGTTCCCCACGCCCCTCCACCTGCCAAAGACCGGTCATGCCTTGAATGGCTTCAAAACGGCGCATGTGCCAGGCCGAATAATTCTCTAGTTCATAAGGAATGGCTGGGCGCGGCCCCACCAGGCTCAGTTCGCCTTTCAGCACATTCCAAAGCTGGGGCAATTCGTCGAGACTGGTCTTGCGCAAAAAATGGCCGATCTTGGTAATTCTCGGATCGCCATTCAATTTGTATTTGGTTTTGCCCTCTTTATTGGGCTGGACGGAAGCCATGCGGGCATCGTCCCCCGCAATGTAGGCTTCAACAAATTTGCGGTGCAGAGCCTCGTCGGCATCGGCTCGCATGCTGCGAAATTTGTAGCACGTAAATTCGGTACGCTCCCAGTACACTTTGCGGCCAATTCGCTGCCGCCGTACCCCCACTCGGGTTTGCGAAAAGAAGGCCGAACCGGGCGAATCCAGCTTGATGCAAATGATGAGCGTCAACATGAGTGGCCAAATTAGCAGCAGTGCCAGCAACGACAGCACCACATCTACCGTGCGTTTCATTGCATAATAGAGAGGACGAGCCTGCGTCAATACAAGCCCTTCAACAGACAAATCAGAGTCAGCAGTGTAGTCGGGTGTTCTGTCTGTGCCCGACTGGTTCATGCCAGAAACGGACTGTAAACGTTGTGCTCGTGGAGTTTGTTGAGTCTGCTTGGAACCGACAATGACTGTCTGCATGACTTGTTCTCCTAAAACGATAATTCCTGATGTGACGAAGATTTGAAAGTTGTCAATCAATAAAGCAAAAGTAATCAGGCTCTGTATAGATTCTCGTGTACATTCTCGTGTATGTCGAAGCCAACTAGGCTGCCTGAGCGCCCACCGTGGCGATCGCTGCTGCAATCTCGCGGCTCGACAGATCCTGATCGATGGTGAGAAGTTCGGCCCGCACGCCCAATGTAGCCAACTCCTGTTTAATCTCATTGCAGTAGATGGGATTCATTACGATCACCGCGTCTGGGCGATAGGTCGCCAGGTTCTTTGGCCCCACGATCTCATGACCCGTGCCCGCCATGAAGGTGCCATGCTTGTTCGGGTTGATATCCACCGCATAGCCGATGGCAGCGTGTCGTTGTAGCGCCGTCAGAAAAGCCACGCCTTTGGACCCGCCGCCCCAAATCACCACCCGTTTGCCCGCCGCATCCATCTCGTGCAGCCATTGATCCCAGGCGGTAAAGCGGCTTTCACAGTCAATGCGGAATGCATTCACTTCATCAAGCAGCCCCTGTACGGCTGTGGGCGAAAAGCGGCTTTCCGTGGGTTGGCCGGCAACCGGAATTGCTTCGATCACCAGGTATTGGTCATCGTACTCGGTGCGTGTTTCCAACACGTGAAAGCCACAGTGCTCAAAGAGATAGGTCAGCGAATTTGCATCAAAGTAGGAGCAATGTTCATAGTAGACATCCCAAAAGGCCCGGTCTTGCAATACATAGCGCGCATTTGGCACCTGAAAGAAAACCTTGGTCGACAACCGATTGCCAATCGACCGCCGCACCCGGCGCACAAATGCAGCTGTATCGGGGATGTGCTCCAGCGTCATTTTGCAGCAGACAAAGTCGGCGTGATAGCTCGTGTACTCTTCCGAATAGAAGTCGGCAATAAACTGTACACGGTCACTTGCCATTCCCTCTGGCAGTCGATTGTCATAGGCCGGATCAAAACCAATGCCTTGATTCCCGCCCAATTCACAGAGCAGGATCAGGAACTCGCCTTGGCCACAGCCAATTTCGATGATCTCCTTGCCACGCAGGTCATAGCGTTCAATGAGTTGCTCGGCCAGCTGCTTGTGAAAAGCCCGAAAGGTGGGGGAATAGCTTTGGGTGCCTTCATAGGGCGCTGAATATGCTTGCACGGAGCCGTCGAACGCAATGTTGCTAATGAAGCCACAGCGATGACAGACAGCCAGTGTAATGTCGCCCGTGGGGAAATCGGTGGCCGCGGCACGGCTTTCCAGCAGCAAGACGCTGTGAACCGGTACGTCGGTAACGGTGTAGAACGGCTGCAATGCCGTGGAGCCACAGGTCGGACAGGTTGTTCTTTTCATGCGCCGGTCACCCTACAATCTCTGGCTTGGGAATCGGCACAATAAATTTGCCACCCTGTTGCCGGTACGCTTCTTGTTGCTGCATGATCTCGCGTGCAAAGTTCCAGGCCAACACCAGCACATAATCGGGCTGATCCTGGATCAGCTGGGTGGGCGGCAGGATGGGAAAATGATTGCCCCCCATGTAGCGTCCCTGTTTAAACTGATTGAGATCGACCACATAATCCAGATGTGCCTTGTCGATCCCACAGTAGTGCAGCAGCGTTGTCGCCTTGGCCGCGGCGCCATAGCCAACGACCTTGCGCCCCTCACGCTTCACATCGTCCAGAATGTGCAACAGCGATTCCTTGAGCTGACGCACACGATCGGCAAAATCTAGAAAATAGTCGATCTGATCGACCTTGCGTCGCTGTTCCATCTCAATCAGCTCGGTGACCGTGGATTGCACGTTTTCGGTCGGCTCAATAAAGAGCCGCAAAGAGCCCCCGTGAATGGCAACTTGCTGAACATTGTTCAGGTAGAGGCCGTGGCGGCGAAAGAGTCGATCCAGCGCGGTAACCGAGAAATAGCAAAGGTGCTGATGATAGATCGTGTCAAACTCACAATGATCGACCAGATCCACAACGTAGGGGGCCTCGATGACCGCCATGCCATCCGCTTTGAGAATGCGCTTGATGCCGGCGACAAAGCCGTTGAGATCGGGCACGTGCGCCAGCACGTTGTTGGCCAGAAAGAGATCGGCCCGCTTGCCTTCTGCCGCTAGCTCTGTGGCCAACGTTTGGCTAAAGAAGGTGATCAGGGTGGGGACACCGGCCTTGCGTGCGGCTTCGGCTGGCGCTTTGGCTGGATCGATGCCCAGCACGGGAATACCCTGCTCCATGAAGTTCTTCAACATATACCCGTCGTTGCTCGCCGCTTCGATGACCAAGCTCTCTCCATCGAGATTGCGTTGCGCCATGATCGCTTCGGCGCTCGTGCGGAAGTGGTGCATGAGCGATGGGGAGACCGAGGAGAAGTAGGGGTATTCGGCGTAAAAAAGAATCTCGGGATCAACGGTTTCCAGGATCTGCACCAATGCGCAGTCGGGGCAAAAGGCTAGCGTGAGCGGTGCCTTTAGTTCGGGTTTCTGGAGCTGCTCGTTCGTGAGCAGACGATCGGCCAAAGGTGTTTCGCCAAAGGGCAGAATCGTCTGCAGGTGATCGGCACCACAAGCGCGACACTGTTTTTCTGTTCGATAGATCATAGGATTCCAGGATAGTTTCAAAGGTGTGGCCAAAGCGTCCACACAGGGTTACGCGTACGTTGGTTCTGTCCAGCGGAAGTTGGTATCGAGCCGTCCACTCTCGATCAGCGTCTGAATCTGGCTGATGCGGCGGTAGCGTGGGCCCTCGAAATCGTCCAGCTTCAGCCCAATCTGCTGATAGACCGCATAGAGTTCCTGCGCGCCCTTGCGAACGGTCCACTGGGGCTGAAAATCGGGCAAGGTAGTGGCAATTTTGCTGCTGTCAACCCGATAGCAACGGGTGTCGGGCTCGGCGCCTTCGGCAAATTCGACTCGACTGTTGGGCACCGTCTCCACGACAATCTGGGCAACGTCGCGCACCCGATAGTTCTCTTCCGGGCGACCCACGTTAAACGCTTCGTTGTGAACTTTTTCCCGGGGGGCTTGCAGAACCGCCAAAAAGGCCCGTGACATATCTTCGATGTGCACAAAGGGACGCCAGGCCGTGCCGTCACTTTTCAGATAGACCAGCCCGGTCGTGAATGCCCACGCCACCAAATTGTTAACCGCTAGATCAAAACGCAGGCGGGGCGAAACGCCATAGGCCGTGGCGCTGCGCAAAAAGGTTGGCGTGAAATTGTCATCGGCCAGGGGAGCAACGTCCCGCTCGACATTGACTTTGGAAATGCCATAGGGTGTCACTGGATTAAACGGAGAATTTTCATCGAGCAACGCATCGCCCCCAGCGCCATAATTGCTGCAAGAGGAGGAGAAGATGAAGCGCTCCACCCCTGCCGCTTTGGCCGTCCGCGCCATCTGCACCGATGCTGCATGGTTGATGTCGAAGGTGAGCGACGGATTGATGTCACCCAGCGGATCGTTGGAAAGCCCCGCCAGATGGATCACCGCTTCAAACCCACGCAGATCGTCGACGGTGATATCGCGGATATCTTTTTCAACCTCATCGATCCCAAAGTCCGGCTCTTCGCCAAAGGTGGAAGCCCGGTAAAAATTGGTGTCGAGGCCAACAACTTCGTGGCCAGCTGCCAGCAACATGGGGGTCATGATGGTGCCAACATAGCCGTTGTGGCCGGTTACAAGTACTCGCATTCGTTTAATCCTTCCAAATTTTCCACGGTGGGTTGGGGCTCTGCCAAAGTTGTTCCAAAATATGTTTTTCGCGCAGGGTGTCCATGCATTGCCAGAACGATGTGTGGCGATAAGCCATCAGCTGACCATCTTTGGCCAGATTGCGCAACGGCTCTTGCTCGAACATGATGCTGTCGTTGTCAATGTAATCAAAGACCTCTGGCTCCAAAACAAAGAACGCACCGTTGATCCAGCCTTCACCGATCTGGGGCTTTTCGGCAAATTCAGTGACCTGATCGCCCTCAAAGGTGAGATGGCCATAACGAGCCGGTGGTCGAACAGCCGTTAGCGTCGCCAGCTTGCCGTGGGAGCGGTGAAAAGCGATCAGCTCGTTCAGATCAACATCGGCTACCCCATCACCCCAGGTAATGAGAAATGTCTCGTTGCCCATCAGCGGCTTGAGGCGCTTGATACGTCCCCCCGTGCCAGTCTCCATGCCGGTGTCGATCAGGTCGACCGTCCAATCGGGCTTGAAGCCGCCATTCATACTAACCTGCCCCGTGCGCAAATTAACTGTCAAATTACTGTTAAGTGATGCATAATCAACCATGTAGCGCTTGATTACTTCACCTTTATAGCCAAGGGCAATCGCAAATTCATTGTGGCCAAAGTGGGCATAGTGCCGCATGATGTGCCAGAGAATCGGATGTCCACCGATTTCGACCATTGGCTTTGGCTTGACTACGGTCTCTTCTGCGAGCCGCGTGCCTTTGCCACCAGCCAGTATACCGACTTTCATGGTTCTCGTTACTCCTTTTCTCTGGCCCGCCAATCTTGGCTTACCGAGAGAAGTTGGTGAAATTTCGTTTTCGTTAGCTTTCGTGCTGCAATGTACTTCTTTACGATTTGTAAAGCCCGTTGTGTTGGGCAACATCCATTGGGCTTTGGACTCTTTTGCAATTTTTCCGTGGGCAGGCGGGCGTGTTTGGCTCAAAAGAGAAGTGAAGTTCAATGTCAGGAAATAAACGCCTGTTCTCTCAGTGGGTGCAGTCGTGAAAGGGCTCTGTTCTATTGGCAGTGGAAGAAAACGACATCAGCTTCTCTTATATAATCGCGTACATCAAATGTCCTACAAAACAGCTGTTTTAGTATACTGCAAAAAGCGGAATGACCACCTTGCAGCTTTCTTACAAATGTAGCCAGGATTTGTGGGCAAGTTGATGAGGAAGTGACGCTGATTGCGGCGGTTTCTCTTTTTGGGCCGCTTTTGTTGGCGCTGGTCTCTTTGGGGTGCGCCAACATGGGCGCAAGTCTCTGTTTCCAGAAATGGTTTGCTCGATGCGCACATCTGTGCTAGACTTGCTAGCACTTCGGGATGGCGCAGTAACCGGGCAAATACAGTGCGCAAATGGCAGTGCGCCACCACGAAATCTGCATCCGGTGGCGCAGAAGAGCCCACGTAGAGATCTGCCAGCAATATAACCGATGATCGGGACTCTGTAATTGATGAATGTGCACAATTTCGTACATATATTTGTACATATAAATATCTATGCCAACCAGGCGCAGAGGTTCGAATTGTGTCTGCCATTCTAGTCACGTATCACTTTTGCCGCTGCATGAAGCGCGGCAACATCTTCCTGGAAGGGGTCACAATAAGTTCGCATATCGCAACACCGTCTGAACCCCTTCCAGGAAGACCCGTACCACCGCAACTTACGAAGAGTGAAATCGAAGAGTGAAATGTAGCTAGTAGATCCCGGCGTAAAAAAGCCCATGGCAAACTGACCCATTTCACTGGAGTAGCTTGGGCTTGTTTACCGCCGTGGTATTTACGCCCAACAAAACTAGTCTGCCATTTACATTGCGCGGCGTTTCACCTGCATGATTGTTCCGCTTGTACAACTACCTCACGAATTGGCATCTTGCCACTGAGGCTGATTCTCCGAGATGACTCCCATGACTGACTTTAGCGAAAAAGAGTATCAGCTGGTCGACCAGGATGACGCCGTGGCGCGTGGACTGGATCCTGATGCCGCTGGGGCCGACGCTGTCGATGGCGAGTTGGCCGATTCGCCACTCTCCACCACCGAGATGGCTACTTTCTTTGGGATGGATGGTCCCTTGGCCGCTGCATTGGACGGCTATGAATTGCGTCCCAGCCAGTTGGCAATGGCCGAGGCGGTCAAACGCGCCATTCTGGCACAGGAGCACGCGCTCATTGAAGCCCCGACCGGCACCGGAAAATCGATTGCCTATCTGTTGCCAGCGATCCTGAGTGGCAAAACAGTGGTTGTGGCCACGGCCAACAAGTCCCTCCAAAGCCAGCTCTATTACAAAGATATTCCCTTTTTGCGCACCGTGTTGGGGCGGCCCATTAGCGCCGTGGTGGTGAAGGGACGCAGTAACTTTGTTTGCAACTATAAGTGGGAGAAGGAGGCGGCGGCGCAACAGCAAATTGCGCTCTATGATCGGGAGCATGAGCAGATCAAGTTTCTGCATGACTGGCTGAAAGAGACCGCAACGGGGGATGTGGATGATCTGCCTTTTCTACTCGACAGCGATCTGCGCCCGCGGCTCGTCAGCTATCCAGATGATTGTCTGCATGACGATTGTCGCTTCCATTTTGATGACTGCTGGATCAACCACATGCGCGATGAAGCCGCCAACGCGCAGATCCTGATCACCAACCACCATCTGCTGCTCAATGCCCTGGAGCTGGGCTGGGCTGGCGAACGGCTGCTACCTCCCGCCACCATCTATGTTGTTGATGAGGCACATGGGCTGGAACAGACGGCAACCGCTGTCTTCGAGACAAGCGTAACTGACTACACCGTAGAACAGCTGCTCAGCCGCACCGATCTGCGTGATCATCTCGATGAATCGGAGATTGACGAGTGGCGGTTCCAGAATACCCTGGCCTTTCAAGAGGTCGCCCGGCTCAACCGTGACAATGCCTTTCGCATTGATGGCGAACTGGAAGAGATGAAAAAGTTGAGCCGAGGCTTAAATGGCCTGGCGCAGAAACTGCGAGCCAACCATCCCTACAACAATCAAGCCGCGGCGGAACAACGGGAAGGTTACCCCGCGCCGCAGAAACGGCAAAAGGGTGGTGCCGATGAAGAGGTGGGGGAACAGCGGCGCGCCTATGATCTACTGATTGAAGCGTTGAGCAGCGCCGCCACCAAACTCTTGACCATTGGCGTGAGCAGCCGCAACGAGACCATGGTACGCTACGCCGTGCGCATCTTTGACCGCCGTCACGTTTCGCTGGAGCTACACGCCGCGCCGATCGATCCGGCAACGCACCTGAGCCAGTTCCTTTTTCAGGCAGAGGTCGATGGCGAGCCACTGGCACGGACGGTAATCTGCACCAGCGCAACATTGGCCACCAATGGCAACTTTGATCATTTCAAAAAGCGTTGTGGCATTGAAGCCGCGGGCGAAGAAGAGATCCTGCCCGCGGTCTTTGATTACCCGAACCAGGCGCTGCTCTATCAACCCCAACTGCCCGCCTATGACTATCGCAATCCCGATCCCTATTATGGCAAGGTGGCCGGGGAGATTGAACGGCTGTTGCAGGTGAGCCGGGGCCGGGCACTCTGTCTCTTTACCAGCTGGAGTGGGTTGCAACAGGTGAAAGAGCGGCTGCGCACGAGCGAACAGCAGACAGTCTGGCCCTTGCGTGCCCAGGGTGATGCCCCGCGCGATACCTTGCTCAGCTGGTTCAAGGCAACCGATCACAGTGTGTTGCTGGCCACGCGCTCTTTTTGGGAAGGGGTTGATATTCCCGGAGATGATCTCAGCCTCGTCGTGCTTGACAAGATGCCCTTTCCCACGCCCAAAGATCCGTTGCACGGTGCCCGCATGAAGGTGCTGGATGAGAGCGGCAGCAGCAGCTTTGGTGACTATATGTTGCCGCTGATGAACCTGGCGCTGAAGCAAGGTTTTGGCCGCCTGATCCGACGGGGCAATGACAGCGGTGTGGTGGCCATTTTAGATGAACGGCTCAGCAGCAAAGGCTATGGACGGCAGACGCGGCAGGATCTCCCGCCCGCCCGCTTCAGCCGCAACTTTCGGGATGTGCATAAATTCTATCAGACCGTACTTGCTTCACCCGCGGAATTCGCACTAAACGTTTGGGGCTGGACGCAGAGCGGTGACCCAGCAGCCGACCCGCTGGACCAGCCCGCGGCCGCGGCTGGAACAACGGGGGCGGCAGATTCACTGCATTGGCAGTGGCAGCTGTTGCGGTTGCAAGACGGAAAGAGCGATAGCACCGCCGGCACGGCCGCGGATCTGATTGCGGAAGATGGCCCCACCCTCGCGTCCGCCGCGGAGTGTGAACTTTACGCGGTGATTCATGGGCTGGAAAATTTGCAAGATCGCATTGAGCGGGCGGGGCGTTCCCCGGCAGATTTTGCCGTGGAATTGCGTTGCCAGCAGCTGGATCTCGCGAGTCCCACCGCCGCGGTGCAATCACTTGCCCTCTATCAACAGTGGACACTTTTGCAGGAGCAATGGCAGCAGATTTACATCATCCGGTTGACGGCAACTGTTCCGGCCTGAGGGCGGTATCACTTGTTGCATTCAGGTGTGTATGCTATACTGAGCGCAGCTCTGCAGTTTTCGTGAACGGGTAGCACACGGGGCGAGCCAACACTTCACAAAAGGGAGCACGGTAACGTGGCGTGGATGTGATAGCCTTTACGGCAAGACTGAAGCGTCCAATCGGCACCCACCTGCTTAGGCAGGTTCGCACCCACTGCCCACACGTTACTGCGGAGCCTTCTTTTTCCCCATTTTCTTCTTTACGCATTTCACTATCGCCCAATTCCAGTTTGTTCGCGCGCTTGACATTCTCTACACCAACTCTCACAGCTCGACCCGCTGTTGGCGGTGCAAGCGCAAAGTTGGCTCTGCTTTCCCATGCGTGCCGCGTGCAACGCTGTAGAAACACAGTGCTGTAGAACCACAGTGCTGTAGAAACACAGTGCTGTAGAAAAGTAGCTACAGTGCGGTTGGCTTGAAAACGGTAGGTTTCCCGCTTGCCGGAACTACTGTTTTCAAACAGAGCCCACTTTCGGGTGCGGTTGGCTTGAAAACGGTAGGTTTCCCTCTTGCCGGAACTACCGTTTTCAAACAGAGCCCACTTTAGGTAATTCCTGGGGCAGAAGATAGCGGGGTAGCAGCAGGTTGGTTGTGTCAACCGCTGCTTTCAGAAAGGCTCAGAAAGAGGCGGGCAAAGACGAAGGCGCTTGGGCCGTGCGCCGTAAGCAGGTAGCCCTCATCGTTGTGTGAAAAGTGGGGGGCCTGCTGTTGGTGGTTGTGGACCTGGCAGTCAGCTTCCAGTTGGGCCAGCGCGGCCAGCGCCTCTCCCGTTGCCGGATCGTCATCAATGACCAAAATCTGATAGCTCGCGTCGTCTCGCCAGATGTGAACGTGGCGGCCCCGAAGCTGGCGCATCAACGACTGTGCCTCGTGGGTGGCCAACACGCAGCCCGTTTGGCGCAACAGCCAACTGAGCAGCGTTGTGGTGGCCTGTGCATTGGGGTTGCTGCAAATATGGGTGACCAGTTCGCTCAATATGGGATTGGCCGAGGTGTCATCGCTGTGCTGCCGGGCACGGCGATGGAGATCCTGTAAAAAGAGACCCAGTTCATGACGTTGAATCAGCAGATCTGTGATCTGTTGTTCCAGCGCCAAATACCGTTGCCCCGCAAGCTCTGAAACATCTTGCAGCGAGAGTGCATCTCCCTCCAGCCCCTGTAGCAGATGTTCAATATCGGCGAGTGCAAAGCCAAGCCGTTGTGCCCGACCAATGAAGCGCAGTCTCTGTTCCGCGCGCTCATCATAGAGCCGATAGCCCGCGGCCGTGCGCTCAGTGGGTTGCAATAGCCCCTGTTCTTCATAATAGCGCAGGGCAGAGGTGCGCAAGCCTGTTCGTTTGGCGAGTTGGCCAATGGTTAGCATAGATCCAACAATATCCAGTAGATGTTTGCAGCAGAGCAACGACAGATTCTGGGCAAAGTATACGCCAGAGAGATCGCGAGTGCAACAATACCAGGTGCAAGGGGTGCCCTCGCCCTGGCAGCTGCATTTTTCTGCCAATTGACATAACAGAATGTTGTGGTTAAGATTATCCAATTTCTGTTCGCAATTTATCACAAGCATATATCAGAGAAGGAGCGTAACCATGACTATACACCGTCTATCTGCAACCCTACTTGCCATTGTTGTGAGTTTGGCGCTGATTGTCGCGTGTGCCGGCCCGCAACCCCCGGCCCCCGCGACCTCTTCCGATACATCTTCTGCCCCAGCGGAAGAGGGCGCGACGACAGAAGAAGACGCGGCAGAAGACGCTGCCGCAGAGACTGAAGAAGCTGAAGAAGTGGTAGAATTCGAGCTGTCGAGTGAATTGCCTCCGCTTGCCGCCGAAGCGGAAGGCATCGAGTACAGTGACGTGCCCGAGTTGGCCTATGAAGGCGAGATCACCTTCTATGCACAGGCGTATACCCCCATTGAACCAACCGCCAACACGCCCAATCCACCCCGCTATCTGAACCGCATTGTTGCTGAATATGAGCGGTTGCACCCGAACATCAAGATCACGCTGATTCCCCCATTGGCACCCGGCAGTGACTATATCACCTGGGTACGCACCCAAGCTGCGGGCGAACAGTTGCCAGACATTGTCTGGCTGCAAGCTGGGCAGGTGAACGATCAACTGCCTCGCGGTATGTTCGAGCCGTTGACCGAGAAGCTGGCCGAGAGCAATCCCTATGTCGCGGCTGGCGAACCGGGCCACGATCGCTGGCAAGATGTCTTTGCCGGTTTTGTCATGGAGTATGTGCAGGCCTCCGACGGCAACTGGTATCAGGTCAATGGTGATTATGTGGGGACGGCGATTTTCTACAACAAAGAGATGTTTGCCGAAGCTGGCCTCGACCCAGAGAGCCCGCCCCAGACCTGGTCCGACTTCATTGCCGCGCACCAGGCGCTCAAAGATGCTGGCATGGAAGCCTTTGCCTTTCCCATGGGGCCGAGTGCATTCATTTGGAGCTGGTGGCACCGTGTTGGCGCGAGCCAGCTATATGGCGACCAGTTCGACGCAATGAATGTCGATGACAATCAATTCCGACTCAGCCCCTATGCCCGGGCTCGCAACTATGCCGTGGGCAACTGGGAGACCAGCGATCCACGCTATCAAGAGACCTACCGCCTCTTCAAAGAATGGTCAGCGTATTGGGTGCCCGGCACGCTCAGCATGGACATCGACGACACCTTCCGCATGTTTGTCAACGGGGACGTTGCCATGTATTGGAATGGCAGTTGGGCCGTGCCCCAAACCATGAACAATGAAGAAGTGACATTCGAGTGGGCCTCCTTCTCCGTGCCCACCTTTGATGAAGCCGCCACCGAATTTGCCACGGGCATTACGGCACCCATGATCGGTGGCCCATCCGCGGCGTTCCAATACAGCATTCCCACCGCGCAAGCCAATAATAGCATGACCCCCGAGAAGTTCGATGCCGCGGTCGATTTTCTAAAATTCCTCACGGCACCGCAAAATGCCGGGCCAATGGTCAACGATCTCGGCTCCTTCATTCCCACCATCGAAGGCACGACGCCACTGCCTTCCATGCAGGAGTTGATCCAGTCCATGTCCAACACGGAGACCATGGGCTTTCTAGAGTTGACGATTGAAGAAGGGCAAGCAAATCAACGTTTCTTGCAGGAGTTCATCGGTGACCAAACAACCATGGAAGAATACATGGCCAAGGTCGGTGAACTGATGCAGACGACGGTGGAAGATTTGGCCGCCCAAAATGAGTGGGATTGGGAGAATCCGCCCAGCAGCGAGTAGGTCGGCCGTTCTGAGGGTCGTGAGCGCGAGGTGTGTGGGATCGCGATGAGTCCGAGCGCGGATGCCACATCAACCGCGTAACCTTCACCGATGCGACTCGTTCGTACTTGATAGACCAGTACAGTATGGCGTAAATACCACGGCAGGTGATCAGGCAATCCAACCTGAGTGCCAGCGGTAAAATAAGTGTGGCCTGATTTACGCCGGGATGTACCAGCTGCCTGGAATCTCCATTGCTGGTGAATTCCAGGCAGCTGGTGCTTGGCTAATGTGAAAAACAGGTAATTGTCTGCTCATGCACAAACAAGAGTTCAACCAGAGTAGCGCAGCGCGACCGTTGACGACTCGCCGCTTCCAGCGCCCAATCTGGCAGCTGATCCAGCAAAAGGGATCGCTCTATCTTTTCTTACTGCCCACGATCATCTTTTTGCTGATCTTTATGTACTATCCCGCGTATACAGCAGTCCGGCTTTCGTTTTATCAGTGGGACGGCTTTGGGCCGGAACGGTGGGTGGGGCTGCGTAATTTCGAACGTCTTTTCACCAACAGTGTGATGTTGTCCAGCATCAACAACATGTTGATTCTCACCTTGGCGCGAATCGTCATCGTGTTAACCACACCTTTGCTGGCTGCCGAACTGGTCTTTCACCTGATGAGTGATCGCTGGAAGTACTGGTACCGTGTGATCTTCGTGATCCCGCTCGTGGTGCCCGATGTGGTGACCTATTTAATCTGGCAATTTATCTTTACGCCGTCGGTGGGGCTGGCCAACGTTCTGCTCAACAACTTGGGGTTGGCCTTCTTGACCAACGAATGGTTGGGCGATCATCGAACCGTGTTGATGAGCCTGGCATTGGTTGGCTTCCCCTGGATCGCGGGGATCAACTTTCTGATCTATCTGGCGGGGTTGCAAAACATCTCGCGCGAAGTGTTAGATGCAGCAGCCGTGGATGGTGCCACGGGTTTCCGACGCTTCTGGACAATTGATTTGCGCCTCATCATGGGGCAGATCAAATTGCTGTTGATCCTCAGTATCATCTTCTCGCTGCAATCATTTGTGTTGATCCTGATCATGACCAATGGTGGCCCAGGTTATTCTTCGATGGTGCCGGGACTGTTGATGTACGAAGCAGCCTTTCAGGATGGGCGTTTTGGCTATGCCTGTGCCGTGGGCACCGCGCTCTTTATTGTGATCTTTGCCCTGACTTATATCAACATGCGTTATATTCAGCCCGATGCTGAACATATTCCAGAGTGAGGCACTGCGCTACCGATGCGTTCAAAAATTTTTCGTCACGATCTGCCCTTGCACCTGTTGCTGATCTTTTTGGGCATCATTACATTCTATCCGCTGTTGTTCACGCTCTTTACCTCTTTTAAAGATAACAGCCAATTCTACAGCACCTTTTGGGGGCCTGCCCTGCCCTTGCATTGGGGCAACTACACCGACGCCTGGCGACAGCTCTATCCGGTGTTGCTCAACACGATCTTTGTGGGCGTTGTCAGCGCGGTGGGAACGATCTTTCTGGCTTCGCTCTCCGCCTATGTCTTTGCCCGCCACCGATTCCCCGGCCACGATCTGCTCTTCTACGCCATCATCGCCCTGTTGATGATTCCCAGTGTGCTCACATTGATTCCCCTCTTCCTGCTGGTGAAAGATCTGGGGCTGCTCAACACCTACTGGGTGCTGATCCTGCCATATATCGCCGGTGGGCAAGCCTTTGCAATCTTTGTGTTGCGCAGCTTCATTGCCTCGCAACCCGAAGAGATCTTTGAATCGGCGCGCATTGACGGCGCGGGCGAATTCACCATCTATCAGCGCATCGCCCTGCCAATGGCCAAGCCAATTCTGGGCACCTTGGCTATTCTCGCCCTGCTGAGCACATGGAACGACTACATCTGGCCTTCGGTAACGCTCCGCAACCCAGAGCTGTGGACGATTTCGCTCAAATTGGTGAGCTTTAGCAGCCAGTGGGCCAGCCTGCAACAGTATGGTCCCATGTTTGCGGGCTATGTGTTGGCGTCGATTCCACTGCTGATCCTCTTTATGTTTACCATGCGCCTCTTTATCGAAGGGCTGGCCAGCGGTGCAATCAAAGCCTAAAAGAGCTGGGTAGAGCGATTGGCGTGTGGGGCTATTCAAGAGCCAGGGGCCCGCGCTTGCAGCGGTACCTTGCCGCCAACTGGCCCGTGCAAAGGTTGGGTGTAGAATTCGCGTGAAGCGGTTGGGCGAAAGGGTGGCAAACGAGTGAAATCAGGTTGCAGCCCCGCGCGCTCACCCGCTCTGGTGCTGGTCAATCCAACTCGATGATCTCGGCCTGCAATTTGCCTGCAGCCACTGCAATGCGCCCCACTGTCACCGGCAGTTTAAAGCGGCGTGGACCCGCGCTGCCTGGGTTGAGATAGAGCACGCCCGCGCGTTCCTCGATCCCCGGTTGATGGGAGTGCCCGCTGATTACGGCATGAAAGCCGGCGACCGCAGGGGTGAGATCCAGTTCGTTGCGGTCGTGGAGCACATAGAGCAGATAATCTCCGTGGGTGACCACCGCCGTCGTGGGCAATTGATCTGCCCAAGCACCCTTGTCCACATTGCCTCGAATGGCCTGGAGCGGGGCGATTTTCTGCAGCGCCACCAAGATGTCGGCTTTACCCACATCCCCAGCATGAATAATCAGATCCGCACCCTGCAACGCCGCCTCGGCCTCTGGGCGCAACAATCCGTGGGTGTCGGCAATCACGCCAATGAAAGCGTCCATCCCCGCTTTAGGTTGCATCTGCTGCGCCGTTCTGTGGGCTACAACTAGCGCAACACATGGTGCGCCAGCGTGCGTTGGACATCGAGAATGTTCGAGCTTTTGCGAAATTCTTTGGCAATGGGCACGTCGGTACCCGAGATCCAGATCTTCAATTCGGCATCGAGATCAAAACGTCCGTTGGTCTCGACGGCAAAGTGGGTAATGGATCGATAGGGGATCGAGTGATACTCAACCTTCTTGCCGGTCAACCCCTGTTTGTCAATGAGAATCAGCCGCCTGTCGGTAAAGACATAGAGATCGCGGATGAGGCGATAGGCCTGTGTCACCTCTTCGCCCGGCACCAGAACGGCATTGATTTCCTGTTCGACGCTCTCTTTGCTTGCTTCTGTTGCATTGCCAAAAATTCCACTGAGCATTTTTATTTTCCTTGCTGTTGCATTCTATCCGAGAATTAGGTATGATTGATACACGCTATAAAAACTGTAGCGGGAATTGTCGTGTGATTTGCCAAAAAACTACTTACTTTTGATATAATCATTGCTATGATAACTGCAAACCCATCCCTAACCAAGCTCTTTGCCAAGCTGGACAATCAGACCAAAACTGCCTATCGCGATCTGCCCGCCAAGGTCGAATTGCAGCACTTTGCCGAAGAGCTTTTCAATTTTCTCTTTCCCATTCACTGTCGCGAACAGCGCAGTGCTGCCGTACAATACATCAATCTGGCCGACCGGTTGCAGCGCATGCTCACGCCACTCGATGTGGATGCAGCCGCCGTGACCGACCAGTTCTTCGCCGCGTTGCCCGAACTGCACGACCTGTTGATGGACGATGCCCAGGCCACGCTCGATTTCGATCCCGCGGCCACCAGCCTGGAAGAGATCATCGCCACCTACCCCGGTTTCTACACGATCGCCATTTACCGCCTGGCCCATGAATTGGTAAAATTAGGTGTGCCGCTGTTGCCACGCATGTTGACGGAACATGCGCACAGCAAAACTGGGATCGACATCCATCCCGGTGCCCAAATTGGCCACTCATTCTTTATCGACCACGGCACCGGATTGGTCATTGGCGCAACGGTGATCATCGGCGACAATGTCAAACTCTACCAAGGCGTGACGTTGGGGGCACTGCAGGTTTCCAAAGACTTGGCCGATACCAAGCGTCACCCCACCATTGAAGATGAGGTGATCATCTATGCCAATGCCACGATTCTCGGGGGCGAAACAGTCGTCGGCCATCACTCGGTCATTGGCGGCAACGTTTGGCTCACCAAGAGCGTGCAACCCTACTCATTGATCTATCACGAAAGCCGGATCACAGTCCGCAATCAGCATGACAAACTACCGCTGGATTTTGTGATCTAGCGTCTGTTGACATTGCAAATTCTGGCCAAGCAACTCGCTACATGCAGCGGCAAAAGTGAAATGTGACCTAACCGAGCACAGCCGCGTCAGTGCTGCCTATTGGGCGGTTGAGATCGCTGCTCACGGTTAGAAGCCCAAGTGAGTGGCGCTTTTTCCCAGATGTCAACGGGATCTAGTCTCCCCCATCCAATTCATCACCGGTTTCCCACCCTTGGCAACGAGGCCGAGGGTTATGCAGATGCTGCACTGTGGCAGGCGCTGCTATCGATTGCCAATCCAATTAACTTGCGAAAAAGCAAATCATTACAAAGAAAAGAGAGATGTTATGCGTGCAGACAGTATCCTAGATACCATTGGCAACACCCCCCACGTGCGGCTCAGCCGCCTCTATCCCAATCGCGAGGTGTGGATCAAGCTCGAACGAGCCAACCCCGGCGGCAGCATCAAAGACCGCATCGGTCTGGCCATGATCGAAGCTGCCGAAGCCGCGGGTGAACTCAACCCCGACAGCGTGATCATCGAGCCGACTTCGGGGAACACGGGCATTGGTCTGGCCATGGCCGCCGCGGTCAAGGGCTATAAATTGATTCTGGTCATGCCTGAATCGATGTCGGTTGAGCGCCGCAAGATTATGGCTGCCTATGGTGCCACCTTTGATCTGACCCCGCGCGAGGGAGGCATGAAAGGTGCCATCGATCGGGCGGCAGAATTGCAGAAAGAGACCCCCAACAGCTGGATCCCCCAGCAATTTGAAAATCAGGCCAACATCGACATCCACAAAAAGACCACGGCCCAAGAGATCATCAACGACTTTCCAGAGGGGCTCGATTATATTATTACCGGCGTGGGCACCGGGGGACACATTACCGGTTGTGCCGAAGTGCTGAAGGAGAAGTGGCCCAATTTGAAAGTCTTTGCCGTTGAGCCGGACGCTTCACCCGTCATCAGCGGTGGCGGTCCTGGCCCCCATCCCATCCAAGGGATCGGCGCTGGCTTCATTCCCGCCAATCTGCACACCGACGCCATCGACGGCGCCATCACCGTGAGCAAGGATGCTGCCTTTGAAATGGCCCAACGCGCGGGCAAGGAAGAAGGCATATTCATCGGCATCTCTTCCGGTGCTTCGTTGGCCGCGGTTGCCAAGAAATTGCCCGAACTACCTGAGAATGCCCGTGTTCTCACCTTCTGCTACGACACCGGCGAACGTTATCTCTCCGTCGAAGGATTGTATTGATTGCAAAATCGGCCAATGCGCTTGGCATAAAAGAGCAGAGCAGAAGCTAAATGGGTGGGGCTAGAGTGGCCCCACCTTTTTTGTACGCTCTTGCTGTGCAACGGGTGCCGAGTGAGCAAATGTAGCGCTCGATCAGAGCTTGTCAATCCCACACGATCAACGCCCATCCGCTTTGTCGCAATTGACCCCGTGTCTCATCACAAAATGACTCTTGTCATTCAGCCATTCTCCTGTACAATAAATTTATCAGTACAATTTATCGAGTGAAATCTGTCCAGTAAAATTTGTCCCGTAACCCTGGGCAATGGCATCTTCTGTGATCCGATTGAACAATTGTCTCAACCATCACTGCGATTTCGTCAATTCAAATACAATATGAGTTACGCACCGAGAAGAGCGTACCCGTGGAGAGCAGGCCACGCGCTTGGTGGCTCTTCTCGACAAGTTGCGTACGTCCAGGCATACTCAGAGTAGAAGGATAGAGCCAGTGACTTCCCAAGAACGCACCATATTGATCGAAAAGATTCGGCAACTGCCAGCCCAGATCGCCAGCTTGGCCGCGGGCCTCAGTGCTGAACAGTTGACCACCCACTATCTGCCCACCGAGTGGACCGTTGCCCAGAACGTACACCATTTGGTCGATTCACACATGAACAGCTACATTCGCTGCAAGCTGATCGCCACTGAAGATCACCCCACACTCAAACCCTATGACCAAGATGCGTGGGCCAACTTTGCCGATGCCCAGGATGCCGCGGTGGATGGTTCATTGCTCATGCTCGCACAACTGCACCACCGTTGGGTCCACTTTTGGGAGACATTGCCCGCGGCGGCCTGGGCGCGCACTGGCCACCACCCCGAAAGCGGTACGGTAACGCTCGAAAGCCAGTTGGCCAGCTACGCGGCTCACGGCGAAGCACACATCGACCAGATCACCCGCACCCTGGCCGCGGCTCATTCATAGCCTGCAGTTCACATGCTGCAATTCACTTGCCACACAGTAACTTGTATTCTATACGAGGGAGAAAGCGCACATGTATGTGCCCACGTTGAACCGCATGGATGATCTGACGCAACAGCTAGCATTTATGCGTGCCCACAGCTTTGCCACGCTGGTGAGCCACGTCTCCGACCAACTGTTTGCCACCCACGTGCCACTGACTGTTGTCGATGAACCCCCAACCAAAGCAACAGAACCCAACTCATTGGCGCGACAGGTGCTGGTGCAAGGTCATCTGGCCAAGGCCAATCCACAGTGGCAAGAGCTGGCGACGCAGCACGAGGTGTTGGTGATCTTTCAGGGACCACACGCCTACATTTCGCCCAGACATTACGCCAAATGGGAGAGCGTGCCCACCTGGAACTATCTAGCCGTCCACGTCTATGGGTCGGCCCGACTGATCACGGATGACGCGGGCAAGCTCGCCGCTTTGGCTGCGCTCATCAATGCCACGGAAGCTGGTTATCAGCAGCAGTGGGAGCAGCAGTCACCCAAGTTTCGGAACGGGCTGCTCCAGGGTATCGTGGCATTTGAAATCGCGGTGACCCGGATCGAAGGCAAACAAAAATTGAGCCAGAACCGGCCCACGGGCGATCAAGTCAGGGTGGCCGCGGCATTGGCCAAACAACCAGACAGCGCGGCCCAAGCCACGGCTCGGGCCATGCAAAGCTATCAGAACGGGGTGGCAGGTGGGGCCACCACCCAAACAGCTGTTCAAGCGCAGGAGACAGGAGTGAACGATGACTGAATTTACCAGATCCAAGCGCAACCAGGTGCGACGTCAACCCGCGCGGGGGGCCTATGACAAGGCAACAATTTACCCCATTGTCGACGAAGCGCTAATCTGCCACGTCGGTTTGGTCGAGGCGGGGCAGCCGGTGGTAATCCCCACCCTCCATGCTCGCCGGGATGACGAAATTTTGTTGCATGGCGCAACCACCAGTCGGCTCATGCAATATGCCGCGTCGGGCGCGCCACTCTGCATCACAGTGACCCATGTGGATGGGCTGGTGCTGGCCCGGTCGGTCTTTCATCATTCCGCGAATTACCGCTCGGCTGTACTCTTTGGGCGGGGCACGTTGGTGGCAGAAGAGGCAGAGAAGATGGCGGCGTTGGCCGCGTTCACGGAAAAGTTGATCCCCGGCCGCTGGGACGATGCCCGTCTGCCCAATGCCGTGGAGCTAAAAGCCACCACCGTCGTTGCCGTGACAATCGATGAAGCCTCGGCCAAGATCCGCACGGGACCACCCAAGGATGATGCGGAAGATTACGCGTTGGATGTGTGGGCTGGGGTTGTGCCGCTGACGGTGCAGCGCTCGACACCCGAGGCCGATCCACAATTGCGCGCGGATATTCCGCTGCCCGTCTATTTAGATGCCGCTCCATAGATGGAGAAGAATCTATAGTGGGCTTCTGGATTCAATCTGCTGCCCTTCCAAGCTTAAAAGAATGCATCGCAATGGAACTTACTACAGCGTGTGATCGTCCCCTACACGAGTACGATCTTAGACGATCATTCCACGCGAGTCCACTGCTTCATTACCGATCGATCAACGCTAGAATAACAGTGCTCGGCTATGCTCTGCACAGCCTTGGAGAACATGGCTGCTACGGATTCGTAGATTTGAATTCGTAGATTTGAATTCGTAGATTGCCATTGCCATCTGAGGTAAATCAGGGTTGATCTCTCGCGTGACTTCACATTGATCTGCCCGTCTCTATTTATGTAAGTGTTTCGTTGTACGGGTTATGTCAGTGCTATGTAGCACGGGTTATGTAAGTGCTTCGTTGCACGGGTAATGTCAGTGCTTCGTTGCACGGGTAATGTCAGTGCTATGTAGCACGAGATCCATTCTATCCAGCTGAAAGGAATTCTCTATGTACCAGCAGATCCACTATCTCTCGCAAAAAATCTCGAATCGACGGCCGTTCTTTGCAATCGTATTGGCGTTGGCACTGGTGTTGACCATATTGCCAGCCGCCGCCTATGCCGCACCAGCAGAAGCACCGGCTGCCAGTGGACATGTTCACATCGTGAAGAAGGGCGAAACACTTTCGCACATCGCGCGCCGCTATGGCGTAACGGTGAATGCGTTGGCCCATGCCAATGGCCTCTCCAATGCCAGCTATATTTACATCGGGCAACGGCTGCATGTTCCCGCCGCTTCTGGTGCTCCGGCCGGCTGCAAAAGCTACTATCACGTGAAACATGGTGATACCCTTTCCAAGGTGGCGGCTTGGTACGGCATCAAGACCTATGCCCTTGCCGGTGCAAACAACCTGGGCAACGCCGACTACATCTACGTTGGCCAAAAGCTCTGCATTCCCAATATCTACGGTGGCCCCAGCCATCCGGGCCATGGACATGGGCACTACATCGTCAAAGCAGGTGATACCCTGAGCGAAATCGCCAAGTGGCATGGCCGTTCCGTTCACTATCTCATGCAGATCAACAACATTCACAACCCGCACAAGATCTATGTTGGCCAGAAGCTGCATCTTGGCTAGTTGCACCTTGGCCAAAGCTGTACTTTGACAGTTGCAAGATCGCGACCACGCAGTGCACCTCCTCATGCGCCTGCTGGCAACCGATTGGCTGTCAATCTGGCTACCATTAGCATGAGCGGAATCAAAAAAACCGGTGACTGTCCATTTGAATTCTGGCAGTCGCCGGTTTTTTTATTGCCTCTCTCTCCTGTATACTGGTGCTCATCAAGCGAACATTCAACGATACCAGACTGGCACTATCTATGATCCGCTCTTGCTTTCGTTTTGAACCCAGTGCACGCGGTAGATGCTTCCGCTATTTACCCGGAATAATTTCGCTGTGGCTGTTGATGTTGCTCGGCGGCTGTACACTGCTCATTGAGCCTCAGTTCAGTGGACGACGGCCCGTGCCCCCGCTCAGCTACTTCACACAGTTCTCCCGCGACTATCTCGACGGGCCAGTGACGGTGGCGCTGGACAAGACAATTCCCGATCCCTTTGCCCGGCCAATTCTCAATGCACTGTTGCAACAAACAACGTTGGAAGCGGCCAATGGCACGCAGCCGCTGAATGTACTCGATGCACCGGAGAATGCCCGTGCCGTGGTGCGTGCAGTGCCCCTCGGCGCGGTCGAGGTGCCGCTGCTGGAGCGCTATTACGCGGTGGTCGTGCCCTTTGCCACCACCGCTGACGCGACCGATAGTGTCACGCTAGAGCAACGTTGGTTGGCCAATGACGAGGCATTGCTGGTGACGTCAGAGGCGCTCTGGGCGTTGCAGCCGCTTTGGGGGCGGCGATCCACAGCCCCCGTCGCGCCGGCCGATCTGCTGGCGGCCCTGGAAGCAACGCCGGGCGCGCTGGGCATTCTGCCCTTCGATCAGCTCGACCCGCGCTACAAGGTATTGACGGTTGATGGGATGAACGTCTTGAGCAATCAGTTCGTCTCTGCTGGCTACCCATTGGGTCTCGCGCTGGTTGTCGAGGGCATGGGGCAGTCGTTGATCACTGCCGCGCTGCAAGCGACGCTCGATTTGCCACTGACCAACCGCGACGCCGAAGAGATGACCACGCTGATGATGACCGGTGTCACCGCGATGGCACGCGCCACCGCGGCGATCATGGAGCGCAAGGGCATTCTCTATCCCGCGGCCATTATCTCCGCCACCATGGCCGCGGCCGATATCACCCACATCAGCAATGAGATTCCCTTTTTGGATGACTGTGTGGTCAACAACACGTTGAACAATCTAATCCTCTGTAGCCACACCGACTATTGGGCCACGCTCGAGGCGGTGGGTACCGACATTGTGGGGCTGAGCGGCAACCACGTCAACGATTTTGGGTACGCCGGCGCACGGCGTTCGCTCGAATTTTATCAGGAGAATGAGATCCCCATCTATGGCAGCGGCTTCACGCCCGAGGAGGCTTGTGCGCCCTTGCTGTGGGAACACAACGGCAACACCTTTGCCTTTCTGGCCGCGTTGGCCTATGGCCCGTCGAGCGCATGGGTCACCGATGAAGAGCCGGGCGCGTGCTACTATTACGAGCACCAGGAGTTGATGTTGGCGCAGATCCGCGCATTGAGCGAGCAGGTTGACGTCGTGGCCGTGGAGCTACAGTATGAGGAGACCTATTTTCCCTATCCCACACCCAACCAGGTTACAGAGTTTCGCGAGTTGCGTGCAGCTGGCGCGGAGATTGTCACCGGTGTACAGAGCCATGTACCCCAGGCAATGGAGCCCTATGGCGTTGCCGATGAAGGCGGGGCGGGTATCATTGTCTATGGTCTGGGCAACTTCTTTTTTGATCAGATGTGGAGCTGGGATACCCGGACGGAGCTCTACGCCCGGCACACCATCTATCAGGGGCGGCTGTTGAGCACCGAAATTCTGACTGGTGTGTTGGAGGATTTTGCCCAGCCCCGTTGGACAACGCCAGCGGAACGGGAAGCGCTGCTAACGAGCATTTTCAACGCCGCGCCGGCCCGTGAATGAGCAGATCCACCCGTGCCAGGTATGGCTCTCAAATTCGCAGGATGCCAGTAACTGTTGACATTGCAAATTCGCGGGGTTAAAACCCGCTTCTAGCAGTGAGAAGCGGTCTCAACCGCTGGATAGGAAGCGGTTGACGCAGCTTTTCTCGGCAATAAAAACCGATTGATTGGCGCTTTTCCCCAAAAGTCAACGGGACCTACCGGCCAGCGACGATGCCGTTGGCACAGCGATAGGCCAGCGCCATGATCGTCAGCACGGGATTGAAACCACCGTTGGTCACGTGCAGCGAGCCATCGATCACATAGAGATTGTCGTGGCCGTGCACTCGCCCCCACGGGTCCGTTACCGAGCTCCGCGGATCCGTGCCCATGCGGCAAGTGCCAGCTTGATGTTGGCCACCGCTCAAGCGTGGCCGGTTGGGGGTGGCCCAAACCCGTGTTGCGCCACTTGCGTATAGCCATTCTTTAGCCCGTTCTTGCATGAAGTCTGCCACCCGCAAACTTTCGGGGTGGACGCTACCACTCAGCCGCGCCACTGGCATCCCCGCTCGATCGGTCACCTGGGGGTGTAGCGTGACCCGTGCGTTGGGGTTGGGGATCTCTTGAATGGGGCCGTAGACCTGGAGCGTGCGCCGGTAGTAATCGCGCATGTGGGCTTTGTTGGCCGCGCCCCAGGTGGGTAGATCGGGTGGCAGGGTATTGTTCCAAAAGATAATGGGCAACTTGATGAACTCATTGGCCAACATCCCGCCGCCGATAATGTTGGGATTGCCGTGGTTAAAGTCGCTGGTAGAAATCGAGACCCCCGGCCCAACGTTATCAAAAACTTCCCGATCAAAGAGACCATACGCGCCGGTGTAGACGTGCCCTTGCAGGTTGCGCCCCACCTGATCATGGCCGTTGCCCAATCCATTTGGCTCCTGGTGAGAAGGGCTGTTGAGCAGCAGACGTGCCGATTCAATCGCGCCCGCGGCAACCACGACGCGCCTCGCGTGGATGGTGCGCTGCACCCGTTCACCGGTCGCCGCCGGCTCTTGCACCAGCGTGACAGCAGTTGGTTTGCCCCGTGCATCCGTCTCAATGCGAACTGCCTGGGTTTCACAGATCAGCGTGCAATTGCCCGTGGCCAACGCCCGCGGGATCACCGTGTTGTGGCTGCCATTTTTGCTCTCCGACGGGCAGGCAAAGCCAACACACATCCCACACTCCACACAGGCAGGCCGCCCCTGATAGGTGCTGGTGTTGATGAGCAATGGCGCGGGCGCGGTCTGCCAGCCCAACTGGGCCGCGCCCGCCTGCAAGATCTGGCGTCCCAGCGTCTCTGGCACCGGTGGCATGGGATAGCCCCGGGTGCGTTCACCGCGCCGGGTGGTGACGCTGTCGGGGCCAGCCACGCCGATCTCCCATTCGGCCTGTTCATAGTGGGGAGCCAACTCTTCGTAGCTGATTGGCCAATCGGCCAGCGAGCTCTCCGCGGGTACCCCGTAGGTGCTGGCCATGGCAAAATCCGTGGGCAGAAAACGCCACGCTTGGGCTCCATAGACGCGCGTGCCACCCCCCAATGTCATCGCGTTGTTGTGATAGCCCGCCTGGTGGGGCGCGAGCACCGTTTCCGTGCCATCGGCCGCGACAACCACGCGCGGGTTCCCGGTTAGCGCCGGCCCCGTGTTGTGACCATAGCGGCTGAGCCGGTGGTTGCGCAGGTGGTCGAGCGGAATGTTGGCGTAGGGCAGCCAGGTGCCCCGCTCCACGAGCAGCACCCGTTCCCCCGCTTCGGCCAGCAGACAGGCGACAATGCCACCTGCCGCGCCCGAGCCAATTACGATCGTCGCATAGTCACCATCGATCTGTGGCAGCATTGTCGGTTCGATGGGGGGGAGTGGTGGCGCGGCAACATGGGCGTGGGCCGCGGTTGGTCCCGGCTCGAAGCCGACCATCTGCCACGAACGAGCGTGGAGATTGCCGCCATTTTCGGGATTGCTGTAGTAGCCCTCGGCGGCAACGGTTACCAGCGTCTTGAGCCACCGTTGGGGCGCGACGGACCATTGCGTTTGCACCTCTCCCTGTTCGATCTGCTGGAGCAGGGCATCTTATGTTGCTGATTGCAGCGCGACAAAAGAACAATTGTGGATGGCCAGCGCTTCGGCCTCTAGCGCCCTGATCCCCGTTTGCAATAGCGGCACCAGCGGTGCAAGATCCTTCTCCCAATGGGTAGCGAGATAGTTGCCCACGCCACCCGCCCAGCCAGCTGGATACGCATCGGCCGGGATCAGCCGATCCACAATGGCGCGCAGGGTCTTCTGTTCAGTTGGATTCAGATTCATGAGGTTTGTTGTTGAAGTGATTTTGATTGGGGCCAATGCAACGAGGAAAATCCGCCACTCACTCGGATGCAAGTCGTTGCGAATCGCGAGCTGTCGGATATCCTTGGAATGCAGCCACTGGCGTGTTTGTATAATAACCTGGTTTGCGTCTGGTTGGCGTGCAGGCGGTAAACTCTTCTAAAGTGGGCTCTGTTTGAAAAGAGTAGTGCCGGCAAGCGGGAAACCTACCGTTTTCAAGCCAACCGTACCCTAGAACGACCGCGGATCAACCTCGGGGCAGTATAGATCACTCACCTGATTTACTCAAGTTGCTCGCGTTCGTCCGCTTGGGCACCGGCAGGCGGCTGGCAGAGCCCTGCGGTCCACGAGTGCATTGCACAGGTCTCAACACCCCAACGCCGCCCCACGATCTTGTCACCTGTGCGCTGCACACCCGCCACGGTGCTACCGATTCACCCCTGTAACGGCTCTTCACCGGATCAAGCGCTGAGCTGCTTCCCCGTGCCACCGCGGCTGGCAGATCCCTGCGGTACTCGAGTGCATTGCACAGGTCTCAACACCCCAACGCCGCCCCACGATCTTGTCACCTGTGCGCTGCACACCCGCCACGGTGCTACCGATTCACCCCTGTAACGGCTCTTCACCGGATCAAGCGCTGAGCTGCTTCCCCGTGCCACCGCGGCTGGCAGAGCCCTGCGGTCCACGAGTGCATTGCACAGGTCTCAACAGCCCAACGCCGCCCCACGATCGTGTCACCTGTGCGCTGCACACCCACCGCGGTGCTACCCGTTCACCCCTGTAACGCCACTTCACGGGATCAAGCGCTGAGCTGCCGCGTCGTGCCGCCTCGGATCACAGATCCTGCGGTACACGAGTGCATTGCACAGGTCTCAACACCCCAACGCCACCCCACGATCGTGTCACCTGTGCGCTGCACACCCACCGCGGCTCTACCCATTCACCCCTGTAACGCCTCTTCACTGGATCAAGCGCTGAGCTGCTTCCCCGTGCCACCGCGGCTGGCAGATCCCTGCGGTACACGAGTGCATTGCACAGGTCTCAACACCCCAACGCCGCCCCACGATCGTGTCACCTGTGCGCTGCACACCCGCCGTGGTGCTACCCAAACACCTCTGTAACAGCTCTTCACGGAAGCCAACTTGGCAAGTGACCGTTCGTCCGCATGGACACCAACAAGCGGATGCCCCCACGCCAATCGGTCTGCTTACTCCTGTAACGCCGCAAGGTGCAAGGTCTCTTTGTTGTCTCTAAAAGTTGCTCCCCGGTTGTCTGCTGGGCGCGTGGTAGAGAAAATTTTCAGCAATCACCCCCATGTAGAGATGGTCGGTAGCAACTTGAGTTACTTGTAAAAGAGTTTCCCCTTCAGTTGGGGATCCGCTATAATGCAACTCTTGTCATTGGCAGATGGCTTGTTGGGTTTCGCCATTTGCATCGTTTCCATTCTTGCCGCTACCGGGCATAACCATCGAGTACATAATCATGCCGAAACAACTGAATTTAGGACTCATCGGTGCTGGCCGTATTGGGCGGGTTCATGCCGAAAGCGTCTACCGTCTGCCACAGGCCAAGTTCCGCGCCGTCTCCGATATCCATTTGCCGGGGGCAGAACAGTGCGCGGCCGATTTCGCCATTCCCGCGGCCCACAGCGATCACCGTGCGCTGCTTGACGATCCCGCCATCGACGCGGTGGTCATCTGTTCCAGCACCGACACCCACACCCAATTCATCATCGAAGCCGCAGAAGCGGGCAAGCACATCTTCTGTGAAAAGCCCATCGCGCTCGATCTCGCCACAATCGACCAGGCGCTGGCAGCCGTGGATCGCGCCCGCGTAAAATTGCAGATCGGCTTCAACCGCCGCTTTGACAGCAACTTTCAGCACCTGCACAATGTGGTGCAACAGGGCGGGATCGGCAGACCGCACCTGGTGCGGATCACCAGCCGCGACCCCGCGCCCCCACCCATCAGCTACATCGAAGTCTCGGGCGGTATCTTTCTCGATATGATGATCCATGACTTTGACATGGCCCGCTATCTCATTGGCGCCGAGGTCGAAGAGCTGCACGCCACCGGCGCGGTGCTGGTCGATCCGGCCATTGGCGCGGCTGGCGATGTTGACACGGCAGTGGTGACGCTGAAATTTACCAATGGTGCACTCGGCGTGATCGACAACAGTCGCCAGGCGGTCTATGGCTACGATCAGCGCGCCGAAGTCTTTGGCAGCAAAGGCGCGGTGGAAGCGGCCAACAGAACGCCCCACAACACCACCCACAGCACCGCGGATGGCGTGGCGCAGCCCAACCCGCTCTACTTCTTTCTGGAGCGGTACATGGCGGCCTATGGCGCGGAAATGAGCGCTTTCATTGCTGCCATTCAGAACGATACCCCCACCCCCGTAACCGGTGTCGATGGCCGTGTCCCCGTGGTAATGGGATTGGCTGCCCGTAAATCTCTGCGCGAAGAGCGGCCCGTGCGGCTCGCTGAAATCACCGCCACCACCTAACTTTTACCCAACACCTGCTGCATCCCCGCGAACCGAGCCGTGCCCAAGCGCGGCCGCTCAAGAAAGGTTGTTATTTTGTCCGCTATTGATTCCGTTCAACACCTTGCCCAACAAGTGCGCGAGAATGTCGCCAAGGTCATCGTGGGCAAGGATGATGTGGTTGAATTGCTCCTGGTTGCGCTGCTCTGCGAAGGACACGTGTTGCTGGAAGATGTGCCTGGCATTGGCAAAACCATGCTGGCCAAAACGCTGGCCCGCTCGATTGGTGGGAGCTTTCAACGCATTCAGTTTACCCCCGATCTGCTGCCTTCGGACATTACCGGGGTCAGCATTTTCAATCAGCAGGCACAGGAATTTCAGTACCGCGCCGGGCCGGTGATGGCTCAGATCGTATTGGCCGACGAGATCAATCGCGCCGGCCCACGCACGCAATCGGCCATGCTCGAAGCAATGGAAGAGCGCCAGGTGACGGTCGATGGCACCACCCGAGCGTTGCCCTACCCGTTTCTGGTCCTGGCCACCCAAAACCCGGTGGAGTTGGAAGGGACCTTCCCGCTGCCCGAAGCACAGGTCGACCGCTTTCTGCTCAAGGTCGGCATGGGCTATCCGGCGCGGGAAGAGGAGCGCCAGATTCTGCGCCGTTTTCGCACCGTCAACCCCCTCGTTGAGCTGACCGCGGTGATTTCGACCGACGACATTCAGGCTGCCAACCAGATCTGCCGCAACGTCCATGTCCATCCCGTCTTGGAAGATTATCTGCTCGATATTGTGGCGGCCACCCGGGAACAGGCCGCCTTTGCCCTGGGTGTCAGCCCACGCGGCACCCTCGCATTTTACCGCACCATTCAGGCACTGGCCGCCATTCGTGGCCGCGACTACGCCATCCCCGATGACATTAAGCAGATGGCACGCCCCGTATTGGCCCACCGGCTTGCCCCCAGCATTGAGGCGCGGTTGCAGGGCCAACCCGTTGCCGACATTCTGGCCAAGATCGTTGCAGAGACCCCGGTGCCGGTGGAAGAGGTTTGGCACCAATGAGCAAACGTGTGGCGATCCTCGTTGGGTTGCTGACGCTGCTGAGCCTCTTTTTGCGCAGCCAGTTGCTCTTCCTCGTTAGCGTCTTTCTCTGGATCGTGCTTGGCGTTGCCTATCTCTGGGCGCGCTACTGCCTCGTCAATCTGAGCTACCGCCGCCACCTCGCCGCGCCTCGCATCTATCTGGGCGAAGAGACTGATCTGCACATGGAGATCGTCAACGCCAAACCGCTGCCCCTGCCTTGGTTGCGCATTGATGACATGATGCCCCTGACAATTAACGTAACGAGCCAGCAGACCGAGGAAGAGACAGACGGTGAGCACCGGCGGCTGGTGACGGTGTTGGGGTTGCGCTGGTATGAACGAGTGATCCGACGCTATCGGGTGCGGGGGCTACGCCGGGGCGACTGGCGCTTTGGCCCCGCGCAGTTGCGATCGGGCGATATCTTTGGCTTTGACATTCGACGCATGATCGATGAGACACCGACCCGGCTTCTCGTCTATCCGCGCATTGTGCCGGTGACCGCGCTGGGATTGCCGGCCCGTCATCCGCTGGGCGACCGACGCAATGTGCGCCGGGTGATCGAAGATCCGTTGCGTTTGATGGGTGTGCGTGAATATGTGCAGGGCGACAACTTCCGCCACATTCACTGGAAGGCGAGCGCACGCAGCCATGAGCTGCAAACCAAAGTCTTTGATCCGTCGGCCAGTCGACCCGTTGCCCTCTTTCTAAATGTGAGTACCGCGACCTATTTCAATGAGGGTTTTGATTGGCACCTGCGTGAATTTGGCATCACCGCGGCTGCATCAGTGGGACGTCAGCTCTGGTTGGATGGCTTTGCAGTGGGGCTCTTCGTCAACAGCGCAGTGCCCGGTACCATGCAACACATTCGCATTTACCCGCGGCAACATCCCGAACAGTTGGAGCAGATGCTCTCTGCCTTGGCCCGCATTGAGGACGCACGCGGGCGCTGGCCCCTGGCCCGTCTGCTGCAACTGGAAGCCCCGCGCCTGCCATATGGCGCGACGATCGTCATCATCACCGCGCTGCTGGATGACGCATTGGAGCAGACGTTGCTCGATCTGCAGCGGCGCGAGTATGCCATTACCTTGTTGACGCTGGGCGCGGCCGCGCCTTCCGGCCACTTGCCCAATATTCACCACCATCACCTCGGTGGGGTGGAGGAGTGGCTGGCGCTGGAGCAACTGGCCATTACCGGCGCGGCTGGTACGGGTATAGATTCGTCCATGCCGCCAACAGCCGTTGAGCAACCGGGCGCGGCCGTGCCTGCGGCTGGTCGGCAAGAGGGAGCAGTCTCGTGACCTACGCGCTACCGATTTTGCTCAATCTCATGCGCTTTGCCTGGCTTTGGCCGTGGATGTTGCTGTTGCAACGCTTTACGTCGCCTTCATTTGCAGAGCCGGTGGTACCGCCCTGGCTGTTGGTCGGGGTGCCACTGGCAAGCTTTCTGTTGGCGACGTGGGTAACCCAACGCGCGCCCATTCCCTCTGCTGAATCGACAGCCACAACAGATCCCGATTCGCCACAATCCGAGGCAGTCGGTTGGAGCGCGCGACTGTTGGTGGCCGGGGCGGGGCTGCTGGTCACGCTCTTGGTCGCGTGGTGGCACTACTATCAACCCACCCACGCGCTCTGGGCGTGGAGCTGGCTCTATGAATTGGGCTACGTGCTCACCCACTGGGGAATGCAGGAGATCCCGCCACAGGTGTTGACGGTGCTCTTGCTCACCTCGCTCTGGATCAACGGCATGGGCGATACCGTGCGCGCCATGACACACGACGATGTGTGGGCCGCGCTGGTGCGCAGTGTGGGTGCATTGGTGCTCTTTGTCATCATCATGAGCGTCGCCAACCAGCCATTGCCCCCACAGCTCTTTTATCTCATTGTCTTGCTCTTTGGCGCGGGCATGTTGGCCTTGGCGCTTTCCAGCCTCAAAATTACCGTGGGGCTGGATCGCGCGTTGGGGCTGGGACAGCGGCGAATTGCCGCCACCCCAGTGGTCAGCCGCTATTGGCTCGGCAGCGTCTTACTGACCGTCTTTGGGCTGCTGGCTGTTGGACTGCTGATTGCCATCCTGTTGGCACCAGAACAGCTGGCGCTGCTGCTTGACGCGGCCGCGACGCTGCTGCGCTGGGTCGGTTGGCTGCTGGGCCAAGTGTTGTTGGTCATTAGCTATGTACTTTTTCTGGTAATTTACTTTTTTGCTCGCCTGCTCGAGCCGCTGATGGAGCGGTTGCTGGATCGCATGGCGGAGAGTCCACTGGCCGAGATGTTGAACCAGATGGAGCAGACCGAGCAGATGGAGCAGGTTGCCGAGGGTACCGCTGCCTTGCCCGATTCCTATCGCTGGCTGGGGCTAGCGGTGGTGGTAGCGGTGATCCTGCTTGCTTTTGCGTTGGCCGTGCGGCGACTGCGAACGACGGCCACGGCCACGGAAGATGAGATCCGCGAATCGATTCTCACTGTAGATCTGTTGCAAGAGCAACTGGGTGACCTGTGGAATCGCTGGTTCAAGCGGGGCCGTTCGCCACGGGATCCCTTTCTTTCGCTGGTTGGTGAATCTGCAGCTCGTCAGCAAATCCGAGCACTATACCAACAGCTGTTGGCAGGCGCTGCCGCGCTGGGGGGTGCCCGCACACCTGCCGAAACACCCGTTGAATATCAACAGCAGCTGCCCCGCACCTGGGACGAGCCACTGACCCCTGATGAAGCGGCGGCACTGGCCACGCTCACGGCGGCTTATCACCAGGCACGCTATGCCCCGGACGCGCCGGATTCAGAGCAGGTGGCTGGCGCACGGGCTGCTTGGGAGCAGTTACGCCGCCGCCTGCAGCCGCCGACTGCCACCGACGATGACGAGGCACCGGCTACGGAAGCTGTGGAGAAGCAAACGCGAACAACAAAGGGGCAAGGCTAAAAGCCGCCACGGGCTCCCGCGCTTTTCCACGCTCACTCACGCATGTTACGCAAATTCATAAAAGCTAGCTTGGCATGTGATGATTCATCCCGTGGGGGGAACCGCAAGGGTACCTCGGGCACCGGCAAGCGGATGCCCCTACAGGAATGGTTTTCCTGATTCACTGGCTTGCCACAACGTTCGCAGTTGCCCCGGACAGAACCGGTTTCGGCATAAATGAGGACTTGTTAATTCAGAACGCATGTGCTATACTGTTCCCATCCAGAGACAGTAGAGAATAGATACAGCAGCACAAGTCTGCAGTGTAAATTTGCAGCATAAATCTGCAGTATAAATCTGCAGTATAAATCTGCAGGATAAATGTAGAGAGGATAATCATGGCAGCTCGATCGAAAACCGCAAGCAGTACTGCAAAAGATAGTGGGAAATCAAAGGCATTAGAGACCACCCTTGCCACCTTGAGCAAGAAATTTGGTGACGGTGTGGTGATGAAGCTGGGCGAGGCAACCAAGCTATCGGTTGAATCGATTCCAACTGGTAGCCTGAGCTTGGATATTGCGTTGGGGGTGGGGGGTGTGCCCCGTGGGCGCGTGGTGGAGATCTATGGCCCAGAAAGCTCTGGTAAGACGACAGTCTGTCTGCACGTAATCGCCGAGGCTCAACGCCAAGGTGGGATCTGCGGTTTCATCGACGTCGAGCATGCACTCGATCCCTCCTATGCCACAAAGATTGGAGTGGATGTCAACGATCTCTACATTAGCCAACCCGATACCGGTGAACAGGCTTTGGAGGTAACAGAGGCGTTGATTCGCTCGGGAGCGATGGATGTGGTGGTTGTGGATAGTGTGGCCGCGTTGGTGCCCCGGGCCGAGATCGAAGGCGAAATGGGCGACAGCCACGTGGGTCTGCAAGCCCGTCTGATGAGCCAGGCCTTGCGTAAGCTCACGGGGGCGGTGAAGTCTAGCGGCACCTGCATGATCTTTACCAACCAGCTGCGCCAAAAGATTGGTGTTATGTTCGGCAATCCCGAAACCACGTCGGGTGGGTTGGCGTTGAAATTCTATGCCAGCGTGCGTTTGGATATCCGGCGCATTCAGTCGATCAAGCAGGGGACCGATGTGATTGGGAACCGGACGCGTGTCACGGTGAAAAAGAACAAGGTGGCCCCTCCGTTCAAGGTTGCCGAATTTGACATCATGTATAACGAGGGGATCAGCACCATGGGTGATCTGATCGATCTCGGTGTTTCAATGGATATTATTGACAAGCGTGGCAGCTTCTACAACTTCAAGGATACGCGCCTGGGCCAAGGGCGTGAGAACGCCAAAACATTTCTGGACGAAAATGAAGAAATTGCCGATGAAATCGAGATGCTGATTCGCGAACATGCGGGTCTCGTCGTAAATTTCGCAGCCTCTGATGAGGCGAGCACGGACGCTGCTGCTGCCACTGACGAGCAGGACGAAAGTGTCGTGGAGGCTGCTGCCTAAGCAACCGGGCCTGCTGGTGCAGCGATATGGTGGGTAACTGATTCCCTTTCGAATCGAACACAAGTAGCTTACTTTTTTGGCAGATGAGCTACTGATCCAACGAGCAACAGGACAGATCGCCCTGCGCAAACTTGCGTCGGGCGGTCTGTCCTGTTTTTGATTGGCTCTTTCTCCTTGTGGAACGGTTTGTTTTGGCTGCTCGTTATCTACAGTGCGGTTGGCTTGATCTACAGTGCGGTTGGCTTGAAAACGGTAGGTTCCCTCTTGCCGAACTACTGTTTTCAAACAGAGCCCACTTCAGTCAGTGCGGTTTGTCCAATCAACAGGTGCCCGCAATCCCCTTTGCTTTAATCCGTTTGTAAGTTTCTGGGTGTAGTGGTATGATAGATGTAGTAATACCTCTTGTCAGCTTGCTCAACTGTATGTAATTCATTGTGACTGCATCGAGACAGACATTTGATCCAGACGTAGCTGGCCACTCGCGTGGGCAACTCAAGCTGCTGCCTACCATCTCTACACGAGAGTGGTTGCTCAAAAGATTGCATCCGTCACGTGCCTAGAAGGCAACCGGGAGCAATTCGAGAGCCTATCTTGAAATTCGGTTGTGGTGCTTGAACCACCTCGACCCGGCTACGTCGACACAGGGAATTTTAGGACAGATGGTACGTTAGCTAGCACTCTTTTCATACAGATTTTGGCCCATCTACCCAAAGCCAATTTGGCAATTGTCTGGCGAGTTACCTCCAGTGTGTATAGCGCGCGAGCGTGAGCTTCACTATTATCTCTAGACACTATCCGTAGATATTATCTCTAGACATTAGCTGTAGACATTAGCTGTAGACGAACCTCCATAAACGATCTCGTCCTCTACAAATGATCTGTTGGGTATACATTCTGGCACCAAAGTCCAACTTGCGAAAGTCCAACCCGGGAAAGTTCAACACCAGCCGTTTCACCATCCCGCAAGTGAGCGCTGTTGAAAGCAATCTTTGTACAAGAGAAACAGGGCCGCTTGCGAACCAACTGTACTAGCCAACTGTATTGTGGTTTGGTCAAAATCAATTGAAACAGAAATCGTTGATCAGTATGTCAGAAAATGATATGAATATCGGTACACTCTCGATCGAATTGAGCAGGTTAACTTTATTTCTTGATCAGCAAGATTTCAATACGTATTGGCAATCTGGCATCGAGCTGTTTCGCAAACATTTGGGTGCAGAAGGCGCACGTCTGTTCCTGATCGACGTGCAAACGTCTTGGGATGATGGTGTAATCGCTACGGGGCAATTGGGCACTGAACAGCAACGGACGATTGCTGCCTTCGAAGAAGGATTGCTCGGATCTGACCTGCTCCCCGAAGCCGCTGCCGAGAATGGCGTGCCGACGGTCTGCTATACACGGATCGAGCGTGCCCACACAAAAAAGAAAAGCGCTCACGCGGAAAGGGGTGGCGCATCTTTTGAGCTCTTGCACATCTTCTTGGTTGCAGAGAATCTGTTGCGCGGGGTCCTGAGCTTGAGCCTGGCCGTTGAATCTGATGCAGAACAACAGCCTGCTGTAGCCGATCGCGAGCGTGATGATGCCTTGGCCGCGCTCTTTCAATCGTTTGCTGGTGCCGGGATCCGCGCCCATGAACTGCAATCCACCCGCGCCCGTTTGGAGCAGGCAAATCTGCTCTTTCAGATTTCACAAGCAATTACCAGCACGTTGGATCTGAAATCTGTCTTTCATCAGACAACCGAGATGGCTGCCTCGATCTTGGAAGCACAGGCCGCCACCCTCTTTACCATTGATGAAAAGCGTCGTCAACTCGTCTTTATGATCGCCAAGGGCGCGGCGGCCCATGCCCTGGAAGAAAAACGCCTGCCTTTGGAGCAGGGCGTCGTGGGGTGGGTGGCGGTCAATGGCCAGCCGCTGGTCGTTAACAACACCAGTGATAGCGAATTCTTCAACTCGCAGGTTGATTCGCAAACGGGCTTCTCCACCCACAGCATCCTCTGCGTGCCGTTGCGTATTCAAGAACGCACGGTGGGTGTTCTCGAAGTGTTGAATAAAGAGAGCGCGGGTGGCTTCACCACCGAGGATGCCGAATGGTTGAGCGCATTGGGGCAGCACATTGCCATTGCGCTGGAAAATGCGCAACTCTATGAAAACCTGCGGCGTGAACAGGAGCGCATCATCAAGGCCCAGGAAGAGGTGCGCAACCACCTGGCCCGAGAGCTCCATGATAATACGGCGCAGATGTTGAGCTTGATCATCATGAATCTAGACATGGCGCACCGCCTGCTGGAGAAACAAGAGCTGCAACGGTTGGATACCGAGCTAGATCGTATTGGCGAATTTGCCAAGCAGGCCAACCGGGAGGTTCGCACGCTGCTCTTCGAACTGCGTCCGATCATTCTGGAGAGCCGCGGGCTTGTTCCCGCGCTCCACGCCTATCACCGCCAGTTGCAAGGGTCCATGACGAGCCGGATTCATCTGGAAGCGAAAGAACTAGGCTTTCAGACCTCTTTACAGGGAGCCAGCATCATCTTTAGCGTGATCCAGGAAGCGGTCAACAACATCCGCAAACATGCCCGGGCCAAAAACATCTGGATCCGCGTCCATGCCGATGCGGAACATCTGCACTTTGCAGTGGAAGATGATGGAATCGGTTTTGATTTGGACGATGTTCTCTCCACATACGAAGATCGTGGCAGCTTCGGTCTGCTAAATATGCGTGAACGGGCTGAACTCCTGCACGGTCGCCTCGAAGTAAAATCTCCACGCAATCGAGCATCAAACGGTACCATAATTACCGGTTTCGTCCCCCTATCGAGTATGATTGGCAGCCAAGAGAGCTAGTTCGCTGTCCAGATTTTTACCCATTGCCAGAGCGGCTGGCCGATTTATTGCGCTCGGTCACGACAGTCTGGACAGCTGCTACCAATCGCGGGGTGCGTCCCTGCTCACACGCACCTGATTTGTTCTTGTTCGATTACTTTACGATTGATTACTCATTCTATGGCTCATTGCCTTCTGCCACATACTATTTGAGGCAGGGGGCGGTTGCGCGAGCAGCGTGCTAATGCCAAGATCGATTCGACAGCTATGACTCAACCATTCCGTTTTGAACGCCACCACCAGGATGGCGATGCCCGCCTGAGTACATTTCACACCCCGCACGGCCCCATCGAAATGCCCGCGTTTGCGCCCGTGGGCACCTTGGCCAATGTAAAGACCCTCGAACCGCGCGATCTGCGGGCGAGCGGCTGCGATCTGCTGCTCGCCAACACCTATCATCTCTATCTGCGGCCTGGCCACGAGCTGGTTCAAGAGATGGGTGGATTGCACCAGTTCATGGGGTGGGATGGACCGATTCTCACCGACTCCGGCGGCTTTCAAGTCTTTAGCCTTGCCCACCAGCGCAAGCTCGACGAGGATGGCGTCACCTTTCGCAGCCACATTGATGGCAGCCGTCACCGTTTCACGCCGGAATCGGTTATGGCGGTTGAGCAGGCGCTTGGCCCAGACATTGCCATGGTGTTGGATGAATGTCCCGAGCCACTGGATTTCGAGTACAACAAAATTGCCCTGGCCCGTACCCACCGCTGGGCAGTGCGTTGCAAAGCGGCCCACAGCCGCATGGATCAGGCGCTCTTTGGCATTGTACAGGGTGGAATCTTTCCCGAGCTGCGGGCCGAGAGCGCACAATTTCTGTGTACGCTAGACTTCCCCGGCTATGCCGTGGGGGGACTGGCTGTCGGCGAGACCAAAGAACAGATGTACACCACGCTCGATGTCACCTGCCCCCACCTGCCCACCGACAAACCACGCTACCTCATGGGCGTGGGCGCGCCCGAGGACATTGTCGAAGCGGTCTATCGGGGTATTGACATGTTTGACTGCGTATTGCCCACGCGGATCGCGCGCAACGGCGCACTGCTGACACCAGACGGTCGGTTGAACATGCGCAACGCACAATATGCAGCGGATCCACGGCCCGTGCAGGAAGATTGCACCTGCTACACGTGCCAAACCTTTAGCCGCGCCTATTTACGCCACCTCTACAAGGCAGGCGAGTTGACCGCACTGCGGCTGGGCACCATCCACAACGTCCATTTCATGTTGAGCCTGATGCAGCAGATTCGCACAGCCATCCGGCATGATCGTTTTGCTGACTTTCGCACAACATTTCTAAATCGCTACCAAATCAGCAATCAGCGGGTGCGCCATCAACAGCGCGAACGCTATCGTCGCAAAGGCAACGAGTAGCGAGCGCGCGGGCAAACAGATACTTCGCACATGATAAAAGAAAGGTGCTGACAGTTGATCGACTTACTTTCGGCTGATCTGGTGAAAGCAATTATCCTGGGGATCGTCCAGGGTGCCACCGAATTTATTCCGGTGAGTAGCAGCGGACATCTCGTGATCGTTCCCTGGTTCCTGGGCTGGTCTCCTTCATCGCTACTGTTCGATACCGTGTTGCATTGGGGCACCCTGCTCTCCATTGCTGTTGTCTTTTGGCAGGATTTTTGGCAGATGATCCGTGAAACTTTGCGCAGCCTTGCCACCCGTTCGCTGGAGAATATGCACGCGCGCTTGGGCTGGTTTATTGTGGTTGGCAGTGTGCCAGCTGCCATTACCGGCCTGCTCTTTGAGGAATTTTTTGAAACACTCTTTCACAGCCCAACCGCAGCTGCTTTTTTCTTGCTGGTGACTGCCACATTGCTGGTGAGCAGTGAGCTGATGATCCGCTACGCAGAGAAATTGCGCACGCTCGACACAATGAACTGGCTCGATGCGATCCTAATTGGCCTTTTTCAGGCGATTGCCCTGGCACCGGGCATTAGCCGGAGTGGTACAACGATTGCCGCGGGCTTGGCCCGTGGGATCCGCCGTGAAGATGCCGCGCGCTACAGCTTTCTGTTGGGCACGCCCGCCTTCTTTGGCGCGGGGCTCTTGCAACTGCTCAAGGCCATGGATGAACCGAGCAACACGTTGGCCGCACAGGCCCCCATGTTGCTCGTGGGTTTCGGGGTCAGTGCGATTTCTGGCTTTATCGCCATTCGATTTCTGCTGGCATACTTGCGCAAATACAAGCTCTATCCGTTTGCCATCTATTGTGTCGTTGTCAGCGTAATTGTGCTTGGCCTCTCCATGCGTTGAGGATCAATCATGGGCAATCGCAAACAAGCTGTACTGGGCACGATCTGGATCGTTCTGCTGCTCGTCTTGACCACGAGCTGTCAACCGGCTGAATTGGCCGCAGCCGATCCCGTGACGATTACGCTCACGGGATCGACGGCAATGCAGCCGCTGTTGATTGAACTCACCACTGAATTTACCCGGCAGCATCCTCACGTCATCTTCGATATTGCCGGTGGTGGTAGCACAGTGGGCGAAGAACGCGTCCGCCGGGGGCAAGTGACCCTGGCCGCCAGCACATTGGTCTCCCCCACGCTCTCCGCTTCATCATTGATCTCCCCCTCATTACGTACCCGCGCGCTGATCTCTCCCACTCTGTCGCTGGCTGCCGGACTGGGCAGCGGCGCCAACGAGCCACGGCGGATTCCCATTGGGCTGGACGGTGTGGTCATCATTGTCCATGCCACCAATCCCATTGACAGCCTGACCTCTACCCAATTGCAGGAGCTGTTCCGGGGGCGCATTTGGAATTGGCAGGCGTTAGGCGGCCAGGACGAGACCGTGTTGCTGGCCGTGCGCGAGGATGGTAGCGGCACACGGGCAATCTTTGACGAACGCATTATGGGGGAAATACCGCTTGCCCTCACCGCTGTTGTCATGCCAACAAGCCAGGCCGTGGTCGAGTACGTGGCAAAAAATCCCGCGGCCATTGGCTATGTCTCGCGTGCATTTGTCGTGGATCAGCTGCCGGCGACAGCGGGTGAGAACGCGCCGACACTGTTGCTCGATCCTTTGCCGGCGGCCTCTTCCGTTCGGCCCGTGGCAATCGAAGGGCAATTGCCAACCACCGCCGCCCTCCGCGAACAGAGCTATTTCTTGATCCAGCCGCTCTATCTCGTTAGCCACGGGCAGCCGCGCGGCTGGACCAAACAATTTATTGACTTCACACTTTCCCCGGCTGGCCAGGCCATCGTGGCTCGCTACCATCTGCCAATTCGATGACCACTGGAACCAGCGGCGACTTCACCCGCTGCTGGTCAGCTCTGTCTGTCGCAAGAACTGGGCATTGACCGCCACCACAATGGTGCTCAGCGACATCAAAACAGCACCAACGGCAGGTGACAAAACAATGCCAATGGGGGCAAGTACCCCCGCGGCCAAGGGTAGCGCCACAATATTGTAGCCGGCGGCCCACCACAAGTTCTGGATCATCTTGCCATAGCTGGCCCGGCTCAGGCCAACAATCTTGACAATGTCGAGCGGATTGCTCTGTACCAAAATAATATCTGCCGATTCCACCGCAACATCCGTACCACTACCCACGGCAATGCCCACATCGGCACGGGTTAGCGCGGGGGCATCGTTTACCCCATCACCGACCATTGCCACGCGTTTGCCTTGGCGTTGCAGCTCGATGATCTTCTGGTCCTTGTGCTCTGGCAACACCTCGGCAAAATAGGTGTCGATCCCCAATTCCTCGGCCACGGCTTTGGCCACGGCTTGGCTGTCACCCGTGAGCATGGCCACCTCTACCCCCATGTTGTGGAGCTGCTTCACGGCGTCGAAGCTTTCTTTGCGGATCACATCCGCCAGGGCAAACGCTGCAATGATCGCATCCTCCTGGATCAAGTAGACCACCGTCTGCCCTTTGTCCCCCGCTTGGCTGGTAAAATCCTCAACCGTGTCCGTGGGTGACAAATCAAGCGATTCCAGCAGCCGGGGCCCGCCAATATACACTGTGTGGCCATTGCTCTGCGCCCGTACGCCACGCCCTTGGATCGCCTCGAAATTCGTCACTTGTGGCAAGGTTAACTTTCGGTCGGCCGCGGCGGCACGGATGCCCCGGGCAATGGTGTGTTCGGAATCGCCTTCCAGTGCAACGGCCAGCGCCAGCACCTCATCTGCCGACCAGTCAGGAGCTGCATCCATGGCGACCACGCCAAATTCGCCTTTGGTGAGGGTGCCGGTCTTGTCAAAGACAATGGTATCCAGTTGGCGTGCCTCTTCCAATGCCAGGCGATTGCGCACCAGAATACCATTGCGCGCGGCCAAAGATGTGCTGATCGCCACAACGAGCGGCACCGCTAGCCCCAATGCATGGGGACACGCGATTACCAGCACGGTTGCCACGCGCGCGATCACTTCCACGCCAAAGCCCACGCCAATGGTCCAGCCAATGGCGGTGAGAAGCGCAACGGCCAGCGCGACGTAAAAGAGCCAACCCGCGGCGCGATCGGCGAGAATCTGGGTCCTGGACTTGCTCTGCTGTGCTTCGTCAACCAGGCGCATGATGCCCGCGAGCGCGGTCTCGTCGCCCGTCGCGGTGACCCGGACGCGCAAACTGCCATCGCCATTGATTGTCCCGGCAATAACCTGATCGTTGGGCTGCTTGCGCACCGGCTTGGATTCGCCGGTGATCATTGCCTCGTTGACATCAGATTCCCCTGTTTCGACTTCGCCATCAGCGGGGACACTCGCGCCCGGGCGCACCAGCAGCAGATCGCCGCCCCGTAGCGTACTGGTTGCCACTTCTTCTGTGCTGCCATCTTCGCGAATCCGTTCCGCCGTATCGGGCATGAGTTTCGCCAGCTCACTGAGCGCGCCGGATGCCTGTCGCACACTGCGCATCTCGATCCAGTGGCCGAGCAACATAATGTCGATCAGCGTCACTAGCTCCCAGAAGAAACTCATGCTGTTGGGGATAAACATGGCCGCCAAGCTGTAGACAAAGGCCACGGTAATGGCCAGCGAGATCAAGGTCATCATGCCGGGCTGTTTGTTCTGCAACTCTGGCAGCGCCATCTGCAGAAAGGGAAGGCCACCATAGATGAAGACTACAATGGCAAAGAGCGGGGTGATCCACGTGCTGCCGGGAAAAGTCGGCATGGTAAAGCCGAGCCACTCCTGGAGCGTTGGGCTATAGAGCAGCACGGGGATTGAGAGCGCCAGACAGACCCAGAACCGTTGGCGGAAGATCATTTCGTGGCCGCTGTGATCCACGTGGGCACTGTGATCATCGTGGGCACCGTGGCCAGCGTGGGCACCGTGATCATCGTGCTCATGTTCACCGTCTCCATGCATCTGTCGGTTATTCTGTTCGGATTGGATTGACATTTTGGCTGCCTTTTTGACTGTTATACTCGCTATGTTTTGTTTCATCGGATGGCGCATCATGGAGCCTGGTGCACCATTGTGTGTAAGTAACTGATGTTACGCAGCTACCTCTGGTAGCCACAACAGCGTTTCAGGGGAGAAGTGCGTAACATGAGTAAGTAACTAATCGCTGCCGTGGATCCTGCTGGGCTTAGAACCTGTCCGTAAATTCGGTTGTGGTGCCTACACCACCTCGAGTCGACCACTTGGACGCAGAGAATTTACAGACAGATACTTGGTGATCACGAGCCGCTGGCTTTGGACGACGATGTACGTCTGTCTCTATGGGCAAAACGTGTGCGAAGCCACGAGAGAACAAAGTAGCCAACAATGAGTCCATTCAACAGCCACTCTGCGGTCATAACGTAGTGACCAAAATTCCCTTCTTCCCAATAGCTCACTGGACTAGCGAAGCGATATGTCCAATTCAACGGAAAAAAAAGTAGCGGACCATCGGTGGTATGGGTGAAAACATCGAGAACCGTATGAAACTGGGTACTGATGCCAAGCCAGAAGAGTACCGTTCCCCACCGTCGGCCGTGCCGCATTTGCCACCAGCCTAGCGCAATGATCACTGTGTTGATCACGAGCGAGTGAAAGAAATTGTGGCTTACAATCCACAGCGGGTCGGTAAAAAACCGGTCGAAGTGAAGATAGACCATGATCTGGTAGATGCTGGCATCTTTACCAACACCGGGCAGCGGCGCAATGTAAAGGAACCAAAGCTCCCCAAGAATGGTTAGCAGCCAAAATGGCAGATCTGGTAGCACCGAACCTATCAGCAGCGCCGCCATCGAGATGGAGTCGCTGCGATATCGATTGAGCCAGTCCCCACCAAACGCGGTGAGTAGAAGATGTGACTGCGTTTGCATTTGTTTCACGCTCCTGCTGCTGTATATCTCTTAGCGCCTGTTCTAAATTTCGGCTAGAGGTGGCGTCAGAGCCACCTCTAGCCGAAATTGTCGATGCCAGGAGTTGTGGGACAGACACAAGCTCTATCTGTCCACCGTACCTACCACTGAATCCTGCCACTGAGCGACTGGTGTGCCGGAGAGGGGAATTTGCGGAAACCAGCTAGCCTCTCTTGTCACCGCTCTCCTTGGCTAACCTTCCACCAAAAAGTTGCGCATCATGCCCATATCTTCATGTTCCAAAATGTGGCAGTGATAGACGAACAGTCCCGGCTCGGTAAAGCGCATGAGCAACCGCACCCGTTCACCCGGCATTACCAACACCGTGTCTTTCCACCCTTCGTCGACAAACCCTTCGCTCAACGTTTGCCAGCCAGCGGCGTAGGAAGAATCAACCTCGCGCGCCACCACCTGAAACTGCACCCCGTGAATATGCATGGGGTGGGCCATGAAATCATCCATCATGCCACTGCCAGCCCGGTTGCTGAACTCCCAGAGACCCAGTGCGCCCAGCGGCACGGTCTCTTCCGCGCTCACCGCTGTCATCTCAAAGGTTCGGCCATCCAACGTCCACTGCATCGCATTCATAAACAGGTCAATTTGCAGTGGTGCGCCTGCATTAAAAGCCGTGGCCGCGTCCAGCTGTTCAATCGACGTGAGCAGTTGAGGCAACTGTTGTGATGCTCTTTCCTGTCGCGCAACCTGCACACGCAGCACGGGGAAATCAACACCGCTCGGCAAGGGATCATCCATCATTGCCTCCATCATGCCATCCATCATCATGCTGCCCATTTCCATCCCTGCAAAGGCGAGACTGCGCAACTGTACTTCGCTGCCAACGGGGTAGTTGCTAAAGTCTGCCCACAACTCAACCCGTTCGCCCGGGGCCAGGGTGACGTAGGGTTTTTCGACGGGTGCCGCCAGCAGTCCACCATCAGAGCCAATTACGGTGAGCGGCGTCTCATCGTCCCAGGCCAGTTTGTAAAGACGCGCGTTGGAGCCGTTGACCAAGCGCAAGCGATAGGGACGAGTCGCCACTGCAATCTGTGCATCAACCTGGCCATTGACCAAAATCCGGTCGCCCCGTTGCCCCATCATCTGGTGCATCATGCTGTTCATATCGCCTTGCATCATGTCGCCACCCATGTTGCCATGGTTCATGCCGCCCATCATGCCACCGCTCATGCCACCGTCCGAACCACCGGTTGACGCCGTAGCTGCAGTGCCCGCGTTGTAGACAAGTTGGTTGTTGCTGTCAAAGTTGCGATCCTGGATCACCAACGGCAGGTCGTATTCCCCACTTGGCAAATCGAGAGCGGCCTCCTCTGTATCGCTCACCAGAAAAAGCCCTGCCAATCCCCGGTAGACTTGTTCACCCGTGCGTCCGTGTGGATGGGGATGAAACCAATAGGTGCCGGCTCGGTTTTGCACTTCAAATTCATAGACATAGGTGGTGCCAGGGGCAATGGCAAAGCGCGGATGTCCATCCATCGCTTCGGGTACGAGCAATCCGTGCCAGTGGATCACGCTCTCTTCTTCCAGATCGTTGTGAAAATGGATGCGGACTTTCTGGCCCCGCTGCACCCGAATAATCGGACCCAGATAGTTGTCCAGTGTCTGTAGAGCATCATTGGCACCTTGCAGCAACTCACTCTGAAAATGCCAGATCTGCGTTGGCTCGCCGGGGAGAAGCGCTACGCTGGTGCTGGTGGCAGTTAGCGCCAACTCCAGATCCGGCTCAAAGGCTGGATCGGGTTCACTGGCAGCCTGTGGGGCCGTGGGTGCCGTGCGCAAATTGCAGCCTGCCAAAAACAACGATCCAGTCGTTGCGGTACCGAACGCAATGAATTCACGGCGTGTTATGCGCCACTGTTCCCTCTCTGTATCTGCGAAAGCGGAGCTGTTTCTCTGGTTCATTGTTAACGACGCCTCCAACGTCTGTTGAATTGATTGACGAGCTTCTGTTTCAATAGCTGCCATGCGGATCTAACCGCTGGCGTTACCTACTCCGACCATTCCCAGGTTGTATCGTGTTTGCACTGAGCCGTTGTTGCCTGTTGCAGTTCGATCGGTATAGATCATGGCTGAAATCTCTGTCGTTGACCTCTGTAGTTAACAACAGTCTTTGCCATTATAAACCCTGTGGTTAACTACGGTGTCAAGAGGCAATTTTGATCATGATGTGTGTCCCACCCAACGCCTTGGCACAAGGATGCAGCACTGCTTCGACCTTTCTTCGGTTCCAACGTTCAGCCACCGGTAGCTGCGTAACGCCCACGTGTGCGCTGCGGCCTTTGTGGGCAGCCCACACGTACCACTTCCAGCACTCGGTATTTTGCCTGGGGGTCGGCTCAATCGCCGCGAGAATTTCTGTTCCACTGGCCAGGGACGACGGTACTATTAATCACCCATCGGCAATCTCACATTGGCAATCTCACATCCTCGAAGAGCGGCGAGTCCAGCGTTGCTGGTTTTTGTATGACGCTTAGATTGGCGTTTGGTTCCAATACAACTGCAGCGATCTCAGCGAGATCGCTGTACCCTTCTTGGCGAATGGCACTCAGGATTTCACCTTTCATCACGCGTTCTCGCTGCATAACCTCATGGAGGAATTGGCCATTGTGAAAGAGGAGCACCGGATGTTGATGCACCGATCGCATAATTTTTTTTGATTTGAGGGACAACCGCACGAGGAGATACTGGCTGATTAACAGCGCAAAAATGGCAGTGAGCCCATCAAAGAGCACAACATCTTTAAAGAGAATCACCGATGCAACCGCGGAGCCAACGGCGACCGTAACCACCCAATCAAAGTTGTTCAGCTGGGAAATAGAGCGGATGCCGACGACTTTAATGTAAAGAATTAAAGCTGCATAGATAAACAGGGCAGTCAGGGCTATCCGCCCCAGTTCGGTCCAGTTCTGAAAAATTTGCATGAGAAGTATATTTCCTTTTCAACGTAGGGGTTCCTGTGTGGCAGTAGGTGGCATGGCCGCAACATTGGCTGTCGGCTTGTAATTGGGCGCGCCCCTGGCACTGATGGGAGCCGACAGCAGCAATGTTTTCAGCGGGCGGATCAATCAGGGGTGCTGCGAAGAGACCGCCCTGCCAGTCATTTTCACGATAGAGCACAACGACATCCGGTCTTGGTCGACAACAGTCGCCGGGTAGGCGGCACGGCCCACGGTGGCTGCTACTTCTGCCAGATCGACACCACTGAAGCGAGCTGAATTTTCGTGTGGCATGTTGCAGACAGTACGTTTCTTGCGCAATGGCTCTATGCTAGAAGATGTACCCACTACGGACTCCATAAACAGCTTCACACGGTGTGGGTACAAAAGTGGGTATAGGTGTGGAGGTGAAAAGAAAACGGTGATCACCGAGAGTGATCACCGCTGCACCAAGTCAGCAAGTTGTAATTGTACCGGCCAGGTTTTATCCAGTGAGTCTATCAGTTCGCTTGCGTTGCCTAACACTTTGTCGTTTGCTTTGATCTGATCATTCTCGCCAACGATGACAATGGGAACGACATGGGTACAAATGCCAAATTAGCCGGTTGTCTCGATCAAAAAGTTGCGCATCATGCTGAAGTCTTCATGTTCCAATAGATGACAGTGCATGAGAAAGAGTCCTGCATGCGCATCAAAACGGATGAGTATCTTCACCCGCTCGCCTGCCATGACGGTCACTGTATCCTTCCAGCCTTCATCCACATATCCTGTCTGAATCGAAGTCCAGGTATTTGGATCTACCCCCTCCATCTGGCGTTCGGCAACAAAGAACTGCACCCCGTGCACATGCATTGGGTGGGCCATTAACATACCGCCTGCACTGCCGTCGTTGATGAACTCCCAGACCTCGGCTGTACCTAGCTGAACGCGCTCATCATCGGCAACGGCTTCCAGGTCAAAGGTGCGACCATTGATCGACCAGCCAGCTTGCGACGCGCCTAGTTGGAAGGTGCGTGGCCTATCTGCGTTCACGGCATCTTCGAGTGACAAGGGCGTGAACTGCGTCAACTGATCCGGCAGTGTGAGATTGCTGGATACCATCTGGTTGAATTGAAAACGGGTGAGCAGAAAGGGCTCACCACCACCCAAAGCGTAGCTAATCAGCGCGATCTCGTCGTCGGGTGCGGCTGTGCCAAAGTCTGCCCAAAGTTCTATGCGCTCGGCAGGGCCAAGAATCACATACGGTCGCTCCACCGGGGCTTCAAGCAAGCCCCCATCGGTCCCGATCACAGTGAGCGGTGATTGATCGCTCCATGCCAGCACATAGGTCCGGGCATTGGAGCCGTTGAGCACTCGAATCCGGTGAGCTGTGGCTCCCGTGGTGACCACGTGATCTGGCTCTCCGTTGACCAGAATGCGATTGCCTGTCATGCCCATTGACTGGGTGTGGCCATTGCCATAGAAGCCCTCATCTGCCGCACCTCGAACGGGATCGTTGCCACTGTAGACCAATTCTCCCGAATCGTCGAACATCCGATCCTGAAGAACCAGCGCAATCTCTTGCTCTCCGCGTGGTAGAGGCAAAGCTGCCTCTACCTCATCTGAAACCAGAAAGAGCCCTGCGAGACCCCGATATACCTGCCCCCCGGTGGTGCGATCTGGATGGGGATGGTACCAATACGTGCCAGCCCGATTCTGCACCACAAAGTCATAGACATAGCTATCACCGGACGCAACGTGGTCGCGCGGGTGGCCATCCATCCGCTCGGGCACCAACAGCCCATGCCAATGGATACCACTGGGTACGGGCAATTCGTTCTTGAAGATAATCCGGATTCGTTGCCCCTGGCGAACGCGAAATGTTGGCCCCAGGTACGAGGCAAAATCTGCGGTCAACACCGCGGGATCACCTTGGGTCACTTCACCTACGTAGCGCCAGACAGGCGTCATCTGTTCGCCGAGAATGGCAACCGTATCTTCCACCGCCGAAAGTGTAACTTCCAGAACAGAGTCATCAATCGACTCGAGCGCTGACTCTCTCCCACCTGGGACGAGGAGCTCCGATGCGACGTTCGATTTGGCTGTAACTGGGGCCGAGGGTGCGCTGCTCTGGCAAGCAGCCAGAGCACCCGTAGCCGTCGAAAGCAGCCCCACACCGCTCAAACGTAGAAATTGACGACGTGTCAACATTGTAGATGGGGTAGATCCTTGGTTAGCGGGGGGGCAAAAGTTCATAACCGGCTGCGCTCCATGCGTTAAACCCGCCGTTCAATTCGAAAAGATTGGTGTAGCCAAGTTCGATGAGTGCAGGAGCCATCTGTGAACTCATGCCACCGCTCTGGCAGTAGATGACTATTGGCGCAGCGGTGTCCGGCATTGCTGCCACAAATGCCTCTAGCTCGTTGAAGGGAATGCTGTAGTCCGTGGCTGGTAAGCTCCCTTGATCGGGCACATGTACATTGACCAACGTGAAATCTTGATTGGGCAACGCATCTGCCAGCTGTTCAGCTGTAACTACTCTATAGCCAGTGCTCTTTTGCTCGATGTGGGCGAGCGAGAAGATGGTCGCACCGGTAGCCTCACTGGTGTTTTCATTCTGTCTGTTCGCCACTTCCGATCCTGCCAAAGCACCTTCATCTACTGTGACAGACTCGGGAATCACAGGAGTACAGGCGTTTGCTAAAATCAACAGTAGAAAAGCGAGAACCTTAATTTTCAGGCCCTTTATTTGAAGTAACATAACGGTTGACCCTAGGCAGTTTCTGTTCCGTCTGTTGCTTTACGGAGCTGGACCAAGCGCACGATTAGTAGAACGATCAATGCCATTTCTATGGCTTTGGTGGCTATGTCGAGCGTGCCGTACTGTTCGATCGAGTGCAGCAAAAAGTATGCTACGAAGGTAATTGCGGTGTAAACCAGGAGTGCAATCCGGAGCATGGGCCGTTGGGCAACGAACTGTGGTGTCGGTGCAAAAAGTGCAACAAGTAGAGCAACGTAACCCAGTGCATTGAGTAGCAGGAGCAATTCGCCGCCCACTCCCAAAATTAGGTGAAGTACTGCCGTTACTGTCCCCGTTGCCACGATCAGCAACTGGAGCATGTTCACCTGAATGGTCGGTATCATATATGCACCAGCCGTGACTGCCAATGCAACGCCGAGTGCCGCCGGGAAAGGCCCGACGGAGAAGCTCATCTCGTTGGTCCCGTGTTCACCACTGGCGAAAACAGTAACGGGCACGAGCCAGGCTGCGACCGAGACCACTAGGGCAGCAAGATACTTGCTCTGCATTACAAAACCTATGCCAAAACCTGCTTTGAAACGTTGAAACATCTTACACTCCTGTCACACTATACATTACTTCACATACTCTGTTCGGGTACTCTGTTCGGGTACTCTGTCCGTGGGGCAAGTTTGCTGGTGGATGCCCTGCCGCAAAGCCGTATATCATCTGGCGGCGTAAACTTGACCAGAGCGGGAACCATCTACGCACTACGTGTTACTCGTGCACGACTACCAGCGTTCCCGGATTGGCGGTGTCGCTCATTAACCAACCGCTGTACAAGCTCTGGGGAGAAGCCCAATCAAAGAGCCACTTGGCATCTTCGTTGCGCATGTTGATGCAACCTCGACTCATGGGCTGGCCAAAGTTGTTGTGCCAATAGGCACCGTGGAAGGCGTAATCTTCGAAGAAGTATTGGACCCACTGCACATCTTTCAGATAGTAATAATCGCCCGCTGCTCTGTTGCCACCGTACATGTCCTGGATTGGGGTCTTGGCCCAAATCCGAAATTCTCCAGTCACGGTTGGTGTACCCGGCAGACCAGAGGAGATGACAAAGTGATTGACCGGCACTGCACCTTCATAGGCGGTGACGGTCTGCGCTCCCAGATCGACATCGATCCATTTCTCGCTCGTTGGCGGCGCAGCATGTGGGCTGCGTGTTTGCTCTGGATTCTGTGTCAAATTGCTCACGTGCTGAGCAAGGCTTTCACCCTGTACTGCCCGGTCATTGAGCTGCAACCGTTGGCCCGGCAGCAACAGATTGCCATTGGCCAGCCGGTTAAAGTACATGAGATCCGCAATCGAAAGGTCATGGCGTGCCGCAATCATGCCGAGTGTTTCGCCATATTGCACAATGTGCTCGCTCGGCAGCGTCTGGCTTGCCAGCTGCGATCTGTCGGGAATCTGCAATGTTTGGCCGGTGTACAGGCGCTGTGCTGGCGATATTTGATTGGCTTCAACCAGTAGTGCAAGTGGGATCGCATGGCGCAGCGCAATCTGTGAAAGAGTGTCTCCCTGTTGCACAAAATACGACTGACCACCGCTGGTGCTCTCCCCATCTTCACGGGAGCGTAAAGCTAGCACATCCGCAGCTGCCGAGGAGCTGGCTACCGATGAACCTGGCAGCGCCAGGGAAGTGCCCACCTGGACCACATCGATATCACGTAGATTGTTGAGCTGACGCAGTGTGGCAACATCGGTATTGTTTGCCTTGGCAATCTCACTCAACGTATCACCCGGTTGTACGGTCATGTGTGGCCCATCGTGCGCCGATGCCACACCCGTAAAGCCAAAGAGGCAGAGTGCAAGCAGCATGAGGTGGTCTATTGTTCGTTTCATATACCTGTCTCCCAAGGATTGAAGCAAGCCGACTTCACTGTAGAGATTCTTCAATTGCTGTGCGCAATATTTCTTCTGCAAGTAGCCCCGTGGCTGACCAAAGTACGTCGCCTTGTGGATCAAGAATGACATAACTTGGGTGTCCACGTAGACTGTACTTGCGCAGTTGTGTGCGACCCGCTGCCGTTTCAGCATCAAGCCGGTCGAACACGAGTCGATCTTGGTACGCTGCCTCTAACCCATACACGATGGGTTGCATCTCTGCTCAAGGCGCTCAGTTGTCGGTGTAGAAGAGTAGAAAGGTGTTTTGCCCTTTGGCCGCGCCCGCTGGGACAACTGTCTCATCTGTTGCACTTGTGCAAGCACCGACAATCAGCAGCACCAACAGCGAACCGAGCAGCAAAAATGCTCGTGAGATTCTGCTTGCACTTTGGGTAGGTTTGCTCTCACGCATTAGCGACCTTCATTCTGTTCTGTGACGCGCCGTTGGAATTCTCGATCTTGGGCGCTCCAAAAGGTTTTGATGTAGGCCAGCACGGCTTCCATCTCTTCCTGTGAAAGGATATCGGCATAGGCGGGCATGTTGCTGTTGGGGGCACCACCGCCCTGGGCAATGATTTCCAGCAGCAACCCATCGGGATGGTGCCATGTGTGGCCGGTGCTGTCGTGTGGCGGCGCAGGTAGCTTGCCCTCGACATCGGGCTGTTGCCAATTGGGTTGGCCCTCGCCCTGCACGCCGTGACAAGCGGCACAGTTGGCTTCATAGACAGATTGCCCCAATGCCACATCAACTGTTGCGGGCTGCTCGCTTGCTGTACACGCGGCAAGCACCAATGGTAGCGCCAAGAGAATGGTTAGGTGCTTCATCAACTCGCTTTGAAAAAGGTTCATTGTGAACATGTACTCACTAACTACACTGCAACTTGATTTTTTTTGGATTAATTATCGGTCGGGCTCAGGGTCTTCCGGGAAGGGTGCACCCAATCGACGATAGGCTGGCGACATCTTGATCCCTTCGCGGAAGAGAGGCTTCTTGAACCCCCGAGACGAAACTTAGAATAAATTACATACGCTGTGCTGACTACACTGTAACGCAAAGTTTATGAGCCATACCACGGCACGATGGGGTGCGTTGCACAGATGCAAGTAACCTGCCTTACCCCGATCGTTTCACCTGTGCGATGCACGTAACAGATCCTACGTGGGCCAACTCGAAACGCACGAACCTTCGGTTACGATCTACCATTACACTGTAACCTAAATTGTCTTGGGTTGGACGCATGCCGGGCTAACTGACGTTGGCTGAGCTTATCGAAGCCATGCACGCCTTCGACAAGCTCAGGCGGCGAATATCAAAATATCTACGTCACGGTGTACGATTTATCTGCCTTGAAATTCTCTGTGATTACGTAGTTGGCTCGAGGTGATGTGGGCACCACAACCGAATTTTAGGATAGGTTTTGATGATGTTATCCAGCGTGATGATCAATACCTTCGTAGCGATCGATAAACGAGCGGATGCGGTCGGCATCAAACTCGTTAAACTTGTCGATTCGTCCCCATGCCGTCAGCGCAATTTGGGCTTCCATGTCTTGATGCAGTGGGCCACGGTTCCCCACGCTCCAGGTGGGATCGTTGGGAATCAAGATCACGTGACGACCAGCCCGTTCATAGGGGGCAACAACTTCTGTTAACGCTTCCACCAGCTCTGTACAACCATCTTCACACTGGTAGTAGACAACAACGCCTCCATCCTCCAGGTTGTGAATCAACTGTTCGTAGCGAACTGGGTCGGCGTGAACGCCCCAACGCACGAGCCCCCCGTAGTGAGGCCCAGAAGTGGGAGGCGTGCTATTGTAGGCAATAGGAGAGGGGCTGTTCTGCGCAATGTGTGAATTGCCCTGTGAAACGAGCACTTCTTCGTTGCCAACCGGCAACTCTCCCCGCACGTTGAAGTAGATCACTGCCGCAATGGTGAGTACGGCCATCACACCGGCCACCAACAGGATCTGCCGTTCGCCCTGTTTGCGGGTTGTGCTCCGACCGCGTGTGGTGCTTCTTCTCCGCCCGAAAGATGCTTTATTTTTTGATAGTCCTCTGGTGGTCTGTCTCGCCATGTAACAATTCCTTGTACAGTTTCAGAAAGGTAAACGACTATTGCCAATTCACACCGCGGTTTGTGCTGCGAAAAAGAGTGCCATTAGCTGTGCCAACCCAGAGCACTTCATCTGTCTCGCCAGCGACGGCCAACGCCGTAACGTTGGCCTCGAGCGCACGCCGACCCCAGCCACCTGGGCTCGCCAGATTCATAAAGAAGAGGCCCATTTCGGTGCCGGCAAAAATGATATTCCCGGTGGGGTCATACGCCACCGCGAGAATATCCGTGGTACCAATTCGTCCGTTGACAGCGCCGTTGAAATCTATCCAGGATTCACCGCGATTGCGGCTGAGGTAGACCCCGCGGTCAGTGCCGATCAACAGCTCACCATTACCCGCAGCCAATGAACGGGGCGTGCCAGGCAGCGAGCTGCTGGCCACCTCCCAGCGCAAGCCACCATCGTGGCTGACGTAGAGCGTTCTCCGATCACTCCCCCAGACAACACTATCTTCACCGGGCACGGCGGCCAGTGTAATCAGTCGCAGCTCGGTTGGCTCGGTTGCGACGCGTTGCCACGCTTTGTCGCCAGCTGTGCGCTGCCAAAGTCCTGCACTGCCCGCGGCCAGCTGTCGATCCGCGGCCAACAGTGCGACTGCGTGAATCGAATCATCCACGGCCAGTGCACGCCAGTTCTCCCCATTTTGCGAGCTGTGTAACCCGCTTGTCGTGCCCAAAAGCAGGCGGTCGTCCGCCACTGCCAAGGCCCGGATCGCACCCACCTGCAAGGTCGCAACCGGTGCTTGCGCGGTTTGGCCGGCCCGACTTTGCCAGGAAAGCCAGGTAATGCCCCCCACCCACACAAGCACAATGAGTGCTGCAACAACCCACCAGCGGTACGCCACACGAGTTGGTCCGCGAACCACTGTTGCTGCTCCACGTTGATTTTGTGTTTCTGCCTCTACCGTCGCTCTCTCTACAGTTGCTTCTACAGCTGTTTCTGCTGTGGCAACTGCTGGCGCAGTGGGTGTACTCTCCACACGCGGCTCGACTGTATTGGCAGTGACGATGTGAGTCTCTGCGCTTGGTTTGCGTTCCGGCAGTTTCGTGCCACAAGCAGCACAGAAGCGGTCAGTTGGGTCGACTGACTCGCCACATTGCGTACAGAATCGAACGCGGCCGTGGCTACCGCTGATGGCAGAAAGACCATTGGTTACCGGCTTGACCCGGCGCAGGGCAAGGATCTCTGCTTCCAATGAGTCGTCAAAGCGATAGTCCGCCTCGGTGAGTGTGTTCTGACGGCTCTGCTCAAGGCTACGCCGGGCCTGCTGTTGCAGCGGCACAGCCAACGCCCGATAATCGGTGGCAGAGAGCTGACCCAGTCGATAGTCCATGGCCAGATCGCGCAGCGCTTCCAATGCCGCAAGCTGCTCTTGTTGGATTCGTTCGGCTTCGCCATCGGGTGCATCAAATCTCCACGGCTGATGAGTGTAAAGCCAAAGCGGGCGCACAATCGTGTAAAAGGCGAGGCCCCCTACTAAAACCAGTACAAAAAGAGTCATGATTGAAATAGATCTTTGTCATAGTGCGTCAACAGATCGCGCACCTCGGGGTCGAGCGGATCATCTCCGTCAGTCGGTTCGATTGCAGTATGCTGCGCGTGTTTGTGTTGCGCTTTTGAATCGTTTGCCGCGTGGCGCAAATTCCAGATCAAGCCCACAATGCCAATGAGTAGTCCCAAAATCGGCAACCGCCACAGCCAGAGGTTGATGCCTTCCCGCGGTGGCTCACGCAACACACGCACGCCATAGCGGTCGATGAAAAATTGTTTGATGCTGGCTTCGCTCTCGCCAGCACGCAACTGCTCTTCGACCTGACGGCGCATCTCTGTTGCCAATTGGGAATTGGAGAAGGCCACAGATTGTCCTTCGCAGACGGGACACTGCAATTCGTCGGCGATGCGTAACGTTTCCTGTGCAACCGCTGCTTCACCGGTCACCGTTTCGCCGTAGGTCGCAGCGGCCAAGTTAGGCAAGAGAGCAACGGCAAGCAAGGCTAGACCAACTAGTACCAGTGTGCCAAAGAGTAGCGTCCAACCGGTTACCACTCGTTCTGCAGCACCACCGGTTACCGGTGGTGCTGGCGCGGTTGGCGCCGGTGTTGGCGGGGATGTGGTTTGGTTAGAGTCCACTGGCAACCTCCTGTGGCTGTAGGGGGGCACGCTGCGAACTGCGTGCTGTTACTGTCACCGGTGCTCGCTCTGGCCACCAGGCAATCAACCCACCCAACACCAGTACAAAGCCGCCGATCCAAATCCACGAAACCAAAGGATTCACAAAGACAAAAAAGGTGGCGCTTTGTTCTTCCCAGCCCGTCAACACGATGTAGAGATCCTCGACCAAGCCATAGCGAATACCAATATTGCTGACGGGCTGATCGGCAAAGCCTTCGAGAAAGCGTTTGCCAGGTTCCATTTCGGTCCATGCCTTGCCATTGCGTGCCACCTGCAGACCAGCACTGACCACCTCACGGTCGGGTTGTGCATCCACGGTGAGGCCACTGTAGGTGAGGGTGTACCGTCCGACGTCGATACTCTCGCCAATGGCAAGAGTCACGCCCTGTTCCAGATTGAAAAAGGAGCTGCCGATTACGCCAAAGGCAATCAGTATGACCCCCGCGTGGACTAGATAGCCGCCATAGCGCCGTCGCGCGCGGCCAATTAGCCGCAGCGGTGCTATCAGCCAGGATTCTCCCGTGACTGCCCGTCGCGCACTGGTGCCCTGTACAAATTCCTGGAGCAGCGACGTGAGGGTGAAAGCACAGACGGCAAAAGCAACCACCGGCCAATAGGCGCGCAAGATCAGGCCAAGGATGAGCAGCGTTGCCAGCAGCACCACCACGGGCCAACGAAAGCGTTTGAGAAGCTGTGTGACTGTTACATTGCGCCACGGCAGCAGCGGACCAATCCCCATCAACGCCATGAGCATCAACAACACGGGGCCGTTGACTTGGTTGTAATAAGGTGGTCCCACCGTGATCTGAATGCCCTGGAAGAGCTCGCTGATCATGGGGAAAAGTACACCCACGATTGTGGCAAAGATAATCCCCAGGAAGAGCACGTTGTTAAAGAGAAAACTACTCTCCCGGCTCACAATGCTATCCAGCTCACGCTTGCTTTCCAGTTGCGGTAGACGGTAGACGAGCGCCACAAAACTCAGAATGAGGATCATGCCCAAAAAGCTGAAGAACCAGGGCCCGATGTTCGATTGGGCAAAGCTGTGCACGGAAGTGATCACGCCGCTGCGCACGATAAAGGTGCCGAAGATCGACAACGCAAACGCCAGAATGACGAGCACCATTGTCCAAACTTTGAACATGCCCCGCTTTTCCGTGACAATCACTGAATGTACATACGCCGAGGCCGCCAGCCAAGGGATCAGCGCCACATTTTCCACTGGATCCCATCCCCAGTAGCCACCCCAACCCAGGACGCGATAGGCCCACCAACTGCCAAAGATCAGACCCATGCTAAGTACACCCCAGGCAGTTAGCGTCCAACGTCTGGTGGCACGGATCCAACTGGCATCCAGCCGACCGGTGAGCAACGCAGCCATGGCAAAGGCATAAGGAATGCTCATGCTCATGTAGCCACCGAGGAGCAGCGGTGGATGAATCGCCATGCCCGGATCGCGCAGGAGCGGATTGAGCCCGAGACCATCGGGCGGCATGAAATCCAGCCGGCGAAACGGGCTGGCCACAAAGACCAGCAGCAACAAAAAGAAGAGCGTGATTGTCATCAAGATACTGATGACGTAGGGCATGAGCCTGTACTGAGTGCGCCAGTTCGTCGTCACGGCAATCGTAGACAAAATTCCCATGCTCGTGGCCCAAAAGAGCAGGCTTCCGGCGTTGCCACCCCAAAACGCTGTCCACGTGTAGAGCAGGCTTTGCGAATTGCGCATGTTCTGATAGACATAAAAGACGCTGTAATCTTTGGTGAGAAAGGCGTAGACCAGCGCCAAGCTAGCCAACAGCAGCAGCCCAGTCACCGCATAGAGCGCATTGCGTGCCGATGCGATCCAGTCTGGTCGTTGCAAGCGATCGCCCAGCGGACCCATGACAATGGCGTAGGCCGCCAGCGCCAAAGTCAACTGCAGTGCTGCGCTGCCCAAGGTAACAAAATCAAATCCTAGACTGGTCATGTGAAACTCTCACCTTCTCTCAACGTGTTCTCTGTTACAATCTCTGCTGGCAGCTGTTGCCCTCTAATAGAAGGCCCTAAAAGTGCGCATATTTCGTGCGACTTTTGAATTGGGTCGTCTGTAAGCTAATAGGCGATGCTGTAGTACAACCGTTGCATGGCAATACTCAGGTAGAAAAAGCGGTCCGTTACAAATAAAATCCCCATGAGTATCAAAAACGCACCGCTCACTCTTGTGATCCAGGGCCAGTAACGACGCAGACCACGGCCCGTGTCCAGCACCCAGGTGGCAGCCATGCCACTCAACACAAATGGCATGCCCAGGCCCAGGCTATAGGCAAAGAGCAGCCAGACCCCCGAGCCGACTGTTGCCGTGCTGCTGGCATAGAGCAAAATGCCGGCCAAAATCGGCCCCACGCAAGGCACCCAGCCAAAGGCAAAGGTCATGCCCAGCAACAGCGGCGCGCTCGGTCCCAGTACCCGTGCATCTAGTTGGAATCGTTGTTCCCGACTGAAAACGGGGATGTGGATTACTTCTGCCAGAATGAGGCCCATGCCGATCATAACGAGGCCGGTGATCCGGTTCAATGGTTGGCGATAAGTTTCTAGCAGACCGCCGAAGAGCGCCGCGCTTGCGCCCAGCGCCACAAAGACGAGGGTAAAGCCGAGCACAAAGATGAAACTTGCGCCCACTGTTTGCCGCGTGCGTTGGCTTGCGATGTTTGTTTTGGGGCCAACGGTGTTCGATGCCATTGCTTGCCCGGGCGTACCAGATGATGCAGTTGACATACCGGCAATAAAGGAAAGGTAGCCCGGCACCAGCGGCGCAACGCAGGGTGAAAAGAAGCTGAGCAGACCTCCCACAAAGGCCAGGGTCAGACCAATGTCTGGTAATGAACTCATTTGTGACTTGCTGCCTCTGCCGCCACTCCTGTGCCCAATTGGGCTTCCGCGATGCTCTCTTCCAGTACAGCTTGACTAATGGCACCGATCACTTTGCGGCTGATGGTCCCATCTGGCGTGACAAAGTAGGTTTCGGGTACACCCGTCAAGCCATACTCTACCGCCACCTTGCCTCGGTTGTCGATGACATTGGGAAAGGTAATGTTGAACTCGCGCATATACGCGCGCGCATCTGCTTCCGTGTCCCAGATGTCAACCCCCACGAAGACCACATCATCATCCTGCACCTGGCGCCACACATACTCCAACACAGGTGCTTCGTCACGACAAGGGGGGCACCAACTGGCCCAGAAATTAATGACCACCGTCTGCCCACGATAATCGCTCAAGCGAAATTCCGTCTCGCCTTGAAAAGGATCATAGAGCGGCAGTACAAAATCGCCGGCGGGCCTGCTCATCACGGCCACGGTTGCCGGTCCGTCATTGGTAATGACACCTGGGCTGCCTGCCTGTTGACGCCACATGCCCCAGCCCAGCAACCCCAACAGGGCTATCAGCGCCAGAAAGACGGGTGTCCAAACTAACAAACGCTTCATTGTTTACTCTGCTTTTTTAGCGGGTACACGGCCGAGTTGAACATGGTGTCGCTTGCCTGGTGTGTGCAACGATTACTCGTGCACAACGACGAGAGCACCAGGATTTTCTACCGTCGGACGAAACCAAACCGTCTGTTGATCCCAAACGGGGCCTGCCCAATCAAAGAGCCATTTGGCATCGGCGTTGGTCATGTTGACACAGCCGTGACTCTTGGGCACACCGAACTCCTCGTGCCAGTAGGTGCCGTGGAAACCATAATCTTCGTAAAAGTACTGTACCCACTTCACGCCCGGCAGATAGTACCCTTCTCCCCACATTGTCTGTTCGGAAACCTTCATGCGAATCCGAAATTCACCCGTAACCGTGGGGTAGATTGGCAATCCAGTGGAGACGATGAAGGCTCGCACCGGTTCCTTCCCTTCGTATGCAATAACCTGTTGCTTGCCCAGGTCGACGCGAATCCACCGTTCGCCAGCTGCAACAGTTGGGAAGACGAAATCTTCGGGAACGGTCACGAGCGCCAGATCAAAGACTGTGGAGCGCGCATCCATTTCATCTGCATTCACCATGATCTCGCGTCCCTGGCCCAGCGGACTGCTGCCATATCCATAACCGGTGAGACCACCGAGCTGACGGTCGAACTCGACAACGGGTGCAGGTGTCGACGGTTCTGACGGTCCAACCTGGGGCTGAATCGCGGGAAGCGGTGGGCGGCCGACTGAACGCACCATGCCATCTGTGTCTAGCTCTGCCAGCGCCTGTGCGGCCACTGGAAATGGAGTAAAGGCCAACATAGAGACGGCACCCAGCAGTGCAACGAACGTTGCGAACCAGTTTTGAATGAGCATGACAAGCTACCCTTTATGATTTTGAGAAAAACAAAAAAATGATATAGAGCATGGCAAACAGGATCGGTTGATGTAACAGATAGATCATCAACGAACGGCGACCCAGCCACTGCAGCCATTGATTCGGCGCTAGCGCCGCGAGTTTGGGCAAGAGTGAATCAGCCTCTGTAAAGGTCCGCTGACCATTCGCATAGAGCAGGTTCCCGATCCCGATTCCCAACAACACCACCCCAAACCAGGGAATGAGGGGAAAATAGTCGAGATAGCTGTATCCCACCGGCTTCAGCCCTAGCCAGACCAGCCAGATCGTTCCCACACGTACCGATTGTAACAGATACCCAAGCACATTGAATAGTACCCACAGCCCAATGTTGAGCCAACGGAAGCGGAGCAATGGATAGGACAGAATAATCGAGATGCCGATGAGATGCAGCACCCCAAAATCGAGCCGTCCAATCTCGGCCACGCGTACAACAATACTTAACAACAGGCCCCAACCAAAAATACGAAGCCCCCGCTGCAGGAATCTGCGAAATCTTGGCTGTTGCCGTGCTCGATCCTGCTGATAGCTCACCACCAACGCCACACCAACCAAGAGGATAAACGTGGACGCCGTGGTTCGTTGAAAATATTTCCAAAAGCCTTGTTGGAGTGCCACGTTGGTCACTACGCCAAAAAAGAGTAGATCCCACATGAAGTGATAGATGACCATCATCACAATGGCCACCCCACGCAGCGCATCAAGTTCCCAGAAACGAGATTTTGCCGACTGCACCAACTGCTGTGGGTGAGTTATAGAACGTCGAGCCGCAATGTTTTGCACTGGAGAACTCTCGTAACTGGCACGAGTAACAGAAGAACGACGAGAAAAAAGACAATGCCAGAATAATCGTGGTAGAAGCGAAAAGCCGCGTCTGCTCCCCAATAGCGGGCGACAATCAACAGGTTGGAGACGCGCAGAATGTTGCCCAACATGGCAATCGGCACCGCCAACAAGACCAACAGCGTGCGTCCCCACCACGGTCCCTTGAGGATATAGGCGCAGAGTGCCGTGAGCGCAATGAGCGTGATCATCGAGTTGATGCCGCTGCATTGTGCCCCAATCACGAGATCCGCATTGGGCAGCTCGATCGCGTTGCCCGTGACTGTTAGTTCCAATCCAAAGAATTTCACCAGCGCCGTGGAGCAGAGACCGGTAAAGAGGGCCAGTGGCAGCGTAATGCGTTCAATGAAGGGCAGCGGCACCATCAAAAGCAGATAGCCAATGGGAAAGGCCAACATCCGCAACCACGACAGGCCGAAGAGTGTCCACACCACACCCGCAATCATAAAGATCAGGGCAAATGCGGATAAGTAGTAGGCTTTGTAACTAACAAAAAACAGGTAAAGCACCAGCGCGCCACCCAACAAGAGCAGCCCCTTTATCTTGCCTTTGGCCGTTTGCTGTTCGATGCCGGTAGCATCGTTGCTGGTAACGTTACGTACTCTGCGCCAGGCAAGGTAGAGGGCAACGGGCAAAATTAGAGTCCCATGGCTGTAATACTCATTCGACATCCACTCCCCCCACAGCCACCGCCACGTGGTCCACGTGGCAGCGACAAAGATGAGGGCAATGAAGAGCGGGAGAGCAAAACGGGACACGACCCCGTCCCGTTCAGCAATCTGATCATCGTCGGATGGTTTGGTCGTAAATTTTTCCATTGTCCTACGGGAGCAACTGCTCGATTAGGCTTTGAAACTGTTCGAATGGGAGTGCCCCTTGAACCGGCTGCCCATTGACGACAAAGGTCGGCGTGCTGCGTACACCAAGCTGACGGGCAAACTCAGAGTCCCGCTGCACCAATTCCACCATGCGACCCGAATCAATGCACTCGTTAAACTGTTCTGTATCCAACCCTAATTCCTCACCCACTCGTTTTAAACTATCATTATCGAATTGACGCCAGTTGTCTTCCTCGAACAATGCATCGTGATATTCCCAAAACATCTCCTGCTCGGCGGCACACTCAGTTGCCGCTGCCGATGTCGTGGATTCTTCGCCGAGGAATGCAAAATGCACATAGCCAAACCGGACATCACCTGTCTCCACATACTGCTCTTGAATCTGACGACCCGCGTCAGCTGCGAAACGCTGGCAGTATGGTCACAAAAAATCGCTGAACTCCACAATCACCACATCCGCATCTGGGTTCCCCCGGAAATGGCGCGTGTTTTGTAGAATAATGTCCATGATTTCTGCTGAACGATCGGGTGTTGGCGTAATCAACAGGGTTGTGGCTTCACCCGCGGCAGATTCAACGGTTGCCGGTGGGGGTTCCACCGTGGTTGTTGCCGCGGCAACTGCCTCTTCCCCACTGTTGCCCACGTTGACCGCCGACTCGTTCTCTGGTGAAACTGCAGTTAGTGTCGCCCGCACGGCAAGCGCAATGGCTGCGTCAACCGTCGCTTTCACATCGTCGCCACTTTCAGCCGCCGCCGTTGCATCCGCTGGCGGTACCACTGTTGGCACGACACAAGCATTGAGCACCGTGACGGCGACTAGCATCAGCAGGCCCACACCCACTGTCGATCGAACCACTGGCGACTGAACTACTATCCGATTCTTACGCTTTGGTATTTCCATTTACATCTCCGCTAAATTTGAAGTTTCACTGTCCAGCACTCCACGTTGTTGGGCAAAATCACGTTGTTGGGCAAAAAAAGAGAGGACAAAGAGACTGACAAGCAACATGCCCAGCGCAATGACTTGGCTGAGCCGAATTCCGGGGCCCCAGATCGTGGATGTTGCGTAAAACATCCCCAGGAATAAACTGCTCACGCTATAAAGCAACAGAAAACGCCAGAAGAGTTCACCGGCAAACAGGTGCTTTCGCAAGTACCAAAGCGTCCCCAGCACGGCCAGCAACGCTGCCGCATCGTAGAGCTGCACCGGGTGACGCATGGCGTTCCACAGGTGCACCCCCCACGGCACTGCCGTCTCTGTTCCGTAGGCGTTGCCAGTCAGAAAATTTCCCACGTCAATAATAAGCAACGCCGCGGCCAATCCAACTGCACCGGCATCGGCCACGCTGTTCAGTGGCACTTGCCACTTGGCCAGTTGAAAGAGCGCCGCGGCCCCTCCCAACAACAAGCCAGGGAGCAAGGCCAACGTGCCCGGCCGAAGTGACAACAGCAGCATCGGTGAATCGACATAGAGCTGATAGTACTGAACTGCATAGCCCAGGCGAGCGCCAACCAGCCCAATCGCCACGCCGATGACCATGGCCTGCGAGAAAGCTTTGCGCCAGCCGTCACGCTGTTCTGCCGGTGCCAGGCGGCCCAACATCTGCGCCGCAACTTCAATTCCAATATACAAAGCAAGCAAAGTCGCCAGAATAGTCACGGGGACCGGACGTCCAAGGATTTGTATCACTGGTAACATGAGAACCTCTTCTAATGGGAGTCACCTTCATCCGGAGCAGCAACGTCACCGTGGGTTTTGACACAGTATTGTACCCCTGTAGAGATGGCGTCCCCTACGGCTACAACGAAGGGCACTGCGTTCTCTACTGAACCGTTCTGTCAACGCTGCCCATGAGTGTGGCCAGATTCAGTGGGCCGCCCACTTTAATCTCTTGAATGCGTCCTTCCGCATCGATGAAGAAAGTGGTGGGTAAGGCACGAACATTATATTCCACACCAATCTCGCGGCGAACATCGAGCAGCAAGGGGAACGTCGTTTGCACTGTGTTGCGTGCAAACTCTTCCACCGTTGCCGCGCTTTCTCCTTGGTCGATGCCCAGAATCACCACATCACCCCGGTTGTACCGTTGCCATAACGCCTCCAACGCTGGCATCTCTTTACGGCAAGGGGGGCACCAGGTGGCCCAAAAGTTCAAGACGACCGGCTGGCCACGCAGTGCAGAAAGCTGTACCTTTTCCCCGTCTGTCGTCATCAACGTAAAGTCCGGTGCGAAAAAACCCACCATTGGAACCTCACGTGTCAGCTCTGTCTGTAGTTCATCGGCAGACATTCGGCTGAGATTAACCCAAGCAACGCCCAACACCAGTGCAACGATCATCAACCCGCGCCAGTGACTGCTGGACAACAGTTGCCTTTTGCCTGGGGGTACCGTCACTTCGTGATATTGATTGTAGCCCCGATCCATTTCCTTCTGCAGAGAATTGTCTTTCTCATGTACTATCATGATAGATCTTTCCGCAGCCGAGCTTTGCTCTTCAGTACACCTGGCCCAGTACCCAGACAATGTGAGTGTTGCGTTTCATCAAATTGTGTCAGCCGTATTTCTACGGCATCGTTTGTTTGTAGTTTATCGGAGTTTGCCGCACCGTTCAAGCAAATTGTCTAAATGGCAGCCAACACCCCGCAATTGTATGATTTGATGTAGGAAATGCTACACCCCTGTGGCAAATGCGCGACTCTACTGCCTGTGTGCAGACTATGTGGGCCAGTAGAACTATGTGGGCCAGTAGAACTGTGTATCTGCACCACGGTCTCCACATCCACAGCTTTCAGATCCCTACACCAACCAATGGTTTGGATGCAGTGGAATTCCTGTGATACCATGCACATTCATGAAAATCCACCACCCTATTCCCGTGCCCACGGACAACAGCTCACGGCAGTGGTTGATGCAGCACAGTTTCCACGTGCTGCTGATTATCATTGGCCTGCTGCTCATCAGCTACCTACACTACTCGACTGCCCCGGGCATCAGCCAACTCCATGCCGTCTACCGCTACTTCTATTTTCTGCCAATCGTCTTTGGGGCGCTACGCTTTGGCTACTGGGGTGGACTGCTCACCGCGTTGGCATCCACGCTACTCTTCATCCCCCATATCCTCTGGCGTTGGGATGTCCAAACCTTGGACGCTTTCAACGATATGTTGGTTGTTTTCGTCTTCTTTGGGGTGGCACTGATCACGGGGCTGACTATCGATCGCTTGCAGCGTTTGCAGATTGAACAGGCACAGACAGCGGCCCAACTGACTCTTTCGCTAGAGCAGCTGCAACAACAGGGTGCCGCATTACGCCGCTCAGAACGGTTGAATTCGCTCGGTGCGTTGGCTGGGGGGCTGGCCCACGAGGTCCGCAATCCCCTGGGAATCATTCGTGCCTGTGCCCAGTTGTTGGCACTGGAAGACGACGGGGCTACCACCGAAACAGTGGCAATCATTCGCCAGGAGACCGACCGAATCGAGCAACTAGTGCAAGAGCTGCTCAACTATGCTGGCGACACTGGGCCACAACTGGAACGGGTGGATCTCTGTGACGTAGTTCGCAAGACAGGCAGGCGTTTGCAACCCTTGTTGGATGCAGCGGGGGTTACGTTCGCTCTTGAGTTACCGGCGGCAGCTGTCGTGGCAGCAGATCAGCTGCAGATCGAGAAAATGCTCGTCAATCTTTGCATGAATGCCATTCAATCCTTCGGGGGCACGGGCAGCATTACCATTGCTGTGCATCGGTCACCTGAAAATGACTCACTCGTTCAGCTGGAGGTAATTGATGATGGCCCCGGTATTGCGTCGGCAGATCTGCCTCGAATCTTCGATCCATTCTATTCGACCAAGGAGAAGGGAATCGGCCTTGGCCTGAGCGTTGTACAACGCATTGTCGATGACCACAACGGCGAGATCCAGGTACTATCCGCGTCGGGCACCGGCACCAGATTTATTGTTGACATTCCCAAAGGACTGTAACACGCGATGGCTCGCACAATTCTCGTAATTGATGATGAAGAAAATATGCGTTGGGTGCTCAAGCGCGCGCTAGAAAAATCTGGCTATGAGGTTGTGACATCCAGCCGGGGCGATCACGCACTCAAATTCTTTGCCGCTCGGCCAGTGGATCTGATCCTGCTCGACTTGAAGATGCCGGGTATGGATGGTCTCAGTGTACTGCGGGAATTGCGCGAACGCAGTACTTCTGTCCCGATCCTGCTGCTCACAGCCTATGCCACTGTCCCGACCGCTATTGAAGCCACGAAACTGGGCGCTACCGATTATCTGCGTAAACCTTTTGATCTGGAAGATGTACTCATGCGTATCAGCCGCTATTTGCTCAGCGAGGGGCAAAGTGCTACCGACGGCAACGGTGCTGGGAATGAGCATGCGTTCTATGGGAGAACACCCGACGCAGATGAGGGCACCGCGCCAGCGGGATTTCAGCTCTTCATTGGCACATCGTCTGTGCTGAACCGACCACTGGCGCTGGCGAAGACAGCTGCCGAAACCAATTACACCATTCTCATCCGTGGTGAAGCTGGCAGCGGGCGACGCCACCTGGCTACGCTGATCCATACCAACGCGCTGGTTATGCGCAAGCGCCCGTTCGTGAGCATCGATTGCGATTGTCTGCCGCTACCTCTGCTAGAGCAGGAGCTACTCGACGTCAATGCAACTGAACTGCAAGACGCTGAATCACGCGGTGACCCTGGATCTCATAATTCTGGAACACAAGAATCGACACCGGTTACGAACGGGGGACGCTGGCAACAGGCGCTGGGCGGAACATTGCTGTTGGCAAACGTTGATGCACTGCCAGAACCTTTGCTAGACCGGTTGGTTACGCAGCTATCGTCGTACATGCGCACACCACAGCGTCCTTTTGGGTTACGGCTGATCCTGACCTGTACCGAGTCACTTCCGCCGTGCTGGCACCCTCTGCTCGAGATGGCAATTACCATCGAGTTACCTCCGTTGCGTCAGCGGCTCGATGATCTGCCCCTGCTGCTCACTCACATTGCGCCAGCGGCAGAATGGGAGCCAACGGCAAGGCAGCTGCTCACGAACTACGAGTGGCCCGGTAATGTTGCTGAACTCAAACAGGTTGTACAGCAAGTGTACCTGTTGGCACACGACCAGCCGATTGACGTCTCGCACCTCCCGCCGCACATCATTGCCAGTGGCATCGCCGATGGCTCCATGCGGGCAGCCAACCAAGATGACAGAATGACGCTGCCAGCCGATGGGATCGATCTGGAAGCCCTCGAAAAAGATCTGATCGTGCAGGCGTTGGCAATGGCAAACGGCAACAAAGCACACGCTGCCCGCCTCTTGGGATTGACGCGCGCAACACTGCTATATCGCATCGACAAACATGGGTTGACGGATGAGGCAGCCTGAACAGCTGCCCCTCCATCAACCCATTATGGTGAAGCTATGGTGCGGTTGGCTTGAAAACGGTAGATTGTTTCGTGGTCCACCAAAGAGGTAGCACCACCGTTTTCAAACAGAGCTTGCTTGAATTCGATTTTGCGAGCGTACCGATCAATCCCTGCGGATCATCGGTAGGAAGATCTCATGGGTACGTTCGGGAACGACCACCGTTTTCGGTCCATAGAGCGTTGTACTGCCATCTGCCTGAATTGCCTCTAACCAGTAGAGATACGCACGTGCCGATTGCACGTCCCCATCGACATATTCGTACGTCGTGCCGCTTTGCGCTGCCGTTGCCGGGATCGGTGCTGCTGTGATCCGGCTCTGCTGATCTGGATTTTCCGCTGGCGCACGGCGAAGATGGAACGCAACCGTGGCATCCGTGGCGGGCACCAACCACTGCAACTGCACCCGATCCTTGCCCGCCCGTCCCAGGAATGTCAACTGATCCACCACTGTCGGTGCATTGAGCGCCTGAATGCTGGCCTCGTTGACATTGTTGGCAGGCGTTGGATCGTACAGTTCGTCGCTGCCCACATCCACATGGTTGTGCTGCCAACCGTGTGCCACATCCGGTTGAATGGTGGCGAAGATGGTCAGGTACGCCACCTCATCGACAGCCAGCGTTCCCACGCTGCAGACGATGATGAATCGCGTGGTTGCTCGACAGCGGTTGTCCGTCTGCAGATATTCGAAACTCACCGGCAACGTATCGGTAAAGACAACGGCTGGCGCAATTGATGGCCCACGGTTGACGACCTCGATCATGAATGGCACGAGCGTACCCGGCTGGGCAAAGGTCATGTTCGTGCGTTTGCTGATCATCAGATCAGCAACGGGACCCACCGTAATATCTTTGGTTGCTTCGTTGTTGACGACAAACGGATCCATGGAGCCGCTAAAGACAGCAGCCTTGTTATTAACTGGACTGCCAAGTGGCGTGTCGGGGGCAACTTGGGTGACCACGGTAATGGTGGCTGTCTTGCTCACGGGCAACATGCCCAGCTGACAGATCCGGCTCACACAAGCACCTTGACTGGCACTGAGCTGCAAGAGCGCCAACTCTGGTGGCAGCAACTCTTTGACATCAACGTTGCTGGCCAGCGATGGGCCCTGATTCGTCACCGTAATCGTGTAGATCACGGTATCGCCCGCTTCCACAATCTCCGTGTTTGTTTGCTTGCGCACCAACAGATCCGCAATGCCGACAATGCTGGTATCCGCATCATCCTGATTGTTGAGTGGATCCGGATCTGCAATATCGCCGCTGATCACGGCATCAAATTGATGGCTGCTGCCCACCTCCAATTCGCTGTCAAAGGTGACCACCATCGACAGATCGATTGGAACCCTGGGCGGCACGGCATCCGCTGCCACCACCGTCAGCACGCCATTCCTATTCTCTACCAATGTCCAGCCTGGTGGGAAGGTTGTTTCATCGAGCGTGACGCCCGGTGGAATCGTGATCTGGACCACCGTGCCTGGCGCAACTGAGGGACCGTAGTTGTAAACTGTGACAGTCGCCGTGGCCTGCCGTCCCGCCTGAATCGTTGGTGTCGAGCCGACGAGCACCGCCAAATCACTGCGGTTGACCAGCTCGGTTACAACCTCGTCACCGTTGTTTAACGAGGTTGGATCTGGGGTGTCACTACGCACGATCACCCGGTTTTCCAGCTGGCCGCTGGCTGCCGCTGCAACAGTGCCATAGAGTTCGATCGTCGCCGCGGCACCGGCCGGCAACCGTGCGATCTGACAGCTGCCATTGATCTGGCACGAGCCACGCGTGCTGTTGGCCAACACATTCACCAGCGCGGCCGGCAGCGTGTCCGTAATGCGCACGTTGACTGCGTCCGCTGGCCCTGCATTGGTGACGATAATCGTGTAGCGAATCGGTTCACCCGCGGCCACCGGATTGGATGACGCACTTTTGGTTATGCTCAGATCCGCCGTGCTCTGATTGTACACGGTGATTTCAGCCACGTTGTTGCTCTTGTTGGGATCCGGCTGGTTGGCCTGTACCAGCGCCCGATTGAGCAGCAGGTCGCCTTCACCAACATCACGATTGACTGTCGCATAGATCTGCACGGTTGATGCCGTTGGCGTGCCAGCATAGGGCAATGTACCCAACAAGCAATCAACGCTGGGATTGCAGAGACCCTGGCTGCTTTCCACACCGAGCAGAGTCAACCCAGATGGTAGCACATCAATCAACTTGACATCTGTCGCACTGGCTGGCCCCAGGTTTGTCACCACCAATGTATAGGTGATGTTGCCACCGGCGGCAACGAGCGGGGACGAAGTCCGTTTGTCGAGGATCAGATCCGCTGGCGAGCCCAAGAACTCTTCGACAACGGTCGTCTCGCTGGCGACCAGGTTGCTCTCGCTGCTCAACGTCGTATCGCTGCTCAACTGCACGTTGTTGGTGATTGTCGTGCCATTGACCAAGGTGGAATCCACCCGGACAATTACCTGGAACTGTGTTGCCGCTTTCGCTTCCAGCAGACCAATGCCACAGCGCAACAGCCCGGCGGCCATCTCCATACAACTACCCGTGCTACTCATGTAGGTCACACCGGCTGGCAAGCTTTCTGTAATGTTCACATTGCGGGCAATGCTCGGCCCATCATTTACCACCTCGATCATGTACATGAGCAGCGCGCCGGGGGCCACCGGGTCAACCAGATCGCGCTTTTCAATATGTAATTGCGCATATGCCTGCACGGTGCTGATCTGGCTGTCACTGTTGTTGGCGGCGTTGGGATCGGCGGTGACGGCAAAGGCGGCGGCCCGGTTGATCACTCGCGCCCCCGCGGGTCGATCCGCGGCCAGTTCGGCGACCACAGTCATGCGCGCCACCTCGCCCACGGCCATGTCACCGAGTTGGCAGATGGCCCCGGCACAAGCCTGGACACCTTGCCCCATTCGACTGATCGTGGCCTGGCGCAGCGATAACCCGGTGGGCAGCTGATCCTTGATGTCGACGAAGTGGGCCACCGATGGCCCGTTGTTGGTGACGATGACCGTATAGGTGGCAGGCAGTCCGGCCGTGACAACCGCCGGCCCCGCTTTCGTGAGCACGAGATCGGCCAGGGCGACGATGCTGGTGTCGCTGGTGGTGCGGTTGTTGGCCGGATCGGGATCGGGCGTTGTGGCGGTGACCACGCCACTGAAATCAATGCTGCTGCCCGGCTCGATTCCGTTGTCGACGGCAACCACCACGGGCAACGTCACGCTCTGTTCGGGCAACAGCGGATCGCTGCTGTTGAGGGTAACGGTGCCATTGCCATTGTCCACAGCCGCCCAGCCGGTCGGTAGCAGGGCGCTGTCGAAACTGGTGCTGGGTGGCAGCGTGACAGTCACCACGTGGCCCACTGCATTCGATGGCCCCTGGTTGCGCAAGGTGACCGTCACGGTGGCGGGGCTACCGCCGTCGACCGTAGGCGGAGAATCAATGGTCAACGCCAGGTTTGCTTGCGGTGACAGTGCTGTCGTAATGGCTGTGCTGCTGTTCGCTGGCACTGGATCGGGTGTGCTGCTGCTGACGCTGGCCCGGTTGACCAGTGCCAAGATCCGCTCACTTGCCACCAGCCCCATGAGCGTAATGGCTGCGCTCTCGCCCGAGGGAACAGTGCCCAGGGTACAGGGCATTGTCGCACAGCCACCCAGCGTGCTGGTCATGGTGATGAGGGTGAAGCCAGTGGGCAACAGATCATCGACAACCACCGCGGTTGCTACAGAGGGACCAAGGTTCGTCACCTCGATTAGATAGGTTACTTCTGCACCGGGAACTGCAGGCGCTGGCACCGCTCGTTTGGTGATCGCGAGATCGGCGGCAACTTGAACGGTGCTGCTGTAGCTGTCACTGTTGTTGGCTTCGTTGGGATCGGCGGTGACGGCAAAGACGGCACCCTTGTTGCTCACTTGTGTCCCCACCGGCAGATCCGCGTCCACGTCGGCGACCACGAGCATGCGCGCCACTTCATCCACAGCCATGTCACCGAGTTGGCAGATGGCCCCGGCACAAGCTTGGGTGCCTTGCCCCGATCGACTGATGGCACTCTGGCGCAGTGACAGCCCAGTGGGCAGTTGAGCCTTGATATCGACAAAGTGTGCTACCGATGGTCCATCGTTGGTGACGATGAAGGTGTAGGTGGCTGGCAACCCCGCGGTGATGATCGTCGGCCCGTGTTGCGTCAGCACGAGGTCGGCCAGAGCGATGATGCTGCTGTCGCTGGTGGCGCGGTTGTCGGTCAGATCGGGATCGGATGTCGTGGCGGTGACCACGGCACTGAAATCAATGCTGCTGCCCGGCTCAATGTCGTTGTCAACAGTGACGAGGAGCGCTAGATCAACCCCCACACCGGGTGGCAATGTGGCTGTCGTGGTGAGGGTGACGGTGCCATTGCCATTCTCCACAGCCGCCCAACCCGAGGGCAACAGCGCACTGGTGAAGCGGGTCTTGGGGGGCAGCGTGATCGCCACCACCGTGCCACTCGCGTGGGAGGGGCCACGGTTCAGAACAGTGGCTGTAACCGTTACGGTTTCTCCCCCGTTGACAGTTGCCGTTGACGCCAAATCGAGATGCAAATCTGCCATGGCAACCAGCGGGCTCGTGACCACTGCACGGTTGCTGATTGGCGCGGGATCGGGCGTTGTGCTGGTGACGCTGGCGCGGTTGACAATGGCACCGATCGCCGCGGTGGGCACTGCGCCAACCACGTTGATCACCACTGTCGTACCGGGCTGGAATGTGCCGAGGGCACAAAGCCCCTGGCCATCACAGCTGCCCTGGCTCGTACTGAAGCGCACATTGGTGAGGCTGGCGGGGAGCGTATCGCTCACCACGACGTTCTGGGCCGCGGAGGGGCCCGTGCTGGTGACGATGATCTGATAGCGGAGCGTGCTGCCAGGCGTTGCCGTCAACGGCTCTGCCACTTTGCTGATGTGTAGATCAGCCACGGTATTGAGCGGCGTTGCAATGGTCGCGCGATTGTTGGCCGGATCGGGATCGGGATTGGCGGCAGTGACGCGTGCTTCGTTGAAGAGCGACCCCGTCGCTTCATTGTCAACCGTGCCCACGATCGTTACCACTGCTGTTTCCGTAATGGGTACGTTGCCCAGGGAACAGAAGCCAGCATTGGTGCAAAGCCCTTGACTCGTCTCGATCGATACAACTTGCAGCGCCGACGGCAACGCGTCAATGAGCACCACATCGGTGGCGATCGTCGGCCCCAGGTTGCTCACCGTCAGGGTATAGGTAATGCCAGTCCCCGCGGTAACCGTGGCCGGAATTGCGCGTTTCTCCAACGCCACATCGGTTGCGTTGAGCGCCCGCTGTGTCACGAGGGTCTCTGCGGTCGCGCTGTTGTTCGACTGGTCGTTGTCTGGCGTGGTACCTGCGACCGCCACCTGATTGATCAGCCGCGTATTTTGCGGCAGTGATTCGGCAACGCGCACTTGAATCAGCCGCGTCGCGGTGGCGTTGGGCGCAAGCGAGGCCAACGCACAGCGAACTGTACCGCTGGCATGGGTACAGCCCGGCGAGCCACCAACAAAGCTGACGCCCGTCGGGAGCGTGTCGGTGAACACCGGCGCAACCGCCAACGATGGCCCACTATTGGTGATGACCACTTGATAGAGCAGAAGTTCGCCCGCACTGATGGCCGTGGCGAGGGCTTGTTTGCCAATTGACAGATCAGCCAGCATCACAACGTTGTTCGTTGCCGTGGCCAGATTGTTGCTGCCGTTGGGATCGCGCTGATCGGCGCGGACGCTGGCGCTGTTAACAATGGTTGCACCGGCAAAATCCGCTGCCACTGCCAACACCAACGTCACCGTCGCCGTGGTCGCTGGTGCCAGGGTACCGAGCAGACAGTTGCCACTCAATCCACATTGGGCAGTGGCATCCGCGGGCTGCTCAACCGTGATCGCGCTGACTTTGCTGCCAACGGGGATCAGATCGAGCAGTTCCACATTGGTCGCGCTCTGTGGACCGGCGTTGGAGACTACGAGGGTGTACGTGACCGCTTCCCCGGCCACAACCGTCGCGGGCGTGCCGACCTTGCTGATCTCCAGATCGGCCGTTGCTCCAAAATCTTGGGTGATGGTGGTGGTAACGGTGGTGCTGTCATCTAGTGGATTGATCAGCGGTGTGCTGCTGCCTACCGTGGCCTGATTGGTGATGATCGTGCCGGAGATTCGATCCCCGGCCTGCACCGCAACCAGATAGGATGCACGCTGATTGGGCAGCAGACTATCCGCTGTACAGACAACCGTGCCGCCGGTGCCGTCAGCGGCCGCGCCTGTATGCACACAGGCCGTGGGGGCCGCGGCAAAGGTCGCATTGTTGTCGAGGGTATCGGTGATGGTTACCGCTGCTGCCGCCGATGGCCCATGATTGAAGAGCGTGAGCTCATAGAGCAGCGTGCCCAGGGGCGCAACCGTTGCATCCAGGGCCACTTTGTGGAGCGTGAGGTCGCTCGCTGTGGTGACCGTAGTCGTTACCTGTGCACTGTTGTTGGCGCTCGTTGGATCGTCGAGTGAGAAGACCCCCGCATTGTTCGTGTAGACGCCGGCGGCGGCAATGCTTGCCACGCGTGCCACGACGGTGACGGTACGCGTGGCATTCACGGCAACGCTGCCAAACTGGCAGACCGCGCCGCCACAGATGCCACCATCGCTGGCCTGGATCTGGTGGAGCGTCATGCCGGTTGGTAGCTCATCTTTGATGTCAACCGCCCGCGCCGCGCTCGGCCCACGATTGGTGATGGTGATGGTGTAGGTCACCATCTCACCGGCCACAATTGGGTTGGGTGTGCGCTGTATTTTGCTGATCTCCAGATCCCCGGTCGCCAACACCGTGCCGTCAGCCGTGGCCTGATTGTTAGAGCGATCGGGATCGGGGGTCGTGGCGTCAACCGCAGCCGCAAACTCGAGACTGCTCCCCGGCGCAACGGCTGGATCGATAGTGAGCGCAAGGGACAATGGCACGGGGGTAGCCGGGGTCACTGTCTGGGTTGTCGTGATCGTGACGAAGCGATTGCCAGCACCCTCATTCACTACCGTGGCCGACCAGCCCACAGGCAGGGTGGCGCTGGCAAAGGTGGTGCTGGGCGCCAAGGTGATGGTCACCACCGCGCCCGCGGCGTGTGACGGTCCCCGATTGAATACCGTCGCTGTCACAGTCATCTGCTCCCCGCCAGCGCTGGTGGGGGTGGCCTGCAGCGCCAGCGCCAGATCGGCTGCTGGCGCAACCGCGGTGGTGAGGGTGATCGTGTTGTCCACTGTGCTGGGGTCGCCCGTGGCCGCGCTGACCGCTGCCCGATTGACCAATGCGGTGGTGACGGTGCTCGCCACTGTGCCGATGATGGTGACCGTTACCTCTTCATCGCTGGCCAACGTCTCCACTGCACAGGGCAGCGTGCTACAGTCGCTCTGGTTGCTGCTGATCGATGTGGCTGTAAAGCCAGCGGGCAGGGTGTCGCTGATCAGCACGTCGCTGGCCGCGGAAGGCCCGCGGTTGTCGACGGTGATGAGATAGGTCAGTTCCTCACCGGGGACAGCGGTGGTGGGTCTGGCCTCTTTTGCAACTAGCAGATCCGCGGTGGTAGTCACCACGGTGGTGTGGGTGTCGCTGTTGTTGGTCGCCACGGGATCGGTGCTGACGGTAAAGAGTGTGGCACGGTTGGTCAGGGTGGTGCCCGCAGCCAACGTGCTATCGACGAGCGCCACGATGGTCATGGTGACCACTTCGCCCACCATCATTGGGCCAACCTGGCAGAAGGTGCCGCTGCAGAGCGCATTGGCGTTGGTGGCGCGGGCAAGCGTGCTTTGCTGCACAGTCAGCCCGGCGGGTAGCTGATCCTGAATATCGACCGCGCGTGCCGCGGATGGGCCATTGTTGGTGACGCGGGTTGTGAAGGTAATGATCGTGCCCGCGGTAATCGTCAGTGGACCCGTTGTGACCAGATGCAGATCTGCTCTGTCGATGATTGAGCTGTCGCTGGTTGCGCTGTTGTTCTGAACGCTTGGATCGTCGATGGTCGATGTGGTGGTTGCGCGGAAGGCCAGGCTGCTTCCCGGCACCACGGTGCTGGCGGTGGCGACGGTGATCGGCAGCATGACTTGTGTGCCCGCGGCAAGTACATTGGTGGTGCTCAGGGTGACGGTGCCATTCCCATTCGCAGTCGCGGACCAGCCAGTTGGCAATGTGGCCGCGGTGAAGGTCGTGCTCGGCGGCAGGGTCACGGTGACGACCGTACCCGTGGCATCGGAGGGACCCAGGTTGTAGAGCGTGGCCGTGACCGTGAGCGCGGTCCCTGCGTCAGCCGTCGATGTGCTGTCGAGCGCGAGGGCAAGGTCCGCGCGCGGCGCGTATGGCGCGGTGGCTACCGCGCTGTTGTTGGCTGGATCGGGATCGATGGTGGCGCTGGTGACAGCAACGCGGTTTACCACCGCGGTCAGTACGTTGCTGGCAACAATGCCTTCCACGTCGATGATCACGCGCGCCGCCGGTGCCAGCGTCTCAATGAGGCAGAGCCCGCCGTCGTTGCAGCTGCCCTGGCTGCTGCGGAAGCGCACATTGTTGAGCGCGGCTGGCAGCGTGTCGCTGACGACAATGTTCTCTGCCACCGACGGGCCACTGTTGGTAACGATGATCTGATAGCGCAACCGTTCGCCGGGCGTGGCTGTTGGCGGGTCGACACTCTTGGTGATCTGCAGATCGGCCGTGGTGCTGACCACGGTAGAGACGCCGGCGCGATTGTTGCCTTGCACGGGGTCGGCGTTCGCGGCAGTGACATTGGCTTCGTTGTAGATTGCTGTCGTTGTCTCCGGTGCAACGCTGGCCACGAGCGTGACCGTTGCGCTCTCACCGCCGGCCACTTCACCCAGATCGCAGAGTCCGTTGAGGGTGCAGAAGCCTTGGCTGCTGGCAACCGTCTCCGCGGTTACTGCCGCGGGCAGCGCATCGACCACCATGACATTGGTCGCCGTGGTCGGTCCCAGGTTGGTGATGGTCAATGTGTAGGTCAGGGTTTCACCCGCAATGACCGGATCGGGCGTGGCGCTCTTGCCAATCGCGAGATCCGTTGGATTCAGCGCCGACTGCTCCACTGGTGTGCTGGTGAGAGCTTGGTTGTTCGCGGCAACGGGATCGCTGACATTGCTCGTGACCACCGCGGTGTTGGTCAGCCACGTGCCTGCCACCAGCGTATCGGCCACCGCGGTTTGGATCAGGAACGTGGCCGTTGCACCCACTGCCAACCTGGTCTGTTCACAGCTAATCTGATTGCCAGCGGCCAGACAGCCCGGCGATGCACCGAGATAGGTGAGGCCGGTGGAGAGGGTGTCGGTGAGACGGATCTGTGTCGCGGTCGAAGGACCGTTGTTGGTGACGGCCAATTGGTAGAGCAGGGTCCCACCGGCAGTGGCCCGCTCACTGAGGGCACGTTTGGCGAGCACGAGATCGGCTGCCGCGGTGACTGATGTGGTCGCCGTGGCAATGTTGTTGGCTGGCGCGCGATCGCGTTGGTCGGCGGCGACGATGGCATTGTTCTGCAGCTGTGTCGGCGCCAGATCGGCACTCACTTGCGCCACGAGTGTGACGGTTGCAACGCTGCCAACATCCAAGGAGCCGAGCTGACAGCTCCCACCCAAGGTACAGAGCGCGTTGCCATCCGCTGGATTGGTCGCCGCGGTGGCGAGGAGCGTCATCCCCGTGGGCAACAGATCGAATAGCTGGACATTGGTCGCTTGCTGCGGGCCAGCATTGGAGACGACGAGCGTGTAGGTAACTTTTTCGCCCGCAATCACCGTGCCCGGATTGCCCGCCATGGTCAATCCCAGATCCGTGGACGGGCCGAACGCTTGCTGGACGGTGGTGGTTACCACGTCACTATCATCGGCCCTGTTGATCAGCGGTGTGCTGCTGGTAACGGCGACGCGATTGGTCAGCAGGGTGCCTGAAACAACATCATCTACCGTGACCGCGAGCAGGAAGGTTGCACTGCTTGCCGGTGGCACTCTATCCACCAGACAACTGACAATGTTGCCAACGAGCTCACAGCCATCAGTTGCACCGGCAAAGGTTACGTTGCTGTCGAGTGTGTCGCTGACGATGAGATTGCTGGCGGTGGATGGGCCGTTGTTAAAGACGTTGATCTCGTAGAGCAGACCGTCTGTCGGCGCGACGCTGTCGGCGAGCGCGACTTTGTCAACGGTGAGATCGGCTTGCGCCGTCACTGCCGTGACAATCGTAGCGGTGTGATCGTCGGTGGTTGGGTCGTGTGCATCGCTAAAGAGAGTGATGGTGTTGGAGAGCATTGTGCCCGCGGCCAACGCGGGATCGACCTGCCCCACCACCGTCATCGTCATCACCGTGCCCGCGGCGAAATCCGCGGCTTGACAGATGGCACCGGCACAAGCCACGGTGCCCCCGTCGCTGCGCATAGCCGTGACTTGTTGGGCACTCACGCCAGTGGGCAGTGCATCTTTGATGTCGAGCCAATGGGGCGTGCCGGGACCACGGTTGGTGAGCACGATGGTGTAGGTAATTGCTTCGCCGGCCACGACGCTGGTGGCCCCCGATTGGGCCACTGTCAGATCCGCGCTCACCGCGACGAGGGTGGTGGCCTCGGCACTGTTGTTGCTGGTGACCGGGTCGGCGGTGGCCGCGCCAACTGCGGCTCGATTGACCACTGCTGTGCCCGCGGAGAGATCGTCCGCCGCGTTGACGGTCACGGTGACGACCCGCGCCGCACCAGTGGCGAGCGTCCCCAATGAGCAGGTGATGATGCCGCCATCTGGTTGACAACCGGTCGACGCGCCTTGGAAGCGCACCTCCGTTGGCAGCGTGTCAGTCACGACAACCGCCGTGGCAGCGCTGCCACCATTGTTGATCACCGTCAGTGTGTAGGTGATGGTGCCGCCGGTATAGACGTTGGCCGTGGCCGTTTTTTGCAGAGCCAGATCGGCTTGGGTCGTCACCGCGGTGGTGATGGTGGTAGCTGTTGCCACAACATTGGTCAGGGGCGTGCTGCTGGTGACCGCGGCGCGATTGACCAGGGGCGCGGTTACGGTGGGGGCAACGGTGCCTTGGATCTGCACGCGGATCGTTGCATCGGCATTCAACTGCTCGATGGTACAGGGTAGCGTGATACAGCTAGCGGGATCGCTGCTGATCGCCGCCACGGTAAAGCCACTTGGCAGCGTGTCCGAGATGATGAGATCCGCGGCCGCGGAGGGCCCGCGGTTGGTCACGATCAGCTCGTAGGTGAGGTCGGCGTTTGCCACCGCGACCACGGGATCGGCGCGCTTGGTGATCACCAGCTCGGCGAGTTGGGTAACGATGGTCGATGTGTCGGCAACATTGTTGCCGTAATTGCTTTCATTGTCGCTCGTTGCAATTGCACTGTTGATCAATGTCGCGTCTGTGGTCTGCGGAGAGACGCGAGCGATAACTGTGATCGTTTGGGTTGCGCTCACTGCCAGCGTGCCCAACAGACAGCTATCCCCGCGACAGGTGCCGCTGCTGCTGGTCATCTGTACCAGTTGCAGACCGGCCGGCGGCACTTCGCGCACAACCACATTTTCAGCGATGGCGGGCCCCTGGTTGGTAATGGTGAGGGTATAGGTCACCAGTTGGCCAACTGTCACCGCGCCCACCGGCGCAACCTGGCGCATGGTGAGCACGAGATCACTGCTGCCACCAATTGCCGTGTCCACGGTGGCACGATTGTTGCTTTGCACCGGATCCACGGCATCAGTTGAGACTGTGACGCTATTCTCAATATTTTGACCCAATGCACTATCTGAATTAACCGTGACCGAGATGGGCAGAATGAACCGGGCACCGACGGCGAGACCGGCCCGGGTACAGGTGATGGTGTTGCCGGTTGCGCCACACATGCTGTTGGCTGGCGCGGCCAGCGCAACAAAAGTCACATCACTTGGCAACGTGTCGGTGAGGTAGAGATGGGGTGCGGCACTTGGCCCCAGGTTCTCCACGGTGACGGTGTAGCGAATGGTGTCACCGGGCGCGGCGTTGACCGGGCCATCTACGCTGACGAAGAGATCCGCGCGCGGTTGCAGCGGTGTGCTGATTTGGGCCGTTGCCGTGACTGTGGTGTTGGTGGCCACGGCAGTCACCCGATTGGTGATCGCTTGTGTCACCGTAACGACTGGGGTGGCACCGGTCCCGGTTGCAATGAAGCCATCTGCCGCCAACGTGCCGTTGAGCGCAATGGTCACGGGGTCGTCCACCGCCAGATCGCCCAGGGTACAGCTCAAGAGATTGCCATTGACCGTACAGCTGCCGCGCGTGCTCAGCACCGTGTCGAGGTTGTAGCCGGCGGGCAGGGTGTTGCTCACGGTGACGCCGCGGGCAAGGGCTGGCCCGCTGTTGGTGACAATAATGGTGTAAGCAAGCTCTTCGCCCGGTGTGGCGGGGCTGGGAGCGGCGCTTTGGGCGATGATCAACGTCGCTGGCGCGTCAATCTCAACTGTTGCGCTGCTCGTGTTGTTGCGCCGATCCAGCTCCTGGGCCGGGCTGCTGACGTGGGCCGTGTTGGTGTAGGTGCCAGCGTCCACCGCCGCGGGCACGGTGGCCACGACTGTGATCGCGACCGTCTCATCCACAGCTAACATGCCGAGATCACAGACAATGCCGCCGTTGCAGAGCGCAACGGACTGATCGCGCGATGTGACTGCACTGACAAAGTCGAATTCGGGCGGGAGCGCGTCCACCACTTGCACGGCGCTGGCCGGGGCTGGCCCCGCGTTGGTTACCGTCAACGTGTAGGTGACGACACCATTGCCAGCATTGAGTGTGGCAACAGAGGTTGCTTTGTCGAGGATTAGGTCAGTGGGCTCGCCACTCTGCTGCAGATAGGTGGTGGTTGCGGTGGCAGAGAGCACGCTGTCGTCGGCCACCGGTGTGGTCGTGGTGAGCACCACCACGTTTGTACCGATGGTGCCACTGATCACCGTGTCGCTGAGCGTCACGTGGATGAGTAGATCGCGCGTCTCCCCCGCGTCCAGGGTGCCGAGGGCACAGGTGACGGTGTCGCTGGCACCGTTCGCTGCCGTACATTCCGGGCTAGCTCCGGCATAGGTGACCTGGCTGGGCAAGGTATCGGTGAAGATCAGATTGTTGGCCTGGGATGGCCCGGTGTTGGTGATGACGATTTCGTAGAAATAACGATCACCCGCGTAGACTGGATCGGCGAGATCGGTTTTGGCAATGAGCAGGCGGCTCTGTTGGCCAATGGTGGTGCTGACGGTGGCGCTGTCGTTGGCCGCATTGGGATCGCGAGTATCACCGAAATAGCGCGCCGTGTTCAAGGCAATGCCGGTTGCATCGCTGTTGACCGTGGCGGTGACCACCATGGTGATCGCGTCACCGACGGCAACATCGCCAAGCTGACAGATGGCGCTGACACAGGAACCTTGGGTGCTGCTGCCATCCACATAGCTGAGACCAGGCGGCAACAGATCCTTGAGATCCACATCGCGCGCGACCGAGGGGCCACTGTTGGTGAGCACAATGGTGTAGGAAATGAGCGATCCCGCGGTGGCGGTGAGGGGGCCACGCTTCGCCACCGCCACATCGGCTGCAGTCTCGACCTCGGTTTCGAAGGTTTTGCTGTTGTTGCTCACATCGCCATCGGGCGAGATGGTGGTGAATTGCGCGGAATTGGTGAGATCTGTGGCCAGGGGGGTGTTGGCATCGACCCGACCCGTGATGACGATGCGGCCGCTCACACCCACGGGCACATCGCCCAAATCACAGTAGACCCGATCGCCCGTGCTGAGCGCCACAAACGAACAGCTGCCAGTAACGTCGGAGACTGCATAGGTGGCGGCGAGGGTGTCGACCTGGAAGGGCATGGTGTCGGTGACGGTGGTCTGTACTGCCGTGTACGGCCCACTGTTAAAGACCGTCAACGCATAGGTGATGAGGGAGCCGGCCGTGATGGTCAAGGGGCCGTTCTTGTCAATGGAGACTTCACTCAGTGCCAGGGCCGCGCTGGCCGCGTTTCTGTAATCATTGACCCCCCCGCTGCTGTTACGCCGGTCGCCGTAGGGATCGTTGGCCAAGCTCTGCCACGTGGTGGTGACGGTGTTGGTAAAGAGCTGACCAGGAATCGCATCCGGCGGGACCACCACGTTGTAGCGCAGGCGGATCGGATTGCTGGCAGTCGTCGTGGTGGGGATCTCGGCCCATGACGCGGTGAGAATGGGGTTGTTATCATCATTGAGCGTCGTGGCTAGCACCCCCAACGTTTGGTCCCACGAATCGGAGATGTAATTCAGACCAGCGGGCAAGACGTCAGTTACCGCAACCGTGTGGGCTGGCACGGTCGAGGTGGGGCTGTGATAGATCTGGATCTGGTAAAAAGCAACATCGCCCGGTGTCAAGCTCGTGGGCGAGACACTCTTTTCGACGATCAGGTGAGGCTCCACCAGATCGATAGTGACGGGCGCGGTATCATGGCGTTCCACGTTGTCGTTGGCATTGAGGTAGACGAAATGGGCGTTGTTGGGCTTGGTCTCGCCGTGATTGGCCGTTGCGCTGTTGGCCACGATCAGGCGGAATGTCCAGAGAATGACTGCCGGTCCACCGGTGGTGTTGCTGATGACATCATCGAATGCCAGGCTCACGGTCGAGGTCAGCGCGCCGTCGCCGCCAGCGGCTGGGTCTTGAATAATTGAATAGCTGGGCAGGGTGAAGGCCGGCTCGGTGGTGAGACTCAGGAAGCTGGCCGCGGGATCGTAGCGCAGACCCGCGGGGATCGTGTCCGTGATGCGAGGGCGGAGCCGTGTGAGGCCCGTGGGCACCGTCACCGCAATCGTGTAGGTAATTGCCTCGCCAATGGTGTAGTCGCGATCGTCCAACAGTGATTTGCTGATGATGGAATCGTCCGTGGTGACGCTGGCCGCGGCCGTTGCGGTGTAGTCATTGGGGCCAATGCCGCTTCCCGTGCGCTCCTCATCCGGCCTGTCGGGCAGACTGGTGTAGGAGATATTCGCGGTGTTGGTCAGCGCGCTGCTCGGCTCGGTTGCGGCATCGACTGTCACCGCATAGGTGATGGCGATGGTTGTGGAGAGCGTGCCCAACGCATCAAACTCGGCGCGGATCAACTGCTCGTTGGTTACAGATATAGCGGGGGAGGGCACGACCTGGAGCGACCCCGACTGATAGGTAAAGTTGTCGGGGATGTTGTCGATGATGGTCAGATTGTGTGCAGTGGCGTTGCTCGTTGGTGCATGGGCAATGCGCAGCGAGTAGGTGACAATATCACCTGCCTTCACGGCACTGACATTGTGTGCTTGCTTGTCGATGGTTAGCACCGGCTCAATTAGTGTTGTGGTAATGGCATTGGAAATGAGCGGTGGCTCTGCTTCTCCCGCACCATTCTGCCACGCAAGCCGCGCCCTGTTCACAACGTCAACCCCCGCTTGATTGAGCGCGCTGTTGCGCACGACCGTGGTAAACGCAATCGATGCCCGCAAGGTGGGATCGATGCGCTCGAAGGTGACGGTGAGACCGTCGGTGTTGCTGAGATCGGCAGAATTTACACCCCCGCTAATGACGGGGCTACCAACCAACGCCAGGTTCGCCGGCAGCTGATCGGTGACGGTGACATTGTGCAGCGTGGCCGTTATCGTCGGCGTGGGCACCGTAATCGTGTAGAAGATATACTCGCCAATGGTGGCAGTCAGCGGCGTACCGCTCTTGAGGATTGCCACGGGCGCGACTGTCTGCACGGTGGTGGCATGGGAGCCACCGCTGTAGCTGCGTTCAATGGCAGCGGGGCCATTGCCTGCCTGGGAATCATAGCTCAGACTGGCCTGGCTGGTGAGCTTGGCCGCGGCAGAGATCAGATTGCTGACGCTGAGCACCACCGTGAATTCCAGCACAGTGTGATCATTCGCCGCAAAGGGGGTGCGCGCGGCGAGTTGATTGACGTTCCAGATCAATCTCCCGGTTGCGCCGGGAACAGTGCCAACCGTTGGGGTAACAATGGTTGCCGGATCGTCGCTCTGCACGCTGTAGGTCACCAGCGATGTGCCCGCGGGAATGAGATCTGTAATGACCAGATCATGGCCCATGGCCGCCTGTTGATTGGAGATGGTCAATGTGTAGGTGATCTGTTCGCCCGCGGCCACAAAACAGCCGGCATCGTCGAGCTTGGTTACCAGAATGTCATCAAAAAGGACCGCGTTCTGGTTGGGAGCATAGAGACCGATTCGACCCGTGGGCAAGGCATTGGTTGCATCGGTGCGATCCAGCGCGAGCGCGCCATCAATGTAGACGAGGAAGCGGTTGTCAATGGTCTGAATTTCAACGTGATACGTGCGTTGAGTTTCGTAGCGACCCCCCGCGGCGCTGCCCAGGGTGGTTGCACTGCCAGCCTCGACGCGTTCGATCCGATAGTTGTCGGTGCTACCCCGATCCCAGACAAAGCGATAGTAGTTGCTGGTATCCTGGGCGCGGAAGATGAGACCGAGTTGGCCATCGGTATCGGTGCTGTGGAACAGGGCCGAGTAGGCATAATTCTGCCACGAACTATTGCCAGCCAATGCCAGCCGGTTGCCCGCGTTGGCATTTTGCTGAAAACGATTGGCGTTGATTGTCCATCCCGAGCCGGTCGTCGCCCAACCGGCACTGTCGCCATCGTTGAAATTATCGGTGAAGAGCGTAGCCGGGCACATGGCCGCGGTCATGTAGCTTTGGCCAATATGCAACAACGGCTCGCGAATCGAAACGGATTGGCTGTCGTTGTGGGTGTAGGCCTGACCATCATCGCGATAGGTGAGCGTTGCCTGGTTGTTGCGCTCTCTGCCATCATAGTTGGCATTGCTGCCCGATGTGGCGCGATCGAGTACAACGGCTGTGACAACCGCGGTCATGGTAATCTGGCCGGTGATTGTGCCGATTGCCCAGCGGATCGCGCTGTTGTCGGCATTGAGCGCGGGCGCAGCGGTGGGCGCGAGTACTGTGGTGGTCGGGCCACCGGTGTCGCCGTCGCTGTCGGTGATCAGCGTGAGCTGGCCAGCACGATAGCCCAAACCGGTGGGTAGGGTGTCCGTCAGAATGACGTCGGTGTAGACATAGTTGCCGAATAGCTCCGCCGTCACCGTAAAGACGGTGAGATCACCAATGGTCAGCTCGGTGGGTTCGGCTGCTTTATCAAAGAATTCCAGGGCGGTGGCAAAGGTGTTGTCGCTCAACAGCTCGACACAACCCCCACTGTCACAGGCGCTGTGCACCGTCGATGTAATTTGCAGATCCACCGGGATACTGTGAACCGTGGCCGTGATCGTGGCATCGAGCCGGTCCCCCGCGGGCAAGGAAGGAACCGTCCACGTGATGGTGTTGCCGTTGACCGTTGGTGTGTAGGTAGCGCCGCCCGATGAGAGCATTCCGGCTGTCACGCCAGTGTAGCCACTGCCCAACGTGTGAGTGATCACCACGTTGCTGGCCGCGCCGCTGCCATCGTTGCGGAAAGAGAAGTCCCAACTGTACTCTTGGTCGGATTGCACCACGCGCGTGTGGGGCGCGAGCAGCCAATTGGTGGGCAACGCCGCGGCCAGCGCCGAGTTCTGTACAGTCAGGCTCAAATTGTCGACCGTGACATCATCGTAGGCTGTGCCACAGCTATCGGTGTAGCGTATGTCGGCGCTACCTGCACCATCGGCCGTACAGACTGCACTGTCGGCCGTTACGCTAAAGCGGAGCGTGTTGGTGGTGACGAGTGAATCGATGATTGCATAGCCAAAGGTGATCACGCCGCTTGCACCAGCCGCGGGGGTGGCGTCGGGCTGTGGATCGCTGCCAGTGGCAACGCCCACATAGGTCATACCCGCGGGCAATGTATAGGTGATGACCACATTTTCGGCACGCGCACCATTGTTGGCAAAGGTGACTTCGAGTGGTCCGGGGCCACACTGGTTGAGGGTGACATTGGGGGCTGTCACCTGTAGCGCGGGGCGCGATTCAATCGTGGCTTCGGCACTCAGCGCCTCTGTCGTACAGATATCGCCAGCATCACAGCCGCTTTGAACGATGACGCGATTGATGTTATCACCCGAACAGGCCAACGTGCCAACGGTCCCGGTAATCAAGAGTTGCAAAGTGTCATCCGCGGCGAGATAGGGTGTACCGCTCAACCCCCAATGAAGAACCTGGCCACTTTGGCTGGTCGTGGGTATGCTCGTGCTCTCGATCTCAAACCAATCGGGAACCGTGTCTTCAATATCCAGATAGGATGCGCCCACTTCACCGCTGTTGGCGATGTCAATCTGATAGACGAGCTGATCGCCAACCGCTGCAAATGTGTTTTTGGCCGTGTCAGAGTCCAAGGTCGTGTTGCGCACTTGCTTGTCCATGGCTAGCGTTGGTCGCCCCACAACAAGGGTGGTTGCCGATTCAAACAAGGACGTTTCCGTGCCACAAATGTTGCTCGCGACAATGGTCGATCGCGCGGTGGTCTCTTCATCCTGACAGGATGCACGCGCGCGAAAGGTAATGTTGATCGTATCACTGCCGCGGCGCTGCGTCAGCACATCGCGTACCGCGGCCGGATAGCTGGCCAGCTGATCAAATTCCCAGAGCAGTTGGATCTCGCGCGGCGCGTTGGAGACGGTGATGATCGCGGTTGGGGTGAAGGGTTCATTGGCCACCAGTGTCTGGCCTTGTTTGTCGGTGACTGTGACCGTCGCCGAGCCGGGCACGTAGCCGGCGCCGCGCACTGTTTCGGTGATGATGAAGTTGAAGCTGTCTGCTTCTGCCGACGAGTTTTTCACCGTCAGGATCACTTCCCCTTCCGAACAGAGCGGGAGGATACCTGACTGGGTGTTGCTGCTGAGCAGACTAATAACTCCTGGCTCATAGCCCCAAGCATCACGCTGGCGCGCGGCACAGGTGCCACCGACCTGACCACAGGGTTCTGTGAGCTCGATGAGTAGTTGCTCTCCCTCGGCGTTGCACATCTGTGTCACATCCGAGCGGCCGTCAAACTGGATGCGGCTGTTGGCTGGCGCTTCCGGAATCAGAATGTTCAGAATTTCGTGGCCGCCAACGGTGGTGGTGGTGGTGGAAATGGCATCGATAATTGGCTGGGGCACATTGCTGACGATAAACGCATCTGGATCAAAATGGTGGCCTTCGGGCAAGGTCATGGTGATGACCGCATCGGTTGCCGCGAGATTGCCGATGTTGCGCACGGAAAAGAGCCAAGGTGTGGCGGTCGTGTTGACCGTGTAGGTTATATCCGGTGTGAGCAGGATCAAGTTGGAAGCGAGTGTCGAGAGCCCACCGTTGGCGCTGTGGCTGCGTGGCACTTCACAGGCATCGATGTAGCCAATACCTGCCTGTAGCTGCTCATCGGTGCCACAAGGACGGTAGAGTGGAAAGGTTATGGTGCCGGGGCTGTCGAGGTCGAGCGTCGGTGGCAGGGTAAAGGTAACAACATTGCTGTTCTGCGTCACCGTGACGCTCGTGGTGGGGAGCGTGGAGAGGCTGCCACCGAGCACAAAGTCTGTGGGCGTCATAATGTCAGAAGCCGCTGCCGTAAAGGTCAGCACCATGTGGTCGGCTATTGTAACATCCATGTTGTCGCCGTCGACGGTCAAGGTGACATCGTTGACGCGACAGCTCTGCAGGGTAGCGGGATCGAGAGCGAGCCGCCCCAAAGAGGCCCGTTCGAGTGTAATTTCGTTTAACGCCACGGCGGTGTATCCACAGGCGGGGACATCATCGAAACCGCCCGCAGTAAAGTAGGAAAAGTACATTCCTTGCCCAGGGGTGGCATTGACTGCCGCGGTGACATTGTAGGTGATCGTAATGGCCGCGGTGTTGCTATAGGTGCCAATGTCGTCGAGCGCGATCTGAAGCCGCGGTGTGGTGGTCGTGCTCGTGGTGACCGTCACATCGGCGGTGCGATCGATGCCATCCACAAAGAGCTGAATATTGCTGGGAAAGAGGGGGCCAACTCCATTCTCCGCCACCAGATCATCGGCATAGGTGGTGCCGGTCCAGGTGATACCGTTGGTGATGGAAATGATCGCGGTCTGCGTTTGCAACGAATCTCCACAAAGTTCGACTGTGTCGCTCTGCATGACAAAGCTGTTGCCGTTCCCCGCGCCACTCGGCGGTAGGGTAACGTTTAACATTTCGGCATCAGCAAAGGCAAGATTACACTCGGGACAGAAGGTACTGGAAGCCCGTGCATTGTTGACGTATAGGCCAACGCCACAGGCACCGCCCGTGGGAATCTCACCGCTGATGTAGACTTCGGCGCTGTAGTTGCCATTGGCAACCGGCATGTTGATATCGAGAAAAGAACCGCCGAGCGCGGTGGGGGTCGGTGTGACCGAGGTCGAATATTGAATGTTGGTCAGCGCGCTCGGCAAAGCGTCGGTGATGCGCAGGCCGACAGCGAGCACGTTGTCCGGATTGCGCCCGGCAACCGTGAGCGTGTAAAAGACCGTGTCACCGGTCACGGCATTGGTGGTTGATGCGCTCTTTTCCAGGCTCAATGTGGGCGCATTGCCGCTGTCGATCGATGTGACGGTGGGTGTACCTTGCAGATTGTCGCCCGGCGCACATGCTTCGTTGTAGACGGGGGTGAGGGTGATGTCTCCATTATCCGCGGCACAGATTGCCGACGCCGAAGTCACGCGCATGGTGAACGTCAGCGTTTGTCCATTGCCCATGGTGCCCGCGGGCAACGTACCCGTGGATCCAGTGTAGACAAACGAATTGCCCACTGTGTCCCAGTTGGCCGTATCGAGATTTGCCACCGAAAAACCGCTGCTCGTGGCAAAATTGAGGCGAAAATTGTCAACGGCTCCACCGGCATTGGTGACAGTCACCTGCCGTTCGGTATCGAGAATGCCACAGTAATCCACGTCAAGTGGCTCGACCGCCACCACGATGTTGGGGTCTTCGTAACTGTAGACGAGATCGGCGCGTGCAGAGACGGGATTGCCAACCGTTGCCGAACCGTCGGCATTGCCAATCGACCAGGTGGCGTCAGCGCGGTTGTTCAAATCAACACAGGCGTTGACCTGGCCAACCACCGTATAGGTGACCGACTCTTCGGGTTCGATCACTGTGGGGATGCTCGCAAAGGGCGGATCGACGGAGAGCAGGGCAACGCCGCTGCCCGGTACATCCGTGACGGTGGGCGCGTAGATATTGCCCAAACCAGAGTTGCGCGCGGTAACGGTCCAGGTGACGACATCACCAATGGCCGCAAATTGCGGTGATTCTGTTTTCTGGATCACCAAATTGCCGCGTCCCGTCGGCACATTTTCCACCATCGTATCACAGACCACGGTCGGCTCGGCACCGCTGCGGAAATTCACCGCCAACTGTTGTCCAGAGACCGCTTCATCGTTGGTCCCAAGCCGGAATGTCAACGTGAGCGACTGTCCCGGCCCCAGATCGTAGGCAGATTGGGGCGTGATGGTAAACGTTGCACTGGGCGCAATATCAATCGCAGGCTGGGTGACGGGGAGCGTTCCACCGCTGTTGTACAGCGTGGCGCTGCCGCCCTTGAAGAAAAAGCCGGGCGCTGGATCAACCACAAAGCTGACGCTGTTGCTGGTGTAGACGCTGTTGTTGGTGACGGTATAGGTGTAGACATCGCCAGCAAAGTTCCCAAAGCTGACACGCTCCGGCGGTAGAGTGAGGGTGCGATCGAGCTCCGATGGGCGCGGGCAGAGCGCCGTCTCCACCGGCACACTCGCGGCAATACAGGCCACTGGATCGGGCGTGTCGCCGCTCTGCCAGGTCGCGGTGAGTAGCTCGCCACTTTGTGCCGTGAAATCCGTCGCGAGCCGATAACTCATGGTCACAGTCTCGCCCGGTGCGAGCGAGTACTCTGCCACTGTACCATCCAGGAAAATGGTGAATGGTTGGCCGGGGGGGCTGTTGACCGCCGGCTGGTTGAGCGGTAGATTGCCGTCGATATTGCTGGTTGCCGTTGCCGAATTGCCGATAAAGTAGAAGCCAGCGGCGGGTTCGGTCTGCAAACTGATCTCGGGGATCGATTCGGTGGTGGTCGTGTTGTTGGTGATCTGAACCGTAAAGAGCTCGCCATTGAGTCTACCCTGGCGCACAATGAGCGGCGGCGTGATCGATGTTGCTGTGTCCGTAACCGGTAGACAGGCACCCACGCCCGGAAAAGCGAGGGGTGCAAAGGGCAAGCTGCGACTGCGCGCCGTTTCCTGATTGGGTGTTCGATCGTTGGTGGCTGGCGCAAACCACGCCGGCGCGAATGCCGTCCCCAATGTCAGCGCCGCTGGTGAATCGGTTGCATCAGCAGCAAGCTCACTGGTTGATAGGTTTGGTAGCAACGGCAGATCGGCAACCAACTGCTGATCAAGGGTCTCTTGGTACCCTGTCGGTGCGTTTACAGAGAACCAGTCGGGCAATAGCTCGCCTGTCTGACCGGTGGGCAGAGCACTGCTCTGCTGTGGCACAAGGAATGAATTGATTGACTCTTGACCGCGCGCTGCATCTGCTGCTGGCTCTACCTGTGGCGGCGCCCCAGCTCCCCTGTTAACGTTTTCTGCCGCAATAGCCCCATTATTTGGCAAGGCCGCGCTCGAATGCTCTTTGCGCCCAGCGCTGGCGTGCTCTCTGTTTGGGCTCATGCTGGCGTGCGGCACTGTCACTGCAGGAAAAGGCAGACCGGGCGTCATCCATTGGGCCCAATCCTCCACCTGTCGATTGGCCAGGTCGGTGGCATCGAACACTGGCAACGACGCTAGCGACGGATCCCACAGCGGCGTCATTAGTGATAATAGCAGCGAGGTTACGAGCAGACTGTGGATGATGGCTTCGATGAGGGCGTGCCAGTGAATCTCAAATTGCTGACTAGCTCTCGGGGAGTAAAAGCGGTCAGTGTATAGCATATGTTGTTTTCCTTGCAGCGTGTTGAAAATAATAAAAACTTTTCCAGTCAGATCGTCCCGCACCAGCGAGCCGCGCAACAAAATCCGTCACCTGACCAGCAAGCGGCTCTCCACTGCTGTTGATTGCTGGTCTGTAACCCAAGCCGCGTCGAAACAGGCGCGGCTGAGAGGCAAGAATAGATCAAGCAATGGTGTCCACCCGAGAGCGCCCGCGCGGGACGCCCCGGCGCGGGGCCATTTTTTGGGAACTGCCGACCTCGTGGTAAGCAGAGATTGTCATTCTGAGGAAGAACGACAAAGCATCTCAACGCAGGCTCCAGTGAACTTGCGCAACAGTACTAGTAAAATTTGTGATGGCTGCCTCGCCTGTCTACACAGGGGACCATCGGTCTCTATTCCTGGATGGACAGGAACAGAACGCGTCGAACTACGACGCGTGAACTACGATGCGTCGAACTACGACGCGTGAACTACGATGCGTCGAACTACGACGCGTGAACTACGATGCGTCGAACTACGGCGCGTGAACTACGATGCGTCGAACTACGGCGCGTGAACTACGACGCGTTGAACTTTGCGTTACAACGTGCTACGGGGCGAGCGATGCAATATATCCAGCTAATTGCGCTTCGCTCAGGACGCCAATGTGTTTGGCAACAATGTGACCATTGGCATCGATAAAATAGGTGGTGGGATAGCCACGAACGCCGTAGCTGTTGGCGATCCGGCCATCCGAGTCAAGGAGGGTGGGAAAGGAGATTTGGTGTGTCGCTACATATCTTCGGACGGTTGTTGCTTGTTCATTAACGTTGACACCAACGAACTGAACCTGCTCTGTTCTGGTCAATTGATTGGCCGCAACCAGAACCGGGATCTGTTTTCGACAGTAGGGGCACCACGTTGTCCAAAAACTGAGCACAATTGGTGTGCCGTGCCAGTCAGCCAGGTTGCGCACCGCTGGTTCGGCATCGAGCGCGGCCAGCGTGAAGGTGGGCGCACGATTGCCCGGCGCGATACCGACTGGTGCTGGCGTTGGTGTTGGGTCCGCCGTCACAGTGGCTGCGGTCGAGTTCGCTGTGGCTGTGGTAGCCGTAGCGATGCTGCTCTGCATGGTCTCTTGAACGGTCAGGCCAGGAAACTGTGCAAAATGGGCAGCGGGCTGATTGGGCTTCTGACGGTCAGGAATGGATGCAGTCGGTGCCGAGTCCGGGGCTGGCACCACAGCCGTTGGTTCGCTCGTTTCTTGGGAGCGCAAGTACGCACTGGCCGCCGAACCAAAGCTAATCCTGGCTTGCTCCTGTAATTGGCGGAGCAACGCCGGGCGTGATTGATTGTGGGCAGTGGCCTGCTGCGTGAGAAACGCATCAAAGAGCAGCAACTGCTGGAAATGCGCGGTGAATTCCTCCACGGTAAAATCGTTTGCGCGGAGCATTTCCAGCAGATCGGCTTGCGTCTTCTGGTTGGCCGCAAGCCATTGGGCAAGGCTCTGTGCATAGCGCCCTTTTTCCAGGTGAAAGTCAGCCGCGCGCACGGCTTCTCCCACGAGCTTGGCATTGAGCAACTGTTCCAGTTCGGCCTGAGGCGTTGCATTGGCGCTCTGGGCGACGAATGAATTCATCACCACGTTGAGCCGTTGAACGCGAAGCAGCTCATCCAAATAAACAGGCGTACTGTTGACGCGCATGACAACCTGTTGCTCGGCTTGCTGGGGCGCTTCTTCTAGTATTGGTAGATGTTGCTGCGATGGATCTGTTGACCGTCCGAGTTGTGGCGTAGTTGGTAAACTACTTGATGCGGACGAACGGTCTCCCATCCCAATGTCGGCGTCCTGCAGGGGTTCTGCGCTCGAAGCGTTGATCAGCAGACTCATCAACAATAACGCAGATATTGTCGCTAGCGCGACCACGAGGACGATGACATAGCCACGGCGGTGCCGCGACGATGCGTTCAGAACGATATTGCAGATCAAATGTGTAATCCCACGGCATACCCCCTTGCCCAATCCAATTGATTGAGCAAAGGTCACTACTACAATCTGTTGCATGGGTCATCTATCAACTGATACAACCCCATCCAACAGGCACAGTCGATTATACGCCATTCTGTTCAAGAATATATCGGCTATATAGCCTAATTTGGAGTACGATCTACGGCTGTTGCACGTGTTCTGCATTATGCTAAAAGTCTTAATCATTCTTTAACATAAGCCGCAGGCCAACAGCACGGCTCGTCGATTTACCATTGGTGGGCCACATTCGATGGGGCACCAATGTTGGGCCGTTGTGACCGGTTATTTGGCACTGGATTCGATGGAAACGTCGCGACTGCCGCGCAACGCTGGGCTGTTGCTAAGAGATAAACCCCTTGGAAGTCGCCTACTTATCCTCGTGTGAACGTACACATATTTGTGCAACTGTTACATGGGCAACTGTTACGTGGGCAACTGTTACATGGGCAACTGTTACATGGGTCGTCCATACCATGGCAAAGCTCATCGGTGTCAGCCAGAACCTGACTGCCCAACTTTTCATCCCGAGAGACCGGACTTGGTTCGCATTTGACGTTGCCGAGCCCGGTGAACTGCGCCTGGTTGCGACGAATGTCGCGCCTAATTTGGCGGTCAACGTGCCGATGTGAACGGCCAATATGGAGGTCCGCGCTGCCGCCAGCAATGCCGTGGCCATAATTGATCTGCCCGTAGCGAGTGATTACTTTCTAGAGATCGCGGTGGCACTGGTCACCAACAATCGCGCTTGGCTAGAGTGCTGGATCGGTCTCTACAGTCAGCAACAAAAAAGTAGCAGCAACTACTGCACCATTCAAGCGTTCAAATGCATCGTTCCACTGAGCCTCAATGCCGTTGTTACTCGAGTAGATGTGCCCAAATTGATAGATCATTTATCTGTATTTCTGCTTGTCGAATACGATCGATAATGGTACTATATCGTTCTGAGCGAAAAATCATGTAACGTTGTACAATGGTGGCATCAGCGTTCTCTCTCGCTGGACGTGCGCGTGAGAGAACGCGCACTCCGCAAGCTGCAAGGTCTATAAGCTGCAGGGTCTATAAGCAAAGTCTATTTGCTTTCGCTATGAGCTTTTGGCTATGCTGCGCTCGTTTGTGACATACTTTTCTGTTGCGGTAAATACCTTTTTTCTTCGCTTCAATCTAAAGTAAGCGCTGTTTGAAAACGATACTGTTACCCCTTTGGTAGACCGTCAAAGATCTACCGTTTTCAAGTCAACCGCACTATCGTCGTCAACTGGGTGTTTGGATATTCTTTCTTTAGGTGGGGGTATCGCTTATGTCTTCACCGGAAACTGTGCAGGAAATATCTGCTTTTGGCCGTTGGCTCAAACGCCTGCGTGCGCAACACGACCTGACACAAGAAGCCCTTGCAGAACGGGTCAGCTGCTCGCCACAGACAGTTCGGATGCTTGAAAGCGGTCGGCGTCGCCCATCCTATGTCATGGCCGAGAGGCTTGCCGAGATTTTGGATGTTTCCATGGCGGAACGTTCTGAATTCTTGCGACTCGCACGGCAGAAAAGTGATTACATTCTGAAAGCGGGTGCAGAGCAGCCAACGCCACTCCTCTCACCACAGCGTCCACGGCTACCCACGCCCCCAACCGTGCTGATTGGGCGGCAGCACGAGCAGCGCGAGATTACAACGCAACTTTCCACCTTCAAGCGCCGCCTCGTCACGATTGTGGGGCCGGGCGGGGCCGGCAAAACACGTCTGGTCGTTCAATGTGCAACTGATTTGGCGTCACTCTACGCCGATGGCGCGACCTTTGTTTCACTGGCCTCGATCAAACATGTTGATGCGATCGCTCCCGCCATTGCCACGGCTTGTGGCTACCGTCTCAGCAGTGGAAGCGCAACGGAAGCAGAGATTCTCCACTTCCTGCAAGATCGCAACTTATTGCTGGTTCTGGACAATCTGGAACATTTGCTCGACGCGGTCGATTTTCTCATCGAGATCTTGCAACGTGCCCCCGATGTATATCTGCTGGCCACCTCGCGCGAGCGGCTGCGAATACAGCCAGAGTGGGTGATCAATCTGGGGGGGTTGGCCCTGCCAGATGCTGAAGCCCCTGAAGCGATCGTGCGCTCCGAAGCGGTGCTTCTATTCACAGAAAGAGCTCGAAGCATCAATGGCAGCTTTGTGCTGACGCCGCAGAATCAGCTGTTGATTGCAGAGATCTGTCGTCGCCTGGATGGGTTGCCCCTTGCCTTGGAACTCGCCGCGGCGCAGATCTCGGTGCTCTCGCCGGCTACACTTTTGCAGCGCCTCAACTTTGCGCTGCCACTGCTCATTGACGGCGCACGCGATCTGCCGCCGCGCCAACGCACAATGCGCGCCGCCATCGAGTGGAGCTATCAACTGCTAACAGACGACGAACGGACCATTTTTGCCCGTCTCTCTGTCTTCATGGGGGGAGGGGAACTTGGCGCGGTAGAGACCGTTTGCGCTGACGAGCAATTTTCATCCTGCGAAATTCTTCCCCTCTTGCGACGTCTCGTCGACCAGTCCCTGGTTGCGCTCGACCATTCCACTGCCGATTCGCGCTATCGGTTGCTGGAGCCGATTCGCCAATTTGCCTTTGAACAACTGGTCGCAAAAGATGGGGTCGCCATCCAAGCGCGTCATGCGCGCTACTTTTTGGCGCTGGCCGAAGACGCCGCGCCGCGGCTGGAAAGTGCGGCCCAGGTTGTTTGGCTCAACAAGCTGGAAATGGAATATTCAAATTTCCGCGTTGCAATTCACTGGTTCATCGAACAGCAGGACTACAACCGTGCCGCGCGGATCTGCTGGGCCCTCTGGATCTACTTCTGGATGCGTGGCCGGCTGCACGAGGGCAGACGTTGGATCGAAGAGATCCTGCGCCACACCGAGCCGGTTGAGCCACAGACACGTGGTACGACGCTCTTGACCGCGATGGTGATTGGCTTTGGCATGGGCGACTACAGTTGGGCCGCCTCGTACATTGACGAATGCTTCGCAATCTTTGAGGGGTTGCAGGATGCCAAGAATCTGGCTCACGCCACATCGCTGGCCGCGCTCAATTTGGCTGGGCTGCAACAGTATGAAGCTGCGGAACCGCTTATGGCGCTCGGTGTTCAGCGTTATCTGGCGGTTGATTCTTTGTGGAACGCATCCATGTTGCTCACTTTTTGGGCGGCCATTCCGCGCAATCGCTCTGACTATGCACAGGCGATGCAGCTGATAAATCAGGCGCTGGAACTGGCGCAGCAGCAGGGAGATCACATTACGATGTATTCCTCTCTCTTCAACCTAGCCTCCATTGCGCGGGCACAGGGCGCGCATTCAGAGGCCATCTGCCAATTTCGGAATGCACTCGTCTTGGCCGTTGAAGTGGGCGATACGGGCAACATCATCTCATGTTTTGAAGGAATCGCAGAGACTGCCGCTGCCCAGGGCGATATTCCATATGCGGCAAAACTTTGGGGGGCAGCCGAGGCGCTCGGCGAACGAAAAGTGGCGGCCATTTATAGCTATGCACCTGATCGCACACAGTACGATGCATCGATCGATAAAGCGCAACGTTTGCTTCCAGACGATACGTGGTCCATGGTCTGGGATGAAGGACGTACCGCAACGGTTGAAGAGATGGTTGATTTTGCCTTGCACACTGATCCGGTACCAGCCGAACCGCACAACAGCAATGGTGTGCGGACCACAGAATGCTGAGAAACATTGCTCCCACACGGGGCGAATCCAGTACGGTTGAGTGCAACTGGCTTGCGCAACACGCTCATGGCCATATGTTCTCAGCCTAGTACGAAGGTATCAAAAATACCAGCTTTTCCCCTACACTTGTTGCCAACCCCCAGCATGGTCTCTACCAACGTACTGACTCATGTTACGCACGTTCACCCAAGCTAGCTTATAGATAACGATGGACTGTGGGGGACCCTTGCGGTCCCCCTGGGCACCGGCAAGCGGATGCCCCTACACAACAGATGGTCTGTCTGACCCACGGTACGCCGGTGCACTGGAGCCAGCGCTGAGCTCCTTCGTCGTGCCGCCTGGGAATGGCAGCTACCCGCGGTACATGAGTGACTGATTGGATCCGAGCATCGTTGGTCGGCTTCGTGGATCGAGGCGCGGAGCTAACGCAACCATCACGCTGCGTGTCGCGTGCTGATCAACAAAATAGTAACGCTTTTAGTAACGGTCAGTTGCTATTTTTTGTGGTGAAATTGTGATGAAATAGAGCTCGTGCACTTTGTCTCTTTGCTACAGTGCGGTTGGCTTGAAAACAGTAGGTTTCCCGCTTGCCGGACCTACTGTTTTCAAACAGAGCCCACTTTAGGGTGCGGTTGGCTTGAAAACGGTAGGTTTCCCGCTTGCCGGAACTACTCTTTTCAAACAGAGCCCACTTTAGGGTGCGGTTGGCTTGAAAACGGTAGCTTTCCCGCTTGCCGGAACTACTGTTTTCAAACAGAGCCCACTTTAGGGTGCGGTTGGCTTGAAAACAGTAGGTTTCCCGCTTGCCGGAACGACTGTTTTCAAACAGAGCCCACTTGCAACTTGTCGAGAAGAGCTACCAATCGCGTTGCCTGTTCTCCGCTGGTAAGCTCTTCTCGGCGCGTAGTTATGACGGAGCTTACTTTAGAGAAGAGAAACAAACTATGAAGACCGATCGTGACCTGGACTCACCCCCGTACCAGATAGTTGGCCCACACGATGGGCTACACTTTACCTTGCTCAACCTATCTATGTCCATTAAAGCGATTTCAGCAGGCTACACACTCTATGAGGCACAGATTCCACCCCACTTTGCCGGCTTGCCCGCGCACCTTCATCGCACGACGACGCAGTGGTTCTATGTAACCAGCGGCACGCTTGCGTTTACACTCAATGAAGAGACGAGTGTGGCATGCGCGGGCACATTGATTATGGTGCAGCCACATGTGCTGCATACCTTTTGGAATCCAGGGGCAGCCCCGGCGACATTACTCAGCTACCGGTCGCAGCCAAACTTTGTAGAGTATCTAACCCGGCTAAGTGAACTCGTTCTCAATGAGTCGGAATGGCCTCTCGCCAAGACGACGATGTTACTCGATCTCGCCGCAGAGTATGATCAATTCCCGGCATGATCGGCTCGAGCTGAGGGCGTTGGCGTCTATGGTGCGGCAGGGAGCAGTAAGCTACAACAATGGGAAAGAGTCGAACAGTCAGCTTGCTATGGGGCGAACTATGGCTCTCCATGTCGGACTTGTCGTGCGGTTGGCTTAAAACGGTAGCTTTTTTGACGGCCTACCAAAGGGATAACAGTAGTGTTTTCAAACAGAGCTTACTTTAATACGATATCACGGTCAGACTGAACTACGTACCTTTGAGGAAGCGCCTCTATGCTGGTTCCTGACATCCTGCTGCAAGATCGCTATCAGATTGTCCGTCCAATTGGCCAGGGGGGCGTGGGGGCAGTCTTTCAAGCGCTTGACGCGCGGCTGGGAAATACCGTTGCCGTCAAGCAGATCCTGCGCTGCGATGCCGCGCTGCGCGCTGCCTTTGAGCGTGAGGCGCGGCTCTTGGCCGCGTTGAGCCACCCCGTCCTGCCCAAAGTGACCGATTACTTTATCGAATCACATGGACAGTTCTTGGTGATGGAATATGTGCCCGGCAATGATCTGGCAACGAGCGTGCTGGGGCAGCAGAAAGCTCCTGCCGTTGAGCTGGTTGTACGTTGGGCCGACCAGCTCTTGGATGCCCTTGCCTATTTGCACAAGCAAAATCCGCCGGTGGTACACCGCGACATCAAGCCGCATAACTTGAAGGTCAATGCACAGGGAGAAATCGTCCTGCTCGATTTTGGGCTGGCAAAGGGCGCGTCCGATAACTCTGCAGAGAGGAGTATTGCTGGCTATACGCTGCACTACGCCCCGCCCGAACAACTGCGTGGCAAGCCAACCGATGCGCGCAGTGATCTCTACGCGCTGGCCGCTTCCCTCTATGCGCTGCTTGCAGCCAAAGAGCCGGTCGATGCGCTGAGCCGCCTGGGCGCCGTGGCCGTGGGTGATCCTGATCCGCTCCAGCCATTGGATCGAATCAATCGGGCAGTTCTGCCCCAATTGGCGCAGGTGATCCATCGGGCATTGGCGCTGGACCCGGCCCAGCGTTTTGCCGACGCGGCAGCCATGCGTCTGGCTCTGCTCGGCGTGGACGGAGACCCGACAACAGTACCAATTGCCGTGGAGAACCAGGAGCCACCGGCACCGCGCAGCAACTTGCCTGTGCAACTCACTTCGTTCTTTGGGCGGGAGACCGAGTTGGACGCGGTGCAACAGTTGCTGGTTGGCGACATGGTGCGTCTGGTGACGCTCGTCGGCCCCGGTGGTATTGGCAAGACACGAATGGCGATTTCGGTTGCCGCGCGCTGCCTAGCCCATTTTCGGGACGGCGTCTTTTTCGTCCCGCTGGCTTCGATTGGGGAGGCAGATCTTGTTTTGCCCGCGATTGCCCAGGCATTGGGGCTGCGCGAGGTTGCCAACATGCCGCTCCTGCAGAGCTTGCAGACACACTTGCAAAACAGTCAGACCTTGCTCGTGCTGGACAACTTTGAACAGGTACTGAGTGTGGCACCGCTACTCAACGACCTGTTGATGACCTGTCCCCGCCTTGCGGTATTGGTCACCAGCCGCGCGGCGCTTCAGATTGTAGGGGAGCAGGAATTCCCCGTGCCCGTGTTGGCGCTACCCGACGGCAAACGCCTTCCGCCGCTCGCCGAGCTTGAACAGTTTGCAGCTATCAAACTCTTTGTACAGCGTGCTCAGTCCATGAAGCCAAGTTTTGTATTGGACAGTGCAAATGCCGCCACGGTAGTCGAAATTTGCATGCGACTGGATGGCTTGCCACTGGCGATTGAATTGGCCGCCGCCAGCATTAAGTTTCTTCCTGTGCCCGCCATTCTCGACCGCTTGGCTGAGCACCTGACGTCATTGCGCAACAGTGCCCATAACGTGCCGGACCGACAGCGCACGCTCTACGCCTCCATTGCGTGGAGCTATGATCTGTTGGATGCAGACGAACAAGCGCTCTTCCGGCGGCTGGCTGTCTTTGCAGGGAGTTTTAGCTTGGAAGCGGCCGAGGCTCTGTGCAAATCTCTCCAGGCACGAGCTACCTCTGTCCTTGCCGACATTGCCTCGTTGATCGACAAAAGCTTGCTGAAGCCGTTCGAAGCGACGGCAGATGAGCCCCGCTTTACCATGCTCCAGACCATTCGCGAATTTGGGCTGCAACAACTGTCCGCGGCGAGTGAGGCGCAGGAGGTAAAGAATAAACATGCTGACTACTATTGCCGGTTTGCTCGCGTCGCTGGGCAAAAGATGTGGGGCGCACAGTTGGCAGATTGGGTCGGTCGTTTAGAGACTGAAATTGACAATCTGCGAGTGGCATTGACTCACAACATTGCCCATCCAGAGAGAGCTGAGCAGAGTCTGCAGCTTTCTGGTTCGCTCTGGCGCTTCTGGGAGATGTATGGGTATGTTGCAGAGGGCCGCAGTTGGCTCGACCGGGCCTTGCAACAATCGCCCAATGCCTATCCAGCCAGCCGTTGGCTAACATTGCACGGTGCAGGCAATTTGGCCGTTGACCAGGGCGAATATGGGGTTGCTGAAGGGCACTACCAAGAAAGTCTGGCGTTGTTGCAGAAACTCTTGCCAACGCTCGCGGAGCCGAACGAGATCCGTAGTACGCAACGGGGGCTTGCCAACACAATGACGAACCTGGGCCACATTGCCTTTCTGCAAAGCAACTATCAACAGGCAATCTCCTCTACGGAAGACGCATTGGCACTCCACCGCCACTTTGAAAACAAGATCGGACAGGCAATTGCGATCTACAACCTGGCCAAAATCCACTTGTTCCAGAGCAACTATACACAAGCCGAGGTGCTTGGTATGGAGAGCCTTGCCCTCTACCGTGAGTTGGGTGATGAGCGCGGTATTGGCTGGAATCTGGATCTGCTCGGCACGGTTGCACGACAGCGCGGGGACTATGTGCAGGCGGCAACGTTGTACGCAGAGTGCAGAACGCTCTTTGAAAAAGTGAGCAATCGGGCCGACATGGCCTCGCTCTTCTTAAATTTGGGAGAAATGGCAAGAGAGCAGGGCAAGTATACCAAAGCCGAAACCCACTATCGGGCGGGCCTCTCAATTGCGCGCGCGATGGGTAACAAAATGGATATAGCCAATCTGCTGGACCGCCTGAGCCTTCTGGCCTGCTACAAGAGAAACCTCGCGAAGGCAATGTCTCTCTCTCAACAGAGCATTGCCTTACACCGCGAGCTAGGCAATCTCTTTGGGTTGGGTACTGCCCTGCACACGCGGGGCTACCTTGCTCATGTGCAGCAGCACTACGCCGCTGCCGCGGATGACTATCGAGAGAGCCTGCGACTACAGGCGCAACTGGGCGATCAGCGGGGCATGATAGATTCTTTTCACGCGCTGGCTGCCCTTAATATTGTGGGCGAAAAACTGCCACGGCGCGCGGTTCGCTTGCTCTATGCTGCTGAAAGCGTACGTTGCACGCTCAATATCTGCGTGCCGGAGCGGGAACGTGCGGAGCATGCAGCCCAAATCGACCACGTGCGTGCGTTGCTGGACAAAGCAGCCTTTGCCGCCGCCGCTGCTGAAGGGAAGGCGATGTCGCTCGAAGAAGCCGTAGCTTATGCCCTGGAGGAGAGTTAGCCATGTCTTCATCACTGCTTGCGCCACCGGCACATCTGCTGGGGTTGCATGAAGATGTCCAACCATCCCAGCTAACGCTAGACGCGAATCTCTATGCGTTGGGGCGCTCACCACTATGCCAGATCGTGATCCAGCGCAGCACGATTTCTCGGCTGCACGCCAAAATTGAGCGAGAGGGGCCGCGCTATCTGCTGATTGATGCCGGGAGTGCCAACGGTACATTTGTTAACGGACAACGGTTGCATGAACCTCATCTGCTCAGTGACCGCGATTTGATTGGCCTGGGGTCGGCAACAGCCCTGCTCCATTTTCTGGACCCCGACCCAACGGTCGTTTTCACCACCCGCTTGCGCTACGACGAGCGCAAAATGCTCTTCTCGATTGATAATCAGCCCCTGGAGCTGACGCCAGCCCAATTTCGTCTGCTTCACCACCTCTATCAATCCGTGGGCGAGCTCTGCACGCGCGAAAGCTGCGCCGAGGCCATCTGGGGGCGGGATTACGATCCAGGATTGGACGCCGATGCCCTCGATCGCGCGTTTAGCTCCCTGCGCAGCCAAATGCGTCGTGCCAGCGCTGGTGCCGATCTGATCGAAACGCGACGCGGCTTGGGCTACGTGCTGAACCTCTAACCATCCTCACAGCCGATGCGCGAAAAGAGCCGCTGCCAGCAGCGGCTCTTTTCGCGCATCGGCGCAATCCTCTCTGAATTCTCAGAACATGCAAAGGTAAATTGCCTGTACAGCGCATGCGTTCTCGCCTACTATTTCGCAATGCCAGTACTTCGCAATGCCAGTACTCGCAATGCCAGTACTTCGCAATGCCAGTACTCGCAATGCCAGTACATAGGTCTCTCATTTCCAAGACCTATGTGCGGTTGGCTTGAAAACGGTAGATTTTTTGCGATCTACCAGAGAAGTTGCACTGCCGTTTTCAAACAGAGCCTGCGTTAGGAACAACGAAACTGATGAATAAATGGAGAATCCCATGACCATAACAGCAGTATCACCGACTCAACCATTCCCCTTCCCGGTTAAAGCTGTGTCTACGGAAGAGCAACTCGACGAGCTACGCGTGCGGCTTACCGGCCAACTGATTACAGCCAACAGTGCCGATTTTGACGAAGCTCGCAAGGTCGTCCAGTTCACTGTTGATCGGCGACCGCTGGCAATTGTGCGTGCGGCCAATGCCCAGGATGTTGCTGCCGCAGTGCTTTATGCCCGCGACCGCAACATCCCCCTGGCTGTGCGCAGTGGTGGACACAGCGTTGCGCAATACAGCATGATCGATGCTGCCATGGTGATCGACCTGTCGTGTCTGAATCGCGTTGACATCGATCCCGCAACCCAGACTGCCCGCGTCGGCGCGGGGGCGACTTCGGGTGACCTGGCCGGACCAGCAAATGCACATGGGCTGGCGCTTTCCACCGGGGATACCCACTCGGTGGGTATGGGAGGGCTGACAACGGGTGGCGGTGTTGGCTTTATGGTACGCAAACATGGCCTTGCCATTGACAACCTGCTCTCTGCGCAGGTTGTTACCGCCAACGGTGAGATCGTGACCACCAGCAACGCTGAGCGTCCCGATCTCTTCTGGGCGATCCGTGGCGGTGGTGGCAATTTTGGCATCGTCACCGAGTTTACATTCCGCCTGGCAGCCGTCGGTCAGATTTTGGGTGGCGATCTGCTGCTGCCCGCCAGTCGCGAGGTTGTGCGGGGCTATCTGGATTATGTCACAACCGCGCCGGATGAACTGACCACAATCGCCAACCTGATGCATGCTCCGCCCGCTCCCTATGTGCCTGAAGAACGCGTGGGTGAACTGGTACTGTCGATCCTTGTCTGCTGGACAGGTAGTCTGGAGGAGGGCGAGCGGGTGCTGGCCCCATTGCGGGCGTTGGCGACCCCGGTTGCCGACGCAGTGGGGCCAATGCCCTATCCAGACATTTACAAATTCACCGCGCATCAAGCCGAGCCGCACGGATCATCGATCCGCATGATGTTTGCCGATGAATTGAGTGACGCAGCACTCGACGCGGCGCTCGCCGCGATTGAGCAGGCAAGCTCACCGTTCAGTCTGGTGCAATTCCGCGGCCTTGGCGGGGCGCTGGCTCAGGTCGATACCGATGAAACGGCCTTTGCCCATCGCAACCAGCGCTACTTTGTCGCCATCATTGCGATCTGGCTCGACGCTACCGCCGATCCTGCGCTCCACAGTGCATGGACGAACAAACTCTGGACCATGATTCGCCGCGAAGGTTCTGGCGTCTATGTCAATTTTCTGGAAAAGGAAGGTCCCGCACGCGTGCATGAAGCGTACCCGGCAGCCACCTATGTACGGCTCGTGGATATCAAACGCAAATATGATCCGCAAAATATCTTCTGCTTCAACCAGAACATTGCGCCGCGGATGTGAAGCTCAAGGGCTGTAACCCTGGGGAAACGGTACGTGACATCCAACATCGTTGGCATGCGCCCTTCCCCAACAGAATTCCATTGCTCTTAACGAGGAGGCACTGCAATGCATCGATTTCGTCCATGCAACTGCACAGCGTTTCTGTTTGTTGTCACGCTGGTGGTTGCCGCACTGCTGTTGATCGGCTGTACCAAACGGGTGGCATTGGCCGCAGAAAATGACGGAGACACACACGATCTCTTTTTACCAATCATACAGGGGGGGAGCTCGCAAACGCCAGCGCCGCCGCCAACAGGGGCAATTGCGCTCTTTGCCGACACAGAGTGGCGCACGAGCAGCGCCAGCATTGCCACAGATGCTGCCGGAGGGTTGCATCTGGCCCACACCTATTATCACGGGTTGGCCGAGGGTGTGCCCACCTATGGGGTCTACCTCTATTGCCCCCGCAATTGTGGCGACAGTGCACAGTGGGAAGGGGTGGGATTGGGCGAGTTGGTCAATGAAATTCAGGTTGCGCTCACACCACAGGGGAAGCCGCGTCTGCTCTATCGTAGCCCCGGTGCCAACAATGGCTGGAACTACTCCTACGCCGCCTGTGACAACAACTGCACCGATCCCGCTCAGTGGCTCACTGCCCACGTTGCATCCAACACGGGGATGGCTCCGTTGGAGCTGAGCGACGATGAGCGCCCCCAACGCTACTTTGCGCTCGACAATTGGGGACGGCCGCGCTTCGTCTATGGCGACCGCACCCCCGGACATCTTGGGACCTTCTACGCCTTTTGTGACGATGGCTGTACCGACCCGAACAACTGGGGCGAAGCGCGCATCAACAAGGATAACGGAGGGGTGGGGCCCTACCGCGACGAAGATTTCTACTACCCCGCGCTAACGTTCTCAACGAGCGGACAGCCGCGTGTGGTCGCCGATGGCGTGTCAATGGAGGATGAGTTTCTCCTCTTTTACGTAGCGTGCGATCAGAATTGCGATCGGGCCGACGCTTGGCGGAGCGTCCCCCTCTTTGCACGCGGCGGTGGTTTTGAAGTTTCGTACGACGTGGAGATAAACGCACAGGGGCAGCCGCGCATTGCCTTTTTCGAAGGCGCACAGCTCGGCGGCGGGGGCAATCTTCTCTGGTACGCCTGGTGCAACAGCGACTGCACAGAACAGACCAACTGGCAGCGCAGCGAGCTTGGTCTGGCCAGGAGCGAGGGACAGGAACCGGATCTGGAACTGGATCGCGCGGGCCGGCCCCACATTGCTTACGCCCTCTATGGCGATGGTGGTTTGGGCTACTCTGTTTGCGCCAGTGGTTGTGAGGGTTCTGGAGCAAAATGGCAACACAGAGTGGCAGAGAATCGCCATGATCTGCTGACCGCTTGGCCCGTCGCCCACCCAAGCCACTGTAGCGGCGGCCTGTGGGATGGCCTGACGCCAAGCTTGGTGCTCGACGGCAGCGGTGCTCCTACCATCGCCTATGACGTCACCTACTATGCACGCTGCCATTATGTGGGGGAGAACAGGTGGGAACCGTGGAATGAGATGAATCTGGTCTGGCGCGCCGTGCGTCTCTACATCGCTGGCAGCACAGACCGTCCAACGCCAGCGCCGGGCACACCGTTGACGCCTCAGCCCGTCACGCCAACGGCCACGACCGTGCCTACAGCTACACCTGTTCCCACCGAGCCGTCTCCAGCTCGGATGGGAGTGGGTTTGTTTCCAGAGAGCATGTGGCGCACGGGTAGCAGTGATATAGCCGTAGATGATAAGGGTGGTCTCCATCTCGCCTATGTCTACATCGAGCCAAACACCGGGCCGGACCCGGATGGCAACAGCAATCCGACATCTGCTGTTTACAGCACTTGCCAGCGCGGATGTGATCGGCCACAGAACTGGCACACTGTCACGCTGGGCGAAGCGGTGAGCGAGGTGCAAATCGATCTGACTCTGGCCGGGCTGCCCCGCCTGCTGCTGCTCGAGCGGGCGGGGAATCATGTGAGCCGTGCCGACCGCTATGTCTACGCCAAGTGCGACAGTGAGTGTACGGCCCGCGATGGCTGGTCGTTGGGCACGGTCATCACCGTACCGAACGATTTGAGCTGGCGCTGGGCCGATGATCCAAACAGTTTTGAGGATGAGCCGCGCGAGTACCAGACCCGACGCTACTTTCGCCTCGATCCCAAGGGCCAGCCGCGCTTTGTCTACTATCACTACAACGCCGATCGCGATCCACAAGGAGTGGGTGCCTACTACGCAGCCTGCGATAACGGGTGTACTGCATCCGACAGTTGGACGCACATGCGTATCACCAAGGTGACTGACTGGTCGGGCGCGCTGGAATGGGAAATATTGGAGGAGCCAGCATTGGCCTTTACGACGGACGGTCAACCACGTCTGTTGGCTGCGCTGCTTCCCCTTGGCCCGCTGCGCTTTCCCGCGCTCCACTATATTGGCTGCGACGTTGCCTGTGAAGAGGCTAGCAACTGGCGCGCGGTGCAGGTGGGTGAAAGCGGCGACGTCAATGGCACTTGGGACTTGGTTGCAGACGAGCTGGGATCTGTCCACATGGTGTTGGCGAACTGGACGAAAGAGGGCATCCGCTATGGTTGGTGCAATGTAAATTGTCTGGACTTTGGCAGCTGGCAATACACCCAACTGCCTGGCCAACCAGTGAGTTGGCCACTGGATATCGAGCTCAATGCGCAGGGCCAACTAGGGATCGCCTTCACCGCGCGCGAGTACGATGAAAGCGGCAATAATCCGTTCGACAGTTTGACCTATCTTTGGTGCAACAGCGACTGTCAATCTGCCGACGGATGGCAGCGCACACGGGTGGAAACGAATCACCATCTGCTAACCGAGTGGCTCGCCAGCTATCCTGCTGCCTGTGCCCCTGCGGCAGAGAACAAATGGTCAATGGTGGTGCCTGCGCTGGCGATTGCTCCAACGGGTCTGCCCTATGTTGCCAGCGATGTCGTCTACACCGCTAGCTGTACCTACGATGCTGAGACCCAGAGCTGGCAGCCGGGAGGAGACAGCACCGTCTGGCGCGCGGTTCACATTGCGCTCTTTTCGCCAACCTTTTTCTAACGTGAGTTCGGCTAGAGAAGCGAAATTGGAGCAAGCGAAAGCGCTGGGTCCCGGGCCAACCAGACTGTAAACCTCGGTAGGTTTTCAGGAAATAAAGAGCTAGATCGCCTGGATGCTCGCTACTTTCCCAGCTATTCTATGCATGCGGTTCGATCAGCCGATTGCCCTCTGGGCACAGGTTGTGCAAGAGAAGAGTCACAGCAAACCAGTAGGAGAGATGATGTTGGGTTGGTACCACTTTTTGTAGCGGTTAGCTGCTGTTGGCGTGGTGCATTCCGCACTGGCATGGGAACAACGGCAACAGCATTCGTAGCGCCATAGTGCGGTTGGCTTGAAAACGATTGGAGTTTTTGGCGGTCTACCAAAGGGGTAGCACGACCGTTTTCAAACAGAGCTTACTGTAGATGTACCCATGATAATCAGCACAAAAGTTTATGTAGAAGGAAAAGAAGATGAATAGCCCAGAAATAACACAACGTTTTGCCAAATTCAACTTTGTACGAGCATTGGTTGGTGCAATGCTGGCTTTTGGCCTGATCGCGGTTGCATGTCAGATGCAAGCACCGCCAATCTCCGTTGCCCCCATGGACGCAGGATCTGCAATCGAGACCACAACCATTCCAGAATATACAATTATGGCTCACGAGTACGCTTTCAACGTTCCGCAGGAGATTGAAGCTGGCCTCGTGCGGATCAAGTTTGAGGACCACGGAGAAGAACCGCACCATCTCCAGTTTGCGCGTCTCAATGAGGGCGTCACGTATGAGCAGTTTGTCGAAACCCTGCAGACGAGCGAGCCCGAGGCCATGGCGTTGATCACGTTTCCCGGTGGGGCAGGCACAATTGACCCGGGTGGCAATACCGCTGTCCTCATCGACCTAGAGGCGGGCAATTACGTAGTGATCTGCTTTGTCTTTTCACCGGATGGAACCCCTCACTTCGTCAAGGGCATGACTGCCCCTGTAATCGTTGTCGAGACAGTGCTCCAAGAGGTGGAGCCCGATTATCAGGCCACCGTGACACTCTATAACTTCTCCTTCCAACTGCCATCCGACATCAAAGCCGGCAAGCAAGTCTGGCGGGTGCTGAATGAAGGTGACCAACTCCATGAGATCAACTTGATCAAGTTGGCCGATGACAAGCACATTGCAGACGTGCAAGAGTGGCTGAAGACGCACGAAGGTCCACCACCCTTCAGCAATGTTGGCGGCTTCAATGCTTTGGATGTGGGAAAGGTTGGCTACATGGAGCTGGACCTGACCCCTGGCACCTACATGGCAATCTGCCACGTACCAGACGTAGCTACTGGCCAGCCACATGAGCTGCTAGGCATGGTCATGCCTTTCAAGGTGAGTTGAGCTTCACGGCTCAGGCGCGGATCGAATTGCCATTGACGCTGTGCTGGTGAACCGCCGTGTGTTGTGCAGAATGTCGAAGTTTCACATGCAGAAATCCGACATTCTGCACAATTTTGGTCAACAGACGGACTACACCGCTCCCCTCAATCGTTTCAGGTGATGGGCTGGCTCGTTCCACCGGGCTTTCCGTTTTGCGATCTGCGACAGTGTCAATTGCGACAGTGTCATGTGCAACCGTCTCCCACGAAAGGGGAGCTATCAATGGTTACATTACATCGTTTTGAAACCGTACATCGTTTTAAAACCCTATCGCCTCGATTGCCAAATGTGGCAATGACTATTGCCCTCTTTGCTCTCCTCTTCTTGCCTGTGCTTGCTCTGCAAAAAGCAATGCCATCTGAGAACTGGATTGTCAGCGACAGTAGTCGAGATAGTCACAGTCGCGTAGATAGTCACAGTCGCGTAGACAGTAACAATCGTGTAGACAGTAACAATAGTATCGATCTAGAGTCGTTTCCGTTGCTATTCATTGAAAATGGTCCATCATCGACGGCAGCGACCTTCCACGCCCGGATTCCAGAAGGGCTGCTCACCTTTTCCCCCACTGAAGTAACGCTCTCCTTCACTGCGCAAGCAACGATGCCGTTGTTGCCGGCGCTGCAGTTGCACTTTGTCGCTGCTGCACCTACAGCCACCCTGGCCGGGCTTGATCGACAGCGTGTGGTGATCAACTATCTCACCGGCAATGATCCAACCCAGTGGCGCACACGGGTTCCGGCATTCTCGAGCGTACAATACCGGGGCCTCTATCCGGGTATTGATCTCATCTACGAAGGATTGCCGGCGGCGCTCAAGGGCACCTACTTTGTCACCCCGGGGGCCGATCCCCGCGCGATCCGGTGGCAATATAGAGGCGCGGAGAATGTGGCCATTGATCAGACCACCGGCAACTTGCAGATCACGCTGCCAGGCAAACAGGTAGTGACAGAACATGCACCAATTGCTTGGCAAGATATTGATGGACAGCGCGTGCCGGTTGCGATTCACTATACCCTTCACCGAGGACAAATTGGCTTCAAGTTGCCCAGTGGATATTCGTCGGTACATCAGCTTGTCATCGATCCCACGTTGGACTTCAGCACCTTTTTTGGTGGCACATTCAGTGATCAGATACTGGGTATGGATGTAGATAATGATGGCAATATTTACATAACTGGCGTCACTTCCTCGGATGACATTGCCGGCGTAGCCGGTACCCGTGCCGGTGGTTCAGCTGCGTACGTGGCGAAATTGAATGCAACTGCTTCTGCCGTGGCCTGGGTCACATACCTGGACGGTCGAGACACAGAGTTTGGTGAGGATATTGCCGTCGATCACATGGGGCGAGTCTGGGTGACAGGCAACACGAGCTCTAGCGATTTTCCCATTACGCCCAATGCCTACCAGCGTGTCCATGCGGGCTTCAACGATGCCATCATCGTCCAACTGGACGCGACGAGTGGTGTCGTTCAGTACAGTACATTCTATGGTTTTGACAACTATGACGTGGGCAATGCCATCGCGGTTGACGCCAATGGCAATGCATATATCACAGGTCAAATCCACCAAAAGCAAGTTCTGGCCCTCAAATTCTCCCCCAACCACACACTTGTCTACCAGGTGGAGTTGGGGGGGGATGGAATTGATGACAGGGGCAATGATATTGCTGTGGACAGCAGTGGCAGAGCTTATATTACCGGCAAGACAGGACGTATTCCCGAAAATAATTTCCCGGTAGTGAACGGCATCCAGAGGAGTTGTGCCCGCTACGATCCGTGGGAGTGTAGTACCGATGCCTTTGTGGCAATCATAAACGCGGCCGGTACCGGTCTGGATTATAGCACCTATCTTGGCGGCGGCGGCGACCCCAACAAGACCGGGGCCGCAGGCACAGACGAGGGACACGCTATCGCAGTCGATGGTGCAGGCTATATCTATGTGGCGGGAACGACCTCTTCCGAAAGCTTTCCATTGACCAATCCCGCGCAAGGGGACCTCGGCGGCAACGATGTCTACCCCGATGGCTTTGTCACGAAGCTCACACCTGCAGGCGATGCCTTCGTCTACTCCACCTATCTTGGCGGCAAGGTCAGTGACTTTATTTGGGGACTGGATGTCGATGATAGCGGCAATGCCACTGTCGCAGGCTACACGATCTCCGGCGAATTTCCCTTGGTGAATCCGATCCAGCCGTTTCTGGCACCGGGTGGCTTCTGTGGAGGGACCTTTTGCGAAGATGTGTTCATCGCGCAATTTGATCTCAATGGGAAGCTCACGTTCAGCAGCTATTTGGGTGGAAGTGTGGAAGATTATGGCTATGCGCTCACCGTGCACAAGGGGGATGTCTATCTGGCTGGTAACACATATTCGCCCAATTTTCCCACCACTGCCGATGTTGTTCAACCGGGGAAGTTGCCCGGCTGGGATGGCTTTATCAGTAAGATCAGCATGAGTGCTACGCAACCGCCGATCACACCGACGATCACACCGACTTCAGAGCCCACTGCAACACGTGTCCCCACTGGCACCCGGGTTCCAGCTGGCAGTCAGACAGAGCACCTATACCTACCGGTTGTACAACGGTAAGCGATTATCGAATTCGTTGCTCGTACAGACTATACAAGATCAACAGACTATACAAGATCATATGAGGAGTTCGACCATGCACAGACGTCCTTGCTTTCGTTTTTCAATGACTGTACCTGCCCTGTTGGCGATTGTGTTGACTGCCTGTCAGCCAATTCAACCGATTGCGATCGTGCAGGAAGATGTCAGCCACACCCTCGTCATCGAGATGACCGCGGATGGGCTGAATGCGCCCGAGGAGATGCCATCGGGCATTGTCGCCGTTACCTTTAAAAACAACAGTGATACAAATTCGTCGCCGGGGTTTGCCTGGATGCATGAAGGCCATACGATTGCTGACTTTGAAGAAGCAATTCAGGCAGAAGATTTTCTCACCATGCTCAGCATGTCGAGTATGGTAGATACAGTCGAGTTGGCCCCGGGCGAAAGCAAAGAGAGCATCTATGATATCAAGGCCGGCGAGATCCTCGTCGCCAATTTCCCTGACGACGGTCCGCCACAGCTCAAGCTCAGCAAGGCAACCGCCCCATCGACCTTGGCCGCGCCGGTTGCTGATTACGTAGTTGAGCTCGCAGACTTTGCCTTTATCATGCCCGATGAGATTGCAGCCGGTTCGCATCTTTGGGAAGTGCGCAATACTGGCAAACAGCATCACGAGATCATTATTGTCAAGCTCAACGAGGGTGTGACGATTGAGGATCTGATCAATCTGGCCGCGGCGGATGAACCACCTCAAGAGCCGCCCTTTGAAGAGATCGCCTTTGGCAGCTTCATGGGCAGCAATATGACCAGCTGGGTGACGCTCGATATTCCAGCCGGTGAATATACCGTCCTCTGCTTCTTGCCCAACACCGACGCGGAAGCAATGACACCCCACCTTGCACATGGCATGGTGCGTACGCTGGTTGTGAAGTAGCGTCACAAACGGATGAAGAGAATGAAGACACAGGTAGATCAAATGCAGATCAATTCCGGATGGGATGGCCACTGGCTTAACTGGAGTCGCACGGTTTGGGGCGTACTCTTGATCGTGGGAATGGGCACTTGGCTCTACGCCCTGCCATTCTACTACAAAATGTTGCTCACCCCTTGCAGCGGCGAAGATTGTTACGACATTCAGACCAGCGTCGAATTCCTGGCGACACTCACCGCACGGGGCATATCCCACCACTGGTTTGGCGCGTGGCACATCCTATTCGTCTGCACCGTTGCCGCAATCTACGGCGTCTGTTCTCTGCTGCTGATCGCGCGGCGCTCAGGTGAACGCGCGACTTGGCTCTATGCATTTCTGTTCCTGATCATCGGCTTCTTTGGCACGGCCGCGGTCGATGCTCTTGTGCCGCTCGGCGTCTTCTGGTTCTATTTCATCAACATCGCCAATTCTGTGATGTGGCTGAGCCTCGTGATCATCTTTTGCACCTTTCCCAACGGACGCTTTGTGCCTGCATGGAGTTGGGTACTCATGGGGCCACCGATTGGCTTGGTGATCTTCCTGCGCCTCTCATTCTTCTTGCCAGACAGCCAAGCCCTGAGCTTTGGGAACTGGCCCGCCTATCTCGAACCGCTCTTGAGCTTCATCATCTTTGGCACCTGCATTATCACCCAGATCTACCGCTATCGCTACAGCTCGAGCCCGGTCCAGCGCCAGCAGACCAAGTGGATTGTCTTCGGCCTCGTCCTCATTGCCCTGCTCTTTCTACTTGTTGGCCTGGGTTTTGGCGAGCAAGCTGACACTTCGCTGGAAATGCTTTTGCTCTTGCAACTCATTGCATTGCTGATTCTCTTGACTTTGCCGGTGACGGTGACCATTGCTGTCCTGCGTTACCGCCTGTGGGATATTGACATTTTGATCCGCCGCACATTGATCTATGGTGTGGTGACGACGCTGCTTGCACTGCTCTACTTTGGCAGTGTTATTGCGCTGCAGGCGCTCTTCCGTGGCCTGACGGGGCAGACACAGAGCACCTTTGCCACCGCATTGACCACCCTTGCCATCGTCGCACTCTTTGCGCCCTTGCGGCGGCGAGTCCAAGGCTGGATCGATCGCCGTTTTTACCGGCGTAAATACAACGCCGAACAGGTGCTGGCCGCGTTCAGCAGCACCGTGCGCAATGAAACCGATCTGGAACGCCTGACCGCGGAACTAATCCGGGTCGTTGAAGAGACAGTTCAGCCCGCACAAGTTGTGCTTTGGCTGGGCGAGCCAAAGGAGATCCACCAATGACAAACAGAATTCGCACACCGGATCAACGGCTGCGCGTCTTTATCAGCTCCACGCTGGAGGAGCTAGCCCCCGAACGGGCAGCCGTGCGTGAAGCCATCGTGCGGCTGCGGCTTACACCGGTGCTCTTTGAAACGGGTGCGCGGCCCCATCCGCCGCGGGATCTCTACCGCGCCTACCTGCAGCAGAGCCATATCTTCATCGGCATCTATTGGCAGCGCTATGGCTGGGTCGCAGCAGACATGGAGATCTCTGGTCTGGAAGATGAATATCACCTGGTGGGCAACAAGCCCAAGCTGCTCTACATGAAAGCCCCCGCACCGGAGCGCGAGCCGCGCCTCCAAGAGCTACTGGCCCACATTCGCAACGACGGGGTCAGCTACAAGCGTTTCACCACCACCGAAGAGCTGAGCGACCTGGTTGAAAATGACCTTGCGTTGCTGCTCACTGAACGGTTTGAAGGGGCGCAGGCGGTTGCCCAGGAATCGGATTTGACAGCCGTGTCCGCCGCGAGCCCGGGCCCGCGAATACCCACCCTGCCACTGCCGCGTACATCGCTAATCGGACGCGCGCGCGAGTTGAGCGCCATCCGCGAGCTGTTGCTGAATGAGGAGGTGAGCCTGCTGACCTTGACCGGCGCGGGGGGTGCGGGCAAGACGCGGCTTGCCCTGCAGGTGGCGGCAGAGATGCGTGATGCGTTCCGGGATGGCGTCTTCTTTGTCCCACTTGCCCTCATCCATGACGCCAGCCAGGTGGTCACGGCAATTGCACAGGCGCTCGGTATCAGCGACAGCGGCACACAGCCCCTCATGGTGACGTTGCAGGAGAAGCTGCGCCCCAAAGAGATCCTGCTGCTGCTGGATAACTTCGAACAGGTTGTGGAGGCTGCGTTGGTCGTGGTCGATCTGCTCGAACAGTGTCCACAGATCAAAATTCTGATCACCAGCCGCACGCGGCTACACGTGCGCGGCGAGAAGGAATTTCCGGTGCCGGCGCTGGCACGACCCAACCCGCGCTACCTGCCAGATCTGGAAAGGCTTTCGCGCTATGCAGCGGTACAGCTCTTTGTGGAGCGGGCCAGCGATGTGCAACCAGCGTTCACCCTGACCAGTGAGAACGCCGCAGCCATTGCCGAACTCTGTAACCGGCTGGATGGTCTGCCGCTGGCCATCGAACTGGCCGCCGCGCGCGTGAAAAGCCTCTCTCCACAGATGTTGCTCACGCGGCTGACGCGCAGGTTTGACATCTTAAAGGGTGGCGCACGTGATCTGCCCGCACGCCAGCAAACACTCCGCAACACAATCGATTGGAGCTACGAGCAGCTCGAACCGGCTGCGCAGGCGCTATTGCGGCGCATGGCTATCTTTACCGGCAGTTGTACGCTTGGCGCGATCGAAGCAGTCTGTAACATCGACGATGATCCGGTCGCGCTGCTCGAACAGCTTGAACTGCTGGTCGATAACAGCCTCGTGCTGCGTACACAACAATTTAATGGCGAGCTGCGCTTTGGCATGTTGTTGAGCATTCGTGATTACGCGCTTGAGCAGCTGCTGCATAGCGGCGAAGCAGATCTGTTGAATCAGCGTCATCTCCACTATCACATTGCGCTGGCGGAAGAGGCCGAACCTCACCTGCGCAGTGCACAACGATACCACTGGCTTGATTGTCTCGACCTGCTTCTCGACGATATGCGCGCGATTCTGGGGCAGGCCAAGCGGAGTGCGGCGCAGAGCGCGGAGCGAGCGGCCGGGCTGCGGCTGGCCAGTGCGCTGATCTGGTTCTGGTATTACCGCGGCTATCTCAACGAAGGACGGGCTTGGCTCGATGCGCTGCTCGATCAATTTCCGGTTGAGGATTCCGCCAGCAGCACGCAGGCCAAAGCTCTTTTCGGTGCCGGTGCACTGGCTTGGACGCAGGGCGATCTTGGTCAGGCGGAAGAGCAACTCGAGCGGAGCGTTGCTCTCTATCGTAAATTGGAGCAGCGCACGGACTTGGCGTATGCGTTGCTTTTGCGTAGCGCGGTCGCTTTGTCAAGAGGGTACCCTGACATAGCGCACCAATTGTGTCATGAAGGCTTGGCGCTTTTGCAGGGAATGGGTGACCGCTGGGGTGAAGCATTGGCACGCAACTGGGCAGGCGATACATTGCTGGCTTTGGGCGAGCCGCTGCGGGCGCGTGCGCAATTTGAAGAGAGCCTTGCCCTCTTTCGACAGCTTGATGACGGATGGGGTGCAGCGGTTGCACTCTATGCACTGGCCAATTTGGCTGGTCGACAGGGTGACTTTACCGCGGCATACGACTTGCTGGGCGAAAGCGGCTCACGTCTGCGCGCTGCGGGCGATCAGTGGGGCTTTGCCTCGTCACTCCTCAGCTCGGCCGTGGTGGCGCTGCGCCAGCAAAACTATGCACAGGCCAGAGTGCTCTTTGAAGTGACGCTGGCGCTGTGGCGAGATGTCGGGAACAACATGGGGATCGCCCGTGCGCTGGCTGGCCTGGCCGCGGTCTCCAGCGCAAGCACAGCCGATGAGGGTCATGCCGAACGCGCGGTGATCCTCTTCAGCAGTGCGGACGCACTATTCCAGGTTGCGGGTGCGCGTGTGGCATCCACTGCCAATACCGAGCCATCCATCAGCAGATACATCAACGGTGAGTTCACGCCCTATTTGGCCACGGCACACGATCATCTCGACGAAGCAGCGTTGAGCGCGGCCTGGCAGAAAGGACGCGACATGACGCTGGAGCAGGCGCTTGCCTATGCCCTGAACGAAGAACCATGAACTTTCGGATCCAAAATTTGTGGCGCAAGCAAACCGATAGCGGTCTGGCCAATGCGCAAAGTGCGCCGAGTCGCATTGAGGCTGCGTCGTCAACAGTGGTGGATCTGCCGGAGATGCCTGTGGGGGATCCACTGTTGGCCTACCTGCAGGGTGCGTCCGACATTGTTCAGCTCGATAAGTTGGCGATTGATTCCCCCGCGCTCGCAGCCTTGAAAGCTGCGGGGTTCCAGCTGGCCATACCGCTGGTGAATCAAGGGCAGCTAATTGGTATCCTCAACTTGGGTGCACGGCTGAGTGAACAGCAGTACACGAGTGACGACCACCGGCTGCTGCTGAACTTGACAGCGCAGGCCGCACCCGCGCTGCGCGTGGCGCAACTGGTGCGGCAACAGCAGCTCGAAGCGCGCCAGCGTGAGCGGATCGAACAGGAACTGCGCATGGCCCGCATCATCCAGGAAACGCTCTTGCCCCAGCGGCTGCCCGATCTGCCGGGCTGGCGCGTATCGGTCCATTGGCAGCCGGCGCAGGCGGTGGGTGGTGACTTTTATGATTTTATCGGTCTGCCAGATAACCGGCTCGGCATCGTGATCGGCGACGTGACCGATAAGGGCATCCCCGCAGCGCTGGTCATGGCATCGACACGCAGTATCCTACGCAGCAGCGCGGAGCGCTTTGCCGCGCCCGGCCGCGTGCTCGAACATGTCAACAATCTGCTCTGTCAGGAGATGCCGCCCAAAATGTTTGTGACCTGCCTTTACGCCATCTTTGAGCCTGATAGCGGTCACTTCTGGTTCGCCAATGCTGGGCATAATCTACCGGGCCATTGCAGCGGGGGCAAGGTAACAGATCTGTGGGCGCGCGGCATGCCGCTCGGCCTGCTGCCGAACATGCACTACGAGGAGGCCGAAAGCTGGTTGGCCCCCGGTGATAGCATCCTGTTGTACAGCGATGGTTTGGTCGAGGCCCATAACCCGGCGCGTGAAATGTTTGGCTTTTCACAGCTGCAACAGCTGCTGGTGCAGTGCGCTGACGATCACGAAATTATCGAGCGTTTGAAGCGGGCACTGGCGGACTTCGTGGGGCCAACCTGGGTGCAAGAAGATGATGTCACGCTCGTGCTCATTGAACGGCAGCCACTCTTATCCAGCCCAGAGGAGAATGAGAACGAGTTTGAGAGTGGAGGGCAGACCAAAGACGCGAGCGGGGAGCAGGTCATTGCACGATTCTCGCTCGCTAGCCTGCCGGGCAATGAGCGCGAGGCAGCGGAACAGGTGGCAACCGCCGTGCTCAATCTCGGTCTCCTATCCCCACGTCAAATCGAGCGGCTCAAGACCGCGACGGCCGAAGCGATCATGAATGCAATGGAGCATGGCAATCGATATGATTCAGAAAAACGGGTGGAAATCGCAGTGCGCAATACCCAGAAGCGCCTGGTCGTTAGCGTAACCGATCAGGGCCGCGGCCCAATCGGTCCCACGCCGCCTCCCCCCGATTTGCAGGCCAAGCTGGCAGGTGAACAGCCCCCGCGCGGCTGGGGTCTTTGGTTGATCCAGAATATGGCGGACGAGATGAATGTAATCGCTGACGATCATCGCCATACGCTGGAGCTGATTTTTTACCACTGAAAGAAGGAGGAATTATGTCAAATCTGTCCACAGATGTGCGTCAAGTCGCCAACACCGTTGCTGTGATTGACCTACGCGGTGACGTAACCGGTGCATCGGAAAATGAACTCATGGACGCTTATACCAGGGCAGCGGCCAGCAATCCGCAGATCATCATCCTCAACTTTAGCGAGCTGGCCTACATGAATAGCTCTGGCATCGGCCTGCTGGTGACCCTACTCATTCGCGTGCAGCGTCTGCAGCAGCGGCTCTTGGCCTATGGCCTGAATGAACACTATCGGCAGATTTTTGCCCTCACCCGGCTCGATGAAGCAATCGGCGTCTATGGTAGCGAGGAAGAGGCACTGGCTGCACCGCAAAGCCACTTATCTGGCTGATCCTGGCTCTTCATCTGCCCAGGCTCGCGACCACGGCGGCCAATCTGAGAACGCTCACCACTGTGTCCACCGTGCTCGACAGAACGGAGTGGGTTGCATAGGGAGCAAGCAACCGGCTTTACCCCCGATCGTTGCACCTGTGCGCTGCCCGCAAGCGATCCCACTTGGGCCGCAGCCTCGCGCTCATTGGCCGACAGAACGGAGTGCGTTGCACAGGAAGCAAGCAACCGGCTTTGCCCCCGATCGTTGCACCTGTGCGCTGCACGCAACCGATCCCACTTGGGCCGCAGCCTCGCGCTCATTGACCGACAGAACGGAGTGGGTTGCACAGGGAGCAAGCAACCGGCTTTACCTCCGATCGTTGCACCTGTGCGCTGCACGCAAGCAATCCCACTTGGGCCGCAGCCTCGCGCTCATTGGCCGACAGAACGGAGTGCGTTGCACAGGGAGCAAGCAACCGGCTTTGCCTCCGATCGTTGCACCTGTGCGCTGCACGCAACCGACCCCTCCACAGCCCTCCCCTGTACCCCACCATGACAATGCAAATAGCGTCCACTTCATCGGATCACATCCAACCTTGCACTCCTTCTTCCTCACGATAATCCTTCGCCGACTGGAACACCGTCACCGGCGCTATCAACCGATCGGTTGATAGCGCATGGTAAGTGGTTGATCAGAGAATACACCCATGGTCAAAAATAGAGCCATCGATCGAATGGTTACAAGCAATGCTGATGGCGGTATGCTGTAAACGACAAGCAAACCACACTTCTGGAGAATGAAAATGATAAACAAAATCAAAGTTATGCAAGAACCACAATCGCTGCCACCTTCACTGCGTTCACTTATCTGGGGCGTACCACTCGTTATACTGACCTCGACAGTTGCCAATCTGGGGCTTTACGCCGCTGCCGGGAGCTACTTCCCGGCAGTTACGGCCTGGACAGGCGCAAGTTGGGAGCAAGTTATTGGGGCAAATATTGTCTATTTGCTGATTGGTACCGGGGTCTTTGCTGCCGTTACTCGACTGTCATCTTGCCCAGTACGCCATTTTCTGATGATTGCTACCATTAGCTTGTTACTCTCACTCGCATTGCCGATTGCAGCCGGCTTCGGCTATGGGCCACCTGATACACTACCCGCAGACCTTGCGACAGTTGTGACACTGTGTCTAATGCATCTTCTATCCTATGTGATCAGTGTTCCCTTGTTCATCCATCTCGTGTCGAACTAACCCACCAGCTACACTGAAACTTGGACACGCACCCGGTAAAAACTGAAGATCCCTGGACCGATTCATTCTGAGTTCAGATAAATCAAGAGGAGCTAAAATATGAACGAGTTGTTTCTAGTCCGGATGTTTGCCTACTCACTATTGCCTCTTTTGCTTGCCGTTGGTCACATCCTATTCGACAAACAGGCATCAACAAGTTCACGTCGCATTGAAGTATTCCTCATCTACTTACTGGCGATCAGTGTCGGGGCCAATGGTCTTGGTGGTGCTTTTGGTCACCTGTTCCTATCCGATCTGATTGCGGAGAGCATAGGTTGGCCCGCGGGTAACCCCTTCCAATTAGAGATGGGATTTGCAAATCTGACACTCGGTATCCTGGGCTTGGTAGCAATGGGACGCCGCGATGGTTTCCGTGCAGCAACCATCATCGCAACGACGGTTATCGGCTTAGGCGCAACCGCTGTCCATTTGCTTGACATCGCAATGCATGGCAACCTGGCACCAGGTAACACAATTCAAAACATCAGTAACCTCCTTGATCCGATTTTACTCGTTGGCTTGACCTGGTGGTCGTCACAGTTGGTGACTTCTGCCACTGACAGACCTGACTTTCTACGCTGGCAGGAACGGCAGTTGCCGATTGCGGGATTCGCTGCCGCAGGCATTGGGCTCGGCTTTGGGCTCGGTTTTGCGCTTAATGGACTTCTCCTGTGGACCTTGACAGGTTGTCTGATCGGTGTTGGAATTGGTATTGGGATAAGCAAGCGTACTACTCATGGAAATAGGCCGCTCGGTGTGGAACAGTTCTGAAGAGGAAAGACGAACGATCAGATGAGTACCAGATTACATCCCTTGTTCGAAGCATATCCCCTTGACGGCGAGGAGATAATCTCGGTGGGGCGCGTACCAACGCCCTACCATACCTATGATGGACATGGCCTGTTGATCGGTGGAACGGCTGATTCTGACCAGGTGCAGAGGCTGTTACTACATGAGAATGTGCATCTTATCCAAACGGTAGGTTCCCGTGCGGTTATGGGCATTTGGGTGGTTGATTTTACGGAGGCAAGCCTGGGGGCACATACTGAAGTTCAGTTCAGTGTATTGGTTTCGCACCAGCCTAGCCCTACCATCGAAAGGCACCCCCTCACGTTGCTCAAGGCGCTGTTTGGCAATCCACACGCTCGCATGTTTTGCTATGGATTGTGGAATAATTCAGAAACCGTCGTTGCCTACAATCGTGAAGTCCTTGGTCTAAACGCCCACTTGAGCAGCGGAATCATCCAACAGGAATATGGGCAAAAAACTTTTCGCATGACTGACAAAAGCGGTCAATTGATCGTTGAAGGGCAAGTAAGTAACCATCGACATACAGCCCCACGCGTCGGGTGGGCTCTGTTCCGTTTGCTTGGATTGCGCCAAACATTCCGAGCTGTTTCACAATCTTATTTGGGTGCCAAAGTTGTCAACCCAATCAGTGAGGCTTTCCCATACAACGGTGATGCTCAAACTTATTTGGCATCGGATCCACCTATTGTCCAATTTTTTGATTCAGCAACTGATACAATTATGCTTGGTCAGAGAGCAGCGCATTTGGATTTCCAACCGCAGTTCGTTGAACACTTTTCGCCATTTCGTTTTGTCTATTTACAGCCGAAAGAAAGAGCCTAATCATCAGGAAATAGCTCGCAGAAAGTCCCAGGATCTGTGGTGGACTTGATCTTGCTTAGAGATGTGGCAGCGGTGCTGGGTTTGGCGAATCTATCGCTTTGCACACTGGATTCGACTGGGTGGTATGCAGAGATTGTTACAGCGAATGTTGCAGCGAATGTCAAAGAGACAGACGAACACATGGTAAACACGAAACTGCAAAACCAACTGGATGTCTGGGAAAAATGGAATTGGCTGTGGCAGCTATTCTTTTATGCGACCGTGCTTATTTCTACTGGACTTGCGTTTCGCGATGAGAATCGGAGCGTGCCGCTTTGGGGAGTGGGGTTGCTATCGCTCGCCATTCTGCTGTGGCATTGGGGTGGGTTGACATTAGCGTATAAAAACATGGATTCGTGGGAAGAACGCTCTCTCAACCGTTTTATCATTATCATTGGGGATATCATTCTTTGGTTCGTATTGGTCAATATCTCATTGGCTTACTACCTGGCGCTCTTTGGTCTATTCATCCAGATTTTCCGCCATCTGCCAATCCGCTTTGCCGCGATTACGGCACTTCTGCTGACAATCTTGATGATCTTCGAGCAGCTTACCGATGCCGGTAAACCGTTTACGCTGGAAGATCCAAATAATTGGCTGATCCTCTTTGTGGGGCTGGCTAGTATCGGTATCGGAATCTGGATTTCAGCAATTATTGGACAGAGTACGCAGCGGCGTGAATTAATCCGACAACTGGAATCAGCGCAAGCAGAACTAGCCATTGTCGAAAGACGTGAAGGCATACTAGAAGAACGTCAGCGGTTAGCAAGGGAGATTCATGATACGCTGGCGCAGGGATTCATCAGTATCGTTGTGCACCTGGAAGCGGCTGAACAAGCTTTACACGATGATCCCAGAGCATTGCAAAAGCATTTAGATCAAGCCCGGGCAACAGCCCGTGCAAATTTGGCTCAAGCTCGCCGCGTTGTACAAGATCTGCGACCGGACTTACTTGAACAATCTTCGCTGTCGGATGCATTAGAACGCACAACCACCCGCTGGAAAGCGGAAACAGGCATTACCCTCACGGCCAAAACAACGGGGAATCCCATTCCGCTACATTCTAGCATTGAGGTGACTTTGCTGCGAGCAACGCAGGAAGCGCTGAACAACATTTGGAAACATGCGCAAGCAACAGATGTGCAGTTGACGCTATCCTACATGACGGATGTTGTCATCTTAGATGTACAGGATAACGGGTTGGGATTTCAAGGTGCAGCACCTTCACCATATCCAGGTGGTTATGGTTTGCAAGCCATGCAAGAACGAGTTGAACAGTGTGGCGGCTTCGTCACCCTGGAAAGTGAGCGAGGCGAGGGCACAACTGTCGTCATCACGATTCCGCTTTCTGAGTAGAAGAAGCTGATTTGACTGACGGTATAGAATTGCTACGAAGCGAGAAATACCTCACGGGATTTGAAATAAAATGATGAACCCAATTCGAATTCTCATTGCAGATGATCACCCCGTTGTTAGAGAAGGACTTGCCGGCATGTTAAGTGGTCAGTCCGATTTTGAGGTGGTTGGGATGGCTGCTGATGGCAACAGGGCTGTCGCGCTGCACAATGACCTTGCGCCCGATGTAATCCTGATGGATCTACGCATGCCTGGGTTGGATGGTGTCGGTGCAATCGAAGCAATCAGGGATCAAAACCCAATGGCCCATATTCTCGTTCTCACCACCTATGATTCCGACGCAGATATTCTACGCGCAATTGAAGCTGGGGCCACCGGCTATTTGCTCAAAGATACCCCGCGCGAAGAATTATTTCGGGCGATTCGATCAGCCTCAATTGGAGACGCGACCCTGGCACCAACTGTCGCTGCACGTATCATGACAAGGATGCGTTCTCCTGCCGAAGAAAATCTGAGTGCACGAGAAATTGAAGTTCTAGAGTTGGTTGCGAAAGGAAATGGCAATAAAGAAATCGGCACGATCCTGCACATTAGCACTGCAACTGTCAAAACCCATCTCATCCACATCTATAACAAGTTGGGTGTAGACGATCGGACGTCAGCTGTAACCACCGCTATTGAGCGGGGCATTATAACGCTTTGACGAGAGAAGATTTAGAGTAACGTGAGTGGCCTTGAAAGCAAGACTGCTCCTTGTCTTTTATACCGCTGATGTATCCATCCGTTAAGCAAAGAACTTAACATTAGAAAATAACCACTGCGGTTAAACGTTTGATCAATGGTCTCAGTATTTCTGCCCACTTGCCACCACGAACCAAAAACCAGCTGATAAGTGGCGCACGTGTGCACGGTCACCGTCACGTGCATGGCTTCCCAGATTGCGGACGAGTCCAAGCAAAGCTGCCCACGTCAACGAAGCGGCTGCGGTAGTCGGTCCGCAGCACTCTCTCCTCTGCTCGAGTAGTCCCATCTATCTATTCCCATCTATCTTGTCCCATTGAACCCGGAATAGCTTCGCGGATCCCCCCCAATTACCTGCTTAGCTTACGGAAAAGTAAGCATGATTTCGGAATTCAGCATCTACAAACTGTGCTACTATACTACGACAAATGTTTACGTAAGGTATAAGCGCCATGTAACTTTGGATGCTTGGCGAGTAGCATTCGCTACTGCATGAGCTCCAACACCCACCTGAAGATTCTGTTCACGACTTGCTGCACATCCAATGGGTGCGCCCCGTGGCCGATTGGGCCAGTGAAATCATGGGGTTGGGTCACGCTTCGCTAGCTCCCGTTGACATTTGGGGAAAAGCGCCAATCGATTGGGCTTCTAACCGTGAGAAGCGGTCTCAACCGCTGAACGGGCAGCCGCTGACGTGGTTCCGCGCGGTGAGAAGCAGGTTTTAACCCTCGCGAATTTGCAACATCAACTTGCAATATCCACTTGAACTGTCAACCAGCTATTGATCGGCAGCGGTTTCTCTGCAAACCGTTGTTGAGTTTACACGTTGTAACACGAATGAAATTACGATGAGCGCCATTATTGGGTTGTATCAAGTTGAAGGCCGCCCCGTCACGCCTGAAGCGTTGCGGCGGATGTATGCGAGCGTCACTGCACATGGGCCAGATCGGATAGGTTGTTGGCATCAAGGTGCCGTGGGATTGGCTCAGTGTCAGATGATAATTACACCGGAGGATCAATATGAACGGCAACCGCTCGCCAGTACCGATGGCCAGCTCATGCTGGTGAGCGACGCCCGTTTGGACAACCGTCTTGAAGTGGCCGCTAAATTCCGGATCTCTGCCCATGAGGCATCTACGCTGCCAGATTCGGCACTGATTTTACGCGCTTATGAACGGTGGAGCGAAGATGCCCCGCGCCATCTGATTGGCGATTATGCCTTTGCGCTGTGGGATGGACGCCAGCGGACCTTCTTCCTGGCGCGTTCTCCACTTGGCAACCGGCCGCTCTATTACCATCACACGCCCCGAACCTTCGCCTTTGCCACTATGCCCAATGCCCTTTTCAGATTGCCCTGGGTACCGCGCCAGTTGCAGTTGGAGAATCTGCTGGAACCGGACTCGAACTGTACGCTCTTCCAGGGCCTGTACAAGTTGCCGGGCGGGCACTGGTTACGAGTAGATGAAGGTGGCCTGGAAGAGGGTACATTTTGGCAACTGGACCTGACAAGACGTGTTACGTTCAAACGCGATGAAGAGTACGTTGAAGCATTCCAAGAACGATTGACAAATGCAGTGGAGAGCCGGCTGCGCACTCTTTATCCCGTTGGCATTTCGTTGAGTGGCGGGTTGGATTCATCGACCGTGGCCGCGGTGGCAGCACCCCGGTTGGCGCAGCAGAATCGCCCCTTGTATGGTTATACCCAGGTGCCGGCACCTGGATTTGCTGATCCCCTGCCACCCGGCAAGTACGCCGACGAAACACCCTATGTAGAGGCCATTGCTGCACGATATCCAAACCTGCGTCCGCATTTTGTTGCCGCCACCGACCAACCAATTTTCGCCGATATTGATCTGTTTTTCGCGACGATGATGGGTCCCTTTCAAAACGTTACCAACCGCCCCTGGATTGAAGCGATCCAAGCCCAAGCCCAAGCCGACGGCGTACGGGTCCTATTGTCCGGCGAGGCGGGCAACCTCACGGTGAGCTGGAAAGGCACCAGCACCTTACCCGAACTGGTGCGCCAAGGTGGGGTGCGCCGGGCGTGGGGCAAGCTGCGCAAAGAATCGCGCAGCTCAGTCAGCGCAGGACGACGGCTGGCCCGCGAGGGAATCGTCCCGCTCTTGCCCAGTCGGATACAAGCCATTGTCCACGCCCTGCACCAGGGCTCCATCAATGATCTCAATCCAACTGCCCAACCATTGCCGGTGCCATTTCAGTCCCGTTGGTGGCAGGCCCGACACCGAGAATGGTGGCGCCAGGCCATCTTTCCGACGAACGCTGCCGAACGTGGTCAGCGCTATGCCGCGTTGTTACAGATTGCAGATGGCGACTACGAGGCGGCCTATGCGGCACGCTTTGGCATCAGTCGCCGTGATCCGACGCGCGACCAACGCCTGGTCGAGTTCTGCTTTGCCGTGCCAGAATCACAGTGGCGACGGGGGCACGAAACCCGCTCGTTGATCCGTCGCTCCATGGCTGCTCATCTGCCCCCGATGATCTTGTACAACAGTGGCCGTGGTCTGCAAGCCGCGGATTGGCATAAACAGATGATCGCTCAACGTGCCACCCTTCAGGCTGACCTCGCCGCGCTTGCCCGGTACGACACAGTGCAACGGTATTTGGATCTGCCGCGCATGCAACGTCTCGTCGACAACCTGCCACAAACCGGCTGGAACGACAGCAGATGCATTGCTGATTATCAGCGGATCCTCCTGGGGGGCTTGATGCTCGGTCACTTCATTCGATGGTTTGAGACCGCGGATTTGCAACAGACGCCGGCAGTGGCACCTGCATGAACAGATGGCACTATCATTATGCCGGCGTGACGGTGACGTCAACGTTGGAACTGCCGGAGTGGTCTTCCTTTCGCATCGCACCCACCGTGGCCGAGCCAGATGTTGTGATCCGGCAGACCGGTGCAACGACAGCCTGCGCTAGATACGCGCTGGTCGCAGATGACAGAGCGCTGAGCTTTACGTTGCCCAAGGTGGGCCAATACCAGATCCTGGCCGGGCGGGAAATATGGCTGACGCCGCATGGGCAAGCAGACGCACCAGCGTTGCGCTTATTTCTGCTCGGTTCAGCCTGGGGCGCCTTGGGCTATCAACGGGGCTGGCTACCGTTGCACGCAAGTGTGGTGCAAGTCGGTGACGGTGCAGTGGCATTTTGTGCACCGTCCGGCCACGGTAAATCGAGCTTGGCCGCCTGGTTGACTCAGCAAGGCCATGAACTGGTCAGTGACGATCTCTGTCGGCTGGATGTGGCGGTAGATCAGCTGCCTGCACTCTGGCCATCCATGCCGCGACTGAAGCTTTGGCAAGAGGCGCTGCACGAGTTGGGCTGGCAAACCCCTGTCCTATGTCGTGATCAACTGCGGGTCGACAAATTTCATTTGGCCGCGCCAGAGCCACAGCAAAAACTCGCGGAACCGTGCGCCCCCTTGCCGCTGCGGGCGATCTACCTGTTGGCGTGGGGTGAACTAGCTGTGGAGCCGATAACCGGGCTGGACGCGGTAACCGCAGTGATTGACGCGGCGACTTATCGTCCTGAATTTATTCGGGCAATGGGACAGAGCGCCACCTATTGGCAACAGATTATTGCGCTCCTGCACCACGTTCCTGTCTTCCGTCTACGCAGACCCCGTAATTGGGCGATGATGCCGGATGTGGGGAGACTTTTGCTGGATCATTTCAACCACAGCGACCTTTACCACAGCGACCTTTACCAAAATGACCTTTACCGAAATGACCTTTAGATGAAGGAGTAACATTATGCATGCAAAGACCGTGATCAAGCGCAACCCGACAATTCATTTCTCCAAACTCGACGAAGAATATCTGGCGCTCGATGCCGAGGCAGGCTTTTGCTACAGCTTGAATCTCGTCGGTGGGCACATTTGGCACTTGCTTGAGCAGCCCATGGCGTTGGAGACTCTCTGTGCCCAGTTGCAGCGTGAATATACCGTTGACGCTGCGACCTGTCACCGTGATGTCAGTGACGTGTTGACCAAGTTGGCCAGCGCCGGTGTGGTGATGGTCGATGCTCCGTAAAGTCTGCCAGCGGTTGCGCCAGGCGCGCCCAGAGCACCGCTGGCTTCTGCTTGAGACCACGCTGCATCTCGTGCTGGCACGTCAGGCCTTGCGTTATCTGCCGTTTCGCTGGCTGGTCTGGTGGTTTGAGCGGCCGGCTCGTCGGCCAGAACTGCAAGGTGCAGCGCGTCAGGCCGCCTGCCAGGAAGTCCGGCTCGCGATCTACTACACCAATCTGGCGCTTGGGCTCAACGCGGTCTGTTTTCCACGTAGCATGGCGGCCCAGACAATGTTGCGCCGTCGGGGGGTGAGTACGACGCTCTATTATGGCGCGGCCACCTTGACTGACGAAGGCAAATTGATGGCGCATGTTTGGCTCCAAGATGGCGACATCGACATCTTGGCGCACAATGAGAATTCGCCGTTTCATATATTGGCGCGCTATGCGCCGCGCCAATCCGCTGCGCTGCGCCACTCACACGAATAGATGTAATCAGTCGTAATCTTATATTTTTCAGGAGGCATTATGCAAACGCAACAATCGAATCGTCCCACCACAACGCCAGAGCCGGTCGAGGTGACACCAGCGACCGCGACACCGAAGCGCTGGCAAAGACCGACCTTTGAACAGGTGCCATTGAACGAGGCGCTGGCAGACATCAGCGGGGCGCCCTTTGATGGGACAGGTGGTTACTCTAGTTAACAACTGGTTAGTCTGTTTATCGTGCTGCCTTCATCTGGCGACAGGTTTGGATGCCAATGTGGGATGAAGGCGGCACCATCAAGAGGAAAGCGATGGCCCTTAGCCAATCCAATACAGCATTGATCTCGGTGGTGATGCCGGTCTACAACGGCGCATCCTATCTGGCCGAGGCAGTCCAATCAATATTGATGCAGACGTACGAAGATTTCGAGTTGATCCTGGCGGATGACGGCTCCACGGATGGTTCGGCGGCCCTGATTCATGCCTTTGCCGAACAGGATCGGCGTGTGCGGCCCCTCTTCCTGGCGCACGGTGGCGAAGCGGCTGCGCTCAACGCGGCCGTGGCAGTCGCGCGTGGGCCATGGCTGGCACTGCTCAAGCAGGATGATGTAGCGCTGCCGGAACGCCTGGCAACGCAACTCGCTTGGGTACAGCAGCATCAGATCGATATTGGCGGTACATGTGCCCAGCACATTGGCGATAGCAGTGGTGTGCTTTGGTTTCCCACGGCACACCAGACGATCTGCCACGAACTACTATTCCGGGTGAGCATGTTGGATTCGACAATCTTCATGCCCACTGCCATAGCCAGAGAAAACCCGTGGCAAAGCAACATGGTGTTGATCGACTACGAGTGGCTAACACGTGTGGTCCAACGCTATCGCGTGGGGAATCTCGCTGCGGTTTTGGTCAAATACCGTCATCATGCTGCCCAAACGCACATTGTGCAGCATGAGCGTTGCACCAGCGACATGGTGCTTTGTCGGCGGCGTTACTTCTTTCAACAATTCCCGACGGCCAGTGAAGAGGAGTACGCAACCATGTTGCGTATGGTAACCAAGCTGCCTTGCACCACACTGGCACAACTGGCGCAAAGTGGTGAATGGCTGATTCGGTTGCTGAACGCCAACGATCGCTTCCAGCAGCAGAAGATGAGAGCGCGTTGGTTGGCGCTTTGCAAGCGCAGTGCCACATTGGGATGGGGCTGTTATCGGCTCTATCATCATTACGCAGCTCACTTTGCTGTCGATGAACCGGATACGGCGCGTGGATTGCAATGGGCCTGTGCCTTGCGTTTGCCATCGGATCACGCACTCTATCGCACTCTGCGCTTGGCTAGAAAGACGCTTGGCTAGAATTGAACGTAGGTATTCGATGGTAACTTCTGATTTGAAGAGTGCTGGCACTGTGGGCATGGCCATTGCAAAGCAGGCGCAAGCGCAAGGGGATAAGGTGGCCTGTACCTTTCTCTGTGCACATCTGCCGCCGCAACAGCTCACCTATCAACAACTCCACCAGCAAGCATCTAACTATGCCAACTATCTCCGCGGCAGCGCGATCGGGCCGGGTGATATCGTATTGTTGGCCGGGCAACATGATCCCACCCTGCTTGTTGCCTTTGTTGGTGCGCTCTATGCAGGCGCGGTGCCAGCCATCTTTCCGTATGTGGCGCGTTATCGTAATTTCGAGCTTTATGCGCAGCGACTAGGCGAGCGCGCGGCTTGGGCCAACGCGCATGCAATTCTGATCGATGCCAATTTTCACGCTGAGCTGCTGCCACAACTCACCACCCTGGACTGTCAGATACATACCTTTGGCGCGCATGGTCCAGAGAATTACGCCAACGCCACCCAAACAAACGGGTTGGTCTCGATTCCTGCGCCCGATGTGCGGCCGCCAACAGCACCCGCCTATCTACAATTTAGCAGTGGCACCACTGGTGATCCCAAAGGGGTTGTTGTATCACATGATGCAACGTTGCGTCATATTCGCGCGCTTGGCGCGGCGCTGGACTTGTGCCCGGCGGATGTTCTGGTTGGCTGGCCCCCCTTTCATCATGATCTGGGGTTGATCGGCTATCTGTTGCTTCCATTGCTAACGGGAACCGCTGTCGTAACGATTGACCCCAATTTCTGGGTGCGCCGTCCCTACACGCTGTTGCATGCCATTCAGGATCATGGCGGTACGTGGGGCATTTGGCCCCATTTTACACTGGCTCATCTGCTAAATACCGTACGCGATCGGGACCTTGCCGGGCTACAGCTTCATTCATTGCGCTGGCTGATAGTGTGTGCAGAAGTTATCCAACAGAACACGCTGCAAGCGTTTCAAAGACGTTTTCAGCCGCACGGCCTCCCCCCCGATGCTTTAGCCACCGCATATGGTATGGCCGAAAGTGTATTGGGGGCAACCCTAAGCCCGGCAAACCGCGGCGCTGGGTGCGATATTATCTCAAAACGAACTCTGCTGGCTGAACAGCGCGCAAAACCGCTACCGGCCACCGATCCCGATGCCACTGCCATTGTCGATTGTGGTGTACCAATCCGTGATACCCAAGTCAAGATCGTAGACGATCAGGGTTTTTCCTTGCCCGACCGACAGGTGGGCGAAATTGTCATCGACGCTCCCTATCTGTTTGATGGTTATCTCCAGCGCCCTGATCTAACAGCTGCAACGTTGCGGGCGGGACAACTTTATACTGGCGATCTGGGCTATCTGGTTGATGGTCATCTGTTTGTGGTAGACCGCAAACAAGATCTGATCATTACAGCAGGGAAAAATCTCTACCCCGAAAGTATTGAACGCCTTGCGTTGGCAGAGTTGGGCAAATTTGCTGGACGAGCTGCTGCTTTTGGCGTGCGGGACGACCGCTTGGGTACAGAGTTGCCGGTTCTGGTCTGTGAAATGCGGGGCCGGATGGAGGATGAGCAGCAGCACCGTTGTCGCCACCAGATTCGCCGACGTGTGCAAGAAGAATTGGATGTGTCTCTGGCTGATATCCAGTTGGTGCGCCGTGGTTGGTTAGCCATTACAACGAGTGGCAAGGTCGCGCGCGCGGCCACGCGTGAGAAATACGTGACCCTGGGTCTCCAACCACAACCAACAGCACTCCTATCTCCGACACTCCTGCACCAATCATCGGCTGAAATTGAAGCCTGTTTGGGAGCGTTCTTTGGCGATATATTGGGCGGCGCACCGATTGTTGCAACTACCAACTTGTTTGATGTAGGGGTCAGTTCGCTGCGACTGGCCCAGGTAGTTGCACAGCTCGAACAGACGTACAATTGCACAATCCCGATCGAGCAGTTTGTCCAGCAGCCAACGATTGCCCAACTCACAAAGTTTTTGCGCACTGCCCACCCAATTGCGGTGCCGACGAGTACAGTATTGGATCTCCCCCTCCGTCGCTTCGCCTATAGCAAAGATCGCAGGTTGAACTCATTTCTCAACAATGGCCTGATGTGGCATAAACTTGCCCTGCCTTATGCGCTTGGATTGCGCCTCCAGCGTCGTTGGTTGACACAACGCCGGGTGCAGGAAGAGTGCTTTCGGCAGCCGTTAACAATGGTCAAGTACATGGCTAGCCAAGTTGGCGAAACTGCGCTATCAGAAGCGATTTTGCGTAGTTTGATGTGTAACATCTGGTCATTTTGGCGTGTTCACCACTTACGTCAGCCAGCAACCTTTGCACGCTGGTGTACAGTACACAGCACGGATGCCGATTGGCCACCCAAACAAACGGGAGGTGGAGTTATTTATGCGTTGACTCACACCCCTGATAGTTGCTGCTTTCCCCAAGCCTTACAGATGCATGGAATTAACCCGACCATCATGGCCGCGGGGCGAACCGCTGAATTTGAGCCACGACAGATTCAAGCATTGCAAGTATATCGGGCCCAACAAACGCTGAGAGAGGGAGGCGTGGTGATTATTTTTGCCGATGGCCCATTCGGCAAAGACGGTATCACTGTCGATTTTTGGGGTGGCCGCCGTGTCTTTCGGTCGGGGATGGCAGCGTTGGCCGAAACCAGTGGTGCATCTCTGATTCCTGTCTTCTCATCCTTCTCCCCCAATGGCAGCGTAGCGTTTGAGCTGAGCGAGCCGCTAGTCGCCCATGGTGCCACACCGGATGCCCGCATTGAATCACGCTTATATGCATATGCCGATCTCCTGCGACAGCGCTGGTCGCAGCTTTATTCTAATCTCTGGTGGCCATTCTTGCACCCGTTGCCCCAGAATAGTCAGCATACGCAAAAGTTGGTCAGGCACAATGAGCAATCGTCGCTTACTTAGTATCTGTCCTGAAATTCTCTGCGTCGACGCAACCGGCTCGAGGTGGTTTACGCACCACAACCGAATTTCAGGATGGGCTCTTAATCTCTTACGCACCAGTCAACACTCGACTGTAGGATGTCAACTTAATTTTTCTAGGTCAACAGAAAAGATTCCGATGGGACCATCACCCGCACAACTCTATTTGGATTTGATGAAGAAGGCGCTTTTATTCACGTTGTGGCCCGACCCGCCGCTACCGATCCATCATCACGAACGTTCCCGAATCAAGCGCTGTCTCTTCTCGCTCATCACCAGATTTTTGAACAAACGCAACTGGCAAATTGTCCAGAATCGCAAGGCTCCGTTGACAAATCGTCTTGAAGGGCGTGGTTATCCAGGAAATGCACACACGTTAATTGGTCAGAAACGTCTCGACAACTTACAAGAGTGTGTCGAAACGATCTTGTGCGAAGAGATCGCAGGCGATCTGATTGAAACCGGCGTCTGGCGCGGCGGTGCATGCATCTTTATGCGTGCCGTCCTCGCTGCGTATGGGGAGCAAACACGCAGAGTGTTTGTTGCTGATTCTTTTGAAGGTTTGCCCCCAATCAATCCTGCCAAATACCCAGCTGAGACCCAGGATTTTTCGCAATTCAACTGGCTCCTAGCCGTTTCACAAGCGGAGGTTGAAGCGAATTTCCGCAACTATGGGCTTTTGGACGAGCAAGTCGTTTTTCTCAAAGGCTGGTTTAAGGATACGCTCCCAGCGGCCCCGATTGAAAGACTGGCTTTGCTGCGGCTAGACGGCGATATCTATGAATCGACTATGGATGCGCTGGTGCACTTGTATCCCAAGCTTTCCCGCGGCGGCTTTTGCATTATTGATGATTACGCGCTGGCGCCCTGCCGCGCGGCGGTCGATGACTACCGGGCACAGCAAGGCATTCAGGACAAGATGCAAGCAATTGATTGGGCGGGCGTTTATTGGCAAAAAAGTCAGGAGCATCGAACGCTGCACAAAGATGGTGCAACAGCTGTACCGCATGCACATGGCTGAGCTTGTCAGAGATACCGTGGCAACGGGAGGGCGATAGCAGAGATGGTGAATGCACACCTACAGGATTGTCTGTTAACTTGCTTGTCTTATCAGCCGCTCAATGCCGAGATGAGGGCCGGCTTGCAGCTTGATGCCGCGACATGGGAGCAGCTCGTGCAAGTTGCCCAGCAACAGCGCGTTGCGCCACTCTTACATCAACGCATCAAAGATCACGCACTGGCGGATCTGGTGCCTGATCAGGTGTTGGCAAAGCTCCACCGCATCAATCGAGGGAATGCCATGCGCAACATCAAGCTCTATCAAGCGTTGGCACAGCTATTGGAAACCTTTCAAATGCACGACATTCCCACAGTCGTATTGAAAGGTGCCTATTTGGCCCAGGCAGTCTATCCCAATCTGAGTTTGCGCTTTATGGTTGATGGTGATGTTGTCGTGCCAAAAGAGCACTTGGCGACAGCAGCCGAACTCGCCGCCAGCCTGGATTATCAGTCACTTCAACCCATTCAAGCCTCAACCACTCAAACAGTCTTTCATCACTTGCCACGGTTCGTGAAGAAAAATAGTGTAGAATCGGTTGAAATCCACCGGACAATCATACCCCCAAACCCCTGCTGATTCCATCGTTGGCTCGCTGCCAGAGCGACCCGCTTGCCGACCCGCACTGAAAACTCGCGAAAATTTCCCGCGCCTGCACGCTCTCTCCACGCAGGCAGTTGTGGCGTCCATCGTTCATTGATTGGACGGTGCCGAGGCCGGATGGTGCAATCACCACCGCTACAGCGTGGCGTGAAAACCACGGCAGGTAATCAGGCCATCCAACCTGCGTGCAAATGGCAAAATAAATGTGGGCTGATTTACGCCGCGATCTACTACCGACCTCAATCGTCGGGGCCCGATCTGCATCGCGCGCGCCTACAGTGCGGTTGGCTTGAAAACGGTAGCTTTCCCGCTTGCCGGAACTACTGTTTTCCAACAGAGCCCACTTTGAGATGCCCCCGGCTTGTTCACTATCGCCGGTCAACATCGATTCCCCGACGATCCGGCGCGATTCACGAGCACCGACAACCGGTGAAGAAGCACAAACCCCCAGTTTTGCTCCCAAAAATTTTCTCGCCCCCACGTGAAAGATCGCACGTAACAGAGCCCACTTTAATGATCTGGTTCAACGATCCATTGGTCATCTCGCTGGCTACAGTAACGCTTTTTGTAACGGTAAGTTGCTGTAAATGGAGCCCAACGTGTGATGAAATATACCCAGGTAGTCGTTATGTTGTCGTGCACAAGGATAAGCGATCGGCCATTGTACGACGCCATGGAACGACGCTGTGGCACGACGCCATGAAATGATGCTGGGGAATGACGGTGCTGGCTCTCATGGAGCAGAATAATTTGCGCTCAACAGTACTAGTCATTCGTGCCGCTTGTACCGCAGCGGTGAAGGGAGCCGGTTACGTTGGCTCAGAGAATTTACAGAAGATTCTTAACCGATTGCGAGCTATACTCGTCCAATAAAAGGAGCTGATCTGTATGAATACAATGTTGCTGCAAAGCAAGAAGAGCATTAGCGGTACCAACGGTGTCAAGATCGACCGGGCCTCCTATCTAGCCCGTGCCCAACAGGTGATACCGGGTGGAGCATCCGCCGGCGGGAGACGGATCTATCAAGATATCATTGTGCGAACAGAGGGTGCATATCTGTGGAATGCGGACGGCAGACGCTTCATCGATTACCTGCTCGCTTATGGCCCGATTGTCATTGGCCACAGCGATCTGCGCATCAATGAAGCCGTAATCCATACCGCGTCCACCAACGATCTGCATTGGGTTGGCCCACAGGCGAATGAGGTTGAACTGGCTGAAACGATCGTCGAGCTAGTTCCGTCCGCTGAAAAGGTTGCGTTTGTTACCTCTGGTTCAGATGCACTGCTGCACGCGGTTCACGTGGCGCGCGCGGCAACCGGACGGCAGCGTCTGCTCAAATTTCACGGCAGCTTTGTTGGCTGGCAGGATCCGCTTGCCAAAGGCGCCAACTTTGATGTACGCCCCGATGCCGTGCCTTCAGAGAACGATCCCAATGCAGGTGGTATCCATCCGGGCGCCATTGAGGATATCATTGTTCTGGAATGGAACGACTTTGACAGCGTGCGTTCCGCTTTTGCCACCCATGGGCAGGAACTGGCCGCGGTGATCTGCGAGCCATATGTGCTCAGCTATGGATGTGTGCCACCTGCCCCTGGCTTTCTCGAACTGCTGCGCGAGCTGACGCAAAACGCTGGGGCACTTCTCGTCTTTGATGAGGTGAAAACCGGATTTCGCTTTGATCTGGGCGGCTATCAGGCTATTGCCGGCGTTACACCTGATCTGACTGCACTAGGCAAGGCGATCAGCAATGGCTACCCGCTTGGCGCACTTGCCGGTCGTTCTGATCTGATGGAGTTGCTCGGTACGCAAACATCGCTCGACGGTACCCACTACGCCAACCCCTATGGCCTTGCTGCTGGCCTGGCAACAGTGGAAATTTTGCGTGACGGCGGTATCGAACGGCTGGCTTATCTCGGGGATCGCCTGCGCGAGGGGCTGGTCCGCGCCAGTTATGACGCTGGAGTCACCGTCACCATCACCGGTTTCGGCTCTGGTTTTATGATCAACTGGCTGCCCGCAGCCCCCGTCACTTTTCGACAGGCAGCTCGGGCAGATTTTGAACGGGCTGAGGCATTCCGGCGTCTCATGCTGGATATGGGCATACTGCTGCCACCATTTGTCATTACCGACTCGCGACTCTGTCTGGCAATGAGTGAAGATGATATTGATCAGACGGTTGAAGCCGCGGCCCAGGCTTTCAAATTGGTGGCGTAATATTCCATTTCCCCCGCACCACAATTTCTATTGGAGAATCAGGTATGCAAATAAAGAAGAATAACCATCGGGTACGCAATAACAGACGGGGCATTGCGTTCCCATACAGAGAACTGATGGCAATGGGTGAACTTTGGCTCAAGCAGTTGCGCTCGGTGATTGGATCAACAGCAATGGGGCGCGGGCAGGGCCGCTCGATTCTGGTGTGCGTGCCGCTATTGCTGCTGACCGCGTGCGTGTCGTTGCCCGCTCCATCGACCACAGAGAACCCGCCAACCGGGAGCATTGTCCATTTGAGCGACCAGACCGCAGTCGACAACATGCGTGCCCTGCTAGCGCGACAACTCTCCATCGAAGCGGCCACCATCCAAGTTGTAGAGTCGGAAGCGGTCGAATGGCCCGATACATGCTTGGGACTGAATCGGCCCACCGAGCGTTGCGACCCCCTCGTGACCCCCGGCCACAAAATGACCTTCAACGTCAATGGCGAGGAGTACATCTTCCACACCGACCGCGATGGCTATCGCTATCGCATTGCTACCGCGCCGGAACCGGCGATCGGGGCGATGCTCATGGCATGGGGCGGCACCTTCGACAATGGCGAGTGCATGGAAGCAATTATCGGCACTGACGGGGTGGCATTTGGCATGTGTGGTGGCCAGCCCATGATCGGTGGCCGGTTCGCTAGCGATGCCCGTCTCGCCGTTCTAAATGAGTGGATCGACACCTATGCCCCATTTGACGCGGAGACTGACTTTGGATCGGTGCGGCTGGTTGGGGTTGGCGCCACCGCTGCCACATTGGAAGAAGAACAAATGCTCGGGCGCTGGGCGCAGATGGTGGCCATGGAAGCTGCGGCGGGCGAAGAGCGCGCTGGCATGAGCTACCACGGCCCAGCCGAACTGGGCAGCCCAGAGCGAACAAAGTGCACATCGTTATACATCGGTGCATCAAATGAGGTTGGCCTCGGTAGCTGTGACGACAATCTGCGCACCGTGGCGCTTGGCACGCGCGCCCATGAGGAGTGGAGATACATGCGCGGTCGTTTTGCGCCATTTCATTATGAGACCGAGACCGAAAAGGTGATCTTCGAGGGCATGGGCAACTTGACGGGCGAACCATGGCAGCGCGCAATCTTGGCCTGGGCGCGGGCTCGCCATGCTGAACTTGCCACGGGCCAAACCAGCGCCACCATCAACACGGCAATGAGGTGGCAATTGGGGCAGGATTATGCCCAGAAGAATGTCTGTCGGCACTTGATTGTGCTTGACTATGGCTTTGCTTACGCCGAAGAGGTTATGTGTGAAGGCGCTGATCGCATTAACGCCACTGCTGACTGGTTGACGAGCGAAGAGCTTGCTCAATTCGACACTTGGCTCTACGGGCGGAGTCCGCTATATCGCGACGCCAGCTACATCGACGGCAAGGGTGCGCAAGCGGCAGATGAAACAGAGCTGGCCGCTGTCGAACAGTGGGCGACGGACACGTGGCTGCGCATTCGGGCCGCGGGGCAAGCTGTTCCCACCGACAACGCTGACAACCGCTGTCCAGCTGCCACCGCAAATCTGGGCAGGGTGTTGAACTATCAACAGGGGTACTGTCTACTCGTGCCCTCTACGCATACGCTCTTTGACACAAGTGCAACCGAAGTTGCCATTGTGCAGGATTCGCTGATGAACACTGTTGATCCCCGCCTGCACATTGCAGTCAGCGGGGCGGCAGGACGCAGCGTGGACGAAATTGCCGATGCACTCGTCGCGGAGATGGTCGGTTTCGATCTGGAACGCAGCAGCGCCGCGATCGCCGATCAGCAGGCGGTCGTGCTCGACAACGTGCCGGGGCAGGATATTATTCGTCGCGTGCTGATTGTTCAGAACGACCGGCTCTACGATTTAACCTTTACGCCCATGGGTAGCTCTGCAATGGAGCATTTCTATGCGACTATCATTGCCAACTTTGTGCTCTTCGAGCCTGAACCGTGAGTAAACGGGATACACCCCGGGCTGAACCGTCGCTTGCACCGGTGGGCGCGGTGATTGCCAAGCCTTTGCTGTAGCCACGGGTAGACGCATTTGGATGCTGTCGATGAGACCCGCACGCGTCCTTGACGCACCAACATGAGTTCGACGCCGCTGTGCTACGTTGTGATACAATGAATGCGGCTTAATGTTCAGTGTGGGTCATTCAGTGTGGGTCATTCAGTATAGGCCAACGGTACGCCACCCATTCCTGTTGAGACCGATGTCGAGAAAACAGAGACCATGAAGGATTTCGAACGCGTTCAGATTGAAAGCCGCGCCGAGCTGCGCGCCTGGTTGCAGGCGAATCACACACGCTTGGCAAGCATTTGGTTGGTGACATTCAAAAAGCACGTTGCTGATAGACATGTCACATGGGATGAAATTGTCGAGGAAGTGTTGTGCTTTGGCTGGATCGACAGTCTGCCGCGCAAACTGGATGCCGACCGCACCATGTTGCTGCTCTCGCCGCGTCGGTCGGGCAGTCCATGGTCGCGCCTCAACAAGCAACGTATCGAAAGGCTCATGGCTGCCAATCTGATGATGCCGCCCGGCTTGGCGGCGATTGAGCAGGCAAAGCAGGATGGCTCCTGGACGGTCTATGATGAGATTGAAGATCTGATCATTCCTGACGATTTGGCGGCGGCACTGGCGAAAAACGCAACGGCCGCCCGCCATTTCTTCGCCTTTAGCGATTCGTCAAAGAAAGGCATTCTCTGGTGGATCAAGAGCGCCAAACGACCGGCAACCCGCCGGCAACGTATTTCAGAAACGGTTTGCCTGGCGCAGCATAATCTTCGCGCCAATTTCCCTGAAGCGCGCGCCTTTACTCACGGAACATCTTGCATGACGACGAAAGGTGAAGAAGAATTATAGTGCGGTTTACATTTGGGGAAAAGCGCCAATCGATTGGGCTTCTACCCGTGAGAAGCGGTCTCAACCGCTGAATACGCAGCCGCTGACGCGGTTTTGCTCGGTTAGAATCTGTGCAATATGTACTTCTTCAACTGTGAACGCATGATTGCGACCACGAATGCGCTGATAGATCAATCCTAGCGTCCACTGTGCACCGCTGAACTCTGCGGTCTCAAATCCTTCAGCAACGCCTCTTCACTGGAACAAGCGCTGATCTGCTTCGTCGTGCCACCGCGGATGGCAGATCCTGTGGCACACGGGTACATCCCGGCGTAAATAAGCCCATGGCAAACTGACCCACTTCACTGGAGTAGCTTGGGCTTATTTACCGCCGTGGTATTTACGCCCAACAGTACTAGTTCAGTAACAACCCACACCCAATCTCCCTGCGCATGGGTAAAATCCAGATGCAAATTGTCTAATTGGGATTTTATCTCATATGTTTGCCGATTTTAGTCTAATTGAGATATAATCGCATTTGAGTCAGTTTTGCCCCGATACAATCCGGCAGAAATAATCAGACAGACAAATCCCCTGTTTACCAGAATCAAATTCTACTTATTTCTGTGTACATAGTTACGCAATGGTAGACCACAAAAAAATCTACCGTTTTCAAGCCAACCGCACCATCGTTCCGTTGTTCATCAATCTCATTGGGAGAAAAAAAGATGCTCAGATACCGATTACTCATCTGTTTGCTACTTATTTTTGTGACTGCCTGTGCACCCATAGCGTCAGATAGAACAGATCCCCAAAGCGTTGATTCTGCAGAAGTCTCTACAGGGGCGCAGGAAGCGGGCGAACGGAGCGATGACGAGGTCGGCGAACATGACCATGAAGGTGAAACGGAACATCGGGAACATGGCGCGCATGTGCACGGCGCGGCTGCACTAATGATCGCGTGGTCCGGCAATGAGATGGCTATTGACCTGGAAAGCCCTGCCTATAACATCCTTGGCTTTGAATATGCACCGACATCTGACGAAGAGCGGGCATTGTTCGATGAACGTGTAGCTGCCCTGGAAGCAGGCGGGCTCTTGCTCATTAACCCCGCTGCAGAATGTGCTGTCGTATCTGCCGACGTCCGGACGGCGTTGTCTGGAGAAACAGATGGTGAAGAGCATGAGCACAGCGAGCATGAAGCAGGCGAGGAAGGTCACGCAGAAGATGGCCATGAAGAAGATGGGCACGCAGAAGAAGGCCACGCAGAAGATAGTCACGCAGAAGATAGCCACGCAGAAGATGGCCATGAAGAAGAAGGCCACGCAGAAGAAGGCCACGCAGAAGATAGTCACGCAGAAGAAGGTCACGCAGAAGATGGCCACGCAGAAGAAGGTCACGCAGAAGATGGCCACGCAGAAGAAGGTCACGCAGAAGAAGGTCACGCAGAAGATAGTCACGCAAAAGATGACCATGAAGATGGGCATGATGAAGACGGTCACGCAAAAGATGACCATGATGAAGATGGCCACGCAGACGAGACCCATTCAGACATTGATGTTGCCTATAACCTGACCTGTCAACAGCCGGAGAATATTGCTTCGTTAGATGCCGGCGCATTCTTTGCACAGTTTCCCAATTTTGAGGAAATCGAGGTGCAATGGGTCTCTGACACGCAACAATCTGCCGGTGAGCTGACGCCTGAGAATCCGGTGCTCTCGTTCGAGTAAAAGTAATTACTCTATCCGCAAGGGAGAATGGGGTGCTTCCGCCACAAAGGGTTGCACCAACCATTGCGGCAGGAGGATTTGAGCCCCCGGTGCACTTCTTTCACGCCGGATTGATCCATGCATGGCTCGCAAAGCGCGCCTAGGCGTCGGCGATCGGCAACTGGGGACAGAGAGAGTGAAATGTCCGAACCCATTATTCATCTAGACGATCTCCGTTTTCGTTGGTCAGGGCAGGATGCAGACTTGCTCTTCATTCCCGAATTGGTGGTCACCCAAGGAGAGCATCTCTTTATTCAGGGGCCAAGTGGCAGCGGGAAAACTACCCTGCTGAACCTGCTCACCGGCATCAACCTGCCGACTGCCGGCTCCGTCAATGTGCTGGGTACCCCACTGGAACGACTGAACAACATTCAGCGCGATCAATTTCGCGCTGACCATTTGGGAGTGATCTTTCAGCAGTTTAACCTTTTGCCCTATCTTTCATTGCTGGAAAATGTGCAGCTTCCCTGTGGATTTTCCCGGCGCAAACGTGCCAACGCAGGCGATGTCCACGCAACCGCCCTCCGTCTGCTCACCCACCTGAGTATCTCTGAATCGCTCCTCAATCAGCCCGTATCCCAATTGAGCGTCGGCCAACAACAGCGGACAGCCGTTGCCCGCGCGCTGATTGGCAACCCCGAGATTGTGATTGCCGACGAACCCACGTCAGCATTGGATAGCGCGAATCGCGACCGCTTTTTGGAATTACTCTTCCGGGAAACGGAAGAGCAAGGGAGTACACTGATCTTCGTCAGCCACGATCAGCAGATCGCCAAACGGTTTACGCAAGTGGTCGATTTGACTGACCTGAACCAGGCCCAAATCGATCAAAAAGAGCAAGATTGCGCATGAACCTCATTCGGATTGTCCTCAAAAGCGCGTGGCACCGGCGCACGAGTCTGCTTCTGACGATTCTGTCGATCGCCATCAGCGTCTCGTTGCTGTTGGGCGTTGACAAGATTCGCAAAGAAGCCAAGAATAGCTTCATCAACACCATTTCGCAGACCGATCTGATCGTCGGCGCGCGCAGTGGGCCGACAAACCTGCTACTCTACAGCGTCTTTCGCATCGGCAACGCCACCAACAACGTCTCTTGGGAATCGTACCAAGATATCGCGGGGATGGACGAAGTGGCGTGGTCGATCCCGATTGCGCTGGGCGATTCGCACCGTGGCTTTCGTGTCATGGGGACAAACACCGATTATTTCGAGCATTACCAATACGGACAGAGTCAACCCTTGGCCTTTGCTCAGGGGCAACCCTTTGCCGACCTCTACGATGCGGTGCTTGGGGCAGACGTTGCCCGTGCACTTGGCTACCGGCTGGGTGACGAGTTGGTCATTGCCCATGGTCTTGTCTCTACTGAATTTTCGGACCATACTGACAAGCCCTTTGTCATTACCGGCATTCTGCAGCGGACGGGAACACCGGTTGACCGCACGGTCCATGTCTCATTAGAGGGAATCGAAGCGATCCACGTTGATTGGCAAGGTGGGACCCGTTCGCAGTTGCAGCTATCAGCAGAGCAAGCACGCAAAATGGATCTGAGTCCCAAAACGATCACCGCCTTTATGGTTGGCCTGCACAATCGCATTGAGACCTTTCGTCTCCAGCGCAAAATCACCGACTATACCGAAGAACCGCTGTTGGCAATTATTCCAGGTGCGACACTCGCTGATCTTTGGCAGACCATTTCCGTCTTTGAACAGGTGTTGTTGGTGATTTCGGGCTTTGTGTTGATTGCGGGTCTGCTGGGTATGTTGACCATGCTCCTTTCAACATTAAATGAGCGCCGCCGCGAGATGGCTGTGTTGCGCGCGGTTGGGGCACATCCCCATCATATTCTGCTCTTATTTGTGCTGGAAACCTTGTTTATCGTCTGCATCGGCTACTTGCTCGGCATGGGTCTGCTCTATCTGCTGTTGGTGCTAACTCAGCCGTTGCTTCTGGAAGCGTATGGTGTGAATATCGCGATTACCTTGCCAGATGCAGAGCAATGGATCCTCTTTGCCGCTGTGGTTGTGCTTGGTCTGTTGGTGAGTTTGGTGCCCGGTTGGATCGCCTATCGGCGATCGTTGCAGGATGGATTGGCGATGAAGGTATAGTGTGAGCATGCGGCGAATCAACATTGCTGGGGAGACTCTCATTGGTCACTGGTCACTGGCTGTTGGGCCCTCTTTCGTTCTTGGATGTGTGTATAAACGGCAGAGTTGGATATGGCAAAGGGAAAGTACGCATCATGAATTTAGTTAGACCAATCAATATTTGCATTCATCTATTCTCGATTTTGATTATGCTGTCCGTTGTCGCCTGTGGCCGTGCGGACGGTTCACCAGGGGCAAACGTGGGGGTGACGCCCGCGCCCTCAGGCACACCACCGGTTGCCTATGGCGCATCATTGAGCGAATGGGACGAAGCCACCCAGGCCAATGGGGAGACACAGCCTGATTCACCATTGGCACCGATGTCGCCGTTGGCAGCGCCGGCAACGGAAGCAGAGATTGGCACGCCATTCACCTATGAGGACGTTGTCTATCGCGAAATCATGTGGGATGGGTTGATTCCCGTGGATTTTACAGCCGAGTCGATCATGGCCAAATATGCAGAACAGTTGGCGGAGATTGAGGATGGTTCGCCCGCAGCATCGGAACTATACAGCAAAATGCAGGCAGAGTTTAGCACCGCACCCGTCAATGAAGTGCTCGACGACACGTTGGTGAGAATCCCCGGTTTCATTGCCCCATTGAACTATGCAGATCAACTCATAACTGAATTCCTATTGGTACCCTACTTTGGTGCCTGCATACATGTACCGCCCCCACCCGCCAATCAAACGGTTCTGGTGAAAGCTGCAGCGGGGCAAGGCATCAAAGCGGAAGATTCCTACAACCCTGTTTGGGTCATGGGGAAACTCACAGTCGAAGGGACAACGACTGAACTCGCCACCGCCGGCTACTACATCCAAGATGCGCTGCTTGAGCCATATGCAAACCAGTAGGGTATTAAATGATCGTTGTATGCAAGCGAATTTCATCCCCTCCCGTCTGGGCGCGATGGTTGCCATGGTGCAGATAGGGCTGCAACCTGCTCCATTAAAACATCTGTCCGTTTTTGCGTTAGCAACTCGTGTACCGCAGGGATCTGCCATCGCGGGCGGCACGACGCAGCAGCTCAGCGCTTGATCCGGTGAAGAGGCGGTTCAGGGGTGAATGGGTGGAGCCGCGGCGGGTGTGCAGCGCACAGGTGAGGTGATTGTGGGGCGGCGTTGGGTGTTGAGAGCTGTGCAATGCACTCGTGTACCGCAGGGATCTGCCATCGCGGGCGGCACGACGCAGCAGCTCGGCGCTTGATCCAGTAACGGGGGTTACGCACCCTTCGACAAGCGCAGGGTGCGTAACCCCCGTTACGTAAGTCCAACTGTTTTGTCACGTAAGACGCCGACGTGACGCGACTGTCACCGTGCCCAATACCAATAGTCCCACGAGTACAGCGGCTAGAGCTGTTGCATAGGATTGACTCGTACCCGTAACTGGTAGCAATTCGGGTTCAGGTGAAGGCGGAAGAAGCACAGCATCGATCACGTGGATCACACCATTGGATGCTTCGATGTCTGTCACAACAATGTTGGCATCGTTGACCATGGCTCCACTGTCTGCAAGTGTAAAAGTCACGGCCGCTCCTTGCACCGTAGTTGCCTGCATACCATCTGACAGATCTGCGGCCATGACCTTCCCAGCAATGACATGATAAAGAAGAATCTGGGTGAGGTCACCAGTGGGGTCGGCCAGCAGGGTGTCGATGGTACCTTCCGGCAATGCTGCAAATGCGGCATCGGTGGGGGCAAAGACGGTGAATGGCCCTTCACCCTTTAACGTGTCGACAAGGCCGGCGGCCTGGACAGCAGCTACCAAGGTGTTGAAATCGTCAGCTGCGACAGCTGTATCGACAATATCTTGAAGGTCATCCTGAGCTTGGGCAACACCTGCAAATGGTAGGAGCGTAATGACTAATGCGAGCACGATACCTGCATACAGCGCAAACCTTTTCACAGTAATGATCCTTTTGAGAATGTCTGGTTGAGGGATGGGATTGATAAAGGTAAATAAGGGGAAAGGAGGAGGTCTAGCAGGAAGCCTAGCAGTGATTGGAGCGGCAATCTGTGTGATTGATTCCGTTGTCAAGACTAAACGGATTTGGTCGCCAGTGTCGTTGCTCGCCTTCCAACATCTTGCCTTCTGCTAACATGTTGTGATCTGCAACTTGGTTCAAAGCCTTTATTGTTTGAGTGAACCGTTTCTGCCACAGCGCAATTCCTATCGTTGGCCGGGAGGAATTGCGCGATTGAAGGGGGAGATCGCCTTCACGATGGGTCGTACATGGATCGTCTCTCTCTTTTCCAATTGTCTACCAAACCGGATCATTGACAGCACTTCACCCCATGCCGTTCAACCCATTGTCCATCCCGCTCAAGTACGATATAATTGTCCTGTCCCGTTATCGAAACGATAGGAGAAATGATGAACGTACACAAGCACCTGAAATTCCATTTTGCGCTAGTCCGTCGATTCGTTCCTGCATTGTTATTGCTATCTGTTTTGCTTCTAACAGGTTGTGTGGTTCCTGCCGATGAAACAGCATCGGCCCCTGCTGCTGAATCTGCTGCTGATAGTGGGGATGAAGTAGCCGTTGAACTTGTCTATCAGGATTGGGCAACCACCTGGTTTCCCCCCATGGTCGACGAGTTGATGCCGCTCTTTTATGCAGAGCACCCCAACATCAAGGTTTCGTATGTTCCACAGTCCGATGATGTCGATGTGAAGCTGTTGGCACAAATGGTAGCGGGCGATGCACCCGATCTCATGTTCGGTTGCTGCACCTGGTTCCCCATCATTGCGCAGAAGGGTCAATTGCTCGACTTGCGCAGCTATGTAGCCGAGTTGGATCAAGCGCTCATTGATGACTTCGATCCGGCTCAGTACAATGCATTCTTCTTGGAAGACGGCACCCAATACGCACTACCCAAATATCATGGTGCGTTGGCGCTCTTCTATAACAAAGATCTTTTTGATGAATATGGGGTCGACTATCCACCCGCCAGCGGATGGACATTGGCAGAGTACCAGAAGGCCATGGAACAGCTAACCGTTGACACCGATGGGGACGGCACGCCGAATATTTGGGGCAGCATGATCGACGTTGTCTCAGAAGATCGTGTACAGATGTATATCAATAATCATGGTGGCCATATCGTCGATCCAGATGACAACACCAAATGTATGCTCGACGAGCCAGAAGCACAGGCCGGCCTACAGTGGCTTTACGACCGCATGCAGGTAGATCAGGTGATGGCCACTGCGCTTGATGTGGGCAATGTGGGCACGCAAGCCGCCTTTATCAATGGCCAAGTCGCCATGGTCGAGGATGGATCGTGGGCACTCAAAAATGTCCTCTCCAACGCCAATTTCCGAATTGGGATCGCCCCATTCCCTGCCGGACCCGCCGGACGTGTGACGCTGGCAACAACCGATGCCTATGGGATATCGGCCAACACCGAACACCCCGACGAAGCTTGGGAACTGATGAAGTTCTTGTTGGAAGAAGAGTATGTTTTGGCGCAGGCGGAAGCTCAGTTTCTGCAACCGGCACGCGCCTCACTCGTGCCGGCATGGGCCGACATCATCCGCGCCGAGTTTCCTGACGCAACAGAAGGTGTTGATATTGAAGCCTTTGCCGATGGCCATGAACAGGGCTACAGCGTCGTTGTCGAGACTTTTGCCAACCAGGGTGAAGCACGACCATTGTTGCGCGAAGCCCTTGATCTCATCTTCACACTGGATGAAGAACCGGTCAGCTATATGAGCGAAGTCTGCGCCGAAATTGAGTCTGTGCAATAAGCGGTGATCCTCTGCACAAAGAGTTATCTCTGTACATAGAAATAGTGGTATGCTCCTGCCTCTGGGGGGGAACGCTGAGATTTGGATGGCGCATGACGCCACCCCCCCAAGCAGTAGTAGCGGCACTCTGTTGGTTAGCCTTATTATGCGACTAAACCCATCTTCTCTAGTCTCGCACCCTAGCTACCGTTGGCAACGTTTCACGAAACGCTTTACCCAACGGCAGCGCGAAGAATTGGCCGCTTACCTCTTCATTTCACCATGGCTCATCGGTTACCTGATCTTTACACTGGGCGCCATGCTCTTTTCGTTGGGCTTGAGCTTTTTCAAGAGCGATTTGCTGACAACGTTCAGTTTTGTCGGCATTGATAACTATAGCAAATTGATGACCGACCGCTTTGTCGGCCAAGCGCTCAAAGTGACCTCGATCTATACGTTTACAACCGTTCCTTTGGGGAGTGCATTGGCGCTGGCCATTGCACTGCTGCTCAACCAGGAGGTTCGTTGGCGGGGCTTCTTTCGCACAATCTACTATTTGCCTTCTGTGATTTCGGGTGTTGCGGTGGCAATCTTGTGGCAGTGGATCTATCACCCAGATTTTGGCTTGATCAACGCCATGTTGGCTTGGGTGGGGATCGAGGGTCCCCGTTGGCTCTTTAGTCGCGAGTGGGCGCTGCCCGCGCTGATCTTGATGGCCTTGTGGAGCGTGGGCGGCAATATGTTGATCTTTCTGGCTGGGTTGCAAAGTATTCCCACGGAACTATACGACGCCGCTCATGTCGATGGGGCCAATGGATGGCGTCGCTTTTTCCATGTCACCATGCCCATGCTCACGCCAACGATCTTCTTCAACCTGATCCTGAGCATTATCGGTTCCTATCAAGTATTCACGACGGCCTATGTTATGACGGAAGGGGGGCCGGGCAGCGCAACTCTCATGTTGGTGCTGCTGCTCTATCGCGTCGCCTTTGAACAGTTTAAGTTCGGTTTTGCGTCGGCCATTGCGTGGCTTCTCTTTGCGATTATTCTTCTTTTTACACTGAGTGTTATTCGTAGCGCTGGCTTTTGGGTCTATTATGCGGGTGAAGAGCAAAGCTAATCCGGTACAAGATGTACCGTTGCCGCTGATACCGAACTATCGGGCATTGATCTATGGTGCGCTGCTGCTCGGTGCCGTGCTCTTTTCCCTACCCTTCTGGTGGATGATCTCCACAGCCTTGAAACCACCCTGGCAGGTGATGATTTTCCCGCCACAGTGGATACCCGCCGAATTGTACTGGGAAAACTTCACCGACTCGTGGATCACACTCGACTTCCGGGTCTTTTACCTCAACACGATTTATGTCACGGTTATGAATATTGCGGGTACACTCGTCTCGACGCCATTGGTTGCCTTTGCCTTTGCCCGCCTGCGTTTCCGGGGACGCAACCTGCTTTTCCTGATTCTGCTCAGCACCATGATGTTGCCGTCTCAGGTGACGTTGATCCCCACCTATGTTCTTTTTGCACGCCTTGAGTGGATCAACACCTTTTGGCCATTGATCGTACCGACGTGGCTGGCCGGTGGACCAAGCGGCGCCTTCAATGTCTTCTTGTTGCGTCAATTCTTCATGACCATTCCCCGCGACATGGATGAGGCGGCCAAACTCGACGGTGCCGGTCTCTTTGCCATCTACTGGCGCATCATTCTCCCCATGAGCCTCCCCGTATTGGGTATCATTACGATCTTTACCTTCACCAACAACTGGAATGACTTTTTCAATCCATTGATCTACATCAACACCACTGACAACTATACGGTGGCGCTAGCACTGCGTTTTTACCAGACTCGGCTCGATGTACAGATGGGGCCGTTGATGGCGCAGAGTCTGGTCGCATTGCTACCGGTATTGGCGCTCTTTTACTTTGCCCAAAAACAGTATGTTCAGGGCATTGTGATTACGGGTGTGAAGGGCTAAACGGCTGCCGTGAACCATTAATGAGAGTACCGACAGACACCCGAAGCTCGTGAACTGATAGATGAAGCCCGAAGATGAAAGATTGAGCGGTTGAAAACAGGGCCTGTGCGCTTGGCAGTTAAGGATGCCACAGAACGCGCGAGAATAAACGTTTCCACAGTCGCGAGTGACCACTTCTTACGGAACGACTAAACCGTCTCCACGCGCTTCTATGTGGCTTAAAAAAGCAGAGAGACTAACACCAGATGTGCTCAGCTTCTCCGCTACCACTGTCACCAAAGTATCGCCGCCAAGCTACTGTAGATTATCAGCAACGAAGGCGACATGATAACTCGACGCAAAGACTACACCCACCACACACCCGGACATGGTACAGGATCGGAGTGAGTAGAAAGGGGACTACACCGGAGTGGGTTGAATTGTATTGGGTTTGAAGGCTCCTGTGCACAAATTTTAGAATACCAGAAAGCGGATAAACTTACATTTTGCGTAACAAATCTACTGACTAAACGTCATGATTCATAGCTCCATCGCTGCATACATTCCATTCGTATTCAAATAACAACTTGATTGGAAGCAAACATGCGAGTTGATTACCACGAATACATCAACTCACCAGAATGGCGTAAACGTGCGGATGCTGCCAAACATCGTGCCGGTTACCGTTGCCAGGTCTGTAATCGCTCATCACGTGATGTGATACTTGATGCTCATCATCGAACGTATGAGAAATTGGGGAATGAAGCACCTGAAGATATTACAGTTCTGTGTCGTGATTGTCATGAATTATACGAACTGCATGGAGGGCAGCGCAAGCCTACTGCTACTTTAAGTTCAAGCTTGGTGCGGACTTTTCTGGTGGCATGGAAATGGCTTGTCCTCATAATTATCACTATACCTGTCATTGTAGCCATTCCTGTATTTTTCTTTACCCCCAGCTATGTTTACGAATCTTCTACTTCCACGCCAACCCAGCAACCTACATACACTAAGGATGTTATAGCACGTTCAAAGCATCAGGTAATACCAAGTCTAGAGGCAACTCTGACATCATTTGCCAGTGCAAAAAGTCCTGAACCACCATTACGTTCCGCCATCCCTTTGGCAGCACAAGATGCTCGCAGTTGTTCTGGTGGCTGCACTTCCTATCCAGCTTGGTGTGACCCTGCTGTCAAAGGCAACATTAGCTATAATACTGGTGAAAAGATTTACCATGTCTTTGGCCAGAACTACTACAGTGAAACTGTCATCAATCCCCGCTATGGTGAACGTTGGTTCTGTACAGAGCAGGAAGCGCGTGCTGCAGGGTGGCGTAAGTCAAGACAGTAGAAAAAACGATTCGTCCCGCAACTGCTCCAGCACATCCGTCAGGCCGACGCCTGCCTGCAATGGATTGCTGACCGTGGCGCTGAGGCTGTGATCCCTGCGTGCAAACGTCGACGGTAATCGCGTGATTACGATTAGCATCTCTACAAAGAACATCACTTAATCGAGTGTTTTATCAACAAACTCAAATGGTTCCGGCGCATGTTCCCCCGCTATGACTGGTTGGCGCAGCGCTACATGGCTTTCTTGCATCTCGCCTCTACCTTGCTTTGGCTGCGTCGAAATGTCGACGGAATCTAGTTATCCAAAGTCAGTAGCTCCTCTGTGGAGATGGCACGCACCCAGTCAACGAAGAGTTCGAATTCACCAGGTTGGTTGTCACTGAGCATAAAACCAAATGAACCAATACTGGTTTTGTCAATTGGTCCAACATCCATCACATAGCCAAAATAGGTCGGAATCATATCCGCGAAGGGGATATATACCTGTTGCCACTCATTAGGTGTCGTATCGAAGAGTGCGTTGTAGGAGATGTCACGGCCAGTCGCAGCTGCTTGAATGCGGAGACGATATGAATTGCCGTCGCCGAGTACACGCAACAGGATGCCATCGGTTTCGCTGAGGTTGGTAGGCTGCCACTCCGAGCGAACTGAGGCAAAACCACCGTTGTTTTCGAGCGACATCGTTCCCGAAAAGGATAAATAGCCTCCCTCTGCAATCGCAGCGGTGCTGTTAGAAATTCCGCCCATTACGTTGTCGTCGAGAGGAAACCACCGTGGTTCCCCGGTACTGAAAGTAAACAACTGAATGCCAGGCAAGGTGGGGCTAGCTGACGCAATCGTGCCTGAGTCTGCTCCCTCCTCAGCGGGCTCCTCTGTAGGTCCAGACCGATCTTGTGCGGGGGAAGCAACCGCTTGCTGGGCCGGTACCACCTCAATTGACGGTGCTTCTTCTCTAATCATAGTTAGATTGGGTACTTGGCTCGTGCATCCGAGCAGGAGAATCCCCACGAATGTAATCAACCAAAACTTCGACATGTTTCGTCCTCCATTTTTTTCGCAGTGCGTCAATTCCGCGGCTGCTGACCTCGCGTTGTCGAAATCTGCTGTTCCTCACCATCGGTGATGGCAGTGACAACGACGGTTTCACCCACCGTTGTTTCAATTTGTAAACGAACTGTGATTCTTGAAACGTCCCGACGGATTCGCCATTGATGGCGACAATCGCGTCGCCCCCCAAGGAGAGGCGTCTATCTGCAACAGTGGCGATTGTACTTCCGCGAATACCTGCTTTTTCTGCAGGTGCGTTGGATACCGTCTCCACGACCAACAGTCCATTTTCTGCGGGAAGATCGATCCCAGCCTCGCGGAGGTACCAGCAGCTCGTCGGAGAGAACCACTCGATTGAAAATCGCCTTTGCGAGATGAATCTCAAGGCGAATTGATAGTTTTTGGGGACTTAGTCTCTGCAATACACCATATGCCGTGGTGTTGCTGATGAGCACCACGACATATGGTATGTTTCTCTCCGACAGCGTGCTAGAACTGTTTTACCGTTGCTTGACAGTAAACGATCGGGAAAGCATCGCTAGGCGTTTTTAGTCTCAGAATCGAGAAGGTAACTTTGACGTGCTTGTCGATCTAGGCTCGATTCGTAGCTGATTGTTTAGGCTGCAGCTGGCTGCCGACAGCAATCAACGCGTTTCCAAGACTACGTCTGCCTCGAGACCACACAGATCGCCGCTTAGCAGTTGATACAGTCTCAGTTTGGTTGGCATCTAGCTCTTTTGCGTAGGCCTGAAATGCCTGCCAGAGTACAAGGCTTCCTATCATGCCACCGCTATTTTCGTTATACATTTTACTTTCCTTTCAAATATTGATTTTGGATACTCTACTACCGTGGAATTGTTTTCGTGGAAAATCAATTATTCTTACCACTGGAAACCTATTCACACGACTCCATTCAGAGAGATTTTCTGGTTTTGCATGTTATATCAGTAAATGTAGTGACTATTGACGACGGATCTGATTCTGCACAATAGGCACGAGCTTCAAACTAGGCTGTCCTTGCGTTGTCTGCAAACGTTCACCCCATAATGACAGCCGGGATCCGGCTTGCTTAAGCAGGTTGCCCATAACTGCCGTCAGCTCTGCTTGCTCGTACTGCGCATTCCGCATTGATTCGCTTAGCTCCCGCTTACGATCTAGGTGGTACTGATTGATTTCTGTCATTTCGAAGTACATCATGCGCTCCTTTTCAAGCTTGCTCTAACCGAGCAGGCTGTTCATATCAATTTGAATTCATATCGGTTTGAATAGCTATTGCATAGATATATTAACTCTATCGAATAGCTTTTTCGGTAAACTTATTCACAATTCGGTGTACCACGCCGAAATCAGCACGATAATTCACGGTGACAGGCGGGATGGGAGCGGCAAGCGAGGCGGTGACGAGCACATTGTCACCTGTTGATAAGCTAACGCTACATACAGCCTACCCTATTTCTCATAGTCTACCGAGGATTGTTATCTGTACTACGAGCTATTACAGTAAAACCAATCAACATTTTCGCTGGAATGGCAATAACAAACACGCTTTTGCACCGCAAATTAGCTCTCTATCCCGTGGACGGTGCGGTTGCGCCATCTCTTTGTCTGGGGCACCACATGGTATCTGGTGGCACTACTTCGCCAGTGACGATGAAACAGACTTTAGATGTAGCACAACAAGCTTTAGATGATTGTCAAAATGGCTTTTACGAGATTCAGGCCTGCGTAGGGGATACAGAGGATTCATTAACTGCACTGGAACATGCGCATACAAATGCAGCTTCAACGTGGCTATCGACGCTAGCTGTCTCTGGGCGTGAACTGGCCCGTTACAATGTGGCGGCAGTTGGAGGCGTTGTGTTACCCGATCTGGTGGAGGATTGTGTAACAACACTCATGCTTTCATACTTCTTTTAAGGTGAGGATAGGAATGGCATACGAATTTAGTCAATGAGCCGCTTGGGACTCGAAACCAAAACCTGTGGCATGGGAACCGCTGCTCTGCGAATTGAGCTAAAGAGCGAAAATGAGCTGATGAAGACGACTTGACGCCAACAACTGGAGAGTGCAACCGGCACCTTTTTCATGTGGCACCTTCTTCAACAATCAGCGCGGTTAGCCAATCCACGATCAGCTTGCCTGATTCGGTGAGGTGAATTCTAGCGGCTTGATGATACGCAACTAGGTAATCATGGAGAAATTCTGGTGATGGTCGATAGCTGACCAGAAGATCTGCAACCCACCCTTCGTTTTGACCAAGCAGTTCCATGTTTCCCAGTCGCAATGCCGCCATGATTGTTTGGGCAAAATCGGCATTAATTTGCATCAATTGCTTAACCGGCTTGTTCTCTGCATTAAAAATACCCCAGACGTGGGACTCTATCATCGTCCTGCGTGCGCTAAACTCTTGCAATGCTTGATGATGGAGATCTGAGTCAATGACAGTGGTGGGTGACTTGGATTTCTCTTTCACTGTCACCAACGATTCAATGCGCTGCAACGCAATCTGGAGTGTTGTTCCAAGGAAGTGGCCGGGAATATGTTGCCGCAGCATGGGGATGTTATTAAAGACCGTACCACCGTAACCAACCGTAACATCTTGCTCCTGAAGAAGCTTGGCCGTGTCAAGCAGATTGGCCGCGCTATGCAATTGTTGTGCAGCGATCACGACAAGCGTTGGTTTGACTTGCGCAACCGTTTTCTTCAGAGCGTCCATTGGAATGTTTGCACCGAGGTAGATAACATCCCAACCTTTCCGAAGAAGCAAAAACGTCAGCAACAGTGGGCTGAACACATGATGGTCTTCAGGAGCACAAAAGACGAGAATCCGTTCAGATCGCAGTGGTTGTGGGATGCCAGCAACTAACATTTCAAGTCGGCGCACGGCCAACCCTGTTGCGAAATGCTCTTGCTGCACGGTCACATCACCCCGATACCACCCTGCTCCAATCTGAGCCACACCCTTCTGCAACAACTCGATACAAACAACTTCAGCTGGAAAATAAGTGAATGCTTGGGTAAGGATCTGCTCAGCGGCACTGCGGTCGAATGCAAGGCACACAGCAATCCATTGCTCTCGCAACCTATCCAACTGATTGTCTGATGCGAACAGAATTTCATCTGTTGGAATTTCTTCATTTTCCTCCGCAACCGACAGGAGGGGATCTTTCCCCTCTGCTTCCAGCGCGTGCCAAGTTTCCGCTGCATGCCGGATCGAGATCCCTTCATCCTGACGTGCAATAAGCCATCTGAAGATCTCAATGTCACGCTGCGTGTACTGACGATGCCCCCCTTCTGTTCGGTGCGGGCGCGGTAGATCGTAACGGTTCTCCCAGGTACGAATGGTCATGGGATTGAGACCGGTCTCTTGTACAACAGCTTTCATGTTGTAGTACTGTAGTTCTTCGCTCATCTGAAAATCATTCATCGCTATTTTACCGGGACAAAATTGAGTAGATATTGGGTAACTTTCCACGTTTGCATGTTGTTTTTCTGTTGCCCTGCATACATTTCTATGAGAAGGAAGAACAAGCTGCATAGCGCAACGGTAAATTTGCATAGCTATCGAAAAGGTCCACTTTAATCTGCTCAACCAGCCAATCCGTTGTTTGCAGCTAAATTGAAGATAAATCTTTTGTGATTAGTCGACAGGAGAATTTCAAAGCTACTCTATCATAAAAACAGTGGCACAACTTTACCAATGGCTACCAAGTGAACGAATCACGCGTGTGCGCAACATGGCATTGCTGTTGGTCGGCTTGACAAGTGCTCGCGGTATTCATCTTGGTCAAATCGTTGGCTACGACCGCTGTGAAGGAGCGGTTGCTTATCGACAACTAGCTGAACTCTACCGCGCTGTTCGACTCTATGTGAATAACTTTCAACCGTCAATGAAGCTTGTCAGTCAGCATCGAGTGGTAGCAAAGTACAGCGCCATCACGGACATTCACTGCTTGCGTTTTTCGCATTCTGAACTTAGTGGCTTGTACTGAGTGAAACACTAGCAGAACCAAACTGCGCAATAAAAAAATGACCAGTGCATCCGCACTAGTCATTTATCTCGTGTAATATTCACGTTAGTGGCGACGGGTGGAGTTGAACCACCGACCTAAGGATTATGAAGCCACTCTGTGACAGTATGTAGGGAAAGTCGTAGGGATGTGAAGCGATTTGTCTAGCTTGCATCCCTACCCCTCACCGCCTCCGCCACTACAATTCTTCCAGCCCCTCTGGGTCCTCAAACGGACTCATCTCCAGTTGGCGCATTGCCATGGCAACCCGTCGATCATCCTGATTGCCATAAATTAGTAACGTCACCGTTACATCAGCATGCCCAAGCGCTTTCGAGAGAATCTGCGCATTCATGCCCTTGTCTAGCCAAGCTTGGGCAAAGCGATGGCGAAATGAGTGCAGATTGTGGCGACCCTTGACATTGGCTCTCCCTGCCAGACGGCCGATCATTTGACGTATCCCGTCAGTCGTTAGTGGCTTATTGTAGACGTTTAACCACAAAGCACCTTCGCTAATCTCTGGTCGCTCTTTTAGATAGAGCTTGATAGCCTCCGTGCTCGCTTTCCCCAGAAAGACCTTGCGCCAGCCCCGTTTGCCGTACACAAGCGCTTCTCCAGTACCCACTTTCAGATTCTCCATTGTCATACTCACCAATTCACCGGCACGCATGCCCGATGTTGCCAGTACGGTGACAATGGCGTAATCACGCACGCTGGACTCTTTGGCGACTTCCCGCAATGCCCGCAAATCCTCAGGACTTACCGCTTTCATCTCGACCCTCTGTTTATCCGGTACATAAGAGAGATGGTCGAAGACGTTATACTCGACCACTCGCTGCTTGACCAGCGCATTCCAGAATGTTCGCACGGCACGTAGAAAATTATGTAGTGTTGTATCCGAGAGTCGCCGTGTGAGCGTAGGCTTGCTTGGATGTGATGCCAAGTAATCTCGGCGATTGCGGATATGACCCCAATATTCGTCAGCCTCAATTCGTCCTATGGTATGCACAGAACACTCAGCACCAAAGAAATCGATCAACGGCCTGAGATTGTTCTCATACCACTTAATTGTCGCCTCTTTGCGTTTGCTGTTTGCAAAGCGACAAACGTGAATTTTCAATGTGTCGCAGGTCATGTTTTCTCCTTGTTCCCCTCAGACAAAACCGATCTGCGTCGACGCAACTGTATGCATACCTCATCACCATAGCACGCTTTCGCACCTAAGGAGCATAAGGCCTCCAAAAGTCACACTTTGGGACGACTTTTGGATCAATCTACTACAGAAACGGAGAGAACCTATGCCAGAAGCACAACGACTACCTCGGAAATTTCTATCACAGCTACAGCAATCCCAGGAAGACCTGCGACTACTCGGTCAACAGATTCGGTCAATCGTTGACCGGCTCAGAGCCACAAAAAGTGGGCCAGAGACCTTGGAAGCTGCCCTTCGTGACATCGAGAGCAGCGCCTATCGTATTGCGTTGGAGTTGGCAGAGATGAAGGTTGTTGATGACTGCAATGGTTGCCCATGCGCGCCGTCGAGCCTACCATCTCAGGTTCACCTGTTGGTCCTGGCCGACGAATTGGAGCGACAGGCGTTGTTGGCCAGACGCCGCGCAAAAAGTGTACTACTGGTTGAGGATGAGTCGGACAACCACATCACCAGTGAAGCGAGGTTACTCTACCAGAGAGCGAAGCATTACACGGCAAAAAAATAACCGCCCTGGCGGACGGTTGGATAAGTACTGCCTACTGCATTGATCTTGGCGGACTCTGCAGCAGGCTAAGATTGCTCTTCCCAGAAAGGAAAGTTTACACATGAAGATCATACCACGTTTGCGGCCAGAAATCAACCTAAAATGGCTCTGCTTTTCCCTTCAACATGGCCATTTCCCTACCATCGGTGATGACTCCCTTAGTACTCGTAATGTAGAGGGAGGTTGCCATGAATGCTAATTGCCACGAACTGATTGAACAACTGCGCACAAATGTGCCACTGGAATTGCGCAATCTAGGACAATGGGTTGTCTGGCGCATGGAAGAACGTAATGGCAAGCCGACCAAAGTGCCCCATGATCCGAAAACTGGTAACCGCGGCAACTCCACCAATTCAGCAACTTGGTCATCGTTTCATCAGGCCTGTCAGACTTACTGCACAGGCGCCTATGCCGGACTAGGGTTTGTCTTCTCGCAACATGATCCCTATGTTGGTGTAGATTTTGATGATTGCGTTCGCAACGGCAAGGTTGATCCAGAACGGTTGGGAATTCTGCAAGAGCTTGATAGCTACACCGAGTTTTCCCAATCCGAGTATGGTATCCACGTGATTGTACGTGGTGCCCTGCCTGAGCACGGCCGCAAGAGCACAGCTCACAAAATCGAAATGTACGATCAAGGGCGCTTTTTTGTCATGACTGGTCAACACCTACCAGAGGCGCCTTCGACCATCAACAATCGGGCCGATGCTGTTGCATGTCTCCATCGGGAATTATTTGGTCAGCCGACACTGTCAGCCAATGAGGTCAGTAATTCAGCGACGCACTCTTTGACCTTAGATGACCGTGAGTTGCTCGACCGCATGTTTGATAGCAAATGTGGCGATCAGATTCGTCTATTGTGGAATGGTGATATATCCGGACATAATAACGATCACAGTGCAGCAGATCTGGCGTTGTGTAACCATCTTGCCTTCTGGACCACTGGTGATGTCAAACGGATCGACAGCTTGTTTCGACAATCCGGGCTGATGCGCGAGAAATGGGATCGGCGGGCACGCACAGGAGAAACCTATGGTCGAGGCACGATTGCACGAGCATTGGCTGGCACATCCGAACGCTACTCCCCTCCCCTATCACTCGCTCTACCATCCGATCGCAACGGAGCCGGTGGCGGCGGCAATGGGAGCAATGATCATCAGAATGGCGCAGATGGCGATAATGGTTATCCCTTAATCGTCACAAACAATCGGCAACTGCCTGAAATTACACAGGATGTATTGAAGGCAATTCAAAGGACCAATGAACAAACGTTCACAACGCCTGTTGTGTACATACGTGCTGGTCTCCTCACCCGGATTGTCGAGGATGAAAATGGTGAACATGTCACCCAGCCACTCCATGAGGCGGCGGCACGTGGGATCTTTGCGCGCTGCGCACAATGGGGACGCGCCCACACGGACCGCATGGGCATTCAACAGATCAAGCCCGTGTTCCCGCCGGCGACGGTGGTGCGCGATGTGCTGGCATTGGGAAACTGGCCTCAATTGCCGACGTTGACCGGTATCGTGCAGTGTCCCACTTTTTCTGCAGAGGGCAAGTTGCATACCTCTTACGGCTACGACACTGCGACACAACTCTTCAATGCCAGCCGGCTGCGTTTGGGTGATATCCAGCCCATAACGAACAACATCCGCAGGGCAAAGCGTTTGATCTTCAACGAGTTGCTGGTCGATTTTCCCTTCGATAGTCAGGCCAGCCGTGCCCATGCCCTGGCCTTGTTACTGCTACCCTTTGTGCGTCCAATGATCGATGGCCCTACCCCACTCCACGCCATCGATGCACCAACACCAGGCACCGGCAAGGGATTGTTGGCCAACATTTGTTCCTTTCCGGCCCGCGGCCGCGATTTGGCGTCTACACCCGCGGCCCAAGATGACAGCGAGTGGCGCAAGCGCTTGACCGCCTCCATTTTGCGCTCAGATAGCCATGTACTCATCGACAATGTCAACCAGCCGCTCGACAGTGCCTCTTTTGCTTTGGCATTGACCCAGTCGGTATGGGCTGACCGCCTTCTTGGCCAAACTTGCACTGTGACGCTGCCCATCACCCAAGTATGGGCGGCTACCGGTAACAATCTGGTCGTTTCGGATGAAATTGCACGACGAGCAATACGAATTCGATTAGATGCCAATGTAGAACGTCCTGATCAACGCTTGGCTTTCAAGCATGACAATCTGATGCAATGGGTACGTACAAATCGCTCACTGCTTGTCAGCGCTGCACTCACATTGATCAATGCCTGGGTTCAGGAGGGAATGCCTCTATATAAAACAAAACGCAAAGGCAGCTATGAGGCGTGGACAGAAGCGATGGGCGGCATTTTAAACACAGTTAACGTGGCGGGTTTTCTGGAGAACGAACACGAAATGTATGAAGCTGCCTCAACGGAAACAGCGCGCCTCGTGGAGTTCATTGAGGCCTGGCATGAACGCTACGGCGAAGAGGAGGTGCGGCCCAAGGAGTTATTTCAACTGGCCAGTAAGCCCGATGGCCCGGTGCCGCTGGGTGAAATTGGGCAGTGGCAAGGATTGCTTGACGATACACTTGGTGCCGGCAATGAACGCTCACGACGCACAAAGTTTGGATTGCTGCTTGAGGGTAATCGTGACAAGGTGATCTGCGGGTATAAGTTGGTCAAGAATTTCAGCGATAAGAAACGCCCGCGATTTAGTTTGCACAAAGTGCTGCACGGCAATTAAGAATGCAAAAAGAAAATAGGAGACAAAAAAATATGTGACACTGATTCAGAATTAGGGCCCAGACGTCCGCGAAGGTCCCCATGGTCCGCGCGTCACGCGGACCTTCGCGGACGATCGCGGGGGTTGAGCACTCGATTTTGTTTTTGTTTGCACAGAATTTACACAAAAGACGGAGCTTTGAATCGGTTGCACAAACCATACAACAGCTCAGATAGAGAGGACTAACGATGAACCAATCAGCGACTTCTTTCCGCTTCAGCCTAGAACTTGTTGCAATGGTAGCGGTTATCGCCATTAGCTCTTGGCACGTGGGCAACTATATGAATACCTTTGACGGCTGGTTGATGGCGGCGATTATGGGAGCAACGTTGGGTTTTTGTAACTTTCTGATGGCCCACAATATCTTCAAGCCGAACAGCACATCGCGGGTGCCATCGTTCTGTGGGCTGATCTTCTTTGCCTGCACCAGCACCTACATGCAGTACACCTACTTCAATGCCGATCCAAATATCGGTAAAACTATGCTTGTAAGTATCAATATGGATGCACTGGCGCTCGGAGTCTGGGCGCCAGCAGCTGAGATCCTGTTGGGGTGGATCTATGCAGCTGGACTCAAACAACCCACAACAACTGTACGTTCAAATGAACGCCAAATATCCAAGTTTGAACGATTGACCGAGGCGCTAACCAACAAACTTGAACAACAATTGAAAGCTAGCAAATCACCTTCAGGAGGTTCAATAGAAAAGGTGCCATCAGTGGGATTGAATGGTAACACCAGCGTAGTTGGCGTTCATCTGCACAACAGTGCCAAAGATTCAGGTCCCAACGTAAACACCGAAACAGTATACTCCAACGGTGAAATGAATAGTCGAATAGACCACGGCAGGTTGTCAAAAGAAGAAGCGCTTGAACGGGTTCTAAACATTTACCGTTCAAACCCGGACGCTAGTTACGAGGAGATCGGACGCGCCATTGGGCGCTCTAAGGGCACGGTAGCCAACTATGTAAAAAAGCTGAAGGAGGAGCAGCGGATTACTGAGTCAGATGATTTTGCTAAGAAACGTGTAGCGTAGCAGCACATCGCTGAAAGCATCTGTTTCTATTGGCTGCGTCGTCGCTTGCGACTGTGTCGCTACTAGTGAGCAAGGTAGTATGATGGAAAAGGGATCCGTAACGAGTGGACCTTTGAGTAGCTACATTAATTAGACTGAAGTGACTTTCTACTGGACCGCTTCATAACTTATTTGGATGTGATCATCCGCCTGATCTTTAGAAATCTTCTGCTTGTTCATCAAGAATTCTTTGTATTTGTGTGGCTACGTCAGGCAATTCTTTAGTCACAATCTGCCATACAATGTCGAAGTTGACGCCAAAATAGTCGTGAATCAGCTTGTCGCGCACAGCGGCCATATTACGCCAGGGGATTGCTGGGTTCTGCTCACGCAATTCCAGCGACACCCTTTTCGTTGCTTCACCGGCAATCTCAAGCGTGCGAATGACTGCATCTTGCGTCTTTTTGTCTTGTAAGAATTCAGCATAGCTCATGCCTGCTACATAGGCCATAGCCCGCTGCGCAGCTTCTAGAATATCTCCAAGAAACTCTCGTTCGCCACGGCTAGACATAAACAATACTCTGCGAAATATTGTCCGCAACCTTGCTAACTCGAATTGATTGAATTCCAGTTGGCGTAAGAACGTCAACTTCTTTTTCAAACAATGTCTCTAAATAATCGACCAATTCAATAAACTTGAATCCGATGGGACGCTCAAATTCGACAACCACATCTACATCGCTGTTTTCATCAGCAGCTTCTTTGGCAAACGAACCGAACAATCCAATCCGTTTGACGCCGTATTCGTCACGAAGGAAAGAATGATTTTCACGTAAGCGGTTTATGATTGTTTCTCTCGTTAACATTCAACACATCCTAATGTAGTTTGCTGGCAAAAGGCAAGGGTCTCGCCTCCAGGCTAGCTCGTTCGGCAAACTTCAAACGGTGCTCTATATCGGCATTCAGTTTTCTTTATTATCCCATTAGTATTCTACTGCCGAATCAATTTGGCTCGTGCTCAAATACGGATGTTGAAAATGTAGTTCTTCTAGGCTCTAATCGTAGGCCATCTGCACGATGACAAGTTCCATGAATTTTATTGTAGTGCCGGCGATGAGGGATGCACCATTCTCAGTTAGGGAAGCCAGTGAACAGGTAGTGGCCGATGTCATAGTCAGATCTTATGTCCAACTTAGATTCAAGTACGTGTTACTGATTCTATTGTAACAAGAACACCGCCTTCTGTACAGTTGATTGCAATAATGGCAGAGGGGCTAGAATCATTCATATGGTAGCCAAATTAAACGTGTACCTGCGTTCAATTTGAACGGATAATTGAACGGCTTGAATGGGACATGACCGAACCGATGAATGCAGGTTACTGAACAGCATAACTCTTCAATTCGACTCTCCAGCAATGTTGACGAAATTAATATACCGTATTGGATGGTAAGTGTTCAGTCGTATAATCGACGACACAGCGTGTTCAATTTCAAAACAACATAGGAACCGTTCTATGCAAAAAACACGTTTCTCGCTGATCTGACAGCCACATATGCACATTCCCAGATTGGTAATGATTGTGGACTGCCGATGTTTGTGGTCGCGTTTAAGAAAATAGACAGATATTTGTGGTAGTTCCAATCTGAAATACCACTGTGTCAATCGCGACAGCGAAAAAACCTGGGCCCGCACACGCGGGCACGGCCCACCGCCGCGCCGGAAGGGGGGTGGAGGGGGGAATTCCGGGCGGCGGCCGGCGTCGGCGCGCTACGCGCTCGACTACCCCTCCCCAAGGCTGGAGCCACGCTCGCGGCTCAGAATGAGCTGGTGAGCGTGTGCGGTGGCGCTGCCATAGGGGAGCGTCGCCAGCCGCCGCCGGGCACGATCCAGTGGGTCGCGCCAATCAGGTGCCACCCGCTGAGCGCTGCCGGGGCCGAAGATTTTTGCCGCCAAGGTAGACAGCATTGGGAAAATTAGAGGAGGGAGGGGTAGTCGAGCGCATTTCGTGTGCTCGACGCCGCGCAGTGCGATCCTGCCCTCCGCTGCGGCAGTTCCAGACCAGACCGTATTTTGGGCTGTGGTCTGGAGGTAACGCAAGTGGGGGTGGGTGAGTGTTGCGCCCTTCCCCCTCCTGGCGCCAGCGGCGCCACCTTGCTGCCAACCTGGATGCCGGTAGCCAGCAGATCCAATAGGGTGATAACCAGTGTGATCCCCAGTAATTGAATGCGATTTTGGCAGAGGAATCTTGTCTTTGATAGCGAGTGATGAGTTCTGCCATCAATCAGACAATGTGAGTGCTGATGCCAGATGAACAAATTCCAGATTGAGTTGGCGGTTGTCGAATTGGGACGCTAATGCTTGATTGAGTTGCAATTGTAGCTCGGGGCTCTCTGCCACCTTCTGCATGATGAATGCATTGGCCAGACAAATAACAACCTGGTTTGGATCCTCGGTTAGTAGATGCGAACCATTGAACAAGCTGAACGTAGCTGGTGTCATCTGTGTTTTAAGTCTGTTCAATATTGCTGCCCACGTTTGTTCAAGATTTTCCGGCGTTTTGTAGTGGCGACGTAGTTTGTTCAATTGAACGCGCTCCCGTTCAGCGCGTTCAGTCGCAGTGTCAGTTTGCCGTTCAGCCATCTGTTGTTTGAACGCCGCTTGTTGTTCAGTCCGTTGTTGACGTTTGGCAGCACGTTCAGCTTCTTGTGCCTTGTGTTCAACCCATTCAGTCAAGTCATAGCCGCGCTGAACGCCTGTAATCACCCAGCGTTTCAGGTCACGAATGCTGTCAGGGTTGGTCTCAATTTTGAATTGGCCGTAGGCAATCAACCCCAGCACATCGATCTGGTTCTGGCGGGCGGTCTTAGCCAGCTTCTTAGAGTGGGACGCTTTGCATCCCAGTTCCTGCAATGCAACAACAACCGGATCCGGCTGGCTTGGGTCAAGATCTGGCGGAGTGGACACGTCAGCGGTGGATCTCTCGGTTGTCGTTGTTTGATGGGTACTGTTATTGGGTTGTTGTTTGGCTCGGAAATTCCGAGAGGGGCTATCAGCATTTCCGAGAGGGGTATCGGAATTTCCGACACCCCGAGTTTGCCCATCCTCCGGTCTCAGTTCGAACGCATCGTTTGGCAATTTAGATGGCCGTTTTTTGGCGTTAAATTCAGCCTGTGCTTCTTCGCATTTGGCTAAGAGTTCTACGTGTTTGGTCTGGAGGACTTTGGGGAGGGTGTTCAACTGTTCAGCAGTCAACAGACCTGGCGTACGATTGACATGAAAGCGATAGCGCATTTTGGGACCCGCACCAACGACTTCGGCAGCCGCCAGGTTGAAATCTTGGAGCGTCTGAATGAGGCCGGGATAGTAGTACTTCTTGCCCTTGACAATTTTTGGGGTAGGGCGACCGATGATCTTTTCGCGCTCTTTGAAGCCAAGGATTGCCAAAAGCAAATTGATGGAGGGAAAGCACGTACTCTTCTGCTGATGACAGAAGCTGCGCAATACCTCATAGAAGCGCCACGCATCATTGCCGACCAGCGCGCCCCAGTAGGTGCTTTCATAGTTGGTTAACACCTGATAGCCCACAAATTTGGGATCGGTTACATAACCTTGGATTTCAATTGATGTATCGGTGGGTGTTGCTGACATAGGCAGGGAATAACAGATAACTTGCGCGACGGCCAGATCTGTTATGACCCTTGGCCAAGCGTTTCTTCGATATATTTCTTTACGAGCAGGTAAGCAACAGCTGGCTTGTGGATGGCCAGCTCCTGTCGCATCCATTGATCCAAACGCTGCACGTTTTCGGTTGAGAGGAAGGGCTGATGACTTGCCATAAACGCCTGCAGTTCGCGTTTAGTCGTTTGGTTCAGGTCTTGTAGTGGACACCTGATCTGTAACGACGTTTTGGACTTGGTATGGCCCTTTTTCGTCACCGTCCCACGCGTGGGACTATCCTGCATGTTCCGGTTCTTGGCCGCAATCCGTTCCAACTCGACACGTCCCAAGCCTTGTTCGATGGCCCGAACGCGCTGTTCCTCAGTCAGTGCATTGTGCAACGAGACATAGTTCTTGAGTGTGCTCTCACTCTTGCCCAGCGCGTCGCCAATCTGGGCAAAGGTTCGACCGGTTGCTTCGCGAATTCGGAGGATCGACTGCGCTTTCTCGATGATCGTGAGATCGGTGCGATTGATGTTCTCTGCTAGGCCGTTGAGCATGAGCCGCTCCTGATAGGTTTGTCTGTTAACGATCTCAAAGTTATCAACGACCGCTTCGATCACAGCGTATTGAAACTCTGTTGTGGTTTCGTGGAGATACTTGTAGGCACGCAACCGACGTTCTCCAGAGACGAGAAGATATTTGCCGTCGATCACCTGCAGATTGTTGTCCACTTTGGGAATTACTGTGATCTTCTGAATGAGGCCGTTGTTACGGATGCTTTCAGCCAGTTCAACGATCTCTTCATCACGAAAGCTCTTGCGCGGCTGGTAGGGATTCGGTTCAATATTCGCCAGTGGAATTTTGACAATCTGAGTTTTGCGGAGAAAGTTCATTGCTAAATCTATAGAGGTTGTAACTGTTTGCAACGTTCAAGAAATTCTTTACCGAGAGTGCGGATCATCTCACGATCTTTTTTCTGACCAACAATATAAGGATGGATGATGTTGACCTGGCCTTTTTCCTTGGCGGCTTCTGCAAATTTATCTTTGATCGAGAGGTTCTCCCATTCCGGCATTACGGTCTGGAAGACAAGGTCACCATATTTGGAGCGCGCATAGTTAAGAGCCTCGCGCGATTCATTGGTGCCGCCTTTGAAGCGATTCATAACAACACCGACCAATTGTGTTCGGGCATGATCAATTGCGTCAATGACCGCATCGGGTGAATTCTTGGAAAGCTTGCGACAATCGTTGACGATGAGCACGGCATCCGCCGCGACCATACTGTTGAATTGGACCGTGCCCAGGGCAGGGTGGTTGTCGATGAAGATAAAGTGGTACCGTGCCAGCAGCTTCTGTGACCGCTCCAACGCCCGCTTGAGCACGTATTCTCGATAACGTTTACTGAGAATCTGGTCCTCTTTCTCAGCAAATTCCAGCGTGGCACTGATGATGTCGATGTTCTTGTGAGCTGTCTTTTGGATCATATGCGGCTCAATCTCTTCGGCGCGATAGACCTCCCACATAAAGTTGGCCACATCATCTTTGCTTACGAAGTAGCGTCCCAGATCACCTTGAGGATCGTTGTCCATGCCCAAGACGCGATAACCTTCCTCAGCCAGGAAAGTCATCAGGATCGACATGGTAAAGGTCTTGCCTGAGCCACCATTGTGGGTATTATCCGAGATGATCAATGGCTTCCACGCCTGTTTGCGCTTGCGCTTGATATAGGCATCGCCGATGGGGTAGGTGAAGAGAAAACTGTTGCCCCGTCGCGTAGCCGGTGTAAGAATACCGTCCTTGATATCAGTGTAGATGGTCTGTCGGGAGAAGCCAACATAGCGTGCAAACTCGGTGACATTCATCAGCTCATCATTCATAGCTTAAACGTACACCTTCGAAACGATCCGTGTCAAGAGTGTCATGTAAAGTCTGTCAAGCAAAAACAAATCAGCTAACGGAGCATGCCAGTAGGGGAGAGGTTCTGGTACGGATTATCCGTTCATTGAGGGAAGGATCAGCTTTATCTTTGTTGCCAGCTGCGAATATTTCCCCAGCAATGGTAATTCAGCGATAATGAAGGAGACAATTCATTTTGCTATCATCATTCAGAGCGAGATATGGATGACTCCGATTTTGTCTTGGTCCGGATCGCTGCTGAGAAGACCGGCTATACCGCCCATCACATCCGCCGGCTGATCCACACCAAGGTTGTGCCAAGTAAAGATATTGGTATCCTATTAGTCCATTTGCCTTCATTGCTGGAGTACAAAACCGAGATGGATGCCCAGGGTTCCAAGAAATTCAGCCCCTCTAAAAAGCCACCTGCATCCTAAAGAGTTAACCACGTACGTCCACGTACATGCTTTTCCCAAAGTTGACGGTTTCTATATTATTGTTTAACCTAGTACGTAAACGTACTAAGTGGCGGTGTCTTATACTTTGGAGAAGGGGAGACCTCATGACACAGCATTCTCTCGTTCCGCTCCCGAAACTACTGGCACGGAAGGTGGTCATCACCACTATCGTTATGGCCTGGGTTCTTAGCACGTGGATCGGGCAAAGGCTCGTGTTCATTCTGGAGCCCTATCTCAGCCCCGGCCAGTGTTGGCTCTTGGGGTTTTGCATTGCCAGTGTCACGATGATCTGCGCTATTTATAGCGGTGCGCCCAAATCGTCTCAAAAAGCGCAAGCCCAGTGTCGAAGCAGACGTCTGGACCAAACGATTCCAACGGTGAAACTTCCACGGAAACAGTCTCATAGACAACACGCCCGCAATTCTTCGCCCGTATCTCGGCTTAAACCGGCGGCAAATTGCAAACGAACCCCTGACAATCCAAGGCCAACAACAACACAAGCTGCGGTACGAACTTCTATGCCTGCCAACCCAGCGCATCGGGTGTATCATAAGGAATTTCAGGCGATCAACCGGTTCTTCAAGCAATTCCGCCTTGGCTTCCGTCTTGGCGATCCTTATCATCATGTGGTACTCACACCCTCCACCGTTGTCTATCTGCTGAGCAAAGCACAAGGTGTTTCAATTCGTTCACTGCAATCGAACCTGACCGACCTGGAGGAACTACTCTATTCACAGCGTGCCCGGCTGGGTTATCCCAACAAGCTGTCGATTCTGTTCCATCAACAACCGCTCGCCTTAATCCTGCCACGTGTTGATCCCAAACCGCTGCGATGGACCGCTCGACAGTGGCAACCGCAGACCTGGCACACATTGCTCGGTCGTCAATATGTCGCTGACCAGGGCTTTCCCGTCACGCTCAATTTGGAAAGCCCGCAACAGTTTTCCATTCTGATCGGTGGGCAGTCGGGTTGTGGTAAATCGACATTGATCGATGGTCTCATCCTGAATGCCTGCATGGCCGCGTCGCCCAGGGAGCTGGAGGTTGTCATCATTGATATTGGGCAGAAGCACTTTGGTCAATTTCAAAAGCTGCCACACTGTAGAACATTCATGACGACGCTGAAAGGTGCACTCGCTGTTTTGCAACAAGTAGAAAATGCGTTGGTCGGCCCGGAAAACCAGTATCAGGCACGAACGCTGGTCGTCATCGACGAAATCCAGCGCCTGACGCGCTGCGATGATTCCCGGACGGCGACCGAGTTCAAGCGGCTGTTGGCGAATATTGCTGCTATGGGGCGGGCCTATGGCTACTCTTTGGTGCTGGGCACACAGAAACCGATGGCCTCTGTCGTGCCAACGCTGATCCGGGATAACTGTGTGGTACGGATTGCCGGGATGTGTCAGAGTAATGCCCAAAGCGCCGCGATTCTTGGCGACAGCAACTATGCCGCGGCGGCGCTCGGTTCCATTGGCAGCTTCATCCTGTCTGATGGCCACAACAATATGCTCTTTTACAGCTATCTAATTGATGACGTAACGGTAGAGATCGCCCAGCTCCAATGTCAGTATCCCGATGCCGCACCGGCGACGGTGGATGCAGATATTGTGGAGCCCAACGTAATGACGGAATCTACGACAACAGTCTTGTCCACAGAGTATGGAGTCGTTAGAGCCGGTACGGGACAACGGGAGGCGGATATGCGCCAGACTATTCCACAGCCAGTGCTTGAGGTATTCACAGCACGTGACAATGGGGATGGGACGCTACGGAATGGGTGGCTGACCAATGCGATCAACGCCTATGCTGAACATGTGGGGAAATCGCCCAATGGCAACAATTTTCAGCGCTTTCGGACAATCGTTGAGGAGATGCAGGAGACTTACTTACGTACTTACTCACCGCTTGAATCGGATTCTGAGGACAAACGGATCATTAAATTATCCGTAGCTGCAGGTAAGTAAGTGATAGAGGAGGGAAAGATGAATCGTTTTGCTTTCAAGGTAGTGCGCGCTCAAGCGGAGCTTCACCATGCATATGGTACCAAGGTCAAACAAATCGTCAGTGGTTTAGTATTGCTGACTGCTGTATTGGGTTCGATGTTGGTGTATGTCCACGTACATTACGGCTATCAGCTCGTTATGTTGCTGCTAATGTTTATTGTCGGCATTGCCATGGCTAGTACACTCACTTGGCTGGGCAGTGTCATGAATGACCGCAGTCAGCAGACGCTGATCGAGATGATGCTGTATATTCGCTCCGGCGTGAGTGAGATTCTCAAGCAAGAGGCACATACCCACGGTGAACTGGACCGATCACAGATTCGAGTGTCCACACAACAGCAGGTGCAGGGGCAGCTTATCGATGCATCTCGACAGATCATCCAAGAACGCCGTGGAAATCGTCCGGACTATATATTTGATGAAGAACAAGGCGCTGAGATAGAAGGAGGGAATTTTAAAGAAATTAGCTAAATAGAGGCTACGTACATCTGGAAACCTGCCATATTCATGTACAGTATGACAGCGGTAACCTACCAGGACGTATTCGGTTTTACAGTACTGTAGGAATGATTGATAATAGAAACGGCGTCAGCGACAGATTGGCATTAATTACACAGCACTGGATGTTTAGGTAATCGGACAATACAATGTCACAGACTATTTTAATCATTGAAGACGACCGTCAAATCCGCAATGTCATTCAAGGCTATCTTGAGCAGGCGGGCTACCGCGTCGTATCAAGTGCGGATGGCACCGAGGGACTAGCGTTGGCACAACATGAAAAACCGTCGTTACTGGTCCTTGATCTTATGCTGTCAGGTCTGGACGGGCTGGAAATTGCACGACGTTTACGCAACAGCGATGATCCGGCTCTAGCCAACTTGTACATCATTATGTTGACGGCACGGGTCGAAGAGGCGGACCGCATTGTTGGATTGGAGCTCGGTGCCGATGACTATGTGACAAAGCCGTTTAGTCCGCGTGAGTTGGTCGCCCGCGTGCGGTCTGCCCTCCGTCGTTTGGAAGCAAACAGTGATGCAGCACCCACACAATCGCTACAGAGTGACAATCTGCGCCTCGACCCAATCTATCGGGCGGTGACGTTGGATGGCGCTCCTGTCGACTTAACCAGCACCGAGTTTGATTTGCTCTACTTCTTCATGCGTCACCCCGGTCGCCCCTTTACTCGTTCTGAGTTGCTAGATATCACCCAGGAAGATGCCACCGGCGATGTCTCGGCATATGAGCGTACGATCGATGCACATGTGAAGAACATTCGGCAAAAGCTCGGCGATGCGGGCAGGCAGAATCAGTTTATTGAAACGGTGCACCGCGTCGGTTATCGCTTTGGCACTCGCACACATGGGTAGCATAAAATGAGAGTTGCCTCTCGCCTTTGGGTGAAGTTGACCGGTGCGTTTGCACTGGTTATTGTCGTGGGCATCCTGGTCACGGTTGTTTTGACGCGCCAGGGCACGGCCAGCCAATTTACCCATCTCATGATTGACAACCAAATGTTGCAGCCCACGCAGATCCAGCAATCCCTCGTTGACTACTACCGTCGGCAGGGCAGTTGGCAGGATGTGGATGCGTATCTCGATTTGCTCATTGTTCGTGACTCAATGGGCAGAATGAGCGGGATGATGGGCGGGATGATGGGAATGATGGAGAGCCGGATACAGGTTATCGATGGAAATGGGCGTGTGGTTGCGGACACGCTCACTGACACAGAAGCGACACCAATGAGCAACCGAGATGTGCAACGTTGGCCGCTTGTTTTGGAGAACCAAGCGGTGGGAAACCTATTAATTGATGGCTCGATGATGGGCATGTCGGGAATTGATAATCAGACTATCCTTAGTGGTATTACGCGTGCAGTGCTGATTGCTGGATTGGTGGCAGGTGCTGTTGCGCTGCTGTTGGGGGGGCTCTTTGTGCGCCAGATCACGCAACCACTCTCTGGTTTGGCACGGGCATCGGGACGCGTCGCCGCCGGCGATTTCTCCGTGCGCATTCCTGTGCACAACCATGATGAATTAGGGGAGCTTGCAGAAACCTTCAACTACATGGCAGACAGTTTGGAAACACAAGAGGAGTTACGTCGCAATCTTGTAGCCGATATTGCCCACGAACTTCGCACACCATTGACGGGTATCCAGGGCACTATTGAGGCGTTACAGGATGGTGTCTTCCCGCTCACAGTCGACAGCCTAGACCCAATTCATCATGAAGTGACCCTGCTCAATCGGCTGATCGAAGATTTGCGTACATTAGCGAACGCTGATGCCGGCAAGCTTTCATTGGACCGTGTACCGCTTTACATACCCGATCTACTGGAACGCCAGATCAACCTGTTTCAGTACAAAGCTGCTGAGCAGAATATTGATTTACAGTTGGAGCTTAAGGAACCACTGCCGGTCATTCACGGTGATCAACAGCGATTGGGTCAGGTGTTGACCAATCTGCTCGATAACGCGTTGCGGCATACACCGGCCGGTGGAATTGTTTGTATCAAAGTTGGGTCCGTTGCGGGAGGTCTTACGCTCACTGTCCAAGATACCGGCGTCGGCATTCCTGCCGCTGATCTTCCCCATGTATTTGATCGCTTCTATCGTGTTGATCGATCCCGCAACCGGCAGACAGGTGGTTCAGGATTGGGGCTGGCAATTGTACGCCAACTGATTGATGCACACGGTGGGCAGATTGGGGTTGAGAGTCCACCGGCGGGAGAGACAAGTGGCACAGCATTTCATCTCACGTTGCCGAGCAGCACAACATGGCCACAGAATAAAGCCTAGACAAAGACTGTGATTCTAATCAAAAGTAACTTGAACGGCGCATGTGATGTGGCGACCTCACTCTCCCCATAATGATGTATAGTGGAAGTACAAAAGAAAAAGGTGACGTGGTAATGTTCACGCCACCTTCACAGATTGTCACTGTACCACTAATGCTACCGAGCGATTGCGATAGCTAGACCGATGAGCAAAAGCAGGAAGATAAACATTCCTCCACCAAAGAACATCATTTGGGCCTCCTTTTGCCTTACCACTCCACAGTCAACTTCTCTGTATATCCTGATGAATTGTCTCATACTCTTCTTTGCTGATTTCACCCCGCGCATAGCGCGCTTGGAGCAATTCCAAAGGGGTTTCTCTTGGGCTATCCGTGGTGCTAGTGTTGTTAGAATAGTCAGACCGATTGCGGTTGCCAGTAAACCCACGGATGGCAAAAACGATTAACGCAATCAGGCCGCCCCAGAAAACGATCATCATTAATCCTCCAAACAACATTCCGCCCCAACCGAACCCCCAATCCCAACCCATCATCATCTTATACCTCCTCAAATCCAAATGTTGTGGATGAGAATTGCTTGCGTAGCGACTCTCATCCAATATTTATCACTACCGATTCACACCAGGGCCCATGGCGCCACGTTGGAAACCGTATCCGTACTGCTCGTCTGTGTTATCATTCCACATGCCACCTTGGGACCCGAATCCCATACCACGGCCAAAACCACGCCCCATCATCGAACCTGTTCTATCGGAATTGTGGCAGCCGCCAGATTGATTCATCCACTGTAACATGCGACCGGTCTCCTCAGCGCCATAAATTCGTGTCATGCGCTGAATCATCTGCCCCCAACTCTCCGGCCCCATCCATTCGACCATGGGGGCCAGACCGTTGCCACGTGGCTCAATCTGGTCGGCAAGGGCTGTTCCTGTAAATATAACGACGGTTAAGAGAAAGATGCTGACGATGGCCAATGTCTGCTTAAGTTGGCGTTTCATTATATCTCTCCTGCAACCTGCGTGGTTGCTACTAACTATTTTCAGTTTTGTGAACACTGCTTTCTGTTCACCCGTTACAATGCTAGTGTACTGCCCAGTTGTGAAGGAAATATGAAGCAACTATGAGCGAAATGTACGCTTTGTCTGTATGGAAATTTTGGTCTTCATCCTGTAAATCGTCAGAGGTCAGAGAAACGGCTATCACCATACATAATTCACATATAAATCGTTCACAAAACATTCACAACTGACTGATAGGATTGACGAGAGGACAATCTCCTCCTACCAGATCGAGCCAACCAAGTCATTGAAAAGTAAGGAAGATCAAGCCATGCGAAAATATAGCATTATTACTATGTTTGGCGTATTCGGTGCACTCATTGGGGCACTGATGCTCGTCTCATCCACTGCCTTTGCCCAGCAGACGGAAGATCGGGACGCCCAAATAGATACCGCCCATCACGGCAATCCGTCAGCTTACGATGCAACGATACCCATGGGCGAGATGCACCAGATGATGTCCATGATGAGACAAATGATGGGACACATGCCGATGATGGGATCACCGTCCCTGACCACCACGATGCCCATGACCGACTCTATGCCGATGATGGCACAGATGATGGGCTATTGTATGCAAATGATGGGGCTGCACATGCAGATGATGGGAGAAATGCACGGTGCGACAGGCAACGCAATGCCGATGATGGGCAATGCTCACCCAGAGCAGCAACAGGGGATGATGCGAGACGAAATGACGGACCGCCAGATGGAGGTGGCAGAAGCGGGTCGCGACGTGATGCCGTTCGATTTGGATGTCACAACCCATATCTTTGAGAAGACGCAACAGGGTGGGGTGCAGCAAGTTGTTGCCGATGATCCCGATGATGCGGCCACGATTGAACAGATTCGCACGCACCTCTCTGAACAAGCCGAACGCTTTGCCCAAGGAAATTTCCGCGGTCCACAGATTGTCCACGGCGCGGCCATGCCGGGGCTGCATGAATTGATGATGGGTGCTGACCAGATTGACATTGCCTACCGTGAGCTGCCCAGCGGTGCCCAAATTCTCTACACAACGGGTGAAGCCGATCTAATCGCTGCGATCCATCGTTGGTTCGACGCCCAGGTTGTTGATCACGGATCACACGCCAAGGAGCAATGATAGAGAGGCGCAGGACGCAACGTTATCGGGCCGCTAACAGATTGACATAAGTAGCTGATCTAAACGGGCAATGACTTGTAGGTGCGCTAGGGTGTGGTAATCAGCAGCGTTCCTGTCATCCCCGCGAGATAGTGACCGGGAAATGTACAAAGAAACGTATAACTGCCGGGGATGGTCGGTGCAGTAAACAAAATCGTCTCTTGTTGCCCTGCAGCAACCATCTCGGTATATGTTACCACGGCATCCATATCATCCGGCAGAAAGCCCGCTTGTTCTCCCGTCGCAAGTGCACGTTTGTAAACTTGCTCAGCCACATTGGTGCCACCATCCACCAGGACCCAGTTGTGTTCGAAATTGGTCGAGTTGTTCTTGAGGGTCAGCTTGATCTGGTTACCACTTTGTGCACGCAAGCTAGCGGTATCAAATAATAGTTGATTCCCTTGCGTGCCTATGGTAAGTACCTCTTCTGGTGCAGGATGCACATTTTCACCTTGCGCGATCTTGCCACACGCACTCACGACAAGGCAGCAAACAGCAGTAAACAACAAGATGTTCAAGTGCTTGAATAGGTTGAATTTAAAAATGGTTGACATAGATCATTGCTCCATATACCGTCTAGCCGAAAAGTTTGTTCCGGCTCAACAGAATCATTGAATCTTCGGCTAGACGGCTAGGCACTCGACTAAAATTTTACTAGGAAGGCAGTAAAATACATCAAGGCCAACCCAATTAAAATACCGCTGAAGTTAACCCAATTTAGCAATGGCTCTTCCAGGTTGGCGGTATCTTTTGCAATCAACTTGCCAACTTCCCAAATTACTTGCAAAATTGCTCCGATACCAATGGCCAGAAAGATGGTGGCAAGTACCGGATTAAAGGCAAAACCACCAATCCAGGTGCCTACGATAGCTGGTCCACCAGCCAATAGGACAAGCAAGGCAAAATGAACCAGGGCGGGCCGCTGTCGCACGATGGGGGCAGCAATGCCCACACCTTCGGTGATATTATGAAGTGTAAAGCCGAGCACCAAAAATGTGCCCAGGGCGGCTTCCCCCACGGCAAAAGCCGCGCCAATCGCCAGTCCTTCGCCCAGATTGTGTAGACCGATACCAAAGGCAATAAGATAGGCAATTTCTAAGGGTGAGCGTTCTTGATGATTGTTGCGACTGCCAATGGCCAGCAGAGCGCCCAGGACAATTAACGCCACAAAGAGCACCATGGGTGCCCCCTGCCAGAACGCAGGTAGTTCGGCCGCAAATTCCAGTGCATCTAACCATGTACCCACCGCCAAGAAGAGTAACAGACCAATGGTCAGTGCTAAAATAAAATTCATCGCACGGCGGCTTAACTGGCGCATGAACGGGTACCACAGCATGCCCAACAGAACCGGAATGACACCAACATAAAAGCCCACCAGCCCAAAGCGCCAAAAGAGATTCCACGCCGGCGCCGGTGATTCTACAGCCGCTGCGATCTCGCCTTCAAAGGTGACACCCGTTGAACTGATCAACGTTATTGCATGTGCCTCTTCTGCCACCCAAGGATAAGGGATCGTGAAAGTAGCTTTATCGAGTCGCCCCAGTATGTTGGTTGGATCGACGCTGAAGGACCAGTAGGCATCATCAACGAGTACTTGAGGAATGGTCACAGGTTGCGGACCATCATTGATTACCTCGACCTCAATGATACCCGGTTCAGGTAGGATGATCCGCTGGATCGTGAGTTGTTCGACGGGGGGACCGGCAAGCTCGGTGAGTCCACCACCTGTCACAACAATAAATGCTAGAATGACTCCGAGGAGCAGCAAAGGGATCAGAACCATTATCCAACCAAACCCACCAAACCGTTTGCGTTCTACCGCTTCTGTGCCGCTACTCATGCCATCACCTCCATCTTCCCCATAACCGTACTGCCGTTGAGCGCTTTTTCATCCCAGGTTGTATCCACGCCAGCTTCGGCTAGCGCCGCGGCCAGATTTTCTGCTGTAACAATATTGAGATTGCTCATCCACCCCAACTCTGCGAACTCGCTCTGATGGGCGTGAAACATATACTTACCTGGCCAGCGAAATTTGAATTCCAAAATGCCGCGCTGTGCTTGACACTGCATGATGGTATCAACTGTGCGCAGCGTTGGCTCCAGTGTCGTGCCGTGATCATAGTAATCGAAGAATTCGGCGTGTAGATGAAATGAGTTAATCGGGTCAAACTCGGTGATGTTGATCAGATAGATGCGAATCAGTTCATTCACAAGGGCTGGAACTGGTCGCCGCATATATTCATGCCCTACGGTGTTGGCCGCATAAATCTCATTTTCACCGTCAAAATTTGTATCGAAGGCATTCATGACAATGACGAATTCTCGTGCAGGGGGACGACCTTCCTTGGGATCTACAATGAACGCGCCATAGAGCCCTTTGTGAATATGGCGCGTTAGGGGAATAGCATGACAGTGATAGAGATGACAGCCAAACGGTTCAGCGTCAAACTCATAGACAAAATTCTCGCCGACATCGATCATGCCCGGTCCCGCGCCCGGAACACCATCCATTTCTGCACGATGGATCCCGTGAAAATGAATCGTATGCGGATGCGTTCCGGCATTGACAAAGTTGATGCGAATGCGGTCACCCTCCGTACAGCGAATCGTTGGTCCGGGAACGCGACCATTATAGGTCCAAGCTGGAAAGAAAATACCGGGGGCGATTTCAATTTCTTGATCGATAGCTACAATTTCATACTCGCGCAATGTTTGTCCATTATCCAGTTGGCTCACCTCACCGTAGTCCCAGTCAACCAAAATTTGCATGGGATCAAAGCCATTGCGTTCATGGTTAACTTCTCCCATGAGCATCATCTGTCCATGCTCGTGGGCATGGACAACTAACTCAGGCTCTGTTGGTGGCTCTTGTTGGCCGGTGGCAGCCTGGCCGACTAAGGCTGCGCCTGCTAATCCTGCCGTGCTGCCCAATCCCCAACGCAAAAAATCTCTTCGAGCAAAAAAACGCTGGATTGCGTGATTCACTGTTACCTCCTTTTGCCAATGGCTATTTTGTTGCAGAAAAGTAGATAGTGATATTTTGAAAACAATTAATTTAGCCTTGGCTAATATTGTATTGCCAAATAGGAAAATGTCAAAATTTAGGAAATGAGACTTGAGACGGTCCTAATAGGAACTTGTGAAATCTTATCTTTCTGGACGAGGCGTAAACGATAGCCCATTGAGTTTGGTATGATGGTCACGTTTGTATATGACTTGTTATCTTGATAGTCTTTTTGCTCTATCAGTTGATGACGAATCACTGCTGCACTCAAGCGTGTATAAAGCTGTGACGTGCGGAAGGCTAGGTTAGCAAACCTACACGATCCCCAAGCCGCTGGCCAAGCTGGGTGCCTGGCTGCAGGACAAAGCACCGCTGATCAAGGCCCCGTTCATCAAGCCGTGGATGATCGACATCGCCGACGACCATTATGCACTCGATATCAGCCGCGCCCGCTCTCTCTTGGAGTGGGAACCGCAACACTCGCTGCACAACACGCTGCCGAAGATGGTAGATGCGCTCAAGGCTGATCCCCAGGGATGGTACCGGGAAAACGAATTGGAACCTCCTGCCTCCCGTTTTGAGAAGAGGAGCTCCCATGAAAGCTGATCACAAACCACGTTTCGAGCGTGAAGAACAGCAAGCGTACGATGATATGCAGCACGCGCGCCACGCCGGGATGCGTAAACGGGGCGTGACCCGTATGCAGATGGAAATGGGCGACGGGCAGATGGAGATGACACCCACAGACCGTCGGGAGATGCTCCAACAGCACCACGCCCAGACGCTCTGGGTGCCCTTGTTGGTTGTGCTGTTGGGCGTATGGCTAATCACCAGCCCGTTTGCCTTGGGCTATAGTAATCCTGACCTGGCCGGAAACGGGGTAGCCCGCATCACCGCCGAACGCGGTCTGCCCGAAATCACGGCCCGCGGCGCAACGATGACGTGGAGCGACGTCATCAGCGGTCTTCTGCTCGTGGGGCTCAGCCTGTTCTGGCTCATGCGGCCACGCCGGATCTGGGTACCGTGGGCGGCCTGCTTCGTGGGCATCTGGCTGCTCTTTGCGCCGCTGCTCTTCTGGGCGCCAACGGCCGCCGCCTATGCCAACGACACCTTGATCGGTGCCCTGGTGATTGCCTTGACTATCCTGATTCCGAGAATGCCGGGCATGATCTTGATCATGAAGATGGGACCTGAGATCCCGCGCAACTGGTCGTACAATCCCTCTTCGTGGCTGCAACGCACGCCCGTAATCGCCCTGGGTTGGGTTGGTTTTTTTGTCTCTCGCTATCTGGCCGCCTACCAGTTGGGCTACATCGACAGCGCCTGGGATCCCTTCTTTGGCGAGAGCACCATGCGCATTCTCGATTAGGATGTCTCACGGGCTTGGCCCATCTCCGACGCCGGTCTGGGCAGCATGACATACGTTCTGGAAGCCTTGATGGGCTACATGGGCGGAACACAGCGCTGGCGTACCATGCCTTGGATGGTGCTTCTCTTTGGTATTCTCGTGGTGCCGCTGGGGATTGTGAGCATCGCTCTCGTGATCCTGCAGCCGGTGGCGGTGGGCACCTGGTGCACGCTCTGTTTGCTCACGGCCGCAGCCATGCTGATCATGATCCCGCTCACCCTGGACGAGGTGGTGGCCATGCTCCAGTTCATGGTCCAGAGCCGGCGGGCGGGACAGTCGCTCTGGCGTACCTTCTGGCTGGGCGGTACTGTGGAAGGAGGAGGCGAGGATACACGCACGCCTCGTTTTACAGCACCCCTTGCAGAATCCGGTCCGGCCATGGTGTGGGGCGTCACCGTCCCCTGGAACCTGCTTCTCAGCGCCGCGCTGGGCATCTGGCTGATGGCGGCACCGGCGATCTTCGGCACAGAAGGCACAGCCGCCGACAGCAATCATCTCGTGGGGGCGCTGGTGGTGACGTTGGCCGTGATTGCCATGGCCGAGGTCACGCGTACCGCTCGCTTTCTCAACATTTTGTGTGGCATCTGGATCATCTCTGCCCCCTGGCTGCTCAACGGCGCAGGGATGGCAACTATCTGGAATAGCGTGATTGTCGGGCTGGGTCTGATTATTTTCAGTTTACCAAGGGGCCAAGTGAGAGAACGATACGGCGGCTGGGACCGTTACGTTGTGTAAGGCTGAATGAAAGGAGAAAACATTGATAGACTCTGTGCAGCACGCCCAGGAGAAAACCGCAGACGCTTTCCCCCAGATCAAAGAACATCCCTGGTTTGCCGCTACCTACGATTGGCTGCTCAGCGTGCCGGAACAAATGCTGCTGGGCCAGATCCGCAGACATATCGCAGGCGAGGCGACAGGACAGATTCTGGAGATCGGCGTGGGGACCGGTGCCAATTTTCGTTATTATCGAAGGGCGACGGAACCGATCGTTGCGATCGAGCCGGATCCTTATATGCTTGAACTGGCAGCACAGGAGACAGCCCGATTGGGCCGTGGTGTTGAATTTTGCCGCTGCCCGGCGGAGAGGCTCCCTTTTGCTGACCGTTGCTTTGATACCATCGTCATTACACTCGTCCTCTGTACCGTGGTCGATCAAGCCGCCGCCTTCGCCGAAATGAAGCGGGTGCTCAAGTCGGGTGGAACTCTCCGTTTTCTGGAACATGTGCGGTCAACAAGAGCATGGGGTGCACGTGTGCAGGATCTCCTCACACCAGCCTGGCGAAGGCTGGGCGCTGGCTGCCATCTCAACCGGCGAACGGCAGAGAACATGCAGGCAGCGGGATTCGTGATCGTTGATATGCAGAGAAAGCAGCTTCCCTTTCTGCCGCTCATCTATGGTGTGGCTGCACCGCAGTGTGATGAGCACATAAAGTAATAGGATTAAAATGCAAACACAGTCACACTTCCTGATTACGGCCTTTGGGGCCGATAAATACAAGCGGAGTAACTCAATTCCGCTCCATGCGCGGGCGTTGTTAGTCGGCTCGGTGCTGCCCGATGTCCCATTCTGGCTACTGACGATTTTTGGCGAGCTCTACTTTCTCTACGTTGCACCACTACCCGGCGTCGGCAGGGGTGCAACAGCCATGCAAATTATGGAGTATTTGCATTTCGACCTTTTTTTCGATGATCCACTCTGGATCATCAGCCACAATTTTTTCCACTCGCTGATCATCAACACGTTGCTGATCGGGATTGGTTGGTGGCTCTGGCGAAGTGGAAAACGATGGGGACTGATGCTCTTTTGGCTGGCGATTAGCACGCAAATTCACACCGTTATCGACATCCTTACTCATAGCAGCGATGGCCCATTGCTCTTCTTCCCCATCAACTGGACATATCGATTCCAAAGTCCGGTCAGCTACTGGGAAGCAGATTCCTATGGCTACTTGTTCATCATTTTTGAGTATCTGCTGGATGCACTCATCCTCGGCTATTTTGGCTTGAAGTGGCTACGACAAAGGAGGCATGCAAAGGCGAGTGCTGATCGGAAGAGGGAACTTTAACCATGAGTAAAAATCTGCCGCTTGCCGACGCAAACTGTACTGATCTCCTCCATCTCCGCACCCGCTGAACTGAAGACTAGTTCATGGTAGGTATGTATCATTGAATCGTTGCCTTCTATGCCGCCGCTGACCAACACCCCGGTATAGAGGCTCTTACCATTTCTGTCCAACTATATCGCCCATGATACTCAGAATCTATCTGCTTGATCAAGCAGATAGCGATTTGACAAGTTAAATTTAAGGCACTATAGTTGGCATTTAACTGCATAGTTGTTCATGTATAAAATTATGGAAATGAATTATAATCCAGCCGTTGATACAACTATAGACGAGACATCAGCGACCAGGGTAGCAGAACTCTTTGCAACCTTGGCCGACGCCAGCCGTGTGCGCATTATTGCCGCTTTGACTGGTGATGAAATGCATGTCGGTGCCCTTGCAGCTGTAGTTGGTATTAGTGAATCGGCGGTTTCCCACCATCTTCGCATCTTGCGCCAAATGCGTTTAGTGCGCACGCGCAAAAATGGGCGGTATGTCTTCTACATGTTGGATGATAACCATGTAGCTGAGCTGTTTCGTTGTGGTGTGGAGCATGTACAACATGGGTAAGTGGATTTGCACTCATTACAGACAGATTATCACGCTCTGTTTATTCTTGGTTCTTATAGCATTTGTTGGCCATTTTTTGGCAGATGTAAGTAATTTTTCGCTCGATTCAGCGGTTACGATTGATTTGCATGGCAACTTTCTGCTCAGCTCCACAACTGGGCTCGTCAAACCACGCACTGCGCTGATTCCTTGCCTATTACCTTCAATTTTGTTCCGATATTGCATCGCACCCCCAACCCCACCACCACCCATTTCCTCGCTAGTCTGATTCTACGGATTTGCCGCATCTGCTTTGGCATTCATCTGTAACGACACCCTTTTGCCCAAAATATCTATCAAACATCAGCTTGTCGTTCCAGCATGCCCGCTGTTTGGCTGTTTTACACTGACTGTGCCATTAGCGGAATGTGTTGGCGATTGGCAAATCACGGCATGGATAGACTGTAATCTACTTTTGGCGTGTATGAGCAAGGAGCAAGACCATGAATGAACTTCAACTAGATTTACCGCTAATTCTGCCGGTAATTGACGAACGCGATCAGTGTATTCATTTGTTAACCGACCGTCTGGCAACTATCAAAGGTATTAAACAGGCGCACATTGTCCGTAATGACGGTACAGCACAGTTGTGCCTCCATTATGATCCCAATTTGTTGCCGATGCGCGCCGTGAAACGATTGGCCCAGGATGCCGATGTGCAGATCACTGACCGTTACCGTCATGAACAAATTCCCCTGGCGCGTATGGACGCAGCCGACGTTGCTGACACATTAACGCAAACACTGGAAAGCCTGCCCGGCATGTTGCATGCACAGGTCAATTATGCTGTTGGGTTGGCTTTTGTCGCCTATGATAGTGAGGTGTTGACGCGGCCCCATATCGAACAGGTAATTCGTAGGATGGGCTTCAAAGTGTTGGGGTTGACTTCAGAAAAATCAGCGTCAGATGCCGGGGGGAAACGGGAAGATGAAGGCCATGCTGGACACGACCACGGCAGTGCACCGATCTTTCTACCGCACTGGATGCAGGAACGTTTTCCATTGCTCCTTGTCGGCCTAGCAGGACTCTTTTTGCTGATTGGCTTCCTAGGTGAACGTTTCTTTGGCTTGCCGGAGTGGATAGCAATTGGGTTCTACTTACTGGCCTATATCGCCGGCGGCTATGATGTAGCTACCCATGCTATTCCTGGCCTGCTACGTGGCCAATTTGATACGGATGTGCTCATGCTGGCCGCGGCAACTGGTGCCGCAATCCTCGGTGAGTGGGCAGAGGGTGCTTTTCTGCTCTTTCTCTTTGCGCTTGGTCATGCCGGCGAACATTATGCACTGGACCGTGCGCGTAATGCTGTGAATGCATTGGGCGAACTGATGCCGAAAACTGCACGGCGTAAGCAAGGTGACCGCATCGAAGAAGTGCCAGTCGACCAGTTACAGGTGGATGATGTGGTGCTAGTGCGCCCTGGAGATCGGCTACCGGTGGATGGCGAGGTGATTGCCGGCCAAAGTAGCATCGACCAAGCACCGGTGACGGGGGAAAGCGTGCCTGTTGAAAAAGAGCAGGGTGATGACGTTTTTGCCGGAACCATCAACCAAGATGCCGCGCTTGATGTACGCGTGACCAAGCTGGCACGGGATAATACCCTTAGTCGCGTGATGCAGATGGTGCAGGAAGCGCAGAGCCAGCAAAGCCCTACCCAGCAGTTTACCCAGCGCTTCACCCGCTGGTTCGTGCCCGCTGTGCTGATTTTTACCGCACTAGTCGCCATCGTGCCGCCGTTACTTGGTTGGATGGTTTGGAGTAACAGCTTCTACCGCGCCATGTTGCTGCTGGTCGCAGCTTCACCGTGCGCCTTGGCCATCGGCACCCCTGCGGCTGTGTTGGCAGGAATTGGTCAGGCCGCGCGCAATGGCGTGCTGATCAAAGGCGGTGTGCATCTGGAAAATCTCGGTTCGCTTAACGTGATGGCCTTCGACAAAACGGGCACGCTCACCGAAGGTCGCTTCCAGGTGACGGATGTTGTTCCTGCTGAGGGCGTATCGGACACGGAATTGTTGGCCGTTGCCGGAGCGGTCGAGCAGCAGTCGAACCATCCGCTGGCGCTGGCCGTGGTGCGCAGCGCACAGGAGCGCGACATTGAAATGCCCGTGGCGGACGGGCTGGAGAACGTGACCGGTCGCGGCGTGCGCAGTCGCGTGGATAGGCAGCCGGTGCTGATCGGCTCGCTCAAGCTGTTCCGGGAGACAGAGGGGCATCCGCTGGATGAGGCGATTGTGCAGACGGTAGAGCGCTTGGAACAGAGCGGGCGCACAACCATGGCCGTCAGTCAGGGCGGCAAATTTTTGGGCGTATTGGGTTTGGCCGACCAGCCCCGTGAAGGCGTGCGCGAAAACTTGCAGCGGCTGCTCGACCTGGGCGTCAAAAAGCTGGTGATGCTCACCGGCGACAACGACGACGTGGCGCAGCAAATCGGCCAGCAGGTTGGCGTCACCGACGTGCGGGCGGGACTGCTGCCGGAGGACAAGCTTAGCGCCATTAAGAAGTTGGAACAAGAGCACGGCTCGATTGCGATGGCCGGTGACGGCGTCAACGATGCCCCTGCCCTTGCTACGGCGACGGTGGGCATTGCCATGGGCGGTGCCGGCACAGCGGTCGCGTTGGAAACAGCCGACGTTGCGCTCATGGCAGACGATATAGGCAAGCTGCCCTTTGCCGTCGGCCTCAGCCGCGCCAGCCGTGCCATCATCAAGCAAAATCTGGCTATCTCGCTGGGCGTGATTGCGCTGCTGATTGCCAGTTCGGTAATTGGTGTGGTGGGCCTGAGTGGCGCGGTCATCCTGCACGAGGGCAGTACGATTCTGGTCGTCGGCAACGCCTTACGACTCTTGGCGTATAAAAGTAATGCGTAGAGTGAAACACAGGGAGAGACTGATAATTGAGACACTTCCACAAACGCAAGACAATTTGATTGCCACTCGGTTGAGCGGCAACGTGACCGCCGAAGAGTACGAGACATTTCTCTCCCAGCTGGAGCGGGAAGTAGAGACACACGAATCGCTGCGCTGGTACTGCGAGCTGCAGGACTTCAACCGGGTTTCGTTTCAGGCACTGTTGAAAGACGTGCAGTTTGATTTCATACACAGCTGCGAGGTCACCCTGCAACGGGCGGCAATCGTGTCCAATCAAGACTGGGCGGAATGGGTAGCCGGTGCGCTGGATTTAGTCGGTCAATTTTGGCCGATTCCCACCGAGGAAGCCCGGCAGTTTGATTGGGCTGAACGTGAAGCGGCGCTGGCCTGGGTGCAAGCTTAAGGGCGTCCAGTAGATGGGCTGAAGATAGCGGGTGAAATAAGATGCTTAGATATTTTTTGCCGGTTTATATGGTGACGTTCCTGATGGCTGCTTTCTTCTGGCGGTCGTATCTCGTCTGGCGACGAACAGGCGTCAATCCGTACAAGCTTGGAGACAGCGATAGCGCACATGACTTCATTGGTCGCCTCTTCCGCGGGACGATTTTAGCCGTGTTGGTGGTCTGCGCTGTCTATGCATTCTCACCGCCTCTCTACCAATTTCTGACGCCTATCTCTTGGCTGATTCATCCGGTGCTGGTTCTTGTCGGGTTGGTGTTTCTGGCTATTGCTCTGATCTGGGTGCTGATTGCACAAGCGCAAATGGGGGATAGCTGGCGCATAGGGATCGATGCCGAAGTTGAAACGGCGCTGGTGCAGCACGGCGTATTTGCGCTCTCGCGCAATCCGATTTTTCTGGGCATGCAGCTCATGCTGCTGGGGCTGTTGCTAGTCTTGCCCAATGCGGTGACCCTCACGACCTGTATTCTAGGTGTGGCGCTCATTCAGATTCAGGTCCGCCTGGAGGAAGACCACCTAAGCCAGATGCACGGGCAGAAATACAGTATATATCAGCAGCAGGTGCGCCGCTGGCTTTAGCAGCATATCGGTCACGCCGCTCGATGGGGGATGCCATGACGATTGATATTCAGACGCTTTACCTGCGCTCAGTACAAATCGACAACTGGCTGCCCTACTCGGTGGTGATGCCCTTTTACCGAACCATTGCAGGGCTTTATGATGCTGGGGCAGAGGTGCTGATGCCCGATTACGATCTCGCCATTGGCGAGTTGCTCAACCGACTCCATTTGGCGAGCGATGACCGGCTGCTGGACGTTGCCACGGGCACAGGCAAAGTCCTACTGGCCGCACAACCACAAGTAACCTGGAGCCTGGGTATCGACCTTTCGCCCAAGATGCTTGCCCAACTGCGGCGCAAATCCAACGCCGCGGTTATTGCGCTCGCCGACGCCCGCCTGCTATCGCTGGCGACGAAGCAGTTCACCGTGGCGACGACAAGCTTTATGTTGCTGCATTCACCTGTGCAGGAGAAGCAGCGGGTATTAAGCAACATGGCAAACGTACTGCGTCCCGGCGGGCACATCGGCTGCCTAACCAGCACAGAGCGCGTCGCCAACGCCTATTCCACGCGAACACAGTGGCATAATTGGCTAATGGCAGTGGGCTGTGAGCGGGTTGCATTTTACGAATTCCGCAAAGTCTATCGAATTGTTGTAGGGCAATTACAAAAAGGCAGCTGAGGAAACGATTTATGCAGAAGTCAGTGTTTCGTATTGCGCAGATGGACTGTGCCGCAGAAGAAAATCTTGTGCGGATGAAGCTAAGTGAGTTCGACACGGTGCGCCGCCTCGATTTTGATTTGCCCGCACGCAGCGTTGCGGTCTATCACGAAGGCAAAAGCGAGCCGATTGGACAAGCCATTCAGTCGCTGGACCTCAACTCGCAACTGCTTAACACAGAGCAGGCGGAGGCAGCGGGCCTGGACGATAGCCAAACACAGAGCAGACTATTGTGGACGGTGCTGCTGATTAACTTCTCCTTTTTTGTCATCGAAGTGACGTATGGCTTGATTTCAGGCTCAATGGGCTTGGTCGCCGACAGCCTGGACATGCTAGCCGATGCCATCGTCTACGGATTGAGCCTCTTCGCCGTTGGCGCTGCCCTGAGTAGAAAGCAGACAGTTGCCAGAGCCAGCGGCTATTTCCAACTCTCTCTGGCCATTATTGGCTTGCTCGAAGTGATGCGTCGATTTATCGGTGGCGAGACGTTCCCCGATTTTCGCACCATGATCGTCGTCTCGCTGCTGGCGCTGCTGGCAAATGTTTTCTGCCTGTACCTGCTGCAACGCTCGAAAAACCGCGAGGTACATATGCAGGCGACCATGATCTTCACCAGCAACGACGTCATCATCAATCTGGGCGTGATCACGGCGGGTCTGCTGGTAAACTGGCTGGATTCCGCCATTCCGGACCTGGTGATCGGGGCTATCGTGTTTGTCGTGGTCACACTCGGCGCGTTTAGAATCCTAAAATTGGCAAAGTAGCGGAACTTTACTGTTGTTCTGATGCTTGACGGTGTAAAGCGGCAATGGACGCTGCTTTTTCCGTAAGTTTCGATGACAGATTAAGGACGATATTCCCATCATGAATATGAAAAGAACGACAGAATCTCTCCAGCGCTATTTCTTGACGTGGCAAATGGCTGCTTTGCTTTTGGGGACGACAGTGCTTGTGGCCTGCGGTGGTGGCACACCCCAAGCGGAATCAGTACAGGACGAGGTTGTGCAAGAAAGCACTGCGCCAGTAGCTGCTGACCAAGAGGAAGAACCGGCTGCGGCGCGCGATGTGGTCATCGGTGAAGAAGATTCACCCTTTAACGGCGTGGTGTTGGAAGGTGACAATCCCGCGCTTCCTATTGCTGCTCAGAGTGACGATGGCGTACAGTTTGACATGAGCGAACTGAGGGGAGAGTATGTGCTGGTCAATTTTGGCTATACATCCTGCCCAGACATTTGCCCTCTCACGCTTGCAACACTTGCTGCCGCCTATAAAGATTTGAGTGAATCCCAGCAGGAGAGAGTCAACGTTGTCTTCGTCACGCTCGACCCGGAACGTGACACGCCCGAACGCATGGATAGCTATCTCCAAGCCTTTAATGAAGAATTTACCGGTCTGTATATTCCTGAAGAGGAGACTTTAGAGATGGTTAAAGCTGCTTATGGCGTCTTCTCGGAAATTCGCGGTGCATCAGAAGGTGAGGAAATCGATTCCGAAAGTTACTTTGTCGACCACACGGGCGGCGTCTACGTTGTCGGGCCGGAGGGGACATTTCAGCTGTTCTTTCCCCACGATGCCAGTGCAGATGACATCGAGAGTGATTTGAAGACGTTGCTGGAAGGCTGAATATGAGAAAGTGCTTGTTCTTTGTAGCGATTGGCACCGTAATATTGACTGCCTGTAGCGGGGGAGCCGGTGCTCAGGAGAGCAATGGTGCCAATAGTGGGATGAGCGGCGGGACCTGGTTGTGGGCAGGGGTATTGGTCATTGCGCTGTGGGCAGCGCAATGGGGAGCCGAGCACCTGGCCGAGCCGCTGAAGAAGCTGCGCAGCACGTGGGGCTTTTCCGAAGTGGCGGGCGCAGCCTTTGTCGGTTTGGCTGCAGCCAGCCCCGAAATCGGCATCAACGTTACCAGCGCCGTGCGTGGCGTGTCGAATATCGGGCTGGGCACGATGCTGGGGTCAAATGTGCTGGCGATTCCGCTCGTAGTAACGGTGGCTTACTGGGCCACGCGCAAGCGGACCCTAGGTGATGAGGTTGACGGGAAAGAGCAGGGCGATCACCCCCATCACCAGCATCATCTGGAGGAAAACCTGCTGCGCATTCGGCGCGATGCCATCTTTGTGCAAGCCGCGCCCTATTTATTGCTGGTGGGGCTGGTGGCGCTGCTCACTGTGCCGGCAGCCTGGCGCGGCCTACAGCCCGTCGATGGCTGGATTATGTTAGGCGCTTACCTGCTCTATCTGGCACAGGCGCTGCTGCGTGGCCGCGAAGAACGCAGCGACGTGTCGTGGAGCCGCAAGGAAGTTGGGTTGGCCGTGGCGGGTGTAGTTGCGCTGGCGGTGGGGGCATATTTCACTGTGCGCTCCACGGAAAATCTTGTATCGGCCTTTGGCATCTCCGAAATTATCGGTGGGCTCTTTATCACAGCGCCCATGGCGGCGCTGCCCGAAATTTTTGCCGTGAGGAGCGTTACGCGCAGCGGGCAGGTCACTGCGGCGACAAGCAGCGTCATCGGCGACCACGCCGTGACCATGTCGGTGGCCTTTCTGCCCCTAGCCCTCGTCGCCGTGCCCGTGGACGACCTGCAACTCTTCAGCGTCAATCTCATCTTCGTCGCCCTTATGCCGCTGGCGTATGCCATCCTGATTCACTGGGGAGCAGAGCAAGACGGATTCAAGCGCTGGCAGGTGCTGCTGCTGGATGGAATTTACCTGCTCTACCTGGCGCTGATTGTCTTTTGGGTATTAAATTTGTTCTAGCTCATGTGTGTAATAGCTAATATTCGACTGAACTCAGTTTTTGTCTTTGCTACTATTATGGTCGATCGCCGTAAAGTGTGGAATATTGTAAGGATGGAGATGTAACAGTGGCACACATGGTGAGTGCGTCTGGGCTGTGAATAAGTTTCTTTTATGATTCTAGCGTGTCTATCGCATCGTGATCGGAAAATTGGGAAGCGAAGGTAATGTTCGTACTACTAATCAGGTTTGCTAACTACATCTGCTCTTGATAACTTCATTGTATATACTCAAATACATACTGCTTATCTACATAACACTATTCTTTGGCACAGCCTTTGTCTGGCGATCTATGTGGTTTGGCGGCACACCGGTGTAAATCCATATAAGTTGAGCAACAGTGAAAGCGACCACGATTTCATCGGCCGACTCTTTCGTCTGATTAATGGGGGCGTCTTTGTGGTGGTTTGTACCTATGCATTTTCCGATTTACTCTATACGCATCTTGTACTGAACACTTGGCTGATCCACCCAGCACTAGTGTTGGGTGGCTGGCTCTTGTTATGGATCGCCTTGATTTGGGTGCTGATTGCACAGGTGCAGATGGGCGACAGTTGGCGTATTGGGATTGACAACGATACGCCAACTGCACTGATACGCCATGGCATATTTGCACGCTCACGCAACCCAATTTTCTCGGCATGCAAGTGGTGCTTATAGGGCTGCTGTTGGTCATACCCAATGCAGTGACCCTCGTAACTTGTGTCCTTGGTATCGTGCTCATGCAAATTCAGGTGCGTTTGGAAGAAGAACATTTAGAGCAACTACATGGCGATGACTATGAAGCCTATCGTAAGCAAGTACGCCGTTGGTTTTAAAGATAACGCTTAGTCAAAGTAGTGGGAGAGATGCCTGAATATTTGATTGCACTAGCACTAACCTTGATGCCCGCAATTGGTAACTTTGCTGGTGGTCTGCTCGCCGAACTCTTTACAGTTTCAGCACGCCTTCTCAATTTGGCCTTGCATCTGGCTGCCGGAATCGTCCTAGCTGTTGTGAGCATTGAACTGATGCCGCAAGCATTGCAAGTTGACCAGAACTGGATAGTGATTCTTGCTTTCGTCGCTGGTGGTGGTTTTGCTGTTCTCCTTGATCAACTCGTAGGGTTGGTCCAGCGTAAACGCGCAGCTGACGATAACAATACAAAGCCTTGGATGATTTTTCTGGGCACCTCCATTGATTTATTTACTGACGGACTGATTATTGGTGCCGGGTCTACGGTCAACTTTGGTTTGGGATTTCTCTTGGCGTTGGGGCAAGTACCAGCCGATATACCTGAAGGATTTGCAACGATTGCAACTCTGAAAGATGCCAATATTCCGCGGCAACGGCGGCTGTTCTTATCAGCATCTTTTGCCCTACCAATTTTTCTGGGTGCGACGATTGGTTTCTGGGCCGTGCGTGGCCAGCCTGACCTTTTGAAGTTTGGTTTGCTAGCTTTTGCGTCTGGTATTCTCATCGCCATCGCCGTTGAAGAGATGGTTGTTTCAGCTCATGAGTCCTTATCTGAAGCTGGCTTGGAAGAGGGACGGTTAGCAACGGTTGTATTGGTGTGTGGATTTGCGCTGTTCGCGTTCCTGACCACTTACTTTGAATAAATGACAAAACAGTTGCCTTTTCTGCAATGTCTTCTTTGATATTGCCAACATTGCTACATAATTGGCCTTCCCGACGCTAAATGGTACCGTTCACTTATGCTAGATTCAAGCTTACTTCGTCCTGCGATCACTAACAGTAGCTCAGTTCAGTATCTGCTAGTGATGACACAATTGCTTTTTGTGCTCATCACATTTACTGTTACTGCCGAATGCGATGCAGTGACGCCAATCCACACAGACATTTGTGTGTCACACATGAATAGCTACAGTGAGCATGAACATCTCTACTGTCAACCAACTATTGCTTTTCCGCTTGTAGGCGGATCGGCTGTGGTAATCTTAACGTTTGTTGCTGCTTTAACCGTCCTTCTTCCTACTTCAATTATCCTCGACACGATCAAACCGCCTCCTCGGTTTGCATAATCGCGTTCCCCACCTGGGGGACGCTATATCTGCATGCCCTCCAACTTAGTGAACGATGTGGTATTTGGCTGGTAGTATAGCTATTTGCCTATCGTAAAGTTATCTTTCTATATCACATAGACAATTTGATGTGTATAAATTAAGGGCGACAGCATGAACTTATGCCGTGCTTACTTTTTCATGTTGCGGGCATCATCTTCCTGAAAATGCTTACCCTTCCACAAACCGTTTTTGCTAAATTTGAGCAGCAGTCGCCCGCAAGTAAGTTTACAGATATAAGCTGGCCTGTGCCGCCGCGTTATGGACCTCGATCGGTATCTCCGCAAACCTATGACTATCATCAATATGCAACGTTTCCAACCACTACGGAAAGGTGGATTGATGTAGATTTGAATGAGCAGCGGATCGTCTTGTATAAAGGCGAAAAAGCCGTGCAGACATTCATCGTCTCTACTGGGTTGCCGGGAACACAAACTGTGCAGGGGCAGTTTCGGATTCGTATGAAAGTACACATATAGAAGTGATAGTAATGGAGAACAATTGAAACCCAACCGATCCCTTTACCGGTCTATACGCCTTATCTGCTATGCTGCGCTTCTGCTGGCTACATTCGTCATGCAGCAACGCGTGCGCGCCCATGGTGGTGTGATCATTGACAGCGGCTTTTCGAGTCACTTTGAGTGGCTAGCGTCGATTAACCCGTATCCTGTGACAACCGGTGAAGCCACTATCACACTGCTAGTCTATAACATCATCAATTACGAACCAGTTAATGATTTGCAGGTAACGCTATATATGATGGGGCCAGATGCAGTTCCGCCTGGCGATGGTGTCAAGTTGGCGATTGACCCGGCGATCTATCCGGGTGATTATTCAGCGAACATTCCCTTGGAACGAGCCGGGGAGTGGCAATTCCGCTTTGTAGTTGAAGGGGGCGACCGCTCGTTTGAGGTTACTGTACCGGTCAAGGTAGCGGCAGCAAGCATAGCACAACCGACTGAGGTTGACGCAACCTTAGATCCGGCAGCTACGGCGACGGTCTTTGCGCAAAATGTACAGCTTGCCCGCCAACAAAATAGTCCCTTGCCGGCGTTGGTCTCACCTCTTGCTCAGAACAATTCGGCAGAAAGCGCAGAGGATACGATAAAAACGGTCACATCTGGCAGGATGTTGGGGATCGCCTGGTGGTTGTGGGGTGTAATCGCCATTATCCCGATCATGATGGGGTGGCTCCTGTTACGTTCACCCAGAGACACGGGTAGCGATGAGTACAACGCCGAAATAGGTCAGGAAAGGGTTGCTGATGATGACAACGATCAACCGTTAGCGGATGCCCAGGAGAAAGTGAGTGGAGAATGACGACGTTTGTTCAGAAAGAGCGTGTGCGGATCGATCTGATGGGCTGGCCGCTGCTCGGTTCCTACTTACGGTGGAAACACAACCGCACTGCTGCCCAACTCCTACTTTTTGCGCTGGCGGGGGCGATTGTTGTAGATGGTCTGCTTGGCAGCCCCTTGGCAGCGAAGAATGTAGCGACGGTGGCGGCTTGGGTGCATTATCGGGGGTTGGTCGTGTTGGCACTCTTATTGGCTGGGAACCTCTTTTGTGCCGCCTGCCCGTTTGTACTACCGCGCAAAATGGCAAAGTGGCTTGGGCGACCAACACGGCGATGGCCACAAGTCTTGCGTAACAAGTGGCTGGCGTTGGGCGGCCTGCTGGCCATCGTCTACGCCTATGAGCTTTTTGACCTGTGGGCCACCCCTTGGTGGACAGCATGGCTGGCAGTTGCCTATTTTATGACAGCTTTTGTGCTGGAAGCTTTTTTCACGCGTAATAGCTTCTGTCTATATGTCTGCCCATTAGGTACGTTTAATTTTCTTTATAGTACAATTAGTCCCCTCCAGATTACCTCACATAACGCGGATGTTTGTCGAGACTGCCAGGGTCACGAGTGTATCAACGGCAGCGTCACCCAACAAGGCTGTCAGCTTGAACTCTTTGTGCCAACGATCCAGAGCAACCTCAATTGCACCTTCTGTCTCGACTGTGTGAAAGCTTGTCCCTATGACAATGTGGCGCTAGCGGTACGCGCACCGGGCGATGAACTCTTTCGCCAAACCTGGCGCAATCGGCTGGATCTAGCTTGGTTGGCTGTAATTGCAGCCTTTTTGGGGCTGGGCAATGCCTTTGGCATGACACCACCTGTCTATGTGTTGGAGCAACAATTGGCGGCTCTATTACATACCCAAAGCGAAGCCATTGTATTGGGCTTGATCTACCTGGGAGGCGCGGTGGCAGGGCCGTTGTTGTTGGTCTATGGGGCGGCGTGGCTCAGCCGCAGCTTAACAAGCCGGACGCGTAACGTCGAGCAGTCGTTGCACCGCCTAGTCATGCGCTATGCCTACAGTTTTGTGCCGTTGGGTTTTGCCATTTGGTTTGCCCACTACCTTTTTCATTTTCTCACCGGCGCGATGACCATTGTGCCGGCCTTTCAGACTTTCTTCCAGCGAACGTTGGGGTGGCCGATCCTGGGGGAACCGAATTGGCAGGTGGCCACTCGCTTTGTACCAACTGTCGAGACGATTCAGATCTTGCAGAGCATCATCACCTACGGTGGTCTCCTGGCGGCGCTGGCGCTGGTCCTGACTGCGGCGCGCAATAACCAACGAGAACGGTGGGCAGCTTTATTGGAAGCGTTGCCCTGGCTAATTGTTTTGATCTTGCTGGCCGTAGCGAGCGGAAGTACGTTTCTGTTGCCAATGGAGATGCGCGGCAGCGCGCTCGGTGGGTAAATGTGTCGATTTAGTCGCAAGCTTACTCAAATTCAAAAGAAGGTTTAACAAATCACAATGTCGAAAATATCGAAACGTTCATCAAAAACAACAAAATCTAAATTTGATCAATCGCTACCATGGATCGGCGCGGGAGTGGTAACGGTGATCGGCATTCTGGTCATTATTGCCGTCGCCAATCAGTTGCAGAGTGATGCCATTGAAGGGATCCTTACCTATGGCAGGCCCGCACAAGAGCATACCACCGAACCAGTGACCTATGAACAAACTCCCTCGGTTGGCGGCCCCCATGATCCGGTTTGGCAAAATTGCGGCGTCTATGATCAGCCAATTCGTAGCGAAAACGCAGTGCATTCACTAGAGCATGGTGCCGTCTGGATCACCTACCGCCCAGAGTTAGCTGCTGACGATGTTGCAGCTTTGAATAAGCTAGCCAGTGGCCGTAGTCATTTACTACTCTCCCCGTACCCGGATCTGCCGTCGCCGGTGGTTGCTAGTGCTTGGGGGGTACAAGTACAAGTAGATCGCGCCACTGATAAGCGGTTGTCTACCTTTATCACCCGCTACATGCAAGGACCACAGACCCTTGAACCCGGCGCGACCTGTAGCGGCGGTATCGGCGCGCCAATCGGTTAAGCCAGAAAGGATGGTTTCCTCATGACAGTAACCCACCTGTCACATCAAACTGACCACGCTATGCCAACCAAGCGCAAGCCCCTATTCTGGGTGGGGCTCATTTGCTTACTCATTATAGTGAATATCCTGGCTTTGCTCTACTGGCGTAACCGTCCACCGGATGAAGGTAGTCCAGCTGTCATCTTCGCTCGTGATATGGCAGCGCATCATGAGCAAGCCGTGGAGATAGCATTGCTTGTACGTGAACGCAGCACCGATGCTGAACTACGCCAACTGGCGCTCGATATCCTATTAAGCCAACAGGCGCAGATCGGCCAAATGCAGGGTTGGCTGGCGGTTTGGGGATTGCCGTTGGCTGGCGCACAGCCGCCCATGGCTGGCCAGGCCGCCATGATGGGGATGGCGACGCAGCAGGAAGTCAATACCCTGCAGATCTTGCCGCTAGCGGAGGCTGAAATTTCTTTTTTGCAGTTGATGATCCGTCATCACCAGGGAGGCGTGGCGATGGCCGAAGTTGCTTTGCGCCAGACGGGTCGTGCTGAGGTCATACGGTTAGCGACCGCGATTATCCAGTCCCAACAAAGTGAGATTACGTATATGCAACGCTTATTAAACCAACGCGGTGGCAAACCCTTACCACCGCCATCGCCGATGATATCGATGGATTACTGAAAAATGCGCCGAGGTTTTCACAAATTGATTTGGCTGACAATGTTGTTGATCAATTGTTGGCCAGGGGGGGTGTTGGCACATGGCGGCGGCACCCCCCGCTTAACGGACGTAGCTGTCGGGCCGTATCGGCTGTTCGTCTGGTCGCAACCGGATTCACCGCGTGTGGGCGAGATGCACTTCACCGTAGCTGTAGTAGAAATGGATGGCAACGCCGCGGCCAGTGATAGCGGTGCGACACTTGATACGCCGGTCCTTGACGCGACTGTACAACTGAAACTACGAGCCGTGTCCAATCCGGAGCAAATACTTTTGAAGACCGCCACGCGGGATCAAGCACTTTTCCCGCAATACTACGAAACGGATCTTGAAGTGCCGACGTCTGGAACGTGGCAGGCCCATGTCACTGTTACAGGATCCAAAGGGGCAGGCGATGTCGGCTTTGAGTTCGCTGTCCTACCACCACGCCAAATCAATTGGATGATGGTGACAGGTGGCATCTTGCTAATTCTTTTGATCAGTATTGTGGGTCGTCTCAGAGGTAAAGCTAGTATAACCGGATAGTTGTTGTTTCTGTTGTCTTAAAGGTGTTTGTACTCCGAATTGCTCTCTATCTTGTACTGAGCAGCAAAATTCAATCCGATGCTTCTTGGTAAAGATGGTAGATAGCGACTTGCGCTAAGTAAGGAATCAATTTTATGGTAAAAGCAGCGTGTTTTCAGCCGGGGAAGGCCAAGTGGCTACGTTGGTTACTTATCCTGCCTTTGCTCCTGAGTGCCTGTGGGAAAGAGGAGCAGCCAAACCAAACAACGACATCGGGTGCGTTACTACCGACATTAACCAACGATGTAATTCCAACGCTGCAAGTCGCCGTGGTGAGCGACGATTTTGCTGTGGGGACGCCGCGCGTACCGTTTGTGCTGTATGACGGACCGAATCGAGTGAAGGATGCGCAAAAGGTAAAAGTGACACTCTTTGACCTGACGCAGAATCCGCCCCAGCCCGGTGAGTTTTTCTGGGCCACGGGTTACAATGATTATGCCATCCCCTACTGGATTGTCTATCCAGAGATAGCGACAGCGGGCAATTGGGGCCTACTAGCACAAGTGGTCGAGCCGAATGGCAAGGTCGTGGAAGCACAATTTGTCATCGAAGTGCTGGATAAACCTAAAGCACCAGCGATTGGCGATGCCGCCTTGGCGAGTACCAATCGGACTCTGGCCACTGAGCCGGCGATTGAAAAACTAACTTCGGATATCGACCCGAACCCTGCCCTTTACCAGATGACAGTTGCCGAAGCTATCAGCAGCGAGCGACCTTCTGTTGTGGTCTTCTCTACCCCCGGATTTTGTCAGACGGCAGTCTGCACACCGGTGCTCAACAGCGTGAAGGAAGTTTATACACAACAAGGCGATCACGCCAACTTTATTCACATTGAGGTCTATAAGCAATTCAATCCCGAATTAGTCTTGGATGATACGATGATTGAGTGGGGGTTTACCAGTGAGCCTTGGACTTATGTACTTGACGAGGCCGGACAGGTGGCGGCGCGTTTGGGTGGTCCGGTGTCACCACGTGAATTGACAGTAGCGCTAGAACCATTGCTTGGTGGAGAAACCCAGTGAGTATCCGTGATTTTGAGAAGAAGTGTTGGTGGAACCTTATAGGGATGTTGCTGCCGATTGTGCTTGGCATATCGCCCAAAGCCGTGTGGGCACATACCGATTTGCTAACTGCCGATCCTGTTCCTGGCGCACTACTGTCAAGGTCACCGCAGGAAATTCGCTTAACATTTGGTGAGCCGAACGATCGGCTGAGCCGCGTTACGCTCTTTGCTCCTGGTTTTCGGGCTATTCCAAACGTTGTTACAACTGTCAATCCAACAACCCCAGAGCAACTCATTGCTACCTTGCCCCCTTTGGAGCCCGGTACCTATACTGTGCAATGGATGGCTGTGGCTACAGATAAGCACATTGTACGTGGTAGCTATACTTTTGGCGTGCAACCACTAGAAACAAGGTATCTTTGGCTCTCAGCAGTGGTAACGCTCGCTATTTGGCTGTTATTCTTGACTGGCTCTCCTTGGCGCAAAAAAACTCCACCAGATTCGGCACGCAAACAATCAACCTCTGAACAGAGATGAAGGAGGCTTTACCTGATGCAATCCAGCAAGATTTGGAATAGTTTCATTTTGTGTATGCTGATACTGACAACAAGTTGTACACCGTGCCCACAGCTCAATGGCACTGTGTTTGATACACCTGTGGAGGCGCATGACATTGCCGGCACAAACCATGATGGTATGGCGTTTCGTCTCAGTGACACACGGCACAAAATCACGATAGTCTTCTTTGGCTATACGTTCTGTCCCGATGTTTGTCCCATTACTCTAGCTGATCTCAATACAGTGAACAAGAGCCTCGGTGATAGAGCAACCGAGGTGGCGGTGGTATCTGTAACCGTTGATCCCGATTGCGATATGTTAGAAAAGATGGGACAGTATGTCAACGCGTTCAATTCCACCTTTTATGGCGCGCGCATGGAAGGTGAAGCCCAGTATTTTGTCGATCATACTGCTGCTATCTACCTGATTGATCATGATGGCGATCTGCACGAAACCTTTCCATATGATGCCAGCCCAGAGCAAATTTTTCAGATGTTGAGTATTGGCTGAAAACACGATGAGTCACGCACGCACTCGCCTATGGGAAGTTGACGCGCTGCGCGGCGTTGCTATTGTGATGATGGTGATCTACCACCTGATGTATGATCTCTACTACTTCCAGGTAACCGACGCCATCTTCAGCAACCCGTTTTGGTTCTATTTTCAGCGCGCCACCGCAGGTACATTCATTGTACTGGTTGGCGTCTCGCTCACCTTGAGTATCAATGCCTTGCGCCAGCGTGGGCAAACCGAGCGCGCAATCTATACGCTACTGCTTCGGCGCGGTCTGCGCGTCTTCGGCTGTGGATTAGTCATTACCGCTGGCACTTGGCTCTTCTTTGGCTGGGCGTCGGCTGTCAAGTTTGGCATTCTCCAGTTTATTGGCATAGCAATCATGCTCGCCTTTCCATTTCTGACCTTGTGCTGGACTAACCTTGCACTTTGGATCGGTCTTTCGTTGCTCGGCCGCGCGCTGAGCGAGATCACCATTAGCGGGCCGTGGCTGCTCTGGTTGGGAATCCAACCGGTGAATCACATCTACGTGGACTATTTCCCGCTGATTCCGTGGTTTGGCGTGGTGCTATTGGGTGTCTTTTTGGGCAACATGCTCTATTCTAACGGCGAACGTCGCTATTCGCTGCCGTTGCCTGTTGCACCGTTCAAACCTATGCAATGGTTGGGAGAACATTCGCTGCTACTCTACCTGATTCACCAACCGCTTCTGTTTGCTCTGCTGACACCGATCATCTGGCTTTGGCGGAGCGTTGTGTAAATGGCTTATGTTTTATTGGGAGATGAATTCTATGACAACACGTCCTCGTGTTTTAGTGGTCGATGACGAGCCTGAATTTGCGGATTTCCTGCAATGCAGTCTCACCTATGAAGACTATTCTGTTGCTGTTGTTCACACGGCCCAAACCGGTCGTCAATCGATTGTGGCGAATCGACCCGATCTGATGTTGCTGGATGTGATGTTGCCGGATCTGGACGGCATGGTCTTTTGCCAACAACTGCGGGAAGCCGGAGAACAAACACCCATTTTGATGCTGAGTAGATGCGACGCAATTGCAGACCGTATTGCCGGGTTGAACGCCGGTGCCGATGATTACCTGTCAAAACCCTTTGAGTTTGATGAATTGCTAGCACGCATGCGTGCCCTGTTGCGACGTTTTGGTGAACAGCAACCGGCCAATGTAATCTCCTTTGCTGATGTAACACTTCACCTGGATCGGCGCATTGTTAAATGTGGCGACTGCACCAACCGCCTGACGGCGAAAGAGTCGGACTTGCTGGAATTTCTGCTCCGTCATCCACGCCAAGTGCTGCCACGCTCGCTGTTGATGGATCGCGTCTGGGGGTATGAGTCTGAAGTGGAATCAAATGTACTAGATGTTTATATACGGCAACTGCGCAAGAAACTGGGAGATTCTGATCTGATTGAAACCGTGCGCCATGTCGGCTATCTTCTGCGTGAAGCAGAGGGCTAGCGAAGCCGCGGCTGGGCTTCCCCCAATCAGTGGAGGGTGAATTAAACCCCGTATACTGGAAGCAAAAGGGGGAAGTAAAACGAGTAAAACTAGACGGAAATACACAGGGGGAGTTCAAGCGAGAAGCAGGCGAAGGGTAACGGCAAAGCGGTGTCAATGATCCGGTTTAGTGGACAGTAAGGAAAGACAGAGACGATTCGGTACGACTGTTCGAGAAGTAGTACGTTGCCACTGTTGTTCAAAGACGACGGGTGCCATGTAGTCGATAGCGCCATGGATCCGCTTGCGATTGTAGAAAGCCTCGATGTAGTCAAAGATGCTTGTCCTGGCCGCCCGTCTGGAAGCGTAGCGTTCATGATGCACCAATTCAGTTTTGAGTAAGGAGAAGAAGCTCTCCATGGGTGCGTTGTCGTAGCAGTTGCCAACGCCACTCATACTAACCTGCATTTGTGCTTTGGCAAGTAGTACCTGGTAGTCAGCACCGGTGTACTGACTGCCCCGGTCTGAGTGATGGGTTACTTGCGCAGGCAGGATTTTGCGGGTCGAGATTGCCATTGTCAGAGCAGAGCGGGTCAAGCGTGTACTCATGCGTGCAGCCATGGCCCAGCCGAGAATGCGTCGCGAGCAGAGATCCATGACGACGGCCAGATACAACCAGCCTTCAGCCGTCGGCACATAGGTGATGTCGGCTAGCCAAACCTGGTCGAGTTGTTCGACCTTGAAGTGCTGGTTGAGTTGATTTGGCGCAACTGGATGGGCTGGATTTCGGCAAGTCGTGCGCTTGAAGCAGCGACAACGCCTGGACGATATGCCTGCTTGTCGCATGAGTCGGATGACTCGCTTGCGGCTACAGCACATGCCTTCCTGACGAAGTTGCTCGTGAATCTTGGGACTGCCGTAGAGCCCTCGGCTTGCCCGGTGAATCTGGCCAATGCGCCTCTGCAACTGTTGGTCCATTTTGGCTCGATGACTCGCTTCTCGCTGACGCCAGCTATAGTAGCCACTTGAGGAGAGACGCAGCGTCTTGCACATCAATTTCACTGGGTACCGATTGTGGTGCTCATTGATGAACTGGAACTTCAACTCGTTGGTCGTGCAAAGACGCTCAGTGCTTTTAATTACTATATTGACGTCAAGTCACTGATTATGTTGTGGCAGAATACTGTAGGTACCGAGTTGAATCGTATGATTGACCCGTGCGCAGTATTGCATAAACGACCGAGAGGTATTTGCGTCCTACAGCAATAATGCTTTTCATCTTGTTTTTGCCTGCGTCAATCCGCTGTTGATAGTAGCGCTGATATTCTGGTACCCAGCGGATGGCACCAATCGAGAGCATCCAAAGAATGCGCCTGGCGAACCGATTCCCCCGGCGCGAAAGCGGTGCGTGTAACGCTTGGGACTCACCACTTTGCTTCGTCTCTGGACACCAGCCAAAATAGCTCAACAACTGCTTCACGGAAGAGAAGCGGTCAAGCGAACCCATCTCTGCAAGCAGTGTACCGATAGCTAGAGAACTGCCATAAGGGAACGACTTGATTGTCAGTGGTTCATCTAAATTTAAGTTTTCACTATATTCGAGCAGATATCGCTCTGTCCAAAGCGCAATTTCGTGCTCCATTTCGTGAATGCTATGCGTAAGTGCAATTAGCTGACGAACGACCAGTGTCAGTTCAGCCTCAAGGCATCTATCCTCAATGCCGACCGAAGATTGTGCTGCCGCCTTGAGACGTTGAGCAAAGTCACGTCCTTTGTTCTTACGACTGGCTCGCTCTACCACTTGGGTGAGTGTCCGGAGTGGTACATCGGCAAGTGCCTGCCGAGACGGATAGCGTTCCAGCAGCTTTAACGTGGTGGCTGAGGTAATCTTTTTCAGAAATGGTTCTACCTCAGGAAAGATCTGATTGATAAGCGCTCGGACACGATTCACCCACCGACTTTGCTCGGCTACGAAGTCGAGGCGCAAGCGAGTTAAACGTTGTAGACTCTGCTGTGTTTCATTGACTGGTTGATCAGGGACAAAGTCAGTGACCGCTAATTGCAGCGCCATCGCTTCTGCATCAAGGCGATCTGTTTTTGCTCTTCGCCCAAGACCACGACGAAACTGGACAACCTGTGCAGGATTGATGCGGATGATGGGGTAGCCCTGGTTCTGCAACCGCCGGAGAAGCGTTTCACCATAATGACCAGTGGCTTCACAGCCAATCATGAACTCATCTGGATGCTCGGAATAGGCAGTGAGTCTTGACTCAAGTTTGCCATAGCCCGCTTGTGTCACTGGGACACGAACCGTCTCACAGACGACACCGGTTGTTGCATTGAGGATGCAGGCAACATGACAGCGCTTGGCCAGATCAATCGCAACTGTAAATCGCACATGCACAGACATAAGCTCTCCTTTGCTATAGACTGTGACCAATCTGTGCAGATTCATCCTGCTACGCTTCAAAAACATCATCCAGAATGACTGTTCTAGCTTACTTATCAGAAGTCAAGCAGGAGCCGTCAGTTAAAAGCCAGGGATGCTAGGCTCCCATTTTAAAATCAGAGGTCTCCGCCAAGTGGTCACATCAATGAGTTGTCTCCTCATCCAAGTATACCAACTTGACGCCATTATATGTTTTAAGATATCGCGTTCTCTGCGCACCTCTTCTAGTTCACGGCGCAAACGGTGCACCTCTTCTTCGCTGGGCTTTACTTTGCCTTTGCCAGGGAATGCGTCATTGCCTTCCCGGCGCTCTTCTGCTCGCCATCGGTAGAGCAGTTCCGGCCGTATCCCGAGGTTCTGGGCAACCTGGACTATGCTACTCTCGCTCTCATGTGACAATTCGACCGCTTCTTGCTTAAATTCTTTTGTATACGTTCGTCGTTCCATCGGACACCTCCTGGATCATAGTATACCCTATCTTGGTGTCCACTTTATCGGATCACATCCACGGAAAGAGGATGGCTGAGATCGAACGGGACTTAGGTTTGAGCACAGGGCTGCTAAAACAATGGGTGAAAGCAGCCGAGCGCGATGGCGATGAAGCGTGTTGGGGGAAGGGACGGCTGCGAGCGAGTGACGAGCAAGTGCGCAAACTTGAGCGGGAACTAGCCATTGCCATTTTTTCGGCACCTGGGCCGAGACATATGTGTTCATAGCCGAGCAGCAAGGTGAGTTTTGCATCAGCCGCATGTGCGCAGTGCTCGATGTCTCAGTAAGCGGGTACTATGCCTGGGACAAGCGCCCACCCAGCCGTCGTAGTCAGGAGCATGCACGCCTGTTGGTCGAAGTAGAGCAGATCCATCATGCGAGCTATGGCAGCCCACTAGTCGTCAAAGCATTGCGCCAAGGCGAGCGCTGTAACGAAAATGGGTTGCTCGTCTGATGCGTCAGGCTGGTCTGCAAGGTAGGTGCAAACGCAAGCGTGCGGTTCGGACCACCGATAGTAGACACAACGCACCGGCGGCCCCCAACCTGCTGGCGCAAGAGTTCAAAGCAACTGCGCCCAATCAGAAGTAGGCCGGTGACATCAGTTACATCTGGACGGACAAAGGGTGGCACTATGTCGCGACTTTGCTCGATCTCTTTTCCCGCCGCATCGCCGGCTGGGCTATGGGCGATTCGTTGGAAACCATGCTGGTGTTGGATGCTTGGTCAATGGCGGTCAGCCAACGCCGACCACCGCCAGGTCTGCTGCATACTCTGACGCGGGTCACAGCATGCCAGTGTCGAGTATCAGTTGGCGCTGGCACAAGCTGGGTGTCGGTGTAGCATGAGCCGGACTGGCAACTGCTATGACAATGCGGTCGTCGAGAGTCTCTAAGCTACTTTGAAGCGAGGATGGACCGATGGCAAACGCTATCGAACTCGTGCCGAGGCTCGCACCGATATCTTTTTCTACATTGAAGTCTTTTATAATCAGCAGCGCTTGCACTCGACCTTGGCTACCTGTCGCCTGCCCAGTTCGAGCAGCGTTTCGCCTGATTGTATCTCCCCTTTGGCTGGCGGCTAACTGCTTCGGGGGAGGGGAGGCTTCGCCGTTTACTTGATTGGTCCACTCATTCATTAGTCGTCTTGGGGTTTATCTCCCTTACCACTTTTTTTGGGGGGAATTCCAAAACTTTATGGGGAAAAAAAGGTCCCAACTTATGCATTTCCCTTGAACAAAGTAAAGTAGAAACAGCCAAACGACTAAATTCTAATGCGCTCAATTTCTTCCAAAGAGATATCATCTTGTGTGCGGTCATATAGCTTTGTTGTGCGGGGAGACTCATGCGCTGCGATTTGCTGCGCTCGCTCTACGGTTCCACCATTTTCTAGGTAGGTTGTGATTCCTGTTGCCCGAAACGTATGACAGCAGATATTCTCCGGTAAACCTGCCTGCTTCGCCCGGCGTTTTATCATCCCCCAGACTTCTCGTCGATCCAACCGTCGGTCAGTAAGCATTCGCCGGCGATTGGCGCTCCGGAAGAGAGGAGCCTTCTTTTCATCGGTAATGCCAGCAATGGCCAAATATTCGTCAATGTACTCTTCTGCTTTATGATGTGCCGGCACCTCATGGTATTTACCACCCTTTTCGTGTAGGCGGAACCACCATCGTTTGCTCTTCTGGAAGTAATCACCCACATTCATTCCCACCACGGCGCTCACACGAGCAAAACTAAAGACCATGATGCCAATCAGGGCTCGGTCACGTAGTCCGGTCAAAGTTGTGATATCAATGCTATCTAGTAATTGGCGAGTTTCGGCTGCGGTGAGCACTGGCGTTCTGCCAGTCTTGATCACATACTTGGGGCCCTTGACGGCTGCGGCTGGATTGACCGTCAAAATATGGCCCGTTACCAAGTAGTCAAATAACATCCGGATCGCAGCCAAGTGCTGTTTGACTGTTGGTGCCGAAACCGACTGTTCCAGATCGTGCACATACGCCGCAACCAACACCGGGTTGAGCTGCGTTAACTCGATCTGCCTACTATCACACCAACCACAAAATTGGCGCACCGCACGATAATAGGCCCGCCGCGTGTTGGGGTTGTGGATGGTGGCGGTGAAGAACTCGATGAACCGATAGGCCGCCTGATCGCCAGCGTGCACGATGAGGGTGGGGATACCTTTATCAGTTAGAGCGAGGGAGTGCTGCGAATTGGGTAAAACAAGTGAAGTTTCCATGACAACAGTATAGCATAGAAACTATGACATAACGGCCTTTATGAGATGTATTTTTGACAGTGCGAATTGCGTGTTGATCTAGTGTACTTGCCACACCGTCTGTGACCGAAATGTCGCGCATAACTAACCATTGACAATGCACCGTGCACAATGTAGTATCAAATCAAATGGATGGACCCACCACACGAATCAGTAACGACGGCCGCAGAGTAGGGGACTACATTGGCTCAGTCAACCAACAGGGTCGCGTCACTCTGCCCGACGAAGTACGACGCACCTTGGGTCTGCATCCGCAGGACAAGGTGATCTTTCGCATCACTGAGGACGCGGTAATGATTCCGGGGAAACTCCCAACACTGGAAGACCTGGCCGGCTCGGTGCAAACGCGTGGCGAGCCCAAGGACACCCAGGAAATCATTCGAGAAGCGAAAACAGAACGAGTCGACCGGTTACTTCACAAGCTACAGGCGTGAGCACTCAATTTGTCGACACCAATATTTTCATTCGCTATCTGACACAGGATAACGCTGAGAAGTACCGGGCCTGTTATCAGCTCTTCAAACGAGCAGAGCAGAATCAGGTGAGTTTAACCACATCGGAATCGATTTTAGCCGAGGTTGTTTATGTATTGGAGTCCAAGTACTATGCGGTGCCGCGTCAGCAGATCAAGGTTGCTCTCTCCCGGCTGCTTATCCTGCCCGGTCTCAAGGTTGCCCATCTCAGCACATATTTGCGGGCACTGGCACTCTATGGACAACGCTCAATCGACTTTGAAGATTGTCTCAGCATCGCACACATGGAACGGCAAAAGCTAGGTGAGATCATCAGCTATGATCGGGATTTTGATCAGGTGAAGGAGATTATACGTACGGAGCCGGGGAGTGGGAAACTCGTTGATGGTGCAGGGACGACCGAAGTTCACGACAACTCAAGTTAAGATATCAAAGTCCTTGCAATGTACTGGTGTCTACGAGCGCCGGCATTACTGCACACTCAAACCATTGACTGGATTGACCTCTGCTACTAGGATCTCCTTGGCGCGGTCAGCTGTATCGGCAAGGCCGCTGACAAATTGCCCAGCTAACGATAGTAGGATATCGGTGACCTGGCCGTTGTGTATTGCGGATGATTCCGCCGCCCGCTGCATAGTGTTCACTGTTGCGGCCGTTTTCGTCGAAATCACTGGAGGACGTTCAACAGTTCAATATAGTCCGCATAAGGAATCACTGCGGCCACAGGTAGGTAGGCGCGCTCGATGATCATATCCTGATTTTCACTAGAGGAGGTTCGTCCATACCTGAAAGAACTAAAATGTGGCAATGTCTTTCGAATTATCAGAGAGAAACAGGTTGGGATAGCTGAAACTAGCAATTGAAAGAGAAGCCACCAAAGTATCGCAAACGAGGCAATAATAATCAGGTTTGACTACGGGATATTGCTTGCGAAACTGTTCGTCGATTGGCGCTCAATGCAATGGATTAAGTGCCAATCGGTGAAGAAAGTCACAAAAAATGTCGCAATAATCACGTCCGAACCAGAAAACTGTTCGATTTGCTAGGTTGTGACAAAGCGACTTTACACCTGTGAGCACCTCTGGTAGTTGCAAATTTTCAGGGCAACTAAAAACGGTGCCGCAGTTGCAGTCTACTGCGTAAATTGCTCCGAGCCCGGACACGGCACCTGAATCACCATTACCTGCCCCACCCAGGGCTGAACTGTGAATGAGCAGCCGCTGGCTGCTCAGCATCAGGTTAATACAGTTTTTGGAGAATAGGCTACAACTTTGATTAGCTCCCCAGCGCTACTAGCTCCAGCTGAAGACTGGTTGTGAACAACAAACGATTTCCCCAAACAACACCACAGGCTGAAACAACCCCAGCCGCTTGATACGCCGTTGGCACAGTTGCCAGTCTTAACACCGAGAGAAGAGAGAGACTGCCATCAGGTGCGGTCTCTTTTTCATTGGCATCCGAGCCGGACCACCTCCAGCTGCAATCGGATTGCGAATCGCAAACCACTACCCTGAAACAACACACCAGATTGAAAAAGCATCAGCCACTACGACCACCTGTGGGACCATCTACTCTGCCCCAGTAGCTAAACGTAATGTAGTTGAACAACCAGCAAGCTATTGGTATACTAGGTAGCTGTTCGTAAATTCTCTGCGTCGACCTGATCTGCCAGTGAGGCGACTGGCGTCACAAATGAACTTCAGAATAGGCTCTCAAGACTGCATCGCTCTCTCAATACCATTCTCAGCCCACACAAAGTAGACCTAAATTTCTTCAATTTGGCGCGCTTGTCGCGCAGTTCGCAACAAGCCAGCCGCACCCTGTAACAAATCAAACTTTTCGACAAGGAGATTTGTTATGGGACGCAAAGGTAGTGATAACCGATTGGATGAGATTACCGCCTATATTCAGGACCATGGTGACCAAAAGGCAGGCACGATTGCAAGCGCATTGGGCATGGACAACAAGAGCATGATGCGCGCACTGTCACAGTTAGAAGATCGGGGCGACATGCTCTCTGAAGATGATGCCGGTCGACTTAGCTGGTTCGGATGGCGACGGTAACATTGTGTAAAACGAATTTTTCGATTTGTGGCGTTATTTGCGATCAGAGCATGCTATGCTGTTGTCAACTTCGCAACAAGAATCAGGTAGGTTGAAAGGAAACCAGGATGGCTAAACGGGAAGGCGAATATCAACGCCTTGAACTTCTCTATCAAATGTTATTGCACTATCTGGAACAACCCTACAGTGACAATGAAATGGGTGAGGAACTTCATACCGATCGGACAAATGTCTGGCGCATTCGTAAGCTTATGGGCGATGCGACTAAAGGCTTGGGAATTCCGATTCAAGAGTCAATCGAACTACCCGGCAAGTATTTCATTCGCAAAGATTATCAGATGCGTTACATTCATTTTAGCCCACAGGAAATGGCCGCGCTCTACCTCGGTGCAAGACGACTCCAACAGCAGACGAAGACCAGTCAGGCGCATGTCGAACTGGCGCTTGGAAAGTTGGCCAATGCCATGCGCAAACCATTTGCAGAGGGCCTCATCCGCGCAGCGAGGGAGGTGAAGGCGCAAGAGCAGGATGCACAGCAGGGACAAGTCTTTGCCGAATTAGTCCAGAGCTGGCTGGATCAGACACCGGTGCGCATCTACCACACCAAGCTCCACGGTGTACGCCGCGACTACGTGGTCCACCCCTATCACATTGAGCCCTCGATGTGGAATGACGGCAACTATCTGATTGGCTACAGCGAATACCATGGCAAGATCGCCCGCTTCAAGACCGCGCGTATCGACAAAGTCGTCATCACCGGCGGCAGCTTTCGCCAGGCAACTGACTTTGATGTGCATGACTTTCTTCAACATGCCTGGGGTATCTGGAGCACCGACGAAGAGCCGACCATTGTGCGTCTACGCTTTCGCAAGTGGGGCATCCCGCGGCTGACCGAAACCGTCTGGCCCAACGCCACGCTGACCGACCCCGCCGCCGATGGCAGCCGCGTCTGGGAGATGCCGGTGGCAGAATGGCGCGAGATGGTGCCGTGGGTGCGCAGTTGGGGGAGTGATGTCGAGGTGTTGGAGCCAGTGGAGTTGCGGGAGGTGATGAAAGCAGACGTAAAACGTCTTATGAAGCGCTATGATATTCAAGGCACATCGCAGATACAGTTACAGGATAAATTATTACGATGTTGGGGGAAAACCGGCCAACATGAACAGGATTTTCATCCAGCAATATTTCATATGTTGGATGTTGCTTATGTTGCTGAATGCCTACTATTACATTCCACATCGCGCTGGCGCAGTGTGCTCAGCAGTGCATTGAATGCTAATCCTGATGAATTAGTGAATTGGTTACCTTGGATGATAGCCATGCATGATATCGGCAAGATCTCAGTCCCATTTCAGGCACAAAATGATGAACAAAAAGTGCGGCTAGTAGAAGATGGGTTTGACTTTGGTCAGTGGCGTGTCAAAGACAAATTGTATCATACGGATGTGGGGCGCCATTATATGAAAAATGAATTCACCGATTACCAATTACCGACATGGTTTGAACGAGCTTGGCGGGAGATGATCGGTGGACATCATGGAGCATTTGGTAATAAAAGCCCTGGCGAAATAAAACGTGAATTATGCATTGGGATTAAGGAGCCCGATGAGTGGCGGGAGTTACGAGCTGAAACAAACCGCCTATTCAAAACACTGCTACTCCACTCTGAACCTGTTTCATGGCCAGAGCCGGAAAATGTCTCAACAGCCATTATGGCACTAACAGGATTTACTATTCTCTGTGATTGGCTTGGCTCAGATGGTCGTTATTTCAAGCCTCGGCCAGAGGCAGAACTACAGACCTATGTTCAACATAGCAAAGCACAAGCGCAAAAAGTCGTTGCAGATGCGGGATTCCTGGAGCCAGTATTAAGTAACCGAGGAACGAAATATCAGGATTTATTTCCAGATCGTCTTCCTGCCCGACCACTGCAAGATGCCATCAATGCGATTCCAGAGAAACTTTTAGAAAAACCATGCCTTGCAATTATTGAGGCACCAACCGGTGAGGGGAAGACAGAAGCTGCGCTAACATTGGCGCATCGAATCGCATTGCATACCGGAACAGACGAATTCTACTGTGCGCTGCCAACGACTGCGACTAGTAATCAGATGTTCAAGCGTATTCAGCAGCATTTGCAGCAACGGTTGGGCGTATCAACACAAGTAAAGCTCATTCATGGGCAATCATTTTTAGTCGAAGATGATCTACGGATTGAACCGTTGAATCCAGGCGATGGTGAGAAACCGGCGTCATTAGAGTGGTTTGCACCAAAAAAACGGGCGTTACTTGCACCATTTGGTGTCGGGACTATAGACCAAGCAGAGTTAGCGGCTCTGAACGTGAGACACAATGCATTACGGCTGATCGGGCTGGCAGGGAAGACGGTTATTCTAGATGAGGTTCACGCCTATGACACTTACATGACAACTATCATCGAACAGATGTTGCGATGGCTCTCTGCGTTGGGGAGTTCAGTGATCCTTCTATCCGCAACCTTGCCAAAAAAGCGCCGTCAAGCGCTAGTTCGTGCATATGGATTGAATGAAATTTCCAGTTCACATGACTCCGCAAAATGTGTAGAAGAAAACTGTGACAATAGAATTGATTATCCACGTCTTTGGATTGGTAGTAAGGAGGCGGTTCACTGCGATACACCACAGGCATATAACCCTGATCGGCCGTTCCGTTGCATCCCACTGCATATCCAACATGAGGATCATAGCACCAAAGCGATGTGGTTGATGGAGCAGATCATTTCTGGGGGCAACGCTTGTTGGATCTCCAATACTGTCGAACGGGCACAAAAGCTCTTTGATGCCCTGCCGGATACAGTTGAAAAAGTCTTGCTTCATTCGCAGCTGCCATTAGAGGAAAGACAGCATAGGGAGAAACTTCTAGATAAACGCTATGGCCCCGATGGTGATAGACCTTCCCAGAGCATTGTGATCGGTACACAGGTTCTTGAACAGAGTCTTGACCTCGATTTTGATGTCATGGTCTCGGATTTAGCACCTATCGATCTACTGCTGCAACGCATGGGGCGATTGCACAGGCATGACAAGAATCAAGAAACGCGACCCCCGAGCCATGAGCATCCATGGCTTTATGTAAATTGCGAACTAGATGAGGATGCAAGGTGGCTCAAAATCGGCGCAGATCGATTCTACAACGAATATATACTACAAAGAAGCTGGCTGACAATCAAAGACAAAAGGACAATTGTGCTTCCCACTGACTATCGTCCAATGGTTGAAGCTGTTTACAGCATGCCCAAACCTGTGATTGGCGACCCGCTTTACAAAGCCTGGGAAAAGCTAGAAAAGATTGAAACGAACGCGCAAGGAGAAGCCAAACTTCGCTTACTTCCGGATCCCACACCTGACCGTCCCTTTTGTGCCAACGACAAAATAGAGTTTGTAGAGGACGAAGATAGTGCTGCTTGGATTGTTGGCCAAACACGTTTGGGTGCTGAAAGCATTACGCTCATACCACTTGAACGCCATACCACACAGGCAAGGCTTGTTCCACTTGATGAGTTTGTCGAGTTGCACGAAGAGCCAACTCGCGAGGTTGAGTTACGCTTGCTTTGTCGGGCAATACGTGTAAGTCGCTATGAAGTTGTGCAATATTTCAAAACAGTTCCAGATCCAGCGGAAAGACTCTTTAAGTCTTCAACGCTGCTAAAGTCTGTAAAGCCGCTATGGTTGGAAAATGGGGAGACCAATATTGTATTGAACCATAAACTTCTGCGTATTCGTCTTGATGAGCTGCTTGGCCTTGTTATTGAAAAAGGAGCGAAAAATTGACACAGCCTACCTTTAATTTATGGACTGAACCGTGGATAACCGTTGAGACAGAAGATGGCGACACAATGCTCGCCAGTATTTACGATCTGTTGCTCAACGCGCACAAGTATCGGGATATTTATGATCCTTCACCACTGGTAATTGTGGGGATTCATCGACTGCTTACGGCAATTGTGCAAGATATCTATGACCCACAGCATGAAGAAGAGATCGTTATCCTTTGGAAGCAAGGACAGTTTGCCATTAAAAAGCTTGAACAGTTCGGTGCTTCCTATGCTGACCGTTTTGATCTTTTCTCAGAAAACTATCCGTTTATGCAGAGCGCGGATTTGCCTCTTCAATGGAGTAAAGGTGAAAAGCCAGTTCCCAAAACTGTAGCAAGTTTATTGCCGAATAAACCATCTGGTTCGTACGTAACACACTATGAACATGGCAATGAGAAAGATTTGTGCTTAACAGCAGTGGAATTAGCCAAAGGGTTGGTAGTAATTCCTGCATTTGCAACAGCTGGAGGTCAGGGCATCAAGCGTTCCATAAATGGGGATCCGCCAATTTACATCATTCCTGGAGGTAAGTCAACCTTCGAAAGTTTGGTGCTATCTTTGATTATCTCAACCCGACAACCGAATGTCAGAAATACAACCACTGATTTGGTATGGTGGAAGCGTGATCCTTTCGTACTAGAGAAAGCTGAGATTAGCCGTGTTGGTTATCTCCATAGCCTAACCTTCCCTGCCCGGCGAATTCGTTTTCACCCGATTCAGATCAATGGGGCACCTTCGCTTTCGGGAGTATCAAACAGCTGGGGTGCGCGGACGATGATCTTCCAAATGGGTGAGAGCCGTCCAAAGGATGCATCGTTTTGGTTCGATCCATTTGCGGCATACCGTCTACCAGATCCAAAGAGCAAAAGCAAAAAGCCCAAACTACCAACACCAGTGCGCCCGGTTGATGGACGTCAACTTTGGCGAGAATTCGCCTCACTATTTTTGCAGGATCGAGAGCAACGTACGCAGCGGCCTGCAGTGTTGAAGCAACTTAGTTATCTTATTGATGAGTACGGGCTTGTGGATGGCACGATCGCTCATCCATTCCGCTGTATAGGTTTACGAATTGACAATGCAAAAGTATTCGAATGGATAGATACTGGGTTCAGTGTCCCTCCGACGTTATTGAGTGATCCTGAAGTTGGATATTTGGTGCAACAGTCTATTAGCTTTGCCACCGAATGCGCAGGGAAAATCAGTACTGCTTTCCGACAGATGTTCGGTGGCTCCAGGAAAGATGAACGCAACAAAAAGCAGAAACAACAGATGGTCGATGCGTTCTGGCGAGAATTAACTGTGCCTTTTCGACAATATGTAATCACGCTGGTAAATGTGGATCAACGTGAACAACAAGAGACGGATTGGCTTGATACCGTCGTTGCAACCGGTTTGAAAGTGTTTCAAGACGCGGCAAAACAAGTTGGAACAGGTGCACACACATTGCGTCAATCCGTGGAAGGCGAGAATCGCTGTCGAGCGGCATTGTACAAAGTACGCAAGGATTGGAAAGGAGCATAAATGATGACTGAGCAGATAACCAAACGCGATGAACGAATTCAAGCATTTATCATAAATCTGAATGGCTTGGATCCGGGAGGGCGGGCAAGGCTAAAGCGGAATGCCGGAAAGCGACTAAACGAGGCAAGACACATTGGTACATTTTATCGAATTTTGCCGCTTGGTACGCCGCCTTATGAAGAGGAGATTTTCTTCTTGGTTGCCACACTTTTTCCATTGGCTGATAACGGTGAAATTCAAAATTTCGGCCACTCATTAAAACGAGCCAGAGATAGCCAGAATGCCCGCGGGATGGATCGGCGATTCGAGGTGCTTCTTGATGCAGACAAATATCAACTCCCGTTTCATCTGCGACAGTCTGTTCGATTACTTCATTCCAGGCGGATTTCCATTAACTGGACACAGTTGCTAAAGGATCTACTTGGTTGGTCACACGCAGATAAATATGTTCAAAAGCGTTGGGCAAGAGACTATTTTGCAGAGTGAACGAACAGAAAACCACAATCTAATTCGTACTAGATTTTCTATCAACGAAAGGTATTAGAGATGCTTATCCAAATTCATATCTTACAGAACTATGCCCCCTCCAACTTGAACCGCGATGACTCAGGCGCGCCCAAAAGTGCTTACTTCGGCGGCGTCAAACGTGGACGTATTTCCAGCCAATGTCTCAAGCGCAACATGCGCCATTCTGAAACCTTCAAGAGTGCCTTCAAGGAAGCAGGTCGTTTATCAGAACGAACGAAGCGGTTACCGCAGCTGATTGATGCAGAGCTACAAAAATTGGGCACCGACGACGAGATCAGAAAGATCATCACAGCTCGAATTCCAGAAATAGGCAAGAAGGGTAACGAGAAATCCGAAGATGATAAAACTGATGGCAGCAACGGCCAGGGAGTCGATGGAGAAACCCGTCAGCTAATTTTTCTGCATGTCGACGCCGAAGTTCCAGCATTAGCAAAGAAACTTATTGAATTGGTAACAGCATTAGGAAAAGATAAATTCATAAAAATGAAGATAGCTGATCTTGAAAAAGCACTGCAACATGAACTTCCTCGCTCTGTAGATATTGCCATGTTTGGCCGTATGACAACCTCTGCCGCTTTTGAAAACGTACAGGCAAGCGTGCAAGTCGCCCATTCACTAACAACGAATGCCGTGGAAACAGAATTTGACTATTTCACTGCCGTTGATGACATATCTGGACAGACCGGTGTTGGTATGATCGGCGATATTGAATTCAACAGCGCGACTCACTACAAATACCTCAACATCCATTGGGAAGAACTGGTGAAGAATCTTGGCGATGACAAAGCAGTTGCGCAAGATGCTGTCATGGCACTGCTCGAAGCTGCTGCACAGGCTCAACCGAGTGGAAAACAAAATTCGTTTGCCGCTTTCAATTTGCCGGATTTCATTCTACTTGAAGTGGGTGAGAAAAACCTGCCAATCAGCTATGCCAATGCATTTACGAAACCGGTGCGTGAGACGCATACCCAATCTCTGCTGGATAATTCGGTCACCGTACTAAACGACTACATGAACCGACTACGCAAAGCTTATGCCATTACGACAAAGCAATCTTATCTTGCCGTCTTTGACCACATAATTGATGAAGCCGAAAAGAAGGATTCACTACCTGAGTTACAAAAGTGGGTAGCAAGCCAGTTGCCAGCATAAGGAGCAGTCATCAATGAATACGCTTTTTCTTCGTCTTGAAGCACCTCTGCAATCGTGGGGCGAGCGCGGGCAATGGAGTGTACGTGACAGTGCAACAGAACCGACAAAATCAGGCATTGTTGGGCTACTTGCCTGTGCATCTGGGATCAACAGTGATAGACAGATACACGATTTATCTGAAGCAATTATAATCGCCGTACGTTGTGATCGAGAAGGAACACCCTTAGTCGATTACCACACGATTGGTGGCGGATATAATACACCTCAGTTATTGACTGCCGAAGGTAAGCCGAAGTTGTCGAATGGTCAACCTCATACCGAGATATCCCACCGAACCTATTTACACAACGCCTCATTTCTTATTGTGGTACAAGCAAATACAGAAATGATTGAGCAGCTTGCGTTCAGCCTCCAGAATCCTGTATGGAGCATCTTTCTTGGTCGTAAATCTTGTCCGCCTAGCCGCCCCCCATATGAAGGTATTGGACAATATGATTCTTTGAATCATGCATTGGAGCAGTGGCCTTGGTACAACCCGGAGGTAAGAGATGAAGGTCGTATCAAAGTTCGGTCCGTTGTTGAATGTATCGGCACAGAGCGCGGTATCCGTCGTCGACATGTACTTCTTTCGCGAAGCCACCGAGTATTTGGCCCGCTATACATGCGAGAGCAACAGATAGAAATTGCTGTGCTTCCTTCATTCCCGCCTGTTTTGGAAGTAAGTTAACTATTGTGAAGGCAAGGTAAATCATGTACCTATCCCAACTTATTCTCAATCCCCGCCACCGTGCCGTCCAGCGCGACCTGGCACGACCCCATGATCTCCACAAGACGATCATGAGTGCCTTTCCGGATAATCTGGATAAGGAGCAAGAGCGGGTGCTCTACCGCGTCGAACAACGCGCCCAGACCCAACAGGTGCTTCTGCTGGTGCAATCTCTGGGACAACCGGATTGGTCAACATTGCCGCCAACCTATCTGTTCGATCTGCCCAACAATCCAGCTACGAAGAGCGTAGGTATTGATCTCACTGCTGGCCAACGACTTGCCTTTCGCTTGCGTGCCAACCCTACCAAACGCTTGAGCGCGGGGAAGGGCAACAAGGGGAAACGCATTGGTCTCTACAAAATTGAGGAACAGATCGAGTGGCTGCAGCGCAAAGCAGCGGAGCACGGTTTTGCCATTCAAACGGCGATGCCCACCCAGCAGCAGAGCGTTGACGACCACCAGCAGCATCTCAAATTCTTCAGCGTACAGTTTGACGGCATCCTGCAAGTGACCGATCCCACCACTTTCTTGGCGGCAATTCAAAATGGCATCGGTAGCGGCAAAGCGTTTGGCTTTGGATTGCTCTCTGTTGCGCCGGCGCGCTAATCTACTGGCGTAACGGAGTGATTCAGATTTGCTCTTCAATGGGCACGGTACACTCCCAGCGCAAACCAGTTGGCTCGCTAATGTATTGAGCCACTCTAGACAAGTCTAGCTTGGGCAAATCATGTAGACGACAGAGAGTAACACCTCTTACGGTTAGATGCCGGTGATGGCTTGTACTACACAAGGAGCAATAAATCGATGCGATTGCGTGACTATCATATTCTGCCCAAATTCCGTGATGGCCTCGGCTATCTCTATCTGGAAAGGGGGAAAATTGAACAGACCCAGCGTGCCATTGAGTTTTTTGACAAAGATGGACGGACAATGGTACCGATTTCGACACTCGGTGTCCTCATGCTTGGGCCCGGCACCTCGATTACGCATGAGGCCATTAAGACCCTATCCGATAATGGCTGTCTTGTCACCTGGGTAGGAGAACAGGGCGTGCGGTTCTATGCGCAAGGGAACGGCGAAACTCGCAAGGGATACCAACTCATTCGTCAGGCAGAACTGGTCAGCAATCCCGTGCAGCGCATGGCGGTGGTACGGCGCATGTATCAATACCGTTTTGATGAAGAGCTAGCTGATGACCTGAGTATTGAACAGGTGCGCGGCATGGAAGGTGCACGCGTACGCAAGGCATATGCTGAAGCCAGCCGTCACTATGGTGTGTCCTGGAATGGTCGTTTTTATGTACGCAGCCATTGGGGAGCGAGCGATACCATCAATCGCACGCTCTCGGCCGCCAACGCGTGCCTCAATGGTCTCTGTCACGCGGCCATTGTCACTCTCGGTTATTCACCGGGTTTGGGTTTTATCCACCAGGGCAAACAACTCTCGTTTGTCTATGATGTAGCCGACCTCTACAAGACCGTGCTAACTGTGCCATTGGCCTTTCAGATTGTGGCGGAATCACGCGAAAAAGCTGAAACTCGTGTGCGCCGCGCCTGCCGCGATCTCTTTCACAAGGAGCGGCTGTTGGGTCGCATTGTCAGCGATATTGAAGGAATGCTCAATCTCACAAAGGAAATGACCTCCAGCCAGTTGGATCTGGTGTTTGATTTTGACGCCGATCCAGCCCTGCCGGCTTCGCTCTGGTCACCAACAGATTCAAGTGGGGCTAGCATACCTGGTGGCGTTAATTACAGTAATGGAAATGATGGGAACAACAAGCCGGAGTAGCGTGCTGGATTTGTCGCCAAAATGGTAGAGCCAGGAAGATTGAGCAAAACAATGAGAAAGTGAGCAGAAGGATGGTTGTCATGATTCTGGAAAAAGTGCCAACGAGCCTACGTGGCGAATTAACTCGCTGGCTAATCGAACCTCACACCGGTGTCTTTGTTGGCCATGTTTCTGCAATGGTACGCGACCGACTGTGGAAAAAGTGTTGCGCCAAAGTTAAAGAAGGAGGTATTGTTCAACTATGGAGCACAAACAATGAACAACGCTTTGATTTACGCTCCTTTGGCGCAACAAAGCGCGCAGTGGTAGACTTTGAAGGCTTACAACTTATCCGGCTTCCACTTACGAAGAAACTTACGGAATAGGGTATTCCCCACACTCGTGGGGGTGAACCGCATGGTGGGAACGGTGGCGAGCCATTCGGAGTGTATTCCCCACACTCGTGGGGGTGAACCGTAATTGATACTTGCAATATCCTTACAAGGCTTGTATTCCCCACACTCGTGGGGGTGAACCGTTCCTGATGTGTCACGGCAAACACATGTTCTAGTATTCCCCACACTCGTGGGGGTGAACCGCCGTTGGCGCTGGTCACATCCGGCGAGCCCGCGTATTCCCCACACTCGTGGGGGTGAACCGGTTACATCACCGGAAGCGTGTCGCCCGTGCGCGTATTCCCCACACTCGTGGGGGTGAACCGGGGCGGGGTCTCCCCCGGCCTCACGGCCCCCTAGTATTCCCCACACTCGTGGGGGTGAACCGGGCAATCCAGCATCACGCGCCTTGACGCGTAGGTATTCCCCACACTCGTGGGGGTGAACCGTGCCTTTCTTCCCGTCGTAGTAAGCCTGCTGGGTATTCCCCACACTCGTGGGGGTGAACCGCACTGCGCACATCCTTGGTTGCCGTCTGCATGGTATTCCCCACACTCGTGGGGGTGAACCGCACTGCGCACATCCTTGGTTGCCGTCTGCATGGTATTCCCCACACTCGTGGGGGTGAACCGAAGTCGGCCATGCTCTGCACGAACACCCGATAGTATTCCCCACACTCGTGGGGGTGAACCGAATGGTATCAGTGCTGCCGATGCCATTGTAGAGTATTCCCCACACTCGTGGGGGTGAACCGAGCTGACCTGGCTGACAAGTGAGGCTATTGTCGTATTCCCCACACTCGTGGGGGTGAACCGCTGGCCGAATCGCTCGATGCGCCGCTCACGTGTATTCCCCACACTCGTGGGGGTGAACCGATTGCCTACAGCTATTTCGATGTGGACCTGGCGTATTCCCCACACTCGTGGGGGTGAACCGCAGAGCCAAGGCTAGACCCGCAGTACCACAACGTATTCCCCACACTCGTGGGGGTGAACCGTCAGTAATAAACGATGACCAGTCTAAATCAGAGTATTCCCCACACTCGTGGGGGTGAACCGAAAGGCAGAACGATGCAAACAGTATCACAGACGTATTCCCCACACTCGTGGGGGTGAACCGATGATTGTAATCTAGGTCGGGGTAAACTTCAAGTATTCCCCACACTCGTGGGGGTGAACCGACACGTAAGCCATATTCGTCCACCACGTCGACGTATTCCCCACACTCGTGGGGGTGAACCGCGGGATTTTGAGCCAGTGCGCTCCGTCATCAGGTATTCCCCACACTCGTGGGGGTGAACCGGTTCAATCAAGTTCTGTACATGCAAAGCTGGGTATTCCCCACACTCGTGGGGGTGAACCGGAGCCGTAATGCTCGTCAATGGCTCGGCCATTGTATTCCCCACACTCGTGGGGGTGAACCGGTGACGCAGTATAGAGCGATGGCACTCGATGAGTATTCCCCACACTCGTGGGGGTGAACCGATTCGCCAGCGCAGTCAGCAGCGATTGCAGCGGTATTCCCCACACTCGTGGGGGTGAACCGAAGCAGCTTTCCGAGATGGACGACTACCAACGTATTCCCCACACTCGTGGGGGTGAACCGTCTATCACACGTCGCGCACCGTGTCAACCACCGTATTCCCCACACTCGTGGGGGTGAACCGACCGTCGTCGGGATGCAGGTAACAGGCATCACGTATTCCCCACACTCGTGGGGGTGAACCGTTTACCAGAGACTATCGGGGAAACCTCGCAAGCTGTTTGGCTCGTTTGAGCAACTGCTCCTGTAACAAACGGCCAACTCCTTGCCGTCGGTGACTTTCCCTCACGCCGAACGCAATGACTTTGGCCTCAGTCAACACTTTGCCACAAAGTCGAATCACCTTATGTTCTCTGTCGTGAGGGCCGATCTCCCAAACCACGAACATCAGAAATCCGACAATTTCATTTTTCTTCAATGCCACAAGAAAATGACGCGCAAATTGTTCAAAATACGAGTTGAATGCCCAGTGCGTTTGATTCTCGTCGTCAATCATTTGCACCAGTTCCTGCCAACGTTGATGTCCTGGTGTCCACTCTTCGATGGTCAAATTCATCATCTTTTGTTCTCTTTTACCACTAGAGTTCTTTTCGCAGCCAGTACAGCGTGTATCCATCGGGATAGTCAGCAAGCTCTCCAACTATTTGATAGCCATGGTGCTGATAAAAACCTAATCCCTGATGGAGATAGGTACTCGTGTGGGAACGAGAACAGCCACGTGACTTTGCTTCATCCTCTGCCTGCAGAAGCATTTGCGTTCCAAGTCCCTGCCTGCGTACCCTTTCTTCAAGCGCCATCACGTCGATGACCAGCCACTCCCAGTATGTTTGAGCAATGAGGCCGCCAACCAAATGATTATTTCTGTCTGTCACCCGAATATACAAATTAACAGCTTCTGGTCCTCGCACATCTGATGTTTGTTGATTGTGTGCCCGCAAGATGCCCTGAAGATGACGTCGATATGCTGCATCTTCTGCTGTGTTGATAGTGAAATGGTACATAAAATACGCCAATCCAGAAAATGCCGCTTGCTAACCAGTGAGGGGTGGCGGGCGAGTACCCAACTCGCTTCACCGACGCACCCAGTGGGGTGAACTGAAACAACCCTTTGCCAACGTCCATTGCTTCGCGTATTCCCCCCACTCGTGGGGGTGAACCGCCAAGGTTTGCCCAGGTGCTTCCCTATCTTTTTCTGAACGCAGTGCACGTTTTCTGATGATGCATTTTCCCAACTTATGCCTGCGATTTTCACCCTCATGACTGCGGAAATTGCGGCGGTTGTTTCAGTCCACTGCAGTTTTTGCATCTGGTACTGCGAATTTCGCTGTCACCAATTCGTTTTTCGCAGCAGTCAATTTCTTATGTGAAACCCTCGAGTGAGGATTGAAACCATGAGTTCAGAGACGCAACGGCACGGGCGGCAAGGTTGCACTCGATCTTCGGATCGAGTGAGGATCGAAATATTACTAACTTATGCTGAGCTTTACTTTGCCTTTGCCAAGGAATGCGTCGTTGCTCTCCTGGCGCTCTTCTGCTCGTCAACAGTAGAGCAGTTCCGGCCGCATACCGAGGTTCTGGACAACTTGTGCAACGATACTGTCGCTCTCGTACGACAACTAGATGGCTTCTTGCTTGAATTCTTTGTGAACGGTGGTTGTGTCATCGGACACCTCCTGGGTCATAGTATACTCTTAATTGGTGCCCACTTTGTTGAATCACATCTAATCTAAACCACGGTTGCTCTCAGGCGGTCTGGCTTTCCTTCTGCTCTTGTTTGGCCAACTCAATTGCCCATCGAATATTTTCCATAATCGGTACAGGTCCGCCAGGATCCTCGTCTTCCTCAATCAACAAGCTCACATATTCAGAGATAGTCAGGCCAAGTTGTTCTGCTTTACATTTAGCGATCAACCAATGCTCATCAGACAGATCGAATTGTTGGCGCAGCACTCTAATCTGTGTGGAGTGGTTCATATGTTGATTTTAGCACAATCCGTCAACTGATTTCTGCTTTATGCTGTTATCTACTTCTGGCTGGTTGTGCTGCTAGTATCGTTGCACTATAGTGAAAACATGGCCATCGGTGGACTTCTCTACCCCGTATCGAGCTTCATCTTGCGCGAATGGGCAGCAATTTTCCCACTTGTGTTGAAGCTACTACCGTTTCTGCAGCGCCGCCAATCGAGTCTCTTTGGAATCCTCAGCTATGATTCGACGCTGGAACTCTGCGATGTCCAAGGTAAAACCGCTATCATCCACCGCTGGCAGAAGCTGCGCTTCCTTCAGGATCACGTCGTAGCTTTTCAAGATTTTGTCTGGGGTGGCGATGGCAATCAGATGGCCAGTTATCAGGTGGCACCTGGTTCGGTAGCCAAAATATATGAAGAGGGCAAGCGCTGGAATATTTTGATTGCGTTGGATGAGGTCAAAAATAGAGGGGATGTCACTGAATTCTACATCGAGCGGACGATTCACAATGGGTTCCTGCAGGAGACTGAGTGGCGTGAAACGGAGATCTGGAAGCCGACCAGACGCATTCGGCTGGCTATTGTCTTCCCCGCTGAACGACCGTGTAAACGTGCCATGCTGTTGGAGCGGAGAATAGACCGTTCCACGGCATTAGGCCCTGAACATTTTCGCGAATTGCCCGATGGCAGGCAGATGTTGGTTTGGGAGAAAGCAGATCCACGCAAGGCTGAAGTCTATACGCTAAAGTGGGATTGGTGATCATGTGCTGGATTCCTCAATGAACTGTCGTTTGAGGAAAGTGATACGTAGGGAGCTGGCTCGAATTCGATCCGATTGAGAGTGACATGCCACGCCAGTCCCCTACTCTGGCGCGCTAGGCGCCGTCGCCTGTTCCAGTACGCATAGACAACCTCCATGGGGTAACACAACTGCACTAAACGAACAAAGCCCTTGCAAGAAGCTAGATAATTATGTCGCATTTGCGACATAATTGCAAAAAAACTAATCCAGCGTCCTACTGGAACCACTTTTCAGCTTGTTGTGCTGGACTTGGGACCGGTACGACGATCTGAGCGTAAATAGTCGCGTACAGCTTCCCGTGAGGTATAGTAGTTATGTCCCAAACGGATGCCCGCCATCTTTCCCTCTTTAATCAGGCGTTGGATCTGACGGGTGGAGAGACTTTCGCCCTGTACCTCAAGTTCAGAAGCTTCCGTGACCGATATGATCTTGGTCGCCAGTTCTTCAAAGAACTGGAATTGATCGCCTGCGTTGGACACGGTGGTCGTCTTCGATTGTTAATGTAACATTGTTCGGTCAAACTCCGGTAGTGATTACCACCCATAGCATGCAACAGAGCACACTATTGCGCAACTCCACCGTTATTTGCCTGATAGCACTGTATTGGTGACCTTCGAGAAAGTATCCACCGGTGGATTGAAAATATATGGGCAGCCCTCACTAGTGTCGTGTCATTCTTGATTTGATGGGTGAAGTCTGATAGGGTAATCTCCTTCTCAGAAAGGAGAAAGAGATGCCAAAGAAACTATACAATGTAAAGCTAAGCGCTGACGAACGCAACCATCTAGAGAATCTCATCTCATGCGGAAGCGAACGGGTTCGAAAAGTAAATCGAGCCCGGATCTTGTTGAAAGCGGACGATGGCTGGAAAGATACAGAAATCGCCCAAGCGTTAGATGTGAGCCGTCCGACCGTGGAACGAGTGCGTGCGAGATATGTGACTGGCGACTTGACCACTGCGCTCGAACGTCGTCCATCGGCCCGAGCGTATACCCGGAAACTCGATGGTCGGGCCGAAGCGCATCTGGTGGCCCTGGTCTGCAGTCCCCCGCCAGCAGGCCGCAGTCGTTGGACATTGCGTCTACTCAGTGATGAACTGGTCAAACTGCAAGAGGTGGCAGTTGAGAGCGTCTCCCACGAAACCATCCGTCAGGTGTTAAAAAAAACGAACTTAAGCCTTGGCAGAAGGAACAGTGGGTGATCCCACCCCAGGCCAATGCTGAATTCGTCTGTGCGATGGAAGATGTTCTGGACCTCTATCATGAACCGTATGACCCTGACTATCCAGTCATTTGCTTTGACGAAGGGGGTAAACAGCTGTTTGCCGAAACCAGAGTCCCTATGCCCATGAGTCCTGGTCAGCCGCTCCGCTTTGATTATGAATACGAACGCTGTGGCACTGCGAATCTCTTTATGCTCTTTGAACCCTTGGCGGCCTGGCGCCATGTGACCGTCACGGAGCAGCATACCATGATTGATTTTGCCCACTGTCTGCGCACCTTGGTCGACGTGCATCGCCCGAATGCCACAAAGATTCGCATCGTCCTTGACAATCTGTCGACCCATAAGCCTGCGGCCCTTTACCACGCATTTGAACCTGACGAAGCACGACGCATTGCCCAACGGCTCGAATTTCATTACACGCCCAAGCATGGCAGTTGGCTTAACATGGCTGAAATTGAGTTGAGCGTCTTACAACAGCAGTGTCTCGATCGCCGCATTGATAACATCAACTTCCTGACTACCGAAGTTCATGCTTGGCGGCACCGACGAAATCATGAGGCTTGCACTGTTAGGTGGCAATTTTCTACCACCGATGCACGACGTAAACTGCACAAACTATATCCATCTCTTCAACCTTGACGAGACACTAGCCTAAATCTAACAGGCTCATCTGAAATGGTTCATGGGAAATGCAATTCTGCCCTTCATCAACGGTCGATGTTGGCTCATCAGCCTCTTGGCGCTGTAACCAGGGCTGTTTAGCTATGCCCCGATCTGCCGCAATTTGAACAACTTTGCGGCGGATGCTCCGTTACGACGGGAGAATTGGCGTCCAGTTATGCATATAGCTGAGCTTAGTTGTACCGTGCGGTTATCCACAGTTGATCTCCTTAAATCGATACGAATCGCGTCGATGGCGGCACTCCGCCAGGGCGTGGTTTCAATAAAACCAACTACCAGCGCAGTAGCAGATGGGTTCTTCCTTGCCGTGGAAAATTTGGCACTTGATGGGGCAAACGCTCCCACTTCAGCGTTGAAGAGCAAACATGTCAACGTGCCATGCTGTTGTAGGGGATAAAGTCGAGAAGAAAGTAACGTTGAGTGTGTATTCTCTAGGGGTCATGCTCATCTACTGCTTCCAAGTCGTCAACGGTGTACGTTTCCGTTGCTATTCGAATCTGCTCACGGGTCTCAAAGTCAAAGACCCGGTGATAGAGTTTGCCCTCGGCATCGACATCAAAGCCGATACGTGCAATCACGCGCCCAGAATGACCTTCGTGGGTCCAGAGTTGCAAAGATTCCTGTTCTTCATTGTAGATCGCGCGAAAGAGACCGCCGTCAATGGCGTAGATCTGATTTTCTTTGAGCACAGCCATAGGTTTATTTTGCTCCCGCCACACTGCTTGTCAACAGCTAAATCGATGCGATCCCCGCATGTCTGCTCTGTTCATTCATCAGTTGTCACTCATGTAAGAATCGATGCGTCTTTGCCGCTATACTTGAACTATGGCCAGGGGTCCTGAAACATCCATCTATCAACTGCCACTTGAACTGAGGCGACAGACCGAACCGGTGGAGCTCCGCTACCAGATCCATACCGGCATCATTGCGGATCTGCGGCCAAGAGAATCACTAGGAGATCGGTCGCTTTGGGAAGTAGCTGACCGCGTTCAGGTGCATTCACCCGCAGATGCAGCGCAGCATCTGATGGATCACATATACACGCCCTGGGAACAATGTGCCCAAGAGGAGCTCTGGGTATTGTTGTTGAACAGTCGCAACTATATAACTCACGAAACAATGGCGTATCGAGGTACGGTGAACACCATCGGCAATATACGTGTGGCAGAAATCTTAAGACCGGCTGTTTTGATGAATAGTCCCGCCATTCTCATTGCGCATAATCATCCCTCTTCTGAATGTGAACCCTCACCTGATGACATTCGGTGCACTGAGTTGATTCGCGAAGGTAGCCGGCTCCTGGACATAGAGCTCGCAGATCATTTGATCATTGGAAAACAATCCTTCTGCTCGTTGCGTGAAAAGGGGTTAGGATTCGGATAAAATGATCGAGAAAAAACCCACTGGAAACACAGAAAACGCTGGCTTCCAGTGGGACACCAAGACATGACAGAGCTAAAAGGTACGTTTACTTAAAACGGAACGTCATCAGCGGCCGAAGGAGCGTCAGGGCCGTCAGTTGCAGTGGTCGATGACTGTGTGACAGCCGTGTCCATAAAGCGAATATTGATATCACTCAACACTGTAGTGTTGATATGGGCAAGCCATACTGCTGTGTCATACACATCTTTAAGCGTAGCAGTTACATAGGTTAAAGTCATACGGTCAGAACCGTCATACTCAAAGACGATGGCCAATGCTCGTGCGGCAGACAACTTCAATAGATGGCGTTGTGCCGCGTAACGCAACGGATCTTCCAGCCAGTCAGGCAAACAACAAGAGATGCGCATGCCGTCTTTATCTTCAAGGATCAGGATGCCCTCCTGCGTTAGCTCAAGCCATGTGCCACAGGGTTGATCCAGATCTGCACAGTCGCAGGGAATTAAAAAACGATTCTCCTGCCAGCTAGCCGTGGGTTCTATTTGCAGCTCGGGTTCTTGTGTAGCAACTGTCGATGCCTCTTGCTCAGTGACTTTATCATTCTCAGTATTTGCTGACATTAGTATGCTCCCTTCGTGCTCAATACTCCTGCGGCAAAAGCAATGTCGTACAACTGCGATCATGTTCTGTAATCACCCAGATCACTTTATCTTGTTTTGTGGTATATCGACTCAATAGACGTAGTTCTTGCTGCAACGCGTCTCGATTGGCTTGGATATCCTCGGGTGGCAGGCCCTCTCCCCAATCGCCAGCAACGTGCCGGGCTAGAAATTCAAGTGGTGACTGTTCGGCTGCTTCGAGGGCAGCCTCTGCGCCAGGAGTCATGAAGACTTGACCCAAAGCAAATAACGGACTCTCATTGTGAGTAGTGCTTGTCATTAATATCTCTCCTCTCCTCTGCTCGATGGTGTCAAGGTGCAGCTCTGAGTGTAAAAAGCCGCGCAGAGAGATTCAAGAGCCATTTCAAAACAAAAAAATACCCCAGGCCGGCGACGAACATACCAGCCTGGGAATGTACCAAACCATTATTAGTTGATATCAAAGGTAGCACAGAAGAGCGCAGCGGCTCTAGGTGCTATTACGTGGTATCAATGCTGCCGTTGTCCGATTCAATTGCTTCATCGAGTTGCACATTCTGCTGAGTCCCCGATAAAAATCTGACGGTACGGGCGGTTACTTCCAGTGTAGCTTGGGCCTGTCCCTCTTGATTGATCCAAGTATGGGGAAGTTTCATCTCGCCAACCACCAGTATGAGCTGGCCCTTGCTGACAAATTCAGCACATGTTTCTGCCAGACGCCGCCAGGTTGTCGTGCGGAACCACATCGTCTCTTCGACGGATTCATCCGCGGCGTTGGTGTAGCGATTGTTAACGGCTACGTTGAAATTGGTCACAGGTACACCATCCTGTGTATAACGCATGACCGGCTCATTGCCGACGTAACCTACATAAGTGATCTGCTGAAACATTATTGCTCCTTTCACTATCGCAACAACAGTCTTTATGGTAAGGTACAATGCCACTGTACGGAGTTACACAGATATTCTCAAGGCCTGCTTGCATGTACCGATCACAACGAAAGATGCTTCGCTTGTCGTAGAGTGTGGGAGGGTTTGGCAGTGTCTGCTGCCGCGCTTTCCTCCCGGCGCTATGCTAAAACGTTGCTGTCGTTCACGTTGTCCGGCTACAGGCTACCCTTCAAAGAGGGATGGATCCTGCTCACGGATGGAAGTCCAATTATCACGACCAATGACGAGGTGATCATGAAGCTGGATGTCTAGTATCGTAGCGGCTTCGCTCAAACGGCGGGTTATCGCACGGTCATCATCACTTATTTTCGCGTCACCGCTAGGATGATTGTGGGCCACGATTAGACCTGCAGCGTTCGCACGGACGGCTGTCCGAAACAAGTCTGCTGGCCGCACAAGCGCTGATGTCAGTGTTCCCCTTGTGACTAATACCCGGTGGGTAATGCGATTACGGTTGTTGAGCAAAAGAGCAACGACCTCTTCTTGTTCAAATGCATCAAACGGATAATAGACGGAGCGAAGCAGATAATCTGCAACTGCTTGTGGCGAAGTCGCGGATACTTGCTCACGCACCATTGAAACAAAGCGGCCCAGATACTTGGGGTATTGACTGTAGATGTTGGCATCTTTCATAGAATCTTCTTGCACCTCCTTCTCGAGCCAAGATTTCCCAAACATATCGGGATGGCTCGATGCAAGGCGCTAGACTTTTCGTTTCACCCTGTATCGAACCTTCACCGATGATGCAGTCAATCCCCGCAGTGTACTGCTCTTTCTGGACAAAAGCGGACGCAGCAACGTTAGAGCCAAACGGTTACAAAAAAAGAGTTGAAGAACTGTGTCTAGCACAGACTGGAAATTTGCTTTGGTGGATGAAATTCCAGCCAGCTTATGGTATTGTCTACATGATTCAGTGTGGGAGGATGAGAAGCAATGCCTCTCAGAGCCTCCCTGCGCAAAAATGCGCTATGCACACATCCTGACGCGTCACTCGCTGCTTAGGCGAATAGGCTCCAACCCACTACGCCATATAGCCCCAAAGAAAATATCGCAAGTATGACTCTGGGACCTGGCTTGATCAAGCGGCGGCGACGCATCTTTTTCGCTGCCGGCAAGTGTTTGAACACTTCTGCAGTGTGGGGATCTTTGACGTGAATATTGAGTCGTAGGCCCTTCTTCTGCATAACCGCCAGTTGCTTTGCCACTGCTTCTGGATCGTGGCTGTACGAATATAGCTGGTCCAGGTGGATTGTCACCATGGTCGAGGGTTCCATTGTTTCTTCACCTCCCTTCTCTGAACATTGGGGCAAGCAGCTAACCGTGGCCTGCCCGATACGATGGTCAACAAAGCAGTTGGCCGCCGTATCGGACAGGCCACAGGGAGTGATTTGGTCAGGATGTTGGCACCATGTTGTGGATGTAAATGTCGGTTTACAAGTTATCGCAACGACGTTCAGAACCGGTCCGATTGCGTACTCATCTGTTGCGCTTGGTGATCAGCTATCTCTTCTGAAGTGAATTTGGTACCATGTGATCATGGGCCGCGCACCGTGTGCCAGCAACGGCATCATCTGGCGAGGTAACAAGCTATAACACATAGCTTCAAACATCTAGGACATCTGTATACAGCCGATGTCATGTATCCAGATTGGTCAGAGTCATTTCTATCTATTTCATCCATCTCTGACGGGATACGCCCCGCCTCTCGAATTCGGGCAGGATGGACGCTTACCGACTGCGCTTAGAGAGGCAACGGACGGTAAGCGTTGAGGGCCAGTGATTTGGTGCGCGGTTTCATTCCCCATCATTCAACAACGCATATCGCGAACGGCGATATCCAAAGTTGCTCTTGGCTACAGCGCCAAACGCTGATAGCCTTCATGCCCTCCACGGAGCCATATCTCTGTCTCCAGTAGACCGAATGTGAGCGATTGTCGCCATGAAGGTGTGATATCGTCATAGTGACAGATCCAGTAGCGATCTTGCTCTTGCGGTCCTGCGATCTGTTCGACCATTACCTTGAGCTTCTCCATGCGCTCACGGGCGCCGGTCGTAATCGTGAGATGCCAGATTCCTCGACTCTGTTCAATTTCTGGCCAGATCTGTTTGTGGCGTCCCGTGCGGCACCATTCGCCCAGAGTAAGATATTTCATCTCCAGTGTCTGCTGGTAACGGGAGGAGCGCAGACTTTCGGAAGCATTATCCAGTTCAATCAATAAATGGCGGTCAGGGAAACGTCCAGTTTCGATCCAGAAGTAGGCATCGGGAATCCGCAGAGATATCTCCTCTTCGATTTCTTCCACTTCACCATGTTGTTCAGCTTTTTGCTTTGGCTGGCGGCGAATCAAGGTCACGCTTTCCCCTTGTAGTAGATCATGCAAGTCATCATCAACCAGACAACATCTTATCTGGCAGTTATGATGCTTGGTCGCAGCTTCGATGGCCAAGATGATATCGTTGAGCAGCAGTTTGTGGTTCAGCTGCGAATCGTCATAGCTGCCCGCTTTACGCCAAGCAATGTCGCGATAGCGCACTTTCAAGCGGCGTGCTTCGCCGTTACGCCATTGTTTCGTCAGATACCAACAGGTCTGTGCACTGCCTCGGCTTAATCGCGTGGCCTGTTCATAGGGTTCAATTACACCTTGGTCCATTAGATCTTTGAGTATGGCCAGACAATCTGTGGAAACTATCTCACTTGGTGTCATCGGACGCAGCCAATAAGCAGCCAAGAGCTCTCGTTGCCGTGAAAAGACACGGTGCAGCCATGCTGCGCCTGTCTGTCGCTCAACCGGCCGTAGTGCTTGTCGCAATTTTCGAAGCAACAACTTTACATCTAGCTGAGGTGCATTGTGCCGTAACTGTGTGCGATAGGTAGCAACTGTGGCATGCAACGTCGCATCTTGTGCCAGCAGCTCAGCTTCAATCTCATTCAGTTTGCTGATGGCTGCCTCCAAATCCTGATAGATCAGTGGCTTTTTCAACTGTAATGCTGCGAGCCATTGCTGGAGTTGAATATCTTGTCGCCTGGTCAGCAAAGGTAGATCCTGCAGCCGTTTTAGACGTAGCAGCCATTTGAGGCCTTGGACATGATCCCATAGATATTGCTGCTGGTCTGTATATATAGATAACCAATGCTCAACTACAGCTTTATCTTTGAGCCAATACAGAAGTTTATGGGTAGGATCTTGATTCCAGACACCACGGTAGATCTGTGCTGTTTCGGCTGTGCGTAGTTTAGCCAACAACTTTTGCACCTCTGCATGTTTGGGCAAATTTATGCGCTTGCCCTGACGATTTTTGTCGCCCGGCGTTAGACGCTTGCGACGAGGTCGAGGCGCTGTATCAGGTAAGAACGTACTCATAATGCTCCTTATCGAATTCGATAGCCAGATTCTGTATAGGCCCTAGTTGGCACTATAGCAGACGGTTCAGATAATTTCATGCTCTGCTCTGTAGTGCGCAATGCAAGTTCCTTCAGTACAGTGGAAACAGGTTGACCGTGACGCTTGCCGAGTTTGCCGCGAAATGCTGCCAACTTCTCCTTATCAGGCCACAATCCCACATCCGTGGTGACCCGCATCGGAATTAACGGTGTAGAGACGGTGTTCTCCGAATAGGCGCGACGAACTAGATAAGACCACCCTGGCAATTTGGTGAATGCAGCAGCACCCAGATATTCACCTTCCAGAATGGTGTAGTCGATTTGACGGTCAGTTATATGCACCGGACCGTCCGGCGTGCCCATGAATACCGGTTCTGTACGCTTGACCCGCGGTCGTTCGTATGGAAAGAGCGCTTGAGACAGAATCAGCGCGCTCTCAATATCTTGATAGCCGAGACAGAGATTGCCACAAGACAGCAGCGTTTTCTGCATGGACGGACTGACCATCGAGAGCGACTGCAGCAAGATTGTGGGCCGAATTCCCTTGTTGCGTGCTTCAACTTGGAGCATATAAGAGATCTCCTGCGCCAGCAGATCTGTACCGGTCTGCGCGTCTGCCCTTGTGTACTCTGATAGTTCCTCAAGAACTACGTGCAACTCTGTGTCCCGTAGCTCTCGGTAGGAGGTCCAGTCCATAATAGTTTGTAGATCATAGTTCAGTGCGAATTGGCGTCGCTGTCTACCGCGGACGTGACGATAGTCACGAATGACAGTCAGTCCATAATCGGCAATTGCATCCAAAGGCAAAAGTGTGCTTTGTCCATAGATCGCCCGTGAGGTTTGATCCAATGTGAACATCTCAATTTTATTGCGAAACGCAGAAGTGTTGCGCTGGCGATCACTATTGGACCAGCCTCCCTTTTTGCCACGGTAAGTTGAGGTGAAAAAATCTATGGCAGGTTGCACTTCTCCTCCATAGTTGCGTAATGCTAGATCAAACATACCCTGCTGTTGCCAATCACCTGGTGCATCCAGCAGGGAAAGTGCTTCTGTGATCTGGCAGCCGGTTGCAGCCAAAATCATGCCGCAGTAACTGGCAATCGTCTTCAGAGAATTCGCGCCCATAATTGGCGCATCGTGAAGTTTGCTGTCCATCATCAACCAAAGATCAATGGGTCGCTGTGCAATGCTGTACAAGGTCTCCGAGGAATGAAGGCGATAGTAGAGTGGACAGCTTGGCGCGATGCCATTACCGGCCGACATGTCTTGATAAACAATGCGTGAAAGAAACTGTTCGCGTCGCTCAGATGGCAACTGTGCGGCAAGTCTCAGCACTTTATCGAGGAAATAGTCACAGGTACCACCTGTTGTTTCGATTAAGACTTGACCAACTCCTTGCAGATAATAGCGAGCCATGAGATCGGTGCCGGTTGCAAAGCTTTTACCACTCCCCTTCCCCGCACAGGTAAGGAGGCCAAGTGAGTGAGTTTCCGGCTTCAGCCAATCAAACCCTGAGACCCAAAGCATTCGTTCATCAGCAGCCGACGTTGGTTGACGTCTCAGTGCTAGTGTCATGATTCACCCCCTTCGGCTGGACATAGTAGATCGTCACGAAAGAGAGCAAAGCTTCCGTCGTTTGGCTCTGTGCCATATTCAAGAATCCATCCTTGCTCAGCGGCTTTAGTAGCCATGCCGTCAACGAAGTGCTGCCAGTAATTGATTGTTTTTGGATCGACGGGGTGGCCATACGCCACTAGCCACAGCACAAATTGCTGTTTGGGACGGTGCTTCACAGAGATCTGTACTTCATCCAGAATGGTAATCATTGTTGTTCTCTCCAGTGTGTGCGGCATACGGCTTCTGTTCAGTTGGATACCCAAACAGTGCGTCAATATCGGCCAATGACAACTCATTAGTCTGAATCTGGGCGTCGTACATATCTGTGTCGGGAATGGGTGTGTAGAGTTCCGATGGCAAATCGAGCACATCGGTAAAATCACCTGTAGACTCGATGGATGCGATTTCATTACCATCGCCAAACATAATTCTTATACCCACGACGATACCGATAATCGTTCCAATGACAGCCGGCCAAAATAAATTCACCGCTATCTGTAGACCGGTAAAAGCCAGAAAAATCGGCGCAAGGAGACTGCAGCCAACCAGAAACATCGCTGCACTGATAATCACTCCTACGATTCTGTTTCGCTCCAGTGCTCCACCAGTGGCTTGGTTTACCGTGGAAAGCAAGAAATCAGTGAGAGACACTAAGCCGGCTAGCATGGTGGTGAAAATCAGCTCGCAGAAGAAATACCAAATAGCAAATAGTCCATCGGCCAGCTTATCTGCGAAATCATTGTCGCGTTTAGACATAGATGCCTCCTATGTAGTGACCTTCCCCTTACATGAGGAAGGTCGAAACAATCATTCTTCCACAATCACGACATCAGCGTCTGCTTCAGGAAAGGCGTGGAGTCGATACCCAGCCTCACGTTGCCGATGGTAGGCTTCTAACATCGCAACGTACTCTTGCAGATGCTCAAAGGAAAAACCATGAATTGTGCTGAGGATCACGATTTGTGTGGGATCGTCGGTCTGCACCACATTGAGCCCGCTCCGGTTGACTACAGGGTGAAAAAATCCTTTCTTGCCCTGTGATGTGTCCAACAATGTAATACTCATCAGGGGCGGATCTTCATGCACCGTGTTGAGGCGCACATTCACCGCTCCACGTTCTTCTAGCAACGCAACAGCCTCTTCTGGCGATATATGCCTCTGTTCCAGCAGGTCTTCAACAGACATTTGGGCTATACGTGTCCATGCCTGTGTGGCAAATTCTCGATGAAGGGCAATCCCTTCAGGCGATAATAGTCGCTGTCGCTCAGTGCTGTGTGCCTCCTCAGTATCGTAGGTCAAAATCCAACGATCTGTATCCCATTTGAGGGCAATGCGAGGAGCCAGATCTTCCAGTGCTCGCACTTTTTGCTGCTCATAGAGTTCATCCTCGTCTGAAGGGCACAATACATCTTTGACAACGACAGCCCGAGTCTGTTCGTGATGACGTTGTAGCAGTTGCTCATCCGTATGGAGATATTCTTGCAATTTTCGGAACGCCAAACGCCAATGGCGGAATTGCGTAGCTTGACTCTGCACCTCATTCTTGAGTTCGCCAAATAGGCGTTGAAGTGCCTGCAATTTAGCTTGCTCGAGAAGCAAACGCAACTCCTGCTGTTTCTGCTTCAGAAAGCGTTTCCGCGACCAAAAGAGCCGTTGGAACCAGTCCAGCTGATGGTAATCAACTGCTTGGGTACGCAATTTGCCAAGCTGCTTTTGAACTTGATCCAAACGCATTGTTAGATCCTGTTGCTGTTGATGAATAGCAGCCGATAGCGTGCTTGCAAGTGCCAGCTCGATATGGTTATCTTGCGTATCTACGCTTGAGGTGCCACTACTAGAGCTATCTTCAGGGTTTGTAATGCCAAGAAACTTCCCAGCTAGCTCGAACCCACCCGGCAGATTAATTATCCGCTCTATTTGTGACCAGAGCGCAGATCTGAGTTTCGCACCGGCTTGCTCAGCGACCTGTGAGAGTTCTTGGTGCCAAAGGTGATTCTGTTGATGCAGAAAATTCTCTACGCTCGAGAGCATCTGTCCCGTGGGTTGCTCTTTGTACGCCTCCAAACCACTGGCTGATATTGGTCGCCCTTGAATATTTTTCGTCATGAGCGACTCCAAGCTGCTCAACCTCTGTATAAACGGTTGCAACTGTTCAGCATGCATTGCCTGGAATGTGTTTGGAGATGGTTTGGCAAGAAATGATGTATCGAGCAAAGCTGCACCGCTCCGGCACGCAAACCGTTTTGCAAGTTCGGGCCCGTCAAAACGCAGCCCCGCACAGCCAAAGGAAGAGCCTATATATGGAAATTGCATTAGGGGTAGCTTGTTCTTGAGCATACTGGCATACTCGGCAGCAATGCGTCCCGTTGTCAGCAGCTTCATTCCGTAGGCTACCATCTGTGCCACATGATCCGACGACTCAAAGCGGTGGTCATTGGCATTGCGCCCTTCAATCAGGTAGATAATCATGAATGGCGGTTGTTCACGTCTGACAATACCACCGCCTTTGCCATAGTTTAGTGGACCCATTGGCTTCTGGTAGGGCACCATGAGATCCTTTAGTGTGGCCAATGCATTCGCACGCAATGGCTGCGGATCATCGACCTCTGGGAATGCAGAGGGTAGCATAAGTATGGCCTGTGACATGTAGTTGCGAATATCGCGGGTTGTATGCAGGTTCAGGTAACTCATGTCCAGGATGGTGCCGGCACCAGTTCCACCACAGATAGATGAAACATGTGTCTGATAAAGAGGCTGCGGAAAATTATGTTTTCCGGCTGTCCAATTGCCAGCTACACACGACTGGCTATTGTATCGGTAGAGTTGATGTAATGGCGCAATCAGCTTTGCTTCCAGACTAGTCCGCTGATGCTGAATGCTATGGTGTGCATTGGTTACGCCGACCTCTCTGTCTTGTTGAGCGCCTGTGGAATCATCATTGGTACCCCGCAGAGATTGGTATAGCCGGTTAAGGTTTCCCAGGCGTTCACGCAGTTCAGGGAATGCATCGGGATCTTTCATCATGGCTGTGATGAGATCATGCATTGGTGCTTGGAGAACAATCAGCTCGTCAACGTTAAATTCTTCGGCAGTACCTGTGTCGATTTCGATAAACCGACAACGAATGTAGGGTGCATAGTCTGTATTCGTGATTAGGGTCTGATAGTATAGAGTGGCCTTGCTCCCCATGCCACCGTAGGCCACGATATAGTTTCGCCGCTGGCGATGTTTCTGGCGCTCCTGTATTTGCATACCGTTGAGCCCTCTAAGAGAGGCCAAATCATCGATAGCCATCAGGGAGTTATATTGTGGTCGTGCTGTATTAACTGGATGCATGGGCATATCCTCCTTCCCATTCAAGAGACTGCTCCGTAAGGTTGATATACTTGAGGGTATATTTACCGATGGTGAACGTGTCACCATGTTTCAGAGACCGCAAAGGTAGCCACTCCCCTTCGTCGTCAGATGCTGGTACTTCGACAATTACCTCACCGTCGCCCAGTTCATCAATTTCATAACTAAGGCGCGCCTGCGCCGTCACATCCCCTGCGGTATTTGGTAACAAGATATCCCCGACCGGCCCAAATGTGATCCAATCTTGGGAGAACATGGCCAGGTCAACCAGTCGTACAAACTGCCCTTGCTGATAGATTTCGAGGGTGCCAGGGATGCGGATCTGCTTCTTGCGCGATAGAATCCACGCAATCAGTCCGAACATGACTGCAGCCAATCCCAAAAGGCCAACGATTGTACGCCAAGTGGAATTACTCGAAGGCTGGATGTCATCAGGGGCGGCACCTGTCGTCGGAGGTGTCACCACTGGAACAAAAAGCGCCGTGTCTGTCGTAGGACTAACCGTGGCAGTTGCAGTGGCAGAAGGTGTAGCCGATGCTGTCGCAGTTTCGGTTGGTGGTATTGGCGATGGCGTCGCTGTCAGTGTTGGTACAGAAGTATCTGTAGCGGTTGCCGATGGCGAGGGCGTCATCGTGGCAGTTGCGGCCGATGTTGGTGGCACTGTAGGCGTGGACGTAATCGTCGGTGTGGCAGGTGTGTTCTTGGCACCACAGGGAGCCTTAACCACAAGATAATACGGCCAGGAGGAATAGAAGCCCGGCATCACATCTTCCAATTCCAATTCAATAATATTCGTTCCCGGTTCGAAGAGCGCTGTCACATCTTGAGGAGGAATGTCTACAATCCGTGTGCGATCTGGTGAGCGGAAATCATGAGACCACTTCTGTCCAGTGGTCAGGTTGCGAAGTCGACCAACATCGTCACTACGTATGTTCTTCCCGTCGAACTCCTCTGAAGTGAGGAATACACGTTGGCCAAGTTCGAACTCAACCATGGTGCTATATCGATGGTAGATATAGCTACCTGCGCTTTGGCTGTGCTGCTCTTCGATCTTTGGTGCTAGCTGAACTATCGACACATCGGCATAGGGCTGTCCATCGTCACAGGAATCTTTTGCATACAACGGGCCATTACTGATGATAAACAACAGAACTGCCAAAGCATACGAAATCATACTTTGAGATAGTTTCATGTCATTTCCCCTTTTATAGACTTACATGCACAAGGCCACTCACACTGCACAATTACAGTTTGGCATTGTTCATGTATGGTTGTCTACGCAAAAAACGAACATGGCAACAAACTTCCAAATTTGATGAATCAACTAACGATTGACATGGAAGGTGCTACGTGCTAACACGTTAGTTAACATGGATAAGGAGAAACATTCATCAGTCGATGCAAGTCAGCTCGAAAGAAAAACAATTTCAAGACGAATAGCAACAGCCCGCGAACTGGATTTACCTGATCGCAGTACATGGGGTGACATTCAGGATGAGAGGTTAGAGCAAGAGCGGAAGGAAAAAGCTAACAAATTTGGATTATCAGAGGAGGCCACATGGGGTGAAATCTTCACTGCAATGGATGAGCAGGAGCGTCGAAATGTTGCAATAGAATTAGCATTAGAGCCAGACGCGCCGTGGCGCCAAATAACTGCAGAAATTCTTGGATTGCCAAGTACAGCATCTGATGAGGAAATGATTCTGAAAATTCAAGCACTTAGAAAAATGAGGGGGAAATACTTCTGAATAGAAATCTGGATGTTACTGCCCAAACACTATGTCACGAAGAAGTATCTGTGTGTAGAGTTTCTAGCCATTCATTTACTTCAGAGACTCGTTGATGTTCCATAGAGTGAAAAGCGTCAAAAGCCTTTTCCCCCAATTCCTTCGCCTCGTGAATCTTGCCCTGCGTAGCACAGATTTTTGCGAGACCAAAATAACTATCTCCAACGAAATCTGTATACTCTTCTTTTTGGGCAAGCTGTAGGGCCTGAGAGAAGGCCGACTCGGCAAGGTCTAGTTTACTTTGTTCATAGTAGACTTCGCCTTGCATTTTGAGCGTACTTGCAATATGCAGGGCGTGATCAAGCACTTTTGCCAATTTTAAGGCATCATTTAAGTATTTCTCGCCTTGTACATAGTCTCCTTGCGCACGACCGATTGTACGACCTAAGGAAACAAGAAGCGCTAGTATCCGTTCAGGTTTCTGAATTTGCTCGGCTATTTGATACGCTTGTGTATAGCGGGACATTGCCATTTCGTAATCATCATCCCGCTCGATAGCAACTGATCCTAAAGTCTCCAAAGTGAAACAAAGCATTTCTTTATGACCTATTTCTGTTGCTTCGTTTAATGCAGTCATTAAAAACTTTTCGGCTGAATCATAACGTCCATGCCGATATTCAACTGCTCCAAGTGCCATGTGCAAAGTGCTAATACGTTTGATACTGCCAATCTCCTCAGCTATGGCAAGTGCCTGTACATAACGATTGTATGCCTTTGATAGGTCACCTTTGTAGGCTGCTGTACTACCGAGACTTAAATATATTGAACACATATTTTCTCGATGCCCTATCTCTTCAGCCAACATCAATCCTTCTACTGAATAAAACTCTGCCTTCTCTGGGTAACCACGAGAGCCAAACATAGAAACAAGGTTGTTTAAGATAGAGCTCGCACTTTGTTTAAGACCGTATTTTTTTGCTAATAGTAACCCTTCTTGGTAGTAGTATTCACCTTTTTCGTTATCTCCCATATTTTCATAGGCCAAACCCAAACTTCTCAGTAAATCGGCTTCAAGTTCATGACTGAGCTCTTGTTCATCTGCACTTCGTACTAGAGCTAAGCCTTTCATGAATTTTGCTTTCGCAGATTGGTAGTCACCTTCTTCAATATCCACCGATCCCAAAGTTTGGAGGATTCTACTAATTTGATAAACGTCGTTGATCTTGTTTGCTATTTCCAGCGCTTTACCCAAATATGTTCGTGATGTAGAAAAGTCACTAATATTTAGATTCATTTTGCCGAGATGGTAAAGCACCCGTACAAGTTGCACTCGATCATTGAGTGTTGCGACAGCGATTGTAGCGTGTTTGAGCAACTGTAGTGCCTGTTGATAATAACCTCGGGTTTCTAAATACCGATAGAACGCATTTATTCCTGATACAAAGTGCGTGTTAAGGTTCAGATTGTAAGCCATATCCAAAGCGGTAAAGACATTAACTGCATCCGCATCAAGCAAAGAATAATCTGTTTGGTGAGTTATCACATAGTTGACAAAATACTGACAGGCACGCGCTCTTACACTCTCATCAGTTAATTTTGTTCGTGCGTATTGATGTATCGTCTGATGTACAGTACGTCGATCTAAGCCAGTACTTTCTACGAGACCGAAGGAGTATAGTTCTTCTAGTGCTTCGGCCGGTTCCTCTGCAATGGCAATAACCGCTTCTCCAAGAAACGTATTTGGCTTTGCGGGTAATATCGATAAAACGTTTAGCATCCTGCGAGCAGATGGCTGTAATTTTTCGTAGCTGATTTCAATCATAGCCGCTAAGGAAAGTGGGGTATCGCTAGGCAAGCTAGGATGAAGCTCTCTATCTGGATTTTCGTCTATCATGCGAAGACGTTCTTTTGCATCATTGAGTTTTACTAGAGCTTCCTCAATAAGTGTTGATGATAAACTATGGGATTGAATCCGCAAGTAGTTGCCCATTAAATTGAGTGCCAACGGAAGACCGCCAACGGCTTCAGCCAGTTGCTTGAGGGGACTTGAATCTATTTTGGCAATATTGGGTGCCAATCGATTGAGTACTTCGATTCCGTCACTAATGTCCAATTCACAAACTTTTACTTCTCCATTTTTAGCAAACTGGGATGCGATTTTAGGAAAGCGAGTTGTAATAAGGTGACTACAACTTTGACCTCCTAAACGTAGATTATACGCCCATTCTATATCCCACACGTCGTCTATAACTAGCAAGTACTGGCGGCTACGAATCTTCTCACGAATTGCATTGGCCCAACATTTGGGATTTTTCAGATCTCGAATGTCTTTGGACAGAATATTCAGGTCAGCACCCCACTTGGTTAATTGTGACAAGACATTACCGTTTGGACCTAAGCTTGCCCATAACACACCATCAGGATAATAGGTCAGCAGTTGCGTATTATTGGCCACTTGAATAGCCAGCGCAGTTTTACCGACACCAGGTAGTCCGTATAGCGCCACCGTGTTTCCATCTTGCAGCCTGTGTTGTAGTTCTACGAGAATACTACCGCGCCCGATAAGGTCATAATCCGGCTTTGACGGCGCTGTAAGTACGGGTTTGGGTGCAGCAACAATATAGCGAACTGCTTGACTGCCAAATAAGTTATGAAGCTCGTCGGGCGTTAGAGGTTCCCATTTCCATTGTTCTACCATAAGGTCATTCCAGATGGAGCAGAATTGTTCCATGTCATTTCTCAATTGCAACCGATCCAACAGATATATTTGAAAACTGCTTCGATGTCTACTTTCTGGGGCGGGGCGGACACCTGCCTCCCACTCTCCTATGGTCTGTCTCTGTTTGAGGCCAAAGAATTTTGCTGCGCTGGCTTGAGTCACCGCTGGTGTAACGCATTTACGCAACTTCGCTAGTCTTTCCGTAACAACAGGGTCAAATCTTATTTTGAAGGAATTCATGCCAACTCCTATCTCAGTCAGTGCCAATGTATGTTTTTGCTATTGCATACCAAACATGGCATCCGGCAAACTATAAATATGTCTACAAAAGACTTGAAATATGTATATTTAAACCAAATGGTAAGAGACAAACGGACCCACTTGGCTGACTAGGAGAAATTTACAAATGGCTAAACCCAGTCCATTACCCCGCAAATATTTGGCGATAATCCAGGAAGCACAAGATGACTTGCGACTTACTGCACACCAGATGCGTTTAGTAATCGAACGAGTGGTCTCAGATCGCTGCTCAGGCCAATATCTACAAAGCACTCTGTTAGATGCAGAATCGAAAATGTATCGGATCGCACATGACCTTTCAACTATTGATATCGCCGATGATTGTGATTCCTGTCCGGTCGCACCAGCACAAACAAGAGCCGTGATATTTCTTCATGCCATGGCTGATGAATTAGAGAAACACGCTGCGCTCGCTCGTGAAACTGCAAGCAAATCAAAGTCGGCAAATATATAAAACGTCAATATGGTTTGAATGGTTTCAACTAAATCGTGCTGTTTAGTGGCCATTGTGTTTGACTTACGTGGCAAACTGTGCTACTTTTGCCGCTAAGATATAGTAAATGCTCTCAATGGCATGTCAGAGATGACGTTTTCTTTACGAGGGATGGGGCATGATACGCTGGAAGATCACTGAGATGATGGGCAGATATCAGATGGAAACCGGCAAGCGGCTTACCGTTGCTGGGTTAGCATCTGAAGCCGGCGTAGCCCGCTCTTCTGTGAATATGGCTGCTTGTGGTCATACAAAACGTGTTGATTTTGAGACGCTGAACAAGCTGGTGGGGTTCTTCGAGAAGGAATTAGAAGGTTCTGTATCGGTTGGGGATTTACTGGAGTATGTACCGGATCACAATTGACCAATGAAAAAACGAGTCGCCTGCGCCAACAGGTGACTCGTTTAGGTAGTGTGGGTATCAGACCATACCCATCACTAATTGTGAAACGCGCACTTTAACAACTGAATAGTTCTCACCACATCAAATGTGCAAAAGTCAAGCGCATTCCAAAGGTGGCGACGGGTGGAGTTGAACCACCGACCTAAGGATTATGAAGCCTTCGCTCTAACCGCCTGAGCTACGTCGCCAGATGTTCCGATTACGGAACGAAACCGCCGATCAGACTCTGATCGGCGGTTTATAGTTGCGGGGATAGGATTCGAACCTATGACCTTCGGGTTATGAGCCCGACGAGCTACCTCTGCTCCACCCCGCGTCAACAAGAGGGAGTATAGCAGACGGCTATGCTTCTGTCAAATTCGTTGATCCGCTTTTGCACACAATATTTGTGGCTACAGTGTACATGGTTACAGTGTGCACAGTTACCGCAGGCCACAGATCGCACGACCATCGTATTGCGCCTTTGCCCCTGCAGGCGCGGCTGTCGTTAGCGCAGCCACCGTTGATCGCGCAAGAAGCTGGTCAGCCCCGGAATGGCAAAGCGTTTGCCCTGATAGGATTGATAGCCATAGTAGCAGAGAGCCACCACATACATGAGGTAGAGAATCGGTGACAGACAAAAGACCAGGATGCCAACCAGAAAACCAATCACTGGCAGAATCTGCAGTATGGCGGTACCAATGCTAATGGATACCCCCAGCAGCACGGCAACAGCGGTGAGTGCCAAACTCTGCACCGCGTGGTAGCGCTGAAAGGGGCGGGTTTTGCTGCTTTCACTCAACAGCACAATCACTGGCATGACAAAAGGAATCAAAATCTGGGTGACGTAGGCGAGCAGGGCAATCAGACGATCATCCGCGCTGGCCGCGGGATCGTCGGTCGCCTCGTGAATAAATTCGCCACGTCGGAACGCGTCGGCGGCCTGCGTGGCCTGCGCCCGTGCTGCATCTGCAGCCTGTTCCATTGGCGTGCGATCAGCGCGTCTTTCCGTCTGCCGCGCTTCGCGCTCCCCATCGCCCTGGGGCATGGGATCTCCTTCAAAGCCATCCTGGTACCCTTCTTCAAAGGATTCGTTGCGTTTTTCTTCTTGCATGCTTCACTCTCACTTATCGTCTGTCCGCAACTTCTCTCTAACTTCACTGTCCATTCGCCTGGATCGACCAGCGGTGGGCAGCACAACGGAAGTGACGGATCGGTTCGCAATTACACACGTGGCAGCGTGCCACGATTGACTCAAATTGCCGGGTGCCAGCGGCCTGTACGGCAATTCTTGGGTAGATTGGGTTGGGGCGGGCGCTGTTGAATCTGCCTCCTCGTTGCCCCTGCTAGACAATACGTTGCTCTGGTGAAAAGGTTGCAACCCCTGCCATTTGCTTGCCATTTTTATTTCTGTTATAAGTAGGCTGGACTGGCCAATTGAGTCAGTGGCAAAGATGCTCATGGCCACGGTTGTGGCTACTCGTGAACAGTTCCCATCCAGGAGGCAATATGACGTTACACAATGAATTGCTCGCTCAAGACCGGACGATGTTGCACCCGCTCCATCATCCTTCGGCCCACGATGCACCTTTTATCTTCGAATCGGGCGAAGGCATCTGGATGCAGACCACCGACGGCAAGCGAGTTATCGATGGGCTGGCAGGGCTCTGGAATGTGCTCGTCGGGCACGGTCGCACAGCATTGGCCGATGCCGCGCGCGAGCAGATGGCAACGTTGGCCTACTGCTCCAGCTATGTCGGCTCCTCCAATATCCCCGCGATCAAGTTGGCCGACCGCCTGGCCGGCTTTGCCTATCCAAATCTGAACACAACATTCTTTACCTCTGGCGGCGCCGAATCGAATGAGAGCGCTTTCAAGACCGTGCGCCACTATTGGAAGCGCAAGGGCAAACCCAACAAGGTCAAGGTGATCGCCCGCAGCCACGCCTACCATGGCATTACCCTGGCTGCCATGAGCGCCACCGGCCTCAATGCCTACTGGCCCATGTTCGAGCCGCGGGTGCCCAACTTCCTGCATATCGATTCTCCCTATCCCTATCGCTTTGCCGGCGAGATCAAGCCGGGCGAGACGCAGGGGCAGGCCGCGGCCCGACAGTTGGAAGAGGCGATCTTGCGTGAAGGGCAAGAGACGGTTGGCGCATTTATTGCCGAGCCGGTGCAGGGGGCCGGGGGCGTCATCCCGCCCCAGGACGATTACTTCCCGCGCATCCGCGAGATCTGTGATCAATATGAAGTGCTCCTGATTGCCGATGAGGTGATCACCGGTTTTGGACGTACGGGTGAGTGGTTTGCGCTCAATCGCTGGCAGGTGCAGCCGGATATCATGGCGTTTGCCAAAGGCGTGACCAGCGGCTACCTGCCCCTCGGTGGCATCCAAATTTCTGACGAGATCCGCGAGGTGATCATGAACGCCCCGGCCAACGAACGGTGGATGCACGCGTATACCTACTCTGGGCACCCCACTTGCTGTGCCGTGGCCCTGGCCAACATTGAAATTCTGGAAGAAGAAAAGCTGGTCGAGAATGCCGCGGTCATGGGCCAACGGCTGCTCGATGGCTTCCACGGGTTGGCACAAGAATTCCCCACCATCGGTGATGTGCGCGGCCTGGGGCTCATGTCCGCCGTTGAATTCGTGGCGGATCGCGCGACCAAAGAGCCCGCGGGCATTGGGGAACAGGTGCGCCAGGCTTGCGTGCAGCGTGGTCTCTTCACGCGCGTGGTGGGCGATATTCTCGTCTTTGCCCCACCGCTAATTATCAATGCCGAAGAAGTCGACCAGATCGTGCAGATCGTCGGCGAATCCATTGCCGAAGTTGTGGGGTAATGGTGTCTACGGACAATCACATGGCGGACAATCACACGGCAGAAAAGTCCGCGGCACAGGCGGCCATCCCATTGCCCGGCTACTTTGGCATTGGGGTCTATCAGGTTAAACGTGCCCAAAATGTGGGGATGCTCTGGCGCGGGGCGTGGCAACTGGGCGCGGCCTTTCTCTTTACGATTGGCACCCGCTACAAACCACGCTCCGATGATGTCTTCAAGAGCTGGCAGCAGGTGCCCCTCTTTCGCTACGACACCTTTGAACAGATGGCCGCATCATCCGCCTACAGTTGTCAATTGGTGGGAATTGAAATGGGGGGCACACCCTTGCCCGATTTTATTCATCCCGACCGCGCCGTCTACCTGCTCGGTGCCGAAGATGGCGGGCTGCCCCACGAACTGCGCGACCGCTGCCACCAGGTGATCAGCATTCCCGCGGTGCGTGTGGAAAGCTACAACGTTGCAATCGCTGGCACGCTGGTTATGTACGATCGCATGGTCAAGCGAGCGTTGCAGCCAGATTCCTAAACGGCGAGCGCCACTACCCACTGCCACGACGCCCGTCGGCCCTTGCACGTCAATCGCGCTCCGGTTCCATTGCGTGCAGGGCTGGATTGGCAATTTGCCCAACGGTAACGAGCAGGTAACAGACCGCCACGGCCAGCAATGTGATGCTGACACCGGTGTAGTCAACCAGATAACCAGCGGCAACCATACCCAGGGGCACGGCAATGAGCGCAATGGCTGTTGTCATGCCAAAGACACGGCCGCGCAGTGCTGCCGGCACGCGCTCCTGGGCAACCGTCATGAGCAGCGGATTGATGGGACCGGCTGCCACACCTGCCCCAAAGAGCACTGCCAAGGCCACGGGAAAGGGGGGCGATAATGCCAGCACCCAAAAGGGTAGGCCGACGAGAATGAACGCGCCGATAAAGGTCCACCGCCGCGGAAATCGTTCGCTCCAGATCCCATAGGCGATTGCGCCGAGCACTGCGCCCCCACCAAAGCTGGAGAGCAGAAACCCCAATGCAGCGGCCGAGCCAAAGAGCTCATTGGCAAAGACGGGCAGCACCACCGCAAAAAGCGGTGCATCCAAAAAATTGGTGATGGCAACGGTGAGAACCAGCGTGAGCACGAGTCGATCTTGCTGGATAAATTGCAAACCCTCTCGCAACTGTTGCAGATAGCTTTGGCCCGCCGCGGATTTTGCTTTGCTGGCTGGAATGGCAGCAGCAAAGAGCAGCGCCGAAATGGCAAATGTTGCCGCGTCGAGCCACAACACTTGGCTGCTGCCCAACCAGGCAATCAGCCCACCCGCGAGGGCCGGGCCCACGAGCATCGCGCCCCGTTGCACGGTCTGCTGAGCCGCGTTCACTTGCTCCAGCTTCATGCCCGCGGCCATGGCCACATCGGGTAACAGCGCTTGGCGCGCGGTCCCGCCCGGTGCATCGAGCAGCGCACTGCAAAAGACCAGCACCAACAGCTCCCAGAATTCGAGCCCAATGGTACTGTACAGCAGTGGAATCAGCGCAACGGTAATGCCACTTGCCACATCGGCTACAATACTCATGGGCTTGTGCCCCATTCGATCGACGAGCGTGCCGCCAAAGAAAGCGGCGAGAATGGCGGGGAGGGCGGTGAAAAAGCCGACGAGCCCCATGCGCGCGGCGCTGCCAGTCGTTTCCAGCACAAACCACGGTACGGCGATGATCGTGATGCTGTTGCCAATCAGTGAGATCGCGTTGGCTGTTAAGAAGATGTAGACGGGTAACCGTTGCATTGGCTTGCAAGTCCTGGATGAGCACAGCTGAATAAACAATGTGCAAGTGACCACGGCGATCAAATTCGTGCCGCGATTAAAGTCCCATGACGATCAAACTATTGCGGCAATTAAAGTAACCATGACGAACAGTAGAGAATGGCACCTCCACACATCTTGCCGCCGGCACAAACTACGCAGTTGACCTTGCTTTGGTCGCGGGCGGCAGTGGATTGGTGCGCCGGGCAGCCAGGGCCATGCTGCCCAGAATCAAGAGCCCGCCACCCCACTGCACCGCGGTCATGCGTTCGTTCAAAAAGAGCACCGAGAGCACAATGATCAACAGCGTTTGCAAGGGCCAGAGCAGCGCGATCTGGCCGCTGCCAATGCGGGCGATTGCGCCAAAGAGGGCCAGCCGCGCAAACCAGGTGCTCACCACCGCCAACACCAGGATCACCGTCCAGCCCGTCACCCCTGGGTCGCGCCAGCCCACATCCTGCAACCACCACCACGTGCCAATGACCACTGTCATCACGACACTGAGGTAGAGGGTGACGGTGTGGCTGTTGTAGGCGCTGAGCCACCACTGAATGAAGACCAACTGTGTGCCATAGAGCAGCAGCGAGAGTAGCAAAAAGAGCAGCCCCAGCGGGGCCACCGTTCCCCCCGGCCCCACCAACAGATAGATCCCACCAATGGCCAGCGCCAGCCGCACCAACTGGCGCCGCGTCAGACGTTCGCCACCCAACGTGAGCAAGAGCAGCACCACCAGCGGCTGGGTCGATTTGATCATGGCCGACATCGATGCGTCCACGAGGGCCAGCGCGCTAAAGAACGAGCAGATCTCCAGCCCCGCAATCAGGCCCACAGCCACAATGCGCCAACCACCCCGGCGATCGATGCGCAACAGGCGCGGCTCCCGCACCACCAACGTGACGCCCATGAGCAAGACGGCAATGGCCAGCCGCAGCAAGAGGAGCAGGATTGGATCGACACCCGTTAAAATGAGCCCGCGCGAAAGGGGCGTGACGATGCTGCTGGCCAGGGTAGAGGCCAACGCCAGCGCCCAGCCATACCAGACCGCGTTCTGCCACCGTTGCAGTCGGCTTGCTGATTTGGGCACATCCGGTGAAGTTGTCATGGAGAATTGGTTGACTCGCGGAGAGGCCGAAAGGCAACGCATTGGACGCGTCACCCTTCGAGTTGGCCCGCTTTCAGTGGCACCGGGATCATCCTGTTGTCGTGCAGTTGGGTTGAAGTCGCGCGTTGCTGGTTACGCTTGCGCAACTGGCGATCAACTGAGCCTGCCTCAGCGCGTGAAGAGAATATCCTGAGCACCTTCCCAAAGCACCAATCTGCCCAAGTCGGCCAGCTGCGCTTGCCCTTCGATGATGGTGAGGAAATGGTTGCCAGCGAGCTGGCCCATCTTGCTGGCAAAGCAGGTGCTGCCATAGGGAAAGAGAATCTCGGTTTCGCTGTAGCCACCGGGGTAAAAGAGAATGTCCCCGCGCGATGGATGGCTGGTGTGATTCTCAAAGCCAACATCTAGCTTGAACTCTCCCAGCGGAATCCACGCCGCCTCACCACTCCAGCGCGCGTGGATAATCTTGTTTTGAAAGGGCAGGATCTCGGTGAACGCGGCACAGGTCCGCGGCGCGGCAGCATCTTCCAATCGGGCTACGAATTGATACGGACCAGCGGTGATTTGCAGTTGACTCATTGAATCGACCCTTTCAACAGCACCTAACGCGTGAACATGTTGCGGCGCACATATTCGCCATCATCCGAGACCAAATAGGCCAACAACCGTGCCACACCCATTGGCTCTCCCAATCCCGCGGCATCGATCATCTCGTCGGCATTGTGTCCATCTAGCTCGGCCCGTTTGCTAATGACCCCCCGCTTCATCTCTGTGTTCAGGCTGCCGGGGCAGACGACGTTGACGCGGATATTGCGGCTGGCCAGATGGCTTGCCAGCACCATTCCCATGCCATTGACCGCACCTTTGCTGGTGCCATAGGCGATCGACGAACTGCCCCCAATCACACCCGCGCCCGATGCAATCAGGACCATCACGCCTTTCTCCGCCGCGGCCAGCAGAGGCGTGGCATATTTGGTGCAGAGAAAGGTGCCTTTGACGTTGATATCCATTACCCGCTCAAAGACTTCCAGCGGAAATTCTTCCGGCTGTAGGAATTGGCCCTGCAACACACCCGCGGCCGAAATCAGCACATCCAGCCCACCGTGGCTCTCGGCAACGGTGCGAAAGAGATCCTCAACTTGGTCTGCCTCGCGCACATCGACCTGGTGAAAGGTGGCATCGCCCCCGCGCTCCCGAATGGTCGCGGCCAATGTTGCGCCCTCGGGTTTGATATCGACAATGATGACCCGCGCGCCCCGCTCCGCACAAAGTTCTGCCGTTGCCCCGCCAATGCCCTGGGCACCGCCGGTAATTAAGATCACTTTTCCCCGTACATCCGCAATTGGTTGATTCATGGTTCAACTTCTTTCCACTGGTGAATGCCGAGCCCATCCAAAGATCCGACGAGCAATCCGTTCGTTCAGGGAAGAGCGGGTTGCTCGCCGCGACTCACAGTGTCGCTTCAACATGTCGCTTCAACATGTCGCTTGAATCAATTCGCCTACTTCAAGTAATTGAAAAATTGACTACTTATAGAGAAATCATTTGGAAAGAGCATAAATGAGGAGGCAGCGTTCTCTAACGTTGCACCTGTCGCATTAGAGAATGCAACCTCCACGAATGTGCGCAATCTATTTGATTTATCTAGTAGCGAGAAATCATGGTAACGTTGCAGAATGGCGGAATCAGCGTTCTCTACCGCTGGAGGTGCGCATGCGAGAATGCTCACGCCGCAAGGTGCAAGGTCCAAGGTCTATCTGCTTTCTCGATTAGAAGTGACGTGGTCTGAATTGACTTGGCTTGGATCGCCCCAGGTTGCATTGAACGCCGTGGCACCTGGGATCATCATACAACTGTTGCCACCGACGAGCCACCATTATAACAACTCTATTTCGCTGGCGCTAGCGTGCTTTTTGGGGTGAACCGGGGAGGCGGCAAGCGCGGCCTGACTCATGATCCAGAGTAGCCCGCGGCGAACGCTATTGCGAAGGTTCGAGCACGACCACTTCGGTCTCTTCCGGCAAGCTGCTTTTGGAAATTTTCAATGTCGCCTGTGGTTCTGTGGTGCCGGCACCGAATTCTTTGACAAATTTGTCGACCGGCTCCAGCGTGCCCAGCTTCTTCGACAGCCCCGGCTGTTGATAGTGCATGGGGATGACAATCTTCGGCTCAAAGACGCTCACTATCTCGACCGCATGGGTTGCGTCGAGCGTGGCGCCGCCGCCCACTGGCACCAGCAGAATATCCACTTCGCCCAGCTTCATATCATCGACCGCGGATTGGCTCAACACGCGGCCCAAATCGCCCAGATGCCCAACGACCAAACCACCAAAATCAAAGAAGAAGATCACATTGCGCTCGTTGGCATTCTCGGCCTCTTTGTGATGATAGGTTGTCGCTCCCGTAATGAAAATATTGCGAGTCTCATACTCACCCGGGCCCGTAATCACTCTGGGGTCACCACTGATCCGATCCGCGGCATTGTGCCCAGCCTGATCATGGCTCACGGTGACGATGTCCGCCCGCACTTTGGGCAGCGACAATCCAATCGATTTGTCAAAAGGATCGCAGATGATGGTGGTGCCACCCTCGCGGATCCGAAAACAAGATAGACCGTACCAGTTGATATCCATTTTCTCATCTCTCATCTGTAAATTTTGCAAACGGAACATATGTTTCGACACTATACCCCAGCCCACTTTTTCTGACAAATTGCTGATGATTGACCGATTTCAGTTGCAATCCCTCCTGCCCGGTGATATACTAGCCACGTTACGCTTCTGGGGTTCATCATCCATTCTGTACACTTTCAACTGTGCGCTTTACAACTGTGCACTTTATAACTACTGTGCACTTTCAACTGTGCGCTTTATAACTACTGTGCGCTTTTACGGCTACGCACCCAAAAACAGCGACGACCTATTCTATCAACCCATTAGAAATAAATTTTCGCAGCACTGTTCCCCCAGCTTTTTTTACCTAGAAAGTAAGGAGTTTTTGATGCAACGAGATGAAGTTCGCCAAACTGTGAGCACACAGTTTTTCCAATCACTCTCGGAAAGTGGCACCCAAATTACAGCCGTGCCGCCAGAGCAATTAAAAGCAATCGTCGATTCAATGGCGGATGCAATGTTTTCAGCAATCGCAGCCGTGGAAGATGAACAGGCAGGCATTCCGGCCAGCCGTCCCATGGCTACGCCCGCCTATGCAACGGAAGGAGTACTGGAAGAAGTGGAAGAGACACAAGTTTGGCGTGGCCGCCCCTATCTGACCATTGGTACTGTTTACGAAATTACCACCCAACGCATCCGCATCATTCGCGGCGTGCTCGGCAACCGCATCGAGGAAGTGGAACTGGTGCGCGTGCGCGATACCAAAGTCAAGCAGCACATGGGCGAACGCATGCTCGATGTCGGTGACATTACCGTCATCAGCAATGATCCCTCCTCGCCAGAGATCACCCTCAACAACGTCAAGAATCCCATTGAAGTGCGCGAGATGATTCGCAAGGCAATGATGGATGAGAAGAATCGCCGCGGTCTGCGCTACCGGGAAGAAATGTAGCGTTCATGTCGGCAACCGCCTTTGATCTCGAAGTACTCATTGCTGCCGTGCACGCGGCTGGCCAACTCGTCGAAGAGATGCGCCGTCAGGGACTCGCCGAGATCCAGCGCAAGTCCAGTACAATTGATCTGGTGACCGAAGCCGATCTAGCCAGTGAAAAGCTGTTGCGTACAACGCTGCACGAGCATTACCCCCAGGTTGGCTTTTGGGGCGAAGAGAGCAATCAACGCCCCGATACTGACTATTTCTGGCTGGTCGATCCCATTGATGGCACAACAAACTTTGCCAGTAATGTCCCCTTCTATGCCGTTAATGCTGCGCTCTGTCAGGGTGACCAGCCGCTCATCGGGGTGACACTACAACTGCCCGCCGGCATCATCTTTTGGGCCAAGGCGGGCGAAGGTGCCTATCAGCGCAACCCGGATGGCAGCGAAGAACGTCTGACCGTCAATGGCGCAACGGAACTGCGGCGCACCGTGGTCTGCACCGGCTTCCCCTATCACCGGGGTGAATCAGCGGACAACAACTGCGGCGAGATCAGCTATTTTATTCCCCAAGCACAGAGCATGCGTTGTCTCGGTTCCGCTGCCTTGGAGTTGGCCTACGTGGCAACGGGCGCGCTCGGTGCCTATTGGGAAGGCTGGCTGGGGCCATGGGATGCCGCTGCTGGTGTGCTAATGGTGCGCGAGGCTGGTGGCCGCGTGAGCGACTATGCCGATGCCGAGTGGCAGTTGCCGGGCGGTAAAGGATTGGTGGCAACCAATGGACAACCGGCACTCCACAATGCCATGCTCACGGGCATTCACGCTGTGCGCGCCGGGCTGAGTGAACGGAAGCTGCCGGTCTGATGGCTCATGGGTGTAGCCCGCGCGGCGGTGGCTATCGCTCCCATGAGCTCGTCTACACACAGCTCGTCTACATACCCTAAGTCCGACGTGGAAAACCTAGCTCTGCACACAACTCCGCATATCACACAGCATGCCAGATCTGCTGTGGAATATGCGGATGTTTTTTCCCATTGCGCGCAATGTGCATGCGCGGCGCTTTGCCCCATTCTCCCCCGCGAAAACAATCCATTGGCCCCGGAACTGCAGGCATACGCTGCACTTGCACAGTTCCATCCCGGCAGAGACAAAAAAGTTGGAATAAGAACCCATGTCCACAGAAACATTGCTCACGGTCGACGACTATGCTCAACTACCTGCCGTGCCGGCGACGGTGCGCCACCACTATGGTGCGGATGCTGAACAGTTTGGCGATCTCTATCTCCCCGCCGCCCCGCCCAAGGATGACGCCGGCTACCCCCTCATCGTCTTGATCCATGGTGGCTGTTGGGGTGCCCAATATGGCTTGACCCAACTGGGGCAATTTTGTCACCACTTTGCCGAGCAGGGCAACGCGGTCTGGAATCTGGAATATCGGCGCATTGGCAATGGCGGGGGTTGGCCCAACACCTTCTTGGATGTGGCCACCGGTACCGACAGCCTGCGCACCATCGCGGCTGAACACGCACTGGATCTGCACCGCACCGTCGCAGTTGGTCACTCTGCCGGGGGGCACCTGGCTCTGTGGCTGGCGGCACGAGCACAGATCGATCCCCATTCCCCTCTTTACAGCGCCAACCCGCTGCCACTAACGGGCGTTGTTGCGCTGGCCGGTATTCCCGATCTCGTGGATGCCGAAGCCAACAACATCTGTCGCGGCGCGGTGCCAGCGCTGCTCGGCGGCACCGCAACAGAAGAGCCCGAACGGTACCGTGCTGGCTCCCCCAGCGCGCACCTGCCATTGGGGGTGCGCCAAACGCTGATCATCGGCACCGACGACCGCGCCGTGCCCGTGCAACACAACGCGCGCTACTGCGATGCCGCGCGCGCGGCTGGCGATGATGTAACGCTGACGGTGTTGGAGCAAACTGGCCACTTTGAAATCGTTATCCCCGGCACCAACGTGTGGCCAGTCGTGGAGCGCACAATTCTGGCAACCCTGAATCATGCCGTGAATAGCCAACCATCAAATTAACCGATCCAAAGGAGAGAAGAGCCAATGACAACTGACGTGGAACTGCTGCTAAATACCCGCGCCCTGGTGGGAGAAGGCCCATTGTGGGATGAAAAGAACCAACTGCTCTATTGGGTGGATATCCTTTCCAGCCAACTCTACGCCTATGATCCAGCCACGGGCGAGAACCAAAGCTGGGATGTGGGACAACACGTGGGCACCGTGGTGCTGCGCCAATCTGGCGGCGTCATGCTGGCCGTGCGCGATGGCTTTGCCAGCTTTGACCTCTCCAATGGCAACCTGACGTTGCTCGCCGATCCAGAGGCCGATCAGCCAGGAAATCGCTTCAACGACGGGAAATGTGATCCAGCCGGCCGTTTCTGGGCAGGCACCATGGCGTACGAAGATCCAAGTACCCAAGGCAGCCTCTACCGGCTCGACACCGACCTGTCGGTGCACAAAATGTTGGGCAACATTGGCATCTCCAACGGCATCGTCTGGAACCTCGACCAGAGCACCATGTACTTCATCGATTCGATGGCCTACACCGTGCGCGCCTTTGATTATGACAACAGCACGGGTGCAATTGCAAACGAGCGGGTGGTGATACAGGTGGATTCAGCCATGGGGTTGCCAGATGGCATGAGCATTGATGCCGAGGGCATGCTCTGGGTGGCGCATTTTGGCGGCTCTTCTGTTCGCCGCTGGGATCCAGGAAGTGGCCAGCTGCTCAGCCAGATCGATCTGCCCACGGCCCAGATCACCGCGTGCGCTTTTGGCGGTCCCAACTTCGACCAGCTCTACATTACCAGCGCGGCCAACGGCTATGGGGAAAGTGACTTTGCCCGGGAACCCCAGGCCGGTGCACTCTTCCTGGCTCAGCCCGGGGTGCAAGGTCTTCCCACCTTTGCCTTTGCTGGCTAACAGCAACAGCCAACCAACAGTGCGCCGGAAGCGGCAGTTGGCGTAAATTGATGCCTGATTGCAGACCGTGAAGCTGTCCTGAAATTCTCTGCGTCAACGGAGCCGGCTAGAGGTGCTTCCAGCACCACAACCGAATTTCAGGATGGGCTCTATGTTTCAATTGCCACTTCTAGCGCATCCCACAAGGTGCGCACCCCAATGACTTCAACACCCTTGGGCGCAACATCCTTGGGCTGACCTTTGAGCGCGCTGCGGGGAACGAGAACGCGGGTAAAGCCCAATTTGCCCGCCTCGTTCAGACGGCGCGGGAGTTGGCTCACGCTGCGCAATTCGCCACTCAGCCCCACTTCCCCAATGATCGCGAGATCCGCGGCCACCGGCTTGTTGCGATAGCTGCTGGCAATCGCCGCGGCCACTGCCAGATCGGCCGCGGGTTCATCAATGTGCATCCCCCCCACAATGTTGACGAAGATGTCCTGGTCGCTCAGATTCAGCCCCACCCGCTTGGTGAGGACGGCACTGAGCAGCAGCAGCCGGGTCATGTCGATGCCGTTGGTGGTGCGGCGTGGCTGGCTAAAGGAGGTGTGGCTGCTCAATGCCTGCACCTCGACCAGCAGTGGGCGGGTCCCTTCCAGCGACACCACGATGGCACTGCCCGCGGCGTTGGGAAGCCGCTCGGCCAGGAATAGCTCCGACGGGTTGCGGACCTCAACCATGCCCCCTTCGCCCATTTCAAAGATGCCCACTTCGTTGGTGCTGCCAAAGCGATTCTTCACCGAGCGCAGCAGCCGATAGGCGTGAAAGCGATCCCCTTCCAGTTGCAATACCACATCTACCATGTGCTCCAACACTTTGGGGCCCGCGATCGAGCCTTCCTTGGTGACATGACCGACCAGAAAAACCGGGATGTTGTGCTGTTTGCCCAGCCGCAGCAGGGTAGCCGCACAATCGCGCACCTGGCTCACGGTACCCGCTGCGCTGGTGCTATTGGCGCTATAGATGGCCTGAATCGAATCGACGATCACCAACGCTGGTTTCATCTGCTCGATCTGGGCGCTGATGCTCTCCACCTCGATTTCGGCCAGGACAAAAAGCTTGTCATCTTGGATCCCCAGCCGCGCCGCGCGTCGACCCACCTGGTGGGCGCTCTCTTCCGCGCTCACATACAAGACCGGACCAACGGTGCGCGCGATCTCTGCTGCCACCTGGATCAGGATCGTGCTCTTGCCGATACCTGGTTCGCCGCCAACCAACACACAGCCGCCCGGCACAATTCCACCACCAAGCACACGGTTCAACTCTTCGATCTGGAGCGGCAACCGCAGCATGCTCTCTTTCGGTATGTTGGGCAACGCAACGGGCGCAACCGGCGTTGCCCCAGTGAGCGCGGTTGTGCCCCGCGTCTTCTCGGGCGCACGCACAACAAATTCCTGCAGCGTATTCCACTCTCCACAGTCGGGACATTTGCCCATCCACTTGGACTGCGTGCCGCCACAGTCGGAGCAGACATACTGAATCTTTGGTTTGGCCATGGCTCGATTCCTCAATGAGTCGCTGCTGAATTAGAAGCTATTCGCAAACAGGGCTGTGGTGCCGACAACCACCTTGAGCCGACAACCACCTTGAGCCGACCGCTTGGACGCAGAGAATTACGGACAGATGCGTAATCGCTGCTGAAACAGCCAGCGCTAGAACGTTTGTGCGGTTCATTATAAAGAAATCAAGGTGGGGTGGCAAGTTGCCGCGTGATCAGCGCGCCAGAACAGGAGTCGCACATGGGCTGCCGCGACTGAAGTCAGGCGCAATCCTGAAATTCGGTTGTGGTGCCGCTGTCCGCCATGTGGGCACAGAACGTTGCAGCAGAGATCAACTGGTAGAGAGATTGAGGTGGTGGCACGGGGACGGGGCAACATGTAGACCGCACTGTAGTTGCGTCAGTCGCGCCGAACAGGGCTCGCGTAGCGCAGTTCCAGCGGATCGCGGCGGGGGGTAGCTTCCAGCGGCATCCGGTAAACCGACTCCCACAGTTCGTTGCTGAGGAGGATCAGTTGCCGTTCCGCGGGCGAGAGATAGTCCAACTCTTCCTGGTAGCGGCGCACTGCGTCAATGTCACCCAGACCTAGGCCATGGATTGAGCGCAGGAAGAGGATCGTAAAGGGATCGCCGGTGGGCAGCAAGGTCAGATTAAATTCGTCGAGCAGTGTCCGGGTCAATTCGCTGGTTGTGTTGCCCGACGCCGCAACAAATTCCACCGTCATGCCATAGATTGCCAGCCGATCCGACACATCATAGTTGCCCGTGGGCTTGGCCCGATGCCACACATGTTCCACATAGCGACGCACCGGTGTGCCATCCCGCTGCACCTGGGGCGTCACCGACAGCGTGCCCAATTCGAGCATGCGCAGGCGACGTTTGAATGCCTCCTCTTCCTCGGCACCGCGCCAGAGCATGTGCTCAATGCTGAACTCGCTGGTCAATTTGCGAATGAGTTGCTGACGTACTGTGTCAGTTGCTTGCAGGTTGACGGGGGCCACCGATTGGCGCACCGTGTCGCGGATGAATTGGGCAACGGTGCGCGCCCGCGATTGGCCTTCGACCGGGGTGCTATTGCTCAGGATCCGGCGCATTTCATTTTGCCACTGCTGCGTTCCCCACATCCGCCCCAGCCGCTCCTCGCTCCGTTCTCCCTGTTGATCCTGCTGGCCGCGCAGATAGGTGAGGCAGCGGCGCCACAGCTCTTCGTTGAGCTGTGGCTGGTAGATCGGCAGGAGCGGTACCCCCGGTGGGGGAATGGTTGGCAGCGCGGTTGGCGTGCTCAACGTGGCCAGTTCGCTGGCCGCTTCGGCCAACATGCGATCCCAGTGGGCCAACAGGTTGCCGAGCTGATCATAGGCGCGGATAATGCCATCGCTGACCGCGTTGCGCAGTTGGGCAGTCAGCGTCCGTTGGGCCAGGGTCACCCGTTCGCGGCGCAACTTGCGGATCCGGTTTTGGGCAATGCGATAGGTGGCCAGCCCCATGAGCAAGATCCCCGTTGCAAAGCCGGCCAGGGAGTAGGTGTCCTGAGCGCTCCATCCCCGCCCCACAAAGATAAGGTAGCAGAGTGCCAGCAGCGCCACGAGCAAGACAATCCCAACCGCGCGCAGGAGAATGCCACCCAGGGTGGGCGTGGTTGCAACTGCCTGTAAATAGTTGAGTTGCCAGTTCCGTTGTGCCAACAGCTGTTGAACGCTGGCCAGATGACGCGAGCCGGGCGTGGAGATCCGCTGAACCTGTTGGCGCAGCCGATCGAGATCGTGTAGCCACCGTTGCGTCTGTGCCTGGGCCTGGGCCAACCCCGTGGGCGAGCCCGCAAGCAGGCTCAGCAATTGACGCTGCATGTTGGCCACGGTTGCCGGTAGCAGCCGGTCATCCACATCATATAAGAACCAGGGCTGACGCGCGTCCAACGCACGAATGCCCCACGCTTCGTCCAAAAAGTCGTTGCCCACTGCCAAGCGCAAGTAGTGGGAGAGATCGTCCAAATGGCTCTGCAGCGCATCGCCCCAGCGGGTCGGTGGGACGCGCCGCAACTGTTGGGCCGTGGGCGTGGGCAGTACAAATGCCGGATTGATGGCCAAATCATCAACGGTGGCTGGCTTTGGATGGAGTATCAGCTCATCGAGGTGGCTCGCCAGCTGTTCGAGGATCGCCTGTTGTGTCAGGGTCGTGGTAACGACCGTCTGCTCGGCAGCGGCAGTGGCTGGCGCGTCTGCTTGTTCGCTAGCTAGTTCGCGCGGGCCGCTCTCGGCATCGCTGTTGCGCAACACCCACTCGCGTACGAGGCGACTCTCTTCCTGTCGATTCACCGCCTGCAAAACCTGCGCCAACGGCACATAGTCGCCGGCGGCGCCCAGCAGGCTGTAGGGGCGTCCTTCGCCAGCATACATGCCCACACCAAGCTGCTCCTGCATGTAGAGATTGCCCCCAGCTACGATCAACGCTTCGAGCGCGTTGGCAGTGGTCACGGCTAGCTCGTGGCTGTCCTGGGCCAATCCTTGATTGCTCTTTTCCCGATCGAGCAAATAGATATAATCGAAAAGATGATTGCCCACCAGATCGCTCATTGCGGGCGCAGTGTTGGCGATCAGCTGTTGCAGCGTGGCAAAGGCCGGGGGTTTTTCACGGTGATATTGTAGATCGCTCAGAAACTCCAACTCGGCCAATGCACTGAAGGTCGCGGCGTCCTCGACTGGGCGGGTGAGATCGGTGGCGTGGCTGCCGGTGGCAAAGAGCGCCACCACTTGCGAAACATGGCGCTGGCCAATGCGCTGCATGAGTTGAGCCAAGATCGGCCAGAGCAGCGCCGAAGTCAGCGGTTCATAGAGGGGCGCGATGATATAGAGCGTTGTCTGCACAAAGGGATCGTCGTCAACCAGATCGTCCTGACGAATGGGATCGAGCAGATTGGTTTCCAACAGCCGTGCCAGCGGTTCGGCATGGAGCAGCGCGGTGCGAAAGAGATCGGCGCGCGTGGCGCGCCGTGGCGCGTTGGCACTCTGTGCCGCGGCCGTGGGCGCGGCCATGCCATTGGCGGGTGTGGAAAACCCACGGCCGGGCAGACCCAGCGGTTGCAACATGGGCTCCGTAATCCGCAGCAACGCCTGGGCGCGGCGCTCGGCAGCCGTCAATAGACCGGGACCATCAGACGCGACGGCCTTGCCGCTCTCGCGTTCGAGCCGGCTCAGGATCTTTTCAATGTAGAAAGGGGGCAACGGTTGATCAAACTGAGGTTGGCGCAGATGAAATTGGCTGTGGCCATTGGCATCCAGCAACGGATCGGCCAGCAGCGCGCCAAAGCTGGTCAGCTTGCGCAGATTTTTTTGGCTTTCGCCCAGGGCAATGCGCTGTTCCTGTGCCGCTTGCAGCCGGGGCAACAGATGAAACATTACCTGTAAACCCCAGCCCCCAAAACAGAGGACGGCTGCACGCGAATGAGGATAAGATCGGATCATGGCCACTCGGTGTCACTGGGACTAAATAACCGAACGCTCCGTCGGTTCCCCCGGGGGAATGGTGGCGGGGCGTTGGGTTGGCATCTCATCTTCCGGTGTGATCTCGGGCAGATTGGCCCATTCCGGGTTCAGATGAAATTCCTCACGCACGTTAAAATCAAAGCGGTTTTCGTACTGCGCGCGGTACTCTTCAATGCGTTCCAGCAGTGTCACCGGCAACCCGTGAACGATCCAGACCGCGTCCATGCGGGTGGCATCGCCCGTGGGCACCCATTTAATATCTTCCTGGCCAACCGTGGCCGATTGCAGGTTGGCATCTTCGTGGCGATTGCTTGGCACCGCGGCCAACCGAATGTGTTCCAGATTTGATTCGTGGAAGCTATAGCGGTCGGCATCCCAACGGATGTAGGGGTTGAGCCGCTCCAGCCATTGATGAATGCGATTGTCGGGTCGCTGGCGCACGCGTGCTTTCTCTTCCGTGTGTTGCACGGTAATGATGTGGTTGATATCCACCATATCGTGAACCCGTTTCAGCAGCGCAGCATTATCGGTGACCGCCGTGTAAAGCTGGCTGTAGATCTGATCGGGCGCGATGGCGTTTAGCCCCTGCAATAGCTGGTTGCAGAGCGGGCCAATGCTGTTGCGCCAATCCGCGGCGGTGACGCACCCAGCGGCATTGCGCACAAAATAGGGCAGATAGTCCCGACCGACCGCGCCCGTCTCTAGCTCGTAATAGGTGCTGGTGCTGGGGTAGCCATCGGGCACGCGTGGATCGATGCGATCGGCCATGCGTCCGGCTTCCTGGTTGGCTTTGGCCAATGCAACCGTACAGGCGTTGAGTTGACTGCGCAGTGCCTCGCGCAACCGCCCCGCCTGTTTGCCCAACTGATTGACCAACGCCTGTTCCACGGCATCCCGTTTCTGGTTGAGCCGTGAACGGGCCTTGCGGGTCGCCATGTCGCGTGCTCGTTCGCGCGCGCGTCGTGGGTTGAGCGCCAGCAAAAAGAGTTCGCCGATGCTGCTGGCCACCTGTTGGGCCTGTTCACCAAAATCGCCCTGCTGGGCCAAAATCCGTCGCCACTGGTGGCGATTCTCTTCGGTGACGGGATGACCATCAACGAGGAAGAGCCGTTGCCGGGGCAATGAATCAGGCATACCCATGCCACCACCGGGTGGGCCAATCAGATCGCAGAGCGCGAGCGCGCCGCGAATACCCGTATCCAGCAGGGCCTGGCGCGTCGTCTGCATCACCGGATCCCAAAAAGCAGGCCAAATGCCCCGCTGTTCCTCGATCTCATCGCGGTGTTTGTCGAGCTTGTCATTTTCCAGCGCGGCATAGCGTTGCATCAACTGCTGCTGTAGTCCCTGCCACAGATTCATGATCCGCTGCTGATCGCCTTCGGGCAGCGGCGAGCGCGGGTCGGCCAACGTGGGGCCAGCGGCAAAGCGACGGATCAGGTCGCTGACAAAGGCACGCTGCCAAAAGTTGGTCAACGATTCATGGGGGGCCACCAACGCCGAGGTGGCAAAGCTGCTGTAGACAAGGAAGTTGCGCCGGCTCGGTGGTTTGCGGCCGTTCAGCCCATTGCTGCCGGGCGCGTGAGAGCCGTTGGCTCCGTTGCTGGGCGACGCGCCACTGGTGCCAGTTTGCAGGTGATGTTTTTCCACCGCCTCGCCAGCCGCCGCGGCCATGTCGAACATTCGCTCGCGCACCACATTCACTTCCAACCCCAGAATTTCGCTGCTGAGATGGCTGATCGCCGTGGTCTGGATCAGATGGGCTGCCATCTGTTCGGCATCCGATTTGCGGGCCAGGCTGTGGCCATTGCGGTTGGTGCGCCCAACCAAAAAGATAAAGTCAAAGGGCGCGTAGGGGGTGTCGGGCAGCTCTCGCTGCTCGCTGGGATAGAGCACGCTGAATTTTTGCGTCTCTTGAAAATAGTTCAGCTCTTTGAGTGCGGCATAGGCATTGGCCCGGATTCGCCGCCGTTGCAGATCGCTGGTTAATTCGCCCTCCAGCACGTCGGGCAAGAAGAAGATCCCGACGACGCGTGCGTTGTTGCGCACGTGGGCTCGAATGCGATGCGCCACATCCATGAACATACCAGACCCCGTGCCACCACAGAGGCTGCTGACGACATAGATGAGCTGCAAGTTGCCCACCACGGGAAAGCCGCGATTTTGGGCGACCTCCATGTCGCGAATTTTGTCCAGATTGGCCAGCTTGGTTTCGAGCAACTGCTTAAAGGTCACGTAGTTGCGGAAAAAGCAGAGCCGCCCAATGGGCCGGAGCTGTTTGGCACCGTTGTGAATATAGCCCAGCGGAATGGTGGGATAGTCCCACCAGCGGCCAATTTCTGGGTGCTGATCGAGGTTGGCGATGAGCCGCGTGGCATCAAACTTGCCCATGTAGGCAAATTCATCTGCAAAGAGCGGTTCTTGATCCAGACGATTGACCAACGGCTCCGTATCGAGCGCGAGCAGCTGAATCATGCCCGGTAGTGTCTCTTGCTGTTGCGCAGAGCCAGGCGGTTGGTTGCCATTCCAGACGTGTCGAAACCGCCGCTTGACAGCACGGACCGTGTTGGTGCCCATGCCGCCAACACCCACCACCATGGTTGGGTAGACGGTCGGTTTTTCAAAATTTACTGCATTCTGTGGATCCATTGAAGGGTAGATACCTTTATACGCAAGCAAGCCAAGTCGGATCTGGCACTGATTTCGGTTACTGCAAAGCGCCTGGTGGTACAGAGCAGCCGGTGGTACATGAAAATTGACGGTACATGAGAATTGATGGTACATGAGCGTACCGCATGCTGTCTGGCCAAACGCTTGATCCGTGGGCCGACTCTCTTGCTACAAGCTCGATTTTTGCCCTACCAGCTCGACTGCCAGGGATCATCATCGCTGCCCGAGGCGGTGGAGTCCGTTTTCTTCGGCTCGCCATAGCCCCCAGAATAGGAGGCCAGATCGCTTTCGTCGCTGGCGCCCCAGGCGTTGCCGGCAGTTGCCTCACCGCCGGCCCACCCCTCATCATGCCAGTGATCGCCCGTTGCAGCAGATTCATCGAAATTCGTCGAAAAGATGCTACTTTCGGGCGCAGCGCTGAGTGTGGCCGACTGGGAGGAAAAAGCACTGGCCATGGCCGCGTCATCCAGATCTTCCTCGTCAATGTCACGGCCACGGAAGCGAGCCATGCCGATCAACAGCAGGAAGAAGGTCAGCGGCCCCGTGCAGATGAGCCACGGCATGCTGTAAACTGGCAACAAATAGGGCAGCAAATATCGTTGTGCCAGACCGGGGCTGACGAACGAAAGCCCGACGGTTTGGGCTTCATCGTACAGGCCAACCACGCCAACCTGTAGCTCACCATTGTAAAACGTTCCGCGCAATGGGTCAAAGACTATGGGTTGGCGGGCAATGAATGTCACGGGAACCTCGTAGATCCCGGCGTCAGTTGGCGGTCCCGCCACCTCCACCGGTGGCATTTCAAGCTGCGTGTTGTCGAGTTCGATGACTTCATCCTGGCTCTGCCCTTCGATCTGTACATCTTCCATCTGCAAGACGAAAGGCGTTTTGCCATCAAAGCGTACAAGTAGCGTAGCATTCACCTGCGTGCCCGCGTCCTGAAAGGTACCCAGGTTGAGCGCGGTGCTAATCACCGACCACTCCACATTATTCACCCGCATCTGCCACTCCACCGAATTGGGATAGAGGTCGTAATCGTCGGTGGGGCCGCTGAATAGCAGCGTGCCGGAACAGAGACCCGGCTGCACGGGGTCGCGGCTGGCGAGTTGCAATGGCAAGAGCGCCCGGCCATTGTCCTGCAGTTGCAGGGTATCGGCCACAATGGTCAGATTGGGACAGGTACTCTCCTGCAGCGTGACCTGAAAATCAAAGGGGCGGCCTTCAAAGATCAGGGGCATCATCAATTCTTCGCCCAAACGGAAATTAGGTGAGGTATCAAAAAGAATCTCGCCAAAATTGAGCTGGTCGGTATCAAAACGTGCCACTGGCCGCGGCACAAAGTAGGTGACGGCCAGGCGCGACATGGGGCGGATCTCCACATCCATCGGTCGCCCAGTGGGGCTGCGTGCGTCCAGCAAGATCTCCCCTTCATAGGTGCCGGGGCGCAGGTCCTCCAGCCCCTCGACCAACAGTGTGGAGGCTTGGCTACCGGTCTCGGGCACATCCGCGGCAAGATCGAGCCGCACCCCAATGGCCGCTTCATCGCTCTCCACGCGGCGCAAGTTCAGCGTCGCCACCAGATTGCCAATCTCCTCGGTGGTGCCCGAGCTCAGCATCAATGGCCAGCCCTCGTTGGGCATTTGGGCGAGATCAAATTCAGGCTCCAGCCCTTGCACATAGACGGCCGGCTTGAGCCCCAGGCCAGCCTGTGCCCAATCCGAAAAGCGCAGGCCGCCCTTCTGGGCCTGCACAATATAGGTCACCTGATAGGAGCGGCCATCGCCCGGTGTGAAACCGTCATCGCTACAGGTGCGTTCGATACAGCTCATGGTGGCCTGATAGACAAGTTTGCCACCACCAGCCTCGTCGCCAGATTCGTCGGTAATGAGTACATTGGCACTCACATTTTGCAGCGTCTCATCGCCCCCAAAGCCCACTTGTAGCCGCACGCGTCCATCCGGCTGCATACCGCTGCGGTTGGCCGTGGGCGCAATGACCTGCACCGACGGTAGATCGCTTCTGGCTTCCAGTGCAAATGTGCGGATCAATTGGAGAGGGGCCTGATCGTTGCCCACTTGTAGGCGGATCAGATCGGGATCATCATCGAGCAACAGCATTCTGAGCTCGCTCTCGCCAAACGCGGGCAAGGGGGTTTTGCCATTGTAGAGCAGTGGTTCACCCGCGCCGGGGCCACTGCTGCGGGCCAAGAGGAGCAGCGGCTTGCCCGCGGGATAGTAGCGAACCGAAGCCGGGCTGCTGGCCACGCTCGGTGGCGGGTTGATCAGCTGTGGGTAGCTATTGGTCTGCACCACGGCAAAGCCACTGAAATCACTCGTCTCGATCTGCCACGCGCCACCGCTGACGAGCGCTTGCCCTTCGACCACGTTGACATCAATGTGGGGATCGTTCATGGTCGGCTGACTGGCGACTGCTCCGCCATCAGTTTGGACGGCGCGCAAACCGCCGCTGGGCGTCACCAATGTGATCTTGCGGACGCCATGTTGGGGCCGGGTGGAAAACTCGAGCGAGCCAGACGCGCTGCGCCCGGTCAACACGGAACGATCTGACTTCATGGAGGCGAAGATCTCGCTGAAAATACGCACGAGATCCTGGCCATTCTTGGCCTCGCGCACACCGCTTTCGGCAAAGCGATCGCGCAGGAACTCACCTGCGCAGCCGGCGGTGGGATTACAGAGCACCACGGGGAAGACGATGACGCCCGCCTGATTGAGTGCTTCGATTTGGCCGTTGATCCGGTCACGTTGGCTGCCCACACCCAGTTGTTGGCTCGGCTCGCCATCGGTGAGCAAGAGCACGTATTGGCTGCGGCCGGGTTGGCGTGCATTGTCCAACAGATCGATTGCGCTCTGCAGACCCAGATCGATGCGGGTGTAGCCACGGCGAAAATAATCATCGGGTGGCTGAAGTGCCTCGGTCAACCGCCGACGATTTTCACCCGCGCCCACGGGCTGCAGCGTGCCGGCAGCGCCCACACCTTCGGCTTGATTGTCAAAGCGAATGACCGCAATGCGGTCGGCATCGTCGGCCAATTGCATGAGCAGACGAGCCGCGCTGTAGCGCAGCGCATCGGGATCACTCGGCGGATTGTCGCTGCCCCAGCCACACGGAGGCGAGAAGGGGGGGCGATCCTGGGGCCACGGCCAACAGGTGGCCATGCTGCCCGAATCGTCGAGCAGTACGATGACATCGATGGGCTGAGTTATATCACCAATCTCACCGCTTTGCGCCGTTTCTTCTGCCACTGGATTCGCCAGGCCATCTACAAGCTGATCTGGCCGCTGATCCGTGGCCGGTTTGGCCGCAAGCGGTTGGGTGGAGAAATAGATAAAGCTTGACCCAATGCAGAATAACAGCACCAAATAGCCAAGCGAATGTGTGAACAATCTATAGTTCATTGATTTCAAAAAGGCATATACGCATTCATTGCCGAACAGCAAAACAATACCATTAAACATAGCTTCTGTAAAAATTGTTCGGTGATGGGTACTTTTCGCGCGTGTCAAAGCTAGGCACGCAGTGCAGGCAGCACACGGGTGCCCAACAGCTCCAGGCCCCGTTCGGGTGTGAGCCCATGCGGCGTGCCGAACTCGACCCGATCGGCCCCGGCATCAAAGAGCCGCGCCGCATGGTCGGCCACTTGTTCGGGGGTGCCGGCAAAGGCAAAACGCTCGAGCAGATCGTCAGAGATTAGCCGGGCCGCGCCATCAAAGTCATAGCTGTCGGCCGCGGCTTGGATGCGCGCGACCAAGGCCGGATCGAGATCGAGCGTTGGATCGAGCTTGGCCACGATTGGCAGGTAGAGTGCCACCTCGCGTTTGATGTGGGCACGGGCCGCGGCTCCATCTTCATCCACAATACAGACCGCGCCAATGCAGAGATCGATCTGCCGTTTTGTCGGTTGCGTTGCCGGTGCGTCCGCAGCCTTGGCAAGTGCCGTATTGACCAGCCCCCGGAAGTGGGGCAGCACCGCGCTGTTGGCACTGCCGCCGATTTTGATTTCGCTGATCTCGTGGATGCAGGCGCGGATGGTGCTTGGCCCCCACGAGCCGAGCAGGAACGGGATCTCCGAGCGCAGGATCGACCAGCGCAGCGAGTCGCCGCCAGCCAGCGGGTAGAGATCGGCCGCCAGCGGCTCTTTCGATTGGCGCAGCAAGTGGCGCACACAGGCGAAAGCCTCGCGCAGCGCGGTGACACTGCGTTTGGGCTCCACGCCAATGAAATCGAGCCAGCCGCCCCGAGCCAGCCCCAGATAGGCGCGGCCATTGGCTGCTTCGTCAATCAGCGCAATGTTGCCCGCAATATTGAGCGGGTGGCAGGTAAAGGGGTTGACCGCGGCCACGCCGATCGTCAGCCGCTCGGTTGCCCGTGCGATCTCCAGCAGGGGCAGCCAAGCAGGTTGGTAGAGCAAGTCGTTGTAAACGCTGATGCCGTCAAATCCGTGGGATTCAACGGTGGCTGCCAGTGGTCCATAGGCACCGAGTGGCTTGTCAGTTTGGAAGGCAATTGTTATGGTCTGTTTCTTCATGAAGTTCCTGTTCGACTGGGCACTGTTACTGGGCACTGGTGTTGGGTGCTGGTGTCAGGTGCTACCTACCATCTATATGCGAGAGTGATTGCTGAACATTTTCTCTCTACCACGCGCCTACAGTGCGGTTGGCTTGAAAACGGTAGGTTTTCCGCTTGCCGGAACTACTGTTTTCAAACAGAGCCCACGTTAGAAGGCAATCGGGGAGCAACTGATAGAGAAAACAGATCGACCTTGCACCTTGCAGCGCGAGCATTCGCTCATGCGCACGTCCAGCGGTAGAGAACGCTGATTCTACCCTTGGGCAGCGGTACCATGATTCCTCGATTGGGTTACCAAAGCAACAAACGCTGTTACGTGAATTGATGTTGACGCCATTTGCATGCATGCCATTGCCGTCGCAACAGCGCGCGGTATTATAGCGCATGGTGGCTCTTCAACCAGAAATCCATCCGGTGGGGAAGCGCTGTTCGCATTCTGCATGATGCGCGGTATAATCAAATGGTATGATTAACCCGGCGCTTTCACACCGAAAATGGCTCGTCGAAGAAGATCAGCCGCCAAGCGCTGTAATATGTTCTCAAGCAGTCGTTCTCAAGCAGTCGTTCTTGATCACTTGGTCTCGATCAATTGCGCCTTGTGAGTAGCGAGTTCTGCGGCAACGTGCATCTGCAGAGCGCTTCAAATGCACATCATGGTCCAACTCCCATCAGCGCGAAACAGCGCGAAGAAATAGCCTGAAGAAATAGCGCGAAGAAATAGCGCGAAGAAATAGCGTGAAGAAATAGCGCGAAGAAATAACGGAAGAAAGAAAACCTGAGCATGCAATTACATGATTATCACATGCACACCAACTTTTCGTGCGACTGCAAGGCGAGCATGGTGGAAATGTGCCAGGGCGCGATCATCCAAGGGATTCCCGAAATTGGCTTTACCGAACACTTTGATCTGCATCCACAGGAGCCTTGCCGCAACTGGTTTCGGCCAGAACCGTGGCTCGCCGAGCTGGAACATTGTCGTGAGAAGTTCGCCGGTCAGTTGGTGATCCGGGCGGGGGTGGAGGTGGGGGAGCCCCATCTCTATCGTGAAGAGACGGCTGCGCTGTTGGCACGCTATCCCTTTGATTATACATTGGGGTCGCTGCATTGGATGGGGCGGCACAGCGTCTTTGACATCAACTATTTCAAATCACAGCCAGAAGAGGTCGCCTACAGCACCTTCTTTGTTGAGCTGGAAAAGATGACCCGCGTGGGTGGGTTTGACGTGCTCAGCCACTTCGATGTGCTGACCCGAACAGCCCGTGCTGTCTATGGCCTATACGATGCGCACAACTATGCCGATCTGATCCGGCCCATTCTGCGCAACTGCATTGAACGGGGCATTGCGCTCGATCTCAACACGTCGGCGCTACGCAAGCGCGCCAATGTTTTGACGCCCAATGCCGATGTGCTGCGCTGGTATGTCGAGCTTGGCGGGGAACGCGTGACCCTTGGCTCCGATGCCCACAAACCGCGCGACATTGGCAGCCATTTGGATGTGGCAATTGCCATGGCCAAGGCCGCGGGCCTAACCCATCTCACCTATTTTGAAGGGCGCGAGGCGCGGCTGGTGCCTTTTGAATGAGGGATTGCAACAACACATTCGCGGCACCACTGTGTTCTCCCCGCAATCATTTGCCGCTATTGATCGAGCCGCACCAACATCTTCCCCATATTCTCGCCCGAAAAGAGCCCAATGAAGGCGTCGGGCGCACTGTCGATGCCTTCGACAACCGTCTCCTCCCACTGAATCTTCCCATCGGCGATCCACTGGCCCATCTCCCGATAAAATTCGTCGGCGCGCGCCATAAAGTCGGAAACAATAAAGCCTTGGATTTTGAGCCGTTTGCCCACAATGGTCATTAGATTTGTCGGGCCGGGTTGGGGTTCGCTGTTGTTATATTGCGAAATCATGCCACAGGCCACAACGCGCCCGTGGTTGTTCATGTGGGTGAGCGCGGCCTGCAGATGTTCTCCCCCCACATTTTCAAAGTAGACATCAATGCCATCGGGACAATGTTCGCCCAACGTCCGCGTGAGATTGTCACTCTCTTTATAGTTGATCATACTGTCGACGCCCACGCGCGTCAGCCAATCGATCTTGGCGGCGGATCCAGCGCTGCCCACGACGTGACAGCCCTTGAGCTTGGCGATCTGGCAGACAACCGAACCGACCGCGCCTGCCGCGGCCGAGACAAAGACGGTTGCGCCGGCCTGCGGTTGGCCAATCTCCAGCAGCCCAAAATAGGCGGTCTGTCCCGGCATGCCCATGACACCAAGGTAACTTTGTACCGGCGCTTGCAGCGGATCGATGATGTGAAGCCCACTGCCATCGCTGATGAAGCGTTCGCGCCAGCCCATGCTGTGGAGCACGTGGGCACCTTCCGCGAAATCGGGATGGCGCGATTGCTCAACTTGGCCAACCGCGCCGCCGGTCAATACTTCGCCCAATGCAAAGGGGGGCGTGTAGCTCTTGCGATCCACCATGCGCCCGCGCATGTACGGATCGACCGACATATAGAGATTGCGGATCAGCACCTCGCCCTCGCCAATATCGGGCAGTTCCACGCTGGCAATTTCAAACAGATCATGCGTGGGGATGCCAGTGGGGCGCTTTTGCAAGCGGATCTCTTTGCTCGTCGTTGTCATCTCTTCTCCTCTTTCTCTACTTTCTCTTGTTCCACTTGATTGAGATTTCGGTAAATCAGATCAAATAATTGGATAATAGCGGTCGTCCATGAGGTCCCCGGCACGGCTCACGAGCTGTCCGGTTTAGAGACTGCCGCTGAGCCGTGCCGGGGATCTTTAAATTTTACTTTGTTTGATTGAGCGCTAATTGATTGAGCGCTGGTTGATTGAGCGCTACTTGATTGAGCGCTACTTGATTGAGCGCTACTTGATTGAGCGCTACTTGATTGAACTGGGCGACAGTATGATTTGGGAAGCCTTCGTGCAGTGCACGCCCCTGCACATTCTCCTCGCCGATGAGCGGTAAACCGCCGGTGGGCTGCCTGTTATTTCCTGCGCGGGATCCATGTTATGATAAACCAAGGCAGTTGGGGCAACTATGTCTCACCTTCCATTTTGTGGGAACAGCCGAATTCGGCAGCTGCGGTGAAGTGCCAAATTGAAGATTGATCTGTGCATCAGATTGAGAGTGGGCAAAGGTGAGAGATGATGGAAATCATTGAAGAGAACGAGCGGGTATCGTGGCTGCACTACACACCGGAGGCAGCGCTTGATCCCGATTTGCGCAAGCTCTTTGGCAAGGCGCGCGAAAATTTGGGGTTTGTGCCCAATGTCTTTGTCGTCTACATGACTCGTCCGGCCCATTTTCGCCACTGGTTCAACCATTTCCGTGAACTCATGACCGGCGAGTCAGAGCTGTCGCAGGCCGAGCGCGAGATGATCAGCGTGGTGGTTTCGGCACAGAATGGCTGTCTCTACTGTCTCGTCAGCCACGGGGCCGAGTTGCGGCGGCTGCTCGACGACGAAGTACTGGGTGATCGGATCGTCTTTGACTATCGCCGTGCCGGGCTAGATGCACGCAAGAGTGCCATGCTCGATTTCGCCGTGAAGTTGACCCGCGAACCGGCGGCCTGTGACGAAACCGACGTCGAACGATTGCGGGACCACGGCTTCTCCGACGCTGCGATCTTCGACATGGCCGAAGTCGCGGCCATGTTTAACTTTACCAACCGCTTGGCCTCGGCCACGGGCATGTTGCCCAATCGAGAATACCACAGCATTGGGCGCAAGAGCTGACCCCATGCATTACACCACAATCCCCAACACCGACCTCCGTCCCTCTGCAATCTGTCTGGGCACCAGCAACTTTGGTGCTGCCATTGCCCAGGATGACGCGTTTCAGCTGCTCGATACCTTTGTTGAGCTGGGTGGCAATTTCCTCGATACCGCCGAAGTCTACGCCAATTGGGTAACCAGACTGCCCCGTAGCATCAGCGAGCGGACGCTGGGCGCGTGGCTGACCGCGCGTGGCAACCGTGCACAGATTCTCATTGGCACCAAGGGCGGTCACCCCGACCTGAACGCCATGCAGAGACCGCGCCTGAGTGACGCAGAGATTCTCCACGATCTCCACGGCAGTTTGGAGCGTTTGCAAACGGATTACATTGACCTCTATTGGCTGCACCGGGACGATCCCACCCGGCCGGTGGCAGCGATCATCAACACATTGGATGCGCAGGTCCGGGCCGGAAAGATTCGGGCGTTTGGCTGTTCCAACTGGCAGACGGCGCGCATGCGTGCCGCCTGGGACTATGCCCAAACGCAGGGGATCACTGGCTTTGTCGCCAACCAGCCCATGTGGAGCCTGGCCCAACCGAACCCCGCGGCCTTTGGCATGCCAGGGCTGGCTGGCATGGATCGCACGATGTGGGAGTTTCACGCCGCAAGCGGCTGGGCCGTCATACCCTATTCTGCACAGGCGCGCGGCTTCTTCAGCAAGTTGGCCCAACGGGGCGCAGCGGGATTGCAACCTGGCGAGCGAGCGAGCTACCTCAACCCGAGCAACCAGCAACGACTGGTACGCATTCAACAGCTGGCGACCAATCACAACGCAACTGTCGCTCAAATTGTGTTGGCCCACCTGCTCCACCAACCGATTCCCACCATTCCGGTCATTGGCTGCCGCACGGTGGAGCAGCTAACCGAGTCGTTGGGCGCGGTCGATGTTGTTCTGGATCCAGGTGCACTGGCCGGATTGACTGCTGGCGCTATGCCGTAGGCGCAGAATGTGGTTGGGGGGGGACACCATCCCGTTGCCGGGCCGTCGAGGGATAGTCGATGATCTGGTCCCATTCATCGGCGGTGGAGCGGGCGACAACCGCGACGACCGGTTCGCTGTCGCTCAAATTGTAGACTTCATGGGGCACGCCGGGCTTGATGAAGATGAAATCACCCGCTTCGTGTTCCACCGCGTGTTCCAACTCGGGACCATATTCGTGGCGCACCCGACCCTGCAAGATAAAGAGCATCACCTCAAATTGATCGTGAATGTGGGCGTAGGCCACGGCACCGGGCGGCACGCTCGCCACGTTCATGGAAAGGGCTTGTGCAGCACTGTTTTTGCCCGAAAGCCCAGTTTTGTAGCGGATGCCATTCCACGACCGATTGTTTGGCCCGCCACCGCGAATCCACGCCAATCCAGCATGTTCTTCCACGGGCGTCAACAGATCCTGTCGTGCATGTTGTTGCTCTTGTCCAACTGTAGCCATGCTCTCTCTCCTTGGGGTTGTATTCCCAGTGGGGTACTTTCCTAAAGTGGGGTTTCTTTCTATCGGGAAAACGGCGTGCGCTGCATCGGCCATGGTCGCGGTGCAAAAAGACGCTCTTCTCTGCCCATGCATTGCAGACCCTGGACCGCCACCTGCTCCCAACACAGCAACAGACTCCACCGCTTGTGCCCACTTACCAGTTGCGCGTGCGTCGTAGTATACTCAGGGGCAGCAGAATGGGCAACCGTGTGCGCTCACTATCCACAGTGGCAGTAACCAGTGACAGTAACCAGTGACAGTAACCAGAACTAACCAAAGCGAGGAAGAAGATGGCCAAGCAGATCAACAAGCAGGGGGTGCAGCGTGTGGACAGTGGTACCAAGTGGGAAGCGCTGGCTGGCTACAGCCGGGCTGTTCGCTATGGCGACCACATAGCAGTCTCGGGCACAACAGCCACCGACGGGGCGGGACAGGTGGTCGGCAAGGGCGATGCTGCCGCGCAGGTCCACTACATCATCGACAAGATCGAGCGTGCTCTGGTCGAGCTGGGCAGCGGTCTACATGATATCGTGCGCACCCGCATCTTTTTGAGCAAGATAGAGGATTGGGAACCGGTGGCCCGTGCGCATGGCGAACGCTTTGATGCCATTCGGCCCGCCAACACGCTGGTACAGGCGCTGTTGGTCGGCGATGAGTACTTGGTGGAGATCGAGGCCGATGCCATTATCGGTGCCGGTGGCGAAGATGCAGCATAGGGTTCCGTCAACACCATGAGAAGCAGCATAAAATTTAGTCTACGGCTCAACAACGATCTGCCCGTGGCCGACTATGTGGCGCTGGCACGAGCGGCCGAGGCCGCGGGCTTCGATCAATTTTGGCTCAGCAACGATCTCTTCTTGCGCAGCGATCTGGCCATTCTGCCCGCACTGGCCCAGGCTACCGAACGGATCGAGCTGGGCACTGGCATCCTCAACCCCTACACGATCCATCCCGCCGAGATCGCCATGTTTGCCGCCACCATGGATGAATTGAGCGGCAACCGCTTTAACCTGGGACTTGCCGCAGGCGCTGGGGATTTTCTAAAGTGGGTGGGTGTGCCCCAATCGCGACCACTCACCACCGTCCGCGAAAGCATGGTCGCGATTCGACGGCTGCTACGGGGCGAACGGGTCTCGCTGGCAGGCAAGGCGTATCAGTGGACCGATGAAGCGTACCTGCGTTTTCCCGCCCCAAGGGTGACGCCCATCTACGTCGGCGCAATGGGGCCAAAGATGCTCGCGCTCGCCGGCGAACTGGCCGACGGCGTCTTGCCCTTGCTCTTCCCACCCGAGCATTACTTTGCGGTCAAGCCGTTGATCGATGGTGGGGTGGCCACACGTTCTGCGCAACTGCCCCCGCTCGATCTCGCGGCTTGTTTCTGGGTCTCTTTGGCTGCGGATCGGCAAGCAGCACGCCGGGTGTTGGCCCAGAAGATCGCCTATTACGGCCACGCCCTGAGCCCGCTGATCCTGGGGCAGCTGGGCCTCGAACGCGCCGACTTTGCGCCGATTGAACAGGCGATGATGGTGGAGCGGGACGAGGAAAAAGCGATTGATCTGGTGGATGAGCGGATGTTGCGGATCGGCATCGTCGGTGGCCCGGCGGATCTCATTGCTCGACTGGAGCCCCTGGTTGCCGCCGGTGCCACCCACCTCAGCTTTGGCCCACCATTGGGCCCCGATCGGCTGGCAGCCATTCAGCTATTGGGCGCGGTGATTCGGCACTTCCGGGGCAACGAAGAGAGCTGACGGGGGAGCCGTTTGAGCGTAGCGCGTAGCTACAGTGCGGCTGGCTTGAAAACGGTAGGTTTCCCGCTTGCCGGAACCTCTGTTTTCAAAGAGAGCCCACTTTAGATGTTGCATGGGAAAGAACGCAGCACGCTCAAATGGCTTTGGTTGAAGAATCTAATCTAGAACCTAGCTACATATCACTTTGCGTAAGTTGCGGTGGTACGGGTCTTTCTGGAAGGGGTCACAAGTAGTTCGTGTATCGTAACACCGTTTGAACCCCTTCCAGGAAGAGGTTGCCGCGCTTCATGCAGCGACAAAAGTGATATGTGACTAAATCTAGAACCAGTTTTCTTTGTCAACCACGTTGATCAGCGGATCTCCGTTGGCCAGCCGCTTGGCATTTTCCAAAAAAATGGCAAATTGGCGCTCATCGATATTTTGTGCTCCCTGCACGGCAATGTGGGGGGTCAGGATTACATTGGGCACCCCCCACAGCGGATGATCGGTTGGGAAGGGCTCCGTCTCATAGACGTCGAGCGCGCATCCCGCCAACTCCCCCGCTTGCAGTGCGGCGGTCAAATCATCCAATTTGGTGGTCGCGCCCCGGCCGATATTAATGAAATAGGCGCTCTCCTTCATGCGCTGAAAGCGTTCCCGGTGCCACATTCCTTCGGTGGCGGGGGTGTGGGGCACCGTCACCACCACGAAATCAGCTGTCGGCAACAGGTCGTCCAACTCTTCCGGTGGATGGCTCTCCGTCTCTGGGATCTCATACTCCCACCGCGCATCGGTGCCGATGACACGCATGCCAAACGCGTTGCAGAGTCGGGCCGTTTCATGGCCGATTCCACCCAATCCAACAATTAAAACAGTTGCTTCTTTTAGATCCACATAGTTGCTCTTGCGCGCGTCCTTGTCCCAGCGGCGCTCGCGCTGGGCATCCATGTAATAGGGTAGCCCGCGTGCCAGGGCCAACATATACATGAGGATCTGCTGGGCTATGTGATCGTTGTAGACCCCCCGCGGGTTACAGATCTGCACCGGATGTTTGACGAGTTCAGGATAGTAAAAGCCAGCGGGGGGACCGGCCGCGGGGCTCTGGATCCATTGCAGTTTTTCGGCCGCGGCCAGTGCTGCCGGTGGCACCACACCAAAAGCGGCGTCGGCATCAACGATCGCCTGCGTTGCCTCTTCATCTGTTTCGGGCAGGCTCACCTGATACGCAGGCAGTTCCTTGGCCAGTTTGTCGGCCCAGCGTACTGTCTTGTTGTTCTGTGGCGGCATCATAACCATCTTTGGCATCTCTATTTCCTCTCTTCAATCTCTGGGTTTACGCAACTTGCGGAGAAGAGCCAGCAAGCGCGTTGCCTGCTCTCCACTGGTACGCTCTTCTCGGTGCGTACGCCATGGTACGCTGTACGCTACCTTGTTTCGGGTTACACGAGCTATTGACGTTGAGCGTCGTGGGCTCCACGACCAGACCAGCGAATCGACTACCAATTCTTGCTGCCACTTCTGCCTGTGGCGTTTGAGCATCGAACAGCTTTTGCGGACAGGGGACAAGCGCACACAACTTTGGTTCCACTCCACTATGTTCTGCCCCGCGATATGTTCTGCCCCGCGATATGGTCTGCCCCGCGAGTGGTGCTGTAATCGCTCTGTCACTGTGATCGATCTGTCACTGTGATCGAGCAGTCATTGTAGTCGGGATCCGTTGGCGTGCGTGTGGCTGGTCGCGCCATTTGGCAACGTGTCAACACCTGTGCTGGTGTGCGTCAGCTCCACGCGCCGAGTCGGCTTCAGGAGAAGCCGATCGTGGCGGTGACGACATAAAGCTGCGATCGTAGCAAATTCACTGGTGTCTGTCAAATGACTTTCTCCAAGTCATTACTGTGTCTGTCAATTTCCTGTCAATTACATCAATCCGTCGATTCACAGAGTGACAATTGTTTGTTACTTTACGATCCCTTCTGCGTCATTAATCCTTACCTTTCCAACATTCAGCACTGGTAGAGCCGATGTAGTAATGCTAGGCTAAAGCGAATCCGGAGACTCAGCTGTGAGGGCTGCACTTGTCTGCCAACGTGCTCACGGGGGGTTTGCGGCAGCGTTGTTCGTGCAGTTGCTTGAGACAGGTTGACGCTTATCTTCTTCACTCCGCCACCACATCTAGTGGCAATTCGATCCAAGCCCATCTGTACAATTTAGCAGAAGTCTACTGCAGGCATCTATACAAAACAGAGGTACAAGCCACTCTTTTGGGTCCGGTTTGTACCTCTACGTTTGTGTGGTGAGGGGCTGAGAATCGTCTTGAACGTTGCTTTCACAATGAATTGCGCGGTTGCCCGCAGAGATTTTTTTGAACCGATAGTAACATTGTTAGAAGGAACGGTTTATGGATAGATCTATATCCTTTCTCACCAGGCCACTACTGTCGCCGCCCCATCTGTTGTTCGGCGGCTTGTTGATCTGTAGCGTTTTCGGCTTGTGGCTGGCCATGCTCTACAGCTCGCCATCAGCGGCGGCACAAGGGGCGGTAGACGGACAGGCTCAAGCTGCGCATTTTGCGCTGCAAGAACGCGCGCAGTCGCTGGGGCGGATTCAGGTCATCGTCGAACTTGACACCAACTTCATGCCGGTTGGAGAGCTTTCCGTCGCCGCGGTCGAGCATCAAGAAGCGCGAATTGTACGGGCCCAAGCCAGTGTGCTGCAACAGTCCAATGCGCAACATGTACGCGCGGTACACAACTTTGCCTACATTCCCTATCAGGTTCTAGAGGTTGATCTCGAAGGCTTACGGCTCCTGAACTCAATGGATGTCGTTCTGAATGTTGTGGAGGACCGGCTCGAATATCCACTTCTATCCAGCAGTGTTCCCAACATTCAGGGCGATGATGCCTGGACCGCTGGCTACACCGGTAGTGGACAAACCGTCGTGATCATCGACACCGGGGTGGAGAAGAGTCATGCAGCCTTTGGCAATGGCAGCCGGGTGGTGGAAGAAGCCTGTTTTTCCACCACTTCCTTTTACTATGAGACCGAGAGTCTCTGCCCCGGTGGGAGCAGTTCGTCCACCGCAACTGGCTCTGGTGTGGATTGCGTTGCGCTTGCCGAGGCTCGCGGCTATTTTGGTGCAGCAAATGATTGCACGCATGGCACCCACGTTGCAGGCATTGCCGTGGGCAACGACGGAAGCAACCATCGCGGGGTGGCTCCGGCAGCCAACATTATCGCGATTCAGGCTGCTTCCCTGCGCACGTCGACCGACAGTCTCACCTTCTTTTTTAGTGATTTGCTGGCCGCGTTGGAACATGTGAGTACCTTGGAGCGTACAACGGACCATTCCATTGCCGCGGTCAACTTGAGCTTGGGCGGCAGCGTTGAATATGCCTCTAATTGTGATGGCACCGAAGCCCCACGCAAGGCAGCCATTGACAACCTGCGTTCTGTTGGCATCGCAACGGTGGTCGCCTCGGGGAACAATGGCTTTACCAATGGGATTGCCGCGCCCGCCTGTATTTCCAGCGCGGTAAGCGTGGGCGCAACCTACGACGGTACTGACCAGATAGTTGACTTTTCGAATGTCGGTAACAATCTCGATCTGCTGGCACCCGGTACCTATATTCAGGCTGCCCTGCCCGGCAATACCAGAGGCTTCAAGAGCGGGACTTCCATGGCCGCACCACATGTGGCTGGCGCTTGGGCCGTCCTGCGCGAGGCTGCACCCACTGCTTCGGTGGCTGCAATCTTGACGGCGCTGACCAACAGTGGCACGCCAATTGACGATGATACCCGTTACGACGCAACGACCTTGAGCAACCATGGCAGTGGGCTTCAGGATCTGCCGCGCATCAACATCTATGGCGCGCTGCTGCAACTGCAATCGACTTCCCCAACCGCAACCTCCACGGCTACACCTTTGCCGACGAAGACGTCAACTTCTACACCGACACCATCTATCACACCAACACCATCGATCGTGCCAACCGATACGGCCCTGACCCCGACAAATACGGCAACGCCCACGTCCACCAACACACCTTCCCCGCCAACTCCTACGTCGACTCCCACGCCGACGGTAAGTCCAACGGATACGACAGTTCCAGCGCCCACACCCACCAGCACAAATGTTGATATTGGTCTGCTGACGGCTGTCCCAACGCCAGTAATTCTACAAACATCGTCCCCAACGGCCACGAGCATGCCAACCAACACGCCGATTCCGACGGCGCCAACGAGCGCACCACCACCGGCAGTAACGGCAGTTGTGGCCGAAGGAACGGTTACCGTGCGCCCCGATCAGCCCGCGGCGTTGCAACTGAAGGCGCCCGATGGCAGCGAGTTACAACTCCAGGTTCCCGCTGGCGCAGTAGATGAAGCGGTGACGTTGCAAATGCGCGTCTTTAATGCGCCAACACAGCCTCACGGTTCCCTTGCTTTTGCAGGGCAAGGCTTCGATCTCAGTGTCCAGCAACCGGGGCGTCAGTCAAAAGAGTTTCTCTTTTTGCGCCCCGTACAGATCAAGAGCGTCTACCCAGAAGTAGCCCTTGCTGGTGTCGATGAGCACTCTTTGGCCTACTATCAATTGGATCCAACAACGGGGCAGTGGGTCAGCGACGGAATCACAACGGTGGAGCAGGATCCCGCAGAGAACCGCCTCGTGTTCGCTTTTGAACGGGCTACTGATTTTGCACTCTTTGGCAACACGGAACGGATCTATCTACCGGTGATTGTCCGGGCAGCGTATGAGTAGGCAACGTCGCGACAGTTGACGAGCATGGCTGCTTGCAAAAGAGCTAGTTGGTGGGGATGCAGAGGCTGCTCGTCAAGCGGATGACGGCCTCGCTACCCCCGCCAACTGTGGCGAACCCAGAGAGCAGACGCTTTGGTGGCGGCGCTGGACGGTACTGTCTCCAAACGCCCGCCGAAGAGCGCTGCACAATGCCGAGCGGGAATTCGTCTATTGACCCCAAAGTATATGATCCCAAAGTGGATCAAGCGCTGTTGGCAGCTGTTCCCGCATCCCAATAATGCAGATCAGCGCCAGGCATTGGGAAGAATGGGTGTGGCCAAATCATAGCGTTGTGCAAAGTGCTGCGCCTGTTGAACCCCATCTCGATAGCCCGAGTGTGCGCCTTGATAGCACTCAACCGTGCCGGCAATTGCCGTGATGAGGGGCTCTGTCTGCGCTTCATCGTCGCCGGTGACCAGCAGCGTGTCACAGTGGACTCGTTCTGCAAAGTGTGTTGGTTCATAATAGGCGAGTGTTTGCCAGAGCGCGGCGGCCTTTTCGGGATTGGCTCGCGTGTAGTCATTCAGCTCTTCGAGCGGATAGGCACTGCTGTGGGGTGCGGTGGCCGCTGCCCCATAGAAGAATCCGGGCGTATAGTAGAGTGTATCAATCGTTGAACGCAACGCCGCCGTTAGCAGCGCCAAATCGCTGCCAATGGCGGCGATTCTATTTTGGTCGACCTCGGCTCGCGTCTGCAGGAAGTCTACCACCCGACAGCAATCTGCCACGATACCGCGGTAGATGTAGTGGTTGGCATCGGAGATTCCAGTCGTCAACAACCCGGGATAGAGGGCGGCAAAGGGTTGGTCGGAAAGACGCTGTCCCCGGTGACAGAGCGCTACCACAATATGGTTCTGGCGATCTTCATAGCTGGGCACGTGGACAACGCTGCCATAGTTGGGCAGCGTGTAGAGCACCGGGAATGGCCCTTCGCCGTGGGGCACACAGTAGTAGGCAAAGATGCGGTAAGCGTTCAGGCTGGTCATGCGCAAGCCGTAGACCGTGCCAAAGTCGGTGGAGCGCATGGGGATCGGGGTTAATTCGGGGGCAATGGGCAAGGCTGCCAGTTCATCCATTGCCGTCGCCCAGTATTCGTCAAAGTCGGCGGGGCGGGGTGAGATTGTCGTACTCATGTTGGTTAGCTACCCTTCACAGTTGTGGATTGCCAGGCTGGATTTACAATTGTAGATGTTCATCGAAAAAGTTGTTGATAACCGCCTCATGCTGGAAACCGCCCGCGTCATGAGCATGGCCTTCATAGGGATAGAGCTTCTTTTCTGTCGTCCCAATCCGCTTGAAGACTTCGTAACCAGTTTCCGGTGGGCAAACGTTATCTTGCAAACCGATGTTTACAATAATTGGACAGCGAATCCGTTCAACAAAGTTGTGACAATCGTAATAAGACCAGGTTTCCGCAATTTGGGCACGGCTATCCGGGTGTTGCCGCAGATAGTCGTTAATCTCCTGATAGGGGTACGTATTGGTCAACTCAATGGCATCCATTACGCCGGCCAGATAGGGGGCTCCCGCCGATGCCGCGGCCACCGCGTCCGGACGCAGTGCCGCCACGAGTAGCGTCAGCGCACCGCCCTGGCTGCTGCCCCGGATCCCAATGCGGCTGCTATCTACTTCGGGGCGCTCCTGCAGAAAATCGATTACCCGCCACGCATCGGCGTAGAAGCCCTTGTAGGCATAGCTGTTTTTGTCGATGATGTTGTGTGCCAGCAGGCCGGGATAGCCGGGGTTGTATTGGCTGTTGCTGCGCAGCTTTCCGCGCGGTGCGGCCCCAAAGGTGGCATAGCCCCTTGCCGCCTGCGCCTTGGGCAGCGTTGGCTCGCTGATATAGCCGGGATAGAAGACAACGGCGGGCAGTGGCTGCACACGTTGGCGAGGCAGGCAGTACCAGCCAAAAACTCGAACACCATCCAGACTATCGTAGTGGACGTCGAAGACTTCGACCTCGGCTGTCGAGCGCAGCGGATTGGGGGTTACAGTGGCATTGAGAGGGATGGCGTTGGCCTGCGCTTCCACCGCGGTCCAAAACGCATTGAAATCAGGCGGTTTGGTGACGGTGGTGCCATACGCGGCGGGCTCTTTTGGGTGACTCAATTGTGACTCCTTTTCCGGTGCCACCGCAGAATGTTTGGACACACATGGCACGGGGACGGTAAGCGTGCTCTGAGCATCGACACGCGCACCGGTGCTCTGTACGCCATCACACGACTTTGGCATGCTACTCTTTTGTCATGCTACTCTTTTGTCATGCTAACCCATATCCTGCGGTGCAATGATTGTTCATGGCTACCATGCGCTTGAAATACCTTGGCATTGACCATGCTGTAGCAGTAATCATAAAGTACATTGTGCGGAAGAAGCAAACGAATTTTTTTGGGCTCATCGGCCAGCCAACGGTTGGCGCGTTCCAGCGTTGAAGCGTGTCTGCCAATGTCGTTAACTGTTGCTGGCTACTGTCGGCCACTGATGGCAGCGATCTCTGTGGATGACCGTGGCGCTACCCCTGCCATAGCCGTCGCACCTTATGCAACGTGTTCCACAACATTTATACGATTTCACCGATTGTTCAGGAATTCTCAATATGACATTCATCAATCGTCTTCGGCCCTAATTTTGGCACAGTAATCATGTTGCAGTGGGAAAGATCATCCTAAACTGACCGAAAAGTTGCATGCTTTCCCTACGAATTTTCCATATTGAGAATTGCTGCCGATTGTTGTTCTCGGTTGATCTATATTATACTTCGATGTATACTACATATGCGTAGTAAAATTTGTGAGCTTGATTTTCACTTGGAAACAAGCCAGAGTAGAACAAGCCAGAAGCGTACATGAAAAATTCTGAACAGACTATACAGAAATTACTGGGTGATCTAGAACTCGACATTATGCGCGTGGTGTGGGCCCGCGAACGGAGCACGGTGCGCGCGGTGGTTGACGCGCTGGCTGCAAAGCGGCCGCTGGCCTACACCACGGTGATGACAGTGATGACTCGCCTGACCGAGAAGGGGCTGCTCCGTCAACATCGCGAGGCGCGCGCATATGAATATGAAGCTGTTTATACGCAACAAGAGCTAACTGCGCACTCAGCGGGGCAGGCGATCCGCTCGTTGCTTGAAGATTTTGGGCCCCTAGCAGTAACAGAGTTTGTCCAACAGGTGAAACAAGTTGATCCGGAACAGCTACGTCGTCTGGCTCAACTGGCACAGGAGTCAACTGATCATGATTCGCTCTGAACATCTGCTGCTTGGAGCCGTGGGGCTCTTTCTTTGGGTGGTTGCTTGCCTGGCAATGTTGGTGGGTTCGTGCGCTGCGTGTACCCTTGTTGGTTTGAGTGCTGGTTTGAATCTATTGGCCATTGGCCTGTTGAGCGTAGCTGCAGCGGTTGGCACGCTCTCTTTGTTCACCATCTTGTGGCGCACCCGTTATTTGTGGCGTATGTGTCACACCGCGCTTATTGCCCATCCCGCTGCCCTGCGGAGCGCCTGCCAAACGTTACAGATCCGACCAGAAACAGTGCTGTGTACATCACAAGTGGATCTAACGGTCTTTTGCATTGGGTGGTGGCACCCGCGAATTGTGATCAGCAAAGGCTTAGTGACCGCTGTTTCACCAGCGGAGTTAACGGCAATTCTGGCCCACGAACGCCATCACCAAGTGCAGCGCGATCCGCTGCGTCTACTCGCAATGAAGTTGATGCGTACGGTGTTGTTTCCGTTGCCGGTGGTGCATGGATTTCACCGCGCATTTCTGCTCCGGCTCGAAGTGGAAGCCGATGAGGCTGCGATCGGGGTGGTAGGACGTCCCGCCGTGGCCAGGGCGCTCTATAAGTTGCTCACAACCAATCAACCGATTGACTCGGCTCTACAGCCGCTCCCAATTGCCCCGTTTCAACCCTCTGCCGCCAGGCTTGAGTACCTCCTGCAGCCGGAACAGCCGCCGTTTACGTCTCTCTTTTCAGTGCGGCAGATTGGCTTGAGTTTGCTGCCGTTTCTGGTATTCTGCCTCACTATGCTTGTTCACTAACAGGTTCTTTCACCAATTGGGTCCTGCACGAATCCAATCTGGCGCGGCTGGCTCTCTGCTCATAATCAGCCATTCCTTGATCCATATACTGATCAAACTTGACACGTGCAACTGAAGCCGTTATAGTAATGCTCTACTACGTTTGCGTAGTAGAGTGTGTATGCGCGTAATGAATGGTGTTGTAATGAATGGTGTTGTAATCTCTGTAGATTCAGACTGTGCAGCAACCGAGACTGTGAAGACAGGTCAATTGCAAGCCGTAAAGAAACAGGACGGAGCCCCGTAATTGGCACCGAAGAGCCGCGGCCGCGGCTAGGTCTCCTAACGGCTGAGACCCCTTTCGATGTCAGTAAATTATTCATCCGTGCGATTTCAAAGCTCGCGCTTGACCTGGAGGTAAAGAAAGGCACCTTTGACAATGGAGACGTTACTTGTTGGTTTGCAGCAGGGTGGCATGATGGGCGGAATGATGGGCGGCGGAATGATCCTGTGGTGGATTGTTGGAATCTTGCTAATCGTTCTGCTTGTGGTCGTGATTCTGAGATTGATGCGCAACGGTGGATAAAACTCGTCGGCTGGTGTGCGCGAGTTTTATCCACCGTTGCGACACACTGCACCGTACGCTGGTCACTGGGCAGCTGTGCTTGCGAATTTTGCTGGCATCTGTATCCTGCACACCGCTGCGCAGTTATCGATCAAGGCATATTTTTTATTGTTGGCGAGCGCAACAGCAACGCTCGCGTGAGCAGAGAAAGAAGTTGTTCCATGGATTTATTACGTAGCAAGCGAATGTGGTTGCCCGCTCCACGCCGAGGGGGGGGATTGGTAATTGGAGCCGTGCTGCTTACGCTAATCATAACGGGTTGCAACGTGGTTGCGGTTGAAGAATCTGACGCAGCAGCTGAGCATGAACATGGCGCAGCTGCACAGGCTGTCGCTCACCTGCACGATGTCGGTGAGATTGAAATGCCCCACATCCACGGAATGGATTTTGCGGGAGATGGAGCATCACTAACGGTCGCGGCGCACGATGGCCTGCGGCTCTTTGCCGATGGGGAATGGTTGATTCCAGATGTGCCGGTAAACGATTACATGGGTTTTTCGCCGGTGGATGAAGGCTTTTACAGCAGTGGGCATCCTGGGCCTGATTCCGCGTTGCCCAATCCGCTGGGTTTGATCAAGAGCACGGATGGCGGTGCCACAATTAACACGTTGAAATTTTCGGGTGAGAGTGATTTTCACCTGATGGACGTTGGCTACTACAGCCATGCAACCTATGTGATCAATGGACGGCCAAACTCTGAACTTTCCACCGGTCTTTTCTATAGCCTGGATGAAGGCGAAAGCTGGCAACAGAGTGCTGCCCAAGGTGTTACCGCTCAGCCAATTGCAATGGCTGTTCATCCCACTCAACCCGAAGTGGTGGCCATTGCCACGGAAGGGGGGCTCTTCTTCTCCACCGATCATGGCAATACATTTACACTGTTGGCGCAGAGCGCACCCGCGACCGCGGCTAGCTTTAGCCCTGCTGGCGACCGATTATTCTTTGGTTATCAGACGATCACAGCCTATGAGTTGGAAAGCGGCGAACTTTCACCCGTGGCTGCACCATCCATCGCGGCTGACGATGCCATTGCTTATCTGGCCGTGAGCTCGCAGGCGGTAGAGATGGCCGTAGCGACCTTCAACCGCAACATCTATTTTTCTGAAGATGATGGCAATGGCTGGACAACCATTGTTGAGGATGGCAAGGCGGTTGATACGAAATGATCTCACGTCGACAGTTTCTGCAGCTCGCTGGTATGGCGGCGCTCTCGGCAACGACTGGCTGTGCTGCGCGCTCTGCCCAGTCCGCACCCGTTGCAGTTCCCACCGCTACCGCGCCAACGGATGTTGATTATCTGCTGACTACCCGCGAGGTTGAATGGGAATTGGCGCCCGGTAAGGTGATTCGAGCGTGGAGCTACAATGGTCGTGTACCCGGGGAAACTGTTCGCGTATTGGCGGGGGAACGGGTGCGGATCGGGCTGCTGAACGAGCTGCCCGAGGCAACGACTGTGCACTGGCATGGCATCGATGTGCCAAGCACCATGGATGGTGTGCCGGAGCTTAGTCAGGCAGCTGTGCAACCGGGCGGAACTTTTGTGTATGAGTTCGACGCCCAGCCCGCTGGCACTCGCTGGTATCACACTCACGTCAACTCGGCGGAACAACAAGATCGGGGGCTCTCTGCACCGTTCATTATTGATCCACGGTCAGACGATCTTGTGGTGGATCGAGAGTATACGTTGCTTCTGGATGATTGGGCAACTGCACAGGCCACATCCAATGGTTTCAGCTTACGCGGGATGATGGGTGCGTCGCGGCCCAATTACGACACCTTCACAATCAATGGCAAGGCATACCCGGCCACAGAACCGCTGCCAGTCAGAGCAGGCGACCGGGTACGTCTACGCTTGATCAACGCCAGCACTGACCAAACATTTGTTATTGGCCTGGCAGGCCACCGCTTGGAGGTAACCCATACGGATGGTAACCCTTTGCAAACGTCCGTTGCCGTCGATGCACTGCCGATTGCGCCTGCCGAACGGTACGATGTAACCTTTGTCGCTGACAACCCAGGACATTGGCCGCTCTACGCGCTTCATTCGGGGCACCTGGCGGGAGGCTTGCAGACACTTGTTACCTACAAAGGTGTTGCCTCCTCCACACTTGCGCAGATTCCCCGGCCCACCAACAGCAGCCGTTTCTGGTCATATGCAATGGGGCAGGGCATTGATGCCCTGCCGCCAGCAGTCGAGACAGGGAACAGCTATATGTTTACGCTTTCAGGCGGTATGAGAATGAGCCGCAACCGTTGGACCATGAATGGCCGTGTCTATCCCAATACACTGCCCATGCGCGCGGCGCTGGGGCAGCTGGTTCGAGTGCACCTCTCTAACATGAGTATGGAGTCCCATCCGTTTCATTTGCACGGCCAGTCGTTTCGTGTGCTGCGTTTCAATGGCCGCGCGTTGCCCGTACCTTTGATCAAGGATACGGTGGACATTGCGGGCCACATGCGCTCCGTGGACATTGAATTTGTGGCTCACAATCCGGGGGATTGGTTGTTCCATTGTCACAAGCCGTTGCACATGGATGGGGGTATGAGCACCGTCATTCAGATTGGGTAATATTTTTTTATGATTATTTACTACGGCGCTGTAGTATCGATGGGGAGCCAATTATTTTCACAGAATCGTATTCACACACGCGAAGGAGCTTAATGAATGAGTATACATGTACATCTGCGGAAGTGGCTACCGTGTGCTCTTTGTTGTATACCCGTGGTCGCTGTTGCTATTCTGATGGTGATCGGCTTCATCGTCGGTGGCACTGCTGTGGGAAGTGGCAGTGATGCATGGGGGCTGGAATTGCTTGCTTTGGTCATGTTGCTCTGTCCCTTGCACATGGGCTGGATGTTGTGGCGAATGAAGCGATAACGTTGGCGTCGATCCGAAGCTTCGATTGTGGCTTCAGTTACGCCGTAAACCGAGCAGGCGACGCCGAGATTTCTGGGCCAGATAAAAGTGGTAATTGCCCCTGTGGGCAGGCTGCTCAACGTTTGAACGCTCAGGTCAGCAAAGCGCGATTGCGGCGCATTCTTGTATTGGTGGAGCAATCCGAACCGCTTTGCTGATCAATGAGCCAGATTGAAAAGGAGCGTGTGGTATGGATTTTAGTAATCTCCTGTACATAATTGCCCTGCTTGCCTGCCCCATTGGCATGGGGGCGATGATGTGGGTGATGAGCAAGAACATGAACAGTCAGCAACAATCATCGTCAGTCATTGCGGACACAGCTGACGCCACAGCAACCCGATTGGAACAGCTACGGGCGCAGCGTCAGACTTTGGAAGCTGAAATTGCAGAGGTGACGAAATTAGCTGAGTTGGAAGCCCAACGCGAGGCACTCTTACATGAAGAGCGCGTGGGGGCCAACACAACATCGTGACGTCCTTCACACCATTGGCCGCCTCTGGTGTTCACATGAGTTGAGAGACAGATACGAATGGACAGCACCGCACACCTGTTTCGGCAGCTCTGTTACAGTCAATCACAATAGATTATAGGAGTTAATTGATGAAACACAAACCTTTACTGCTCACAGTTGCGCTGGCTGTGTTGAGCCTACTCACCCTGCTGTTGGGTGCCTGGAGCACCGGTCGATCTGTTCTTGAAACAACAGGTAAGAACGGTCTAGCAAATCAGTCTGCGGTCAACCCACTTGGGATCGGCGCACAAGTTCAGGTTACCCACACAACCAGCAGCACAATAACGGCGGGTATGGGCAGCATGATGGAAGATATGGCCGAAGATCATGTGACAATGGATTTCATGATGCACTGCATGATGCATCACATGTACATGATGTCGATGATGCATGCAGGCATGGGGTCAATGAGTGGCACGATGCCAGTGAGTGGCACGATGCCCATGAGTGGCACGATGCCAATGGATGACATGATGGGCAACATGATGCAACAGCACATGCACATGATGTCGATGATGCATGCAGGCATGGGGTCAATGAGTGGCACGATGCCAGTGAGTGGCACGATGCCCATGAGTGGCACGATGGGCAACATGATGCAACAGCACATGCACATGATGTCGATGATGCATGCAGGCATGGGGTCAATGAGTGGCACGATGCCCATGAGTGGCACGATGCCAATGGATGACATGATGGGCAACATGATGCAACAGCACATGCACATGATGTCGATGATGCATGCAGGCATGGGGTCAATGGGTAACACGGTGTCCATGTCTGGCACGATGTCAATGGACGATATGATGGGTGGCATGATGGACAATATGGATTCAATGATGGAAATGGACGAGACTGCAAAGACTACATTGCTGAAACAGATGCGGCAGATGGGGCGCATGATGCAGCAGATGGGCAGAATGATGGAGATGATGGGTCAGGAGACAACGCTAGACGCAACCATGCCTATGTCTGCCACAATGCCAATGACCAGCACCATGCCATAACCCAATGCTGAACGTCGTTGGGAACGGTTATTCGAGCGACGGATGGCAATGAGTTGCAAGACAGAGAACAGGTTCATCTGTTCCAGACGATTATTTTCGTTTAAATCCAGTTCGTTCAAGTCTTTTCACATCAAAAGTCGCGGGTGCACACCCGTGGCTTTTGATGTTTTCAGGCAGTGCCAGTAAGCAACAACGTTGGGAAAATTGTAGGCCGCCATACTCGTTTTTGGGAAAACGCTTTACTACACTTGGGCAGTAGGACTGCCTGTTGTAGATTTTCATCGAACTGTGCACATGTCCCGGCAACGCTCTTGTTTGGTATGGTGTTGGCACAGCGAAGTGTACCTTGCACCAAAAGGTGCATGGAGCGCTTGCGCAGAATGGCCCGAAAGAAATTGTAATCATCACTGGCCGTAGTGGCCCGAGCGGTTCAGCTCTGAGCCGCTGTCTGGCTGCGCAGCGTTAAGTAATCGGCTTCAGTGAACATGATGAGCCGCGTTGTGCAACCGGCTCACACAGATGGCGTTGATTGAAGGGGCACGCCACAATAAAAGACTGTGATGAAAGCCTGTGATGAAAGACCGTAAACCAAAACCAAGCAACAACAACAGTGCAATCGATATAACGGGCCACCCCTGCTTTGCCCTGACTTATGATCGGCTGCTCGCCCTCCCGGAGCGATACTTGCTGGGCCGAATCCGTCAAGCTGTGGTGGGGCCAGCCTCTGGGCAGGTGCTGGAGATTGGGGCGGGCACAGGGGCAAACCTGCATTACTACAACAGATCAGTCAGGCAAATTACCCTCACAGAGCCAGATCCCTACATGCTGTGGCAAGCGGCAGAGAAGGCCAAGGGGCTGGCTCATCTGCGGCTGGTGCAGTGCCCGGCAGAGAATCTGCCCTTTGCCGATGGTGCCTTTGACACGGTCGTAGTCACACTTGCCCTCTGTACGGTAGCAGATCAAGCTGCCGCATTTGCCGAAATGCAGCGGGTCTTGAAGCCGGGTGGCACGGTCCGGTTTCTAGAGCATGTCCGCTCAACGTCGGTATGGGCTGCCCGGCTTCAGGATCGGCTAACGCCCCTGTGGTGCCGCTGTGCTGCCGGTTGTCACCTAAACCGGCCAACAGCAGAAACGATGCAGACGATGGGATTTGAAATTGTGGAATTGCAACGGAAACCACTGCCTCTGCTCCCGCTGATTTTTGGTATCGCTCGAAGATAACTCCACCCCGAACTGCTGATTTTTATCACTTGCAAAAACCTTGTGCGTGTGTTAATCTGAGTAACCGTTCAGATACTCAGCAATACCGTAGGTAGCAATTCGGGTTAGTAGGTAAAGGGTGCAGATGACCGATAAACACGCCGTGGACCATAGTGCTGGTCTACCGTTCGATCTATTGGAAGATGTTGTGACCACATTCAAGGCATTGGGTGATCCAACACGTGCACAGCTGGTCTATCTGCTGACAACTGGCGAGTACAGTGTCAACGAGCTCAGCGAATTTGTGCCCGTCTCTGCCTCGGCGGTCTCGCACCATTTGGCTAAATTGCGCGCGATTCGGCTGGTACGGACGCGGCGGGCGGGGAATCAGATCTTCTATTCTGTGGATGATAGCCACGTCGCCGCGCTCTTTCGCGAAGCACTTCACCACCTTGACCACGTGCGGCTCAATCTGCCGGATCACCCTGCTGAATTTGCATTGCACTCCAAAGGAACCAATTGAGATGTCTCACTCACACACAGACCAAACGTCAAACGAGCGGACAAGAGATACCCACGACTCAGCCCATGATCACGGGCATGAGCATCACGGGCATGAGCATCACGAGCATGAGCATCACGGGCATCACGATCACAACGATCGCCCAAGCGGCTGGTTGGGCTGGATCGCAGCCATATTTCATTGGCACGGCCACACGCACGGGCACGAAGAATTGGCGCATGATCAGGCGTTCGTGGAGAACAATGAAGGCATTCGGACCGTCTGGTTGGCCTTGGCCGCATTGGTGTTGACCTCGTTGATCCAAATTGCAATTGTGATGTGGAGTGGGAGCGTCGCGCTGCTGGCGGACACGGTGCACAACATTGGCGACGCACTCAATTCGGTGCCGCTGTTGCTGGCCTTTTATCTGGCCCGGCGCGTGGCAACCCGGCGCTACACCTATGGCTTTAGCCGGGCGGAAGATGTGGCCGGTGTCTTCATTGTGCTTTCAATTGCCTTTAGTGCCGGGGTTGTTTTCTGGGAATCGTTCCAGCGTTTCTTCAATCCAGAGCCGCTGACCTATCTGGGCTGGATCGCGGCCGCTGCGATTGTGGGCTTCGTGGGGAACGAGGCCGTGGCTCACCTACAGATCCGCGTGGGGCGCAAGATTGGATCCGCTGCCATGGTGGCCGATGGGCTGCACGCGCGGACGGATGGGCTGACTTCGCTGGCGGTACTGCTGGCCGCGTTGGGTTCGTGGCTCGGCTATCCATTGGTCGATCCGATTATCGGGCTGCTGATCGGGGTCGCCATTTTGTTCGTTACCAAAGATGCGACCATTGCGGTCTGGTATCGCCTGATGGACGCCATTGAACCTGAGCTGCTGGCCACGGCAGAAGCGGTCGTGCGCGAACTGCCACAGGTGCGCGAACTGCGTCGGCTGCGCATGCGTTGGATGGGCCACCGCCTGCACGCGGAGCTGCACATTGCGCTCGACGCGGAGCTGACGACAGCCCAAGGACACGAGATCGCGGAAGAGACTCGCCACGCGCTCTTCCACGCCATTCCCAAATTGGCAGAAGCAGTGATCCACGTGGAGCCCGACGTTCCCGATGTAAAGACGGTACATCACTTGACGTGGCAACATGAACCCCTGCCCAAGCATTGATTGGCGTATTAGACCGTGGGGAGTGCTTCTCTCAGCTCTTTGGCAACATTGTCAGTGTGCTCTGCAATATGGTGTACGTCGATCTCGGCGACACTGGCGCTCAGCGACAACAGGTGTGGCGAGATTTCGTCGGCGTCTGAAAAGCTGCTGAGAATGTCCTCCACGTCGGCGAGATCATCCAGATCAAGCGACTCTTCATCCTCGATTTCGTCGGCCAGATCCGCGAGCGAGGATGTTGTTTGCTCTTGTCCTTTCTCTTGCTCCTTCTCTTGTACTTGCGGCGCATCGTTTGGTGCTGCTTGCTTCGCTGCATCCTCCGCTGCATCTGGGTTATTCGCCTGTGGGCTGTTGCTCTGTGGGTCGGCACTTTCCTGTTCGCTGCTTCGCTGTCCCACACGCTCTTGCTCGGCTTTTTGGTCTGCAGGTGCGTCTGCGGCCGCTGCATCGGCTGTGGGCTGTTGCTGAGGATCCTTGGCAGGATCTTGTTGCTGGGCAGATGCAGAATCCTCGTTCGCCTCCCCATTTGCTGCAGACGCAACTTCGCCCTTCTCGTCGGCCACCGCTGATGGGGACGACCCGGCCGCGGCTTGCTCTTCCGCGTTTACTTCTGCTGTTGAACGCTGCCCCGTTGACCCCTGCGCTGTTGAGTCCTCACCCGTTTGCTCATCTGCTGTTGCGCGCTGCTGGCGGGTGCGCTGCTGGTCCGCCTCCAGCGCTGCCAGTGCCGCAACCCACGCTTCGGCATCCTCTGGTTCCGGATCATGCTGAAAGAGATGGCGCAACTGTTGACCCAAACCTCGGCTGGTCAATCGATGGATGTGCGCCCACCAGCGCAGTGGTGATATGGCCAGCGCAGCCGCCAGAATCAATAAGGTAACGACCAACGTCAACGGCAGCGAAATGCTCCGTTCGTGCAACAGAGAGACGAGCAGCGGTTCTATTGCGGCCCCGGCCGTGCTGGCGGGAGCGTTGTTGAGCCAAACGGCGTTGGCCCAGCTCCATCCAAAGATGGGCAGCAGCGCCACGAGAATGAGTGTGATCGCAGGTAGATCTGTACGTTGGAGCGGTAGCGCCAGCCGCAGCTCAATCCCAGGGCGCGCCGGTGTTGCAGCCGCGGTCGCAACGGTCGGGCCGGATGTTGGGTGCTGTGGTGCCGGGGCCGCGGCTGCCGTGGGCATTGCGGTCTCGCTTGGCACGCTGGTGGCGACGGTTGTTTCAGACACTGAGAATGACTCCTTCGATCAGTGGAGGGATGAGAATAAAACTGACACCGGAAAGAAAGAGCAGGAGCGACAGAAAGAAGACTGCCTTGTATTTGTGACCACCATCGGTCGCGATAATTGCGTAGGCGTTGATGACAGAGAGGGCCACAATCATGATGATTGTTGTCATGTTGAAGAAACCGACATCGGGTGTATTAAAGGAGGGCAACGTTGTGACTGCCGCACCTGCCCCAGATTCGTCGAGTGAGCCCGCCGCGCTATCGATCATCTCTGTAAAGTTGCGGATGATTTCGAAGACAATGATCATCAGGGCGACCACCGTCCCGTGCATCGCCACAGTGAGCCACGAAAACGTCGATGCAACTACTTTGCGTTTGGCTCGCAACATGATGGTGCGTGTGCCAAATTCGGCAGCCAGGAAGGCAACTGTATCTGGATCCGCGCCGAGACGGATGGCGTCGTTAAAGATCATAACAGTCTCGCCCATCAATTTACTGCCACTTTCGAGTGCAAACTTGTGCCAACAAAGCTCTGGTTCGACACCAGCCACCAGCCGGCTCCGCAGCCGGATCAGGTCAGGTTCCAACGTGGGAAAGGAGCTGAGATCGAGCCGGGATAGTGCCTCGGTGATCGTCGTCCCAGTTGAGACAGCCATCCCGCCAAGCGAGCGCAGAAATGGCCCAAACTCGCGATCTTTCCGATCGATTTCGCGTCCCGCATAGATGCTCACCGCACCCAGTGGCAGGAGGATCACCCCACCCGCGATCAGCGTCGTGCCCAGGCTGGCCCCCACCAACAGCAGGAGTGGGCAGACGATGAAGACGGCCGCCAAGGTGTAAATGCCGATTTGTCCGGCAACACGCTGTGGCCAGGTTCCCTCTGGCGAAAAGAGATCAATTACTTCTTTGGGCGCGGCACGTGACAAGATCCACGCGGTGATCGACGCAATCGCGAGTGATGTGACCACCAGCCCCGTGATGATGCCATTGCCCAAATCATAGATTAGCGAAGAGGTCATGTTGATCACGATCATTAGGGTGGCGGAGACGGTGACCGCGGCATAGGCATCCGTCCACTTGGTCAACGATTCGAGATCGCGCTCATATTCCTTTTCAAAGGCTTCCCCTTGCACCCCCGCTTCCTCGGTCAGAAAATCCGCCTCGGGCTGGCCGGCAACCAGTGCATTGCCCAGACGCAAGAGCAGACTGATCATCGCTTCTGACTTGACCGCCAGGCCCACTTTGGTACAGGCACTGGCGTAATCGTAGCCCAGCTTTTGGGTCAACAGGTGGACCCGCTTGAAGTAGTCGGCTGGGATGCGCGGAAGATTGGCACCCAGTTCAAAGACGCGGCTACGGGCAATGCCCGCGCCCGCGACAGCCGACATATAGCTGAGTTGAAAGAAGAGATCTGAACTGTTGACTTCCTTAAAGGAGTCCCTGCTTATAAGCTTCTGAAATGATTGCAAATAATTTGTCAAAGCTCTTTGCACCTTCTTTTTTCGCGATCTTTTCCAAAATGACGGCCCGTTTGCGCAATTCTGTATAGATTGTGCGGCGTTGGCTCTCTGGCACGCCGCGCTTCCAGGCTACTTTCTGCTCCAGCACGAAGCTGTTCATGTTCCCGGGAAACTCAAAGGTATCGTTTTCCGGTTTCCAGCGAAAGGCCGTGATGAACGAGAAGCTATTGGAGGCCGAATCGTAATCCACAATTTCGTTGACACTCACGACACGACGTACTGTGCTGCCATCGGGCCCGCGCACCGCGGACTGGATCACAACCAGATCCAGGTTGTCGATATTCACCTTGGGCACGTTGATGGGGTCACCGGTCAGGCGCTGGATCACCTTTTGTACAGAGGATGCGTGGAATGTTGCCATGACGCCATGGCCCGTCTGCATCGCCTGAAATGCAATATTCCCTTCGACGCCTCGAATCTCACCGATCAGGATCCGATCCGGACGCTGGCGGAGGGCAGCCTTGAGAAGATCGAACATATCCACACCGGCGCTTTTGCTCTCTTTGCCCTGTTGGCGCACAACCTCGCGCACCCAATTAGCGTGGGGCACCTGCAGCTCTGGTGTATCTTCAATGGTCACAATCTTGGCATTTGGTTTCATGAACGTTGTCAGTGCATTGAGCAACGTTGTTTTACCCGAGGCGGTGGCGCCGACAACAAAGACGTTGAGATCGTTTTCAATGGCGAGCCAAAGATAGGCGGCGATCATGTAATCCATGCTGCCGAACTCGATTAGGTTCAAGACGCTGATCACATCATCGTTGAATTTACGAATGGTGAAGTTGCTGCCCCGTTTTGTAATGTCACGGCCATAGACAATGTTGATACGTGAACCATCAGGCAGTGCCGCATCAACAATGGGATTGCGCAGGGTCACGGGCCGTTTGATCCGTTCCCCCATTTGAACGACAAAATCATCCAGATCTTCATGCGTTGGAAAATAGATCGATGATTTCAAACTCTTGAATATTTTGTGTTCAATAAAGATATTGCCCAAGCCACTGCAGCTGATATCTTCAATGTAGGGATCCTCCAATAGCGGCTGCAAAACACCGAGGCCCAGCTTGTCACGCACGGTCCGGTACTTCAACGCTGCAAATTCGCGGGTGGTTGTTTGCAGCGCGTCGCCATTCTTGCGCCGCGTACGGGCGCGCTTCCCATTGCCATTGGCAACCGCAGGCGCAAACGCGCCCATGCCACAAATTTGTTCCAGAGAATCGATCAATATTGCTCTGCGTTCCTCTTCGGCAGCGGCACCAATGCTCTCGGCCATCGTGAGCAGGCGATCCTCCACTTTTTCCACCAGCCCATTGAGGTGCACCGTGAGCAGTGGCTCTACGGGGATGTAAATATCGCGTGCATCGTAGGGATTGGGATAGATGTGAATAAAGAGATTTTCATCATTGGTTGGATAGATGAGATTGCGCTGTTTCAGCTTTTGCATCTCGCGCGAGAGCTTGGGTACATACTGCGGCAAGCCAATCTTGTCCAGTGGCAGAGCACGCAGATAGTCAAAAAGAAAGGAGTGACGGCGCGCCACATCTTGTAGGGGTTGTGGTAACTCGTCCAAGGTGAGATCAGTGGACTGTTGGTCCAAAATGCTCGTATCGATCGAAAATGGTAGGTCGACTTGCTCCATGAGGTGCTTTCTTTGTTTGCTACTCTGTGCAACAGGTACTCTTCTTTGGAGGGTTGTTGACAGCTGCTGCCGAGCGAACGGTTGCGTTGCAGACAGCTGAACAACTTGGTCCTGGTTGACTACCTATCAACAGATAACGTGCTATCAACAGATAATCTTTGGACCTACGCAACTTGTCGAGAAGAGCCAGCAAGCGCGTGGCCTGCTCTCCACTGGTACGCTCTTCTCGGTGCGTAAGTCATGAATCTGTTAACAGCTGGACAGTGTGATGGTGGATATTACTGCAGAATCGTCTGGATGCGTGCGTTGCACAGCCGCAGGGAAGCTGGATTTACCCCCTCACTTTTCACCTGCGCGCTGCACTCCACGACAGCCCGTGGCCTTACCGGCTTGAAATGGCACGGGTGACAACACGGGTTCACGCCGCAGGGTGTCAACGCGCTAACCTGAGCAACCCATTACCCCTGGGCCTTGTTGATGGGAATGATTCGCATGCCGAGTCCAGGTTCGATTTCAAAACTAACAATATTGCCCGTGTTTTTGCTGGCCCCACGGACCTTGGCCACTTCCATTGTTTTCACCAATTTATTGCCAACCTGCTCCGTACGCATGCGCAGATGGGCATCGCAAAGGGATGTGATGCGGACGAGAAAATCCTGGCTAATGGCATGCGAGTGAATGATCATCAGAATCGTCATGCCATCGGAACAGAGTCGCTTGCACCGTTCGAAAAAAGTCAGCACGGTCTCCTGTTGCGAGTTGGTAATGCAGGGGGTCAGTGCATCAATAAAGATCATTTTGCGCCCAGAGTGACCTTCTTTGATGATCGCCTCTAGCAGCGGAACCAGCACATCACCTCTGGCGCGTGCAAATTCCATTGGGTAGAGGCGCATCTTGCGCAGCAGCAGATAGTTCAGAATGTCAATATTGAGACTGCGCATCTGCCGCACCAAGCTCTTGACAGTGTTCTCCGTTGTGAAAAATGCCAGGTGGAAATCGTCGGCCAGTGATCCCCAGGTCATCTGTTGCGCGAGGACCGATTTACCCGAGTGAGAGTCACCCTCGATCAAGGTGAGCGAACCGAGTGGAACGCCACCCCCCATCTTGTCATCGATTTCACGGTTGCCCGTGGAAATTACAGTCTTGTCGACTTGATCATCCAATTCTGCTACAGCCAAAGTCTGTTTCTCCTGTTGCTCTATATGGAGGCTCACGCGCAGCGAGAATGCACGCGTCTGGTGAAAGATTGGTAAAACGGATGCAGCAACTGCTCTGGAAACATGTTGCTGCCACTCATGGAAACCCCCAAAAAAAGTCGCACAGGTACGCTCGTGTCGAAATGCGCGTGTTCGTGCGATTTTGAAATGGGTCCTCTGTTGGGCTATGGAAAGAATGAGAAGCGGCCAAAGCTAGCTAGCTCGCTGAAAAGAACAACCCACGTACCGAGCACCAGATATGGCGCATAGGCGATGTGGGTGTGGCGGGGCATTCGATAGACGAACAGGAGGAGCGCCGCAACGATGCCGCCGAGAAGAATGGCAATATACAGGGTGAGAAGCAGGTTTCCCAGGCCCACCGTGACGCCAATGAGACCCGCGAGCTTGACATCGCCCATGCCCATTGCTCCCGGGCGCGCCAGGGCAACCACGAGGAGCAGGCCGAATCCAGCCAGTCCGCCAAAGAGCAGTGAAGAGAGCGATGCCGTGCCGATAAAAAGATTGGCTGCAAAGAGCAAGGGGTAGGCCGGTACAAGCATGCGATTGAGCACACGCTGATGGTCCAGATCGATCACGGCAATGGCCAGAAAGAACCACGCTTCCACTGCCGTTAACAGCGCAAGTGCTGTCCACCCGAATTGCCGCTGTGTCAACCACGCCAGCCCGAACGCAATTACATAGATCGCACTTGTTCGCCAAGGGGGGCTCTGCAAGCGGGATGGCCGGGGTCTCTTTTGGCCGTTGCCCCGGCCTGTGCCGCCCGTGCTCGCCACGAGCTTGGTGCTGCGATTGACGACATAGCCGGCACTTGCGCCGAGTAGCAGTAGGATAAATAACGTCATCTTCGGTTCTTCTACCAATTGCTCTTTCACCTGCTGATTGATGTGGATTGCTGCGACTGATGGTGGACTAGGCTACATATTGCTTTGCGTACGTTGCGGTGGTACGGGTCTTCCTGGAAGGGGTCACAAGTAGTTCGTCTATCGCAACACCGTTTGAACCCCTGCCAGGCAGACGTTGCCGCGCTTCATGCAGCGGCAAAAGTAATAGGTGACTACAGTGCGGTTGGCTTGAAAACGGTAGGTTTCCCGCTTGTTGGAACTACTGTTTTCAAACAGAGCCCACTTTAGAGTGCGGTTGGCTTGAAAACGGTAGCTTTCCCTCTTGCCGGAACCTCTGTTTTCAAACAGAGCCCACTTTAGATGGTGGACAGCTTATTCACGCGTAAAGATTGCCGAATATGAGTTGCCCTGCTCAACAGCCAGAATCGCCCAGTTGACCGCGCTGGGTCCCACCGGCGGTGTTACCGTTGCCTGTATCAGCAACTCTTCTCCCGGATTCCAAATGTTTGGTTCAAAGACCTCTGCCGTCCCTGCGTCTGCCGATAGGTAGATGCCCGCCACGGTCCACTCGTTCGTTGTGGGCGCTGTGCTGTGGGGCAGCCACTGGATCGAATAGATGCCCGACGCACTGCTGTGCTGAACGATCAGATCCCATCGATCAAAGTTGCTCAGTTTGGTGCTACCCACATTGCGAAAGGTCAATTCAATGCCAGAGCCTGAGCTGTCAGCACTGCTGGCCACGAGTTCGATTGCCGTGTTTGCCCGCTCCATGCTCTGCATATCCATCAATGCACGCGTCTGCCACAACTGATCTTCAGTGGCGAAATAGCTGTCGGTCAGGGTCAGTGCTGCAAAGAGCACAACCGTTGTCAAGATGAGCGTGGTGAGTGCAGATTCCATCGATCACATGCTGAAGTAAATAGAATCCGAGACCCCGTTGGGCAAGACAACCTTGAGAAAGTAACGCTCCGATGCCAGTGTGGAAGCGAAACTAATGGTGATCTTGACAGTCGCCGTTGGATTCCAGTTCGAGTCATTTTCGATGGCCCATTCCCAGCGGGGATAGGTGCCGTTGGCTTGGTCAACGTGAGGGATACGCGCAAAATTCCCTTCGGGACCAAAGAAGACATCCAGATTGTTTACAGCGGCAATTCGCACGGCACCCACGTTTTTGGACCAGATAAAGACGTCAAAGTTGCCGTTGCTGTTGGTGTCTTGCCACAGCGAGTCGCTGTCCAGTTCGCCCGCCGCGTGGATCAGCACAATCTTGCTTTTGATGCGATCATCCAGACGCCCGCGCATGGAAACCATTGCATCGCGGCTGCGCGTGACGGCCGGGAGAATTGCGTTGGAAACCATGACGGCAGCGATCACGCTGATGACGACCATGAATGTAGTGGTAATCGTCTTGTCCATGTACGCTGTCTCTGTTTATGCGGCAGACGCTTCTGTGGTGGATTGCACTTCGGCCCGCATTGCTTGTTGGATGACCTTGTTCAATGACAAGATCAGATCCATGAGCGCGGTGGTGTCAACCTGTTGCGCAGGAAACTCCTCAACGCTCAGGTCAATTAGCTGCAGCAGAGCTGACTTGATCGCATCCGAACAATTCATCTCCGCGGTACAAGAATCGATCATCTGGAGCGCGTTTGTTTTGCCAACCCGCTCAACCGCATTGCTAACCCATTTCGCCAGGCTAGAGAGGGCGGTGGTGCTTAGCCCCGGTGCAGAGGGGATCCCCTGTACACTCGGCAATAGCGGTGCGTTCATTGGCTGCCGATGTTGAATATCACCGGACTTGATATCACTGGACTGGAGCGCATCCAGGCGTGAGTCGGCGGACTTGTGTTCTGCCTTGCTTGCCCTTGGCTGTGCGACCGCGTCTGCCAAGGGATGGGGCAAATTGCTTGACTTGGTTTGCGATTTTGAGGGCGGTGCCGAGAGCTCCACTGGTGCCGTCGAATCGTCGGAGCGGAGCGCTGGGTAGTAATGGACCAGCACCTGGTCGTGGATTTCCAGTAATGTTTCCTCAATCTCATTCTTGAGAATTTTTAACTCGTGTTCGAGTACTTCAACTCGACTTTCCAAGTTCATGGATCTCTTTGCTCTTCTACTCTAATTGACGACGAATTCGTATCTCTCTTGAGATTCTCTGCGTCGACGTGGCTGGCTGGAGGTGGAACAACGAATTTCAAGCTAGGCTCTATCGTGCGCTTGGCTTGAAAACGGTAGATTTTTGACGATCTACAAAAGGGGTAGCAGTACCGTTTTCAAACAGAGCTTACTTTGGGTACAGCGCAAGCTACGCACGTTGACTTGCCGTTGACTGAGCTTGCCAAAGCCATTCAAGCCTTTGACAAACTCAGCCTCTGAATAGCAAGTCACCCGGTGCCCGTCGCTTCCGGCAGCATCGCAGCCGGATCGGGCTTGGCTGCGTTTACTGCAGATCGTATACTTGTTCAATGTAAGCCGGGGTCGTGCGTTGGATATTCAGGACCGCGCCAGCCTGTGGTTTCACTTCAATGTTAAAATCGGTGTTGGCTCCAAGTGTAATCGTGGGCGTCAAGGGCACGGTGATCTGAGCCAGTTCCCCACCCTCGAGCAGATCATCGGTATCGGACCGTACCTTCCACTCCAACGTCCAGTTTGTTATGGTTGCCAATTGGGTGGCGTCTCGGTAATCAATCAGGACAACCTTGTCCGTCTCATTCAGGTTGATCGGTTCACCACCGACTGCATTGGCCACGGTAAAGATCAGATTGTCAATGGTTCCAGCCGTACCCGTTACCGTCGCCGTGGCGATGACGCTCCCCTTTACTTCCATGGAGCTTTGAACTTCTGACAGACCCGCATACACTGCCTCTTTTCCTCTTTCCGTGGAAAAGGTTCCCGCGGAGAGAATGGTAAAGGCGAAGACAGAAGCTACCACGACGAAAGCAATCAAAATGATCGCGGTCTCCAAAGCTGTGATCCCATCTTCCTCACGTACGACTCGCTGCACCAATTTTTGACGATTTTCTTGCATGTTCAATCCTTTTTTCTTACCATGAATAGACTTCGGCTGACTAACGAAAACAACATCTTTGCCTCACGTGAAGGCTTCAGAAAATAGGTATTACCGCTTACCAAATAGAGTATTAAGGTAATGGTTCCTTGCGATAAGCTCACTGATGATGACGAAAGCTCAAGGCGGATGATATGGGACCATTGACGCAATTTGTCACGCCAGTTTGCCTATCGTGATTAGATATTTTGGACTTCTGCAATCGCGTCAATAGTATGAGAAGTTCTGTGCGCGACAAGAACCTCCCAAGTGGCTAATTGGGCGGGCATCCACAAAGAGCACACGGGATGCTCTGCAAATTAGTAGAGAAATTTGCTAGTGATTCATTCAATTGAGCGAGATGTCGTACGTCATATGACTAGTGATGAGCCGAGGACAAATTGCGTAGTTGGGTGGAGAGATCTGCGCGAGAAAGCTCAAGCGCATGATGTGGCAATGCTTCGGTAGCTTGGCGGCTGTGACACAATCCGCCAAAACAGATGGCTAGCAACCGGTTTCTGATGCGCGACTGACTGCAATCGGTTGCTTTGGTCACACCGTGTAAGGATCACACAGTGCAAGGATCACACGGTGCAGGGATCACACAGTGCAAGGATCACACAGTGCAGGGATCACACAGTGCAGTGACTTCACAGTGGCGTGGAAGCTCCGTGACGCGAGGTTCCAGTGCGGTTGGCTTGAAAACGGTAGGTTTCCCGCTTGCCGGAACTACTGCTTTCAAACAGAGCCCACTTTAGATTGAACAACAGGTGTTGGTCATGCATGGGGCTATGCCATTTTGAACGGTGCGCAGTTACTCCGGTAAAGCGGGCCATTGTGGGTTCCACAAGCTCAGCCCGCGGTAACACCGAATGATCGTGTCAACACTCATTATGGCGTGGGGGAACAGGCCGTCATCTGTACATCATCAACATACATCCACGTCGGCCCGTTGGCATCAGCGTTGAGTACATTGAAATACACAGTGATTGTGCTGCCGCGATACTTCGCCACGTCCAGATTGGCTGTGACCTGTTGCCAAACGTCAGGATTATCAACTCGATCGCGCTGCAACTGCTCCAAGTTCTCCCCCGCGGAATTCAGGATCCAGGTCTCTTGATATTCATCTGATTGGGAGGTGTTCGGGTCGCTCTCACTGCCGCGCTGCTGCCACCACGTCAGGGTAAGTTGCTCCACAGCGGCCGGCACCTCGACAGCTTGTTGCACCGAAGCGTAGCCAATCGGCTCTGCGCCCCCTGTTGGGGTGATGCCAAGCGCCGCGGAGCGCTGGCCCGTGCGCGCTCGGCTTTCCGTGTAGCGCCCTCTCCCATTGGCGAAGATCCAACCACTCGCCTCTTCAAATCCATTGTTCGCCAACAGCTCTTCACAACCTGCGGCGACCAGCGTGGCGGTGGGTGTGGGCTGCGGCGACTGTTGTTGTGGAGTGCTTGTTGCCGTGGCGACTGCTGGGGTCGACGTGAGTGTCGGTGCTGGCGTCGGCGTTGCCGTGGGCAGTGCTGTTGGCGCGGGTGGGGCGGTCAAACAGTCGAGCAGCGTCACCTGATCCAAATAGAGCCAGGTGTTGCGTGCGTTGCTGTCGTTAAAGACGTTAAAGTAGAGGTAGAACTGCTGCCCCCGGTAGCGGCTGAGATCCACCACCACCTCTTGCCAGCCGTCGGTGGTGATGCGCGTCCGCTGCAGCGTTTCGAGCACCTGTTCATTTGGCGCCAACAAGAGCACCTCCTGTCGGTCGGTCTCTGTGCCGGGCATGAGTGTCACCTGCTCCTGTGTACCTGCCCATTGCCACCAGCGCAAGAGGAGAACATTGGCATCTGCAGGAACGGCAACCAACTGACGGACCGATGAATAGCCGCTGCGCTCTGCCGCGCCATCTTCTGGCGGCTGCCCCAGTTGCATCGAGCGCAGCCCATCCTGTTGGTGGCGCGCTGTATATTGGGGTGGCGTGATGCTCTGCCCCAACCGCCACCCACTCATATTTTCAAAGCTGCCATTTTGCAAGAGATCGCGACAACCCGCAACCGCGGTGGGCGTGGCGGTCGCAGCTGGGTCCGGCGTTGCAGCTGGATCGGGTGTTGCCGCTGGTTGTGTTGACGCTGTTGCCGTGGGCCCCGCTGTTGTGGCTTGCTGCGTGGGCGGTACGGTCGGTGCCGGGGGCAGGCCACAGCTGCGGAGCACCACATCATCGACAAAGAGCCAGGTGGATCGTTCATTGCCGTCGTTAAAGACGTTGAAGTGCAGAAAGAGACGTTCTCCCCGATAGCGGCTGAGATCAGCCGCGTACTGCTGCCATCCACTCTCCGTTTGCCGCTGGCGTTGCACGATTGCCAGCAGCCGTTCATCAGCGGTCAGCAGCAGGATCTCCTGGCGATCCTGCTGGTCAGCGGGCATTGGCGCAATGCTCTCTTCGGTGCCTGCCCACTGCCACCACTGTAGAATCACCTGATTGGCCGTGGCTGGAATGGTAACTGCCTGGCGCACGGAAGAATAGCTGCTGCGGTTGGTTGCTGCTGCATTGGGCAAGACACCCAGTTGCATACTCCGCAGACCCTGATGGCGTTGACTCTCCGTATACTGTGGCGGTGTCACGCTGGGACCAAAGAGCCAGGCGGTTGCTGCCTCAAAATCGCCGTTGTCGATCAAGTTGACACAGCCCTCGACTGGCTGGAGTACGGTTGGTGCCAGCGGCGGCACAGTCGGCACCGGCAAGGCACCATCTGTGCGCGTCGGAATGAGGCTGGTCGCGGTGGGAGTTGCCGTGATTGGGCTCAACGTCTCGACGGGAATGGGCGTGGGCGCAACGCCAGATGCTGCACCCGGCACGGCATAGCGGCTGGTGTAGAGTGCTAGCTCAATTCGCCCAATGTGCTCTGATTTTTCAGGCTGGATCGTTACATTGGTGAGGAGAAAGCCAGAACGGTTGGTCTCATCCATGCGGGCCAGAAAATTCATTAACCGGGGCAATGTGCCACTTACCTGGAGATTGAAGCGCAGTACATTCGAGAGCGCAGTTGGCACTGTGTTTGGGGTGGAGAGCGCTTTTAATTCTGTGATTGTCACGCCACTGCTGCGGGCGTGCTGATAGATCTGGTCGAGCGCAACGTTGGCTTCTGGCTCACTGAGGAATTGTGCGGCGGCGGCGGCCACGCGCGTCTCCGCCTGTTCGATCTGCACGGCGACACGTGTGGGGGCTTCAGCTTGAACCGTCTGCTCCAGCCCGATTGCCTGCTCTGCCCCCACCGACTGAATGGCCAGTCTCTGGCGCGCCTGTACATTGGGCAGCAGCACAAAGAAGAGTAGAGCCAAAATCCCGAGAATCAGCAGGGCAATTGCTGCTGGGAGGAGTTGCCCACGCAACGTTTGGCGTTCAGGCAGATATGCGCGCCAGTTCTGCAGGACTTCCACGAATTATTGGTCCAGTTCCACGTAGATGACAAAGTCGGCAAGGGTTGTTGCTGTCGCTAGAAATGGGGGCAATGTTGGTGTGGCGGGGGGAAGGGCCGCGCCAGGTGCGGTGGTCGCCGTTGCGTTCGGCAAAGGGGTAGCTGTTGGTGCCGGAACAATTCGCAGCGACTGCACGACAACGGACGCAAAGCGCCCGCTGGCTTCAATGGCTCTTGTGTAGGCGACCACTGCTTCATCATCGGCTGCCTGTCCGGTCAGGGTAATCCGGTTATTGGCTTGGGTCAGTGAAGTGAGCACGAGGCGATTGGGGTCATACCCTTCCAGCGCTGCAATCGCCGGTGCCCAGGGAATCCCCGCTGGTGGCACGGCGGCTGCGATCTCCTCGGCGAGAGCCCGTGTTGTTGTCAATGTTTCCTGGAGCGCCAATACGGCTGGTGCCGGGGTCTGCAAGCGCAGCAATTGGTCTTGCTTCGCGGTGTAGGTGGTTTGAAGCTCTTCGACATCCCGTTTTACATTGCGGTTGATGAGCGCAAATGTCCCCAACAGCAAGAGCAGCGCAACAGCAACGAAACCGAAGACGGTTGTCCGCCGCACATTACGCAGCCGCTGCAACGGGTCCTGCCTCTGTTCGGACGAGCTTTGCTGTTCAGCCATGAAAGAAGGTTGCCGAGTCGCTATCGATTTGCATGTGTCAGGCTACTCTCATAGTCGACCCATTTAGAAGTTGCACAAATATGCGTACTTTCACACGGGGGTAACTACAGTGCGGTCGGCTTGAAAACGATAGTTTGCCCGCTTGCCGGAGCTACTGTTTGCAAACAGAGCCCACTTTAGGTCGCGTTGACATTTCAAATTCGCGGGGTGAAAACCCGCTTTTGACCGAGAAAAGCCGCGTCAGCGTTAGCAGCCCAGTTGATTGGCGCTTTTCTCCAAATGTCAACGGAACCTAGGCAATTTTTAAGGGGTTTACCTACTAGAGTGTGCAGGCTGCCTGTACTTCTCGCCGCTCTTGTTCCGTGAGAAGAAACCAAGTTTCCACTTCAATCTGACTGCCTCGATACTCGTCAAGCTGCACAATATCGGCGCAACGAAACCAGCTGACCGCGGTTGAGACGGATTTGCCCCAGCCTTGAAAGCTGTGGACCACATAAGCCAGATCGGACCCCGCGACATTTTGCAGAATCGCTGTTGCTTCTGGTCCCGAAATAATTGGCACGGCATAAATTGCCCGATCATTTACGAGCACGGGTTGTTGTGGATTCTGCTGTATGTCCGCCTGGGACAAGGTGCTGCCCAGCGCGGGGGGGCTTTGCAGCAGTGAACGAAACAACAGGAGACTGACGATAATCATAAGCAGACCAGTCGCAATGCAAGTTTTCCGATTCAGCCAAACCCGTTGAGCCATCGTACCATTCCTGCTTTTCTACGCTTCAGCGCGCCCGTCGTGCTCTGTCCTACTTATCTTCTGTAGCCACTGTTTTGTAGACACTGTTCTGTAACAGTGCAACAAATATTGCACACTGCTGACAACATTGCACAGCAATCGCACCATGTCCCCTGGCCTTACTCTTTGGTAAGACATTTGATTTTATCACTACTCGGGGTGAAGAACAAAAATATGTAAATCGCAGCGCAACGAGTAATTGCGCTGTTTTGGGTACATGCTATTCCGGGCGCAGCTATGCAAAGGGCGAAAATGAACCACCTATGATACGGTTGTTCCGTGCCTGCATCAGCTGCGCACGATGGGCGACGGGCGATTGCTACCGCACTCGTTGAAAGGTAATCTCATAGGAGAAGTGGACGGTGAAAAAAGGGGGTTCGCAGCGATCTTCCAACGTGGGGCAGACTGCGTATTCATTTTCCACTGGCCCCAGTAGCCCCACCACATCCGGCAGGTGGGGGTGGGGATTATTCATTTGATTGGAGACTTGGCTAGTCGTTGGGCCACTGGGGTCGCTGGCAACGTAGAGCTTGTACGGGTCCCAGTCCATTTTGATTTCGGCCTTACCAGGGCCTTTGCTGCCAGTGACCACCTGGAGCTTATCACCCACTGCATCTTTCACCACCGCACCATCTACTGGCCCGCCTTGTTGATCGAGCACTGTTAGAAAAATAAATTGCTGCCCGCCTTTGTTAAAGATTCCGCCGTTGTTGTCGACAAAGCCGAGAACGCGATAGTGGACGATCTGGTACTGAGCTGTGGGATCAAAATTCCCCGCGGTTCCGCTGTGGCTAGCGGGTTGGCCTGGCACTAAATCGGTTGCTGGCACAGGTGTGGCACTTGCTACCTCCGCCGGTGCCCTCTCTGCCACGGCGGGTGCGGGGAGGGTGGTTGGGGTGCTTGTGGGCAGCGGCGGAATCTCCGCGGCCACTGCAACCGCTGCTCCGTTCTCCACCGTAACCAATGGTCCATAGATCCAGGCCGGTTGTTCCGCAACACAACAGATCTGCCACCAGTCGCCCGCGGCGTTACGTCCGATCACCGGAAATTGCTGGTTTGCTGCTGCCACGGCCAGGAACGGATAGTCTATGGCCGGCCCACTGCGCAGGTTCACTGCCGCGCCTGCCACTGTAAGCTGCGGATCGGTGTCAACCGTGGAGAGATCCGCCGCGGATGGGGTGGCCACGAGAATCAATGTGTCGCTGATTGTTGCTGGGGCGACTGTGGGATTGTCCAGCGTTGTCGTCAGCAGATGGGTTGGGCTGGGCAGCAAAAGGGTCGCTGCTTGCAAGGTTGGCGTGGCGGTTGTTGGTGCAACTGTTGCTGACGCTGTTGTCGGTGTATAGGTTGGAAAAGGTGTGCGGGTGGGGGGAACTGCGTTCTCCAGCGTACTGTTCCCGCTCTCTGCCGTTGTGCGTCCCACACAGCCGCTGCTGCTCAATGCCACGATCGAGAAGATGGCAAACAAAATGGCGGCGTGCCAACACCGTTGCCTATGCTGCATCGCTGACTTGGTTCTCTGCTTCACGTTTATCTCTCGGTCCCTTCCACCTACTCAAGTGCTTGGATCAACCTCATTATAATTTCTGGAACAGGGCCACATCGGCCGCTGGAAATTGGATCGTAGCATGCCAACGTTTGGCGATCCACTGCAGGGTCTCTCTGCTGTAAAAGCAGATGTGGGTGGGGTCGGTGATGTAGTGCCAAGTGGCAAAGGCCGCTTGGTTGCGTACCCGCTTTGTCATCACGCCCAGCCAGCCGCCGGGCCGCAAGTGTGCAAAGAAGCGCTCAAACTCGTGGCTGGGCTTTTGCAGATGCTCGACGACTTCCGTTGCACAGATGAAATCGTACTGTTGTTGCCAGACGGATTTGTCAGGTACATAGAAACGGTCATACAAGCGCACGTGCATGCCCGCTTCTTGCAACATCTGTGCCAATGCTGGCCCCGGTCCACAGCCAAAGTCCAACCCACGCGCACCGGGCGCGATCCGCTTGAGCAGTGGGTGTGCCAAGCGCGCGAGAAATCGACGATAGCCTGCATCCGCGGGATCATTTTCGTGTAGATCATAGTATGCCTGCTCGGCCGCTGGCTGCAAATGGGCTGTGGGTGGCACGAAGACCAGGGTGCAGCATCCACAATGTCGATAGCTGCGGCTGCGGTCGCGGTGGTAAAGCGTGTGATCGGTAGCGCCACAGAGCGGACAAGTGTGCGGGGGCACGGCCAGATTGGATTTCTGCTTGCTGCTGTAATGCTCCAAACGATACCTGCTTTCCCAAAATTCTTTTTGCGCTACAGCGTAGTCTGCTTGGGCCATCGTGTCAACCCTGACACAGTGTGCTGACACAGTGCGCTGACAAAGTAGCGGGGTTGATACCGCCACTACTGTGCCATGAAATCCGGTCGGTCCCCATGGCACTGTTTCCAAACCCGTGGCGCAAATTTGCTTTGCGCCCTTCACCCCAAACTGGGGCTGGGCAACAGACAGATGGTGTGGCAACCTGCAATGTACGGGCGAGATCGTTGGTGACGTATTGGAGTTCTCCCGTCCGTGCGTAGCAAATGCTGATCGCAAGCGCCAACCGTGATTCGCAGACAAGATAGCTCTTTGTAACCTGCGCACCGAGAATCGTGCAGACGATACATAGCCGATAACAAGTGCCTTGTTTTCAGCAGGTGGCGTGAGTTTTTCAGTGGGAATGCTGAATCGAAGGTCTGCTGGACAACATTGTTCAGCGGACCACCCTACGTTAGCGGGAGACTGTCGCCGATTGGGAAAGGTTCAATTGCCCTGGGCGACAAAATTGTTGGTGTGAAGAAACGAGGAATGGCACTACTGCAACGGAGCGCGCAATGAGATAGTCCACGAATCGAGATGGCCCAAAGGCCCCACGTGAGGCGGAGCAGCAAGGTGATAGCCGAAGTTACTTTTCGCCAGGAGCCACAATCGATGAACGTATCTGCCGTTGAGCGCCAGACCAGCAGGCCGACCGGGTCATTGTCACTCTGCTGGCCAAACAGGGATGAGGCGGCGACAGTGCATCGTGGCAATGCGTTGTCGCCGCGCAATTATGCCTTCCCTGCTATGCTTTCACTGCTTTCAGTTCATCTGCCTCTGGCCGTTCTTTGTAGAAGGAATCGAGGGGGTAGCAGCCAGAAATGAGACCATTGCGTGGCGCGGTGGTGCAGTCGCTAAAGGTGCGGCAGATCAATTTGCGTTGCATGGGCTTGCCCGCCAGAATATCGGCACAGATATCGGGATAACTGAGCACCATGCGCCCGATGCCAACGAGATCGGTCTTGCCGGTGCGCACCGCGGCCTGAGCCACATTGCCAAACCAATCTTGCAGATAGGAGTAGCCAGAGCCAATGTAGAGCAGATCCGGGCGTTGGCGTTTGAGTTCGGCCACCACTTCGATCTGGCGTGCCACACCCACCAGGGGATCTTCCAACAGTTGGTAGCCATCTGAGGGTGGGAAAAAGGCTGGCCGCTGGATGTGGGGATTGTAGTAGGGGCTGCCCACGGTGACACAGACCATTTCAATACCCAACTCCTGCAGAATATCGAGCAGGGCCATGGGCTCGCTGTAATCCATACCCGTGCCGCTACCGTCCCCTCCAAAGGCGTAGGGGTACGCTTCGCCGGGGTAGGGGGTGGGCACGCCGTGGCGGTCGTCGCTGTCGCCGGGCTGAAAGGGTATGAAGTCGATGGCGCTGAGGCGCACGCCGATTTCCAGCCCCGGCGCTTCGGCACGGATACCTGCGGTGATCTCGCGCAGGAAGCGGGTGCGATTTTCCAGGCTACCACCGTAAGGGCCCGGGCGATCGACCGCGCTGAGCAATTCGTGGCCGAGATAGCCGTGGCAATGTTTTACATCCACAAAGGTGAAGCCAGCCTGGTGGGCCAGTTTGGCCGCTTTGACAAAATCGTCGACAAGCTGCTTGATCTCATCGTCGGTGAGAACGTACTCATCCGAATCGACGTGAAACTTGGGATCGAGCAGGGGGTGGCGGTAGGCAACGCGGGGTTCCATGCGAAACTTGTCGTTTGGTTTGCAAAAACGCCCGGAGTGCGTCAATTGCAGACCAACGAGCAGATCGTTGCTGCTGCCAAAGTGCTCCTCGTGTGTCTGCACCAGTAGCTCGCGTAGCCCGGCTATTTCGCCCACAGTTTCGGGCAGCATCATCAGCTGATTGGGATTGGCCCGGCCATCGGGGCGGACTGCTGTCGCTTCGCCACCCCAGATCAGCTTGGCGCCACTGAGGCCAAAGCGGCGCCAACGGCGGCGCACCAGATCGTTGGGCCGGCCATTGCTTTCGGCATCCCACCCTTCCATGGGCAGCACGGCAAAGCTATTGCCAATGGTGTGGCCGTGGGCCGTGTGTGACCCGGCCAGCGGCGAATCTGGTCCGCTTTCCACGGCTTCGTCAAAGGGCAGCGAAATGTCCAATTGTTCCAAATGTTCTCGAAAGGCCGCGGCATTGCGCAGCGCGGCAACACGACGGTAAGTAGCCATGCTACGCCGCCTCCAACACGCCGAGGCGTTCGGCTATATCGCGCAAGACCGCGCGATCGCTTGCGGGACGATGATCACCATCGGGGTGGGGATTGTCGCTCTTGATCCAGCCACGTAATTTCAGGAACATGGCCGCGCTGTGTTTATAGGCGGGCACCGTGGGACGGAAGGCAAAGAAGCCGAGATATTGGATCAGATCATTGAGTTCATAGAAGCCGGGGTCGCCTGCTGCCCACATGGCATCGCGCTTGGCAAAGAGATCGGGCGCAAAGGTGCTGAGCCCCAGCAGATAGTCACTGCCATACATTACCATGTCGACGGCCAGATCGTTGCCGGTAAAGACCTTGAAATCGGGGCGCACGCGGTCGCGAAGTTGCAGCCGTTGCCATTCGAGATCGCGACGCAATGAGGAGTGTTTTGCGCCGATGCACTGGGGAATCGAGAGCAGCCCCTCATAGGTCTCCAGATCGTAAATTTGACCAAAAGGTGCGAACATTTTGCCCAATTCAAAGGCAATAAATTGGGGGCAGTCGCTGCCCAGTTGGGCATAGCTCGCCACGATCTGCTCGGGTGACTGGCTCGTCAGGGGATAGGATTGAAAGATCACCGGTGTGCCGCCATACTGTTGGATCAGCGCCATCTGCTCTTGGGTGGCGCTGGGGTCCCATTTGTCGCCGGGTTGGGCCGGGACGAAGGCCCCGGCCACATAGGTAGAGTTGCCGCCCAGTGTCTCTTGGGTACGCGCGAGCACTTCGCGACGAGTCTCCTGATCGATCAGGTTGACGTAGCCGGTGTCCATGTTAACGGCCGGGGCCAGTCCATGTTCGGCGGTGCGTGCCACGTGGGCTGTAAAGCTCTCCCAATCAATGGAATTATCCGCATTGAAAGGCAACAAAATAGCCGAGATGCCCGTGATTTTGCGCCGAGGTTTGAGCATGGCAATGGGATCAATCTGGGTTCTGCTCGATGATTCCAGAACGGTCATGGTACTATCCTCTCATGGTTGCAACAGTGACGTGCTCTATTGGCGCACTGTCACAGTATCCTGTAACGGTAACTTGCGCTCTACTTTGACACGGTTGTTAGTCGCTGAAATTGGTTGCTAATCGGGAAAGCAAATGGCCTTGCACCCTGCGGAGTGAGCATTCTCTAATGCGTACGTCCAGCGTTAGAGAACGCTCATTCCTCCATTGTAGACGATAGAAACAAGAATGGGAAATATCTATCGAAATATGCCGCTGCCCAGGCCCTGGGCATTACAAGTAGGACAGTAAGACCCTTTTCATTTTCAATTCGCTGTGAGTACGGTATAATGCAAGACGAACGAGCAAACGAACTGATCCTCAATGACTGACGAACGATAAGTTTGCATTGCCGGATCCCCTCATTATCCTGCCCTCGCACTCATGATTCCAACCATCCGATTGACAACAGGAGCAATGAATTTCCATGAGACGTACAAAGTACCTGAGCATTCTCTTGCTGCTAGCGCTGTCGCTGGCCGCTTGTGCCCCTTCTGGTTCAACTGCACCGGACGGTGGTGAAGGCGCTGCACCTGTCGAACAGGACTTCGTCACCTGGTATCAATATGACCAGGACAACGAAGATCCGGCTAGCGATGAACGGGTCGGCAACACCTATCTACGCGAGTCAATTCCAGCCTTTAACGAGGCTTTTGAAGGCAAGTGGAACTGGATCAATCAGGCCAAAGCCTTTGACAAAATGGTGACAGAGCTGATAACGGCTGTCGATTCGGCCGGGGAAATTCCCGACCTGATGATGGTGGGGAGCAGTGATATCTTCACCTATTACAAAAATGGTACGCTGCAGGACCTCTCTGACTGGGCCACAGCACAGGAATGGTATGCTGATCTAGATGAGAATGCTGTTGAGGCCTGTCGAGGGCCAGATGGCGCACTCTATTGCATCCCGATTGCCCAATTGCCCCAGATTGTCTTTGTCTGGCAAGATCACTTTCCCGATGGCTATCCAGAGACACCCTCGGCACTGCTCGACGCCGCGGCCGAGCTAAAGGAGCAGGGCATCTATGCATTGACATTCTTTGGTTCAACCGATTTTGATGGTGAGGGGCTGACCCGTTTCGCCTGGACCACGATCAACTCGTTTGGCGGGCGGCTGGATGATGGCCAAGGCAACATGCAACTGAACACGCCCGAGAACGAGGCCGCGGTTGAATTCATGCGCACCATTGTGGCCGAAGGCTATGCGCCCGAAGTAGCCTTTGCCGGTGGTTTCCAGGAAGAAGAAGCCTTTAAAGATGCATCGGCCGCATCTTTTCCCACCGGGATCTTTGGCTATCGCTATGTCAATCCGTTGACCGCGCCCGATGGCACAGTCTATGGCAAGGGCAATGAAGAAGATATGCTCGATGCCATTGCCGCGGGGGATGTCTACCTGGCACCGTTTGCCTCGGTGTCGGGCGAAGAGCCTGGCTGTCACATTGCGGTGGTGGGCTTTGCCATTCCCAACGGTGCCACAAACCCGGAAGCGGCCCATGATTATATCAACTGGATCATGACGCCCGAGCAGAATGCCGACTGGGTGATTGGGCCAGGAGGCGGCTTCCCCGTGCTCCAAACCACGCAGGGCGAAGAACGCTTTCAGACACCCTTCTTTCAACAGGCAGCGGAAGCCGTGAATGCCAGCAGTTGCCGACCGTGGTATGGCTCGCTGGAGCGGCGTGAAGAAGCCAAAAAGCTGGTGATGACGACAATCTACAAGCTCATCAAGGAAGATCCCACGGCGGATATCAGCACAGCATTGCAGGCGACGGCTGATGAATATAACGCTGGCAATTAAACCAAGCGCTCTCCTGTTGCTGGTGGTCGGTTCCATGCGGATCGCTGCCCGGCTGTAACGTGGATTGTACAAGCAATTTATGAGACGTATGCAAAAGGATCGTCGGCGGCGTTGGCTGCGACAGGCACTGCCCTTCTGGCTCATTCTGCCGACGATCCTAGTTCTGCTGATCACCCAGGTCTATCCTGGCTTTTATACGATTTGGCTCAGCTTTCATGAGCGTCAGCCCACGGGCTGGGAATATGTGGGTGTGGCCAACTATCGGCGGCTCTTTAACATGAGCCTCTTTGCCGAGAGCGCTGGCCACACCGTAGTTTTTCTCGTGGGTTTTGTGGCGTTGACCATGGTGGCTGGGCTGGGGTTGGCGTTGCTGCTCAATCGCAGGTTAAAGCTTTCCGGGCTCTATGTAACGCTGATCTTCATCCCCTGGATCATTGCCGACATTATTGCCGGCATCGTCTGGCGGCTGCTGGTGGTACCAGACTATGGGCTGCTCTCTGGCCTGTTGCAAAATCCCACGCTCTTCCCGCCCGACGGTCTGTCGATCCTGACGGCCGTGCCGCCCCGCCCTTGGTTTGGCGACTTCCCCTTTCCTCCGGCTCCGGCCCTGGTCTACCTGATCCTTGCCTCCTCGTGGCGCGCGTTGCCCTTTGTGACGCTGCTGCTGCTGGCATCGATTCAGACCATTCCCTTGACGATCATTGAGAGCAGCCGCATTGATGGGGCAAATCGTCTGCAGGTGATACGTTTGATCATGATTCCGCTGATGTTACCCACGATCATCGTGGCCATGTTCAGCTTGACCCTGAGCGGCATGAACGGGGTGGGCATGGTCTTTAGCCTGACCAGCGGTGGCCCCGGAACATCGACAGAAATTTTTAGCTACCTGCTCTATTCGATTGGCTGGAGTCAACGTGAGTTTGGGCGAGCCGCCGCCCTGGCGTTGCTGATTGGGGTGGTGAACTGGCTGTTGATCATGGGCACGCTGCGTGTTTCGCGCATCGAAAATGAGTAGAGGCAATGAGTAGAAGCATAGTGCGCATAGAAGTAAAGAGCGCATAGAGGTAAAGAGTAGAAGTAAAGAGTAGAAGTAAAGAGTATGAATCAAGTGAGCGTAGAAGGACTGGAAGATGCTGCAAAGCCGAACACAACTGTTGCACCGCTGGGAACGATTCTGGATTAATCTGGCCCTGGCCGTCATCTCCATTCTCATGCTGTTGCCGGTGGCAACCACGCTCCTCATCTCTTTCAAACAAGAGCAGGATGTGATTCGCAAACCGCCGGTGATCTTCCCCTGTGACACTGCCACCGCGGCGTTTGATCCGTCTGCCTGCCGGTGGGCGGTCGAGGGCTATCTGCGAGTGCTGGATCCAGAACCAGGGGGCTGGTTGGGGGGCATGCGGCTAACAGGTAATCTGATCCAAACCTATATTCCCAACACATTGCTCTATGCCATGGCTTCTTCACTGCTGGTGGTTGGCCTGGCGGGAATGTCCGGCTATGCCTTCTCGCGCTACCGTTTCCGTGGCCATCGCTTTCTAATGGTCAGCATCCTGGCCATCACCGGCATCCCACTGCTCACCAACCTGCTTGCTCTCTATCAAATGGGGGTCGATCTGCGGCGGGCACAGCTTCCCTTCTATGATGAACGCCTCTTTATGATCATGGTCTACATCGGCTTTTTCCTCCCGCTGAGTGTCTGGATCGCCAAGGGCTTTTTCGACGCCATCCCGCGCGAATTGGAGGAAGCCGCGTTCATTGATGGTTGCAGTGCGTTGGATGCCCTGACGCGAATCATTATGCCGCTGGCGTTGCCAGGGCTGCTCTCAATCTTTCTGCTCACCTTTGTCAACGTTTGGAATGAGTTCATTGCTGGCTATCTGCTGCTCGCCAAGAATGATCTCAAGCCAGCCATGTTTGGGCTGTACGATTTTCTGAGCCAGAATATTATCAACTTTCAAGTCATTGCCGCGGCCTGTGTCATCATTGCCCTGCCCGTTGTGGTGCTCTTTCTCTTTACCCGCAACATCTTCTTCCGGGCAATGGTTGATGGAGCCATCAAGGGGTGATGTGACTGGCAGCCACTGCGTACTCACTATCGACGCCCAATAGCGCAAGGCAGAGCGGCAGCACGTCAACTGTGCGGGTGGCGGGTGGCAGTTGAAAATCCTCCGGCGCACCGGCCAGCAGCAGCGGCATGGTCGAATCGAGCCGGTGCAACGAGCCGTGCGACCCGCCGTCAACGTGGACCAGCGAACTCTCTAGCTGAAACTCAGTGCCCGGGTGTGCCGTGGCCCAAAGGTGGCCCCCATTGCTGGCCGCGAGTGCACAGGCGATGCGTTCAAAGGCATTGGGATAGTCGCGGAAGGCGAGTTTCTCTTCCGTACAGCTGGCATCAACTGTTGCCAGTGAGCCTTCCCACTGCCATTCCTGTCCCCAATCATCACGCCCTTGGTTCGCTGTCGATGGGTCGGTATCGTTGCGGGGCCAGAAGTGTAGCCGTCCCCGTTCGCTGGTCTGTACCACATAGCCACGTTGGTCCGGATCGACCAATGCCGCGCGCCACATCACCTGATCAATGCGATCATCCCTGAGCAACGATTCGGCCACGGTGGCAAAATCGATCTCGTTGGGCTGGGCCAAATAGAGCTGCAACGTACGCATGTTTGGGCAGGCAACAATATCGTCTTTGTCCTGCCAACTCTGTCCCAGACCCGCCAGTTGAAACTCCTCCAACAGCGCATCGACGGCAATGGTGGCTTCCGGCTCAGTCTGAATGTCACTCTGTGAATGATCCCCGGTAACGAGCAGGGTAAATTCATCGAGCAAGCCTGCCACTCCTCCATACAGCGCAAAAAGTTCGCCCAGCCTTGCATCCAGCTTCTCCAGCACCGGCAGCGCGTCTTGCGGACCCATCTCGTGACTTTCATAGTCGTTGTCCATGAAATAGGCAACTGTGAAATCTGGCAGTTGTTCGTGAGTTGCCAAATGCAAGAGCACGTCGGCACTGAATTGATCGTCCAGCCCATAGCGGCGCAGTAAGCCTGCCTGTTCCGAGAATGCTTGCTCGCTGCCTTCTTCGGCCAGCGTCGTTTGTACCAGATCTCCAAGGAAGAGAATGGATGGACCGGGCACATCTTTGATCTCGCTAATGCCAGGGAGCAAGCCCGCCAAGAGCGGCGTGTTGACGCTGTGTTGGGAGCAGCCGCGGTGGATCAGGTGATTGATGCAAGCTGCTTTTAGCCCCGCCCGTTCAACTAGCTCAAAGACGGTTGGCTCCTGAACCTGCTGCCGGTTGAGTGAGACAAGGAGATCGGTAAAGAATTTGGCAACGCCTTCCTTGAGAATCGTCCAGAAGTCACCTATGTAATAGACGATCTTTTCATCATCAACATTGAACCAATAGCCACCGGGGATGCCGTGGCGATTGGGGTAGGTACCCGTGGCTAGCGACGACAGTGCGCAGTGGGTGATCGAGGGAAAGACAGCAGTACTGGCTCGATCCACCTGCCCCGCGGCCATGAGTGCTTTAAAATTTGGTAACTTCCCCGCCTCCACCGCAGGAAAAAAAACGTCCGAGGAAAGCGCGTCTATTACCAGCAATAAGACCTTTTTCTTTTTCATACGGATAAAAATCTCCAGGCTACTCGGTTCTGCTCTAGAATCACTGATGCTGCTGGTGTTGGCTGGCTGCTGAGTAGAGGCAGTGTACACCGGCAGCACCGCCAGTTTATCGTGAGATAATCAGCGCGACCAGGCACTTTTATAGAAACGAAGGATATAGCGAAGGGTATAAAAACCCATTCAAACCATCGTTGCATGAGACGCGGCAACAGATCGTTGCTCTTTGAACAGATCGTTTTCCTATATCGAGACCCATGTTTTTCTTGCTGGTGTTAACTATCATTGCCTTGATTTATCAATCCGTTTCGCAAGGTTCACGGTCCAAGAGGTGCACGAGCCAAGAGGTGCACGAGCCAAGAGGTGCACGAGCCAAGAGGTGCACGAGCCAAGAGGTGCACGAGCCAAGAGGTGCACGAGCCAAGAGGTGCACGAGCCAAGAGGTGCACGAGCCAAGAGGTGCACGAGCCAAGAGGTGCACGAGCCAAGAGGTGCACGAGCCAAGAGGTGCACGAGCCAAGAGGTGCACGGTCAACCCCCGCGGGTGGAGATCTGCTGTGCCGTGTGTTTGGCGCGAAACCTTTGGTACTTGCTCTCTGTCCGTAAATTCTCTGTTCGTAAATTCTCTGCGTCCAAGAGGTCGGCTCGAGGCGGTATAGGCACCACAAACAAATTTATGGAAAGTTCTTATCGAGAAATCATGGTAACGGTGCCCAATGGTGAGATCAGCGTTCTCTAACGCCGAACGTGCGCATGAGAGAGTGCTCACGCCGCAAGGTGCAAGGTCTAATTGTTTTCTCTATTAGTGGCTCGATGAGCAGATAGGCAATGAATGAATAAAGAGCAGACGCGTGATCTGGCCCCAGGGATGGGTGCTGTCGTCACAGAAAATGGAGTTGTCTTTCGGCTTTGGGCACCCAATGCTGAAAAGGTCTTTGTCACGGGCGATTTTAATGAATGGTCCAAGAGCGCCACGCCGTTGGGTGCCGAAGCGGCGGGCTATTGGGCAGCCGCGGTAGAATCCGCGGCTGTTGGTGATGAATATCAGTTTGTCCTACACGGGCCCGCCGGTGAAGTGGAACGTGTTGATCCCTATGCTCGGCAGGTGACCAACTCGGTCGGCAACGGGGTCATCTATGGCAATGGCTTTGCGTGGAGCGATGAGAACTTCCAGATGGCACCGTGGAATGAATTGGTCATCTATGAAATGCACATTGGCACGTTTCAGGATGGGACCACCACCGATGAACAGCCGGGCACTTTTGCCGAAGCAATCGAACGTCTCTCCTACTTACAGTCGCTGGGGATCAATGCAATTGAGGTGATGCCTCCCATGGAGTTCGCCGGTGATTTATCGTGGGGGTACAATCCCGCGCACATCTTTGCCGTGGAGAGCATCTATGGCGGTCCCGATGGATTGAAGCAATTTGTCAACGCCGCGCATGACCATGGAATTGCAGTGTTGCTCGATGTCGTCTACAACCACTTTGGCCCCAGTGACCTGGATCTTTGGCAGTTCGATGGGTGGTCTGAAGATGGTTACGGTGGCATCTATTTCTACAACGACGAACGCGCGGCGACACCGTGGGGCGACACGCGGCCCGACTATGGCCGCCCCGAAGTTTGCCAGTTCATCCTTGACAACGCACTCATGTGGCTGGATGAGTATCACCTCGATGGATTGCGCTGGGATTCAACGATCAACATCCGCAATTGGCAGGGTAACGATAACGATCCCGCCAATGATCTGCCCGATGGGTGGAGCTTGATGCAGTGGGTGAATGAGGAGATCCAGGCGCGGTTCCCGGGAAAATTGAGCATTGCCGAAGATCTGATGAACAATCCCTGGATCACCAAGCCGGTTGGCGAAGATGGGGCGGGCTTTGGCTCGCAGTGGGACAGTCAATTCGTGCACACGATCCGGGCCGCGATCATTGGTAATGACGACAGCTTTCGCGACCTCGATGCCGTTGCCGCGGCGTTGACGAGTGAATACAACAATGACATGACCGACCGGGTCGTGTACACCGAATCACACGACGAGGTGGCCAATGGCAAAGCACGTGTGCCAGAAGAGATTACCCCCGGCGAAGCGGATAGCTGGTTTGCCAAAAAGCGATCAACCCTGGGGGCAGCGCTGGTGCTCACGGCCCCAGGCATCCCCATGCTCTTTCAGGGACAGGAATTCTTGACCGGTCATTGGTTCGAAGATAGCCATCCACTGGATTGGGCGCGCGTCGAACAGTTCCCAGGTATGGTGAATCTCTACCGGGATCTGATTGCGCTACGGCGCAACCTCGGTGGCAACAGCGCCGGTCTCTGTGGCCAGAACGTGCAGGTCATTCATCTTGATCAGGCCGCAAAAATTATCGTCTATGTGCGTTCCATGCGCGATGCGCCCGCCGCGGATGGTGTGGTTGTCGTGGCCAACTTTGCCAACCAGGTGCATGATGCGTACACGGTTTCGCTACCAGCCGATGGTGAATGGCACGTACTCTTTAACAGCGATTCATCAGCCTATGACGAATCCTTCACCGACCATGGCCCAACGGTGGTAGCGGCGAACGGGGAAGAGGCTACCTTGCAGATCGGTCCTTATGCCGTCCTGATATTGGGCCAGCAGCAGCGCGAGACATAACCAAAAAACCAATCGATCTGCGCTTGCCCAGTCTAGCGCCTCTTGTAATGAGCAACCAGTGGGGTGACCCATTTTGGCACATTCGGCAAAGTGCCGAAATGGGTCGGTTTCTTGGTCTGGTAATGCTCTGGTAGATAGCATTAAATGGCTAGCAATCGAATCATGACTTACGCACCGAGAAGAGCGCACCCGTGGAGAAGAGGCAACGCGATTGGTGGCTCTTCTCGACAAGTCGCGCAAGTCCAGCGAATAACAGAAAGGAAGATCTCATGTCACTCTGGCGCGAGACCGTTGCAGCGTTGGGCAGTCGGGCTGATCGGAAAATTGATCGTCTGACCGATAAGATTGAACAACGTTGGCCGAGCGACAAACCATTGCAAATTGTACCCTATTACGGCTATGGCACAACCGAACGACTCGTATTACAGGGGCGCATCTTGCGCGGCAATTTTGACTCTACCGTCCAGCGTACAGATGCCCGTACAGACGCGGACGAAGACACAGTCTGGGATAATCTGCACACCATGTATCACCGCTTTGCCAGCGACGAAATGGCAAATGTGCCGGTGAAGGCGCTATTTCAAGGACAGACCGTGCAGGCGCAGAGCGATCGGGAGGGCTACTTCGAATTGAAAGTTGACGCCGAGCAGCCCCTGCCCACCAATCAACTCTGGCACAAGGTTCCCTTGGTAATTCCCGCGGATGGCGTGGGCGACAACCAGCCCGGCGCGGCAAAAGTGACGGCCACTGGCAAAGTGATGGTGCCGCCGCAGACGAGCAAGATTGGCGTGATCAGCGATATCGATGACACGGTTCTACAGACTAATGCAACCAACCTGCTGAAGATGGCACGCGTGGTCTTCCTCAATAATGCCCAAACGCGATTGCCTTTTGAAGGCGTTGCAGCCTTCTATGCTGCATTGCAACGGGGCGCAAGTGGCATGGAGAAGAATCCCCTCTTCTACGTGTCGAGCAGCCCGTGGAATCTCTATGATCTACTCGTGGATTTCATGCAGATCCATGGCATCCCCGCGGGGCCGCTCTTCTTGCAGGATTATGGGCTGGAACCCGGTAAGCTGGTGACGGCAAGCCACAAAGCGCACAAGCTGGCAGCTATCGAGCAGATCTTCGCCACCTACCCGCGACTACCCTTTATCCTCATTGGCGACAGCGGCCAGGAAGATCCCGAGATCTATGTGGATCTGCTGAGCAGACATGCCGAGCGAATCCGGGCTATCTATATCCGTGATGTTTCGACCGCCGCGCGTGAACAAGCCATGGCCGAGCTGATTGCCGAAGCAAAGGCGCACAATGTTGAGATGTTGCATGTTGCCGACACCCAAGCCGCGGCCAACCATGCCTATGCCAAGGGATTTATTCAAGGCAAAGAGCTGGCGACCGTGCGGGCAAATCAGCAAAAAGACGCGGCCGCGCCAAGCGATCTCGAAGTGCTGCTTGAAAAGACCACACGAGGGTGAGAAGCGCAATTCGTTCTTCCGGACTGCACAACCTCTTGATGTGTGATACAATTACAGAAGGTAAGTATTGCCACTTCAGCCCCTTGGCGGTTGTGGTATACTAAGTATCTGTTCTGAAATTCTCTGCGTCGACGCAACCGGCTCGAGGTGGTTTACGCACCACAACCGAATTTCAGGATGGGCTCTAAGAGCCCATCCAAAAATTCAATTGTGACGCCCGGTAGCAAGTTACGCTGCTGGATTGTTGCAGAAAATTTTTGGAGAGAGGCGACTCAATCGAACGCTAGCAAACAGGGATCTACGCTCTTGCCTCGCTGGGGATTGCGCCGAATTGTCAATGAATTTTATCGATCCAGACGAAAGCGATTATCTATGTCCACAGGACTGTCAAATTCGTCAACCTATTTTCTTCTGATCCGCCACGGAGAGAATGATTGGGTTGGCACCGATCGGTTGGCCGGTCGCACGGAGGGGGTGCATCTCAACGAAAAAGGGCATCAGCAAGCAGCCGAGATCGCGGGGCTGCTGGCAGAACAACCAATCGCGGCCGTCTACTCGAGCCCACTCGTACGTTGTGTGGAAACCGCTGAACCACTGGCCCAAAAGCTAGGGTTGGATGTGATCACCGAACCAGGGGTGCTCGAAGTTGATTATGGCGAATGGCGCGGTGGCAAATTAAAAGAACTCTCGAAGACCCCAGAGTGGCAGCGCGTGCAACACTATCCCAGCACATTCCGCTTTCCCGGTGGCGAAACCTTGCGCGAGGTTCAGAGCCGAGCCGTGGCCACGCTCGACCACCTGCGCACGATCCATGCCGATCAGGTGGTGGCCATCTTTAGCCACGGCGACGTGATCCGGACCACACTCGCACATTATATTGGTGTGCCGTTGGATCTCTTTCAGCGGGTACAAATTAGCACGGCTTCAATCAGCACATTAGCATTCTTCAAAGACATTCCTGCCGTAATGGGCGTCAACTATCGTTCAGAACTACCCAAATTGGAGATCAAGGCGGAGGAAAAGTCTGACGCGAGAGACGCTGATGAGAGAGATGCTGACGAGAGAGCTGAAGACGACGAAACAGAAAAAGCAGCAGCGTAAGACACACAGTACTTCTAGAGTAAACTCTGTTTGAAAACGGTACTGTTACCCCTTTGGTAACCGTCAAAAAATCTATCGCTTTCAAGCCAACCGCACTGTAGAGTACTTAGTCAAACAAAATTTTTATGACAGATTATCTTTATGACCTCAATCCAGTTATTCACTTGGTTGCTGATGCCATGGGCGAACCGGGCAATCGCACCTTTTTCATTCAGGCGCGCGCACAGAACAACCTGGTGAGCCTGGTGATGGAAAAGCAAGAGGTGGGTAGCCTTGCGATCAGCGTCTTGCAACTGTTGGAAGAGTTGGAAAAATCCTACCCCGATCTGCCTCACACGAGCAGCACCGAGCAGCCACTGCAGCCAGAATATCCAATGGAGCCGCTCTTTCGGGTGGGGCAGTTGAGTATTGGTTACGACGAAGATGAGGATACCGTTTGGATCGTGGCCAAGGCGCTCATGGTCAACGAAGAGACCGAAGAAGTTGTGGATCCAAATGATGAGAAGGTGCCGGGCGTGCGTTTTGTTGCCACGCGCGATCAGATGCGCGCAATGAGCGAACATGCCCTGGAGGTGATTGCACAGGGACGCCCCGTCTGTCCGCTCTGTGGTCGCTCGATCGACCGCGGGGGACACTTTTGCGCCCGTACTGACGGTGAAGCGCATCCAGTTGTTTTCTAAATCACGCTACATTCGTTGGGGCATAGACCATTGGCCGACCATCAACCACTCGTCGTGGACGCACGTTCGTCAGGGTTCCGTCTCCATGTAGGGCTCGCATGCCGCTCTCGATATGGGGAGCGTCTGTTTGGCGTCGTTCACCACATCGCTCAATTGGTTACTCAACTTGCCGATCAACCGATCAGGTACGAGCGTCGCTCTCACAATCTATAGCTATGGAAGAATCAGTGCAGTTACGTGAAGCAGATGTGTTGCAAACTTTGGCAACAGGCGAGGTGAAGGAGCAGGGTCTGTTGCCCTATAGCTCCAATCATAGTTTTTTGGTTGTGGTTCATGATGATCAGCTGACATTGCCTGCTGTCTATAAACCACAGCGAGGTGAAAACCCCTTGTGGGATTTCGAGTGGGGCACACTCTGCCGCCGCGAAATGGCTTCCTACCTGATCAGCGCTGCACTGGGGTGGCAGCTCGTGCCGCCCACAGTCCTGCGCGAGGGAACCCACGGGCTCGGCAGTATTCAGTTCTACATTGACCATGACGCAGAAGAGCATTATTTTACCGTGCAGGATGATGCTCGCTTTGCCGAAGCCTTTCGTCAACTTTCCCTCTTTGATTTCATCATCAACAATGCCGATCGCAAGAGCGGGCACTGCCTGATTGGTACGGATGAACGGCTGTGGGCAATCGACCATGGCATCTGTTTTCACACCGAATATAAGTTGCGTACCGTCATCTGGGAATTTAGTGGCGAACCCATTGAAGATGAGTTCTTGGCGGATATTACCGACTTGCAGAAACAACTGGCCAATTCCGAGCATCCTCTGGCCCAAAATCTCTGTTCGCTGTTGAGCGACGACGAATACCAACACTTGTTGATGCGCATTGAACATTTGCTGCGTCGGCAAATCTACCCCGTCCCTCAACCTCACAGACGTAATTATCCCTGGCCACCTGTGTAGGAACAGCACCACCGTTCGAGATGAGCGAGGAGAATACCTATGAAGGCAGTGGTAATGGCTGGCGGGGATGGTGCTCGCCTGCGCCCGCTGACCATCGGCCGGCCCAAACCAATGGTCCCCCTGGCGAACAAGCCGGTCATGAAGCACATTCTCGATCTGTTGCAACGCCACGGCATTACTGACGTCATTGTGACATTGCGTTATCTGGCAACCATCATTCAGGATTTCTTTGGTGATGGCAATCACTTTGGCATGAACATTACCTATGTGGTGGAAGATATGCCGCTGGGCACGGCTGGCAGTGTGAAGCACGCCGCGGATCTGCTCGATGACACCTTCCTCGTCATCAGTGGCGACGCGTTGACTGATTTTGATCTGCAAGCCATCATTCAGACCCACAAAGAGTACAGTGTGCCCGCCACCATTGCCCTTTCGCACGTCCCCAATCCACTGGAATATGGCGTGGTTGTTACCAATGAACATGGCTATGTCTCCCGGTTTCTGGAAAAGCCCGGCTGGGCCGAGCTGATCTCCGATACCGTCAACACGGGTATCTACGTGTTGGAGCCAGAAGTGCTCAAACTGATTCCCGATGACATCCCCTACGACTTCTCGCAAGATCTCTTTCCCGCCATGCTCGACAGGGGAATTCCCATCTATGGACACGTGGCCGAAGGCTACTGGTGTGATGTGGGCAATATTCCCGAATATCAGCGCGCCACTGCAGATCTGCTCTATGGGCGGGTGAATACCGCCTCGGCGATTGGCGAACATATCGGTGGTGGCATTTGGGTGGGCCAAAATGTAGAGATCGCGCCCAGTGCCCAACTCTTTGGCCCCATCTACCTGGGCAATGAAGTAAAGATCAAGGGTGACGTTCAGATCTATGGACCGAGCGTGATCCGTGATTATACTGTCATCGACAACTACAGCCGCATCGAGCGCAGCATTATTTGGCGGAACAACTACATCGGCGAGAATTGTGAAATTCGCGGGGCCACGATCTCGCGCCAGTGCAGTGTCAAGCCCAAAGTGGTCATCTATGAAGGGGTGGTCATTGGCGACAACTGTGCCCTGGGCGAAAGTGTTGTGCTGAATGCCGATGTGAAACTGTGGCCCCACAAACAGATCGATGCCGGGGCCATGATCAATGAAAGTATCATTTGGGGCGAACAGGGGCGGCGTTCACTCTTTAGCCGATTTGGCGTCTCTGGCGTGGTGAACGTTGATCTCTCACCCGAACATGCCGCCAAATTGAGCGCGGCACTCGGTGCCACCTTGCCCAAAGGCTCCAGCGTGGCGATCAACCGTGATGTGCACCGCAGCTCGCGCATGTTAAAGCGGGCGCTGATCAGCGGCTTGCCCAGCACAGGGGTCGACGTCTGGGATTTGGGCAGCGTGGCAATCCCCGTGGCGCGCTACTTCGTCCACACCAACGAAGAGATCATGGCTGGCATTCACGTGCGGCTGAGTCCCTTTGATCAGCGCGTGGTGGATATTCGCATCATGAATGCCGACGGCATGAATCAATCCACCAATGATGAGCGGGTTATTGAACGCAATTTCTTTCGCGAGGACTTTCGCCGTGCCTTTCTCGATGAGATTGGCCTGATCCAATACGCGTCGAACCCAATCGAGAAGTATGCCCGCGCCTTTCTCCAGAAGATTGATACCGAGAGCATTCGCAGCGCCAACTTTCGTATTGTGGTCGATTATTCCCATGGTCTCACCGCCGACGCACTCTCGGGTATCCTCAATCGGCTCGGGGTCGATGTGCTGCCGCTCAACGCACGCACAGACGAGACCAAGCTGGCCATGCTCCAGAGCGAGTTCAAGGCCAATCAAGCGCAGATGTCAAAGATCGTGCGTGCGTTGGAAGCCGATCTGGGCGTGCAGTTTGATGTGGGGGGCGAAAAGATTTTCCTCGTCGACGAACAGGGCAATGTTATTGCCGATGTCAAGGCCGCGGCGCTAATGACCGAACTGGCGCTCTATGCCAATCCGGGGCGATCCGTCGCCGCGATGACCACTCTGCCCAATGCATTTGGCACGATCGCTGGTTGGCACGAGAGCCCGCTGGTGCGCATTGGCAGCAACATGCATCAATTCATGCGCAATGCCAACGAATCGGGAATCTTGATGGCCGTGGATGGCACCGGCAGCTACATTTTCCCAGAGTTCCACCCCACTGTGGATGGGATGATGGCCACCGCCCGTCTGTTGGAATACCTGGCCAAACGCGACCTCCCGCTGAGCGAGATCATCGACTATCTCCCGCCCATGCACTTGGCCCGCAAGTCGCTCCACTGCTCTTGGAATGACAAGGGACTGGTCATGCGACGGCTGAACCAACATTTCAAAGATTCCCCGGTGGAAACAATTGACGGGTTAAAGGTCTACTTGAGCGATACGGAATGGGTTCACTTTGCGCCCAACCCAGACAAGCCCCAGTTCGAGATCCTGGCAGAGGCGGTCAATCCGGAGCGGGCCGCGGAGATCGTGGAGACCTATCAACAGGAGATCAACTACTTTCTGCAAAAACCAGAGAGTGCCGGTGGTGAAGAATGAATGTCGGTGAAGCCGTGCAACTAAGGACCACCGACGTCACCGCGACTTGGGAATGGGGGCGCACGCTCGGCGCGGCCATCGGGTGCCAGGGGATCCGCGAACTGGTGGTGGCACTCAACGGCGACCTGGGCGCGGGCAAAACCGCCCTGACCCAAGGCATTGCCGCGGGCCTGGGCATCAGAGCACGCGTCACCAGCCCCACCTTTGTTTTTGTCAACGAGTACTCGACTCCCGATCGAACGCTGGTTCACATCGATAGCTATCGGCTGGGGGAAGCAACGGCCGCAGCCACGGCAGAGGCATTTACCTTGGGGCTGGAAGAGATCCTGGAGCAAGCGGAGACGATCATCGTGATTGAGTGGGCGGAGCGGGTGGCGGCGCTGTTGCCCGCCGATCACCTTGCGATTACGTTGACAGCTGTCGCGGGCGAGCCGGATGTACGCTCGATCCGCTGTATGGCCGGTGGCGAGACGAGCGCCAGATTGCTGGCTGCCATCACCCAATAAACAAACCCCTTGAAAATTGCACAGCTACGCTCGCGTAAAAATATGGTTACTCATGCGACTTTTGAATGGGTCGTGGAGCCCGACGCAGAGCAGGTCAGGCGAGACATTAGATCGCCAGCAGCAGCTCTGCAATGCCCATGGTATATTCCCAACCATACCCTTCGCCTTCACAAGTCCACACCGCCGAGAGCACGGCCTGGGCAATGCCCCAGTTGCGGACTCGCTCACGCTCAAAGCCCAGCCCCGCGCTAAAGAGATCCACGCGCCGTTGCAGTTGTCGCTGCATTGCCGCTCGATCCCCGATCCGATCCGCTGGATTATACAGAAATGCACCCAAGTCATACCCTGGATCACCGACGAGCCCCTTGGGATCGATGACGAGCCAGGGTGCGCGCTCCGCCTGCAGAATGTTAAAGTGATGAAAGTCACCGTGCAACACCATTGGCGGTTCTGCGGTGGCCAGCAGCTCGTGCACGATGCTTTCGGCCGTGGCAAAGAGCGTTTCATCCAGCGGACCAGTACCGCTGTAGCGTTCCCGGTGGCGGTCGAAGCCCTGGAACCAGTCGGCCACGGTGGGAAAGCTGTGTTCGGCCGGGGCTGGTTGCCACAGCGCCTGCACGAGCTGGGCGGCAATGGCCGTGGCCTCTTCATCATCCGTCAGCGTCGAAAGCATTGTGCCAGGACGCAGCCGCTCCAGCAGCAGGGTCCCCGTCTGCCGATCCGCGGCCAACAGTTGACAGACACCGCGACCGTTGTAGAGCCGCAGAGCATCAATTTCACCCACGTGTTCACCGTGTGGCGAGCTAATCTTGAGCACCGCTTCCGTCCCATTGGCGCGGCGAACGGGAACCACGTAGTTGTAGGAAAGTTCGAAAGGTGGCCCCACGTCGGTGAGCGACCACTCGTCGGCGTAGCGAGCCACCAGCGCGGGCAGCGCCTGGATCCATTCATCGCCTGTTGCGCCAAAGACATCGTGCATAAATTTGCGGTAGGCATCGCCGACCTCGATCACAGCGTAACCTCCTGGCCCACACCTTGTGCCCGGGCTGCCAGATAGACCTGGCGTGCGGTCACTGCATCTTGCATGGCCAATCCCACCGACTTGAAGAGTGTGATCTCCTCGGCTCCGGTGCGTCCAGCAACATCACCCACAATGACCGAGCCCAGTTCACCAACGATATGCTCCGGTGCTATTGCGCCAGCTGCCATGGGCATGCAGAGATCGCCTGCTTCGGCCTGCGCTGCTTCGCGCCGGTCGACAAAGACGCGACTGCGCTGCACGGTTGGCGTGTCCAGTTCGCGCATCTGTGCCGTGTACGCACCCACCGCGTTGATGTGCGTGCCGGGCTGGAGCCAGCTGCCATCAAAGAGCGGTGTCGGCGAATTGGTGGCGGTACAGATAACATCCGCACTGCGGACGGCCGCCTCGACATCACGCGTTGCCTCTACCTCGATCTGGAGCGCTGCCGCCATCCGTTCACAAAAAGCGGCGTCCTTGCTACCACTGCGCGTGATCACGCGGGCGCGCTGAATGGGGCGCACGGCACAGACCGCGGCCAGTTGATCCGGCCCCAGGGCACCGGCCCCAAAGAGTACAACGGTCGCTGCCTCGGGTCGGGCCAAATAGCGGGTGGCAATACCGCTCGCCGCGCCGGTACGCCGGGCCGTGAGCTGCTCTGCGTCCATAATCGACAACAGTTGGCCGGTGGTGGCGTCGTGCACCAATACAACCCCTTGGATCATGGGTAGCTGGTGGTGGGCTGGATTATCGCCATAGACGGTGACAACTTTGATTGTCAGCGCATCGACCGAACCACCAACATAGGCTGGCATGGAGAGGTGCAATCCATTGTGCGTGGGAATTGGCGTTGCGTTGCGCTGTGGCATGTGCACCGTCTCCGCGGCCAGCTGCCGGAAGCCCGCTTCCACCGCAGCAAGCGCATCTTCCATCAGCAGGAGCTGTTCAACGTCGTGGCCAGTTAGCAGCAGCATCGTACTCTCCTTCGGAGGTGGTTGCTAGAACAGGTGGTTGCTAGAACAGGTGGTTGCCTCGATTTTTGCGCAGGCTGGATCGGGAGATCAGCACTTCAGCAGTGACTCGACCGGGCGCGACCGCGTGGCAAGCGCACGACGGTCAGCCCCAGGCTAACGACAGTGAGCACAAAGGCAACGATGAAGAGGTTGTGCCAGTGGTGGCTAGGGGTTGGTGTGGGGCGGATGCCGAGTACCCGCTGGGCATGGTGTTGACGGTGGGTTTGCGTCAGGGCTTGGTTGAGTGTAGCGCGAAAATAGGGCGTGGGGGTGGTGTCGGGCAATGTGTCGGCCACTTCTCGAGCAAGCTCGGTCAGTGGTGCCAGGGTGGGGGCAACGGTTCGGATCTGCTGCTGGTCGGTCTGCGCGGCCGCGGGGTCATCAATGCCCGCTCTTGCGGCGTTGTGGGCGGTGAGGCGACGGGCATGGCCCTCTAACAGATCGGCGGCAGAGACTTGCTTGCCATCGCCAAAGTCGACTTGTTCAGTGGGGGGGATGCGCTCAAACCATTCTGTGCGCCAAAGTCGAAACATAGATGTCTGTTCTCACTTTTCTCTACAGTTTTCTCTACAGTAACTGACACAACTCAGGTAATCCAGTTCAAGTAACACAGTCTAATCAAGTCAGGTAGCCCAGTTCAAGGATCGGTATAGGTGCCGTGGCAGCGCTCAAACTCACGCTGCGGAACCCGATTCTGTTGCATCGGCATTCTCTAGCTCTGGCAGAGTTCCCCAGCCTTTCGCTTCCAACTCTTTGCGCAGGCTGGTGAGGGTGCGAAAATAGAGGGACTTGATGGCACTTTCGCTCTTGTTCATCACTTCGCCAATTTCCAGGTTAGAGAGGCGACTGCTAAATTTGTAGAGCAGCAGATTGCGCCGGTCATCGGGCAATTCGTTGATTACATCCCAAAGTGCCTCGTGGCGTTCTTCTTCCTCCACCTGCTCTTCCGGGGTTTCATCCTCATTGCTGTGTGACCACAACTTTTCCAACGAGAGGAAGCGACGGCGGCTGTTGTCGCGGTGCCAGTTGGCCACCAGATTGTGGGCGATGCGAAATAGCCAAGCCGAAAAAGGCAATCCCCGATCTTCATAGGTGTGCAGCTTGTCCAGCGCCCGGTAAAAGGTGCGTGCGGTGAGGTCCTCTGTCTCCTGGGCATTGCCGACGCGGTGGTAGATGTAGGCATAGACGCGATCGATGTAGCGCTCGTAGAGCACACCAAAGGCGGCCGGATCATCTTTGGCTTGGGCGACCAATACGCTCTCCTCCTGCAATGCAGTCGTTGTTTGCGCCGGCTGTGCCGGTGCTGTCGAAACGGTCGATTGCGCAACCGCTGTCATTTGATCGCCAGGGCCGTGCTCCGTGGTCGCTTTACGTTTTTCAGAGCGAATGAAATCTTTGATCGCCACAATCTCTACCTCATTTTTCTGCCTCAGGCGCACACGCGCCGGTCCGTCTGGGAGCCTGAGGTTGCTGTCGTAAACCGATGTTGTCACCAGTCGTCACAACATTGTTATCAATGTATCGGCCCGATGGCCGAACTATCGACAATGTATCGGCCCGATGGCCGAACTATCGACAATGTATCGGCCCGATGGCCGAACTATCGACACTGTGTCGGCCCGATGGCCGAACTATCGACAATGTGTCGGCCCGATGGCCGAACTATCGACACTGTATCGGCCCGCTGGCCGAACTATCGACAATGTATCGGCTCGCTGGCCGAACTATCGACAATGTATCGGCCCGATGGCCGAACTATGGACAATGTGTCGGCCCGATGGCCGAGTGAGCAACACAGAGCAATGGTACCATTTGCCCTGGTGATTGGGCAAGAAAAAGCGCCTCGGCCAAACGAGAAAAATCACGATCTCTGTCTTCACACAAAGAGAGACACCCAATCTCAATTAGACCTGCTTATTCTGCGTGAAATTCGGTGCACTTCGTGGTGCACCTATATCTTGATTTGGTCTTTACAATTAAAGTGGGCTCTGTTTGAAAACAGTAGTTCCGGCAAGCGGGAAACCTACCGTTTTCAAGCCAACCGCACTGTAGCTGCACTTTTTGCCGAGTGTTGTTGCGCGTCGGTGAGACTGACATGGCCATTGCTGGTACCTGAAGAACGCTGCCCGGTGGACCGGTCACCAGTCGGTGCACAGAAATGCCTCGTGCCAACCGTGGGTTAACGGCTGGCACGAGGCATTCACCTTGAGCAGACCGTGTCCAGTTTGCCCGAATCTCATTCTGTTGGCGTCCGGCGTCAACGTACCGGACAAAGAGCTGGCACTAATCTTTGAAGAGCGTCCCCAGTTCTTCGCTGGCCAAAACCGATTTATCTTCGTATAGATAGCAGGAAGCCACTTGACGGTTATCGACCTCGTAGAGTGGTGGCGGGCTTTGGCGACACTTGTCCATCACGTGGGGGCAACGGGGGGCAAACTTGCAGCCCTTGCCCACGGCCGCGGCCTCACCATCCACCGTGCCAATCTCTTTCTGGCCCCACTGCTGGTTGAGATCGGGCCACGGAATCGAATCGATCAACAGCTGGGTGTACGGATGTTGTGGATTGCGAATAACCCCTTCCACATTGCCTGCTTCCATTACCGATCCCTTGTAGAGAATGATGATGTGGTCGCTAACGTGATAGGCGGTCGTCAGATCGTGGGTGATATAGAGAATCGGGATGTGATATTCTTTATTCAATTTACGCAGCGCTTCCAAAATTGTCGCGCGCAGCGAAGCATCCACCATCGAAACCGGTTCGTCGGCCATGAGCAATTTGGGGCGCAACAGCAGTGCCCGAGCCACCACCAACCGCTGTCGTTGCCCACCACTTAGCTGGTGTGGGAAGCGTCCCAGGATTTCATTGGGGCGAAGGCCAACACTCTCCATGGCCTCTTCCATCATCCGCCGACCTTCCTGGCGATTTTTGGCCAGTTTGAAGTTTTTGATCGGCACCTCAAAGATGTGGTCGACGTGATAGAACGGATTGTAGGCGGCAAACGGATCCTGAAAGACCGCCTGCATCTCTTTGCGGAATCGCGTGTGTTCGCGACCAGAAAGCTTGTTAATTGCCTTGCCGTTGTAGCACACTTCGCCCTTGGAAGGTTCGAGGAAGCCAAGCACCATCAGGCCCAGCGTGGTCTTGCCACTGCCACTTTCCCCGGCAACCGCAACAATGCCCGGTGAGTCGGAATCGATCGAAAAGGAGATATTGTCGAGCGCCACCGTGCCGCCGGAAAAGACCTTGGTCACGTTGCGCAATTCAAGTAAGTTCGTCATACAGATACACTTTACCTTTGGCCCATGCCCCGGGCACGAGCGTTCTCTTCTCTGTTCAGTCTTCTGTTGGCAGGGCGCAAAGAGCCCTGACGCTAGACCAATAACAGTTGTCTACGCGACAGTCGCTTGCGAGGCCTGGACATCTTCTTCATAGAGCAGACAGGCCACGGGACGTTCTGGTTTGTAGCTACGCAACGGCGGCACGCGCTGAGAGCAAATATCCATTGCCTGTGGACAGCGAGTGTGAAAGACGCAGCCCGACGGCAGATCGAGCAGCGAAGGCGTGATTCCCGAGAGACCGTGAAACTCCCCCCTGTTATCCAACCCAGGCAGACTGCTGATCAGCGCCTGTGTATATGGGTGCATGGCATCGGTAAAGATATCTTTCACCGTGCCCAGCTCCATGAGCCGCCCCGCGTACATGACCGCGATCCGATCGACAAACTGAGCCATCAGCCCCATGTCGTGACCGATCAGAATCACCGCGCTGCCCATCTGTTCCTGAATTTTGCGGATGGTCTGCATCACCTGTCGTTGCGTCACCACGTCGAGTGCACTCGTTGGCTCATCGGCAATAATCACTTTGGGGTTCATGACGATGCTAATGGCAATACAGGCACGCTGCTTCATCCCACCGCTCAATTCATGGGGGAAACTCTTGCCCACCTTGGGATCGAGATCCACCGCACGCAATGCTTCGGCGGCCATATCGCGCATCACCGACTTCGAGAGGCCGAGATCGTGGTCGATCATGCTATCCAGGATCTGATCTTCGATCCGCATCACCGGGTTGAGCGAATTCATTGCACCCTGGGGCACCATGCTGACCTGACTGCCACGCATCTGGCGCATCTCTTCGTCAGAGAGCTTGACCAGATCGGTATCATCGAGCCAGACCTCGCCACCGGTAATGCGACCGGGCGGCTTGATCATGCGCAGGATTGCCAGCGCCGTGGTCGATTTGCCCGAGCCCGATTCGCCAACAACGCCCAACCGTTCCCCCGGCTTCAGTTCAAAATTTATTTTACTTGCCGCCTCAACAACTCCGGCATCCGTGTGGTAGCGGACTTCCAAATCATTGACGCGAAGGACAGATTTACTCATAAAAGCTCACTCAGTTTTTGCTAACATACTGGTTGTCGTGTGGTCGTTGTACCATGCGCCCGCGGTCTGTCGCTGATTACGCCGACCGACGCACCCGTGGGTTGGCCAATTCATCGAGCCCAATCGAGATCAGGAAGAGCATGATGAAGACGAGCGCGACGATGGTAATGGGTACGGCGCCCCACCACCAAAGGCCACGTAGAAATGCGTTTTGATTCATCACCCAATAAATGGTTACGCCCAGTGTTGGCTGACGCAATGGCCCCAACCCCAGTGCAGAGAGCCCCACCGACGCAAAGATCGCACCGGTGACGGCACCCACGAGCGTAGCACCCAAATAGGGCAAAAGGTTGGGGATCAATTCACGAACAATGATCCCCATGCTGCTCATGCCATTGAGCCGTGCCATCATTACATAGGGGCGCTCTTTCATGGTGAGCACTTGCGAGCGAATGACACGCGCCGGACCACGCCAAGAGATGAGTGCAATGATGAACGCCATTTGATTGAGTGTAAACTCTTGATCGCCCAACGTCGACGCAACGACCACGAGGATCAACAGACCAGGCACTGTCAGCAGCACATCGACCATCCAACTAATCACTGCATCGAGCCACCCGCCATAGTAGGCAGAGACAAAGCCCAATATTGTCCCCACAATAATGCCGATGATCCCGGCCAACAGACCAATGCGCAACGTCATCCAGGTGCCGGTAACCGCCACGGCAAAGAGATCGCGCCCCTGTGCATCTGTGCCAAATGGATAGGCAACGGATTCTGTTTCGGCACACTCTGGGTCGATTCTTGGACAGTAGTTTAACGTGGGTGCCACGCTAGCCGGGCCCGCTAGTGGATAGGGGTCGAACGATCGATCAATGAAAAATGACCCCACCACTGTAAACAGAATCATGAAAATGAGGATGCCCAGCCCAATGGCTAGTGTTACATTACGACGAATGTAGCGGAGAATAAGTCTAGTACGTTCCATGTTATTCGATTCCGTCGTTAACTGTTTTCATACGAGATGCGTGGGTCCAACAGGGGATAGATCATATCCATGATGAACATCGCAATGGCAATTGATACAGTGATGATGAGCACGATCCCATAGATCACAAAATAATCGAGTTGATTGATTGAACGGGCCAACAACGTGCCAATGCCGGGAAAGCCAAAGACGAGCTCCACCAGCACATTGCCAGAGACCAAAAAGCTGAATGCCAACGCCAGCCCCGTGATCTGGGGCAACATGGCATTGCGCATGGCATATCTGTAAAAGAGGCGACCATCCTTCAATCCCTTGGCCTCGCCAAAGGTCATGTAATCTTCACCTTCCACTGTCACCATCATGCCACGCATACCAATGACCCAACCGCCCATCGTGGTTAGAATAATGGCAATCGCTGGCAGCAGGGAATGTTTGAGCACTTCCAGCGCAAACGACATGCTCCAACTGGGGATGGTTCCAATCCCATAGCCGCCGCCCAAAGGCAGCAGTTGCCAACGGAAAGCCACAAAATAGATGAGCACCAATCCCACAACAAACGCGGGAATATTTGCCAGGATGAGGAATGAGGGCAAGATATAGCGGAAGAGTGCTGACTCCTTCCACGACATTAACGCCCCCAAAAGGGTTCCCAGCAAAAAGGCTATCACTGTTGTAACCGTTAACAAGCCGATTGTCCAGGGCAACCCCTCAGCGATCAGCTCCACCACGGTTTTGGGGTAATTGGCAATGGAAAAGCCCAGATCCCCGCGCAACAGATCAGACATGTAGGCAATATACTGTTTCCACAAGGGCTGATCCAGGCCAAAACGAGCCTCGTATGACCGAACCATCTCCTCAAAGCCCGGTGGAATATACCCACTGCGGGCTGCCTCGGCTACCAGTTTTTCACGCAGCGGATTGCGCGGGGTCAGCTTGGGAATAAAGAAGTTGAGGGTGGCCGCTGTCCACACGATCAACAGCAAGAGACCAATGCGCCGCAACACAAACGGCCAGGAATAACGCATGGAGAACTCCATCTAAATTATTACACACATACATACTGGGAAAGATGAGCCACGGGTGCATTTACAGGCCTGCAAATGCACCCGTGAAAAACCGTTAGGACTTGGCTTTCAGGTTGTGCAGAATCATGCCGAAGGTCTGGTGCCAGAAGGCGCCGTTCACATAGTTGTCTGACTCGGTGGGCCAGTTGGTCCAGTAGGTCTGATTCATGGGAATACGGTGCAGCCACTGCTGGATCGGACAATCGATCAGATCGCGCAGGTAGATTTCCAACGCTTGCAGATAGAGATCCATGTAGGCAGGGTCATCTGGCGAGGGGGCCAAGGCAGCCATCTCTTCCAGAATGGCATCGTACTCTTCGTTCTGATAGCGCGAGAAGTAAGGGGCTGGTTCACCCGTGGGGCGATAGTATTTGCTCGTGTACATGTCCAGAGTATCGAACGGATCGGCAATGCTACCACCGTGGCCAAAGAGCAAGATTTTGGCCGTGCCATCTGCCATGCGCGTGCCGGAATCGGCGGGTGTCACGTAATCGGCCTGGAAGCCACCGCGGCGCAACTGCTCGGCCAATACGGGGCCAATGTCATTGAAAATGCCAAAGCCGTGAATGACTGCCTCAATTGGTGCGCCATCTTTGGTCCAGAATTCACCATCACGGGTGTAGCCCGCAGCTTGCATGCGTTCGGCAGCTTTGTCCAGGTTGTGCTCGCTGGTGTCATACTGGGCAACCAAGTCGGCGGCGGCGTCAATGTACGGTTGCAGCGGTGGGTAATAGGGGAAGGGCAGTTGTGTCAAAATACCTGAACCTTCCAGCGCCACATCCAACATCTGCTGACGATCGATGGTGTAGCTGACGGCCCAGCGTACATCGGCACTGTTGAAGGGCTCTTCATCGGTGTTGAACCAGAACGATGTTGGCCACCAGTCGATGTAGCCCAGGGGCAGTTCACGGTCCGTGTGGGTGATGATTTCCGCATTGCTGTTTACCGTCTGTGCAATAGTCGTGGCACGCAGATCCAAACAAGTATCAACTTCGTTGTTAATGACCAACTGTGCACCACGTTCTTCACCGGTCCAGGGAATTTTGATGATGCGTTCGGGTTGAGGCAGCTCGGCGAAGCCGATTTTGGCGGCCCACCAGTCGTCGCGGCGATCGATGATCTGCTGCTGTGGCGTCCAAGAGACGACATTGTAGGGGCCGGTGACAACGGGACTCTCCCCTTCACCTTCACCATAGAAGGTGAAACCAGCTACATCTTCCACATCCTGGAAGACATGGGCGGGCACCCACCAGATGCCAGTGTCAAATTTGCCATACAGGTGGCTAAAGAGGAAGCGTGGACGTGGGTCATTAAAGACGATGCGTACCGTCAGATCGTCGACGGCTTCAATCGTGCTGATCCAGGAGGCCAATTCTGAAGAGTTGCGAAGTTCTGGGGCGCTGTCAATCAGCATCTGTATGGTGAAGCGCACATCTTCCGCGGTAAAGGGATTTCCATCGCTCCACTCAACCCCTTCACGAATGTTGACAACCAACTCGGTGTAATCCTCGTTGTATTCAGCGTCGGTAGCCAGCCAGGGGATCAATTCGTCGGCAAAGGCCGAGTAGTAGAAGAGAGGTTCAAAGGAGCCGGGAATGGCACGGTGTCCCCCCAAACCGCCCGTGGCGTATGGATTGGCCACACCTGCACTGGTAAACTGGCCATCGACGCCGTCAGACATGATAATGAGCGTGCGATCGCGCGCGATGTCGGTTAGCCCTTCCGCAGCAGCCGGAGCTGCGGCCTCACCACCAGTTGCGGCTTCGCCAGCCGTGGCCGGGGCGGCAGCTTCACCACCACCACCGCCACAGGCCGAAAGCAGCATGCCCGCGCCGGCCAAACCGCTCAGGCGCATAAAATCACGACGGTTGACTTCTGGATTGACCTTTGATGGTTGCTTTTCAGACATTGATTCCTCCACTTAATTGAATGAACAGAATATAAATACGGGTCAAACGTTCTTCCCAAATCGGACAGGGAAATTGTGGCTCAGCATGAGCTATGTGAAACTGAATGAACTATGTGAAACTGACATGGCTGTGTTGCAATACGCAGAGAGGCAGTAACATCCAAGAGACACGCAGTACTACTCGCAGAAAAATTGCTTGCAGAGATACTTCAGAGACGTAATAGCTAGAGATGAATGGCTAGAGATGAACGTCTCTGCAAACGTTGGCACTGAACGATTCGAGACACTTTCCTCACTGCTGCTCGCTCTATCAACAGTACTTTATCAGCAGTACTTTATCAATGCCACAGTGGTCTAATAACGCGCGAAAACACTGCCCGTTGTGTCAAACAACAGGGGGAAATAGCGTGTCAAACAATCAGGGGGAATAGCTGGTTCAACAAAGTCGGTCGATTCCAGTCGGTCTAGACCAGTAGATAGGTAGGTTTCGGGGTAAACCGTATGCTTCATTCCCACTGCGTTCATTGCACATCTTCCGAATGGAATTCCGCGGGGAGCATCCGCTTCAGAAGAAAACTTTTTCAGAGAAAATCCGATCCGCAGCGAGAATTTCCCGTTGATTTTCTGCCAAAGAGGTGCGTTAAAATGTGCGATTATTACTGTGGTATAACTGTGGCCGAGCAAATAAGGAAAGTTGTCTGCAGAACGCATTGAGTATAGAATAGAATGATTGCGCTGTCAAACTGAACCCGGAATGTTGAGCTTCACAAAATTGTCAAAGAGCCGGTTTGTCGATTGTCTTTGTGCCTACTTCGAACCTACGTCAGTCTTTAGCACCTGCATTGGTCTTTAGCACCTGCATTGGTCTTTAGTATCTAGTTAACTATAGTAATGACTTCTACTCGCTATTCATCTTCTACTCCCCAACCGCCAACCGATAACCAGACGCCAGCAAGCGACACGGACGAACTGGCCCCGCCAGAATCGGTCACCGTTACCTCGGCGCAAGCGCAGGGTAGCAGCAACCAACGGCTACGTCGAACCAACCGGTTCTTGCGGCCATTGTTGAGTGCACGCGATCTCGTTGCGCTTTCTCTCAAGCGGCTGCGCCACCACCTGGGGCTGAGTCTGCTTTCGTTGCTGGGGGTTGTCCTGGCGGTGGCACTGGTCAGCAGCGCCACCTTCTTTTCCAACGCTGTCGACACCGTGATCATGCGCCAGGAATTGGCCGAATACAGCCGCATCACGGGGCGCCCACCATTTTCATCGCGCATCTACGCCTCTTCGTCACGCACAGTTCCCCTGACCATCGACCGGGTGGAGACGCTGGGGGAGAATGTCTCGGAGACGCTCTCGCACGAGGTGGGGCTGCCCGTGCGCTCGGTGGGGATGATGGCCGATAGTGGTGTGCTGGAACTACATGCCCTGCCCGGTGACGAACGTTATACGAATGACCGCTCGCTGGATAATGTGAATCTCGTCTACTTCAAGGGGATTGCCGACCACATCGAGATCGACGGTGATGCATTTGATGCAGCACCGTCCGCGGATCTGCTCGATGTCTGGCTACATGCCGAATTGGGGGCAGAACTCGGCGTGCAGGTGGGTGAACAGTTTGAGTTGATGACCAATCAAGAGATCGCGATCCCATTGCGGATCGCCGGCTTTTGGCTGCCCACCGATCCCGATGAGCAGTTCTGGTTCAACGATCCCAATGGGGCGCTGGTAGACAAACTGTTGGTGCGTCGCAATGATTATGTAAACAAGGTGCAGCCGCGGCTAGCGGTAAATGTGCGCGCGGTAACCTGGTATGTCGTGCTCGACGAGAGCAAGGCAACCCCAGCGCGCGGCCGCGACTATGTCGAAGGGTTCGAGTTGGCCAAGCTCGTCATTGGGCGCTATCTGCCCGATGCCCAGCTCACCACGCCCACTGTTTCGCTCGGCAAGTTTGTGGGCCGCCAAACAGTGCTCACGACGCTGCTGCTGGGATTCAATGTGCCGGCGTTGGGCTTCTTGCTCTATTTTCTGGTGGTGACCTCTGCCGTGGTCGCCTATTGGCAGCGCCGCGAAACCGCCATCATGATCAGTCGTGGTATGACTCGCTGGGGTGTACTGAGTTACACAGTCGTCGAAGGCTTCGTCCTCTTTTTGATTGGTCTGCCCGTGGGGCTGGGCTTGGGCATGTTGCTGGCCCGATTGATGGGCTACACCACCAGCTTTCTTGATTTTGAAGAGCGCATGGCGCTGCCCGTTTCACTACACGGCATCAACGTGCCGCTGATCGCGGCCACATTGGGCATTCTGCTGATCGCCAAGCTGTGGACGGCCGCGGCCACCAGTGGCGAAACTGTGCTGACACAGCAGCGCGAACACGCGCGCCCACCGCGCGGGCCCTTTTGGTATCGTGCCTATCTCGATCTGTTGCTGTTGATCCCCGCCTACTATGGCTACATGCAGCTAACGCAACGGGGGTCGCTGGGCGCAATGGTGGAAGAACGGCCCGAAGAGCTCTATCAGGATCCGCTGCTGATCGTGGTGCCAGCACTCTTTGTGGTTGTGATGGCTTTTCTGGCCATGCGTCTCTTTCCGTGGGCCATGCGGCTGCTCGACTGGCTGGCGAACCGAACGCCCTGGCTCACGCCCCATCTCGCGCTGCGCCAACTGGGGCGCTACAGCCAAAATTACATCAATCCCATGCTGCTGGTCATTGTGTCGCTGGCGCTGGGCGTCTATACGCTTTCAATGGCGGCCAGCCTCGATCGGTGGCTGGTTGATCGCATGTACTATCGGGCCGGCGCGGACTTGGCGCTGACTCCCTACCTCGAATCGGTGGCAACGGGTGAATCCACCCAGGTGGGGGCGGAATGGATTCCGCCCGCGGATGAATTTGCCGCGCTCCCCGGTGTGGCGGCGGCCACGCGCGTCGGGAACTATCGGGCCGAGATCAATCTGGCTGGCGGCGCTGGCGGTCGCATTCGCGGACGCTTCATCGGGATCGATCGAGTGCCCTTTAGCCAGGTTGCCTGGTTCCGGGGTGATCTCGCGCGTGAATCGCTGGGCGCGCTCATGAACCGGCTCGCGCTGGTGGAAAATGGGATCTTGGTTTCGGAATCGTTTCTGGTGGAGAATCGTCTTACCATTGGCGATGCCGTCAACATGCACGTGATCACCGATTTTGGGGCCAGCATCCAGACCAGCTTTACCGTGGTTGGAATTTATGAATATTTCCCAACTGTCTATCCCGACCAACAGGCGGTTGTGGGGAATCTGGAATATCTATTTTCATTCTTCGGGCTGACCATGCCCCACCGGATCTGGCTTGATTTGGCACCGGGTGCAGATGGTGCAGCGGTGGCAGAGGCGGTCCACACGTTGGGGATTGACAGCCGGGATCACGAGGATGCTCAGGCTATCATTGCCGAAGAACAGGCCAAGATGGAACGGGTGGGGGTCTTTGGTACCCTGTCGGTTGGCTTCATTGCGGCCACGTTCATGGCTGCGTTGGGGTTGCTCACCTATAGCTATGCTTCGATGAATGAACGCATGTACCTCTTCTCGGTCATGCGCTCAATTGGGTTGAATGGCCGGCAGGTGATTGGACAGGTGGCTTTGGAATATGGCGTGCTCACCGCCTATGGTGCCACTGCCGGGGTGATCGCCGGTTCCACCGCGGCAACCATGTTTGTGCCGCTCTTTCGCATTACTGGCGATCTGGGCACGGCACTGCCGCCACTGTTGCCGATCCTGGCCCGCGAAGAGATATTGCCCATGGCCATTCTCTTTGCCGGCGTCATGATTGTGCTGGAGATGTTGGTGATTACCTCAGCCGTCTATCAGAAGCTGTTCAGTGCGTTGCGGTTGGGACACTAGCCGGGGCACATATTTGGGGAAAGAGTCTGGAGGAGAAAAAGATGAGTCAGGTATTGCGTCACGTGGTGCTCTTTCAATTCAAGGCAGAGAGCACGCCGGAGGAAGTGCAGGAGATCGAAGCTGCCTTTCGCGCGTTGCCCGCGCAGATCGATGCCATTCGTGATTTCGAATGGGGTACCGACGTGAGTGTGGAGGGTAAAGCGGATGGCTTCACCCACTGTTTCTTCGTCACCTTTGGCAGCGCGGCAGATCGCGACAGCTATTTGCCCCATCCGGCCCATCGGGAATTTGGTACGCTCTTGCGGCCCCACCTAGCCAAGGTTTTGGTGCTCGATTACTGGGCGCAATAGGAACCGGGCGACGCTAGGGTAACGGACAAATACGAACTGCGCGAGCAGTAACTATTACGCTACTGGAGCTCCAAATCGGCCATCTGCTCTGCTGCCGTCAACGGTTCCACGGTAATGGCACCAATGCTACCTTCCACCGTCAGGTGCACACGGTTGGCGGCATTTTGATAGTCGGGGGATGTGTAGGTCTGTGCCTCTTTGGTGTAGTCCCCAACGACACGAACAGTGCCGATACTGGTGGCTGCTTCAATCTGCGCAGCCATGGTTGGCGGGATGTAGATGGTAATTCCCCCAACGCCGCCTTTAATGATTGCATCAAAATCGCCCCTTGCTGGCAGGGCAATTTCGGCTTCGCCAATGCCGGTCTCTACAGACAGACTGCTGAGGTTGAGTTGCGTCAGATCAAGGGTGGACGAGCCGATTCCCGTTGAAACTTGCAGATCAATGGGAACGGTGCGATTCAGTTGTAAATTCCACAGTCCGCTCTCCATGCGGCCAAAATTGGGCAGGATCAAGCTGCGTGAGCCACTCTGCACGATGTAACTTGCCATACCGCCCAACACACCAAAGTCCTGTGTCAATTCCTCGTTGGGATGCAGCGTAACATCGCCACTGAGAAGCTCGAGTGCAGCGGCCCCGGCACCGATCTGCATCTGACTGATATTTGATTCAATCGAGACGCTGGCCCGTGCCGCGCCCGCCAGCGACTGATTGATCGCCTCCCCTTTGACCGCTCCAAATGGTGTAGATGTTTCGATGTAGCCCAGCCAGATCGCACCGAAAATGAGCCCCAGAATCAACATTAACCCAATTAGCGGGCCGCCACTGCTGCGACGGCCCAATAAGATATCCAATCCCGCGGCAATCAAAAAGACGGGCCAAAACCGAAAGAGCAACTCCCAGAAGTTTAGGTCAATAACGTTTAGATTGCTCAGCAAAAACAGAATGCCCAACCCAATCAGCACGATGGGTCCAAACATGCTGGATTTGCGTGTCTCTGGTTTCGCCTGTTGGCTCATTGTCCCGTACATTGTCTGCTATCCTCTCCGTGGGGGTAGTCAAAGATATCTTCAAAGCTGATGTCGTTAACGCGAATGTTGTTGAAGCGACTATCGTCGAAAATCTTAGAACCAACGGGAGAGATTACTGTTCATCAAGCAATCTATCCTGTTGCTCGAGCGAGTTTGTGTTTGTCGTGGGTTGGTGCCGTGACAGAGTGCGCACCACCCAAACCACGCCACCACCAATCAAAGCCAGTGGCCAGAAATTCTGCATGTAGGTCAGCCCCGGTGTACCGATGATCAACGCCAGAATCAACATGGCCGCGGCGGGGATGAGCGCCCAACGCTGCTGCCTGCCCCGTTGACCGCCGAAAAACGCGACGGCGAGAAATGTACAGCCGAGGCCCAGAAAGAAAACGCCACCGGTGTCAATGCTGTTGCGCCCCCACAATGCAAAATTTAGCTCGTCTAACCCTGCAACCACGGCAATGGTGGTGAGTACACCCGCGGGAATAATCGCCCACCACTTACGCATATCGGCCAGGTAGACAAGCACGAAGCCGGCACCAATCGATGCCAAAAATATTGAGCCTGTAAACTGCGCCAGGAATCCAGGCGCATAGTTATCCAGAAAGATTGTGCTGGCCAAACCAGAGAGTGTGGTTGCTGGAATAGCTGCCCACCACCGCTCTCGAAAGTTGGTGAGGAAGACGAAGAGAAAAGCGAGTGAGCCAGCGCCAAAGAAGAGGGTGGTGACTAAAGCACCAATATTGAAATCGACCCCCATGTTCTGTAGCAGAAAAAAGCACCCAGCTGCTATCAGCAATGTTCCCCAGATCAGACCATTCGATTTTTCGTTTGTTGTTTGCATCGTATCACCCCTGTCTGCAATTGAACTTAACAAATTGTTGTCAGAATAAAGATTCTGTCGGTTGGGCAGTGGCACTCTTGCGGCCACCCTCGGTATCTGCTCGCCGGTCTCCCGGGGCGTAGCCGCGGCTAGCGCACAACGCCGGTGAAAGTCCGCTTTCGCGGGCGCTGCCTGTGAATGTTGTCCATTCAAGGCGGTGCGAATGATGGTTCGGGCAAAGACGGTTCAGAAATCATGAGAAGGCGGTTGCAAACCGTGGCCCAGTGGACGCTTTCTCCGCCCCAAAAAACAGTACGCTTGGTTACCGGAAATGTTGCAAATGGCCTAACTTTTCTCTGTACCACTTCCCATGAAATTCGGGAATGAGTGTACTATGCTGCTCTCATCAACCATGGACAGATAAGTATGGACACACTGGGCACCTAACAGTGGGCTCGGTTTGAAAACAGTCGTTCTGGCAAGCGGGAAACCTACCGTTTTCAAGCCAACCGCACTGTAGACGGAAATTCAGTTGCGGTTCCACTACTTTTCTGCTCAAGGAGAGGTTTCTGGTCAATAAGATCGCCGCAGAGAATTTCAAGGCAGCGTATAGGTACGGACAGGTAGTTGCCGCTATGGCAAGGCCGTTCCACCCAGACACATCCCCGGCTCGATCGTCGCCGGTGCGTCGGGGATTGGCTGTGGCAAAATTCTTTGCGCCACGCCAACTGTCATCTACAATCGCCGCGACCTTTACAACCGCCGCGACCTTTGTGCACGGTGAGAGTAGTGTGTCTCGATGGTGCGACTGTGAAAAGCAATCTGTTGGTGCTAGAATGAAGCTACAACACTCGCTGCCAATGGGAGCTGCTCAGCCGTTCGTTTGGCGACCGCTCATCACGTAACTATTGGACGTACGCAACTTGTCGCGAAGAGCCAGCAAGCGCGTGGCCTACTCTCCACGGGTACGCTCTTCTCGGTGCGTAAATTATGTTGAATATTTGTCCTGAAATTCTCCATGCCGACGTGGTTGGCTGGAGGTGGTTCAATCACCACAACCGAATCGCGGGGTAGGCTCTTACTCTGTGTACTTCAGTCCACACAAATTTAGTCCACACATTTAGTCCACACAAAGCGAGAACATGCAATGACTCAACAGTGGTATCTTCAAACCGTAGAGAATGTGCTAGAGGCACTGGACTCTGATCAACGTGCCGGATTGACGCAGGCCGAAGCCGAGCGCCGTCTGCAAGAACATGGCCCCAACGAGTTGATCGAGAAAGGCATGAAAAGCCCATGGCAGATTCTGCTGGAGCAGCTTTCTGATGCCATGGTAATTGTTCTGATTGTCGCTGCCATCATCTCCGGCTTCATTGGGGAAGTGCAGGATACCGTTGTGATTATTGCCATTGTCGTGCTCAATGCTGTGTTGGGTGTCACCCAGGAATATCGGGCCGAACGGGCCATTGCCGAGCTGAAAAAACTGGCCGTGCCCTCCGTCCGTGTGCGGCGTGGCGACAATACCGAGGAAGTCTCTGCCCGTGATCTGGTGCCCGGCGACATTGTGCAGATCGAGGCGGGTAATGTGGCTCCGGCCGATGCACGCTTGCTGGAGGTAAACGGGCTAAAGGTTGAAGAGGCTGCGCTCACCGGCGAATCTGAACCCGTTGATAAACGGGTCGACGCCATCGATGCACAGGATGGGGATGAAGTTGCGCTCGGCGATCGCAAGAACATGATCTACATGGGTACCACTGTCAGCTATGGTCGTGGGTTGGCGGTTGTCACGGCCACGGGCATGGAAACGGAACTGGGCAACATTGCCAATCTGCTCCAGGATGTGGAGCAGGAGCAGACACCCCTGCAAGATCGGCTCGACCGGTTGGGCAAAAATCTGGCGTGGATCGCACTGGGGGTCATCATCGTCGTCTTTATCATCGGGCTGTCGACAAGCGCCGAGGTGCGTGAAATTTTGGCCAGTGGCGAAAATCTCTTCGGTCAACTCTTGCAAAGTGAGGTGGTGCAAGAGCTATTCCTCACCGCAATCAGTATGGCCGTTGCGGCTGTCCCCGAAGGGCTGCCGGCGATGGTTACCATTGCGCTGGCGTTGGGCTCGCGCCGCATGTTGCGTCGTCAGGCACTCATTCGCAAACTACCCGCGGTCGAAACGCTTGGCTCCGTCACCACCATCTGCTCGGACAAGACTGGCACCCTGACGCAGAACCAGATGACGGTGACCATGCTCGATGTGGCTGGGGAACAGCGCACGGTGGACGCATTGGACGATGTGCGCGATGCCGTGGCCCACGCCGAAGAGCATGAACCCCACGAGCCGTTGGAGCGCAGCCTGAGCATTCTGTTGCGCGGCGCGGCACTCTGTAACGACACCAACCGCCGTCGCGATGAAGAGAGTGGCGAAGTCAAATTGCTGGGTGACCCCACTGAAACGGCGCTGGTGCGTATTGCCGAAGAGTTTGAGCTGGAAAAAGAGGCGCTGGAATCCCGTTGGCCGCGCGTGGCCGAAGCACCGTTTACATCGGAACGCAAGTGTATGACAACGGTGCATCGCGCACCCGAACGCAATGGCGCCGAGGCGGGCGATAGCTTTGTTCTCCCCAACAATTACATTGCGTTTACCAAAGGCGCGGTGGATGTCTTGCTCGAAAAGACAACAAAGGTTTGGCTGGGCGAAGAGCGTGTGCCAATGGATGATGAATTGCGCAACCGCATTCTCAAGGCCAACGAAACATTGGCGCAAGATGGGCAGCGGGTGTTGGGCTTGGCTTTCCGTCTGCTCGATGAGAAGCCGGAAAGTGAGATTGAAGCGTTGGAAGAGCAACTCACCTTTGTCGGGCTCATTGGCATGATGGACCCACCCCGCGACGAGGTGAAAAATGCCGTGGCCCGTTGCCGCAGCGCTGGCATTCGCCCGATCATGATTACGGGTGACCATCCATTGACCGCGCTGGCCATTGCTCAACAGATTGGCATCACCGATAGCGACCGCGGGCTGACCGGTGCCGAGCTTGCCAAGATGGACGAAGCAGAGCTCAAAGAGCAGGTGCGCGATGTCTCTGTTTTTGCCCGTGTCTCACCGGAGCACAAATTAAACATTGTGGACGCGCTGCAAGAGCAGGGTCATGTGGTCGCCATGACGGGGGACGGTGTCAATGACGCGCCCGCGCTAAAGCGGTCGAACATTGGCATTGCCATGGGCATCACCGGCACCGACGTCTCCAAAGAGGCCGCGGACATGGTGCTGCTCGATGACAACTTTGCCACCATTGTCGCGGCCACCGAAGAAGGACGAACGATCTATGACAACATTCGCAAGTTCATTCGCTATACGCTATCGAGCAACACTGGCGAACTCTTCGTAATGTTGGTTGCGCCTTTCTTGGGCATGCCCTTGCCCCTGATCCCGATTCAGATCCTCTGGATCAATCTGGTGACTGATGGTGTGCCGGGGTTGGCGTTGGCCGTGGAAAAGGCCGAACACGGAATCATGGAACGCAAACCAGTGCCGCCAAACGAAGGTATTTTCAGCCGCGGGCTCGGGGTAGATATTCTCTGGGTCGGTATTTTGATGGGCATTGTTTCTCTGAGTGTCGGCTACTGGGCCTTCCAGGCCGGGCTGGATACAGCCACCTGGCGCACAATGGTCTTCACCACGCTGACCATTGCCCAAATGGGGAACGCACTCGCCATCCGCGCCACACACGATTCGCTCTGGGAGATTGGCCTCTTCTCCAACCGGCTCATGGTCGGGGCGGTCGTTACCACCTTCTTATTGCAAATGGCGCTGCTCTACGTGCCTTTCCTGCAGGGCATCTTCCGCACCGTGCCGCTGACCGGTACGCAGTTGGGCATTAGCTTGGTGGTGAGCTTGACGGTTCTGATTGCCGTGGAAGCAGTGAAATGGATACGCCGGCGGTAAGCTGTGATTTTACAGTCATCCACCGTTTGGTGGTGAACCCCGAGGCGAGCGCACAGCGCCGGTGAACGTCTGCTTCCGCGGGCGCTGCATGCGAGCACCGTCCCTTCATGGCGCTGCGGATGTTGAATCTCAGCAACGGATGCGATGCAGCTCTTCGCTCGACTTTCCACGTTGTTGCACAGAGTCGAGCCAAAAAGAATCTGGAAGAATCTATGCGCTACGTCTCTTTGCGTTTGGCCAAGCGGTGGCAGTGTCGTCATTCTGTGCGACAGCGGATGATCCTGGTTTGGGCGATTGGCCTCGCGTTGTGGCTTGCACTTGCCACGGCGGGGCGTCCTGTAAATGGGGCGCAAAATAGACTCTGTGGCGAGTTGACCACAGATACCATCTTGACCGCGGCCAACAGCCCCTATCAGATCACCTGTACGGTCACGGTGGCCAGCGGTGTCAAGCTGACCATTCAGGCCGGTGTTCTGCTCGAAATTGAGGCCAGCGATCTGGGTGTTTCCATTCTGCTCAACGATGGCAGCAGCCTGCACGTGGCCGGAACCGCTGCCGCACCAGTACACTTCCGCTCTGCCAGCACAACGCCAATCGCTGGCGATTGGAACGGTATACAGATCAACGCAGGTGCCCACGTGTTGCTGCAACACTGCTCGATCCAGCACGCTGGCCGGCGCGAGCTCTTCCCCGCTTTGCGCGTGGCCGCAACCGATGTCGTTGTCGAGGATTGTACGCTACAGGATAATCTGGGCGATGGTATCTACCTCTTTGGCACGGATCTGCAACCGCGATTTGCCGACCTACGCATTCTCAATAACGGAGGGATTGCAATCCACCAGGCAGTTCCCGCCAACGCCGTGCAATACCGCCGCATTGTGGCCACTGGTAACGCAACCGATGCCATTCTGATCAACGGTGGCATAGTGACGGGGCAGCAAGAATGGCGCTTTGCCGATGCCGGGCTTCCCGTTCGGATCAAGGGGAGCCTGACCGTACATGAAGATGCCACCCTGATGCTGGAACCGGGAACGGCACTTGCTTTTCAAGCCAACGCATCTCTGCGCGTTGCCGGTCGCCTCTTGGCATTGGGCGAGGCCGAAGAGCCCATCCACTTCATGGGCACGAGCGCAACACCGGGCAGTTGGGGCGGCATACGCATCAACGATGGAGCCCGGGCAATTCTGCGCCACTGCACAATCGGCTATGGTGGGGGATTGGGCATTGGCAACCTGCAAGTCTACCCGAGCACAACCACGGTTGAATCCTGCACGATCCATCAGAGTGCGGCGGATGGTATTCAAGTCCAGGATGGTGGAGAGCCCATTCTGCGCCAAAACCAGATTGTCTCCAACACCTTTGGCGTTCGCAATCTTGCGGTTACACCCGAAGTGGATGCGACGCAGAATTGGTGGGGAGATGCCAGTGGCCCCCACCATCCCACGCTCAATCCAGAAGGGCGCGGTAATGCCGTGAGCGATGGTGTGCGCTTTGATGGCGCGGTCGGCGCTGCACCAGCGCCGCCTGCTGAACCAGAAGAGATGTTTCTGCGCGTGATCGGACCACGCTTTATTAGCCCCGGCGAAACAGCCAACTACACGATCCGCTATCGCTATCAAGGGAGTAGCCCAATCGAAGATGGGATTCTCACTGCCCGTCTGCCACAGGATGCCGAATATCTCTCCGACAACCGACAGGGGATCTTCTGGCGCGAACGGCAAGAACTTTACTGGCGACTGGGCACCATTCAACCCGGTGACGAGCTGTTGATCCAGGTGAAGGTTCGCTATTTCTGGGGCATTCAGGGAGATCGTCTGAACTCGTTGCTGGCCCGGATCGGGGGGCGCAACTGGCACACAGATGAACTGGATGTGACGCCTTATCTGGCGCATACGCCAGAGCCGCCCGTCAGCACGGAAAGCATGAATGATGAAGAGCTAGCGGCCCTGCTGGCTGCCAACAGGACGTTGAAACGATTGCACGACGATGCCATCGATGACGGGTATCAACTGCTTGGCGCGTCTCTGCTTTCGTCGGCTGGGCGTGAGCCAATTCCCCAGATAATTCTGCTGCGTGGTCAGATTGACACGCTCTATCTCTTTGCCGATGAGAACACGGCGCTGGCGTTTCGCTATCAACCCGATACCTTTACTTTGCGCGATGCCACTGGCGGCGCACGCTACCAGATGAGTACGGGCCGGCTCACCCATTGGGGCAGTTGGGATCTGCCGACGGAGCAGCGCATCCAGCGTGTTGCCGCTAGCTTTGGGCAATGTATGTCCAACTGTACGGCAGAAAAGTTTGGTCTGCTCTGGGCCGCCAGCAAATTTAGCCAGCCTGTCTCGACTGTTGTCAATGGTTCCAACTGTTTCGCCTGTGTGACAGACGGTAACAGCAGTGCCTGCAATGCCTGCCTGGGCTCCTTGACCCGGTTGCCGTTAGTGGGCGAGTTCATCGATGCCGAAAGCTGCTATGACGATTGTAGCGATGATCCCGACTCGCACGTTTGTTCCTTCCGCAAACCCATCATTGCCTGCAGCCCCGGCAACTTCTTCTCTTTCTTCGACAACTCCTGTGCCTACGTGAAGTATACCTGCGATCCAGATACGGGTGTCGCCGATGCCAGTTTGATCAGCGTGGGGTTGGGCTATACCTGTATCAATGGTGACGGTTGTATCAATTGCCGCAGCCGGCCCAAGCGCTGTGAAACGCCGCCCGTGGATGAAGATGGCGATCTCTATGGCAGTGAAGAGTATGACTATGCTGATGACTACTATTATGATGACGATTTTGATGATGAGTATGATGATGACTTCTTCAACGCGGCCACCTATCTGCAACGGTTACCCAAATTCCCCCCGGTCACCACAGAGCAAACGCGGGTGAGCACAGTCAGCCAACGCTCGCGGCCAGAACAATTGTTGGCCACTCCCCTGCTGGCACCCTCGGCTGTGGGCTCCTGCGGTGGCAACTGTGATCCCGCTTATACGGTCGTGACAGAAGCCGAGGATCCAAATGCCAAAGCTGGGGTAATGGGCGATCTGTTGCCCGGCTCACGCGTGACCTATACCATTGATTATGAAAATGTGGGCGCGGGCAAGGCGTTTGGCGTCTTCGTTGTCGATCAACTGGGCGAGCCCTTTGTGGCCGAAACAGTTGCATTGCCGGCTGGCGCGAGCTACTTTGCCGCCAGCCGCAAGATCCTTTGGGAGATCGGCGAGCTTGCCCCCCATGGCGCACCGGGTAGCAAGGGCTCCGTCTCCTTCTCTGTGCAACTGCGTCCCGATCTGCCCAGCGGAACGCTCGTAACCAACCAGGCAACCGTCTATTTCCCCAGTGTGCCAGAGGAGACCCCAACCAACCTGGTTAGCAACCTGATCCAGCCGCTGATTGCGACGCCACAATCTGTAACCACGACCGTCAATCAGCCACTTGCGATTCAGCTCATTGGCCGCGATGTCAGCGAGACAGCGTTGCGTTATGCAATCGTTGATCAGCCCGTCAATGGCACGCTCAGTGGCAGCCCGCCACTTGTGCAGTATAGCCCGGGTACAGCCTACGTTGGCTTCGATTCGTTCACCTTTCAGGTGGGCAATGGCGTGACCACAACGACCGCCGCGGTCTCGATCCAGGTGCTGCCCGGGCACGGCGACAACCAGCCACCCACGCTGCGCTGGACCTATCCGGCAGCTGGCCAACTGCTCTCTGCATTGGCGCACTCGCAGGTGGTGACGAGTGGCAACACGCTCTATTACACGCCGCTGATCCAGGCTGATTTCAGCGAACAGTTGGCCACGGAGACGGTAACGGCCCAACAGATCTGGCTGCAAAACGCAGCGGGCGAACGCATGCTGGTCCGCGTGCGCTACTTGCCCGCGCTGCGCCGCGTGTTGCTTCTGCCGCTCCAACGGCTCCTGCCCGGTCGCTATACCGTGCACTTGGGGAATGGTGTGACCGACGCAAGTGGTAATCCACTCAACGAAGCCCACGAATGGTCCTTTGAACTCGATGGCACGTCTGAAGGTAGACTCTATCTGCCCCACGTGGCGCGCTAACGCGTTTCCCAGCCTGCCATCTTCTGTATCAATCGTTCATGTAACCCAAGCCAAAGGTTAACCCGATGACTCGCTTCCATAAAGTCTTTCCCATTGCCATCCTCTTGCTCCTGATCATGGTTGCCTGCAATCCGACGCCGGCGGCTGAATCACCCGCAGGAGAAAGAGCCGCGCCAGCTGCTACAACCGCAGCAGCTGGCCCTTTTTCCAGCGCCGAGAGTACGGCCGAGGCCGTGTTGCAGATTGCCGTGGCAACCGAGCAAGCCGCGGCCGCGGCAGGCATTCGTGCCGCGGGTGGTGCGCAGCCAGAGGATGGTGCACAACCGACTGTCGCACGTCAGGGGCCAGCTGCCACTGTTGATCCCACCAGCGGCAGCGCCAACAGCACGGCCACGGTCACCGCTACTGGGTTCCCCGCCAACGTACGGGTCGATCTCTATCTGGCGGGATTGGTGCGGGCCAGTGAAGTTGCGGAACGACCACAGAGCTATGCCACGGCCACAACCGATGGGAGTGGCCGCGCCCTGCTCACCTTTACGTTGCCCAGCACCTGGCCCAGTGGCGAGCCAATGTTGGCGGGACAGTTGGTCTTGTTGGTGGCCACAACGGACTTTGCCACCCGTGCCAACGCCCTCTTTGATTACCGCCCACCCACCATGCCCACGGCCACGATCACCGCCCCACCAACATCAGTGCCGCCAGCCACAGCAACGGCAACACCGTTACCCATTCCCACCCCCACGCCAACTGACACCCCAACCCCCGCGCAAAACCCCTTCGTCGAGGTGACGCCATTGGCTGGCGGCGGCGGGGAACGAGTTACGCTGCGTGGGGGTGGTTTTGGATCAAATGCCACGGTCAACGTCTATCTCGGTACCTTTGATGCACAGATTGGCAGCGGCAGTGGCAGTTCCGTGCGGTATGCCGCGGTGACGGCCGACCGCAACGGCTACTTTACCGTCGCCTTTACCATGCCAAGCCAGTGGCCCGACGAGAGCGCGGTGGAAGCAGGTCTGTTGCTGATCCTGGCCGAGACGAATGACTTTGCCCAACAAGCCAGCGCGGTCTATGATTATCTGGTGCCCACGCCGGTGGCCACCACGAATCCCTCTGCCAGGGTCGATCCACCGGCTGGTACTGCTGGCACCGAAGTAACCGTTTATGGCGGGGGCTTCCCGGCCAACGTACAGGTCGATCTCTATCTGGCGGGAATCGTTTCGAGCAGCGCCGCGGGCGCTCGCCCCAACAGCTATGCCACCGCCACAACTGACGCCAACGGCGACTATCGCCTGAGCTTTGCCATGCCGGCAAGCTGGCCCGATGGCCGCACCATCTACAGTGGGCGCTTGTCGCTGTTGGTAGCTACAACCGATTTCCGGGTGCGGGCCAACGCAATCTTTGACTACCTGATCGCCACGCCAACGCCTGCCCCCACCATGGCTGCCACGGCCACACCAATGCGCGCGGGCCAGTGGGAAGCGCGCTACTATGCCAATGCCAATCTGAGTGGCGAACCCGTGCTGGTGCGTGGTGATCAGGAAGTGCGCTTCAACTGGGGTAGCGCCGCACCGGCACCGGTACTGCCCAACGACGACTTTAGCGTCCGTTGGCAGCGCACGGTCGCCTTTGATGCTGGTCTCTATCGCTTTATTGTGGAAGCCGACGATGGGTTGCGACTCTATGTGGACGAGACGCTGATCCTCGAGAGCTGGCGGGTCGGCTCGCGGCGCACGCTGGAAATCGACTACCCCATGGTTGCGGGCGAACATCAGATCCGGCTCGAATATTTTGAGGCGCAGGGGGAAGCATTGGTAAACTTGCGCTGGACTCAGCGCGATTTCGGGTGGTTTGGCAGCTACTACAACAGCCGTGACTTGGGGAGTGATCCCGTGTTGCAACGGTATGACACCAACATTGACTTTGATTGGGGCACGGGCAGCCCGGATGATCGGGTCAATGCCGACGGCTTCTCGGCACGCTGGCTGCGTCGTCTGCAATTGGATGGTGGCGTCTACCGCTTCTCGGCACGCGCGGATGATGGCGTACGTGTCTGGATCAACGATGATCTGATCCTCGATGGCTGGCAAAGTCCCGCGCCCGAGCAACTCTTTACCACCGAAGTTCACCTGGGGGGCGGTGAATACACGCTGCGGGTGGACTATCAGGAAAATCAGGGTGATGCCCAGGTGCAAGTGACGTGGGATGCCGTGCCCGCGGCTGGGCCACAGCCAACGGCAACACCGGGCACGGCAACCGGGCGGATTCTTTTCGACAGTGACCCGCGCAACAACCGGCGCGGGGTCAACGCCACCTTCTGCAGTGGCTTCGAGACCGAGTGTGAGTTTGCCAACTGCCCCACCGACTACCGGTTGCTCTGGGGGCCATTCTGCCGCGAGATCGACTACCCCTACATCAAGCCTGGCCGCTACCGCGTGACATTGCAGGGGGATGGCACGGTGCGAGCCGGGGCCACTGACTATGGGCAAACCAATCAGCTCTTTGGCTTCGCCGAAGAAGTCATGACACTGCCGGGAAGCTTTAGCTTCTGTTGGCCGGGGCGAGGTGAGCGAGGATATGGCTTCGAGACGGTGGCCCAAAGTGTTGGAGATGAGGCTGCCCTCACTCGGGTGACGGTCGAATATCTTGGCGAAGATTGTTGACCAATTCAGACGATGCCCTGATAATAGAGCCAATCCCGCCCCAAACCATCTATTGAACCAACAGGAGTATTTTCATGACCAAGCCTGTGCTTGCCGCACAACTTTACACCGTGCGAGATTTTACCAAAACCGCGGATGACCTGGCGGAAACGCTGCGCAAGGTTCGCGATATCGGTTACACTGCCGTCCAAGTCTCGGCCATCGGCCCGATTCCCCATCAAGTGGTGAAGACGATGGTAGACGATCTGGGGCTGACGATCTGCAACACCCACATTGGCTACGACCAACTCTGGAATGACATTGATGCTGTCATCGAGCAGCACAAGCACTGGGAGTGCCGCCACGTGGCCATTGGCAGCATGCCCGCGCCCTACCGCGAAGGGGGCGAAGACGCGTACAAACGATTTGCCGCCGAGGCATCACAGGTGGGCGAGAAGTTGGCCGCGGCCGATCTCACCTTTAGCTATCACAACCACAGCTTTGAATTCGTGCGTTTTCCCCACCCCACCAAAGAGAACCCCAACGGCAGCCGCACGGGGCTGGAGATCATCTACGATGAGAGTGATCCCACCTATCTGCAGGGCGAGATCGACACCTATTGGGTGCAACATGGCGGCGGCGATTCAGTGGCCTGGATCAAGCGGCTGGCCAACCGCATGCCGGTGGTCCATCTCAAAGATATGGTTGTCGATCACCCACCACACGAGCGGCTGGGCATTCAGTGGATGGCCGAAGTTGGCGAGGGCAACATGAATTGGGATGGCATTCTCGCCGCCTGCAAAGAGAGCAATGTTGAATGGTATGCCATCGAGCAGGACATCTGTCAGCGCGATCCCTTCGAGAGCCTGGCAATCAGCTATCGCAATCTGGCTGGCATGGGGCTGGCCTAAATTCAAAAACATGCGTCTGTTGCACCCGCGGACGTGGGGCAACAGACGTGAAGCAACAGACGTGAAGCAACAGACGCAAGATCCAACCGGGTGCTGTGGCCCAGCTGTTAGCGTCAACGCATTGCGGGATCAAAGAGACAGGTTTTATAGAGACTGGCTCTACAGAATCTGGGCCAAAAAATATTGGGTCAACCATGGTGAGCCAGCATGCGACAAGCGCTTATTGACGCCATCCGTACCGAATATGGACTTGCACCCGTGCAGGCGAGCGCGCCGATCGCAGCCGGTTATCTGAGCCAGAATTGGCAGTTGGTCACCGCCGCGGGCACCTACTTCCTCAAGCGCTACCACGTTGATCAGCGAACTGCCGTGGCTGCCGTGCACAGTGTGATCAGCCATTTTCAACAGGCGAATTTCCCGGTTGTTGCGCCTTGCACCACCCGGGAAGGTGCCACGATTTGTACCGTCGATGGCGGACACTATACCCTGTTTCCTTTTGTGCGGGGGCATCAGTTGCAGCGGGGTGCCCTGACGTCGCAGGCGGTGCGAACCCTGGGCGCAATGTTGGCCCGGCTGCACCGTGCCGGTTGTGGCGTGCAACTGCCCAATGTACGGGTGCGTGCGTTTGCCGATCAACGAGCGGCATTTCAGCACCGGGCCGAAGCACTCCTGCCCATCATCGATGGTCAGTCAACGCCCACCCCCTTCGACGAACTGGCGCGTGAAACTGTGCGGCTACAGCTAGCGTTGGTTGCACAGACGCCGTTCGATCCCGCGGCCGTTGCGTTGCCCAATGACCATCTTTTGCATGGGGACTACCACGTTGATAATCTCTTCTTTGACGAAGTGGGATCGATCCGGTGGATCTTTGATTGGGAGCGGGCTGCCGTGGGTGCCCGGGCCAGTGAGTTGATGCGAGCATTGATCTTTGCCTGTTTTGCCACTCCGCGTGATTTTCAGGCCACCTTCACGCCGCAGAATTTCGCCCTGGGCAAAGATTTTCTGGATGCCTACCAGCGCCACTATCCCATCGAACCTGCTGAAGCAGTGGCGGCTCTGCAGGCGCGTTACTGGGATTCCCTCTCTTCGCTCTGGGTGGTGGAGGAGCACTATCTGCATCACAACCAGCGCGTCGATCCCTTTTTGGCTTCGAATTTCTCCGAAGTTACCTATTTTTCCACACATCTCCCCCAACTTATCGACTGGCTTGACAAGCGCCTGCGCTGATTGAACGGCGTGGCTTCCCTTCTTCCACTACAGCCGCGGCACCAAAGTTCGTAGCGATTAGCAGGCTCATCGCAGTGGCAATCGTGCAAGCGTGCTCTATTCCTCGACCGCGTGCGGTTGGTCTGGCTTTGGGGATCTGCTCAGCACCGCGCTAATGGCTGCAGGTTGACCCAAAGCCAGATTCAGAGAAACGAAGAGTGGTGGAGAGTGGTGGGTCCACTTCACTTTTCCAGATGATGCTGTTAAAATGAACACTTTCGTGCGCCTGAAATAAGCGTGATTTTGATGAGTCTTTTCCGCTGTGACGTGAGCCAAATCACGTTCTTGGTCCGTGAACCAACGCTTTGGCGGCGCGCGCGCAAAGAGTTTACAAAATGCGCGCAACTTTTCAGCGCGGCATGTGTTATTGTCAACAAGAAATGATCTTTGTTCAATCTATGTTCAATCTTTGTTCAAACGGTCACGCTTGACAACTGCGGTGTGCCTGTTCATTGCAACAAATTTATGTTACGGGAAAAATAATTATCTATGTCGAGTCAACAGACGGTTGAAGAGAACCACACACCACCACGGGTGGTTATTACCGGCATGGCGACAATTTCGCCGTTGGGGCTATCGTTACAGGAAACCTGGGATGGCCTGTTGGCGGGCCGTTCGGGGGTTGATCATATTACCCGCTTTGACACCAGCGAGCTGCGCACCAGCTTTGCCGCCGAAGTACGCGGCTTCGATCCAGAAGATTACATGGAGCGCAAGGAAGCCCGCCGCCTGGATCTCTATCTGCAATATGCACTGGCGGGCACCAAACAGGCGCTGGATGATTCGGGGCTGGATCTAGACCTGGATATGGAGGAGCGCAGCCGGGTGGGCGTGATCGTCAGCAGCGGGGTAGGCGGCATTCAATCCGTGTTGACCGCACAAGATACGGGTCGCGATCGTGGGTTGCGCAGAATGAGCCCCTTTATTATTCCCAACATGCTCGTCGACAGCGCCGGGGGACGCATTGCCATTGAATATGGCTTTCACGGGCCAAACCACGCGGTCGTCAGCGCCTGTGCCACCGGCACATCCACCTGTGGCGAAGCGTTTGAGATCATTCGCCGTGGCGATGCCGATGTGATTGTGGCCGGTGGCGCCGAAGCTGCCATTACGCCCTTGATCATGGCTGGCTTCGATCTTTCGGGTGCGCTGAGCCAACGCAATGACGATCCACAACGTGCCTGTCGGCCCTTTGACAATGACCGGGAGGGCTTTGTCGTCGGCGAAGGCACGGCGATTTTGATCATGGAGAGCGAAGCACATGCCAAGGCGCGCGGGGCTCGGATCTATGCCGAGGTGATTGGCTATGGCAGCAGTGCCGATGCCTACAACATGGTGGCACCACACAATGAAGGTCGCGGCGCGGTGGATGCCATGAGCATGGCATTACGCAAGGCGGCTGCGTATGGGGTGCAGCCCACGGAGATCGATTATGTCAACGCGCATGGCACATCAACCCGCCTCAATGATGTCATTGAAACCAAGGCGATTAAGCAGATGTTTGGCGACCATGCCTACAAGATGCAGATCAGCAGCACCAAGAGCATGACCGGGCATCTGCTTTCTGGCGCGGGTGCAATCGAGACAATCATCTGTGCCAAAACGATTCAGGAGGGGATTATTCCCCCCACGATCAATCTGGAAAATCCGGATCCCGAATGTGATTTAAACTATACGCCATTGACGGCCCAAGAGGCGGATGTGCGTGTGACCTTGAGCAACAGCTTTGGCTTTGGTGGCCACAATGCTTGCATTATGTTGCGGCGCTACGCATAGCAGTTCTGTGTGGAAAAATATGGCGTCTACCCTGAAGGTTGCTTGTGGCTCAGTCGGTGATTCAAGCCGATGAGATGAGCGCAGAAGTTTGGTGGACAGCTGATTGGTACCGATCGAACGATTTCTCTGGAGTTCTGGAGGGTTAGCATGACGGAAAATTACAGCGCGCGATCCGCGCAGCGCAATGGTACGAATGGGGCAAATGGTACGAACGGCTATCACGCTACCCTTGCCAATGAGCCCGCGGCGGCACCATCCCCGGTGCCAGAGGTCGAGCGGCGTTATGCTCAGATCATTGGGTGGGGTTATCAGGTACCCGAGAAAACCGTCTCCAATCAAGATCTGGAGCAGATCGTTGACACCAGCGATGAGTGGATCCGGGCGCGTACGGGGATCGAAGAGCGCCACGTTGCGGCTGATCCACAAGAGACGACCGCCACGCTGGCCATTGCAGCTGCACGCAAGGCATTGGATGTGGCAGATGTTCACCCCAGCAAAATTGATCTGGTAATCTGTTCCACCAGTTCGCCCGAATACCTCTGGCCGGCCACGGCTAGCTTGGTGCAAGATGCCATTGGTGCAACCAACGCGGGTGCCTTTGATCTGAGCGCGGCGTGCTCCGGGTTCGTCTATGCGCTGAGCATGGCGCGCGGCCACATCATGGCTGGTGATGCTGAATATGTGCTGGTGATTGGGGCCGAAACATTGAGCCGCATTGTGGATTGGACCGACCGCGGCACCTGCATCCTCTTTGGCGATGGTGCCGGTGCCGTGTTGGTGGCGGCGAGTGATGTACCCGGCGGAATCATGGCCGTTGAACTGGGCAGCGATGGATCGGGGGCTACTTCGCTAATGGTACCTGCCGGTGGTAGTGCCATGCCCACCAGCCTGGAAACGGTGAGCAGCGGTAGCCACTATATCAAAATGGATGGCAAAGCTGTTTTCCGCTTTGCTACCCGCGTGATGGCTCAAGCCACCCGCAAAGTGTTGGCGCGCAGCGGCATGACACCCGAAGATGTCGATTTAATTGTGCCCCATCAGGCCAATGTTCGGATTATTCAGAGCAGTGTGCTCAACCAGCTCAAGATCCCCGCGGAAAAAGTAGTGGTCAATCTACAGCGCTATGGCAACACCAGCACGGCTAGCATTCCCATTGCACTTTGCGAGGCGATTGAAGAGGGCAAAGTCAAGCCCGGCCAGAATCTCGTCTTTGTTGGATTTGGGGCGGGGCTTTCGTGGGCCGCCTGTGCTGTTAAGTGGAGTGTCCCGGTGGAGCGCCAGCAGAGCAACTGGTGGAAAGATTATCGACGCCAGGCGACCTATCAAGCTGCTGCTGCTCGCAGCATGTGGAAACGAGCCGTGCGTTGGGTCTATGACGTTTGGCCCACCGATCCGCAAGAGGTGCCACCGGTCAAGATAGAGGAAGAGAGTGCACCGGCCCAGCCACCTGAACCGCCAGTGAAATTACAATAGTAAGATGAAAGTACTGTAGATGGTAGCAGCAAAAGCCTGGAGTCAATCCAGGCTTTTTTTGATCCCAGTTGCGATGAGAGGGTCGCAAGGCCACGGGCGGTGAGCGGTCTTCTGCTGCGTAAGGCAGTCGTTGGTCGACGGTCTCGAAATGGTCACCGTTGAGGGTATTAGCGTAGGGAAAGTGCAAGTCTGTTGTAACGATCTGCGTTGAGAAGCGCGGTATACTGTATTCAACACCCACAAAAGTTTTCCCTGAAGTTGAATTGGCGTTATAATTGGTATAATGTATACCATCTGAAGAACTGCTCCATACGGCAACAACGACAAACTCCATGCCAATTGCGATTCCTTGCAAGTAATTGAATCATGAATGATCTGATCACGAGTAATTCGCTCAAGTCTGATCACTCAAGCCTAATCAATCAAGTCTAATCAATCGTAACAAGTGCAACGGAATCTGTTGTTGCTAGCCGTGCTCATATACTTTCAACCCGATGTGTTGTAAGTGTTTGGATGAACTGCACGCAAGAGTACCCATTCAACCCACCCCCGACCTGCATTCAACACTGCTATTATCTTCCGATGCTAATTTCATCCAATACGCTTGCACAGTATGTTACTGCCTGAATAGAGGAATCGTGCAAAGACGAAAGCTAAACCGAGCGTGGGAGACGTTGCGATCGTTACCAATGCCAGCCATTGCTTCCGATCGCCTGGTAGATCTACACAATGATCTGACCGATTACGACATGATCATTGCGAAGCAGATGCGTGAGTTTGTGCGCGGAAACTGTGTAAACCCGCAAGAAGCGCGTATTGACATGGAATTGGAGGATTCGCTGCGAGCCTTCAAGCCCGAGCGACCAGCCGAGGTTGAGTGTCGCCGCGAACTGTTGCGTTACAAGCGACGAATTGATGATGTGATTCGTGAGTTGTTGCGACTTTCCAGCGTCCTGGAAAATGATCTCAATGGTTCACAACAAGCTTCTGTATTTCTGAACAAACAACCTGTTCCCACCCCTTCATAATTTATCAACATACTATACTGTCTCCACTTTGCCCTGGCGGTAGGGGCCACGGTTCTCTGGCGGAAAGAGAACCGCCACGCGCTGCATAATCTGCTGCGCCAGCTCGTTGAGTCGACGACGTCGCTCATTTTTGTGCAGGTTGGTCTCTACCGTCAGCGGACCAAAGGCGGGCCCAATCCGCACGGTGACCGGCGTGCGGCGACAGCGCAGGATGTTACTCAAAATCTTTTCTGTGCCCACCAATGCCACTGGCAACAGGCGCGCCTGGCTTTGGATCGCCAGAAATGCCGTGCCTGGCTCTGAGTGGGTCAACTGGGCATCGTGGCGCGAGATGAAGCCGTAATCTTCTTCGACGATCGTTTCGCCGCGCGCACGGCGTTTGGTCAACCGTGGGTCGATGCCGCCTTCGGGAAAGATGGCGATGGCTTGGCCTTCTTTTAAGCGCGCGATCGCCGCGCTGAGCGCCTTGCGATCGACGCGCCCGCGCCAGATGGGGATGCTGCGCGAGATGCGCATGAACATGCGTACGAACCAGAAGCGCTGGGATTCACTGGCCACCATAAAGGCTGGCTGGAAAGGTAGGTAGAGCGTTAACAATGGTGCATCAAACCAGCTGAAATGATTGGCGATGACAATCAATGGGCCATCTTTCGGCACATTGTCCCGGCCATCCACCGTAACCTTCAACAGAACGCGTGCTGCCAAACGCCCAAAGAGCAGCACTGACCATCCCAAGATAAAATTCGATATTGTCCGCACTGGTTCGATCTTCATCCCATCTCCTCGCCATCTCCTCGCCATCTCTACCATTGATGCTCGCTCGTGCCCGCGCAGAAGCGTGGGCAATCCTTGCCGGTACGTGAGCCGGGCGCTGCAATCCCCAATCCACCTGATTGTCTGTTTGCAGACGCAATCCAATTATACCACACGGCTGGAGCGAATGAGTTTCAATTTGCTGAAGTTGGCTGCTGCCGGCGCGCACGGGGCTGCCAGACGCAAGATGGCCCTACGCGGCGATCCGCACGGGCATGTGGTGTAGACCACGGAGGATGGGGATCGTGCGCCAACGCAATGTTGCAACGGGCACGGTCAGGTGTAGATGTGGGTAGCGTTGCAGCAGCGTCTGAATGGCAATCTGCCCTTCGAGCCGGGCCAGGGGCGCACCGAGACAGTAGTGGATGCCTTGGCCAAAGGCTAGGTGACGGTTTGGCGTACGCCCAATGTCAAAGCAATCTGGATCTGGGAATTGGGCGGGATCGCGGTCGGCCGCGGCCAGAATCAGGCTCACCGCATCCCCAGGTGCAATCGTGAGTTCGGCGCTCACGGGAATTTCGGTGGCGGCAAAGCGCATGGTCGCCCGTTCCACCGGTCCATCATAGCGGGCCATCTCTTCAACGGCAGTTGGCAGCAGCGTCCAATCCTGTTGCAAACGTGCCATCTCTGTGGGGTGTTGCAACAGAGACAACACCCCGTTCCCAATGAGATTGACCGCTGTCTCGTGCCCCGCCACAATCAGCAGAATCACCATGCTGAAGAGCTCTTCTTCGCGCAGCGTGTCGCCATCTTCCTCCGCCTGCAACAGCAACGAAATCAGATCATCCCGTGGTTCCTGGCGGCGCTCGTCAAAGATGCGGCGCATGTAGCGCGTGAAATCTTCCATAACCTGACGGGCCTTGGCCATCTTTTTGACGCTGCGTTGCAAATTGGCCGAGGGTGTGACAAAAGCGTTGGACCAATTGCGAAAGCGCCGCCGATCGCGCGCCGGAATCCCCAGCAATTCGGCAATGACGATGATGGGCAAGGGAAATGCAAACTCTTCGATCAGATCGAGTTCGCCGCTGGCGTGGGCCTGGTCGAGCAGTTCGTTGGCCACGGTTTCAATCCGCTCGCGCATACCCGCCACGATCTGATTGGTGAATACTTTGCTCACCAACCCGCGCAGACGGGTATGGTCGGGCGGATCGAGATTCAGCATGTGGTTGCTGAGCAGCTGCAAGAGTTCGGGCGTTTGGGGCAAGGCTGCGCGATCGGCTGCCGACAGGGTGCTGGTTACATTTTTCACCAGCCGTTTGTGATCGCGCAGCAACGTGCTCACATCTGCATAGCGGGTGATAAACCAGATGGCCGTCTCTCCATCCATGGCCGTGCGGCGGTGAAAGGGCGTCTCCGCGCGCATGGCTGCATAGGTGGGGTAGGGGTCGGCTTTGAACGCCGGGCCAAAGAGATCAAAGGGGCGTGCCATTACCCCTTGACGGCCCCCGCGGCCAAGCCCTGGACCACAAAGCGCTGGCCAAGGTAATAGAGCACCATCACCGGCACCGCGGCCGCCACCGAACCGGCCATGATCAACCCCCAACGAAAGACATCACCGGTAATGAGATAGCTCACCGCAACCGGCACGGTCTGTTTATCTGGCGAGGTGATGAAGATCAGCGCCAGCAGCAGTTCGTTCCACGCACTGGTAAAGGTAAAGACGCTCACCGCGATCAGGCCCGGCGTGGCCAGCGGCATGACAATGCGAAAGAGTGCAACCCAACGATTGGCCCCATCGACCATTGCCTGTTCTTCCAGATCCATTGGGATGCTGCGGAAGTAGCCCATCATCAACCAAGTGCTCAGTGGTGCGGAGAAGGTGAGGTAGACAAAGATCAGCCCTTGCAGGGTATTGCCGAGTTGCAGACGGTTGATGATGACTGCCAACGAAATAAAGAGCAGCGCACCGGGGGTGAGATAGGTGAAGAGGATCAGGCGCCCAATCCAATCGCGGAAGCGATATTTGAGGCGCACCAGGCTATAGGCAGCCAGACAGCTGATAAAGACCGAGATCGCGGTTGCCGCACCCGCCACGATAAAGCTGTTGCGAATGTTTTTCAGAAAGCCCATTTTGATGAAGAGATCTTGATAATTCTGCAGCGTGGCATTGACGGGCAACAGCGACGGGCTGCGATAGATGTCCTTGGGCAATTTGAGCGAAATCGAGAACATGTAGTAGATCGGGAATAGAATCACGATCACCAGCAAAATGAGCAGAGCGTAGTAGAGAATTTTCTGTTGAAGCGTTAATTTGTTGAGCATCGTTCCCTCCGGATCTCCTCACTCATCCTGCTGCAGTAGATAGGCCACGATGAAAGCCAACATGGCAAAGACGGGCAACATGGAGACCGATACGGAAGCGGCCTCTCCAATGCGCAGATTCTGCAAACCAAAGTAGGCCAACACCGGAAAGGTCATGGTGGCGTTGGAGGGACCACCTTGGGTCATCAACCAGATCGCCTCGAAGCTGTTGGTGGTCCAGATGGTGGAGAGCAGCACGACCACGAGCACAACGTGGCGGATGCTGGGCACGGTTACGTGGCGAAAACGTTGCCACGCGGTCGAGCCATCAATGGCAGCCGCTTCGTATAGCTCTTGGGGTACATTTTGCAGCGCGGCCAGGAACGAGATCACCCAAAAGGGAAAGCCACGCCAAAAGCTGGCAACAATCACACTGGGCATGGCGAGGGCCTTGGTGCTCAGAAAATCAACGTGCGCATTGACCAGCCCACTCTGGATCAGAATATAGTCAAAGGCCCCACCCTGGGGGGCAAAGAGCAGCTTCCAGGTGATGAAGGCAACAAAGGCTGGCATGGCCCACGGAATCAGAATTGTGCTGCGCCAGAGTTGACGGCCCCGGATCTGCTGATTGAGCAACAGCGCAATGCCCATGCCCAGCACCAGCTTCAGCGCCTGCACCCAAAAGACGAGCACGATGGTATTCTTTACCGTGGCGCGAAAATCGATCCAGTTGATCAGATACCGATAGTTGGCCAGGCCCACAAAGTTGCCTGGCTGTCCCACCATGCGATCGGTAAAACTGATCCAGATCGCATAGAAGAATGGGTAAATCACGAGCGTCATCAGACAGAGCACAACGGGCAGCACGAGCAGATAGCCCATGATGCTCTGGCGCTGACTCATGTTGAAGCGAGGCCGTGGCTCTGTATCTTTGACGCCGGGTACATTCGAAATTGCTTGTTGAGTCATAATAGCTGAATCCAGTCGCTACAGTCTGTTCGCCATAACGATTGCGCTGGCGAAGCGGGGGCTGCCATCCATTGGCTCCGCTCTCCGCTCCACCAGCACAATGTACCAACCGCTACCACTAAAGTGGGCACTGTTTGAAAACAGTAGTTCCGGCAAGCGGGAAAGCTACCGTTTTCAAGCCAACCGCACCCTAAAGTGGGCACTGTTTGAAAACAGTAGTTCCGGCGAGCGGGAAAGCTACCGTTTTCAAGCCAACCGCACTGTAGTACTGTTGGGCGTACATACCACGGCGGTAAACAAGCCCAAGCTACTCCAGTGAAATGGGTCAGTTTGCCTTGGGCTTATTTGCGCCGGGATCTACTAGCGCGCGCCGGATCCTCATCTCCTGCTGTTGCTAATCCTATTGATATTTGGCGTAGATATCCTGGCACGCCTGTTGGGTTTCCGTCACGGCCTCGTCAATGCTCAGGCCATCGACGACCACCCGCTGCACCATGCGTGGGGTCAGGAAGTTGGTCTGGTATTCGGCAAAGGCCGGGTTGTCCACATCTGGGAACGCGCCAAAGGTGCCGTTGAGTGCCAGATCGAGCAGCCCTTCGTGAACTGGGCTTTCGCTGAAGATCGGTGCATCTTGATAGCCCGCCGCGGCTGGGCCATAGATGGCGTTGTAGTAATACTCTTTCATGAACGCTGGATCGGCCAGATAGGCCAGCAGATCCTTGGCCAGTTCTTTATCGCCACTGGTTGTGGGGATGACGCGCATGTTGGCATCAACCGGTGCAATACGCATCTCCGGGCCGGCGGGCAAGGCTGAATAGCGGGTGGCGTCACCCAATTCTGGATCGTTGTCGCGCATGTAAAGGAAGACACTGCCGGGGTTGGCAATGAAGATCGCGTTGCCCGATTGATAGGCCACGTTATCGCCCGCGCCATCCCAGGTGGTGGCCCCGGGCGGGAAGAGTCCCTCTGCAAAGGCTTCGGTGATCCAGGTCAGGAAATCACGCGTCGCCTGCGAATCGAGCGTGCATTCGGTGCCTTCATCGTTGGCAACACGTCCACCCCAAGACTGCAACATGGTGGTGGTCAGGTTGGCGTCGCCCACATTGGAGAGCGCAAAGCCCATGCCATAGGTTTCTGGCGGATTTTGGGCCGTGGCCATCTCTCGCAGCTCCATCCAGGTTTCTGGGGCCGCGCTGTAGCCTGCCGGTTCCAGCACATCGGCACGGCGATAGAGCACGTTGCCACCGAGGCTAAAGGGAATGCCATAACGATTGCCGCCATAACGTTCGGGGTTGCTCGCTTCCTCTGCCGCTGGCAACCAACCACCCACCTGCTCACCAATCTCTGCATAGAGATCATCGAGTGGCTCCAGCTGCCCTTGTTGGCTGAGCAGCAACATAAAGCCACGGCCCACGTCAAAGGCATCGGGCAGTGTGCCCGCTTCAATCGCGGCCGAAACACGCTGTACGGTTTCGTTCTGGTTGATCATCACCACTTCGGTCTCGACACCGCGCTCGTCGCCCCACTGGTGAACACGATCGACGACCATCTGGTTGGCAGCATCAGAGAAGATCAGCCCACCCCAATAGGTGAAGACTTCACCGCTGCCAGTTGCGGGTTCCGCTGCCGATTCAGCCGGTTCGGACGCCGGGGCATCTTCGTTCACGGCGCTGTCTCCGCTTGGGGCTGCGGCCGGGGCACAGCTAGCGAGCAGCAGCACCAACAGTAGACTTAGCGTCCAGAGATATTGTTTTCGCATGGTTCCTCCTTGGAGCCTGGAAAGTTGTTGAATAGAAAAGGTAAATCGAAATGTACTCGGTTGGTAGGGTGTTACTGACTGCAATGAAAACAGGTATTGGCTTCTCTCAAACCGCTTGCGGTACAACAAAATAGATCCCACCGCTAGCGACTGTTGGGCGTAAATACCAGGGCGGTAAACAAGCCCAAGCTACTTGCGTGAAATGGGTCGGTTTGCCATGCTTGTTTACGCCGGAATGTACGAGCGGGTCCGTTGGCAAGTTACTGCTCTGCCGGCGGCTGGTCCAGATAGTTCATCTCGGGGCGCAGATCCCAGCGGTACCGATCAGTGGGCTCTGTTGACTTGGCCCAGGCGCGCAAGAGTGCATTATCTTGGCGCTTTTCCGCCATTGTGGCCGCGATTACCTCTGGATGCCACTCTGACAACAGCCGTCCCATCAGCTCTCGCCGAACGGATTGGCACGCGGGGTCTTGGCTGCGATCGGTCGTTTCGCCTGGATCCTCGGCCAAGTTGAACAGTTGCGGTTCCATGCCGTGGTAGTAGATCAACTTCCACTCATCCTGGCGGATCATGCGCTGGTAGCTCTTGCCATTGTCGATGCTGGCGGGTACATACTCATCGGCGCAATATTCTGAATAGGCAACATCATCCCAGGTCGGTGTTGCCCGCGCATTGGAAACCAGCCCCAGCAAGCTGCGCCCCGGTGAATTGGGCAGTGCTGGCGCCCCCAATGCATCGAGCATGGTGGCGTTGACATCGAGCGCGCTGACGACACGTTCGCTCCGTTGCCCCCCTTCGATTACACCGGGCCACGCGACGATCAGCGGTACCTTGACCGATTCTTCGTAGAAGACATGTTTCCACCAGAGGCCATGCTCGCCCTGCATATCACCATGATCCGAGGTGTAGACAATCATTGTATTATCGGCAAAACCGTTTGCTTCCAGCGCGTGCAAAATTTGGCCGATCATGATATCGGTGCGGTGGACGAGCGCCCAATAGGCCGCGCGGGAACGCAAAATCTCTGCTTCACTCACGTCGATGGCGCTGGTGTAGTCGCGCCACGCACGCAGGAAGGGGTGCGTTACCTGATCATAGGGCTGCGGCTTCTTGGGCATGGTCATCGCGTCTGCGTACACGTCGTAATCTGCTTGGCGTGCCACGTAGGGGGGGTGGGGCAACATCAGGCCCACCGCAATGCTGAATGGGTCGAGCTGACCATCAGCCTTCTCTTTTATGCCCAGACGGTTCAGATAATCGACGGTGGCCGCGGTGACGTATTCATCGTGGATCTGATAGGCTGACTGACCGGGGCCCGATTTCACCAAGCTGGCGCGGTCCGGCCCGGCGGTGCCATCGAGGATACCCCGATCCGGACCGCGCCCGCCAATGTAATTGCCGCTGTGATCCCCAACATAGCGGTCTGTGTAGCCGTGCAATTGATCCGGCCCAACTGAGTGCATGCGGCCAAAGAGCACTGGTTGGTATCCCGCGGCCCCCATGGCGTGGGCCATGGTGGGGATGCTCGAATCCAGACCGTGGCTGTTGGTCCAAACTTCATTCTGGTAGGGATGTAGCCCGGTCAACATGGACATGCGCGAGGGCACGCAGATGGGTGAATTGCAATAGGTATTCTCGAACAGGACACCGCCCGCGGCCAAACGATCCAAATTGGGGGTTTGCACCAGTGGATCGCCATAGCAACCGGTGACGTAGGGGTTATGTTGATCGGTGTGAATGTAGAGCAGGTTGGGACGCTTCTCTTCTCGCATAGCTAATCTCCAGCAGCTAATTCTTTTGGGTATCAATGCATTGGGTGAGCGAACAGATCGGCCAACAGAGCGTTGTGGCCAGAACCGATGCCCAGAAGAGCGCGGCGCGCACCTTCTGGGCCGGTCGAGTTAGCGATACTTCAACCAGTAATAGGCCAATTTGGTGTACTCATCCAGGACCATCTTGGGATGATTTTCATCCAGCCACCAATTGTCCAGATGAAAACGATAGGCTTCGGGATAGTAGCTTTGGGGTGTCGGTGCCAGCAGATAGGTGGGGCCTTCACCTTGCAGCAGATGGCGAGCACTAAACGCCACGCGCCGGGAATAACTGGGGCTAGTGACAATGATCATGGACTGTTGGTCATGGGCCCGGGCCGCACGAATTAGACTCGCAACCCGGTCATAGGTGCTGCTGTCAAAGGCATTGGAAAAGATCAACGCTTCTGCTGGTACACCGGACCGGGTCGCCATGTGCGCGGCGATCTCATCCCACGGTTTTTCCACCACCGCAAAGGGCTCTTCACTGATCACTGCCAATTCGACGGGAAAGTGGCCCAGAAAGAGCAGCTTTGTGCCGTAACCCTCGTGGTAGAGATCGAGCCCGTAGTGAATTTCGGGTAATGTTCCAGAGATGACGACAATGAGATCGGACGGTTTCAGGTCGTCTGCCAGCGTGGGGAAGGCGCCGACTTGGCGAAGCAATGGCCGGTGCAGTTGATAACCGAGCAGACCAAGCACAATGAATGTGCCGAGAACAATCAATCGCAAACGACGTGAAACCATGAGAACTTTCTGTGTAGCCCCAGGCTTGAGATAGGTATTTTCTCCTTGTGCAAAATACCTGTTTCCAACGGAGCCCACTTTTGCTCTGTGTTGGTGAAAAAGGACCTCGGCCACCTTATCACAGCGCGGCGAACTTTGTCAATGCACCGGCGCGAGCATCGGGGGCGTACGCAGAACACGGGCCGCGTGCAATGCACCGACAGGCAACTATCTGTGTGCTTTGATGTGCGCGTGATCGCTGCAATGCAGGCCACGATTTAGCTGGCGAAGATGGGCTGCCCGCCGACCTTGCTCCAGGCCGGAGTCTCTTCCGCGGGCTGATCCTGCACCTGGTTGAGCCGCCAGTAGAGACCCCGTTCAGCCAGCAGCTGTGCATGGCTTCCCGCTTCGGCCACGCGTCCATCCGCCAGCACCACGATCTGATCGGCCTTGCGAATGGTCGAGAGGCGGTGTGCAATCATTACCGTTGTGCGTCCCACCATCAGCCGTTCCAATGCTTCCTGGATCAGCTGCTCCGTCTCGGTATCGACGGCAGAGGTGGCTTCATCCAGAATCAGAATGGGGGCATTTTTGAGCACCGCGCGCGCAATCGACAGCCGCTGCTTCTGGCCACCCGAGAGCTTGACGCCCCGTTCACCGATCATGGTCTCATAGCCCTGGGGCAGCTGCATGATGAATTCGTGTGCATTGGCCACCTTGGCAGCTGCGATGATCTCTGCTTCCGTGGCATCTTCGCGGCCAAAGAGAATGTTGTCGCGGGCCGTGCCATGAAAGAGAAAAACATCTTGCAACACAATGCTGATCTGGCGGCGCAAGCTTTCTAGGGTTAGATCGCGCAGATCGTGGCCATCCAGCGTTACGCTGCCTGCTGTGACATCATAGAAACGGGGGATGAGGCTGGCGAGTGTGGTTTTGCCCACGCCCGTGGGGCCAACCAGTGCAACCGTCGAGTGTGCGGGCACCATCAGGTTGATCCCTTCCAGAACCGGTGTCTCGTCCAGGTAGCCAAAGCTGACGTTGTTAAAGGCGAGTGCACCTTCGGCCAGCCCAGGGATCTCGGTTGCGCCTTCTTGCTTTTCGTTCTCCTGTTGTTCATCGAGCAGCTCCGTTACCCGCTCGGCACTGGCTGCTGACTCTTGGATCTTTTCCCAGGCATCGCTCAGGTGGTGGAGCGGCTGATAGAAAAGCTCCAGATAGAGAAAGAAGGCGACGAGATCATCGATGGCAAGGGTCTGATTCAGAATCAGACGACCGCCAAAATAGATGATCACAATGGTGCCCAGCGCCGAGGTGAACTGAATAAAGGGCTGGAAGATCGCCATCATCTTGAGCGCGTGGAGCAGCGAATCGCGATACTCATCAATGCGCCGCCAGATGCGATCCAGCTCTGTCTCTTCGCGTGTAAAGGTCTTGATCTCGCGGATGCCAGAAAGATTGTCGGCGAGAATGGCGTTGAGTTCGCCCAGCTCATGTTGGCGTTTGACAAAGGCCGGCCGTACATAGTAGGCGTAGAGCCGCAGCGCCACGTAGATCAGCGGCATGGGCGCCATGCTCAACAAGGTCAATTCCAGGTTGATGCTCATCAACACCGCCATCACCCCAAAGAGCGTTAACACATTGACGATGATGTCGGGCAGGGCATGGGCAATGAGCAGCTCGAATTTGTCAGTGTCGTTGACCACGCGTGACATCAACTGCCCAGTCTGCTTGTCTTCATAGAAACGCAGGGAGAGCTTTTGCAAATGTTCGTAGATCAGCTTGCGCGATTCGGCGACCACACCCCACCCCGCCACGTGTGCCATGTAGCTGCGCAAGAATTGCAGCAGCGCGCGGGCAATGTAGACGGCCAAGGCAAAGAGTGCCAGGCGAGTCACCAATGCTTGGTTGAATTCGCCCCCGGCGCCGGTAACCGCGCCGACCATTGTCTTGATGATCCAGGGAATGAGGAGTTGCACGCCCACCAGCGCCAACATGCTGATCACGGTGATGACGAGGGTGCCTGTGTACTTTCTGGCATAGAGATAGAGGAAGTTTAGCTGTTGCATAATGATTTGCTTTTCGGTACCTGTTAACGCAACGGATTTTGCAGATGCAAGAGATCCAGGAAAGGGTGGCGCGTAGCGGTGCAGTGGCCCCAACTGTCAACATACACCGGACTTTCGTAACTTGTCGAGAAGAGGCACCAATCGCATTGCCCGCTCGCCACTGGTACGCTCTTCACTGGTACGCTCTTCACTGGTACTCTCTTCTCGGTGGGTAAGTTAACATACATAAAGATCTCACGCACAAACATCTATTGTAGCGGCCTCGCCCCGCCCATGCAAGTGGTCTAAATCCATTCCAGCTTTTACTGCGAGCAGGTTGCATGCCTTTCGGCAATTGGGCGGATCTATTGGAATGAGGTCAAGGCGGGTCCAAACCGGTAGGCAAGACTACCGACCATTTACTTTGACGGCGCTAGACTTCTCACGTATAATGCACTATAGAAAATATAGTGAAACCGTGTTGTGAGAGCCGCAGCGTGACAGCAACTGCAATTGACCGTCAGTGTTGACAGGATCGCATTGTTTGTCTATTGTACTGTTCATCACTGTCTGCTGATCAAACCATAGAATTTACGACTTACGCACCGTGAACGGATCACCGGGAAGAGCCAGTGAATTATCTAGTACATTGCGGCGTAAATAAGCCCATGGCAACCTGACCCATTTCACGCAAGTAGCTTGGGCCTGTTTACCGCCGTGGTATTTACGCCCAACAGTACTGGTGTTCGTTCTCGACAAGTTGCGCAAGTCCTAGGATTAAAGGAGTCTACAAATGACCGATGGTCAAGTTCATGCCAATGGTGCCGCCGCCAATGGAACCGGGGCGGATCAAAAGGTGGAAAATGTGATTATCATTGGTAGTGGTCCGGCTGGTTTTACGGCTGGTCTCTACACAGCGCGCGCCAATCTGGGCCCCCTGTTAATTACAGGCAATGAATATGGTGGCCAGGTCAGCATCACCTTTGACGTGGAAAACTATCCCGGTTTCCCCGAGAGTGTTAGTGGCCCTGGCCTGGTGGAAAAGATGAAAGATCAGGCGGAAAAGTTTGGCACCCGGATTGAATTTGATTATGTCACCGAAATTGTGACAGACCGACATCCGTTCCTGGTGCGCACAACCAACGGCAAAGAGTATGCCACCAAGGCGATCATCATTGCCACCGGTGCCCGTCCCCGCTATCTGGAAGTGCCGGGCGAAAAGGAGTACACTGGCAAGGGGGTGAGCTACTGTGGCACCTGTGATGGCTTCTTTTTCCGGGGCAAGGATGTGATTGTCGTGGGCGGTGGAGATAGCGCGGTGGAGGAAGGACTCTTCCTGACCAAGTTTGCCTCGCGCGTGCGGGTGATCCACCGGCGAGATGAACTGCGCGCCAGTAAAATTTTGCAGGATCGTGCCTTTGCGCATGAAAAGATGGACTTTATTTGGAACAGTGTCGTCACCGAGATCGTGGGCGACGACGAAGGCAAGGTGACCGGCATCAAGACAAAAGATACCGTCACCGGTGAAGAAGGTGAATTGACCACCGATGGCGTCTTTATCTTTGTTGGTCACATCCCCAACAACCAGATTTTGCAAGATAAATTCCACCTGGATGACGATGGGCATCTGGTGACCGACCGCTACACCCGAACCAATATTCCTGGTATTTTTGCGGGCGGTGAGATCATGGACAAAGTCTTCAAGCAGGTTGCCACGAGCGTGGGGCAGGGATGTGCCGCTGCCATGCAGACGACTCGTTGGCTGGAAGATTATGAAGCCGACGGTGAGATTGATCTGAAGAATGACCCGCGCGACTTTGGCGTACACGGAATCTTGACCCACGAGCCGCTGGGCACCTGGTAAGCGCTGCTGGCGGTTGGCAGAACTGAAGAAGCGTGATTAACGGGCGTGCAGAAACATCTGTACGCCCGTTTTGTGTTACAATCCTGGCTTATGTCTGCCAATGAGATTGAGGTTTCGACGCCTGACCGCGACCCCTCCACATTACCCGTGTCATCTGAAGATGAGAGTCTGTCTGGTTCAGCCGAATCGGGATTGGCCCACAGTGCGCTGCTGCTTACCATTGGCAATGTTGCCAGTCGGGTTTTGGGCTTGGCGCGCGAGATGGTGATTGCACGCATCTTTCCCGCCGCCGAAGTTGGGATCTTTACTGTTGCCAGCCAGGTGCCGACCCTGCTCTACGACTTTCTAATCGGGGGCATGCTCAGCGCTGCCTTGGTGCCTGTGCTCAGCGAATACACGGCACGGGGACGTCGCGAATTTGCACGGTTGGTCAGTCTGTTGTTGACGCTCTTTGGCCTGCTGTTGGCGCTGATTGCCGGTGTGCTCTATCTGCTGGCACCACAGGTGGCCAATCTCCTGACTAAATTTGATGCAGAAGATCCCGCGGCCCTCCTGCTCACCACCCAACTGATCCGTCAGATTGCACCGGCAATTTGGCTCTTTTGCATGGCTGGCACGGTAACGGCAGTGCTCTATGCCTTGCGGCGTTTTACGTGGCCTGCACTGGCCACGGCCCTCTACAATTTGGGCATTGTTTTGGCCGCGCCGCTGTTGGCACCAACGATTGGTATCACCAGTTTGGTGGTTGGTATCCTGTTGGGTGCCTTTGTGCAATTTGCGCTAATGGGATGGGACCTCCACCGGGTTGGATTGCGCCTGCGCCCCACCGTGAATTGGCGTCATCCCGCGCTCAGGCGGATCTTGCGCCTCTATCTGCCCATTGCACTGGGGCTGGTGGTGACACTGTTGCAAGTGGGGCTCGACCGCCGCCTGGCCAGTGGCACCGGCGCAAAGAGCATTGCGTGGATGCGCTATGCGACGACACTCCAGCAACTACCGCTTGGGCTCATTAGCGTTGCCATCTCTCTGGCCGCCTTGCCCCGTTTGAGCCAATTTTTTGCCACCGGTGACAACGAGGCGTACCGTCAGACCTTGGGGCAAGGGTTGCGCATGGTTCTCATCTTGTTGTTGCCCGCAGCGGTATTACTTTGGGTGTTGGGTGAACCCACTGCGCGACTGATCTGTGGGACACGGTGCGACCTGGCCCAGGTTGTCGCTGCATTGCAGATCTATTTAATCGGGATGCTCTTTGCCGCCGTCGATTTTCCGCTGAACTACGCTTTTTACGCCCGCCACAACACCCTGTTGCCTGCCCTGGTTGGGGTGGCTAGCGTCGGTGTCTACGTGGTCGTTGCCTATGCATTGCTCGAGCCGCTTGGCTTTCTGGGGTTGGTTTGGGCGGATACGGCCAAGCAAGCCAGCCACGCCCTGTTGATGATCCTCTTTCTGCTTTGGCAGGTGGGGCGATTGCGTGCGAATGTGGGGCGGGGGCTGTTGCAGATGGCAGGGGCGGCGGCTGTTGTGGGTGCCTTGCTGTACTGGGCTGTGCAGTGGGTTGGACCAGATTGGCCAACTGCCTGGTTGCCCAATGCCGTGGCCGTGGCGGGCACCGGGGGCGTGGCCGTGGGCATATATGTGCTGCTGCTGCGCCTGTTGGGGGTGCGTGAATTGCTCGTGATCCAGACCATGTTGCGCGCGTGGCTACAGCGCCTCACCCCATGACATCTGCCGCAGAGGATCACACTGTAATGATAGACTGCAATGATAGACTGTAATGATAGACTGTAATGATAGAATGAGGAGCGGTACAATCAGCAAGTGCTCACTGTGAACGCTACAGCGATCCGGCGCTAACCAACGTCGACCGATTGGTGAACTGTGATTTTCATTGGAGTACACGTATAATAGGGGAAGAGAAGGTAATTTGCGCGAGCCCTTTTGTGGAAGAGCCCGTGTAAAAAGATTTATACAGAAAGACTCGCGTGGAAACGAAAGCGCGATCCTCTGCCTAAGAGCGGGCGTGAGTTGATCTGCACAGATTATGATTGTCAGTTGGGTTGTCCAATGCGGACACCGCTCTGACTTTGAAAGGAGCAGTGGAGTGGCCACCAGAAAAAAACGAACATCCAAACGACAGAGCATTAGCAGCAGCCGGCCGCGCAGCTATGGTGAGATATACAAGGGCGATCGGAAAGAGCAACCTGCTGTCGCACCAGCACAGAGCCAACCTACCCCCAGAGCGGCCGCGGCAGCATCAACAGCCGACTGGCGTACCGAATATAGCCATGTTTTGCGCGATCTGCGCACGCTCTTAATCGTTTCAGCAATACTCTTTGCCGTCATCATCGTTGCCAGCTTCTTTATTTAACGCGAGTTGCTACCGACCATCTCTACTTGTGGCGTGTGCATTCTCTCATGCGCATGTCCGGCGCTAATGTCAACGCGACCTAGCGCACGAAATTGGGGCGCGAGGAGGAGTGGGCTTTCGCCCCGTCTTTTTGGGCCGTCGCGTGAACAGGGCGTTGGCTACAGGCAACGGACCATTCCAGACCAGGGATCGATTTGACATTTTGGCAAGTCAGTCCCTGGTTTCTCTTTTACGGGAACATGAGCAGGAGTATCAGGGCGTGGAGCAACCAGCAGAGCCAGAAATTCTGTGTGTAGATGAAGAGAATCGTGGTCAATAGCAGAATGAGCAGCTTGAGGAGACGGGCGGGAAGGCTCGGTTGAAAGCGCAAAATCTCGGGAATCGCAACGAGTGCTGCCAACCAGATCGCCCAATAGCCGCTTGGTGTGCTCCAGGTTGGGACAAGTTGGAATGTTTCCCACAAGGCACCCCGCAAAAACGACCAGTAGAATTGATCGATGCCAGCATTTACAAAGGGTGCGAGGCTAACCGTTGTGGCGGTCCGCCCGTGCCGCTCCGCCTGCTCTGCAACCGAGAATTGATCGGGTAGATCGATCGTGCTGCGAACCAGCACAAGCAACCCCAGGATGGCAGTGATCAACCCCACGCCAAATCCAAAACTGACGAGCCAATCGATGCCTGTGAGCCCCATGAGCCGCGGTGAAATCCCGCCGGTGAGCAAGGCGAGATAGGGCAGGAGAATGTTGCGCACTCTGATCATGGGTCGACGGTAGGAGTGGGCGATCCAGTCATGGGCCAACAAGAGGCCCATGGTGAGTGCTAAGTTGATCAGTAACCAGCTTGCCGGCGTGTGAAGTGGCGATAGTCCCATTGTTTACCAGCGAGATCTGTCCATGAGTTCTCTGTGACAACTTGAACTACTTGCACAAACCGCTGGCAAGGTATTGGACCCAGAGCGATTTTACGCAGAGGTTTTCGAGCCATGAATTTTCGACGGATTCTTACATTCGTTATTATTATACTATTAATTGCCATCTTTCGCCCACTGGGCTTCTGGAATGAAGCCAAACGGATCTGGGCCCAACGCGAGCTCATCACCCGTTTTCTCTTCTTCCTCGTTGTTGCCTATCTGCTTTACGGCCTCTATGAACTCTATCAGGAAGGCTGGCTGGAGCAGTGGCTGCCCAGCATCTTCTTCTGATCTCCTGCTGTTGATTCCCCGCGTCATCGCTGTAAAGACCCTTGTGCTTTCGCCCAAAATTCAGACCCATGGCGCAGTCTGTTGGGCCACCGAGAACGCAGCGGAATGTGTTGTACAGGCGCATGCAAGCGGCTTTGATCCACGATCATTTTAGACACATTTTCACACATTTTACACAACTGTGGCACCACACCATGCGCTGCAATCCAAAAGATCCCATCAGGACAGGTTGCTGCCGCCACGCATGCTGCGGACCAGCGCGGCTATGGGCTGTCTGGCAAATAGCTCTGCAACCGCACCATAGAGTTGGATGGGATGGCGCGGCATGCTCGGTTGGCTAGATCGAGCGTGTCAGCAGGCTTGGACAGAGAGGCTGCTGAGCCAATAGGAGAGTAATGGAGCGTGGAGTGAGTGATGGTGGGGACGACCATGCTGGTCGGCCGAAGTTCAGTTTGATCGGGTCGAGAACTGATAGCCCAGTCCATGCACTGTCTTCAGATATTGCGGATTGCTGGGATCTTGCTCTACCTTGCTCCGCAGTCGGCGCATGGTTACCCGCACAAAGCTCACATCTTCGTGCGGGTGATAATCCCAAACGGCCCGCAAGAATTCTGCCTTGCTAATTGGCTTGTCAGGATTATGCATCAGATAGCTCAACATGCGGTACTCATTGGGCGTCAGGTTGACTTCTTCCCGGCGCACTGTCACCTGCTGCAGCTCTTCATTCAGCACAATATCGCCGAGGATGATCAGATTGCCGTGGTTGTGCGTCGTCTGCAAGCGAACCCGACGCAGCGTTGCCCGAATTCGGGCCCGTAGTTCGTGCAAGACGAAAGGCTTCGTCATGTAATGGTCGGCCCCCAGCTCAATGCCCGTGACCACATCGTCTGTGCGGGTGTTGGCTGTGATCATGATAATGGGCACGTCGGTATGTTTGCGCAGTTCGCTGCAAACTTCTAGCCCGTCAACCACGGGCATGTTGATATCCAGCAACACAAAGTCAATGGCATCTTTTTCAAAAACACGTAACGCTTCGCGTCCATCTTGGGCAAGCACAACCGTGTAACCGTCCAATTTGAGGGTGAGCGCCAGCAACTTCCGTAGAGAATCATCATCTTCGGCCACCAGAATCCGGATCGTGTCGGAATTGGTGGCTGTTGTCGTATCTGGGCTTGCTAGTGCTGGTGAAGTATTCATGATCAATAGCTCTCTCCTCCGCGACAGTCTGTTGGTGTAACAACGGCGCAATACAACATGATTACCTCTACACAGCTTGCACCCCGCGAATAAATTGTCGGTGAACTTTATCAATGGGCATTGATCGTCAGGCGCAGAGCCTGTTCTTGACGAGTGCAAAGCGCCTTTGTAGCGCTGCCAAGGCTGAACTGCTTTGCTATGTGAGCAGGTGTTATTTCGAGTAGATACCGAGCAGAACTGTGCTCTTGTGCCAGTAGACCAGACACCTAAAGTGGGCTCTGTTTGAAAACAGTAGTTCCGGCAAGCGGGAAACCTACCGTTTTCAAGCCAACCGTACTGTAGTCTGTGAAGCTATGTTCATGTGCTACTTTCATGTCTGCATGGCTCCACGTGAGGGACAAACTCAGGGGGAATGCATCAATATGTGCGTGGAGGCGCTGATGGATTCTATCCTAGCGGGATTCAACTTTCTCGTCAAGAATTAATAATTGACGAAATGATGGAAACTTCCATAGAAAATTGAAAGGTTGTGATCAACGTGAGTTTTGTTGGATTGCTAAAGTGTAAGTGACCCTCTACTATTTTTCAAAGTGACTGACTTTCAAAGTGACTGACTTTCAACGTGACGCTCTTTCAACGTGACTGACTTTCAATGTGACGCTCTTTCAACGTGACTGACTTTCAATGTGACGCTCTTTCAACGTAGTCGGTTGTGTAGTTTGACTGCCGAGCAATCTAGTCTCAATGAAGCAGTCTCAATGAAGCAATGTCAAGACAGCTCCTAGCAATTGAATGTCACCGCGTCCCTGACCCTGCCAACCCTTGCGTAATCTGCTTGGGTGCCGTGACCAGTGCCGGGGGCAAGGTTGGCGCGGCCCCTCAGCAATGCGCATGACATGCAGCGGCGAATCCTATACAAACCTGACCCTGTGAAACTGCTGTAGGGCGTTCGTGAAACTACCGATTTTTGGCCGATCAAACTATAGTAGGATTGCTCATAACCGTAAAACGCATTCGTTCACGCAACTGTTCAGCGGTGCAATGAGCCAATGCACTTTGGGCGCACGAGCCAATTAGATCACGAGATGAAACAATTATACAGAACGCCCAGGCAGTGGGTAATGCGGGCGACTGGATAAGCAAGCAAAGCAATAACGAGGAGTCACAATGAAATACCCAACGCTTACCGAGATTCAGCAGAACCGAGATGATCTGGGTGAACTCGTCCGCACAACACCTGTTTGGCAATGGCAGAGCCGAGAGAGCGCAGAACTCTTTGGTGCAGATACAGAGTTGATGCTCAAGCTGGAACTCTTTCAATATACCGGTACCTTCAAACCCCGTGGCGCGCTAACAGTCATGCGTCAACTGGATGAGGCTGCGCTGCAAAGAGGCGTAACCGCTGTGAGCGCCGGCAATCATGCCATTGCCGTTGCCTTTGCTGCCCAGATGATGGGCACAACCGCCAAAGTGGTAATGCCCAAGAGCGCCAATCGTTTTCGTGTGGAAAGCTGTCGCGCCTATGGCGCGGATGTAGAGATCGTGGACCACGTGGCGCGTGCCTTTGCGCGCGTGGAAGAAATACAGGCGGAGGAGGCGCGCCATTTCGTCCACCCCTTTGAAGGTGAACAGACCATTTTGGGAACCGCTACTGTGGGGTTGGAACTCTGTCAGCAGGTTGCCGATCTTGACGCCGTGGTCATCCCCATTGGCGGGGGAGGGCTCTGTGCGGGCATGGCAACAGCGATCAAACAGATGCAACCTGATTGTCTCGTCTTTGGGGTGGAGCCAGAGGGCGCCGACACCATGCACCGGAGTTTCGCCGCCGGTTCTCCGCAATCTATCGAGCGCGTGCAGACCATTGCCGACAGCCTGGGCGCGCCCCATGCCGCCCCCTACAGCTTTCAGCTCTGTCAGCACTTTGTCGATGAATTGGTAAAGATCACGGATGCAGAGATGACCGCTGCCATGCATTTGCTCTTCCACTCCATGAAAATTGCGGTGGAACCTGCCGGTGCTGCCGCCACCGCCGCGCTCATGGGGCCACTGCGCCAACGGCTTCGGGGCCAACGAGTGGGTATCCTGCTTTGTGGAACCAACATTGATGTGGAAAGTTATTGTACACTGCTCGCATAATCAACGGTGGTCAACGGAACGGCACTAAATGTCTGCCCGTAAATTCTCGGCGTCCACGTCGTCGGCTGGAGGTGGCGTCGGCACCACAGCCGAATTTACGGCTCGGTTCTAAACAAGAACGAAAACGGCAATAAAAAAGCTCTTCCCCACAATGGGGAAGAGCTAGAGCCGTTGAAGGGAGTTGAACCCTTGACCTACGCATTACGAGTGCGTCGCTCTGCCAACTGAGCTACAACGGCAAAAATCCAGGTTATTTATAGTGCCTATCCTGTCATTCAGTGATAGAGCTATCACGCCTCTGATCGCCAGTCAGTTACGTCGGCGCAGAGAATTTCAGAACAGATACACAGCTGAAATTCGGTTGTGGTGCGTAAACCACCGCTAATCAGTTACGTCGACGCAGAGAATTTCAGGACAGGTACACAGTATAGCGAAATTGTGACAAACGGGCAAGTTTGATCCAACTTTGACAGAGCGTTTGGAGTGACAGCTTGGCATTCCAAACGCCGTCTACTGATTTGACCGATGGGTGATTTGACCGATGGGTGATTTGAACGATGGGCTACTGCTGCACGCGTGTGACGTACGAGCCATCTCGGGTATCGACGCGAATGATATCGTCTTCGACGACAAACATCGGCACCTGGAGTTTGTAGCCGGTCTCCACTTCCACTTGCTTAGAGGGCGTGTTGGCTGTGTCACCGGCAACCGCTGCCTCGGCCCAAACCACCTTGAGATCAACCGTGGTGGGCATCGATACATTAATCGGTTCACCTTCGTAGGATTCAAGGGTTACCACCTGATTATCGGTCAGAAAATCAATAACCCCTTCCAGCGCATCTGGCGATAGCATGACGGGATCAAAGGTCTCGACATTCATGAAGTGGTAGAATTCCCCATCCGTGTATTGGTACTGTACTTCGTCCTTATCCAGCCGCACATCATCAACGCGTGTGCCATTGTTGTAGGTCTTTTCCACCGTCGAGCCGGTGCGTACGTTGCGGACGCGCAGACGGATCGTTGCGCCACCACGGGCAACTTTAATGTGTTGATAATCTAACACGCGCCACAACTGTTGCTCTTCTTCGTATATATTACCCTTGCGTAAGGTTTGAACTTCGGCCATTTTTATTTCCTGTTTAGTTGTATCTGCTGACTGTATCTGCCAGCTTTTTCTTGCGTAAATAACTCAAGTTGCCACCCACTATTTCTACACGACGCTATACGGGAGTGATTGCTCAAAAAATACCCGCTACCACGTGCCAACCGCACTGTAGGTTACATATATGTCTCTCGACAGGCACAGAACAGCACTATTTGGCACGTTGCGTCATCGGCACCGATTTTGGGGGCAACGCGGGCATGTAGACTCATGCCGGTAACTCATGCCCGGTGACTCATGACCAGTGGCCAACATGTACATTGTCACGCAGATTATACTGTGATCGATTGGAGATGAGAAATTTGGGGCGGCACATACCCGCTAAAGACCAAACTGGCTGAGCGCCAGACGGAGCCGTTCCTCTACCCCGGTGGCATCGCTGGGCAACCTCTGGATCGCTCGCTGCGCTTCCACGACGCTGTAGCCCAGGCTCGTCAATGCTTCGATCACTTCACTGTCATCGTCCGTCACCTGTGCCAGCGTTTCCACGGCCGTTGTGGGCAACTTGAGCTTGTCCTTGAGGTCGAGGACGATCTTCTGGGCGGTGCGTTTGCCGATCCCTGGCACGCGTGCCACGATCCCAGGCTCGTCGTTGGCAATTGCCAGCGTCAGTGCATCCGGGCTCAGCGTGCTCAGCGTCGCCAGGGCAACCCGTGGACCCACGCCATTGACGCCGAGGAGCAGTTCAAATGTGGTGAGTTCTTCCAACGTGGTAAAGCCATAGAGCGCCAGCGCATCTTCCCGAACTTGTAAATAGGTGTGGAGATGCACGGTCTCACCCTCGCGCAGTTGGGCTGCGGTCGGTTCTGGTGTGGAAATTTTAAATCCCATGCCGCCGGCGGGGCCACCGACTTCCACGAGCACATAATCTTTGCCATGGTCCAAGACCAATCCACGCACCATTCGAATCATGGGGATTCCCTCAGTTGTAAGCTGTTCACTCTCTTCTGCGCATCTGCTATGTCCGCCGCTTGGCAACATGAAAAAGAGCTGTACCCATGCTCAAAAAAGGTAAGTGGGGTGGACCCATTTGGCAATGGCATGGGCCAGATCACTTACCCGGAACAGGAGCCAATCGCGGTTGCAGGGTTTGATTATACTGTGAGCGCTGAAAAAATAACAGTTTTATCTGAGGAAAAACAGAAAATGTGCACGGTGATTGCTGTTGATGTACAACATCTTGTGAGAACACAATACGAAGTAAACTGCTACTACGAGGAAAAGGCAGTTTGGTCGTCCGGCCGTGAGGAGAGCAGCGGACAGACGCCCGCATCTCCTCAAACCAGACCAGACCAGTGGTCAACCCAAAAAATTATGCCATCATCAGTTCGCGTTTTGGCTGGTGTTGGGTGTTAAATTTATACCCTGCACCACGGACCGTTACCAGATAGACGGGATCCGAAGGATTCTGCTCGATCTTTTCGCGCAGCCGACGCACGGCAACTTCGACCAGATTTGTGCCACCGGCAAGATCATAGCCCCAGACGGTCTGGAAGAGATCATTTTTGCTGACGGGGCGGTCGGGCATGCTCATCAGATGGCGCAGTAGTTGATATTCTGTCGGGGTGAGGTGAACAACTTTGTCGCAAACTTTAACCTGGTGGAGTTCATCATTCAGCACAACGTCGTTAAAAGCCATCACGCGTGATTCAACGCGCTCGCTCGCCCAATTAACACGGCGCAGAATTGCCTGAAGGCGCACTTCAATTTCGCGGAAGGTGAAAGGTTTGCAAATATAATCATCGGCACCGACGCCAAAGCCATAGACAATATCATCGGGACGGTTCAGGGCCGACAGCATGACAACGGGAACATCGCTGCGTTGGCGCAATTCGGCACAGAGGGCAAATCCGTCCAACTCGGGCACCATGACATCCAGCAAAACGAGATCAAACTCTTGCTCGTCAAAGACATTCAACGCTTCTTTGCCGTCACATGTGGTTGTAACCTTGTAACCGCTCTTTTGCAGCGACACATGGAGCAGCTCGCGCAATGGCGCTTCGTCTTCCACAACGAGAATGCGAATTTCATGTTGTGGCACAGTTTGGGTTCGGTTATTTTGCAACATTGGCGGTATCATTCCCATCCGGGCTTGGTAGCTAAACTGGTTGAGGTGTGTGTATTCTCGCATTGGTCTGGTTTCCTGCTTACACTTAGATTCGGCGATTTGAGTTCAACGATTTGAGTGCGATGATGGGGTTCGATGGCTTACGTTCGATGATTGCGTACGATGCTTACAATCGATGATTGCGTACGATGCTTACAATCGATGATTGCGTACGATGGCTTACGTTCAGTGATGTGATGATTGACTAAGGTGATTTGATGCTTCTACAATAATTAATCGAGATTGATAGCCAAATCCTTCGCGGGATTTTGATGAATTTCGCAGAAATGCAGTAATTGAAGTAAAAATTAGCCAAAAAATCGTAAGCTTTGCAAGCATTTTGACAGAAACACAGGAGAGAATTTAGCACTTGCCGAATTTGGACAAAAATGAGTGGGGGAAAATATTCAGTTGTAACAGCTTGTTTTTTTAAGGTTTGGGTTTGAAGGATCGCACAAAATTCGAAGGAATGGTGGGAATTATTTACTGCGAGAGGAGCAAATAGCGGGTGCGTTGGAGATGACAGATTGCAATGGCAACCCCATCGGCAGCATCATCCGGGTGGGGAGGGTGTGGGAGATTGAGGACGCGCTGAACCATTTCTTGAATCTGTTGCTTGTCGGCGCTGCCATACCCTGTAATGGCTTGTTTGACTTCGGCTGGTGTGTATTCGGCAATATCAAGCCCGTATTCAGCACCCGCAAGCAGCACTGTGCCACGGGCTTGGCCAACTGTAATTGCCGTTGTCACGTTGCGACCGAAAAAGAGTTTTTCCACAGCCATTTCGGTGGGATGGAATTCCGCGATTAGTGCTTTCATATCCTGAAAGATTTCCAGCAGCCGCAGATGCATCTTTTCGCCCGCCTTGGTGCGGATGACACCACAGGCCAGCAGTTCAAAATTACCGGCTGCGGTTTCGCCAACAACGCCATAACCAGTAATGGCCGTACCGGGATCAATGCCCAGCACAACGCGAGCAAATGAGGAGGAAACCTGCGTAGATTGAGCCATGAGTCAAGGGATGTGGGTTCCTGAGATCAAAACATTCCGGGGCGCAACCCATTGTTGTGCATGGGTTTCAGTGCTGCTTCCCCGGAATGTTCATGGTATTCCTCTACCGCTGCAGAGGGCAATGTGTACCGAACAGACTACATCGATGCTGTGCTACGCAAATTGCGCAACGACATCATCCGTCAGTTCCAAATTGTGATAGACTTCGCTGACGTCATCCAAATCTTCCAGTGCTTCAATTAGATTGAGCACACTGGTTGCTTCGTCCGCTGTCAGGTCCAGCGTTGTGTTGGGCTTTTTAACTAGATCAGATTCAGCGGGCTCAAAGCCGTTATCCTGCAGCACCTGTAGCACCTGTGCAAAGTCCGTGCGCTCGGTATAGATCTCGACGACCTCATCGCTCACCTCAAAATCTTCGGCCCCACCTTCAAGCGCAACCATGAAAATATCATCTGGATCCAGCTCGATCGGTTCGCCCTCGGCGTCATGCCGTTCAAAGAGAATGTACCCCTTCTCGGTGAACTGCCAGGCCACAGAACCCGGCTCACCCAGGTTACCGTTGGCACGCGTAAAGACACGCCGCACGTCGGAGATGGTGCGATTGCGATTGTCGGTCAGACAATCGACCAACACGGCAATCCCATGTGGTCCATATCCTTCGTAGGTAATCTCTTCAATCTCTGCCGCGTCTTTATCGAGCCCTGCCCCGCGCCGGATGGCCCGTTCAATGTTATCTTTGGGCATATTCTCGGCCTTGGCTTTATCGACTGCCAAGCGCAGCGCAAAGTTGGTTGTGGCATCGGCACCAGCGCGTGCCGCGATTTGAATTTCGCGCGCGAGCTTGGTAAACACTTTGCCCCGGGCGGCGTCGTTGGCCCCCTTTTTCCGTTTAATCGTTGACCACTTAGAATGTCCAGACATGGGTAAGACTCCATAAAGATAGATAACACTTGCGTACAAAGAAGAGCATCCTTTGCCCATTGGGGCGCGGGAGTCACCGTGTGCCCACGCGTCGATCACCCGACAGTTGCAAAAAACTGTTACCTCAGTGGGCACAGCGTTGCCGAGTTATCAATGCACCCTCAGCCCGCGTATGGACGGTGTTCATTGGCCGTGTTCATTGGCCGTGTTCATTGGCGGTGTTCATTGGCCGTGTTGGCCGAGCATGAGCGAATTCATTTGTAGAACAAGTTGGACTGAATTGTCTCGTTATTATATTTCACCGTGCTTCTGAGGGCAATTCTGCCACCAATGTTGCCGCGTGCCCGGCTGTGTCCTTTGTTGTCGCTGTGCCCGCGACCCCCTGCGGTTGATCTGCCTGTGCATTGTATGCAGCCTTTGGGTTGCTCTCCCCGCGCTCTTCTGCATACTGCTTTACTGCCTGCATAAAGGCGAGAAAGAGTGGATGGGGGCGATTGGGGCGGCTCTTGAATTCAGGATGAAACTGGCTGCCCACCATAAAGGGATGATCGGCCAGCTCGACAATTTCAACGAGGCGGCCATCGGGTGAAAGACCGCTGAAGATCACCCCTTCCTCCTCCAGTGTCTTGCGATACGCGTTGTTAAATTCAAACCGATGACGGTGACGCTCCAGCACAATCTGGCCGTGTCCCTGGCTCAGATAGGCCTGACCTGCCTTGGTGTCCGGGTCGAGCTGACAGGGATAGGTACCGAGCCGCATGGTGCCACCCATATCGGCAATATCTCGTTGATCGGGCATGAGATCAATAATGGGGTATTCGGTGCTAATGTCGAATTCGGTACTATTCGGTTCATCCGAGTTGAACAAGGTGCGAGCTTTCTCAATGCACATCACTTGCATGCCCAGGCAAAGTCCAAGATAGGGCAGTGCTGCTTCGCGGGCAAAGCGAGCCGCCACCACTTTGCCCTCGATGCCGCGATAGCCAAACCCACCCGGCACCACAACACCGTCAATGGTCTGCAGGCTGTCGATCTTGCGGCCTCTCTCCAGATCTTCCGAGCTGATCCACTCCACATCGATGTCATGCGAGAGGGCCAGGCCCGCGTGGATCAGCGATTCCTTGACACTCAGATAGGCATCTTCCAATTCAACATATTTGCCAACAATGCCAATGCGCAGTGTTGGCTTTGTGCTGCGCATCTTGCCCACCAGCGCGTTCCATTCTGCCAATCCAGTCTCGGCCGCCTGTTTACATTCGAGATTGAGCTGCTGCACCACCCAATCGCCCAACCCAGCTGCTTCCAGATCGGTGGGTACGCCGTAGATCGTATCCGTTGTGACCATGGGCACCACCGCTTCCTGTTCCACATCACAGAAGAGTGCGGTCTTGGCCAGCACATCTTCATCGACCCGGTGATCACTGCGCAGCACGATGACATCGGGGTGAACACCAATGCCGCGTAGCTCGCGCACGCTGTGTTGGGTGGGTTTGGTCTTCAGCTCTTTGGAAGCTGCCAAATAAGGCAGCCAGGTTACGTGCACATAGAGACTATTGCTGCGCCCCACATCTTTGCGCATCTGTCGGATCGCTTCTAAAAATGGCAAGCCTTCAATATCACCCACCGTGCCACCGATCTCCACGATCACCACGTCGGCCTGTGAATCGCGCGCCGTCAACCCAATGCGCCGTTTGATCTCGTTGGTCACGTGGGGAATAACCTGAATCGTACCGCCCAGATAGTCGCCGCGCCGTTCTTGGCTAATGACGAAATTATAGATCTGGCCACTGGTCACGTTGCAGAGTTTGGTCAGATTTTCATCGACAAACCGTTCGTAATGGCCCAGATCCAAATCGGTCTCGGCGCCATCTTCCGTTACAAACACTTCACCATGTTGATAGGGCGACATGGTCCCTGGGTCGACATTGAGATATGGATCCAACTTCATGGTCGCCACTTGCAGACCGCGCGCCTTGAGAATGCGGCCCAGTGAGGCCGTTGTGACCCCTTTGCCCAATCCCGAAAGAACACCACCCGTTACGAAAATATACTTGCTCACTGCTACCTCCTTCACAAAAAATTCAACTGCTCAAACGCCCCGAAAAAAGGGGTGGCGGATATGCCCAGGCATATCCGCCACCCCTCGATCTGCTCCATCTATATAATTGCTTGCGGTATGACTACTCGCTCTGCGAGTGTGGCACCTTTGCCATTGCTGGCTCGGTGACCGCCCTCGCGGGTAGTGCCGATTATCCAATTGGCGATGCACTCACATTCTCCAGATGCACCTGACATCGAAGGTGGCGAATCTCTCCGCCTCTCGATTCTGCCTGCGACTTTTCACCGGTTACTTCACCGTCAACATAACTTGGCTAGTATACCACGGCTCGATACCGAGATAAAATTTATGTGAGGATGAGAAGTGTGCGCTGTGCGACTTTAGAGCTGTAACTGGTAGCGACATTTCTTTCGATCACCACGCTGATACATATCGCTGCCGGGTGGCAACTTGACGATCTCGGTGAAGCGCAAGCCCGCCAGTTCGCAGGTGCGCCGCGAGGCAAGATTGTCGGGATTGCATGTGATCCAGAGCGTGCCCAATCGGTGGTGGCGGGCAAGCGGCAGCAAGAGCCGCACTGCCCTGGCCGCGTAGCGGTGGCCGCGGTAGGCTTCTTTCACTCGATAGCCGATGTGTCCGGCATACATCCGCAGATCATAGGTGTTGCCGACCCGCAGATCGATGCGGCCCATCTCGCGCCCATCAAAGCTGTTCACCATCTTGAAGCGGTAGGCCGGGGCATAATTCAACTCTGAGTTACCTGCGTATGCCTCTACCAACACCAGTTCCAGATCCCCGTCAACCAATACGCCAGGTTCCACGAACTGTACAACCATGCCGCTGTCACTCCTTGCCTGTGTCTTGGCTCTCCCAGTTGGGAGAGCCCCCGATGATCCTGCTCAACTGGGACTGTAGCCGGATCTACTGTAGCACACCTGTGCGGAGGTACTCAGCTTCCGCCATCCGAGTGTACTCGTCCGCGCCTGCTATGCTGGTGCCGCGGGCCGATTGGTGGACGTGCGGTCAACGACGCCAGCCAGATCGACGCCAAATGTCCATTCGGCGTTGGCGGTCATGGTCGTTAACTGCTCTTCGTCTACCTCTACCCCCAGTCCAACGCCAGATGGCACCAGCAGGTGGCTCTGCTCATAGATCAGCGGTCGCTTGACCACGTCCGCGGTGTAGAGGTGTGGCCCCGTGTTGTCGCCGGGGTAGTCGAGCACGCGTGCGGCCGCGGCTAGATGGGCTACGGCTGCCGTCCCCAGATTCAGCTCTTGGGTCGTGCCGATCAGCACGCTCGCTCGGGCTGCTTCGGCCACTGCAATGAGGCGCAGGCTGGCACGCAACCCGCCCAGCAGATAGGGCGACACGTTCAGAATATCCACCGCGCCGTTGGAGAGCAGCTGCCAGCCGTGGTGGATGTGGAGCACGTGTTCAGAAATGGGACGATGCGAGCGCCGTCGGAATTCGCGTAGTCCGTCCGTGTCATTGCGTGGCGCCGGGCTTTCCACCAACATGAAATCAACCAGCTCTCGATAGCGTTCCACCGCCATAATTGCTCGCCGCCAATCGAGCAGATTGGAGAAATCGAGCGACTTGATTTGGACCCGGCCCTGGAACCGTTCGGCAAACTGACCCAAAAATTGCGTGTCCGCTTCCAAATTGGTGCCCACGTAGACCCGAATCAGGTCGAAACCCTCTTCCAGCTTATCCGCCACCCGTTGCAGGTTTGGTTCCACCTCTGCCACCGAGCGCATGCGAAAGATTGGATAACAGACGCGCATGCGGTCACGCAACTTGCCCCCCAACAGATCATAGACGGGCACCCCTTCCGCGCGCGCCACCATGTCGTGCAGGGCGAGATCAATGCCTTGGCGCACGAGGCCGGATCGACTGTACATGTGCCCTTCGTCGGGATAGAAGCGGATCAGCTCTTCCTCGATCTGAACCAGATTGCGTGCATCTTTGCCCCGCAACAACTCGTTGAGCATGCGCTCCAACTCTGGCAGATCGAATTGGTACATGGGCACATGCGAAAGGTCGCTCATCTCGCCCCAGCCCACGTGGCTGTCGCCCGCTGAAATTTTGACGATCACATGTTGGTTGGCGATCCCAGTCTGGCGCGGGGTGGCAATGGGAAAAAGTTGAACTGCATCAATTTGCATGATCTGCTCGTTTACTCTGTTGGTTGGATGGTTTTCTCGGATCGATCAATATTTTATGTGTCGATCAACGCTCGTAAACAGATCGCACGAACAACGAGCGCAAAATCTGTTCACCGTCAGACAAGTGAACGCTCGATCTGTGGCTAGGCCACCACCCGTTCTTCAAGGTCGAGCTGGGTCAGAATCTCGCTTACCTCTGCACGCTCCTGCTCCGACAGCTCGGAGATTGGCGGGCGCACAGTTCGTTCGCATAGCCCCAATTGGGCCATGGCTTCTTTGACGGCAGAAACGTTGTTCGCGTTGTTGCGCCGTGCCCGCAGATCTTCAAATGGCTTGATCTGTTGCCAGATGCGCATGGCATTGTCATAGTTGCCCAGGTTGAGCGACTCCTGCATTTCCAGCGAAAGCGACGCGGTGACGTTCACCAGCCCAGAGGTGAAGCCACAGGCACCGGCCACGTAGTAGAAGGGGGCCCACGATTCAGCAATGCCACAGATCCACGCCAACCGATCTTTCCCCACCTGTTGCACGATCTGGGCAAAGAGGGGCGGGTTGCCCACCGAATACTTGATGCCCACAAAGTTGGGGCAGCTATCGACCAGCGCCTGAATTGCGGGTGCACCGATGGTCGCGTCACGCACATAGGGCACCATGCCCAATTCTGGCACGGCATCGGCAATGGCCTTGTGATAGCTCACCCAGCCCTCATCCGAACGATAGGGATGTACGGGTTGGTGAACCATGATGGCTTCGGCCCCTTGTGCCGCGGCAAACTGTGCCATCTCAATTGCTGTCTGGAGATCAAATCCAACGCCAGCCAGGATCAACGCCCGTCCAGCCGCCCCGGCCACCGACGCTTCTACCGAATGGCGCATCTCTTCTGGCGTCAATGAATAAAATTCACTGGTATTGCCGTTGGGCGTGACCACACTGATCCCTTCGCCGACCATGCGGTCAACCAAGTGGGCATAGGCCTGAAAATCTGCATGTATCGTCTGGTCGCGCCGAATAAAAGGCGTGACGGGAATGGCGACGACCGTGCTCAATCTGTTTAGCATTGTTTGAAAATCCATGAGATGACTCCGTTGTAAGTAGATTGCCGCTGAATGAAAACAGGAACAGTTCCGATTGAGCTATCATAATACAGGAGATATAAAGAGACAAGCCGTGTGAAAATGGGGCCGCTTGGGCGGGAACGAGCGGTTGTGAGGCCACGGGGCAATCTTGAACGTTCAAGAAACTGGAACCACACCCGCAACGAATACCAAAACGCGCGGGAACCCACGGCGGGGCAGCGGCTCGCTTCCCGAGTGATCAGACCGCTTTTCAAGGTCAGTTGGCTTCCTGATTGAGGCTACCATGACATGCATGATCACCCTGATATCCGCCAAAATTCTGTTGACAAGTGCAGGAACCAATGGTATACTTGAGCCAATTAGAACATTTGTTTCTATCCCCTTATCGGCACTACCTGTTGAATCTAGACTTATGCAACTTGTCGAGAAGAACCACCAATCGCGTTGTCTGCTTTCCACTAAGCTCTTTCCACTGGTAAGCTCTTTTCGGTGCGTAAGTCATGTGAATCATTTCATTTACCTCGCAACCGTCTCTGGCACTTACTTTTTTATTCGACAGTACCTTCCAAATATCTTCAAATAGGTCAGGAGTGATCGCAATGACAACTGCATATCCACAAGGTACCTTTTGCTGGACAGATCTGCAGACAACGGATGGCGCTGCAGCCAAAGCGTTCTACACATCACTTTTTGATTGGGATGGGCAGGATACGCCACTGCCCTACGGTGGGGTGTACACCATGTTGCAACAGGATGGCAAAGATATTGCCGGGCTGGGCGAAATGCAGAAAGAACAGATAGACCAAGGGATGCCCCCGGTCTGGAATTCGTATGTTGCCGTGGATGATGCCGAAGCGGTGGCTGCTCGGGCAACTGAATTGGGCGCAACTGTGATTGCCCCTGCCTTTGATGTCATGGACGCGGGGCGCATGGCCGTCATTCAAGATCCCACCGGCGCGATCTTTGCTTTGTGGCAGACCGGCAAGCACAAAGGATCAGATCTTTTCAACGTGCCCAATTCGCTCGGTTGGAACGAATTGGCTACCGGCGATGTGGAAGCTGCCAAAACATTTTATACCGCTCTCTTTGGCTGGGAAGCAGAGACCGACGACAATGGATACACTGCATTTCTCAACAACGGCCGCATGAACGGCGGCATGATGGCATTGGACCCATCCTGGGGCGATGTACCCCCGCACTGGGCCATCTATCTTGCCGTTGCTGATTGTGCCGCCACTGCCCAAAAAGCTCAGGAACTGGGCGGAACAATCGTGCGGCCGCCATTTGATATCGGGGATATCGGAACAATTGCCGTGCTGCAAGATCCACAAGGTGGAACATTCATGGTAATTCGGATGAACCAAACCGATGAGCCACTGACATAGCTACAGTGCGGTTGGCTTGAAAACGGAAGGTTTCCCGCTTGCCGGAACTACTGTTTTCAAACAGAGCCCACTTTAGGTCCCGTTGACGTTGGGGCAGGCACCAATGAATTGGGCTTCCAACCGTGAGAAGCGGTCTCAATCGCTGAATCGGCAGCCGCTGACGCGAATTTGCTCAGAATTTGCAATATCTACTTGCTTCATAAATCGATGTCAAAGATCTACACGCAAAGACGCTCCTGCTTATCCTGCGATCAAAAATCGTGGGCGGCTAGGAGCGTCTTTGCGCGAGCTCTCTTTGTGCGAATGCTTCAGACGTTCTGTATTGCTCCAGGAGCAGCGGCACAATCGTCAGCGGTTGCGCAGCTGTGGATCGAGCGTGTCGCGCAGTGCATTGCCCAGCAAGTTGAAGCCAAGCATGGTGATGAAAATAGCCAGCCCCGGAAAGTTTACCAGCCAGGGTGCCGTGCGCATGTAGCTGCGTGCCCCAGTGAGCAATGCCCCCCACTCCGCGGTGGGTGGCTGTGCGCCCAACCCCACATAGCTCAGCGCCGCGGTGGAGAGAACCGCCGCGGGGAAGTCGAGGCTGGCCAAGACGATGATTGACGAGAGTACGTTGGGCAGAATATGGCTAACCATGATTCGACCCGGTGCCGCGCCCACCGCCTGTGCCGATGTAACATACTCCTGCTTGATCACCGTGAGCACATTGCCGCGCACAAAGCGTGCCCAACCCGGCACATAGGCCAATCCAATGGCAATCAGCGCGTTGCGCAGACTTGGCCCCAACGTGGCAACAATCGCCAACGCCAACAAAATGTAGGGGAAGGCCAACATCACGTCGACGGCGCGCATGAGTACCGTGTCAACAGTTCCCCCATAGTAGCCAGAGATGAGGCCAATGAGCGAGCCCAATGATGCTGCGATGAAGACCACAACCACCCCCGTCTGAATGGTGGTACGCGCCCCATAAACGACACGGCTAAAGAGATCGCGACCCAAATCATCCGTGCCAAAGGGGTGTGCAAAGCTCGGTTCGAGCAACCGTTCACGCACATCAATTGCATACGGGTCATAGGGAGCGATGATGGGGGCAAACAGCGCGGTGAGAAGGAGCAGCAGCACAATGCTGCCCCCAATCTGGGCTGGACGACGGCCAAAGAGTTCGCGCAGCGTCCACCAAAATCCACCCCGTTCAGCCACCAGCTCCTGTTCCTGGTTTCGCATGGCTTGCGCCAATGGCAGTGGGCTCTCTAGCGTAGCGGATGAACTGTTGGCTTTTTTACTCATATGCGATTCGTGGATCCAGTATTCGATAGCTGATGTCGATGAGAACGTTGACCAAGACGTAAGTCGTTGCCACCACCACAATCACCCCTTGGATCACCGGGAAATCCCGTTGAGAGATGGCCTGCACGGCCAACTCGCCCACCCCATGCCAGGCAAAGACACTCTCGATGATAAAGGCACCGCCGAGCAATCCCCCAATTTGCAGCCCCAGAATGGTCATGTTGGGGATGAGGGCATTCTGTAGCCCGTGGCGCAAAATTACAGTCACGCGGTTCAGCCCCTTGGCGCGAGCCGTGCGAATGTAATCGGAGGTCAGCACGTCTAGCATGCTGGAGCGGGCGATGCGTGCCTGCACCGTCGACGCGATCAGGCCCAACGTCAGCGCTGGCATCACCAGGTGGCGGAACGAGCCTGACCCCATTACCGGAAACCAGCGCAGGTAGACGCCAAAGTATTGGATCATCATCAAGCCGAACCAAAAGGCGGGCATGGAAAGCCCAAAGAGCGCCAGAAACATTGTCACGTGGTCGATCCAGCTATCTTTGTAGACCGCGGCGAGAATGCCAGTGCTCAACCCCACCGTCAATGCAACCAGGAGACTGGCTATGGTGAGGATGAGCGTGTTGGGATAGCGATCGCGAATCTCATCGAGAACTGGTCGGCGAGTGCGCACCGATTTACCCAAATCACCCTGTGCCACCCCCACGATGTATTGAAAATATTGGTGTGGCAGGGATTTATCCAGCCCCAGCTCGCGCCGAATATCGGCCACGGTCTCTGGATCGGGCGGCACTTGGCCCAGAAACATAATTTCTATTGGATCACCGGGAACGAGCGCACGCATGAAGAAGATCAATGTCAGCACCCCGATGACAACGGGAATGACAAACAAGATACGCCGTATGGTATAAAGGATCACGAAGTAACCTCAAGCGGTGTATAACAACATGTCTCAGTGGTTCGCGTCAACAGTTCGCGTCAACGGTTCGCGTCAATGGTTCGCCAACAATCAGCGCAAAGTTTAGGTGCCATTCGCTGCTGGGCACTGCAACTGATTGTTGGCGAATACACTTATTGTCCACTCAGCCAAACATCATCGTAGGTCAGGCCAAAGGTGGCATCATAACGCAGCCCATGGACATTGGCGGCAGAAGCGGTAATGTACCAGTCGGTGACAAAGGGAATGATGATCGCCTGTTCCAGGATATATTGCTGGATCTCTTTCATCTTTTCGACGCGGCTGACCGGATCCATATCCGTCTCGGCTGCGATCAACATCTCATCCAGCGTCTCATCGCAGAAGAGCTCTTTCCAGCCCGGGCATTTAAAGAGCAACGACAGAATCACCGGCTCATTCCAGGTCCAGCGCATCACATCAAAATCGAAGTCTCCCTTGGGCATCTCCGCGGACATGGTGCCAAAGTCGGTCAGCTTCACCGCGATCTCCACGCCAATATCTGCCATGTTGGCCTGAATGATCTCACATTCGCGCTGTTTGATCTCGAATGGATAGGTCCAGCAGGTCCACGCGGCGGGTGTGCCATCTTCCACGCCGGCCACGCCATGTGCTTCGCGGGTGCCATCGCCATCCTCATCGCGCCAGCCCAACTCATCGAGCATTGCCTGAGCGGCCTCTGGATCATAGGGCATGCCATAGGTTTCGCCAATTGCCGGATCGTAGCCCGCGTTGCCGCTGGGATAGGGATTATAGTTGACGGTACCAAAGCCACCGTAGGCACCAATCTGAATCGCTTCTTTGTCAATAGCCAATCCAAAGGCGCGGCGAAACCGTGGATCGTCAAAAGGGGCACGGCCATAGTTAAATTCGACAAAGTTGATGCTGGCTGTCTCTTCAGCCGAGATGATCTGAAACTCTGGATCGTCTTGGAAGCGGGGCACAGATTCACGTGAAAGGCCCAGCACATTTAGCTCACCCGTTTCCAGCGCGGCAATCCGGGTGCCCACTTCGGGGATTACTTTGAAAATGATGCCATCCACATAGGGCGCGCCGGGATTCTCCCGATCTTCCCGAACGTTGACATAATCGGGATTGCGCACCAATGTGATCTCTTGGCCGCCCTTCCACTCTTCGAACATAAAGGGACCACTGCCGACTGGCTGGCGACTAAAATCGTCGCCCAGCTCTTCCACGGCTGTGGGGGAGATGATTCCGAAATAGGAGGTGGTAGCGGCGAAGTAGAAGGGCGCGTACGGCTCGGAAAATTCAAAGGTCACGGTTTTGTCGTCAACCGCTGTGACGGCGACGAGCGGTCCGGCCTGATCCTTAGCTGGCGAAGCGGTTGCCGGATCGAGCATGCGATTGAAGGTGAATTCTACCGCGGCGGCATCAACCGGCGTGCCATCGTGGAACAGACGTCCCTCGCGCAGCACGACCGTCAACGTTTTGCTGTCATCGCTCACGGACCATGATTCGGCGATCAAGCCCTTGGGCAAGCCATCATCACCAATGTAAAAGAGCGTGTCATAGATCCAGCCCTGAATGGTTGAGGCCGTGGCCATGATCGTCTTGTGTGGGTCGAGCGAATCGGGATCTTCAATATTGGCGGCCATGATAAAACCACCCGTCTGTGGTTCGTCCGGTGTGCTTGTGAGCGGTGCCGACGGATCGTCGGGCGCGGGAGCACACGCGATCAACAAGAAAATCAAGAGTACAAGCGGCATTTGATAAAAGAGGCGTTTGTTCAACATTCGGTTCTCCTTCTCCTGTGGAGCTACTGATGACGTCGTTTTTACCCTACAATGCGGTTGGCTTGAAAACGGTAGGTTTCCCGCTTGCCGGAACTACTAGTTAACATTCAGAATAAGGATAAGAGATGAAAGAGCCCTTACCCATCGGACTATGAAAGAGGCAAGTCGGGCTGCCGTAGAGCTAAGATGCGTGCCAAACGGCGATTGACGAGGCCACAGATAGCCACAACACGGGCGGTGTGATTGCGCCGATGATGCCTATCCATTTGGGTGATAGCCTCAAAGCAACGGGCGCGACCGATGGCGTGTTCGACGTAAATGCGGCGCTGAGCAAAAGCGGTGTTGAAGGCAACATCCTCTGGGGGGCGCGCCCGCTTGCGAGGTTTGCGCCTTGGTGAAGCAGCATTCCCTGTTGGATGGAGCTTGTCGATACCGATGTAGGCAAGGTCGCCGATGGCCCCAACACCATCCGGTAACCGTGTCAACAGTTGGCTCTGCTCAAGCAGAGCCATGTCCGCGGTTGGACCGGGCACGCTGTCAGAGACATCCACAAAGAGACCGGTTGTCTCGTCAACAGCCACTTGGCTCTTGAGGGTGTGCTGCTTCTTCTTGCCACTGTAGTACGTGTCAGCTTGCTGCGGCTCTTTGTGGCGCTGCACTCGCTGCTCGAAGGTGTCAATCAAGACCGCCAACTCGGGCGTTTGCGCCAACAAGACATCTAACTCACGGCGTTGCTTGCGCCCTGGGTCTGGCATGCGCATCGTGTCCCGTCCGCTTGCTTCTAGCAGCGGCAACATGCGGGCCAGCACCCGTGAGACGCTTGACTCACTTGTCCCAAAGAGATAGGCCAGCACATGCTGTTTGGGATAGCAGCGCAACCAGACAACGCTCAGCAGCAGTTGATTGCAGATGCTCATCTCCTGATTCCGTCCGCCGCCTATCGCTCGCTGACGTGCTCGTTTGCTCAACCGTTCCTGCTCGGCTTCAACAAACTTTGGCTCGACCTCGACATATAATTCGTCGAACTCTGGCACCGACAATCCTGTCATGCTTGCAAAGACTTTCCGCTGTTCTCTGAGATACTCGTATTGGCAGATCATGACTCTCAGTATACTTCAACTACGCACTATTTTGAATGTTAACTACTGTTTTCAAACAGAGCCCACTCTATAGTACGGTTGGCTTGAAAACGGTAAGTTTCCCGCTTGCCGGAACTACTGTTTTCAAACAGAGCCCACTTTAGGGTGCGGTTGGCTTGAAAACGGTAAGTTTCCCGCTTGCCGGAACTACTGTTTTCAAACAGAGCCCACTTTAATCGAGAAATCATTGAAACGTTGCACAACGCTGGACGTGCGCATTCTCTAATGCGCACTCCACAAGGTGCAAGCTCTATTTGCTTTCTCTATATGTTGCTCCCCGGTTGCCTCCTCTGCGCGTGGTAGAGGGTGTTGTTTGCACAATCACTCTCGTGCAGAGATGGTAGGCAGCAACTTGAGTTTACGAGGGTCTACAGAACTGGAGGCACTAGCTTTGGCAGCGTATTACCAGGCGGTGATCGGCGTACTGTATGTATTCCCCGTCCACAGCCGCACGACTTCCCCCTCGTCGTTTTGTTCGAATCGGGCCAATTCGCCGTTGCTGCCAAAGCGTTCTTTCGTTTGCATGCGAAAGGTTGCTTCGTCAACCGGCTCAAGCGTAATCATGCTGGTGAGGGGATTAACATCTGTGGGCGAGATGATCACCAGTTCGCCCTTGTAGCAGAGGACCTGGCTATCACCCCAGGGACTGCGGTAGCGCCCAATGTATGCCTGCCAGGCAGCCGGTGGCTCTGTGGCTGTCGATTGCGCGGACGCAGACGTTGCCGAATCGGCGGGCCCTGAATCGGGCTGGGCCGCGGCCAACAGGGGCGGCACGATCCATTGAAAGATCTTTTCGATGTAGGAGAGCGGTTGCCCGTCATCGGCGTTGGTCAGCACGATCGCACCAACCTTATCGGCCGTGGCCACCTGCAGATCGGTGCGATAGCCTTGCAGCGCGCCACCGTGGCCGACGAGCGTCCGCCCATCGAGCCGCCAGGTGTAGAAGCCCAACCCGCGCCCCGCGGACCAATCATCGTTCAGCCAGTGGACACGATGCATCTCGCGCAGTGATGAACCGGCCAAAACTTGCTTGCCGGTGCGTGGGCCATCCCGCAACTGTAACATGACGAACTGGGCGAGATCAGTGACATTGGATGCCATGTTCGCGGCTGGTGTAATGGCCGCGCAATCCGTGTGGGGTGCCAATGCTCGGCTGCCACTGGGCAACCGACGGCCATAGCCCGTCGCCAATAACTCGTGATCAACGGGAACTGTCTCGATAAAGGTGTTCTCCATGCCCAGCGGTTGGAGGATCTCTTCACGCACATAGCGCGTGTAGGGTCTCTTGCTCACAGCCGCTACAATTTCGCCCGCGAGCGTCAGTCCCAGGTTTGAATACTTCCAATCCGATTCCGTTGGGATCGCAACTTCCTGCTCTGGCAACGCTTGTTGCACGGCAGCCAAATCAGGAAAGTCATTGGTGCTCCAATAGGGGAAGGCTGCTTCGCGCGGTAGCCCCGCCGCGTGGGTCAACAGATGCCGAATGGTGATGGCAGGTGTATCCGCGTGCGGATTTTTGAGGTTGAACCAAGGGAGGTGGCGCTGCACCGGATCATCCAGTTGGAGCAAGCCAGCATCGCGCAACTGCATGATCGCAGTGCTGGTAAAGAGCTTGGTGATTGAAGCGATGCGGTAGATTGTTGCTGGTGTGGCAGCCCGTTGCGCTTCAAGATCTGCCTGGCCAAAGCCGCGGCTCCAGACTATTGCTTGGTCGTACACAACGGCAACGGAGAGACCTGGCTGGCCCCGATAGGCCATCTGTGCCTCTGTCCATGCTGAGAAAAGGTCGATGTTGGTGGCGACAGCTTGATCCGCCAGAAAATCATTGCTCATCAGGTTTGGCCTCAGTGCAATTCTGCGTTTGTGGTCTCTGCGCTAGCAGATACCGGAGATGTGGTCTGGTCTGCGTGGCTCTGACAGCGCACTCGCATGCCATTGCAACAGTATAGCATACCGATTCAACATTGTAACACCGATTATCGAGGCCGCTGTAGTGCAGATGTAATGATAAAGCTGCTATTTCATTGTAAACCATTTCTGAATTGACTGTTGTCGATGGGCCGCGACACGTGCGTGAGGATTCTTCACTGCGGGGGCGAGCTGCGCTGCCAAAGGAAATCACTGGGCCCGTTGCGCGCGCCATTCGGCGTACATCTCTGGCGTTGGCGGATAATATTTGCCCGGGGACACGCCCTCTGCCAAGATCTTTTGTTTGATGTATGCCTCAACCGCCTCGTGGTCTTCCACCAGCTGCACACATTCTTCGGCAAACCAAGAGGGCACGACCACCACACCATCATCATCACCCACCAACACATCGCCCGGTCGCACGAGCGCACCGCCACATTGGATGTCTACGTTTTCCTCCGACGGATCTGCCCACGGCCCCGACCCGTAGGGCGTGCGTTCTTTTGCATAGACAATTAGGCCGTACTCTTCTGCTTCCAGCACGCCCAGGTCGCGAATCGCCCCATCGGTCACAATGCCATCTGCTTTTTGGATGACCAAATGCAATGCCTTGACATCGCCAAAGATGCACGAGCGTGGATGCCCCATGATATCTGCCACGAGTACATCTCCGGGGCCACAGCGTGCCATAGCTCGATATTCTGGTGAGTTTTCCCCCTGCCGTGTTTCTGCCATCAGATCGGGACGCATGGGCAGAAAGCGCAGGGTACGTGCGCGCGCGGCCAGTCGTTGTCCCGGGGTAAAAGGACGCACCCCCTCCATGAAGGGTAGCGGCACGCCTGCATCTTTCATTACGTGGTTCCAGATGGTGGCGACCGGCAATTTTTTAAAGCGGTCCAGGATCTCTTGTGCAACGTGGACGGGCGCGTATGAACGGTCAGCCATAATCTTGCTCCTTGTTGTTGTTCAAACTTTATGAATATCGGGCTTGTATGAATCGTCGAGCGGGGAATGTTGAGCGACTGTTGGACACGTACAGTTCTACAATTACAGTTCTACAATTACAGTATACAAGTGACAATGAGGATCATTAAAATCGCAAAAATCAGCGCCCACTTGGGGTAAAAAAAATGGCTTTGCAGAATTTTCCGATTTGAGTATGATAGTGAGCGTTCCCTGCTCCACTCTATGGTTTAATTCGACCGATCCGTTAATAGTTAACCTGCGCTGCCATGGTATTCACGTGGGCAGACACTGGCGCTTTCCCGTTAGCTGACAAATACTTGGGTTTGAACAATTCAACTATTGCAAGGAGGAAACGTAGATGGCACTCTCACGACGCAACATGCTCAAACTGCTAGGCGTGACAGGTACTGGTACACTGTTGGCGGCCTGTGCCCCAACACCTGCCGCTGATCCATCTGACACTACCGCCGCCGAAGGTGCCGGTAGTGCGCCAGATGCGGCTACAACTGAATTAACGATTTGGTTTCACTGGGGGGGCGGTGCCGGTGAAAGCGCCCAGGCCATGATCGATGCTTACAACAGCGACCATGGGGCGGCAGACGGCATTCATGTAACCATTGAGACCGTGCCCGGTGGTGAGTATCGCCAAAAGATGACCGCGTCACGTATGGCGGGTACCTCGCCTGACACTTATCACACATCAATCCCGGTGTTGGAACTGGTGAGAAACGAGGTGGCGTTGGAACTGCTCGACGAAGATCAGGACTATGTGCGACAGAACTACATCCCGGCTGCCGTTGATCGGATGACCTTTGAGGGCAAGGTCTGGGGCTATCCAACTGAACATCAAGCGGCTGCCCTAATCTATCGCCGTTCTATGTTGGAGGATGCAGGTATCAGTGAAATTCCTGGAACCATGGAAGAAGTTCGAGAGTTGGCCAAAGAGTTGACCCACGAAAAAGATGGAATTAAGTACTACGGATATACCTTTAACCATGATGGCTATCAGCCCAATTTCCATTTCCCCGGCATAGTCTGGCGCAATGGCGGGGAATTATATGAATTTGAGGGTGACATCCCGCGCAAAATCATGGTCGACACGCCGGCAGCCGCTGCTGGCTTGGGCTGGTGGCGCGGGATGGTCGATGATGGTTCAACGCAGATCGGTGAGGTAACGTACACTGAGGCATGGCAAAATGGATTAGCGATCATGACCGAGATAGAACCTTGGTTCCCGCTGATCTCCTTGCGCGACGCTGATGCCCGGGAGATCTATGACGATTTGGGTGTAACTCACGTGCGGGCTGCCACCGGATTTGATCCGACGATTCAGTCCGGTGGTTGGGAGTTGATTGCCGATCGTTCTACGGAATATCCCGAAGCCGCGCTCCAACTCATTCGCGGGTTGATGCATGGACCAGATATGCCCTTCTCGCGGTTTATCGTGGAGACGATTGGTTCTCTCCCAGCGCCGCTGGATTATCCGCTGCCCATCCCTGGCTGGTCCGAAGCTATGGTGCAGGGCTATGCGGAAGAAACAACACCCATTACCCGACCCCATCCGGGCCTAAAAGCAATGGGCGATGCCGAAATCAATCAAGCGATCAAGGAAACTGTGCAAGCTGTGCTATTGCAACAAGATGAAGTAGAACCGGCGCTGCAGGCGTTGCAGCCAAAACTGGATGAGATTCTCGAGCGAACAGATGGTAGCCGTTCCTCATAGAGTCAGTTCTGCCGAAAAAATGCAACCGTGAGCTTTCATGGTCCACGTATCGCAACCACTGTTTAATTCAGTGGTTGCGATACGTGGGCTACCTAGAGTGTGGTTGGCTTGAAAACGGTAGGTTTCCCGCTTGCCGGAACTACCCTTTTCAGACGGAGCCCACTTTAGCATTGTCATTTGTCATTTGCACACAAATCCAAGGAGGGACTACGCATGGCAACAAGTGCAATGTCTGCACGTGCAACAGCCACACCATTTTGGAATCGGATCGGCTTCAAGCGTGCCCTGACTGGTTGGCTCTTCGCTGCCCCAATCTTGATCTACTTTACGATTTTCGTCTTTGGCCCAATTATCGCGTCTCTGTTCATGATGTTTCTGGACTGGAACGGATTTGGCCCATTAACGAATGCAAAATACGTGGGGCTCGATAACGTTCAGGCCGTACTAAAAGATGACAAGTTTCTCGGTTCATTCCGCAACACCTTTATTTACGCAGTCGTCGTGGTGGGAAGTGGTGTGGTTTTTGGTCTCCTGCTGGCTCTGGTTCTCAATGGCGTGACCAAATTTGTGGGGTTTGTGCGAGCCATGTACTACCTGCCGGTGATGTTGCCGATGACTGCAATGGCCCTGCTGTGGGGACTGATGTTTCAGGTACGCTACGGCTTTTTGAATCAGGTATTGGCCTTGGTGGATTTGCCGCCAATACGTTGGCTGATCAATCCTAATATCGCCCTCTACTCCATTTCTCTGATGGTTGTTTGGAAAGGGCTGGGCTGGTACATGGTTATCTTTCTTGCTGGGCTGAAGGCTATCCCTGAAGAATATTATGAAGCCGCGCGCGTGGACGGCGCGACTGCCTGGCAACAGTTCTGGAAGATCACGTTGCCCTTGTTGCGCCCAACCCTTCTGTTCGTGATTGTGGTTACGGTCATTGGTAGCCTGCAAGTCTTCACCCCAATTTTCATCATGACTCAAGGTGGCCCGGCCAATGCAACCAGCGTAGTTGTTTATGAGGTATACATGACAGCGTTCCAGTTCATGCGTTTTGGCTATGCAACCACACAAGCTGTCTTCCTCTTCATCATGATCCTCATTATCACGCTTATTCAATTGCGTATATTTCGCGACGGTGGACTGCAATCCTACTACTAACTCAAGTTGCTACCTACTATTTCCACACGAGAGTGATCGCGCGAAAAGTAACTTCTACCACGCGCCTATAGTGCAGTTGGCTTGAAAGCGGTAGATTCTTTTGACAGGCTACCAAAACAGGCTACCAAAGAAGTAGCAGTACCGTTTTTAAACAGAGCTTACTTTAGAAGGCAACCAGGGAGCAACGTAGGTTACTGCTAGATCAACCCCGTAAACGTCGCACATTCGCTCTCGTGTAAGGGTATGCCATCTTCGTGCGACTAATAGATGGCGTTGTCCATAAGTATCTGTCCTGAAACTCTCTGCGTCGACGTAGCCGGCTGGAAACGGTTTACGCACCACAACCGAATTTCAGATAGGCTCTAAAAACAGCACCGAACACGCGTTGTCGAAATTTCGTAATCTACGTTTGACTCCAGAAGGGATAGCGTTAATACGATGGCAAATACAGCAATTCAGCAACGGCTTCCATCAGAACGCCAACTCGTTGCCGTACGTCACCGCCGCGTGTTGCGGTGGATTAGCGGCCAAGTATTTCTTTGGACCATTATTTTGGTGGGTTTGATCTTGATGGTGATTCCCGGCATCTGGATGGTGTTGGCAAGTTTTAAGACTCAGCCCGAGATCTCGGCGATTCCGCTAACATTCTGGCCCCAAACCTGGCGCACCAGCAACTATGTCGAAGCAATTGAAGCCATGAAGTTTTGGCGCATTTTTGCCAACAGTGTCATTGTAACTGTCGCCATTACAGTGGCTCATATTTTTACTTCCACCTGGGGAGGGTACACATTTGGCAAATTACGTTGGCCAGGTCGCGATTTCGTCTTTCTTATTTTGCTCACCACCATGATGATTCCAGGGTTTCTCACCCTAATTCCGCGCTATGTCCTGGTGGCCAAACTTGGCCTGCTCAACTCCTATGGTGGCATGATTATCCCTGCACTCATGGGAACATTTGGCATTTTCCTGACCAAGCAATACATGACTAGTATTCCCGATGAATTGCTAGACGCTGCAACGGTAGATGGCTGCACGGCATTGGGGACCTATTGGCGGATCATTTTGCCGCTCTGCAAATCGATCATTGCCGTGCTGACCATCTTTGTCTTTGATAGTGCTTGGGATGACCTGCTCTGGGGTTCGATAATTTTGACTGACCGCGAAATGTGGACACTGCCTATTGCCATTGCTAATTTGCGGATCCAGGAGAGCAACCAATACGAGTTGCAAATGGCTGGTTCAACACTTGCCGTGATCCCGGTGATTATCCTTTTTGTGATCTTGCAGCGGCACATTGTTCAAGGTGTTGCACTGAGTGGCCTAAAAGGCTAATAGTTTAATCTGCTTTCCGTGAGTGACGCATCGAGAACGGCGTATCCATACAGGAGCACCACAACCGGTGGGTCATTCTCCATTCGTTGCGAAACTTCTAATTTCTGTAACGACCAATCTGTAACCGCCGAATCGGAGGAGCTTTCATGAGTATGTTGAGCGCGGCAGATCGAGATTTTTGGGAAGAAAATGGCTATGTCATTATTCCCAACGTGGTGCCCAAAGAGAATCTTGCAGCTGTTGTTGATGTGGTGTGGGATTTCCTGGGCATGGACCCTGAAAACCCTGCTACTTGGTACAGCCAACCGGCATGGCACCAGCGAACCGGCATGGTAGAGCTTTATCAGCACCAGGCACTGTGGAACAACCGACAACATCCCAATGTCCACCGGGCCTTTGCCGAAATTTTTGGTGATGAAAAGCTGTGGGTGAGCCTGGATCGAGCGAACATGAACCCGCCCGCCCGGGCAGATTGGGATTACCAAGGGTTTATCCACTGGGATTTTGACCCGACCACGTGGCCCATTGGCACGCGTGTACAGGGGGTGCTCTGTCTCACCGACACCGACGAAGCACAGGGGGGCTTTCAATGTGTGCCCGGTTCGCACAAGCGGGTGCCCGAAATTCTGGAACGCCAGCCCCCGGACGCAGAGCTGCGACGCCCCGATATTACGGGCCTCACGGTGAAATCCATTGCCGGCAAGGCTGGGGATCTCATTATCTGGCACACGGCATTGTTGCACGGCAATGGCCGCAATAGAACCGACCGGCCACGCTTGGCCCAATACATCACCATGTCCCCCGCCAAAGAAGAGGATGAAGCGCTACGCAATCACCGGATTGATTCCTGGCAACATCGCACCACCCCTGGCCGCTTTCCCGGCGATCCACGCAAGTGGGAGGCAGAACACGGCCAGACCGCCGAACTGACATCCCTTGGCAAAAAGCTGCTGGGACTGGAGCAATGGTAGCAATGACCGCGTCCATGACTACGCCAACAACGGCTCGCATTGCGATTGTGGGGGCTGGCTGGTGGGCCACCACCACACAAATCCCCGCGGTACAGGCCCACCCCAATGCCACGGTAACGGCACTCTGTGATCGAGACGCAGGGAAACTCGCCGCGGCGGCCGAAGCCTATGGGCTCACCAATACCTACACCGATCTGGCAACCATGCTCGCGACGGAAACGCTCGATGGAGCGATTATCGTCACCAACCATGCCAGCCACTACCCGATCGCCAAGCAATGCCTTCAACGTGGTTTACACATCATGGTCGAAAAACCATTTACGCTCACCGCAACCGAAGCCAGGGATCTGCTTGAATTGGCTCGGGAGCAGCAGCGTGAAATTGTGATCGGCTATCCCTACAATTACACCGACTACGCCACCCGTTGCCGCGCGGTCATGCGCGCGGGCGAATTGGGCGCAATTCAATATGTGAGTACCGTCTTTGGCTCGCACATCTTCGAGCTGTTGCGGGGCAAACACAATGTCACGGGGCCGGTTCACGGACCAGGCCAGGTCTACAGCGATCCCGCTCTTTCTGGCGGGGGCATGGGCCACTTGCAGATGACACATCCGCTTGGTCTGCTCTTTTTCATCACCGGACTGCCCATTCATCGCGTCCATGCGCTGATGCACAGCCACGGGTTGGCCGTTGATCTGGTCAATGCCTTTGCCGTTGAATTTGAGAATGGTGCCCTGGGATCGATTGGCGGCACCGGGAACCTGGGCGGCGGACAGGGGCGCAAGCAAGATCTGCAGATCTACTGTGAAGATGGCTCAATCGACATTGATATCGTCACCGGCATCTGCACCATCTACCGTCGTGATCAAGAACCGGAGCGGGTGGAGCCGGTGGTGGGTGAACGCGATTATCGTCGTAGCGCACCCGCACATAACCTGATCAACCTGATCCTTGGTAAAGATGGCAACGGCTGCCCGGGCGTCGTGGGCTGGCAGACGGTGGAACTGCTCGATGCCGCCTATCGCTCGGCCCAGCAGAGTGGTGCTGCCGTCGAGCGTTCCGCTCTCTATTGAGAAAAGATACCGGTCGCTCCACGTGTCAATGGGGGCTGGCCGGTCTGCTTCCGCCACTCTCTCGCCCTGGTGATACGAGGGCATACAATCTGTTTCGTTACCCAATCCATTCCAAACAAAGGTGTCTCATGAATCACAACGAGCTTCCCATGCGCATTGCCCTGGGGCAGACCAATCAACTGACCCCAGAGATCATTCAGTTTTGTCACCAAATTGGCATCCATGATATCCAATTTAACATGTTCCACGGCTCTCCCCATCTGCCCGGCGAAAAGCGCTGGGAATATATGGATCTGCTGCAATTGCGAACCGCTTGCGAAGATGCGGGACTGCGCCTCAATGCCATCGAAAACACACCGATCTACTTTTACGACAAGATCATGCTCGGTCTGCCGGGGCGCGATGAGCAGATCGAGCATATGCAGGCAACAGTCCGCAACCTGGGACGCGCGGGTATTCCCATCTTTGGCTATCACTTTATTGCCACCGGCGTTTGGCGTACCTCGAGAACTGCCCGTGCCCGTGGTGGTGCAGAGACCACCGCGTTCGACTATGAGTTGGCAAAAGCTGCTCCCCTCACCTTTGATCGAGAATATACAGATGATGAAATTTGGGATAATTACGCCTACTATATGAAGGCAATTTTGCCCGTGGCCGAAGAAGCCGGGGTAAAGCTGGCACTCCACCCCGATGATCCGCCCGTGCCCACGCTTGGCGGGGTGGCGCGTATTATGCGCAACTTTGATGCCTTCAAGCGTGCCATGGAAATTGGCGACAGCCCCAATCATGGGCTCGATTTTTGTGTCGGTTCCTGGTCAGAAATGAGCCCAGAGGAATGTATGAAAGGGTTGCGCTACTTTGCCGAGCGCGATAAGATTTTCTATGTGCATTTCCGTGATGTACTCGGAACCGTGCCCAATTTCCGGGAAGCCTTTATCGGTGAGGGCAATCTCAACATGTTCGAGGTGATGAAGACACTGAAGGAACATGATTTCAAAGGCTTCTTGATCGACGATCATGTGCCGCGAATGGTGGGCGACAGTGGCTGGATGGGATTGAGCCGCGCCTTTGCCAACGGCCAAATGGTGACGATGTTAGAGTTGCTTGAGCAAGGCGTAGACTGATCGTGCCATCTCCCCCCTTTGGCGGCATTTGCCCGCCTGGTAGCCGCAGCGCAAACGCCGCTCAATGGACTGAATCTGATCTTCTACAACAGTGTCTGCAAAGCGCCAGCCAAGCGTCACGCGAGCGCGCCACGGGAAGAAAGAGGCAGGAAGAAAGAGGCATAAAGAAAGAGGCAGCGTGACCTCAAATACAATCAAATAAATCAGATGAAAAAAAGCCGAGTTTCGCTGCGAAACTCGGCTTCTAAAATTCTAATTATTTGTCGCAGTTAACCCGTGTTCACCCTCTGCACTACCATTGATGGATATCCATGATGGACGGTGCGGCTGAACAGCGCCCACCGCGAAAAGTTGTGCCCACTCTTTGCCATCTATCTGTGGCGCTACACGCCACACGATCTTGAGCCTGTCGCGGGCTACCAGCAGCGGCGAAATCCCGGTCTCCTAATTCTGGATGACCACGCTCACCCGGCAGGGGGGAGGATAGTTGGCGCTGAGATCAACGACTGTGAGCTGCAATGTGTAGGCTCCGTTGGGGAGCGATGGCGTGTTGAGGATGCCCAGTGTGCCACCTTCAACCGGACTGTTGGCACCGTCAAAATAGACAAATCCATCGGTAACATTGGCGCCAACGGCATATTCCAGCTTGTAATATTGGAATGCTTCGTGGGTGGCGCTACCGGTGACAGCCACAGTTCCCGCAATGGTCTGGTTTACACCAGGCGAAGAGAGTGCCGCACGCGGGTCGGGACAGGCGGGGGCAACCACAATCGGCTGCGCTGGCGTCGGCACTGCCGTTGGTGGCGGAACCGGCGTGGCGGTGGGCAATGGTTCTGGAGTGGCCGTTGGTGGTGGTGGTTGCGTTGCCGTGGCCGTTGGCAGCACTTCTGCATCGGTTGCCACCTCTTCGGCAACAGGGGCAGATGCTGCTGGTTCGGCAAGTTGAGCCGCGCCATCACCGGGTGTATCAGTTGGGATCAACAGGCGCTGAGCTGCCGCTTCTGTTGGTGTGGCCGTCGGCTCAATGGCCACGGCTGGTTCTTCGTTGTTTGCAGGGGGTACCGGTTGTACCAGGGGCGGAACGCTGCTCTCCTGCTGCGTTGTCGGTTCGTTGGCAGCGCTGTCCATCTCCGTGGCAGCCGGTGCTTCGAGCACGGCGGGTGGCTGTAGAGCGACTGATGTAGCTGCTTCGGCGGCAACGCTGGTGGCCAGAGCATTGACATTGTTCACCTCTGCAGGGGCTACACGTGTCTGCACGCCATTGACTGATGCCGCAATGCCGGTACTGATTTGGGTGCCAAAGCTGGTGACGAGCCACCAGATCAGAAGCAGCGCACCGAGCGTTCCCAGCACGGTAAAGAGTGGCCCGGTACGGATCTCTCGCTGTTGTATTCCCTCTGGCTCATCCATGAGCGAGACATCTTTGGGACGATAGTCAACATTGCGCTCTGGTGGTAGAGGTGAGGCTGCGCTGGTCCCCACCAGGGTCGAGGCCATGTCGGGATCGGCGACCGCGCGCCGGCGTTCCACCAGCTCAGTTTGATCCAGACCGAGATACGTTGCATAATTGCGCAAAAAGCCGCGCCCAACAATTTCCCCTGGCAGCAGATGCCAATCATCTGATTCGAGTGCGGCTAAATATTTTTGACGTATCCGCGTGGCGGTTTCCACTTCAGCCAGCGAAGCCCCCATTGCCTCACGTCGCTCACGCAAAACAATTCCCAACTCCTGTATTGTTGGAATTGGTTCAGTTTGATAAGTATGGTGGCTTTGCTCGGCATTCGCACGATCCGCTTGACGGGAGACCGTTTGCCAAGATTTAGGAGCACTACTTGTCAGATTAAACATAAATTGCGAAATTGTTGTCATCCACTATATCAAAACTACGGCACGGCCATTATCACAGCCATTCGTGCTCACAGGCATAATTACAGCCATGATGGACCACGACTGCTTGTCTGGCGACGCAATAGTTTGATATGACACGAGCGTACAAATTTCCACGTTTGTTGCAAAGGGACAGAGTCCTGAGCGTGAAAATTACTGACAAAACACCTATTTCGAATAGTAGCTTGACCAGCGTGCTTTGTCAATTTTACTTCATAGACAAACAAGCTAAATTCGTCCCCCTATGATAAGATTAGCGTAGTCTAGCGGAGAGAGAAGCAACATTGTGCGCCATCAGACTTTACGAAAGATTCAGCAGTGGTTTGTCATCATTGGTCTTGTTTCTGTGCTTGGTATGACAGTGGTGACGCTGCGTCTTTTTGGCTATGATCTACCGAATCTGTTGCAATTGCTTCCAGCCGGTACCTTTGGCCCCTTTTTCAACCGCGAGATTGCGCTGATCAGCGGCCATGCTGGCTACGATTCCGGTGCTGTCTGCCTGGCGGCCGATGGGAAACCCATCCTGCGCGAAGAAGCGATCAATGCGGCCATTGTGGATCGGCTCGCCCGACGCCTGCGACGCAATGGTGCCGCTGTCACTGTGCTTGATGAATTTGACGAGCGGCTGACCGGTCTTCAGGCTGACCTGTTGTTGAGCTTGCACGCTGATAGTTGCGTGGCTGCCAGTGGCTACAAAACCGCCTATACCACGCACGCCGCTGTCATTGTGGCAACGACGAAGTTGAATGCCTGTTTTGATCAAGAGTATGCGCGAATTACAAAATTGGCGTGGCATCCGGACACCATTACCCACGACATGACCGATTACCATGCATTTCGCCGGGTGGATCCAACCACCCCCGCGTTGATCCTGGAAATGGGCTTTATGGGCGGTGACCAGGAGTTGCTGCAAGAGCACCCCGCCACCGTTGCGCGTGCCATTGCCGAAAGTATTCGCTGTTTCTTTGCTGCTGAAAATGAAACGAGTCCTGATGAGTGACCGTTGTACCCTGCGCCAGTTACAGTTGACTGATCCAAGTCAACTAGATGCCATTGTTGAACTCTGGAACGAGACCGTTACCGCAGAGTTTCACATCTCTGCAAAATTTGCTCGTTACAATGCAACTACCAGACCAGGGCTGTATCAGGCTGGGCAATGGGCGGTGGTCGATGGCAAAATTGCTGGCGTAATTCTCGCCAGCACGCTGCAAGGCCATCCGCAGGTTGCATCCCCAACGTCTGGCTGGCTCGATCTCATTGCTGTGCACCCACGTTTTCAGCACCAAGGCATTGGCAGTTCTCTGTTGGCATGGGCGGAAGCGTGGTTACTGGAACAGGAGTGCCAGACAGTAGCGGTGGGGGGCGGGGTCCAACCCTTCTTACCCGGTCTGCCAACCTTGTTTTCGACGACTCCCTTCTTTCAGTATCACAATTACGCACAACCACACACTGTCTGGGATCTCGCTGCCGACCTCGCTATGTACGAGCCGCCGGAGATCGTCCGGCCTATTGAGGGGGTGGTCCGACCCGCACAGCCACGCGATGCCAACAGATTGGCAACATTTTTGCAACGTGAGTTTCCGGGGCGTTGGCAATGGGGAGCACAGCATCTACTGGAGCAGGCTGAAGCCCGGATCTCTGACTATATGTTGCTCTGGACCGAGCAGGGGGTGGAGGGATTCTGCCGCGTCACGCTAGAGGATTCTTACATGCCCATTGAACGCTTCTATCCCTATCAGCTGCCTCGCCCTTGGGGACAGCTGGGGCCGGTGGGAGTCAGCCGAGCTAGACGCGGCCAAGGGTTTGGTGCTGCGTTGATCGATGCCAGCTTGCGCCGTCTGCATAATAATGGGGTCAACGGTTGTGTAATCGACTGGACCACCCTGATATCATTCTACAAACACTTTGGCTTTGAGCCCCATCACGAATATCTGCAACTCGAGAAGACCTTCGTCAACTAAAGTAAGATCTGTTTGAAACCGGTAGTACTGCTGCTTTGCTGTGATGGGCATATTTTTTGCTACAACCAAAGAGACCTACCGGGCGAGATGCAGGGTAATAACCCTTGAATCTGACCGATAGGTCTCTTGCAGAACAAACCACCCTGAACAGGCCACAGTGCGGTTGGCTTGAAAACGGTAGGTTTTCCGCTTGCCGGAACTACTGTTTTCAAACAGAGCCCACTTTATATGGCTCATTCTTGTTGGTTTGGGATTGCTGTTGGGGCAGCAAGCCGAGTCAACACTGATCTGTCGAGTGTCGTACCTACTTGACCTCGACCGATGCGCCTTGCTCTTCGAGCTGAGTCTTGGCTTCGTCGGCGGCTTCCTTGGTTGCACCTTGCAGCACTGGGGCTGGCGCGCTTTCAACCAGATCTTTCGCCTCTTTCAGGCCCAAGTTGGTCAGCGAGCGCACAACCTTAATGACATTGATCTTCTTGCCGCCGGCGTCTTGCAGAATGACATCAAATTCAGTCTGCTCTTCAGCTGCGCCACCACCATCGGCGCCACCAGCAGGCATTGCGCCAGCCATGGCAACAGGGGCTGCTGCACTCACACCCCACGCCTCTTCTAACATCTGCACGAGTTCAGATGCTTCCAAAAGGGTCAAACCATCCAGTTGTTCTTTGATTGCCTGTAAGTCGGCCATAGTGAGTTTTCCTCCAAAAGTAAAAAAGTCTTTTGATTTCAAAATAGTTGGCATACCCACTGGGTATGCTCATAACAAGAACAGCGATTAAGCAGCTTCTGCTTCTTTCTGCTTTTCGATGTGAGCATTGATAACACGGGCGAGACTTGAGCTTGGGGCATTGAGCATTTGGACCAGTGTACGGGCTGGTGCACTGATAGCGCCCAAGACCAGCGCCAATGTCTCTTCCTTGGTTGGCAACTCGGAAAGGGCTTCCGCCTGGGTGGCGTTGAGCACAGACGATTCCAGCATGGCGCCAGTAATCTCAATCGTCTTCTCTTCCTTGATCCAATCCTTGAGCGCAGTAACACCCTGACCAATATCTTCACCGACGAAGACAACGGCATTTTCACCACTGAGCAGCTCTTCAGGCAATTCGCGCTCTGTGTTCTTGAGCGCAATCTTGAGCAGCGAATTCTTGACAATCATGTAGGTTGTGCCGCTCTCTTTTAGCTTTCCACGGAGCGTGCGCAGCTGTGCAACGGATACACCTTTGTAGTTGGTGAAGACCATTGCTGAAGAAGTGTTGATGCTTTCTTCATATCGTGTGACAAGCTCTTCTTTTTGTGTGCGTGTAAGTGGCAAGTGACTATCCTCCTTCCCGAAAGATTTTATAAAAAAACGCCTTTTACAGGACGTAAAAGGCGTTTCTAACAAAACAGAATCAACTGAACCGCAAGGCCCATTGTTGATCTATCGCCTCCAACGCCTCGGCAGGTTGTAGCATAGCTACATTAGAAACCTGCTGTCTCAAGCACTCTGGAGAGAGTATCTATTTGATTGTGCTGAAAATGCGGCGAGCTGCGGCTGTTGCTGGGCAGCGTTACCGATTCATGCGTTAACTGCTTACAGCGTATCTGGTCGCAGTGCGGTTACCGTTGGAATGTCGGTGCGGATACCAGGGCCCATGGTGCTGGTCAGCGTCACCCGATGGACATAGTTGCCCTTCAGTGAAGAGGGCTTGGCGGACATGATCGCTTCCATGAGTGTTGCCAGGTTGCCCAGCAGCTTGCCTTCATCAAAGCTCGCCTTGCCAATGGGGACGTGAATATTGGATGTTTTATCCACACGAAATTCAACACGACCCAGGCGCGCTTCTTTGATTACGCCGGGCAGATCTTCCGCGGGCACAATCGTTCCTGTTTTGGGGCTGGGCATTAAACCACGTGGCCCCAAAACCCGGCCCAATCGACCCACGATCCGCATCATGTCTGGCGTGGCAAGTACGGTATCAAAATCGGTCCAACCGCCCTGAATCTTCTCAGCCAAATCTTCTGCGCCAACAAAATCAGCACCCGCTTCACTGGCAACAGATTGTCCATCTGGCCCAGCAAAGACAACAATACGTACTTCACGGCCTGTCCCGTTGGGCAGCGTCACGACCCCACGAATCTGTTGCTCGGCATATCGTGGATCGACGCCCATGCGCATGTGAAGTTCAATGGTCTCATCAAACTTGGCGGTGGCAGTCTCTTTGACCAGACGAACGGCGTCCTCTGGTTCATAGAATTGGTTGCGATCAACTTTTTCAATTACTGCATTAAACCGTTTGCTATGTTTCGGCATCTTTTACTCCTCGTGGTTTTAACGGGCCGTACCCTCCCACACAAATTTGGTCAAAAGTCATTCATTCGGGCTGCATCCCCAGCATTGGTTTCGCCGGGATCCACTAGTAGCTGAGGGTAACGCCCATGCTCCGAGCAGTACCTTCCACCATGCGCATGGCGCTTTCAACATCAATGGCGCCGAGATCCTTCAATTTGATTTCTGCGATCTCACGAACCTGCTGCTCGGTAATCTGACCGACTTTGGTTTTGTTCGGCTCGGAACTACCGCTTTGGATGTTGATGCTTTTCTTGATCAGATCAACCACGGGTGGAGTCTTGGTGATGAAGGTAAAAGAGTTATCGGTAAAAATGGTGATTTCAACCGGAACTACCTGCCCCATCTGTCCTTGAGTGCGTGCATTGTACTCTTTGCAAAACCCCATGATGTTAACACCTTGGGGACCAAGCGCAGTACCAACGGGCGGTGCCGGATTGGCTTTGCCTGCCTGTAACTGTAGCTTGACGATAGCTTTGACTTTCTTTGCCATGATTCACTCCTTCTGACTCTGGTAAACGCTTTTGAGCTTGAGCCCAATAATGGCGACTGGCAATCGCCGTTAGCTCCCAGAGACCAGCAATCTATGCAATAACTTAATAGAATAGTTTATAGCGTACTTGGTAATTGTCCTGAAATTCTCTGCTTCGACGTAGCCGGCTGAGGGTGAATCAAGCATTACAACCGAATTTTCAGGATAGATTCTTTTTTACGCAAAATATTGCTTTGCAGCGTGTAATGGATTACGCGGTTGAGAACCGATTGGTGACACTTAGCCCCCTTGATGTTCGTCGCGCTCCAGTTGTAGAAAATCAACTTCAACGGGTGTTTCCCGATTGAAAAAGCTGACCAATACTTTGGCTTTGCCCTTTTCCGCGTCAATTCCTTCAACGATTCCATTGAACTCGGCAAAAGGTCCACTGAGAATTCGCACTTGGTCGCCGGGTTGGAAACTGACTTTCATCTTTGGCGCATCAGATTCAATGCGCTGCATGATTTTGTCAACCTCGTCGGGACTCAACGGCGTGGGCTTATTGCCAACTCCAACAAAACCGGTCACACCCGGGCTGTTCCGAACCACGTACCAGCTGTCTTCGTCCATGATCATGTTGACCAACACATAGCCTGGAAAGACACGCCGTTCTACCTCGCGCCGAGCGCCGTTCCGAATCTCAATCTCGGTTTCGGTGGGCACAACAATTTGCAGAATTCGATCCGTCATCCCCATAGATTCGGCGCGGTGTTCGATATTCTTTTTTACTTTGTTCTCCATGCCCGAGTAACTGTGGATCACATACCACTCACCGCTTGGTACATCACCTTGTTCCTCGGCATCGAGCTGTGCCGCAATTTCTGCATCGAGTGCAGCTAATTCATCTTCGGCACTTTGTTGTTCAGCGTTGAGGTTTTCGGGCTCACTGGCCACTGGTCTCTCCTTGAACTCCTACTATTTTCCTCTTGTGTTCTACCACTTAGCATCTGTCCTGATTAGTATCTGTCCTGAACTTCTTTGCGTCGACGTAGCTAGCTCGAGGTTGTTTCAGTACCACAACCGAATTTCAGGATAGGATCTCAATGTTCAGTAACAGAAATTAATGCGCCTCTCGCATCAATATACACGAAACTATCACCCCACATGCTGCCGAGGCCTTGGGGCTGCCATTGGCTGCACGATGTGATACTGTAATAACACAACAATCAAATAGGTAAGAAACAGACAACTCTTTGCCAGGAAGGAGGGTAGCTATTCTCTTGAAAGCTACTTCATGGCGAAAGCTATCGAAATATAATAAGCATTTGTGCTAGCGTGAGATTGAATGGGAATCGGTGCTTTTGCTCTTGTGCAAGGCACTGATTTCAAACAAAACTCACGTCAAATGATTCCGATTAACGCGGTAATCACTAGGCTGAAGAGTGCATCAAGCCCAAACAGGACTAATGCCGCAATAATCGTGACAACCGTGACCACCCAGGTGAGCCGGAGCCCCTCTTCACGCGTTGGCCAAGTTACCTTTGCAACTTCGGCACGCGTGTCACGGAAATATCGAATCAGCGCATTTTCAGACTTTGCAGGGGTAGAGCGACCCATTTTGTGCCTCGATATATAGTAAACGTATGATGGAGTTCGCATGCCACATATCAGTACCTGTCGTTGCTATCTGTGGCAGTGAAACCGCATTTCCCATTTTCTCAAAATGACCACCGGCGTTCACGCCGGTGGTCATTGAAGGCAGGCGAGGCAGGACTTGAACCCGCAACCTGCGGTTTTGGAGACCGCCGCTCTGCCAGTTGAGCTACTCGCCTATGATCAAATTTTGAGGTTGGCTGCTCTTGTAGTAGCGACCAACCTCAAAATGAAATGGTTACTTCAAGATTTCGGTGATGACACCGGCACCGACTGTGCGACCACCCTCACGGATGGCAAAGCGGCTCCCGGTCTCCAACGCCACCGGCGAGATCAACTCAACTCGCATGTTGACGTTGTCGCCAGGCATAACCATCTCCACCCCTTCGGGCAATTCAATCGCACCGGTGATGTCCATGGTGCGGATGTAAAACTGGGGTCGGTAGCCCTTGAAGAAAGGTGTGTGACGACCACCCTCTTCTTTCTTCAGGACATAGACCTCGGCCATGAACTCGGTGTGGGGGGTGATGCTGCCGGGCTTGGCCAACACCATGCCACGCTCGATATCCTCGCGGTCGATACCACGGAGCAGACAACCAACGTTGTCGCCAGCCAGTCCCTCGGGCAGCAACTTGCGGAACATCTCCACGCCAGTCACCGTGGTCTTGCGGGTCGCCTCGATGCCAACGATCTCAATCTCTTCCATGGGCTTGACAATGCCACGCTCGATGCGGCCGGTCACCACCGTACCACGTCCCTTGATGCTGAAGACATCTTCAACTGGCATCAGGAAGGGCTTGTCGGTCTCACGCTCGGGGGTGGGAATGTACTCATCCACCGCTCGCATCAGCTCCCAGATGCACGCATAGGCCGGATCTTCGGGATCGTCGTTCTGGCATTCCAGCGCACCAAGCGCACTGCCACGAATGATCGGAATGTCGTCACCGGGGAACTGGTAGCTGTCCAATAGCTCACGCAGCTCCATCTCCACCAGCTCCAACAGCTCTTCGTCATCCATCATGTCCACTTTGTTCATGAAGACGACCATCGCCGGCACTTCCACCTGGCGAGCCAGCAGAATGTGTTCCCGTGTCTGTGGCATCGGACCATCCGGCGCTGCCACCACCAGAATCGCACCATCCATCTGCGCAGCACCGGTAATCATGTTCTTGATGTAATCGGCATGACCGGGACAGTCCACATGCGCATAGTGACGGTTCTCCGTCTGATATTCCACGTGGGAAATCGCAATCGTGATCCCGCGCGCCTTCTCTTCCGGCGCATTGTCAATCTGGTCAAACTTTGAAAAGTCCGCCCAGCCCTTTAGGCCCAGCGTCTTTGTAATCGCCGCGGTCAGCGTCGTCTTCCCGTGGTCAATGTGCCCGATCGTCCCCACATTCACATGGGGCTTCGTCCGCTCAAATACTTCCTTGGACATTATAGAATGCCTCCTTGGTTTAATTTCTACTGTAAAAATCTAGGCCATCAACATAGTTTCGAAACAATTGCGATTACGTCGACAACCACCACTTTGTTTTACTGCAGTATGCTACTGCTTTATTCTATTGCCGTAGCTCCATTGTTAAAGGAAAAATTTGTAAAATTTCTACTCTTGGAACTACAAGCCAAACTAAAAAAATAGGAGCCCACAACCAGACTTGAACTGGTGACCTCATTCTTACCAAGAATGTGCTCTACCGGCTGAGCTATGTGGGCCCAACTGAATGGCGAACGTTACGTTCGCCATTCAAAAGGTGGGCGGGGGCGGATTCGAACCACCGTAGGCGTAGCCAGCTGATTTACAGTCAGCCCCCTTTGTCCACTCGGGTACCCGCCCATATTTAATTGTACTTGGCTTTACTTCGGTGAGATATTGAACAACAATCTTGAATGAATGTCAATTCTCCACCCGGCTAATTATTGACTAACTAACCTCACTGAGCCACAGTAACGTATGATGCCGCATTTTTGCATTCGGCTAGAGCCGACGATCGGACTTGAACCGATGACCGCCTGTTTACAAGACAGGTGCTCTACCGACTGAGCTACGTCGGCAAAAATGCTCTGTTCGTCTTTGACACTGTTTGCTGTGCATAGAAATATGCATGTTTCTGTGCATGTTGCTTACACGCAAACATTTGCGGGAAGGCCTTGAATGCCTCCACCTTTTGCACGACTTTGCTTGTGAAGCTGCAAAGCACTGCCGTTGTGACGAACAGTCGTGTATTATATCAGATTCTCGGATTTGGTCAAATTTGAGGATGTAAGTTTGACAATCAAACCTGCACATCGCGCCAGTAGCCCCATCTCATCGGGACACTGTGCCGTGGACGGTTCCAGGGGACCAGTTACTGGCCGGGAATGATCAACTGTTGTCCCACATAGATTGTGTCGGGATTCGAGATGCCGTTAAACTGGATCACCTCTTCTGCGGTGACGCCATAGAGGTTGGCGATTGTCGTGAGATTCTCGCCCGACTGGATGATGTGAACCCGTCCGCGCGCGGCGGCGGCATCACGTGCGCTGATGCCCGGAATGCGCAGCTGTTGCCCCACTCGGAGTTGATTGCCATTGGCAATATTGTTGACACTCATGATCGCCGGTGCCTCAACGTTATAGACCTCTGCAATGCCATAGAGGGTATCACCCGGCTGCACAATGTGAACCACGCTGGCAGGGGTCGCCGTGGCCCCTGCTATCTCGCTGCCGATCACCGTGTCTGCCTGTGGTGCAGCGGCTACCGGCGCCGTTTGGCCGGGAATAATTAACGCTTGTCCCACGAAGAGGCTGTTTGGATCAGACATTTCGTTGACTTCCATGATGGCAACGGTGTTGACGCCAAAATTTTCGGCAATGGTTCCCAACGTATCTCCCTCGACAACCACGTAGCGATAAGGTTCAGGGGTGGCTGTGGGAAGTCCCTCTGCCGTAATGCCTTCACTGTAAGGCATTTGCAGAATTTGCCCCACATAGAGCGCGTCGTCGAAGAGCCGATTGAGCTGGCGTACTGTCTCCATTTCCACGCCGAACTTCACTGCAACAGAAGAGAGTGTATCACCTGCTTCCACAGTGTAGTTGATGGTGGAACGGGTGGGGGTCGACTCGGGGCTCGGTGTTTCGGCCAGGGTGGCAAGTGCCGCCGGTGTGTTGATGGTGACGAGCGGTTCACCACTACTGTCTTCACCGCCACTGCCTGCCTCTACCACGACAGCTGGCTCAACCGGCGCGGTCGGTTCCGGTGTGGAACGACTGCGCGTGCAACCGGCAAGGAAGAGGATGATGGCGACTGTGAGTAGGAGTAGGCGGCGTGCAGACATAGTTCGGGTGTATCCCATTTCGGCGACTTCTATCATTTTGAAAAAAGTAGTAATATGATCAGTGCGCGATCAACATGTGTGACGACATATATTCATTATGAAAAATATAACGATTACTGCCATGAGCTAATTGTTATGAGATATATGATGACATGTGTGACGACGTATGTGACTATAGTATGTGACGAAGTATGTGATGGCTACCAAAAGCTGGTTGGGGCGACAATGGAGAGGGCCGTCCCCATCTGCATCATAGCATAAGCAGCCTGGAGGCGCAAGCTCTCTGGAAATGATAAAATTCAGTTCCTGCACCAGGCATTGATCGATATATTCGGAAAAAAATAAACGAGCTCGTCAATAACCCAAGTTGCTCCCCGGTTGCTTTCTCGGCGCGTGATGGGGGCTGTTTTTTGCGCAATTACTCTCGTGTAGAGATAGCAGGTAGCAACTTGAGTTAAATCAGTAGACAAGGAAGAGAACTTTATGTCGACTCTTGACAATTCTGCTACCACCAATTCTGCTCCCACCGCTGCCGACAAGTCTGTAAGCCAGGAGGGCTTGTTGGCTGCACAGGTGGCGCAGTTTCGTGAACAAGGTTATGTACTCATTGAAAATGCGCTCGAGCCATTTGGCTTGGAGCGGGTGCGAGAAGCCTATGGCGCTATCCAGGCCGCAACCGCGCCAGCTTGGCGGGCCATGGTCGAGAGTGGGGTCTATCAAGGAGGCTATGGGCACGGCCCCGATGCACATACGATGGGCAACATCTATGAACATGATTCGCTCTTTCTCGACATTGCTGAAAATCCGTTGGTAATGCCGCTGTTGAAGGAGGTCGTTGGACCCAATTTGCAAACAATGGAGATGGTAGCCCACTGTCACCATTCGGGCACCAATGCCCACACGGCCTGGCACCGGGATTGGCCACCCTATCGCCATCCTCAATATGTGTTGAAGGCCAAGGCGTTCTATTTCCTCGATGACCAGACTGAGGACATGGGGTGCTTTACAGTCGTTCCGGGTAGCCACAGACGCGATGAAAATCCACCGCGCGACGAGTACACCGGCGATGCACTGGAGACGATGCCCGGCTTGCAGAAAATGATCGGCAAAGCCGGTGATGTGTTGGTGTGGGATGTAACGCTTTGGCACACCGGTACCGCCAATGTAAGCGATCGAGACCGCCGATTGTTGATCTATGGTTACATGCCCTTCTGGGTGAAAAAGTGGGAGGAGCGCAAGCCACCACAAGCCTTGATCGATTGGGCCAACACGCCTGAACGCCGCCAACTCGTCGGTATCCATGCCGTACATGGCCGAACCGTATGGGATCGCAAGGATGTGGATTACCTGCCTGAACATGAAGCTGCCCGTCGTTAACGTCAATCCAAGACCACTGCAACGATGAAGATCGGTCGCTTGCTCGGATAGAATCCGTTGCAAATGGCAATAAGTCGGATACCGTAGGGGTGTAGCCACTGAATGATTGATCTGCTGGCAACAGCCCAACAAAGTCGATTCAACAAAGTCAATCCAACAAAGTCAATCCAACAAGGTGCTGACAGGCACCTGAACCACATGAGTGAGACGGAATCTATTCATGCCACATAGTACCTTTCGTTCGCGCCGTGCCACCGTCTATGCCACCCACGGCATGGTGGCCGCGAGTCAACCGTTGGCTGCCCAAGCCGGTCTGGACATCTTGAAAGCTGGCGGCACTGCTGCCGATGCCGCGGTCGCGGCGGCGGCCATGCTGAATGTCGTTGAACCGATGATGACGGGTATCGGCGGCGACTGTTTTGCCCTCTATTGGGATGCCAAAACCAAACAAGTCAGTGCACTCAACGGCTCTGGGCGGTCGGGAGCGGCTACCTCTGCCGTGGAACTGCGCGAGCAGGGCTACCGGACCATGCCCAGCCAGAGTGGACATACAGTTACCGTGCCGGGAACTGTAGCGGGGTGGCACGATCTGCTGGCACGCCACGGGCGCATGACGCTGCGTGAACTGTTGCAACCCGCCATTGCCGCCGCCGCACACGGCTTCCCCGTGACCGAATTGGTGGCTGCACTGTGGGGGGCCGGTGTTGGTAAGTTGACACGCGCTGCTGGTGGGGATGGTGAGCACCTGGAATGGGGACCTGTCCAGGCGAGCGCTACAGAACTGCTGATCAATGGACGTGCTCCCAGGGCCGGTGAACTCATGATGCTGCCCACGTTGGCCAACACCCTGCGCGCCATTGCCGAATCAGGCCCAGACTATTTTTACCAAGGGGACTTTGCCCGCCAGCTCTGCGACCACGTGCAACGATATCACGGCTGGCTCACCCCTGCCGATCTGGCTGCGCACGGCAGTAGTTGGGAGACGCCACTGCAAGCTCGCTACCGAGATGTGACGCTCTATGAATGCCCACCCAACGGCCAGGGATTGGCGGCCATTTTGGCCGTGCAACTGGCCAATGGGTTTGATCTGGCGGCAATGAGTGAAGCGGATCGGCTCCACACGCTGATTGAATGTATGCGATTGGGCTTTGCCGATGCACAGCAATGGGTGGCTGATCCAGAACAGGTATCGCTGCCGCTCTCCACGCTAACCGGGGCGGCCTACACTGTGCAGCGGCGGCAGGCGATTCAGATGGATCGTGCCAATGCGGCAGTCCGCTTTGGCGAGCTGTCCACCGGCAACGAAACCACCTATCTGGCGGTCGTGGATGGCGAAGGCAACGCCTGTAGTTTTATCAACAGTATTTCTGCTTCGTTTGGCAGCGGGCTCGTTGTGCCGGGGACGGGGGTTGTGTTGCAGAACCGCGGGGCAAACTTTACATTGATTCCTGGGCACCCCAATGAACTGGCGCCCAACAAACGCGCGTATCACACCATCATTCCGGCCATGACCGTCTATCATCAAGGGGAATTTGCTGGCGAACTCCACGCTAGCTATGGGGTGATGGGGGGTGCCATGCAGCCCCAGGGGCATCTACAGGTATTGAGCCACCTGGTCGATCTGGGCATGACCCCCCAACAGGCGCTCGATTATCCCCGTTGGCGGCTGGCCTCGCTGGCCGCGGGAATGGGCGAACAGCTGATGGGTGCTGCCCAGCCCGGTGGCTTGCTCATGATTGAAGAAGGATGGGACTTTACGCTCCTGGCAGAGCTGACCAAGCGGGGCCACCGATTTGCGCCGGTTGCCGGAATTACCGATGTTACCTTTGGCGGTGGTCAGATCATCACGCGCGATCCCGCCACCGGGGTACTGGCGGGCGGCAGTGAACCGCGCATGGATGGGGCGGCTGTGGGTTGGTGAATCAAGTCGATGGTTGAGCCGTGCGATCAGCCATCTGACTCTCGAGATGACCACCGGCTGCCGCCTGATCGAGCACCGACAGAATTGTGGCCGCCAATTCACGCGCTGCTGATTCGCTCAATTCAACGGCCACGCGTGCGCCCGGTCCAAGATCATCGTTGACAAAATCGATGTTCAGGGCATGTTCCAACGCAACGTGAAAGGGATGATCGTAGGAGACGTTGGCTTGTTCAACGGGAAACCAGCCACTCGTACCCTTGCCGCTTCCCTCGACGGCAACTTTCTGGACAATCATGGTGCACATGGTACTATCGCTCCATTTCTCGTGGTAAGGTTTGCTTGTTAATCGGGTGAATCCATGCTCTCTCTGTTTCGACAGAGAGACGGCTAACCGGGAAGTGCACCGCAAACAGACGGATTGGGGTTCAGGTAACTATTCTGGCGCTCAGCCGATTCGGGCACATACGCTGTGGTCAGCTGGCCGTTAGCTCAGATGTTTGTGTAGAAAAGCAAAGATCTTTTCCCAGCCATCCACTGCCTGTGCCTGGCGATAGGCGGGGCGGTTGTAGTAGAAGAAGCCGTGGCCCGCGTTGGGGTACATGTGGAACTCAAACGTTTTGCCATGCTCCTGCAATGCCGCTTCGTGTTGGGCAACCTGGGCTGGCGTTGGGCTATGATCTTCCTCGCCAAAGAGACCGAGCAACGGTGCACCGAGATTTTGGGTGAGATCAATCGGTGCAACGGGGAAACGCTCGTTGAGATCCTCGGGTGCCATAACCACCCGCCCTCCCCAACAATCGATAACCGCGTCAAATTCGTCTGAACGGCAGGCGGTGAGAAAGGCGTGTCGACCACCGGAACAGGTGCCAAAGATAGCGACTTTGCCATTCAGGAAGGGCAGTGAGCGTAGATAGCGCATTGCACCCACGAGATCACCCACCGCCTGTTCGTCGGGCACGCCGCCGTCGGCACGCACCTTGGCCGCGACATCTTCGGGGGTGCCGTGACCAGCCCGAAAGTAGAGATTGGGTGAGAGGGTGGCGTAGCCGTGGTGGGCAAAGCGACGGGCCGCTTCTCGGTACCATTCGTCCCAACCTGGCATGTGATGCACAATCACCATTCCTGGAAACGGGCCTGCCCCCAGCGGGCGGGCAAAGTAAGCGTTGATCAGATCTCCCTGTGCACCGGGCATCGTCATGGTTTCTGCGATCATGCCTTCATACATATCAGTCTCTACCATTGCTCTCCCCCCTTGTCACGATTCAATTTTCTGGTCTCTGCTTCTCTGGTTTGGTTCTCTAGAATAACGTTCGCGCGGCAATTTCCATTGTGCACAGTCAAGTATAGTGAGTGGCCACGGAGCTGTCAACTGCAATAAAAATCCCCCGGCCGATTGACCGGGGGAGCTTTTTCATCATCATGACTTACGCACCGAGAAGAGCGTATCAGTGGAGAGCAGACCACGCGCTTGCTGGCTCTTCTCAATAATGGCTCTTCTCAATAAGTTGCGTAAACCCAAATCATATTAATTTCGTGAACTACTAACAAGCGGATCAGTTGGGGAATATTCCACCGGTGATCCCGCCATTCATGGCTTGTACTTCCATCTGAGTTTGCGCCATGTAGTCGAGGACAGCGATCTCTTTCGAGAGCAGATTGTACTCGTGGGCCAACATCTCTGGCACACTCTGCAAAAGGAGCGTCTGTTGCTTATCCTCGGCGGGAACCTGCAGCGCAATGGCGATCAAAAATGCCAGCGAAATTGGGTCTTCCGGCAGGCGATCCAGAGCAAGATCAGTATCGTTGATCTCGGAAAGCAAGTCAACATATTTGACGAGCCTCGAGCGAATCTTCTGGGCCATTTCTGTGGCCAGCTTGGTGCTGCCATTGACGGTGGGCAGAATCTTTACTGTGGCTGTCAGATACGAACGGTCGTGATGCAACTCCTGAATTTCGAAGCGTTCCATGCCCATGGTGGTGACATTCATCCGTCCGTCTGCCATCTGTTCAACCCGGGTAATTTGTGCCGTTGTCCCCGTTCGATGGGGCACAGACGTCTCTCCCGCTTCTTCACCTTCTTCAATCAACACGACCCCAAAAGGCAAATCTTCATCAATACAGCGATTGATCATCTCACGATAGCGTGGCTCGAAAATATGTAGGGGCAGGACCATGCCAGGAAAGAGTACAACGTTTTTAAGTGGAAAAAGTGACAATTCCATGATCTTTGTCCGTTGCTGAGCGTTGGCTGATCCTGTTCGATGGATTCCCTGCCGACGCTCTCGTCGCTCCGGCTGTGCTTCCGCACGCAGATTCTGTTGTGCTTCGGAGCGGTGGTGTGCGGACCGCTTGTTCTGATTTGATGACGAAGATTGTTTTGCCATGCGTAGTTCTACCTCAAGAATATCACACTGCTACAAATAACGACGACTACTCGCCCTGCCGATCCACGTGGAGCCAAGCACGAACGAGCCAGGTTGCATTGACGTTTCAAATCCGCGGGAGTAAACTCCGCTTCTAAAGTGGGCTCTGTCTGAAAACAGTAGTTCCGGCAAGCGGGAAAGCTACCGTTCGCAAGCCAACCGCACTGTAGTCGAGAAAAGCCGCGTCAGCGACTTCCCCGTCAGCGGTTGAGACCGCTTTTCACTGTTAGAAGCCCAAATGTCAACGAACCTAACCTCTCTGCTAATCTGTATCACTGTCGACGCCTGTGACGTCGGCCAGATCGACCTTCATAAACTCACGCAATAGAACAGTTGCAAATGCGCCCTTGGGCAATGAAAAATTAAATTCCAGCCCTGACGTTGTACCGGATGTAGTAACCGGCGCTGCAACCTGTCTCTCTTGCTGTTGAGCCTGGCGCGGCTTGATCGTGAGATCAGAGAGCAGAATGCGACCAAAGCGCCTGCTGCCATTCACCTTGACCTTGCGCCAATCGTCTGCATCTACCTCGGCCTGGGCCTGAATCGCTGCTTCCACTGCCCCCGCATCTTCCTTGGCCGCCCACATTTTGGCACCAAAAAGAGGCGCCGTAAAGCTGATCTCTTGGGCGACATAGCGCGGTTGTTCCGCGGCAACATCAGTCACATCGAACATGCCACCCGTCGCATGCTTTTTGGCCACATCACCCAACAGCAGCTGATCGAAGATACCGCCATTGATTCGGTGAGCCAAATAGAGATTGCACAGATAGCTTTGATAGGCTGAGATCAAAAATTTGCGCAACCATGGGTTGCGTTCGCGCCGCTTGTGATGCAACAGCGCCCAGCCTTTTTCCACATTTGCACCATTGTGACCAAAGCGTTGGCTGCCAAAAAAGTTGGGCAGACCACGGCCACGGATCTGCTCGGCAATCAGCTCGGCCCGGTGCTGGGCTTCTGCCATTGGTATATCCAGATCGGTCACGGTGATCCGGAAGCGGTTGCCCAACAGATGTCCCGGCTTCAGCTTATTGCCATGGCGTCGCGCCCAGTGAATTTCCACCGGAAGTTCGGCAGCTAGGCGCTCGACAATCGCATCATCGGCTCTTGCCCCGGCCACATTCTCTGGTGGCACGGGCACGCTGAAGGTCTGAGTTGTGCGGGCAAATTTATCCTTTAACCCGGCAAAGCCCACGGCATTGCGGTCCAGTTGTAGGAGCCGCTCGATCCGTTTCTGCAGATCTTTGGTCGTCAGCTCACGTTTGGTCAAATTAATGTAAAGATGCTGCCCTTCGCCAGACGGCTCATAGAGCGGTACTTCTTCCACAACAAAATGTTCTGGTGTTGCGCGCAAAACGCCACCGATACCAGCACATTCTTCAGATAAGTAGGGTAAGGTTAAATTCATGTTGGAGTTTATCATGGGGATGTTGAGAATGAAGGAAGATCGGTTCCAGAGTCGTGTAACTTACACAGTCCTGTAACTTACATTGTGGCGCGGCCAGCGTGTGGAAACAACTTCCGTTTGTAGGGCTTATAGATAAATCATTTAAAAGTCGCACAATTGTGGAATCAGCGTTCTCTAACGCTGGACGTGCGCATTAGAGAATGCGCACTCCGCAAGGTGCAAGCTCTATTTGCTTTCTCTATTAGCTCTACCCACAAGTCGAGAAGGTGGAATTGCTCGCTCTGGGGGATGACCCCACCTCTACCTCTGGTAGAAAAAGATCTGGGTGAGGGTAAGCTTGTAGGGATAGGCCATGCAGAGCAACCTATTGTCTAATATTTATTGTGTAGATAGCGAGCTACATAGTTCAACTCAAATCTCGTTGTAGCTTAGAGGTACTGCGTGGGATTTACGGCAAAAGGTCTTTGCAGCCAACACTCGTCATGAATGCTGCGGTTTTACAAACGTTGCCATCACAGCAACTGCATGACGCCGCGCGTGCGGTGTGAGGGCTGCCCAACCATTCTTTAGACAGGATCGTGTACCTGGGTGGCCCAACCGTCAACCACAGTATCATCCTTCTGGTTTTGATAGATTTGCGTGTAGCAAAATGGTGTGCCGAGTTGTCTGATGAAGCTGAAGCCGGCGGCTTCGGCCCGCCGGCGCGTCACCTGGGGAAGTACGTAGGCAGGATCGGGTAATTCCTCGCTGATCGCCAACCGGCCGCTCGGCTTGATCACCCGGCGCAATTCGCTCAGGGCCAAAGCCGCGTTGGGAATTTCGGCGAGGGTGGCAATGACCACGGCCAGATCGACCGTGCTGCGTTCGAGTGGTAGCGTGTGGGCGCCACTGTGGTGAAAATGGACCGTTGCGGGGATAACCGCTCTCTCCACCCGTGCAGCCGCCCGTTGCAACAGCGGCTCTTGCAGATCGACCGCATGAACCGTACCATCGGGGCCAACCATGCGCGCCATTTCCAGGGTAAAGGTGCCGGTGCCGCAACCCATATCCAGCACAGTCATCCCCGCGACAAAGCCAATGTCCCCCAGCGTCTCCACCGGGTTTCGGTAGCGCAGGCGCAAGGGGTGATCCAACGCGGCTGCAAACTGGTGGGGCATTGGATAGGGATGGCGCTGACAAGCCACACGCATGGTAATTTGATTGCCAATGGCCGTGCCGAGGCTGAAGAGTAAAGAGTTCTTTAAAAGCTGCACAGGTTGTTGGTCCGCTTGTTGTTGAATCCGCTTTGCTGTTAAATCTTGTTAAATCTACCTGACTGATGTGACGCATGTTCACTGGAGCCAGCGCTGAGATTCTTCACATGTCTACCGCATCACTTCTCTACCACATCACTTCTCTACCGCATTTGGCGTCGCGTCAGGCCGGTGCAGGCATTGGAGGAAAGCGTACCTGCAATATCCCGTCGCTAAAGACGGCTCCACCGGCATCGCGCTGGGCCAACACAGAAGGCAATAGCAGTTCGCGTTTGAAATTTCCAATGCTGATAAAGAGTTCATCTCCCCGCTTGGTCATTCGAACTTTGCTCAGCTCCACATGTGGCAGCGGTAATTGTAACACATAGTCCTCCCCCTCTTCCAGAATTTCCTGGCTGCGACCCACAAAGAGTATTTCGCCGGGATCACTTTTGGCAAAGAGCGTTGTCGCCAATTTATCTAGCTGTTCTAGCCCCACCATCTCTTGATCAAACCAATCTGCCTGCAGAATTGGCAACGGGTAAAAATCGCGTCCGATTTCAGCCAGGTAGCGCACTTGAATCTCCTGCAGGTGGCGCAAATAGGGGTCAGAACTTGGTTTGGCCAAAATTGCTTCGCCGGCATTGGGGCTGACAATGCCCGGCAGGATGCGATTGACGACCACTGCATCCACGGGATAGCCAAAGAGCGAAAGGTAGGTGACGGCACGGGCACCTTCCTTGATGACCATCTTCTCAGGGTTGATTACCACGCGGTAGCTGGTGATTTCAGGATCAACCAGCACTTTTTGCAGCTCTTTCACCCCCTCCACCAGCTGCTCCAATCCAGCAAACGGATCCTTGTCGGGCGCTGCCTTGCGCAACAACCCACCGATCATGCGCATGGTGGTGTCGCCCCAGCCTGAAAAACGACCCACGTACCACTGAAAGCTCTCGGGCATCGTCAACAAGCGCATGGTTTCGCCGGTGGGGGCCGCATCGACAATGACTCGGTCGAAGTTGCCTTCCTTGGCCTGTTTGTTGATGTGCAACAGGCTCACCACCTCTTCCATGCCGGGGATGACCGCCATCTCTTCGGCCAGTGTTTTGCTCATCCCCTTGCGGCGCAACAGGTTACCCACGTAGCCTTGCATTTCGCCCCAATGTTCCCGGATCTCTTCCAGGACGTTGATCTCCTGGGCAAAGAGATTCTCAGCGATTTCAGTGGGCTGGCTAGTCAGGGGAGTGTCCAAACTATCTGCCAAACTGTGAGCAATGTCGGTGCTGACGACCAATGTGCGATAGCCCAATTGGGCGCTGCGCAATGCAGAAGCTGCTGCGACGGTCGTTTTACCAACGCCGCCTTTGCCAAGATATAGAATAATTCTCATAGATCCTCGATCTGATTCATTCTCTACGACCGTTTCCTGCTGCGAATGCCAAAGGCGATCAAGCTGGCCAGCAGCAGCCCGGCCACAACACCATAAGCCGCGGCACGGCTGTGGCCAAACCACCCGCGGATCTGCCACCAATAGCGAGGCAGTTGCAGCCAATAGCTCCAGCGCCAAGGCCAACTGCTGCCCACTTGTAGTGCATATTTGCCCATCTGGTTGTTGGGGCTCCAAACCAGCACATAACAGCGACCACTGACCAATGTCCGGGTGTCGATCAAGGGGCCGGGATAGTATTGGACCCGCGTCAACAGATCCTGCACGGGCATCTGCAATCTGCCGGGTGGAGGTGCCACCACTGCGCTGTACCCTGCCGGTAGCTCAAGAGGCAGCTTCTGGATGTCTGCGCTGTAGGGTAAGCTTTGGGCAACCACGGCACAAGCAGGCATTACCGCGCCGCCGGCGGGTAGCACGGGAACATAGCTTTGTACCCGCAACCGTTCGCCAGCATTGCACTCTGCGCTGTAGACGTGGACCTGCCCCGGATGTGAAAGCCGATTAAAGACCAACTGCTTTTTACGTAATGATGACAGACCCGTGCTCGTTGCCAGCGTGCTGCCCGGCAGTGGCGGAAAGAGCGGCCGACTACCGGCCAAATCTGTGCCGGAGAGCACCGGCAGCATCTGCGAGGGAGACAAGAGAGTTCAACGCCTTTCTTCACGAGAAATACCATTCACCTAATCTGCTAGCATGCAGTTCTCAACTTGTCTCGAAGTCTAGCACTCTCAACAGCAGGCGTCAATGTGAACCGGTGTGCAGCAAGGTACAGTTTTTGACACACTCTCTACCTCAGGTTGGTCAGCATGATCGAGCAGTACACGACAGTACGCACCCCGCATGGAAAGGTTGCATTGGTCGGTGCCGTCCCACACAGGTGCGGGGTACGGCGTGCCAATCAACGTGGGGATCGATTGTGCTGCGACAGTGTCATGTAGACATTGATATCAATAGATGTTGATATGAGCGTTGATCTGTGTGAAGGTGAGTGCGCTGACCGATAGTTTTCTTACAGAAAGCTTGCAAAGGGGAATCAGCAAATAATTCGCTTGACCAACCTTTCCTTTTGAAGTACGATATCGCCATGACTGCCCAACAAACCCACCCCGTTTTTTCCATGGTAATCCCAATCTGGAATGAGGAGATGGTAATTCCAGAACTGTACCGGCGCGTCGCCGATGTAATGAACTCCACCGGCGAGCCGTGGGAGCTAGTCTGTATCAACGACGGTAGCCAGGATCGCTCGCTTGCATTGTTGATTGAGCTCCACGAGCAGGATTCGCGCGTTAAGGTGATTGACTTCAGCCGCAATTTTGGTCATCAGGTAGCTATCACGGCTGGTACCGATTTCGCGGAAGGCGACGCCGTGATTGTAATGGATGCTGATCTGCAGGATCCACCCGAAGTGGTGCTCCAGATGATCGAGCAGTGGCGTGCCGGCTACGAGGTCGTTTATGCCATGCGTGCCAAGCGCGAGGGGGAAACGATCTTTAAATTGTGGACAGCAAAGCTCTTTTATCGCCTGCTGCGCAGCATCACTGATGTGGAAATCCCACTGGACACTGGCGATTTCCGTCTGATGGACCGGCGGGTGGTACAGGCCATGCGCCAGCTGCGCGAGAAGCATCGCTTCATGCGCGGCCTCAGCAGTTGGGTCGGGTTCCGACAGATCGGTGTAGAGTACGAACGAGCAGAGCGCTATGCTGGCGAGACCCACTACCCGCTGCAGAAGATGGTGCGTCTGGCCATGACCGCAATCACGGGCTTTAGCTATCTGCCGCTGCAGCTCGCCACTTACCTGGGCTTTGGTTTGGCCCTTGTCAGCCTCGTTGGCATTCTGCTCACAGTCGTTCTGCGCCTGTCAGGCAACAACTTCTTCCTGGGGCAGGCCACGACCTTGGTCAGCGTGCTCTTTCTCGGTGGAATCCAACTGATTGTCCTGGGGATCATCGGGGAATACCTTGGCCGCATCTACGATGAAGTAAAAGGGCGGCCCCTCTATATCGTCTCCCACGCGTATGGTTTTGTGGGCGATACTTTGGTGGGCAATGTTGTAGATGATGCTAATGGACCAACTCGGCCGCTGCCACGCAAATCCTGCTCGTAAAATCTACCAGGTTTTGTACACAGAACATACACTAACAGAACATACACTAACAGAACATAAGTACAGTTTGACCAAAGATTAGGGAGTGACCCTCGTGTAATAGCGGGTTCTATTCACCAATAACTTGGCAAATTGTACTTACACGAATGGGTGTGGCGCTCAGAAAGGGTACATCATTTTGGAGACCCCCCTCTACCTGTCTGTAGATGATATCTATCGTGATCCGGAACTTTCCACGGCAGAAATAGATGCCGTGCTCGACCGGTCGTTGCATCCCCGCGCCGCCACCATGCTGCACGACAAAATGGGGGAGCTGGGCTTGCGTTCCGGCCATTGGCTGTTGGACATTGGCTGTCGGGATGCCAGGCACACCTGTGTTCTGGTTGAACGCTACCACTGTCGTGCCATCGGTGTGGATCCGGTGGATGATCACATTCACCGTGCAATGGCCACCATTGCCGAACGCCAACTTGATGATCAGATATCGATACAGCATGGCAAGATCGAACTGTTGCCTTTTTCGGCCAGTCGCTTTGAATACATTTGGTCGCGCGATATGTTGAATCACGTGCCTGATTTACGTGATGGCCTGCTCGAATGTTTTCGGGTGTTGCGATCTGGGGGCAAAATGGTGGTCTATCAGACCTTTGCCACCGATCTGCTCGAGCCAACCGAAGCGATCCGTCTCTATCCTCCGCTGGCCATTGTCCCCGCGAATATGTCCATTCCCTATTTTGAAGAGACTGCCAAGCGGGTGGGCTTCACAATTTTGCAAAAGGATGCCATTGGCAGTGAATGGCGCGAAGCCTGGGAAGAAGATGGCACCCACACTACCTCGCAGCAGCTGCTGCACTTGGCCCGTCTCCGCCGCTGTCGCAGCCACTACATTGACAAACTCGGCCGCACGATCTATGAAATCGAATTGGCCAACTGTTACTGGGGGATCTATCAGATGCTCGGCAAATTGATGCCAATGGTCTATGTGCTGGGCAAATAGCATGCGGAACAAACGGCACTTTGGCAACAAGCGCCAACGCTTGCATTTCTCCCAAAACCGACTACGGTTTTACAGCTTTCCCTAAAAAACTGGTATGATGATAGCATAGATTATTTTATATCTGTTCGCTCGTTGCAACTGTCGGGCGAACGGATTGATATTGCCTGTTGAATGTTACCAGTGTTGAAGAGCAGAGCCTGCGCCACACAGATAATGCTCCCGCAATCTCCCTCGAGCCCGTGTGCTACCTGTTTGTACTTGCAACACATTTGAATAGTAATTAATTTGAATACTGATTGCGTTTCTGTTCATAGCGTTTCTGTTCAGTCCAGCGACATGAGAAACAGGCAAGCAATTACCATAGGGAAAGGATTTACAATGGCTGTCCAGGATTTTTTCCAGGCCAAGGACACATTTGATACCGGTAGCGGTGAGGCCGTGATCTTCCGTCTCGCCGCGTTAAAGAAGGGAACAGGCGTTGAGATCGAACGCCTGCCTTTTTCCATCCGTGTGTTGCTCGAAGCTGCACTGCGCCAGGCCGACGGTTTCGAGATCACCAAGGAAGCAGTTGAAACCATTGCGAATTGGGGACCGGACACGGCGGGCAAAGTTGAAATTCCCTTTAAACCAGCCCGCGTGGTGCTACAGGATTTTACCGGCGTTCCCAGTGTTGTCGATTTGGCTGCGTTGCGCAACTCCATGGCCAATTTGGGGGGGGATCCCAAGAAGGTCAACCCGCTGGTGCCTGTTGATCTGGTGATCGATCATTCGGTGCAAATCGATCGCTTTGGTAGCATCTTTGCGTTGATGTACAACGCAGAACGTGAATTTGAACGCAACCGCGAGCGCTATGAATTCTTGAAGTGGGGCCAGGACGCATTTGATAATTTCCGCGTTGTTCCCCCCGCCACCGGAATCGTCCATCAAGTCAATCTCGAATATCTCGCGCCCGGTGTGCATGCCACACCGTACAACGGGCTGCCCATTGCCTACCCCGATTCGTTGGTGGGCACCGATAGCCACACCACCATGATCAATGGTCTCGGCGTGCTCGGTTGGGGTGTGGGTGGTATTGAAGCCGAAGCTGTCATGCTGGGTCAACCCATTTACATGCTCTTGCCAGAAGTGGTTGGCTTCAAGTTGACGGGAGCGCTGCCCGAGGGCGCAACCGCCACCGATCTGGTCTTGCGCGTCACCGAAATGTTGCGGGCAAAAGGTGTGGTGGGTAAGTTTGTCGAGTTCTATGGCCCTGGCCTCGCCAAGCTGAGCCTGCCCGACCGTGCCACCATTGCCAACATGGCCCCAGAATATGGCGCAACAACCGGCTTTTTCCCCATCGATGAAGAGACGCTGCGCTATATGATCGGCACCGGACGCACAGAAGAACAGGTGGAGTTGGTGGAGCGCTATTGCAAGGAGCAGGGTCTCTTCCACGATGCCAACACCGTCGAGCCGACCTTTAGCGATACGCTGGAGCTGGACATGAGCACGGTGAAGCCGGCGCTCGCTGGCCCCAAACGCCCACAGGATCGCATTGATCTCGACAACATGAAGGCCGATTGGCAAGCCAGCCTGACTGCCCCCGTTGGCCCCAAGGGCTTTGGGCTAGAAGCATCAGAGGTAGATGCCAAGGTGACGGTGCAGCATGATGGCCAGGTCTTTGATCTGCGTCACGGCAGCGTGGTCATTGCCGCGATTACATCTTGCACCAATACGAGCAATCCCAGCGTCATGGTTGGCGCGGGTCTCTTGGCGAAAAAGGCCGTGGAACGGGGCCTGGATGTCAAGCCATGGGTGAAGACCAGTCTCGCCCCCGGCAGCAAGGTCGTAACCAAATATCTGGAAGAGAGCGGCTTGGTGCCCTATCTGGAAGCGCTCAACTTCCACACCGTTGGCTATGGCTGCACCACATGCATCGGCAACAGCGGTCCGCTGCCAGAACATGTGAGCCAGGCCGTCCATGAAGGCGATCTGGTTGCGGCATCGGTGCTCAGCGGCAACCGCAATTTTGAAGGGCGCGTCAGCCCCGATGTGCGGGCCAACTTCCTTGCCTCACCGCCACTGGTTGTCGCCTATGCCATTGCGGGGACGGTCGACATTGATCTAGATAACGAGCCGCTTGGCATCGATCCCAACGGGCAGCCCGTCTATCTCAGCGATATTTGGCCGAGCCAGGACGAAGTACAGAGCGCGATCCGGCGCAGCTTGAAGCCCGAGATGTACCGCGAGCAATATGCGAATGTCTTTGATGGCAATGAAGAGTTCAACCAGATCCCGGTCGCCGGTGGTGAACTCTTTAACTGGGACGAGAAGAGCACCTATGTGAAACGCCCGCCCTTCTTTGATATTGAGCGTGAATTGCAGCCGGTGCAGCCCATCGTCGGTGCCCGCGTGTTGGCTGTCATGCCCGATAGCACCACCACCGATCACATTAGCCCCGCCGGGAACATTGCCAAGGATAGCCCCGCCGGTCGCTATCTCGAAAATCATGGGGTGCCCCGTTCCGAGTGGAACAGCTATGGCAGCCGTCGCGGCAATCACGAAGTGATGATGCGCGGAACCTTTGCCAACATCCGCATCAAAAATCAGATGCTGGATGGCGATGAGGGCGGCTACACGGTCTATATCCCCGAGATGGAGAAGATGTCGATCTACGACGCGGCCATGCGGTACATTGATGATGGCACACCACTGATCGTGCTGGCTGGCAAGGAATATGGGACGGGATCCAGCCGCGACTGGGCGGCCAAAGGTGTGCAACTGCAAGGGGTGCGCGCGGTAATCGCGGAGAGCTACGAGCGAATTCATCGCAGCAACCTGGTGGGGATGGGCGTGCTGCCGCTGCAGTTCGCCAATGGCCAGAGCGCAGAGAGCCTGGGATTGAGTGGCTTTGAAACCTTTGACGTGCTCGGCCTGAGCGACGATATGGTCCCCGGCCAGGAGTACACAGTACGCGCTACCGCAGAGAGTGGTGCCGTGACTGAATTCAAGGCCATTAGCCGGATCGATACACCGGTGGAGATCAACTACTACAAAAACGGTGGTATTTTGCAGACGGTGTTGCGCCGCCTGGCCAGCGAGGAGTAGAAACGCAAAGTTGTTGCTCCCGCTCCAGCGCTGGAGCGGGAGCTTTCGCAAAAGCAGACAATGCCGTTTGCTCTGTATGCCATGCAAAAAATGCTACGCATTGATGGGTAGAAAAGGACGTAAATGATGAGTGTTGGGGTAGCTGAAAAACCAATATACGAACTTTCTGGTTGGGATCTTTCCGAGCTGTTGCCGGAACCGACGGAGGAGACGATCCAGGCGCGAATGGATAGTCTGGAAGAACAGGTGAAAGCGTTTGAGGCAGTGCGCACCCAGCTAGACCCCGAGATGGAACCAGAGCAACTGCTGGCGATCATGGCGCAATATGAGCAGCTGATCGAGGATATCTATCGAGTGGGTGCCTATGGCAGCCTCTGGTTTTCCGCAGATACACAGTCATCGGCCGCCCTAACCTATCGCAATCGCATGCAACAGGTGATGACCGGTATTCAGAACCGCACCCTCTTCTTTGATCTGTGGTGGAAGGGATTGGACGATGATGAGGCCAACGCCCTGTTGCCCAACCCCGAAAAATTTCCGGATCAACATCACTATCTCGATGATCTGCGGCGCACAAAACCCTATACCCTGGATGAACGTTCGGAGCAGGTCATCAACACCAAGGATGCCAACGGGATCAGCGCGGTGTTGACCCTCTACTCAATGATCACCAATCGCTTTGAATTCACCATCGAGGTGGATGGCAAGCGCGAAACATTGACGCGCGATGCCCTCATGGGCTATGCCCAATCGCGTCAGCCCGAGCTGCGCGAGGCCGCGTACAAAGAACTTTACCGCGTCTACAGCGACGATTCCAACATCCTCTCTCAGATCTACGTGAACCGAGTACGCGATTGGCACAACGAACACGTGGGCTTGCGCCACTATGATTCACCCATTGCCGTACGCAACGTTGCCAATGATATTCCCGATGCTGCCGTTGACGCACTCTTGACAGTGGCCCGCGAGAATGTCGGCATCTTCCAACGCTATTTCAAGCTCAAGGCGGGCTGGTTGGGCATGGACAAGCTCCGCCGCTACGATATCTATGCCCCATTGGCCGCATCGGATCGCAAGGTTGACTACAACGACGCTGTCACCATGGTGCTCGATACCTTCCGCCGTTTTCACCCGACAATTGCGCAAAAGGCCGAACGGGTCTTCCGCGACAATCACATTGATAGCGAAGTGCGCAAAGGGAAACGGGGAGGCGCATTCTGTGCCACAGTCTTACCGAGCCTGACGCCCTGGGTGCTCATGAACTACACGGGCCGCGTGCGCGATGTGGCAACCCTCGCCCACGAGCTTGGTCATGCCATTCACAGCATGTTGGCCGAGCAACACCCCGTCTTTACGCAACATCCCACGTTGCCACTGGCCGAGACTGCTTCGGTCTTTGCCGAGATTCTGTTGACGGAACGATTGCTGGCTGAAGAGCAAGATCCGCTGGTGCGTCGCGAGCTGTTGGCCGCTTCCGTCGATGACATGTATGCCACAGTCATGCGTCAGGCCTACTTTGTCCATTTCGAGCGCACCGCCCACGACGCCATCATGGCCAACCGGTCCCCCGAAGAATTGCATGGTCTGTATATGGACAACTTGCGCGAGCAATTTGGCGATAGCCTGGAGATCGCGCCCGAATTTCAGTACGAGTGGATCAGTATCCCTCACATCTACCAAACGCCCTTCTATTGCTATGCCTATAGCTTTGGTCAACTCCTGGTGCTTTCGCTCTACCGCCGCTATCAGGAAGAGGGGGATGCGTTCAAGCCAGGATACATGAAGTTGCTGGCCTATGGGGGCTCGGCCCGTCCAGAGGCGATCTTGCAAGAGGCCAACATCAATATTACCGACCAATCTTTCTGGCAGGGAGGTTTCGATGTCATCCGTGGCATGATCGATGAGTTGGATGCGCTGAAGGTCTAACCGCTTGGGGAACATGATTGCCCCGTTCTCGTGGCTCCCTACGTTCCACCAATCCGTGTCTGCCCTCGGTGTAGACACGGATTCTATTCTGCTACCGCTGTTCGCGCTGGGATTCCTGCTGACATAATGTTGCTCCGACGTGTGCAACCCCGCAGTGTACTGCCAAGCAGAACATGCCAGTCAGAATATGCCAAACAGCATATAATTGTATCTCAGCAACGCGGAGAGACTGCCCGAATTTTTTGATTGGCAATTCTTGTAACATCAAGTATAATGAAGAACCCTCATTCATCCTCGCGCAGGTAACACAAGAGATTATTCTCATAGTTGTTGATCCAGCCGTTCACTGGATCATCACATGAACGGCGGCAACCGTCGGAATTTGCGGGCATGGAGAACGGGAGACAGCACCCCGCCTTGCTCCGGCGGAATCGTCAATTGCGGATTATCCGGCAACTATTTTACTCCCCTCTCTTCCTGTCACCTGTGCAACAACAATGGCGTCCAATGGCTGATTCAACTCGACTTCGGATCTTGTATGTGGGGCGGAAAGCGCAGTTTGCTGACTACCTGCAAACACTATTCGAACGACAAAATCAAATCGGAACAGCGCGGCCGGAACGCGGCAGCAGTCGGCGCGCAAAAAAATCCACGCGCCCAGAGTGGCCCGCGGTGCTCTTTTCGAGCGTAACCAATCAGAAGGCGGCGCTGCAATTGATCCGTACACAGCCACCAGCGGTGGTCATTGTGGAGCTGGAACAGAAGCCAACGAGCCGCCAACGGTTCTGCGAGATCATCCGCTATCGCCTGCCCACTGCCGCCATCCTGGCCTTGGCCGCAAAACTACCTGCCCAAAGCGCTGCGTTTGATGGCCACATCAAGCTGCCCTTTGTCGATGAAGAGATCGCAACCTTGATCTGCACCCTGGGGCGCAAGCACACAGAGCACGAGCTGCAACATGGACCCATCGTGCTCAACATTGCCAACCGCACCGTAACCACACCCAATGGGCAATACACGATGACCCCGAAACAGTGTGCCCTGTTGAAGCTCTTTATGTTACAACATGATCAGGTGGTTAAACGCAGCAAGATCATGGAGAACGTCTGGGAAACTTCCTATTTGGATGATACCCGCACGCTCGATGTCCACATCCGTTGGCTGCGCGAGCGGATCGAAGCTGATCCATCGAACCCCGTTTTCCTCAAAACCGTGCGCGGCGTTGGCTATCGCTTTAGCACCAATGGCCACGGAGAATAGGCTCTCCTACCAGCAGAGTGAATTGACTCGTGCGACTGTAGTGTACTCCGTTTGAAAACGGTACTGCTACCCCTTTGGTAGACCACGCAAAAATCTGCCGTTTTCAAGCCATCCGCACCATGGGAACGCGGTCCACCAAAATCACGTCTGGCACATGAGCGGAAGCAGTCACTCACCGTTCAGCCCCATTCCCAGATAAATCGCTAGAAGGCAAACTATGTCCGCGTCCTTTTCCCTGGCAACCGTACAACAACTGCTGACCACGCACGTTCAGACCCAACGTTCCTGGCAGATCAATGAGCCCGCCGCGCCCGACCACGGTGGCATCTATCAATCAGCGGATGGCATTGCCAATCCGCGCGCAACGGGCATCTTCATCACCTTTTGTGGCTACCTGACCCTGGCCAGCGCGTTGGCCGGTGTGCCGCCCGATGAAGCACTGCTGGCCCAGGCAAATGATGCGGCGGACTACCTGTTGCGCAGCCGTCGGCCCAGCGGGTTGATCGACCTCATCTCGGTTAACATCGATTCCGCTCCCGATACGGCATTTGCCGTGCAAGAGCTTTGCACCCTCCTGGAATTGGCACGCGTCCAAGCGCTCGATCCGCCGGGTTGGCAATCACTGTTGGCCAAGATTGAGACTTTTGTGCGCGAGGCTGTTCCCGGTATGTTGCGTGGTGGCTTTCACACGCCCAATCACCGGTGGGTAATCACCGCGGCGCTGCTGCAAGCCCACGCGCTCTTCCCCGATCTCCAGGTGCAGGCAGTGGTGGAGCGCTATCTGGCCGAGACGGTGGATATTGATGACGAAGGGATGTTTCTTGAACGCAGCATCGGTGTTTACGACGCGGTGAACAATCGCTCGCTGCTCTTGATCTATGAGCAGCTGGATCTGGACGAAGCGTGGCAGGCGGTTGATCGGAACCTGGAGACAGACCTGCACCTGTTACATGCCGATGGCACCGCGGAGACGGGGATCTCGCGTCGTCAGGATTATGGCACGCGCCACGTGGCCTTGGGCTTGGTCCCCTATCTGCTCTGGAGCCACCAACTACACGCCAATCAGCGTTACCTGCAGAGCGCAGCCGCACTCTGGTCCCACTTTCTGGCTCAGTCGCACGTCGAGAGCAATGACCGGATCACCCACATTGGCTGGCTTGCCTACGTGTTGCTCAAGTACGGTGCCGTGGCAGCGGTGGCGCCCGCCTTGCCCGATGAGTACGTGCGCCACTTCCCGCTCAACGGCATTCATCGCGTCCGCCGTGGCCCGTTGAGCGCAACCTTCTTTCGCGGCGTAACACGGCTGTTGACCCTGACCAGTGGGCAAGCTGAGTTGAGCAGCGTCAAGATGAGCCAGACCTATTTCGGTCAATATACCGGGCGTTTTCTGGCCGAGGAGATGCACTATACCGACGCGAAACTGGTGTTGCGCTCAGAAGGGCGCACCAATCCTCGCCGGCCCGCCTACGAGCTGCCATTGGGGCGTCCCGTACCGCCAGCGGAATGGAACGAGCGGCTGGCCGAGCGCGAGCTACGCTGGTTGCCCCATGCCGTTACCACCCTCACCGTGACAGAGGTTGGCGAAAGTAGCCACGGCCCCGGCTTTGATCTGCACTTCCAAACGCTGCAGGGAACGGATCAGGTTGCCACGCAAATTGCGTTTGACTTTCCCGCGGGTGGCATTTGGGAGACAGCCGACAATCGAGTGATGACCAGCGCGGGACAGACAATTTTCCTGAAGCGGGGGTGGGGTGCAATGCGCTACGGCGCGGATGTGATTCATCTGGGGCCTGGCCACATTACACACGGCATGTGGCAACTGCGCGAGGCCGAAGCCGCCCCAGATCACGTGCGCGTGCTGCTGACCTTTTTCACACCGCTCGACTGCACGATCCAAGTGCGCACCACCCGCGGCCCAAAGCTGCCGATTGACGGGTAGTGCCGCGTCCCATTTTTACTGGAGGCACGGATGATGTGCTGGAGACACGAGGCGGATTACACCTCATCCAAGTGGGTGTGCTGAAAGCGATCGCCATATTTCAGCCCATAGCCCACCAGTCGATCCATGCCAATGTGTGCCAACAAAATGAGGCCAATGGCATACAACAGGGGAACCGATCCAAGTGTGCCGAGCCCCAGTAGCGCCAACGCCAACACATAGTTATGTAGAGCGTTGTAGAGCAGGCTGCCCACGTGGCTGTTGACCAGATAGCCGAGCATTGCCAGATCGGGGGCAAGAATGAGCGCGGCAAAGAGCCACCAACTCCATTCTGTTTGCGCATAGAGCAACACCGCGGCAACGAGCACTGCCAACCCTTCCAGATGTAGCCATAGCTTGGGACCGCTGAAACCGGCGCGCTCATTGTGGGTTGCGCGATTGCTCTCCGGTAGGTCAGAACGAGCCATGCGTCTCTTCCTTTCTGGGGCACCCGGTTTGATCGCCTATCGTGTCCCCATCGTGACTCTATCGTGTAGTGAAGCCTGTGTGACGCGTAGATGCTGCTCAGGGGTTGCGCAGATAGAGCGGTTGCAGCGTGGCAAGATCATCGCTGTGCCCCACGGTCAGGTGGCGATTCGCCAGCCGCGCCAATTGACCGGCCCGCCGCCAACTGCTCACGGCATCGATCAGCACGACGTGGGGCAGGGATGCCATGGCTTCCACCAAAGCGGCATCATCTTCCCCGGCCACCCAGATCGGTTGTGGGGCTTTGGTCGCGAGCGCGGCGACCAAATCGGCGAGTGGACCGCCCTGGTGATCGGTTGCTGTGGGGCACCAGAGCAGCGCGTCTGGCTCGAAAAAGCACCAGTTGTATCGTTTGCGCCCCGCGTGAATAAACGGGCAGAGCAGGCCAGCAGATTGCGTTCGCTGCAACAGGTCCAGCCACGGTGCCGCGGTCACAGCCAGCGTGGGGATCCCAATTACCGCTGGCCGCGCGGGGAGACCCAAGCCAATGCCCTTCACGGTGCTAATGCCAATGCGTACGCCGGTAAAGCTGCCCGGACCGGTGGTAACAGCCAGCGCGCTGATCGCATCTGTAGATAGCGCTGATTGCTGGAGAAGTTGCTGCGCGGTCACGAGCAAATCCTGGGTTTGGCGGCGGCGTGCCTCCCACGTATATTCTGCAACCAGCTGTTGGTTTGCCCGATCATAAAGTGCAATGGACGCGGTGGTTGTGGCTGTATCAAACGCAAGTAACAAAGAGAACTCCTTCTCGTGCAACCAACTGCACTCACCGGCAGGTGGAAATCGTCATATGTTGCTGTTGATTATAGCAGCCATTGATCATTCTGCGCCAACCTCTCCCGTGCACTGTACTCATTTCCGTAGTCATTCGCTGACACGGTTCAGTTGTATCACCTGAAACCCCGGCAGCGCATAGAATTGACGAATATTCCCATCCCCCCTACCATAGAGCTTATAGAGAGTGTATAGTAACGGTGCATGCGGCTGCGTTGAACCATGCCCGCATTCCCAATTATTTCAGCGTCAACCAGGATAGGCAGGAGCAATCAATGGGTGTACTAAAATTTGGCGCGCACATGTCCATTGCCGGCGGCGTGAGCCAGGCGTTGGATCGGGCCAGTTCAATTGGCAGCAATGCCGTGCAGATCTTTACCAAAAATAACCGCCAGTGGAAAGGCCCCGCCATCGATGAAGCCGATGTTGCCCGTTGGCACGAGGAGATGCCCAAGCAGGGCATCGAATACGCGGTGAGCCACGCCAGCTATTTGATCAATCTGGCTAGCCCGAAAGATGATCTGTGGGAGAAGAGCCAACGCGCGCACGCCGATGAACTGCAGCGGGCCCACGCCTATGGCGTGCAACATGTGGTGCTGCACCCCGGCGCGCACGTCAAGAGTGGCGTTGACGCAGGGATCGCCCGCATTGCCGCGGCACTGAACCAGACCCACGAACAGACGCCAGAAGCCGCGGAGACCATGACGCTGCTCGAATTGATGGCCGGACAAGGTACTGTGGTGGGGAGCAACTTCGGCGAATTGCGCCGCATCATCGACGCGGTCGAAGACAAAACACGTGTGGGTGTTTGCGTGGACACGTGCCATGCATTTGCCGCTGGCTACGAGTTGCGCACGGCCGAAGGCTATGCCGCGTTCATGGATGAGCTTGAAGCGGAGATTGGGTTGGCAACCGTGGGCTGTTGGCACTTCAACGACAGCAAGGGCGCATTGGCCAGCCACCTGGATCGCCACGAGCATATTGGTCAAGGTGAGATTGGGGTGGCTGGTTTCCATCACATCATCAACGACCCGCGCTGGGATGGTATTGGCATGTTGTTGGAAACACCCAAAGACGAAGATTTGAAAGACGATGTGGAGAATCTGGCGCGACTCTGCGCGCTGGTGGAAGAGAATGAACGGATTCCGCCGGGGCTGCGCTAGCCGGGATGGAACGAATGCGCTCTGACTACGCTTCGTCTAGCAGTCGCTCTTCGTAGATGCGACGAATGGTCGCTTCAATCTCTGGCTCGCGCACGCTCAGATCCTGAATGCGGAAGCGGGCCGAGATGCGGCCGATTAGCTCCGAGGCGGAAAGCTCGCTGCGTTCAAATTGATAGGTCACCCGCAGATCGTGCCGGTCGACCACCGTTGCCCCGTCGATTTCAACACTGGCATATGCCTCGGCCAGATCAACGAGCAGCTCTCGCTTGCCACCAAAGCGATCCTGCAGCGTAGCCAGATTGCCATCGTAGAGCAGCCGCCCATGATCGATAATCATCACTCGCTGGCAGAGCTTTTCCACATCAGAGAGGTCGTGGGTGGTGAGCAACACCGTCGTGCCCCGCGCCTGATTAATGTGCGCGATGAACTGACGAATCCGCTCTTTCGCCACGACATCCAATCCAATGGTTGGCTCGTCCAAAAAGAGGAGCGCCGGATCGTGGAGCATGGCCGCGCAGAGATCTGCACGCATCCGCTGGCCCAAGGAGAGCGAGCGCACCGGCGACGTTATGAATGTGTCTAGCTCCAGCAGTTCGCGGAATTCAGCCAAGTTCTGCTCAAAGCGTTGGGGAGGCACGCGGTAGATGTGCTGCAGCAATTCCAACGATTCAAGTACGGGTAGATCCCACCAGAGCGTTGTGCGTTGGCCAAAGACTGCACCAATGCGCGCCACATAGTGTTCCCGTTGTTGCCACGGCACGAAACCGTGTACAGCGAGCCGACCAGCCGTTGGCACCAACAGACCGGTCAACATTTTGATCGTCGTCGATTTTCCCGCGCCATTTGGCCCCAGATAGCCCACCAACTCCCCTGCAGCGACCGTAAACGAGATCCCGTCAACTGCCCGGATCGTCGTGTATTCACGACTGCCCAAACTGCGCAAGGCTCCCCACAATCCCGCGCGATGTTTCGTGATCTGAAAATGTTTTTGCAGATTTTCAACTTGGATCATGCCACTACATCCTTTGCGGATGAAACTTGCGCGGACATACTTTTTCTGCGCATTGCTGTGTACGTATTGTCTGGAGGGTGGTACCTGGTGCGTGGTACCTGGTGTCTATTGCTGTGTGCGTATTACTGTGTGCGTATTACTGTGTGCGTATTACTGTGTGGGTGCATCAACGTGCAACTGACGCACCGACAACCAATTGCCCGCATCCATCAAATCCCCATCCGTGTCTGCAACCAGTGGCGTAGACGCGAAAGTTTGCATTGGCAAACCGCTACTTTATCACGCGCCCAGCTGCCCGCCAAAGTTTTCAGCGTGGGCGTTGTCTCGTTATCTACTATGCCCCATTTCTGTATAGAGGCCGATGGTTTGTCAGTACCTTTGGGGGTAGACTATTTGATAGATAGACTGCGATATATCGTCTACGATATATTGACTACGATATATCGACTATCAGGCGTATAACAGCCTGTGCAGCGTTCGTAATCAACCCAATAGATCAGCCCCTTGAGAGTTGCCCATTTATCCCTCATGTGCAAGTACGCATAGTTGTGCAACGTTGCAATGGGCCGTCTACAAGTTGCCGCCCGGTCGCCTTTTGGGCGCGTGGTAGCGGCTGTTTTTGCGCAATCACTCTCGTGTAGAGATAGTCGGTAGCAACTTGAGGTAGTCAGACAAAGTCTGCAATCAATAAAGGAAGTGATCCATGACCAAACAGACCCGTTCTGCCCAGATCGAAAAATTAGATGAACTCATTGGCGATATCGACATCGCCATGTTGACGACGCAAGAAGCCGATGGTACATTGCGCAGTCGCCCAATGGCAACACAAAATACCGAGTTCGATGGCAACCTCTGGTTCTTCACGCGCATTGATGCTGCCAAAGTCGCCGAGGTGCAGCAAGACCAGTCGGTGAACGTGAGTTATGCCGATGCCGATAATCAGCGCTATGTCAGCGTCTCTGGACGAGCCACGGTGTTGCGCGATCAGCAGAAGATCGACGAGCTTTGGAACCCAATCGCCAAAGTCTGGTTTCCCGACGGTAAAGAGGATCCCAGCCTCGCGCTCATGAAAGTTCAGGTTACCCAGGCCGAATATTGGGATGCCTCGGCCAACCGCATGGTGCAATTTGCCCAGTTTGCCAAAGCATTGGTAACGGGTGGCAATGGCGAGGAACTCGGTGACAACCGAAAAGTCAGTTTCTAACGCATCCAATCGAGCCGACTAAGATGAACATAACGATTGGCCAAATCACCCCTGCGCGGCTCAGCTATCTCAATAGCTGAGCCGCGCAGGGTTTTTGTCTCTTTATAGAGAAAGCAAATAGAGCTTGCACCTTGCGGAGCGCGCATTCTCTAATGCGCACCTCCACCATTGTACAACGTTTACATGATTTCTCGATTAGAGGGGCGATGACCGTACCGCAGGCGGATTCTCGTCCTGCCCACCTAATCCAGCTTCATCTGTAGCCGTAATGATATCTCATCCAGCTGTTGGCGCACGGTTTCATCTAGCGTCCAGCCAACGGCACCGAGCACATCATCGAACTGTTCCTGGGTGTCGGCCCCGCTAATCGCCACGCTCACCTCCGGACGGGAGAGCACCCACGCGATGGCGAGTTGAGCTGGCGTTTTGCCCAGGTCGGCGGCCAGATCGTGCAACGTCTGGATCACCGTGCCCACCGCGCCATTCATGGCCGCTTTGTACCACTCTTTGCGGCGTGTTGCCCAAAGTGAACCCGCGGGCGCTGGCTCGCCGGGTTTGTAGGCACCGCTGAGCAAGCCAACAGCCAATGGACTATAGGCCATCACTCCCAGCCCCTGATCGCGCACCAGACCAAACATCTCCTGCTCCAACCCGCGGTTGAGCAAGCTATACGGATTTTGAATGCACATCACCGGCGTCGCGTGGATCTGATCGGCGATCCAGAGCGCGCGGCAGACCTGCCAGGCACTGTGATTGGAAAAACCAATGTACCGTGCCTTACCCTGGCGCACAATATCATCGAGGGCGCGCACGGTTTCAGCCAGTGGCGTGCTCTCGTCGGGGGTGTGGATGATATAGACATCCACGTAGTCCGTCTGCAATCGCTGCAGCGACCGGTCGATCTCGCGCAGTAGATGGACACGTGAAGTGCCCGAGTCATTCGGCCCCTTGCCAACTGGACTGGCCGCTTTGGACGTGATCACCAGGTCGTCCCGTTTGCGCTTGATGGCCCGCCCCAACACAATTTCAGATTGGCCAATGTTGTCCCGATCATCCATGGGGCCATAGATGTTGGCACAGTCGATTAGGTTGATCCCCCGATCAATGGCGTGTTCGATCAGCCGTTGGGCGGCTGCCTGATCGCTCTGCCCACGCAGCCCCAACCCCAGGGCAATGGGACTCACCTTTACCCCAGCCGTGCCGAAATTTACATAGTCCATGGTTCTCCTCATTCCTCCTTTGGTGGCCGCTGTTGCGATCCGATGATTTGGGTGTTGCTGTCTGTAGTATCTGCCGCTAACGCTATTTTGTCAATGGCGCGCGCAAATCCGGGGCAAATGTCACATGACTTGCGCACCGAAAAGAGCGTACCAGTGGAGAGTAGGCAAAGCAGTTGGTGGCTCTTCTCGACAAGTTGCGTGAGTCCAACGTCAGTCGGGTGCGTCCCATTTGCGGGGACGTACAGAATTCGGGGACGTACAGAAGAGGAGCAGATTGAGCGTCCGGTCTAGGCCCCAAATGTGGTACGCACCCATGTGAATCGAAAAGGATTGATCGACCCAAACAGATGTGCTATGATGACAACATGACAACTATCACACAACCCATTGATCAACAACCCGGACCAGCCGAACCGCTGTTGCCCGCAACCTTTGCATTTAGCCAGTCGAGCCTGCAGGCCTTCGACGACTGTGCCCGCCGGTTCTGGCTCGCCTATGTGCAACAGCTGCCGTGGCCCGCGGTCGAAGCGTCGCCCGTGCAAGAGTACGAGCGGCTGGCGCGGCTGGGGGCAATGTTTCATCTGCTCGTGCAACGGGCCGAAATCGGATTGGACCCCGAGCAGTTGGCGTTGGAGTTGGAACCACCCCTCGCCGGCTGGTTCGCCGCCTATCTGCGTCACCGGCCCACCGATCTGCCCACCGAGTTTGTCGAGATCGAACATACGCTGAGCGTTCCATTCGCACTGGATCCCAGCATCTCATCGGTGGCCAATGCCGGATATCGACTGGCGGCCAAATATGACCTCATCGCCGTGGATCGCGCGGGCCGCGTGGTCATTATCGATTGGAAAACCACGCGCCAGCGGACCGATCCCGGCACTCTGGCGCAGCGGCTGCAAAGCACTGTCTATCCCTATGTCTTGGTGGAAGCGAGCAAAGGCTTGCCGTGGGGGCCGATCCAGCCAGAGCAGGTGGAAATGCGTTACTGGTTTACCGCGGCCCCGGCCCAACCGGTCATCTTCCGCTACGACAGCGCTCAACACGCGGCCAACCATGCACGACTACAGCAACTCCTGCGCGAGATCTTGGCGGGCGCGCGGGCCGAGGATTATCCCAAAGTGCCGGACACCGAGATCAACCGCAAGCGCTTTTGCAGCTATTGCATCTATCGCAGCCGTTGCAACCGTGGGGTCGCGGCTGGCGAACTGGACGAACTGAGCGATACTGAAGAGTTCTTCGCCGTGGATCTCGAATCCGCGTTGGAGTTCACGTTGGCAGAAGTGGACGAATTGGCCTTTTGAGATGAAGCAACCCTGGACCCTCGCCCCACAAGCACAGCCCTCCCCGGCGTTGACAACCTATGTCGGCGGCCACCCACTGATTGCCCAGCTCTTGGCCCAACGGGGCTTTGACACGCCCGAAAAGGCCCAGCCATTTCTCGATCCCAACCACTATGCCCCCGCTCCGCCCACCGCGTTGATTGGCGTCGTCGAAGCGGCTGATCTGTTGCACGCTGCCATTGTTGCCGGTGACAATCTCTTTGTCTGGGGTGACTTTGATGTGGATGGCCAGACGAGTACATCGTTGCTCGTGGCCGCGCTGCGCAAATTGGCGGGCGACGAGCGGGTGCGCTTTCACGTGCCCAACCGCTTCAGCGAGGGCCACGGCATCCGGGTCGAGAGCTTGCAGGCGCGGCTCGATGATCCTGAGTTTCCCATCGATCTGCTGATCACCTGCGACACTGGTATTGCCGATGCCGAGGGTGTCACACTGGCCAAAGAGCATGGGGTGACGGTCATCGTCACCGACCATCACGATCTCACCGCGGAATTCGTCGAGCGCCAAGGCACGGACGAGCCACTGTGGGGTCTGCCCATGCCATCAACCACGAATTCTCCGCAGCCCTCGCCGCAGCTCTCCGTGCGCCATGCCGACGCCATTGTCAACCCCAAATTTCAGCCGGCCGATGATCCGCTGCGCACCCTGCCCGGCGTTGGTGTTGCCTACAAATTGATCCAGCAACTCTATCGCGTGGCCGGCTGTGCTGGCGATGAACATGACCTGCTCGACCTGGTGGCGTTGGGCATTGTGGCCGATGTGGCTGAACAGGTGCACGACGCACGCTATCTGTTGCAATTGGGGCTGGACAAGCTGCGCAACACCAAACGCATTGGCCTGCGCGTGCTCATGGAGGTGGCGCGCCTGAACCCAGAGACTGTGGATGCCGATAGCATTGGCTTTCAATTGGGGCCGCGCATGAATGCGCTGGGGCGGTTGGAAGATGCCACGGTCGCGGTTGAGCTGTTGACGACGCGCGATAGCATGCGGGCCAATCAACTGGCCGGGCGCATGGAGCGGCTCAACCAGGAGCGGCGCGTGCTCACCAGCCAAATCACCACCGCGGCCATGGATATGATCGACCGTGACCCCAAGTTGCTCGATTTCAATGCACTGGTGTTGTCCCATCCCAATTGGCACGCCGGAATCGTTGGCATCGTTGCGTCGCGGCTGGTCGAAGAGTATGGCAAACCGACGGTGTTGCTCCTGACACCACCGGGTGATCCGGCTCGGGGGAGCGCGCGCAGCATTCCCGGCGTCGACATCGGCGGCTCGATCGCGGCCTGTGCCCACCTGCTTTTGCACCACGGGGGACACCCGGGCGCGGCGGGGCTGGCTCTGTTGCCGGAAAACATTGATCTCTTTCGGCGCGAGCTCAGCCGCCAAATCGAGCTGCACCGCGATGAGGCTGCGCCCACCGGGCTGGCCGTTGATGTTGAAGCTCCGTTGCCGCAAGTGACACTAACCCTGGCTGAAGATCTCCAACGATTAGCCCCTTTTGGCAATGGCAACCCCACGCCCCGTTTTCTCAGCCGCAACCTCACCGTGGTTGAGGACCGGCGCATTGGGCGCGAGGGCACGCACCGCCGGTTGGCCGTGCAGAGCGCCGATGGTGCCAAAGCACCCGTGATCTGGTTCAACGGCGCGGATGTAGAGATTCCCGCGGGTGCCATCGATCTCGTCTACACTGTGGGTGTCAATGAATATCGGGGGGAGCGTTCGCTGCAGCTCAGCTTTGTGGATCTGCGTGCGGCGGCAGCGGCCACCACGGCAGCACAGCCGGGCGATGTACCGATCTGGATGGTGGATGATCGACGCCATCAGCCGGTGGCACCAACGGAATTGCCGCCACCGGAACAGGCGATCTGGTATGCAGAAGGCACCGCACTCGGTACCGCTATTTCCTATCGATCGCGGCTGGATCTGGCCGCCGCGACGAAAGGAGAATCGCTGGTGCTGTGGACGATTCCACCGTCACCCGAGCTCTTGCAGTGGCTCGTCGAAACGGCCGCGCCCTCGGCCATTTATCTCTGTGGCCAGCCAACCACCGATGACACCTTGCCCGGCATCTTGCGCAGCGTGGCGGGCATGTGCAAATATGCCCTGCAGCGCGATCGCCTGCTCCAACTGGACCGCATGGCCGCTCGCCTCGGCACCACGGAAGCAGTGATTCGCCACAGCCTGCTCTGGCTGCAATGTCGTGGGCAGATCCGGCTGAATGAATGGGACCCGACTGGCACGCCCAGCGACACTGTACAGATCAGCAGCGGCAACGGGGCAGCAGCGGTAGATGGTGCCCCAGCGGCTGATCCACAGATGCTGCAAGCGCTGTTGGATGAACAGCTCGCCGAGGTCCGGGCCTACCGACGTTTCTTTTTGCGGGCCAACGTGCGTGAACTTGGACTCTAGCGGCCCCCGTTCCGGCCGGTGGTGAACCGCCACCGAGTGCGTTGCACACCCGCCGCTGTTCTGATTAATACCTGATGTTACGGAGTGGTGGGTGCAGGTTGATTGAAGAACAGATTTGACATGCCCGGCAACGCTAATCGAGAGAGCAAATAGACCTTGCACCTTGCGGAGTGCGCATGAGAGAATGCGCCCGTCCAGCGTTAGAGAACGCTGATTCCACGATTGTGCGACTTTGAAATGATTTCTCTATAGGTTACCAGACATCTGTTCCCGAACTTTGTTGCATAGTAAGTGAGATCGTGCTGCCAGGTCCCCGGCACGCCTCAGGAGTGGTCTGTAAATCGAGCAGTTTCGTGAGCCGTGCCGGGGACCACTCCGGCGACCCACACTTTTCCAAATACTTTGCCTGAGATTGCTTACGTATCACCCCTTCACTAAAGCCAGCTTGGCAAGCGATCGTTCGTCCCTCTGGTCACCGGCAAGCGGATGCGCCTACGCAAGCGGTTCTGCTTACTGCTGTAACGCCCATTCACTGGTGCCAGTGCTGCGATTCTTCGTCGTGCCTCCTCGTGATGGCAGTTCCCTGTGTGACATCAGTTACCTGACATAGCGTGTTGACTCACCCGCCAACCGAGTAAAACCGCTCGGTTGCTTGCGGAGAGTGAATCACTGTGCCGCGCGTGCCGCGGCAATAAAGGCACGGATTTTGGCATGATCTTTCCGCCCCGGTTCCGCCTCCACGCCACTGGCCACATCAACCCCCCATGGTTTCACCATGCCAATTGCCGCGGCCACATTGTCTGCCGTCAGGCCACCAGCCAACAGGAGGCCGGGGTGCTGTTCCGCGAGTGATGCCGCCACCGCCCAATCCGCCCGTTTGCCCGTGCCCCCATAGACATTGGGATCATACGCATCGAGCATCCAACGGGGGCCATCATGAGCGCCCAAGGGCGCAAAGGCCGCGGCTGCGGTGGCCGCGGCCGTGCCATCCGCGGGGCGCAACGCTTTGTAGGCGCGCGGCGCCAGAGCCGCAAACCACGACGCGTCCTCTTCCCCATGCAGCTGAATGCGATCAACTCCGGTCTGCTTCACAATTGCGCGGATCTGCTCCACCCGTTCGTTGACAAAGACACCGACGGTCTTGATGGCAGGATTGATTGCACGCACCGTTGGCACAATGGCGGCAACTGTATCCGGCGCAACATTGCGGGGCGATTTGGCAAAAAAGATAAAGCCCAACAGATCCGCTCCGGCAGTCGTGGCCGCCACCGCGTCATCCAGGTTGGTCAACCCACACACCTTGACTTTCGTTCTGCTGTCACCCATTATTCACCTGTAACTCTCTGCAATTCGTTGCCCCTGCCATTCCTGTCAATCTCCACCACCCGGCGTTCCATCATCGCCACATCCGCTCGAAAGCCAACGAGATGGCCATTGATCGAATCTGCCAATGTCGTCGTGGCAATCGATGGTTCCTCACCACGGGTCAGACGCACAAAGTCGGCCATTAACCGCAGATCGCCGCCGCCGTGGCCACCGAACGCGCCGGTCATATCGCCGCCAGTGCCATCGTCGCGCACGGTCAGATCAACCACTTCTTCGCGATACTCACAGCCAGGCCGTGGGTCAATGTGACGGATCAGAAAGCGACTCTCTTCCAGATTGCCCTGGATCTCGCCCAGCGTGCCAACGATGTGAATGGAGCGCGAGGGTTTGGCCGCGCCGCCCACCATGTTCAGCGTGGCCGTGGCACCATCGGCAAATTCAATTGCCACCGATTGATGGTCGACTACATCGTTGTCGCAGTGCCAGACACAGCGGCCATAGGGGTTGTCGTGGGTGAGCCACGCTTCTTTTTCCGCCAGCGTCAATTCGGTGTAGGGTTTGGTCGGCGCGGCGCTGCTGCCTTCCTGTTGCAATGCGTCCCAGACGTAGAAGGCCCAGCGATCGGGGTGATCGAGGTAATGTTTGCGCGCGGAATAGAGGCAATCCTGCTCAATCTCACAGTCTACCAGACAGCGTTGACCCGCGCCCGCCGGGGCCTGTTCGGGGCGAAACTGCTGGTTGCTGCCAAAGCTCGCCACCCGCACCGGCTGCACACCGCTCTTCATCCACGTGATCAGGTCGAGATCGTGGCAACACTTGGCCATGAGCATAGGCGAAAAGCAGTTGGCCTTGCTGTTCCACTTGCCGCGCACAAAGCCAACCGCGTGATGATGGTAGGAGACATGTTCGACGGCTTGAATATTGAGAATTTCGCCGACCGCGCCCGCAAGCAACTGTTGGCGAATGGCGGTATAGAAGGGGGCAAAGCGCAGGACGTGACAGATGGCCACCGTGGACCCATGCTCCTCCGCGGCATCAACCAATTGCCACATCTCCGCTTCGCTAATGGCAAAAGGTTTCTCCAGCAACATGTCATAGCCCGCGGCCAGCAGTGGCAATGCCGTGGCCACATGTTGATGGTCCATCGTGCCATTGATCACGAAGTCGGCAAATTTGGGCTGCGCGGCCACTGCTGCTGCCGAAGCAAAGCAGCGCTCGTCCGGCAGATCGTAGCGCTCTGCAACCAGCGCGCGCCGCTCGGCAATGGGGTCGGCCACGCCGACGATCTGCAATTCATTGGGGTGGTGTTGGGCGTAGGAGGCGTAGGTCAATGCCCGATGACCTGCGCCGACGATAATTGCTGTTGACATAACAAATTCCTAATCTTTGCGTCTGAATCGGGTGGTCTGTGGGGGCGAGTTACCGCACGGGGCACCGGTTCCGAAATCGCAGTTGCGCCCCATCTGTGCTTCAAGTACAATCGACGCGTGAGAACCTACCTTGACATTCGATTGTGGCTCCTGCCATGCCGCTAAACGTCGCTAACCAATTAGGTGGACAGAGTATTTCAGGGCAGGTTTTCCGTGTGCATCACGCCCAATCATAGCGACGAACCTCACCCGCGTCAAACGAAAGGATTCGCATGTCAGCCAAACCTGTGATTTACGAGGAGAAAGACGTTCCTGCCTACAGACTACCCGACCTGCTGGCCACTGCCGAGGGCCGTCCCATTGACAGTGCCGCGGATTGGCCAGAACGCCGCGCCGAATTGTTGGCTACCTTTGCGAACGAGGTCTATGGCCACACGCCGCGGCAACAGATCCCCATGCGCGCGGTGACGACAGATCATGCTGACGATGCATTGGCTGGCACGGCAATCCGCAAACAGATCACCCTTCACTTCAGCGGGGAAGCTGATGGGCCACAGATGAATCTGTTGCTCTACCTGCCCCGCCAAGCCACCGCGCCCGTGCCCCTCTTCCTCGGCCTCAACTTTGGTGGCAACCAGACGATCCACGCTGATCCGGCGATTCAGATCACACAGAATTGGGTGCGGCCCAATCCCGAACGGGGCGTCATCGAGAACCGGGCAACCGCGGCTTCACGCGGTGCGTCTGCTTCCCGTTGGCCAGTGGAGGCAATCATCGCCCGCGGCTATGGCCTGGGCACGATCTACTGTGGCGACCTGGACCCCGACCATGACGATGGTTTTCAGAATGGCATCCATCCGCTCTTTTATGGCGCGGGCCAACAGCGACCCGCGCCCAATCAATGGGGGAGCTTGGGCGCATGGGCGTGGGGGCTGAGCCGCGCGTTGGATCATCTGGCGACGGAGCCGGCCGTGGATCTGGCGCGGGTGGCCGTGATGGGCCATTCGCGGCTGGGCAAGGCCGCGTTGTGGGCCGGGGCACAGGATGAACGCTTTGCACTGGTCATTTCCAACAACTCGGGCTGTGGTGGCGCGGCACTTTCGCGGCGCTGCTATGGGGAAACCGTGGCCGCGATCAACGAGCGCTTTCCACACTGGTTTTGTGCCAACTTTCATGCCTATAACAATCAAGAGGATGCGCTGCCCATCGATCAGCATCAACTGTTGGCGTTGCTCGCGCCGCGGCCCCTCTATGTGGCCAGCGCGGTTGAGGATCAGTGGGCAGATCCGCTGGGCGAATTTCTGGCGGCGCACCATGTGTCGGCGCTCTACACGCTGCTGGGCAAAGAGCCGTTGCCCACCTCGGAGCAACCGCCCGTTGACAGACCGGTGATGGGTGGGGTCGGCTATCACATTCGCAGCGGCGGCCACGACGTCACCGCGTATGATTGGGCACGTTTCATGGATTTTGCCGACCGTCATCTGCGATGAACAACAGCCGGTGCACAGTGGGAATGACAGAGTGAGAATGACAGAGTGGAGATCACACAGTGAAGATCACACAGTGAAGAGCACACAGTGAAGAGCACACAGTGGGAATAGCACAACCAGAAAAAGTCAACGAGGAGAGCAATGAAAAGCAAAATTGAGATTCACTACTGCACCCAATGTAAATGGCTGTTGCGTTCCGCGTGGATGGCGCAGGAGTTGCTGACGACCTTTGAAGCCGAAATCGAGGCGTTGACGCTCGTGCCCCAAAGCGGTGGCCTCTTTGAAATCTATGCCGACGGTCAGCGGCTCTGGTCGCGCAAAGAGCAAGGGGGCTTTCCCGCGATCAAGGAGTTGAAGCAGCTCGTGCGCGACGTCATCGTACCCGATCGCGATTTGGGCCACGTGGATCGAAGCAGCCGTGCCGAAGCGAGCTAGCCGCGCAGGCTCTCTTCGAGTTGGGCATAGAGCCGGTCGATCTCGGCGCGCGTCTCGTCGTCGAGCTGATAGCCAACGGGGCCACGCACCAATGCATTGCTGAAGATGCCGCGCTTGACGAGCAGATATTTTTCCACCGCCAGGAACGCGTCCAGGCTGGTTTGCGTGGCGATGAGGGCCGAGAGGGGCAACGAAAGTTGATAGGCCCGCGCGTCATCGCCCGCTTCGAGTGCCTGCCACAGCGCCACCAGCGCATCGATCAGATCGGCCCCGGGCATGGTTCCGACGATCCCGCGGCGATAGCTGTCGACCAGTGCAATGCCGCCCGTGCCTTCAAAGACACCGGCCTTACCAGCCGTTGCCTCGCGCAGCGCCGAAAGGCGCGGGCCGATGGGCGTTGCCTCTGGCTTGAAGAGTACCCGCTCGCCATAGTGGTTATAGAGGTCGGCTTGCATGGCAATGGGCATGGGCTGCCCAACATAGCCACTGGCATCCTGCACCACCACCGCGATCTCGACTGCTTCGATGATGGCCGCGTAGTAACGGTAGAGTTCGTCCGCGCCCACCGCCACCGCGATTGGGGGGATGACCATGACGGCATCCGCGCCCACCGCTTCCGCATGGCGTGCGAAATCGATCGCGCTGTGGGTCGACTCTGCCCCGGCGCTGATTACCACGGTGCCTCGTTCGCGGCCAAAGCGACAGGCCGCCGCGGCCACCTCCTTGCGCTCCGGGCCAGAGAGACGCAGCGTCTCTGAAACCATGCCCATGACAATGCCATCGGCCCCTTGGTCGTACAGCCAGTCGATCTCCCGTTCCAGCGTGGTAAAATCGAGCGAATAGTCGCTGTGATAGGGCGTTTGGAAAACGGGGAGTACGCCCCGTAGCGGGCGATATGTACTCATTGGAAAGCTTTCTGTTGGAACCTTCTGTTGCTGGTTTGCACCGCGCTAGCGTGTCCACTTCAGCCAGGTTTGAAAGAACCATTTGACCAGTGGCGTGAGCCGAGTGCGGTTGTAGGCGTCAGCGATCTTTTTGATCGCTTCCGACTGAACGGGGTAGGGATGAATAACAGTTGCCAACGTCTTCAGCCCCAATCCACCGACCATCGCGGTGGTGATCTCGTTGATCATTTCGCCGGCTTCGCTGGCCACAATGGTGGCACCGAGAATCTTGTCGCTCCCCTTTTTGACGTGAATTTTCACGAAGCCCTCGGTCTCGCCATCTGTGCGCGGGCGGTCCACATCATCAAAGGATTGGACGAAGGTATCGACTGCAATGCCCTCTGCTTGGGCTTCGTGTTCATACATGCCAACGTGCGCAATCTGGGGATCGGTATAGGTGCACCAGGGCACGACCAGATCGCCCAGCTTTTGCTTTGGCCCGGGAAAGAGCGCGTTGCGCAGAACCAGGCGCGACGTGGCATCGGCCATGTGTGTGAATTGATATTTCTGGGCCACATCGCCAGAAGCGTAGACATTGGGGTTGGTGGTTTGGAGGGTGTCGTCGGTTGTTACCCCCCGCTCGTGATATTCGATACCAGCGGCTTCGAGATTGAGCCCGTCGAGGCCGGGCACCCGTCCCGCGGAGACGAGAATTGCGTCCACTTCGCACGTGCGTGCTTCTCCATCCTGTTCGAAGTGGATCAGCTTACCGGTTGCGCTCATTTCGACAGATTGGACTGTGCTGTCGAAACAGAGCTGAATGCCATCCTCTGCCATTACATCCTGTACAACCTTGGCGGCATCGGGATCCTCACGCGTCAGGATCTGCCCTTTGCGTTCGATGATCGTAACTTCGGTGCCAAGGCGGGCAAAGGTCTGCGCCATTTCAGAACCAATGGGGCCACTGCCCAGAATCGCCATGCGCCGCGGCTGTTCCGTCAGCTGAAAGAGCGTTTCGTTGGTTAGAAAGCCAGCTTCCTGCAGGCCAGGGATCGGCAACTCGCGCGGGTTGGAACCGGTGCAGATCACGGCTTTCTTAAACGCCAGCGTCACTGGTCCACTGCCGTTGTCGACGGTGACGCTGTTGGCACCGCTGAACTGTGCTGCACCCAAATAGACATCCACGCCTTCCCTTGTAAAGCGATGCACCGAATCGTCATAGCTGATTTCGGCTCGAATTTGACGCATGCGTTGCATCACTTCGCCAAAGTTGATCTGCACGGCCGCGTCTGCCACGTGTACGCCCATGTCGTGGCCGCGTTTGATTTCGCCAACCACGCGCGCCGAACGAATGATCGCCTTGGAGGGTACGCAGCCCGCGTAGAGACAGTCGCCACCGACCAAATATTTTTCGATGATGGCTACTTTGGCACCCAACCCGGCCGCGCCCAATGCCGAGATGATCCCCGCTGTGCCCGCGCCAATGACAACCAAATTGTAGCGTCCCGACGGCGTTGGGTTCTGCCAGTGAATCGGTCGCGCGTTGCCGAGCATCTCCTTGTTGTGCTCGTCCATCGGGTGTACCTGCACTGGATAAGCTTGATCGGACATTTCCCTGGCTGGGGACTGATCGTTGACTGGGGAGTGCGTTGTATTGGCCATGATGTGCTCCTTGCGCATAGTTGACGTGACGTAGAAGACCATTATCGCTGGTGACAGAGAAGCCGCCGGTAAATGGTGGCAGATCAGTGGCAGCGGATGAATAGCAGCGGATGAATAGCAGCGGTTACTGTACGACGCAATGTGTAAATGAAGGTGGGATGTTCATTACAAGTATCTCGCGTGAACTTTTCTGCGTCGATGTAGCCGGTTCTGGATGGTTTACGCACCAGACCGAATTTCAGGATCGGCTCCAGCAGTGATGGGCTGTGCGCCGGGGAGACATGCACCTACTTGGCGTGCTCGATGGCTTCTGTGATCGGTGTGGCGATCTGAACACCCAGGTACCCTTTGGCCGTCTCTTCGTCAGCCAAAATCTCGGCGGCGGTCCCCTGCATGGCTAGCGCACCCTCGCGCAAGATATAGGCGTACTCACACCAGCGGAGCAGGCTACGTGCGTTCTGTTCCACAACCAGCAATGTGATCCCCTGTTGGCAGAGCATTTGCAGCGTGCGGAAAACTTCGGTGACGACAATGGGGGCCAGACCAGCGCTTGGCTCGTCCAGCAACATTAGCTGTGGTTGCGCGAGCCAGCCAATGGCAATGGCCACCATCTGCCGCTGCCCACCACTCAATTGCCCGGCGCGTTGGTTGGCACGTTCCGCCAAAATTGGGAAGAGATCGTGGGCCGAATCCAACAATGTTTGCCGCTCACGCTTTGAACGGCCCCGCAGCGCCAAGAGCAGATTCTCGCGCACGGTCATGCTCGTGAATACATTGGCCCGCTGTGGCACATAGGCAATGCCCCGACGGCCAACTTGTTCCGTGGGCATGCCCGTCAGCGATTCACCGGCCAGTTGTACATTGCCGCTGTAAATGGTGGTCAGGCCAAAGATGCTTTTGAGCAGCGTACTTTTGCCGCTTCCATTGGGGCCAAGTAGCGCCACGAATTGGCCACGCGCCACCGTCAGGTCCAGGCCGTGGATGATCTCTAGCTTGCCATACCCCGCGTGTAGAGCGGTGATGGTCAACAGATCACTCGCCAAAATAGACCTCCCGCACCTGCGCATTTGCCGCAATCTCGCGGGGGGTGCCCGCCGCAATCATCCTGCCCAGATGCATGACGTAGAGATAGTCAACAAATGCAAAGAGAATCTCCAACCGATGCTCGACAATGAGAAAGGTGAGGCCCGCGTCACGCAGTTCGGCAATTCGCTCGAAGATGGTGTAGGCCAGGGCGGGGGCTACACCCGCGGTGGGTTCATCGAGCAGGAGCAGCTTGGGCTCGCCCATTAACATGCGATTCAACGCCACCAGCTTCATCTGCCCCCCCGAAAGATCAGCCGTGGCCTTGGCATAGTGCGACTGCAACTGTACCTCTTCCAACAGCCCGTGCGCACGTTGTACGGCTTGCGCTTCTTGGGCTTGCCAGCGGCGATGAAAGGGAGCTTGGGTGGGCGATTCGCCTTTTTGTTCACGTGTGGGGAGCAGCATGTTGTCCAGCACCGTCATGCGGGTGAAGAGCGCCGGATCCTGGAAGCTGCGGGCCAACCCCAAGTCAAAGATCTGGTTGGCGGGTCGGTTCGTGATTTCGTGGCCGGCAAAGGTGAGCCTGCCCCCATCCGCGGGCAAAGAGCCTGCGGTGACATTGAGCAGCGTGCTTTTGCCGCTTCCATTGGGACCGATCAGGCCGACGATCTGCCCCTGCTCCACCCGCAGCGAGAGATCATCCACGGCCACCAACTTTTCGAATTGTTTGCGAACGTTCTCTAATAATAACACAACAGTACTCTCTACTAGTTCAGATGGGCGTAAATACCACGGCAGGAAATACCTCGAGTGCAAAATGGCTCGGAACTAGCGCCCCATTTCCGCCGGGATGTCCCACAGTGCGGTTGGCTTGAAAACGGTAGGTTTCCCGCTTGCCGGAACTACTGTTTTCCAACAGAGCCCACTTTAGGATACGAACGATCTATTTTGGGCACTAATCGGCCCCACGCTGTCGGGGCGCTGTGCTCAGTTGCCCCATGAGATCGTGGGCCGCGGTTGTTCGGGTCGGTTCGGGCCAGATCCCCTGTGGACGATAGCGCAACATGAGCAGCAGAATCAGCCCAAAGAGTATGAAGCGCACGTAATTAAATTCCCATTGCGCGCCCAGCATATTCAGTTGAATTGCTGAGATCGCGGTGACCCGATCCAATACGGTGACCAGGAATGCGCCGAGCAATGCGCCCCGGTTGTTGCCCAGCCCGCCGAGCACCACCATCACCCAGACATCGAGCGTCAAGCCCACGGCGTAGTCATTGGCGCTGGCAAAGCCCAGGTTGATCACAAAGAGCACACCAGCGATCGCGGCCAGGGCGGAGCCGATGAACATGACCTGGCCACGAATCCGGGGCACGGACTTGCCCAGGCTGGTGGCGATCACCTCATCCTCGCGGATCGCCTTGAGCAGACGGCCATAGGGCGACCGCACGAGCCGTTCGCAATACCAATAGCAGGCACCAGCAATGAGCAGCACCATACCTGCAAAACCGAGCGCCGACAGTTGCGCGTTGCCCAGCCAGCGAAATGGCTGGGCCAGACCCGAGAGCCCAGCGTGGGCGCAGATGATCGGCTCGTAGCCGCGCACGATGATGCGGACTATTTCGCTGCCCACCAGCAATACCAGCGCCAGATACCACTCCTCTTTCAGGCGCAGGGCCGGATAGGAGAAGAGATAACCAACCAGCCCACCAATGAGCGCGGCAAGGAGCAGTGTGATCAAAAAGTTGGACCAACCCGCCAGCGGCATGGTGCGCATGATCTCCCCGCGCAGTTGTAACGCCCGCCCCAATTCCATTCCACAAGGATAGAGCGCTTCCTGGCCAGCAAGCCGTGGCAACAGACGTGTGTAAGTTACACCCGCGGTATAGGCGCCAATCGAAACAAAGAGGGCCAACCCATAGTTGGGAATACCCGCGAGACCATACTGCAGATTGAGGCTCAGCGCCATGATGGCGGAGATCCCAAAGAAAGTGAGCAGCGCAATGGCTGTGGCAAATAGATCGAATTGCATAATCAGGTTACGTGAATGAAAGATGTTGGCTGGTTAATCACGGCGCAATCCCTGGGGGCGGGCCAGCAGCACAAAGACGATGATCAAAAAGGGGATGGCTGGTTTGAAGCTAAAGTCGAGGCCAATATATTGGTTGAGCAACTGCATTACTGTGTTTTCAGAAAAGGCCACCACGTAACCGCCCAAAATCGCGCCGGGGAAACTGGTCAACCCACCGAGCACGGTGGCCGCAAAGACCGACAGGATTGCCAGCCAACCCACCATTGGATCGACAAAGGTGTAGATGCCCCACAACGATCCGGCAACGCCAGCCAGGCCGCCGACAATCAGCCAAGTGAGATCGTGCACGCGATTGACGGGAATGCCCACGACGCGGGCCAGCATCATGTTGTCTGCCAGGGCGCGCATGTCGCGACCGAGTTGCGTGTAGTTGAGCAACGCCGTCAACAGCAGCACGAGGCCGAGGCTGGTCGGCACCACCCAGAGAAAGATGTTGGTCAGCGTAATCTGTCCAGTCTGTACCCAAATCGACTGGACCACGGCAATGCGTTTGTCAAAGAGATCGAACCGATCGGCCAGCAGAAAGAGGGCATAGCGCAGGATCAGGCCCAGCGCAAAGGAGGCCAGGATCATGGCGTAGGAAGAGAGGTTATGCCTTGCCAAGGGGCGAAAGACGAGACGGTGTGACAGCAGCGCCACCAATCCACCCATCCCCATTGCCGCCACGATGACTGTGATTGGGTTGGCTGACAGTTGTGTAGAGACGATCAAGGCCGTGTATGCACCGACCGTAATATATTCTGCATGGGCAAAATTGGGCAGGCGAATCACCGCCAGCGTCAACGTCAGCCCCACCGCCATCAAGGCATAGAGGCTGCCCACCTGGAGTGTGCGGATCAGCGAATCAATGAGGAGCGCAGAAGACAACGAAACCTACAGATCTTGTTGGGTCCTTGGTCCCACATGCGGCCATTTTTGCAGACAGCTTTTCCGAAAGCGGGGACGGGGTTGGCCGCCGATGCACCCCTGTCACATACCAACTTGGCGAATCAAGGGTGGTTGTGGGTACGGTGGGACGTGGTGGATGATTCACAGTAACATCGAGAAATCATGGTAACGTTGCACAATGGTGGCATCAGCGTTCCCTACCGCCGGAGGTGCGCGTGAGAGAATGCGCACTCTGCAGAGTGCAAAGTGCAAGGTCTATCTGTTTTCTCGACAAGTTGCTCCCCGGTTGCCTTCTCGGCGCGTGGCAGAGAATATTTTTGAGCAATCACACTCGTGTAGAGATGGTCGGAGCAACTTGAGTATAACAATTGTGCTGCTATTATACTGATGATGGTTGCTGTGGCCAAACAGATGGGGGAGCGGGTTTGCAAACAATGATCTTCGTTGACAAATCTGAAAAACTCCCCGATAATCAACCCACCGAAACCATTAAAATTTGAGTTGGGGTTACCATGCACCTACCGACGAACCAGGCGCTGATTGACGCTTGGCAAGACCAACCGGCGCCATTGCTACCGTTGTTACATGCTTTCCACAATCGCGATGGTCATCTCTCTGCCGGGGCACTGCGCGCCATTGCCGGGGCACTGCGTATACCCTTGGCTGATCTCTACGGCACCGTTACCTTCTACCACCACTTTGCCCAGGAAGAGGGGGGCCTAAACGCCCCGCGCGTCTGTACGGGGCCGGTCTGCTCTTTGCGCGGCGGCGAAGAGCTGGTGGCAAAATTGGCTGATCAGGGGGCGACGCCCATGCCCTGCGCGGGCCGTTGCGACGAGCCAATTCCCGTATTGGTGGGACACCGCTATCTCGTGGGGCAGCCCGATGGCACGCTGCTGGAGCGCCCGACGCCGCTGCCACCACCCAATCCTGGCGGCATCACGGAATGTCTCTTCCACGCGATTCGCCAGCCCGGGCGGTCAACATTGGCGGGCTACCGGGCCACCGGCGGCTATGTCAGCCTGCAACAGGCGATCACAGAGCGCACCCCCGTGGCGATCATCGATCACATTGTACAGAGCAAACTGGCTGGACGGGGTGGCGCGGGTTTCCCCACCGGCCTGAAATGGCGCGCCGTGGCCGAGGCCGGCGGCCAACCCAAGAGCATTGTCTGCAATGCAGATGAGGGCGAGCCGGGCTGTTTTAAGGATCGCGCCATTCTCGACCATGACCCCTTTGCCGTGATCGAGGGAATGACGCTGGCTGCCTACGCCACCGGTGCCAGTCGAGGCTTTCTCTATTTGCGCTATGAATATCCCCACACCTTGCAACAGTTGCAACAGGCCATCGACGCCGCCCATGCCGCCAACCTGTTGGGCGCACAGATCCTGGGTACCGAATTTTCATTTGATCTGTACATTCGGCGCGGGGCCGGGGCCTACATTTGTGGCGAAGAGGGGTCATTGCTCAACAGTCTGGAGGGCAAGCACCCCTTCCCGCGCAATCGTCCGCCCTATCCCGTCACCCACGGCTTCGAGAACCTGCCCACCGTCGTCAACAATGTGGAGACGCTGGCCGCGGTGCCACAGATTTTGCGCCACGAACCGGCATGGTACCACCAATTGGGAATGGGCGAGCACGTGGGCACCAAAGTGATCAGTCTCTCTGGCGATGTGCAACGGCCCGGCAACTATGAAGTGCCTTTTGGCCTGCCACTCAAAACCTTGCTCCATGACTGGGCCGGTGGTCCACGCACTGGCCGCTCGATTCAGGCAGTGACCATGGCTGGCCTCTCGGGTGGCTTTTTGGCGGGCGATGCCCTGGACACAGCCACCATTGACGAGCCAAGCATTCGCGGCCACGGCTCCATGCTCGGCGCGGCGGGCATGATCGTCTTTGACGACAGCCGCGATATGGTCGCGGCCGCGCACAATGCCATGCGCTTCTTTGCCCATGAATCCTGTGGCAAATGTTTTCCCTGTCGCATTGGCACGCAGCGGCTGACGGAAAGGCTCGACGCCGACTGCTTGCACGGCGCTGGCAATGGCAGAACCGTCGATGCCGCCACCTGGCAACAGGAAGTAGCGGATATCAGCCGCACCATGAAGGCGGTGAGTGCCTGTGGGTTGGGTGTGGCCGCGCCGCTGGTGGTGGAGAGCCTCGTGCGCTATTTCCCCGCCGCGGTTGCGGCTCATTTGGGAGAGACCGATTCCGCGCACGAGCGGTCGGAGGCAGAGGAGTGAGCGGTGCAATGGAGACACCCCTGGCTACTGCCCGCCGGTTGGATGCTGCCGATGAATTGCGTGGTTTCCGCGATCGCTTCGTCATCGACGAGCCGGATCTGATCTATTTAGATGGCAATTCACTTGGCCGACTGCCCAAGGCCACCGCAACGTTGCTGGGACGTGCCGTGGAAGAGCAGTGGGGTCGTCGGCTGATCCGCAGCTGGAACGAGGGCTGGATCGATGCCCCGGCGCGGATTGGCAACAAGATCGGCCAACTGCTCGGCGCACAACCCGGCGAAGTCACCGTGGCAGATTCAACCACGGTCAATCTCTTTAAGCTGGCCTTGGCCGCGGCGCGCGCACAACCCGGTCGCCACAAGATCATTACCGATGATCTTAATTTTCCCTCGGATCTCTATGCACTGCAGGGGGTCTGTCAGTTGCTTGGCCCCGATTATGAATTGGTGGTGGTGCCCGCTGCCGATGGGATTCACGGCCCGGTAGACGCGCTTGCCGCGGCCATTGATGGGCAGACGGCACTGGTGGCACTGAGCCACACCGTCTTCAAGAGCGCCTATACCTATGACATGGCCGCGGTTACTGAACTGGCCCACTGCGAAGGCGCACTCATGTTGTGGGATCTGAGCCACGCCGCGGGCGCGGTGGCGGTCGATTTGGGGCGCGCCCACACCGATCTCGCAATTGGCTGTAGCTACAAATATCTCAATGGCGGCCCCGGCGCGCCAGCCTTTCTCTATGTGCGCCACGATCTGCAGGCGCTGTTGGCGAACCCAGTTCCAGGGTGGATGGGGCAGGCCAACATGTTTGACTTTGGGTTGAGCTATGAACGCAGTGCTGGGATCGAGCACTTTCTCACCGGCACGCCCCCCATGCTCTCGCTGCTCGCGATCGAGCCGGGGATCGATCTGCTGTTGGAAGCCGGGATGGAGCGCATTCGGGCAAAGTCTGTTTGGCAGACGGAGTACCTGATCGATCTCTGGGCGCAGGAGCTGGCACCGCTCGGTTTTACGCTACAAAGCCCGCGCAAACGCACACGCCGTGGCTCGCACGTTGCACTTGGCCACCGCGAAGCCTGGCGCATTGATCAGGCGCTGATCCAAGAGTTGCAGGTGCTGCCCGACTTTCGCCGCCCCGATACCATTCGGCTGGGCGTTGCACCGCTCTATACATCGTATGAAGAATTGTACAGCGCGGTCATGCGCATGAAAACGGTGGTGAGCGAAAAGCGTTATCTCCAATACGCGCGGGGGAACGCAAAAGTCACGTAGATAGCTCTCTGCTGTGAAAGTAGGGAGCTGAACAAAGGTGTAAGCAATGGCTGTCATGAATGAAAATGAGCACACGATTACGCTCGATGGGGAGAGTGTCGTCTTCACACCGGGCGAAACAATTTACGCGGTCGCGCTGCGGCAGGACAAGTGGATCCCCACGCTCTGCTATGATCCGCGCCTCCAACCCTTTGGCGCGTGCCGGCTCTGTGTGGTACAGGTGGAAGGTCAGCGCAATCCCGTGGCCGCTTGCACAACACCGGCCGTGGCCGGCATGGTCATCGAGACCACTACCGAGCAGATCGACTTTTACCGCAAAACGTTGCTGGAACTGGTGGCGTCGGAAAACCCAACCGTTGCGGTTGATCCGTTGCGCAGCTACTCATCGCAAGAGCTGGCAATATTGCTCGAGCAGTATGAGGTGCACTCTGGCCGATTTGCCGGTGCCCATTCTGGCCACAGCCGCCTCGATGACGATAACCCGTTTCTCCTGCGCGATTATGATCTCTGCATTTCGTGCTATCGGTGTGTGCGCGTCTGTGCCGAGCAGGAAGGGGATTATGCCATCAGCGTAAAGAACCGTGGCTTTCATACCCAGATCACTGTTGAATTTGACGGCTTGCTCAAAGACTCTGCCTGCACCTTCTGTGGCCAGTGTGTACAGACTTGCCCCACGGGGGCCCTGGGCGACCGGAAGGCGTTACGCAACGCAGGTTAAGTGGGAAGGTTTCAAAATGATGCTGACGAAAGAAAAGGAACGGCTGCTCCACCGGGCCGGAATCCAAAAGACGCGGTCGGTCTGTGGCTATTGTGGTGTGGGCTGTGCGCTAGATATCATGACCAAAGATGATCGCATTGTTGGGATTCAACCCGCGCTGGATGGCCCGTCAAACCAGGGCGCGCTCTGTGTCAAGGGTCAATTCGCCTATGATTATGTCCATCACCCCGACCGCTTGCACCACCCCCTCGTGCGCCGCGCCGATGGAGAGTTGCACGAAACCACCTGGGACGAAGCGCTCGATGTGGCTGCCAAGGGCTTTCAGCAGGTGGTGGATCGGCACGGTCGCCACGCTCTCTATGGCATTGCTTCGGGGCGTACTCCCAGCGAAGCAAATTATGCCATGCAAAAGTTCATCCGTGCTGGCTTTGGCACCCACTACATCGACAACTGTAGCCGTGCTTGACACGCCCCCACTGTCGCCGGTCTGGCGGCTTCCATTGGGCGTGGGGCCATGTCCAATCCCTACACGGACATGACCAAAACCGACGTCGCTTTCTGTATCGGCACCAACATGACCGAGTGTCATCCCGTGGCGGCAACCTTTTTGAAGAAGGCGATTGCCCGCGGTGCCAAGCTCATTGTGGCGGATCCGCGGCGCATCAAGTTGGCAGAAATGGCGCATCTCTACCTGCCCTTGCGGGTTGGCACCGATGTGGCTCTGCTGTTGGGCATGGCCCATGTTATCGCGCGCGAAGGGCTCGTTGACCACGAATTCATCGCCGCCCGCACCACCGGGGCCAATGCGTTTCTGGAACATGTACAGGAGTTCACACCCGAATGGGCTGCCCAGATCACCGGTGTACCCGCCACGGATATCGAAACCGCCGCGCGTTGGTATGGCGGTGGCGACAAGGCGGCCATCTACTACACGCTGGGCATCACCGAACACATCTGCGGTGTGGACAACGTGCAGAGCCTCTGCAACCTCGCACTGATGACCGGCAACCTTGGTAATGAAGGGGGTGGGATCAACCCCATGCGCGGCCAGAACAACATTCAGGGCGCGGGCGATTCGGGCGCGATCCCCAACAACTATGTTGGGTTTCAGCCAGTCGATCAGCCGGAGAATCAGGCAAAGTTTCGCCAAGCCTATGGGCGTGAAATTGATCTGGAAAGGGGGATCACCAAAGTAACCGCGCTGGAACGTTGTGGCGAGAGCATCTTTGCCATGCTCATTGATGGCGAAAACACATTGGTCTCGGATCCAGATCGTGCTCATGGCGAGCACGCGCTCAAGGCGCTTGAGCATTTGGTGGTCATCGATATCTTTTTGACGGAGACCGCGGCCCTGGCCGACGTTGTCTTGCCAGCAACTGCCTGGGGTGAAACCGACGGCAACTTCACCAATTCCGAGCGACGGATCCAGCGGGTGCGTCGAGCCGTGACGCCACCGGGGGTCGCCAAGCCCGATTGGTGGATCATCAGCGCGCTTGCCAACCGCCTGGGAATCCCCGGCTTTGCGTATGAATCCGCCGCGGAAGTCTTCAATGAACTCTGTCAGCTCTCACCAATTTACGCGGGGATTGATTGGGATCTGGCCGAGGGGGGGCAGTATCAGTGGCCCATTCCCCACAAGGGACATCCCGGCACGCCACGCCTACACGAGGAAGAATTTACCAATGGCCGCGGTATTTTCCGGACGTTGACCTATCGCGATCCTGCCGAGGTAACCGATGCCAATTATCCTGTCTGGTTGACCACTGGCCGTCGCTTGCAGACCTATCACACCCGTACGCAGACGGGGCGATCCCAAGGGATCGATTACTTTGTGCCCGAAGAAGTGTTGGAGGTGCACCCGGATAATGTGGCGGCGTGGGGTTTGCGGGATGGCGGTTTGGCCCGCTTGAGCAGTCGGCGGGGCACCGTGGAAGTGAAGGTGAAAGCGACTGAGCGTTCACCGCGCGGCACGGTCTTTGCCAGCTTCTCGTTCAATGACGTGCCGATCAATCTTCTCACCGGCTCTGGCTATGATCCAGTGACGCAGACCGCGGAGCTAAAGGTCTGCCCCGTGCGCGTGGAGCCGGTTTGATCGCATCATTCAAATAATTGGCCAGATCCCATGACACGTCTCAACAAAACAAAGCGGCACATCTGGCGCGTGGAAGCGGGCCAAATGCGCCGGCAGCGCGACGAAATTACCACCGAAGAGCCATTGGGGATTCAGCTCCGCGCCGGCGGCAAAGAGCAGACCATCGCCATTACCATGCGCACGCCGGGCAACGACTATGAGTTGGCCGCGGGCTTTCTCTACAACGAAGGGATCATTGCCGACAAACGGGCCATCGCCACCATGGTCTATTGTGTCGATGGGCAGCAGCAACTGCAAGAGTACAACGTGCTGCGTGTCAACCTGGTGGCTGAGCAATTGCCCGATTTGCAACAGCTCGACCGTCACTTTTTTACGAGCAGTGCCTGTGGTGTTTGTGGCCGCACCATGCTCGATGATCTGGCCACCCGCGCTCTCCCGCCCCTTACCACCGCCCATCAGATTACCCCAGCATTGTTAACCACCCTGGCCGAGCAGCTACGCGCCGCGCAACGGCTCTTTGCCAGCACGGGCGGATTACACGCGGCTGCTCTCTTTTCCACCACTGGCGAGCTATTGGCCGTACGTGAGGATGTCGGTCGACACAACGCACTGGACAAATTGATCGGCTGGGGTGTGCTGCAGCAACAGTTGCCCTTTACAGAGCAGATTATCATGGTGAGTGGTCGGGCTAGCTATGAACTCCTGCAAAAGTGTCGCGTGGCCGGTGCCGCCATCTTCTGTGCCGTCTCGGCCCCAAGCAGCCTGGCCATCGAACTGGCCGAACAATTTGGCATTACATTGGTCGGCTTTTTGCGCCAGGATCGCTTCAACATCTATACCAACCCCGAACGCATCCGGTTGCCATAGACGCGCTCTGTAAATTTGTTGTACAAATGCGTTGTACAAATCTGTTGTACAAATGTGTTGTACAACTGTGCTCTGTAAATTTGTTGTACAAATGCGTTGTACAACTGTGCTCTGTAAATTTGTTGTACAAATGCGTTGTACAACTGTGCTCTGTAAATTTGTTGTACAAATGCGTTGTACAAATGTGTGGCGGCAAGTCGCGCTCTACAGCGATGGCGTGCTGTTGAACCTGTATTCCCATCATTGACGCCACCGACTGTTGGCTAGCTATATACATCGACGCGCCGGTGTTGCAGCGAAGGCAGACCCGCGCGTGTCTTCTCCTGTGCCGCCAAATCCACTTCGGCTACAACTACACATTCGCGTTCCGGCGCTCGTGCCAATACGCTGCCCCACGGATCGACGATCATTGTGCTGCCAAAGCACTGTTTGCCATTGCCATGCGTGCCAATTTGCGCGGGCGAAACCATGTAGACCTGATTTTCAATGGCGCGGGCGCGAATCAGCGTTTCCCAATGATCCTTGCCCGTGTAGAGGGTGAAGGCAGCGGGCTGAAAAATTACCTTGGCGCCAGCGAGCGTGAGTGCCCGATAGAGTTCGGGAAAGCGGATGTCGTAGCAGATGGTCAGCCCCATCTGGGCATGTTCGGTTTCAAAAGTGACCATTTCGTTGCCGGGTGCCACCCGCGTCGACTCCTTGTAGCTGCTCTGCCCCTCCACGTGGATATCGAAGAGATGGATCTTGTTGTAGCTGGCGATCGCTTCCCCGGTGGGATCAAAGACGAGCGTGGTGTTGTAGATGCGGTCGCTGTCGGGGATCAGCGTGGGAATGCTGCCGCCATGTAGATAGATCCCATGTTGGCGAGCCTTGTTGCGCAGAAAAATGGCTGTCTCGCCATCGGTTGCTTCCGCGCCATCGGCCATTTTCTCATCGACGGTGAGAAAATTGAACATTTCGGGCAGACCGACCATCTGTGCGCCCAATCCGGCGGCTTCATCAATCAACTGTTCTGCGGTGGCCAAATTGGCTGCTTTGTCATCACCCGAATTCATTTGACAGGCAGCAAGACGAAATGTGGACATGGATTACTCCTTTTCCGGCGGTAGTCGGTTATCACGCGCTAGTTGTCGGTCTGAATGTGACAGCATTTTGTGGGCTGCTGTTGACCTGCAATTGAAAAATGTCGGGCCGGGCATAGTGGCCAACCACATCCAAATCATACTGTCCCTGAACGATCTCGTCCAGATTCAGATCGGCCGTGAGAATGGCGGGCTCATCGAAGCTGGGACCAGCTAGCACCTCGCCCAAGGGGCTGATGATACAACTGCCCCCGCGGATCAACGTTGTCTCTGGGGCGTTGCCTTGCAGCGGCGTGTAATCGGCGGGGTAGTCGCTGCGCTTGGCGAACTGAGAGCTAGAGAGCACAAAACAGCGTCCTTCCAATGCAATGTGACGCATGGTTGGCAGCCAAGTCTCCCGATCGTCGACCGTGGGCGCGCAATAGAGCTGAATGCCTTGGGCATACATGGCGAGCCGCAACTGTGGCATGTAATTTTCCCAGCAAATCACCGCGCCCATCCGACCCAATGCCGTCGGCAGGACGGTCAACGTGGAGCCATCACCAAAACCCCAGATCAGGCGTTCCATTGCCGTGGGCATGGTTTTGCGGTGCTTGCCCAGCAGCGTACCCTGATCATCGAAAAAGAGCACCGTACAATAGAGCGTGCCCCGGTCGCGCTCAATCACACCGATGGTTAGATGCAGGTTGTGGGCGCGAGCCAATGCACCGAGTTGACGCGTCTGTGGGCCGGGGACATCAATGGCACCCTGCCAGTAGCGTTGAAAGAGTGCACGGCCTTCTGGCAATCGCATCCCCACCCTGGCGCCAAAATCTGCCCCCTTGGGGTAGCCACCGACAAAAGCTTCGGGAAAGACCACTAACTCTGCCCCCGCTTTGGCTGCCGCGGCCACCAGCTTGGCAACCTTTTGCAGCGTCGCTTCCACGTCAAATGCCACCGGTGCATCCTGTACAACTGCTGCGCGTATGCAATTCATCGGTTGACACCTTCCCATTTGCTATCTGCCCATGCTGCCAGTTCATCGCGCCGGTCATAGAGCTTGGCACAGCCGTCGACGATCTTTTGCACGATGGACGGTTCGGCCAGCAGGGTGGGGTGATTCAGCACCACCGACTCCTCCGCGTACGCACGCTCGGCATAGGGAGTCTTATATTGGCTGGGATCGATGGCACGCAGGTACGCATCGCTGAGGTGATAGCGGCGCTTGGTGTGGGGTTGATAGAGCGGCGACTTGTTCAACGGGTGATAGACACCGCTCACATTGGTGCCCAATTCCGCGGCCAATGCCTGGCGGAACGCCTGCACGGGCACTTCGTTGAAGGCCTCGGCGGCATAGCGGAAGACATAACCATAGATCGCCTGACGGGTGATTTGCGGGTGGCGGTCCAGTGGCGCCAGCCCTTCGATCTCCTGTAGCCCAGTGTTGAGCGCGTGCAAGCTCTGTTCGCGCCGCACGATCTGATCGGGCAAGCGTTCCAATTGGGCGCAGAGAATGGCCGCTTGCCACTCCGTCATGCGGGCGTTGCCCCCTTGCACCGGCGACCAATTGGCTGGATCGGCTCCGTTGCGCATGCGCCCGCAGTTGCGCAGCGAATAGAGGCGCTCGTGCAGTCGATCATCGTTGGTGGTGATAAAGCCGCCTTCGCCCGCGTTGAGCGATTTCGACGCCTGCAAGCTGAAGCAGCCGAGATCGCCAAGGCTGCCAACCCCTTGATCCCGCCAGGTGGAGCCGTGGCTGTGCGCGCAATCTTCCACAACCGCCAGCTCATGACGCTTGGCCACGGCCAAAATGCGATCCATATCAGCCAGATTGCAATAGAGATGGACGGGAATGATTGCCCGTGTCCGCGGTGTGATCGCCGCTTCAACCGCGACCGGGTCGATGGCGTACGTTTCCGGTTCAATGTCCACCAACACGGGAATGGCATTGACATCCAGACAAGCGACCGCGGTCGCTTGCCACGTATTCACAGGCAGGATCACTTCGTCACCAACGCCAATATCGAGTGCCTCCAACGCCAGTTGGAGCGCGGTGGTGCCGCTGGTTACGGCGACCCCATGGCGTGCACTCTGCAGATCCGCAAAGCCCCGCTGAAATTGTGCCTCCAGCGGTCCATCACCAGCCCACTTGCCACTCGAGAGTACCTGTTGCAGTAGCTCACTTTCCCGTTCGCCATAGATGGGCCAGGTGGGCCAGTCACCCGCGTACAGGGGTGTACCGCCGTTGATTGCTAGGTGTGCCATGGTTCGCTTTGCTTTCTCTTGATTTGAATGGGATGAAAAGATGAGCGGGGGTGGGATGAAGCAGCGTTGGACGGCGAATGGTTCGTTGAAGAGCAATACTCCCAATTTCACTGTTGCCCGCTGTTTGCTGCGCCCTCTTGTTTTATTGACAGAAGGCGCAGCGCAGTGGCACTTGATGTGGTCTTTGCTAGGCCAGCTGATAGTTCTCTTCGCGCAACATGGGGCCAAGGAATTTGCCGGTGTAACTCTTTTCGAGACTGGCAATATGTTCCGGGGTGCCTTCACCAATGACATAGCCGCCCTTGGTGCCACCCTCTGGTCCCATGTCGATTAGCCAATCGCAATTCTTGATGACATCGAGGTTATGTTCGATCACCAACACCGTGTTGCCCTTGTTCACCAATTCATGCAGCACATCGAGCAGCTTGCGCACATCCTCGAAGTGCAGGCCCGTGGTTGGCTCGTCGAGGATGTAAAAGGTATTGCCGGTGGCGCGACGGCTCAGTTCTTTGCTCAGCTTGATGCGTTGTGCTTCCCCACCGGAAAGGGTGGTGGCCGGTTGGCCCAGCCGAATGTAACTGAGCCCAACCGCGTTTAGCGTCTCCAGCTTGTTGCGGATGCGTGGAATATTTTCAAAGAACTCGAGCCCTTCCTCGACCGTCATGTTGAGGATTTCGGCAATCGACTTGCCTCGAAACTTGATCTCCAGCGTGTCGCGATTGTACCGGTTGCCTTTGCACTCTTCACAGGGTACATAGACATCGGGCAAAAATTGCATCTCAATGCGGATGATGCCATCACCCTGGCAGGCTTCGCAGCGCCCGCCCTTGACATTGAAGCTAAAGCGCCCCGGCTTGTAGCCGCGCGCTTTGGCTTCGGGGATCGAGGCAAAGAGCTCGCGCACATAGGTGAAGAGCCCCACATAGGTCGACGGATTGCTGCGGGGCGTGCGACCAATGGGACTCTGGTCGATTTCGATCACCTTATCCAGATGTTCAATGCCTTCCAGCGAACGATGTTTGCCGGGGCGTGCTTTGGCTCGATACATTAGCTGCGCCAACTTTTTGTACAGCACCTCAACCACCAGCGTCGACTTGCCGCTGCCGCTGACGCCAGTCACCGCGACGAGCTTGCCCAGGGGAATGCGGACATCCACGTTGCACAAATTGTTTTCATTGGCGCCCCGGATCTGGATGTACTCACCGTTGCCCTCGCGCCGTTCGCTGGGTACATCAATGCGCCGTTCCCCGCGCAGATATTGGGCGGTGAGGCTCTCCTTGTGTTTGATGAAGCTCTTGCGCGGTTCAGATGCCACAACATGGCCCCCGTGTTCACCGGCCCCCGGCCCCATGTCGATCACCCAATCCGCGGCTCGAACCGTATCTTCGTCATGTTCCACCACCAACACAGTGTTGCCCAGATCGCGCATGCCCTGCAATGTATCGATGAGCCGGGCGTTATCCCGCTGGTGCAACCCGATACTCGGTTCATCGAGAATGTAGAGCACCCCCATCAGTTGGCTCCCGATTTGGGTGGCCAACCGAATGCGCTGTGACTCGCCACCGGAAAGGGTCACCGCGGTCCGGTTCAGCGTGAGATAGTCGAGGCCCACGTTGACCATGAATTGCAGGCGCGCGCTGATCTCTTTGAGCACTTGACCCGCAATGGTCATCTGGCGCGTCGTCAACTGTGGTTCCTCTTGTGCAGCATGCTCACCGCTACCATTGTTGCCGCTACCGTTCGCATAGCTATTGAGCCGCCCGCCCAGAACATCCGTGGCGACCGCTTCTCCCTGCAACCGTTGCACCCACTGCCAACTTTCGCCCACGGGCAGCTCGGTAATCTCGTAAATATTTTTATCGGCGACGGTGACGGCCAACGCCTCGGGGCGCAGCCGTTTCCCCTTGCAGGTGGGGCAGGGGCGGATGCTCATGAACTCTTCCAGCTTGCTCCGGATGTAATCGCTATTGGTTTCGTTGTAGCGTCGTTGCAGATTGGCAACGGCACCGCTGTACGTTGTGTCATATTGGCGCGCGGCACCGTGCGTGGTCTTGTACTCGATCTTGATCTTTTGGTCCTTGCGCTTTGGCCCATAAAGAATGATATCGCGCTGTTTGGCGCTCAATTCGCCGGTTGGCGTGTTAAACGGGATCCCAAATTGGCGGCAGACCGACCGCAACAGTTGGCGATAGTAGCCATCGCCATCATCATCGTTGCTGCGCTGCCACGGAATCACCCCGCCATCCGCCAGCGATTTTTCCGGATCCAGGATCAGCTCTGGATCAAACTCTTGCAATGTACCCAACCCCGTGCAGGCGGGGCAAGCACCGTGGGGGCTGTTGAAGCTAAAGGTACGGGGCTCAATTTCGGGCAGGCTCGTGCCACAGGCGACACAGGCAAAATGTTCGCTGTACATGCGATCGATTGGATTGTCGCGGTCCGTCACATTGACCACCATCAACACACCGTTGCCCAGGCGCAGTGCCGTCTCCACCGAATCGCTGAGCCGCGTCAGATCCATGCCCGTGGTCTCTTCGCCATCATTTGGTTCGACCGGTTGTCGCACCACAATGCGATCCACCACCGCTTCGATGGTGTGCATCTTGTAGCGATCCAGGTCGGGCACTTCATTGACTTCATAGATCTCGCCATTGACGCGCAGGCGCACAAAGCCTTGCTTTTGCAATTCGTCAAAGACCCCTTTGTGGTTGCCTTTGCGATCCTTGATGATCGGTGCCAAGATGAGCAACCGGCTGCCTTCGTCCATCGCGGCAATGCTGTCGACGATCTGGGTTGCCGTCTGCTGTGAAATTTCTGCGCCACAGGTGGGGCAGTGGGGCTGGCCGACGCGGGCATAGAGGAGGCGTAAATAATCGTAGACTTCCGTTACCGTGCCCACGGTGGAACGTGGATTGCGGCCGGCGCCTTTCTGATCGATGGAAATGGCCGGGCTGAGACCTTCGATCTGGTCAACATTGGGCTTCTCCATCAACCCCAAAAATTGACGTGCATAGGCCGAAAGAGACTCGACATAGCGCCGCTGCCCTTCCGCATAGATGGTGTCGAATGCCAGGCTACTCTTGCCACTGCCACTGAGCCCGGTGATGACCACGAGTTGATCGCGCGGGATTTCCACGTGAATATCTTTGAGATTGTGCTCGCGCGCACCACGGATGATTAACTTGTCCAGAGCCATGAATGGATGCCTCGTTTGTGCTTCAATCCTGCCAAAAATGGAACAACTGTTCGGCAACTATTATACTTGATCTGGAATCGAACCGAAAATCCGCTGCAGCCACGGCTATCTGTTGTACCGTCGGTGTGGTTGCAGCGATTCAGTGTGGTTGCAGCGATGTGGAGCCGATGCCAGATGCCAAACCTGGACAGCGTATCACAACCTTGCTCTTTTTTCTGTTGGATAGATTGCACTCCCCGCGCATGGGGTGCGTCCCATTTGCGGGGACGTACAGAAGCGGAGCCGATTGAGCGTCCGGTCTAAAGTGGGCTCTGTTTGAAAAGAGTAGTTCCGGCAAGCGGGAAAGCTACCGTTTTCAAGCCAACCGCACTCTAAAGTGGGCTCTGTTTGAAAACAGAGGTTCCGGCAAGAAGGAAACCTACCGTTTTCAAGCCAACCGCACCCTAAAATGGGCTCTGTTTGAAAAGAGTAGTTCCGGCAAGAGGGAACCTACCGTTTTCAAGCCAACCGCACTCTAAAGTGGGCTCTGTTCGAAAACAGTAGTTCCGGCAAGAGGGAACCTACCGTTTTCAAGCCAACCGCACTGTAGGCCCCAACTGTGGTACGCACCCCCGCGTATACGATACAATTGACTGCTGTTGTCGTCGATGGTAAAAATGAGGGCTAGCGCAGACCGCGGTTGAGTACTCCACAGACTCGCAATGCAGCCAAGAGGAAAGAGAGCCCATGAACGTAACGAACAGCACACCCGAAGTTGCCAGCTATCGCAGCAAAATTTTGCCCCTGCGCCAACAGGCAGAGGTCCGCAATCGTTGGTTGCAGCAACGGCTCGATGAATTCCTGCCTGCCTTGTTACAACGCGAGGGGTTTGACATGTGGATTGTTGCTGCGCGGGAATACAACGAAGATCCAGTGATCATGACCCTTTTGCCCGCGCCAGCCATGGCCGCGCGGCGGCGGACAATTCTGCTCTTCACGCGGCGGGCCGATGGTACTGTCGAACGCTTGACGCTCGATCGCTATGGACACGGTGATTACTATGCCAAAGGCTGGGATCCCAATCGCGAGGATCAATTTGCTTGCTTGGCCCGCACGGTGCGGGAGCGCGATCCAGCGCGCATTGGGCTAAACTTCTCCACGGACTTTGCCTTTGGTGATGGGCTGAGCCACAATGAACATGAGCAGATCATGGTGGCGCTCGGCGAGCCGTATGGCGCACGGGTGGAAAGTGCCGAGCGTCTCTGTCTTGGTTGGCTGGAACATCGCATTGCGCCAGAACAGCTCGTCTATCCGGGAATTGTGCAGATGGCGCACGCACTGATTGCCGAAGCCTTTTCCAGCCGCACCATTCAACCCGGCATCACCACCACCGAGGATCTGGTCTGGTGGTTGCGCCAGACCATGCATGACCTGGGCCTGCAAGCGTGGTTTCAGCCCAGCGTCGAGATTCAGGCGGCTGGTCTTGCCTTTGATGGCCCGGCTGGCGGTGGGCAAAACGCACGCAACGTGATTCTGCCCGGCGATCTATTGCATTGTGATGTGGGCTTTACCTATTTGGGGCTGACCACCGATCATCAACAGAACGCCTATGTGCTTCAGCCAGGGGAGCATGAGGCCCCGGCCGGTTTGCGCGCGCTCCTGGCGGCGGCAAACCGATTGCAAGATATTCATCTGGCCGAAATGCAGGTGGGACGCACTGGGAACGAAGTGTTGCACGCGGTCTTGCAACGGGCCGAGGCCGAAGCGATCAACGCCCAGATTTACAGCCATCCGCTTGGCTACCATGGCCACGCTGCTGGTCCCACCATTGGCTTGTGGGATCAACAGCAAGGTGTGCCGGGCAAGGGCGATTATGAGTTGTTCGATGAAAGCTGTTATTCGATTGAGCTGAATGTGAAGCAGCCCGTGCCAGAATGGAACAATCAGCTGGTGCGCATGGCGCTGGAAGAAGATGCGTTGTTGTGCAGTGGCACAATGCACTGGTTGGATGGGCGACAGCGAGCCTTGCACCTAATCGCGTAACCGCCGCGCGTGACTTTGTATAAAGTCGGTAACGATGCAGGAATAAGTTGCCAGCCATAAATTGCATTGAACAGACGTGACAGGGCACGCCGGCAGTTGGCTTGCAATGGATGCTGCTTGCTGCGTACCCAATCTTCTGTCCAATACAGTGCCTACCATCGAATCGGTTGGGGGAGCGCACAGCCTCTTTACACAGGGAGAATCTTCACTCTGTGCGTTTGTTACGCTCTGGTGCACTATTATCGGGAAAGCGAAAAAAATCTTAAATCGATGAATGCTCATTGAGGCCTGAAGGGTCCCCGGCACGGCTCAGTGATTGTCTCTAGACCGAGCAGGTGGTGAGCCGTGCCGGGGACCTCACGGACGACCGCCATTGTCTACTTATTTGATCTGATCTACGTAACGGGAAATCTGGCATTGGTAACGCAGTCGCCCGGTGTTCAGGCGCTGCGGCTTTCCAATCCTGCAAGCAATCTGCCAAAGTCCAGATTTTCAGAACGCAAGGCCGTGGTAGCCATCTTCCCAACGCCATTGAAAACGGCTGCTGTTGCGGCTCAACTGCCTTGGGAGAGCACGGTGGTGAGGAGCTGTCCCTCGACTTCCTGATCCGTTTCGACCAAGCCACTGCACCAGTTGAGCATGGCGCGGATGCTTTTGCGCTCGGCCACTTTGCGCTTGCGGTAGCCATCGGTGAGCTGATCGAGCAGCCCTTCCATGGCATGTTCGCTTTGCATGTTGCCAAAGGCCCCTTTGCTGCGCAGAACCGACGCCACGAGGTCGCGCAGCGTGGAGCCAGCGCCGGCATCAATGATCAATTGTGCCCCCTTGACAAATTCTTCTGGCCGGTACTTCTCACTCTCATATTTGTTCAGATCAGAACGGAGCGAGACCGTTCGACTTCGGCTGCCCATGGTCACCTTGCGGGGCGCTGATGAGGGTTGAACCGGGGCTAGATGGGGCGCAACCGGTGTCTGGCGACTGCTGGCGCGATTATCTGGCTTGGCCCGTTTCCCCGTGCTCGTCCGCTTGGTAGATTTCTGCGTGGACTTGGCAGATTTCTGTGTAGACTTGGTGGACTTGCGGGCAGGTCGTTTTGGCGAGTCTTCGTTTGTGGCACGCGCGGCACCACTGGCAGAGCTTTGTACCCCACGAGCAGGTTTTGCAGATTTTTTTGCAGCGGCGCGACGTTTTGCGTCTGCCATGTTTCACTTCCTTAATTCACAGATTGCACGTACACACAAGGGCCGAGCCTGACATTCAACCGATCCCGACCTTCAATTGTGGCTCCCGTTGCGCCTTGGGTCGATCAGGTCGATGTAGAAAATTCAGGCTAGATTTTGAGTGTTAATGCGAAGTCAATTGAACAACTGGGGATCGGTCAATCAATGGGACAATCAAGTATTGGCCGCAACGGTGGTTAAACCGTTGCAAGATTTGCATTTCGTAATAGTTGCATCTCATGCCTGGCACAAAGGTCTGGTGGGAAAGTACCGGTTGCCCGCCCCGAAAAGGTAATCCTTGCTCCTGGCAGAACAGTCGTTACCGCTCTGTATCACTGGTTGGTGGAAGGATAATGGAGCAGTCCCTGGCGGTCGGTCTCTGCCCGCAACAGGTGCCCCTCAATGCTGGTGACGTAGAGCGTGCGCAGATCGGGGCCGCCAAATGTGCAGTTGGTTGGCCGTTGGCAGGGGACAGGGTGCGTTTCCAGCACGCGTCCATTGGGCGCAAATAGGTAGATCATGCCACCGGGGCCGCTAACCTCCCACCCCGCGGTGGCCACAATGTTGCCATCTCTGTCCAAACACATGCCATCGATACCACGGTGGGGATAGAAATTGTGCAACACCTGATAGTCACCAACGGAACCATCGGATCGAATGGGATAGGCACGCAGTTCGCGCTGTTCGCCTGCGCCATACTTGCTTTGTGCCACGTAGAGTGTTTGGTTATCCGGTGAGAGTAGCAACCCATTTGGAGCCGTCGTATCATACGTGATCCGTGTTACACGCCAGTTACCGGCTGAATCTGGCTCGGCCCGGTAGACCGATTCGTGATCCAATTCCATGTCGTTGCGGTTGTCGCCATAGCGTGGATCGGTGAACCAGACTCGTCCTTGTTCGTCAATTGCCAGATCGTTGGGGCTGTTGAAGCGCTTGCCTTCGTAGCGATCACAGATGACCGTGACGCCGCCGTCGGCTTCATAGCGCACAATGCGCCGGCCACTCGCCGCGTCGCCGCTGCCGTCGGGCGTGCCTTGTTCGCAGCCATAGAGCCGCCCCTCTTTGTCCAACATCAGTCCATTGGCCCGGTTCGTACCGGTACGAACCGGCTCGATCGCGCCGCTGGCATTGTCATAGCGCAGAATACGACTGTTGTTAATGTCGGTAAAGAGCAGGCCACTGCCGTCCCAAGCCGGTCCTTCGGTGATGCTGCTGGGGGCGCGCAAAATATCAAATTGCCAGGACATGAAAGATTCTCCAGAACTCTGTGCTGTTTGTTGGTACCAATTATTGCTCTGCATTGGGGAACTGATTGACCCCGATCACTTCCATCACCCCCCGATGCTACTAGCTCGACGCAGCTTGTGCGGCGAGTGCGCCACCGCGCGCAAAAATTGCCTGTCAAGGGGAACGGAGCGACGCGCGTCAATGGGCCCAGAGCCATTGCTGCACCAGGAGGAACGTTCCACCCGGTTGTACAGCTCTGTACAGTGGCCACACGGACAAGTGGTCATTCGGTGCTGCAATTGGCATCTCGATCAGGCTGATGCTCAATGCCTACATCCAACAAATTGGGCGGGAACAGTTTCGTAGGTAGCGTAAAGAAGCGTCTTGATAGTAATTTACAAGCGTATGGAGAATTATATCATGGGAAGGAGGAGAACAAAAACAGCTTTTTTTCAGACCAGTGCGTCCCATTTTCGGGGACGCACCCGACATGAAAAGCGCGCTTGACACACGTGGTTGTCCCAAGCGGTTGTACCGCTATGTATTTGTACCGCTATGTATTTGTACCGCTATGTATTTGTACCGCTATGTATTTGTACCGCTATGTATTTGTACCACTATGTAGTGGTCGCTATGTATTTGTACCACTATGTAGTGGTCGCTATGTATTTGTACCACTATGTAGTGGTCGCTATGTATTTGTACCACTATGTAGTGGTCGCTATGTATTTGTACCACTATGTAGTGGTCGCTATGTATTTGTACCACTATGTAGTGGTCGCTATGTAGTGGTGCGCAGCGCGTGCCGTTCGTCACCAGCCCGACTGGCCAGGTGGGAAAGCTGGGGATGGGTGCCGAGGCTAATAAGTATGTCATCGACATGGAGCGTAAAATTGGCGGGCAGGTGCGTGTAGAGCTGGCCATCGTGGCGACGAATTGCCAGGACATTGACCCCGGTGTCCCCGCGTACGTTGCACTCCACCAAGCTTTTGCCATTCATCGATGAATCCGCGCTGATCCGGATCTCTTCGATGCGTAACTCCAGATCTCCCGCGCGCATGGCAACATCCAAAAATTCAACCACACTGGGATGGAGCAGTTGGGCTGCCATGCGATGGCCGGTGATCGTGTAGGGGTTGATCACCTGATTGGCACCGGCAATACGCAATTTGCGTTCGCTTTCCGGCAGATTGCCCCGCGAAATGATAAAGAGATCGGGGTTAAATGTGCGTGCGCTCAGCACCACGAAAACATTGGTGGCATCGTTGGGCAAGCAGGTGCAAAGACCACTGGCATGCTCGATTCCCGCTTGTTCCAACACCGGATCGCTGGCCGCATCGCCAATGATGAAATGCAGGCCTTCTTCTTCAAACTGCGCTATCCGTTCCTCGCTGGCATCAATGATGACCACATCATAGTGATTGGCGCGCAAGCCTTGCACCACCTGTCGCCCCACGCGACCATACCCACAGATTATGTAATGGTTGCGCAGTTGGCTGATATTCCGCATCATCCGTTGTCTCCGTAGAAAGCCATTGAACTCGCCAGCCACAACATAGTCGGCCAGCGTGCTAAAGGTATAGGCAACCCCGCCCACACCGAGCAGAATCAACATGACGGTGAAACTTTCGCCCAGCGCTGTTAGCGGGCGTACTTCGCCATATCCAACCGTGCTCAGCGTGATCACCGTCATGAAGAATGCATCGTGCCAGCCCCAGCCTTCGATCAGAATGTAGCCGACGGTGCCACCCAACAAGAGCGCCACCACCAGCCCAACTACCAAAAAAAAGCGATTGTTATAGGTTCGATGTGTCTTCACCCGATCTCCATGCTGTTACGCCAAAGCCAGCTACGCCAGAGTCATGGAACTACAGTCCCACATGTGGACCCACATCCCGGCTCAGGATTGGCACCACCTCGCCCGTTGGGTAGAAGTCAAAGGCCCGATACAGACGCTGCGCATGCTGGTTGTCAACCTGGGTATTGAGCAGCACGTTGTGCAGCCCTGCTGCCCGGGCGCTCTGCATCACATGCCACAACAACAGGTAGCCCAATCCCTGCCCCTGCCAATCTGGGTGTACCCCCAGCCGCGACAACTGGGCACGGCCATCGTAGTGCGCGACTGCCGAGTAGCCCACCACTTCGCCTTGAACAGTTGCCAAGGTGACGGGGCCAGTAAAGAGCAATTCTCGCAGACTGTCGCTGCCAAAATGCCAGAGCGGACTGAAGATCTGTGCATCCACAACGGCCAACGTCGTCAGATCGTCTATCTGGCAAGGTCGCAGTTGCAGCGCCTGGTGTTGCTGGGCATGGCGCGCTTGTTGGGCACGCAGTTGTGCACTGGGTTCCCACCGTTGCAGGCGTGCCAGGGCCAAAAATTGTACCGCTTCGGCAACGGTAAACGCGGCGTGATGGAGCGCACGGTTGAGCCACTCCTGATTGCCATAGACCGTTAGCCGGTGTGCAGGTGCATAGGTGGGCAGTAGCGTTGTCGCGGCCGCAATGAGCGCTGCAATATCCCGTGAGGGCGATCGGCCCCGTGCCAATGCCGCGGCCCGCACCATGGCTCGATTGGCTGCCGTGGCGGGCAGCGTGGCCGGGCGCTCTTCCACGTCAATACAGAGAATTCCCCAGATGCTACCTTCTTCCACACCCAGCAGCGCGATCCCTGCATTCAGTAGCGTCGGTAAATCTTCCGGCGCAACGTTGCGATAGAGATGGCGGCTCCGTTGAAAGAAGTCTTCAACTTCGTTGGCGCGGCTGGCATCAATGCGAACAATGGACATGGCAACTTCTGACTGTAGTTGTTAACCGTACTTCCGAAGGGTCTTTCCGGAGGGTACTTCCCGACTGTAACTGCTCTGTTGGCAATGGGGCACTGCGAACGGCGCTCTGCCATGTCTGGGGGCGAAACCGGGGGCAGGGGTGGCTCACTGTGCCAATCGCTGCACCCCGGTTCACCCGTGCAAACTGTCTCTTCCTATGCCGCTTACACCCCGCGCAAGAAGTGGGCGCCCTGCAGAATGCCCGTTTGTTCGCTTGCGGTGGCACCATTAAAGTTGGCATCTTCCAGCTCAATGGAGATGGCTCCCTGGTAGTTCAGGTCGGTCAGCTTCTGCAGCGTTTCGACCCAACGCACTTGGCCATGACCGGGGATGGTATAGCGCCAAGCCTGCGCGCCATAGCGGATCGGGTCTGCGAAAGCAGCCGCTTGTTCCGTGCCATACTCATAGACGCCCTCGGCCAACAGATCGGTATCTTTGCCGTGAACGTGGTAGACGCGTTCACCAAATTCGTTGAGGAAGCGGAGCGGATCAACGCCCAGTCGCAGCAGATGCGAGGGGTCGTAGTTGATACCCATTGCCATTGACGGCACTTCTTTGAAGAAGGCACGCAAAGTTTCGGGTGTACAACAGAGCGCACCCGGTCCTGGCCAGCCTTCAATGACAATGCGACCATTGTGCGCTTCGAGCACGGGAGCCAGTTCGCCAAAGCTTTCGACCATGTAACGGAAATTTTCTGCACGCGGCAGCTCTCTGTTTTCGGGCAACATCACCAGAAAGAAGTTGGTTGGCTCGTTGCCCTGGCAGGCCTTGATGTACTCGGTGTTCGCGGCAATGGCATCGGCACGCTTGCCCTGATCCGCGGATAACATCCCGTGCCACTCCTTTAGATCGATGGAACCAATGCGCAAACCTGCATCGCGCACCGCGTTGGCGCTGCTATCTCCATCGCGATTGAGGTCGAGCACTTCCAACTCATTGGTTTGCAGCCACTCGATGAGCTTGGCGAGATCTTGCTGCCATTCCGTGTTCCCACGGCGCAATCCAATGGGAAAATTACCAGTGCGTGTTTTCATCAATGCTACTCTTTTCTTGCTTGCTTGTTTTTTATGCAATCGTTAACTCAAACAGGTGTACCTTGCGAAATTTTCTCTGTGCCAGCGGTGAATCTTCACTTTTGCACTGGCCCCACTTGAATTGCCCCACCGGCTACCACCAGCGATCTTCTGCGCTGCTGTAGCGGGCCAATGCATCAAGATCCAGCTCGACGCCAAGCCCGGGTCGGTCGGGAATCGTGAGCATGCCCTCCGCGTCGAGCTGCCAGGGGTTGGTGACAATGTCATCAATGTAGGGTGAGCCCGTGAGATACTCGACAAAATCGGTGTTGGCAAAGGCCGTGGCCAGTTGCAGATCCGCGGCCAGGCCCAGGGCTGTGTTCCAGCCGTGGGGAATGAAGCGTATGCCATTTTCCTGCGCCAGCCAGCCAATCCGCCGCTCTTCACTGATGCCACCGACTTTGGTGACGTCGGGTTGAACGATATCAAAGGCCCCTGCCTGCAACCACGGTTGGAAGGCTTGGCGGCGGGTCAGCACTTCGCCCCCGGCAATTGGTACGGGGGCATTGCGGCGCAACGCCACGTAATCGTCAAGGGCATCGGGTGAAAGTGCTTCCTCGAACCAGTAGACATCATAGTTGGCCAACATCTCTGCCGTGCGCAGAGCCCACTTATAGCCTTGGTGCCAGTGGGCATCACTGCCACCCGCATCGACCATGAGCCAGCCATCGCCAATGGCTTCACGTGCCGCACGTACAATTGCTTCGTCCCGCGCGTTGTTTACGCGCCCAAATGGTCCCCAACCGATCTTGAACGCCCGAAATCCCTGCTCCTTGAGCTGCGTCAAATGCTCTGCCAGCACTGTCGGCTCATCCATCAGGATCGATGCGTAGGGGCGAACTCGTTCGCGGTAGCGCCCACCGAGCAAGCGACCGACCGGCTGCCCCGTCACTTGGCCCAGAATGTCCCACAGCGCAATATCGATGCCGCTGATGGTATGCGTGATTGAGCCGCCACGGCCCAGCCAGAACATATTCTGATGTAACTTTTCGCTGACGCGCTCTGGCTCCAGTGCATTCTCACCGCGATAGAGTGGCTCCAGCACCTGCAGCGCCGCCTTTACCAAGCCATCGTTGGTGAAGACACTGCCATAGCCAGTCACCCCCTCATCGGTAAAAACGGCAATGAGGGTATGGACACAATCTTCTGGCCGGATCTCTTCGGACCACCCACCTTCCGGTGAGGCTCCACGCAAACCCAGCGCGCGAATCTCGCGAATTTTCATCTGCCTGCTTCCAATCGTTTGTTGTCAGCCCTCTCAGATCTGTGTGTGGAGACCTGTGTGTGAGGTCTGTGTGGTTGGGAAAGTCGTGCAGCGTTCGAGGCGCAGTCGTAGAGACTTCCATGCACACGCTTGTTGCGTCTGATAGTGTACAGCCGCATGCCATCTGGTGCAACCTGACACCATGCACGGGAACAGTTGCGGCGGAATCAGCGCGTTGCTGTGCTCACTGCCCTTTCTCTTACCCGCTACCAGTAGATGAGACACCCCTGATCGGCCAGCGTCTCTAGCCACGGTGGCAACGTGGCAAAGCGATTCCAGCGCAGATCCAGCTTTTCCAGCCGGTGCAGCCCGGCCATGGTTGGGGGCAATGTGTGCAGTCGATTGGCCCGCAGATCCAGCTGGCGCAGCTGCGCCAGGTCTCCAATCGACGCAGGCACTTCGGTCAATTGATTGTGGCGCAGGTTCAGGTTCGCCAGCGCGCAAAGGCCGTCCAGGTTGGTTGGCAGCGCACGGAGTTGATTGTTTTGCAGATCCAACACCCGCAACGCGGTGAGGTTGCCCACGCTCGCGGGCAGTGCCGTCAGCTGATTGTGCATGAGGTGGAGCTCGCGCAGGTGGCAGAGTTGACCCAGGCTCGGGGGCAGCTGTTGCAATTGATTGTTGTACAGACGCAGCTCGATCAAGTTGCCCAGCTCGCCAAGCGTGCTCGGCAGCGCGTGCAACTGATTATCTGTTGCATTGAGGTAACAAAGTTTGGAGAGCGCTGTTGTGGAAGGGGGGAGTTCCCGTAGCCGGTTGTTGCTGAGATAGAGAAACCGGAGCGCCTGCAAGGCACCCACGCTCCCTGGCAATGTGGGCAAATCGTTGTGCCCCAAATCGAGCATCTCCAACTGCGACAGGTTGCCGAGCTCCCGGGGCAACGTTGACAGCTGATTGTCGGCAACGTTCAAGACTTGCAGTTCGGTGAGCTGCCAAAGCCATGCGGGTAGCGTGGACAGTGCATTGGCATAGAGACTCAGTTGCTGTAGCTCATGCAGATCAGCCACGGCTGGGGGAATCTGGGCCAGCCCACAGCCGTCAAGATTGAGTGTATGCCGCTGCTGTTGTGTCGCTTTTTCTGTCCCTGTGGTTTTGGTACCCGTGGTCATTGCGGCCAACGCTTGTGGGCCAGTGGCAGTCACCCGCTGTTGATGATACATGCTTGTCCTTTCCCATCTAACGGTGGCATACCCAGCGCTGGCGGCTCTGCCGCACTGTTTCGTCGGGAAAATTTGATGGTATGTGAGGCCATCTGTGACCGTTCCGTGACCTGTTCAGCCATAAAGTCACAGTGATTCTCCTGTCTCGACATGTTACGCTGAAGTCAACAGCAGAGAGTTACTCGTACTTTTTTCTCGTAGTTTTCTTTGTTGAACAGTTTTTATTGTAGGTTTGCTACCAACTGTTGGCGAGGGATGCCGGGGCAGCAGCACAATTTATCGTTGCTGTATCCGAATGATTCCATGCCAGTCGACTTGGTTCTCAAACCTAGCATACAAACTTATCCACATGTATGTAAATCCACATATATGTAGTTTTGGAAAAGGAGAGTCAGATGAAATTGCCAAACTGGTTTGGTCAACGTCTTGGCATGTTGATGGTCGCCTTTGCACTTGTCTTTTTTGTGAGTGCCTGTGATGACAACGAAGCCAACGAAGTTGACGAAGCTGCCGTCGTCGTAGATGGCGAAGCCGATGTTGTTGAGGATGCCGAAGTGGATGTCGATGCCGAGGCCGATGCAGAGATTGCCACCGATGCTGAGGTCGATACCGATGATGTAGACGCCGTCGAGACGACTGTCATGACGGATACCATCATCGACACTGATGTCATCACCGAAGTTGAAGTAATCACACAGGTTGAAGCCGCCGAAATTGAAGTGGAAACCACCGTGATGACCGACACCGATGTGACCATCGATCGTGCTAGCGATACCGAATCTGAAGTAACTGTCGAGACCGAGGATGTTGACACCTCTTCCAGCACCGCGATTGTGGTGATGACGGACTCTGCCGGTGGCACCTTCCTTGGTGATCCAGTGGAGCAACGTCCCTACTTTGTCAGTGAACAAGATGAGATGATCGTTGACGAGAACTTTGAAGCCATCGAGTTTGATGAAGAGATCATCTATGACGAAGGTATTGATCAGAACATGTTTGGTGAATTCGACAATGACGGTATTCGCCAGCTGACCTACGGTGATCGCACACTCTATCGCTACACCGGTCCAGAAGATGGTGATTGGCGTGCTGCGGCCGAGGAACTTGGCCTGCGTCAGCTCACCCCCGAAGGCGAAATCGGTGACATGGCTGAGTAATCAGCGTCTCGTTTTCCCGGCAACGTAGTTTGCAGCAAATAGGATGAAGTCTGAGTTATCGAAAAATCTCTACAAACTTTTCCGATAACTCAGACTCGCAATATCGAACATCTCGTTGACCAGGTCGCCACATCACCATATTCTCCCATTGCAACAGGGATGACTTGGCAACAGAGATAAAGAGCAGAGAACCCTCACCAACATTGACACCAATGTTGGTGAGGGTTCTCCGCGTGTTTTGCCATTGTGCTTACAGTGCGGTTGGCTTGAAAACGGTAGGTTGCCCGCTTGCCGGAACTACCGTTTTCAAACAGAGCCCACTTTAGACGTGCTTGTGTCAGACTGTGCTAGCGCCAGTCACTGCTCCACTCTTGTGTGTGCCAGGCGCTGCGAATCCGCCACTCGCGCAGCACGTCGAGCAATTCAGACTTTTTGTCGGCATGGGCGGGGTCAGCCCACAGGTTATGCTCTTCCCCCGGATCGGTGGTCAGATCAAAGAGCTGGCCAAATGGCTCGTCCAAAAAGTGAACCAGTTTCCAGCCTTGGCTGCGCACCATGGTCATGAATTCTGTCTCTTGCAAAATCCCATCGCGGCCGTGTTCGGCAAAGACATAGTCGCGACCCTGCCAGCCACCGTCCGCGCTCTCGCGCAGGGCCGGCAACAGCGATTCGGCCTCCATGGCGGCGGGTACGTCCACACCAGCCAATTCCAGAATGGCGGGACCAATGTCCATTAGCTGGCAAAGACCATCCAGCTGCCGACCACCCGCAAATTGCGTCTGCGAGCCGCCCGGTGTCCAGACGATCAGCGGCATGCGTGTGATGATGTCGTACATGGTCCATTTTTGGCTGTGACCATGATCGCCCAGGCAGTCGCCGTGGTCGGATGTGAAGATTACCACTGCATTTTCCAGATAGCCTTTGGCGTCGAGCGCCTGCAGGATCTCCCCCACCTTTTCATCGATCATTGTTACATTGGCCAGATAGTAGGCGCGCTGGCGATGACGCTGTTCCGGTGTGGGGTTGAGCTGGTGAACGACCGAATCGTGATCCACTTCCGTGTTGTGGATACGCATGGCCTGGAAGGGCGGCGGCTGGTTGGCCAACTCTTCTGCGGTGACTTCGTCAATGGGCAGCTCTTTCTCCAGATAGGGAGCCGCGCGTTCCGGTGTGGGATCATAAGGTGGATGGGGGCCGGGAAAGCCAATCTGTAAAAAGAGGGGCTGTTCGCTCCTTGGCTTCATGTTGATCCAGCGGGTGGCCAGGTTGCCCACGAAGATGTCGGGGTGCGCATCCTCGGGTAGCTCCCATTCAAAAGCACCGAGCCGTTCGTTGTAATCGGGCAGTTGGCGATAGAGTTCGCGCTGCTGTTTCACCAGCCCCCGCGCCTGCAGTGCTTTGTCCCACTCATCAAAGAAATAGCGCGCTTCCAGATAACGGTCCTTGTTTTCCACGACGTAGCGCTCGTGAAAACCGAGTGGCGTGGTCATTGGCCAGGTGTGCATCTTGCCCACGTTGACACAGTAGTAGCCACTGTCGGCCAGATCCTCGATCCACGAATGCTCCCACCGGTCGGCATTCTTGAAGATGCCGGTGGTGTGCGGGTAGTAGCCGGTGAAGAGGCTTGCCCGTGAGGGCGCGCACGAAGGCGCGGTAATGTGACAGTTGGTAAAGGTTGTGCCCTCATTCACCAGCCGATCCAGGTTCGGGGTGTCCATGTGTGGAAAACCCAGCGCCGCAATCGTGTCATAGCGCTGCTGGTCCGTGATGATGAGAATGATGTTGGGACGTTCCGCAGTCGTTTCTGCTCTCATGATCTGTCCACGCTCACAGCAATGGCAGTGCTATCGCGCGGCCGCTCTGCATGCTGCGCGTCACCGCTTCGGTGAATTCCATATACTTCACCCCATCTTCGAAGCTGGTGTGGGTGATCTCTTCCTGGCCCCGAATTGCGCTGATGAATTCCTCTTCCACACGCCAGCCGCCCGCTTCACTTTCCGGGATCGTCAACTCGCTCAGGTTGTCGTCGCCCCGCTGGCCACCGTAGAGGGTGTTATCGGCAAAGCGGATGGTGCCCTCGCTGCCAAAGAGGTAGGCTTCTGGCCCGGGAACCAATCCCGCCACGCTGGAGATCTGCATGTGCAATTGTGCGCCACTGGCCAGATCGCCAATGATATCGATGTGTTCTGGGATGCGCGTTGGCTTCAGCGTGCCATCGCTATCCTTGCGCATGGTGACATAGGTCTTGCCCAGCGCCGCAACTTTCGTGGCACCGCCCACCCAACGCAACAATGCTTCATACCAGATGCCCATGCCCATAATATTGAGGCCACTGAGATCGAAATTGTGCCGCCAGTGCATCTCACCATCCTTGTCGAGGAAGTTGCCGCCCGCGCGCACTTCCACCGCCAACAGATCGCCAATGTAGCCTTCGGCCAACAGTCGCTTCACTGTCTTGTCAACACGCAGCGTAAAGGGGGAGGGCACGATTTGCGTGACCAGATGAGGCTTCAGCCGAGCGGCCTCGCGCATGCGGTGTGCCTCCGAGGCGTTCATGGCCATGCGCGCTTCGCACATGACATGTTTATCCGCGGCCAGCGTGGCCAACGTCAGGCGGCAGTGCATATAGGGCCAGGTGCCGATCATCACCGCGTCCACCTCGGGCGCATTGATCAACGCCATCCAATCTTCGTAGACGTGGGGAATGTTAAATTCCTTGGCCACCCGCTCGCCCGATTCGCGGCTGCGATTGCAGACGGCGACAACTTCGACGCCATCAATGGCTTGCAAGCCGGGGATATGTTTGGATCGGGTGTTGGCACCGGCACCAATGATGCCGACATTAATCTGTTCTGTACTCATGGGTTTCTCCCCCCATATGATTTAAGCTGTTGAAGGTTCAAATGTGTTGAAGGTTGCAGTGTGCGTTGCTCTTTTTTGTGCGCGGCAATTCTAAAGGGAACGGGGGCCAGATTTAGTTGAAATCCTGGCTAATGATTTTGTCGGGCTCCAGCACCAGCAACACGCTGGGTGAATTGCGGATGGAGTCGTGGTAACGGCGTGCGTCTGCCTCGCTGTTGTGATAGTGGCGGATGATTCGCCAACGATACGCCTCCTGTTCCCCTGCGTTCGGCTCGACGATCTGCACGCGACCTTGCAAGATCACATAGCGTGTATCCTCGCGATTGCCGTCAATACAGATGGTCACCCGCGGATCGCGACGCAAGTTACGCACCTTGACCGTTTCGGCCCCGGCACTGACATAGATGCGGCCATCCTCATAAAGATACCAGACGGGGGTCAGTTGGGGTGGGCCATCAACTCGATTGGTGGCGATGATGGCGTGGCGCGCGGGAGCAAGAAAGTCGGCGATACGGTCGGCTGTCATCTCGGGCACAGGATGCTCCTTTGCATGAATTCGGATTGCTTTGCAATCAGCTCTTTTGGCAAGTTGTGGCACGTGCTGGGTGGGGATTGCTCTGAGAGAGTGTAGCATGTACCGCGCTTTGCTGTCAAAGCAAATTTTCAAGTCGGCTGCCCAGGAACCTGATGCTGACACCCGGGCCAGAAACCTGATTTGGCTAATGTTACCGCTGAAATATTGCACCATTAGCACCCTTTTCAAACAGGCGCGATAAATTTTATAAAATCCTTCATAAAAATTTGGGCATGAAATCTGCCTGTGGTACAATGCGCGCAGATGACCAAGTGACGTACACACAGCAATGTGATATCATCATGTGATAGTGTGGACGAGAAGTCATACTGTTTCCACAACCCATGTTTGCCACAACCCATGTTGTGCGTCCTGAAGCAGATTGTAAATTTGTCGATGATTTATCGACGATGAACTATCAATCTACCGATGCTCGGGAGGTACAGTGAGGAAGAGTGAGGAACAGTAACGTCCATGGTATCCATTACTTTTTGCGATAGCGCACTTTATGACACAGCAACTCTGGCGCAGAGTGCTGTCCTGTAGGAGGGAATTGATTTCATGCGTGTTGCACTTATCAACCCACGGTTTCGCCTCCCGATCGATACACGTACGACACCCCACCTGGGGTTAGCTTATCTGGCTGCCGTGAGTGAGCGGCGCGGTGACGAAGTGGTGATCTTCGACTGTGATGTGGAGGAGCAGCCCCTCACCGAATTCGTGCAAGAATTCAAACCAGATATTGTCGGCATCACCGCCAACACGCCGCAGGTGAAACAGGCGTGGCGGACGGCGCGCGACATTCGTGCGGTCTATGATTGCCCAATCGTATTGGGTGGTCCCCACGTGAGCGTCTTGCCAGAAGAGAGCTGTGAAAAGCCCTACGTTGACATTGTCGTGCGTGGCGAAGGCGAAGATGGCTGGATCGATGTGTGTGAGCGGCTGGAGGCATTTCTGGCCGAACACGCTACCTACAGCACCGAAGCATTCCTGCACCCAGAGAATGAGGTCTTTGACGACTGTCTGGGCATCACCTACAAAACCAGCGATGGGCAGATCCACAACAATCCCGACCGCACACCCATTGCCGATCTCGACAGCTTGCCCTGGCCTGCCTATCATCTCTTCAAGATGAAGCACTACACCAATCTGCAGCCAGCCACCGATGCCATTGACGGTGCACGCAGCTTCAGCATCATGACCAGCCGTGGCTGTCCCTACCGCTGTACATTCTGCAGCCAGAGCATCATGCCCATCAAATGGCGCAGTCGCAGCCCCGAAAATGTGTTGGCCGAGTGGCGTCATCTGGTGGAAGATTTTGGGGCACAGGAGATTGGCATTCTCGATGACAGCGCCAACATCCGCGTGAAGCGACTCGAAGAGCTGGCACAGATGTTGATCGAGAATGACCTGAACCAAGTACCGTGGATCTTTGTCAACGGTATTCGAGCCAACCTTGCCAGCAAGGAGCTGCTTTCACTGCTGAAGCAAGCGGGGCTGAAGCGGACCGCTTTTGGCGTGGAAACCGGTGACCTCGAGATCATGAAGAGCATTGACAAAAAGATTGACATGGACACGATCCGGCAAGCCTTTAAAAATGCCAAAGAGATCGATCTGGAGACCATCGGCTTCTTTATCATTGGGCTGCCCGGCGACACGCGCGAGACCATGCAACGCACGATCGATTTTGCCATTGAACTGGATCCAGTGATCGCCAACTTCTCCATGATGACGCCCTACCCCGGCACCAAAGTTTATGAGATGGTGAAACGTCAAGGGCGCTTCCTGATCAATGATTGGGAAGATTATGTCTTCTTTGAGCAGCAGGCGCGCTATGAAATGGGCGAAATGACAGCGGAGTTGGTGGAAGAGATGTACCGCAAAGCCTATCGCCAATATTACCTGCGCCCTTCGCCGATTATCCGCCGGCTCAAAACCAAAGATTTCTGGATGAATCTGCCGCGCAACATGCGCATTGCCATGCGCACCTTCCTGCCCAAGAAGGAAAAGACGGGCTTGCGCAAACGGGTTGAAGCCGAAGGCTCGATCTAGCATCCCCTTGCCCAGTTGGGCAGAGACAGCGTGAAGTTGAGCGTGAGACAGTGCAGTGTAAGATAGCCCTGTGTGAGACAGTGCAGTGCAAGATAGCCCTGTGTGAGACAGTGCAGTGGAATTGTAAACAGGTGAATTTATGCGAATTATTCTAGCCAGCCCCGAAGCCAAAGTATGGAGCGAACGCAAGCACATCCCGTTGGGGTTGGGCTATCTCGCGGCGGTTTTGCGCGAGGGTGGCCACGAGTGCATGATCTATGACGCGGCCATTGAAGATGTGGACGTGGAATATTATCTTGATCTGGCCGAAAGCCGGGGCAAGCCCTTCGATATGATCGGTATCACCGCCACCACACCGCTGATTGGTGACGCATGGGAAATGGCGCAGATGGCCAAAAAACGGGGGCTGGTGACAGTTCTCGGTGGACCTCATCTCACGATTATGCCGCTGGAATCGATGGAAGCGCCCCACCACGAATATGTAGATTACGCCTTCAAGGGCGAGGCTGAATATTCGCTGCTCGAATTGGCCAACACGCTAGATGCCGGGCGCAAACCAGGGCTGTTGCCGGGGATTCATTTCCGCAACGGCGACGAAATTGTTGCCAGCCCGGAAAGCCCCATGATTCCCGACCTGGACGCGTTGCCTTTTCCCGCCCACGATCTCTTCAAGATCGATCGCTACACCAATCTGCAGCCACTCACCGATGGCCTGGATCGCGATGCACGCAGCTTCACCATTCTCACCAGCCGCGGCTGCCCTTACAAGTGTACCTTCTGCTCCAAACCGGTGACGGGGGACACGTGGCGCGCGCGCTCAGTCGAGAGTGTGGTGCAGGAGTGGAAGTGGCTGGTCAAGGGGTTGGGCGCAACCGAAATTGGCGTCACCGATGATATTTGGAATCTCAAGTTGCCGCGGGCCAAAGAGCTTTGCCGCCGTCTGATCGAAGAGGGGCTCAATACGGTGCCCTGGACGACGGTGCATGGCATGAAGGTCAACCATACCGATCTCGAACTCTTCCAACTGATGAAGGGTGCGGGCTGCAAACGGGTTGGCTTTGGCGTGGAAAATGGCGATGAAAAGATGTTGCGCAACGTCATTCGCAAAGGCCAAACATTGGATCAGGTCCGCGAAGCCTTCAAGAATGCCAAAGCGGCCAACCTGCAGACCATGGGCTTTTTCATCTTTGGTATGCCTGGGGATACTGAAGAGACGATGGAGAAGACGATCCAACTGGCGTTGGAACTCGATCCCAAGCTGGCCAACTTCATGTTGGCCGCGCCATTCCCGGGCACGGTCATGTATGACCAGATCCTGGATGGAGGCGAGGTCTACGCCGACAACTGGACTGATTTTGCCATTCACGAGCAGCGCTCGCGTTTCACCATGCACAACGACAACTACGACCCCGATCTGGTGGTGAAGAAGTGGCGCGAGGCCTACCGCCGTTTCTATCTCTATCGCCCCGAGCGAGTCTTGGAAAAGGCGATGATGAAAGATCTCTGGCTCGATTTGCCACGTACGGTGACCAACGCCATGCGCTTCTTTGTTGGGGCGAAGGATCAGCAATCCCCTGCCAAGGTAGCTGCCAGCCAGGAAAGTGCCGCGGCGTAACCGGCGCTTTCCCGATGTATCAACGTTGTCAACATAACCCGTGTCACACCGCTAAATAACTCCAGTCGCTACCCCCATCTCGCCACGCGCGATGGGAGCAACTTGGGGCAACTCAGCAATTGTGACGCGGGTCTTTTTGTCTATAGATTGCCGGATCATGCTTGGACTCATACCCAAATTACCGCTTTACTGGTCCTTCCGTACCTTTGGTTGGCCCGCGGTGAAACCCTTTTCAGTGGTGATCAGCGTCAGCTTCCGTTGCAACAGCAAATGTCGCACCTGTGACATCTGGCGCAAACCCAACGACGATCTCTCGGTGGCAGAGTGGGAACGCGTCTTTGCCAGCCTGGGACAAGATCCCTTTTACATGACCTTTACCGGTGGCGAACCATTTCTGCGCACCGACCTCGACGAATTGGTGATCCGCGCCTATCAACAGTGCAAGCCCGAAGTGATTACGATCCCCACCAACGGCATGTTGACGGAGCGGGTGGTGGCGATGACGGAGCGCATGTGTCGCGAGTGCCCCACCAGCAGCATTGGCATCAATTTGAGCCTCGATGGTATTGGGGATGAACATGATGATATCCGCGGCGTAGAGGGCAACTGGAAGCTCTCGATGGCAACCTGGCAGCGGCTCAAGGAGTTGCAGAAGACGCATGAGAATCTCGTGCTCACCGTCCACACCGTGATCAGCCGCTTCAATGCCCATCGCTTCCAGGAGATCCAACAGGGGTTACAGTTCCTCGAGCCGGACAGCTACATTACCGAGGTGGCGGAAGAGCGCGTTGAGCTGGATACGGTCGGTTGGGGGATAACGCCACGGCCCGATGATTATGACGAAATCGCCGATTTTCTCAGCCAACAGGCGCGCCAAGCACCCGCCAAAGGAATTGCACGCTTTACCCAGGCCTTTCGCGCCCAGTACTATCAGCTGGCCAAGCGGGTGCTCCACGAGCGCGATCAGGTGATCCCCTGCTACGCGGGTTGGGCTAGCGCACACATTGCCCCCAACGGCGATCTGTGGAGCTGTTGTATTCGTGCCGAATCGGTGGGCAACGTGCGTGACTATGACTACGACATCACGCCGCTGTGGCGCGGCCAAGCCATGGCTGAATTGCGCGGCAGCATCAAGCGCAAGGAGTGCGCCTGCCCCATGGCCAACGCCAACTATGCCAACATGTTGTTGCACCCGCCCACGGTCGCCAAAGTGATGACCGACGTGGCGCGCCAGCAGCTCTAGATCCCGTCGACATTTGGTGCTTCTGCAATTGACGCCATTGGCCCGGATTCGCGGGGGTAAACCCCGCTGCTATCCGAGGAAAGCAGCATCAGCGGCTGCCAATTCAGCGGTTGAGACCGCTTCTCGCTGTTGGAAGCCGAATTGATTGGTGCTTCTGCAATTGACGCCATTGGATGCGCAGGATTTACCCCCGCAAATTTGCAATCTCAACAGACGCTAGCGTTGCCCCGCGCTGGCAGATCTCCTGCTCTGTTCTGAACTTTTCCCTCCCCGTTCCCATTGCCATCTTTTTTCTCGCGCATTTCGTTTGACGCTACACCTGCATCAGTGGGGTCTCTGCAGCCGCCGTGCAGACTCCCAAAGTGGGCTCTGTTTGAAAAGAGTAGTTCCGGCAAGCGGGAAACCTACCGTTTTCAAGCCAACCGCACTGTAGTCAGAAATGCCGAAATCGTTTATGATAGCCATGTTTGTTTTCACACCGTTCCATGGTTGGGCATGGGTCGGACTAGTAGCAAGAGGAATAAGAGCATGACCATTGCTTTGATGCCGCTCTCGCCCACCTTGCACGTGGGCGCATTGCAACATCTCTATCGGGCAACCCCCACCTATTGGCAACGCCATCAGTATGCAACTGTGCCGGCGGGGCAGGCCGCCAATGACATGCGCACGGCTGCCGCCACCCCCGGGCGCTATCTCATGGGCGTGGTGCAGGCCACAGCTACAGACACAGCTACAGACACAGCTACAGTTACAGCCACAGCCACTACGGGAGATCGTGCACAACGTAATCATTCTGAGGGGGCGGGCCGTGACACGGGTGCCGAAAAGGACGCGAAGATCGGTGGAGAGCTAGTGGGGCTGATCGACTTTCGGCTGGACTGGCCCGTGGCTGGCGCTGCCCACCTGGGCCTGATCATGATCGCCGAGCGCCATCAACGGCAGGGCCTGGGCACCGCGGCCTGGCACCTGCTCCGTCCTTGGCTGGCAGGGCAGGCACAGATGCAGAAAGTGCAGCTGAGTGTGGAACAGTTCAATCCGGAGGCGTTGCAATTTTTTGAACAGCTTGGCTTTGCGCTAACTGGCGAGGCCAATCGTCTGAAGGTGGGGAACCGGCTGGTGCGAATGCTCGGCATGGCGCGCCAGCTGTAGAAGAGCCCTGACGGTACTGCGCTCTTCTGCTTCCTTACGTTCACCTCGTTGCTTCTGCCTTTTTGGCGTCGCATGACTTGCGTTTTTGTAATGTCGACCGGTTTTGGGGCTTTACAGATGAGATTACCTTACGTGACGATTGGCCATAGTAGTGGCCTCGCGTAAACTTTTTGCGCATATTGATCTGATCCAAACTGATTTTCTAAACGTCTTTATTATTGCATTCTGATTTGGTAGGTACCGTTGCAGTGCAAACTTCTCCATCTTTTTATGCAGAGGCCAGTGATGAGCGGCTGTTGAAGCACGTGGCACAGCAAGATGCTGTTGCCTACGAAGTCTTCTATGACCGTCACACCAAGGCAGTCTACAGTCTGATTTTGCGGATTGTTCGTCAGCCCACGCGCGCCGAAGAACTCTTGCAGGAGACGTTCTGGCAGGTATGGCGCAATGCAACCACCTACCGCGGGGAAGGGGCTGCTCTGGCCTGGCTGTTGCGTGTCGCCCGCAATCGGGCATTGGATGAACTGCGACGCCAGAAGGTCCGACCCCAGGCCGCCGAACGTACCGTGGACGGCATGACAGAGGCGGTGCAACTTGAACGGGCCGCGGGTCAACGGACGTCTTTGGAAAATATGGTTGAACAGGCGGTGACGCTGCGCTGGAATCAGCAAGCAGTACGGCGTGCACTGGCAGCAGTTCCGACGGAGCAACGGCTCTGTCTCGAGTTAAATTATTTTGAGGGATTGACGCAGCGCGAGATCGCGGAGGAGCTTGAGTTGCCAATAGGCACAGTCAAAAGTCGTATGCGCATCGGCATGGAAAAACTTGAATATCAGTTACGCAAGATTGGTTTCCCCTAAGCTATGAACCATACTTATTTGGCGAATCTATCAGACGATGAGTTGCAAGAGTGGCTGACTGGCTACGCACTGGGCGCGTTGGAGCCAGCCGAGATGGTAGCCGTCGGTGAATATCTACAGGATCAACCTGAGTTGTTGGCGGTTGTGCAGCGGCTGGAAGAGACTTCTGCCGCTCTGGCTTTTGCCGCGCCCGAGGCGACACCACCCGCACATGTAAAGGCGGCGTTGATGACGCGCCTGCAAGCGGAGGCCGAGCCGAGAAGAGTGACAACCTCCACACTTCCCGATTCGACCTCTCCCACAATGTCGCGGTCGAGGTTGACACCGCCCCCGGCGGCAGGTCTCTTTGGCCAGCGCACCAATGTGCGCAGGCAAAGCACGCCTCGGCGCTCGCGCGGCTGGCGCTTCCAAGATTGGTTTGACGTGGCCACGGGCTGGAAGGTGGCCACCGTGGCGAGCTGTGCCGCGCTGGCGTTTTTTGTTGTGACGACGTTGCAACTCATGAATTACCTGAGCGGCACAGCGACCGAACTTGAGCGCCAACAGCGGGCAGTCAGTGCGTTGGAAGAGCAGCTGACCACGCTGACTACTGAGAATGACCAGCTGCAACAGGCGAATGAGATAGCCACCCAAGAGCTGGCCGCTGCCCAAACCAGCACGACCGATCTGGAAACCACGTTGCAACAGATCGTCACCGAGTTGCAACTGCAAGAGCAGCAGTTGGCGTCGCTCTTGGATGTCAATCAGGTCGTGGCACTCGACAGCACACGGGAGAGCGCGGCCACCGGCGCGCTCTTCGTCGGCACCAACTCATTGGTGTTGGTGGTCCATGGCTTGCAGCCGCTGCCCGCGGACCAGACCTATGAATTGTGGCTGATTCCGGAAGATAGTAATCCTGTCTCTGCCGGGTTGGTGCAGGTGTCGCGCGAGGAATCGCCCAACATCACCACGGATATTCAGCTCACCACCCCTTCATTTGTGGCCGTGGGCCTGAGCATCGAGGGGTCTGGCGGCAGTTCCAATCCGGATGGACCCGAAGGTCCCGTCGTCATGCTTGGCGAAAAATCTGCCTGAGTGCGCTTGGCTGAAAACCGCTGGCTGTTGTCAGCCAAGCACTGCTTTCTCCCCCGCTACTATCTGCCCAAAACAAATTGCATTGCGTGCAACGCTCCCTGCGTCTGTTGCAGGGCAAGAGCGGCAGTGGCTCCAATCGGTTGAGTCGCCAGCAATTTTGTTTACCACAGGCCAATCCATTCCCCTTGGCGGCAGAAGATTCCCTCCGCTGCGCCGGTAATTCAATATCCTGTTGTTGTGCCATTGCGTTCCGTCAATAGCTCCGTTTGGCTTGCAATAATGTAAGCCGTATCGGTCAATTGTAAGCGCTTAAGGTCGTGCTATTGTAGTAAAATTGTCTTGTTAATGGTCTGCTTCATTTGTTATAGTTCTTCGACAAATTTACCTTGTACCAGAGACGCAATGCAAGTGCGAGGGCCGCTTTCACGGACCACAATTCACGGTGCCGCGAACTGCTCCGCCAGACTCAGGGTGAGTAACGAATGTCAGCGTGGCGTCGTTGAACAGAATCACGTATGTACATAATACCTGTACCGTTTCACCCTTCTCACCTGACCGCAACCCTGTAAGATATCCCTGTGCAACGCATCGTTTGTTACAACTCGCACTCGGATTTGGAAAATTACAAGTTAGTGCTGATACACTTGTTGCCAAAGAAGTGATACGCTATGGGTCATATATTGCCAGTTAAGCTTATATGACTCCAGTGAATGCTGTAGCCTCATCTGGTCTGACGTATGGACCAAATGTTGAGGGGCATCCGACATAAACTCCATCGCACTCATTCATCGCCACATCCATCTCACTCTGTCATTTATCCTACACTGCAACCCTCCATCGCCATAAATTTGTTTTGTAAATCAACATAAATTTGTGTGATCCAACACCAACAACAATGCGTCAAATAGAGTGCAGCAGCTGCAAATGTTGTAACACTTAGTTGTAACATTCAGTCGAAGAGAAACTTTGGCTGAAGGTTATCAAACCAGTATCAAACAACAGCCGTAATCAAGATCGAAAAAAGACTCGTCAGTAATTTGCAGATGGCACACTCCGCCGTTGTGTACTCGTGCAGCCGACCGGCTAGTGCGATTGCTCAATGTGTTGTGCTTTCTACGTGACTCAAGTTGCTACCTACTATCTTTACACGAGGGTGATTGCTCAAACAATACCCTCTACCACAATACCTTCTACCACGCGCCGAAAGGCAACCGGGGAGCAACTTGAGTTACATCTGAAAAACGGGTAGCTCTCACTCTTCTGTTGGACGCAAATTCGTTGGGCAAGATCGATCCATTGACAATTGCTGTTCGCAGTCACGCCGGTTGAGGTCACACAAGGAGATTCAGTATGAAACGAGTGGTTTCTCACCAACGCAAAACTCCCCGCCGTGGTCGCCGCTATCTGGCTGCCAGCCTTGGCGCACTGCTCCTCTCGTTTCTGCTGACGGCCCACGTATTTGCCCACCCACTGGGCAATTTTACGATCAATCGCTACAGTCGTCTTGAGGTGAACTCGACGCAGGTGCAGTTGATGCACATCGTTGATATGGCAGAGATTCCTGCCCATCAAGAACGCACAACAATGGACAGCAATGGCAATGGCACGATCGACGCGCCGGAACAAGCGCAATACCTGGCAAAGCTGCAAGCACAGCTTCAGCAGGAGTTAGCGCTCGTCCTCAACGGTGAGCGTGTTTCGTTGTCATTCGTGGAAAGCGACATGACTTTCCCTGCCGGACAGGCGGGATTGTCTACGTTGCGAGTGGTGACCCACTGGGAACTGCCGCTGTCGTCAGCTGAAACACGCTGGCAAGTCGACTATGTGGACAACAGCTTTGCCGATCGGCTGGGCTGGCAAGAGGTGATTGTACAGGCTGATGGGGAAGCGGCGCTGTTGGAATCTTCGGTTGCCGAAACCGATGTCAGCGCCGAGCTGACCAACTACCCAGAAGATCTGTTGCAGTCACCGCTGGCGATCAACCAGGCTACTTTTCGCTTTGAGCCCACGGGATTGCGTGGTAACGCCGCGGAGCGCAGCAGCAATGTTGGCACGGAACCACTCCGCAGTGCATTGCCAGCTGATCCATTTGCCGAGCTCATCAACATTGGCACACTGAGCCCGCTGGCAATCCTGTTGGCGCTCTTGGCTGCTTTTGGTTGGGGAGCTGCGCACGCCTTCTCGCCTGGCCATGGCAAAACGGTTGTCGCTGCCTATCTCGTTGGGTCGCGCGGCACGGTGCAACATGCACTTTTCCTGGGCCTAACCACCACCATCACCCACACCGCGGGCGTCTTTGCACTGGGGCTGGTGACACTCTTTGCTTCGCACTACATTCTGCCCGAGACGCTCTACCCTTGGTTGAGCGTGCTCTCTGGTCTAATGGTTGCGGCAATTGGTGTCGTCATGGTGCGGGATCGGTGGCGCAATCCACTGCATCGTCATCACCACCAACAGAATCATCATCACGATGAGCATCACCATCATGACGATCATCATCATGAGGATCATCACCACCATCACGATGGGCATTCGCATGGCGCGCATCACCATCATCTCTTTGGCCATCACCATCATGGCGAGCATGGGGAACATGGTCACAGCCATTTGCCCCCTGGCGCAGATGGTGACCCGGTGACGTGGCGGAGTCTGCTGGCCCTGGGTGTATCCGGTGGCCTGTTGCCCTGTCCGTCGGCGTTGGTGCTCATGCTTGGTGCCATTAGCCTGCAGCGGGTTGGTTTCGGGCTTGCCCTGATCGTGCTCTTTAGCCTTGGATTGGCCACGGTGTTGACGCTGATTGGGATCACGCTCGTTTACGCTGGCAAATACTTTCAGCGGATTCCCGAGAGTGGGCCGCTGTTGCGGCTGTTGCCCGTGGCGAGTGCCGTCTTCATTACAGTTGTTGGCGTTGGGATCACGATCCAAGCGCTCTTTGATACTGGTACGTTCCGTCTCGGTTGAGCACCTACTTGCTTGCGCAGGTAGCTGAACAACCGACCTGTATAACAACTATCATTGCCGCTCGAATTTAGATTGCCGCTCGTCTTGAGATTCTCTTATTGAGATCGCCTTTGGGGTAAAGAACCAATTAGATTTCAAATAATGATTTCTCCACGAGTGGTATAACAAGTGAGGAACATACCAATGCAATTTTTACCGAATTTGGCTCGACCAAATTTGAAACGTATCCATCGAACAGTAGGCGCTTTGAAGACAAGCCGCCTGGTGGCCCTGATGGCCGTCGTTTTAACACCACTACTATTAATCGGCGCGGTGCTAACTTTTTCGCAGCTGGACGCCGAGGCTTCCAGCCACCGGGAAGCGCCGTTGATTTCCAAAGACCCATTTGCCGATAATACGGACACTTACGTCTTTATCTCTCCCGAAGATTCCAATAATGTCGTCTTGATCGGCAGTTGGATCCCGTTTGAAGGACCAGAGGGCGGTCCCAACTATTACGAATGGGATGACACTGCCTTTTATGACATCTTCGTTGACAACGATGGGGATGCCAAAGCGGATATTACCTACACGCTCTCCAGCCGGGTAGAGGTGGGCAACGGGGAAACATTCCTCTACAACACCGGACCCATCGATGATTTGAGTGACGCCGACTGGAATCGCAAGCAATTTATCACCATCACCGAACAGATCGAAGGGGGCGCGAGCACGACATTGATTGCCAACAAGCCAACGGCCCCAGTCAACATTGGCGATAAATCGACGGGCAACTATCTCGCGCTCTTCCAGGAAGCCATCTATGATGGTGATGACGGTCTGCCCGCGGGCATGAAAGTCTTTGCTGGCCAGACTGATGATCCATTCTGGGTCGATTTACAGGTCTTCGACCTGCTGACCCTGCGCGGACAAGATCCGCCAATCGGCTACGAAGATTTCAACTTGCCCGTCGATTCGGTCTCGGCCTTTAACGTCCACAGCATGGTAATCGAAGTGCCCATTGCCCGCCTGAAAGAGGGCAGTGAGCCGGTGCTTGGCGTCTGGGCTGGCACCCGCCGCGCGTCGACAACGGTGATCCAGGCACTCAACACCATCAGCACATCGACCGAAACCGCACAGGTCTCGCGCTTGGGAATGCCACTGGTCAATGAAGTGGTGATTCCGCTGCAACTCAAGGATGCCTTCAACAGCATTCCACCGAGCACCGACCTCACCCTTTACACCGGTGGTGCAGGCAACGGAATTCGTGATCTGTTGCAGAAAAGTGTAGAAGATCCGGAAATTGGGCGCTTGCTCTGTGGCTTGTATGGCGTGCCGCTGCCCGGTGACAGTGATAACAACTGTTCCACCGAAGTCAACCTTGGCGAACCGCGCTCTGGTCGTGGCGATATCTTTGATATCTTCCTGACCGGCATGAAGCTGGTCGCCCCCTTTACCATTGAAACCAAGAATGGTCCCGTTACCTTGAATGCTGGTGCAAATATCAATCAGCCCGAAGGCGTTGTTCCCGCGGAAATGATCCGCATCAACACCGATCTCAAAGGTGATTTCTGTAAACCAGAGCCAAGCCGTCTGGGTGTGCTCGGTGGCGATGCCTGTGGATTCCCCAACGGACGCCGCTTGACTGATGATGTGGTGGAGATTGAGTTGCTGGCCGTGGCTGGTGCCGCCTACCAAGTGTTGGATGGTCGCGATGGCGACTTTAGCTTCAATGCGGACCTGATCCCGCTCCTGGACGACAATCTCGATCGCAACGACGTACCCTATTACACCAACACCCGGAAAGAGGATGCACCCTCGACCTTCCCCTATCTGGCCGTCGCGCAGTCGGGGCAGAAACATTGGCACACGAACCCATACTTTAACATTCTGTTGCCGATGATCCGCAATGCCAACTCGTTTGTGGAGCAGCACCCGATTGGTGCCACCGCACCTGCACTGGTTGTCGGCTTGCCGCTGCTCTACTTCGTTCGTCGCCGCACCCGCGCTGTGACTGACGATAGCAACACAAACAACATATAGGATTTACGAACGAGAACCGATCCTGAAATTCGGTGCTGCTTGAACCACCACCAGCCAGCGATGTTGATGCAGAGAATTTCAGGCAAGATGCTCATCGAGAAATCATTTACATGTTGCACAATGGAGGAATCAGCATTCTCTACCGCTGGACGTGCGCAGTAGAGAATGCTCGCTCCGCAAGGTGCAAGGTCTATTTGCTTTCTCTATAAGCTCGACCGCTCATGTAGCGAAACGTGCTGGTGGCAGTTGCGTCAAATCATACCGCCACCAGCACATCAGTTCGCAGCTGAACCAAGCAGGAACCCTCAGCGGTTTCACCATTGTGCTCGAATTGTTCTGTGTAGCACCACACAACTTTTTGGGCACGGTGGTTTCACCATAAATTGTAGTTTTGATCTACGAAGTTTGGATACCCCCGTTTAGGTCTGTCTAAAGGAGATTGTATGAGTACAAAATCTGTACGAAGTTTTTTCGTGCGCTGTACGCTCCTCCTCGCCTTTGTGCTATCACCCATGTTGCTGGCAACAGCGTCCATGGTGATCAACGAAGGCGTGGCTGAAGCTTCCAGTCACCGCGAAGCACCGTTAATTTCAATGGATGCCTTTGCTGATAACACCGATACCTATGTGTTTATTTCACCGACCAACCCCGACAACGTGGTGTTGGTCGCGAGTTGGATTCCGTTTGAAGGGCCAGAAGGTGGTCCCAACTATTGGCAGTGGGATCCAAATGCCCACTATGTCATCAATGTTGACAACAATGGTGATGCCAAACCCGATCACCGCTTCGTGCTGGAAGCCAGCACAGAAGTACAGAATCCCTTCACCTTCTTGTATAACACTGGTGAGATTCAAGCTGATGGTACCAACTGGAATCGCCAGCAGCGCTACACCCTCTTCTCGCTCGACGAGGACGGGAACCGCACCGATCTGTTAACCAATGTGCTGGCACCGCCGGTGAACATCGGCAACAAATCCACGCCCGATTACATGAGCTTGGACGACAACTTCATCTATGATCTGCCCGGCGGTGGCACAGCCTATGCTGGCCAGACAGATGATGCGTTCTGGGTGGATCTACAGGTCTTTGATCTGTTGACCCTGCGCGGTCAGCCCGCGCCCATTGGCTATGCCGAAGGCGATAATACGCCGACGGATTCGCTGGCTGGTTTCAATGCCCACAGCCTCGTGCTCGAATTTCCCATTGATCATCTGACCCAGGGTGACGAGCCTGTGCTCGGCGTCTGGGCCACGGCCGCCCGCAAATCCATGCGCGTGCTCAATGGCCTCGGTGGCGTTGTGGATGGTTCTGGTCTGGAAACGCACAGCGGCGATTACGTGCAAGTTTCCCGCTTGGGCATGCCATTGGTCAACGAAGTCGTGATTCCCTATCTGCTCAAGGATGCGTTCAATGCACTGCAACCGGAGCAAGATCTCGCGCTCTACACCAACACGGCTGGCAGCGGCGCACTCTTTGATACCATTGCCGAAACCCTGCAACGGAGCGTCGAAGACCCAGAGATCGGTCGCCTGCTCTGTAACTTGTATGGTGTTCCGCTACCGGGTGACAGTGACGATGACTGTTCCACCGAAGTAAATATCGGCGAGCCGCGCTCGGGCCGTGGCGATATCTTTGATATCTTCCTGACTGGTATGAAGTTGGCAAACGAGTTTACCATTGAAACCAAGAATGGTCCCGTCACGTTGGATGCTGACTTCAACATCAATCAGCCCGCGGGCGTTGTTCCCGCCGAGATGATTCGCATCAACACCAACATCAAGGGCGATCTCTGTAAACCAGAGCCGAGCCGCCTGGGTGTGCTCGGCGGCGATGCCTGTGGTTTTCCCAATGGGCGCCGTCTGACCGATGATGTTGTGGAAATTGAATTGCTGGCCGTTGCCGGTGCTGCCTATCAGGTGCTTGATGGGCGCGATGGTGATTTCGTCTTCAATCCCGCCCTAATCGGCATCCTGAGTGATGGCATCGACTATAACGATGTTCCCTTCCAATGTGAATTCCCGTACATGGCCACGGCCCACAGCGGTCAGGGACATGAACACGTGAATCCCAATGAACCGTTTGTCTTCGATTGTGCACCGCCGCCAACTGAAACACCAACAACCGTGCCAACCGTGCCAACCGTGCCACCAACGGAAACACCCACGCCGGAACCCAGTGGAACACCGACAGCCGTGCCAACCGTGCCAACTGTACCAACTGTACCAACTGAAACACCCACGGCCTGTCCGACAGTTGATGCAAACTTGATCCACAACGGTAACTTTGAAGATGGTGACAACCGCTGGGCCTTCTTCCGCAAGACCACGGGCGAATTCACCGTTGGTGACAACCCCTTTGAATGTGACCATTCGGCCCACATCGAGATCGAAGAGAGTGGCCGTAACATTCAGCTCTATCAGCGCAACATCGATCTAGAAGAAAATACGCGCTATCGCTTGCGCTTTGCTGCCTACTCCTCCACCGGTCGCGATATGGCCGTCATCCTGCACAACCATGATGCGCCGTACGAGCACTATGGGCTGACGATCAATCAGGTGGATTTGACGACTGACTGGCAACTCTTTGAAGTTGACTTTACCAGCCGCAATATCTCGGGTAGTGTTGACAATGCTCGCTTGCGCTTCTGGTTGGCACCCTTTGCCGAGCCAGGGGATGAGTATTGGATCGACGCCGTTAGCTTGATCAATCTCGATGAAGTCGGCTCAAGTGGCCAAGGTACATCGAGCGCTGTGGTTACCACGGCAGATGGTATGTTGATCGGCTTGACTGAAGATGAGTTCGATGCGAACATCGTTCGCTTGATCAACGACGGCAACAGTGTAGATGATGAGGCCGCAAACGCAGAGCAGATCTATCTGCCCTCCGTTACTCGCTAGCCTGCATTTGCAAGTTTGACGGGGTACGTGGGATCCAGAAGCATCGCTGCCGATGGGTCCTACTCACCCTCTCAATCAGATGCAGCGTGGGTGATCCAACAGATCACCCACGCTGCATAGACATTGGTTCATTCAGAAATTCCGGAGAAGCTCGTTATGGCATCCGCCACCAAAACGCAACATCATACCTCATCCCATCGCAACGCCGTTCGTCGCCCACTCTGGATGTTGCTTTTTGCCATCCTGATTTTGGTGTTGGCGGTGGCCAGTCGGTTTTTGCTGGACCAGCCGACGACTGCCAAACCTGCTCCGGCACCCATCGAGCGTTCCTCCGATGATGCCCTCGCACAGCTACAGAACCGTCTGCGCGCCAACCCTGATGACGTGGATGCCTATGCCCAACTCGGCTTGGGGCTGTTGCAACAGGTGCGCGAAAGTGGTGATATTTCACTTTACGAGCGCGCCGGCACCGCCTTTGATGCCGCGCTGGAACGCGAACCACTGCAGATCGATGCGCTGATGGGACAGGGTGTGCTGGCACTCGCTCTCCACGATTTTGAGGGCGCGCTTGCGTGGGCCGAACAAGCACGCGCACTCAATCCCTTTCGCGCCGGTGTTTTGGGGATCATGGTCGATGCACAGGTAGAATTGGGCCGCTATGACGAAGCCGTTGCCACCTTGCAAGCAATGGTCGATCTACGCCCCGATCTGCAATCCTACAGCCGTGTTTCCTACATCCGTGAGCTGCATGGTGATGTGGATGGTGCGATCGAAGCAATGGAGACTGCCGCAACCAGTGCCCTACCCGGCACAGAAGATTGGCGCTGGACGTTGACCCACCTGGGCCACCTGCACTTCAACCGTGGCGATCTTGCTGCTGCTGCCAATGTTTACGAGACGGTGTTGGCAGAGCAAGCGACCTATCCCTATGCGGTGGCTGGGATGGCACGCGTGGTGGCTGCCCGCAGCGACACGACAACCGCCATTGAAGAGTACCGCGCGCTGACCCAACGGTTGCCACTGCCCGAATTTGTCATTGCCCTGGGTGAACTCTATGAAGCCACTGGCAATGAAGCGGCTGCCCGGGAACAGTATGAATTGGTAGAGGTGATGCAACAGCTCAATGCAGCCGCTGGCATGGACGTCGATCTTGAAATGGCGCTCTTTGAGGCCAACCACGGCAGCAACGTGGAACAGATTGTTGCCAATGCACGCATTGCCCACGCAAAACGCCCCAACATCTACGCCGCCGATGCACTGGCCTGGTCACTATACCGCGCGGGGGCATATGCGGAAGCCTGGGAATTTAGCCAGGAGGCGTTGCGATTGGGGACTCAAGATGCCATGCTCCATTTCCATGCAGGCATGATCGCCGCGGAGATGGGCGCTGTCGAGCCGGCGCGCACTCACCTGCAGCAGGCGCTGACCATCAATGCTGATTTCTCGCCGCTCTATGGCCCCGTGGCGATGGATACGCTAGCCACGCTGGAGGACGCAGCAGCCACGCAATAGCACCGGTGCACGCGGCCAAATTAGAGCCTATCCTGAAATCTGGTTGTGGTGCGCAAACCACTGACCAGCTACGTCGACGCAGAGAATTTCAGGCTAGCTATGAAGGCTGGACCGCGTGCCGCCCGTGGGCACCCGCGCGTGCCAAACTCACGAACGGGTGCAACCGTCGCTGGCTCTCCCCCCATACCTTGCGCGCTTGTACCTCGCGCATTTGCCAATTTCCACTGGCAGAGACTCAATCCCACCACAGACCAAGAAACCAAATTTTTGACACTTGACTCTATTTATCCTACAATCGGGAGATGGATAGTCTGCGTGTGTGAAAGATTGGGTCGAGAAACCCGTTACCCACTGCTCTATCTACTTGCAACTGATTTGAACTGTGTCTATTTGAACTGTACCCAAACATTTTGAGCTGTACCCAAACATTTTGAGCCGTGCCCAAACATGTCGTCGCGCAAGTGCCCTGTTGTCCAAATGCCCTGAACAGCGTCAGGTAAACTTATTATGAAACAACTGTCAACGAATGAAATTCGCCAGCTTTGGTTCGACTATTTTGGCGAGTATGGCCATGCCGAAGTCAACAGCAGCAGTTTGGTCCCGGTTGGGGATCCCACGTTGTTGTTGGTCAACGCTGGCATGGTTCAATTCAAAGATCTTTTTCTGGGGATTGAAAAGCGCGACTATAGCAGAGCCGCAACCGCACAAAAGTGTATGCGAGTCAGTGGCAAGCACAATGATTTGGAGAATGTGGGTCCCAGCCCGCGCCACCACACCTTTTTCGAGATGCTGGGCAATTTTTCCTTTGGAGATTACTTCAAAGAAGACGCGATCAAGTGGGCCTGGCAACTGCTGGTAGATGTGCTGGAACTGCCGCTGGAACGGCTTTGGTTCACCGTCTATAGCGATGATGATGAAGCCGAGCGGCTCTGGATCGAAACGGGCGCGCCGCCAGAACGTGTGTTGCGCTTTGGCGAAAAAGATAACTGGTGGGCAATGGGCGACACCGGTCCCTGTGGTCCCTGCTCAGAGATCCACTATTACTGGGGCGATCTGGAAGAGCAGCGTGCCGAGGGTGTCAACCGGGACGACGAATATCTGGAGATCTGGAACCTCGTCTTTATGCAGTATGACTGCAAGGCTGATGGTACGCTGGAGCCGCTGCCGCGACCCAGTGTGGATACGGGCGCGGGGCTTGAGCGGATTGCCAGTATCTTGCAGGGCAAGGAAAATAATTACGATACCGATGCCTTTACCCCGATCATGGATCGCATTGGCGAGTTGTTGGGGCAAGCTGAAGCGCATCGTGCCGACCATCTCTACCGCTATCGGGCCATTGCCGACCACAGCCGCGCCATTACTTTCCTGATTGGAGATGGCGTCTTGCCGGGCAACGAAGGGCGCAGCTACGTGCTGCGCATGATTTTGCGCCGGGCGGCCCGTTTTGGCAAATTGATCGGTTTTGAAGAGCCGTTCCTGGCTCAGATTGCCGATGTAGTGATCAGCGAAATGGGCGGCCACTACACCGAGCTGGTCAACAAACGCGATTTCATCCTGCAGACGATTACCGATGAGGAAGAGCGCTTCCAACGGACGTTGAATACTGGGCTGGCGCTGCTCGACGAATTGATGGACGAGTTGCGCAGCGCCGGGAAGAGCGAGATCCCCGGCGATGAAGCGTTCCGCCTGTGGGATACCTTTGGCTTTCCCATAGATTTGACCCGCGATGTCGCCGGTGACCATGGATTCACCGTCAATGAAGCGGGATTTGGCACGGCTTTGGCCGAAGCAAAAGCGCGCAGCCGCGAGACTGTTCAACAAAATTTGGCTGTTGATCTGAGTCTCTATACCAAACTCTTTGATCAGCTACAGAATCAAGGTGATCTCGGTGAGACGGGCGTCCGCCACCTCATCTACGAAAATGTGGCCGAAGTCGATGCTCCACTGGTTGGGTTGATTGTTGATGGGGAAATCGTCGCGGAAGCGCACGTTGGCGCGGAGGTGGAGCTGGTTCTGCCCGAAACACCCTTCTACGTGGAAAGTGGTGGCCAGATGAGCGACACTGGCGAGATCTACTACTTTCCCGACGATATGGCTGTGCCCGTCTGGTCCATCGAGATCACGGGAATGCGTCGCCCCATGCAAGGGCTGATTGTCCACGTGGGCAAGGTGACGAGTGGCACCGTCAAGGTCGGTGATCCCGCGCACGCTACCATTGACACGGCCCGGCGCTGGCACATCATGCGCAACCATACCGGCACCCATGTCTTACATGCTGTTCTGCGTCAACAGCTTGGCAGCCACGTGCATCAAGCGGGCTCGTTGGTGGCCCCCGAGCGGCTGCGTTTTGACTTTACCCACACGCAACCGGTCACCCGTGAAGAGCTGCATAAAATCGAGGAGTTGGCCAACCAGATCATCCTGGCCAACTATTCCGTCAACACCCGCTGGACGACTTACAAACGTGCGGTTCAGGAGGGGGCAATGGCGCTCTTTGGCGAGAAGTATGGCGATGAAGTGCGCATCGTCAGTTTTGGCGAAGAAGATGGCGTGAGCATGGAGCTCTGTGGCGGCACCCACGTCGAAAGCACCGCCGAAATCGGCAGCTTTCGGATTTTGAACGAAGGCAGCGTTGCCGCGGGCGTGCGACGGCTGGAGATTGCAACGGGTAATTTCGCCGAAAAACTAATCGAAGAACGCTTTCATAGATTGGAACAAGCGGCCGAATTGCTGCGCTCACAGCCGGACGACGTGCCGACTGCCGTGGAACAACTACAGGCACAGAATCGTCAGCTACAGCGGGAATTGGCCCAACTGCGGCGGGAATTGGCCCAACAGGATACCGATTCATTACTCACGCAAGCTGTGCAGGTCGATGGCTTTTCCGTGTTGGCAGCCCAGGTCAACGCCACCGATGTGGATACGTTGCGCCAAATGAGCGACCTCTTCCGAGACAAACTTGGCAGCAGCGTCGTGACATTGGGCGCGGTCATCAATGAGAAGCCCATGTTGGTTGCCGCGGTTACGCAAGATCTCTTTGAACGGGGAATGCACGCCGGCAATCTGGTGCGCGATGCCGCGAAGATCATTGGCGGTGGTGGTGGCGGTCGTCCCAACATGGCCCAGGCCGGTGGCAAAAATGCCGCGCAACTTGATGCCGCGCTCACCAGTGTCAAAGGCTGGGTGGAGCAGAATTTGAAGGACTAGGCTTGATTCGTTCACATCTTGCTACTCATTTATGGCTCAAATTTTAGAAATTTCTCCAGACGCCACCCTGCAAGCCGTGCGCCAGCAACTAGCATTGTGGCGTCGGACGCGGGTGGCCCTTTTATTGCCAGCTGATTGGACCGAGCTAGATACCACTGCCCGTCTGCGGCTCATCCAGCGACAGGCGCAGATCCAACAGTGCCATCTCGGGCTGATCACGCGTGACCCAGCCATTCGCGCTGCTGCCACACAAGTGGGAATCCCGGTCTTTGTCTATCCCGAAGAAGCATTGCGTGATAACTGGCACATGTCCCCCCTCTTGCCATTGATCCATCCACGTCGTCCCGATTTGGCGCTGCCCGAAGCCCCCCGCTGGCGACGGGAACATATCACTGCACAAGAGATGCGCCCCAGCCACTATCGCGCGCGGCAAGAGCGAATTAGCGCTGAAGATCGCTACCGCCGACCGTGGCCCGGCTGGCTGCGCCCGGCTAGTAATCTGCTCACGGGCGGGGTGATTGCCGCCGCGCTCATCTTCTTTGCACTCTACGTCATACCCGCGGCCACCATCACCTTGCACCCCGGTCGCGAGCCCATTGCGGTTACCGTGCAACTAATTGCCAACCCGCTGTTGGATCTTCCCGATCTGGAATTCAACCAGCTGCCGGCGCGCACCGTCGAAACCAACATCAATAGCGCTGGCACGATTCGCACCACGGGTACCCGTCAAAAGTCAACCGAGCTGGCCACGGGATTCGTCACCTTTACCAATCTGGGCTCCAGTGCTGTCTTTGTGCCAGCTGGCACGGTGGTGAGTACCGGCACTGGCACCGCGGTCAACTTTCGGACAACAACTTCGATTGAGGTGGCTGCGGGGCGGGGACAACGGTCCACTGCCCCCATTGAAGCGACTGAGCCAGGAATCCAGGGCAATGTGCGGGCCAACACGATCAACACGGTGAATGGCGGTTTGCGGGTGCGGCTGAGCGTCACGAATCAAGGGGGAACAAGTGGTGGTGGTTCCCAACTCGTGGCCGTGGCAACGCAAGCGGACCGCGACCAACTGTTGGCCCAGGTGCAGGCGGATATTGAAGCGCAGTCCTATGAGAAGCTACAGTCGCTGCTGGAGCCCAATGAGTGGCTTTCCCCAGAATCGGTACAGCTCATCACCGTTAGCTCCCCCGCATTTTCTGCCTTTAACGATGAAGAAGCGGAAGAGCTTTCGTTGACGCTGCGACAGCTGGCACGTGGTGTAGCCGTCGATGAGGCTGTGTTGCGCGAGGCCCTGTTGGAAACCGCGCAAGAGGCCATTCCCGCCGAGGCGAAACTGGTCGCCGATTCGGTGACGGCCCAGCGCGAGCCGGGTGTGGATTATACCTTGGGATCGGTGCAGTTCACCATGACTGTCTATGCAGAATATGTGATCCCGATTGACCCCGTTGCCGTGCGTTCCGCCATTGCTGGTTTGGCACCGGCCGATGCCATTGCCCAGGTGGAGCAACTGTGGCCAATGGAGCGCACACCAGAGATCTACCGCGATCCCAAATGGCTGGACACGCTGCCTGTGATTGGCAACCGTATTCAGGTTCGGGTGGCCTATGATGATGACACAACGCAATGAGCGGGCAGTTACCTTTGGCTTGTCCGTGATGCAACCGTTGATAGTGCCGCGGGAATTACCATGAGCGCACCCGAGCAAATGCCAGATGCCACCACGGGCAAATTACTTGCGCTCGATGTGGGATTGGCGCGGATCGGCGTTGCTGTCTGCGATCCCCTGCGCTTGGCTGCCCGTCCGTTAACTGTCATCCACCGCCGCAGCCGCAGGGAAGATTTTGCGCTGTTGGTGCAACTGGTTCAGGAACAGGAAGCCGTGGCCGTGGTCTGTGGGTTGCCGCTGAACATGGATGGCAGTGAAGGAGCACAGGCGCGCACTGTCCGCAAATGGGCCGAACGTTGTGCCCACGCACTGCGAACGTTGGGTGCCCCGCGGACCATCATTTTTTGGGATGAACGTCTGAGCACCTTTGGCGCACAGGAGTTGATCGCCGAGCGCAATGAGCGCGTGGCCGAAGATGCCGCGGCCGCGGCCATTATTCTGCAAGACTTTTTGGATGCGCAGCAACGACAAGAGCCACTGCGTTTTGGACAAATCGAGATCGTGTAAATGAGAAGAGAGAACCGACGAGAAACTGTTTTGCAACGCCGAGAGCAGCTGTTGCCGTCAGAACCGTTTTGGCGCGCCTGGCTACAACCCGGTAACTTGCTCACCAATCTTGTACGCTTGGGATTTTTGGTGATGGTTGTGGGGGTGCTGTTGGGCGTCTGGAGTGTGAGCGCCGCGCACTTGCAGGAGCAATTCCTGGGAGCGCCGCGCCAGGTCGCCGGGCTAATCGATCCCGACCAAGGTGAGAATGCGCTGACCCCGGACAATATTGAGCAGCGCATTCTGGCGCTCAACCTCCGATTGCGCGAGGCAGAGCTGTCGATTTCAGCGGGTGAGAATGCACGTCAGCGTCCCTTTGTGATCAACTTGGGCGAGCCGGCGCGTTTTATTGCCGCGCGGCTGGCCGCGGAAGGATTTGTGCATGACGCGGATCTCTTCAATCTCTATCTGCGCGTCAGTGGATTGGAGCGCCGGATTCAAGCTGGAAACTTCATGCTGGCCGAAACCATGACGATCCCCGAAGTGGCGGAAGCGTTGCAACAGGCATTGGAAGCCGAAGCCACGGTGACCATCCCCGAAGGGTTTCGTGCCGAAGAGATTGCCGAACGGTTGGCTACCAACAACGTGATTGAAAGTGAACAGTTTTTGGCGGCAATCCGCCAGCCGCGCACGCTCTCGATCTTTGAAGAGTATGATTTCTTGCAGAGCTTACCCGCCGAAACGTCGCTGGAAGGCTTCCTCTTCCCCGATACCTATCGCTTCCCCATCTTTGCCCAGTCACCAGAAGCGGTCGTGCGGCCTTTTTTGGACAATTTTGAGCTGCGTGTGGGCGAGGAATTGCTGACGCCCGGACGCAGTGGTTTGCGTGGCCAGAGCTTGCTCAACCTGGCCAGTATTGTCGAGCGTGAAGCTGTGCAGGCGGACGAACGTCCGTTGATCGCCAGTGTTTACGCCAATCGGCTCAATGGCGCTTGTGTGGCAGATGTGGGTGGACGCTACCTGCAGGCCGATCCAACTGTGCAATATGCACGGGGTGTGGCCGGTAACTGGTGGTGGGAACCAGAGAGCATCGAGGAATATGCCCGGGTGATCAGCCCATACAACACCTATCTCAATGAAGGTTTGCCGCCGGCACCCATCGCCAATCCTGGTCTCAGTGCCATTGAAGCAGCACGCACTCCAGCGCAGACGACTTACTGCTTCTTCCTGGCCACCGGCGAGGAGGGGCGTCACATCTTTGCCGAAACGCTGGCGGAGCATGAGCAAAATCTACAGATCTATGGGTATCAATAACCGACCATTCCGCCAAGTGCGTGGCCATGGTCGGGCGTGGAGAGTGCTGGGGGGACGCCGACTTTTACCATTGCTTCTGATCTTGCCGTTGCTTGCGGCTTGTGCGGCCCCATCCATCCCGTGGACTGCGCATACATCTGTGCGCCCCGTGGTGAAGATCGGTCTGCTGGCATCGTTCGAAGGGCTCCATCGCCGGAGCGGCTATGCCATGTTGGCGGCAATGCGTGGGGCAATTGAGACCCACTCGGCAGCGTATGTGGCAATTATTCCATTGGCTGTTCACGTCGATCCCATCAACGAACAAGGAGATGTCGCGGCACAACTGCGTGGCGTGCAACGCACCGTGGAAAAGCTGCTGCTTGATCCAGCCGTGGATGCGGTGGTCGGCCCGTATGACCCGCTGTTGATCGAGCAGATCCGGCCGCTGATGAATGCTGCAGAGATACCGTGGTTTTTGCCGTTGGATCTCGACCCAACGCAGAGTGACCTGCAGGCTGCTTTCCGGCAACCAACGGCTGCTGCCGCCCAACTGGTTCCTCTGATTCAAGGGGTTGGGGCACGGGCCGCAGCGCAGGGGGTCGATCGGTTGATCATTGGTGGGTGGTCGCCGGAAGAGCGTCTGTTGCAAGAGTTGACAGCGAGCAGCGTGGCTTTGCCGTGGGTGCTACAGCCCGACGCAACCAACGAGATTGTCGGAATCACAGCGCGCGATGCACTGCTTTGGCTCGGTCCACCGTTGGCTGCTGTGCCGCTTTTGGCACAGCTTGCGCGGGACGAACGCACAATTCCCATCTGGCTTGGTCCCATGGCGGATACGCCGCTCTTGCCCGAGCTTGTTGCTGCCCGTACCCTGTTTGACAGGAGTAACCTGAATTGGGTAACATGGCTGGATAGCTTGTATCTCGACAAGTCCAATCGCGACGAATCGGCTCTTGAGGATAACTTCGAACTGTCGCCCGAAAATGCTCCCCAACGTGAGAGAGCAACGACTGGCGCACAGTTTCATTGCGAAATGTTCGATAACGGATTCACCTGTGAGCACGCTCAACAGCTCGCATTCTCCCGCTCCCTGGCACCAACAGCCTATCTCACCTATCGTGCTACCCAGGCCGCCATTGCCGCGCTTGAGCCTGATTATGTACTCTCGCCATCGAATTGGCATCTTGTTCACTTTGCGCTGCAACCCGATGGGACAAGCCAACAAGTGGCTGTGGAACAATCGTAATTTCTCATGTCCGAAAATGATGATCAAAGCTGGGGTGTGGACAACATGTTCGGAACCCCGTTTCGCGTACATGATCCAAAGAACTGTCTCTGTTGATGATGAAAGACTTCTGGTCGGATAGTGCAGAGCCAACGTCTGGTAGACCACGGTCAGTCTGTGGAATTGGCTCCCGAAACGGTTGATTATTAGAAAACCTAAGTTGCCCCCCATCTCGTGTAGAGATGGCAGATAGCAACTTGAGTTAGAAGACAAAGAGTCTCTATGCGTGTGCTTTCAATTAGTTGGGAATTCCCGCCGCACATGGTTGGCGGCATTGGTAAACATGTTGCAGATCTGTTGCCTGTCCTGGGCGGCCTCATTGTCGATGGCGAGCCAATCCAGGTCGATCTGTTGACACCACAATATGGCAAGATTGCTGCCGACAGTTTGCACGAGGTTATCATCCCCGACACCGTCGAACAGCTCACTGCCCACGTCACCGTGCATCGCGTCGAGATGCCGACGGTGGATGTGCTAGACCATTACAACAGCGTGATCGCCAACAATGCATACTTTATTGATTACGCTCATGCGAAATTGGCGGAAGAGCACTATGACCTCATTCACATTCATGAATGGCTTACCGGTTCAGCGGGAATTGCGTTGAAGCATAGTTGGAAGTTGCCCCTGTTGGCGACCATCCATGGTACGGAACGGGGACGCCATCAAGGCTTTCTGACGAGCAACACGAGTCAACAGATCAATCAGCTGGAATGGCAGATCTGTTACGAAGCCTGGCGCCTGATCGTTTGCAGCCACTTCATGCGTGAGGAGTTGCAGCGTTATTTTGATACGCCGATAGATAAGGTCGACATCATTCCCAATGGAGTAAATGAATTGTTGGGCAGTGAGTGCACGGAGATGCAGCTCAACAATTTGCGCTGGCGCTATGCTCCCAATGGCGAACGGTTGCTCTTTTTCGTGGGACGCATGGTCTACGAGAAGGGGGTGCAGGTTTTGATTCGGGCCATGCCACGGATTCTGGCCAAATATCCCAACACGAAGCTGTTGATTGCTGGCAAGAACAGCAAGAAAATGTGGCCGTTGGCATATGAGCTGAATGTCGAACACTCAATCGAATTTCTTGGCTTTATCAGTGACCGCGAACGGGATTGCATCTATCGAATTGTCGACGCGGCGATCTTTCCGAGCCTCTATGAACCTTTTGGTATCGTGGCGTTGGAAGCAATGGCCTGCAACTGCAATGTGATTACCAGCCATGTTGGGGGACTGCGCGAGGTGGTGGACCATCTGCACAACGGTCTAACTGTCTATCCCAACGATCCGTTGAGCATTGTCTGGGCTGTCGATCAACTCTTCAGCAACCCAGCTGCGGCCAGACGATGGCGAGAGTACGCACAAGGCCAAACATTACCCAAATTTCGTTGGTCCCAAATCGCCCAGCAAACAGCACAGCTATATCATCGTTTGGTGCTGGAACGCACGCAGGCTCTTTGGTGAGAAAAGATTCCGCTGTGGCAAAGGGAGTGCTGCTGCAGGGGAAAGAGCAGTACTCCCTTTGATCTTCGTATCGTTCTTGTGTAGCCGCTGATTTACGCAATCGCTGCTACGCATGGTCTCCGTCTGAATCGGTAAATTTTCGCTTGTGCTTTCAAGGTTTTTGCGGCTTGCGGGCGCTGATGCGGTCCGCACGGGCGGCTGCTACACAGACAGCATAGATCGTGAGCGAGGCAAGTGCCGTGAGGTATAGATAGCCCCAGAAGAGATTCATGAGCCGGTCTTCCTTTCTGTTCGGCCGTTCGTCAATGAAATAGTTGATGGTAGCGGGTGCGATGTGGATGTTTTGGGCCACAGATAAACTGTTCTGGCAAAATGTTTCCATGAAACCACAATAGAATTCGCCGGCAGACTTAGTACCGTATGGTGCAAATACCACGGCAGGTAATCAGGCCATCCAACCCAAGTGCAAGTGGCAAAATTCGTGTTGCCTGATTTACGCCGGGATCTGCTAAAGTGGGCTCTGTTTGAAAACAGTCGTTCCGGCAAGCGGGAAACCTACCGTTTTCAAGCCAACCGCACTGTAGGTACTCATTGCAGATAGAGCTTGGCTCGGTAGAGTGTTTGAGCGAGAACCTCCTTGGGCTGTCCAATGATCTGCGATAGCTCTGTCAGCGTTACCCCACAAACATAGCGTAGCAGAAGCAGTTGTTGGGCCTCTAGCGAAAAGCGATGAAGGCGTTGGATGAAATACGCTTCCTGCTCTGTTTTCTTTTGGTCATCGCGCTCGTCCACTTGTGTATCCTCTGACCTTCGCGGGAGGCGCGGAGGTAGATTTTGCTGACGATAACGCAATGTACGACGATAGGCAATCGAAAAGATCAAGATCGTTAAATTGGGAACCTTTGGTGCGTCGATCAGCGTGTGGATCACGTCGGACAGGATCAAATGCACCAACTTCCGTGCCTCATTTTCGTTGCCCACATTGTAGACAACATAACTGTAGAGGCGAGGACTCCATCGATCCAATAGCTGGAGCCAAGCTTGCGGTTGACCGGCGCAGAGTTGACCGATAAACCGCTGCTCCTTGCGCTTTGCGAAAAAAGCACGATGGGAAGGTGTGGTTGTGAGGGATGAAAGATATCGATGCATAGAATCTTGGCTCAATCGTGATGTGGTGACGTTGTCATGGTGGCCTCAACCGGCAAAAGGGCAGCTTATCCTCGCTGCCAAACATGTTGGTGCAAGCATAAGTGCCAGGACTGTGTGATCTACCTGCAAAAATGTAGTTAAAAGATCAAACTCAACCAGAAGAGCGCACAGGTGAGCAAGGCGAAGAGACCGAGTGCTCGCAGACAGAACCGCAGGATTTGCTCCATGGGATACTCCAGACGACGGCTGACGATGTGATAGCGATGAGACATGATGATTTCCTCATTATCAATCTGGATTTCACTTGATTTGCAAGGTTAGGCTGACGAAACTTGCAATATCTTTACAGTTTGCTGAGCAAAGGATAACATGAAATAGAATGGCGGCGTGTCTCAAAAAAAGGGGCAGATGTCTCACTTTTGGGGTAGAGCAGCAACAGATCTCCTGCATGTCACTGTCTCTACCATGCAGGAAGCTACCGCACGACAATTCGCCGCACGGCGTTGTGTGGCGCTAGACAATCGCTAAATTTCGTGGGGATAAATGATGGCAGCCTCTTGAGGAGAGCCTATGTGAGGAGCATCTGTCCACCAGTTGTGAGGGTGTAGTCAGGCAATGTCCGGGGAAAAACTCTGCCAGAAGATGATTGGAAACTGCTCAATCTGTAGACGTTGATCACCTTCTGGCTGGTCGAGGTTCACGGTGAAGGATCTGGTGGAGAATCCTGCCTTTTTCGATTGCAATAGTTGTCATCCATTGAGCAACGGAGATGGGTAGCGCCTTGCAGGCAGGCACAACAGGGTATGGGGCGCCTCAAAGTGTCTGTCCGGCACAAAACTACTCTCGTGTCGCATACCGGGTCAGACAGTGACCGCGAGAAGGTCTTGCCACGGATTGTCGCTCGCGCGAGTTTTACCGCGAGTAGGTACCACCAGTTGAACTCATGTTGCCTGGCGCACGCTGCAATGAAGTGGATAGAATTTTATTGTTCATTTTTTCTCCAAAATTCACAAAACTTTGCTAAACTACTGTGAAAAGTTAGCAAGCGCAAATGCCTGCTCAGTTGTCGTCGGTTTCAAATTGTCAGGAGAATGAACTGACCGTGCCATTGCAACGTAACAGTTGTGATAATCTGAACATTCTCTACTTTGTGGTAGACTTTACGACAATAACTTGCGACAACAACCAATAACAACAACTTACGCGAAGGTCACTACACGCTTTTTCGATTCGTTCAGAAATAACCATGCTTCCCTGGGCTGACGGCCAGGGCTGGCACTTCCGAACATTGTCTTGGCAAAGGCTTGGGACGATGGTGGATTGCTGGCTACGCAACTGCTGCCGGATATTGCGTACGCTGGTGTTGGTCCGACGTCGAAGATTTCTGTGGGTGTAGATGAAGAGATCGATGGTCGTACTGGCTGCATTGTACCGACTGCATTGTACCGACTGCATTGTACCGACTGCATTGTTCCGGCTATTCGGTTGAAAATTCCCTTTGAGTAAGCTTTGTATCAAGCCCCTCACTTCGTTCTATCTTATTAATCGTCGCTGGCGAGCCATTCCCTCGCGAATTTGCTTACCAAACGCTTACAAGCGCTTTTCCAGTTCATTCCTATCATGCCATGCCGAATTCTCATCGAAGCCAACGTGATGACTCAACCGAGCGAACCTCCAACACATTCTATGATCAGCTAAAATTTGCGCTGGAATCTCTCTCGCAACCTCGCCAGCTTGGCCAAGAATCGCCGCTGGCACAGCCCTATTTTTTGGGTAAGTTGCTGGGCGATCAGCCCAATGCCGCCACTGCTTTGGGGCGCGGTACCGTGCTCAGTACCGCATTGGAACAAGCGAACGCGGCCCTCTGGCAGGGCGAGTTGCCCACCGACCAATCCGTGTTGCTAGATGCTGCACTTGCTGCCAAAGAGGCGCAGGGTTTTTGCGATCAGTACCACTACCTGCTTTTGGACTTAACCTACTTTCACCGTTTTTTCGCTCCGCCAGCCAAACAAGCCGAAATTTATCGCGATGTGTTGCATGTGGCCCGGGCCACCTACGATCGACATTTGCGTGAGGCCATTCGTCGACTCGGCGAAATTTTGTTGTTGCGTTTGCAACCAACGCTACATGTGGAACAGCCGTTGGCACAGGCCACACTCTTTGGGCGCGACAGTCTCTATCACGAATGTATGACGAGCTTGCAGGCCAAGGAATCAGTCTATCTCTGTGGGATGAGTGGCATTGGCAAGAGCGCGCTTGGTGCCGCCTTGGCCGAACAGTGGTCTACACCAGCTGTCTTCTGGTTTACCGTGCGGCTCACGCTCAACGATCAACTGACGAGTTTGCTCTTTGCCCTCGGCAATTTTCTCCACCAACAGGGGGCATCACGGCTCTGGTTGCAGCTGATCGCCAATGCTGGGGTGATGAAAGATGCCAACCTGGCACTGGAGCTAGCGCGCACGGATCTGGCGGATCTGGCCGCGGCTCCCCTGCTCTGTTTCGATGAGATTGACTTCCTGCGTCCTCCCGATCCTGAATCGGAAACAGTGCAACACACACAATTTCTGGCTTTTGTCGATGGGCTACAGCACTATGCCGCATTGCTGTTGATGGGTCAGCGTCCCGTGCTCACGTGCGACGCCATTCATCGTTTGAATCAACTGTCACCTGCCGAGCTCACCAAATGGCTGCAACAGGCGGGCGTGCAATCGACACCCATGGCCATCGAACGGCTGAACGACTACACCGGCGGGAACCCGCGCCTCATTGCACTTGCCCTGGTGTTGCATCGCACGCTGCAGGCGCAACAGCCAACGGGGCAAGCGGCAACGCTAGACGATGTCCTCGCACAACTGCCGCAAACTCCGGCCCTCGATCCCATTTGGCAACGGCTGCAGCAGCGGCTCGATCCCATGGAATCTGCCGTGCTCCAACTGTTGGCTGTCTTTCGCGGCACCGCGCCACGCGACGTCTGGAGCGCGCACGGACAACGTGACCCGGCGGGTGAAAAAGCCTTGCATCGCCTGTTGCAATATGGGCTGGTGCAAGCGGATCGACTTGGTGGTGTTGCCGCGGTGCCCGCGCTGCGCGAGATCATCTATGCACAGCTAACGGCAGAACAGCGGGAGGCACTGCATGGCCGGGCCGGACAGATCCGTGCCGAACGGGGTGAGTACACAGCGGCAGCCCATCATTTTTATTGTGCGGGGCAGCCCGAAGCGGCCATTGCCATTTGGGAGCCACACCAGCAACAGGAAGTGCGGCGTGGCCAGGCTGCCGCGGCGCTGGCGCTCTTTACTCAGATTTCTGGCAATCGGCTCTCCAAGGCGACTGCACAGACGTTGCGGCTGTTGCGGGGTCAGCTCTATCAGCTTGGGGGGCGCTCCGCCGAAGCACTGAACGAAGTTGAAGCCATTGCTCCCGACAATGACCGGGCCGTGGACGCGGCGGTGGTGGGTGGAGACGCCCTGCGCACCCTGGGCAAGAGCGACGCGGCCTTGGCAAAATATGGCGAGGGATTGGCCGCGGCGGCTCGGCTGTTGCAACGGAACACGTGGCTCCATGCCAAGCGCGGCACGATCCATCTGCAACAGCGCGAATTGGATAGCGCACGCCGGGAAACCTTGCATGCTCGCTATTGTCTGGAAAATCTGGAGGGTGCTGTCCACGAAACAACGGGGAATTATGCAGTTGCCCGTCAACATTATCTCAATGCGTTGGCCGCGGCAGAACTGCTCGATGATAAAGTGGGGCTGGCGCTGGTGCAGCGTAACCTAGGTGTGTTGGCCGCGCATCAGGCGGATGCCGAGGCAGCCATTGCCTATCACGAACAAGCATTGGCTTTTTACGAAGCGGTTGGGGATCGGGTGAATGCCGCCGAAGTGCGTAGCAATCTGGCCGGTGTCTATGTACAGTTTGAGGATTTTGCAGCGGCAATTGAACCAGCGACGCGCGCGCTCAAATTTTTTGTGGCGCGGCAAAATAGCTATTGGTGTGCGCAGAACATGTCTAATCTGGCGACGATCTATTTTGAACTGGGAGATTGGACGCAGGCACAGGAGTATGCCGAGCGCACGCTGGAGCAGGAGGAACCACAGAGCTATCCCTATGCGCTCTTTACCCTGGGGCAGATCCACAGCGCACGGCAGGAGGGAGAAACAGCGTTACTCTACTTTGAGCGTGTGCGCAAGATTGCCGAGCAAAGTGAGGATCACTTTTTGCTGGAACAACTCGAGGCTACCCTGAAGACCAGTGGTTTGCAGGGGGAGGGAGAGCCGGAACCGCATAGAGAAAGCAAATAGAGCTTGCCCCTTGCGGCGTGACCATTCTCTCATGCGCACGTTCAGCGTTAGAGAACGCTGATTCCACCGTTGTGCAACGTTACCATAATTTCTCGCTTAGATGCGCTCGTGAATAACCGGCAGAGGCTCCCGTGCTTCCGCGCCAATCAGATAGGCTGCTTGGATCCGACCAATCGCCTGTGTGGCGCTGGTTTCATCTGCCGCGTGCACCGTACAGAGCGGCTCCTCTTGGGTCACCTTGTCACCAACTTTGGCGTGCACCAGGATTCCCACCCGGTGATCGATGGGATCACCCTTCTGTTTGCGCCCGCCACCCAAATCCACACAGGTCAAACCGATTTCCCGTGCATTGATCGCTTGAACCGAACCGCCGTGCGGTGCAGGCACCGCTTTTTGAATGGGCGCCCGCGGCAACTGGTTGGGTGAGTCAATAGCCGTGAGATCGCCGCCCTGCGCCGCGACAAATTCGCGGAACTTCTCCAGCGCTTTCCCCGTTTCAACAGCTCGACGAATCTGGGCCTGGGCCACTTCGGTGTTGGTGGCGGCGTTGCCCAAGCGCAACATTTCGGCTGCCACGGCATAGACCAACTCCTGAAAGTCAGCGGGACCGTTGCCCCGCAACGTTGCCATTGCCTCTTCCACTTCGAGCGCATGGCCCACCGCACGGCCCAGGGGTTGTTCCATCTGCGTGATCAGCGCAGTGACCGCGCGGCCGGCACGTTGACCAATGGCAACCATTCGCTCTGAAAGCGCCCGTGCATCGGCCACGCTCTCCATGAAAGCTCCCTGGCCACACTTGACATCGAGCACAATGGCATCTGCGCCCGTGGCCAATTTCTTGCTCATGATGCTGGCCGCGATCAGCGGGAGGCTGGGCACGGTGCCCGTGACATCGCGCAACGCGTAGAGTGCTTTGTCCGCCGGCGCGAGATTGCTGGTCTGTCCCGCCACCACGAGCCCCACCTGCTGCAACTGTTGACGAAATTGTGCCTCACTCAGATCCGGGTTCCAGCCTGGAATACTTTCAAGTTTGTCAATGGTGCCACCGGTGAAGCTGAGGCCGCGTCCGCTCATCTTGCCAACGGGCAGGCCACAGGCCGCCACAATGGGGGCGACGGCCAGGGTTGTTTTGTCGCCCACGCCACCGCTGGAATGTTTATCCACAATCAGCGTCTCTGGCGCAACGGCATCGTGCAGATCAAGCTGATCCCCACTGGCGGCCATGGCTAATGTCAGCGCCGCGGTTTCGTCATCCGTCATGCCCTGGAAATAGATTGCCATGGCCCAGGCCGCGGCTTGATAGTCGGGGATGGAATCGGCGACATAGCCCTCGATGAAGAATTCGATTTCAGCGGCGGTTAATTCGTGGCCGTCACGTTTTTTGACAATGATATCGACAGGGTTCATCAGCTGCTTTCTCCTGAATGGCAACGACAGAGCGGGGAGGCGGGAGAGGTTTGTACGGCTGGCAGAAACAAAAACAGCCGAGCCAGCGCAGGCTGAACTCGACTGTTTGGTTGTCAGCTAAAAACTCAAGTTGCTACCTACCATCTCAACCATGTGCCTAAAATAAGCTCTGATTGAAAACGGTACTGTTACTGCTTTGGCAGGCCGTCAAAAAACCTACCGTTTTCAAGCCAACCGCACTGTAGGTTAAAAAAGCTTACTCACCCAGGGCGATTTCCGTCTTGGGATCAAAGATGTGGGCGTTGGCCATGTTAACAGCCAATTCCACTTCGTCACCACGTTGCGATTCGACGCGTGGGTCGACACGGGCGATGAAGGATTTCTCATCTTTGGTCAGCATGTAGAGATAGATCTCGTTACCCATCAGCTCGATCACGTCCACCTTGGCGGTCATGTCAGATTCGAGAATGTTGGGGGCAACGTATGGTTTGGCGTGCATATCTTCGGGGCGAATGCCAAAGATCACTTCGCGGCCCTTGAATTGGCGCCAATCGGTTGCCTTGGGTTCCGGCACTTCCATGCGGAAACCACCGCTGTTGATCTCCAGTTTGCCATCGTTCTCAACCACGGTGGCATCAAAGAAGTTCATGCTCGGGCTGCCGATGAAGCCAGCCACAAAGACGTTGTGTGGGTGGTTGTAAAGCTGATGGGGTGTATCGATCTGCTGCAGAACACCATCGCGCATTACGGCAATGCGGCTCGCCATCGTCATCGCTTCCACCTGATCGTGGGTCACATAAATGAAAGTGGTTTGCAGACGTTGGTGCAGGCGGGTGAGCTGGGCACGGGTCTGAACGCGCAATTTTGCATCGAGGTTGGAGAGCGGTTCATCAAAGAGGAAGACCGCGGGTTCACGCACAATGGCACGACCCACAGCAACACGTTGACGCTGACCACCGGAAAGCTGCTTGGGTTTGCGATCCAGCAGATGGCCGATGTCGAGAATGTCCGCGGCTTCTTTCACGCGGCGATCAATGTCGGCCTTGGGGGTCTTGCGCAACTTCAGGCCAAAGGCCATGTTGTCATAGACACTCATGTGAGGGTAGAGCGCGTAGCTCTGGAAGACCATCGCGATATCGCGATCTTTCGGCGGCACATCATTGACGACGCGGTCGCCAATCATAATGTTGCCATCGCTGATCTCTTCCAGACCAGCTAGCAGACGCAGGCTCGTGGTCTTGCCACAGCCAGAAGGACCGACGAAGACCAGAAATTCTTTGTCTTCGACTTCAATCGAGAGATCGTTGACTGCAACGACATCACCGAAACGCTTGTACACGTGATCGTAGGTGACACTTGCCATTTTCTTTTTTACTCCTTCGGGTGGAACAAATTGGGAAAAAATGAGAAGAAATTTCCAAAATTTACCCAAACGGGTAAATCCTGTACCTGAGTATACCACGTCCCGTTGGGCCGTGCAACTTGGAAAAAAAGCTGCAGGTGCGCTACTCACTACAGCAATTGCCCCGTTGCGTCCCCACGTGAGCATGGCATCCGGAACAGGCGTAGCTAGCTAAAATACCGTTGTTGTCGCCAGGCTGCGTTCTGATCAATCATGCTGTCGAACTCCCTCCTGGCTTGCGCCATTAGATCGGGTTGCGTCATCAGATCAATTGCGGTCATGGCCATTGCCTTGGCCGAGCGGAGGAGCGCCTGATTGCCCCGTTCACTGGCCGCGGCTGCCGCGAAGGCTGGTGTGTGGCCACCCGTGCCTGGATCAACAATGGTGATGTACGGGTGGATGGCGGGCACCATCTGGCTGACATTGCCCATGTCGCTCGACCCCATGCGCTCGCCAATGGCTGGTTTTTTCACTTTCTCACCCAATGGCGTGATGTTTGCTTCAAAGAGGCGCGCCATGGTTGGGTTGGCAATGCGATTGGCATAGTGGGTGGTGTAGTGGACCTTGACTTGCGCGCCCGCGGCCAGGGCCCCGGCTTCGGCACAGCGCGCAACCTTTTTCGCCACGGCAAAGGAGCGTTCGGATGTGGCCGCGCGGACGCTGAATTCGGCAGCCGCGTACGCGGGCACAATATTCGGCGCATCACCGCCGTGGGTGATGATGCCGTGAATCCGTACATCGGGCTTGACATGTTGACGCAGCGCGTTGATGTTGACAAAGGTGTGAATACAGGCGTCGAGTGCGTTAATGCCCAGATCGGGCGAGGCCGCGGCGTGGGCCGATTTGCCAAAAAACTCGAAGCGCAATTTGTTGGATGCCAACGTTCCCCGCGTCGTCATTGCCTTGGTACCAGGGTGGACCATCATCGCTGCGTCGACATCGTCGAAGATGCCCCGTTCCACCATGATCACCTTGCCGCCACCCCGCTCCTCTGCCGGCGTGCCAATGATCTTGATGGTGCCCGGTATCTCTGTCCGTAGCGCCTGTAGCGCAAGCCCGGCACCAAGCGCGGCAGTGCCAATGATATTGTGCCCACAGGCATGGCCAAGGCCCGGCAGCGCGTCATACTCTGCCACAAAGGCAACGGTTGGCCCCGGCTGTGTACCCTGGCTCGTGGCCACGAAAGCGGTTTCCAGATCGGCAACCCCCCGCTCAACGACAAACTCGTGTTCTTCTGCAGTGGTGGCCAAGAGCGCCATGGATTCGTGCTCTTCAAAGGCAACTTCCGGATTGGCATGCAATGTCTGGCTGATCTGAATCAGCCGGTCGGCGACCTCATCTATATAAGCTTGTGCGCGCACTTTCAGACGGTCTGTTTGCATTGTCATAGTTTTGTTGCCGCAATTTGTTGCAGCTGCTGGCCAGCAAGCGGGGGCTACCGTCGAAAACAGTACTATGATATGTGGATAATCTACCCGCATGGCGTTGTTCAGGTGTCAGCAATGGCCATCGATAACACTGTGCCGGGGAACAAGCCAACGTAACTATTGCATAGCCACTATTGTACGGCCATTATTGTACAGCCACTATTGTACGGCCACTGTTGCACAGGTTGAGAAACACAGGTTGAGACAGGAGGAGAATCGCTCATGAGTGAAGCATGGCAGAACCAGCGGGAGCGTCGCTTTTTCTGTGAGTGTGGTTAGTATACAGAAAGTGGAGGAAGCTGTCAATAGCAATGTTTTCAAGGGGGATGAATCAATAGCATGACACCCACACCGGCGCTGGTATGGGTGTCATGGTCTGCATGCCAGTTCTATGTGCCAACCGAGCCATCAAGCCTCGGTCGCGTTGCCCTGTTTCGTCGTGGCGGAGCGACGGGCAGCGGCTGGCTTGGAATGAAGCTGCGTGAACAGTTGGCGCACACGTGGAATCCGCAAGATCAGGAGCAGCAGCACGATCGCACCATAAATCACGGGCTCTGTGATATCGATCTTCACCAGCCAGAGGAAATGCAACACGGCCAGGATTGCTGCCAAGTAGACCAACTGGTGTAGCCGTTTCCAGTTGCGGCCCAATCGCCTCATCCAGCCTTTGGTGGAGGTGATTGCCAGTGGCAAGAGAATAAAGAAGGCGCTAAAGCCAACGATCATATAGCGCTTTTGCAGGAGTGCATCATCGAGGAATGCCTGCAGGCTAAAGCCGTAGTCCATGCCAATAAAGTTCAGCAGATGGAGCGACGCATACAAGAATGCGTAGAGGCCCAACGGCTTGCGGGCGGGAACGATCTTGCGCCAGCCAAAGACAAAGCTGATCGGCGTAACGGCTAGCGACGCCACCAGCATGATGAGGGCCGCGCTACCGGTGCGGGCCGTGATCTCGGCCGTTGGGTCGATCCAGCCACCGCTGGCATAGCCCCACAACAGCAGCACAAGCGGAACCAAGCCCCCAATGGTGGCCAGCAACCACACCCACTGTTTCTGTACATACGCCAGCACGGCATTGTTTGCCGTGGCACGAGCGGGAGCTTGTGTACGCGTCATTAGAAGTTCTCCTCTAGATTCATGCCATCGTAGAGATAGGCGACTTCCTCGGCATAGCCATTGAAGGGCAATGTGTCGCGGCGGCCCGATTCACCGATGCGCCGTTCGGTGGCCTGTGACCAACGGGGATGATTGACCGCAGGGTTGACATTGGCATAGAAGCCATATTCCCGGGGCGCAGCCTTCATCCAAGTCGAGACGGGCATCTCGTCGGTCAGCTCAATCTTGACGATGCTCTTGATGCTCTTGAAGCCATACTTCCATGGCACCACCAGCCGGAAGGGCGCGCCGTTGGCCGGTATCAGTGGTTTGCCATACATGCCCGTGGCAAAGATTGCCAGCGGATTCATCGCTTCGTCCATGCGCAGCCCTTCCACATAGGGATATTCGATCGTGGTCCGTCCCCGTTGGCCGGGCATCTCTTCCGGGCGCAGTACCGTGGTGAATTTCACGTACTGCGCTTCAGACTTGGGATCGACCGCCTTGATCAGATCCCCAACCGGGAAGCCGACCCACGGAATCACCATGGACCACGCCTCGACGCAACGCAGGCGATAGATGCGCTCCTCTTGCGTAAATTTGGTCAGAATATCTTCCAGTCCAAAGGTTTGGGGATTATTGACCAAACCCGTGACTTCAATCTCCCACGGCACGGTGTTGAAGTCTTTGGAGAGCGGATTGACCGCGCCTTTGTCCAGCGAAAATTCGTAAAAATTGTTGTAGTTCGTGATCTCGTTAAAGCTATTGAGCGGATCGCCCAGTTCATCGGTAGATACGCTTGCAAATGGTTCTTCATTGCTCAGTGGGCCGGGCGCTTCTGACGGTTCCAGCCGCTCGCCCACAATTTCCTCGCCGTTGGCATTGCTCGCGCCGCCAGCTACATCGGGCATCCCTGCACAGGCACTGAGGGCAACCGCCCCAGCGGCCAATGAGCCCGCCCCAACCATAAACTTTCGCCGTGACAGATAAACTGCTTCCGGCGTAATTTCACTTGCCAATATCTGTTTCATTGCAATTGCTCCCTTGCTATTCGCACCCTGACCCCTGACTGGTGCCAGATCACTGTCTTCTGGCGTTTCTTGACTGTTACCGTATGTTCACGATTTGATGTTCACGATTCGATGCTCACGATCGATGCTCACGATTCGATGTTCACGATTCGATGTTCACGATCGATGCTCACGATTTGGGTGAGTAATTTGCTGTTTGTCATTCTAACAACCAGTGGTAAATTTTGCATTAAGAGAATATTACAGGACAATTACGCGGTTTGTCTGTCGGTTTTATACCGTAACTTGCTACTCCAGTGCCAAATCAATCCAGCCTGTATGGCATGCTACCTATATAGCGGTACATTTGTTATACTATTGGGGGAACCGAGTGAATGAACCGAGGCAATGAGTTTCAGTCAAGTCAATTTCAGCAGCAATAACAGCACATTGTCGTGAGTTTGTCTACGCCATGTCGATCCAACTTCATCCCGCGTCCGTCCATTTCCCAATTGCGTTTCTTCTATTGGCCAGTGTGGCCGGTCTGCTCTATCTCCATTGGCAACAAGACGAAGTGCTGCGCATCCTGACTTGGTGGCCGCTGCGGCTGGGCTGGCTGGCAACCGGCGTAGCGATCCTCACCGGCCTCTTGGCTCAGAGTGGACTACCACCGCAAGCACCCTATCGCGCCACCTTGAATTGGCACATCTCCACGGGATTGGCACTGTGGGTGCTCTACGGCACGGTGCTCTATCGTCAGTGGCTCCAGGGGAAAAGAAGGCGACGCGCGGGCCGGACCACTGAGCAACCAATCCAGGAACCGGATTTGCTCAATGATCCCCGGGCGCGTGGTTGGCTAACAATTCTCTTGATCCTGGGCTTGCTGCTCACGCTGGCCAGCGGTTGGAACGGAGGACGGCTGGTCTATCTGTGGGGCATCAACGTTGCTGGCCCGTAACGTGTGAAGGAGCAAGGCAGAAGGCAGGATTAGAGATGATACAGATTCGTACATTTGGCACGTTGCAGGTCGTGCGTGATGCAGAGACCGCGAATGCCCATGTGGTGGCCGAAAGTGATTGGCACACCCGCCAGGCGCGCCAACTCCTCAAGATCCTGATTACCGAGCGCCCCCGGCCCGTCTCCACCGACCGACTCATTGACATCATCTGGCCCAACAGCACGCCCAGCGCTGCTGCCACCACGCTGCGCAGCGCCATCAATGCCCTGCGCAATGTATTGGAGCCGGACCGCCCCAGCCGCGCGCCATCAAAGTACATCATCACCAAGAGCCCGGGCTATGCCTTTCACGACCATCCCGATATTCAGCTCGATGTTGCAGCGTTTGAAGAGCTGCTCAAAGAGGCCGAGCAGAGCACCGACCCTGCTGATCAACAACGGGATCTGAAAGCTGCCGTTGAACTTTACCACGACGACTACCTGACCAGTGACTCGTACGCCGACTGGGCACAGACGGAGCGGGAGCGGCTGCGGGAGCGCTACTTCACGGCCTTGTTGATGTTGGCCCAAGGCTATGCTGCCAACGCACAATACGCCGCGGCCATCGCGGCCTGCCGCCAGATCATCGCACGCGATCCCGTGCGCGAGAATGCTTACCAGGCGCTGATGCGCTACCAAGCGGAATCGGGCGACAGTGCGTCTGCATTGCTCACCTATGAGCGCTGCCGCACGCGGCTGGCCGAAGAGTTGGGGGCCGATCCCAGCCCCCTCACCCAAGCTTGGCACCAGCAGATCCTCAATGGCGAAATTGGCCCACAGGAAGTTGTCGCTCCCCAGCGTGGCGGACAGTCAACAGCTGAGCCACCAGCGCAGCAAAACGCCACCGCGGCCGGGCCACTGGTGTTGCCCCCACAGACGCTGACTACACAACCATTCTCCTCGGGTACAACGGTAGCTGACACTGGTCATTTCGTGGGGCGCGAATCGGAATTGGCGCTGCTGATCGAGCGTTTGCAACAGAGCAAACAGGGGCGCGGCTCCTTGCTGCTCATCGAAGGGGAAGCTGGCGCGGGCAAATCCCATCTCGTCCACCACCTTTTGCAGCAGGCACTGGCGGGCACAATCGATGTGAATGGACGTCACGCCGATGCCACAACACCGGGTGATTTTACCGTGATCCATGCCACCTGTCAGCCGCTGGAGCAACAATTACCCTTTGCGCCACTGAGCGATGGATTGGGGCGATTTCTGCACAGCTTGCCCGATGCAATCCTGCGTGCACTGCCCATTGCCAGCCTGGCTCAATTCGCACAGTTGGCACCCAGTTTGCAGGATCGATTGCCTGAATTGCCGGTGCTATCGACCGAAGCATGGTTCAACAGCGAAGAGAACCGCCAGCGGCTCATCAACGGGCTCATCGCCCTACTCTCGACGTTGGCCGGGGCTCGTCCACTCTTGCTCTTTCTCGATGATCTGCACTGGGCTGACACTGAAACGTTGGCGGTGCTCGGGCGGTTGGCACAGCGGCTGTCACAGATGCCGATCTTGCTGTTGCTCGCCTATCGACGGGGAGAACTGGATGCCAACGAACCATTGGCCACGCTGCTCTATGCGCTGCATCCAGTTCCCTTTCAGCCCCACGCCACTCATGCCAACCGCACCGTTCTGCTTACCGTCCAACGCTTTGAGCCACGTGAGATCGCCGCGCTGGTCGGGCAAGTAACCCAACAGCAGGTCCCAGCGGATGCGCATCTGGTGACGCTGCTGCAGACCACCACCGAGGGTAACCCGCTCTTTGTCATGGAAGCATTGCGTGCGCTGCAAGAACGACAGCGCAGCGAACCCGCCTTGACATGGCAACAACTGTTGACCCCGCCCCCACTCCCACGTGAACAGAACCCAGCCGAACAAGAGACGCCTACTGCTGGCGTCGAGTCAATCTTTCAGCTGGGCCAGAACCCACGTGTTCAGGAGGTGAGTTTGGGGCGGATCCATCGTCTCCCGCCCCACGCGCGCAACCTGCTCCATCTCTGTGCCGTCATCGGTCGCGACTTTAGCGTGGAACTATTGGAACAGTTGTCTGCAACCACTGCCGGCACTGATCTGGTGGCTGATCTGGAATTACTGTTGCAGCGCAAATTTCTGCTGGAGCGGCCTGACGATCGGATTGACTTTAGCCACGCGATCGTCAGGCAGGTCGCCTATGAGAATATGTTTACCTTGCAACGGCGCCGCTTGCACCGCCGAGTGGCCGCTGCGCTGGCCGCGCTGCCCCGTGCACAGGAGATTCCCGGCGAGATCGCTTTTCACTACCGTCAATCGGGTGGCGGTGCCAACGATCTGGTGGCGCAGTATAGCGTGCTGGCTGGGGAACGGCTGCTGCACACCTATGGCTTTCGCCAGGCGGTGAGCTACTTTGATGACGCGCTGGCGCTGCTCGATCGCAATGACACTGCCATGGCCGAATGGGTGAAACGGGGGCTATTGGGGCGTGGGCTGGCGTACGAAAGTCTCTTTGATCCCGCCGGGGTTACCTCTACATACAGCGAATTGCAGGCGTGGGCGACCGCGCGCAGCGATCACTCCTTGCTGCTGATGGCGTACAGCCGCCAGATCTCAATGTTGAGCCTCTTGGGGCAACAGCGGGAGAGCAATGAGCTTTTGCAGGAATTCATCAAGACGTTGTTACAGGTTGATGATGAACCGCTGAGCGGATTTGAAAATGGGTCCGGGCAAACCGATGCTAGCCGCAGACCAGCCTCGCGCCACGCGGGCGCGGCAGTGATGTTGGATCTGTTTGAACGCCGCCAACAGATCTTCCGGGCCGATTCGCTCACGGAAGTGGCTGCAGCACATGAGTCCGTCTGGGCACCATATACCGCCCCACCACCTGTCGTCAAGGATCCGGTTACCATCATGGTCGATGCATTGCCGCCCGTGCACGCGGCGTTGCCGCTGCTCGACTATGGTCTGACTTTGTTGATTCAGGGTCAATTGCAGGAGGCCAACCACTGTTTGGAAAGCGTTGTTGCGTTGGCACAACAGACCGATCAACCTGCCATTGCCGTTATCGCCTATCATCAGCTGGCGGTGGCTGCACGTATTCAGGGAGATTGGGAACAATGTTATGCGCTCAATGAACAGAGCCTGGCTTTTCAGCAGAAATTGCAAAAGCGTACCGGCGAACTGGTGAGCCTCTGGCCACGGATTGGCAGCGGTTTTGTTGCTTTGCAAATGGGCGCACTTGACGAAGCCGAACAACGCCTGGCTCGAGTTGCCGAACGGCTGAAGGGGCTGGAATCATTTCGCAACCACCGCAACAGCGCAACGATTGGGCTGGGGCTGGTGGCACTGGAGCGGGGTGATATCACACGGGCCGAGACATTGCTGCGTTCGGTGTTGGCCGATGCCATTCATCTCTATCCCTACATTCGCGTGCAGGCGTTGTTGGGGTTGGCGCAGATTGCCGCACAGCGGAAGGAAGAGGAGACTGCTCATCAATATTTGCAACAGGCTCTGCGCTTTGCTGGCGAGCGCAGCCTACTCGAAGAATATGTGATCACGCTGGGCATGATCGCACGGTTGGCACCCGTGGCTGCTCCCATTGTGCAACTGACCGACGAATTGAGCCGCTATGTTCGCAAGCTGGGTCTAACCCCGTTGCTGGACAAATTAGCGCAGATCCGGCAACAAGCCCAACGCAAGGTTTAACGTGCATTCTTCAGCCGACTCTCACGCAAATTCCCCAGCCGCACCACCGCTGCCGTTGCACCTGGCGATCAAAGAGGAGGCAGTCCGTCTGGGCTTTGACCTTTGTCGAATTCTGCCAATCACCACTGCGCCACACATCGATTTTTTCGAAGCGTGGATCGGGGCGGACCGGGCGGGGGAGATGGGCTATCTGGCCCGCAACCTGGCCAAGCGGCGTGACCCTCGGCGCTTGGTGGCGACCGATCAACCGACGCCAGCAACCATGATCGTGCTCGGGGTGAACCATCACCAATTCGATCTGCCGCCCACTGTGCGCGCTGATCCCAGTCGCGGTCTTATCGCGTCCTATGCTTGGGGTGACGACTACCACGAACTCATCCGTCCCCAACTCTTTGCGCTCGACCATTTCATCTGTACCAGGAGCGGACGCACCACGCAGGGGAAATGTCTGGTCGATACTGGGCCGGTGCTGGAGCGGGATTGGGCACAGCAAGCGGGGATTGGCTTTGTGGGCAAAAATTGCTGCCTCATTCATCCCACACTGGGCAGTTGGCTGCTGCTGGCCACGATCCTGATTCCTGAAACACCCACACCAGACCCACCACTGCTGGCCCTGCAACCAGCGCCCAGCGCCGATGCCGTCTTGCATGGCTTGCAACCCGATGGCCACTGGGGAGCGTGGCAAGCATCCGCCGCTGATCCGGCAGAGTCGGCTGCACCGGACGCGCGCCAGATGACCTGTGGCCGCTGTACTCGCTGCTTGGTTGCCTGTCCCACCGCCGCGTTTGTGGGCCCCTATCATCTCGATCCCCAGCGCTGCATCTCCTATTGGACCATTGAAGCCAAGGGCGCGATTCCCCGTTCGCTACGTGGCCGCTTTGGCAACCGCATCTTCGGCTGCGACATCTGCCAGGAGGTCTGCCCATGGAACCAGCGGTTGCCCGAGCGACGGCCTCTGTTGACTGGTCTCGAGGCACAGGTGGCGCGAGTGGCGCCGTCGCTATTGGAAGGCTTTGCCCCGGCCACACCGTATTGGCTGCAACAAGCCGCCTTTTCCGCGCGGTTTCGCCGCTCGCCGATCAAACGAGCCAAGCGCGCGGGGATGTTGCGCAATGTCTGCGTGGCTCTGGGCAACTGGGGCGCACCCGCGGCGATTGAGGCGTTGCAGCTGGCATTGGCCGATGAATCGCCCATCGTGCGCGGCCACGCGGCCTGGGGCCTGGGAGAGGTGGGAGCACAGGGGGCTGCGGAACGGGTCTGCCCGTTGCTCCGCGCTGCGTTGGCGTCTGAAGCAGATGATCATGCGCGGGCGGAGATTGCCCACGCATTAGCCAGTGTACAGAATATTGTCGTCTAGCCTGTTGTGAGGAATGTCTAGTAGATCCCGGCGTAAGTCAGGCCACACTTGATTTTGCCTCGAATGGGTAGCACCGTGGCGGGTGTGCAGCGCACAGGTGAAACATTCTCTCATGCGCATGTCGAGCGTTAGCGAACGCTGATTCCACCATTGGGCAACGTTGCCATGATTTCTCGCTAAATCTGCCTGGAGAGGGAGCCAATTGTTTGTCGAGGAAATGACCGCTCCTCAGCCCATTTCGGGGAAGGCTGGGAGGAGGTCCAGAAGACCATGAAATTTACGTTGCGTTGTACTTACACCGTTTGTAAATCAATATTACCAACAGATCAATGAGGAGGAGCCGTGAGCGAACAGAATATCTTTCAGGAAAAATTTGGCAAGCCATCTGGGCGAGCCGCGACCAAAGTGGTGCCCTACATGGATGAGAGCGTGCAGAACTTTATTCGCCACGCACCCTTTGCGGTGCTGGCGACGAGCAATGCAGCGGGGCATTGTGATGCTTCGCCCAAGGGTGGAAAGCCGGGCTTCGTCAAGGTGATCGACGAGACGCACCTGTTGATCCCAGATGTGGCGGGCAACCGTCTCTTTCAATCCTATGACAACGTGAGCCACAACCCGCGAGTTGGGCTGCTCTTCATGATCCCCGGCGTCAACACGACTGCCCGCGTCAACGGCACGGTGGAAGTGCTGGATCAGGAAGGATTGGCCCAGCGCAACATCGATCTGGAGATTTTCAATCCCGACGAGGCCGCCAAAATTCTACAGGGACTGCTGCTGACGGTGGAAGAGGCTTATGGCCACTGCCCGCGCGCATTCAGCTTTTCTGAATTGTGGAATGAGGAGACGATTGCGCGGAACCGAGCCACGTCACCGATTGGGTAGTGGCGGTGGAGGAATTTCAGGGGCACTCGTGCCCCTGAAATCTGCCTACCCCTTCACCGCGCCAGCAGCCAGGCCCGAAACGACGTAGCGCTGCGAGAGGATGTAGAGGATCACAACGGGCGTCATGGCGACGAGTGAGCCAGCCATCATTGGCCCCACCATGTAATAGTCCGAACGGTAGAAGTTGGCCAACCCCACCGAAATCATCTTGTGCTGGTCGTCCTGGGCCAGCACCAAGGCAAAGATAAATTCATTCCAAACGTTGTTAAAAATGAAGATTGCGGCAGTCACAATACCGGGCACCGAGAGTGGGATCACAATGTGCCAGAGGGACATGAGTCGGGTGCAGCCATCGATCATCGACGCTTCTTCCATTTCGGCCGAAATGCTGCGCAGATAGCCCATGAGCAGCCACGTACAGAAGGGGACGCTGAAACTCATGTTGGCGATGATCAGCCCCAGATAGCTATCCTTGAGCCGCAGGTTGATGATAATCAGATACATGGGGATCAACATGAGCGAGCCGGGCACGAGATAGACAAAGAGCACGCCACGGGCGAGCGCGGCCCGACCCGGAAAGCGCAGGCGGGTGAGGGCATAGGAGGCCAGGATCGAGATGATGACAACGATCCCCGTTGTCGAGAGGGCAACGATCAATGTATTGCGTAGATAGAGCGGGATGTGAAAGTTGTAGAAGACATCGTAAAAGTTGGCCAGCGTGGGCTCACGCGGGATCCATGTCAGCTCCGAGTAGATCTCCCGTTCGATCTTGAACGCCGTGGTAAACATGAAATAGAGCGGGAAGAGAATCATGCCAAAGAGCAAGGCAATAACAAAGCCCGAGATCACGCGGAAGATCGATTCGGGAATGCGGTCGAACAAGTTAGTCATGACTGGGTTGCCTCTCGATCCATATAGCTGGCTACGCCCAGGACCAGCAGCGCGATCACGGGGAGCATCATAATGGGTAGCGCGGCACCTTCCCCAAGTCGGAAGTTCTGCAGCGCCAGATGGTAGGTTAATAGGGGAAAGACTTCGGTATCATTGCTGGGCCCACCCCCCGTGAGGAGCAGCGGAATTTCCAGGCTGTTCATGGTCCAGATGGTGGAAAGCAGGATCACCACGCCCATCACCTGTTGCAGCCCGGGTAGGGTGACATAGCGGAAACGGGCCAACCGCCCCGCGCCGTCCACCTTGGCCGCATCATACAGATCCGCGCCGATGGTCTGCATGCCCGCCAAAAAGGTCAAGGCATAAAAGGGATAGCCCTTCCAGACGAGCACGAAGATGAGCAGCCCAATCGCCGACCACGTTTTGGCCAGAAAGGGAACATTCTGCTCGATCAGTCCCCAGCTCATCAAAATTTGGTTGAGTACACCCGTCTGCCCATCAAAGATCCAGCGCCAGACCAACACGATAATGTAGGTGGGCAGAATCCACGGCAACATGAAGACACCGCGTAAAATATTGCGCCCCGGAAACTCCTGATTGAGCGAGGTCGCCAAAATCAGCCCCACCACCGTCTTTAGAAAGACAGCTGCAATGGTAAACGCAACCGTGCGGATCACCATCTGTGTAAATTCGGGCCACTGTAAGATGTAGATGTAGTTCTTCAGGCCCACAAATTCCCCTGGCCCACGCCCAATCATGCGGTCGGTAAAGCTAATGCGAATCGCTTCGAGGAAGGGATAGCCGACCATGCCCAGCACCACAATCAGCGCGGGGGCCACGAGCAACCAGCCCAGCCGCGTATCGCCGGCAAAGAGCGAGCGCTTTTTCCGCGTGGCGGGCCGCGAGAGCATTGGTTGTGGTAATGTTTCCTGGCTCATTACATTCTCCCTAAACTAAGAGGGGCAAGGTTGCAGAGTTGCAAGGCAGCATGGATTCCACGCTGCCATTTCGCTACCTTGCCCCTCTCTTCAACTGTAGTGCGGTTGGTGTGAAACCGGCAGTTTCACACCAGGCACACGTTAGAAGTACTTTTCAAAGACACGCTTGGCAAATTCATCGGACTCAGCAATGGCTTCTTCCGGTGTCCAGCCATCCAACAGCACGCGCACCATCATGGAGCCGGTTGGCTCGTTGGGGCCGTTGAGTTCGGCCATGGCCGCGTTATCATAGGGGGCGGGGTAGCCACCGTAGGAGCCGATTTGGGCGGCCAGGTTGAAGGCCGCGCGCTTGCCTTCCCACATGGGCAGGTCATTGTATTCCGCCAGCACGTTGGCAACGAAGCCCTGCTCCAGCCACGGTGCATAAATTTCCTCAGCGTAGAGCGCCCGAATCAGATCGGTGGCTGTTTCTTTGTTGGCTGAATCTTTGGTGCGCACCACAGTATAGCGCAAGCCAGCGTTGGTGGTGTCGCGCACATCCTTGGGTTTGGGCGCCAAGCCGGTGACTTCGGCCAACTCGGGTCGGTTTTCGGTGGCCCAAACATAGATGGACGCGGCGTTGATGACGAGGATTGCCTGATCTTCCTGATAGGCTTTGTTGTTGGAGGCATAATCCCAAGAGGCTGCGTCCGCGGGGAAGAGGCCCATGTCATAGGCTTCTTTGGCAAAGTTCAGCGCCCGGGTCGCCTCTTCCATCTTTTGATCGGCGAGAATGATATTTTGGCCGGTTTCGTCCCACACATCGGCGCCAAAGTTGCGGAAGAGATCCTGACACCAGCCATCGTGTTGCTGGTTGACGATGCCAAAGCCCCAGCCCACCATATTACTGCCCGATTCGGCTGAATACTCCTGCGCCTGTGCACAGAGCTCGCGGGTTTCGTCCCAGGTCCACTGCCCTTCGGGCACTTCAATGCCTGCCTCTTCAAAGATGTCTGCACGGTATTGGGTCATGGGGGTGTCGATGGAATAGGGGAGGAAGCTAATTTCGCCATCACGGGTGACATAGGTATCGAGCCGCGGTTGCCAACCCCCATGGGCATCACCGATTTCGGTAAAGAGATCGCCTACCGGATCGAGCGCCTGGGCATCCGCCATCTGTAATGCTTGGGCCGCGCCGACAAACATGGCATCGGGCAGTGTGCCGCCTTCGATCGCGGGCAGGATCTTGGTCTGCTGATTGCTGTCGGAGTCGCGCGAAATTTCCAACGTGACGTCGTTGGCGTCCGCCCACTCGTTCAGCTTATCTTGCATCAACTCATCGGCGGCTGGGGCAAAGGTGTTCCACATCCAAAAGGACAAGTTCTTGTCCGCCCCTGGGGCGTTGCCACCACCACCCTGTTGTACTGCCGGTGCACAGGCCACGAGCGCGGCACCAGCGGCGCTCATGGCACTCAGTCGGAGAAAACCGCGGCGACTTAGCTGTTTCGACTGCATATACTTTCCTCCTTGAATCGGGATTTTGAATAGAGATTCACGCAACTTGCCGAGCACGAGCTCTTCGCTGGGCCATGCCTGTTCACCGGCCATTCGTTCTCGGTGCGCAAATCGTGTTGAATTGAAAGAGCAACCCGTGCACGAGGTGACAGGTTGAATTGTTGGGGCTATCCAAACGCTGGCTGCAACTTTCGCCGGCGAAGCTGAAGAGCAAAGGTGGTTGCCGAGCAATTTGGAGAGACCATGGGACAAGAAACCAATTCTTTTGGGGGTAGATAGCTGTGACGGCAGTGGCGCACACACTGTTGTTGAGCAATGTCTTTTGCACATGTTGTTGTACGCGGTGCCAAGTTGGTGCAAATTGCGCTGTGCAACAACGGCCGCCCCGGATCTACAGGTTCAACGACTTTTAGCGTCGAAGCATGAGCTTTTTCGCAAAGATTGTGGAGAGTGCTTGGGTGACTTCATCATTATATGGCAAAACAGATAACTGTCAAATCATTTTTTTTCTCCTTCTGCCGTCTGGAATGGCCTCTTGTTGCGGTAGCGAGGGCTGCATGGACCGCTGTAAACCGGCCCGATACCGTGCAGATGGGGCGCTGAGAGAGTGGTGAAATGGGTGCGTCCCATTTGCGGGGAGGTACAGAAGAGGAGCAGATTGAGCGTGCGGTCTAGGCCCCAACTGTGGTACGCACCCTGGTAAAATGGGTGCGTCCCATTTGCGGGGAGGTACAGAAGAGAAGCAGATTGAGCGTGCGGTCTAGGCCCCAAATGTGGTACGCACCCCGGTAAAATGGGTGCGTCCCATTTGCGGGGAGGTACAGAAGAGAAGCAGATTGAGCGTGCGGTCTAGGCCCCAAATGTGGTACGCACCCCGGTAAAATGGGTGCGTCCCATTTGCGGGGAGGTACAGAAGAGAAGCAGATTGAGCGTGCGGTCTAGGCCCCAAATGTGGTACGCACCCCGGTAAAGTAGTGCCGTTGACACTCAACAGATTTAGACTTATCATGCTGGCGCAACGCTCGTTCAAATTTCCCACCAGAACCAAAAGGAAACCGCATGAAAATTACCGATCTGAAATGTGCCATCATCGGCGATAGTCCGGTGGTTCGCATCAAAACTGATGCAGGTATTGATGGCTATGGACAGGCTGAATGGCCCAAGCCCTATCTCAAACCACAGGTGCTCTTTTACCGCGACTTGATCCTGGGCGCAGATCCGACGGACGTGGAGCGGGTCATGACTCGCATTCGTCGCATGGGCGCGTTCAAACCGTGGGGCGCGGCGGTCAGCGCGATCGAAGTGGCGCTGTGGGACATCGCGGGCAAGGCTGCCAATCTGCCCATCTATAAGCTGCTGGGGGGTAAGGTGCGCGACAAGGTGCGCGTCTACAACGGCGCGGTCCGCTTCCAGATGGAAGGCTATGAGCCACAACACTTTGCCGACAACATGCAGCGGATGATGGAATCGAAAGAGAACTTTTCGATCATCAAACAGGGCATTGCCTTTCACAGCCCCATGCCGAGCCGAATTCCCAACTATTTCTATGGCGATGCTCAACCCGGTCATCGCCACCCCAACCGTGGCCTGCTGACGGAGCAGGGGTTCAAACACACGATCGCCTGCATCGAAGCGATGAAAGAGGTGACCGGCGACAAGGTCGGCTTGGCGCTTGACTGTGGCCCCGGCTTCACGGTGCCCGATGCACTGCGGCTGGCCAAAGCCGTCGAAGATCTCAACTTGATGTGGCTGGAAGATATGATCACTGGCGACTACACCCCCTACGTCATGGCGGACCTCTATCGCGAGGTGACGAGCCAAACGTCGACGCCGATTCACACGGGCGAGCAGATCTATCTGCGCCAGAATTTTCGCGAACTGATCGAAAAGAAGGCCGTCAATGTCATTGGCCCCGATCCGCTCGACATTGGGGGCATTGCCGAGCTGAAATGGGTGGCTGAATATGCCGATCTCCACGGGATCCTCATGGCCCCCCACGGCACCGCGGATGGGTTGATTGGTCTGGCCGCGTTGGTGCAGGTTTCGGCGACATTGCCGGGAAATTACGTGGCGTTCGAATACCCCACTGGCCGCCCCGATTGGTGGTATGACATTGTCGACGGCTTACCCGATCCCATTGTGACCGATAGCTATATCGATGTGTGGGATAAGCCTGGTCTGGGAATCACGCTCAACGCCGAAAAAGCAAAGCCATATCTCGTCGCTGGTGATGAGGATTTCTTTGAGTAGCGTGCAGTGCTTGTGCAAGCAATCATTTGCGCAGGCACATCGCGGAATTGTTGTCGCACAGGCATGCTGCGGAGATGTTGTCGCACGGGCACGCTGCGCAGATGTTGTCGCACGGGCACGCTGCGCAGATGTTGTCGCACGGGCATGCTGCGGAATAATCAAAGTGAGGAGTGAACTGTGAAAATTACCGACCTGAAATGTGCCATCTTGGGCGGTAGCCCGGTCGTTCGCATCAAGACGGATGTGGGCATTGATGGCTATGGGCAGGCCGAGTGGTACAAGCCCTTTCTAAAGCCCCACGTGCTCTTTTACCGCGACCTGATCCTGGGCGAAGATCCCACAAATGTGGAGCGGGTGATGGGGCGGATTCGGCGCATGGGCTCCTTCAAGCCTTGGGGCGCGGCGGTCAGTGCCATTGAAATTGCGCTCTGGGATATTGCGGGCAAGGCAGCCAATTTGCCCATCTACAAGCTGTTGGGGGGCAAGGTGCGCGACAAGGTGCGCGTCTACAACGGCGCGGTGCGCTTTCCCATGGCCGGCCACGAACCCCAACATTATGCAGAAAACATGCAGCGGATGATGGAAGCCAAAGAAGGATTTTCGATCATCAAGCAGGGGGTGGCTTTCCACAGCGGCATGGTGCGCGCGGTCCCCAACTATTTCTATGGCGATGTACAGACAGTGGGCCGCCACCCCAATCGTGGTCTGCTGACGCCGGCAGGCTTTAAATACACCGTGGCGTGTATTGAAGCAACCAAAGAAGTGATGGGGGACAAGGTGGGGTTGGCACTCGACTGTGGCCCGGGCTTGGTCGTCTCTGACGCGCTGAAGCTAGCCAAGGCGGTGGAAGGGCTCAACCTGATGTGGCTGGAGGATATGATCACCGGCGACTACACGCCTTACGTCATGGCCGATCTTTATCGCGAAGTCACCAGCCAGACGTCGACGCCGATTCACACGGGCGAACAGATCTATCTGCGCCACAATTATCGTGAACTCATTGAGAGCAAAGCAGTCAACGTGGTTGGGCCGGATCCAGTCGATGTGGGGGGCATTGCCGAGCTGAAGTGGATTGCCGAGTATGCCGATCTCCACGGGATCCTCATGGCACCGCACGGCACCGCGGATGGGATTCTGGGGCTGGCCGCGTTGGTGCAGGTGTCGGCAACGTTGCCGTCAAACTACGTTGCCTTTGAATATCCCGTTGCCGAGCCCGAGTGGTGGTACGATATTGTTGAAGGGCTACCCGACCCAATTGTGAGAGAGAGCTTGATCGATGTGTGGGATGCGCCGGGCTTGGGCGTGACGATCAATCCAGCCAAAGCAAAAAAATATCTTGAGAAAGGGGATGGCGACTTCTTCGACTAGCGCGAAATCAGCGCTCTCTGCCAGCAGCAGTTGTTGTCGAGCAGGCAGCGCTGAGCCGCTTCGTCGTGCCACCGCGGCTGGCAGATCCCGCGGTACGTGAGTTAGTCACTGTCCGCGCGCGAGTTATCATTTGAGCGTGCTGATTCACCTGCAAGCGTTCAAAACCGCCATGGTGTTCGTCGAGGCAATGACCGCCCCGGCATGAATGCACCGGGCTAGCAGACGACGCAGGCTGAAGCCTGCTTGGTTCAACCATCAACCGCTGTGAACCCTCAATCACTCTCCGTTCTTGCGTTGGCAATTTCGTGTGCTGATTCACCTGCAAGCGTTCATCACCACCCTGTTGTTTGCGGACGGTTACGTAGCCATTGGCAACAGCTGAACAACCCTCATCTCGCCAGATCCTTCATGCTGCTAGATTTACAACACTGACTAGACTCCCAAACCAGAGGCGTTTGAATGGGGGCACCATCCAGTTGTCTCTGTTCCCTCTTCCCTCTTCCCCATGCTGTGAGCTGCTGCCATCCTTGCCGCGGCAATAGAGCCGCCGTTGTATCTCTCCACTCTACCTTGGTTGCTGACATTTTCATCAGCGTGACGTAGACTAGCAGATCAGAGCGATCCGTTGCTACTGCCGCGCCGTGGTCACAACCTCATTACGCTGCACCCCCGAGAGGCAGCGGTTTCTGCAGTGAATGTTTTGGAAACCCAAGGAGAATTCAATGGTTATGCAAGTTGTCAATCCCGCCACCGGCGAAACTGTGCGCGAGTATCAGAAACTGGCGGAGAGTGAAATTGAGGAGGCCATTACGGCTGCGCACGCGGCGTTTCGGCAGTGGCGGCAGAGTACCTTTGCCACGCGCGCAACTCCCATGCGCAAAGCGGCCGAGCTGTTGCGTGAACGGGCCGATGATCTGGCTCAGCTCATGGCAACCGAGATGGGCAAGCCCATTAAAGATGGTCGGGCCGAGGCCGAAAAGTGTGCCTGGGTCTGTGAATACTACGCAGAGCACGCCGAAGAATTTCTCGCCGACGAGACAATCGAGACCGACGCGAGCGAGAGCTTCATTAGTTATCAGCCGCTGGGTGTGGTGTTGGCGGTCATGCCCTGGAATTTTCCCTTTTGGCAGGTCTTTCGTTTTGTCGCACCAGCTTTAATGGCTGGCAACGTCGGCCTGTTGAAACATGCATCTAATGTACCAGGCTGTGCCCTGGCCATTGAAGAGATCCTGCGTGATGCTGGCTTCCCGGCCAATGTCTTTCGCACGTTGTTGGTCGGCAGCGATGCCATCGAAAAGATCCTCGAGCACAAATTGGTGCGGGCTGTCACCCTGACCGGCAGCACGCCGGCTGGACGTGCCGTGGCCAGCAAGGCGGGCGAGCTGATCAAAAAGAGTGTGTTGGAATTGGGGGGCAGCGATCCCTATCTGATCTTGGATGATGCTGATCTGGAGACAGCTGTCAAGACCTGTGTCAGCAGCCGACTGACCAACTCGGGCCAGAGCTGTATCGCGGCCAAACGTTTTATTGTGGTGCAATCCCAGCGTGATGCCTTTGAAAAGCTCTTTGTCGATCGCATGGCCGCGGCCAAAGTTGGTGATCCCACGGATGAAGAGACGGAAGTGGGACCACAGGCGCGCGTTGATCTGCGGGACGAGCTGCATGAGCAGGTACAAAGGAGCATTGAGAAAGGGGCGCGTTGTTTGCTCGGCGGTAACGTGCCCGATGGTCCGGGGGCGTATTATCCGGCAACGGTGCTGACCGATGTTCAGCCGGGGATGCCAGCCTATGATGAGGAGCTTTTTGGCCCGGTCGCCGCGATTATTCCGGTTGCCGATTTAGATGAGGCGATCCAGGTTGCCAACAACACCAGCTTTGGGCTGGGCGCGGCAGTCTTCACCCAGGATCTGGAACGGGGCCGCCACATTGCCGCCACCGAGCTAGAGGCCGGTGCCTGCTTTGTCAACGCCTTCGTGAAATCCGATCCCCGTCTACCCTTTGGCGGGATCAAGGAAAGTGGCTATGGGCGCGAGTTGTCGCACCATGGCATCCGCGAGTTTGTGAACATCAAAACAGTCTACGTGGGATAGCCACGCCACAGCGGTAGCATGGGTCTAAAATCTCACTCCATGGCTTGAGAAGAGACGCGTACCCTCCTTTATATCTTCGTGCTGTCACCTGGTACAGAGCCATTGTCACGTATGCATGATACCCTGGAGCAAGGAAACGAAGTACGTTTCACAGTTGAACCATTTTGACTTGTTGAGCGCAAGCTATGAAACGCGACTTGTCGAGAGAGCGTCCCGTTGCGAAGGACGCAACTAAAGACATCCCGTTGCGAAGGACGCAACTAAAGACATCCCGTTGCGAAGGACGCAACTAAAGACATCCCGTTGCGAAGGACGCAACTAAAAATATAAGGAGAGCGATCAATGGCACAGACAGTGACCAAAGAAGAGCTTATTGAGAATTTGAACGAGGATTTGGCTGGCGAACTTTCTGCCATGATTCAATATATTACCTATGCATCAAAAACAACAGGGCCTTACCGCCCACAGTTGGCAGAATTCTTTTTGAAAGAAGTACCCGATGAGCAGGGGCACGCTGAATTTCTCGCCAACAAAATTGTTGCCTTGGGTGGTGAGCCGACCACGGAGCCACGGCCGGTTGCCAAAGCCGGCAACAATCACGAGATGCTGGAAGCCGTGTTGGCTGCTGAAAAGCAGGCCGTTGCCGACTACACCAAACGGGCCGAAGAAGCCGAAGCTTATGGCGATATTGGGCTTGCGAACCAGTTGGAAGATATGGTAACAGACGAAACAGGACATGCCGAAGAGACAGAGCGCATGTTGCGTGATTGGCGGTAATTGTCCCCCTTCGACCAGTTATTGCCGATAAAGAGAAGCAGCCATTGGTCATCTACCAGTGGCTGCTTTTTTGTTCTACAGTGCGGTTGGCTTGCAAACGGTAGGCTTCCCGCTTGCCGGAACTACTCTTTTCAAACAGAGCCCACTTTAGGGAAAAATGGGTGCACACCCCACCGCAATCTCCAACAAGCGACCTAAAGAGGGGAGCGACGCTGACCATCGTACCTGCCAATACATCATCTGCCAATAGCTAGTGGCTTTGCAGTGTACCTCTGTCCAGCGCAACAAAAAAAATCCCTGTGATGGCTACCATCACAGGGATTAGCGTCAACGGTTGCTAGGGATTACATGCGGTATTGTGCCGTTGTGGCTGCTGTTTTGTTTTCCATGAAGCTGAGGTAGGTGGCTGCTTCTTTGCGATTGCGCAAGTGCAGTTTCTTTAGAATATTGTGAACATGATTCTTGACGGTGCCGACACCGATGATCAGCTTATCAGCAATGCCTTGGTTGCTTTCACCAGCAGCGAGCAGACGGAATACTTCAATCTCACGCTCGGTCAGCTCACCATAATAGGCGGCTTTTGGTTCGAAACGGGTGGTGAGACGGCTGAGGGATGAAAGATGTGCCATCAAAGCGGCCACCACGGATTTGGAGAGCAGTGGCTTTCCTGACTGCACGGCCAAAATCTGCTTCATCCAACCGTCAACGCCTTCTTCACTCAGGGCATAACCAGCTGCGCCAGCGGCAATGTAGCGAATAATGGCGTTGGTTTCGTGCGACAGGCCAGTCACGATCATCTTTGCCTTTACATTGCGTTGACGCAATGTTTTAATGACCTTGAGCGCGCCTTCCTGTGGCAATGTCGACGAAATCAAAACAACGTCACAGTTATCTTCGCCGATGTAGGCCAACGCTTCGCCAGCAGTTGATAACGCATCCATCACGCGGATGTCGGCGCCTTTGGTCAGTGCGGCAATTGCCTGATTGGCAAGCGGTTGATTCTCGTGAACGATAAAGATGCGTGTGCGTTTCATTATTTTTTCTCTCCCTGTAGTTAATACAAGTGATTCATTGTACTGTCTTTGCAATGAACCAGATTCTGATGTGACTGCGAAGAAAGTGCTGGTCTTGAACAGAAGACAGTACAATACCCTGAATGAACTTTTTTTGGGGGTGATAATTTTCATTCCTGACTGTCACAGTTGCGATGTTAGCTCGATGCGTTCAGGCTTTGTGACAGTTATGGTTGCTCTTCTTGGTTACAGTATAGAGAAGAAAACAAGTGCTGTACATGGCCTTTGCGTCAGTCTTTTACATTCCATGTTAGACAGGCCCTACCTGTCGCAAACGACAGGTCTACTCGTGTGAGGATGTGGGGAGGAGGAGAAACGCCGAACTGCCACCTGTCGTGTTTGTGCGGATTTGTCCGCGCTGTGCAGCACACTTGCGGTCTGCACCGAGCGCGCGCGGCGCGTTCATACGCGGCCGTGGGAGTGAATCAACCGGACGGGCGCTTGATAATTCTGTTTACGGACAGGTCGTCTGGGTATGTAGCTGAGTGAGAGAGGAGAGGAGACCGGTTTGGTGCTGAGCACTCTCTGGAGGTTAACTAGTTTGGCGGCGTTTGATCGCCCAGCTAATTGCGCTGGCACGTGAGTTGACATCGAGTTTGTCGTAAATGTTGCTGAGGTGGAAGCGTACCGTTCGTTCGGTAACGCTTAATTGTTCGGCGATTTCGTTGTTGGTCAGGCCATCGGCCAGGCAATCGAGCACTTCCTCTTCCCGCTCGGTTAGGTCGGTAAGTTTGTCTGGCTGTTTGCGGGTGGCCGTGGTAATTCTAGCTGCCGCACGCCGACTCAACCAGCCTTCTTCCCCACGGGCAACGCCCCGGACGGCATCAACAATGGTGTCCAAAGCTTCTTCTTTGGTCAGATAGCCAGCCGCGCCACTCTGGAGTAGCTTCATGATATACTCTTCATCATCGTGGGCGCTGAGCGCCAGTACCCGTACATCCAGCTCTGCCGCCTGAATTTCACGGGCTACGGTGATCCCGTCCTTGCCCGGCATCTCCATATCCAGCAGCAGCACGTGGGGTTGGAGCCGCGAAATTAAGCCGACGGCATCGTCACCCCGATCGGCTTCGCCAATGACAACAATGTCACCTGCTCGTTCCAGCAACATGCGGATCCCCGAGCGCACGATGGGGTGGTCATCGATCATCAAGACGTTGATCTGATTGCTCTTTGACCCGGCGCTATTCTGTTCAGAATCTTTCTGTTCGCGACTACTTCTCTGCATTCCAGTAACTTTCTAGCATTTGTTGCCAACCTCAATTTTGGCGGGAGATCCCAGTGCAAGGAAGTGCAATGGTTGTCGGGATGTGCAGTGCATCGGTGAAGGAATAAGTGATCACGCACTACTCTTCACGCCTTGTTACCGATGCCTTCAGCGTCATTGCACACCGCATGCACAAGTGGGACAGGACGTTTTCGCAGATAGCGCTGTGCTCGACTGTGGTGTCAGAATCTGCAGGATCTTCTGGCCAGGGCGTCTACTGCTAGCTGCGGGCTTACGCTAGCGGAATTTCGACTTTGACCGTTGTACCACTTGTTCCATTGCCCATGGCTTTGTTGTTCGACTCGACGCAAAAGGTGCCACCCACGTGGAGCACCTGTTGTGCTGCCTCAAAGAGGCCAAAGCGATTGTTGCGGGCAAATTCGATCCAATTGTCGGGCACCACGAACCCTTCCCCGTTGTCGCTGATTTCGAGATGCGCCTTGTTGCCGGCAACCTGATACCGAATGTAGGCATCTGTTGCGTGGGCATGTTCAATAATGTTGCTCAGTGCTTTTTGAAACACACGGTATAGACTGATGCGGGCTTGTTCCGGCAGCCGAACATCGCTCTCATCCAGGTCGAGGGTCAGGTTGAGATCCGGATAGCGGGTACGGAAGCGGCCACCTTCTGCTCGAATCGCCTTGCTCAGGCCAAATGGATCAAGCGAGGGCGGACGCAACTCCACACAAAATGAACGCAGCGAGTCGATGACACCCTGCAGTGTCTGTTGGACAAAAGCCAAGTGTTGCTTGGCATCTGGATTTTCGATGGAATCGGTGGCGAACCCAAGATAGAGCCGCATACCGATGAGGTCTTGCAGCGGTCCTTCGTGCAGACGACGCGATAGCTGGGATTGGGTCTGCTCGTAATAATCGATCCAGAGGTTTTGCGTCTCGCGCACGACATCTTGAAGGCGTTTGCGGGTCAACGCATTCTGAACACATCCCGTCAACAGGGTAGCATCCAGGCTCTTCTTCAACAGATGTTCGACTGCACCGGATTGCAGCGACAGTGACGCCTCATTTTCTTCGATGTCTTCGCCCAGGATGACCACTGGTCCAAGACAGCCCTGTGCGAAACTCTGCTCCAAGAGCGAAAGTCCATGTTGCGCGCTGCCGTGTGTGAGCAGATAGACATCATGCTTGTTTTCGGCCATCAGCCGCAACGCGTCATCGACATCCGACACCCATTCTGAAGTGACGACGAATGAATAGCAATCTTCAAAAAGTGATTTGATCTGTTGGTACTCTTGTTGATCAGGATCAACAACGAGAACATTAAGTTTCTGATTCATATTGCTAAATCATCTGTGTCCAGTAAAGCAACTACGTTGAAATACGTTATATCTGTCCTGAAATTCTCTGCATCGACGTAGTTGGCAAGGGGTGGTTTGAGCACCACAACCAAATTTCAGGATAGGCTCTTCATATACAGTGGGACATCGAAAGGAATATCATCGGAAGATCGTACGGAAGCTGTCTGATAAGATCCAATTGGGATTAGCATAGCATCAGGTTGCAGACGGACCAATCTATCGTTGTATATGAATACGAGCTACATGTATATACACATGTTGTATAGAAGTTAGCGTTCACATTGATAAACCCGGCCGTCAAGTGCCGTCATAATAGCTCGACTCAACTCAACCGCCAAGCGATCTTTGGGCAAATAGCCGCGTGCTCCCTGTGCGAGCACGCCTTTTTCCAGCGCTTCATCATCGTGGCCAGAGATAATAACCACACCAATTTGCGGCATGCGCGCTTGCAGAATAGCCAACAGTTCATCGCCGCGCAGCCCTGGCAATGATATGTCTATCAAAACCAGATCGGGTTGCAATGCTTCTAGCTCTGGCAGGGCTTCTTCTGCAGAGGCGGCTTCGCCACACAGTTCTACGCCAGGCATGCGCCGCAGCAGCAGCGCATAGCTCTGGCGCATGACCTGATGATCGTCCACTATATAAATTTGGGCCATGGTTATGAAGGGTAAAGCAATGGTGATGCGTTGTGTCAAATGAACTTCAAGGTAGCACTACAGTGTTAGCTCAAACAGTGTCAGCTCAGACAGTGTTAGCTCAGACAGTGTCAGCTCAGACAGTGTCAGCTCAAACAGCATTGACCTACAGAGCCTGTTGCTCAGCTGACTCTTTGGGAATGCTAATGGTTGCGTCGGTGCCGCTGCCGGGAGCCGATGTAATTTTCAGCTCGCCACCGAAGAGTTCAAGCCGTTCGTGAATGCTGCGCAATCCAAGGCCACGCGAACGGCGTTGCAAGATATCGGTTTCAAAGCCCTTGCCCTGGTCAATGATGGAGAGCAAGACCTCAGTGGGGGTTTCGCGGAGTGAAAGTTGACAGCTTTGTACCCCCGCATGTTTGGCAACGTTGAAGAGTAGCTCGCGGGCGAACTGAAAAAGCAGATTGTTTAGCTCGTCATCAGAGAAGCGGTAATCTGTCTCAATGTTCAGGCTGATCTTGATGTTATGCAATGTCTCCATCTGTTCCACCAGCCAGCGACAAAATTCAGCCAAACCTTTGCCGTGCAAAATTGGGGGGCTGAGTTCAACAGTGAGGGTACGAATCGTCTGCAGTGCGTCATTGGTCAATTGAGCAATTGCCTGTATATGTTCCTGAACGTTACAGATTTCGTTCCCCTGCTCAGCGGCCGTAGTGATGTCTAGCTCTAGCAATTGGGAACGAGTTTGGATGCCGTGCAACATCTGTTGAATGTGATCGTGCAAGATCTGTGAAATGCGCCGCCGTTCGCGCTGTTCGGCCAACGTGAGCGCCGAAGCCAGCTGCCGGACCTGCACATTGGTTCTACGCAGTTTGGCTGCTTGTTGATGTAGCTGCTGCTGTTGCGCATAGAGATTGCGCTGCAAACCATTCTTTTCAATTGCATTGTTGATCGCATGTTCCAGCGATGTTTTTGTCAACGCGTTTTTGACCAGATAATCCTGTGCCCCCAAACGAATTGCATCGACGATGACTTCCGGCCGCTCTTCGCCAGTGGTCACGATTACGGGAACGTAGGCCGCCGCGAATTTAGGGATGAGCTGCAACCCATCAACGTCGGGCAGGCGGTAATCGAGCAGGACGCAATCGGGTTGAATCTCATCCCACTTGTCCAGCGCAATTTGGGCGGTGGAGGCCTCGTGGATTGAGTACCGTTGGTGCAGCAAGCGCCGAATAGCTTCCCGATCAATATCGTCGTCTTCAATCAGTAGAATGCTTAGTGAGTCTTGAGTCACGTCAGTTTGGGTGGATGAATCTATCAACGCTTTTCCATTTTTTATGTGAAACGTACTGGTTGGTTTGAGACGTACCCGCGAGTATGATACAGCTGACCACACTAGCCCACGCAACGTATCTGTGCCGTAAGAAACTGTCCAAAAAATCGGTTGGAATTCCGACGGTTGCTATGTGAGTGGCTAGAGATGGCAGAACTCGCGCGTCCAAAGTGTAGCACGTCCAAGGGGAGCACGCAAGGTGTCGCCAAAAAATAGCACCCGTGCCAAAAACAGAACGCTGATGGCCTGATGAGCGGTGGAATGCGCCAAATCGTCTCTCTGTTCCAATAATAGCCCAGCAGATGAAAATCCAATCGACTGCTCTTGACTCACGACTGCTCTTGACTCACGACTGTTCTTTATTCAATTGAGGATGGTGGAGGCACTTGCCGCTCTGTCCATCGAAAAAATAACATTGGCTTGGGTGGAATGCAACTTCCACGGGATGGCTAGCAAAGAGCTGCTGCGCCAGCGAGGCTTGGGCCACCAGCTGGTGGGGGCTGTTGCCCATTGTGCGCAAGTGAATCAACTGCCGTTGCTGCCCAAAATCTGGCTCAACTATTTCCGCTATGCCCTGGTATCGAATGAACCGCGTTGTTGCCTCTCCCCTTTCCACGCGCGCTTCCGCGTGAGCATTTTCCGGCCCATTCGTTGCAAGGTCGCTTCCTGCTTCAACCGCGTGCACCTGCTCTGGGCGCACTCCAATGGTCAGCCGTTCGCCCGGTGACAGACGATTCTGTAGCCGTGTGGGCAATGCAATCATCTGATCGCCCAGCGCCACATGTCCCGCGTTCACTTCGCCACCGGTGAGGAGATTCATCGGTGTGGGGCCGAGGAATCCGGCAACAAATTGATTGATGGGCCGGTGCAACAAGCTTTGAAACGGACCCACCTGCTCCACCCGCCCCGCTCGCATGACGGCCACCTGATCGCTCAACGCCATTGCCTCGGTCTGATCGTGGGTGACGTAAATGGCCGTGATGCCAAAGCGTTGCAACAGACGTTTGATCTCGATCCGGGTTTGGGTGCGTAGCTTGGCGTCGAGATTAGAGAGCGGTTCGTCAAAGAGAAAGAGCTTGGGATTGCGCACAATGGCGCGTCCGATAGCCAGCCGTTGCTGTTGTCCCCCCGAAAGGGTGCCCGGTTTGCGCGCCAATAATTGTCGAAAGCCAAATCCCATGATTTCGGAAGTAATCCGAATCCGCTCTTCCGTTTCGGCGTCGGTTGCTTTGCGCAGCCGAAAAAAGAAAGCAAGATTGCCCTGGCCTGCAAAGTGGGGATAGAGCGCATAGTTTTGAAAGACCATGCCAATGTGGCGCTCCCCAGCTGGAACGTTTGCCATGGGCTGGCCATCGTACAAGATTTGGCCGCTGGTTTCCTCTTCCAACCCCGCTACCGTGCGCAGTAGTGTGCTTTTGCCACAACCCGATGGCCCCACGATCACCATTGTTTGGCCGTCGGGGATCGTCAGGGTAACGCCAGCCAGGGCCCGTTGCAAGCCCCCAGTCGGCAAATGCTCGGCATCGCCGCTGGGCTGATCCCGCTTGGGCTCTGCCGTAAACGTTTTGGTGACATCGATCAGTTGAATGGTTGCCACGGTCGTTCCTCTTTATATATGTCGGGTCTACGTGTGTCAGATCTACGTGTGTCGGGTCTATGTGTGTCGGGTCTCTTCTGCCCTGCTCGCGGGCGCTGACCACGAGTGTTGTATCACGAGCGTTGTGTCACGAGTATTGTGCGCTGGGAATTGTGTGCTGGGAATTATGCTATAGTATAGTAAGAAAGTGCTGTAGTATAGCAAGAAATGTCGTACAGAGAGTTGCAGTATACCTGTTGCAAGCGCGACAGAGCAATGGGAGAAAACTTAGTATCCCGCGCATAGTACGAGGATCAGCCATGAACTGGACCGAGTTTCATGCCACCCGTGGCCAACGCAAAGACCCTTTCATCGTCGCCCATCGGGGCACACCGACCATCCAGCCCGAAAACACATTGCCCGCTTTTGAGCTGGCGCTGGCGCAGGGTGCCGACGCGCTGGAAACGGATCTGCACATTACGCGCGATGACCAAATTGTCCTCTTTCACGATCATACGTTAGATCGCATGACCGATGGCCAGGGACCGTTGCACCAGCATTCATACTTGGAGCTGCAAAAACGCAATACGCGTGCGCCGGGTGGGCAGCTGACCGGCGCACGCATCCCAACCCTGGCAGAACTGATCGAAGCGACTGCTGCCCAGGTTCCGCTGCTGCTGGAGCTGAAAGATCCTCGGTTTGCCAACCCTGCCGATGCCCAGCGGCTGCTCGATCTGCTTGAACGATACGAGATGGTGCAACGGACGGCGATTGTTTCGTTTCATGCGAACTATGTTGCCAACATTGAAGCGCTCTGCCCGACGATTCCCACCGGCACCATCACCCTGTGGAATCCATTGCCTTTTGGGCGGGCCACATTGCTGGGGCCGCTCTGGCCATTGCTTTACGCCAATCCTTGGTATGTCCAGTGGGCCCATCGGCAAAATAAGATTGTCTGTCCTCTGGACCCCAAGCCCGAACCGCGGCTGCAATACTATTTGCACCTGGGCGTCGATGCACTGTTGACTGATGATCCCGCAACCACACTGGATGCAATCAAACAGGCAAAAACGTAGCCAACCTGTATACTGTAGTGCGGGTTTTGCGCATAGAAACAAAGTTGAAATAACCAACAAAGTTGAAAAAACAATGAGAACAAAATTACCAATTCTTCCCGATGCGAATGAGAAGCCGCTGTTCGTCAACCACATGTTTGCGCGAATCGCGCCGACCTATGATCTGATGAACCGCTTGATGGCCCTGGGGCAGGATCAGGGCTGGCGGCGTGAACTGTTGGATTTTGCCAACCTGCCTCCCCACAGCACACTGCTCGATGTGGGCACTGGCACGGGCGATATTGCCTATGAAGCCATGAATCTCTCACCGGGAACGCAGGCTTTTGGCGCAGACTTTACCTATGAAATGATGGCCGCGGGTGTGGGCAAAATGCCGGGTCGGATCTTGCCCTTTGCCCAAGCTGACACGCTCTATCTGCCCTATCCCGATAACACCTTTGATGCAGTAGTCAGCGGATTTTTGGTCCGCAACGTGGTTGATCGTGAGGCTGCCTTCCGCGAACAGGCACGAGTGACGAAGCCAGGCGGACGTGTGCTCTGTTTGGAAACGACACCACCCAGCAACACACCACTGGGGCCACTCTTTCGCTTTTATTTCTTTCGGGTGGTTCCGTTCCTCGGTGGCCTGATCAGCGGTGACGCGCAGGCATACAGCTACCTGCCCCACAGCACCGTCGATTTTCCCGAGCCGGAGACGCTGCAACGAATGATGGAAGGTGCTGGCCTGCAAAATGTCTTTTACGCTGAGCGTATGTTTGGTTCGGTGGCGATCCATGTCGGTACCAAGGTTGCACAGCGGCTGCCATAGCCATAGCTAGCTGATAGATGGTCGCTGTGGGGCGCGACAGCGTGGCCGCGCAGATTGCATGGGCGCTCCCAAATCGCGCTGGCTTCCTCCGCTTTGCTGCTGACTGCTATCTGCCACGTCAACCTCTGATCTTCGTGGAACAGGGCAAGCACAAGCGCATTACTGAGCGCCGTGGCAGGCGCCATAGCAAAGACCTGACCCACAAGGGCAAGGCAGCGCGGGATCGCCCGCTGTTGGTAAATCTGCAAACGAGGGCAATAGATCAAAGTAGGATGGGGGTGGCGCTGTGTCATGGAAAGCTGTGTCACGAAAAGAGGCGGCGTCCACCAAATCGTTTCCAATGTGACGCTCAATTGCGTCACGCTCGCCAGTTAGATCGAGCGCACGGGTGGCCAGCGGAAATGCAAAGTGCTGCTCTTCCTGAATAGCAATGATGCGCTGTAGGAGTGCCTCTCTCTTGGATGTACGTTCCGCGTGGGATCTTGTACCGCTATCAACGGGTCTGTTACTGGCGAAAAAGAGGATGTTCCCCGCGCTCAGTGGACATGCCCACAGCCGCTCACCAAGCTGACCGAAGACCTGTTGCAACGTGGCAATTCGATTGACTAGATGCTCATCCTCGCTCAAGAGGTTGACCACCAACACCCCTTCTGGCGTCAATCGCTGTTGGCAGAGCGTGAAAAATTCAACCGTGCTCATGCGGTAGGGCACGTAACCCCGATCCAAAAAGACATCGACAAAGATAAAATCATAGGGCGCGGCGCCTTCCAGCCACTGTCGACCATCGGCAATGTGGACCTGTAACCGTTCATCCACCCCCAAGCCAAAGAAGCGGGTTGCCATCTCCAGCACCGCGGGATCAATTTCAGTGCAATCAATTGTCGCTGCGGGCAGATGGTGGTGGAGGATCATGGGAACCCGGCCCGCGCCCAGCCCCGCGCAATAGATGCGGCGTGGATTGGGCACCCAGCCCAACCCCAAGATTGCAGCTTGCGTGTAGGGATCAACCAGGTGTAGTGGGTTTTCCAGCGCCATCTCCGACTGTACCACACCGGAATCGGATTCCCCGGGATCGAGAATCCAGAGGCGGATCTGCTGAAATGTCTTGGTGACCACGATAAAGTTGGGCCCATGCTGTTCGGCATAGAGCGTGCCATCGGGTTGCGTCTGAATGGGCGTGAGCCGTTCGGTAATGGCCTGTAGGTTCGTTAGCGCCCAGGTGGTTTGGGGCGTGGGTCGTCTGAGCCGTGTCAACTTAAATGCACCTTACGTTTGAGGATTTGATCCTTCCTTTACAGATCCAGTATAATAGATCTAGGACATTTGTGCAGCTTTTTTTGCCAATCGACAGCAGCGTGCAATATGATTGTCTTCCTGTAGTGAGCAGGTGTAATAAGCAGGTGCAGTCAGCGAATAGGCACGGGGAGTGAAGAGCTTTGAGTGACCAACCGAGCGACCAATCAAGCGACTATCCAGAGTCCCCCGAACAGTTGGGGCGCCACTCCCTCGATCTCCGTGAGAATATTGATCTGCATGGCGAGCTGGATCTGCATGGTCGCCGCGCTGCCGAACGGGGCAACCCCAGCTTCATCTGGCGAGCAGGCCAGGAGCGACGGCTGGAGATGATTCTATCCTGGGCAAGCCAACAGTACCACCGTTCGCTGGGTCGGGTATTGGTGGATGGCTGTGGCGTGGGGATCTATGTCAAAGCGCTGCTGCCCTATTCCGACGAGATTCATGGCATTGACATTGAAGCGGAGCATTTGGCGTTGGCCGCGGAAGCCGTGCCCCAGGCTCAACTGCAGTTGGCTGCTTGTGAAGAGTTGCCCTACCCGGATGATTTCTTTGACGTTGTGCTCAGCCACGAAGTGATTGAGCATGTGCGGGATGACCGTGCCGCGGTGGCAGAGATGGTGCGCGTGCTCAAGCCGGGTGGGCGAGCTGTTATCTTTGCACCCAACCGCCTCTACCCGTTCGAGACCCACGGGCACTATTGGCAGGGCAAATATCACTTTGGCAACACACCGCTGATCAACTACTTGCCCGACCCGCTACGCAACCATTTGGCTCCCCACGTGCGTGTTTATACTGCCGCGCGTCTGCGCTTTCTCTTTTTGGGGGAACCGGTACGTGTGGTGCACCATACACAGGTCTATCCGGGCTATGACAATATTGTCGCCCGCCGTCCCAAATTGGGGCACTTCATCCGCCGGGTGACCTACGGCCTTGAACTTTCCCCCTTGGCCGCTTTTGGAATTAGTCATCTCTTCATTGTCGAAAAACTATAGCCGGAAACCCGTAGCCGGAAATAGATAGTTGGAACGCTGCAGCCACACCAGCCAATGACCGCAGAACAACCGAACTTGCTTCAACAGACCAAGCCTGCAAAAGCCGTGGTGATTTCAGGCGCGTCCAAAGGAATTGGGCGTGCAATTGCGCTCGATCTGGCCGCGCGTGGCTGGCTTGTTTTTGCCGGGGTGCGTCAGGCTGCCGATGGGGACGCCCTGTGCCAGGCTAGCAGTAGACAAGCTAGCAGTGGACAAGCTAGCAGTAGACCGGCTAGCAGTGGAAAGATCGTGCCGCTGCTCTTTGACGTGACGCAACCAGCGCAGATCCAGGTCGCGGCGGCCACGGTCGAAGCGGCCAGGGGTGCAGAGGGCGTCCAAGGTTTGATCAACAACGCTGGTATTGCGGTGGCCGCGCCTCTTGAATTTATTCCACTCGGCGAATTGCGCCATCAACTCGAAGTCAATGTGGTGGGGCAAGTGGGGGTGACACAAGCCCTGCTGCCACTGTTGCGTTGCGGCCAGGGTCGGATCATCAACATTAGCTCGATGGCTGGCCGCGTGGCGGGACCATGGACCGGCCCCTATCACGCCTCCAAGTTTGCGTTGGAAGCACTCACCGACTCTCTGCGCCAGGAACTGGCCCCGTGGCAGATTGCCGTCATTAGCGTTGCGCCGGGGGTCATTGCCACCCCAATATGGCAGCATTCGTTGGCACGGGCGCGCCAGCTACTTTCTCACCTCCCTGCCAGGGCAAGCGAATTGTATGGACGACAGCTCGACAAGCGCATTGCCCGCGCCGAACGCAATCTGAGCCGGGGCGGATCTCCCCAGAGAGTTGCAACCGTGGTGCACGGCGCCTTGACCGCCCGCCGCCCGCGTACGCGCTATGTCGTTGGCATCGATGCCAACATTGCCATTCACCTGTTGGCGCGCCTGCCCGATCGATGGCGGGATTGGGTGATCGCCCGGCAGCTTTCGTGATCTCTGCGCGTGCAATTTCGCTTTGCCAACCTCATATTTCACCCCCCCTCACATTTCACTACCCTCACAGGTAGAGAGCCCCTCGTTTGCCTCATTGACAATTCACTCATGGTATGCCCCTTCACTGGATCAAGCGCTGAGATTCTACGTTGTTCCACCGCGGATGCAGATCCTGCGGTACACGGGTGCGTTGCACAGGTCTCAACAGCCCAACTTCGCCCCACGATCGTGTCACCTGTGCGCTGCACACCCGCCGCGGCTCTGCCCATTCACCCCTGTAACGCCTCTTCAACGGCAGGTTTGACGCAATTCTCTTGCCACCACACGGTCCAGCCACGGCATGTAATGGAAGGCCAATCCCCAAGCGGCCAACACACCCGTCAGGAGACGCATCCACCAATTAAAGGTGCCCAGGTGATCGCCAGCATAGAAGCCGGGGAACGCGTTGTTGGTCAGCTGAGCCAGCCACGCGTTGGTGTCGCGAAATCCGCCTGCACTGATCCCATAGAGAATATCATTGAAGACATGGGAGAGGCCATCCACGGTAATGGGCAGCAGGGTCAGCAGCATGAGCCAGAACGGGATCGGTTTGAGTTTGTGGCCCATGCGCTGCAAGAGGGGATAGACCAATCCAAAGACGGGCGTCATGAAGTAAAAGCTGACCATGCGATCGCTCCACGCCACTTTGTAGCCCAGGGTAGGGGCGCCAATAAAGTGACGTAGCCGCCAAGCATCATCATGGGGATACACCTGTTGAATTTCAGCCAGTGTATAGGTGAGCTTTTCCCCGAAGAAAAAGAAGCTACGCTGTGGCAGTTGATGGCAGAAAGGGGAGTAGATCAGATAGAGCATGTGGCCGAGCTCTTCCCATCCCCAATGCATGGCAACCGGTGCAAAGAATGGTAGCGTGACAAAGATCAACAGCGGCGTGAGAAAGAGGGCCAGCCAGTGGCGCAACAGCATACAGAGGATCTGGTCGATCCGTTGCATTGTGGGGGATGGAGCTTGATTTGCTTGCACGATTTGTCTCTGCTCACTTTCTTCACCGCGTACTTTTGACTGAGAATTAGACGCTTGACAGCTGCGGCTCAATCTCCCTACAGCAGGGAGCAGAGCCACGGGCTTTCCTGCCATTATGCATCAAACCTAGACAATCGTGAAGCAGTACCGCCCCGCGAATCGACTGACAAGAAGGTACCGTGGCAGGTGTGACAGTGCTGGGTTGCCTTGTGAGCCGCTCAAGGTCGTTCATACATTGTTTGCATTTGCAATAGACTTTTGTCTCTATTATGGATGCTGTTGCGGTAATAGGTGTCAGCGTTTTGTCACGAACATGATACGTAATTGTAACGAATTTTAGACTTGCTTGTCGCTATACTCATTTTCACAGCGAAACCGAGAATCTGAATTAATCGATGAGTAGGACTAATCAAGTGACAACCATTCAACTTCGTTCAATCTATACCACAATCATCACCCTGGCCATCGGCGTGACAATGCTTTTGACCAACGTGCAGCAAGTGAGTGCCGCACCGGCCCAAGTGATCAATGGTAGTGATGTAGCCGAGAACGAGCATCCCTGGATGGTTGGCCTCCTGCTTGCCAATGTCGATGATGCGTACAGCGCCCAATTTTGTGGTGGCACGTTGATTGATGCTGAATGGGTGTTGACCGCTGCCCATTGCACCTTCGACCTGGACTTCAGCCCATTTGCCGCACGCGACCTGGAAATCATCATCGGTAGTCGCCATCTCCGCAACGGCACTGGCACCCGGATCGCAATTGACCAGATCATTCGCCACCGTGACTTTGATTCTGCAACATACTACAATGATATCGCTCTGTTGCGTCTTGCCACGCCACTGCAGAATGCCCCGGTGGTGACGATTGACGATGGCTCGGCAGTAACGGCGGTGGAGACCGAGGCCGCGGTCGTTGGCTGGGGCATCACGGAACAGGGCGTCGGAGCAGACACGCTGCGACAGGCCAACCTCCCTGTTGTCTCCTACCAGACTTGTGCCCAGCTCTACGAGCCACAGGGTTATATCGTTGCCGACACGATGCTCTGTGCAGGTAACATTGCTGGCGGTGTTGATGCCTGTGCCGGTGACAGTGGTGGCCCCCTCGTAATCTGGGAAGAGGAGAGCCAGACGTGGGTACAAGCAGGCATTGTCAGCGCTGGTGCCGGTTGTGCAGAGCCAGGCTACTATGGTCTCTATACACAACTTTCCGACTATGTGAGTTGGATTGGGGAAGCAAAAGCATAAATGACCCAAGTTGGTCCCTGGTTGCCTTCCAGGCGCATGGTAGAGGGTATTTTGTGCGCAATTACTCTCGTGTAGAGATAGTAGGTAGCGACTTTGAGTCAAATGAGACGAACAACAGAGGAATCCAATGTTTTCGGATGCACAGGAGTGCGCCACCGATTATCAAAAAGGCCGTGAGACTTGCTAGAGCTCACGGCCTTTTTTCATTGGAGTATAGCGGTCTGGCAATTGCTGCGTGCTGCCGCATCGAGCTCACGTGGCTGATTTTACTGGGTCAATTCTACAAAGAGTTGCTCAAAGCGGTTGTAGGCCAGTGCCCCTTCGAGCAGACGACCATTTAGTTCAAAGCTCGGCCGGATCCGGATTCCTCGATCGCGCCGGGCCTGATCGAGCTCTGTAACTCGGGCAATGGTTGCAGGTGCATCAATGCATTGGCGCATTGCTTCCCCATCCAACCCCAATTCTACTGCCCAGGTAACAAATAGATCGGTGGTGGCATTCCACAGTTCCCCCTGTCGGCTAAAGAGCCGATCGTGCATTGCCCAAAAACCAAGGGGATCTTGACTGCCCGCACACTCAGCTGCCTGGTGTGCCATGCGGGATGCATTACCGTGATCGAGTACATGGGAAAAGGCGAGACTGACGCGACCGGCAGCGACAAAGTTTTCCTTGATCTGTGGTTCAACTCGCAACACGTGCGAGGCACAGGCTCCTCAGAGGAAATCAGAATAGTCGACCAGGCGAATGGGTGCATTGGGATTCCCAAGGATATAAAGACCATCTTGGATAGACGCAGTCGCAAGCCAATCCGTGGGCGTTGCCGTGGGATCAACGGGTGTGGGGGCAGACGAAGTTGCCGTCGGGATCAAGACCACTGCCGCTGTTGCCGTCACAGTTGGATCACTGGTTTGTGGATCGCTGGGGGCTTCTACCACGTCGGCGTCGGCGTCGGGCTCTGACGGGGCAGGCGCGGTTGGAGTGTTTTCCGCTTCGGCAGCGGACGCTTGCACGGCAGCGGCTTCGGTGGGGCTGTCAGTTGTTGGCATTGCTGGTGTTGATGCACAGCCAGCCAGCACGAGCACAAGCACGCAGCCGATCCACCGCAGCAGAGGCTGCCTGATAAATTCTCTCCGCATCTCTTTTCCTTTCTGCGCTTTTCAGACGAATGAGCTGTAACAGAAAAGACCAGGCCGCGGGGGCCTGGTCTCTCTATACCAATGATATGTTGGCGAAATTCGCTTGACCGATCACGCTACTGCGTGGCCGTTCCATCCAACACGTCTTGTAAAATTTCGGTGAAACGTTCTGCCGGGAGTGCGCCTGGAATAATCGAACCTTGACCATCATAGAGAACAATGAAGGTAGGTGTGCCACGCACAAAGGCAGCACCGGCGGCCATATCTTCGTCAACACGGGCAGCCATTTCTTCGTCGTCTAGACAGGTGGTAAACGCTTCCAGATCCAACTCAATGGTTTCGACCAACTCAATAAAGACAGGGTTGGGTGTGCCGATCGACCAGCGCTGCATGGTATTGAATAGCGCTTCGTGCATCTCCCAAAATTTACCTTGCTCGGCTGCACATTCGGCTGCTACGCCTGCGGCCGGTGCTTGTGGATGTATGCTGAGTGGGAAGTGCTTGAATACCCACATGATCTGGTCTGTGTCGACAAATTGTTCATCGAGTATTGGTTGTGTCTCTAGCGTGTGGCGTCGGCAGAATGGGCATTGTAGATCCGAGAACTCAACGACGACTACTGGCGCATCAGGATTGCCTCGATATTGATCACCTGCCATCGTGTGGCCCGGTCGCTCCGGATCGGGGCGCAACCCTTCTGTGGTAGCCCAGAATGGAATCTCGCCGCTACCTTCTTCAGCACCGCCAGCTTCTGCTGTTGCCGGTGAATCGCCGGCCAGCAAGCTGTCAAGTAACTCTGCAAACTGGTCGTAGGGTTGTGCACCCACGAGCGGGAACGATTCGCCGGTTGCTTCACGGACGAAATTGAAACTGGGTGTGCCGCTAAAGCCCAGCGCCCGTGCATCGGCAATACCTTCCACAACCATCGCTTCCTTTTCGCCGCTCTCAATGCAGGCGGTGTAGGCGTCCATCTCCACCCCCAACTCTTCAGCCAGCCCTGCAAAGTAGTCGGCTGCATTCGCACTGTTGTTCCATTCCGCTTGGGTTTGGAAGAGCCTGCCGTGCAGCTGCCAATAAGCTTCTGCACTCTGTTCGGCTGCACAGAGCGAGGCAACGTGCGCTGCCGGTGCATTGGGGTGAAGGTCGGTCAAAGGAAAATCGCGAAAGACCACGCGAACCTGACCGTTGCGCACGTAGCTCTCGTCAATGGCTGGCTCAGTCTGTACAAAATAGCGGTTGCAGAAGGGGCACTGATAATCGCTGTATTCGTAAATCGTTATGGGAGCATCGGGTGACCCGCGATATGGGTATCCTTCCGCTGTAAAGCCAACCGGAATGCCCTTGTAAGTTCCCACTGGTTCTGGGACAGCTTGGGTGGTGGCTGCCTCTGCTGTATCCGGTGCTGTGTCAGTTTGTGCTGTACCTGTCGTGGAAGTAATGGTGGCAGCAGCGTCGGTAGCTGTTGTTGCACCAGCCCCTGTTTCACTTGCTGCCGCTTCACTTGCTGCCGCGCTTTCGGCAGTGGCACTATCTGCGTCGGCGGTGCTTGGCTGGCTGCCGTTTTCATTTGCCGAATCGGACGGCGCAATTGGCGCGACGCAGCTAACTGTCACTAGTGTAAGGAGACAGATGAGAGTGGCAATAGCTAGCCTGGTGGGTAGAGCAGATTGCGTTAAATTTTTCATGGATGAGGACCTTTTTTCGTAGTACTACCCAACTTTTTCAATGCATGTTGTAACGCATCTGCTTGCAATGCGTTGGTTTGGGCATTTGTGTGATCTTTTGCTGCCGCTTGCGCCTGGCACAACTGCCGCAGAATTCGTGGCGGGTTGGCAAGGGTGCATGGGCTCAGCCAACGGCACCGACTGCTCGTGGTCCACTACTCTTACGGACCGGCGTTAGAGGTAGATGCATGAGAGATTAAAGATTGGTGAGCATCGGGATGGGACACCACGATCATATCATAGGAAACTCGGATATGGAAAGAGCTCAGAGACAGGAACTCAAAGACGGAGAGAACAGATGCGGAGAAGACGGAGAGAGCTGTGTGAGTGCAAAGTGGAGAAAAATAGTCTCTGACAGATTATCCAGAAATGTTGTGTGATCTCTGCTGGGGCGGACGCGAGTTGCTTTCAGCGTGCAAGCTTGGTTGGGATAGGATTCAGGGGGAAAACTTCCGCTTGCAATTGACTGGTTGCCAGAACCGGCTGCTACCTCCGGCAGCTTCTCTAATCTGGGCCTGTGTTATGGCATCTGCTGCAACACCTATTCGTCTGCTGAGTGACCTGCTGGCATCTGTGAGCTATTTGACCAATACTCTCTACGTGGGGCTGCACGGCCGCTGCGGTACGTGCAGCGGTTCATGATTAACCGGACAACATTACCAGCGGAAAAACTCACGGTTGCAGGGAAAAGAAAACAATAGTAACAGCGCAAAAAATGACTTTGCTCTGCTCGCCAGGGTTCAACGAGTCTCGCTGACGAGTTCACCGGATTGAATGATCTGGCGAATCGTTTCGATGCTAATCCGATCAACAACGCCCTGTTCGATTAGATAGCGCCGGAGACGTTGGAGAGACCAGCGCGAAAAGTTCAGACCGAGACTGCGCGGGCTCGTATTTGCGATCTGGGAAATCTGTCGACGCTGGTTGTTCGTAAAAAGGGGCGGACGTCCAGGGGATTTACCACTGCGCAAGCCGTCAATGCCATTCCCCGTGTACCGGTGGATCCATTTACGGACATTAATGGGGTGCAAGTTCACCGTTTGACTGATCTCTGGTACGCTCTTTCCCTCGGCGGAAAGTAGGATGATCAGGAGACGATTGACGGGCAAATCGTCTTCTGGTTCGCAGATCAGCGCCTCAATTTGTTTGACATCTTCTTTTGACAGCTCTTGTACATAAAGTGCCATGCTTCAGTCTCCTAGTTATGTAGCAGGTGTAACGATAGATGGATTATGCTTTGGGGGATGTAGGCAAGGTGAACGTAATGCCCAAAACTAGATATTCAGTTCAGTATAAATGAGCTTGTGAGCTAAGAGCATCATTTAGATGCTGTATAATGAGTACTGCAATTGTACTATCGTATCTTAATTTACTTTAATATTTTCTGACAAATATGAATTTGCCTGTTGTAACGCAGAATGTCTCTGTATTGCGACATTTGTCGTGTTTTCTCAGGAAGATCTTCGAGCAGAAGATCAGCAATTTCTATTATAGTGAAATTAACTAGATTTGCGTGAGTTGTGGATATCTTACATCAAATTAAGTACTGTGGGCGAACTTATCTGCCGGCCGGAGATACTGATCCAAACCCATGGCAACCAAAGTGGGCTCTGTTTAAAAACAGTAGTTCCGGCAAGCGGGAAACCTACCGTGATCAAGCCAACCGCACTGTAGCATAATCGTTTCACCCGTGGATGGAGAAGAACGTGAGGAACCAAGCAAGAGGAATCTGCAGAAGAGTATACAATCTCGGCGAAAGTTACCACGTCATTATACAGGTGATCTATCTCTCACCCGAAGCATTCTGGTGTCGCAAAACTTACGCGGGCGCGCTGTTGCTTGTCTGAATCTGTGCCGGAAAGAATGGTTGCTGACGATTGGATGGGGTGAAGGGTGATCAACTTTGCCGCCAGCTCTGTTGCATGCACGAGTCAAGTTTGCAGGATTGGTCTACTCGTTCAAGCCTACATACTCTTGTGCAACAGGTAGATGAGCAACGATTTCGTGAGATAGAGACTTGCGCGAGACAAACTTGCGAGAGACAAACTTTAGTAGACAGTTACATAGGTGTAGGCTTATTGCTGAGCACAGTTGTAGGTAGAGCTCTTGAGACTCAAATAGAAGTCGGTTACGAACCTGTAATCCAGCGGCGAAGCAGCGCATTTGACCGCGCGATGATAATGTCGTCGGGTGTGTTTAAGGTAAAGATGGCATCTGCACCCTCGCGCAGCGCTAGGAGCGACCAATCCAGCGTGTGGTTATCTGTCAGGACAATCAGTGGAACCTGACTCTGCGACCGCACACTGCTGAGTTGCGTGAGCATTTCGGTTTCAAGCGTGTTGATGCATTCGAGCATCACCAGCTCGCAGTGCAACGGTGGGGGAGCTTTCTTCTCCTGGTGTAGATCAACAATGTGAATATCCATTCCTTCGCTGTCAAACCGATTGAGCAGCGTGGTCACTTTGGGACGTTGTATCTGATCCGCCTGCAACCATACGAGGCGCATGAGCGTCGTATGGATTTGACCATCGGGCTCGCGGCCCACTGTATTTTGCTTGGTGGAAGAGAAGGGTCCGTGTGAGAAAACTTCTCTGGGCTTGCTGTTTCGCAAGTCCAGGCGCGAACAGTGACCTTTTGATTGCTGACGTTCATCCATCTGCTGATTGAGCTGTTTCCGTATGTAGTGGCAGGTTGTCGTGAAGTCGATTCCATTGAACTGATATAGATCGGACAGAGTCGACGGCTGCCGATGTAGCGCTCCTCCTTCTCTGAGCAAGCGCATCCAATCGTAATTGGACTTTCCAAAACAATGCCGATTTGTCATGTAGCTTCTTCTCTCTCTGACCGGTAGCAGTGGCTATCTTGCTGCATATCTGTAGCTATCTGTCTCTGTACTGTATCTATTGTACTGTTTGTTCTGTACTGTTTGTTCTGTACTGTATGCACGTCTGTCTTTGTCTGTTGCCTGCCCGCTACGCTGTGTATCTTTTTTGTGTGGGCCTAAAGGGCGTGCCTATGTCTGTCCCGATATCTGTCCCGAATCCAATATTTTCCTTGATTAACTCATCTGTCTGCTACCATTCTCGAACCGTTGCTCTGGGTTATCCAGAGCAGCTGCTGACAGGATACTGGGTAAAAGCCGTTCAATGTGAGACCGCCATGTAACTGCCTTTAGTAGATGGATCGGGTGATAGATTACAGTGTAACCACTATTATAATCTGTTTGTCTCGCTTTTCAACAGACTTCACTTACATTTCGCTTACTCATTGAATATTGCTCTGGCCGCAGATTGTGCACGCGGCGCCGTCTATGGCTGCAGTGCACCGGCAGATCTCTGCTTACGTCTTTCGACATGTGGCTGCCATTCTCCTTGACTGCTAACCGATAATCTTCTGCATTGACCGAGTCGGCAGCGCCAGAGCAGAAGCCACAACCTGTGGGGTAGAGGCTTGGGTCTCATGTGGCGGTGGTTTTATGAAGGCAATCGCTCTGGTCAAATTGTCGGAGAGGCGACTTGGTAGCTGCTCTAAAATTCTTTGCATCCACGTAGCCGGCGCGAGGTAGAATGGGGCAGCACAACCGAATTTCAGGTTAGGCTCTCACAATGGCCCTGCCGAACAACTGAAGTTTTGGGGTGAAGCGTGAGGTAGATTGAATGGTAGCGTGGGTGAAAGCAGCGCGGGCGAGGAGGCGGGCCCATGTGAAGTAGCAACGTTCTGTGCGCGCGGGCACGACATTTCTGTGAGCGCGGACACTATGAATAGCTCTGTAGAAAATAGGCGTGTAGAAAATAGCCCTGTAGTCGCTCGTACCCACAGGCATAGACACATTACAATTGGAAGTCGCGCCCGTTGTCGATCACCACTTTTTGGGAATAGTTGGTGACATAGGTCATTAATTTTTCGCGCAATTTCTTCCAACCATTACTCTGCATGATCTCGTTTAGCTTCTCTTGGCTTTCGATCACGCCCATGGTCAACATTTGGGGACCTTCGCCATACATGGTATATAGAACCTCACTTGGTTCGATCCCGAGTTGCATGAGCCGGGGCGCGAATTCTCGAACAACAAAGGCCGAAAAGTCTTGCTCGCGGCCCATCTTGATGTCCCATTGCATTAATAGTTTCAACATGCCGTTGATGGTTCCTTTTCACACGCCACATTCACACAGTACATTGGACTTACGCAACTTGTCGAGCAGAGCGAACAATTGTGCGCTCTGCTCGCCACCAGCAAGCGGTTCTCGGTGCGTAAGTCATGAATACATTTATGCGTTACATTTATGCGTTACTATGCATATGGCTCATGTGCCAGAATAGCAGTTCAACCGGTCTCGTCACTGCAAAGCTGCGCTCGCAACACGCTCCTTCGACCGTGAGCAGTTCACTTGTGGCTCGCATTAGCGTGCTTATCGAGAAATCAAGTGAACGTTGTCCAATGGTGGAATCAGCGTTAGAAAACGCTGGACGTGCGCGTGAGAGAATGCTCACTCCGCAAGGTCTATTTGCTCTCTCGATTTGATTTTTTGCTTGTAGATTATTCGCTTACATTCTTTAATGACAATGAACCAGTTTGGCCCAATCCACTCTATGTTCCAATCACAATACCAAAAGCAATCTGGAAATGCAATATTGCGTCGATTACAAATGGCTTGGCCCCACCTGCGACTATCGACCGGGCTGGCTCTGTTCTGCATGCTCTTTCTCCTGATAGCCAATCCGGCTCCCCTGGACGCGTCACCACAGCCCAACAACCAGTTGGCTGCCTCTGCAAACCCGCTGCTCCAGGTGAAGTCATCGCGATTCGCGCCACCGCTTATTGTACCACTGGATACTACCACGGTAGAGCTGTTGACCCACACCGCTGATTTTACATTCTCCGTCGATGCGGCACCCGCAACACCAGCGGCTGTAACACTGACGCTGGATGCCACCTATCGGTTGGAGAACAGTGCCCAAACCCCCACTGTCCTGACGCTAAAAATTGCCGAGGTCATGGGTGCGCGCGGCAGACCCGCAGAAGTAGCACTCACCGCTGATGGTGTGCCATTGACCTTCTTCCGCACCGAAGGCGTGGGGTACACGGCCCAGTTGCAGATCAATGCCGACACACGCACCACCGTGAACCTGCGCCACACACTGGATCTGGCGGATCTGCCGTTGCCGCTGCTTGCCTATCACGCCGCAGAGCTAAATAGCTGGCCCGGCAACCCGAGCCTGCGGGTTAGCATTACCATGCCAGCGACGATTAGCCCCGAGAGTTGGCTGCACATTGCGCCCGAGCAATGGCTCTATGCACAGGTGGATAACAGCAACTTCGCTGGCATCAAATGGCTCTATGATGCACGTGTTCCGGCCGAGCCATTTTTGTTTGAATTCATCCACCCACAGCAATGGGCCGAACTGCAACAGCTGGCTACCGCGACAGCTACCGATCCAGGTGCTCATCTGACGTTGGGCAATCGCTACCGCGCCTTGTTGGATGCAACGCCACCCACGGCGGACTACGCCACCGTGCGCGAGCGCTTCTATGCCCAGGCGCTGGCTGCCTACGCGGCTGGGCTTGAAGCGCAGCCAATGGGCGACCGAGCGGGTCTATTTTCGGCCGCGCTGGCCGCACTCTATCGGATTCAAGTGGCGCAGCCGAATGGCACCGCCAATGCCAGCTATGCCGCTGCCATGGTCACGGCTGCGCAAGATGCCCTGATTCTGCTGCCCACGGACCATCCCCAACGGAGCGAAATCACCCAATGGGTGGCTGATGGACTGCAGATCGCGCTGCGCGATGCCCGGCAAAACGAAGCATGGGCAACTGCCTTGGAGATCGTTGAACAGTTGTCAGCCTTACCGCCAGCCTTTACAGATCCTGATATGCTACGACAGGCAAAGCGGGAGATAACAGTGCGTCAGGCGCTACAACTGCTGGAAGCAGAAAACCGAGCTGGCGCGGTTGCCTTGGCGGGTGATGAGGTGCAGAACGTAGCGCTGCTCCCCCCGGCCGAGCAACTGCCCCTCTTTCAGCGCTGGGAAATTTCTGCAACCGTCACTCCCGAACAGCTTACGCTACAGTTGCAGCCCATTGTCCTTCCCGAACGTGCACCCGCAGCCCAACAGGCGATGAGTGCCTTGGTCAGAGCGTTGCAATCCGCGGCCACGGCTGATGTAGCGGTGCAGTGGTCATCAGCCGCCGGTGCATCCACCGTTGACGCCAGGGGCGAAACTGCTGAAGCGCCCACTGGCGTTCAGTGGCCCCCACTGCTTATCGAGGCCCCGCTGAACAGTTCCTTTGCCTCCCTGACAACGGCCATCCCGCTCAACGCCAATTGGACGCTGCTGCATACGCTGTTAAATCAATGGCAGCCGACTGTTGAGCGCCAGGCTGCTCTGCTCAATCAAGAGACGGCGTTGCGGCTACCGCTGGATCTGCAGCCTGTCCACGAACGTTGGATGGCGGTGGCCGCTGATCTCGAGGCTGCTGCTGTTGCCTTTGAGGCTGCTGCCAGAGCAGAGAACACTCGCGATGCTGCGGCTGCGGAACAGGCGCTACAACTGCGTATTCAGGCGAGTAACTATCGAGCCTCGGCACAGGAGTGGCAGAAAGTGGGCCGGGACAGCTGGTTGGCTGTGCGGTTCGTCATTCCAGCGGGATTACAAGCGGCTGATCAAAGCTGGCTACTGACCACCTCCTCGCCTGCCACGGTGTTGACCTTGCAGAGCACACCTACCTATACCGCTGCTCTCATGGGGACGTTGGCTCTGGGGGTAACCGTGCTCCTCTTTTTGAGTGGCCTGCTTTGGTGGCTACTCTAAGCAGCTCTCTTGAGATTGTTGGTACCCCATCGTGCGGTTGGCTTGAAAACGGTAGATTTTTTGATGGCCTACGAAAGGGGTAACAGTACCGTTTTCAGACAGAGCTTACTTTCATCGAGAAATAATTTAGCGTTGCCCACTGGTGGAAGCAGCGCTCTCTACCGCTGGAGGTGCGCATGAGAGAATGCTCACTCCGCAAAATGTAAGGGGCAAGGGGCAAGGTCGATTGGCTTTCTCTCTACGTTGCTCCCCGATTGCCTGCTGGACGCGTGGTAGAGAGAGATTTGTCAGCAATTACGCTCGTGTCGAGCTAGTCGGTGGCAACTTGCGTTAGTAGATTCCGATGAACCCTGTGGTTCTGTGGAAGCCCATGAACCAGGAAGATTGCACCAAAAACGGCACGCTTTTGCCGGCGCGATCAGGGGGCTGGGTATCTTTTTGTCTATTTGGAGAAATCAATGACAACCACTGTCGTAGGCGCAACCAATGGCGCGTCGACCAGACCTTCATTTCGTTATGTACACAACGTCTATTTTCAGGACGGGCTGGTGCTCACGGGGATTCTCGTTGGGCTGCTTTTCCTGACAGTCGCTGCATCCCTAGATGCTGCTGGCTATGTGGCGCGGTTTGGGCTGCTGATCCCCGTTACACTGGGGGCGATGGTCATGAGCCTGTTGATGGCCTACAGCCGCTTTGACAGTTTCTTTGCTTTTTCGCACGGAATGTTCACCGGGCTGGCCTGGATTCTTTATTTGATGGCGGGATTGGTGACGGCGGAGGAGAGTCGTTCTTTCGTCGAATATGGCTTTCCAGAGTTGCAAGCCAATGTCTACTTCGTCCTCTACCGCCTGTTGAACTGGACGCAAATGGCGTTGGGCAGACAGGCGACCGCGGACAACTACATGTTTATTTTTGAGATCTGCTTTTTGGTCTGGTGGTTGACCTATCTGGGTGTGTGGTCGATCTTCCGGCACGGTTACACCTGGCGCGCGATCATCCCCGCGGGCACCGTGTTGCTCATCAACACCTATTATGCACCGCAATCGATCATTGCCTTCCTCGTCTTCTTTGCCTTTATCGCACTGATTCTGCTGGTGCGCACGAATCTGGCCGAGCAACAGGCACGTTGGCGAGCCCGCAGCACCTACTTCAGCCAGGACATCACGCTCGATTTTATGCGCACTGGCTTCACCTATAGTTTGCTCGTGCTGGCACTGGCCTGGATCGCACCGGGGTTGGGGCGCAGTGCACCCGTTCGCGACTTGCTGCGTCCCATCAATGTGGCCTATGAAAATGTAAATGCACAGCTCAACGATCTCTATCCCGAAGTAGCGCGTCAGTTCCGGCCCACCACCGCCGCGTTTGGCAATACGCTCAGCTTGGGCGGGGAGCGCAATGTTGGGGAAGAACTGATCTTTACCGTGGCTGCGCCGCGCGCACGCTACTGGCGAGCGGTTGTCTTCGATAGCTTTGACGGTCGGCAGTGGCAGAACACGGGCGAAGCTGAGCAAAATTTTGCCAACGAGACACCCCTCCCCGTGGCCAACTGGTTGATGCGTGAACCTATTACCCAGACCATTACATTAAAAGCACTCACGGGCGATGTTGTCTTTGGCGCTCCTGATATGCTCATTTCGGATCTCCCACTGGATGCAAAGATACGGCCCGTCAGTGGCACCCGACTCTTCCCGGCAGAAGATGGTGCAGCCGCGGAAGATGCGGTTCCGGTGGAGATGACCTACGTACGTTCGCGCCGCACGTTAGAGGTAGAATCTACCTATTCGCTCGTAAGCTATCAGACGGTGGTGACGGAGCGTGCGCTACGCGACGCTGGTACGGATTATCCAACCCCCGTTATCGAAACCTATCTGACTCTGCCCGAAGATTTCTCACCAGAAGTGGCTGCGTTGGCGCGGACTGTGATCTCAGAGACCGGTGCAATTGGCACAGAAGATGCAAGTGGACTCAGCGTATTTGACCAAGCCAAAGCTATTGAGCGCTATCTGCGCACGATTCCCTACAACGACGAGATTAGCGCGCCGCCACCAGATATGGATCCCCTGGAGTATTTTCTCTTTGAGATCCGGGAAGGCTACTGTGACTACTACGCTTCGGCCATGGCGACCATGTTGCGCTCGCTGGGAATTCCCGCACGCACGGCCAGTGGTTATGCCGAGGGTACATTTGACGAAGAATTGAATCTGTATCTGGTATCGGCCAAGGACGCACATACCTGGGTCGAGGTCTATTTTCCCAATTACGGCTGGATCGAGTTTGAACCCACCGCGGGCGAAAGCATACTGAACCGGCCATCCGGTGCAGATGCTGCGGCTGATGACGCTGCTGCCAACAATTCTCCCGCGGATTTCCCGGAGCAGACCGAGCCACCATTGATGGAAGAAGACCTTCCGCTCGATCCCGGTTTTGGCGGTGAATTGCCCGAAGATTTCGGGTGGGGAAATGATGGCGGCGGCACGGGTGCGTGGCCATGGTGGGTGTGGGCCCTGCTGACACCACCACTGCTGCTGTTGGGGCTGTGGGGGCTGCGCTACACGCCAGTCCTTGGAGCAACGGCCTTCACCACAGATTTTCCCTCCCTCTTTTACGATCGCCTGCAACATTGGACGCAACGGTTGGGAATTCGTCTGCCGGAAACCGAGACGCCTTACGAGCAGGGGCAACGGCTGAGCCAGATCTTCCCCGAGGGACGCACATCGATCCGGCAGATCATCCATGCCTATGTGCTCTATCGCTTTCGCCCCGCGTCGCTCTCATCCGCTGGGGCAGCGGCCGATGGCCAGCCGACTGATCCATCACTGAGCCGGGTGTGGAAGCAACTGGAGCCAATCTTCTGGAAAGCTTGGCTGCGTAAATTCTACACCACAGTGATCCGCCGCCGTTCCCATCCCTTTGCCCTGCACGAAAGTACACGGCGGAAGCAGCGGTAAAGAGCCCGCTGGCCTGCATTCCATACCCACAGTGTAACCAACGCAAACGTGCGCGGGAAAAAGTAGCATGATCGCCCATCATGTCGCTCTGATCATCATATTACGCTGATCATCATGGGGTTGCACCATCTATTTTTGCCGCAGGCGTCTGTTTTGTCGTATAGTCTTGATGGGAATAGTCATGATCGAAACAGTCATGATCGAAACAGTCATGATCGAAACAGTCATGACAGGTACAGATACTTATCCCCGTAGATTCACTGGCGGGCCCTCAAGCAGAGAGCACCATGTGCCGGTAATGGGAGATTCATTGCCGGCCTACTCAATGTCTGGCCCTGTAACCCTCTGCATCGGCCCAACCGCCGAGTGCAGTGATCGGAGCCACAACTAACGTTCAGGAAAAGCTCTTGAACTGTCATGGAGCGAACAGCAGCTACGGCATGCGGTATATCCGACTCTTCATCGAAACTGGCCAAAGTTTTGGCCGCCACCACGGCCCTTCCTATGCGGCTGCCATTGCCTATCACGCCATTATCTCGATGGGGCCGTTGCTCTTCTTTTCACTCTTTTTGGCTAGTCAAGTTTTTGGCCGTGATGCCGCGCTGGAGCAGGTGGAACTCACCATTGCATCGCTGGCGGGCGATCCACTGGTTGATCTGATCTCCACGCTGTTGGTGCGCGTGCGCGATCCGGGCATGGATACAGCCTGGACCACTGGGATATCGTTGATTCTGCTTTTGTACGCCACCTCGAATGTCTTTCGCCAGTTGGTGGTGGCACAAAACGCGATCTGGGAGTTTGAACGGCCCGGCATCAGCATTCGTGATGGCATCTGGCGTTGGGCGGTCGTCCGCCTGCGCATCTACGTCGTTGGCTTGGTGACGGCAGTCATCATCATTCTGGCATTGCCCGGCACCATGGCGCTCAGCGCAATTGCCAATTTGATTATGCTGCTGCTCGAACTGCTGGTTCCGGGTTTGGTAAATCTCATCAAGTGGCTGAGCTTCACACTGATTCCGCTCACGTTTGTGGGTCTTTGTCTTTTGGGCTTCAAGTTACTGCCCGCGGTCCATCCCAGTTGGCGCAATGTGTTGCCCGGTGCCATCATCACGGGGACGATCATGGCAATCGGTGAAGGCATCATTCTCTACTATGCCAGCAACAGTCCGATCCCCACCTTTTTTGGGATTGCAGGTTCGGTGGTAATCGTCATGTTGTGGGCCTACTTTTCAGCCTTTATCTTTCTCCTTGGGGCCGAGTTCACCCGCGTCTACACGATCAGCCGGCGCGATTCGTCAGAGCAATAGCATTCATTCTGCAAGTCAACTTTGGCTCACCACGCTATCTTTGTTGGCGAAAATGCTGGTGTGGATGCTACCCACTTTGTAATGTAGAAACCTTGCAAACAATGATGCCGCTGCTACAGTATCAGCTGTAGCAGCGGGTAAGTCGTACCGCATGCTCATCTTTACAAGTAGCTTAGCAATTTTAGCAATTGACGCGCTTATGTTACTATAATGAACCACGCCCGGTACACTTGTTCACGGCTCTTGTATGCATCCACAGCAGTTCACCCGAACCATCTGTCGCGAAAACGAACCACCTGTCGAAAACAAGGTAGAACAGATTGTGACGCCCAGTCGAGCTCGCTCTGGCAGCAACCGGTTCTCCTCCACATGTTACGAGTTCGTACTGCGTTAAGAGTTTGCCCTGTTGAAAAGCTGCATGGCTGAGAATCTGCATGGTTGAGAATCTATCCTCGCGAGCGTCTCTCGCAAGCGTCTGTAGTGCAGTTGGCTTGAAAATGTAGATTTTTTCGGGGTCTACCAAAGGGGTAGCACGACCGTTTTCAAACAGAACTTACGTTTAGGTTGTGCAAGAGCCTGTTGCTTGCGTTGCGCATTGTTCCACAGCGGAAGCACCTTTGCATACCCGTCGTGTACCGGCTTCAAAAGCACTGTAGCAAAATCCTTTTTTAACCTTTGTAGTACAAAACCTTGTCTAAGGAGAATTTCATGAAACGAGTAAACGTTCTGCGTCTGCTCACCGGACTGCTTGTTCTATCTTTGGTATTGGCTGGCTGTGTGGCACCAGATGCCAACCAAGCGCCAGCCAGCGGCGAAGGTGAGGCAACTGCCCTGGAATGTACCGACGAAATCGGCTGTGTTGAGATTGCACCCGATGAACCGATCCACATTGCGTATATGTTGACTATCTCGGGCGCGACGGCCTTCCTTGGGGAAGATTCCCGTGGCGCAATCGAAATTGCCATTGATGATCGCGGTGGTGAATTGTTGGGCCACGAGATCGAACTGACGGGCGAAGATTCCGCCTGTAGCGCCGAAGGGGGGCAGACTGCCGCCCAGAAAGTCGCAGCAGATCCCACGGTCATCGGTGTCATTGGCACCAACTGTTCCAGCGCTGGTACGTCTGCACTGCCGATTATCAGCCAGGCTGGCATGGTAATGATCTCTTCTTCCAACACCGCTCCCAGCCTGACCAACGACAACCCCGATGAAGGGGGCGTCTGGCAACCCGGTTACTACCGCACCGGCCACAACGATCTCTTCCAGGGCCGGATCGCTGCCGAGTTCATGACCAACGAACTGGGCGCCGCTACACTGGCAACCATTCACGATGGTAGCCCCTATGCCGATGGTCTGCAAGCGGTGGCCGCCGATGTCTTTGCGGAATTGGGTGGCGAAGTGGTCTTCCAAGGTGCAGTGAACGTTGGCGACACCGACATGCGCCCGATTTTGACCGAAATCGCTTCCAACCCGCCGGATGTCATCTACTTCCCCATCTTCGAGCCCGAAGGTGATCTGATCGCTGCCCAATCACGCGAGATCGCTGGCCTGGAAGATGTTGTGCTCATGGGTGCAGATGGCCTGCTCGTGGATAGCTTCCCCGAAGGCACGGGTGAAGCTGCCGATGGCATGTACCTGACTGGCCCCTTTATTGCGGGTGAAGCCTATGATGAACTGTTGGCCAAGTGGGATGAGAAATTTGGTGGTACCCCCCCCAGTGGTTTCCACGCTCATGCCTACGATGCAACCAACATGCTGCTCAACGCAATCGAAGAGGTTGCGCAGGTTGGCGAGGATGGCACGCTGCTGATTGGCCGCCAGGCAATTCGCGATGCGCTCAACAGCATTTCCGGCTACGAAGGGATTACCGGTGTACTGACTTGTAATGCCACTGGTGACTGTGCCACTGGCGAAGCCTTGGGTGTCTATCAGGTGACGCTGGAAGAAGTAAACAATGGCAACTGGCCACCAGCAGTTGTTTGGACACCAGCCGACGCTGCCGAATAGTGAAAAATACCGATAGCTAAACTTGCTGTATGAACGAGCCAGGGAGGTCTCCCTGGCTCGTTTGTAGCTAGTCTCTTTCAACTTCAACGATAATACTGGGGGGGTAATGGGCAAAGGCTTCTTTGCGAGGGTTTCGTGGGTCGATCTTTTTCTTTTGGTGCTGCGGTTGGCAATCTTGGTTCTCGTGGTCATTGGTGCTACCAACACACTGCTTTCTGAAAAATACTCGGCCAGCCAGTGGATCAGCCTGGGTTTTTCGGGCTTGGCCCAAGGTAGTATCTACGCACTCATTGCCCTCGGCTATACGTTGGTGTACGGGATTCTGTTGATGATCAACTTTGCCCATGGCGAAGTCTACATGGCCGGTGCCTTTACAGCCTATTTTGCCGCCGTTGCGCTGGCGAACAATGGTATGCTCAACGGCGGGCCACTGTTGACAATCATCTCCATTCTCCTGCTTTTGTTGGTGGCTGGTTCTGTCTCAATGGGCGTAGCCATCCTGCTCGAACGAGTTGCCTATCGTCCCCTGCGCGGTTCTCCCCGTCTGGTCCCTCTGATTACTGCCATCGGTGCCTCGTTCTTTCTCCAGTACACATTCAAAGGCTTTTATGGCTCAGAATTTCGCACCTACCCCCAGGTCGATCTGCTCAAAGGGGTGCAACGGGTCGGTGGCAGTGATGTTCCCATTGTTCAATTCTTTGTGATTATCTCTGCTTTGCTCCTAATGTTTATTCTCTACTGGATGGTAGAGCGCACCAAGATGGGCAAAGCAATGCGCGCCGTCTCGGAAAATAAAGAAGTCTCGACGCTCATGGGTATCAACATTGACCGCGTGATCGTCTTTACCTTTGCCATTGGCGGCATCCTGGCCGGGGCCGCGGGCGTCATCAATGGCCTCTATCGGCCACAGGGAGTGAACTTTTTCATGGGCTTCTTCCCCGGCATCAAAGCCTTTACCGCGGCTGTGCTGGGAGGCATTGGGAGCGTACCGGGTGCCATGTTGGGCGGGCTCTTTCTCGGCGTCTTCGAGTCAATTGGGCCCAACCTGATCCTGGATGGGCTTGGCATTCCTGGCGCCAATCAGTTGAAGGATGTCTTTGCCTTCACCATGTTGGTCCTCGTCCTCATCTTCCGGCCCCAAGGGATCCTCGGTGAGAAACTGGCGGAGAAGAAAGCATGAATCAATCCAACTCACTTCAATCGCTACCCCATTGGGCCAAGGCTGGGCTGCTTGCCGGTCTGGCTGTCGTCTACACGGGTGCTGTTGGCATGATTGTCGCGTTCAGCCGCCGCGAGGTCATTGTGGACACGTTGACGCTCGGTGAGATCCTCATCTTTCTGCCCGTGTTGGTTGCCGGCTATTGGGCGGCCAACCGCGCGGCTGGCAACGCGAGCGCATTGCTGCGCCTGGGCCACGGCTTGTTGAGTGGATGCACGGCCTTTCTGCTGCCGTTGTTGCTCGTTGGGATTGCCAGTGCCATCAACGTGCGTGCCATGTTCGTGAATGTCTCTCCCGATCTAATCAACTTGCTCACGCTGGAACAAGGAACAGTGGTCGGGCTGGGGTTGCTGTTGTTGGGCATGGCGACCGGTGGGTTGCTCGGTGCACTACTCAATGTGCTGCCCAAATGGATCGGCCGTGCATTGATTCAAGGCATTAGCTGGGTGTTGGGCGTTGGCCTGCTGGCCGAATATGTCACCCAGATTATTCAGCCTTGGTTTGGCCGGAGCGTCGTGCGCCAGCTCTTTGCCAGCAAAGCAATCCACCTGCTGCCGGCGCTCTATGTCTTTGTGATTGCCGTGGTGGTTGCGCTGCTCTGGCATTGGCAGCGCCAAAATGTTGCCACTGGCTACAGCAACCTGGGACATGGCCCGCAGCGGGTTATGCGCAACAGCGGCGTAACGTTGCTGTTGGTCTTCCTGATGGCTCTGCCTTGGATCGTGGGCACCTTCCTCAGCGAGGTGATGGTGAACGTGGGCCTCTTTGTATTGATGGGACTGGGCTTGAACATTGCCATTGGCCTCGCCGGCCTGCTCGATCTCGGCTATGTGACCAACTACGCGGTCGGTGCCTATTTGATGGGCGTGCTGACCTCCGCGGGGCAACTGGGCCAGGGCGAATGGAGTTTTTGGCTGGTGTTGCCGCTCTGCGTACTCGCGGCCATGTGTACGGGCTTCTTCTTCGCCCTGCCCGTGCTGCGCATGCGCGGCGATTACTTGGCCATTGCCACGCTCGGTTTTGGCGAGATCATTCGGGTGTTGGCACTTTCAGATTGGTTCCGGCCCGTCATTGGCGGGGCCCAGGGTATCTTGCAGATCCCCAAGCCGAACTTCTTTGGCATTGTGCTCAATGGCCCGCAACAGCTCTATTACATTGTGTTGGGCGCGTGTCTGCTCACCCTCTTTGTCATGGTTCGGCTGAACAATTCACGGACGGGGCGACAGTGGATGGCTATTCGCGAAGATGAAGACGCGGCCGCGGCCATGGGCATCGATCCGCTGCGTACCAAAGTGTTGGCCTTTACGCTCAGCGCCGCCACTGGCGGTTTGGCAGGCGGCATTCTGGCCGTCAAGCTGGGCACAATTTTTCCCACAACCTTTAACCTGCTCGTCTCGGTCAATGCGCTCAGCGTCATCATTATCGGTGGCATGGGCAGCATTCCCGGCATTGTGGTTGGGGCGTTGGCGCTGGTGGGGCTGCCTGAACTGTTGCGCGAATTTTCCGAATTCCGCCTGTTGCTCTATGGTGCCCTCTTGATCATCATGATGTTGGTGCGCCCGGAAGGATTGTGGCCTTCGGCCGTGCGGCAGCGCGAATTACATGAAGATGAATCATTGGGTGATCAGACTCCCTCTCGATCCGCAGAGGCCGATGAACCAGTGACGGTGGGGGGGTAGAGCATGAGTGAACCGATTTTGGACGTGCAAAGCATTGTCAAGCGTTTCGGTGGTCTCACCGCGGTCAATAATGTGACCTACAGCATTCCACGCAATGCCATTGTCAGCATTATTGGCCCCAATGGAGCGGGTAAGACTACCTTCTTTAACTGCATCACCGGCTTCTACCAGATCGATGAAGGCTCGATCACATTTGATGGCGAGCGGATCAACGGCTTATCGTCGGATCAGATCACCCGGCAGGGTATTGCCCGTACATTTCAGAACATCCGCCTCTTTAACAACATGACCGCGATTGAAAACGTGATGGTGGGTGAAGAGGCGCACCTTCACTCCACCTGGCTCGGTGCCATCTTTGGGACCAAAGCGACCCGTACCGAGGAGCGCGAGGCAGAGGTGGAAGCCCGTCGCCTGCTCGACTTTGTGGGGCTGCGTGGCAAAGGGGACTCGCTGGCCCGCAATCTCTCGTATGGTGATCAGCGGCGCTTGGAGATCGCGCGGGCATTGGGTAGCCAACCCAAGCTGCTATTGCTCGATGAACCGACCGCGGGCATGAACCCACGGGAAACCGCCGAAACCACCGTCTTTATCCGCCAACTGCGTGACGAGCTGGGCATCACCATTCTGCTGATCGAGCACGATATGCGGGTGGTCATGGGAATTTCAGAGCAGATTACCGTGTTGGATTATGGGCAGAAGATCGCCGAAGGTTCCCCCGCCGAAATTCAACAAAATCCGCGCGTGATCGAAGCCTATCTGGGGCGAGGTGCTGCTGCCAGCACGACCAACAGCGCACCCGCCTAACCGACCATTTGCCCATGCCGCCGCCCTGTATGCAGGTGAACTAACGCATAGATGCACTGATACATAGATGTAGCGGCTGACTGTTGTTTGAAGGAAGAAAAAAGATGGCGTTACTGGAAGTGAAAAATGTCCATGCCTACTACGGCAACATTCATGCGCTGAAAGGGATCTCGCTCGCGGTGGAACAGGGAGAGATCGTTGCACTCATTGGGGGCAACGGCGCGGGCAAGACCACCACATTGCGCTCCATCAGTGGTCTGCTGCGCCCCCGGCAGGGCACGATTGCGTTTGCCGGTGCCGATCTTGCTGGTCGACCCGCACACGAATTGGTGGCCGCGGGCATTGCCATGGTACCGGAGGGCCGGGGCGCATTCGCAAAGCTGACCGTGGCCGAAAATTTAGAGATGGGCGCTTATCATCGTGAGGACGAGGAGGGCATTGCCGAAGATATGGCCCGCGTCTACAAGCTCTTCCCGCGGCTGGATGAGCGGCGCAGCCAACTGGCCGGTACCATGAGTGGGGGTGAACAACAGATGTTGGTCATGGGGCGCGCCATGATGTCACGCCCCAGCCTGCTGCTGCTCGATGAACCCTCCATGGGGCTCGCCCCCATTTTGGTCGAAACAATCTTTTCCACCATAGAAGAGATCAACAAGGCGGGGACAACGGTGTTGCTGGTGGAGCAGAACGCGCACATGGCGCTTCAGATTGCCCACCGTGGGTACGTGTTGCAGACGGGCGAGATTATCCTGAGCAAAGACGCGGCTGCGTTGCAGCAGGATCCAACGGTACAAAAGGCCTACCTGGGCATTGATTGATGTCGATGCAGCGGTATCACAGTGCGGTTGGCTTGAAAACGGTAGATTTTTGACGGCCTACCAATGAAGTAACAGTACCGTTTTCAAACAGAGCTAACTTTAGTACTGTTGGGCGTAAATACCAGGGCAGTAAATAAGCCCAAGCTACTTGAGTGAAACGGATCAGCTTGCTATCGGCTTATTTACGCCGGGATCTACTAGACTGAACCGTGCTCCAGCATTGGCATCACTCCTGCTTGGCGAGCTAGGGATCTGGATTCAAATACTACACAAACATTTATATAACAAAAATCTGGTATAATACAACATGCCTGTAATTATTGGTCTGACTGGCAACATTGCCACGGGAAAAAGCACAGTGCTCAATTTGTTGGCCGCGAAAGGTGCCTATGTGCTCGATGCCGATCGACTGGCACACGAGAGCATGCAACTGGGCACTCACACCTATTGGGCCGTGATTGAGCTCTTTGGAGATGAGATCTTGCACCCCGATGGTAAGATTAACCGCCAGGCGTTGGGCAATATTGTCTTTCAGGATCCGCAAGCGCTGGCCCAGTTGGAAGCCATTGTGCATCCCGCCGTCTTTGATCTGGCGCGCCAAGAGCTGGCGACGGTGACGGCAGATGTCATTGTGCTCGAAGCCATTAAATTGCTCGAAGCGGGCAATCTGGTTCAGCTCTGTGACGAAGTGTGGGTGGTGACGGCCACGCCGGCAACACAATTGCGCCGCTTGCGCGAGAGCCGGAAGATGGATGAGGCCACGGCCAAGCGACGCATGGCTGCCCAGTCCTCGCAGGCCGCGAAGGTGGAGCGGGCCGATCGAGTGATTCAGAACGATGGGGATCTCGCCGCACTGGAGCAGCAGGTGGATGCCATTTGGCCAGATTTGCTGGCGAAATTTGCCGGTGAGATTTAACGAGAAAATGAATTTATGAAGACGTTGAAGCATTTTTGGGATCATCACCCCGTTGTCTCCAACTGGCTGATATTGGCCGTGGGCATGGTGATCATCCTCTATTTTAGCGCCCGCCACGTTGGCTTTTTGCCCACGCAGTGGGCTGCATTGATTGTTGCAACGGTTGGCTTGGCTGGCCTTTGTGCGTGGATTATTAGTTGGGAGTAGAAAGAGGGCAGATGGGCGTTTTGCCGGTCTGCTTGTCTACAGAGAATCTATCCGTAAATTCTATGCGCCCTGCAGCTTGGATCGACCAGCTATGGGCCACACAACTGAGACACAACTGAGGCACAACTAGAATCTATGGATCGGTTCTGAATTGACGGTAAAAAATTTATGGCTACGACAATGGAAAAACGAGATTATTACGAAGTATTGGGCGTTGCGCGCGATGCCAATAAAGATACACTGAAAAAAGCATTCCGCAAATTGGCGCAGCAGTATCACCCGGATGTCAACAAGACGGCGGAAGCAGAGACAAAGTTCAAAGAGATCAACGAAGCATACCAAGTGCTCAATGACGATCAGCGCCGCGCCGCGTACGATCGCTTTGGACACGAAGGCTTGCAAGGCATGGGGATGAATGACTTCTCCGGCGGCTTTGGCGATCTGGGGAGCATCTTCGAAGAACTCTTTTCGGGCTTTGGCGGCTTCTCGGGCGCTGGCGGTGGATCGCGGCACAACCAACCCCGTCGCGGCGCGGATCTGCGGGCCGATGTTACATTGACCTTTGAAGAAGCTGCCTTTGGGGTTGACAAAGAGTTGGAGATTCCCCGGCTAGAGGAATGCGAACGCTGCAATGGCACGGGGGCCGAGCCGCCCACCACGCCGGTTGCCTGCTCTTCCTGTAATGGCACCGGTGAGATCCAGCGCCGGCAACAGAGTCCTCTCTTTGGCACCGTTATTACCGCCAGCCCCTGCACCACCTGCAGTGGCAAAGGCGAGGTGATTCCCAATGCCTGTAAAGAGTGCCTGGGCCAGAAGCGAGTGAGCAAGACGCGGAAATTGAATGTCAAAATTCCAGCTGGCGTCGATGATGGTACACGGATCCGGTTGGGCAGCGAAGGCGAGGCCGGTCAGCGTGGGGGGCCTCCCGGCAATCTCTACGTGGTCATCCGTGTGGAACCGCACCAGGTCTTCATGCGCGACGAGTTTGATGTGCACCTGGAGATGCCCATCAATGTGGCCCAAGCTGCGCTCGGTGCTACGTTGAAGATCCCGACGATCGATGGCAAAATCGAGACGCTCGATATTCCCGCTGGCACCCAAACCGGGCGCACCTTCCGACGTCGTGGGCAGGGCATTCCCCACCTGCAACGCAGTGGCCGTGGGGACATGATCGTAACGGCCCGGGTCGTTGTGCCAACCAATCTCAGTGCCGAGCAAAAGGATCTCTTCCGCGAGTTGGGCAAAAGCTTTGGCGACGAAAATCTGACGGAACAGAACCGGGGCTTCCTGGATCGCTTGTTTGGCAGTTAATCTGCTCGCGTCGAATAGAAGTTGAAAACAGGTAGGTGCAACTGTTGCTGCATGCACGGTTGTCATCTGCCTGTTTTGATGTTTGGTGCGAAAATTATCAACAGAGACGAAGAATTTATGAGCGTTTTGAGGGCGAGCTGAGCGAATGGCTGAAATCGTTGGAGATTTAATCGAGATTGCGGTGGATGTGGACGATGAAGCCGCGGAGGCGGTCAGCGAACTCTTCAACCGCTTCAATGGCGGCGGCTACGAAGAGGACAACGTGGCGGGTGAGGCGGGTGGCGGCGGTGCCGTGATCGAAGTGACCGGCGTCGATGATTTTGGCAAGCCCATTCCCAGTAAATATAAAGTCGTGGTCAAAACCTATCTGAAACCGGGCCCGCGCGGCGAGACCATCCGTCGGCAGATCGAAGAGGGCCTATGGCGCTTGAGTCTGCTCTATCCCATCCCGGAACCACAGGTGCGGGTGGTGCAAGAGGAAGATTGGTCCACCGCCTGGAAGAAATTTTACAAGCCGTTGCGCATTGGCCGGCGTGTCGTGCTCAAGCCCACGTGGGAAGAATTTCAGGCCAAGCCGAACGACATCATCATCCACCTGGACCCAGGTATGGCCTTTGGCACGGGAATGCACCCCACCACTCGCCTCTGCATCATGGCGCTGGAAGAGCTGGTGCAACCTGGCGATCCGGTGCTGGATCTGGGCACGGGAAGTGGCGTGTTGGCCTTTGTCGCGGCCAAGCTGGGGAGCGGTGCCATTTTGGGCACTGACATCGATCCCATTGCCGTGCGCGTGGCGCGCGAGAATGCACTGCTCAATGACATTGATGAGACGCAGCTTACGCTGTTGCAGGAGAGCGTGCCCGCGGATCGAGCCGGACAATTTCGCATCGTCGTGGCAAATATCCTGGCGGAGGTGCTGGTCAATCTCTTTGCCGGGGCCTATGGCAATCCACCGTTGGCCGAGCCACTACAGCAGGATGGCTATCTGGTTCTTTCCGGTATTCTCGCGGAAAAAATCGAACTCGTCAGAGCTGCCGCAGCCGAACATGGCTTTCAACTCCTGGAAACCAAGCAAGAGGGTGACTGGGTGGCACTGATCATGCAACGTGGCTAGCGGGCTGTGCAATAGGGTAAACCGATGCATCGATTCTTTTTGACCGATCGCCCGCTGCAAGTTGATCACGCTGTTGACCTTGCTCCGCTGGCCCACCAACTGGCCAAGGTATTGCGCCTGGCCGTGGGTGATCCGATCGTTCTGCTCGACAACCGGGGCAATGAGTTTGATGTAAAATTAACGGCCGTGCAGCCGAAGGCCGCGGCGGGGCTCGTGTTGGCGCGACGGACAAACCGTGCCGAGCCAACCAAACCCATTACCCTCTACCAATGTAGCTTGAAAGCGGACAAATTTGAATGGGTGTTGCAGAAGGGCACCGAATTGGGGGTGACTACCTTTGTACCGGTGGTCAGCCAGCGGAGTGTAGTACGGCCCGCGGCGGCGCTGCACAAAAAGTATGGACGCTGGCAGACGATCCTGCGTGAGGCCGCGGAACAGTGCGGTCGTGGTCGGATCCCGCAACTCTTGGCACCGCTGGAACTTCCAGCCGCGCTCACCCATGCCACTGCACTGCGTCTGCTGCCCTGGGAGGCTGAACAGCAGACCGCGCCCCTGCTCGCTGGTGAAGTGATCCAGCAACAGATCCACGCGGCAACAGGCGTGGATCTGCTGATTGGCCCGGAAGGGGGCATTGCTGCCGCCGAGGCCAGCGCGGCCCAGGCCCACGGCTGGCAGACCATTTCGCTGGGACCGCGCATCTTGCGGGCCGAGACGGCCGCGTTGGCAAGCATTGCTCAGATCACAGCGTGCTGCCTCTAGCGCGACCGTTGCCTCGCGTTAGCCCATGACAAATTCAAATACTTCTGCGCGTGGCTCGACCCCCAACCCTGGCCCCTCGGGCAGATGAAAATAACCTGCTTCGCAGCGCATGTTGCCGGTGATAAACTGCAAATTGCGGTCGAAGATCGAATGTTGATATTCGTGCATAATGAGGTTGGGCAGCGCTGCGGAAACTTGTAGGCTGGCTGCTTGGGCAATGCCCACCCCGATCGTGGCGTGGGGCATGACCTTGCAATGAAATGCCTGTGCCATGCGGCAGACTTCCCAGAACGACGTGATGCCCATGTGTGCCATCTCCGGCTGAATGATGCTCATGCAGCGCTGCACAAAGCGAGGCCGATATTCATAGATGGTGCGCAGCTCTTCACCAATGGCAACGGGTGTTTTCACCGCCGCGGTCACCCGGGCTTGCCCTTCGATATCCTCCGATTGCACCGGTGCCTCGGCCACGGCCAGATCGTATGGCTCCAGTGCACTGATGAGCTTGATCGCTTCCTGATCGGTGTAGCGCCAGTGAAAGTCGATTAGGATTTGGGGTGCAGCTCCAATGGCTTCGCGGATTGCCGCCATTTCGGCCACCTCCCCTTCATCCGCCACCGCGGCGGCAAACTTGACCGCCCGAAAGCCTTTGTCAATCCATTCTTTGGCCAGCGCAGCCCGTTCGTCGCGGGTGGCCTTGGGCAGCCCGGAAACATAGACCGGCAGTTGCGTGCGGCGTTGTGCTCCCAGCAGCTTGCTAATGGGGAGACCCGTCAGCTTGCCACGCAGATCCCACAGCGCCATATCCAACCCAGCCAGTGCATCGACATAAAAGCCGCCAAAGAAACCGCGCACGCGCATGGCGTTGTAGATATCTTCACAAATGGCGACGACATCGTGTGGATCGCGCCCACGGACCAGCGGCAACGCCACATCGCGCAGTATTGTCGTGACCGTTTGAGGCGAGACGACGCCAAAGCTTTCGCCCCAGCCCACAACACCGCTAGCGGTTGTCAATTTTACCAACACCGAATGATCGTGGATGCTGTAGATCGTCTGGTTGCGGGGTCGAATGAAGTAGCCCCGTTCGCTCGGTTCAACGCCCTCTTCCAGTGGCCCCAGATAGGGCACGTCGCGCGGAATTTGCAGGGGGAAAATCTCGATTAATTCAATCTGGTCCGTCATACCTAATTCCTTCGGTAGTAAGCTCGTGAGCTTGTGAATGGTGAATGGCAATGCAAGTAGCAGTTGCAAGAGTCAGAGCTGGTGTAGCGCCTGATCCAGGTCGGCGATGATGTCGGCCACATCCTCGATGCCCACCGAAAGCCGCATGAGCCCATCGGTGATGCCCTGTTGCTGGCGCACTGCGGGCGGGACGATCTTGTGTGTCATCGAAGCCGGGTGCTCAATCAGCGTGTCGACATTGCCGAGGCTAACGGCCAACGCGCAGAGCGCAACACCGTCGAGCAACCGACGCGCACCCGCGAGTCCACCGCTGACTTCGAACGAGAGCATGGCACCAAAATCGTCCATCTGTGTCTGGGCAAGCACGTGGTCGGGCGATGTCGCCAAACCGGGATAATAGACTGTGGTTACCTTTGGGTGGTCGGCCAGAAATTGGGCCACTTGTCGGGCGTTGGTGCAATGTTCGCGCATGCGCAGTGGCAGGGTCTTTAGCCCCAGCGTCGTGAGCCAGCAATCAAAGGGACTGGGCACGCCGCCAAAAAAACGGATCAACGGCTGGATCTGCGTGGTCATTAGCGCCACATCGCGGCTGACGGCCGCGCCGCCAATGACGGTGCCGTGGCCATTGATGTATTTGGTGGTGCTGTGAACCACAACATCGGCCCCCAACTCCAGCGGCCGTTGCAAGATTGGGGTGGCAAAAGTGTTATCCACAACCACACGTGCGCCGTGGGCATGGGCCACCTGGCAAACGGCTGCAATATCAATGACGGTCATGGTGGGATTGGCCGGGGTCTCCAGATAGACAACCCTGGTGTTGGGATGTCTGGCAAATTCGGCCTCCAGTGCCGCGGGTTGCAATCCCGGCACCAGCGAATAGCTGACGCCAAAGGGGGGCAACACATCGGCCAGCAGATGTTCCGAGGAACCATAGAGCACATCTTGCGCAATGATGTGTCCACCTCCCTGAACAATCCCCATGAGCGTGGCGCTAATTGCCGCCATGCCCGAGCTGAAAACTTCGGCTGCCACGGCTGGTCCGGGATCATTGGCTACCTGGGCAGCTTGGATGAGCGCGTGCCCCTCCAGCGCGGCGATCTTGTTGGCCAATGCCTGCCGTCCCGGATGTTTGCTGCGGGTATACATGTAGCTATTGGGCGCACCCGCATGAAAATCGTCGATGGCCGCGGTATCTTCAAACACAAAAGTCGACGTTTGGTAGATCGGAGCAACGTGAGCGCCCAGTGCATTCCGCTCTTCACCGGCATGGATTGCCGTGGTCGCCAGGCCGTTCTTTACGTGTCGATTGGACATACGCTCCCTCTGCCTCTGATCAGGTGATTTTTCATTGATTTCCTCTATTACATTGGTATCAGGTTTGTGATAGATTTTGACTGTTGGCAATTTGTCGGAAACAGCCTGCGCCAATTGGCTGGTTTCTACCAAAGTGAGCTCTGTTTGAAAGCGGTAGTGCTACTTCTTTGGTAGACGGCCCCAAAATCTACCGTTTTCAAGCCAACCGCACCATAACGTCTATGTTGTTGTAAGGTGCAGTCAATTGACATTCGTCTGGATTGTAATTACCATGACGCCCCACCAGTGGTCGGGGTTGAGACCATCGTAGGATCACACTGTTGAAAGGGATGGTATGAGCGGTACGGCATCATTGCCTCAACTGCAGCACTGTGAAATTCAGGAAATTGCCCGTGGTGTCTATGTTGCACTGCCCAAGTTTGGCGGGGGTGCAGCAAGCAATGCGGGTATCATTGCATTGGGCGACGCTACCCTGATTTTCGATACAATGCTGACCCCTGCCGCGGCGACAGAATTATACCAAGCGGCTGAACGGCTCACCGGCACGCCGGTCAAAGCGGTTATCAACAGCCACTATCATGGTGCTCATGTTGGCGGCAACCAGATCTTTGATCCAGCGATCGATATCATCTCCACCATGCAAACCCGCGAACTAATTGCGCGTGAGCGGCCCCAACGGCTGGCCTGGCACAGTGAGCACGCGCAAGACCAGTTGGCAACGTTGGACAGGGTTGCCAACAACGCGATTGGCGCCAACCGACAATCGGCTCGATCAGCCTATCACGAGTATCAGGCGCTGCTGGCAGAATTGGAGATCATGACCGTTCGTCTGCCCAATATTACTTTCGAACAGCAGTTACACCTCTATGGCGCGGACCGACGGGTTGAGATCGCCACCTATGGCGGTGGGCACACGCAAAGTGATATCATTCTCTATTTGCCAGATGACGGCATCATCTTTATGGGCGATCTGCTGACAACCAACAGTCACCCTTTTTTGGGTGACGGTGATCCCGGCGAATTGCCACGGATCCTTGATATCATCAGCATGTTAAATCCACAACAGCTTGTGCCCGGCCACGGCCCCGTGAGCACATTGCCCGATGTGCAGACGATGCAGGCCTATTTGGCGATGCTCACTGAAACTGCCCTCACTGAATTGGCGTTCCAGTTTGAAGACGAAACTGAATTGGAACACAAGGTGAACGCTTTTCAGATTCCTTCAATCTACGACAACTGGGAACGTCCCGAATATTTTACCGCAAACCTGCGTTTTCTCTATCAGCGGGTGATGACAGCGTATGCGGATTGATTGACCCAGCTACTTCCTCATCCCACAGCTGTGCCCGCCGCCCCTGTTTCCGCGGACTGTAACAGCTCGGTCAACGTCTTTGACTCCCCGTGATTGCCCGCTTTGAGAATAATCTGATAATCATTGCCATGGCCATCTTTGGTACTCGTCAACGGAATCCCCGGCAGCAGTTCCCGCCAGACCGTCAGTTGTTGGCTTTGGAGCATTGCCAACGTGTGGACTGCCGTGTCGCCGCCGGTCAACAGTAGCGTCTTGGGCTCGATCAGCGGCAGCAGTGCATGAGCCACCGCGGCCAGTTCAATTGCATAGGTGCGGGCCAATTCGCCTTCCAGCGCGGTTCCCGGGGCCGGGGTTGGCAGATGCAGCGCAATGTTACCCTGCATCGCTTGCCACGCTTGAGCAATCTCCGCGGCGGATTGGGCGGCCGCTCGCGGTCCGCTTGGATCAATCTCCACAACCAAGGTTGTTGTATTGGCGCGCAAATGGGCAATCTGTTGAGTTGCAATCGAACTGCCGCTTCCAATGATCGCGAGAACCGGCTTCTGAATAAAAGCGGGCGTGGCGGTTGGCGGTGAAGCGGGAGCGGGCATGGTTGCCGCCATCTGTTGGGCCAACACGCCCACCAATCCCGCGCTGCCACAGAGCAGCGCCTGTGGTGCCACTGCCGTCACGGCCTGCAACAACTGCTCGAGATCGGCTTCCGTCTCGGCATCGGCGACCAGCAGTACCTGGCCCGCTTGACGTTGCCGTTGAATCGCGTGCCGCAACGTCGATTGTCCCGCCCGGATGGTATTCAGTGCGATGGCACCGATGGGTAGATCGCTCTGCTCCGCCAGCAGCGTGGGCAGATGCATTGTGCGGGGGGGCATTCCTCGGTAGCAGAGATAGCCTTCGATCAGTGACCGCTGTTGGCCGGGAAATGCGGGGCAGATCAGAGCACAGGGGCGAGTTTCCGCTGGCGTGACAAGCGACAACAGCGCCGCGATTTCACTGCCCAAATTACCGCGTAATGTCGAGTCGATCTTTTTGTACCAGCGAACCACTCCAGCCCGTGCCAGCGGTGCCAAAGCCGTGGCCACGGTTGTCACCCGCTCGGCTGCCTGCTCCGCGGCCAGAAAACGGGAATCGGTCGTCACCGCCAGTACCGTGCCCGGTCTACCGAGCACGGGTAGATATTGTTCGCTTGTAACGCTATCTACCACAGTGAGATCGATGCGTGCATTGAGCCCCGCATTGTGACAGCGCGCTGCAGAATCGGCCGCACCGGTCACGTCATCGGCAATAACGAGCAGCGAATTCAGTTGCTCTGTTCTGTTTGGAGAAGCATCGGTAGATGATGACATGATGATCTGATTGAAATATAATGATATGATTACGTCGAAAGCCAATCTCTCAACAACAAATCCACACAGGCAAGCATACATGAACCTGCAGCCAACCTTCTACTTTATTGGTGTTACCACCGGTCAATCCTCGGCACAACGCATATTTCCGCAGTGGATGCGTCTGCTCGGTCGACCCGAGGTGCAGCTCAAAGGGGTGGATTGTCGAATTCACGATGAGCCAGCTCGCTACCGCCAAATTGTCACCGAAATCAAGAGCGATCCGCTGGCCTTGGGGGGACTGATCACCACCCACAAGATCGATCTGCTGGATGCCGCACGCGATCTCTTTGATAAGCTGGGGCCGCATGCCCAGCTCTGCGACGAAGTTTCGGCCATTTCGAAACGGGACGGGCTGCTCTGGGGCCATGCCACGGACCCCGTGGCCGACGGCCGTGCGTTGGATGCACTGCTCGGTGCGCGCTATTTTACCGCCAGCCGAGAGCGCAGCGAGATTCTCTGCCTGGGCGCAGGGGGCGCGGCCGTTGCGCTTGCACTGTGGCTAATCGAAAAGAGAGACCCCGCGGAGCAGCCAGCGCGCTTCACCTTTGTTGACATTGACGCCGCCCGGCTGGAACGAGTCCAACAACTGCTTCAGCCGCTCCAGTCAGCTTTTGCCTTTCGCTACATTCACTGCTCCGACGAGCAGCCGGCGGAGCAGAGCGCCCGCCACAACGATGCACTCTTGGCCCAACTGCCCGCTGGCAGTGTCGTCATCAACGCCACGGGCATGGGCAAGGATCGTCCCGGCTCGCCCATCACTGCCGCGGCCCGTTTTCCAGCACAAGGGATTGTTTGGGAATTAAATTATCGTGGAGAGCTGCAATTTCTGCAACAGGCATTCGCCCAAGCGCCCCACCGTGCGCTCACTGTGGCTGATGGCTGGGTCGCCTTTTTGCATGGCTGGACGGGCGTAATCGCCCACGTGTTGGACATCGAGATAGATGAAGTCACCTTTGCACGGTTGGCCGCGGTCGCGGCTGACTTCCGTTGAGCGTGGGCCAAACACCTCGCGTCAACTGCCCACGGCTCGATCTAGCGTCTGTTGACATTGCAAATTCGCGGGGGTAAACCCCGCTGCTAACTGAGCGCAGCCACATCAGCGGCTGCCAATTCAGCGGTTGAGACCGCGGGCTTATTTACGCCGGGATCTACTAGCCAAACCGCGGCCCAATGATGGCAATGAGGATCAGCGCTACAATCCCAAAGATGGCAAACTCCCACAAGACCCGGCGGTTCAGGTGTTCCTGGATCGCGTGTTGGGCAATCCCCACGATCAAATAGAAGATCAGCAGCAGGAGCAGACTGCCATTGAGATTGCTCAGTGTCCACCAATAGTTGAGTGCCCAGGTCACTTGGCCCAGGATCAGGCCCGTGATGGCGGCATAGGTCAGTGCGATTAACGGGCGGGTGGTGGTGGTGCGCAGAATCTCCACCGCCAGCAATGTTGCCGTGAGTGCCACCAAGGTGCCAGAAAGCAGGCTGCGGGTGCGCGTTTGATAGACAAAGAGAAAGAGCAGCAACGCCGCGCCATAAGCGAGCGCATCCAGAACAAAGCGGGCGCGGCGAAAGCCAACCTGCTGCGCTTCGACCGTGGCGTAGAGGCTGAAGAGCGCGACTGCCATGAGCAATCCGCCAATCAGGATGACCAGGATTTGAACCGGGCGCGTGGGCGCAAGCGGCAACACGTAGACCCCTATAATTGCAACGGCCATGGGCAACGCCAAAAAAGGCCACACATGCAGCAACCGAGAGAAATGGCCCATGTTGGCAAAGCGTGGGTGAACACCGACCACACCCTCGGTACCCGCCGCGGCAAAGAAGGCGAGAAAGAGCGCCGCGACCAACGTTTTGGTGAGGGCAATACTGGCCGGTGAACCAAGCGCATGCAATGTAATCAGCGTGGTGGGCAGGCTGTAGAGATCGCTGATACCCAGGCCAAAGACAAAGATCCAGCTGATTACGCTGATCCGATCCCGATAGTCAACCCGATTCACGGCCGGGGCTGTGGCTGGGCGCGGCTGGGCGCGGCGCGACGAGAATAGCTGTGGCCAGTGAAGAGGCCAACTGTTGCGCAAATTCATGCTTCCGAATTTCCTTCCGTGGTTGCCAATAGCTGGCGCACCTCTGCCGCATCCGCACACGCCAGCGCCAGATCCGCCAAGCGGCGACCGTTGGCCAAGGTGCAGGTGCGCACGGCTTCTTTGACGAGTGGAACCGCGGGCAAGGGGGCACTCAACTCGCGCAGGCCCAAGCCGATCAACAATGGAACAGCAGTGGGATCACCGCTCAGTTCACCACAGATCGAGACGGGAATCTGCGCTGCATCGGCTGCGTCGCAAGTGCGCTTGATGAGCTGCAGCACCGCGGGGTGGAGTGGATCTGCCAACGCGGCCACACTTGCATTGGTGCGGTCGGTGGCCAGTGTGTACTGGGCCAAATCGTTGGTGCCAATGCTGAAAAAGTCGACCAGCGTGGCCAACTGTGGCGCAATGAGCGCTGCCGAGGGAATCTCAATCATCGCACCTATCTTCATCGGCTTCTGCAACCCCGTGGTGGCCGTTTCTTCGGCAATGATAGCGTTCAGTAGGTTGCTCACCCGCTCCACCTCGGTGGTACAGCTGATCATCGGCAACATGAAGCGGATCTCGATTAGATCCTGTACCTGGATCGCAGTGCGGTACAGCGCGCGAAATTGGGTGCGCAGCAGTTCTGGCTGGGCCAGGAGCAGGCGAGTGCCCCGCAGGCCCAAAAAGGGATTTTCCTCTGCAGGATGGCGTAGATAGTCCATTGGTTTATCGCCACCAGCATCCAATGCACGCACCGTCAACTGTTGGCCGTGGAGTTGCTGGGACAGCTCCAGATAGATTGCTTCTTGTTCAGCAAGCGTTGGGGGCGTCAGGCGGTGTTGAAAGAAATATTCAGTCCGCAACAGGCCCACGCCATCCGCGCCCGTGGCTGCCAGTTGTGCCATTTCATCCGGCTGATTGATGTTGGCTCGCACGGCGATGTAGGTGCCATCTACGGTCTCGGTGAGATCCTGGGCATGCTCCACGGCAAAGGCGCGTTCAGCCATCTGCCGCTGTTGAGTTGCGCGGTAGCGGTGCAACTCTTCGTCGCTCGGCGCGAGCAACAGCTTGCCTGCTTCGCCATCCAGAATTGCGGACGTCGTCGACAGGGTGAGGATGGTTTCACCCAAGGTGCAGACCATGGGAATATTGTAGGTGCGGGCCAAAATGGCGGAGTGAGCCGTTGGCGTACTTTCGGCTAGTGCAATGCCGTGTACCCGTTCAAAGGGCAGCTGGGTCAGTTCCGACAGCGTTAGATCTGTGGCCACCAAAATTGTACCCGCGGAAATACTCTGTAGCTGCTCGATTCCCAGCTTGCCGCCACCCATGTGTGCCAACAGGCGATGCCCAATATCAACAATGTCTACGGCACGGCCCGCAAAATATTCGTCACCCAGATTGCGAAAGAGTTCTGCCAATTCGTAGATGGCACTCTGGGTGGCGCTGAGCGCGCTCTGACGTTTCGCAAAGATCGCTTCGCGAACGGCTTGCAAAAGGGTCTGATCTTGCAGGATCACCCGCTGGGCCGTGAAAACTTCGGCAACGAGGGTGTTTTGTGCATTGCCCAAGGCCGCCAGTTCGGCATCGACCTGCGCCTTGGCGGTTGTAAATCGGTGCCATTCAGCTTCCACGTTGTCGGCGCGCTCCACCGTCACCGCTTCCAAATGGAACCGTTGTGCATTGTAGACAAAGAGTTTGCCAATGCCAATGCCGGGCGCAGCCGGGAGGCCGTGAAAGATTTCTCTCATGCTGTGCTAATTTGAAAAAGCCGGGCCAGCGCATCCAATGCCGTGGTTGCGTCCTGTCCATCGGCCTGCAAAAGCAGCGTGTGGCCGTGGCGGGCCTGTAATTGCATGAGCTGGAGAATGCTTTTGAGATCCACCACTGGGGATTCGCGTGTCAGGTTTTGCGCAGTGAGTTGCGCGTCAAACTGGTTGGCCAGCTGGACAACCTCTTTGCCGGTGCGTAGATGCAGTCCCATTGGATGGGCAACGGTAACCTGGATTGACTGTTTCATTATAGCGAACTTACTTCACTTACCACTGAACACTCTCTGCCTTGGCTCATGCTCGCTTGCATGGTTGGAACGTCGGGACGCTCCTTTTTGGTTGCGGCACCCGTTAGTTGCGGAATATTTCAGGTGCGGAACATTTTAGTCGCGAATTACTTTGGGAATCTCTGTGATGCCTTCCGCTGCCGCGTTGACCGCCGCGAGTGAATGTCCCAGGCTCGCCTCTAATGCAGCGATTACGGCCCCCTCCACCAGCGGTGCATTGCTGATGAGGCACTGTTCGCGCTGCTCTTCCGTCAGCAGTTCCAGGGCAAGCTCGGCGCTGAGCACGGCACTGCCCAGATCGACCAACAGCAGCACCCCAGCTGGTGTCCAACACTCTTCAATCGCAGTGGCAATGCGCTCGGCATCTGTGCCCAGCCGATAGACAACCTGATCGTCTGTGCTTGCCTCTTGATCAACAATGCCCCCCGCTGCTTCAATACAGACATCATCGCCCGCCATCTGTTCAGCCAGGGTTTTGGTGCCCAGGGCGATAGCTTGGGCGTGGGAGACGAGAACAAGGTTTACCATGAAGATCCCAATGCATTCAACATCGCGCAGAATTCGTGTGGCAACCGGTCACTCCGCCCAGTCCAAGGTACGTTCAACAGCTTTTTGCCAACCCGCATAGCCAGTGGCACGGGCCGCGTCATCAACGGTTGCTTGCCAGGTGCGGTCGACGTGCCAGTTGTTGCGCAAAGCATCAAGATCTGCCCAAAAGCCAACGGCCAACCCGGCGGCGTAGGCCGCGCCCAGGCTAGTTGTTTCGGCCACCTGGGGCCGGATTACTTCGACCCCAAGGATATCAGCTTGCAGCTGCATCAGGAAATTGTTGGCCGTGGCGCCGCCATCGACCTTTAGCGTGCGCAGGGGGACACCGCTGTCTGCGTTCATCGCTTCCAGCACCTCGCGCGTCTGATAGCAGATCGATTCCAGAGTGGCACGGACAATGTGCGCTCGATTCACGTAGCGCGTCAGCCCAACAATGACCCCGCGTGCGTCACTGCGCCAATGTGGCGCAAAGAGACCGCTGAAGGCGGGCACGAAGTAACAGCCGCCAGTATCCTCCACACTTTGGGCAATCGTTTCGGTCTCGGCCGCGTGGTTGATGAGTTGCAGGTTGTCGCGCAGCCACTGCACAGAAGCTCCCGCCATGGCAATGGACCCTTCGAGCGCGTAGATGGGGGGCTGGTCGTCAAATTGGTAGGCGACTGTCGTCAGCAGACCATTGTTGCTCTGTACGATCTCTTGGCCCGTGTTCAGGATCATGAAGCAGCCGGTGCCATAGGTATTCTTGGCCTCGCCCACGTTAAAGCAGGTCTGCCCCACCGTTGCTGCTTGCTGATCGCCCAAGTTGCCACAGATTGGAATTTCGCCCCGGAATGGACCGGTTGTTGTGGTTTTGCCATAGAAAGCCGGGTCGCTGCTGGGGCGGATCGTGGGCAGCAGTGAACGTGGCACTGCCATGCGTTCCAACAACTCGTCATCCCACGCCAATGTTTCCAGATCCATCAACATGGTGCGGCTGGCATTGGTGGGATCAGTCACATGTTTGCCCCCGGTCAAATTCCAGATCAACCAACTGTCGATGGTGCCAAAGAGCAATTCTCCCGCTTCGGCACGGGCTCGTAGCCCCGCCACATTGTCGAGCAGCCAGCGAATCTTGGGGCCAGCAAAGTAGGTGGCCAGCGGCAACCCTGTCTTGCGATAGAAAAATTCCGCGTGGCCTGCGTCCTCCAACTCCTGACAGATGCGCGCGGTGCGTGTATCTTGCCAAACAATTGCGTTGTGGACTGGTTGGCCCGTGGCCTTCTCCCAAATGAGGGTTGTTTCGCGCTGATTGGTGATCCCAATGGCGGCAATGTCGCTGGCGGTAACCTGTGCTTTGGCCAGGGTTGCGCCGATGACCTCGCGCGTGCGTTCCCAAATCTCGCGCGCGTTGTGCTCCACCCAGCCACTCTGGGGAAAGATCTGTTCATGCTCGCGCTGATCATGAGCAATGACCGAGCCGCTGTGATCAAAGAGCATGAAGCGTGTGCTGGTTGTGCCTGAATCAAGTGCACCGACATAACTTGCCATGGGTTCTCCTGCTTCTGTTGTTGTCAGGTCGATCGCGCCTCGGAGCGCTACGCCATGCCTGTTGCTCCAGTACAGTGTGGCGTAGATATTAGGGCAGGTAATCAGGCCATACAAGCTGAGTGCAAACGGCAAAATACGTGTGGCCTGATTGGTGCCGGGATCTACTGGGCTTCTTTACCGAATGTGCGCTTGATAGCTCATGCGTCCCGGTTCTGCTTGCCCAACACTTCGGTGGCCGCGAGAAAGAGATAGTAGCTGCTGGTGGCCCCTGGATCTTGATGACCGATTGAACGTGCGCCCAAGTAGCTGGCTCGGCCTTTGTAGGCTTGCAGCATAATCGTGTGCTTCATGCCTGCTTCCGCTGCTCTACTGGCCTCTTGCAGTGCTGTTTGCATGCTCTTGCCAGTTTGGGCCGCTGCTTCCAATGCTTTCACCGCTGGTTGGATCGCATCGATCATTGTTTTTTCTTCTGGCTTGGCCTTGCCCCGTTGCTGGATCCCTTCCAACCCATCGCGAAACATTTGGGCAAGCGTTGGCAGCGAAATGGTCTGGTGGCTACCCGCTGTCTTGGCACTCCGCAAGAAAAAGGCCCCGTAGAGCGGCCCCGCGGCCCCGCCCACGCTGCTGATCAAGGTCATGGCAACGTTGCGCATGAGCATGCCCACCGTCTCATTCTGCTTGGCTTCCGTCACCAGCCGTTTCTGGATCATTTCCACACCACGCAACATATTGGTCCCATGATCCCCATCCCCAATTGCCGCATCTAATTCTGAGAGATAAGTCTCTTGCGCTGCAATATGTTCTGCATAGCGTTGCAACCAGCGCACAAATTGCTGCCGCGTAATTTCTTCACTCATTGATTCTCTGCCTATGTAGCTATTCCGTTGGAGCGGCAACGATTTGGTTTACCAGCGCAAGGCTGGGGTATGGACGGGCGCATCCCACAAGGCCAGCAACTCGGCATCGAGCCGCAAAATGGAGACCGTACAGCCCGCCATATCCAGACTTGTAATGTAGTTGCCCACGAGTTGCCGCTCTACTTTGATTGAATTCTGCTCAAGGATGTGATGGAGGTGACGATAGACAATGAATAGCTCATGTTGCGGCGTGCCACCCAACCCACTCACCATAACCAAGACCCGATCGCCTGCCTGCAATTGCAGATCGTACATAATTGGCTTTAGGAGCATGTCGACAATTTCATCAGACTGGGCCAACAGTGCCCGTCGGCGTCCCGGCTCGCCATGAATACCGACACCTACTTCGATCTGGCCGCTGGGCAATTGAAAGGTGGGATGTCCCACGTTGGGGGCCGTACAGCTCGTGAGGGCCACCCCCATGCTGCGCGATTGTTCACTTGCCTGTTGTGCAACGGTTGCGATCTCTTCGAGTGAGCGACCCTGCTCGGCCGCTGCTCCGGCAATCTTTTCCACGAAGACCGTTGCCCCCATACCGCGCCGATTTACATCGTGCTCCACCGCAACATCATCGTGGATCAATACCGAGGCGACTTTAATGCCTTCATCGGCAATCATTTCCATGGCCAGCCCGGTATTGAGCACGCCGCCGGTATAGTTTTTGACCACGAAAAAGATGCCTTCACCCCCGTGTACCACCTGTGCTGCCGCCAAATATTGTGGCGGCACGGGGCTGGTGAAAATGGCTCCGGGGCAAGAGGCATCCAACATGCCGACACCAACATAGCCACTGTTGAGCGGTTCATGGCCACTGCCACTGCCACTGATGACAGCAACCTTGCCGCGTATGGGCGCATCTTTGCGGTAAATAAAATCGGGTGCATAGTGTACCCGCAACAGATGGCCATAGGCCAGTTCGAAGCCCTCTAGGCTTTCCGTGGCTGCATTTGATGGATGATTAATTAACTTGTGCATGGAATCGTGACTGTAACTCATCGAACCGTAACTCATCGAACTGTAACTCAAAACAAAAGGCCACAGGTGTGTGATCGCAAGTGCAACTCGCTCCGTGCCGTTCGCTAGAGATGCCACTCTCTGCAGGTGTTAATCTGTTCCCATGGCTAATCTGTTCTCAAGGATATCGACACGGATGAAAGCAACACAGATGAAAGCAACATACATAGCAACGGGGAACTCGTGGCGTCACAGTGCAGATGCCAGCCACAGCGTGGAGCGCCAAAAAGCTGGGAAGACGCAGCGCCCATCTCACACTAGATGCTATTCTGTATTCTAGCCAGATTTTGGATTTGGTCAATCCTGCTTTTCGCTCAACAATGCATCGTTCTTCTGTCGCTCGCTTGCAGCGGTGCGGCTTCTATTTTACAACGCCAACAGCAGTTGACGTGCTTTGGCCGCGGCTTTGCCCCGGTGGCTGATGGCATTCTTCTTGGTTGCTGAAAGCTCTGCCATTGTGCAATTCAGCGTTGGAATCAAGAAGACGGGATCGTAGCCAAAACCATGCTCACCCCTTGGCTCATCGAGAATTTCGCCCTCGATCGTATCCTCGGTTGTGAGAACTTTACCGGTGGGCAGAGCGAGTGCAACGACACAGCGGAAGCGAGCTGTGCGCGGGGCTGTTGGCCGCGCCTGTAGCTCGCGAATGAGCTTGCGGTAGCGATCTTCGTCCGATGCATTGGCCCCGGCATAACGTGCAGAGTAGACACCGGGTTGACCGGCCAGCGCGTCGACTTCGAGCCCGCTGTCGTCGGCCCAGGTGAGTAGCCCGCTCCATTGGGCATAGGTTGTTGCTTTGAGCCGGGCATTTTCGGCAAAGGTCGTGCCCGTCTCTTCCACGTCAGCAGTGATCCCGGCCGCGGCCAGTGAGATCACCTCGAAAGGCAGATCGGCCAACAGATCCGTATACTCCCGCACCTTCCCCTGGTTGTGGGTGGCAATCAGTAACTTTTGCATGGCGCTCGCTTCTAAATGTTACGCTGCGTCACGTTGATTGCGCAGCTGAAAATCGTTAATTGTTGTCGGTAGTTCCAGTCCAACCGTGCTATCTAGCATTGTGTGAAACAAGCCGTTGGGCTGTGGCACAACGCTGGTGAAGCCCGCCTCCATGTTCACCCCTGACTGTGTGCAGATCTGCCGGACTCTATTTACCGAAAAGCCTGCGCTTGACAGACTATTCCGTAAATCCAGAATGTTTGACCGTCTATTCATGGTATCATATAATTCCCATGCAACGGAAGTGTTATGGCTACAATGGACTTTGTTTGCAGGTAACGCTCGTCTTTGCAAACGGTTTGGCAAAAGATCTGTAGCATCAACTGTATGTGACGCCAACTGTTATGTGGCGCTAACTGTATGTTTGCGTGCTAAACATTGGGTTCTCATGTGTGGGAGGAGAAGAACCGAAAAAGAACCAAAGAATAACTGTGCGAGCACCGTACATTGAGAGAGCCAAAAATCATGAGATAAGCAGTGACGTCAAGAGCCCAGCCTAACATTTGCCAGCCTGACATTTGCCAGTGCTTCTCGTCACGTCTCTGGTCGGTAATTTCGCCGCAGAGAATTTCAGCTCGTAAAGTGGACTCTGTTTGAAACAGTAGTTCCGGCAAGCGGGAAACCTACCGTTTTCAAGCCAACCGCTTTGTAGTTCTTGTCCAAAGTCGATTTCAGGACCGATTCCAAAAAATAGTTATGGAGAACAAACGTTGTTATGGTTGAATCTTACCACCCGTTACGCATCTTTTCCGGTTCGGCACATCCGGCACTAGCTGAAGAGATTGCTTCGATCCTGAATGTAAATCTGGGACAATCCACAACCGTCCATTTGCCCGATAGCGAAATTCACGTGATGCTGGAGGAAGTTGTCCGCGATCAGGATATCTTCTTGATTCAACCATGTTCCGCGCCAGTCAACGATAATCTGATGGAGCTGATGTTGTTGTTGGATGCCTTTCGGCGGGCCAGTGCACACAGCGTCAGCGTGGTGATTCCCTATTTCCCCTATGCACGGCAAGAACGCATGGCTCGCGGGCGCGAAGCGATCAGCGCGCGCGTCGTGGCCAATATGTTGGAGGGGGGCGGTGCGGATCGCGTGATCTTCGTCGACATTCATGCCCGCGCCATCCAAGGCTTCTTTAATATTCCCGTCGATCCGCTCAGTGCATTGCCGCTGCTTGCTGATTACTTTCGCAAGCCGGACTATGAGAATGCCGCCATTGTCAGCCCAGATGTGGGACGGGCCAGCATGGCGGGGAAATATGCCGAGTCGCTCAATTTGCCGCTGGTGGTGATGCACAAGCGGCGGACCAATTTTAGCAGCACCGAAACTACCCACATCGTGGGGGACATTGAAGGGCGCCAACCGATTATCATCGATGATATCATGGCCGGTGGCAGTGTGCTCAAACAGATCGATGCGCTCTATGAAAATGGCGCAACCGGCCAGGCCTGTTTTGCCATCACCCATCCCGTGCTCTTGCCCACCGCGCTGGATCGTCTGGATGAAGATGAACGAATTGGTAAGTTGGTCGTTACCAACACCATTCCCGTGCCCGAGCCAAAACAGCACCCAAAAGTCGAAACCATCTCGGTTGCTCCCTTGCTCGCCGATATCATCTATCGGATCTACAAAGCAGAAAGTATTTCAAATCAACTCATTCTCTCTTGAGCCAATCACGGTAGCCCTTTTGCTCCTGACCTGCTTGAGCATGAATGGGTCGTGACTTACGCACCGAGCAGAGCTTCTCAGTGGAGAGCAGTCAACGCGAGTGGTGACTCTTCTCGACAAGTTGCGTAAGTCCAGTGTGCAACGAGCCGCAGCGCTGTCGTGCGTGCTGCTCCCCCGGGCAGCTGATACAAGATCGCGAGCGATGGCTGTTACCGATAGTGGCTGTTACCCATAGTGGCTGTTACCGATAGTGGCTGTTACCGATAGTGGCTGTTACCCATAGGAGGTGTACGTTGTTTGGTCGAACGAAGAGACCAGAACCAGATGCCATTGAAGTGATCATTGGGCCACGGGCAACATTCAATGGCGACTTGCGCTGCGACACCAGCATTCGCATTGATGGTGCCATGGAAAAAGGGCGCGTGGAGACACCCGCCAACGTGGTCTTGACCGAAACTGCCCGTGTACAGGCCGATATTCGCGCCCGCACCGTGAGTATCCGCGGGATCTACAAAGGAGAGCTGCACGCAGATCGGCTGGAATTGTTGGAAGGGGCGCAAGTCTATGGCGCGCTACACGTCAACAGTTTTTACATGGATGATGGTGTGCTGCTTCAGGCAGAGCTGAACATGCAGGGAGCGCTGGTCAATGGGCCAGCCGTGCCCCCAGCCGCACAAAAACCAAAGGGCCCGATTCCGCTCTTATCCCGCAAAAATACAGCTGCACCGCAAGGCTAGCGTCATCCGCAAAGTAGCTGAGTTGTATTCATTGCACCGACAGCGCAATTTGCGACCGGAACTGTAGGTGATGGCCGGTCGTTCTCTTCATCCGCTGTGACAGCGTGCCTGAACTGAGTTGCACCAGAACGCACCCACTGCGCGCGTCTATCCAGAAAAACCTCAACCGTTCCCCGGAATGGAACCAGCGACATGGAATTCTCTACATGATTTGGTTGCTCATACCACTTGCCATCATTGTCGGATATTTGCTGGGCGCGCTGCCCGTGGGTCTGCTCATCTGTCGGATCTATGGGGTGGATGTGCGTACGGTGGGCAGCGGACGCACCGGTACCACCAATGTCTGGCGCGCGGCCGGCCTCAAGGCGGCCATTCCCACACTCATTGGCGACGCCATCAAAGGTGCCGTCGCCATTGGGCTGATCCGCTTCTGTTACTACACCTTCTTCCCCGAACCGGACAGCATGCGCGTTGATGAGGCGACGGCGCGACTGTTGGCGCTACACCTGGCCGAAGCGCTGGCCGGAGGAGCAGCCATCATTGGCCACAATTGGTCCATCTTCATGGGCTGGAAGGGCGGTGCAGGTGGAATCACTTCTGCCGCCACCACCTTCATGCTCTCGCCACTGATTGGCAGCATGGTCTGGCTGATCGGCGCGTTTGCCATCTGGTGGACGCGCATGGCATCGGTCGGCACATTTATGGTGGGCGCGGGCGCGTTCTCGCTCTTTCTGGTGTTGGGCCTCAACCGGGAGGCACCCTGGCCCTACATCTGCTACGGCGCAATCGCCCTGATCTCGGTGATCCGAGCGTTGGCGACCAATCGCGCCAAGCTGCGCGCGGGCGAAGAGCGGATCATCACCCTCTGGTGACGTGCGGCTAGCGACGCCGTATCAACGGAACCAACTGGATTTTGCCAAGCATGAGAGCCCAGCCTGAAATTCGGTTGCGGTGCGCACCGTACCGCCAGCCAGCTACGTCGACGTGGAGAATTTCAGGAGCTATCAATACGCGGCCACCTGATTGAAATATCCCAAGCCGCACAGAAGAAAGGACGACCAATGTCACCATCCGCCGCTGCACCTCAGCACCCCATCCTGATTTCGGTGATGCAATTTGAGGATGCGTTGAAAGCAGGAACCAAAAGCGTCTTCGACGTCATTGAAACCGCGCACCGGCTGGGCGCCGATGGGGTGGAGTTGCGCCGCGAAAGCTGGCCCAACTGGCAACAAGAGCTTGGGGCCGCCCGCGAAAAAGCGGAAGCACTCGGTCTGCTAGTGGCCTACGCCACCCACGTGACGCTCTTTAGCGACGACGAGCGGGGTCAACAATTGCTGCACCACGATATCGATGCGGCCAGCGCGTTGGGTTCACCCATTCTGCGCGTCTTTCAGGGGCCGGCACCAGCGGATGACAATGACGCGCGTTGGGACGCGGCACGGGCCGTGGTGCGCTATGCCGAAGAACAGCATATTGTGATTGCATTGGAAAATTACGTGGGCATGCCCGGTGGCAAATTGCACGAGATTCAGCGCGTGCTCGAGCTGATTCCCCACGCCGCATTGGGCACGAATCTCGACATTGGTAATTATGCCCAGCATGAACAGGATGTTGTCGAAGCCATCGAAACCGTGGGTGACCGTGCCGTCTATGCCCACATCAAAGACAAAACAGCGACCGCGGGCGATCCGCCGATCCATTTGGGGGCCGGCACGTTACCGCTGCCCGCAATCTTTACTGCGTTGGGCAAGCTGCCCCAATCCTTCCCCTACTGCTTCGAATTTCGCGGCGGCGATGATCCCGAAGCGCGCATACGGCAGAGCCTTACCTATCTCGCGCAGTTGAAAGGATGAACCCATGCACCATGTTGCGGTTGCGCGTAAATTGACCGAACAGGCACAGACGATTCGAACACTGGTCGAGCCGATCACGTTGGCACAGGCGCGCTGGAAACCGAGTGCCGAGGAATGGTCGATATTGGAAGTTGTCAACCATCTCTCTGACGAGGAGCGGGAAGACTTTCGGCCACGGATCGATCATCTGCTGCACAAACCAGGTGAAGAAGCGCCGCCCATTGATCCGCAAGGCTGGGTAACGGCACGTGCGTACAACGAGCGCGCGCTCGTGCCCTCGCTGCAGAGCTTCCTCCAGGAACGCGATCGATCCGTGGCCTGGCTACACAACCTGCGCGATCCCGACTGGTCTGCCACGTGGGTCCGTTCAGACGGCTCTACCCTCACCGCCCAAGATTTCTTGGTCAACTGGGCCGCGCATGATCTGTTGCATCTGCGCCAATTGGTTGCGCTGCACTACGCCTGGCACCAGCAGCAGGTCGGCGAGACCTCGTTGGCGTACGCCGGCGATTGGTGAGCGGCCGCACGCTGCTGTCAAATCAAATTGTGACAACGTTACATACAAACTATCCTCCTCGCAACCGAAAGCTCTCTACACATGAAAATTACCGAGGTAAAGTGCTACCCCGTCTGGGTTGGGCACCGCAATCAATGCTTGGTGAAGATTGAAACCGACGAAGGCATCTATGGCTGGGGCGAATCTGGACTCTCCGGCCGTGAATTAGCCGTGGCTGGCGCGGTCCAACATTACCGCGAATTTCTCATTGGTCGCGATCCCATGCGCGTGGGCGCGCTCTGGCAAGAGATGTATCGCAGCCAATATTTCGAGGGCGGCCGCGTCCTCACCGCCGCGATCTCGGCCATTGACATCGCGCTCTATGACATTGCTGGCAAGGCTCTTGGCGTGCCGGTCTATCAGCTGCTCGGCGGCAAACAACGCGACTTTGTGCCCTGCTTTGCCACCATGTCCGCGCCATCGGCCGCAGAGTTGATCGAAAAGGCCGAACTGTTGACCAGTTCCGGCTGGAATGTGATCCGAACGACCCCGAACTATACATCGACCGACAACTATGGCGCGGATCAGAAAGGCGCGGACGAAAATGTTTGGGAGCCGTGGGAGTCGATCGGTGTCACCGCACGCTATCTGACACAACTGCGCGAGGCCGTGGGGCCAGATGTAGTCCTGGGTATTGACTACCACCACCGCTTGACCGTGGCCGAAGCCGCGTCCTTTTGTCAGCGCATGCCCGCGGGGACGCTCGATTTTCTCGAAGAGCCGATCCGTGACGAGACACCCGAGGCGTACGAAGCCCTGCGCAAGCTGACCCCCGTGCCTTTTGCGATTGGCGAAGAGATCTCCAGCAAGTGGCATTTCCTGCCCTACATCGAGCGGGGAATCACCAACTACGCGCGCATTGATGTCTGCAACGTCGGTGGCCTGACCGAATCGATGAAGGTTGCGGCAATGGCCGAAGCCCACTACATCGACCTCATGCCTCACAACCCACTGGGGCCGGTCTGCACCGCGGCGACGGTCCACTTGGCCGCGGCTGTGCCCAATTTTGCCTGGCTCGAAGTGCGTGTCTCCCCGACCGAACCGGGGCGCTTCTCCGATCCCGATATCTTCCCCACCCAACCCATGCTCGACGGCACCCGTTTTCCCGTGCTCGATACGCCGGGGCTGGGCATCGAAGTCAACGAGGAATTGATCCAGCAACAGGAGTTGAAGCTCTGGGAAGCCCCCCATCTGCGCCGCCGCGATGGATCATACACCAATTGGTAAGGAGCCGACCATGATTATTGATAGCCACTGTCACGCCTGGACCTATTGGCCCTATCAGCCCTCCGTGCCCGATCCTGAATCGCGCGGGCGGGTGGAGCAACTGCTGCATGAGATGGATCGCAATGGCGTTGATCAAGCCGTGATCATCTGCGCGCAGATCGACCACAACCCCAACAACAACGAGTATATTGCCGACGTTGCCGCGCAACACGCGGACCGCCTCCATCAATTCCCGGATGTGGATTGCTCGTGGTCCGACACCTATCACACACCCGGGGCCGCGGAGCGCTTGCGTGCCATTGCCGAGCGGTGGCCCATCAAGGGCTTTACCCACTATCTGCGCGCCGATGATGACGGTGCCTGGCTCTATGGTGACGAGGGCAACGCTTTCTTCCAGGTCGCGGCTGATTACAACCTGATTGCCAGCATCGCCGGCCGACCAGCACACCAACCCGCGATCCGCAAGGTGGCGGAGCGTTTTCCATCCATGCCGATTCTCTGTCACCATCTCGCCGGGGCAAGAGCCAACGAAGCACCGCCCCACCCCAACCTGCAAGCGATCTTGGACTCGGCTGCGCTGCCGAACATTTACATCAAACTCTCTGGTTTTCACTACTGTTCGACCGTACAGTGGGGCTTCCCTTATAGCGATACACATTGGGTGATCCGGGCGCTCTACGAACGTTTTGGCCCCCATCGCATGTGTTGGGGCAGTGATTATCCCGTTGTGCGCAAGGCAATGACCTATCAGCATGCGCTGGAGGCATTTCGCACCCATTGTACGTTTGTCCCGGCTGCAGATCAGGAGTGGATCTTGGGGCAGACATTGGATCGTCTGTTGAGGGAAGCCCGATAACCTTTGGCAACTTGTTGAGGAGCAACTACTCCAAAGATCACGAAAGGGCCCGTCGGCAAGACCGGCCCTTCGTGTTTTCTGGCGCCAGAGCAGGTCGCGTGGGCCATGCTCTTGCTGTTTGCATTTACATCGTGTCACCGAGCGGGGGAACATCACCAGGGGGACGGGCGATGTTCTGGGCTCTGTGGCCGGTGCAATTTATGTGACAAAGGAGATTGACTTCAACCGCAGGAATCAATTGTTTCTGATGGTGAGATGAGTCAAGCTTCTCCACTTGTTACCGTAAGATACTGGTGTAACCGTGAGATACTGGTTACATGTGCCATCTGTTCTGGTATCTTGTTGTCTGATGATGAGTTTCGCACGGGTGCGTTGATCGAGCGTTGATGTATGGTGAATGTGCGCTTGTGTTTGGTGTGATTCTGTCTTGTTGTGATTCTGTCTTGCTGTGATTCTGTCTCGGTGTCATGAATTATAGCAGGATTGGGTGAGTGGTGGTGTGTGGCGGTGCACAGCGCGGTGGTCTTTTGAGACACAATACCGATTGCATAACTCATGTTGCTGTTGCTCTATCAATGGGAGTATAGCTGGGCGCTAGCCCCCAACCTTGACACGAATCTTGCCAAACCTGGACCGTTTCTTTACGAAGTGAAGCTGTGAACGTTTCCCATCTCGACGTTTCTTCTCGCTCTGTGCTCCGTCTGTAACCATTTCATGGGTCAAACAATTGGCCGATTTGACGCTGGCTACAGAGCTGTTCACTAAACCAAATTCAGCGTGTAAAGTTTTGACTTTACCTGCCCATTATGTTACGCTCCCCTTCGATACTTCACTCTGCTACAATTGACTCTCTGTTGCTGTATTCTCCCCATGGGCGCGCGGGATTATGCGCCTGGTTGCAGCACAGACGTTGTGTTGCAACCACAGTCGATCTACCTAATCAATGCCCGTCAACAATCAACCTGATGACTGTGGAACTGGTGCGTCCATCGCATCTGTGTTGGTATCGATTTCACTCACCCCGGAACCAACAGATTTCTAACCAATTCAACAAGGAGGAGTCCCGTGAAAAAGCGTCGCCTATCGCTGACCTTGGTCTCACTGCTGATTATCTTCAGTATGGTGCTCGCCGCCTGTGGTGGCGGTTCATCCAGCGCCCCAGCTGAAGATGCAGCCCCAGCTGAAGAAGCAGCCCCAGCTGAAGAGGATGCTGCTGAAGAAGAACCGGCAGCGGAGGAAGCCACAGACGAAGAAGCCTCAGAAGAAGCCGCAGACGAAGAAGAGTCTGACAATCCGCTCATTGGAACCATTGAGGGGCCGGAGATCATTACGGATGAGAGCCAGTTCCCCACTGAGTTCGCACAGGCACCGATGTTGGACGAAATGAGCGATCTGCCCGCGCTGGCCGAGCGCCTGCCCGTGCAGTCGGATCTGCTGGTGATCCAGCCGGTGCACGAGATTGGCCAATATGGTGGCACCTGGCGCCGCGGCTTTACCGGCCCGGCTGATGGCCAGAATGGCCACCGCGTTGCCGGTGGCGATCGCTTTGTCTTTTGGGATGCCGAAAATTTCCCCGAAGTGGTGCCCAACCTGGCCAAGAGCTGGGAAGTCAATGACGGGGGCAAAGAGATCATTCTGCACCTGCGCGAGGGTGTGAAATGGTCCGACGGTACTCCCTTTACTTCTGCGGATGCCATGTTCTGGTTCGAGCACATGTACATGAACGAAGAGCTGGTGCCCGTCCGTTCACCCTTCTTTAATGTCGACGAAGGCGCCACCATGGAAGCGCCCGACGAATATACCATTCGCTTTACCTTCCCATTTGAAAATAGTCTCTTCCTCGAAGTCTTGGGCGCGTCGGTCAATGTCTTTGGTGGTCACGCCATCTTTGGCGCAACGGCCTATGGCGGCTATGCCCCGGCCCATTATCTGGAGCAGTTCCACCCCGATTTTGCCGATGCCGATGCACTGGACGCCTTGGTGGAAGAAGAGGGCTTTGACAACTGGGTGAATCTCTTTAAAGACAAAAACACGTGGCAACGCAACCCGGATCTGCCGGTGCTGACGCCGTGGAAGACGGTAAACCCGATCACCACCGATAACTGGGTGCTCGAACGCAATCCCTACTACTATGGGGTGGACACAGAAGGCAACCAACTGCCTTACATCGACCGCATCTCCATGACATTGGCCGAAGATCTGGAAGTGCTGAACCTGCGGGCCATTGCCGGTGAGTACGATTATCAGGCGCGCCATGTTTCGCTGGCCAATCTGCCTGTGCTGTTGGAAAATGCAGAACAGGGCAACTACACGGTTAGCCTCGATCCGGCCCAACATGGCGCCGATGCTGGCCTCCAGATCAACCAGAGCTATCGTGACGATGAAGAGATCGCCAAGTGGCTCATGAACAAAGAGTTCCGCCGTGCGCTCTCGCTGGCCATCGATCGCAATGCCATCAATGAAGTTGTCTTCCTGGGCATTGGCACCGAAGGCTCCGCGGTGGTGGCGGAAAGCTCGCCCTTTAACCCGGGACCCGAATATCGCGAACTTTGGTCACCCAGCCAACCCGATATTGAGCAAGCCAACGAACTGCTCGATGCCGCGGGCCTGACCGAGAAGGATGCGGATGGCTATCGCCTGCGCACTGACAATGGCGAGCGGCTGGTTTTGGAGCTGAATCCCGTGCCCGCCTTCATTCAATTCACCCAGGTTGCCGAGCTGATCCGGGATGACTGGGCCGATGTGGGGATCTTCGTCAATGTGGTGGAGCAGGAACGTGGGTTGAATACGCAGTTGCGCGACTCGAATCAACTGCAAATCTTCTTCTGGCAGAACGATGGCACAGATGAACTCTTCCTCTATCCCTACCACGCGATTCCCGTGACCAACCTTTCGGGTACCGGTCCCGGCTACGGCACCTGGTATTCGAGCGGTGGTAGCCAGGGCGTTGAGCCGACGGATGAAGAAGTGTTGCAGGTCATCGATCTCTTTGACCAGGGGCTGAAAGCAACGCCGGAAGAGCGCATCGAAATCGGCCAAGAGATCTGGCGCATCATCACCGATGGTGTCTGGCAGATCGGTACGGTGGGTCAGTCCGGTGCGTTTATGGGTGTGCGGGTTGCCAAGAACAACCTGGGTAACATCCCCAGCCGCCAATTCAACATTCAGGCTGGCCAAACGCCCAATATCTCGCGGCCTTCAACCTTCTACTTCACAGAAATTGACGAGTAGCAGATCGGTAGGCAGTGAGCAATCGTAGTGAATAGCAACGCTCTCGTTGAAAGCCCACGTACCAGCAAGGTGATTTGGCTTGTTCCAACCTTACATGGTTCTTCCCAATCACGCTTCTGGGACGTGAGCGTCGTTGAATAGATGACGGGTAGTGGTTCACTGGTCTCTAGCTCCAGTTGGAGCAGACCCAGTGTCCATTACCCGTCTTCCCGTAAAGAGTTAACAATTCCCATGGTCTCTTATATTATCCGTCGCTTTCTCGCTGGGTTGCTAACCATCTGGGCGGCAACCGTTATCAGCTTCGTGGTGATCCAGTTGCCCCCCGGCGACTTTGTCACCTCCTATATTGCCGCACTACAATCGACTGGCACTGTGCTCAGCCAGGAAGAGGCCGATGCCCTGCGCCAACAGTATGGGCTGGATCGACCGATGTACGTGCAATATATGAAGTGGATGGGGTTGATGCTCGAAGGCAATTATGGCATGGCAATGGAGTACAACCGCCCCGTTCGCGAAGTAATTGGCGACCGCATGCTCATCACTGTAGTCATTTCATTGGCCGCGGTCTTCTTTATCTGGATCGTCTCACTACCGATTGGCATCTATTCCGCGGTGCGCCAATATTCGGTTGGCGACTATTTCTTTACCTTCCTCGGCTTCGTGGGGATTGCGATTCCCAATTTCATGTTGGCCCTCATTCTGCTCTATGTGAGCTTTAAGTATTTCAATGCTCAAAATATTGGCGGTCTCTTCTCGCCGGGCATGAGCATGGAGCCGTGGGGCTGGGCCAAGATTTGGGACATGATCAAGCATCTGCCGGTCCCCGCAATTATCATCGGGATGGCAGGGATGGCCGAAGTGGTACGCATTTTGCGGGCGAATCTGCTCGACGAATTGCGCAAGCCATACGTCGTCACCGCCCGGGCCAAGGGATTGGCTGAAACCCGGGTGATCATAAAGTACCCGGTGCGCGCGGCCATGAACCCCTTCGCCAGCACCATTGGCTATATTTTCCCGTTTTTGGTCTCGGGCAGCATCATCGTCTCGCTGGTGCTCAGCTTGCCCACCGTGGGGCCGCTGCTCTACAAAGCGTTGATCGCACAAGATCTCTTCTTGTCGGGGACGATTCTGCTCATGTTGGCGGTGTTGACGGTGGTCGGTACCTTTATCTCGGATCTGTTGCTCATGTGGATTGACCCCCGCATTCGCCATGGTATGGAAGGTAGTAATTAGTTGGTTCATGCTGGACAGTTCATCAATTGTGGTGCTGTTTCAGGATTTGAGGATTTGTTATGACAGAAGCTGTTGAACAGTTACCCGTCGCGGGACAGGACCAATCACCGCCCAGTGGTTCGCCACAGACGGGCGATGAGACCGCCGTGGCCAGTCGCATTATGGTGGCGACACAGTGGCAGCTCATGTGGTGGCGTTTTCGCAAACATCGCATGGCACTCTTTTCTGCGTTGGTGCTCATCTTCTTTTACACCATCGTCATCTTTGCCGATTTCTTTGCCTATTCGGATCCGCTGAAGGACAACGCCGAGTTGTTGCTGCTGGAGCCACAGCCGATCCACTGGTTCGATGAAGGTGAGTTCGCGCCTTACGTGCATCCCGTGGTTGGCGAGCGGGACATGAAGACTTTCAAGAAAGTTTACAAACCTGATCCCGACCAAAAGGTGCCATTGGTCTTCTTTGCCGAAGGGTACGAATATGAGCTGTTTGGCTTGTTCGCCACCAATCGCCACCTGATCGGGGTGGAAGATGCCGCGGTGGAAGAGAGTCTCTTTCTGTTGGGCACGGACAAACTTGGGCGTGATCTCTTTTCGCGCTTGATGATTGCTACCCGCCTTTCACTCACCATTGGGTTGGCTGGCGTGGCTCTGAGTCTCTTCCTGGGCATTATGCTGGGCGGTCTTTCCGGACTTTATGGGGGGGCGGTCGATAATGTGATTCAGCGCCTCATTGAGATCGTGCGCTCCGTGCCAACCATCCCGCTGTGGATGGCGCTGGCCGCGGCAGTGCCGTCGTCGTGGCCAATCGAGCGCGTCTACTTTATCATCGTCTTGATCCTCGGTGTCATCGGTTGGACAACCCTGGCCCGCGTGGTCCGCGGCCGCTTCCTGTCGCTGCGCACCGAAGACTTCGTCACCGCGGCGGAGTTGGCCGGGGCCGGACAATTCCGCATCATTTTTCGGCACATGGTTCCCTCTTTTCTCAGCCACATCATCGCGGCCACCACGCTGGCTCTGCCTTCGATGATCATTGCTGAAACCGCGCTGAGTTTCCTGGGATTGGGGCTGCGGCCACCGGCCATTAGCTGGGGCGTGCTGCTGAAAGATGCCCAAAATGTACAGGCGGTCGCCATCTCACCCTGGCTGCTCTACCCGGCAGTGCCGGTGATCATTGCTGTGCTGGCGTTTAATTTTCTCGGTGATGGCTTGCGCGATGCCGCGGATCCCTATGGTTGATCCACCACTCGCACGGCTGGGACCCGTTGCGACTTGCGCGCAATGACCTTGCCGAGCTAGAGACTTGCTACTGGAGAAAACAAATAGACCGTGCTTGTGGCGTGAGCACGCTCTCATGCGCACGTCCACCATTGGGCAACGTTACCATGATTTCTTGCTTACACACAGAGGTTTACTGAAATAGAGTGTAATGACAACTTCTTCTCAACCGATTCTTTCGATTAAAAATTTAAAGACCTACTTTCACCAGGACGAAGGCATTGTGCGTGCCGTCGATGGCGTCAGCTTTGATGTGCACCCCGGCCGGACATTGGGGATCGTGGGTGAGAGTGGCTGTGGTAAAAGCGTGACCGCGCGCTCCATTCTGCGCATTGTTGAACAGGGGGGGCGTATTGAAGAGGGCGAGATCTGGTTGCGCCGCCGGCAGAATGGCCACACCAACGAGATCGATCTGGCCAAACTCGACGACGAAGGCCGCGAGATCCGTTCGATTCGTGGGGGCGAAGTGGCCCTGATCTTTCAGGAGCCAATGACCTCGTTTAGTGCGTTTCACACCGTTGGCAACCAGATGATCGAGGCGATCCGGCTGCACAGCAGCCTGAGCCGTAAAGAAGCACGCGAACGGGCCATAGATCTCTTGCGCATGGTGGGCATTCCAATGCCAGAACGGCGCATCGATGAGTATTCATTTCAGCTCTCCGGTGGCCTGCGGCAGCGGGTAATGATTGCAATGGCGCTTTCGAGCGATCCGCGCGTGGTAATTGCCGATGAACCGACCACCGCGCTCGATGTGACCACACAAGCCCAGGTGCTTGATCTGTTGCGCCAATTGCAAGCGGAACGGGGTCTCTCGATCATGCTGATCACCCACGACATGGGGGTCATTGCCGAGATGGCCGACGACGTGGTGGTAATGTACCTGGGGCGTGTCGTTGAACAGGGGCCGGTCGATGAGATCTTTCACGAGCCCAAACATCCCTATACTCAGCTGCTGCTCAAGTCGATCCCCAGTATTTTGGCCAAACCACGTACCAAGCTAGCCACGCTCACCGGCTCAATTCCCCACCCATACAATCGGCCCGTCGGTTGCCCTTTTCATCCCCGTTGCCCCGAATTTATGGCGGGCAAATGTGATGTGGAGGAACCGGAGCCCAAAGCCGTGAATGAGCGCCAGATCGTCAGCTGCTTTCTCTATGAGGAGTAGGAGCACAGCGTCAGCCCAACCGCGATCGCGTTGTTGTCAAGACCGTTTTTCATGATAAATGGGGTTAGGATTTTGTCCGTCTCAGCATCTACAGAAGCATCTGTTCACCAATCCACACGTGGATTGAATAAAGGCCGACTGCTCGAGGTCAAGGGCCTGAAAAAACATTTTCCCATTCGCTCCGGTCTCTTGCGCCGGGTGGTTGGCCACGTGCGCGCGGTCGACGATGTCAATTTTCACATCAATCATGGCGAAACCCTTTCGCTGGTGGGTGAGAGTGGCTGTGGCAAGACCACGACGTCACGCTGCATTTTGCGTGCGCTCAAACCGACCGCGGGCGAGATCAACTTTCGCATGGCCAATGATCGGGTGCTCGAATTGGCCCACCTGAGCAAGGGCGAGTTGCGGCCCGCCCGCCGTCAACTGCAAATGATCTTTCAGGATCCTTTTTCGTCGCTCAATCCACGCATGACGATCATGGAGATCATCAGCGAACCGCTGCTGGTCAATGGCATCAAGAACCGCGGCGAACGGCAGGATCGGGTGGAAGAGTTGCTCGAAATGGTGCAGCTACCGCCCGAATTCATGAATCGCTATCCCCACGCTTTCAGCGGTGGCCAACGGCAACGCATTGGCATCGCCCGTGCGCTGGCGCTGCGTCCGGCCCTCATTGTCGCCGACGAGCCAGTCTCCGCGCTCGATGTGTCGGTACAGGCCCAGATCCTCAATTTGCTGCTCGATCTGCAGGACGATCTGGATCTCTCCTTCCTCTTTGTGGCCCACGATCTCAGCGTGGTGAAGCACGTGAGCGATCGGGTGGCGGTGATGTACGTTGGCAAAATTGTGGAAGTGGCCGAGACGACCAAGCTTTTCGAGAACCCCAAGCACCCCTACACCGAGGCCTTGCTCTCTGCCGTGCCCAAGCCCGATCCACGGCTGCGTTCACAGCGGATCATTCTCGAAGGCGATGTTGCGGATCCGGCCAATCCACCAGCGGGCTGCTACTTTCATCCGCGCTGTCAATACGCGGTGGATCGTTGCAAGACCGAATCACCTGCCCTCATTGAGCTGGAACCAAACCACTACGTCAGCTGTCACCGTGCCGCCGAACTCACGCTTGCCGGGGTGACGGAATAGTACGCGGTTGTGCAACCATGCTGCCACAGAAACCGTTCGAGCACTGTGGCAGCCCTTCCTGCCGCCTCTTTTACCCCACGGATTCGCGTAGCCATTTGTCGTAGATAGTCGCGGCCCGCTCCAATTCGGCAAGCGAGACCCACTCTTCCCTGCCGTGCGCCTGCTCAATCGAGCCGGGGCCAAAGACCACACACGCCCGCACAACATCCCGATAGGCCCAGGCATTGGTGCCGTAGGGGGCCACTGTCGCAGCGCTGCCCGCCCAATCTCCCAACTGCTGCACCAATTGGCTCTCTGGGGGCTGGTAAAACGCGTCGATTTCCGTCAGCACCGTCGTCGCCACTGGCAGAGATGTTGCCGATTCAGCCATCTGTTGCACTGCCGTGGCAACGGTTGCGGCATCTTCGCCATCGACCACGCGGCGGTCGACCGAGAGGGTGCAGCGATCCGGCACAACGTTGATCCCGGTGCCGCCTTCTATGAGCGTTGTCGTTAGCATGGGATTGCCCAGCGCGGTGGACGGCAGCTGTTGCAGCCGTTCCTGCTCCCGTTGCAGCGCGTGGACAATGGCCGCCGCGCCCACAATGGCATTTTGGCCCAGGTGGGGCTGCGATGAATGCGCGGCCGTGCCGCGAACGGTGAAAGCCAATCGCACCACGCCCTTGTGGCCGTGTATCGGCTGGCAGAGCGTTGGCTCGGCCACAATCATCTGGTCGATCACAATGCCTTCTTTTTGCAGCCACGTTGCCGCCGCGGGCGCGCCCGCCGTGCCCACCTCTTCATCGACGGTGGCGGCCACGAGTAGATTGGTCGTTGGGGCGATCCCTTGCGCTTGCCATGCCTCCAACAGCGCCAACAGAATGGCCAACGTTGCCTTGTTATCGACTGCACCGCGACCATGGACCGCGCCGTTGTCAATTGTCCCGGCAAAGGGATCGCCCATCATCTGTTCCACGCCAACGGTATCGGTGTGCACTTCTACTGCGCGCCACTGCTCGCTGCCACCGCGCCAGATCGCGTAGATGTTGGGGCGATTGGGCAACACTTCATCTATGTGCACGTCGGCCCCCAAATCCTGAAACCAGGTGGCTAGCTGTTGTGCAATGGCCGCTTCGCCGGGCGTGCCCGCGCGTGCTCCTGCCTGTGCCGGTGAGACGCTGGGAATCTGGATCAGACGGCTGAGCCAGGTTGCAATGGTCTGCTCGTTTGTCATGGGTGCTCTTTCTGTTGTTGAGGTGAGATTGTTGTTCGGGAATGTGATGAGGTAGAACCAGTGGCTAGCGTGGCGTGCAACGTACCGCTCCCCGCGATATTACACGGTTGGCAGCGGTGAAAAGCCGCTACTTTCGTCACTTTCTGCCAATGAGCAAAAATGGTTTTGTTTTGGCAATGCAGGGGCTTTTGGCGTAAGATTATACCATGACACTCTTTGAACAAGCTCACCAGGAACGGCTGCAAAAAACAGCGCCATTGGCCGCGCGCATGCGTCCCCGCACCCTCGACGAATACATCGGCCAGGAGCACATCATCGGCCCCGGTCGCCTGTTACGCCGCGCCATCCAAGCCGATCAGTTGGGCAGCCTCATCTTCTACGGCCCCCCGGGTACCGGGAAAACAACGTTGGCTCAAGTGATTGCCAACACCACGCGTGCGCATTTCATTGCCCTGAACGCGGTGTTGGCTGGTGTGAAAGATATTCGCGAAGCGACGGCCGCGGCCCAAGAGCGGGCGAGCATGTACAATCAGCGCACGATCCTCTTTGTCGATGAAGTTCATCGCTTCAATAAATCCCAGCAAGACGCGCTCTTGCCGTGGGTGGAAAATGGCACCGTGATCCTCGTGGGCGCCACCACGGAAAACCCCTATTTCGAGGTGAACAAAGCACTGGTCAGCCGCAGCCGCATCTTTCAGCTCACCGGCCTGACCAAAGCGCACCTGCGCCGGATCATCGAGCAGGCGTTGGCCGATTCGGAGCGGGGCTATGGCGAGCTCGCCGTGACCATTGACGAGGACGCGCTGGAACATTTGGTGGAAGTGGCCAATGGCGATGCGCGGGCCGTGCTGAACGCGCTGGAACTGGCAGTCGAGACGACCGATGAGGGGGCATCACCCACCGCTGCTGTTGGAGACGCAGCCGCGCGCCACATTACCCTGGCCATTGCCGAAGAATCGATCCAGCGTCGGGCCGTGCTCTATGACAAGGAAGGCGACTATCATTTCGACACGATTAGCGCCTTCATCAAAAGTTTGCGGGGCAGCGATCCCGATGCCGCCATCTATTGGATGGCGAAGATGGATTACGCGGGTGAGAACGCTCGCTATATCTTTCGGCGCATGTTGATCTTTGCGGGCGAGGACGTGGGCATGGCCGATCCCAATGCGATTCAGGTGGTGACGGCCTGTGCCGCGGCCTTTGAACAGGTGGGGATGCCCGAGGGGCGTTTTCATCTGGCCACCGCCGCGCTCTATCTGGCCACCGCCAAGAAATCGAACACGGCTTTTGCCTTTTTCGATGCGCTGGAACAGGTGCGGCGTGAGGCAGACAGCGGTGTGCCCAACCACCTGCGCGACGGCAACCGGGACAAAGAGGGCTTTGGCCACGGTGAAGGCTATCTCTATCCTCACGCCTATCGGGATCATTGGGTGGCACAACAGTATCTGCCCGCTTCTTTGCAGGGCAAAGTCTTCTATCAACCCTCGGACCAAGGCTATGAAGCGCGCATCCAGACGGAGGTGGCCCAACGTCGCGAGGCCCAGTTGGCCGCGATGCTCGAAGTGGAACAGCGCGGCGAAAGCCCCGTGGATGTGCTGACCTTCTCGCCCGATGATCCGGCTCGCGAACGGTGGCTGCAGCGCACCATCTCCAACACGGGGGAGCGGTTGGCGGCCATGCGCGATCAGCTGCTGGCGCGGGCGCGGTTGCCCCGCCACGGGCTGGTGCTCGATCTCAAGGGGGGCAGTGGTCTGTTGACGTGGGAGGCGCTGCGGCGTGTTCCGGAAGGGGGCGTCTACACGTTGGCTCGCGCGCAACGGGAGGCGGAGGCGCTGCGTCAGTTGGCCGATCGCCTTGCCGAGCCGGAGCGGCCGATTATTTTGCAGGGCGAGCTGCCGGAGTTGCCAGAGCTGTTGGCGTTGCAAGCCATGACCCAGGGAGATCCACTGCAATTCGACGCGCTGATTGGCTACAACGCACTGTTGAATGAGCCAGAGAAAGGGGCCATTGCGGCATTGTTGACCACCTGTCTGGCCCCCGGTGGGCGACTGTGTCTGGCCGAGCGCGTGCCCCGTCACACGCAGCGGCTTTACGCGCTGGTCGATCTTGCGGAGCTAGCCAAGGACTCGACGTCCGAGGGGGCGACTGACGATCTGGTTGCGCGGGTTCGCCAAGCCGAAGAAGCGATCTATGCGGATGAGCATGATCCCCTGGTAAACTGGGACGCCAAAACACTGCAAACAATCTTTGCCGAGGCAGGCTATCGCACCACTGTGCAGGTGGCAGACGATGAGACGCAATTTCAGATTTCGGCCGCGGTGATCAAGCGTTGGTTTGCGCCCAGCGCGGATGGTGCCCGCCCCAGCTATGGGGAACGCCTCGCCGCATTCCTGCAGCCCGACGAGGTCGCGGCGCTGCACGCGCTCTTTGAACGCCAATTGTTGAACCAAACGGTCACTTGGTCGGGCCAACTGCTCTACCTGTTGGCCGAGCGATAGAAGAGATTGCCCACTGGCAAACAGATTCCACAAACAAGCGGCCCCACACTGGCATACTACCAATGTGGGGCCGCTTGTTGTTGTTTTGTTTCATTTACAGGCTGGCTGCGACTTTTTTGCAACCCCTGTTTTGGATTGTCGTTGACACGTGGCAACTAATTCACATGCTGCTGCGAGTTGTTGCGTTTTGCCTTGCGAAAGACCGGGCGCTGAAGCAACTGGTTGACCCAATTGGGCAAAGCACGCTCTGCTCTGACCGTTGCACCATCGTAGCCCATGCCACGTCGCGCTTGCTCAACCTCGCGCTGAATGTCTGCCTGCCGACTCTTTGAAACTTCTAACATTGCATCGTTATACATCACAAACCTCCAAATGATCTGGGGAATAAAGGTTGGCATCATCGCCAACAAACTCAGCATTATAGAGGTCAGTCGTTACAGGCGAGTTACTGAAAAGGTGGGCAAGAGAGCAGGGAAGGCTAGCATGGTTCAAAGGCCGCAACGTCGCTTCCCTGGCCCTACCATGCTGCCACCCGTAATGCCACTGAAATGCCACTGCACCTATGGCCGCGCGGGGCTACCGTCGGGCCAGCGAGTCTGCGTCCACTCTTCAATCGTATCTTCACACGGATATTTGGCTGCCAGCTCTTCGTCAATGTCAATGCCCAGCCCCGGTTTGTCATTGGGATACATGTACCCCTTGCGCACTTCGGGCAAGCCGGGGAAGATCTCGTAAACATGTTCCGGGAAGCGGCACCACTCCTGGATCCCAAAGTTGGGGGCCCAGAGATCGAGGTGCAGGTTGGCGGCGTGGCCCACCGGCGAGGTGTCGCCCGGGCCATGCCAGGCGGTGCGCACATTGTACATGTTGGCAAAGAGCACCGCGGCGCGCGCCGGGGTGATGCCCCCCATCTGGCTCACGTGCATGCGAATGAAGTCGATGAGACGGTTCTCCACCGGATACTGCCATTCCTGTGGATTGTTGTAGAGCTCGCCCATGGCCAGGGGCGTGGCACACTGTTGGCGAATGCGCTCGAACCAGGCATTGTCTTCCGGGGCCAGGGCATCTTCCAGGAAGAAGAGTTTGTACTGCTCCAAATCCTTGGCAAATTGCACGGCATCGATGGGGGCCAGCCGTTCGTGAATGTCGTGTAAAATTTCGACATCATCGCCAAAGGTATTGCGCACGTGGCTAATTGCTTCTAGCGCCGAGCGCATGTAATGTTTGGGATCGTAATAGGCGCCGCTCGGTGCACCTTCGGGTTTGCGTTCCTTCGCCCCGCGGCCCCCATAGCCACCCGCCTGCACGCGAATGTGATGGTAACCTTGCTCCAGATAGCCGCGCACGCTATCCTCGATCTCCTGAACGCTGCTGCCATTGGCGTGGGCATAGCAGGCCGCGGCCTCGCGACACTTGCCCCCCAACAGTTCATAGACAGGCATGTTCGCCATTTTGCCTTTGATGTCCCACAGGGCCTGATCGATGCCCGAGATGGCATTGTTCAACACGGGGCCGTTGCGCCAGTAGCTGTGTACGGTGGCCATGCGATAGAACTCTTCAATACGGCTAACATCGCGACCAAGGGCAAAGGGGATCAGATGTTTTTCCAGCGCGGTGACGACTGCATTCCAGCGTTGGGTAAAGGTGGCACAGCCCAGCCCGTAAAGCCCTGGTTCCGAGGTGGTCACTTTGACAATAACCAGGCGGCTGCCCGCTGGCTGGGTAGTGATCACCTTGATATCTTTGATCGTAATTGGCTTGCTCATGTGTTTCCCTTCGTTTGGATTGCAAATAGTCTACCGGAATGGCGTTGTTTAGCTATCAGTGATGACCCTATCCTCAATCTGCCCTTGCAAAAACGCTCCACAGGGCCGACCATCGGATTGCTCATCTGCCATAGAATAGATTGGGACGGATCATTGTTCCAATTTAGGCATATAGAATTCGTGGGTCTCCGGTGTGCCATGGCCATCGATCCAGGTGGTGCAGATGCCACGGCTGCCCATGGCTGCCTGTACGATAGCTTTGTTGAATGCGCTGACTGATTCCAGGGTCAGATAGTCGTTGACGGGCATCCAGAGACATTCGGCAATTTCCCCTTCGCGACGCGTGATCTCGTGCGAAAGAGGGGTGAGGCGGGCAATGAAGTAGATGTCGGACTTGTTGAAGCGAGCCCGGTGCCAGTGGCGAAAACAGACCAGCGACTCGAAACGAGTTTGTACACCCGTCTCTTCCATTACCTCGCGCACCACCGCGGTTTCCACATGTTCGTCGGGATCGAGCATGCCGCCGGGCAGCTTGTAAAAGCGGGGCCTGGTCTGGCGGTGGTACTGTTCGGCCACTACCAGCAACTCATTCTGCTGATTGATGACGACACCCCCAACACCAACATAATGCGAAGCGTAGCCAGGGATAAAAGCATCTGGCACCAGTTGATAGACGAGCGTCGACTGTTCTGGAGTGCTGTGATGAAAGATAAAGCCACGGTCCACGGCAACGGGGATCAGGGCTGCTTGCTGGATCGGCACCTCTAGCCAGACCAACTTGAGATCCTCTTGATGCCACCGTTGCAACGCCGCTTCGAGTTGGGTTCGAAAATCATTGGGATCAGAAAGCAGCGTGGATGGGTGAATTTCAACACCGCCATAGCGGTTGATGGTATGTTCAAAGGTATGCATAATCGCTGTCCTGCAAGTGGGGTAAGAGCGTGAGAATCGATAGAAAGTTGACAAATAGAGTTGGCAGTCTACCTGTTGTGGCCATAAAAAGAGCCACAGTCTACTTGTTGTGGCCATAAAAAGAGCCACAGTCCATTTTACGGGACTGTGGCTAGAAATGCAAACCGATTTTAGAGCTTACTCTTGCAATCGAGCTTGGCCATCGATCGCTGGGCTGCCGATGCGACAGTCGATTATTGCCAGGTATAGGACCCTTTGGTTTTGGGGAGTTGGGTCAGATCCTCGAAGGTGTCACCACTGGCTGACAGCCCGGCCCGTTCAATAATCAGGCGGGCCAGTTCGGGGTCATAGGCTCGATCTTCCCGTTCAATAACGATCTCGCCCGGTTCTTGGTAATGCACCTGAATGACTGCATCGCGATATTCGGGATCCAGCCGTTTGATGACCACATCCATGCGCTGAACGTTTTCCCACTTCCAAACTTTGGTCGCCTGCAGGAAGCGCACCGGGTTGCGAATGATCAGGGCATCTTTTGTTACCACATAGGATTGATAGACATCAATCAGATTGCCATAGATCAACAATCCACCCCAGATGACAAAGGTCCAGGCGGTGGCGCTGGCAAAGTAGGCGTCGGTCAGTGACATTGAGAAGGCAAGCCCCGCTGTTACAAACATGGCGACGGCAACGGCCATGTTCTTGGAACTGCCTTGAAAAACAATTTCGTCTGTCTCTGTCCGATTTTCAGCTTCTGTTTGATTTTCAGCTGTTGTCACAGCGGCATCAGCCATCATGCAATCTCCTCATAAGCCTTGAATGCTTGCAAATCTGGAAATGGAGTTCAACACGCTCCATTCCTCCGCCCATATAAGCGGAGCCAGCATAATTTTTCAGGATCGATCATAGTATAGCGTTGAACGGCTGTGGGCCCAAATCTGGTTGTGCAGATATGCACAATCTGTGGCTCTATCATGCATGTGCCCAGTATCTATTTATCCGGTGTCTATTTAATCTGTGGCCAACCGGTAGCCACGCCCGCGAACCGTGGTGAGAAAGCGAGGATTGCCTGGATCCTGCTCAATCTTTTGGCGCAGGCGACTCACCAATTTTTCAATGCGGGCATCGTCCACATCATCAATATATTCGTCACCCCAAACTCGGCTGACGATCTGATATTTGTCGATAATCTTATCGGCATTCTGAAAGAGCAACAGCATGAGCCGATATTCCAGGTTGGTTAATGTATCCACCGCTGTCCCATCCACCAATACCTCACCACTATCGACATCAACCCAGAGCGCGGTGGCCGTGGCACTCTTCTGCATCGTGCGGCGTTGAACAAACTCTGCCATCAGGTTACAGAAGTATTGTGGCTTGCCCTCGGCTTTGAGTAGCAGGTGAAGCCGCAACAACTGCTCGACGATCTGCGGATCGCGCTGATGATCCGCGCTAAAAAGGCCGAGCAACTCTGCCTGTTCGGCTTCGGTGCAGCGTTGCCAAATTTTGTCGCATTCCATCTGCACATTTTCGTCGCTGCGCAGTTGGCGGGCCACCGTGCGGTGGAGTTGCCAACGCTCCAGTGGGTCGGTTACGGCTTCCGTTGCGACCTCGATGTGGTGGGCGAGGAGGCGGCAACTCGTCTCTAGCAGTCGTGGGTGTCCGCCCGCCCATTCGTAGATGAATTCGGTGTCCGCGCTCGTGAAATCCACCTCGTTTAACGTGACATAGCGGCGAAGAAAGCGGTCGACGTCCGAGCGGGTGAGGGGGGCTAGGTACCATGATTGGTGGCTAAAGAGTTCGCAAAATTCGCTGCAATGTTCATCTGTTCGCTGCATGATGAGCGGGTGTCCGGTGGCCGTGACAAAAGCCAGGTTCTGCTGATAGCGATCTTTGAGCGCGCGCAGATTGAGCAGCACTCGCGAATCTATTTTGGAGAAGGGTTCATCAAATTCGTCAAAGAGCAGAATCAGCTTGCGACGGGTCGATTGCAGCACAGTCGTGAGCCCCCGGCTAAAGCTGAGCGGCACCTGAAATTCACTGGCTGGGGTGACGAGCGTCTCATAGGCACCAACGAGCTCGGGCAAGGCAGCCAGCTGTGGGCTACTCTCTTGCAGACAGCGCAAGATCAGCTCGTAGAAGCCATGATCGCTCAGCTCTAACATGCGATTGCAATCGACGTAGATGGGCAAGAATTCATTGCCCGCCTCGCCCAGTTCTTGCGTCCACACATCGGGCTGGGCCAACAGCCGCAACAGCGCCGACTTGCCAATGTTGCTCATGCCAATGACTTCGACACAACGCAGGTTATACAGATGTTGAATTATGTGGTTGATATCTGGGCGGCGCATGTAGCCGCCATCTACTAGGCGTAATGAATCAGGCATCGCTAAAAACAGGCGTCCTTGCAGATCGAGCGGGGTAAGTTTGATTGGTTGGGCGTGGGACAGCCACGAGCGGCCGATACCACCGGGCTATTCGCTTTCATCGTGTACAGATATAATACACAGAAGTTGGCGATATGGGTAATCGGTGTGGAGACAAGTAGGCTGCCAATCTGCTGCGGCAGCCAGTTTGTTCGTGTGTGGCTTTCGATATGAGGTGTATTTCGGCATGGGGAGCCGAGTCGTTGCGCCACTCGCCCCGAATCTCATCCGAGTGAATGGCGGGTTTCCATGTTGCCTTGGCCCATACAGAAGTGCAGCCTTGTGGTTGGCACAGATTCACAGGCTATGCCACCTATGTTACAATTTATCCTACAATTATTGATGTAAAGTAACCGAAGTTGCTCCTTGGTTACCTTCTGGCGCGTGATGGAGGTATTGTGGAGGTATTGTTCGAGTAATCACTCTCGTGCAGAGATAGTAGGAGCAACTTGAGTTAAAGTAACAGTGCAATGACTCGTGCGCTGTTTTAGAGATAACCGAGGCCAACTGATGACAACTGTACAACGCATTTGTGACAAGTGTGGGGCCGGGGGACCGTTGACTGCACGCTACTGTCCGAGCTGTGGCCACGATGGTCAGGCCGAAGAGGGGGAGGCCGCACGCGATCTGCCCACGCAACGTAGCAACCTACCGGTGGTGCTTGGCAAAGCCGCGCTCCCACTGCTGGCGGGGGCCGCAAGTTTGGCCCTGCGCGCGGGCTGGAAACTTTTGCAGACCCGGCTCGCCAACACAACGCCAGAGGAAGCTGCCTCTGCGCTGCAAAAACTGACCAAGTTAGCCCCCACAACATCATCCCCCACAACCGCGGCCAAGCCTGTTCAGCCCCCGGCTCGCGCCACCCGGCGCACTGTTCACATCCGATCCTCCTGGGCGGTGGGCGATTCCAATGGTAACTGGCAACGCGGTACTTCCGAACACACCATTGAATTTGACGATTGAGTCCCCGTTCAGAACTTCATCACTTGCAACGAAGTCGGCCCGCGGTGGCATGGGCACCACAACGGAATTTAAGAGTGTGCTCTACTCCGCCGCTTGATCCTGGTCCGGCAGCTCGCTAATCCAAACAATTTTCCCTCCGCTTTCCTAGGCTCTGTTGCACGCAGCGATCGGTGCGCAACAGAGCCCTCATTCTCCCGATCCGTAGGATCGCTGTCAAAAGTTGCGCCGCGTCATTGCCGCAGCACTGTAGATGTAGTCGCTCTTCGCGCTCGCACAGGGGCCGCAAAGCGACATGGCATGACTGGTTCGCTAGTTCGCTAGCCCCTCTCAGTTGGTGAGTCCCTCGGCGCAGCTCTGCGCAGTCGATATCTCTACACCAACCGCTCTCCCCATGGTTTTACTGCCGAACCCGCGCAATCCACTCCCGCAATATTGGCGTGCCCATTGGCCACTACCACCGGCGCGTCAACCACAAGTGACCCCGGCTGCGTTGGTGCAACCAAGGCAGGGTAGCGACGGACGCTGTCGTGGGGGCCACTGGCAAGCAAATGCTGCCACACCTGCTTACTTGCCCACCCCGGCAGCAACATCTGTTGTCAATAGCATCCGTTTACACTCTTCCCACGCCTGCTTACCGTAAGGTGATTGACGTTACCGGTAAGGCGTGCTACGTTGTTGCCCCTAGCCAGCGCAGCAATCCGGTGAGCAGGGGCGTTCAGACGACCTGCCCGTTTCCGCTTCACGGGGTTCCCCCCCGCAGCAACGTGAGGAGAATGTGCCATGGAACCGCGCAACCCTTTCCCCAAGCAACAACGTCATCGCCATGCCCGCTGGGCGTGGGCGGGCATCCTGACCCGCTCATGGTGCGGTTGGAGACAGAGCGCAATCGCCCAACGGCAGCGGGTGGCAGTTGGCGGGTCAGGTGACGCTGACCCATGATCTGCTCGGCAATTTGACGCAAGTTCGCCATCCCAACGGGATTGGCAGCACGACGCTGCACTATGACCTGGGGGGGCGCAAGACGAGCATGGATGACCCGGACCTGGGGCGCTGGCACTATGCCCACGACCGGCAGGGGCGGCTGACGCGGCAGACGGATGCACGGGGCAAGACGACCTGTCTCTACTACGATGGCTATGGCCGGCTGCGGGGCAAGCACTTCCGGACGAACACGAGTTGCCCCGGCAGCGTGAGCAGCTATGATGTTCGCTACACCTATGACCAACACCACGGTAGCGCCAACCGCAGCCGCGGGCAGTTGACCCAGGTCTACTATCAGCGGAGTGGCGGCTACTACAAGAATCTCTACTACAACAGCCAAGGGTTGTTGGTGCGTGAACAGGTGCGGATTCCCGGCCAGGGATTGCTCAACAGCTGGTATGGCTACGACCGCTACCAGCGCCCCACGACGTTGACCTATCCGGATGGTGAGGTGGTCACGACGTGGTACAATAGCATGGGCTTGCCCGCCAAGCTGCACAGCAATCGGTTGGGCAATCTGGTGGATGGTGAAGTTGATGTGAGCACCGTAGATGGTGCCATGGGCTATGTCGAGTATGATGCAGCCGGGCGTCTCACGAATATGCGCATGCCCTATGGAACCGACCTCTGGCGGCGACAGGGGTACTATGGCTGGACGAGCAGCAGCAAACCTTACTATGGTGGCGGCAACGGTCGGCTCTACTACATCTTTGTGGGGACGAGTTCTGGCGCTGCCAACAAGCTGAATCTGAACTATGCCTACGACAGCTTTGGCAACATCAGGCAGCACCATGACAACCATGGCTACCACAGCTTTGGCTACGATGAGCAGAACAGACTCACGAGCGCGTATGGCCAATCCTATGGGTATGATAGCGCGGGTCGCTTAACGAGCTACGAAGGGGCGGGGTACGCGGCCTACGCCGGCCACGCCATCCTGAAATCGGGCTACAGCTATGCACCCAGGGGGTCCCCGAATGGGAATCTGATTAGCCGCGCGGGAAGAACATTGGCCTGGAACCACGAGAACCAGTTGCATAGCGTGAGCGGTGGTGGCCTGCCCACCGAGAGCTATCTCTACGATGACAGCGGGCAGCGCATCAAGAAAACAACGGGCAGCACGACCACCTACTACCCGTTTGCCCATTATGAACAGACTGGCTCAACCGTTACCAAGTACTACTTCTTCAACGGCCAACGTCACCCCGAGGGTACCCGCATAAAGCGCGGCAGCACCGTCAGCTACCTGCACAGTGACCACTTGAGCAGCACTGTGCTCGAAACCAATACCGCCGGCCATGTCAGTGCTGACCAGCGGTACCGCGCCTACGGCAACCAGCGCGACAGTGGCCCCGTTGTCACGGACCACCGCTTCACCGGCCAAAAGTATGACAGCACCGGCCTCTACTACGACAACGCCAGGTACTATGACCCGGCGTTGGGGGCCTTTATCTCGCCGGATACGATTGTGCCGCGCCCAGGGGGCTCCCGGACGAATCTGTTGGATTACAATCGGTACATGTACGGATTAGGGAATCCTGTCAAGTTTCGAGATCCCTCGGGGCATTGTAGTACCCTAGCGGATGGTTCTCGTGATCTGGACAATGACGCAGGTTGTTGGCATGCGGCTGATGAGGTATATAAGTCTTGGGCTGCTGATCCCAACTACTGGTCTGGAGGGTTTGATATCACAGCAGATGATTGGCTTGCGAATGTGGCAACACAAGGCTATGCGACAGAAACATTCATTCAGGGTGAATTACACAGATTCTGGGCACCACAATTCCAAGCTTGGGGAGTCCAACATCCAACATATAATCCAGCACCTCGAATGCACCCAGCACCAGAGTATGCGCCGGTCAACCTTCCCAATCCCTGCAACTTCTGGGATTGCCCAGCCATTGTTTTAGATCTGGCTTCGTTAGGAACATCAATTGCGCAAACTGGAGCCGCTGGCTGTACAGCAACCGGTGTTGGGGCACCGGTGTGTGGGCCCGCTACTGCCTATCTAACAACTGTTGACATAGGGTTAAACGCAATTAGTATTGGATATGAGAGCTACAAATATATGCAAGGGGACGGAACTCTGTTTGATCTATCGGTGACACTTACTGATAGGGCAGTAAAACCCACTGCTGAGATATTGGGTGCTGGTGCAAGCGCAACACCTGGTATTGGTGTTGCCTATGATGTCGTGATGCTCGGTTATGATATTTTTGTTGATCCGTTTGTGAGAACACCGGGTCAGGTTCAAATAGCAAGGTAATGTCATATGCTTATAATCATTGCGATATTTGCGATTGGCACCAATATGTTATGTACATATTTCTATCGTAAGGGATCATTCTCTGATCAAACGTTTATCTGGATCCTAAGTTTGGTCAACGGTGCAAATGTCTATTTTGCAATAAGATCTCTTGGCGGAACGAACGATCAGATCGGTATGATTTTGTTCTCTATAATTGGCGGCATCTTACTCGGATTCCAAGGAGCAAGAGTCATTGTTAAGTATCGCCATATTGAGCGTGCAAAACACGAGGATAGTTGAAACAAAGAAGATATCCCTTCCTGGATTCCTGAGTCTGAGCTAGGGATAGCCGTAACCAACGAGGCCAGCGAATGGCACCCAAGGGGTGCCCGCTTGTCAACCCTAAGCGGGTTTGTCGGAGAGAATTGGAGATAATGGATTCTGGAAAAAGGACGCGTGAAACTACCCACAAGCTGGATAGAAATTTGCGGTTTTCTGAACGAACCAAGTCTATACGCTCTGTCTAGCCCGCGACCTTATTCGGCAACAGCCGTGCTCTCTGCCTCACCCAGTGTTGACGGCGGCAGCTTATAGGCTTTCTTGGCACTGTATTGAATCTTGTCAATCTCTGCGCCAACACCGATGCGGTCAAGTTGTTCACGGGTAAACTTGGGTGCCGTTGTCCCTTTGGCAAAGTGGCGGATGCCGGTCTTGTAGGCAAAGCGGAAGAAGGAGCGGGCGGCAAAGCCCGGGTCAACATAGCGGTCCGCTTCTTCCTTGATCAGCACATGCCAGACGGCAACCAGCAGCTTACGTGCAATGGCGACGACCGCTTTTTGGCTGCCAATGCGCGGTTCCAACCGTGCAAACTCGGCTTTCCAGTGGGGATGAGAGAGCCGAGCGCTATGGGCAGCTTGGACCATGACCCACCGCAATTCTTTGCGGCCTGTTTTGGTGATGCGTCCACTCCATTGGATGGTCCCGCTGTCATGCACTTTGGTGCCCAAGCCAGCATAGCCAACGAGGTGTTTGGCCGATGGAAAGCGCTCAATTTCACCGATGGCGGCCAGCACGGTCATGATGACCACTTTGCCGAAGCCCGGCAGGTGAGCCAAGAGATGGGCACGCTCATCCTGGGCAGCAAGTGCGCCAAGGCAGTCGGTCAGGCTCTTCAACTGTGCATTGGCAAAGTCGAGGGTGTCCAAGTCTGAACCAATCCGAAACCGTTCAAAGGTCGACAGCGGGAGTTCGTGCCACCAGGACCGGGCGGCTTGGCTATAGAGGTCAATCCCTTCCGGTGCCACGATCTGCTCGCGATGTAAGACATTTTGCAAGCGACACTTGGCGGTGACTGCCAGTTTGCTCATCTTCTGGCGCTGGGCCACGAGTGCACGCCGGTCACGCACCTCTTTGGACGGCACCCACACGGCTGGCAACAAACGCGCTGCGTGCAGCATCGCCAACGCGTGGGATGCCTTCTTGTCATTCATCACCTTGGCCTTGGTGATAAGCTTGACATGGGGTGGATGGACCACCGTCACCGAATGGGCATGTGGCTCCAACGCATCGACCATGTGCCAGGTGTTGGTCGTCATTTCCAGCACCACGGCATCTTCCGGCGTGAGCTCCTTAACAATCCATTCCTCTAGCTTCTCATTGGCTACCCGTTTGGGACCATAGACCTTGTTCTGCTTGGCATCGACTGCGGTGGCCACGAAATACGCTTTATGGATGTCGAGTCCCATGAAACGCTTTGCTGCCCGTACTTCCACTCGTTCAATCTCTACACTTTCTGCTCTCCTACCGTTTGGTTGCGCCATCTTTTTTCCTCCTTGATTATGACGCGGCTGACACGCCCTGTCAGTTGGGTTGTGTCTGTGCCACAATGTGACGCGAATCGCAGCGCTTTGGGTTGCTGATTGTCGACACTTGGGGACAGACTGACTGGGTCAGGTGCATCTGTTTGAGGAAACGTGACTTCACACACGGATACGAGTTCGCAGCAGCAGTCGCTCACGACGCCTGCTCTGCCTCTCACAGAATCGGATGCGAGCGGGGCAACCAAACACGTGCGCGGGCTCACAAGTCCCATACATAAACCCGGCTGCTCCTCACGTCACGCACCGCGCCCAGGGGGCTCCCGACGCTCCCGCTCTCTTCTGCCAAGAGCTTACCCCCAGATGCACCTGCCCCGCAACTCCGCCACAGCGTCCCGTGACTCAGTTGCCTTATTATTCAACATGTCCGTGGCCGACCGCTGAATATGAATGATCCCAGTGGGCATTGTGCCACATCACAGCCAAGCGCATCGGATACAGATGCATACGAAGAATGAAGCAGTTGCTGGACAAGTGTCAATACAATCTTGCAACAATGGGATGCAACACCGGATTACTTTAATGGCCGCTTTGGCAGTAAAGAATGGTTTGGCGAACGCATCGCCTATCGCGCTGATTTAGGGGCGGATTACTTCTCGGGTGAGATTATACGCTGGGTGCAAAGCGATGACTATACCGCTTGGCAAGTGGCACGGCCGACATACGATAGCTATACCTCTCTCGATATAGGTGATTACTGGGCCATAACAGGTGATGCAGTATTTTTTGAGCTAGCTATTATACGGGATGATTGGGGCAATGGATATTTTCGCTTCGGATTGGGACCAAGTTTTCCTGGTGCAGGTGTTGCTCGAGGTGATATGGCAATCAACATGGATCCAAACGGATCACCATTCCATAATCTTGTTGATATCGATTCTCTAGATATTTCCGAAATGGAGAAATCCGCATTGATGCGTGAATCTATGGTTGGACCTGCTGGTGGTGGTAGTGCTTCTGGATTTCTTGGTTTTATTGGTGTTGGTATAAGTTCAAGTCTAACCCCACCGCATAGTGTAACTGTCGAAACTGTATTCGCACCTCCCGGCGCCTCTGTTACTCCTTGGTCATACACTTGGCTCCTTTGGAATGGTAAATAACAATGACATTACAAGAGTCTTTGCTCCTCATGTTTGTTTCTGCATTTGGCTGTTTGATTACTGGATGGCTTTCATTTTTGGCGTGGCATGTACCTCACCAGCACCAGAAATTTTTAAGAATGTGGGGAAGTTTCTTTTCAGAATGGTACCCATTCGCAGAAGATTACTGGAATTCCAAGTTCAACTTTTGGTTTATGCGGTTCAGCTTTACACTGATGTTTATATTAACGGCTGGCTTACTCGCATTTTCTATAGTGTCCATTTTGTTCTAGTCACGCAACAGTGAAGTGGACAGGCAGTGAAATACCCATAATGGTGGCTGCCAATTGTTATCCATCACCACGACAACCGTTGGTATAAGACATCCGTTTAAGACGGGCAGAACAGACTTACGAGCGCGTATGGCCAATCCTATGGCTATGATAGCGCGGGTCGCTTAACGAGCTACGAAGGGGCGGGGTATGCGGCCCATGGCCGTCAGCGCGACAGCGGCCCCGTTGTCACGGACCACCGCTTCACCGGCCAGAAGGTTGATGGCACGGGACTCTACTACGACAACGCCAGGTACTATGACCCGGCGTTGGGGGCCTTTATCTCGCCCGATAGCATCGTGCCGCGCCCAAGGGGCTCCCGGACGACTCTGTTGGATTACAATCGGTATCTGTATGTCCGTGGCCGACCGCTGACTATGAATGATCCCAGTGGGCATTGTGTTAACTCAACAACAACCAGCCAGCCTGAAGAAATCAGCTATGACAACAATGAGTGTTGGCGTCTCGCCAATACGATCGGTGCAATGTGGGATAGCACCGATTACTGGAGCAACCGCTTTACCAGCAGAGAGGTCTTCGTTAACAACGTTGCCAACAACGGTCACAACGGGACTGACTTCTTTCAGGGGCAACTAGATAACTTTTTCAGCAGTGACGAGGGAAAGATGTGGCTCACCTCTACATCTAGAGAGCCATTACCACCGGGAGATATCGATTGGGCCGATTATGTAGCTGTTACATTAGGCGGTGGATTCGTAAAGGCAGCAGGGATTGGTGAGTTTTCTATCATAGTCGATCAGTATGGAAGCATCTATGCACGTGTAGGATTGGGTGTAAATACAAGAGGTGTCAGTCTTTCATTTGGAGGGGCACTGTATAACACTGCCCCTGATGGCAACTTATTCGGCAATAGAATTCCAATCGACCAGTTGAATGTCTCTGAAACTGAACGGATGCAGATATTGAAGAACGTGCTAGCAGGCGACTCAGCTAGCGGGAGTGGAACCTTTGGCATAGGTGGATTCGGAGGTTCTGTAGGATTACAACCACCCTACCATGCAACTGTAGAAGGTATAATTGCAGGTCCAGGTGCATCAGTTGCTCCGATTTCCCGCACGTATTTGATTTGGGGGCAAAATGACAAGTAATGCTGTAGATACGTTTTTCAGTTTGGTTATCACGACCATCATCGGAGGTGTATTTGGATACAGAGCTTACATTGCGTGGTCTTCCCCTCATGAACACGAAGAATACTTAATACTTCAACGCTTGATCTCCAGAGGCTGGTTTTCTAATCAAGAGAATTACAGACCATCCAGCCTTGCAAAATGGTTCTTTCGGTTGTCATACACGATAGCGTTCTTAATCATTTGTAGCATTTGGATCAGTATTGTTTTCTTCAGCTAAGTGCAATTCAAAAAATTGTTGGGGAATGATTGCCAATAATCGAAAGAATACGTTCGGGAAAGAGACGATAGCGTTCAAAGAAATCTAAGGTAGTCGTAATCAAGTCCTGAAGTGAGACAAAGAGTTCGCAATGCGTGACCTCGCGGCGGTAATGGCGCCAAAGCATTTCAACGGGATTGAGCCAAGGGCTGTAGGTGGGCAGATACAACAAGACAAGCCGACCAGCGGCTCGACGAACAAGGGCTTCAACTTCATCATCTTGATGAGTCGAGGCATTGTCCCAAGCGACATAGATGGTGTCGGTGAGGTGCTTCTCGAGCAGCGCCTCGAGGAACTCAGCAGTTTCACGGCGTCGTTCACGCTTGCGCACGATGAGGGTGGTGTCACCGGTGTGATAGTTGACACCACCGATCCCGTAGGCCCGGTAGGCTTGCCCCGGCGTGGGAATCATGACCTGTTGCCCCTTTGGGCGACCACATGGCTCGCAACGTCGGCAGCCAACTGATGTTGAACTCATCGACGTAGTATAAGACTTCACCGGGTTTCAGCTGGTCGCGTTGCATTTCGATCGTCTTTTTTTTAGCTGATACTCGGGATCGGGGCTCGTCACTTTGTGCTGTGGGCGGCTTAATACGATCTCGTTGTCGGCCAGGATACCCCGCACAGTGACACGGCTCATACGGATCCCCGTTTGTGCGGCCATGTAATCGGCAAGCCGCTGCAGGGTCCACATTGAGTAGGGTTCGCCTAGCGAGCGAGGTCGCTGTCTGACGCTCTGGACCAGTTGCTCCCGGTATGCATCCGTAGCACGCCGCGGCGCACCCGATCGTGGTGCATCCGCTAGTCCGGTGATGCCTTCCGCATTGAACCGTTTAATCCAAATGCGGATGACCTCTTCACTTCGCCGTATGATCTGGCTGATGGCCGGAACCAGCATTCCCTGTTCGGACGCTAGCAAGATCATTTGCAGTCGCTCTCGTATCCGTACATCTTTTGTTTGTCGAAAGAGCTTTTCCAGCTCTGCTTTTTCAGCTGATGGAATGGGTCTTACCCGAATTGGTGTTCTCATACAGTTCAGTTTACACCCTTCACCCCATTCCTCAAATATTTATCGAACTGTACTTATGAAGCAATTCATTAAGATGTTTCTGCTGATTTACGCCATACTTTCCATCTTCTCCATGTGGCTCGATTGGTTAGATCTGCAAAGTACTACCACGATGACAGGTAGTTTCTTCGAAATCATTGGCAGATGGCTTACTTACTGGTTGTTTTGGCAAGTGAACTACATAGTACCGATGTTGGGTGCCAGTTTTTTACTATCTTGTATTGTGTGGTGGATAGTGGTTGCGATTGAAAAGCTGAGAAGTTGATATGTACCCTGTGGCCCTTGTCTTGACTGCAGCATTCGGAGGACGAAGGCGATTGGTTCATCTATAGAGACACACCCGACAGCCCCACCGCCAACCAAACTCATCACATCTACGGCAACCAGCGCGACAGCAGTCCCGTTGTTACTGACCACCGCTTCACCGGCCAGAAGGATAATGGCACGGGACTCTACTACTACAACCCCAGGTACTATGACCCGGCGCTGGGGGCGTTTATCGGCGCGGATACCATCGTGCCGCGCCCAGGGGGCTCCCGGACGAATCTGTTGGATTACAATCGGTATCTGTATGTCCGTGGCCGACCGCTGAATATGAATGACCCCAGTGGGCATCGAGGGGTGGGTCAAGTTGCGTTTGATCCCTACAATGGTGGAGGAATGGGCGGATGGGGACCAGTTGCTGGGATGGCTGGAAGTGCGGCTGGTGGGTATGCCGCACTTCAGTTGGGGGCCAACGCCGCCGATGCAGTCAGTGCGAATGTCAGTGTGCCACCTCCATTCCGCGAGTCAGTGACGCTCACCAGCCCAACAATCGAGATTGCTCCGTTCCCAACCGCAGGTGATGAGGGTGACGTACCGGGTGACGCCCTGACTCTCGGTGTGTCGGCGGTCTATCAGCAGACCGTTGGCTTTGGCAATACTGTCCTGGCTGATCCGTTGCCTAAGATGCCAAGTGCTGAGGGTCTGATTGTCAATGTTAAAGTTATCAACAGCAATATGCCACATGCCTCGGAACGCGCTTTCGAAAGGGTTGGATTTACTTCTCAATCTGAAGCACGTAGCGCTCTACAGGCATTTGGTAAGAATATAGAAACAAATGGAATTCCCATAGATGCGATTTCTGATCCTGCTCATGCAAATCGACTAATTATTCCGGGATTAGGCAATGGTGGTGCTGTTGTATATCAGAAGACAGAATCAAATAAACTTCGACTAAAAACTGTACTAGAATGGAAAGAACCTTCTACTGATGAATAGTAAAGCAATCGGAGTTTTCAAGCTAAAATTAAGTGAAAACCGGCATGAAATCGCGTATTTGCAGTTACCTACTTATCCAGCAGGTGAGCAGATGAAAACATCAAAATCTATTCGTTTATATGATTTGCTAGGAACATATGAGGGACCTGATGTAATGTTGGATTTTGATCAAGCTGGTGTACTCGTCGGAATAGAGATCATTACTGATAATTTCGACGATACTGATGATAAATAAATTAGCCATGCCCAATACACGATGTGTAAGAAAGAGTGATATCAGATGCACGGGGCAAGACGACCTGTCTCTACTACGATGGCTATGGCCGGCTGCGGGGCAAGCACTTCCGGACGAACACGAGTTGCCCCGGCAGCGTGAGCAGCTATGATGTTCGCTACACCTATGACCAACACCACGGTAGCGCCAACCGCAGCCGCGGGCAGTTGACCCAGGTCTACTATCAGCGGAGTGGCGGCTACTACAAGAATCTCTACTACAACAGCCAAGGGTTGTTGGTGCGTGAACAGGTGCGGATTCCTGGCCAGGGATTGCTCAACAGCTGGTATGGCTACGACCGCTACCAGCGCCCCACGACGTTGACCTATCCGGATGGTGAGGTGGTCACGACGTGGTACAATAGCATGGGCTTGCCTGCCAAGCTGCACAGCAATCGGTTGGGCAATCTGGTGGATGGTGAAGTTGATGTGAGCACCGTAGATGGTGCCATGGGCTATGTCGAGTATGATGCAGCCGGGCGTCTCACGAATATGCGCATGCCCCATGGAACCGACCTCTGGCGGCGACAGGGGTACTATGGCTGGACGAGCAGCAGCAAACCTAACTATGGTGGCGGCAACGGTCGGCTCTACTACATTTTTGTGGGGACGAGTTCTGGCGCTGCCAACAAGCTGAATCTGAACTATGCCTACGACAGCTTTGGCAACATCAGGCAGCACCATGACAACCATGGCTACCACAGCTTTGGCTACGATGAGCAGAACAGACTCACGAGCGCATATGGTCAATCCTATGGGTATGATAGCGCGGGTCGGCTGACCCACTATGAGGGCAACCGCTACACCAGTTACACCGGCCACGCCATCCGCAAATCCGGCTACAGCTACGACGCCAATGGCAACCTGACCAACCGCTTTGGCCGTGTCCTCGTCTGGAACCACGAAAATCGTTTAGACTATGTACGCTATGGCAGCGTCATCCAGGAGCAATATCTATACGATGACCAGGGTATCCGCGTCAAGAAGACCGTGGGGGGCGTTGCGACCTACTACCCCTTTGCACACTACGAAGTGGCAGGTAACACCGCCGTCAAGTACTACTTCTTCAACGGCCAACGTGTCGCCATGAAGCGCGGCAGCACCTTCAGCTACTTGCACACTGACCACCTGGGTAGTACCGTACTCGAAACCAATACCGCTGGCCATGTCAGTGCCGACCAGCGGTACCGCGCCTACGGCAACCAGCGCGACAATGGTCCCGTTGTCACCGACCACCGCTTCACCGGCCAAAAGTATGACAGCACCGGCCTCTACTAGGACAACGCCAGGTACTATGACCCGGCGTTGGGGGCCTTTATCTCGCCCGATACGCTGGTGCCGGACCCGACGAATCTGTTGGATTACAATCGGTACATGTATGTCCGTGGCCGACCGCTGACTATGAATGACCCCAGTGGGCATCGAGGGGTGGGTCAAGTTGCGTTTGATCCCTACAATGGTGGAGGAATGGGCGGATGGGGGCCAGTTGCTGGGATGGCTGGAAGTGCGGCTGGTGGGTATGCCGCACTTCAGTTGGGGGCCAACGCCGCCGATTCAGTCAGTGCGAATGTCGTTGTGCCACCTCCATTCCGCGAGTCAGTGACGCTCACCAGCCCAACAATCGAGATTGCTCCCTTCCCAACCGCAGGTGATGAGGGTGGCGTACCGGGTGACGCCCCGACCATTGGTCTATCGGCGGTCTATCAGCAGACTGTTGGCTTTGGCAATACTGTCCTGGCTGATCCGTTGCCGACAGTGGAGATGGGCAGTAATATTCTACCGCTTGTCACTCCGGGTGGACGGACAGTTGATCCAAGCCATATTGATAGAATTTTTGGTGAGCGCGGCTTTACCGAGCCTGAACTCGATGATATTATCGATAACTTTGATGATTTCTTTCTTCAATCTGATGGGGCAGGAGTGCATCTCAGAAATAATGGTAATGGAAAGTATGATGTAGTTATCACAGGAACAAACGATGGCAACTTCATTGTGACTGCTTTTAGGGAATTGACTGAACAAAGTTTACAAGCAAAAGTGAAAGAGAGACACTGGAGCCAATAATGACAAAGTTAATTGCATCTAGTGCTACTATAGAAATTATACCTTATGAACGTGAAACACCAGTAAGCAACTGGATTAACACGCAGATTACTCTTGATTACCATATTCAAGAACAATACATTAAATTTCAGTTTCCTAGTGAGAATATTTTCGTGAGAGTAGAAGACTATCGAAATCTGATTGAGGGGGTAAGGTCACATCTGGACACACTCCCAATCCAACCTATTACATCCGTTAATCGTCAATGGAAGAACTTCCATTTCATGCCGATGGAGCCTAGCTTCGAATTAAGATTAGGCAGTGGGGCCTATTCCGATGAGGAACGTCAAGATGGGTTTATTTATATCGACTTCAAAATAGGTCTTAGAGTTCTAAATGTAAAGGAATTAGTGGGCGATCAGATTGGTTGTGTAGTAGAGGTAAAAATTACGGAACTGATGAATTTTGTAATTGAATTGGAAAGAGAGGTAAATGCGCTTATTTTAAATGAATAGCTGGTGTTGCGCAGTAGATATCGATAGGGAATGGTTGTAAACTGAGAAGCAGGAGGTGAAGCATGAACTACGAACTTCTGGACCTATACTCAGACTACCTACTCAGCTTATTTTCGGCGACAACAGCAATGGATCTATTGCGTTTGGTGAACTGTGAACTTAGTCAAACCAAGTGAACCGGATGTTGAACAGTCAGCGACTGGAATCCAAGATTGGTGGCGAATGATCAAGCCTTAAGCTTGAGGTTTCCCCGATGAAATGGACAGGCGTTTAAACACCTGGCAGGTCGCTCAACAAGCTACGAAGGGGCGGGGTACGCGGCCTACGCTGGCCACGCCATCCTCAAATCTGGCTACAGCTATGTACCCAGAGAGGGTCCCCGAATGGCAACTTGATTAGCCGCGCGGGACGAACATTGGCCTGGAACCACGCGAACCGCGCCCAGTGGGCACCCGAGAGCGTCAGCGGTGGCGGACTGCCCACCGCTCGGCTTTGCAAAGCGGCATCCATCAACACTACTTTCCCAATGCCCGGGAGACAATGGCCGTCAAGAGCGGTGATACGCTCTATGCCTATAGCTATCTCGACCCGGACCACCCACCGCAGGCGGTAATGCTGCAATGGAATGATGGCGCTGGAATCAGCGGGCCTACTGAGGACAGAACCTGATCAACTGGGGAACGGATGGCACGAGCAGCCGGCGCTACATGGGGCGCCTGCCAGCGAGTGGCGGCTGGGTGCGGCTGGAGGTGCCTGCGGCGCAGGTTGGCCTGGCAGGGAAGACGGTCAATGGCCTAGCCTTTACCCTCTACGGTGGCCGTGCTTGGTGGGATCGGGCCGGTGTGCGCCGTGCGGTGCACGAGGTCACAAAGTATTACGAATTTAACGGCCAACGGATTGCAAGGCGCCAGGACGGTGTGCTGACCTATCTGCACACGGACCACCTGGGGAGCACCTTGCTCGCAACCAACAGCAGCGGGGCAATGGTGGGGGAGCACCGCTATCGAGCGTATGGTAGCCGCCGCGGTGGCGATGAATTGGCAACTGACCACCGCTTCACCAGCCAGAAGTATGATGGTACGGGGCTCTACTACTACAACGCCAGGTACTATGACCCGGCGTTGGGGACGTTTATCTCGCCGGATACCATCGTGCCGGACCCCACGCTAGTGAGCGACTACAATCGCTTCGCCTATACCCGTGGTAATCCGCAAAAATATTCTGATCCTACAGGCCATGAAACAGATAAACCAGAAAACTGGCCAGATTGGTTGCCTTATCTTGGGGATAGGCCGGATGGGTTAACGATAACTGACCTGAAGCAATGGGTTGCAGAAAACAATATCCCAACAACGATAGGTCAGCAAGGAGGTATCGACTTTTCAGTACGATTTTTTGGTGGTGTTAGTGCTTCTGTTGAAATAGGTACGATGTTCAATTGGCATTCCGGTGAACTTGCCTATGAGGTAACTACATCTGGAGGGGGAAATGTTGGATTTGCAGGTGATCTTGCAATCGGGGGCCATCTGGGGGTGACTGCAGTTGCCGGTGCTGAGAGCATTGAGGGTTCAATTGTCGGATATTCCACATATGGAGCGATAGATGTTGAAGGGGAACTGATCGGTAAAGTAGGAATCAATGGCATTACACAACAAGCCCTGAGTGCTGATCCAGGTTCATCAATTCTAACAATAGGTGATGTAGGTGAACCATTGATTGATCCTGTGTTCAACAGAACCGTCGATTCCATTTCACTGAATGTGACATCGGGTATCGATCCTGCATCGACATTTGCTGACGGCGGATATAGCATGGGAGTCTCACAAACAGGGGTAATAGGAAGTGTAAATGTCTACAGTCCACTTGTGTCGCTATATGAATGGTGGTCTAGTGATTAAGGAATATTATGGCAAAGCTTCGTAATAAAAAAAAGAGGTCGCAGGAACAGCTTATTGCTTATTTGATATGGCTGTCTCTACTTATTATAGCTTTGCTTCTTCTCTGTGCTTGGCTTTTTGATGGGTTTGCAGCAAGTCAATATGAATTTGTTGATTTCTATACTTGTCAAGACCCTGAGAATGTTGAACGGCTGACTGTATACTCTGTTCCAGTCGAAAAAATATATATCTGTGGAGAAATTGAAGCAAATGGCGTTGTCAGTGGCTCAATTCATGTTTACTACAACGATGACATAGTTTCTCGGGACTGGCTATCTGAGCGTGCGGGACACTTCGTTCAAGAGATTCGTTATAATGAGGAATTTCGACCTGGTGTATACACTGTGAATTTCTATGCACGTAAGCGGGTTCGTGCACAAACAACATTTACAGTCGTTGGAGCAGAATAGCCTTAAATGATTTATGCTTTAAGCTGCTGGATAATTAGTTATAGATAGCAAATGAGAGAGCGCTGCGATTTAACAACTGAATCGCAGCGCTCTCTCATCCGTTGTTTTATCTCACAGTATAGAGTATCACAATTAGTACAATAATCGACTCAGTGACATCACCAACGCAAATGGCAACCTGAACAGCCGCGCCGGTCGCACCCTGACCTGGAATCATGAAAACAGGTTACAGGGTGGCTTATCAACAAGAGCCATCTCTACGATGATAGCGCGGGAGCCCCCTGGGCGCGGGTCAAGAAGTACCGGAATGGGGTGAGAACCTACTATCCCTTTGCACACTACGACGTGGCAGGTAACACCGCCGTCAAGTACTACTTCTTCAACGGCCAACGTGTCGCGACAAAGCGCGGCAGCACCGTCAGCTACCTGCACGCCGAACACCTGGGCAGTACCGTGCTAGAAACCAATACCGCCGGCCATGTCAGCGCTGACCAGCGGTACCGCGCCTACTGGGGACAGAACCTGATCAACTGGGGAACGAATGGCACGACCAGCCGGCGCTACATGGGGCACCTGCCAGCCAGTGGCGGCTGGGTGCGGCTGGAGGTGCCTGCGGCGCGGGTTGGCCTGGCAGGGAAGACGGTCAACGGCCTGGCCTTTACCCTCTACGGTGGCCGTGCCTGGTGGGATCGGGCCGGTGTGCGCCGTGCGGTGCATGAGGTCACAAAGTATTATGCCTTTAACGGCCAACGGATTGCAAGGCGTCAGGACGGTGTGCTGACCTATCTGCACACGGACCACCTGGGGAGCACCTTGCTCGCAACCAACAGCAGCGGGGCAATGGTGGGGGAGCACCGCTATCGAGCGTATGGGAGCCGCCGCAGTGGCGATGAATTGGCAACTGACCACCGCTTCACCAGCCAGAAGCTGGATGGCACGGGACTCTACTACTACAACGCCCGCTACTATGACCCGGAGATCGGTGCGTTTATCGGGTGCCCCTTGGGCGCGGATACCCTGGTGCCGCGCCCAGGGGGCTCCCGGACGAATCTGTTGGATTACAATCGGTATCTGTATGTCCGTGGCCGACCGCTGACTATGAATGATCCCAGTGGGCATTGTGTTAACTCAACAACAACCAGCCAGCCTGAAGAAATCAGCTATGACAACAACGAGTGTTGGCGTCTCGCCAATACGATCGGTGCCATGTGGGATAGCACCGATTACTGGAGCAACCGCTTTACCAGCAGAGAGGTCTTCGTTAACAACGTTGCCAACAACGGTTACAACGGGACTGACTTCTTTCAGGGGCAACTAGATAACTTTTTCAGCAGTGACGAGGGACGGGCGTGGCTTGGAACGCCACCGGGGATACCCCAAAACGTGCAGAATGATCCCCACTGTGGTGGTGCGAAAGCTTGTCAAGGATTGCTGAATCATGCGGCGCAGGTTGAGCGAAAATGCCAACAAATTGATTGTGTTGCCGTTGGCAATGATCTGGTTGGGGTGGCAGGTACTGTAACTGTACTTGTCGCATGCATTCCTGGAGCGGCAGTGTGTGCTACAAGTACAGCCGCACTTATTGGCGGGGTTGCTGCCACTGGCTCAACTGGTCTCGGTCTTTGGATAACCGGAAGCGCGTGGTATGAAGGAAACGCAACGAATACGGATCTAGCTATCACACTACTTACCACTGGTGGAAGTCTTGTGGCACCGGACATGAAGGATGCTCAAGTTATATTTAGTCTGATACAGTTAATTTGGGACATGAATCCCAAACCCGAGGATTAAATCATGACAATATGGACAGGGATCTTAATAGCCGTAACCGCAGTCGCCACGGGTGTTGCACTATGGATTGTGATTGATGCGAGGAAGTCAAATTTTCAACCATACTGGCCTGTAAGAATAAAGTTATGGCTTGCAGGTTTTTTTGTCACCTGGGGGATCGGGTGGACGTATACCGGTGGTGACTTTACCGAAGCGATTTGGCTAAAAATTCTAATTAGCATAATAGGTGGTTTACTTTGGTCAGTCCGGTTGGTAGGGTTTTTAAAAGTACCATCGGATACTTCCGAATCAATCGGTTCGAAAGAGCCATAGTTGGCTTACCTTTTTGGTTTGGATAATTTAGACCGATCTGTTTCTGACTGTGAGGTTCCCCAATAAAATGGACAAGCGGTTAAACACTTAGCAGGTCGCTTGACGAGCTACGAAGGAGCGGGATACGCGGCTTATGCCCGTCAGCGCGACACGGGTCCGGTGGTGACGGAGCACAGGTTCACCGGCCAGAAGCTGGATGGCACGGGACTCTACTACGACAACGCCAGGTGCTATGACCCGGCCCAGGGAGCACCCGAACGAATCTGTTGGATTACAATCGGTATCTGTATGTCCGTGGCCGACCGCTGACTATGAATGATCCGAGTGGGCATGCAGGGGTTGATGTTGGTCCATATCTTGATCCCGGTAGCAACTGCTGGCACTGGTGCGGCGTTGCGACCCTGAATCCACAGCCTCATCCAATGGCAGGACCACCGGCTCTGCCGACGCTAGAACAGGTTCAGACGCTGTTGGATGCCGTCGGTATGGTTGACCCAACAGGAATTGCGGATGGTACTAATGTAGCAATCTATACCGCAATAGAACCCGTCAATCCATGTTTACAGACAGCTTACACGTCCCGCTCTCACTGTGCCACTTCCGTGCCCTGGGCATATCGTTGCACTTCCTGGTAGATCGGCTTGGGTTCAAAGTCGCTACTGACGAAGGTGAAGTAATCCTGGTAGCTCTTGGCATCCCATGGGTAGCGGAAGGCCCAGAAGCAGACCGACTCTAGCCAGGGCCATTCTTCCTGGGCCAGTTCATAGGCGCGGATCGTGTACTCGATGCGCTGTCCCGGGCGCACGGCGCGTGTCCAGCGGGGATGGTCGTTCCAGCCGCCTTCGGTGATCATCGCGCTCTTGTGGCTGTCGCCGTTCTCGACCATCACCTGCCGCAGCAACTCGGTTCGCCGAAAGTTGACCACATCGGGTGCGGGGGGTTCGTCCGGATCGGAATACCAGCCATAGGCGTGGATCGCCAGCACGTCGAAGTAATTGGCCGCGCCGCCGTCATAGAGTGCCTGCAGATAGGCAAGGTCGTTCATGCCGTCGGGGCTGCCGGGCGGGGCCAACGTGGGGGCCAGGGCACCGGCCAGCACCTGCACCGTGGGATTGGCCGCTTTGATCGCGGGGTAGACGGTGCGCAGCATGGTGACGTAGCGCTGTGGATCGACCGGCGCATAGCCCCACTCCAGACTCAGATTCGGCTCGTTCCAGATAATGATCTGATCAACCTGGCCCGCGTAGCGCGCGGCGAATTGGGCGGCAAAATCGGCAAAGGCGGGAAGATAGTCGTCATCGAGGTAGAGGGGCGTTGTTTCGGGCGGGCGCGCCCACGCGGGCACAAAGCCAAGCCGCGCGATCACCGTCAGCCCCTGGCGCGTGGCGTGGTCGATCACCAGATCATGATGCCGCCAATCATAGGTGCCAGGGGTCGGCTCGGCATAGGCCCACGGAAAATATTCAACGATCCACGGCGCGCCCATCTCGCGCACCATCTCAAACGAGCGCTTGATCTTCCACGGCTCCACTTCGTCGGTGAGCCGGGTGTGGACGCCGATTTTGGGGTTGCTGGTCTGGACGGTGCGTTGGGGGCCAAGCGGTACAGCGGTGACGGTGCGGAGATAGAGTTCGCGACCCAGCCATCCAATCAGGATGAGCGCCGCGACGCTCAGACCGATTTTGCGTATTGATAGGTGATGTTGGGTAAACCAGCGCTGCAGACGCTGTTGCCACATGCTCGGTTGCTCTTGCTTGCCGTTATTGCCACTGTTCTTGTTGCCAATGTTCTTGTTGCCCATACCACTTATTATAACGTCATCTCGATTGGCGTGTAAACTGTTGATGGTGACTGTGGCAAGGGCTCGCTGCGCCCGGTCACTTGATTTGAGCGACTACCCAATTTGATATACAGCTGTTTCTTGTTACAATCTGCTCTCGTGATGGCTTCGTTTCCACTTGCGCCCCGAGCAACAATCTGGGTGAAGAATGAGATAACTTTAGACTATGAATACCATGCTGACAAGCTTACGTTACCGATGGAACACATTGACTCGCAACCAACAGATCGTCATTGGCGCAATTGGCGCGTTGTTGGTGGTGGGGCTGCTGACCAGTGGTCAGTTTCGCCCGGCGCGACTGGCTGCCGTGGTCATCATTGTGCTCGTTGCCTTTCCCGTGCATGAATTTGCCCACGCCGCGATGGCCGTGGCCCTGGGCGACCAGACGCCCCGCCGACAGGGGCGCTATACCCTCAACCCCATGGCCCATATTGATATTGTGGGCGCGGTACTCGTGTTGCTGACCGGCTTTGGCTGGGCGCGGCCGGTGCAGTGGAATCCGGGCAACACCAAGGTGGACACGCGCACCGCCACCATTCTCGTCGCAGCTGCGGGACCGGTGAGCAATCTGCTCATGGCGCTGCTGGGCATGATCGTGCTGGCAATCTTCCAGCTTTCCACGTTTACCTTTCTGGGTGGCGTGCTCAATTCGTTTATCTTTATCAATGTGGCGCTCTTTGTCTTTAACCTGATCCCAATCCCGCCGCTGGACGGCTCGCACATTTTGCTCTCCATGACCAACGTCAGCTTTCAAGTGCGCACGATCCTGACCCAATATGGCTCGCTCTTTCTGCTGGCCATCATTTTCCTGGGTGGCCCCCTGTTGAACCTGTTGATCAGCGGTGTGATCACCATTTTGTCACTGCCGATCTGGGCAATGAGTGGTCTCGCCGGGCTGCTCTTTTAAGGGAATGAATTGCAACCGTGCCGCCGCTTTGGGGTTCAAGGCTGAAATTGAAGGGGGCACTTGACATTGTTAAAGCTGACATTGATTCAGCAGATCGGGTATCGACTGCGTCAGTTTGAGCGTGGTCTCCTGGGCCAATTTACTGCCCTGTCCCCCGCTGAACGGAAAAAGGTCGCCGCGTTGTTAACGCCGGCGGCCTTTGCGCTTTTCTGTCGTCAACCCGTGGATGGCCAACGCCACAGCCTGCGAGTTTTGCAGACGCTTGAAGCCGCAGCACCCGTGCCCCCGGATCTTGCCGCGGCCGCGCTCTTGCACGATGTGGGCAAAGCCGCCACCACCACCAGCGGTGCCCAGATCAATCTCTGGTGGCGGGGGCCATTGGTCTTGCTCGAAGCGCTGGCCCCGCGCTGCCTGACCCGCTGGGCCATGGTCGATCCCGCGGCTGGCTGGCGCTACCTGATCCACGTCCACCAGGCCCATCCCCACATTGGCGCGTGCTGGGCCGCGGCCGCCGACTGTTCCCCCGTCACCTGTTGGCTCATTGCCCACCACCAGACATCAATCTCCCCCGAGAAGCGGGATGGGCGTACCCGTTTGCTGCAACGGTTGCAATGGGCCGATCACCAGAGTTAGTCGGACTGCTCCGCCCCTGACCCAGGGGGCCATAGTCGACATCACGAATGACCATATTACACGATCGCCCCCATTAGTTGTATACTGTAATGTGGTATAAATGATGCGACAATAGGTGGTTTCTGTAAAGTGTGATCCCCATTCGATTACGCTGAACAACGCCATCGGGGCAGACGTTTAGGCATTCAAGTAGATAGCCCAAGTAGACAACCCAAGTAGACAATCAAGGTAGAGATAAAACCGACATGGCGAAACCGAAGATTACGATTATCGGATTGGGAACAACGGGGGCCAGCATGGGGCTGGCGCTGAAACAGGAAGAGGGCAACTTCACGATTGTCGGCCATGATCGTGATCCAGATGCCGCGCGTGCCGCCAGCAAAAGTGGGGCGGTCGATCGCAGCGAATGGAACCTGCACAACGCCTGTGAAGGAGCTGACCTGATCATTCTCACGGTGCCGCTGAGCGAACTCTCTGAACTCTTTGGCCACATCAAAGAGGATCTGAAGCCAGAGACGGTGATTTTCGCCACGGTCAATGTGTTGCGACCGGCCATTGAATTGGCTGCCCAGGGTCTCGCACCCGAAGCCCATTTTGTCGCGGGCCATCCCGTGCTCGTGGGCATTGGTGCCCCGCTCTCGATCCGCGCCGATCTCTTTGACGAAGTGCCCTTTAGCCTCGCCACTGGTGTCCATACCGATCCGAGCGCAGTGCAACTGGCCAGCGATCTCATTGAGCGCATGGGGGCCAAACCCCACTTCGTGGATGTGGATGAGCACGATGGTATCATTGCCGCCACCGAACAGCTGCCCCAATTGATGGCCGTGGCATTAATGCGCCTGAGCACCGAAAGCACGGGCTGGCGCGAGGCACGGCGACTGGCGGGTCGGCAATTTGCCCAGGCCACCGAATTGGATGCCAGCGCGGCGCAGCTGCACAGCGCGCTCACGGCCAACCGCGCCGCCCTGCTCCAGCGTATCGAGCAGCTGCGCGCGGAGCTGACTACCTGGCACGAGCTGCTGGCCGCGGAGAATGTTCTGGTCGAGCCAGCCGCGGATGCAGACGCAGAGGAGGCCAACGATCCGCTGCTGGTTGCGTTGCAAGAGGTGGTCGATGCGCGTGAAACGTGGGAGACCCAGGCCTTTCTGAAGCGCTGGGACGATACCCCCACCTCGGCCGCGACCGACGAATCAAAAGGAATGTTCCGCAAGATGCTCTTTGGCAACATGTTGGGTGGGCGCCGTACAAAATCTGATGAGAAATCGTGAAACTGATTATTCAGATTCCCTGTTACAACGAAGCCGAAACGCTTCCCCAAACCATTGCCGCCCTACCCCGCTCCTTGCCCGGCATCGATGAGCTGGAATATCTGGTTGTCGATGATGGCAGCGATGACGAAACCGTCACCGTTGCCCGGGCCGCTGGTGTGCATCACATTGTGCAGTTGCCCCGCAACCTGGGGCTGGCGCAGGCCTTTGCCGCCGGGCTGGAAGGATGTGTTCGTCACGGTGCGGATCTGATCGTCAACACGGATGCCGACAATCAGTACGTGGCCAATGACATTGCAGCGTTGGTCGCGCCAATTCTGGCGGGCCGCGCGCAACTCGTCATTGGCGATCGCGGCGTGGGCAAACTCGAGGTCTTTTCCACCAGCAAACGGCTGTTGCAGCGGCTAGGTAGTTGGGTCGTCTCCCAAGCCGCCAGCACACAAATTCCCGACGCGGCCAGCGGTTTCCGTGCCCTCACCCGCGACACGGCGCTGCGCACCCTCGTCCTGAGCAACTACTCCTACACGCTGGAAACATTGATCCAGGCGGGCGTGCGGCGCACTGCCATTGAATTTGTGCCGATCCGGACCAATTCACCCACGCGCCCCTCGCGGTTAATGCGCAACATTCCCCACTTTCTGACCAATTCGGCAATGACCATTGTGCGCGCCTACACCATGTACCGCCCCCTGCGCGTCTTCACCATGTTGGGAACCGTGGCGATTCTCGCGGGCACAGCAATTGGAATGCGTTTTCTCTATTTCTTTTTCACCCAAGGTGGGGCCGGGAAAATCCAGTCGTTGATCCTGGCCGCGGTGTTGCTCATCGTCGGTTTTCAGATCGTGCTCATTGGCCTCGTGGCGGATCTGATCAGCGCCAACCGCAAGATGATCGAAGAGACGCTCTACCGATTGCGCAAACTGGAAAGCAACGAGCAGGCGCTGCCCCCCGTCACACCAGAGGCTCTCCCGTACACAAAGCCACAGGCGGAGGATCTGTCATGAAGATCTGCCACGTTGCCTCCACCTATCCGCGCCACGGTGGCGATGGCGCGGGCCGCTTCGTGCAATCCATGGCCGAGGCTCAAGTTGATTTGGGACATACGGTCCATGCCATTGCGCCCCATCACCCCGTGGTGCAGCCCTATGCCAGCCCCGTCAAGCTGCATCACTTTCGCTACGTCTGGCCCGATCGCGCCGCGATCATGGGCTATGCCGAAGCCATGCACAGCGATACCCGGCTGCACGCTGCCGCCTATCTGTTGGCACCGCTCTTTGCCGCCAGCGAATTCTGGCTGCTCCACCGCTTGACGCAACGGGAACAGTTCGACGCCATCCACGCCCACTGGGTGATCCCCAATGGTTTTGTCGCCGCGCTAGTTGCACAGATCCACAACATCCCGCTGGTGATCAGCTTGCACGGCTCCGATATTTTCATGGCGCAACGGCGGGCCATCTTTCAGCCCATTGTGCGGTGGACCTTTCGACGTGCCGCGGCGGTAACAGCGTGTGGCCCCGATCTCTATGCAGGTGCAGTGGAACTGGGCGCGGACCCAGAACGCACTGAAGTGGTGCCGTGGGGTGCCGACCCCGTCGTCTTTGGCGAGCCACAGGAGTTGGGGCCGCTGCGGCAACAGCTGGGGCTGGTTGCGGACCAACCGGTGTTGCTGAGCCTGGGGCGGCTGGTCCGCAAGAAGGGCATTGACGATCTGATCCGCGCGTTGCCGCCGCTCATTGAGCGCCATCCGGGTCTGCGCTGTATCATTGCGGGCGACGGACCGGAAGCGGCGCCGCTGCAACGGCTGGCTCGCGAGTTGGGGGTACACGAACAGGTACATTTTGTCGGCAACGTGCGCTGGGATCGGGTGCTACAATATTTTCAACTCTGCACCCTCTTTGTGGCCTCCTCCATCCACGATGAAAATGGCAATGCCGATGCCATGCCCACGACGTTATTGGAGGCAATGGCCGCGGGCCGGCCTATTGTTGCCACCCGGGTCAACGGTATTCCGCTGGTGGTGGACCATGGCAAGACCGGCCTGGTGGTGGCGGAGCGTGATCCCACACAGTTGGCCGCGGCCATTGGCGAGCTACTCGCCGATCCGCAGCGGCGCGCTAGCTTTGGCCGGGCAGCCCGGCAACGGGTCGAGCAGGAACTGAATTGGCACGCGGTGGCGCGCAAGCTCGTACACATGTATGGGGCCCAAGGCCAGTGGGGGGTGGCATGAGCGCAGCAGATGCAGCCATTGTGCCCGATCTCCGCTATGCACCGCGCGCGGTGAAGGCGCAGAAGATTCTGCAGATCTTGCAAGAGTATGTGGGGCCGACGTTGCAGACGCAGGTCTGTCTGGATCTCGGCTGTGGCAACGGCACGATCAGCCGCACATTGACGCCAGCCTTTGCCCGACTGGTAGCCATGGATCTCGATCCGGTGCTAATCGCGCAGGGGCAGGATAGCCAAGGTGCACTCTTTGCCCTTGCTGATGCCGGGCGCGTGCCCTTGGCCGACGCAAGCTGTGATCTCGTGATCTGTGCCCAGGTCTACGAGCACACCGATGATCAGCAAGCGCTGGCCCGCGAAGTGTGGCGTCTGCTCAAGCCAGGGGGGATCTGTTTTTTCAGTGGCCCCAACAAACTTGCGGTGATGGAAGAGCACTATTGGCTGCCCTTTCTTTCGTGGCTGCCCTTGCCTCTGGCTCACCGCTATATGCAACTCTTTGGGCGTGGGCACGACTATGACATTCGGCCGCTAACACCGTGGCAGGCGCGGCGCTTGTGGGGCCGTTTTACCATCGTCGACTGCACCGAGACCATGTTGACCGATCCGGCTCGTTTTGGGATTGCAGACAAGGTGGCGCAGGCGTGGTGGTTTTCCCTGATTCCGCCGCGGCTGATCAAGCTGCTGTTGCCGCTCGTACCCAACTACAACTGGATCCTCGTGAAAGAGCGTGTGTAAATTATTGTGAAAAGTGAATGAGTGAGCATTCCGTGACCAATCAACAGCCAGCAAGCGGCATTCCGTCCGATGCCTACACGCGCGATTATTACCAGAACTGCTGCCAGGGCTATGACGAGTTCAAACGTTCGCGCGGCGAGCTTTTGCCGGTGCGCATTCAGCTGCCACTGGACTATGCCAATGTGCAGCCGGGCATGGAGATCGTTGATGTTGGCTGTGGCCGCGGCGAGTTGTTGATCCACTGCGCACGGCGAGGCGCAACCGTCTGGGGCCTAGATTATGCACAGGAGGCGTTGGAGCTGGTCAATGAGCTGTTGCAGGCGGATACCCATGCCGCGCTGCGCCCGCGGATCCACGCCATGCGCAGCAGTGCGCTGACGTTGCCCCTGGCCGACGAAAGCATGGATGTCGCGTTCATGCTCGATGTGGTGGAGCATCTCTATCACGATGAGCTGAATCAGGCACTGTGTGACATTTGGCGGGTGTTGAAACCGGGTGGCCGGCTGATCATCCACACCATGCCCAATCTCTGGTACTATGGCTTGGGCTATCCAGTCTATCGAGCGTTGCAACGGCTGCGCGGGGAGCAGCTGCCCGAAGATCCACGCGAACGGTGGGATTACAGCGACGTTCATGTCAATGAACAGACGCCCCGGACCATGCGCGGCTATCTGCAGGCCAACCGCTATCGGAGCCGTGTCTGGTTGCAATCCACCCAGAGCTATGCCTATGAGCGGAATCCACTGGTGCGGTTGGGCATGCAAACGTTGACACGCGTCTATCCGATGCGCTGGATCTTCTGCAATGACATTTTTGCCGTGGGCACCAAACCCAAATCAAGGTAAATATCGGGATGAATGGATCATGATGCAAAGTTACTGGGAAGAGCGCCTGCGCTCCAACTTGAACCTACGCGGCACGGGTCATCGTGCCTTTGGGCTGGATTACAACCGCTGGCTCTACCAGGCCCAGAGTGACTGTCTGGATGCCGTTGCCCAGCGAGCAGGGGTGAACTTCAGCGGCAAACAGGTGTTGGATGTGGGCAGTGGCACGGGCTATTTCGTGGAATACTTCACCCGCAAAGGCGCAGCGCATGTGGCTGGGCTAGATATTACCGCGGTGAGTGTCCAATACCTCGCCGATACCTACCCCGACTATGAATTTCACGTTGCCGACATTGCCGACCCCAACTTCGATTTGCAGCGCCAATTTGATCTGGTCTCGATTATCAGCGTGCTCTACCACGTCGTCGATGATGCTGGCTTTGAAGCGGCGGTCGCCAACCTCTGTCGGCACGTGGCACCGGGCGGTTATCTCTTTCTTTCCGACACTTTTCAACGTCCACTCTTGCCCACTGCCCGCCATGCCCGCTTTCGCGCGCGGGAACAGTATGAGCGGCTGCTGGCCCAAGGTGGTCTGCGGATCGTTGAGGTGGTGCCGATCTACTACTTTTTGAATCAAACCTTTGTGCCGCTGCTTGGCCCGCGCGTGATTGATGGGCTGCGACTGGGCAGACCGCTCTATCAGCTGGATCGTTGGCTGCGCAAGCGGGGCACGGACAATGGGGCGGGCATGAAGCTGTTGTTGGCGCAGAAGGATTCATGACAGAAAATCGAGTGCGCATACAGTTGGAAACGCTGCCATGAAAATTGCCATTGAAGCGCTGGGGATCCATTACTTTGGCGGAGGGCGTTCGGCCACGCTCAATCTGTTGGAGACCCTCTTTGCCCTGGACCAGCAGAACGAGTACACCCTCTTTCTCAGCCAACCAGAGCCGACGCTGCAGACCGCTGCCGGCAACGTCACGCAGATGGTGGCGCCCGTGCAGAATCGTTTTGCCTTGCGGCTGTGGGCACAGGCGCGTCTGCCTTTTCTCACTCGTGGCTATGATCTGGTTCACTTCATCAAAAACCTGACGGTGCCGCTGATTCAGACTCGAACGGCCGTCACCATGTACGACATGGCCACGGTGCTGCATCCCGATCTCTTCCCGGCCTTTGATGTCTGGTATTGGCGCTATCTGCAACCGCGGTTGTTGCGTCGCGCCGACAAAATTATTGCGATTTCGCAGGATGCAGCCAACGACGTGGCCCGCTTCTACCAGATCCCGCGTGCAGAGATCGCGGTCATCTACCCTGCCTATGCCACTCACTTTGGTCCCGTTGCCGAGCCAACGGTGGCCGCTGTCCGCGCCAGCTATGGGTTAGATAAACCTTATATTCTGCACGTGGGACGCCTCGATCGGCGCAAAAATCTACCGGCGTTGGTGCGTGCCTTTGCCCACCTGCTTGCCGATCCACTATTGAGCCGGGATGAACATGGGGAACCCTTTGCTGGGCAACTGGTTTTTGTGGGCGAAGAGTATGCCAAGAGCCGCGACCGGGAGCTGTTCGAACTGATCGAAACGCTGGGCATTGCCAAACGGATCCAGTTTACCGGCCCACTGCCCGATGCCGAGATCGCCGCGGTCTATGCCGGGGCAACGGTCGCGGTTTCGGTCTCGCGCCACGAGGGTTTCGGGATTGCCCCGCTCGAAGCGTTGGCCTGTGGCACCCCCGTAATCGTCAATCGACATGGCGGCGCGGTGGGGGAGGCCGTGGGCGATGCCGCGTTGCAAGTTGATCCCGACGACAAAGTGGCGTTGGCGCAAGCAATTGCCAATGTGGTCCAACAGCCTGCGCTGCGAGCAACACTGCGCGCGCGGGGGCTACAACAAGCTGCTTCGTATAGTTGGCGTCGAGCCGCCGCCGAGACATTGGCCCTCTATCGAGAGATTGTCAACGGAGCTGCGTAGGCTGGGAACGTCCAACAACAGCCTGGTGGCGGGCACTGTTTGCCATGACGCCGATTATTGGTTGCGGTTGTTGCAACTACAGTGCGGTTGGCTTGAAAACGGTAGGTTTCCCGCTGGCCGGAACTACTGTTTTCAAACAGAGCCCACTTTAGGAAAGTCCCCGGCACTGGTCAGAATCTTTTGAGGTCTATGCTGGTCTTCGTGGTCAGTGGCGAGGAAGCGCGGAACACCGGTGCTTGAATCTGCCTGTACCGTCTTTAGTAGATCCCAGCATAATTCAGGCCACGCATATTTTGCCGTTTGCACTCAGGTTGTATGGCCTGATTACCTGCCGTGGTATTTACGCCACACTGTAGTAGAAACAGAGCAATGCAAATGAGTTTGGATGAGATGTTGGACAAGACGACAGCCCCGCGTCAGATCGCTGTAGATGCGTATGAGCGCATCTATGCCGAGGCGGGACAACTGCGCGAGACCGATAGCTTCTATGACGATCTGTTGACACTGTTGCAAACCGCCCATGCATCCACAGGCGATCTCCCCACGCGGCGGGCGTTGCTCGACGTGGCCTGTGGTGAAGGACACATGGTGGCGCGTGCGTGGCAACAGGGGATTGCTGGCCACGGCGTTGATTTTTCGGCCAATGCCATTGCCACGGCACGGCGGGGCGTTGGCCATGACCGGTTTGCCATTTCCGACGGCGAGCAGCTCCCGTTTGCCAGCCACTCCTTTGATTACGTTACCAATATTGGTAGCCTGGAGCATTTTCTCCATCCCGAACAAGGGCTGGCCGAGATGCGGCGGGTAGCCAAGCCCACGGGCTTGCTCTGTCTCGTGTTGCCCAACAGCTATTACCTGCTCGATATTCTTTGGCATGTGTGGCGGCGGGGCTATCCGGTGAGCCACAAACAGACCATCGAACGCTTTGCCACGGCCGGCCAATGGCGCGATTTCCTGGCCGCCAACGGTCTCACCGTGATGGCAATCCACAAATACAACCTCACGTTGCCACGGACGTGGGCCGATTGGCGTTGGTATGCGCGTTGGCCGCAGAAATTGCTCTATCCACTCACATCACCCATTACACCATTCAATCTTTCCTACCATTTCCTCTTTCTATGCAGGCCCGGCTAGCCCCGGTGGCACGTCTATATCGATGGGGCCAAGCGCGGCTGGATCCTCTGCTGCCTCTGCTGCGTTCGCGCCGGGGTCGTGTGGCGCTGCGGGTCGTCGGCTATGGACTGATGGCGGCAGCGTTGCTCTTCATTGCCTTGATTCTCATCAACAGCTGGCAGCAGATTCAGCCCCATTTGGCGACCATGGATGTGCGGTTGTTGCTCTGGGCACAGCTTTGCACGCTGATCGCCTATGGGTTGGGGGCTGGGCTTTGGTTGGCCGTGCTGCGTGCGTTTGGCATTGGCGTCAGCTGGCAATGGGGCGTTATGACCCACCTGATTGCCAACGCAACCAAGTACATTCCCGGCTATGGCTGGCAATATGTGAGCAAGGGCTATCTGCTGCGCGAGCAGGGCAAGCGACCGCGTGAAATCACTGGCATCCTATTGACCGAAGTGGTGTTGCTGTTGAGCAGCGGCATGGTTGCCGCGTTGCTGGCCGGTGCGCTGGCCGGGGATCGCTGGGCCTATCACTGGCGACTGCCGCCGTGGCTATGGTGGGGGGGCATGTTGCTTGTCTGTCTTTTGACTTGGGTCTGGGGTGGCGTCGCTATCGGGCAAAGTGGCGGCCACAAATCGGCCGTTGTACAGAGCGGGCAATGGAATCTGCTCTTCTCCCGCGCACAGCTCTACCTTGGTTTGGGTTGGCTGTTGAGCTTTGCTGGCTGGCTGAGTTTTGCCGCTGCAACCTTGATCTTTATCAATGCGTTGCTGCCAATCACAGGTGCCGCAACAATTTTTGCAGATTTTCTTCAAGCACTCTTTGCATTGGTTGCATCGGGGCTCATCAGTATTCTCGTCATCATTGTGCCCGGTGGATTTGGCGTGCGCGAGACGACCCTGGCCGCGCTGCTGATCGGGTTAGTGGCCTTGGAGGTTGCAGCGATCGTTAGCATCCTGATGCGTTTTAGCGTAATGGTTTGCGAGCTGTTGGCGCTCACGACCCTGCCCCATCTACGTAAATACCGCTTTACTCCTGTGAGAAGGGGATAACCCATATGGGGTATTAGCGGGTTATACCACAGAAGTGGGATTGAACCGCAAGCTTTGGCGGCGTATGCTTAGCGCACAACCGCAGGAATGCTGCCATGAGTAAGATTCTGAGCAAAAGCGGCCAAAGTGGCTTCCAATCTATGTTCGGTTAGGTTGTATAAGCTGGCTGGATTTACTGGCTGGATTTAGCAGTTTGGCAATGATGAGAACAATCTTACTCACGGCAAATATTGTTGACTCATGGTGAGATGTACAGTTGGTGAGATGTACAGCCACCCCGCTACACACATCCGTTGCATACAATTGTGCATATAGTTGTGGTTTCCATCAAAGGTCTTTCTAAGAGGAGAGAATTATGTCGAAAAAGTATGTAAAATGGCTGGTTTTATCAGCAATTATCACAGCTTTTGCCATGCTGCCCGCGGTGGCCAGCGCGCAAGGGCCGAGTGGTAACTTTGTTTCTGGTATTTCCTGTCTAAACCTGAGTGCCACTTCGACTTCGGCTACCATTAGCTTCTACGATGCGAATGGTACGGAAGTCACTTCAGTTCCCAACCAATCCTTTGCACCGAACAGCCCGTGGTTGCTCTTTACGCCCAGCGTTTCGGGTTTGGGTTCGGGCTTCTTGGGCTCTGCCGTTGTTAGCTCCGGTCAGGAAGCTGCCTGTTCCGTGAACACGCAGAACGCGCCGGGCAGTGGCAATCGAGTGGGTACCAGCGAAGGTGTGAGCGCAGACAACACGGGTGTCAAGCTTTACGCCACCCAGATTGTCAATGCACTTGCTGGCTTCAATTCTTATGTGTCGGTGCAGAATGCAGAGAGCACCAGCGCCGAAGTCAAGGCTACCTATTTCAACAGCGATGGCACCGAAGCTGCCAACCAGACCGTGACCATTCCGGCCAACAGCTCCTACGTCTTCTATCAGGATGATGGCCGTCTGCCCGCGAACTTTATCGGTTCTGGCACCTTTGAATCCACGAATGGGACTTCCAAGTTGGCTGGTGCTGTTGCGTTGTACAACACCAATACCGCGCAGTTGCTGAGCTTCAATACCTTCAAGGAAGGTGCCACCAAGGTCTATCTGCCTCGCTTGGCCAAGAATCTCTCTGGTCTTGGCTACACCTCTGGCTGGGCTTGTCAAAACCTGGGTAGCAGTGCCGTGAATATCTCCATGGAAATCAGCATGCTGAACCAGGAGACTAACACCAGCGTCACCACGACAGTTTCGCAGAATGGTGTCGGTGCAGGACAATCCTGGTTGGGCTACTTGGGCAACGATATTAATGCGGACATCAATGGCATCAATCGTGGTTTTGGTAGTGCAATTATCACTGCCAATGGTCCCATCGCCTGTACTGCCAACGAAGACAATCGCACGACCTTCAACGGCCAAGGTTCCACCTATGGTGGTGTGCCGGACGGTCGCCAGTCCACCACCATGAGCTTCCCACAGATTGTGTCGCTGGGCAGCAACAGCTTCCGTGGTGGTTTCCAGATTGCCAACACCACTGGTACAGCGACAACCTGTACCTACACCTTCTCGAACGGCGATGTTTTGAACAACCAGGCCCTGGCTGCCAATGGTTCCAACTCAATCTTTGCCGAGAGTGTGCTGACCAACAACAAGGGTAACTTCAATGGTAGTGTTACCGTTGAGTGTGGCCAACCAATCGTGGGCATCTACAACCTGAGTATCATTGGTGATGCCGCCAGCGGTGACCCCTTCTCGACGAACAACGGTATCAATCAGTAAGAGATTGACCAGCAGCAAGATGCGTCAGTAATACCTCTGCCTAATTTTGCTGCTGACTACAGTGCGGTTGGCTTGAAAACGGTAGCTTTCCCGCTTGCCGGAACTACTGTTTTCAAACAGAGCCCACTTTAGCTGAAGATGAAGAAACAAAGAGTGCCGCAACCGGCACTCTTTGTTTTTCACCCCCTCATTTTTTTCAGCCAGCGATCTGTCTGTTACCATCAGAACCAATCTGATGCTCTGTAAAGCCGTCAGTGCTGAATAGACATTTGGCAACATGGCTAATCCAACTACCGCAAGCCTGAAAAGGACTGGGACCACAATAGCTGGTGAGCCCCGATCCTTCGAGAAGGTGTGGCGGTCGTTAAGAACCGACTCGAAATCTTGGCCGCTCAACGACATTTTTTTGAACAATTGGCATACGAAGCTGTCACCCACCGTGAACAGCAGTGGCGTGCGGATGCCGTTGCCTTGGCGCAGCGGGCCGGCCTGTTGCTGGATCTCGGCGGTGGCTCTGCATTCCAGGGCTACATTCGGCGCGATGATTTGGGAACAGAGACCACGTACTGTTGTCTAGACATTTCTACCGTCGCTCGTCCGACAGCAATTGGCGATGCCCTTCATTTGCCGATTGCTTCCGCTTCGGTCAATAATATCTTTTGCAACGCGGTGTTGGAGCATGTAGCTGATCCATACCAAGTTGTGCGGGAAATGCACCGCGTGTTGGTAGATGGAGGAGAGGCAATGGTTGCGGTTCCTTTTATCTATCCCTATCACGATCAGGTCGATTATCATCGCTTTACGGATACGGCGCTGCGGCAGATGTTTCAGACATATAGACAGGTGCGAATTGAGCCTGTTGGCGATTATTTTTTTGTGGTTCTACTTTTCCTGACAGGCTTCCAATTTGGCGTAGCCCGTTATCTCGACCACTGTTTTAACCCATTGCGCCTGCTCTTGCAAATTGCTCCCCGTTGGCTGGCTGGGAAAAATGATAGTGCTTTGAACCGCAAGTATTTGCGAAGTATCAGACGCAGCCCCGTTGGCTGGCATATTTACTGTTCAAAGTAATTCACTGTTACTGTTTAACAATTACTGTTTATCAATGCGCTTCTGTTAGAATTTACACAACGTTTAGAACTCGCACAACGTTCGAGAATAACCCAATGACTGTTGGCAGATTGCTTCTTTGATCGAATTATGGGGTGGTCGATTCTCGGCGCGTGGGTGGTGGCTGTCTGTTGCTCTTGGAGAGCAGATCTGGCATAGAGTTCACCATCTAGAGTTCATCAAATAGAGTTTATCATCGGAGTTCATGATGTTGATCAGAAATCCTCGAACCCTGTTAACAACACTTTTGCTTGTGCTCACCGTCGGCTTGGTGGTTGCCTGTAATTCGTCGCTACAGGATGACGCTGGACCCGCACCGGTGGAAGTAGAAGATACCCCTGCGGTCTCCGTAGAAGATCCGGCTACCGATGAAGATGCTGTGGCCGATGAAGAGATCCCGGATGATGTCGATGCCGCTGGTGATGATGATCCTGATGCGGAACAGCCAGAATCACCTGTTGCTGAACCGCAGTTTTCTCCCTTGAACGCGGCGAACACCGGCCCTTGGGCACGATCCATTGCCAGTCGTCGCACGCTGGCGCTAAGCAGCCCCGCCCCTGGCACAGGAAATGTACGGGGTCGGTTTGTTGCCGATACGCCATCTGCGCGGGTCTATCTAGCTGGTGAGATCTACTTGGCCCCCGTGATCTTCAGTGAAGGCAAAATCTCATTACCTTTTGTGAGCCTAAATGTGGGGGTAGATCCCAAAGCAACCGCGCGAACGGAAGATGGAGAATTTGTCTTTGAGAGCGTCAAGCCTGGCTACTATGGACTTGTGCTCTATACGCCCGTTAGTCAATACCTGGCCCCCGATGCGGCCGGTATTGACGTGATGTATATTGAAGTGGAAGATGGGCAGACTGTTGAACTCGAAGATATCCTGGTCCACTGATTCCTTGAGCACAGACGCCACGGCTGAACAATTGTTAGTTGAGCAAGTGAGCTGAATAATATCCCGTTACATCATGTCAACCGTTGCGCGATGAACCGTGAGTGGGCGCGGAACATGAGTTGTCTGCAATAGAAATCGATCCATGTCTAACCAACCCAAAGTCACCATTCTTGTTGTCGATGACGAGCCACGCATGGTGCGGTTTGTCAAAATGAACCTCGATCTCGAGGGCTACATTACATTGGAAGCCAATGATGGACTGCAGGCGCTGGAAAAGATTCGCGACCACAATCCCGACCTGGTGCTGTTGGATGTAGAGATGCCGGGCATGGATGGTTTCGAAACCTTGAAGCGTGCCCGCGAGATCAGCGATGCCGCGGTGATCATGCTCACGGTGCGCTCGGATGAAGACGATCGGATCAAGGGGCTCGATTTGGGTGCCGATGATTATGTGACAAAGCCCTTTAGCCCGCGTGAGCTTTCCAGCCGCATTCGGGCTGTGTTGCGCCGCATCGAGCCAGCCAGCAGGCCAGATAAACAACTCATTACGATTGACGACCGCTTGGAAATTGATCTACAGCGGCGGGATGTGATTGTGGATGGAGAACGTCTGAGCCTGCGGCCCACCGAGTATCGCCTGCTCTATCACTTGATTCAGAATGCCGGTTGGGTGGTACCCCACGAGACATTGCTGACGAAGGTGTGGGGGCATGAATATGTCAACGACAACCATCTGTTGCGACTGTACATCACCTATCTTCGCAAAAAGATTGAAATTGATCCGGCCACGCCGCAGTATATCTTTACCGAACGGGGGCTGGGCTATCGATTTGTCGATTTTGATCAAGATGAGTAGTTGCTGCCAAACGGGTTTCTGATGGCTCGGATACCTGGATAACAGTGCGAATGGTGTGTTGGACTGGACGCCATGAGCGGTGCGAGAACCGAAATTCTGAGAGATGGATTTCGGTTTTTTTGCGCACGGAATCTGACAGGAAAACGCTACAAGCGCTTGTAACGCAATCGGGTGTGGCGGCTATGTTGTACGGGTGCAAGAATGCTGGTTGGCCACCCAATTTTCACCTATTTTCTCTTGTGCAGCATGCTCTGACCTTCTGGGCTGTCGGTCGAGAAATTTTTCTTGCAGCGAATACTTGCGCTTGAACGTGAAATTGGGCGTTGAGCCGGGTCGACAGCCGCGTGAGCAGTTAGTTCTTCTTGCGCGACTTCATTTTTGAAAAGCCTTCTATTTTTGTGGTATAATACGCAATTGCTGTCCATTAGAGACAGATGATTTTGTGAGTATCATGACTAAGCACGTTTCGGGACCAACAGACAGGGTGCGTCATATCATTTATGCGTGTGTCTGTGGAATGAACGAGACGGAAGCCAAACCCATCACAGGAGCAAAACTATGTCAGTTGTATCTATGAAGGATCTGTTGGAGGCGGGGGTCCACTTTGGTCACCGCACACGTCGTTGGAATCCCAAGATGCGCCCCTATATTTTTACAGAGCGCAGTGGAATCCACATTATTGACCTGCAACAGACCATGCAGCGTCTCAATGAGTATGCCACGATGATTCGCGAGAATGTGGCCAAGGGTGGGACCGTGCTATTTGTTGGCACGAAACGTCAAGCCCAAGCCACCGTGCGCCAAGAGGCCGAGCGCTGTGGTATGCCCTTCATCAATCAACGTTGGCTGGGGGGCACGTTGACCAACTGGGTTACCATCAAGCAGCGAATCGATTATCTGTTGCAGATGGAACGACGTGTTGACGCGGGTGAGTTCCGCACACTGTCGAAAAAAGAGCAACTGGATATTGAGCGCGAAATTGAAAAGCTCAATCGTCGCATTGGTGGTCTCAAAACATTGCGCAAGCTGCCCGAAATGATCTTTATTGTTGACATCAGCACGGAAGATTTGGCGGTTATGGAAGCAAACAAGCTTGCCATCCCCACCATTGCCATGGTGGATACCAACAGCAATCCCGATCTGATTGACTATGTCATTCCCAGCAATGACGATGCCATTCGTGCCGTGAAGTTGGTTGTCAGTGTCATTGCCGACGCGGTTGAGGAAGGAATGCGCATTCGCGAAGTGGATCTGGCCGATACGGGTACCGTGAGTGAGGATGATCTGGCCCAGATGGAAAGTCTGCTTGGGCCGAGCACGCTGGCCAAGCTGAAATCTACCGTCGAAGACTTTGAATCCTACGAAGGGGATGACGAGGACGGCGATGAGGCTGACACAGATGATGACGATGACATTGAAGACGATAGCGATGACAGCGATTTGGAAGTAGAACTCAGTCGCAGTGCCAGTCGACCTTCTCGTGTCGCCGACGATGATGATGACGAAGACTAAAGTGGGCTCTGGTTGAAAACAGTAGTTCCGACAAGAGGGAAACCTACCGTTTTCAAGCCAACCGCACTGTAGGCGAATTTTGTAGCACCAAAAATTTGGGCTGTTTGATTGGTTTCAGACAGTCCAAATTGTTCACGATATTGATTCTAAATTGCCCATTCATGGGTATATGGAGACGTGCTGACCGTTCTTGCAGGAAGTGCTGCGTTTTATGCGCAAGTGCTCACAGGTATGAGGAGAAAAATTTATCATGGCAGAAATCAGTGCCCAACTGGTGAAAGAATTGCGCGAAGCAACCAGTGCCGGGATACTTGATTGTAAGAAAGCGCTGAATGAGACCAATGGCGACTTCGATGCAGCTGTCGAAGTGTTGCGCAAGAAGGGACTTTCGAGCGCAGCCAAAAAAGCCAGCCGTGAAACCAATGAGGGCATGATTGGCCATTACATTCACCCCGGCAGCAAAATGGCGAGCTTGATCGAAATTAACTGTGAAACAGATTTCGTTGCGCGTACAGAGCAGTTCCAGGAACTGGCTCGTGACTTGGCCATGCATGTTGTGGCCGCCCACCCGCTCTATCTGAGCCGGGAGGATGTGCCAGAAGATGTGGTCACCCGCGAAAAAGAGATCTATGCCGAGCAGATGGCCAACAGCGGCAAGCCTGAACATGTTCTGGAAAAGATCATTGAAGGCAAACTTGATAAATGGTATTCAGAAGTTTGCTTGCTAGAGCAGGGATTTGTCAAAAATCCCGATACCAAAGTTCAGGAGTTGCTGACTAGTTTAATTGCTTCACTAGGTGAGAATATCAGGGTTAACAAATTCTCAAGAATAGTCATCGGCGAGTAACAAGAATGCCCAGCCAATCGGCTGGGCATTCTTGTGTAACAGGTCAACGACAACGGCCCACGTGCCGCTGCATGTGGAAGATGATGTGGTAAAGAGATGGGCCACGGCCGCGATGGGGTCAGGTTGATTCTGGAGAACGGTTGTGGGTTCTATTACGGCGTCAGTAGCCGACTGGCGTTTTGGCCGCTCGGTTTTTAGAGATCCTCAGTGGTTTGTACGCATGTGGTGAGCACTGAGATTTATTGTTGGTTCTGTGAGGTGCAAGCGGGATTGACCGTTGCAGCGGTAATATGGGCTACATCTATATGGTTGTGGCGCTGGGTAGACGCAGAGAACTCTAGGATAGACACGAAGTCAGGTAGGGGGAGATGGACAGATGGCAGAATTGAAATATCAACGGATTTTGTTGAAGCTTGGTGGAGAAGCATTGGCCGGTGAAGGCGGCTTTGGCATCAATCCTGATCAAGCCGAATTTCTCGCGCAAAAGGTTGTACAGATCATTAAGCTTGGTGTGCAAGTAGCAGTTGTCATTGGTGGGGGCAATCTGTGGCGTGGCAAGCAAGATGGGCTGGATCATGGAATGGAGCGGGTCACTGCTGATCACATGGGCATGTTGGCCACGGTCATGAACTCGCTGGCATTGCAAGATGCCCTGGAACGGCGCAATATTCCCACCCGGGTGATGACGGGTATCGAGGTGCGGGCCGTGGCTGAACCCTACATTCAGCGACGTGCAATCCGTCATTTGGAGAAGGGCCGTGCGGTTGTCTTTGGCGCGGGTACGGGCAATCCCTATTTTACAACCGACACCGCGGCCTCTTTGCGTGCAATGGAGATCGATGCAGAGATTTTGATTAAGGCAACGAAAGTCGATGCCGTTTACGACAGTGATCCAAAGCTCAATGCTGAAGCACAACGCTTCGACCGGCTCACCTATATCGATGCGCTCAACATGCGTGTTGGCGTCATGGATAGCACGGCAATGGCAATGTGCATGGACAACGAACTGCCCATTTGTGTGTTGAATCTGTGGGAAGAAGGCGCATTGGAGGCGGTTGTACATGGTGAATCAATCGGGACGTTGATTACTGCGTGAGTCGCTTTCGGCAATGTGCCTGCAATCAACTGGAGACGTTGAAGGCCATACCGGGTGCCCGCTGCCTCCGGCTTACTTTGCGTAGGCGAAGCAATTTGTTAAAATGAATTAATAGTTTGCACAATGTTGCTGATTTTCGGTAGCCCTACCACATAGCCACAACCGTATACATACAACGTTGCATGGCGGCGTGCGTTGCGCAGGTGCAAGCTAGCTGGTTTGAGTCCCCCTCGCTTCCTTGTATGCTGCACACCACAATAGCCTGCAAGGTGACCCGGTTCTTACCTGCAGCAAACTCTTCTTGGCAAAGCTGTTAGTTTGGAGAAGAGGCGACCGAACATTTGCTGGCCAGTCACACTCGTCAACGGGCAGAAGGAGCTCCACTATGATTAATGATGTCTTTGCAGATACCGATGAACGGATGAAGAAAGCCATTGATTCATTACAATACGATTTGACCACGATCCGCACGGGCCGTGCCTCCCCCTCCTTGGTAGAGCGAGTGATGGTGGAGTACTACGGTACACCCACGCCACTCCAACAACTGGCAAGCATTACCGTGCCAGAAGCGCAGATGATTTCCATTCGTCCATACAGCGCGGCTGACATTCCTGCGATTGAAAAAGCCATTGCCAAATCGGACCTGAATCTCAACCCGACCAATGATGGCCAGCAGGTGCGCATCCTGATCCCAGCCTTGAATGAAGAGCGGCGGCGCGAGCTGAACAAGCTGGTTTCCAAACGGGGTGAAGAGGCGCGGGTATCGGTCCGCAATGTAAGGCGCGATGCAATTGGTGACTTGCGTGAAATGGAAAAGGAAAGTATGATTTCAGAGGATGAGTCACGTCGTGCACAGGAAAGAATTCAGGAAAAAACCAACGAATTCATCAAGCGAGTCGATGGCATTGTCCACGAAAAAGAAGCAGAGATCATGACGGTCTAATGGCCGGACACGATTCTGTTTCATGGCTGTAGAGTCGTCAAAGCTGGCCAGTTTCCGGGTCCAAGCAGAAACTCTATCGAGCGCAAGTTGCTACCTACTATTTCCACACGGGAGTGATTTTTGAACGTTTTCTCTCTACCACGTGCCTAGAAGGCAACCGGGAAGCAACTTTGGTGATCTACGTCCAGTGTATTTGGCCCGGCGTACTATGTTCAACGCACCTGAGTGCGTGCATAAAGATTGCTGTTATGGTACGCTGTTTGAGCGGCGGTTGTAGCAAAGGTAGAGGGGTGAGTGCGGACTCACCCCTTCTTTTTCGCAACAAATTCCATCGGCAGCAGCGATTTTAGCCAGCCGTGATTGCCCGCCGCGTTGTCCCTGGGCAGATGGATCAAGCCTCGGGGTCTTACAACGGGTGCTGTTGCTACAGTCAGCTGCGAAGTGGCTGGCAAACCTGCACCAAAATGACCGGGCAAATATGGGCGTGTTATTGCCATTCCCAGGGGATTCCCTGTTTGGGAGTGAGTGCGGTGCCAAAATTTGCTCGTTGGCAAATGAGATTATACTTGTTCAAGGATTAGATATGTCAATACCAACGCAATATGTGAATGGGCATGAGCTCGCGCAAAATGACCAGAACAGTGCAAACGGTCCTGCTCTCCATCGGGAATCCACCCCCCAGAGTCTTGCGGAGATGACGGTGCCAACCCACATTGGCATCATTATGGATGGCAATGGACGCTGGGCTGTTTCCCGTGGTCTCCCGCGCATTGCTGGCCATCATGCTGGTGTGGAAAATGTTCGCCGCATCTTGAGAAAGAGTGCCGAATATGGTATCAAAGTGCTGACCATCTATGCATTTTCCACGGAAAACTGGCGTCGTCCCATGGCAGAGGTAAATGGACTCATGCGTCTGCTTGGTGTGACAATCCAACGTGAACTGAAAGACCTGCACAAAAATGGTGTCCGCATCGTGCACAGCGGACAACTTGATGAGATCAATCCCCATTTGCAAAAGCAGATTCAGCACGCCGTCGAATTCACAAAAGAGAACGAACGCATCACGCTCAATGTGGCCTTTAACTACGGTGGGCGCGCTGAAATTCTACATGCCATGCAGCGCGCGCTGGCCGACGGTGTCGACCCCCACTCCATGACAGAAGAATGCTTTAGCCAATATCTCTATACCAAGGGATTGCCCGATCCCGATCTGATCATTCGCACCGGTGGTGAATGGCGGCTGAGCAACTTTCTGATCTGGCAAGCAGCATATGCCGAGTATTATACGACCCCAACTTTCTGGCCAGATTTTGATGAGAGCGAACTGAATAAAGCCCTTTTGGAATTTGGGGCGCGTGAACGGCGCTTTGGTCGCGTGCTGCAACCGGAATCTTAGGCACAAGAAGGTGCCTGTGCGGCGTGGGCTAGAAATTTCAGGTTGGATACAACGTGTGGCACCGGCCAATAGGAGGCGACTCTATGTGCTGGTGAGGCAACATGACTTGATTGAGTAAAATGTTGCTGCAGAGCGGCGTTGCCCCGTCTTGTTAATCAACCTCGGCGGCAATGGGGTTTTGAGGCGTCTTAGGTTGGAGCATCCACATGCTGCTTGCAGACCAGTAACTGCCCCACGTTCGCTGCGCCGCCCTCTCCCAAACAACAGCATTGGCCAGTGGGGCAGTGGCCCGCCAAAAAGTTCTGAAAAAGTGAAACCCGCGAGCCAATTATTTGTGATTACACGCATTGTCGTTGGGCTCATCGCCTTACCGCTCATTATCATACCCATCTGGCTTGGTGGTCCGCTCTACGGTGCTACTGTCCTAGCCATCGCCCTCGTTGGCGGCTATGAATTTTACGAGATGCTAGCCATCGGGCACTACCGGCCGTCACCCATCATTGGTCTGCTGTGGTTGGCAGCAATTATGTACTGTGTGCTGACTACAGAAACGCCGCTGCTGCTCACCGTATTGGCCGGTGGGTTAGCTTTCACCTATCTCTACTCCTTCTTCCAACATGAACAGCCAATCAGCACTTGGCTGTCAACCAGTGTTGTCGCCATCTACCTCGGCCTAATGATGGGGCAAATTTGGGCTTTGCGCATGTTGCCCAATGGGGTGTGGTGGCTTGCCTTTGGTCTGCTGGTGACCTGGATGAACGACACAGCGGCCTATTTCATTGGCAGTACACTGGGGCGTCGTAAGCTTTGGCCACGGTTGAGCCCCAAAAAGACGTGGGAAGGCACTGTCAGTGGCTGGATCGGGGCCGCGGTGATGGGTGCCGCGATTATTTTTGTGGCCCCTGCGCCACTCTCACTCGGGGCAGGGATTGCGCTTGCTGTTGGTGTGGGGATGTTGGGGCTAATGGGCGATCTGTCGATCAGCGTGCTCAAGCGGCAAGTCGGTGTCAAAGACTCAGGCCGCTTCTTTCCGGGCCACGGGGGCATGTTGGATCGGTTGGATAGCTCGCTCTTTACGCTCCCTTTCGTCTATCAAGTGGCCATTTGGTTCACGAACCATTCCGCCGTCTAAACCGCTCCGCGGCAGCCCAGCGTTTTTCTAGCACTACTCTTCTAGCACTACTCTTCTAACCCTGTATTCTTCAACAGTTGCCACGAACTCCTTCTCTTCGAACAACGCCATTGCTCCTGCTCGGATGATCAGCCAATGGCCGCGCGTAGGGCTTGCATGTTTTCGCCGGGGGTGCCTTTGTCATTGAAGACAGAGCTGCCCGTCACAATCACGTTGGCCCCGGCCCGCACCACATCGCCAATGTTTTTGGTGCCGATCCCGCCATCTACCTGGATATCACAGACTGGGTTCAGTTCATCGCGCAGGCGGCGCAGGCGGCGCACTTTGCTGGTGCTGGTTTCAATGAAGCGCTGTCCCCCGAAACCTGGATTGACACTCATAACCAAAAGCAGATCGACAAATGGCAATATTTCACGGGCAGCTTCAATCCCCGTGGCCGGATTCAATGCAACGCCAACGTTGCATCCCAATTGGTTGATGCGCTGTACTGTCCGGCTGAGGTGTGTACATGCCTCTGCGTGGACGGTGAGATTGTTGGCACCCGCCTCTACATAATCAGAGAGGTAGCGGTCTGGCTCGTGAACCATTAGGTGCACGTCGAGCGGGAGCGCAGTGAGTCGACGCACCGCTTTGATGATCAGTGGCCCAAAGGTGAGATTGGGCACGAACATGCCATCCATTACGTCGAGGTGGATCAGATCGGCACCACCGGTTTCGGCTTGTTCAATGGCTTGGGCAAGGTGGCCAAAATCTGCAGTGAGGATCGAAGGCGCTAACTTCACAGGGCGTTGCATGGGTTCATTACTTTCATCTGTAAATCAACTGGTTTTTGATTCGTGGGCTGCCAGAAACGCTTCAATTAAGCTGAGAACCTGCCACGATTGGCGAAAGATCAGGGCGTGAGATTGTTCGGGGACGATATGTAGCGTCGCATTTGGCAATGCAGTGGCCATGGCCTTGGCTGTGCTCGCTGGAAAGAATTCATCCTCTTCGCCGTGGATGATGCAGGTTGGCAGTCTCCAAGATTGCAGCACTTCCAATGGTAAATTGATTGTTGTCTCCGGCGTCTGCTCACGATAGTTGGCGAGCAGCTCATCCATGTAATAGCCGGTGTGGTGATGCTGATCGTGCAACTTGGCCGTTGCCTCCATCCAGCGGGATCCAAAGCGAAAGTTTTCCGGTTGTAGCGCCTGGGCACCCGTGGTGGCGGCGGGTGCCGTGCTATAGGTAGTGCTGATCAATGTGAGGGTTTGTGGGCTAGCCAGATCGTGGTGGACCAGCAGTTGGGCAAGCATCCCGCCCGCGCTACAGCCAAGCAGATGTCCATTGCGCGCGTCAACCTGATCCATGAGTGCCGCCAGTTGTTCGGCCATGACGGCATAGTCAAAGTGGGGTGGGTAGCCCTGGGAACGTCCATGGCCCGGCAGGTCGGGCAGCAAAACACGGTAATGCTTGGTCAGCGCGGGCAACATGCGCCCCCACGCGGTCTGTCCGGTGCTCATGATGTTGTGGAGCAGGGTGAGTGTGCCGAGCGGCTCGCGTTGTTCGGTGGCTTCAGTCAATTCATAATAAATGGTGCCATTGGCCGTTGCAAAATCAGCCATTTAGCTCCTCCGCAGAATCATTGGCCGTTGTCGTTCTGGTGGCTGCCGTGGGTCTATCGTTATTGTTGTCACCAGCCAATTTTGCACCATAAACCTGGAATACTTCGGTAATATCATCGATCGTGAGCAGCCCCATGAATTGCTGGCCCTGTTTGACGGCAACCACCCGTCCGCCACTGACCATCGTCTCCCACACTTCAGCCAGATCCTGATTGGGGCTGCAAACGGGAACCTTCTCGGCCGAAATCATCACATCGACGACGCGGGCATCGGGGCCGATCTCCTTCAGGGCATAGATCAACCGGGCACGGGTCAGAACGCCAACAAATTTGCCTGCGAGGTCAAGCACCGGGTAGTCGGTTTGATAGCTGTTCATGATGAGGTCTACAGCCCGCTCGACTCGTTCACTGGTGTAGAGGCTCACCGCACCTGGTGTCAGGGCCTGATCAACCTTGATATTGCGCAGCACCGCTTTGCTTTCCACGGCTTCTCGCTCCGATCCACCCCCGATGTAGACAAAGAAGGCAATGAGCAAAAAGAAGATGTTGGGATTCAAGATGCCATAGAGGGCAAAGAGGGCGGCCATGATCCTGCCCACAAAGACGGCGATGCGGGTTGCCTCGACATAGGAGATGGCGAATGCCAGCAGCGCCCGTAAAATTCGTCCCCCGTCCATGGGAAACGCCGGGAGCAGGTTAAAAAGTCCCAGGCTGATGTTGGTAAAAAAGAGGAAGAGGAGTAGGTTGGCGAGTCCTGGCGTGCGCATGCTGGCCAACATTGCATCCAGATTGCCCGTGCTGAAGAACGATTGCATGGATCCAGTCAAGCTCAACAGGGGAAGGAGAAGCAGCGCAATGGCAAAATTGACAAGTGGCCCTGCCACCGCGATGAAGAGTTCGTGGGTGGGGCGGTCGGGCATGCGTTCCAAACTGGCCACACCGCCAATCGGTAACAGCGTGATGTGCGGTACCCTGACGCCAAGATATTGAGCAACCAGCGCGTGACCAAACTCATGCAGCGTCACACAGACAAAGAGCAGCAGGATGACCAGAACCCCATAGAGCGCACCAATGATGGGATCTGCACTCCCTGAACTGTAGATGAATGCACCCCAAGCCAATATCAGGACGAAGGACCAGTGCACGCGTACATCAATGCCAAATACCTTGAATAGTGTCATGTCGCTCCTTGTTTCTCTTTGCCCGATCTGTTTGTATCGGCTCGTCTTTACCAAACTCAAGTTGCTACCTTATAGAGAAAGCAAATAGACCTCGCACCTTGCGGAGTGCGCATTCTCTACTGCGCACCTCCAGCGTTAGAGAACGCTGACTCCACGATTGTGCGACTTTTAAATGATTTCTCTATTAGCTCTACACGAGCGTGGTTGCTAAAAAACATTCTCTACCAAAGGTCTAAAGTGGGTTCTCTTCGAAAAGAGTAGTTCCGGCAAGCGGGAAACCTACCGTTTTCAAGCCAACCGCACTGTAGAAGCCAACCGGACAGCATCTTGGGCGCCCCAAGATGCTGTCCGTAAATACTCTGCGTCCGCGAGGTCGGCTCGAGGTGGTGTAGGCACCACGACCAAATTTGCGGATAGGTTCTAAACTAGACTCCGTTTGAAATCGTTCTTTTGCGCACGCGCAAAAGTGCCGGGTGCAAGTCAGTCGCTCGCTGGTTGGCAGTGCATGATTTGCCTGTCCATTGATTGCATGTGCTCCATGCTGGTTCTGTTAGCCAGCAAACGTTGCCGGCGGCCCCTCCGGGTGACATTCTACACAGGGGCAACTGGCCCGCAACAACGTGAACGCATAAATTCCCGCTTCATGGCCATCGTTCCAAGTCAACCGAATCGCATAATTTCCGACCAGAGTGGCCGTGGTGATCGCTGTGCTGGGTGCAGGCCCCGTGCTCAGCTTGAGCACGTCGGTATCAAGTGCTGCGTTGCGCCGCTCTTCGCGGCAAGTTGCACAGGGGCAGTGGGCCCGCAGCCAACGCAGCGGATAGCTGCTGCTGTGGCCATCCGCCCACTGTAGCACCAGCGTGGCACTTTCACGATCGACCGTAATGTTGGTTGGCCTAACCGTTACATTCATGACGAGCGATTTTGTCCATTCATAAAGCTTTGCATGAGCTCAATGGGCAGTGGGAAGATGATGGTGCTATTGTGTTCGGCACTGATCTCGGACAGGGTTTGCAGATAGCGCAGCTGAAGTGCGCCACTCTCTGTTGCCATCACTGTGGCTGCTTCTGCCAGCTCGCGCGACGCTTGCAATTCACCCTGGGCGTGAATGATCTTTGCCCGTTTTTCACGTTCAGCCTCGGCTTGGCGAGCCATGGCCCGTTGCATTGACTGGGGTAACTCCAGATCCTTGATTTCCACCACGCTGACTTTGATGCCCCATGGTTCGGTCTGGTCATCAATAATCTGTTGTAACTTTTGGTTGATCTCATCCCGCTGCGAAAGCAATTCGTCCAGCTCGCTTTGGCCCAAGACCGACCGCAGTGTCGTCTGTGCAATCTGTTGTGTTGCCACCAGATAGTTGGAGATTTTGACAACAGCTTCTACGGGATCCATCACCCGGAAGTAGCAGACCGCATTGACTTTGACTGTGACATTATCGCGCGTGATTGCTTCCTGAGTGGGAACATCAAGAGTTACCACGCGCAGATCAACTCGCATCATCTGATCAATAATGGGAATGATGAAGAAGAGACCCGGTCCTTTGGCACCCGTAACACGACCGAGCCGAAAAATGACACCGCGCTCATACTCCGGCACAATTTTGATCGCTGAACGCAGAATCAACAGCAGTAAACCGAGAATAACGACAACACCAATTAAATTATCTGCAACCATGAGGTACCTTTCCTGTGTGGGCGGGAGAAGCTGGTCTGTAACATCGGTCATCTTTGACCAGCGCTGCAGTGGCGCTTTTTCCCATTGTTTTACAGCATTGATGTTTAATAGCATCAAACAAATAATAGATTCTACACAGAGACAATTCCGCAACCGGTGATACACTTTTATGGAAATACACCAAACTTCACGGTAGCGATGAGGTTTGCCTATTATACTGATAGTTGCTCCGGTTTAAAAGTGTGGCTTGCTAACTGGTTGCTACTTTTGACTGCCTGTGGAAATAGCCGCACACAACGTACTCCCCACAGCCTAAACATTAGCCTTGTAAAGACGAGCCGATCGGTGATTAGCACAAGTAGCTGCACCTTTTCAGCGCGTCCACTTGTGGCGAGATAAATTGAATGATCTGCGCGGACTGTCCCCCTGCTGCCAATCACAGTACCCCATGACAGTGCAAACGTTTTGTCTGATTTGTTTCTCCAATTTTCACAGTATGCCGATGTCCCCCCGTCGGGACTATGAGATGGGTCACAATCAACAATGAATCAGTCGAAAACAGTCCGCGTGATCGCTTTGCTTGCACTGGTACTTCTGGCGACAGCCGGTGGGATCATCTGGCTTGGTCTCCAACTCCAAGCCATCGTTCAAAATCCTGTCAGCGACACACTCTTTGACGCAGCAAACTCTGCCGCCGTCGAGCAGATCTCATCCACCGCAACCCGCACTCCAGTGACAGTGGCCACTGCCACACCAAGCGTGCTGATTGTGGCACGACAGTCACTTGGAAGCGGGCCGGCACCAACCGCTATCCTCACGACAACTTCATCTGTAGCAGAGCAGCTTATATCAATTGATACCGTGGGTACAACAGATGTAGCGCAACGTGCTGTGGTTGATGCACCATTGGTCAATGTGCGTTCTGCACCGAGTGTTGCTGGTGAACTTTTGATTCAGCTACCGCAAGACCAAACGGTAGAGATCCTCGCAATCAGTGGGGATGAGCAGTGGTATCAGGTCTGTTGTCCATTGGGAACCGCGGCCACGCGCGAAACATGGATCAGCGCGGAGCTGCTGCGGGTAGAGCCGCTACCCACTGCCGTTCTAGCCGCAGCCACAGTGCCAGCGCCCTCTACTACAGAGGATCTGCAGCGGGCGCGCATTAATGTGAAGCTTGCCAATGTACGGCACGGACCCGGTACTGTTTATGCCACGCTGGGGCAGATCCCGCTGGCCACGAGCGTGCAACTCGTGGGGCGCACCGCCGCGGGCGATTGGGTGCAGATCTGTTGCGTTGGGACAGAAGAGCAACGTGGTTGGATCAGCATCGATCTGCTCAAGTTTGTTGGCGAGAAGCAACAGATATTGCAGACGCTCTCTGTACCACCGCTGCCTGCTGCGCCTGCAGAATCATAGCTCGCTGGCATAGAGGGTGTAGCGCTGTTGGCATTTGGCGCCACGTCTCTGTAGAAATGAACTACCGATTCCCTGCTCGGGTAGGGGGCCGATACTCAACGTTGCCCACGCCTGTTGGCGGGCATGCTCGATTGCCCGTAGCCATAAAGCCGTGCCCACGCCCCGCTGGCGCCATTGCGGCACCACCGCGCCCACGACCATCCTCCCCTGGTTTACCCCCAGACGCTGGCGCCACCAGAGCCACAGTGCCCACAGCGGATTCTGCCCTCCTTTGGCAAATCGACTCTGCTCTGCCAAATCTGGTTGCAAGAGGACAAAGCCAATCGGCTCTCCCCCGGCCACTGCCACCCATCCCATCCATGGCCAGACGGTGAGCCACTTCCAGAGAAATGCAACCTCTGCTGAATCAGGTGACGGGCCGTCTGCTTCAGCAGAGGTTGCCGCCTTCCAAAGCGGGAGAAAGGGTTCGCTGCAGGCCAGCGCTGCTGTCAGCGGCACAATTTCAACTGCCGTGGGTGGGGCAGGCCGCTGCTCGTCTCGCTTGCCAGCTGAATCCGGCCGGTCGGTTGCAGCACGAAGCCGGTCGGTTGCAGCACGAAGATCGTGTTGTAGTAGTACCGTATGTTGGCTAGCCGCGAGCGTTGTCGACATCAGTTCAGGCAGATAGGGTGGGTTGTACGGGGTGTGTAGCGGCGGCGTAACATGAAAGTAGTTGGTGAGCACGCCGCGCTGCAGCTGTGGCGAAAGCCCAGTGGGGCCCAGTAACTGACGCCCTCCCTGTTGCCACAGCTCTTCCTGGGCAGCGGCGACTATCCGTTCGAGACTCTCTTCATCATTTGCACAGTGCAAGAGGGCCAGCCGACCGATTTTGTGGCGGGCTGTGGGATCCACACAAAGTACAGCTGCGGCTACCGACTGCTCCCACAGCACTCCGCCCAAACCACCCATTTGCTGCCGCCGTGGCAACGCTTCTAGATGGATAAACGCAGTTACACAACGAGAGAGGTAGGGGTCGCGCTCGGGTTGCAGCAGCATGCGTCTGTGCCGGTAGTGGGGAGCAACCCAGCGTGGATCCGACGTATAAATTCGCTGCCACTGCTGAAAGAACTTGCGACGATCCCAACCACGATTGGCAACGTAGGTAGCATAGTTAAAGAAAAGATCGCTCATTGCAAAAATCCTGTCGCAATTGTCCATTAAAAACAAAGTAATTTGGCAATATTCGTAACTTCGCTTTTTGCGTTGCGAAAAAGGCGATTGTGATCTGATAAATTTTCATTAATGGAGCGTTAAAACTATTCTACAACAACTCGACAGATGGGGATAACTCTGTGGATAAACGGGGCTGCCTAGGGAAAACTGTGACTATGCGGTGTGGAAAATTTTACAGCAAAATATGTGCCACGTTGGCTAGAAACGCGTTTACCTTAAAGATATCGCTTTTTTTCGACAATGAAATTGGGGTATGTAGTTTGTATAAAAAGTTTCTCGACCATATTTTGTGTAGGTCAGATGTTCTATGGGTGATCTGGCACAATCGTGGTGCGATCTTTGCCCGTTACGCTGTCCCCAACACGTTGTCAGAATAGAGAAACTCTGCTACACTGACTCAACGACAAATCAGTGGAAGATTCACCATAACATTGAGTGATCAAGAATATTTCGTACCTGCAATTGCAGGAGAAAAGCTTGTAGAAGCTTACTGCTCCCGGTTGTACTCTACGGAATATTTTTTATTCCAAGGAACAGATACAACGAATACTGACAGTCCTCCCGCAGAGAGTAATTGTTCGGTGGCTACGCTGGCTGATGGTCAATGCGAATGCCGAAACAATGCCAGTCGGGTTGACCACTCGTGAATCGATAGATCATAAGCAGGTATTCTGAAGACGGAAATATATCGCCAGGATATTCGCTGTTGAACAGGTGTGCTGCACCTCTGCAATACTCAACTGCATACCTGTTGCACAAAGCGCCCTTTACCAGTCACTCTTTCCCAATTACTACAGTGCGGTTGGCTTGAAAACGGTAGGTTTCCCGCTTGCCGGAACTACTGTGTTCAAACAGAGCCCACTTTAGTACTGTTGGACGTAAACACCACGGCGGTAAAAAAGCCATCCAACCTGAGTGCAAGCGGCAAGACGAGTGTGGCCCAATTTACGCTGGGACCTACTAGATTCCGTTGACATTTGTTTGGAAATGTCAACGACACGGGCTGCTATGATCCCGCACAGCGCAGAGAATTTCAGGATCTATTCGTTGTTCTCTCTTCCCATTGAGCTGTCCCCTAAGGGTGATAAAGCGTAGCACATAACTGCAGTGCTTCTCTCATCTCCTACTCCTCAATCGATCAACGAACAATGCTGCCGTTGATCGATGCAGCACAGAATGCAATATCGTTGCCATATTCACCTGCCTGACGCGCTCTGTTACGCGCGCGCCAGTATTTGTGTACGCAGTAATCAGGCAGTAATCAGACGGTTGTGCCACCTGAGCACAATCCTGTTTTTGATGGCGCGGGGGGCTATGAGCGCCGGTTGTTGGGCACTCATCACATTGGTGATGACTCAGCTCAACCACGGGTGTGGCGAATGGGCTCTGCTGAGTCATGAGTGAGAGTGCATAGTGAGTGAGGGTGCATAGTGAGCACGAAACTGGTGTACAAATAGATACAGCAAGGCAGGGTGACTTGCAGAGAAGCACAGATGCTACTGAGCGTACCGACTTTATCGAGAACTGCTTGTTGAGAAGCGCTCGAGGTTGCGAATGATCGGTCCAGGTGCTCGCACCATGTGAACGGCTGCCGTCATCCTGCTGTAAATTGAGAAGCAACTTGTTTGAACAAATGAATCAAATTGACCAAGAACCGACTCGACAACACGGCTGTAAAACAGTCAATGCAACTATTATAATAGTTGCAGAAAATTTTCAGACAAAGATAAGATTTTTCGTGAAAATCGGTGCAGAACTATCTGAGCTACAGAGGAACTTTCTGTGATCCATTCATCGAAGCAAAACAACCGAGGTAATGCGCCTGCCTCTGGGGCAGCTGCTAGTTCGACTGTCCGGCCACACAGTCCGTTGCCCGCTCCCAATGGTCGTGCACAGGATGTTGCCAATTCACAATCATCTCTGGTTGATCCGAGTTTGGCTGAACCAAATTCGGCAGACCTGGACCAAATCGAAACGCAGCAACCTGCTACGGTGGCCGCTGATCCTAATCGCACGCGAGTGGCAGAGGGGAGCGCCGCGGACGTTACTGACCAAGAACAGTTCGATCCACATGCGGTTTGGCAAATGCTCCTGGGCGAGCTGGCACTGCAAATGCCATCTGCGACTTTCAACACCTGGGTGCGCGATACCTGGGTGGTCGCCTACGAGGATGGCGAATTCATTATCGGTCTGCCCAACGCCTACGCGCGCGATTGGCTCGAAAACCGTTTGCGCAATAAGATCAAACGTTCACTGAGCAGCTTGATCCACCGCTCGGTGCAAGTGCAGTTCCTAGTGCGTCCCCGTTCAGTGAGCGATCCAGTTGATGCAAAGCCAGTTCCACTCTATGCAACTGGGGCTGCTGAGCAAGGTCGAGCGGATGGCGTCAGTGCTGATTTGAACAGAGCCGGACCAAACGCGCCCCCCGTGCCCCCGAAAAAGCGAGGGGCTGATATGGATAAGCCGCGGGAGGTAGATTCGCACGGTGTAGATCCGCACGGTGTAGATTCGCACGGTGTAGATTCCACACCGGTGCCCCCTTTGCCAACGGAGCAGCCCGCGGTTGGGGCGCTTGGCAATGACGCTGTGCAGCCTGATGTGAGCTTGCAAGAGGCTGCCAACCCCTATGCGCCAGCGCGCAGATCCGAGGATCGTGGCCAACAGGATTACTATGCCGACCGTGATGTGTTGGCGGCCCGAATTCCACTCAATGGCCAGTATACGTTTGAGACTTTTGTGGTGGGGAATCACAACAAGCTCGCCCATGCCGCGGCCGAAGCTATTTCTGAGCGGCCCGGGCAAAGCTTCAATCCGCTCTTTGTCTATGGGGGAGTTGGGCTGGGCAAAACTCACCTGTTGCATTCCATTGGCCACCGTGCCAAGCAGCAGGGCTTTCATATGTTGTATGTTTCATCGGAACAATTTACCAACGAGCTGATCGGTGCAATTCGTAGCCAAAGTACCGAGCAGTTTCGCAACAAGTATCGTCAGGTTGATATTCTGTTGATCGATGACATCCAGTTCATCAGTGGCAAAGAGAGCACACAGGAAGAGTTCTTTCACACGTTCAACCATCTGCATGCCAGCGGTCGTCAAGTGGTGTTGAGCAGTGACCGGCCGCCGAAGATGCTGGCCACACTGGATGATCGGCTGCGCAGCCGTTTTGAAGGGGGGCTGCAGACGGATATCGCACAACCTGATTTTGAAACACGGGTTGCTATCTTGCAATCCAAGGCCAAACGAATGGCAGCTGCCGTTGATCACAGTGTCTTGATGATGGTCGCCGAGCGTGTTGACAGCAATATCCGTGAATTGGAAGGGGCGCTCAACCGTTTGATTGTGCAAGCGCGCTTGATGCATACTCCCCTGACACTATCGGTTGCCACAACCATTCTGGACAACCTGGCGCCAGAACGTACCGTTTGCGCGCCGGAGATAATTATCCGCATTGTGGCCGAACATTTTCAATTGAAGGCTGACGATCTCTGTGGGCGTAAACGGACCAAGGAGATCGCTGGTGCTCGTCAGATCGCAATGTTTATTCTGCGCGAGGAGCACTCGCTCTCGCTGCCAGCTATCGGCGATCTGCTGGGCGGGCGCGACCACAGTACCGTGCGCTATGGCGTCGAAAAGATCACCGAAGATTTGGCCGAGGATGAGAGCCTCCGCCAGGCCGTGGCCACCTTGCGCGAGAAGATCTACACGCCTTTTGCCGCCTAATTGAGAAAGCGTGGAAACGTTGCCCAATGGTGTAATCAGCGTTCGCTACCACTGGACGTGCGCATGAGAGAAGGTGCAAGGTCTATCTGTTTTCTCTGCAAGGTTCGTTCTGTTTGAAAACGGTGGCCGTCTGTACGGTCCGCTAAAGTGGTTACTTCTTCACTATCTGCATGTAAGACAATGCGCCCTCTGCTGCCGGGGAACAGTCCATTGCTCCCCGGCACTTCTCTAACTTGGGTGTTGTTGTCGACCCCCGCTGGCGAGGTGGCACTCAGGTTGTTTGCAGTCGCTCGTTTTGCCTTTTGCCCCAAAGCACAGAGACCTCTTCGCTCTTCGTGTATGTTTGCAATATTAATCTAACTACAGTACACTATATTATTAGACATTTGCTATCAAATTTCAGCCCGTTTACACCTGACTGCGCCCTGCAGTCGCGTCGTTTTTCATGCTTTGCAGAGTGCTGTGACAGTGGCGCTACTGGCCGGGCACGTAAATGTACCGGGCACATAGATGTACCGGCTGTACTGGGGTCTGTTGATGAGCGTTCACAACTGATTTGTCAACTGCTAGATTTTTGACATTGCTAGATTTTTGAAGATGTGAAAGTCAAATTCATTCCCATAGAGATGATTACCTTTGGCTGGAGCCAAGTTTTCTTTCCGGCTCGCTGCCCCGGAGTGCAAATGACCCGGAGTGCAAAATGAGTGATGATGGTCGCCGGAAGGCTCTGGAAACAACGTTAGCTGGCTTGAACAAACGCTATGGCGAAGGTGTTGTCATCAAACTGGGTGAGACGACACTCCTCAATTTGGAAACAATTCCGACTGGTAGCCTCAGCCTTGATATTGCACTGGGGGTGGGTGGGCTTCCCCGAGGTCGGATCGTTGAAATCTATGGTCCAGAAAGTTCGGGCAAAACAACACTCTGCCTGCACGCAATTGCTGAAGCACAAAAACAGGGCGGGGTCTGTGGCTTTATCGATGTTGAACATGCGCTCGACCCAGTTTATGCACGGCGTGTTGGGGTGGATGTCGAGAGCCTTTACGTCAGTCAACCCGATACGGGTGAACAGGCGTTAGAGATTACAGATGCTTTGGTGCGCTCTGGCGCAATGGATGTGGTGGTTATCGATAGCGTTGCTGCCCTGGTGCCAAGAGCAGAGCTGGAAGGCGAAATGGGCGACAGCCACATGGGGCTGCATGCACGCCTGATGAGCCAAGCTCTGCGCAAGCTGACGGGATCTGTAAAATCCAGCGGAACCTGTCTGATCTTCACAAATCAGCTGCGACAGAAGATCGGGATCATGTTTGGTAATCCGGAAACAACGACTGGTGGACTAGCCCTCAAGTTCTATGCCAGCATCCGTCTGGATGTTCGACGGATCGGTGCCATCAAGCAGGGGGCAGATGTCATTGGCAATCGCACACGCGTCACGGTGAGGAAGAACAAAGTGGCACCCCCTTTCAAGGTTGCCGAATTTGACATCATGTATCACGAGGGAATCAGTACTTTGGGCGACCTGATCGATCTGGGCGTCGAATATGATATCCTGACAAAGCGTGGTGCCTACATCCGTCTGGATGACACATTGGTGGGCCAAGGCCGGGAAGCGAGCAAAGCCTTTCTGCAGACGAATCCCACGATTGCCAAGGCGATTGAGGAGCAGATTCGTCGCAAAGTAGGTCTCATTGGCGATTTGAATGAGGCCGATGATTCTGACGCTGCTTCTGCTGTAATGGATCCTGCCTGAGCTTACCTCCCGTCTGTTGCGCATGAGTTGACGGTATCTATCTCGTCTTTGGGTTACGCGGCAGTGGTGGATCAATGGGAATCGTATATCTGGTATCTCATGAAGCATGGCGTCGCTGTCGCATTGTTGCTGGCTGCACAATATCACTACGATAGTACGGTTGGATGAAACGAGTTGTTATCATCTGTTCTGTGCAAAACTTCGGTTTGCAACAGAGTCCGGTTTCGATCGAGCATAGATATTGACGTCGTGATTGCGCTGTGGCCATGCTGCAGCGTTTTTTATTTTTACGCTCCAAGAAGGGTTGACCCGCGCCGTCAATGGAAGTCCATCGATTGCAGGCCAACTACAGATCGACCACAACAGATCGACCACAATAGGATCGACCGCAATAAGACTGTTTCAATGCTATCATTGAGCAAGTGGTTCCCTTTTGTGATGCACAAATCAATGCAAACAGATAGAGATCTCCTCAAAAGCATCTAACCTTCCCGTCCGCTGAATAGAGCACCCTGTTTGTGCTGTCATTCCCGTTTCTGTCTACCGCACGGGGCGCGTTAGACAAGGCCCGATGGAGAGGCCCAGTGGATAAGGGTGACGGGGGTAACGGGTAAAACAACGTTGCCGGCGACAGGCAAAGTGTCTGCACTTTGAGGGCGAGATCGGATCTAACAAAGGAAATTTTTATGGATATGAACCTGTGGTTGGCAATTGTGCTAATCATTCTCTTCTCATTACTTAGTGCTGGAGCCGCCGCCTATCTCGCATTTAATCGCGGTGAACAGACGGGTGTGGCAAATGAGCGTGACCGCCTGGCAAAGATGCAGCAGAGCGCCGAAGAACAAGCCACACGAATTGTAAATGATGCCAAGACAGAGGTAAAACAGCTTCAGCTGGACTATAAGGAAGAAGAAGTTCAGAAACGGAATGAACTGGAAGCTGAACAGGCTAAGCGCCGCAAGGATCTGGAGCGGATTGAAGAGCGTTTGCAAAATCGCTTGGATAGTACGGAACGCCGCCTGGAACAGCTGGAAAATCGAGAACGCAAGCTGAGCCAGCGCGAAAGCAAACTCGACCAGCGCGAATCCAAATTGACAAAGATGGAAGATGAGCAGCAGGCCGAGTTGCAACGGATCGCTCAGATGACGCAGGATGAAGCCCGCCAAACATTGCTTGCTACCGTCGAGAAGAATGCGCGCCACGAGATGGCGCGCACTATTCGCGAGGTGGAGGCCGAAGTGACGGAAGAGGCCGATCGCCGGGCACGCAGCATTATTACGTTGGCCATTGAACGGTTGGCCAGCGAACATATCTCCGAGTATGCCGTTAGCAGTGTTGACCTCCCCTCTGATGAGATGAAGGGCCGGATCATCGGTCGCCAGGGTCGCAATATCCGCGCCATTGAACAGGCGTTGGGCGTCGATTTGGTGGTCGATGATACACCAGAAGCAATCATCATCAGCAGCTTCGATCCCATCCGTCGCGAAGTGGCCCGCATGACCCTGAGCAAATTGATAACCGATGGTCGCATCCATCCCGCTCGCATCGAGAAGGAAGTTGAAAAAGCGCAGCAGGAGATCGACCGCGTGGTGATGGAAGCCGGCGAATATGCCATGCTCGAAACTGGCGTACAGGGGCTACATCGCGAGGTGCAACGTACGCTCGGGCGTCTCAAGTTCCGCACGAGCTATGGCCAAAATCAACTCTACCACGCGATCGAGACGGCCCACCTGGCCGGCATGATTGCCGAAGAGTTGCATGCCAATGTTAACGTGGCACGGCTCGGCGGGCTGCTGCACGATATTGGCAAAGCAGTTAGCCACGAGATCGACGGGCCACATGCCATCGTTGGAGCAGAAATTGCAAAACGGTACGGGGTCAATGATGCCGTGGTCAACTGTATTGCCAGCCATCATGGTGAGGTGGAGCCCCAGTCGCTCGAAGCGATCATCGTGGCGGCGGCAGATGCCATTAGTGGTGCTCGTCCTGGCGCGCGCCGTGAAAGTTTGGATACCTATATCAAGCGCGTCACGGCATTGGAAGACATTGGCAATAGTTTTCATGGCGTTTCACAGACCTTTGCAATTCAAGCGGGCCGTGAAATTCGCGTGCTCGTTCGCCCCGAAGATGTCGATGATATGCAGGCAATCTCACTGAGCAAAGATATTGCTAAAAAAATTGAAGATAATCTCCAATATCCCGGGCAGATCCGCGTTACCGTTGTGCGTGAAACCCGTGCTGTAGAACATGCGAAATAGCGTTCACGGTTCTGTGCGCCCGTAAACAGCTATAGACCTCGAAGACAGTCCGACAAATTCGTCGGACTGTCTTTTTATCCCCAACGCTGCTCAACTTGAGTCAGATAGAGACGATACGCAGCTGAGAAGAGTCACTGTTTCAGCTGCATCGCTTGCCAATCCCTCCAGCGTTCAGTTCACTCTGCCAAGAATGTCGCCCAGCAGGCAGACAGATGCGCTGCTCCCACAGATCAAGTAGGCAGGGCCACCCCTGGAGAACCTCACTGTTGGTTGTGCAATCTCCATACAATTGAATTTTACAAAACAAAAACCAGGTTTGCGTGGGGCAGTGTACAACTTCCTGTGGAGATTACCTGCGCGTTTTGGAGCGCAAGGCCCCTATTTTGGTCGGCTACAAGTGTAATCATTTTGTAAGGGACGTAAACTGTGAATTCAGTTATAATTTGATTGACCTAACATTTGCTGTAATCGTCTGGATTAGCAACTGTTTACCTTTGCCCCAAATCAATCTATGGCAATTGGACTGAACGACTGCTGCGGAGTCCCATTACACTCTATCTCTGTCTGATTCGTTCCCTGCTTTACAAAGTTGACGTGGTTGCGGCTCCGTCCCAAAGACGGTTTCGTCGCTTTCATCGATATGCGTAGCAGGGCATCAATCCGACGAGGGGGCTCACAAAAGAGCTAGTTGCGAGAAGCGTCTCTCGAGGTCCAATCGCTGCTCTGGCACCAATATCTGTGCCACCTGAATCCACAAGCGTGGATGCGGGCGCACGTTCCCTCGTGCGGAGGCTGAGGTCATTGAACTTGGTTGTGGCAACTGTCTATTGTGAACGAATGTTGCCACGATAGTTTACCTCAAAGTGTAAACGGAACATTATCCTGCTACATTTTCTGTCGTTTCAGTAAATATAGGTAGGTTCTTTGCAAGCTTACTGTAAGTAATTTTTAGTATCGAGCAACGTCATATTGTATAGACGCTACTCGCAACTCCTTAAGCAAATCGTCTACTTGACTATGATATGGGTTGGACGCTACGGACAAATACCGCAACGTAACCCCAGGCACCCTATCGACTCGTAGATAAGCAGAAAAACGTCGAAACTACTTATTCGAAGGAGGCAATGTACACATGGCTGAGCTAATTCGAGTCTCTGCCCAATCCCGTTCTACCGCCGTTGCAGGTGCCATAGCGGGTGTTATGCGCGAACAAGAGCAGGCAGAAATGCAGGCAATCGGTGCCAGTGCAGTTAATCAGGCCATTAAGGCAGTGGCAATTGCACGGGGCTACTTGGAGCAAGATGGAATTGATTTGGTAATTGTTCCAACATTCACCGAAGTTGAAATCGAAGGCAACGAACGTACGGCTGTACGCATCGGTGTATTTCGCCGTTCGCTATCGTTGAGTGCCGCACCGACCGTGAACGGTAACGGTACCCAAAATTTGGTTATGGCGTAGGAACTTTTGTTAGTTGCTGTTGGGCCACAGATTCTTGGTCCACATGGCTGTTGTGCACCGTATCACATCTATGCCGCGTCATGTACATGTAGATCTATGCAAATTAAAAGCCGGACGGTACCACTCCGTCCGGCTTTTGGTTTTGTTGGCCACTGTTGCGTGACAATCATTTACGTGACAATCTTTTACGTTCTTTGCCTCGCGGCGTTGGGCCCGTTGTTAGGAACGGCGACGACGACGGCGACGGCGCTCGCCCTTGGCGTCGCCATCTGCCCCGGACTGTTGACTCTCGCTTGCGTTCTTTCTGCGCCGTGAACCACGCTGGCGCCGTGTCTTCGCGTTATCCTGTTCCGCGCCGGCCCGCCGTTTGGCCGTACAACCGCCACAGGTGCTGCAGCTATCGCCCCGATTGCTCTTGTTCGAGACTAATTCCTCTACCTTGAATTCTACGATGGCATTACTTTCCAGCAGAACCGTGACACTCTCCTTGAGTGGGTGCAGGTGACGCACGCGACCCGTGCCCTGCGGTGTTACAACTTGGGAGCCCAGCTTGGGCATCTTCTTGTTTTGCTCTTTGTAATGTGCATCTTCATAGGAGAGACAGCAGAGTAGACGCCCACAGACACCGCTAATCTCTTCTGGATTTAGTGGTAGCTGTTGATTCTTGGCCATTCGAATGCTGACCGGTGTGAATTCGCGTAGCCAACTGGTGCAACAGAGCTGTCGGCCACATTTACCAACACCATCCAGCAATTTGGCCTCATCGCGAACACCAATTTGGCGCATTTCTATGCGGGTGCGGAAAATCCGAGCGAGTTCTCGTACCAGTGTGCGAAAATCCACTCGATTTTCTGCTGAGAAATAGATCAATAGACGTCCACCCGTATAGTTATAGTCACAGCGGATGATTTTGATCGCCAAGTTATGTTCACGCGCTTTGGTCCGACAGACCGAAAGCGCTTCCTTTTCCTTGCGGGACCAAATATCTTTCTGTACCATATCCCAGGCTGATGCTTGACGGAGAACATTTTTCATTTCTCCCACGACATCTTCTTCTTCTATCGTGTGCGGTGGTTCAACCACCTGAGCAATTTCGGTTCCCTTCGACGTTTCAACGATTACATGATCACCGTTTGCCAGATTCAGCAAACTGTTGGCACCAAAATGGTAGATTTTGGTTACCGGATTGAATTGTATTCCAACAACGACAGGCATCGTCTTTGACTCCTATATCCACAGCACTTATGTGCTGTCAGGTAACTATTTGGCCTCTTTTCAAGCACGGGCCCCGCACTGATAACAAATTGCTATTAGACTGGCTTCTAGCGGGTTGGCTGTTTATGTTGAACAGATCAGCGCAACAGTTCTAACCACTATTGAGGCGACATCCCAGAAGTAGCTGAGTGAGAACGAGAAGGTCTCTAAAAGTAGAATCGTTGCCCAATGGTGAAATCAGCGTTCTCTATCGCTGGGCGCGCGCATGAGCGAATGCTCAGGCCGCAAGGTGCAAGGTCTATTTGTTTCCTCGATGAGTTGCTCCCCGGTTGCCTTTGGGCGCGTGATTGAGAGAAGTTTCACCAATCACTCTGGTGTAGAGATGGTAGGTAGCAACTTGAGTTATCGGGTAAAACTGAGAACCGATAAAGGTAGATGAAGATACACAAACGGGTTTTCGCTATTTCTTTGCGAAAAGTTGTGTGCCCTCGCACGACTATTTTTCTAAAGGCTTTCCTACAGTGCGATTGGCTTGAAAGCGGTAGGTTTCCCGCTTGCCGGAACTACTGTTTTCAAACAGAGCCCACTTTAGATTTACCCAAGTGGTCTTTTTTGCGTAAACACGGGTCAGCTAGTTCGGTCGGATCTGCGGTAATTTCAACAAGAGTACTTCAAGCGCCAACCGTGTGTTGACAGTGTGGTGAAAGTAGCCTTCTAATTTCGTTAGCGTATGCAGATAGCGTTGCACGAGCTGCGGTGGTACGAGCCTTGCTTGCCGCGCTAGCTCGTGCATCTGATCGACGTTGCAACAAGCTTCGAGTGCATTGGCCTGGGTCAACATGACGTCACGCCACCACGTCGTCCAAGTTTCCAGCAGTTCAAATAGCTGCTGGCTGCCGGTGTTGCGGGCCAACTTCTCTGCCACTTGCAATCGTTCATCGGGTTGTGCCTCTAACAAGCGCCAAAGGGTCTGCAGCTGGGCAAGACGGGCTTCCTGTTGTTCTGTCGCATCAAGCTGTTGAACTGCCCAGCCCAGCCGGCCGTGTGCAAGGCGTGACAGCAGTTCGGCCTCTGCTCTATCAACTTGCCACTGTTGGCGAAGTGCCGTCGCAATGGTTGTGGGGGGCAGTGGGCGTAGCTCCAGAAGCTGGCAGCGGCTGACGATTGTCGGTAACAGACGATTGCGATCCAGCCCCGTGATCAGAAAGATTGCATGGTTGGGCGGCTCTTCCAACGTTTTCAGCAACTTATTGGCAAAGCTCACATTGGCTGTGTGCAGGTCTTGGATGAGAAAGACTTTGTACTCTCCCTCCATGGGCCGCAATGCCACGTCGCGAATGATCTCAGCTGCCTGTTCCACACGCAAAGTTCCGCCAATCCGATCGACAACGCCGGCTTTATCCAGCGGTTGGATGAGACGAAAATCGGGATGGTTCCCGCGCAGAACGAGCTGGCACCCCCGACATTGCCCGCATAACCGGTCTGGCGCCGTACACAGAAGGGCCTGTGCAAAGGCCCGTGCCAGTGTACTTTTCCCCACCTGACGCATACCGAAAAAGAGGTATGCATGCCGGAGCCGGTTTGTATGCTTTTGCGCTTGATTGTTAGACAACCGGGCAATGGGGGGGGAGGGTTCTACGGAATTGGGCTCAATCAGACGGCGCAGAAACTGTGTTGCCGCCTCGTGACCATAAACTGGCCATGATTCTGCTATCTTTTCATCTTGCATCATTCGATTGTATCATAAATAAAGAGCTGCAACAAGCAATTTTAAGGCAGATCTGCACTGGATCTATTTGTGATATACTTGCAGATGTAACGCATCTGAGAAATTTTCCCAGCAATGGATCGTGTTTCAATTGAATCATGACTCACGCGCCGAGAAGAGCTTATCGGCGCGTGAGCAGGCAACGCGATTGGCAGCTCTTCTCGACAAGTTGCGTAAGTCCAGCGAATAACGCACCTCTTCAACTGCCTAACTCCTGCCTTGAACCCATGTTCAAGCGGACCCATGCTCATCTTCAGCCAGAACGGCATCTGCCAGAAAGAACAGAAAGTATGATTGGCAAACAGCGTATGCGCCTATTTTCTCTACAAACTGCTAAACGAGGGCATATAGATACCCGATTGTGGCCGGTGCGCAGGCATCTAGCTGTGAGCTTTATCTGTCTGTTGCTAGCCAGTGTGGCGGCCTGCACCGCATCATCACAGCCTGCTGACGAACCGGCCGCGAGCATTCCGGCAGTTACCGCAGTATCTGCCCCATCCACAGTCTCGGAAGAGGTTGCCCTCGTCTCTGGTGATCGCCAGTTGGTGCTGTGGGCACCACCGTTTTTCCAAGCGCCAGTTGATGCAGCAGCCACTGATCCACTCAGCACATTGTACGAACAGTTTGAACGAGAACATCCTGGCGTGCATATCGATGTACAGATTCGGGCCGAGAATGGCGAAGCAGGAATACTCAACTACTTACGTGATGCGCAGCGCCTGGCACCTGCTATTTTGCCAGACATCATACTGCTTGATGCGCAACAACTCTGGCAGGCCGCAGAATTGGGCTTGCTCATGCCCTTGGAGCAAACAGAACTCTTTACCGATAGCCAATTCTTTCCACGGCTGTTGCCCGCAGCAACTCACAACGATCAGCTAATCGGACTTCCCTATCTGGCAGATTTTGTGCATTCGCTCTACTACAAAGATCAATTGCCGATTCCCTATACCACCTGGGCAGAAGCGTTTGAAACCGAATACCCTTTTATCTTTGCCGCGGGTAAGAAAGAGGAGATCAACGAATTCGTCTATCTACAATACATCGGTGCCGGTGGCAGCTTTGCCACGGAAACGTTGCTGGATGAAGAGCGGCTGCAGGCGCTTTTTGCCGCACTTGTGCAGGCCCGGGCCCAAGAGATTATTCCCGACACTGTGCTCGAGCTGACGAGCCTGGAACGGGCGTGGAGTGCATTCTCGCCAACCACTCCCGGCATTTTGGAGACATCAACCCATCTTGTTTTGGAGCACTGGGACGCGGCCGGGGGAGAGACTGCCCACTACATCCCCAGCCCCACCTTGAATGGCACTGACGTTGTGCTGTCGCGTGTCTGGGCGTTTGCCATCGTTGCCACTGATCCCAAGCAGCGCGAGTTGAGTGTAGCACTGTTGGCTGCTTTCATGGATGCTACCGTCCATAGCGAGTTGGCTCACATCACAATGTATGCGCCCACGCAGTTCACAGCGTTTGAGAGCTGGCGTGGCTCCTCCACCTATTTTGATTTTTTGCGCAACCACCTGGATCAAACCATACCATTGCCCAATGGCAGACGCTTTAGCGAACTCAACCGCCGCTTGCAGCACACGGTTGAGCTGGTTTTGCGCAATGAGATGACGGCCGAGGAAGCAGTGCTCTATGTACAGACCACGCCGTAGCCGCAGCGTTGCACAGAGGATATCGCTTGGGGCGCACATAGTCGCTTCGTGCCAGTTTATCTGCCATAAAAAATGCCCGCGTGAACCAGGATTTTCGCATCCGTCTCACGCGGGCATTTCACCTCTGCACCATCCCAGCCATTAGCTCGGGATGATGCAGAGACTGTATCGACTTCCTCGCCAGTCAACCCCTCTGTTGCTGTCGAGCGCCGAGATTCGCTGTCACTGCAATCTACTCAAGTCCCACATCGATTTCCTCGTTGTCATCCTCATTCAATGACTCGAGATCAAAGTCGAACTCGCCATCTTCATCATCGTTATTGTTGACATTGACGCCCAAAGGCTCCATGCCAAGCTCGGCGACACCAGCGAGCAGATCGTTGGAGTCGAGATCCGAGAAGTCCAGATCGCTCATCTCCAGCTCGTTGTCACTCTCCTCGAACTCAAGTTCATCCGGTTCGTGGATCATGTCCTTCGTCTCGTCGATGATAGTCTGGCTACGGGTATGGAAGCCAGTACCCACCGGAATCAACTTCCCGATGATTACATTTTCCTTCAGACCACGTAGGTCATCGCGTTGTCCGCGAATGGCCGCTTCGGTCAATACCCGTGTCGTCTCTTGGAAGCTGGCGGCCGCCAGGAAGCTTTCCGTGTTCAACGCCGCTTTGGTCAGGCCCAAGACCACCGGCTCTGCTCGGCAGGGCTTACCACCCCGTTCGATAATCGCGTTGTTGATATCATCTAGCTTGAAGCGATCGATCAGCTCGCCGGGCAACAGTTCGCTGTCACCGCTTGCACGGATCATGACTCGGCGCAGCAACTGGCGCAGGATGATCTCGATATGTTTGTCGTGGATACCCACACCTTGGCTGCGATAGACCCGTTGCACTTCGGCCAACAGATAGAGCTGACAGGCCTCACGCCCCTGAATGCGCAGAATGTCCTTCGGGTTCTTGGCACCCTCGGTCAATTGGTGACCCGCTTGCACAGCATCGCCCTTGTCGACACGCAGACGGGCATTGGCTGGAATTTCAACCTCCCAGACATCCGTATCTTCGCGCCGGATCGAAATGGTGGCACTGCCATCATCAGCCATCTCGACAAAGACTTCGCCGTCCATCTGAGCCAGAATCTCTTTCATCTCATCTTCATCGAGACCGTCCAGACGGGCCACTGCCGTGTCTTCCTGCACCCGATCTTCATCTTCGACCAGGATCTCATAGCCAGCCGGAATCTTCACCTCATTGCGGCGCAAGTCCGTGCGGCTGACACGCAGGAAGCGCACTTCCCCTTCCCAAATGATGTCAACTGTGCCATCAATCTCACTGATGACCGCTTCCCCCTTGGGATTGCGGGTTTCAAAGAGCTCTTCAACACGGGGCAGACCCTGTGTGATGTCATCGGCACCGGCCACACCACCCGTGTGGAAGGTACGCAGTGTCAGCTGTGTACCTGGCTCACCAATGGATTGGGCGGCAATAATGCCAACCGCTTCACCCATCTGTACCTGACCACCACGGGCCAGATCCTCGCCGTAGCAACGTTCGCAAATACCAAAGCGAGCTTCACAGGTGAGGGGGCTACGGACAAATGCCCTGGTGATCCCATGGCGTTCCACTGCCGAGAGCGCTGCTTCATTGAGCAGTGCACCACGTTCCAGAACAATGTCACCTGTCTCGGGGTCCGTCAGATCGCTGGCCAAGTAGCGGCCAACAATGCGATCCTGGAACGATTCGCCCATGGCTTCAGAGGCGGGCGTGTCGATCCAGATACCGGTCGTAGTGCCACAATCTTCCATTGTAATAATCACATCCTGGGCCACATCGACCAAACGACGGGTCAGGTAGCCGGCATCGGCTGTACGCAGGGCCGTGTCGGCCAGGCCCTTGCGGGCACCATGTGTACTCAGGAAGTATTCGAGCGCCGATAGCCCCTCGCGGAAGTTGGAGCGAATGGGCAACGGAATAATCCGTCCATTTGGATCGGCCATGAGCCCACGCATACCAGCCAACTGGCGAATCGGATTGATCCCACCCTTGGTTGCGCCGGAGCGAGCCATTGCACCCAGCCCTTCAATGGGGCTCAGCAGATCGGTAACCGCCTTGGTCACTTCATCGGTCGCGTGCGTCCACAGTTCCACCCGTTTGTTATAGAGCTCCTCCGCTGTGATCAGACCACGGCGGTACTGCAGCTCAGCACGTTCCTCTTCGGTGGATGTCTGTTCCATGATCTCAGCCTTCTCTTCAGGCACCCGGATATCACTGACGGCAATGGTGATTCCAGACTGTGTGGCGTAGAGAAAACCCAGATCCTTAATGTTATCGACTGTTTCTGCCGTAACCTGGCGCCCCAGATGCTTGTAGCAGCGGGCCACTACATTGTCAACCCCCTTGCGATCCAGCAATTCGTTGACAAACCAGATTTCAGAAGGCAGAGCTCGATTGAAGATAATTCGCCCCACGGTGGTGCGAACGATTCGATCCTCTGGCCAACTGGCACCCAGCAGGCCCAGACGGCGCAATCCTTCACGAACTTCATCCATGGCTGCGTGCCCAAATGCTGGAATCTCGCTAACCATGCGCGATTCACCGCGGCTATAATAGTCCATGATCTGAGCCACGGTCTCGACGCCATGATCCTTCAGCGCATCGAGCACACGTTCGCTGACGTTCAGCTCTTCAATTGACATGGTGTCAAACTTGGTCGAGAAACGGACCAAAATTGGCTGCCGCAGTTTGATCTGCTTCATGTCATAGGCATATTCTGCCTCTTCCATGCTGCCAAAGAGCGGCGCGCGATAATCTTCTTTGGTCGGCTCTTCCACGGTGAGATAGTAAACGCCCATCACCATATCTTTGGAAGGACCCACAATCGGATCGCCACTGCTCGGCTTGAGCAGGTTGCGCGTGGCCAACATCAGCTCACGTGCTTCTTTGACGGCTGGTGCGCTCAAGGGCACGTGGACCGCCATCTGGTCACCGTCGAAGTCAGCGTTGAACGCACCACAGGTCAACGGGTGCAGGTTAATGGCGCTGCCTTCAATGAGAACCACTTCAAAGGCCTGAATACCCAAACGGTGCAAAGTTGGTGCACGGTTGAGCAGCACGGGCCGTTCTTTACAAATATCCTCCAGCACATCCCACACTTCAGCGCTTTGTCGATCAACCATCCGCTTGGCGCTCTTGATGTTGTGGGCGTAATTGAATTCAACGAGCCGCCGCATGACAAAGGGCTTGAAGAGTTCCAGCGCCATCTTTTTGGGCAGCCCACACTGGTGCAGTTTCAGGGTCGGGCCAATCACAATGACTGAACGCCCCGAATAGTCAACACGCTTACCGAGCAGATTGCGGCGGAAGCGGCCCTGTTTCCCCTTGAGCATGTCGCTCAGGCTTTTGAGCTTGCGTTTGCCGCTGCGGCTCACCGCACGGCCACGGCGACCGTTGTCGATCAAGCTATCGACCGCCTCTTGCAACATGCGTTTCTCATTACGCACGATGACATCCGGTGCGCCAAGTTCCATGAGCCGGTGCAGGCGGTTGTTGCGGTTGATCACGCGACGATAGAGATCGTTGAGATCGCTGGTGGCAAAGCGCCCACCATCGAGTTGCACCATGGGGCGCAGGTCGGGCGGAATCACCGGCAGCGACGTCATGATCATCCACTCGGGACGATTGTTGCTCTTGCGGAAATTTTCCACTACCCGCAGGCGTTTGGCCGCTTTTTTGCGTCGTTGTTTGCTGCGCGTCGTGCGAATCTCTTTGCGCAGCTCCTTGGTCATCTTTTCCAGATCGATCTTGGCCACAATATCACGCACGGCTTCGGCACCCATGCCGGCGGTAAAGACATTGCCCCAGCGGTCGACCAACTCCCGATAGCGGTTTTCGGTGAGCAGTTGTTTCTCTTCCAGCGATTTCAGATCTTCCAGATCGCGATCCATCTGATCCTGGATCTGCTCGTGGCGCCGGTCGACCTCCCCGCGCAACTCTTCTAACTCTGCCCCCAACTCACTTTGGACATGTTCGCGGAAGGCAGCGGTCTTTTCGCGGATGTACTCTTTCTCCTCGTCAGATTCACTCTGCAAATCATTGAGCTTCTCTTGCACCAGCCCGTTGATCAGCACATCGTGTTCTGCCGAAATGATTTCACCAGCCTGAATAATTGGCTGCTCGGACCACGAGAGTGCTTTGTCTTCCTCTGCTTTTTGGCCCACGCGGTTTTGAATCCAGGTCTGGAATGCTTGTGCTTCGTTGATTGCACCAGAAGTTGCTTCGTTAATGCGCTCATCGAGCGTGGCAAACTCTTCTTCCTCTTGCTGGTTCAACTCTGCCAAACGAGCTTCCAACTGCTCTTCCAGGACACTGATCTTTTCCTGATTGTCCCCTTCGGCGCGGTTGAGGCGCATGGTGAGTTCGCGCTCGTGGCGCTGAATCGCACGGCTGCGTGCATCTTCGTTCACATTGGTGACGATGTACTGGGCAAAGTAGAGCACCCGTTCCAGATGGCGGGGGCTAATGTTAAGCAGCAAGCCCAAGCGGCTCGGTACACCTTTGACATACCAAATGTGGCTAACGGGAGAAGCCAGCTCAATGTGCCCCATGCGCTCGCGACGCACGCGGCTGGGCGCTACTTCAACCCCACATTTGTCACAGACAATGCCTTTGTAGCGCACTCGTTTGTATTTGCCACAAGCACATTCCCAGTCCTTCATTGGCCCAAAGATGCGCTCACAAAACAGACCGTCCCGTTCGGGGCGTAGCGTGCGGTAGTTAATGGTCTCGGGTTTGGTAACTTCGCCAAAGCTCCACTCCTGAACCTGCTCTGGAGAAGCTAGCGAGATGCGAATTGCATCAAAGTTTTTTACTTCCATGAATAAATTTATTCTCCCTTTTGCATGAAAGATGGCGGACGACAACCGGCCTGCAGCCAACTACCGACCCTTTTGTCGTCCCGTCATCCTTTCACTACTCGGCGCTTCGACTCATCGGGCTGGGAATGTTCAGGCTAAAGCCAAGCTTGGGCAGGCGATCTTCACTATCGTCCTTGCCAAACTGAATGACTTCATTCTTCTCGTTGATCACTTCAACGGCCAAGCCCAAACTCTGTAATTCTTTTACCAAGACACGGAAACTTTCCGGCACGCCAGGGCTTTGAATCTCTTCGCCCTTGACAATCGCCTCGTACGTCTTTACACGGCCACTGACATCATCTGATTTGACCGTCAGCATCTCTTGGAGGATGTGAGCAGCACCGTACGCTTCCAGCGCCCAAACTTCCATCTCTCCAAAGCGCTGGCCACCGAACTGCGCCTTGCCACCCAACGGCTGCTGGGTCACCAGGCTGTACGGGCCAGTGCTGCGAGCGTGGACTTTGTCCTCTACCAGGTGATGCAGTTTCAACATCTGCACCACACCAATTGTTACCGACGAATCATAGGGTTCGCCAGTTTTTCCGTTGTAAAGCCGTTGCTTCCCTGTTGTTGGCAGTGGCCAGCCAACCTCATTGCTGAGCTCTTGGGCAACCTGTTCCAACTCATCTTGCTTCAACCCTTCGGGGTCGCCGCCATGATGGCGAAGCCATTCAGAGAGTGCTGCGTGACGGGTCGCTTCGTTTGACTCTTTGGTCGCTCGGTGTGTGCCATAATTGCCGGGCATGATCTGAATCGGATCATAGCCAGCCTCTTTCAGCCATTGGTGCAGACAGGCATGGCGGGCATAGGTCTCGTCTGAATAGATGCGCTCGGGGTCGAAGCCCTGTGGCTCCAGCCACTCGAGCAAGTAGATGCGGCGAGCGTCGGTATCATCAACTAGTTCATCCGCTTCTACTTCGGCGGCATTCATCATCTCCCAGGCTTTTTCCGTGGCATCCGCCCACGCTCGATCGATCAGCCAAGAGCGAGCCAGTTCAGCCTCGATTTCATCTTCCTTGGCACCATCAAAGACCGGTGTTTCGGCCATAAAGCCAAGGCGCAGTGCGGCCCAACCTAGATGTGCTTCCAAGATCTGGCCAATGTTCATGCGGCCAGGAACTCCCAACGGGTTCAGGATAATATCCACGGGCGTGCCATCGTCAAGGAAGGGCATGTCTTCCACCGGAACCACTTTGGAGATCACACCTTTGTTCCCGTGGCGACCAGCCATTTTGTCGCCTTCCGTCAGGCGACGGCGCTGGGCAATGCTCACGGTAACGATCTTTTCAACCCCAGCTGCCATGTCGCGGTGTTCATCGCGGTCAAAGACTTTGACATCCACCACCTTGCCACGTTCACCGTGGGGCAGGCGCAGGGAACTATCTTTTACTTCACGGGCCTTCTCGCCAAAGATGGCGCGCAGCAGTTTTTCTTCTGGTGTTAGCTCAGTTTCACCCTTGGGTGTGATCTTACCGACCAGAATATCACCGGGTACAACCTCGGCCCCAATGCGAATGATGCCATCCTCGTCGAGATCCTTGAGTGCATCTTCACCCACATTGGGAATGTCGCGCGTGATCTCTTCTGGACCTAGTTTGGTCTCGCGTGCATCGGTCTCATACTTTTCAATATGGAATGACGTGTATTTGTCTTCCTGCACAAGGCGCTCGCTGACCAGAATGGCATCTTCAAAGTTGCCACCTTCCCAGCTCATGTAGGCGACAACCACATTCTGGCCCAGGGCCAGTTCGCCGCCCTGCGTGCTGGAGCTATCCGCCAATACCGAACCCGCCTTGACCAAATCGCCCTTGAAAACTGTCGGGCGCTGATCAATACAGGTGCTCTGGTTGCTGCGATTGTATTTACGCAGGTGATAGACCCGGCGTGAGCCGTCTTCTTCTTGAACGACAACCTCGGCACCGGTCACACTCACTACTTCGCCAGCGTTGCGAGCCACAATCACCTGGCCTGAATCGATGGCGGCTTGGTATTCCATGCCCGTGCCAACCAGCGGCGCATCTGGCTTGACCAGCGGCACTGCTTGCCGTTGCATGTTGGAGCCCATGAGCGCACGGTTGGCGTCATCATGCTCCAGGAAAGGAATCAACGCAGCCGAAACCCCAACGATCTGTTTGGGGGAAACATCCATGTAGCGCAGCCGCTCCGCCTGTTCAAAGAGAAAGGCCTCGGCATGGCGGGCCGATGGGCGTGGGTTCTGGAATTCGCCCAATGCATTGAGCGCCGAAGATGCCTGTGCGATCGACGCCTCTTCATCCTCGTCCGCGGTCAGATAGATGACCTCGCGCCCGGCAAAAGGTTTGACGCGGACCTTTTCCAGTCCGTCGACGCCGCTAATCTGTTCGGCAAGGGCTTCATCGACAACTGTCCCTTTGGCCGCGATCACATCGTCTGTTGCCGGATCCACTACATCGGCGTTGAGGGTGCGGCCCACCAGCTGGTCGGTCTTGGCATCGACATCGTTGTAGACACGCCGATAGGGCGTTTCCACAAAGCCAAATTCATTGACCCGTGCATAACTTGCCATACAACCGATCAAGCCAATGTTGGGCCCTTCCGGGGTTTCAATTGGGCAGATACGGCCATAGTGGCTAAAGTGAACATCGCGCACATCGAAGCCCGCCCGTTCACGGCGCAGACCACCCGGACCCAACGCGCTGAGGCGACGTTTGTGTGTCAGCTCTGCCAGTGGGTTTGTTTGATCCATAAACTGGCTCAACTGGCTGCCACCAAAGAATTCACGGGTGGCGGCCACAACCGGACGAATATTGATCAAACTCAGCGGCGTGATCTGATCTGGGTCGCGAATCGACATCCGTTCACGGACAACACGCTCCATGCGCAGCAGCCCAATCCGCAATTGATTCTGAATCAGCTCGCCCACGGTTTTGATCCGGCGATTGCCCAAATGATCGATGTCATCGGGGCGTCCTTCACCATTATTGATCTGAACAATGCGACGAATCACCGCCACCATATCTTCATGGGTGAGGATTCGGGTTTCTTGGGGCGTGCTCACCTGCAAACGCCGATTTACCTTGTAGCGCCCCACCTTGCCCATGTCATAGCGACGAGCGACAAAGAAGAGATTCTGTACAAAGCTCTTGGCATTGTCGAGCGTGGGTGGATCGCCGGGCCGCAATTTTTTGTAAAACTCGAGCAATGCGTCATCCACGCCTTTTTCGTTGTTGTCGGTTGGGTTGCTCGTCGTATCCCGTTCCAACGTTGCTTCAATGAAAGGGTGATCCATATCCGTGTCGACATCAGCAAAAAGCTCACGGATACTCTCATCGGTGCCATAGCCAATGGCCCGCAGCAAAATCGTCACCGGTAACTTACGTTTGCGGTCAACCTTGACGCTAACGACATCTCGGCGGCTGGTCTCGAACTCCAGCCAAGCGCCACGGCTGGGAATTAATTTGGCACCAGCGAGCTCGCGCCCGGTGCTACGATCCTCATCTACCGTGAAATAGACACCGGGGGAGCGAATCAACTGACTAACGACCACCCGTTCGCTACCATTAATAATAAAGGTAGCCGATTCTGTCATCAGCGGAAAGTCGCCCATAAAGACTTCTTGCTCACTGATTTCACCTGTATCACGATTGACCAGCTTGATCTTTACCCAAAGTGGGGCGGAATACGTAATATCACGCTCACGGCATTCATCCTCGGGATATTTGGGCTCACCAAAGTAGAAGTCACCAAAGTGTAGCTCCAAATTTTTGTTGAAGCTTACAATCGGTGAGATCTCGTCAAACAGTTCACGTAGCCCTTCGGTTTTAAACCAATCAAAGCTCCGCAACTGCACTTCGGTGAGACGGGGCAATTCGAGGATGGTGGGCGTTCGGGCATAGGACTTGCGTGAAGTCCGCACACCCTTACTGGGAGTCAATGCACCATTCATGGTCGAAATCATCTAGCCTTCGCTCCTCACACTAAATTCATCTGGGCGTAAATTCCAACGCAGACTAACCACTGGAAAGATTTCTTTCGCATATGTCTGCCACAATTAGTTTTTAGTACAGATAGTTTTTGGTACAGAAAATCAACGACAACTTCAAGCTCTGAACTTCAAGATCTGTTCGCTCTTTGCTACGTGCGCAATCAACTTTGGCCGCAAAGGGTGAACCAGAACTTTACCGCCTAACGCTTTTATCACCTGACGCTCAATTGCTGAATGCCAAACCACTCAACAGCAACTGCCAACTTCAATTCCCAAACGCATCACCAGACCGTTGTTCATTCATCTTGCAATCATTATCAGAATCAACGTTTACAAGATGACTATTCCGAAAAGATGGCTATTTTGAGAGCTATAGAAATAGCCATCGCAAAAACCACCTGATCGTTAACGACAACAAGACACCATTGTAGCCGGAGAAAGCATCTTTGCCCTTGCTACAAATTTGGTGTCTTCCAAACTGCGTATGCTGTTACCTATTTACCACTTATATAAGCGTTTTGTTTGCTGCAATACGAAACCCAAACCACTACCTAATCACAGCGGAATTAAGAACCACAATTTATCTAACTTTAAATAAGTTTGTCTGAACAATTCATTCAAATGGACCGGGCTGAGGAAAGAGACACCGGAATAAAAAAACAGATTTGCGTCTCGAATTTGTTGCCAAGCTACGTTCTTCCCCTGCCAACAGTTCGTACGAAATCTGAATTTGCTCCTTATAGATTGCCTGAATGCCAGGTCAAACTGTACTAGCCAACCCTGCCACAACTGAACAGCCACACATTCGCCTAAATCTAGCCTGCATTTGGGATATTCTGATTTATCCCAAATGCAGGCTGCTCAAGTGCTGTCAGGAACAGAGCAAGTTCGCAAGGCAAACCGGCTTATTTACTCAAAGTAATTGTACCAAATTTGCCAAAGCGGTCTGTAAGGGATCAACCGTTTTTTGCTCAACTTAAAAAGAATACCTTGTCTCTGGCAAATTGTCAAATCACGAGGGGCTATTGTGCTATTTGATCTATTCTTCTGCTGGTTTCATCTGCGCTCACTACGCAGACGGTTGGCGGAGGAAAAAGTTCTAGGCAATTATGCCTAATGATCGAACGAGGTCCCTTTTCTCTGGAATTTGTAAGGTTTTATGCGCATGTTTATCCCAAATATCCCAAGTTTATAAGCGGAGGGACTAGACAAAGTAGGTAATACTGGCTATAATGTGGCGGAAAGTGGAGTGAAGTGGGGGAAAAGGGAACAAAACGGCAAATCGGGGCGTAAAATAGATAGAACAGTAGAATACATAGAACAGATAGAACAGTAGATAAAACATATAGATAAAACAGCAGATAAAACAGCAGATAAAACAGATGTGACAAAACTATGTACTACAACAGAAATATTAGATAGCTCTGCGCCAAAGTAAATAGCCAGCGCCGACTCTAACCAGAATCTTCAAACCATCAACTCTAACCAAAAGTTTCAGCCAAAGTCAACGACATGTTCCTAGGTGAGTTCTCCCATACGCTAGATGGCAAAGGTCGGCTGACGATTCCTTCCAAGTTTCGTGAGCGGTTGGCTGCTGGTTTGGTTGTGACTCGAAGTCCCATGGATCGCTGTCTATTGGCATTTCCAATGGTTGAGTGGGAGAAGATCGCCGAGAAGGTGAGTGCACTTCCCATCGCCGATCCACGTTCGGCGCAATTGCGTAGGGCCTTTTTTAGCGCTGCAGAAGATCTGGCGCCCGATAAACAGGGACGAATTTTGCTGAGTCAGCGTCTGCGCACATTGGCTCAGATCGAAAGCGACGTGGTTGTTGCGGGTGTCAATACATTTGTCGAGTTGTGGCAGCCAGATCTGTGGCAAAAGAAGGTTTTAGAGCCACTGGATAGCGGTGAATTCGACCAAGATTTCTTTGCTGCACTGAATATTTAAGCCGCCAATTAGCAGCAAATAAGATGGTTAGTAGCGAGGAGTTCCTCGCCATAGCTACTCTATCCTCATGCATTTGTAGCAGCTGAAATTAATTTAACTAGCGACTAAATCAGTAGATCATAGCTTCTATGTATGCAGACTGTAGCTTCTTTGTAAGTAGTTTGTAGCTTCTTTTGAGCGTCTGGATCGACAAGAAAAAGATATAATAATCAGCATATATAGCAGTATAAAGCTTTTGTAAATCTGTGAAAACAGCTGCTAATTTTGATGATGTAGCGCTCAAGATCTCCTAAAAAGCCCTGTTTTTGACCCTATATAGATTGATGTTTGCTGTAATTAGCATGGCAAATAGCAAAGATAAGATGGCTATTTTATCCTTGTAGGCATGTCTGCTTTGCTTTGCAAAAGCTTGGATTTAGCGTTTAGAAAGCAGTAGTATAGCACTTGATTCATGTCTGTATACCCGGTAGATAGCAGTGAAAACCTATGTGTGACCACAACGCAATTACACCTGATCCCGCCGGTAGTGACCATCTGCCGGTTCTGCTAGACGAAGTGATCGGGGGGCTGGCTGTTGCTTCTGGCGTGCGCATCATTGATGGCACGCTGGGTGGGGGAGGACACGCAACTGCTTTACTGACAGATGCTGATCCAGATGGGCAATTGTTGGGGATCGATGCGGATCCGGCCGCGATTCGCCGCAATCAGAAAAATATGGCGTCTTTTCTTGCAACCGGACGCCTGACGCTCGCCCACGGCCATTTTGGCGATCTGGCGACAATCGCAACTGCCAATGGTTTCTCCTCGGTAGAGGCAATCTTGCTCGATCTGGGCGTCAGCAGCTTTCAGTTGGAAACCGCGGAACGAGGATTCTCATTTCTGCATGACGGTCCACTCGATATGCGCTTCGATCCGCTGGTTGGCGAGAGTGCTGCAGATGTGATCAACGAATGGCCAGAACAGGAATTGGCCGATCTGATCTATCGTTACGGAGAAGAACGTCGTAGCCGGCGAATCGCTCGTTATCTGGTGCAGCAGCGTCCTTTTGCCACAACTGCCTCGCTGGCCGCGGCGATTGAGCGAGCCGTGGGCGGGCGCAGGGGACAACGGATCCATCCGGCCACCCGCACATTTCAGGCCCTGCGTATTGCTGTGAATCAAGAGCTGGCCCAACTGGAAGCGGTTTTGCCACAAGCATTGTCGCTGTTGGCTCCGGGTGGTCGGTTGGCAGTCATTAGTTTCCACAGCCTGGAAGATCGAATCGTCAAACAGTGGATGCAGCAGGAAGCTCGCACCTTTATCCCTGATCCCACGGTGCCCACGGGGGGCCATGAACGTGTACCCACCCTAGCCATACAGACACGCAAGCCCATTACTGCTACCGCTGACGAAGTTGCTCAAAATCCTCGTAGTCGTTCTGCCAAATTACGCATTGCCGAAAAACTTTGACGAAACGAAAGAACATCATCATGTTGCAAAATCGAGCTGTCTCGTCTCCACTCTCTTCGAGTGCACCACCTGGTATTGCCGGTTCGCTAGAGCGAACAATCTCCAATGAGCGGCTGCAGATTCTCAAACGCACCTTTAGTCTCCCGGATTCATTGCAATCATTTCTCATCTTTTTGCTGCTTTTGCTTTTGATCTGCGGTGCACTATTCGCTCATCTACTCCTCTCAACCAAGATTCATCAGAGTGAACTGCAACTGGTGGAGCTCAAAAACCTCAATCAGCAAGTTGTACGGGAATCTACCGTGCTGATCGAACAGATTGCACGGGAATCATCGCTGCAGCGGGGGATGGCTCGAGTGCGTGAAGCGGGCTACACCGTCGCCTATGAGCGGCACTATCTGGCCCAGCCGCAGCAAGCCGTGCGCTCTTCTGCAGAGGTGACCATCGAAGAAGCCGCCAACGCTGACGTGGGCTGGTCCATGGCAGTGCCACAGCGCACACCATAGGGCTATTCTGTTTTACCGTCATCAATGCGCTCTCACAAGACTAGTACATCCCGGCGTCAATCAGGCCCCACTCGTTTTGCCGTTTGCACCCGAGTTGAATGGCTTAATGACCTGCCGTGGTATGTACACCCAACTGTACTAGAGCAGATAACGAGAGTACAGCAGATACAATGAGTAGACTCAATGCAACAGCTGCCAATTGATAACACCCGCCCCTCGCCATCATCAACAACAGAAGATGCACAACAGCCACCAACTGGGCAAGACCTTGATCTGCAGGCGCAACGGGCCTGGCGATTTTGGCTACTGGCTGTTATGTTTGTCCTGTTGACTGGGCTGGTGTTGACGCGTCTGTTGGTCTACCAAGTTTTCAGCCAGGAAGAATCGTTGTTGAGCTATGATTGGCAGCTCACCCTGCCGCCTCGCGGTACCATCGTGGATCGTGATGGAGAAATTTTGGCGGCCGATCGCTTCTACTATCAAGTGGTGGCAACGCCACGCGAGATCAGAAGCAATGAGGATCGACAATTCGTCAGCAAGCAACTGGAAATCGCCATTGGCCTGCCCCAGCAACAAACGTGGTCGCTGCTGACCGAGAACACCGACGCCTATTACGTGGAATTGGCCGACAAAATCGATCTTCGTATGGGGCAGCACCTAGATGCCTACATTGATGGGTTGCAAGGCAAACCGGGGGCAGCGGCGCTAAATCACATTGATGTGCGCCCCGTGGCCTATCGCTACTATCCGCAAGAGACGTTGGGGAGCCACGTCGTTGGCTTTGTTCAAGAAAACAGTTACGGACGCTACGGGATCGAGGAATACTATGACTCATTTCTCAATGCCGAAGGAATCGGGCTGTTGGAAAAGAATGTTGAGCCGTTTGTTGCCCTTCCAGAAGATGTTCAGCGCTATCTGCCCTCGGTTGCCGGCAAAGATCTGGTATTGACCATCGACCGCACCATCCAATACATCATTGAGGATGAGTTGCAGCAGGGTTTGATCGAACATGGCGCACGGAGCGGCTCGATCATCGTAATGGCACCCGATACCGGTGCCATTTTGGGCATGACCAATCTGCCCACCTATAGCCCCAACGAGCGCAACAGCGAAACGGTCGATTTTTCTGTCTTCATGAATCCATCGGTCAGCGCACTGTACGAACCGGGCTCGATCTTTAAAGTGATTACCATGGCCGCGGGGCTGGACACGCAGGTGATCACCCCGACCACGCGCTTTACCGATACGGGCTATATTGAAGTGGGGCAACGCACGATCTACAACAGCAATCGTTCCGCCTCTGGCCAAGTGGATGTTACTGATGCGCTGGCTCGTTCGCTCAATGTCGTCACCGCACAGGTTGCCGATCACGTGGGCAGCGATGATTTCTACCGTTACATCCGCCGTTTTGGCTTTGGTGAACGCACTGGCATTGATCTGGCCTATGAAGTCGCGGGCCTTTTGAAAACCCCTGGTCACGAATTGTGGAGCTATTCCGATCTCGGTACCAACAGCTTTGGCCAGGGGTTGGCGGTGACACCACTGCAAATGGCTAACTCTGTCGCGGCCATTGCCAATGGTGGCACGCTGATGCGCCCCTACATTGTTGAAGCTCGCATTGAAGATGAAAAGGTGTTGCGAACCAAGCCGACTGTGATCCGTTCCGTCATCTCGCCCCAAACGGCCAAGGATCTGACGGAGATGATGGTCGTAACCGTTGATCAGGGCAACAAGGCCGCCCGTGTCAGTGGCTACCCGATCGCTGGCAAGAGTGGCACGGCACAGATCCCTGGCCCCGAAGGCTATCTGGAAGATCAGACAATTGTGAGTTTCGTTGGCTTTGCGCCCGCGTACGATCCAGCATTTGTTCTGCTCGTCAAGTTAGATCGTCCTGATCATGCCAAAAGTCAATGGGCTGCCTACACGGCGGCACCAGTCTTTGCCCGTGTGGCGCGTCGCCTTTTTGAACATCTGGATGTTCCGCCTGAAGAAATCCGGGCCCAATTGGCCGCACAACAATAACGCTTCGCAAGCGAGCAAGAGCCGCCATTTAGCACCAACCAGAGCCGTATCGGGCCGAATACGGCAGTCTCATTTCCGTAAGCTCTAGTTTCTGCCGTTTATTCGGCTAACCAATGCGACCTGTTTATGCGACCAGTTATCGTCACTCACATCACCCAACATACCCTTTGGCAAGCGCTAACGGGACAGACGCCGCCGTTGGCACTACCCGCAACCGCGATCAAGCACGCTGTGCTCGACAACCGGGACACCGAACAAGGGGATCTCTTTGTCGCCTTCGCTGGACGCCACACCGATGGCCATTTCTTTATCGGCGATGCATTGCAGCGCGGTGCCCAAGCGATCATCTGTGGTGAGCAGGGGCGCGAGCAGGCACAGGCCGCGGGCGCGATCCTGGTCGATTGCACGACAGGTCGTTGGGAGTCACAGGCGTCGCTGCCCAACACCTATCAGCCACAGTTGCCCCTGGCCTACATTGTTGATGACACCACGGCTGCGTTGCAACAGGTTGGCGCGTTTCAACGGCTCCACCGCTGTCGGCCGGACCTGCGTGTGGTGGGAGTCACCGGTAGCGTTGGCAAAACCAGCACCAAAGAGTCGGTGGCGGTTCTGTTGCAGCAACGCTACGAAACGCTCAACAATCAGGGTAGTCTGAACAGCGAGCAGGGGTTGCCCTTTACATTGCTGGGGCTGGGTTGGCAGCACGAGCGAGCCGTGTTGGAGATGGGCATGTACGCGCTGGGCGAAATTCGCGAACTCTGTGAATTGGCCAGGCCCCATGTTGGAATCATCACCAACGTGGGGCCGAGCCACCTGGAACGCATGGGCACGATGGAGCGCATTGCCCAAGCCAAAGCCGAACTGGTGGAAGCGTTGCCCGCCGCCGATGAGGGGGGCATTGCGATCCTTAACTGGGATGATGAGCGAGTGCGCCCAATGGCCGAAAGGACCGATGCCCGCATCTTTCGCTATGGTCTGACACCTGAAGCTGATCTCTGGGCGGACGAGATCGAGGGCGCGGGGCTGAATGGCATCCGCTTTCGTTTTCATCACCGTCAGCCAAAGAACGACCGGATCGAATCTGTGCACGTGCGGGTGCCTTTGCTCGGTCGCCACAGCGTTCACACTGCGCTGCGGGCCGCCGCCCTGGGGTTGGTTGAAGGCTTTAATTGGGAAGAGATCATTACGGGGCTGCAGAGCATTCCCGGCCAGATTCGCTTGGTGGTGGTGCCGGGGATCAATGGCTGTACGGTCATTGATGACACGTACAATGCCAGCCCCGCCAGCACAATCGCTGCCCTGAATCTGTTGGCCGATCTGGCACCAGCTCGCCAGGGACGGCGGGTGGCGGTGCTCGGCGATATGCTCGAGTTGGGGCATTTTACCGACGAAGGTCACAAGCTGGTGGGACGACGGGCGGCTGATGTGGCCGACTTGCTGATCACCGTGGGGGATCTGGGTCGGGCTATTGGTGAAGAGGCCCGCATTGCTGGCATGGCAGCAGATGCCGTGCAGATATTGCCCACCCACGAGGATGCGATTGTCTATCTGCACCAGCAGATTGCACGGGACGACTTGGTGTTAATCAAAGGCAGCCGTGCTGTTGGAATGGATGTAATAGTCAGCGAAGTTGTGTTAAAGGACAAGGCCACAGCTTGATATGGGTGCATCCCATTTTCGGGGACGTATAGAATTCGGGGACGTATAGAAGAGGAGCAGATGAGCGTCCGGTCTGGGCCCCAAATGTGGTACGCACCCGCTTGATATTGTGGTATGGCTATCTGTATCGAGCGGCCGCAGACTGATTGATGATAACGATGAGAGTCCCAAAGGGTTGCTTGTCAGGGTCCGTTGTGCCCGTTGGACAGCGTGTTTGGTGGCGGCCCCCCCGAAGGTCATCAAAATTGATTGTGTAACTGGTTGAGCCCGTGGGAACGGGTAGATTCGTTGCAAAGTAACGTTGAACAGCAGACCGAAAATCAAAATTTCTGGTCTTTGTGGACCGGGAATTTTTGGAGAAGATATAGTGAAAGGCAACCCTGAACATGAGACTTCCTCTGCGTATAGCCAGCTTGCCCGGGAACAGAGAACAATCTGCAACTGGCGATGCCCCAAAGCGTTTCTATCCCCATGCGCTGCGGCTGTTAGCTTTGTTGGTTGTTTGCCTCTTTTTATCAAAGCTACTTGAAGATTTTATGGGGTCATCCATGGCATATGCGCTAACGTTGGGCACGGTAAGCTTCTTTATTGCCGTGTTCTGGGGAAAACCGCTGATCGCGCTGCTCAAGCGTTGGGGAATTGGGAAGCAGATTCGGGTGGAAGAGCCAGGTAGCCGTCAAGTCAAAACGGGTACCCCAACAATGGGAGGCATCCTCATTGTGGTGCCGGTGCTGCTGATTACCGGAGTGCTCAACATTGCCAATCTCTGGGGCCTCAATGCAATTGGGCAGAGCACACTAATTCTCTTCTTTTGTGTGGCTTCGCACGCGCTGCTCGGCGGGATCGATGATTGGCAGGGAATCAAAGGGATTCGTGGCCGGGGCGAGGGCATGAGCGAACAGATGAAGAGTGGCTTTCAACTGCTCTTTGCCACCATCATTGCGCTGGTGCTCTATTTTGGACCACCCCAGTGGGATTACGTGGGCATTCCCGGCTTGCAAGGGCCACACAATGGCTTCTATCGCATTGGCCCCGTGATGATTCCAATTATTATCTTTATCTTGGTGGGTGTCAGCAACGCCGTGAATTTCACCGATGGGCTCGACAGCTTGGCTGGCAGCATCAGCAGCATTGCATTTGCCAGCTATGGGATCATTGCCTATCTGCAAAATCAGACGTACCTCATGGCCTTCTGTTTCACCATCGTGGGCGCGCTCATGGCTTTTCTTTGGTACAACGCGCACCCGGCCCAAATGTTCATGGGCGACACGGGCAGTTTGGCTCTCGGCGCAACGTTGGGCTTGGTGGGGATCATGACGGGGCAGTGGCTGCTGTTGCCCGTGATCGGCTCGATCTTTGTGGCCGAGGCTGGCAGTGTGATCATTCAGCGCTACTACTTTAAGTGGACCCGTATTCGGCGTGGCGAGGGTCAGCGAGTCTTTAAGATGGCACCCATTCACTACCACTTCGAGCTGTTGGGGTGGAGTGAGATGCAGGTCAAGGAGCGCTTTTGGCTGATTAGCGTGCTGAGCGGGATGTTGGGCGTTGCGCTGGCATTGATCTAACGCTGGCCCAGTTGGTTACCGACGAGCCTACCCACATGAATCGGTACCCACATGAATCGGTACCCACATGAATCGGTACCCACTCGTGTAGAAGTACGGCGCAAAGTGGCAACTCTGTACGGTGATAACTCTGTACGGTGATAACTCTGTCATAGATGAGACGGTTTGAAGGTGAGACGATGCAAATGGTTCAAGACAATCTGAACTTTGTCGATGAATTTGCTGCTCAATTTGTCAATAAGAAAGTGGTGATCCTGGGGCTGGCCCGCCAGGGGGTGGCGTTGGCTCGCTTCTTTGCCCGGGCCGGTGCAGAGACGGTTGTCAGCGATGCGGCACCGGCCACCGCACTAGAGGCCGAGGTGGCCCAGCTCGCGGATCTCCCCGTGACCCTGGCACTGGGCGGGCACCCAGATGCGCTGCTGGACGACTGTGCGTTGCTCTGCCTGAGCGGTGGGGTACCGCCACAACTTCCACTGGTGCAACAGGCGGTTGCACGGGGCATTCCGCTGAGTAACGACAGCCTGCTCACCTTTCAGCTGATCCACGCCAGCCAGTTGGGGCCGCTCATTGCCATTACAGGCAGCAGTGGCAAAACCACCACCACTACACTCGTGGGACAGATGTTAACGGCCAGCGGGAAAGAGGTGCATGTGGGGGGGAATATTGGCACGCCACTCATTGACCGCGTGGAGACGATTCAGCCCGGTGATTGCATCGTCCTGGAGCTGAGCAGCTTTCAACTGGAACTATTTGATCCTGCCCTGGCCTTGGGCACGCTCCATGAGTTGGGTCCCGACGTCGCGGCCATCTTGAATATCACACCCAATCACCTGGATCGACATGCCAACATGGCAGCCTATGCAATGGCCAAGTTCAACCTATTGCGTCACCTGCGCATGGATGGGCAAGTGGTGCTCAGTGCCGATGATCCGGTGACGGCGCGGCTGGGCAGTGCCAAGTGGGGCCAATCCCCGCCAACGGTACCCGGGCCGTGGGGGCTGAACAACGTAATTGCCACGGTTCAGACAACAGTGGATGAAGCGCGGGCTCGGCTCATTCCCTTTAGCCGTCACAACACGCTGCCCTATGGCGCTTGGGTGGCCGACGACACCCTTTATTACAATGGAGAAATAGTCTGTCGGCGGGATGAGGTACGGCTGCGTGGCGAGCACAACATCAGCAATATTCTGGCCGCCGCCGCGATCGCGGGGGCCGCGGGGGCAACGGCAGCGGCAATGGGCGAAGTCGCTCGCTCATTTGCTGGCGTGCCCCACCGGCTAGAGGTGGTGAGCCAGGCAAAAGGGGTCACCTGGCTCAACGATAGCATTGCCACCTCGCCGGAACGGACCCTGGCCGCGCTGCGCTGCTTTCCCGCGGGCGAACAAACCCTGATTCTGCTGGCAGGGGGCAAGGATAAAAACTTGCCGTGGGATGAGTTGGCCGATGAAGTGCTCAGTCGGGTCGATTATCTGATTGGCTTTGGCAGCGCTGGCCCCCTTCTCATGGACAAGGTACGGGAGCGCGCGCAGCACATGCTGCGCCACGCGCCCAACTCTGCTCTGGTACAGCGGCTCGATGAAGCGGTGGCACTGGCAGCGCGAGTGGCCGAAAGCTCTGTGGACAAATCAATGGATGGGCAGCAGGCAGTTGCAGAGCGCGCCGCCCAAAAACCGGCCGTGGTTCTGCTTTCACCCGGTGGCACCAGCTACGATGCCTATCGTGATTTTGAAGCTCGCGGCGAGCATTTTCGTACCCTAGTGGCCCAATGGAGCACAGAACCATCGATGGCTCTTTCGCCATAACGAATCGAATTCGCAACGGGCCCGACTCATCATGCAATGAGACGTGGTCAAAGGCGCGGCGGTTAAGGTGCGGCGGTAGTTGCCGTCACCGTGGATGGTTGCAGCAGATAGTTGTAGCAGATAGTTGTAGTAGATGATGACGATGACAAACAATGACAACGATCAATGACAACGATGACGAAGCGCGAAACCAGTAGTGGCATAGGATTTACTGATTGGGGGCTGTTGGCCGTGGTGATGACCCTGCTCGGGCTCGGCATCGTCATGGTCTTTAGCGCCAGTTTTGCCAAAGGCATCATCGAGCTGAATAACCGTCCCTTCTATTACATTTCGCTCCAACTCACCTGGTGTGGAATTGGGTTGGTGGGACTAGTTGTGGCGTCGCGCATCCCCTACTGGGTATGGGAAAAGTGGAGCGTTGTTTTGATGGCGCTGGCGCTGCTGGCGCTGGTGGCTGTGATCATGGTGGGCAGCACAGAGTTCAACGCCAAACGCACCTTCTTTGGTGGGAGCGTACAGCCGAGCGAACCAGCCAAAATTATCATCATTATGTACATCAGCGCATGGCTGGCCAGTAAAGGGGAGCGCATCCGCGATGTGCGGGTCGGGCTGCTACCCTTTAGCGTATTGATGGGAGCCATTGCGGTCCTGATTGTGGCCCAACCGAACATTAGCACCGCGATCCTCATCGTCGCCACTGCATCGGTTATGTTCTTCATTGCCGGTGCCGAAATGCGCCAGCTGTTCATGGTCGGTGCGGGGGCGGCTGCAACCTTTTGGCTGGTCATTCGCTATAGCACCTACGCCAATGATCGGGTGCAGAAATTCATGGCGTCACTTTGGGATCCGTTGCAGAGCGATGAGTATCAGGTGCAACAGGCGATTGAAGCACTCGTGCGTGGTGGCCTCACTGGCAAGGGATTGGGCAATGGCTATGCCCAACTCCCCAACTACCTGCCGGTTAGCTGGAGCGACAATATCTTTGCTGTTATCGGCGAGGAGATGGGGATCATGGGCGCGCTGCTGGTGATCTTTCTCTTTGCCATGTTGGCCTATTTCGGTCTGCGCACGGCCTTGCGTGCACCGGATAACTTTGGCATGTTGCTGGCCACGGGCATCACGGCATCGTTGACATTGCAGGCGTTGCTGAACATGGCCGTGATTGTTGCCGTTGCCCCACCCACCGGGGTGACACTCCCCTTCATCAGCTATGGGGGCAGTTCACTGGTGACGGCGCTGGGCGCGGTGGGCATCCTGCTAAATATCAGTCGTCATGCGGAAGCGGGCAAGCCCTCCGCAGCTGCGAGGAGCAAAAGTTATGCGCGTTTTGATTTCGGGTGGCGGAACCGGGGGGCACGTCTATCCAGCACTGGCCGTCGTGCAACAGCTGGCAACGCTAGAGCCCAAGGCACCAATCGAAGCACGAGCCGCAAACGAACAGCGGCCAAAGGCAGCACCCGCACCACAAGCAGTCGAGCCACAGGCAGTCGCAGACGCACGAGCCGTGGTCGCGGTTGAACCAACGTACGCTACTGCTTCCCATGAACTATTGTGGGTGGGGGCCACCGATGGCATGGAAAAGGGGCTGGTCACCCAGGCGGGCATTCCCTATCGGGGCATTGCCACGGGCCAATTGCGGGGCAAGAATCCTTTGACGGTCGCGCGAAATGCTGGCAAAATGATGGCTGGCTTTCTAGAAAGTCTCGCGCTGGTTCGCTCGTTTCGCCCGGATGTGTGCCTGGCCACAGGTGGGTACGTCTGTGCTCCCGTGGTAATGGCATGTCGATTGCGCGGAATTCCAGTCATGATCTACCTGCCCGACATGGTGCCCGGCTGGGCGATCCGCTTGTTGAGTCGCTTGGCCCAACGGGTGGCGGTGAGCTACCCCGAAGTGACCCGCTTCTTTGGTGGACCGCACCCAACTGGCAAAGGCGTGGTGACCGGGTACCCCGTGCGCCAGGATCTGCTCGATGCCGTTGGCATTGGCGCAGATGCAAAACCGTTGCCGCCAGAGATGCACCGCCAACAGCGAACTGCCGCACGTTGCCGCTTGGCCGAGCGGCTCGGGCGTGATCTCTGCGGCACTCCGGGGGCGGACCAGACCACGCTGCCGCTGTTGTTGGTTTGGGGCGGCAGCCAGGGTTCGTTGAACATTAACAATGCCACCTGGTCCGCGTTACCCGAATTGCTGCCACACGCCCACCTATTGCACGTGGTGGGCAACCGAGATTGGGCAATGTGGCAAGCGCGAATGTTGCAGCCGCCAGTGGAGCCAGGGCTCTGGCAACGCTATCACCCCGTCGCCTATCTACATGGGGAGATGCTCCTGGCTTTGGCCGCGGCCGACCTGACGGTGGCGCGGGCCGGGGCAAGCACATTGGGTGAGTTTCCCGTTGCTCGTCTGCCTGCACTGTTGGTGCCCCATCCGGGTGTGAATCAGCAGCAGAATGCTGACTACTTGGCCGAACAAGGGGGGGGCGTAGTCGTTGCCGATGCTGGTTTGCGCGAGCAGTTGGCGAAGGCGCTGATACCCCTCTTGCAGAGTGCGGAGCAACGGCAGCAGATGGAAGCCGCGCTGGCCCGGTTGGCCCGTCCCGCGGCGGCCCGACACATTGCCAAAGAGCTTGCTGCACTGGCCAGCGAGTAAGTTCGCTGGCTTGAAATCAGCATCGAGAAGTTGTGTACAAAGTGGTGCAATAGTGGTACAAAATGAGGTGTAAAGAGAGATGGGTTTGAAGAGAACGGGGGCATCACTTCCACTTGACTACCACAAGAACCCATTGTAACGAAGGCGTGACTTGTCTCAGGTCAAAATTGTTCCAGGTCAAAATGATGGGCAGTGAGAATGTTGATAGCCCCGTCCATTTTGTAGAGAAATCCCAGCGGAGACCATGACTGGCCAGCTTGAAGTACTGATTACCTTCATCTTATACATTGCCTTCTTTGCCTGGGTTGGCTACCGGCGCGGCAGCCGGAGCGAATTGATCGTCTTTATTACCGCACTGGTGGCGTGGCTGATCTTGCAGGAGCGGGGCGATATTTTTGTTCGTCTCGTAAATCTGGGCAGCAAATTCGTTGCCTTTGTCCAAGCGGGTGGTTTGGGAGAAGATCCCGATCAAGCCTTTGGTGCACTGGGCGATGCACCTCCCTGGGTGACCGCTGAGTCGCGGGGTGGATTTCTCTTTTTACTCTGGGCTTTTGTTCTCTTTCTCGCCTATGTGATCAGCAGCACGCGGTTGTTGGGGCGACAGAGCAAGAGCGACGGGTGGGCGTTGTTGTTGGGCATGCTCAATGGTCTGCTCTACGCCGCTATTTTGCTGCCCCGCTTGGTAACCCTGCTCTTGCCCACTGTGGTTGCAGTCGACGGTAGCGTGGATGTCGATGCCGACGGGACTAGCGTCGCCTCGATTCTCGGCGTGCTCGGTGGTGGCCTGAGTCTCTTGCAGGAAAACATTGGGGGGGTATGGGGACTGTTCGACACAGCACAGCAGTCGCTGATCCTACTGATTCTGCTGACGCTCTTTCTGTTGCTGGTGGCCAATTCATTGCGAGGCAGAACCAACAAAACACGGAATGCCTCTGCCGAGCGAAATTAAACCACACTGAAACCACTCTGTACCAATGCCGGGTCAATCAGTCAATAGCGAGCGGGATATGGGATGCAAAAGTCACGGCAATTTGAGCGAGCGTCAGCCGAGCAGAGACAGTACAGGATGCTCTTTTGCCGCTGTGGCCACGAGATTGTGAACACACATGGGACCAATTGAAGTTATCTTTGGCGTGATCGCGGTTTTTATTACTCTGATTGGCTTTGCCCGTGGCTATCCCAAAGAGTTGGGCAACACGGTCATTATTTTGGCCACCATCTTTGTGTTGAGCTTTTTGCAACAGCGGGTGCTAAACCTAACGGACACGGTGAGTGAAGCCCTGCTGGATGGCGATGCACAGGCCGCGAATCTCTTCATGAGCTCGCTGTTTGGGGGACTTTTCATCGTGGCGGTTTTTGCCAGCTATGCAGGCATCACCTTCGATTTTCAAGGCAGAGCGGCCCCGGCACCCCAGGGCGCGCTCCTGAGCCTGGCCGTGGGGTTACTCAATGGCTATCTGATCGCTGGTACGCTCTGGTATTATCAGGATCTCTTTCAATACCCACTGCAAGCCTTTGGGTTTATAGAGCTACCGCTCACTGCACGGGGGGCCGAGTTGGTGACATTGTTGCCACAGAATCTCTTTGAATCGCCAGTCTACTGGATGATCCCGGTGGCCGCCCTGCTGATTTTGCGAGTGCGTGGGTAGCTGATTACAGTGCGGTTGGCTTGAAAACGATAGTTTGCCCTCTTGCCGGAACTACTGTTTTCAAACAGAGCCCACTTTAGATGATGATCTGGATTGAGAAATAACATCATGGGTACGTTGCAGAAAACAAATCAATGGCAGCAGCGATTGAGCGAACAGGATCCCTCTCTCTGCCTGCATCTAATGGGGATCGGTGGCGCTGGCCTGAGCGCCATTGCCCACGTGCTCTTACAGATGGGGTTGCGCGTGAGCGGTAGTGATCGGCAGTTGAGCGGCAACACCGACAGGCTTGCCGCGGCCGGTGCCACGCTGTTGGCGGGGCAGGTCGCGGTGCATCTTGATACGCTGGAACGCGCTGGCCAACGCCCCGATCTGATCTTGATCAGCAGCGCCATCGATGCTGCCAATCCCGAATTGCGAGCCTATCAAGCCGCCGGGATTCCCGTGGTGAAGCGGACGGACTTTCTCCCGGTATTGCTGGCCAACCGCCAATTAATTGCCGTCGCGGGAACGCACGGCAAAAGCACCACCACTGCAATGATCGTACAGGTGTTGAAAGATGCGGGCATAGATATCGGCTACATTGTGGGGGCCGAATTGGCTGGGTATGGCAATGCGGCCGCGGGCACATCCCCCTACTTTGTGCTGGAAGCCGATGAGTACGATCACATGTTTCTGGGGCTCAACCCCGCGGCGGCTGTGATCACGAATATCGAATGGGATCATCCCGACTGTTATCCAACACCGGCGAGCTTTCAGGCAGCCTTTGCCCAGTTTGTCCAAAAGGTTGACCCCACGGGCATGATCATCTCCTGTGCCGATGATGCCGGGGCCGAACAGTTGCGCATTGAGCAGCCGATTTCAGATCGACGCTGGATCACCTATGGGTTGACATTGGCGGCAGACATTGCCGCGCTCAATGCCTCGACTGTCGGCGATGGTGCCTTTTGTGCGGACCTCTATTGGTGGAACGCGCCCGAAGGTCAGCTCTGTTTACAGGTGCCCGGTCTGCACAACTTGCGCAATGCCCTTGCTGCCCTGGCAATTGCGTGCTGGTGCGATGCACCGATCAACAAGGCCGTTGTCAGCTTGCGTCGCTTTGTGGGCGCAGCGCGTCGCTTTGAAGAGCTGGGCGAAGCGGCAGGCGTGACTGTCATCGACGATTACGCCCACAATCCGACCAAGATTCGGGCGACGCTAGCCGCGGCTCGCGAGCGCTTTGCCGGACGGCGCATTTGGGCCGTGGTGCAGCCGCACACCTACAGCCGAACGCGCGAACTTTTGCAGCCGCTGGCCACGAGCTTTGCCGACGCGGATCAGGTCATTGTGACCGACATTTTTGCAGCGCGTGAACGGGACGATGGCACTGTCCATGCTCAAGATGTCGTTGCAACCAGTCCCCACGATCAGATCAGCTACATTGGTCCACTGGCGGCGGTGGTGGATGCATTGGCACAGCGAGTCGAAGCCGATGATGTGGTGGTCGTCATGGGGGCCGGTAGCAGCAGCCAAATTGGACGCGATCTGCTCGCAACATTGGCAGACCGCGAGCGGGTGCTCCAATGAGGAATGTCCGTGATGCCGAGCCAAACATGCACCTGAACCGATCACGTCATCGGCCAGATTCAGCGGGGGCTGACTCCTCGGGAACTGCTTCTGCTGAGCCTGACTTCACACTGCCCGCAGCCCTGGGGCTGACGTTGCAACGGCAGGTGCCGCTTGCTCCCTACACGACAATGAAAGTGGGGGGACCCGCCGACCTTTTTGTTGCGGTCACGAAAACCGATCAACTGTTGAAGTTGGTGCGGTGGGCACGGGGCCACGAACTTCCCTACTTTTTGTTGGGTGGCGGGAGCAACATTTTGATCAGCGACCGGGGAATCCGGGGGCTGGTGATAGAGAACCGTTGCCGTGACGTGCGCATTGATGCCGCCCCCTGCTGTCAGTTTCCACAGGATGATCGCCCATCCCTGATGGCCGAAAGTGGCGCCGCAATGGCAGGGGTGGCACGCACTAGTGTGCGCGCCGAGTTGTCCGGATTGGAGTGGGCGGTGAGCGTGCCGGGCACGGTGGGGGGCGCCGTGGTGGGCAATGCAGGAGCTCACGGTGGCGAAATCAAGGATAGCCTGGAGAGCGCCCTGCTCATCGATGAAGAGGGCAATGTACAGGAACAGAGCGTGCAAGATTTTGACTACGCCTATCGCGATAGCCGTCTGAAGCGGTTGCAACCATTGGTGGCTGGCTTCAAACCGGTGGTGCTCAATGCCTATTTTCGGCTGGAACCGGGCGAGGCGGCTACGATCCGCCAGCGTGCCAAAAGCTTTCTGCAACACCGGCGGCGCACGCAACCTGCCACCGCCAGCGTTGGCAGCATCTTTGTGAACCCGCCGGGGGATCACGCGGGGCGGTTGATTGAAGCGGCAGGGCTCAAGGGCACTCGCATTGGCGGTGCCGAAGTGAGCATGCAACATGCCAACTTTATTGTGAATCCCGGCGGCGTCGGGCAGACCACTGCCGCCGATGTCATGGCATTGATTGGGCATGTCCAGCAGGTGGTGGCCAAAGAATTTGGCATAGAGCTGATGCAAGAAGTACAACTGGTGGGCGATTGGCGCTGAACTCCCCACCGTGGCGGCTGTTACCGAGGTAATGTTGCGCCACAGCAGCCACGTACACTTTGATCGCTCTGAAGACCTATCGGCTTATTTACATTGGGATGCACTAGTGGAGCAAGTTGGAATGAATCACGAACAGACCAAGCGTTCCTACCGAGTTGGGGTGCTGTTTGGCGGGCGCAGCGGCGAACATGAAGTATCGTTGGCCAGTGCTCGCAATGTCATGAATGCCCTTGCCGAGGCTGGCCACACGGTCGTGCCCATTGGGATCACACCACAGGGGCATTGGCTTACGCAGGACGATCCAATGGCGCAGTTAAGCGGTGCAACCGCGGCGACCAAACCGGCGCAATTGCTAGACCAATCGACGGTACAATCGCCAACTGCCCAACCTTCCACTGCTCATCACCAGTTTGTGGCGGCGGGGCAACAACGCAATGGGGCGTACGCTCATGTGAATGGCACGCAGGACATCGAAGCCAACAATGCAGATTCACATGCTGCAAGCGCGTATAACACCTGGTCGTTGTTGCCCCACGCCAATCAACACGCGCCACTGCCTGCGGTCGATCTCATCTTTCCCGTGCTACACGGTACCTATGGCGAAGATGGCACCGTGCAGGGGCTGCTGGAAATGGCCAACCTGCCTTACGTGGGCTGTGGTGTGCTGGCCAGCGCCGTGGCCATGGACAAGGTTGTTTCCAAGCAGCTCTTTGCCCAGGCTGGGCTACAACAGGCTGAGTACAAAGTTGTGTTGCGACACCAGTGGCGCAAGCAGCCCGCTGAGATTCTCGCTGCCATTGAAGCGGATTATCCCTACCCACTCTTTGTGAAACCAGCCAATCTTGGCAGCAGTGTGGGGATCAGCAAAGTCCGTGATCGCACGGCCTTGTGCGCGGCGTTGGATCTGGCCGCACAGTACGATCGCAAGCTGCTGGTGGAGGTGGCTGTGCCCAACGCCCGCGAGATCGAGGTCAGCGTTTTGGGCAACGGTGATCCAGTGGTCAGTGTGGCGGGAGAGGTGGTACCCAGCCACGAATTCTATGATTACGAATCCAAATATTTGGACGCGGCGAGCAAGTTACTCATCCCGGCTGATATCGATGAAGGGCTGTTGAACCAAATTCAGAAAATGGCGCTGAGTGCGTTTACAGTTGCAGATTGTGCTGGGTTGGCCCGGGTGGATTTCTTGCTCGATGACGAGCGCAAGGAACTCTATCTAAATGAGATCAATACGATGCCTGGCTTCACAGCCAGCAGCATGTATCCCCAACTGTGGGAAGCGAGCGGCCTGAGCTATGCAGAGCTGGTCGATCGCTTGCTGCTGTTGGCTATTGAACGCCATGAGGACCAGCTGCAGAACAGCACCACCCGAAATATGTAATTACACAACTTTCATAAAAACAGCGCAACCTATCTAAAATCTACCCCAAAATCTATCCATTGGTTTCAATTGGCGGGAGTTTGCATGGCACCACGACGGACTGTCTCTCGTTCCGCAAGGAATGGGCCACGCACCAAGAAAAGAATATTCGACTCAACTGCGTCTTCTGTTGTGGCCTGGGCCAAGCGCCAGGATGTTGCAAACATGACAGCACAAGCGCGCAACAGTCGTTTTGTTCCGTCGCTGATCTTGCCCACCTCCACCACCGTGCCTTCCAAACAGCGTCGTGCCCAACAACAGGCGCGGCGGCGGCGTCAAACCGCGCGCCAGATGCGGCGCTTCGAAGCTGTGGTCTCGCACGTGCAGGAGAGCAGCAGCACACTGCCATCAATCTCACTGCCAACGTTCAAACCATGGCAGTGGCCGGTGAGCAAGCTTGTCAGTCTGTTGTTGGTGATCGTCACCTTGGGTGCTATTATCTGGGTTCACGTGGGCGCAGAATGGTATGTCTATCGAGAACATGTTGCCTTCAATGAATTGGCCTTTCACGAAGCGGATGCACTCTATCCGCTTTTGGAGGTGGATGGTTGGAATGTCTTTTGGATCTCGGCCAACCAGGTACGCGAGCGGCTCGTTGCCTTGCCAACGATTGCAGATGCACAGGTACAGGTGCGTCCGCCCCATTGGGTGGCGGTGAATGTGAAAGAGGCCGAACCCATTGCCCGTTGGGTCACCCAAAGCGATGAGTTTTGGCTCTTGCCCGATGGCACGGCGTTGCCCAGCCAGGATGACCGCTACAATCAGTTGCCCACCATCATCGACAACGATCGGGCCGCAAGCATGTGGGGCGACCCAACCGAAGCCCGGATCGATCCCGCTGTGTTGCGGAGCGCGTTGGCGTTGATGGAGATGTTGCCCACGATTGAAGCCCTCTACTTCCACGCCGAAATTGGATTGAACTTTCACATGCCCGACGGCGCTGCCTGGGTCTATTGGGGTGATGGCTCGAATATGGAACAGAAGTACAGCAATTTGCAAGCGGTGCAAACCATGTTGCAACGAGAGGCACGCGCGGTGGATGTGGTAGATATTCGCTCCGAGCGACCTGTGTTACGATGATGGACACTTTACCCCGCGTGGTTACGATCCGAGTTTGCCGTGAGCGCTCACCACTCGCATTCATGATTTGATAGCACTGTTAGTTAGATAGCACTGTTAGATAGAGGCCACTGTGCAAGAAGTTATTTCTGCCATTGATATAGGAACAACCAAAGTTTGTGCACTCACTGCCGAGGTCACTCATGACAGCCTCGGTGCTCCTGCGCTGCGTGTCGTTGGCGAAGGGCAAGCAGTGAGCCGCGGCATCCGGCGGGGTGTTGTTGTCAATGTGCAGGAGGCGGCCACTGCAATTGCCGAAGCCGTGGAAAAGTGTGAACGGGATATGGGGCAGCAGGTGGTCAGCGCGTATGTGGGGATTGCCGGCAGCCACATCGGCACGTTGAACAGCAAAGGCGTCTCACCCATCGATCAACGTGCTGGCGTAACCGGTGGTGATATGCAACGCGCGCTGGAGGGAGCACGAGCCGTTGCCCTGCCCCAGAATCAAGAGGTGATTCACGCAATCGCCCGCCACTGGACGGTCGATAGCCAGGACAATGTGCAGCAGCCCATGGGCATGAACGCATTTCGGCTCGAAGTCGATGCCCACATTGTGACGGGCAGCAGCACCGCGGTTAACAATCTGTTGCAATGTGTGACGGCGCACGGCATCGATGTCGATGAACTGGTGCTGGAGCCGCTGGCCAGTGACCGTGCGGTGTTGCGAGGCGAAGAGCGCCACATGGGCGTGGCTGTGGTCGATATTGGCGGCGGCACGACCGATATTGCCATCTTTGTTGACAATGGTCTCTGCCACACCCAAATCCTGGATTTGGGGGGCAACCACCTGAGTAATGATATTGCCGTTGGACTGCACACGCCCTACGAGACAGCCGAGGATCTAAAGATCCGCTATGGCACTGTCTTGCCCGAGCGGGTGGCCGAAGATGAACAGGTCTGGGCTGCGGTCTTTGGTGAAAAGGGCGAGCGAAGCTTTAGCCGCCGTTTTATTTGCGAAGTCTTGGAAGCACGGGCCATTGAAATGTTTGAGATGATTCGCGACAAACTCGAGTCTTCGAATTATTACGAGAAGCTTCCGGCTGGCATTGTGCTCACGGGCGGTGCAAGTCAGCTGCCTGGGCTGGCAGAGCTGGGACGCGAGATCTTCCAAATGCCCGTGCGCATTGGTGCTCCGGCTGCCCACCTGCCCATTACGGGTCTGAGCCGCAAGATCATGGCCCCGAGCTATGCGACCAGCATTGGTCTGTTGCTGTGGGGATTGCAGGGTGAAGAACGCCTGTGGCGACGCCGCTACGATCTCGAAGGCGGCCTGCAACGTGAGTGGCTCAACACCACCATGAGTTGGCTGCGCAACCTGTTGCCCGATTGAGCGTATTCTGAAATTCGGTTGTGGTGCGTAAACCACCGCAAGCTGGCTATGTCTACGCAGAGAATTTCTGGAGAGATACTACGGTGTGGTTGGCTTGAAAACGGTCGGTTTCCCGCTTGCCGGAACTACTATTTTCAAACAGAATCCACTTTAATCGAGAAAGCAAACAGAGCTTGCACCTTGCGGGGTGCGCATGAGAGAATGCGCACGTCCAGTGGTAGAGAGCGCTGATTCCACCATTGTACAACGTTACCATAATTTCTCAATAAGTTCCGTGGTGCGCTGCGCAGCTGCTGTACCGCTGCCAATGCCAGTAAGAGCGGCATCTGATTTTGCCCGGACCTGCAACCGAAAGCACTATTTGGCAGTAGCAAGCATGCTTTTGCACCAATGGCCGTCTTCAAGCTTACCCTACCGCAGTTGAATATGTTTTCACTTCAATTTCGCATTACCCCCCATTGCAACGATGGGTGTGAATCGTAGCGCCCATTACAAGTATTGGGTGTGAAATGTAGAATCGGTCGTTTACCCGCCTTGTTACACGCAACTGGCGTTGTTGAACGTAACCAGCCGAAATAGTACTGTTTTTATACCAAGGAGTCAGCTCATGACGCAAAAAGATAACCCGCAGTTCGTTGACAATTTCGCCAGCATCAAAGTTATCGGTGTCGGTGGTGGTGGGCAGAATGCTGTCAATCGTATGATCGATGAAGGTATTCACGGCGTAGAATTCGTCTCCGTGAATACCGATTCGCAGGCACTGATGCTCTCTTCTGCGCCGATCCGTCTGCGGATTGGCGACAAGCTGACCAAGGGGCTTGGCTCTGGTGGCAATCCAGAGATTGGTCAGCGCGCTGCCGAAGAAAGCCGCGAAGAGATCGCAGAGATTGTCAAAGGCGCGGATATGGTCTTCGTCACCGCGGGAATGGGCGGTGGTACGGGGTCCGGCGCTGCCCCAGTAATTGCCAGCGTTGCTCGCGAACAGGGTGCGCTGACCATTGGCGTCGTCACCCGTCCCTTTACATTCGAGGGCAGCCACCGCCGGCGAACAGCCGAGGGCGCGCTGGATGAGTTGGCCGATGGTGTTGACACGTTGATTGTCATTCCCAATGATCGGCTGTTGCAGATCGTTGACAAGAAGCTAGGCATCAACGATGCCTTTCGGGCCGCCGATGATGTGCTGCGCCAGGGCATTCAGGGGATCAGTGAATTGATCACCATTCCCGGTCTGGTCAACTTGGACTTTGCCGATGTGCGTTCCATCATGCTTGATGGCGGGGCGGCTCTCATGTCCGTGGGTCGGGGTTCCGGTGAAAGTCGTGCCAAAGAAGCGGCCGAGCAAGCCATTCAGAGCGCGCTGTTGGATGTTTCGATCGATGGGGCTCGCTCCATCCTCTTCAACATCAAGGGTGGCGATGAACTGAGTCTCTTCGAGGTCAACGAAGCTGCTGAGATCGTTCGTGCCAATGCCCACCCCGAAGCGAACATCATCTTTGGTGCCGTGATCGATCCGGATATGAAGGATGAACTGCAATTGACCGTGATTGCTACCGGCTTCGACAAGCCGCGCGAAGAGGAGAAAAGCCCCTTCAATCAACGATCTGGAGAGCCATCGAATTACGAACGGCCCGCTGCTTCCCGTTCCGAAACCCCACGTGCCAACAGCGACTATCGCAACCCGGTGCGTTCCTTTGACCGGGGCGATCTCGATATTCCAGCCTTTTTGCGCCGTGCACGCAACAACAACGGCTCCTAAAGCCTATCCTGAAATTCAGTTGTGGTGCTCAAACCACCACGGGTCAGCTATGTGGTGCTCGAACCACCACGGGTCAGCTATGTGCTGCTGCTCGAACCACCACGGGCCAGCTACGTCGAGGCAAAGAATTTCAGGAGAGATATCTACCGTGGACGCTGTTTGAAATCGGTACTTTTGCGCTTGGCCCAAGTACCGGTTTCAAGCTTACTGCAATGTAGTACATTTTGCTGAGATTTTCCGCTAAATTGCTTATTTTGTACTGAATTGATTTCCTGCCGTTACACCGATTGGACTACTTCATCGTCGCGAGATCACGCATCAACAGGTAGAAAATCTTCGGATAGCCATGTAGCTGTTATGGTGGGCGAATGTCTGTGCTCATCTGCGGAGATGGCAACGGCTGCGAATCTAGCGCATTTCTGATCGCTTCTTGGCTGCGGACAAAGGAGAAAAATTCAGCGTGCCGCTCTGTTGTAGAGCAGAGAATAGGGCACTAGACGCAATTTTCGACGCAATCACCATTAATACCGTCCGACCGCTTACCCTTGAATGGATGTCTTTGGCATCTGCTCAAGGGTAATTTTATTTACCAATAAGGATTGCCTGATTACGAAGAACTTAACTTAAGATTTTGCACTTTTAAATATTCGTCAACCGCTCACGTAAAAGCTCAGTGGTAGAACACACGTTTTGTACTTGCACCCCTCTATAAAATATGATATACTCATTGCTCTGGGGTCCATATGTAGTGCTTTTGATTGGCTGCATGTACTACATGTAGTATGGCGGGGGTGGCAGATCTGTGAAGAATCTGTGAAGAATCTGTGGCGAAAACAGACCAGGATGTGGTAAGATATGGTAAGATGAGGTGTGGCAAGACGAGGTCCAATTCGGCAGTTTTGAGCTTCGTAATTGTGTCGCCATGATGATGTTAAGCTCCCTGAGGGCCTGCATGTGTGGTCGGTGTTTGCAAAAAGTACTTTCGTGAAAACGATCGTAGATAGTAGTCAAGTCGACCTCGTATTAACCCGGCATCAATCCAGTCGGGTAGCATACACACTGAGAACCTATCCTGAGATTCGGTTGTGGTGCTTGAGCCACCCCGAACTGGCTACGTCGACGCAGAGAATTTCAGGACAGATACTACAGTGCGGTTGGCTTGAAAACGGTAGATTTTTGGTCGGTCTACCAAAAAAGTCTACCAAAAAAGTAGCAGTACCGTTTTCAAACAGCGCTTACTCTAAATGAATGATTTCGTACACCTATGAAATGTCCACACTGCAACAGCAGCTCTCACAAAGTGGTTGATACCCGTGATACAGGGGATGCTATCCGTCGCCGTCGCCAATGTACCGACTGTGCCAAACGATTCACGACTTATGAGCATGTCGCGGCCAATTTGCTTGTCATCAAAAGTGATGACCGCCGCGATCCCTTTGATCGACAGAAGTTGCTCTCGGGTATACAGACGGCTGCCACCAAACGTCCAATCAGCAGTGATACGCTCGAACACATTGTCGATCAGATTGTTGAATCGTTGCATGCCATTGGCAAGAACGAAGTGCACAGTACTGTCATTGGCAAGATGGTGTTGGACCATCTATCATCAATCGATCAGGTCGCCTATATTCGCTTTGCCAGCGTCTACCTGGATCTCAACGACCTCAATGATCTGCAGACAGAAATTGACCGGCTCATGGGGCGTTCAGATACCGAGACTTAGCAGACGCTGAAATCTCCTGTTGCTGTCTGTATCTCCTGTTGCTGTCTGCATATAATGTCTCTGCTCGCGAGGGAAGAAGTGAACAGGTGACTCCACGGGTGTTGAGGGCGGAAAATATTGTGCTTGTGGGCGACCCGTTAGAAGTTGCACATGTACACGTACGTTCACACGGGAATAACTGGGCTACTTTAAGGGTTTCTCTATTAGTTGTGGGCGCAAGCAACACCGCATTCATTTCAGATCGACCGCATTCTGAGATCATATAACGAGATCATATAACACTGTATAACATCGTATTGTGACGTAGTCTTTGCCGGAAAACAGCGCATCTTTTCCCGCCATCAGTCGTCTTCATAAGTATCGTTTACTTCAGCTAAAATTGGGTCTACTACCACATCGAACACAACTACCTGTGTTCGTCTCTTTGTTGTGTTTTGATTTTTTGTCATTATTTTTTGTTTATTTTGTCGATTTTTCGTGGTGTTTTTGTTGCAGCCGATCGCACGCGAGCAGAGGCTGGGGTCAAAACAGAAGCTACCACTTGCCCGACTACAGCAAGCTCGCCGATGCCCAGTCGATAGATCGATTGGGCCAAACGTAGAATTACCAAACCTGCATAATTGCAGTTAACAACAGTCACCAAATGGATAAGGTTGAGGAGATTGAAACATGGCAACATCACTGGCCACGCCGGATGCAGATGTTCAAGATAGAACTTCAACAGCGGAAGTTTTTACTGTAATTGAAAATGTGAAAGGGCAGCGGGAATTTCTGGAGCCGCCAGCATATGTGTGCGACGAAGCGATTGCCCTCAGCGAGAACAGCATCAAGGTGTTGGAAAAACGTTACCTGCGACGAGATCTGGATGGAACCCTACTCGAAACGCCAGCAGGTATGTTCTATCGAGTTGCCTATCACGTGGCCCAAGCCGAAGCCGAACACGCGGGTGACGTGGCCGCGCTGACCAAAACCTTTTATGAGCTGTTGACCGAGCGCCGCTTCTTTCCCAACAGTCCAACTTTCACCGGGGCGGGCACACCACTGGGACAATTGGCCGCCTGTTTCGTACTGCCCATTGCCGATGACATGGGCAAGAGTGACGATGGAATCTTCAGCACATTGCGCGTCGCCGCGTTGATCCAGCAGACGGGCGGCGGGAATGGCTTTTCCTTTAGCCGCCTGCGCCCCAAAAATGACATTGTCCACACCTCTTCTGGCCGCGCCACCGGGCCAGTGGGGTTCCTGCGGGTCTACGATCAAGCCTTTGGTGAAATTGCCCAGGGCGGCAGCCGCCGTGGTGCCAATATGGGGGTCTTGCGGGTGGATCACCCCGATATTGAAGATTTTATTGCTTGTAAGGCCGAAGAAGGCATGATTGCCAACTTTAATATTTCGGTGGCAATCACCGACGAATTCATGCAGGCTGTACAGGATGATGACGACTTTGCCCTGCGCAACCCCCGTGACAACAGCGTCTGGCGCACGGTGCGCGCCCGCGACCTCTTTGCAAAGATCATCAAGTATGCTCACCACAATGGTGAACCGGGCACACTTTTCATCGATGCGGCCAATCGCAGCAATCCGGTTCCCCATCTGTACGATCTGGAAGCGACCAACCCCTGTGGCGAGCAGTGGCTTGGCCCCTACGAAAATTGCTGTCTTGGATCGATCAATCTAAATGAGCACGTGGCGACTGCCGCGGATGGCACGGCTCTGGTTGATTGGGCGTTGTTGGAACGCACCATTCAAGAAAGCACCCAGTTTCTGGATAACGTGGTCTCGGCCAATGCCTATGTGCCCGTTGTGCCACAGGTGGCGGAAGCGGCCCACCGTGCCCGCCGCATTGGTCTCGGCATCATGGGGCTCGGCGACATGATGTACAAGCTGGGGATCCGCTATGGCAGTGAAGCCGGGCAGGAATTTGCCGCCCAGATCATGGAGTTTGTTCGCTATCACGCCATGCAAAAGAGCGTGGAATTGTCCGCAGCTCGTGGTCCCTTCCTCGCCTTCCCCGGCAGCATCTATGATGATCAACAGCCGGGTGGCATGAAATGGCAACCACCGACCCCCATGCAACCCTTTACCCGTGATTGGCAGCGCCCTGCATTGGATTGGCCTGCCCTCGTCGACGGAATCCGCGCCAACGGAATCCGCAATGCCGCGCAGACGACGGTGGCACCCACGGGGACCATTGCCACCGTTTGTGGCTGTGAAGGCTATGGCTGTGAACCGGTCTTCGCCTTGGGCTACATCCGCCACTTTAAAGATGGCGATCAGGATGTGGAGCTACTCTATACCAGCCCGCTCTTTGAAGCGGCATTGGATACCCACGGCCTGAGTGAGGAGCAGAAACAGGCGATCAAGCAACATGGCGCTACCTATGGTTCAATTCAGGATTTGGCTGGCGTGCCAGAGAGTCTGCGGCAGACCTTTGTGGTCAGCAGCGACATTAGCGCCGAAGAGCACGTGCGCATGCAGGCAGCCATTCAAGCGTTCGTAGACAACAGCATCAGCAAAACCTGCAACTTCCCGGAAGGTGCCACTGAAGAAGATGTAGCCCAAGCTTACCGTTTGGCGTGGGAACTTGGCTGCAAAGGGTTGACTGTCTACGTCACGGGGAGCCGGCAACAGGTTGTGTTGGAAACCAAGGCAACAAAAGGCAAGAAGGGTGATGGCGCAGCGGATGTTGACCACGCCGCCACCAATGGCACCGATCACGGTCTCCACGAGAACGGTCAAAATGGGCACAGTGGCAACAGTCACAGTGGCAACGGTCACAGTGGCAACGGGCAACTCTATCGCAATGGTAGCGCTTCGGATGCAGAGGCAGATCATTTCGACGTCAACGCCGTGGCGGCGAAACGGCCTCGTCCCCAACGGTTGATGGGGAGTACTTATCGCAAGGACACACCACTTGGCTCGGCCTACATTACGGTCAACAGCGATGAACGCAATGAGCCCTTTGAAATTTTCCTGAATGTAGGTAAGGCGGGCAGCGAGGTTGCAGCCGTTAGCGAAGCCATCGGCCGCTTGATGAGTCTGTTGCTGCGTATGCCTGCCTCATTGCCACCCTCGGAACGGCTGCGTTGGGTGATGGATGAGATGGCCGGTATCGGTGGCGGGCGCCCTTTGGGCTTTGGTGCAAATCGGGTACGTAGCTTGCCCGATGGCATCGCTCAGGTTTTGGCTGATCACCTGAGTGAACTGCCCCCACGTGCCACGGGACCACACGCGGAACAACTGGCGCTGCCAATTGCCAAGCGTCCGATTGGTGATATCTGCCCAGATTGTGGTGAGGCCAGCTTTTTGAATGTAGAGGGCTGTCGCAAATGCCACGTCTGCGGCTACAGCGAATGCTAGCCGCGGTTCCATGGAGCGGTCGTAGCAGACGATTGCACTTGCAACCATAAACTGCCAAATAAAAACCCCTCGACGCGGTGAGAATGTCGAGGGGTTTTTGTTGTGCTCATGAGTTACACACCGAGAAGGACTTACCAATGGAGAGCAGACAACGCGATTGGAGGATCTTCTCGACAAGTTGCGTAAGTCCAGGTTCTATCGAGTCTCCCAAATATTGGCGTTGGCGAACCGTGGGCCGGAGTGGAGCTACTGCCTTTGGCATCTTGGAAAAACAAAAAAAGGGTTGGCACATGGCCAACCCTTTTTATCTAGCGATTGATGTGAATCAATCTACAAGCTTAGAGCTTGCGGACATCGGCAGCTGCCGGACCCTTGGGGCCTTGCGTGATTGAAAATTCAACACGATCGCCCTCGGTCAGGCTGCGGTAGCCTTCGGCAACGATGGCAGAGTGATGCACGAAAACATCTTTGCCATCTTCTTGCGCCAGGAAACCAAAGCCTTTTTGATCATTAAACCACTTGACGGTTCCAGTTACACGTTGCTCGCTCATTGTTGGAATTACTCCTTGTTATGTAAAACTGCAAAGCGTCTTCCCCATTTGTTGCTCATAACATTACTTGTTGTACTGTATACAAGGACATAACAAAGACCCGTGTATGTGGCCCGTTATCTAGATGGAGAAGACTAAATTCTAATTACAAAACGTCGTAATTTCCAACAACATAAACAAAAAAACGTTGCCCAACCTGTTAGTCTGGACAACGCTTGCTCGCAACTTGTTCAGAACTACAACATCTTGTACTGCCGCAAGTATAATCTAAGTTGGGCAGAATGTCAAATCCGCAAATAAAAGTTTACAATTGCATTTCATTTCTGCATGCGCTGTCATAGTTGTTGCTGCACTGTGCATCGTTTGCCCCGAATTGCGCTTCACGTTTTAGGGGTTCTTTTTGCATTTTGATGGATCCAACGGCTAAATCCGCAGCTCATATTGCAGCGCCATGTAGTGGCTCCGCCATTGATCGCGGGCGGGTGCCACTTCTCCAACGACTTGCGCTTGTTATGCGACTACTGCGCTGCTTGGATCTCTAGTTGATAGGCCGCCGGTTCTGTGCTCAGGGGAGCCAGGGCACTGATTGCCAGCACTAATTTCTGATTTGGGGGCAACATCGCTTGTCCGCTGCCATCATCATCTACGGCAAGGTGTTGCACCTCGCTCAATTCGCCGTCGGCGAAACGCATCAATTGGACCAGCCATTTCTGCGGCAGCAGATTGTCCGTGAGCAGCCACCCCTCGCTTTCCCATCCCGCGAGATCGCTTTCGAAGTCGGTTTGGTAATCAATGGCGGGAATCTGCAGATCATCGATCAGCCATCCGCTGGCATTCACTGCATCATCTGTTACATACTCGAAACGAATCCAAATTTCGCTGCCAGCATAGGGCGTCAGATCAAATCGTTCGTTGACCCAGCCGTCACTCGTGCCCGTATAGGCAATGCCAAAGCTGTTGCCACTGGGGTTCTCACTGGTCATTCGTTCACCTGGCAACAGATCCCACTTTTCGCCATCCCGGCTGGCCAGCACGTAGCCATAGTCGTAATCAACCTCAATGTTCCACCACATGGCGACTTCCATTGTCACGGGTGTGGCTGATTCAGTTTCCACGGCGCGCAGATCAAAGCGGCGAGTTAGCCGTGTGTTGGAATCATCACCCCGGTGGCTCCACCAAGAGCGACGGCCGCTGTAGGGTTTGGTGTTGGTCAATCGTGTCTCTGCTTCCCCCTGAAAACGGAGAGTCAATGCTCTCTGCGCGGGTAGCGTGATGTAATCCGTGGCATAATTTTGTACCGTTGCTGCATAGGGCATTGCATCGCGCAGCGAAATGTCGGTTGTGGATGGGGTGGGCAGCTCCAGATTGCGATAGCCGTAGAATCCATCCATACCCAGCGCATCGACATCACCCACGTAGTTGGCAACGACCCAATCGGCAAAGAGTTCGTCAAAATCAAGGTTGTGGCCGGTGGCCCGCAGGGCATCGGTGATCCCTTGGGCGCCATTGCCCGGTTGGGCGATCACCGCCTGTGTTGTGGCTTGGCCAAAGCGTTGGGTCAGATAGTTGACAAACATGTAGGCGCTGCCATAATGTTCGGCATTGCTGCCTCCGCTCAGCTCCCAGGTGGTGAGTTGAGTATCGGGCGTGCGCATGAAGCTGCTGGCAAAGATGGTGTCCGAATCGTAGCCCGCCACCTCCTGCGCATACTCGCTCAGCCCTTCGTTGAGCCAGGTCTCTTCATTGCGATCCTTGAACCAGTGGATCATATGTTGAAACTCGTGTGCAAGTACCGTTTCATAGTACTCATAGTCTGTCGTGCTGTTGAGCCAGCTCAGATTGATATAGAACATCTCTTTTTCGTTTGAAAAAGGATTGGCCAATTGACTGTATTGATCGGCACTGCTGTAATAGCCGGCGACCGCGGCACCAACATTCGTGGCGTGTAAAATGTGCAATCGCGGGTCATTGTCAACCCCCGGATACCACTCGCTGCCAAAAAACTCTACCTCCGCGGGGTAACTGTGTTGGCTGAATCGATCGATGGAGCGTTGCAGCGCCTCGGCATCATAGCTCTCTCCCACTTCGACCCAGGCATAGGCGACAGCGGTTTTGTAGACCAACTCGGCGGTGGTGAGGCTGTTGCTGTTGGTATCCAGATTGTGAACCCAGAATTCCAGCTGATCCCCCACGGCATAGTCGGGCACACTATCGTTGACAATAATGGGAATCTCCCGGATCGCGGGATCGAGGCGCAGTGTCAGGTCGCGCAGATCGCGCGTGGGGACCACCATGAGATCGAGCTGTTCTTCGGTGGAGAGATCACTGAGCATGGTGGCCGGCACTGCCGTGGCCTGTGCTGTCTCGACGGGAATTACCGCGGTGCGTGTTGGCAGCGGCAACGTCGCGCGCGGCTTGGGGGCGGTCTCAGCGGAGCGCAGCTGTCCCAGCTGATTGGTACACGCAACAGTGAGCAGCCCGGCAAGCAACATCCCAAGCAGCGACAGCAGAAACGTGCAGCGCGGGGAGCGTTGCTGTTGTGCCCAGGGCTGTCTAATGCTCGTTCTGCCGGGGGGAATCGCCATGTCTTTTTTGTCCATTTGTTCCTATCGCCACTAATGTAGAGATGTAGAAATCCAGAGATACGGAGCGAATCAAACTGGATATGATCGCGTGTTTCTTGATCAATTACCAGCGTGTAACTGCTTTTTCTTGAACGCTGCGAGGTGTGAGAGGCAAACAAAAAAGGCTGACCCACGGTCAGCCTTCTACCTATGCCTCACCGGGTGGCCGGTTTTATTTGTGTAATAACCCAAGTTGTTCCCCGGTTGCCTTCTGGGCGCGTGGGAGAGGCAATTTTTTGAGCAATCACCCTCATGCAAAGATGGTGGGCAGCAACTTGAGTCAAATAGCGCATGCCAGAGCAAAGGTTGTGTGGGCGAAAAGGGACTCGAACCCCTGACCTCCTCGGTGTAAACGAGGCATTCTAACCAACTGAACTATTCGCCCATAAATCTAGAGCGATACTATACCCGCTCTCTGTTCATTTGTCAAGATTGTTGGCTCTGCGTGCAGGTGAAGAGAAGTGAGCCAATGCCCACCCCACATCATTCCCCGCCCGAGCTGACTACGGAGATATATTCTTTCAACTTGATGTAGCCCGGTGGCGGCTGCAGGATCGGCATGGCTGGCGTTTCCAGCGCCAATGCCTCTTGTTGGAATTCGTAGAAGCGCCAGACACCCCGGCTGATCCCTTGCATGCGGCTGTTGCTCGTTGCCCAGTCCATCCAGCCAGGGCGATAGAAGAAAATGCTGAGGACGTAGGGGCCGGTTGGGCCCCAAATCAGCGCAACATCGCTGTGCGATTCAAAGGCAAAGCCATGCTTGTGAACGATCCAGCGTTCATGTTTGTCTGGCAACCCGCCCCAGATCATCTCTTGAAACTCGTCGTGGGTCATGTAAAAGAGAATCGTTTCACATTCCGCAGCCGTAATTGTTGCGGTGTATCGCTCTGCCAACAACCCTTCGCCATTCATGCAGCGATAGACCATGGCCAGAAGCTCGCCCATCTCTCGTGGTGTTGCCTGAATGTTTGGATCGGGGTTGGTGTTCCAATCTTCACGCTGATTGCCGGGAGTGGGGATCTCTGGCAGGGCACGGTCGACCCCATAGCCCGATTGCATGTAGGTGCTGGCGAATCCCAGCTCGCTCATGAATGTGGTGAAGCGACGGGTGCCAGCGCCGATATCGCCATCGCCCAGCCACTGCAATAGCTGGTTGGCCGCGTAGTTGTTGCTCTCGCCCAGCGCATAGTCGAGCCACTGCCCCACTTCACTGCTCGTGGTGTCACCGGCTTGAATCCCATTATCGAGCTTGTGCATCACGGCTAGTGCAATGGCTATTTTCATTGTTGACATGCCAGAAAAAGCGACGTCGGGATCGACTACTGTCTCTTCGCCCGTTGTCAGATCTTGCAGATAGATGGCCGCAAAGCCGGGGAAATCTGCCGTGTAGCTGTCGAGCGTTGCCGCGAGATCACGGGCCGAGGGGGGAATGGCGGGCTCTTCAATGCGAACGAGGGTGGCCGTGCGCGTTTCACGTTGGGTCAAAGCTGCGATCACCGGGGCAATGCTGGCTTCAACATCGAGGGTGTACCCCGGTTCGCCAGCCAGCCATTGCCAATCCTCTGCATAGGTGCCCACGTAATCTGCCGGTGCCTCGTCCGCCGTCTGCATACCCGTGGCCCAGATTGGCCGCGGTGGTAGGCCGCGGGCAGCGGTCGGTTCGCTGTTCTGTTCAGCAGCGACCGCGGCAAGCCAGACACGCAGCTTTTCGACATCGAGCGTGAAGCGAACCGGTACATCACGGCGCTGTTGGGGATACCCCAATGCTTCGCGAATGGCAATATCAATAAAGTCGCGCCCTTCCAAATATTGCCCAGCCTCGTGGATCATCTGCTCCACATCGATCTGAAAATCAACGGTTTCGGGTTGAAGGGGCAGGCGACGATCACCAAAGTAGAGGCTGACTGTTTCGTAGTAGACCGGCTCCAGATGTTGGCGGATCTCCGCGGGATCTTTGAGCGTGCTCAACGCCAGCCCGCCCAGGTAGACGCCGGGGGGAATGGGCGCGGCTTGCACTTTGAAGCGCGTGTAGAGCGGAAAGATCGCCAACAGCGCCAACAGAAGCAAGAGAAACGTGAGAAAACGTGGCATGGATGTTAGATGTAGAACCCAATCGAGAAATCATGGTAACGTTGCCCAATGGGGAATCAGCGTTCGCTACCGCTGGCGGTGCACACTTGTGCTACCCCCACTCGTACTACTCCCACTCATACTACTCCCACTCAATTGTGGCCGGTGGTTTGCTGCTGATGTCATAGACCACGCGATTCACGCCATCAACTTCGTTGACGATCCGATTGCTCACCCGGCCCAGCAGATCGTAGGGCAGGCGTGCCCAATCCGCGGTCATGAAATCATCGGTGGTGACGGCTCGCAAGGCGACCGCGTTGCCGTAGGTTCGCCCATCACCCATGACACCAACGCTGCGCACGGGGAGCAACACGGCAAAGACTTGGCTCGTCTCGCGGTAAAGCTCGGCCTGGCGCAGTTCGTCGAGAAAGATGGCATCCGCCGCGCGCAATATCTCCAGCCTTTCCCAGCTGACGTCGCCAATGATCCGAATGGCGAGGCCGGGGCCGGGAAAGGGGTGGCGCCAGACAATCTCTTCGGGCAGCCCCATTGCCTCGCCCACCTGGCGCACCTCATCTTTAAAGAGCATGCGCAGCGGCTCGATCAGTTGAAAGGTCATATCTTTGGGCAGCCCACCCACATTGTGATGGGTTTTGATGGTGCGGGCGTGGCGGGTTTCGTCACTCCCTGCCGATTCGATCACGTCGGGATAGAGTGTGCCCTGCGCCAGGAAAGCTGGCGAATCGACCCGCCAACTCTCGGCCAATCGGCCTGCTTCGGTCTCGAAAATGCGCACGAACCGGTTGCCGATCAGCTTGCGCTTCTGTTCCGGATCGGTCACCATGGCTAGGTCGCTCAGGAACTCTTCCTTGGCATCCACTGCCACCAAGTGCATGCCCTGATGTTGATCAAAGGTTTCGATGACCTGTGTTGCTTCATCCTTGCGCAAGAGGCCATGATCGACAAAGACACAGGCGAGTCGATTGCCAATCGCCTTGTGGACCAGCGTGGCCGCCACCGCGCTATCTACCCCACCGCTCAACCCACAGATGACGTGGCCATCGGGGCCAACCTGTTGACGAATGCGCTCTACCGTCTCATCGATAAAATTCCCCGGCGTCCAGTCGCCCACACAGCCACAAATACGCTTGGCGAAATTTTCCAGCAGCACGGTGCCTTGGGGAGTGTGGACCACTTCTGGGTGAAATTGAATGGCGTAGATTTGCCGCTCGCGGTTGACAATTGCCGCGTACGGGGAGTTGGCACTGCTGGCAATGGGGGCAAATCCCGCGGGAATCGACTCGACCCGGTCGCCGTGGCTCATCCAGACTTGAAAGAGATCGGGCATCTCTTCAAAGAGCATCCCATGATCCGCGGGGGTGAGCGCGGTTACCTGCACTTGGGCCGGGCCATACTCGCGCTCGGCCGAGGCCGCGACCTGACCGTTGAGGCTGTGGGCCAACAGTTGCAACCCATAGCAGATCCCGAGCACAGGCACGCCACTTGCCAACACCGATGTGGGCAGGGTGGGCGCGTCTACGGCGTAGACGCTGTTGGGGCCGCCGGAGAGGATAATGCCCTTTGGCTGGAGTTTGGGCAACAGATCATCGGCCCGATCCCATGGGATCAGCTCGGCGTAGACCTGGCTTTCACGCACGCGGCGACAGATCAGTTGGGCATATTGGCTGCCGTAATCGAGCACGGCAATGGTTTGGTGATTCATAATTTCTGACTCATACCTGTTGGGGCTTACGCAACGACCGCGAACGGGCTGTGGCTTCGTGAGGATGATTCACTGGGCATCTATTTGCGGTGCATGCGCTAGCTTGTGAAATAGCTCTGGATCGGGCCAACTCTGTATGCAACTCAGTTGCTTCCTACTCTCTCTACACGGGCGTGATCGCTCAAGAAATAGCCTCCACGCGCCCATCGTGCGGTTGGCTTGAAAACGGTAGATTTTTGACGGTTACCAAAGGGGCAACAGCACCGTTTTTAAACAGAGCTTACTTTGGAAGGCAACCGGGGAGCAGCTTCGATTAATTACACCTTGCGGGCCAGCAGGATCAGGTGTTCGCTGCTCGTCGTGTACGGGGCACCGTCAAAATCACCCCATACACCCTCCACCTCGAAGCCAGCCTTTTGCAGCAACAACTCGGCTTCGCTGCACCAGAGAAAACGCAGGACAAAGGGGCAAGGGGTACGCCGCACGTAGCCATCTGGCAGCACCTCTTCATAGATAAAGAGCGTATCCTGAATCTGCTCTGCCCAGTCAAGCGTGCGTACTGTCCATTTATAGACCTGCGCGCCCGACGACTCATCGAGCCACTGGTCGGCAAACTCCTGAACACCATTGACCGCTTGCAAGCGTGACAGATCGGGGTTGAACAGATCGATGAGCAGCAGCCCATCCGCGGCCAGGTGGCGGTGTGTGTTCTGCAACACGGCGAGCTGATCGGCCTGGCTCGTCAAATGCATGAGCGTGTTGCTGGTGCAAAAGGCGAAGGTGAACCTCTTGTCCGGGAGGTCGAATGTACGCAGATCCGCTTCGACCAGCGTGGCACGGGGCTCGCCCTGATTGTTCGCCAGCTTGTGGCGGCTCAACGCGAGCAGCGCCGGGCTGATATCAACACCCGTAATGGTGTGGCCAGCCGCGGCCAGGGGGGCCAATATTCGGCCCGTGCCACAGCCCAGCTCCAGGATCGGATCGCCACACTCCGCCGCCAGATCCATGATCGCCGCCAGATCATCGGTGTAGTGACGATAGTCGGCATCGTAAAAGCGGGCAAAGCGATCAAAGAGGGCAGCTACCTGGGGATCGGCCCTGTTGTCGGCATTAGCTTGCGTCTGATTCGGCGGCTTCGTTTGCATATCCCTATAATATTGCATTGTTTGACAGAGCAAAAATCATGGGATAGACTAAACGAACCTCAGCAGTAGACCCACCAGGAGTAGTTTTGTCACACCCAACATATATTTGCACGGTATTATTTGCACGGTATTGTTTGTATGTGGCCGTGCTGCATCTAATAGAGAAAGCAAATAGACCTTGCACCTTGCACCTTGCACCTTGCGGAGTGCGCATTCTCTACTGCGCACGGCCAGCGTTAGAGAACGCTGATTCCACGATTGTGCGACTTGTAAATGGTTTCTCTATAAGTTTCACACGCAAAAACCGGCCGGTGAATGACTGGCATTGGCCATGAGCCTAGCGGTAGTTCGGCTTCTGGTACCATTGCCTCTCTGTCCAAAAGGCTAGGCGCAGCGAATTGCAAGGCAGCCTTTCTGTCGAGCAATCGAGGTCGCGACGCTCGTGGCCACAAAGCGTAGTTGAACAATCTCTTCCGCGGCAAAGTAAACCAATCGATTTTGCTGCTACATGAGCCAATCGACAAAAGAGCATAGAAAGCATAGAATCGTGAAGGTTATTCAAGTTGGCATCGGGGGCATGGGCAATGCGTGGTTGCGCGCGGTGCAAGCTTCCCCAGATGTAACCCATGCCGGATTTGTCGAAGTGAACCCCGCGGTGGCCGCGGCCCAGACCCAGCAATATGGGCTGGATCCCGCGTTAATTTACCCCTCGTTGGGCGCGGCATTTGACGCTGTGGCCGCTGATGGCATCATTAACGTGACACCGCCCCAATTTCACAAAGCCATTTCAATCGAAGCGCTGGAGCGGGGCGTGCCGGTGCTTTCAGAGAAGCCACTGGCCGACACGCGTGCGAGCGCACGGGCCATTGTCGATGTGGCCAACCGCACTGGCGTGCTGCACATGGTGGCGCAGAACTACCGCTACAAACCGCCGTTGCAAACGCTGAAACAAGCGCTCGACTCGGGCGTGGCTGGCGAAGTTGGTGCCGTGCACGTCGAGTTCTTCAAAGGCCCCCACTTTGGTGGCTTCCGCGAAGAGATGCCCTATCCGCTCATCATCGACATGAGCATCCATCACTTTGATCTCATGCGTTTTCTGCTTGGCAGCGATCCCGTGGCCCTCTTTGGCCGCAGCTGGAATCCGCCATGGAGTTGGTTCCGGGGCGATGCCTCGGCCGCGGTCACGCTCGACTTTGCCAATGGCGTTACTGTTTCGTATGCCGGCTCCTGGTGTTCACAGGGGCGCGAGACTGATTGGAATGCCAACTGGCGCTTTGAGTGCAGCAAGGGTGTCGTGGCCATGGTCGATAGCCAGGTCTACACCCAACTGACTGGCGCGGATCCGGTGCTCGTTGAAACGGTAACGATGGCACGGACCGATCAGGCCTACTTGCTGCATGAATTTTACGCAGCGATCAGACGGGGCAAGCCCGCGGTGACCACCTGTCAGGATAATCTCAACTCGTTGGAAATCGTCTTTGATGTGGTACAATCGTTTGAGACAGGAGCGGTGGTGCAGTCGGGGTAGCTATACAACCCGAACACACTGCTCTGTGCGCCCCGTTACCCAATCCAAGCTACCGAGAACCGAAAACGAGAACCGAAAACGAAGAGCGAAAACGAAAGTAGAAGGAGTCACCACTATGCCAAGACCCGTAACTCTCTTTACTGGCCAATGGGCCGATCTTCCCATTGCCACTCTGGCCCAGAAGCTGAGCGACTGGGGCTTTGATGGGATCGAATTTGCCTGTTGGGGCGATCACTTTGAAGTGGACAAGGCGTTGGAAGATGATGGCTACGTGCGCAGCCGCAAGGATCTGCTTGAGCAGCACGGCCTCGGCTGCTGGGCAATCAGCAACCACTTGGTGGGTCAATGTGTCTGTGATCCAATCGACGAACGACACAAGAGCATTCTGCCCGAACGGCTCTGGGGTGACGGCGATCCGGAAGGGGTGCGGCAGCGCTGCGCTCAAGAGATGATCGATACCGGCAAGGCGGCCAAACTCATGGGCGTCGATATCGTCAACGGCTTTACCGGTAGCAGCGTCTGGGCCAAGCTCTACTTCTTCCCGCCGACGAGTCAAGATGAGATCAACCAGGGCTACGAAGATTTTGCCCAACGCTGGACGCCAATCCTGGATGCCTATCAGGCGGACGGAATTAAATTTGGGTTGGAGGTGCATCCCACCGAAATTGCCTATGACATTATCACCTTTCAGCGGGCGATTGACGCGGTGAATGGACATCCTGCTTTTGGCGCCAATTTCGATCCCAGCCACTTGATCCATCAGTTTGTCGATCCGGCTGAGTTCATCCGCGAATTTGGTGATCGCATCTTCCACGCCCACATCAAGGATTCGCGCGTGCAACTCAATGGCCGCAACAGCATTCTCGCTTCACACCTGGACTTTGGTGACCACCGTCGCGGTTGGGATTTTGTTTCGCCGGGCCACGGGGATGTGAAGTGGGATCCGATTATCCGCGCGCTCAACAGCGTGGGCTATCAAGGGCCGCTTTCGATTGAGTGGGAAGATAGCGGCATGGATCGCGAGTTTGGTGCGCAAGAGGCGTTGGCCGTGGTGCGCAAAAATGATTTTGCCCCATCCGATGTGGCATTTGACGCGGCGTTTGCTGAATAAATAGCGGATCCATTGAGCCGCATACAACGGCTGATCTGTGCAGCGCCCGCGTGGGCTAGCGCCAATGTACCGAAGTTGCTCCCCATCTGTGGTAGCGGGTATTTTTTGCGCTGCCACGCTCGTGTAGAGATGGTCGGTTGCAACTTGAGTTAACGTAGGATGAATCAGGAGGAGAAGAGAAAAATGGCTGAAGGATCCGGTTTTACTTCCATGGCCGCGGCAACCAGTGAAGGGGATGTGCCCACCGTTGGCGTCGGCATGTTGGGCTACGCCTTTATGGGCAAGGCGCACAGCAACGCCATGCTCACAATCCCCCACATGATCTACCCACCGCCCGCAATCCCTGCTTTGGTCGGAATCGCCGGGCGCAATGAAGAGGCAGTGAAAGAGGCGGCCAAACGCTTTGGCTACGCCAACTATTACACCGACTGGCGCGATATGTTGGAGAATGATGACATTCAACTCTTTGACAATGGCGGCCCCAACAATGCCCACGCCGAACCGTCGATCCTGGCGGCGCAGGCAGGCAAACATGTGCTCTGCGAAAAACCGTTGGGGCGCACGGCCGAAGAGTCGAAAGAGATGTGGGACGCGGTGGCCAAGACCGGTGTCAAGCATATGGTTGCGTTCAACTATCGCTTTGTCCCCGCGGTGCGCCAGATCCGCAAGCTCGTGGAAAGCGGCGCGTTGGGCCAGATCTATCACTTCCGTGCTCAATATCTGCAGGAATGGATCATGCCCCACTATGACATGCCAATGATTTGGCGGCTGCAAAAAGAGCATGCTGGGAGCGGTGCGCTTGGCGATTTGGGTGCCCATATTATTGATCTCGGGCGCTACCTCGTCGGTGAGATCAGCAGTGTCAGCGCGCTGACCAAGACCTTCATCAAGGAGCGCCCGTGGGGTGATGGCACCATGGGTACGGTTGATGTGGATGACGCGTTTGTTGCTGCGGTGGAATTTGAGAACGGTGCGATTGGCACGCTGGAAGCAACTCGCTATGCCGGTGGGCGCAAAAATGGCAATCGCTTTGAGATCAACGGCGAGAAGGGATCGATCGCGTTTAACCTGGAACGCATGAATGAACTGGAAGTCTACTGGGTGGGGGAAGAGCCCAAAGAGACGCAGGGTTTCAAGAATGTGCTCATCTCTGAACCCTACCATCCCTGGTGGGAAAACTGGTGGCCACAGGGGCACATGATCGGCTGGGAGCACACCTTCGTTCACGAGATCGCGCATCTGCTCGACTGTATTGTCAACGACAAAGATGTTGCCCCCATCGGTGCCGACTTTGAAGATGGCTATCGCTGTGCCGTTGTCTGTGATGCGATTCTGGCGTCGGCGGCCAACAGACGCCAGGTTGATTGCACTTACTGATTGCACTTACGCAACTTATCGAGAACTACCAGCAGTCGCATGGTCTCTTCTCCACCGCCACGTATTCTCGGTGCGCACGTTCACCCCAACGCCTGATGCCAATGAACGGGCCGGAATGCGTCACACCCGAAACCACGCGAGTTGACCCTGTCAAGTAGGATCGAGCAGGGTTTTGGCAAGCGATGGGTTGTTCTGCAAGGGGAACCCACTGAGTTGCGTCTACTGGCCTAGATGGACAGGGCCAGCAAATAGCGAATTGGTGGCGTAGCCGGCCGCTGGGTGAACTGCGGAAACCATCTGGCGGCGGCCGCGCCATTGCCCGGCAGGGAGGATGCACCCTCGGCGCTTTTGCCCGGGGCTGCATCTGGAATGGATGTGCGCCGCTTGTTGGGGATTACCCTGTAGCGAAGCCATCTGTTGTTGTTCTGGCTTGCGTACATTCAAAAGCTCCCCACGGGAATGATGTTGGATCGACCGCAGTCCTTCGGCATCATTCCCTTTTGCCACCCTACATTTTCTCACCGCATCAATTTCTAGCATCCCACTCTCTGGTACATTATTCTTTAGCAGATGAATCGCTCCACAACCGGAATCCTCGCGCCCGAGCGACCCTTTGCTTACACGGGCAAGCGACGGTGCGGTTGGCTTGCAGCCGACAGATTGCACGAGAGCAAATATACCGGTTGCAAAGAGCGCTTATTTTTGGTGCCACGCACAGTGCCCGGGCTGTTCGTGTCCGCTAATTGTTCAGATTCGTCCCTGCCGACACGGTATCGAGGCTCGGCTATGCAAATCAAAATCCACCCACTAAACTTGCAGTTGGTGAGTGCTTGTGCTATAATTAATCATGCCTGTCATGCAACAGGCCTTTTGTTAAGGCTCAGGTAAAGGCTAGAGCAGAGGTTAAAGTAGAGGCTCGGAAATATGCAAGAACCACCCGAGCAAAGTAGCCTTTGAGAGCACCTGTGAACTGTTGGTCGATTGGGCTAGCAGTTTGATCGGTGGGTTGTGATTGGCAGGGTGAAGTCTAGCAGTTGCGCGAAGTGGGGATCCCCCACTTTTCTTGTTGTATGGGGCAATTGCGCTCGTGCGTTTCCCGGCGAGATTTTTGACAGCGTGTGCATTTTGGGGCTGTGAGCGAGATATAAAGGGGTACAAGAGTAGTTATGTCAAAAGCTTTGATTGCTGGCATCAATCAGGTTGCTACAGATAAAGGGCTGGATCGAGAAGTGATTTTTTCGGCCATTGAAGTTGCGCTGGTTTCTGCCTATAAACGCAACTATGGTTCTGTGGCCAATGTTAGCTCAGAAGTTGATCGAGTCACTGGCGAAATGCGTATCTTTGCAGAGCGTGAGGTTGTGGAAGATCTCTTCAATGAGCGCACTGAGATCCTCGAAGCCGATGCTCGTAAAATCGTTCCCACGGCAGAGCTGGGTGACGTGATTCGGGTGGAGACCAAGCCGGATGATTTTGGACGGATTGCTGCTCAAACCGCCAAACAGGTCATTTTGCAGCGCATCCGCGAGGCTGAGCGCGACAACGTCTATGAAAACTTCTCGCATCAGGTTGGTGAGATCGTGCGCGCTCAGGTACGCAGCATTGACCGCCAATCGGGAGCCGCTAGCGTTCTGCTGGACGAAAAGCACGAAATGTTGATGATGCGGGATGAGCAGATTGCATCCGAGAAGCTGCGCAGCGGGGACTACATTCGCGTTTATGTGGTGGATGTGCACCGCAGCACCCGTGGCCCGGTAATTAAATTGAGTCGCACCCACCGAAATCTTTTGCGCCGGTTGATGGAGCAGGAGATTCCAGAAGTGCGCGATGGGATTGTGGAGATCAAGGCGATCTCGCGCGAACCTGGCGCACGGAGCAAGGCGGCCGTGGTTGCCACCATGCCCAACGTCGATCCCGTGGGTAGCTGTGTTGGGATGCGCGGCCTGCGTATTCAAAACATAGTCAATGAGCTTTCGGGTGAAAAGATCGACGTCGTTGAGTGGAGCGCTGATCCGGCAACCTATATTTCCAACGCCCTCAGCCCGGCCAAGGTCAATAACGTAATCTTGGATGAGAAGAGTTCGATCAAGACTGCGGTTGTGGTTGTGCCGGATCGACAGTTGAGCCTTGCCATTGGCAAAGAGGGCCAAAATGCACGGCTGGCTGCCAAGCTAACTGGCTGGCGGATCGACATCAAGAGCGAAACGGAAGCCAAGGCCGAGGGCATCGATCAGCTGGTCTTCGAGCGGGCACAGCGCGAAGTGCTCAGCAAGTCTGACGATCTCATGAGCCGTGCCGAGCGGATCCTGCAGACAGATGGCGTCAACGAAAATGATCGCCTGTGGGAGGCTGCCAAATCCTTTGGCGAAGAGCAAGCTGAACCGAATGAACTTTCCGAAGCATTGGACAGTGGGCAATCACTGGAAGATGCATTGGCCAAGCTTGCAGAGCAACAGCGCTCTGATGCAGACGAACTGCCTGAGTTGCCCGTGGCCGATGATGCTGAGCGCGAATTGCCGGGCGAAAAGGCACTGGAGGACGCTTGGAGTGCTGCATTGGCCGCCGCGGCAGACGATCTACCACAGATCCGTGAAGAAGACGAAGTGAAGCCCGCACCAGAAGAGCGGGATGCGGAAGAAACCACGGATGATGAGTTGACCACGCCAGATGCATTGCCCGATGTGATTACGGCTGATATGTTGCGTGCACGAATGGCGCAACGGAAAAACGATGCAGCCGCCGCCGAAGAATTGGAAATTCCCGCCGAGTTGCTGGTCGGCCTTGAAAATGAGGCTGAGGATGAAGAGTGGGAAGTCGAAGAGAAGGCACCCAAGGGCAAGAAAGCCAAGAACAAGAAGTCGAGCGGTGGGAAAGGCAACAAGCAGCCCAAACGCAGACGACGCTCCATCTTTGATGAGGATGAAGATTTCTAAAGCGGCATTCATGCGCAGGCTAGGTGACAGATTTGACTGTGTATTGGTTTTAACTGTGTATCGGTAACGGAGCGGGTTTGATGGGCCAGCAGAGTTCCAAAAAATCCAAGAAGATTGGCAAGCATGTGCCACAGCGTACCTGCATTGGCTGCCGTGCCATAGCCGGAAAACGAGGGTTAGTCCGGGTGGTTCGCACGGCAGCAGGGGTCGTGGTTGATCCCACTGGCAAGTTGGCGGGACGGGGTGCTTACATTCATCCCACCCGTGCTTGTTGGGAAACTGTTTTGGAGGGCAACCGCATAAACCAGGCCCTGCGAACACCGCTCCATCCCGAAAACCGAGCAGCGCTGCGTCGCTATGTCGAAACGTTGCCCGCCGAGGAGCCGATTGATGACAGAGCACAGGCACAGTGAACAGACACAGCACACTGTACGCTCAGCTATCCTTGCCGTTTAGAGTGGGCGCGGATTGCCATGCGAATTAGTCTCTTTCGTGGGGGGCTCATTACAATAAGAGCAACCAACGAGAGCAAACAACGAAAGCAACAATGAGAGCGAGCCTATTGTTTTTTATCAGTCGGTTTGATATAATGGGCTTTGGTTCTAGGATAAAAGCGTGAATGGATAACACATAAGTGATGATGGGACGATTCTAATGATTCGGCTAGTACTTGCAGTAAAGTTTGGTCATGACAGCGCATAAATGGTCTGCCAACGGAACGATGGTTGGCATGAGAGCTTGGGTCAAATGTGACTGGAGCGTATTGAATCAGGGTATGGAGGTCACCATGAACCGGTGACAGTTACTTGTTGGCTATGACACTTGCCACGACTGAAAACTTCTCCACCTCTCTTCTTTAACTCTCCCTCTCTTTTTGACTACTGTTTGCCTGGTTGCAACAGCCCTTTGGCTTGAACTGCGCTAGCACGCTTGGTCGTGCAACTCAGTCTGTGCAGCTCTACCCGTGCAGCTTTACCCGTGCAGATTCAACAGATAGCGCTATGTGCAACTGCAATCACCCAGACTCTACCCACTTTCCAATTGGAAGATACCTGTTCAAGCAGGTTGCGTTGCATGCTATTGGTGCAAAGCAGCGATTCGCTCTGTCATTTCGACAGTGTCGTCAGAGTTGTCTGCAATTGCATATCTTTTCTGCTCCAATGCCGCGGTTTCGCACATCATTGCTGTTGACAAAGATGTAGCAATGCCGCGCGTAATGGGTAAATTGCATGTCGGAAGATAGTTCGCCAGTAACGGTAATCAGCAACAGGGAGACTTGTTTTCAATCAATTATATACGTCCTAAAGATTAGCACGAAGCATACCTTACTTCTTCAGATATGAGTTGCAAAAGGCGTGCTTCAACTACGGTTGGACTTGCGCAACTTGTCGAGAAAAGCCAGCAAGCACATGGCATGTACTTCACTGGCATGTACTTCTCGGTGCGTAGGTCACGTGAATAACAGAGACTGAACGCAGACTAAAGCCAATTGAAACAATAATGGTTCTCGAATTCACACAAAAAGTGACGCAGAGATGCTTTGCCTTTGTGAACCATTTCGATTTGGCCTAAATAGCTATACGCATATAGTGATGATAGTGGTTTTAGAAGGGGGATTGGCAAATATATGGCTACTCAAAGCAAGACGAAACAACCAACAAAGGGCAATCAGCGCCCACAGAACGGTCACCAGAATGGTCGGCCAGCAAAAAACAAAAATGCAGAAAAAACAGAGGCCAAAGAGAACAATCAGCCAGCCGAGGTGATCGTTGGCGAGCACATTACGGTGCGCGAATTGGCCGAATTGATGGATCGCAGTCCCATTGACCTGATCAAGGTGCTGATGCAGTATGGGATCATGGCACCCATTACACATAACATTGATCATGATACAGCCGTCATTCTGGGCGAAGAACTGAGTGTGGCCGTAAAATGGCCCGAACGTGAAGTGGCCGAAGAAGTAGCCGAAGAGGAAGAGCCAGAACCGGCCGCCCGCAGCAAACGGTCCATGATTGAGCGCGTGGTGCAGTTGGATGGTGAGCAAGCACTCTCGCTTCGCCCACCGGTGGTTGCCGTGCTTGGCCACGTCGATCACGGTAAAACAACGCTGCTGGATCAGATCCGCAAAACTGATGTGGTCAGTGGTGAAGCCGGCGGTATTACGCAACGAACAGGCGCCTATCAGGTTACTGCGGGCGATCGCAAGGTTACCTTTTTGGATACCCCTGGCCACGAAGCCTTCACCTCTATGCGTGCGCGTGGAGCCCAGGTCACTGACATTGTCGTGCTTGTCGTTGCCGCCGATGATGGGGTGATGCCACAGACAAAAGAGGCGATCAGCCACGCCAAGGCCGCGGGTGTGACGATTATTGTTGCCTTGAACAAGGTGGACAAATCTAACGCCAACCCGCAGCGTGTAATGGAAGAGCTGACTCAAGAAGATTTGCAGCCGGAAGAATGGGGTGGTGAAACCATTGTCGTGCCCATCAGCGCGCTCAATGGCGAGGGGATCGATGATCTGCTCGAAAACATTTTGCTCGTTGCCGAAATTGAAGAGTACAAGGCAAATGAGAAAGGCACCTGTGTTGGTACAGTGGTCGAAGCCGAACTGGACAAGTTCCGTGGTGTAACCGCTACCTTGCTCGTTCAGAACGGTACCCTGAAGCAGGGCGATTCCATTGCGGTTGGGCAAACCTGGGGTCGCATTAAGGCTATGTTTGATGATGCTGGGAAGACGCTAAAGAGTGCCGGCCCGAGCACACCCGTGGTGGTCTTGGGGCTGCAGGAAGTGCCGCCCGCTGGTGAACACTTCGAGGTTGTCGGTAGCGACCGGGAAGCACGCCGCATTGCCGAAGATCGTCAACTGGACGCCGAGGAATCGGCCAAGGCGCCACAGCGACCACAGATGTCGCTGGACGACCTCTTTGCCCGCCTGGAGAGCAGCGATTCCAAATTGCTGAACCTGATCGTGCGTGCCGACATGCAGGGAACGCTGGAGCCAGTGGTCAGCAGCCTGCAAGAGCTGGGCAACGACGAAGTCAGCATCAAGATTCTGCAATCATCCATTGGCGATATCTCTGAATCAGATGTAATGTTGGCTGAAGCAAGTGATGCAATTATCATTGGATTTGGTGTCAATACGGACCGCGCGGCACAGAGCCGTGCCGAACACTCGGGCATCGAGATTCGCCACTATGACATCATTTACAAGATGATCGAAGATATTGACCTCGCGCTCAAGGGCATGCTTGATCCGGTCTATGAAGATGCAACCATTGGCCATGCCCAGGTCTTGCAACTCTTCAAATTGCGGCGCGGCATGATCGCCGGTTGTATGATCAACGATGGTATTGCCAAGCGCAATGCGCTGACGCGTATCGTGCGCAATGGAAACGTCCTTCACGAAGGTATGCGTCTGGATACCTTGCGTCGCTTCACCGAAGATGTAAACGAGGTGCGCACCGGTTTTGAATGTGGGATTCGTCTTTCTGATCATGACAATGAATTGCAAGAGGGCGATATTATTGAGATCTATGAAAAACAGCGAGTGCGATAATTAACTTGCGGGGCTGGCGGCGCTGGCGCAGTGCTTCTGGTGACAGAGAGCCTCAACGTGTTGATGGCTGACAATGGCTCACCGTCTGGCGTTCAGAAACATTGTAATGCGGTGCCGGCAGCCGCGCTCGTAAAAAACTGGGAGAGAAATTATGGCAACAATTCGTCAACAGAGGGTAACTGGATTGCTCTATCAGGAACTGAGCATCATGGTTGCGAATGAGCTGGATGATCCCAAATTGGAATTGATTACGGTGGTTGATGTCAGAGTCAGTCGCGATTTGCGCAATGCAAAAGTCTTTGTCAACCATCAGCAAGAAGAGGTGTCGCGCCGCGAAGTGCTCAAGGGACTGGAGCGGGCGACACCGTACCTGCGCAGTCAATTGGCGGAACGCTGTGGTCTGCGCATGGTGCCAGAGTTGTTCTTCGCGTACGATGATACACCGGAAAAAGCTGCCCGAGTAGATGCACTTTTACAGCAAATTGCCAGCGAACGTGAACAGCCCGAGAATGGAACCGGTAATGTTGCCGACGACCCGACCGACGGCGTCGCTGACGACGTAACCCACCGTTCGGACACAGCATAACAGCGCTGCAATTGACTTTGGACCAACAAGATTCGGTAGTGTGCACGTCGCACTACCGAATTTCTTTTCCCCCCGCAATGTTTTACCCATAGAGTGAGAATGAATAATGACCAATCTAACCTTCGAGGGGCGCGTACCTGCCGATGCGGTTCTGCAGGCCATTCGTCATCATGAACGAATTCTCTGTGTTAGCCACGTCGGTCCCGATGGCGATGCCTATGGGAGTCTGCTGGGCATGGGGTGGCTGTTGCGCCATCTGGGCAAAGATGTTTTTCTCGCCATGCACGATGAAACCCCGGCTGCCTATGAATTTTTGCCGGGCATCGAAGCCGTCATCGCTCCCGACGCGGTTGATGAAGCGTACGATCTCATTATCAGCCTTGATGCTTCGAGCCTGGATCGGCTGGGCGCGGTCTATCGCCCGGCAGAACATGGGCAGATCCCGCTGTTGGTGATCGACCACCACTTTACCAACACCTGTTTTGGCCAGATCAACTGGGTGGATGCCACGGCCGCGGCCACCTGCCAGATGTTGGTTGATCTTGCCGATGCCTTCGCTGTTCCACTCCAGGGGCCATTGGCGGAATGTCTGCTCACTGGCATCGTAACCGACACGCTCTGCTTTCGCACCAGCAACACCGATGCCAGAGTGATGGAGGCCGCCATGCGTCTGTTGCAAAGTGGCCTCAAACTTTCGGAAATCGTTGCTCACACGCTGGAGCGGCGCGAGTTGCGCATCTTTCAGCTTTGGGGTGATGTGCTCTCGACCCTGCAGTGCGAAGAAGGCGTGATCTGGACGACAATCTCCATGGCGCAAAAAGCCGCGGCTGGCAATCTTGAGGACGATGGCTCCTTGAGCAGCCTGCTGTTGACCGCCGTGGAAGCAGATATCAGCGCAACCTTTACCGAAAAAGTAGACGAATCGGGCCAAGTGGCAGTAGAATGTAGCTTCCGTGCAAAGCCCGGCTTTGATGTTGGGTCGTTGGCCTTGCAGCTGGGCGGTGGTGGCCACCCGCCGGCTGCCGGCTGTACGTTGGCGGGCAATTTGGGTGAAGTGACACCGCGGGTGGTGAGTGCACTGCGCGACCTACACCGGACACAAAAAGAAAAGTAGGAGTATTCATAACACGTGCCACGTCGAGAAAGCCATCTGCATGGGCTGCTACTGGTTGACAAGCCAGGGCTGCAGCAGATCCTTGCCGCAGAAGAACACCACGCTCAGCATGGCGACGCCCAACCTCGCCTCTATACCAGTCACGATATCGTGCAGATTGTGCGTCGGTCGAGTGGCGAACGACGCATTGGCCACACCGGCACCCTCGATCCGTTGGCCAGCGGCTTGCTCGTGCTCTGTTTGGGGCAGGCAACCCGGTTAGTTGAATATTATCAAGGTCACGACAAATCGTACGAAGCGGAGGTGACCCTGGGGCAAGCGACCGATACCTATGATGCCATGGGCCAGGTCACGGCCACCGCGCCCATCCCCGCTCTAACGGTGGACCAGATCAACGCTGCACTGGCCCAATTTCGGGGGGAGATTTTGCAACTGCCCCCCATCTATTCTGCGCTGAAACAAGGGGGGGAAAGCCTCCATCGCAAAGCGCGCCGCGGCGAAGCAGTGCAGGTGGAGCCACGACCCGTGACTATTCACACGCTGGAGCTGCTCGGATTTGACGCGCCGGATCGGATCCGGTTGCGGGTGCTCTGTTCTGCTGGCACCTATATTCGCAGCCTGGCCCACGACCTTGGACAAGCACTGAATTGCCACGCCCATCTCACGGCATTGCGCCGCGAAACAGTCGGGGAATTCACGTTGACAGAGAGCACCACCCTGGCCGATATTGAGACCGCGGCGACGGCAGGTCGCTTTGCCGAACTTTTGCTCCCCGTTGGTAGCCACTTGCAACTGCCCGAGCTTTCTGTCGATGGGGATGTCGCCACGCGCCTGGGCCAAGGCCAGAAGGTCTACTTGCCCGCCGACGCCACAGTCAATTGTCAAGCCGAGGCAGACCCAATCTATTCAGACCCAACCGATTCATACACGATCGAATTGGCCAAGATTGTTGACAAGCACCAACGCTTTTTGGGGATTGGGCGCTGTTTGAAGCAAAATAGGGCGTCAGGAACAGATGCCGCAGGCGCGACGCTATGGAAGGCCGAAAAATGGATGGCAACAGAAAGTGCCACGTGAATGGCGCAACAGGGGCGAGCTTTAGTACGTTATGTTGACCTTTGTAAATATTGAGCAGGCGCAGCTCTCTGGTCCCGCCTGTGTGACAATCGGGAACTTTGATGGTCTGCACCGTGGCCACCAGGCACTGCTGCAACAGCTGATCCAGATCGCTGGTGCCGAGGCAGAGCGCCGTCAACTTGATGCACCGCTCCAGAGCGGCATCATCACTTTTGATCCCCACCCATTGGCGGTGTTGCGGCCCGAACAGAATCACTGGTTGTTGACGACGCCTGCCGAGCGCTTGGCGCTTGCGGCCTTGCAGGGGCTGGATTTTGGCATCATCCAAGAATTTACCGCCGCTACTGCCGCGCTGACCGCGGCTGAGTTTGTTCGGCTGTTGAAAACCCATCTCAATCTGGCTGCATTGGTGGTCGGGCCAGACTTTGCCCTGGGGCGTGGGCGGCAGGGCGATGTTGAGTATCTCCGCACGCTGGGCCAGGATCTGGATTACACTGTCCACGTAATTGAGCCGGTGGATTGGTTGGGTCTGTCGGTGCGCAGCAGCCGAGTGCGCAGTGCACTCAACGCGGGGGATGTGAGCCTCACCGAAACCATGCTTGGCCGTCCCTATAGCGTTACCGGCACCGTGATTCAGGGTGATCAGCGTGGGCGGCAGATCGGTATTCCGACGGCCAACCTGCAAACGCCCACCACGAAACTACTGCCAAAAGATGGTGTCTACGCCACCCGCACCAAGCTGCAGATAGATGCCGACCACTACTGTTTCAACAGCGTAACCAATCTGGGTGTGCGCCCCACGGTCGCTGGCCGTGAACACCGCCTGGAAGTCCATCTGCTTGATTTTCCCCCCACCGCTTCCCAAAAGAATAACGAAACCGTGCCTGCTACCGAACCATCTACCGCTGCCGATATTGCCAGCGGAGATATTTATGGTCGGCAGTTGACGGTCGAATTTATTGCACGCTTACGCGATGAGCAGCGCTTTGCTGGTTTGGATGCATTGGTCGCACAGATTCAGGCCGATATTGCGCAAGCGCGCCAGATTTTCGCGTCCTGATCCGTCTTCATGATCTCTGTCTTCGATCTAGCCTTTCGTGTTGCTGGCCTTTCGTGTTGCTGCGACGCACACCAACGGTTGGCGCGGGGTTTGCCCGTAATTGTAGTGGGAAATTGTTCATGATATCAATTGTTCGTTTGTGGTCCCGTCCGCGATTCGTTGGTGCCCGGGGCCAACTCTTGCGTAAAACCTTTCATTCGCTGTGGCCGCTTTTGTTCACGCTCTTGCTCTCCTCGTGTTCAACATCCAACACCCCGCCGCCGCTACCGCCGCCGTTGACCCTGCCCGACGCGCTCGCCGCTGCTGGCCCGGAAATTCCCTTTCAGGTGCCCAACATATTGGGCGATCCTCAACTGACCATTGAACCGTTCACCGAATTGGACGAACTGCAATCCTGTCTGGCCCTGGGACAGGCGGTCTATGGAATCGCGCTGCAAAATACCAACGTGCGCGAGGCACCGTTGCTGGATGCCTGTCGCGTGGGACGCATCCCCCGCGGTACGCTGGTGGAAGTCACGGCGCTGGTAACAGCAACGGCCACTACCGAACAGGCGCTAACCAGCACTGGCTTCTTGCCAGTCGACGTGTCAGTTGACGTGTCAGGCGATGTGGCCGCGGCTGAAGCTGTTGATGCAGAGGCGGCGTCTGTGCCCCTCGGCTATGAAGAGGATATTCAGCCCATCTTTCAGCGCACCTGCATTGCCTGCCACAGCGCCGTTGTCAAGCAGATGAATTTGCAGGTGACGAGCTATGATGCCCTGATGACTGGCAGCAGCAGCGGCCCGGTGGTGGTTCCAGGCAATGCTGCGGATTCCTCGCTCTGGCTACAGATTCGCACCGGTAAAATGCCGTTGATTGGTGAGTTGACGCTGTCGGAGAAAGAAGCTGTTCGGCTTTGGATCGAAGGCGGTGCGCGGGAACAGCGCACCATGCCCGCGGCACATGCACTGGCCACGGACGCTGGCGCTGCCATTGACGGCCAAAGCGGGAATGCCATAATCGCCAATGGTGAAAGTACTGTCGCTGAGGAGGAGGCCGGGGAAGCCAATGCGGCCGTCTCCACCGCGGATCTCTGGCTGTCGGTCGCCGATGAGAGTGTTGATCCGGTTCCCGATGTCTGTACCGATCCGCTGGCAGATCCACAGCGGGTCGTCAGCGCGGATCTGATTCTGCCCGTGAGCTGTGGTCTACAGCCGCGCGTGGCGCAGGTCGAGCAGCTGTTGCAATCATTGGCCATTGTGCCTGCTACTTCGCGTCCCCTGGGCAATGCCGCGGCAGATCGAGCAGTGATCTCAAGTGCAGCCGTGGGTGACGCTGAGGTCGGGGCAGAAAGTGTCGCTGCCGCCCCCATTGCCGCTGCTCCCGTTGGGGTGAATGCACCCCCGTCGGGGCTGCAGGCCGCGGCCATGGGTTTGCCAGCCCCCTCGGAGAACGATATCTGGTTAACCCCTCACGGTGGCTTTTGCGTTGATCCACATTTCACGCAAAACGACCGCGGGATTACGGCCCTGACATTTGCGCCTGATGGTCGGCTCTTTGTTGCGCTCGATTCAAATTTGGAAGGGCAGCCCGATCCCAACATTCTCTATGATGCACACCATCCCAGCCGCTCGATTGTCGTCTATGATCCCGCCACCCGCTTTACCCCAACCGAGATCATGAATGAATCGAGTCGCATTACTGGCATGGCCCATGCCAATGGCGCGCTCTTCCTCAACCGGGCCGGCGAAGTGGGCTGGATCCAAGATGGGGGCAGCTATCGCACGTTGGCTGGCGGCTTTGCCGTGAACAGCCAACTCTTCCACGCCAACAACGGGATTGCCATTACCAACGGCTATCTTTACGTGTCGGCTGGCGGCGTGCGCGATGGCTATTCAGACGGACCGATTGTGGGGATGGGTGAAGCAGGCGCGCAGAACGTTGTATCGGGTGGCAATCGCTTTGCTGCACGGCTCGTGCGTGCCCCGCTGGATCGGCTGATCAACGAATACAACATTGAGCTTTTCGAGACCGCAGCCCGTGGGCTGCGCAATCCTTATGGGTTGACGGTGGATCCCAGTGGTCGGCTCTGGTTCACAGACAACGGCGCCACCAACGTGCCGGAAAATGTCAGCGCGGGGGACGAAGTCAATGTCTTCCTGCCCGGCGCAACGCCCCCTGGCACACCGGAGGACACGACACCGTATTATGGCTTCCCGCTGGCGTTGACGACTCCCCAATCCTGGTACACAGAACCGGTGGTGGATTTGCTCAACACCGCCGCGCCCACGGGAATTACCTGGGCTTTCAACACGATCTTTTATGGCCAATATGGCCGTGATCCTGGCCTCTATCGATTGGGGCGCACGGCCGGTGGCGAGATCATTTCGGAGCGGGTGATGTTGGTCTGGCCACTGCTCGCACTGACAACCGCGCCGGATGGCGCGCTCTGGATTGGCACCGGCAGCGGCGGCCTCTATCGAATGGTGCCGGGGTGTTGATGTAGGCAGCCGCTAGCAGCAGTTGTATAAAAAAACGCCGGAATCGTTGTTCGCGATTCCGGCGTTTTGCTTTTGGTCTGTGCTGATCAGGATGCGCCACGCAGCCACGTTTCATGCACGTGTAGCCAAGCGAGGCCGTGGGGAGCAGCGGCCACACGGCGGAAGAGAACAGTGCTCAACCGCGCTGTCGTCTCTTGTTTGTCACCCGTTGTAATCTGCTGCCACTCCTCATAGGTGCAAAGAATCGTATCATCGAGCTTGCGCAGCAGCTGGCACTGCTCTGTCCAGATGCGGATGGTTGGTTCTTTGCCGTAGGCAGCACGTAGCCCCGCGCTCAGTGCCGACATCTCGCGCAACTGGCCGTCGGGGCCAATGATCGTGAACTCTTCATCCATGGCCACGTGAAAGGCCTGAAAATTTGCGGCATCGTTGGGCACGCTACCGGTAAACCAAGCCTGGAAAAAGTCGTGTAGTCGTTGAATTTCGGCGGCACACTGTGCAACGGTAACGGTCATCTGCGTTCTCACTCAAATTTGCTTGGACATGTAGAGTTCGCCTTGCTCGAAACCGCGTGCCGCGTAATAGGCGCGGGTGCCAGTGGCAGCAATGACGCTCATGTGCTTGAAGCCAGCAGCACGGCTGAGGCGATGGGCCTCGTCGAGCAAGCGGGTGCCCAACCCCGCGTGTTGTGCCTGGCCCGCGCTCTCTTTGCCAATTGATAGGGCGGGCCCATAGACGTGCACTTCGCGGATCATTGCACTCTCCGCGATCTCGTCTAAAAAGGCGCGGCTGCCAACGCCCGGTGCCAGGGGCAGACTCAAGCGCAAAAAGCCCGCGATCAGGCCGGGGTGGCTGCTCTGCTCGTGGGTCACAAAGTGCAGAAAATATTCGCGGGTCAGGTCAGTCTCATAGCTGTAGACCTTCAATGCCAACTCGTCGGCCGTCACCTGGCGCCGCTTGATTTCGTGGCAGCGGATGCAACCACATTCCTCGCCGCGGCGGGCCAACTCCTCGTGCACCACCTGGCGCAGATTGCTCAGCTTGACGCCCGCTTGAATGTGGTGGGCTGGGATGTCGCGAAAGAGCCGATTGACGCGCGTGTACGGTGGAATGGTCGGTTTGACATCGGCGAGCAACGCCACCAATTCGCTTTCCGTGTAGGGGTGGTAGTCTCCCGCTTCCCACAGATCGTAGAGTTCGGTGTCGGCAATGAGCGAGCAGGGATAGATCTTGAGCTCGTCGGGACAGATGGCCGGATCGTCAAAAAAGCGGGCAAAATCGGCACGATCCTTGGCCGGTGTGGCGCCATGGAGATTGGGCATCCAATGCAGATGCAGCTTGAAGCCGGCAGTGCGCAAAAGGCCCAATGCGTGCCGCACCGCGGCCACATCGTGCCCACGCTTATTCAATGTCAAAATCTCATCATCCAGACTTTGCACGCCAATCTGAACCTTGGTGACGCCCAACTTGCGCAGATGGCGAATCTCTTCGGGCGTCACCCAATCGGGCCGCGTCTCGATCACCAGCCCCACGTTGCGGTGGGTCATCGTCACATTCTGCTCCTGGGCATCGAGCAAGGAGACAGAGCCCTTGTACTGCGGATTGCCCGCGGCGTTCATGGCATCAAAGCAGCGTTGGACAAACCACTCCCGATAGTCCCGGCCATAGGCACTCCACGTCCCGCCAAGGATCAGCAACTCTACTTTGTCCGCGTCGTGTCCAATGCTCTCAAACGAGTTGATGCGGCCCAGCGTCTGGCGATAGGGATCGAACCCGTCGCGCTCAGCACGCTGACAGCCTGGTTCGTCGTAGATGTAGCTTTTGGGCATGCGCCAATCGTCGGGGCAAAAGATGCATTTGCCGGGGCAGCCTGCCGGCGCAGTGAGTACCGTCACCGGTGCCACCCCGCTTTGGGTGCGCATGGGCTTCATGCGGATGCGCTTCATCAACAGCGGGTCGGCTTCGATGTCCCCTTCGGCTACCAGATGACGGTAGCCCGCGATCAGCTCCGCTTTGGAGTAGAATCCTTTGCCCTCCTTGGGAAAGCGGGATAGAATAGGTTTGAGGCTGGTGCGCATGTCCCATTCCGCTTCATCGACCTGGAGGATCTCCTGGAAGATCGCATTGAGCACCGCGCTGTGAGCCGCGGGATCGTAGCCGCTGCGCTTCTCCTGCCATTCCTGGCTCTTGACAAGTGTGTCTTGCGGAATTTCGTTGACCGGAATAATGCGTTTCATAAATTACTTGCATCCTGGTGCGGGGGGTGAGGTTCGCACCGCATCGACAATATCAACAGTAGGCAGATTGCACCGCCAACATCTGGTCTGAACCTCGCCGTTCCAGCTGCTGCTCGTCTTGCTGGCCGCAACGTCAATCGTTCAGAACGAATATCAATTATACCACAAGAGTGGGTTGTGAACCATCAAATGAGTGACAGTTCAGCGACAGTGTGGCCCCGTCCATGAATGAGAAAACGCAGCAGCAACTGTTGCAGCTCAACCGCAACTTCTATGCAACGGTTGCGACAAATTTTGACGCGACGCGCGCTGGATTGCCCCTCGGTTGGCGTCAACTGCGTGATTGGTTACCAGAAGCGTCCGACCGCGTCCTAACCGTGTTGGATGTGGGCTGTGGCAATGGACGCTTTGCGTGGTTGCTGAATGAGTGGGGACTGGCCGCAGATTACATTGGCATTGACGCGGATGAACAGCTGCTGGCGCTGGCGCGGAGACGCGCGGCCGAGCTAGCAACCGTCCGCACCGACTTTCGACAAGCAGATTTCACCGCGCCGGATTGGCCTGTCGCCGTCGGTTTGCAGCAGCGAGCCTTTGATGTCGTGGTCTGTTTCGCCGCGCTGCACCATGTGCCGGGCCATCGCTTGCGCGCCAGGGTTGTGCAGACGCTGGCATCACTGCTGGTCTCCACGGGCGCACTCATCCTGTCACATTGGCAATTTTTGACGAGTGAACGGTTTGTGCGCAAGCAGATCGCGTGGCAAACTATCGGGCTATCCGCCGCGGATGTGGAAGCGGGCGATGCACTGTTGCCCTGGCAGCAGGGGGAGTACGCGGTGCGCTATGTCCACCAAACCGACGCTGCCGAAGCCAATCAGCTGGCGGTGGCCGCGCAAATGCACGTGCATGAACAGTTTTACGCAGATGGTAAGGAAGGGAATCTCAATCTATACACGTTGCTCAAGCCGAGACCATCGCCCCCGCAGGCGCGGGATGTGGCAACGGGAGATCTTTCCTTGGAGGAGGCTACATGAATATTACCGAAAATCGGACCCAATCACTGGTCGATCTCTTTACGACCCATTTTGGCGAGAGACCAACAGCCATTGCCATTGGTCCCGGCCGGGTAAATCTCATTGGTGAACATACCGACTACAACGACGGCTTGGTCTTGCCCGTTGCGCTGAAGCGGGATGTCCGGCTCATCTTTCGGCCCCGCACCGACCGCCACGTGCGCATCTATTCAGCCGAGTACGACGGCGGTTATGAATTCAATCTCGATGCACCCACGTACGATGAGAATATCTTGTGGGCCAACTATATTCAAGGTGTGGCCTGGGCGCTGCAAGAAAAGGGGATCGCGCTCTGTGGGATCGATGCCGTGGTCAGTGGCAACGTGCCCAAGGCCAGTGGCTTGAGCAGCTCGGCCGCGCTGGAAATTGCCACCGCCAATGCGCTGCTCTTTGCCGCGGGCGCGCAAGATTCGCTCAGCGGGCCAGAAGTTGCGCAGGCTGCACAGCGGGCCGAAAATCACTTTGTTGGGGTGAACTGTGGCATCATGGATCAGTTCATCAGCATGTTGGGCAAAGCGGATCACGCGCTGCTCATCGATTGCCGTTCGCTCGATTATGAACTGGTGCCCGTGCCCAAAGAGGCGGCGTTGGTGATTGGCAACACCAAAGCCAGCCGCTCATTGGCTGGCAGCGCCTATAATGAACGTCGGCAACAATGTGAAGAGGGGGTCGCGCTCTTGCAACGTGCGTTGCCCGCTATCCAAGCGCTCCGTGATGTGAGCAGCGAGCAGTTGGAAGCCCACAAGGAGCTGCTATCACCGCTGGTCTACCGCCGCTGTCGCCACGTGGTGACGGAGAATGAGCGCGTTGTGCAGACCATTGCCGCGCTGCGCCAGCATGATTTGGCCACCGTGGGCCAACTGATGAATGCCAGCCATGACAGCTTGCGCGATGACTATGAAGTGAGCAGCGAAGCCCTCGACATCATGGTGGCGACGATGCGCAGCGCCGAGGGCTGTTACGGCGCCCGGCTCACCGGGGCTGGTTTTGGTGGCTGTACCGTGGCATTGGTCGAGCCGGGAAGTGAGCAGACGATTGCCGATCTGATCTATGAAAAATACCCAAAGGTGACCAACATCTGGCCAGAGGTCTACACAACCCATGCCAGCGATGGTGCTACCGTCATGCCCTTGACCGATGCGCTCTTGCAATGATGTGCGGGTGCCGCATGAAGCACCGTGTAAAAGTGTGATGTTGACGCGGCTTGTCAGCGATGGAACGAGCCCAAACATATTTCTGATCGATGAGTAAAAGTGAGAGCGTAATGAGTTCAAGTGTACTTTCTGTAGAGGCGGCCAACAAGCGTTCACAATCGACGGCCACAACCGTTGGCTATTACGCCGCCTTTGTTGGGCTGGGGCTCGTCGGTGCTTCGCTGGGGCCGACGTTGCCTGGCCTGGCCACCAACACGGGCACGCAACTGAGCGCGATCAGTGTGCTCTTTACCGCGCGGGCGCTGGGCTATCTGGGTGGCTCCATGTTTGCGGGCTGGGTCTATGACCGGCAGCGCGGCAACCCGGTTGTCGGTGCGTCAATCTTGGCATTGGCGCTGCTCATGGCGCTGGTGCCCTTCATCCCATTGCTCTGGGTGCTCATTGGCATCCTCTTTGTCATTGGTATCGCCGAGGGGACAATGGACGTGGGGGTGAACACACTCATCGTCTGGCTACATCGGCCCAACGTGGGACCGGTGATGAACGCGCTGCATTTCTTCTTTGGGCTGGGGGCCTTTCTGTCACCGCTGATCGTCGCCCAGGTGATCCTCGTGAGTGGTGGGATCCAGTGGGCATACTGGGCCATTGCGATTTTGCTGGCACCCCTCGCACTCTGGCTCTTTCGGCTGCCCAGCCCCGTGGGGAGCACCACCACGACAGAAGCGGATTCCGGTGAAGTCGACCTGTTGTTGACGGGCCTCACCGTGCTCTTTCTCTTTGTCTATGTGGGGGTAGAGCTGAGCTTTAGCGGCTGGATCTACACCTATGCCATCGAGCAGACGCAATTTTCCCCGGCCCTGGCTGCCTATCTCAATTCTGGCTTTTGGGGTTCGTTCACGCTGGGTCGGCTCATCTCCATTCCACTGACCGCGCGGCTACGGCCCCGACATCTGCTTTTGGGAGAGCTGCTGTTGGCCATCTTCTGCGTGGGGTTGATTCTCGTCTGGCCCACTTCTGCGGTTGTGCTCTGGATTGGGGTCTGTGGCACCGGGCTGGCCATTGCATCGATCTTTCCCATTACCCTCACCTGGGCTGGTCGCCACATGCGCATGACCGGACGGATCACCAGCTGGTTCTTCATCGGTGCCAGCATCGGTGCCATGTTCTTTCCCTGGTTCATCGGCCAGTTTTTCGAGAACACTGGCCCTTCGATCACCATGTTCACCATTATGGGCAGCCTGGTGCTGGATCTCGTGATCTTCATCGCATTGATGCTCTATGCCGGCCAACCCAAGTTTGCCAACCGCGAGGCATAATGGACGCGCGGGCGAAGGCTGATCCAAGTAATTGAATTCATCGGAATCTCCGGCAGTTTCACACCGGCAGTCGCGGTTGCGCCACCGCCAGTTGGGCAACGGCGTTCTTTGGCATCCATCACTTTTTATATCCATCACTTGTCACATCTATTAGAGGAGAGCACGCCATGCCATTGTTGTTTGATATGCCCTTTGAAGAGCTGCACACCTACCAGGGCACAAATCCTCGCCCCGCCGATTTTGACGACTTTTGGGCGCGCGGGCTGGCCGAAATGAACGCGCTGGATCCGCAGATCGAAATTGTGCCCGCCGACTTTCAGACACCCTATGCCCGCTGCAGTCATCTCTATTTTTCTGGCGTTGGCGGCGCACGTATTCACGCCAAGCTGCTCCAGCCCACGACGAGCGATGAGACCCACCCCGCGGTGGTGATGTTTCACGGCTATTCGGGCAGTGCTGGTGAATGGATGGATAAATTGCCCTATGTGGCAGCTGGCTACACTGTTGCTGCACTCGACTGTCGGGGCCAGGGTGGTCGATCGGAAGATCCGGGGGGCGTCAAAGGCTGGACCCTGCGCGGCCACATTATTCGCGGGGTAGATGATGAGCCCGATAAGCTTTACTATCGCCAGGTTTTTCTCGACACCGCGCAGCTGGCCAAAATCGTCATGGCAATGGAGGATGTGGACGAGCAGCGGGTGGGTGCAATTGGCGGCAGCCAGGGAGGTGGGCTAACGCTAGCCTGTGCCGCGTTGGAGCCACGCATCAAACGCGTTGCACCCGTTTTTCCCTTTCTCTGCGATTATCGCCGCGTCTGGGATATCGATCAGGATAAGGATGCCTATGCCGAGTTGCGCGAGTGGTTCCGCCGCTTCGATCCACAGCACAAGCGAGCGGATGAGATCTTTACGCAGCTGGGATACGTGGACGTACAACACCTGGCCAACCGCATCCGCGGCGAGGTGCGCATGGCCGTGGGCTTAATGGATACCATCTGCCCACCTTCAACGCAATTCGCTGCGTACAACAAGATCACAGCCGCCAAATCCTACGTCACCTTCCCCGATTTCGGGCACGAAAATTTACCGGGGAACAACGATGACAATTTTCAGTTCATGTTGGGGTTGTAGAGGGGTGCGTACCACATTTGAGGGCCTAGACCGGACGCTCAATCTGCTCCTCTTCTGTACGTCCCCGAAAATGGGACGCACCCGCTACGGTGCCTATTGTACCGTCTGTTGTACCGTAGATTTCACCATGTCTACAAAGAGTTCGTGCCAACGCATGTCGGCCGTTAACTCGGGATGAAAGGCTGTTGCCAGCAGTGGGCCCTGCCGCGCCGCGGCAATCACCCGCTCGCCGGTGGGCGTGGTGACATCGACCAACGTTTCGACGCCGCTGCCAACGGCCACAATCGCTGGTGCACGGATGAAGATCGTGTGAAAGGGCTCATCACCCAACTGGGGCACGAACAGATCGGCTTCGAAGCTGTCGACCTGGCGGCCAAAGTAGTTGCGGTCGACCGTGACATCCAGCCCACCCAGCAGCGGTTGCCCCCCCTGTTTTTGGTGTATCGCCTGATTGGCCAGCAGGATCATACCTGCACAGGTGCCCCAGGTGGGACGCCCCGCCTGCACCCATGCCCGCAGCGGGGCCACCAATCCCCAGCGTTCGGCAATGAGGCCCATGGTGGTGCTCTCGCCGCCGGGAATAATCAACCCGTCGAGCGTGGCCAATTGTTCTGCTTTTCGAACTTCCACGGCCCGCACGCCAAGCTTCCGCAACATGTTGATGTGTTCGGCAAACGCACCTTGCAGCGCGAGTACACCAATGGTTAGATCAGAAGCTGGCTCAGAAGTATGCTCAGAATGGTTTCTCATTATCTCAATTCAAAGGCGAGACGAGGGCAGTGAGCCATTGGCCCGTTCCGCTCGTCTCTCTTTTGCCAAGGTTCTCCCGCCAGATGGTCGCGAGAGCCGCCAACCTACCAGCCGCGGTGGGCCATCTTGTCTTGCTCTGTCAGCGTATCAATATTGATACCGACCATCGCTTCCCCAAGATTGGTGCTCACTTCGGCGAGAACTTCGGGATCGTTGTAGTGGGTCACGGCCTGGACAATCGCCTTGCCCCGCTTCACGGGATCACCGCTCTTGAAGATGCCAGAACCGACAAAGACACCATCCACGCCCAACTGCATCATCAGCGCGGCATCGGCCGGGGTGGCCACGCCACCGGCGGCAAAGTTCACCACGGGCAAGCGACCCAATTCCGCGGTCTGCTTCACGAGATCATAGGGAGCCTGAATATCTTTGGCATAGGCAAAGAGCTCATCGTCATCCATGCCCTGGATCTGGCGAATGGCCCCCATGACGCTGCGGGCGTGGCGCACGGCCTCCACCACGTTGCCCGTGCCAGCTTCGCCCTTGGTGCGGATCATGGCCGCGCCTTCGGCCACCCGGCGCAGTGCCTCACCCAGATTGCGACAGCCACAAACAAAGGGCACCTTGAAGTTGTGTTTGTTGATGTGATGGTCTTCATCCGCAGGGGTCAGCACTTCGCTCTCGTCAATGTAATCGACGCCCAGCGCCTGCAGAATTTGTGCCTCGACAAAGTGACCGATGCGCGCTTTGGCCATGACCGGAATCGTCACGGCTTCCGTGATCCCTTTGATCATGTCTGGATCGCTCATGCGAGCCACCCCGCCATCCTTGCGAATATCGGCCGGAACCCGCTCCAGCGCCATTACCGCACAGGCGCCAGCCTCTTCGGCAATGCGAGCCTGTTCCGGCGTGACAACATCCATGATCACGCCACCCTTGAGCATCTGTGCCAAGCCCGCTTTGACCGCAAATGTGCCGGTCTGGCCACTGCTGTTTCCGTTGCTCTTCCCGTTAACTCCGCTCATCTTGCTTGTCCTTTTCTGAAACCCTATCAACCTGTTGACGACTACATTTCGTATCTGGAGTACATTCGCGCCCGACTGTTGGCGTGGTGCTACAGGTAGCATCCGCAACAGTGTGGCTTGTAGCCTACTATTGTACTCGAAAGCGCGATCTACATCCAAACAACACCATGTGGTCGCAGAGTTGGCCTAGGCGCGCGTGCCGAGAGGTAGGACAATGAGACCGTTCTGCCGATCGGCAAACCCGACAGCGCGCGCTCGATATCTGTTAATGTTACGCTGGCGTATGATTGGCTTGAAAGCGGTGGATTTTTTCGTGGTCTACCAAAAAAAATGGCAGTACCGTTTTCAAACAGAGTTTACTGTAGATGGGTGGCGGTGGGTTCCCACCGCCAGCTGTGGGCAACAATGGGATCGCCCGTGCCGTGGGCACGGTTTGGGGTGGTAAAGGAATGGTCGGGCAGATCCGCGACCACTGCTTGTAGCGTGTAGAATGTGTAGCGACTCATCAGCGTTGGATAGGAGTCGGATGGCGCGTGGATCGTGCGGCGCTGGATGGTGTGAGGAGGGAAGCTAATGGCAGATGGTGCGAGAGCCAATTCTTCTTGGAGGCAGCGCTCTGCTGCCAGCAGCGGCGTTTCATCAGGATGCATCTTTTCCGACGGCGGACGGTTGCGCACCCGAACCCGCCCATCGTCAAAGTACTGTTCCGCTTCTACCAGGATCTGCTGGTTGCGGATGATCTGTACTTCGACGACTCGCACTTGGCGCTCCAGCGGCCTCTGTTGCAGCGTGCTCTCTCCCCGTTGGAGTTCGTGCCAGAGATCCGCCACTGTCTTGGCGCCACCTTGACCCCAGGCATTTAGATCCAGCCCTTGGCTGTGCAACCAAGCTGCCAGTCGCTCAGCTGTTGTAAACGTTGGGGCCGACGCGGCGGCGGGATGATTGGGTGTAGACATGGCGAATGGGTCCATGGTGTGAAAAGGCCGACATCACAATGGATGCCGGCCCTGGATCGTTAGAAGTTCATCAAGGTGTGGCTTGGATGAGTTGACGCGTTGCAACGAGCCGGAGCATTGCAACGAGACGGTCCCGTTTCTAGTTAAAAGAACCAACTGCCAGCTGCGATGATACCAACGAAGGTAGAAATTGCCAATAGTGGCAGGACGAACAACGCACCGAGCAGATCGAGCCCGTCGTCCCTGGGGGGGAATAGTGACAGGGACAGATAGAGAAGACCGCCAAACAGAAGCAGGGAAACGGTGATCATAGTCATAGCTCCTCTCTGTAATGAGCCAATTGGCGTCATGATCTACGTAGTTGTGGTCGACGTGACTGTCCAGAAAACTCTGCGCCCAACATTGCTGGCGAGTGGACTAGATTCCGTTGACATTGCAGATTCGCGGGATATAACCCGCTGCTAACCGAGAAAAGCCGCGGTTGAGACCGCTGTTCACCGTTAGCAGCCCAGTTGGATTGGCGCTTTTCCCCAAATGTCAACGCGATCTAAAGTGGGCTCTGTTTGAAAACAGTAGTGCTACTACTCTGGTAGACCGCCCAAAACCTACCGTTTTCAAGCCAACCGCACTGTAGATGGTTAAAATTATCTGTTTCCGCCCGCTGCATATCGTGCCAAAATTTGTTCAGTGCCGAACCCAGAATGGTAGAAATTCACTGCAAGCTCTGCTATACTGAAGCTCTACTATACTGAAGCGCTACTATACTGAAATGGCGATGTAGTAACAGGAGATCGCTGCCGCGGAGCCGATCAGGCAGATGTAAAGGCTCAGACAGCCATCAGCTATATCGGTCTTCACCTGGCCAGACAACACATGAAAGAGCACGGCAAACGTTACGGTGGCCAGCAAGAAAAATGATCCCAGCAAAAAGAAGATCAGGGTAATCATGGTTTCCTCCCTCTTGCAATGTGTCTGCTCTACTCTGTCTGCTCTACTCTGTCTGCTCTACTCTGTCTGCTCTACTCTGTCTGTTTTGCACGATGCTTGTCCCACAGCCCGATTTGCAACTGGATCTCAGGCTGAACAGGTGGAACTGTTGGGTGTACAAAAAGAGCTGTGTGAAATTGAAGTGAACGTTACCTCCTCCTCAAAGAGCGACGATGTACAGAATAACGATTGTGCATCCACCACAGTGCACCCCCACAGTGCACCCCATGGGAACTCTAGCATCTTTTTCTGGCAATTGCTATGATTTTTACCCGACATTCTACCGACAGTAGGTAAGAAAGTGTGACAACGTTGATTTGTCATCTTTGTCACGTAGCGATCATGTAGGTGCTATGGAGATGAAGTAAGTTGCGTGATACAGTTGGGGATATTCCCAGTTGATCGATGGTAGCCAAGCACCCGCTCTTGGCGAAAAATCATGCTAACGTTGCCCCCGATCGTTGCACCGGTGCGCTGCACGCAACCGATCCTGCTTGGGCCGACTGGCGGCTACACTCGATTCAACACTGCGTTCGTTCAGCAATCTGGTATCTGCAAGGACATCCGCTCGCCGGGCGGATCCCGGGGCGAGCGCACAACACCGGTGAAAGTCCGCTTCCGCGGGCGCTGCATGCGAGCACCGTCCATTCGTAGCGGTGCGGCTGTTGAATGCTCGTTACTCTCTAATAGAGAAAGCAAATAGATCTTGCACCTTGCGGAGTGGGCATTCTCTACTGCGCACGTCCAGCGTTAGAGAACGCTGATTCCACGATTGTGCGACTTGTAAATGATTTCTCTGTAAGCACGGACCATCGTACTCGATCCAACACTGAGTACGGACCATCGTACTCGATCCAACACGGAGTACGGACCATCGTACTCGATCCAACACTCAATTCAATTCGGTAGAGACGCACATCAGGAGAGACAGAATGTCAAAGCAGATAGCGTCAAAGCAGATTGCGCAAGTGGGAGCAGCGCAGGTACCATCGTCCGCATTGGATGGTAAACATGCGCCAGCGGCACTGTCGCCGGATTCCACTGTCACAGCGAAATGTACTGTCGGTGCCGTGGTTCCCATGCGAACTACCAAGCTGCTGCCATTTGGCATTGTCGGCACACTACCAAATGGCGAACGGGGCATCATCCGCGAACGGGAAATAGCCTGGAGTGAACAAGAGCGACGGCAGCGTCAGGAAAATTTCGTGCGCGGCTCCTACTGCCAAGTGCGTGTTTTGCAGGAAAGGTCCGATCATTGGGAAGTTAGTCTGCGCATGGCCGAATATGATCCGTGGTCTCAACTGACCAAAATCAATGTGGGCAGCAGACTGATGAAGGGCGCCGTAACCGGTTTTGGCCTGCGCGTTGCCCACATTGAGTTGGACAATGGGATCCAGGCAATGTTGCACGAAGAGGAGCTGCCAGAATGGGTGGATGTGCCGATTCACGATGCGCTCTGGGTTGGAGATCGGATCTATGGCAGCGTCAAGACTGTGGACGCCGACCGTCGCGAACTCTGTCTCAGTATGAAACAGCTGCAGCAGATGCGTTGGCCACTCTTCGACCGGGACAGGGCAGCAACTGACCGTGAGGAACGGCAGCAGCAGGGGCGGACCGTCGGAGACGAATCGCTCGCTATCTCGCACGTAGCGCCACCACCATTGCTCAATTCTCGCCCCCTCTCTGTGCTGGTCATCGAAGATGATCCAATTCAGAACCAGGCGATTGTACAGGGGCTCTGCCTCGCTGGCCACCGCGTGGAAGGAGTTCTGGATGGGGAGACGGGGCTGCAGAAAGTACGCGAACGTCCGGTGGATAGCATCATCTGTGATGTAAATTTGGGTGCACAACAAGACGGAATTGCGATTGTACAACAGGTTACTCGCGACCATCCCATGGTGCAATCGGTTTTGATGACGGATTGGATGACGGCCAACTACCGAGAAAGTGATTTGATTGCCCTGAATCAACAGGGCGTTCCGCTGTTGATCAAACCCGCTATGCCCGAAGAGTTTCTGGCCGCGCTCATCCAACCGGAGCGATTTTTGCCAACGCAATCCGCAGATGGGCAAGTGTCGCGCCGGCTCTTTGCGAACCGTAAACGCACCAACAGACAATACTCTGTCAAGCGCGAACTCTTTGATGCCGTGCGCCAACTGCGCCGCCAGAGTGGTGCAGAGAAGGTCGTGCTCTTTCGGCTTGATGTGGTTCAGCGGGCCATCGACATCACCGCCCAGCAGGGGCAACCGAAGCTCGATCGGGCCGCGTTGGCTCAACTCCTCTACAGCCCAGTACGCGATGTCGCCGAGGATCGCCGCATTGCGCGGGTCGAAGATATCGGCGATGTTGAAGCCTATGCCCGCTACTTGATCCCGCTGCTACACTTCCGCTCCTGTCTCGGTATGCCCGTTCCCGCCCACGTACGCGACCGATATGCACTTTTTCTGTTTCACAGCGAGTCGCGATTTTTTACCAAGCCCATGCAGCGTGATGCCCAGGCAATCGCCAAGTTGATTGGAATTCTGCTGGAGCGCCAACTCTTCTATCAACAGAATGCCGAGTTGCAGCGCACATTGCTGATGGGGCACCTGGCGCGTGGGTTGATCCATGAAACCAATCACCAGATGAGTCCAATTCTCTTTACCCTCAGTGATCTGAACGAGCAATGTGCACACGTGGAGCGTACACTGGGGCAGAGTGTAACGCAGGCCAAACGAGAGATGGCTGAAATGCAAGAAGCGCTCACGCACTTGACCGATAACATGCGCCAATTGGTAAAGACCACGCGTCTCTTTGCTCGCATTGCCGTGCAAGATTCAGAAGAGCTGTTGCGGATTGAGCAGGTGACCGATCAATGTATTGAGTTGGTGAAAGACTCTGCCGACCGCGCCCACATTCAGATCAATTCTCACTTTCCCAAACATTCGCTCATCACCCAATTGAAGCAGACGCAGGTGCAGCAGATCATCGTCAACCTGCTGCTGAACGCGATCCAGCAGATCGAGCGCATTCGCGCCAGTGGCCAGATTCAGGTCACAGCGGAATTGACCCATACTCCCGACACGATCGATGTCATTCGCGTGACCATTGAGGACGATGGTCCTGGGATCCATCGGCGGCAGTGGGATGAAGTCTTTGAATTGGGGATGACCACTCGCACCAACGCTGGCAGCGGCATGGGGCTCTATATTTCCCGGCGCTTGATGGATGATTGTGGTGGCCGGCTTTATGTGGGCGAGAGCATGCTCCACTGGGGTACGAAGATGGTGGCAGAATTTCCGATCTATTTACCGTTGGAAGAGAGGTAGCGCAATGGTTTCCATTTTGATCGTTGATGATGACACATTCTTTGCTGAAATGTTAGCCAAGCGGCTGCAACGGGAATTAACCGATGAGTTCACCTTTGAAACGCACATTGCTAGCACGGTCGAGGAGGCCAAGCGGCTTCTCGTTTCACTGGCGGCGGCTGAAACTGGCCACAACGCGATCAAGCCAATCGATGTGATTCTCACGGATAACAAGCTGGGCAGTGGCCAGAGTGGGCTCGATTGGTTGGAGGAATTGCATCAGACCGATCTGGCAATCGACAGTATTCTCTTCACGGGTCTGAATGAAGAAGTTGGCTTGCGCGCTGCCGAGATTGGAATCTATCGCTATATCGTCAAGCCCTTTGAACCACAGGAGCTGATCTGGAGCGTACGGGCACTGTTGCGGCAGCGCTCGCGTAACTATGAACGGCAGTGGTTGGAGGTCTTGAACCAGGTAGGTGCGGCGCTGCAAAAAGTGCAAACTGTTGACGCCGTGGGCGATGCGCTGGTGCAGGGTGGCGTGGATTTGGGCTTTCAGCGGGTACAGCTTTGGCGCGTCATCGGGGACGATGCCACTGCTCCGCTGCGTCCAGACGACGAAACGACGGGTAAACCAGATTTCTTTCAAGGGTTCAAGCAAGCTGGCGAGAAGTTGCTCGACGACTTTGAGCAACTTCGGATGCCCTATGCCGAGAGTATTCACGTGCGCCAGACCTACGACACCAAAACAATCCAATTCTATGAGGGGTGGCGCTTTGACAAAGGCTATCTGGCGAGCAAATTGGGCATGCTCGACAGCCCGCCCAAGGATGGGGACTGGGCCTGTATTCCACTCCTGCGCGACGACCGCTGCATCGGGATCATTGTGATCCACAACCCGAAGCAGCCGCGTAAATTTCAGGCCGAAGAACGGCGTTTGCTCACGCTCTATGCACAACAAGCGGGCGCGGCGTGGGAACGGGCGAGCATCCATGCAGAGCGAATTCGGGAACAAAAAGCAGTGCGCTCGGCACGGCGTATTATCGAGCGAACATCGATCAACGGCGAACCCGGTGAGTTCGACAATTTGCTGAAGACTGTTTATCGTGCGATCAAACGCGTCATACCAACCAGAAATTTTGTCGTGGTGATGAAACACCGTGATAAGGCAATTAACGAACAAGGGTGGCTGCACTATTGTTTTCACCTCAAAGATGGGCAGCCTCAGCAACCATACTGGCGGCCACCGCAGGATCGACGGCTCAATCACCACATCATCAACCACAAGCAACGGCCCCGTTATTTCCGAGACAGAACTGTGGGGTACCGTCGCAAGTACGGCTTGGCGTTGCCCGATCGGGAGGTAAAGAGTTTGATCGCGCTGCCGCTGGTGGTTGGGAATGAATCGATTGGGGGCATCTTCATTGAAGACTACCAACAGACGAATCGTTGGGAAGAGGAGCGGGTAACTTTTGCCATTGCCGTGCTCCAACAGCTGGCCCACTACTTGCAGAGCGCGTGGATCAACCATCAGCGCAAACGGCTGAATGAACAGCTGGGCTTATTGCAGATTGCCAACGAGCAGATCATGAAACTTGCGCAGCAACAGCCGGCCAATTTGCCGGCGCATGAATGGCTGTGGCATGCCACGTTGACCCTTTCCACGGCATCCTACGGCTTTGGCTTCAATCGAGCCTTGCTCTTTTTGGTGGAGGAAGAGGAGACGCTGCTGCAGGGGCGGATGGGCATTGGACACCTCACTGTCCCCGATGCCAAACGTGCCTGGGAAAAGGATAAAGCTGTTGAATCTGCTTCATTTGAAGATTACCTGGCACAACTCAAGTCGGGGCAGCTAGAGACCGTTACACCGGCGGATGCCCGTGTACGTGCAATGCGTTTTCCCGCCCAGTCGAGTAGTGCCTTTGCACGAGTGATGGCGGAGAGACGTCAACGCTTTGTCGCTCGGAAAGATGCCAAACATGAGCTGCCCGCCACTTTTGTCGAGCACTTTGGCGAACACGATTATTGGCTGGTGCCAGCCAACGCGGGTAACCGGCTGGTGGCCATCTTAATTTTGGATATCTTTTGTGAAACGGATCCGCCCCAGACTTTTGCACTCAAATACATTGATGCACTGACCAACGAAGCTGCATTGATCCACGAAAGCTTGCAACGGAGTCAGGCACAGGAGCAATTGTTGGCTGTCACCAGTGAAACGCTGAGCAATGCAACGACCGCTCCCTTGCCCATTACGCTGCAGAAGATCGCCCGTGCCGCTCGGCTCGTGACCAATGCCAACAGCGTTGCCATCTACCCGTTGCAAGCTGACATGACAGCCAGACAATTTGACAAACAGTCCATCGTCTGGTCGGCAGAAAATTCAAGCTTGGTGCCCAATCGGCGGGCAGAACCTTCCCGCTTCATGAATTATCTTTTTGAACAGGGCAAACCAATGGCTGTCAGCGATGTGACGCGACCATTGGCGGATGGCATCTGTTTTGCCGCTGATCCGGTTGTGCAAGAAACAGGCGTCAAATCGTTCATTGGCGTACCCATTTATGGACAGCGCACCGGTGGCCTGCGCGGCCTCATCTATTTTAACTATCACTGGCAGCGGACCTTCACCGACGATGATCTGCAAATGGGCAAAGCTTTTGCCAATCTTGTTTCCGTGGCCCTGCGCAACTGGCGCGAACATCAAGGTTTGCGGATCGAAAAAGAGAGTCGGGAAGAAGAGCTGCGCATCTTGCTGCACATTTTGCAGACAGCGCTGGAGCCAGAGGTGGATGAGCTTCTGCTCATTGAAACCTTGTTGCAGCAGACGCGTGCGTTCTTCCACTCCCTCGATCCCAAGGGTATTTTCAGCATTGCACTCTTCCTGCGTACGTGGGAACGCAAAGAGGGCACGGAGCCGGCAGAGTTGCGCCGGCAATATTATCTCGGCCCCACTGGAATCTCCAAGCGTACCGACCACGAAGAGCTCACCGGCTTGGTGGGCGAAGTGATGCGCACGAGGCGGTCGAGTTTGGTCGGTGATGTGAGCAAAGACAAGCGCTATCGACCACGTCGCACGGGCATACCGGCTGAATATGCCGGCCGCGAGACACAATCAGAACTTGATGTGCCCATCAACGACGAAACAGGCAAGACGATTGGTGTCTTTAATGTGGAGTCGAGTGAAAAAGAGTACTTCACCGCATTTCATGAGCAAACGGTGATCCGGTTGAGCCGAGTCGCCATGTTGGCGCTTTATACGGTGCGTCAGCGCGAATTCACCCGTTCCATCTTCAATGCGGGCCAAGCGATCACGGCTCCGGTTGCACTGGAAGAGACGCTGAATGTCGTTGTGGGGCAGATCAAAACGCTGCTGCCCGATCTGACGGTGATGACCATCTGGCGCTACGATACGGAGCAGCGGCGACTTGTACTCGCCGCCCACACCGGGCTGCGGCATGTACCTGAGCAGGAAACTGAGGAGCCGCGCATGGAAGGGGCCGTCAACACGGTGATCCAATCCAGGGAGCCCGTTTGGGTAGATGATGTACGCGCACATCCGCTCTTTCGTGGGAGCGAATTTGTCATGCGCGAGGCTCTGCAGTCGACTGCTGCCTTTCCATTAATCGTCGAAGGCCAGATTGTCGGTGCCATCTTCTTTGCCTATCGGCAGCTTCACCACTTTTCGCGGCTAGAGCGAGAGATGTTGCCGATTCTGGTGCAATTTATTGCCATTGGCATTCATGATGCCGAAGCCATTTTACGTCTCGAACGCGAAAAAAGACGGCTCAGAGCTACGTTGTACGTCACCGCAGCAGGCAACACCACGTTGGATGATCAGCAGCTGGTCATTAGCGCACAGAAAGCACTGTTGGAACTGTACCCGGATGCAACCGTGCTCTTTCTGTCCCACGAGCGAACCAACAACGGCATGCGCATCATCGAAGTGCCGGGGGCTCCCTATCCCATTGATCATCCTGATTTTGTGGGGCGAGATACGCTCCCGATTGACAGTGCTTCCATGATTGGTGCATTGGCACAGGCCTCGCTACAGACCAAAGAACAGCGCCACCATCTCATCCCCAACATCGCCACCAGGGATGAAGAACCCTATCTGCCGTTGCGTTCAAGCACACAATCGACCGTTGGTGTAACCATCGTCGATTCCGCTGGTGAATTGCTTGGCGGCCTCATCGTCGAGGCCGATATGCCCCATCGGTTTGATTTGGTCGATGTTGGACTGATCACAGGAATTGCCAATCAGATTGGTCTGGCCATGGACCGGTCGCGCAAGATTGCCGCCATCGATTTTCGCAATGTCATGACTGATTGGACCATATGGGCCACCGATCTGGCCCATGACCTAAATCGCGAGATCTATCAGATTCGCACCAAACTGCTGAATTTACACGATGAATCAGCATTGACCGCAGAAGGTAGGACGACATTGCAAGAGATTGAAGAGAGCTTCGATCTCATTGTACAGGACGCACCTGATATAAATCCCAAAATTGTGACGTTGCCCGATCTGGCTCCTCGACTGGTTCAGTGGGCAGAAGAATACGTTGGCTTGCACAAGGTCTCGGTGCAGGTTGCCGCGGATGCCGAATCCGTTGCTGTTCAGTTATACCCCCAGAGTTTAAAGCGGACCATCCGCTATCTGACACGCAACGCAATTAAAGCAATGAAATATGAGGGGTTGATTCAGGTCAAAACGATTAAGCTGGACGAAGAAAGCGTCGCGATCCAGTTCAAAGATAGTGGCCCGGGCATCAAAGCCGACGATCCAATTCGCACGCGAATGTGGCATGAACGGCTTGATCAAGAGGGACGGGGTGGACTTGGTTTGCTCTTTGCCAGGCTTCATGTTGAAAAGTTGAATGGTACGATCTACTTGGCGGATTTTGAAGAGGGCTGCGGCGCAATGTTCTGCATACATCTGCCGCGCACAACAGCGGTGGTAGAAAGTGGAGGGGGCGATGACGAGCATGGTGTATCACTTAATGGCGCAAACGAAGAATCAATCGACGCGGCGATTGCCTGAAGTGCAAACAGATGAGCCGCCAAAAGGAGCAGTGGTGCGGGTGGAAAGTCAGATTGCAAAGCCCAAAGGCCGAGTCTTGGTTGTAGACAACGAGCCCAAAACTGTAGAGTCCCATTGCCATAACTTACGGCGCTGGGGCTATGAGCCAGTGATCGCCGAGGGAGTGGGAGAGGAGCTGCTGGCCAGCGCCAAGGAGAAGGTCCATGAGTACGCCTGCCACCTGGCGCTGGTCGATATGCATTTGATTGATGATCATGATACGCAAGACAAGAGTGGGCTGGCGCTGGTTCCAGAATTAAAGCCAGCGTTGGCTATCATTGTGAGTGGATCGGGCAACGATCGCGCCACGGTGTTGGAGGCATTGCGCAACGGCGCGATCGACATTATCGGCAAACAAGAACCACTGCAACGGTTGCAGGATGCGTTGGAGGAGGCTGTTCGGCAAACGGGCAGTTGCTATTATGGACCAGAGGTTGATATTGCACCACCACTGGTAGCGCGTATCATGGAGGCTTTGGCCCCTGGTAAGCCTGAACAAGTAACAGAAATTCTCAAACAACTCTTTCCCGGTGCAAAGCGGATCACTGCAGAGCTGTATGAAGAAAGCGCCGAGACGCCAAGTGTTACGCTGCGCAAAAAATCGTTTATTCTCAAAGTGCGGGCCGACAGCAAACAACCCCTTGCGGTAAAGATTACCACGCCACAGCGGATTGAGCAGGAGTATGAACGCTTCCAAACACATATAAAAGATCGACTGCCCGGACATTTCTATGCCGATGTAGAGAACAAGGCTGTATGTTGGCAGCTAGGTGGTATCAAGTACAAATTCATCGGAACGAATATCAATACCTTTACTGTCTTTTCCAAGTATTACAGCAATGGAACAGTTGAGGATATCTGCAAAGCTCTCACCCATCTCTTTCACAAAGTCTGGCACGTTTCCTATATACATAATCCACGTAATGCTGCATATCATTCGCTCTTCGAGGCATATAGCAGTTGCTGGGGCACACAGTGGGTGACGCGTTTACATGCTTATACCGCCTCACTGAAGACGCCGATCTACACAAACTCATGGTTGGGAATCTTTCCCGATCCAGTATTGTGGGTTCAAGAGCGCACCGGCAACTTTGGTGAAAAATCTCACAACGGTGAGGATGAAACAACTAAGTACGGACCATTTCAGGCATTGATTGGTCATGGCGATCTACAGGGCGATAACTTCTTTGTCAGCGATAAACACCAAACCTGGACGATTGACTATGAGCGGACTGGCTATGGTCCATCGGTACAAGATTTTGTGTTGTTGGAGCTAGACGTGTGGGTACGGCTGTCGGCCATCGAGGATCCCAAACATTTTATCCAACTGCTCCTGTTGATGACCGCGGAAAGCAAATTTGATAAAACATCAACTGCCCTTTCACCACAGGTGGCGGAGCAGCCAGAGGTCAATAAAGCCCATGCAGCCATTGATGAAATTCGCAACTTTGCCAGCAATTACCTGGACAATCAGGAGTGGCGCGTCTATTATTGGGGCATGTTGCTTAATGCTGTGTTTCGGATTGTACTGCGTACGGATAAGCTCACTTCGACAGTTGATCCACACCGCTTTCGTCAATACGCGGAAGAGTTAGAGCGAGCCCAACTGGTTGCCAGTGTCCTCTGCCGTCGTCTGGAGAATTGGTTTGAAGATTGGCCGCCGCCAGAGTGGCAACGAGTTTATGCGGAGGATGACGTTTTATCATCCGCAACCTCTGCACTAGGCAAGAGCCAACGTTTCACCGCAACGATTCTGTTTCTCAGTGCACTGCCCAAGGATTATTTGTCGTTGCAGATCGATAAAGAGTTGCGTACGATTAAAGAAATTCTGGCCAAAAGTGCCGCTTCCCATCTCAAGCTGGTTCAACAAGAGGCTGTACGGGTTACGGACTTGCGCCACTACTTGCTGACCCATAAACCTCGTCTGCTCCATTTCGCTGGCCATGCTGATCAACACGGTGACATCGTGCTCGAAGATGAAGCTGGCAATAGCAATTCCATACCAACAGAAGCTTTGGGAGAAATGTTGCGCACCTTGAGCGACGACTTGTGCTGTGTCATCCTAAATGCATGCTACACAACACGGAAAGCAAAGGCCATTGCAGCCTATGTAGATGCCGTTGTCGTCATGGAAGATGCCATTGATGATCGCTCTGCCCTTGCGTTTACCACGGGCTTCTATCAGGCACTTGCCCATTGCCAGAGCGTACAACAATGCTTTGATGCTGGGCGCAGCGAGATCCGAAATTGGAAAGCTGCTGGCGCTGAACTCTGTAAGCTCTTTACGCGATTTGACGCAAGTAAACTCTATCTCTAGCCTGCTCGGTTACCAGGTCCCACCGTGCATGCCCATGCTATTTACCGTGCATGCACACGCTGTTTGAGGTGAAAATCGTATGCCCGAAATTGGCCCCATCCATCCCATTACCTATCGGCAAGAATTGGTCGAGCCGCTCTTCGCGCGCATGTACGCTGGCGAATCCTGTGCTATCGTGGGAGCGGCGAGCATGGGCAAATCGCGCCTGCTGCACTTTCTGCTGCGGCCCGATGTGGCCACCCACTATCTGACCACGCTCAACGCAGGTACTCCCAAACCCACCCTCCTGCTCTGGATCGATTCGAATCGCATGGCAGAATTTACGGCCTGGGGGCTGCATGAGTTGTTGCTCACGGCGCTGGTGGAGAGCAGTGGCGAACAGGCGGCCACCCAGTCGCTGCGCGAGCCGCTCACCGAATGGCGGAAAGAGGCGATTACGACACAGAATGGTCTGTTGGCCCAACGCTACGTGGAACTGGCACTGCAGGTCTTTTGCAAGGAGCAGGAGCTCAACGTCTGCTTTATTCTTGATGAGTTCGACGAGGCCTATGCAAGCTTGTCGTCCCAGGCATTGGCGAGCCTGCGTGCCCTGCGCGATCGCCACAAATATCAGATTTCGTTTCTGCTCTTCATCCGTGACCACCCGCGCCATCTGCGCAATCCCAGCGAGTGCGAGGGCTTCTATGAACTCTTCTCGCGCTCTGTGTTGGGGTTGTGTCCCTATACTGAAACCGATGCCCGGCGGGTTATTGCCCAAATCAGCGCGCGGCGCGAGCATGAACTGACCAAGCTACAGGAGCAGACGATTGTGGAGTTGCTCCGCCTCAGTGGCCGTCACCCCGGGCTGTTGACGGCGTTGATTGACGGGCTGGCAACCAATCCACCCGTGGGCATCCCGTGGGCAGTCTGGGCAACGGCACAGCCCAAGGTCTGGGAAGAGTGCCGCAAGATTTGGCGGGGCTTGCGGCGCGACGAACGGACGTTGTTGCAGCAGCACGTGACAGGCAAGCAGCCACCGCTCATCGAATCCGATTCGTTGCTGCTCAAGGGACTGTTGGTAAAGGAGACTGGCCATGCTACAACCGAAGCTGATGCAGACGAGCCGCTGGCTCTCTTTTCGCCACTCTTCCATCAATATGTGCGCGAGCATCAAGGTGAACAGGAGGAGGGGCTCCGGGTCGATAAAGAGACGGGTACCGTTTGGGTGAATGGGCGCCAAACCGAGGTTCTCACGGCCAAGGAGTATGATCTGATCGCCTATCTCTATGGTCGCTTGGGCGAGATCTGTGATGCCGAGCAGATCATCGCCACGCTCTACCCCGGTGATGATGCCTTTGATGTGGACCCAAACACGGTCGCGGCACTGGTCCGCCGTGCCCGCACCAAGATCGAGCCAAAGCCCGAGCGCCCCCAATATCTGATCAACATTCGCGGTCGCGGTTACAAACTCGTCGACGAAGTTGGCTAGCCGTGCGTTTGCCACATGGCGTCTGGCCGCTCTACATCTCTCGCAACACCCGCAGCAACGCCAGCGTCAGCGCTTTGGTGGCTAGCTGTGCCTGTTCCCCTTCCAACACCGGCCCCACACAGGCTGGACACCCCGCTTCGCAGGGGCAGGCGCTGATGCGCACCGCGGCTGCCTGCAACAGCTCGTCGTGCAATTCGTAGAGCCTGGCGCTAAAGCCGAGCCCCGCGGTAATGCGTTCGTAGAGATAGATCGTGGGTAAAGATGGCGAGGCGGTGAACGCTGGTGCATCGTTCTTTGTTATGTCTGTCCGAGCGTGGCCATCACGCTCGGCCCGCACAACATGGGAGCCAAGATCCTGTGGATCACACATGAGGTGGAGTGGCGCGAGATTCATGAGCGCATAGGCCAGGCCATCGAGCCCACCGCGAACGCGCACGCCTGCCTCCAGCCGGCGGTGACAGGCGCGGCAGACCAGCGTCAGGTTCGCCAACTGATTGGCTTCGCGATAGCGCTCATTCAAGCCGGGCACATAACCAAAGGTGCGAAAGGGCACGCGATGATGGACATCGTGCTGGCGGCCTTTGGCTTCGGGGCGGCCACATTGGCTGCAGCGATAGTGATCACGGGCGCGCACGGCCTTGCGTTGACGCTGCCAGTTGGGGCCGTAATCATTCACGGCATCAAACCATTCGCCCCGGCTGGCAAGCGCTGCCTGGGCCGCGGGGGAGACCGTGAACCAGTAACCACTTGTCTCTAGCGTGTGGGGTGGATAGTCGAGTGGGAAAACGCCCAGATTTTCGTGGGTAAAGTGTTTGATCTGCCGATAACCAACCACCTGCGTGCTGACGAGCAGATCGCCGTGTGCCACATGGGAAGCACTTTCTCCGCGTTCACTTTCTCCGCGCTCACTTTCCCCGAGTTCATCGTGCGTGCTCAACACCTCAATCTCGGTCTCTGCAATGGCCTCGGTGTAAAAATCGACATTGGTGGGGGCGACGGTGGCCACCCGTTGCGCCATGTCGAGCTGCTGTACGTGGTAGCTCCGCCCTTCGTGTAGATAGATCGCTCCCTGGTGCAGCAGCCGTTGGGCACCCGCCCAATCTAGCTGACCGATGACGCGCACGCGCTGCTGCCCAACCAACGGTTCTGCTGCCCGCGCTGTTGTCTCCGCCGTGTAGAAATCCACATCCGCTGATGCTGCCACTGTTGCACTGCGGGCAACGGCCGGGTCAATGGTCTCTATCTGCTCCACTTGGATCACCACTGTCTCGCCCCCGGCACTGCGCAGACTGATCGCCCGGGCCGGATAGCTCTCCCCGCTCCAAAAGAAGCGCTGGCCATGCTGTTGCAGATCGCCTTGTTCACACAGGAGTTGCAGCGCGTCGGCTGTAAAGGGGCAGTTGCCAAAGCTTTCATCGGCGGCAAAGGGCAGCTCGAACGCGGCGCAACGCAGGTGGTCGATGAGCAGCAACAGATTGTCGGGGTTGATCAGCGCGTGTTCGGGCGACCGGTCGAAGATATAATCGGGATGTTGAATGATGTATTGATCGAGCAGGCCACCGGTGGCAACCAAGATCGCGAGTGCTCCTTCCACGGTGCGGCCGGCGCGCCCCATCTGTTGCCAAGTGCCCGCTATTGTGCCGGGATAGCCACAGAGCACCGCCGCCTGTAACCCCCCAATGTCAATGCCCAGCTCCAGCGCGTTCGTCGCCACCACTCCGCGCACGCTGCCATCGCGCAGGCCCGCCTCGATGGCACGGCGTTCGTTGGGCAGATAGCCGCCCCGATAGCCACGGATCTGTTCTGGGCTGGTGACGTTTTTCTCCGGTGCTTCCCCCGCCCACTCCGCACGTTCGTCACGTCGTGTCAGCCGCTCACGCAGATAGGTCAACAGTACCTCGGTCGTCAACCGGGCGCGGCCAAAGAGAATGGTCTGCAACCCGCTCTGCAACGCGCGGGTGGCCAGTTCCTGCGCTTCCAGCACCGCGCTGCGGCGCAGGCCACGTTCTTCATCATAGAGTGGTGGGTTGTAGAGGATGATCTGCTTTTCGCCCTGGGGCGCACCATTCTGGTCAATTAGCGTCACCGGCGCTTCCACGAGCTGGGTTGCCAGCTCGCGTGGATTGGCAATGGTGGCGCTGGTGCAGATGAAACGCGGCTCGCTGCCATAGAGCCGACAGATGCGCAGCACGCGGCGCAGCACATTGGCCACGTGGCTGCCAAAGACGCCGCGGTAGCTGTGCAATTCGTCGATGACGACATAGCGCAGGTTGGCAAAATAGGGTTCCCAGGCTGTGTGATAGGGCAGGATGCCCACGTGCAGCATGTCGGGATTGCTCAACAGCAATCGGCTCTGTTGGCGAATGGTGGTGCGGGCATTGCCCGGTGTGTCACCATCATAGACTGCCGCGTGAAGTGCCGCGGTGGGGGGTAATGTGGCTTCCCACCGTTGCAGTTCAGCCTGTTGGTCCTGAGCCAGGGCTTTGGTTGGGTATAGATAGAGCGCGCGTGCTGCCGGTTCGCGCAACAGTGCATCGAGCACCGGCAAGTTGTAACAGAGGGTTTTGCCGCTGGCAGTCGGGGTGACCACCACAAGATTGTCGCCGGCCAAGGCTTGGGTCACCGCCGCGGCCTGATGGCTATAGAGCTGTTTGATCTGCCGTTGGTGGAGTGCCGTCTGCAGCGCGGGATGCAGTGCCGGCGGGATTGGGGCGTGGCGTGCTGCAACCGCGGGTATGGTGCGCCACGCCATCACATTCATCATGAACGCGGGATCACACCGTAGGTTGGTGAGCAGTTGGGCAAGGGTCATAGTGGGTGACGAGCGCCATTAGCGGCAAAAGGGGCACAGCTTGCCAGGGCAAGAAAATCAGTCCAAGGGTGGCGGGATCAAGTGCCCTTTGACGGGCTTCGCTTTAGGGGTGGATCACAATCTTATCCACCCACTTCACCTGCTTCAGGGCGTCATCGGTTTCGCTGGGCACAATGAGGCGGATCAGACCCTGTTCACGGGTGAGCGGTTCGCCATCGAGCTGTAGTGCCAACAGCGCGGCGCGTTCCGCTGGCTCTGCCTGCAATTCGGCATGGGCAATTCGCGTGCCAAAACCATCGGCGCTGATCACATCCACGCTCTGCCAGCGAACACCGGCCGCGATCACATGCTCCAGAAAAGTCAGCAGCCGCACCCCGCCAAAGGTAAAGGGGCCACTGGTGCCATGGCCTGTGCTGACGATGTAGCAATCCGCTATGCTGGTTTGCGGCAGGCGCTCCAGCGTCGACAGATCATACGTCCGCTCTACACATCCCGGCAAATGCACGATAAAGTGGGTCGTGCGCGACGGTGGCGCGGGGTTTGGCTCGTGCGGATGCCCATGAACCCAGTCGGGTTCGGCTTGATGGCGCGACATGGCTACTCTTCTGGCTCCAGGCTAAAGGTGAGCGGAAAGCCGTCGGCGCGGGCGTGGCTGCGTGCAATGCCTGCCAGCTTTTCCGCCTCTGGTCGGGGGCGGATCACCACCACCGCTACCCCTTCAAAGTGAGCCGTTTCGGCAACGTGCTCGGCCAACTCGTGCGAGAGCATAAAGACCTTGAGCAGGATCTGAATGACATACTCAAACGGTGTGACATCGTCATTGTGGATCAAGATCCGAAAGAGGGGGTCGAGCACCGTGTCAGTTGTATCGTCACGTGTTGGGCTGGGGACCAGTTCAGTTGTCTCGGCTGGAACAGCGGCTATTTCCATTGGATGATCACTCATTGTTTCCCGTTTCTCCGCAAATTTTTACTGAACACGCTTTGCAGGTGCAATACGGTATGCTGGGCCAGGGCGTGTTCGACAAACCGCGCCTCTATTTTAGCCGATTTCGCCGCATCGGGCATAATTGTTGCGTGGCTCTATTAAATCGCAGTGACTCTCGGTGCATTGAGCGACGCGAGTTGCACCACAGCTTCAGGAGAATTTTCAAATGCAGGCACTCTATCTGCTCAACACCGATGCCCATCACAAAATCTATAGCTCTGAGCAGCAGGCCACCATTGCCAATCTGGTCGAGCTTTACGCCGCCCCCCAAACGGCACAATCTGTTGCCGCAAATCCCGCGCTGCTGCGCGCGGCCGAGATCATCTTCTCTGGTTGGGGCATGCCACAGATGGATGAGCGCTTCCTCGCTCGCTGTCCCAATCTCAAGATCGTCTTCTATGGCGCGGGGTCGATCAAACATTGCACCACGCCAGCCTTCTGGGATCGCAACATACCCATCACCAGCTCCTACGCGGCCAATGCCGTGCCCGTGGCCGAATTTACACTCGCCCAGATCCTGCTCGCGCTCAAGAAGACGTGGCAACACGCACTGGCCATCAAGGCCGCGAGCGCGTACCCCGGGCGCATGTCCGTCCCCGGTGCCTATGGCAGCACGGTCGGTATCATCGCGCTGGGTATGATTGGGCGCATGGTCTGCGAGCACCTGCGCCGCTTTGATCTGGATGTGATCGCGTACGATCCATTGGTCTCGGCCGCGGACGCGGTAGCGTTGGGTGTGACGCTGGTGCCGCTTGACGAACTCTTTGCCCGCGCGGATGTGGTCTCGCTGCATGCGCCGTGGATCGATGCAACGGTGGGGTTGATCACGGGCGAGCATTTGGCTGCCATGCAACCAGGGACCACCTTTATCAACACCGCGCGCGGGGCCATTGTGCGCGAGGATGAGATGATCGAAGTGCTACGGCAACGCCCCGATCTCTTTGCCATGCTCGATGTTACCTATCCCGAACCACCAGCGGCCGATTCACCGCTCTATACGCTGCCCAACGTTCTGCTGACCCCGCACATCGCCGGATCACTCGATCGAGAGTGCCAGCGCATGGGGCAGATCGTGGTTGAGGAGTTGCAGCGCTATCTGGCTGGCCAACCATTGCAGTGGGCAATCTCGCGCGAGCAAGCCGCGATCATGGCTTGAGCGTGAATCGCGGGTACGCTGCAACGCCTAAGTTTGGACTTACGTAACTTGTCGGAGAAGAGCCGGCAAGCGCGTGGCCTGCTCTCCATCGGTATGCTCTTCTCGGTGCGTAAGCCATGTGGATGACTGTGGCAACGCTCCACCTGTGGGCAGGGTGGTGAAGTTTGGCATGATGGTGAACCCCTTGCCAATTGACCGTGCTTTCCTCTCATGTTACAATCCATCGCTCAAATAACGACTTAACCAACTCGGGTTAACCATGGCCGCATCGCCACTCAGGTTAACCATGGCCGCATCGCCACTCAGGTTAACCATGGCCGCATCGCCACTCAGGTTAACCATGGCCGCATCGCCATGGTGCACAGACGCTCTACATTCTCTTTGCTCCTCTGTGGCCTTGCAGAATAAATTAATATGAATGAAGCCATTTTCCCTGCGTTGCAGCAGCTAGACGGAATGCCAATCACCGTCATCATCCCCACCTATAACGAAGCCGATAATCTGCCGGCAATGGCAGCCGCGCTGCTCGATTTGCCGCTGGCTGGGCTCCAGCTGTTGGTGGTCGACGATCATTCGCCCGATGGCACTGGCGCGGTGGCCGATGAATTGGCTGCTGCTTACAATTGTGCGAGTGGTGCACGCCCCCGGCTGCTGGTGCTGCACCGCGAGGGCAAAGGTGGATTGGGTACGGCCTATGTGGCGGGCATGCAGCGGGCACTTGCCGACGGTGCTGAATATCTGATCCAGATGGATGCTGATTTCAGCCATTCGCCCGCGTACATTCCGCAGATGCTCGGCGTCATGTTGGCCACCCAAGCCGATGTGGTGATTGGCAGCCGCTATGTGCCGGGGGGGACATTGGATGAAGGCTGGGGACTCTGGCGGCAGTGGGTGAGCTGGTGGGCCAACTTCTACAGCCGCATGATTTTGGGACTGCGCATTCGGGATATGACCGCGGGCTTCAAACTCTGGAAACGACAGGCGCTGCTCGATATTGGACTGGAACGCGTGCGCAGCAACGGCTATAGTTTTCAGGTGGAAATGGCCTATCTCTGTGAGAAGCTAGGCTATCATCTGATTGAGATTCCCATTCACTTTGAGGACCGGCGCATCGGGCAGAGCAAGCTCGACATCCCGGTTAAGCTCGAATCGGCCTGGCGAACCTGGCAGATCCGCTGGCGCTATCGCCAGTTGGCCCGTGCGCCCAAGGTGGTACAGCGCCCGGCCACCCCGCCGACCAACGGGCCGCGAAAAGAGTCCGCGACCCGTCAATCTGCCCACACCCAACCACCCGTCGCCCCTTGAGCTGCTCATGATCAAACAACGATTCGGTGCCTTGACGCGAACGCGGTTGGACCTGTTGGCGCTGCTGCTCTTTCTATTGCTGGCGCTGCTCTGGTTTGCGCCCGTGCTCTTTCCCGGCCTGACCGGCGCCACGCTCCTGCCCTACGACAATCTCTACACCTTCGAGCCTTGGCGTTCCTTGCGGCCCCACCGCGTGCCTCACAACAATCTGCTCAGCGATCTGGTCTTGGAGAACGCGGTCTGGAAGCAGCATATTCGGGAGACATTGGCCAATGGTCAGCTGCCGCTCTGGAATCCACAAATTTTCACGGGCATTCCCTTTCTGGCCGCGGGGCAGGCCAGCACCTTCTATCCGCTGAGCATCCTCTTTTATCTGTTGCCGCTGGAGGTAGCCTACGGTTGGTTCACCGCGCTCCAGCTTGCGCTGGCTGGGATCAATCTCTACATCTTTGGCCGCGTGTTGGGGCTGCAACGGCTGCCCGCGTTTTTCAGCGGTGTTCTCTTTATGTTCAGCGGCTTCCTTGTTGTCAGCGTGGTCTTCACCATGTTTCTGGCCGCGGTGGTCTGGCTGCCATTGCTCTTGGCCATTGTCGAGCAGATCATCCGCAAGCAAGAGGAGAAGGGGGTTACCAGCTTTCACCCCATTCCCTACCTCCTCGCGGGGATCATTGTGCTGGCGCTCATTGTGCTGGCGGGCCACCCCGAGTTGATCTACTACACCGCGTTGGTGACGGGTCTGTATACCGTTGTGCGACTGGTGGCTGCGTGGCAACGCTTGCATGGCGCGGCCACCAGCCGGGCCGCGGCGGCAACAGCACGGATGCTAAAACTGACCGGTTGGTTGCTGGTCATGGCGCTGCTTGGCGTGGCTGCCGGTGCGATTCAGCTGTTGCCCCTGTTGGAACTGGTTCCGCTCAATTTCCGTGAAGGCTCGGCTTCGTTTCAACAGGTGCTCGACTGGGCCTGGCCCACGCGCCACCTGCTCACCTTCTTGCTCCCCGACATCTTTGGCAACCCAAGTCACCATGCTTGGTTTGATCTGTGGGCGTGGCGCTGGCAACCCGCCACCATCAATGCTTTGGGTGAGCCAGTTGACACGATCTTTTGGGGGATCAAGAATTACGTGGAAGGGGGCAACTATCTCGGTCTGGCCACCTGGCTCTTGGCCGCCATTGCCCTGCTGCAAGCGACGGGACGCGTGCTCGATCCCACGCAACGCCGCGGGCATTTTGCCGTGCACACGCGGACCATCTTCTTTTTCGCTGGTCTCGCCATTCTCTCGTTGCTCTTTGCCTTTGGCACGCCGCTCTATGGCATTCTCTTCTATGGGCTGCCCGGCTGGAGCCAACTGCACAGCCCCTTTCGCTGGGTCTTTCCCTTTACCCTGAGCATGGCGCTGTTGGCCGGCATTGGGCTGCAATTGCTGTTGCGTGAAAATCACCTGGCCTGGCGCTGGCTCATGCGCACGCTTGCTGGCTTCATGCTGCTGGCCGGTGCCGGGACATTGTTCGCCGTGGGCGCGAGCATCTGGCAACCCGCGCCCTTTGTCACCTTTGGTGAACGTGTGTTGGCCTGGAGCGATCTGGCACGCATGGCCTTTGCCGATGGTCGCATGTTCTGGGGCTATCAGGCGGGGAATCTGCTGAAATTTGGCGGCTTTGCCCTGGCCGCGGGCGGGGTGATTACTTGGCTGCTCTGGCCGCGTGGAGCTGCCAAACAGGTGCAAGCACGGCGGTTGCACTGGGGCGCGGGGCTGCTCATCGCCATTACATTGTGCGATCTCTATGCCGTTCACGGTCGCTTTAATCCGGCCACTGATCCCGCGCTTTCTCCCCGCAACGAAGCCAACATCCCGCCGGTGGTTCGCTTCATCAACGAGCGAGAGGCGGCGCCATCCATTGCCCTTGAACCGTGGCGCTTCACCACCTTCGACCGGCCTGGTGCCAAAACCTTTAATGCCAATGTGGGCATGTACTATGGTTGGCAGGACATCCGCGGCTACGATTCGATTATCCCGCGTCAATATGTCGATTTCATGAACCGCCTTGCGCCCCAAGCAGGCGAATTGCTCTACAACCGCATTGCCCCGCTCTATGCCCACTTTGGGCCAGAGATGTACACGGTGCTCGACAACCCGCTGCTCGATCTGCTCAACGTCAAATACATTCTGACCGAGTATGTGATCCCCAACCCAAGCTGGCAACGCATCTACTTTGATGGCACCATTCGCGTCTATGAAAACCAAGAGGTGATGCCGCGCGCCTTTGTGGTGCCCGCGGCCGAGGTTTTGCCCGTGGCCGAACAACCACTGCTGACGCGCGATCTGCGCGAGGTGGTTTTTGTTGAAGAGCAGCCACTGGCCCCCCACGCGCTGCTGCCGGCAAGCCCAGACCTGCGCCAAGCACGCATCAGCCGCTACACGGCCAATGATCTCTTTGTTGATGTGAACTTGAGCGACCGTGGTTGGCTCGTGGTGACCGATGCCTATTTCCCTGGCTGGAAAGCGTTCATCCGGCCCTTTGGCGGCGCGGAAGGGGATGAGCAAGAGTTGCCGATCTATCGGGCCAACAGCGCGTTTCGCACCGTCTATCTGCCCGAGGCGGGCCAGTGGACGGTCCGTTTTGTCTATACACCCATGAGCTTCAAGCTGGGGCTCTACGTCACTTTTCTGGCCTTCATGACCGCGCTCTTGCTCGGCGGCTATTGGCTGTGGGGACGTTACTATCGGCCCGAGGGCAGCGAGGATGAAGTGCGCACCGTTGCCAAAAATTCACTCGTGCCCATGATCCTGAGCTTGAGCAACAAAGCGGTGGATTTCGCCTTTGCCATGCTCTACGTGCGCGTCTTGGGGCCGGTGGGCACGGGGCAATATGCCTTTGTGGTAGCTGTCTACGGCATCTTCGAGATCGTCAGCCGCTATGGGTTGGGCACGCTCCTCACCCGCGATGTATCGGCGGATAAGAATCAATCGAGCCGTTATCTGACCAACGTGGTGGCATTGCGCACTTTGCTCTGGCTGATCAGCTTGCCGCTGCTGGGGCTCGTGATCTGGCTCTACCGCTCCTTTGATGCCGTGGGGTTGGGTTGGACCACTGTCGAGCTCACTGCGATTGGCGATCAGGAGGTCCGTGCGTTGCTGATCTTTGCCGCGTCCATGCTCTTTGCCAATTGGGCCGATGCACTGAGCAGCACCTTCATGGCCTTTGAAAAGATGGAATATCCCGCGGGGTTGGCCAACGCGGTGGCGCTCTTCAAAGTGACGCTCGGCGCGCTCGTTCTGTTGTTGGGCTGGGGCTATGTGGGGTTGGCCGCGGTGAGCTTGGCCATGAATATTCTACAGACGCTCTGGCTCTATGGTCTGTTGCGCCGCACGCTCTTTGTGCCCGAGTGGCGGTGGGATTGGGGATTGCAGCGTTGGATGCTCAACAACAGTGGGCCGTTGATGATCAATCATCTGTTGGCGACTATCTTTTGGCGGATCGATCTCTGGATTCTGCGGCCGCTGGCTGGGTCCGCCGCGGTTGGGCTTTACAGCGTTGGCCTGAAATACCTGGATGGGCTAAATATTATTCCCAGTGTCTTTACCATGGCCATCTTCCCGCTCATGAGCCGCTACGCCAAACGAGATCAAGACAGTGGTAGCGCAAACCTGCTGCGTGCCTACGTGCTTTCGCTGCGGCTGCTCGTGCTCGTCTGCCTGCCCATCGCCATGATCATCAGCCTGGTGGCGCGCGATCTGGTCTATCTGGTTGGCGGGGCGGAATATCTCGATGTGGCGGAGACGTTTCACTTCTTTGGCCGCGAGATCACGGTTGGCTGGGGTGGCTCGGCATTGGCGCTGCGTGTGATCATCTGGAGCATTCCCATTGGCTTTGTCAACAGCGTGACGCAGTATGTGCTGATTGCCGTCAACCAACAGCGCTATCTGACCAGGGCCTTTGTCATTGGGGTGCTCTTCAACATCATTGGCAATCTGCTCTTGATTCCCAGCTTTGGCTACATTGGCGCGGCCTTTGTCACCATCCTCAGTGAGTTTAGCCTGCTCTTTCCCTTCTATGTCAGTGTGCGTCGACACGTGGGGCGGGTGCCGTGGCTCTCCATCGTTTGGGGGCCACTGGTTGCAGTAACGCTGATGGGGATCAGTGCCTATGGTCTCACCATGCTTGGCCTCAACCCCTGGGGGGCGGCTGGCGTGAGTCTGATCAGCTATGTGATTGTGTTGACCCTCACCGGCGTCTTTCGCCACCGCGACATGGCCGTGGTGTGGCAGGCCCTGCCCTTGGGCGGGGCAGGGAGACCGCGCTAACGATGCGTTTACGGCAATGGGACTGCCTTGGCATCTTCTGTACAGATGGACCAAGCCAACAATCGCTGTTGCAGGGCTTGCCGGACATGGGCATGATCGTTCTTCAGTGCCAGATTTGTGAGTTCTGCCGGATCGTTGACCAGATCATAGAGTTCATCGAGATCGCCCAGTGGATCGTAGACATATTTCCATTTCGCCGTGCGCACCATCTTGCGCCGTCCTTCGGCTTCGCGCCAGCGGAGTGATTGATGGATCGACTGTCGTCCCCATGGTTTGGGCAATGTTGCCAGATCAGCCAAGGTGAAGGGCGGGCCGCCCGCGCCATATTCAGAGAAGGTAGCATCGCGGGGCTGCGCCGCGGTGGCCGTGGATAGGGGCTGTCCCTGCATATCGGCGGGAATCTCCATGCCCTGCAATGCAAAGAGGGTTGGCACGATGTCGATCAGGTTGACCATGCTGCTGTCACGCACACCCGTGGCCAACGTGCCGGGCCAAGAGACGATGAGTGGCACTCGCGTCAGACAGTCATAAAAGAGCCCGCCCTTGCCGACCATGCCATGTTCGCCCATGAAGTCGCCATGATCCGAGCAGAAAACCACAATTGTCTCCTCGCGCAGCTGTAACCGCTCCAGTGCATCGAGAATCTGCCCCAATCCATCATCAATAAAGCGCACCATTCCATAGTAGACGCCCAGCACGGCATAGAGTTCGGCCACGGGATCACCGTCGGTGCCCAGCATCTCGTACATTACCCGGTTGCGTTCGGGGGCCGTGCCATCAGAAAATTCACCCGCGCGCCGCGCCGGTAGCTCAACCACATTCGGCGGGAAGAGATCGGCGTAGGCGCGCGGTGCTTCCCACGGGGCATGGGGATCGGGATAGGAGACCCAGAGCGCAAAGGGTTCCTCCTGCTGTTGGTGCTCCTCCAGGAACGCCACTGTCTGTGCAGTCACCAAGCCAGTGGAATAATCTTCCAGTGGATAATCGGTGACTGCGTAGCCAAAGTGGGGGCTTTGGCTGGGCATGGCGCGCCGCGTGGCATGGGCGGCATCGATGGCTTCCACTGGTCGCACCCATGCCATCCCTTTGGTTGTTTCGCCAGCGGGCAGACCGCCATGGCCAATTTCGCACCACGTATCGAAGAGCGCCTGGTCGGCCGCCCGAAAGCAGTGGTTCTTGCCAATGAGGCCCGTCTGATATCCCGCGCTTTTCCAGAGCCGAAAGGCATGATCATGATTGGGTGGCATCCATGTTTCGTTGCGCCGTGCGCCGTGGGCATGGGGGAATTGTCCCGTCCACAGCGAAACACGGGCCGGGACACAGAGCGGGTGCGGAGTGAAGGCATGTTCATAGAGAATTCCTTCGTTGGCCAACCGTTCCATGGCGGGCGTCTGGCAGAAGCGATTCCCATAGAGATGACTTGCGGTCGCCTTCTGCTGGTCGGTCATGATGACGAGAATGTTTGGTTGTTTGGCCATGGTCGAGCATTAACCTCCTCTTTGTATTGAGCCGTTCGCGCCAGGTGCGCTGCACTTCTTTGAGCGCACCCAGGCCAGATCAAGCTTTCCATGATCCACGCAGAGCACCAAATATGACGAAGGCAAAGCAGTTCTTCTTCTCGCTTTGGGAGAATTCAAGAACTATTCGTCTTCTCAATTGGCCTTGCCACTGTATGGATGCGAAATAACAATAAACTTTTTTCCAGGGGTACACCACGTTTGGGCCACGTTTATCTTGTATATTGACCCTGCATTCGAGTTTAGACGAAATAGCGGTACTGCACATAGCGTAGCTGGACAGGTTTCCAAACTACCACAGGTGCTGTGAACTTGGCTAAACCCGAGCACGCATTGATCTGAACTGGATACTTGTGAGCTAACGGGAGATAGAATGATTGACGAACTGCAAATTGCCCCACCACTGGATGCTACGCTTTATGCCGAGTCCTACGAGCTACGTAAAGCAGCCTCAACCATGACCACCGTAGCCATTGACTGGTTGAGCCAGCAAGCGAGTGAATTGCTGAGCAGAGAACCGGCCGTGTCACACGACAAAACCTTTTCGGTGCTGAGTGTTGGCAGCGGTGAGGGTGATCTTGATATGAAGTTTATCAATGCTTTACAAGCGGAGTTGTTGCCCCAATGGGAGGGGTTGAGATACGTTGCGCTCGAACCCAATGCTTCACACCGTCAGGGCTTTTACCAACGCCTTGATGCAGAACCACTTGATCACTCTGTCAATGTATCAATCCATGACCAGCGCATGGAAGACCTTGACCTGAATGAGCATCAACAACGGTATGATCTCGTGCTCTTTGTTCATGTTTTTTACTATTTTGAGTCACCGCAACGGATCATCGAAGATGCATTGGCGTTAGTTAAAGAAGGCGGCCAGGTGATTATTGTTCACCAGACGCCCACTGGCATTCCAGAGATCCAACGGCGTTACATGCGCGAGATCAAGGGCAACACGGATGAGATGTTTACCACATCGGATATTCAAACCTTACTCAACGCGTCAGACATATCACATCAATATCACGAACTTGACGCGCACTTGGATGTGACTCAATGCCTGCGCCAAACAGATGCCGGTCTGAAAATTATGTCTTTCTGTATGGAATGTGATCTGCGTGCGCTGAACGAGCGGAAGTTTGGTCAAATCTTCCGTGCCTTTGAAAATTTGGCTGAAACCCAACTGAGTGGAGAGGCATACCTCCACGAACCAATTGGCGTATTCATCTTACAATCACCTCACGTCCAGTCCGTTTCCTACAACGGAAATGGCTTTGATGATACGTTGACCGAGACAGACCCGGTCGATGATTACAGGCAATTGGCACGGCATTTTGATTGGAGGTTGCTCTCGCCAACCTCGCGTATGCATCCTCAAAATAGATCTACCCCTTTGCGACTACTCGATGTTGCTTGTGGCACGGGGCGATGGCTAGATGCGCTGTATCGCTATGCTTCATTTCCCACCTACCTGAATGGCGCGCGGGAAATTCTCTACGATGTGTTAGATCCTTCTGAAACGGCAATTGTGCAAATACGCAACAAGATCAGTGCACCGTTCCGACTGGGCAACCAATATGTGACCACGATACAAGAAGCAGACCTGGAGAGACAGGTCTATGATTTGTTGTGGTCCAATCATGGCTTCTATGGGATTCCTGTCCCACACTTACCATCGGTCTTGACAAAGTTGGCAGATTCATTGACCAAGCGCGGAACGGCACTCATTGCATTGGCAAATCGTAACTCCTTTTACATCACTTTTTATGATCAATACCTGGCAACAGTTTATGGCGGCAATCAGACTGGCTTCACAGCAGCCGAAGATGTAATGGATGCCCTCGATATACTCGGTATCGCATATCAGATCCATCCCATCCATTATGAGGAACGCATTGATCGAAACGACCATGCCAGCTTGGCACATTACGTCATCAACGAATCAACCATCAATTCATTCAATAAAGATAAAGAGCAGATCGATGCGCCGATTTCTGGCACAGTGACGCTGGATGAGTTGCGCGGCTATGCCCAACTCCAGCACTTCTTGGACTCGTTTATCGATGGATCTGCATATTACTTTCCACAAGAGGTACAGGTGATTTCTTTTGGCAATGTGTCTGCTTAATGGCTCACAAAATTTTCTCGGAATGGAAAGGGTAACATGAAGGTAACAGAACAATTTGCCAGAACATCAGTACGCGCACATTACCTAATGCAGCTGGGAAGTTACATTTCAGAGCTAACAGATATATCTGGCGCCCGATTGGCATACACGAATAAATATCCGAACATTTGGTACAACAGTGCCTATGATATTCAAGTTGATCCCAGTGCGGTGGATGATTTGATTCCGAAGATTGAGACCCATATGGCAAGACGCGATCGAATACCTTCAATCTATGTTTCACCGGCAACAAGCCCATCCAATTTGAGTGAACTCCTCGAAGATCGTGGATATGGAAAAGTTGAAACAGAAGCGTGGATGTTTGCAGATCTCAGCAAGCTGCCAAAGCCTCATACGCAACCATCCGAAGTCAGCGTGTGGGAGGCACAGACAGATGCTGACCTGCAGGTGTTTGCTGATCTCTATCGCAAAGGATTCCCAAGCCCCACCGTTGATTTACAGATCCAAGCATATATTGATGGATTTAAATCCAAGCTACCACTGGTGGAGAGCACATGCTTTATACTCAATTACTGTAATCAACCTGCTGGTATGTATATCTCTTTGCGGTTGGGTGAGTACAGCGGACTCTATTCAGGCACGGTAGCGAAAGAATATCGGACGACCAACGTCTTTCAGGTGATGGTTAATCACTCGAAAATCATGGCCGCTCAGCGGGGGATCAAATATCAATTTTTACAGACGATCGCAGGAACATCCTTGGAAATTGCATTCAGGAGATTCGGTTACGTTACAAAATTCTCCCGTACCTGTTATAGCCCAAGATCCGCTATCAATAGCACATTGAGTCAATGAGTAATATTGACAAATGATATCAATCTTCAATAATCGATACAGACTTGTCGATACCCTTAAAGAATCCGTTTCCCAACCGACAAATCAAATGCCGGTGAATTTGCGCGCACAACAGCTTGAAGAGATATCCTCAGCGGAGACCTCTATCAACGAATCGGAACAGACAAGCGACAGCGGATTAAAACTGGCATTGAGTGCGCTTGCTATTACAACCGCAGGTGCACTGTTCTATCCATTATTAAGCCTTGCAGCACTTCCCGGTCTGGGCTATCTCATCTGGCCGACCCTGAAAGAATCATATACGGCCATTGTAAAAGAGCGAAGAATCAAAGTTGTTGTCGTAAACTCGATTGTCGTCATTGGACTCTTGCTTACTGCACAGTATTTCGCCTGTGCATTGACAGTTGCTCTGCTAATGCTATGCAGACAATTGTTGGTGAAAGTAGAGGATCATTCTTTAAAGAGCACCATCAATCTCTTTGGTCAGCGCTCGCGCTTTGCCTGGCTTTTGTCAAATGATATGGAGGTCGAGGTACCAATTGAGCGGGTGCAAAAGGGCGATGTCATTGTCGTCCATGCTGGAGAGATGATCCCCGTAGACGGTACAATTTGTCGTGGCGTGGCAAGCATCGATCAACGGGCGCTAACGGGAGAAGCACAACCAGCCGAAAAGGAGGTTGGTGATTCCGTTCTGGCTGCCACCGTCATTCTCGCGGGCGAACTGCATATCCAAGTTGAAAAAGCTGGTACCGAGACGACCGCCGCCCAAATCACAAAAACCCTTAACCAGACCGTTGACTTCAAAGAGCAGTTGCATTGGCGGTGGATGGAATGGCTCGACAACACGGCTTGGATTACGCTGTTGAGTGGTGCACTCAGCCTGCCCTTGCTCGGTCTTCCCAGCGCAATCACGGTCATGTACGCGGTTAGCTTTGGCTATAGCATGCGAATCCTGGCGCCGCTCGCGTTGCTTAGTTATCTCAACCTGACTTCGCAGCAGCGCATCCTCATCAAAGATGGTCGTTCACTCGAACTTCTCAAAGAAGTGGATACCGTTGTTTTTGACAAGACGGGAACCCTCACCGAAGAGGTACCCACGCTTTCTACACTTTATCCACTGAATGGATATTCCGAAGTGGAGCTGTTAACCCATGCTGCCGCCGCAGAATATAAGCAGACCCACCCCATCGCCCTTGCCATTCTCGCCGAAGCTCAACAACGTAACCTGACATTGCCGAAGATCGACGATGCCCACTATCAAATTGGCTATGGGCTAGCCGTGCAAATTGGTGACAACGCGGTCTGTGTTGGAAGCGTGCGCTTTATGGAGATGGAGCAGATAGCCATTCCCGCTCAAATCGAGCAGATCCAGGCGCACTGTTATTCACAGGGGCATTCATTGATTTGTGTTGCTATAAACGGGGAAATGGGTGGTGCCATAGAATTGACACCAACCATTCGCCCTGAAGCCAAGCAGATCGTTGATAGCTTGCACGAGCGGGGTATGTCGCTGTACATCATCTCCGGCGATCACGAAAAACCTACCCAAAAGCTAGCCACTACCCTGGGTATTGAGCATTTCTTTGCCGAAACCTTACCTGAAAACAAAGCTTCGCTGATCAGACGTTTACAGGCAGAAGGCCGAACGGTCTGCTTTGTTGGAGATGGCATTAACGATTCCATTGCACTCAAGACGGCCAATCTATCCATCTCGTTAAGTGGTGCAACCAACATCGCCATAGATGCAGCGCAAGTAGTCTTGATGGACGGCACGTTAAAGCAGCTAGATAGACTCTTTGACATCGCCAGTGACTTCGACAAGAACATGCAGACCAACTTTGCCATGAGTCTAATTCCCACCGTTCTGTCAATCGGTGGCGTCTTTCTCTTCAACCTAAGCTTTGTAACATCGGTTTTCCTCTACTATAGCGGTTTGGGGCTGGGACTACACAACGCCATGCGGCCGCTTCTGCAATCAGAAGCGAAAAAAGGGCTGCAGCCTCCATTGAATAGAATGGATTATGGCCACAGCAACGGTTTCTCTAGAGGACGGGATAACAGAAAACAAAACAGACTGGCCAACTATTGCACCACCTTATTCCAGTCTGGGCTGTCCCGATTGAAAACTCACAAACAGAGGGGACGTTTAATTGACGCAATTATCGACTAGTGTGCCCGACCGCGCACAGGCCGCCAACTATCTGTAAAGTGCAACTCGGGCCAGCATGCACAACCGATCCCCGCGTTGATCAACCGCTGCATTGTGGGCGTCTGGCAGCGATTGCCATAGCGGTGACCTGCGGTCGCCTGCTGCTGATCGGTCATGATCACAATGTTTCGGTCATGTTCACAATGTTTCGGTCATGATCACAAGCATGTTGGGTTATTTAGCCAAGGTCAAGCATCAACCTTTTCTTGGGGTGGAGCAGTTCGCGCCAGGGACACTGCGCTTCTCTGAGTGCACCAAGGCCAGCTCAAGCTTTACATGATCCACGAAGAGCACATAATTTACCGCCGGTAACGCGGTCGCGTGTGAATTCGTGGATCATATGTTGCTCAATTGACCTTACCTTTGACCTTACCTCTGATCTGACCTCTGATCTTGCCTTCACTGGCTTCGCTATATCTTGAGACAGATTACGCACCAATCTTCAGGGGGTAGCGTATCCACTAGAGTGCAATCGGTTTGTCGAGCACATCCTGGCACGCTTGGCGCACCCGTTCCAGCCCATCTGCAACACTGACTTCTTGCACGAGGATGGCGCTGATCCCCTGATTGAATGTATCCTCCAGCTCTTTGCCACGCAGGTTGGCTGCCGTGTAATTGGGACCCACATCGTCCATTACATTCGCCCATTCGCGCCAGGAGGGGAAGGCTTCGAGAATTTCTTCATCGTGCCAAACTTCTGCCATTCCAACTGGGCCGCCACGGCCGGCTAGGGCACGGGTTTTGCTGAACTCGGGGCTACAGCTCCACTTCACCCATTCCCACGCCGCCTCTTTGTGTTGCGACGCGGATGCCACGCTCATCATGTGCTGGTTTAACATCGACCCGCGCCCACCGGGACCAGGCGGGATCATCGTGGAGCCGGCGGTAAAGTCGGTGATGCTCATGGGCCATTGGCTCGATTGAATGGGCCACCCGGAGACCATGGCCAGCGAGCCACCCTGGAACATGTTGCCCTCATTTTCGGCTACCTGGGCGGGCGCCGGTGAAACGCCATGGGCATAGACCAGATCGTAGAGATGTTGGAAGGCTGCCAGCGCGTGATCCTCGTCGAGAACACATTCTGTCCCTTCGGGGTTGAGGAAATCGCCACCAAAGGAGCGTACATGGGTGATCCAGTTGAAGTAGTTGGCAGACCGGGCAAAGCCAAAGATCTTGGTGTCGCTCTCATTGTTGACCGCGGCGACGAGTTGAATGGCGGTTTCCGTCAATTCATCCATGGTCGAATCCCACGTGGGTGGCTCGATTCCAGCTTGTTCAAAGAGATCCAGATTGAGCATGAGCCCCACTTGTCCCGGCTCCGATATGTGGGGCAAAGCCATGATCTCGCCTTCGTACTCAGCCTCGGCAATACAGTTGGGATAATATGCATCGAGATCGAAAGAGTTCGCTTCAATGAACGGGTCAAGCGGTTCTAGAATGCCCACGGCCATGAAGCGACGGTTGAAGCCAGCGCGGCTGGCCGACCAGATGGCATCACCAATTTGTCCCCCGGCATTGAGCACCAAAAGTTTGGCCGCGTATTCCAGCGCATCGCCAGGCACCACTTCTAATTTCACGGTGGCGTCGGGCACGAGCTCTTCGAATTCATCTTTCACTTCTTCAATGTAAATGCTGAGGTCGCCACCCGAGCGCATGTGCACGCGTAATTCAAAGGGGGCTTCTGCCGGGCTTGCGCCTGCATCGGTTGTGGATGGGGTGGTCGATGTTGCCGGAGCACAGGCCGCAACCAATCCAGCGCCGACCAGAAGCGTGCTGTTGCGCAAGAAATCGCGCCGAGTCTGTTTGCGTTGAAACATAGGTGTTCTCCTTGTAACGTTGAAAATACAGCGAACAATTGTGAAGCTGACACGTGCTTGTGTTGAAAAAGTCAGTCGCCGATGAACAGCAGCGAAGACTGACTGATTTTCAGCACACTCATGGTGGGGCGCCGAGCACTGGCGAAGGTCAACCTTTGATCCCTGAAAGCGCGATGCCACGTACAAAATAACTTTGGGCCATGAAGAAAAGCAGGATGGGAGGCAGCGTCATGAGAACCGAGGCTGCGAGCAGGAGGTGGTCCATTGTCAAGACGTTGGGGATACCACCCAGTTGAAACGAACGGATGCCCACCGCCAACGTAAACTTCTCGATTGTGTTCAGGTAGATGAGCGGCTGCAAGAACTGATTCCAATGGGCGATAAAGCCAATGACCGCAATGGTGGCCAGCACCGGTTTGGAGAGCGGGACCAGGATCTGCCACAAAATGTGCCACGAATTGGCGCCATCGACATACGCGGCCTCATCTAGCTCGCGCGGAATGCCAAGCAGAAATTGGCGCATGAGAAAGATGTTGAACGCACCACCGCCGCCCGCCGCAAAGAAGGCTGGCACGATCAAGGGCTTGAGGGTGTCGAGCCATTTTAGCTCGCGAAAGAGCAGATAGGTGGGAATCAGCGTCACTTCCGTTGGGAGCATGAGTGTGCTCAACATCAACAGAAAAAAGAGATTGCGTCCCGGAAAACGGAAACGGGCAAAGGCATAGGCAACCAATATCGCGGAAAGGAGCGAGCCAAGTACTGCCAGGCTGACGACAAAGAAGCTGTTGAGCACCCACTGACCAAAGGGCACCTCGGTCCAGACTCGCACATAGTTGACCCACTGAAACTCGGCGGGCACCAAACGCGGTGGATAGGAACTTACTTCTATGTCGGTCATCAGTGAGCCCATGATCGACCAGATGAAGGGCGAAAGACTGGCCACCGTGCCCAAGAGCAGCAGGAGATAGAGAATGAGCATTGTGACGCGCTGTAGGTTGCGCTGTGATTGTGCCCAGGATGGCGTTGCAGGGGTCTTCCATGTCTGTTGCATTAGGAATTCGTTTCTCCCTCGTAGTAGACCCAGCGCGCGGATGACCGAAATTGAATGTAGGTGAAGCACAACATCACGACCAGAAAGATCCAGGCCAGGGCTGAGCCGTACCCCATTTCAAAATATTGAAAAGCCTGTGTATAGATGTGAAGGGCAAAGAACCACGTGGCATAGGCAGGGCCACCGTTGGTTGCGACTAACGCCGCAGCAAAGATCTGCAGTGCACCGATGATCCCGAGAACCAGATTGAAAAACATTGTGGGGGAGATCATTGGCAAGGTGACGTTCCAGAATTTTTGCCAGCCGTTTGCCCCATCAATGGAAGCGGCATCATAGAGCGATGCCGGAACCCCTTGCAAGCCAGCAAGAAAGATGATCATCCGGTTGCTGCCAACGCTGCCCCAGGTTGTCATCAAGATCAAGCCGGGAATCGCCCAGGCCACGCTCCCAAACCATTTGGGACCAGGTATGCCGACCTGTTCCAATAAATAATTCACAATGCCTGTCTCAGGCTGCAGCAGCACTGTCCACAAGAGCGCTGCTGCAACGATGGGCGTTAGCCCCGGCAAGAAAAAGATGGTGCGGAACCAGGACTTCCCAAGTACATTCTGATTGAGCAGCATTGCCAACAAGAGTGAACCAACCAGGCCGATTGGGACTGCCACCAGGGCAAAGTAAAAGGTGCGCCCGAGTGAAGGCCAAAAGAGTGGATCAACGGTAAATGCATTCTTGTAATTCTCGAACCCAATCCAGACGGGGGGACTGGTAATGCGGTACTCTGTGAGGCTAAGATAGAGCGACGCCAGCATTGGGCCGCCTGTAAAGAGAATAAACCCAATGATCCACGGCAATAGATAGAGATAGCCTTCCAGGGCTTCGCGGCGGCGGCGTGAGCTCTTGCGCACTTGGGGTTGCGCACGCTGTTGTGTCCACCGGAGCGACAAATTACGCACATTCATAACAATTTCTCTCTAGATAGAAACGGACACGAGCACGGTAGGTAGCACGAGCACGGTAGGTAGCACGACACAGCAGGCGACAGGGCTGAAATCCAGCTCTACAGCACATCTACCTGTTTGCCCACCATATTTTCCCCGCCATGCAGCCCGGCATCGTTGCCCGGCCAACGCAGTTTGTAGTGGCGCTGCTGGCCGCGCTTGTAGCCTGAATTGTAATAGTTGCTCGTGGTGAACCAGTTGAGCAGCGCGTTGAGCAGCTGCTCTTTTCTCGCCGCATGTTCGGGCTGTGACCAGAGGTTTTCCAATTCGTGGGGATCCTGTTCCAGATCGTAGAGCTCGCCCTCTTCCTGCCCAATGTAGTAGACAAGTTTTTCCGTTTGGCTACGCATCATGATCTGGTAATTGTCCTCGGCAAAGACATACTCCCTCGGGTCGATCGGTTCGTCGTGCAGATAGGGCAGCAGCGAGCGCCCCTCAAGATAGGTGGGCATATCGACACCCGCGGCCGCCAGGATGGTGGGCCCGATCTCCATGAGCGAGACCAGATCATCCACCGTGCGCGCTCTGTTGCCCGGGGCACGCACGATCATGGGGACATGAACGATCGGATCGTACATGAGCCACTTGTAGGCCATGTGGTGGTCGCCCAACATCTCGCCGTGATCAGAGCAGAAAATAATCAGACTATCCTCGTACCAGCCCCGTTCTTCGAGCGCGGCCAGCACACGCCCCACCTGCTCATCGACCGTGGTGATCTTGGCATAGTAATGGCGACGCATGTGATCCATGCCTGCTTCGTCGATCTGGCGCATCTCAATAACCGACTCGTGGCTGGTGGTGGCGTGAAACTCTTGATGGCTCTGGTGTTGGGGTGGCTTTGCGGCCAGCTCGCCCTCGCGCCAAACCGGCTTGGGCAAGTCGCGCCCTTCGTACATCTCCAGGTGACGGGGCAGCGGATCCCACGGTTCGTGGGGACCGGTCAAGCCGACCTGCAAGAAGAAGGGCGCATCTCCCCGGTAATTCTGGATCCAGCTCGTGGCAGCAGTGCCAATAAAGACATCGCTATGTAGATGCTCTGCCAGATGCCACGGCACACCCTGATACTTTTGCAGCCACTCAGGATCGGTCTGGTTGCGGCGCAGTGGGCGCTCAGCCCCATGCCATTGCAAGTAGCGTCCCCAGTCGTCATCCACACCGCCCTGGTCGTGGGTCATGTTGGTGGGATTTTCCACGATGACGCGTTCGTGAAAACCGCCCGGTACATCACGGGGGCCGAAATGCATTTTGCCCATGTTGACACAGCGGTAGCCAGCATCGGCCAGATCTTGCACCCAGGTGCGGTGGTTGGCCCAATCCTGAAAGGTGTAGACGCCGGTGTTGTGCCCATACATGCCGGTAAAGATGGCGGCGCGCGAGGCAACGCAGGTGGCGCCGGGGCAGTAGGCTTGCCGAAATGACAGACCCTCGTTGGCCAGTCGATCCATGTGGGGTGTGATCATATGCTCATTGCCCCAGGCCGCGATCGTATCGAAACGCTGCTGATCAGTGATGATCAGAATAATATTGGGTTGATTGGGAAGCATTGGTGATTGATTCCTAAACTGTGTGCAAAGTAGATAATCATCGATTTGATTCGGTGAGCGGGAAGGAGAAACGTCACTTTCCCCGCGTTTGCAGGGGCATGCCGTGCGGTCGCCCCCGGTACTTGCAATACTTCACGGGTTGCGTGAAAGACCGGACAATTGTTCTGTTGCCGGCAACTGTAATTATTACTTTGGAAAAATGGGTTGGGAATTTTATTCCTGTAACCTACATTGTAACATGGCAAGCTTGCGTGTGTGAGATCAAAACGGACAAAGAATGGACAGCGTGTGGCCATTGCAGGTGGCTGGACAACGTGGTTGGGCAACCAAAACGGGTGGGGCAACCAAAACGGGAGGTTGGGACCGCCGACTTCGCATTGACAGTCGTGGTCAGGTCCGGGTATGATGGTCGCAGAGACCACGAACGGGATTGGAGAATTTTATGCAGCCGCTTACTGCTTCCTTTGTACAGCAAGTCAAAGATGCGCTCGCCCATCTGCATGATCAGAGCTACTTACAACTACACCCTCTCACGGCGCGGTTCGTGGCTGTGGGCATCAATGTACCACTGCACGATCTCCTCTGCAAAACAATTGAAGAATTACGGCCAGCTGCTCATCTACCTGTGGCAGATGCGGCCTGGCGTCCCTACCGTGCCCTCTATTTGCGCTATGTACGCGGCCTTGATGTCGCCGTTGTGGCCGAGATGCTCACCATCAGTCCACGTCAATGTCGCCGTGAACATCAAAAGGGACTACATGCCGTTGCACATCGGTTATCCCAGCATTCGGCTGCGAGCCCGCCACTACCCAACCGGCCGCTAGAGACTGAACTTGAATGGTTAACCGCTCGCCGGGAAGTGGAGGAGACGCCAGTAATCGAGGTGATGAAAAGTGTGCTAGCCACGCTGGCTGATCTGGTTACCCAGCGCAACGTCGTGTTGACGGCGGCAGATTTGATTGATCTGCCACAGGTACAGACTGGCCGCGTGCTGTTGCGTCAGGTGCTTCTGAACACGCTGACCCACCTGGTTGAGCGTTGTGCCAATCAAGAGATTGTGATTTCTGGCGGTTATGGAAAAGAAGAAGTGACAATCTCGCTCCGCTGTGTAGCAAATGCCGCGGCTGACACTCATTCCCGCCCGGGCAATTGCAGCACAGATGCCAGGGAACCGATCGAGGAGCGACTGGCCGTGGTCACGCAGTTGATTGAAATGTGCAAGGGGACGATTGCCTATCAGTCGCAACCAGAGCCCGTTGTCAAGCTGTCTCTGCCTGTGCATCGAACATCGACAATTCTCTTGGTTGATGACAATCCAGACGTGATCCGCCTCTTTCGGCGCTATTTGAGCGATACCACCTACACGTTGCGGAGCGCAACTACCAGTGATGAAGCAATTCAATTGGTGAAAGAGATCCAGCCCAGTGCGATCGTGCTGGATGTCATGATGCCCAACCAGGATGGGTGGGAGATTTTGCAATATCTGAAGCATCAGCCAACCACGCGCCACATCCCAGTGGTCATCTGTTCTGTTCTCCACGAGCAAGCGTTGGCTCAATCTCTGGGCGCTGCCCATTTTCTGACCAAACCGGTGACACAACAAGTTTTGCAGAGAGCACTGTTGCAGGTACTTGCTAATCGAGAAATCATGTAAACGTTGTACAATGGTGGAATCAGCGTTCTCTACCGCTGGAGGTGCGCATGCGAGAATGCACACTCCGCGAGGTGCAAAGTCTATTTGTTTTCTCTATAAGCCGCAGATGAATCCGGAAGTTGCAGCGCGTCCAGCGTAGCTTTGAAACAGCGCATGGTTTCGCCCAGCGACAGCCCATCACGCCGCGAAATGCCAACCAATCCAGCTCGTATTGCCTCTTCGGCGCGGCCTTTGGCCGAGATCACAATGACCGGTACATCGTGTAGGGCTACATCTGCACGCAGATGCTCCAAAAAGGTATAGCCATCCACCTCTGGCATGAGCAGATCCAACACAATGGCATCGGGGCGCTGTTCGTGTGCAAGGCGGAACGCAGCTTCTCCATCATGGGCGCTGAGAATCTCATAGGGTGTCGGTGCTGTTTCGACCATGCGCGTGAGCAGGCGAACAATATCGGGCTCGTCATCAACAATCAACAGTCTCCGGCGGCGGGAACAATGTGGCTCCTGCTGCTCGGTGGTGGGGACGTGCGTTGTTTGATCGGCTGTGGCTGGTGCATGGAGTCGGGCAAGGATCTGTAGCAATGCCTCCTGTGTGACAGGTTTGGCTAGATAGGCAGTAGCGCCCAATGATGCCGTGCTCTTGATCAGTTCGGGTGTGCCTCCCCGCAACGTGCAAACCAGGACCGGCAAATTCGGGAGCGATTCGCGCAATTCACGCAGCAGTGGCCAGCTCTGCTCGCCTGCCGAAGCAATCAAGACCAAGGCCTGAATCGTATGCCGCGCGGCGAGCTGCCACGCTTCCTCTCGGTTGGCCACCGCCATCACTCGATAGTCATCGAGGTAGCGTTCAAAGAGCCGTGATGTGTCTGGATTGGGTGCCAACACAGCGATTGTCCGTTGCTTGCTGCTGCGCAACCGTACCCAGGTTTCCCAACTAGGTGTTGCCTTGCCCAGTGACAGATTTGCTTCTCTGGGCAGGCTGAACGAGATCGTCGTGCCTCTCCCTTCAATACTCTGAACCTCGATCTGTCCTCCGTGCAATTCGATGAACTGTTTGCTAATCGCCAATCCCAGACCACTGCTCGATTGGTAGTGGATCATGCCATCGAGCTGGCTAAATTCTTGAAAGAGTTGGGGCAATTTATCCGTTGGTATGCCCGACCCAGTATCTGTCACGGCAATCGTAATGCGCGCGTCATCGGCGGTGGCCGTGATCGTAACACCACCTTGCTCTGTAAAGCGCACGGCATTGCTGAGCAGATTGAGTAGTACCTGACGGATGCGGGTGCGGTCGGCTTCAACAACCGGCAGCGTGTGGGGAATCTCTGCGCGTAGCGTTAGCCCTTTGTTGGCATAGAGGGCCGCCACTGTCTCCATGGCTTCTCGGATCACCGTGGCCAGCTGCAAAGGTGCTTTGACCAGCCCCATGCGGCCGGCTTCAATCTGGCTCAGATCCAGCACATCATCCACGAGGGCTGACAGATGATTGGCGTTACGGTAGATCGTATGGATATCATCTCGATAGTCATCGGGCAGGGGCTGGCTGTAGGTATGTGGGGAGAGTGCCATCATCTCGCTAAAGCCAATGATGAGATTGAGCGGTGTGCGTAGTTCATGGCTGATGTTGGCCGCGAATTCTGCTTTCAGGCGGCGTGCTTCATTCGCTGCCGAGCGCGCGCGTTCCAGTTCGATGGTCATGAGATTTAACTGCTGATTGGCTGTGTTCAGCTGCTTCACCAGATTGACCAGTTCGCCCCGATGTTCGCGGGCCTCGGCTGTCTGCTGTTTGGCGACGAGATAGCTCTGTGAAGCCCAATCGATCAACCGGCGTTGCGGAAAGGTGGCCAGCCAAACGATGCCAACGACGATGAGAATCTGTAGCGCCGATAGGCCATTCAGCGGCAACAGTGCCAGCGCCAAAATCAACCCCGCAGCAAGGGCCGCGTGACGATGTAGCAACAGACCCAGCAACCCGATAGGTAGCGCAAGCAGGGCCAACAGGGCACTTTCTTGCCACACCCATGCAACCGTTCCAATGGCACAGGCAATGCCAAGGAGGAGCAGCAGAACCGCCAGTCGCAAACGAGATTGTAGTTGCCAGGCGACACAGCCAGTCCCAATGAGAATGAGGGCGCTGCTCCACTGCTGCAGATCAATGATCTCGAAGACCAGCCCCAGGGTGGCATACCAGATCACACCACTCACCATGCAAAGCAGGGCTGTACCGCGCAGCATTTCAGTGTGCAGCCACTGGATCGTTTCTCTTTCTGAATCGTGCACTCTCATCTTTGTAACAGTGTTCATGGGCGTTGCAACTTTAGAATCTGTCCGTAAATGGTTGTGGTACTCAAGATCTTCTCTAACTGTAAACTTTGGCACAGAGCAAGTGCGGATGGCGCTCACTCTCTGCCCTGAAATTCTCTGCGCCTACGTAGTCGGCTGGGAGGCAGGCATCGCAACCAAATTTCTGGATCGCTTCTTCGTCGTTGCTCTCTGTTGCCGTGCATCGTTGGGGCGGCGGTAGTTGGCCCAATCTTGAAAGGTGTAGACGCCGGTGTTGTGGCCGTACATGGCGTACAGCTGGCGGCGCGCGAGGTAACACAGGTGGTGCCGGGGCAGTAGGCCAGCCAATCCATGTGGGGTGTGATCAGGTGCCCATTGTCCCAGGCAGCGATGGCGTCAAAGCGCTCCTGTTTATCACTGATCAGAACAGCAATGGTGATTAATTTCGTTCTGCTTAGGTTGGGGAGATGGTAGGCGCTAACTCACCGCCGGACTCAATCCCGTGGCACATAGCGGTCGATGAGGTTGCGCCACGCTGGCTCTGCAGTCCGATCGAGGATGATGCGATTGAGCGGCTCGCGTAGCGTGCTGTCGGCGGCCAGGGCAAAGACGTGGTGTTGGGGATTGAGGCCGGTTGCACTGGCGCGCAATGTGCCATTGAGTGCTTCGTTGTTGATAAAGCGTATGGTGGCTACATCTCCCACAAAAATGCCAATTTCATTGGACTGTAGCGCTTCTAGCCCTGCTTGTGCTTCAGCGAACGTTTGAAATTGGATTCGCTCATCACGCAAAAACGCAGCGGCTGGCGATTGTTCCGCAACGCCAACTCTCATGCGCCGCAGATCACCGGGAAATTGCATGACGCTGATCCCGCTATTCACGGTGAGGATGGAGGTCAGCGAAGCCGTGAGGATCGCCGTGATCCCCATGGCCACCAACATCCAGAGCAGGGCCAACAATCGTCCCCCCACGGTTCTGGGTACTTTATCACCATAGCCAATGGTGGACATGGTAACCCCGGCCCACCAGAAACCGGCCCAGATTCCCCGAGCTGTTCCCTGCCCAAATTGCTCGGCATTGCTTCGTCGTTCCAAGAGCCAAATGAGAATCCCGACAACGAAAAAGGCAAGCACAAGCCAGAGCGCGATCTGCCAGAAACGGGGCGCAAAAAATGCACCCACAATTTCGCGTAATGTGCGTTGCGCTGGCTGCGCCGTGCCAATGGAAGAGACGAAATAGGCGTGGGAGAAGTCGATCCGTCTTTCATCATCGGCATTGGCCACGTGGCCAATTACCACATCGACTTCCCCCGTCAGTAGGCTCTCTGCTGTCGCTGTCGGATCAATGGCGCGAAATTCGTAGGTTACGCCCAGTTCTTCGGCCACATCGCGCCACAGATGAATGCCAATACCATCCCAGCCTTCATCCCCTTCGATGACAAATGGCGGCGTGTGGTAGAGACCAACCACCAGTTGCTCCGGTTGAAAGGCGGGCGCGCTCATTGCCGCGCGGTCACCCAAGAGCAGCGTGAGCGCCAAAAGAGAGGTGGTCCAAAAGAGCAAACGAATGGAACGCGTCATGGAGAGCAGACCCCTCTCGTTAACAAGTCACATCTTTTCCTTCTTCGCCAAAGACAGCCAACCGCGCTGCTTTGCTGGTTTTGCCCGCGCTCTCTGGTTTGTAGTGAAATTGCACGGCGCGCCGACGTTGGTTGGTGTTGTTCGTTGGGGTGCCGTGATGGATCAGGCTGTGAAAGAGCAGGCAGCCCCCCGGCTTGAGCGGCACGGCCAACACCTCTTTTTGCCGCTCGTGGGTGTCACAGATCTGCCAATCGCGCCGCTGGAAGTGGACCACCGGCCCCTCACGATGCGAGCCGGGATAGACGACCATGCAGCCGTTGTCGACCGTTGCCTCGTCCAGGGCAATCCACACGCCGACCACGGTGGTGGTCAGCGGCAACTCGAAATAGGCGTGATCCTGATGCCACGGTTTTTCGCGGCCACCTTGGGGTGGTTTGATCAGCGCCATGTCTTGAAAGAGTGCCGGTGTCTCGCCCACAATGCGCTCGACAACACGCAGCAGTTGGGGATGGGCAGAGAGTGCTTTCAACCGTTCATCATACTCGACAAACCACATAAATTTGCGCACGTAATCCTGCTTGACTTCCGGCGGCAATGTGCTGACATCCACCCCCTGTGCCTTCTTTTCGAACATGACACCGGTGAAGTCGGGATTGCGCCCCGCGATCAGGTCAAAAAGACCATTGAGCCCAGCCTGCACCTCGCTAGCGGAAAAGGCATTGTGAATCGCCAGGAATCCCCGCTCGTGAAATTGATCGATGTGGGCGGCTGTCACGCCATCAAAACCGTCGATGCCTTCGGCAATGCCTGTGTGGGTATAAAGGTTGTCTGCATAGGTGGTGGATGTGCCGTCGTCGAAAATTGCTTCCGTCATGATTGTCTCCTTCTCTACTGAAATACCAAATCGCAGTGGCGATCTGTGTGGCTCTGCACGGTCCCGTTACAAGTTGGGGAAAAGCGCCAATCCAGTGGCCTTCTACCCGTGAGCAGCGACCGCAACCGCTGAATAGGCAGCCGCTGACGCGGCTTTGCTCGGTTGGAAGAATCTGCAATGTCAACCGACGCTACACTGATTCTAGTGCACACTGATTCTAGTACACAGTGATTCTATTGCACACAGAGTTCGGTGATCATCCGTTGGTAGATCTCCACGGCATCTTGCAGTTGTTGGATCGCCACCCATTCGCCAATGGTGTGGGCCTGCTCAATGTTGCCCGGCCCCAAAATCACACATTGTGTATAGGCTTGATAGGATTCGGCCTCGGTGCCATAGGGCACGGTGATGGCTTCTTTGATCCCCGTGGCGCGACAGGCGGCCTGTACAACCTCAGCGTTCTTCTCCACATAAAATGGCTGGAGCGCCCGTGACGTAACTTCGAGATTGTACCGTTGCGCGGCCGCTTTGATCATCTCAATCTGCTCCTCGTGATGATCATTGGGCATGATGCGAATGCTCAGCCGGGCAATGGTCTTGGCCGCGGTGACGTTCGTGCGACATTGGCCATCATCAATGGTCATGTTGAAACCATTCGTCGGTGGATCAAATTCGTCGTTTTGAAAACGTTGCTCCTGTTTAAAGAGCTTGGCTAGCTCTGCCATCTCGGCCAGGAAGGGCGCGATCAAGAAGTTGGCCGAGACCCCTTTGTCGGTGCTGGTGTGCGCGGCCCGCCCCGTCGCGGTGACGGTAACACTCGCGCCCCCTTTGTGGGCATAGACTGGTTGCAACTCAGTCGGCTCGGGAATCACCGTCCACGTCGGCCAATTTTCCCGAAAGATGGCCGATTCTTTTTGTATGAAATGTGCCCCAATGTGCCCCTGTTCCTCGTCCGCGGCAACGGCAATGTAGAGGGGCTGTTGCAACCTTTCCACATCAACCGCCGCGGCGGCAATCATGCTCGCGGCCAGGGGGCCTTTCATGTCACAACTGCCGCGGCCATAGAGTTTCCCCCCGGCCACGGTTGGCTCCCACGGCTCCCATTCGCGCGGGTCGCCTGGCACCGTGTCCGAGTGCGAGAAGAAGCCAAGGCCGCCGCTGCCTTCGCCCTTTTTGGCAACAAGGTTATGTTTTTCCACCCCGTTGGCATCCGGGTAACTCAGCCGCTCAATGGCAAAGCCCTGCTGCTCCAACCACTGATGAATATAATCCGTCACCGCGGCATTGCTCTCAGTTGTTTCTGAACGGATGGCCACCAACTCCTGAGTTAGCCCAATTACGTCTCTCTGCACGAGTGTCTCCTGTTTTGTGGATTGGGTCGATCTGTTGCCGGTCGTTGTTGCTAGTCATTGCTGCCGGTCATTGTAGCATAGCGAGCAACGCACAACAACGAACGAAATTGGGAAAATTTTCCGATTTGGAATTTTGTTGGCCCTGTGACAAAATCAACACCAGCTCTATGTACGCTGGCTGCGCAATGTGGCGCGACTGCAAATTTAACCGAAAGGCCAAAGACCATGACTCAAGACCGACCTGGCTATGATGACACACCTCTCATCCCTGGTAGCCAATACCGCGTGCACGACAAGGCTCGTCCGCGCCCGCGCGTTGTGACGCCGGGCGCGGCAGATCACCAACCGCCCTCGGATGCCATTATTCTTTTTGATGGTACGGACCTGACCGGCTGGGTGGCGCGGAAAGGTGGTGGCGCGGCTGCGTGGACCGTTGACAATGATTACATGGAGGTACTCCCCGGCGCCGGCGACATTGAAAGCAAAACCCACTTTGGCGATTGTCAGCTGCACATTGAATGGGCCACGCCCGCGGTGGTAAAGGGCGAATCGCAGGGCCGCGGCAACAGCGGTGTCTTCCTCATGGGCCGTTATGAGATCCAAGTGCTGGACTGCTTTGAAAACCCCACCTATGCCGATGGCACCGCGGGCGCGATCTATGGCGAGTATCCACCGCTCGTCAATGCCTGTCGCAAACCGGGGGAATGGCAGCGTTATGACATTGTCTGGAAAGGGCCACGGTTTGATGGCGACAAACTCATTCGCCCGGCGTCAGTAACGGTCTTTCTCAACGGCGTGTTGCTCCACCTCGATCAGGAATTGATTGGCCCCACCGGTCACCGCGATATCTATACCTATGAGCCACAGCCAACCGAAGGGCCACTGGCGCTGCAGGATCACGGCGACCGCGTGCGCTTTCGCAACATCTGGTATCGCCCATTGACTGCCTATGACGAGGGTGGCGAATAACAAACGCACAAAGCTAATGACATACGGAGATAGATGATGCCAACCATCAAAGCAATTCAGCCAATCCGCACCCGCGCCAACGGCACGTGGGTCATTGTCAAAGTCATCACCGACCTACCGGGGCTCTACGGCATTGGCTCGGCCAGTGATCACTATCGTGCCAAAACAGTGGTTACTGCGCTGGAAACGATCACGCCCCTGCTCCTTGGACGCGATGTGAGCCACATCGAAGACATCTGGCAGAGCATCTACACGAGCGGCTATTGGCGCAACGACTCGATCATCAACACGGTGCAGGCAGGCATTGACATGGCCCTGTGGGACATCAAGGGCAAAATGGCGGGGATGCCGGTCTATCAGCTGCTGGGTGGCGCGTGCCGCGCCGCGGTGCCCTGCTATGCCCACGCTGCCGGTGATGATTTGGCCGCGCTAACCGAGGATGTGCAGCGATACATTGAAGAGGGCTATGGGGTGATCCGCTGTCAGTTGGGACCGTATGGCGGCGGGGGATTCAAAAGCACTGCCGACGCGGGCGCGCCCAGAAATGGCTGGCCCCAGGAGCGCGCCTTTGATGACGAAGCCTATCTGGAAAATATTCCCGCCATGTTTGAGCATCTGCGTAACGAGCTTGGTTTTGGCCCCAAGTTGACGCACGATGTCCACGAACATCTGCGCCCCCACAATGCCGTCGCGTTGGCCAAATTGCTGGAACCGTACCGACTCTTCTTCCTGGAAGATCTGCTCTCGCCGGAACAGATCCACTGGTATCGTCAGGTGCGCCAGCAGTGCACCACCCCCCAGGCCATGGGCGAACTCTTCATCAATCCCCATGAATGGATGCCGCTGATTACCGAGCGGCTGATCGACTTTGTGCGCGTGCGGGTTTCCAAGGGCGGGGGGATCACCAATTGTCGCAAGATTGCCACGCTCTGCGAGTGGTTTGGTGTGCACACTGCCTGGCAAGAGGGGGGCGACAACGATCCGGTCAATCAGATGGCCGCGGTCCATCTCGATCTCGTCAGCTGGAACTTTGGCATTCAGGAAGAGAATCACTTCCGGCCCGAGGAGTACGAACTCTTCCCCGGCCACGCCAATCTGGAAGGCGGCTATCTCTACGCCAACGAGCAACCCGGATTGGGCATCGACATTGACGAGGCCAAGGCCAATGCCCTGCTCAACCCAGAGCTAGCCGCCAAATCCTTCTTCATGGCCGCGGATCGCCGGGCCGATGGCACGCTGGTGCGGCCGTAAAAGAGGTGCTGTTCACGTTTCTCTATGGGTTGCAAAATGTGGGTTGCAAAATGTGGGTTGTAAGATGTGGGTTGCCTGTGAGATATGATCAACACAGCGCAAACGGCGACAATGTTGCTTGGCGACTTGACCCATGCAGAACGGAACGGTAACTGAGAATCTTGAGCAGTTGCTCGCCAATTTGAATCGAACAGTTAAATCTTGACGCACATGCTGCACCGGCCAGGAGAAACGTACAGTGTCGAAACTTCTCCTGGCCGGAACAGCACGAGTCACGCCATTATCCCTCCAGCGCCGCCAGTTCCTCGACTGCCTGCAGCGCGGCGTGGATGTAGCCAAAGGTATAGGCAAAGCCCACCTTGCGCGCTTCGGGACCGCTGATGCCCGGCACGTGATCGGGCATGATCATGTATTCGTAGCCCACATCTCGGTAGACCTTGAGCGCGCGGATCATGTTCACATCGCCTTCGTCGGGGAAGACTTCGACAAAGTTGCCGAGACCGCCTTTGATGTTGCGGAAGTGAACGTTGAAGATCTTCTTGCGCTCGCCAAAGTAGCGAATGACGTCGTAGATCTCCTCCGCGGGATTCTCCAGTGCCTCGGACATGCAGCCCTGGCAAAAGTTCAGGCCATTGTAGGGGCTGTCATAGAGGTCAATGAACTTTTTGAAGCCTTCGACCATGCCCAGCGGACGCGCCACACCGCGATAGGTGTTGCCGACGCCAATGCCCGGATCCGATGGATGACAGGCCATCTGCACCTTGTACTCTTCGGCAACGGGGATGACCTCGCGCAGCCAGTGGTCGATGCGCTCCCACATCTCGTCCTCATCCGCGGGCCCATCTTCAAATTCGCCCAACGTCTGATCGAGCTTCTCCAACTCAAACGTAGATAATAGAGCACCACCGCGCCCGGTTTTGGCGGGTGTGCGCAGGTGGCCGAGAATGGTAATGTTGTAGTTCAGGCCCCGAATGCCCGCCTCGCCGGCCATGCGGATCGTCTCCTTCATCCAGTCGATCTGCCGATCACGCTCGTCGCTGGGCTTGAGAAAAATCGCCCCGGCTTCCTTATCATAAGCACTGCGTGAACTCAGGGGAATGTGGATCATCTCCATGTTGATGTCGTGCTTGGCCCAACGTTCCTTCATCTCCACCAACATGGCAGTCGTCCAATTTTTCCACGGCTCTGTCGGTGTCTGATCAACGTGTTTGATGCCGAGCTGGGCCAACACCTGCATCTCTTCATCCGTTTGTGGACCGAACTGTGATCCAATATACATCTCTCTTCTCCTCGCTTTTGTGTAACGCTCTGTTAAGTGCAATTTGCCAAAAGTTTGGGTTTCGACGTGTCCGGCAACGCAAAGTTGCCGGACATCTGTTTCCTACTTTTGTTGCACAGTTGAGTGAGATCGTGCTGAAAGGGCGACCAACGCTTTTTCAAAAGCTTGCTTGAGTTTGCTTACTTACTGATGTTACGCGCCCTGAACCTGTCGCAGGGTGATCGGCGTGACGCTCGTTTATTGAAGTGAGCTTGGCCAGCGATGATTCGTCACCCCGGGCACCGGCAAGCGGATGCCCCCACGCAAATGGGTCTGCTTTCTCCTGTGACGCCCCTTCACTGGAGCCAACGCTGCCATTCTTCGTCGCGCCGCCTCGGAATGGCAGATCCCTGCGTACCATGAGTTATGCAATCTGCGGTCATCTGATTATCAGTTTGGCGGGCAAGCTTTGTCAAACAGGCAAAATTGGGGCCAACGAACAGTTCTCGGATTGCAGTGGCAGATCGAGTGGGCATACCCGACCCAGCCCAAAAAGGCAGCGTACCCATGGAAATCGCTTCGTTGACATGATTGCAATTCAATGCTACGCTACCCCGCAATCTCTCCATCCAAGCGAATTGTCCCCTGCGCAGCAGAGCACTCTCGACCGTTCACAACGAATATCATCAAACCTAGCGGAGTTATCCAATGGATCAACAAGCCTATCTTGCCAAAGCTGCACAATACTTTGCCGGTGGCACGTTGGGGGCCTTTCATCTGCCGCCCGATGTGGCAATGGTCTTTGCCAGCGCACAGGGTACGAAGATGGTCGATACCGATGGTAAGGAATATGTGGATTTTCTCATGGGGTCGGGACCCATGCTCGTGGGGCACGGTCACCCCACCGTGATCGAAGCTGTGCAGCAGCAGATCAGCAAGGGCACCACCTTCTTCACCTTGAATCAGCCGATCATTGAGTTGGGCGAACGGATCGTCGATGCCGTGCCCTGTGGCGAGAAGATTCGCTTTGTTACCACCGGTTCGGAAGCAGTCTCCTTGGCCGTACGCATGGCGCGGGCCGCTACCGGACGCAGCAAGATCCTGCGTTTTGAAGGAGGATGGCATGGAATCAGCGATGGCCTGCTTTTTGGCGCGCGCCCACCCGCGCCCAGCGACTATCCCCACGCCACGCCGGACAGCGCGGGGCTGCCCAACACCGATGGCCGCAACGTGCTGGTCTCTCCTTTCAACGCGGCCGGGGAAGCTGCCGAGTTGATTGCTGCCCATGCCAACGAGTTGGCCGCGGTGGTTGTCGAACCGCTCCAACGCTGCATCTTGCCCCGTCCCGGTTTCTTTGAAACGCTGCGCACAGAGACAGAGAAACATGGGATCGTGCTCATCTTTGATGAGGTCGTCACCGGCTTTCGCATGGCGTGGGGCGGTGCACAAGAGCGCTATGGCGTTGTCCCTGATCTGGCCACCTATGGCAAGACCATCAGCGGCGGTTATCCCAGCGCGGCAATTTGTGGTCGAGCCGACTTGTTAGAGACTGCCAATCCACGCCGTGCCGCCTACCCAACCGACCGACAAAGCATCATTGCATCGGGTACATTCAATGGCAATCCAGTCTCTGCGGTTGCGGGGCTGGCAACGCTCACTGTTCTGGAAAAACCTGGGACCTACGAGCGGCTCTTTGCCATGGGCAACCGCATTCGCAGCGAGATTGAGGCCATGGGGCGTGAATTCTCGATTCCGTTGCAGGTCGGTGGCGAGGGACCGGTGTTGCAGCTCCTGTTTACCGAAGCACCGGAGATCCTGAACTATGAAACCATGCTCTATGCCGACCGGGATAAGGCCTACACCTTTGGTGTCGAAATGATTCGGCGTGGCTTCTTCATCTCGCCCTTTGAAAAGATCTACCTGTCGACCGCGCACAGTGACGATGATCTGGACCGCATGTTGGCAGCGGCACGCGATGTCCTGCGCACAGTCATTCGCGCGTGAGCATGTGGAGACGCACGCGTTACCTCGCTGCGCGCAGATGTCCCGACTCCCCTGGCCCACCGCCGGCGGCTGGTCCCCCCATTCCTACAGTTGATCGACGGTGGGAATCGCGTAGTTGTGCTGCCAAATGGAGTTGTCAGGCGGCGGGGTGCGGTCGAGATAGTCCATGCTCTTAAAGGCAGAGAGTTGGGGTAGCACATCTGTCGCCCAAATCTGTTCGATCTCCATGAAGCGTAGGCCGCGCCGCGTTGCTGGCTGCTGCTCGTCATAGGTCGCCAAAAGCTCCTGGGCTTTGGCACCCAGCCAACGCACTTCGTCCGCGACCATGCGCTCGCCGACTCGGCGGCTGGTTGCGCGTGCATCCTTGCCCATGGCAAAGTGGGGCCCTGGTTCCGCGGGATCGGGAAAACGGGAGACATCGACACAATCGGGTTCCAGTGCCCAGAGCAGTGACGTCTCTACTTTGCCAGCATGGTCACCCGTGGCTTTGCCATCCCCATCAAATCCAGGTTGATTCGCCTCGAAGTCGGGCAGGCCGTAGAGCTGCATGGCAAAGTGGGGTTGCAAAATCTCGAGCAACGTTTTCAGATCTTGCCAGTTGGGGCCATAGTGTCCGGTGACCAGGATCGCGGCGTGAAAGCCCAGTGCATCGGCCGCGCGCAAGTGGTAGCAAATGTTCTTGAAATGGATCCAGGGCGGCACCGCGGTCAACCACGACCGCGCTTCCCCCACATTTTCCGCGGCCCAGGAAGCGTAGAGACCGATCTCATGGATGTGCCAATAGTCCGGCGGCGCGACAATGCCCCCATGTTCCTGGGCCGCGCGGCAGCAGATCGCGTGGGCCTTCAGCGCATCGAGCCCGACGGCGTTCTGCGGGCCATGGGGTTCACAGAGACCATAGGCAAAGTAGACAACAGGACAGGCCGCGATCGCGGCTTCAAGCTGATCGGGAAACATGCGTTCCCAGCGCACTTCAGTCATCGGTGGTTCTCCTGTGGCACAAGCATTAGTGTTGTGGGTCGTTCTCTCCCACCCCCATTTGCACAGTTGTTCCGGGGATTTTTATTCCGGCAATTTTGAAAAATTTTATCTTGGCATTGATACCAGATGTCGTGCTGGCAGAGAACGGGTTGAATGGCGTGGATGGGACTTATTGTAACGCAACCCCGATCAATCGAGCAATGGATGGAAAATCTTTGACCCTCACAATGAGGATAAATAGATCTGATGGAGTTAACGAATGAAGATTACTGACGTGCGTGCCCGCTATCCAGACTATCAGCAGCCCCTGGCGGGATGGCGGCCCCACCTCTGGCAGATCGCGGTCGCTGTCGAAACTGATGTGGGGGTGGTGGGATGGGGATTTGGCGGTGGTGGCGAGGCCGCGCTGCCGATCATCAACGGCCACTTCCGCCAACTGCTGGTGGGGCGCACAATCGCTAGCGGGGCGGATATTCAACAGCTCTGGGATGAGCTCTACCAAGCGTCGATCCCCTACGGCCGCAAGGGCGTGGCGATCATGGCGTTGAGTGGCATCGACCTGGCGCTGTGGGATCTGCTGGGCAAGGCCGAGCGTCTACCGGTCTATCAACTCTTGGGCGGGAAGCGCAAAGAACGGGTGCGCGCCTATGCCACCGGCACCGACGGTGCTTGGTATGCCGAGTTGGGCTTCACCGCGCACAAATTCCCCCACCGCTGGCAGAGCGAGGCTGATTACGAGGGTGCCGAAGCGATGGCCGCGGGCGCGCGTGAACGCTTTGGTCCCGACGCCATCCTCATGGTCGACTGCTACATGTCCTGGGATCGAACGGTGACGCTGGAGATGGCGCGGCGGCTGGCTCCCCATCGGCTCTACTGGTTCGAAGATCTGCTCACGCCCGACGATCTGGCCGGACAGGCAGCGCTGCGCGGCCAACTCAATGGCGCGCTGGTGGCCGGTGGTGAACATGAATTTACCCATCACGGCTATCGTGAGCTTCAGAATGCCGGCGCGCTCGATCTCTGGCAGCCCGACATTACGTGGTGTGGCGGCATCACCGCGGGGCTGCGCATTGTCGAATTGGCCGAACAGCAGCAGATTCCCGTGGTGCCTCACCGCGGTGGCGAAGTGTGGGGGCTGCATCTAATCGCCGCGTCCTCGTGTGCCGATCTGGGCGAAGTCTTGCCCGGCACCCGCAACGCGCCGGTCGAGCAGATCTGGCAGGGAGAGCCAGCTGTGGTCGACGGCTATCTCACGCCATCCGATGCCCCGGGCTTTGGCGTGACGTTGCGGGAAGCGTATGGGGGATGATCATTTGCTTCAACATCCGTGATTTTCGAGACTGTACAGAATGTTGTAATTCACCGTGACGCCATCATCCAGGTCGAGCGCGACCCGTTGCGTGGCAAGGGGATAGAGCACCTCGTCTGCATCCGCTTGCAACTCGGCAAGGATCTTGGCGAAGCGGTCGAGCTGCTTTTGGGCGCGTGTGTTCGCGGCGGGGGCACCTGCACCGCCATCTCCGCTCTGCTATCAAACAGCTCCCCGCGTCTCTTCTGCCCCCACAATGGCTACTCCTCTAGCCTGGTCAGTTCCAGCAGTTGGGTGCGGGCTGCGTCCATGGCCGCGACGGTGGTGGGATAGTAGCCCACATTCTCAATCTCTTCATCAACATGATTGAGATAGAAGTTGAGAAAGGCTGCCACCTGTGGTTTGCCACGCAGGATCTGCGCATCGGTATAGAGATAGAGTGGATAGACCAGCGGATATTGGCCCTGTTGAATGGTGCTACTGTCGGGCAAGATGCCATCAATGGCAACAGGTTGCAAGAACTCTTCTCCCCGGCGCACGATGGTGCTGTGGTTGACAAATCCAACCGCAAAAGGGCTCTCTGTGAATGTCTGTATCAGCTCATCATCGGTGTGAAAAAAGGTTGTGTTCGGCGCATTGAGCAGCGCACTGCGATTGCCATCCATTACCACCTTTGCAACCGCGGCAAATTCGTCAGAATCGGAATGTGGAAAGAAGCGTTCAATCGGCTCTGCTGGCCAGGCGGGATCGACATCGGACCAATTGGTGGCCGTGAGAATGGCGCTCATCTGCACCAGCGTGGTGGTGGTCAGCACGTCGTTGTCGGGGTGAACAAAGAGACTCACCGCGCCGCGGCCAATGGCAAAGGGGACCGGCACGCGGTTGATTGAGGAACAGAGCTCGATCTCGGCAGCCGTGGCCAGGCGTCCCACGTTGGCAATATCTGCCGTGCCCACCGAGCAGAGCAGCCGAAACCCTTCATCGCTGCCAACTCGCTCGATCTTCATGAGCCCGGCATAGCCCTCGCGCACAAAGCGACGATACATGCGCCGTGTGATTGGATAGACAGAGGCGCTGCCCCCGACCGTAATATCCCCGTTGATGCCCAGCGGGTCAATCGTGGGCAGCGGTACCGTCGATTCGGGTGTGGCGGTGGCCGCGGCTATCGCTGTTGGTTGCTCTTGGGTCTCCTCTTTTTCCCGCACAAGGTCGCTATCTTCCGTTAAAGCGCCACCCGCGGCAGGCCCAGCCACCGATGTAGCATCGGCGGCCAAGGGAACAGCGGTTGCTTCAACCTCTTCCGTCGACGGTTGCCCACCGCCACACGCAATCAAGAGCAATAACATCAGCATGCCGATCCATCTGCCGGTTCGTCTGCCAATGGTGTGAATCTGCCGCGGGCCCGTTTGCAGTTGTTGCGCTGCACTCATGCGGATTCCCCATTTAAGGCCGGGTTGTTGGCGCTTTCTTTTTCGCGCAGGGCACGGAGCAAGCGCAGCCGTTCCTCGACCAATTCATCGAGGGCCAGGGCAAAGCGAGGATTGCGTTCGACCACCTCATTGATCATGGCCGAGGGGATGCGAATCACAGTTAGATCATCTGCCGCGGTGACGGTCATGGTGCTGGGGCGGTTGCCCAACAGCACGCTTTCGCCAAAGATCTCCCCGTGGACAAGGCGATCGACCATCTGGCTCACCCCGTTGGCGTCGGTGGCATATAACTCGGCACGGCCACGGAGAATGAGGAAGAGAGCCGTGGCTGGCCGCCCGGCCGTCACCACGGATTCGTGACGGCCATAGGACTGGATGGTTGCTTTGCTGGCAATGTAGTCCATTACCACATCGTCCAGCGCGGCAAAGTAAAAGTTTGGTTGCAAATGCTGCAGGATCTTCTGCTGTTCTGCTGCCGGATCGGGCTGCTTCCCGTCAAAGTGATAGAGGGTACGGATGGGAAATGGAATGTTGATCCCGGCCCGCTCGGCTCCATAGTAGATGCGCGTGAGAATTTCGTCGCGCAGTTGCAAACGACTCAACGGGCTGCGATATTCTTTGACGTAGATCACCAGTTCATAGCCAATCGATGAATCGTCGTATGCTGTCGTCAACACGGCTGGCGCTGGCGAGGGCAGGATCTGCTTGACGCCCACTGTGGTATCCAGCAACATGCGTTTCACTTTGTTGGGGGGGTCGTTATAGGAAAAGCCCACGGCAATATGCTCACGATACGAGGGCGTGATCATGGTGTAGTTGTAGATGGAGCTGTTGCTGAGCACCGAGTTTGGGATCACCAACACATCGCGGCCTTGCACCTGTAAGCGCACCGAACGCCAGTTGAGATCGAGCACTTTGCCTGTCTGCCCCTCGATCTCGATCCAGTCACCGGCGGCAAAGGGTTTATCTGCCAGCAACAACAGGCCCGACACCAGATTGCTCAACGTATCTTGCAGTGCCAACGCGATCACCAGCGAGCCGACCCCCAGTGCTGTCACGAGGTTGCTGAGATCCACCCCCCAGACGCCAGAGAGCACGGAGTAGAGCGGAATGAAGACGACCAACGCCCGTGCCAGCCCCGTGAAGAGGCCGGGAATGTTGGCCTCCCAGCGGTCGGCATTGGCCGCCCCGGCATTGGTAATGGCTTGCACAAGCACCAACAGGGTGACCGCGGCCGCGGCCCAAAGGATCGTCTGGAGCAACAGCAGCGAACCAGCATTGCTGGGAATGTTTAACACAAACTGGGCAACGAGCAGCCCCACGGCCAGTGGCAAGATTGCGTTGCGCAGATAGCGCCAAAAGGCCACATATGGACTCTGTCGTCGCTCCAACGTGACAATAAGTTCACCCAGCCCAATCAGCAGCAGCGGCGTTGCAATGATGAGCCCAATGGCCCACAAAAAGAAGGGAGTACTGATGAGTTGGTCAATCATGCTGAATTGCTTTCTCCGTCAACGCTTCCTCCTCATCCGTCACGGCATCCGCCAGCGCCTCGTCAGCTTCTCTGGCAAAATTTTCGTCGTCCGCTCCCGTATCGGTTGCCGTGGCAATCGAGGCAGAGGGCAAGCGGTCGTCGGGGCTCTCTTTTAGCTGCCAGACCGCCATCGGTTTCCCAAATTGTTGGACAGTCTGTCGCAACGCATCGAATGTATAGAGCGATTGTACCTGTTGATAGACATCTTCAGTGACGAGAATATCATCTACGGGGGCAAGATTTTTGACCTCTTGCGCCACCCGGAGCGCGTCGCCCCAGAGATCGTAGCTGAACGTGTGTTGACCAATGATCCCGCCCATGACCGAGCCACTGTCGATGCCTGCGTGAAAAGCCAATGCTCCCTCGTGGGTCAAATTAAAGTTGTTGACAATGTTGCGCATGCTAATGGCCAGATCGACGGCACGGCGGGCGTGATCCAGCCGTTGCGAAACCAGACCGCAGACCGCAACATACTGCTGGCCGATCAATTTGATCAGCATGAGATCGTGGCGAGCCGCGGCTTCGTGAAAGGCATCATCCAACTCATTGATCAGCGTGGCGGTTGTTTCAACTTCGACATTGGTCATCAAATCAGCCGAATCGCTGACGCGTACAAAGAGGACCGTGGCCCGCGTCACCTGCTCCACAATGCGGCGCTCGCCATTGCGAAAACGCTCCACCACCGAATCGGGCAAGTTGCGCGACAACAGACTCAGATACTCCCGGTTCTGCGCTTCCAGCTGATTACGCTGGCTGCTCATCGTCTGCAAGCGATGGCGGATCGCGCGTGCGAGCTCACCAAATTCATCGCTGGTTTGAGCCAGCAACTCAAGCTCGCGACTGTCATTCTCCGGTTCTTGTGTGCCTTCAATTAACGTCGTGGTCGGGCGCATGAAAAAGGCGGCAAGCATCAGCGACAGAAAGGTGACCGCCACCACGAGGATCGTTGCATCCATGAAAAGATTGCGAGTCAACGTCGTGATTGGTGCAAAAACTTCATCTGCATCTATCTCTGCAATTAATCCCCACGATAGCCCCTGCAACTGAAGCGGTGCAAACGCGCTGAGCACTCGCTCTCCCTGCGAATTTTCAATGATGCGCGCATCTGTGATGCCAGCCAATGCCGCGTTGGTCGCATCGCTTTGTACCGTCTGACGCAGGACTGCCGTGCCCTGCTCCAGGATCAGATCCACCGCGGCCGTAGAAAGGCCGGCGGCAAGCAACGCTTGCCGGTAGGTCGCGGGATCTTCAACGAGCTCGCGCGCCTGTGAACGCAGACGCAGATCCTGCCCAACCAGATAGATTTGCCCGCTCTCGCCGAGGCCAGCAGCCTGCCAATCCTGACCATTGGTTGTGATGCGGTTGAGCTCTGCCAATGGAAATTGCAACACGAGGATGCCAATGACGTGGGGACCATTGTAGATGGGCGCAGCCAAAAACGCGGCGGGTGCATTGTACAGTGGCTGATAGAGCTGAAAGTCAATCACCTGGGTGGCCTGGCGCGCCGGGTTGTTCTGGATGCTCTGAACTATCTGGGCCAGGGCGCTGCGGCTGTAGGGGCCGCTTTGCAGATTGGTTGCAAAATCTACCTTCTTTTGCACCGAATAGATGACGTTTCCGCTTTCAAAGTCAACGAGATAGAGATCTTCGTAGCCAAATTGTCTGGTCAGATTGCGCAGCCACGGATGATACTCGGCGTGATAGTCGCTGTAGCTTGATCCATCGCGCGCTAGATCCAGATCGGCCTTTTCAGCTTCTATATTGGTTGCCAAGTAATAGTACTGCAAGTAATTGGCCGCTTGTCCACGCGGTTTATAATTGACATATTCTGGTCTGCCAGCGGTGGTGGTGGCCAGCCGTGGAAAAAACTCTCGGTCGTAGTGAGTCTCCAGGCGAATGTCCCACAGCGGCGGTATATGTTCGCTGTCGAGCTCGCGGAAACTTTTATTGAAACGCACCATCGCGGCAATAATCGCATCATCTTCAGTCAAGGTAAGCAGATGGTGGTGGAGCGATTCGACGTAGCTCTCTACCTGATCGGCTTTGATGGAGCGGATGCTGGTCAACTGACGAAATATTGTGTTGTTGAGGGTTGTACGGCTGCTTTGCCAACTGCGGAATCCCATGATGAAGAGTGCTGTCAGTGTGGTGGTGATGAGGATAATGCTTAGCTTGGAGCGAGCACTCAATCTTCGTCTGCGCAGACGGGGGCGCCGAAAACGCGGTTTCGAGCTCATATTATTCGTGGACCTCTTTTCAACTAGCGTCTGTTGACATTGCAAATTCGCGGGATAAAAGCCCGCTTCTAACCGCGCAACGCCGCGTCAGCGGCTGTCGATTCAGCGGTTGAGACCGCATCTCACGGTTAGAAGCCCATTTGATTGGCGCTCTTCCCCAAATGTCAACGGGACCTAATCTCTTTGCCAGGCGGGCCGGAAAATGCTCCGGGGCAAACACCGGCTCCAGTATCGATCTGCGCCAAAATGGCTAACGGAGGCAGATGACGCGTTGGCCAAGAGAACGGGGATCTAGTAAAGAGTATACACGAGCGAAAACGGCGGAGCAATATTGATCGGTAGGCTGCGTGGATACAATCTTACACGCGGGGCAGGGGCTCACCGCTGCCAACATTGGCATGAGCAATCACATTAATTTGTCTCGCACGCTGCCAAAACAGAGGAGTTGGCCACACTGTGCCCGCTCTACAGAGCGGTGGTGACGGTGGGCCTACAATGGGCCCAAGCGGTTTTCTGCACGTGATGCTGCTTTCCACCAATCGCTTACATTTTTGCAAGCTGTCAGCTTTTGCGGCAAATTTGACACTGCTTTACGCCTTTTTGCCGACGGTGCAAGGTCAGCAGCGCGCGTGGCCACACGCGGTGAAGATTAGTCGTGTGGCCACATTCGCTGACGGGACAATTCGGACTGCGTGGCACGAAGCGCGGTGTTAGCTTCCGTGCCAGATGGCTCGAATGGCATCAAGCTTGTCATCGCTCAAGTAGCCATAGCGGTTGATCCAGACGCCATCCGCGGGGCTGTCGGCCACCAACTGCAGGCGGCGGCGGAAATCATCAAGCGGCCCATAGCCATGGACCAGCGCATAGATCTTGGCCTGCCCGGCTGTCGCGGCACGCGCCTGTTCGATCTTGCGCAACTGAGGTGCATCGGGGATGGGGTGGGGTTCATCGGGCGCGGGATAGCCGTAATCTTCAATATGGGTTCCCCCTTCATCTTCGGCCAGATCCAGCAGATTGACGAGCGCACGGACCAGGAGCGTCTCATCCAGGCCAGGATTCTTGGCCAGCAGCACATCGCCCCAGAACTTGACAATGAGCGACCAGTGCATGGTGTAGAGCTTGGGCGCAATTGAGGCACAATGTTCTGCGGCACCGGCAAAATCCAACCCGGTGAAGTAGCTAAACGGGGGCATGAACGCGTTGGCTGAAAGCTCCTTTTCCGCACCACCATGGGCGCTGATCGCAGCACGCCAATCCGCGAGCAGATCGTTGGAGAGCGCCGCCTTCAGACGGAACCAGTCGGCAACGCCGGGGAACTGATTGTAGAGCCGCGCGATCGCAAACTTGCCCCGATCTTTGCTGGCAAAGTCGACCAGATCGGCATTGCTCAGGTCGCCGTGCAGGTGGCGATAGAAAGCTCCGACCTCCCGTTGGATGCGCTCAAAGTCAAACCCGTGTTCTGCCGCCCACACCCGCACGGGGTCGCCAAAATCCTGAAAAGCCTCATCCAGTTTGTAACAGGGATACTCTGGCCAGTCGGGGCGAATGCCATCGATCGCTGGATATTGGGCAAAGATATCCTGTGTCCACGCACGGTTCCACGCGCGGATTGCCGGACTGGCAACGCTACCCGTGCTGGCCATGCGATCGGCGGGGATGCTGCCATCGGGCAGGCGGGGTGTGTCCGCTTCGCGCAGCCCGGGTGGTTGAGTGGCACCCGTCTGAATATAGACCTGAATACCCCGGCCCTTGGCCGCTGCGATGAATTCCCCCAGAATCGGTCCTTCCCGATCCGTCAGTTCATCACCCGGTCGTGGCTGATAGGGCGAATCGGTGAAGAATGCTGGATTGGCCCGATGCCCCGGCGCGCTGCGCAGCCAGAGCGCATCCTTGCCCCACAGCGGTCGATCAAAGACGCGTACGCTGGCACCGGCATCAATGGGCGGCTGAAAGGAGCCCACCCCTTCGCTGCTCGGCTCGGTGACCGACGTGTTGCAGGCCACCGCCGTTACACCTGCTCGCTCCACCACCCGTTGCAAAAGCGCATCAATGCCTTCGTTTTGGATGTAGGGGCTAAGCACCGTAATGCCTAGAAATCGCTTTGTCATGTAAATGCCCTCTCATGTATGTTGGACTTACGCAACTTGTCGAGAACAGCGAACAGTCGTCGGTCTGCTCTTCACTGGTACGCTGTTCGCGGTGCGCAACTCATGTTTCAATGGGACTTGCCCCATTGCTTCACATGTGGTAAACAGATTCCACTGTGCCTGCACAACCCCAAATGAACGGAGATTGGTTATCATGACCACTAAACAAGCGCCACGCTTGCAGACCGAACGGCTCACGCTGCGACCGCTCGTTACCGATGATGCCGAAGCGCTTTTTCCCGCGTTTTCCGATCCCGAGACGATGCGGTATATGGATCAGCCACCGCACACGCGCATGGTGCAAACCCGTGAACATCTCGCGCACATGCTCAGCAGCGCTACCGGCTGTTGGTGGGCCATCACCGCAACCGGTACGGACGAGCCCATTGGCTTCGTCGGCTATCTCGGCGCTACGGCCATTCCGGGAATGGGCTATCTGTTGCGTCGGGCAGATTGGCGGCAGGGATATATGACCGAAGCCGTGCACGCGGCGTTGGGCTACGGCTTCACCACACTCGACTTCGACCGCGTGGAGCTGTGGATCAACGATGGTAACATTGCATCGCAACGCTTGGCCGAGCGCACTGGCTTTACGCGCCGCGCTCAGTTTCGCATGCGCTATCATCATCAGCGCACGGCCCACGACAAGTTGGTCTACGGTCTCTATCGCTACGAGTGGCAGGCCCACCCAAACCGCGTCCCCGTGCAACCACGAGCTTGCTATGGCGTTCAACCGATTCTCGCCGTGCCCAGTGTGCAGGAAAGTGCTGACTACTACTGTGACCAACTCGGCTTTCGCCTTGATTTTCTCTATGGCGACCCGCCAACACATGGGGCCGTGACATGGCATGATTGGAGTGCCGAGGGTGCCATTATTCAGCTGAGCGAAGCGGCCGTGGATTCGGCGCGCAAAGAGGTGGGACTCTTCTTTTTCGTCGGCCCCGAAATCGACGCGCTCTATGAGCAATGGCGGGCACGTGGCCTCACCATTGCCCGCGAGATTGCCAACCAGCCGTGGGGCATGCGCGAATTCACCCTCGAGGATTGCAACGGTTACTTGCTCCGTTTTGGAACACCCGCATGATCTCCAATGGCTAGCTATGGTGCGGTTGCTTGAAAACGGTAGATGTTTTCGTGGTCTACCTTCATGATCTACCTTCGCGGTCTACTAAAGGGGTAGCAGGACCCTTTTCAAAGAGAGCTTAGCGCAGAGGCGTAGCTCAATGGCCCACGCTATGGCCCCGACGTGGGTGAGCTTGGCGTTGGTGTCATGGCAATGTTGGGGTTGAGCAGACCATCGGACGGAGCTGGTGTGGCCGTGGCTGGAATCTCGGTCCCCGGTCCCACTTCAAAGACCGCTTGCCACGGTTGGTAGACGCTCGTCAGCGTATCCGTCCGTGTGGTGCCATTTTCGGTGATGGTGCGCTCTACCGAAACGGTCATTCCCTTCTGTTCCCACTCTACCTGGCGCCGTTCTCCCGGCGCCAGATCGTCATTTATCCGATAGAGCGGTGGCTCAGGTTCAATGACGTTGCTGCGTTGGGGAACACCCACCTTGACTTCGCGGTCCGGTTTCGTCCCATAAAAATTAAAGGTAATTACACCACTGACGGTATCTACGACCGGCTCGATGAGGATGTAGGCCGGTGAGTTGTTGCGAAACTGGAAATCGACGGTGGGCGTGTAAATGGTGGCATCCAACCCCGGCGTGCCATACCAGCTGACGACGTAGCCGTGATTGTAGCGTTCGACAATATCAAAACCAGCGTTGTACGCGGCTCGAAAGACCGTCGTGCTCACCTGGCAGACGCCACCGCCCACGCCCACGGCTGTGGTGTCGCCGAGAATGATCAGCGAATCTTCAAAGCCATTGGCTGACGTCACATCTTCGACCGCTTCGTTGAAGCTAAAGATGCCACCGGGCGGAATCACCAATCCATCGAATTTTTCCGCGGCCACCACAATGTTGTGGGTGCGCTCGCTGCTGCTACCGCGGAAATTGCTGGTTCCACTGGATACCAGTTCGCGGATGCCCATTTCCGCAATTCGATTCATATCGACCGCGGGCGCGATTTCCACCATTGCCAGCACCGCCTGTGAGCTGTTGTTGCCCACTGCCGCCTGGATCGAATCGATGGTGGTCTCCACATCCAGCCGTCGCCCCACGTGGCTCTCTTGCAACACTGTTACACCACCCGTGGCCGCGTTGAAACGAAGCCGGGCATCGCGCGGTTCGATGTTGATCTGCGCAGCCAGATCGTTGAGGTAGCCGCGGATGGCTGCTGCGTCCAACTGTAGCGGCTCTGTTGACAGAATCATTTCATGCAACAGCACGGGATCCAACGCCATGTGTAGGTTGTAGCGTTCATTGAGCAGACGCAGTGGCGGGCGCAGGTTGTTTCCCGCATCGCTCGTCTCATTGCTTGTTAGATTACCCGGCTCACTCTTGGTCCCATTGGCCTGGAGGACACCGCCAGCGGTTGTGGTATCGGCTACATTGGCTGGCGTTGTTGCCGGGTAGAATTCTGTCACCACCAGCGGAAGTTGAACGAAAGACGCGGTCTGTTCGGCATGCAAAGCTTCCCAGATGCTTTGGGTCGTCGCGCCAATGTCTACCAACAGCCCGGGTTCGGCTGGCAAGGTGACCTCGCCAATTTGGCGAGCTGGTTCCCCCGGTTGGCGCACTGCTTCCGCAACGGTTGCAACCACCTGCTGCAGCTGTTGCCGATCATAGGCAATGGGCAGCCGCAGGTTGATGCCACCCAACAGCGCCACCAGCTGTTGCCCCAAGCGTGTAACAACGTTATTGGCTCGGCCCACCCGATACGCTTCATTGACGGCCGCAATCAGATCGGGTCTGCTCTGCAGGCTGTCGCTGGCAATGGGCCACCGCTGCTCTTGCAGGGTCAGGCTCAGCGCTGGCACGGGCTGATGCTGAAGTTCAGTGGTTAACCGCTGCATGGCTTGGGCGCGGGTGAGGCCACCAACGGCAACGTTGGCCACCGTGACCCCGCCATAGATGCGGTTGACGTGCCAGAACTGCCAGCCAATTGTGCCAGCGATCAATAACAGGATGAGGAGAATGCTGAAGATGACGGCAAAGTCTGCCAAAGTGCGTTGCGCTGAACGCTGGGGCTCTTCTTTTGCGAAGCGTGAGCGCATTTGCTGATTGGGTGAAATTGTTGATTGCATCGCATTTCCTAAAGAGAGCGCATCTAAAAGCTAGCGCATCTACAGAACAGCGCATCAATTGCGTTGGTGAAAGAAAGTCTACTACTGTGTCGAATGGGGTGCCAAATTCGGTGGCGTTGGTCAGCGGCTGGATCTCGAGCCGATAAAATCCCCATGCTTTGCACACGCCGAAAACCATGAGCTCGCCCAACGCAGAAATGGATCTTGGCACAGCCGTTAGCTTTGTGGTGCGGCTGCAACAGCACGCGAGTGCGTTGACAGTTCACAGCAGGGAGAGATCCAAGGTGATCAGGTCCCTGCCATGGGCTCTAACATAGGATTACACGGGCTCACAGCGGCCCGTGCCAGAGACCTAGAAATAGTCAAGTGCCCGCCATGGCACGAGAGAACTAGCAAGTACCCGCTATGGTGTCAACTGCGGCACGATGTAGAGCGTGGGTATGAGCAGATCAAGCGCCGCGAGTAGCAGAAATGGTAGCGCCCATACAGTGAAACGTCCCATGCGTAATAGAATCACGCCTGTACGCGCAGTTGCCAACTGTTGTAGCCACCGCGGCAACCAGGCCAGTCTATACCCTTCACCACTGGCAAACAGTAAGGGCTGTAACAGAAGCACCAGCGTGATGAGCCCAATGGTGAGAACCGTCCACTTGTTCATCCCGCCGTTGATGTAGCCAGTGAAGGTCAGCGCCAATAGTAGAATCAAGGCCAGTAGTCCACTGATGATCCCTTGCAACGGGCGCATCACTTCGCGCCAGCCCAGGGCGACAAATGTACTAATGGGCAGCAGGCCCCAGAAAAAGTAGCGTCCCTGGTGCTGGACAAATTTCAGATTGTACCAAACATAGCTGGCTGCAACAGCCGCCACCAGCAGAATGAAAAAGAGCAACACCCACCGTTGAAACTCACTCAGGCCGCTGTCAGGTTTGCCCGAAATGAGACGGATCATGGTCCAGAGCAGGCCGAGAAAGAGTACACCGGTCATGGCCAGAAAAGCGGTGTAGATGCGCCCATCCATGAAGACACCCAGCCAGCCGAAGACACCCCAAAAGCTTTGAAAGGTAAAGTTTAGTGCCCGTTCGCTGTAACTGACAAAGCCATGGGTGGCGATCCATTCGGCGGTGGTGGGCTGGCCAGCGACCACCTGATCGTGCCACTCTAGTCCGAGCAGATCCCAACGGCCATAGAGCCAGCCATTGCGCACCCACCAGGGCAGTGCCAACACGAGCGCCGGTACAAGCGTGTACAAACTCTGCTGCACCCCTTGCCACAGCCCGCGCCACGATGCTTCGGCTCGCCACCTCACCAGCACAATCGCCAGGAGGCACAGCGGTACCAGCGCATAGGCGTAGATTTTGGTGAGCAGCCCCAAACCGAGCAAGATGCCCAGCCAGATCAACTGGCGGTTGCGCTTGGGCTCAGTCTTGATCTCGGGCTCGGCCATCTCGCTGCTCTCCAGCTGATGTGGACGAGAGCTATCTCCAGACATGGTCTGTGGAGAGGCCGTGGATCCCGAACCGATCGGTTCGGGATGATCCCGCTCGAAGTAGAGCCGTGCCCAGGCGAGCAAGAGATAGAGACTGGCAGCCACCAGCACCTCGGCCAACACATCGTTATTGATGGCGGCGGTGACGGCAACGTGCATGGGGAGCAGCGCGGCAAAGGCGGTGGCCCCCACAGAGAGCAGATGGCGCTCGGGAAAGACCTTGGCCACTGTTGCGTAAAAGAGCAACAGCAGGATCAGGCCCAGGCCAACGTTGAACATGCGCAGGGCCAACAGGTCGCCACCCGTGGCCCGGTGGATCACCGCGCCCAGCAGGTAGTAGAGCGGCGGCTGATAATTCTCATAGCGCAATCGTTCAACCTCACCATCCGCGGGAAAACGATTCTTGAGCAGATAATCTCGATAGGCTTGGTCGTAATCGCCTCTCTGTAGAATTGGCAGCGTTCCCGTGGTGACGAGGTGTGCAATGTAGTTGTAATGCGCGGGCTCATCGGGTGCTTGCCAGCGCGGCGTCTGGAGCGCAAAGTTGGTGGCAATGACTAGATAGAGCAGACAAATGAGCGCAACCCACAGCCGTGGGTGGCGAATGTAGGCGTGGTCGAGGATAGCTGCAGCAGGTACAGTGGTCATTGCATGCACGTGCTCTCTATGCTGTAGTTGCGTATGCACCAGCTTGGACTAGCTCAACTTTGCTGCCATTGCTTCGTCATCCAGCTTGACAAAGAGTGCAGTCGGCTGTTGCAGGCGTTGCCCCGCGGGCAGTGGCGTGGCTTCCCAACGCCCGGTAGCCGCGCTGTGATCGTAGCGCAACACGAGATGTTTGCCGCGCGCATCGCTGATCTCTTCCGTGTACTGCTTGCCAAAGAGCGGCTGTTCATAGCCCAGTAGCGTGTGAAGCTGTTCGCTGCTGTGGGGCAGGATCGGTGCCCAGAGCACTTTGAGCCAGTCGATCGCTTGCAGCGAGACATAGACTGCGGTGGCCGCGGCCGCGGGGTCGCGCTTGATGCTTTGCCACGGTGCCTTTCCGTTCAAATATTGATTGACCCGCTGACTCAGCCGGCGAACTTCGGCCAGAGCTGCTTTGAACTTTGCGCCATTGTAGAGCGTGCCGACGCTCTCGAAGCCCGCCCGAATTTCATCGAGCAACTCCTGATCGGCGCTGTCTAGGTCGCCCGGTGTGGGCACGGCACCATCAAATCGTTTGTAGGCAAAGCCCAACATGCGGTTGACGAGATTGCCCCAATTGGCAACCAATTCATTGTTGATGCGCTCCATGAAATCTTGCCACGTAAATTCGACATCCGCTGTTTCCGGGGCCTGGGCCGTGAGCACATAGCGCACCGCATCGGTTTGAAACTCTGTCATGATCGAATTGAAGCCAATCACATTGCCGCGACTGGTGCTAAATTTACCACCGCCCAGGTTGAGGTACTCATTGGCGGGTACATCGTGGGGTAAGTTCAGCGCTTCTTCACTGCCATCATTGTAGCCCATGAGGATTCCCGGCCAGATGATGGTGTGGAAAGGAATGTTATCTTTGCCGATGAAATTGTAGATGAGCGCATCGGGATTTACGTTGGCATCCCACCACTCGCGCCAAGCATCTTCGTGACCGCTCAACTGTGCCCATTCGACTGCCGCGCTCAAATAGCCGATGACCGCATCGTACCAGACGTAAATCCGCTTGTCGTCGTAGCCCTCGATTGGGATTGGCACGCCCCAGTCGATATCACGCGTGATGGGCCGACCGCGCAGCTCTTCCAGCTTCAACTGACCACGTGTAAAGTTGAGCACATTGGGCCGCCAATGTTCTTTGCCCTCGTTGATCCAGGTGAGCAATGGTTGATTTAACTTGCCCATGTCAAGGAAGAAGTGCTCCGTCTCCCGCACCTCCAGATCAGTGTTGCCGGTGATCTTCGAGCGCGGCTCTTTGAGTTCCAGCGCGTCGTAAATGCGGCCACAGTTGTCACACTGATCGCCACGCGCTTCTGCATAGCCACAAAAGGGACAGATCCCCTCGACATAGCGGTCGGCCAAAAATTGCCCGGCTTCATTGTCATAGAGCTGTTTTTGTCTGTCCTGATAGACGTAGCCCGCTTCCAGGTGACGCAGAAACATCTTCTGGGTGACATCCCAATGGTTCTGCGTTTCGGTGTGGGTATAGAGATCAAAGGTGAGTCCCATTGCCTCGCAGCCTTCAACAAAGAGCGCGTGGTATTTATCGACCACGGCTGCCGGGGTGATCCCTTCGGCGTCGGCCTTGAGCATGATCGGTGTGCCGTGGGTATCGGACCCGCTGACCATCAACACGTCGTTGCCCACCATCCGCTGATAGCGTGCAAAGATATCCGGCGGCAGATAGGCACCGGCAATCTGGCCAATATGTTTTTCGCCATTGACGTAGGGCCAGGCGACCCCCACCAGAATCTTCTTGCCGTTTGTGGTCATGATATACCTTTTCGTTGCGAGCTAATTCACGGTAAATACTTGGCTGCAAGCCATTGCATTGCGGTTGGCAAAGAGCGGCATTACAGGCTGAATCCATTTGGTTGCGACAGTGGAATTATAGCGGCTATGGGTGGGAATGGCAAAGCTGAGGGCGATAACCGGGGTGGAGTCGAGGGGAAGATTATTGCTGCGTGGGCCGGGAATCACCCGCACAGTAAACTGAGTGGCTTTAGCCGTGAACGATTGCGGTGCACGGGTGCCAACCACTTGCGTTGCCCACGATTGTCTCACCTGTGTGCTGCCAGATTATTGATTCATGTACCGGGGGCATTGTCATTCGCGGTGGCACGACGAAGCATCTCTGCGCTGGCATCAGTGAAGAGGCGTTACAGGAGTGAATGGGTAGCACCGCGACGGGTGTGCAGCGCACAGGTGACCTGATCGTGGGGCGGCGTTGGGGTGTTGAGACCTGTGCAATGCACTCGTGTACCGCGGGGAATTGTCATTTGCGGTGGTACGACGAAGCATCTCTGCGCTGGTATCAGTGAAGAGGCGTCCAATGAGTAAGAGAAATCATTTATGTAGGGGCATCCGCTTGCCGGTGCTCAGGGAGACCGCTGCGGTCTCCCTGACAGGAAGGAGCATCACTTTCCAAGCTGGCTTCAGTGAACGTGCGCAACATCAGTAATTTATTCCGCGCGCAACTCCATCAGCACCGCGGGCGTAAAGGGGTTGTCGCCTTTGGCCAGCGCTTCGATCCATGCCCGACGCTTGGCAACAAGCGCGGCATCTTCTTCTCGATCGGCCAGGGCATCGACAAAGAACTGAAAGTCGGCGATGGCCGCGTCCGTGTTGCCCAACAGCGCGTGCGCGACGCCGCGACTGTCGTAGATGTAGGGTGCGTCGGGCGCGATCTCCAGTGCAGTCTCGCAATAGGGCAGCGCCGTCTCGGCTTGGTTGAGCAGCGCGTGGGTCCAACAGAGGCTGTTGAAAGGGGACGACCAATCGGGCGCAAGCTCGGCCGCGGTGGCGTAGTAGGTGATTGCTTCTTCCAGATCCCCCTTGTCGAAGAGTACCTGCCCGATACCAAAATGCGCATCGACATCCTCTGCATCCAGGGCCAGCATTTGGTCAAAATCGGCCAACGCGGCATCGTGGTCACCCAATTGCAAGGACGAATCACCCCGATAGTAGAGCGCGTTCAGATTCTCCGGCTCCAGATCCAGCGCACGGTTGTAATCGTCGATGGCATTTTCATATTGCTCGAGCGTGTGATAGAGCCCGCCGCGATTGCGATAGTAGAGCGGATCGGTGGGGGTGATGGTGAGCGCCTGTGTGTAATCGGCCAATGCCTGACCATATTCACCCAGCTCTTCATAGGCAATGGCGCGATTGTTAAAGGCCGAGTCATAATCGGGCACGAGCGCGATGGCGAGATCAAAATCAGCAATCGCCTCTGCGTAACGTTCCAGATCTTCGAACGCGATCCCGCGCGAATTGTAGGCAAATGCATAGCTCGGATCGAGATCGATGGACGCGCTGTAATCGGTGAGTGAGGCTTCATATTTGCCGAGATCGTGATAGAGGCTGCCACGTTGGCGATAGTAGCGTGCAACATCGGGATCAATGAGAATGGCTTCCGTGTAATCAGCCAACGCCCGGTCGTAATCGCCAATGGCTTCGTAGATCAACCCACGGCTGAAACGATAGTCGGCATTTTCGGGATCTGCCGCGAGTAGATACTCACTATCGGCAAGGGCCGCGTCGTAGTCACCGGTGTAGCGATTGAGGCCGGACCGATTTGCGCGCGCGAGCATGTAATCGGGGTCCAGCTCAAGGGCTCTGCTGTAATCGTCCAACGCGGCATCCCACAGCGACAGCTCTTCGTGGGCAACCCCCCGATCGTTGTAAGCAACTGGGAGATCGGGCGCAATGGTAATGGCTTGATCGTAATCTGCTATCGCGCCTTCTGGATCCCCGGTCTGTGTGCGGATAAAGCCCCGATTCAGCAGCGCATCAACGTGCGCTGGATCGAGCGTCAATACCTGATCATATTCGGCTAGCGCCCTTGCATAGTCGTCGCGATCTTGATAGATCAGCCCGCGGCTGAAATAGACATAGGTGTAATCTGGGGTCAGTTCAATGGCTCGATTGAAATCGGCCAGCGCCAACTCGTCGTTGCCCAATTGACGATGAGCGTTCCCGCGCACGGCATAGGCATAATCGTATGCTGGATCAATTTCCAATGCCGTGGTTGCATCTACAATGGCCGTCTCCAGATCGCCGCGGTAGACGTGGGCGTTGGCTCGTTGTACGTGCGCCCACGTGTAGGCTGGATCGAGCGCAATCGCCGTGTCGAAGTCGGTAATGGCTGCCGAGTAGTTGCCCATGCGATAGTAGGCGTTGCCCCGCACCGCATGAGCCCACTCGTCAGTGGCTTCCAACGCAATGGCCTCGGTGGCGCTCGCTATGGCCAGCTCATAGTTACCCAGGATCACCTGGATGTCGGCGAGTTGGGCGTGGGCATAATGATCGGTGGGGTCCAACTCGATGGCTACACTGAAATCAGCCAGCGCCAACTCGAGCTCGTTGCGCTGTTTGTAGACATAGCCGCGCCCCAAATAAGCCGCAGTCAAGGTTTCATCCGCGGCCAGCGCGGCAGCGTAATCGGCCAATGCGGCGTCCCAATCGCCCGCCCGGGCAGCAAGATCGCCTCGGGCAACGTAGGCGTCAACCAACATGGGATCGAGCTCGAGAGCTTGGTCAAAATCCTGGGTCGCGGCATCCAGTTGAGCAATCGCGGCGTGTGCGCGTCCCCGTTGATAATAAGCATCGACATACGCTGGTGCCCTGACAATGGCTTGGCCAAATTCATCGATGGCCGCGTACCAGTTTTCTTCGGCTGCCAGTGCCAGCCCGCTTTCGTAGTGGGCCACTGCCGCTGCCGAAGGAATGTCCGCGTCGGGCGCTTCTGCTGTGGTGGTCTCGGTGGGGCTATCCACCCGTTTGATGGCTGTGCTCGTGACTGGATCTATCACCGTCACGGTGCTCGTGGGCTGAGAAGCCAGCGCAATGGCTGTCAGCGGATCGGTCGGTGCCAATGGAGATGACCTGTCGGTCAGCCGATCAAGCGGCAGCTCTTCCGCATCCGCCGGGACGTCGACGGTCATTGGTTCGTTGAAAGCGCTGTTGTGGGTTTCGACTGAGAAGGCAATGACAACGTCGTCGGCGAGTTCAGGCAGTTCCACGTCGCCAAACTGTTGCATGATCTGAAAGAGCGTGCTCAGATCCCACGAGAAGAGGGCCGTGGTGGCCACCGCTTGCTGACTCTCCAGCTCCACTGTGGTGGAGCCGCTCACCGCTAGATCGCGGAAGAGTGCCGGGGCCACCACCCAAAAGAGGTCGGCCACCTGCTTCGCTTCCGCTGGCTCGACAAAAAAATCGTCGTCAGTGGTCGCGGCAATTTCAAAGCTCTGTTGGAGTAGGGTACGAAATTCATCGCTAAAGATAAAATCGAGTACATCGAACTCAGTCTCAAAACGCGCGCCGGTCGTTGTATCGAGTGCAACGTCGGCACGGCGGCGGATCGTCATAAATTCTTCGAGCAGCCTGGGTTGCCCAAAGGTGGCGCGCAAACTGGTGATCAGGTTGATCATCGTTGGGTCCAGCCCCACGATCGTCCGTCCCGTGCTGCTGGCCGTTGCGCCCGCTGCGATGGTGCGAAAAGTGCCCTGTTCCGCCCACGCTTCCAACTGTTCAACCAGAGCGATTGCCACCCAAGCGGGACTCTCTGCCAGATCGGGAACAAAACGACTCAGCTCTTCAAGATGAAAATAGAGCACCCCGTCAACCAGTCGCACCTCCACCGTAACGCTCTCTGGCCATTCGGACTCTGTGTCCTCACGTAGCCATGCCGCCCACTCTTCGTTGAAGCGGAAGGTGACGAAGAGACGGGCGCTCATGCCACCGTAGAGATCGATGAGCAGCGCGGGATTGGCACCAATGGCTTCAACCACGGCCAGCGGCTCTTCCCGGCTGAGCATGGCCAACGTACGCGTGCTGGCCTGTGCCTCGGCATCAAAGGCGTAATCACCCACAACGTGTACGGCTGTTTCCGCCCGTTGGACCGGCATTTCGGGAATCCCTTGCAGGAGCAGGATGTAGGTGATCTCGGTGTGGTAGCTTTCCAATGCCAATCCATTGGCAACGGCCGCACGCAGCAGATCACAGTCTGCCGGCTGCAAGTTCCCGCAGAATGGGTCGGGAAAATCGCCCTGGGCAGTGGTTGGTGATACCCTGGATCTTGCGGAGAGAGGCGTTGGTGCAGTGATGAGTGAGGCAGTGAGCAGGCTGAGCGTGGCCAGGAGTAGGAAAAGCTGTCGAAACCGATTAAACATGTACGTGCCCCTTTGCTTCCAACAGAGAACATTTCAGTGCGAGAACATTTCAGTGCGAGATTATTGCAATGCGAGATTATTGCAATGCGAGAACGTTTCCATAGATGTATTGTAACTTATATAGAGAAAGCAAATAGAGAAAGCAAATAGAGAAAGCAATAGACCTTGCACCTTGCGGCGTGCGCAATCTCGCATGCGCACGTCCAGCGCTAGAGAACGCTAATGCCACCATTGGGCAACGTTGCCATGCTTTCTCGATAAGTTGCTCCTCGATTGCCTTCTAAAGTGGGCTCTCTTTGAAAAAGGTAGTTCCGGCAAGCGGGAAACCTACCGTTTTCAAGCCAACCGCACTGTAGGCGCGTGATAGCGAGAAATTTTCAGCAACCAACCTCGTGTAGAGCAGACAACGCGATTGGTGGCTCTTCTCGACAAGTTGCGTAAGTCCAGATTGTGTGATCAGGGTCATCTGTTTTGGCGCTATTTGGGTGAGTGGATGGTGTTTGCCAAAACCCGAACAATCTGGCCGATGGACGCGCTGCCAGATTAATTTCTAGTCTATCAAATGTTGGGGGTGCTGTCTACAGAGATTTCTGCGGATCTGTTGGTCGCTTGCGTTTGGATCAAAGGCCAGTTGCCCTGCAATCAGGCAAACGGCACCCACGTCGTGGCGTTCATTGCACGGGCGCGAACCATGGGCGCAACCGCGACCATTTGCGTCCGGACGCGCTACGCTTGCATCTCAAAATTGTCCCGGTCGAAACCGCCATTGATTTTTTCCGAATCCAATTTTCCATATGCACCTACCTGGCAACAGTAGTTTGCCCGTTACTTTCTGTGCATGTACAATCATGCTGCATTCTATGCTGGAATCGAAAAACCAACTGCGCTCACCGTTCGATCCTTGGGTAACGCCCACGGTATATTGAACCAGTGGGATGGCCCACGGTATATTGAACCAGTGGGATGGCCCACGGTATATTGAACCAGTGGGATGGCCCACGGTATATTGAACCAGTGGGATGGCCCACGGTATATTGGACCAGTGGGATGGCCCACGGTATATTGAACCAGTGGGATGGCTCACGGTACATTGAACCAGTGGGATGGCCCACGGTACATTGAACCAGTGGGATGGCCCACGGTATGAAGCGCGGCAGAAAATATGTAGAGATCTGGGCAAGAACCCGTGCCAACTCAAGACCAGCAGGAAACAATTGGCAACATTGTTGGGGTATGACGAAAATCGAGGGAAGTCAAAGGCTAAGCGAGGATCATGAAAGCATTTACGGTAATGGGGCGCGTTATTAAATCGACCTATGAAGATCTATTTCTCTGTGTGTTTCTGAGCATTGCCTGGTGGATCGGCATGGTCCCCACTATCTTGGTGGGGACATTTGCCATCACCCCCTTGCTCACACCAGAGCTATTTACCAACAGCACCCCGCTGGTGTTGCTGCCCGTTTTGCTAATTGTTGTTCTGATTGCAACGGCGACGGGTGGCCCGGTGACAATGGGCATGCACAACGCGACCAATCGCATTGCCAACTATCGCCGAGTCGATAACAGCTTCTTTTGGGAAGGGTTGCGCGCCAATATGCGTCAAGGCTGGTTGCTCTTTCTGGCCAGCATGTTGGTGCCTTTGGCCGTAATCTTCAACATCGTCTTTTATCTCAACCGCACTGGCTGGGTCGCCATCATTGGGTTTGCATGGCTCTGGCTGTTGCTGCTGGTTATGATGGCTGGGCAATATCTCTTTCCCCTAATCTGGCAACAAGATGAGCCAGATGTAAAGCTAGCCATTCGCAACTCATTTTTGCTGGCCTTGCGCCATCCCCTCTATTCTGTTTTGATGCTGCTTTTCCAGGGCATTCTACTCGTCATCAGCGCCGGGTTGACGTTGCCCTTGGTCCTGCTCTACCCAGGCATGATCGCGGTCACGCAGAACTTTGCGTTGGCCGGTATTCTGCAAGAGATGGGGCTCGCCCCGGAACCGCCCGAAGTGCCTGCTCGCTAGTACAGGATGGCGTATATACCTCGGCAGTCAATAAGGCCAAGTTACCCCTCTAGCAAGGCAGAAATTGCTCCAGACTTATTTGCGCCAGGATCGGCCAGGCGCTCGCGCAAAACAGCCACCGCTGAAATGTGTGGGTGGTGAAGCGGCTGTGGCTCGCGTGCCCGCGTTGCTGGGTCAACTGCGCCAATCGTTGCTATTGCGCAAACCGCTCATCGTGGGCGACAGACTTTGGTAGGAGAGAATTACACAGGAGATATCGATCGATGGCGAACCCCGCAAGGCTGGTTACGGTTGCCCAGATGCAGGCGTTGGAGCAGGCGGCTGATGCTGCCGGGCACAGCTACGCCACCATGATGGAGATCGCGGGCCGGGGCGTGGCAGAAACAATATTGACGTTGGACGCGCAGAGAGCTCGTGTCCTCGTATTGGTTGGGCCGGGCAACAATGGTGGCGATGGGTTGGTCTGTGCCCGCTATCTGCACGATGCTGGTGTGGACGTGCGGGTCTATCTCTGGAAACGGCGCACTGATCCCGCGGCTGATTACGAGCAACAGTACCAAAAAGTGGTGGACCGCAACATAACGGTTGCCCACGCGGATGAGGACCCCGCCTTTGCCATTTTGGATGAATGGCTGCGAAATGCCGCGCGCGGCCGTTGGCTGCTCGTCGATGCTCTGCTCGGCACCGGCACCAATCGTCCAATCGCGGGAGAGCTGGCGGCGTTGCTCACTGCCATCCAACCGCACCTGACCGCTGGCACGGGGACGGTCGTCGCGGTCGATTGTCCCAGTGGGCTCAACGCCGACACCGGCGCGGTGGATCCCCACACGATCGCGGCCGCGATCACCGTTACCTTTGCCCACGCCAAGTGGGGCCACTATCACTTTCCTGGCGCAGCAACCAGCGGCGAGATCCGGGTGATCGATATTGGCATCAACCCCACATTGGCCACGGAACTGCAGACCTTTCTCATTGACGAACCCTGCGTGCGCGGCTGGCTGCCAAAACGTGATAACAACAGCCACAAAGGCAGCTTTGGCAAAGTGATGGCCGCGGTTGGCTCGCACAACTTTCCCGGTGCCGCCTATCTAAGTTGCAGCGCGGCCGCACGGGTGGGCGCGGGGCTGGTTACCGGTGCCGTCACCGAAGCCGTTTGGTCGTTGGTGGCCGGGAAATTGCCAGAGCCCACTTGGCTGCCCCTGCCCACCGGCGTGGATGATGAGCAGGGTGTGATCGATGCACGTGCCGCCCCGATCTTGCTCGAAGCGCTAGCCGGCTACAGTGCCTTGATCGTCGGCTGTGGGCTCAACAAAAAGCCAACCACGGTACAGTTCATCGGTCGTCTGCTCGCCAAACGGAGCACGCTCCCGGCCACCTTGATCGATGCCGACGGTCTGAACGCGCTGGCTCTGCTGCCAGAATGGCCCTGCCCGCTGCCCGCAGCCACCGTGCTCACTCCCCACCCGGCCGAGCTTAGCCGGCTCTGTGGGGTAGAGGTGCAAGCGGTGTTGGCGGATCGCTGGGAGCTGGCCCGTGCCAAAGCCGCCGAATGGGATGCCATCATTGTGGCCAAAGGGCCCTATACTGTCGTCGCCCATCCCGACGGGCGTTTGGCCATTCTGCCGATTGCCACCCCAGCTTTGGCTACCGCGGGCACTGGCGATGTGCTCTCTGGCATCATCGGGGGGTTGATGGCGCAAGGGGTGGCGCCGTTTGAGGCTGCCTGTGCGGGGGCATGGTTGCACGGGCAGGCTGGCCTGCGTTGCGCCGCCGAACTGGGCAAAGCAGGCGTCATGGCTTCTGATCTACTGCCCCGGCTGCCATTGGTCCTGCGCGATTTAGAGCGCTAGTTGGACGGCAGCCCAGGCAATTAACTTACGCAAAGGTCTGTACGGAAAGATAGACATATCTATGAATATAGCGCTTGACGTGATGGGTGGGGATCATGCCCCCGCTGCCATTGTGGCCGGAGCGGTGGAGGCGGCCCGGTTGTACAACATAACAGTCTCGTTGGTGGGCCAACCCGACCGGATCCGGCAAGCTCTGGCCGAACACGACACCAAGGGATTGCAGCTACCGATTGTGCCCGCATCCGAAGTGATTGAAATGCATGAAAAACCTGCCCAAGCCGTTAAAACCAAGACCGACAGCTCTATGGTGGTGGCCTGTGAATTGGTGCGCACCGGTGAAGCACAAGCATGTGTCAGCGCTGGCAACACGGGGGGCGCGTTGGCCGCTGGCATTCTGCGCATCGGACGGATCAAAGGCATTCTGCGCCCGGCGCTCGTATGCCCCTTCCCCACCGACCGCGGCTTTTGTGTGATCCTTGATGTGGGGGCCAATGCCGATGTACGCCCCGAGCATTTCCCTCAATTTGCCATCATGGGCACCATCTATGCCAAACATGTCATGGACATTGCCGAGCCGACGGTGCGTATTCTCAGCAACGGCGAGGAGGAAGGGAAAGGAAACCAGCTGGTGATTGCTGGTTACAAATTGTTGGCCGAAACCCCGGGCATTAATTTCCAGGGCAATGTGGAGAGCAAGGAGATCGTGCAGGGGCAGACGGATGTTATTGTTGCAGATGGATTCACCGGCAATATCTTCATCAAAACAGCCGAGGCTACCGCACAATTAATTCAGAAGGTGATGATGCAGGAACTGACCCGCGGGCCGATTAGCACGGTTGGTGCGTTTCTGGCCCGTGCGGCGCTACGGCGGGTGCGACATCGCATGGATGACAGTGAATATGGTGGGGCTGTGCTGCTGGGGTTGCGTGGTCTCTTGGTGGTTGCCCACGGGCGCAGCAATGCTGGTGCCATTCGCCACGCCATCCGTGTTGCCAAACAAGGCATTGAACAGGACATCCTGGGGCAAATTCAACAGGAAATGCAGAATACACAGAAAAATTAACGAGAAACTGATGAACTTATGAAAATTTATCGCAATACCTCAGAGATCAAACGCAAGGAAAAGGTGGGGCGTCGCTTTAGTCTGGCCGGGCTGGCGGTTCTCTTTTTGGGCATGTTGGCCAGCTTCGTGCCCACCTGGTATCCCTCTACCGCCGATGCTCCGAACGCGCTGATTGCATTTGCCCAAGAATATTGGGCGCTGATCAGCTTCATCGCACTGCCCGCGGGCTTCATTGCCGCCAGCATTGGTAGCTATTTCATCAATCGGTTTGCCATTCGCCGGTGGCCCAACAGCAAAACCGCGGCCCGGCCCGACCAGATGTTAGAGCGAAGCATGAAGGGGTTTGATGACAAGTACGCCTATCACGCCTATAGCTTGCCGAGCCAATATGTCGTCTCTGGCCCCTGTGGCGTGCTGATCTTTGCGGTGCGCGGCGATCGGGGCCGGATCATCGTCAACGGCGACCGCTGGCGCGAGCCATTTAGCATTGGTCGCTTCTTCACGATCTTCGCCCGCGAAGGGGTGGGGAATCCCGCCCGCGAATTGGCCGACCAACAGCAGAAGATGCAAGCGCTCTTGAGCAGCGACAGCGCAACGGGCACGGATGATGTTGACCTCTCTGCGGTGCCGGTGGAAGGCGCGGCGGTCTTTCTCAACAGCGATGCCACGCTGGAGCTAAACGCGCCCACGGTCCCCGTGCTGCGCGCCGACCAGGTGAAAGAGTATATTCGGCGTAAAACCAGAGAAGTGCGGTTGCCCGGTGCCAAGGTGCGGGCGCTGAATGAGTTTCTCTCTGAGCAAGGCACCCACCAAGAAGAGTGAGGCGGCGCAAGAGGAGTGGGTGAAGTTGGCTGTCGATTTGGCGACTACTCTTTGCTGATCTGGAAACGGGTTTCGAGTGTGGGTAGGTCAACACCGGTACAGGTGAGTTGTATGGGAGTGTCCAGCGGCAACTCATTACGCCCGTACACGTCGGTTTCTAGATCTAGCGCCGGGATCAGAACCTGACTGCGGTTGCCATGCTGCACCACGGGAACCCCCTCGCCCTGCCACTGTGGATGGCGCTGCAGGTAGACCAGTTTCCAATGCTTGTTGGAGAGACGCTCGGCCATGCGGATGGAGCGCATGCTCATGCTCGCCTCGGCCATGCGCTCCATCAATGTCTGTTGATCAAGTGGTTCGGCACCGCGCAGGTGCGCGCGAAGCTGTTGGTGCACCAACAGATCGGTGTAGCGGCGCAGTGGGCTGGTCGCTTGGGCATAACTATCCATGCCCAGGCCCGTGTGACGGCCCGGCTCGCTTTTGTGCTGGCTTGGCTTCATGAAGCGACGCATTGCAAACATTTCCGAAAGGGTCTCACCGCTAAAGGAGTGCACTTCCTCATCGGCAGCCTGTGTGCTGTAGGGGATGGCGAGCTCGTGTTGCTGGGCATAATGGCTCACGGCTTCTCCCGTCATCAACATTGCCTCGCGCACCAGTTCGCGGCTGCGCAGCGGGGGCAGCGGTTTGATCGAAACCTCGCCATTCTCCACCCGCAATTTCACCTCTGGCAGCGCAAATTCCACCGAATTGTTCTCGCGACGGCGCGTGCAATAGCGTTGGGCCAAGGCATAAAGATCAGCCAGGATCGGCTCATCTAGCCGTTGGTCGGCTTCGGCATAGGAAAGACGGGTCACCTGGATCCAGCTCGGTGTAATTTCAATATCGGCCAACTCCCCTTGCGCGGTTAGCCGCATGCCAAAAGAGAGTGCGGGCGAGCGCTCTTGCAGCCCCAACCCCAGCAGCTCAGTGGCATCGTCGGGTAACATGCGAATGGTTCCTTCGGGCAGATAGAGGTTGGCACCACGGGAGCGCGCTTCTCGATCCGCCAGGCTGTCGGGCGCAACGAGTGCGGCCACATCGGCAATGTGAACCCAAAGCCGCCCCGCATCCCAACTCAGTGCATCGTCGGGATCGGTGCTGCCTTCATCATCGATTGCCAGCGCAACGAGATGGGTCAGATCGCGCCGCTCTTCGTCTGGCAGATCGGGCAAGGTCAGATCTGGTTGCGTGGTCGTGATGCCCATCCGCTGGGGATAGGGATTTACCGATTCATCCCAAAAGCCGATTTCCAGCAGCAACTTGTGGGCATTTTGTGCCGTCTCTTCACGTTCCAGCGCACGCAAGACACGACTCTGTTCTCGCGCTTCGAGTGCCAGGGCCACCACATCTTCCAAGAGCGGCTCATCTTCCGGTGCATGGTGTTTTTGCTGCAACCGATCGAGAAAGGCTTGCCAGGCTTCTTCTTCGGCAGCTTTGGTTGCGCGGCCCGTTTGGATCTCATCGACAAGATCTGGTGTATGGACCACAACTTCCTCTGGCGTACCGCTGAAGTAGGTGCCTTCAGTCACCAACTGCCAGGCCGTCCAGGTGGCCGCGGGCGTATCTTCGTCAAAGGCCAGCTCCACCAGTTCTGCCAGCGTAACGGTTTCACCCGCCAGCAGTTCCCACGCGGCCAATACTTCGCCCGTGGCTGGTTGCAGATCGGCCAGCGTACGCAACGGCCCGCGGTGGAGCAACGTCACATCTTTGGGACGGACGCTGACGGTTTGGCCGGCATCGGTCTGGATCTCGATCTTCTTCTCCCCCGCGTTGATGATGCGGGCCGGTCGCTGTTTATAGAGCACGAGGTTGTCGGCCTTCAGCGTTGGTTCAGCCATTGTTCTTGTCACTACCCATCTAGATCGTTGATTGCTGCTAGATCGTTGATTGCTGTTTGAAGTTGTCGGCAAGTTCGTTGGGGGCGTCGGCTACGGGTCGGGTGAAGATTGACGCGGCGAGGTTGCGGACAGAGCTCACTTGTTCTGCTAATGTATTGCCATCACACGCATGTGACCGGCACCGTAACGATGCCGGCCACAAAGGTGCTCATGATGCTGAGTAGGCACTGCTCAGCGTGCTTGGTAACGCTATTCTGTTACTCCGCTTTTTTGTAGACTTCCCCTTCACTGGAATTAAAGCGGAAGCCGCGGAAGGTGACCACGCCCTCGGCATTGGGCTCCAGCGCGGGGCCAGCCAGGCGCGGGCTCTTGATCACGTTGAAGATGCCGTGATAGATGGGGACCAGCGCCACATCTTCAATGAGAATGCGTTCGGCCTGGCGATAGAGTTCGTTGCGACGATCTTCGTCACCAATAATGGCGTTCGCCTCGCAGAGCAGGGCATTGTACTCGGCGTTGTACCAGGTGTGTCGGCCGGGCATGTCGGCCGCTTCGGTGGCGCCACTTTCACAGCCACCCCAGACACCCAGCAGGTTGCTCCCATCCACAAAATCATATTCATACGGTACCAGCGCAAAGTTCATTTCACCGTCCTGATTGCCCTTTTGGTTGGCAAGCTGTTCCATGTAGATACCATATTCCAGATCTTGGATTTGCACCTCGATGCCAAGGTTTTCCTTTACCATTGAAGCAATGCCCTCGGCCGCGTTGGTCAGCGCGGGATAGGCACTGCGTGTCTTCAAGGTTAAGGACGGGAAGCCTTCGCCGTCGGGATAGCCAGCCTCGGCGAGCAGCGCTGCCGCGCGTTCGGGATCATAGGCCTGTACATCCTGCAATTCAGCCACACTTTCGCCGGGGAAGCCGGGCGGGTTCATGGTGTAGGCAGCCTGTGCCTGGCCTTTCAGCGGCCCATTGACAAGCGCATCGCGATCAATGGCGTGGCTGAAGGCTTGGCGCACCTTGTGGTCGTTGAAGGGTTCGTTGACGGTGTCAAAGAAGAGATAGTAGGTGATAAAGTTGGGCCAACTGACCAACTGTTCTGACAGCGCTGGGTCGGCACTGGCCTGGGCGAGCGCGGCCGGGGGCAGATCGACTTCGTAGCCATAGCCAATGATGTCCACTTCGCCATTGCGATAGGCGTTGAAGCGCACGTTGGGGTCCATGAAATGGATAACAATCTTTTCCATCATCGGGGGGAAGGGGCCGGTGTAGCGTTCATTGGCCACCAACTCCATCTTCACCCCTTTTTCATAGGTGTCCAGCTTGTAGGGGCCCGCTGAAACAGAGCGTTCCGGATCTGTGGCCCACGAGCCATCGGCCATGCGATCCTCGACAACGTGGGCGGGCACGACCCAAATGTCAGCAAATTGCTTGATCAAGAAGGGGGCGGGCTGTTCCGTGGTGACGGTGAAGGTGTAATCATCTACCTTTTCGACCCCCAACTCTTCCGGTGGCAGATCGCCACTCACGACGGCACCCCAGTTGACGATGCCCATCATGCTGTAGAACCACTCAAAATCATAGTCGGGCCGGGCATAGCGTTGCAGTGTGAAGATCCAATCATCCGCGGTGACGGGCGTGCCATCGCTCCAGACTTTATCCTCGGGCAGCTGGAAGGTCCAGGTCAGCCCATCCTCCGAAACTTCCCAGCTTTCGCATCCGGAGGGTTGTGGATTGAACTCCTTGTCTGGCCGTACACAGGAATCGTGCAGTGCCCAGAGCGAGCCACCAATGAGATCATAGGCGGTGAAGCTCCAATCCCACCAGCTGAGCTCAGTCTGGGCCAGGTTGAGCACCTGCTCTTCGATTGGTGCAGCATCGGCGGGCAGCTCGATACCGGCGCTGTTGACGACCGGCCCGCTCGACGCAGCGGGCGCGCTGTCGCTCGGTTCACTGACCGATTCTGCTGGCGCTGGTGCCGGCGCGCCACAGCCAGCTAGGACGAGTCCCGCCACCAGCAACAGGGCGAAGATAGAACGGAATTTTTGCATGGAATTTCTCCTTACCAAAGACAGTTGTGTTCGAGAGAGCATGTTTATGCGAACTTGGGTGGATGAATGCATTTCAGCGCTGCGAGTTATTCAGCGCTGCGATTTATTCAGCGCAGCGAGTTATTTGGCGCTGCGACTTGTTTGGCGCTATGACTCATGCAACATTTTGGGGTCGAGCGCATCGCGCAATCCGTCGCCCACCAGCGTAAATCCCAACATGGTGATGGCAATCATAATTGCCGGGAAGAGGGTCAGGTGCCAGAAGTAGTTGATGTTGGCCAGCCCGTCGCCGCTCAACATCTGTCCCCAGCTTGGTGTTGGGGGGTTGATGCCAATGCCCAGGAAACTCAGGCCAGCTTCGGCAAAGATCGCGGTGGGGATACCGAGCGTGAGGGCCACGATAATGGGGGCCAGCGCGTTGGGCAGCAGGTGGGTGCGAATGATGCGCCCGGTGCCCGCGCCCACCATGCGCGAGGCTTCGATGAACTCTTTTTCGCGCAGGGTTAGAAATTGGGCACGGGTCAGGCGACAGATGACGATCCAGCCGGTGAGGCCAATGGCAAACATGACGTTGCCAAAACCTGGACCCAGGCGCGCCATAATGAGCACGGCCAGCACCAATGTGGGAATGGCCGAAAAGACATCAACGAGGCGCATGATGAGAAAATCGAGCGTGCCGCCTCGCCAGCCAGCTAGCCCACCCAGGGGCACGCCAACGAAAATTGCAATGAGCTGCGCCAGAATCCCCACGCTCAGGGAAACTCGGGCGCCATAGATAATACGGCTGTAGAAGTCTCGCCCCACCAGATCGGTCCCCATGGGGTAGGCGATGCTGGGAAACTCGCCCGCGGGAGCCCAAAACCCTTTGTCATAGTGCGTTCTGGCCAGGAGTGGCTCTGGATCACGCCCCAACGGCAGCGCAACAAACCAATTATCGGCAAAGATGGCCAGGATCGCCAGCAACACCACCAGGAAGAGACCCACAACGGCTAGCTTGTTCTTGAAGAAGCGCCGCACGGCATCGCGGTAGAGACTGCGCGGCGGCCGGGTGAGCACCAGATCATTGGCCGTGATGATTCCCCGCGCGGGCGGAGCGGGCGTTGCTGTTGGTGTTGCGGTTGTGTGAGCTTGCATGGATAGGGTGGGTTGCGTTATGAATGGCTTTTGAACTTGATCCTGGGATCAGCAAAGACATAGAGCAGATCGGTTAGCAGATAGACCAGCCCAATGAGCAGCGCGAACAGTACTGTCAACCCAATAATCATGGGATAGTCGCGCTCGAAGGTGCTGGTTACCCAGAATTTGCCCAACCCCGGTACACGAAAGATTGCTTCGACAAAGATCGAGCCGGTGATCATATCGGGAATAATGGGGCCAAAGACAGTGAGCATCGGAATCATGGCATTGCGCAACACGTGTCGGGTCATCACCATCTGTTCACGCATCCCTTTGGCGCGCGCGGTACGCACATAGTCGGCATGCATGGCCTCGATCACGCTGGCACGTGTGTAGCGTGCCACCAGGGCCAGCGGTGCCAGTGCATAGGCAACCGTGGGCATGATCCACTGGCTCGGCCGCTCCCAGCCACCGGTGGGCAACCAGCCCAACCAGAGCGAAAAGACGAGAATAAAGATGATCCCCCACACAAAATGGGGGGTGACAAAACCAACGATGGAGAGCAGGGTGGCCGAATAGTCGATCCACGTGTTCTGTTTATAAGCCGCTATAATCCCGAGGGGAATGCCGAGCCCAAAGGCCAGCAGCAACGCCATCAGCCCAAGATGAACCGTCACCGGCCAGGTGCGGCTGATGAGCTGAATCACCGTCTCGTCGGGATGTTGGAAGGATTGCCCAAAGTCCAGCTGCACCACACCACTGATCCAGCTCACGTACTGTTCCCACAGTGGTTTGTCCAGCCCATAGCGCGCTTGCAGGGCGGCAATTTGATCTTCTGTAAAGGGGCGTTCACCCACGCGCCAGGGACCACCGGGGATTTGGTGCATGAGCACAAATGTGAAAATTGACAGAATGAAGAGGACACCAACGAGGCCAATGAGCCGCAAGATGATGTAGCGAACCATCTTTACTCCATTGTCTATGTCTGCAATCTTATGTTTGCAATTTTATGTCTGCAATCTTATGTTTGCAATCTACAGTTAAATCTACAGTTACTTGGCGAGAGAAGTGCCTATAATCTGGTCTAAATCTCTGCGTCTATTTGGCTAGCTAGCAATGCTGATGAGAGCGCAACTGCAGCTCGTGCGGGGCTCTTGCATGCCGTTGCTTCCACGCAAGTAGACCGGGCTGACCCGCAACGGACCACTGCGGCCGCCAGCCTCCATCGGGATCCCACCTGGATCCGTGGGGGATGGCCTGGCAATGCAACCACACCAGCAGAATTGTCACATGAGGATACTTTACGGGTCTATATACTATGGGTTCATGTACTATGGGTTCATGTACTATGGGTTCATGTACTACGGGTCTTAGTATGACGAGCCTGTGTACATGGATGCATATACCTGACGCCGACGACTTCGGGGACATCTGTGGAAAACGGAGCGTCGTCACATGTGAGAGCGCAAGGTGTAATGCACCCCGAACTTTCCAAGAGGCAGAATGTGCAAATTGTAACCGATGGTGACAGGGTTGTCAATCGAGATAGCGAACCGATGGACCGTGAACGACGTGTAGTGGACGACGTGTAGTGGACGACGTGTAGTGGCAGAAGCAGAACGCCATCCGCGCGCGCTTGGCAGATTCTCATCAGGCAAAGTATGATAAGGCCACTGGTGACGAGATTGGCGGCGGGGCCAGTATGCCGCTGTTGAATGCGCAACGAAATGTGCACCGAAATGTGCACCGAAATGTGCAACGAGTGGGGAAGAGATGCTGTCACCCGAACAAATAACGTTGTTTCATCAGCAGGGCTATCTGCTGATTGAAGACTTTTTCAGCACCACCGATCTGGCGCCAGTCATCGCCGAATATGAGTGCTATATCGACCGGCGCGCGCGGGAGTTGGTGGCCGCGGGCAAATTGAGCCACCCCCATGCAGAGCAACCGTTTGCAAGACGATTGGCCTGCATTGCCCGCGAAACCGCCCTGCTCTATCCCGAACTGGATATCATGCACCAGCGCGGGCGCGCGCTGTTTACCTTTCTGCGCCACCCCGGCCTGCTCGATCTGGCCACCACGTTGATGGGGCCAGAGTTGATCTGTAGCCCAATTCAACACGTGCGGCCCAAGCTGCCCAATGGCCTCACCCCGCGCGGGAGTGACCCCCACGTTGTCCATTGGCATCAGGATGCTGGCGTCACCTGGGCCGAAGCGGATCCCTACTTCATTCTGACCTGCTGGATTCCGCTGGTCGATGCAACGCCAGAGAATGGTTGTTTGCGGGTGATTCCCAATGAACACCGCGCGGGGCTGTTGCCCCACCGCACCAAACGTGGACTCGGTACCGCCATTCACGGCGATCTGCTGGCACGCAAGCCAATTGTCACCCTGCCCATGCGCAAAGGTGATCTGCTGCTCTTGCACAAACACACGCCCCACAGCTCCGGGCGCAACAACACCGACACCGTGCGTTGGAGCATGGATCTGCGTTATCAGGCAACGGGCACACCCACCGGGCGACCCTACCATCCCGCGTTTGTTGTGCGCAGCCGGCGCGATCCCGCCAGTGTACTAACTGATTACGCTACGTGGTGTCAGCAGTGGGAGCAGGCGGTGGCCGCCCATGCGGATCAGCGGGCACACCGTTGGTCTGCCTAGCATGGGCGCGATGAATCCGTCGCCGAGGCAACCACGCACGCCAAAAAATTGAAAAAATGTGAAAATCAGGTACATAGCTTACGGATCCAATAGCGCTTGTCAGTGAAGAGCAGGCAGCGCGATTATTTGGTCTTCTCGGCAAGTTGCGTGAGTCCATTAGGTACACCTCCCAAAGGAGTTGTTCCCATCTGGCGCCACGGGAATCCTGGCTAGCGCTTAATCTGGCCCACGCCATCCCGATAGCGTCAAAAAAGTAGAGCGTCAAAAAGTAGAGCGCCAAAAAAGTAGAGCGTCAAAAAAAGTAGAGCGTAAAAAAAGTAGAGCGCCAACTAACTACATCTCACTTTTGTCACTGGATGAAGCGAGACAACGTCTTCCTGGAAGGGGTCAAGTGGTGCTACGGTAGACAAACCGCTTGTGACCCCTTCCAGGAAGCCCGTACTCCGCAGCTTTTGGAAAGTGATATGTGACTGCGAGCGTACCAAAACTTAGAGCCCATCCTGAAATTCGGTTGTGGTGCGTAAAGCACCTCGAGCCGGTTGCGTCGACGCAGAGAATTTCAGGACAGATACTTAGTGAATGAGGATTCAAATGAAAAGTCAATGGACGGCAGATGATGCCGCGGTCTTTGCCGATGATCCCCTGGGCCTGCGGGTCTACAGCTCGCAGCTGTTGGGCCGCGACCCCGCGCTCGTTTTGCATGGGGGGGGCAATACCTCTGTGAAGGCAGAGATGACCGATATCTTCGGCGACCCCGTGGATGTGCTTTACGTCAAGGGTAGTGGTTGGGATTTGGGTACGATTGAAAAAGCTGGCTTTGCCCCCGTGCAGTTGGATGTGGCCCGCCGCTTGGCTGAACTCACCACCCTGAGCGATGCCGACATGGTGCGCACGTTGCGCAGCGCACTGCTCGATCCCGCCGCGCCCAATCCGTCAGTTGAGACGATTCTACACGCACTCATTCCCTTCGCCTTTGTGGATCATTCCCATGCCGACGCGGTGGTGACCATCATGAATACACCCGATGGCGAGGCGCGCGTGCGCGAGCTCTATGGGCCCAACATGCTTATTGTGCCCTACGTCATGCCCGGCTTCATTTTGGCCCGGACTGTATATGAGCTGACGCGAGAGGTTGATTGGCAATCGCTCGATGGCATGTTGCTGCTCAATCACGGTGTCTTTACCTTTGCCGAGGATGCACGCGCCAGCTACGAACGGCACATCGAGATCGTGGACAAGGCCGAAGCTTATCTGGCCGCACATGCCAACGTTGCCGCAACCGACTCCCAACCCGCCGCAACGACCGCCGCAACACTGCTCACGCTGGCCCACCTGCGGCGCGCGGTCGCCCACGCCCGTGGTACCGCAGTGATCGCTCAATTGGATGGCAGCGCGGACGCGGTCGCTTTCTCGCGGCAGCCTGATGTCGCGACAATCGCCACGCGCGGCCTGCTGACGCCGGATCACGTGCTGCGGACGCGGCGCATTCCCCTCGTTATGGCAGAGGAAAATGTGGCGGAGAATGGGGAAGAGAATGAGGCGGAGAATGTGGCGGATGCCGTCGAGCGTTACGCTGTCGCATACGATGCCTATTTCGAGCGCAATCAACCCCGCCATCGGAAACGTTATGGCACGGACGATCTGAAAAAGCTCGACCCCGCGCCCCGATGGGCCGTTTGGCCCAACCACGGCACGGTTGCCTTTGCGCCCACGGTAAAAGAGGCCGCGGTCATCGGTGACATTGTCGAGCACACCCGCACCGCGATCCAACAGGCAGAGGCGCTCGACCGTTGGGAAACTTTAGATGAGTTCGCCATCTTCGAAGTCGAATATTGGGAGCTGGAGCAGGCCAAGCTCGCGTTGCAGGGCAACCGCTCTTTGCCATTGCAGGCCAAGGTGGCGATTGTCAGCGGCGCGGCCAGCGGGATCGGCAAAGCTTGTGTTGAAGCATTGGCGGCCCAGGGCGCCTGTGTGGCCGCATTGGACATCAATCCCGCCATCACCAGCCAATTTGAATCGCAACAGATTTTGGGACAGATCTGCGATGTGACCGACAGCGGGCAACTCAGAGCCGCGGTCGAGGCCACGGTGCGCCATTTTGGTGGATTGGATATTGTGCTCTGCAACGCTGGTATCTTTCCCAAGAGCCAAACCATCGCGGCCATGGATGAAGACGCGTGGGCACGCAGCCTGGCGTTGAATCTCACCAGCCACCAGCGGCTGATCCAACAGGCCACGCCCTATCTGCAATTGGGGCTGGAGCCAGCCATTGTCATCATCGCCTCCAAAAACGTGCCCGCACCCGGTCCGGGTGCGGGGGCCTATTCCGTTGCCAAAGCTGGATTGACGCAACTGGCCCGCGTTGCCGCACTGGAATTGGGCGGGGATGGCATTCGAGTCAATGTGCTCCACCCCAATGCCGTCTTTGACACGGGGATCTGGACGCCGGAAGTGTTGGCGAGCCGGGCCACAAGTTATGGGATTAGCGTGGATGAGTACAAGCGCAACAATCTGTTGAAAGCCGAGATTACGTCGCATGATGTGGCTGCGTTAGCCTGTGCCATGGCGGGGCCGCTCTTTGCCAAAACCACCGGTGCTCAACTGCCCATCGATGGTGGCAACGAGCGGGTGATCTAATCTACGTCGCCACGATTGCAAGGGTGCGGCGCAAGGTCTGCCACAGCAACGTGCGTTGCACCCACTCGATGGCACCGTTTACGATTCGTCCGGTGTGGTACCAAACTCTGTTGCCCACACTCTGTTGCCCACACTCTGTTGCCCAAACTCTACTGGAGGTGATGAGAACAATGAATAGGTGGCACTTTGTTGCGTTCCTGCTGTTGCTCTTTGGTCTGCCTTGGATCTGGCTCAATCGTGTGCCGCTGGCAGCCCAGCCAGATTTTACAACACCGCAACCCGCGGTCAATCATCCCGCGCCTGATTTCACATTGACCACATTGGCGGGTGACTCATTTACGCTCAGCCAAGAGCGGGGCACACCCGTTGTCCTGAACTTTTGGGCGACGTGGTGTGGCCCCTGCCGTCGCGAGATGCCTGCGCTTCAGGCCGCAACCGAGCGCTATCAGGGGCGTGTACAGATCATTGGCGTGGATGAGGGCGAACCGGTCGCGGATGTCGCCCGCTTTGTTGAAGAGTTTGGCCTCACGTTTCCCATTCCCATGGATCAAGAGTTTGCTGTTGGCGAAGCGTATGCCGTGCAAGGGATGCCAACGACCTTTTTCATCGACCGCAACGGCATTATTCGCCACATCTGGATCGGTGAAATGAACAGTGTTATCCTGGCCGAAGGGATCGCGAAGATTCTGCGCTAGGGTCGGTTGGCCGCCACGGGCAGATAGCTGACCATCACCCAGATCAACATGAGATCGGGGAGGGCGTAACTGGCATCGATCAGACCATGGGCGAGCGCGCCCACCGTTGTGGCAAGTAGTCCCAGCGCAACCACTCCGGTCTCTCGCTGCCAGAGCGCCCGCCATTGCCGCCACAAAATCAGGCCAAACCAGCAAAGCGCGAAGATCAAACCCGGCAGCCCCAGACGAGTCCACCAGTCGAGCGGCCAATTGTGGGGATGGTTGAGGTTGGGCTCTTGCCAGGCTGCTGGCAGCATGTAATGGCTGCGATAGGCGTAGAGAAAGTTATCTGGCCCCAAGCCCAGCCACGGATGGTCGAGCGCCATGGCCCAACTGCTGCGCCAGAGTTGCAGCCGAATGAAGCCCGTTCCGCCCTCAAAGTTGAATAACTGTTGAAAACGTTCCGCGGCCAGAAAGGGCAGCAGCGCGCCCACCATGAGCAGCCCCAATCCCGCCAACCACCAGAGCGCGCGCAGCGAACTACCCCGTCTGCGCAAGAGCAAGAATCCACCCACGAAAAGCAGACCGAAACTGGCCGGTAGTGCCAGCAACAGCGCTCCTTTGCTAAAGGTCAACAATAGTGCAGCCGCCTGTACTATCGCCGCGCACAACCAGAGCCACTGTCGCTTCTCATGGTGGGGAAAGAGCGCCAGTGCCAGCGTACAAGCGACCGTGCGCTCGAGATAGAGAGCCAGGTTGTTGGGCGAGCCATAAAATCCGCGCACCCGCTGAACCCCCTCGGCCTGGATCAGCCACGTGCCGCTGGCATATTGCCAGAGCGCAACAGCTGCCACCACTGTGCCACCCAAAAGCCAGCCGGCGAGCATCAACTGTTGATCCGCAAGTAGCCGGGAGGAGCTGCTGTTGCTGGACGCCTGAAAGAGTAGATGGAGCGTGGCCGCAAAGAGCAGCGCGGTGAGAAAGATCGTGCGCCATTCGCGCAGGGCAACGGCCACTTGCGCTGCCTCCGCTGTTGTGATCAGTGCCCAGCCCGCAAGCAGCAGCAATAGCATGGTCATGGGCGCCGTGCGCTGTGGCCAGCGTTCGCGGCTGGTGCGAGGAGGTGGTGATGCCTTTGCCGTCGGCCGCTTGGTAAACAGCCAATGGAGCGAGACCAAACCGAGCCCCACCAGCACCCCCACATCAACAATGCCCAGGGCTCGGTTGGGTAGCAAGGGCAGGTGATGGCGGAAATAGAAGGGCAGCGCAAAGAGCAGCGTGCTCACCCAGAGCGCCGGTCGTTGCAACCCAGCCCATGCGAGCAGCGCAAGCCCAATCCACGTGACGGGCCACAGTTCCAGCCATATCGCAATGGCTATCAACAGGCCGCCGAGCACAGCCATGACCGGCGCGGTTGCCTGTGCCCAATTGGGGAAGAGAAGTCGCTGGCCCAACCGGTGCAGCGAAGCCAACCAGCGTCGCCCCGTGGCTGGTTGTTCGAGCCGTGGCAGCATGGCACGGGACAGGATGAGCAGCGTGCTGCCCAGCGCAATCAGCACCAGCAGTGTGCCAGGCCACAGTGGCATGGCGGTGGGTGGACCCGCGTCCACGGCCACGCCGCGCAAGGGCTGTTGGCCCCAACTGCGCCACACCTCAATCCGCACATCGTGAAGGGCCGTGGGATCGCTCGCACGGTGGACCATGATCCACTGTGTTGAGGGGCCATCGATTCCTTGTGCCGTGGGGACGTAAAAAGTCCGGTAGCCAGCCGGTTGATTTTGGCTGTTGTTGTTGCCCCGGATCAACGGCAACCCATTGGCCGGTTGACCATCGACCGTTACATAGAGATAGCCCCAGTAATTGCCCACGGCCAATGCCAATGCCAACTCGCTACCTTGGTACGCAAAGGAGAGCACGCCCGCGGGTTCCTGCCACGGGTCTGCCGGTTCCACGGGGTCGGCGCCGCGGGGGGAGATCTGCCAACCCGGGTTGTAAGTAAAGGCGTTGCTATCCATTGCCGCGACGAGCGGTCCACGCAGAAAAGGGGTCTCTGTGGTAAGTAGCTGTCGCTCGATGGGCTGTTGGGATGCAGGCCAAAAAAGGAGCAACCAGCCAACGCCGAGCAGGGCGCTTGCGAGTGCGGTGAGCCAGCAGAACCATGTCGACGAGAGGCGTGCAGGTTTTATTAGAAGTGTTTTTCGCATAGAGAAATAACGTGATCTGCTATTGTATGGGATCTGGCCTCAATGAACAAAAACGCAACAATCACGCTCTGTTTGCAGATAGACACTGCCGAACAGATTAGCTATTTTGCTGATTTTCTACAGCCATAACTTGCCAAAATTGGCAACAATTGTCCTGTTTACAGCTGTAGGGCCGAAACGAATTCTGTTAAATGAAATTTGCTTTACTCAGGTAGCGCTGCTGCTTTGGTGAGAGCGATGCGAATCAGATGAACAAAATTTTAAGTTTTCAGATGACGCGCCCGCTGGGTCAATAGCGTCTGGGGAGTTGACCAGCGCTCTTCTCTCCAGTATAATGGCCAAGCACTAATTTACGATTGCAAGGGGATTTTTTGCAAGTTTCTCTATACGCAATCTCCCTTTGCTTCCATCTTACTTCGGCCGCCCCTGTGATACGGAACAGATTCAATTCAGAGACCGCTCACCCTTTATTGCCATTGGCGTTCATCAGAATGTTGAACAGCCGCCTTGGATAATAGCGCGGACCCGGTTCCGTATACTTGATTAACATAGGAAATAATCACTCATGGATGAACATCTGTACAATTCGTACGACAACCCACTGGAAGCGATTGCTGACGAACTTAGTCGGACATTGAACAGTACCTCCGTTGATCTCAATGAAACCTCTTCTGGCGCTGTGGAGGCTGGGCAGGTTTCCATGCGCCATTCTGCCGCCCGTGTGGTTCACGCCAATGCCTTGCAAATGGAAGAATCGGCCGCGGGCTTTGTGCGTTCGCATTCGCTGGATGCACGCGAAAGTGCACTGGGCGCGGTTGTTGCCCGGGATGTCGTGTTGGATGATGTCACCACGCCGGTAATGGTTGCACAAAATGTGCGTGCTGATGGTCTGCACACATTTGCGCTGGTGGCTGCCCATGTGGAAGGCAATATCCGTGCCGTGTTGACCCCCGTGGCCGCACTGGCCATGGGCATCGGTTTTGCCGCAACCATTTTACTGGGCAAATATCTCTTGCCGAAGCTTTTTTCATCAGAACAGTAGCGTGGGCAAGAGGAGTCACAAAAGCTATCGTGCGGTTGGCGTGAAAACGGTAAATTTTTTAACGGCCTACCAAAGGGGTAACACTCCCGTTTTCAAACAGAGCTAACTTTACCATGAGAGACCACGGTGGCTGGCTGCCAGCGAATTGTTTAGCCGCTGTTCCGGCAGGGTAGCCAAGACGTGGCTCAGATTGGGGTTGCCTGCCATGATTGGCTGATGCTCTGATCGCTTCTCAACGCAGCTGGAAAACAGATCTACACACATTCAAATTGAGACCGCAGGTTTTGCAGATTACATGCTTCCGCGTTTGGCATCTGCGAAATCTGCGGTTATTATTGGTAGGATCACGATTGACTATTGGCGCGCAATAGTTAGGGCCTATTCTGGAATTCGGTTGTGGTGCTTAAAGTACCTCGAGTTGGCTATGTCGACGCAGAGAATTTCAGAACAAGTATTTACTGTACTGTCGTGCGCGTGAAAAAAAATTATTTGAAGGAGTTTATTCATGGCCGAAATAAATTTGGCTGCACAGCCTCGCGATTTGGTGGGGCGCAAAGTGCGGCAACTGCGCAGCCAAGGCATCGTGCCCGTTGTTGTGTATGGCAAAGCCCAAAGAGAAGCGGTGAGCTTGCAGGTGTCAGAACGGAGCTTTGAGCGTGTGCTGCACAGTGCTGGCTTTTCGCAGTTAGTCAAAGTTGATGTCGAAGGTGGCAAAATACACGATGTGTTGATCCGTGATATTCAACGCCATCCTGTTACTCACCGTCCCCTGCACGTTGATTTCTATGCCGTTGATCTGACTGAGAAACAGCAGGTGAGCATTCCCGTGCAATCGACTGGCAAAGTGGAAGCTATGGCCGTGGGTCTGATGGTCTATCAAGCGCTTGACCAGATCACGGTGGAGGCGTTGCCTTCGGATATGCCCGCAAACATTGAAGTGGATATTACCAAGTTGACAACGGAAGAGCCGATTATCGTTGCGAATCTGCCACAGCTAGAAGGTGTGGAGTACATCAACGAGGCTGATGAGGCAGTCTTCACGTTAATCGTTACCCGCAGCGAAGAAGAGCTGGAAGCTGCCGAAGAGACTGCCGAAGTGGAAGATGCCATCGAGCCAGAATTGGTTGGTGGTGAGGACGAAGAAGGCGAAGAAGAAGTCGAAGAGTAGTTTGCGCGATAGTCGCAGTGAATCTACACGGCTCTTCTGATTAGCATCTCAATTGCGTGGCCCGCGGGCCACGCAATTTTTTTGTGTTGCTGGCCGTTGGTGCTGCTGCCCACGGTGGCTCTACTTGTCGCTCTGTATGACATTTGCAGGAGTGATGAATTGGGTGGGGAAAGGCTCTTCAATGAACTGCATGGGATCAACGGCAATGCCATAAATGCGCAATTCCCAGTGCAAATGGGAACCAGTGCTGAGACCGGTTGTCCCGACGCTGCCCAGCAGATCACCTGCTGCCACCTGCTGCCCCACCGCGACTGCAAGTTCGCTCAAGTGCCAATAACCGGTAAAGACCCCCTGGCCATGATCCAGCAAGATTGCATTCCCACGGATCTGCAGCGGCGCGGCGAGCGCGACGCTACCGGCCGCCGGTGCCACGATTGGCACCCCATCTGGGGCACCAAAATCCTGCCCCGAGTGGTAGCTGGTGTATGGACCACCGTTGTAACTGCGGCGTGTCCCAAAGGGGCTCGTGGTGGCGTACTGTGCTGCAATGGGACGCCCAAACGCCGCACCCCACCAACGAGTTGGGCTAACTTCTGACCAGATGCTCACGAGCAGGGCCAACTCCTCTTTACCGATCTCTGGGTCGAGCAGCCCCCCTTTTTCTTCTGGCAAGATGATCTCTTGGCTGGCATAGGGACCCGCCACCACTTCGATGGATTGAGCCCATTGCAACCGCGTGCCATCGTTGGCCACGTAGTCAACGGTTACCGTGTATGGGGCTGGCGCAAGGAGCGCGGGAACGGGCAAGAGCGCCAGTTGCTCAGTCGGTTCTGCGTCAATGGGCATGAGAGGCAAGGGCAGACCATTCCACGTTGCAGTGAGCGAGAGCGGGCGACGACTTTGAATGGCCAATCTGCCACTCCGTCCCTGGATCAGCGTGGCGGGTAATTCGATGTGGTGAATGGCTCCAAAGCGGTTGGTTGGCGTGGGGAATTGGTGTCGCGGAATTGCAACGGGCTGTCCGGGAAATAGACGCGTGGTCATGCTCAGTGGATTTAATGCCGTGAGCACCTGTGGATCCTGGTTCAGCCGCCGCACCACATCAGCCAGCGTCTCCCCGGGCCGGGCCTGCACAGTAGACACCGGTAGCGCACTCACCGGTAGCGCGTCGACGGTTGCACCAGCCGTTGGGATCAGGAGTGTCTGCCCAACATCGATTAAGTCCTGATTTTGAATGTTGTTGAGCGTGACCAGCGCTTCGAGCGGTACCCCAAAGCGCGTGGCAATGAGTGCCAATGTATCGCCACTTTGCACAGTGTAGGTTCCCACCTGTTGCTGTGCATAAAGCGCGGACGACCCCAGCGGCAACAGCCCCGCTAGCAACAGCAACAGTGCTACTGCCGCGACGTGTCGATGGCACACTCCGCTGATGTGGTGCAACCACGTCAGGGCTCTGTGCTGATTACGCCAACTCATCTTCGGCTTCGCTATAGATGTGCGATTTGAGAATGCCAATGTAGGGCAGGTTGCGATATCTTTCGTTGTAATCGAGCCCATAGCCAACGACGAAATGGTTTGGCACTGCAAATCCAACCCAGTCTACATCGATCTCCACCTCGCGGCGATCCGGTTTGTCGAGCAATGTGATCACCTGAATGCTGGCCGGGTTGCGCTGGTGCAGGATCCGCAGCAGATAGCTCAGCGTACGTCCACTGTCAATAATATCTTCCACAATAACAATGTGACGGCCCTCGATGGAAACATTGAGATCCTTGAGGATTTGCACGGCCCCGCTGCTGGTAACACCGGCCCCGTAGCTGCTGGTGGCCATGAAATCCACTTCATGGGGAATTTCAATGGCCCGCATCAGATCGGCCATAAACATGAGGCTGCCTTTGAGGACCGAAACGAGCAGCAGGTCACTATCGCGATATTGTTCGTTAATGGTTTGGCCCAATGCTTTGACACGTGCTTGAATCGTTTCCGCACTCAACAGCACACGTTCAATATCACCGTGGAGCGCCTGTGGCACTTCAGCGGACTGGGCCCCTGTTGCCCCGGAAGATGTCACCAGTTGGGTCATAACTTGCTTCCTCTCGAATCTATAAATAGCGTGTAGTAAGTGCGCGTTCAAAATCGATGGGTGAAAGAGTGCATCTCACTTTGAGAAAACCTGCATGCGTTGCAAGCTCGTCAACACCGTATTCATCCCCATTCACCCCCAAACAGAGCTGAAGCCCGTTGCGTGCCACGGGATGACACAGTAGACCGAACACAGTAGACCGAGCACAGTGAGCGTTGTGACACTCTATCGCTGAATAGTCAGCTACACCTTCGTTGGGTGAACCTTCGTTGGGTGCTACTGCTCGCGTGACAGGTAGGGCTGATAGGTTGAAGCTGCATCTGTCGTGGTGAGAACAACCTGGGCGGCGATTGCGGGAGCAGCCGTTGGGACCAAAATCGGCACAACCGCGGTCACTGTTTCCACAGCCGAAAGCTCCGCCGCCACAGCTGCATCCGCACCGGAGACGGTAGCTGTGCCGGTACTGGTGCCAGTATCATCTATCTCTGCGTCGACAGTCTCTGTACCTGTGCTGATGCTCAGGGTCTTGGCAATGTCACTTTGAGCAGCGGGCGCAGGCTGCACAATGGGCACGGTCTCCAGTGGCCCGGCGGCATGGACGTAATCACCCGATACCCAAGCCTCGGTTGCTTCAACTCGCACTTGCCACCAGTCACCACTTAGATTTTGGCCAGTAATTGGTAGGGCCTGATCGAGCACCGCCTGCCCCACGATCGCATGGGTTTCCGTGCCGGGGCCAGCGCGGAGGTTCAGCACCGTTGCCTGTACGAAAGCCGTGGGCGCTGCTGGTTCTGGATATGGGGTTGGGGTGGGGACCGGCGTGGCGGTCGGCTCTGGCACCGTGGCCACTGCCGGCGCGGCGGCAGCACCAATGCCAGCCTGGGCGCCCCGCGCTTTGAATTGTGCGCTCCACGCAGCGGTCAATCCCAAATAGTGCGCGCCAAAGGCCGCGCTTGGCTCAATATAGGTACCTTCGGGCCATTCGTTAAAGCTGGTGATCACCACCCAATCGGGCTGGCTGGCAATGGCGGCTCGCCACGAACGTTCATAATACGCGCCACCTTCACGGTCGTTGGCAAAGCCACTGCCAGGCCGAATCCGCAGATCATTGTAGCCAGGCATCACCGTGGAAACCCACAGCTTGCGGCTGCCATGGGTTTGGCCAGCCTGTTGCACCAGCCGCGCAAATTTCTGGTTGGTATAGGTGAGATCAGTGGGTGGGTTCCAGGTGTTGCTGTAGAGATGGTGGCCGTCGAAGACTGAAAGGTAGGCGGTATCCACCCCTTCAGCAATCCAGATGCTGCTGTAGCCCGGATCAGCCTGACCGCGAATTTGTTGCCAGCTGGCTGTGCCATAGATGGTGGGGCGCCAAAAAAAGATGACAGGTCGGCCATCCACACGCAAAAAAGCGGGATGGCTGGCATGTACGCTCAGCGCGTGTTGTAGCGCACCAGCCACGGCATCGGTGCCCCCGAGGAACGGCGAATCACTCTCAAAAAGAATGCCAATTTTAAACTGCCGGGCCGCGGCTTCTTCCAGCAGGGCCGTTAGATTTGGCTCCGTCTGATTGGTTGCGCCGCCGGGGCCATACCACGCCACCAAAAAGGCATCGATGCCCGCGGCCTTCGCCTGATCGATATGACGCCCCATTACCCCCCGATCCCGGCTCACGTAGGGCTCTGCCGGGAGGTCGCTCAGCTGATCGTAGTTCCAGGTATTTTCATCGAACCACGTGTAATAAAAGGCTAGGACGAGCGGGTCGCCGCTGCTCTGGTTCAACGGCGCTGGCGCTGTTGCCGCCTGTACAAGCGAACCATTGAAACAGGCCAGACCAACCAAGAGCGTGGCTAGCCCAAGCGCCCTGCGTCCCACTACATTGATCCCATCCCTCATCTGCACATCAACCTCAACCTGTCAGCGCGCTACTGTATTTACTACAGCACTCACTGCTACAGCACTCACTGCTACAGCACTCACTGCTACAGCACTCACTGCTACATTCTTTACCGGGCTGACACAAGTGCGAACCTGGGTTCAACACACGGTAACTCTGTCACACTTTTTATGCCGCAACATGGTAACATGTGCCGGGCCGTGGACCAAATGCTGTTGTCGGATAAATTTGCCCCAGCAACAACTCTGTGGAAAACTGCTGTGCAGCAGTCCCAACCTGCGTATGAACAACTGTTGGTTGGTCGTGTACAATGCGTGATTGGCCCTGGCAATAGCGGCGAAACTGCCGATGACTGCTGGGGTATGAGCCACGTTGAGGATGGAGAATATCTCTTGGCTATTAAAATAGATCGTTGGCAGCCGTTGTTGTTCGTACTGCTGCTCTTCCCGCTGTTGGCAGCTTGTGGGGCACGGAGCGCGCGCAGACCGGCCCCGGCCGCGACAGTGGCCACCGTGCCCGCCACCCCCGCTGAAGAGCAGACCGTGCAACCGTTGGCATTGGTGGACAGAGAGCTGTTGGCACTGGCGGCAACGGCGGCTGACTGTGACCACTCAACCGGCGTGGAATTTCGCTGTGAGGCGGTGGCCACGGCACCCCATTTACAGGTGACGACCGATGGCAGTGGCTTCGCGCGTTGGCAACTGCACTTTGCAGAGGCGGCGCAGTCGCTCAGCGGCAAGCTCACCGGCAACGAGACGCTACTTTTGCAACTTCGACAACGGGGCACCCTCGCCCCCAATCTATATTTGGTGGAGCGTTCGGGACGGCGGGTGGCCGTGGCGCTAAAAGCCCATGGATTTGTGGCGGATGCAGCACAAACCGAACAGACCATTGCAATCCCGCTGCGCGAGATTCGTGATGACGAAGGAGCGTGGCCCGATTTTTCCGCGATTAATGCGATTCAGCTGGTCTTTGAATGGGCCGCCATGAGCGGTGAACTGACCCTGTTGAGTTTGCAATTTGCATCGGTGTGGCAAGAGACGATCTTGCCCAATGCAGAAGCGCAGACGTTGGCCGCGGGATTGGTCTTGCCGACGGGATTCCGTGCAACGGCCATGGCAACTGGGCTGCGCGAAGTGACCCAACTTGCCTTTACAGTGGCTGGGGCCAAAGCTGATGACGATGGGGCAGCGCTGCTGTGGGCCAGCACGCAGAGCGGACGCATCTGGCGTTATCGCGATGTAGATCGCGATGGTAGCTACGAAGAGCGCCAACTCTATGCCACCGGCTTTGCCGAAGTGGTGGGGCTGCTGCCGGATCCGATTGATGGCGCGGTCTGGGTGGGTGGACGTGGCACCCTCATCCGCACCATAGACGAAAATGGTGATGGTGTGGCCGACCGCCGTGAAACTCGTCTCGCTGGACTGCCGTGGGGGCGCCATCAGAACAATGGTCTGGCCTGGAATCCGGATCCCGATCCATTCACGGGCGAAGCCGGTGCGCACTGGATCTACTTTGGCTTGGGATCGACGGAAGATTTGGAGATCGGTGGGGAATGGAATGCACAGGTATTGCGCTTTCCCCGTACCGGGCAAGGGATCGAGGATCTGGAAAGTGTCAGCCGCGGCAATCGCAATCCCTACATGGTGTTGTGGGCACCTGTCCCCGTTGACCCATCAGAGCCCACGGGCGCAACTGCGTGGCAACTCTTTGCCAGCGAAAATGGCCCCGACTTCAACGATGCCCCCGATGAGGTGAATCACATTCGCTGGCAACAGCACTATGGCTTTCCCGCTCAATTTGGTGCGGTGACAGATGCGGATGGTGACGGCCCTGCCGGCGAGCCCTACAGTGGCCCCATCTATTCTGTTGTTGCGCATGCCAGTGCCAGTGGATTGGCCTACGTCACCAATCCGGCGTGGCCCACGGACTACCGCACGCTCTACGTTTCGCTCTTTGGACAGGTCTTTAGCGAAGAGGTGGTGGGGCACACGGTGGAGCGCATTGCGCTGCAGGCGGTGGAAAGTGCGGGGGAAACGAGTTATCGCGGGGTGCCTTCCGTCTTTGTGGCCGGGCTCGACCGTCCGCTGCCCATGACGACAACCCCGGCCGGCAGCTTGGTGGTCGGCGATTATGCGACGGGTGTTGTCTACCGGATCGATTACATTGGCGAACCGGGAGCAGGAGAAGGGCGTTAGCGAAGTTGATCAGAGAAACTCGATCTTGCGGTGGCGCATGACCACGCTTTCGGCCATGCCCACGGCAAACATCATCGAGAGTAGACTACTGCCACCGTAGCTGATGAAGGGGAGCGTTAGCCCCGTGACCGGCATAATGCCCAGATTCATTCCCACGTTGACACAAGTTTGAAAGAAGATAATTGCGGCAACACCCGTGGCAATGAGCCGTCCAAATTGATCCTGAGCCCGATCCGCGATGTTGAGCAGCCGCCATACCACGAAAAAGAGCAGCAACAAGATCAGCGCGGATCCAACGAGCCCCAACTCTTCGGCAATTACGCTGTAGATGAAATCAGTGTGGCGCACACGGAGAAAGTGAAGCTGATTTTGGCTGCCGTGGGCCCAGCCTTGCCCCATCCAATCACCAGAGCCAACCGCGATCAGCGCTTGCTCCACATTGTAAATGGCGTCTTGAAAGGCTTGGGGGTCGGTACACTCTTGCGGTGGATCGGCGGGTAGCAGGCCACGGATCGAGGGAATGCGATCTTCGCCCAGAAAGATGCAGATGCGCGCCAACATATAGCCCTTGAGCGTGGAGCCAAAAAATGGCAGACCCACTGCCGCCGCGCCACTCATGAGCCCAAGCTGCCAATAGCGGATTCCGCCAACAAGAATGAGTGTGCTACCGATAAAGGCATAGGTGATGGTCATGCCCAGGTCGGGCTGGGTGTAGACCAGAGCCAGGGGCGCCAGCAGCAAGATCAGCGCGATGACGAGATAGGGCAGCCGGTCCATATATTCGCGATACCAACTGAGATACCAGGCCAGGAAGATGATCAGCAGGAATTTGCCCGCTTCGGTCGGCTGAATGAGCGCAAAGCCCACATCGAGCCACCGACGCGAATCAGTGCCTTGATCGGTGCCAAAGAGAAAGACGGCAACCAGTGAAGCGACAAAGAGCAGAAAGGCCGGTAGGGCCAGCATTTCCAGGTTGCGATAGTCGATGGCCGCGGCGATAAAAAGCACGACAATCCCCATGACCGTAAAGACGCTCTGGCGTAACCAGTAGTCGTTGAGATCGACGGTGTTAAATGTCGCGCTGTAGATCATGCCAATGCCGACAGCGCAGAGAATGAGCACGGCAATCAAAAGTGGCCAATCAAAATTGCGCCACGTACTTTGTCGATCAATCATAAGCAGTGTCGATCAATCATAAGCAGTAGGGTAGCGTTGCCGCATCAACCGGCAAGCAACTAACGATCAAAAAGACGAAACCAGAGTTTACGCAATGCACTCGGACGAAAGTTCATCAACGGCACGTTGTTGCCCATGAGTCGTTGGGCAATGTTGCGATACGCTTTGCGCACGTAGAGCCGCCGGTTAAAGACCGCGGGCATGCCGCGGTCGGTGCTGAGCAGAATCCGGTGGTCTTCCGGGACAACGCCCAGCAGATCAATCGAGAGAATATCGAGCACATCATCGATGTCACGCATCTCGCCGCTGCGCACCAGATCGAGATTGTAGCGATTGAGAATCAGGCCGGGCGGTCGTTGCCAGTCGCGTTCCAACAAATAGATGACCTTATCGGCATCACGCAGGGCGCTCACATCCGATGTTGTCACAATGAGCACCAGATCTGCCGGGGCAATGGCTGCTTGGAAGCCATGTTCAATGCCAGCGGGTGAATCGATCAGCACGTAATCAGCGTTTTGGCGCAGGATCTCGCAAAGTTGCACCATCTGGTCAAGGCTCACTTCTGATTTGTCGCGCGTCTGTGCGGCTGGCAATAAGTAGAGAAAATCGGCACGTGGATCCTTAACCAGGGCTTGGTTCAAATCACACCGTCGCTCCACCACATCAACCAAATCATAGACGATGCGATTTTCCAAGCCCATCACCAGATCGAGGTTGCGTAGCCCAATGTCTGCATCCACTGCAACGACGCGACGTCCGGCCTTGGCCAAGGCCGCAGCCAGATTTGATGTGGTTGTTGTCTTTCCCACACCTCCCTTACCGGAGGTAACCGTCACAATTTTTCCACCCATTGTGAGCCAATTCTGTCCTTGAGCACTGCCGAGAGCGCGAGTGCGAGACTATAACAAAGCACTGCCGACAGCGCGAGTGCGAAACTATAACAAAGCACTGCCACTGTGCGCTCGCTATGATTGTCGTCGAAACGAAGCGATGCCACCGAATTTGGTTGCATCCCACGGCTCAACGTTAATGCGGTCGCCCGCCAAATACGCGATCTCTGGCTGCTTTACCGGTGTTTTGGTCCGCCCCCAAGAACGCTTTGGCTTCGCTGGTTCGGGGGCAATGGCAATGAACTCGCCAATGCGAATCTGAACCGGCGTCAGGCTGAGTGCACAGATGATGCTACCTGCGTCGCCACCGGCACCGGCGTGGGCCACCCCACGCAGATGGCCCCAGACCAAAATGTCGCCGTTGCTAATGATCGTTGCGCCGGGGTTGACATCGCCAATAACGAGAATATGTTCGTTGCGCTGCAAAACCTGTCCGGCGCGCAAATGGCCAGCGTAGACGAAGTGGTGATCTTGCAGCAAATTAGAGAGCGCCGGCTGCGCGGTGGCCGATGTGGTACCCTCATCTGCTTCTAGCTGCGCCGATAGTCCCATCTCCAGCGCCACCTGAAACGTTTCCGGTGATGACGTGCGGATCAACACTAGCTCCAGCGCCTGTTCCTGGAGCAAAAGATGCAGCTCATTTAACTCCGTCTCTGCGAGCTGATGGTCGGCCAGATCCAGTGCAGCATTGCCGTTGCGAAAGAAGTTGCCCGCGCCCGCCAAACGGTCGGTGAGTGCCGCCATCAGATCTGGCCACGAACCACTGCCAACTTCAATTAAGATTCCGCCCGAACGCCCTTTGATGTTGATCGGATGGTTGCTGGCACTCTGTTTTGCATCCGGTTTTGCATCCGGTTTTGCATCCGGTGTTACATAGTGGGAATTCACCGGGGGTGCGTCTTCGCCTCCATCGCTGTGGGTGGCGTGCAGTGTCGCCTTCTCTTCGGAGATGGTGTGGGGACGCGGCTCGAATCGCTCTTCGCCCGCCATGGGCGGAGAGCCATCGGAGTGACCAAGCGCTTCATTCTGATCGGACTGTTCTGGCGCGGGTGGGGCTTGTTCGTTTAGAGAACGTTCGCCCGGCGCCTCTGGCTGGTAGCCGGGCCGACGTGGCCACTGGTCGGGTTCCTCGCCAAGAGAGCCCCACTGAGACTCGGACTGTTCGGCCGTGACCGCGCTGGGCTGGGTGTCAGTGGGCGCTTGATGAAAGCCGTTGCGGGCGATGGCATCACCAGCTGTATCCACGGGGGGGACGTTGCTATAGATGGACGCTGTCTCGGGTGGCGTTGTTGCTTCATCCGCTGCTGGATCTGTGGTTGAGCCAGCGCGATCTACCGGCGTTGTTGGCGACGTTGTTGGCGGCGCGGTTGCTTCCGCTCGCTGGGCCCTGTTCTGGCTCTCAGTCACACCATCCATCAAAGACGCGATCTTCGAGCGAACAGCGTCAACCTGTTCGCCACGATGACGATCTTTCAAATCGAACGGTTTGCGTGGATTTTCTGATTGTGACTTTCCCAACGGCGGCATCAATGTACCTGCTTTCTAAACTGATATCAGGTGCGAAATGGAGAGCAGCGCCACCTGTCGCTGATTTGGGCGCTACGGTCCAGTAAATTAGTACATCCCGGCGTAGATAAGCCGATAGCAAACTTACCCATTTCACTCAAGTAGCTAGGGCTTATTTACCGCCGTGGTATTTACGCCCAACAGTACTAGAGCGAGCAGCACCGGCTATCTGGGCCGAATTTCATGAAAATAGGCATCCAGGATGTCTCTGGCAATAGGTACCGCGGCCGCAGAGCCTTCCCCACCATCGTAGACAAAGGTGACAATGGCAATTTCTGGATCTTCATAGGGCGCGTAGGCGACGAACCATGCGTGGGTTGGCAAGTTGTCTTCGTCGTCGCGCCGGCAATCCTTCTCTTCTGGATTATCTTCTTTTTCAACAATTTCACAAAACTCGGCGGTGCCTGTCTTGCCAGCAACCGTGATCTCTGCCAGTTGCGCCCCGCTGGCTGTGTTCCGTGGTCCATTGACGGCCGCCCACATGCCCTCTTGAACAACCTGAATATCAGTTGTAGAGGCGGGCAACTGGCGGACCACTTTGGGGCTGTAATCACGTTGCAACCCTCCGTTGGCATCGCGGATCTGATGGACCACTTGTGGTGCATAGACCGTGCCACCATTGGCGACGGCCGCGGTGCTCACCAACACCTGTAGGGGTGTTGCCAGGACAAACCCCTGTCCAATCGACGTGTTGTAGCTATCACCGGTGGTCCAGCTTTCTGCATAGACCTGGCGTTTCCATTGGTCATCGGGAACGATTGCGCCCACTTCGCCCGGCAGGTCAATTCCGGTCGGTTCACCGTAGCCCATCAACTCGGCCCACTTGACCATGTTTTTGTTGCCGAGCCCACGAAACTCAGCTTTGGGGTATCCACCACCGATCCAGTAAAAGAAGATATCGTTGGAAAGGGCCAGACCTTCGGTTACATCCATTGCACCGTGCACGATTCCCAGTCGATGGTTCCAGCTCACAAAGGGCTGGGCCTGACTCAGATCATCGGGGAAAAATTGGTTGGGCAACAGCAGCGGTCCGTTATCAACAATTTGGGTGTTGCGCTCGATAACCCCTTCGCTCAATGCACCCAACGCCGTGACCAGCTTGTAGGTGGAGCCCGGTGGATAGAGACCGCCGATTGCATAGTTGATCAGCGGATTACGGTTGTCATCCACCAATTTTTGATAGGCTGGCAAATCGACTTGTTCGGCAAAGATGTTGTTGTCATAGGAAGGCAGGCTCACCAATCCCAGCACGGCTCCGTCACGAGGATCCATGGCAATGGTTACACCCCACTGTGCTTCCACCTCATCCATCTTGGCCTGCAACGTATCCTGCATGACACTCTGGAGCGTGCGGTCGATGTTGAGAATCAGATTGGAGCCAGGGACCGGTTCCAGCACTTCGCCCACGGTACGCATTTCTCGCCCCAGAATATCTTTCTCCACATAGCGATAGCCGGGAACGCCACGCAATTCGGTCTGGTACGAATACTCCAACCCACTGTAGCCGACCCGTTCGCTCAGGTTGGTATAGCCCTGTTGCAGGTAAAATGTGCTCTGTTCACGGGGGATGGCACCCATGAAGCCAACGATGTGGCTCATGAGCCCGGGATAGATGTACTGTCGGGCCGGTACCCGCAGCACCTGCACACTGGGCAGACGGTAGCTCTCTTCGGCGATCTGGAGTGCTTTGATCCGATCAACCAACGCCAGAATGGAAATGGGTTGCGAGGCGTTGCCCAGTTTCTGAGAGGAAACTAGCGTCTGCACCAAAGCCACCAAGCCCCGCAATGGCAGCGGTTCGGAGATATCGGGAATCTCAATCATCTCGGGCTCGCGCAGGTCGGGCTGTTCGGGTACAACGTCCAATACACTGCTGGCGAGAACGCTGTTGTATTGCAATTCAACACCCGCCCCTTCAACCGCGTTGGCAAAATCGAGACGCCCCAGTCGGCGGAACATCAATTCCGCAATGTTGAGCGCAACTTCCCGATCGGTTTCAACCCCCAGCACACGCAGCACTTTCTCAATTTCAGCCTCTTCTTCATCAATTTCAGTATCGGGATCGTCAAACGGTAGATCCTCGGGCACAATGGCGATTTCAAAGCTGGGCTGATTGCGGACGAGAATGCGACCGTTGCTGTCATAGATCACACCCCGGGGCGCGGCAACTTCAATGAGCTTGTAGCGGTTGTCCGCAGCATCACTCTGAAACGAATCGCCCTGGACAACCTGGAGCTGAAAGAGCCGCCCGATAATAACGACAAACGTAATGATCAGTGCCATGCGGAAAAGCAACATGGCAATTGGAGCGGTATCGCGGGTGGTTTCTTGTTCGTACATACTCTTATCTTGTAACACACCTGACGATCTGTCAAGCTTTTCTGGCCGGAATCAGCCCATCTACTTCGGGAACCTTGCCGCGTGCCAGCTCAATAGCGGGTCTGCTCTTGTTGTTCTGGGATCCGGTTGAGCAACGGGACGACAAATAGCGTAATCATTGTGTTGTAAAAGGCCGCGGGCAGCACGACCTGTTGCAGCGTTGACCACAACGGCAGATTGTGAACGGGAATGGTCAGGCTGGCCAGCAGCGGTAATTCGGCAGCCGTTCGCAGGACGCCGATCAAACTAATGTAGATCAGGCCGTAGAGCATGGTGCCAAAGCCAACCGCTCCCAGGGGAACCAGCGGATTGTAGCGTGAGAGCACCCGATAGCCCAGCGCTGCCACCAACGCCGCACCCATCAAGGCCAAGCTTGAAGCGCCCAACGGCCCACCGCTAAAGAGATCCACTCCGATGCCACCCAAAAATGCCCACACGAGTCCACCCTGTCCACCATAGATCAACGTGGCAATGGTGACGACGATCAACACAATGTCGGGCTTGACACCTCGGATCACAAACCGGCCCGCAACCGTGGATTGTAACAATGCCGCAAAGAGAATAATCACGGGCATTGCGTAGTAAATGAACTGGCTGCGTCTCATGAATGATGCTGAATCTTCCGCAACCGACTACTCGGCTGGACCGGTCGGTGTTGGGATCAGCACGGTACCGTCTGCGCTGGTAGCCGCTGCCGCTCTATCAACGCCCACTGAACCAAGCTCGCCTGAATCGGGCTCAAATGAATCGAGCGCCGCTGTATCCGTAACCGGCACGCTGGGCGATATTGCCTGGATTGGGACCGGAACTCGCTCGGGAATCTGTTCAAGCGGATCAAAATTGGTGACGATGGCAACCAACTCCAGCCGACTGAAATCCACCGTGGGGCGGACGATGGCTTGTTGCAAAATATCAATATCACGCTGGCGGCGCTCAATCACCTGCCCAATGGGGATACCGCGGGGGAATCCTTGTCCAATGCCAGAGGTCAGGATCACTTCCCCAACGCTAAAAACTTCGCCTTGGGGAATAAAGTCCATTAGCAGGTCGCCGCTGGCCGTGCCTTGGACAACACCGTTGAGGCGGCTGCTCTGTAGAATCGTATTGACATTGCTCGTTGGGTCGGTGATGAGCAGCACTTTGGCCGTGGCATCGGTCACTTCGCTGATGCGGCCAACCAGTCCCTGCTCGGTCAGAACCGGCATGCCGATCTCAATGCCCTGCTGGGTACCGAGATCAACCTCAATATACTCGAGGAAGTTCGTGCTTTCCTGGCCAATCACGCGCGCCACCACCTGCGCGCCGCGCAACTCCAGCCCCGGCCGGGTCTGGGCAAAGGCAAGGAGTTGACGCATCTGTTCGTTCTCACGTTCAACCTCGTTGAGCCGGAAGATCTCTGCCTGTAGGCTGGAGTTGATCTCTTCTAACTCGGCGACGCGTTGGCGGATCGTGCGCAGCTCCAACAGAAAGCTGATGCCGTCCGTTACGCTTCTGCCCACGCCGGTGGTTGCCAATTGTGCTGGTGATGAGAGTACGCTGATTGCGCTCCGCAGGGATTGAAGTTGGCCCGTCAATTGCAGGGCCATTAGCAGCAGCGCCGCCAGGGTGAGAATCACCAAACGGAGCCACAGATCACCGGTGAGGCGCACTTTTCTGTCTGAACTGTGCATGGGGAATTATCGAACCGTGCTCTTGCGCTGCATACTGGTCAAGGTCTCCCGATAGAATTCAGGTTTTTCCAGAATCATCCCCGTGCCCATTACCACCGCGGTGAGTGGATTGTCGGCAACATAGACATGCATTCGGGTTTCATCCTGTAGCCGCTGTGCCAAGCCATGTAGCAGCGCACCACCACCAGCCAGCACAATGCCATACTCCATCAGATCCGCCACCAGCTCGGGCGGGGTTTCATCCAGGGTTGCTTTCACCGCGTCGATAATCACGTCGACGGAGACCGAGAGCGCCTCGCGGATCTCGACCGAACTGACTTCAACGGCTTCGGGTAAACCAGTCACCAGATTGCGTCCGCGCAGGATCATGGTGCGCTCCTGCTCCATGGGGTAGGCAGAGCCGATCTCGATCTTGCAACGTTCGGCCATGCGCTCGCCAATCAACAGGCTGTACTTCTGGCGCGCATAGCCCATGATATCTTCGTTCATCTCATCGCCGGCCACGCGAATGGAGCGGGAAACAACAATCCCGCCCAGTGAAATTACCGCCACTTCAGTGGTCCCACCACCAATATCTACAATCATTGAGCCGACCGATTCGGTCACTGGCAGCCCAGCCCCGACCGCGGCGGCCATTGGCTCTTCAACCAGCCCCGCTTCGCGCGCGCCCGCGCTGATGGCTGCATCGCGCACGGCCCGTTTTTCCACCTCGGTGACGCCAGAAGGAATGCCCACAACCACACGCGGCCGGGCGGCGCCAAACGCACGGTTGCCATGTACTTTGCCAATGAAATGGTGGATCATGCGCTCGGTTACGTCGAAGTCTGAGATAACGCCATCTTGCAAAGGGCGAATGGCGACGATGTGGGCTGGGGTGCGGCCGACCATCTCTTTGGCTTCGTTGCCAATGGCTTTCACCAGAGGGCGCCGTCGCGAAGAGCGGTCAATGGCGACAATAGAAGGTTCGTTGATTACGATACCGCGATTTTTTACATGAACCAGCGTGTTCGCCGTACCGAGATCGATCCCGATATCAAGCGAGAAAAGGCCCAACAACCAGTCAAAAGGGTTATTCACGCGCTTTGCGTCTCCTGTAACGAGCTACCTGTTCCTTCAATGCTCCACAACCAGAGCTTGATGGTTGATTATACCACAAGGGTGGAACGGACAAAAAAGAGTACTGTAATTACAGCTTCACGCTCGCGGCCTCTATGCAGCGCGCCGTACTCAAGTAGAATCTCTCCCCATTCATCGTCCATGCCCGGCGCAAATTAGCTCTGTGATATAATGAACTGCTGTTGGGGGTGGGCCGTTCTCTGTTGTCCCGATGCTCTATTGTTTCCGTTCGTCGGGTAGATTCACTCTCCTCCCCACCTGCTAGTCGAAAGTTGTAATGTCTGCACCGCCATAAATGGATGGTGCAACCAAACTCAGCCCGCAAAGTCCAAAAAGTTATGAAGGCCAGTGAAAGAACAACAGCGCATAAATCCAGGGCACAAATCGCTGCTGCCCTGGCAGAGGCTGTGCAGCGCGTGCAGGACGAACACCAGATCTTCCCGCTGTCACCACAACAGGCCAGTGGGCCCGCGCATCCACTGACGGTGGTTGTTGGGGTAAGTGGCGGCGCTGACAGTCTCTGTCTGCTCCACCTGCTCTGCGCCTTGGCCAAGGGGTGGCCGTTGGCGTTGCACGTGGCGCATCTGGATCACGCGCTGCGCGCCGATTCCGCCCATGATGCTCACTTTGTCGCGGCGGTGGCCCGCCAGTGGGGGCTGCCCTTCCACGGGCGCCGTTTGCAACCGGGTGAGTTGGCCGCCAACACTGGGAACTTGGAGGCTGCCGCACGTCAGCTGCGCCACACCTACCTGATGGAGCTGGCCCAGCGGTTAACCCCAGCCGGCCAGACGCCAATCGTTGCCCTGGCCCACCATGCTGACGATCAGGCAGAAACCGTTCTGCATCATCTGATCCGCGGCAGTGGTCTGCAGGGCTTGACGGGCATGCGTCCACTGCTCGCCCGCCAGTTCACAGCTACAGATTCAGGCACATCTACAGTAGCAGAAAGTGTGGCCACGGTCATCCATTTTGTGCGTCCGCTACTCTACGTGCGCCGCGCAACGATCCTTCGCTATCTCGATGCACACGAGCTGACGTGGCGGGAGGATGTGACCAATCAGGATCAACAGTTGACCCGCAATTATCTGCGCCACACGATTCTCCCGGCACTGGCCGCTGTGAACCCGGCCACGGTGGATGCCATTGGTCGTCTGGCCACCGTAGCGCATGACGAATTGGCGCGCTTGCAGACCCATGATCGCCAACTCCTGAACATTCTGCGTCTCTCTACCACGCAAGAGGTGGCCGCGCGGATAGTGCTGGATCTGGACCGATTGCGCACGCTGCCCACCACCACCCAACGTGCGGTCCTGCGTTTGGCGCTGATGACGCTACAGAACAGCGTGCCACAGAACAGCGTGCCACAGAACAGCGTGCCACAGAACAACGTACCACAGAACAGCGTGCATGAGATCACGCTGGCGCAATTGAACAAGCTGGTTGCACAGGTGCAACAGCCTATTTCCAGCGGACCCCACCCGCTCTGGGGCGACCTAGCCTGGAGTGTAATTGGCGCAAGTGGGGAAGCGCCCACGCGGTTGAGTCTGCACCGTGCGTCTGTGCTGGCGTTATCAGCAGCGCAGCCGCTGTTGGCCAACGGTCAGGTGCTGGCCTTGCCCATGCCAGATTTGGGTAGAGCGCTGCAGGTGGAGCTGGACGCGACGTGGAGGATCGCTCTGCGTCAGATCGGGCGCGGCGAGCTGCCCGCGGATTGGCGGTCGCGGGATCAACCCTGGCGCGTCTTTTTGGATGCCGACCAGGTGGGGTGTCCCCAACTCGCGACACCTTGCCCCGGTCAACGCTTTATGCCGTTGGGCATGGCTGGCCAACACAAACAGGTGGGCGATTTCTTTACCGATCACAAAGTGCCGGTGGCCATGCGCAGCCGTTGGCCACTGTTGATTGATGGGCAGCGTGGTGCTGTGCTCTGGATCTGTGGGTTACGGGTGGCCCATCCCGCACGGATTACATCCACAACAGTCCAGGTGCTTGCCGTCCACTTTGAACCTACAGCGCAGCAAGCAACTCCTGTTCTGGTAGTTTCAGCAGCTGGAAGAGAAGAAAACTGATATTTCAACGTTGGTTCAGCGTTTAGAACCATCGCGTTTCACAGTGAGCAAAATTATGCGTGTCAATGTCAAGCCGTTTACCCACTGGGTAATCTATAAAAAATATACCGTTCGTTTTCAATCACGTAGCCCACAGCAGGTGCGGGGTATTCTCACAACGCCCACGGGCGAAGTGCCTTTTACCTATCTGCCACAGAGCCTGCAAATTGAGCTACCCACAACCATGGTTACCATCAACGAATATGGTTGGGAGACCCAACAGGAAGCTATATCGTGAGCCAAAAAGACAAAGCCGGCGATTTCACCAGTGATCAAAGCGCTGGTGGACCGGATGCTGATACACCGGATACAGACATGACAGGGTTGCCGCGCGTGATCCTGAAGACCGGGCGCGACAAACCCATTCGCCAGCGTCACCCCTGGATTTTCAGCGGTTCCATTCAACAGCTGCCCAAGGACGCGGCCAATGGTGATATTGTGGATGTCTGTGCGGCCAATGGCACCTGGCTGGCGCGCGGCTATCTCAATCGCACCAGCCAAATTCAGGTGCGCCTGTTGACCTGGGCAATGGATGAGGCCATTGACGAAACGTTTTGGCGGCAGCGCATTGCTGGGGCCGTGGCCGCGCGTGCATCGTTGGCCGCCGATCCCGATACCACGGTCTATCGGCTCATCAATGGTGAGAGCGACTATCTGCCGGGCCTGATCGTTGACCGCTATGCCGACTACTTGGTGATGCAGGTCGGCACGTTGGGCATTGATCTGCGCAAACACGAGTTGGCTGCGTTGCTGCTGGCGGCAACGGATCTGCGGGGCGTGTTGGAGCGGAGCGAGGCATCGGTCCGTCGTCAGGAAGGGCTGACCGCGGTCGATGGCTTGCTGGCTGGCGAGGCTCCGCCCGAGCATTTGGCCGTGCGTGAAGATGGTCTTCACTTTCTGGTCGATCTCCATGGCGGCCAAAAGGGGGGCTTCTACGCGGATCAGCGTGAGAATCGGCGGCGGGTTGCTGCCTATTGCAGTGGCAAACGCGTCTTGAACGGCTTTAGCTACACGGGTGCGTTTGCCGTGCACGCGTTGGCTGCTGGTGCCAACGGTGTGGTCAACATTGACAGCAGCGTGGAGGCCCTGACGTTGGGGGAGGAGAATCTCCGTTTGAATGGTTTTGATCCCGATCGGGATGTCGAAAGTATCGCTGGTGATCTCTTTGAAATTCTGCGTGATTGGCGCGATGAGCAGCGGGAGCCGTTTGATCTGATTGTTCTCGATCCACCCAAGTTTGCGCAATCGCGCGCCAATGTGGAGCGTGCCCTGCGCGGTTACAAAGAGATCAATCTGTCGGCGCTACAACTGTTGAAACCGGGTGGTCTGCTTGCCACCTTTAGCTGTAGTGGGCTGGTCAGCGCCGATCTCTTTCAAAAGGTGCTCTTTGGCGCGGCAATCGATGCGGGTCGTTCGGTGCAAATTCTGGAGTGGTTGCGTCAGGGCAGCGATCACCCCGTGGCGGTTACATTCCCCGAAGGTGAGTATTTGAAAGGCTTGATCTGTAGAGTGTACTAGATGGATATTCAAACATTTATTGGAGAACTAAAGCACGATCTTTATCAACCCTTGCCGGGTACAGAGGCACAATATCGCATGGCGCCGCGCCCGCGTTCCGGCCGCTTGCCCTATGACCAATCCCCCACCGACGCACGGCACAGTGGTGTGCTCATTCTCTTTTATCCGTACGTTGATGCCGTGGGACAGGATGCGATCTGTCTGCCACTGATTTTGCGCCCCACCTATGATGGTGTACACAGTGGCCAAATTGCTTTCCCCGGTGGCAGTTGGGAAGAGGGCGACGCGGATCTCACGGCCACCGCGCTGCGCGAGGCCGAAGAAGAGATTGGCATTGAGCGCAATCGGGTGGAGGTCATTGGCCAACTGACGCCGCTCTATATTTACGTGAGCAACCATCTGGTCCATCCGTCAATTGCCTGGGTCGATCACCGGCCTGAATTTGTGCCCGATGCCCGTGAAGTCGCGCTCATATTGGAACAGCCAATTGGTGATCTGTTGGACCCGGCCAACCGACGAACCGAGGAGTGGCAACTGCGTGATCGCTCGGCGCAAGTACCCTTTTTTCACGTGCAGCAGCAGAATATATGGGGAGCAACGGCCATGATGTTGAGCGAGCTGCTCACCCTGCCCACCGTGGCCAAAATTGCCGCGGCAACCTGATGGCGAGGCCGACAATGCGTTATCAAGAATTGATCGAAGCGCTCAACCTGCGTCCGCTCAACCTCGAATCGGGCCGTTTTGATGTTGTCTATATCTCTGAACGCGAGGTTGTGGCAACAGATGGACCTTCGCGCGCGAGCAACTGTATCTATTACATGCTCACGCCGGAATTGCGGCAAAACTACTTGCATTGGGTTTGGTCCGACGATTACCAGATTTTGATCGAGGGAGGACCGGCAGATTTTTTTCTCTTTTATGCCGATGGTCGGGTCGAAAAGATCACGATGGGGCGCGATTTGGCCGCGGGTGAACAGCTGATCGTGCCCTGCCCCGGCGGCACCTACAAAGCCATTCTGTTGCACGAGCATGCCGACTATCTGCTGACGGGCTCGGTGGTGACACCTGCCTGGAATCCACAGCGGGCACGCGTGGGGGCCGACGATGCGTTCATCGAACAGTACGCGGGGCAGGCACCGTGGGCAACGCCAAAATTCCTGCGTCAGTTGATTGGACCCAACTTCAGGCGAGCGGCGGGAGCGGATGGTCAGCCGTTGGCACTTCGCATCGACGCCGACGGTCAGATCCTGTGGCAGGGCATGCAGTTGACCAGCACACAGTTTGCAACGGAATTGCAGATCTTTGCCGCCAACGAGCCGGGGCAACCGCTGCGTGTTGAGGTGGATGTCGATGCTCCCAGCACAGCGATTGTGGCCGTGCAGACCCTTGCCCAGCAAGCCGGGGTGACTATTGCTCGCTAACGAAACACTAGAACTGTTGGGCGTAAATACCAAGGCGGTAAACAAGCCCAAGGTACTTGCGTGAAATGGGTCAGGTTGCCATGGGCTTGTTTACGCCGGGATTTACTAGAACTGTTGGGCGTAAATACCAAGGCGGTAAACAAGCCCAAGGTACTTGCGTGAAATGGGTCAGGTTGCCATGGGCTTACTTCCGCCGGGATCTACTAGTCGGCAGCCACCTGTTGTGCATTCACAAGTTCTGCCGGTTGTCCCCGGCATTCGGGGCAAATGCCGTGGCTGAATTCCATGCCCGCGTGTTCTTGCATGTATTGCTCCACTTGGTGCCAATACCCTTCATCGTCGCGGATCATTTTACAGTTGGCACAAATGGGCAAAAGGCTCTGCAGCGTATTAACCTCTTGCAGGCTCTTTTCTAGCTTCTCTTTTTCCGCAAGCAGCTGCGCGTAGTAGTAGGCACGATAGGCTTCGAGCGCGTGGGCCAAAAAGATAACTTGGCTATAGGTGATCAGAAAGCGAATGCCAGTGGTACGCGGGTACGCATAGCTGCCTAAATTGAGTAGGCCAAACGTTAGCGCCGCCAGCCAAGAGAGGCCAGTCCAGTAGATTCCTTCGCGCGTGCCCAGAATATAGTAGGTGAGCAGCGGGAAAAGATAGAACCAGCAGTAGCCCAGTTGATTGCTGCCGCCCACGGCCAATATCGTTGTATTCATCAGCAGGAAATAGGCCAAGACAATGCGGAGAAAGAATCGGTATTGACCGCTGTAACGCAAGATCGCAAGGCTGAGAAGGTTAAACCCAACACCGATCAGATAGAGGATTGTGGTCACTGTCCAGCCCTCGCTGCGCAAGCTGTAGAAAGTAAGTGCCACAATCGCGGGGATGAGTGCCAGCGCGCAAATGATGAGTGGTGTGCGCTGGCCTAGTTCATCCGCTGGCAACTGAGCTGGCCGAATCCATTGGTCTAAGGGGGAAATATAATGATACATTGTTACCTGACTAAGTGCTACCTGACTAAGTGTTACCTACTGAGCGTTACCTGACTGAATGTTCCCTGACTGAGCGTTTCCTGATCGAGTGTTCGCTGACTGAGTATTCCGTAAGCGGAGCCTTGTTTGTGCCATGAGTTCTGCCGAAGAGTGCATCCCGACAATCTGGGCAAATGCTGTGCGTAAAGGTTACGGCGCGCTGCTTCATAATGTAGCCTTCAACCTGATGCCAGAAGCCCTGGTCATCGCGAATTTTCTTGCACCCGCCGCAAAGGGGAAAAAGCTTGTGTAACAGTTGGATCTGGTGCAGTGTCTCTTCCAAAGCAATTTTTTCTGCCTGGAGTTGCTGATAGGAGTGGTTGCGTGCGGCTTCCAAACAATAGGAAATTGCGCTAACCAGGGTATAGGAGAGGATGAATGTGCCCGTCACCTCGGGCGGATATTGATAGGTGCCGAAATCTAGCAACATTGCTGCGGCAGTCATGATCCAGGTAAACGCAACCCAGAAAAATCCTTCTCTCTTGCCAAAGAGCACGAAACTAAAGAGAGGATAGAAGTAGAACCATAGAAATGCTATGCCAGCCGCCGAACCGATTGTCAACTCAAAGAGTAGCACTGAAATAACACTGGCGTTAATAACCCGGGAGACGATTTGGATGTTCTCGAGGTGGCCAATTGTCCACAGGCTATACAGATCCAGAACCACGGCAAACCAGAGCAAGCCGACTTCGAAAGTAAAGCCGTCCCTGCGCAGGTAAACAAGGCTGATAGCCAACAACAGCGGAGCCATTGGTATCTGGAACAGGAGTAGGATCAGACGTTTGCGCTTCTCCTCGTAGGCAAGATCAATCCTAATTAGCCTGGATAGTATCTGAATCAAATGGGAGTTCATGGCGCTGATTATAGCATAGGTATTACATGAAAACCACATAAATCGAAAAACGTTAAACTAATTGTAAGCTTTCTTTGGTGAACTTCTGGCCTCGCTCCAATGCAAGCCCATTTATCGGGTGTGTCGACGACCAAATTGCCGCCGTCGCGCCCGGGCAGTGGCAAATTGTACAATGGCTTTGATCAGGTCATCGGCCGTCGAAAGAGCAAGCGCATCAACACCAGCTTGTCCAAACATTGCTTGGAGCTTCTGTTGCCGTTCAGTTGCCGCGGCATGAAATCGCCGCCGAAATGCCGGATCACCGGTGTCAACGTAGAGCTGTTCACCCGTCTCGGCATCTTCCATGACAATGAGGCCGATATCTGGCAGCTCGATCTCCCGTGGATCCCAGAGCTGAACGGTAATCACCTCGTGGCGTTGGTTGAGCAGCGTCAATGGCCGCTCCCAGCCAGGCACGCTAATGAAATCGGAGATGACGAAAACCAGTGACCGCCGTTTAAGGCTCTGTAGCCCAGCATGGAGCAGCGTACTCAATTCGGTGAAGGGGGCACGGCGCAGCTGCGGTTGCTTGATCAGCTCGTGGATGAGACGCAGCACCTGTATGCGTCCCCCCCGAGCAGGGATCGTCTGTGCCCCATCACCGGCATAGAGCGTGGCTCCGACCCGATTGCCATGTCGCGTTAGCAGCCGAGCCAGGGTGGCGACAAAGTCGATGAGCATGGTGCGCTTTGGGTTCTCTAGCGCGCCAAAATCCATGGACGGGCTGAGATCGAGCAAGAACCACGCCGTGAGTTCGCGGTCTTCCACATACTGGCGAACGTGGGGCAGGTCCATGCGCGCCGTAACATTCCAGTCGATGTAACGAATATCATCGCCCGGTTGATACTCTCGCAGATCGGCAAAGTCCACACCATCGCCATAAAAGAGGCTGCGATAGTCCCCTTGCAGAAGTCCATCGAGGCGGCGAATGACCCGCCACTCCAGCCGATGAAGGAGCTGTTCTGGCGTGCCCGTGGCTTGTGCGCTCGCATGATCCCGGTGGCTAGTGAAATTTGGCATGTTCATGCAGGGGTACCTCTGGCATGGAAATCCGGTTTAACAGCTGGTGGAGCAGCTCGTCGGCTTGCACGTTATCGGCGAGTGCTTCGTAGGAAAGCACCAGGCGGTGGCGGATGACATCGAGTGCCATGTCGCGTACATCCTGGGGCAAGGCGTAGGCGCGCCCGCGCACAAACGCCAATGCACGGGCCGCCAATATCAGGTTAATCGAGGCTCGGGGGCTGGCGCCATAGGTGATGTAGTTTTCTATTTCTGCCAGATCGTGCCTGGCTGGATCGCGGGTGGCAACCACCAATTGCACGGCATATTCGATCAGCGCGGGATCCACATAGACGGCGTCCACCTGCTGTTGCAGTTCCTGTAGACGGAGTGTGTCCAACACCCGCTGCACGGCTTGCAGCGCCCCCGTCATCCGCTCCACAATGACGAACTCTTCGGTGGCCGAGGGATAGCCCACGAGCACCTTGAGCATGAAGCGATCAATCTGGGCTTCGGGCAGGGGGTAGGTCCCCTCGGATTCAATGGGATTTTGTGTGGCCAGAACGAGGAATGGCTGGGGCACGGCATGCGTCTCACGTCCAATCGTCACTTGGCGTTCCTGCATCACTTCGAGCAGCGCGCTCTGTACCTTGGCCGGGGCACGGTTGATCTCGTCGGCGAGCAGCAGATTGGTAAAGACCGGTCCCAGCGCCGTGGTGAACTCGCTGGTCCGCTGGTTGTAGATCCGGGTACCGATTAGATCCGCTGGCACCAGATCAGGCGTAAACTGAATGCGCTTGAACTCGCCTCCGATGCTTTCGGCCAGGGTTTTGATGGCCATTGTTTTGGCCAGCCCCGGCACACCTTCGACGAGGATATGACCGCGGGCCAGGAGTGCAACGATCATGCGTTCCAAAAGATGATCCTGGCCCACAATTACCTTTTTTACTTCGTAAAGCACACGCTCCATCAGCGAGCGCGGTTCCGCCGTGGTCGATTGTGTCATCTGCATCTTGCTCCCATCTCTTTTTGTGGTCTGTCAGCCCCCGCCGGGTATGAACGGGTATGGTTGAGAATGGTGTCAATGATCCGATTACGTGGAGAGTCTGATCAATAGGGGGGCAGCTCAGCAGCACCACCTGCGGTGTCGATTGGCACTGCAAATCCAATGCCAATAAAGAAGCTGCTTTCCGTTGGATTCGCAAGTCCGGCAACAATACCGACAACCTGTCCCGCACGATTGAGCAACGGCCCACCCGAATTGCCAGGATTCACAGCCGCATCAAATTGGATCAATCCTTCCAGACGCTCACCTCCATCGGGCGGTCGGAAGGAGCGATCGAAGCCAGAAATGACGCCCGTGCTCATTGACCCATAGAGCCCCAATGGATGGCCGACAACATAGGCATCGTCACCAATCTGAAGAGCATTGGGGTTACCCAATGTCGCTGGTACAACGAGTTCGGGCAGGCGGTCGGGAGTGAGCAGGGCAATGTCTTGTTCCGGTACCGCGTTTGCAATTTGAGCACTGGTTTCGGTGCCATCGGCAAAGATGACCCGAATCGTACGGGCATCAGCCACCACGTGAAGGCTGGTCAGAATGTCTCCATTGGCATTGATGATCACACCGCTGCCCAAGCCGCCGCTGGGACGACTCTCTTCGGGCCGGGAGCCCACTTCTGGTTCTCTCGTCTCCGGTTCTCCCGTCTTCTCTTGTTCCGCGGGTGCTGTCTCGGCGCGATCGCGCGGCGTCTCCACGTCTTGTTCTGCGGGTGTCGCGTCATTTTGCACGTTGATGAAGACGATGGAAGGTCGGATTGTACGATAGACAAGGGTGGAGTAGGGCGGCTCTGGGGTAGACGCAGTCAACGTCTCTTGCACAAGCGCGGCGACTTCGGTGGATGTCAGTTGGGCAGGGGAGGGCGTCAGCGCATCATGAAGCCACAACAGACCAATCGTTGCAAGCGCAGTCAGCACAAAGGGCAGTGCTTGTTGAATTGGAGCACGGGCACGTTGCAGGCGGCCTTGCCACAACGCCACGTGGTGGGTTACACGGTCGGGCATGGGATCCCCCGCAGAAGAAACGAAGCATTGCCGCTCCAGTATAGCACCAATTGCCCGCCGAAACATGAGAATCGCCTGAGAGTTCAAGCGAGCGTTCAAGTGAAAATTCAAGGTGCAGTAGCAGCACAGAATTGTGTGGCGGCATGTACTGTACGGCATGGGCCGCGGTTTGCCGCGGGTGAAACTCCCACTAAAAAGGGGGTGTGTGCTCGATCACGAGCACACACCCCCTTTTCTGTTTATCGCTGCTCCGCCCTTGCCCAGGTGAACTGTCGGAGCCGTGTTGTATTGTTGCGTCCTGGTCGTCTAGCTTATAGAGCAAACAGATAGACCTTGCACCTTGCAGAGTGCGCATTCTCTCCTGCGCATGTCCAGCGTTAGAGAACGCTGATTCCGCCATTGGGCAACGTTACCACGATTTCTCGATTAGAAAGCGAATGCCAACAGTTGACGTGATGCGTTGTCGGCCCACTCGATGACACTCGGTGGATAGATCCCAATCCAGAAGGTGGCCAGCACACAGATGAGCAGCCCAAACTGGACTCCCATGCTCATTGACATGGGTGCTGTTGACGCGTTTTCGTCGGTGCCAAAGAACATGGCACGAGCCACATTTAGATAGTAGTAGGCGGCAATGCCAGCATTGATCGTGGCAATGGCCGTGAGCCAGAAGTATTGATGCTGCACAGCTGCCCCAAATACATAAAACTTACCGATGAATCCACCGGTCAGCGGAATACCCGTCAGGCTGAGCAGGAAGATAAACATTGCCCAGGCCAGGGCGGGAGAACGTTGCGCGAGACCTTCGAAGGAATCTACGTTCGAGTTGCCGCTCTCGTCCTCCACTGCCATCACCACCATGAAGGCACCGATGTTGGTGAAGAGATAGGCAAAGAGGTAAATCAACACCCCGTTGAGCCCATTGATGCTCAGCGTTTGCAGGTTTCCTTCTGCGGCAGAGACCACAGCCACCAGACCCATGAGGATATACCCAGCTTGCGCAACCGAGCTATAGGCCAACATGCGTTTGACACTGCTCTGGCGCAGGGCGATCAGATTTCCGACGCTCATGGTGAAGATGCTAACACCCGCCAGAATCGGCACCCACTCAGCACGATATGCACCAAAGACAACCAGGAAGATCCGAACCATTACGGCAAAGCCTACTGCTTTGGATGCCGTGGAAAGATAGGCTGTGATTGGTGTTGGCGCACCGTCATAAGTATCGGGTGCCCATTGATAGAAGGGTGCCAAGCTGGTTTTGAAGCCCAAACCAACCAAGAGCAGCAAGGTTGTGATCAATGCCACTGGTTCCAGCGCCACGTTGTTGCTGAACGCCTCGCCAATGGTCGCCAGATTCAGCGAACCGGATGCGCCATAAAGCAGACTCATGCCATAGAGCATGATGGATGAGGCAACCGATCCATAGAGGAAATATTTGACCCCTGCTTCGACGCTGCGTTTGTCGTCACGTACGATACCGACCAAAATGTAGCTGGTGATCGAAAGAAACTCAATCGTCAGGAAGATCAAGAGTAGATTGCTGGCACTCACTGCCAGGCTCATGGCCAGCGTGACAAACAGAAAAAGTGACCAAAATTCACCCTTGCCAGCCACACGGGGGTTCATAAATGCTCCGCCCGTTAGCCCAACCAGTAGCATACCGGTATAGACCGTGGCTTTGACAAAGAGCCCAAAGGCATCAACCTGGATCACATTCATTGCCAAAAAGGGTTCACGGGTAAATGCAGTTGCTGTAAATTGGCCCAACTGGACAATCACACCCACCAAGCCCACAAACAGGAACAGGATGCTAATTGCCATGTAGCCACGGCCCGAGTCATCTTTGTTGCCCAGGGTGGTATCCATGAAAAGAATGAGTAGGCCGCCGAACAGCAGGATGAGTTCTGGTAGTATCGACCCCAATGAACCGATCGTTACTTCGCTCAAGGTCGCCTCCTTGATAGTGGTAAATAGCTGGACAAAGAGAGTGGCCGGGATTGCCAGATCGCAATCCCGGCACTACTGCTCTGTCCCTATAGAATACTGTGGATAAAGTCGATCAACTGCACGGCAGCGCCGTTGAAGTAGTTCAGCACCAGGGTGGGATAGATACCCAAGATGAACATACCAATCACGAGCGGCCACAGGGTTAGCTTTTCAAATGGTGCCATGTCAGTTGGCCCATCGGCGTGGCTGCCGTCGACGTTCGTCCAGTGCTCCAACTTGGTCTCGTCATATTCACCCAGAAAGACATTCTGGATGATGCGCCAGAGAATATAGACTGCCGTCATGACGATACCGATGGTCCCAAAGGCTGCCCAGTAGGGCACGATGGCAAACGCACCGCGGAAGGTAAAGAATTCCGCCCAGAACCCAGCCAACCCGGGGAGGCCCAGGCTGGCAAAACCTGCCACCAACATCAGGGCATAGAAGTAGGGTGTCTTGGAACTCAAACCGCCAAATTTAGAAAGTTCGCGCGTGTGGGCTCGTTCATAGATGACGCCCACCAACAGGAAGAGCGCGCCGGTGATGATGCCATGGTTGAACATCTGGAGGGTTGCGCCGTTGATGGCCATGGCCGCGCTATCGCGCAACGCTTCCTCGCTCAGGCCAAAGGTCTGGCTGGCCGCGGCCATGCCATCTGGCGTCAGCACGTGGGCCGCGGCCCCAATGCCCAACATGACGTAGCCCATGTGCGAAACCGAGCTGTAGGCAATGAGCCGCTTGAGATCGCTCTGCGCCACGCAGACAAACGCTCCATAGACGATCGCGATTGCACCCAACGCAACTATCCAGAGCGACCAGTACTGGCTGGCAGTGGGATAGGTGGGGAGAATGATACGCAGGAAGCCGTAGGCACCCAACTTTAGCAAAACACCGGCCAGAATCACACTGCCTGCGGTCGGTGCTTCGGTGTGAGCATCAGGCAACCAGGTGTGGAAGGGGAAGCTCGGTACTTTGAAGGCAAAGCCAAAGAAGAATCCCCAAAACGCCAAGCTGGTAAAGAGCAGCGCGTCGGACGCTGGCAAGTCCTGAAATGGACGGGCCATGGCAGCTTCCAGAATGTCGAACGTGCCGGTGGCGAAGTAGGTACCCAGGATGGCCAGCAACATGGCAACCGATCCGATCAAGGTATAGATAAAGAACTTGATCGATGCATAGCTGCGATTGGCGCCACCCCAAATGCCGATGAGCAGATACATGGGGACCAGGCTGATCTCCCAGAAGACATAGAAGACGACATAGTCGAGCGCCATGAAGACACCGAACATGCTCAGCTCCAGCAGGTGGAACATGATGAAATACTCTTTGACCCGAGTGCGGATGGTGCCCGCACTGTAATAGATGCTGAGTGTAGAGAGCAACGCTGTCAGGAAGATCAGCGGTACACTCAACCCATCGGCACCCAGATGGAAGCTCACGTTGAGTGCTTCGATCCAGGGCAGATTGATTTCAAACTGCATACCTGTTGCGTTGAAATCAAAGGCGAAGAGCATGTAAATGCTCAGCCCCAACGGTAGCAGGCTTGCTGCAATTGACCCCCACTTGATGGCGCGATCATTGTTACTCATCAACGCCAATAGGGCAGCAACTGCAGGCCAAAATAGAATTAAAACTAACAGCCACGAATTTAGGAATGCCATGAAGTTTTCCTCCGCAGAGCCTTATTTTGAGGAATCTAGTAATACGTTCGTTACAAAATTCTTTTGAGTTTCAATCAATTGATAAAGAGCAGCATGGCTCACTTGGGAATGGATGAATGAACCTCCACGCCCAAAAAAGCCAGGCCGTTTATTACACTACCTGTTACACGACCTATTACACTAAGGTCAGGAAGATTGGCAGGGCTTTGAGCAAGAGCCAAACCGTGATGGAGACTGCCAGGACCATGAGATAGACCTGCACGTTGCCATCCTGGGTATTGCGCAAGATGGTGCCAGAGCGGCCGGATAGCCAGCCCGTCAGGTTCACGAAGCCGTCGATTACCACCCGGTCAAATTCTGCCAAGAGATGGGAGACTGTTACGCCAAACCAGCCAATGGCATTGACGAGTGGGTCGATAATCCAGCGGGCATCGATCCAGAAGAGCAGCGTCGAGAGCCCTTTGGCCAGCGCAACGATTGTGTACTGATAAATCTCGTCAATGTAATATTTGTTGTGGAAGACGAGCCACAGCGGACCCAACACCTTGCGCAACGGATCAATCTGCCCCGATTGTAACCCCCGACCATAAATAACATAGCCAACCAGCAGGCCACCCAGGGCAACCGCAATTGACACACCAAGGGGGACCCAGTTGAAGGATGGGTGGGCCACATGGAAGTGCAGGTGCTCGATGTAGGGTTCCAGAAAGTGCTCCAACCAATTTGGAATGCCGAACCAGCCCGGGATCCCAAACCAACCCAGCCCAATTGCAAAGGGTGTGATCAAAATCAGCGGAATCGTCATGCTCGCGACGCTCTCGGGTGCATGTTCAGCCATTTCCGTGCGGGGTTGGCCCAGGAAAGAGAGGCCAATCTGGCGCATGGTGTAGAACGCGGTGAGGAACGCCGCCGCGGCCAATGTCCAGAAAACCCAGAAATTTTCCCCATACCAAGCACTGGCCAAGATCTCATCCTTGGACCAAAAGCCCGCTGTGATGAATGGGAAGCCACTGAGCGCCAGACCGCCAATGATGAAGGTAATGGCTGTGCGCGGCATCCGGCTCAACAGACCACCCATGTTGCGCATATCCTGGGGATCTTCGGGATCGAGCGCACCGTCGGGGCGAGGGATCACCACACGCGTGGTGTGTGACTCGCCGGGCGCACCCGCCTGATGGGGATCTGCATGTTCGCTATCGTGCCCATGCGAGCCGTGGCCATGTTCATGAACGTGATGTAGCCCGTGCTCCACACCGTGAATGACACTACCGGAGCCAAGGAAGAGCAACGCTTTGAAGAAGGCGTGGGTGATCAGGTGGAAGAGTGCTGCCACATAGGCACCAATGCCCAATGCCGCAATCATAAACCCAAGCTGGCTAATGGTCGAATAGGCCAGCACCCGTTTAATGTCCCATTGCGCCACGGCAATGGTCGATGCAAAGATTGCCGTGAAGGCACCAATGAAGGCGACGAACGTCATGACCTCTGGGCTTGTTTCGCCCGCAACGTAATAGAGGGGGAACATGCGGACGATGAGGAAGACGCCAGCCGAAACCATGGTTGCCGCGTGAATCATCGCGCTGACCGGGGTGGGGCCTTCCATTGCATCGGGCAACCAAACGTGGAGCGGGAACTGTGCGCTCTTGCCGACTGTGCCAAAGAAGATGAGCACTGCAATCACAGCGACCCACGGCACACTATCGCCGACAAACGGAACGGGTGTCGTCATCTCGGCCAAGTGGTGCAGGTTATCGCTATTCAGAATATCGCGAAAGAGCAGGCTGCTCGGCTCGCTGTGGATATAGAGGAACATAACCCCGATCAGCATAATGACATCGCCGACGCGGGTGGTCATGAACGCTTTGATCGAGGCCGCCTGTGCCGACTTCTTCTCGTACCAGAAGCCAATGAGCAAGTAGCTACAGAGCCCCATGATCTCCCAGAAGATAAAGAAGGTCAGCAGCGAGTTTGAGACGACCAAGCCCAACATCCCAACGGCAAAGAGGCTGATGTATGCCATGAAGCGGCTGTAGCGTGGATCTTTGCCCTGTTGATAGGCCACTGGATATTGGCTCTGTTGCAGGTGGGGCGGGAAGGTCATGTAGCCACTGGCATAAATGAAGATCATGAGCAGCAAGAATGATGCCATGAAGAGCATGAGCGCGTTGGCTGGGTCGATCTGATACCCAATCGAAATAGCGCTTTCACCGGTGGGAATGGTGAAGAGTTGATTTTCAACCGGATGCTCACCAAAATGCTCCGTGGTAAAAGCGGCAAATGCAACGGGCCAACTGAGTAAAAGGCTGAAAACTGCGCCGCCAATTGCGGTATAGGCACTGACAGTCTTGTTGCTATTCAGAAAGAGCACAATCGCCAAAAACGCCAAAAATGGCGGAATGGGAATGAGCCAAGCCAAATTTAAAAATCCATCCATGAGAGAACCTCATCCTCTGTCGCGAGCTTATCTTGCCGCTGTTTGGACCAAACCGATGATCTTTGAACGTGGCCAAACAGTGGTACAACATTTGTACTAAAAACTATCTGTACTAAAAGCTAAGAACCTATCCGTAAATTCGGTTGTGGTACCGACATCACCTCAAGCCGACGACATCGACGCAGAGAATTTACGGACAGAAAGTAAGTGTAGAATTAGAGTCTATCCATTGGCCCAATTATGTGACGGTCTTAACCGGTACATCTTGAACAGAAGATCCTCAAAGCGAACCTTGGATCACAAACTGATTGGCAAACAGATAGGTGCGATTTGTCTACGGTGCTGCCTATTTCGTGTAGAGGTGTAGGTAGCAACCTGAGTCAATTTAAGGGTTTTATTGTGGTCTTTTCTGTTGCTTGCGTAACAACAAGCTACCGACGATGTAGCCGACCACTGCGCCGACAATGGCCAACAGAATAAAAATCAGATCGTTGGGGACTTGAGTTATCGTGCCGATGCCTGTGAAGAGCGCAGCACCCAAGAGTCCCATCAACAGCAGATTGCGCTGTTCCGCCTTCTTTTTCTGCACATCACGCAGAAGCTGGGGAGCATCCTCGTAATCTGGTACGTGTTTCACTATCTCTTTGAGCACGTGGGCAGCACCGGTATAATTCCCCTGTGCCGCTTTTTCTTGGGCAAGTTGATAGAGGAATTCACACTGTTCTTCTAATGTGCCAGATAACTTTTCTGTTCGCATGACTGTACGTTCCTACCCACTCCATCTGCCCTGGCTTGGGCGAGCAGGTAAACTCAAACTATCCCCGTAGCAGATCCAGCTCATCCAGGTTTACCGTCTTGCGGCTGCGATAAACCGAGATGATGAGGGCCAAGCCAACCGCGGCTTCGGCTGCGGCAATGGCTATGACAAAGAGGGCGAAGATCAGCCCTTCCAGATTTTCTGGAACCATACCATAGCGCCAAAACGCAACCAGATTAATGTTCACTGCATTGAGCATCAATTCGATACCCATGAGCACCGCAATGGCATTGCGGCGGGCCAAGGCTGCATAAAGGCCACAACAAAAAATAAAAGCAGCGAGGACCAAATACCAACTCAACGGAACCATACCATCTCATCCTTCCAACTTTGATGTCTCTCCAGCGATAAACTAACCCGATCAACTCCTGAAGAGTGCTAACTCATTACCCCGCGGGGTTCCCGCAATAGACCTTTGCCATCTACAGTGTGGTTGGCTTGAAAACGGTAGCTTTCCCTCTTGCCGGAACTACTGTTTTCAAACAGAGCCCACTTTAGATGACACACAAACGAGATCATCAGCGCCAGCACTGTTGGCTTACTGGCGATCCCGGGCCAACATGATGGCACCGGCCAAGGCAACCAGCAGCAGAACCGCCATCAGCTCGAAAGGCACCAGATATACGGTGACAAACTGGGCACCCAGGTTGGCGATAATTGCTTCTCCCGTGCCCAAGTCACTGTATTGGCCCCAATCCAGATCGGCCAACACGGTGCCACCCTCGGGCCAAGGCATCCCCGCCACGAGCCCACCAAGCACGACAAAGAGCAACCCGATGATCATGGCAGCTGTGCCCGCCTGGCGGTTAATGGGCGAAGTGTCGCCAAACATCATGCCTCGGGTCAACATAATTGCAAAGGTGATCAGCGTTGCAATCGCCCCGACATAGACAAGTACTTGGCTGACGGCAAGAAATTCAGCTTCGAGCAGTGCGTAAATTGCTGCTACCCCAAAGAGTGTCCCAACCAGGGCGAGTGCATTGTGAAAGAGATTGCGGGCCAGCACAACTAGCAATGCACAGATGGCTGAAAAAGTGGCGAGAATGACAAAGATGATTTGTTGGATTGTTGGAATGGTGGGCGCCGTCTGTTCCAACAGGGTCGTAATTAAGTCAGTTAGTTGCTCTATCATAAGATGTCCCTGATTCTATCTTGGTTCAGTCACCAGAAGCGGGCTGCATGGTGCCAATCAGTGATTTGGGCTCGAATGCACGTTTGGAACGGATCTGCTCATCGGCAAAGTGTTTGGTCAGCACGCGACCAACCACAACCATCACGGCAATGTTGCCAGCCAGAATGGCCAAATATTGCAACCAAAGTGGGCCAAAGAGCTTCATCGCCAACATTTGCCACAGAATCAGACCAAGCACCAGGGGCACCAAGACCTTCCAGGCAAACGACATCATCTGGTCGACGCGAATGCGTGGGAAGGTACCCTTGATCCACATCACGCCGATGTAGAGCGCGAAGCATTTGATCAAAAAGTAGATAAAGCCCAAGATGGGTACTTGTTCGGCAAACGGACCCTGCCAGCCGCCAAAGAAGAGCATTACGGCAACGGCACCCAAGAAGAAGGTGTTGAGGAATTGGGCCAGAAAGAACATGGCAAACTTCATGCCAGAATATTCAATGTGAAAGCCAGCAATCAACTCGGATTCTGCTTCCAGCAAGTCAAACGGCGTCTGCTCACTTTCGGCCAATGCGCTGATGAGGAAGATCAATGCTATCCCCGGCATCAGAAACACATACCAATTCAGACCAAGGTTAATCCCGCCGATGGTCAGCCCCTGTGCGGCGCTCAGTGTGCCCAGCTTCATGCTGCCAACCCACAACACGGGGGCCAACATGGCCAGCACCATCGGGATCTCATAACTCAACAGCTGGGCAACCACGCGAAAGCCAGCCAGCAATGCATATTTGTTGTTGCTGCTCCAGCCTGCCATCAGTGCAGACATGATGCCGATCGAGCCCAATGCCACCAGGTACAGAACCCCGATGTTGAGATCAACACCAACCACACCCGGCGCAAAGACAAAGACGGCCAGCGCCAAGATCACCCCAAAGACTGACAGGAGGGGGGCGAGGTTATAGGAAAAGGAATCCGCATTGTCAAGACGGATATTTTCTTTGGACAGCAGCTTCAGCGCATCCGCCACCGTCTGAAACAGGCCATAGGGACCGACGCGGTTCGGTCCAATGCGATCTTGCAAGCGACTGATAACTTTGCGCGTGATCCAGATGAGCACCAACGCCAAGACTGGCCCAACACTTGCCAAAACAAGTGCTCCCAGGCCAAAGCTAACGATCAATGCCAGCTCTTCGGGTAACCCCAGGCCAGATAACAGTTCTACCAGGGCTCGACTCCATTGCTCCATTGTGAGTTCTCCGACAAGCAAACTTAAATGTGTCTATGTGGCCACGAACGTTGAAGAAAGTGTGGGGTAGAATAACAGTAGAGAACTGCCGTTCTACAGCATAATGTCTACTCAGTAAACATTCGCAGTGAATATTCTCAGTAACGTTCAACTACTGATCTCTGTAGAATCTACTGAGCACTCTCTGTTGCTACGGTCTGGCACATAGAGCGATTTATATTTGAGACAAATTTTAAAAAGTAACCGACTGCAATATCAACTAACCGTTGTCAAACGAAATTTGCGCGCAGAAAGTCGGCAAATTATTTTTTCGACAAGCAACAAGCATAATACTTTGCACAACCCCAGAATTATATCCACTACGGGCAGATCGACAAGTACGAAATTTGTTTCATACCGTCACCCCTCAATTGCACCCGCACCACACAGTCTTGTTACACTATTTCGCCACACTATTTCGCTACACTATGTAGCAAGTTTGGTATGTGACAGGAATGGTTGGGAATCGTCGTGGGTGCCCCGTCCATGCTCATCGGCTCCCGCACTGCTTTGGCCGAGCGGGCAGACGGTGGGCTAAATGCGCTGGTGGTTAGTTCCACTCCAGGGCACCTTTGCGCCACTCTAGGAAAAGACCCAGCAGAAGGATCAGCACAAAGGTGATTGCTGAGACAACGGCAAAGAGCGATAATTTGCTGTAGGCCAACGCAATGGGAAAGAGGAAGATTACCTCTACATCAAAGATCAGAAAGATCAATCCGATCAAGTAGTACTGAGCACGAAACTGTACCCAGGTATCCCCAATAGTTTCCACGCCACTTTCATAGGTGTCCGATTTGATGGGGTCGGGCCGGTGGGGGCCAAGCAACCAACCCATCAACACGGCAACGCCGGGTAGAATAAAGGCAAATACAGCTAAAATGAGCAGAAACCCATATTGGCTAAGCATGCGCGTACCTCTCTTAACCTCTCATTTGAGATCTATAATCTTGCGTTTGTGTAGAATTGAACAAATGCCTATGTATGGTAGCATACGTGCTCTTCAATGGAAAAATTTCTGTGGCAACAGATCCCGCAATAAAGCCCCCCGTCAATGGTAATGTTCGTTTTTTCACAAGCCAAGTTGTGCAAAATTGACATGCATTTTTGCTCGTGATAGAATGTACAAACAGTCGAGTTAGCGCCGCAATTTATCCGCAGCGTTGGCTTGGGCATGAGCTGCAGGGCGCAGGTCAAAAGCGGTGGTGGCGACTCGTTTGTTGCAACGGTTTGTAAAGATTTCTTGTCTAAGTTTCAAGCGGAAACCGCGGGCTGTGCTTGCACTCGTTTTCTGGCCAGCAAATTGAACTGCTGCCGGATTCCTACAGTTGGATTGCTATCGTTGAGTCACCGCAATCAGGCCGCCGCAACTAGTCGCCGAAACTAGATCGACGCAACTAGATCGACGTGATTGGAGCAACGCATCTGTGGTGCTCAGTCGCTTTGGTTTTTTCTGCTGATTCGCTATTCTTCTGCTCAACTTGGTATCTCTTGGTTCAACCTGATGAGGGGCGATTGCCGTGCGCCACTTAATGGAGGACCCATTTAGAGATTGCACAAACATGTCTGCTTTCCCACGGGGATAGCTGTGCAACTTTTGAGGGGTTTATCTATTGGGTGCCGGGTTGCTCTGTTGAGTCAACCATTTTGTTTGCCTCATTCTATAAAATTACAGTAGATGGGAGTAGGCCGTGGCTACTGAATATTTGCCACTTCTTATATTGGTTATTGTCGCAACGGGTGTTGGTGCGATTGCAATCATCTTGCCCGCCCTTTTGGGGCCCAAACGTGACAACGATCAAAAGCTCGAGCCCTATGAGTCTGGTATTATCCCTTATGCCGATGCCAAGCGGCGTTTCCCCGTTAAGTACTACCTCGTGGCAATGCTCTTCATTCTTTTTGATATTGAAGTGATCTTCCTGTATCCCTGGGCCGCGGTGTTGCGCTCCTTGCGCGATGATTACTCAGTGCTATTTGCGTTGGCGCCCATGGGCTTCTTTCTGTTCGTGTTGGTGGTTGGTCTGGTCTATGAGTGGCGCAAGGGCGCACTTGATTGGGATTAGGCTGGCCGGCTGAGCCCAGCGGTAGTTGGCATTTCAGGATGATGAATTTGTGATATGTTTGTGCTGCCGCCTGTTTGTGAATCGAGGGTAGGGCCGGTATTGCTTGCGGCCTGTTCCGATAAGATGTTCTATGGTTACGGAGAATTTTCATGGGTCTAGAACAACAGCTGCCAGAAGGTATTTTGACGACGCAGCTTGAGAAATTAGTCAATTGGGGACGCCAAAATAGTACGTGGCCATTGCTCTTTGGTTTGGCTTGTTGCGCCATTGAGATGATCGCCACCGGTACGGCGCGGCATGATATCTCGCGCTTTGGCTCAGAGCTTTTCCGGGCTAGCCCGCGTCAAGCCGATTTGATGATCGTTTCCGGACGCGTCAGTAACAAGATGGCGCCGGTCATCAAGCGTCTGCACGATCAGATGTCCGAACCCAAGTGGGTGATTGCCATGGGGATCTGTGCTAGCGCTGGTGGCCCATTCAACAACTATGCCATCATCCAAGGCGTTGACAAGATTATCCCGGTTGATGTTTATGTACCGGGCTGTCCGCCGCGGCCTGAATCTCTGCTGTACGCGCTCGAACGCTTGCGCGCCAAGCAGGCGGGCGATAATTTCCGCACCTATGGTGAAATGCCGGAAGTCATTACGGCTCCGGCCGATATTGATTCGCTCGAACTGTTGCGCAAGGCTTGAGAGCCCACCTGAAGATCTGGTTGTGATATCTACTCCTGCCTGGGCAGGTAAAATGAGCGTCAGTCGCGCAGTCCATTTTTTTGGACGTAACTTTGGAGTCCAGTATGTTAAACGTTTCTCCAGTTCATAGAGAATACGAGACCTTGCCGGGTCTCAACGATATAACCATCCCCGCTGTTGCTCCGCTGCCCACCGGCGAGACGGAGGATACCCAGCGCATCGTCGAGCAGTTCGGCGATGCAATTCTGGCTGCGGGTGAGCACATGGGGCAACAAGCCGTCTATGTAAAAGCTGAGCGGCTGGTTGATTTGGCCCGATTCATCAAAGAGGATCCTGCGTTGGGCTACGAAGCACTGGTCGATGTTTCTGCGGTCGACCGCTCTGAACTGCCCATTGGTGATGGCGAGCGTTTTCACACCGTCTATCAATTTCGTTCTTATTTGCGTGGCAAGCACCTGGCGGTCTTCTGCCCGATTGATAACAAGAGCAAAGACGCACGGGGGAATCCCACCGTCCCATCCTTGGCTTCGCTCTTTCAGGGCGCTATCTGGCCCGAACGTGAAGTTGCCGATCTGATGGGGATCCACTTTGCTGGTCACCCTGATCCGCGCCGAATCCTAATGCCTGACCACTGGCCCTACTACCCACTGCGCAAAGAGATTCCGCTCGGTGGCGAAGAGGTTCCCTTTACATTGACCTGGGGCGATCCCGAATTTGCCACGTTGGGGAAGCAGATCTTGCCTGCCGCAAGCATCGAGCCCGAGTTGCCGCCCGGCATGAGCCGCGAAAATATGATCATCAACATGGGGCCACACCATCCCAGCACTCACGGTGTGTTGCGTTTGGTGGTCGAGCTCGACGGCGAGGATGTGATCAACATCGATCCCGATCTCGGCTACCTGCACAGTGGCTTTGAGAAGACCGGTGAAAACAAACGCTACAAAGATTTTGTCTACTACACCGACCGCATGGACTATCTCTCCGGCATGACCAACAACTTTGGTTACTGTTTGACCGTGGAGAAGATGATTGGCCTGGAGATTCCGGAACGGGCACAGGTCATGCGTGTGATCATGAGCGAATTGCAGCGCATTGCGTCGCACCTTTTCTGGCTCTCCACCCATGTGCTCGATGTGTCGGGGACGGGGATGAGCCTGTTGATGTATGCCACCCGCGAGCGCGAGCGGATTCTCGACCTCTTTGAGATGGTCTGCGGTGCTCGATTGACGGTGAGCTATATCCGTGTGGGTGGGGTCTGGAAGGATTTCCCACCTGCATTCTTGGAAAATCTCAAAGATTTCTTGCAGATGATGCCCAAGCAGATCGACGACTACGAAGCCATGTTGACCAGTGGCCCGCTCTGGCGAGAACGGCTGGAGGGCGTCGGTCACATTAGCCGGGATGAGGCGATCAACATGGGGCTGACTGGACCCATGTTGCGCGGCAGTGGTGTCGATTGGGATCTGCGTCGCGATACACCTTATAGTGGCTATGAAAATTATGATTTCAAAGTGCCTGTCTACACCGAGGGCGATTGCTACGTCCGCTATCTGTTGCGCATGGAAGAGATGCGGCAGAGCATCCGGATTATTGAGCAGGCCGTGGCCAATCTTCCCGACGGGCTCTACAAGAGTGATGAGCGCAAGGTGAGCTTGCCACCCCGTGCCGAGTTGGATGTGAGCATGGAGGCGCTGATTCACCACTTTAAATTGGTGACTGAAGGGTTCCGTGTCGATCCGGGGGTCTGTTACCACGGGATTGAGAGCAGCAAAGGTGAGCTGGGATTCATGGTCTACAGCGATGGATCTGGAAAGCCCTACCGGCTGCATGTGCGCGGCCCCAGCTTTAACAACCTGTACGCGGTTAGCCACATGAGCAGAGGTCACATGCTCTCGGATATTGTTACGAACATCGGCTCGATTGATATTGTGTTGGGCGAGGTCGACAGATAGCGTTTGCTCTATCGGTCCCATTCACGTCTACAAATTGTTGGAGAATCAGGATGCTATCCGAATCAGTGCGTCAAGAAATCAGAAAATGGATGGATCTCTATCCGGCCGGTCGGCAACGTTCGGCGGTCCTGCCTGCGCTCTATGTCATTCAGCGTGAATTTGGCTATTGCCCGGTAGAAGCACAAAATGAGCTGGCAACCATGTTGGAGATCGCCCCGGCTGAAGTGGGGGCAGTTGTTGGCTTTTACAATATGTTCCACGAAGAGCCCAAGGGCGAATATCACGTGGAAGTTTGCACCAACGTGCCCTGCATGTTGCGCGGTGCCAATAAATGTCTGCACCATCTGGAAGAGAAGCTGGGCATCCATCACGGCGAAACAACGGCCGATGGCAAATATACCCTGGATCACATGGAATGTCTCGGTTCTTGTGGCACGGCGCCCATGCTCTCTGTGACTGAGCGAGATACTGGGAAGATTCGCTATTTTGAAGAACTGACCAGCGACGATGCGGTCGATAAAGCCCTGGATCTGATCGGTGGTGGCAAAGCGTTTGATGAATTGGAACGCTGGACCGCGGCCGCCGATCCCAAGGGGGAAGGCAAGGCTGCTGGTCCCTATTACGTTGGTGGCATGGACGAGCGCTACCTGACGGGGCGTGTTGGTAAAGAGAACAGCCACCGCATCGACACCTACATCGCCGACGGTGGCTACGAAACAGCCCGTCGCGTGCTCACCGAGATGGAACCGGACGCGGTGACCGAGCAAGTGAAGAATGCTGGCTTGCGTGGTCGCGGTGGCGCTGGTTTCCCAACCGGTGTCAAGTGGGGATTCCTGGCCCCCGCGTTCCCACGCTACCTCGTCGTTAATGCCGATGAATCTGAGCCCGGCACCTTTAAAGATCGCATTATCATGGAGTACGATCCCCATCAGTTGTTGGAAGGGATCATCATTAGTTCTTTTGCCATTCAGGCCGAAAAGGCGTTCATCTACATCCGTGGTGAATATTATTTTGCCTATACTCGCCTGGTGGAAGCGATGAATGAGGCCAAGGAAAAGGGCTTTCTGGGTGACGATATATTTGGTACCGGCAAAAAGCTCGAACTCGTGGTCCATCGGGGTGCCGGTGCCTATGAATGTGGCGAAGAGACGGCATTGCTTTCGAGCTTGGAAGGGTTCCGGGGACATCCCCGCATGAAGCCTCCCTTCCCCGCGGTGGAGGGGCTCTATGCCAAGCCGACGATTGTAAACAACGCCGAGTCGATCAGCAACATTCCCCACATCATGCGGCATGGGGTGGAGTGGTATAAAAATCTGGGGACAGAGCAGAGTGCTGGCATGCGCATCTTCTGCCTCAGCGGTAATGTGAAGAAGCCGGGGCTCTATGAGTTGCCCCATGGCACCAGCCTGCGCGACTTGATCTATGAGTACGCGGGTGGCCTGCAGGACGAAAATTCGCCGATCAAGGCGATCTGTCCCGGTGGCATTTCGATGAAGCTGCTGGAGCCGGAACTGCTCGACACCAAACTCTCGTTTGAGGATGTGCAAGAGGCCGGTTCGTTGCTTGGATCCGCCGGCATCTTTGTCATCGATCAACGCGCCTCCATGGTAGAGGTGGCACGCCGCACGCTGGCCTTCTATCGCGAAGAGAGCTGTGGCAAATGCACCCCTTGCCGCGAAGGCACCGGCTGGCTTGAGACCATTCTGGAGCGGCTGGAAGCAGGGGGCGGTCGTGAAAAAGATCTGGAACTGATGGAGCACATCACCAAATTCATCGAGCGTAAAACCTTCTGTGTCTTTGGTGACGCCGCGGTCTGGGGGTTGCAGAGCAACCTGGCCAAGTTCCGCAACGAATTTATTGATCTGATTGAAACGACCAACCCGGACAACCTGGGCCCAGAGATTCCGATCCGCCCCATCTATCGACCCGACAGCGGGCAGGCCAGCGCGCTGCGTGACAGCAAGCTCAAGCCGGACGGTGAGTCACCGCTAAACCGCGATACGATGGTCGCGGGGAACGATTAAGTCCAGGCATTCCCTGGCGGCCCCCGTTGTCATTGTCAAGGGCCTGCCTGTTCTCTGCCAGATACATTGTGTTAACGCCAATTCAGACTGGATACCTGACGACTGGATATCTGACCTTGTCGAGGCTGTTCCAGCTATCGAGGAATCGTAAAAAATTATGACCGACCAAGTAACACTTACGATTGATGACCGTGAAGTTAGCGTGCCCAAAGGCACGCTGGTGGTAGATGCCGCTGAAAAGTTGAACATTGAGATTCCGGTCTTTTGTAGCCATCCCAAGCTTGATCCAGTGGCCTGTTGCCGCATGTGTCTGGTCGAGATTGTCGGCCCCCGTGGCCCCATGCTACAGACGGCTTGTTCCGTGCCTGCTGCCGATGGTATGGTCGTCAATACGCAAACTCCACAGGTAAAAGAGACTCAGGAAGCAAACCTGGCCTTTATTCTGTTGAACCACCCGCTCGATTGTCCGATCTGTGACAAGGGGGGCGAGTGCCCGCTGCAGGATCAGACCATGCGCTATGGCCCTGGCTTTAGCGAACTGATTGAGCCGAAGCGCCGCAAAAAGAAACATTACATGATCTCTGACACGATTGTCCTGGATCAAGAACGGTGTGTTGTCTGCTGGCGCTGCATTCGCTATCTGCAAGAGTGGGAAGATAAACCACAACTGGCCCTCTTTGAACGAGGTGGCGAGACCATCATCGATATTCAAGAGGGTGAGCCGGTTGACGCCAAAACGGGTGGCAATATCATTGACATCTGTCCCGTGGGCGCGCTGACCAACCGGGTTTCCCGTTTCAGCTATCGCCCATGGGAAGTGGAACGCACGCCGAGCATCTGTAACCACTGCTCGGTTGGCTGTAACATCCGCATGGATAGCCGCACCCATCAGCTGCGGCGTATTGTCGGCCGCGAGAACATGGCCGTCAACGATCAGTGGATCTGTGACAAGGGCCGTTTTGCTCACGCTTGGGTCAACCATGACGAGCGCCTGGAGATGCCGCTGGTCCGCAAGGATGGCGAGTTGGTGCCGGCCACCTGGAGCGAAGCCCTGACAATAGTTGCCGACAAACTGAAATCGATTAAGAGCAGCAGCGGTGCCAACGCGATTGGTGGGATTGGGAGCGCCAAACTCTCCAACGAGAGCAATTACCTCTTTCAGCGCTTTTTCCGTCAATTGATCGGAACCAACAATATTGATCACCGCGACGGGAGCGATGTCGTGGCGTTGCCCACGGGGATGCCCGCCCTGACAGAGGTGATGAAGCCACAGTACGGACCCGATCCAGAGGTTGACACGATCCTGCTCTTTGGTGTGGATCCCAGCGAAGAGCTGCCCATTCTGGATGTACACCTGAAACGGGCAGTGCGCCGTGGGAACGCAAAATTGATCATTGCCCACCCGCGTGCTGTTGAATTGACGCGCTATGATGGTCCCTATCTGGGGTATCGTCCTGGCACCGAAGCAACGTTGCTGAATGGCCTGACCAAAGCGGCGCTCGATCTCTCCAAGGAAAAACCGGAAGGCGTTGCCACTCTCGTGGCTGACGTCGATGATGATGGTCTGAAGAATTTTTGCGGGGTCGACCCCGACGCGGTGCAAGCTGCTGCCAAACTATTAGTGGAGAGCGAAAACGCACTGATTCTCTATGGCCCCATGGCCGCCCGCGGTGAAATGGGGGCAGAGACATTGAAGGGGCTAACCAACCTGGCGCTGTTGACCGGCCACCAACATCGATTGGGCTTTGTTGGGCTGGAAGCAAACAGCCAGGGTGCCCGCGACATGGGGGTACTGCCCAACCGGCTGCCCGGCCATGCCGAACTCGCGAACAGCGAGGCTGCACAGCGATTGGAACGTGCGTGGGGCTGTAGCCTGCCCAAGGAAGCTGGCAAAGGTTACAAAGCCATGTTGAACGGTGCTGGCAAAGAGATCAAGGCGCTTTATGTTATGGGGGCGAACCCCGCTAGCGAGCGACCCGAGTGGGCCGCCAAGTTGGAGAAGATCGACTTCCTGGTGGTTCAAGATCTCTTCTTGACCGAGACAGCTCAGAAAGCGGACGTTGTGTTGCCTGCCCTCAGCTGGGCTGAAAACGATGGCACCTTTACCAATTTGGAACGGCGGGTACAACGTGCCCCCAAAGCCGTTTCCGATCCAGGGAGCAAAGCGGCCGCGGATTGGATGATCCTCGATCATCTGGCCAATCGTCTGGGCGTCAACTGGCCCTATGCGGATGAGCGAGCGGTTACCAATGAAATCGCCAAAACGGTCTCGCTGTACAGCGGCATGAGTTGGGATGCACTCGGTGATCAGGGGCGGCAATGGGATGCGGGTAAGGTGCGCCTCAAGCCACAGTATCAACAGGTGGAACAACGCCTGATCAATACTGAAGAGCAGCCATTTGCGTTGGTGAGCGGTACGGTGCTCTTTGATGGTGGCAATCTCTTCCGTCTGACCACCCAAATGCGCGACATGGCTTTTGGCCCCCAAGTTGGTCTGCATCCCGCGGATGCCGCAAAACTAGGTGTGGCCGATGGCGCTGCTGTCAAGGTGCAGAACAAACATGGCGAACTGATGCTGGCCGTCAAGGTGGATGAACAGGTGAAGGCTGGCACGGCATGGGTGCCTGAAAGTCTGCCCGGCGCGCCCGTTGGCACGCTGCTCAATGGCCGTGTGGTTGAACATGTTCGAGTTGAAAAAGCCAAGTAACAATTTTTGAATGACCGGAGCCCCGGCTGCTTTTCCCTGTGTACTCTGCACTGTGTACTCTGCACTGTGTAGCTGTTTACACCGTGTAGCTGATGGGGAGTCTGCTTGTACGAGCCGTCGGGGCCTGCCGGTCTGAATTTACAAACCATGATTCCGGGATAATGCAATGGACTGGATGAATTACGTCGTTTTTCCACTGATCCGCGCGGTGATATTGGTCTTTGTTGTCTTTACGGGGGCCGCTTATCTGACGCTAATGGAACGCAAATTACTTGGTCGCTTTCAAATTCGCTATGGCCCCAATCAGGCTGGACCATTTGGACTGTTACAGCCTGCGGCAGATGCGATCAAGGCATTCTTCAAAGAGGAAGTGATTCCCAATCACGTCGATCGTGTGCTCTATCTCATGGGGCCAGCGCTGGCGCTGATCCCCGCGCTGGTGATCTGGGCTGTGATCCCGGTGGCCAATGGGGTACCCGCGATTGCAGACGTCAACATTGGCTTTCTCTGGATCTTGGCCATTGCCGGTGTTGAGAGCTATGGCATTATCCTGGCCGGTTTCAGCAGCAACAACAACTACTCTTTGCTGGGGGCGCTGCGCTCATCCGCGCAGATGATCTCCTATGAATTGCCACTGGGGCTCTTTTTGGTCAGCATCTTGTTGCTGGCTGGCAGCTTTAGTCTGGTGGAGTTGGTGGACGGAACCCGCGCTTGGTGGGAATGGATTTGGCTCTGGCTCATGTTCCCCTTCTTCTTTATTTGCATTCTGGCCGAGACCAACCGCAGCCCATTCGATCTGCCCGAGACGGAGAATGAACTGATTGCTGGCTACCAGACCGAATATGGCGGCATGAAATTTTCGCTCTTTATGATTGCCGAATACATCAACATGATCACGACGAGCACGATCATGGCCACGCTCTTCTTCGGTGGCTGGAAGCTGCCGTTTGGGCTGCTTCCAGATGTCATTTGGCTGGGACCGTTTGTCCTGGCAGCAAAAGTGGTTCTGTTGCTCTTCCTGTTCATTTGGGTGCGTGCCAGTATTGGCCGTCCGCGCTACGATCAGTTGATGGGCTTCACCTGGAAATTCCTGTTGCCAGCCTCTCTCGTCTACATGATGATCACGGCGCTGTTGGTTGTTTTCTTTAAGTAACGCAAGTTGCTACCTACCATCTCTACACCAGAGTGATTTCCCAAAAATTGCTCTCTGCCCATCGTGCGGTTGGCTTGAAAACAGTAGATTTTTGGCGCTCTACCAAAGGGGTAGCAGTTGGCTGTGACGAGTGGCTATAGAGGTGCTTTTCACGCTTTGACTGCTACTTGCCGATGATAAGGAATTAATTATGGCTGTGAACGACTTTCTAAAAGGTGCGGTTGAGTTGGGGAGAGCCATGGGCGTGACGCTCAAGCATCTCACGCGCAAACCGATCACTGTTGAATATCCCAAGGATGCTGTCCCGCTCTACCCACGCTTTCGTGGCAAACACGAATTGCGTCGCTACGAGAATGGGCTGGAACGTTGTATCGGTTGCATGCTCTGCGAGGCTGCTTGTCCCACCGCGGCAATCTACGTGGAAGCATCTGAAAACGACCTGGACAATCCGACTTCGCCCGGTGAGCGCTATGCCAAGACCTACGAGGTCAATCTGTTGCGCTGTGTCTTCTGTGGTGATTGCGAAGAGGCTTGTCCCACCGAAGCAATTGTGTTGGGCCATGATTTTGCCATGGCCAACTACGACCGGCGTGATTTCATTTTGACCAAAGAACAACTACTCAATCCCGGCGAACCAAACGTAGTGATTCGTCCCGAATAAAGCCGTGATACGTGTGGTGTGGAACAAAAATCTGGCCGGCAACACCTCCCCTCTCTCTGAGTGGTGCCTGGGACATTCCGGCCAGATGTGAAATCACGCAGCATGCAACACGAAGGAAGACCCAATGACCCTTTCCGTACTCTTCTTTATTGTCATCGGTGCCATTAGCCTGGCCGCTGCCTACGGCGTGGTTGCCAGTCGATTGCCCATTCACAGTGCGCTCTTTTTGTTGACTCACTTTGCCATGTTGGCCGTGCTCTACATTACATTGGACGCTCAATTTTTGGCGGCGACTCAAGTAATCGTCTACGCTGGCGGTATCGTGATTCTCATTCTCTTTGTCATCATGTTGATTGGCAGCGAGCAGATTGAAAATCAGGGATCCTATCGTTCGTGGACACCCTACATTGCATTGCTCCTGGGGTTGATTCTCGTTGCCACACTCGCCTACAGCTTGTTAACACAATATCGTGGTGGGGCTGTGGATGGTGCTGCCTTGGCCGGCGGTACGCCGTCGATGGTGGGGGCAGTGCTCTTTACCCAATACATTCTACCCTTTGAACTGGCTGCGGTTCTGCTGCTGGTGGCGTTGTTGGGAGCCCTGTTGTTGGCCCGTCGCCCCAAAGCGGAAAAACCGCTGGAAGAGCTCGAAACCCTCTCTTGAAATCCAATCAACTGATCGAAACTGTGCGAGGTTCTCGTGGTACCAACTAATTTCTATTTAATTCTTGGTGCGCTCATCTTTACGATTGGTGCCGTCGGTGTTCTGACCCGCCGGAGCGCATTGATTATTCTCATGTGTGTCGAAATGATGTTGAACAGCGTCAACTTGACCCTGATCGCACTGAGCCGTCAGTGGGATAACCTAAACGGGCAAGTCTTCGTGTTTATGATCATGGCCGTGGCCGCAGCCGAAGTCGCTGTGGGGTTGGCAATTATCATTGCCCATTCGCGCCACACAAACACGACCAATATTGATGAAATAAATCTGTTGAAATGGTAACCATTTCTGTCCCGGGCACAGTGTGCAACGGGCAATGTGGTGCGCTGTCAAATTATTCTGACAAATTTGAAATTAAACTGGTAAGGATTGATTCATGCTGAATCTCGCCTGGCTACTCCTTGCATTTCCGGCTGCCGGTGCGCTCATCAATCTATTGATCGGGCATCGGCTCAACCGCAAAATCATCGGTGGCATTGCTTCTGCTGCTGTTATTCTCCCCTTTGCCGTTGCCATCGGTCTGTGGCTCGAACTGCTTGGCCTGTACGGGGAAGAACGGGTGGTCACCATCCATCTGTGGGACTGGATCACCATTGGTACATTCCAGGCCAATGCCGCGTTGTTGATCGACCCCCTCAGCGTTACCATGGCATTGGTGGTAACGGGGGTTGGTTCGTTGATCCATCTCTACTCCATGAGCTACATGGAGCATGATGAACGCTTCCAACGCTTCTTCATCTATCTCAACTTTTTCATCTTCGCCATGCTCATCCTCGTGCTGAGCGATAATTTCGTGGGCATGTTTGTGGGGTGGGAAGGTGTGGGGCTTGCCTCTTTCCTGCTCATTGGCTTTTGGTTTGATCAACGGGATGATAGCTACGGGTGGTATGCCGATGCGGGTAAGAAAGCCTTTCTAGTCAATCGCATTGGCGACTTTGGCATGATTCTCGCAATTGCCGCGCTCTGGTCCACCCTGGGCACCGTGACCTTCCTCGATGTGTTCGAGGCTGCTGGCCACGACATGGCCGTGGGTGTGGCCAATCTGGTCTGTCTGTTGCTGCTTTTGGGCGCAACCGGCAAGAGCGCGCAGATTCCACTCTATGTGTGGCTGCCCAACGCCATGGCCGGCCCCACGCCCGTCTCTGCGCTCATCCATGCTGCCACAATGGTAACGGCGGGAATCTACATGATCGCCCGCACTCACACGCTGTGGCACATAGCCGAAAATGCTTCCCTGGTTGCCGCCTGGATCGGTGGCCTGACCGCACTGTTGGCCGCCACGATCGCGTTGGTGCAGGTTGATCTCAAAAAGATTTTGGCCTATTCAACTATCTCTCAGCTCGGCTACATGATGTTGGCCGTCGGCGTGGGCGCGTATGGTGCGGCCATCTTCCATCTCGTCACCCATGCCTTTTTCAAGGCGCTACTCTTCCTGGCCGCGGGCAGTGTGATGCACGCCACCGGTGGTGAGTTGGATATTCGCAAGATGGGAGGGCTGCGCAACAAGATGCCCGCCACCTTCTGGACATTCCTGATTGGCGCGGCGGCATTGGCCGGTTTGCCTCTCATGTCGGGTTTCTTCTCCAAGGATGCAATTCTGGTTGCCACCTTGGCCAAAAACCCAATCCTCTATGTCGTCGGTCTCTTCACTGCGTTGCTAACGGCATTTTACAGCGGGCGGGCAGCCTTTGTGCCCTTCTTTGGCACCCCGCGCGACAAAGAGCTGTATGACCACGCACACGAAAGCCCTTCGCTGATGACCATCCCGCTTTGGATCCTCGCTGCGCTGTCGATTCTGGCCGGTCTGTTGAATCTGCCGCTGGTCCTGACGCTGGAGCATTGGCTGGAACCATCGATTGGTCACCACGATCCTCCTGCTGCCTGGATCGAGCTGACCGGCATCACGCTGAGCGTAATTATTGCGACCTTTGGTGTGCTCATGGCCTATGCTCGCTACATCCGCGACGAAGCCTGGGCGACCCGGTTGACGGCACCTTTCCAGAGCCTTGCACCCCACGCTGAAAAGAAGTGGTATGTTGATGAGCTTTACAACATGATTCTGATTCAACCGATTCTGACCGTTTCAGAATGGTTTGCCAACACCATGGACCGGCTGGGCATTGATGCCATTGTCAACGGCACTGGCGAGCAGAGCATGAACGTGGGTGAATATGCCCGCCGCTTGCAAAATGGGGCAGTGCCAACCTATGCACTGAGCATTTTGCTCGGTGTGGTGGTGCTGGTCGCCTACTTTGTCTTTAGCCTTTGATCACTTTCAAGAAACCTAAAGTGTGGTTGTTTGGAACTGGTGGCAAACGTTGCTCCCACGAACGCTTTCATGGCCATGCTTTCCAGCAGAGAACACTTTACACGCATAGGTAAAACAAATGTACTTTCCGATCCTTTCCATCATCACCTTTCTCCCGCTTCTGGGCGCAATTGTTGTCCTGCTGGTGCCAGGTGATGCAACGAAAAAACTGGTTACCTTCGTCTGGACGCTGGCCACCTTTTTGATCAGCATGGGTCTATGGTTTTATTGGGATGATACACAGGCTGGCATGCAATTTGTTGAACAAGTCGCCTGGGCACCCGAGTTTAACTTGAACTATCTCATGGGCGTGGATGGCATCAGTCTCTTCCTGGTTTTGCTGACGACACTCATCATGCCGATTGCAGTCTACTTCAGTAATCTCTATGTGCATGAGAATGTTGGTGGCTACATGGCGCTGATGCTCTTGCTCGAAACCGCAATGATCGGCGTCTTCTTGGCGCTGGATCTGGTGCTCTTCTTCACCTTTTTCGAGTTCAGTCTGATCCCCATGTACTTCCTCATCGGTATCTGGGGCAGTGGCAAGCGTGTCTATGCCGCGGTCAAATTCTTCATCTACACCTTTGTTGGCTCCGCGGCCATGTTGGTTGCCATTCTCGGCGTCTACTTTGCCACGGGCACCTTTAACATCCTGGAACTGCAGAATGCTGGCCTTGGCTCTGGTTTGCAGACGTGGGCCTTCCTGGCCTTTGCCCTTGCCTTTGCGGTCAAAGTGCCGCTCTTTCCTTTTCACACCTGGTTGCCCGATGCACACGTCAATGCGCCGACCGCTGGTTCGGTCATCCTAGCTGGCGTACTGCTGAAGATGGGCACCTATGGCTATCTGCGCTTTGCCGTGCCGGTCTTTCCCGAAGCCGCGGCCACTTTTGGGCCCCTGATCGCGATCCTGGCTGTCATTGGGATTATCTACGGTGCGCTGGTGGCGTTGGTGCAGAAAGATATCAAGTCACTGGTGGCCTATAGCTCCGTTGCCCACCTTGGGTTTGTCATGCTGGGCATTGTGGCCATGAACGCCCAGGGGATCAGCGGCTCTGTGCTGCAAATGGTCAACCATGGGTTGAGCACGGGCGCGCTCTTTTTAATGGTGGGGCTGCTCTATGAACGCCGCCACACGCGCATGCTGGAAGATTTCGGCGGCCTCTGGAAGAGCGTTCCCATCTATTGTGGTTTCTTCCTGGTCGTTGCCATGAGCAGTGCCGGTTTGCCCGGTCTCAATGGGTTCGTCGGCGAATTTACGATCCTGCTGGGCATGTACCACAGCCAGCCGATCTTTGCCGTGTTGGGCGCGATTGGGGTCATCTTGGCCGCGTGGTATCTGCTCACCGCCTTTCGCAAGGTGGCTCAGGGGCCGATTACCAACCCCGCCAATGAAGCTGAGAATCTGCCCGATCTGCGCACCAACGAGATTGCCATGCTCTTGCCGCTGATTATTCTCTTTTTCGTCATTGGGCTTTTTCCCAATCTCTTCCTGGACAAGATCAACCCGTCCGTGGAAGCATTGTTGAACAACCAGCCGGCGCTCGTGGTGTCGGTTGATCAGTAAATCCGCCGACCAACGACCGGTCACCGACGACCTTGTCCGTGCCCCGAGCGTGCTGCTGCCAACAAGTTCCAGACTACAGGGCGGTTGGCTTGAAAACGGTAGGTTTTCCGCTTGCCGGAACTACTGTTTTCAAACAGAGCCCACTTTAGGAATGTTCGTCAGCAACGTCGCGTGTCAACAGTCGTCCGTCGTCGCTAGTCCGTCGCCAACACTCAGAGAGGCAACCTTTCATGTCAGATGTTTTGACTGCCACTGGCATTAATTTTACCGTCGTCCTGCCCGAACTTGTTCTGGTCGGCTTTGCCATGCTCGTCATGATGGCCGATGTTTTTGGCGGTGGTGAAGAGTCACCAATCCGCCGTGGCCTGCCCTGGCTGGCACTAGTTGGCTTGGGGACCGCGCTCGTAGCCTGTATTTCGATCTGGGGTGGCCCCGTTGCAACTTTTCAGGGAGCTGCAACGCTTGACAACTTTGCTCTGGGGCTGAAGCTCGTGGTGTTGGTTGCGGCTGCCCTGGCAATTCTGCTCAGCATCAGCTATATTCCCACGGTCAACAAGCAGATCGGCGAATATTACACGTTGATCCTGCTCTGCGCCGCATCCATGATGGTAATGGGGAGTGCCACGGATCTCATGGTGGTCTTCCTGGCGTTGGAAGCATTCTCGCTGGCCCTCTATATTCTCACCAGTCTCAACCGGCACAACCCACGCAGCTCCGAAGCGGGCATGAAGTATTTTCTGCTCGGTGCCTTTGCGAGTGCCTTCTTTGTCTATGGCGCAGCCCTGGTCTACGGCGCAACCGGGAGCACCCAATACGCGGAGATCGCAGCTGTTCTCCTGGGGGGCGAAGGGCAACTAGCACTGCTCTACCCTGGGATCGCCTTGTTGATCGTTGGCTTTGGCTTCAAAGTCAGCTTGGTGCCCTTCCACATGTGGACACCCGATGTCTATCAGGGTGCGCCAACGCCGGTAACGGCCTTCATGAGCGTGGGCACAAAAGCTGCTGCCTTTGCCGCGTTCATTCGCGTCTTTCTGAGTGCCCTGCCCGAACAGCATGCTACTTGGAGCTGGATCTTGGCAATTCTGGCACTGATCACAATGACCGTTGGCAACTTTGCCGCGCTGCGTCAATTGAGCTTGAAACGCATGTTGGCCTATTCGAGCATTGCCCACGCTGGCTATATTCTGGTTGGCTTGGCTGGCGGTACGGCTGGCAGCGCAACCGGCGCGATCTTCTATCTCTTTAGCTATGCCTTTATGAACATTGGCGCTTTTGCCGTGATCATCATGTTGGAGAAGGCAGGCGAAGATGATGCCATCCAAAATCGGGCCGCGGGCATTGGCAAGCGTTTCCCCATGTTGGCCCTGGCCATGGCGATCTTTATGTTCAGCCTGACCGGGATCCCGCCGCTGGCCGGTTTCTTTGGCAAACTCTTTGTCTTTAAAGCAGCGGTCGATGGTGGCTTTGCCTGGCTGGCCGTGATCGGCATGTTGAACAGTGCCGTGGCCGCCTACTACTACTTGCGTGTCACCGTGGCCATGTACTTTGAAGAACCAACCGGTGATTCGTTGGAGAGTGCACGCAACTGGGGTCCCCTCAACGTGGGGCTGGCCGTGGCTGCCATCTTTACGGTGCTGATTGGCCTCTATCCCGGGCTCTGGACGGGGTTGTTCGAGGGCGGAATCGCTGCCCTTGGTGGCTAATGGCCAATCCGTAGAGCCCCATCAACGCAAACGGATACAAGACCGTCACACCATTGGTGTGGCGGTTTTTTGTTGATGGTTCCACGTTCTGCAGCCAGCGTTACAACAAATGCTCTGCGAATGCGTACTGTTCTCTATGATCATCATAAAACTTGCTGGGGCCAAGGAGTTCGTTTACACTGACTTTTAGGCCCGGCTAATTTTGGGCAATTGATCGGCGTGGAGTTGTTGAGCGATGCACAAGATCAGTGGTCTCTGCAACGCGCAGTTGACAGCTCCCCACAGAGAGATGCCCTAGAGCTCGAGAGAAGATTATGCTTGCCCCACGCTGGCGCAAAGTTCTGCGCGATCTCTGGTCCAATAAAACTCGTACGATTCTCGTTCTGCTCTCGATTGCCGTTGGTGTAACGGCAATTGGCATGGTGATGGGGGCACAGGGTATCGTCGAGCGCAGCCTGCCCGCGGCCTATGCTGCCGTCCAACCGTCCGATGGCCTCATCTTCTGTATCTCCACGTTTGATGAGGATATGATCAGTTCGATTGCGGCGATGCCAGAGGTGGAGGCGGCCGAGGGGCGGCGCTTTGTCAATGTGCGCTTTCTCGACAAGAGTGGCAATTGGTATAACATGCAGCTCAATGCCATTCCTGATTACGAGGAGATGGACATTAACATCGTCTATGGCGAGCAAGGTGAATTCCCCCCGGGAAATCACGAGTTGCTGATTGAGCGGGCATCGCTAGCCCCGACGCTGGGATTGGGGGATGTTGCGATTGGCGATACGTTGATTGTCGAAGCGCCCAATGGCAAGCAGCGCACGATGCGGGTTGGCGGCACCGTGCACGACATGAGTCAACTGCCTGCATTCCTCAATGGCTCTGGCTATGGCTACATCAGCTTCGATACCCTGGAGTGGTTGGGTGAACCGCGCGATTACAATCAGGTCGTCTTTCGGGTGGCCGAAAATCGGGACGATGCCGATCACATCAACGCCGTGGCCAAGGCCGTGCAACGCAAGTTGGAGCGGGCTGGCGTGAATGTGATCTTTGCGCTCGTCCCACCGCCGGGTGAACACCCCGCGCAAAACTTTCTCGACACTCTCTCGCTGGTGCTGGGTGCCATCGGTGTGCTTTCGCTGGCCCTGAGCATGTTCCTGATTGTCAACACGCTTTCGGCAATCATGGCCCAACAGGTGCGCCAGATTGGGATCATGAAAGCGATTGGGGCCAAGGGTGCCCAGGTCACCCGCATGTACTTTGTCATGGTGCTGCTCTTTGGCGCGTTGTCGGCGCTCATCGCTGTGCCGCTGGCCGGTGTGGGCGCGCTGGGGCTGGCTTCCTTCTTTGCTGGCTTCCTCAACTTCGATCTCGCTGGCTTTCGGCTCGATCCCCAGGTTGTTGCCATTCAAGTGAGCATTGCGCTGATCATTCCGCTCTTGGCCGCGCTGTTGCCGACCTTGCGCGGTGTGCGTGTCACCGTGCGCGAAGCGATTAGCGAACATGGCCTGGGCAAAGGACAATTTGGCAGCGGCATCATCGATCGCTTCTTCATCGGTTTGCGACGGCTCATTCCAATTGGGCGTCCGTTGCAGATCTCGCTGCGCAATACCTTTCGGCGCAAGGCGCGCTTGTCCCTAACGCTAACGACGCTTTCACTGGCCAGCGTGATCTTTATTTCAATCTTTAGCATCCGCGCTTCTCTGCAACAGACACTAAACGATGTGCTCAATCTCTTTGACTATGATGTGCAGATCATCTTCGACCGTGCCTACCGGGTGCAGCGGATTCAGGATGAGGTGATTGCCATGCCCGGTGTGGCCGCGGTGGAAACGTGGGGTTTTGGCTCGACGCGCCGCATTCGCCCGGATGGTACGGAAAGCGACAGCATTATTATCTATGCACCCGAAGCTGATGCCGAGACGCTAAACCCCACGATCATCGAGGGGCGTTGGCTGCTGCCAGATGATAGCAATGCCATTGTCATCAACACTGACTTTATTGGCAGCGAAGAGGATGTGCAGCTGGGCGACGGGGTTATTCTCGATATCGAGAACAAAGAGCAGCCCTTTGTCATTGTGGGCATCTCGCGCGGCGCGCTGACGGGGGCGAATGTCTTCATGAACTATAGCTACTTCAGCCGCATTACCAATGATGTGGATCGAGCCCAGATCTCGCTGGTGCAGTTGCTGGATCGCAGCGCGGAAAATCAGATGACAATGGGGCAGCTGTTGGAGCAACGCTACCGCGACAGTGGTTTTCGGGTGCAACAGATGCAGACCATTGCTCAGGCCCGCAACATCATCAGCACTGTCTTTGATGTGATCATCATCTTCTTGCTGGCCATGGCTGTGCTGCTGGGTATTGTCGGTGGCCTGGGGCTCATGGGCACAATGAGCATCAATGTCATTGAACGCACCCGCGAAATCGGGGTGATGCGCGCCATTGGTGCCACCGATGGCGCGGTCCTACGTATTGTGCTGATCGAGGGTCTCCTCATTGGCATCATCAGCTGGATCATCGGTGGCCTGATTGCATTGCCCGCGAGTAGTTTTCTCACCAACACCGTGGGCGAAGCACTGTTGCAGGCCCAGCCCAGCTACATCTTCTCAACCAGTGGGGCGATTCTCTGGCTCTTTATTGTAATGCTGCTGGCTGGCTTGGCCAGCTTCCTGCCCGCGCGCAACGCCTCGCGCCTGACCGTGCGCGAAGTGTTGAGCTATGAATAAGCAGATGTGAATTGCTGGCCCATGAATTGATCAACAGGTAATGCATATCGCTCATGTCCAAAGAGTCTGATCGTGGCGAACCCGCTCTGCCGTCGAACGGACCAACTGACGTTCTGGGTACATGAGCCAATCTCCACAAAGGAAATTCCATGTCTCTGCCCACCGTAACCGTCTGCAATCCGCTGCTCCGCACACCCCTTTCGCTCCTGGTCGACGATTCGTGCCCCGTCGTGAACTTGACCTATTACTGGATTCGTCAACGGCAGGCGTGGCTGGCCAAATACAAACCCGACGCGCCTTTTTGGCGCGGCAATGGCGATCCCAGCAAATTACACTTGGTCCCCGCAACCATTCCGGCGGCCTTTGCCCAAAAATGGGGAGCGTGGTGTGCCGAAAGCGGCGTCAAGGGTAAATTTAGCATGGTGCCCTATCCCGCGGGAGTGGCCCGGATTGACGAAGGTTTTCCCAGCTTCCCGCGTGCTGAATTCGACGCGTGGATGAACACGACCCACGAGGTCATTCACCCCAACTTTGACATCACCTGCGAAATGATGACCCACTCACACGTGCTCGATCTACAGACAGGCAAGCTGCGCGACATCTGGGAACAGTACGAGTGGGTGGATCCGCCGGTCGAAGAGTTGACCGACTATATCATTGCATCGATGCAGGTGCTGAAGAACGCGGGCTTGCCCTGCGAAGGGGTGACCAGCCCCGGTGGCTTTGGCGGCAAACAGGAAGAGGCCTATGCCAAAGCCGCGTTGATTGCGTCCCAAGAGGTTTACGGCAACCCACGTCCCTTCTATCTGCTGCACGTCAACGTCCCGCCGGACGAGTGGCCCGATGTGCCGATCTGGCATGCGGACCGTGCCAGCGGCAGCGCCATTGCCAGCATCATCGGCTGCACCGACGATTGGTTTGGCAGCTGGACCGGCTACGACGCCGGCTCGCCCGACAAGTTCATCACCGCGGATCTCCACGGTGGGGTGTTGCCACAGGTGTTGGAACGCGAGCTACCCTGTGTGTTGGTCAGCCATTGGCCGGGCATGTATTTCAACGGTGAAGAGACGGGCTTCCAGGTTCTGCAAGAGGTCAAGCGGCGGCTTGATGCCTACGATCCCGACGGCAGCCGCACGCGGTGGATGAAATTTTCTGAGATCGGTCACTATTGGATGGCGCGTGAGCTCAGCACCATCGCCGTGATCAGCAGCACCTCGACAGGCTGTCGCGTGCAGATCGACACCCGCTTCCCCACCGCTGATTTTACGTTGGCTGTGGCGGGGCAGGCCAGGGCGGTTGTCGTGAACGGAGAGCCACTGCGCCAGGTGCAGAGTCGCGCTGCCCTGGCACAGAGCAGCTTCTGGATCGATGGGGAGCGGGCGAGCGATCCACGTACCGTCTTTGCCTTTCCCCTCACCACAGGGCAACATCAGATCGAGATCGAGTGGCAATAGCGTTGTCGCATGGGTCTGTTACAGCAAACCCAGCAACAGACCCACGCCTGCTGTCATCAAGCCGGCTGTAACAGCTGCAAGAGAAAAGTAAAAGGCCGAGTAGCTATCCTGCCGCCGTTGCTTGGCGTTGTACAACTCCAGGTAGATCAGAGACTCCATGTGTTGCGTGGGGTCATAGCCTTTTAAGTTGCTTGAAAACCCCAGCATGGCAACGATCACACCGGCCCACCGCAGGGCAATGCTCAGGACGGGCATCAATAGCATCTCGTTGTACCAGCAGATCGCCACAACAAAAAGAATTGCGACTGCCGTGATTCCAAAGACGTGTTTGCAAAATCTGGCGATTACTTCTCTCCAACTGATCATGATTCGCTTTCTCCAGACAGATAACCATTCACAATTTTACGGTCGTAGCGCCATAACCAGTTTATCAGTTGGATGAAAACCTTGGGTGAATGCTGTCCCCCAAAATGCTGACGGCAGGCGGAATTTACGTGTCAGCCCTGTGGTCACTCCTGGCCGCAGTTTGCGTCTGCAAATTTCGCGTGTATACTGGCAACACAAAGCCCGAATTTGTAGAAAACGTAGCAAGCCGAGCGAAGAGCTGCATGGAATCCGTTGCTGACATTCAACATCCGCACCGCCATGAATGGAGGGTGCTCGCATGCAGCGCCGCGGAAGCGGACTTTCACCTGCTCTCATCCCCCTGTAACTGATGGAGAATCTCATGACCGACCCACGCGGACCCGGTAGCCCGTTTCATCTGCTCTTTGACGATGACACAGCAGACGCTGCGTCGGCTGCCTCGTTGCCAGCTGCATATCAGAAAATCTACGGCGGTGATTGGCAGATTCCGACCATGGAAGGGCGTCCCTACATCTTCACCAATTTTGCCCAATCGCGCGATGGACGTATCTCTTATGCCGAGCCAGGGATTGCCAGCGGTGGCGATGTCACTGGCTTCAACGTCCACGATCGTTGGCTAATGGGGTTGTTGCGTGCCCGTGCCGATGCCATTCTCATGGGCGATGTGACGGTGACAATGGAGCCTGAATTTACCTTCTGTGCCGAGTCGATTAGCCCGGATGATGCCGCTGCCTTCAGCGCGTTGCGCCGGGCCGAAGGGCGCGCGCCGCTGCCCCTCGTGGTAATTCTCTCCTTCACCGGCAAGATCAACTGGCATGAAGATTGTTTTCAGGATCCGCGCACGCAAATTTTATTGGCAACCACGACAGCCGGTGCCGCGGCAGTAACGGAGTGTAACTGTGCCGCCACTGTCGAAGTAGTAGCCCTGGGTGAAGAGAGCGTCGACCTGCCCCGGTTGGTCAAGCTGCTCTACACCGACCATGGCGTCCGCAATCTGCTCTGCGAAGGAGGCTCGCGCGTCCTGGCCAACATGCTCGATGCCGGGCTGGTGGATGAAGAGTTTGTCACCTTCTGCCCCAACTTCGTTGGTCGCACGGCCGAACGCCATCGCCCCAGCTATACCGAAGGCGTCGCGTGGACACCAGCGGACGCGCCCTATTCAAAACCGCTCGCTCTGCGTCGGGCTGATGATCTGCTCTACCTGCGCACGCGGGTGCAGTACAGAGGCCAATCCTAACGCGCGCTGGTGGTGCCGGTTGCACCGCTGATCGACGAGGTGGATGCAGCGTGATTTAGGGCGATCTCAAGTGAACTGGTTCTGGCACCGGGCATGGCTAATCGCATCCGAGCTGTTGCATGAAAGTCGCATGAAAGTCGAAGGATAGAATTGATGTCAACTGTTCCCGCCGCCTTACTGGATGCGTTGGCCGCGGTGGTCGGCGCAGAGCACGTGATCACTGATCCAACTCAACTCAACAACAATTCGCGCGATTGTTACTGGTATTCCCCGGTGCTGAAACCACAACTCGATGACAAAGTTGGTGAGCTGATCGTGCGGCCCGGCACGGTGGACGAGTTGGTGGCGGTGATTCGGCTGGCATTTGCGGCACAGCTTCCCATCACCGCGCGCGGCGCGGCCACCGGCAATTATGGCCAAAGTGTGCCCTTGCAGGGTGGGCTCATCATCAACACCAAACGGCTCAACCAGATTCTGGCGCTGACGCCCACGGCAGCACAAGTGGAGACCGGCACGCTGTTGATCACCATTGAAAAGGCGGCCCGCGCGATTGGTGCCGAATTGCGCTTCTTCCCCAGCACGCTCATGACAGCCACCGCGGGCGGCTTTTTGGCTGGCGGCTCTGGCGGCGTCGGCTCGGTAACGTGGGGCACGCTTTGGGATCCAGGCAATGTGTTGGCTGCCACCGTGGTTACCGTGGAAGCGGAACCACGTGTGCTGACCATCACCAATGCCGAGGAGCTACAGGGGGTTATCCACAACTGTGGCCTTTCCTGCATCATTGTGGATCTCACGTTGGCACTGGCTCCGGCCCAGCCCTGGTCGCAATATGTCGTCAGCTTCCCCACATTTGCGGCTGCGCTTCGTTGCGGTCAACAACTTGCCCATGACGACACATTGATCAAACGGCTGATCACCGTCTTGGAATGGCCCATTCCCAGCTTTTTCCGACAACTGGTACGTGTGGGCGCATCCCCAGACGGGCAGGCACAGATGTTGCTCATGCTCACGGACGACGAAACCGCGGTGCAGCGGTTGGTGCAGGACGAAGGCGGCACCGTACAGTGGCGCAGCGCACCCGAAGAATATTTGAATGGCGCGCTCCTGCTCTCTGACTTTTCGTGGAATCACACCACGCTCTGGGCCATGAAGGCCGACAGCCGCTGGACCTATCTGCAAGATCAATTTGACCCCGACCGCGTCTTTGAACAGATTCAGATGCGCAAAGAACGATACGGCGACGATCTGTTGGAGCACATTGAATTTATGCGCTTTCAGGGGCGCATGTATCCCCAGGGGTTGAGTCTCGTGCGTTTCCATTCCAAAGAGCAGTTGTGGGCGTTGATGGACTACTGCGAGGAGATCGGCATCTGGAACGCCAATCCCCACACCCATTATCTCGATGAAGATGTGCGCTGGAACGGTCAACCGCTGCTCGATGCCAAAGCCAAGTGGGATCCGACCAGCCTGTTGAATCCCGGCCACCTGAAGCGTTTGGCCAAATAGCGCACCCCGCCTGCTCTCAATGCAAGGAAAGCACGCTGACCATGCACCCAACCGCACACCCTGCTTCGCACTCTCCACGCTATCTCGCTCACCTGCCGTGGCCTGCCGTGGCCGCGCTCGACAAAGCGGAGGGCGTCGTGGTCTTGCCCATCGGTGCCATCGAGCAACATGGGCCACACCTGCCCACCCTCACCGATACGTTGTTGGTCACCCACGTGCTCGATGCCACGTTGGCGGCGCTACCCGCGCAGGTGCCGGTCTGGGCGCTGCCTCCGCTCAACTATGGCAAAAGCAATGAACACACCGGCTTCCCCGGAACCATCAAGCTGTCGGCTGCAACCTTGTTGAGCGTGCTGCACGACATTGCCCAGAGCGTCCATGAAGCAGGATTTCGGCGCTTGGCCTTCATCAACGGTCACGGCGGCAACAGCGCGCTGCTCGAGGTGGCCGCGCGTGACATTCGGGCAGCTACCGGCCTCATGTGCTTCTCTTTACAGCCGGGGCTCTATGTCAATCCCCCCTTCGAGATCACCGCGGATGAGCAGCGGCTTGGCTTTCACGCGGGCGAGCTGGAAACCTCGCTGATGTTGGCCATTGCTCCAGAGCTGGTGCAGATGGAGAAGGCCGTGACTCACTTTGCCGAATTTCCCGCCACCGAGACTGAGCTTTTCTTCTTTGGCGCTGCCGCCACCGCCTGGCTCAGCCGCGACTGGAGCCCCACCGGTGTCTTTGGCGATGCCACGCGGGGCACGGCGGACAAGGGGAACGCAATCATCGAGGCCGCGGTGGTCCGGCTGGGCGCACTGCTCACGGCACTGAGCACCTTTGAAATTCCCACTGCAGCGACTGAATGAGCGCGGAAATGGTCGATTGGATTTTGCGGCGCGCGCGTCTTGCCACCGACGCCACGCTGGTAGATATTGCGCTCCACGCGGGGCAGATCGTGGCCCTGTCACCCAACCTCAATTGTTCCGCCCGCAATGAATGGGACTTGAACGGGCGCGTCGTTTTGCCTGGGCTCATTGATGCCCACACCCATCTGGACAAAAGCTACATCCCCGCCCGCAACCGCAGTGGCACATTGCGCGAAGCGATTGAACGCTGGCATGCCTACAAGGTGCAGCGCACCCAAGCCGAATTGCAAGACGCTGTGCGCCGGGCGTTGCGCACAGCGATCGCCAACGGCGTGACGGCCATGCGCTCGCACGTCGATGTCGAGGCAAATGGCGATCTGCAGACTGTGGCCACGATCCTGGAGATCCGCGCCGAGTTTCGCGATCAGATCGATCTGCAATTGGTGGGGTTGGGCTATGCTGGCGGCAGCGCGGAAAATCGAGCCACGCTGCGCAGCGCGCTCGATTTAGGGTTGGATCTGATTGGGGGCGCGCCCGCACTCGCCGACGATCCCGCGGCCGAAATCGATGCATCATTTGCACTCGCCGAAAAAGTGGGCAAATCCCTGGATCTGCACATCGACGAAACCGAAGATCCCAACAGCCGTTCTCTGGACTATCTGGCGACCAAGACCCAGAGCCACGGGCTGCAGGGGCAGGTCACCGCGGGGCACTGCTGTTCATTGGCCTTCATGGGGCAGGCAACCGCCGAACGGGTGATGGAGAATGTGACCGCGGCCCAACTGCACATTGTGACCTTGCCCTCGTGCAATCTTGTGTTGATGGGCCGCGAGCAACAGCCGCTGCCCCGCGGCATCACCCGCGTGAAAGAGCTGCTGGCGCGCGGCATCAATGTTGTTGCCGCGTCGGACAACGTGCAGGATCCCTTTAACCCCTTTGGTAGCTATGATCTGTTGCAGATCGCCAATTTGACCGCGCACACCGCTCATCTCTCTGGCGATGACGAAATGCGTGAGGCATTGACCATGGTCTGCGAACGCCCGGCACGCACATTGGGATTGGCAGACCATGGACTCGCGGTCGGGGCGACCGCGGATCTCGTTGTCGTGGACTGCACCGAACCGCTGCACGCCGTCACCACCGTTCCGCCCCGGTTGGCCACCTTTAAGCGTGGGCAACTGCTCACGCGTACCCACATCGAGCAAAGATGGTACACCACCTAAATGTCGGCTTTCATTCGATTGCACGCCACACCAAATAGGTCAGAAAGAGTGCGGGAATGGCAGCGAAAGTGAGTGACCGCGAAAGTGACTGATAGAGAGTGAATGATGGATCTACTCATACGTCAAGCGCGTCTGACCGATGGTACAGCCGTTGACATTGGCATTGTTGGCCAGGAGATCGTTGCCATCGAGCCGGTGATCACCGCCGCGTCCGCACGCGAGATCGACGCCCGTGGATTGCTGGCTTTGCCCGCGTTTGTCAATGCACAGCTCCATGCCTGCAAGTCCTTTTGGCGGCGACTGCTCACCCAATTGCCCGCGACCACCCAACAGTTGCCCCGCTTCGAGGCTGCCCACCAAGTGAAGCAGCGTTATACCGTGGCGGATGTGGTGGCCCGCGTCGATGAGGTGATGCGGCTGGCCATTCAGCATGGCACCTGTGCCATTCGCCTCTTTGCCGATGTGGATGACGCGTCGGGCCTGACTGCCTTGCAAGCGCTGCTCGCAATCCGCGCTCGTTACCAGCCGTGGCTGACGGTCCAGGTGGTGGCCTTTCCCCAAGATGGCTTTGCCACGCCCGCAACTCGGGCACTCATGCACGAGGCATTGGCCTTGGGGGCCGATGTGGTCGGTGGGATTCCGTGGATCGAGGCAGACACCGCGGCACAACAGCGTCACGTCGAAGGCTGCTTTGCCCTCGCCCAGGAATTTGACCGTGACCTTCACTTTGTCTGTGATGATCTAATTGATCCCGATTACCGCACGGTGGAGATGGTGGCGCGACAGAGCATTGCAGCTGGCTGGCAGGGGCGTGTTGCCGCAACCCAATGTGCCGCGTTGGCTGCCTATCCCCCCGCCGAGCGAACCGCGGTGATCGAGCTGATCCGCGCCGCGGGCATGACCATTGTCGCCAACAGCCACGTCTCCTTGATTGCCACCGAGTTTGCCAATCGGCAGCCGTGGCCCCGGGGGATGACGCCCGTGCGCGAACTGTTGCAGGCCGCGGTGCCCGTGGCCTGTGGACAGGATGATATTGACAACTGGTTCTATCCCTTTGGGCGCAACGATCTGTTGGAGGTGGCACACTTCATGGCCCACAACGGCCAGTTTGCGTGGCAGGGAGAGGTGCAACAGGTCTTACCCATGGTCACCACGGTCCCGGCCCAATTGCTGGGATTGGCGAACTATGGATTGGCGGTCGGCTGCGAGGCCAATCTGCTGTTGCTAGCCGCGACAGACTGGCACCACGCGCTCCAGTTTCAGGCCGATAAACGCTACGTGATCCTGCGCGGCAACGTGGTGGCCGAAACCGAGCGGCGGGTGCAGTTGGCGCTGTCATGAGCTGCCCGATAGTAGCATCTGTTGACATTGCAACTTCGCGGGGGGTAGCCTCGCTTCTAACCGAGAAAAGCCGCGTCAGCGGCTGCCTATCGAGCGGTTGAGGCTGCTTCTCACGGTTAGAAGCTCAATTGATAATTGATTGGCGCTTTTCCGGTTAATTTGTCGCGGCAACCGTGCGTTGGATCTGGGGTGTAGTGCCATTGGGCTGGTCACGCTGACCATTGCCATAGAGCCCAAATTGGGCCTGGTGCAGTTGGCTATAGAGACCGCCCGCGGCAATCAATTCCTCGTGCCGTCCTTCTTCTACGATCCCTGTTTCGGTAACCACAACAATGTGATCGGCATTTTTAATGGTTGCCAGCCGGTGGGCAATAACCAGCGTGGTGCGCCCTTTGGAGAGTTCGGTGAGGGCCTGCTGGATCGCAACTTCGGTCGCCGTGTCCAGTGCCGAGGTCGCTTCGTCGAGGATCAGGATCGGTGGATTCTTCAGGAACATGCGCGCAATCGCCAGCCGCTGTTTCTGGCCACCGGAAAGCTTGACACCCCGTTCCCCGATGATTGTTGCCAACTGTTCCGGTTGATTGCGAATAAATGTATCCAACTGCGCCCGGCGTGCCGCGTCCCAGATCTCCTCTTCCGTTGCATCGAGCTTGCCGTAGGCAATGTTTTCGCTAATCGTTCCAGAAAACAGAAAGACATCCTGTTGGACAATGCCAATTTGGCGGCGCAGCGACGTACGGGTCATCTCGCGGATGTCAATTTCGTCAATGGAAATCTTGCCGCCAGTCACATCGTAGAAACGAGGAATGAGGCTGCAGAGCGTTGTCTTGCCGGCCCCCGATGGCCCCACAAACGCCACCGTTGCCCCCGCTTTGACTGACAGGTTGATGTTGCGGAGCACTGCTTTCTCTGTTTCATAGCCAAAGGAGACATTCTCAAAGCGGATGTTGCCCGCCAACTGCTCAACCGCAATTGCATCCGGCGCGTCCTGAATGTCCGGCTCCGTATCCAGAATCTCCTGATATTGCTTGAAACCGGCAATACCTCTCGGGTAGCTTTCGATCACAGAATTGATCTTCTCAATCGGGCGGAAGAAGACATTGGTCAGTAACAGGTAGGCGACGAACTCACCATAGCTCAGCTCACCCCGGATCACATACCATGTGCCGGCGACCATTACAAAGACAATGATGAAGCGCATCAGCATGTAGCTGAGCGCAAGTGCTTTGGACATGATCTGGTAGGCAGTGAGCTTGGTTGCGCGGTAGCGGCCATTGTCGACAGCAAAGAGTTGGCGTTCGTGATCTTCATTGGCAAAGGCCTTGACCACCCGCACCCCACCAATGGCATCTTCAATGCGGGCGTTGAATTGACCCACGCTGCGAAACAAGGCCCGGAACGTCACCGTCATCTTGCTGCTAAAGTGCATGGCCACCCACAGAATGATCGGAACAATTAAGAAGGTGAGCAGGGCCAGCTCCCAGTGGATCATTGCCATGAGCGCGAATGCCCCGAGCAGCGTCATGATGGCAATAAAGATATCTTCGGGACCGTGGTGGGCCAGTTCGCCAATATCTTGCAGATCGGTGGTAATGCGGGCAATGAGATGGCCGGTTTTGTTGTTGTCGAAGTAGCGGAAGGAGAGTTTCTGTATGTGATCGAAGAGCTTGCGCCGCATGTCGGTTTCAATGTTGATGCCGAGCATGTGTCCCCAGTAGTTGACCACATATTGCAGCGCCGTGTTCAGTGCATAGATGAGCAAAAGTCCCGCGGTGGCCAGCAGGATCAGCGGCCAATTTTCGCTGGGCAATAAATTGTCGATGAACTGGTTGATCGCCAAGGGAAAGCCAAGCTCTAGCATGCCAACTACAACAGCACAACCAAAATCTAGGTAAAATAGCCGCATGTATGGGCGGTAATAGGCGAAAAATTGCCGAATCATAGAGGGAATACTCCGATGGTACGCGCTTGATCGATTGGTTCCCGGCAAGAGAGACGAGTTGTGCGAGTACACTCTTTGCCGTTCCTGCTGCAATTTGCTACAGCAGCAATTATTATAGCAGTTACCGAGACATCTCACACGTTGCTCGCTTGCGTTGGGGCTGCTGCACACTTATCAGCAAACGCGCGTTTGCTCTCAACGTACTCTCATTCTTGCTCAATTGGCAATCAACTTTTGTCACTGCCCCCATTTTGGTGCTCAACCCGCTGGTTCAGAAAAGCCTTACCTTTGCATAATTGCTATTTTTGTGCGATTGTATGGCTAAATACACCAAATCCTGACAATTTAGTCTCTGTCTGTAGATACTTGGCGTCAATCATCATGGCTTGACTACAGGGCGGTTGGCTCAAAACCGGTACTTTTCCGCTTGGGCAAAGTACCGGTTTTGAACAGTGTTCACTTTAGTTGTCGGTAACGCAACCAAGTTTGCGGAAAAATTATCTGGACGCAGTCTGTGCTTTGTCGGGGCAATCCCCTTTGGAGAAGAGTAATGATAAATCGATTTCCACCCAATGAAGAGCCAACCAGTGATGGTCAGGAAGACCAATTTCAGCGGATGTTGAACGAGAAAAAACGTCAGGAACTCGCCGCGCGCTACGGCGCATCATTTGGCGATACCGATCCGTCGTTGTCCGCGGATGTGGGGGGCGAGTGGTTTGACATTGAAGAGTTTGAACACCAGCTTGAAGGCGCTGTGCAGGTGACTGTGCGGGAATATCTGGGTAATCCCACCGTCATGGCATTGGCTCAAATTCCATTGGACAATTTGGAAGAAGAGTTGAACTTGCTGCTAGAATTCATGTATTTACATGGCGTCGCTGTTCACTTTCTCTGCGAAATCGAGGACGCGGAAGCCTATCGCTTTATCGTGGAGGAGCTCTTGGCCGAAATGGTGGACGACGTGCGCATTCCCGGCATGACGACCAATTTTATTTACGAAGAGTTCTATCCCAACGATGAGTATGATGCCAAGATCTGGGCACAGGATTTTCTCTTTTCGCTCTTTGATCATCACCGCGAAGGGATCGAAGTGGCGCTCTGCAAGGATGAACTGTACACCATTGCCGGCAAACCCGTTAGCACCCAGGGCATGATGCAGCGGGTAGATGCTTTTTTTCAGCGCCACCCAACCATTGTCGATGCGCAGATCAACCCTCTCACCTGTACATTGGATGGCAACTACGCCACGGTAGAGATCGCCACCACCTGGACGAGCATTCGCACTGCGCCCAATGACAAGCTCCAATATACTGGCCGCTCCATCTTTCAGCTCAAGCGCAGCAAATACGATGGCTGGGATGTCGTACAGGCCAAGGTTGCCGGCTGGGATTCACCGATCTAACCGCGCAACTGCCGCCAGGCTTTGCCGGTGGGCTTGCCATTTGCAGCACGAGCCGCCACCGTTAGACAACGCATGCACAGACAAACAGGCGCGCAGCGATGGGATCTTCTCCCATCGCTGCGCGCCTGTTGTATAATATCCCCAACCAGTGCACTGACCAACGAGTGCACCGAAGTAAAGAGTGCACCAAAGTAAAGAGTGCACTGACCAGCGAGTGCACCGGAGTAACGAGTGCACTGGTTACTTTGGATTTCGTCTTACCATTGCTGCAACGTGTGCCAAAGCAGTGTCTGATCCAATCTGTTTCTGATGGTACCCTTGCCTGTTACCCTGATTCGCATCTATGGCCGATAACCGACACAGCGTCATCTTGACGCATGAACATACCGACTTCGACGCGTTGGCCTCCTTGTTGGGCGCGGCGCTGCTCTTCCCGGATCTGCTGCCCGTATTGCCCTATCAGCTGAACCGCAACGTGCAGGAATTTCTGACGCTCTATCGCAACCAGTTTCCCTTTGTCCACCCCAAGGAGCTGCCGCGCGGACGGGTGGAAGAAGTGTTGCTCGTTGATACCCGATCGGCCAACCTGCCCAAGGGAATCCAGGACGAGACCCGTTTTCGTGCCATTGATCACCACAGCGTGGACGCAACCGTGCCCGATGGCTGGCAGCTGTGGACGGAAGCCGTGGGTGCCAACACCACATTGCTGGTGGAAAAGTTGATGGAGCGGCAACAGGAGCTGACCCCGGTGGAGGCGACGCTCCTAGCCCTTGGCGTTCACGAGGATACCGGCAGCCTGACCTATGCCAACACAACCCACCGCGATGTGCGTGCGCTCGCTTGGCTCATGCAGCCAGAACACAAGGTCAACCTGGAGGTGCTGAGCCAATTTCTCCAACATCCCCTGAGCGCAGAGCAGCGTAGCCTCTTGCAGACCCTAATCGACGGCAGCACCTTTGTGGAGGTTGTTGGCCACACCGCGCTCATTGCCTCTGCCAACGCACCAACCTATACCGGCGAATTGAGTTCACTGGCCCACCGGCTGCGTAACTTTCACGAGTGCGATGCGCTCTTTATGGTGGTGCAGCTCGAAGACATCATTCAGATTGTGGCCCGCAGCACCACTGACGCCATTGATGTCGGTGCAATCGCCCGTGCATTGGGGGGCGGAGGACACACGCGCGCCGCGGCTGCTTCGTTTGATGACCTGACCCTTGCCGAGACGCAGGAACGACTGACGGAACTGTTGCAACAACACAGCCAAGCCACCGTTACCGTGCGCCAGATCATGAGCTTGGGCCGTCCCCAAACCATAGCGCCCGACCAGTCGATCGATGAGGCGGCGCTGCTCATGCGCCGCTATGGGCACGAAGGGTTTCCCGTGGTGGCAGTCGAGCCAGCGGCTGCCAGCGACAATGCTGGCGATAAACCCGGAACAGAAACATTGCTCGGTGTCATCACCCGGCGCGAGGCCGACCGCGCCATCAATCACGATCTTGGCAATGCGCCCGTGCGCCGCTTTATGCAGGCGGGGCAGGTGACTGTCTCTCCCGCCGATTCGGTGCAACAGCTGCGCAGGATTATGATCGAGAGTGGCTGGGGACAGGTGCCCGTGGTCGATGAAGCGCAGCAGATTATTGGCATCGTCACCCGTACCGATCTAATCAAATTGTGGGATGAGCAGGACACTTCGCAGCAGGCGTCGGCATTGGATGCACGGTTGCGCACATCGCTAACCACGGCCCAATATGCCCTGTTGCGCCTGATTGGCGCGGCGGTGGAAGAGATGGATTTTGCCGTCTATGTGGTTGGCGGCTTTGTCCGCGATCTAATGCTCAACAGCACGGGCATGGTGGGCAAACGCATGCAGGTGGCTGCGCTCGATATGGATATTGTGATCGAAGGGGATGCAATCGCCTTTGCCACGGAAATCCAAAAACGTTTTGGTGGGCGGGTTGTGGCTCATCGCCGTTTTGGCACGGCCAAATGGCTGCTGCATGATCTGGAGGAGCCGGTGGATCGAGCCGAGCTGCTGAAGGCGCTCCAACAGCAATTGGCCCAAGCAGAGGCACCCTCCCCGAATGCCACAACGGAAGCGGGCGCGCGCGCGCCGCTGGCCGCTGCGTTGTCGACTTTGCCGGAACATCTGGATTTTGTCACGGCGCGCACCGAATTTTACACGGCCCCAACGGTGTTGCCAACGGTAGAATCGAGCAGCATCAAGCTTGATCTGCATCGTCGCGATTTTACGATTAACACGCTTGCGCTTGCCCTCACGCCGGAACGCTGGGGAGAATTGCTCGATTTCTATGGCGGTGTGCACGATCTGGAAGCAGGGATCGTGCGGGTGTTGCACAGCCTCAGCTTTATCGACGATCCCACCCGCATCTTGCGCGCGGTGCGCTACGAACAGCGCTTCGATTTCCGTATTGGTACGCGGACAGCAGAGCTGTTGCAAGATGCGCTCGAACTGCTCGATCGTGTGACCGCGGCGCGCATCCGTCACGAACTCGACCGCATTCTGGAAGAAGAACAGCCCGAGAAGGTGCTGTGGCGGCTCACTGAGCTGGGCGTCTTGCGGCAACTTCATCCCGAGCTGGCCATGGAGGAGCGCATTGCACAACACTTTGCGGCATTGCGCGACTGCTTGGCCGCGCCCACGGCACCACCGGCTCTGCACGACGAATCACGCAGTCGCCTCTACTGGGCATTGTTGGTACACTCCCGCTCGCGCACAACGCACGCGGCGCTGACGGAACGCCTGGGGCTGCGTGGCGAAACGCAACGCCTGATGGCCGCGTTGGCTTGCATCCACGAAAACCGAACCACGTTGGCCGCTGCAACCACCCAGCCAGCCACAGTTGTTGCACTGTTGGAAAAGAGCAACGAAACCGCGCTGGCACTCTACATCGCGCTCGATCTGGATCCGTCAATCACGCCGGTTCTGCGCCGCTACCTCACCGAATGGCGTCACGTGCGGCCCACCATCGACGGGCGCGATCTGCAGGAGCTGGACATTCCGCGCGGGCCAATCTACGGCAAAATTTTGGCGGCTGTGCGCGCTGCCCTGCTCGCTGGCGAAATTGTGGGTCGTGCTGCAGAGATCGAGCTCGCCAAAACAATTGCTGAACAATCCTCTCCCGCGGCTAAATAAGCTGTAAATAAGCGTTTGAATGAGCGCCACGGGCAAAGTTAGTGGCGCTCATTGCTGTGCTTCTTCAAAGCGTCTGGGCGTATCGAGCCTGGCACGACGCCAAAGTCGTTGCCCACGGACTCCCCACCAGACCGTTGTTGTCTCCGCCACAAATCCACTCAACAGCGCAACCACGCCCAACGTCGCCCCCGTGATCTGAAAAGAGGGCAGTGCCAGCAGGGTTAACCAGATGGCCGTCAGCCGCAGCGGCGCGCTGGGCGCGAGCGCGGCCGTGCGGTGTTCCACCAACCCAATCCCGTGATAGTAGGCACGAATGGCAACCACCACCGAAAAGAGGGGAAAGAACGCGAGTGGCACGCGGCTCATGCTTGCCAGCGTTGGATCGAGACCAATGAGCTGGCGGAGAATGGTTTCGCGTAGCGGTGTCCAGAAGAGCAGGAACATGATACCGACCGAAAGCAGTGCACAGCCAATGGCAAAGCGACGAATGTGAACCAGGCTGTTGGCTTCCGATCGGAAGGCCGCGGGCAGGTTGCGAATATCATTGAGCCAGCCATAGGGAATCCGCCCCAAAATGTAGACAACTGCCAACACGGCCAATGCTTCTGGTCCATCGCTTTGGCGCGAGATGTAGAGATTGATCAGCGGACGACTAAATTCCTGGATCATCATGATGAGGGCCAGTGGCCAGAAGAAGCGGATGATCATGCCAATGGTGGGGGTAACCTCGTTGCTCTGTTCGACCGGCACGCTTGGCTGTTGCATGGTGCGGTGGAAGCCCCATAGGATCAGCGCAAGCTCGACCAGGATCCCTGCGTAGACGCCAATGATGGGGAGCCGAATTGGTGCAGCCGCGATCCACGGCTGTGTCAGCAAGGAAAAGACCGCAACGATGCTCGTGCCAATGCCAGCCACGTTGGCATAGCTCACGCTGGTTGTGCGGCGGTGGCGGATGAGCAACCCCGCGTGGTAGAGCGATGTCCCCCGGATCAGGGGGTAGGGCATGAGCCAAAGTAGAATCGTGCGTACGGCCGCAGCCAATTCATTGTCAATGTTGTGTAGATCTTCAATGGCAAGTTGCCCCAGCGGTGTTGCGGCCAGAGAACCCAGGGCCACCGTCAAGAGTACGCCGGTGCAGAGAACGAAGCGACGAACCTGCTGCCGAGCTGCTCGTCCCGTACCCATTACCAATCCCAACTCTTTCGCTTGTGCCAGTGGGCTGGTGAAGAAGAGGATCAATCCCCAGGCGACGCCAAAGCTGGCCAACGTGGTGGTGGCCAGCGGTACGCGCGCCATCCCTGCATTGAGTGCCTGGGTGCCAAACTCGAGAACGATGGATGTTATGGCCAACGGAAGTAAAAAGCGGAGAAAGCGGAGGTAGACCAAGAAGTGGATCCTGTCACTGGGCGTGCGGGTAAATGGGTGATGCTAATGGATGGGTGGATGCACTGGTGTGCAAAGCCGGCGGCGGTGACACACACGCCGACCCAAAGTGAACTGTCCGTTCAGTTCAGCGCGGGGTAGACCTGAACCAGTATGGGCAGATCGTTGCCCGCCAGCGTTTCGACAAACTTGATCTCCCGTTTGCCGTGGGTCCACGTGTAACGGTGCCAGTGATTGTTGAGAACTTCGTGCACGAGCAACGAATCATCGCTTGTATCTTTGTACGCCACGCCATCGAAATGTTCGGCAAGGGCCGCGAGTGAATGAAAAGCTTGAACAGCCATAGTTGTTTTCCGTCGCTACTATCTATCGTGCTCTATCGTGCTCTACCATGGTCTACCGGATGGCTGATTTGACAGGGAGCCTTCTCTTTTCGCCAAAAGGAGCTGTTCAAACAGAGCCACGTCAACGCCAGCAGTTGTTGGATTGCGGGTGAAAAATCCTTGCAAGCATAACACCGCCAACTGCACCTGTCAAAAGCAAAACAGGGATGAGCACCACTATCGCGGAAGCAGCGGGAGCAGCACGTTTGCGCTGCTCCCGCTGCCATTGCACGTTCCCGACGCTATTCTGACGGCAACTGTTCGGCGACTGGCCACTGTAGCAGCTGTCCGGTATCGGTTCCCGCCACCACCTGCTCGGCCGTGGAGAACCAGGCCAATGTCGTAATGGTTGCCGTCGGTGTTGCCAATTCGGCAACGGCATCACCACTCTCAACATTCCAGATGGTGAGGGCTTGTGCCTCTTCTTCATCCATCAGCGCGGTGATCAGGTGGGTACTGTCGGGCATCCAGAGCAGATCGACAATAGCGCCATCCAATCTGTTGAATTCGAGCAGGGGTGCCCCGGTGGCAGCCGCCCAGATGATGAGCGCATCGTCGCCGCCGGTGGCCAGCCGTTCGCCATCGGGTGACCATGCCAAGGCCGTGATGTCGGTGGTGGCAATGCCCGCTGTGCGCAGTAGATTGGGTTGCAATAGTTCGCGACTCGGCAGATCCCAAAGCTGCACATCACCACCGCTGCTGACTGCAAGTTGGGTGCCGTCGGGTGCCCAGGCAAGATCGGCAACGGGGGCGTCAGCCGCTAGCAGTGTGCGCTCCAGATTGCTGCTATCCCACAGATAGAGTTGCCCATCCACCGTGCCAATGGCAATCTGCGTGCCAGTGGGCGACCAGCTGAGCGCGGAAGCCGCGCTATCCGGGAGATCGATATTGGTGAGTTCGATTCCCTCGCTACCATTCCAGATCGACACCTGCCCAGCAGTGGCTGCTCGATCCGCAGTGCCCGTGGCAATCAGTAGACCGTCAGGCGACCAACTGAGCACGGTAAGCGCATGGGGCGTGGCAATGAGTAGGCCTTCGCTCTCCAATTGCCCCAGCCAAAGACCTTCGTCTGTGGCCGCGGCGAGCTGTGCACTGTCCGGTGCAAAGGCGAGCGCATTGATGGCGCCGTCGATGGGCGCCGTGGCATTCTCAATGGCCTGTGGCGCGGATGACTGGCTTTCCGCTGGTTCCCCCGCGTCAGCTGATTCCCCCTCATCGATTGGTTCAACTGTCTCAACTGTGCTTTCACTGACGGTTTCACTGTTGACGTCACCCTCATCCTCGTCAGCCTCTGCTGTCGAATCCGCCGAAGGCTCTGGCGTCGTAATTGACAGCGATTGGGTCACCGGTTCGGTGCTGTCAGGAGTAACATCGGTTTGTGTCACAGCCGTCGTAGTGGTGATGAGCAGCGGCGCGGCTGGCATGGCCGACGCGCGGGGTGGTTCAGCCGTTAAGGTGGCAGCCACAGCGAGATCGACGGCTTCGGCAAAGGTGATTGCCGTGGCAGTTGCATTGGCCGTTGCCGTGGGTTCTGGCGTCCAAGTTGCCGTCGGTGCAATGGCGGTGAGGGTGCTGGTGATGGCAGCTTGCACGGTGGCGGTCAGGTTGGGCGTGGCGGTCGGTGAAGCCGTGGCGGTTGGCTTGGTGGTGGCGGTGGGGGTGAGGGTGGCCGTCGGTGCAATGGCAGTGAGGGTGCTGGTGATGGCAGCCTGCACGGTGGCGGTCAGGTTGGGCGTGGCAGTCGGTGAAGCCGTGGCAGTCGGCTCGGTGGTGGCGGTGGGGGTGAGGGTGGCGGTCGGTGCAATGGCGGTGAGGGTGCTGGTGATGGCAGCCTGCACGGTGGCGGTCAGGTTGGGCGTGACAGTCGGTGAAGCCGTGGCGGTCGGCTCGGTGGTGGCGGTGGGGGTGAGGGTGGCGGTCGGTGCAATGGCAGTAAGGGTGCTGGTGATGGCAGCCTGCACGGTGGCGGTCAGGTTGGGTGTGGCAGTCGGCTCGGTGGTGGCGGTGGGGGTGAGGGTGGCGGTCGGTGCAATGGCGGTGAGGGTGCTGGTGATGGCAGCCTGCACGGTGGCGGTCAGATTGGGCGTGACAGTCGGTGAAGCCGTGGCGGTCGGCTCGGTGGTGGCGGTGGGGGTGAGGGTGGCGGTCGGCGCAATGGCAGTGAGGGTGCTGGTGATGGCGGCTTGCACGGTGGCGGTCAGATTGGGCGTGGCAGTCGGTGAAGCCGTGGCGGTTGGCTTGGTGGTTGCGGTGGGGGTGAGGGTGGCGGTCGGTGCAATGGCAGTGAGGGTGCTGGTGATGGCGGCTTGCACGGTGGCGGTCAGGTTGGGCGTGGCAGTCGGTGAAGCCGTGGCGGTCGGTTCGGTGGTGGCGGTGGGGGTGAGGGTGGCCGTCGGCGCAATGGCAGTGAGGGTGGCGCTATTCATGGCGCGCACAGTGGCCGTGATATCAACTGTGGGGCTGGGCGTCAGCGTCCACGTTGGTGTCCAGGTTGGTGTCCAGGTTGGTGTCTGTGCCGGCTGTTGTGTGCCTGTCGTGGCGGGTGTCGCCGTCACACCGCTTGCAACGGCCTGTGCCGTGAGCGTGCTGCGCACGGCATTGTTCACGGCATTTTGAAATGCGGTGCTGGTCGCGGCATAATCTGGCGTCCAGGTGGCCGTTGCCGCGGCTGTTCTTGTCCACGTGGGGGTGGCTGGTGCGGTTGTGGCCATTGTTGCTGCGGTGGTTGGTGTCGCGGTGGTTGGTGTCGCAGTTGGCAACTGGGACAATGCCGTGACTGTCGCATTGACAACAGACGCCACCGTACGCTGGATCGCCTGATCGGTTGCCGCGAGGTCGGGTGTCACGGTAAACAGAACAGGCGTGGCCGCGCTCGTAACGGGCACAGGTGTGGCAGCAGTGGTGGCTGCTCTGGTTGCCGTGTTTGCCACAACGGCTGGCGGCACAGTCGGCGGGAGCGCCGCCAACGTTGCATTGACCCCCGCGGCAATCGTCACTTGTAGCTGGTCGGCCGTTGCCGTTTGATCGGCCGGGGCCGGATCGGTTGTGGGTTCGGTTGCGTTGGACAACGTGGCGGTGGGCACAAGCGTCGAATTGTTGCTCGTAATGGCTCTGTCAGTTGTCGCTGGCTCCGCTGCGTCGCGCAGGCCCAACTGATCACCAAAGAGGTAACCGAGCAAAAACATGAGTAATACGCTCAGTGTTGCCGTAAAAATGATGGCCGTGCGAGTCTGCATCTACTTTCTCCTGAACAAGCTACATAACTAACGTCTATCGGGCGCACATCAATCGGATGTACATCAATCGGGTGTACATCAGTTTGTGTGGTTTTCGTGTGGCCGCGCCTGTCAGCGGCCGCCAACTTCAGCGCGGCACAATGTGCAAATTATCGGGCCAAGGCATTGCGGATATCGGCCGTGTGCATCAGTTCGTGTCCATATATGGTCTCGTAATATTGCTCCACCGTGATCACCCCGCGCGCCGGATGGCGACCGGTCAGTTCCCATTCATGATCTTGCACCTGTTGCAGCAGCCCCAGCGTGCGGGCGCGTGTCTCTTGGATCCCCGTCAGCAACTCGGCAGTGGTCGGATCTCCCACGCGCTTGGTGACGTTGGCGTTCCACCGCTGCAGATCAAATTCGGGCGGCAGTGTCTCCTCGCCTTTGCGGATCTTGTGGACGTGAATGCTCATGCCCCGCTCACTGTCCAGCAGATGACTGACCACCGTTTTGACTGTCCACTGGTCACCGTCACTGAAGACCGTTTTTGCCCAGTCGTCTGGTTGCAAGCTCTCCAGCAGCGTGAGTAGTGCTTGGCGCGATTCTGCCAACTTCTGTTGCCATTGTTGGTTTTTGGTGGGTGCATTCATCTCATCTGTTCACTTTCTCTGATTGAAAACTCTTTGGATGCAACGTTCTTTCAAGTCAAGCCGGTTACAGGCGCAGACAAACTTGTGGTATGATCATTGCGTGTGGATCAATGTTTGAGATAGCACTCACGTAGCTCGTCGCGACCAGCTTCTTTCACCCGTGACTCTGCTTCGCCGGCAGCTTCTTTTCGGGCACAACCTGGCTACAGTCGTGTGTGCGAGCCCTGACACACTTCCTGTAGCGTGTTGCTGCGAGCTGGGCAGACCGCAAGCATGGCTGTTGCTGATGCCTGGACAGCGCCGTTCCGGTAGAAGATCAGATACCGCCAGTCAAATGCCGCTAGCGTGTAGAAAAGGATTTCCATGCAAATTCGAGAACATTTTGAGCAGTGCCTCCGCGAATTGCATCTTGATACAATGGCCCTGGGACGGCACGCAATTGAACAGCTGAGCCATGCCATGGATGCGTTCAACAAACGCAATGGCGGGCGGGCAAAACAGATCGCTGCCGCTGACAAAGAGATCAATCGCGCACGCTTTGCAATTGAAGAACGATGTATCGAATTGATTGCTACCCAGCAGCCTTCTGCCGGTGATTTGCGGCGGATCGTTGCGGTGATGAACGTCATTGTTGATCTGGAACGGGTGGGGGATCATGCCAAGAATCTCACCAAGACGGTGCCCTATCTGCATAAAGAGCCAGATGTAGCCATTCCGCAACGGTTACAGGCGATCTTCCTACAGGCCCATGCTCAAATCCGGGACGCCATGTATGCCTACACCAATGATGATCTCCATCTGGCACGACAGGTCTGCGGGGCAGATGAGAAGCTCGATCAGCTCTATGCCCAGCTATACACGGAAGTCATCACTGATGCTTCACGCGCGAGAGAACATGTGGAGATCAACTATCAGTTTTTGCGTGCTGCCCGCGAGCTGGAACGGATTGGCGACCGAGCGACCAACATTGCGGAACGGATTATCTACCGATAACACCGAGTTTATATTCTAGCACATTGCCCGATTGCCCTAGAACTTCTACGATTGTCTGCGCAGAAGCTTGCAGCCGGCAGAGGGTGAATATTTTGCGTTTTCCTTTTGGCACGCGTTTCAATCAGCATTTCAGTCGATGGTGTGCCCGATCTGTATTCTTCGTGGATGGATTTGTACGCCCTCTGTACTCCCCCTGTGTGCCGAGCGTGAAGCAGCTTGCCCACGGGCCGGGCAGGGGACGGTCGAGAATCTGCTATTCCGGCGTTGCTGAATCCCCATGCGTTGCCACAGCGTCGGGTTGTAGCTCCCACACCAGCTGCTCCAGCCCCTCTGCCTTGCCAATAAAGAAGATGACGTCAATGGGTCCGTAATTGTTCAACAGTTCGGGTGCCAATTAGCTGGCACTGGCACGGTACCCGATCCACCAGCCACGAGCACCTTTAAAGCGAGCCCCCACCATATAGCAGGTACAACTTATAGTAGGTAGCAACTTGAGTTCGACAAAAGAATCGAGAGGAGATCCTCGTGATCATCGATACCCATACTCATTTCTACGACCCAACGCGCCCGGAAGGGGTGGCTTGGCCACCAATGACAAATGAATTGCTCTACCGCACGGTTTTGCCCGCTGATTTTCGTGCGGTGGCCGAACCAGCGGGGGTGACGGCCACGGTGGTGGTCGAAGCCAGCCCGCGGCCAGCTGACAATCAGTGGATTCTGGATCTGGCCGCGGCCGATCCGTCAATAGTCGGCTACGTGGGCAATGTCGCGCCCAATCGACCTGAATTTGCCACCGAAGTGGCGCAATGGGCGGAAAATGATTACTTTTGTGGGATTCGGTGTGGGAATACCTATTTTGCGGATGTGACGGCGGGGAGATTCCTGGCCGACATGGCCACGCTGGTAGAGCATGACCTGCAACTGGATGTGCTGATTCGAGAAGAGAACTTTGCCGGTTTGTCTATCCTGGCGCGTGAGTTGCCAGAGTTACGAATTGTTGTCGACCATATCGGTCACATGCCGATTGACGGGCAGGCAATCGATCCACGCTGGGTTGAGCACTATCAACAGCTGGCAACGCATCCCAACATCACAGTCAAAGTTTCTGCGCTGCTGGAACAGAGCACGGTACAGCCTGCTCCCACGGAGCTGGATTACTATCGGCCCACATTGGATCTGTTGTGGACAACATTTGGCGCGGCTCGCTTGTTCTATGGCAGCAATTGGCCCGTGCTCGAGCGCGCCGGCACCTATGGCACGGCTTTTCGACTCGTTCAGAGCTATTGGCAGGAAAAGGGGGATGCTGCGGTTGCGCAATTCTTCTGGCAGAATGCTCAGTCTGTTTACCGGGTGGCTGCTAGCTAGCCGATCAACGGCTAAAGCTTAGATCCAGAAACAGATCTTGCACCACGCTATATATTTCTGTGAGTGAACTCGTGTAATAGGTGAACGCGGTGACTGTTAGCATCGTCATCAAGGTTGTGAGTAGCACATACTCCACCATGGCCTGACCCTCTTCGTGTTGACACCGTTGAAAAAGCGCGTTCAGTGCAATCGTTAGAAATACCATTTTCTTCTCTCTCTGTTCTCTCTTTACTACTGGGTTCTACAGAACTACTATGTTCTACAGATGTTGCAGCTGGCTGAGACAGTGGAGGATTCTGGCGAGGTTGTGGTGCAACAATTTGCTGTAACAACATAACACACACTTGGCGGTTTGTTCCTTGCACTAATGTGACAAATGTCTTACAGATCCAATAATGTGTGTGTCAATCAGGCAGGTCAACGATTCGCAGAATGGTGAGCGACGAGCGCGCGTGAGAGGCGAATGTCCATGCTGACCAGGAGCCCCTATGTAGAGCCCGTTCACTGGATCAAGCGCTGAACTGCTTCCCCGTGCCGCCGCGGCTGGCAGATCCCTGCGGTCCACGAGTGCATTGCACAGGTCTCAACAGCCCAACGCCGCCCCACGATCAGCTCACCTGTGCGCTGCACACCCACTGCGGTGCTACCCATTCACCCCTGTACCGTCCGTTCACTGGATCAAGCGCTGAACTGCTTCCCCGTGCCACCGCGGCTGGCAGATCCCTGCGGTCCACGAGTGCATTGCACAGGTCTCAACACCCCAGCTCCGCCCCACGATCGTGTCACCTGTGCGCTGCACACCCGCCGCGGCTCTACCCATTCACCCCTATAACGCCCGTTCACTGGATCAAGCGCTGAGCTGCTGCGTCGTGCCGCTTTGGATGGAGGATCCTGCGGTACACGAATAATTAATAGGTCCAGGTGCGCGGTTGGGGGCGTTCCATGGACAGCAACCGCTGCAGCAGCCGTTGGCGATGCTCGGCCAGAATTTCCCGGTATGTCGGCTGCTCCGCAACGTTAAGGTATGCTTGCGGATCCGCGGCCAGATCCCACAAGAATTCTCTGCCGTCGGCGTGGATCAGATAGCGATACTGCCGGGTACGCAAGGTCTTCCAGCCATCGTGCTCCATCAGCGCGCCTTCGGCTCCAGTGCGTTTTGCCGCGGCCAACAAGCTCTGCCCTTGCAGGTGGGGTGGCTGTTGAATCCCTGCCAATGCTAGCAACGTGGGCAACACATCGACCCCTTCCACAATGGTGCTGACCCGTTGGCCGTTGGCAAGGGGGCATTGATCTGCGAGCGCGTCTGGAATGTGCATGAGCAGCGGTACCCGGCTCACGGCGTCGTGTCCGGGATAGCCTTTGCCATAGCGCAGGTGCTCACCCAGCCACTCACCATGATCCGAGGTGAAGAGAATGATTGTGTTCTCCGCAACCCCGAGTGTTTCCAACTGGTCTAGCATCTCACCGACATAGTGATCAACTTCGCTGACCATGGCATAATAGCCGTGACGCGCCGCCCGCAGTTCAGCATCGGAAAAATGGGTTGGGCACTGTTGGGCAGCCAGTGCCGGCGGCAAGGTGGGGAGGGTAAACGACGCGGGGTCATAGCGATCGAGATAGGGCTGTGGCACCACCCACGGTGCGTGGGGCGAGTAAAACCCGGCAATGCACAAGAAGGGTTGGCTGGCAGATTGTTGGCGCAAAAATTCGACCGTCTGTTGTGCAACAAAGGCTGAATGTGTGTAGCGTTCATCACCCGGAAAGGGAACGGGACCTTTGAAATCCGAACGGCCATCAGCCGCGCCTGGATGCCTGACTGGATCCTGGATCCGCATGGTCTCATACCAGACCGCGGTGGCCGGGGGCAGACCCACGCTCAGGTGGTCGAGCTGCTCGGGTGCTTGGCGCTCTACCCACGCTCGATAGGCATCAGCATAAACGCCCGGTTCATCACTGATCTCCAGGTGATCAAAGCCATAGTCGGGGTGGGGTACACGATGGTCGCGGTTGGCGTGCGGCAGGAAATGCAGCTTGCCAATGTTCGCGGTGCGATAACCATACGGGCGCAGCAGCCGCGGCAGCGTGACGGTCTCTGCTGGCACGGGTACGCCCATGTGGCTGATGCCCAGCGTCGAGGGGTACTGTCCGGTGAGAAAGCTGAGCCGGCTGGGCATGCAGACTGGATTCTGGACAAAGTAATGATCAAAGTTTACGCTCCGGGCCGCCAGCCGATCCAGATTGGGGGTTTGAATGTCTGGGTTGCCATTGGCCCCCAACGCATCCCAGCGCTGTTGATCGGTGTAGAGCAGTAAGATATTGGGACGACGCATTGTGGGTCCTTTGTCAGCTGTGAAATGAAATGAATATCGACCGGGGCCACCTGATTATACCGAGGATCGGAAACGGTTCAAAACAGAATTGAAGGCTACCTATTCTTCCCGGTGCGTACCACATTTGGGGCCTAGACCGGACGCTCAATCTGCTCCTCTTCTCTACCTCCCCGAAAAAGGGACGCACCCCATTCTGCCCAACAGATTTTCGTTTCTCCTTGAACGGTGTACAATAGAGCCAACCAACCGTCAACTCCCCAATCACGACTCGCCAATCAGACTCGCCAATCAGACTCGCCAATCAGACTCGCCAATCAATCGAGGAGAAACAGTTTCATGTCCGAACGCTCTCAGCCTGAACGACCCAACGTGCTGTTGATCAGCACCGACCATTGGCCTGCCTCGCTCTTGGGTGTGGCGGGCCATCCTGCCATTCAAACACCCACACTCGATGAGTTGGCCCGCAGCGGCACCCGCTTTACCAACTGCTACGCCGAATGTCCCGTCTGCATTCCCGCCCGCCGCACGTTGATGACCGGCACACCGCCGCGCACCCATGGCGATCGAATCTTCAAAGAGCTGTTGCCCATGCCCGAAGATCTGCCGACGCTGGCACAGACATTCCGCAACGCTGGCTACCAAGCCCACGCAGTGGGCAAGTTGCATGTCTATCCCCAACGCAACCGCATCGGCTTTGATGATGTAATTCTCGACGAAGAGGGGCGGCAGCAATATGGCACCGTCGACGACTTCGAGCTCTTTCTCGGTGACAAAGGCTACGCGGGGCAACACTTCAAACACGGCATGAGCAACAACGAATATTCAATGCGTCCGTGGCATCTGCCCGAAGAGACCCACCCCACCAACTGGGCCACCAATCAGATGTGCCGCACCATCAAACGGCGTGACCCCGACCGACCTGGCTTCTGGTTCCTCTCCTTCCGCCACCCACACCCACCGCTGACTCCGCTGCAACCCTATCTCGATCTCTATCGCGACATCGCCCTGGATGAGCCATATATGGGTAAATGGGCAACCCCGGCAGCGGACCTTCCCTTTAGCCTGCAAGCCAAACGAGCCGTGGATGACAAGCTCAACGCCACCCAAACGCAGATGGCGCGCCAAGCATTTTACGCGCTCTGCACCCACATCGATCACCAGATCCGCGTGGTCATTGGCACGCTGCGCGAAGAAGGACTGCTCGACAACACCATCATCCTCTTTACCTCGGATCATGGCGATATGTTGGGCAATCATGGCATGTGGGCCAAGCGTCTCTTCTATGAAAACTCGGCCAACATCCCGCTGCTGCTGGTCGGTGCCAACGGCGATGAGCGCGTGGGCCACCACCGCACCGATGATCGGCTCGTGGGCTGGCGCGACATTATGCCCACCCTGCTCGATCTAGCGGGTATTCCCATTCCCGACACGGTCGAGGGTATCTCTATGGTGGGGGAAGAGCAACGAGAATGGACCTACTGCGAAATTGACGAAGGCCTCCATGCCACGCGCATGGTGCGGGATGACCGGTACAAGCTCATCTACTACGCCACGGGCAACCGCCGCCAACTCTTCGATCTGCACAACGATCCGCTGGAATTGGTTGATCTCGCCGGCGACGCCGACCATGCCGAAGCGCTGGCTCGCTTGACCGAACAGCTCATCAGTCAACTCTATGGCGGCGATGAAGCCTGGGTGCAAAATGGTGAATTGGTGGGGCTGCCGGAACGGGAATTTACCCCGGGCCCCAACAAAGGCTTGACCAGCCAACGGGGCGCGCACTGGCCGCAACCACCGGCCACGAACATGCCACAGATCGAATGGCACGGTGACGCCGGCGGCAACCGCTAGCCAACAAACACGAAACCCAACGATTGCACGCAAAAAACCAAACAGACAACGAGCCAAAGACACAACAACTCAAAGACACAACAACTCAAAGACACAACAACCCAAAGACACAACAATGTAAAGAGTTGTTCGCTCGTACCAACAGCGAAAGTAAGCTCTGTTTGAAAACGGTAGATTTTTTGACGGTCTAGCAAAGGGGTAACACTACCGTTTTCAAGCCAACCATACCTTATCGAGAAATCATGTAAACGCTGCACAATGGTGGAATCAGCGTTCTCTAACGCTGGACATGCGCAGTAGGGAATGCGCACTCCGCAAGGTGCAAGCTCTATTTGCTTTCTCTATTAGAAAGTCAATGTGATGCCAAAGATTACCTTCATCGGCGCGGGCAGCTGGGGCTTCACCCGCAAGCTCGTGCGCGATCTGCTCACCTTTCCCACCTTGGAAAATGCTGAAATTTGCCTGATGGATATTGATGCCGAGCGGCTTGACTTTATTCAGCAGGCCGTCAACAAGATTGTAACGATCGGCAACTATCCCGCGCAGGTCAAAGCAACCCAGGATCGGGCCGCAGCGCTTCAGGGCGCGGATTATGTTATCGTCACCATTCTGGCCGGTGGGCTGGATGTGTGGCGGCACGACATCGAAATCCCCAAAAAGTATGGCGTCGATACCAACGTCGGTGACACCCGTGGCCCCTCGGGAATCTTCCGTGCGCTGCGTACCATTCCCGTCATGCTCGACATTGCGCGCGACATGGAGCGCTACTGTCCCAACGCGGTGATGCTCAACTACACCAACCCCATGGTCATGCTCTGCCGCGCCATGCAGCGCGAAACGAACATTACCCTCACCGGTCTCTGCCACAGCGTGCAGGGCACCGCGGAAATGTTGGCCCGCTGGATCGGCGCGCCGATGAATGAGATTACCTACACCTGCGCGGGGATCAATCACATGGCCTGGTATCTCGATTATCAGTGGCAGGGCAAGGATGCCTATCCGCTGATCCGCCAAGCGATCACCGAGCGGGAAGAAGTCTACAACGAAGAGATCGTGCGCAACGAAATGTTCCTCCACCTCGACCGCTACGTTACCGAATCGAGCGGGCACAACTCTGAATACAACTGGTGGTTCCGCAAGCGCCCCGATCTGATCGAGAAATATTGCATTCACGGCACCGGCTGGAATCCGGGCGAATATGCGTACATTGTCAAGCGCTACGAAGAGCGGGCCGACAACTGGCGCGACGAAGCGACCGATTGGCTCAACAGCGACGAGCCGATCGATCTGGCGCGCGGCCACGAATATGCCGCCTATATTATGAATGCACTGGAGGGGGGCGAGCCGTTTCAGTTCAACGGCAACGTCGCCAACAAAAATCTGATCAGCAATTTGCCCCAGGATGCCTGTGTCGAGGTGCCGGTGTGGGCCAGTCGCAACGGATTGGAAGCGGTGGGCGTGGGTGCATTGCCACCCCAGTGTGCCATCCTCACCAATCTGAGCGCGCAGATCGAAGAGATGGCTGTCGAGGGCGCAATTACCGGCGACCCGCGGCTCGTTTTCCAGGCAATTGCCAACGATCCGCTCTCCGCTGCCGTGCTCTCGTTGGCCGAGATCAAAACGATGGTCAACGAAATGTTTGCCAAGAACGCGGACCATCTGCCCACCTTTACCCACACAAAGGTCGAATAGCGCTAGCAACGCAAGCCCGGGAGTAGCTTGGCGAGCAATCATGGAAACGTTGCCCAATGGTGGAATCACCATTTTCTACCGTTGGACGCGCACATGAGAGAATGCACACGCCGCAAGCTGCAAGGTCACTCTGATTTCTCTGTTTCGCCAGAACGAAAAGAGGCCCCCAAGCAACAGTTGGGGGCCTCTTGCTTATTGCAACTCCATCAGAAACGCCACCAGCCGCGCCGCGGTGGGGGCGATCTTGTCCGTCTCGATGTGCTCGTGATCGGCGTGGGCACCGTGGCCGGGCACGCCCAGGCCGTCGAGCGTGGGAATCCCAAGTGCACCGGTAATGTTGCCATCGCTGCCGCCACCCGTGCCATCCTCTGCCAGCGTCAGCCCCAGCTTTTGTGCAATGACTTTGCCCTGTTCAAAGAGATCCCCAGTGACTTTGCGTTCCAGTGGTGGCCGATTCCAGCCGCCGGTAATGTTGAGCTCCGCGCCGGGCAAAGCGGGCTGCAACGCCTTGATCTCGGCCTCGATCCGCTCGCCCTCTGCCATTGTCCAAATGCGACAGTCGATCTGCACCTGTGCACGGGCCGGCACCACGTTGGTGGCCGTGCCCCCTTTAATCAGACCACAACTGACGGATGTGCCTTTTTCATGGTCATTCATGGCGTGTAGCTTCAGCACTTGGTGCGATAGCTCGACAATGGCATTGACACCTTTCTCCGGCTCCACACCGGCGTGGGCCGCGCGGCCCACGGCCTCTATGGTAAAGCCCCCCCCTCCCTTGCGGCGCGTCTTCAACACACCGCCGGGCAGCGGAGATTCCATCACCAACACATAGGCTGACTTTTTCGCCTCCTCTTCAATCAGCGCCCACGATGTCTTGCTGCCAATCTCTTCATCAGAGGTCATCAACACAGTCACGGGGCGCGGCAGCGCGAGGTCAAGGTCACTCACCGCGCGCAGTGCATATTCAGAAAGAGCCAGGCTCGATTGCATGTCAAAGATTCCGGGGCCATAGGCCTTGCCCTCCTCATCCACCCGAAAGGGGTGGGTGGCCAACGATCCAACCGGCCAGACCGTGTCAAAATGGCAGAGGATCAGCGCCTGCTTGGCATCGTCGGCTGCCTGTGGCGCGGCAAAGCGGGCGCGCACGTGATTGCCGCGCTCCGCGTTGGGCAACACTTCAACGTCGGCATCTACCGCGCGGAAGCGCTCGGCCAGATATTCGGCAAAGGCATCGAGCCGCGCCTTGTCATGGCTCGGCGTCTCTTCGCTGACGAGCACCTCGATCTGTTTGAGGATCTCTGGTTGTCGTTCTTGAAAATAGGTGAGTAGGGCTTGGTAGTCCATGGGGCTTCTTTCTCTATTTGATCGGTTGATGAAATCGGCTGGAAAGGGCGCAACAGCGACAGTACGCTGCAAATTATTGGGGCAGATGCTCGGCAATTACCTCGGCCACATCCTTCACCTGCATCCCCCGCTTGCTATCCTTGGCTGCATCGCTCATCATGGTGAGGCAGAAGGGACAACCCACGGCCACGGTCTGGGCACCGGTTGCTTCGGCCTCGCGGAAACGGTTGATGTTGACCGGCTCGGCATTGGGCCCCTCGCCATGCTCTTCCTCTTTCCACATCTGTGCACCACCGGCGCCACAGCAGAATGATTGTTTGCCATTGCGCGGCATCTCGATGACAAACGCGTCGGTGCTGCCGAGGGCCTGGCGCGGTGCGTCGACAATGCCGTTGTGGCGGCCCAGGTAGCAGGGATCGTGAAAGGTGATGCGGTCGATCTCACCATTCTCTTTCGTGTTCGAGCGGGCAACACTGATCTTCTTTTGTGCCGTCAATTCGGAGAGCAGCTGCGTGTGATGGATGACGTCGTAGTGGCCACCATACTGCCCATACTCTTTGCCCAGCGTGTGCAAGCAGTGGGGGCAGGTGGTCACGATTCGTTTGGGTGCAACTTCATCGAGCATTTCAATGTTGGTTTTGGCCATTTCATAGAAGAGATACTCATTGCCCGCGCGCCGTGCCGAGTCGCCGGTGCAGACTTCGGATTCACCGAGCACGGCGTAGTTGACGCCCGCCGCGTTGAGGATCTTGGCAAAGGCTTGCGAGACTTGCTGGGCACGCGGATCATAGGCGGGGGCACAGCCAACCCACCAGAGCAGATCCGGATCAGGATTTTCCGCGGTGGTCGGCACATCCAGCCCTTCGGCCCATTGCATCCGCTCGCGTGCGCTTTGGTTCCACGGGTTGCCATTGCGTTCGATGCCCCGGAACGCGCTCTGTAGCTCTTTGGGGTAGTTGTCTTCCATGAGCACCTGGTGGCGACGCATATAGAGAATGTCGAACATTGGCTCGTTGCCCACCGGGCAGATGTCGATGCAGGCACCACAGGCCGTGCAGCCCCAGACCGCGGATTCGCTGATCGCGTAGTCGAGCAGATTGAATTCGCTGCTGGCGCCAGCGGCCAACTCCTCCATCTGTTCATTGAGATAGTAGCGTTTGTTTACTTCCAGTGCCGCGGGCGAAAGTTCTTTCCCGGTGACGTAGGCGGGGCAAACATCCTGGCAGCGATTGCACATGATGCAGGCGTAGGCATCGACCAGATGCGTCCAGGGCAGATCTTCGATTTTGGCCACACCGAACTCTTCAATAGATTCATCCTCGAAATCGATGGGGTTGAGCGTGCCCAGCGAGCTCCGCTCCGGCTTGGTGGCAAAGTTGACGCCAGACATGATCAGGTGAAAGTGTTTCGTGTAGGGGAAGTAGGGAATAAAGAGCAGGATCAGGCCCAGCGCGACCCACCAGCCAATGTGTTCACCCAATACCAGTGCACTTGCATCCCAACCTGCCCAAGCATAGCTGAGCGCCTGGGCAAAGGGGCGACCCCAATCGGGGCCATGTTGGGCCACGGCAAAGCTGTCGCTCACCAACCGAAATCCCACGTGAAAGAGGATGAAGAGCCCCACGATCAGGGAGTCGCGGCGAATGGCACCCCGCTCTACTTTTTCATGTAGCTTCACGTTGGCTCGGTATTGTAGTGCCGGTGCGCTTAAGACAAAGCGGCGCAACAAAAAGTATGCCATCCCCACCAATATGCCAGCCGTGGCCAGATCGGCCAGCAGCCGGTAGAGCTGGCCCAGCATCCCCGTGCCCAGAAAGACAATCGGAAAAAAGCCCTGGATCACATCCGCCACGTTGACCAACAGGTAAAAGACAAAGCCCCAGGCAATGAGCGCATGCAGCAAGCTCGTAACCGGGCGCAACTTCCAGGTTGGGGCAAGGGTCAGCCATTTGACCAGTGCCGCTTTGATCCGAGCCTCAACCGCTGCCCGTGTCGGCAACGTTCCATCACCACGTCGGATCACCAACCAAACATTTTTAAAATCAATCCATGCATAGGCCAACGCACCGATGGCCAGGGCAACAAAAACAATCTTTTCCGCAAGCGATAACATGGTCTTCCCTTCAGCTCTCGTAATCAAAAGAATTCAAGTTGATTGTACACGATTTTTTGCCAACCTGACCATATCGAGAGCCGGTTGTGAGCAGATTGCGCCGCGGTTGTGCTGTGAAGTTGTGCTAAAATAGTCGCATGACTTGCGCCCAACGATCAACGGTGCAAAGAGCGTACCCGTGGAGAGCAGGCCAAGCGATTGGTGGCTCTTCTCGACAAGTTGCGTAAGTTCAGCGTTTACATGACGAGCGATTTGGGAATCTATCGGGGTGGCATCGCCCAAGCGAGATAGACGCGCCACGCTTGCACGCTTGCAGCGGGCAAATCTTGTGCAACGAGCCACCAATACAAGTGGCATTTTTAGGAGAAGGTTCATGAACGCGTTTACGTTGCCCGCCGGATACAGCGTGCGCCCCCCAACCCTGGCCGATGTCTCTGCCACCGTTGCCATGTTCAATGCGGTTGCCATGGAGCTGTTGGGAACCCCCCAATTTACCGAAGAGGAGTTTGCCGCGGATTGGCAAGAGCCTGGCTTTGAGCTCTCCACCGATGCCCGCATCATTCTGGATCGCGCTGGCCAGGTGGTGGCTTCGGTGGATGTCGTCTCTCCCGCTCCACACGTGCGCAATTTTCTGTGGGGGCGGGTGCATCCCACAGCGCGCGGGCGGGGCTTGGGGACTTATCTATTGCAATGGGCAGAGGCACGGCTGCGCGAGCGCTTGGACGACGCCCCCGCGGGTGCTCGGATCACTGCGGATTGTCAGATCGTGGCAGATCACCAGCCCGCCGTCGATCTGCTGCACGATCTGGGCTATCAACACATTCGCAGCTTCTACATGATGAAGACTGAATTGACGACCACGCCACCAACACCAGTGTGGCCCGCTGGCCTCTCGCTGCGCACCATGCGCCCAGGCCACGATGAAGAGGCACTCTATCGCGCCACGGTTGACTCTTTTCGGGATCACTGGGGATTTGTGGAAGTACCGTTTGAGGAAGGATTCGAGCTTTGGCAGCACAGCTGGCAGAGTAAGTCTGACCATGACCCAACGCTCTTTTTCCTGGTTGTTCGTCAGGCAGAGAGGCCCGCGGAAGAGATCGTGGGCTATGCCATGTGCGATCCACAGATAACCGATGATCCGGAGATGGCGTGGATTAGGAGTTTGGGGGTACGGCGTCCGTGGCGCCGACGGGGAGTGGCGCTGGCGCTGTTGCGCCACGCCTTTGGTGAGTTTCATCGCCGGGGTATTTACAAGGTGGGGCTTGGTGTGGATGCCGACAATCTGACCGGTGCGCTGCGTCTCTATGAACGGGCGGGCATGTACCCCATCCGTCAATACAACACCTATCAAAAAGAGCTGCGTCCCGGTCGGGATCTGACTGCCCAGTAGGTGGTGGGCAATGCGCCATCTGCCCAAGCGAACTGGGCAGATGGCGCATGATCTCGGCTAGAACCAGCGTCGCCACCACGCGGCTGGTGCACTGTGGTTTTGTTTGACCGTGGCTGGCGGCGGCTGGACGTGAATGATCAGCGGGTCACCCTGTAGCTGCTCACCATTATCGTTGCGCACGGCATAGGGTGTAATCACGTAGTTGCCGGGCTGTTCAAAGCCCGTGACATAGAGATAACAGCCTTCACCGGTATAATTAGTTTGCACACGTTGGCGGGAAGAGGGATTGCCCTCCTGCTCAATCTCCAACTCAACCCGCACAAAGGCAGGATCATCGACGATCTGCCCATTTTCGTCGCGCAATTTCACCTCCACCGTAATTGGCTGGCCAGGCATCGTCTCTGTCATCGACGCCGTGATCTCAATATCGGTGATCACCGGCCCCGTCACCACAGGTGTCGCAGAGGGTGTCGCAGAGGGTGTCGCTGTGGGGGTTGCTGTGGGGGTTGCAGTTGGTGTATTTGTGGGCGGCACCGGCACGCCCGATGTTGGCGTGGGAGTCGGCGTGGTCGTTGCGGTTGGTGGCACAACTGGGCAGAGGATACCCGGCGCACCGGGCAGCCCATCGGCTATATCAATGGGAATCCCGAGGCCACTGCCACCACCACCACCGCTGCCCGCGCCAATGCCATCCCCGCCATTGCCGCCATTACCGCCAGCAGTCGCGTTGCCACCACCGACGCCAGCAGGGTTGCCAGCATCGCCGGCACGCGAAGTTGCATCGCCGCCATTGCCGCCGTTGCCACCCTGCATGGGTGGGGTGCAGCAGGTTGCGCCCTTGCCGCCGACACCACCCGTGGCATCGCCAAGGCCACCATCGCCACCGACTCTGCGACTCGTGCCGCGAGCGTTGCCACCATCACCGCCAGTGGCGGTAGCTTCGCCGCCGTTGCCCCCGTGGCCCGCGGGGCAATCATTGCAATCACCGCCCTTGCCGCCGTTGGCATCGGCTGTGCCCCCGTTCCCGGCCATGGCATCGGTGAGATCAACTGCTGGTGCCGGGCGTCCAAACCGTGCCGTGGCATGACCGCCATCGCCCGCGGTCGCCCGAGCGTTGCCTCCATCACCACAGTTCACGCAATCGCCGCCCGTGGCCGAGGCGTTGCCCCCCGTGCCACCGGTAGCATCGCCATTGTCCCCAACGCCATTGATGCGACCGCGACCGCCATTGCCACCGCGTGCTGTTGTGTTGCCACCCTCACCGCCGGTTGCCGTTGCCGCGGCACAGGCCCCGGGTGGCACGGCGCGACCATTGCCACCATTGCCGCCGGTGGCCGTGGCAAGGTTGCCATCGCCAGCGCGATAGGCGCCGGGGTCCACGTTGTACAGGCGCCAGCGGCCCGACAGATGGGCCGCGCCGCCACGCCCTGCACGTGCATAGGCGAGGCCGCCATCACCGCCATTGGCGGTGCCTGGGCAACCATCTGCATCGCCACCATCGCCGCCGGTGGCCGTGGATTGGCCCCCGTGGCCGGCAATACCACCACTCAGCGTGGCGTTGCGCGTGTTGAGCACGCGGCCACGGGCAATCGCTACTTTGGAGGTAAAGCCGCCGTTGCCGCCATAGGCACGCGCCGCGCCGCCCGCCTCGGCAGCGTTGCACCGATCCCGGCCATTGCCACCGGTGGCCGTGGCATCGCCGCCATTGCCTCCATCACCGCCATCGATTGTAATGCCTGGCTCTTCAAAGTCAACGCCACCCGTTGCAACGAAGAGCGCGTGGCTGCCTGCTCGCCCGCCGTTGCCACCATGGGCACGTGCGGAACGGCCGGGAGCTGCCGTTGCCGTGGCGTCACCGCCATCGCCCCCGTCGCCTGCCGCAATCACAACGCCGCTACAGACCACGAGCTTGCCACGCACGGCAAAACGTACACCGCCGCCATTGCCGCCTCGTTGTCCACGGGCGAAACTCTGGCCATTGCGATCCGCGCCATCGCCACCATCCTGGCCCAGGATACGCACGTTGTCGTTGATGATGACATCGCCCCGCCAGAGGTGGGTGCGGCTGCGGCCATCGCGTCCAGCGGCCGCGGCGGGTGGATTGGGAACATTCACCTGATTGACCAGTACCGTGCCCCGCGGCACCAACGGTGGACAGACCGCGGCTACGCTATTGGCCCGGCTGCTGCTTGCGACGGCTGGATAGACGTAGAGCGACGTTGTTGCCGTGCGGCTGTTGCCGTCGCTATCCTGCACGCGTTGGGTGACGGTATAGCGACCTGCGGCGCTATAGGTGTGGGTGCCAGTAATGGTGGTGGCCTGTTCGCCATCGCCAAAGTCCCATGTGTAGGTCAGGGTCGAATCCTGGGCATCGATCGCGGCAACCCCGATGGTGGCTTCGGCAGCGGCAGCAACGACCAATTCGACGGGCGCGATCTGCACGGCGGGGGGCGCGGGCAGCGCATCCACATCCCCATCGTCGATATTGAGGCCCAACGTGGCGGTGCAGCGCTGGGCTTCATCATCCACCGCGGTCAGCGTGACGGTATAGGTGCCCGAGAGCGGGTAGCTGTGCAGCAGATCGTCACCGGTGGCAGCGGGGCTGCCGTCACCAAAATCCCACTGAAAACTGACCGGTCCCCCATCGGGATCCGCGCCCCTGGCGTAGAAGCGGATCGTTGCGGTGCTGGAGGGGTCAGTCGTCGCCCAGAGTGTGTCGGCCTCCGCGGCACAAGCGGGGGGCAAGGGCGTGGCCGACCGCTGTTCGGGGAGCACGTCGAATTCCCAGGTCGTCAACGAGAGATCGTTGGAGGTATAGATGTCGCCACTGCTTTCAAGTTGCGCGGCGCTGTTGCTGTTGCCAATTTGGAGCGTGCCGTTGGCCTGGATCGTCAGATCGCCCGCCGGCTCTGCCTCTGGCGCTGTTGTGCAGCGATTATCGACGGTGCCCAGGATGGTCACGTCGTCACGGCCTTGTAGGTTGATCAGGCTGCAATCGGCAATGAGTGCGCCCGTAACTGAAATTGGACCGGAGACCAGCAGTGTAATGGGGCCGGTGACCGTGACGGTAACGCCCGCGGGAATGGAGATGGCGTCGTACACAATGGTGCCGCCGGACAACTCGGTAGAGGCCGTGGGCGCAAAGTCATTGTGGGCCGCGAGCGTGCCATTGCTGATAATGGGCAGAAAGATTTCGGCGGCATCCGCGCGTGGTTGTGCCCACAGATCCGTGGGGAGCGCCAGCCACAGCATGCCGAGCAACAGATTGGCGAGGAGCAGCACTGTTGCAACGCGTTGCAAGCTCCTCGTCTCCACACGCTGCTTGGTCAGAAAATGTCGTACCACGAATCGTTTGATTTGCATAATGGCAACCTCCTCATGCAAGCAGGATCTTCATCACCAGTTCGTTAAACGAGCAATTCCAATAATAACAACAATGTTGGGCGTAAAAACCACGGCGGTAAACAAGCCCAAGCTACTCCAGTGAAGTGGGTCAGTTTGCCATGGGCTTATTTACGCCGGGATCTACCAGTAGATCGTTTGCGAGAATTCTGACAAAGGGAAGTGGCCTCAGCCACCTGCATGTTGTCTCGAGCCGCTGCGGCGGTTTGGCAGTCAGCGGTTGAGACCGCTTTTCACTGTTAGAAGCCCAATTGATTGGCGCTTTTCCCAAATGTCTTTCAGCGTGGCGGTGCAGAGACCGAAGCGTGAAGACTTTTGGACTCCACTCAGATGGTTCTTGGGGAGATAAGCACAATTGCGCGTGGACGGGAATAGGTGTTTATAGAGAAAGCAAATAGAGCTTGCACCTTGCGGAGTGCGCATTCTCTACTGCGCACCGCCAGCGTTAGAGAACGCTGACTCCACGATTGTGCGACTTTTACATGATTTCTCTATAGCAACAATGGGAGCAGTGGTGTGCAGCAGCGACCGTAGGGAACAGATGCAGCATGTGAGGATTCAGACGAGAAATGAAGAGCAACGGGTTGGACGCGTAGCGCCAGTGATCAGAGTCTATCCTGAAAGTCGGTTGTGGTGCTTGAACCACTCTTAGCCAGCTACGTTGACGCAGAGAAATTCAGCACAAATAAGTGGATACCCTTTTATTATAGCGACGAAGTCAACGTGCGTCAATAGGAGGTGTAGGGAAACCGTAAGCAGTTCGTTTGGGACTGGGAGATCCGCCGTTGCTGGTGGGTACGCCTGTCGAAACCCTGTTGCTGCACCCTTTCACGCCATTGAGGGGCATCATACTCAAAGGAATTGGCAGAAGCAAAACTATTCAAAGAGGGCTCAATAGTGCGGTTGGCTTGAAAACGGTAGATTTTTTTGGTGAGCTACCAAAGGGGTAGCACTGCCGTTTTCAAACAGAGCCTGCTTTAGCAGCATTGATGGCATGGAAACATCACCACGAAAGCTGGGCGCAAACTGACAAGAAGTTACAAGTGTAGCTGGACACTCCTTTACCTGCCTGACGACCCCTGACAAAAAGCCAAAAAAACGGCTATATTGAAATTCCTCTGAAAGAGAGAAGATGGTTTTTTTCCGGCATAATGACTGTCAGTTAGCTAAGCCATTTTTCTTCTCAGCGTAAGAATGAATAAGGTCAGGACAGGTTACATGAAACGCTTCGCCACTTTTGTTCAGTTCATCATCATTGCTCTCTTCATCGCTCTGCTCGCTCGTCCGGTAGATGTTGCCGCACAAAGCGATGAGCTCGTGGCTGCTGGCGTGCGTGATGTTGCTATTGTTGGTGGGCAAGAAGCGGAGCGCGGAGAACGCGGTTGGCAAGTGATGGTGAATGCTGGGATGAATATGTGTGGAGGAGCACTCATTGCTGGAAATTGGGTTGTGACCGCTGCCCACTGCCTCTTCGATGCCAGCGGCAATCCCATTGCCCCAGAATTCACCACAGCGCTGATGGGTGAACACAATGTCCGTCGCCTCGAAGGCAGCGAGCAGTCAATCGCTGTCACCGGTATCTTCATTCATGATGGCTACAACCCCTGGACCAGTGACCATGATATTGCGTTGCTGCGCCTGGCCACTCCTGTGGTAGCCTCTGACATGGTTACAACCATTCCGCTGGTGACAAAGGAGACAATGGCCTTGGCCGCGGTTCAACAGCAGGCGACGGTGACTGGTTGGGGCGTGACATCCGAAGGTGGAACGAGCCCCAAGGTGCTCATGGAAGCAACAGTGCCCATTACCGACAACGCAGTTTGCAACGCTTCCTATGGCGGCATCACGGAGAACATGCTCTGTGCTGGCTTCGAAGACGGTGGCGTGGATGCCTGCCAAGGTGACAGTGGCGGTCCGCTCGTCGTCGCGGATGAGCTGGGTAACTGGCACCTGGCTGGTATCGTGAGCTTTGGCAACGGCTGTGCTCAAGCTCGCTACTACGGCGTTTACACCCGAGTTTCTCAATATGTTGACTGGGTGAATGAGACAGTTGCTTTGAATGGCACGGCACTGGAAATGATTCGCGTGGATGTAATTGATGTCGATGCTGAAGATGTAAATGTGGATGCCTCGAACGATGATGCAGTAACCAACGTAGACCAGCCAGGCGTTGTCAATGGACAGACAATCTTCCTGCCGATTGTGATGAATTAGTTCTGAGCGCAAGCCATCGACTAATACAGTTGGGCGTAAATACCACAGCGGTAAATCAGGCCATGTGACTCGAGTGAAGAGGCAAAATTACGTGTGGCCTGATTACCGCCGGGATGTACTAGCCAGCAACTTTGGCAGTACTGCACCATTGCTACAAATTGACATAACCCAATAGATAGAGAATCCCGATCATAATCGGCTGATGAAGTGCATAGATGAGCAGTGAGTGACGACCGAGCAAGCGCAGAAACTGAATGGGCAGTAGATCACCCCATGCTGGTAACAAGAAGAGTCGCCCCTTCGCATCATAGAACGTGTTCCCCAAGAAAACCCCCAACAACACCACGCCCAGCCATGGGATCAATGGGAAGTAGTCGAGCGGACGATAATCCCAGGTGTGCAGACCAAACCAAACCAACCAATTGTGATCCAGATTAATCCCCTGGAGAATCCCGCCCAGGATATAGAAAACCGCCCAAAGAATCAGATTCACCCAGCGGTACTCAAGTAGCGGATAGACAATGGCAATGGCAAGGCCAATAAAATGGAGAATGCCAATGTGCACTTCGCCAAAGCCGGTGACCCAACCAAAGAGGGTGAAGAGCATGCCAATGGCAAAGATCCGGGAGCCACGCCAGAAAAATTTGAACCAATCAGGTGTCACGCCGCCTTGTCTCTGCTTTGTTCGCCGATAGCTAATGGTGAGCGAAAGCCCAACCAGCAGCAGAAATGTTATGGCTGTGGTGCGTTGAAAATATTTCCAGAAGCCTGCATAGAGGACGAGCCCCGGCATAATGCGAAACGCCCAGAAATCCCACATCAAATGAAAAATGACCATCATGACAATAGCAACGCCCCGCAGCGCGTCAACTTCCCAAAGGCGGGCGGTGGCTGATTGGTTGGCTCGTGTTTCCACAGATTGCATTGGTCTCAGTTCTCTTATGGCTACACCGCATCGATGGCTGTTGTCGACAGCTCTGATCAACAGCTTTAGAGCAGTGTAGGGGGTCTGTTTGTGATTGGCTCCGTGCGAAAAGTGTATGATTCGAGGGGGTACCACAGCACAAGTAGCGTAGGCGGACAAAATGAGCAACAAATGAGAATCTTCTCATAAAAAAGTGTGAGCGATTGTAAATTACCGCGGTTTGGTGTATGTTAATGCAACTATTCGCAAGCACCATCTGGCAGGCACCAACTGGCAAGCAAGATCCGCCGAAAAAATCTGGACGTACGCAACTTGTCGAGAAGAGCCAGCAAGCGGGTGGCCTGCTCTCCACGGGTACGCTCTTCTCGGTGTGTACGTCATGAAAATGATAAACAGTACGAATTTAGTGTAATGAGCCAAGGAGTATAAGGTATGGCAAAGGCCAAGACGAAAACTGCCAATCGTTCACGCCGTGGTCGCAACGCGCTGCGCGAAAAGGCAGCAAAAGAGCGCCAAAGACAGAATCTGATTCTCGGTGGCGTTGCGGCCCTCTTCGTCCTGCTAATCGGGTGGGTGGTCTACCTGCAAGTGCGCTCCACCCAACCAGTTGCTGGGGAAGATGTGTTGGCCTCGCTTGGCAACACGCACATTGAATTTGGCACCCAATTCTCCGACTACAACAGCACACCGCCTTCTTCAGGCCCCCACTACAGCAACATTGTGGCGTGGGGCATCTATGACGAACCACAGCGCTACGAACATCTGGTGCACAATTTGGAGGATGGCGGCGTGACCATCTACTATCAGTGCCCCGAAGGCTGTCCCGAGGTTGTTGCGGAGCTGGAAGCAATCGTGCAGCCGCTGATTGCGCAGGGCGAACATGTTGTGTTGGCGCCCAATGATCCAAGTTGGCAGCTACCCAATGGCACCGCTTTGCATCAGGACATGGAGGCACTCATTGCGCTCACTGCCTGGCAACGCATCCTCAAGCTCGACACGGTGGATGAAGAGACGATCCGCTCCTTTGTCGAGCGCTACGAAGGCATTGACCACCACGTCGCGGGCATTGGATAATCAACCTCGCACTCCATTTGCCCGGCCCCGCAACGTCTCACGCGCGGTCGGGCAAATGGGCATCTAGCCACTCACGCACATCCGCAATAATCTCATCCCGTTCCGGTTCATTGAAAATTTCATGGTACAGGCCATCATAGAGCTTTAGCGTTTTATCTATCGGGGGCAGCTTCTCATAGAGATATTGGCTGGCATCGGGCGTCACCATGCGATCGGCAGTGCCGTGCAACAGCAATACCGGCAGCTCAAATTTGTCGATATGATCTTGGACGAACTTTACAGCGCGCACCAATGCCAGACCCGTTGCCGCGGGGATTCCACCGTGATAGACCAGAGGATCCCGTCGGTTTTCTTCCAGCACTTTGGGATCGCGTGAGATTCCAGCCATTTCCAAATGACGCATTGGCACGTTGGGAAACACGGCTGCCAACAAGCGACCAATGGCCACCATCAGGGGCGAAACCCCTGGGAGCTTCACCGCGGGTGCGCTGAGGATCACCCCCTGCACAGTCGGTCGTTGGGTGAGCACGTAGTAGGTGACGATCAACCCGCCCATGCTGTGCCCGAGCAGAAAGAGTGGCCGGTCACCTCGTTGTTGCTGAACCCAATTCAGGAAACAGGTGAGATCCTGGCTGTGCTCATCCATGTTCTTAAAGAGTGTACGCTGCCCGGGCGAGCGGCCGTGTCCACGCAGATCAAAGGTGTGAACTTCGTAGCCATGTGGTGCCAGCCCTTCGGCAACGTGCCGATAGCGTGCCCCATGTTCTGCAATGCCATGGGTGAGGGCCACCACCGCCTTGGGATTTTCTACAAACCAGGAATGGCCAACGAGCGTCAGGCCATCATGGGTCTGTAGCGCATGTTCGTGATAGGTAACTGTCTGTTCTGTCATGAGCGATCGATGCATGTGAGGCTATTTCGTTGAATATACATTTATTGGATTCATATTATGGACGTTACCAAAGGTAGTTGGTCTCACCGCGAGCTGCGCTTGCCACAGTAATTACGCAACATTCATCATTTGGGTGCAACGGGTCAAGTTACCCGGTTCCCACGACCATCTAAAGTGGGCTCTGTTTGAAAACAGTAGTGCCGGTAAGCGGGAAATATACCGTTTTCAAGCCAACCGCACGGTAGCAGTGGGATCTCCGGCCAATCAGTGCGCTCACCAGATCGTCATGGAATCGAGAAAGAGCTGGCGCAGCGCCGCGGCGTCGGCCGGTTTGGGGGCAAGCTTGGTGACCCGATGTTGGGGCAACGTGCCTTCAACCAACCGCTCGACATCCGCTGCCGTAAAGCCAAGCGCGGCGAGGCCATTCGGCATCCCCGTCTTCTGCATGATCGTCACAATTGCCCCCGCCAAAATATCGCCCGCATCTCCAGGGCTCGCCCCGCGGATTTCGGCGCCCATTAGGTTGGCGGCGTAGAGGTGCAATTTGGGATTGGTCTCGGCGGTCCAGCGAAAGACCGCGGGCGCGTGGAGGATGACCGACATGCCGTGGGGCACAATGGGGTGATCATCTGGATAGCCCGGGGGCACATAAGCGCGCACCATGCCCGAGACTGGATAGGACATGCCGTGGGGCAGGTGTACGCCAGCGTTGCCAAAGCCAATCCCCGCGTAGGCCGCGGCGAGCAACATTTGGCCGCGGGCATCGTCATCCTCTGGATCATCGACGGCGCGCACGAGATTGCTGGCCACGGTGCTGATCGCTTTGGTTGCCCAGATTTCGCTGATCGGATTGGCCCCTTGATAGGCCGGACGCACTTTGGGGCTCTCCGGCGCGGGCCGCTGGTCAAAGGGAATCGCGGTGAGCGATTCGAGCGCGTGGCTGAGTACATCGAGCGCGCTACAGGCCGCAACCATCTTTGGCAGCGTGCGTGTGTTGTGTGGGTCGATGATGCCCATTACCGGCCGCAGCGCGCGGTGGGCGATGCCTGTCTTGGCGTGCATTTCAATAAAGTCGAAGATTGCCACGCCGGTGGTTTCGCTGCCAGTGCCCGCGGTTGTCGGCACCGCGATCAGCGGCTTCACCGGCCCCGGCACTGGTTCTCCTTTGCCAATTGGTGGATTCACATAGGTGAGAAAGTCCGCGGGATAGGTGGCGTAGAGGTTGGCGGCCTTGGCCGTATCCATGCTCGATCCACCCCCGACCGCCACATAGCCGTCGAAGTTGCCGGCTTTGGCAAAATCGATGGCCGCCCTGAACGATTGATCGGTCGGTTCGACGCGCGTCTGATCGTAGAGGACCCCATCAATCCCGACGGCGCGCAATGCGTCGAGCACCACTGCTACCGGCTCTAACTTGGCGACACGGGGATCGGTCACCACCATCACCCGCTTGCAGCCGAGGTTGGCCATGTCGCTACCGATTTCGCTGGTTACCCCCGGCCCATATTTGATGCTGGAGGTATCCATTGTAAACGCGGTTTCATGTTGCATGATTCGTGCTCTCTTTCTGCTTATGAACCGGCAAGCAGCGATTCGGCAAGTTCGTTAAAATTCGCAACGGTCTGGTCCGGCTGGTAGTGATGGTCGTCCAGCGGCATGTTGTAGCGATTGACATAGATCGCGCGGAAGCCACAGGCACGCGCGCCAATGGGATCAAAGGAGTTGGCCGAAACCATCAAACATTGACCGACCTCGAGTCCCAGGTATTGCGCGGCCCCGCGATAGACGGCCGGGTGGGGCTTGAAGGCGCCCGCACGGTTGACCGAATAAATATCGTCAAAGTCCCAACGCACGCGATTCTGCGCCAAGTGGTGCAAAAAATCTGGTTCGCCATTGGAGAGCACCACCAACTTGAAGCGGGTACGCAGCTGTTCGAGCGCGGGGAGCACATCGTCAAAGGGCGAGAGATGCTGCCAATTCTGCATGAAGGTCGCTTCTTCGTCTGCCGTAAATTCGATCCCGTTGTGGCGCAGCACGTAATTGAACGCCCGCCGCGCGACTTCCTGATAGCCGCTGTGACCGAGCATCATGATCGTGTCCTGATATTGCTCCAACCGTTGGCGAGCGCGCCACTGTGCCCAAAATTCTTCGGCTGAAATGGTGGCCTCTTTTGCTTGCAAGAAGGGACGGAGGGGTGGGGTCAGGCTGCCACCCAGGTCGAGAATCGTGCCAAAGAGATCAAAGGTGAGGGCCTGCACATCAGAAAAGGTCGACATGAAAATGCTCCTGGATGTAGGTGGTGGGGCTGCTTGGTTTTGTCATGTTGCTTCGTATCTGTCCTGAAATTCTCTGCGTCAACGTAGCCGGTTAGCGGTGCTCTGCGCACCACAACCGAACTTCAGGCTAGGCGCTTGATACAGATACGATAGCACAGAATTGGGGCTGCTGACCAATCCATCATTTGAATGGGATATCTACAGTGCGGTTGGCTTGAAATCGGTAGGTCTCCCGCTTGCCGGAACTACTCTTTTCAAACAGAGCCCACATTAGGCCCCGTTGATATTTGGGGAACAGCGCCAATCAGTTGGGCCGCTGACAGTGAGCAGCGGTCTCAACCGTTGAATAGGAGACCGCCATCGTGGCTTGTCTTGGTGAGAAGTGGGGTTTACCCCTGCAAATTTGCAATGTCAACAGACGCCATGGTGCGGTTGGCTTGAAAATGGTAGATTTTTTTGGCGGTCTACCAAAGAAGTAGCCGTACCGTTTTCAGACAAAGCTACCTTTAGTACGACAACGAGACTTTGCACGCGGAAGCGGCCCTCCCGGCGGTCCCGTCCGTTCCTGTCACGTGTTGGGGCGGCGCACGAATCGTCATTGGGCGTTGCTCTGCTGAATACCTGCGGAAAACGCAGTTCGAAATTCAGGTTTGACAGGCAAAAGTGATGGTGCTATGATCACACTGTTGCGAATCAAGTGTCCGTCCAACGTCTTCTCTACCCCTATTGAAATATCTGCCGCACTGCCTGGTTCGTCGATTGACTGTGCTATCCACGTGGATAGTTCGCTTTCGGCTTGCCGTTGTGCCTGGAGATAATCTCTGCGCGTGCGCAGACAATCTGTACGCAGACAATCTGTATGCTGCGCTTTGTGATGTGCTGGCTGCATTGCAAACCATTTGGCCTGTGTGGATTTGCCAACGTTGGCGATGCTCAAAATTGTGCTTTTGATGGAGGAAAATATGGCTGTTACAGGACAGGCATCCACTGCCTATAAACGGCCTCCAGTTGCCTTGTGGGCACGCCTGTTGGGGATCAAGACGCCCATGGCGATTCAACAGGCCAAGTGGGGCTATCTCTTTTTGCTACCCTGGATCCTGGGGTTACTCATCTTTATTTTGGGGCCGATTCTTGCCTCGGCCTACATTAGCTTTACCAAATATGAAATTATCAGTGCACCCGAATTCATTGGTTTACAGAACTACACCAAAGCCTTTACCGATGACACCCTCTTTTGGCCTTCACTGGGCAGGACATTTACCTATACGCTGGCTGTCGTTCCGTTGGGGCTCACCGGCTCGCTCTTGCTGGCGATTCTGCTCAACCAGGGGTTGAACGGGACCAATATCTTTCGCACGCTCTTCTTCCTGCCCAGCCTGACGCCTGCCGTGGCCTTGGCCCTGTTGTGGACGTGGCTCTTTCATCCCAGCGTTGGACCAATCAACGTGGCGCTGGATTGGATTGGAATCGAAGGGCCGGGGTGGTTGACCGATAAGAATTGGGCACTTCCCGCACTCATTATCATCAGTCTGTGGGCAGCCATCGGCGGCAACTCCATGTTGATCTTTTTGGCGGGTCTGCAGGGCGTTCCCCAAGAGCTGTACGAGGCTGCCGAAATCGATGGGGCCGGGGTGTGGGCCAAGTTCCGCTCGGTTACGCTGCCGTTGATCACCCCCACGCTCTTCTTCAATCTGATTCTGGGCATCATCGGCGCGCTCAAGGTCTTTACACTGGCTTTCGTGGCTACCCTGGGCGGTCCCTCCTATTCCACCTGGTTCTACGCGCTTCACATCTATCGGCAGGCATTCGAATATTTCCGCATGGGCTATGGCTCGGCGCTGGCCTGGATCTTCGTGATCGTGCTCCTGATCTTTACCTTCATCCAACTGCGCTTTTCACAGCGTTGGGTCTACTACGCCGGAGAATAAAGACAAATGGCAACACAAAACGAAGCGCTCACCAATCTCTCTTCTGGCCAACCCACAACGGGCAGCCAAAGCCGCCGGCGTGTGCAGTTTCAGCCCCACATTCTACTGCTCTACGCCATCCTGATCCTGCTCTCGGCCATCTTTATGTTCCCCTTCTTCTGGACCGTTTCCAGTTCGTTGAAGGCGCCCTTTGAATTGATGACATTCCCACCTACCTGGTTCCCCGACGTGCCACAGTGGCAAAATTATGCCCGTGTCATCGAAAAGGTGCCCTTTCTCACGTGGACGTGGAACAGTATCTTCGTCGTGACGATTGCCACGGCTGGCTCCGTGATTTCCGCGTCGGTGGTGGCCTACTCTTTTGCCCGTTTTGAATACCCCGGCCGCGACACCATCTTTGTCATCACGCTCGGCACCATGATGCTGCCAGCACAGGTAACGCTGATCCCACAGTTCATTCTCTTCAACGAATTGGGCTGGATCAATACGCTCTATCCACTTTGGGTGCCCTATCTCTTTGGTGGGGGAGCATTCAATATCTTTCTGCTGCGTCAGTTCTTCCGCTCACTGCCGCGTGAATTGGATGAAGCCGCGCTCATCGATGGGGCCAACTATGCACGTATTCTCTGGACGATTCTGTTGCCGCTCACCAAGCCAGCGTTGGCAACGGTGGCAGTGATCTCGTTCATCAACCACTGGAACGATTTCGTCAACCCGCTCATCTATCTCAACTCGCCAGAGAAATTTACGCTGGCACTGGGACTGAATTACTTCAAGAGTGTGCCAGAATCATCTGGTTTGCCTTTGCAACACTTGCTCATGGCGGCTTCGGTCATGATCATCGTGCCCGTGCTGATTCTCTTCTTCGCGGCCCAACGCTATTTTGTCCAGGGTATTGTGCTCTCTGGCATCAAAGGGTAGCAATAGTCAACTCAGGTTGCTACCGACCATTTCTACACGCGAGTGAGTGCTGAAAATTTTCTCGCTGCCAACCGCAACATCGTCACCTATTACGTTTGCCCCTGGCTGAATCGAGGCAACGTCTTCCCGGAAGAGCCATACCGCCGCAGCTTATGCAACGTGATAGGTAGCCAGCAGGACAGAACCTCATTGGCAGATGAAGTTCATCCGTATCAACGATTGATTCTGTACAAAGTTTAAAGTTCAAGGAGACCTTATGCAAAAGCGACAAATAACTCGACGCCAAATGTTGCAATGGCTGGGCGCTGGTTCGGCTGGGCTGGCTCTGGCCGCCTGTGCCCCAGCTGCTGGTCCAGCTGGCGAAGAGGGGGGCGCAGCGCCCAGCGGTGCCCAGAAAGAGCTGAGTATCGCCACCTATGCTGATCCGCGCAATGAATGGCAGCGTACCGTGGCCAAAGCTTGGGCTGAAGAGAATCCCGATGTCAACCTCAACATCGATGAAGTGATCTATGGCGAAATGAACAAGAAACAACAGGCCGCCATGGCAACCGATACCCTCTGGGATGTCTCTTTCAGCGGCGTGAAATGGTTCCCCTTCCTCGTTGCCCGTGGCGCGTTTGCCCCAATGGAAGATTTCATTGCCCAGAACGATCCGGGGATGGATGATTTCTTTAGCGCGGGGCTGGCTGGCAGCAGCTTCGAGGGCAAACTCTATGGCTTGCCCTACCTCATGCACCCGGGCAACCCGGCTCTGATTATTTTCAACTTGAATCTGTTGGATGAGAAGGGCCTGACGCCACCCGAAACCAATGAGTGGACCACCACCGAATATGCCGAATTGGCTGCCGCGGCTGCTGACAACGACAACAACATCTTTGGCACCAACCTGATGCCGGGCAACTACTATGATCACTGCTCCTTTGCCCGCACCTATGGTGGTGACATCTTGGATGAGGAAGCCAATAACTTCACCTTTGCCACCGATCCGGCCTCGGTCGAAGCAGCCCGTTGGGTCACCAGCCTGCGAACTGAATATGATGCAGCACCCAACCGGGCCGAAGCAGAAGGGCTCTCCTTCCCCACCGGGACAATGGCAACCTCCACCCTGGGCACCTATGCCGTGCGCAGCCTGGACGAAACCATTGCCGACCGCTTCGAATATGATATTCGCCTCTTCCCCAACAGCCCGGAAAGCCCCCGTGGCTACCAGGCCTTTGTGGAATGTTTCTCGGTGGCGGCCAGTTCAGAACATCCCAACGAAGCCTTTGATCTCGTTGTGGCCGAGACCTCTACCCAGGCGGGGATTCAATCGGTGCTCAATAGCAGCAACCAGCCGACGGCTCGCAAGTCCGTTTGGGAAGCGCCAGAAGTGAGCAGCATTCTGCACCCGATCTTCCAGGACGCGCTCGATTGGATGTCGACGGAGCCGGGTCCCTTCCCGCACCCCTCCAACCTGCGCTTCCAAGAGTTGCAGGATACCTGGGCCAACACCAGCCCCGATCTCTTCTACGGTGATGTCTCCTTCGAGGAAGGGTTGCAGGCCGTGCAGGATGCCTGCCAGGAGATCATGCAGCTGTCACGCCCATAGTCACGCCCATAGTCACGTCCCATAATGGGCTGTAATGAGTGTTAGCTGAACAACAAAGGGAGGACACGCCAACGGTGTCCTCCCTTTTCTATTGCCACGAAAGTAAGCTCTATTTGAAAACGGTACTGCCACCTCTTTGGTAGAGCACGAAAAAATCTGCCGCTTTCAAGTCAACCGCACGATAATTACCGATTGACGGCCGTGTACCTCTCAGACGCGCACAAACTTTTGCAGGCGGCCATCGGCCTGCACTTCCCCCACATAGAGATCACCGCGCGAATCGGCCCAAATACCATGTGGACAGGCAATGAATTCGCCTGGCTTCTCGCTCTTTTCCCGTCCGCCCCACTGGGATACGAGCGCTCGATCCAACGTGTAAATGCTCACCTGCTGATCGAGTTCTGCAATGTAGACCACATCATCGTTGGGGTCGAAATAGATCGTGTCCGGGTGATAGAGGCCACCCCACTCGCTCTGAAAGTTGCCCTCGGTATCAAAGATCTGGATGCGGTTGTTCGTGCGATCACAGACCCAAACCTCGTTCTCTTTGCTGATGCGCACACAGTGGGAGAGCTCGAATTGGCTGGGGCCACTGCCCCACGTGCCCCATGATTTGAGCAATTCGCCACCTGCCGTGTACTTGTGGACGCGGGCATTGCCATAGCCATCGGTGATAAAGAGCGAGCCATCCGCGGCAATCGCCAGATCCGTGGGCAAACGAAAGGGATCGCCATCGTTGGCACCTTGCACATTTGGCGTCCCAATGGTCAGTTCCAGTTCCCCTTGCTTGTTAAATTTGCGGATGCAGTGGGTCTCTCGCTCGGTGCACCAAACGTTGTCCTCGGCATCGATGTAGATCCCGTGGGCATCTTCCAGCAGATCCTCGCCCCACGAATCGAGAAAATTCCCATCCCGATCAAAGATGACCAACGGGTGCTCGCTACGTGAATAGACGTAGACATTGTCGTTGGAATCACAGGCCACGGCTGGAATCCAACCCCATTCCCAGCCGCTGGGGAGCTTGCCAAAGTTTGGTTCAACTTCATACGTGTATTTGCCGCTACCGAATGTCATTGCTTCCTCCTGATTCTCTCTCCATAAGTTTTCAAAGGATCACTTCTCATTGCCTGTGCCAGAGTGCAGAGATATCATCCCACGGCTCGAAGCCGAGAATGCGTTTGGCCTTTTCGTTGCTAAACTGGTTGTGGGGCATATCGGTAAAGACGTTGAAGAGTTCGCAGCGCGAGGGCAACGTTGCCAGATCGATCGCCAATCCCAGCTCGAATACCTTGGCTGCATTCTGCCACGAAATTGCAAAGGGACGCACCCCACGTTCTGGTTGTAAATTGGCCGGATCGCGGAAGTTGTAAAAGAGGTAGGTCTGAACGTAAATATCGTGTGCTGCGGTGTAGAGGCGACAGATCTCTTGGCCCAATGCTTTGGTGATTGCGTAGAGTCCTGTACCGGGCTGGGGTGGCATATCTGGATTGAGCGCAAAGTCGAAATGTTCATAGCTGGGACCAGCAACGGTGAAATGGGGACCGGTGTTGATCACGCGGCGAATGCCATGCGCCACCGCCGCGTTCATCATGTTGTAACAGCCGGTTGTGTTGACATCAAACGCCAGCTTGCGATCCTGCCGCAAGACCGACAGATTGATGATCGCGTCCATGCCCGCGGCCGCGTCCATCACTGCTTCTGCATCGGCCACATCCACGTGGCGAAAATCGCCCCGAAATTCAATCTCCAATGGCGTCACATCGGTGACCAGCAGATCATGCTCCTGTTGCAAGAGCGGCACCACGTGTGGCCCAAGCATGCCCGCGCCGCCGAGAATCAAGACTTTCATGCCGTGCCTCCCTCGGTTGCTTGCGCATTTGCATCCGCACGCTCAACCGGATACTCGTTGTATTGGGGCGCAAAGCCCAACTGTTGTTCGGCAGCTGCAATTGGAAAGCGGGCCGCGGCAGATTTGTGCTGAATGTGAAAGATCGACCAGCGCCGCTCCACGTCAGCGGTCAGTGCCCGTTCCACGGCCAGGGCTGCATCGCGCGGATCGAGCCACATCCCCTGCTCATGTGCACGCGCCGTGGCCGCGGTGGGTTCCATTGTGCCCAGCCGCAGGCTAATGACTGCCAGCTTCCCTTCCCGCGCAAACTCGCGACAGGTCAGCTCGCCCAGATGTTTGGCCAGCACAGGCATGGCCACGGTCGGCTGTGGCCGCCACGCTTCAGTAACCAAATAATCGGGATCATGGGTTGCCATAACGGCCAATGTATTGACATAGATGAGACGTTTGACACCCTCGGTGGCCGCGGCCATGCAGAGATTGTAGGTGCAGCGGGTGAGATAATCGAGTTGGGCCAGATCCGGCTCAGTGGGCAGTGGCTCCGCAACATGCACAATCACGTCTACACCACGCACGAGCAGATTGGTGGAGAGATCCGAACCGAGTGGACTGACCGCCAGATCCGCCAAGCCCGGCACCGGATTGCGCTCAGTCAACCGCACGTCGTGAACATTTGCCAGATTCGTGGCCACCCGTTGTGCCAACGGTGCAGCAGCAGATGTGATCAGCAGGTTCACAGCAGACCGCCATTCGTCAGTTCATCGGCATAGCCAAAGAGCGCGGGCGCGCCACCCGTGTGCAAAAAGAGCACCGGCTGCTCCTTGCTCAGTTTGCCGCTGCGAATGGCCGCGATCAACGCGGCCATGCCCTTGCTCGTATAGACTGGATCGAGCAGGATGCCTTCGCATTGGGCAAGCAACTGCAGCGCTTCCAGCCCTTCGGGGGTCGGAATGCCATACCGTTCCCCAATAAAGCCATCATCATTATCAAATTCCGCCGCACTCAATTCGAGTGGCAGATCGAGCCGATTCGCGGCCTGATTGGCCATGTCCACCATGCGCTGAATGCGCTCATCCCGTGGGCCGCCCAATGGGGTGAAGCCGCGCACGTGGATGCCGCTCTGCAAATATTTCATGCCCAGCACCATACCCGCCTGCGTGGTATCATAGGCGGTGGTGTAGAGGTGGGCTGGCGCAATCTCTGCCGCGCGACATTGACGGACAATCTCCAGCGCGGATTCTGCATAGGCGATTACATCGAGATCGACCGTCTCTGGCTGGCGCGGAACGTAGACGTTGTGCCCCGCCGCCCGCAACTCATCGGCCCGAGCCGCAATGGCTTGTTGTTGGGCGGGCCGGTCGTTGTTATCCAGCACCGTCACCTTGGCACCAAAGAGCCGTTGGAGCAGAGTATTGCCCTGAATTTCGTGCTTGTCGCTTTCACGCTCGGGGCGCAGGACCAAGTGCAGTTCCAGCCCCAGCTTGGCACAGGCCGCCGCCAGCTGTCGACAGTAGTTGGACTGCACCGCCGCGCCAAAGACAATGACTTCGGCGTTGTTGGCCAGGGCGTCTGCCAGGCTAAATTCCAACATGCGCGTCTTGTTGCCACCAAAGCCTAGCCCAGTCAAATCATCCCGCTTCATATAGATAGGCGGGCCGTCAAGGGTTGCACTCAAACGAGCCAAGTGTTCCAGTGGTGTGGGGCGTACCCCCAACTGTACACGGGGTAATTGATTGATGCTACTTTCCAACCGTTCTTCGAGTTGTTGCATGAACCACTCACAGCCTTTCTCTCTCTTTGGCTCATCGACCAGAAAAGCGATTTGCTTCTTTGCAACGCTGGAGCGTTTGGCCAAAATCACTCTTTGGGGAGATGGGCACTCTGTTCGTTGATAATTGGTGTAGTTAGCTTGAGACCGGTGCTCTCTCTTGCCAATTTCTGGTTTCAGGCAGAACTTTCTGTAGATGGGGGAGGACCTGTAGATGGATTGAGCCGCTGGTCGTGGGGGAATGGATCTGTAGGGGTAACAGGATATAACAATGCCCGGCACATGCGTTTACCATGCCGGGCATTGTTAACTGATGTTGCTCCCTATCTCGTGCAGAGATAGTAGGTAGCAACTTGAGTGTATTGACCTATGTTGCTCCCTATCTCATGTAGAGATAGTAGGTAGCAACTTGAGTTTACTGAGAATCTAATCTGCGTGCGCTGTGTGGCTTAAGCCGGTTGAGCCTGGTCTACCAGTGCCAGCGCAACCTTGCCGGGATTCATCGGCATTTCGGTCAGGCGCAGGCCCACTGCATTGTAAATGGCATCGGCCAGCGCTGCGCCCGGGGGCACAATCGGCACCTCGCCAACGCCACGCACGCCAAACGGGTGGTTCGGGTTGGCGACCTCGACGAGCACACAATCGATCATCGGCAGATCCAACGAAGTGGGCATGCGATAGTCGAGCAGCGACGAGTTGAGCAGGTGGCCATCCTTGTCATAGAAGTATTCTTCATTCAAGGCCCAGCCAATGCCCTGGACAACACCACCCTGGATCTGACCTTCAACATAGCTGGGGTGGATTGCCTTGCCCACATCCTGGATCGCGGTGTAGCGCAGCACCGTGACCTTGCCTGTCTCTGGATCAACTTCGACATCCACAATGTGGGTGGCAAATGCTGGTCCGGGGCCTTTGGTGTTCTCGGCATAGCTGGCCATGATCGGGCCATCTTTGCTCAGTTCGGACGCGGCCTCTTGGAAGCTCATGCTGTCACCATTGGCCGAGAAGGTAGCATTCTCATAGCTAATGCTATCGGCATCAGTCTCCCAGCGTTCTGCCAGGCGACCGCTCATCTCTTCGATCAATTTCAGGCCAACTTTGTTGGTCGTGATCCCAATCTTGTGGGTCACGCTGCTGCCACCCGTGCCACCGGTCATACCGATGCTGTCGGTATCGACCACTTCTGGATTGACATCTTCGGCGGCAATGCCCAAGGTCTCGGCCAACATCATCGCGGCCGAAGCGCGGGAACCACCAATATCGGTCGAGCCTTCGACCAGGTGCACCTTGCCATCGCTGTTAACAATAGCTGTGACACTGGATGGGCCTGCACCGTTGAACCAGAAGCCAGAGGCAACGCCACGGCCGCGGTTCGGGCCTTCGAGTGGGGCCTTGTAGTGGGGATGTTCCAGGGCCGCTTCCACTGTCTCCACATAGCCAATGCGTGGGAAGATTGGTCCATCGGGGCGGCGGTCGCCTTCCGTGGCGCCGTTGATGCGGCGGATTTCCAGCGGATCAATGCCCAGCTCGTCAGCAATTTCGTTGATGACTGTTTCCGAGGCAAAGGCGGCGTTGGTGCCACCCGGTGCACGGTAAGCACCGGTCTGTGGACGGTTGACGACGACATCGTAGCCGTCGATCTGAACGTTTTCCAGGCGATAGGGTGAAAGGACCACACCCGCACCGGCACCAACGGGCGAACCGGGATAGGCACCCGCTTCGTAGATCAGCTCGGCATAAGCCGCGGTGAATTTACCATCCTTCTTGGCGCCAATTTTAACCTTGATGTGGCTGCCCGAGGTGGGGCCGGTTGCCTGCAGTACTTCAATACGCGACATGGCGATTTTGACGGGGCGATGGCCGCTCTTTTTCGAGAGGATCGCGCCGGGGACATCGCCATAGGCGGTGAATTTCCCACCGAAGCCGCCACCAATTTCGGTGGGGGTCACGCGGACCATCGTCTCTGGCACATTCAGCAGTTCAGAAATTTGGCCCCGGATCTGGAAGGCACCCTGCGTGCTCGTCCAGGCCAGAATGTGGTCGTCTTCGCGCCAGAGCGTGGTGGAGCAATGGGGCTCAATGTACCCCTGGTGAACCATTTCAGTCTTGAACTCACGCTCAATGACAATGTCCGCTTCTGCAAAGCCCTTTTCCAGATCACCATGCGCGTGTTGGAAGTGAGCCGCGACATTGGTCTGTTTGTCACCCTGTTTGCCCATCTCGTTGGTGCGCAGATTGTCTAACAAGATCGGTGCGTCATCCTGCATGGCTTCTTTGGCGTCGAGCACGGGGGGCAGCACCTCGTAATCGACCTTGATCAGCGCCAATGCTTCTTCCGCAATGTGTGGGCTGGTGGCTGCAACGGCCGCAACCGGGTGCCCGTGATAGAGCACCTTATCGTGGGCGATAATGTTATCGCGCAGGTGGCGCAGATTGGACGCGCCTTCACCCATATCCTGAATCTTGTCCGCAACTTCGGTGAAGTCGTCGCGGGTACAAACTGCAGTCACGCCGGGGTATGCTTCTGCTTCGCTCGTATCGATTGAGAGGATGCGAGCGTGGGCGTGGGGGCTGCGCAGCACTTTCCCATGCAACATGCCTGGCAGATGGATATCATTGCTGTACTGGGCGCGGCCAGTTACCTTGTCGATCCCATCATGACGGATGGGCCGGGTGCCGACTACTTTGTAGCCGTTGGTGCCATTGGTTGAACCACTCATTCGTTTGGCCTCCTAGAGCGAATTAGAATCGTTCGACTATATGTTCAATTGCTGTGTATCTATCAACTACTGTATCTATCAACTGCTGTATTTTCAACTGCTGTATTTTCAACTTTGAGCACAACCGCATCTGCGGGAATTGCTGAGATTCATCTGTCCTGAGATTCACCGGCCCTGAGATTCACTTGTTGTGACGCCTGCTTCGCCGCTGTTCGATTGGTTGGGCACAGAGACTTTGGGAAAGAGACTTCAGGACAAATACTGAATACACCGCTGATGGGCGTGTAAAAAGCATGATAACAGAGGATTGACCCGCAATCGTCAATTGATCTCTATTTTACAATAAAAGTGAGCTTGTGCGCAATGTTGTGAATTCAAACGAGCGTTTTTGTTCTTGTGGCTGCCAAGGTGGCAATCTACGTTCCAGAGCCGACCGCCACCTTGATCACCACCTCGTCGCCCAGCTTGTACGAGCCATTCAGCGCATCAAAGCCCGACCGGGTCTCTTCCAGTGGCAGCACGTGGCTCACCATGTCGGCAAAGGGCAATTCGTTGTTTTCCAGCATGGCCATGCCGCGGATAAAGTGATGGTGACGGCTGCCCCACACCCCTTCCAGCCGCAAATTGGGGCGCAAGAAGTGCTGGTGTGGGTTCACCACTACCGTGCCCGTGTCCACAAAATGTCCGACCTCGACAAAGACGCCATCTTCCTTGACATAGCTCAGCCCCTCGGGAAAGGCGGGCAGGAAACCAGCACATTCAAAGACAACATCCGCGCCCTGGCTGCGTGTCGTGTGGCTGAGCACCACTGACTTGCGCTCTTCCACATCAGCTACCTCCCCAATGTCAATGGTTACGTCGGCACCCAACCGTTTGGCCAGTTCCAGACGCGGGGCCGGTCCGCCGATGATGATCAATTTGGCCGCGCCGCTCAATTTGGCACAGGCGAGCGTCATCAGGCCAATGGCACCCGAACCTTGCACAATCACCGTATCCCCCAGTTGTACCTTGCCTCGCATGACGCTGTGCACGCCAACCGTAAAGGGCTCGGCCAACACACCCACTTTGGGATCTACTTTGGATTTGATGATGCAACTGTTGGGCTCAGAGATGTGAATGTAATCGGCAAAGCCACCGCTAAAGGGTTCATCGACACCGCGAAAGCCATAGGCCACACCGGTATTGCGTGGGTGAAAGACAATGCGATCGCCCTCCTTGATTGGGTTGCCGAGAATGTCGTGGGTGGTCCCGGCACCGAGCTTCTCAATAATGCCAACCGCTTCGTGGCCGAGCATGGTGGGGGTTTTGATGCCATTTTGCCAGTTGTGCAAATCCGTTCCACAGATGCCGGCCAATTCCTGGCGCAGCAGCAAACCACCGGGCGCGGGATCGGGTACGGGAAACTCTTCAACGTCAAACGCTTGGCCGTGGGTGACCACGGCGCGACCAGTCTTGGCCATAAGTTAATTCTCCTTGATCAATCAACTTCTTGATAATATCTTGCTAATAGAGAAAGCAGATAGACCTTGCACCTTGCGGAGTGCGCATGCTCTCATGCGCACCTCCAGCGTTAGAGAACGCTGATTCCTCCATTGTGCGACTTGCAAATGATTTCTCTATAAGTGCCTCAGCAGCAACTATGAGATCAGTTAGAAAAACCGGCGTGTCTTGCGCGCGGTGACAATCTCCGTGTTCATGCCCACCCAGTGTAGGCTGCCGTTGTAGCGCCCATGTTCCATCTTGACACAGCGGTCGATGATCACATCCAATCCTGCCTCCTCCGCGCGTTTGGCCGCCTCCAAATTGACAATGCGCAGTTGCATCCAAATCGCCTTCGCCGCTTTGGCAATTGCCTGTTCCACGATCTCATCGACCGCGGCGGGCGGGCGAAAGATGTCGACCAGATCGATTGGCTCCTCGATGCTGAGCAGGTCGGGATAGCTGCGCTCGCCCAGGATCTCATCCGCGGTGGGGTTGACGGGAATGATCTTGTAGCCTTCATACTTGAGATACGAGGCCACAAAGTAGCTCGGGCGCTGTGGATCTTTGGAGAGGCCGACCATGGCAATCGTCTTTGTCTCGGCCAGAATCCGGCGAATGTCGGCCGGATTTTGATAGTGCGTCTGTTGCTCGGGCGTGAGCACCGAGTTCATGCGGATATCGCAGACAAGGCTTGGTCCAGATCCCATAGTAGGTCCTCCGTGGTTTCAAGGCCGATGGAAAGTCGAATCATTTCGGGGCCAACGCCACCGGCGCGCAACTCCGCGTCGGAGAGCTGCTGGTGTGTGGTGGACGCGGGATGGATGACCAGGCTGCGTGCATCGCCCACATTGGCCAAGTGTGAAAAGAGATGGAGCGCTTCAATAAATTCTTGCCCTGCCTGGCGTGGATGCTCTGATTGGATGCCAAAGGTAAAGACCGCGCCCGGCCCCTTGGGTGTATACTTCTGTGCCAGTTCAAAATAGGGGTTATCGGGCAGCCCAGCGTAGTTGACCCACGCCACCCTGGAATGACCATGCAAATATTCGGCAATGGCCTGAGCGTTGGCCACGTGGCGGTCCATGCGTACCGAAAGCGTGTCGAGCCCCTGCAAGAGCAGGAACGCGTTGAAGGGCGAGAGCGCGCCGCCAGTGTCACGCAGGGTTTCGGCCCGCGCCTTCATCAAGAAGCCATAGTGGCCAAAGGTCTCGTAGAATTTGAGATCGTGATAGGAGGGCGACGGGTCGGCAATGGTGGGGAAGTGGCTGTAGTCAAAGGTGCCCGCCTCTACAATCGCGCCGGCGATCGAATTGCCGTGGCCGCCGATAAATTTGGTCGCCGAGTGGACCACAATATCCGCGCCATAATCGATGGGGCGACAGAGGTAGGGTGTGGCAAAGGTGTTGTCGATGACTAGTGGGATGCGCTTGCTGTGCGCGAGTTCGGCCAGCGGGGCAATGTCGAGGATGCTGCCCTGGGGGTTGCCAATGGTCTCGCCATAGAGCGCGCGCGTTTTGGGCGTGATCGCCGCTTCCCAAGCGGCCAGATCGCCTGGATCAACAAAGTGCACCTGCACCGAGAGCTTCTTAAAGGTATGTACAAACTGCGTCATCGTGCCGCCATAGAGATGGTTCGACGCCACCACTTCGTCGCCCGGCTCAAGCAGCGTCATCATCGTGACGAATTGCGCGGCCATGCCACTGGCTGTCGCGACCGCGCCCGTGCCATTTTCCAATGACGCAATGCGTTCCTCCAGGACCGCGGTCGTGGGATTGTTGATGCGCGTGTAGATATTGCCATACTGCTTTAACTCAAAGAGCTGCGCGGCATAGTCGGGGTCATCAAAGACATAAGAGGTTGTCTGGTAGATCGGCACCGCGCGTGCGCCGGTCACCGCGTCGGGCACGTGGCCAGCATGGAGCATGCGCGTCTCAAAGCCAAATTGACGTTTGGATGGTGGCATTCGTTGGGTTCCTTATTTGATCACGATTTGAGCACGATTTCATCTCGATTTATCGTACCGTTTGACCGTACAGTCTGACCGTACAGTCTGACCGTACAGTTGATTGCTCAATCCACGTGCTCTATCCATGTGCGCGGATAGAGCTACTCGAAGCTGTGGTCCCCGCGTGGTCGAAAATCGCTTGGATCCGTCTGTTCATCGTGCTATGCCCGAATCAACGTAACGGTGCGCCCAGCCGGTGTAACAGCTGTTTCGGCAGTCGTACGTTCTTCAATCGGCGGTTGCCCATTGCGCTGGTCAAAGATAACGAGCCAGCCAGTCTCTAGCCCAAGGCCGGATAGGTAGCCATCGAGTTGCGCAAGGCCATCGTTGATCGGATCGCGCGTGCCATTGCGCCACACCTTCAGCTCAATCGCCAGCCGTGTATTGCCATGGCAGACCAACAGATCCATGCGCCGCGAACCGATGGCATATTCGCGATCAAACGTACCGCCGCCGTTGACCACACGTTGCAAAAAGGCCATGAGCACAATATGGGGCGCAATCTCGTGGTAATGGGCGGTTCTGAGCAGTGGCTGCCCATGTTGTCGCCAAAAGGCGAGAAAGGCAGCCAGTAACTTCTGTGGATCGAGCTCACCGTCGGCGGTAAGCCAACTTGGTTGAATGTGTGGCAACGAGTTCTGCGCGGTGATGGTCAATTCACGGGGGATGACCTCTTGGTAGATCGGGTTGGCAATGACCAATCCACCGCCAGTGGCGCGCCGGACCAAGCCCAGATCCAAGACAAAGTCCTGATCATCTGGGGGCACATCGTCCAGAAGTGTGCCGGCCAGAATCGGCTCAACAATGCGCCGCACGCGTGGTTCGCGCAACCGTTCGGCCAAACTGTCAAGATGGGTGTCACGACGCAGGATCAGGATCTCTTTTGCTTTGTCAATGTCTGTGTCGGTAATTGGTTGCGCTGGATCGGGCACCAGATCCTCAACACAAAGTTTGGCCAGCGCATTGACGAGCCACGGCTGTCCTTGGGTAAGCTCAAACGCGCGATGAGACGCTGCTGGCGTAAATTCCTGTCCCGTTTCTGTGCTATGTTGTTGATAGAGAGTGCGGACCTCGGCTGCCGTGAAATTCGCCAGGGTCAACGAGGCAACTTTAATGTTAAAGGGGCTTGAGGTATTGAGTCGGGTAGAGCCGCCGGACGCCACTTTGTAGTCACGTACATCGCGCAGACCAATGAGTGCCAGTGACCAGGGAAAGGCAGTTGGCCGGCCCGTGTAACCATCACGCAATTGATGCAACACCGAAATCAAGGTCTCTCCCTGCAACGAATCAATTTCGTCCAAAAAAATTACCAACGGGCGCGGTGCAACTTGCGCCCAAACACTGAGTGCTGCGCCGATACGCCGACCTTCGGCTGCGTCAGACCAGGGGGGTGGCTGCAATTTCTCTGGCAGTTGATAACGGCAGGCAGCGCGCCAGGCATTGAGAATCGCATCCTCTGCCTTACCCGGCGCTTGGTGAAATGCACCGCCCACTTGCATCGAAAGCATTACGGCAAGAAATTTGCCAGATGCAGTGAGTTCCTTGGCCAGTGCGAGCATGGTGGTCGTCTTACCGGTTTGGCGGGGGGCATGGATGACAAAGTAGCCCTGCTGCGCGATAATCCGATCTGCCGCTGGCAGACGGGCCGCGGCGGGGAGCATATAGTTATAGTCGGGCCGGCTGGGGCCAGCAATGTTAAACCAGCGCATTGTCACATTATAACATGCCCTGCGCCATCGGTTCCAGCAGCGCCATCCCCTGATGCACTGGATCGGCAGCAACGCGACGGGCAATCGCCGTGGCCTGCGCCTGGGCTTCTGCACGAACTGCAGCTTCGTCTGCCGTGAGAATTTCGCCATTGCGCACGAGCACCTTGCCGTCAACCATGACTAACGTAACCTCGCGACCACTGGCTGCATAGACCAGGTTGGGTACGATGTTGCGGATCGGTTCTTCTATCACAGGCATCAGATTCAACGCGCCCAGGTTGACCAGAATCAGATCGGCCCGTTTGCCCACTTCCAGCGAACCGACTTGGTCGCCCAGCCCAATGGCGCGTGCACCTTCAATGGTTGCCATGCGCAACACCGCCCACGCTGGCATCACGGTTGGATCTTTGTACTTGATCTTGTTGAAGAGCGCGGTCAGCTTCATCTCGTTAAAGATGTTGTTGCAATTGTTGCCCGACGCCTGATCCGAACCGAGCGCCACCAGCCCACCAGCTTGGCGAAAAACGTGGGCGGGCGGCACAATGCCATCGATGATGCCGATGCTGCCGGAACAGAGCGCCATGCGCGCACCGCTGCGCGCGATCAGTTCCGTCTCGGCATCCGTCGCTTCGGTCAGGTGGACAGCGAGTAGTTGCTCATCCAGATAGCCGATCTCCTGCAAATAGGCGGGAGTTCGCTTGCCATGGCGGCTGAGCATCTGTTCAATCTCACGGTCGCCTTGGGCCGTGTGAAGATGGATCATCAGCCCATGGCGTTGGGCGATCTCCTTCACCTGGAGCAGTTGCTCCCGTGCGATCATATCCGGCCCCTGTGGACCGAGCATGACTGTGATGCGTCCATCGGCAGCGCCGTGCCACGCCTCGGCAAAGGCCACCGCGGCGTCAATTGCGCTTTGGCCCACTTGCTCATCAAGCGGATAGAGATCACCGACCCGCCAATTGGCCATACCACCAGGGGGCAACGCATTGATTGTGGGCGTCAACCGGGCACGAACGCCAATCTGCTCAAAAATTTCGGGCCAACCGGAGATTGGCTGTGCATAGTCACCCATTGTCGTTGTGCCGGCCTTGAGCGCTTCCAGCACATTGAGTTGAACCCCGGCGAGTGCCGCTGCCGGTGTAATGTGGCGATTGTAGGGAGCGAGCGCCTTTTGCATCCAGTTACGCACATCCTGTGCCACACCCCGCACAATCGCTAGCGGCGTATGCATGTGGGCATCGATGAGACCGGGGAGAAGCGCCTGGCCGGTGGCATCAATGGTTTCGTCGGCTTGAAAGCGATCCAACAGTTCAATTGTTGAGCCAACCGCGACAATTGTTTCGTTGTCGATAGCGACTGCACCGTCGGCAACATAACCTACCCCTTCACCGTGCATGGTGAAGAGGTGAGCATGGGTAATGAGGGTCGTAACAGATTGGGGCATGGATGACTCCGTTTACGCTTCCAACAGTTCCTTTGCAATCGCCTCCCACTCTTCTTGCAACGAAGCCGTGGAAGCAGGCTTCCCCGCGCGGCGATACCAGTAGCCGGCGTTGTTCAGGTCCCCCTCTTCGCGGTGGAGATAGGCATGTACCCAATCCACATTGGGGTCGCCGGGCTCTTGCGTGGTCGCATGGGAGCCGGCCCAGTCGCCCTTGCCCGCCTGCCAAAGTGCCAGTTGGGCGCGAGTGAGACCGGTGGGCGGCGTCTCTTGTTCCAGCGAGGCTTTGAATTCTTGCAGGGTCATGATGATTCCTTTCTAACTCAAGTTGCTACCTACCATCTCTACACGAGCGTGATTGCTCAAATAATTCCCGCTATCACGCGCCCAGCAGGCGACCAGGGAGCAACGTACGTTTTATAGTGGTTGTTCTCATAGAGTGAGGGGTGCCCATCATGATGACATGGGGCGATAAATTGTGCAAGGTGGCGGCCTGCTGCCGCTGACGTTGGGCTCTGGGTTGCCACATGGAAAATGTTGCTAGCACGAATATTGACAGCAGAGGAAATTGCGTAGACAATGAAAAGTGCAGCACCACACCCGCGCAGACGGTTGGCATCAACAGCTAGGTAAGAGCTAGACTTATCGAGAAATCATTTACATGTTGCACAATGGAGGAATCAGCGTTCTCCAACGCTGGAGGTGCGCATGAGAGAATGCGCACTCCGCAAGGTGCAAGCTCTATTTGCTGTCTCTATTAGGTCTCTATTAGCACCTAACCTCACATAAACATCAAATGTAACAAAAAGTTATAATGTAACAGGTAGTAATGTAACAGGTAATGATGCAACAGATAGTGATGTAACAGGTGGTGCCAAAGAGCCGTCTCTCCCATTTCCGCGGGCTCAAGCGATCATTCCGAGACACCATTCCGCACCATCATGTGAATATGCAGTCAACAGTACCGCATGAAGCAATTGATCCACTATTTACCAAGGAGAAACCTATGCATTTGAGAAAACAGTTCCTGCAACTGATCACCATTCTGCTCGCGGGCATTCTGCTGATCGGCTGTGCTGCTGTGCCCGAAGGGGAAACAGACGCCACGGGAACAGACGCAGAACCGGCCGCCGAAACAGCAGCAGAAGCACCCGCTGAGGAAGCTGGCCCCTTTGAACCAATGGCAGTGGCCGCCGAAAGTTGTGAGTACGGTGGCAAGATTCAATCGATCGAAGCGACCGATGAGACCACCGTTGTCTTCAATCTCTGCAAGCCGGATCCGGCCTTTCTGGCCAAAGTCGCCTTCATCCCCTTTGGCATCCAACCCGCCGAGTGGATTGCCGAGAATGGCGGCACGGGCGAACTGCTCGAGCGCCCCATTGGCACCGGCCCCTACATGATCGAAAGCTGGGATCGGGGTAACCAGATCACCTTCAAGCGCTTTGACGGCTACTGGGGCGATCCGGCCATTGCCGAGACGGCCGTGTTGCGCTGGAACCAAGAAGGCGCGGCTCGTCTGCTCGAGCTGCAAGCGGGGACCGCGGATGTAATCACCAACGTCAGCCCCGATGATTTCGCCACGGTGGAAGAAGATGAGAATCTGCAACTGCTGCCGATCAGTGGCCCCAATGTCCTCTACCTCGCCATGATCAACACGGTGGAGCCATTTGACAATCCACAGGTGCGCCAGGCCATTGCCATGGGCATCGACCGTCAGCGGCTGGTCGACAACTTCTATCCCGAAGGCTCCATTGTCGCCGATTATTTCACCCCTTGTAGCATTCCCGGTGGCTGTGAAGGCGATGCTTGGTACGATTTCGATCCCGATGCCGCCCAAGAGTTGCTGGCCGAAGCTGGCTATCCCGATGGTTTCGACACCACGATCTACTATCGCGATGTCTTCCGCACCTATCTGCCCGAACCGTCGCTGGTGGCCGTTGAATTCCAGACACAGCTGCAAGAAAATCTGGGCATCAACGCCGAAGTGGTGGTGATGGAATCGGGTGAATTCATTGAACAATCAACCACCGGCTCACTCGACGGCCTCTACCTGCTCGGCTGGGGCGCGGACTATCCACACGTGACCAACTTCCTGGATTTCCACTTTGGGGCCAACAACCCACAATTTGGCGATCCCTTCCCCGCAATCTACGAACCGTTGGAAGCAGCATCACAGATTGCAGATGCCGCCGAGGCTGCCGAACTCTATACCGAAGCCAACAACGCAATTCGTGAACTGGTGCCCATGGTGCCGATTGCTCACGGTGCCGCGGCCAATGCCGCCCGGGCCGATGTTGAAGGTGCCTACGTGCCACCCTTTGGTGCCACCAAGTTCACCTATCTCGATCCCGGTGGCCGCGACGTGCTCGTCTATGTGCAGAACAATGAACCGATCAGCCTCTACTGTGCCGATGAAACCGATGGCGAATCGCTCTTCCCCTGCACACAGGTGGTCGAGCCGCTGCTGACCTACATGCAGGATTCGGGCGAAACTCAACCGGCCCTGGCCACCGGCTGTGAAGGCAACGATGATGCCACAGTCTGGACCTGTTCCATTCGTGAAGGTGTTCAGTTCCACGATGGTTCCATGCTCGATGCCAATGATGTGATTGCCTCCTGGGCTGCCGGTATCGATGCCGCCAACCCCAACCACGTTGGCAACACCGGTGGCTTTGACTACTTCTCCTACCTGTGGGATGGGTTGATGAATAACGAGTAAACGAACGCTCCTAAAGTGGGCTCTGGTTGAAAACAGTAGTTCTGGCAAGAGGAAAACCTACCGTTTTCAAGCCAACCGCACTGTAGTCTCGTTACCGTTCCCGGTGTGGCGGGCTTGCCCCGCCGGTCCGTCACACCGGAGCATTGATCGACTCTTCTGTTTTTTTGCTGGCGTACGCACCGCTTCTCGACAAGCTGCGTAGGTCCGAATTAACGCAAGTTGCTACCATCTCTACACGAGAGTGATTGCTCAGAAAATCTCCTCTACCACGCGGCTGGAAGACAACCGGGGAGCAACTTGGGTGAATTGATAAAAAGAGCTTATGTCCCAATACGTTCTGCGCCGTGTTCTCTACGCCATTCCCGTGCTCTTTGCCATTTTGGTCGTCACCTTCTCGTTGGCGCGCCTGATCCCTGGCGATCCTTGCCGGGCGATTCTCGGTGAAAAGGCTACCCAGGCGGCTTGCGAAGATTTCAACGAGCGCTTCGGCCTCGACGAGCCGGTCTACACCCAGTTCTTGCTGTACATGGGCAATATCTTGCGAGGCGACCTGGGCGATTCCATTCGCTTTGGCCGCCCGATTACTGTCATGCTCAGCGAACGGCTGCCCATGACGGTGGAACTGGGGCTGTCGGCCATGTTGATCGCGGTGCTGGTGGGGATTCCCGCGGGGTTGCTTTCCGCGCTGCGCCGCAATTCCGCGGTCGATGTTGCCACGATGATGGGCGCCAATCTCGGTGTTTCGGTGCCAGTCTTTGTGCTCGGTCTGCTCTTGATCTACGCGTTTGCCGTGCTGCTGCGTGACACACCCTTTGCCCTACCGCCCTCCGGTCGCCTGGCGGCGGGCATCTCTTCCACCCCATTCTATGAATTCTTTGGTTGGGAAGTGACGGATGCAACACCCGGCGTCTTTTTCCTCCGCTTTTTCGCAAATTTATACATTTTCAACGCCATTATCACTGCGGATTGGAAAGTGCTTGGCGACGCCCTCAAACATCTGATCCTACCGGCGGTGGCTCTGAGCACGATCCCCATGTCGATCATTGCCCGCATGACCCGTTCCAGCATGCTGGAGGTGTTGGGGCAGGACTACATTCGCACGGCCAATGCCAAAGGTCTGGGGCAATATGTGGTGATCATGCGTCACGCGCTGCGCAGCGCGCTCCTGCCCGTGGTCACCATCATTGGTCTGCAATCGGGTGGCATTCTGGGCGGGGCAGTACTCACGGAGACGATCTTTGGTCTGGCTGGCGTTGGGCGTAGTCTGTTCGAGGCGATTACCTCGCGCGACTTTCCCGTGATTCAAGGCTTTACCATCGTCATTGCCTTTATCTACGTGGTGACCAATCTCGTTGTCGATCTCTCGTACGCCTATCTCGACCCGCGGGTGCGGCTTGAATAATCTGGCGCTGGCGTCGGGTTGAGCTGTCACCTATAGACTTATACCGAGTAACATTCATGAGTTCAGCAACCTCTGAGGAATCACAAACAACTGGGGCCAAGCCCGAGTTGGAGCTAAAGCGGCAGCGGGTACGTGTGCCCTGGCGTGCCACCACGCGCCAGCTCTTTCGCCAACGTTCGGCGGTGACGGGCATGGTGCTCCTCGCGCTCATCACATTGGCGGCCATCTTCGCCCCGGTCCTTGCGCCCTATGATCCGATCCAGGTGCTCATTGGCGCGGAAGGTCACGAAGATGTACGCAAGCGGGCCGACCCCTGTGTGCATGCGTTTGGCTGCCCCGAATCCGAGCCCCAGCACATCATGGGGCTGGATGGCAACGTGCGCGATGTCTACAGCCGTATCCTCTTTGCCGCGCGCATTTCGCTGCGGGTCGGCTTCATCGTCGTCACGGTCGCCGCGGTCAGCGGCACATTGTTGGGCGCGCTGGCAGGCTACGCTGGCCGCTGGATCGACAACGTGATCATGCGCCTGATGGATGTCATGTTGGCATTCCCCGCGCTGCTCTTGGCCATCGCCATTACCTTTGTGCTTGGCTCCAGCTTGACCAACGCCATGTTGGCGATTGCCGTTGTGAGCATTCCCGCCTATGCACGCGTCGTGCGCTCCACCGTGCTTTCGGCGCGTGAAATGGATTACGTGCAAGCGTCGGAAGCGATTGGCGCAACCCACGGCCGCATTCTCTTCCGCCAGATCTTGCCCAACGTCATCTCCCCCCTCATTGTGTTGGGGACACTCGGCGTGGGCGCGGCGATCATCGATGCCGCGGCGCTCTCGTTCCTGGGCCTCGGCGCGCAGCCACCCACACCCGAATGGGGGGCCATGCTCGGTAGCGAGCGCAACCAACTCTTTAGCGCGCCCCATCTGGTGCTCTTTCCCGGCGCGGCGATTACCCTCACCGTCCTCGCCTTTAACTTGCTCGGCGACGGCGTGCGCGACGTCCTCGACCCACGCCTCAACCGGGGATAGGGAGCAACGTTCTGGGCAACCTGGCAACCAATTGAACGCTGCCTCCTTTACATTTTGACTTTTCGGCACAGAATCGGTATACTATCCTCTGCATTTGGAAAACAGTTTGCCCCTATGGTGGAATTGGCATACACGGCAGGTTGAGGGCCTGTGCCCAATAGGGCGTCTCCGTTCGAGTCGGAGTAGGGGCACCAATTAGAAGCGCCGATCTCATTGCGAGATCGGCGCTTTTTGTTTGGCGGTTTGGTGACATGACCGAATGAATGGTCAGCGGTGCAGCACCACTTTCGGTCTCCTTACACCCTACTTCATGTGTGGAAAGGCTTTCAAGCCAGGGTAGCGTGCGCTGTCGCCCAGCTCTTCTTCAATGCGTAGCAACTGATTGTACTTGGCAATGCGATCGCTGCGCGCGGGCGCGCCGGTCTTGATCTGGCCAGTGTTGAAGGCAACAACGAGATCCGAAATCGTGGCGTCTTCGGTTTCGCCAGAGCGGTGGCTAACCACGGCAGCCCACCCCGCGCGGTGGCTCGTCTCAATGGCGTCGATGCTCTCGGTGAGCGTGCCAATTTGGTTGACCTTGCAGAGCAGCGCATTGCATGCTTGCTCTGCAATCGCCCGCTCAATGCGGTTCACATTGGTCACCAGCAGGTCATCGCCCACCAGTTGCACCCGGTCACCCACATTCTGATAGAGCCCTTTCCAACCTTCCCAATCATCCTCGGCCATGCCATCCTCAATGCTGATAATGGGGAAGCGGTTGCACCAATCGGTCCAGAGCTCGACCAATTCGGGGCTGCTCAGCTCTTTGCCCTCGATCTCCAGCTTGTAGCGGCCCGTGGATTCATCGTACAGCTCGGTGCTGGCCGGATCGAGCGCAATGACGATCTCTTCGCCCGGCTTGTAGCCCGCCTTTTCAATCGCCTGCAAGATCACCTCAATGGCCTTGACATTGCCGCCGAGGCTGGGGGCAAATCCACCCTCATCCCCCACGTTGGTGCTGTGGCCCCCGTCGTGGAGCACCTGCTTCAGGCTCTGGTAGATCTCGGCACCCCAACGCACGCCTTCACGGAAGCTCTCTGCGCCCACCGGCATGATCATGAACTCCTGGAAGTCGGTGCTGTTGGCCGCGTGTTTGCCTCCGTTCAAAATATTCATCATTGGCACGGGCAGGGTGCGGGCGGAGACGCCACCCAGATAGCGATAGAGGGGCAGGCTCAATGAGTCGGCCGCGGCTTTGGCAATGGCCAAACTCACGCCGAGGATCGCGTTGGCCCCCAGCTTGCCCTTGTTCTCGGTGCCGTCGAGCTCCAGCATGAGCTGATCGATACCCACCTGCTCCAGTGCATCGAGCCCGATCAGTTCCCCGGCCAGGACTTCGTTGACATTCTCCACGGCCTGTTGCACGCCTTTGCCGCCGTAGCGCCCTTTGTCACCGTCACGTAATTCAACGGCTTCATGCGCGCCGGTGCTCGCACCACTGGGCACAATTGCGCGTCCCATGCCGCCATCATCCAGCAATACTTCCACTTCCACGGTTGGGTTGCCGCGACTATCCAACACCTCGCGGCCATGTATATAGGTGATTTCTGTCATAGTTGACTCCTGCTTTTAATTTTCGTCCGATTTCAAAATGGGATGTTCTTCCTGTAGAGCAGAACCGGCACCCACAGTTCCATTGGCACCAGAGGACAGTAATTCGTTGGCGAGAATCCACCCCAACAATCCTGCGTATAAACGCTGCTGTAGTTGTATCATGAATGGGAGGAAATGGCGAATTTTTTGCCTGGACAACCAAAGGCTGTGCAGTGGCAGGGGGCAGTGATTCATCGTGCGATCGAAAACAGGATCGTCTCTGATTGGCAAAAAAAGTTTGGCGGAACACGCTGGCTACATTGAAACTTGTGCCAAGCTTCTACGTATTGGTAACCAGCGCATTGGTAACCAGCGCACTGGTAACTAGCAAAGCACGATAGCCATCGAGCTGGTATCTATAGAACGGAGAGACTCGTGAACGAACAGACACAACAACAACCCACGGCGGAGGGACAAATTCCGCTGGCGCAACCGGCCCCAATTCCGGCTAGCACCGAGCAAACAGGGCAGACGCCAACGCCGCCCCCACAGCCACCGCAATCTACCTCTGCGCCGAGTGGGCAGACGTGGCAGCAACGTAGCGACGGCCTGACGTTGGTGGCGGGCTATCATTTTGTGGTGGCCGCGCTCTGTTTGATTGGCACCATCGTCATGATGATTCCCACGGGGATCTTGGGCATTGTTTCCGTCGTTGAAGATCCCGATGCCATGATCGCAATGTTTATCGTCGGCTTCATCGCGGTGATCACGCTGCTGCTCTGTCTGCTCTACCTGGCCGTTGGCTACGGCGTCTGGACGCTAAAGCCGTGGGGACGCGTGGCAGCCCTGGCGCTGGCCGTGGTCAGCCTCTTTGTCGTGCCCATTGGCACCGCTGCCGGTGGCCTCACCCTCTGGTATCTGCTTCAGCCCGACGTCGCAGCCCGATTCGAGCAGACGTAACTTGCTCGTGAATTCAATCAAAAAAATGAGCCCACGCAACGAATCTGTGCGTGGGCTCATTTTTTGTCTTACCTGCTGACTCGAGTACCGCAGGGCTCTGTCATTCGCGCTTGATCCAGCGAAGAGGTGTTCAGCAGTGGATGGGTAGCACCGCGGCGGGTGTGCAGCGCACAGGTGAGGTGATCGTGGGGCGGCGTTGGGGTGTTGAGAGCCGTGCAATGCACTCGTGTACCGCAGGACTCTGCCAGCCGCGGTGGCACGACGAAGCAGCTCAGCGCTGCTCATTGTGGCGTAACCAGAGCTTTTGTGTTTTGGAACCCCTCTCCGTCCCCCGCCATCGAACGATGTTGCACACCTGCACGATGACCAGAATCGTGGTCCTTTAGCAATATCTGCAAAGGCAAAGGTTATTGGTTGTGATCTAGTACACAGTTGCGTAGTGGTAGATCGCGCTGTGTAAACAACAGCTTCGCAGTAAACTTCTCCTTGTCCACATCAGTCCAACCAGCGGATCCGGATGGTACGTCGCCAACGACAGCGACACCCCACCGCAACTGCTGTGGCGCTGAACCTGTACTTTCACGAGACAAGGAGAAAATGATGAGTCGTTCATCCCCTGGACAGAAGATTGTCCACCTCATACGTACCCTACTGTTATTGAGTTTAGTCATTCCCCAGATGCCAATGGCAGCAATGGCTGCGCCGGCGGCAATACCACCTGTCGCGCCAGCCATCGCGCCGTCCACTAGGCCCGTGGCACAGGTGGCCTGTCCGGCTGGCTCTTCAGGCTTGCCCGACATGATCGACCGCACCGATTTTTGTGTGCGCTATGATGACAGCGACACAACCGATGCCCAGGCCACACAGGTGGCAGACTTTACCCAGCAGTACTGGGATCGCTATGTCACCGACTTTGGCTTCCGCACACCCCTCTTCACCGGTAAACTTGTTGTTGAAGTGCGGGACAATGCCAGCTGTAACGGTGCCACCGGCCCCAGCTCGAACGAGTTCTACGTCTACAATGGCTGCTTTGGCACGGCAGAGAGCATTCAGAAAGTGGTTGGCCACGAACTTTTTCACCGGGTGCAATATTCGTATCATGGCACCGAAGTGAAATGGTTCAAAGAGGGCACTGCCCGCGCAATGGAAGATAATGCCTTTGCCAACATTGACAGCTGGGCCACCTCGCTGACCGCGGTCTCCTCTTCCTTCAACCAGCAGGTGAATACCTACCTCAACAACACCAACGAGGACATCACCAGCATTCCCCAACGCTATAATTCGGCGCTCTGGTGGAAATACTTCACCGAACAGTTTGGCAGCAACCCCAATGAACCCGAGTTGGGTGTGGATGCCTTTCGGGTGTTGTGGGAAGCCGCGGAAACCCAGGATGATGTTGCCGCGCTGAACACGGCGTTGGGCAACCTGGGCGCGGGCCAGAACTTTGATACTGCTTTCCGGCGCTTCGCCGCGGCCAACTGGATCAAGGATCTGACCAACCAGCCCGATGGTTCGTTTAACTACATCGACGAAGACGCAGCGGGCAATCCGGCCGCCTATGGGCCCATTGTTCCCACCAACGGCGGCACAGTCAACAGCGGTAGCCCCGTGACCTTCAACAACCAGTCGATCGATCGCTATGGCGTGCGCTACTACAGCGCCACACCTGGTGCCGATTGTCCGCTCATCAGCGTGAGCACCAACACCGACAGCGGCCCCGCCTTTTATCACATGATCACCGAAAAAGGTACCGCGCTCGACAGCCATTTCGAGAGCAGCGCGTCGCCGTGGAGCCAATCCTTCTTCAACGATGGCATCACGCGCGTGATCGTGGTGGCCGGCGCAACCAATAACAGCGCCCAGGCCGACATCACCATCCAGTGTCTCGATCCGGTGATCGACATTCGCATGCCCAACAGCGGCGCGGTGGCACAGGTGGGCCCCTTTGATGGGCCCGGCAAATTCCTGGCCCAGGTGCTCGTTACCAATGGCGACCCCAAAGGCCCCGTCGTTGCTGGCCTGACGGTCAATGATTTTAAAGCCCAGGTGAATGGCGTCAATGCCCTGATCACCGCGGGTGGCTTCATCCAGGAACAATATTGGCTGGTCATCCAGGCCCCCAATCAGGCTGCCAACGGCACCTATGATCTGGAGATCCGGCTCGAGGAATCGGGCACGGCCACGACCATTGCCACCGACACCAATGCCGCGAGTGTCCAGTATACGCCCGACAACGTGGATCAAGTGCTTGTGGTCGACCGCTCTGGCTCCATGTCCGCCGACAGCAAGATGCAGGCCGCGCGTGATGCAGCCAACTTCTACGTCGATATCACGCGCAACAACGATGGCCTGTCTGTGGTGCCTTTTGACCACAACGTGAATCCGGCGCCATTCAACATGCAAGCGGTTGATCTCTTTGTGCGCAACGATGCCCACAATTTCATCAACGCCCTCTCTCCCGGTGGTGCAACCAGCATTGGCGATGGCATGAACGAAGCCGTGAACCAACGCAATGGCAGCCCCACTGGCAACCCGCTCTGTTCCTATGTGCTGCTTTCAGATGGCATGGAGAACAGCTCGCTCTATTGGAGTGACGTGGCCGCGGCTGTGCAGGCAACCAACTGCCCCGTCTCGACCATTGCCTTTGGCTCTGCCGCCGATGAGACGCTCATGGAGCAGATTGCCACGGCAACCGGCGGCGCGTTCTTCTACAACGATGTCTACGTGAGCAGCCTGAGCGCGGCCAGTGCCGATGCCGCCAATGCCATCAACGCGGCGGACACCACACTGGAATTGGCCAGCACCTACGAATATGCCAACGCCTTGGCCGAAGGACGCCAACGTCTGCTGGATCAGCGCGGTTCATTGCCCGGCAACGCCACGGGTGGCCCCAGCAACGAACGCGAACATCGCGTGCAGATCGATGGTTCAATCAAGGAAGCGCTCTTTGCCCTCAAGTGGGATCAGGGCGGTTGTCAAGAGTTCTGCCCGCAATTGGCCCTGCGCCTCGTCTCGCCCGATGGCAAGGAGTACACGGAAAAGAGCTTCCCCTACACCTTCAAGAACACGTACAGCGGACATCTGGGCTGGCGCATTCCCAACCCGGTGGCTGGCCAATGGCAACTCTTTGTCAGCCATGCCGACGGCAGCTTTGCCCGCTCCAACGTGGAATACAAAGTGATGGTCAGCGCCGATTCTCTGCTGACTGCCCACCTGCTTTTGCCGACAGTTAACAAGCTGACCGGCCTGCGCATGCCAATCTTTGCCTTTGTCTCGGGCGACCGTCCCATTGCCGACGCCACGGTGCGGGCAATTGTGACCGCCCCCGATGGCACGAGCAGCGTCGTGCCGCTCTATGATGATGGCGAACATCAGGATGGCAATGCCGGTGATGGCTTCTATGGTGGCGAGTATCAACGAGTGAACCAGGCCAATCCGGTGCAGCCGGTGCGTGAAGAAGGCGGCGAAAAGACACCCGAACCACGCGACGAAGGCTCCTACCGGGTGGAATTGCAAGTCTATCACGAGCAGTTCCAGCGCGAAGCCCTTGGCTCTTTCTCTGTGCTCGAAGCACCCGATACGAACAACAATCGCATTCCTGATACCTATGAACAGCAGAACGACCTGACCAATCCCGATGGTGACAACGATCTGGACTGGCTCGATAATTACAGTGAATACATCTTGGGCACCGACCCCAACGACTCGGACACCGAGGATGGGGGCGAAAATGATGGCTCTGAGGTGGAAAAGAAGAAAGATCCCTTCAATCTCAAGGATGACCGCATCCGTGAACCGGCCTTCTTCAATGCCACCGCCGATGTCAACAGCGTCAAATTGACCTTTGATGTCAAAGAGGGCTATCAACAGATGATCCTCTATCGCGGTGAAAGCCCGAATGGACCGTGGCAGCTGCGAGATCAGGAAGTGCCGCCAACTGGCGAATATCTGGATAAGGAAGTGAAGAATGGACAATCTTACTGGTACAAGCTTATGGCTGTTGATGGCAATGCTCATCGCAGTGCTGTGGTGGCCAGTCAGGGTGCCACGCCCAGTGAAGATCCCTTTGCGCCAGAAGCGAAGATTCTGATCAACAATGGCGCGGCGACCACCAATGATCTACAGGTGAAGCTGAGCTTCGTGCCCTATGAGGACGACGAATTCTACGCCGACATTGTGGCCATGAAGCTGGGCAACAGCCGCGACCTGAGCAACGTCGAGTGGCAGCGCTTCGAGCGAGAAGTGATGTGGCAGTTGGCCCCGACCAAATCCGGCGAAATGGCCCACGTCTATGGCCTCTTCCGTGACAAGGCGGGCAACGAGTCGCTGCTCGAAACCGCGATGATCCGCTATGAAGAGGGCGGCGAAACCGCCTGTGTCGATCCCAATCCCGAAGCGGGTGCCGTGAAGTTTGGCGAGGTGCCGGTACAGTTCATCCGCACCGCGGCCCAACTGCTCGAAGAGATGCGTGGCGGCCCCATGGCCCCGGGCTGGGACAATGCCCGCTTTGGCGAGCTAGTACGCGAATTGCACCGTCCCGATGTCGAGGGCGTGGCCTACTATGAATTCCAGCTCTTGAATGGTGATGGTGGCCCGGCTGGCTTTATCATCGTCTCGACCGGTGACCACGACCACCCGATCCCGCACTGGAATCACGAGGGTGAAACCGCGACTCAGAATGTTGCTTGCGAAGCCGCCAAGAACGGCAAACAAGCGGTCAAATTCTACAAGCTCGATACGCTGGCCTATGCCGGTGAGGACGAAGCTGGCAATCTCGCGGCCATGCCTGGCACCCAGATGATCAAGGTGAAGGGGCTGAAGATGGAGATGCTGGAGAAGGAGCAGGAGCTTTCCAGCAGCGAGTGGACACCCAACAAGGAGACCAAGTCGGATGATGAGGCGCAAGATATCCAGGGCAAGTTGACCGAAACTGGCCCCACCCCGCCGGAAGACCTGGTCTTGGAAGGTTGGGAATCGTGGGACGAGCTGAAGCAGGGCTACACCGAGAGCTACGCGGTCTTCATTGCTGCGCTCAAGGAGAGTGCCGCCGAAGATTGGGGCATCGACTTCCTGGCCCGTGAGTATGGCGAAGGGCTCTTGAAAGGTGAGACCTACGACATCTCACTGCTGATCCCTGGCAAGCCAGAGGTCAAGATGAGCGGTGAAGGTGCCGCGTACATCGACTACGAAGTGATCCCCGGCGAGAACGGTGAGCCAGCTATCCTGCGCATTCACGTGCGTGATGCCGTGGAAGGCAAAGAGTTGCCGCTGGTTGCCGAGATCAACTACAACACGGTCAATGCTGCCGGTCTCAGCGCGGCCATGCAGTTGCAGGCCACGCAGGAGAGCATCAAGTTTGCCGTAATCGATGGTCCCGTTGATAACCCGTCCTTTGGCGATAGCAACAAGATCTATCTGCCGACGATCAGTGGTGGTGGTGAAATCAGCGCAGCCCCCGAAGTGGCCGCTGCTGGTGTCCAGGCCATCAACGGCTCGTGGAGCAACTGGACCTACTACTGGGCTGGCTCGCACAGCGACCAACGGCTCTACAGCCAGATCCCGAAGCACACGTCGCCCAACAGTTCCAGCTGTTACAGCGGCTGTGGTGGTACAGCCTGGGCCATGCTCTTTGGCTGGGCCGACAAGCAGGCGGCCAGTGGCAACAGCTACTGGGCACCACGCTGGGGTCTCTATCGCCAGAATGGTGGCAAAGGTGCCAACGCCGTGGCCCCGCAGAACATGGACAACGGCGTGCGCAACATGACCTGGGAGATCCGCAACGATGTGGGCACCTGGTGTTGGGGCAACAGTGGTCCAACCAATCCGTGGAACATGGATGATGCGTCCAACTACTTCAGTGGTCGTACCGGCACCAGGCTGAGCACCCACTACAATGTGCTCGGCATCCAGGAAAGTCGCCTGCGACAGTATGCTCGCAACAGCATCCGCGATCGCAATACACCGGCGATCATCGGCACCGGTTGGCTCACACACTACCCGCTGGCCTATGGCTATGCCTGGCGCAAACGGACCGTGCGCAAGTGCTTCATCTTCTGTTGGAACGAGACACAGTACAACCGTTCCTTCTACGTCAACCAGGGCTGGGGTGGTTCCGGCAACGGTTGGGTCTCCGGTGGTACCTGGTTCGCCGGCGAAATTCGCCCATAGCGTGCAGAGATACCAGTGTGACCTGTGTAATCGTGAAGCTGTGTAATCTGAGTGTTGTCTAACGAAAAAGCGGGGACCGAATTTTGCTCGGTCCCCGCTTTTTGGCGTTATGATTGGCAAAGATGTGCCTTACTTGAGCTTGACCGGCGCATCCAGTGCCTGTGCCAGATCCGCAATCAGATCATCGGGATGCTCCAACCCAATCGAACAGCGCAGCAGATTGTCGGGCGCTTTGGTGGTGGGGCCCTCGATGCTATAGCGGTGTTCAATCAGGCTCTCGACGCCGCCGAGACTGGTTGCCTGGGTAAAGAGTTTGGTTTGGCCCGCCACCCGCTGGGCATTTTCGCGGCCACTGCGCAATTCGTCGGGACAGAGTTGAAAGGAGAGCATTCCGCCAAAATCACGCATCTGCTCCGCGGCAATGGCGTGGCCCGGATGATTTTCCAAGCCAGGGTAGTGGACGGTGCAGACCTTGGGGTGGTCGGCCAGAAAAGCGGCGACCTTGCGTGCATTTTCACAGTGACCGCGCATGCGATAGGGTAGGGTGCGGATGCCACGCAGCAGCAACCAGCAATCAAAGGGCGAGGGCACGGCCCCACCCGTGCGCTGGATCAGGCGGATGCGCTCGAAGAAATCGCTGTTCTCCTTGGCAATCACCGCGCCGCCGAGCACATCGCTGTGGCCAGCCAGATATTTGGTCGTCGAATGCACGGCCAAATCCGCGCCCAATTCCAGCGTGCGCAGGAGCAAGGGGGTGGGCCAAGTGCTATCGCAGGCACAGATTGCACCCGCTTCGTGGGCGATCTGGGCAATGGCATTCACATCGGTGATCTTGAGCAGCGGATTGGAGGGCGTCTCGATCCAGATCAGTCGGGTGTTGGGTCGAATGGCCGCGCGTACCGCGTCCAGATCGGTCATGTCGACTTCGGTCTGTTGCAGCCCCCACGGCACAAACAGTTCATTGACCAGCTTGCCCGTCCCAAAGTAGATGTCATCGGGAATGAGCACGTGGTCGCCTGTGCGCAGTGCCTGAAAGACGGTCATGATCGCGGCCATGCCCGACCCAAAGGTCGCGGCACAGACGCCCCCTTCCAGCGCCACCAGCGCATCTTCCAGCGCGCGGCGGGTTGGATTTTCCGATCGGATGTAGGTGTAGCCGCCGGGATACGTTCCATCCGCGGCCCGTTCAAAGGTGGTGGAAAGATGGATGGGGGGCATGACGGCACGAGTCTCGGCATCAATGCCTTTCCCCGCGTGAATGGCAAGGGTTTCGATCTTCATGGGCTTCTTTCTCTGTTACATGTTTTTTGCTACATGTTTCTCTGCCGGGCATTGCTGCGCTGCGCAGAGGGGGCGTTCGTCGGGTTGAAACTGCTTCTGTTGATTCTCCCGATCATACCACCGACTCTACCATACGTCCGAATTAGGCCCGTGAAAAAGCTATCAACCTCCGCCCACCATTACGCCCTGCCGCCTTGCTTCCTAATCACCCTGCCACCTTGCTTCCTGCTGTGAACCACATGTGCAGTTGATCGGGCGCGATTCTGGCCCGCCCGACACTTTGCCCTGAGGCTGCTCTATGCAGGTCGATCCAGATCGACAATGGCCTGTACCTCTTCCACGACAGTGGGCATGTACTCATCGAATGTGACGTCGCCAGCCATGACAAGTGCCATCTCGTTGACGAAGACGCTGTTGGCCTCGACATAGCGCAAGTTGCTAGGCATGGGGAAATCCTCCAGATACTCGTCCATGAGATGAACAGATTTGGAGAGCATCGGTGTCACCTCGACCACCCGCGGATCGACCCAGGCTGAGCGCCGCCCCGGCTCAATGCCTTCCAGCGCTGATTGAATGCATGCCTCTTTGCTGGTGATGGTCTTGAGGAAACCCCAGGCTGCATCTGTGACTTCACTCTTGCTGTTGATCATCAACTGGTTGCCCACGTTAACCGTGCCGCGGGCGCCCTTGGGGCCAGTGGGCGAGACGACGTGGCCGATCTCAAACCGGCCATCGACCCGCTGCAGATTGGAGATATAGTCGTTGACCACCTGGCCGATCTGAAAGGCTAGCTTGCCCGCTGCGAAGAGACCACCTTCGATATCATCACCGGCCAGTGGGAAAGCGCGGTGCTCATGGGCCAGGCTGAGTGTATAATTCATGGCCTCGCGGATCGTGTCGGTGTCCATGCGGAAGCGGGTGCCATCATCGACCATGAGGGAGCCGCTCGTGTCGTCGTCGTTGTTCTCTTCAAAGTAGCGACAGACATTGGTGGTGCTGTGAATGTCGTTCTGGATGAAGCGATAGTTAACGCCGAAAACACTGTTCTCTTCATCGGTGCATTGCAGGGCAGCCTCCATGAGATCCTGCCAGCTCCATTCATCAGTCGGTTCATCAACGCCAGCTTCTTCCAGGATCTGTCTGTTGTAGATGAGCGAGGAAACAGGACCCGGCTTGCTGTAATGCGGCAGCTGATATTGCACCCCCTCAAATTTATTGACTTCCATCCAACGGGGGAAGAAGTCATCAAAGTCATCTGGCGGATCAGAGGCGATCAAATCTTCCAGGCTCATGTAAATGCCTTTGTGGCAGCCCATGAAGTACCAGCGCATGTGGCCATAGCAGATATCCTGCAGGGTGCCCGCCACAAATCCGGTCTCGGTCTTGCGCGCGATCTCATTGTAGATCGTCTCCTCCACAACAACTTCAACATCGGGATTCTCTTCCATGTGCCGTTCGGCGGCCCACTGAATGTGCCTGAGCGCGGCGGCATTGGCAGAAGCCTGAATGCGGACAGCCGTGCGTTCGGCTGCTGCACCGCCCCCGTCACTCTCTGGGCTACCGGCTGGTGCGCAGGCAGCCAACCAACCCGTGGCAAAGGCACCGGCGGTGACACCGGCAGATAAACGGAGCATTTCACGGCGGGTAAGTTTGTCCGATTGCATGGGAAGTCTCCTTTGTTCTGTGTTAATCTAGTTCTGATGCCTGTATGGAAAACGCACTAAACCCCACCGAGTAATTGTTCCCTGGTCAGGACCAGTACCGGTGGCAAGTTATCGACCATCCCCGCGTCGGTTCGTTTCAATTCGTCAATTGCCTGTTGACGATAACTAGCCAGTAGACTGTGGTATTCAGCCTCCAACGCAAGGTTCTCCAATTCTTCGGGATCCCGCTCCAGATCATACATTTCCTCAATCTCGCCGGGAACGAGCCAACGGATGTACTTATACTTGCCCCTGCGTACGGAGACCCACCAGGGCAGTCCATTTTCAGCCTCGCCGCACCCCACGTTGGTATACTCGCCAAAGTTATAACGAGTGCTCTCCATCAGCAATGGGCGGTCCCACTCGGTATCCGGATCGGTGAGGAGCTCCGTCAGGTCGTGCCCGTGCATCTTCCAGGGCTGTTCCATGCCAATCAAAGAAAGAAAGGTTGGTGGAATATCCTGTCCGCCGATGGGCGTTTGACAGACGGTCCCCGCGGGGATAAGCCCCGGCTTCCGCATAATCATCGGTGCCAGGAGATTGGCATCATAGGGTGCCATCTTGTGGCGGAACCCATGCTGCCCCCAAGCAAAGCCTTGGTCGGAGGTAAAGACAACCAATGTATCGTTCAACTGCCCCATCGCTTCCAACGCCGCGATGATCCTGCCGACACCTTCGTCTAACGCACGCACCGCACGATTGTACTGCTGGATCCAGTCCGTCAGCGTGCGGCCGTCCTGAATCCCCACGGGCTGACCATTGTCTGCCTCGCGCCAAACGCCATAGACACGCATGTGGGCTGCCTTGGTTGGGCGGGGCGGATAGATATCTTCTGGCGTGGGCACCTGTGGCACATCCGGATATTCCTGATGATGGCGGTCAGCTACTGTCCAAGGGCCATGCACGGCGTCGTAGCAGAGCCAGAGATGCCAGGGCTTGTCTGGTTCCGCGGCGCGGCCACGCAGAAATTCCAATGCGTATTCCGTATAGTTGTCGGTTGAATAGCCATCAACCGGCTCCGGCGGGCCACCGTTGATGCTCATCTTTTGGTTGGTGTAGTAGGGGCCATATTCCTTTGGCTGGCTGTGATCCCAAATTGCAGAGTAATCCCAGTAGCGACCGTGTCCATGATCGGGGCCGGTGTGCCATTTGCCAATGATGCCGGTATACCAGCCGTTCGTCCGCAGATTCTCCAGCCAATATGGGCACTGCTCTGGATCGCGAACATAGTTTGGATAGCCCGCGGGCAGATGCATACTGGTGATGCCGTGCTGATACAAGCCGGTTAGATAGGTGGCGCGGGAGGGCGCGCACCAGGCACCGGTGTAGCAATGGGTAAAGCGCAACCCTTCGCGGGCGAGGCGGTCGATGTTGGGCGTATTCACCCAGGGATGCGCGCCCGGATAACAGCTGACGGAGCGAAAGCTTTGGTCATCGGTAAAGATATAGAGAATGTTGCGTGGGCGGTCGGATGAGCTATTATTTTGTGGCACTGTCTTCCCTCCTGTAATGTGGCCGATTAAGGCTACAGTTTTGTTTTGTTATCAATCCAATACAGACGCCGCACCACGCGCTCATCCTCGGCGTGCGGGAGCTCGACATGCCCATGCACGGGAATTCCTTGACTGGTGATACTCAATTCAACCTGGTGCGATCCAATTTCTTCAGTACCCCCGAGAACAATGAGACGACCATCGGGTTTCAACACATGGCTGAGAATGTGTTGTACCATCTCACCCCGCCGGTTCACCGGTGCATAGATGAGACGAATCAGCACAAAATCGAAACGCTCTGTTCGTGGGTGCCAAGTGCGAATATTGCCGACATGAATGCGTTCTGCCCACTGCGGGAGACGGCGGCGAGCAAGCGTTGCCAATTCGGGCACGATATCAAGGCCGTATGGTTCAATCTGCAGCCCCTTGGCCGCGCCCCAACATTGAACACTTTCCATGAGAATGCCACTGGCACAGCCGACATCCAGCAAGATCCCGCTGCGATGGAGGGCGTGGGCAATGAACCCGCGTGATTGTTCCCAACTTTCGGCATTACCGTCGTGCCCGGCCTGGGCATAAGGATTGTCGGCGGCTAGATACGCCGGTTTGACGAGCGCGGCCATTGCTTGATGCCATCCATCCTCATCAATGCGACCCTCTGCCAGATCTTGGTCAATGGCGGCAACCGCTTGCCAGGCCCGTTCTTTTAATCGTTCGATTGTTGGATTTGGCGTGGACACAAAGATTATCCCTTGATCCCAGACATGACAATCCCCCGCACAAAATACTTCTGCGTCGCAAAAAAGACTAGCAGCGCGGGCACAACGGTGAGTACACAGGCGGTCATCAGCAAATGTTCCGTCGGTTCATAGCTGGCATCTTCCACCGCGTTGAAGTATTGCAGCCCTACAGCCAGCGTGAATTTGTTGGGTGTGTTGAGATAGATCAGCGGCCCCAAAAAATCGCTCCAGCCGGACATGAACGAGATGACTGTCATGGTGGCGAGTGCGGGTTTGGTCAGTGGCAGCAGAATGCGAAGGAAGATTTGCAGACGGTTGGCACCGTCGATCAGGGCTGCCTCATCCAGCTCGCGTGGCAGCGACAGGAAAAACTGGCGCATGAGAAAGATGAAGAAGGCACCGCCGCCAAACCAGTGGGGCACCCACAGCGGCTTGATGGTGTCGATCCAGCCCAGCTTGAAGAAGAGGATGAACTGTGGGACGAGCGTAACCTGACCGGGCAACATCATGGTGGTGAGGGTGATCAGAAAGAGCAGGTCGCGCCCACGGTAGCGAAAGCGGGCAAAGGAGTAGGAGACCATGGCGGCTGAAATCACAGTCCCTGCCGTTGCCAGCACAACCACAATAACCGTGTTCATGAACCACTGTGCAAAGGGAACTGTCTCCATGACCTGCTGGTAATTGGCAAACTGGGGTGATGCAGGAAAGAGCGTCGGCGGATAGATGAACATCTCCCCGGCTGTCTTGAGCGAACTGCCCAACGTCCACGCCAACGGGTAGATAAAGATGACGGAGAGTGACAGGGTGATGAGATATAACAAGCCGCGCCGGGCTGCACGCCCCAGCCACACGCGCCGACGATGCCCCGCTGGTTCGTCGTAACTCAGGCTGCCACGGCTGATTGGTAATGCGCTGCTCTCTTTCATGGCCGATCCTCCCCTTCATAGTAGACCCAGCGGCCCGATAGCTTGAGCTGGACCAGCGTAAAGACAATGAGGATCACGGCAAAGAGCCAAGCCAGCGCCGATCCATAACCCAGGCGGTAAAATTCGAAGGCCTGGTGATAGATGTGCAGCGCGAAGAACCAGGTGGCGTAGGCCGGGCCGCCCGCGGTGGTGACAAAGGCAAGGCCGAAGACCTTCATGGCGGCAATAATTCCGAGCACCAGATTAAAGAAGATTGTCGGCGAAATCATTGGCAAGGTGATGTGGCGAAACTTGGCCCAACTGCTGGCCCCATCCAGATCCGCCGCCTCGTACAGCTCGGTTGGCACCCCTTGCAAGCCAGCCAGGAAGATCAACATGGCATTGCCCCCGAGCTGCATCCAGATGCTGACGAGGATCGTCGATGGAATGGCCCATTGGCGGTCGGTGAACCAACCCGGCCCGTCAATCCCCACCTGTTCGAGATAACCATTCACTGGCCCCAGGTTTGGGTGTAGCAGCCACGACCAGATGACTGCCACGGCCACAATGGGCGTGAGGTGGGGCACAAAGAAGATGGTGCGGAAGATATTGGTGCCAAGCAACTGCTGGTTGAGCAAGAGCGCAAGCAGTAGCGAGCCTGCCAGCGATGTCGGCACCACAATTCCGGCATAGAGAAAGGTACGACCCAGTGAGGCCCAGAAGAGCCGATCATCGAAAAATGCACGGGTGTAGTTCTCTAGCCCATTGAAGCGGGGCACGCTGAGAATGTCATATTCGGTGAAACTGAGCGCCATGGAGGCTAGAATCGGCCCGCCAAAGAAGATGATCAAACCGAGGATCCAGGGCAGTGCAAAGAGATAGCCCTCGATCGCCTCTTGCATCTGGAGCTTGGTCTGGGCACCAACGAGTCGCGCCAGCAGGGGGGGCACGGTTGATTTTTGTGAATTGGCTGTTTGTGCCATCGCGTTCTCCTGATCTCAGACAAGGAACTGAACGTTCACGCTTCCTGCTACTGTGCCGACAGGTGCCAATCCGGATCGACCAACGCTTCGTAGACCACGCCGCCTTCCACCTGTTTCGGCATTGGCATGCCGAGCAGATAGCAGAGTGTTGGTGCAACATCGACGGCGCGCACCTGCCGTTCCAGTGCAACACCGCTTTTGATGTTGGGGCCGGCCATGACAAAGGTGCAATGTTGGCCAGCCATGCCAAAGCTGACCGATGGCAGCTGTTTGCCGTGCGCGCCATCAAATTCGGGCCGCAGCGCATAGACCACATCGCCAACCAGGTCGCCGGTGAGGTTGACCATTTCGGCATCGGCGTGGGTGAGGGCTAGCGCAAAGGGGTGGCGACCGGTCTCTGGATCTTTGTAGGCATGCAGGGCCGCAATGATTTCGAGCTGCGTCTCCTTGTAGGCAGCGGCGGGCACAATGCCCGTCGGTTCGCGGCCTTCGAGGTTGATGAAGATGTGAACCAGCCCCACGTTGGCGGCGCGTGTCTTGGACCAATCAATCTCCTGTTCGCCATTTGGCCCCTCCTTGTGGACCAGAAAGCCGGTCTCTTCGAGCACCTTGGCAATGTCCACCGCCTGATATTGGTTGGGCGTGCCACCGTGATCCGAGACCAACGTAATGATCGTGTCATCGTCGGCTAATTCGGCCAGCCGCCCGATCATGCCGTCAATCGAGGCGTAGGTGCGGGCGACCCCAGCGCGACAGCGCTGCACTGTCTCGGCATCGGCTCCGCTGAACGCTTCAGCCTGCCCCAGGAAGAAGTGGCTGGTGTAGTCCGATGCGTGGGTTTCACAGAAGAGGAGATCCCAGCCGCGGCTGCTCGTGAGATATTCTGCTACATCCGCGAGGCGCTGGTGGTGAAAGTCGAGCAGCTCGAAGTAGGTATCGTCATCCATGATGCCCAGCGCGTCGCGCGCTGGATTCTGCAAGAAGTTGCCCACCTTCTCGTCGATCTCCGTGGCGATCTCGGTGGGCGTGGTGTAGCCGACGGTGGGCCAGATCTGGGGCACGAAGAGTTCAAAGGCATCGGCATTGGGCGTTAGCGCCACCAATTTCATACGCACGTAGCCCTGGATCTCTTCCCCATCAATGGTAAAGCCATCGAGCCACCAATCGCTCCACTCGCGCGGGGCCAGATCCGCGATGGTATCCTCTGCATCGCGGCTGCGACAGATCCGCACCCGATCGTAGTCACTGCCGTTGCTGGCGTAGATGAGCCCGTAGTAGGGCTTGGGCGTACCTTCCTGGCCCCGCAACATGGTATCGCGGCCACGGGCCAGCGGCTGGATCGTCAGGGTCACTTCCTTGGGCGGTTGGGCAGAGTCGGGGAGATTGGTCCACTTATCAGTGGCTGGTTGCAGCTCGACGGGATCAATATCGCGCACTGTCTGCAGTGCACTGGGATCAAGGGTCTCGGGATCACGCTGGCCACCGATGCGTCGTCGCGTCCACTTGCCCGCGACAAAGAGGTGGTAGCCCGCGATCTGGTGATGATTGGAGACGCCGGGGCCAGTTCCTTCCACCTGAATGCCGGTGGTGACAGTGGGCGGCCATGACATCTCCCACTTGACGAGGATTGGGTTTTTGCCGGCGCGCTCAGCTGTGTTCCAGAGATACTCCGATTGTGAGAGACCGGTGTTGATGCCCCACGTGGTTTCATCGAGCCTGCCCCCCACCTTGCGAATGTTGAAATCCATCACCTTGTGCGTGCCGGGCCACGAACCGGTCGAAGTGGCGGTCCAGCCAGGGGGCGTCAGGGTGGGAAAGACCCCGATCATGGGGCGATGGACGCCACGGTCGATGATTGCTTTGAGGTTGGGCATGTGGCCCCAATCGACCATGTTGAGAACGAGTTCCATGCTGGCGCCATCCATGCCAATCACAATGGCGCGCTTCGCCGGGCTATTCATGATGTCGGTTCCTTTTTCGTGTGCGCTCTGTGCGGTGCTGTGGGTAAAGCTACAGCTTGGGGTGAAGCTGTAGTAGGTCTATAGCTTTATGAATGAGCTCATTCGCTGTAAAAATATTGTTCTGGGTTGGACGGGCCCGGAGTTGGCCAAGTCCACGAACTGATCATCACCGGGACGTTGCGCATGCGATTGGAAACGATGCGATAGCCAGTGGGTGGAGTGCTGATGCCCAAGAGATAGAATTGATCGGCTGCCATCTCTAACACTTGTTGCATCAGGTCGGCACGCTCGGCGTCAGAAGCCACGCTCATCACCTGTTGATAGAGCGCCATTTGTGCTTTGACATCATCTGGTGGCTCTTCGGCATTGGCCGCTGATGGGTTGTTGAACCAATAGGCCCAGGGCAACGCAAATCGGCTGCCATTGTTGTGCATGGGAACCACATTTTTTGGGTTGATGTAGACATCCCAGCCGCTGCCACCTTCGCCGCCCCAGACCGATGCGTCGTGTTCGTTGGCCGCGTGGCGTTCAAAGTAGAGGGTGCGATCCTCGGTCTTGATGTCCAGGGCGATTCCCACGTCGGCCCACTGTTGCTGGATCAGGCTCAGTGCATCCTGCGAAGCGGTGGCAACCGAGATGACATCGACGCCAATGGAGAGTGGCTCCCCATCTGGTCGCAGGCGAAAACCCTCGGCATCCCGTTCCGTCAGGCCGAGTTCATCGAGGATCTGGTTCGCCAGGTCGGGATCGTGTTCCGTGTATTGGGTGGCCAGGCGCTCGTTATAAAAGTTTGTGCCGGGCAACGGCGATGGTTGGTGGGGCGTGCCTTCACCGATCAAGACGACATCGATGATCTCCTGGCGGTTGATCGCGTGTGAAAGCGCAATGCGAAACTGCTTGTTCTGCATCAGTTCCCGCATAACCGGATCGCGGTGGAGCTGGTTCAGGTTGAGCACCATGAAATTGCTGCTGGCAGAAAGCTGCTCGACGATGCGGTAGTCGCCCGCCTCCTGGTTATCAAAAAAGACCGCTTTGTTCTCGTTGCTGGCTATGTGGCGTCCCTGGTTATCAATTTCGCCGTTGAGTGTCTTGAGCACCAACGTGTTGGTATCTTCCCCAACTTCGTAGACGACGTGATCGATGTAGGGCAACTGATTCCCTTCGGGATCGACCTTCCAGTAGAAAGGATTGCGCGTGGCCTTAACTTGAATGGTACTGGTTCCATAGGGTTGCACAATGACCCACGGATTGAGTGTTGGCATGTCGGCAAAGCGGAAAAAAGCATCTTCCAACATGCGATCCTGAATCAGCGCTACCCAACTTTCAAAGCCTTCTGTTTCGGCGAGCGCAGGTGCCTCGGCGTTAAAATCGGCGTGAAATTGTTCCAGCCAATGGGCTGGGCGCGGGATCAAGGGGCGGCCATTGGGCGCGGCCAACTGGGCCAGGAACATGCCATTGGGTTTGGTGAATGTAACTTGGAAGGTGTAATCGTCGATCTTTTCAAAGGTCGCAGGCACCTTTTCATCGTTGTCGATCACCGTCAAGAATGCAGGGGGCGAGAGGGTAATTTCTGCATCGTTAAAGATATGGTCATACCACCAGAGGATATCATCCGCGGTGAAATCCACCCCGTCGGACCATTTCATCCCCTCGCGCATGCGAAAAGTATATTCGGTGGCGTCGTCATTCACATCCACGCTCTCGACTATGTTGGGCTCGACTTCGGTCCAATCTGAGTTCCAGCGCATCAACTGTTCATAGCCAATTGTGCGATAGAGCAGGGCGCTGTCATCGCCACCGAGCAGCCCCATGCGCCAATCGCCCCCATAGCGGCCAATCATCTCGTGCGGTGTTACCACCTTGGGATTGGTGGGCAGCCGTTCATCCAATGGTGGCAACTGCCCGCCATCTACCTGCGCCACCAACATGGGCGCTTCGTTGCGGTCAGCGGCAGCGGTCGTGCCTTCACTCGCTGCGGTTGTGTTGGCACTAGCTGGCGGCTCCTCCACGCTGGTGGTGGGGCTGCTTGCTGGTGCACCGCAGGCCAGCAAGAGCAACAGCAGCATGAGCCCCAGGCAGAAAATGATCACTTTTCGTCGAACCACGTCTCGTTGAACGACCACTTGCTTTTCGTACATTGCACTCTCCTCCAATAGTCGGTTCATTTTGTTGCCCTGTTCTTCTCATTATCCGGTTTCGCCTGCTATTGCTGTGATGTTTCGAGGGGCATCTGATCCAAAACGCTTTGCAGCTTCTGACGCGCGGCTGTTGCTTCTGCGCTCGCTTGCGTCGGCGAGATGGGCTCTTCTTCCAGCACGTCCGCGGCATAGTCGAACAGATCGCCGGTATCATAGAGCTTCCACCGTTTGTCCTGTGCCCAGCGTTGGCGATAGTAGCCAACCTTGCCCCAGCCCGGTAATGGATTGTGGTCGGAGAAGATCCACTGGCGCGGGGTGCCGGTCTCTCCTCGCAGTTGGGGCAAAAAAGAGAGGCCGTCAAAGGGCTCGTCGGCTGGCAGTGAAGCGCCGGCCAATGCCATCATCGTCGGCAGAAAATCGCTGCAATCGACGAGATCGTCGGAGACGGTGCCCGGTGGAATGGTACCCGGCCAACTGGCCACCAGGGGCACGCGCGTGCCGGCATCGGTCGATAGCCCCTTGCCCCCGCGGATTTCGTGGCCGTTGACGCGCGAGGTCACCTCGCGCGGGGATCCGTTGTCGCCGAGGAAGAGCACGAGGGTATTTTCGCGTAGTTTCAGCTCTTCGAGCTTGTCGATGATGCGCCCAATGACGACATCCATGTATTCGACCATATCTTTGAAATACTTGGGATCACTGGCATGGCGATTTTCTGGCCAGTCGTCGCTGTGGGGGGTCGGTTGAAAAGGACCGTGGGTCAATGCCATGGGGTAGTAGACAAAGAAGGGGTCAGCTTGGTTGTGCTCGATAAAGTCGTTGATATACGCGGTGTAAATATCTGGGCCATACGCCCCTTCGGTCGCGGTCAGGTAGGCGCCATTCTGCTGGATCACCGGATCGGCGTAGCGCGATCCCTTGGCTTCCGTGTGTTCGGTGTGCCAGAGACAGTACTCATCAAAGCCAGAATCCTCGGGCCGTTGGCCCTTGCCGCGCCATTCGGGCTCGAAGTCCGGTGGATTATAGCTGTACATCTGCCATTTGCCCGCGATGCAGGTGCGATAGCCCGCGGCTTTCATGTGGTGGGCAAAGGTAGTTTCATTGGGATCCATCACGCCAAACGCTTGCCAGTTGCGAAAATTGTATTTGCCAGTCATCAATTGCAGCCGCGTCGGGGTACAGAGGGGGAGCGCGTGGGCGCGATTAAAGCGAGCACCGTTGGCGGCCAATTCGTCCAACCGGGGTGTGGCATAGGAGCGCCCGCCGTAGCTACCCAGACATTCATAGCCCAGATCATCGGCCAGGATGAGAATAATATTTGGTTGTTGCGCTCTGTTGGACATTGGAAAAGTCCTTTGGGTATGAAAGGGGTAGAAAGGTAGGTAGTGGACCAAGAGATCTGCTGATCTCTTGGCTACCAACAATTTCGCTGGTGTCATTCCGCTCCAGCCAACAGGGGGGAGGCAACCTCATGCGTTGCGTGTGGCATGCTCCGCGGTGCCAGAACATTGAGCGTTACAGGCTGCATGGTGTGACATGTCAAACCTGCCAGAATCTGTTTGACCTAATGGATAAATCAAATCGATCGCGCACATTCGTGGAGGTTGCCTTCTCTAATGCGACCGGTGCAGCGTTAGAGAACGCTGCCTCCTCATTGATGCGGGTTTTACATGATTTCTCTATAAGCAGTGCAAAATGGTGCTAGATATTGATGTAGAACGATCTGGTCAGTCGTGTGGAGGTGCGATTGGATTGGGGGCAGCAGGCAAAGGGAGATTGCTGGTTTTCCACTGCTTCGCCTGGCTGGAATACGCACCTGCTCCAGTGGGGAAGCAGTTGTCTTTGGGCAGAACTATTGAGCGCCAACCGGGGCTGCATTGGCCAATCGGCATGTGTAACAGCTACAGGAACAACTAGAGTGAGTGCTGGTCCAAGCGATACCTTGCACGAGAGACAAGAGAATCGCACTACTGAAAACAGTTGAGGTCAACAGAAAAGAGTTGAGATCAGGGGATCCGGTCTATGTGTGCCAGTGGGGTCGTGATGGCACTGCATAGCCTATTGAGCCAGCATTTGGGGAGCACTGGTTACACGTTTAACCCCTGCGCGGTCACTTTAGCACAAGCCGCACCGCCTGTCAAACGCATTTTTTGTGGCCTGGCTCAGCTAAAACGAAACTTGGCACGAGGAAGCGATCCAACCTCCGGCGGTCTAGCCCCAATGTCGCGTTGTGGCATTGGGCAAAACGAAAGTGCAAGCGAATCATGTGCTCTTGCGCGCAACCACCCACAGAAAGGTAATGGGATCATCAAACTCATCAGCCGTCTCTTCGGTGGCGCTGAGGACCGTCAGCCCCACATCCTGCAGCAGTTGTAGATTGGTGGCGCTATCGTGGCCGCCCCAGAACATGGGCGCGCCGAGCCAATCAGCCGCATAACCATATTGGGTGGCGGTAGCGGTTAGGCTGGCAACAAAGAGCCCACCGGGGCGCAGCCAGGTTGCAATGCGCTGAAACAATCCGCGCTGCTCGGCCCGCGGCACGTGGATAATCGAATAGAAAGCAACCACGGCATCAAAACTGGCCGGTGCCAACGCTATTTCCGTCATATCGGCACAGAGCCAAGTGCTGTGGGGATATTGTTGGCGCGCTTGGTCGATCTGGCGTGGCGAGATGTCCACGCCGGTGAGCCGAAAACGTGTTGCCAGTTGGCTAGAGGTCAATTGTCCGGTGGCACAGCCAAGATCCAACAGTTCGGCCCCGGCCGGGACCCGGTTCAGCACCAACTGCGTATACTGTTGCCGTTCTGCCACCCGGACTTGTTCTGCCCAGGTCGCGTAGGCAGTGCCGATCTTGTCATAGCCACTGGCGACGAGCTTTTTGGGATCCATCATCCTATCCGCCACTGTATCTGCCACTGTAATCTTTATTTTCCGGACGACGTCAAAGCGCAAAAGAGTGCGTTGCACAGGTGCAAGCAAAGCAGGTTGCGCCTGGTCGTGTCACCTGTGCGATGCACTCAAGAGATCCCAGCTGGACAGAGATCCGCACCGCCATGAATGGACGGTGCTAGACGACAGCGCCCGCTCAAGCGGGCTAGCGTAACGTAAATGCTTCCCAATTGTCTGCCCGGCGATGAAATCCCAGGGCTAGCACAAAACGCTTCAGGCGCTGCAACTGCCATGCTGCACCGCAGCGCGAGGGGCGTTCTTGTTGGCGCGATCTATGGTCGTGCCGGGCTCCCATCGGGCAGGCGCGCTTCCGTCCACCACGAAATGTTTTCGTGGGGGGGATATTGGGCGGCCAGCGTTTCGTTGACATCGATGCCTAGCCCCGGTTTGTCGTTGGGGTACATGTACCCGTTGCGCACCTCGGGCAGCCCAGGGAACATCTCATAGTGCAGCTCATCGAAGCGACACCATTCCTGGATCCCAAAGTTGGGGGCCCAGAGATCGAGGTGCAGGTTGGCCGCGTGGCCCACGGGCGATACATCGCTGGGGCCATGCCAGGCCGTGCGCACGCCATAGAGATTGGCAAAGAGCACGACATCACGTGCCGGTGTGAGTCCACCCATTTGGCTGATGTGCATGCGCACGAAGTCAATTAGCCGCCCCCGAATCAGCGGCTGCCATTCAAGCGGGTGGTTAAAGAGTTCGCCCATGGCCAGTGGGGTGGCGCTCTGTTCGCGGATGCGGGCAAACCAGGGGCCATCTTCCGGGGCCAGGGCATCTTCGAGAAAGAAGAGCTTGAATGGTTCCACGGCTTTGGCAAAGCCCATGGCATCCACCGGAGAGAGCCGCTCGTGGATGTCGTGGAGCAGCTCAACCGCATCACCCACGGTAGCGCGCACCTGTGCCAATGTCTCCAGCGTGGTGCGCATGTAATGTTTGGGGTCAAAGTAGAAGCCATCCGGCGCGCCCTCTGGCCGTCGATCGGGCGCATTGCGCCCGCCATAGCCACCGGCCTGCACTCGAATGTGATGATAACCCTGCTCCAGATAGCGCTGAACCGATGCGACCACCGCTTCCGGGCTGTCGCCGTCGGCGTGCACATAGACCGCGGCGGCCTCGCGACTTTTGCCCCCGAGCAATTCATAGACAGGCATGTTGGCGAGCTTGCCCTTGATGTCCCACAGCGCCTGGTCAACGCCGGAAATGGCGTTGTTGAGCACGGGGCCATTGCGCCAATAGCCGTGGACCATGTTCATGCGAAAGATCTCTTCGATCCGGGCAACATCACGGCCAATCAGGAAGGGGGCCAGATGTTTTTCGATGGCGGTGGCCACCGCGGCATAACGGCGATTGAAGGAGGCACACCCCAATCCATAAAGCCCCGGCTCCGATGTAATTAGTTTCACGACGACCAGACGTGCCCGACCGGGGTGGGTTACAATTACTTGCACATCTTGAATGGTAATGGGCATGGAATTTTCCTCTCTTCTCACCGTGTGTACCGCTGCGATTCGTCGAAGAAAGGCTGGCAGTCCCAGGTGACGGGCGCGCCTTCCTGGTGCGCAGCATGAATAAAGAGGCGTTCCTGTTGCGCCTGGTATTCAGCGGCTTCAATGGCCACGGGATCCCAATCGGCTTGGGTGCGCGCTCGCAGTTGTCTCTCAATGTCAGCGACTTCTGGTCTACCCGCCAGGTTGTGCCACTCGTCCGGATCACTCTCCAGATCAAAGAGCAAGGGGTCCGCGGTGTGTACATTGACATACTTGTAGCGTCCCTGACGCACCGCGCGCCACGGATGAATGGAGCCTGCCGATGTAAAATCGATAATGGCCTCATCCTTCCATTCCGGGTCGTCATTGCTCAGCAAATTGCTCACGCCGTGACCATCAATGTTGGTGGCGGGTGGCAGGTCGGCAATCTCCAGCAAGGTGGGAAAGAGATCGACCAGCGAAACGGATTTGGCGACCCGTTTGCCGCTGCCATAGCGCGCTGGGTGCGAAACAATCCACGGCACCCGTGCCGACCACTCGTAGAAGGTGCGCTTGAACCACATATCGTGCTCGCCCACCATGTCCCCGTGATCGCTGGTCACCATGACAATGGTATTTTCGCGCATGCCAAAGGTCTCCAGCGCATCGACCAGTTCACCCACCTTGTGATCGAAATAGCTGGTCATGGCGTAGTAGCCCAAGCGCGAACGCCGCACATCCTCCGCACTCAACTCGGTCTGGTCCAGCCCCAGATATTCGAGCAACCAGCGGTCCACCGGGTGCAGCGGTTGATCGGGATGGGGGTTGGGCGTGGGCATGTCAATGTCGGCCTCGGCATAAAGATTCCACCACTCTGGCGTGATGTGGGGTGGATCATGGGGGTGGGTGTAGCTGACGCAGAAGAACCAGGGCCGTTCGGGCGGAGCGCCATAGCCATGGCCCGACCAAGCGCGCAGTTGTTCCAGCGCGTGGTAGTGCACCGCTTCATCATAATCCAGTTGTTTGCTCCACGGGCGCGGTCCCGCGTGCTGCAGATGGCTAATCATCTCAAAGGTGGGGTTGATCGGTGTGGACCAGTTTTTGGTCCAGCCCAAGCCAGCGGGGTAGATGTCTGTCGTCAAGCGACGCTCGAAGCCGTGATATTGATCCGGACCCACGAAGTGCATCTTGCCCGACAGCACGGTCTCGTAGCCGCCCTTGCGCAGGTGGTGCATAAAGGTGGGAATGTGGGCCGGAAACTCGGTGCCATTGTCAAAGTTCATGAGGCGGGCGGGCAGGCGCCCCGTGCACATGGAGGCGCGCGAAGGTGCGCAGATGGGGCTGTTGCAGTAACAATTTTCAAAGACCACGCCCTGTGCTGCCAGCCGATCCATGGCGGGTGTCTGGACGACAGAGTTGCCGTAACAGCCCAGCGCCAGCGCCGTGAGCTGGTCGGCCATGATCATGAGAATGTTGGGACGGTTATCGGAACGGTTTTCCATCGAGGAAGTCTCTTTCATTCGAACGGGATGGAAGTGGGTGAAATGAAGAGGGGGCGTGGAGCCGAAAGCGCAATTCAACTGCTTGCCCCCGGCTCCACGCCCCCAATGTAGAACCTATCCGTAAATTCGCTGGTCGTACCTACACCATCTCGAGCCGACCATGCGGACGCAGAGAATTTACGGAGAGTTGTTTATAGAGAACGCAACTAGACATTGCACCTTGCGCAGTGCGCATTCTCTACTGCGCACGTCCAGCGGTAGAGAATGCTGATTCCGCCATTGTGCAACATGTAAACGATTTCTCGATTCGTACAGAGTGCAGCTGTGATCGTTAGCTAGCCTTGGGTGGGCGTGGCTCGTCGATGATAGCTTGCACCTTGTCATAGATAGTCTGGGCATAGCTGTCCCAGGTCTCTTCACCCTCTGTCAGGAAGGCAATCTCCTGCTGATAGGTCTGGAAAACTTCGTTGTAGCGCAGGTTGTCGACCATGGGGAATGGTTCCAGCCACTCTTCCATTACCGGCACCGAGATGCCGTAGGTGGGCACCTTGGCGTTGACCTCTTCGTCCAGATAGGCCGAGATGCGCGACGGAATCTTGATCGTGTTGAGCGCACCCCACTTGTTGGTCTCTTTGCTGGTTAGGTGCTTCATCACCTCCCACGCCGCGTCGACAACCTCGGATTGGCTGTTGATCATCCATTGGTTGCCCTCGTTACAGCTGCCGCGCCGGCCCTCGGGGCCAACTGGCATCAGGCCAAAGCCCCATTCAAAGCGATCATCGATCATCTCTTGATATTGCACGGCAAAACCGACGGCCTGAATTTCAAAGGCCAGTTTGCCCGCGGCAAAGAGCCCACCTTCGATCGAATCGGCCGAGCGTGGAATGACCCGATCATCGGACATGGCCAGCAACCATTGCAACACATCGGAGATCAGCGGCTCGAGCAGGCGGAACTCGGTGCCCTCTTCATTGACCGGCCAGCCCCGTTTGTCTTCCAGCGTTGGCTCGCCAAAGGCACGCGAAATACAGGAGAGACGGTGCAGATCCGAATCGAACGGGGCGTCGAAGCCAAAGATACCATTGTCCGGATCGGCAACCTTGCGGGCCGCCTCTTCCAGATCGAGCATGGTCCATTCGTCGGTTGGCTCTTCGACACCTGCTTCTTCAAGCAGCTGTTTGTTCCAATAGAGAATGCTGACTGGTCCCGGCTTGATGATGTCGGGCAGACAGTAGAGTTGACCTTCCCAGCGCAGACCTTCGACGGCAAAGGGGAAGAAGTCTTCAAACTCTTCTGGCGGGGAGGAATCGATCAACTCATCCACGGGCAGATAGATGCCGCGGTACGAGTTGAATTTGTACCACTTGTTGTGTCCATAGTTCAGATCTTGCAGGGTGCCGGAAACGAAGCCAACATCGGTCTTTTTGACGATCTCGTTGTAGGGGATCGTTTCAGAGATGGCGAGAATATCGCCCTGGCTCTCGTTAAACTGTTCGACTGCCCAGTTGGTGGTTGTTTCGAGCGATGGGATCCCGGGGGTCTGAATGCGGACTTCTGTTACTGCGCCGGAGGGGGATGCACCACTCTCCGCCCCGGTGGCGTCGGATGTCGAAGATGGGGCACAGGCTGAGAGCAGCGATGTACCCAGGACACCGGCGCTCAGGGCCGCTGTGCTCTTGAGAAAGGAACGGCGGCTCAACTTTTCACTTTTCATACATGGTCCTCCTGTTGTCTGAAAATACTGTAACTTGGTTACGAACGGGTGTGAACTTGTTTATCCCTTCAATCCAGTCATGACGATGCCACGGACAAAGTACTTTTGAGCGGCAAAGAAGACAATGAGGGTGGGGGCAATCATCATGATCGAGGCTGCCAGCAGCAGGTGTTGCAAGATTTCGGCAATCGATTCTGCATTTTGTTGAAAGAAGCTGAGCCCAACCGAGAGCGTGAAATTCTTGGGAGAGATGAGAAAGACCAGCGGCTCCATGAACCGATTCCATTCGGCCATGAAGGCAATGATCGCCGCGGTGGCAAGCACGGGCTTGCAGAGTGGAAAGAGGATATTCCACCAGATCCGCCACCGGCTGGCCCCATCAATCAGCGCGGCTTCATCGAGATCGCGTGGCAGCGACATGATGAACTGCCGCATGAGGAAGATATAGAATGCGCCACCGCCAAACCAGAGCGGCACCCAGAGCGGATAGAGCGTGTCAAGCCAGCCGATCTTGGAGAAGAGAATGAACTGTGGGATCAGCGTTACTTGGGCCGGCATCATCATGGTGCTGAGCGTGATGAGGAAGAGCAGATTGCGACCACGGAATTTAAACCGTGCAAAAGAGTAGGCCACCAGCGACGATGAGAGCACGACCCCGAGTGAACCGATCACCGTGATAAAGATGGTGTTGCCAAACCAACGTGGGTAAAAAGGCTGCCGTTCAAAGACCTCCAAATAGTTATTCCACTGGGGTACTTCGGGCAGCAGTTGGGGCGGGAAAACATAGATCTCACTCGGTGCCTTGAGCGAGCTGGCTATCGTGTAGAAGAAGGGAAAACCAAAGGCGATGGAGAGCCCGATTGCCAACAGATAGAGCAATGGCTTGGAAGCCGAGTTGCGTTGAACTTCGTTCTCTTCCTGAACTGCACCAGTGTGGGTTGATTCTGACATGGTCCGTGCGGTCATTATTATTCCTGTTCCCCTCCTGCATAATATACCCAGCGATTTGATGTCCACAGCTGGACCAAGGTAAAGATGATGAGAATGACGGCAAAGATCCAGGCCAATGCCGAGCCATATCCCAACCGGTAGTATTCAAACGCGTTTTCAAAGACGTGCAGTGCAAAGAACCAACTGCCGTAGGCGGGGCCACCATTGGTCGCCACCCATGCCAGGTTAAAGACCTTGAGCGCGCCGATGATGCCCAACACCAGGTTGAAGAGCATGGTCGGTGAGATCATGGGCAGGGTAATGTTCCAAAATTTGCGCAGACCCCCGGCTCCGTCCATGTCCGCGGCTTCATAGAGCTCCGTCGGCACCGACTGCAAGCCGGCCAGGAAGATCAACATCCGATTGCCGCCCACACCGGCCCAAAAGGCAATGAAGGCCAGTGACGGCACAACGGTTGAGCGTGAAGAGAGCCATTCATAGTCGGGCAACCCCACCGACCGCAGCGCCTCGTTGATTGGCCCCAGTTGCGGATGCAACAGCCAGAGCCAGATCACTGCCATGGCCACTTCGGGCGTCAGGTGGGGAACAAAGAAAACGGTGCGGTAAAAATTGCGTCCCTTCAAGTTCTGATTGAGCAAGATGGCCAACAGCAGTGAGCCAATGAGCGCGGTGGGTACAATCAAGATGGCAAAGTAGAAGGTGCGCCACAGCGAGGTGTAGAAGAGATCATCTTCAAAGAGCGCCCGTCGATAATTTTGTAGCCCAATAAAGGTGGGCGTGTCGACAATGCTGTGCTCGGTAAAGCTCAGATAAAAGGAATAGAGCATGGGACCGCCGATGAAGATGAGCAGGCCCAACAGCCACGGCAGCGCAAATAGATACGCGTACAGTGCATCCTGGCGCTGAAAATCAGAATCTGCACCGACGAGCCAGGTGAGAAAACTGCGCCGCTTTGGTTTTGATTGAGGCAGTTGGCCCAGGCTTATTTCGGCCATAAAATTCTCCTGTAATTGCTAGTTTTTTACAGAATATCCCATCGAGATCAACCCGATCTCGACTCCTGTCGGATCTGTACGTAGAAGCTATCCGTAAATTCGGTTGTGGTGCCGACACCACCTCGAGCCGACTACATCGACGCAGAGAATATCGACGCAGAGAATGTCGACGCAAAGAATATCGACGTAAAGAATATCGACGTAAAGAATATCGTCGCAGAGAATTTACAGACAGACACTTACTCTGTCAAAGTGTGTTTGCTGCTGCCAATGCTTGTGCGGAGCCAAAGGAGAAACAACGGGCTACCGAGCATGTGGTCAGCCGAGAGAGAGTTGCAGTTGCAAGTGGTGTTCAAAGAACGGCTGCGTCCACGGCAGTGGGCCGACAGCGTCACGGTGGCACAAAAAGGTGATGAACAGACCCAATAATCCGCTGCGCTGTGCCCACACACGCGCGGGCTGTAGTCGCCGCTTTACAAGCGCGCTTGCCATTCGGTCGACAGTGACCATTTGGCCAAACAGATTGTCCTGTTCTGAGACCGGCACAGGCTTACTCGCCCGTTGGTCGAGCAGTGCACGGTTTGGGTCGTACTGCTTTTGCTGTAGTGTTTTGCTGTAGTGTTTTGCTGTAGTGTCTTACTGTAGTGTTAACGATCAACGGTCTATACGCATACCTGAAACATTTGCTCTGGTCATACTTTTTCAGTAGTGCACGGGACTTTTCAGGGGTGCACTTCAGTAGTGCACGAGCAAAATCAGGTTTCTGGTATGTGAGTCTTGGTGAATGGGGAAGCGTTGCCAGGGAGCAACGGATCTAATTATAGACAATGTGGATGATCTGTCAAGCCCACTTCCGACTAAAATGTTAACGCTATCATGCTTGCGGTTTCAAAGTCTCCCCATCGAGGCGCGCGCTCGGCTGAATTGGCGGGGCACCATGGATGCTGTCCATACCTAAACTTGTTGTCCACAAACAACGTGGCAGCTTTGAACGCTTGACGGGTGAACCAGCACACGAAATTGCTAACGTAAAAACTGGAGTCAGCGCCGAGCTCTGCATCGTGCCACTGCGGATGGCAGATCCCTGCGGTACACGAGTGCGTTGCACAGGTCTCAACAGCCCAACTCCGCCCCACGATCGTGTCACCTGTGCGCTGCACACCCACCGTGGTGTGCTACCGATTCACCCCTGTAACGCCCGTTCATGGAAGCTAGCTTGGCAAGTGACCGTTCTTCCCCTTGGGCACCGGCAAGCGGATGCCCCTACACCAATGGCTCTGCTTACCCCTGAAACGCCCGTTCACTGGAGCAAGCGCTGAGCTGCTGCATCGTGCCACCGCGGCTGGCAGATCCCTGCGGTACATGTTTACAGTGCGGTTGGCTTGAAAACGGTAGGTTTCCCGCTTATCGGAACTACTGTTTTCAAGCAGAGCCCACTTAGGTGGACCATCAGATCTTCGGCAACCCCGAACTATCCACGAGTGGCTTCCATTCATCGGCCGTTGCCGAACGGATGACCAGCCGCTCCTCCTGGCTTTGGCGAATCCGTTGTTCGAGCGAAACTGGGTTCCACGTGGCCAACAGCTCATTCCGCAGCGCCTCACGTGTGGCGGCGTGAGCTGGATCAGCCGCCAGATCGGTGAACTCGCCGGGATCACTCTCCAGATCATAGAGCTCGGGTGGATCATCGAGGCTGTAATTGAGCTTGAACCGGCCACGGCGCAACATGGCCATTGGCCGCACCACGCCATGAGCCAGATATTCAGAGAATGCTGAATCCTTCCAATCTTTGGCATTACCGCGTGCCAGCGCCAGCAGGCTATCGCCATCCAGTGGCGCGACCGTGGGCGCGTCGGTCAGATCCACCAGCGTGGCAATGAGATCGACCAGCGAAACCACCTCGCGGACTCGACGTCCCGTTGGCAGCTCTCCCGGCCATGAGATCAACATGGGAATGCGGGCCGACTGTTCATAGAAATTTGACTTGCGCCACATGCCATGTTCACCCGCCATCTCACCGTGATCACTCACATAGATCACCACCGTCTTCTCCAACTGGCCCGTCTCTTCCAGCACCGTGAGCAACCGCCCGATCTTGTCATCGAGATAGGTGATGAGTGCGTAGTAGCCAGCCCGTGCCCGACGTAATTCGTCATCGCTGTAATCGATGAGGCCAAACATGGTGCGCATGCGTTGATAGACTGGGTGCAGCGCTTCCAGGTGGCCGGGGGGAATTGTCGGCAGATCCATCTCTTCGGGCGGATACAGATCCCAATACTGTTGTGGGGCCACGAGTGGAAAGTGGGGGGCAATAAAGGATACATTGAGCGCCCACGGCTGTTCCTTGCGCGCGGGATCACGCAGATAGGCCAAGGCCGCGGCTTCGGCCTCATCGTCCACCTCGATCTCTTTGGTGGTGCCGGGCCCTGCCTGATAGACGCCCTGCCACGCTTGTGGGGCGGGCACAACGCCCTCGCGCCAGGGATAGATCGGGTGTCGATGATCACCATGGGGATCGCGGGCGAGCTGGGCGCGGAAGCCGTGGAGCTTGTCTGGCCCCACGAAGTGCTGTTTGCCCGCGAGCACCACATCATAGCCCACGGCACGCAGGCGGTGGGGCCACGTCACTGCATTGGTCGCCAGGATCGAGTCGTTGTCCCACACCTCGATGTTGTGAATGTAGCGCCCCGTCATGAAGGACATGCGCGAGGGCAGGCAAAGGGGTGAATTGCAGTAGGCATTCTCGAAGCAGACCCCTTGCGCCGCCAGCCGATCCATGTGGGGCGTCTGGACAATCGGGTGTCCATGGGGGCCACTGAACATTGGTGCATGTTCATCAGACATGATCAACAGGATATTGGGGCGACTGTTGGCCATCGAATCTTCTCCTCAACTACATCTGCGGTTCTGGATCTACGTATCTCTTTGTCTGCAAACCCTCTGTACTCACCGTACCAGCCCAATTGCCTGGTAGGAACCAGTGCCGCGCATCGTCTCTATGGTCGCTGATGACGACTAATTTGCCAACTGGAGCCAGCGCTGAGCTGCTTCGTCGTGCCGCCGCGGATGGCAGATCCCTGTGGTACACGAGTGCGTTGCACAGGTCTCAACAGCCCAACTCCGCCCCCCGATCAGGTCACCTGTGCGATGCACACCCGTCGCGGTACTACTGCTTCACGGAAGCCCGCTTGGCAGGTGACCGTTCGTCCCCTTGGGCACCCGCTTGCCGGTGCCCCAAAAGTCTAGCTTGCCAGCGTACTTACACAGCGTTCATGCGCGAGCGGACAGCGGGCGAGAGTCCCTACGCCAGATCCTCGGCCCAGTAATATTGGCCATAGAGATAGATCAGGTTGCGGGGATTGTCATCGAGCAGCGCACCAAAGGAAGTGGCTTCCACAGTGCGCATTGGGCCGGGGGCAGCATGATGATGGGCAAATTTGCGTGCCTCGGCCTCAGTCGCAAACGCGATCCACTGGCCGCGGTCATCTCGAAATGCAAACAACGCACCGCTGGTTGGCGTCGCGACCGCAACATCTCCCTCCACAAAGGGGCGGATGCGACTTTGGGGTGCATTGTGCTCTTCCAAAAACGCGAGCCACGCGCGTTGCATTGCTTGCGCAACATCCCCATGTTCTTGAATCACATTCTGTTCCTGCGCGGGATCGTTGCCCAGGTGATAGAGCTCGGAGGGGCCATTCTGTGGTGCACAGAGCAACGACCACTCTGCATTCGTGATTGTGCTCGGCTCCACAATGCGATCCGAGCCAACCCAGCCGTCAAACACAGCCCCCTGCACCGGTGTGTACGAGGCATCGCTGGCCGTCGGTGGGAAGCGGCTGGAAAAGGCATAGTCGCGCAATCCATTGCTTTCGCCCGTAACCAGCGGCCAGAATGATTGACCCTGTATGTGGCCGGGAATGGGGGTCTCCATGAAGTCGAGCACAGACGGCAAAATATCGACCGGCTGCACCAGCCCTTGCACCCGCTCGCCCGCGCCAATGCCATCCGGATGATGCACAATCATCGGCACCCGGGCGGTGACTTCATAGAGCGTGCCCAATTCCGCGCCGGGCTTACCCTGCAAATTGTGCTCGCCAAAGAGATGACCATGGTCCGAAATCCAGATGATCAGCGTGTTTTCAAAGAGCCCCAGCCGTTCGGCCAATTCGAAGAAATAGCCCATCCAGCGATCCACGAGCGTGACATTCCCGGCATAAAGCGCACGGGCATTCTGCATCTCTGCATCGCTCATGTAGGTGGGACGGCCATAGTGGGGATAGAGCATCTGGTCGCCCTGGTAGCTGGGGTCGGCGTAACGGGCGTAATCATAGGGTGGGCAATCAAAGGGTTCATGGGGATCCCACATATCGATCCAGAGGAAAAAGGAGTCGTGTTGGTGGTTCTGTTCCAGCCAATCCATGGCCGTGGAGAGGGTGCGGGGCGAACAATATTCGCGTTCGTATTGGCGGTGAAAATGGTTGCGCAGATAGCTATCGAGGCTATTCATGTTCTTAACTTTGTGTGGCTGGGCCGGCTGCTGAATCGGCAGCGTGGGGTCGGTAATCCACCAATCGCCCTTTTGCCCGCGCACGAACTCCAGCCCCTTGAAGCCCCGTGTATAGTTGTAATCGTGGGTGCCCAACATGGGCGTGTCCCAGATCATCTGGGTGTGCACGCCTTGCTGGGCCAGCAACTGGGCCAACGTCACATCCTCTGGTCCCAGGGGTTGCCAGCCACGGAAAGGAAAGCCATAGTGGCCCGTGGCCAAATCCCACCGTGCTGGCACCGTGGGATAGGAGGCAATGTAATATTGATCGAAGAGGGCCGAGCGTTGCGCAAATCGATCCAGATTGGGGGTGTGGATCCACTCGTTGCCGTAACAGCCAAGGTGATCGCGGCGAAACGTGTCATTCATGATGACGATAACATTTCTAGGCACACTCATAATTATTCCCCTGTGGTTTTACTGTTTCCCCTGATTTGATACGGAAAAACGCTTCCCGTGCGACTGGCCGGACCCGTGCGGCTACGGGTGGGCGCGTTGCATGCCTACCAATCTCCCGACAGCACAACAGAATCGAGATAGAGAAAGGCACGTTTGGCACAGTCGGTCTCCACCCAAAAGGCAGTGTTGAGCATGCACCACAGATTGGCCATGGCGGGCATGCGCATCGGTTCGACCTCGGCTAATTGGCTCAGATCAAAGACGCGGTCATTGCACTGGAAGCGTAGGTAACTCATGGTGGCCAGATCAAAATCGAGCCGTAGATAATACCAATTCTGTTTGGTCGCGATCTCGTTGTAACAGAGGCGCTGATCGCCAGCGGGCAGAAATTCCCACCCCGCGGGGGCCAGATGAAAGTGCGACTGTGTCTTGCCGCTGCCACCAATATCGTGCAGTGCTACTCGCTCTTTCTTGTATTGCCAACGACCCACAAATTCGCCATCTTGCGCATTTAGATAGCGCAGGTGGGGCATGATGCGTTGCGGGTCGGCGCCGTGCCGGTCGACCTCTTGCAGATCAAAGAGCACACCCACCGCACGCACATCTGTCTCCGACAGTTCCAGCGCCGATGCCTCGGGCTTGAAGGTGAAGTACGCTTCCAGCCGGATCGGCCCCAAGTGGCGAAAGGTGAGCCGCTTGACCGCCACGGCCAACGAATCGGGCGCTGCCCGCGTCGCCAGTTTCATGGCATAGGTCCCGTTCATTGAGCCATCGCTGCCCGTGTCCCACATGCTCAAATTACTCAACATGGGGCCGCGCAGATCGCGGTACGGGGGCAGAATCGAATCGAGCGTCCCCTCGTAGTTGCCGATCAGCGGCGTCCAGCCCTGCAAGCCCTGGTCAAAGTCGTCGGCGACAATGATACGTGGCAGCGGATCGAAGCGGCTGAGCAACGGGTTCGCGTGGAGCAGCGCTTGTTGCAGGTCATTTGTCATGGTGCATCATCCCTTCAAAACCAGATAGGCAAGCACCGTGATTTCGGCACCCGTTGGTAGTTCACCAACCAACCGCAACCAGCCCCCAAAGTGCTGCACCCGGCCAAAGGTGAGGTTGGCGTTGGGGGCCGTTGTGGTGGGCAAGGCAAAGGTTGTGCCCTCGTCACACCAATGCATGCCATCGGGCGAGATCTGCACGCGGGCCACCGTTGTGGGGGGCAGATCGTCCACCGCCAATGCCCGCACGAAATAGATCGCTTCACTGGCCCAGGCCGTCTCGTAAGGCTCAGTGGCAAATTCCCCCTGCCAGCGAACATTACGTTCAATGACCGCGGTGTGGCTTTCTTGCATCGGTGCTGCACTCCTTCATGTTGCGAATCTATGGTGCGGTGGGCTTGAAAACGGTTGATTTTTCGTGGTCTACCGAAGGGGTAGCAGTCCCGTTTTCAAACAGAGCCTACTTTGGCCCGTGGGTTGCGTGATTCGATTGCACAGTTGGGATGATGATGGTTCATGGTGTTGCTGGCGCGACACAGAACACCAGTGTTGCTCGTGCGACATAGAACACCAGTGTTGCTCGTGCGACACAGAACACCAGTGTTGCTCGTGCGACACAGAACACCAGTGTTGCTCGTGCGACACAGAATACCGGTGTTGCTCGTGCGACACAGAACACCAGTGTTGCTCGTGCGACACAGAACACCAGTGTTGTTCGTGCGACACAGAACACCAGTGTTGCTCACGCGACACAGAACACCTCGGTTGGGCGAACCCGCAATTGCACCGGTGGCAGGGGCTTGCCCCTGTGCCAATGGCTGGCGGCGCTGCCGTCAACTGATTCGCCAGTTTCCATCTGTATTTTCCCGTGACGCTCCGATTGTAACAGCCCTATTGTAACAGTTTTGAGGCAGAGGACAAACAGCCAAAATTTAATCCTCTTTTTGGTAATAACCCTGCAGCAGCTGATCCATCACCCAATTGGTGCGGGCCGCGCTCTCGCCGCTGCTGGGTGCATGGCCTTTGCCATTCAGTTCATCGACAATCGTCTGGATCAGCGGTTGCTGCACGTGATCGGGCGTCGGCTCGGGAAACTCGGTAATGCCTGCCTTGGTGGTCAGCCGGATCGCTTCGGTACCAAAGGATGAAAAGGTGAGCTTGCCCCGATCACCGATGATCTCGGTCTGATCGAGCGCATCGTAACTGGCAAAGTTCCACAGCCCCACGCCATGCACGCCCGACCCAAAGGCAAAGCTACAGACCACCGTGTCCTCGGCCGCGTAATGGCCAGCAACATTGGCCGCGTGCCCTTCCACCTGTGTGACCGGCCCCAGAAAATAATCGAGGTAATCAAACGTGTGCGAGGCGAGATCCACAAAGAAGCCACCCCCTGCGATTGCAGGCTGTACCCGCCACGGCAATGTGCCATCCGCCGGTGGCGACCAATTGCGATAGAAGGTGATCGAGACGGTCCGTGGTGCTCCGATTGCACCCTTCTCAATCAGCTCTTTGACCTTGAGAAAACGCGGCAGCGCCCGCCGATAATAGGCGACCCACAGCGGCACGCCAGCCGCCTTGCACGCATCGACCATGGCCAAACATTCGCTGTGATTCAACGCCATCGGCTTTTCCACATAGACGGGCTTGCCCACGGCAGCCACCGCTGCCGTGTATTCCTGGTGGACGTTGGGGGGCGTGGCAATATAGACCGCGTCCACTTCGGGATCGTTGATGAGCGCCGCGGCATCGTCATACCAACGGGGGACGCCGTGGCGCTCTGCATAATCGCGCGCCAAATCGCCATCACGGCGCATCACCGCAACCAGCGCCGAGTTGGTGGCTTTTTGCAGCCCCGGCCCACTCTTTACCTCGGTTACATTGCCACAGCCAATAATGCCCCAACGAATGGTCTTCATCTGCTCTGCTCCTTTAGGTTGATTGATCTGTTCTTTTTCACTGTTCCGTATGGTAAACAGGGGATCTGAATTGTGCAAGCTGCCGCAACAGCAGGTCCGCCAATTGAAAACCGCATTGCAACAGTGACGCAAAATAACACCGGAAATCACACGAGAAATAACATCGACATTGGCGAATTGTCTGCTTTTATTATATGCTTGGCAGCGTGGCTGACCGCTGGCCCATGGCCAATTACGGCTGATGATGACCCGCTTTTCTGCGGTTCAGCCTACTGGCCCAATCGAGCGTTCAACAAAAAATCAGGTTACTCACTACGAGAGACTCAGCAAAGGGGACTGTATGGCAAAGGTAACGGGGGGCGAGGCGCTGGTGCAGTCGCTGCTCGCACAGGGTGTGGACACGATCTTCGGACTGCCCGGCGTTCAGAGCGACCATCTCTTCAACGCCTTCTATGACAACCGGGACAAGCTGCGGGTGATCCACAGCCGCCACGAACAGGGTGCGGCCTACATGGCGTTGGGCTATGCCCTCTCCACCGAGAGGGTGGGTGTCTTTAGCGTTGTGCCTGGGCCTGGCTTTCTCAATGCCACCGCGGCGCTGGCAACCGCCTATAGCACCAACGCCAAAGTTCTTGCCCTCATTGGCCAGATTCAGTCCGATTCAATCAATCAGGGCTACGGACTGCTCCACGAGATCCCCAACCAGATCGGCATCTTGAAAACCTTGACCAAATGGGCCGAGCGGATCGAGCATCCAGCCGCGGCCCCGGCACTGGTGGCCACCGCGTTTCAGCAGTTGCACACTGGCCGCCCGCGACCGGTTGGGCTGGAATGCGCACCCGATGTACTCGCCAGCAAGGTGGCGGTGGATCTAACCCGCGTCGATCTCCCCGTCCACCACCCACCGGTTGATGAGGATGCGTTGACTGCCGCGGCCGAACTTTTGCAAAAGGCCAAAAATCCGCTGATCTTTGTGGGGTCGGGCGCGATCGAGGCCGCGCCGGCTGTCGAGGCATTGGCCGACCTGTTGCAAGCGCCGGTGGTCTCCGGGCGCAGTGGTCACGGCATTCTGAGCAGCCGCCATCCCCTCGCCATGCGTGTCACCGCGGGCCACCATTTCTGGGGCGAGGCCGATGTGGTGCTGACACTGGGCAGCCGTCTCACCCGACCCATGATGGGCTGGGGCACTGATGATCAGCTCAAGATCATACGTGTCGACATTGATCCCGCCGAACATCACCGCGTGGCAGCACCCGCGGTCGGCTTTGTGGCCCGCTGCGAAGAGGTGGTGCCTCGGCTGGTCGATGCACTGCAACAGGCTGGGGTGAGCCGTGCTTCGCGCCGCGCGGAAATGGAAGCTATCAAGGCGGAATTACAGAGTCGCGCCGCGGCAATTGAACCGCAGATCTCATTCATCGAGGCCATGCGCGCCGCCCTGCCCGATGACGGGTTCTTCGTCGATGATCTGACGCAAGTCGGCTATGCGAGCCGCACCGAGTTTCCCTTCTATCACCCACGCACCTACGTCTCGCCAGGCTATCAAGGTACCCTCGGCTGGAGCTATGCAACCGGCCTTGGCGTCAAGGTGGCCAACCCCGACAAACCAGTGCTTTCTATTTCGGGCGATGGTGGCTTCCTCTTCACGGTACAGGAGCTATCGACCGCGGTGAAACACAAGATCAACCTGGTCCACGTGGTCTTCAGCGACGGCGCCTATGGCAATGTGCAGCGCATGCAAAAACAGGATCACGGTGGCCGTGTCATTGCCACCGATTTGGAAAATCCCGATTTCGTGAAGTTGGCCGAAGCCTTTGGCGCGGTGGGGCTGCGGGCCCACAATGCCGACGAACTGGAGCAGACGATCGAGCAGGCATTTGCCGCGGAACGCCCGGTGCTAATCGATGTGCCGGTGGGCGAAATGCCCTCGCCATCTCCCCTCTACTTCTTGCCCCGCAACCGCGGCTAATAGACGACACATGCAACCGTTGCCCAGTGGTGGAATCAGCGTTCTTTAACGCTGGACATGCGCATGCGAGAATGCGCACTGTGCAAGGTGCAAGCTCTATCTGTTTTTTCTATGAGGGACACACCGGGCGAATGTTAAACAGAGGGGCTTCAGCCTGCGTCGTTTGCTAGCCCCGTTCATTCATGCCGGGGCGGACAGCGCCCCCAGACATATTTTTGTGCGCCTCCAGTCGGCCCAAGTAGGATCGGTTGCGTGCATCGCACGGGTGAAATGATTGGGGGCCAAAGCAGGTAGCTTGCCCCCCTGTGCAACGCACTCCGTCGTGCCGTGGTATCGCTCGTGAAATTTACGTTACAATAGCGTAAAGAATCTGTTCGTTTGTTCGAGTTCCCGAAGGAGATCACCGTGACTGCATCCAATGCCACCGCGCCCCATGCTACCGTCGTTGAACAGCCGATCGCGCGTACAGCGGTAATTCACTATCACCGTGCGGATGGCGATTATGGCGACTCGACCAGCCCCAACGCCGCGGACTTTTGGGGGCTACATGTCTGGACGGGCGCGGCAACGCCCACTCCATCCTGGCACGAGCCCCTGCGCCCCACCAGCGTCGATGAATTTGGCATTGTCTTTGTGGTGCCATTGACCGCGGGTGCCACCGAGCTGGCATACCTGATCCATCGGGGCGACAAGAAAGATCCAGGGCCGGATCAGTTCTTGCGGATCGTGGAAGGGCAAAATGAAGTGTGGCAGATTGCCGATGATGATACCGACCAATACTTTGTGCAGCCCAAGCTGCCGGGGCAGGTCAGTGCAGGCAACTTGCGCCGCCAGCGCGCCCACTGGATCAGTCGCGACTTTATCGTCTGGGATGTTGAGTACGCGCCCGAGATGAGCATTCTGCTCTACCATGCGCCTCACGGCGGGCTGGGCATCAAGGCCGGTAAAGTGACCGGCGGCAAAGCTATCCCGCTGCACCACGCGGCTGCAGGGGTGGGGAATACATTGCTGGAACGCTTTCCACACCTGCGCCACTACACCGCCTTTCGGCTCGACCTCGCGCTGCACGCCGAGATCCCGACCCTCTTGCGAGGGCAATTGGTTGTGGCGCTGGTGCTGGATGACCTGGTGATCAACGCGACGGCATTGCAGATCCCTGGCGTGTTGGACGATCTGTTCGCCCATGACGGTGATCTGGGGGTGGCTGTCGAGCCAGCGGGGGTAACCTTGCGCGTCTGGGCACCGACGGCACAGGCGGTGGCGCTCCATCTCTTTGACGCAGAGAGTGGGCCCGCCCGTGAAGTGATTGCCATGCAGCCCGGCCCCGGTGGCACCTGGACAGCGAGCGGTGGCTGTGCGTGGCTCGGTACCTATTATCTCTATGAAGTTACTGTCTTTGTACCCACCACCTGTCGTGTCGAGCGCAATTTGGTAACCGACCCCTATTCGGTTGGGCTGGCCATGAACAGCACCCGTAGTTTGATTGTCGATTTGGCGGATCCGGCCCTCTATCCGCCGGGGTGGCTGGAACAGGGTAAACCCCCGCTCGCCGCGCACACTGACATCACGCTCTATGAATTGCACTTGCGCGATTTCAGCAGCAACGATGCCACCGTGCCCGCGGCTTTGCGCGGCAAATATGGCGCGTTCACGGTCATGACATCCGATGGCATGCAACATTTGCAGGGGTTGGCCAACGCAGGGCTGACCCACCTCCATCTGCTGCCCGTCTTTGATTTTGCCACGGTGGACGATGATCCACAGGCGCGACAGGAGCCAGCGATCCCCGCGGCACCGCCCAATTCCAGCGCGCAAGCGGAGGCCGTGGCCGTGGCCCAAGAGGTCGATGGCTTTAACTGGGGCTATGATCCCTACCACTACGCGGTGCCCGAAGGCTCCTACGCCACCGATGCCAATGGCACGGCACGTATTCTTGAATTTCGCCAGATGGTGTTGGCGCTACACGAGGTGGGGCTGCGGGTGGTGATGGATGTGGTCTACAACCACACCCTCGATGGGGGGCAGGCACCCCGTTCGGTGTTGGACAAGATCGTGCCCGGCTACTACCATCGGCTCAATGCCGAGGGAGGCATTGAAACGAGCACCTGCTGTGCCAACACCGCCACCGAACATCGAATGATGGAGAAACTAATGCTCGATTCGCTGCGCATTTGGGTTGAGCACTATGGGGTGGATGGGTTCCGCTTTGATCTCATGGGCCACCACATGAAGGAGAACATGTTGCACGTGCAGGCAATGTTGGCGGCCATTGATCCATCGCTCTACATCTATGGCGAGGGGTGGGATTTTGGCGAGGTGGCCCACAACGCACGGGGAATCAATGCCACCCAATTCAACCTCAACGGCACGGGCATTGGCAACTTTAATGATCGCTTTCGCAACGCGGTGCGCGGCGGGCGTCCCTTTGACAGCGGGAGTGAACTCATTGCCAACCAGGGCTTCGTCAACGGGCTTTGGTATGCGCCCAACGCGGAGAATTGGGGCCACGATTGGGAGCGCGATGCCTTGCTCACCCTCAGCGATCAGATCCGGGTCGGGCTGGCGGGCAATCTGGCCGATTTTACCTTTGAGGCGGCCAACGGTGAATTGACCCGCGGCTGGGATATTGATTACTATGGCGGCGCAACCGGCTACAACCTTGATCCGCGCGAAAATGTGATCTACATCGAAGCGCACGACAATCAGACCTTCTATGACAACAACGTCTATAAACTGCCGCTGGATACGCCGATGGCCGAGCGGGTGCGCGTGCAGAATCTGGGGTTAGCGCTGACGCTGTTGGCACAGGGCGTGCCCTTTCTGCACGCCGGGATCGAACTGCTGCGTTCCAAGTCGTTGGAGCGGGACAGCTACAACAGCGGCGACTGGTTCAACCGGATCTTTTGGGACTATTCATTTAACAACTTTGGCGTGGGGCTGCCGCTGGAAGTGGGCGATGATGCCGAGCTGATGAAGCCGCTGCTCGCCAACCCTGCGCTGCGAGCCGATCAACAGGCCATTGGCCGCTGTGTCAGTTACCTGCGTGCGCTGCTGACCATTCGCAAGAGTTCGCCACTCTTCCGGCTGCGCACGGCCGCGGATGTGATCGCGCGCGTGGCTTTTCACAACACTGGCCCCGAACAGATCCCCGGCTTGATCGCCATGAGCATTGCCAGCGAGATCGATGGGCTGCCCTGTCTGGATCCCAAACATAAATTGATCGTGGTGATCTTCAATGCCACCACGCACACGCAGCGCTTCCACAAACCCGATTGGCAGCAACTCGGGTTGACCCTGCACCCCGCGCTCTGCCACGCCGGGGATGAGATCGTGCTCAATGCCACCGTCGATGATGACCACGGTGTGGTCACTGTTCCGGCCCGGACCACGGCTGTTTTCACGGCCAAGTCTGGCTAGTACATCCCGGCGTAAACAAGCCGCTAGCAAAGGTACCCATTTCATTCAAGTCGCTTGGGCTTGATTTCCGCCGTGGTATGTACGCCCAATAGTACCAGGTTCAGGATGGGCTGTGGGCCGAGCATCTGCTGAGTGCTCTCACGATTGCCCCGGCTGCCAGAGCGGTTCAGCCACCTTGCGTTGGTGGTTCTCGAATCGAGCCATGACAAAGAGCGCGTCGGAGAGGCGGTTGAGATAGCTGATCACATGCTCGCCAATGCCCTGCTCACGTGCCAGCGTGGCGGCATCCCGCTCGGCCCGGCGACAGACGGTGCGAGCCACGTGCAGCTGCGCCGCGCCCACGCTGCCACCGGGCAAGATAAAGTTTTCCAGCGGCCCCACCACCGCGGTCAGTTCATCGATCAACGATTCCAATTTCTGCACGTGGCGCGCCTCGATCTGTGGGAGTGACCACTTTTCTTTGTCTTCTTCCAGAAAGCAGAGATCCGAACCCAGATCAAAGAGCGTGTTCTGGATCTGCCACAGTTCCTGGGCAAGGCGCTCGACCAATCCCATTGCCAGCGCCACGCCGATCTGTGAATTGAGTTCATCGACGGTGCCATAGACAGCCACACGCAGATCATCCTTGGCCACCCGTTGGCCGCCCCCCAGTGCAGTGGTGCCTTTATCACCACCCTTGGTGTAAATCTTCGTCAATCGCGGCATAACTTCCCTTTCTACAAACAGACTAATTCAGTGTGGCGTAAATACCACGGCGGTAAACAAACCCAAGCTACTTGCGTGAATCGGTCAGGTTGCCATGGGCTTATTTGTGCCGGGATCTACTAGTGGGTTGTGCACGGCGAAGCGCACATGGTTGACTTCTGAAACTCACGCAATCCGTCGAGCGCACGTCATTCGGTTGGTGGCTGTTCGTGACCGACGGGCGCTGCTCGATGCGGAAACCATGCCATCACGCCACCCGCCCGACTGCTGCTGCGTCAGCAATGACCGTGACATTAGCGGCCTCTTGCAGGTAGGACGCCGGAACAGCCGGCGACACGGGTCCGTAGAGGCTTGCGTGCAAAATGCCCTGCTTCTGCGCGCCCGATACGATCAGCAATTTCTGGCGTGCAGCCAACAGCAGATCCATGCCCACCGTCATCGCCTGGGGCAACAGGCGCTCGCGACCACCCCAATCACGTGCACAAGTCGCCAAGCTCGATGCGCTCAGCTCGAGCACGCGCGTGGTCGCGGTGGCGGTGGCAGGTGGCTCGTTGTAGCCAATGTGACCATTCGGTCCCAGCCCCAGGATCGCAAGATCCAGCCCCCCGGCCGCGCCGATCTCTGCATGGTAGGCCCGACAGGCCGCCACCGGATCTGCTGCGTCACCGGCCAGCGGCATTACTTGCGTCTGCCGGATGCCCAGCGGCGTAAAGAGCGTGCGCCACAGCCAACCCACCAGCGAGCGGTCGTCTGTCGCGCCAATCCCCACATACTCATCAAGCACAAAGATGCGCAGCGCCGATGGATCAAATTGACCCCGTTCCCGGCGCGCAATCAGTTCTGCATAGAGACCCACCGGGGTTTTCCCCGTGGGAAAGATGGCGGTCGCGGTTGGCTCGGCCTCGACAGTTGCAACCACCCAATCCGCGGCTGCTTGGCTCATCTTTGCATAATCTGCTGTTTGCAGTAACTGCACGGCACGCTCCTTATGTGAACCCAATGAAGATATGTGAACCCAATGAAGAGTTGAGTAGATCTGCGCATTTACTCTGCGATTTTCCGGTAAATTTCAACAGAGCAACCACAGAGAGGTTTACCGCCCTGTAGCCACCCGCACTGGCCGCGCATCACTCCTCCAGCGGGGCCAGCTGTTGATAGTACACCAACTCATGGTCCGGCAACAACTCCGGGTGCAGGATTTTAATTAGATCAGCGAGAATCACATCGGGATTGGCCAACCCGCTCTCCCAATAATCGTTGCCACCGCTCGCGTTGACCCGAGCATTGTTGTTATAGATATTGCCACGCTGGAATGCAGCCAAATCGGCCAACCGCGGATCCGCGGCCACTGCGTCGGCCAGCGTTGTCCAAGAGCTAGTATTGAACCAATAGGCACCATCAAAAACCTGATCGTACACCGCTTCGACTGCCAGGGGTGTGCTGCCGGTTGACACATCATCCGCCCACAGATAGGTCGCGCCCGCATCGGCCAAAAATTGAGCCACGTAGCCACGTCCGCCAGAGACGTACCACGTATCACCCCGCGGGATCCCGGTAAACGCGGTCGGCTTCTCTTTGACAGCACGGGCAATCGCGGCCATCTCATTGTAACGGTCGGCCGTGCCATTGAAGCTTGCGTTTGCACGCGCCTCTTCATTGAAAAAGAGCGCCATGAATTTGATCCATTCGACACGACCCAATGGCGACGTTTCCATATATTCGGCGTTGATTACCACCGGCAGCCCCGCCTCCAATAGCTTGGGGTGCGCGTCGCGTTCCGGGTTGCCCATGCCAAAGGGCATGATCAGATCGGGGTCAGTCTCAATGGCCACTTCAACATTGACATCCGCGCCGCTGCCAATCTCCACCAACTTTCCAGATTCAATCAGCGTCCGCACTTCGGGCGTGTTGACATATTTGAAGCTCTCGTGGCCAACCAGATTGTCGAGCCGATCCAATTTGAGCAGGTGGGGCAGTTGTGAACTCGCCATGGTGACAATCCGCTCAATCGGCACCTGGATCACGGGTGTATCATCATATCCGTCGGGGGCTGGTGTGCCACATTGAACCAGCAGATATTCAAATGTTTCGGCCGCGTTGTTCCACGGTGTCGGTAGCGTCACCACCTTGTAGTGGTTGTGATATTCGACGGTCCAGCCCACCGCGTACGCGGGCGTCACCTTGGCGGGAAAATAATCGACGGTTGGGTCATACGTCTCCACGCAGCCAGCGGTCCGGTTGGCATCGGCCATGGCAGTTGCGGGGGCATCGGTTTGGGGTGCTCCTTCACTCTGTAAGGGCGGTTGCACCGGCACGCAACCCACCGCTCCCAAAACTAGCACTGTCATCAAACATTGCAACAATCTCATGAATTTCCTCTTCGTTGTTGGATAAAAATCGCAGGTGAAGCCTGCACTTTGGTAGCACCGCTCACTCATTGCGCTGCGGCTGCTTTCAACTCGCGCAGTGCCGCCAGTAGCTGTTCATTTTCAGCTGGCCGGCGCGTGGCAATGCGCACATACGCGGGTAGCCCAAACGAGGCGCAATCCCGTACCACCAGCCTGTGGGCAAGGAGCTGTTGACGCAACGCCGCGCCGTTGCCTACATTTAACAGCAGAAAGTGGGTCTGTGATGGCAGGGGCGACAGACCGAGCAGGTGTAAATCCTGCACGAGCGTTCCCTTGGCCACCTGCAAGGCCGTCAGCGTCTGTTGCAGGTGTGCCGGATCGGCCAGCGCGGCCGCGCCCGCAGCCTGTGCCACCGCGTTGACGCTCCACGGGATCGCGGCCCCACGCAGCGGGGTGATCAAGGACGGTGGCCCAGCCACGTAGCCCAACCGCAGCCCCGCCAGCGCATACTCCTTGGTTAACGAATGCACGACCAACAGATTGGGCAGCCGCCAGCCACAGAGCGAAGTTAACCCCGGCGCAAAGGCACGGTATGCCTCGTCAATTACAAAGAGCGTTGTTGGCGCGGCTTTGGCCCACGCCGCAACCGCTGCCGGATCGATGATCGTGCCCGTGGGATTATTGGGATTGCAGAGAAAGATTAGCTTGGGCTGAACCTGCTCGATCTGCCGCGCTGTCGCGGCAACGTCAACCGCAAACTCTATCGATTCGTCTGCTTGCCACTCCAGCACGTTGGCCCCCATTAGCCTGGCCACACGCGCATACTCACCAAAGGTTGGCCCAAGGATCAGCACCCGATCCGCCCGCTCCACGTAGGTAAACGCAATGAGCCAGAGCAGCTCAGCCGCACCGTTGCCCACCAGGATCTCGTCGGGCGCGGCCCCAAGCTGTTCGGCCAGCTCTGCGCGCAGCGTCAGAGACTCGCGGTCGGGGTAGCGCGCCGGATCGGTGGCTGTCATTGCCGCGTGGACAGCGGGCGAAGGGCCAAAGGGATTGCTGTTCTCGCTAAAGTCAATCACATCGACGGGTGATAACTTTTGCTGCTGTAGCTCGTTGTAATCCAGCGCACCATGAATGGCCGGGGGCACGCTCAACACTTCGGCACGTGGTTGAATCAAACGACTTGTTGGCTCTCCTGTCATCGTCGCGCCAACTCTTCCAATCCCAATTCCTTCGCCGCCTGCAACAGCTCCAGATCGAGCGGATCAGGATCTTGCCACAGGCCCCGCTCGACCGCCTCTAGCAGCCGTTCGGCAATGGCCTGCCATGCCCATGGATTGCTCTCGGCAAAGAACTGTTGCATCTCCTCGTTGCGCAGAAATTCTTCTGCCACCTTGCCATACATCCAATCTTCCAGGATTTCGGCGGTGGCGTCGTAGCCAAAGAGGTAGTCGACCGTGGCCGCCACCTCCAGCGCGCCCTTGTAACCGTGGCGGCGCATGCTCGCGAGCCATTTGGGGTTGACCACGCGGCTGCGAAAGACTCGCCGGGCCTCTTCGCGCAGATCACGCGTCTTGACACGGCCAGGGTCGCTGCTGTCGCCAAAGTAGCGACGCGGATTTTGGCCGGTTAGCGCACGCACCGTTGCAATCATGCCGCCGTGATATTGCAGATAGTCATCGCTATCAAAAATATCATGTTCACGGTTGTCCTGATTCTTGGTTGCCACCTGCACCGTTGCCAGTGCACCCGCAAATTCATCTTCCGCGGGAATCCCTTGCGCATTGCTACTGTAGGCATAGCCGCCCCACGTCAGATAGGCGCGGGCAAAGTCGGCGTCGCTCTGCCAATTTTTGGCGTCGATGAGCGGCAGAATGCCCGCGCCATAGCTGCCCGGTTTGCAACCAAAGATGCGATAGCGTGCCCGTTCGCTGGCATCAGGCCCGCTCTGGTCGGCCAGCCGCAGCGCGCGCTCATTGGCCAGGGTGTGTTTGCGCACAAAATTTTGGTCGAGCGGTTCATCGGCATCGATGACCGCCTGCACAGCCTGATCAATGAGCGTGATCAGGTGGGGAAAGGCATCGCGGAAGAAGCCACTGATGCGACAGACCACATCAATGCGTGGCCGGCCCAATTCAGCCAGCGGGATCAGCTCGATGCCGGTAACACGACGATTGGCCTGTTGCCAGCGTGGCCGCACCCCCAGCAGCGCCAACACCTGGGCAATATCATCTCCCGCGGTACGCATGGCGCTCGTGCCCCAGATGCTAATACCGACGCTCTCGGGATGGCGGCCTTCTTCGCGCTGATAGCGCTGGATCAAATTGTCAGCCAACCCTTGCCCCACTTGCCACGACGCCACCGTCGGCAATGCACGCGGATCAACGCCATAGAAATTGCGTCCCGTGGGCAACAGATGGGCCATGCCGCGTGTTGGTGCACCACTTGGCCCCGGCGGCACATAGCCCCCATTGAGCGCGTGGATCAGGTGGCGGATCTCATCCGCCGCGCCCACGCGCAGCTTTGGCACGATAAAGGTGCAGGCGTAGCGGAGGATGGTAAATAGCGCGTCCTGTTCATCCCCGCTGAGCCGCTCTGTGGGCAGGGACGCGCTCCACGCCGTCGCTACTTCTTCCACTCGTTCCACATCCCAATCCGCCGCGGCCATCTGGCCGAGCAACGTTTTGCACACTTCCTCGATCCGCGCAATGAGATCGGCATTGGTCCTAATGTCATCGACTTGCTCGGAGCGTCGGCTGCCGGGGTTATCCTGCAGCGCGCGCCACGCTGCGCCCCAGAGCCGTGCCACCGTTTCCGGCAGGCTCGGCGCTTCAATGTTGGGCAGCTTGAGCAAGTGGTAGAGCAGTTCGGTCAGTTGGTCTCCGCTGGGCATGTAGCCGAGAATATGCAGACCATCGCGGATCTGTGCACCGGTCAGCTCACAGAGATAGCCTTCAATGTCTTCGAGCAGGTGGGCAACTTGGGCACCCTGTAGCTCGGCAAACGCAGTCGGTGTGCCATCCTCCAAAAATTCACCATCCCAGTCGTGACTGTGGTCGCCGTGGTCTGCCTTGAGAATGTATTGCAGATCGTCGTCCAGCCGGTTGCGCTCGATCACCTCCCAGATCTGGCGTTGGAGCAGGGGCAACTTGGCTGGATCGAGCTGCTCCGCGGTGTAATATTCATCGACCAGTTGGGCCAATTCGGCCAGCGCGCCATAGGCCCCGGCACTAGTCATCGGCGGCGTCATGTGATCGATGATGGTGGCGTGGGCGCGGCGTTTGGCCTGGCTGCCTTCCCCCGGATCATTGATGATGAAGGGGTAGATCAGCGGCAGATCGCCAAGGAAGAGATCGGGGAAACATTCGGCGCTCAGGCCCACGCTCTTGCCCGGCAGCCACTCGAGCGTACCATGTTTGCCCAGGTGAACAATCGCGTCTGCCCGCCATTCATCGCGCAGCCAACGATAGAGCGCGTGATAGTTGTGGGGCGGCGGCAGATCAGGCTGATGATAGATCGCGTCGGGGTCCATGTCGTAGCCGCGCGGTGGCTGCAGCGCAACGAACGCGTTGCCAAATTCGAGCCCGGCCAGCGCAAAGTTGTCCCCGTGCACATATGCCTTGCCCGGCGGGTTGCCCCACTGACGCACCATGGCCCCGCGATTTGCTGCTGGGATCGCAGCAAACCACCGGTCATACTGGCTGACTGGTAATTGGTGGGCCCGCGCCAACTGGGCGTCGGTCAACCAAGTGGTGTCATAGGAACAGCGGTCGATGAGGCTCAAGAGTAGTTCATCACTGGTGGCGGGTAGATCGCCAAAGCCATAGCCCTGGTCGCGCATCTGCCGCAACAGATCCAGCAGCGACGCGGGCGCATCGAGCCCCACGGCATTGCCGACGCGCGCGGCCTTGGCCGCGCTGTTGGTAAAGACAAACGCGATCCGCTTTTGGGCATTGGGCTTGTGGCGCAGGATTGTCAGCCGTTCCACCAACCCGGCCAACCGTTGGATGCGTTCGGGGTCAGGCGCGTAGCGGGCACTGCCATCGGGTAGTGTCTCTTTGAAGGAGATGGGCACCCCAATCAGCCGGCCATCGAATTCGGGGATCGCCACATTCATGGCGGTGTCCAGCGGCCCCAGCCCGCGGCCATTGCGCTGCCACGCCGCGTGGTCGCTGCTGCTGGTCAGCGCCTGTACAATGGGCGCATCGAGCTTGGCCAGCACGCCGGTGGTATCACCGAGGGCAAAGCTCAATGTGCTGATGATCACATCAACCGCGCCGGCTGCTTGCAGCAGCTGGAGCGCGATGGGCATCCCTGCTGCGTTCGTCTCCTTGAGTGATTGGGTGAAGACCGCGCGCACCGCCAGGCCGCGTGCTTCCAGTGCCGCGATCAACGCGTCGATAAAGTCGGTATTGCCCGCGAGCAGGTGAGCGCGATAGAAGAGCAGGCCAACGGTGGCGCGGGGTTCTCTCCCATCGGCTGCTCCTGCAGCGGTTGCCGGGTAGAGCCCATGCAAGGGCAGCTCCTCCGGCGGTTCAAAGCCCCAGCTAGTGACGAGCAGGTGGTCACTCAAACATTGCAGCCCGTGGGCCAGGTTCTGCGCACCGCCACATTGGAAATAGGTGCTGATCGCCTGGGCCAAGGGCACGCCAACGGTCGAGCGGCCCATGAGATCCGGGTCAAACGCTTCGACCGCGGGCAGGCAGAGCAAGAAGCTGTCGGTGGCCGCGGCCCACGTTTGCAGCCGTGCCAACCCGTGCTCGAATGAGCGCGTCGAGTGGAGCCGGGCAATGACGATTTGGGCCTTGGGCAATAGCTGATCGAGCAGCGCATCAACCGCGTCGTCGTCGGTCAATCGCCCCACGTGCGCGCCTTGCACTGGCGCAAAGTCCGTGGGTAGGCGCTTTTGGGCCTGCTGCAGCGTGAGCAGATCAGTGTCGGCCTGGCTGAGCAGCAGGACGCCTTCGCCCGCGGTGGCTGCTGGTGGGGGGGGCGCCGCGGGAAGCACCGGTGCCACCTGTGCGCCGTCCCACGCAAAGCCGTTGAAACTGTGGGGCCGGAGCAACGCAGGCAGCGGGGCCGCGGGCTCTTCAAGCAGCTGCTCGATGTAGTCATAGATTGCGACCACGATTGCATTGTCATTGACCGAGTGAAACCAGTGGGGGTGACCATCGATCAGCAGCATGGCCACGTTGGCAAGCACACAAGGCCCCAGGCAGCCGCTCTGGTTGAGGTGGATCTTGTTGCGCAATTTGCGCCGTTCCCACTCGGCATGGTAAAGATCCGTATCCACGGGCGCAAAGCCACGATCGGTCAGGCCACAGCAGCAGCCGTTGACACAAATCAGCAACATCCCCCGTAGTCGTCCGGCATTGACCATCCGACCATCCAGTCGTTCCACCATATTGCGGCGGCGAATTTCTTTATGCATGAATACTCATCATCCACTTGTTCTTCGGTTGATTGGGGCCCGCAACGCAACAGCGCGCACCATGATCTTCGTCTCGGGTTTTTGATCCAAGCGCAACATCCATTGCTGCCGTTTGCCAAGGGTCTACGGATCGGCAACCTGCCGGTGTGCGAGCTGCGCTCCACGTGCGCGTCAACTTGGTAGAGAGCGTGCAGCAGTGCCAGCTGCAAAATGCCTTCGGGTAGACCAGACGCGCTGTGGATCCTACTCCGTTGCCTGCCAGATCGACAGCCCCACAGGCATGAGCTGTTCGTAGCACCAACCATGCTCACTTGGGAGCAGCCGGGGCGTCAGCGCACTGGCGAGCTGTACGATTTCGCTTGTTGTCGCCTGAGCCGGGGCCAACTGTTGGGCCATGGCCAGTGGCGTGGGCGCGTGCAGATGGCGACGCTCGTTAATGATCACCAGATCGGCGTGAACACCAGCTTGCCAGAACACCCCGTGAAAGTAGAGGTGCATGGGCGTGTCTCGCTCTCGATGGTTGGGCCAGATGGCATGGAGCAGCGGATCGTGGTGCAAGGAATGGCCCGCGCCAGAGACGATGAGCAAGACGCGACGGGTCGCCGCGACTAGCTTGTGTACGCCCGCCAGAATATCTGGCAGCCGATAGAGCGACCATGCCGCCAACACTACATCGTGTGGCGCGACATCACGTGGCGCGACATCATGTGGCGCGACATCATGTGGCGCGATATTGGCCGCTTCCCATGCTCTCTCAACCAGATCAATATTGCGGATCTGCTGTCGGCGCATCTTCTGCTCAATTCGATCGAGCATGGGACGGGCGTGGTCGAGCGCGGTAACCCGTTGAACGTGATCGGCCAGCGGCAAGGCAAAGCGTCCAGCCCCGGCCCCCACGTCGAGCAACGTGTCGGTGGGCCGCACCCGTGCCCGGATCGCGGCCAGGGTTGCTTCGTAGTGGCCGGGGGAGTGGGAATGCTGGTCATAGCCACTCGCATGGCGCTGCCAATAGGCGAGATCCACCGCGGCGTCACCCCGGTGATCCGGGTCTTGGGCGGTACAGGCATGCCAGGCCGCGGCAAAATCGAGTGGACAGGGATAGTCGTGGGCGCATGGGCCATCAGCATGATTTGGCTGCTTCATCAATATTCGATCCCTGCCTGTGCACGAATGCTCTGTTCGGCAAAGGGGTGTTTGATCGCGCGCATCTCGGTCACCAGATCGGCAAAGTCAATGAGATTGCGCGGTGCATAGCGCCCGGTTATGATCAGGTGCAGCATGGGCGGTTTGTGCGCTTCCAGCCAGGCCAACACCGCGTTGCTGTCGAGCCAGCCATAGTGCAGTGGATAGGTGAACTCGTCGAGGATCAGCAGATCGTAGCCGCCGTTGAGAATGCGCTCCTGGGCAACTGACCAGGCATGGCGCGCACGCGCCACCGTCTCATCCAGATCAGCGCTGGTCCACGTCCAACCATCTCCGGTTGCGATCCAGTCAATATCACCCATGCGCTTTGCGGCCTTGATCTCGCCGTAGCGGGCATTTTCATTCTTGAGAAATTGCAACACGCCAATCTTCAGTTGACGGCCCCAGGCGCGCGTCATGATCCCAATGGCCGCGGTTGTCTTGCCCTTGCCTTCGCCCGTGTTGACGATGACCAATCCCTTTTTCTTCTTGGCCCGGCGCACAGCCGCCCGGACCGCGGCCGCGTCGGGCACCGCTGGATCGGCGGGCACCGCTGGATCGGAGGGCAGTAGCGTGGCATCCGCTGTGGATAGCGCCCTTTCCCCACTGCCCGTCTCCGTCTCAACGGGGAATTCGAGGGGCGGATCGGCCCGTTCCGTGGGGGCATAAGCCGGCTCTTCACCGGCAGGATAGAGCCGATGGAAGATATGCGATTCTACCGGCTGTCCCGCAAGAATGTGTTGCTGGAAGATCTGCTCCAGCAGCGCTTCGGTGACGCTGTGATACCAGATCCCATCGGGATAGACCACCAGAATTGGTCCCTTTTGACAGACACCCAGACAATCGGCAAGGGTACACTTTAGCCGGTGCGGATTGCGTAGTTTGGTCAGCCCGTGCGCGCGGCAAAGCCCCATCAGGTGGCGGTGCAGTGCTTCGGCAACCGCGGGCTCCACACAGTCACCGTGGTTGCAGAGTAGCACTTGGCGGCCATATGGACGCATGGTTGGTGCAGGCTGGCTCTTTTCGCCAGTCGGCATTGTTTCCGTTGCTACGTCATCAGTAATCATCTCGTCTCCCACTGTCATCTCCGCTCCTGCTTTTCTTGATTACGTGCATCCAATTGGGCACTCATGTCATGTTGAAAGCGCAGCGTTTACTGAAGCTAGCTTGGTAAAGTGCCAGCGCTGCAATTCTTCGTCGTGCCGCCTCAGTATGGCAGTTCCCTGTGGTAAAGGAGTGACGAACGAGTGCGTTGCACAGGTGTCAACACCCCAACCCCGCCCCACGAGCAGGTCACCTGTGCGATGCATTTCTGCCCCGGTTCTCTTGATGCATGGGCCATGTGCCGCCCTGAGCTTGTCAAAGGGTACGTATCGCCTATTCACTAAAGCCAGCTTGGCAAGCGCTAGTTCGTCCCCCCGGGCACCGGCAAGCGGATGCCCCGCCGCAAACGGTTCTGCTTACTGCTGATACGCCCGCTCACTGGTGCCAACGCTGACATTCTGCGTCGTGCCTCGGGAATGGCAGATTCCTGCGTACCATGAGTTATCCGTCTCTGTGCGAACCCAGCCACCACAAGAGCAGGGCAACGATGCCAAAGAGACCCACCATTGCCCGTTGGAGCAAGCCACGTGCGCGCTGAATATCTGCTGCCGTGGCCGCATTTTGTGCCGCGCCCAGTCGGTAATGGCCCACCTTTTCCAGCTCTACGCCCAACACCCCGGCCATGGCGCTCATGGGGTGGCCTGCATTGGGGCTGACCGTGCAATTTGCATCGCGCCACCAGACGCGCCAGCCTCGCTGCCAACTCGCACGGTCACTGACACCAAAGAGGAGGGCCAGCGCGGTCAAGCGGGCCGGCAGCAGATTGGCCAAATCATCGAGCCGTGCCGCGGCTTTGCCCAGCCATTCGCGCGCTGGATCGCGATAGCCCCACATCGCGTCCGCAGTGTTCAGAAAGCGATAACCCAGCGCCGCGGGCAACCCCCCCACGGCATAGTAGAAGAGCGGTGCCAGCACACCATCAGACGCGTTCTCGGCCACCGATTCAATGGTCGCCGCGGCCACTTGCGCTTCATTTAACTCAACGGTATCACGGCTGACGAGATGCCACTGTAGCTGTTGCCTGGCCCGCTCCAGATCAGCGCGCAACAGGGGTGCTTCGACCGCCGCGGCTGCCCGATCCAGCCCCGTGAGCGCAAAGGTGGATTTGAAGAGCAGTGCCTCCACCAGCAACCCCAGCCAGCCCGGCAGATGGCCACAGCCGCTGATCACAAGCTTGCCCACGCCGCCCCACGCAGCCATACCGCCGATCACACTCAACAGACCATAGGCAAAGGGAAGGGCGCGGCCCGTGGTGGGCGCACGACCGCGCAGCCACGTCAACAGGCTGCCCATCCATGCCACGGGATGAAAACGGTTGGGCGGGTCGCCAAAGCAGCGGTCAAGCAAAAAGGCAATGAGAATCACCACCGCGCGGTGCCGCGATCGTCTCATCGCCTTTGCACTAGGCCAACCCACAGAGCACCTCGATCTGTGGCCAGCCCACCGCGGCCTCCACGGCATCGGCCAGGCGATCGTACTCTTGTTCATAGAGCGCGGCCAGACTTTGCGTTGTACCGGCCCAGCCCAGTTGCTCCAGCCACAGGCGTCGAAAGGAGTCGTTCTCAAAGATGCCATGTAGATAGCAACCCCAGATTTGGCCATCAAGTGTGCTGGCACCATCGGGGACCCGAGTGGACACTCCATTGCGCTCGATGATCTCACCAAGTGGTTGCGCACCCGCAAGTAGCGTCGTATTGCCGCTGTGGATCTCATAGCCGCGCAGGATCGTCCCATTGGCCAGCCGCAGGAGACTCTGATTCGTCTCTTTCACCGGTTGAAAGTCTGTTTCAACGGCCAATAGCTGAAGCCCGTGGGTGTGGCTCCCCGCGGGCGCTTCGATACCCAGCGGGTCAGCAAGTCTCTCTCCCAAAATCTGATACCCACCACAGATGCCAACAACGGTCGCGCCAGCCTGCTGGGCGCTGCCAATCGCGCGATCAAGCCCCCGCGCGCGCAGCCAGGCCAGATCGGCCAGCGTGACCTTGGTGCCGGGCACGATGATGGCGTGGGGCTTTCCAAGCGCAGCCGCATCGCGCACATAGCGGACGCGCACCCCCGGCTCATTGGCCAGAGGCGCAAACTCATCAAAGTTGGCAATGTGGGGTAGATGGATGATCGCGATATCGACAGATTCTTTGTCTGCACCGGTAGCGCGAGCACCGGTAGTGTCTGCACCGGTAGCGCGAGCACCTGACCGTGCGTGCATCTGATCGAGCACCACCGAATCCTCATCGGGAATCTGCAGATCGGGCAGGTGGGGCACAACGCCCACGGTAGGTACGTCAAATGCCTTGGCCTGAAACCAGCTGTTAATGTCGCCGAGCAGCGTTGGGTCGCCCCGAAATTTGTTGATCAGAAAGCCGTGGATCTGTGCCCGTTCTTGCGGCTCAAGCAGGAGCATGGTGCCGGCGAGCGCGGCAAAGACGCCGCCACGGTCAATGTCGCCAACCAACAGGCAAGCCGCGTCCGCGTGGCGCGCCATGCGCAGGTTGACAATGTCTCCAGCCTTGAGGTTGATCTCCGCGGGGCTGCCTGCCCCTTCCATGATGATCAGATCGTAGCGACTGGCCAGCCGATCGTAGGCGGCACGTACCGCATCCCACAACAGCCGTTTGACCTCGGTCCAGTTAGCCGCGCTAATGTGGCCGTGGACCTTGCCATTGAGCACGATCTGGCTGCGGCGGCTCGCTTCCGGCTTGAGCAACACCGGGTTCATATCCGTGTGTGGTTGGATGCCCGCGGCCGCGGCTTGTACCATTTGCGCGCGCCCCATTTCTCCCCCCATGGGGGTAACGCCAGCGTTGTTGCTCATGTTCTGTGCTTTGAAGGGCGCCACCCGCACCCCGCGCCGCGCCAAAATGCGACAGAACGCGGTGGCCATCAGGCTCTTGCCCGCGTTGGAATGAGTGCCCAGTAGCATCAGCGCGTTGGCACGATGGGATCGCATGATCTATTCGCCCCCTTTCCAGGGCGGCGTCGTGCTGGCCGCGGCTGCAAAGCGGGTCGCCAGTTCGGGCTTGGCCAGAAAATGGAGATGGGTATACGAGGCGAGTAGAGACCCCTGTTGTACACCTTCCAGCTTTGGTTCTGGCCGATAGGTGTCTGGTTGAAACTCGTAAAGATGGGGCAGATCTGGGGGGTGGCCTTGCCAAGTGGAGTAGTGGAATTCATGGCCGCGTAATTGTTCGCCCCTGTGCCAGAGCCAACTGTTTTGCTGCGCGCAGAGGGTGCGATAGCCAAGCGTGACGCGTTCTTGCATGGTGGCGTGGCCGGGCAGCAGACCGACCATCGGGTGGCGCACCCCGTGCAGATCGGTGATCGATTCGGTGAGATAGATCAAGCCACCACACTCGGCATAGATGGGCAGCCCCGCGACATGGGCCTTGTGCAGTTGGTCGTGCAGGGCACGATTCGCAGCCAATTCGGCGGCGTATAGTTCGGGAAAGCCGCCACAGAGATAGATCGCTTGTGCCCCGCGCGGCAGCATCTGATCACGCAGCGGGCTAAAGAATGCCAACTCTGCACCCGCCGCGGCCAGCAGATCGAGGTTGTCGGCGTAATGAAAGCTAAATGCAGCATCACGGGCCACCGCGATCACGCCACGGTTGCTGGGCTGGATCTGGGCCACTGGATCAGCGCTGGAGGGGACCGTAAAGGGTAGCGCGGTGGCGAGTGTCAACAGCTGATCAAGATCAACGGTTTCCGCCACCGCTTGGCCAACGCGATCCACCCACTGTTGCCACCGTCCAGGCTCCGCAGTGGGGATCAAGCCCAGATGGCGCTCCGGCAGGGTAAAATTTTCATCCCGGCAGAGGTGGCCGACCACGGGCACGCCGGTTGCGGATTCAATGGCTTCTTGCACCATGCGTGCATGGGTGGGGCTACCGACGCGGTTGAGCAGCACCCCGACAATGGGTACCTGGGGATCGAAATCTCGGAAACCCTTGACGATCGCGGCCGCGCTGCGGGCCATTGCCCGCACATCCAGCACCAGCAACACGGGCGCACCGAGCAGACGAGCGAGGTGCGCGGCGCTGCCACTGTCATCGTGACCCGAATGGCCATCGAATAGCCCCATCACCCCTTCGATCAGTGCAATCTCCGTCTGTTGCGTGCGCCGCCCAAAGCTGACTCGTATCTGTTCCGGCGTCAACATCCACGAATCCAGATTGTGACAGGGCTCGCCCGCGGCCAGCGCGTGATAGGTTGGATCAATATAGTCGGGGCCGGCCTTAAAGGGCGTGACTTTGAGACCCCGTTGCCGCAGCGCGGCGATGAGGCCGGCGCAGACTGTGGTTTTGCCGCTACCACTCTGCGGCGCGGCAACAATTAGACGCTTCACTTGACGTTCTGCTTTCAGTTCTGCTTTCAGTTCTGCTTTAAGCACGAATGAATTTGGCTGCTGACAAAGAGAAATGGCCTCAGCCACTGCATGTTGTCTCTAGCCGCTGCGGCGGCTTCTCCCTGTCAGCAGCGGGTTTTCAACCCCGCGAATTTGAAATGGCAACAGAGCACTAGCGCCGCAACTGCTCGATGACTTCGGCCAGCGAGTGGTATTCCGCGTCTGTTTTGGGGGTAATGGTACGCCAGCGAGTGGTGCCATTTTGACCACGGATCTGCACTTGAAAAGGCAATGTCTGGTCGTGGTCGATCACCTCAAAACCGATGCGTTCCAGGGCACGGGCAGTCCAGAGCGCTGCTTCGCCATCGCCCTGCAGACCAATCGGGCCGCACTGTTGGCGATGAACCTTGAAGGTGCCCTGGCCACTGTCAAATTCGACCCCTTCACTGCGAAAGGTGGCAGCCAAGGTACCGTTGAGCGCCAACTCTTCGGGCAGCCCCACGGTTAGCGGCCCACCCGTGGGCAAGAGCCAGAGCCGATCCGCCAACCGCAGTGCCAACTCCAAATCGTGGGTAGAGAGCAGAATGGACCGGTTCTCTGCGCGCGCCAATTTGTGCAACAGCTGCATGATCTCGACGCGCCGCGGCAGATCGAGAAACGCGGTCGGCTCATCGAGCAACATGACACGCGGCTCCTGGGCAAGCGCGCGTGCGATCATCACCTTTTGACGCTCACCGTCGCTCAGTTCATTGACCGGACGGTGCGCCAGTGGTGCGGCACCCACCGTTGTCAACGCATTCTGGACAATGGCTTCGTCGTGGGCCGAAAGCTGTCCACGCCAATCAGTGTAGGGATGGCGGCCCAGCGCAACCAGGGCATAGCTGGACAGGTTGCCGACTTCAATGCGTTCGGTGAGGACAACTGCCAACTGACGGGCGAGGCGTCGTGCTGGCAATTCATGCAAATTGGCCTCGCCCAGCCGCACCGCGCCGGCCAGCGCTGGCTGCATGGCGGCCAGCGTACGCATTAGCGTAGATTTGCCCGCGCCGTTGGGGCCAATCAGACAGGTGAGTTCTCCCGGCTGCAAGGTCACCCGAATATCTTTCAGCACCACACTCTGGCGGCGACCATGGGTATAGCCCACTGACAGCTCATGGGTGGTTAAAGAGCCTTGTTGATCCACTGTTGCATCTTTCATAGTCTCGGTTTCAACCTTTCCCGGCTCTATTCCGGCTCTATCCTGCAAACGAAGCACGTAGCTGCTGTTGTCGCAATAGCATCCAGATGATCACCGGTACGCCAAAGAGCGAGGTTATCACGTTGACTGGCAAGACCGTCTGGCTGCCCGGCAACTGTGCAATCAGATCCGCCAGCAGCGCCACCGTTGCGCCAAAGAGCATCGACGTGGGCACGAGCACCCGGTGATCCGCGGTGTTAAAGAGCGTGCGACAGAGGTGAGGAACAGCCACCCCCAAAAAGCCAATGGGGCCACAAAATGCGGTGGTGGCACCGGCCAGCAATGCCGCGCTGCCGATGATCCAGCGCCGTGTCTGTTTCACATCGACCCCCAGGCTGCGTGCGTAGGTGTCGCCCAGCAGCAGCGCGTTGAGCGATTTGGGCAGCAGATGTACCACCGTCAGACCGAGCAAAATCACCGGCGCAAAGATCTGCAACTGTTGCCAGGTGACGCCGCCAAAGCTCCCCGCGCCCCACAGGCTAAAGCTCTGAATGCGTTCGGGCAAGCTAAAGTAGATAAGCAGACTGACCAGCGCGCTGGTGAGATAGCCAAACATGAGGCCGAGAATGAGCAGGGTCAGCACGCTCTGTACCCGGCGCGCCACGAGCAAGACCAATCCCAACACCAGCCCCGCGCCCAAGCTCGCTGCCAAGACCAATCCCAGATCGCCATAGAGGCCGAGGCTGCCGACGATCCTGGTTGCAGCCGCGCCCGTGCTCAACATGACGAGCGCCACGCCCAAGCTCGCGCCGGAACTGACGCCAAGAATGTAGGGATCGGCCAGTGGATTGCGAAAGAGCGTCTGCATCTGTAAGCCACTGACCGCCAGCGCGCCACCGGCCAGGATCGCCGTGAGTGCCTTGGGCAGCCGGAAGTTGAGCACAATCGTGCTCCACGTGGCTTTGGCTGGTGTGCCGCCAAAGAGGATCTGGAGCACGTCGCCCATGGGAATGCGCACTGAACCAAAGGCCAGGCTGAGCAGAAAGGCACTGAGCATGGCCACGATCAGCGCGACCAAAACCAGACGGCGCAAACCCAGGCGGGGCCAGCTCGTTTCATGCTCATTGGGTGCGCTCTGCTTTTGGGGAAGCATGGTGGTTGCCATGGCTGCCTTCTCTCTGACGCTCACTGTAGCTGCTGAAAGTAGACTGTTTCGTGTTCGGGCAAAATATCAGGGTGAAAGATCGAGATCAGATCCGCAAGCACCAGATCGGGATTGGCCACTGCACTTTCATAGTAATCGCTGCCGCCATTCTCATTCTGCTGTTTGTTGTTGTTCCATACATTGCCCTGTTGAAAAGCGGCAAAATCCGCGTAGCGGGCATCCGCGCCTTCCAACTCGGCCAGCGAGCTAACCAGACCCACATTGATCCAGTAGTCGGCATCGGCTGCTTTGTCATAAACAGCCTCAAATGCCAGCGGAATGCTGCCAGTCGATTCTTCGTCGGCCCAGAGGAAATCCGCGCCCGCGTCGGCCAGATATTGCGCGGTGTAGCTGTTGCCACCGGCCACATACCACGCCCCCTGATATTCACTGTCCGTCATGACGGTCGGGCGCTCGGCCACTGCCGCGGCTTGGGCTGCCAATTCTTCGTAGCGTTGGGCAACCGTGGCGAATTGTTCGCTGGCCAGGGCCTCTTTGTTGAAAAAGAGCGCAATGAACTTGCCCCATTCGGCCCGACCCAGGGGCTCATTTTCCAGCCACTCCGCATTTACCACCGCGTTCAGCCCGGCATTGAGCAGGACCGGGTGCGCGTCATAATCGGGCGAACCGGAGCCATAGGTCATGATGAGATCGGGCGCGAGATCGAGCAGCTGTTCCACGTTGACGCCAGCACCATATCCGATCTGCGCGATCTCGCCCGCTGCGGCCATCTCGCGCACCGTTGGGTTGTTGACGTAGGTGGCGTCGTCGATGGCCACGAGCCGATCGAGCACCGCTAGCTGCTCTAGGAAGGGCAGGTAGGAAGTGGACATGGTAACAATGCGCTGCACCGGCACTTCAATGATCTGCGTGGCGGCATAACCATCTGGCGCTGGCGTGCCACACTGGACCAGCACATATTCCAGTGCCTGCTCGGCACCGGGCCATGGTGTGGCAATGGTGATGAGCTTGTAGTTGTTGAAATAGTCGACGGTAAAGCCGTCCGTGTAAGTCAGTTCCGCTTTTTCGGGGAAATAATCAATGGCTGCGTCATACGTCTCGACACAACCATCGGTGCGGTTGGTCGTGGGCACCTCGGCAGCTGGCGTGGTTGCCAGCGCGGCCTCCGGTGTGGTTGTCGTGGCGGGCGCGGCAGCAGGGGCCACACACGCCGTGATCAGCGCGCCGATCAGCGCGAGTGGCAACAGCAAGCGCAACGGATGGGCTGGCTTGGAAAATAGACGGGTAAACATGATTTGCTCCTTGTAACAGTGTGATCTGACCGTCTGCTGATTACTGAAACAGCCGTTTAACCATTCGGTGTAAACTCAGCCGACGGCAAATCGATGTCCGCGAACTTATCTAGCATGGTAAGCAATCCTGCATAAAATAAGTTTCTAGTGATTTGCTGTAGGCACCTACGAATGCCACGTTACATAATTTGCACAGTACATAATATGCACAGTAATCAATCAGCATCTTTTCAATTTATTCCATGACACCGGCCAAAGCCGGGTTATCAGTCAAACGGTGAAAGATATGCTCGGCAACAGGTACGCCGCCAAGCAGGTGCTCGTGAATGATGCGATCGAGCAGGGCTTCATCTACATGGTGATACCAGATGCCATCGGGATAGACGACCAGCAGGGGGCCGTTGTAGCAGACTCCCAGGCAGTTGGTGATGCCCCGTTTGACGCGCAGTGGATTCTGGTAGCGGCCCAAGGCGCCCAACTTGCGTGCCAGCAGATTGTGCAGTCGATGTGCTTTGCCTTCCGGATCACAATATTGGCCGACACAGAGAAAGATGTGGCGGGCATAGGGCGTCTGACTTGGTGCATCCTGTGGGTTTTGATTCGTCATGAATTGCTTTCGCTAAAAAAAACGGCTTGCCCCGTGCAGGCAAGCCGTGTCAATAAAAAAGCCCGCCAATTGGCGGGCGATGTGTCGAATCTATTTCCGTGACACGCTCGGCCCCCTTTGCCACGAAGGTGGTGATCAAGCAACAACACAGGCGGGTAATCGGACTTGTAAAAATTAATGGCAAACAAGTAACAGTGAATTGCTAACTGCTCTACGTTAATCTTTACTTACCGTTGCGGGACAGTGTCGGACTGGCTGTTGTGTCACGTTGATTCTTGGTTAAGACTAGTCATGGGTCGTGTCACGTTTGCTTCACCGAGCTTCCCCCATTGTGCGCCGTGCATCCGGGCAGGATGGCGCACCTGTGGTATTTATTCAATTGCAACCAAGCATAGCATGGAGCACCGGGCGCTGTCAAATAACCCGCTTGCGCCACGTTGGGGTGGCCATGGTTACTGCCGCCGATAGGCACCATTGAGTAGGAGCGGGACACAGTCGCTGACCCCGGCCGCGGCGGCCAAGGGTACATTCCCGGGGTGACCGCGTTCCACGTGCTCGCGAGCCGAGCTGCATTGGCCAATCAAGTCATCGAGCATTGGCTCTGCATCGAGAAACGCGGCGCGAGCGGCTCGTGCCTCAGGCGACAGCTGTCCATCGAGCGCGCTGATAATTGCCCCGGCCCCCACCCAATCTTCGTAGGCCGGGCGCAATGCTGGATCCGGGTACCAGCGTTCGCCCGCGGGGATCACGGCGATACGTGGGCCAAGACGTTGAGCTGCAGCCGCGACAGCCCGATAGTTGCGCAGGCAACCGGCCAGTGTCGGCGTCGCACCGGTATCCAGGCTCAGCGTGGACCCGTTGGGCGACGGCAGGACCAGCTGTAGATCGGGCGGTAGGTCAACCAGCGAGTGGGGCGAGAGCGAATAGCCGCTGCCCCCCCATTTGTCTGCCAGCACGGCCCCAACCGACTGGGCAAATCCCGCGGCATCGTCCCCGCGATAGGGGTAGATTGTTGCACCTTGGGCGGTGGCCAACTCGACGCAGGTGGTGAAGGAAAATACATCCACGATGACGACCACATCGCTAATCGGTGCAAGCGTGGTGACCCCATGCAGGCCCCATTCACACCGAACGGTAAAGTTGGACTGGTCGGTAAATCTCATGCGCTGCTCCTGTTTTTAACCATTGAGCTCTTGAACCGGAGTATGGTGTAAGGTGAATTTTGGCCGGTTTTTATCTCGCATTTTCACCCGCTCGTCTTCCTGGAAGGGGTCAGTATTACGCCGCTTTCCAGCGATTATTGTGACCCCTTCCAGGAAGACTCTGATCCCGACCACTGATTGAAATTCTAGGAGGTTACGTTACACTCTATTTAGTGTGGCGCAACGTAATTTTCGTGGCGTTTTTGCCGAGCCATGGCGCAATGTGTGGCTGAACCACCATGGCACGCAACCGATCCACGTCGATTACGGTGCAGCGTGAGAGCCGTTTGGCAATCAGTGGCCCAATGGTGCTCTTTCCAGCGGCCGGTGGCCCAGTGAGAATCAGAATCGAGGATGTGGCAGTGTACATTGACATGCGATGGGTACGCCCACTCAAAAGCAACAAGCGCTAGCTGCCACTTGTTACGCCAGATTCAGTTTGATCAATGGTCGCGGCGCGCTTTGAGCCAGCCAACGGGTTCCTTGGTGGCTTTGCCAAGCGCAGCCACCAAGGAACCCGTGAGGCCAGGGCGTCCGAACGCCCTGATCTCACGGGGTTGTCTGCTGCTTTGCCCGATAGCGCGTCCAGTCGCTCATGAAACGGGTGAGTTTGCCATCGCGCATCTCCCAGATCTCACTGGCAAAGCGTTCGATGAAATGGCGATCGTGAGAGATGGCGACCACCGGCCCCGCAAAATTGAGCAATGCCTGCTCAAACTCTTCCACCACGTCGAGGCTGATGTGGTTGGTCGGTTCATCGAGCAGCAGCAGGTTTGCTTGTTGTGCCATGAGCCCGGCAAGCTGAAGCTTGCGCTTTTGCCCCACACTCAACACCGCGGCATTCTTGCCCAGATCGGGCCAGGTGAAGAGGCCATAGCCCAACAGCTCCGCCTTGATCTCCTCGGGATCACCTACACGTCCACTGCGATAGACATCAAAGAGCGTCCCTGCCGTGACCAGCGTCTCCTGCTCTTGATCGAGATGGCCCACGCTCACGCTGTTCGCCACATCAACCGATCCCCGATCGGGGGCCAATAGACCGGCCATGACCTTGAGCAGCGTACTCTTGCCCGCGCCGTTGGGGCCGATGATCACGATCCGGCTCGTGGCTTCGACGGTGCAGGTGATGTTGTCGAGCACAATCTGATCGCCATACCGCTTGCTCACATTCATCATACTGATTGGTGTTCTCGCCGTCAACACCTGGGGGTCGAAATCCGGATTGATGGTCAGTGCCGACGGCGGCTTGGGAATCGGATCTTCTTCGATGCGGCGCAGCTTTTCCTCGGCAGAACGAATGTCGCGCGCGATCGAAATCTGCATCTTTTCTGCTTTGAAGGTGTAGGCGAATTTATCGTTGTCGCGTGGCGCGCGGGCAAACGGATTGGTGCGTGCCTTGCTCTTCATCAGCTTGCGCAGTTCACGGATCTCCTCCTGTTGTGCCCAAAAGGAGTCGATCCACTGTTCTCGCTCCTGTACCTTCACCTGCGCATAGAAGTCATAGGTGCCGCTGTAGACCTTGGCCGAACGATTGTGCTCCTGGATCTCAACAATTGTTGTGACCGCGGCATTGAGAAAGTGGCGATCGTGCGAGACGACCAGCACGCTGCCGGTGTAGCTTTGCAGATATTCCTCTAACCAAGCCAGCGCGGCAAAGTCGAGATGATTGGTTGGCTCGTCGAGCAGCAGCAGATCGGGAGCCTGCAAGAGCAGCGCGGCTAGCCCCACCCGCGACTTTTCACCCCCCGAAAGGGTGCTCAGTGGGCGGCTCCGATCCAGCCCAGCAATGCCCAGGCCGGCAAAGACCTGATCCAATCGATAGTCCAGATCATAGCCACAGCGCCGCTCGAACTGTTCGGTCAGCTCGCTGTATGTCGCCAGAATCTCGTCCAGGTCGTCGCCCGAGGCACTCATGCGCGCTTCCAACGTGCGTAGCTGCTCTTCCAGCGCACGCAGATTGCCCAGCATAATATTGAGCAACCCACCAATGGTCACTGTTTCGGCCACGGCCAAGGCTTGGGCGAGGTAGCCCACTTCAACGCCGCTTGGCATGTGAACCGCACCGCCATCTGGTTCCAACTCACCGATGATAATTTTGAGGAGCGTACTTTTGCCCACACCGTTGGCGCCCACCAATCCCAGTTTTTGGCCCGCGGCCAGGCCAAAGCTCACGTTGTTGAGCACCTGATGATCGCCGTACGCTTTGGAAATTCCGTCAATTGTAAGTAGCATGGCTCTCCTGTTGAAAGATCTGTATCGATAAATTCAGTACCGATAAATCTGTACCGATAAAATCTGTACCGATAAATTCAGTACCGATAAAACCTGTACCGATAAATCTGTACCAATAAAAAATGGCCACGGCATTCTTCCGTGACCATTTGGTGCCATGAGCTACCTGGCATCGATTGTTGACAATGGAGCCGACAACAAAAAAACGGCCACGGGCAGAGTGCGCCGTGGCCGTAGATGACAAATGCGGTTGCTTTACCGACTGAACAGCAGGCACACTCCTTGTGGGTGGGTGTTGAAAATTCCTGTGTTCGTGTTCGTCATCGGTAAAGGACCCTCCAGTTTTTGGCTTGTGCTCGATAGGTGTCGTGTGTCGAGCAAACAGAATGTTGCTCAACCGCAATCAGTTTAGCACAGGTCGAGTGTGGCTGTCAACAGCTGTTTGGAATTTGCGCAGGGGCAATTGCTACATGCCCCGGGTGTGCAGAGAGAGCACAAGACGTTTGGGCCCTCCACCCGGCCCACTGCATGAGATAGCGTCGCCCAAATTGGCTCGGCTTTCAACCAGCGGTCGAGATCCGCGTCTTCTCGGTACCAGCGACACCACGGCACGACGGAGTGCGTTGCACAGGTGCAAGCAACCTGCTTTGCCCGCGATCGTGTCACCTGTGCGATGCACGCAAAGCATTCCATCTGGACAGAGACGGAAGACACAAAACTTTGGTTACACTCTGTTGAGTACTGTGTAAATTAAGTTTTTCGTTATTTGCTGTAGATTCCATCCTTTGTTCTGATTTGCATCAGTTGTAACAGAAAAAATCGGTCAAAATGGGGTTGACAAGTAAGAACAAAAGTTCTATAATTGGCTCACAGCTCTACAATTCCCCATCCTGCTGCTAAATTTTAATCCTTTTCAAATGAAGCCGTTCCCCAAATAATATACTGTTAACATTCTGCTCCTTACAGAACAAAGCGAGGAATTGTGGCCACACAGATTCAAGCCGAACAATTTACTCAAGTGCTCCGTGGTCTGCTAGACGAGACTTTTGATCAGGTTCACGGCTATTACCTCGATGAAGGCACCTCTTTTTTTGAAACATTGAGCACCATCTCCGCGGCAGAGGCATCGATTCCAGTGGGTGGTACCTGTGCAACGTTGGCTGCACAAGTAAAGCATACTGCCTTTTATCTGGATGTGCTGGCAGCGGCAGTACGTACGCAACAGTTCATGAAGACCGATTGGGCGAAGATCTGGCGCGAAACCGGCGCTGTTTCTGCCGCTGAGTGGCAGGCGATTCAGGCCGATTTGCGAACCAGCTACGACCATGTGAAGATCTTGCTCGATGAAATCGACGATTTCTCCAGCGTGGAGCGGATCGGGGGGCTGATTGCCATTGTTGTTCACACAGCCTACCACCTTGGCGAGATTCGTCAAGCATTATGTGTGATCAAATCAACGTGAAAAGTGTTTGTCCGGGCCAAATTGACTGCAAGCAACAGCACACCGACAGACGAAGCAATGAAGAAGAGATGACTTGCGCACCGAGCAGAGCGGACCCGTGGAGAGCAGGCCAAGCGCTTGCTGGCTCTTCTCGACAATTTGCGTGAGCCCAAGAAGAGATGAAAAGGGAGCAACACGATGACAACACTCAATCCGTATCTGCACTTTGGCGACAATTGTGAAGCAGCGTTTGCCTTTTATCACGGCGTCTTTGGTGGGGAAGCGCCCAGAATTTCACGCTTCAACGAGATGCCCAATGCCGAAAACATGTCAGCGAATGAAGGCGAGCTGGTTATGCATGCTGAATTGTCCATCGGCCAGGGTTCCGTTCTGATGGGTAGCGACCGCCCAGCGGCAATGGGGGAGAACATTGTGGGCAATAATTTTGCCGTTTCAATTCACCCCGAAAGTGAGGAAGAGGCAAAGCGACTTTTTGACGGGCTGGCTGCTGGTGGAAAAGTGATGATGCCCCTGAATCAGACCTATTGGGGTGCCACCTTTGGCATGTTGACCGACAAATTTGGCGTGCAGTGGATGGTGCATCTCCAACAATGACAACCGCTCTAGCATGGCTCGTTTGTGACAGAGCAGAAGGCTTATAGTCCATTGACCGAGAGCAACTAGCTTTTAACGTCGGGGAGCCATTCCCTGGCGTTTCTCTATAACGTTCTACCGTTGGCGCGCCAACAGCAGCGTGGTCATCGCGATCAACAAGAGTGTTCCACCCAGCAACGCTTGGCTGCTGAGCCTCTCGTGCAAGATAGTTACTGCAATCAGTGTCGAAGTGAGCGGCTCCAGCAGCGTGGCAATGCTGGCGGCCGCGGCGGTGGTGGTTCGCATGCCCGTGTAGAACAAGCCATAGCCCACGGCCGTGGGCAAGAGCCCAAGGTAGGAGAGACGCAGCCAGCCGGCTGGCGGGTAGGTGAGTACCAGGCCAGCAGCAAGGGCTGCGAATAGAAGCACGAAGGTGCCAAAGGTAAAGCCAATGGTGGCTGTCTGCAGTGGGTGGGAGCGGCCACTGCTACCCAACTTGCGCCCCACCATTGTGTTAATGGCGTAGAAGGTGCCCGAGGTGAGCGCCAAGACCACGCCGCCAACGATGTCGCTCCGTTGGGCCGTTGGTTGAATCTGAACAAGCAGCCCGGTGCCGACCAGCGCGCAGGCCAGCGCAAAGAGGGTGATCGGAGTGGGCCGTTCATGGGTGAGGAGGGCCGCGAGCAATGCCACGATCACCGGCGCGCTGCAAAGCGCAATCACGGTGGCAATGGCCACGCCAATCCGGGGCAGACTGGCATAAAAGGTGACCTGATAGAGCGCCACCAATGTGCCCAGGACGAGCATGTAGGGCAAGTCGGCACGATGCCAACGCCACATGGCTCGGCCCAGGGTGAAATATGTGACCAGCAGTAATGCGGGCACTGATAGCCCCATACGCAGAAAAGCAACGGAGATGGCATTCGTATCGGCAATATTGTAAATTGACTTGGCAACCGGATTGCCCGTGCCCCAGAGCACAGAAGCCAACATCACCAGCAGTAATCCCACACGCGCAGAACCGAATTCAGCTTTGGATTGCACTGGAGAAGCCTTCCGTGAAAGTTGAGTACTGTGAAGGTGATCCCTATTCATTTGATGCAGGATAGCATGGTGCCTCAAAAGGAGCAACTGATGTCAGCTGCAAAGAAAACGCTCACAGATCCCGATGCTGCCACAAGTAACAGCGTCCCCAATGTTAGAGAAGTCGTGCCTTTTCTCGCTGTCTCGGATATGGTCGAATCGCTGCGTTTTTATGGCGAGGGACTTGGCTTTGACATGCGCGAAAAATGGGTGGTCGGGGAGCGGGTGCGCTGGTGCCGCCTGCAGCTGGGATCGGCCGCGCTCATGTTGCAAGAATTCCCCACCACGGGCCACGATTCGTGGCGGCCCACCGGCAAGGTCGGTGAAGGAGTATCCCTCTGCTTTATCTGCACCGATGCCTTGGCCAGCTATCGGGAAGCAATCGCACGCAACGTCGCCGCCACGGAGCCGGTGGTGGGCAACGGCATGTGGGTCACCACGCTGCTCGATCCAGATGGCTACAAATTATTATTTGAAAGTGAGACAGATCTCCCGAACGGTACGCGCTATGCAACGTGGTCGCAAGCTTGAGCGTGCGAGCATAGCTGATTGGTCAATAATGAAATCACTGGCTCGTGCACTTGTCACGGGCGAGAGATAGATGGAAGAGCGATGAACCCTGGCTGTTCGTCAAGACTAGCAAATATTTCACATCAACAAAGGAGAGAGCAATGAGCGGTGTACGTGTACTGGTGGGCACCCAAAAAGGTGCGTTCATTTTGACCGCGGACGAGAAGCGCACGGATTGGGAGATCAGCGGTCCTCACTTTGCTGGCTGGGAGGTCTATCATGTCAATGGATCGCCACTCAATCCAGACCGGCTCTATGCCTCCCAATCGACCGGTTGGTTTGGGCAGCTGATCCAGCGTTCTGATGATGGTGGCAAAACGTGGGAGCCGGTCAACAATGACTTTACCTATGTTGGCAATCCCGGCACCCACCAATGGTATGACGGCACGCAGCATCCCTGGGAATTTACCCGCGTCTGGCATCTGGAGCCATCGTTGCACGATCCAGAGACAGTTTATGCCGGGGTGGAGGATGCCGCGCTCTTCCGCTCGACAGATGGCGGCCAGAGCTGGCATGAGTTCCCAGCTCTGCGCGCCGCCAAGGGCCATCTCTGGCAGCCGGGCGCAGGGGGCATGTGTCTGCATACGATCCTGCTCGATCCCTCGGATGAGCAGCGGATCTTCGTTGCGATTTCGGCTGCTGGCGCTTTTCGCACCGAAGATGGCGGCGAGAGTTGGCAGCCCATCAATCGGGGGCTAGATTCAGAGGGTATTCCCGATCCTGATGCCGAGGTGGGCCACTGCGTACACAATTTGGCCATGCATCCATCGCGCCCGGGGGTGCTCTTCATGCAAAAACATTGGGATGTCATGCGTAGCGATGACGCGGGCAGCATGTGGCATGAAGTCAGTGGCAACCTGCCCAGCGATTTTGGCTTTCCCATTGCCGTCCACGCGCATGAGCCAGAAACGGTCTATGTGATCCCGATCAAGAGCGATTCTGAGCACTATCCGCCCGAGGGCAAGTTACGCGTCTATCGTAGCCGTGGCGGTGGCAACGAATGGGAAGCACTGACCAATGGCCTGCCCCAGAGCGACTGTTACGTCAATGTATTGCGCGATGCCATGGCCGTGGATCAGCTCGACTCGTGTGGAATCTATTTTGGTACCACTGGCGGCGCGCTTTATGCTTCTGCCGATGCCGGAGATAGCTGGCGCGCCATTGCGCCCAATCTGCCCAAGGTGCTCTCGGTGGAGGTGCAAACACTCTCATGACCGAGCCCGCCATTACCAGTACCACCCCGATTCGGGTTGTGCTGCCCCACCATCTGCGCAATCTATCGGGCGTGGGCAAAGAGGTCCAGCTCGAGATTAACGGACCGGTGACCCAACAGACCATTCTGGACACGTTGGAAGCAGACTATCCCATGTTGCGCGGCACCATTCGCGATCGAAAGACAGGCCAGCGGCGACCATTCATCCGCTTCTTTGCCTGTGAACAGGATCTCTCACACGATCCCGTCGACACGCCCGTGCCCCAGGCCGTCGTCGCTGGACGAGAACCATTTCTCATCGTTGGGGCAATGGCCGGTGGGTAAGCTGCTGAACCGTGCTATTGGTGTGGTGTGCCATTGCTTCCCCCCGTTTTCGCATGGAGAAAGGTAGGGCATGCACACCTATATTGCACTGTTGCGGGGCATTAACGTGGGGGGACACAACAAGCTTCCCATGCAAGAACTAAAGAGCGTGCTCGCTACGTTGGCATTGAGCAACGTCAGAACCTACATCCAAAGCGGCAACGTTGTCTTTCAGAGTGAGCGCGCCGATAGTGCTGCCCTTGCTGCCGAGATCACCGCGGCCATTGGCCAAAGCCACGGCTTTTCACCGGCGGTCCTGTTGCTAACTGCAGAGGAGCTGCGAGCCGCCATGGCGGCCAATCCATTTCCCGCGGGCGAGGAAGAACCAAAATCGCTGCATCTCTTCTTCCTCGATGCACCGCCGACGAATGTTGATCTGGCGTCCCTCGCTGCCCTCAAAAAGGCGAACGAGCGCTATCAACTCGTGGGCAAAGTGTTCTATCTGCATGCGCCCGATGGCATTGGACGTTCCAAGCTGGCCGAGCGCTTTGGCCGCGGTTGGGATGTTACGATCACCGCGCGCAACTGGCGCACTGTCGGCAAAGTGATGGAGCTGGTGCAGAACGTTGAGCAAGAGTAACCCACTGTACCACTAGTCATCTATCACTTTTGCCACGGGGTGAATCGAGGCAATGTCTTCCTGGAAGGGGTCAAGCGCTGTTGGGGAAGCCGAACCGTTTGTGACCTCTTCCAGGAAGACCTGCGCCGCCGCAGCTTATGGAAAATGATATGTAGCAAGAGTGTACAATAGTAACCAGTTTTAGTGGTCACCTGGAATCAACAGAGGCGGTGGGAAGTTCATGGCTCCCCACCGCCTCTCTTTGTCTTTACGCCGGTTCTATGTTGGCCACGGGTCTACCGAAGAGCCGTGCTATTCGGCAGCAACCCCTGCATATTTAACGACTGCTCCCGAGCCTGGGGCGCCCACGCCATTGGTGGCGATGTACGCATTGCCTTCTGCATCGAAAGCGACCGACGTTGGGAAGGAGAGCCCTTCGATCACGGGAGTTGATGCATCACCCTCCATGATATGCACGAGGGCACCGCTGTTGGGAGTGGGGCCAGTTTCACCAAAGATGGCGAACTGAATGGCGTAAAGCTCACCGTTGGGGCCCATGCGCAGATCGGTTGACATGGTTAGGCCGGTTGCGTAGTCGCTAACTTCACCGTCCGCGGATACTTGTACCACTTTGGATGCACCGGGGATGAAGGGGAAGCCGGGCAGGAGCGAAACATACGCTGTGCCATCTTCGGCAACGACCACGCCAGTGGGAACGGGATCGCTCGTCATGTCGCCACCACGCCCGGGGTTGGGGAACGGAATACCGGGCACACCCTCGAAGACAGCCACCAACTCAACATCACCCGTTGCGGGGTCAACCCGGAGCAACGCATTGCTGCCGGCATCGGCCACATAGAGCAGATCATCGGGACCAACGGCAAGACCATAGGGGTGGGCGTGGGTGATAAAACCGTCTGGATTTTTGGCCATTTCAAAAGTCCATACATCTGCGGCCACTGCTAGATCGCCATCATCGACCCGCACCAAAGTGCCTGCCAACTCTGGCCGTTCGCTGTCGAAATCTTCGCGCCATTCACCCACCGTGATATAGATGGTAGCGCCATGTACGACAACCCGTCCCCCTCCCGCAATTTCGGCACCGGGGCCTTCGCCAACCGCGGATGATGGTAGCCCTGCGATCTGGCTTTGGCTGCCATCTGTCGCAACCTGCACCAGCTGTGCGCTCAACCCATAGGAAGAAGCGATCGAGTCGCCCGACGCGGGATCAACGGCTGAGAATTGGGTTTCGCCGCCAAAGCCTGAGTCAACGACCAAGATTGTGCCGTCATCATGTACGTAGACACCCTGTGGCCCATTGAGACCCGTGGCAACAACCTCGCCTGCAGTGGCAGCAGCTTCCGGTGCATCGGAAGCTGCTTCTCCCTCACCTGCTGGTTCGGTGCTCTCGGGGATGGTCGACTGCGATGTTGACTGTGAAGTCGATTGTGATGTGGGCTGGATCGGCTGGCAGGCACTCAGTACAAACGTGGCCGCGAACAAGACCGATACAAACTTGCGCAACGCTCGAACATTCATGGCTCTTTTCCTTTCACTGCACAGGTTCGGTGGGATAAAAAATGTTCAACGAATCCTTGGTAAACAGCGGATAGACCGAAGATTCTCAGAACCAAATTGAGAGTAGACTGTTACTCGTAAAGCAACAGCTGCACCAGTGTGATTAATTCATCTTGCGCTAGATGTACGTAGGATGGCATCTTGTTGCGCCCGCGACTGAATCCTTCCACCAGATAAATGTCTGGTTCAACAATGCTTTCGAGCACATACTCTTCGACTGTGGTGGCATTGCCCGAGTAGGCGGGCGATTGTAAATGTGCCGTTGCTGTCGCACGCATATTGTCGTGAGAGGGCGCAAAGATCCCTTTGGCTGCCGCCAGGGTAAAGGTGTGACACGCACCACAGTACATTGCCCGGTAGAGCGCAATACCCTCCTCTACATCGAGCGTCGGCGTCGGCAGAACCGTAGGTGGCGCCAGCGGGGCAACTGGCTCCAACGGTGAGATGGACGGAGGCGTTGCGTCTTCTGGGATGATCAGTGGTGTACAGCTAACGAGCAGAGCAGTGGAGCAAATGAGGATAAAGAGTCGCAGCAGAAACATTGTCTCTCCGGGGAAGTTAACTGATAACCGCCAAATTGAGTTCGTCTTCACGTTCGAAACAGCGTGCAACTCAGATGGTTGCGGGCATGATGCGACTTGAGCTACAGTCTATTCATTGCAATGTAACCCAAATTTCATGAGCGGTACCACGGTACAACTGCGTGCGTTGCACGCCACCGATCCTACTTGGGCCGACCAGCAGGTACAGTCGCTTCAGCACTGCGTTCGATCAGCAATCTGGTATCTGTAAAGCATCTGCTCGCCGGTCCCTCGGGGCTCGCGCACAACGCGGTGAAAGTCCGCTTCAGCGGGCGTCGTTTGCTAGCCCCTTGCTTTCTTCATGCTGGCCGCACTGTCATCGCTGCACGGTCAACGAACAACGTAAGACCGAATCGTTACTACAGTGCGGTTGGCTTAAAACGGTAGGTTCCCCGCTTGCCGGAACTCTGTTTTCAAACAGAGCCCACTTTAAATCGTGTGACAGAACAAGAATTATTGTGTGAAGCACTGAGCGTGGCAGAAGAGAAGCTCATTGACACGAGCTGTACGGATGTGGAAATGGAAATCGCAGGGTACTTTACTGTTAAATTACTTCATTGCAATAGGGAGGAGACAAGTAGCAAGCAACCTGTACAAAGTATAAAGAAATAAACGGTTGCCGTCAAGTGTCAAGCAGAAATTGGGAGCGTACCACATTTGGGGCCCTAGACCGGAGGCTCAATCTGCTCCTCTTCTGTACGTCCCCGAAAATGGAACGCACCCGGAGAAATTGCCAAAGCAAGTCGTTGACCCGTATTGACTTGATCTTTGGCCAAGGGGCAGAACACAGCGCTCTGTTAGGCTGGCTCTATGTTAGCCACTGGTCTGCCCATCTGTGCCGCGGCTTGGTGCAAATCCGCGAACCAGCCCGCGCCCACGGCCGCGGCCATGCCTGCTCCCAGAATCCCCCCTTCTTGGGTGCCAACGGTAATCGACTGGCACAGCAAGTTGGCCAACATCTGCAGGAAGGTCTGGTTCTGCGTGTGACCTCCCGTGGCCACAAAGCGGGTGGGGGTCGCCCCGGCAGACTGGGCACGGGCAACCAATGCGCGTACGCCCAAACCAACGCTCTTGAGCACTGCCTGATAGATGAGGCCGTCGGTGTAACCTGCTCGCTGCGCCCATCGAATCTGTTGACGCAACTCGGCCTCCGCCTCAATGGGATAGAGCGGCAAACATGGTTCGGCCTGGCCGGGTGCCAGGGCTTCTACCAAGGTGCCGAGATCGCGATGGGCAATTGCTACATTCGCTGCCGCCGGCCGCAATGTGTGGGCCACCACATCTAGTTGGCGCGATGCGCCGGGGACATTGCCCACCCAGGCCCAACTGCCCGGTGCCACTGGATAGCCCATGCCTCCGGGTAGTGGTGTCGCCCCCGCGACAACCCGCAACACAAGGTTGGTGCCAAGCGTGAAACAGGCATCACCGGGGTGAATGGCACCAACACCCAAATTGGCCGCGGCCCCGTCGTGCATGCCCACGACGACGGGAGTGCTCGCGGGGAGCGCCAATGCCTGTGCTGCTGCCGCGGTGAGATGACCGGCAGACTGATCTGGTTCTGCCACCGTGGGAAATGCACTAGCGGGCAGCCCTGTCATCTGCACGAGCACCGCGGGCCATGTCAGTACCCCTGGCCCAGTGGCCGGATCGGTGATCCAAGCACCGGTCAGCCGATAGAGCAGATCATCGTGCAAGGCCCCGACGCGCCAGATGGCCTGCCATTCGGCAGGCCGGTTATGTTTGAGCCAACGCAGCAATCCCGTTACACCAATTGCATAGCCATAGGCGTGGGGATCTTGTGGGGGATCCTGTGCGCTCCATGCTGCCGCTCGATAGACAGCTTGAACATCGGGCGAGGTACGGCGGTCGAGCAGAATATCCCAGGCGGGGAGATAGCTTTCTCCCTGTTGGTTCTGGCAGACGCCAAAGAGCGCGCGCGTGGAGATGCCCAACGCGGCCGGTTGTGAACCCGCGGGTAGCTGGGCGGTGGCGGCACGGGTGGCCGCAACAAACGCGTGCCAGAAGCGGGGCAACGTGCGATTGCGATCCATGACAATGTCGCCGGTGTAGGCCCTGCCACTGGCAACAAAGCTGCCCTGTTGATCCAAATAGGCCGCCTTGCACCAGGTGGAACCCACGTCGACGGCCAGCACCAACTCAGCCATTATCTGTCACTGCTTGCGCTGTTGTTGCATCTGGCCGTTGAACAATCTGGCCCGCTCGAACGGTATAGAGAGGCTCGATCCGCTGGCTAGCCTCCACCCGCTCGCCTTCGCTATCAGTCAGCGTGAAGTTGCCCGTGGCCACGCGAAAAATCGTGAGATCTGCTTCACGACCAGCGGCCAGCGAACCGAGCGTCTCCGCCCGGCCCATGAGCGCCGCGGGCGAGGCGGTGCTCAGTCGGATGACGTCGGCCAGCGACAAGCCCAAGTGTAGACATTTGCTCATCGTCGTGGCCATGTCGTGGACGGGGCTATCCACACAGCCACGGTGGAGATCGGTTGAAATGGCGTGTAGCGGCAGTCCCGCCTCCAGCGCGTGGTGGGCGGTGGCAAAGGCAAAGCTCGCCGAGCCGTGACCCAGATCAAATTTCACCCCCCGCTCAACCGCGGCTTGGGTGGCTGGCAACGGACGCTGCTCGTGGTCGAGCAAGCCCCCATATTTGCCGTGCCAACAGTGGGTGACAATATCGCCCTCTCCCAACAGCGCCAACACATCTTCGATGACGGGCGGTGCATTGCCAATGTGGACCATCAACCCCGTGTTCGCGAGCCGGGCTGCCTGGCGCGCCAGCTTTACCGGCGTGATCCCCATGTTGCCGCAGTGGGTTTGGCTGGCCAATACTTTGATTCCCAGGCAATTCCCTGCCGCGGTTGCCCGTTCGGCCAGGGTAATGGTGCGTGCTTGCGAAAAGTTGCGCCACTCGCCATGGCGCGGCCCGGCCGGCCGGTTGGTGGAAACATTGAGATAGCCCAACACGCGTGTCGTCGAGGGGACAATGGCTGTGTCGACAAAGGATTCCCAATCATCCGCGCCTGCAGTGCCCGCATCGACCACGGTGGTGACACCGCGTTCAATGCCTGCAACGCCATCGGGATCGAGGCTGTTGGTGTGGCTGGTGGAAAAGACGTGCGCGTGCAGGTCGATCCAACCGGGGGAGACGATGAGATCGGTCGCGTCAATGGTCTCTTTGGCGTGGCTAGCGTCATAGTCGCCGATGCCAGTAATTTTGCCCCCGTGCACGGCCAGATCGGCGATCTGGTCGATGCCTTGGCTCGGATCAATAACTCTGGCTTGGCGGATCAGGAGGTCGGCGGTGGCGCCGGTATTGCTTGTGGTTGACATAGCTTCTCCTCTGTCTGGTTGTACTGGACTGCACTGGGCTCGCCCCATTGTCGCGTTACAGTTGGTGCGCTCTCGGGGCAGAAATAGCTCGTGGCGATCAGCTGGCGGGGGCGTCTGCCGCCTGTAGATTGCGCTGGAAACGGGGTGCTTCGCCGGGAATGGGCGAGTTGCTGAGCCCACGGGCCAACACGGCTGCCTCGCCGCCAAACTCCTCAATTTTGGCTAGTTGTTCCCGTTTTGCCTGGGCATCCACAGCCACGGGGTCGAGCAGCGCGTTCAGCTGTTGCTCAAAAGTGGCCCGCACAGCTGCATAGGCTGGATTTTGCGCTTGATTGATCAGCTCATCTGGATCGGCCGTGAGATCAAAGAGTTGGGGCGGCTCGTTGACGTAATGCACATATTTATGCTTGCCATCGCACAACATGAAGATGGCATTGCGCGTCCCCGCGGCATGGTACTCGCTGAAGATGGTGCGCGATTCGTCGGCTGCTTGAGCAAGCTCCCAGAGCGAGCGCCCCGGTCGATCCGCTGACTCTGCTGCCGTCTGTGTGGGCGGTTGGTCGGGCACGGCCAGCCCATCCAACACGGTGGGATAGCAATCGACCAACGAAACGGGCGTCTCCTTCACTTCCCCCGCGGGCACATCCGGCCCCGCGAGGATCATGGGGATGCGGGCGGCTTCGTCGTACATGGTGAATTTGCCAAAGAGACCCCGCGCCCCCAGCATGGCTCCATGATCAGAGGTGTAGACGATGCGTGTGTTGTCGGCCAGCCCCAACTCATCGAGGCTGTTGAGCACCGTACCGATATTTTGATCCACAAAAGTGCAGAGCGCGTAGTAAGTGGCCAACATGCGCTGGATCGAGGCCGCGTCCACCGGCTCTTGCCAGCCGAAATGGGTGCGGAAAAAATCGAGCGCGGGGTGGTGGGGCCAATCCGCGTCTTGCCAGCCATTGGGCATGGGCAGTTCTCGATTGACATAGCGTTCAAAGAGTTCGGGCGGTGCAATGAACGGGGGATGGGGACAGACGAAGGAGACAAAGAGGGCCCACGGCGTTGCATCCGCGGCATGATCGTGCAGCCAATCAACGGCCTGGGTGGTGATGCGGCGGTCATAGTTGAGGTAGGGGGAATCCCCCGCCCCCGCGTTGATGATGCCCCCGCGACCCTTGCGGTGGGGTGCCCGGCCGCGCAGACAACTGACCACCTCGCCAATGCCTTCGGCGACATACATGGCATCATGTTCGGTGGCGAAACCGCTGTTGTCCTCCTGGCGGCGGTAGTGCAATTTGCCAATCGATTCGACGGTGACACCTGCGTCTTGCAGGCGGTGGCCCCAGCTTTCCGGTTCGCCACAATAGGGGAACGCGTTATCCCAATGGCCACTCTGGTGGGCGTAGCGTCCGGTGGCCAGGATCGCGCGGGCGGGTACGCAGATCGGTGAATTCGTGTAGGCATTGGTGAAGCGGGTGCCACGTGCCGCCAACGCGTCTAGGTTTGGCGTCTCGACGTGGGCATTGCCATAACAGCCAGTAATTGCGGCCTGATGTTCATCGGAGATTAAAAAGAGTAGGTTCTTTTGCTGCATGGGGATCTACCTTCGTGCTCTATTTGCGCTACGTTCTCATCGAGAAAACAGATAGACCTTGCACCTTGCGGCGTGCACCTTGCACCTTGCGGCGTGAGCATTCTTGCGTGCGCACGTCCAGTGTCAGAGAAGGCTGATTCCACCATTGGGCAACGTTACCATGATTTCTCGATTGGATTGGTGTTGGCTTGTGTGGGTAAAAGAGTGGGTGCGATCGAGCGATCGCACCCACCATAGCCGCACAAGCGCGGCTTCCTGCTATCCAGTTACTGTGACAGAACCGTGCCGTTAGGCCAGCGGATCTTTGTCCAACACTTCTTGTACCAGTTCGTGCGTCAGCTCGATCCCTTCATCAAAGCCAACCGAATCGGTCCAGATCGCCTGCAGATTGTTGTTCATTGTGTCGACAAATTCGGAGGTGCGGGCGTTGGCGGGGCGGTGCCATTTGCGCGGACCTTCCGGATATGTTTCCTGGTGCATGCGGAAGATGGGGTGGATCGAGTTCAGTTCGTCGCTCTCCCAGACATCGCTGCGGCCGCCGGGGCTGCCAGCGCCAAAGAAGACATGCTCAATGCCATCTTCCTTGGTCGAGTAGAAGTCGAGCACCTGGAAGGCTTCACTGGGATGCTCCGAGTTGCCGGTGATGCAGAAGGCCGCGGCAGAAACCTGTGATCCACGCAGATCAGTCGGTCCCACCGGCCCGACCACCGCATCCCATTCAAAGTCCAGTTCGCCCGCTTCGGCCATGTTGGCATAGGCACCAACGCGGCCCGTGGTGGTGTTGTAGATGCCCACCGTGCCCGCGACAAAGTTTTCGTGGATCTGATCGCCACATTGGCAGGGGTCAACTTCGTGGGTGTGTTGCAGATCGTAGAGCCAGCGCAGCGCGGCCACTGATTCTTCTTGATTGAGCAGGGATTGCGTGCCTTCTTCGTTGAGCACGTCGCCGCCAAAGATGCGCAGATAGGAGGGAATATGTTCCTGGCCCGTACCGCTCGAACGCATGCCCCAGACTTCTGGCGGGGCTGTCACCGCGTTGGCAATTTCAACCAGGTCGTCAACGGTCCATTCACCCGTGGGCACGGTGGCGCCCGACTCTTCGATCAGGGTTTTATTGATGTAGTAGCAGGTGGTGCCGTAGTGACCGTGGTTCGGGATGGCGTGCAACTGACCATCGAGGCTGACGGCTTCGAGCAATGAATTCCAGAAAGGTTCGAGATCAAAATCCTTGGCCGCCACGATGTCATCCAATGGAATCATGACACCCTTGGCTTTGTGTTCCGGCGGGTTGTTGAGATAGGTCCAGACCACATCGCCAACTGTGCCCGAGGCGGACATGGCATAAATTTTGGGGTACATTTCGTTGCCAGGCAATTCATCGATCTCTAGCTTGAGGCCCGGGTTTTGCTCTTCAAAAAGCTCAATGCGAGATTTGTGCCAGTCGGCATGGGTGCCCAGGCGAGAGTGGAAGAGGATGGTGATTGGTTCTTCCGAAGCGCCGCCGCCTTCGCCACCCGCGGCAGGTCCCGCCGCGGGCTGACAGGCGCTCAATGCAATGGCACCGGACACGGCCAGCGATCCGGCCAGGAATTGACGGCGACTCAACTTGCGATTTGTCATCAGGTATCCTCCTTGAGAAGAAATTGAATAAAACGTTCGTAGCGACAGGACGGTAACACTGCGGACTGTCGTGGGGTACGTTGTGTGCGAAAGGCAGGGGTGACTAGGCCGGGCCTCTCTTTGGGGGGAACAACGTACCCCCTGCTGTTTGGTAGCGTCACCGCTAGAACAATAGGAAGCTCAGAGCAATAGGGCGCTCAGAACAACGGGGAGTACAAAAAAAGAAACATGCGCATTGGAACTACTGAGATTACCCTTTGATGCCAGACATCACAATACCCTGCACCAGGTAGCGCTGGGCGACAAAAAAGAGGACGATCACGGGCACCGTCATCATCACACTGCCCGCCATCAGCAGGTGAAACTTCGGTTCCACATCGTCGGCAAAGCCAGCCACCGATTGAAAGTAGCGAATACCAACGGCCAACGTATACTTGGACTTTGTGTTCAAAAAGATGAAGGGGTGCAAGAATGCATTCCACTGGCCCATAAAGGTGAGTACCGCAGCCGTTGCCGAGACTGGCACCGAAAGGGGCATGAGGATCTGCCAGAAGATGCGTAGGTAACTGGCCCCATCAATGCGCGCGGCTTCATCGAGATCAATGGGGATGCTCATGAAAAATTGGCGCATGAGAAAGATGAGAAAAGCACTGCCCCCAAAGAAGGAAGGCACGATCAGCGGCTTGTATGAATCCATCCACCCGATTTCGGCAAACATGAGGTAGAGCGGAATGAGCGTGACCTCCACCGGCAACATCATGGTGCTGAGCGTGATCATAAAGAGGATGTTGCGCCCGGGGTAGCGGAAGCGGGCAAACGAGTAGCCAACCACGGCTGCCGTGAGCACCGCGCCAAATGTTGAGACCGAAGCGACCAGCACCGAGTTCCACGTCCAAGTTGCCCACGGCACAATCTCAAAGACTTTGGGATAGTTCTGCGGTTGGGGCACGGCTGGGAACCAGGTGGGGGGAAAGAGAAAAAGTTCCGAACCCTTCTTGAGCGACGAAAGCAGCGTCCAGACAAAGGGGAACATAAAGAGCGCCGAGCCAAACCAGGCGATGGCATAGAGCAGGGTGCGGCCCATGAAGCGTTGCCAACCGGCAGAGTTCAACAGGTTCGCAAGATTCAGACCGCCGCGGCCTTTGTTCGCGGTTATAATTTCACCGGCCATTAATCCACCTCCCCTGCGTAGTAGACCCATCTCTTGGAATAATAGAATTGAATAAAGGTAAAGACAAAGAGCACCACGAAGAAGATCCAGGCCAGTGCCGAGGCGTAGCCCATTTCAAAATATTGAAAGGCGCGGGAATAGATGTGCAGTGCATAGAACCAGGTGGCATAGGCTGGCCCACCCTGGGTGGCGACAAAAGCCGCGGCAAAGACCTTGAGCGCCCCGATGATCCCCAACACCATGTTAAAGAAGATCGTCGGGGTGATCAGTGGCAGGGTGACATTGCGGAATTTGGCCCAGACACCTGCGCCATCGACCACCGCAGCATCGTACAATTCTTGGGGCACGCCTTGCAGGCCAGCGAGAAAGATCAACATGGTGTTGCCCCCAATCGCGCCCCACATTGCCATGATAATCAAGCCAGCCATTGCCCAATCAGGGTCGCGGAACCAGCCGGGCGCGCTGTCGCCGCCCGAAATGGTGCGGATCCAGTAGTTGATGGGGCCAACATCGGGGTTGAAGATCCAGCCCCACAGCACCGCCGCGGCCACAATGGGGGTGAGGTGGGGCAAGAAGAAGAAGGTGCGATACCACGTTGTGCCCCGCAGCCCCTGGTTGAGCAACACTGCCGCCAGCAGCGAGCCAACCAGCGAAAAGGGCACGACAATCAGCGCATAGCGAAAAGTGAGCATCATGGATGGCCAGAAGAGCCGATCCTTGGTGAAAATTTCGTTGAAGTTCTTCAACCCAACCCATTCCGGCGTGTTCACCATGTCATAGCGGGTGAAGCTCAGATAGCCGGACGCCATCATGGGGCCAGCGACGAAGAGCGCCAGCCCAAAGAGCCAGGGTAAAAGAAAGAGATAGCCAGCGATCGCCTCGCGCACGCGCAGCTTCATCACCCTTTTGGGGGCAACAGGCCGAACGCCTGTCAGTGCATCTGTACTCATAAACGGTTCCTTGTCTGTAAACTCAAAATCCTACCCGGTGCTCTGTGGCTCGTGCCTTGCTTCGTGCTCGACGAGCAGATCACGGGCGACAGCTCCCTGGCTCTGCGCCGGTGGCTCAATGCCCAAAATGTGACAATAGGTTGGCACAATATCAACGGCGTGAATGTAGCCCAACTGATCGGTGGGCCGCTCGTAGCCTGCTTTGATCCCGGGGCCCGCGAGCATCATCGTGCCAAAGGTGGAAGAGAAGCCGTTGTCGGTGGGCAAAAAGCCACCGTGGTGTGCGCCATAGACCGCGGGCGCACCCACCGCACCACCCCCAACGATCTCTTCCCATTGGGTGTAATAACCACTCACGTAGCCATGATCCCAGGCAAAGATTACATCCCCACATTGGTCGCCCCACTGTCCCAGTAGGTAGGCATCTCGTTTGGGCAGTGCAATGGCGACCGGCGTGCGTCCCGTCTCTTCATCGACCCATGTGCGCAGCGCGGTAAGCAACTCACGTTCAATAGTTGCAAACTCTTCGCTGCCCGGTTCGGCGTTGATCTGAATATCGAAGCCTCGACGGGCCAGGTAGGCGCGGGTCTGCTCCCAATCTACATCTTCAGAGAGCGTATCCTGATCCTCTGCCACGCCCGCCGGCCCCCCTTTCAGCACCAGAAAGCCCTCATCGTACAAGAACTGGCGAATGTTTGCGATGCGAATGTCGGGATAGGCCCCGTGGTCGGCCAGGATGCCGACAAACGTTTCATGTTCCGGGTGGGCTTCGGCCGCGTCCCACATGCGCGCCAACACCCGATCACCCACCTGATAGGCACGCCGGAAAAGGTCCATTGCCTGCTCGGCCTCTGCTTCGCTATAGCCGGGGCAGACTGGATCGACGTTGTTGAGATGAATATGGTTCAGGTAATCGTACAGGTGCCAGTGGCAGGTGAAGTAGGCGCAATCCTTTTCATAGAGCATATAGTTGGCCACATCCGCGAACCACAGCCCTTGATATTCACACTCTTCCAGCGCCGTATCAAAATCGATCATCCCCGACGAATAGGGGATGGTCGAAGCATGCTCCTGATAGGGGCCAAAGCGCTCGATCAACTCCGCGGCCAACGCATCATCGCCATAGGTGAAGCCATCCGTATATGTGATCTGCGAGCGGTAGAGCTTGAGCCGTTCGCCGTCATCGCCCAGTTCGAGCAATTTAAAGCGCATGGCTGCCCGTTGATGCTCGCCATTGATCTGAAAACGCTCGATCGCCCAATCGCTCCACGCGCCGACCGTGGCCGTGGCAACCTGACTGTTGCCATCGCGCTCGCGACAGACTACCACCCGGTCATAGCCTTGGCCTTGGCCGTCGATGACCAGCAGATGAAAGCGATTACAGTCACCGCCCAGGCGAGCGTGGATCTCGATCTGCGACGCCAATGGCGGCTTGTGGCTGGCGGGTAAATTGTGCCAATCGTTGGCTGCTTGCAGATCGGGAATGCGTTCGATGCTGCGTGGTCCCTGTTGCGCGCTGCCATCGTGCCCCATCGGAACCTCTGAATTCTCGCCAAAGGTTGTGTACGCCTGACAGGGTGCCACTTCGAAATCGGTGCTGTTGCGGCCGGGCGCGCCAAAGCCATCAATGGCGTAGCTCTCTTGCATGCCAGAAGGATGGGCCGCGGGATAGTGGACGGCCACACCTTTCATGCCCGCTCGCTCCAGGGCATTCCAGATCCGCTCGGCGCTGTTGGCCGCGCCGGTAAAGCTGTTGATGCGTTCGCCGGTTGACGTTTCTACACTCCAGGTGGTGACACCGTGAGTGCCCGTGTGGGCACCGGTCGAGAGTGTCGCCCAGTTGGTGGGCGTCCAAACGGGGAAGGAGGGGTAGGTCTGGTTGACTGTACCGCTGCGTAACATGCGTTCAAAGGTGGGCAGCACGCCTTCGGCAACAAAGTGTTTCATCATTGGCGTCACAAAACCATCCATGCCATATGCATAGATCTTACGGGCCATACGCGAACGTTCTCCCTTGGTTCCCTTGTGTCAGCCATGGTGGGGTCAGGCAGCTGCGTCCTCTCTCCTCTTGGCGGGTGATAAACCGACAAAAAAACGCGGCAATGGGCTGATTGGGTGAAATTCGGTGGGTTGTCAGTTTGGGAATGCTGGGCTAGAATAATAGCGGAAAGCCGCTCTGCTGTAAACCCATCTACTGACATCTTGCTGCCAACTTTTGACAGTCCCCCGATTTGTACCTAACCTGAAGTTGCTCCCCGGTTGCCTTCTGGGCACGTGGTAGCGGGTATTTTTAGAGCAGTCACGCTCGTGTAGAGTAGGTAGCAACTTCGGTTACCTGCCGAACGAGGCTGCCGGTACAGAGCAGCCACTGGCAGGAGATTCGTTTTCGATACGTTGTGTTACGCCTGACCCCAAAGGAATTCATGGATTCGAAAGAACTCGTCACCCAACTGCGCGATGCACTGGCCCATCTCTATGATCCCGCCCACTTGCAGAGCCACCCCCTTGCCGATGCACTGGTAGAGGCGGAAACCCTGGGCAGCATGACCCGTGCCCAAAAGCTGCGCCGCATTCTGTTGGAGGCACTGGAGCAGCTCAGCCCGCCGGATCAGCGCACACCCACGGCCGAAGACAGTGCCGCGTACCAGGCGCTACATTATCGCTATCTGGATGGACTGAGCGTCGAGGAGATCGGCGCGATTCTCGCCATGAGCCCGCGCCAGATCTATCGCAAATTGCGCGAGGGAGTCGAGGCATTGGCCAGCCTGTTAAATGACCAGCTGTTGTTGGAACAGGGAACCGCGCCCGTTGGCAAGCGCCACGCACCCCAAAACCAAGACCGACGTACCCTTGCCCAGGCCGCGCTGCAGCAGCTTGAGAATCACGCCCAGGCCGAAGTCATTGAAGTCAACGAACTGCTCGAAACAATCGTGCGTGATCTGCGCCCCTATTGCCAGCAGATTGGCGCGCTTATTCAACTGCATCTGCTGCCAAGGGCCACCTACACCCACGCCGATCGGACCATGTTGCGGCAGGGGCTGCTCAATCTGCTGACCAGTGGCCTGGATCGGGTGGCGGTGGCGGCAACGGGCACTATTTTGCAGATCACAGTTGCGGCCACCGCCACGGAGATCCAACTCAGCTTCGCCTTGAACCGTGCGGAACCCGTGGAACTCACTGCCGCGGCAACCACGGCCGCGCCCACGGCCACGGCAGATTCCGTGAGCAAGCGGGAGGGGATTGGGCTGGAAGTCGCCATTCAACTCTTCCAGATGCAGCGCATTCAGATCGACCATCGGCAAGAGCTGGGCTGCTGGCGAGTTGCGCTGCGGATGCCAGCTATGGGGACAGCACAGATCCTCGTCATTGATGACATGCCCGACATTCCGCCCCTCTTTCAGCGTTTTACCACCGCCCATGCCGTCGAGGTGCTCGGCGCTGCCAATGGCGAAGAAGCACTGGCGTGGTTGCGGCAGACAACCCCCGCGCTGATCCTGCTCGATGTCATGTTGCCCCGCCGCGATGGCTGGGAGATCCTACAGACATTAAAGGCCAATCCTGAAACGGCAGCGATCCCCGTCATCATCTGTTCAATCCTCAACGAGCCGGGGTTAGCCGCGGCCCTGGGCGCGGATGGCTATCTGCCCAAGCCCGTCAGCCAGGAAGCACTGCTCCAGCTGCTCTCCCGCTGGCTACAGTTGACCCCGACACCGGCCGCAGTGCAGTCGTGACACCGCCCAGCAGCGACAGCCACTCGCTGGCCGCCAAGGGATAGGGCAAGCTCACCATCAGCTCACCATCGAAGTGCGCGATTTGCTCGCCCAACCCCGTCGCCGTGATCACGATCACCGCCATCTTCTGTTGCAACGCCGGCTCTTGCTGAATTGTTGCCAACAGCTCCAAACCACTCAACCCCGGCATCTGTAGATCCAGCAAGAGCATCTCCGGTTGTTCCTGGCGAATGATATTGAGCGCGGCCACGCCATTGTGTGCCTGCAAAATGCGCGCCTGCATCTGTTCGGCCTGCAACATGCGGGTCAAGAGCCGGGCCATGGCGGGATCGTCATCTGCAATCAGGATCGTCGCACCGGCCGTGGGCATCTGTGCGATCACCTGGCTGAGCGCCGCCCGTGTGATTGGCTTGAGCAGGTAGTTGGCGATCTGCAACTTTTCGGCCATTTGGGGCAGCGTGGGCAGTGGAAAGCTGATGAGCGGGACGGTTAGTTCACCCATGGCTGACAGCTGTTCCGCGGCCGCGGCACGCTGACTGACATCCACAATGACGGCGGTGGGCGCGTAGCGCAGCACTGCCTCTTGCATGGCCGCGAGCGAGTGAACCGCGTGAACGTGATGGGTATCCAGGTGGCGCGCCAGCATGGTCGTCGTGCCCGGGTCGTCGTGCATGACGACGAGAATGCGCTCGGTGGCGACGCCCATGCCATTCCACTGCATTGGGCGTCGGCTCTCTGTCCGAAACTGGGGCTGAATTGGCAGCTCGAACCCAAAGGTGCTGCCCCGCCCCGGCTCACTCTCCACCCAAATGCGCCCCCCGTGCAATTCGACAAAGCGCTTGCTGATGGCGAGCCCCAGCCCCGTGCCCCCGTGCTCGCGGCGGATCGAATCATCGATCTGATAAAATTCTTCAAAGAGCTGGGCCACTTCCGCGGGGTTGATGCCGGGGCCGGTGTCGATGACTGTCACCTGTGCCCGATCCTCTTCCTGCACGAGCTGAAGCGCAATGCTACCCGCGTTGGTGAAGCGCACGGCGTTGCTCAACAGATTGAGGATCACCTGGCGAATGCGGGTGATATCGAGCGAGAGCGGCAGCGGTTCGTCGGGCAGATCGATCCGAAAGTCCAGTCCCTTGGTTGCAATCATGCCCTGCACCATCTTCGCTGCCTCTTGCGCAACCTGGCGCAAGTCGCCCGTCTCGCGGCTGAGCAACATGCGCTCCGCCTCGATCTGGCTCAGATCAAGCACGTCGTTGATCAGGCTCGCCAGATGTTTGGCGTTGCGATAGATTGCGTTAAGATCACCCCGATAGACCGGCGGTATTGGTTCGCCATAGCTTTCGGGCGCGGTGACCATCATGTCGCTGAAGCCGATGATCAGATTTAACGGCGTGCGCAGTTCGTGGCTCACATTGGCCACAAACCGTGCTTTGGCCTGTCGCGATTCTTCGGCTTGTTGGCGCGCCCAATGCAACGCCTCGTTGGCGCGCCGCAGCTGATCGTAGGCCAGGTCCAGGTTTTTCAGCGTTTCGTAGAGCCGCGCCCGGTGTTCGCGTGCTTCGTCGGTGCGCTCTTCGGCGAGCAAAAAGCTGCCATACATCCACGCGGTGACGGTGTAAAAATCGTGGGCAAAGACCCACGCAACGAGCGCGGCCAGGGCTGTCATAATGGGAATGCTGGGGGAGAAGAGCGGGGGCAACGCCAATGCTGCTTGCAACGGGCCTGCCGCGAGCAGCAACAGATTGACCAGGAGCGCGGCCACAATGCCCGCCCACGGCTGAATGAATGTGCCCGCCACCAACACGGGGATCGCGTAAAGATCGGCAAAGGCCGCGTTGCCGGTGACGACAATCGCGACGGTGGTGGCTACCGTCAAATTGATCGCCGCGCAGAGCGGTGCCAACATCGGCATGATTTGGGTGACGAGGTAGCTCAGCGCCGTGCCGGCCAACAGCGCAACGAGCACCATCATGGCATCGGTCGAAGGCTGGGGCCAGCCAAAGGAACCCACCACCATCCACAGCCAGACGGCAACAATGCAGAGCAGCACAATGCGCCAGGCCGTGCCAACGCGCAGGTTGGTGATCAAGGCATCGTGATCGGCCAGGTTGCTTTCCATGGCGCTTCCTTTATCAAAGGTACGAAATTAACCGAACAGAGCCGACATCACCCCTTGAGCGCGCCCTCGGCCAGCCCACGTACAAAGTGCTTTTGTGCCAGGAAAAAGACAATCGCAATTGGCAAGGTTGAAAAGACCATGCCCGCGGCGATCACATTGAAACTGCCGTAAAAGGCCGAGTTGAGCATGAGAATACCCAGCGTGATCGGGAAGAATTCTTCGGTGGTCAGGTAGATGAGCGGGCGCAGATAGTCGCCCCAGGTGGCGGCAAAGGCAGTAGTGGCGGCAAAGGCCAACGTCGGGCGCGTCAACGGCAGCATGATCTGCCAAAAGATGCGAAACTCGCCCGCGCCATCAACAATGGCCGCGGATTCCAGCTCCTTTGGCAGGCCCTGAAAGGCTTGGCGCATGAGAAAGATGGTGAACGCGCTGGTCCACACCGGCACGATCAAGCTTTGGTAGTTGTTGAGCCCCAGCAGCGCCTTGACGACCAGATAGGTGGGAATGAGCGTCACTTCCGCGGGCACGATAAAGGTCGCGAGGATCAGGCCAAAGATCAGGTTGCGTCCCGGAAATTCCCAGCGCCCCAGCACATAACCCGCCAGCGACGAAACAAAGAGCATGGGGATAATTTCACCGATGACATAGATGAAGCTGTTGATCAGAAAGCGGACAAAGGGAAATTGTGTAACCAACTCGCTAAAGTGATAACCGGTGGGCGTCCAGCCGCCGAGCCACGGCAACAGATTGGGCGGAAAGGCATAGGGGTTGATCGACGAGGGCGAAACCGAGACGGCAAACATCCACAGAAAGGGATAGAGAAAGGCCAGGCAGAGGGGCGTCATGATCAGGATCGTCAGCAGATCGCCCCATTCAAATTGATTGGCCCCGGCGACTGACGGGCGCAAGATATTGCGCCGTGGGGTAGATTCAGTGAGTGCCATCACTCCTGGTTCCTTTCCGAAATTTTCAGGCTCAGCCAGGTGAGCAGCAGAATGCCTACCGTCATCACAATCGCCATGGCCGAGGCGTAGCCAAAGCGGAAATGTTGAAAAGCTTGTTGATAGACGCTCAACATCAGGCTTTGGGTGGCCAGCCCCGGCCCACCATTGGTCATGACGAAAACTTCGCCAAAGAGCTTGAGGCTGCCGATCGTGGCGATGATCACAACCAGGGTGGCCATGGGCCGGATTTGGGGCAGAATTACGTACCAGAGCCGTTTGATCCAATTGGCCCCATCGATCTGGGCGGCCTCAATTAGTTCTGACGGAACATTCTGTAGCCCGGCCAAATAGAGAATGGCATAGTAGCCGCTGGCCTTGAAGATCGTGACAAAGACCACCGCGGGCAGCGCCCAATTGCTCTTCTTTAGAAAAGAGATCGGTTCATACTCTGCCCCCACCAGCCCAAAGAGCCGAAAGAGGATCTGGTTGATCACACCGTCGCTGCGATAGATGTAGATGAACATGGTGGCCACGACGACCATTGAGACAATGTGGGGGAAGTAGACGCCGGCGCGAAAAAGCCCAACACCCCGAAAAGTACGGTTGAGCGGAAAGGCCATGAGCAAGGGAACAACAACCAGAAAGGGAATGACCCCCAGCGCATACTTAAAGACGACAACGAAAGCAGCCCGCACCACTGGATCGTCAAAGACCCGGCGATAGTTCTCCAGGCCAATGAAGACACTGGGCAGACCGGGCGTGTAGCGGGTGAAGCTGATCCAGATTCCCCAAACCAGGGGGATCAACAGAAAGATGATGAGACCGAGCAGCGCGGGCGCGAGAAAAAGGTAGGCGAGGTAGGTACGCCGCTGCTGCAAATTCATGCGGCGACGTCTAGGCGGTGCTGCGACTTTGGTGGCACTTTGAATAGTAGTCATGTCATTGGGTGTCTGTCCGTAAATTCACAGTGCTCATGATCATGGCTCAACCAGATGCCGGCACTAGAACCGAATTTACGAATAGGTTCGTAGTTGTTGGGTGACGTCAGTAGTTTGCTCCTCGTCCTCTGGGCTGGTCAGAGGACGAGGAGGTAGGCAAAAACGGAGTTGTGGCGGCGGGATCAGGAGACGCCGGTTGCCTTGGCTTCGGCAATGGCTGCGTTAATCGCTTCTTCCCAGTTGCTCAAAAACTCTTCGGTCCCCATGTTGCCTTCAACTAGCGCCAGTTCATCGTTGGCCACCAGCTGCCAGACCTCTTCTTCAACGGTCGTCCAATAGAAGACGGGTCGGCTCTTTGGCTCAATGGCAACCCGTTTCATGTCAGCCACGCCAATGTCGATGGCTTTGCGGATGAGCTTGGCCTGATAGGTTTCCGGCTCTTCGGCTGGCGGTTCGGTAAAGAAGGGATCTTCCAGGGCTGGCAGATAGGCGGGCGCAATTGCCACGGCCTGGGCAAAGGGCACAAAGTTTTCGGTGCGCACCACCGAAAGCACAAAGTCCACCGCCACATCGGGATGTGCTGAATCCTTGGAGATGACGAAAATTTGTGGATCCGCGGCAATGCGGTTGGCGCTGCCCACCACCGTGGGAATCACATCATATTCGCCCGTTTCCAACACTTCATTTTCCGTGCGGTTGAGAATGTAGGCCCCTTCGTTGATGAACGCGCCAATTCCTTGCCAGAACCAATCGATGGCCACGCGGTGGTTGGGGCAGGCGTAGGCGTCGGGGCTCAGCAACCCCGCTTCGTTGAGCGCGAGAATGGTGTTGACATGTTCGGCCCATTCCGGTGTGTTGACTGCCGCGGCCGCTCCATCTTCCGTCAACAGATCGAGCCCTTGCTCAAAGGACCACGAACGGGTGTCCCAGCAATCGGTCCACGGGAAGACACCCGGCCCCCACTCGTCCTGCGCATCGCGACCGACGTCAAAGACCGCTTGCCACGTCTCGGGCGGTGCAGAGAGATCGACGCCCGCGGCCTGGGCCAGCTTGCCATTGACAATAACGGGGCGGGCAAAGGTGGTGTACCAGGGAATGGCATAGTGTTGACCCTCGATCTCGCCAGCGGCCCAAAACGCGCCAAACGCAGCCTGATCTTCGGCAGGCACCAGGTCGTCCAGCGGCGCCACCGCGCCCAGCTCAATGAAGCGGGCCATCTGGTACATGTTGGCGGCATCGGGAGCATTGCCACCGGCCAGGGTCGTTGCATACTTCTGCGCCACCTCATTGCCCGGTACATCCACCCATTCAATCGTCACGTTGGGATGATCTGCCTCATACTCATCGATGTAGCTCTGCATGATCTCGCCGAAGGTGCTCTTCAGGTTGATCGTCCACCACTCAATGGTAATCGCTTCCTCGCCGGGGGCCGCCCCTTCATCCTGAGTCGCGGGCGCTGCACCATCGGGCGCGGGGCAGGCGGCCAACAGTGACGTGGCAATGGCTGCTGTGCCAACCACAGTGGTGCCGCGTAGAAAATCACGTCGTGAAAATCTCTTTTGCATTGCTAGCTCCTTCTTTGGGTAGACGTTGGTCGAATTGAGCGTGCGTGGATTGAACAAACGTGACAGGCGGTAACCAAAGTTTCGTTACGCTTGTGTCAACAAATACATCGGTCGAGTACACGGGTACTCTACATCGGTGGTCGAGTACATGGGTACTCTACATCGGTGGTCGAGTACACGGGTACTCTACATCGGTCGAGTACACGGGTACTCTACATCGGTGCAACAGATAGTACGCGTGTGGTGGGGGCACCCGAAGCGGGATCCGTGCCCCCGCGTGCAGGTGCTCGCAGGGTTCTGCCATGAGATCGTTCGTTGGCTGGTTGCTCCTGACGTTGTGGTCAGTGAGGATCGGAGCGCTCGACATTGTTTCATCGAGAGCACCTGCTCCGCTTGTGCCAGAGGGGCTGGCTTATTGGCTACTGCATTTATCATATCATAGATTTCCCGCTCGGGCATAAGTTCATCTTGTCCTAAAGAGTGGGGGGGCCGTTGGCAGAAATGTCCAATGCCCGGAAATCAACTGCATGTAGAGCAACTGCACGGTGAATCAACCGGGCGTTTCTATAATCTATTTACAACGTGCCCTCTGCTTGACCCAGATAGTCACGCATCTCTGCCGGGAGTAGCTTGGTCCCGAGCAACAACTGGCGCATGGTTTCGCCCAACAACTGTTGGCGAGTGGCCAGAGGTAGATCGGCAAAGACGATGCGCCCCACCTGTGGCCGTGGATCAAAGAAGCCCATGTCGGTGCCCAGCAGCACTTGCGTTGGGCCCGGCCCCGCAACCAATGTTTCGACACAGTGCAGATAGACGCGGGAACTGGTGGGGTCGAGATAGATGTTGGGCAACTCTTTGGCGAGCGCAACACACTGTGCAATGCCCCGTTCCGTGGCCCCGCTGTGGCCAGCGATAAAGGGCACGCCGGGGTACTGCTCGGCGAGCCGTCCCAGCCGTTCCGGCTCACAGCCCGGATCGTTTTCCCAGACGTGGATCAAGACGGGCGCCCGGTGTGCTTCGGCAAAGCGCAGCGCCGGGGCATAGCCGGGGCCATCCATTGGATAGCGATGGGTGCTGGGGTGGAACTTGACGAGCGGCATCTGCCAACCATTGAGCTCTTCCACGCTCTGTTCGGGATGGTGCGGGTTGACGGTGCAATAGGCGACAAAACGGCGGGGATAGCGCTGCACTGCATCTGCAATCAGCGCGTTGCCGCGGTGCATGTCTGGCCCAATGCCATAGGTGGCGGTGACACAAGCGACGTGAATACCCACCCGATCCATCAGCGCGACATAGCTGGGGAGCGAGCTGTCGGCAATGGCGAAATTAAACCATTCGCCCAGGTGGGCATGGCTATCGATCACCCAGGGGCAGGGCAGTGGGTCGCCGGCCAATACGGCTTGGTGTAGACGATCAGTTTGCATGGGCAGCCTCCAACAGACGTTCCAGATTGCCGTGCGCGATCAAGGATTTGGCATCATCATCGAACGCGGCATAGCAGAGGTTGGTAATGGTCGCGCCCGGTTCAAAGAGGGGCAGGTGTGAGCCAAAGATCAGCCGTTCCGGCCCAAAGCGGGCCACGAACTGTTCAATGGCGTGTAGCCCCTGATAGCCCGACAGCTCGACATGCAGCTGTGGGAACTGATTCAAGAGCGGAAAAAGATAGCGGTCAATGCGATAGGTGACCCCAGTTAACACCACCGGCAACGCGGGGTAGGACTTCAGCACCTGTGCAAGGTGCGACCAGTTGGTGTCGTCGAGATCGAGCAGCAGCGGTACCCGGGCCGCGGCCAGCGCCGTCAACAGCTCCCCGCTGCACCATGGCTCCAGGCTAAAGCTGTGACGCGCCGGGCCGGGACAGAGTCGCGCCGCCCGCACATTGCGTTCGGCCATGATCGACAACAGTTCCTCCGGTGGCGGGAATTCCTCGGTTGCCGGGGGTAGCAACACCCAGCAGGCATGCAAGTCACGCTCACCGGCGAGCGCTGCCGAAAGCAAGTCGTTGCCCGTGGGCGGATCATACTCCACGGCAATGGTGCTGTGAACCAAAGCTGCCGCGATTCCGGCTCGATCCAGTTCTGATCGCAGCGCGGCCACCGTGGGCAACTCCTGTCCCAACATGGGTACTGTCACCGGGCCAAGCGCGGCGTACGCATCAAAAAAACGCAGGCTCATACCAATTGAACTCCTTCTCTTACAGCGTTGCGTCGGGGCCGCTCCAAGCAACTGAATTTCTCAAGACCCCCCGCATTGGCCGAATCCTGTCGGTCTGTCCTGGTATTCCTGGTCAGCGTCGGGGAGTTGCAGGGGTGAAACGGCCCCATTGACGATCAGCGAGATGATTAGCGAGACGATTAGCGATAGTGGGGTGTACCCTTGGCGTGATACTCCAGCAGATGGCCACGGGCACCAATGTAAAAAATACCCGGTTCCCCTTCCACGATCTGATAGAGATCGGGGATCGGTGGCGGGTCGAGATAGAAGATCTGTTCGGTACTCACATCAACTTTGAAGAGGTCGCGGTTGGTGACGCCATAGATCGATCCATCACTTGCCGCGGTGAGATGAACGATCCCGTAGGTCTCGGGCACGCCCATGAGCGGTGTGCCCTTGGTGCGCAATTGCCACGTACGCACCACCTGCCGCTCTTCCCGATCAAAGGCAAAGAGCAGCCCCGTATCAGTGGTGCCATAGAGTTGACCGCTGCTCAAACTCACCGCCAGGGAAGTGACGGCAATTGCCGCGGGGTCGGGGATGCAGCTGTAAACACGTTGCTCCGTTTGCGGGTCAAAGAGCACCAGTTTGCCCTGTGTCGTCGGCTCGATACAGCCACGCCCGCCGCTGATGCTGGTGCCCGCGTAAACGTAACGGTCATCCGCGGCCACGGCTTGGATGCTCTGCTCTTCGTCGCGAAAAACCTGGATGCTCTCGTCGCTCGGATCAAAACGGGCCAGGCCACCGCCGGGCAATCCATAGTCGGCGCGGCAGCCAATGTAGATGCGTTCGTCCGGACCGATGGTGTACTCGAAAGGACGGTTCATGCCCGAGCCAAGTTGGTCAAAGAGGCGTGGGTTGGCCGTAGCATCTCGCCCTTCGACATCGGGTCGCGGATTCCACGGCTGTGTTGGATCATAGCCCGCCCAGTAGGCGCCGGTATAGGTGCCCAGATAGAGCGTGTCGCGGTGGGCAATTACGTCGTAGACTTCGCCTTGGCCAAAGCCCACCCGACCGAGATCTGACAATTCGCGCCGCTGGCGATCAAAGCGGAAGATGTGCATGGAGATGATCGTGCTGCCATAGATGTTGCCATCCGGTCCCTTGTTGAGCCCGACAATGTCGGTGGCCACCTGTGGTTCATAGTTGAAACGCCGTTCTTCCCCCTCCACCGTGTAGCTGCCCGCGTAAAGGTCTGCCTGTAGATTGCGCGGGTGGCGGGTGGGCGCGGGCGCGGCTGGTGCCGTTTCCAATAGCCGAGTTTCACCCGTTGTTGGTTGAAACGCAACGGTCTGCCCCGGCCGGGTGCGGATGATGTTGCAGATGATTTCGCCCTGCTCCGTCACAAAGTGGGGGCGACACCAGATCTGTTGGTTGGGCACAATGGGCGCGGGCGCTTGGCTGCCATGATCGTGCCACTGCTCCGTTGTCGGATCAAAGCTGACCAAGTGGCCAAAGGGATGGGTGCCAATGTAAAGCTGGCCATCCTCTCCCAACACCGCGCCCACAAAGCGTTGACCGCTCAGCGGCGGAAAGCCATGCGAGCGCAGGGCACGGCCCTCTGGTTGCCACGAGAGCAGCAGATTGCCCGGCTGATTCAGCCCGTGATAGGTCTGCACCCACACGCGGCCACTTTCATCATCCACAACAACACTGAATTCACGGGCACCAACGCGATGCTTTTCGACCACCGCGCCGCTGTCCACATCCACGGCAAAGAGAATGGCACCCTCCTGGCCAAACTCACCTCCCCAGATCAGATCCCGCTGTTGAACCGGATCGTGGGAGAACCACGGTCCGCCCAACCAGCCGCCCACCACCGGACGGCCCAAATCATAATAGAGACCCATCAGTCGTACTTCCTTTGCTCTTCTTTTCTACCCCAAGTTGCTCCCCGTTTGCCTTCTCGGCGCGTCGTAGAGGGTGATTTTTGCGCAATCACGCTCGTGTAGAGATGGCAGGTAGCGACTTGAGTTTTCGATTTATCGTGCCTCGGGTTAGCGCTTGAGAATCCCACCGTTGACGTCGAGCGTGGCACCGGTGATGTACGCGCCCATGGGCGATGCGAGAAAGAGGATCGGGTAGGCGATCTCCTCTGGTTCACCCAACCGCCCCAATGTGATCAACATCTCCAGCCGTTGCCGCTGTTCGGTCGTCAAAAATTCGGGTCGTGTGTCGATCTGGCCGGGGGCAATGGCATTCACGGTGATATTGTCGGCCCCGAGATCGCGGGCAAGCGTTTTGGTCATCGCGATCATACCCCCTTTGGACGCGGCGTAGTGGACGCCGCCGGAGACGCCACCGGTCTGCGCGCTGATCGACGAAATGTTGACAATGCGGCCATGGTGTTGGCGCTGCATGTGGGGGGCCACTGCCCGACAACAGAGGTACGCGCCGGTTAGATTCACGTCGATAATTCGCTGCCAATCGGCCGGGGCAATCTGATCAAAGGTGCCGGGGCTAACCAGCCCCGCGTTGTTGACGAGCACATCGATCCGCCCCCACTTGGCGATCACTTTATCCACCGCCGCGTGGATCTGTGCGTCATCGGCGACGTCGGTGGGCAAGGCCAGCGCGGAATCGGGCCGTCGTGCGTGGAGGGCGTCGGCCACGGTTTGCAGCGAATCCGCGGTGCGCGCCAGCAGCGCCACGTTGGCCCCGGCCGCGTGCAACACTTGCGCTGTGGCCTTGCCAATGCCTTGGTTAGCCCCGGTGATCACCGCCACCTGCCCCGAGAGATCGAGGATCTGCTCAAGCGGGAGCGCGTTGCTTCGATTGCTGTTGGAATCACTCATGCCACGATCTCCTTTACCCGTTGGACAATGCGCTCATCATCACCCGGCTGCAAGCCAAAGGGATGGATCACCACGGCCCCCTGATCCAGCTCCCGTTCCAGCGGATGGATCGACGGTTCGCCATTCTTCAGGGCCAGGATAAACTCATTGCCCGACATGCCAAGCGCATCCTGATCGATGCGGATGCGGGCGAAGGGAAAGGCGTTGCCATTCTCGGCCGAGGGGATGACTTCCGCCGTTACATTGGGCACGGTGGCCAATCCCGTGACAATCGTCTCGACCTGTGCCGTTTTCTCTGCGATCACCGCGGCGTGATCGCGCTTGACGTAAGCCTTCAGCGCGGTGACCAACCCCACGATCTCTTCCTTGCCCGCTTTGTAGCCACGACCAACACCCTGGCGCGGCATAAAGGGCATGCGCTCCACCCCCAACAATTCGCGCGGCGCGGTCCACACCTCTTGCACCGCGTCCATATCCAGATGTTGCCACGCAATCGCGGCGATGAGGTCACGGCGGCCACAGACAAAGCCCGATGCCTGGGGGCCTTTGATGTATTTGCCGCCGCTAAACGCGACGAGATCCGCGCCCTGGGCAATGAACGCGCGCAGATTCTCTGGCCTATCAAGTCGCCCCGCGCCATCGACCACCACGGGAATGTTGTGCTTGCGCGCCACGGCCACGGTGTCGGCCAGCGAAATGCCCCCGCGCGGCAGGTTTAGGATTGCCACTGTCTGGTCGGTAATTGCCGCCTCCAGCTCGGTTGGCGTGCAGGGCGCGTGGCTGCCCACTTCGACGATCTCGCCCCCGGCAGTCTCCACCGCGTGGTCGTAGTGGGTGCGGTGCGCCTTGTCCATGATCACCTGATTGGGCAGCCCCGTGGTGTTGGGCAGGCGGTCCATCTTCTCCGGATCGAGGCCGGTGATGCACGCGGCAATAGAGAGAACGAGCGCGGCCTGAGCGCCCGAGGTAATGTAAGCCGCCTCGGCTCCCGTCAGTTCGGCGATCACCTGCCCCGCTTTGTATTGCAGATCCTCAATCAAGACAAAGTGGCGCGATGCCGCCACCATTGCCTGCACCACTTCTTCTTCCATGAGCGTGCCGCTGAGGCGGGTGAAGGTGCCAATCGCGTTGATGACGGGGCGCACCCCCAGCTCTTCATAGACATTCGTCATAAAGTGAAACTCCTTTTTCATGTGCCACTGACTACACTGTAACCAAAATTTTACGAGCTATTCCTGTGCAGCGGAGTGCATTGCACAGGTGCAAGCAAAGCACTTTGCCCCTGAACGTGTCACCTGTGCGCTGCACGCCAGCATCCTACCTGGACAGAGACCGAATACGCAGACACTTTGGTTACAGTATATTGAATGTAGTGTAACGTAAATTTTCTAAGGTTTGACGTCTACACCGCCATAAGGACGGTGCTAGACGACAGCGCCCGCTCGCTGCCAGCCCCGGCATTTCATCTCCGGGCGGACTCCCTTTGCCCCGCATGCCTACCCTCACCGCGCAGACCACGGGATCGTGATGCTGGATGGATGGGCCTGATCGTGGTAAAGGCGAGCACAGAAAGGGGTGAAATAGGGAAAGACATAGTTGGTGTCATAGTTGCTGACAACCAGACGCAGCCGATGGCCTGCTGCAACCCGATAGGCAATGGCGCGGCAGTCGATGGTGACTGTTACATGTTGGCCCGGAACGGCGCGGCGCGTGCCAAAGTGGCCACGCGAGATCAGCGTTGCCTCGCCCCGCGGCGACAGGTCATAAAGCTCGGCGTGAAGCTGAAGCGCGGCATGGCTGGCCAACAGAAAGAAGGTGGCTTGCGGCGCGCCCAACAGTTCAGCATCCGCGGCCAAGGGCGCACCCGTAAAGGTCACCGTCTCGCGATCCACCGCCGCGGCAACGCCAGCCATATCATCCAGCAGCGCCGCTTGCAAGGTATACGCGGGATCGCGGATCACGTTGTTGATGTTGGCGTGGGTTGCGGCGCCTGCCGGGGGCGTGGCTTGCAAGCTGCCATCCACATGCAGAAAGAGTTGTTGTTGGGTGGCGTGGGCGGCTGGAATGGACGTGGCTGTTTTGCTCGTCCAATCTGGCCGTTGGATGTAGGTAATGGGCGGTTCGTCCATGATGCCATTCTCCGCGCCCAACAGCCAATGATCGAGCCAGCGGTCAACGAGCACCGCCCGCTCCTCGGCCACATCAGCGGTATCCTGGCCCTCGTGGCCACCGCCGCCGAGGTAGAGCTTTTTCGGCACTTGCAGGCCGTCGAACATGGCGAGCACTTCGTTGGGGGGCATGCCCATGTCGTGCCAGCCGTGGAGGATGAAGACGGGACAGCGGATGCGGTTTAGAAAGAGGCGCGGCGACGTGGGGCGTACCCACTCTTGCAGCCGTTCCCATTCACCGGCCGCCGCCCACTGGCGCGCCAGCTCTTGCAGCCCCGCGCTCATGATGCGGCGGCGCATGGTGCGCAAAAAGAACCAGCGGGTCAAACAGCCGTTGCGCACGGCAAACTCGCCCAGATCGGTCACGATGTTCTCTGGCACCACCGTCGCCACCTGTGGGTGATGGGCCGCGGCCATGTATGCGTGCCAGCCCCCCTGCGAGCTGCCACAGACCGCCAACTTATCTGGGTGCACGGGCAGTTCGTCAAAGATCCACTGAATCACATCTTGCAGATCAAAGAGCTCGCGCGGGCCCAGGTGAAAGGTGAGCCCTTCGGAGCAGCCTTGGCCGCGCACGCTGTAGGCCACCACCAGATACCCGCGCTGCACGTAGCGGAGTGCCCGTTCTGCCATGCTCGTCTTGTTGCCCGCGTCACCGTGGCCGTGGATCAACAGGATCGTGGGCCAGCCATCTGCCGGTTGGGCGCGGGTTGGGGTATAGATCGAGCTGTCCAGGCGCACCCCATCATTCATGCGAATCCAACATTCGCGCAGCTGGTGGGTCGATGAGGCCACTGTCGCGTTCATCTCACGCCTCCCGCAGGAAACGGGCCAACACATTGGCCGTCATCTGTGACACAACCTCATCGACCAAAATCGAACTGACCCAGGTAATCGAGCCCACGGAAAAGACCGCGCCACCACTTGCTGTCGCATAGGTGACGATCTGGCCACCACCTTCTTCGGGATTGAGACCCGTTGCGAGCAATTCCACGTTGGCCGGGGAAGAGGGCGAGATCTTGTCGGTTTCGTGGCCCGAAGCACCGCCGGGTACACGCTCGTGCAGGCTTGCCTGCCCAAAGGTGTCGCCATTCTGTACCCGCGTGCCAGCAAAGGCCCAATGTTCGGCATTGTTGACCTGATAGGGCGCGGAGGTCATGATGCCCCGGCGGTCGAAGACAATGCCCAGCAGATTGGCTTCGGATTCACCGATGCGGGCGTGCAGGCGGCTCTCGATGGTCGGATCTTTGCTCCAGAGTCGTTCGTTGCCATTTTGCACGATCATTGTCTGCTCATCAACGAATTCAACTTCGGCATTCACCCCGTTGCCGCCGAGATAGAGCAGCTTCCCGCCTCGTTCATGCACCCACGCCTTGAGATCGAAATACATCTTGCGCGACCAATATTCAGGGTGCGTTGAAATGACGAGCACCGCGTACTCATCGAGCGGCAACGTGCCATTGTGGAGCTGCGTCTCACCATAGAAATCATAGTCGAACCCTTCTTGCTCCAGCCAGCCAAGAAAGCGCCATTCCGCGGGCGCAATGTGATTGGCCGCGCGGCCAGCAATGGAATCGGTCAATTGCACATCTTCTGGCACATGGTTGATCGGTTCGGGGCGTTCAAAGGAAAGGGGGGCGTAGTGATCCGAATCATAGTGAATGTGCTCGGGGTCGGTGTAGCGGTCCAGCTCCATGCGTGCGTTGACCGTGGGCGTGGGGGGCAGCTCGGCAGGGCTGATGTAGTTGCTGCGGCCACCAAAGTTGTTGTAGGCGTTCCAGGTGATATTCGAGGCGAGCACCGCGATTTTGGCCGTGGGCTGTGCCGGTGCCACGATCCACGGCGCGGCAAAGAAACGCCCCGACGGTGTTTTGGCGTGCAGATAGTAGAGGCCGGAGCGTTCGGGCGCGGTGATCTTCTGCTTGTGGCGCGGGCTGGCGTAGCCATGTTTGTTCCACTGCACACCCGTCTGCGTATAGTCGCCGTCGGGCGTGATCTGCATGGTGGCGCGGGGGCCATGTTCGTCATACCAGCCGATTGGGCGAATGAACTCTTTCTCCTTGCCATAGCGCCACAATTCCAGTTTGTACTCTTCCACCGAGTGCACGCGAAATTCGGCTTCCTCGCCAGAGCGCACCCACTTCGGCCACAGATAGGCCAACAGATCATCTTGGAGCAGCCGGAAATGGTGGGGCGTGTGATTCTCCGCGGCAAGGGTGACGCTGGTGCGCTTTTGGCCATAGCCCGGTTTATAGAGCGTCACCTGATATTCACCGGGAGCCAGATCGAGATGGACCGACCCCGTTGCCCGCGCCGTGGTTTCCCAGGATTGGCCATCCCGTTCAAACTCGAGCAACGTGCCCGGTAATGCCACGTAGCGTTCATCACTAACATAGCCGACTAACATAACGTTCTCCTGAATTCTATAAATGTTGATGGTTGTGGAAAGAGAAAGCGATTCTAGCTAACTCAAGTTGCGCGCAGATGTCTCTACACGGGCGTGACTGCGTAAAAAGTTGCTGCCACCACGCGCCTACAGTGCGGTTGGCTTGAAAACGATAGGGTTCCCTCTTGCCGGAACGACTGTTTTCAAACAGAGCCCACTGTAGCAGGCAACCAGGGAGCAACTTGGGTTACATAACGAATGGTGAATTGAGCGTGATCTGCCGCCAGTGAGGCTGGTTGGATCATGAATGGTGCCGCGTTCAGAGGTAACCGCTGCTCAGCGCGATCTGCTAGCTGTTCTGCGCATTGAGATCGATAGGATGTAGCCGCGATTTCCATAAATTTCGTATTGATGTCGTGTTGATTGACGAAGCGTGTGTTGAGGGCTTGTGTGGAACTGTTGATGTTGTGGCTATTTTTTGTTGCGTCATGCCAGCAAGTTCTTGGTCAGTTGTGCCGTGCTCTTGACGTGGCCGTGACGCTCCTGGCCCTGGCCAGCATTGCCAAAGCCAGGAGCGATGCAACTCACTGCTACACTTTTCTACTACACTTTGCTATGACGCGAGCAGTTCTGCCATTTGGCCGCCGCTAACAGCAGCGTTGCCATCCTTGTAGAGATAGCAGGCGACGGCGCGGTCATCATTGGTTTGGTAGAGCGGTGGCTGCTTTGCGTGACATTCTGCCATGACAAAGGGGCAGCGGTTGGCAAATTTACAGCCGGTTAATTCGTTGGCCGCGGCCCGATTGGACGCGCTTTTGCGATCCAAATCCTCCTCGCCACCCCACGGGTGGTCTGGGTCGGGCAGGGGAATTGAGCCGATGAGCAGGCGGGTGTACGGATGTTGTGGATCCTTGATCACCTGTTCCACGCTGCCCACCTCGGCCACAGATCCGCGGTAGAGAATATAGATGTTCTCGCTGATCTGATAGGCGGTCGTTAAGTCGTGGGTGATGTAGACGAGCGAAATGCCCAGCTCTTGCTTGAGTTTCATCAAACTTTCCAGGATCGTGGCCCGCAACGAGGCATCGACCATGGAGACCGGCTCATCCGCGAGGATCACCTTGGGGTTGAGGAGCAGCGCACGCGCCACCATAATGCGCTGGCGTTGGCCACCGCTCAGTTGGTGGGGATAGCGGCCCAGCGTATCTTCTGGGCGCAATCCGGCCAACTGCAGGCTCTCTTCAATACGCTGTTGGGCCGCGGCCTTGGTGTTCGCCAACTGAAATTTGCGGATCGGCGTCGTGAGCACCTGGTCCACTTTGTAGAAGGGGTTGTAGACTTCAAAAGGATCTTGAAAGATGGCTTGCACCTGGCGGCGGAAAGCCTGCCGATCCGCTTTTGACATGGTGGTGAGAGCCTGATCGCGAAAGCGGATCGAGCCGTGGGTAGGCTTGGTCATCCCCAAGAGCAGACGGGCCAGTGTGGTCTTGCCGCTGCCACTCTCCCCGGCAATTGCGGTGATCGTCGGTTTTTCCTCGCGGATCGAAAGGGAGATCTCATCTACCGCTGCCACGCGACGTTGGTTTAGCAGACCGCCACCAAAAATTTTGGTTACATTCTGTGCTTCTAACAGTGCCATCAGACATCACTCTCGTTATACAGGTGGCAAGAGACCCACCGATCGGGTTTAATCTCAACAAGTTCGGGAATATCAACCGCACAGTGATCCATCGCCTTGGGGCAACGGGGGTGGAACATGCAGCCCGGTGGCGGTGTGAGCAGCGAGGGCGTCAAGCCGGGAATCCCCTTGAACATTTCTTTGGTTTCGAGCGTCGGCAGGCTGCTGATGAGCAGTTGCGTGTAGGGATGTAGCGGATCGCGGAAGATATCGCGCACGGGGCTGACCTCCACGAGCTTTCCCGCGTACATCACCCCAATGCGGTCGACAAATTGGGCCATGAGCCCCATGTCGTGCCCCACGAGGATCACCGACGCGCCCAGATCCTTCTGTACCCGGCGCAATGTCTCCATCACCTGGCGTTGCACCACCACATCGAGGGCGCTCGTCGGCTCATCGGCAATGATCACCTTGGGCCGCAACAGAATGCCCATGGCAATACAGACCCGCTGCTTCATGCCGCCGCTCAGTTCATGCGGATAGGCGTTCATCACATCACGGTTCAGATCGACCGATTCCAACACGGCTTCAATGCGTGTGTCCAATGTGGCGCGACCTTCGGTGGTCACGTGGGCACGCACGGTATCGCGCAGCTGTTCGCCCACCTTCATCACCGGGTTGAGCGAATTCATGGCACCTTGCGGGATCAATGCAATGTCGGCAAAGCGCGCCTGTCGCATCGCCTCTTCGGAGAGCGCGAGCAGATCTTGACCGTCGAGGATCGCTTCGCCCCCTCCAATGACAGCGGGTGCTTGCAGCAGCCGCATGAGGCTCAGCGCAGTGGTGCTTTTGCCCGAACCGGACTCGCCCACCAGCCCCAACCGTTCGTTGGGCTTGAGAAAGAAGCTGACGCCGTTGACCGCGCGCACCGGCCCACGCGGGGTTTCGTAGCTCACGCGCAAATTGCGTACATCCAGCACGCGCGCGGCGCGATTGGCAGGTGCTGACTGTGAACTGATTAACTCCGGACTGACTGACTCCGGACTGACTGACTCTGAATTGATCGTTGAATTAACCACGCATGGCCCCCTTCAACCGTGGGTTCGCGTATTTATCCAGCGAAATGCTCATGAGGAAGAGGCCAGTAAAAACGATGGCAAGCGTGGCAATTGGTGGCCCCCACCACCACCACATACCGCGAAACATGGCTGAGTATTGAAAAGAGTGAAAGAGGGTGCGGCCAATGGTGGGCACGAGCTGTGGCCCAAGGCCGAGGACTTCTAGCCCCACTGCGGCCAAGATGCCCGTGCTGACCGAGCCAACAAAGGCCGCGGCCAGGTAGGCAATGAGATTGGGCAAAATCTGCAGAAAAATGATCTCCACATCATTTTGGCCGTTTAAGCGGGCGACCTCGACAAAGAGCCGTTCGCGCAGGCTCAACGTTTGGGATCGGATCACACGCGCGGGTAGGGGCCACGAAAGCAGCCCCACAATGATCGCCATCAATTCCACCGTCATCACCCGGACATAGGCGGAAATGGTAATGAGAATGGCGAGTGTCGGGATGACCAACATGACGTCGGCCGCGCTGCTAAAGAAGGTGTCCAGAAAGCCTTTGCGATAGCCAGCAATTAACCCGATCAGCGTGCCAATTGCAACACCGACGCCACCGGCCAGCAGCCCGATCTTGAAGGTATTGGGAATGCCCAACACCATGAGCGTGAAGATATCGCGGCCAAACCCCTCGGTCCCCATGGGATAGTCAAATGAGGGGTTTTGGTTGAGCGGATTGGCCCCCATGTCTGCACGGTCGGGATCGACCAGTAGCGAGCCAATGAGGCCAAAGAGATAGAGCCCCAACAACAGCGATAGACCGAGGGTAAAGAGCCAATTGTCGGCTAGAAAGAGAAAGAGGCCGCGGGTGCGTTGCCAGGCTGTCGTGTTTGCGCTTGCCCTTGCAGTTGAAGGTGCAGGAGAATAGGTTGTTGTCATGATCGGTTACCCTGAGCTTTCCGCCACATAGTTGACCCGCGGATCGAGCCGGGGATAGATGAGATCGATAATCAGCACGGCGAACCCCACCGAAACCGCCAGGATGAGCGTAATGCCTTGAATGACGGTGTAGTCGCTGTTGACGATGGACATGTAGAGCAGATAACCAAGCCCCGGATAGGCAAAGATGATCTCAACCAAGATCGAGCCAGAGACAACGTGCCCCAGCGCAATGGCGAGTTGCGTCACCTGGGGCGGAATCGCATTGCGCACCGCGTACCACCAGAGGATGCGCCGCTTGGGCAACCCCTTCGCTTCGGCCAGCAACATGTAATCTTCGCCAATTGTGTTGACCATCAATGCACGCATGTTCAGCGCCCACAGCCCCAGGCTAGAGAGGATGATGGAGAGCGCGGGCAATACGGCGTGATGGGCCACATCCAGCCAAAACTCCAGCGTGAAGCCGGGCGTAATGCGGCTGTCATAGGCGCCCCCCATGGGAAAGATGCTGGTGCTGTAGGCGAGTGCATAGAGCAGCAGCAGCGCCAATAGATAGTAGGGCAAAACGGCAAAGACCATGCTGATTGGGATGAGAAACTTTACGGTGCGGGGCGTTCCCTTCCAGGCCAAGAGCGCGCCGGCCGTCACCCCCAGTGCAAAGGTGATGAGCACCGCCGTTGCAATCAGCCCCAGCGTCCACGCGATCGAGGGTTGGATGATCTCCCACACACCAGCGGGAAAGGCCGAGAGCGAATAGCCAAATTCGAGCCGCGCCGTGTTCCACAGATAGTTGAGATATTGAACGTAGAGCGGATCATTGAGCCCGAAGCGTTCGCGGTAGGCCTCGAACATGGCCTGGCCATTTTCAATGCCAGAGCTGGCCTGTTGCATGCGCGATGTAATGGCACCGATCGGGTTGCCGGGGGCCAGTCGGGGAATAAAAAAGTTAATGGTTGCCGCCACATAGACGACAAAGACAAACATACCAAGGCGACGTAAAAAGTAGCCCAGATCGATTCCTCGCATTAGCGGGTTCTCCAGATTTCGAGCAAATTGGACAAGCATTCCACAGAAAATCTTCCAGAAGGCGTGGTGCCCCCTGGAAGAGTCTGTTCGTTCATCCACTACGCAACTGAAATTTACTGTACAAATTCAGGGCACCGCACGTGGGGTCAAAGCGCCCTGAATTTGTAGACAATTCTGTTACTGCTGGGCTGGCTCCAGCTCCGTCAACATGCGCAGGAAATGGTGCCAGTGGGTGGGCGGCTGAATGTAGTTGTTATCCGCGGTGGGCCAGTTGGTCCAGTTGGCTTCATTGAAGAGAAGGAGCGCGGGTTGCTGCGCCAACGGAATGGCGGGCAACTCGTCGGCCCAGATCTCCGCGGCCTGAACCATCAGCTCCATTACCTGTGGATCGCCCAGGGGCAGGCTGCCCATTTCGTCGAGCAGCGCGGAGTACTCTTCGTTGATCCAGCGGCCCGCGTTGCTGGTATTATCCACATATTCGGTGCCCGCTTCGCCAATCGGCTGCGCCCAATCCATGTGATAGCGATTCATGCCAAACCACGGCTCGATCACGCTGCCACAACCACTCCAGTCAGTTGCCCCTTCAAATTGTCCGCGCCCGGTCTGCTCGCGGAAGATGCCCCATTCCAGAATGCGCAACACGGCATCAATACCAGCGGCATTCAGCTGTTGCACAACCAACGTGGCGACCTGTTCCATAAAGGGCGGCGCCACCACATCGATCGAAAGATTGGCGCCGTCGGCATCGACGAAGAAGCCCGTGCCTTCATCGAGCGTGTAGCCCTGGCCTTCGATCAGCTCGCGTGCCCGATCCGGGTTATATTCCTTGATCGGCGCAATGACATCTTCAATGGCATCGATGTAGGGCATCATGCCGGGGTAGTCGGGGAAGATGAAGCCCGCGGGAACGCTGGCCCCTTCCCAGATCACATCGACGATCTGCTGGCGGTTGAGCGCGTTGCTCAGCGCCCAGCGCATCTCCTTCTGGCCCCACGGCTCCACGGTGTGGTTGACCGTGAACATGCGGGGACATGGGTCACGCCACGCATAGGGCGGGTTGGGATCATAGGCAATCAGGTCGGGATTTCTGGCCTGGAGGGTCTGCATCTGGCTCAGGCCGGTGGCACCACCAAAGTCGAGTTGGTTGTCAACCAACATCTGATTGACCGTCTCGTTGGATGGCAGCCAAACGCGATGAATTTCTGTGGGCGCGGGCAGATTAAAGGCCCCTGTTTTTGCGCCCCACCACTCATCGTTGCGTTCGTAAATAAACTCGGTGGAAGAGAAGCGCAAAACGGTGTAGGGACCGCTGAAGATCGGAGCGCCCGTCTCTTCGTCAAATTCGTTGCGGAAGGTTACCGGGTCCTCGCCTTCCCAAACATGTTTGGGCAACACGGCAATCGCCTGTGACGTTGTGCCCGCCAAATTTTCCATGACAAAGCGGGGATTGGGCTCGGTCAATACAAAGCGGGTGGTGCGTTCATCGACCGCTTCCACTGATTCTACCCAGCGCTCCACCGCGCTCGACCAGTTGAGCTGGGGCGAATACTCTTTCAGCAGTTCAAAGGTGAAGACCACGTCCGCGGAGGTCAGCGGTGTGCCATCGCTCCATTCGGTACCCTCACGCAGGGTGACGGTCCATTCATCCAATGTTTCGTTGGATGTATAGCTCTCGCCGAGCCAGCCATCGATCTCACCAGTCTCGTAGTTCAGCATAAAGAGCGGCTCGATCATGTTCTGGTTCATTCCCTGCAAAATATAGGTGCCGGGAATGTACGGGTTCCAGATATCGGGCGCGGGGATGCGCGCACTGACGTTGGCCCGTAGGATCATGTCGCCGCCGGCCGCGGTTGATTCCGTACCGGCATCAGTCGACGCCGATTGGTTGGGCTGTGCGGCTGGTGCTGCACAACTTGCCAGCAAGATTGCCAGCAAGCCGAGCATCAACCACACGGTGGAAATGTTTCGTTTTACAGCAGACACGTAGAACCTCCTTGATTCTCGCTAGTACAACGGGTTGTGAGCCTATCCTGAAATCCAGTTGCAGCATCTACTTCGCGGCTGGCCGACTTGCATGCGTTTGGCTTGAAATCGGTAGCCGTTCCATCTACTTCTACACGATGATGATCAAATTGATGATGATCAATAGATGATGATCAAATTGATGATGATCAAAAGATGTTGACCATTTGCAAATGGAACTCACTGTCGATGGCGCAGAAAACTTCAGAACAGACGCTAAATTGGCGTGAGATGTTACCTGCAGACGGTTGCTGCCTTGCGGGCATGTGCCTTGTTCACGCATCAATTCAGCGTGGATAGTTGAATTTGGCGTTGCAAACAACAGTCTTTGCGGAAGGGATCTATACGCTCGACGCTGGGTTGGGCATCGGGCCGCGGCAGGGGAGATTGCGGCCGTGGCCCGTGAACAACTGGATATTGGACTCACGCAACTGGTCGAGAACAGAGAGCGCTGTTGTTGACTGATCCCCAGCGGTAAGCTGCTCTCGGCGCGTGAGTCATGTGGCATTGAATCAACCGATTCAAAATGCGCGACTTGAATCATACTATGTCTGGAAGATATGTCAAATCGTTTAAAAATCTGGCGAGGATGGCAAAAGGGGAGGCTTACGGAGCCGCTTTGTCCCACAACGGCGTCTCATGCTCTAGAATGGGCATGGGGCGTTGGCGCTGCTTGCGCCACTTGCCCAGCAGCAAGACACTGCTCCACGGGTGGTACGAGGCGATTACTTCGAGCGAGATCGGGCCGAGAAGACCGGCGAGTGTACCAATGAGCAGCAGGAGCAGTGTCTGCTCAATGCCAACGGTCAACAGGAAGATGCGGGCTGCCGCGGTGAAGAAGACGTGAAAGAGATAGATGGCGTAAGAGTAGTGCCCGATCCGTGCGAGCACGTTGATGGTGAGGCCGCTGCGCAACAACAAAAAAGAGGCAGATAGGCCAATCCAGAGCGCGAGCCCCCCGCGCCGTTCCAGCAGCCATTCTCCCGAGCGCAGCTCAAGCAAGATGTACAGATAGGGCAGGACGAGGCCGAGCAACAACAGCGGATAGTAGAAGCGGCCCGCTTGCAGGGTAAAGCGGGAACAGGCGAGCCCGCCGAGAAAGAAGGGGAGCAGATAAAAGACGCCGTTGATCGAGAAGTAATTGTGTGGAAATTCAATTCCACTCACGTAGACGAGCACCACGCCGACGAAAAAAAGCGCGAAGCGGATTGGCTCTTTGAGAATGCCACTGAACTCAAGTGGGATGATCAACAGGAAGACGAGAAAAAGCGATTCGACAAACCAGAAATGCTCCACCGGGAATATGTGCAGCAGATACCAGGTCACATCGCTCTGGTTGGTGCCTGGAGTCCACAGGCGGATGAAGACGAAGAGGGTGCCCACCACCACCATCGGGATCAGCAAGCGGCGTGCCTTGCCAGCAATGAAGGGGCGGCAGTGGCGCTGGAAAGGTCGCCAGGCATAGACATAGCCCGAAAGAAAGGTGAAGAGCGGCATGCGGATGTACGCCAACAGATCGGCGCTGAGTCGATAGGGGCCGTCGGCCACGCGCAACCCATTGCTGGGTTCGTTGCCAATGACGTGATAGGCTACAAGCAAAAGGCAGGCGAACCCGCGCGCCGTATCAACAGACAAATCGCGTGCCCGCGGTTGGTTTTGCTTCACAGTTGTCTTCAATTCACCACCCAACAACAGTCGTTCCCCTGCCATAAAGTTCGTCTACAGTGGACGCCAGCTCCTCATCCAAGCCGCGCCAACGGCATTGCATCCATCGCGTTGATGCTCTGATGTGCATCATGTAATGCACATCATGAAATGCACATCATGAAATACAGACCAATAGAATGCATTGCAATAATGGCAGAGGTCGCAATGCAATTGGGAATCCGCTGGCTACTCCACGAAGGGCAGGAGGCAGAGTGTGGAGCAACCGGCAGCACTGCAACTGGCAACCGGTTTCGGCGGGCATACTGGCTGTCGCGATGTTCGCTGTAATGAGTTGACCCGGTAACCGCGCAAACCTCAGCTTTGTACTGAGTATATAGAAAAAGGGGTGTGGAAACAACCCCCGAAGGGGACAGGTTTGACTACAAATGCTTACAATTTCCAATAAAGCTTACGATCTTCTTTGGGGACATTGGTCTGGCGCAATCTGGATCCGGCTGGGCCCATTCCCGTGGATCCAAGAGAATGCCCGGCAACTCCAGCGTTGCCGGGCATCTATGCCCTACCTCCATTGTTCTTCAGCGTTGCAAATTCGCGGGGTTGGACACCTGCGCCTAACCGCGCAAAGCACTCTCAACCGCTGAATAGCCAGCCGCTGGCGCGGCTTTTTGCTGTTACAGTGCGGTTGGCTTGAAAACGGTAGGTTGCCCGCTTGCCGGAACTACTGTTTTCAAACAGAGCCCACGTTAGGCCCAGAGATGCGCGTATTTCAAGCCCGTTCCCGTGTTAAAGAGAACCACCCGCTCGTCCGGCTTGATCCAGCCCGCTTTCAAGAGCCGGATCTGGGCGGCGAGACAGGCCGCACCTTCGGGCGCGGGGAAGATGCCTGTCGCCTTGCCCATCACTTTGGTGTAGTCGAGCATCTCTTCATCGGGCACGGCAACCGCGGTGCCGCCACTCTCGCGCAGCGCCTGCATGATCAGGAAATCGCCCACGGCCACCGGCACGCGCAACCCATCTGCCACCGTTTTGGCACCTTGCCAGAGTTCCGCATGCTCGTCACCCTGCTCAAACGCGCGCACCATCGGCGCGCAGCCCGTGCTCTGCACGGTGACCATGCGCGGGCGCTTGCTCCCAATCAGCCCCATGGTCTCCATTTCATTGAACGCTTTCCACATGCCAATCAACCCCGTGCCACCACCGGTGGGGTAGATGATCACATCGGGCAGGGTCCAATCGAACTGTTCAGCCACCTCATAGCCCATTGTCTTTTTGCCCTCAATGCGATAGGGCTCTTTGAGCGTGCTCACGTCGAACCAGCCGTGGGCTTCCACCCCTTCCTTGACCTTGGCACCACAATCATTGATCAGTCCATCCACCAGCGTCACCTGCGCGCCCAGTTCCTTGCACTCGACTTGAAAGGTGGCCGGCACATCCTGTGGCATGTAGACATGCGCGGGCAGCCCGACCGCGGCCGCGTAGGCACTCATTGCGCCAGCGGCGTTGCCCGCACTAGGAATCGCCAACTCTTTTGCCCCCAATTCATAGGCGCGGCTCACCGCCAACGCCAGCCCCCGTGCCTTGAAGCTACCGGTGGGGTTGAGCGATTCATCCTTGACCCAGGTATCGGCGCAGCCAATCTCTTGCCCCAACCGTTCGGCATGGGCCAGCGGTGTCCACCCTTCGCCAAGCGCGATCATTGCCCCTCGATCCTGCACGGGCAGCACTTCTTCATAGCGCCACAAACTGGCGGATCGTTCTTGCAGCGCGGCTTTGGTCATGGTCGTGGCCGCCTTGGGCAGATCGTAGCGGGCCAGCAGTGGGCGTTGGCACGCGGGGCAGAGGTTGATCAGCTGATTGGCTGCATAGGTCGCGCCACATTTGCCACATTCCAAATGGGTTAAGGTTGAGTTGGTTGATTTTGTCGTTGCATTTGTCATCGCATTTGTCATCACAATGGTTGCTTTCTGTTAAATTAAATTGTTTGTTTTGATGGTGATTGGCTCAGGTCGACCAGCCGTTTGTAGAGCTCAGTTACCGCCGTGGCATGTTCCTCAACCGTGGGCGGTGGCGTAATGGCGGATTGCAATTGGCCGCGCACTGTTGGCTCTTCGATTATCGCTTGCAAGAGCGTGGCCAGCGCGGCGCTGTCCCCCGCGGGAAAGAGTCGCCCCGTCTTGCCGTCAACCACCTTTTCGGGCAATGCCCCAAGGTTGCTCGCCAACACCGGCACGCCGACCACATAGGCTTCCTGGATGACCAATGGAGAATTTTCGTACCAGAGGGAAGGCACGACGAGGAAATCCAGCTGTTGCAGCACCGCGCCAACCTGATCATACGCAACTGAACCGGCCAGGCGAATGTGGGGATGGGTGGCCGCCGCGCGCAATCTCGCCCCATAGTCGGGAAAGGCGTGGTCGCTGCCATAGATGGTGAGCGCTGCCTGTTCCTGTTGCTCCGCCGGGAGCTGGTTAAATGCCTCGATCAGCACATGCACCCCTTTTTGCCAGGCCAGCGAACCAATGAAACCGAAGTGGGGACGCGCGGCAGGCACCGGTGGTGTCACCCCCTGCACCCCCTGCAGTCGCTGCCGATCCATGCCATTTTCCAACGTGCTGATCCGGGTGGCAGGCCAACCCTGTCCAATGTACTGTTGCCGCAAAAACTCGCTGGGCGCGATAAAATGGTCAATGTGAGCTGAGACGCGACGCAGGTACCGGTTGCGCCACGCAAAGGGCAGCGCCACCAGTGGACGAGCCGCGCGCAGCCCTTGCAGATCCGCGCGCGCCGTGGCACAGTCCACACAGTTCCAGTTGCCCCATGACGGCCCGGCACAGGGCCGCTGGTCGGGGCGGATCAGCTGACTGTTGGCACAGAAATACCAATAGTCATGCAACGTGGCCACCGTGGGCCAATCTGCCGCCAGCTCAATCAGCCGGGCCGACACCCCCTGCACATGTTGAAAGTGAACGAGGTCGGGGCGGCATTCACGCAGGCAAGCGACAAACGCCGCCTCAATCGCCCCATCGCGCACCGTGTGCCAGAATTGGGCAACGGGCCCTTCGGTGGCACGATCGGCCGGCAGCGGCACACGCCACTCGTGAACTCCATCGGCATTTACCCGCTGTTCACTCTGTGTCACCGCTGTTGTTGGATAGAAGACCGTGACCGTGTGTCCCAGTGCAACGAGCGCGCGCGCCAAGCTCAACGTGTAGATTTCTGTGCCGCCGAGGCTTTCCGGTGGATATTTGTGGACGGTAAAGAGAATCTGCATGGATAGTTGCTGCTCAATCAATGTACTGCTGAGTCGATTCTGTGTTTGCCCGGTAGAGGCGGGGATGCGCGGGGCCGCCATCATAGATCAGTTCATGTGGCTGCTCCGGACCATCGAGCCAGGATAGGTCAGGTGCCAGCCCAGCGCGTGCTGGCAGCGGTCCAACCACAAAGTAGCGAATATTTTGCGCATGCAGCCACTGCGCAAGCAGCGTCGGCGCAATAACGTCGTTTGGCACTTGTAGCACTTGTCGCTCCAGCGTTGCTCCGTTGGCCAGATAGCTCTGATGGCTGTAGAGCGCCGCAACGACCGCGCCCGGTGTCGTGTGCTCATCGATCAGTTGGGGCAGCGGGCCGTAGAGCTGCGCACGCCGCGCCGAGTGAACGCGCTGCAGCCACGGCAAGATCAGCACGGTCGCCAGCACGAGACTCACCACCGCGACCCCCACTAACTCCTTGTGCGCCTGCACCGGCCACCATAGTCGCCACGGCCACTCCCGCAGCCAACCCCGCTGCAGCAAGCCCACGGCGAGCAAGAGCAGCAGACCACCCACAACGAGCGCCAGCAGATAGAGCATGCTCCGTTGCGCCACGCTGGCAGCGCTCAACAGCAGGGCCAGCGCCGTCACAATCCCTGCGCCGCCGGGCATGTGGCGTACAATCAGCTCTGTGCCCACGGCTGCCAGCACGGCGAAGAGCCCCAAAGCAGGTAGCGCAAAGCGCATGGCCTGCCCCATCCAATGTACATTCAACTGATTGCCCGTGGTGCCATCGGTCCCACTGTACGGCGTGATCCAGTAGATCCACGTCAGCAACAGAATGGCCGCGGAGAGCAGCAGAATTTCACGCCGTTGCCCATGCTTGCGCAGGGTCCAGAAGAGTGTGCTGGCGAGCAGCAGCAAGCCCAAGAGCGGGAGATGACCCTGCTGCCACACTGCCGTTGCGTAGAGCCGCAAATCCGCGAAATCAGTACCATCAAAGAGCGCGAGCTGCGTCGTCTGCTGAATGTATGGGCGGGTTATGGGGCCGGGGAAGATCGTCCAACTACCCACGCGGACCTCGAGCAAGCCCAATGGATTTCCATAGCTGTACCAATTGCGCAGATACCAGAAGAGGCTGCTGCCGATGACGCCGATGCCAAGCAGCAAGTGCAAGCCCTTGGCGAGCCGGTGGCGGGGCACGGAAGCGCGGTCGAGCGGGGACGGTTGCTGGTGGGGCCAACCGTGCAACAACAGCAGCGCAAATAGCAACGCACCGTAAACGAGCCCCGACATTTTGATGGCTGGTAAAATGGCAATAGCGCCGAGAGCCGCCCATCGTGCTGCGCCGGGGACAGACAACAGGGCTGCAATACTCACCACGAGCGCGCCCAGCGCCAGATCAACCCGCAGCGAATTGAGTTGATCCAGGACCAGTGGCTGGGTGAGCAGCAGCAGCACCGGCGCAATGGCCGCCATGGGCCGCACGCCCAGCTGGCGCGCCAATCTGTACGTGCCCAACCCGTAAAGGCCCCAGACAAGCAGATTGGGCAGGGCAACAAAGAGATCGTTCTTCGCTGGCAAGATCAAGAGCGCACCGAGCGTTTCCCAGCCATAGGGATACCAGGCAACCACCGGAGCAACGCTGTCCGCCATTGGATCTCCCATTATGCTCCCCGTTGCGTGAAGATTGGCCACGAATGGCAAATGGTAATAGAGAGAATCGTAATCGGTGATGGGCTGTAGCAGCAGGTTGCCCAACAGCAGCAGGCCCACGAAGCAGAGCGTCAAGTAGAGCAGGCCAAAGCGAATGCCCAACCCTTGCCAATTCACGTTGCGTGCTGCCTGTAACAGCGGCAGTGGTTGGGGGGCTAGCCAGCGGCAACCGAGCCCCAAAAACAACCAAACCACATTGCCAAGCAGCAGACTGGTGAGAGTGAAAGTGCCACTCACAGCCATGAAGGTGGCGAGGGTGCTCTGCAGGAGCAGCCAGTACAGTGCGCTGCTCAAAAGTACCAGTGAGTGTTGGCCGCTCACTTGATTGATCCTTGCCTGTGCCCCAAGCGCGCTTGCCAGCCACAGCGCCAGCGGCAGCGGACCAAGCCAAAATAGGGAGAGAGCACCGACCGTGCCAACATGGGACCAAAAATTCATATCACCATGTTAGCGTCAGCCGTGGGCAAATGCAAAACAGCCAGCGGGTGTACGTCCCAACCCACTGGCTGCAATTCCGACGCTATGTGGTTATCGCTGTCGCTACGTGCGCAAGCTTGCCAGAGACGGGAGCTATGGCGCTGGAATAAAGTCGAGCATGCGGCCGTTGCCATCAAACCAGCCACAGGGACAGCCCGTCGCGTCGCCATCGGGCAATTCCGCGGGCGGTGCTGGTGCCGTGAAGAGCAGCGGCAGATAGATGCGTTGGTCGAGCGATGGTTGCTCGCTACGTTGATCGAGCAGTGATTGCTCGCTACGTTGATCGAGCAGTGGTTGCTCGCTACGTTGATCGGCAACCGCTGTCACCGCCTGATTGGCCACGTTGGCTTGCCAATCGGGACCAACCTGGCGCAACGGAAAGCGTTCCAGCCCTTCCTGAACCCGGGCCACCCGATAGTAGTAGACCGTCATCGTCATCTCTGCCCGATAGATCTGGTCTAGCAGCTCGTTTGAACAGTTTCCGCTGACCATGCAAGCGTTATAGGCAACGCCCGTGGGCACGAAATATTCTGGCGAAGCAACTCGATGGGGGCTGCTGAAAAAGCGCAGATATTGCCCCCCGCTCTGATCCGCGTCCTGCCAATGGCCATAGAGTGGCAGCCCCATGCTGCTGACATGATCGACCGAAAGGGTGTTGTCCGAACCGTTGACACGATAGGTGCCACTGCTGGGCAGCGCAATATTAATGTCTGGCTGTCCCATGTATGGGTCCACTGGCGTTGGCGGAAACTTGACCAGCATGTAATCGGCCGTGGCGGGCACCGCTAGATCAAATTTGTCGTGGCGGGTGCCGTAGCGACCTTCCATTTGGCTGTTCAGCGCGCCCAGATGGCCAGCGTTGCCCGTGCCAATGTAGGAGTGAAAGGTAAAGCTTTCGCTGCCCACCGTTTCCACCGTTAGATAGTTGGTGGTTTCGATGACAAATGTGGCGGTCATGTTGGTCAAACGGCGGGGAATGTTGTAGTGACAGCCCATGTTCGCCGGCACGGCAACTGAGCCATCGTCATTAAAGGTCGTCCGTTGTCCCCAGCGAAATTCATAGCGCCACCAGCCGGTGCCATCGTTATCCGGCTGATGCTGGCCCGCGGGCACATAGTCATAGGTGCCCCCGATCTGGCTGGTGACCTCGTTGCCATTCGCATAGACCCGCATTGACGCGGGCGGGGCCGCGACCGGCCACTCATCATCAATGGCTGGCTTGCCCAGGCAGCCAAAGAGCGAAGCCCAACTGTTGCCATCCGACCAGTAACGCGGTTCGATCCGCACGTTGATGGTCACCGTACCGCCATCGCGATTGCCCGATACATAGCGTACGATCCCCGATCCAACCCGGCTGCTGATGATCGTATCCACCAGATGTGATTCGGGCACCAGCCCCACCAGATCCACAATGCCGAGGCCACGTGGTTCCAGCCAGGCTGGGGGCTGCACCGTGGCGTCCTGCTCTGGGCGCGTGCTGGCGTTGGCTTGCCCCACCGTTTGGGCCATGGCTGGTGTTGCGCTGGCAGAAAAGACCAGCAACAGCAACAGATGAATCACTGCGTAATACTTTCCACTCATGAACATTCCTCAATATACTCGTGCCCGTTGCCGATGCTATCAGCCCGGGCACACACGGAACAGGTGTATCAACTACAAAGAGACGACGAATGAGATCTGCTGCAGCCGCGCCCGGCCCGGGCGTCGACTGTAGGCAAGGTCAGGCGACAGCTGTCCGTTTCAGGATAAGCATGTAATATTGAAATGCTGACTGAAAACCTGATGCCTTTTCTTGATAAAGGTAATCGAGGTAGCCTTCCGCAGCTACCTCGAACTTTGGCTTGACTGTTTCCAACCAGAGCGCAACGTCGCGTTCCTTCTTGGGCGATTTATGGACAAAAAGGAACAAAAAACCATTCTCATTTATGTGATTTGTCAGGGCATTGAGCAGTGCCAACTCTTTGTCTTTGTCAGCCTTCTCAAAATGCAGAATTGAATCAAGTACAACTGCATCATAGTTGTCGCGCAACTCATATTCGTAAATGTCGGCAACTACCCCATTGACGGTAAGGTTGCCGGACTCGGCTCTTGCTAGCATTTGCGCTATGCCAACTTTCGAGGCGTCAACACCGGTAACGGCGTAGCCATGCTTGGCCAGCATCAAGGTGTCTCTTCCTTGGCCACAACCCAAATCGAGTGCGGTACCTCCCTGTTTTGCGTGCTGCCTGACGAATTCTTCAAATTCAGCGTACGGAGATCCGAACAAGTTGTCCTCGGATTGATATTGCTGATCATATTGGGTCATGATCGCTCTTTACCTTTACTATCTGGATTTACGCAACTTCTGGATTTACGCAACTTGTCGAGAAGCGCTCCCAATCGCGTTGCCTGTTCTCCACTGGCGAGCTCTTTTCGGCGCATAACTCAGCACTATTTTTTATGTATCCCCATCATGACGGGGCTAATCGAGAAATCATGGCAACGTTGCCCAATGGTGGAATCAGCGTTCTCTACCGCTGGACATGCGCATGCGAGAATGCTCACGCCGCAAGGTGCAAAGTCTATCTGTTTTCTCTATAAGGCAAGCAAATCCAGTGGCTGCACCGTAAGGGTATCGGGCTCAGCACACTTCACAATGGATTCTATCCGAGCAAGCTGGGGGTGTTCGTCGTAGCAATGGCTTGAGTCCCAGGACAAGAAGATCAATGATAACTGACGCGCCGCGATCTTTGCATCCGCTGAACAGACGCTTTTCCTGCATCAAATGACCGCTCTGCATGCGCTCATGTTGCAGAGGCTATTGCAGAGCGGATGGACTGTTGTGAATTGGGCCGAGTGGTTAGTAGATCCCGGCGTAAATCAGGTCACCCTTATTTTGCCGCTCGCACTCAGGTTATATGGCCTGATTACCTGCCGTGGTATGTACGCCATAGTGGACTACAGTGCGGTAGGCTTGAAAACGGTAGGTTTCCCGCTTGCCGGAACTGCTCTTTTCAAACAGAGCCCACTTTAGAATCGCCAGCTATGTTGGGGACTCGATCTTTTGTACAAGCAGCGTGTATCCTTTGCGCCCAACAATTTTGACATCAGCACCGGCCTGCACGGGGACGGCGTCCGTCTCATCGGCGCTGGCCCGTGGGGAATCAGCCCCAATCAACTGGGCACTCCACCACTCGCCGTCGATAAAGACCTTGCCGGTGCCGTCGGGGGCAAAATCGTCGCGTACATTGGCAACGCTGGCAATCAATCCTTCGCTGCCTGTTATGGTTGGCCGGCTTTGGATGGCCAATCCTTTGGCACCGGCAAAGAAGGTAAAGAGCGCCATGAAGAGCGCCAGACTGATCAACGTGACCCAGGGGGTTGCAATGCCGGGGGCATCAAAGAGGAGTGCACCGCCCAGGGCAAATGCAATGGCGCCAGCCGCGGAGAGTGCACCAAAGGTTGGCGTGAACGCTTCGGCCACAAAGAGGCCCAGGGCAACGGCCATTAGGGCAAGTCCAGCAAAGTTGGCTTCCAGTTGGCCCAGGGCATAGAGCCCCAAGACCAGACAGATCGCACCGATGACGCCGGGAATCCAGGTGCCTGGATTCCAGACTTCGGCCAGCAGCCCAGCCGAGCCCACCGTCAACAAGAGCGCGGCCACCGTTGGGTTGGCAATGAAGTTGAGAAATTCCTGCAACGAACTCAGGGAGCGTTCAACGAGTGTGGCGTTGCTGGTTTGCAGCTGCTCATCTTCTCCACGCACTGTCACGACAAAGCCATCGAGTTGTTCGAGCAGATCGCGCGTATCCGTGGCAATGAAATCAATGACGCCCAGTTCCAATGCCTGATCCGCGGTGGCTGCAGCGGCTTCTTGCACCGCGGCCACCGCCCACTCCACCGCGTCTTCACCCCGGCGCGCGGCCAGATTTTCAATATCGGCGCTGAGAATGTTTTTGACCTTGGCTTCCATGGTTTCGCCAACATCTTCCCCCGCGGCCCCCACGGGACTGGCCGCACCAATGCTGCTGCCCGGTGCCATGGCCGCAACATGCCCAGCCAGCGTGAGAAATGTACCGGCGCTGCCCGCCTGCGCCGCAGAGGGCGCAACATAGACGACAATGGGCACCGGTGAAGCGAGCATCTTCTGTGTGATCGATTTGGTCACATCCACACTACCCCCTGGTGTGTCGAGCTGCAGGATCAGCAGCTCCACGCCCGCGGTTTGGGCATCGGCAATGTTCTCTTGCAGATATTGGTCGAGCACCGGTGTCACCGCGCCGGAAAAGGTGAGCAAATAGACGAGCTGGCTGCCATTGGAGACGGCAGTCCCTGCTTCCGTCTCCCCTTCGGCCTGGGCCAACAGCAGTGGGGTGTTCCCCAGCACGGTGCCGACGAGGCCAAGAGAGAGCAGCGTCAGATGTAACACGAGCAGGAACAGACGCATTCTGATCTGTTGCCGTGGCAACTGTCTATTCTGTCTCAATTTTCCTGTTTTCATGGCTACCTCAATCTCCAGCTGTTGCTGACTCTTTCGTTCTCTTTCGTTGTCGTCATTTCTCTGGGGCTGTTCCTCTGGGGCTGTGCCTTTGTTGCTGTGCCTTTGCTGTCCAGCCCATGGGCCAGAAAAGCGCCCTATCTTGTTCTGCCGTTGAAGCAGTTTCCCGTGGTTACGTATTGCGGACGGGAACCCACTGTCATTCTCCAGCTTCCCCAGCGGCTCATTGAGCGTTAGCCCGCCACCTTGCCCCGCTTTTGCTGCCGTTGTCCCTTGCGACCTGCTGCCTTGGCATCTGCCTCGTTGCCACGATCTAGCTCTCCACGTTTTACCCCATCAACCTCGCTGATCATCTCTTCCACCGACCGTCGACCTGCTTCGCTGCTGGCCCCCAACATCTGCATCAGTTCTTCAATGCGTTGGCCGCTATCGAGCAGGGTGACGACCGTGCTGGTGCGTTCTTCTCCTGCTTCCAGGATCACCTGTTTGTTCACGGTAAAATGTTGATCGCCAAAGGCCGCCAGCTGGGGCAGATGTGTGATACAGAGCACTTGGTGTGAGGCACCAGCGGCCTCTTGGCGCGCGGTGGTGCGCTTGGTGCCGTTGCGTGGCTGAATGCCCGTCAACATCCACAGCTTTTGCCCCACAACAGAGCCGACCCGACCACCGATGCCCTGATCGATCTCATCGAAGATCAATGTGGGGGTGGCATCGGCATGGGTGAGGACACTTTTGAGGGCCAACATCAGGCGGGCGGTTTCGCCGCCAGACGCAACCCGCGCCATCGGTTTGAGCGGTTCACCCGGGTTGGCACTGACCATGAACTCGACCTGATCCACACCGGTGCTATCAAAGGCAACGCGGCGGCCATCGGGCAGAAAGGCTCCATCGGGCTGCTCGCGCTGTTCCACGGCCACGCCAAATTGCGCTCGTTCCATGCGCAGATCGCGCAGCTCGTGCTCGACCTGGCGGGCCAACTCTTCGCCCGCGGCCTGCCGTTGCGCGGTCAGCTCGGCTGCCTGCTTGCCAATGGTACGCAGTAGCGTCTCTTCTTCCCGTTCCAGATCGGCCGTGCGCACCTCCCAGTCGCCCAACTCATCCAGCTCGTGCTGGGCTCGTTGGCCAAACGCATTGATCTGCTCGATGGTGTCGCCATATTTCCGTTTGAGATTGGCGATGAGCTCCAGTCGATCCTCGACTTCGACCAGCCGTTCGGGATTGAACTCGAGCTGGTCGGCATAATCCTGGATGCTGCGGGTGAGATCAGAGACCTGTTCCATCAGCGCCTGCCCTTCATCGGCCAGCCGCTCCATGTCTGGATCGATGCGCGCCAGGCGGTCCAATCGCCCCACGGCTTCGCTGACCAGATCGATGGCACCGGGCATTTCGCCCTCGCCCTCGCTCAGGATCGCTTGGGCGGCCTGGGCCAGTTGGGTCAATGCCTCGGCATTGCTCAGCCGGCGGCGTTCGCTCTCCAGTTCGACATCCTCTTCGGGCGCGAGCTGGGCAGCAAAGATCTCCTCACTCTGAAAGCTGAGCAGGTCAACTCGCTGGGCAATCAACCGAGCGTCCTGACGCAGGCGATTCAGCTCTTCCCGCACCTTGCGCAGGGTGGCAACGGTGGCGGCGACCTCGCGGCGCAGGGGCAGCAAGTTGGCGTAGCGATCGAGCAGGTGGATGTGGGTGCGGGGGCGCAGCAGATTCAGGTGTTCGCCTTGTCCGTGCACATCAATGAGCTGGCCGGCAATTTCGCCCAACATCTGCAGATTGACGACGCGGCCATTCACTCGGCAGATGTTGCGGCCGCTGCGGCGTACTTCGCGGCTCAACGCCAGCCAGGTGGGGTTGTCGGGATCGTCTAGCCCATTGCTTTCGAGCCGCGGGCGCAACTCGGCCCAGATCTCTGGCTCTGCCAACTGGAAAGTCGCTTCGATCTCGGCCAGCTCGCTGCCTGCCCGTACCCAATCCGCGGTGGCACGATCGCCCAAAAGCATGCCGAGCGCATCGATGATGATCGATTTGCCGGCGCCGGTTTCCCCGGTCAAAATATTTAGTCCGGGGCCGAAATAGAGATGTAGATCATCAATGATGGCAAAGTTCCGAATTCGTAGTTCTGCTAACATGGCACCTGGTCTACTCTTTAGAATCAGTCCTGAAATTCTCTGCGATCTGATCGGCCGGAAACATACCAAAAATCACAACCGGATTGCCCGGGTAAGTGCTCGTGCAACAGTGATTCGACTGGCGACCGGTCGCTTGGCGGCGGCCGTTGCGAAATGTGCTCCATGCACGAGTGGCCAATTGCATGCAATCACCGCAAGCGCCGACTATCTATCGTCTCCCAACTACCCGGTGGTAAACTGACCGTGTAAACGACGATACACCCGTGCAAATGGAACAGAGCGCAGATTAACCAATCTAATTGTAGCATCGATAACTCGATTTGCACATCGCGCCAACCATGATATAATGCCAATAACGACTCCGTTCATGTAAGCATCTATCCGAAAGTTCTCTGGTTTGGAGTGGATGTAAACGATGGCTCAGCTACCACTATTTGCATCGGTTCTATGCCCGCTGGATTCTACCCTGGTCGCCGATAACTGAAATCTCATCAGCGGACTCAAGCATCAGCTGCGTTCGTTCATCGGGGACACTCGATTATTTCAGGTGCACTTGGCGCTTTGATAGAGCGGTAGAATCTGGATTGTGGTGTGGCAGAAATTGCTGGTTGGCAGATGGGTCGCTGAACATGTTATCTTTAATTTGGATCAGGTTGTATAGGGGGAAACTATGAACATTATCCCAGGACCATGGGAACTCGTGATCATTCTGGTCATCGTCGCGATGCTCTTTGGCGTCGGACGCTTACCCGAGGTCTTTGGTGCTGTCGGCAAGGGCATCCGTGAATTCCGCAAGGAATCCAACACGGCTGATGAGAATGCCGCTAAGCCCGACAACGAGCACTCCACGGAACGGCCCGTCGAAGGGTAATTTTGTTGATTGCATTTGTAAAAGGTGCAAGCTAGACCACAGTTACTGCTGCTCTCTGTAGATAACTGTTGTGTAGCTTGCACCTTTTTTGTTGAGCACCGGTTCGTTGAACACCGGTTCGTTGAACACCGGTTGGTTGAACACCGGTTGGTTGAACACCGGTTTGTTTCTTGTTCTTCAGGCAACCATGCGAACAACGCTTTTGGGCGGGTATGCGGTTGCCTGCGCTAACATTGCGCGATGATGAGCCTCACCTATGCGAGGGCTCGCCCATCAACAGTGCGCTCCAAGAACAACACAACACAACACAATTACAATCCTGTTACAATACAATACTGTTACAATATAATATTGTGCAGCTGCCCTTGCTGTTCCCTCAAACTGCTGATCGTCATCCATTAAAAAAACTGAAAGAGACCCCGTGCGCGTCATCCGACTTGGCCTGTTGTTGGTGGTGATCCTCTTGGCTTTTCTGGCCACACCCACATTTAACTTGCAGCCATTGGCGACCTTGATTCCTGCCGATCTGCTGGCCGATTCCACGCGTTTGGTGGGCTGGCATTATTGGACAATCGAGCAGTTAACTCGTTTCTCCCTGCTTTCAACGGCGCTAGCTAGCCTTACCTTTGGCGTGCTCTCCATGCCTTGGCCTGCCGGGGGAAACGCACGCTTTGTCCAAACCGCGATCAACCAACCGCCAACAGATCAGGCTCAATCTCGCGGTCACGTCGAGGCACGACGTTATGTACTCGGTGTTCTGCTGATCTTCCTGACTTTGGCCAGTGCTACCGTGCTGATGGCGCTCTATCTGCGCAACGGGACCGAGAGTCTGTTGCTGCACGGGCTTTGGGTGGGGAGCATCGTGGCCTTTTTGCTGGCCGCCCGGTTGCTGACCAAAGTGCCACGCCCTCCGTTGTCGACATTGGGTCTGCCAGAGATCACCGGGGGCTGGGTAACCGCGATCGGTTTGCTGCTCTTTGTTCTCTTCTATTATGGATGGGGAATGGTTGCGCTGCCCACTCAGACCAGTGAATCAGCCGTGCAACGTGCGTTGCACGCGGCCACGTTGGTGGCTGACAGCAACGTGGCACTCTTCGCCGCGTACGCACCGTCCACCCAACCCACGGAAGTTTCTGCAACGCTGGCACTTGTCCCCACCGCGCTACTCTTTTGGCTGACGCGCGATCTGCTGCTCAGTACACAGCTGCTTGGGCTGGTCGCGGCACTGTTCTGTGGCTTGGGCACCTGGCTGCTGGGCCGGGAACTCTTTGCCCGTCGCGTGGGTGCAGGCGAGCTTTACGCACCCGTCGAGGACAACGGCCGTTCGCTGGCGCTGACGGCAACGCTATTGGTGCTGACAAATCTGGCGTTGCTCTATTTTAGCCGCCAGCCCATTTTGCTGCTGGCAACAGGTTGGGGCATTGGTGGCTGCTGGCTGCTGTTGCGCGGCATTCAACGGGCGGACCGGTTGGCGCTGGGGCTGAGCGGTCTTTGTCTAGGGCTAGCCATTCTCTTTCACAATCGCGCCCTCGTCTATGGCGTGATTGGTCTGTGCTGGTGGCTGGGCTTTGCTGCTGCCCGTTTGGGGTTGTTGCCCCATTACATTCGCGCCGCAAAAACGGAACAGACGCGGTCAGCCCCGCTCAAGCCACCAGCGGCCACCCTTGTCTGGGGGGATTGGTGGCTGTGGTTGCTCGGCTTGCTGCTGGTCATCTTGCCCTATTTGCCAGCATTGATCGACGTCGGGCAACAGTGGAGCAGCCGGCTGCCCCTGCTTTGGATGCCCACCCTGGTGGCGATCTTCACGAGTCTAGATCCGCCGACCCTTACCTACCCTGCGCCAATCTTTCATCCCATTCTGTTGCCCCTGCTCGCGCTGGCAGCGGGTGGATTGCTCTTCAATCTGGATCGGCGTCAAGGGTGGCTGATTGCGAGTTGGCTTCTGATTGCGTTGGGGGGCATCGTCTTGATGCGGCCCAGCACCATGCAGTGGGAACCCCTGTTGGCACTGATCCCGGCCACGGCATTGGCCATGGCCTTTGCGCTGGACCGTTTGCGGGTGACGCTGGTGCGGGTGGGGGGGCGGTGGCTCCGACAGCTCCTCCTCTTTTTGCTCGTGGGGTTGCTGCTGTGGATGGCCCTCTACAGTGGCATTACCTATTACACATATCTCCCGCAACAGCGGGATCTTGGAGATCGGGTGGGGCAGCTGCTGCGTGCCAGAACAGCAGAACAAGCCGTTGTGATCCTGCAAGATTCGACGGAACCGCAGCTGACGGCAGCCGATTCACAGCTCCAGTTTCTGGTTGCTCCGTCTGGCGTGTGGCCCGCGGAAATAGAATTTGTCACCGAATTACCGCTCGCACTGGCCCCAGGGTCACTGGTTATTGTGCCGGCCCAACAGCGCTTTTGGCTGCCCCGCCTGCTGGAACGTTATCCCAACGGTATCCATGGGGTGGTGCGAGATCACGCTGCCAATCCACTCGCCTACACCTACAGCGTGGCGAACGCTCCCAGCAGCGAACTCACACCTGATTGACCTAGAGCCTGCGTACACCCACACCTTGCAAAACCCAACCGCCGCCGCCACTTCACCACCCACCAGATTTTGTGAACACACTCTGCCTTGCTATACTTGCTGGTTGTGATTGAATTTTTATATTTGCTCCGCATGATGTTTCAGATGGGGCGAGTCCCACCTGGAAGCAATGGCAGAGACGGTTGCGCTTATCCACTATCGTCGCCACTAGCACTGCCAACCTATGCTTCCAAGCTGTGGACCACGCCCGTTAAAATGAGGATCTTCCTACTATGACCTTTGTCAGTTTTCTAATGATCGCCACGATCATCATCGCCATTGCCTTGGTTGCGATTGTTCTGATCCAGGGACAAACCAGCGCTGGATTGGGGAGCGTCTTTGGCGGTTCCGATATCTATCGAACCCGGCGCGGCATGGAAAAGACACTCTTTAACCTGACCTTTACGCTGGCGGGCCTCTTCATGCTGCTGTCGTTGTTGGCCGTGGCGTTTGAGTAGACGCGCTCCAAGCGGCGTTTGACTGATTCTTCCATGCAACAACAACAGGTTCCGTCACCGTATCCAGAATCGTCGTCATCTCCCTTGGCTTCGCCAGCTGACTCATTGGGCCGCCATCTCCGTTGGCAGGTTCTGTTGGCATGTGTGGGGTTGTTTGCCCTGGTCAGTTTGCTGGGCTATTCCACCTATTCTGTTGCTACCGTGCTGGTGCCCGATCGGGGCGGAATCTATCGTGAGGGGGTGGTTGGCAATCCCCGCTACCTCAACCCATTTATCTGCGATCGCACCGAAGTCGACGAAGATCTCTGTGCACTGCTCTTCCGTGGTCTCACCCGAATAGATCGCCACGGCCGCGCCGTGCCCGATCTGGCTCGCGACTGGACGATTCAGGATGATCGCATCTATACCTTCCGAATCAAGGAAGGGCAGTTCTGGCACGATGGCCAACCCGTTACCGCGGATGATGTGATCTTTACCGTCTCGATATTGCAAAACCCCGACATTGTCGAGATCCCCAATCTTTCGATTCTCTGGCGCACCGTCACCATGGAAAAGATTGATAATTACGCGGTTCGCTTTACATTGGCCGAAGCATCTCCCTTCCTCGACTATACCACCATTGGGATTTTGCCAGCCCATCTCTATGGGCAGATTCCACCAACCACGCTTGTCAGCCAGCCACTCAACGGAACCCCCATTGGTTCCGGGCCCATGATGGTGGATGAGATGGCCGCGGATCACATTCGGCTCAAGCCCAGTCCTTTCCATGGCCAAGATCAGCCTTACCTCTCTGGACTCGAGTTCCGCTTCTATCCCGACCACGCCAGCATGTTGAGCGGCTATGTCGCCGGTGAAATCGATGGCATCAGCCGCATCTTGCCCGCGGAGTTTGAGTTGGCATCCAGCCAGGAAGAGCTCACGCTGCTTTCGGCCGTGCAGGCCCGATACATGAGTGTTGTGCTAAATCTCGACAGTGCCAACGTGCCCTTTTTTGCCGAAAAATCAGTGCGCCAGGCGCTCTACTATGGATTGAACCGCGAGCGTCTGATCGATGATGTTGCCACTGGGCAGGGAATCGTGGCCCACACCTCATTAATGCCAGAAAATTGGGCCTACAATGCAGCGGTGCCGCACTATCCCTATGATCCGGACCGCGCGCGTCAATTGTTAGATGAAGCGGGATGGGTGGATGGGAACGGCGACGGCGTGCGCGAAAAAGAGGGAACGATCCTGCAATTTCTGATCTACGCGCCCGATGAACCCTTTCAGCATGAGCTGATCCAGCAGATTGCCCTGGACTGGGCGGAGATCGGTGTGCGCGCTGTGCCCACGCCAGTTACATTCGTGAGCTTGATGAGCGATTTCCTCTTACCCCGCAATTTCGATGCCGCGTTGATCACCTTTGATATTCCTGGCGATCCCGACCAATATTGGCTCTGGCACAGCAGCCAGAGTGAAGGCGGCGGCTTTAATTACGCGGGTTGGCAGAATGAAGAAGCCGATACGCTGTTGCAGCAGGCCCGCTCGATCACCGATGAGGCCGAGCGGCGCGAACTCTATGGCCGCTTTCAAGAGGTCTTTGCTGAAGAAGTGCCGTCGCTGCTGCTCTTCTACCCCGTTTACACCTATGGGGTGGACCAACGCGTACATAACGTACAAATCGGCCCGATCAATCGTCCCGCCGATCGCTTTGCCGATTTCACCGATTGGTACATGGTGACGCGGCGTGTGCCCGCCAATCAGGTGCCCACGACGGTGCCGCCCACGCCACCAAGTGTGGTTGGGCCATAGCGTTTGCATTGCTCTGCCATGGATGGCGGCGGCGTGCGTGGCCAAGCTCGGCAGTGGCCGATTGCCAGCGGTTTTTTGTTCATTGCCACTTATCTCTTTTGACAGAAGTCGAGCCGCTGTGATATAAATAGCACATCATCATATTGTGACAGGCCGCAGTGGCGGAATTGGCAGACGCGCTACGTTCAGGGCGTAGTGGGCATTAGCCCGTGGGGGTTCAAGTCCCTCCTGCGGCACCTCAGCAATAAGCTCGATGCAACAACTGGATTGTGACAAGCAAATTTCGACAAGAAGACTTGACAAGTAGATTTGTTGCTTAACGGTGAATTGGTTCTGCGCAGACAAGAAAATTCACGCAAATCCAGTCACACGCAAATTCAGTTACTTGGTGAAAGAGAGGAGACTTCGGGTTGAAGCCTCCTTTTTTTATACCCGTCTCCCTTCGTTGCAATTACGATTCCCTGTCCATTCTCTTGTCCGCTCCATCCTGCTGTCTCTCACACACCGTCATCCATCAGGCCGATCCATCTATTGTAAAGTGAGTTCCTCATGACCACCCCAAAGCGTGACACTCGACTACTCTTAATTGTGTTCGGTAGCCTCTTCTTTATCCTGACCCTCACCTATACCAACCGTCTTGCCCACAAGGCCGAGCTCGACCTAGAAATTACCAGATGGGAAGAACGGATTGAACGTTCTCAGACGAACCAGCGTGCGTTGGCCACGGAATTGCGCTATGTTCAGAGTGCTGCCTATGTGGAAAAATTGGCCCACGATGAATTTAGCATGGCCAAAGAGGGGGAAACCCTCGTCGCCGTTGTGCCCATCGAGCAGGCAGTCGATGAGAATGCTGTGGAAGAGATGACGACGGCGAGCAATTCGCGTTGGCAACGCTGGTTGACGCTGTTGGGCCTCCGCTGAGCCAATACGTTGCGCCACCCGCGCTGCGCTTCAATTTGAAGGAAAAATTGACGGAAGTAATTGCCATCCGCTCGCCAACCGTGGCGAGCGGATGGCAATTTTTTGCACCCATTGAAATCTGTCTGGCTTGGTTTTGTCACCAGCACCGCAACATTGCTGGCTGGTGGAGCGAACAGTGCATGGCCCGCTGCTGGGCATGATCCTCGCCCCGAAACGGAAATGGATCCGACCATTGCAACGCATTGCCTCTGTCTACAAAGTTGCGTATACTATGGTCACCGCATTGCAGCAAATCAAACAGATCTCCATTGCAAATCTAGACCAGACACGAGGCTCCCGTCATGCAGATCACGGCAATTTCGACCGAGGCGTACCGCTGGCCCCGTCACAAACCAATCACCAATGGCAAACACACCTATACCCATTCCGGCATTGGGCTCGTCAAAATTGAGACCGACGCCGGCATCACGGGCATTGGGTTGGGCGCAAATGGTTCCATCATCCGCGCCACTATCGAGCACCTGACGCCCCTGCTCATCGGCCAGGATCCACTGAATGTCGAGCGCATTTGGCACGCGCTGTGGGTGCCCAAGCTCATTGGCCGCCGGGGCATGACCACGCGCGCCATCAGCGCCATCGACATTGCACTCTGGGATCTGCGTGCCAAGGCCGCGAACATGCCGCTCTATAAGTTGCTCGGGGGCTACCGCGACCGGGTGCCCACCTACATTGCCGGTGGCTATTATGAGGAGGGCAAAGGATTGCGCGAACTGGCTCGGGAGATGGAAGAAAATGTGGCCATGGGCGCCAACGCCATCAAGATGAAAGTTGGTGCACTCTCCATCCGCGCCGACGCGGAACGGGTGCGGGTCGTGCGCGAGGCGATTGGCCCCGATGTCAAGCTAATGGTCGATGCCAATTGCGCTTACAAGGTCTACGAGGCGATTCAACTGGCCAGGCATATCGAGAGATTTGACCCCTTCTGGTTTGAAGAGCCGATTGCCCCCGATGATTACGAAGGGCACCAACGGCTGGCCGCGGCCACCACCATACCCATTGCCACCGGCGAAAATGAGTACACCCGCTATGGTTTCCGGGATCTCATCTTGCGGGGTCAGGTGCCAATCATCAACACCGACGCCATTATCTGCGGGGGTGTTACTGAATTCATGAAGATCGCTGCGTTGGCCCAGGCATTTGATGTCGACATTGCCCCCCACGGCCCCCAAGAGATTCACATTCATCTCGTGGCTGCCCTCAGCAATGGGTTAATTCTCGAATTTTATCGCGACACGGTCGATCCCATGTGGGGCAACGTCTATCAAGAGACGCTGCGCCTCAACGACGATGGCACGGTTAGCCCACCAGAGGTGCCCGGGATTGGGATCGAGCCCAACTACACAGCGCTGGCACCCCACCGCGAGGCATAGCATCCCCTCTGTAAACCTGGCTCGTGTCCCAGCAACGTAATGCGGCTTGATCCCGCCACAAGGGGCACCCAAATCACGTTGTTCAGACATGAGCGGTAAATTTTTCACAAGACAGGAAACTTTTATGTCACAACAACCAAAATTGATGATCCCCGGCCCCGTAGATGTGTGGGATGAGACGTTGGAAGCACTTGGCCAGAAGGTACGTTCAAACTTTACCGACGAGTGGCAGCCCGTCCAAGAAGAGACAATTGGTCTACTCAAACAGGTCTTTCAAACACAGAACGATCTCTTCATCCTCACATCCGCTGGTTCTGGCGCGGTGGAGACGGGGGTGGCCAGTATCTTTAGTCGCGGCGAAAAGGTGCTGGCCGTGAGCAACGGTGCCTTTGCGCTGCGGGCAATTGAGATTTTGCGGGCCTACGATTGCCATGTCGTTGAAGTGGAAAACGACTGGGGCCAAGCCGCGGATCTGGCACAGGTGGAGGCGGCGCTGCAAGAGCATCCCGATGTGGCCGGTATTGTGGTGGTGGCCAATGAAACCAGCACCGGCGTGCGCAACCCGGTGCAAGAACTGGCCCAAATGGCACACGCACGCAATGTGCCGATTCTGGTTGATGCCATCTCGGGCATGGGGGGCTATGATCTGCCCGTGGACCGCTGGGAGATCGACATCCTTTGCACTTCATCCAACAAAGCGCTGGAAACACCACCAGGATTGGGCTTCATCTCGGTGAGCGAACGCGCCTGGGAGGTTGTTGATCGCAAGGCAGAAGCCGGCGGCCGCGGCTGGTATTATAATCTGTCGAACTGGAAGCAGTACCGGGAGCAGGGGCGTTACGCACCGACAACCATGGCCACCAGCATGATCATGGGCCTGCGCGCCAGCCTAAAGCGGATTGTGGAAGTGGAGACGTTGCAAGGGCACTGGGCACGCTATGCCTGGGCCCAGAAAGGGGTGCGCGAGGGGCTGCGCAACATTGGCTTCGAAATGCTGGCCCCCGATGAGGTGGCCTCCTTCACCGTCACCACGGTCTGCAAACATCCTGCAATGAAACATGAGCAGGAAGTGCGCGACTATCTGGCTGCCAAACATAACTTCACCGTCTCGGGCACCATGCGCAAAACCGAGGGCCAGGCGTTCCGCGTCAGCCACATGGGGCGCTCGGGCAGCAAAGAATACCTGATCCCGTTCCTCCTAGGCATTGAAGACTTCTTGCGGGTGGAAAAGGGCATCGACGTGCCGCTGGGCGCCAGCCTCGTCGGCGTGGAGATGCCGGGTTATTAACCTCATAGAGAAAGCAAATAGAGCTTGCACCTTGCAGAGTGCGCATTCTCTACTGCGCATGTCCAGCGTTAGAGAACGCTGATTCCTCCATTGTGCAACATGTAAATGATTTCTCAATCAGTTGCTCCCCGGTTGCCTTCTGTGCGCGTGGTAGCGAGAAAATTTCAGCACTCACGCTCGTGTAGAGATGGTAGGTAGCAACTTGAGTTATTGAGGGTTTATTCGCTTGCGCGATTACAATGTGACGATTGACTCTGCCCGGGGATCAACTCCCCGGGCTTATCCTTGATGCAGACTTCACTGGAGCAGACGCCGGTTGGCTGCACCGTCCCTTCATGGCGGTGCAGATGACGAAGAGCCAACCTACCATTGTGATACCGTTGTGCTACCGCCCCTTCGCCACCTGATAGAGCTGGATCAGATTGCCACAGGTGTCGTCGAGTATCGCAATTGTAGCTGTACCCACGTCGGTTGGCTCCAGCGTAAATTCCACACCCACTGCCAGCAGCCGTTCATATTCTGCATAAATATCAGTGACTTCAAACGCGGTGAAGGGAATACCATCGCGTTTCAGATCGGCCTTGAGCGTCTTCATGGCGGGATAGTCGGCGTTTGGCTCCAACAGCAGCTCCGTGCCATCGGGCGCTGCCGGCGAAACGACGGTCAGCCAGCGTTCCCCATCGCCAAGCGGCAGATCCTGTTTCTTCACGAAGCCCAACTTTTCGGTGTAAAAGGCCAGTGCCTTATCATAATTGTCAATGGAAACGCTGGTCAGTTTGATCTGAATCATGCTTCACCTCTGGTTCATATCGCTGTAGGTTCATATCGCTGTAGGTTCATATCGCTGTAGGTTCATATCTCTATGGGTTAATAACTGGGTTGCCGCCCGACAGCCGAGCTGACGAAACGCGCTTGGTGACAGGCCAAAGTGAGCTTTGAATGCCTTGCTAAACGCATTGTGACTCTCGTACCCTGCCGCGAGCGCAACCGCGCCGATATCCACCGCGCCCACGCGCAATTTGTGGCCCGCTCGTTCCAGCCGCAGCCGCCGCACATGAGCCAACGGCGTTTCGCCCGTCTGTGCCTTGAAGGTACGATGCAAGTGGGCCTGTGAAAAGCCCGCCACCGCCGCCAATGTTGCGCAGTCCAAAGGGTCGATCAGATGCTGGCGGATGTACTGTTGGACGGCCTCAATGCGCTCTTGCTCGCTTGAATTAGCTTGAGATTTGCGTTGCATGGGTCAAGTGTATCACAGTAGAATATTTGTTCGTTATTCCAAAACTCTCATCCGGCGTCGGTTGATATCGCGAATGCGCGGGGGTAAGCCCCGCTGCTAACCGAGGAAAGCCGCATCAGCGGCTGGCTGTTCAGCGGTGCGACCGCTTCTCATGGGTAGAGACCCGATTGATTGGCCCCTCTATTTCAGCGTGCTATCGATGGCCACGGGGGCGTTCCAGAAATCGGGCATAGGTCTTTGCGGCTCGGCGGAGTGCCTCTGTCTGGGTGCTGGTCAAGGTGTGGAAAGGGCTCCACTCAACGGCCACTGCATCGTTTGAGAGCCGGCGTTGCCAAGTGCCAGCGATTTGACCGTCGATGACAACCGTGGGATAGAAAACACCGTTCCGGCCGGGGCAGATCCGCTCTGCAAAGGCTGGATCCAGCACGGCGCTACGCTCTCCATAGCCAAGCACAAATTCATCAAACCCTGGCAACAGATAGAGCGATGCTTCTTCAGCATCTGCCCCCGCCATCTGTTGCGATAACCAATATGGGTCTCCGTCGACCCTCACTTGTTCGAGTGCCTTGCCCGCTTCGGCAATGCCCACTCTGGCATCGCGCATGGTGAGGCCAGCCCAGCGTGCCAAATCCTTCACCGTAGCCGGACCGTGGCTGGTGAAGTAGCGACGTGCCAGCTCGGCCAATGCTGCTTCACGTTCGGGCATGTTAGCCGGGGGCACCCAATCATCTAGCAGGGTGAATGTCTGTTCCTTACCTCGGGGCACGCCAAAACAGATCACCCCATCCTGGGCTGCCCGCACCAACAGATGATAACCTCGCTGTCCATCCGTGGCAATGCCCGCCGCTTCCAACTGCTGATAGAGTTCGGCACGGGTCCGCTCCTGCTGCCCCTGCAAGGCGGCCACAAAGATCGCCTGGCTGCGGGCAAAGAGTGCATCATCCAACGCCAATTGACGGTAGCGAGCCGCGGTCTGTGCGATCATGCGGGGCGTCAGCAATGCAAGCAGCCAACGCACATCCTGTGCCGCAACAAAATGTAGCGTGCGTCGCATGGGCCACGTGCGAATAATAGTGCGAGCGGCAATTGCCTGTCCAATCGCCTTTACTGTGATCGGTTGCTCTGCTGATTGCATGCGTAGACCAATCGCCCACAGCGCGCCCGCGTAATCCTGAGCTTGCATGGCTCCCAACCATTCCACCACCGCGGCTGGCTGAGTAAATGATGGATCCGCAATGCCTTGATTGCGCAGCCGTGTTTTGCCAATATTCATCTGCTCCTCGCTTACCGAACTGTGCTTTGGATCAGCTCTATCACTGTTCCAGCGTTCATTGATCTCTCGGCTTCTTCCGCTTATACTGATCGTGACTTGTTGTCATGGTTGTGAGTTGCCATCGAGTATGACCCACGCGTGGTTCACCGTCGTCAGCTTGGGCCAACTGTGAACGGTACGTAACTACATGCCTATCCTGCAATTCGAGAAAGCGAATTCCACATGTCTACATCCGCTGAATCCACCACCGTCGCCCCGGCATCCGCGCCCGATCTCGATGCCTACTTTGCCCGCATCGGCTACATGGGGCCGCGCACGGCTACACTCTCTACGCTCCAATCGATTATACAACAGCACGTGCAAACCATCGCCTTCGAGAATCTGAACCCCTTTCTGCGCTTGCCCGTCAAGCTGGATCTGCATTCATTGCAGCAGAAATTGGTCCAGAGTCGCCGCGGTGGCTTCTGCTTTGAACAGAATGGACTGTTGCGCCACGTGCTGCTGGCGTTGGGCTTCCAGAGCAGACCGCTCGGCGCGCGGGTGATCTTGAACAGTCCGCCCGCGTCTATGCCGCCGCGCACCCACATGGTGCAGCTATTGACAATCGAGGGGCAGCCTTACATGGCCGATGTGGGCTTTGGTGGCATGACCCCGACAGCGCCCCTGCGCTTGGAGCCAGATGTGGTGCAAGAGACGCCACACGAACCCTATCGTTTTCAGGCCGCGGGAGATGAATTCATCCTGCAAGCACTGATCGGCGAAAGTTGGCGCGCGCTCTATCGCTTTGACCTAACCACGCAGCAGCCATCCGACTATGAAGTAAGCAATTTCTGGGTCTGTCATCACCCCGATTCTCATTTTGTCAGTGGCCTCAGCGTGGCGCTGGCCGTGCCGGGACGTCGCTACGCCCTGCGCGACAATCAACTCACGATCCATCAGACCGGTGCCAGCAGCGAACAACATTTGCTGAGTAGCGTGGCCGAATTGCGCGCAACGTTGGAAACCACCTTCAATCTCGCCGTGCCCACTGGCACTGCTGCCGATGACAGAATGCAGTGCTTGATCCCCACCGTGGCATCGTCGCCAACTGCTGAATGAGCAGACGCGGCCCGTGAGTTTTGCAACAAGGAAGATGGGCCACATATTTGCTGGTCAATTCATGTGCAAAATATGAACAGATCATAATGTGGTGCAAATACTTATGGGAAAAGGATGGGGAAAAGGATGACTGACATGAAAAATGCACTGGTGTGGGGCGCAAGCGGAGGAATTGGCCGGGCGCTGATTGCCGCACTGACTGAACAGGAGTGGACGGTGGTAGCCGTGGCGCGGGATGGCGGGGCAATTGCCGAGCTCACCCCCCATGTCTTTGATGCCGATGTGGCGTCGGCCTATGCTGTGGAAGCCGCGGTGCGCGCCATCGGTGAAGTTGTGGACGAAGTGGCGCTCTCCATCTATGCCGCGGGCGACATTGCGCCTGCCAAAGTGGCGGAGATGTCACCGGCCGACTGGCAGCGCACGCTCGATGCGAACCTGACCGGCGCGTTTCTCACGACCCATTTCAGCCTGCCCCTGATGGCTCCCGATGCCCATCTCTTCTATGTGGGTGCCGTGAACGAGCGGCTGCGCTTACCCGGTTTTGCTGCGTATGGCGCGGCCAAGGCAGGGCTGGAAGCATTCGGCGAAGCCTTGCGCAAAGAACAACGCCAGCGCAAAGTGACGGTTGTGCGACCGGGGGCCGTGGACACACCCTTCTGGGAAAAAGTACCGCTGCGCCTGCCCGCCAATGCCATGTCACCTGACGATGTTGCCGCGCAAATCCTCAACGCCCATGCCGAGGGCACGGCCGGTCAGCTCGATCTGTAGCGGAATACTGTTGCTCCTGCAGTTGTCACGTTTTGGCTCTCTCGTTGGTCATAGAGAATAGCACGTACGATTTCTCCGTACGATTGCTCATCTGGCCTGAGTTCTGTAACAGTAGAAAGCGAGACAACCATGACGGACAAAGCAACCCAAATTTTGATCCTTGGCGGTGGCTATGCTGGGGTGATGGCGGCCCTGCGTTTGGCCCACCGAACGCGCGGCCTCCGACGCACGATCACGCTGATCAATGGCGCGGCCCACTTTGTCGAGCGTTGCCGGCTGCACGAACAAGCAACCGGCACCGTGCTGGCAGAGCGGCCACTGGTGCAGATGTTGCGTGGCACCGACGTACGTTTTCGCCAGGGTTGGGTCACGGCGCTGGATCCAGTGGCACAGAGGGTGACGGTACATACCGTCACCAAGGATGAGCAGTTGCCCTACGATCTTCTGATCAACGCCCTGGGCAGTCGGATTCGACAGCATGATGTGCCTGGCGTAGACCAGTTTGCCTATCTGCTGGAGCCCAGTGGCACACGGGGGGCCGCGGCATTACATAAAAAGTTGTCCACCCTGGGCGCAAACTCATTCCGGGCCGTGGTTGTTGGTGGCGGCGCAACGGGCATCGAAAGTGCCACGCAACTCAAGGCCGCGCACCCGCAGAGCACGGTGCAGATCGTTACCCAGGGCAAGTTGGGTGCTTTCAAAAACGAAGCGGTGCGTCAACAGTTTCTGGACGCGCTGCGCACACAGCAAATTGCCATCCGTGAAGATGCACGCGTCTTGGCTGTCGAGGCCGATGGCATCTTGTTGGCAACCGGCAAAGTGGCGGCAGAAGTTGTCATTTGGGCGGGCGGCTTTGTGGCCGCACCATTGGCGCGTGTTGCCGGTGTGCAAGTGAACAGCCGCAACCAGATCCTGGTGGATCCCTACTTGCGTTCACTTTCCCACCCCACCCTCTATGCCGTGGGCGATGCCGCACAGCCCACTGAAGAGCCGGGCGTTCCCTATCGCATGAGTCTGATGACTGCATTGGTGAGTGGAGCACAGGCCGCGGAGAATGTAGCGGCGCTGCTCCGGGGCAATGCGCCACAGCCACTGAGCTTCGTCTGGTATGGCCAAGGGATCGCCCTGGGGCCCAATGACGCCGTGGGCTTTTCCACCTACCCGGCGGATCAGGTGCGCGGTTCAATATTACGGGGGAAGCTGGCCGTACGCGTGCGCAATTTCTTTGTCTGGTATCTGGTTACTGCCTTGGAGCTGGAACGACGCTTCCCCGGTTCCTTCTACTGGAACGGCAAAGGGCGTTATGCAGAGCAAAAGCGGCGTCAAAGAGAGCAAGTAGAGAGGATCGCGCGGGCATAGCATGATGATTCTTGACCAATTTCACCAATACCGCCCCCTGCTCTTTTCGATTGCCTATCGCATGGTGGGGGTGGTGGCCGATGCAGAAGATATTTTGCAGGAAGCTTACCTGCGCGTCCAAGCCCATGCCAACGAAGTGGTCGAAAAGCCCAAGCCCTATTTGACCACGATTGTGACTCGGCTGTGCCTGAACCACCTGCGCGCGGCTCGCACACAGCGCGAGCAGTATCTTGGCTCCTGGCTACCGGAACCGATTCTGACTGAAGAACGGCCCGAGCTTGTCAACCCAATGGAGACCACGCTGCGCCACGACTCCATCTCACTGGCCTTTCTCGTTCTGCTCGAATCGCTGCAACCGGCGGAGCGCGCGGTCTTCTTGCTGCATGAGGTTTTCGATTACAAACACAGCGAAATTGCGGCAATGGTGGGCAAGAGCGAGGCAGCCTGCCGTCAACTCTTGCGCCGCGCCAAGGCCCACATCGCTGAACGGCGGCCCCGTTTCGCCACCACCCCCGAGCATCATGAACGGTTGCTACATTCGTTTCTGCATGGCGTACAAAGTGGGGATATTGGTCTCTTCCTCCAACTGCTGGCCGAGGATGTGAATCTCGTCGCCGACGGGGGCGGTGAACGGGGCGCGGCGCTCAATGTGTTGCGGGGCAGAGACGCGGTCTCGGCCTTTGCCGTGGGCACCTATCGCAACAGCCCAGTGGGAATCACCTACACCATGCCGCTGCTCAACGGTCAACCGGCCATCCTGGCCCGACACGCGGATGGCCGCCCCTATTATGCCATTTTCCTCTATGGCGCAGCGGAACAGGTGCGGTTGATTCACGTGGTGGCCGGCCGCAAGCTGGCAACGTTGGCCACTCAACTGGACGATAGTGGCGGCTAATGGCGGTAGATCGAGCGTGGCAAACGTGGCCATGGGGTGCTCGACCTGTCGGCAGACGTGGATGAACATGCTTTCGCTAGCTATGCGTCTGCAAGTTACGAGCCGCAGTTGCTCCCCATCTTGTGGCGGTAATGTTTTTAGCAATCACTCTCGCGAAGAGCAGATCTGTAGCAACCTGAGTTACATGTCGGTCGTGGTTTGCGGCTGCAGATGTTCACGGCAGATGAAATCAGCTTCTGCTGTCGTCAGTATCTCCAGCGTCAAGCCACACCGAAATCGTCCCGCGTTCAGTGGTTGGTGATGGTGACATGTACGACAGACACCGAATCCATTGAGCTGATTCGCCCCCTGCATGGCCTGCAGCAGCTGTTGTAAATGAACGACCATCTCCTCCCCCATCTCTGTCCCCATTGCCACGTTGGCAGCAACTAACAACGCTGGCGGCAATTCTCTCAGCAGTTCCTCTCCTGCAGTTGTCACCAGCAGGTGGACCACGCGCTTGTCACGCGGGTCTGCCTGCTTCTTGATGTAGCCCCTAGTCTCCAGAATCTTGAGCGATTGCGAAACTGTCCCTTTCGTCAGTTGCATATACTCTGTCACGGCCGCCGGTGTATCGCTATAGCGGTTACAGATGCTCAGATAGTACAACATACGTAACTGCCTTGGTTGCAGACCATGTTGATTTCCAATTGCCTGCTCTTGAGCACGTATGAGATTCCCGAGCCGTTCCAAATAGATGTAAATTTGCGTATCTGTCGTTGTACTGTTCATCGATATATGGTATCGAATCAATACGATATTGACAAATAAGCGAGAGATTGCTACACTAGATTAGTATCGAATCGATACTAATCTATTAAACGCTCATTTACCGCTCGAAAGGAGTGTGTATCATGTTCCACTCTTTGCAACAACGATCCCTCTGCTTCTGGCTCTGCTCGATTCTCTTGCTGCTGCTGTCGAGCGGCTGTCTGGAAGCGATTCCCACACCGATTGATGGTGAGGATCAAGCTGTATCTGCGGATCTTGCTGACGCGTCACTTGATGACGGCATTGTTGCCGCTCAATCCGAGACCGTTACCCCTGCCTTTGACATCGTGCACGCGCAGGTCCGGCGCGAAGGAGCGTTCTTGCTCTTTGAACAAGTTGTGGTTGGTGAGGCCGGTGCAATCGTGCCAACAGCCACCGGAGAGCTGGCTGGCGCGGCAGTGGAAAGCTATGTGTGGCCCACGTCGTTGGATACAGCCGCAGTTGACTTCGCGCCCGAGCAGGGGATCCTGGCCCTGGCCGTCACTGCCCATCCCGATTTTGACGACACGCCGCTCGTCGATGAGGATGGCGATGGCGACAAGGCAAACGATGGCCGTTTGTGGCACAGCCATTGGGTGGTGTTGGTGGAAGATGCAGAGTGTGGTGCAGGGCTAAAGGTGCGGGACATTCCCGAAGGGGAAACGCCGGTTGTGCCCGCGACATGGCCCGAACTGCCCCTGCTCATTGACAGCCCCAACTATGAACTGGAATTAACCGGCTCCCAGCTTACCGTTCGTGTTGCTCATCAGCCTTTTGCCGAGGGCAAGCTGTTCAACTATGACGGAGTGGCCGCGGGGCTACAGGTCAATGCAGATCTGCATGCACCATTGCTCTGTGTGACTAGTGTACACGACATTGCTTCTGGGGATCTGAGCCTGCCCGGCGTTGTGGAATAACCTTGTAGCAAGGGGCAATGGCAGGTGTGACATAAACCGTTATGTGTAAACTCTGTCATTGCCGCTGCGGCAGCGACGCTGTTTGCTAACGGGAATTGGTGGTAAGAAAGCTAGACAACCACGCCTTCCCCACCTCGTTAAATGGCTCCACAGCTTGTTCAACCTGTACACGCATCTGCTGCCAAGTGCTCTCAGCCTGCAATGCGATGGCGTGAGGCATCTTCCACTCGCTCTGTACACGGGCAAAGTCATCCTCGTCGCGAGCCATGACCGTGCCACTGGCATTGCACAGAACATCCAGTTCAAGATCCACCTCTTCGACAACATGACCGTTCCAGCAGACGGGCAGGATGATGTCCACGTCAATAATCGGATCAATTGGCTGAAAACAGGCTGACCAGAAGCTCTCGTGCGGAATGAGTTTGACGAGTGGCGCAATGAATATACCGCTCCGTGTCCGATCTGCGGAGCACCAGGTACTGCCTTTGGCAATGCCAAGCCAGCGGCCAAAGCGGTCTTCGCCCAATAGCGTTGCGTGGGCAACTGTTGTTGGGCGTCGCGGGTACTTGAAGCCGTGCACTTCGATAGCTCTTGTCATTCTGCCCTGCGAAAGTAAGCTCTGTTTGCAGACGGTACTGCTACCCCTTTGGTAGACCACGAAAAATTTGCCGTTTTAAGCCAACCGCACTACGGCTTGCGAAAATAAAACCTTGACACCGTTTTGCCAGTCGATCCAGCGGCTGTGGGGATGAGCAGGGCGGTGGTAGAAATGAGCGCCCTCATCAATCAAGATAGCATGGGCCATCTCTGCCGCTCCACAGTCAACAAACTTGTAGTTGACGAACATATGTTTCCCTGCTAAAGTACTTGCTACAGTGCGGTTGGCTTGAAAACGGTAGGTTTCCCGCTTGCCGGAACTACTGTTTTCAAACAGAGCCCACTTTCGGGTGCGGTTGGCTTGAAAACGGTAGGTTTCCCGCTTGCCGAAACGACTGTTTTCAAACAGAGCCCACTTTAGAGGAACGTGATCCCCGAAACATTCACAAAAGGAGCTAACCATGCAACTCGGTGCGTTTTCCGTCAGCTTGGCTGTCAAGGATATTGCCGCGTCCAAAGCCTTTTACGAGAAACTTGGCTTTACCGTCTTTGGTGGCGACATCACAGAGCAGTGGCTGATCATGCGGAATGGTGATTCGGTGATTGGTCTCTTTCAGGGCATGTTCGAGCAGAACATTCTGACCTTCAATCCTGGATGGGATGCCGATGCCCAGTCCCTGGATACTTTTACCGATGTGCGGGATCTACAACGTCAGCTCAAGGAACGCGGCATCAGCCTGGAGACGGAAGCCGATGAAGGTACCACCGGGCCAGCCAGCTTTGTGATCATGGATCCCGATGGCAATCCAATTCTGGTGGATCAGCATGTTTAACTACAGTAAAATAACTACAGTGCGGTTGGCTTGAAAACGGTGGGTTTCCCGCTTGACGGAACGACAGTTTTCAAACAGAGCCCACTTTGGGGTGCGGTTGGCTTGAAAACGGTGGGTTTCCCGCTTGCCGGAACGACTGTTTTCAAACAGAGCCCAATCTAGAGTGGGAGCCGTCACGCACCCTGGACTTGACGGGAGAGCGACGTGAGCTCGGTCGGACAATCAGCCATCAGCAGCAAAATCCAAGCCACATTCGGCAAGGGCCTGGCGCAGTGTGCGAATGGCGTTGGGACCCATGCCGTGCAACTGGCGCAATTCTGCTGCGCGCACTGTGGTCAACTGTGTCAGCTGCGTATAGCCCGCCGCCGCCAACGCGCGCTTGGCCGGTGCCGCTAGCTTGGGAAAGTCACTCGGTTGCTCTGGGTCGCTCATCGTTAATCCTCTTTCTGCTACTGTTCATTATCACTTGCCCGATCGAGCCGGGCCAGCAGCGCTTCCAGATGCTCGTGATGGTGATGTTCATAGGTGCCCAGCAACACATCGGCCAACGAGTAGCCGTTGAGCCAGCTGTAGCGGCTTGGGTCCAGCAATGCCGCTTCTGGAATGGCCGCGCCGACTTCCAACAGACGCAGAAAATCCGCCCGCCACTGCTCGTGGATCGCTTGCCAGCTATGGTCACGAAAGGTCGCATGGATCTGCGCGTTCACCGCGTCGGTGAATGCTTCGTGGTCGTCGGCATCCTCCGGCCGGGTTACGGTCGCGTCTGGCCACCACACCGGCATTGCTGGCTCGCTCTCATTTTTGCCCGCTTCCAGCCGTGCGAGCGAGCGCTGTTGCCACGCCCAGAGATGAGCGATCTCATCCTTAATCGATAGCTCGCCGGGCTGGGGGGCAGCCGTGATCTGCTCCTCACTCAAGCGGGCGAGTACCGCTTCCCACCGATCAAACTCCTCGCGCAGCGCGGCGAGCATGTGGCTTTGCATGGACATTTCTACACTCCTTTTTGACTTGTACGACGAACTGCCAGGCGGTTGATCCCGTAAATGATGCAGGGCGTTACGCGCCTAATTCCTGGCAAACGCTGCTCTGCCCGCGACCCAGATACACAGCGCTTGCTCGTCGGGCCGCTGAATCTATCATCAGCGAAAAAAATCATCCAGCGCCGGGTTCAACAGATCCGGCGCAATTCCGTGATCCTGCCCAGCCATGACGCGCATCTGCGCGTTGGGCAACAGTTTGGCCAGCGTCTCCACTGCGTTGTGCTGATGGGGTGGGCTTTCGCTGCCAACCATCAGTAGCGTCGGTGTGTGGATGCCGGCGAAGCGCTCCAGTGTGGCTGGATCACCGCTCATCGTCTTGCCCATGATTTCGCCGTCGTAGCTGATCGTGTGTGCCACTGCAACGGACGACGCCCAGAAGGGGGCCTCTTTCATGCCGTCAATAGCTTCGGCGGGGATGCCCACGGCCACCGTCATAAAGTATTCGAGCGCGGCTTCCGGCTGTCCAGACGCAACCAATTTGCGCAGGTGGGCCACATAGTCGGCTGGCAGCGGTGAACGACTGTCATCAATGATAAAGGGTGGTTCATAGAGGGCTAGCTTGGGAATTGGCAGCCCCTGTTTGGCTGCTTCCAATGCCAGCACCGCGCCCGACGAATGGCCAAAGACAAAGGCCGAACCGCCTGCTGCTTCGAGCAGCGCTGCTAAATCCTCGACCTCGCGCATCACGGCATATGGCTGTGTGTCACCGCTGTCGCCACGGCCGCGGCGATCATAGAAATAGTTTGTAAAGGAGCTACCGGTGTTGGCATCATCCTGTTGGGCGACCATGGCGCGTGTGGCTGTGGCCCCCAGCACGTGAATCAGTGCTGGACCTTCCCCAATGCGGTCATAGGCAATCAACGTGCCGTCTTTGGATCGAACTGTTTGCATGCAATTCCTCCGCTGTTGTGCCGACTACTCTTCTGGTTCCCGATCTGGCTCATAGCGCATGAGGGCTACGCCGGAGGGAAAGGTTTTGGTTTCAATGAGCTTCAGGTTGCTGCGCAGATTGTCGGGGAAGAGCCGCTTGCCATTGCCCAAGATTATGGGATAGACAAGCAGGCTAAATTCGTCGACGAGGCCATGTTGCATCAGCGTATGCACCAAAACGCTGCTACCATCAACATAGATGCTCTTGCCTGGCGCTGCCTTTAGCTTGCGGATCTCTGCCACAACATTTTCGCGGATGAGCGTCGAGTTGCGCCACAGATCTGCCGATTCCAACGTGGTCGAGACCACATATTTGCGCATCTCATTGAGTCTATCAATGAATGGATCGCTACCTGCCAGGGGTTCAAAGGCCGTGCCATGGATCTGCCACGTTTTGCGCCCCAGTAAAAAGGTATCTGCCGTGCGCAGTGTCTGATCAAAATGGGCGCCAATGTCGTCATGCCAATAGGGCATCGTCCACCCACCGTGGGTGAAGCCACCGTCGGTATCCTCCTCCGCGCCGCCGGGCGCCTGGATCACACCGTCAAATGAAATAAATTCGCTCACGACTAACGTACGCATAAGATGCTCCTTTACCTGTTTTCCCGCAACCGGGCTTTTGCAATATCGGTGTCTATATTCTGTAGCGTGCCGGCAGGATGTAGGCACTCCCAAAGGCGTTGTGATGCGCAACTATTGAGCGGCTGCGCGCGGCGAGATTGGCTTAACCTTCCAACGCATGTAGGCGACAAAGGTTGCCAGAACCAGCAGCACTGCGGTGGTCACGGCGGAGTTGTACTCTGCATGCATGGTGTGTAGCACTGTGGCGCTGACCATGACGATCATGATGCCGACCGCGGCCCACGAGATGAGCCGGGGCAGAATGCGGGTAACACCGGGTAGGGTCAGGCCAATGCCAGCCAGGATCTCTGCCACACCCAAAAAGTACCGAAAAGCGAGGGGCAACATCTCGTTCATCAGCGCTTCTAGGTCAGGTGGTGGGAAGAGGAAAAGCCCACCGTGGGCGATAAAAGCCAAGGCCAACAAAATTTGGAGTATCCAAAGTAGAATATTCATGATGTTCCTCTATCTGTTCAACAAACCATGAGTTTCGAAATGATCCAACTCTCTAGCTCGGGCGGCTGAATGCCGAGTTGGGTAAGCATCGCCATGATCTGCGAGCAATGTTCGGTGCCGTGGTTGGTCACCTGAGTCAGGATCACTGCCTTGGGCACCTGCACCTGCCCTGTATGCTGGTCGCTGTTCCACTGATCACCGTTCACCCGCGGAAGAATGACCGTTGTTGAAAGCGCATCCCCGCCAATATCTGTTTGATCCGCTCTTGACTGACCGAGCCGACGTAGTCGCCCAGCTCTCTCCGCTTGACGGCCGCTACTTTGGAAACAACAACCACGCTCTGCTTGGGCAAATTCGCTTCCCCGACATCGAGCAGGAGATTGCCCGGCTCGTTGGCCTGTTTTAGATTGGTGGTCAACGAGCAGACCACCACCGAATCGACCCGACTCTGGTTCAAGAGATCATCCTGTATCACCACGTATGGATGAGGATAGAAGCCAAGTTCACCGCCATTCTCTGCATCGGCACCCGCGATCCAGTAGATATCACCCTGGTGGATCGCGCGTGGCGCAGTTGCAACAGCGGTGCTGGCCTGTTGGCGAGCCGCGGCATGGGCGCGAGTCTCGGTATCGAACAACTCACGGATCGCGGCCAGCAATGGCACTGCGTCGGTGTATTGACGGGCATAGCCAATATTGAACTCGTAATCAAAGTCCGGCGGATTGGCACCTTGATTGTGCTGCATAATCGTCTCGAGCTTATCCAGCCCCTTGGCGACCTTGGCTTCCGGCGTCACCGCGGCTTCATATTCGTCCCACAAGTCGACAATTTCCTGTTGCACTGCTGCCGGCAGTGGCTGCACGAGCGTGAGCAGATCGGCCCGTTCCTGCGCGGCTTTGGGCTCGGCGATATCCTGGTCGATCGCGGGAATATCGCCCCCAATCGCCTCGCCCAAATCGTGAATGATACAGAGCTTGAGCAGCCGTTCGCTCTCGAGTTCCGGAAAGTGACTGGCAAAGAGAAGCGCGCTCAGGCAAAGCCGCCAGCTGTGGGCAGCCGTGCTCTCCGGCTGCCCGCCCGACGTCCACGCGGTGCGGTAGACGTTTTTCAGCGCTTCGGCATCGCGCACGAATTGCAGAATACCACGAATTTCGTTGCTGATCATTGCAGTGACCATTGAAGTGACCATTGGTTTGGCTGAAACATTGAATGCAATTGACTGTTACTGTTGACTTTACACCGAGAAGAGTTTACACACCGAGAAGAGTTTACACACCGAGAAGAGCTTACCAGTGGAAAGCAGGCAACGCGATTGGTGGCTCTTCTCGACAAGTTGTGTAGGTCGGTTACTGTTGAAGCCGGCTCAGGTGCGCGTCCAGTTGATCCCAGGATTGGGTGACGCCCTCCTCCATGCCCATCTGGACCACGGTTTCCAGTTCGGCAGCCGTGGCAAATTCGGTTCGGCTGAGCACCTGGGTCTTGCCATCGACCTCGTGAAAGGTCACCGTGACATTGAGTTTTGGCATCTCCTCCGAAATGTTGCCAGCCTCATCGGCAAAGGCATCGACAGAGACAATGCGCTCCGGCTCCACAATTTCATGATAGACCGTGTACCCCCAACTCTCCATCTCCTCGCCACTGGGCCCAGGCCCCCGCATGCAATAGTGCCAGGTCCCCCCCACTCGGAAATCGATCTTGCAGACCGGGAGTTTCCAGCCCGCGGGGGCCCACCAGTGGCGCAAGTGTTCACAGTCACTCCACGCCTGCCAGACCAACGTCCGTGGTGCATCAAAGGTGCGTTCAATCGTAAAGGTTCGTTCTTCTGTATTGGCAACGGTTTTCATCGTCAATTCCTTTCTTGATATGTTTGTACGTGTAAAGCTCATAGAGAAAGCAAATAGAGCTTGCACCTTGCGGAGTGCGCATTAGAGAATGCTGACTCCACAATTGTGCGATTTTTAGATGATTTCCCTATAACCTGCAGGAACAACTTGTGTATGAAGTACGGCGCACGCGCCGCGGTACTGTTGCAGCACTCTGTGCGCTGCAGCCTATCCGCGCAGTGGAATCAGTTTGCGCAACTGTTGGTCGCGCAAGTAGAGACCGCCCCAGATAAAGAGCCCAACGTAGACGGGAAACAACTGGTGGGTAAAGAGCGGATTGTCAATGCGCACGTGGGTGGCAATCGCGCCGCCCAGATAGCCGGTCAACAAAATCGCGCCCAGAACCGCTGTCCGCGGGATCACATAGAGGATCAGGCAAGCAAGCAACAGCAATCCCAATGGGAGGAGAGTAGCAGCGGAATAGCCCAGTTCCACGGTAGACTCAACCGCCAATGTTGGTTGCATGATCTTGAAGATGCTGTCTGTCAGGAGAAATAGCACCACTAGAAGCGTGAGGACGCGTCCCGTCCAGAGCACTGCGTTTGATCGTTGCGTCTGTGTCTCCTGCATGGCTGATTCACCCGTTGTCTCAGCCGCCGCTTGCGTTGTTGATGTCATCATCATTTGGTTTCCTTTGCAACTCTTTCAAATAGGCATCTAACCGGTCAAAGCGCTCGCTCCACATGTGTTCAAAGCGTTGCACCCACGCATGAACCGGCTGGAGCGCCTCGCCCTGTATTTGGTAGAGCCGTTGCTTGCCTTCGCTGCGCACACTCACCAGATCAACCGCGCGCAATACCCGCAGATGTTTCGACGCCTGTGGCTGTTTCAGATCCAGCCTCTCGGCAATCTCGTTGACCGAGAGTTCACCTTGCGCCAGCAGCTCCAGAATTGCCCGGCGCTGCGGTTCTGCAATTGCATTGAATACGTCGGTTGTGGTCGGTAAGCGTGCCATGACTCTATTATATTCCTATATGGGAATATGTCAAGCCCCAATTTTGACCAAAGTAGATTTTGTGTTGAATTATTGGGTGGAAGCAGGGGCGAAGCGTCGGGCCGAACGGGCGCGCGCCTTGGCCGCTTCTGCATCACGATCCTTGGGCGCGGCCTTGGTTTCCAGCGCGGCCAGCAGATCGTGGGTGGCCCCGGCAATCGCATCGACCGCGGCTTCAAATGGCGCGCTGTTGGCCTGAGATGGTTGAGTGAAGCCACTCACCTTGCGCACGTACTGCCGCGCGGCCGCCCGTATTTCCGCTTCGGTGGCGGGCGGTTCAAAGTTAAAGAGGGTTTTGATGTTGCGGCACATGGCTGTAGTTACTCCTGTGGTGTTACCATAGAGCTGCTTGGGTAGCACGGGTGTTCGGGTGTAGTCTATTGTGCCACCGGCAAAAGCGCAAGTTTTTCCGTGAACTGTTCACGTGATAGCCAGGTCTTGTATGCGCCGACTTTGTATGCGCTGCCAGCTCTCTGTATAATCGACAACCGAGGCGCAGCGGCGTGCGCTGCAGACCCCGCCATCGCGTGCTGCCATCGAGGTGGGATTATTGGCAGTTCCATTGCGTAACTCACGCACACAAAATTGTTGTAGTCAAGCAGATGGGAGCAGCAGTGCAACAACAGCTAGCAGCGAGGAGAACAATGCCAACCTATGTCGTCTGTATTCACGGCGCGGGGGGTGGTGGATGGGAATATGACCGCTGGCAGCCGATCCTGGTCGCGGCCGGCTACACCGTGATTGCTCCAGATCTGCAGCCCGCTGCCACTGGCCTGGCTGACACAGACTTCGACGACTATCTGGCCCAGGTGCAAGCGTGGCTGCCAACCGACGGAGCGCTGATTCTCGTGGGGGCAAGCATGGGTGGAATCCTGGCGTTGAAGCTGGCCGCGGCCGTTGAGCCCACGGCGCTCGTGTTGATCAACAGCGTGCCGCCCGCCGGTGTTGGACCGGTGCGCGCGGGCCGCAGCTACCCGCCAATTGTTGAATGGGCAAACGGTCCCCTTGCAGAGACGCGCGCGGCCCTCTTTGATAGCGATGAAGCAACCACGCGCTGGGCTTGGTCGCGGTGGCGCAATGAATCGGGCGCGGTGCTCAACGCTACGGCCGCGGGCATTGTTGTCGCTCCACCCACTTGCCCCACATTGGTTGTACTGGGCGAGCAGGATACGGATATTCCCCACCAAACCGGATTGACATTGGCCGCGTGGGCCGGGGCCGATGTGCAGCTCTACCACGGCATGAGCCACGTGGGCCCGCTGTTGGGCCAACGTGCCCCGGCCGTGGCACAGATGGTTGTGACGTGGACTCAACAACAGGCTGACTCTGGTTCACCATGAGAATCGCGTCTTGGCTTTTTGCTTGGCCGTTGACGGACGCAACGGGCTCTCGCCAATGCCGGGCCAGATGCGCAGCAGACCAAAGAGCGCACGCACCACCACCACACTCACGGTCGCCAGCCACACCCACGCCAGTGCTTGGGGCAGACGCTGATCAACCAGTGCCAGTGCCACCGCGCCCACTGCCGTGGCCCCGATCATGGCGTTGCGCAAGAAAGCAAAATCACCCGTGCCCCAGTGAATGCCATCGGTGACAAAAGCGAGCGCGTTGATCGGCTGGATCAACGCCGCGATCCGCCAGGGCCAGAGAAAGACGGCAACGGCTGTGGCTGGCACGAGAATGGTGGCAATGGCCGCCTCGGCCACCAACATGCCCAGCGCAATCAGCACTCCCTGGACAACGCTCCAGAAGCAGGCCACGGTGGCCACGCGTCGTGCCGCTGGCAGTGCGTTGGCGCCGAGAAAATAGCCGACCAGACTCTGCGCCGTAACGGCCAATGCATCGAGCCCGAGCGCCGTAAAGAGCCACATCTGCCGGATCGCCTGATGGGCCGCGCCCGCGTCCGCGCCAATGCGGGTGGCGATGCGCGTGGTAAAGAGCAGATACAAAGTCAGCAAGCCCGTGCGGATGAAGAGATCGCCCCCAATTTTGATCAGACGCCGCGCCTCGCCCAGACGTAACTCGGCGGGCCAACCCAACTGCCGCCAGGTCGCGAAGATGGCCCAGAGTGCCCCCAGCCATTGAGAGACGGCACTGGCCGCGGCCACCCCCACAATTCCCAGCGCCGGAATTGGCCCATAGCCCAGCACCAGCAGCGCATCCAGCCCCATGTTGAGGAGATTGATGGTCACCGCGATCCAGAGCGGCGTGCGCATATCCTGCACCCCGCGCAGGGCACCAAAGGCCATGAGCAGCGTGAGCATTGCCGGCGCACTGAGCAGGCGCACGCGCATGTACGTGGTGGCATCGTGCTGGATGTCGCCCGTGGCACCGAGCAGCGTGGCAATCTGGGGCGCCAGCGGCCAGCCGAGCGCCAACATGAGCAGCCCACACGCGCCCGCCAAAACCAAGCCAATGCCCCACATCCGCCCCGCGCGTTCACGCCTGCCTTGGCCCAGAGCCTGGGCAACTTCCGTCTGTGTGCCAACGCCCAAAAAGTTGAAGATCCAAAAGAGGCTGGAGAGCGCAGCCGTGCCCACACCCAACGCGGCCTGCGGTGCCGCGCCCAATCGGGCCACGAAAACTGTGTCCACTAGCCCCGTGAGCGGTTCCGCCGTCATTGAGAAAAAGACGGGCAAAGAGAGAAAGAGCAGCGTGCGATGGGGGGTGCGGATGAATGGGTGTTCTGCGGACTGTTCGGCAGTGGGATGGTTCACAATGATTCCTGTTCGTTTGATGCTGGTCACGTTATGTGCCTGCTCACTTCATCATAGTTTGCCCACTTGTATTCTCGCAACTTTGGGCGCGGTAGACGACCTAAAGTGGGCTCTGTTTGAAAACAGCAGTTCCGGCAAGCGGGAAACCTACCGTTTTCAAGCCAACTGCACTGTAGGTCATTTGGCTTTGTCAGCAACTTGAAACATCGGTCAAATGTCTCAGATGCTACAATGATCCTCGTGCACCTCAGCTCCCATGCATGGCTGCATGCCGGTTTCGTTTGAGTTGCTCTGACCGAATCTGCCGGTGAATTACCGTGGCAAAACAGACTGAAAAAGCACATCTCTATGCAGGAATAAAATCGACACATTGCGGCAGATCAGGTGTGCAAAACACAGCGTAGATAGTCTGCCCGTTCCGATTCGTCCGGCCTTCTCTCACTCTGCTTATGTCGGAAGATAGCATTCTGGCTCTCCCCATCGTGCGGTTGGCTTGAAAACGGTAGCTTTTTTTGACGATCTACCCAAGGGGTAACAGTACCGTTTTTAAACAGAGCTCACTTTCGCTATGTATGACAGCCAGGTAGACGCACTTCGCTATGGTGAAGGAGAATGCTTGGGCAAAACCAACACAACCTGAGGACCGAATGGATTTACGAAGTTACCTGGACATTCTCTGGCGGTACAAGTCGGTGATTCTAATCACGACTGTGTTGACGCTATTGGTTGCCGTTGGTGGTGCACAATTTGTGGAACCACAGTATCGCGCCACTGTCACGCTGCGCCTGTTGACGGCCACCCGTGGCTCGACCGATTGGGTGGACTATGATCTTGATTATGCCGACCGCCTGATGAACACCTATGCCCAGATTGCACGCAGTGTATCGCTGCGCGAGCAATTGATGGCAGAGCTGGCGCTGCGGCAGGCACCCGAGGTTGCGGTCGATGTGGTGGCGAATACCGAGCTGATGAAGATCCGCGTGGAAAACGGGGATCCAGTTGTGGTGACCACGGCAGCGAACATGCTGGCCACTATATTGATCGATGAAAGTACACAATCTGCCTTGGCCGCCACACAGGGCACCCAAAGTGCAATCGTTGCCGCAATGACGCAGGCCGAGCAGCGGTTGGCCACGGCGCGTCAAACCTATCAAGCGTTGCGGGCTGCCACTGAGGATGATGCCAACGCTGACCTCATCGCCGCGGAGCAGGCAGTCGCACTGGCCGAACGGAGCCATGCCGCGTTGGTGGAACAGTATCAGCTGAGCCAGGTGCGTGATGCATTGCAAACCCCCATGCTAACCGTGCTGGATCCGGCCACCGTACCAACCCAACCGTTTCAACCCAACCTACTGTTGGTCGTTCTGCTGGGATTGGCGCTGGGGCTGGTCGGGGGGCTCGTAATCGCGCTGGTGATGGAAAATCTCGCACAGAACAGGACGATGGCCACGGGACTCGTCGGCGGTCGCGCGTTGCCGGCCTTGCCAGCCCAGACAAATAGCACTGCCAGTCGGGCACTGATGCCGCCGGCTACCATGCCATCCGCGCTATCTGCCCAGATTGCACCGGCGCGCGCCATGGCGGCACAGAACGGAAGCCATCGTGACAACGGCCATTACGATAAGGGCCATTACGATAAGGGCCATTACGATAAGGGCCATCATGACAACGGTCATAACAAGAGCCAACACAGCAATGGCCAACACAGCAATGGCCAACACAGTGCCGCTCATCACTCAGTGCATCAGCTGCGCGATCTGAGCTGGCAGCTGCTCAACGAGGGACGGCAGCAGCATTCTCTGCTGGTGGCAAGCATTGTGCCTTTTGCGCAGAGCACACAGCTCGTTGTGGATCTTGCAACATCGCTCGCGCAGCACGGCAAAAAAGTAGTGGTCGTCGATTGTGATTTTCGCAAGCCACAACTGCAACAACTGTTGCAACTGCCCAACGAGGTGGGGCTGAGCAGCCTGCTGTTGCAACAGAGCAGCCTGGGCGAGGCGCTCTGGCTGAGCCAGACCAAGGGTATCCACGTAATTCCCACCGGGCCAATGGCACATCAGCCAGAAGAGTTGCTGGCCTCCTCGGCATTGGATATTGTGTTCAACATCCTGACCATGCAGTTTGACATTGTGTTGGTCAATGCGCCACCACTGAGCGTGGCGGCTGATGCGGTCATTTTGGCTCGCCACGTGCAGGGTATTTTATTGAGCATTGATGAACAGCAATATTGGTCGCGCTATGAGCCAATGGTAGAGGCGCAATTTGCCCAGGTCTCGACACCCCTGATGGGTGTGGTGATGCAACCGGCCGCGGTCAATGGTCTGAACTAAATTTCCGTTCCTACAGTGCGGTTGGCTTGAAAATGGTAGCTTTCCCGCTTGCCGGAACTACTGTTTCAAACAGAACCCACTTCAATTTCTCTCTGTCCACCAAATCAGCTTGACCACTAAGTGGCCCACAACCGATTTTGCGGACAGGTTTCAAGCGCACCACAACAACAATCGGAGAAAGGTGATGAATCAACTGTCGATGCCCACGTTCAAGCTGGCACAGCTGCGTGTTGAGCGCGGAGAAGCTCGCGTGTCAACCTGGCTGTGCGTGTTGAATCTGATCTGTATGCGCCTGCTCGATCTAGCCTTGATCGTGCTGGCCACGCCTTTGTTGCTGCCGCTCTGTCTGCTAATCGCGCTTGCCATTCGGCTCGACAGTCGGGGGCCTGCGCTCTTTATTCAGGAGCGAGTCGGTGCATTGCCTACCATTCAGAATGGACAGCTGGTCTGGAAGGTAACCCCGTTCCGGATGATGAAATTTCGCTCCATGATCCACAATGCCGACGAATCGCTGCACCGAGAGCACATTAAGCGGTATGTGCAAGGTACATTGCGTGTGGGCGAGGATGCCGATGCCGCCATGAAGATTGCCCGTGATCCACGCATTACCCGCATGGGACATCTGCTGCGCAAGAGCAGCCTGGATGAGCTGCCACAGCTGATCAATGTGCTGCGTGGCGAGATGAGCTTGGTGGGGCCACGTCCAGTGCCACTCTACGAAGTGGCCGAGTATGAAGAGTGGCACTACAAGCGACTGGCTGCCTACCCCGGCCTAACCGGCCAGTGGCAACTCGATGGCCGCGGTGAGTCCTCTTTCGAGGAGATGATCCAGATGGATATCGCCTACGTAAAGCAGCAATCATTGTGGCTCAATCTCAAAATATTGGCCCTCACCCCCTGGGCGGTCCTGTCTGGCCGTGGGGCAGCGTAGCGTCGCTTGTAGGGTCACACTGCTAGAGCAAGCTCTGATTGGAATCGGTACTTTGTACGTGGCTCAAGGTAGCGGCGTGAAGCCACCTGCCCAACAGCGCTTTCGACGCCAGAGCTGTGCAACCTATCGAACTGTGCAAACGACAGATTCGTCAAGCTGTTGCGTCTGCAAGAGCGTCTGCCCATGGCGTTGGCAAACCTGGCCCCGTAGGTTGATTAGAGCGGTTTCTGCCGCTCTCTTTAGCGTTGGTTTTGTGGCCGCAAGGTAAACTTCATTGGTTAGAACAGAATTGTTCTCATTTCTGTTGGATAGAAGCGACTCTGTTGGGTAGAAGCGACCAAGATTATTGTGAGAAAAAGTACGATTCGCGAAGTCACGTAAGAGAGCAAGCAAATCGACCTTACATCTTGCGAAACACCTTACATCTTGCGAAACACCTTGCGAAGTGAGCATTTTCGCATGCGCACGTCCAGCGGTAGAGAATGCTGATTCCACCATTGGTCAACGTTCAAATTTCAGGCTAGGCTCTTACCATTTCGATTTGGCCCAAACAAAAGCGACTGGTAAAGCACCTCTCCAGGAAAGCGGTTTGGCGCGTTGCATTCTCAAGCCTTTCGTCAGAAACAGACGTTGTGGCCTGAGCGGCAAACCTACTTGATCAGAGATTGAACAAATGGAAATACCTGCCGGAATAGCGTTGAAGTGAGGTTATGTTGAGTAAAGTCAAACAATACTGTGAAAGCTGAGCAATTATGATGAGTAACGAGCCGCCAATCCGTGTTGGCGTGATTGGATGTGGATACTGGGGCGTAAACTATGTACGTGTCTTTGGGGAGCTGCCTGGAACAGAGGTAGTGGCCATCTGTGATGCACGGGCCGATCGACTGCAAGAGGTTGGCGCACGCTTCCCCGGCGCGGCGCTGTTGACCGATCTGGATCAACTGTTGGTACGTCCAGAGATCGATGCTGTTGCCGTCTGCACCGGGGCCACCACTCACTTTGCTGTAGCATCAAAATCTCTGGCCGCGGGCAAACATGTCTTGGTCGAAAAGCCAATGGCCACCACCGTTGCCGATGCCGAACAACTCGTGGCCCAGGCCAACGCTGCCAAACGCACACTCATGGTGGGGCATACATTCCTCTACAACGCGGGTATCCGCAAAGTAAAGCGCTATGTGGAAGAGGCAGAGATGGGGCAGATCTACTGTCTCTATGCCCGGCGCACCAACCTCGGTCCCGTGCGTCACGATGTAAACGCGCTCTGGGATCTCGCTCCCCACGATCTCTCGATCTTCAACTATCTGCTCGATGATACGCCACAATGGGTGAGTGCCGTGGGCTCGACTGTTTTGCAGAATGAGCGTGCCGATGTTGGCTTTATCTCACTGGGCTACGCCAACAACGTGGTTGCCAACATCCATGTCAGTTGGGTCGATCCCTACAAGGTGCGCGAATTGGTGGTTGTCAGCAGCCAAAAACGGATTATCTTTGATGATCTCAATGCAACCGAGCAGGTGAAGGTCTATGAGAAAGGGATTCAGCCCACGATTCACGAGGCAAGTTCTTATGGCGAGCACCAGTTCCAAGTGCGCGATGGTGACATCCACAGCCCGCGCATTGCCGCTAACGAACCGCTGAAGACCCTCTGTGAACACTTTGTCACCGCGGTGATCGAAGAGCAGCCGCCGCTGACCGGTGCAGAGAGCGGATTGGAGATCGTCAAGGTATTGGCAGCCATTGATCGGTCAATGGCACAAAATGGCGCACCCGTCGTCCTCGACCCACGCCACGCCGCCGTGCCGGTTGCCGCTGGTGCAGCGCCGTTGCTGGGAGACCACCCAACCCATCTGCATGCCAATGGCAAACATGCCAATGGCCACCACGAGAGTGGCCAGCAGAAAAACGGCCACCACGAGAGTGGCCAACAGAAAACCAGCCAGCACAAAAATGGGCATCATCAAAATGGCCAGCACGAGGGTGGCCAACAGAGTGTACTTTGGGGAAGAAGGTAGTCATGGGGCAATCAACTAACAGTGGCGTGCAACAGGTGCCTTTCGTTGATCTGCAAGCACAGTATGGGCAGATTGCTTCCGAGGTGAATGAGGCAATGGCTGCCGTGCTGACCAAGGCCGATTTTGTGCTCGGCGCGGCCGTGGAACAATTTGAAACCGCGTTCGCGGACTACTGTGGCAGTGGCTATGGCGTCGGGGTCGATTCAGGGCTTTCGGCGTTGGAGCTGCTCCTGCGCGCCCATGAGATTGGGCCCGGCGACGAAGTGATCACCGTCGCCAATACCTTCATTGCAACGGGGCTCGCCATTTCAGCCGTTGGTGCCACGCCGGTGTTGGTCGACGCCGATCCGGCCACCTATCAGATCGATGTTGCGCAGATCGAGGCGGCCATTACCGCGCGCACCAAGGCGATCATGCCGGTTCATCTCTACGGACACGTGGCAGAGATGGATCCCATCATGGCCATTGCCGAGCGCCACAATCTGCTGGTGCTCGAGGATGCGTCTCAGGCGCACGGAGCGCGCTACAAAGGGCGGCGGGTTGGTTCTCTTGGCCATGCGGCTGCCTTCAGCCTCTATCCCGCCAAGAATCTGGGTGCCTATGGCGACGCCGGTGTTATCGTCACCAACGATCAGGCGTTGGTGCAGCGGCTGCGGCTGTTGCGTAATTATGGTGCCGAGATGAAATATCACCACGTGATCGCTGGCCACAACCATCGCTTGGATACCCTGCACGCGGCCGTGTTGGGGGTCAAGCTGCGCTATCTCGACGGCTGGAATGCTGCCCGCCGCACCCTGGCCCAACAATACACCGAGCTGTTGCAAGATTCCTCTGTCACCACGCCGGTGGATGGCCCCCACGAGGAGCCGGTCCATCATCTCTATGTGATCCGCAGCAGCGAGCGGGATGCGTTGCAGGCACACTTGGAGGCCCAGGGCATTGCAACGGTGATCCACTACCCAATCCCCATGCACCTGCAACCGGCCTATCAACATCTGGGTTACGTCAAAGGTGATTTCCCCGTGACCGAGCAGTACAGCAGACAGATTCTTTCGTTGCCCATCTACCCCGAATTAACCACGACGCTACTGACCCAGGTGGTGACGGCCATCAAAGCGTTTGATGCCGAGCATCTGCTGAACAAACCGACCCTATTGCCGGCCTCCAGTGCGGTTGGCTTGAAAACGGTAGCTTTCCCCCTCGCCGGAACTACTGTTTGCAAACAGAGCCCACTTTAGGTTGGGCCCTGTCGATCCACTCATGTCGAGCCAGCATCTTGCCCACCGGGCGCGATCCCGTTCCCCTGTTGTGTCCAGCGCGGCCCGGCGCACCCTTTGGCCCAACCGGCATGGATGGGGGCAGCGCGGGCTGCCTGCCCTGGCGCCAATGGTAGCGCGGTGGCTGTTGCCTCTGTTGGCGGGGGTGGGATTGGGAGGAGCGGCATTGTTCTTTGCCTTGCGTTCTCCCGAATTGGGGATCGCGTTCTTCTTGCTGCTGCTACTGTTGGCGGTGGCACTGCTGTGGGGCGAGCTGCAGAAGCTGCTGTTGGCTTTGGTCATTCTGGAAATTCCCATTCAGTTGGACAAATCCTATTTCTACAACGAAGAAGCCGCGAGTTTCAGTGCGCTGGGTGGACTGAATATTTCGCTGACCACGCTCTGCCTTGGTCTATTGTACGGGCTTTGGGTGGCCGAGCTGTTGGCACAACCCACCCGTACCGAGCGCACCGTCGGGCGGTTGTCTGTGAACTGGGCGCCGTTCCTCTATGTGGCGGTGACCTTCGTTTCAATTACCGTCGCCAGCGACCGACTGTTGGCCCTCTTCGAGATCAATCTGCTCTTGCAGGCGTTGTTGATCTTTCTCTACGTGGCGCTGCGCGTGCGGCGAAGCGAAGATGTACGCTTTGTCTTGCTCATGTTGGGGATTGGCCTGGGGCTGCAGAGCTGCATCGCGATTGGGTTGGCGCTGCGGGGCGAAGGCTTCACCGTTGGCTCGATTACAGCCCGGATCGACTATGGTGTGCGAGTGGGGGGTACTGTGGGATCGCCCAACAGTGCGGCGAGCTATTTCACCCTCTTGTTGGCCACGACCCTGGGGGGTCTGTTGACGCCGCTGGCGCGCTGGTGGCGCTGGGGCAGTGGTGCACTCTTTGTGTTGGGGACGCTGGCGATCTTGCTGACGCTATCGCGCGGGGGGTTGGTGGGCTACGCGATCTCCGTTGGCTGCTTTGCGTTTGTCGCCTGGCGGCTCCGCTGGATTTCGCTCAAGTTACCGCTCTACCTGGGGGGCTTCTTTCTGCTGCTGGCTCTGGTATATAGCGACCTCTGGTGGGGTCGCTTCTTTGGCGCCGACGACAGTGCCGCGGCGCTTTCCCGCCTACCATTGATGCGGCTCGCGTTTGCCATGATTCTGGATCATCCGCTGTTGGGGGTTGGTGCCAACAACTTTGCCGCGGCCTGGGCACCCTATTTGACACCCGACATCAGCCACGAATGGATTCACACGGTGCACAATAAATATCTGTTGGTCTGGGCAGAGACTGGCATTGTCGGCTTGGGTGCCTTCCTGGCCTTTCTGCTGGGGAGCCTGGAGCGGGGATGGCAGATCGTCACAACCCATGATCCATTCCTGGCACCGGTGGCATTGGGCTTGATGGCGGGCATCATTGGCCAGATGGTACACATGCAGGTTGACATCTTTACCGGGCGGCCACAGGTGCAGATGCTTTGGCTGGTGGCGGGGTTGCTGACTGCCATGAGCCGACTCATCATTGCACCGCCAACCACTGAACTCTTCACGCCGTCGGCCGCGGGTGCAAGGGGGCAGGCATGGTAACGGCGAGTGGCCTGCGTGCGAAATGGAGCACGCTGCAACAGAGCAACCTCGCCCGCATTGGGCGCAACGCGGTGGCGCTGATGGGGAGCAACATTGTCCACAAAGGCACCACCTTTGTTGTCTATGCGTTGGTTGCCCGCCACTTGGGTGTGGAAATTTTTGGGCAACTATCGTTGGCGCTCTCGTTGCTCTATCTCTTTCACATCTTTGCCGTGGCCGGTGTAAAGACCGTGGCATTGCGGGCCGTGGCCAACGATCGCAGCCAGAGCAATCGTTATCTGGTCCATGGGCTGTTGATCGTCACCATCGCTGCGCTGCTCAGCTATGGCGCCGTGCTGCTCTTTGTGGAGGCCATGGGCTATCCCGCGGCGACGGTGCGGGTGATCGTCTTGCTCTTTGTGGCACTGTTGCCCTTTGCGCTATCGCAGGTCTGCGAGGCCATCTTTCAGGCGTGGGAAAAGATGGAACTCATTGCCCATGCCAATGTGCCGGTGCGGCTGATCCAGACCCTGATCATCTATCAGCTGTTGGTGGGGGGGGCCAACATCACGGCCGTGGTATTGACGTTGGCCGCGGCCTATTGGGGGGTGCTGTTGGTGGAAGGCTGGCTGATCGTGCGGCACTGGGGATGGCCCCGCTGGCAGATCGAGCCCACCTTTGTCCGCACCCTGCTGGGCACTGCCGTCACCTTTCTCGGCATCGAGGGCGTGATTGCCATCAAGTCGAGTGTGGACATGGTGGTGCTCTCCAAGTTTACCAGTGCCGAGGAGATTGGACTCTTTAGCGCCGCGCTGCAGGTGACGGTGCCACTGGCGCTGATCATCAACAACGGGGTGCACAGCGTCTTTCCACTGCTCTGTCGCCAATACGAGCGCGGCGCGCAAGATCTGGAACGGGTGGGGCGTCAGCTCATTGCGCTACTCTTTGGCCTGCTGTTGCCGATCATTGTTGGCATTGGGCTCTTTGCCAATGAGATTCTGCTGTTGCTCTACCGCGATCGGGCCTTTTTGCAGGCGACGTTTTTGTTGCAGGTGGTGGTCTGGTTTGCCTTGGTCAATGCGTTGACGACTGTGCTCGGTCAGCTGTTGTGGGCCAGCCGGCAGGAAAAGCGTTCGTTTCAGATCGTGCTGATAAACAGTGCCATCAAGCTTGGCACTTCGTTGCTCTTTGTCAGCCAGTGGGGGTTGTGGGGAGTTCTGGTTGCCTTTGTGATCACCTCGCTCATCAGTCTCTTGCAGCACTACTGGCTCGCGCGGGATCTGGTGCCCTTGCGCCAACTGGTGCGAGCGATCTGGCCGCCGCTGTTGGCCGCCACCGCCATGTTGGGTCTCTGGTTGATGTTGCCTGCGTGGGGTGCCTGGCCGCGGATCACCGCCGCTACTGCTGCCTATCTGCTCCTCTTGGCAGCTTTGTATTTTGTGTTTTCAGCCAACACCGCACCGTGGTTGCGATTGGGCCAGGCCATGCGGTTGCAAAAGGAATGATTGTGCGAGTTCTCTTTATTGCCTTTGATAATGGTGAATACGCGGTGCGGTTGGCAAGCGCGCTTGCTGCCGAAGTTGAGCTTTGTCTCATGGCACCCGCTACACTGACAGAGCCCCACCGCAAATGGTTGAGCCCGGCAGTCGACTATCGTCCGTTTCACAAGCCACGCCTGCGCCAGCCGCTGCAACAGCTGCGCACCATGTGGCAGCTGTTGCGCCAAATCAACCACCTTGCGCCCGATGTGATCTATCTGCAAAAGGCCCATCTCTGGTTCAACTTGACGTTGCCCTTGCTCCGCCGCTACCCGCTGGTCATCTCCGTCCACGATCCGCGCGATCACAGCGGCGATAAGTCGAGCAAAAAGACGCCCCAGTTCATCAAGGACTTTGGCTATCGGCAGGCCGACCAGGTGATCATCCACAGCTGCGCGATGAAGCAGGTGACCGTGAACGAACTGCAGATTGCTCCGGAGAGAATTCACGCCGTGCCCGTCATGGTGGCCGGCGATCAAGAGGCGGCGCTCGATGAGCAGGAGCAGCCGGGACAGATCCTTTTCTTTGGGCGGATCTGGGCCTACAAGGGGTTGGAGTATCTGATCCGGGCCGCGCCGGCCATCTTTGCCGCGGTGCCCGAAGCCCGCATTATCATAGCCGGGCAAGGCGACGATTTCGCACCCTACCGTGCACTCATGGCCGACGAAACACGTTTTATCGTCCACAACCGGTACATTTCCAGCGCGGAACAGGCCCAGCTCTTTCGACGGGCCAGTGTGGTGGTATTGCCCTACACCGAAGCGACCCAAAGCGGCGTCATTCCCGTGGCCTATAACTTTGCCAAGCCCGTGGTGGCAACGCAGGTCGGCGGGCTTGGCGAACAGGTGGACGACGGGGTGACGGGCCATCTCGTCCCCCCGCGTGACGAAACAGCGTTGGCCGCGCGCGTGATCGAATTGCTGTGCGATCCAGCGCGCCGTCGCCAGATGGGGGAACGGGGGCAAGAGAAGCTGGAGACGGAGTGGTCGCCGCAAGCCATTGCCCGCCAAAGTGTTGCGGTCTTTGAACGGGCCCTCGCACACCGGCGGCGTGGGCCAGCGCCGCGCAAAGCGTTGCAGACAGAGGAGCTATTGCCGTGAAGATCGCCCTGATCACAAGCATGAAATATGGTCTAACCCAATTTATTTTCCGCGATATCGATGCGCTCTTTCAAAAGGGGCACACGGTGCAGCTCTTCACGCTCTACAACGAGCCGGGGCTCTACATGCCACGTCCCGGGTGGGAAGTCATTCCTGCAGAACGGCTGCAGTCGGTGTTGCGTACGCTCTTCTTCGCGCTGCAACGACCCTTGCTCTTCTGCACCCTGCTCTGGACCGCGTTGCGCACGGGCTCGTTGACTGATCTGATCGTGGCGATTGGGTTCGTGGAACAGATGCAGGACGCGCAGGTCATCTACGCCTATTTTGGCGATCACAAGCTCTTTACCGGCTACTACTGCAAACGGATCCTGGGGATTCCACTGCTGGTAACCATCCGGGCCTATGAGCTGCATCGCAACCCCAACCCCAAAATGATGCGCATTGCACTCGCCTACTGTGATCGGGTGGTGACGATTACCGACTATAACAAGCAGCTATTGGTGAACAAATTCGGTGTGCCCGCCGAACAGATCGAGATCGTGCGTCAGATCGTCGATCTGGAACAGTTTCAGCAGCGCTCCAAAATCAAGATTCTGATCGTGGGTTTCTTTGCCGAAAAGAAGGGGCACGAAGTGCTCTTCCGCGCGCTGCAAAAGCTGGACCGGCCCGATGTGGAGCTGTGGGTGGTTGGCGATCTGGTGCGTACCGTGGTGGGTGTCGACTGTCGACAGCTTGTCGCTGAGTTGGGGCTCACGGCCAAAGTCGCTTTCTTTGGCGTGCAGAGTGGCACCGCCCTGCGTGCACTCTACAACGAATGTGACATCTTCTGCCTGCCTTCCCGCCCAGATCGCTACGGCGATCTAGAGGGGTTCCCCAATGTGATCGCCGAAGCCATGGCATTTGGCAAGCCGGTGGTCAGCACCCAGCACGCCGGAATCCCCGAAGCGATCGATAGCCTGTTGGTGCCCGAGAATGATGTGGAGGCGCTGGCCGCTGCGCTGGTTAAAGTTTGTGACGATGTGGCACTGCGCCAGCAATTGGGCGCGCAGAACCGGCAGCGGGCCGAGCAGCTTTTTTCACCTGCCAACAACGAGCGACTGGCCGCGATCCTGAGCCGGTATGCTCGCCCCACGCCACTTGATGAGCCACCGGTCCAAAGCAGAGCCGTGCAAAACGCGTTGGGCCAAGAAGACTATCTGTCGCCATCTACGCAGCCGGAAAGAAGGTAACGATGTCCGCAGGAAATCCACATGTACTCATGTTGCTGGAAAATAATCCCTATCCACAGGATATCCGTGTGCGTCGCGAAGCTGTCACGCTAGTAGAGGCTCGTTACAACGTGAGCGTAATCGCGCCCCGTGGTTCGGGACAGCGCTGGTCTGAAACGGTGGATGGGGTGCATGTCCACCGCTTTCCCGCGCCGCCAGAAGGGACGGGCGTGCTCGGTTACCTGGTGGAATATGGCTGGGCCCTGTGCGCAATCTTCCTGCTGTCGCTGTGGGTGTGGGCGCGGCGGGGGGCCGACATTTTGCATCTGCACAACCCGCCGGATCTGCTTGTTCTGGTGACACTGCCCTACAAATTGTTTGGCAAACAGGTCGTCTTTGATCATCACGATCTGGCGCCAGAGATGTACACCGCGCTCTTTGGCAAAGAGGGGGGGACGCTGCACCGGGCGCTCTTGGGCTTTGAACGGCTGGCCTGTCGGATCGCCGACCACGTCATTGTGACCAACGAATCCTATCGTGTCATGGATCAGCAGCGCAACCGGGTGCCCGCAACCGCACTCACCATTGTGCGCAACGGTCCCGATCCACGCTATCTAAAGCCGACGGCGCCCGACCCGACCTTACGCAGGCCCGGCCAGCTCACGCTCTGCTACGTTGGCGAAATGGGTTTTCACGATGGCGTCGACTATCTGCTGCGGGCCATGCACGAGTTGCTCTTTGCGCTGGAGCGTACCGATCTACACCTGCTGTTGGTCGGGGGTGGCAGTGCCCAGCCAGCGATGCGGCAACTGGCCACCGACTTGGCGCTGACACCCCACCTCACCTTTACCGGGCAAGTGCCCCACCACGATGTGTTGCGCTACATTGCCAGCGCGGATCTCTGTGTGGCGCCCGAGCCAGCCAACGATTACAACAACCGCTCCACCGTCATCAAGATTCTGGAGTACATGGCCGTGGGCAAGCCAATCGTTGCGTTTGATCTGCCCGAACACCGGCGCTCGGCCGGGGACGCGGCGCTCTATGCCACGCCCAGCCAAGAAGCGGACTTTGCCCGACAAATTGTGCGGCTCATGGATGACCCGACATTGCGCAAAGAGCTGGGCACCATTGGCCGCCAGCGGGTGGAAGATCAACTGGCGTGGCCCCATCAGGCACAGAAACTCTTGCAAGCCTATAGCTCGCTCCACCGGCTATCCCTGGCAGAGCAACCAGTGCAAGAGCAACCAGTGAGCGAGCAACCGGTAAAAGAGCAGACTGGTCCGTTGGGGCGACACCTATGACACAGACATTGCTGACAATGGCCAAGCGCGGAACGGAACAAGCGACGCTGAAGCCGGTCTCTGCCACCCATCGGATCGAGTGGAGCAGCGCCCCGACCGATCCGGCGTGGGATGCGTTTCTGGCAACTCATCCCGATGGCCATCACGCCCAAAGCACCGCGTGGAGCAGACTCAAGGCACAACTGGGCTGGCAAGTGTTGCGCCTGCTGCTGACCAAAGATGGCGTGATCTGCGGTGGCGCACAGCTTCTACGCCGCAACGTGGCCATTGGCGGTGCCATTGCCCACTTGCCCAAGGGGCCGTTGATCGCCGCGAGCGCACTGCACGACGAGCCGCGGTTGACCCGCTATCTGCTTGATGAAGTGCAACGGATGGTGCAGCAACAGCGGATCCACTATCTGTTGCTCCAGCCGCCGGACCACGGATGGACGCTGCTGAGCCAACTGGAAGAACGCGGTTTACAGCCGAGCTTGACCACCGCCATGCCCACGGCAACCGTGTTGATCGACTTGCAGCAGTCGCGGGAGGAGATTCTGGCGGGGATGAAGAAGAAGCGGCGGTATGGGGTGCGGCGCAGCGCCAAGGATGGCATTACGGTGCGCGCGGGCACGGCCGCGGATCTGCCGCTGTTGCAACAGCTGTTGTCCGCGACGAGCGAACGCCAGGGCTTCACCCCATTTCAGCTCGATTATTTGCAGACGATGTGGCAGCTCTTTGCCCCCCGCGGGCAGATCCAGCTGTTGATCGCCGACTATGCGGGGCAACCGGTTTCAGCGCAACTCCTGCTCGCGTTTGGCGACACCGTGGCCGCCAAGCTCTTTGGCTGGTCTGGCGAACATGGTGAGCGTCGGCCCAACGAAGCGCTGGATTGGGCGAGCATCTGCTGGGCCAAAGAGGCTGGCTATCGCTATTATGATCTGGAAGGCATTGCCCCAGAGGCCGCGGATGCTCTGCGCCACGGCAAGCCGCTGCCAACGCATCTGGCCCAAACACCGACCTCGTACAAAGTCGACTTTGGGGGCAAGATCGTGCGCTATCCACCGCCGTTGGAATACATTGCAAACCCGCTCTTGCGCGCCGGTTACCGCCACATCTATCCCCGCCTGCGCGAGTGGGCTCTGGTCAAGCATCTGATCAGCCGATTCCGTTCCCGTTAATGTGCGCAGCGTGCTGCACTGTTAGGAAAGAACATTCACTACATGATGACAAGAAGAGCTGCCCAAGAAAATCCACCTCCCGCCGCGGTGCTGGTTGGGCTGGATAGCCTGCAAGGGGTGCAGAGCGCACGCATTTTGGCGCGGCGGGGTGTGCCCGTGATCGCGCTGGCGCGCGACCGCGACCACTACTGCTGTCGCACCAATGTTTGCCAGGAGATCATCTACACCGACACTGAGAGTGAAACGCTCATTGAGACATTGGTGACGGTGGGGGAACGGCTGCCCACCAAAGCAGTGCTCTTCCCCTGTGAAGATGCCAACGTGCTGCTCGTGGCCCGCCATCGCGCGCGCCTGGAAGCAGCCTATCACATTATGTTGCCCGCCACGGCAACCGTGGAAACATTGCTGGACAAAGCCAACTTTTATGCCTATGCCCAGCAACAGGGTTTGCCGATCCCGCGTACCTGGAGCATCGACAGCCGGTCCACGCTCGAAGCCACGGTGGCTGCAATGCGCTTTCCCGTGATCCTCAAACCGCCCCTCAGCGCGGCGCCCGCGTGGGAACATAGCACCTATCAAAAGGCATTCAAGGTCCAGTCGGCGGCAGAGCTGCGCACGCTCTACGAACAGTGCCGCCACTGGAGCACGGCGTTGCTCGTGCAGGAATGGATCGAAGGCCCCGAGAGCAACCATTACACCTGTAACTGTTACTTTGATGCCGATGGCAATGTGCTGACGAGCTTTACCACCCAAAAGATTCGCCAATGGCCGCCGCGCACGGGGCAAGCTTGCCTGGGGGTGGAGTGTGACAATGGGGCGGTGCGCGCGGCAACGATAGCGCTCTTTGCACAGATCAACTACCGTGGCCTGGCCTATCTGGAGATGAAGCAGGAGAGCCGCACCGGCGAATATCTGATCATCGAGCCAAACATTGGTCGGCCCACCGGCCGTTCGGCCACCGCGGAAGCAGCCGGTGTCGAGCTGCTCTACACCATGTACTGCGACGCACTGGGGTTGCCGTTGCCCGCGGCTCGCGAGCAGCAGTTCACCAACATCAAGTGGATCTTCTGGCGTCAGGATTTCCAGTCGGCACTCCATTATTGGCGGCGCGGGGAATTGACCTTGGGAGAGTGGTGGCGTTCATGGCAAGGGCGCAAAGTCAGTGCGCTGTGGGATTGGCGTGATCCACGCCCTTTCCTGGCCGACCTGTGGCGGGTGGCGCGGGTGGCGCTGTCGGCCAAAGAACGGCAGCGGCGCAATTACAACGCACCCATCCTGGCTCAATCTGAAACAGCAGAGAGAAGCTCATGAGTGTGGTGGCTCCATCTGCCAACGCGCGTCTGCAGCGCGACCGCGTCAGCAGCCGAGTGGACTTTGATCTGCATGGGATCTTGCGCGTGCGGCTAATCGATCCGGCACCGTGCGATCTGCGTGCAGTGCGTACATTGCTGGGCGAGCCAACGATAGATTCCGCGGCTCTACAGTGCAATGGTCCCACCATTCAGCTCCGCTTTGTCGATCAATGGGAGACGCCAGAACTCACCTATCTGGGCTTGCATGCCACGGCCTTTGCCGAAGACCAATTTTACCTGTTGAACAACGAGCATGGACAAATCGAGGCGGCCATTCCCTTTGACACCATTGGCGATTCTTGTGAGATTCGCTTTTGCCGTGGGGCTGGCAGATTGCCTCTGCTCGATGATCTCCTGCGCTTCACACTGTTGAAGCAGGGCTATCTGCCGTTGCATGCCTCAGCTGTTTATCACGCGGGCCAGGGGGTATTGATCGTGGCTTGGGCCAAGGGGGGCAAGACGGAAACGTTGCTGGCGCTTGCCAAACACGGGGCCGAGTATGTGGGCGACGAAGTGGTCTACCTGACGCCGGATGGTGCACGGATGTTTGGGTTGTCCATTCCCATTACGCTCTGGAGCTGGCAACTGCCCCACATCCGCGATCTGTTGCCAACGGTGCGGCACGGCCAACGGCTCTTCTTCGCCGCGGTGCAGGGGCTAGAGGTGCTGAAGAGCGCAGTGGATGGACCGTGGATCCGCAAACGGCTGCCCGGCCGACTGCTGACCAAGCTGCTGCAACTGGCCAAAGAACAGACCCGGCTCGTCGTCGCGCCGCAGACGTTGTTTGGCGCACGACAACGGTCTGGCTTCGTCGCCGTCGACAAGGTGATCCTCGCCATGAGCCACGCCGATCCAACCTGCCGGATCGAGGCCGTGGACGCAACGGAAATCACCGGCCGCATGGCCCATTCGAACGCGTATGAAGAGAATTATTTCATGAAGCACTATCAAGCCTTTGCCTTTGCCTTTCCCCAACGGCGCAATCTGTGGCTGGAGCAAGCCACGGCGCAAGAAGCAGCAATGTTGGCGCGGGCATTGAGGGGTAAAGCTTGCTACAAGCTTGTGCATCCTTATCCAGTCGCCATCGATCAACTGTCCAAGCTGCTTCAACCTTTTGTGACCGGGTCACCAGCGTGTACAGAAGCGTGTACAGAAGCGTGTGCGGAAATGTGTACAGAAGCGTGTGGAGAAAGGAGCGCGGAATGAGTTTTACAGTTGCCCTGGTCGGTGGGGATGGCGCGGGCAAGACGACCATTGCCCACAAGTTACAGCGCTCGTCGCCGCTGCCCATTCACTATTTGTACATGGGCACCAGCGTGGGATCGAGCAACGTTGCCTTGCCCACATCTCGTTTAATACTCCGCTGGAAAGCGCGTGCCCACCGCAAAGAGCTGGCAGCCGCAGGCCATGATGCCCCTGGCGCTGCATCCACTGACCCGATCCCCGCCCATGCGTTGGAAGATCAGCCGCTGGCGCGCGGCCAACTGGCGCTTTGGGCACGCTGTGCACACCGGGTGAGTGAGCAGTGGTTTCGCCAGCTCGTCGCCTACTATTACCAATGGCGGGGGCACATCGTGCTCTGTGATCGGCACTTTCTTTTTGAATATACACCAGCGGCCAAGGAACGACAGGCCAAGACGAAGATGCTGAGCGATCGACTCTTTTTGTGGCAACTGCGCCACTTGTATCCGCAGCCCGATCTCACGCTCTTTTTGGACGCGCCGCCCGCTGTGCTCTATGCACGCAAGGCCGAGTGGTCGCTGGAGCGGTTGCAACGTTACCGTGCATCGATCCTGGCACAGGGGGCCGTGACAAAGAATTTCGTCACTGTTGATGCCACCCAACCAGTTGATGCTGTTTTCGATGATGTTGTGGCGGCGATCTTCACATTTGCCGCAACCAAGTGGGGGCAGAAGAGTGCCACCGCGTGATGCGCGATCACAGTCAGGGAAGGAGGAGTGTAACTCTGTAGAATCGCTAATAATCGGTAGAACCTATCCATAACTTTGCGATCCACTGCACAGCGTGGCGCAGAGAAAATAACAATCTCCATGAAAGCATTGCATTGCAGGGCCAACAGATGAGAAGAACGCAGTACAGAAAGAGATAATTTAGTGGCAGAAAATAGTGGCTGCGCACCCTTCGGGCCACTGAATTATCAGGAATGATCATGGACATAGAGGTCATCAATGAACAAATTTTTACGACGGAAACAGCTGTTGCAACCACGCTCGTTGTGGACAGTGCTGGGGCTGATTGGTCTGTTGGCGATTGGCATACAGTTTGTGGCAAGTGCACAGACATTTACCGTGACCGCGGAAGAAGCGCGCCAGATTTACACCCGCAAAGCCGGGATTGCCGCGCCCGTGGCGGTGGCGTACTCATTCAAGCTCGACCAGTTTTTCATCGCGGGGCAGAGCGAGCATGCTGACCAGCGCGCGGCCGACCCGCGCACATTGCTCATCGGTCTGACACCCGAAGAACATGTGACCGCGTCGACGCAACTCGACCTCGCCGCCGCTGAGATTCGTGCCATGCGCTTCGACGACACCCGTAGCCAGCTGCTCTTGTTGACGGGTGAAGGTACGACCCTATTGGTGTTGCCGGTCGACGCGGCTGGCACAATTGATTCTGCCGCATCGCGGCAAGTGGATCTGGCTGCATTGGGCATTGCCGCGAGCATAGACATGGCGATTGATACGGAGGATGAGGCGCTCTTTTTCCTCGCGGCGGGCGCGGGTGACCTGCTGCGCGTGCAGCTAGATGAGGCCGGTAACCTGGCGCAGGCAACGTTGACAACGATTCCGCTGCCTGCCGTGGCGGTGGGTGCCACTGCGTTGGCTGTTGCCCCGCACAGCAACGAGCTTTACCTGCTCGACAGCAGCAAACAACAGATTCAGCTGCTCTCCGAAGCGGGTGAACCGTTGGCAACGCTGGCGCTCGATGCACTCGAACTCGTGGATCCCCAGGCTTTGCTCGTGGCGCCCAGCACCCGGTTGCTCGACGATCCAACCGAGCTGCATCTCTTTGTGGTGGATGGCGCGCCCGCGGCATCAGCGCCCCTGGCACCCGACGCTGGGCAGGGAACTGACCAGCACGGTCCAGAGCAGGCGCACAAAACCTATCTACCTTTGATCGCGGCCAGTGGCAGTTCGTTTGCTGGCGATGCCGATGAAGATATTGATCCCATTGTATCCGCACGCTTGCAGCCCGCGGGTAAAATTGTAGAGCTCACCATTGCCGGGGCAACAGAAGCCGGTGTGAGCGCGGCCGCGTTGCAGGGGATGCAAGTGATTGAATCGACCAGCCTCGGCCCGGTGATCGGCTCGGACACGAGCACGCTGCGCAACCCCGTGCAATATGGCAAGCCCAACCAGCACCGGCTCTGGTACAACAGCGCCTACAACCGTTGGGATGCGCTGATCCCGCGCAACGATGGGGGAGGTGTCTCTGCCAGCGATCACTACATCATGAAGGATGTCAACGGCGCTCAGATTTTTACAACAGTTGAACTGCTGGATCGTGATTTTGCCCGCCCCGATATCTTTTGGGATGATGCCAACCGCAAACTCTATGTGTTGGCCAGCCACCCAACGCAAAGCCAATTCTGGCGCTTGGGCTACGACGCCAACAGCGACAGCTACAACTTTGAAGTGGGCGGGTCGGGGGCCGGTGTGCCCGTGCCCGGCATCACCCACCCCAGCGGCTCAATCGGCGGCGATTCGCCCGCCACGCTCTATGTCACCGCCAACGGCCGCGCGTGGGTGGCGGTGATGCAGCAGAACGCGCTGCTGGTGCAGGTTGCTGTTGACGGCGGTGCCAACTGGCTCGCATCGCCGGTAATTCTCGATGAGAGCCGCAATCGTGGTGTCACTGTTTGGAGCACATTCACCACCGGTGGCACTACCTTTCTGGGGCTCTTTGCCGGCGAAAATGGCGAAGGTGGATCGCAAACCGAATTCTCGTTCCGTTACATTGATCCCAATGTGGATCCTGCTGTGCTGGCCAATTGGACTGACGAATCGGGCAACATTCCCGCCCCCTTTGGCGTGGAGCAGTCGGATGATCATGTTAGCGTGGCACGTGATGCCAACCAGAATCTCTACTTTGTGGTCAAGACTGAAAGTGGCAATGCCAGCGATCCGCTGATCAAACTGTACCGGCGGACGCCAAATGGTCAGTGGAGCCAGTACCGGGTGACGGCAACCAGCGAATCACCCGAACAATCACGTCCATCCGTGGTTGTGGACGATGAAAATCGTGAGATCTTCATCTACACCAATGGGGCCGAGTCGGTTAGCTCTACTGAGCGGGTTGCCGGGCGCAAAGCGGCCAGCCTGGACGATCTCGCCAGCCTGGCGACTGCACCGCTTGTACCGCTCTTTGACCGTCCCAACATCATCTTCACCGATCTCATCTCGCCACGCGAGGCCGTGAACACGACGACCGATGTGGTATTGCTGGCGCACAACCGCACGGATCTGACGATCTGGTTTGCCACCGAGCAGCTGGGGCTGACAGTGCCGCCGACGCCAACACCGCTGCCGACTGCAACGCCATTACCAACGGCCACACCGACCAACACACCTGGACCAGTGGCCACGGAAACACCCGCCGCCACACCGACGACGGCACCGCTGCGCTGTACAACCGGGGCTTTTTACCTGGATCAATTCAACCGTGCCGACTATGGCAACAGCGATGGACCACTGCGTTGGGACAGCACGTGGCAAGAGCGCCGTGATAATGGCTCGCCCACCAGTGGCAGAATCAAGATCATACAGGGCGAGTTGCGGATCTCGGATGCACCGGACTCTGGCAAGAAGCCGACGATCGCTCGGGCCGTCAATTTGGCGGGTGCAACCACAGCCTATCTGCTCTTTGATTACAACACACCCTGGACCGTTGATGCCTCTGACGAAGTACGCGTGCAGATCTATCGGAGCAGCGACGGCAAGTGGAAAACGTTGCAGACCTTCAAAGGCCGCCGCAGTGGTTCCGCGAGCTATGACATCAGCGACTACATTGCCAGTGACACAGCTGTTCGCTTTGAAGTGAAAAAGCTCTATGGTGTAACAAACGAATATTTCGCGGTGGACAATTTGGAGATCCGCTGTGATGAAGCGCCACCGGCCACGGCCACACCACAATGTTCGGACGAAGATTCGGATGACGATGACGATGATGATGATGGTGGCGCTAGCTGTGATGGTGACGACGACGACGACGGTGGCGATGACGATGATGACGATGACGACGATGACGATGATTAGCGCCTGTCTATGTTTGACTGGCTATGTTTGACTGGCTATGTTTGATGTAGCGATCTGCAAGTGGCGCGGCAACTTGATTCAGCGATGGTCAAGTTGCAGCAGCCTGATTTTGCGCCCAGTCGCTAATTCATTTGCGGATGGTTGATGGCTCACCGCTGGTACGCACCTTCATGCCAGCGCGATGCCAATGAACGACCGATGCATTCCGGGAAAACGCCCCTGCAACCTTGGGCAATCAACAGCGCCTGGCGCTTTCCCGGAGTGCGTCAAACCCAAAACCAGGTGAGTTGCGCTCCACCAATAGATAAACCCCTTGAAAGTTGCATAGTTTTCCGCGTGTAAAAGTACATGTAATTGTACAACTTCTAAATGGGTCGTCTCAACTAGCGTCGAGAGCGTTTGGGAAAGCGACCGTGCGTCCGGTAGGGGGTGCTTGCGTTGTCGACCGGTGCTCAGTTCGGTTCTACTGACTGACGAATGCAGAAACTGGAATCAAGAGGTGTGGTTATGCTTGCTCGACCCCAAGTGCAAAGACGTGAAACTGCTACTGTCGAAGCTGCCAATATCAACGGGGTGGCTCTCTGGCACAGAGCCGTGGATCGACTGTTTGTGCCGGTTGACGCGGCGTCGTTGGCTCTGTTGCGAATTGCGTTTGGCCTGATCATGCTGTGGGAGGTGTGGCGTTATTACCACCATGGCTGGATCGAAGCGTACTGGATCGCGCCCACCTTTCATTTCACCTATCCCTACCTTGGTTGGCTACAGCCGTGGCCCGGCAACGTGCTGTACATACACATGGCGCTGCTGGCGCTCTGCGCGCTGTGCATCGCGGCCGGGATCGCCTATCGCCTGAGCGCTGCACTCTTTTTTCTCGGATTTACCTATCTTTTTCTGCTGGATCAGAGCACTTATCTCAACCATTTTTATCTCATTTCGCTACTGAGCTTTCTCCTGATCGTCGTGCCGGCACACCGGGCCTTTGCCGTGGATGCCCTGCTGCGGCGAACGACACCCACGGCAACGGTGCCCACGTGGGCGCTGTGGCTGCTGCGGGCCCAGATTGCCATTCCCTATTTCTATGGCGGCATTGCCAAGCTCAACGCGGACTGGCTCGCGGGGGAACCGATGCGCCTGTGGCTGGCGGATCGAAACGATTATGGCTGGATTGGCCCATATGTTACGCACGAGTGGCTGGTCTACCTCTTCAGCTACGGCGGGCTGCTCTTTGATCTGGCCATTGTGCCACTCCTGTTGTGGCGACGCACCCGTCTGTGGGCCTATCTGGTGGCCGTTGCGTTTCACCTGACCAACGCCTGGCTCTTTTCAATCGGGATCTTTCCCTGGTTCATGGTGGCCGCAACCCTGATCTTTTTCCCGCCGTCGTGGCCGCGCAAACTATTCTCCTGGGGCAAGCGGGCGCGGCTGGCTGCGCCCCCGGCTCAGCACCCGGTGGCAACACCAAGGCGTGGCCTGATCGTGGCTGGGCTGGCACTCTATCTTGCTGTGCAGCTGTTGGTGCCGCTGCGTCACCTGCTCTATCCGGGCAACGTGAGTTGGACAGAGGAAGGGCACAACTTTGCCTGGCACATGAAGCTGCGTGACAAGGCGGCAACCGCGCGTTTTACCGTGGTTTCGGCAGCGGGCGAACGGCAGTTGGTGGAACCCCGCCAATACTTGAGTGCACGCCAGGCACGCAAGATGGCCGGGCGTCCCCAGATGATCGGGCACTTTGCCCACTATCTGGCTCGGCGGGCGCGTGAGGAGGGGACGGGGCCAGTGGCCGTCTATGCCGATGTGCGTGTTGCGCTCAATGGTCGCTCTCCACAGTTGCTGGTTGATCCGACGGCCAATCTCGTGGACCATGCCTATGTTTGGTTTCCCACCCAGTGGATTTTGCCGCTGGAACCTGTGCTGGAGACGCCATTGTCAGCTGAATGGTAGATTGTTTGTTGCAGATTGCCAGTATGATCAGTGGTTGAAGGGACAGTCAGCAGGTTTTACAATCAGAATTGCAGCGCGAGAGAAAGCATATAGATGAAGACCGTTTCCATAGATCCCATATCCGATCCGCTTTGGTTGCAGCTGGTGCACTCAACCACCAGCGATCTCTTTCATTCACCCGCGTGGATGCAAGGAGTGGCCCAAACGTATGGCTTTACCTTTGGTGCCCAACTTGTGCTGGATGGGGCGGGCAGACCCGTGGCGGGCATTCCCTACAGCCACATCGACGATCTGCGCGGCTCGCGGGTGGTGACGCTACCATTTTCCGATTACTGTGACCCGCTGGTGCAGAGTGAAGAGCAGTGGTGCACGTTGGTTGCTGCGATTGGACGCGCCGATAGTCCCTACACAATTCGCTGTCTGCACAACGATCTGCCATTGAACGACCGACGCTTTTGTCAGAGCAATCGTGCCAAGTGGCATGGATTGACGCTCTCGCCATCGCTGGATCTGCTGTGGCAGAATCTACACGGATCGGCACGGCGTGCCATTCGCAAAGCCGAACGTGCCGCTGTCCAGATTCACGTGGCGCAAACGAAAGCAGATCTGCGTTCGTTCTATCTCATGCACCTGGGCGTGCGCAAACAGAAGTACCAGATGTTGGCTCAACCCTACCAGCTCTTCGAGCAGATCTGGCAGAATTTCATGGAGCAGGATCGGGGTCTGTTGTTGTTGGCCAAGCAGGGTGATGCACTATTGGGTGCAACCATGTTGTTGGAGTGGCAGGACAAACTCTACTATAAGTTCAACGCTTCTTTGCCAACGCAGCTGACCGTGCGCCCCAACGATCTGATGATCTGGTATGCGATCCAACACGCCAAGGCTCGGGATCTAAACTTTTTGGACTTTGGCTTGAGTGACTGGGATCAAGAGGGCTTGGTGCGCTACAAGCGGAAATATGCCACGACCGAAAAGACAATCTCTTTTCTGCGCAGGCCCGCGCAAGGTCTCTGTGCCGAGCCACCAAAAGTCAATCAACTGTTGCCCCAACTCACCAGTCTGTTTACCGATCAAACTGTGCCGGACACCATTACCGAAGCCGCGGGCAACATGCTCTATCGTTACTTCGCGTAAAATTTGCTGTGCATGGAAGGTGCTCGTGAATGGGAGACAACAATGCCGATAAACCGACTGCTCCTTTCGTTTCTACTCTCTGCGCTGACTCTCTTTTTGCTTGCTTGTGCCGCCAACAGAGCCGATGTTGCAGCCGCACAAGCCACAGAACACCCCCGGCTCTTTTTCCGGGCCGCGGATCTGCCCACGCTGCGCGAACGTGCCCGCACAACGCATCGGGCGATCTGGCAGCCAATCGTCGACTATGCGGACACCCAACTGGGCACCTCGCCACCCGCTGCCGCACCCTCCCAAGGCGATCTGGATACCTATCGCAACTATGGCAATCAACTGGTTGCATTGGCCTTTGCCTGTGTGATCACCGACGATGAATCCCATTGCAACGTTGCCAAAGGCCACCTGCTCACCTATGCCACCTGGGAACAGTGGGGGGAGTCGCGCCACCGTGACTTGGGCCACGCCCACATGCTCTTGGGCAACACGCTCGCCTATGATTGGCTCTATCCACAGCTATCGATCGCGGAACGACAGACGGTGCAGCGTGCATTGGTGAGGTGGGCCGATGCCTTGCACGCGGCGAGCCTTGGCCCCAAGGTGGCGGCGTGGAATAACTGGTGGTACAAATCCTACATCCAAAATCATTACGTGATCAACAACAGCGTGTTGGGCATGGCGGGGTTGGCGCTCATGGGGGAAGTGGACGCGGCGTCACGTTGGTATGAGCAGGCTGTCACCGAAGCGAACCGTGCAAAGTTTCTGCTGAATGGTATTGGTGATGGCAGCTGGCACGAAGGCATCTCCTATCAGGATTACATGCTCTCGATGGCCGTGCCCTTTTGGCTCAACGCGCGCACGTTGCAGGGGCAGGATCTGCTGCCCCACACCTATCTGCAAGAGTACAGTACCTGGCGGCTCTACAACTATCTGCCCGGCACCAACCGCTACATCATGGCGCACGGCAATTTCGAGTGGGACTATCTGAGCAGCCGCAGCCAACATCTGGTGCACTTTGTCGCGACGGAGTATCAAAATCAACAGGCGCAGTGGCTGGGGCAACAGCTATTGGCCGTCGAACCACGCGACGCGGATATCTGGTCGATGCCCTGGCTCATCTTTGAATTCTTCTATTTTTCGCCTGCGTTGGCCGCCACGCCGCCGGCCGGGCTGCCGTTGGGCCAAACCTTTGCCGATCTGGCGGGCGTGATCTGGCGCAGCGGCTGGGGGCGAGACGATCTGGTCTTTGGCTTCAAGAGCGGTGCCTATGGCGGCCGCTTTGCCTTTGATACCTTTGCCGCGCGCACCGCCCCCTGGGAATCCAACTGTGCATCCGCGGGCTGTCGTTTCAATCTGGGGCACGATCACGAAGATACGAATGGATTCTATCTCTTTGGCAATGGGCGCTGGTTGGCACCCGAAGTGGTGGGAAACCGGGAGAACGAGACTCGCTATCACAACACATTGCTGATCGATGGCCAGGGGCAGATGCGCCCGGAATACGAGAGTTCCAGCGGACCCGGTCCGCTGGAAGACACGGATGGCAAGCTGTTGACGGTCACCGATACCGCGGCACTCGCCCATCTCGCAGCGGATGCCACGCAGCGCTACCGACAGATCACCGATATTGAGGAAGTTTCGCGCCACGTCGTTTTTGTGCGTCCCGACTATTTTCTCATGGTCGATCAGCTCGCGGCTGGGCAACCCCACCGCTACGAGTGGATCAGCCACTTTGAGCAGAGTGCCACGCTCGATGGGCAGTGGATCCGCGGTCATGCCGAAGCGGATCAGATTCTGGGCATTGGCGTTGTGCATCCGCAGCCTTTTGTGGCAACGCTGGGGGAGCACAACGGCCTTCCCTATGTGCGCATCCGGCCAGAATCACCGACCGCGGATCTGCGGTTGGTCAACCTGCTCTATCCAACCACTGGCTCGGCATGGGAAGAACGACCCACGATCATGGAGAGCATCGACAGTGGCCAGGCATTGCTGCTGCAGTTGCAACATAACGGGGGCGCGCAGTGGCGCGACGATCTGTTGCTCACCTATGCGCAAGCGGGCACAGCACAGACGGTCGGTTCCTATCGCTACGATGGGCACACGGCGCTCATTCGTCGCCATGCAAATGGGGAGTGGGCCAGCGTCGCCCTGATCGGTGGGAGTGCGCTGGAGGAGAGTGGCACGGGGCTGCGCTTGGTTGGGCTCAACCCGGCTGAACCTCTGTTGCTGGACCGTGCCCAATGTCCCACAGAGGCACAGGAGGCGGAGCAAGGGCTGCTCTCTGGGTCGTTTGCCATTGGCCACGATGCCGCTGCCAGCGGTGGCGCGTACATTCACAGTGTCGCCGCCAGCAATTACGACGGTCCGTCGTTGGAGGATCGGGCGCTCTTTTGCTTTACAGTCGACGAGCCCGGGCGCTACACGATCCAGGGCTGGGTCTTTGGCGCGTCGGATCTGAACGATTCGTTCTTTGTGCAGGTGGATGGCCTGCCCACTGCCGGCTACACGTGGGATGTGCTGCAGAATCAACAGTACGCAGCCGATCAAGTATCCGACCGCGGTGGCGATGACCCGGTGGTTGTGGAACTGGCCGCGGGCACCCATCTCATTGCCGTTGCCCTGCGCGAAAGTGGCACCCGGCTCGATCGCATTGCCCTGGAAGCCGTCACCCCCGTCACAACACCCGCGTCAACTGAACAGGAACATGGCACCTACCTGCCACTGATCCTGCGCTGATGTTGCCGTGGCGTGGCACCCGAGCAGGTGTACGCTCCACAGGTGCAAGCAATCCTCTTTGTGCCAGATCGTTTCACCTGTGCGCTGCACGCAGGAGATTCTACCCAGAGAGAGACTGAATACTGCGCCAAATAGGTTGTTGCGTTCGGGATCCGCACCGCCATGAGCGGACGGTGCTACAATTTTTGCGAGCGCTCAGACTACTTCTTGTGAAAACGCAGCCGCCCCAATTCAATCGGGATCGCCATCTTTACCAGCAGTGTAAAGAGAAAGAAGCCCATTGCCCAGACGCCCAACGTCACGGCAATCTCGATCCAAGTGGGGCTATACTCAACGATCTTGCCCCAGGGGCCAGGAACGAACCCAGGAATGATCAACCCCATGCCCTTTTCAATCCAGATTGCAACAAAGAGCAGGGCACAGGCTGCATAGAGAAAAACGCTCTTTCTACGCAGTGGGTGAATTGACAAAACAAGCGTGGCTAGCACGTTCATCCCAATCGCCGACCAGATCCAAGGCAGCAAGCTGTTGTGTCCACGCAGGCCAAAGAAGAGATAGGTGGCGCTCTGGTTGTGGTGCGTTGGCGCATAAAATTCGGTGAATAGCTCCGAGCCCAACATGATCAGGTTGATCTGCGCGGCGACGGTCGCAACCAGCGCTAATTTGTGCAGCGTAACCTCTGCGATCCAGTAGTCGGTGAAACGGCGAATGACCCCCAAGATTAGGATCAACAGCGCGGGGCCGGCAGCAAAGGCTGACGCCAAAAAGCGCGGTCCAAGGAGCGACGTGTGCCAAAATGGGCGCGCGGGCAACCCCGCGTAGAGAAAAGCGGTCACCATGTGCAGCGCCACAGCCCAAAAGACTGAGAGAAAGACACCCGGCAGATAGATGCTCTTCTGCGGTTCCTTGCCCACGTAATGGCAGACGAGAATATAGAGCGGAATCGTGATGTTGATAAAGAGATAGCCATTTAGCACCAGCACATCCCACGCCAGCATGGAGCGCGGCCAGTTGAAGAGACCAATGATCGGGAGCAGATGCCACGCATTGGCCGGGCCACCCAAATCCACGGTGACAAAGGCCAGACACATGACGAGCGCGGCGACGGCCAACCCCTCACCAATCAGCACGGCACGCAAAAAATCCACGTCGTGCAAAATGTAGCTGGGCAGTACCAGCATGACCGCAGCAGCAGCCACGCCGACCAAAAAGGTGAAGTTGGAGATATAAAGCCCCCAGCTCACCGTATCCGACAGGCCGGTGACGCTAAGCCCAGCACGGAGCTGAATCGAATATGCATAGGCCCCGCTCAACATGAGCAGGGTCAAAAATGCCATCCACAGGTGATATTTTTTGCTGCCACTCGTCACCGAGAGCAGACCGTCCTGGATAAATCGAATTGCAACGTTCATTCTTTATCTATCACCTGTCAGTCCATGAAGTACCAGAATTTTGGCTCTGTTCCCAGATCTTCTTTCAGCCGAAAGACCTTTTTGTTTCGGAGCACCCAACGGATTTCGCTATCTGGGTCGAGTAGATTCCCAAAGATACGCGCGCCCGTTGGACACGCCTCCACACAGGCTGGATTGCGTCCCGCGCGCGTGCGCTGAATACAGAAAGTGCATTTCTCCGTTACCCCTTTTTTGCGTAGCCGATTGCCCAAATAATGTTGGTTGCGGTTGACTTCCTCTTCGGGAATAACCGGATCGGCCCAGTTGAAGCGGCGGGCATCATATGGACAGGCCGCCAGACAGTAGCGACAGCCAATGCACCAATCATAATCCACCACCACAATCCCATCCGGCTCTTTCCACGTCGCTTGCACCGGGCAGACGTGAACGCAAGGTGGATTTTCACAGTGAAAACATTGGGTACCCAGGTAGAAGTGGCCGGCAGCCGGTACTTCGTGGAAGAAGTCGTCTACCGCTTCATCAAAGTTCATCCCACCTTGCGTATGCTCGTGTATGCGGATATAGCGCATGTCCGATGCACGATCCTGGTTGTTCTCTTGCAAGCAGCCACGCACGCAATCCATGTAGCCGCGGCACTTAGAGATATTGAACGCATAGCCGTAGAGCACGCCCGGCCGTGCATCTGCTGCCGACATGTTGAGCGTGTTGCCCGTCTGTAGCCCATGGGCACGCTCCAACCGTGCCACGGTTGCTGCCTTCTCCTCAGCGGTCATCAGCCGAAAGTTGCCCTTGAAATACTCTTTCCACTTGATGTTCACCGCTTCACGCTTGGCGGGGGAAAGGGCAGACGAGCAGGCCGTCTGCAACAGACCCAGCCCAGCCAACAGCCCCGTGGCAATCATCATTGTCGCCGTGCGGCGAGTGACCGTGCGATTGAGCAGTTGGTCCAGCCCATCCTTGATCGAGGCGCTAGCCGCCGCGGCATCCCACTGTGCCCAGCCATCACCCAACTCGCTCAGCCGGATGATATTCTCCAGCCGTTCCCATTCCACGTGATCTGTAAGCTGCTGAAGCGTCTCTTCTGTCCAACCGGCATCATTTTTCTCATTAGTGATTGACTCTTGCGCAAAGATATCGGCCAGCATGGCTTGAATCCCACTTGGATCGAAAGGCACCTCCTCCGTACTGTTCGGGGCAGTACATGCGCAGCCCGCACCAGCTGTGTGGCCGGTGGTGGCTCCTTGCACGGTGGGTTGTACGGTGGGCGGCGTGGACGCAAAGAGCGGAATCTCATCCATCTCGGCAAAATTGGCGGGCGTGCCAGCGGGCCCGGCTGATTGCACGTTGGATGTGAGCAATAAGGTTTCAATAAATTCTTTGTCAAAAAATTTCATGGGCATTGGCTAAACCAAATTTGTGACTCCTCTATCGTGCGGTTGGCTTGAAAGCGGTAGACTTTTTTGTGGTCTACCAAGTAGCAGTACCGTTTTCAAACAGAGCTTCCTCTAGAGCGGGAGCGCGCTGTATGCGCTTGGCAGTTGAGCGAATCGGTTTTTTGCATTCAATTGCGATCAGGCAATGCAGTGCAGTTGAATGCATTGCCTGATAAATTGCGCCTACTCCCGTGCGCCACCATTTGTCACCGCGGGCCAACGGATATCCCATTGTGGCTGATGGGGGTTGTGACACCCGACGCAGTTGGCGACAACACGTGGCGGTGTCCAGCCGCCCACGCGCTTGCCGTGCGCGCCCCCAACCCACTCCGCGGCAACATTGCTGTGACATTGTGCACAGAGTTGATAGCTGTGGTTGAACTCGATGGGGTTACCCGTAACCGAGCGCAGCCTGTCCATGTTGTCCGAGTTGTGACAGGTGGTGCAGCTCATCACGCTTTCATCTGCATGATCAATAGTAATCTCCCAATGCGCTTTGGGAGCGGTGTTGCTTTGCATGGAGCGCAGCGCAGCCAGCGGCCCGGTGTGGCAACTGCTGCATGGATACTGCGTGATCTGCCCCGTGCGCGCCAGCGTGTGAAAGGGTTGATCGTGAAGCAGTGCCTGCACCTCCACGGCATCAACTTCATCCAGCAGCGCGGCGTTTGCGAGCGATGTCAGCTTTGCTGCGCCATGTTCTCCCGTCGCGGGTGCCGCGTGCTCCAGCCGCTCCAGCAACGATTCATCGTGCCCTGCGTGGAAAAGCTGTGGTGTCAGCAAAGCGGAGCAACTTGTCAGCGCGAGTGTGCTCAGGATGAAGAGCGCGCCGCGAAAAATAGATGGCAATCGCAAACTCATCGCGTCCATTCCTCCCCGGTTTCGATTTGCACGTGACACTGTCGGCAGTTGATCCGCGCTGGGTGATCGAATCGAATCTCTTCTGGCGCGGCGGGACCGGCATGGCAAGCCAGACAATTCTCGCGCATCTGTGATCCATGGGGAATGGGCGGCGGTGCACTGACAAGTGCTTCCTGATTGATTGCCGGCGCTGTCAGCCCCCGAAAGGTCGATTGGCCAAAGAGCCCATCGGTCTGTACAGCAACGTGGCACTGGCGACAGTTGATCAGCTCGGGATGCGGGACTATCGGTGTGTAGGCTGCAAATTGTGGTGAATAACCACCGCTGGCGTGACACTGCAGACAGCTATTTTCCCCAAAAGAGAACTCGTCCACTACGGCATGGGGAATGATGGGCGGCGCGCCTTCATAGGCCCGTCGTTCCCGATAGGTGGCAAGTCGGCGCTCTGGATTGGAAGCGGTTTGTGGCAGGGATTCGACCTCTAGATAGGCCAACGCCTGGCTTGCGCGCGCAAAGACACCCGCCTCTACCGGAATAGAAGGCGCATCACTGCCCGAGCCGGGGGTGAGCGTTGCCCCTTGTTGCTCAGCCTGCAGGCTCGTGCCAACAACATAGACTGCCGAGGCCATGAGCAGGATGGCCAAGCCAATGATCACCAGTCGCGATCGATAGGCGCTGCGTTCCTCTGGGGATGGATTTGTTTCGCCTGCCGTCATGCGCGAATCTTCTCCACTCTCACCGCACATTTTTTATAGTCCGGCTCCTTGGAGATGGGGCAGAAGGAGTCGAGCGTCAGGTCATTGATGAGCATGGATTCGTCAAAGAAGGGGACAAAGACGTGACCACGCGCGGGCAATCCACGCTCCCGCACCGACGCGGGCATTTCCAACGTGCCGCGCGGTGATACCAGGCGCACAACTTCACCACTGCGAATGCCCAACTCCTCTGCATCGTCAGGATTTAGCTCGGCATAGCCATTGGGCATGGCCTGATGAAGTACTGAGATCCGGCGCGTCATCGAGCCGGTGTGCCAATGCTCGACCACACGCCCAGTCGAGAGCCAGAAAGGATAGTCCGCGCTCGGTTCTTCTGCCGCAGGTTCGTAGGGCCGCGCCCAAATCCATGCCCTTCCCTCTGGCTTGCCATAGAAGCTAAAGGCACCATGCTCGACCGCGGGATCATACGCGGCGTTATAGCGCCAGCGTGTCTCCTTGCCATCCACAAAGGGCCAGCGCACGCCTGGGCGCTCGCGCAGCAATGCATAGGGAGCCATTCCATGTTTCGCCCCCTCATGGAACTGAATATACTCGTTCCAGATCTGCTCGATGTGATTCTCCTCGTCCCAAGGGAAAAGTTCTTCATACCCCAGGCGTCGTGCCACCTCGATGATCTGCCACGTATCGCTCATGGCTTCACCCGGTGGCTGCAGCAGTTGATCCCATTGCTGTGTGCGTCGCTCGGAGTTGCCAAAGAGACCTTCTCGCTCGATCCACATGGCCGAAGGCAGGATCACATCGGCGATATCGGTTGTCGGTGTGGGATAGACTTCTGAGACGACGATGAAGCGGCCCTCTTTACGCGCGCCGTCGCGGTAGCGTTTGAGTTTGGGCATGCTGACCAGCGGATTGGTGACCTGAATCCACATGAAGCGAATGTCACCCCGATCGAGCGCGCGGAACATCTCCACTGTATGGTAGGTTGGCTTGGGCGGAATATTCTCAACTGGTACTTGCCAGATGCGGGCAGCCATTTCCCGCGCCGCTTCCGATGTAACCGCGCCATGGGGCAACTTGTGCGTCAGCGTGCCCACCTCGCGCACAGTCCCACAAGCGCTGGGTTGGCCAGTTAATGAAAAAGGGCTGTTGCCGGGGGTAGAAATTTTGCCCACCAATAGATGGATGTTGTAGATCAGATTGTTCATCCACGTGCCGCGTGTGTGTTGGTTGACACCCATGCACCAAAAGCTTGTTACCTTGCGGTTGGGATCCCCGTACAGCGCTGCCAAATAGCGAATATCGCGCGCCGGCACACCCGCAAGTGCTTCGACCTTGGCGGGCGTGTAATCTTCCAAAAATGTGGTGAATTCGTCGAATGACATATCGGTGGCTTCGTCAGAAAAAGCAAAACCATCTTCCAACCCATAGCCAATGTCAGTTTTACCCGCTTTAAAGGCACAGTGACGCTCAACAAAGGTCGCGTGGACCCAGCCGTTGCGAATGATCTCGTAACAGATCGCATTGGCAATGGCTAAATCGGTCTGTGGCTTGAACAAAATTGAGCGATCCGCGGCCATGCTCGTGCGTGTGGTGCGTGTCGCCAGATCAATGATCTTGACATCCGCGCGCTGCAAGCGTTGCTCCAGCATGCGCGAGAAGAGAACAGGGTGCATCTCCGCCATGTTGTTGCCCCAGAGCACAAAAACATCGGCATGGTCGATGTCATCGTAGCAGCCCATTGGCTCATCCAGGCCAAAGCCGGTCACAAAGCCGGTGACTGCACTCGCCATGCAGAGGCGGGCGTTGGCTTCAACATTGTTGGTGCCGATTGCGCCCTTGAAGAGCTTGTTGGCCACGTAGCCATCGGGAATCGTCCATTGGCCAGAGCCATAAATCGAGAGAGCATCTTTGCCATGCGCCGCAATCGTCTCTTGCATCTTTTGCGCGACTAAATCGAGTGCCTCGTCGATTGGCGTCTCGACCAGCTCGCCATCCTTGCGCACATAGGCTTTCTGGAGTCGATCCTCGCCATAGAGCGCCATGACCGAATGGTACCCTTTGACGCAACAAAGCCCTTTGTTGACGGGGCTGGCTGGATCACCTTTCACGGCCACAGCCCGTTCTTGGTTGATGCCAATCAGTAGCCCACACCCCACGCCACAGAAACGGCAGGGCGCTTTCTTCCATTCAATGTTGCTGGGATCAATCTCCTGTTGAGCAAGCGTCACACGCATTGCTTTTGCTTGCTCTTCTTTGGCAAAGATGACGCCGGGAAAGAGGAGCGCGGCGGTCGTCATGGCCGCGGCGGCTGCCATCTGTTTCAACAGCGCGCGCCGCGACAGCGTCGTCTCCGCAACGTCTGATAGTTTCATGCGTTCTTCCCTTTTGTATTCACAGTGGATCATCGTTTACCAGCGTTGTAGATTCGTTGTATCCTGCAACCAACGCAAGCGCCTGCAGCGACGGCAATCGCTCGATTCGCGCAACGAGTGCTTTCTCCGCTTCTTCATCCAAAGATTCTGTGACCAATACGAGCAATTCACGGTTTGCAGCTGGCATTACTTCACAGGCCGAAACAGCACGTAATTCTTGATCCAGCTCTGTATATCGGCCGGCAACGGGATATGCCAAATAGCTTTTGATAATCATCCGAAACCTGTTCCATAAGTCATGGCAAGGGAGCGTTGGGTAGCTTCACAGTGGGCACAAAAATATCACCATGAAGAGATGAAAGTAGAGCGGTGTCAACCCCAAGATGGAGTTTTGCAGCTCCACAAACGGATGCAGCACAACGAGCGGCCTGCCCCACAGCCGACCGGGTACCTGGAGCCAGTATACAACCAAGTTGCCGTGGTGGCTGCGACTTATGTCACATCGCCTCTGGCCGCGGATGGCAGATCCTGCGGTACACGAGTGCATTGCACAGGTCTCAACACCCCAACGCCGCCCCACGATCAGGTGACCTGTGCGCTGCACACCCGCCACGGTGCTACCGATTCACTCCCGTAACGCCCGTTCACTGGATCGAGCGCTGAGCTGCTGCGTTGTGCCACCGCGGCTGGCAGATCCTGCAGTACACGAGTGCATTGCACAGGTCTCAACACCCCAACGCCGCCCCGCGATCTTGTCACCTGTGCGCTGCACACCCACCGCGGTGCTACCCGTTCACCTCTGTAACGCCCGTTCACTGGATCAAGCGCCGAAATCCTTCGTCGTGCCACCGCGAATGGCAGATCCTGCAGTACACGAGTGCATTGCACAGGTCTCAACACCCCAACGCCGCCCCACGATCAGGTGACCTGTGCGCTGCACACCCGCCGCGGTGCTACCGATTCACTCCCGTAACGCCCGTTCACTGGAGCAAGCGCTGAGCTGCTGCGTCGTGCCACTGCGGATGGCAGATCCTGCAGTACACGAGTGCATAACTCAAGTTGCAACCTACCATCTCTACGCGAGCGTGATTCCTGAAAATTTTTCCCTACCACGCGCCCAGCAGGCAACCGGGGAGCAATTTATGGAGAAACAGATAGACCTAGTACCCTGCACCTTACACCCTGCACCTTACACCTTGTACCTTACACCTTGCAGAGTGAGCATGCTCGCATGGGCACGCCCAGCGTTCTCCAACGCTGATTCCACCAGTGGGCAACGTCACCATGATTTCTCGATTGGGTTCAATAAAAAAGTCACCGTCTTGGGACCAAGACGGTGACTCCATGGTAAAATTTCACTAGATTGCAGTGGCAACGCATGGCGCCAGCGCTGCCTTGTCGGCCGATGCTATTGATCTAGGATTTCGTTGATGGCGGTTAGGTCGTCTCCAGTGAGCGTCCAATCAGCGCCCTTCGCATTGGCCTCAATCTGCTCGACCTTGGTTGCGCCAGAAATCACAGAGCAGACAGCGGGATGGGCCAATAGCCACGCATGGGCGAGATCAACCATCGAGTAACCGCGCTCTTCGGCCCAGGCCGTCATCTTCTCGACCTTCTCATAGTTGGCGTCGGTCATGTACTGCTGCACATATTCGCTGCTTTCACCGCGCGAGCCCGCGGGCGCGGCCGCGTTGCGTTTGTACTTGCCGGTGAGGAAGCCGCCAGCTAGCGGGAAGAAGGGGATCAGACCGACGTTGTGCGCGTTGCAATAGGGGATGATTTCCCGTTCCTGCTCCCGCTCGAACATGTGATAGTGATTTTGAATGCTCACGAATGGTGACCAATCGCGCAACTCTGCCATGGTGTTGGCGCGGGCCAACTGCCATGCCGCAAAGTTGGATGCACCGATATAGCGCACCTTGCCACTGCGCACGAGATCGTCCAGCGCGCGCAATGTCTCTGCAATCGGCGTTGTCTCATCAAAGCGATGGATCTGATAGAGGTCGATGTGGTCGCTCTGCAGGCTGCGCAGACTGCGTTCGACATTGTGCATGATGTGATAGCGAGCCGCTCCCCAGTCGTTGGGACCGTCGCCACTCTTCATGCAGACTTTGGTCGCCAAGACGACCTTGTCCCATTTGCCTTTTAGCGCCACGCCCAGCGTCTCTTCCGAACGCCCTTGGGTGTAGATGTCCGCGGTATCGATAAAGTTGATGCCCAGATCGATGGCCGCATCAATAATGTTGTTGACACCAGCTTGATCGACTTTCCCACCGAATTGATTGGTTCCCAATCCAATTGCCGAAACTCTCACACCCGCACTGCCCAATTGCCGATAGATCATGCGTCTCTCCTTTGTCATTGATTTCCAGAGCCTCAAACAAAGCACATATCTTATCACATCCTGGATCTTCCCACTAAGCCAAAGCGAAGTGGTGATTCAGGAGAGCCACCATGCCTGCGGTGCGTAGAGGCTTTGAGATGAAGCGGAGTTGTGATATGTTGAGAATCTATTTGCAGCGGGTTCAGCATCGTGCCCTCTTCAGCAAAAAACCAAAGCAAGACTTCCCCACGATCGGACGCTCCCAATATCAATAACCGTTGTGCAAGGTGAATATGTAATGGAGAAATCATGCAAACGTTGCACAATCGTGGAATCAGCGTTCTCTACCGCTGGATGTGCGCATGAGAGCATGCTCACTCTGCAAGGTGCAAGGTGTAAGGTGCAAGGTGTAAGGTGCAAGATCTATTTGCTTTCTCTACAAGGCGAATACTTAGGGCAAATATGTAAAGTGAAAGAGTGAACCATGAATGCAGTGCAACGAGCGCAGGGCCATTCCCTGCCCGGTGTGGAAAAATTTGAAGGTGTCTTTTCGCTGTTGTTGACACCCTTTCAGGAGACCGGTGAAATCGACTGGCCCGCATATGACGCCTATGTCGACTGGCAGGTGAGCCATGAGCCCCACGGTCTCTTTGCCGTCTGTGGCAGCGGCGAAATGCTCTACTTGACGTTGGCAGAGCGGTTGGCGTTGGCCAAACGGGCGGTGGCACGCGCGGGGGATCTACCCGTGGTTGCCACCGCCAATCTGGAAGCAGATCGGCGCACACATGACGACGAAATTATACAGATGGCGGAGACCGGTGTGGCTGGCATTGTGTTGATCCCGCCCCAGGGGCTGGAAGGCGCGGCCCGCCATGACTATCTGGCCGGTCTGGCAACTGGCGCGCCCTGTCCCGTCTTGCTCTATGAATGGCCCCACGTCAACCCCTGCGAAATTCCGGCAGCATCCTATCAACGGCTCGTGCGCGAGCAGGGAGTCTACGGCATCAAGGATACAACCTGTACCGTGGCAGGCATTCAGGCCAAGCTACGGGCCGCGCCCGAATCCGTCGTCTATCAGGCCAACACACCCTTCCTGCTCCAGGCGCTAGAGATGGGTGCACGCGGCATTCTCGCCACCATCTCCGCGGCGGCCGCGGATCGGGTATTGGCGCTCTGGCACGCCGTGCAGCGCGATGAGCGTGGTGCCGTTGCCATCCATGAACAACTCGTCTTTCTCGATACCGTGCAGCGGTTGGGCTATCCAGCCAGTGCCAAATATCTGGCCAGCCTGCGTGACGTGCCGCTGACGACTCACTGTCGCGCCGGAAGCCAACTGCGGCCCGAAGGTGCCAAGGCAATGGCGACCTGGTGGCAGGCAGTGCAACGTAGCGAGGAGCCGTAGTACCACAGATCGGGCCACGCTGCTCTTGTCCAAGCAACGAACAGGGACTGGAGATTTCCACCACCATGACATCACCAACCCATCTTTTCAACGTGCCGCGGGCGGCGTGGCCCACCACCATTGTTGATGCGCTTGTTGGGCTCTATTGTGCGCTCTTTCGCAAGCGGATTCGGGCGGTCTATCTGCTCGGCAGCCGCGCGGAGGGATCCGCGGCCACCGTGAGCGACATCGATGGCATTGTGCTCTTCAAAGATGCATTTGTTGATGAGCGCGAGGCCGCTCTCGCCCAGGAGGTGCTGCGCCACTGTCAGCAGATCAGTCCACTGCGGCTGGATATTAGCGTTTGGGCCGAGGATGACGAACGGCTGCAGCAGGGCAGAGATATACGGTTGAAGCTTGGGGGGGAACTGGTCTTTGGTGAAGATATTCGTGACCAGCTGCCGCTACCTTCGATCGAGGCCTATCAGGCTTATCTGCGCGAGTGGGTGCACGTCTTTCTCTGTCGCCTGCACGATAAAGAGCCAGATGATCCAAATGCACTCGTGCCCCCTCTCGTCTATCCAGATGCCGCGGATCACTTCTTTGGCTACGCGCGCAAGCGAGCGATTCCCTGGTATCCCGCCAATGTCAAAACCGGCACCAAAGAGTTCGTGGCCACGGTCTGTTGGGTGGCAACGGCGCTGTTGGCCCACGATGCTGGAGTATTTGTCCCGACGCGGTCGGCCTGTGTGGAGCTCGCTCGGCAACATTTGCCCACGGAGACCGCGGATTTCGTGGGCACGGTCTACCAGAAGTGCAAGGTGGCGTGGGATTATGCACTGCCCACGCAAGAGGCTGATCGTCAACAACTGCGTCAGCTCTGTGCAGATGCACCAGGCTTCTTCAACCGGTATCTGGAACGAACACGACCGGCTTGAGCGTGCCCATGTAATTGCTCGAGCAGGGCAGTCTCTACAGCCATTGAATAGAGGAGCACTGGTCTGAAAACAGGGGTGACCGTCTACTATTCACCCGCCGCGGTGGCCAGCGCCCGCGCCCGGAACAATCCCGGTATTCAGGCGATTCAGCCCCACATGTTTAGATGGTTTTATCGAGGGGACGCGGCACGCATGGGAACCAATACCGGATTGGGCCTGCCGTTGCCACCAAAGCAGATCTGTCTTGGGGCTCACGCGCGCGGGGACAGCTCTGTGCCCGGCCACTGCGTGTCGCTGGCCGTCACATCCACGGTGATGCCGTCGGGATCTTCGACTTTGAACGCGGCTTCGGTAAACTGGCTGGGATCGGTGATCTCTTTGCCATCGAGGCCATCGGAATAGATGCGAAAGCCGAGTTTGCGCAGCCGGTTGGCCGTTGCAATCAGATCGGGGACAACTACACCGATATGCAAGTAATCCAACATGCCGGATACGTGATCCGGGCGCGGTGCTCCCTGGTGTTGAAAGACCCGAAAATTGTGATAGCCATCGCTGAGGTCGAAGTTGCCATCTCCCTCTGCCACCACCGCCAAACCCAACCCATCGCGCCAGAAACGGATGGTTGCCTGTAGATCCGTGGCGCGCACGCCCACGTGAACCAATACACTCATTCCCTTCTCCTCTTTGCTACGTTCATTTGCCATGGCTGAAGTGACAACTGAATAGTTGTGCAAGCTCTGTTGCTGCTCTTCTTGCTCATGGCGCATTGCCATTGTGAGCACGCGCTGCATGCTCTCTGTACGCGCCCTCGGCTACTGCTAGCCGTTGGCCAGGCCCAACAGGGTCAGCGCATCCCGATGGATCATTGCTTCAATTTCATCCGCGGGTAGACGGAAGCGGTCGATCTGAATGTCGGTCAGGCTGCGCAGGCCAGCCAGCGACTCTTCCACATTGGTAATGGGAAAATCGGTGCCAAAGAGCAACTTGTTCCAAACGCCATACTCGTGCACGAGCATCAGGCTGTGAAAGAGTTGCCAGGGGCGATAGTGGAGCGCGCTGACATCGGCATAGACATGGGGATGTTTGCGGATCACCGCGATACATTCGCCCTCATAGGGATGGGCGAGATGGGCCATGATGATGCGCACCTCGGGATAGCGCCGTGCAACCACATCAACGTGACGGGGTAGTGTTGTCTCTAGCCACCCCTGAGAAACAAAGGTGGTACCGCTGTGGAGCAACACGGGCAGGTTGTGTTGCTGCGCATAGCGCCAAAGTGGATTGAGCCGCGACTCTTGGGGATAAAAACCGGCGTACATGGGCATGAGCTTGATCCCGCGCAGCCCCAATTCCTGATGGCCATACTCCAGTTCTGCCTCCCAGCCCGGTTGGGTGGGATCGAGTGCCATGAAGCCAATCAGCCGTTCCGGATCCTGCTGCACATAGGCCGCGACATCGCGATCGTCAACCCAGAGACCGGCCTGCTTGGCCTTGCCGCCAAAGCAGATCGCTGCGGTCACATCGGGCGCGGTGGCACAGTAATCGGCATAGCGCGTGATCAAATCGATGGGCGTGGAGCGCATGCGTGAAGCCTCGGCCAAAAAATTGCCAAAAAAGACGTTGTTATTGGGAAAGACATGGGTGTGGACGTCGATGAGCAAAGCAGTTCCTCCTGGCATGTGTGGCGGGTGCTGTGATGGGTACTGTAATGGGTACTGTAATGGGTACTGTGGTTGATGGGCGCGGGATGTAGTGTTCATTGTAGCATGGAGCGCTGCCAGCTTGTCAAACGGTTCTCGAGCGGCTGTTGCAAATTGACCGCGTTGCTCGTTTGGGGGAGAGCTATTATACTTGGGCGTGCAAGGCACTGACACCAATCTCCGCATGCTATTTGCCTTGCAACTGCTCGATGCAACGCGCGCAACCCCCGCTACCCAAAGTGAGCTCTGTTTGAAAACGGTAGTGCTACTTCTCTGGTAGATGGCCCCAAAGTCTACCGTTTTCAAGCCAACCGCACGATAGAACGGACCCATAGATGCAACCGAGAAGCAGCTGACTCGGCAGTTGCCATGCGGTGTCATGGCCTTGGAGGGCATGATCTGCTGATGGTAGCCGGTGAGCAGCACTGGCTTTGGCAACCCACAAACGAGAGCGAGCAGAATATTTCCAGAAAATATTAATGGGAACCCGTCATTTTACTGAGTGCTTATGTACATTTGTCGATTGTCCGCCTCTCATGGATAAGCGAAACTTTTAGCGTACGTGTCGTACAGCTTAGTATCAAACTCAAGTTGCTACCCATTGTCTCTACAGGAGAGGGATTGCGCAAAAATACCCTCTACCACGCGCCTCGAAGGCAACTGGGGAGCGACTTAGGTTATAAAAGCGACTTAGGTTACAAAGGAGTATTGCGCATAATGAATGTTGCTTTCCGGCAACTGATATCTGGTGAGTAAGTCGAAAGACGCAGACGGGCGAAAAAGCTTTTCAACTGTCTGTTACGATTGGCTTCAGACCGCCGCAAAACTTCTCGAGTCCGTAAAAACTTGACGTCCCGAATGCTTAGGCCACTCTATCGAGCTGAACACTGTGTCGAGCTGTATGTTGTGCAGACCTGCAGAATACCGCCGATTGATCAGTGGACGTCGAGAAGTTCACCAAAGGGTTGACTATGTTTAAAGAGAACGATAGCGAAGAGGAACCTCCCCCAACCTCGTTGTCATATATAGCGTCTTCGCCAGAGACCCTGCAACAGCGTCTGGCTGCGCTCAATCAGGTCACCATGGCCTTGACCCGCTCCGCCTCCATTGATGAGTTGTTCCAAAATGCCGTGAAGTTGGGCATTCAAGAACTCGGTTTCGACCGGCTTGCGTTCTTCTTGACGGAGCAAAACGATCCCTATTCCCTCATCGGTACCTATGGCACCGATCGCCAGGGGCAGATGGTGAATGAAAAAAAGTTAAAGTTTCGTTTGGCTAGTGACCATTGGCTCGTCAAATTGCCCCGTAAACACTCAAAAGCCCTACGTGCCGTGATGCTCGAGACAGCACTGGTTGAACCTGCCGAGAGAGCCGAGGCTTCGGATGCAGATGCAGTGGAAGTTGTTGGCACTGGCTGGAATGCTGGCGCGGCGGCGTGGGACGGGCAGAAGATTATCGGCTATCTGATTGCCGACAATCTGTTGCGACAGCAACCCTTTACAGATGCAGATGGTGAATTGTTGACTCTGTACGCGGGAACCATCGGTCATCTCTATTTGCGTCTGCGCGTGGAGCACTCTCTGCGCGACAGCTACAGCAAGGAACATAGGTTTCGCACACGCCTGGCAAAACTCAATCAGATCGCGGCGCAACTCATGCGCGTGCCAAATTTAGATGATCTCTATCGCACCGTCATTGAGTTGGGGCGCGGTGAATTGGGGTTCGATCGGCTGGGGCTGTGGCTCTACGGTGCAACCCCCGACAGTTTGGTCGGGACCTATGGCACCTGGATTGATGGCACCTTGAAAGATGAGCGACACCTCACCATGGATGCCGTCATTTTGGAAAACAAGCTGGCGGCGCAGAACAACCTGGGCTATGGCTCATCGTATACAACGGGCTCCCCAATAACTACACCAGAGACAGAGCACGTCGGCCACGGATGGTCGGCCATTTCGACGCTCTACGATGGCGATCAGATGATCGGTTACCTGTTGACCGATAATCTCTTGCAACAGCAGCCATACGACGAAATGGATGGCGAGATGCTGACGGCCTATGCGCATATGATTGGCCCGCTGATTACGCGCCAGTGCATTGCGGAACAGTTGCGGAATAAACAGGAAAATTATCAGGCGCTGCTCGATGCGATTCCCGATATGCTCTTTGTCCTGACAAAGGATGGGGTCTATCAAGATTACTATGCACCCGACGACACGCAGCTCTACACACTGCCAGAACACTTTATTGGCAAACATGTCACGGATGTGTTGCCACCGGAGTTGTCCCAAAAAGTACTGCTCGGCATGGAAAAAGTTTCGCGGACTGGGGGCCATGTAACGCTGGAGTACACACTGCCCAAGCAGGGTGAACTCTGCTTCTTCGACACTCGCCTCGTCTGCCTGGGAAATGATTCCTTCTTGACGCTCGTGCGTGACGTCACCGATCGCAAACAGTTGGAAGAGCAGTTGATGGTCTCGCAGAAGATGGAGAGTATGGGGCGCATGGCCAGTGGCATTGCCCATGACTTCAATAACATTCTCACCGTTATTCAGGGGTATTCCAGCCTGATTCAGTGGCAAATCAAAAGCGGGCAACCAAAATTGGATAATGCCCTGGCAAAGATGATCGATGCGACGGAAAAGGGGTCGCGCCTGACCCAGCGATTGCTCTCTTTTGCCCGCAAACAGATAGTAGCCCCCAAAGTGATCGATGTTCGAACAGCCATTCAGGAGATGGTGACGATGATCCGCCAGATCCTGGGTGATGAAATCAACTTTTGTTATGAGCAAAGCGCGACGCCCCTGCTCATTAAAATCGATCCGGGCCAGTTTGAACAGATCGTGCTGAACATGACTGTAAACGCTCGCGATGCCATGAAGCCAGGGGATACATTCTCCATTCGGTGCGACCGCGTCGAAGTCGACGAAGCAGATGTCAGACGTCACCTGAGAAGTGCCTCCGGCAACCACGTGCTGATCGAATTTGAGGATACAGGGATGGGCATCAAAGAAGAATTGTTGAAAAGTATCTTTGAGCCCTTCTTTACAACGAAGCCGAGTGAAGAGGGGAGCGGCCTTGGGCTTTCGATCTGCCACAGCATTGTCGGGCAAAGTGGCGGCCACCTCTTCGTGGAAAGCTCACATGCCGTGGGCACGATCTTCCGAGTTTTGCTGCCGATAACTGCTGCCGCAGCGCCACAGATCAGCGGGACTGATGAGCACGATCATATGCTCGGGGGCGAGACAATTCTGGTGGTCGAAGATGATCCGGTTATCTGTGGTTTGGCAACTGACATTCTGCGTGGCCAAGGGTATACGGTCTTTCACTTCACTTCTAGTTTGGATGCGCTGCGACATATAGAGACCCATGCAGGGAAGATCGACCTGTTGGTGACTGACATCATGATGCCCCAAATGAATGGCCAGGAATTGGCCACGGCGACTCGGGAGGTTTGCCCAGCGCTGCCAATCCTCATGGTATCGGGATACGCGGGCGATCTGCCAGATCAATTTCTGGAAAGCCCCAACATCGAATTTCTGGCAAAGCCCTACAAAGCCACTGACCTGATCGCCCACGTGCGCTCTGTCCTGTCGAGTGCCGGTCGCTAGAACTAGCCAATTTCCCGCTCTGCTGCCAAGACCAGATCATCGGCAAAACGCTGTTGACCCCGCGCCGCGGGACCGACGACATTGAGCTGCCCGCGCCCCATAACCGCTTCGCGACTGCCATCGCACGCTGGATCCACATAGCGCACGAACCACGCTTCCAACGTCCCCAACAGCTCCGCGCGCCTTGCCTGATGGGCCGTTGCGGCAACGAGATTCTGCCGTTCATCGGGGTCCGCGGCCAGATCATAGAGTTCATGCGGTCCAAAGGGATAGCGATGAACATACTTCCATTGCTGGGTGCGGATCATGCGGGTGGGGCCATACTCATCAAAAATTACGATTGGCTCGTTCGGAGCAGTGGCACCTGTTGCTTCGCCATGCAACCGCGACGCAAAGCTCTGGCCCGGTAGCTGCTCCGCCAACGGATTCTCCACACCCACATAGTCGAGCAGCGTGGGCATCAGATCGTAGTGGCTCTGCAACGACTCGACCACCTCGCCCTGTGGCACAATGCCCGGCTGCGAGATCAACATCGGTACCTTGACCGATGTGTCGAACATGTTGGGCGGGAAGGTGCCATTGCCCTTGCCATAGATCCCGTGGTGACCCATATTCATGCCGTTATCGCTGGTGAAAATGACCAGCGTCTCCTCGCGCAAGCCTTCCGCTTCCAGCCAATCCAGCAGCCGCCCCACATTCTGATCCATCGCCGTGACCGCGGCAAAATAGCCACTCAGCGTGGCTCGGCGCGACTCGGGGGTAAAGCCAAGTGAACCGGCCGCGCCTGCCTTGTGAAGATGATCTGGATGCATGGGCTCATCGGGCACCGATGTAAACGCGCACTCGCTGTGGTAGCGGTCGTATAGCGCCGGTGGATGATGCTCGCGGCCCCAGGGCGCGTGCGGCGCGGTGTAGTGAACGTGCAGACAGAAGGGGGCTTCGTTCGCTTTTTGCGCGGCCAGAAATTCGAGCGCGTGATCTGTGATCACATCCGTCACATAACCCTCGGGCTGATAGAGCGCGCCATGCTCGATCATGGGCGCGGCGTAATAGGGGCCACTGCCCGATGCGTGCACATTCCAATAGGCAAAGCTCTTCTGTGGGCGCTCGGCATAGCCCAAATGCCATTTCCCACTCAGCCCACATTGATAGCCAGCCGCGGCGAGCAGATCCGTATACGCGGGTTGGCCCGCCAAATATTCAATCCCCCGATCATCCGCCCCCCACAGGTCGCTGTTGCCGCCGCGCAAGAAATCCTGCACCCCATGCTGCGAGGGAATACGCCCCGTCAGGATCGAAGCCCGGGCCGGTGAACAGACCGGCGATGCACAAAAGAAGTTGGCAAAGTGCAACCCCGTGGCCGCCAGCCGATCGAGGTTGGGTGTTTCGATCTCATCGTTGCCCGCACATCCCATGGCCCAATAGCCCTGGTCATCGGTGAGGATAAAGAGCAGGTTGGGGCGCTGTCCTCGCTGCCCTTCCACATGCGCTGCCGGTTGGTTAGGCGTCATTGCGATAGATCCGCATCTCTTCCAACACGTTTTGAATGTTGCCATAGTGGCGCACCATCGCCGTGCGCGCCGCCTCGGCATCACGCTCTTCCAGCGCATCGACAATGGCAACATGCCAATGATAGACCTCAATATCATCGGCAGGATTGGCGGGCACCAAAGTGCGTTGCCGTGCCTGGGCAAAGGTCATCCAAAAAATATCCACGATCTTGCCCACGCTGCGGTTGCGCACATTGTTCCAGAGCGCGCCGTGAAAGAGCCGATCCTCTTCCGGGGCCAACATGCCCTGCTCGGCAGAGTGCTTCATGCGTACCAGAATGGCACGCAATTCATCAAGCTGTTCCGGCGTCACAGTCGCCACGGCCTGATCGATCATGCTATGCTCGATGTGAAAGCGGATCTCCAGGATGTCAGCCAGATCTTGCAGATCAAACATGAGGCCGTAGGCCAGATTCTTGAGCAACGGATCAAAGGAAAAGTCGCGCACGAAAAGCCCCGCGCCCGTCCGTGCTTCGACAATGCCCAGCGTCTCCAGCGATTTGACCGCTTCCCGGACCGAGTTGCGGCTGACCCCAAGTTGCCCCGCCAACTCTGTCTCCGGTGGCAGCGCGTCCCCCGGCATGAGCGAGTGTTCAATAATGTATGATTTGATCTCTTCCTGCACCGCCTGATAGAGCAGTTGTGGACGCTTGAGTTTGCGATTTTCAAATTTGGGTCTTGTCAATATGAATATCCCATCGTGAATGGCACAAGTTGCAGCGTGATTGCATTGTGGTCTGTTGCATCGTAGTCTGTTGCATCAAACTCTGTATCGCCAAATTCTGTTCCAATCACACGTACCGTCAACAAGTGCATGGTTGGCGCGGAGCCGTGTGGTGACGACACGGATCGATTCCCCGGGCCATCGATTCTACCCCGCGATTGCTCTATATAGTTCATTGGGTCGACTCAGATCATTCAAATTGGCAGGTTTTATTATATCCCATTGTAGGATATATTTAGAAATCGTATCATTTCACCATTGCTTTATTCGCAATCAATGCGCTGAGTGTGCTGTTCGCGGCACACGGAGGCCACACAAATCTTTAGGAGTTATGTTATGCGTGAAAGTAAAATATTGGCAAAATTCCGAGCGGGACAATTTGCCCGCGTCTGCTCATTGGGTCACTTCTTGCCCTTCTATGTGCGCTATGCAGCCCACTTTGGCTTTGATGGCATCTGGCTCGATCTGGAACACCGGGCAATGTCTGACCGTGAGGTGCAGGCGATCCTCGCCATGTGCCACGCCGCGGACATCGACTGCATGGTGCGCCCACCGACGCGCGAGCAGACCAAACTCTATCGCTATCTGGAAGATGGGGCCAGTGGTTTCCTAGCTCCGCTCATTTCTACGCCAGAGCTAGCCAACGAACTGGTGCAGGCTGCCAAGTTCCCCCCCATTGGCAACCGCGGCATGGATGGCGCGGGATTGGATGCCGATTTCGGCATCGCCGCCTGGGGGCCAGGGATGGACTTTGCCGGCGATGCCAACCGCGAAACCTTTATTCTGCCCCAAATTGAAACCCCCGAAGCCGTTGCCAACGCCGAGGCGATTGCGTCCATCGAGGGTATCGACGGGCTCTTTGTCGGCCCGGCAGATCTGAATTTGCGCCTCGCTGCCATGCCCGCGGCCAGCCGCATCACATTTGATCAGGCCGTGGAACAGGTGGCAGCTGCTTGCGAGAAGCACAACAAGGTTTGGGGCATTGCCGTTGGCTCGCTAGAGCAGCTGAAGCAATACCAGGGCATGGGCGCGCAGATGGTGCCGTGGGGTGGCGATTTTGCATTGATGGGCGTGTTGGAGAATTGCCGCAACGAACTCGACAAAGCCGGGGTTTAACACCATGAAAATCGCAATGCTGCATGGTCCGCGCGATCTGCGGATCGAGGAGCAGCCACTCGACACCACCCATCTGCAGCCCGACGAAATCTGGGTCGAGACCCGCATCTCTGCCTTTAAGATCGGCACGGACCGCGGCAACTACGAAGGCGCCGAGCGCGTGCCCGGCGCGCCCGACTACCCCCGTTGGGTGGGGGATAGCAATCTGGGCACCGTGCGCGGGGTGGGCAGCGCTGTGACGCGCGTACAGGTGGGGGATCGCATCGTTACCCGCCAACCCCATCAATCCGCATACATCATGCGCGAATCGGCTAGTCTGGTTAAGGTGCCGCCCGCGGTCGCGGATGAAGATGCGGTCTATGCCCATCTCTATGCACTCAGCGTACACTGTTATCACAAGGCGCATTTTCGGCCCGGCGAAACCGTGGCCGTGGTCGGGCTGGGCACGTTGGGGTTGGGCGCGGTCGCGGTGGGGCCTCTCTTTGGCGCGCGGGTGATCGCCATTGGCAACAATGATTATCGCATGGATCTGGCACAACGCATGGGCGCACATGCAACCGTGCTGTACAATGATCCCGCATTGCAGGATACCTTGCTCGAATTCAGCGCTGGGCACGGCATCGATCTGGTGATCCTGACCGCCAATCCATGGGCCGCCTATCGCACTGCGGTCGAGAGCGTGCGCCCCAACGGACGCGTCTCGATTGTGAGTTTGCTCGGCCGGGGCGAGGCTGAACTCGACTTTAACCCCCTCTCCATGCAACTCTTCTATGACAAGGGTATTTCGCTCATCGCGGTCTCTGGCCCCGCCGGCTATCTCTATCCGGCGGTGGGCGACGGCGCGGCGCAGGTGAGCAACCACTATGCCGCGGATCGCAATGCCGCGCACATGCTTTCGCTCATGGCCGCGGCAGATGGCCCACCGCGGCTGGAGCCAAAGCGACTGATCACCCATCGTTTTCACTACAGCGAGATGGCCAAGGCCTATGAGATGGCTTTTGCTCGCGAAAAATCGATGCTGGGTGTGATCTTCACCTGGCAGGAAGAGGAGACCCCATGACAGCCTGGCACTACACCGATGCCGATCGCGATTTCATGGCACGCTATGTCGAACCCCATCTGCCCGACCGGATTTTTGACGCGCACGCCCACCTCTTTTGCCACGAACATTTCGGCCCCAATCAGTTGCCGGATCATCTGGCGGGGACACCGGCGCGGATTGGGCTCGATCTCTACCGCGAGCATATGCAGTGGCTGCACCCCGACGGTCGCACGGTCGGCGGTCTCTTCTTTGGCCTGGCCTTTGAGGGGGATCGCACGGCCAACGATAACTTTGTGGCGACTGAAGTGGCAGCCGGACGCCAACAAGGCTTCCAGGCACTGGGGCAACTGCTGATCCCGCCCGATCTGGATCCAGAGCAGCTGCGGGGAACCGTCCAACGTCACGGTTTCGTTGGCCTCAAACCTTATCACCTCATGGCGTCGGTGGCGGAACCGACCTTCCTGGCACCCATCGAAGCGTATCTGGCCGAGGAGCATGTGCGCGTTGCGCATGAAGAAGGGCTGACAATTACACTGCACATGGTGCGTGATCGCGCCCTGGCCGATCCGGTCAATCAGGCGACGATCCGGCGCTACTGTACTGCCTACCCCAACATGCGGCTGATCCTGGCCCACGCCGCGCGGGGCTTCAACCCCTGGCACACCATCGAAGGCATCGAGAGCCTGCGCGACCTGCCCAACATCTGGTGTGACACCTCTGCCGTGACCGAGGCTGGCGCGTTCGAAGCTATTGTCGAGACGCTGGGCCACGACCGTCTGCTCTATGGTACCGATTTTCACGTCAGCCACATGCGGGGACGCTGTGTGGCAATGGGCGACTCGTTCCACTGGCTCTATGCCGACGAAATGGCGTTGGCGGAAAAACACACAACGTTGCAGCCGGTACTGGTTGGGCTCGAATCCTTGCGCAGCCTGATTTTGGCGATCCACCGGCTCAAGCTCAACGATCGGCAGATCGAAGATATCTTCTATCACAACGCGGCGCGGCTCTTTGCGCTGTAGCGGGGCAGCGCTGCACCCGTGAATGTACCCATGCGGAAAGGAATGAACGATGGCGCAACTGTTGCAAACTCCTCGCTCGCAAGAGCTGTACCAACAGGCGGGCGAGCGGATTCCGGGCTGGACGCAATTGATCAGCCGGCGTGCCGATCAATTCGCGCGCAATGTCAGCCCGGTCTATGCTCAACGGGCCAAAGGCGCGCGCTTTATCGATGTTGATGAAAACGAATATATTGATTGGGTCAACGCGGTTGGGGCGATTATCTTGGGCCACGCCGATGATGTCGTCGATGACGCCGTAAAAGCGCAGATCGATCGTGGCAGCATCTACACGCTCAACAGCCCGCTGGAATTGGAATTGGCCGAGGAGCTTGCGATCACGCTGCCCAGCGCCGAAATGGTGCGCTACACCAAGGGTGGTGGCGAAGCGTGTGCCGTGGCGGCACGGATTGCCCGTGGCACCACCGGCCGCGACAAAATTCTGATCTGTGGCTATCATGGCTGGCACGATTGGTATCAAGCAGCCAATTTTGGCGTTGATCCCGAGAGTGGCGAGTATCCCTTTGCGGGCATCGAGCCAATTGGCGTGCCCAAAGCATTGGCGGGCACGGTGCTACCCTTTCGCTACGGTGATCTGGCCATGCTGGAGCAGCTATTGAACGAGCATCAGGGCGAAGTCGCGGCGATCATGATGGAGCCGGCCCGCTCCACGCTGCCCCCGGCTGGCTATCTGGCGGGTGTGCAGCGGCTGGCCCATGCCCACGATGTCGTGCTCATCTTTGACGAAGTCTCGTGTGGTTGGCGCCAGGCGATCGGTGGCATACAGAGCATCGTCGGCGTTACGCCCGACATGACTGTGGTGGCCAAGGCAATGTCCAATGGCTATCCCATGGGCGCGGTGGTCGGTACGCGGGCCGTGATGGAACCCGCCGCGCGCATGTTTATCTCCAGCTCCTATTGGAGCGATAATATTGGATTGGTTGCGGCGCTGACGACCATTCGCGAACTCAAGCGGCGCGATGCCGAAGCGCGCTTCAAGGCAATTGGCGAAGAGCTGCGCCGTGCACTCAACGCGGTCATTGCCGATGTCGGGTTGCAGGGCCATTGCACGGGGTTGCACAGCAATCCGTCCATTAGCTTGGAACTGCCCGCGGGAGTGGATGGCCGCAAAGTTGCCACCCTCTTTATTCAAGAGATGGCGCGGCGCGGGGTGCACACATACATGTCCTTCCGTGCCACGTTGGCCCACACGTCGACAGACATTGAACAGACCGCGACCGCGGCGCGCGACGCCCTGGGGGTCATCAAGGCTGGGCTGGAGAATGACGATCTCGATCGCCTGCTCCTCGCCGATCTCAAAAAGGAGCCCTTTCGCCGCCTCGTGCGCTGATTGGTCATCCCCTTTGGCAATCTCCCCACGGGACGGGTAACTTTGGACACCCGCCCCGTGGGGTCGTCTCACGCAAAGATGATCTCGTCGATTTTTTGCGCGTTGATGTAATCCCAGTCCAATGCCACCCCGAGCCCCGGCCCCTCTGGCACATCGACACAGCCATTGGCATCGACCGAATCGAGTTCGTCGAGCCAGCGCCGTTCGGGATAGATCGGTGCTTTGGTGTTGCTGACGTTGGGATGAACGAGCCCCAATTCATAGTAGTTGGTGTTACGCAGCGCGGCCATGATATGGCGATGGGCCAGACCACCACCGTGCAATTCAACATCCAGCCCATGGGCTTCGGCCAGGGCCGCGATCTTCATGACACCAGTAATGCCACCATCCGAATTGGCATTGGCGCGCACATAGTCGGTGGCACCGGCATAGATCGTGTCGGCCTTGGCTTCCAGCCCGCGCACGTGCTCGCCCATGAGCAGCGGCGTCTGGATGAAGTCACGCAGCTTGACGTGAGCAAAGCGGGAGAAGCCGCCCCCGCGGAACGCGTCTTCATACCACATGTAATTTGCCGCGTCACATGCCTTCCCCACTTTGAGGACATCATCAAATGTGTTGAACGCGCCCGCGGGGTCGAGCATGAGCGCCAGCTCTGGCCCCACCGCGTCGCGAATCGCCAACACGGCATCTACCTCGCGTGCAATTGGACCACCGATCCAGCCATGGATTTTGAAGGCGGGATAGCCAAATGTCTCTTTGCAATGGCGTGCAAAGTCACCATAATCCTGTGCGGTGCTGAGTCCGCCATTTTCGTCGCCGTGATAGGTGCTGGCATAGGCCGGTAATTTTTTGCGCCAGCCGCCCAACATCTCCACAATGGGCGTCTCGTAGAGCTTGCCCGCAATGTCCCAGAGCGCAATATCCACGGCCCCGGGTGGGGTGCCGTCGGGGCTGCGGCGCGCGCGTTTGAGATCGTGCCAGAGGATCTCCCGCTGCAAGGGATCGCGCCCCAACAGGTAATCAGCCGTGCGTTTGTCGATGCCGCCAGGGGTTTGGCCAAGAATGCCGTTGCTCGTCTCAATCGTGAGGATGCTGCCATTCTGCACGAGGCGGTTGCCGGGCTGATAGACGACATCAAAGCCAAGGGTCTCTTCCCGGCCCATCTCCTCAATCTCGTGTCGAAAGGTGGTGACGGTGATGCGGGTAATCTTTAGGTCGCGAGCCATGCTAGTTTTCTCCTTGATCTGTAGGCTGTGCTACGTGAGCTTGTGGCGTCTGCCACATTGGCGAGTGGCCCATGTACCGACGTGGCGGCATGTGGTTCGTGCGTTGCGACGCAAGCGGACTGTGGGTGGCCTTCGGGCAACCAATTTGCGGGGTTAAAACCCGCTGCCAAGGGCGAAAAGCGGTTTCAACCGCTGAAGAGTGAGCTGCTGACACGGCTTTGTGCGCTTGGAAAGCTACCTGATTGGCGCTTGTCCCCAGTATCAATGGAATCTACATCCAACAGTACTAGTGCACCCGGGTGCCGGCTTGGAAGACGGCCACAACCCGACTGACCGCGCCAATGTCCTGCGTGGGATCCCCGTCAAACGCGACGAGGTCCGCGATTTTGCCCACCGCGATGGTGCCAATCTCATCGGCCAAGCCAATGGCCTCGGCAGAGACGCGGGTGGCCGAAAGCAGTGCCTCTGCTGGCGTAAAACCAACCTGAACCAACAGTTGTAGATCATAATCCAGATGGCCAAAGGCCAGACTGCCAACCCCCGAATCAGTACCGGGCACGATGCGCGCCTGCAGATCGTATTCGAGCATCTGGCGCATCACATCGAGCCGGGTTTCCGCACGTGCATGGAGGGTCTCCAGTTCCTGTTCCTCGGTTGGCGTCAGCTCTCCCGTGTTCTGGCGCGCGGTCAGCGCCACGATCCGACCATAATTGGTCCAAGCCTGGAGTGTCGGGCTGATCCAGATGCCCGATTCAACCATCATTTCTGCCAGCTTGGGATCGAAGCGGAGCTGATCATCTGGATCGAGAAACTCCGCGTGCTCCATGAGGTCGATGCCCGCTTCCACCGCGCGCACCATCGATTCTTTGGCGCGGCAGTGCGCTGCTGTGAGACGATGAAAATGGTGTGCTTCATGGACGGCTGCGTGTAATTCGGCTACCGAGTAGCTGGCTCGTCCCGGAATTGTTCCCGCGGTGCCGCCGCCCGACGCCATGATCTTAATGTGATCCGCGCCTTCGTGGATTAGCCGGCGCACGGATCTGCGAATCTCCGCTTCGCCATCCGCAACTTCGTTGCAGAAGTGAAAGTGACCACCCGTGCAAGTGATTGGGCGTCCACATACCTGCATGCGCGGGCCAGGAACATACCCCCGCTGCACCCCCTCCTTGAGGATGAAGCCCACCTTGTTGCGGGCGCCATGTTCACGGATGGTGGTAATGCCCGCTTGCAGATGACGTTGCAGATTCATCGCGCCCGTCAAGACCATCATCTCGTCGCTCTCGCTGAACATTGCCGCGTAAGAGCGCCCATCGCCCGCCAGGCTAAGGTGGGTGTGGCTGTCGATTAGGCCGGGCGCCAAACACGCCGTGCCCAGATCGATGATTGCGGTGTCGGGTGCCATCTGCGACCGGAGCTCTGCCTTTGGCCCCACCGCTCCAATGCGACCATCCGCAATGAGCACGGCTTGTTCGCTTTGGATGTTGCCAGAAACTCCATCAAAGAGCTGGTCGGCCTGAATGAGCAGCGACTGTGCTCCATGGTTCAGTCTTGATCCAGATGCAGGTTCACGAGCAGTTCCACTTTGGGTTGTCATTATTTTTCCCCTTGTTATCCCGTCTACTCCACCGTCTACTTCACCGTCTACTCCACCGTCTACTTCACCGTCTACTTTACGGTCTATTCCACCGTCTGTACTAACGAGCTACAGCAGCGCTGCTGCCCGATCAAGGTCGCGTGACGTAGACTGGGCTGCTCCACGCCATGGCTTGATCGACCTGCACAACGCGCACCCAATAGGCTGCTTCTCCGGCCAGTGGTTTGGTATCCCGATAGCTCACTTCAGCCGTTTGTGGGCCATCTTCGCTGGGCGCGGGTCCCACTGTCACGCGTCTGTTTACATCACCGGCATCAATGACCAGCGGTGCCAGACACACCTGATTAAGCGCAAAATCAAAGGTGCAGGGCGCGGATTTAACGTGAAAGCGACTCTGATCCGTGCCGTGCAACCGCAGCGTGATCCCCGCGGCGTTGCCAGCTGTTGCCGAGCGCCACTGAAGCGTACCCGTGTCCAGCTGCTCTACATGATCCGCCGCGCTCTGAAAGCCGACGGAACGAACGTCACTGACGGTGCCATCGGTGCAGCGGAGCGTGCCATCCCACGCCACCCGTTGTGCGCGGGCAGTACCCTGCACCCTGGTGCCACTCCACAAAATGCGTGTGCGTTCGGCATCAGGCACGGCGATCTGCCAACTGCTCACCACCGTGGTGCCGCGCAGCAGATCGATCCGCTCAATGGCCGCGGTACCCTGCACCGCCACCTTGATCAGCGGCTGGCCGCCGGTGGTGTAGGCGCTCCCCATGAGATGGCCATCGACCTCTGTCCACAGCCGGATCCGAGCGCCGGTGGTTGCGTAGCAGCGACGCGCCTGAAATGCTTCCCACAACCCTGCACGCGTCAATGCGCTGGCATAGACGCCAGTCAAGCCGCTGCGCACGTTGCGACAGAGCCGCCAGCCCGGGTGGTCGGCCCCGGGACGACCGGTCACACCATCCGCGCCCGCGGTAATGCCCACTTTGTAGCCGCGGGCCAGCGCGTCCAATACGAACCATTCGGATGTGCCGTGGGTGGAGTGGATTTCGGCCAACGGTTCAATGGCGGGTAGATGGTGATTCAGGTCCGTGGGGCGGCCGCCGACGTGCATGTTGACCATGATTGGCTCATTGGCAAAGGCCGCGTGAAATTCGGGCGTGGTGGAGAGATCTGGCTCTGGATCGGGGTCCGATTCGGTGTAGAAGCGGCCCGAACGGCGCAGCCGCGTTTCATCGTCGCGATAGATCACATTGCGGTCGCCGCCGTCCACCGTGGGCGGGCTCCACTCGCAGCCGAGAAAGACAACAAATTTTTCTGGTTCGTTAAAGAGAAGGGCTTGTTTGCGCGTCTCTTGCCACAGCGGCAGCGTAATGTAATGATCGTTGGCCTGGTGGGTCACAAATTGCAGGCCGGATACATCGCGGGCAAATTCGTAGTGGTCAGCCAGCGTGTTGGCACCACAGCCAATCTCTGTTTGGCCCGAATGCAGATCCCCCCAATAGAGCTGATGGGTGGGGGCCGTGGCGTGTATCCGCAGTGGATTGCTGACGGCTTGCAGATCGGTGTCGGGCAGCGTGGCCCGGACGCGGTAGTCACCCGCTTTGGCAAAGCGCAGCGTGTAGCGGGTGACCGCGGGGTCGGATCTTGTCGCGCAACCGGCAATGGTGAAGGGCGACGCGTCCGCTGTTGACGGTGCATCGTGTGGGTCGAGTTGCAGCGGCGTCGCGCCCAACGGTGTGGGGTTGCCCCATTGATCTTCACCGCGCACCAACAGATCGACTGTTTCGTTTACCATTCCCGTGGCCGCGGCGAGAGCCACCAGGCGCTGTGGTGGACCCGCCGCAACCTTGTAGCTTGGCGGATCGGTGAGCCGCACCCATTGGTCGCGAGCTTCGGGATTGGCCAGCAGCAGAAATGTGGCCCCATTCAGGCGACAGGTGGGGGCGCCCCAGCCACGCCCGCCATGTGCCCGTTCGCCACAGACCAGACGGATTACGTCGCCCGCGGACAGGCTGCCCGCGGTAACCGTCAGATCAATACAGTGCATCCACGGATCGAGATCGCCCATCTGCTGATGGGTCGCCTGCACGGTTGGCTCTTGCGCTGGGGGGGGCGCGGATGAAGCTGCACCTGCCCGTTCTCCGCCGCTTGCTTGGGGATGCAGAGAAACTGTCATGTAGCCATCACCCGCCGGGTCGCTCGTCTGCAGATCGCGCCAGTCGATGGGCCAACGCCAGGCAATGCGAAAAGCGCTGCCCGTGGGCATTGGGGTCGTGCCCACGGTAAAGTGAAAGGTAACAGTTGTGTATGCCCCTGCCGTGATCGTGGCATCCATCTCCACCACACCTCGACCATAACGCCGACTACGTTCAGGCGCGGAGAGATCTGGCAGGTGCCAGACGTGGGGAAAGCCAGGCTTGCCGCTCGTGAGTATCATCTCGGTTGATCCTTTCCTCCCACCGTCGATTGGCCGCCAGTGCCACGCATTGTCGTGATGAACTTGGCAACGGAAATGGGCTGCAAATGGTCGGCCACTGTGGCAGTGGCGTGTTGGGTTGGTTGTATGGGTGTGGGTAGGCGAGCAATGCTCTCTTGCCAGAGCGTTGTCACCGCGGCCGAGCCGCAGAGGGCCACGGTGGCTGCACGTTGATGAGATAGACTGGGTCCATAGTAGGTGACACTCTTCAGGCGGCTTTGCAACATTCGATAGAGATGATCGGCAAGGGGTTGTTCGGTGGGCCGTGGCCGTAGATCCCGCGGCCAGAAGAGGCGGTTGATCTGATAGTCAAAGAGCTGTTGCAGCATGTTGGTTGCGCTGGCCGTTGTTGCGATCCACTTGTTGGCGGGCCAGACGTCCAACCAACTCCAGGCATCCCACTGTTGTGGCGATTCCTCTGCCACCGCTCTCCCATCCAGCCCAACAAAGGCAAAATGTTGGGGATAGTCAAAAAAATCCTCTCCACGCTGGCGGTGGCAATCATAGAAGGCGGTGGTCAGCGCCAACAAGGTGCGCCCCAGGTAGCCGACCCCGTCGGCGTGGGTGGGGGCAACCACGCCGATTCGGTCCAACTCGTGGTAGTGGGGGAAGCAGTCGGCAAAGGTGAGGGGATGGCGCTGCTGCTTGGCCACCTGCCAATAGGTAAAATCCTGGGCAGTTAGGCGGGTGCTCGTGTGCATTGGGGATCAACCTTTGACGGAACCCAACGTCATTCCCGCCACAACAAACCGTTGGACTGCAATAAAGAGGATCACCGGCGGGAGCGCGGTTACAATCGCGGTGGCCATGAGCGGACCCCACAGAAAGACATCGCCCAGAATATAGCTGCCCAGTCCGGTTGGCAATGTCATGAGATCGCGGCTTCTCACCAGGGTAACGGCATAGAGAAACTCATTCCACGAGTTGGTAAAGCCAAAGATGAAAGCCGTGACAATACCGGGCGCGGCCAGGGGCAACACCACCCGCAGCAGCACGCCAAGCCGCGTGCAGCCGTCGATGCGCGCGGCATCTTCCAACTCTTCTGGGATGCTGCGGAAATAGCCGAGGATGAGCCAGGTGCAAAAGGGGACGTTGAAGGAAAGGTAGGCCAACATGAGCCCCCACAAGCCTTCCGTCAGCCGCAGATTGAACATGAGAATGAACATGGGGATAAAGAGCAGCGAGGTTGGGATCAAGTAGGTGAAGAGCACGCCACGTGCAACCGCGCGGTTGCCGCGGAATTTGAGCCGCACAATGCTATAGCCAGCCAGCACGCCAATGACCACCGAGATGCTGCTGCTGCCAAAGGCCATGATGAGGCTGTTGCGTAGCCATTGCGCGGTGGGGCGCTCGGTAAAGATAAATTGATAGTTTTCAACGGTGAGATTGCGTGGCACCAATACTTGCTCTTTGGTGTAGACTTGTTTGCCCTGGCGCAATGATGTGAGCCCGATCCAATAGAAGGGGAAGAGTGCTCCGATTAGCAGACCGGCCAGGGTTGCGTAGGTGACAATGGCAAGCAGCACTTTTTGACGTGTGGTCTTTCTCATTCGGACTCTCCGCGCAACATGAGGGGTGAAAGGATCATAATGATTACAATGAGGACCGGTGCCAGAATCACTGAAACAGTTTGCCCATAGCCCAACCGCGAGGTGACGAAACCGAGCTTGTAGGTGTAGGTGGCAAAGACATCGGTTGCATGGCCGGGGCCACCGCCGGTGAGCAGCCAGACGATGCTAAAGTCGTTAAAGGTCCAGATGATTGAAAGAATGGTCACAACTAATGTCACCGTACGCAAGCTGGGAACGGTAATGAATCGAAAGCGTTGCCAGGTGGATGCCCCATCCATCTCTGCGGCTTCGTATAGTTCTTGGGGGATGGCCTGCATGCCAGCCAGCAATGTAATCCCAAAGAAGGGGAAGCCGCGCCAGGCGTTCACGAGGATCAATGAGAGCAGGGCGGTGCCATATTGAGCGAGCCAGGGAATGGAGGTCGTCATCAGACCGAGATCGCGCAAGATAAGATTGAGTACGCCGGTCAGATCCAGGATCCAGCGCCAGCTGAGCGCGGTCACCACAATGGGGGCAACCCAGGGCATGAGCAATAGCCCGCGCCAGAGGCCACGCCAACGCAGTGGCTGGTTGAGCACCACTGCCATGATCATCCCAATCGTTAGCTTGAGAAAGACCGAGCCCAAGGTAAAGACAAAACCGTTGCGCACCACCTGCCAAAAGAACGGATCGTCAAACAACAGTTCCCGATAGTTGCGCAGACCGACAAAGCGCCCGGCCATTCCAATGGTTTTGTCCTGCAGCGTTATCCAAAGGGCTGACGCAATTGGATAGGCCAGTAGCACAAACAGGATCAGAATCAGGGGGATGAGTAGGACATACGCCAGCACAAAATCGCGTCCCAGCCGTTGACGCCAAGTCGTCCGTGACGTTGGAACAGGCGCAACCGCGCGATTCTCTACCTCAACTGCCATGAACGAGTTCTCCTTTAGTCTCTGATGTGAAATTCTCTGCGTCCAAGCGATCGGCTCCCGCTCCAGGCAGGCTTAGCTTTACCCATAAGTCGAGCAGGTGGAATGCCTCTCTCTGAGACATGACCGGCATCTCCCAGATGCCGGTCATGTTGAACCCCACCGCTACCTCTGAACCCAGCCATCTACCTAACAAAGGATCAGCGGGGTGAAGAGCTGCTGACGATCTTCGCCTACGGATTACTCTGCCAGCTTTTCTTGCCAGTCGTTGTACCATTTCCACAGCGCTTCATCGGCTTCGGCAATGGCATCGTCGTTGCTCCAACCATCGATCAGGACGCGGTTCAGCATCTTGACCATGGTGTGATCCATCCACGCATCCAGGATCCAAGGCGTCGTCAGCCCGGGGTATCCCTGTGGTCGAGTGGCAGAGACCATGTCGGCCAAGACTTTGCGATCGGGATCCTGCCACATCTCATCATTGAGCATCTCTTTGTAGACGGGTAACATGTTCCCGCCACCACCCTCATAGAAAGGCCCCAACTGTTCGGGCGAAAAGATGTGTTCCAACAGTTGCAGGCACAGCTCTATTTGGTCACTCGTATTAAAGACGCCCCACTGATAGTAGTACCCAGAGATGAAACGCCCCTCTGGGCCCGCGGGTACCGGGATGACTGCCGTCTTCTCCAACAGTTCGGGATCTTCCGTTTGCAGATAGCGCAGGATGCTGCCCGTGTTCAAGGTCATGCCAACGATTTCGCTCTGATAAGCACGGTTGTTGGCGCCATCGTCCCACGTGGCTCCGTCAGGCGGGATCAGGCCATCGTCCCAGGCGCTCTTGATGAAATCGAGCACCTGACGTGTTTCGGGTGAATCGATTGCGGGTTTGCCTTCTGCATCCCAAGTGCTACCCCCGTGAGACCAGAGCAGCGCGGTAAAGGAGACTTCCGAATCCCAGGAAGGGGTGCCGATCTGCATTCCCCAGCCCCAGAATTGATCTTCCGGTGCATTGATCGCTTTGGCCGCGGCCAGGGTCTCTTCCCAGGTTTCCGGTATAGCCAGCCCCTGTTCTTCCAACTTGTCGGTGCGGACGTAAAAGACTTCGGTGGAGCTAAAGGAAGGAACCGACCAATGTTTTCCATCGGCCGAGCGCCCCGCCAGGAATGCGCCCTCGGTAAAACCGCCGGCCAATTCGTTTAACCGCTCCATCACCTCAGTGGTCTCTGCCAGCACATCACTTTCGATGAACTGTGGCAGGTCATTCTGTTCAATGGCGGCACAATCTGGGAATTGGCGACTTTCAAAAGCTGTCTGCCAGCGTGGCGTTCGCTCATCCTGCGACATACGAGCCAGCTCGATCTCCACGCCATTGGCCTCGCCCCATGCCATGATCTGCTCATCTTGGGTCGAGTCTGCATCCGGCGTAAAGGTGGTTGCCGCCCACACCGTCAATTTGGGGGTGTCGGCGGCACTTTCTCCGCCGGGCCCCGCTGCCGGTGCAACACAGGCGGAGAGGGTGAGTAGTACTGTTGAGAGGAGAAGGATGAACAGATGCCGAGAGTTACTACAATGGATCGTCATGGAATGCTCCTTGTGTGGGTTGCTGTTGGGCAACGAGCAAGAAGTTTTCGGGGGCTTTCTTGCTTTGAGAAGATAGAAGAGGTGAAATCTTTCAAGAGTTGGAACTATCGAACCATCATATTGTCCTACAGAGCAAGTGTAAACCAGGTCGCCAGGGTTGTCAATCACTCAAAAACTGCCACTAACGGGGCGGTCGACGGGGCCGCCGCGCTCGCTCAATCCGTCTGTGGCCGCCGCAGCACGGGAAAGAGCAGCACGAGCAGCCCCGTCAGGATGGCGGCACTGCTGGCTTGCAGCGCGACGGTCATTGGTGCACCAATCCGTTCTGCCAACAGACCCGTTTGGAGTTCGCCCGGCAGCCCAGCGCCCTGTGTCAACACCACTGTGCTCATGGCGCGCCCGCGCATTTCGTCGCTGGCATGGGTCAGCAAAATAACGCTGCGCATGGTGTGAAAGCCAGCTTGTCCAACCCCAGTAAAAAAGAGCATGATCCAGGAAAGCGCATAGAAGGGCGAGAGGGCAAAGATGGTCAGGGTGCAACATTCGAGCAGGGCTCCCCAAATGAAGATCCGATTGGCGGGGATTCGGCGACGGATCTGATGGATCAGGTAGAGACCCACAAAGGTCCCGATGCTGTGGCCGGCGCTCAACCAACCCAAGCCAACCGGCCCACGGTCGAGCACATCCCGAGCAAAGACCGGCAGCAAGCTAACCGATGGAAAGATCAGAATGTTGAGGACGGCCGAGATCAAGGTTACCCCCAACAACAGCCGATAGCCACGGATATAGCGCACTCCCTGCCCAATCGAGTGCCACACACTTCCTTGGACCGTCACTGTCTGCTGTGGAATGGACAGGCGCGAAAAATCGATCAACAGCAGCAGATGAAAACCCGTAACCAGCAACAACGCGCCAAATCCGGCCAGGGGTCCATAAACGCTCATCAACCAGCCCGCCAGCAGCGGACCAAGCCCGCCGAGCAGTCCCTGGGCAAAATTCTCCAATAACATGGCATCGGTGGTCATCTCTTTGCCAACAAGGTCGGGGGTCAGCGAGACCCGCGCGGGCAGATCGATGGTCCAGGCGATGCCAATCAGAAACATGGCGAGCAGCAAATGCCAGGGTGCCAACTGATCAATTGCGTGGAGCAGCAGGATTGCCGCAAAGATCGTCAGATTCAGCCATTGCATCAACAGCATTGTCTGGCGCCGCCCCAGCCGGTCACCAATGGGGCCAGCAAAGAAACCGACGCTCAACTGTGCCGCGCGTCGCCAAAAGCTCAACATGGCCACAATAAAAGCCGAGTCGGTCAATTCTAGGAGCAGCCAGCTAGCCATCAACATCCACATGAGCAATGCTTGTTGCCAGAGTGCGTTGCTGAGGAGCAAGCGCCGGTACGTTGGAATCGAGAGTGGGATTGAAAGCGTCTGTAAATACTGATCAATGAAGCGCTGAAATTTACCGGTTGATTGGCTCATCCAGAACGATATGTCTTTCTCTCTTCGGTTGCTTTGGGTGTTTTCGGTTGCTTTGGATGTTTGGTGGAGGGATAGAGGCGACCGGTCGGCAGTGGCCGTTCAGAAACCGGCGAATCTGTGCTACCCATCGCGCGGCGCACGCGCATGCGGTGGGCTAGGTTGCTGCGCGCAAACCCATCCCTCTCTGGCAGCGGTGGACGATCAATTCATGTTGCCGTGAGTATGATAGAACGAGATAAATTTTGCGAATTGCCAGGTTGCCAATCCCTCGTGCTATACTGTTGGCCTCTGGCTGCCCTATTGTACTACAGCTCAGGCAGGGGAGACAACGAATAGAAATGTCACCGGCTAGGAATGTCACCGGCCAGAAATGTCGACTATCAACCTGCGCAACATGTGCGGTAACAATGGGGCACTGTCACCCGCACTCGCTTTGTTGTAACCGAAATGCTTCACGCTCTTTTTGCATAGCCTTACGTTTCACAAAGGAAAACTCATGCGCATTGTCACCGGTTGTATCAGCCACGAAACCAGCACCTTTACGCCCGTTGCGACCACCTGGGAAAGTTTTTTTGAGCGCTTTGGCGATGTCCGCGGCCCCGCTATCCTCGATAAGTTCCGTGGGACCAATACACCCACCGGTGGTTTTATCGCCGGTGCCGATGCCCACGGCTTTACGCTGATCCCCACCATCTTTGCTGTTGCTCATCCCAGTGGTCCCGCCCCGCGTGCCGTCTTTGATCGCTTGCTTGATCAATTGCTGGCAGGCATTCGGGCCGCGGGTGAGATTGATGGGGTGTTGCTCGAATTGCATGGCGCAATGGTCGCCGAAGGGATTGACGATGGGGAAGGTGAAATCCTGGCCGCGGTGCGCGAAGTTGTCGGCGCGACCGTGCCCATTGTGGCACAGCTCGATATTCACTCCAGCGTCTCCGCTCGCATGGTCGCGATGGCCGATGTGCTCATTGGCCGCGAAAGCTATCCAGAGATCGACATGGCCGCGCGCGGGCGCGAGTGTGCAGATGTGTTGGTCCGCCTATTGACTCAGGGCATAAAGCCGACGATGGCACTGCATCAACTGCCAATGATTTGGGGCATGAACCAGGTGACGGCACACCCACCCATGGACGCTGCCATTGCCGAATTGCACAGAATTGAGGCCGAGCCGGGGGTCATCTGCGGCTCGATTGCCACCGGTTTCCCACTGGCCGATGTTCCCGCGATGGGCTCTTCCGTCTACATCGTCACCAACAATGATCAAGCGCTGGCCCAACGCTACGCCGATGACTTGGGCGCGTGGATCTGGGCGCGCCGTGCCGACTGGCAACTGACCATGCCCAACACCGCGGAGGCCCTGGCCCAGGCCCACGCTGTCGGAGCGTACCCCGCCATCTTTGCCGACCGGAACGATAATCCCGGCGGTGGTTCACCTGCGGATAGCACTGGACTGTTGCGCACCTTTCTCGCCGCGGGGTTGACCGATGCCTGTGTGCTTTATATTGTTGATCCCGAAGCTGTCGCGGCGTGTCAAGAGGCAGGAGTCGGCAGCACGTTGACGCTTGATGTTGGTGCAAAATCGACCCCGTTGCAAGGTACGCCAGTGCAGATGACGGTTGAGGTGGTCGCCTGTTCCGACGGCCATTTTCACTACGACGGCCCCATGTACGCTGGCCTCGCCGGCGCGATGGGGCCATCCGCGCATGTGCGCCAGGAGGGTGTTCACGTAATTTTAACCTGTGGTCGCGATCAACCCTTTGACACCGCGTTTGCCCGCACGCTGGATCTGGACCCGCGCCAGATGCGCTATATTGGCATCAAATCGGCGGCTCATTTCCGGGCCGCGTTCGAGCCGTGGGCAGGCGCAATTTACGTTGTGTCGGAGCCGAGCGTGCACAGCGCCGACACGGGAACGTTGACCTATAAAAATTTGGGACGCAAGCTCTATCCGTTTGATCAATTTTGATGTGCCATGGATGAGTCGGAGGTGGATGGCTAATCGTGCCCCTCGGTATGGGCTGGGGTGGTTTGGGCGTGCTGTCTGGGTGCGTGGCGCGCGCGCCTTTTTCCAAAGATTGAGAGGAAAACAATGAACAGTGGACGAGATGATGTAAAGCTGGACGACCGCGATTGGTCTCAGTTAACGCTGGGTGACCAGATCTATCAGCTGGAAGTCGAGGGTTATTTGGTGTTGCCCAATCTGCTCACGCCCGCGCACATTGCACAGCTCAAAGCCGAGGCGGCGCAACTGGACACATTTGGGCTGGACTATTCGGTGCATCAACAGGTGCGGCCCAAGGTGCAATTCGCGGGCGGTGCCATCACCGACTTAATTGCGCATGCCCCCACCATCACTTTTTTGCGCGCGCTCTTTGGCGATGAAATTGTCTTCATGTCCTATGCCTATGCCCGTTCCGAGCCGGGCCATCCGGGGATTAGCCTGCATACCGATGGTCAGCCCTATGGCTCCGAGATCTTTGGCTACGAGGGCAGCTGCCCGCGGCTGGTGCGTGTGCTCTACTATCTCGATGATCTCACTCCCGCGGTCTCCCCCTTCCGCGTCGTGCCGCGTTCACATCTCTCCTTTCACGCCGATGGGAATCCCTACAAGCGGTACGCAGCCCACCCCGAAGAGGTGATGGTGACGGCCAAGGCGGGCTCGGCGGTGTTGATCAACCACAAGGTCTTTCACGGCAACTTTCCCAACGTGGGTGATCAAGCACGCGCAATGCTGGCCATTGCCTATCGACCGGCGTGGGCGGGGCCGACGGTGCAGGCGGTGGAAAGTTGGGATCCCGCTGATCTGGCAACGCTACCCGCAGCGGTTCGCCCCTTCTTTGTTGATCGCAACAGCCGCCAGTGGGAATTCCACGGTGGCAACAAGCCCGCCAACATGGCTGATGCCGCACCGGGCATTGATCCCAGCCGATGGGCGCGCAAAGAGTAATCCACGAGACGCCATGATCGCTTCCAGATGGTGCTCGCGACTAGCGGAAGCATGTAACAAGGAGTGGTGATGCAGATTATCGGAAGGGGTCTCTTGGCCCAAGGCGCGCGTGGTACGGCGCGTGCGGTTCTCACCTTTGGCCATGTGGTCGTGCTCCAAAACAAGACGCTGTTGGCGACCTGCCGTGCTGGTTCGACCAAGGATTCGGATGACGAACAGGTTGAGTTCTATCGCTCTGACGATCTCGGCGAGAGCTGGCAAGGTCCCTGGCGACCTCTGATTGCACCGCGGGTTGATGGCAAACAAGGCAGCCTGAAAATCTGCTATCTAACCGAAGTGGCTCCCGGTCATCTGCTGGCCGCGACCATGTGGATTGATCGCACGACTTTTCCGCGCCAACCGCTCTTCAACGCGGAAACTGAGGGCTGTTTGCCCATGGAGATTTTCTTGGCCGAGTCGGATGATGAGGGGCAAAGCTGGCATAATTGGCGTCAAGTGCCAATGCCGGCTGAGATTGGCCCCGCGAGCCTGACCAATCCAATCCTGACATTGGCTGACGGATCGCTGGCCATGAGCATCGAGAGCAATAAAGCGTATCTTGACCGTGGGCCGTGGCATCAGAAGGTCGTCTTTTTTCACTCTACCGATGGGGGCGCAAGCTGGCAGGAACCGGTCGTGGCTGGCCAGGACCCAACCGGGCGCATCTTCAACTGGGATCTGCGCGCCGCTGTGGTCCCCGATGGCCGCATTGCCACCTTTGCCTGGACGTACGACACCCAGACCACGAGCTACCGCAATATTCAACGTCGCATTAGCCACGATCATGGCCAGCGCTGGTCGCCACCGGAAGATCTGGGTATCACTGATCAGGCTGGGCCACCCGCTGTTCTGGCCGATGGACGCGTTGTGCTGCCGTGGGTCGACCGCTTTCAGAGCCATTCGATCCGTGTCCGTGTGGCCCCCACGGTTGACGCATCCTTTGATCCGACCAGCGAAGTGGTGCTCTACACCCACGGCAGCCGCGCCGCGCGCGAGGAAAAGACCGGGGATCTGCTGGCGGAGATGGGGCTTTGGTCCTTTGGCCTGCCCGCGGCCACGGCGCTGCCCAACGGCAATGTGCTGGTGGTTTACTATGCGGGTGACGAGCAGGCGATGGATATGCACTGGGCGCGGCTGCGCCCGTGACCAGAGGCTTGCCAAGCCATCACCCACGCCAATTCATATCAATGCTTGTGTAGCCATCTAGGTAGCGCTGCAGGTGCGCTGGCAAAGCAGCCATAAATTGTTGCCCTGCCGCGGGGATCGCCCAGGGAATGTCGATTCGGTGTGTGCGCTCGCGAAATCCAACGGCACAGGATAAGCGCGTTTCGTCCGACTGATTGGGAAATGCACCGTGATAGGTGCGGTGGGCAAAGAGGATCATGTCGCCACCATTGGCGAAAAGCGGGATGAGGCCAGGAATGTCAAACCCAGTATAGGGGCGCTCTTCTGTCCCGTTCCGATAAAACGAACGTTTGTCAGCCGTTAACGTGAACCCTTCTGGCCCGGTCCAGCCCTCCACATGCGAATCTTCGATCACACAGAGGCCACCATGAATCGGCCGCGAGCCAGTCAGGTAAAACCACTTTCCCGATGGCCAGAGGCCGCGATTGAGCACATCGCCCGAATTTTTGATTTCAGCCGAGTAGCCACACCAGTCGGTGTGCCATGCAACCGGCTTTGACCCGGGCATGCGAATAATCGCGGCCGAGCGATGGAGGGTTAGATCATCGGTTCCGAGCAAACGGCGCTGGATCTCCATGAAAGGCGCATGATCCAACAATGACCACGCGCCTGGCCCCGATTCGATCCAGGCGTGGCGTGTCCGACTCTCGCCGGGTTGCAAACTCCCGTTGGGATCAGTCCCCGCGTAGACAGCGGCTTTCAGCTGATCTACCAGCGTGTGGGGCAGAACATCTTTGACAATGGCAAATCCATGACGATCCAGGCATTCTTCCATTGCATCGAGTTCCGTCATCTGAAACTCGTATTGATAGTCCAGCTCGGGTTTTTGAATCTGGGTATAGTGGGTATAGGTTGTCATTGCTCTTCGTTGCTCCGGTTGATGGGGCGATCACAGAATGCTTGAGAATTTAATTGCTGTCTGGTTGCCAGATCGGGTCCTCCATTGCCGCGAAGAAACCTTGGTTGGTGGGCTGGAGCCGCCAGATCTCAACCAGCTTGACTGTGGTGGGGCCGCCGTAGGTATAGAGGTTCAGGCTGCTGGCCGCCTGATATGCCATGTGGGCAGTGAGGAGCGCTTGCCGATCATTGGCAAAAACTTCCACGAGATATTTGTCGATGAAGATGCGCAGCACCAAATCTTCGTCCGCGGCAAGATCAGCGGCGGCAAAGGGTGCTTCCGTTGCACCAATCCGCAGCATTCCTGTTTCGGGGTGGAGCATGATGGGCAGGCCTTGGTTGCTCGCGTTGGCATTGGACTCGTCTGCCGGTTGCACCTCGGCAAAGAGTTGGAATCCAAAACGTTTGCGCTGGATCTCCGCGCGATCAATGGTGATCCGGATCTCGAAGGCATCGCCATTGAGTTCCGCAATCTGCTGTATGGCCATGCTGCCGTGTGGTCGATCCGGTGGTGTGGCGGTGATATCCCGCACAATGAGCGGATCATAGCGCAAGGTTTCCAGTTCACGCAGGGGCTGGATGCGTAGGGTACCATCTTCTGCCAAGCGCAACTCACGTGGCAGCGATTGTACCGAGCGCTGGTCAATTTCCGCGTCCAGCGTGGCCAGCCAGGCCCACATGACACGCCGGCCATCTGGCGTGAGCAGACTTTCCGGGGCAAAGAAGTCACGATAGAGGGTCGCGTAAATGGATTGCTGTGGCCGCCGCCAATTCATGCGACCATGGATCTCTGGCACAAATTGTTCGGCTTCTGCGTCCCAATCGCCCAAATAGTACCGGCAGCCAAAGGGGTGGCTGATGCAGAGCAACATCCATTTGGTGGCGACTGTCTCACTGCTTATCTCACCGGTTGTCTCACCGGTTGCATGCGTGGCGATGGGGAAAAAATTGGGACAGGAGATGTCTTCTCCAATGGCTGCCGTTGGCAGTTCATGGCGGAGGAAATCCCCAACATATAGCCAGTTTCTGAGATCGGTAGACTTGATGAGCGGTGGGTTGGGCCCACCAGAGATGGCGTAATAGGTATCACCGACGCGAAAACAGTCGGGGTCCCAATGGTGCATCTCGACGGCTTCTCCGTCCGCATGTTTCGGCTCAACTGGATATGGTTTTTCCCACGCAGAGAGCTGCTTGTCTTTGGCAATGGCGATCTGGTTGCGACCAGAGGCCTGACCGTGATAGATGATCGCGGGTTCACCTGCTTTGGTCAGAAAACCGGTGCCGCTGAACATGCCGTGTCCGGTAAAAGAGGGCTGTAGCTTGGTCTTTTGCCAGCGCCAATGCACCATGTCTGGGCTGGTAACATGTACGAAGGAGAAGGAGTGCGTGCCGTCACCCGCGGTCGCTTGCCAAGGGTGACGCAGGATGTAGTGCAGATGATAGAGCCCATCGAGATAGAAGGCCGCGTTGGGATCGCCGGGTGCGCTGTCACCACCGGGGTGCATCAGATGATAGTTCAGGATCAGCTCATCTGGTAGAGGGCTGTTGTTGCTCTGCTGCATGAAGGTGCTCCTACTGCTGTGCTTCAGCACGAAGCCAAGTTTGGTAGGGATTCTCCCGAACGATAATAATCGATCCTAACATACCCTGTTGGGGCATACAAACCCAATTTTTTCCATGCAATCTGACCAGTGCAATGGGGAAAAAATGGGCTGCACCCAGCAAAAAAAGTTCGATTGACAGAGTCGTGGAAGGGTGATACGATCGTTTTGATCACACATTCATGAGCAATTTTCCACCAGTTTCCCCTATACCCGATCCGAATTTGCCACAAATCTCTCGAACATAGATAGCGATGATATTGAAGGTAGGAGCAGACGCGCGATGTTCTGGCGCTCTCAGCTGCAAGCACCAGTGTCTGTTGACTACAGTGCGGTTGGCTTGAAAACGGTAAGTTTCCCGCTTGCCGGAACTACTGTTTTCAAACAGAGCCCACTTTAGTGTGGACTGAATCAACACTTTCAGTCAAGGGTAAGGCATGGAATGGTTATCAACCGAACTTTTTGGTTTCGTTTTGAAACGTTGCTCATCTACGCCGGGCTCACGCTTTTCGCGCTGATTGCGGTGCTGCCATTTCTCCACACAATTGCCCGCTCGTTTAGTGCCGAATCACCGATTCTGCGTGGTGAAGTTCACATCTGGCCCCGCGGCTTTTCGCTCGATGCCTACGAGCGACTCGTGATTGGCGGCCATTTCTGGCTTGCCTATCGCAACTCGTTTATCATCACCATTTCGGCAACAGTGGTGCAGATGGTGATGAGCACGCTCTGTGCCTATCCACTCTCGCGTCCCTATTTGCCTGGGCGGCAGCTGTTGATGGGGATCATTGTCTTCCAAATGATCTTCCCACCGAGTCTGATTCCCTTTTACCTGACCGTGCGTGATGTGGGACTGATCGACAGTTGGTGGGCATTGATCTTTCCCTATGCCATCAACACCTTCAATATGATCGTGCTCAAGAGCTACTTTCAATCCTTGCCACCAGAATTGGAAGAGTCGGCTGTGATTGACGGTGCCAATGACTTTCAGGTGTTATCGTATATTATTCTGCCGCTATCTATCCCCGTGCTGCTTACGCTCACGCTCTTTTATGCCGTGGCCAACTGGAATCTCTTTCTGCCCGCTATCTTTTTCATCACCGATGGGAACAAACAGCCTTTGCAGGTGATATTGCGCGATCTGATCTGGTCGATGCAGCTGGCAACGCAGACCGCGAGCCCCGACGATTTTGAACGACTCGCTGGCATGGAAGCCCTAAAGGCCGCGAGCGTTGTAATCGCGGCACTTCCCATGGTCATTGCCTATCCCTTTTTCCAACGCTATTTTGTCAAGGGCATAATGTTGGGAGCGATTAAAGGGTGATTCGATGGTGCTCTATACCCATCTGAAATAACTGGTCTTTCAGCAGACGCAACAGAAGACGAGCGCCACCCCAGCGCACGTCATCACGTCCAATGGGGGCAAGCCGTTTTCGCATGGGTATCCGTTACTATTGTTTTTGTTTAGCTTGTTTTTGCTCAGCTTGTTTTTGTTCAACTGGAGGAAAAGTCCAATGAGTCGACAAAACAACATGACGCGTCGGGAAGCCTTGAAATTGTTTGGCCTCAGCGGGACCGCAGCCGTTCTTGCCGCCTGTTCACCTGCCGTGGCACCCTCTGATGGGGCCGCTGTTCAGGAGGCAAAGCGTATTTCCATTTCGCACATCGGTGGTGGCAGCCAGGATGCATCGGAAGAATCGCAGCGGATGCAGCTTTTGCGCGCGAGCTTCCCCGAGATTGAATTTGAAAATCGTTGGGTGAGTTATGCTGGCTATCTGGAAAAGATCCCGCTTGCCATCGCCAGTGGTGATTTGGCCGATCTCCAATTCTGCAACGCGTTCAACGACATCCCCTTGATGATGGAGAACGAGATTATTATTGAAACGGGACCAATGTTGGAAGAACATGGCCAACATATTCTCGCGGCAACCCCTGCCCAAGCCTGGGACTCAACCATCTATGACGGCAAGCAGTATGCCGTCACCCACAATATCTATGATCTCAACATTTGGTTGACGCAATATCGCAAAGATTGGCTGGACAAACTGGGGCTGGACGTGCCCCAAACAATCGACGAATATCAAGAGGTGTTGAATGCATTTAGCCACGGCGATCCAGATGGCAATGGCCAAGACGATACCTATGGTCGGCTGCTGTACAACACGATTCGCTTTGACGATGACCTCTTCCATGCCTTTGGCGTAGCGGTGGGCCATCACCTGAATGGCTTCTGGCGCATGCGCAACGACAAACTGGAACTGGATTGGGTTCAACCTCAAATGAAAGAAGCCTTGGGCTACATGCGCGATATGTGGGCCGCCGGGGATTTTCACCCTGATTCCATTAGCATCCCCTTGGGCCAAAAAGACAACGCTTTCCGCGGGGGGATTGCTGGCAATGTCTACACCTCGTGGTCGTCACTCGACAGCAACACAACTCAGCTTCGCTCGATAGAGCCAAATGCTGAGATTGTTGGTGGTCCCGCGGTGGAGGGCCCCGGGGGCCGCGGCTTTACCGGCGAAGGCTGGCCCTGGTGTTATGTGATCCCCGTCACAGCCGAATACCCCGAAGATTGTGTGCGTGTCATCGATTGGTTCTTCTCGCCCGAGATTGCTTCCCAAGTCATCTGCGAAGGTCATCTTGACGTGACCAACAAGGGGCTCAATGAGAATGGCTGGTGTGTGGAATTCACCCCCGCCGAGAAAGCGGAAATGGGAGAGGCCTGGACGGATCTGCAGAACCAGGTGCAGGATATCACTGTATTTAATGGCCTGTGGACAACCTTGGGTCAGGTCGATTCACTCTTTGCGACCTTCCCCCCGGATATGAAGACGCATTTTGAAGAGATGATCGAAGCCAAATATTCAGAGACTGCCCTGGATGCGAAAGCGCTCTCGCAGGAATACATCCGGATCACCGAGAAGAAGCGCCCCGTGGCAGCCGATAAGGAGAGCTGGCCCGGCTTGCAGACGCGCTTTGGTGAATTTATTTCACAAGCCGTTGCCGGCACGATTGATTTGGATCAGGGTTGGACCGAGTGGGTCAGCTATTTCGAAAACAATGGCGGCCTGGAAATTACCGAACAGGTGAACGAGATTTAGATCAATGGTGGTTATTTGCCGATACCCAGGGAGGACCCCTGTGGTCCTCCCCATGGGACGCGCAACCGCTCACCCAAACTCTCTCGACCAGACCGAACTTGACGAACTATTCGACCCCGGAAAGGAGATCCAGTCGTGGCAACATCAGCAGCGAGCCGCACCCAAACGGGCATGACCGCCCAAAAACGGGGCTACTGGCAAGATCTGGCTGTCCGTATCTGGACTCATCGTTTCCTCTACCTAATGCTGGTGCCGCCATTTCTCTTCTTCATTATCTTTCGCTATTATCCCATGGCTGGTAATGTCATTGCCTTTAAAAAATTCTTGCCCATGCAAGGTATCTGGGGAAGCGAGTGGGTGGGACTGACCCATTTTGAATCCCTGTTTATGGATCCGGTCTTCCTGCGTGTGTTGCGCAACACAGTCTCAATTGCTCTGCTCAAGTTGCTGATTACCTTCCCCGCCCCCATTATCCTGGCGCTCTTTCTCAACGAAATACGCTTTGCCTTCTATAAGCATGTGCTGCAAACCGTTGTCTATGTTCCCCATTTTCTCTCCTGGGTGATCTACGGGGCAATTCTCTACATTGTGCTCTCACCCGCCAATGGTCTGGTCAACAATTTGCTGGTTGTCGTGGGTTTCGAAAAGATTCCATTTTTTCAACGCCCCGAACTTTTTCAACCGCTGGTGATCGTCTCTTCGCTGTTGAAAGAGACTGGATTTCTGGCAATAATTTACATGGCGACCATCTCTTCCATTGATCCCACGCTCTATGAAGCGGCCATCATGGATGGCGCCAACCGTTGGCAACTGATGCGCCATGTGACGCTGCCAGGGTTGGCCGTTACCATCATCACACTATTTATTCTGCAAATTGGCTTCTTCCTCAACGTGGGTTTCGAGCAAATCTTTATTTTGCAAAACGCCATGATCCTCTCCACGGCAGATATTATTGAGACCTTTATCTATCGCGTGGGCATCCAACGCGCCCGCTTTGATTTTACAACGGCAGCAGGGCTATTCAACGGCCTGATCGGAATGGTGATGGTCTTTGTCGCCGACCGCATGGCCAAGCGCATGGATCTGCCGGGAATCTTCTGAACCTAACCAATCAGCATTACTTTGGAGTGAACTATGTCGAAACTATCAGATCGGGTTGCCATCATCACCGGCGGCGGGCGTGGCATCGGGCGTGCCATTGCCAAACGCTTCGCCGCGGAAGGCGCCACGGTCGTTATTGCCGACCAGCAAGCAGCGTGCGGCGCGCAGACCGCTCAAGAGATCCAGGAGACTGGCGGCAACGCACGTTTCATCCAGACCGATGTCGCCGATGCAGCCAGCGTAGCCGCGTTGGTGGAACAGACAGAGACGCACCTTGAGCGGATCGATATTCTGGTCAACAACGCGGCGATCCTGGGCGAAAATGGACCCTTCCTCGATGTCTCGCCAGCGGTGTGGGATCGGGTCATCAGTGTGAATCAGACGGGACTCTTGCACTGTTCCCAAATCGTTGGGCGCGTGATGGCGCGAGCCGGACGGGGCAACATTATCAACATCTCGTCTGTTAATGGCTTGGTGCCACAGCCGCGCTGTGTTGCCTATGCTGCTGCCAAGGCTGCGGTGGAATCGATGACCCGGAGTATGGCCGCGGAATTGGCGCCCCACAACATTCGCGTCAATGTCATTGCGCCTGGCCCCATTCAGTCACACGAACCAGATGACGCTTTGCCACGCCCGACCAACTTTACCTTGCTGGGTAGAAATGGCCTGCCTGCCGAAGTCGCGGCCGTCGCGCTCTTTCTCGCTTCGGACGAATCGAGCTATATCACCGGCGAGCGCATTGCGGTTGATGGCGGTAAATTAATCAATGGCTATCAAATCTACGGAATAGAGCGACCGCAAGCTTCGTGAAAGCGCTGTGGAGCTGCGCGCACGTTCCGGGCTCGCGCGGCTTGTCGAGACAGGGCCAACCGCGAATCGCGATTTTGCACTGCTGCTTTGCACGCTCTGCTCGGTACAAAGTCGATGCGCAATCGAAGTTGTGTCCCATCTTCTGATGGCGGCACTCTTTTGTCGCAATCACTTCCGTGCGCAGATGGAAGGTAGCCACCTGGACTACATGGGTTGCCGCCATTGCAATCGCTCGCGTCAATGACCCGTGTCAAAAATTCATGTCAAAAATTCATGTCAAGAGCTACCCTCGTCTTCACCGCGTGATGCAGCAACGTGCTGGAATGCGCTTCACGGTGGAGACGATTACTTATCACCTGAGTTCTTTATCACTTGAGTTCTCATCACTTGAGTCAATTGCAGAGGATGATCAATTATGGCCAAAAAACGAATTGGCATTTATCTAACACCCACACAGATCGTACGCAATCCCACCTATCTGGAAGTGCTGCACGATCAACTGGATCTAAACCTAGTTGTGCTGATCTATACGGGGGAACTCTCTCCCGATGTGCTGGCACAAAGCCCCTTTGATGAGATGCCTCCCTCTGACGAAAACATTGAATCGATTCTCTGCCGCCGTTTCGACGGTTCGCCCTGTACCGATAAATTCGAGAATCCACGGCAGTCGGTGGGCCCCCATGTCAATGCCGGTGGCAACGACGCGGAGGTTCACACTGCGATCCAGATTGCACGTGATGTGGGTCTTGAAATCTGGTTCATGGGGGGTGCGTGGACCGCCAGCGACGCGGATGTCGTTATGTACTGCCCGAGCAAGGAACAGAATCACCGCTGGTACGAGGCAGTCTACACCTATCTGGCTACCGAGTATGGTGTTGATGGGCTTGACATCACTCATGCCCGCTTTCCCATGCGCAGTTTTCCCAAGGGGCTCTTTCTCTGTGCCTGCGCGGATTGTGCGCAATCCGCCGCCGCGTTGGGCTATGACATGGCCGCGATGAAGGCCGACATTCATCACGCGCACACGCGCTTGCAGCAGCTCGATGGCCGTCGCCTTGCCGAGCTTGCCCGCCACGACATGGGGCCTTTTGATTATCTGCAACTCTTGGAGATGCGCCCCGGCGTCCTCGACTGGCTCCGCTTTCGGGCCGATCTGCTGGGCAGCAAGCTCAAACGTCTGCACGCTGCCGTGCACCAAGCCGCTGGTGAGGATTTTCTCTTTGGGGCCGATACCTACCCAGCTTCTTTCTCCATGCTGGCCGGCCACAACCAATCGCAGTGGCACGAATTTTCTGACTTTGCCAGCCCGTTGCTCTCGCATGTCGATATCTTTCCCATGTGGACTTGCATCACTTCTGCCCAGTTTTTGCTGGAGCTTTACCCCAACATTCACGAATCCGATGCACTGGAGATGGTCTATCGCTTTGCTGGCTATGATCAGCTGGCTATGCCCAAGAGCTTGGCCGAGTTTGCCTGGCACGAACCGGATTGCGAGTTTCGTCACATCCCGTTGGTGGATCTGTTGCGATTGGATCTGGCCAAGGCACGGTTACAATTGCCCGCCGGCATTCCGTCCTACCCAATTATTCAGGGCGGCGGCGCGCCGCATGATTGGCCACGTCCCAGCATTGAAGCCATCATTGAGGCGACGCTGGCCACTGGACACGACGGTTATATTTTCCAGGGCACACAATCTCTGGTCGATTTTCAACTTCAATAATTCAGGTTGCTACCGCCCATCTCTACACGAGCGTGATTGCGCAGAGAAATCCTCTACCACGCGCTTGGAAGGCAACCGGGGAGCAACGTACGGACACCCATTGCAAAGTCGCACGAATATGTGTACGTTTAGACGAGCGTAACTGGGCGACTTTGGGGGAGTTATCTTTTAGGTTCAACAGGAATTGCAAATCTATGTACATTCAAGAACAACTGCATTGGGAACAGGTCAGTGATGAACGATTGAGCTTTCTCAAGGCGATCGGTGTCGATTATCTGACCATCTACCCTTCGCCCGACATGCGCGACGGTGCCGACCGGACCGACTATTGGCGCTCGATCCGCCAGCTGGCCGCAAAGCATGGCCTGAAGCTAAACAACATTGCCAGCAATGGCTGGGATGAGATTACCCTGGGGCTACCCGACCGCGACGAAAAGATCGAAGCCTGGTGCACGATCTTGCGCAATCTGGGCGCGGTGGGCATTCCAACCATGGGCTATAATTTCAAGCCAATTGGCAACTTTCGCACCACGCCGACCGTGGGCCGGGGTGATGCGCGCTACAGCACCTTTGTCTATGACGAACTGATGCGAGACCCACCCCACCACCCAGCAAAGCAGATCGACGAAGCGCGGATGTGGGAGAATCTCGCCTATTTTCTGGAGCGAGTCATCCCCGTTGCCGAAGAGGCCGGGGTGACCATGGCCCTGCACCCCGACGATCCGCCGTTGCCCGAGCCATTGGGCGGCGCGGCACGCATTGTCTCGACGTTGGATCAATATCAGCGCATCTTTGATCTGGTGCCCAGCCGCAGCAACGCCATGCTCTTTTGTCAGGGCTGCGTGACGGAAATGGGTGTCGATGTGGAGCAGGCCATTCGCAGAATTGGTGGCCTCGACAAGATTGTCTATGTGCATTTTCGCAACGTGCGCGGCACGCCCCACAACTTTCAAGAAGTCTTTATTGATGAAGGCGACGTTGACATGGTGCGGATGATGGAAGTCTATCGCGACATTGGTTTCAACGGCCCCTTCATGATGGATCACACACCCGAATTCCCACAGGGTGAGATCGGTTGGTGGGCGGGCCGTGCCTTTGCCGTCGGCTACATGCGCGCCCTGATCCAGGCCGTCTATCGCTAGTACAGTTGGGCGTAAATACCACGGCAGTAAATCAGGCCACACAACTCGAGCACAAAGGACAAAATATATCTGGCCTGATTTATGCCAGGATGTACTAGCGGCTGTTGACATTGCAAATTCGCGGGGGTAAATCCCGCTGCTAGCCGTGAGCAGCGATCTCAACCACTAATTAACGGTCCGTCTTTAGGTTGGCAATGTAGCGTGCTGATTCACCTTCATGCGTTCAAAACCGCCCTGCCGTTCGTGGCGAGCAATGACCGCCCCGGCATGAATGCACGGGGCTGGCAAACGACGCAGGCTGAAGCCTGCTCCGTTCAATCATCAACCGCTGTGACCCTGTTGTTTGCGGACAGTTACTGAGTGGAAATCCGCTGATGGGACCTCCCAAATGTCAACGGGAGCCAATACATTGTTTATGGGAAATCTGAGATTGCAAACGCAGCCGCCGGATGTCGGGCCGCGTGGCGACAACGCGCGATGCGCCAGCAAGGGCACAGTGCAACAATTACGGGGGAGTTAGATGAACCAGCCAAACATTCTCTTTATCATGGATGACCAACATCGTTTTGATTACCTGGGATGTGCGGGCGCGGATTTCGTGCGCACGCCCAACCTGGATCGGTTGGCCGAACGGGGCACGCGCTTTACCCACTGCATGGTAAACAGCCCGATTTGCGCGCCTTCACGGATCTCGCTGGCGACGGGGTTGATGGCCCATCGAGTGGCTCCGCATGACAATGATAGCTTCCTATCTCACCGAGTGCCCACCTACTATCAACAGCTGCGTGATCACGGCTATCGCGTGGGCTGCGTGGGCAAGCTCGATCTGGCAAAACCCGATAGCTACAATGGGCGTCACGGGGATCGCCCCGTGGCATATAGCTGGGGCTTTACCCACCCCGAAGAGACAGAAGGCAAGATGCACGCGGCTAGCCCTGCCGGCCCACTGGGTCCCTACGGCTTCTTTCTGCAAGAACGGGGGCTGCTCGAGCGCTTCAGTGAAGATTATCAAAATCGTTTTGTCCGCGGGCGCGAACATGACCATGCCAACCGCTGGGTCGAGACGGGATCCGAGGATTCGCCCCTGCCAACCGACGCGTTTGAAGATACCTACATCGGCCAACGCGCGGTGGAGTGGATCGAGAATGTGCCCGATGATTTTCCCTGGCACTACTTTGTCAGCTTCGTGGGGCCACATGATCCTTTTGATCCGCCAACCGCTTATGCCGACCGCTGGCGCGACGCGCCAATGCCCCCTGCCATTCCCATGACAGAAACTGACCGACCTGCGTGGATTCAGCGCCGGACCGCGGCGCGCGATGCAGAGAACACAGCCATGGTGCGCCGCCAATACTGTGCGCTCATTGAGTTGATCGATGATCAGATCGGGCAGATCCTCGCCGCGGTGGAGCGGCGCGGTCTGCTGGAGAAGACCATCGTCATCTTTGCCAGCGATCACGGCGAGATGTTGGGGGATCACGGGATCTATCAAAAGAGCGTGGCCTATGAGCAGGCGCTGCGGGTGCCGCTGTTGGTGGCTGGGCCGGGCATTCCCGCTGGCCACAGATCAAATGCGTTGATTGAATTGGCCGATCTCAATCCGACCATCTGTGATCTGGCTGGCGTGCCCCAACTGGAGAACATTGATGCTGTCTCCATCCAACCGTTGCTGACGGAGATTGCTACTCAGCACCGCGACGCCACGGTGACTACAAATCAGCACCGTAACGCCACGGTGACATCAATGCGGAATTTTCGGGCCATCCGCACGCGCACGCACAAATTCATCGAGAACTACAACGATTGTAACGAGTTGTATGATCTGGAGAACGATCCCACTGAACTACACAACATTGTGGATGAGCAGCCTGCGGTTGCAGCAGATCTGTCGCTACAGCTGCGACGGCGCATGCAAAGTGGCAAGTGGTTGCATTGAAGTGCAGCAGACGGCCTTACCGGTGCAGAAAATAAGCGTAGAAAATAAGAATAGAAAATAAAAGTCGTAATCTTTTCATCGTGGTAAATGCCTAAAATGATAGTCCAAAAGTACCATGATAACTCGCTCTATTCCTGATACACTGTTTCTGCTGCTTTGACAGAACATTGAAAGATTTGTTCGTCTTGATGCCGCGCTTGCGTTGGCGCACCCTGGCTATTGGAATGGCGCAAACGTCTGGAGCTCGTCAGAGGAGGGAGCAGGTATCCAATGTATATGACCCCTAAACATCACTCTTTTCGTCACTTTTCCTCTAATTGAGGTGCGGGGAATCCGGAAGGATCCCTACAGGACATGGTGTTTCAACTACTTTTTTTGCTCTACGAACCACTGAATATTTTCGCTGCAGCGCTCTTGCGGCAGCTGCCACTCATACCCACACCCGTCATCATTGCTCTCATGGCCATAACAGCTAGCGTCCTGCTCACTCGCCGGGCGCGGCGGCCGAGCCATCCCGTGACTCATGCACAATATCAGCAGATATTGGACTGCGCCAATGACGGGATCTTTATCGCGCGGGGAAGTACCGTCTGTTACGTGAATCGTTGTATGTCAATATTGACGGGTTGTTCACAGGCAGAAATGTTGGGCGCGCGCCTCGAGGAATTCGTGGTTGAAGAGCAGCGGACCAACTTGTGGGAATGGCAACGTCAGCGCTCGTCGGGAGCACCAACGCCAGATCATTACGAGCTTTCCTTGCTGCGCAAAGATGGGAGCCGCGTACATGTTGAGGTTAGCATTTCCGACATTGAATATCAGGGCAAACCCGCGTTGCTCGGCATCCTCCGGGATATAACCGAGCGCAAGGCCATGAGCCGACAACTGAGACAGTCGGCCAATGTGTTGCAATCGCTCATGGATGCGATTCCCGTTCCCGTTTTCGTGTGCGATGAATCTCACAAATATATTCAGGTAAACAAGGCATTTTGTACATACGCTGGTAAAAGCCGAGCGGACCTGTTGGGCAAGCGTGACCACGATCTGATGCCAGCGTCTCTGGCTGCTGCCCATGAAGAGCAAGCCGATCGCATCTTTGCTGCCGGCACATTATTTGAAAGTGAAGAAACGTATACAAATCCAGATGGTTCGCAGGGAGATGTTCTGGTCCGTGCCATGCCAACCACGTTGCCCGATGAGACGAAGGTGCTGGTAACCACCACGCTCGATATTACCGACCGTAAGGAACTGGAACGCCAACTCCGTAATTCTGTCCGGTTTACGGAAGCCATTCTCAATACCGTTCCCGATCCCGTTGTGGTGAAAGATGAAGCCAGTCGCTTTATTAAAGTGAATGAAGCATTTTGTCAGCTCGTCGGTAAGAGTGCCAGCGAACTCATTGGCAAGACGGCTGATGATGTCGCTTCTGCAAGCGATGCGTTCCACTTCAAGTCACAGGATCACCATGCCTTTTCTACTGGCCAGTCAGTTGAAACAGAATTGGTCTACTCCAGTCCAACAGGAAAACAGCACCACCTGTTGGTGAAAAAAGTAGCCCATGAGCTGCAGGATGGCCAGCAAGTCTTAACCACGCTACTCCAGGATATTACCGAGCAAAAGAACATAGAGGAAGAACTACGTACTGCAAAAGAAGCAGCCGAGACAGCGAGCCAAGCCAAGAGTGCTTTTTTGTCCACCATGACTCATGAATTGCGGACGCCAATGAACGGTGTTCTGGGCATGACAACACTCTTATCCGACACCGAGTTAAACGCGGAGCAGGTAAATCTCGTCAGTGCGATTCGGAGCAGCGGAGACGCGCTGCTCACTGTCATCAACCAGATTCTTGATTTCTCGAAGATCGAAGCGGATAAGTTGGAGCTGGAAGCAACCAGTTTCGGCATACGCAGCATGATCGAACAGACGCTCGACTTGGTGGCGCCTCAAGCCACAGAAAAAGGATTGATCCTGGCTTACTTCCTCGACGAAGACGTGCCGCTTCAACTTGTTCAAGATGTGGCTCGCCTGCGTCAGGTTGTCACCAATTTAGTCGGCAACGCCATCAAGTTCACGCCACAGGGCGAAGTGACGGTTTCGATTTCAGTGCAACAGCGGTACGAGGATCGTTGTCAGCTACGCTTTGCCGTGCAAGATACTGGCATTGGCATCCCCGCGGACCGCATCGACCATCTCTTTCAATCGTTTCATCAAAGCGATGCCTCGATCTCGCGCCGCTTTGGTGGCACCGGCCTGGGCCTTGCCATCAGCAAACGTTTGGCAGAGGCCATGGGCGGCACCATGTGGGTGGAGAGCAGCGTTGGTGAGGGGACAACTTTCTACTTTTCGATCGAGGCACACGTTGCGGGCCAATCGCAGTTGCCAATTTCGCCGCCGGTTGCGACAGCGGGTAATCCCGCGCCGCGCCTCTATGGCGGCATGAATCTTGGCCGCATTAGCAAAAAACGGGTCTTGTTGCTCGCCGAAAATGCCACCATGCAAAGACTCGTGGAGCAGCATCTGCAGGCTTGGTCGGTTTCGTTGACAACGGTACCTACCTGTGCAAAGGCACAAGCTGAGCTAGCGCATCAAGAGTTTGATGCAGTGATTGTGGATAGCTCGCTCTGCGCCAGAACCGACAGAGCATTCACGCTGATACGGCAGGCACTGGGCGAGACTTTCCCGCTAATTCTCCTGGTCAACCTGGGCGATCGTGCTACTGAACAGGATGAGTACATTGTCACCGTGACGAAACCACTGCATGCCTCGCATCTGCACGATGCGCTCGTAACTGTTATTTATGGAAAGTGGGCAAAGCAGCTGCAATCCGTGAGCACGCCACAGGTGATCCCCGATCTTGCCGATAGTCTGCCGCTGCACATTTTGTTGGCGGAAGATAACTTGGTCAATCAACATGTTGCGCTGGGCTTTTTGTCCAAATATGGCTACACGGCGGATGTGGCTGGCAATGGCATGGAAGTTCTCGATGCCTTGGAACGTCAATTTTATGATCTGATTCTGATGGACATGAACATGCCCGAAATGGATGGGTTGGCCGCGGCGCACGTCATTCGCTCCAATGCGGAGAAACCACAGCCATACATCATTGCGATGACGGCAAATGCCATGTATGAAGATCGGAAACGCTGTCTGGCCGCTGGCATGAATGATTACATCAGCAAACCGCTGCGCCTGGAAGAGCTTGGGAACGTCCTGCAACGGTTGAAACAGAGTTTGACAGGAGAAAAGAAAGCGCATCCCCATTGGGAGAGCACGCCTAGCGCTGCTGCACCCAGTGCACAAGGTAACAGAGAAAGCCCCGTGAATCCCGTGGCACTGCGGGAGTTTGCAGCGCTGATGGGGGATGGCGGCGCGGAGATGGCAACCGAACTGGTTCGGCTCTATCTCGACGGCACACCCCAACTCATTGACACATTTCAACATGGGTTGGCAACACAGAACATGGACAGCATTCAACACGCCACCCATACGCTTCGCTCTGGATCCGCGCAAATCGGGGCGCATCGGCTCGCGGCCATGGCTGTAGAACTGGATGAACTCTGCTATCAGAACGATCTGCCGGCAATCATGGCCCGCTCCGACATGTTGATCGCCGAGTATGAACGGGTGATGACATACTTCCAAACCGAGTACAGCGCAATCTAACTCTGTCAACAGGGTCATTGTGTAGCGAAAAAGGATCTGCTGTCGAGCGACGGCAGATCCTTTTTCGCGTGCAATGCTCGGCAACAGGATCGCTGCGTCAGATTCTCCCACTCCCGGCGCGCCGGCCCATGGTTGGCAGGCAAACCACCAATAGCATCCCCAAAACAAGCCTGCAGAAACTCATCCCAATTACCACCTGTTGCCACCGTCAGAGCAGCTACTGCTGCAACGGTTGATAGCCTCTGTTGGCAAGTTGTACCTATGCTGCCATGAAGAGGGTCGGCAGCGATGCGCAACAGAGCAGTGGTGTGCAGATCCTGAATCTACTCGATGGGTGCGTCCCATTTTCGGGGACGTACAGAAGAGGAGCAGATTGCGCGTCTGGTCTCTGCCCCAAATGTGGTACGCACCCCTACTCGAACGGTTGGTAGACAAATCACGGTTGAGTGCCGGTCGGCGCGCCGCTGCACTCGCGGCTGCTGGAGAGCATCTGACAATTCTGCCCTGGAAAAGTTGGCTCTATCCTTCGCTGGCTCTCTCTGCACTGCTCACGCACTTGAGTGCACTTTGCACCCCACGTGAGCGGTTGGCTGTATAGATTGCGGGTACTATACTGAGCGACAGGGACTGACGATAAGCGACAGTCACCGTGGTGTAAGAGTCTCGCCGTACATTCGGCTGTGATACCCACATCTGGTCGAGTGCTGATGATTGGCGCAGAGAATCTACGGCGAGATACCAACATGACTCACGCACCGAGCAGAGCGTACCAGTGGAGAGCAGGCAACGCGATTGGTGGCTCTTCGCGACAAGTTGTGTGAGTCCAGACTAATAGAGAAATCATTTGAAAGTCGCACAATCGTGGAATTAGCGTTAGAGAACGCTGGACGTGCGCAGTAGAGAATGCGCACTCCGCAAGGTGCAAGGTTTATTTGCTTTCTCTATAAGTTGAACAGTAGCTTTGTTTATGGAGGTAAGATAATGACCAGCAGCGTAGAGAAGCATGGAAAATGGTATGAACAGCGTTGGCGAATGGCACTTTGGGCAGGGGTACTGCTCGTGTTGTTGTTGCCGCTGGTTGCCATGCAATTGACAGATGAAGTGAATTGGAGCGTGGCGGATTTTGCTTTCGCCACTGTTCTCCTCACCGGCACGGGGCTTGCCTATGAGTTCGCTGTGCGCAAGAGCGTCAACACTCTGTATAGAGCTGGTGTTGGCGTCGCGCTCGCGGCAGTACTGCTGCTCATTTGGGTGAACGGCGCCGTTGGCATCATTGGGAGCGAAAACAACGTGGCCAACTGGATGTACGGGGGCGTGCTCGCTGTCGGCCTGATCGGTGCCATTCTCACCCGTTTTCAGCCGCGTGGTATGGCCCGCACACTCTTGACAATGGCACTGGCCCAGGTCGTGGTCGCCGTGATCGCGCTGATCGCCGGCTTCGTTCCCACCTACAGAGCCGCGGTCGAAGTCCTGGCCATTACCGGTCTCTTCGTCGCGTTCTTTGTCGGCTCGGCCCTGCTCTTTCGGGGAGCCGCAAGGGTGCAATCCACCGCCGATGTAGCATCGCAGAGTTGATTGGATCAAATCAACCGCTCACATAATCTCCCGTGAGCGGTATTGTAACGCCTTGGCCAGGTGGGGCGGCTGAATCCTCATCGCCCCCGCCAGGTCGGCAATGGTCCGTGCCAGCTTGAGCACGCGGTGATGGGCGCGTGCACTCAGGTTCATCTGCTGCACCGCGACCCGCATCAGATTCTTCCCCGCTTCATCCAATTCGCAAAACTGTTGCACCTCTGCTGGCCCCATGTCGCCGTTGACGAGCACGTGGGGCCGATTGCGTGGAGCGAAGCGCTCGGCCTGCACGCGGCGCGCCGCGGCCACGCGCGCACGGATCGCCGTTGCGCTTTCCCCGGTCCCAGCCGCTTCGAGCTTCTGGTCGGGCACCCGCTGCACTGCCAGATAAAAATCGATGCGATCCATGAGCGGATCAGCGATCCACTTCTGGTAGCGTTGGACCGTGTTCATGGAGCAGGTACATTTGTTATGCTGATCAGTGAAATAACCGCATGGCCAGCATGTACAGGTCGTCGTGCTCTGGTCGTTGACTGAGAATCGGCTGCGAATATCCATCAATTCTCCACCGCACCCAGCGTCTTGAGCGCAGCTCGCTGTGCCTCGGTAATGCCTGTGATGCCGCTGATATTCATGCCCTCGTAGGGGCCCGGTTTGCGAATAATGTCTAAGCATTCGCCTGAATCAACGTGCCACAACCGTATGGTGCCATCGTAACTACCGGTCAAGACCGCTTCACCATCCGGGGTGAAGGCGATTGATGTCACATCGGCGCTGTGACCACTTAGTTGATGAAGTTCCTGGCCAGTGCCAATGTCCCAGATGCGAACCAGACGGTCGGAGCCGCTGCTCACCAGTCGATTGCCCTGGGGGCTAAATGCAATGACGCGCACGCTCGTCATCCGGGCCATCGCGTGGAAAGGACGCAGCGGAAACGATGGCGTGTGCATGTCCCAGATAAAAATGCCATCCCGACCCGCTCCTGCTAAAAATCTGCCGCTGGGGCTATAGCTAAGCGACCAAAAGTCTTTGCCGACCTTATCAAAAACGTGCAAGCACTCGTGGGTTGCTAGCTCCCAGAGGCGTACGGTATCGTCTCCGCCACAGCTTGCCAAGAACTCGCCGTTTGGGCTGAAGTGCAAATGGTGCACAAAATTGGCGTGTCCTTTCAAGCTGAGCATCTGTTGCTCGGTACCTAGCGATGTAAGATCTCGAAGATAAATTTCAATTCCTGCACTGTAGGCCATCAGGTTGCTACTGGGATGAAAGGTAACGTGAATTCCATCACTCCCTGGAGCGTGTAGCGTATCCATATTTTTGCCCGCATCAATATCCCAAAGGCGCACCGTTTGATCCTGACATGCACTCGCCAGCCAGCGACCATTCGGGCTAAAGGCAACATCATCAACCAGTGCCTCGTGGCCGATGAGGGTCTTCTCTGCTTGAATCGGGCCGGGCAGATGCTCAACATCCCGTATCCGCACAACCCCATTGCTTTCACCGGTTGCCAGTCGTTTGCCATCCGGGCTGAGGGCAAGCGCGTAAATCGGCTCCGTATAGCCATCTAGAACGCGATTTAGTCGGATATGCTGGCTTGAACCTAGATCCCAAAGGCAGACCATTCCGTCGCTGCCACCACTCGCCATTACCTCACCATCACCACTGATGACAACCGCCCATAATTGATGGGTGTGGTATCGCAAGATATCCAAGACCTGGCCGTGAGCAACATCCCACAATCTCACGCTAAAATCATTGCTGCCGCTGGCCAGTACCTTGCCATCTGGGCTGAAAGCCAGTGCTCTGATGAAATTCGCATGGCCTCGCAACGTTTTCACGATGTCTCCGGTCTGAACATCCCACAGGTAGATCGAATGGTTGGTACCGCCGCCGGCAAGTAGCGAACCGTCGGGGCTAAACGCCAAAGCATAAATTCCACCATCGTCCCCTGGTCCTGGTACCTGATCAATTAAATGATAGATTTCATCTTCGGTTTTGTGGCCATTTGCGTATGCTATGCGCCATAGGAAATAGCCACTGTGGCTCCGACTGCAACTGGCAAGTATGTCGCTGTTCGGATGAAAGACGAGGCTCTGCACCCACTCGTCAGGCGTTCTTTGCGTACCGAGCAGCTCTCCAGACCAACTATTCCAGAGGTAAATCGTCTGCTTTTCATCGCCAGCGGCTATCAGCTCACCATCGGGACTAAAGGCAACGGTTAGCATACCGCTATGATGACCGTGCAAGGTATGTAGCACCCGGCCGGAATCCACATCCCAGATAAAGATCGTCCTCTCCAGTTGGCTGCAGCTGACCAAACGACATCCGTCGGGACTGAAAGCAAGCGAGACGACTAATCCGCTATGTCCTTGTAATATCCGCAGCAGTTGCCCATCGGCCAGCCGCCACAGCCGAATTCCGCCGTGATCTGTGCCAAGGGCCAGGAGCTTGCTAGTTGGGCTCATTGCAATGGCCTTCACCCGATTAAACGTATTTGTGAAGACGGAACGCGCTAGATCGGCACGGGCAAAGTTGACGTTCACCAGTGTGGTTCCTGCCAGGTAGGCCTGCCACACGCTGAGCTGAGACAGATCGAGCCCACGCACATCGATCTCTAAATGCAGCAGTAGGTTGAGCAAGTTGCCGCCGACATAGCTGGGCATGCCCGCTCTCTCTCTGTGCAGATGGTTGAGCAGGTTTTGGATGTGAGGTAGCAAACCGCGGCGGCCAAACATGCCAAGTAACCTTTCGCCGATTGGATTCAAGATGAGACGGGCTTGGCTCTCGCGCACATAGACCTTGGCTTGGGCCTTGAGTAATGCTTGCCGATGCAGACGATCAAAGTTGGCACTGGCGATCTCGTGGCTCGCTTCCACCGCGAGGCGATTGGTGAGATATTCGATGATCACATTTTGTAGACCAAAACCGGCTTCATCGTGCTGGATGAGCGAGCGTCTTTGCAGGCTACGCAGTGCTTCCACGAGCGCTCTTTGCGAAGGCTGTTCCAGAAAATTTTTGCGTAAGCTTGACAGGGGCAACGCTTCCCGCTCCACGGCCAGCCAAAAGAGAATCTCCTGTTCAAGATCCGTGAGACGGGCAAACTGCTGATCCAGAATATCCTGTACATCATCAAAGACCGGCGTTTCCTCGGTAAGAAATTCATTGAGGTCACCGTCGAAAATCTCCACGACGGTATCTGCTACCAGTTTGAGTGCCAGGGGATTACCTGCATAGCGGGCAATCAGTATCTCCTCTTCATCGTCATGGCCCACCAACCCCCGCTGCCTGATCAATTCGTGGCTCGCATGATCATCCAACCCGGTTAACATCAGCGAGCGGACCGGCAAACCATCCTTCTCAAAGCGGGTATAGCTGCGAGATTGCTCGCGGCTGGTTAAGAGCAGATGACTTTGATGAGCATGGGTTGCCATCTGTTGAATCAGTTGTTCATACGGTTCATAGCCAGGACGGTATACACCGGCGCGTTCCGCTTCTAGAATGCTTTCCAGATTGTCCAACACCAACAGCACATGTTTATTCTGCAGATACCCCAACAAGAGGCGCAGCTGGTCATCGAGAGTAGTTGGCACATTGCGCAACTGCTGATCCGAGAGAATTTGTAGCAGCGGCGGCAGCAGTTCGGATAGAGGCGGTGCATTGACCAGCGAACGCCACAGCACAAGATCGATTCGAGTGCCATGCGCTCGCTGGACAAGCTCGCGCACACTCTGCGCGACCAAGCTCGTCTTTCCTATGCCGCCGATGCCCAGAATTGTCACAATGCGACAGTGCTCGTGCAACAGCCAACGGATAATTTGCTGCCGTTCTGATTTGCGACCAAAAAAGAATCCCGGGTCAGGAACTTCGCGCAGAGCTAGCGCGGGCAGGGACGTGGCGACGCGTTCAGCTCCCACAACCGGCTTGAGATCTTGTCTTCTCTGCATTCCTTCGTGAGCGCCCGCCGCAATTTGCTCTGCCAATGCCAGCGTAGCAGTTGATGGCTGTACGCCGAGCTCGCTGTGCAGCCGCTGACGCAGTTGCTCTGCCACTTGCAAAGCTTGATCAGATTTGCCCAGCCGTACCAGCAAGCGCATGACAAGGCGCGAGACTTCTTCGCGGTAGGGCTCAAACGTTAGCAGACGCTTGGCCGTTTCGTACGCCTGCTCGTTGTCGCCCGACGATTCGTATTCTGTGGCTAGTCTTTGCAGGGCAAGTAGTATCTGCTGGTGGAGCAGCTCACGGCGTAACAAAAGCCATTCTTCAAATGGCGGCGCATCCGCTACTGCAAAGCCCGCCAGCAGTTCCCCTTGATAGAGCTCGGCTGCTTTGGTCAACTGATCGAGGCGGGCCGTGGTGGCCGTGCTCGCGCTTTCCAGCAGCGCTTGCAGGCGCAGCGCATCCACCGCTCTCTTCCCCCCAATAAATTGGATGGACCGCCGCGTTACATGTAGTAGTTGGTTGGCACCATCTGGCGTGGCCGTGTTGAGTGTGTGGCGTAGACGATGCAGCGTATTGCGCAGGTTCGTGCGCGCATACGTCTCGCCGATCTCTGGCCAGAGCAGCGCAGCTAGCTGGGAACGCGCATGCTCTTTGGGCTCAAGCGCGAGATAGGCTAGCAGCGCCCGTGCCTTGTCCGAGTGAAAGTTGGTTACGGATTGTTTGTTCACTCTGACCTGGAATGTACCGAGCAGATTGATCGCAAACTGAGTCATATGAATTCTGTAACGCTACAGTGCGGTTGGCTTGAAAACGGTAGGTTTCGCTCGTGCCGGAACTACTGTTTTCAAACAGAGCCCACTTTAGATTGAGGATTGGCGGCGCGGTAAAGAGCGCCTTCCAGAGGTATTCCTATTCAAAAGCATCTGTACCGCAAATAAATTGCAACTAGCCTGGCTAGCGCTGAAGAGAGCATCTGTCGAAAGGCCAAACCAAGTACCCATCGGATACAAAACCAAAGCGGGGACGAAGGTTCTACCTGGATAATTACAGTAAATCGGATGGGTACAGTAAATCAGATAGGTACAGTGAATCAGCTAGGTACAGTAAATCAATCGGTGTGTAGAGGCACGTGGTAGGGGGAAACTGATTGCGACGGGAGCAGAAATTCCTTTGCCGCACCATGTGCCTGGCTGGTACAGAACCTCGAAACAAATTCAACAATGTAATCTGCTGCGTCTATGAGAAATTATACACTGTCACCAGCCGGTGCCCAAACGTTCAACGAACATCATGCTTGGCTGTGCGCGCAATCGTGTGTTCGATAGGCTGATGAGCGTTGGTGTCTGCCCACAAATTCTCCATGCTGCCTCGCCCTGCTCTGGACTGTAATTGGCCACACACTCGAATTTGCGGATAGGGTCTAGGTCGCGTTGACATTGGGGGAAAAGCGCCAATCCATTGGGCTGCTAACGGTGAGAAGTGGTCCCAACCGCTGCGTAGGCAGCCGCTAACACGGCTTTGCTCGGTTAGCAGCGGGTTTTACCCCCGCGAATTTAAACTGTCAATGGAACCTAGACCGATGCCGACGTTCTTTGGGCGCATTGGCAACTGCTCGATACGGTCGAATGCGTGTTTGAGGCTAATCGAATGCGTTAGCGACCTCTTCGCGCGACGATTCGGGTGCGTTCGATCCCTATACTGAGACAAAAGATACCCAAACAGCGCAAACTCCATAAAAAGACTATCCTGCGATTCTCTGTGTCCACTGATCCGACTTATCAGGTGACAGGCGTCACAGCCGTATTACAAGATGGCTATAAATTGTTTGAATCACAGCTACCTTTTGGCAGTCACACTACGGAACGGGCTACGTTACTGGTCTGGGTTCCAATCCATGATATTGACGAGTTGCTCTTGCCGGCTTACCCGCAGTAGTGGGCAAATCGGTCAACTTATGCGAGGAGGAGTGGACATGAACCAATCTCGATATGTTATCCGCGGTGGCAAAGCCGGGCGAGAACGTCTGCGGTTGCTGGCACGAATCATGGAGCCGGGCACAACCGAACTCTTTGGCCGCGTGGGTATTCAGCCTGGTTGGTCCTGCCTGGATATTGGCTGTGGCGGCGGAGATGTGACGCGGGCACTTGCCGAGCGCGTCGGTCCGAGCGGTCGCGTGCTCGGCGTGGATGTGGACCAAACGGTTGTGGATATTGCACAACAAGAGGCGGAGCGAAGTGGGTTGACCAACATCTCGTTTCAATGTGCAGCAGCAGATACCTTTCGAATTGACAGTAGCTTTGATCTGATCTACTGCCGCTTTTTGTTAACCCATCTGCCCAATCCAGCGGGCGTGCTGGATAACATAATGTACTCCTTGAAGCCGGGGGGTGCCTTGGTTGTGGAAGATATCGATTTTTCCGGCCACTTCTGTTCTCCGCATTCTGCCCCGTTTCAGCGCTATATCGAGCTTTATTACGATATTGTGCGCCGGCAGGGTGGCGACCCTGATATCGGGCTGCGTATACCGTCACTCTTGCTCGGTGCCAACTGTCTCGACGTTCAAGTTCATGTCGAGCAGCCAGCGGCTATCAGTGGTGAGACCAAGTTGATGGCTGCCGTCACCTGGGAAAACATTGCAGACCAACTCTTGATCGATGGGCTGTCGACCGCGGCAGAGATCGAGTCGGTCGCCGAAGCGCTCTACACATCTGCCCACGACTCTTGCACGCTGATGAGCTTGCCACGCATTATTCAGGCATGGGGTTACCGGGCCGTCAATGCAAATACTGCTCTGTTTAGAAAGACTTGATTACAGTTTAATCGTTACCTATCTTCTTGGATGAGCCGCGCAACACGCAAAACTGCTATGACCACCCATCACGAAAGCGTGACTTGCCATCAGGCACCCCATAGTGTCTATCTCGTCCGTCTTTGGCAGGACACATCTGACAGTTTCTGGCGGCCCTGGGCCCAATCGGTGCAGAGTGGCAACGTGACCCGTTTGGGTACTCTACAGGAGCTATTTGCAATTTGGGAACTGCAAACGGTGCAGTCTACAAAATCTACGGAGACAACGGATGAACTTCTCCGCCGATCAGACAAAGGAAATCAGAATGGCTAAGTCGACACGCAAACGGTTGATGAAGAGTACTCTTGTCGTAGCTTCTATACTTGGATTGATAACCATACTTTTGTTGCCTTCACTGGTGGCTGCTCTGCCACTGACCGCTCAGCATCGGTTTGATCGCGCTTGGCGGCTGGTGCAAGACTTTGGTCATCAGGAGAAGGTGACGAATGGTACCCAATCATCATCTGCTCCATCATCGCTTTTTGGGTCGGATCCCATTCGCCGGGCATGGCAATTGGCAAAGCAAAGTGGTCGCTACGAATATTATGCCGACGCGCGCCAGACGCTTCATCCAACGGCACGCATCGAAAATGGCGGTCGCTCTTCTCGCACTCAGCGCATCACGGCGAGTGGTCTGCTCGATCTGAACAATGAGACCATGGAGTTGCGCATCTGGTCGCAGTCAGATAACAGAACCGTTGAAATGCGGCTCGCCGACGGCAAAACATATGGCCGTCTTGATGAAAACGATCCTTGGGAAGAGGTTGACAATACGAGCGAGATCTTTGCACCCGGCGGTGATCCCTTGGGCTTTCTTACAGCGGCAGAGAATATTCAAGCCGTCAGTACACATCCAGATAGCAATGAATCGGGTGCGAACAGCACCGATGTTCTCTATCTACCGTTTGAACCAAATCCCAATGCATACAGCCGCTATACCTTTGACATTAATGGTACCAAGTATGCCCAGTTTATGCGGCGCCAGATGCAAGAACAGATGCGACGCAACGGGGAGCTGCCACCAGGCATGAGTCTTGGTCAGGCCGCAAGCCTTACCGACATAACGGCGCACGGTGAACTCTGGCTCGACGATCAGGGTCTGCCTGCCCGCCAGATCATTCACATGGAATTCCCGGCCAAACGCGATGCCTCTCACTGGCGGACGGTTGAGGTCACAACCGATTTTAGCGACTGGTCTCTGCCTGCATTATCTGGTGCAGCAGCATTGTGGCAAGAGCCCGCGCTTGTGCTTCAAAATCCCTCCGCTGTTTTTGGAATTTCACGCGTAGCGTTGCAGCAAGCAGGAAGCGCAGTGGGATTCCTTTTCGTGATCCTGTCGATGCTGTTGACTTTATGGCTGTACCGCCATTCTCGCAAGCTACAATTGGCCCTGGGTGTGACTGTCGCTGTTGCCCTGGTTGTCGGCCCACTCCTACAGGCAGAGCGCGTCCATGCTTTTGGTGTGGATTTTGATGAACGCATAGCCAAATCAGAAGTAGAGCGTGAGATGCGGGAAAGTGTACTTTCATTTGAAAATGAGGAAAAGGTCTTTAACCCCTCGCTCAATCCACTGGCGGCGTCACCATTACCTGCGGCACATCCTTCTTATCTTGTAACCAACGCCAACAACTCTTCCAAGGCCACCCTTTTCACATCTGCCCAACAAACAACGTGCGACCTGACCGATTCTGGCGGTGACTGCGATGGTGATGGACTCTCCAATGGCATAGAATTGCTCGAGTTGGGCACCGATCCAGAGTTAATTGATTCAGATGGAGACAAGATCAGCGACGGCAGGGAGGTAGCTGGTTTTACGTTGGGTGAAAACAAATGGTATCTGGATCCGCTCCATCCCGACAGTAATCGCGACGGTCAGATCGATTCGCTGGAGTGTCCGGAACTGCGCGACGTGAACGATGCCGGAGCGTTGATAACACCTAGTGGAACAGCCTGTACTAATTCAGATGGGGACAACACACCCGATGTCTTCGACTTTGATAACGATGGCGATGGCGTGCCAGACACTGTTGACGCCAACCCCTATCACACGGGGGAGCTCACTGCGGGCACCCACAATAAGCTCGATCTAAGCGTTACTAACTATGTCAGTGAGAAGCCGATTCTGATTGATATTCAACTGCGCCCAACCGAGCCAGATCACCTTTGGCTGACCAACAATGTATTTGATTGGGCAGACAATGATGAACAGGGTCAGATCCAGCGTGTATTTGATACAACGCTCATTGACTTTAGCAATTCCGAAGACCCCGATCCCACCCTTGCGAATGGGGACATGATGGCCACGCCCATGTTGGAGGTGGTCGTCCCGGCGCCATCGACAAACAGCAACCCAAGCGGTGGATTACCGATCATGGATTCGGTTGCAGATGACTACGACTTTGCAGCCGTTTCCATTGATCAATGGCTGGATCGTGAAGCCTTGCGCGTCCATGGCATTGAAGCCAAACAGTCCGAAGCAGGTGCCCCTATCTATCTGTATGTGCCGTTGACTGTAATTGAAGATGACACTGGCGATACACCGGTTGCTTGGGGGGCGCGTCTGCTCTATCAGCCAATGTTGGACAGTTGGGGCAGCGAACATGAAGTGCGGCTCATCTGGAATGTGACGGGAATTGTCGATTCCTGTGATACGGACAATCAGCCAAGTGATGTCAGCTACGATGAATGGTGCGCAGACAAGAGCAACTGGACTTCGGGAACAACTGCCCTCCATGTCTACTACGAAGATTTCAGCGTCACAAGTCTGACGGCAACGGAAGAACAGGGAACCAAGACGGCAATTATTGCGCAGAACAACGCGATGGATAGCGCTGTCGCCTATGCAGATCGTCTTTGGTATCTTGCCTACAGATTGCAGCAGACGTTCACCGCTGGCAATCTATATACCGACCCAGTAGATAATACAAACAAGCGTTTCGACATTGACGAAATTATCAATCGCTTCGATGCCACCAGCGGCGTATATGGAGCGGGCACCGACCAACTCTGGGGGATCGATCCCACTGAATTGTCGGTTATGTCCGGTAGCGCCGCCGATCAAACGAGTGCAATGGAGACACTCATCAGTACACAAATTCCGGCCCTGCTAACGAATACATATGGTGCTGATGCGAGCAAGCCGGTGACACTACTCTTTGCCCGCGAGGAAGCAAAACGAGCCATATCGTTGGGTGATGCCACTTCGGTTGTGGTAACGAATGGTTCGAACGTGGCCATTGATTTTGACGGGGTGCAGAATTTAGTCTACACATCTTTGCATTGGGGTGCATTCGAATACGATGGGGCGAGCTGGTTGAGCTACGACCTGTACAACTTTCTCCAGCATTTGGAGAGCGAACTGACCTCTGTGTTGACTACGCCTATCCTAACCGAATTGAGCGATGGCGACCCGGCTGACGACGAAGAGTTATCACGCCTTGGTGCAATCAACCTAGCCAAGAATTTTTATCTGGTTCTCAATCGCGGGTTGTCATCGATCACCGAACTGCTCTCTAGCGACGGTAGCACAAGTCAACTGTTCAGTGACGACGTCATCGTGGATAGTGACCTGGCACTGAATCATCAAAATCCGATGCAGCTAGTGGTCAGTGATCTTCTTCAGTTGATATCAGCCGTTACCGCATCCACTTCGGAAGTCGTGATCGAACCCGAGGGTGAGGCGATTGTTTCCACCTTTACGGCGAACCTATCGCAAAAAGCCACAATTTTGAGTACGGTCGGCGCTATGGAAGCAAGCTTCGACGACAGTATTGAAACGCAGGTGACTTCGGGTATTGTGGGCAAAGGTATTAACCGGGCGGCACAGAGACATTTGCCCGGTCTTATTGTCGCGTCGGTCGATCTGGTAGGCGACTACTCCGACGACGCGTGGGATATGGGCGCGCTCCTTGCCTTTGCCGCAATTGGTATCGAGCTCGCGGGTGCCGAACTGGGGTGGGATGAAGAGAGCACCTTTGCTGTGGCGACGACGTTAAAATTTGCTGGTGCAGCATTTGACAGCTACGCCCTTTACAACTATGTGAGTTTCTATAAAGCCGCAACTGTCTCTGAAGGGGCAAGTGCGCTTTCTGCTACAGCGCGCAGTCTAAATAACGCCAACGCGGTTTGTGCCATCATCGGTTTTGTCATCACCGTGGCCATTGCCGTTGGTGTCTTGATATATACCATGACCAGTCAGGATATTAAGTGGGGATCGCTGCAGGGTAACTTCCTCGTGGCACAGACAATAGGGACGATAATTGTCGCTTACATCATGACCGGTCTCGCGATTCTCTTTCCCATTGGCACGATCATCGTTGCCATTATTGCGGCAATTGATCTGATCATTACTACAATTTGCACTGCCCTTCAACATTCTGGCGAAGAGATCGACGAAGATGTCAATGAATGGGTCTGTGGCGGGATTAGCAGTGCAGCCGCCAATGGAATCACCTATCTGATTTACGATCAGTACGTCACAGTAGATCTCGATCAAGATGATCGAATCCAAATCTCACTCGATACACCGACAGTGAGCGATAGTGGATTTAGCACCGGTGGCCGAATCGGCTTGTCCATGGATCTGACCAACACCGTTACCCTCGCCGAACCGGACCGTCTAATCGTGCGTAGTAGCTATTTGGATGCCAATGGCAAGTTGGACCGTAATAGGTTGCGCGACATCATGCGCCGCTCTTCCTTTGATTATTCGTTGCAAACCCGTGAGCGGACAGAAGATGAGAATCCATTGAGTCTGGACGAAATGATCTGGACAAATGATCGGGCCGTCTTTGCCCGTTCGGCCAATCTCCCCTTTGATGAGCCTGGCATCAATCGCTCCTCGGGGCTTGTGCTCACGGAATTTCTCAACGTCGCTGTGATCGAATGTTGGGGTTTTATCGGTGCAGATGAGAGTGCCACTTGTGACGAAGAGGGGCAAAAACAGACCGTCAATACCGATCTAAGTACCTTTGTCTTCGACATCTTTCCCGCCACATTTGCCGAGTTTGCGTCGCTACAGCGCGCCAGTAATGGCGGGCAACGACTGGCCTGGGGCGGTGTAACCGCGTTCCCTATCCAGGTAGATGCAGATGGAGACGGATTGCGCAGCCGGGCATTCAACGGGCCGGATCCGAATGACGAAGATGCCGATTCAGATGACGACGGTCTCTCCGACTTCTACGAAGTGGAAAATGGCACCAACCCACTATCTGTCGATACCGATGACGACGGCCTTCAGGACTATTGGGAAGTATTTTACCGCACCAATCCGCGCCGTGAGGACAGTGATGGCGACGGCCTATGGGATGGTGCAGAGTTCTACCATTCGGGCGCGCCCAATCCATTTGTTGCTGACAGTTCCACCTGGACCGGTGGCTGGCTCTTTACCTACGATTTTGACGACAGCAGCCAACCGATGCAGATGATCGTCTCAGCGGATCCCACTCTCTATGACAGTGACTTCGACACAATTTTGGATAATGCAGAATTTGTTTACAGCTACAACCCGAATCTCACTTCCGAGTTAAATGTACTCTCTCTGGATTCGGGTATTCAGACACAGTCCGCCATTCCTGGCGTCGCCAAGCAAGGTAGTACCTTTGCGTACACGGCCACCGTTCGGAATGAGCTAAACAATCGGGCGATGGATGGTCTGCTAGAGATCGAATATCCAGTCGATACGCTTCAAGCACAGAACATCTTCAGCCCGCTCTATCCTTTGCGCTCTGTTGATTTGAGCGGTCAAGTCGCTGTGGGCTCAGTTGGTACCAACAATCTGGCAATTCGGGCCGGGATTGTTGCCGATGTAGAGACAGTGGATCAAGCCTACTCGCTGCGCTTTGATGAAGCAGCTGGTAGCACAACATTCTTCGATGCGACGATGGCGCAGCACGACTTTCGCTGTGACGCTGCAACCTGCCCCACAGCGACCGGCGGAACGCTTGCATTTGGCGCGGGCGATCTCATCACCACCGCGCACTCAGATGCGTTCAATCAAGATGCCTTCACGCTGGAGATGCGCTTAGATACGTCGGACAGCTCCAATATCCCGCTTTATCGGGATCTGAATGATCTGGTCGTCAAGCTCGATGCCTCACGCCACGTCAATATCGAGTTCGATGGTAGTCAGGTCCTGGCTGGAACGATAAGTCTCATACAGAATCACGTCAGCCACCTGCTGATCACCTACAACGGTGTAGAGCTGGCTCTCTATGTCGATGGTGAATTGGATACAAAAGCTACGGTCAATCCCATCGTGCGCAACGACGAGGCAATTCAGATCGGTGGTGGCTCTCTTGAACTGGATGAAGTCACCCTCTATAACTATGCGTTTACAGCGGATGACGTTGCAGAATTGTTTGGATCACTCGTCTTCTACGCCAACTTTGATGATGAATCGGCAGCCTATCAGCAATCAACTTGGTGGGATGTCCAAGGAGGAGGTCACGAGCATATCGTCTGCCTCAATTATGACGAGATATCTCGTGGCTGGCCCAGTGCAATCGAGTGCGATCTGGAGTACCAGGATAATCTACTGAAAGATGCACCGGAACACCGAGCGGGCGAAGGCATCAGCGGCAGTGCGCCATACTTTGATCAGGATGGTAGTTGGGATAATGCCGTATCAAATTGGCCCGGTTCGGACAGCACTATCTCCATGGCGAGGACTGACAACGCATTCAGCTTCTCCCTATGGCTCAAGAAGGGTGGCTTCTCAAGTGGCGGTGCCAATGGAAATCGCGGAATCGCCTGGTTAGAATCGACAACCGGAGACACCCTCGGACTTTGGAATCACACTGAATTCTGGGACGAAGAAGAAATACTGGGTCCGGATGGCGACCCGATCACCATTCAAATCCGCTCAACGCTGGATAGTTCTGCCCTAGTTGTCGAATTGGGGAGCTGCGCCAGTGAGTACAATGCAGAACAGGCGGAATACTGGAGTCTGCCGGGCAACCGCATTGAGGTTGAAGGAATGCTGCCCTTTTACGAGTGGGCACATGTTGTCGTCACCTATGATGGCAGCGGAACTGTCAGCATCTATAAGAATGGCCAGTTTGTGCAGTCCAGCTCTGGTTGCGGCAGTGTGGATTTTCAGGAATTAAAGCGTTTTACCCTTGGTCAGTATGTGAACAGAAATACAGGCAATTTCACAGAAAATGGCCATATTGGACATCTCGACGAGATGCGTATCTATAGCAAAGAGCTAACGGCTGACGAAGTGGATCTCTTGTATACAGAGACTCAGCGCACACTTGATCTAAACTTTGATGAGCCACCTGGGCAGTCAATCTTTACCGATGAGTCACCGCTGCAGGCCAACGCCACTTGTGCGGGTGCTACCTGTCCAGATGGCGGGTTGCCGGGTCGCAACAATCAGGCGCTGCGCTTCGATGGCACGGACGATTACGTAGCCCTAAGTACCGCCAAGGTGCTTGGATTGACAGGTGACTTCACTGTCATGGCGTGGGTCAAGAGTGATGCCAACAGTAGCCAGACCATTCTGGGCACTGATGCGAGCGGCGACTTGCAGCAGCTACAGTTGGGGTTACAGAACGGCAATCCGTACTTCAGCTTTGGTGGGTCTGCTTATGCAGTGGCCGAGACAACCAACGTTGCCACGGGCGAATGGGTTCACCTGGCCTTCCGCTTTACCAGTGGCAATGACGAAACTGAACCAAGCCAGACGATCTTTGTCAATGGCGAAGAGAAAGTGAACCAGACGGTTACCGCATCGTTCCAGGGAACGGGCACTGTCAACATTGGCCGCTCTAACAGCGCCAACTATCTCAACGGTATGCTGGATCATTTGGTGATCATCAAAGATGCCCTAACTGGCGACGAAATCAAGGACGTGATGAATGAAGCCCCGGTCTTCAATCTGCATCTAGATGAAGATCTGACTGTGACATCGTTCGCCAATGAAGGTCCCTTTGACAGCGATGCAACCTGTCTTGGCGATTCTTGTCCCGCTGCTGGTGCCAAAGGCGTGATGCGTGAAGCACCTGTCTTTGATGGCGACGACAAGCTGACGCTACCCACGCTGACCAATTTCAGCGATGACGTCAGCATGGCCCTCTGGGTGAAGCCGACGAAGGCCACCGGCGCAAGGCAATACATCCTCGGTAACTCGACGAGTGAAGTCAACAATAAATATGAATTCCGACTGTGGATAGATGAGGACGGTACGACGCTTGGCTTTACAGCACCTGAACGAACAGGTAGTGGTAGCACAGCTATCTGTTTTGCGGATGATACCCTTTCGGGCATACCGCTCAAAGAAGACCAGTGGAACCATGTGATGGTGACTATAGACAAGGAAAGCGCAACCAGTACCACCCTCTATTTCTATGTCAATGGCGCCCAGGCAAACATGGTGAGCTTCCAAGATCTCTGTGGAACAGATCTGACGGCTGTAGGTGATGGTTTTGTTGGTCATATCGACGAGCTTGCTATCTACAATACTCACCTGTCTGGGACAGAGGCCAAAGAGCTATACAACTATCAGGCGTCTTGGTTTGACGTCGTTATGTATCATCAGCTTACAGTCGATGGCGAGAATCCAGTGCTCTCATTGGATCTGCCTACCTATATGGCGAATGAGACGACGATGCTCCATCTCTCTGCCGTAGATAATACGGCAGTGTCAGCAGTCTCATTCACGATTACACCGCCCGCGGGCAGTGCCTATACCGCCGTAGCAACCGCCAACAGTGCAGACGGCAATGGTTCCTGGTCCTATAATTTCACACCATCCGGTGCAGGCAACTATAACATCACCGCTGTGGCAACGGATGTCGTTGGCTATACCGATACAAAGAGCCACATGCTCTATGTAGACGATACAGCACCGAGCGCGACTTTGGATGGTAGCCTGACCAGTGGCCCCATGGTGCCCGCTGCCGATGGTGTTCAGCAGCTCTTTGGCACACTCAGCGATACCGGCACAGTCGTCAGCGGTGTGAACAGTGAAAGCGTTTCTGTCAAGCTTTTGGACCGGCTCGGTGCAACTGTCGATGGTGCACAAATCGCCACAGTCACGAGTGACGGTGATAATGGTAGTGCAACTTGGCAGGTCAATTATCCGCTTGGTCCACAAGCATACGGTGGCTATGCTGTAGAGGTCACAGTCAGTGACCTTGCCGGAAATAGTACCACTACCGCTGTCGGTACAATCCAGCTCGACAATCTCGGACCCTATGCCGATCTAAGCGTGAATAACGGCATTATTTCAGCGACCAATACGATACTCACTGGCGCTGTTAGCGACGTGCCCCTACCGTGGCAGAGTAACTTCTTGCAGATGCACTTTGAAGAGGCAAGTGGCGCAGCCACTTTTATTGATAGCTCTACATATCACTTTGTCGCGACTTGCGACAGTGGAGCTGGCACTTGCCCAACGGCGGGTGTCGATGGCTTCCATGGCAATGCCGTGCAATTTGACGGCAATGACGACTTGGCTGTTACTGCCCAGGACAGATTGACGATGACAACTGGCACCCTGATGGCTTGGGTGCAGCCAAACCTGAGCACGGATGGCACTCTGCTCGCCATGGCAGACGGCACAGAGACCGGCTTCCAGTGGCAAATACAGGGTAATCTCCAGGCACTGCTGGTCAACAACGGCAGCAGCATCGGCTCGATTCCTGTCAACCTGACGAACGGTCAGTGGACCCATCTGGCCCTATCCTTGGATGACGATAAGTGGACGGCCCATGTAGATGGAGTGACCGTGGGGACCTTCACCCAGACAGTGAGCATCCCGGCTGACCTGCCGCTCCACATTGGCTCTGCCAACGGCAGCAGTGGCTTCTTCAACGGTCGGTTGGATGAAGTGATGATCTACAACAACCTGCTCACTGCCGAGCAGATCTATAACATTGCCAATCTGCAGGCAACTACCGTATCAGAGCTAGAGATGCAGATCCGTCACTTTAACGGCGGCGTTTGGCCGGATGTAAGAGCGGACGGGATGAGACTCTATTTGCCGCTGGATGATGAGGAGGATACATCTACATACCACGTCAACTCCGCTACTGATTATAGGGTTACTTGTGATGAAGCCGGAGGCACCTGTCCGACGCGCACTGACAGGGGTAGACGTGACGGAGCGATTACCCTCGACGGCGACGACTATATCACCATTTCGGATGAATCAAACTTCGACTTCCAGGAGATGAGCATCTCCTTCTGGATGAAGACGAATGCCGCAACTCAGTCAAACGAAGCGCTCATCACGAAAGGCGTTGATGCATGGCAAATCACCTTGGATGCGCCATGGCAACTTGCCTTTGATACGCCCGGTGTTGTGAGCAGTAGCGGTGGTAACTCTACCCAATTGAGCACCGCGCTGGTCGATGATCGCTGGCATCACGTGGTTGCAGTCTACGACGGCAGCAGAAAAAGCTTTTATGTTAATGGTGAGCTAAGCGGTTCCCAAGAGGTGGTTGGTACCATGCTGACCAATGATGCGCCGGTTCTGCTCGGTGCCAATGCGGATCTTTTGGGATCTGCCGATGAGCGGCGCTTCCACGGCTCACTGGACGAGGTAGTCTTCTTTGACCGAGCCTTGAGCGAGGCAGAGATTAATGCTCTGCGGACAAGTGCACCGTGGCAGGCCGTGGCGTTGGATACGCCGGGCAGCATCTACAGCACCTGGCAGACAGCGCTTCCATCTGCTATGGAAGGTCTCTACGCCATCAGCCTGCGCACAACTGACAGCGTGGGCAACATCCGTACCATGTCCAACATCTGGCAAGGGACGATTGATGTTGTGCCACCACAGGCCTCCTTCATCTACGAAACGGTAGGCGACAGCGAGGTCCAGGTCTACTGCGCAGCAGAAGATTTCTTCCTAGATGCAAGCAAATGGATCTGTCCAGCGACCACGCAAACGGCCACCACGGCTGACGACGACTGGTTGCTCGAATCCTTTGGCAGCCTGGCAGTTATTGAGACGTTGGAAAGCGATCAGGAGATCGTGCCCACCAGTGGGACAACCACGATGACAGCCTGTGATATGGCCCGCAACTGTACGACTTTGACCGAGACGAGCATCGAGTATAGTACCATCCTGACGCCGACCAGCGGCACGGCGCTGGATAGCTACGATCCCATCACCATTAGCGGTGAGGCATTTAGCGCTCGCGGAGTTGTACGACTCTTTCTCTATGTCAATGACGAGTTCGTGAGCAGCCAGCAACTGAATGATGAAGGATCCACCACAAACGCTTCCTGGTCAATCGTCTGGACGCCACCAGCGGGGATACCAAGCTTTACGCTGCAGGCCTATGTGGCTACAGAGGATTGGGAGGGAGAACCTGTTCGTAACAGTGATGATGTAATTGCCAGCGCCGAAGTCGTGCTGACTGCACCAGTACTCAGCATCGATAAGACGGTGGCACCAAGCTCGCTAATCTCCCAAGGCGACAACGTGACCTACACGGTCGTCGTGGCCAACAACACGGCAGCCACCAACCTAATGGGCGTGATCATCACCGACACGCTGCCCGACGGCGTGGACGGCACCGATCTTGCGACCACCGTGGATCTGGCCGTTGGCGAGGTTATCACCTACACCATTCCCGCGTTGGTGACGGCGGCGACGTTTGAGAGCGTGGAGAACAGTGCCACTGCTACCTATAACGGCACCAGCTTCAGCGCCAGCGCCAGCTTCTTTAGCTGTGCCGAGTCGATCGTGGTACAGAACGCCAGCGAAAGTGGCGCGGGCTCACTCGTCCAGGCTATCAGCGACCTCTGTGAAGGGGGGACAATCACCTTTGCCAGCGACCTTGACATCTCAACTCGCGATGTGACCTACATCGAGAAGGGGATGACGATTGACGGCGGCGATTATGATGTCACCTTTAGCAGCCTAGAAGATCTCCTGGTCTTGCAGAATACGACCAGCCCGATTGTCATCAAGAACATGAACTTGTCTGTTGAAGTCTCCGGTGAAGCGCCACCAGCCCTCACAGCACTGGCGGGGACCGACGTGACGCTCGTTGATGTGGCGGTGCTTGGCTCCATCTCGACGAATGGCGACCTGAGCATCATCAGCAGCCAAATCAAGACGGTCAATCTGCCAATCACACCCCTGCCGGCCATTGCGGTTGGCGGCAATAGCACGGTCACGATCGTGAACAGTACGATCAGTGGCGAAGAGATTGGTGCGCCAATTATCCGCAGCGTGGCGGGCGGTACGGTCAACGCGATCCACAGCACAATTGTGAGCAGCGGCGATGCGATTTTAATCGACATCAACGCGCAAAACGCCGACGCCGTCAGCACGCTGATCTTTACCAACAGCATCTTTGTCAATGAGAATTACGGCGATGGCGGTCCCGGCTGTACCGGGACCGGCACATACATCGACGGCGGCTACAACCTCTTTGGCACGGGCCAAGGATGCCCTTCCGATTCGGGCACGTCACAGACAGTTGATGCTTCGATGCTCTTCAGCGCAGTGCTCGATTCGCTGGCCGATAACGGCGGCAAAACGCAGACCCACGCCCTGTTCACCGGCAGCCCGGCCATCAACGCCATCCCCGATAGCATAAATGGCTGCGGCATAGCATACGCAACTGACCAGCGTGGTGTCACACGGCCGCAGCAGGATGCCTGCGACATCGGTGCCTATGAGTTCGACGGTACGAGCAGCAATGTTGCGCCAGTGCTGGATACAATCCCAATGCAAAGCGTTACGCAGCATGCAACACTCACCTTTACCGCCACGGCAAGCGATGCCGATAGCGATACGTTGCGCTTTAGCCTGGACAATGCGCCCGTCGCCGCCACCATTGACAGCCACAGCGGTCTCTTCACCTGGAGCACAGACTCGGCAACTGCGGCGGGACTCTACACGGCCACGGTCATCGTCTCGGATGGTGTGCTGACCGATAGTCAGGATGTAGAGATCGAGGTCATTGAAAATGGGGAAGGCGCGGTTCTGCTTTATCTGCCCTTAGATGAGGTGGTGGGTGCTACCACTTTCACCGATGTATCGGGCAACGGCAGCGATGCCACCTGTGATGCGGTGGTGGGCCAATGTCCGGCGGCCGGACAGAGTGGCATCAACGGCACCGCTCTCACCTTCGATGGAATAGATGACTACCTAACCGTACCCTTTGTGCTGAGTCCGGCAGAGCGATCCTTTACCGCAGCCGCCTGGTTCAATGTAACCTCGTTTACTGAAGACGAGCGTATCTTACAACAATTAGATGATGAAGGTGTGGGACGTACCTGGCTGTACGTAACGGCAGGTGGACGCCTTGCAACGTTCCTCGGTGGTTCTGGCATAAGTGGACCCACCAGTGTCACAACTGATCAGTGGCACCACGCCGCCGTCTCCTATGATCAGGAGAGCGGACTGCTTTCGCTCTATCTTGACGGCCAGTTAGAGCAGCGTGTGAGCAGGACGATGGAGAGCAGTTTGGGCACCATGCGAGTCGGTGCACACAAGGCAGCAAGTAGATTCAATGGCTCTATCGACGAAGTGATTATCTATGATACGGCTCTTTCGGCGGCAGATATTGCCTCAATGGCGACGCCCCCCGTACAGGCCGTGGTCGATACCTACAGAGCCGATGCTGTCTCTCTGCTCAACGTCGCAGCGCCGGGTGTACTGGCCAATGATGTGGAGAGCAGTGGCAGTCCGCTTACCGCAACGTTGGTCACCACACCAACGAATGGCAGCGTTACACTCAATGCCGACGGTTCATTTAGCTATATACCAACGCCCTTCTTCGAGGGGATCGACAGCTTTACATACCAAGCGACCAATGGTACGGACAGCTCCAGTTGGACCAAAGTCACCATCTCCGTCACGTTGACCAGTCAGGTGCTCTATCTACCACTGGACGAGGACGTTGGTGCCACCAACTTCGGCGATCTATCCGGCAATGGCAGTGATGCCACCTGTGAGAGCGCGGCTGGGCAGTGCCCAATCGCTGGCGAGGTGAGTCCGTTCACAACAGCCTTGCGTTTCGACGGCACAGACGACTATTTGACCGCACCAGCCATCATCGATCCTGCGATGGGCGGATTTACGGCAGCGCTCTGGTTCCGCATGCCCAACTCTGGGACGCAAAATCGTATCTTGCTTGCGCAGGCGAACGGTTCCGGCAGCGGCCGCACTTGGTTCGGCGTGCAGCCAGATGGTCTCTTCTACAGCAATCTGGGCAACGTAACAACCTATGGCGAGCCGACAACTATCGAGCCGAGTCAGTGGTATCATGCAGCACTTACCTATGATGGAGAGGCGAGTAGGCTGCGCCTTTTCCTGAATGGGACGCAAGTGGCGCAAGAACAGCTTGATATCGAGGGCAACGATGGTCAGCTTCTGCTCGGTGTAAATAAGGCGCTGCGTCGCTTCTATACCGGAATCATTGATGAAGTGAGGATCTTTGACCATGTCGTGACCGACGAAGCCATTGTAGTGCTCGCCACCTTCCCGGATGATGATGGTGACGGCATTGCTGACGGGCTGGAGGCTGGTGCAGCCAACAATGGGGATGGCAACAGCGATGGTGTGGCTGACATCGAACAGGAGAATGTCGCTTCGCTGCCGGTGGCAGGCAATAGCGATGGCAGGTATGTGACCCTTGCCGCACCGCAGGGGAACAGATTGACAGCAGTCAGCGTCACCACGGCGCCGCAGTCAGTCGATGACTCCTCACCCGTCGGCATTAACTTGCCCATTGGCTATGTCAGCTTCAATGTAGAGAATGTTGTGGTTGGCGGTTCACTCGCCATCGAGATCTTCCCGCCCGATGCATCGGCCTTCACCACCTACTACAAGTACGGTTCAGTGGTGGCCGGCGAGCCGGAGCAATGGTACGAGTTTCTCTATGACGGCACGACCGGTGCCGAGATTCTTGCAGACCGTATCATTCTCCACTTGGTGGATGGTGGACGGGGCGATGCGGACTTGACAGCCAACGGCGTCATCACCGACCCTGGTTTGCCCGGTACAGTTGATGTCACATCGGTTCTGCACAGCGTGAGTGAGGCCGTTGATTTCAATATTCCCTTTGCCAGCTTCGATGCCAATGGTTACACGGCCACGTGGATATGGGGGGACGGTACCAGATCGCCCGCGACCTATGATGCGGCAAGTGAGAGCTTCACCGACAGCCACACCTACAGCACGGCAGGTACCTATCAGACCGAGCTGGTTATCGCGGCCATTGCCAACGAGCGACAGCGCTTTAGCGAAGCGTTCGACGTAGTCATCTACGACCCGGACGCAGGCAAGACAGCGGGCGGTGGCAAGATCAAGTCGCCCGCCGGCGCCTATCAGCTCGATGAGAGCATCACCGGGTTGGTCAAGTTCAATCTGCTGACTCGTTATCCGAAGAAGCAAGCAGCGCCAAAAGGTAACTTCCGTTTTGACTTCAGGGATGCGAATCTGAAGTTCGAAGCTGAGAGCTATGAATGGCTCATTGTTAACCCGGACGGAACAGCCATGGCCAGGGGTGCAGGGATGATCAATGGTGAGATGGATGCCAACGGTAACCTCTATCAATTCCAGCTCTGGGCCACTGATGGTGAGACCGATACGCTACGTGTCCGCATCTGGGCCGAGGACTCGCGTCCCTACCTCTGGTGGCTGGATACGGGCGGCGTGGTCATCTATGACAATGGAAGCGAGTTGCCGATCAATAACGGCAACGTAAAGGTCATTGTGAGCAACGGCGGCGGCACCCGCGATGGTAATGGCAAGGGCAATGGGCAAGCTCTGCAGGTTGAGGAGCAGTCATCCGACCATCAGATCTTCTTGCCACTGATTACCAGCAATGCCATCCTGACGACACAGGCAACCGAGGTATCTGGCAACGTCATCGATACAGGGGAGAGTGGGGAGACAGATTCCGTTCACGAGAGTGCCACTTCCGGTGAATCCAATGTGACGGACACGGCGGAGCACCTGCCTCTGCAAATTTACTTGCCCTTGGTGTACAGCGTCGATTAGATGGAAGTATACAAGTGGAAGGTTGATTGATAAGAGGAGCGCTCTCCCTACGCGGTCAGCGCTCCTTTTGTCCGCCCACCATGGGCGGACAAAGGGGAAACGTCTCGTGGGCGTAGCGTGACGAACGGCGAGTCGAAGGCAACTGCACTGAGCGTGAGCGGGCGTGGGAGGCTTTGCCCGCTCTATCCCGATTACATATCAGAAACTTGCTTGATGTGACGCGCCGGCATGTTGTCAATCGCGCCAATTCAGTTTACAGAATCTCCCGCGGCCGATACTGCACTGCCTCCGCCAAATGCGTGGGTAAAATCCTCATCTCTCCCGCCAGGTCGGCAATGGTCCGCGCCAGCTTGAGCAAGCGGTGATGGGCGCGTGCGCTCAGGTTCATCTGTTGCACCGCGGCGCGCAGCAGGTTCTTCCCCGTTTCATCCAATTCGCAAAAGTGCTGCACTTCTGCTGGCCCCACGTCGCCATTGACGAGCACGTGGGGCCGATTGCGTGGAGCGAAGCGCTCGGCCTGCACGCGGCGCGCCGCGGCCACGCGGGCACGGATCACCGTTGCGCTTTCCCCGGTCCCAGCCGCGGCGCATCATTGAACAAATCCACTTTACATTTGGCTTTTAAGCTAACCGAATAAACGCTCGCACTACACTTTCTACAAGAGCGAGATGATCTCCAGGCTGCTGAAGAAGCTTATAGAGAAGTCATTTAAAAGTCGCACAATTGTGGAATCAGCGTTCTCTAACGCTGTACGTGCGCATGAGAGAATGCGCACTCCGCAAGGTGCAAGGTCTATTTGCTTTCTCTATTAGCCGCGGATAGTTGGCCATGCGAGAAAACAGAAAAGAGGATATAATAACGCTCCAACTGAGAAAGATGGATAAAGGGAGATGACCCCAAGTTGTTGTGAGCGCAAGTAACTTCAACTTCATGGGCCATCAGACGAAAAAAACTTAGATCAAAAAGAACAGAGGTAAATCCCACCAATAAAATGGAGCAATCAATCATCTCGCCACTACTTGTTGGACGAGCACGGGAAGTCGCAATTCTGAAAACGGCCTTGCACACGGTTTGGCAGGGCAAAGGAGAGGTTGTGCTGTTAGCCGGCGAAGCGGGCGTGGGCAAAAGTCGTCTGGTGGCTGAGGTCCGTCGGTTAGCAACCAGAGACTACTTGCCCATTCTCGAAGGCCACTGCCTTGAACATGATCTGGTCTTCCCCTACGCGCCGCTGATCGATGCCCTGCGTGCCTTTCTTGGATCCGGGAGGGATCAAACGCTGGATGCTACACCGGCAGAACTGCTCGGCCCGCTGGCCGCGGAACTGGTCAAACTGCTGCCCGAACTGGCCCTTACCATTCCCAATCTACAGCCTGCCCCCACCTTGGATCCCGAAGCGGAAAAACGGCGCTTGTTTGAAGCGTTGCTGCAATTCTTGACTAGGCTGAGCCGGACACAGGCCGCGCGACCACTCCTGCTGATCCTCGAAGATATCCACTGGGCTGATGAAACTAGCCTGGATTTTCTGCATCTCCTCGCCCGTCGCATTGCCCCATTGCCCATCCTGGTGTTGGCAACCTATCGACGCGAAGAAGTTTCGCCAACGCTCAGACAGTTGCTAAGCCACTTGGGGCGCCAACGTCTAGCGCACGAAGTTGTGCTGCCGCCGCTCACTTTCGATGCAGTCGCCCAATTGCTCCAGGCGATGTTCGAGACGGGAAACCCTGTGCCGGCAACATTTTTGGGTACGTTCTATGATCTGACCGAAGGCAACCCCTTTTTCATTGAAGAGGTGGTGAAATCGCTGATTGCAACGAGTGATATTTTTTATGCCGATGGCGTCTGGGACTCTAAACCGCTGGATGAATTACGCGTACCGCACAGCGTGCGGGATGCTGTGCAACAACGCACTGTACAGTTGAGTACTGCGGCTCATCAGATACTGACACTAGCCGCGGTGGCTGGGCGGCGCTTCAATTTTGCACTGTTGCAACAGATGACCGAATATGATGAAGCCGATCTATTGGCGTTCATCAAAGAGTTGATCGCAGCGCAACTGGTGATTGAAGAGACAGCGGAGCGCTTTGCCTTTCGCCACGCCTTGACTCGACAGGCGGTCTATGCTGGGTTGCTGGGTCGCGAACGTCAGATACTGCACCGCACGATTGGCGAAACCATAGAACGCCTCTATGCAGACGCGATTGAGACGCGAGTTGCCGACCTGTCTTATCATTTTTACGCGGCAGACGAGTGGGGCAAAGTGCTGGAGTATGCGCCACTCGCTGGCGAGAAGGCACTGGCATTCCATACGCCGCGCGCTGCCGTCGAGCACTTTACGCGCGCATTGACGGCGGCACGCCACTGGCAACAAGCATCGCTGGGTGACCATCTTTATCGAAGGCGTGGGTTGGCCTACGACATACTAGGCGAATTTGAGCTGGCCAAGGAAGATTTTGAAACGGCGTTGGATCTGGCCCATGCCGCTAGCGCTCGACGAGGAGAGTGGCAAACGCTACTCGAGCTGGGCAAGTTGTGGGCATCGCGCAATTATAACCAGGCCAACAATTATTTGCGTCGCGCTTTGGATCTGGCGCGCCTGTTGGACGACCCCACAGCACTCGCGCAGAGTCTGAATTGGATCGGCACTTGGTATCTATATACCGAACAGCCCCACCAAGCGCGTCGTTGCCATCAGGAAGCACTGACCCTTTTTCAGGTGCTTAACGATGAGATCGGCATCGCCCAGACGTTCGATCATCTGGGCATGACGCATTGCATTGGTGGCGATCAGAGGCAAGGCGCAGCACATTTCAAACAAGCGATTGCGCTTTTTCAACGTTTAGATGATCGCCAACGGCTGGTTATGAACTTGACCAGTCTATCAACCTGTGGTGTCGGTGTTGCCACGGATGTCATGTTTCCGGCGGCCGTGAGTCTAGCTGAGTGCATCAATTGGAATGAACGTGCAATCCAGCTTGCCCGTAAAATTGGCTGGCGCGCAGGTGAAGCCTATGCCGTTATGTCATCCGGCTATGCTTTGGCTGCACATGGTCGATATGAGCGTACATTAACGATAGGACGCCACGGACTTGAGATCGCGAGCGAGGTCGAGCATCGCCAGCGGATGTGTCTTGCCCTCCGCTATTTGGGTGCGCTCCACCTCGATCTGTTAGCGTTGCCGACGGCACAGCACCACCTAGAGCAATCCATTGCGCTGGCCCAAAAGACTGGCTCCGTGTTTCATGCAAACGCGGCACTTGGCCATCTCATTCTTGCCTTAATACTGCAAGATAAGATGTCAGAATCAGAAACATTGCTAAATGATGCGCTGACGCCAAATCTGCCAATGGATACAATTGGGCAGCGGTGGATCTGGCGTGCCCAAGCCGAGTTTGCCTTGGCCCAAGGGGATCCCGATCAGGCATTGCAGATCGCCGACCGACTAATTGCCTCTGCGCTGCCGCCCTATAATGATACATTGCCGGAAAGTGCCCGAGCAGAACGAGCTCAGATAAGCGATGTCCAAGACGCGCGTCGTGTGGCCGTCTTGCCCTGTCTGGCTCGAGTGCAGGGCGAAGCTTTGACCGCGCTTCAGCGTTGGTCAGAGGCCGAAGCCACGCTTCTCGCTGCCCAAGACGCGGCGGAGGCACAAGAGACACCACGGCTGTTGTGGCCGATTCACATCGCATTGGGTCAGCTATATCGTACCCAACGACGGCATGCCAAAGCGAAACGCGCCTTTGCCGCGGCCCATCACGTCATCGAGGCAATGGCTGCCACCGTGCCCGATACGAAGCTACGCGAGAACTTTGTGCGTCAAGCCACCGCACGCTTCCCGTACAAACAGTCAGCTACACCGCTCCAGGCTGCCAAACAAGCCGCCGGCGGACTAACCCGGCGCGAGCGTCAGGTTGCCGTGCTCGTTGCCCAGGGCAAATCGAACCGAGAGATTGCTCAGGCGCTGTTTATCAGTGAGCGCACCGTGGAAGGTCACGTGAGCAACACGCTGACCAAGCTGAATGTTACTGCGCGCACGCGGATTGCAGCTTGGGTGGTTGAAACTGGGCTGACGGAGGATGACAACCTCTAAAAACCACGTGCTACCCCATCAAAAACCGCGTGCTACCCCCGTTATCTCGCCCGTGCATTTCTGCTACACTTGAAGTCGATGACAGATGCAGTTTGACTCTTATTCAGTCGACCCAAGGAGGTCAGAATGAACTTTGCCGAAATCTTTACAGACGAAGGCTCCATGCCGGCAGGTAAAAATGACGCGCCGCGCTCCACGCGGCGGAAATTCCTGGTGAATAGCGGTCTCTTGGCGAGCGCCGCGTTAGCACTTGGGTGTACCACGGAGTTCAACATGATTCAAGATACACAAGCCTCAGGCCATGAGCCAGTCACTTTCACACCCGAGAACGTGACCTACGGCAGATATTATGCGGACGCCGATGGCGAATCCCATTTTGGCGAACTGGACATGGCCCTTGAAGCGGTTGAGCTACCGGTTGGGCCGCCCATCAATATCTCCGCGGTAACGCCGACCAAGCATACCTATTTCTTGCATATACCCGCTGGCTATTCCCATGACTGGCTTACGGTAGGGGCGCGCACACTCTGGTTCCACATTGCCGGGGAAATGGAGGTTACGGTGAGCGACGGCGAGACCAGACGCTTCCCGGCTGGCACGGTTGTTCTGGCCGAGGATACCACGGGCAAGGGGCATCAGGCGCGGGTGGTAAGTGAAGGGGATGTGTTGTTGGTCGGTGTTGAGTTGCCGGAATAGAAGATATAGAGCTACCATTCACCATGCAGAATGAATATATGCAGCAAGAACATCCCATTTTAGAGTAAGACCCGCATCCACAGAGTATTATCAATATTGACCTGGTGGAAGATGCGATGCCCGGTATGCCAGAGCACTGTGTAATCTGCTTTTTTCGGGATGTCTCGAGCGCTTTTCAAAGCAAGATACTATCACCCCATTGACGATCATAAGCACTGAAATGGCAGACCATCCTGCCTATGGGGACACGGCTGGTGATCGCACGGTTGCACTGCTCCACCAAGGCATGTGCTTCCCGTTGGCCAAATTTTCTACAGTGGTGACACGGCCGACGGTGGCGAGTATGCTCGCCACCGTCGGCATAAAAACCGAGATCTGCGTGAGTTGTTGGTAGAGCTGGCAGCGGAGGCCTGTGTGCATTATGATCGAAATGTCGAACATCGTAGACGATGAACATGAATATTCGCTATCTCTTCCCAAGACGACGCCCAATGGTCAAACTGTCACAATTCAGACTGGCGAGCATGGCGAAGTACACATCATGCACATCGAGTCTCCCGATCAGTCTGCTCTCTATTTCGAGGTAACCACATACCCAACTCTGCTAGATCACAGTACGCTCGTGGAAGAACAGCAGGCTTTCCTCCGGGGACACTGCGCTGACGAACGACTATCCGATGTTCGCCACGGCAAGTTGGCTGGTCACACCGGCACCACATTTGACTTTGGTGGAACGCTAGGCAGTCGTTGGAAAGATCGACGCTTTCTCTTCATTGATGGACCACGGCGAACGTATCGGATCGTCTATGACCCAACGTCAAGCCTGAACGAATGGGTTCTCCGCAGGCTAAAGTTTGGGCCTCAAACTGACCCACATCCACTCAGCGACGATACATTTGTGGAGCAGCTGCAGCAAAATTTCATCGCCTATTTCCGTCTCTTTGCTGGCCTCCCCGGCATCACATTCACGGAAGGAGAGGTAACCTGGATCGCTAGCCGGGGCCTTCCTGGTAGCTTGGTATTGAGTACGCAGCTTACTGGCGCAACGGCCGATCAACAGATTGACAAGACGCTGCGTCAGATCGGGCAATATACCGATGCCGTAGACTGGTTTGTCTTTCCAGGTTGCCAACCCATCGACCTAGACAGGCGCTTGCGGGCGTTTGGCGATGCTGGTGGCCCCAGTGGCGAATGGATGCTCTACGGCAACATCGGCGGGCCAGGTGGCACGTGGATGTGGGCTGATCTCACCACTCTCTCGGCAAGACCACCGGTTCCGGATGGATTCCATATCAAACGGGTGACAGATCAGGGGCTGCTCGACGAGTGGACAGAAATCAATGCCAGGGGATTTGGCTCATCGAACTATAGTGCCTTCCACGCTGCCTATACCCGTCACGGTTTTGGACCATCCGCCCAAGCAGTGCATTTCATCGGCTATCTGGGTGACGAAGCAGTCACCTCCGCCACACTTCTCATGGCCGGTGGTAGTGCTAGTGTCTATAACGTTTCTACACCGACAGAGCTGCGCCGTCAAGGTTTCGGCGGCGCGATTACCCATGCCGCGCTTCGACAGGCGCAAAACCGCGGTTATCGATCCACTTGGATTTGGTCATCGCCTCTAGGCAAGAGTGTCTATGCCAAACTGGGCTTTGTCGTCACTGATTTTGGCATACGCGAATACCAGTGGAAAAAATGCTGAAGTACTTTTAGAGACACCAATGCTCGAACTTACTGCCAATCAACGCCAGGATATACGGCCCCTCTTTACAGATTACCCGTATCTTCGCGGGCTCGTCAGCGGAATCTTGTCAGGCGAATTTGGGCAAGCCTTTGCCGACCGTGAAGTTGACCCTGCTGTGGCAATGTTGTGCGATGATGGCTTTATCTTCTTTGCTGGAGACGCAACGACTACAATAGCATCCGCGATGATCGCGAGCTGCGGCCGCGGCGATCTACTGATCCCTGCAACGGAAGCCTGGCGAGCGGCCATCCGCCAGATCTGGGGTAACCAGATGGAAGCCAGAGAGCGGTTCGCATTCAAGCAGCCTGCTACTTGGGACCGAGTGCGACTCCGTCAATTGATGAGTGCTCTCCCAGCTGAGCTGACCCTCAAACAGATTACTGCGCGTGATGTAGCGCGCTTTGCCACGCTAGCAAAGTCTTTAGTCGAAAGTGATCCGGTCAGTGGGGAGGCATCTATGGGCAGTGGGATTGGATTTGGTGTCGAGAGCGATGGAGAATTCATTGCCGGCTGTGCCAGCTGGCCAGCCGGCGGCATGATGGAATTCGAAGCTCAAACTCACGCCAACCATAGAAGACGCGGCTTAGGCACAGTTGTGGCCGCGGCACTGATTGACTACTGTCTTACCCACGGGTTGATTCCCTGTTGGGACGCGGCCAACGACATGTCGATGGGCCTTGCTTTGAAGTTGGGGTTTATCCATACGACGCGCTACACGGTTTATATTGTTCCCTGAACCAGATCCGAACGACAGCGAGGCCGTCTACTCGAATTTCCAGAGCACCTATTCACATGAGACCAAAGCGCACGCTACAAAATCAAAAACTGGCTAATCAGGAACTATCCAATGCTATCGAGGAAAAGCTGTTGCCTATGATCGAGCAGGTCGTGAACCGAGACTATGGTCTCGCCGGCTTGGGCATTGGCATTGTCAAGAACGGTGACGTCCTCTTGGCAAGGGGCTTTGGCAAACGCAACCTTGAGACTGGAGAACCCGTGACGGCTCGTTCGCTCTTCAGCACGTTTGACGCGTTCTTGACCACAGGTATAAGGGTAATATAGCCGTGCCATTTACGCTGCGTTTCACCTATACATGACGGTTCTTTGTTTTACACAATCTCCCGCGGCCGATATTGCAACGCCTCGGCCAGGTGGGGCGGCTGAATCATCATCTCCCCCGCCAGGTCGGCAATGGTCCGTGCCAGCTTGAGCACGCGGTGATAGGCGCGTGCGCTCAGGTTCATCTGTTGCACCGCGGCGCGCAATAGGTTCTTCCCCGTTTCATCCAATTCGCAAAACTGTTGCACCTCTGCTGGCCCCATGTCGCCATTGACGAGCACGTGGGGCCGATTGAGTGGAGCGAAGCGCTCGGCCTGCACGCGGCGCGCCGCGGCCACGCGCGCACGGATCACCGTTGAGCTTTCCCCGGTTCCAGCCGCTTCGAGCTTCTGGTAGGGCACCCGCTGCACTTCCAGGTGAATATCGATGCGATCCATGAGCGGACCGCTGATCCGCTTCTGGTAGCGTTGGACCATGCTCATGGAGCAGGTACATTCGTTGCGATCATCGCCATAGTAGCCACAGGGGCAGGGGTTGAGCGCGGCCACCAGTACAAAATTGGCGGGGAAGGTGAGCGAGCCGCTGGCGCGACTAATGGTGATGACGCGGTCTTCCAGGGGCTGGCGCAATGTTTCGAGATTGCGCGAGCCAAATTCGGGCAACTCATCCAGAAAGAGCACCCCGCGATGGGCCAGCGAGATTTCGCCCGGCCGCGGCCAACGTCCACCACCGACGAGACCCGCATGGCTGATGGTGTGGTGGGGCGCGCGAAAGGGGCGGGCGCGCACCAGCGGCTCATCATCGGGCAGCGCGTCGGCAACGGAGTAGATGCGGGTGATGTCGAGCGCCTCGGTGAGCGTCAGGGGCGGCAGAATAGAGGGCAGCGCGCGCGCCAACAGCGTCTTCCCCGCGCCCGGTGGCCCCTTCATCATGACGTTGTGACCGCCAGCACAGGCCACTTCCAACGCGCGCTTGATCATCTCTTGCCCTTTGACATCCTCAAACGAGACCAGAAAGATCGGATCTGCATCCTCATCGAAGCGCAGTGAATTTTCAAAGGGATGCAATTCCTCGCCGCCCATAAAATGTTGGACGAGGGTTGCCAATGTATCAATGGCATAGACCTCGATGCCTTCAACCAGGGCGGCTTCGGGTGCATCTCCGGCTGGCACAAAGAGCCGCCGATAGCCCGCGTCTTTGGCCATGCTCGCCATTGGCAAGATGCCGTTGACGTGGCGCACGCTGCCATCCAAGCTTAATTCTCCCAGGATTAATGCGTCATCAAGATCGGCCATGAGCTGACGGGTGGCCGCGAGGATGCCCACCGCAATCGGCAGATCGTACGCTGGCCCCTCTTTGCGCAGATCCGCGGGCGCGAGATTGATGGTCAATCGATGTTGGGGAAAAAAGTAGCCGCTGTTGGTGATCGCGGCGCGCACGCGTTCGCTGCTCTCGCGCACGGCCGCATCGGGCAGCCCCACGAGGGTGACCTTGTCCAGTCCACTGGCAATGTCGACTTCCACGTGAATTAGCTCGGCGTCCAGACCAATAACGGCACAACTCTGTACTTTGGCTAGCATGGGGGAATCCTACCGGTTCGTTGTAAGCGATGACTAGGGATCATCTTACCGCACGCGCTGTGCCCGGTAAATAGCCCATAAGTACCAGTGTACATTTTGCTGTGCAGGTAGATCGAGCGCAGCTCGATCTCACGCCAACAACGATGCGAGCAGCGACATTGGCGTCGTGGCTTGCACACCGGTAAAGTGCTCGATCTGGTGGCGACAGGAGAAGCCGGGGCTGACGACGGTGGTAGCGGCGGGGAGATTGCGCAGCGCGGGAAAGAGGCGCTGTTCGCCAATGGCCTGGGAGACGTCGTAGTGCGTATAGCCAAAGGAGCCAGCCATGCCACAACAGCCGCTGTCCAGGGTCGTGACTTTACAATCGGGGATTGCGTGGAGCAACTGCTCGGTGTCGCTCACGCCAACGAGCGCCTTCTGGTGACAGTGGCCATGCAGCAGCACCCGCCGCGGGCCGGCTTGAAGCATCATCCCTTGTAGACGCGGTGCAACCCACGTTTCCAACAGGTGCGCCGCGGCAGCGACCCGGTTGGCTGCCGCGGCCTCGGCACCGCGCAGCAGCCGTGGGTGATCATCAACGACTGCTGAATAACAGCTGGGTTCGGCAAAGAGAATGGGAATGTCCGCTTCGGCTAGCGGCAGCAATGTAGCCGTGGTCGCCGCGGCCTGGCGCGCGGCTGCATCCAAAAAGCCTTTGGAGATCAGCGGCCGTCCACAGCAGACGGCCGGGGGAACTTCCACCCGCGCCCCGAGTTGCGTCAGCACCGTCGTGGCCGCCGCGAGGTGCTCGGGCTCGTAGAAGTTGTTGAAGGTATCGGCAAAGAGCGCAACGCGTGGTCCAGCCGAAGGGTTGGGGCGCTCTTCGGTTGACTGGGCACGGAACTGTTGCTCAAATGGGCGGCGGGCAAAGGTGGGCAACGCGCGGCGTGCATCAAAGCCCAGCAGCCGCGCGTTGAGCTGGCGCACCAGCCCCAGATTCATGCTCCAGTTGGCCAGCGGGGCAACCCGGCTGCCCCAGAGGCTGAACTGCGCTGTCTGGGCAACCAGTCGATCCGCAAGCGTGGCCCCTTGTTGCTGGTGCAGCTGGTGCAGCACTTCGCTCTTCATGCGAGCCATATCGACCCCCGTGGGACACTCACGTTTGCACGCCTTGCATTCGAGGCAGAGATCGAGCACCGGCAGCAGATCTTCCTGTGCCAACCCGCTCGTGTCGAGCTGGCCCGAAATCGCCAGCCGCAGCGCGTTGGCACGGCCGCGCGTCGTGTGCATCTCGTCACGCGTGGCCATGTATGAAGGGCACATGGTGCCGGTCAGCGTTTTGCGACAGGCACCCACACCGCTGCACTGTTCGGCCGCGCGCTGAAAGCCCCCAAAGTCTGAAAAGTCAAAGGTGGTGTTGATCTCCGCCGGTTGATAGCCATTGCCATAGCGCAGGTTGGCGGTGAGCGCCGGCGCGTGCACAATCTTGCCCGGGTTCAAGAGTGCATCGGGATCAAAGGCAGCTTTGAGCTGGCAGAACGCGGCGTAGAGCACCGGGCCAAAGATCTTCTCTTGAAAAGGGGCACGGACCAACCCGTCCCCATGCTCGCCCGAAAGCGCGCCGCCATATTCCAAGACCAGATCCGCAACCTCGTTGGCAATGGCGGCAAATTTCTCCACGCCCTCCGCGGTTTTCAGGTTGACGACCGGCCGAATGTGGAGCAGCCCCACGGAGGCATGGGCGTAAAAGCCGGCGTGAATCTCATGTTGCGCCAGAATGCGTTGGAAGGTTTCGATGTAGTCGTGCAGGTGGGCTGGCGGCACCGCGGTATCTTCCACAAACGAGATCGCTTTGGCATCGCCGGTGGTAGCCATGGTCAGGCCAAGCGCGGCACGGCGCAACTCCCAGATCCGCGCCTGTGCCGCGGCGGTCTCGGCGCGGTGCAGGTGGTAGCCCAGCGCCCGTTCCTCCAGGTCCACAGCGAGCTTGTCGAGCCGCGTCGTGAGTTCGGCGGCTGTGTCACCGAAAAATTCGACCAGCAGCACCGCGCCCGGTTCGCCCTGAATAAAGGCACGCAGCGGTTCAAATTCGATGCGGCCGCGGGTGGCATCGAGCAGAAAATCATCGATCAACTCGACGGCAGAGGGCCCGTGCTCCAGAATGATCGGCGTGGCGGCCATGGCATTGAGCAGGGTGTGGAAGTGGATTGCACCCAGGATGCGCCCTTTGGGCAGCGGCACCACTCGCAGCTTGGCCGCCAGCGTCAAGCCCAGTGTGCCCTCGGATCCAACGAGGATCCGAGCCAGGTTAAATGGGCGCTCCGTGCTGATCCGGGCCGGGACAAACTCGTCGAGATTGTAGCCCCCCACGCGGCGCTGGATTTTGGGATAGCGGGCTTCGATCTCATCTGCATGGGTGGCAGCAAGCTCGCGCAGCGTGCGATAAATTTCGCCCTCACGATCCTGTTGTGCACACTTGGCTGCCAATGCCTCCCCCGTGAGCGCGCCCACCTCGATCACGCTCCCGTCAGCCAGCAACAGAGTAAGCGCCTCGACATAATCAATGGTTTTGCCATAGATGATCGAGCGTGTGCCCGCCGAATTGTTGGCGATCATGCCCCCAATGGTCGCGCGGCTGGCGGTCGAGAGATCGAGCGGCAGTTGCAGTCCGTGCGGCTTGAGCTGGGCATTGAGTTCGTCGAGCACCAGCCCCGGCTCCACCCAAACGTACTGTTCGACTTCGTTCACTTCGAGCACGCGCTTCATGTGGCGAGTGAAATCAAGGGCAAGGCCATTGCCGATTGACTGGCCCGCCTGTGACGTACCGCCACCGCGCGCGGTGATCGAAACCCCGTGGTGGCGACAGAGTTCGAGAGTTTGCTGCACATCCTGTCGATCCCGTGGCGCGACCACGCCCAACGGCAGCAGCTGATAGACGCTGGCATCGGTGGCGTGCATGGCCCGTGTGAAGCGGTCAAACGCGACTTCGCCAGCCACGGCCGCGGCAAGCTTCTGTTGAAAATGCAACAGCCCACCCGCGACGACTCGATCTGTTGTGGGGCGGGGAGTAGCGGGCGTGCCAGGGGCGGCTGGGGCAGGATTAGTCATGGTCGATCCTTGATTGGCGAACGGTTGCAGTGCTGATTGGGGCGACGGTATAACCATCGATTTGAACGATAGGTTTCATCGAAAAATATCGCTTGAACAGATAAAAACGGCATGCTATACTCGGTGCAGATAGAACATTTGTCCCCGTGCGAGACGGTTGCTAGCGCCATCTGTGCGATTGGCAAAGATCTGTCGCAGCGCTCTCCTGAACCGAAGGTACCTCGGTATTGGAAGTAGCTGAAAATTGGAAGTAGTTGAGTCATCTGCCGTAGATGGGAGGGTACTATGTTTAGCCTGTATCATGCTGAGCTTCTCGCGGAGCTCCGCCGCAAAGAATTGGAATATGAGGCGCAACTCCATCGAATGCGCTCCATTAGAGAACGCAAAACAGTGGGCGAGCGTCTGTGTCTCCTGTTGGTTTGGGCTGGCACAACGATGGTTGCATGGGGCGAGCGGCTGCAAAGTGCTGGGCTCAGGACGACAGTTCCCGTGGCCAGCCCAATGCGTAAAACGGCTTGCTGCTAATGGGCAGCGCTAGAGACGCAAGCAACCATTCCACGGCACTGGCATACCTGCCTTAGCTTTCACACAGGTGTGCCAGTGCTCTGTTGATCCCCCCTGGCGTGTGCGGAACATTCGCCAGTCTCAACCCCATCTCAATGCCCGCCACTGTACCCGCCAACATTAGTTCGTTAAATTCACCCAGGTGACCAATACGGAAGAGCTTACCTTTGGTCGCGCCCAACCCCGTGCCCAGAGACATATTGAAGCGTTCCAGAATTAACTGGCGCAACGTATCGGCATCGTGTCCATCGGGCATGAGCACCGCGGTGAGCGTGGCAGAGTGGCGGGCGGGCTCCTGGCAATAGACCTCCATTCCCCAGCCCTGTACCGCCGCGCGCGTGGCCGCGGCCAGCCGCTGGTGGCGGGCAAAGACCTGTGGCAGTCCCTCTTCCAAAAGCATCTTCAGTGCTTCGTCCAGCCCATAGAAAAGGTTGGTTGCCGGGGTGTAGGGAAAGAGGCCGCGCTGATTAAAGTCCAAGACAGGTTGCCAATCCCAATAGGATTTGGGTAACGTGGCCGATTGGGCAGCGGCCAGCGCCTTGGCGCTCACCACATTGAACCCCAGGCCCGGCGGCAACATCAGCCCCTTCTGTGATCCGGCCACCGCGACATCGACGCCCCATTCGTCATGCTGATAGGCCATGGCGCCAATCGACGAAACCACATCTACCATCAACAGCGCTGGGTGTCCACTGCGATCGATTGCCCGCCGTACTGCCGCCACATCGTTGGCCACCCCGGTCGACGTCTCATTGTGAACCATGGCCACGGCCTTGAATGTGCGGTTGCTATCGTCAGCGAGCGTCGCTTCCACCGCTTCCGCATCGACACCCCGGCGCCAATCCCCCTCGATTTGCTCGACCTGTAACCCCAGACGCGTGGCAACCGCTGTCCAGCGATTGGCAAAATGACCGCTGGCACAAAAGAGCACACGATCGCCCGGTGCAAGGGTGTTGACCAGTGCTGCTTCCCAACAGCCGGTGGCTGAGGAGGGAAAGATGAGGACGGGCTGCGTGGTTTGAAAGATGGTCTGCAAGCGGTCCAGAACGCTCAGGGTGAGCTGGGCAAACTCTGGGCCGCGGTGGTCAATGGTGGCGCGGGAGAGCGCGCGTCCAATTCGTTCGGGCAGATTACTGGGACCGGGGATCTGTAAAAAGTGGCGTCCCACTGGCGTGGCTGGGGTGGTTGCATTCATGGTGCTTTTCTCTTCTTGAAATTACAAACAATCCTGCGCTTCCAACCGACCGCGCGACAAGCAGGTGGTTGGTGCAATACGGTTGATTCCATCGTAGCGCATGGTCCGTTCGCGCGCAAGTGGCTTGAAAATGACGGATGGATGAATTGTGTGGGCGGGGAGCAGCGCGGTGGGGGAGAGCCGACCGCGCGAGAACGTGTGAGTCGGCTCTCTCTCTGCTCGACACTGGTATCCTCGGCACTGGTATGAATGTGCAACCTGTGCGTTGCACTGGAATCAATGTGCAATCTGTACGTTGCACTGGAATCAACGTGCAACCTGTACGTTGCACTGGAATCAATGTGCAATCTGTACGTTGCACTGGAATCTAATGTGCAACGCACAGGCTAGATGATGGCGGGGCAAAGTGCTCTGTTGCACCTGTGCGTTGCACACCTCTGCGCGCCAGTGCAGGGTGATTCAGAGAGTGATTAGTGGCGGAAGTGGCGGGCACCGGTTAGAACCATCACCAACCCCAGCTTGTTCACCGCGGCGATCACTTCTTCGTCGCGCACCGAGCCGCCCGGTTGCACAACCGCGCTGATCCCGTGTGCGGCCGCGGCTTCGATGCCATCGGCAAAGGGGAAGAAGGCATCGGAGGCCATTGCCGCGCCCGCTGCCTTGTCACCGGCTTTGTGGCCAGCCAACATCACCGAATCGACGCGGCTCATCTGTCCCGCGCCAATACCGACGGTTGCCTGATCCTTGATGTAGACGATCGCGTTGCTCTTGACGTGGCGGGCGACGCGCCAGGCAAAGGCGAGATCGGCCATCTGTTCCGCGGTGGGTTGGGCATCGCTAACGACCTGCCAGTTGGCAGGGTCCATATCTTCTTGGCTGCGATCGAGTTCTTGCACCAGAACAGCGCCATAGATGCTGCGCACGCTCAGCGGTCGCAACTCGACACCCGTCGGTTGCACAATACGCAGATTCTTCTTCTTCTGCAACAGCGCCAATGCGTCGGCTTGGAAGGTGGGCGCGGCAATCACTTCCACGAAGAGACCAGCCATGCGCTCTACCATTTCGACATCGAGCGGGCGGTTGACGGAAACAATGCTGCCAAAGGCGCTGACCGGATCCGAAGCCAATGCTTTTTCGTAGGCATCGGCCAATGTGTTGGCGCTGGCGAGGCCACAGGGATTGCCATGTTTGATGATTGCGACGGTGGGATCGGGAAAATCTTGTGCCGCTTGCCAGCTTCCGTCGAGATCGAGCCAATTGTTGTAGCTCATCTCTTTGCCGTGGAGCACCTCGAAAGGTGGTTTGTCGGCCCCATAGGCATAGAGCCCACCCTGTTGATGGGGGTTTTCGCCGTAGCGGTTGCGCTGCGCCAATTGCAGATCGAGCTGAATCTGGTCGGGCAGCGTGGCGTCTGCTGCTGCGTCGTCGCCAATTTGTCCAGAAAGGTAGGCCGCGATGGCTGTATCGTATTCGGCCGTGTGGCGAAAGGCCTTGAGCGCCAGCTGCTTGCGCTGCATCATCGACGTGCTGCCCTGGGCAAACGCGCTGGCGACCTGCGCATAGTCGTCCGGATTGCAGACGACGGTTACAGATTCATGATTTTTGGCTGCCGCACGCAGGAGCGCAACGCCACCAATGTCGATCTCTTCCACCGCGGTGGCAAGTGTCACATTGGGCTGAGCCACTGTCTCTTGAAAGGGATAGAGATTGACCACGACCAGATCGATGAGGCCGATCTGATATGCATCTAGCTCTTCCAGGTGTTGGTTCACCCGCCGAGCGAGGATGCCACCGTGAATGGCAGGGTGGAGTGTTTTGACCCGCCCACCCAGAATTTCCGGAAACTTGGTGATTTCATTGACGGCCCGGACTGGAATGCCCGCATCCTTGATGGCACGGGCCGTCCCACCGCTGGCAATGAGGGCCACATCTGCCGCGTGCAACTGTCGCGCAAAGTCGACCAAGCCACGTTTGTCTGATACGGATAGTAACGCTTGCGCTTTCGCCATGAATCTTCTCCTCTTTTGACGAGTATTTTGTGGAACCGCTTTTCTGCCGCACCACGAAAACAAAAAAGGCAGCCGAAACGGTGTTTACACACACGCTTCGACTGCCCAGCCCAGACGATCGACTGAAATCAGTGCTGTGCTCTCTTTCCCCCGTGGTAAACGCCACAACTGCATCAGCTTCGTTGGCATCAGATTCGGTGGCTGTGCTGTCAGAAAGCCAGACATGATCGAGATTCGGCAGCCCAACCGCTGATACAGATTCGTCAGTTAAGAAAGCTTTGTCATTATAAACGGCGATGTCGCAGATGTCAAAAGGGCCGCAGGGGGTGAAAAAAGGTCCTTGTCCTTTCCTGCAATAGCAACTATAATTCTGGCTGGCTGGGCTAGGGGCCGCAAAATAGCACAACCGACCATGGTCCTGTATCTGCATATGGCTGTGGACCACTCTTCCCCTGCTTACAGTGGCAATGTGCTCTACTATACCGGCCAAACAATTCCATTGTCATTCACCATCAAAAATTGGGCACTCTTCCCCAAGGCGTTGTTACCGCTTGGTTGCGCGATGATGCTGGCGGGTGTTACCCTCCGAACAACAACATCCTGATAGACTATCCAACGTGGACTATCCAACGTGGACGATCCAAATTTGAGCACACCGTAACAATCATGTTGTGAGCTACGCTACGGAATGTTGTGAGCTACGCCATGGTGCAACCGAGTGCGTTACACAGGTACAAGCAAACCACTTTGCGCCGGGTCGTGTTACCTGTGCCATGCACGCGCGAGAGCCCACCTGGACAGAGAACGAAGACGAAAAACTTTGGTTGCAGCGTATTGAGACAGGCAAAAGAAAAATATTCGTGAACAGATGAGGAGAACCCAATGGCCTTTAAACTTGCCATCAGCACCTTGCGTTGGAAAGAGCCCGACCTGGAACCGTGCCTGGCGGCGTTGAAAGAAGCTGGCTGGGAGGGCTGGGAATGCCGCTTGCCGCTGGATTGGCTGGGCACGCCACAACGAGTGCGCCGGATCTGTGAGAATGTGGGTCTGCCCATGATCGCCTACACGGCCGGGGGCTCACCCGATGATCGCACTTTTGAGAACATTGAGCGCAATCGACGGCGCATGGAATTTGCCGCCGAAATGGGCGTCAAAGTCTTCATGTACATGAATGGCCGCAAACCTGAAGATCGCCCCGTGACGCGTGGCGACATCAAAGCCGCGGCCGCGGGTGCCGAACTGTGGGCCGACTACGCGGCTCAGTTCGGGCTGGAGCTGAGCTATCACATCCACACCAATTTGCTCGTCGATTCCAGCGAAGAGTGGGCGTACTACATGAGCCTGCTCGACAGGGCCAAGCTCTGCATTGATGTGTCACACGCCCAGCTCTGGGGCTATGACCCCGTGCAGTCGCTGCGCGATTTTCAGGAGCAGCTCAACTATGTGCATTTGCAAGATTACGCGTTTACCTCGCGGCGCGAGGATGGCTTCTACGCGCCCGTCTGGTGTGATGTGGGCGAATATGCCAACGTCGATTTCCCAGCCGTGCGCAAGGTGTTGGAAGAGACGAACTATGACGGCTGGGTAACGAGCGTGCCTGGTGTGCCCATCGTTTCACCGCTGGAAGAAGCCCAACGCAGCAAGGCTACCGTAGCGTACTTGCGCGACATTGGTTTCTAAGATTTGGTTTTTGAGCAGTATCCTCGGTCCAGATATTCGTGTAGCGAATTATCGTCTGCTGGATTTTGCATGTCGGTTTGTCACCACAAAATGATGCGTCGTCAAGAACCAATGTTGCTCGCTATCTTGCGTTACCCATGCGTCATTGGAGATGTTTTTACTCGTCCGAATTATGTTGGAGAGCGCCATGCCCAAAGCTGTCAGACCTTCTGCTTCTCAAATCGATTACATGCATCGGAAGTTGGCACAGGTTGCCGCGGATCGAGCCAACCCCCCCACGGATGATGAGATCGCCCAGATTCTGCTCGATCTGGATTCGCCCACCGCTGACGTGCGCGCGGCCGCGTTGCGACGGATCTGTCCCTGTCACCTGACGTGGGAACTCTTTGCACCGTTGCGCAAAGCCGCAAAAAAGTTGCAACAGGATCCAGATCCAGAAGTGCGCGCGCTGGCGTTGCACGTCGAAGAGGATGCCGAGCAGATCGCCGCGTTGGAAGCCTTGCGCGAATTGCTGGAGGAAGAGGATGGTGGGCGTGATCCGTGGAAAGAGCAAGAGCGCAAACGTAATAAACACCGGCATCGACCAAGATAGCGTCTCTATCACTCGGCCGGTTCAGCAAATAGCAAGCTCTGTTTGAAAACGGAGGTGCTACTTCTCTGGTAGAGCACAAAAAATCTACCGTTTTCAAGCCAACCGCACTAAAGGAATGAACAATGGCAAAAAAGAAAGTTGTTGTGACCGGTGCATCCGGCAAGGTGGCGGGGCAGGTGCTGCCCGCGCTGCGCGATCGTTATGATCTGGTCTTGTTGGATGTCAAAACGACCAACCGCGCGGGCGAAGCGGTGCCCGGCGTCCAGATCGCCGATCTGGTGGAAAAAGATCGCGATCAGTACCGTGAACATTTCCGTGGGGCGGATGCCGTGCTCCACTTTGGGTTTGTTGGCAACTCGAATCCCAGCGCGGGCAACAGCTCGGAAGCGCGTTTCTGGAGCGAATTTTCCAATGTACAGATGGCCTACAATCTCTATCAGACTGCGCTGGAAGAGGGAGTGCGCCGGGTGGTGGTGGCCAGCTCCAACCATGCCGCCGACTATTACGAACCGCTGATCCTCGATGGCAAAATGGATTTTGTCGATCCCAACGGACGTGCGCTTTCGGACAACTATTACGGCTGGGCCAAAGAAGTGTACGAACATCTGGGCTTTGTCTTTGCAACGGGACGCCAGGCGCGCCCCTCCACCCAGTATACAAGTGGCGAATCACCCGCGGCGGGACGACAGCTGGAGGTCGTCCAGATCCGCATTGGTGGTCCACGTGAGGATGATGTAGCCAACGCCGATCTCGGCGATCTACGCCGGGTGCGCCGTGCCCTGGCCGTCTACATCAGCGACCGCGATCTGCAACAGCTCTTCATTAAAAGCATGGAAACGGAAGATATCCGCGACGAAGAGGGCATTCCCTTCCAGATCTTCTATGGCATCAGCGGGAACACCCACGCGTTTTGGAGCATTGCCAATGCGCGCAAAATTATTGGCTATGCGCCCGAAGATAACAGCGAGATTCGCTTTCAAAAGTTGATCAGCCAACACATTGCCGCGGCAACAGAAGAGGATTAGCTCCCCAGCAGTGGCGTCCCAGTTGCATTGTGGGCGTTGACCCATCAAATCTCATTACAGACCGAAACACACACGCTATGTAGCAGGAGGAACCAATGAAAGTATTACTGGCATCAGGATGGTTTAACCAGGAAGCACGCGATGCCTGGCAGTCCGAGTTCCCAAACGTTGAATTTGTTGGGGGCAGTACGGAAGAGGAGACGCTTGCCCTGGCCAATGATGTTGAAGTTGCCTTTGGTCCAGTCAACGAGGCGATCTTCAAGGCCGCCCCAAATCTGAAGTGGGTGCAATCTTCCAGCGCGGGTGTCGAATGGATGCGTAATGCGCCTTCGTTGGTCCAGAGTGATGTGCAGGTGACAAACACCCGCGGTGCCCACGCCACAACCATTGCCGAACATACCTTTGGCATGTTGATCTTTCTGGCCCGGCGCTTTGACGAACTCTACGCGGCACAGCAACGACACGAGTGGATCCGCGGCTCGCAAACACCGTTAACCGGCCTGGTTGGGTTGACCATGGGTATCATTGGATTGGGGCAGATTGGCCAAGCCATTGGCAAGCGAGCCCACGCGTTTGAGATGAATGTGATCGCCGTCGATGTTAACGTGATCCCCAAGCCCGACTATGTTTCACACATCCGTCAGCTCGATGGGTTGCCCGAACTGTTGCAGACGTCCGATGTGGTGGTGGTTGCCACGCCCATTACGGCCGAAACCCGCGCCATGTTGGGGCCAGATCAGTTGAAGTTGATGAAATCCTCGGCCTACCTGTTGGTGATGTCGCGCGGTGGGATCATCGACGAGCCAACGTTGGCCCAGATGTTGCGCGACGGCAAGCTGGCCGGGGCTGGTCTGGACGTGGCTGCCACCGAACCGCTGCCCGCGGAAAGTGAACTTTGGGAGTGCCCCAACATCATCATTACCCCCCACAACTCGCCCCGCTCCGACCAGACGCGGGCCAATGTCACCTCGATCATGAAAGAGAATCTGCAACGGTACATCGATGGCAAGCCGTTGATCAATCTCGTGAATAAGCAAGCGGGGTATTGACCATGGCTGAACCATTCCGAATTGGTGTTTCACCCGATTTCCAGACCGAGGCAGCGGGGCTGCTGGAGCCAGCGTTGGCAGAGCTGCTGGCTCCACTGCCCCATGTGACGTGGGATTTCTTCCCCATGCATGGGCGTGAGATTTTGCCTGACGAGATCGTCGGCTACGACGCGCTGCTGACGCTGCTCGCCCGCGTCACGCCGGAAACATTGGCGGGCAACGAACGGCTGGCCGTCATTGCTCGCTGGGGCGTCGGCTATGACATGATCGACGTGCCTGCCTGCACCGCGGCCAACGTGTTGCTCGCCATCACCACCGATGCCGTGCGCAAACCGGTGGCCGAGGCAATTGTGACCTTCTTTCTGGCGTTGGCCAAAAACATACCGGCCAAAGACAAGCTCGTCCGCACCGGGCGCTGGGATCTAAAGGCGCAAACATCGGGGCTGGGCATGAGCGGCAAAACTGTCGGCTCGGTGGGCAGCGGCAACATTGGTGGCGAGATGTTCCGGCTGCTGGAGCCTTTTGATCTGGGGCGCCGGCTGGTCTACGATCCCTATCTCGCGGCAGAGCGGGCCGCGGCCCTGAATGTGGAGTTGGTCGACCTCGCAACGATCTTCCGCGAATCGGATTTCGTGGCCATCAATTGCCCACACACCGTGGAGACCGAAGGCATGATCGGGGCCGAGCAATTTGCGTTGATGAAGCCCACTGCCTACTTTGTCAACACGGCCCGGGGGCCCATTGTGCGCCAGGCGGATTTGACCGCGGCGTTGCAGGCTGGGCAACTTGCCGGGGCCGGCCTCGATGTGTTTGAAGAGGAGCCATTGCCAGTCGATCATCCGTTGGTGGAGATGGAGAATGTGATCCTCTCGCCCCATGCCTTGGCGTGGACAGATGATCTGTACCGGGACAACGGCATCGGGGCCGTTGAAAATATTCTGGCGGTCTTGCAGGGTGAAGTGCCACCCTATGTTGTGAATCGGGCGGTGGTGGATCAGCCAGACTTTCAGGCCAAGCTGCGCACGTTGCAGAGCCGCTGGCAGGAGAACGTGAAGGAAAATTCATGAAATTAGCAGGGAAGGTGGCGTTGATCACGGGGGCGGGCAGCGGCATTGGCGCGGCAACGGCTCGCTTGATGGCCGCGGCGGGAGCAAAGGTTGCCGTTGTCGGGCTACCCGCGGCGGGCGTTGCCGCGGTGGCCAATGAACTAAATGAAGCGGGCCATTCAGCATTGGCGATTACAACCGATGTGGCCGATGCCGCGGCGGTGGCTGGCGCGGTTGAGCAGACGGTGCAGACCTTTGGACGGCTCGATCTCGTGGTGGCCAGCGCGGGGATCCAGCTACACCGTGAGGATATTGAGATGCACCAGATGGACGATGATGTGTGGGATCGCACCCACAATGTCAACTATCGTGGCGTCTATCTCACCTGCAAACATGGGCTGGCCCAAATGGTCAAACAGGGTGCTGGGGGCGCATTGGTGATCGTCTCCTCTGTCACCGCGCTCAATGGGCGTTCTGCCAATGGTGCCTATCTGAGTGGCAAGCATGGGTTGCTCGGCCTCAACCGCTACATTGCCGTCCACTATGCCCATCATGGGATCCGCTGCAACGTCGTCTGTCCCGGTGCCCTGGAGCGCACGCCAAACCACGACCAGCACCCCAATCCCGCTGGGCGTGAAGCTGCATTGAGCGCACGAATTCCACTGGGGCGACCGGGCATGCCCGAAGAGATTGCGCCGGTCATTACCTTTCTCTGCACCGACGACGCCAGTTACATGACCGGGGCCAATATTGTCGTTGACGGCGGTCTCAATTTAGCGTAGAATGCGGTTGGGTTCATTACGAAAGGTTCTGAGCAAGCTGCTGCATTCCCCGACACCAGTGGCAACCACAAGCCAACAATTGTATCTATAAATTGTATTCATACATGACTCACGCGCTGAGAAGAACTTACCAGTGGAGAGTAGGCAACGCGATTGGTAGCTCTGCTCGACAAGTGGCGTGAGTCCAGTCATACTGATCCGTGAAGATGCGCTCCAACGGCAACCGTACCGCGGCTGTTTTGGCGTGGCAAGCGGAGCCCTTATCTCGACTATCCAACCAGGGGGAAATGGAATGGCCAATCAATCAATGTACATTTATGTCGGCACTTACACACGCAGCCTGCCCCATGTGGCAGCCAAGAGCGAAGGTATCTACCTCATTCGCATGGATCCCGCAACGGGTCTGCTGGAGCACGTGAGCAAAACTGTCGGTGTTGACAATCCATCTTTCCTCGCGGTCCATCCCAATGGCCGTTATCTATATGCCGTGAATGAAGTGGGCGATTTTCAGGACAAAGATAGCGGTGCCGTGAGCGCGTTTGCCATCAATGCCGAGGATGGCGCGTTGAGCTTTCTGAATCAACAACCGACCGATGGTGCCGCCCCCTGTCATCTGACTGTCGACGCGACGGGAAAAGCGGTGGTGTCGGCCAACTATAGCGGTGGTAGCGTTGCTGTTCATCCGATTAAATCGGATGGTACGTTGGGCAAGATGAGTGACTTTGTGCAGCACGCGGGGTCCAGCGTCAACCCGGAACGCCAGCAAGAACCCCATGCCCATTCAGTGACGATGGATCCTTCCAACCAACGCGTCTATGCCTGTGATCTGGGCACGGATCAGGTGATGATCTATCAGCTCGACCCAGAAAAAGGGGCGCTGGAGCCGAACGAGCCAGCCCATGCTGACAGCCCACGCAAGGGCGCGGGGCCACGCCATTTTGATTTTCATCCCAATGGCCGCATCGCCTACGCAATCAACGAACTGGATTCTACGATTACCGTCTTTCAATATACCGACGTGCTCGGCTCGTTGAATCCTGTTCAGACGATTTCGACCCTGCCCGAGAACTTCGAGGGGCGCAGCCACTGTGCAGACATTCACGTGCACCCCAGCGGCAAATTTGTCTATGGATCCAATCGGGGCCACGATAGCATTGCCGTCTTTGCCGTCGATCAGGAGACGGGCCGCCTCGCAACCAGGGAACATCAACCAACTGGTGGCCGGGTGCCGCGCAATTTCGCCATCGACCCCAGCGGCAGCTTTCTGCTGGCGGCCAACCAGAACAGTGACAACGTCGTGGTCTTCCGCATCAACCTGGCCACGGGCAAGCTGACACCCACGGGCTATGAGCTAACCGTGCCCACGCCCGTCTGCTTGCGCTTCTGGCAACCGTAGCAGACCCACACGTCGACGGCTGACCAACCATGCCTGCGCTTACTGGCCAAGGTATTGACGCACGTTGACGCTGTGTTCTTCAAATGTTTCTGCAAAAACATGGGCACCGCTGCCATCCGGTAGGGCAACAAAGAAGAGATAGTTGTGCTCTGCCGGTGTCAGCACGGCTTCGATGCTGCTGAGGCCGGGGCTGGCAATCGGACCGGGCGGTATTCCCGCGTTCAGATAGGTATTGTAAGGACTCTCCACGCTGCTGTATTCCTCTAGAAAGACCGGTGTCTTCCACCACTGATCCGCCGCGCTTTGATAGCCCATGGCATATTGCACCGTTGGGTCTGCTTCCAGCCGAATGCCATTGGCAAGGCGGTTTAGGTAGACCCCGGCAATGGCGGGGCGCTCGGTCGGAACCACGGCTTCGCGCTCCACAATGCTGGCGATCGTCAGCACTTCGTGGAGTGTATATGGCGTGGTGCCAGCTTGGCGAGCCGCTTCGTAAAGTGGGAGCACCCGTTCGGCAAATGTGGTTAGCTGACGTTGCAGCAGATCCGCGGCCGTTGTGTCCGTGGCGGGGATGAAATAGGTGTCGGGAAAGAGATACCCCTCCAGGCTTGCCCCGGCTGGTCGATCGGCCAGAAAGGGGAAATCCGCGGGCGACAACGTAACCAGTTGACCGGAGATTGTCTGTTCACGAAAGCTGGCCAATTCGGCGGCGGAAAAGAGTTCGGCCTCGGCCAGGTAATCGCCCACCTGTTCCACTCGCCAGCCCTCGGGGATGGTGACGCGGATGCTCTCGGCCCGTGCTTCTTGCAGGACCTGTACAATTTCGCGCAGGGTCATGGTGGGGCTGAGCACAAATGTGCCTGCTTCCAAGCGCGCGCTCAATCGATTGACCCGTACATAGGCCTCAAAGAGCCGCGCATCTGCAATCAGCCCAGCCGCGGCCAACTCCTGCCCAATCGCGCGAGCGGGCGTGCCTGGTTCCACGACAAAGCGGGTGGGTACTTCTTGGGTGCCCACCGCCTGATCCACCTGCGTTTGGCGTCCTTGCAGATAGACTCGCTGCAAGGCATCCCCACAGCCAGCAAGCATCAGCACCAGCAGTAGACTGACGATGATGAATGATTTTTTTGTTGCCCCGTAGACCGGTGCACTCGTCTGCTCTGTGCTCATCTCTTTGTCTCTTTCCGTTCGTTGTCTCTTTCCGTCTGGGCTTACGCACCTTGTCGAGAAGCGCCACCAATCACGTTGCCTGCTCTCCACTGGTTCCTTCTTCTCGGCGCGTAAGTCATGTCCGTGTTGTTCTGCGCTGAAGATTATCGACTCTACCGTAAGAAACCCTACTGCAAATCGTACCACAGAACATTTTTTGTGTACCAACGCGTGGAGACGCACAGCGAGGCCGGGGCAATCTTTACCCCGGCCTCGTGCGGAAAAGTTAGGCTTTCTTACCTACGTCCGGTCGACGTCAGCGATCTGTCGATTTTACATGGGCGTGCGTAGATGTTCTCTTCTGTGATCTCTTCTGTGTTCTCCTCCGCAAAACCCAACTATCAGCCACAGTGTCGATCGATTCCAGTGTCGATCGATTGCAGTGTCGAACGATTGCAGAATTAAATATCTGCAATGTCCATCAACAAAATCACGGGATGAAGTCGTCATCGATCTTCACGAGTGCATTGCCCTCGCGCAGCCCCACAAAGACCACACCGCTTGCGGGATTCACGGCCACGGCAAAGGGATCGCTACCACTGGCCACGGTCGCGATCACCCGCTGCAATGGACCGTTGATGACGCTCAGGGTGCCATCCGCGGTGTTGGCGTTGAAGACGTGGCCCGTCTGTGGGTTTACTGCCAATCCGGTGCCGCCGACAGCTGGCGAATCGAGCGCGCCGCCATTGCCCACCCGCAGCGTGGCCTCGCGTCCCCAGAGGGCATTGAGTTCGGGCTTCCAAATCTCGACAAACCACTCGGTGGAACCATTGGTCGCGACAGCTGTGGCCACGTAGAGCCGTTTGATCGTCGGGTCGTAGGCAACGGCAAAGGGGGTCGTCCCTTCTGGCAACAGCGCCATTGCTTTGGCTTCCCAGTTGTCCCCCACTTGCTGGACCACGCTCAGGTGACGCGAATCGCGATGGCTGACAAAGGCCCGGTTGTTGACCGGATCGGCCGCGATGCCATAGGGGCCGGAGCCACCCGCGGGCAGATCCGCCACCAGAGCCAGCCCCTGAACCACGGCGACTCGGCTGCCAGCGCGCACCGTGACCAGCACCGTGTCGAGGTCGGGCAACAGCGCCATGAGCGTTGGGGTGCCCTCCACCGTGATCTTGGCCACGACCGTAAATGTCGCGGCATCATAGACCCAAAGGTCGCTGCTCGCATAGTTGCTGACATAGATGCGGTCGGTGGCTGCGTTGTAGACCACACCCCATGGTTCCGCGCCCGTTGCCGCCTGGGCCACGATTGTGTTCGAATAGACCGCCACCGCCACCAGCTGATTGCTATCGCGGCTGGTCATGTAAATTAGATCCCGCTCTACATCCACGGCAATGCCTTTGGGATGATCGACTGCCAGCGGGCAGCCCACGGGCGCGGGGCAGGGATCGGGCGGTGGTTCGGGTACCACAATAATCGGCAGATAGATGCGATTGATCTTGACCGTGACCGTGTCCTGGTCCGTCACCGTCTGGCCGAAGCTATCAATGCCGGTGGCGATGCCAATGTTGGTCGTGGCTTCGGTGATCACCGCCGCACACCGGTAGCGCCAGCTTTCCGACAAATCGAGAATCTCATCCCCGTTGACATCGCCATCAACATAGGTCACGGGACTGCACTTATCATCGACCACTGTGACCTGCCGCAGCGGATCGTCGCCGATATTGGTTACGGTAAAGGTGTAGACAACGGTGGTGCCACTCGTCACCCAACTGCTCGAAGCCATCTTGACCAGGTGAATGCCAGAGGTGCGCACCTCCACAAAGGCCTCATCCTGATCGGTGACGGGCGTGCCGGTCGGATCGGTGGCCGTGACCGTTGCCACATTGGTGGTGTCCACCGTTAGCAGAGCGGTGCAGCTGTAGAGCCATTGTTCCGCGAGACCAAGCTGGCTGTCGCCGTTGAGGTCGCCACGGTTGTTGCCATTGCTCAGCAGCGGCGCAACGGGCGCACAATGATCATCGCTGACGATAACATTGGCCAGGGGCACGTTGCCACGGTTGTAGACAGTAAAAGTGTAGGTGACGCTGCTCTCTGGTTGTACCAGCGTTTGGCTGGCTTGCTTCACAATCTCGATGGCAGGGGTGGCGCCAAAATAGTGGCTGGGATCCTGTGCCGACACCTCTTCGCCATCCGGCGCCATGCCCTGCACCGTGCCGAGGTTGCTGTATTGCCCAGCCGTGGCCACGCCGGTTGCCACGTAGCGCCACACTTCGCCGGGGGCCAGCTGACCATCACTGTTGATGTCGCCCTCGACATAGGAGGGCACCACGCCGGTGATGTTGTCGGTGAGTCTGATCATGGTGGCCGTAACCTGACCCGTGTTGCGCACCACATAGGTCCACGTCACGGGATCGCCAACACGCAGGTAGGGACCAGTTGGCGTGTCGGCATCAACACCGTTGGTGCTCTTTTCCAATGTTAGTACCGGATCGAGATCGACGGGCGTTTCAATGGTGGCACGTTTTTCTTCATTGTTGGCATTGACCACCGCGGTGTTGCGTACGCGATCCACCCCAACGGGCCAATCTTGATCGAGCAATACCTGGAAGGTGACGGTGAAGAGTCCATTGACCGGCAGCGTGCCCAGATTGACGCCATTGCCATCGAGCGGCATGGGGGTGCCCGTACCATCGTCAGGCAGCGGCGTGATCGTGCCATTGTTGTCGAACCGGGTGCTTTCCGCCACATAGCTGGTATGTTCAGGCGTTTCATCGCGTATGATCACATTGTCGATGGGGATGCGGGCGGTGTTGCGGATCAGGATCGAGTAGAGAATGGTATCGCCGGGGCTAAATGCGTCATCGCCGTCTGCGTCGACGGCCAGCTCTGCAGCCTTGCCCACGGCAAAGGAGGCGGCGGGCGGCGCGGTGGTGCCCAGATCCAGCCCCGGTGCATCGGCCGAGGCAACGTCAGGTTGCTGCCCCCACGCCGCCGTAATCTTGTAGTTGGTGAAGCTCCCCACCGGCATGTCACAGACATAGAGGATCATGCCGGTCTGGTCGCCATCGGGATCGAAGATGGTGGTCGATTGCAACGCATTCAGCGTCACCTTGCGGTCATAGCCTGTGCCAAAGGAATCGGTTTGGGGGCCAACGGCATCGCCATCATAATCGATACAGATGTTGACTGGCCCCGCTGCGCCGTTGGTGAGCACGGGCATCACCCAAACTGGACTGCCATTTTCCGTGGGACGCACACTGCTCAATGGATCGCGTCCCGGCCCCCAGCCCACCATGATCTGCTGCGTCAACATCCGTTCTGGCACCAGGGTAAAGCCCCAATCTGCCTTGGCATTGACGCCCTCGGGACCATCGCTATCAATGGCAGCCACCGCCATGAATGGGGTGCCGTCCGCTGTGTAGAAGTGTGAGCCCGATGCATTGGGCACGACGACATGGCCGGTGTTGCGTGGGCCAATTGCAATGGGGGGTTGCGCACCGCTTGCTGTTTCCCACTGCACGGAAAGAGGCGTGCTCTCTTTGTTGTAAAGAAAGACGGTGGTGCCATCACCAATGGGCGTGCCCACGGGATTGTAATAGCTGTTGCTCCAGCGTTCGGTGGGAAAGAGAACGAACCAGCGCGATTCATAGTTGGAGCAGATGTCGCCGGTGACCAGGGAAGCCTGAACTGGCGCGGTGGCGCGAATGCGTGAACCGGCATTGATCCCACCGTCGATATGATAGGCCTGTCCCTGATCGATGACCGTGAATCCATCCTCTTGCCCATCGCCATCAAAGTCGACAAAGAGGGTGGTGTTGTCTTCGGCGGCCATGACGCTAATCGAGGCATATTCAAAGAGTTGACTGAGAGCCACATTTTCGCCCACGGGCGCTTCAAAAGTGGTGCCCCAGCTGTTGGTGTCGTATACTTCCAGGGCACCGGCCAACAAGGTGCTGGAGCCAGTGGCCCAGGCCGCACGCGTCATGGCAATCACATTGCTGGCCGAGACGCGGTCACCACCATCGAAATCAATAACCGCGGCCAGGGTGCCAGTGTTCACGGCATTTTCGAGCACAATGACCGTATCGGCCATGATAATGTCGCCTGCAACACCCGGTGCCGCGCCGTTGGCGTTGTTGCCATCGCCCCAAATTTCGGTGGTGGCTTGTTGTGGACGGGTCACGTCGATCTCAAAGCCATCTTCCCAGTGATCGTAGTAGATGATTGTCTGATCAGAGACGGCGGAAATTGAGATGTAGGTATTGATGGGATTGGTAACATTTTCGCCAAAGGCCGGGCAGCTCTGGTTGCCGGGGTAGATGGCACGCAGCGCGTGAAATATCTGATCTTCGGGCAAGGGGATGTAAAAGTGTTGCACAGGTGGTGGCGGCGCGGCCAAGGCCCCATTGGCAGAGATGCCTGTGCCCACCAAAGCGAGTATCGTTGCCAAAAGGAGCGTAATCCGACGCGGGAACCGCTCTCCCCAAAGCCACGCAGTTATCCAATGTATCATACTGTCTCTCCCGGTCTACTGATGCCGAACATGTCGTTTGCATGGATCTGCTTCTTGCCTATCTTTGCTACTGGTAATGACGATAGAAGAATAGTTTGGTAACGGTAGCAATGACTTTCCAGTCATTCGTATGATCCCGGGTATACCGTGGTCCTGTTCTCTTTTTTGATCACTCATCTGTGCCGCGCCACAGTAACTGGTCAGCACAGCAATCACATGGTAGCACAGTGGCTGAACCCGCGGCCCGATCGCAGGCAAGCCATTCAATATCTGTAGACTCACCTGCTGAGACAGGTGAAAAGCCGAGAAATGAGTAAGCATGGAAACCGCAAAATCCGCTGCCCCCACCAAGCCCCTGATCCAAGCCGAAGCAACATGGGTTGGGTGGGGATTGGCCTTGTTCGCGTCTTTCTGTTTTAGCATGGCCCCACCGGTTGCGCGCGGGGCCATCCTCGCTGGTGTCGATGCAACGTCGCTACTGCTGATGCGCATGTTATTGGCCACGCTCTTTTTCATCGTGACGATCGGGTTGATGAACATGCGCCTGCTGCGGGTTTCGCGCCAAACGCTCATTGTCACTGCGGTCGGCGGCGTGATGAATGGCATTGGGATGTTGCTCTTCTTTTGGGGGCTGGTGCGGGTGGATGCATCGGTGGCCTCGATGATGATCTCGCTGGTGCCGCTGGTTGTGTTGAGCCTGTTGGCGCTGCGCGGGGAACGGTTTACCTATCGCCACTTTGTGCGGCTGGGCTTGGGGCTGAGTGGCATCTATCTGTTGATCGGTCCCGGTGGCAATGTTGATCCCACCGGAATTCTCCTCTTGGCGGCTGCCATCACCAGCTTTGCGGTGCAGGTCACATTGTTGCAATGGTATCTGCGTGGGCAGGATCCGCGCACGGTCTCCTTCTATATTTCACTTTTCATGCTGCTCGTGATCGGTGGCTATTGGTGGAGCCAGGATATTGTGTGGACCGACCCAGGGCGCCAAGGCTGGATCTCTATTTTGGTTTTGGCCTTTGTCAGCACTTTTCTCTCGCGTCTCGCTTTTGTCGCGGCCGTGGACCGCATTGGCAGTGGGCAGATGTCGCTCTTGACCCCGTTGGAGACGTTGCAGACGATTATCTGGTCGATGCTCTTTTTGGGCGAGCGGCTGACCCCACTGCAGTGGGCCGGCAGCACATTGGTCTTGGGCAGCGCGCTGTTGGCGATCCGGCGGCTCAATCTGGCTCGCTGGCGTCCCCGTTGGCGCATGTGGATGCGTGTGTAGATAGGCGTACGTCCAGCGGTAGAGAGCGCTGATTCCACCATTGGGCAACGTTTCCATGATTGCTCGATAAGTTGCTCCCCGGTTGCCTGCCAGGCGCGTGGTAGAGCCTATTTTTTGAACAATCACGCTCGTCTAGAGTGGGTAGCAACTTGAGGTAGATGCGGAATGAGCACCTTGTGGAATAACAGAATGTGAGTAGCGCATGACAGATGAGATTGCTCGTCACAACCAGCAACAGTGGGATAAACTCGCCCGTGCCCGTCTGAACTATACCCTGCCGCTGCTGGATCTGACCCCGGCGCGTGCTCGCCAACGCATCGATCCATTGGGACTCTTGGGTGATGTGGCGGGAAAAGCTGTACTTTGCCTGGCCGCGGGGGGTGGTCAACAGTCGGCCTGCTTTGCGTTGCTTGGTGCCAACGTCACCGTCTTTGATCTGTCGCCCGTGCAGTTGGAACGGGACGCACAAGCCGCGCGTCATTACGGCCATGCCATTCGCACTCTCCAGGGCGATATGCGCGACCTCGCTGCCCTCGCCGATGGCAGCATGGATCTGGTCTATCAGCCCTATTCGCTCAACTTCGTGCCAACGGTGCAGCCTGTCTTTGCCGAAGTGGCGCGGGTTTTGCGGCCCCACGGTCTTTACCATCTGCAGTGGGCAAACCCCTTTACCCAAAGCGTCGACGACCAAGCGTGGGATGGCGAGACTTATCTGCTGCACCATCCCTATGTAGACGGCTTTGAAACGTCTACGTACTATCCCACGTGGGAAGTTGAAGATGATCGTGGTGGCTGGCAGGAAATCGCCAGCCCGCGCGAGTTCCGTCACATTTTGAGCACCATCATCAACACCCTGGTGGCTGAAGGATTTTCGATCATGCGTTTACAGGAAGAGATGAGCACCGAAGCGGAACCAGAACCGGGCACCTGGGAGCATTACAAATCGGTTGCCCCGCCCTACCTGACGCTTTGGGTGCGCTATCAGCCCGAACTTCGTTGAATCGCCAAAACCACTCCAATCTTTCTGGCGCAAAGTGGTTTGCTTGCACCTGTGCAACGTACTCTTCTGCGCCGTGGCGTAGCTCGCAAAATCTACGGTACAGTGTAGGTTCCGTTGCCATTGCAGATTCGCGGGGGTAAACTCGGCTGCTCACCGTTAGCAGCCCAATGGATCGGCGCTTTTCCCCCAATGTCAACGCGACCCAGTAAATAGACGGCAAATTTTCTGATGCTTGGAATTCATACCGTCATGATAAGGAGACCACGATGAGCCATTCGTCGATCCCCGCCCTGTTGCCTGCGGGGCCAGGCCACCACTTTGTCTGCTATGCCGACGCCTGTTCTGGGGTGCCGGATGCGCCCCACGCCGCAACCTTTGCCGCGGTGAACCAGATGCTCCAACGTTTGGCGCCCCAACCAGAATTTATCTGTTTCCCCGGTGATGAAATTAGCGGCCTGACCGCGGATGCCGCGGCGTTGCGCGCCCAATGGCGTCACTGGTTTGATGTGGAGATGAGCTGGTTGGATCGCGAGCATATTCCGCTCTATCAGACCACCGGCAACCACACAACCTATGATCCCATGAGCGAGGCGATCTTTCGTGCGGTGATGGCCCACCTGCCCGACAATGGACCACCGGGGCAATCGGGATTGAGCTACTACGTGCGACGCTCGGCGGGGGCGGGCAATGCCGAGGATGATCTGCTCATGATCTTTGCGAACACGCTCTGGTCGGGCCTGGGGGGCGAAGGCTTTGTGGAGCTAGCATGGCTCGACGCGACGCTGCGTGCCCACGCCGACGCCCGGTACAAATTGGTCTTTGGCCACCATCCGGTCTTTCCCGTCAACGGCTTTGTTGGCTCGCAACAGCGCGAGATCCAACACGACCTGGGCGCAGAATTCTGGGCAATTCTGGTGCGCCACGGCGTGTTGGCCTATTGGTGTAGCCACATTCTCGCCTTTGATGTGCAGGTGCAGCAGGGTGTGTTGCAGATCCTCACCGCGGGCGCGGGCACGGCCCACCGCATGCCCGACGAGATCGAATATTTGCACGCTGTGCAGGCCGCGCTCGATCGGGAGGGGCTGCGCTATCAGGTGCTCGATCGCGCGGGCACGGTGCGCGAGTGGTTGCGCTGGCCTTTGCCAGAGCCCGCGGCCACTGGTTGGCAGCCGTTGCTGCCAGGCATACACGCTGCTCCATTGCAGGGTGAACAGCCACCGACGCCGCAAGCGACGCCACGCTGCCATTGGCAGATCAGTGGCCACGCCGCGGCCGGGGCCGCTGGCACTCCCCAAACCTTACTCTCCGCCTGGGATGCTGGTTCGGCCCTGGCGCCATTGTGGATTGGTCTGCTGGGTGTGGAACAACAGGTGGCAATTACGCTGGCCCCCCAAGCTGGCCGTAGCCCCCATCTCTGGCTTGGCCCAAAGTTGCCCAAGGGCAAAGCGTTTCATCTGCAGCTTGCCCTGCACACGGGCATGGGGCCGGGTGGTCTGCTCTGGCGTTGGCACGCGGGAGAGCCGTGGTCCTCTCTGCAGGGCGCGTCGGCTTGGGGGGGCGAACGGCTCCATTGGCCCACGCTGTGGAGCATCGGTCACGGTCAACTGGGGGAAGAGGATCGGCCCTTTCGGGGCCAACAATTAGTGGTGGAATGGCAACAACATAGCCAGCGTTTGTGATGATTTGATGGCACTCCTGGGGGCTGTTATACTATGAGTCTGTCCGTGAATTGCCTGCGCCCACCATCATGGCTCGACCCATGGACTGAGCCACAGCCGCATTTACGGATAGTGCTCTGGGATGAGCTGGTTGCCCAAAGCATGTGCAGAGCGCATAACCGCGTTGCGGAGCAAACGCTCGCTATTCCGGGCTCGTGCCGCAGCGTGGCTGTGCCAGATAGTTCTACATGGGGCCAAAAGGGGCCAGGTTTCGCAATGTCGTCTGTTGAAGTGCAATCCACGCCAAATCCCAATGCACGTAAGTTTATCTTGCCAGCGGAACTCTTTGAAGCACCGTTGAGCTTTGCTGGCGTGGAGGCCGCGGCTGCTCACCCCCTGGCCACACGGCTTTTTGCATTGGGCACAATCTACAATGTCTTCATGGTGAAAAATTTTATCACCGTCAATAAGTTGCCCGCGGCCGATTGGGATCCACTCGCCGAGCAGATTCGCCTGTTAATCGAAGACCATTTTGAATTGAGCTAACTTTGAAAATCACCCTGTGCCGCGCAGATGCGTAACCTACCCAAGACAACCCTCCCGCTGTCGAACAGGCACACCAGCAAGAATCGGAATTTAGAATCGAATGAGCAGAACCACACCAATCATTGTTTCCAGCGAAAATGGCCGCTTTGGTGCCGTGGCTGCAATGGAATTGTTGACCAATGGCGGTAGCGCCCTTGATGCTGTAGAGTTGGCCTGTCGCGTTGTCGAGGACGATCCGGAAGATCATAGCGTGGGCTATGGCGGTCTGCCCAACGTGGTGGGAGAAGTCGAGCTCGATGCGAGCATCATGGATGGGACGACGCTGCAGGCGGGGGCCGTGGCCGCGCTGCGTGGCTATGGCAACCCGATTTCGCTGGCGCGCAAGGTGATGGAAGAGACCCCCCACGTGCTGCTGGCTGGCCGCGGGGCCGAACGCTTGGCCGCGGAGTTGGGTGCCATTCCCGCCAACCAAGTCACCGAGGCGGCATTGACGCGCTGGCGCGAGCGCTATGCCGACCATGAAATCGAGCCTGGGCGCTCGGCCAAGTTGCGGGAGATCGCCAGGATTCTCACGGGGCCGGTCAATTTGCAGGATCGGCTGGCAAAAGAGGAGAAGATCGACACGCTGGGCACCGTCAACTTTCTGGCCTTGGATCAGCAGGGGAATATTGCTTCCGCAGTGAGCACCAGCGGCATTGCCTGGAAATACCCCAGCCGCGTGGGTGATAGCCCGATTATCGGTGCGGGCAACTATTGTGATAACCGCTATGGCGCGGCGGCCTGCACGGGCATGGGCGAGCTGGCAATTCGGGCCGCCACCGCCCGCAGCCTAGTGCTCTATATGAAGCTGGGTAAATCGCTGCAAGCGGCTGGACAAGAAGCATTGCGCGACCTACAAGAGATGGGCAGTGGTCCCGGCCAATACATGAACATTGTGGCGCTCAATCCACAGGGCGAACATGCTGGCTTTACCACGGTGGCGGGGCGGAACTATCTTTATCTGCGTGCCGACATGGCGGAGCCTATGCTGGCACCGCGCACAATGCTTGCCCAGGCGCAAGCATAGCGTCGACAGGACAAATTCTCATGAAGCCACCAGGCGATTAAGGGAAATGCGAGGGACCAACGCATGCCAACGATTGTAAAGATGCCGCAGTTGGGCGAGAGCGTGGTGGAAGGAACGGTTACCCGTTGGTTAAAAGCGCCGGGCGACACCGTGGCCAAGCTGGAACCGCTGCTGGAAATCGCCACCGATAAAATTGATACCGAGATCCCCGCGCCGGCTGCTGGCACGCTGTTGGAAATCGTTGCCGCGGAGGGCGAAACCGTGGCTGTCGGTGAGGTGCTGGCACAAATTGGCACACCGGGCGAGGCCACTAAACTCGCCGCGCTGTCCGCCACCACAACCGCACCGGCAGCGACAAAAACAAATGCACCCGCGGCAGAATCGAACGAACAGTCATCTCCCCAGGCATCTCCCCAATCATCGACGCCCGGTGATAGTGCAAGACCAAAGGGGCGTGCTTTTATCAGCCCCGTGGTGGCGCGCATTGCCAGTGAAGAGGATGTGGATCTGGCGAATGTGGCGGGCACGGGGCTGGGCGGGCGAATTACCAAAAAGGATCTGATCGCCCATCTGGCAGAACGGCCAACGGCTGAACCGTCAGCTGGGGAGGGGGAACCGACGACCGCAGCACTTGGCGAGACGGGAGCTAATGAGACGGGAGCTAATGAGACGGGGGCTGATGAGACACTGCACCCCCTTTCCACCATGCGCCGTGCCATTGCCGAGCACATGGTGTTGAGCAAGTCAACGAGTCCACATGTCACCACCCTTTTCGAAGTAGATATGACCGCGGTTGTACGGCATCGGGAAGCAAACAGACAGCCTTTTGCCGAAAAAGGGGTTACGCTAACCTACACGCCCTATTTTGTGGCGGCGGTGGCAGCTGCGTTGCAGGCCGAGCCCGCGGCGAACAGTCGGTTTTCCGCAAGTGGGATCGTGCAGCCCCACCGGATCCACATTGGGATTGCCGTTGCCCTGGCTGATGGGCTGATCGTACCGGTCCTGCGCGATGCCGATGAAAAGAATTTACAGGGATTGGCGCGGGCGGTGAATGAAATGGCCGCCAACGCACGCGCAGGCACGTTGGCAATGGATGCCACCAAGGGCGGTACCTTTACCCTGACCAACCACGGCGTGACCGGTAGTCTGCTGGGCACGCCCATTATTAATCAGCCCCAGAGTGGTATTCTGGGTATTGGTGCCATAACCAAGCGGCCGGTTGTGCGCAGCGCAACCAACTCGCTGTTGCCCGACGCGGATGACGCGCTGGTGATCCGGCCCATGTGCTATCTGAGCTTTAGTTTTGACCATCGCGTCTTGGACGGCGCCAAAGCAGATGCGTTTCTTACCGTGGTAAAGACACATCTGGAAAATTGGTAGTCTCCCGCAAGGAGGTTGTTGCGCTGTAGGCGTCCATGCATAGTGGCCGACGCTAACACCTGAACAACGCCATCCCGGTAGAGTACTGAAAAATTGGTAGTCTCCCGCAAGGAAGTTGTTGCGCTGTAGGCGTCCATGCATAGTGGCCGACGCTAACACCTGAACAACGCCATCCCGGCAGAGTACTGAAAAATTGGTAGTCTCCCGCAAGGAAGTTGTTGCGTTGCAGGCGTCCATGCACAGTGGCCGACGTTAACACCTGAACAACGCCATCCCGGTAGAGTACTGAAAAATTGGTAGTCTCCCGCAAGGAAGTTGTTGCGCTGTAGGCGTCCATGCATAGTGGCCGACGCTAACACCTGAACAACGCCATCCCGGTAGAGTACTGAAAAATTGGTAGTCTCCCGCAAGGAAGTTGTTGCGCTGTAGGCGTCCATGCATAGTGGCCGACGCTAACACCTGAACAACGCCATCCCGGTAGAGTACTGAAAAATTGGAAGGAATAAAAATGAGTGATTATGATTATGATGTAGTTGTCGTCGGCAGCGGTCCCGGTGGCTACGTGGCCGCCATCCGCGCCGCCCAATTGGGGCAAAAGACAGCCATTGTCGAGCGTGAATCGCTGGGCGGTGTTTGTCTGAATTGGGGCTGTATTCCCAAAAAGTCCCTGCTGAAAAATGCCGAGGTCCTGACAACATTGCACGAGGCCGAAGAATTTGGCTTTACCTTTGACAACCTGCAGGTCGATTTCAGCAGCGCGGTGCAGCGGAGCCTGAGCGTGGTGGATCGCCAGACCAAAGGCGTCGGCTTTCTCATGCGCAAGAACAAGATCGATGTCATTGAAGGGCACGCCGTCTTTACCGATGCCCACACCATTGAAGTGGGGCCATCCGAATTCAAAGAGGATGCCGAAAAGCGCTCGGTCACCGCGGAAAACTTTATCATTGCCACGGGCGCGCGTGCCCGTGATTTGCCCGGCGTGGAGGTAGATGGCACCCGTGTCATGCAATACCGCGATGCCATCCGTCCGCAAGATCAGCCCGAGTCGCTCATTGTAGTGGGGGCCGGTCCCATTGGGATGGAATTGGGCTATTTTTACCAGACCTACGGCACCGAAGTGACGATCATCGAAATGCTAGACCAGATCCTGCCGCTGGAAGAGCCAGATGTCGCGTCTGAAGTGCATAAAGTCTTTGCCAAAAAGGGATTCAATCTCCTAACCAGCTCGCGCACGGAAAATTTTGAAGTGACCGACAGCGGCGTCAAGGTGACGGTGAAGAACCTGAAAGATGAAAGCACTGAAACCATTGAAGCCGAGCGCGTGCTGATCTCGATTGGGATTACACCGAACACCGACAAGATGGGCATCGATCAGGCTGGGGTGCAGTTGGATCAGCGCGGCTTTGTCGAGATTGACGCCAACATGCGCACCAATGTAGAGAACATCTACGCCATCGGCGATTGTACCGGCAAATTGCCATTGGCCCATGTGGCCAGTGCCCAGGCCATTGTCGCGGCCGAGACCATTGCCGGGGCCGAAACGTTGCCCATTCCCGCGGAGAAATATCAGTTCATGCCCCGTTGCACCTACTGCAAGCCCGAAGTGGCGAGCATGGGGCTGACTGAAGCAGAAGCCAAGGAAGCAGGCTACGAGCTTACCATTGGCAAATTCCCCTTCATGCCCAATGGCAAGGCGCAGGCAATCGGTGCCAAAGTCGGCTTCGTCAAGATCATCACCGATGCCAAGTATGGCGAAATTTTGGGTGCGCATCTAGTGGGGCCAGATGTGACAGAGCTATTGCCCGAGCTGAGCCTAGCCCAGTTCATGGAGATCACCCCCGCGGAGATTGCGCGCACGGTTCACGCTCACCCCACGCTGAGTGAAGTGATCATGGAAGCTGCCCACGCGGCGGAAGGCCACGCCATTCACATGTAATTGACTGTCGTGAATGACACGCCAATGGTGGGCCGGGGGAGCAACTCATCCGGCCCACGCTTCACACGGCAAATGAAACAGATGAACGCTACAGAATGTTGAAGTCTACAGAATGTCACTAAAGGACGCGGAGAGAACGCTGGCGCGTGCCACGACCACAACCGAGATCACGGTGCGCTTTGCTGAAACAGATGCCATGGGCGTGGTTCATCATGCCGCCTACATTATCTGGTTGGAGATGGGGCGGGTGGCGTGGTTGCAGGCCGTGGGCGTGCCCTATACGGCGGTGGTGGCCGCGGGCCATCATTTTGCCGTGACGGGTGTCCATGCCAACTACCGGGCTTCTTGCCAATTTGGCGATGGCGTGCGGATTGTCACCCGTTTGCAGCTTTTGCGAAGCCGGCAGATCGTCTTTGGTTACGAACTCTTTCACGCGTCGACCAGTGCATTGCTCGTAACAGCCACCAGCGAACACATCTGTGTGGATCTGGCTGGCAGAATGGCAAAATTACCGGCAACATTGTTTAATGAATTGCAACGTGGCGTCGTTCAGTTGGCAGCAGAAAACAGCGCTGTCGAAGGGTAGCAAATTCCGATGATTCATGTGGAGCAGCAGGGGAATGTGTTGGCGATTCGCATGTCGCGCTCGTTTTTTGGGCGTCCATTCTGGTGGACGACGGCCTATTGGGTTGATGGTCTGCTGATCGATACTGGCCCTCAGTTTGCCGCTCAACAGCTTTGTCGTGCATTGAGCAAAGTGACAGTGGAACAGATCGTGCTTACCCACGTCCATGAAAACCAGATCGGTGGTCTGTCCGCGCTCGCGGAACAGTATCCCAACGCCACGATTTATGCTGCGCCCCGTGCCTTGTCACTGCTGAAAGCGCCGCCGACAGGTTCCCGCCAATTCTACCGCCGTCTGTTGTGGGGCAAGACGACCCCATGGCTGGGCGATGTGACATCGCTTGCCGCCGTGGATGATCGGTTGCAGACGCCGAATTTTACCTTCCGTGTTATCGAAACACCCGGCCACACGCCAGATCACATTGCGCTCTTTGAACCAACACAACATTGGCTCTTCAGTGGCGATACTCACACACATGGCCCGGAACTGGCCTGGAGACCGGAAGCCGATTTCTTTGGCGTTGTCTGTAGTCTGCGCACTCTGGCCAGCCTGCACCCGGAACGGCTCTTTCCCAGCGATGGGCGCATTAGCCGCACACCGCTACCCGAACTGCATGGCAAGATCGGTGAACTGATTGGGCTGGCGCGTGAGGTGGCACAGATGGATGCGCTGGGCCTCACCACCGAAGAGATCGTGTTGCGCCTCTTTCGCAAGGAGCCGCCCATCTACTTCTGGACCCTGGGCCATTACTCCGCCCGTCATCTCGTTGGTGCCTGTCGCAGTTATAACGCCATGTTTATGCCGTTGCCCGAACAACCAACGAACGGCACGCTCTCCGCCGCCGTTGATGCCAATGCTGATGATGGAGAGGATTCCTCCGATTCTTCCGCAAATTGGCCAATTGACTGGGGCGATCTAATCAGATAGGATTAGATCAGATTGGATCTGTGTAGCTTGACGTGGCCAGTGGATGAGGTAGCGTGCTTCCCGCGAACGTCAACTCTCTGTGGTGCTCGGGGATGCTCGCGCTCTCTTGCGTTCGCCTGGGCCACGTAACCTGTAGATAAGGATAGAATATGCGTGTTTTTGTGAGTGGTGGAGCTGGCTTCATCGGTAGTCATCTGGCGAACCAGTTGCACCAACGTGGCCATTTTGTGCGTGTGCTCGATGATTTGAGCAGTGGCGATCCCGCTGTGTTGGCACCGGGAATCAATCTCACCCGCGGTGATGTCAATGATGTGCCGAAGCTGTGGTCGCTGTTGCAAGGTGTCGATGTCGTTTACCACTTGGCGGCCCGGGTCAGTGTTCCCGCTTCGATCCTCTATCCACGCGAATACAATGATGTCAATGTCGGTGGTACGGTTTCGCTGTTGGAAGCTTGTCGTGATGTTGGCGTGCGGCGCGTAATTCTGGCCAGCAGCGCCACCGTCTATGGCGATCAGGTCAGTCAGCCTGTTTATGAACAGCTCTCCACTGCTCCGGCCGTGCCCTATGCCGTGAGCAAGTTGGCGGCGGAGCAATATCTCTTCAACATCAGCAAGCTCAGTGGGTTCGAGGCGGTAGCCCTGCGGATCTTTAATGCCTATGGCCCCGGTCAACAGCTACCACCGGTGCATGCGCCGGCAATTCCACAATTCATGCACCAGATCCTCGGCGGCGGGTCGGTGGTCGTCTTTGGTGATGGTAGCCAGAGCCGCGACTTTGTCTATGTGGATGATGTGGTGGAAGCATTGATCCGGGCAGCAACCGCCCCCGCAATTGACCAACAAATTATCAACGTTGGCAGTGGCGTGGAGACCTCCGTCAGCGCATTGATCGAGCAGATCGCGCAGGTGGTGGGGCGCAAGGCAAATGTGCTCACCAACAATGAGTCCTCAGGCGGGATTGCACGTCTGGTGGCCGACCTGAGCAAGGCCGAACGGCTGCTCGGCTATGCACCCTCTGTCGATCTGGCCACGGGACTGCGCAAATTGCTTGAACAACATTCCCTCTTTCAACAACAACAGCATCCACAACTTGTCACGGCTTGATCAGCTGGGGCCGTTGCACTTGGCGTTGGCTCACGGTCGGTTTGCGGCGACAATCAATGAAACATCGCGGCCGGTCACGTGTAGCTGATAGGTGCAGCGTCCCTGGAAGGCTGGATTGAGCTCGACCACCACGTAGTAGGTGCCTGATTTGACGAAGCTGCCAGTCCAAAAGAGGTCAGCCTTGAGCAGTGCGTTGGGGGTGCCCCGCCCCACGGGCTGAAAAGGTTCACCACGCTGCCACAACCCCAACTGAGCGGGCGTCCACAGCTCAAAGGTGAGACAATCGGCCGGGATGGCATCGGCTGCAATCTCAATGGCCGCGTCATCGCCCTCGTCCCGAAATGCATACCAATGGCGAGCGTCGGGTGCAATCGCCACAAACCGCCCCACCGCGGCCAGCGGTTCTTCGGGGCTAGAGGCAAGTGCTTGTGGCACGGGGTTAATTGTGGGGGGTGATGTTTGCAGATCGCCGTGCGTGCAACGGATTTGGTCGGCGGTGGGTGGCGTGGGCTGTGTAAATGAGAGCAGTGGAAACGAGACCTTTTCTCCGCTCACTGTGATCCGGTAACTGTAGCCCGTGGTATGGGTCCGCTCATTGAGCCGATCGCTCTGTACCAAAATGTAGTAGATCCCCGATTGAACAAAGCTGCCGGTCCAATGCGCATCACCACCAAGGGCTGGCTCGGCCGCGCTCGCGCCCACCCCTGTCACCCGCTTCCCCCGAATATAATCGACAATTTGCGTGGCGGTAAACAGACGAAAATTGACCCGGTTTGCCGGTTCTGCCTTCAACCGCACCGTGACCGCCGTGTCATCACCCTCGTCGCGAAAGGCATACCAGTGCTGCTCTGTCGCCTGGAGTGGAATCCAATCGTCGATGGGCGTATAGGGTGTTGTCGGGGAATTGGTGCTCGTGGTGATACAAGCCGCCGCCTTTGCCACGCCAGCGCCCTCCGCCAGCATAATACAGAGCACCAACAGTGGAACGAATGGCAGCAGAAGCGATCGCGGTTGAGTTGGCGAACAAGTAGAGAGTGGCATGGTGGGAAAAACAGCGGTAGAAGCCGCCTACCGCTGTCGTTTGCTCCTGCAGTTGATCCGCCCATACTCATGGCCCGGTGGGATTGCTGTGGCCGGGAGCGGATAGTTTTTCTGTAGAGAGTTGCTGGTCAATCACAGTAGCATCTTGACCCCTGAACAAGACTATCCAGCCATAATCGGTGCAGCCACTCACTACTTCTGCCTGTGGCTGCACCGCTGTGCGTCTGATGCTTCTTACTCGATTACCAGCGTAGCATCGGCTGGGAAGCTCATGTTCCCGGTGATGTTGAGCGTGTAAGCGGCTGGCTCTGCGCTACTGTTCTGGACAACCAGATAGTAGATGTCGTTGCTCTTGAACGATCCTTGCCAGAAGAGTGGATCGCCACTCAGGAATTCATTCTCGGTTCCCTGTCCCAGTGCATCAAATTCACTGTCGCTAAAGAGATCGCGCAAATTGTCGCGTGAGTAGACGTCAAAGCTGACGCTGCCCGATTGGGTACGCAGCGCGGCTTGCACGGTCGCATCTTCGGGATTGGTGACAATGTCATTGCCGTCGGCATCTACGTTGACCGGCAACTGGGTGCGGAAGCTATACCATTGCCAGCTGTTGGGGGCGATCGTCACGCTACCCGCGGCCGGTCGGAGCGCGGTCTCCGGGCTCGTCCCCTGGATGGTCATACTGCTCATCTCTTCATTGGCGGCCTCCGCGGTGAGCGCCAGTTCGCCGGTACTCATTACGGGCTGGTCATCCAGCAGGGCAGGCAATGCCGAATCTAGGCTCAGCTCTGATGGGAAGCGAACATGTCCGCTGATGTCAAGCGTGTAGCTGGCTGCTGCGGCACCTCTGTTCATTACGATTAGGTAGTAGTTGTTGTTGGTTTCGAACGATCCCTGCCAGAAAAGGGGATCGCCAGCAATAAATTCGTTCTCGGTGCCTCGACCCAGTGGATCAAAGTCGCTGCTGTTGTACCAATTGTTGAGATCGTTTTGAGACCACACCTCAAAATCGAGATTACCCGATTGGGCGCGCAGGGTGGCGTTAATCGTGGCATCTTCGGGGTTGGTGACAATGTCGTTGCCATCGGCATCCACATTGACGGGAACCTGTGAACGGAAGATGTACCACTGCCAGCTGTTGGGCGCGATGGTCACTGCGCCCATTGAGGGTTGCACCGCGGTGCCCGGTCCATCGCTCGGCGTGGCTGCAATCTCCTGGGCAAGAAGCGTACTCGTACCCAGGGTCGCCAGCATCGCCAGCGTGAGCAGCAGGCTCACGATTCGCTTCGCACCTGTATGGTTGGTTTTTGTTAACATTTGTGGCTCCTTCTACTTTTCAACTATGAGGCAAGCGTGCCGACGAGATCCAGATTGTACACGAGCTATCTCTCATCCATCGGCAGCTACGACTTATCGATTACTTTTGCCTGTTGCTTAACATCTCGTGTCTCTCATAGTCTAGCACGGTAGAGGTCCCTTACCATGCGCAAGAATTCACCTTTTGGCCATGCAATCATGCTCAATTTGAGCAGCGTGGCAGCGCGCAAATTGCACGCCAGTAGGTGTACTTTACATTTGCGCATTGGGAAGAATTCACTATATAATCCGACCGCCGTTTGAGTAATTCTACATGGTCACCAAGTAAAATTACCTGGTTGGGATCGTCACTGACATTGTTGTTCCTGTTCATGTTGCCGTGGCGCGCGGATGTGAGTTTGATTGATGGGAGAGGGGAAATTCTCTATGAGCGGTTGGATCGGTCTCCGTTGCTGTGTACTCATTGCACTGTTTGCCCTTTTCCCCGGACAAGCTGGTGTGGCTGCCGTCACTTTTTTGCCTGCGAGTGTAATTGCAGATCCGACTGAGGTGGGGCAGCGGGCATGGCCGGTCACTGGACATGCCGCGGCAGAGCTAGCACAGGCAACGTCATTACCGACTCTTCCAGCCACGCTTGTCACGCTGCAGCAACAGGCCGATCTGATTGTCCATGGCCGGGTGTTGGCCATCAATTCACGCTGGGCTGCGCAACAGCGCACGATAGAAAGTGTGGTAACGGTGCAGGTGCGGGAGAGCATGCGGGGCACGGCAGCGCGGTTGATCACGCTTGTCGCCGCGGGTGGCTATCTGGTTGAGGAAGGGCTGGGCATGGTCAATCCACACGCGGCGTCCTTTGCCGCGGGGGAAGAAGTGTTGCTCTTGCTGCGGCAGCAGGGGCCAACCTGGCGCGTTGTCGGTGGGGCCGCGGGCAAGTTTTCTGTGCAAGGGGCGCACACGCTGAATCGCGACTGGTCCATGACCATGCCCACCGCGGCGCTACTGGCCACCGTCCGTCTGCAGAGTAATCCCACGTTGGTGCCGTTTGCCACGCTCTTCGCCAACATGGTGCGGCGCGAGCCCGGCTCGATTGGGGCGAAGCTGCAAGAGCTGCAAGATTCGGCGCATCCAGAGGCCGCGGTTCGGTCCCCTTTGCTGGCATCTGTTTCACCTTCAGCGGTGGCTTCACCTCGAACAATCACTTGGCCAGCACCGAATGCCCAGGCAACCTATAGGCTCAACACGCGTTCGCGGCTTGCGGATGGTGGGGATGCAGCCGGTGCAGATGCCGTGCGTGCTGCCGTGGTGGCCGCCGCCACGCGTTGGAGCGGTGTGCACGGTGCCGATTTTACGCTGCACTATGGTGGCAAGACGGTAGCCACCACCACGGGCTACAATGGCGTCAACGAGATCCTCTTCATGGCCAAGGGAGCTGCTGCCCGCGCGGCCGCGGCCGAAGTCTGGTATCGAGCCGACGGTACCATTGTCGAGGCCGACATCTGGATCAACGATGACTATGCATGGGCTGCCTCGGATGAACCTGCGGCGGAGCAGTTTGACCTGCAGAGCGCGCTGTTACACGAGTTTGGCCACTGGTTGATCCTGACCCATTCCGCGCAAAATGCATCGATCATGTATCCCAAATTGGCTGCTGGCCGGGTCAAGCGCACGCTGCACCATTCGGATCAAGCTGGCATCAGCGCGATTTATCCCCGCTAAAACATCTGCGCTGGCTGCTTTATCGCTCTATTTGGGGACAGGATGCAGCGGCGCAATCCCTTCGCGTAGCGCGTAGAGCGCGGCCTGTGTGCGGTTGGCCACGTGCAATTTGCTGAGAATACTGCTGATGTGATTGCCCACCGTGCGTTCGCCCAGGATCAGGCGGTCTGCAATTTCCTGGTTGGTGAGCCCTTGTGCCACCAGCTGCAACACCTCTAGTTCGCGCCCGGTCAGTGGATCTTCGGTGGGCGGTAGCTCGGTCTCGTGATTCAGTTCGCGGATCACCCGTAGCGCCACATTTGGATCCAGCGAAGATTTACCTTCGTTTACATCGCGGATCGCGTGCAGCAGTTGGTCAGTTTCGGCATCTTTGAGCAGATAGCCCAGCGCACCGGATTTGATCGCCGGGAAGATCTTGTCATCTTCGGCAAAGCTGGTAAGCACGAGAATGTGGGCATTGGGATTCTCCTGCTTGATCTCGCGAATAGCCGCGGCACCTTCCTGGCGTGGCATCACCATGTCCATCAAGACAACATCTGGCTGCGTTGCCCGTGCCTTGAGCACTGCCTCGACCCCATTGGCCGCTTCGTCCACGACCTCCATGTCGGGCTGGCTGTTGATTAATGTGCGCAATCCCCGGCGCACGATTGCGTGATCATCTGCAATCAAAATGCGAATCGATTGTTCCATAATCTCCTCTTCGTCTCTATCCTGAATCCACATAACAGTCGAATGACGGCAATTCTACAGGAAATTGTTGTCCGTTTCGACTCTCTGTAGCTGGCCATTTGCTTATAGAGAAATCATGTAAAAGTCGCACAATCGTGGAGTCAGCATTCTCTAACGCTGGCGGTGCGCAGTAGAGAATGCGCACTTCGCAAGGTGCAAGGTCTATTTGCTTTCTCTATTAGTTGCAGACCGACTGGTTGGCAGCTGTTGTTGAGCAATGGTGTCGATCTGGTTACAGTTGCGCGCCGAGTGGGATCTGCACCTGAATTGTTACCCCCTGCTGTGGGCTACTTTGAATATGAAATGACCCCCCCAGGTGCTTGGCGCGATCGTGCATGTTGTGGAGGCCCATCCCGCCGTTATCGGGCTGTATCGTCCCTGCTTCTATTCTGGCTGCTAGCTCGGCTTCTGTCTCGGCTTCTGTCTCGGCTTCTGTTTCTGTTGCGGTTGCTGGCTGATCTGGGACCGAGAGGGGTTGCTGTCTCCCATTCGCGGCATAGAGCAGATTGTCATCATATGCTATGGCCCGCTGAAACGCGGTGACATCGAAGCCGCAGCCATCATCCTGCACTTCCAAGGTGACACGCTCTGCCGTGGACGCGAGCCGCACCACGACTTGGCTGGCGTCAGCATGTTTGAGTGCATTGGTGAGGGCTTCCTGTGCAATGCGATAGAGATTCTCTTCCACTTCCATCGGCAGCTTGGCAACAATGCCTTTGGTGATCAGCCGGGCCTCGATGCCGGCCCGCTTCTCTACCGCGTTTAGCCGTTTGTGCAACGCCCCCACCAACCCCTCCTTTTGCAGATCGAGCGGACGCAGCTCGTAGACCAAGACGCGCATCTCTTTGAGTGCCTGTTTGGTAACCTCGCCCAGCTCTTCCAGCGGCTCCGTCAGATCGGTCAGTTCACCGTTCTGCGCGAGCTGCTGCCAGCCCGCGACCAGCAGCGTTTGGCTATAGAGTGCCTGGGTAACGGAATCGTGTAGCTCGCGCGCCAGCCGACTGCGCTCCTCCAGCGCGGCCAACTGTTGCGCCTGCCCATAGAGCAGTGCATTTTCAATGGCCACACCAACCTGATAGCCGATTGAGGTGAGTAGATGGATATCCTCGTCGCTGAAATTGCGCGGCGAATAGGTGGTGCCAAAGAGCGTGCCCAACAGCTTATCCTTGGAGCGCAACGGCACGCTGACCAGAGAATGAATACCCGCGGCCGCAACGGCCAGCCGCGTCAGCCGTGGATCGGTGGCAACGTGGTCGACCACCAGGGGCTGATGACAATCGGCCACAAATCCATTGAATCCCTCACCAATTGCAAGGTGGTCGATCTCTGCTGCCAATGTGGCGCTGTACCCCCGATGTACAGCCAGCTGAAGTTCGTGCATCTGTTCATCTACCAGATAGATTCCACCCGCCTCAATATTCAACACCTTCAGGGTCTTTTCCAATGAATGGGTTAGCGTATCTTCCAGATCGAGCGAACGATTCACCGCCGCGGCAATATCGATCAGGGTGGAGAGCACCCGTGTCCGTTCGGCCACCCGGTTTTCCAGCCCCGTGTACGAGGCGCGCAATTGGGCAGACATGCGATTGAATTGGGCCGCCAGCACATCAACTTCGTCACCGCTGTTGGTAACGATGGTCTGCGAGAAGTCACCCGCGGCCACCTTCTTGGCCGCATTGATCATGTCCAGGATCGGCTGGATGATCCGCTGCGTGGCAATGGAGACAAAGAGCGCCGGCGTTACAATGCCCAATATGAAAAGGCCCAGCAAAAAACGTTGATAGACGTTGCCCATGCCCAGCAATTTGTTCCAACTCGTCTCGGTAATCAAGCCCCATTGGGTACCGGGCACATGTGCAAAACCGGCGACAATTTCGTTGTGCTCCCGGTCGGTCGTGTGGATCGCTCCCAATCGATCGGTCGGCAGCGGTTCGCCCAAGCCTTCTGCCGCCAACAGCCGCTGAACCACGGGCTCGGTGGCAAAATTCTCGCCAATGACCGCGGCATTGGAATGGTAGATGACCGTGCCCGAACCATCGACCAGATAGGCAATGCCATGGCGGCCAATGCGCAGGCGCACAATATCGCCATAGAAGGTGCTGATGTTGGTGGCCCCCAACTGAAACATTCCCACCAGCACACCCATCACTCGATCTTGCGAACCGAGCACCGGCACCGCCACGGCCACCGCCGCGCTGTTCGCCGGCCCATCATGGAGAATATTGGAAAAGGTGGGCCGCGCGTTGCGCAGCACCTGTGAAAAATAGGGGCGCTGCGACCAATCCGCGCCCCTGAGTTCAGGGCGTTCCGGCTCCGTTGCAACAACCCGTCCATTGCCATCCAACAGCACCAATCCGCCATCAAAAATCGAGAGGCGATTGCCCGCGCTGGTCAGCGCCGCCTGTTGATAGAGTGGATCGCCGTGCCCAAAGAGGGCGTTGCGTTCTTCGCTGAGCAGCCGTTCCGCATACTCATCCAGCGACGTGGCGATCTGCCCCGCGGCCAGGCGTGTCACCTCTTCATCCCGCTCCAGAATCAAGGTTTCGGCCACGCGCCGATAGGCCACATAGTTCACCATGGCCACCGCAATGAGAATGAAAGCCGTGGGTAGAAAGGCCCACAAGATAATTTTTCTGCGCAACCCTATCTGTTGGCGTTGGAAGAATGGCATGGCTGATTCTCTGTCAGGAAAGAGTAGTGCTTAATGGGCCAGGCGTGGCAGCAGGATTGTCTCATCCCGTTGCCACTGGTTGAGCTGGGCACAGACTGCCTGCAATTCGCTGACCGGCGACTGACCCAACATGAAGATCGATTCAAAGGTTGCCGTCAAGCGTGGCTGCACTTCAGACATGTTTTCCGCGATCTCGGTGGCAACCGAATTGCCGTTGCGATGCCCAGCGACAAAGACATCGAGATCGAGATCCTGCGCCTTGGCAGGAAACTCAGCGTGCACAAATCCAATCCAATCATCAATGAGCGAGACGCGAGCCGGTTGCAGCAGATTGGCCTTGGCCATGGCCAACCCATATTCGCGCCCGGTGAGAAATTGCAATAGCTGCCACGCCTCATCGGGATATTCTGTTTCCGCGTAGATGCCAAAGCCATCGGTGGTGGCCAGGGTGACGCGCCGCCGTGGCCCCTTGGGCAGGGGTGCAACACCGACGCGGAAATCGCTGTTCAGCAGAATTTCCTTGAGTAGCCACGAGCCTTCTTCCACCATGGCCACCCGCTGATTGGTAAAGGCGCTGCGCGGCGACATATACTGCACATCGGCAAAGCTGGCCATTACCCGATCATCCCAGATGCGAGCGCGCAGCCACTCGAAAGCCGCGGCCGCGGCGGGTCGATCGGCCACGCAATGGGCCGCATTGTAGGGTGCCACCAAATGGCCACCCCAGGCATTGGCGTGAATTTGGAGCCGATCCCAGGCAATGTCCATCATGCTGCCCCACTGGCTGCGTGTCTGTCCCGCCCCGCTTCCCTCTGTGGGGAGATCACTCAGTTGATGCATTGCCGCCAAATATTCGCTGTGCGTCCACTCTTCATCGGGATAGGCAATTCCGGCGGCATCGAAATGATCCTGATTGTAATAGAGTCCGATGGTGCCGTGATATTTGGGCAGACCAAATTGATGGCCGTTGTGTAGAAAGAAAGCTGCGTATTGAGCCGGATCCCATTCTGCAACTGTCGTGGCATCCACATCTGCCGCAACATAATCACGCAGATCGAGCATGTGTCCTTGTTGGGCCCACGTGGGAAAGAGGGTCGAGCCACCCCAGAAGAGATCGGGCGCGGTGCCCATCTGCATGTCGGCCAACATGGCATCGGCCAGATTGGTGGGCGCTGGCGTGAAGAAGATGTGAATGTCTGGGTGAGCTTCGTGGAAACGAGTCAGCATGGTTGCGACCATTGCTGATGCCCAGTCGTTTTGCCAATCTTGGTAGACCAACTGCACCGCTTCACGAGGGGGAGGCAGTGGCTCACCCTCGCTTGGGGCCACCACCGGCGTCAAAAAGCGGTCGGTCCAGGGGATGCACGCGGTCGCCAGCAGCGCGGTCGCCATTGCGCCGCCCAGCCGCAGCAGCGCGCGCCGACTGGGCGTTGGCGTCGCTGCCACCGTCTCTCTGGGGTCCCCTCGTGACATCGTTGCTCCGGCCCCTCTCTGTGCGGAGTTTCCCTTGGTGCTCTTGGTCATTCCGGCCTTTTCTCCGGCTGCGATGGTGTGCGGCATAGACCCCGGCAAGACGGGGTGTGACGCCGGTACATGCGCTGGCTCTTCAAAATGCGTTTGGAGGAAACGCAGGTTGCTCACCTTTCCCTGCCGCGCTGCCCCACCTGCGCAAAGTGAATGCGTAGCGCGGCGGTGTACACGTGCAGACGCTTTTGGGGGCAGCGATGAGTATGGCGACACAGCTCTCATCGGCACATGCCCATCAATACGCAAGCGGTGGGTGGAAGTTGCAACCCAAATCATAACAACTTCCATTGTTGAAAATAGGCAGGTGCGTTACAATTCTCGCCAGCGAAATGGAGGGCAGTGACTCCGGTGAAGCACGCGCACGAACTCTCACACGCACGAGCTCTGTTGCGCTGCCGCGGTTACAAGACGGCCACCCGTTTCTGTTCAAGATAAGGCCAATCCCATTCGGCCCCCCAACCCGGCGTGGTGGGGGGCTCGATGGTGCCGTTGTTGGGTAGCGGTGGATTCAAGAGCCCGATCTCTTGCCCGCGTTCGTCGCGGCTGCCATTGGGGAAATATTCATAGTAGCTGGTGTTGGCAATGGCGCAGACCAAGTGTGCGTGGACCAGACCAAAAAGACCGCCCGGTCCATTCAATTCGATCCGTTGGCCGTGGAGTTCGGCAAGGTGGGCCAGCTTCATGGTTTGGGTGACGCCATGCCGCGCGTTCGCGCGCAGATCGTCAGTCGCGCCGCTGATTAGCCACTGTGCGCTGAGTGTGAGATCATGCATCAACGTTTCCGGCGCCAAAATCGGGATCTCGAGCTGAGCGCAGAGCTGTTGCAACTGGCGTTGTTCCCGATCGGCCAATGCTTCTTCAAACCAGCGATAGCCTGCGGTCTGCAGCGCGCGCCCAACCCGGAGCGCCTCTTGATAGGTGTAGCGGGTGGACGCGGCATCGTGTAGCAGATCGACCTCGCTGCCAACCGCGGCGCGTACGGCTTCAAAGCTTGCAATGTTGGTGGTGGCATCGTTGCGGAAGTGATCCTTGAGCGCCACAAAGCCACGGTCGAGCGCTGCCTTGGCATCATCAATGGCACTGTCGAGCGTCTCACCGCCAAAGTTATAGTAGGCTGGGCATGTGGTGCGTGCTCGGCCCAACAGATCGGCGACGGGCAGGCCAGCTGCTTTTCCGGCAATGTCCCAGAGACAGTTGTCGAACGCACCAAACCAGCCGGGGCGGCTAAACATGCTGCGGGTTGCTGCGTGTAGTTTTGCGTTGAGCCGTTCACGATCCAGTGCATTCTCACCCAGCGTCAGGATACGCAGCTGGGCTAGCTCTTCCTTGCGCAGGGTGGTGTAGCGGGCGTCGCCCACGGTGCAAATCCCTTCGATGCCCGTGTCGGTATGCACGTGCAACAGGTGGATCTCTTCGGTGGTGCGCTGTTGATTGGTGGGCCGCCAGCGACGGGTGGCACCGTGGGTCTCTTCGACCAGATCAAAGGTAGATGTATTACCTGCCAGCTCAAAGATGGAAAGGGTGATCGCTTGAATTTTCACGTTGCTCTGTTCCCCTGCAATTTGTTTATTATATGAGTCCGTTTGATAGGTTAGCCACACGTATTAATACTACTTAACAGTGCTTACGCACCGAGCGCATCTTCGGTGGAGAGCCAGCCGCACGATTGTTCGTTGTTCCCGACAAGTTGCGTACGTCCAATTTCAATGAAAACAATGGTAAAGGAGTGGAGATGCAGATCCGTTTTGGACATCATACAACAACCTATCCCGGCCCGGAAGTGGGTGAATTGCGTGACAGTAACGCGCTGTTGGGCAACCATACTGCGCTTCGCGAACGTATGGCCGAAGATGGTTATTTGCTGTTGCGGGGCCTGATCCAGCGCGACAAGGTGTTGCAGGCGCGCCAACGGGTGATGCAGCACATGGCCCAACAACAAGCATTGACACCGGGTACGCCGCCATTGGAAGGGGTGATGCCCCGTGGCGGGCGCAGCGTGCCAATGATGGGGCGCAAAGGCATTGCCCACCATGCCGACGTTTTGAATGTGTTGGAGAGTGAAGAGCTCTATGCTTTTTTTGCCACCTTCTTTGGCGAGGACGCGCTCACGTTCAACTATAAATGGCTGCGCGCGGTCGGTAATGAACAATACACGGGCGCGCACTACGACTATGTCTACATGGGGCAGGGATCGCCCAACCTGCACACCGTCTGGGTTCCCTTTGGAGATGTGGAAGTCGATCAGGGGACATTGGCAATGTGCGTGGGATCGCACCGGCTGCCCGCGTTCGATCCCTTGAAACAGACTTATGGGCGTATGGACGTGGATCGGGATCGCACCGAGGGTTGGTTTACCAAGGAGCCGCTGGAGATTGTCGAAAAGTTTGGGGGGCAATGGGCAACGACAAATTATCGTGCTGGTGATGTTATTCTCTTTGGCATGCACACCATGCACGCCTCCACCACCAACCTCACCAATCGCTTCCGCCTGAGTTGCGACGTGCGCTTTCAACCAGCGACCGAGCCAGCCGACAAACGGTGGATCGGTGACGGCAGCGGCCACACGGCCTTGGGCAAAGCACCGTTGCGCCCCATTGAAGATGCACGCGCGGCCTGGGGTGTCTAGACGATGAGCGGCAGTTGCCGCAACAGGATGAAAAGAGCACTTGCACAATTCTGAAAGCATCGATTACAATGGCAGCGTACTGATATACATTGAATCTCCCCACCATTCAGACGACATCGTTTTACAACTGAATACACCTCATGCGTTCCAACTGTTGATCGAATCTTTGCCAACGACCAAAGGCAAAAAGAAGTTGCAGGGGATCCCAGGGCTGGCACCCCAGTTGTTGAACTTGCCCGCGGGCTGTGCTTTTCACCCGCGCTGTCCACACGTCTTTGCCCCTTGTTCCACCCAAACGCCAGCCTTCGAGGCGGCCGGTCCACGTCGTTGGGCTGCCTGTCATCTGCTAGATGAGCGTGTGCTAGATGAGCGTGTGCTAGATGAAAGTGCAGTTGAGGTAAAACCATGAGCACACCGTTAATCGAATTTCGCAATGTGAGCAAAGTCTTTGGCGGGGGGCTCTTTGACAAGAACCGCACGGTAGCCCTGCAAGATTTTTCCATGACGCTAGATGACAACCCGCCACTGATCACGGCCGTTGTGGGTGAGAGCGGCAGCGGCAAGACCACCCTGGCGCGACTGCTGTTGGGGCTGGAAAGGCCGACCGCAGGCCAGGTGCTCTTCAAGGGCAAAGATATCCACCACATGAACAAGGCCGAACAGCGCGATTTCTTGCTCGATGTGCAATTTGTCTTTCAGGATCCCTTTGGTGTCTACAATCCCTTCTATCGGGTGGATCACGTGCTGCTCAAGCCATTGCAAAAATTTAAGTTGGCCAGCTCGCGGCGGGTGGCCTATGCCATGATCGAAGAAGCATTGGAGACGGTGGGGTTGCGGCCAGAGGAAACGTTGGGGCGCTATCCCCACCAGATGAGTGGCGGGCAACGTCAACGCATTATGGTGGCGCGCGCGTTGCTGCTCAAGCCCAAGCTGATCATCGCCGACGAGCCAGTTTCGATGGTCGATGCTTCGTTGCGGGCAACAATTCTGGGCAACATCCAGCGGCTCAACGAGGAATTTGGGATCTCCATCGTCTACATTACCCACGATCTCGCCACTGGCTACCAGATTAGCCACAACATGATTGTGCTCTATCATGGTACAGTCTCGGAAGTGGGCGCAGTCGATCTCGTGGTCAACGAGCCGCAACATCCCTACACTCAACTGCTCATGAACTCAATTCCCCAAGCGATTCCAGAGCAGATGTGGCACCGGGATGATGCCGCACCCGCACCCACCCGGCCAGATGCAGATTTCCCCGGCTGCAAATTCGCCGATCGCTGTCCCCATGTTATGGAACGTTGCCGGACGCAACATCCTCCCCTCTATCAGACGGCGGACCATCGGGCAACAGCTTGTTATCTCTATGAGGAGCAATCGGCCATCTTGGACCAAAGTGGGCTTGAAAAAGTCTTTGTTCGCCAGCAGACCACGGCGGCTGGCGAGTGAGCGAATCTGGCGGGGAGCGGTGCCACGGCCACCCATCTCCCTGCCGATCTGCTATACCCATCCCGCGATATTGAGCAGGTACGTAGAACGCATCCACAAATTCGGTGGTAGCGTCTGCATCTTGTCGAGCCAGGGTGATGGGCGCATAAAATCGCGGACGGATCGTCAGGAAGCTTCGTCTTCTAACATCATAATGGCGGCGCGCATCCAACCCAGGGCATAGGCCATGCCCGCGTGCCAAGGCGCGCCACACTCGGGCAATGGGGTATGATCGGGGATCAGCACACCATCAAAACCGTTTTTGTAGAGAATACGCAACACCGTCAACATATCGGTGTCGCCATCATCGACAAACATTTCGTGATAGTTGGGTGCTTTGCCGTGGACGTTGCGCAGATGTACATACGCGATCTTGTCACTTTGGCTGTAGCGGTCGACCGTGGCATAAACATCGGTGTCGATCATTTCGGCAACCGTGCCAACGCAAAATTCAATGGCATTCGCCGGGCTTGGGTGCAAGTCCAACACTTGTTGAAAGTGGTCGCCATCGGTGACGAGACGCGCGGTGTCGCGCAGCACGGGCAGCGGCGGATCATCGGGGTGGAAGGCGAGCGTTACCCCCGCTTCTTCGGCCACGGGGATCATCTCATCGAGAAAGGCAGCCAGCCTGCGCCAGATCTCGCTGGGCGAGACGGGGGCGACGACATCGCCTGGCTGGGCACGCTGAAAACGCTCTACATCATAGACCATGTTCCAGACCATGCCACCACGGATCGGTGCTTGTGGCGGGTTTTGAAAGCCAACTGACTTGGCATCGCCCCGTGCAAAAGGCCCTTCGCTGCGCCCATAGACTCCGGCCAACGTGAAACAGTAGCCCATTGTCGGAATGCCCACCCGGCCCAATGTGCGGATGATCTCTTGCAGGTGGGCCACCTGTGCCGCGCGCCGTGGCCCGTCGAGCAACACATCATACCAGTGGGCCGGGGCAAAGTTCTCCAGTGCTTCCAATATCAACCCTTCGCTATTTACCAGCGCCTTTAGATCGCGCAGTCCCTCTTCGCTCCAGATGGGATCATCCGCGCTGGAAACCCCAAAACCAGCATCTGCATTGTCAGAGGTAATGATCTCGTCGCCCCGGGTAAATTGGCCGGGCAGGTGGGCGATGATATGGGTGCAGCCGGCCTGTTTGGCAAAGCGTAAATTTTCTGTCGTCAGCAGATCTCGATAGAGACCGAGGCCAAGTTTCATCTATCTACTCCTGTAAAATAACTGTTTTGTTGAAGTGAATGGGGGTACCATTTCAGGTGCGTCCGTTAGCGTGGGCTGGGTGTAGCCGAAAGTTGAATGGGAAATGCTCTCTGCACGGCCACTGGACGTTCCGTGGCAAGCGAGCGTTTGAGCGCTGCCTCGAATTGCAACTCTTGCAGTCCCGCTAGCCCGGGCACCGGTGGCGGGGTACCCTGCCGGACGGTGTCGAGGTAGGCGTTGATTGCGTTGGCAAAGGAGGCCCGGTATTGATCCCAGCGCGAGACATTGCGGCTCAGCGCGTGAACCGTGTGGCGACCGCTGGCGTAGTCGATGAACTCTAGATCCCCATCGAGATCGCGCATGGTGATCCGGCCGCGCTCGAAGCAGAGGGTGAGTTCGTAGAGCGGCAGGTTGAAGTCGATGCCACAGGTGCCGATGATCGTGCCGGTGGCACCATTGCTCAATCGTACGGCTGCGCTGACGTTGTGTACATTGTCGCTGCCCATGCAGGGTCCTGGCTCTGCAGTGGCCACGGCTGTGATGGTTTCGGGCCCGCCCATGAACCAGTGCAGCAGATCGATGCAGTGGCTCCAACAGGCATAATGCACCAGCGCGGTGAAGTGAACCGGCGCGCCCAGGTCACGTTCTGCAATCAGTTGGCGCGCCTTTTGGGTTTGGGCAAAGAAGCGATAGTTAAAGACCATGGCCGTCTCTGTGCCCACAGTTGCGGCACGTTGCAACAGCTGGTGTGCCTGCGCAAAATCCGCCTCGGTGACGGCTGCCTGACCCTGTTGAGCAACCAGCGGTTTTTCAAAGAAGAGCCGCTTGGGGCTGTGATCCAACAATTCGTGGGCAATCGTGTGGCGCACCGTCTCTGCGGTGAGCACCAAGACGCTGTCGGGCGTGAGTGCCATCAGGTCGGCCAGCGAACCGACCACCGTGCCGCCAAAGTGCTCGGCGGCGGCCTCGGCCTTGGCGCGGGTGCGGTTGTAATAGCAGAGGTGGATCGCTTGCTGCTCGGCCATTGCTGCCAAGTAGTTCTGTGCTACCTTACCGGTTCCCACGATGCCAATGGTCAGGGTCATTTCAGTTTCCTCTGGTGAACGTGATTGGGGCAGCATCGCTTTGCGGTGACTCTACCGGTCTGGCGTCGTTCCGGTGGAGAGACGGCCTGATCCAACGGTTGCAACGCAACAGCGGGACATTACCCGTTGCCGTGCACAGTAATCAGCCCGTGCACAGTAATCAGACCATGCACAGTAATCAGACCATGCACAGTAATCAGACCATGCACAGTAAACGAAGCGCAACAAATGTGTTGCGTCTCTGCCATGGCCAGCGCTATGTGGCCGTGATACAATTGATGCGTTGGGGGAGATCGACTGTTGAGTTTATACTTTACCCTGTTTGTAAACAACCGTCAATCAGCGCATGCTTTTGCGGCGCGTTTCAAGGCGATGAGTGCAGCGCACCGACCGCGAGTGTGCCATGTGCACTTGAAAACCACCCATCTTGTACCACCCATTCTTTTCAAAGAGGAGAAGAGTTGAAGAGTTGAAGAGAAGAGCTGAAGAGGAGAGCTGAAGAGAAGAGCTGAAGAGAAGAGCTGAAGAGGAGAAGAGAGATGACGCAGACGATGCAGGCAGCCTTATTCAAAGATGTGGGCGAAATTGAGATTGCCACGGTGGAACAGCAATCCCCTCCACCTGGATTTGCCAAAATTCAGGTGAAGCAGGCGGGCATTTGTGGCAGTGATCTGCACAGTTATTTCGGCCACTGGCAGCAATCGCACAGCTATGCCCACGGCCACGAGACCGCGGGGGTGGTCACTGCAGTGGGCGACGGCGTGACCAACGTACAGCCTGGGGATCGGGTGGTTATCGAATGTTTTTCTCACTGTGGCGACTGTCTTTACTGCCGCACCGGGCACTACAATCAATGTTTGCAGCGTCAGGCTGTTTCGCATGAACAGCACGGTGGCTTCGCTGAATTCACCACGGCTCACGCGTCGGCGCTCTTTAAAATTCCAGAGAGCATGAGCGATGAAGAAGGGGCATTGGTCGAGCCTTTGGCCGTGGGGGTGCGTGCGTTGGCTCAGGCCGCGGCCACCCATCAAGATCGTGTGGCCGTGATCGGTGGGGGAACCATCGGTCTGCTTACGCTGGCCGTGGCCAAGGCAAATGGTGTGAAGGAGACGCTGATTACCGTTAAATATCCCCAACAGGCGCAGCTGGCCCGCGAATTGGGCGCTGATCATGTGGTGGATGTGACGGCAGAGAAGGTTACCAATGTGGTGCAAACACTGACCAATGGTCTGGGCATGGACGTGGTGATCGAAACAGCTGGTGGTGCACAGAATTTCAACGATGCCCTGGCCCTCGTTCGCAAGCGCGGCCGGGTTGTCCTGGTCGCTGGTTATCACGAGAGCCTGGAGGTGGATCTGGCACGCCTGGTCTGGTCCGAGGCAGTGGTGACTGGCTCCAACTGCTATGCCTACAGCGGTTTGCAGACCGACTTTGACGCCGCAATTGCGCTGATTGCCGAGGGCAAGGTTGATGTGACCAAAATTGTCACACATCGCTTTCCCTTGGCCGATGTGGCCAAAGCATTTCAGGTCTCGGCAGATAAAAGAGAGGGCACGGTCAAAGTGCACCTACAAATGTAGCAACAGAGCCTGTGGAGACCAACCTTTGGAGGCTCAATTGCCGACGGAGCAGCCATAGCACGTCTGCTATACCTGCGTTATGTATCCTTCTACATTGATTTCGCAACCCTTTTCGATTATAATCGTAAGGGTAGCGTTCATTTACCAAATTATCATCCACCCTATCAACAACTCAAAAAGTAAGTAAGGAGTCAACATGCGTATTTTAATTGCTCTGCTCATGGCAACAACGGTTCTCTTGGCCGCTTGTGGTGGTGGTGATGCTGACGTGGAAGAACCTGCGGAAATCGAAGCCCCTGCGGAAGTTGAAGCGACTGCAACTGAAGAACCCGAGGCTGAAGAACCCGCGGCTGAAGACACAGAAGCTGAAGACACAGAAGCTGAAGATGTCACAGAGACCGAAGCTATGACCGAAACTGAAGGCATGACCGATACAATGGACATGACCGACACAATGGACATGACTGACACGATGGGCATGACCGACACGATGGACATGACCGACACGATGGACATGACCGACACGATGGACATGACCGACACAATGGACATGACCGACACGATGGGCATGACTGACACGATGGAAATGACCGACACGATGGGCATGACTGAAACTGGTAACTAACGGATCGCACAGACGGTTGTGAGTGATCTGTCTGGAGTACCAGTGCAGTTCAAACCCGCCTGCTGTTGAGCGTGATGAACTACTGCTTTCAAATTTGTAATTGCATAGAGAAGAGTCCCGTGTGCATCAATTGACGGGGCTCTTTTTTTATGCAATTACAAGTAGTTGCACACCCATATTGGAGTTACGTATCCACGGGTTTACCACTTGCTGTAGATCTGTGGTGCAGTGTTGAGGAAAAGGTGCACACCATGTATTTCAGAAAAATTCTGCTCTTGATCACGCTTTGCTTGCTGCTGGTTGCTTGTGATGAACGTGAAAGTGGCACTGAACGTAGTGAGGCTGACGGCAGTTTACCTACACCTACTGCAATTGAAACAACAGCAATTGAAACAACAGCTGACGAGACAACAACAGATGAGACAACAGGTGAGACCGAAATTGAAGCTACGACTGATACTGTGACTGAAACCGTTGACGAAGCAAACACAACTGATTTAACGGAAACCGGTGAAATCACCGCGCCCATGGCAGTTGCCATTCTGGTGAATGTGGATGGTGATGTGGTTGGCGATGCTAGTTTTACAGAAGTCAATGATGCCGTGGAAATTCAGGTGAGCTTGCGCGAGTTCGATGCCGCTGGTGCCGGTGAACATGGAATACATATTCACACCACTGGAGCTTGTTCCCCAGATTTTGAGGCAGCGGGCGAGCATTTCAATCCAACCGAGGCCGAACACGGTTTGGAAAACTCCAATGGACCTCACGCGGGTGATTTGCCCAACATTGAAATTGATGCAGATGGCAACGCTCTGTATCGAGTCGCGAATCCGCTGATCACGTTGAGCGCAGATGGTGAAGGCTCACTCTTGGATGAAGATGGCAGCGCCCTGGTCCTGCACGCTGATCCAGATGACATGATGACCGATCCCGCGGGAGAGAGCGGGGAGCGGATTGCCTGTGGCATTATCGAATTGCAGTAATTCAGCCCCTTGCAACCGCTCTATTCCTTTGAACAAACCATTTACAAACGTACCGTTGCTATCGTGTTTGCAGAATAATGACTGCTAATCTTGGCAAACCTGAGGAGGAACGAAGATGCGAACGAAATGGTTGTGGACGGGTCTGGCGTTGCTGATTATCATTGCCATCCCCGTGGCTTGGTGGCTGATTGCCCCGCTTTTTCTTGACACAGCGGTGGATGAAGCGTTCCCATTTGATCTGCCACCCGTGGCCGAAATCACAACAATGCCTGCCGAAGAGAAGAGAGTACTCCTCGACGAGGTAATGGTACAGATCAATGAGCCCACCGTGGTGGAGGGCATGGACGAGACGGCGCTTGCCGAGGTTGAAGAGCGGGTACAGGCGCTTGCCGTGGCAATGCCAACGAAAGCGATGGATGATGCCATGCCAACGCCCGCTGCCGATGAGTGGCTTGTGTTGGCAAGTGGAAGTTTCCAAGGGGCAGATGATTTTCACCAAGGGTCGGGTCGGGCCACACTCTTTCAACAGGGCGACGCGCGGGTGCTGCGCTTTGAAGAATTTTCCGTGACGAATGGCCCAGATTTACATGTGTTGCTGGTGGAAAACAGTGCTGCAACCTCATCCGCAGACATGGGCGCCTATGTTGATCTGGGTGCGCTGAAGGGGAACCTGGGCAATCAAAATTACACAATTCCCGCGAGCGTCGATTTGGCGCAATATGGGGGTGTCATGATCTACTGCCAGCCCTTTCACGTCGTCTTTGCCACCGCACCTTTGGCCCGTGAATAGCACAACAGGCAGCCACCGCTGCAAAGCTACGGAGATCAATTACTACTGCAGTTATGGAGTGGAGTTATAGAGTGGAGTTATAGAGTGGAGTTGTGCTAGACTACTCTGTATTTGGGATCGGTGCCGTGGGCTGCATGGTTGAATGACCCATTGAACGATCTATAGTGCAAACAAAGCGATGGCTGTGATCTTTTCAATCACGGCCATCGCTTTGTTGTTACCGCAAGCGCTCTTTGCAACCGCACTGCTTCATGAACGTTTTTGTGAACGTTGACAAAAACGTTTGGTGTTACCGCAGGCTGAGTTTGTCGCAGCCACAGTGACCCAGTTTAAAGGTTATTACGCAACTGGCAGCAAGCAGCGGTGCTGCCAATTGACGATTGGCCTAGGCTGGCGAGGCAGCCAGCTGTTTGGCCTGCAACGCTTCGCGGAAGGTGACCAACCGCTGCCGTTCCTCGTCCCACAACGTGAGGTTAACCGTAGAGATGCTGCTGCGAATAGTCATCTGTACCACCCGCTGAAACAGTTCATTCTCTTCATGGCATTTTTCCAGACGATAGTTGGGGATGCGGGGGCTCAGGTGGTGAATGTGGTGAAAGCCAATGTTGCCCGTAAACCATTGCAGCACGCGTGGCAGCTTGTAGTATGAGCTGCCGTGCATGGCGGCCAACGTGTAATCCCACTGTGGCGTGTGCTCCCAATAGGTGCGCTCAAATTGATGTTGCACATAAAATAGCCACGTGCCAACGCTGCTGGCAACGACAATGATTGGCAAATTGATCAGCAACATGGTCTGCCAACCGACAAGTGCCGCCTGTGCCAGCCACAGCCCAGCTAGCGCCAGATTGGTCCACCAAACTGAAGCTTTTTCACCGTGTCGCCAATGATCCGGCGTGCCAATCGTGAGACGGCTCATGATCACAAAATTGATGGTGGGTGCAATCAGAAAGAGAAAGAATGGATTGCGAAAAGCCCGGTAGAAGATGCGCTTCCACGGACCAGCTTCCCAATATTCATCAACGGTCATTGTCCAAATGTCGCCAATGCCACGCTCTTCCAGTTCGGCGTGGTGCGCATGGTGGGTGGCATGGCTCTTGCGCCAATAGATATAGGGGACCATCGTGAAGATGCTGCAGGCCGTGCCGACGGAATCGTTCATCTTGCGCTTTTTAAAGAAGGAACCGTGGCCACAATCGTGCTGAATGATGAAGATCCGGATGAGAAACCCTGCTGCTGGAAAGGCCAGGGGAATCGCGGTCCAGCTGCCAACCCAAATGATGGCCACGGCCATCAATGCCCAACAGAGGAAAAATCCACCAAATGAATTCACGACCTGCCATATGCTCAGCCGCAGATCGGGCTGTTGGTATTTGGCAACCAAAGCTTGCCAACCCGCGTAACTGGCAGCAGGAGAATGTACTTTTGTATTCATGCAGTTGCTTTCTCTTTCAATAAATACTCATTTCAACATACTCATTCAACAGCGCAATTCAGCGTTGGGAACGAACAATGATCCTGGGGCATGAGCGCCCGTGTAGTTTGGTTCGAGTCGTTGCTGGCCGGAGGCGCGCCGTTGCAGCAGCCGCGCCATCACAGAACGTCAGGTGACCATGAAATTTGTCATCAATTGTCTAGGTGGTATCACTACGACAAATACGCGGAACCAAAAGCACCGACTGCTTCAATGATAAGTCCGCAAAGCACCCATTGCTTTTGGTGTTAGTTCGTGGTAAATGGTGAGGAATTGGCCAATGAACTGTCACGCTTGCATATGATAGATGCGTATGATGATAGATGATACAAAGATACTGCGTACAAAAATTCTGTGTTTTTCGACAGCGCTCTAGATTTCGACCACGGCACCTGCTCTGTCTTTGTTGCACAGTGAACGAGATCTGCAAAAAGTCAGCTATAAGGTAGACAGGGGAATGCAACTCAAATTGACTCACAGGCTCGATCTAAACAGGCCGCTACCATATCACATTCACTGGATGAAAGCAAACTGAACCGCTAGAGAAATGACTGAATCTCGGCGCGTACTGCTGGGGATACCGCCCCCGCGGTTTCGATCTGCCACAGGATTTCTTCCAGGCTGAGGGTCGTGCGCTCGCCACGCCAACAGCGCTGAACCAGCGGCATAAAAAGCGCAAGCATTGCCTGGCGCGCGTCGGCCGAAAGCTGAGGACGGATCCGGCGAACAAACGCATCCAACTCAGGTGTGAGGATCGATTCGCTGACCGTGGCCAGGGTGCTCTGAAAGCTGGCGGGCCACGTCTGGTGGGGCGACAGTGGCCGGGTGGGATCGATCAGATCAATGTGCGCGATCTGGTGGCTGCCGTCGTGGAGGAGATAGAGGAGGGCCACGCTCTGCACGGTCTGGCGCGTGAAAAAGTTACCCGATGCAATGGCACCGGGATTGATCACGGTCACACCATCTTGTCGGTAGATCAAGGGAATGTGCCAGTGGCCAAAGACGGCAAGCGTTGCGCCGGCTGCCATGGCCCGGTCAATGGTACGTTGAAACTTGGGTACCATTGCGTCTTCTGTGCGCGCGGCCAACTCGGCCTGCCGGTCGGGAATGTGGCTGTGCCAAAGTAGGATCCGGCGGTCGGCAACCGCAACCACTTGCTGGTAGGGCAATGTCTGTTGGGCTGCGTCTGTCTCATCGTTCCCATGCACAGCCACCACCGGCGCAATGGTGCCTAGCTGATCGAGCACTGCCAATTCGCCCACGTCGCCAGCGTGGAGCAACAGATCGACACCGGCCAGCTGATCAAAGAGTGTGGCTGGCAGTTGCTCGCAGCGCAACGGATAGTGGGTGTCGGAGATCAGCCCCACACAAGCTGCAATCTCATGTGGCTGATGGGGGGCTGGCAAGTGCTCTTCAACGGACATCGTCTCTTCCATTCCTTCAGCGTAGTTGTTGCGGCGGGTAGCGGCAGTGCATGGGCTGTGCAGACAGCTCGTCGATTCCCATTACCCATCGTCAGCCACTGAATCCTGCTAGTAGATCCCGGTGTAAATCAGGCCATACTTATTTTGCCGTTTGCACTCGAGTTGAACGGCCTGGTTTACTGCCGTGGTAGGTACGCCCACCTGTACCACAGTGCGGTTGGCTTGAAAATGGTAGGTTTTCCGCTTGCCGGAACTACTGTTTTCAAACAGAGCCCACTTTAGGTCGACGGCGAGAGTCGAACCCGTTGCGGGCGGCTGTTTGGCACCCGCTCCAACAGTCCCCGTGCTTCCAGATCGAGCTTCACCGTCGTGAAATACCAGGGGATGGAGCCATCAAAATTATCCTGGAGTGCTCTCTCCACCGTCTGCGAAAGCGCGGTGAAGGTGCTCTCCCCTTCTGCTTTCAAAGCAGCAATGATCGCGGCTTTAACCGTTTCGTACTTACCGCGGTCAATATTGACACCCTGTTTACCTGCCGGGTGTTGCGTCATGATCTTCTCGTCCATCATTCCTCCCGCTCCATTCTTTCCAACGCGGTTGTCTGCGTGGGTGGGTTCATTCGCCTGCGAACATTGCAATCGCTTCGCGCCGCAAGGCTGTGCTGTTGTTGCGCGCGTTTTGCGTGGCGGCCAACCACTCCTGGTCGACGCGTAGCCCGCTCTGCAACTGTGCGAGCAGCGCCGCGGTTGCGCGTGGGGCAACCGCGCCAGTGTCGTTGCGCGCGTTGATGAACATGTGGGGATCGAGGGCACGCTCGAACTGTTCCACCGAAAAATTGAGTGGTTGCCCGAGGATCGATTGCGCGGCCTGTTGCAGGGTCACAATCGAGAGATCTTCGCTCGTCTGCCCCTGCTGCACCGCTTGCTGCACCATGGTGGCCACAATCTTGTGGGCCTGGCGAAAGGGCAGACCCGCCTCGCGCACGAGGGCATCGGCCAACTCGGTGGCGGTGGTGAAGCCCTGCGCCGCGCGGGCTTCCAATTCGGCTTCGCGCAGTGCAACTGTTTCGAACACTGCGCCATAGAGCGAAATGCAATCCCGCAGCGTGGTTACCGCTTCATAAATCGGCGGCAGGATCTCGTCTTCAATATCTTGCGTATCGCCATAGGGAATGTTGTGGCACTGAATGGTGATAGTCTGGGCGCTGCCAATCGCGCGGCTGAGGCGCGCGCGCAAATGTTCCAGCACCACGGGGTTCCGCTTCTGCGGCATGATCGAGCTGATCTGAATAAAGCTGTCGTCGATGTGGAGTGCGCCGGCCTCTTGGGTCGCCAGAAAGAGCAGATCCTTGGTGACGCGGCTCAGGCCAACGGCAATGGACTGAACGGCAAACCCAATGTCGGTCAGGTGATCGCCCGCGCCGATGCTGTGGTGGGTGCTGGTAATGACGGCCTCAAAGCCAAGGAGTTCAGCCAAGCGTTGCCGATCGATGGGAAAGCCGGTGCCGGTGAAGGCAGCGGCCCCCAACGGCGACTCGTTGACATTGGCATGGGCCGCTGCGATCCGCGCCTGATCTTTGGCCAAAAACGAGAGCGCCCCGGCCAGATAGTGGGCAAAAGTCACGGGCTGGGCCGGCTGGGTGTGAGTGTAGCCGGGCATGAGCGTTTCGGTGAATGCTTCGGCACGGTGCAGGACAATCTGGCGCAACGCCAACAGGTCGCCGTAGAGATCGAGCAGCAGTTCACGCAATGCCATGCGCGCCAACGCCTGCCCCAGATCGTTGCGGCTGCGGGCCAGTTGCAGGTTACCGCCAAAATCAGCGCCCGCGTGTGCTATGATCTCACCCTCAATGCGGAAAAAGAGATCTTCCACGCCGGGTTCATAGCCAAAAGCGGCAACACCCTCTGCACGCACATGCGCCACCGCTTGCAGAATGGTGGCGGCATTGGGTTGCGTGATCACGTTGCATTCGGCCAGCATAATGGCGTGCGCCTCGTGGGCCGCCAACATGTGCTCGAAAAGATGGGCTTGGGCATCTGCATAGGCGGGCTGCAACACATGGCGGCTGTAGAGTGGGTGTGGAAAAGTTGGCATGGTTCTCTGCGGTTTCTTCGTCTGGACGGAATCGTTCAAGTTGGGGCCAGCGTGCAGCTTCTACTCTGCTGGATGCTGGCGATCCCAACACTGCAATGCATCCCTTCGCATAGATGGCCGCTACCGTAGCCTGTGATGGAGAGAGATGGGGTTTCCTACAGCCAGTTCATTGTAACATGAGCGCGGACCCTTGCGTAAAAGGTACGACAAGGTATACCGCGCGGCCACTGCTGGCTGCTCTGTCACCCTTTGAGGCCGGTGAGGGCAATGCCCTTGATGATCTGGCGTTGAAAGATGAGGAAGACGAGCATGAGCGGAATCGTTGAGAGGCTGGCGCCCGTCATGATCTTTTCCCACTCTGAGATCGCCTCGCCCTGGAAAAAGTTGAGCCCCACGGGCAGCGTGTAAAATTGGCGGCTGCTGGCAATAATGAGTGGCCAGAGATAGGCGTTCCAGTTGCCAATGAAATTGAAGATACAGAGCGCGGCAATCGCGGGCTTGACCAGGGGCATGGCTATGCGCCACCAGATCCCCGGCTCGTGCATGCCGTCGATGCGCGCCGCGTCGAGCAGTTCGTTGGGAACGCCATCAAAGAATTGGCGCATGAGGAAGATCCCCGTGGCCGTGATCACGCCGGGAAACGCGATGCCCCAATATTGCATCAACCCAATGTGCCATTCAAGCTGCACGCTCATGGTGTACCAGGGGATGATGAGCATTTCGGTGGGCACCATCAGCGTGGCCAAAATGCCCAAAAAGATAATCTGCTTGCCGGGAAAGTCAAATTTGTTGAGTGTGTAGCCAACCAGCGAATCAAAGATGGCCACACAAAATGTGCTGAAGACCGCCACGATCAGGCTGTTGAGGTACCAACGACCAAAATCGCTGGTCTGTAACACAGAGAGATAGTTGGCCAACGTGGGGTTCTTGGGTAGAAAGGCAAATTGGACCAATTCTGGTGCCGGTTTAATGCTCGTGAGGATCATCCACAGAAAGGGCACGATCATAAAGATCGAACCGAGGCTCAACAGCAGATAGGCGACTGCTGTCCAGATTGAAAATTGGCGACGACGGGCGGGCCGGCTCACCAGTTGTTCGGCAACTTGCAGGTTGCGATCCGCACCACTTTCTACCATACTCATACGTTTTGAATCCTAATCAAAAAGACAACAGTTCTGTTGCCAATAATAGATCCCGACCAGCGCGCGGTTGACCGTGGCCCTGTTTGGCGTCACCACGGCTCTGTGACAGCTGCTCATCGAGCAATCATTTACATGGTGCCCAAGGAGGAATCAGCGTTCTCTACCGCTGGACGTGCGCAGTAGAGAATGCGCACTGCGCAAGTTGCAAGGTGAAAGGTGCAAGCTCCATTTGCTTTCTCTATCAGTAGTCGAATCGGCGCGAGAGTAGACGCAGTTGAACGATCGTGATCAGCAAAATAATGAAGAAGAGCACGACGGTGAGTGCACCGGCATAGCCCATGTTGCTCCGGTTGAAACCTTCTTTGTAGACTTCCAGCACGACGGTGGTCGTGCTGTTGAGTGGGCCACCCGTGCCTTGAGGGCTCATGTTTTGCACCAGTGCAAAGAGCCGCAGAAATGAGACCGTTTGCAAGACGGAAAGGTAGACGATGACGGGGTTGAGCAGGGGCAGGGTGATGTGCCGAAAGATCCGCCACGCGTTGGCGCCGTCGATGCGCGCGGCTTCGTAGTAGATCTCGGGGATCTGCTGAATGCCGGCCAGAAAGATGATCACACCAAAGCCGAGCGATTGCCAAATGGCCACCGCGGTGATCGAGCCGAGGGCCTGACTGGGTTGCCCGGTGAAACGTTGCGGCTCGACCCCAGCCCAGCCCAAGATGTTGTTGATGAACCCTTCGGGCCAATCGTAGAGCCAAAGCCAGACGAACGCAACTGCCACGGCCGACGTGACGTAGGGAATAAAAAAAGCGGCCCGGAAAAAGGCCGAAAAACGCCGGATCTGGTTGAGCATCAGCGCAACGGCCAGCGCCAATATGAGTTGCAACGGCACGCCATAGATCACGTAGCGAAGCGTGTTGAGAAATGCCGCACGAATTGGGCTGCGGGGCTTGAAGAGATCTTCCCAAATTTCCAGATAATTTTCCAGCCCCACCCAGTCGCCGCCACCCTGGAAAATGTTCCAATCGCGGAAGCTGACATTAAAGGCCAGGAAGGTTGGATACCAGCGGATCACCAGGAAAAAGAGCATGCTGATGCTGAGAAAAACATAGGCCCAGATGATCTGGCGTTGTTTCAGCGTGAGAGGTTTCATCGATAAACAACTTTGTGAATATGATTGTGACGATAATGACTTGTTGTTGCGCACAGTGGCTGATTGCGCACAGTGGCTTGGCACAGTGGCCCATCTTCGACGCCTGTGCGCTGCTCTCCTGGGCTTCTTCTCGATATCTAGCCTGGGAGAGCAACGCACAGGGAAAAAGGCTACGTGGTGGCGTAACCTTCTTGTCCCCAAGCCACGGCGTGGCTTGGGGACTTCATCGCCAGAGGGAGCTTGTTACTCCCGATCTTCCCAGAACTCATCGTACATCTCTTGCACCGTCTGAACGGCAAAGTCGAGCTCTTCGCGTGGGTCGGCACCGTTCAAGATCACGGCATCGAACGCATCGATGAGAGCTTGACGATCATCTGATTCGTTGATAAAGAAGGTGGCCTGTGCATAGTCCAGCCCCGCGGCAAAGGCACCCAAATGGGGATCGGCCAACAGCTCTTCATCACTGGCAGCCTCAAGTTGGGCTGGCAATTCACCAACAATGTCAACCCAGAGCGCACCCGCTTCGGGCGAGGTGATGAATTGGAGGAATTTTGCCGAAGCTTCCAGCCGTTCTGGTGAAGAGGCACCCTTTTGGGTGATGCCGTGAGTCCAATAGGACCCAAAGGTTGCTTGCACGCCGTTGTGGCTGGGCAATTCGGTGACGCCAAAATTCAGGTCGGGCGCGTTGCTGGCGATCCCACCCAGGCGGAACGAGCCATCGATGTGGAAACAGACTTCGCCAGCCAGGAAACCGTCCGGATCATTTTCATAGACACCGGCCACACCCGTCTCCAGCTCAGTCTGGAATTTCAGGAGCTGTTCCCAGGCCGCGTACCCTTCTTCGCTGGCATTCCACTGTACGGTGCGGCGGTCATCGCTGAGGGGCTGTTGGCCAAATTGAGGCAGCAGCACCTGGCGGAACCAATGGTGGGCTTGACCGCCAGGGTTGGCAATGAAGCCGTAAACTTCATAGTCGTTACCCTCTTTGACGGTACACTGCACGGCCTGTTCTTCCAGCTCGGTCAGGGTGGTGGGGGGCGATTCGGGATCGAGGCCAGCGGCTTCCATCAAGTCTTTGTTGTAAAAGAGCGCCAGCGAGCGAACAGCCGTTGGCAAGGTGTAAAGCTGTCCATCGACAACACTGGCATCAACCATCGCGCTGAAATCGTCTAAAATGGACATGGGGAAATATTCTTCGGGCAACGGCACGAGATAGCCCGCGTCGATCCAGTCATTTTGCCAGCCGTAGAAGAGGGTGGCTACATCTGGCCCAACGCTTGCTGGCACGCTCGTGGCAATCTTGTCGCGGAAGTCAGCATAGGGAATGTCCGAGTTGTGAATGACCTTGATGCCGGGATTCTCGGCTTCGAACATCTCGATCAGCTGGTTCATGGCATCGACCCGGGCGGCAAAATTGTATTGCCAATATTCAATTTCGATGAGGTCCCCACTCGCCTCTTCGCTGCCCTCGCTGCTGGTGGCGGGTGCGGCTTCTTCGCCCGCCGGAACCGCGGCCGGACAGGCCGTCAGCACAAGGGCCAGCGTCATGAGCAGGGCCAGGATTGAAAATCGATGTCGTAACATGCGTTGCTCCTTACTTGTTGGACGTACGCAACTTGTCAAGAGCCAGCAAGCGCGTGGCCTGCTCTCCATTGGTACGCTCTTCGCGGTGCGTACGTCATGACTTGGTAAAATCGAATGCTGCAAATCTACACGGTTAAGGGGTGAACTCTTTACAGGTCGATCTTGAGCAGACGGGCCGCGTTGCCTGCAAAGATCATTTGGATATGTTCATCGGGAAAGTTGAGATCCAGACAATCGCGCACCTGGTCTTGCAGATAGCGGAAGGCAAAGCCACGGGGGAACCAGCTAGAGTCGCTGCCAAAGATAATGCGGCTGGGACCAATGGTCTCGTAATATTTGCGGAAGAGATACTTTACCGTCAGATCGCCCGGCACCCAGCGAATCCACTGTAAGCTGCCGCTCGTATCGACGCTGACATTGGGGCAGGACCAGCAGAGCTGTAATGTTTCCCGTTCCCAGGCACAGCCAAAGTGGGGCACCACGAAATCAACTTCGGGGAAATATTTTGCCACGTTGTGCAGCTTGAGCGGGTTGATGTTCTCGTGCCACGCAATCCCGCCAGAGCTGCCCTGGATGCCAAAATGGATCAGCACCGGGATACCAAGCTCTGCACACTTCTCCCAAACCGGAAATGCGTCGGGATGTTCAATTGGTTCTTCGATCATGGGGGCCAACAGTTTGTAGCCGCGCAGCCCCAACTCTTCGACACCATGTTCCAGCCGCTCCACCGCATTGGGCACAAAGGGGCTGTGATGGACAAAACCGACGAAGCGATCGGGATACCAAGAACAGATCTCGGCGAGATGTTCATTGCCACCACCAGTGACGAAGCCAATGGAGTGAATACCATACCTGTCCAGCTCTTCGACCCAACGGCGGGCTTGTTCGCGATCTCCGGGATGATCTTCGGCCTTTTCGGGCTTGGGAAAGCCCCACATGCGGCGCCAATGCTCACCGTACGGCTCTCCCTTTTCGCGGATGAGCTTGAGCCGCTCCGGTGAAACGTTATCCACGTAATTCTTCATCGTATCGCCCATGTCCGTGAACCACGCATGTTCGGTGGGGAAGTGGGCGTGAAAGTCGATGATCTCGAAGCCTTCGTACATGAGTTTATTCCTATGTTTCTACTGTCGAATATCAGCCCATTTCAACTGTGCAATACATACAACAGAATTTTATCGGGGCTGACTGGAGACGCACAAAATTTGGGTTACGCTGGCAATATACTCTGTAACGTAAATTTCGTGGTATTCGTGACCCCTTCCGGCCTGCGCCAGGTGGGGGAGGAGCTGTCGTTGCGGCGACTGTTCGGTAACTTACTGTTACAAACATACTGCTACAAACATGCAGCTACAAACATGCTGCTACAAACATGCTGCTACAAACATGCAGAGAAGCGCTTGTGTATGTTAATTCTACGCAGTGATTCTCACGCAGTAATTTTACGTAGTGATTCTATGTATTTATTACACGGATCAAATCTAATAGAGAAAGCAAATAGAGCTTGCACCTTGCGCGGTGCGCATTCTCTAATGCGCACGTCCAGCGTTAGAGAACGCTGATTCCACGATTGTGCGACTTTTGAATGATTTCCCAATTAAGGTCACTCATGTTGCGACAGTGGAGCGTGGCCGGCAATGAGCGTCAATGAGAGCAGAGGTAGCTCGATTGTACCGTTACTAAATTGAATCTGCAAACTTTTCGTCGCTGGCAATACCAGCTGGGGCAAAAGGGCTCCTGATTCTACAGGGGGACTATGCCTCTTCACAGTGCCAGGGCACAAACAATTTGGTAGGATCGAAAGCAGCAGATGTTGTGAACAAGAGAATTTTGAAAGCAAAGGATAATGCTATGAAGTGGCTTTACCTAACCCTGCTAACCCTCTTGGCATTGATCGCCGGGGCCTGTAGCGCACAGGTGGATGTCGATCTGCCCACTGGTAATGTGGAGCTGAATACCACCATTCCGCTGGAAAGCGAGTCGAGTGCCACCATCACCGATACCATCAACATGACTGACACTGTTATGTCTGACACAGTGATGACTGACACAGTGATGACTGACACTTTAATGTCTGACACAGTGATGACTGACACTGTGGGAATGACGGGCACAGAAGGAATGACGGAGACGGCTGACATCGCCGGTACCATTGACATGACCGAGACAATGGCAACGGCGGATACGTCGGATGTGACGGAGATGATCACCGATACGGCCGACACGGCAATTACCCCCGAACCAACTCCCATTTTGGAACCAACGCCAACGGGCACAGCGATGGATAGCATGACAGAGACGGTGACAGCCGACGCCGACATGCTGCCAACGCCCATTGAGTTGCCTGCCGACACCAGTGAGATGACCATGGCCGAGCTGATTCAGTCCGTCGATGCCTTTAGCACGTTGGCAACTGCCATTGACGCGGCTGGGGTTGGCGATGCGCTGACCGTTGCGGGACCCATCACCCTGCTTGCTCCTGCCAACGGTGCATTCGACGTGATTCCCGCGGCCGAGCTGGAAAAACTGCTGGCCGATCCGTTGTTGCTGGCTGATATCCTCCAATACCACATCATTATTGACGCCGCGGATAGTGCCGAATTGGCGCGACTCAACGCCGCCCAATCCACCTCTGGCCAGCCCATTGCCATCACTGTCGGGCTCGACGGCGAAGTGTTCATCAACGATGCCCAGGTTGTCATTGCCGACGTGCAGACCGCCAATGGGGTGATCCACGTAATCAATCAAGTCTTGGTGCCGCCCACCATCGATCTTGATCTGCCCGCCGCGGATCCCGTCGCCATGGGCCTGATGCCAGCTGCTGATGAGTCGCTTGAAGCGCTCAAGGCTGCAGATACCTCTGACCAAACCATTGTTGAGGTCGTCGGCAGCATCCGCGGATTGAGCACAGCCGACACCGCCATCGATGCGGCTGGTCTGACCACCGTGCTGGAGCAAGCCGGTCCTTTCACTCTCTTCGTCCCAACTGACCCGGCTTTTGATCAGTTGCCCGCTGCCCAATTGGAGGCGATCCTCAACGACAGCGAGGCACTGGCTAATCTATTGCAGTATCATCTCGTGTTGGACACCGTCACTTCCGGTGACCTTGCACTCTTGCCCACACTGCTCACTGCTTCGGGCGAAACATTGCTCGTGACAGTCGAGGATAACGGGCAGATTTTCATCAACGGCGCGCCCGTCTATCAGAGTGACATCGAAGCCGCCAACGGTGTCATCCACGTGGTGGGCGAGCTGATCACACCGTTGCCCGAATAACAGCGGCCCACTGGCGCGCCTGTCAGGCCGCTGCTTCTACGGGGGAGATTGTCTGTGTATCACTAACACAGATGTTACATTGATATAGCAGTGTGCGAGATACACGCGGCGCAACCTGGATCATGGGTTGCGCCGCTTCTCTTGCTGCCCCTTGTCGATCTTTGGAACGTTTCCCCTTCGTCCGCTCAATTCTTGAGTATCCCAATCCTTGAGTATAATGGACACTCATGAATACCGACGCAAATGATCCGCAGGCACAGCGCTATCGCCGCATTGTCTTGGGCTTGCAAATTACGCTGGGCTGTATGATCGTGGCCATGCTCACCGTCGTGGGCATCTCCTTTTTTGGCCGCACCAATCTACTCTTTGTGCCAACGCCAACGTTGACGGCAACCGCTGCACCGCGCCTGACACCCACCCCTGATTTTCACGCCCGCATCGTTGCGGAAGATCGGGCCACGCAAGCAGCCTATCGCACCTTGGTTGCCGAATCCGGTGGTCAGATTTCACCATTGGGCCGTCCCACACTCTTTACCCCCGAACCGGTGGAGACGGTCAATATTCTTCTGCCGCACGTATCCGGCAATCCCGACAACCCCGATAGCAATCCCGGTGCAACGGCGACACCGACACTGCCTGGAGAAGCGCCGCCCAGTTTGGCGCTCACACCATCTGTGATCCTGCTGCCCGATGTGGTCAACAACCCGCCCGATGAATCCGAGCTGCCCACCAACACGGCCACGCCGCTGTTCACTGCTACCCCCACTGCAGCGCCAACTGAGATTCCCACCGAAACGCCAACGGTGACACCCACCGAGACGCCGCTGCCCACGGCTACCTTGCCCCCGGTGGAGCCAACAGCCACGCCCACCCCTTTCTTTGTCCAGAGCTTGCGCGCTCGTGTCACGGCAACGGCTGGGGCCACCCTGTACCTCGGCCCCAGCACCCGCTATACCGTAACGGGCTCGCTCGCGTTCAATACCGAACTCTTCCTCAACCACCGGGACGAAACCGGTGAGTGGGTGTCCGCCTGTTGCAATGCCGACACTAACCAGCGCTACTGGCTCTATCAGGCTGATGCGCCCCCGCTCGACAACACATTGCAGCCCGAAGCACCGTTGGGTGCCGATCCCAACGATGTGCGTTGGTTGCCCGTGTTGGCCGCACCGCCCACCGCCGAACCGATCCTCACGCCCACGCCGATCCCAGCGGAAGAGTTTCCCTTCTATCGACTGCGGAGCAGCAACAACGCGCTCCTGCCAGCCCTGCCCAACCCACCGCTCACCAGGATCTGGCCCGCACCGTTTCAGATCGGCTCCATCAACAATCCACTGCTGGTCAGTGGCGGGCTCGTGATTGCCGCGGGTGGCGCGGATAGCCATCTCTACGCGCTCGATCGTCCCTTTGGCAATCAGCAGCGCAGCTTTGATATTGCCCAGCCAATGGCCTTTGGCCCGGTGGCACTCGATCGCATCATCTATTTCACCGACGTGACTGGTGGCATCTATGCGATAAATATTGAACCCAATACCCCCGGCATTGTCTGGACGAACAACCTGGGTGGCGCGCCCAAGGCGCCCCTCTATCTGGCCGAGCGCCGCCTCTTCACGGCCGCGCTCGTGGGTGATCAATATCGGGTTCTGGCCATCGATCGGTTGAACAACGGCACCGTGTTGGCAGAGCAGTACAGTGCAACCGCTGAACTCTATCCCGCGTTTGCAGTGGGCAATCAGTTGCTCTATGTGGCAGATTCAAGCTTGCGGGCACTCGACACCAATCGCCTTGGCATCGTTTGGCAACAGAGCGCAGTGGACAACATAACCGCGCCACCGGTCTACGTCACCCACGGTCCCTTTGCCCTCGCCGAACTCTATGTGGTAGACAATCGCAATCAGCTGCATGTTCTGGATGCCAACACCGGGCGGCTGCTTTGGTCGGCGGCAATGAATGTGGCGGTAACAGGACTCACGGTCGACCGCGAGTCGATCTATCTGGCAACCAACAACCTGTTGCTGGCGTGGACACGCACAAAGTCGCCCGCCGAACGATGGCGAATTGAAGTTCCAGGCGTCATTCAGGGCGGACCGATTGTCGGGAGTAACCGCATTTTGGTGGTCACGGACAGCGGCGCGGTGCGCATCGTTGATCTGAACGGCAACTCTCTGGCGAGCACTGACCTCAATGGGGCTCAGGCGCGCAGCGCGCCCGCCATCAGCGGCCCCTATCTCTATGTACCCGCGTCGGATGACCGGGTGCATGCATTCCAGGGGCAACCATGAGTCCGCGTACACACCCAGACGAGCAAGAGCCCACGCTACCATTATCCCCACCTGCGGATGCCACCCCCAGATTGCCCGGCATCGACTTATTTGTAATCACGCTGCTGCTCCTGGCCGTGCTCATGATCACGGGTTTTGCCGAAAGTGGCCTGGGTGGACGCTTTGCCGATGTCGCGCGCCACCCATTGTTGGGGCAACTCTTGCCCGCCGCTGGGGTGGCCGCCATGGGCGAGATCGGCCCGCGACCAGCCGAACCACTGGGACTGTTGCTCTACGCCATCAGTCTGGGGCTGCTCATTCTCTACGGGCTCATTGATCTGGCACATCCCGGGCGCTATCGTGACGGATTGAAATGGCTGTTGTTGGTTGGCATGATTCTCTGCGCAGTCTATTTCCCCACCCTAAAACTAATTTTGCTCGATGCACAGGGGCCAAGGGGCAGCTATTCACACGATGGTGGCGTGTTGCAAACCGAGGCCACCATTGCTTTCTTCCTGGCCGGCAAGAATCCCTATCAAGAGGATTATACCGAAACGCCAATGGCGACCTGGGGCCACCCTGATTTTCGCACCGCGCTCTATCACTACCCCTACCTGCCGTGGACCTTTATCTTTAGCACACCCCTCTATCTGCTTGGGCAGGCCGTCGGTTTCTACGATCAGCGGCTCGTCTATCTGCTGCTGATGGCGATTGCTCTCTCCCTGTTGCCCCGCCTGGTGGTGCAGAAACAGTTACAGCTGATCCTGGTGGCGCTGGTGGGGCTCAATCCGCTCATGGCGCTCGATCTGATCTTTGGGCAAAATGATGTCTTTGTACTCAGCTGGTTGATCTTTGCCCTGGTTGCCTGGCACAGCTGGTATCAAACGGGCGTGGGGGAACAAAGTCGCGGACGTTGGCGTCTAGCTTCTGTGATCTGCTTTGGGCTTGCCTGTGCCACCAAACCAACTGCCTGGTTCTTTGCCCCTTTTTACGCGCTGCTGTTGCTGGCTGATCAGGGCGCGCAAAGTTCCCTTGCCGAAGATGGCTGGGGACGTCAGCTCGGCAAGTGGATTGTGCTTCTGTGGCGTCGGGGCTGGCCTGCTTTGGCGGTCTTTGCGTTGTTGATTCTGCCCTACGTGTGGTGGGATGCCTTTGCCATCTATGACGACGTGTGGCGTTGGAGCAGTGGCCAGGGCGAGACGGGCTATCAAATATGGGGATGGGGTGCCAGCAATTTTGTGCTGGCGTTCGGCCTGGTGAGCGACCGTTTTGGCCAGTGGCCATTCTGGCGCTTGGAGATTCTCTTGACGTTACCGGCGTTGCTCTGGTTCTGTTGGCGTCAACTGCGGCACAATACGCTGGGCAATGCCTGTTGGCATTACGGCCTGCTATTGCTCATTTTCTTTTACGGCAGCCGTTTTTTAAACGAGAACTATCTCGCCTACATCCTCGCGGTGCTAGCGATCGGTATCACGCTTCTCTATGACAAAGCATTCCAAGGCACTGCCCAGTGGAAGCGCTAGTAGATCCCGGCGTAAATAGGCCCATGGCAAACTTACCTATTTCACTCAGGTAACTTGGGCTTGTTTACCGCCGTGGTATGTACGCCCAACAGTACTGGTGCATTGGAATGCTGGATTTTGATATGTCAATGGAACCTAAAGTGGGCTCTGTTTGAAAACAGTAGTTCCGGCAAGAGGGAACCTACCGTTTTCAAGCCGACCGCACTGTAGTTGCCCGCTCGGGTTGCACAGCTGGCACCTACTCGCCGCTGCCATCCAACTCGCGTAGGTCGGGCTGGGTGAGAAACTGGTAGGCCTGGTCAAATTCGGCGAGATGTTTATCCACCGAAGTCGGGCTATCCTTGGTGGCAATCTGCACAATACCTGCCAGCGCCGCGACCAAGGCCACAATGCTGGGCAGCGGCCCCGCCACATCGGTGGGGGCATAGATGACTCGATCCGAAACACGGTTGACGGGGCTGGCCAGCGAGCCGATAACGCCCAATGTTGCACAGCCTTTCTGGCGTGCCAGCTCTAGGGCGCGGGCCACATTGGTGCCATACGAAGTGGCGCTGATCCCAATCACGAGACTGGTGCTGTTGAGATTCATGAGCACAGCCGCCTTTTTGGCCGGATCGTTGGAGACTGCTTCAGCCGATAGCCCGCGGTGGCGCAGTTGCTGCGCCGTCATGGTGGCCACTGCCTCGGCATATCCTTCGGCGATCAGGACCACGTGTTGTGCCCGATCCAGCATGTCTGCGATCTCTTCAATGTGCTGGGGCGGCATGTGGGTCAACATCTGTTTCAGATTGCTCTGCTCGTGAAGGGTGCGATCTTTGAAGACGCCAGCGGGGTCGGTCGGTGACAGATCTTTGGGCTGGTAAGAAGCGTAGATTTCAGCCTTGACCTGGTCGCGCACATCGTTCAGCAACTCGGGATAGCCGTTGTAGCCCAGGCGTTGCGAGAAGCGCACCACCGTGGTGGTGTCAACACCAACAGCATAGGCCAACTGCGCGGCTGTCATGAACGAAACTTCATAATAGTTGCTCATGATAAAATCAGCTACCTTACGGTAACTGCGGCTGAGGCGATCATAATATTCGCGGATTTTTTCTCTGTACATGGCGCTCCTCAGATCCGTGACAGCGTTCCGTAAACGGTAGTTGCTGTAAAAAAGTCATTGCTGTAAATTTCATGAAAACACGATATTCTATGGTTCTAAAGTATAGGTACTACAAAGTTATTTGTCAAACTCTTCGGCAGAAAATAGGACAATTGAACAAAAGGTTGACAATTTTTCAAGCAGCCGCGGTTGCCTGCCCACCTCTACCACGATCGTGGGCTGAAATTGGTACACGTTGGGGCACGGCATTTTGGGCTCTCGTTGGTTGCACACTGGTCGCGATGATGGTGAGTTGTGCATCCTCGGCATCCACCGAATCGCGTGCCGGGGAACTCGCTGCAGCCGGTGATTCCACCGCATCAACTGCCACAGTATTGCCTACAGTGTCGCCCACAGTGTCGCCTACAGTGTCGCCCACAGTGAGCAAGCAACCGACAGCTACCTCACTCCCTGTTGAGCGCGACGCTGCGTCCGTTCCCTTGCTGCCCACGCTCGCTGCAACGCCGCTTGCAGAGCAGCCACTCTCGCCACTGTCAGACGCAACATCCACGCCGACAATCGCACTGCCTGCCCTGCTCACGGAGACAATCCCCACCGCGTCCGTGCCAGTTCTTCCCGGCTCAATTGCGCCCATCGAGTCGCAAAGCTTGCTCTCACCCACACTACCGTCGGCAGAGGTGACAATAGACCATCAAATGACAATTTCCATGGCAACGATGGCGCGTTCGTTCATTCAGATTCTGCAAGAGCCAATTGATCAATCAGTTGATCAATCAGTTGGCAGCAGCACGACCAGTGGCATCTCGCAGACAGCCGCGCCACCTCTCTTTGCCACGACGCCAATGAGCGTGATTGTGCCGCTGACGGAGACGCAAGCGCCGCCATTGCCCGTTGAACAAGCAGGCGGCGTGACGGTCCCCCCTGTGGATCCCGCGCCCATCACCGCGCCGCCGCTCACACAGCCACCGCTACAGTCCGATGGCGTCGACCGCACTGTACGTGTACCAATTCTAATGTATCACTATCTCGGCGAACCACCCGCGAATGCCGACATCTATCGCCGCGACCTCTCGGTGGCCCCTGCCCGCTTTGCTGAACACTTGGCACGCATTCAGGCCGAAGGCTACACCGTCATCTCTCTCTACGAGCTGGCTGCCCATTTGCTGCAAGGCGCGCCACTGCCGCCGCAACCCGTGGTGCTTACCTTTGACGACGGTTATCGTGATAACTACGAAAACGCGTTTCCCTTGCTCCGGGAACAGAAGATGACGGCAACTTTTTTTGTGGTAATGGAATTTATCAATCAAGAACGGCCCGAGTATCTGACGTGGGCAATGGTCGATGAAATGGCGGCCGCGGGAATGCACTTCGAAGCTCACGGCGTTGATCACACCTCCCTGCGCGGGCGCACACAGGCCGATCTGGAATTTCAGGCACTGCGTAGCTACGAAACTCTGCAAAACCGACTCAACCGCCGCCCCCGTTTTATCTCCTATCCGGCGGGTGAATATGATCAGCAGACGATGGACATCTTTCAGCGTGCTGGTTATTGGGCCGGGCTGACCACCATTCAGGGCGCAACCCACAGCAGCGACGCACTCTTTGAGCTGCGCCGCGTGCGCATTCGCAACACCACAACGGCCGATGAGCTGGCGCGGCTGCTGGCCCTGGATTGGTAGCAGAAGTGGCGGCGCACGCTGCCGCTACTGATAAGAGATGCGCGGGAAACGACGCCGGTCAAAATCGTGTAATCGCGCCGGTCCCAGGGCACTGATCTCTGTATGAATTTGCTCGGCTGCGTTGCGAAAGGCAGCCAGTTCAATGCCCCGGCAGACGGGGGGCAGGGTACGCAATTTGGGCAGCCCACGTCGAAACATTTTTAACGCGCCGCGCCAGTTGTCGCGTTCAATCTGTAAAAATGCCAACCCCACCTGCAAGATACCCTGATAGAGATCCCGAATTGGACGCGCTTCGGCCACCCATGCCACTTCCAGATATTCATGTTGCTCAAAATAGTCACCCCGGTTAAATTCCTCCAGGCCCAGGCGCGCTTGGGCACTCATGGGCTCATCCCAGCCCGCGGGAAAGATTGTCGGCGGGTTTACGTGCGCTTCAATTAGGTCGGGCAACTTTGCCCAGAACGCTGCGTCGTGCCAGCAACCATCAATGAGCCCTGCCGCCACCAGTTCTGAACCCCTTGGCGAGCTTGCCGCGGGCGTTGGTCGACCAAAAAGATGAATTGGTATCTCGCTGGTCTGCGGGAGCAATTTATAGTGGCGGACAACAGTTGACCATTGGCCGGTCAGCCCCCGATCGAGCAGAACGAGTACCGGGAACTCGCGGTCAAGCACCTGCCGCAACATGGTTGTATCGGTGGCACTCCGGGCCCGACCGCCACACAACTCGATCTGTTCGACAATGGCCTCTGTCCAGCCCTTCTCTGCCGTTGCCACAATGATGGTGCGCTGCCCTTGCCCGTCTACGCTCATTGCCGCCGCTCTCACCTTTCCGGTTAACCGCTCCATACGATTGCTTCAAATTATTGCTTCACACCTACGCAACTTGTCGAGAAGAGCGAACAATCGTGCGGCCTGCTCGCCACCGGGAAGCTGCTCTTGGTGCGTAACTCACGATGAGTTATTAACTGTCCGACTTTGCGGTAACAATGTAGCGTGCTGATTCAGACGCCAAGCGTTCAAAACCGCCCTGTTGTTCTTGGCGAGTGCCTGAGCTTCGGCCTAAATGCACCGGGCTAGCAGTCGACACAGGTTGAAGCCCGCTCGGTTCAACCATCGACCGCTGTGACCCTGAATCACTCTCCGTTCTTGCGTTGGCAATTTCGTCTGCTGATTCACCTGCAAGCGTTCATAACCACTCAGTTGTCTGCGGACAGTTACTTGGCCCCCTTGCTTGGGACGCACCCGAGTATAGCAGGGTCGATTGACAATTGCTGGTAGTTGACATACGATTTGCAACACGCTCTGTTACTATACGCTCTAATGCAACACGCTCTATTGCAACACGCTCTGGTAACGCATGCTGCCCGCTCGTTCTGTCCACTCAGTTTGTCAGATCGTTTGTCAGCTTGCAGCCATAACTTACCAGCCATAACAGGGGGCTACACAAAATGCTGTTGGCACGTCAGCAGCCAAGATGAGGAGAAGATCATGCGATTGCAGAACAAGATCGCCATTGTGACCGGTGGTGGCGCGGGCATGGGGTTGGCCGTTGCCCATGCCTATGCGCGAGAGGGTGCCCAGGTTGTGGTGGCCGACATCAGCGCAACCGATGGGGTTGCCGCGGTCAATGCCATTCAAGCCAGTGGCGGAGCAGCCACCTTTGTGCAGACCGATGTGGCGGATGCTGCTGCCGTGGCGACAATGACTTCCACCGCCGTTGAGATCTACGGTGGCATCGACATTCTCTACAACAACGCGGCCGTGCAACTGCATGGCCAAGATGCCCGTGCCCACGAACTGAGCGAGGAAATTTGGGATCGCACCTATGCCATCAACATTCGCGGGCTCTGGCTCTGCGCCAAATATGTGATCCCCACGCTGTTGGCGCGCGGGGGCGGTTCAATCATCAACGTGGCCTCGCCCACGGGGTTGGTCGGGTGCGCGCCGGGCTACACCGCGTACAGCTCTAGCAAGGGCGCCGTCTTTGGACTGACTCGGGTGATGGCAGTCGATTATGCGCGCGACAAGATTCGTGTCAACGCCATCGTGCCCGGTGCCACGGAAACTCCGCTCACCAAAGATCTCTTTGCCGATCAGACGGTCCGCCAAGATCTGATCGATGCCACGCCGTTGGGGCGGTTGGGACAGGCCGAGGATGTGGTGGGATTGGCGCTCTTTCTGGCCGCGGATGAGTCGGCCTACTGTACGGGCGGAACCTATATGGTCGATGGCGGATTGACCGCGATCTGAGGAGAGAAGGCAATGAAGAATTTTCCCACGAATCTACTGACCCATGGCACAGCCGAACCAGCCCCCGAACAGATCCCGCTCCGTGCCGGACCCCTGACCATGATCTACGAAAATGGCGATCTGCGCTACATCAAGCTGGGCGAGCGCGAGATTGTGCGGCGGCTCTACGTGGCGATCCGCGACCGCAACTGGAACACAGCTGCCAATCAGCTGAGCGACGTGCAGATGGAAATCGGTACTGACTCGTTCACCATTACCTATAGCTGCACCAACCGGCTGGCTGATGTTGATTTTGTTTGGCAGGGTACGCTGCACGGCTCGGCCACGGGCGCGATCACGAGCCAGATGGCTGGCCAGGCACAGAGCAGCTTCCAGCGCAATCGCATCGGTTTCTGTCTCTTGCATCCCAGTGCTATCGCGGGCGCGCCCGCGCGCATCACCCACGTCGATGGGCAGGTGGAAAGCGCCATCTTCCCCATTCACATTGCGCCCCAGCTCGTGGTCGATGGCCAGATCAAGCCAGTTGCACCTTTCCAGGAGATGAAAGCGCTCGCGCACGAGATTGAGCCGGGGCGCTGGTGCAAAATTACCTTCGCTGGCGATATTTTCGAGCTGGAAGATCAACGCAACTGGACCGATGCCTCCTACAAAACCTACAGCACGCCGTTGCGACTGCCTTTCCCCGTAATGGTGACCGCGGGTACCGCGATCACACAGGAAATTGCCATTGCCATCGACGATGAGCAGGCAACGGTGGCAATGGCCCGCCAGCCAGCAGAGAAGAAAAACGAAATTACCTTCAACGTCGGCTCGGCCTCCACCCCGCTGCCACGGTTGGGCTTGGGGTTGGCTAGCCACGGGCAACCGCTGCAAGCGACGGAAATCGCGGCCTTGCGAGCATTGCAACTGGCCCATCTGCGCGTTGATCTCTCTTTGACTGGCGACCAGTGGCAGGCAACAGTCGAGCGCGCTGCCGCGGAAGTCGCTGCCTTGGATGTAAAGCTGGAAGTGGCCCTGCATCTGAGCGCAGACGCGGTGGCTGAGTTGCGCGCGTTCGTGGCGGCCGCGGCACCAATCGCACCGTCGGTTGTGCGTTGGCTCATCTTTCACAGCGACGAAAAGACCACAACCGCGCAATGGGTTGATCTGGCACGGCAACAGTTGGCACCGCTCACGCCCGATGTGCCCATTGGCGCGGGGACCAACCTCTATTTCACCGAACTCAACAGTCGTCGTCCACCCGTTGATGCGCTGGATTGCGTTGCCTATTCGATCAATCCCCAGGTCCACGCCTTTGACAACAGCTCGCTGGTTGAGACCTTGGCGGCCCAGGCAACCACTGCAACGAGCGCCCGTCAATTGATCGGTGATCTGCCATTGGTTGTGAGCCCAATTACGCTGCAGCCCCGTTTCAACCCCAATGCCACGGGGCCAGAGCCAGAGCCGGCACCGGGCGAACTACCGCCCCAGGTCGATCCGCGGCAGCTGTCACTCCTGGGGGCAGGCTGGACCCTGGGCAGCATCAAATATTTGGCCGAAACGGGCACGGTGACGAGTATTACCTACTATGAAACGACGGGCTGGCGTGGCGTCATGGAACGAACCACTGGATCGCCACTGCCCGCCAAGTTTCCCTCGCTGCCTGGTGCAGTTTTCCCGCTCTATCATCTTCTGGCTGATGTCGGTGACTTTGCCGGCGGCGCGGTCGTTGCGAGCCATTCCAGCAGGCCCTTGGCCGTGGATGGGCTGGTTTTGCGTGCGGGGGAAAAGACACGACTGCTCTTGGCCAACATGACAGCGGCGGCACAAACGGTGAAGATTCAGGGCCTCTCTAACCTGCGGGTCGTGCGGCAGTTGGATGCCGAAACGGTGCTACAGGCCATGCAAGCGCCCGAGCAATTCCGGGCCGGGTCTGGGGCAGAGCGCCCGCTTGGCGAGGCGATTCTACAGCTTCCGCCCCATGCCGTCCTCGTTTGTGATGAATAGGTGCAGGAGCGTGCACATTGTAGGAGAATCTTAAAGTGGGCTCTGCTTGAAAACAGTCGTTCCGGCCAGCGGGAAACTTACCGTTTTCAAGCCAACCGCACTGTAGCCTGTCGGCAGGTTCAGAGGGATATACATGATGGTTGACCAACAACAGATCACCGCTGCTGTACAAGAGCTAGGTCTCGCGGGCCAAGCTGTGGCCTTGCATGTTTCACTGCGCTCTTTTGGTTGGATTGAAGGAGGGGCCGACGCGCTGCTCGATGGCGTGCTCGCTGCTGGCTGCACGGTGTTGGTTCCCACCTTTAGCGACGAGTATGCGGTTGCACCGCTACCGGCCATGCATCGCCCGCGCAATGGTGCCGATTACGCGTGGGTTCAGGGGCGCACCTGGCCGGGGCATGACAAGATCTACACACCAACGAGCAATCTGCTCGAGATCGAAGAGATGGGAACATTGTCCGCCACGCTGCTGGCCAGAGCTGGGCGCTGGCGGGGGAATCACCCACTCTGTTCGTTCGCGGCAATTGGTCCGGACGCCGAGGCTCTGATTGCCCCCCAACAACCACTGGCCGTTAATGCTCCCTTGGCCGCGTTGGCTGCCAGCGGGGGATCGATCCTCCTCATGGGTGTGGGACTGACGCAGATGACGTTGCTGCATCTGGCGGAGCAGACTGCTGGGCGTCAACTCTTTCGCCGTTGGGCCAACGATGGCCAGGGCGCTCCCATGGAGGTAGAGATAGGGGGCTGCTCCGATGGCTTTGAGCGACTCGCTCCGGTTTTGGCTGCCGTGGAAGAACGCATCAGAGTGGGGGATAGCCTCTGGCGTTGCTTCCCCGCGGCAGAGGTCATTGCGCGAGCGGCCACAGCCATCCGTCGTGATCCGCTGATTACACGTTGTGACAGAATCGACTGTGGCCGTTGTCCGGATGCGATTGCAGGTGGACCTGTTTTTGATTGAACCTTATGCTCGAGTGAGCCTACGCCGCCGCGATCGATCGCTCTGGTCGCTGGAAATTTGGATCTACAGTGCGGTTGGCTTGAAAACGGTAGGTTTCCCTCTTGCCGGAACTACTGTTTTCAAACAGAGCCCACTTTAGTTGCGACCAGAGCAGTGGGCGTTGCTACTCGCCACTGGGGTTGTTCCGCAACATTTCCACATGTTCCTTCACCGCGGCAACGCCAAAGCCCAGGGGGTTGCCCACGTTCAGGAAGCGATAGCCCCAGCGATACTTCTGCTGGATCTCTTTCGGGTCGCCCAGCGTGGTGCCCACGACAATGCCGCTGCCTTCGAGCCGTTTCGGGATCTCTTGCATGATCGTCTGTACCTCGTCCGACTGCATGTCCGTGATCTTACCCACGGAGGCCGAGAGATCCATTGGCCCAACCAGCAACACATCGATGCCTGGAACCGCGGCAATCGCGTCGAGATTCTCGTATGCCTCCACACTCTCGATCTGCACAATCAACACTGTCTCGTCATTGGCGGTGCGAATGACATGCGTCCAATCCTCGCCAGCCATTAGCGGCCACGACGGCGAAACCCCGCGCTGCCCAATGGGCGGGTAAAACGCATATTCCACGGCGCGTGTTGCTTCCTCTGCCGTGTTCACCTGTGGCACCATCACGGCAACTGCCCCGACATCATAAGCTTTTTTGATCAGGTGGGGATCGTTCCAGGCAACTCGGATCATTGGCGCCACGCCCTGGTTGCGCGCCATCACCGGCACCGCGTCGAGTGATTCAATCCCATAGGGAGAATGTTCGGTGTCGATCCAGAGAAAATCGATCCCGGTCTTGCAGATCATGGTGGTGACCTGTGCCGAAAAGACGGGCAGGGCCGTGCCCAACACCAATTCGCCAGCTTTTAATTTTTGTTTCAATGGATTGGGATACATGCGATAGTCCTCGCGTTGTGAGTTGTACAATTGTTCGTAACCCAGATTGCTCCCCTTCTTGTGCCGAGATGGTAGGCAGCAGCTTGGATTACGATTGATGTGCAACGGATTTTGAGCGTCAAACCCAAAAATTGTAACATTGCCCGATATCCGATGCAACAAGCTTTGCTGACCCCGCTAGCCAAGAGACAACCGACCAAGACACCTTCTGTTTCTGATCGCATGCAAAAAATTGCCCGTGGCAGAGATTGCCCAATCATTTCACTGATGATACCATGCGTGTTTCGGCTGCTGTGACAGCGCCAACCACAACCTAATTTAACCCAAGTTGCTCCCCGGTTGCCTGCTGGGCGCGTGGTAGAGATGGTAGGTAGCAACTTGAGTTACCTAAAGAACTTTGCTTTTGCTTGGGGAAATTTCTATGAATTCATCATCTTCCTTGCGCAGTTATCTGACGCTGGTACAGACCAATCGCAATTTCCGTTATATTTGGTTTGGCGAGATTGTGAGCCTGTTGGGCGACTGGTTCAATCTCATTGCCTCGGCCACGCTCATTGGGATGCTGACCAATTCCGGGGTTGCGCTTGGGGGACTTTTTGTGGTGCGCATGTTGGCACCCTTTCTCGTCAGCAGCTTTGGTGGCGTGTTGGTCGACCGCTACAATCGCAAACATATTCTGATTGTCACCGACCTGATCCGCGGTGTGGTGGTGCTCGGCTTTCTCTTCATTCGCGATCCCAGTCACGTTCCCTTCATCTATATTCTCACCGCCATTCAGCTCGGGATCAGCGGGATCTTCTTCCCGGCCCGCAACGCGATCCTGCCCGATGTGGTGGCGCGGCAAGAGCTGGGCGCGGCCAACGCCCTCAGCTCTTCAACCTGGTCGACCATGTTGGCACTGGGCACCGCGTTGGGTGGATTTGTGGCGGGTGGTCTGGGGCTCTCCACTGCGTTTGTGTTGGATGCACTTACCTTCTTTCTCTCTGCCTTCTTTATTGCCCGGGTGAACTACACGCCCAAAGCACAGACCGCAACCGAGCAAGGCGTGCAAGCCGTGGTGCGCGACTATCGAGAAGGCATTGGCTATCTGCGAGCCAACGCGGGCATCTTCTTTCTGGTGATCCAAAAGGCATTCATCATGTTCTGCTTTGCCACCGCCTATGAAGTCACCTCGGTGCCGATCTCGCAAAATGTCTTTGTGATTGGGCAGGGGGGCGGCATTGGCCTGGGGCTGATCTATGCCACTGTCGGCGTGGGTACTGGATTGGGACCGATCCTGATCCGTCTCTATACTGGGGATCGGGAGCAGGCCCTGCGTGTAGCGATTATGGTGAGCTATCTGATTTCGGCCGCGGGCATGTTGCTCGCCGCGCCCATGGTCACTACCGGCTATTCGTTCACGCTCTTTTTGATTGGTCTTTTCTTCCGTGGCTTTGGTGGTGGCACGGTCTGGGTCTTTGCCACGCAACTGGCGCTGCAAAATGTGGCAGACCACGTGCGGGGGCGCATCTTTGCCACCGAGTTTGCACTCTTCTCGTTGGCCGCGGCCTTTGCCGCGGGCGGCACCGGTTGGGCGCTGGAACAGCCCGCAATTGGCTATCAAGGCATCGTCTGGATTCTGCCGGTGTTGACAATGATTCCGGCACTGCTCTGGGCGGTTGCAATCAGCCGGCAGCGTCGGCACAGTGCAACTTTGGCGCGACAAGAGGTGGGTGACTAACGTGCGCTCTGTATGCAACCAGCACTGCTCGGTACCACCTCTTTTTTCGACACCGCTGATGCTCCCTGACTGCGACGTTTCTTGATGGCGACGTTTCCTGGCGGCGACGTTTCCTGACGGCGGTGCTTCCTGAAAGATGAGATGGCGTAAAGGATACTCAGGTCTCGGCATTGCCATGAAGGAGCAATGTGGAGATTTTTTCACACTTTGCGATGATTTGCCTCTCCAAGTATGATTATTGCGCGGTTCTGATGAGCCGCCATCTCATACAGTTTCCAACTACAGAATTGCCCGCTGCGTTACGTTGCCGTTTGCTGATGGCGGGGGGCACTGTGGTATGGAGGAAGTAAATTTGTCAATTTCAGGAGGAACCAATGGCAATTCGTGATGCAACCTGTCTTCAACATGGTTTGACTGAGGAAGAACGCAAGCAATTTGACGAGCAGGGCTACTTCATGGTTGAGGATACGCTTTCGCAAGAGCAAGTGGCTGGCCTGACGGCAAAGACGGACGCGATCTACGAAGAGAAAGTATCCGAAGGGCATGATGCGAGCAAGGCGCTTTTCTATCCCAACTTTATCCCCGACAGCCCACTCTATCAGAATCTGGTCGACTATGAAAAGATTCTCCCCAAGGTATGGGATATTCTCGGCTGGAACATCTATCTCTACCACGCGCACCTGATCGTGACGCCGCCCAATGGTCTTTCGCCCGACAACAAGACCTTTGGCTGGCACCAGGATAGCGGCCGCACCAACGTGGAAATGGAAGGCGACCCGCGCCCGCGCCTTTCGCTCAAGGTCGCCTATTTCCTCTCGGACACCAGCGAGCCGGGGCGAGGAAATTTCTGGATCGTACCAGGTAGCCATCTCGTGAACAAAATGGAAAAGCCGGCCAGCGGTGAAGGCCAATTGCCCGGCGCGATTCCCGTGTTGGCCAAGCCGGGAACAGCTGTCTTTTTTGATCGCCGCCTCTGGCACGCAGGCACGCCGAACTGGTCCAATCACACGCGCAAGGTGCTCTTCTATGGCTATGGCTATCGTTGGATTCGCACTAAAGACGATATGACCGTGCAGCGTCTGTGGGAAGAGAGCGACCCCATTCGCCGCCAGCTCTTGGGGTGGGGAACCAATGCCAACGGCTTCTACTCGCCCCAGGATGAGGATGTCCCGCTGCGTGTCTGGCTGCGCGAGCAGGGCGTGGCAATGGCCGCCTGACGGCACCAAGTTCACCGCCGCGCGTTCGATAGCCCCTTTGTCAAACGGCGGACAGATTGGATCTATCAAAAAGGCTGACATTCCTGCAATGTCAGCCTTTTTGATGGGATTATTCGCGGGTGCGCTTGGCACCACAAAGTCTTACCTCAGTAGCCCTTGCGTTTATCCACAACTGCCACGGGCTTTTCGCCGTTGAGATAGCGTTCCAGATTTTGCATGAAAAACTCGAAGATCATGCGCGGGCGGTGTTGCGATGCGCCCGCCCGATGGGGGGTGAGAATCAGGTTGGGTGCTGTCCACAGCGGGCTATCAGCGGCCAACGGCTCTTTTTCCACCACATCAAGTCCCGCGCCCGCAATTTCACCAGCTTCCAGCGCTTTGACCAATGCCGGTTCATCAACGATCCCGCCGCGGGTGACGTTGATCAGATAGGCCGAGGATTTCATGATAGCCAGCTCTTCGCTGCTAATGAGATGGTAGGTCTCTGCCGTCAACGGGCACGCTATCATCACCACATCGGCGCGGCGCAGCAGGCTGTGGAGGTTTGCGCGGTTGGTCGGCTTGAGTTCCGCTACCCCGTCAGGTTTCTCCGTTCGCACTGGGTCCACTGCCAGGATCGTCATGTTGTAGCCCTGCGCGCGATTGGCCATCTGCATGCCAAAGCCCCCCAGCCCAACGAGACCCAACGTGCTGCCCGCCAGTTCAACGGGGGTAATGCCGCCCCACTCTTTGCGCTTCTGTTTCTCCCAAGCCGTGACGATGCCACGGGTCAGGGCAAGGAGAAGTGCCCAGGCATGTTCCGCCCCCTGGCTGGCATAGAGCCCCGCCACATTGCTGATCATCACTTCATCGCGCTCGATGATTTCGGGAAAGAGGAATTTATCCATTCCCGTGCTAAAGGATTGGATCCATTTGAGCTTGGGCGCCGCTGCACAGACTGCCTTGGGAAAGCGTCCCAAAATCACTTCCACGTCGCCAGCGTTGGCCACGGCGCTCTCTTCATCTTCGGCAAAGATGATCTCGTGGTTACCTTCGCGCTGGGCCAGGGAGCGGAAAGATTCGACCTGTTCCGCGGTAAAGGGGTAGTGTACCAGAATTTTCATCGGTTGCTCCTTGTATTCTCGTGTCACACTATGGGGAGAAGTGCTTGAATTTGATGGACAAACAGCCTCTATCTTACCCGCTTTGTGACGCTGGAGCAACCTGCTTTTTTCCGCGGCTTCACTGGTGAGCTGGCAATGTTACCGTAAACATGGTGCCTTGCCCAATCCCGCCGCTGGCAGCCCGGATCGTGCCGCGGTGGGCCTGAACAATCGCACGGGCGATGGCCAATCCCAGTCCGGCACCACCCGTATCCCGCGCCCGTGCCCGATCGGTGCGATAGAAGCGATCAAAAACGTGGGGTAAATGTTCGGGGGCAATCCCTTCGCCACTATCTGCAATCTGAATGGCCACGGCCACTGGCTCAGTTGAACCATCTGTGGTGGCATGGATAGTCACTTGCCCGCCCGCGGGTGTGTGGCGCAACGCATTGTTGAGTAGATTGTGCAGTACCTGACGCAGCCGCACCGGATCAGCTGCAACTGGCGGTAACAGTGGCGGCAGCGTCGCCCTCAACTGGATCTCGGCATCTTCGGCCATGGGTGTAAAGAGCTCGACCACCTCTTGCAACAGCGGTCGCAGCTCCATTGGTTGCAGGTTCAGGGGCAGTTGACCCGCTTCGGCTTGGGCCAGTTCATGCAGATCGTTGACGAGGCGGCTGAGCAGGCGACTCTGGGTATACAGACGGGTGACCTCGCTCTTGTCCAGCGTATAGACGTCATCGAGAATGGCGCGCAGATTGCCCTGCAAAACAGAAAGGGGGGTGCGCAACTCGTGGGCCACGTCGGCCATCAGGTTGCGCCGCAATGTCTCGGCTTCTTCCAGCTGCATGGCCATTTCGTTGAATGCCGTGGCCACCGCCGCAACCTCTTCGCTGCCGCGCGGTGGAACGCGTTGTTGCAGATCCCCTGTACCGATGGCACGCGCGGCCGCTGCTAGTTCGGTGAGTGGCGTGGTGAGATTGCGGCTGACGCCAATGCCAAAGAGAATTCCCAGTAGACCACTGCCAAACGCGAGAAAGATCAGGTAGCGGCTGAGCAACTGAAAGAGATCGCGCGTCGCTGGATCGCTGGTGGATGCCGCGCCAATGGTATGCGCTTCCAGATAACCAACGGTGGTGCCCCCATTCCGAATGGGGAGGCGGATGGGGGTGCGGTTGGCAGGGAGACGGCGCAAGCGACTCCCATTGCGTGCTGAATCGTTTGCCGGTTGCCCCGCGCGTGAGGGACCCTTGCCCGCTATGTTGTTACCTGGCAAATTGTTCTCCAGCGGACGCTGGCTAATGAGGTAGACCGGGTTGCCCTCTGCGTCGGTAATGGCCAGATGCAAGCCGCGGGACCAGAGCCGCAGCGTGGATTGTGCACCACGCATCAGATTATCGACGCCATCCCAGCTGCCATTGTTGCGGTAATACTCCGCCAGAGTGTCGATCATGCCACCGGGGGCTTGTAGCTGTTGGGGCAGCAGCGATGCGCGCACGGTGTCGGTCACGAGCAGGCGCGCCGCCAACACCAACAAGAGCATGCTAATCAAGGCAAAGCTACCAAAATAGATGCTCAGGCGCACCCACATCTGATTCCACAAGCGATTGTGCCAGCGATTTGCAGGCGTGGTTGCGGTTGTTGGTGTGGGCGTAGAGGTGGGTGGGGACGAGGCAGCCGTCACCGCGGATCCCCCTCGAAACGATAGCCAACGCCATAGACAGTTTGAATGTAGGCGGGCTTTTTGGGGTCCGGCTCAATCTTCTTGCGCAGATTTTTGATGTGGGTGTCCAGTGTGCGTTCCATCCCTTCATAGCCATAGCCCAACCCCTGCTCGATCAGGTCGATGCGGGTGAGTGCATAGCCTGGGTTCTCCATGAAGATCTGCAACAGCTTGAATTCGGTTTGGGTGAGCACGATTGTCTCGCCTGCCATGCGCAGTTCATGGCGACCGAGATCGAGCGCCAGATTGCCAAACCGTAGCACACGTGCACTGAGCGTACCGTTCGACTGTTGGGCGCGGCGGAGCACTGAGCGAATACGGGCGACCACTTCGCGGGTGTTAAAGGGCTTGGTAATGTAATCATCGGCGCCCAATTCCAACCCAATGATCTTGTCGGTATCATCCACCCGGGCCGTCAACATAATGATGGGCAGGGTGCGCCACTCTTCATCGGCCCGTAGCTGGCGCGTGATCTCCCAACCATCCCGGTCGGGCAACATCAGATCCAGCACCACGAGCGTGGGCTGCTCGCGGCGGATGGTGTGCAAGGCGGTTGCACCATCGTGTGCTGTTAGAACCGTGTAGTTGGCCTGTTCGAGATAGGCGCGCAGCACACGGACAATCTCGTGATCATCATCAACAATGAGAATGCGTTGGGAGGGGGAAGCTGTCATGACGTCCATTTTGTCTTTGTCCAAAATTGCTGGCAACCGTCTCGTGCTGCAAGGTAGCCCGAGACTTCCCTACTATACCATTGAATTGTGAAGATTGGGTGAAGAAGTTGGCGAGTTCTGTTTGCCAGCTTGCGGCAACGGTTTGCTGTCGCCCCTACTTTTGCAAGCATTGCGGTTCCAGATCCAGGATGCGGTAGGGGTAGACATTGATCACTTCTGTGTTGTGATAGAAGGTGTTGGTCACCTGGTTGCGGCGGTAGAGGTGGATGTGGCCGTGGAGGAGATAGCGTGGCTGAAACCAACGCATGAACGGCAAAAAGCTGCGAAACCCAGTGTGGGCCCGATCCGGTTTGTCGTGGATCCCAAAGGGGGGCGAGTGGGTCACCAGCACATCGAGCCAGCGCCCGTAGCGCAGCCGATTGTAGAGCAATTTGGGCGCCAGCCGGAAAATATTCAGCCACATCTCTGTATTTGTGTATTGGGATTGGGACGAGTTGTTGTAGCGAATCGAGCCTTCCAGCCCAGCCAGCAACAGTGGGCCCGTCTTGATCGTGCAGCAGTGGAGGTTGGTGGCTCCCTGTGGCGCGCTGGCAACCTGCCACGAATCCCCTTTGCCGCTGTGGTACTGCACCTCGCTGCCATGATTGCCAAAGACAAAGTGCGTGGGCTTGTTTAACATGCTCACGATGAATTCAATGTAATAGAAGGGGAGATCGCCACAACTGAGCACCATGTCGACATCACCAAAATGATCGACGATACCACCACTGTAGAGAATTGCTTCAACTTTGTCGCTGATAACTAGAGTGCGCATGAACGAGTGGGTGCTGATTGGAGTGGCGCGTGAACGTCATTCTCCGTGGACAGCTACAAAAACAAGCCACGCCAACGCCATGGTGGGCGCTCGTGGCTGACCGAAAACATAGATGGAACGCGGGTGGCCGCCTACCACCGCTGCCACGAGATGGGGCGCAACGCAGGTAAGGTAGAAAGAGTTCGCTCCCATCCGCAACATGTAATTGCGCCGAACCCCCTCAACGGCGTAACGGGAAACGCAACCGAAGCTATGGCAAGTGCTTGGAGCCTATCCTCGAGATTTGGTTGTGGTGGGTGAACCACCGCCAGCCAGCTACGTTGACGCAGAGAATTTTGGGGCAGATGCTTATTGTAACAGTCTGCCCAGTGGTCGTCAAAGCAGTGGCGTTGCCGAAAGATGAGCAGATGGCGACACAATGTTGCGTGGCCGAATGCTCTCTTGTAGAATCAGATGGTGATGCATACAGATGTAGCAACAACAGCTGCATCGCGCAAGCAGCTTCCAACATGACCAGCCAGTCTTTTAAGGCGCAACACACCCCTATTCCGGAGCCAGCATGGCCTATACCCTGGGCGATCCTTTTCGCCCACTGCGACTAATTTTGCGAATCAACGGTATACTGCTCGGTCTATTGCTGGGAATCGCGCTGCTCACCGTTTCTGGTACGCTGCTCATTCAGTGGCAGTTGGCTGTGACTGGTGTGCTCTGGTCTGTGCGCCTGTTGGGCGCGGGGCAGGTGGCACTGGGCTGTTTTCTGTTGATTGCCGCGGGGCAAAATTATCTGGATCGCATGCTGCTCTTTACGGCCACGCTGACGCACACGCTCTGGGCAATCACACTCTTTGTTGCCTATTTCCAAGGGGAACTGATGCTGTCGGGTCTGTGGGGGCAGGTTGGCTTTGTGCTGCTTTTTCTGCTCTGTCTCTGTGGCGCGGTGGTGCCCCTGCGCTATGTCCGCAACAGCCAGTTTCGTCAGCGGTAAGAGAGGGAGCGCTCTCTTTGATGATGCTGGGATCGCTGATACCAGCTGAGAATGAAAGTAACCGACCATGAATTTTTTGCGCAAACTATTTGGCCAACGCTCTCGACTCGATGGCGCGGCATTGGCAACGGCTACCGAGAAGGCCGCCTATGCCCAGATCGAGCTGTTGAGCGACTTTCAAGCGGCGCGACCGCTACATAGTACCAGCGAGCAACAGCTGTGGAATCGGGTCTTGCCCCAAAGCTATGCCGAGACGATTGAGCGCTTTCAAGAGCAGGAGTGGCTGGCGGCAGCCGGCGCCGACTGGCAGATGACCCCGACCGCGGCCCCCTTTGTAGAGAGCTATCTGGCGCGTCTGGCTACTGAGAAAGCCGCGGTGATGCCCAAGGTGCGCGCGGCCATCGAGGCGCGCGATACCAGCGCAGCGTTGGAGATCCGCCGCTCCTATGAAGCGCGCCAGCCGTTGGGCAAGGCCGCCTGGACGGGGCCAGATCCCCAGCTCAGCCACAGCGCGCTCACCCGCCGTATTCTCTTTCTCGATCACTGGCTGCTAGCGGGCTTGAGCCAGGAGACCGTCACCTGGCTCAAACAGTATGCCGCGGAACAACATCTGTGGGGTGCTTACTGGCAACTCGACCCTGATGCAATCCCCGACCACGTGCAGACCGAGCTCGACACCACTGACTTGACCGCTGTCGAGGCAGCTTACTGGAAGGCCTATCAGCTCGCGCTCTACGTCGATAATCAGGAGACGTGGCAGCGCTGCAAGGGCGGGGATCACGTGCGGCGGCTCGAGATCGTCGGTGCCGATGATGAGGAGAGCTGTGACCATTGTCGTGCCTTCTTTGGCAAAGAGTTTCTGGTGGCACGTGTGCCAGAATTGCCCCACCGCGACTGCACTGCCCGCTTTGGCTGTCGCTGCCGCTACGAGCCAGTGTTGGATTCTTATGAAGGGTAGTGAACCGTTGGCTATTCAGTCCAGTCCGGATCCGGCGTGAGATAGATAAAGGGCAGGCTGATTAGCGTCACGCCATATTTGACAATGAGATTGAAGAGAAAGATCTGCCAGACATGGCTCCAGGGCAAGTCCCAAGCAAATGCACCAATGGCAAAGATGACATTGTCAATCGGCACGCTGACTGAATTGCTGAGCAACACACGCAGCCACTGCCAGCGCCGGGTGACGCGGGTAACAAACCAGTGGTAGACCTCTGTGTCAATGAGTTCGCTCACCACCTCGGCCACAATCGATGCCAGCACAATGCGCCAGACCGGGGCCAGGATCAGCGCAAATTCGGCCCCCAACCCCCATTCAGGGTCGCTCGCCACGCTGGCTGCCCACGTGAGATAACCGGCCATGAAGAGATTGATCGCGCCCGCGGTGACGATTAGAATCTGGGCACTGCGTTTGCCCAACACTTTGTGCACGAGATCGCGCAGGGTGAAGGTGATGGGGTAGATAAAGGTACCCATGTCCACCGCCCAACCCGCCACAACCCCAATTTTGAGACTGGCAATATCGGCGAGCATTTGGGTGGCAATGTAGGTGGCAACCACGATGATCGCCGCGGTGGTCAGCGTCTGTGCTGGTTTGGGAATGGGAGAGGTGCCCTCGCTTTGAATCGAACGGTTTGTTTCCTGTTGCTGAATCACGGTACAATACTCCTGTTCTGTTGTTTTGTTAAGGCGGGTTCGCTGCGACCGCCGCTATCTATTATAGCGCACTCGTCTCCCGTTGCATTTTGTGGCAACTGACAAACAATATCGGAAAACTGGCACCTGACAGAAATGATGTGAGAATACCGCATGGAAATGTCCGAACGACACACCACAATCGACCAGCCAACCTCAATTCGCCCCGGCGAAGAATTGGATCGACAAGCGTTGGCCACGTATCTGGCCACGGCACTACCCGAATTGCGTGGGGAACTCACCATTGCCCAGTTTCCCAGTGGCTATTCCAACCTGACCTATGCCGTGCAAATCGGCTCGACCGAGTTGGTGTTGCGCCGCCCACCCTTTGGCGCCAACATTCGCTCGGCCCACGACATGGGGCGGGAATATCGCGTCTTGTCCGGTCTGCGCCGGGTGACAGAGAAGGTGCCGCGGCCGCTGCTCTACTGTGAGGATCCCGCCATCATTGGCGCGCCATTCTATCTGATGGAGCGGGTGGCGGGTGTGATTTTGCGCGCGAAATCGCCCGACAAAGATGCATTGACACCCGGGTTGATGCACCGGCTCTCACTGGCCGCAATTGACACGTTGGCTGAAATTCATGCGCTCGACTTTCAGGCTGCTGGCTTGGGGGAATTGGGCCGCCCCGCAGGCTATGTGGAACGACAGTTGCGCGGTTGGCAGCGCCGCTATGCCAACGCGGAGACGGAATCGTTGCCCGCACTCGAACCGATCATCACCTGGCTGGATCAGAACCAGCCCACAGCGCCCGGCACCGCTGCCCTGATCCACAATGATTTTAAATATGATAACCTGATCCTGGACCCGGCTGATCTGACCCACGTGCGTGCTGTGCTGGATTGGGAGATGTGTACGTTGGGCGATCCGCTCATGGATCTGGGGACGACGTTGGGGTATTGGATCGAAGCGACCGATCCACCGGCACTCATTGATATGTTTGGGTTAACAGCGTTGCCGGGCAATGCGCACCGGGGTGAACTGGTGGCGCGCTACGAGGAGACAAGTGGCCATGCGGTGCCGCAGCCACTCTTTTACTATGTCTACGGTCTGTTCAAGATTGCGGTGATCATCCAGCAGATCTACCACCGCTATCGCCAGGGCAACACCACCGATGCCCGCTTCGCCAATCTGGATCAGGTCGTGCGTGACTGTGCTCATCTGGCAACCCTGGCACTGGAAAAGGACCGAATTTACGCTTTAACCCGTTGATGCCTACTGAGATATCAATCGAACATAATGGCTAATGAACATAAAAAAGGCGAGATGGGACGCAGCCCATCTCGCCTTTTTAAATGGAATATCGATCAATACTTGGTCAGATACCGATCCAGTTCCCATTTGCTGACGTAGATGCGATACTCCGCCCATTCCTGTGTTTTGGCTTCGACGTAGCGTTCGTAGATATGTTGACCGAGTGCATTCTGCACAACCTCGTTGCCACGGAGTTCCTCGATTGCTTCGCCCAGGTCACCGGGCAAGGTCTCGAGCCCGGCGCGCTGACCATCAACATGGTAGAGATCTTCCTCGGCCGCGGCGGGGGGTGTCATGCGCTTTTCGATCCCATCTAGCCCCGACGCCAACATGACGGCAATGGCCAGGTAGGGATTGGCGCTGGGATCGGCACAGCGCAATTCGCAGCGTGTGCTCTTGATGCGCCCACTGCTAATGCGTGGAATCCGGATCAACGCGCTGCGGTTGGTGCGGCCCCAAGAGACATAATTGGGCGCTTCGTAGCCAGGGACCAGGCGTTTGTAGCTATTCACCAACGGCGCAATAATTGCCGTGAATGCACGCGCATGGGCCAGTTGTCCCGCAATAAATTGCAAGGCCACATCACTCAGCCCATACTCGTTGTCCGGGTTGTACATGGCCGTCTCGTTGGTGCCAGCGTGCCAGAGGCTCTGGTGGACATGCATGCCCGAGCCATTGATGTGGGCCAGCGGCTTGGGCATGAAGGTGCAATGTAGATTGTTCTTTTGGGCCACGGCTTTGAGCGTAATGCGAAAGGTCATGGCGTGATCCGCGGTGGTGAGCGCTGGCCCATAGCTAAAGTCAATCTCATTTTGCCCCATTGAAACTTCGTGGTGCGAGGCTTCCACCTGAATTCCCAGTGCCTGCAATGCATCGACCATCTGGCGACGCACATTGTTCGCCTGATCGCTGCTCACATCAAAATAGCCGGCGTCGTCGTGGGGTTCCAGCGGAAATATGCTGCCATTGCTGTGGCGCTTAAAGAGGAAGAACTCTAACTCTGGCCCAACCTGATAGCTGTAGCCCATCTCTTCTGCCCGTTGCAATTGCCGTTTGAGGATGTAGCGCGGATCACCGTCAAAGGGTTCGCCATCTGGTGTGTAGATATCGCAGATCACGCGCGCGGTCGAGAGATCCATGTCCCACGGCACCACGGCAAAGGTGTCGAGATCCGGCGCCAGGTACATATCACTCTCTGCAATGCGCGCGAACCCTTCAATGGAGCTGCCATCAAACCAGATCCCATGTTCGATCGCGTCTGGCCAGTGGTTAATGGGGATGGTCACATGTTTGGCCGCCCCGATAATATCAGAAAATTGTAAACGAATAAAACGAATATCATTGCGCTTGATCAGTTCATCTACACGTTCTAGCTGTTCAGTTGTGTAGGTAACCGCCATAGTCTATCTCCCCTTTGAGCAGAAGGTGTATATAGCATGACTTACGCACCGAGAAGAGCGTACAAGTGGAGAGCAGGCCACGCGCTTGCTGGCTCTTCTCGACAAGTTGCATGAGTCCATTATAGAACGAAACCGATGAATTCTGCACCGGTAAATTCTGCACCGATGAATTCTGCAGACGAGCAGAATTGACATTGTTGAGCTAATCCGGGACCCGGCCACAGGATCAGAATGGCAAAAGGTGGCGGAAGCGCAAATGTTCTGTACGAGCGCCCCGCCACCTATTCACAAACGTTCGATTCCTCAGCGTGATAATTGTCCAAAAGTGCTGTGGTATGGGCAACTATCACTGCATTCGGGCGTTAATGTCTTGCCAAAACATGGAAACGTCAGTTGAATTGCTCGGCAGATGCTGCCTAGCGGTTGCCGCCCGACGTTGCCACGAGTATACCGCGGTTGCGGCTAAACACCATAATACATGACGAACTCGTGTGGGTGCGGGCGCAGACGGACAGCATCAAGTTCATTTGCGCGTTTGTAGTTGATGTAAGTCTCGATCAGCTCTTCGCTGAAGACATTGCCTGCGGTCAGATAGTCGTGATCCGCTTCCAGCGCATCCAGCACACCACCCAATGAACCTTCAACCGTCTTGACCTCGCGCATGTTTTCACCCTCAAAGAGATCCAGCTCGGAAGCCGTGCCGGGGTCGATCTGCTTCTGAATACCGTCGAGACCAGCCATCAGCATGGCCGAGAAGGCCAAGTAGGGGTTGGCCGAGGGATCGGGACAGCGGAATTCAATGCGCTTGGCTTTGGGGGATTGCGACGAAACAGGAATGCGACAGGCCGCGGAACGGTTGCGGGCCGAGTAGGCGATCACCACGGGCGCTTCGTAACCGGGCACCAGGCGACGGTACGAGTTGGTGGTGGGGGCGCAGATGGCCAGCAACGAGTTGATATGGGTGAGGATCCCGCCAATGTACCAAAGGGCCATTTGGCTCAGGCCAGCATATTTGTCACCGGCAAAGAGCGGCTCCCCATCTTTCCACAGGCTCTGGTGAACATGCATCCCCGAGCCATTATCTTCAAAAATTGGCTTGGGCATGAAGGTGACCGTCTTGCCGTGCTGGGCCGCCACGTTTTTGACGATGTATTTGTAGAGCTGCATGGCGTCGGCCATTTCGATCAGCGGCGCAAACTGGAGATCGATCTCGGTTTGGCCCGCCGTACCCACCTCGTGGTGATGGCGCTCGACAGTCAAGCCAGAAGCAATCATCTGGTTGACCATCTCCGAGCGGATGTCCTGATAGCCATCAAAGGGCGAAACTGGGAAATAGCCACCCTTGAAATTGAGCTTGTGGCCGGCACCCCACTTGCCCGTGTTCCAGATCGCTTCGCTGCTGTCTACTTCGTAGAGCGACTTGTTGCGCGTGGTTTCGTAGCGAACCTCATCAAAGATGAAGAATTCTGCCTCTGGTCCACAGAACATTACGTCGGCAATGCCAGTGGATTTCATGTATTCTTCTGCATTGCGGATCACGTTGCGCGGATCACGGTCAAAGGTGTCCCCTGTCAACGGTTCATATACGTTGGCGATTATGCTCAGCGTTGGGGCTTCACAGACTGGATCCACCAATGCGGTGGTGGGATCACAGCGCAGCAACATATCGCTGCTTTCAATCGATTTAAAGCCGCGAATCGAGGAGCCGTCAAAACCAAGGCCATTCTCGAAGATGTCTTCTTCATCATAGAAATTTGCTGGAACCGAAAAGTGGTGCCATTGACCAAAGAGGTCGGTGAATTTTATGTCGACAAATTCGATGTTGTGGTCGCTAATCGCCTTGGTAACGTCAGACGCTGAGCTACAACTGAGAGCCATGCGAATCTCCTCCAGATTATGGTTATTGCAATTTGTTTGTAAACTAAAGTTAATCTTGGCACAAAAAGGTAAAGGACCCATGTCCGCAAAGAGCAATTGGCGAAACTTTACAGCGGTGGAAAGTTTCGAATCGCTTTTCACGTATGAGCCATAGCGGTAGTCCTGTTGAGAGTTGCCATCACTCATAGAGTGCCATGTACAGGAAAATTGAGGGGAGATTTACACCTGAACAACGCAACCCAATCGACTACCAAAATCGAGGCTCTATGATCTTCATGAAGCCCGATCGATTGATATGCTGCTCGCTGGGGTTCTTCCAAACGATGGTTTGCCGAACGACAGCATCAGCGTGGGAGCAACATTGATCCAAACACATATCAATGGTTGGAGTTTAAAAAAAAAGGCAAGTTAATACTATCATCAATAGTACCAACTTGCCTAATATTTTATTGTGCAAGTTGCACAGTGAGCGATGGATCGGGGGGCAAAAGCGTACGTTTCCTGCCCCGATCGTGTGCTGGATCGGCTGTTGAGATCGCTACTCAGCTGGCGCGGGCGGCCACTGCCGCCGCCATCAGCGTCTGAACCCGCTCGACCATATCTGCCGGGTTGGGGCTGACTCCATCGAGCAACATGGCATTGGCAAAGAGCTGCCCCGCTGTTGCATCAATGATCGGGTCATCATCGGCCTTGGCCAACATCTGGGCCAAATTGACAACGATGGGGTGGCGACGGTTGAGCTCCAGAATCTTTTTGGGCAATGCATAGTTCTCTTCGGTCAGCCGGCGAATCCGTTGCAGGTCGCGGTCAAAGCTGTCCTCTGGCGAAACCAGGCGGCACGGGCTGTTGACCAGCTGCTTCGACTCGCGCACATCAGTCACCTGATCGCCCAGGACGCTCTTGAAGCGCTCCACCAGTTTCTCAAAATCATCCTGTGCAACCGTGCTCTGCTCATCTTCGTCCTGTTTCTCTTCCTGATCAGGCAGATCCAGCCCCGCGTCATCGACATTCTGCAGCGGCGTCTCATCATAGGTCCGCAACATCGAGGTCATGAAGCCATCGATGGGATCGACGAGGTAGAGAACTTCAATGTCGTTGGCGCGGAAATAATCTAGATGGGGACTGCGTGCCACCGATTTCAGATCTTCACCGAGCACATAGTAGATCGCCTGCTGATCCTCGCCCATGCGCTCTTTTGCTTGCTTGAGCGAGACCCACTCATCGTCGCCGGTTTTGCTGCTTTGGAAGCGCAAGAGATCGAGCAGTGAGTCGTGGCTGGCGGGATCACTCGCCACCCCCTCCTTGAGGAACGGCCCAAATTCGTGCCAGAAGCGTTGGTACCGCTCGGCATCATTTTCGGCCAGGTTCTTGAATTCACGGAAGACGCGGTTGGTCAGCGCCTTTTGCAGTTGGCGCAACACGGGATTGCTCTGCACCATCTCGCGCGACACATTCAGCGGCAGATCCTCTGAATCGACCACGCCTTCGATGAAGCGCATGTATTCGGGCAACAGATCCTTGTTGCGCTGTTGAATGAGCACTTTGCGCGAATAGAGACGCAGCCCGTGGTCGCTCTGCATCATTGCGCCCCGTTCCCGTTTGGTGGGCACAAAGAGAATGCTGCGCACGCTGACCGGTGCATCTGCCACGAGATGCACATTGAGCAGCGGTTCATTCATGTCATAGGTCAGCTGTTGATAGAAATCCTTGTACTCTTCCGCCGTGACCTTGGAGGGAGATTGACGCCAGAGCGCGGTCTGACGGTTCGCCACCTTGGGCGCTTCAATGGTCTGCTCCTCCTCGTTGCCACTCTCTTCTTCTGTGGGAGGCGGCGTGACCTTGCCCACGTAGATGGGGAAGGAGACATAGTCCGAATGTTTTTTGATGATCTGTTCAATGCGCCAGGTGCTGGCAAACTCCGCGGCATCTTCCTTGAGCTTGATGAAGATGGCAGTGCCGCGGTCACTCTTCTCTGCCGGGGCCAGGGTAAACTGGCTGTCACCCGTTGATTGCCAGGTCCACGCCTGATCCTCGGTGCGGTGGGAGCGCGCGGTCACGGTCACTTCGTCGGCGACCATGAAGACGGAATAGAAGCCCACGCCAAATTGGCCGATAATCTCTTCGAGCGTTGCCTTGCCATTCTCTTTGGCATTGGCCAGAAAGCTCTTGGCACCAGAGTGCGCAATGGTGCCCAGGTTTTCGATCAGCTCATCGTGGTTCATGCCAATGCCGCTGTCGGCAATGGTCAGCGTCTTCTCTTCCTCGTCCACGGTGATGTGAATCGCCAGCTCTCGGTTGGAATCGAGCACATCCTGGTTGGTCAACATTTCAAATTGAATGCGGTTCAGCGCGTCCGAGGCATTGGAAATCAGCTCGCGTAGAAAGATTTCGCGGTCGGTGTAGAGGGAATGGGCCAGAATATCGAGCAGCTGTTTAACTTCGGTGCGATACTCCATGGACTCTGGGGCAGGTGTTGCCGTTTCGGTCATAGCTGTGCTCCTTGGGTACGTTTTATATCATGCCAGAGACCCATGTTGATCGTGCTCACACATGGGTCGTTGTGATTATTTAGATATGAGTGTACCTTAACATGGCAACAAAAGCAGAAGTGCTAGCAAAGTGTTAGAGAATTGTTATTGTTTTTGCATGTTGCGCTCTTCAGCCCAGCAGCCGGGGCAACAGAAGCAGCGCGTAGAGGCCAATACCGAGCCAAAAGAGAACGGTCGCGCTGACTGTACGGGGGCAACTTTGTTTCGTCGCCCATATTGTTGCTTATAGTCGTTCCCTCTGAAAGCCCATTTATTGGGCATGAAAATAGCTATGGTATGATAGGCTTTCATCGCCTTTTGTTGAAAACGCGCGCTAACACAATGCCAACCGACCAACGAGGGATAGATAAAATGAACATTGTCAGCTTGATCTTTCGCACTGTCTTTCAGATCCAGACCATCAACAAAACCTTTGACCAGTTGATTCAGGATGCTCAACGGAGCGGCCAAACCATTGACACCTATTTGGCCGACAAGGTTGACACACCCAGAAACCGGGAACAGATGCGACATGTCATCGGGATTGAGCGCTGGGGACAGCGACGTCTGCGGACCGTGTTGGGAGAACCGCCAACGCAGGATGAGTATGAGGATCATCAACCCGCCCCAACCCTTGAATTGGCTGCAATGCGCGATGAGTTCCGGGCAACCCGCGCCACGACGATTGAGCTAGCCCAGGAGATCCAACAACGGGGAATCGCGGAAACGACCACAGCAAATCACAATGCCTTTGGGGATATTTCGCCCAAACTGTGGTTGCGCTATCTCACCATGCATGCGAACTTCGAGAGCAAGCGGGTGAAATAAGTAGCGGTTTTGATAAACGAGTTGACTTCGCACAATTGCGTGATAACCAAAACCGAAAGAGGAGCTAGCCGCGAGTGAAGTATCTTTCCATTCTTGTCTTTACAACCGGCGCGGTTACGTTGGGGGTCGAGTTGAGCGCATCGCGCCTGTTGGAGCCGGTCTTTGGCAACAATCAACTGGTCTGGGCCGCGCTCATTGGGTTGATCCTGCTCTACCTGGCCCTGGGCGCCTGGTTGGGGGGCAAGCTGGCCGATCGTTTTCCAGAGCAACAGTGGCTGGAGCTGGTGGTGGTGGTGGCCGCGTTGGGCGTGGCGCTGATCCCCACCGCGAGTGGGCCGGTCTTGCGCTGGGCTGCCACGGGCATCGATACCTTCAACGCGGGCTTGCTCGGCGGCGCGCTGCTCGCGATCCTGCTGCTCTTTAGTCTGCCCATCATTCTGTTGGGGACGGTTGGCCCGTGGGCCGTGCGCATTGTGGTGCAAGATGTTGAGCATGCCGGGCAAGTGGCGGGCCGCCTCTATGCATTGGCGACCGCGGGGAGTCTGGTTGGCACCTTTCTGCCCGTGCTCTGGCTGATCCCTGCCTATGGCACGCGCTGGACCTTCTATCTGTTGGCGCTCTGGCCATTGGTGGTGCTGGTTGGGGGAGCGTTGTTGCAGCCGCGCCGTGGCCCGATCCGTTGGGTGCCCATCATCGCGTTGTTGCTTGTGTTGGGGGTGGCGCTTGGGTCGGGGCCACGTACCGCCATTCGGGCCGGTTGGGACGACGGCAGCGCAGGCACCTTGATCTACGAAGATGAGAGCCTCTATAATTACATTGCCGTGCGACAGTGGGGGAGCGAGCGGCACCTCAAGCTCAATGATGGCGTTGGCATTCACAGCGTCTACCACCCTGACTCTGTGTTGAGCCTGGGCATCTGGGATTACTTTTTGCTGGCGCCATTCTTTCGCCCCTGTCAACCGGGGACGGTGGCCGGTGCAACGGCCGCTTGCACCGTACCCCCGCCAGAAAATCTGCTGGTGTTGGGGTTGGCCGCGGGCACAGTCAGCGAACTCTACACCGATCTCTATGGTCCAATCCCCATTACGGGCGTCGAGCTCGATCCCCAGATCATCGCGGTGGGGGAAGAGTTCTTTGGCATGGATCAGCCCAATCTCACGGCCGTGGCCGCGGATGGCCGCCGTTGGTTGGCCGAACAGCCCCCCGCGGCCACGTGGGATCTCATTGCCATCGACGCCTATCGCCCGCCCTACATCCCCTTTCACCTGACCACCGTTGAGTTCTTTGCATTGGTGCGGGCACATCTCTCGGCCGATGGCGTGGTCGCGATCAACGTGGGGCGCACCGCCACCAACTATGCCCTCGTCGATGCGCTGACCGCGACGCTCTACACGCTCTTTCCCACCGTCTATGCCATTGACGAGCCGGGACCGCCGGACAATTTGAGCAACACCCTGTTGGTGGCCACCAAGTCGCCCGTTGATCTGGCTAGGGTCCACGCCACCTTTGCTGCCCCGTTGCCTGCTGGGCTGTCGCAGACGCCACCTGAATTGGCGCAATTCATCGCGACTGCACGGGATCAGGTGCGGCTCGTGGCACCGCCCAAAGTCGCCATCTTCACCGATGATCACGCACCGGTCGAGTGGGTCGTGCACCGCATCATCTGGGATTTCATTTGGGGCAGTGCGGGCGGATGAGCCGGGCGTGCTCTTGACCGGTGCTCTTCAATCACACAACCTACAGTGCGGTTGGCTTGAAAACGGTAGGTTTCCCGCTTGCCGGCACTACTGTTTTCAAACAGAGCCCACTTTAAAGACCGGGCAACCAACGAGGAAGGAACGCGAGCGGATTTGTAGCGCACTGTTTCGAAAGGATTCGCAGAGACCATGGACAGAGCTGTCCGACAACGAATACGGATTCACGATCGGTATCAATTGGAGATCAAACTGACCTATCCGCTTGCATCTGGCAAGCGCACACAATATCAGGTCAGCACCTACCTCTTTATTCCTCACAACCTGGCAATTTCCGAGCTGACCTACTCTTCCAATGAATTTTATCGTCGTTTACAGAACTACATTCGCTTCAAAACGCCTGAACTATCAATCGATGCCCTGCTCTGCGACTCTGTATCGCCGCTCAACCGGCTGGACCAGCTTTGGCAGCGGCCAATAACCGAAGGCGATGAAACGCAGATCAACCGTGTGGTGGAGCAACTGAAGCTGTTGCGCGCCATTCTGCGCCTCACGCTCAATCAGACGTTGCGTCAGCGTTGGCGCAAGCTCTTTGCCGACCCTGCTGTTGAGCGGACGGACGCAAGCGGCAACCCACCGCTACATAACCTGACCAGAGACGAGCGAGCGGCTGTGTTAACGCCACAGTCGATTGAAGCCGCTGCCAAACTCATGACAACGCACGTGGCATTGGTCCAGCAGATTCTGGAACGCTTCCGTGCTCACGCCACCAAAGCCGCAGATGAACAGACGCCAGCACGGCTCCGCTACAGCTATCGGCTGACCGATGAGGCGCTCAGTGTGGTGGTCGAGGGCAATCTGGTCAATGCACTGCGCATGGCACAGTCGCTTTCCGATCCGGCGTTGCACGCGCGCATCAAGCCACTCCTGATCCCGTCGATCCACGCTGAGCTTGAATACCGTCGCGAGCAGGGCTACCATTCAATCCTGGCACCATGGCAATACCAACCCGCGGCTGACTATGCCGCTGACCAGAATCAGGAATATTATCTACACCACCTATCGCTCCTCAAGAAATACACATCGAGCGTCCTCTACTTGGCGACCTCGTTGCACAGCGAAGGCGAAACACTTGAACATCTGCTCTTTGCCCTGGCCGCTGGAATTTCCATGATCTTTGCCACCGTGATCGCCTTCTACGTACAGGCAGTCTACGGCAACTTTACCTCACCGCTCTTTGTTGCCCTGGTTGTGGGCTACATGTTCAAGGATCGCATCAAAGAGACCGGGCGCAGCATCTCCAAAACGTTGCTGCGTCGCTACTATTATGATCGGCGCGTCTACATCTATACGCTGGATCGGAAACAACGGCTGGGGCGTGTGCGCGAGAAGATGGTCTTTCTCGCGCCCGAGGATGTGCCACAGCAGGTGCAGGTGGCCCACCAGCAGAGTCGGCTCTCTCCCATCCAAATTGAAGGTTACGACGAACATGTGATTCGCTATTCGCGCAATGTCCGGCTGATCGCAAATGCCTTTCGCGAGGTACGCGATGAAGGCATTCCCATTACCGGGCTCAGCGATATTTTGCGGCTCGATATTCGCCCTTTCCTGCACAAAATGGATAATCCCACCGAGCGGCGCTACAGTTTGGCTGGAGACGATCTGCGCAAACTCAAGCTAGACCGAGTCTACTACGTGAACATCATCTCCACCTATCGCCAGGAGGGGAATGATAAGCTGACCCTGGCGAAAAATGTGCGCATTACACTCAACCGCAAAGGGTTGGTGCGGCTGGAAGAGCTGTGAGCAACAGCAGAGGTTCTATTGCTCGGGCGCTTCCTGCCCTGCGGCGGGGCGCGCAATCTCTGCCATTTCTACATCAGCAGAGACAGCTGCAACGAGCACTCACTCAGTTCTAGCGCTGGGCAGAGGAGCGATCAATGAGGGGAGTGGGGGTTGGGTTGGGGCGGCGCACCGGACGCTGCACCCAACTTTCATAGAGCACTTCCAGCGCCGGTGTGTTCAGCGCCGCCACGGCATCAAACCAATCCGCGGTGGTGACAATGCCATAGCGATTGGCGGCCAGATAGTCACGCAGGAAATTCTGAAATCGCCGTTCTCCCAAGGTCTGATGGATCGAATCGTAGAAGAGGGCGCCCTTGGCGTAGACGATCGTCTCGTAGAGCGAAGCCGTGGCAAAGTCATCGACCGGCATATCGATTGGCGTGGCCTCGCCTTCGGTGCTCATGCCCTTGACGGGCAGACTCCACCGCGACAGCAGCAAGTTGGCCGCGGACGATTCGCCCCGCAGCTCTTCCAGGTAGAGCTTCATCGAATATTCGGCCAGCGCTTCATCCAGCCACGGCTCGTGAACCGGATCGTTATGCACGATTTGGTACCACCATTGATGGGCAACCTCGTGCGCCAACAGCAGCTCTAGCTCGCTGCGATATTGATCGTAGACCTCGATTCCCAACAGGTTGACCTGTGGATATTCCATGCCGCGGAAATTGAGCGGGGCTGGCGCAATACGCATGTCCCGATAGGGATAGGACCCAAAGCGCTGGCTGTAAATACGCAACGCCGCGATCCCATAGTTGAGGGCTGCCCGACCCATGGCTTCCTGCCCTGGCAGCCAATAACTGGTGACCCGGGTACCATAGGCTTCACTTTGCACCGACTGAAATTGGGGGCTGGTGTGGAGCAAAAACTCGCGTGACGGACCCGTCACCCAGACGTGGCGAGCACGCTGCCCCTCGATAAAGGTCGAGGTGATCAGGGTGCCACTGGTCACCGGCACCTGATCGGCTGGCATGGTGGCTGTCACCACAAAGAGCGAGGCAACATTGAACGCGGAATCACCCCGGATCGATCCTTCCGCGCGCCACCATTCACCGTTGACACCCTTTTCCGGTTGATAGACCGCCAGCGATGGATAGAAGAGCGGCAGCGTGTACATCTGTTGGCTGCGCCCAAAGAGCACGTAAACGCTGGAATGATCGGCAAAGATGGGGATGTCCAGCGTCCAGCTCAGCTCAATGACCGCACGCTCATCGGGATAGAGCACCTCTGGCATGGGAACCAAGAGCGCTGTGTCATGGGTCTGATAGTTGAATGAGACTGGTTTGCCGTTGACCGCGGCGTTGTGGATTGCCATGTTGCCTTTGTAATCTGCCAACTCGGGGTAGAGCCGAAAGACAACGTTGAGCCACGGGTCGGGGCTGGTGTTGACCAGCTCCAGACGCATGTTGCCCCGCAGCAGATTTTCCACGGGAAAGAGTTCCACGTCGACTGCATAGCGCGGCAGTGTAGTCAGCGCGGCTAGCTCGCCCTGATATTCAGGCTTCATGGCCGGGAGATAGCGCGCGAGTGGATCTTCCCGATCGCGGCCGCACCCGCTGAGCAACCCAAGCAGAGCAGTCAGCAGGATAAAGGCCAGACCAAAGCTCTTGATCCAGCAGCTATTCGGTTTCGCATGGGCAGTCATGTGGGCCAAACGCATCTCTCTCAGTGGTCGGTGCGGCCATCTCGGTGGAGCTTGGCATCGGTTGCAGATTTTTTACATTGACTTTGTGAATTTGTCAAGAAAAGGTCGGTGCCAGGGCTACCAGTCGGCAACGCTGCCATCCTGATCATAGGTGAATTCGCCGCCCAGCTCCTCCGTGTATTGGTGTTGTTCCGCCACGGCCGCTTCGTTGATGGTAAAGCCCAGCCCCGGTTTGCTCGGCAGCTCGATGTGCCCGTTCTCCACGTGCCACGGCTCCTCAATCACATCGGTCAGATAATCTGGCCCCACGCTCTCCTGGATCAAAAAGTTGGGAATGACCGCGTCGACGTGCATGCAGGCCGTCAGCGCGACTGGCCCAATGGCACAGTGGGGCATAACATGCATGTAGTAGACTTCAGCCATGTTGGCGATCTTCTTTAACTCGGTAATGCCGCCGGCGTGTGAGCCATCGGGTTGGATGTATGCCGCGGCCTGCTTTTCAAAGAGCTGGCGAAATTCCCACCGACTGAGTAACCGCTCGCCCGTGGCAATGGGGAAGGGCACGTGATCCGAGACGAGCTTGAGCGCGTCAATGTTCTCTTGTGGGGTTGGCTCTTCCACAAACATTGGGCGCATTCCTTTTAACTCGTGACAGATCTCAATGGCCAAGGCAGGCGTCATCTTGCCGTGAAAATCAAACGCTAGCTCAACCTCTGGCCCCACCCATTCGCGCATGAGGTAAGCCCGTTTGACGAAGTCATCGATCACCGCGGGCGGTTCGTGACCCCGCCACTTGCCCCCTGGCCCGCTCTTGAAGGCCGTGTAGCCGTGGACTTGCAGCTGCTCCAGCCGCTCCTTGGCTTGCTCCAATCCTTCATCGCTGGCATCGCGAATGCCCCAATGGGCGTAGACACGAATCCGATCGCGCACCGCACCGCCCAGCAGCGCGTGGACGGGCACGCCGTAATGCTTGCCCGCAATGTCCCACAGCGCCTGGTCGATCCCCGAGAGCGCGGACATGAGCACGTTGCCCCCGCGGAAGAAGGCCGAGCGATAGATGTGCTGCCAGTGATGTTCGATGCGCAGCGGATCTTTGCCAATCAAATAGTCGGCCAACTCTTCAACGGCGGCCATTGTACTTTTCGGTTTGCCCTCCAGTGTGGACTCGCCCCAGCCGACGAGGCCATTGTCCGTCGTGATCTTCACCAACCGCATGCGCGGTCGTGGAAAAAACTGATCTATCTGCGCAATTCGCATTCGTTGCTCCTTTGGGTATAATAAATCGGCGATTCGCTCTTCGTTGCTCTATTGAACCTACGTTGCTCCCCGGTTGCCTGCCGGGCGCATGGTGGGCGCGTGGTGGGCGCGTGGTGGCGTGATTTGTTTGAACAATCACTCACGTGCAGAGACTCACGTGCAGAGATCAAGTAGGTGGCAACTTGCGTTAAATATCAGTCGTTCAGCTCTATTTTACTATACTCCCACTGCTGCGGAAACAGCCGATTTTCTCCCAGCTGCAGCGTCGCTGTTAATCAAGTTGCGGAGTAGCAATTTCACTGGAACTGACCACTCATGAAGGAAGTTCAGCCGAATGCACAATCCCACACTTCTGCGCCGCCAGCCGCTCCCCCGGGCGACTGGTTCCGTGCCTATCTACAGTCGGCGCGCAGCGCGCTGACCACCCAGCTCGCCATCCTCGGTGGGCTGATTCTACTCTTCTGGGCCATTGAGCTTCTCGATCAAGTTGTGTGGCGCGAATCGCTCGATTTCTGGGGCATTGAGCCACGGCAGCCCGCGGAGATTCACCATATCTTTTTCGCGCCTTTTTTGCACAAAGGCTTCAGACATCTGCTCGCCAACACCGTTCCTTTTTTCATGTTGGGCTGGTTGGTGCTGCTGCGCGGGACTGCCGAATTTATTGCGGTTGCGCTCATCACGACCGTTATTAGTGGCGCAGGGATCTGGTTGTTGGGAATGCCGGGCACTATACACATTGGGCTGAGTGGTGTAGTCTTTGGCTTCTTGGGCTTTCTGCTCTGGCGCGGTTATTTCGAGCGCAGCCCCTCGGCTGTTGGGTTGGCGGTGCTGGTCGGCCTGCTCTACGGCAGCATGATCTGGGGGCTGTTGCCACTTCAACCCAATGTCTCTTGGTTGGGCCATCTCTTTGGCTTTGGCGGTGGCGGTGTGGCTGCCTATCTGCTGGCCCGCAAAAACAGTGCCGCGCCGGTCTAGTTTCCCACTGGTTTCTCACCTGTTCTGATTGACAGCCCCACGAACCGGGTGATAGAATGCAGTTGGTCCCGACGCTTTGCTCCCACTGCTGCGTCGATCTCGTGATTCCAATCAGCCTTTGCCGTAGGATACAATAATTGTGGAAGCCACCGAGCACGATTTTGCATCAACACAGCGTCTGAACCGCTCTGTCGGTGCCAAAGGAGAGAAGACGCGTACGGAGTTGCAACACGCCTGGCTGCCGGCGCGGCTCTACACGCGGCCCGATAATATTTGGCGTCTGTGGATGCGTCTCCTGCGGCCCCGCTTCTCACTAGCCCTGTTAACGCCCATTCTCTGCGGCATGTTGCTCGGCTGGTGGCAAGGTGCCACATTCGATCTCTCTCTGTGGGCCCTGCTGTTGGGGGGCAGTGCCATGACCATCTATGGCCTCAACCTGCTCCATGAATTTCACGATTACTGGCACGCCCGCAAACACAGCGAAGTTCACTTCAACCACGCTGTCTTTGCCTCCGCCTATCATCTGATGGCAACGGAGATCATCAAGGGGGTGACCGTCCGCTGGACCGGGTATGGACTGTTATTGGGTGGGTTGATCTGCTATCTGGCCCTCGTGGTACAGATGGGGTGGCCCCTGATGTTCTTCTATCTCACCAGCCTGTTGTTGGTCTATACCTATACGGCACCGCCCGTGCGCTATGGCTACCGGGGGTGGGCTCTGGGCGAGCTGGGCCTCTTTCTGGGCTATGGTTTCTTTCCCCTGTTGGGTGGTTATTACATTGTGGGGCAGACGTTGAGCTGGCTACCGGTGATCGCCAGCATTCCTTTCGGCTTAATGGCAATCTTGCTCTTTGCCAACTACAATTTTATTCACCATCGCCGCGATTGGCTGATGCGCAAGCGCACCTTTGTTGTCACTTCTGGCCCCGCGCGCACACTCGATCTAAACTCGCTCTTAATGTTGTTGATTTATGCGTCGTTGCTCTGTCTGGTCAGTCTGGCTTATTTGCCCACGATTGCGCTAATCACCCTGGGTGCCTTGCCGCTGTCAATTCGCATCTATGGCCAGTTGCACAAGCAGGAACTGGGATTGGAAGAGAGCTTCCGGCTCTACCGTGCAACCGTGACCACGACGTTGTGGACGACCCTCCTCTTTGCCTTTGCGCTATTTGTCGACAAGTGGTTCTAACTCTGTGCTATTGTGCCCATCAAAGAGACGTTCGACCAACTTACTGGCCGCAGCAATGCGATTTCGCCCACTGAATTGACGCGTCCCGAATTTTATCAGCTCACCGAGACCTGTCGGGATTACGCACTGAATTTGGCCAAATTCGATCAGGCACGGGTCAATCTCCAACAATGTTACAAATTCAATGAGTGGTTTGCCCGCACCAAGGCATTCATCCAACTTGAACCCCAACTGCGTGGTATTGCCATGGCGCGCCCGATTGCACGCTGGCAGGTGATGACGCTTGCCGTACTGTTGGGCTGGATCCTCTTCATGGCCCTCGCCAGCCAATCTGCCCGTCTGGTCAGTACTGTCTTTATCACCAGCTACCTCTTTCTCTTGATCCTGCTCTACTTCGTGCCCGAACGCTTCTATGGCACCACCACCGAAATGCTTGAAGGCAAGGTGCTGCGCGTGGTCGAAGCACTGGAAAAGCTCTTGATGTCTGGTGACCTGGAATTGACGGAAGCGGCCTTCTTTCAGGCCAAAGAAAACCTGCAACAGGCGCGCCGCGAATTGCGCCAACAGATCGACCTCGCCCACCGTCGCTGGCGCTGAGCCCGCTTCTCCCCGTCTCTTTTTCTCGATTTTAGCATCTGTTTTTGTCGCCTGCACCCCACCTTGTGTACAATGGCCCCATGGATAGTTTACTTGCTCGCGTCCGCGGTCACCGCGGCCTCCTCGGTCTGTACACCCTGCTCGCGCTCGGCCTCTCTTGGCCGCTGCTGCCCAATCTCTTCACCCACGTGCCCGGTGTTGCCCAGTGGGCCTTTGACGAATCGACCTTTCTCTGGAATGTCTGGTATTTCAAACATGCGTTGATCGACCAGGGACAGAGCCCGCTGCACACCGAACTGATCTGGTATCCCCTTGGAATCGACCTGATCCTCTACACCTATAACTTTTTTCACGCGTTGATTGCCCAGCCACTCATGGTGGCGGTTAATCTGCCCTTTGCCAGCAACGTGGTGCTGCTACTCAGCACCGTGCTCAGCGGCTATGGCGCATATCTGCTCGTGCTCCATCTGTTGACGCGCCAGTTCCCAGCAGCGCACCGGGTGGCTGGTCTGAACCGGTACTACGCAGCCTTTGCCGCGGGCGCGCTCTATGCCTTTGCCTCCAACCGGGCTGTCTATGCTGCATTGGGCCACTACGACATGGTGACCACGCAGTGGATTCCCTTTTACGCGCTCATGTTGTTGCGCAGCCTGGACGATGATCGCCCGCCCCGGCAGCGCTACCGGGCCGCGGCATTGGCGGGCCTCTTCTTCGCGTTCAACGGTCTCGCCGAAATGATCACCGCGCTCTTCCTTGCCATCTTCACGCTGATTGTGTTGGCCATGCGCCTGCTTACTGGTCCCGTCTCCCTGCGCCGCATCTTCTTTGTCGTGCGCACCCTGTCCGTTACGGGCGTCGTCGCGCTCCTTGTTTGGGGACCGGTGCTGCTCCCGATTCTGGGCCAGTTTCTCACCAACGATTTTTCGCTCAAAGGTTGGGGCGAAGCAATTCCATTGAGCACGGATCTGCTGGGCTGGTTCACTCCCACGCCGCTGCATCCACAGTGGGGAACCGATCTCATTCCCGAGCTGCGGCGAATTCAGGAACGGGCCCACTCGGAGAGCGTAGGCGGTTTCCGCGATCTCAACACCGTCTTTTTGGGGTGGACGACGCTGGGGCTGGCGCTCATTGGCCTGCTGCGCTATCGCCGTCAGCTGCGTCTCTGGCTCTGGACCAGCCTCATCTTTGGCATCTTCACCCTCGGCCCCTTCCTGCAGATCAATGGCCGCTATCGCTTTGATCTCGATGGCGTCGAGGCCACCTTCCCGCTGCCCTTTGCCATCTTGCACTATCTGCCCATCATCAAGGCCAACCGTGCCCCCAACCGCAACAGCGTATTGCTCATGTTGGGGTTGGCTGTGCTGGTGGGCTATGGCCTCTATTGGCTGCTCACCACGGTGGCGAGCCGTTGGCCCCGTCGCCACGCCACAGGTACCAGCTTCCGACTGCCGACGCTCCTCCTCGCCACACTCTTGACCACGGCGCTGCTCTATGAACATCTGGCCTTGCCCGCTCCGCTTTCGGACGCGCGCATTCCTGCGATTTACCAGCAGATCGCCACCGATCAAGAGCCGGTCAGCCTGTTGCAGTTACCGCTGGGCTGGCGCAACAGCTTTGGGACCTTTGGGGCCGAGCGCACGCAGCTACAATATTTCCAGACCCTGCATGGCAAGCCAATGATCGGCGGCAACATTAGCCGCGCCCCCGATTTCAAGATGGAGTATTACCGGCGGCTGCCTCTCTTTCAGGCCTTCAACGAGATTCAGTTTGGCCGCACGCCAAGCGAAGAACTCGTCGCGGCCGCACGCGCCCAGGCCGCGGATCTCATGTACCTATATAACACCGGCTATGTTTTGCTCCACCCGCCGATTGTCGAGCGCAAGCCCTATGCCGACAACTGGCAGGCCGCGTGGGACTTTGCCAAGGCTACCCTGCCGCTGGAAGCCGAGCCCTTCTGGACCGGCAACGGCATTGAGGCGTATCGGGTCCTGCAACCGACAGGCGACGATGCCTTTACCATCGATCTGGGTGAACCCGGAACCTTTGCCTATCGGGGTGAAGGCTGGGACATGGCTGCAACCGATAGACCACGTGATGATACCTCGGCCATCTGGGCAACAGACACGACAAGTCGACTCTTTGTCCCCTTGCGCCAGGTTGATGAGAACGCTAGCTACCAGGTGCAACTGCGGAGCCATCCATTCACCTATCCAGGCAGCAGTCCACAGCGCGTCACGCTCCACGTGAATGAGTGGAGTGGTGACTCGCTCCCGTTGACCGATGGCTGGAATGAGCTGCGCTGGGAACTGCCGGGCACCGTACTCGTGGAGAGCATCAACCGCGTGGAACTGGCATGGACATGGGCCGCGAGCCCGCGGGATGTGCTGGGTGGGAGCCGCCAAATTGGTAACACCGGTGTGGAATTGCCCATCGACACCGATATTACCGCCTTTGGCGATGGTGGTTGGATTGCGCTCTATGACGAGGCGGGCGAACAGATTGACGCCTCGGCGGGACGACGCGGTCTGAACGTAACTGTACTCGATTCCGCGGGGGAAGTTATCGAAAAAGTGGGCTTTGATACCGCGGCCAACAGCTTCGAGAGCGATGCGCTGGCCACCTTTTTAGCGGCAATCGAGGCCGGACGGCCCGTGTTGATCGCCAGCCACGGCGATGCCACTGCCCACCTCTCGGAAGCAGCGGTGGAGGGGTTGCGCGGTCTGGGTGCCGCTGTGACGCTGGAGATGTTGCAGGGACAAGGCTTTGCCATCGTTGGGGTGCAAGGAAGCGCGCCGGGCAGCGCCGCGGTGGTCACCGATCCCGAGCGTGCCTATCTCAGCCTTTCGCTCAATCGCGACCGTCGTTCCCTGGCGGCCGCGGTGGATTGGATGACGATCCAACCGGCTGCGAACGCGCCATAATAGCCGCCGCGATCGCCGAGTCTCGGCTCACGCCTTCTTCTCCCGCCGCCGTTGATAGAGTTCCTCCATCCGCTGCCAGGGCAGTGCGCTCGTACGCAGCCGCAAGAGCGTGTAGAAGGCCCGGTAAATTTCAATGCGACTGATCTTGCTGACACCCATGCGCCGGTTGACAAAGGTAATGGGCACCTCACCAATCCGATAGCCCGCCTGTTGACAGTGAAAGGCCATTTCGATGAGAAAACTGTAGCCGCTGCTGAAAATATGGTCGAGGTCAATCGTCTCTAACACTTGGCGGTGATAGCAGCGAAAACCCGCTGTGCAATCGCGCACGGTAATGCCCAAGAAGGTATGGGCCATCCAGTTGGCGCCATAGCTGATCAGCTTGCGCAGACGGGTTGAATCGACAATTTGGCCGCCCGGCACATAGCGGCTGCCAACCACCAGATCATAGCCCTGGCTTGCCTTGCGCAGCAGATCGGGAATGCGAGCGGGATCATGGCTAAAATCTGCATCCATTGTACAGAGATAGAGATAGCCTTGCGCAAGCCCTTCGCGGAAACCAGCTTTATAGGCTTCGCCCAACCCTTCTTTCGCTGCTCGATGCAACACCCGTACCCCCGCATCACGTGCCGCCAGCTCATCAGCAATTTGCCCAGTCCCATCAGGCGAATTATCATCAACAACCAACACGTGAATATCGCCCGGCAACGCACGCACCTGTTGCACAAGTGTGGCAACATTCTCAACCTCGTTGTAGGTCGGTACAATCACCAAGGATGGGGCGTGCCCGTTGGAAGGGTGCCCACGCACAGCGGTCTGGTTCATTCGGTTACCCACGGGGGAATCGGATCTGGTCGGGATCTGCTCGGCATTGGACATAAAGGCTCTAACTGGGTTCGTAAAAAAGGCGCAACTTGAAGCAGATCGCCCGGTGAGCATGCACCGCCACTCTTGCCACTGCTCAAAGCGTGCAACATTCATAAATGTAAGCATCAAAAAATCCGAATCAAGACGTGAAATTATCAACGAAATGCGCATGAAGGTCAAATTTTTTCATACTACCCGGGCCGACCGTCAGATCGCTCTGTTGCTCTTTGCCATCATTTTCGGCCTCTATCTTCGCACCCTGGCCCCCGGTCTGTTGGGCGGTGACAGCGGCGAATTTCAGACCGCAGCCTGGACACTTGGCCTCGCTCATCCCACTGGCTATCCGCTCTATCTGCTGCTGGGCACGCTTTGGCAGCACACGTTGGCGCTCTTTGGCCTGACACCCGCCCACGCGCTCAATCTGTTGAGCGCTCTCTTTGGCGCGCTGGCCATTGCCATGCTCTATCTGACCCTGATCCATTGGCTGCAAAGTGACCCCCTGATCCGGCGGCTGGCCGCGTTGCTGGCTGCATTGCTGCTCGCCGTCAACCCCACCTTTTGGAGCCAAAGTTTGGTCGCCGAGGTCTACACGCTGCACGCGCTCTTTGTGATCTTGCTGCTGCACATCTGTTACCGGCTCTATGATGTGCGTGCCGCCACTGCTGCCGACGCGCCCCGACTGTTGCTGTGGCTCGCCCTGCTGACCGGGTTGGCATTGACCCATCACGCCACAACGATTCTGCTGTTGCCGCTGGTGGCCGTGGCATTTTGGCGGGCGCGCGTGCACTGGGCTGCCAGCCCCCGCATGTGGCTGCTGTTGCCGCTGTTCGTGCTCGCGCCATTGTTGCTCTATCTCTATGTGCCCCTGCGCAGTGGCGCCGGTCCATCGCCCTGGTATCATCAGGCGTTGGGTGTCGAGACGCTGACGCTCTACCAGAACACGTGGGCGGGCTTCTGGCGCTTTGTCAGCGGGCAATCGATCGCGGTTGGCTTCCACACCGGGGGCGCGGCTTGGGCCGAGTTGCCACAGGCGTGGCTGCTTTGGCGGTTGCACTTTTTCCTGCCAGGATTGCTCATGGTTGGGTTGGGGCTCTACGTGCTCTGGCGAATGCGCAATTGGCGGGTGCTGGCGCTGACCGTGCCCTTTTTCCTGTTGCAACAGATCTTCAACCTCTTCTATGCCATTGACGATATTCTCGCCTACTATCTGCCGCTCTATTTGGTGGCAGCCATTTGGGTCGGCTTCACCGCGGACACCATTGGCGGGGGCTTGGCCAATGCCGAACGCAAGAGCGAAGCAGAGCAGCCGGAAGAAGAACGCCGCCCCGCGCTGGCCATCAGTTTGGTGCTGCTCCTCGTCCTGCTTTGGATTCCGCTGACGATTGCCCGTACCTATTTTCCCCAACTGGATCAATCCGCGGTAACTGCTGCCCGTGACCGTTGGGATGCCATCGCCGCCGCGGCCCCATCCAATGGTGCCATTTTGATCAGCAATGACCGCAACGAGATCGTCCCACTCTTCTACTACCAAGCCGTTGAAGGCAAGTTACCGGGCGTTACCGGTCTTTTCCCGCTGATTGAACCAACCGTCCGCTTTGCCGATATCGGTGCCACCATCGATGCAGCTCTTGCTGCAGCCGGTGACGCGCCCATCTATCTGATCAAGCCGATGCCGGGTCTGGAGAGCAAGTTTGTGCTGCAACCGGCGACACCGCCACTGGTTGCCGTTGAAGAGCGTGTGAACGTGCAGCCGCTGCAGCCGGTCGAGCAGTCGTATGGCCCGCTCCAACTGTTGGGGTTTGATTGGGCGCGCGCGGGCGATGAGATTACCGTGACCCTCTACTGGCAGGTCAACGAGCCGCTGCCGCACAAGTACACCACAACCGTACAACTTCTGACAGCCAGTGGTGAAAAGATTGCCCAACACGATGCCCCGCCCGGTGGCGACTACTATCCCACCACGCTGTGGAAGCCGGGCGAACTGCTGGTGGAATCACACCCACTGGTGAGGCAGACGGAGGGGGACGCGGCTACACTCTTGATCGCCATGTATGAACGAGAGACGTTGCAGCAACTTGAGCCACCCATTGAGATAGGGCTGACGGATCGGTGATGGATGGTGTGGGATAGTGCTTCTATGATTAGTGTGGGCGAGACGACGGCCATTTCTCAGCGTTGCATTGCACTGTTGCACAGTCTGCTCTTGTGCAGCGTGCTTCTCAGCGGTTGCACGGTGCCGTCGTCAGCCATTGTACCCGAGGAGCCACTTCCCATGACGACCACGCAACCCACAACGCCTCAGTCGACAGTGTCGACAACGGTAGATTTGTCCCAGTATCGCTGGCAAAATCGTCTCTTGTTGATCTTCGCACCTGCTGCCGAGAGCACGCAAGTTGCAGCACAGCGCCAACATTTCAAGGGTGAGGATGCCGCGCTTGCCGATCGTGATCTACTCATCTTCTATCTCTTTGACAGAGAGACGGGCGCAGCGGACGGGAAGACCGTCGGGCCAGCGGCTACTGTTGACTTGCGGGAACGGCTGAATGTGGCCACCGACTTTGCCGTGCTGCTCGTTGGTAAGGATGGGGGCGTCAAAAATCAATTTGCAGAAGCCGTGGCACCGGAAGAAATTTATGCCCTGATCGATGTCATGCCCATGCGCCAGCGGGAGATGCGGGAAGATTGATGCAGTCGTTGTTTATCCAGAACGCCACCGTCCCAACAAATGCACTGGCAGCAATCCCTCAACGTGCCGGGGCTGACTCGGCTGACGCCAGCTATACCACGGTTGACCTCCTCATTACCGACGGGCAGATTGTGCGTGTGACGCCGTCGGCCCCAGCCGTGGCAGCACCATCGGACCGGCCACTGTTGGATGCCACCGGCCACACCCTGTTGCCCGGCTTCATCGACATTCACGTCCACGGTGGCGCGGATTGCGACACCATGGATGCCACGCCAACTGCACTGGCAACCATGGGCCGCTTTTTTGCCCAACATGGGGTAACAGGCTATCTCCCAACCACCATTACCGCGCCCCACGCCGAAATTCGGGCCGCAGTTGCCACCGTCGCCACCACCGTCGCTGCGACCGCCGATCATGTGCCAACGGGCGCGCGTATCCTCGGCGTGCACGTGGAAGGACCCTACATCAGCCCCCGCTATCCCGGGGCCCAGCCACCGCAGCACATCCGCGCGCCAGCGCTGGACGAATTCGCCGAGTTGGTCGCCGCGGGGCCGGTACGCATGATCACCTTGGCACCGGAAGTGGCGGGCGCGCAGGCCTTGGTCAAAGCTGCCCGTGAGCAGGGGGTGATTGCCGTCTGGGGCCACACCGACGCCACCTATGCAGCGTGCACTGCCGCGGCTGATTGGGGCATCACCCAGGCAACGCATAGTTACAACGCCATGCGTGGATTGCACCACCGCGAACCCGGCACCCTGGGTGCCACATTGACCCTGGATTCCATCTATGCTCAGCTAATCGCCGATAACATCCACGTTCACCCCGCGGCCATGCAACTGCTGGCACGCTGCAAGGGGGTGGAGCGCACCGTGCTGATTACCGATGCCATGCGCGCGGCGGGGCTACCCGACGGTGAATATGAGCTGGGCGGCCAGACTGTTACCGTGGCCGCGGGCGCGTGTCGATTGGCAGATGGGACGTTGGCGGGGAGTATCTTGACTATGGATCGGGCGTTGCAGAATTTTATGGCGGCAACGGGTCTTTCATTGGCCGAAGCATGGCCAGCCACGAGCCGCACTGCTGCCCAGTCATTGGGCATTGCCGATCAACTGGGAACAATTGCACCCGGTTATCAGGGCGATCTCGTGTTGCTCGACCAGTCGCTCGGGGTGGTGGCAACGGTGGTGGCGGGCAGCCTGCTTCAGCGCGACGCAGCCTGAGCACTCCTCGGTTCTCCTGGCGCAACCGTGGTGGTGATGACCTCCCGTGCACCCGCGGCCAGACAAGCATGCTCCACCGCCGCAACACGTTCTGGGGCAACCAGGGCGATCACATTGCCGCCGCGCCCGCCGCCACTCAATTTTGCCCCCAATGCCCCCGCAGCACGCGCCGCGTCGATGAGCCGTTCCAGCGCGGTCGAGCTAACGCCGAGCGCGGCCAGCAACCGTTGATTCTCGTCAAAGATCTGACCCAATTCGCTCACGCTGCCCGTGACCATCGCTGCTTTGGCTGCCGCTGCAAGCTGGGCAATCTCATCAAACCACCGTTCATAACGCACCGGATCTCGTTGCCACCCCGCGGCCACCGCGCCAACTGTCTCTTTGGTTGGCGCTGCAATGCCACTGTCGGCAATGACAATGGTGTGGGGCGCGCCCGGCTCGAACGCGGCTGGCGGTTTGCCCTTGATGAACCAGATGGGGATGCCGTGGGCGATGACGGTGTTGTCGATGCCACTGGGGGTGCCGTGATAGAGTCGTTCGCTCGCATAAACCAATTTGCTGATCTGGTGCGGGGCAGGCTGCTGGCCCACGTGGCCATAGATCGCCTTGACGAGTGCAGCACTCAACGCAGCCCCACTGCCCAACCCACTGGCAATGGGCAGCGTACTGGTAATTTCAATGTGCCAGTCTGGGTTGGGGGGCAGGTGCAAGGCCGCCAATGTTTGACGGACCACCAGCGCCAATGGCTCATCCTCCGCGGCATCTACCAGCCGAAGCGTCTGCTGCAGATCGCGGATGACGCCAATACAGCCGCTGCCGGGCGCGCCGGCGCGAATGGTCGCGGTGGCAACCCGTTCCCAAACGGGTGCGGCAATGGCGGGGCGGCCATAGACAACCGCGTGTTCGCCCACTAAAATGATCTTGCCGGGAGCTGTCGCTTCTGTCATTGCAATCTATCCGCGTGGTGGCTGCGCCGCAGCCACTGCCTGCATGATCTGATCAGGCACGTCGCTCATGATCACATCCACCCCGAGCGCGGCCAGCCGTTGCGCTTCCGCGGGATCGTTGACTGTCCAACTGTTGACGGCAAGACCCCGCTCGCGTGCCCAGCTCATCTCGGCCGCGTCAATCAGTGAAAAGTGGGGGTGGAGCGCTTCGGGCTGCATGATCGGCGTGAACCATGCGTTGCGCAGCCACGGCAACAGCGGCAGATAGTAGAGCAGCCCCAACCGCAGATGGGGGGCCAGCCAACGCAACTTGATCAGCGTCACCGGATCGAAGCTGGAGATGAGCACCTGGTCTGCCAGCCCGCGTGCCTCAATGAGGGCAATCAGCGGCTCGACCTGATCGCCGCCCTGTGGAGCCGTTGTTTTGATCTCTACATTGACCACGCAGCGATCGCCCACGAGATCAAAGACATCTGTCAAGGTGGGCACACCAACCTGACTGAAATCGGGGTGAAAGTGCGAACCGGCATCGAGCGTGGCCAACTCCGCGGCGGTGTAGTCGGCAACGTTTCCACTGCCGTTGGTGGTGCGCTCCAACGTGGCATCGTGGATCACGACGAGCTGCCCATCTCTGCTGCAATGAACATCCAGCTCGATCCCGGCAACACCCATTTCCAGCGCCTTGGCAAAAGCGGGAATCGTATTTTCCGGCGCAACGGCCTTGGCGCCCCGATGGGCAAAGATCTGAGGCGAGGTCATAATGTCTCCATGAATTATCTGGGGAGGGTGGTGTCTGTTGACATTGCAAATTCGTGGGGTTCATCCCCGCTTCTAACCAGGCAACGCCGCGCTGGCGGCTGTCTATGCAGCGGTTGAGACCGCTTCTCGCGATCATTCTCGCGCGTAGAAGTCCAATCGATAGACGCTTTTCCGAAATGTCTGTTGCTTCCAACGTCGATCTTATAACTCGATCATGCCTGGCGCTGCGCGGGTCAACGTGACCAGCTGTTTACCATCGATCAGGGTGATGGGTTTACCCGCTACCCACCTGCGAGCATCACGGCTGATGGGGCTGGAGGTGACGAGAAAGGCCCGGGCCGCGCCGGCATGGATCATCGTGCCATAGAGTTCGCGCACGGTGGCCGCGCCCACGGTGCCGCGATAGCGCTTGCACTGCACCACAGCTTCTCGCCCCGCCGGATCAGTAACGAGGATATCGACCCCGCCATCTTTGCTGTCTTGCGTATTCAGCACGGTGTAGCCTTGGCGGGCAAAGAGCCGTTGTGCCACATATTCTTCAAAGGCAAAGGGATCCATCTGCTGTAGCTCGCGCAGGGAAAGGGTCCCCCAACTGCCACTGTTGCGATAGCCGTTGAGCCAGCGCGTGCCAATGTTGCGCCAGGCGAGCACGATGGCCACGCCAATGATGACCACACTCGCAGCGAGCAACAGATTGACTCGCCAGCCAACACGGAGCCCCGCGGCCCACAACCGGTAGCCCAACCAGCCATAGAGCATTCCCCACAGCAGCGTGAAAAAGAGCGTTGCGCTCGGTTGCACGCGCGGCAATCGCAACCCGCGCAGCGAACGGTCGAGCCGCGGGATGGGCAACCGGAACGCGTAACTGTGCTCGGTCATGTAGCGCGCTAGCCTCCGAAAAGCCGATTGAACCATCCCTTTTTCTTGGGCGGTGGCGGTGGGGGCGGGTCAATGGGCAAGGTTGGCTCTTCCTCTTCCGCGCCCACACCCAACTCCCGCTTCAGTTCATCGGTCATGGCATCGGGGGTCCAGGGGGGCTGCCAGACGAGATCGACCTGCACAGCGCTCGCGCCCGCTTGCAACACCGTCTGCTCCACATCCTGCATGATCTGTGGCCCAAGAGGGCAGTGGGGGCTGGTGAGGGTCATGGTGACCGTCACCTGGTCACCGGCAGTAGCTTCGGTATGGGTGTCACTGTTATCGTCAGCTTGCTCAGCGCTTGTGTCGGCAGGGCTGTGGGGGGCAACATCCACTGCATAGATCAATCCCAGATCAACAATATTCTGGAAAATCTCTGGGTCAATCACTGCCTTGAGCGCCTCGCGATACGCGGCAGCGCTCGCCGTTGGCGTTGTGCCCACTGCTTGCGTCTCTGCGCTATGCTCGCTGTTGATCTCACTGTTGGGGTTCATCGTGTGCCTCTGTTTTCTGCAGCAATTCGATCATGGTGCCGTGGGTGGCTTTGGGATGTACAAAGGCAACCTTGCCATGTACACCCTGGCGCGGCGTCTCATCCACGAGCCGAACGCCCCGTGACCGCAGTTCCGCCAGCGTCGCTTCAATATCATCCACGGCAAAGCAGATGTGGTGGGTGCCTTCGCCACGATTTTGCAGGTAGCGCGCCGTGCCACTTTCGCTGTCCGTTGGTGCAATCAACTCGATGGTGCCGTTGCCCGCGTCCAAAAAGGCCGCCTCTACCAGCTGTTCTGGAATCATCACCCGTTCCAGCAACGTGAATCCCAGCTGATCAGCGTAGGTTTTCAGGCTCTCATCGATGTCGTGGACCACAATGCCAATGTGGTCGATCTGGTTAAACATGAAATTTCTCTATCCACTCTTCTAGGATGGCCACTTTTGCTTGGCCCCGCTTGGCCACGCTTTTGCGTACCTTCTGCAGCGTCTTTTCCTGCCACAGCTTGTCCGGATCCTTGGAAAAGAAGAGATCGGCAAAGCTGATGATCTGCTCTTCCACTGTTGCTGGAAAGATGGTGCGGGGGGGAAAAGGCAGTGCCTGCTCAACAATCTCTTGTTGGGTGAGCCCAACCCCAATGTGCGATTCTGCCACGGCCGCGTGGCGCGGCAACCCTTCCGCTTCCAGGATCTCGCGCCCTTCCAACACATGGCACACATAGGGTCGCGTTCCCGTGCAGTGCAGGCTTGGTGTGTCGGTGCGGATGATGCCAATGTCGTGCAACATTGCCGCCTCTTCGATGAATTGTTGACTGTCGGCAGAGAGCTGGAGATGGCGGGCAATGGTCAGCGCCTTGTTGGCGACCAACTGGCAATGAATCAGATAGAGGGGGTAGGTTGCGCTATCCGGCGCAATGTATCTGTGAATAATTTGAAAGTACTCAACACGCTGCATCTGGTCAGACCCAACTCTCCGGTGTATATTCGCCGAAGACGCCGCGCAGCGTATCACAAATTTCCCCGAGCGTTGCATAGGCTTCGACTGCCTCGACAAAGAGGGGCATCAAGGGTGCATTGGGCGTGCGGGCTGTTTCTGCTATGCGTTCAAGCAGATCTTGCACGGCGTCGTTGTCCCGTTCGCTGCGCAACTGTTGTAGCGCCGCCATCTGATCGAGCCGCACCTGTTCGTCGACGCGTAGCAGCTCTGGTTTGATGCTCTCTTCTGTCTGATATTGATTGACCCCGACCACAACTTGCTCATTGGCCTCGATCGCGCGTTGGGTTTTATACGCTGCGTCCTGGATCTCGCGCTGGATAAAGCCTTCTTCCACCGCTTGCAATGCTCCGCCCAGTTTGTCGATCCGGTCGATATAGGCCGCGGCCTCTGCTTCCAGCGCATCCGTCAGCGATTCAATGTAATAGGAGCCGCCCAGTGGATCGACCGTGTCGGCCACGCCACTTTCGTTGGCAATGATCTGTTGCGTGCGCAGCGCAATCTCGACCGCCTTTTCCGTGGGCAGCGCCAGCGCTTCATCCATGCCGTTGGTGTGCAAGCTCTGTGTGCCCCCCAACACCGCGGCCAATGCTTGGAGCGCCACGCGCACAATGTTGTTTTCCGGCTGCTGGGCCGTGAGCGTGCTGCCGCCCGTCTGCGTGTGAAAGCGCAGCTTGCAGCTGGCATCTTTTTGCGCGCCAAAGCGGTCGCGCATTGTCCGCGCCCACAGCCGGCGCGCGGCGCGGAATTTGGCGACCTCTTCCAGAAAATTGTTGTGGGCGTTGAAAAAGAAGCTGAGCTGGCGCGCAAAGCTATCCACATTCAGCCCCGCCTCGATCGCCTGTTGCACATATTCCATGCCATTTGCCAGCGTAAATGCGATCTCCTGCGCCGCGGTGCAACCCGCCTCGCGCATGTGGTAACCACTGATCGAGATCGTATTCCACCTGGGCACTTCCGCGGCACAGTAGCGAAAGATATCGGTGATCAAGCGCATGGATGGTGCTGGGGGAAAGATGTAGGTACCGCGTGCAATGTACTCTTTGAGGATGTCATTCTGGATGGTGCCGCGCAGTTGATCCGGCGCCACGCCCTGCTGCTTGCCCACGGCAATGACCATGGCCAGCAACACCGCGGCTGGCGCGTTGATCGTCATGCTAATGCTGACCTTGTCGAGCGGAATGCCGGCGAGCAGCGTCTCCATATCGCGCAGGCTGCTAATCGAGACGCCGACCTTGCCCACCTCGCCCTCGGCAAAATCGTGATCCGCGTCGTAGCCAATCTGAGTGGGCAGATCAAAGGCGACCGAAAGCCCAGTCTGGCCCCGTTCGAGCAGATAGTGGTAGCGTTCGTTGCTTGCCGCGGCCGTGCTGAAACCAGCATATTGGCGCATGGTCCAGAGCCGCCCCCGGTACATATTGGGCTGCACCCCACGCGTAAAGGGATACTCGCCGGGAAAAGCCTGCTGTTCCAGATAGGTTGCCAGCGGATCCGAGTCAGTCGGGGTGTAGAGTGTTGCCACCGGCTGCGCATCGTCGCTGGTGGTGAAGTGGGCACGCCGTTCACCAAAGCGATTTACCTGTGGCTCCAATGTTTCTTGTTGCCAGCGTTCCTGCTGACGTGCAAGCTCATCACGAGCTGTCATGCTCTGCTCCTCGCTACCTCGTGGTTGGAAGTTGACTTCGCCTCTGCTCTCTACCAATTTAACAGTGCAGAAATCAACAACGTGACGTACGCACCGAGAAGAGCATGCCAGTGGAGAGCAGGCCATGGGCTTGCTGGCTCTTCTCGACAAGTTGCGTAAGTTCAAAACAGACGATCTTCGCTGGCACTACAGTGCGGTTGGCTTGAAAACGATAGTTTTCCCTCTTGCCGGAACTACTGTTTTCAAACAGAGCCCACTTTAACAGTTCATCATCGCCATCTACATTTCGCTGCGGCCCGACAGCGCCCGGCCCAAGGTCACTTCGTCGGCATATTCCAGATCCCCGCCCACGGGCAGCCCGCGCGCAAGCCGCGTGACCCGAATGCCCAGCGGTTTGACGAGGCGGGCAATATACATGGCCGTTGCCTCGCCTTCCAGATTGGGATTGGTTGCCAACAGGATCTCGCTCACTGGATTCGCTGCATCGGCCTGTTGAATGCGCTGGAGCAGTTCGCCGATCTTCAGATCATCCGGCCCGACGCCCTGCACCGGCGAGATTGCCCCATGCAGAACATGATAAAGCCCGTGGAATTCGCGCGTGCGCTCAATGGCTTGCACATCGAGCGGCTCTTCCACAATGCAGATCAGGCCATGATCACGTTGCCCATCATCACAGATGGCGCAGGGATCGCGGTCTGCAATGTTGTGGCAACGGCTACAGAAGAGCGTGCCCGCTTTCATTGCCTCTAGCGCGCGTGCCAGCTCCAGCGAGATCGATTCGTCGGCGCGCAAAAGATAGTAGGCGAGCCGACTAGCCGTCTTGGGGCCGATGCCGGGCAATTTGCTGAAAGCTTCAATGAGGTTGCTTACTGGTTCCGCAAGTGGTTGCATAGGTCTATTGATACCAGGTGTCTCGGTCGATTGGCTAGGTGACACAGTAGCTGTGTTGATACAGTAGCTGTGTTGAACCAATAACTGTGGCAACGCGGCAAGAGCCGGCCTCGAAATGCGGTTGTGATTTCCGGCTCGTCTCTGACTGGAAAGCTCGCCGCAAAAAATTGCAGGGCAGATGCTAGATCTCAGGGCACTTGAGCGAATGGTACGAAAGCGAATGGTACGAGAGCGTCTGGGGATTCCATTGGAGATCACCACGCGTCATTCGCAGCTAAAGTAAGCTCTGCTTGAAAACGCTACCGTTCCCCCTTTTGGTAGACCGTCAAAAATCTACCGTTCTCAGGCCAACCGCACTATCGCTAATTACAGGCCCAATCCCGGTGGCAAGTTCAGCCCACCGGTAAGTGCCCCCATTCGTTCGTCAGCCAACGCTTTGCCCTTTTGCAGCGCTTCATTGACCGCGGCCACGACCAGATCCTGCAACATATCCACATCGTCGGGATCGACTGCTTCGGGATTGATCGTCACCTTGCGGATTTCCTGGTTGGCCGTGGCGACAACGGTAACCATACCACCACCCACGCTGGCCGTGACCTCTTCATCGTTGAGTTCGGTCTGCGTCTTCTCCATCTCTTCCTGGATCTTCTGCATCTGTGCCAGCATCTGGTTGGGATTATTGCCCCCGCGGCCCAGTCCACCGCCGCCCCGTTTGCCACCACCGCCGCCAGAGCGGCCACTTGGTCGATTGCGTTTCAGCTTTACCATGTTCCTGTCCTTCGTTTACGTTTACAATATCGTTTGCAATATCGTTTGCAATAGATGAATATTTACGACAAATTAAATGCTTTGTGACTTGAACTTTATGGTACTCCGGGTCCCCTCCCGGCCTCCCTTTCCAGGCAAGCGAGAATTGGCAAGGGGGTGAAAAACGCAAAGACTCACGTCACGCTCTGCTTACGTGTACCGTCAAATCAAGTTCCTGGTACAGAATGCCCCCAACGTATGGTCGACGAGTGGTTTTGCATCTGGTGGTTTGGGATCTGGCCCAATTCGTCGAGATTGACACACCGGATTGTCGCCCGCGTTCTTCGCTACGTTTTCAGGCTCTCTGCCTCTTCCTGCTCCAGCACTTCTGCACCGAGTGTTGAAACAGCATATTCCACCAATGGATCGTCGCCCTCGTTCTCTGCCTGGTGCACCTGAATCATGTTGGTGAGCTTGGCCTTCTCCCCCATCTGACATTCAAGTTTCACGGGGCGGCCCAACACGGATGAGAGAATGCCCACCACTTTGCCGGTGGTCTCTGGCTCGGCGAGCATGTCGCGGGTAAATTGATTGTTGCCAAAGGCAAAGGCAACCGTCTGGTCCGCCACCGCGATATCGCGCACGGTGTTGACGGCGGCAACCACCCGCACACCCCCTTTTTCGCGCACCATGCGTTTGAAATCATCCCAGTGGGTCTGCAACCGCTGCACCGCGGCTTCATCCAGCGGCGCGGGCTCTTCCGTGGTGCCCGCTTCCGGTGCGGCGGCGGGCGCGTCTGTTGCCCTCTCCGTTGCCGTTGCCGCGTCTGTTCCATCGGCGGGCGCGGTGGATTGGGGCGTGCTGGCCGTGGATTCGTTGTTGGCAGCCGATTGCCCGGTTGCTGCCGTCATGGGTGGCGGTGCCGTGGCCAGTTGCCCAACCGCCGCAGCCACTGTTGTGGGTCCGTTGCTGGCCGCGGCGGTCACCGGCATAAGACCACCCTGAATGGCTTCCACCAGCGCCAGTTCCAGTGGCAGCTGGGGCTGGTGTGTGCTTTTTAGATCGGCAATTGCTTCGCTAAACCGTTTGATGGCAAAGATGGTTGTGGCCAGTGGCAGCTGTTGTGCCTGCGCCTGCATTTGCTCAATCGTCTCAATGGGCAACTCGGCCACAAAGGTGCGCTCACCCGTCATCTGCAAGACCATTACGCTGCGCAAATGTTCAACAATTTGGTGGCAAAACTCGGTGAGGCTGGCACCTTCGATCACGAGCTGTTGGATCAGGGTCAGCCCCGTCGTGACATCCTGTTCGGCCAGTGCACCAACCAATCCACCCACCGCCTGCGCACTGACGGCTCCCAGCGATTGCTGAACCTGGGCAAAGGTCACCGTCTCGCTGCCATAACTCAACATCTGATCGAGCAGGCTAACGGCATCACGCATGCAGCCCTGGGCACTACGGGCAATTGCGGTCAACGCTTCTTCTTCGGCACCAAAACCTTCTGCCTCTGCAATGTGCGCGAGATGGTTGACGATCTCGGGCACGGCAATGCGCCGCAGATCGAAGCGCTGGCAGCGGCTGAGCACCGTGGCTGGGATCTTGTGCGGTTCGGTGGTGGCCAACATGAAGCGAGCGTGGGGCGGTGGCTCTTCCAGCGTCTTGAGCAGTGCGTTGAAAGCACTGTTGCTCAACATGTGCACTTCGTCGATCACATAGACCTTGTAGCGTCCTTCGCTGGGGCGAAAGCCCACCTTGTCACGCAGATCGCGGATGTCATCGACGCTGTTGTTGCTCGCTGCATCAATCTCAATCAGATCCAGCAGCCGGCCTTCCGTAATGGCGACACAGGTGGGACATTCATTACAGGGACGGTCCGCTTCGGGGGCAGTGCAATTGAGTGCCTTGGCCAAAATGCGTGCAATGGATGTTTTGCCCGTGCCGCGCGGGCCAGCAAAGAGATAGGCATGCGCGACTCGATTGTCACGCAAGGCATTGCGTAACGTTTGGATCACATGTTCCTGGCCAACCACCTGATCAAAGGTTTGGCTGCGCCACTTGCGGTAAAGTGCTTGCGCCATGAAAAGTTCGACTCACCAACAGCAGACCCGAATGGTCAAGCTTATTCTTCTGCGTCTGTACTTCTGCGCGTGTACTTCTGCGCCTGCTTGTTTGTATCCGGCCTGTGCTGTAAATTGTCATCAAAACGTGTTGATTTTGCCCGTATAGTGTAACATTATTACCCGGCGCTGGCAAGGAATTGGCACATGCGTTCCAGCCAAAGATGCAGTGCGTACCAGATATTTACCCGCGCCGAAATTTTGACAGATGCCCGTGGCTCTTCTCAATTCGCGGCATCGCTTTCAACTAGAAAAGTTGTGCTATAATAGGACCATGAGCGATAAAATCATCAACACCTTTCAACAACGTCGCCAGCTGGAACAGGCTTTCGACGAACTGGCAACGACAAATACAGAAGCGGGCCTGCGTGCTGCCGCCCGCACCATTGTACACACCTTCCCCGTGGATCTGGTTTTGGCCGGTCTGCTCAAGCGGCTCGACAGTGCTAGTGGCCAGATGCGTGGTGGCCTGGGACACATTGCCGGATTGTTGGACACAGATGATGTTTTGCCCGCACTGCGCAACGTCGCGGCCAATCGGGGCCTGCCACCCCAGGCCCGCTTGACAGCCGTTTCGATTGCCCAACGCTATCTGGGGACAGAGTTGCCGCAGGTGCTGCTGGCCGATCTTTCCGACACCGAAGAGATTGCGTTTCAGAGCCTACGCGAAGCGCTCGACGAAGCACGGCACAACCGCTACGTGTTGCTCGAATATGTCACGCAGATGCAGGAGCATCCCGAAGAGATCGCTTGGATGGTCATGGCGATGTTGGCGCGGGTCGAACCGGTGGAGCGGGTGGAATTGTTGCGCCTGATCGCACAGGATGAGCGGCCTGCCGTGGCCAAAGGTGCGCTGCAACAGTTGGAAACATTGGCGTTGGATGGCGTTGGCACGGCCGTACGTGCCCTGCATGTGTTGCAGGTTGCCCTGCGTGGCGAGCTGGCGGAACAGGCAGATCGCAGCCAACGCAAGGCGCGCTTCCGTGGCAATGCCTACACACCGCCATCCACCGAATCGTGGCGAGCCCTGCTCAACAGCGCTGATCCCAATGGCGCCCAGAGTCTCTGGCTCTTGCGCATGCCCACAGAGCGCAACGAGGCTGGTGTGATGATCGGCTACGTACACAGCGAGTTGGTGGGCATGACCCACTTTTTTGGCACGGAGAGCATGGACCAGACGCTCTTGCCCCAACCCGCGGCCCTGGGCACGCCAGTCACGGTGACAATGGATAGTGGCCACACCGCGGCCATGTTGGAAGTGCCCTTTGATTATGCACGTTGGCTCTTGTTACAGGCGCTTAATAAGCGGGCCGCGATCTATCCCAATGAGGCCCTGGCGGGGGAGTATAAACTCTACAACGATCTGATCTGGCAGTTTGCCCTGCCGACCCCGGTCGAGGGGGCATGGCCCCTGTGGCAATATCAGGCTCCGAATTCGGCCGCCGCTGTCACAGATCGCAGTGCCACCGAGCGTCAGGAATTGGCCGACCGTATCTTCCGTCATCCGTTGATGGAGCAGTGGCAGCTACACCCGTGGACCACATTGCCACCGGCCGAGCGCAACACGTTGCCCCGACAAGAGCTCGTGAAAGCGCTCGTCAACCAGATGGCCCAGCGCCAGGAGAGCAAACAGCTGGCCGAGGCGCTGGCCGCGGGCCTGCGTGCACAAGCCAGTTGGCTCTTTCTGGCTGGCGAGCGTGATTTAGCAACGGAGATGTCCCAATTGGCCGCGCAGTTGCCCCATCTGCCGGTAACAGAAAACGATGTCTTGGTCCGTTTGCTCGAGAGTGCACTGCGACAGCAAGGCGCAGCGTCCAATGAAGAATAGCGTTTGGGGTGGAAGGGAGAGGAATGATCCCACGCAGCGCGTGGGATCGGGTGGGCTAGAAGATGCCTAGTTCGTCCTTGGCATCATCAGACATCATTTCGGGTGTCCAGAAGGGTGTCCACGTCAGGTGCACATTTACTTCGTCCAGCTCTGGAAATGCCTCGTGGGTGGAGCGTTGGACATCGGTAATGATCTCTGGCCCGGCGGGGCAGCCGGGGCTGGTCAGAGTCATTGTGACTTCGGCCGTATTTTCCTCTGTAACGTCGACCCCATAGACCAACCCCAGATCGACAATATTCATCATCAATTCGGGATCGCGAACTTTTTCTTTGATCACAGCATAGATCTCTTCGGACGTTGGTTTACTCATCTTCTACTCCTTCTATCAAGTAATCGTTCCAGTGGCAAACAGAATTGCCGGCACCAGGTTATACCGGGCGCTCGATCAGAACATCGTCGCCGTCGATCTGCACGGCATAGGTATTGGTTGCTTCAAATGCAGGGAAACTCAGCGCCGCGCCCGTACGAATATCAAAGCGGGCCCCGTGGCGTGGACAGACCACTTCGCAGCCGTTGACAACGGTGCCTTCCACGAGCGGTCCTCCATCGTGGGTGCAGACATCTTCAATTGCGTGAATTTCACCATCTAATTTAAAAAGTGCAACCCGCACATAATTTACTTCCACCAGTTTACTGCCGCCGGTTGGAATTTCATCTACCGTTGCTACTTTTACAAAATCACTCATTTGCTTGTGCTTTCTTTTCTGTACGACTCTTGCGTTGGTCCAACCTTTCAGAGCTGAGTGGCGTCGTCATCTTCATCAAGAATCATGTCGAGCACTGTATTCTGATCGTGGATCAACAGCCATTCCTCTGCGTGTTTGGCAAAGGTGAGGCTCAGGAAATATTGGAACTGAATGGGTTCGCCCGCTTCGTCCACATCCTGATAGGTGACGAGCAACAGGGCAACACCCATGGCACTGGTCTCGTGCTCTGTTACCAGTTCCGTGGTTAGCTGCCACTCGGGATCGGCGAACCACTCTTCATGCAATTCTACAATTTCGGCATAGTCATCGAGCAGCGACCCGTTGGGCAGGATCATCGTCAGGCTGCCGTCCTGGGCCACCGTGCTTAGAAATGCATCGAGATCACGATCCTGAACTGCCTGCAAGTGCCGTTCTAACGTCTGTTGAAAGCTCATTCGGTTTTCCTTCATCCTGCTCTACTTGGCACCTGCCTGTTGCATCAAGCTCAGATCGGCTCGTTCAACCCGACAGTTACTCGGATCCTTGATAGCTGGACTTACACAACTTGTCGAGCAGAGCCGCCGCGGCTGGCAGATCCTGCGGTACACGAGTGCGTTGCACAGGTCTCAACACCCCAACTCCGCCCCACAATCAGGTCACCTGTGTGCTGCACACCCGCCGCGGTGCTACCCATTCACTCCTGCAACGCTTCTTCATGGAAGCCAGCTTGGCAAGTGACCGTTCGTCCCCGTGGGCACCGGCAAGCGGATGCCCCTACACCACTGGGTCTGCTTACTCCTGTAACGCCTCTTCACTGGAGCCAGGGCTGATCCGCTTCGTCCTGCCGCCGCGGCTGGCAGATCCTGCGGTACACGAGTGCATTGCACAGGTCTCAACACCCCAACTCCGCCCCACGATCAGGTCACCTGTGCGCTGCACACCCGCCGCGGTGCTACCCATTCACTGCTGTAACGCCTCTTCACGGAAGCCAGCTTGGCAAGTGACCGTTCGTCCCCGTGGGCACCGGCAAGCGGATGCCCCTACACCACTGGGTCTGCTTACTCCTGTAACGCCTCTTCACTGGATCAAGCGCTGAGCTGCTGCGTTGTGCCGCCGCGGCTGGCAGATCCTGCGGTACACGAGTGCGTTGCACAGGTCTCAACACCCCAACTCCGCCCCACGATCAGGTCACCTGTGCGCTGCACACCCGCCGCTGTGCTACCCATTCACTGCTGTAACGCCTCTTCACGGAAGCCAGCTTGGCAAGTGACCGTTCGTCCCCGTGGGCACCGGCAAGCGGATGCCCCTACACCACTGGGTCTGCTTACTCCTGTAACGCCTCTTCACTGGATCAAGCGCTGAGCTGCTGCGTTGTGCCGCCGCGGCTGGCAGATCCTGCGGTACACGAGTTAGTAATTCAAGTTGCTACCTACCATCTCTACCGCTAGATGGGGAGCAACTTATGTTAGTATCTGTCCGTAAGTGCTCTGCGTCCAAGAGCTCGGCTCGAGGTGGTCTATACACCACAACCGAATTTACGCGTAGGTTCTTACTCTGGCCATTCCGTCATGCCGTAGGCACCGGCCTTCAACACCTTGAGCGAAAGCAGCGCGCACTTCAGCCGCACCGGGCCAATTTCGATCCCCAACAGATCGAGTATATATTCTTTATCGTAGCGCTTGATCTCTTCTAGCGGTTTGCCTACAATCTCTTCCATTAACATGCTGGCCGTCGCCTGGCTGATAGAGCAACCGCGGCCATCAAAGGCAGCATCAACAATTATACCATCCTTGACCTGCAACTCAATGGTCAGTTCGTCGCCACAAAAAGGATTGTGATCGTGATACTGAAAATCGGGTTCATCCAAATGACCTTTGCGCCGTGGGTGTTTATAATGATCGATAATTGCTTCGCGATATAGTGCGTCCATAACGGTGTCCCCTGCTAACAGCAGTACTGATATCAGTCGTGGTAGCAATGCTGCTTGACTTCTTGCGCGCTCCACGCTTGGCCGCGCGATCGTTCCATGCTGCTCATGCAAAAAGTGCTATGGTCTGCCCCAGTGCAGCTACCAGCTGATCGACCTCGTCGCGGTTGTTGTACAGATAGAAGCTGGCCCGTGCACTCGCCACCAGATCATAGTGATCGTGAACAGGTTGGGCGCAATGGTGGCCGGCGCGGATGGCAATCCCGGCCTGATCAAGCACTGCCGAAATGTCATGTGGATGGACGCCAGCGAGCGCAAAGGAGACGACGCCGCCCCGGTCCGCTGCCCCCGGTCCCAGGATCTGCAACCCTTCAACGGTGCTCAGCTGTTCGTGGGCATACCGGGTCAACGCTGTTTCGTGCTGCTCGATCCAATCCAGCCCAACCTGTTGCAGGTACGCTACCGCGGCGCCCAGCCCAATGACTTCGGCAATTGCGGGCGTGCCAGCCTCAAATTTATAGGGCAAATCGTTCCACTTGCTGCCGCTCATCCGCACTTCGCGGATCATGTCACCGCCGCCCAGGAAAGGGGGCATGGCATCGAGCAGCGCCCGTTTCCCATAGAGCACACCCACGCCAGTGGGGCCACACATTTTGTGGCTGCTGCAGACAAAGAAATCGGCATCCAGTGCCTGTACATCGATCGCGCGGTGAGGAACACTCTGCGCGCCATCGATCAATACTTTGGCACCGACAGCACGTGCCGCACGCACCAATGTCGACACCGGATTGATGGTTCCCAGCACATTGCTAACATGCACAAAGCTCAGTAGCTTGGTTCGTTCGTTGAGCAGTTCATCCAACTGGCTCAGGTCGAGCTGCCCCGCTTGGGTCAGCGGCAGGTGGCGCAGGGTGAATCCCAACTCGTCGCGCAACATCTGCCAGGGCACAATGTTGCTGTGGTGCTCCATGGCTGTGATCAGCACCTCATCGCCCGGGCGCAGGTTTGCTCGCCCCCAGCTTTGTGCCACCAGATTGATCCCTTCGGTTGTGCCGCGGGTAAAGATGATCTCTTTGGTGCTGTTGGCGTTGATCAGCGCAGCAAAGCGGGCCCGCGCATCTTCATAGGCCGCGGTGGCCTCTTCGCTCAGCGTGTGCACGCCGCGATGAACATTGGCATTGGTCGTGCGGTAATATGCATCCATCGCAGACAGCACAGCCTCCGGCTTTTGGCTAGAGGCTGCACTGTCCAGATAGACAAGAGGATGCCCGTGAACCTCGCGTTGCAGGATGGGAAAGTCGCGTCTGATCTGTTCGAGTTTGTTCATGGTCTCCAATCGCAGCATGGTAACTGCTGCAACGGGATGGCGCAATTGTGTTGATGTCGCGTCATCCCGCTTCAAGCGACGCCATTGGAATCGTTAGCGTTCCACTGGCAGACGCACCGCGTTGCCCCACTCCGTCCACGAGCCGTCGTAGTTGCGCACCTTCTCATAGCCAAGCAGATACTTCAACACGAACCAGGTGTGGCTGCTGCGTTCGCCAATGCGGCAGTAGGCTACAACGTTGTCAGCCGCGCTCAGACCTTGTTCTTCTTCATAGATCTCGCGCAGATCGTCCGCGCTTTTGAAGGTACCATCGGGATTGGCGGCCCGTGCCCAGGGCACATTCTTGGCGCCGGGAATGTGGCCACCACGCAGCGCCCCTTCCTGGGGATAGTCGGCCATGTGCAGCAATTCGCCCTTATATTCGCCTGGGCTGCGCACATCGACCAATTGACCATTTTGCTTCAAATGTTCCAGCACATCGTCGCGGTAGGCGCGGATCGGGGCATCATCGCGCTCGTTGGCGGTGTAGTTGCTCGCGGCGTGGCTTGGCACCTCGCGCGTGACTGGGCGTTCCTCGGCCATCCATTTGGCCCGACCGCCATCCATCACTTTGCCATTCTGGAAGCCAAAGAGTTGGAAAACCCAAAAGGCATAGGTGGCCCACCAGTTGTTCTTGTCGCCATAAAAGACGACCGTGGTGTCGTTATCGATGCCGTGGCGACGGAGCAGCGCTTCAAACTGTTCTTTGTCGATGTAATCACGCACCATGGGATCATTCAGATCCGCATGCCAGTCGATTTTGACCGCGCCGGGGATGTGGCCGGTGTCGTAGAGCAAAATATCTTCGTTGCTCTCCACGAGACGCACGTTGGAGTCTTCCAGGTGTTCGGCCACCCACTCGGTGCTCACCAGCACCTCGGGATGTGCATAGCCTTTGCTCTCAATACTCATCATCATTCTCCTCTGTGTTTGGCTCTTGTCTATAGCTCTTGTCTATGGTTCCTGACAACAAACTTTGAGTGTATCCTCAATCGTATTCGCTAATGGGGCTAGCCCGTAAAGGCGTTGTTGCAGGGTTTCATCAAGTAGATACTTTTTCTACAGAGCGTGGTTGCTGGTCGACCAGGCTGGGTCATGGCTATTTTTGCTACCCATACAACTCTGTCCCGGCAGACTTTCTAACGCTGTTGACGCAAAAATGGCACTTTCCACCTGTGCAGAAAATGCCATTCATTGCAATGGGAAATGCACAAATGCATTGCCCTGTAAATTAGCCACCAATCTTGCGTTCGATGACCCGTTCCAGCTTGGTAACGACGCTTTCCACCGGCACGCGATCGAGCACAGCCTGGAAGAAGCCCTGCACAATCATGCGCTCGGCCTGGGCACGGGAAAGACCCCGGGCCATCAGATAAAAGACATATTCATCTTCCACCTGGGCCGCAGTGGCTGCGTGGGTGCAGCGTACATCGTCGGCCTCAATTTCCAGCCCCGGCACACTATCGGCGCGGGCCGTGCTGTCGAGGATCAGATTGCCATTGCGCTGGTAGGCGTCAGTCTTTTGTGCTTTCGGGTGGACCCGGATCTGCCCCATGTAGACGCTGCGTGCTTTTTCCTTGAGCGCACCATTGAAGAGCAGGTCGCTGAAGCAATTGGGCGCGCGATGGATCTGCAATGTCTGGTGGTCGATATGTTGGCGACCCGTGGGGAAGAAGATGCCCAACAATTCGCCATGCACACCTTCGCCGTTCATGTCGAGATCCAGATAGGCCTTGGTCAGACGGCTGCCCCAACTCACCTGGATCCAACGCAGGTCGGTATCCTTGCCCATGATGGCTCGACCGGTGAGGAAATTCCAAAGTGAGTGGTCGAAATCTTGCAGATTCATGTAGCGCACAACGCTGTTGTCGCGCTGAATCAATTCGACAACCTCGCTCTGCATGCCATCTTCGCCACCGAGCAGATCATCAACCACCGTCACTTCCGCGCCTTCTTCGGCAACCAACAGCGTGTGGTGATAGCCACCAACGCCCTTGCCATGGTTCAGGATCACCTGCAACGGCAGGTCGACCTTGGTATTTTTGGGCACGTAAATAAATGCGCCCGTGTCCCACAACGCAGCGTGCAAGGCCGTAAATTTGTTGTGATCCGGCTTTACCGCTTCGGTCATGAAATATTGTTTAACCAACTCGGGATGCTCTTGCACTGCACTCTGCAGATCTGTGAAGATCACACCCTTGCTGGCCAGGTCCTCGCTGTTGTCGCGATAGCGAACGCCGCCATCCTCAAAGATGAGACTTGCCGCGCTCTCCATTTCATCCAACTCATTCTGTAAATTGGCGGAGAGTGCACCGTCCTTTTGGGTCGGTTGAGCAAACGGCTGGTAATCATCGAGCGTGAAGCCGGTCAGACGTGTCCGGCGCCAATCTTCGTCAGTTGCCTTGGGCCAGGGAATGCTTTCAAATGTTGCCCATGCAGCCAAACGCCGCTCCAGCATCCACTCCGGTTCTTGCTTGGCTGCCGATGCGGCCCGCACTGTCTCTGCACTGAAACCAGCCGGTATTTCGATTTGATGGCCATTGGCACCGGCAACAGCTGTACCAACGGCGTCTTTGGTTACTACAGTCACGTTTTTTTTCTCCATCTATTTTCCTGGAGTTCAGGAAGATCAACAGCCGATTGGTTGAACAAGATGAGAGCACACGCAGTCAGCGCCCTCCATTCTGAACAATACCTGTCTGATAAACAGACCTGCTGGACAACCCCTCAAAAATCGCATTTGCAAGTCGCACGAACCTGTGCACTTTTGCACACGAGTGGTCGTGCGACTTTTATGGAGCGACTTTCAAGGGGCTTCGCTGTGCGTTGTCACCCAATGGCTGTGGTTTCCCGGCTCCTATCCAATGCTGCCTTCCATCTGCAACTGAATCAGACGATTCATTTCAACCGCATATTCCATGGGTAATTCTTTCACCAGTGGCTCAATAAAACCACCAACGATCATGGCTGCGGCTTCGTCTTCACCAATGCCTCGGCTCATTAGATAGAAGAGCTGCTCTTCCCCAATTTTGCTGACTGAAGCCTCGTGCCCAATGGCCACGTCATCCTCTTCAATCTCAATGTAGGGATAGGTATCCGAGCGGCTGGCTTCATCGAGCAATAGTGCATCGCAGACGACATTGCTCTTGCTGTGGTGCGCGCCCTTGCCAACCTTGAGCAGGCCGCGGTAGCTCGCGCGACCGCCATCCTTGCTAATCGACTTGGAGACGATCTTGGAGCTGGTGTGGGGTGCCCCATGGACGACCTTACCACCCGCATCCTGATGTTGTCCTTCACCGGCAAAGGCGATGGAGAGAATCTCACCATGTGCCTTGGGACCCATCATGTAGACAGCTGGATACTTCATGGTTACCTTGCTGCCCAGGTTTCCGTCAATCCATTCCATCGTGCCACCGTCATAGGCAACGGCACGCTTGGTAACCAGATTGTAGACGTCGGTGCTCCAGTTCTGGATCGTTGTGTAACGGCAGCGGGCACCCTTCTTCACGATGATTTCCACAACCGCGCTGTGCAGACTGTTGCTGCTGTAAACAGGCGCAGTACAACCCTCTACATAGTGCACGCTGGCACCCTCTTCAACAATGATCAGGGTGCGCTCGAACTGCCCCATGTTCTCCTGGTTGATGCGGAAATAGGCTTGCAGTGGGATGTCAACGTGAACACCTTTGGGCACGTAGACAAAGCTACCGCCACTCCACACGGCACTGTTCAACGCGGCAAACTTATTGTCGGCCGCCGGGATGATGGTGGCAAAGTATTCGCGCACGATCTCTTCGTGCTCGCGCAGGCCTGCGTCCATGTCCAGAAAGACAACGCCGAGCTTTTCCCACTCTTCGCGCAAGCTATGGTAGACCACCTCGGAATCGTACTGGGCACCCACACCGGCCAGGAACTTGCGTTCCGCCTCGGGAATGCCAAGCCGCTCAAAGGTGTTCTTGATGCTCTCGGGTACATCGTCCCAGTTCTTCTCAGCACCAGAGGAGGGCTTCAGATAGTAATAAATATCATCATAATCGATACCGCTGAGATCCGCACCCCAGGTCACATCGGGCTTGGAGAAGAAAATATCCAGTGCCTCGTGCCGAAATTTGCGCATCCAATCCGGTTCATTTTTATGGTCAGAAATCTGGTCGATCACTGCGTGGTTCAACCCTTTTTCTGCCTTGAAAACGGCTTCAACATCATCATGGAAGCCATATTGGTATTCTTGCTTAACACCACTCAAATACTGCTGATCACTTTGTGTAGCCATTGTTCTCCCTTTCAGGAAAGAATTAAGAATGCAACGTTCCTTGTTGTCGCTAGAGTTGTTTGCGTTCTGATTCTTAATTCTACTTATGCTGCCACTGCTTCTGCATCGCTGAATTCTTCTTCCACCCAACCGTAGCCCCGTTCTTCCAGCATGTGGGCGACTTCGGGGCCGCCGGTCTTGACAATGCGACCGCCGTAGAAGATGCTGACGTAATCGGGCTTGACATAGTTGAGCAGCCGTTGATAGTGAGTAATCATCAAGAAGCCACGGTCATCTGTCGCCAATTTGTTGATCCCATCGGCAACAATGCGCAACGCATCAATATCCAGCCCTGAGTCTGATTCATCCAGAATCGCAAACTTGGGCTCTAGCATGGCCATCTGCAACACTTCGGTGCGCTTCTTTTCGCCACCGGAAAAGCCTTCGTTGAGATAGCGGCGGGCAAAACTGGAATCGACGTTAAATTCTTTCATCTTGGCTGTCAGCTCGCGTCGAAAATCGCGCATTGGCATCAGATTGCTGCCAATCACACCGCTGCTGCTTTTTTCATCCTTTTTGTCGGTGTAGCCACGCACATTTGAAACCGCGGTGCGTAAAAAGTTGGCGACGCTAACACCAGGCACGGCAACCGGATATTGAAAGGCCAGAAAGATTCCGGCTTTCGTGCGCTCGTCCGCTTCCATATCGAGCAGACTTTCACCGTCAACCAAAATGTCACCTTCGGTCACTTCATAGTGAGGATGGCCAGCCATGACATAGGCCAGGGTTGACTTTCCCGAACCATTTGGCCCCATCAGCGCATGAACTTCACCGCTGCGCAAGGTCAAATCAACCCCTTTTAGGATTTCTGTATCTTCCACCGTGGCATGGAGATTACGAATTTCAAGAACGCTCATGAATACCTGCTCCTCATACTCTAATTTTTCTGCACATTTTCGTTGGCCCATGGAAACCATGAGCGCTTTATTATATATACGAATCTGATGGTCTATGGTAGAGACCATCAGGATTTACCGACCAAGCATAACCACCGGCAAACTGCTTGCAAACAACAGACTATAAACAGGCTGTTACTGTTCAGTTGCGAACAAGCTGATCACATTACCTGCTGCAAACTACCTGCTGCAAACCTTGCGGACACCGTTACGACCTACTCACCATCACCAGCTGGCTTTTGCGAAACCACAAAAGAACAACCTTGATGGCCGTCCATCATGCAGTTGGTCAGGTTTACATCCGAACCAAGCACCTGCCGCAACATAGCCTCATCCATTTCACAGATTTCACGGTGCTCTTGGGCCAGTTCATGATAAGGACAGTTGTAGGTGTGCAATACAAAGGTATTGTCGTCCTGTGACTGAACATCAGTCAACACACCACGCCGGTAGAGCGCCATTGCCAACTCATCGACTCGCTCCATCAAGAGATCCGAGCGAACAGATTGTTGATATTTGTCGGCCAGACGGTTGCCGACCCGGGCCAGCAGCAGATTGGTGCGTTCCACCCCTTCCAAGGCAAAGACCTCTTCGAGCAGGGTCAACGCCAGATCATCGCAGTGACAAGCAAAGATCTCCTGTGCCTTATCTGTTACCGCATAGGCGTGGTGTGGACGACCCACACCGGTGTGAACAGCTTTGCGTTCAATATACCCTTCATTGAGCAGAGTATTCAGGTGTTGCCGGACAGCTGTGGTCGTGATACCCAGCAACTGCTCCAAATCTTTGATCGTAGCCGACCCGTTGCGTTGTATGTGCTCGATGATTTGCCATGTGGCGGATTCACGATTCTGATGTGCGCCAAGTGACATAGATACTTTCTCCTCAAAGGCCGTTGCTTATTAGTTGGCCATACAATCCCAATGATAGCCGATTACAGCAATTTTGTCAAATAAAATTGTTTTAATGTTTTTAATTAGTTTTAAGTGACTAGTAGTTTTAAGTGACTATGAAAACGAGTATTTCCTAATGCGCATCTGCGAAACAATTGCTGATGGTTCCGTTAGTCGCTTGCTAGCCCCATATGTTCACGCCGGGGCGGACATTGAAAACAGAAAGTTTCGTTGACACTGTCTATTCTGATTCACTCATGCGACGCTTGTCACTGGAGCCAGCGCCGAATTCTTCATCATTCCCCGTCACGATGACCGATTCCTGTTTACAGGGAAAGCAAATAGATCTTGCACCTTGCGCGGTGCGCATGAGAGAATGCGCACGTTCAGCGTTGGAGAACGCTAATTCCACGATTGTGCAACGTTACCATGATTGCTCAATTAGCATGAGTACTCGATAGAGAATCACGTCAAACAAAAAGAGGACACAACTCGGTGTCCTCTCGGTGGCTACTCATGAAATTGTCAAGCGCCAGTCAGTTCTCGATCTGCTGCTCGATTTTCCAGTGCAACGATCTGCTCAGGTCGACGACCCTCCAACATTACGCTTCCTACAGGTAATCATGCAGGTTACAGGTACCTATGCTACGGGTAACTATATTAAAGTGGGCTTTGTTTGAAAACAGTAGTTCCGGCAAGCGGGCAATTTACCGTTTTCAAGCCAACCGCACTGTAGACAACAATTTGTTGCGCATTGAGCCATCTCAGGCCAGCGCCGGTTGCAGTGACCCTGCGGGTTGTCCAACGACATGATTGAATGTATATTCAATGTCGTGTAAGGAAAAAGGTTTGCTCAATACTGCCTGGCACATACTGCGCAGGCGGACAATGAGAGGATTATCAACATCTTCGCTGCTGTTCAGGATCAACGGGATGCGACTCGTCTCCGGCTTCTGCTGTAGCCGAATCGCCATCTCATAGCCATTCATAATGGGCATGTTGAAATCAAGGACAATGGCATCTGGCCGGGTGTGGCGGGCAAGCTCTATCCCTTCCAGCCCATTTTCTGCTTCGACAACGTGCCAGTCCGGGTGGATTGCCTCCAGCAGATCGCGCATGGCTTCACGCAATATAAGATTGTCTTCAACCAGTAGGACCGTGATTTGCTTGTTCGTTGCTGACTTCATTGCTGACCTCTCACTCTATGCCACGTGACACCGCTGATACAAGACCTCTCCTGATATTTTGTGTCGTCGATCATCCAAAGCCGTGATGGGAGACACAACTGATTGCAGAATTGGTTCTAGGCAGAAGCATAACAGGTCGCTCTTAAAGGCCACTGTAGAATTTCCTAATAATTTCTTAAAAGCTTTCCGTCGTGGTACTCTTGCGGTGGTTTTGCCGCGTGGCCTGGCTCTCTGTTGTTCGTTATTCTGCTGGCAATCAACTGTGTGAAAACAAATAACGCCAAATTGGTGGCGACGGGAGGAATCTCAGCTTTATCAAGCGCCCATGCTGAAATTTAGTTGTGGTGCGCAAACCACCTGAGCCGGCTACGTCGATGCAGAGAATTTCACGACGGGATACTAAAGTTGAGCGGTAACGGTGGCATCTCCCAAGCTTCCGGGCGAGGCAGCAAGCGACTTTGCCAGCACCCGTGAAAATGAGAGAATCAGGATATAGACGGAGCGAAGAAAGACCAGTGAAACGCAACTACCGCGCCATTCAAACTGTGCTCATTCTCACCTTTTTGCTGAATCTGCTGGCCACGCTCGCCAAACTCGGCGTCGGCTTGTGGACTGGCGCGCTGAGTCTGATCGCGGATGGGCTGGACACACTGTTCGATGGCATCGCCAATATCATTGGGTTGATCGCCGTGCGTATCAGCAGCCAGCCGCCCGATGAAGAGCATCCCTATGGACACCGCAAGTTCGAGACATTGGCCGCGCTCTTCATTGCTGCCGCACTCTTCGTCACCACCTGGGAGCTGGCCACGGGCGCAATCGGTCGGCTCTTGGCACCGCCGGCTGTGACGGTGAACAGGTGGAGTGTTGCCGCACTGCTGTTCAGCGTGTTTGTGCAAGGTTGTGCTGGCTGGTGGGAACTGCGCAAAGCCGACCAACTGGAGAGTGAAGTGCTGCGCGCCGATGCACGCCACACCCTCGCCAGTATTGGGGTCAGCGCGACTGTGTTGGCTGGGTTGGGATTGGTGCAATGGGGCTATTTGTGGGCGGATCCAGTGGTGGCGTTGTTGGTGGCTGGCGTTATCGGGAAAATCGGCATCACCACCGTGCGCGAAAATGTGCCAGCGTTGGTCGACCGGGCACCACTTGATGCCACCGCGATTGGTGATGTGGTGGCGGATGTGGCTGGCGTCGAAAGTTATCACCGCATTCGCAGCCGGGGACCAGTTGACAACGTGGCCATCGATCTACACGTTCGGGTGTCGGCCCAGCTTTCCATGCAGGAGGCCAACGCAATTGCCGACGAGGTGCGGCGGCGTCTCTTTTATCTGCCCGGTGTTGGCGATGTGACCGTACACGCCGAAGCCGCGCGCGGCCCCGACGAAGCCACCGATCTCTATAGCGCCACCAAGCTCGCGGCACAGGAGCTGGGCGTGACTGTTCATGAATGGTGGGTGCAATCGGTTGATGATCTCCTCAGCCTACATCTGCACGTGGGTGTCGATCCCAATCTCACCCTGGCCTCGGCACACGATCAGGTCGACCAACTGGAGCAACTGTTGCTGGAGCGGCTGCCCCAACTCACATCAATTCACAGCCATCTGGAGCCAGCCAACGTCGATGTATTGCCCGCGGCCCGCGTGACCGCTGGCTTGCGACAGCGCATTGTGATCGCGGTCGATCAGGCCACCGCGGCGGTGCCCCATCTTCACGATCCCCACGACATTCACGTGCGCCAGGTAGAGGGGCGGCTCTTCATCACGGTGGAAGTGTTGGCCGATGGGGCCTTATCGCTGGCCGAAGCCCACGATCTGAGCACCCAACTACAAGCAGCCATCCGGGAACGAATACCTAATGTTGGTGAAGCGTTGGTCCACCTGGAACCGCGGGAAGGGAACAGCCCCACCACTATTCTTTCCTAGCGCTACTCTTTCCTAGCGCTACTCTTCCCTAGCGCTGGGAAAGCGCACAAATTCGCAGCTCGTGATTAGATCGGGCTCGTCTCACGCGGCAATCAGCGGGGTGCGTTCACCCCGCGCTGCCGACACATGGACAGCAGCGAACAGCTTGAACAGCGTGGACGGCTGCCGGTGCAGATGTGCTTGCCAAAGGGTACGAGCAGGCTGTTGATCTCGATCCAATAGTCGCGGGGCAGCGCTTTTTCCAGCGCCCGCATGGTGGCCACGGGAGAATTGGTCTCCACATAGCCCCAGCGGTTGGTGACCCGATGGACATGCACGTCCACACTGATCGAGGGCACGTTGCACGCCACGCCCAGCGTCAGATTGGCACATTTGGGGCCAACGCCGGCAAAGCTGGTGAGGATCTCATAATCACAGGGTAGTTCTCCATCATGTTGTGCGAGCGCTGCCTCGGCAATCTTCTGGATCTGGCTCGCTTTGCGCTCGTGGAAGGTGCTCTGTTCGATAGCCGCGTCAATCTCATCTACGCTCAGCTTCACCATGGCTGCCGGGGTGCGGGCCAACGCAAAGAGTTTGTGTGCACAGGGGATCGTCGTCTCGTCACGCGTGCGGATCGAGATCATGCACGAGATCAGCTGTTCAAAGACTGACTTGTACCCCTCGTTGGCCAACGCAAACATCGCGGCTTTGGGATAGGGCACAACGGCCTCACGCAGCCGCGCCATGATCAGATCAATGTCGAATGGTTTTTTGTTGGAATCTTTACTCATCTCTCTGGTCTCGAACTTTCCCTTGATGGTCCTGCTTCTCTTGCTGCTCCTTCGCTGTCGATGAGGAGGCAGAATTGAGTAAAATAGCCCCTAAAGTAACTCCCATTGCCAATAACTCTTATTAGCTATCTTTCCTTCACCTGTTTTAGGATCGACTACTACTCGAATGCTGCTTTCATCATAGTACTCTTCTCGGGTTCGCATGATCCCTGTGGGTTCTAAGTCACTTTCTGGTAAATCCCAGGTTTCATCAAGTTTATCTATGCTAACAGCATATCCCCACTCCCCCTGACTATTTTGTGCAATTCCAAGGACTGCGCCCCGTAACCCAGCTATTTCTTTAAACTGACAGTGCTCACATATACGTACTACTTCATAAAATTGGTATTTTGCTGCCATTTTTGTTCCTTAATGAGTTACATGTCCGTCTAGAGATATATTCAAATGTCTTCCATTACGAGATGCCATCCAAAGTGTTCCTGTCCTGTTCTAGACAACTGTACATCCCATTCAAAGGATTGGCCGGATGTTCTGGACGGTCCTCTTACCCACTCATTGTTGAATCTGTTAACATATCCATTATTTGGACCTCTGCGCAGTGGTTCACTTGGATGCCAGTTCTTGGGTGGGAGATACCGAATTCTTCCACTTGTTGGCAATTGAGCGCCGCGCATTATCCCTCTACGTGAAGGTACTCCATTGATATCAACCAAGCCGCAGCAGCAAGAATAACCGGCGCAGCTTGCGCATACGTAGCATCATCGACCTGACTTTGTAAGTAATCCAACATACCCAACGCAAGGCTAGGATCGATCTTTTGTTCGAGTCCTTCATGTAGAACGCTTTCGGCATAGTTCTGTGCCACCCCGATATTTTGAAGAGCGCTGTCAAAATCCCCACCAATGACCCGATTGGCGACTAGCCGATCAAGAAGAAGTTTCTCCGGGTTGGCTGCATATTGTGTGTAGTGATTATACCTCTGTTGAAACCTCCCCCACGAACCCTATGCACGCTCGGTGTTCTGATACTGTCGCCAGAGTCCTCACTCAACGTCACACGCTGATGTACCAACATCATATTGGGGTTCGTGGCCACTCGGGTCATTCATCTTCAGCGACCAATCGCAAGTGTACATATTGCCGATTGTAATTCAACAGATTCGTCCGGGTGCCCCTTGGGCGCGGATAGCATCGTGCCGCGCCCAAGGGGCACCCGATAAACGCACCGATCTCCGTATCATAGTACCTGGCGTTGTAGTAGTAGAGCCCCGTACCGTCCAGCTTCTGGCCGGTGAAGCGGTGGTCTGTGACGACGGGGCCACTGTCGCTCTGGCCGCCATAGGCCGCGTACCCCGCCCCTTCGTAGCTTGTTGAGCGACCTGCCAAGTGTTTAACCGCCTGTCCATTTTACTGAGAGAACCTCAATCACTTCACTCCTCTCAACACCCTTTCTAATTGTCGCTGAGTGGAGAGACACCGCTTGACTCTTCTCCCTTTTGAACGATCTAGGGAAATTTTTGGTTGTTAATGTACTCTTACTTTTGTGAACGATCTATTGAGTGCCTACAACTAGCCAGTATCAATGACAATCGTCACAATAGTCTAACTTCGCCGCAAAGTACACAGATTGCCATGAACATCATTCGTGGCAATCTGTGTTTCCAGAAAACGTTCCTTTTTAAGAAGCAAAAACTGAAATGCTGTATCCAGCACAAGGGCATCATCTGTAACATTATTGGCTATCTAGATAATGATAATAATCCGGCCAGTCATAGAGACGCGCCAGACTGTGAGCGATTTCCACGCAGAGATGATCACCTCGTTCGCCACTGGTAGCAATTACTGCGCCCTGTCCTCGCTCACAATATCCCACCATGTAGCTGCGAAAGCCGAGCTTGCCCCCGGCGTGTGTAAATCGAGCAGTTGCACCATTACCATCAATAGCTGGTCCTAGTCCCCAATTGCTGATCTGTGGGGTACACAGCTGTTGGGTAATTTCGCGCGTGATGAATGGTACGTCGTGACCAGCATGGGCATGTTGTACCGCCAGCACCCATTTTGCAATGTCGGCTGGCGTTGACCACAAGCCCCCGGCAGCCAGCTCAGGATGGGCCCGCCACTGTTCCGCAATCGGTGCGCCGGTAGCATCATGCCCGCAGGCGGTGATCGCCTGCTCTTCCGATGGCGGAAGCACAGTGAAAAGGCTGTTGTCCATTTCCAACGGTGCCAGGATCAGATCAGTCATCAGCTCCGGAAAAGACCGCTGTAGCACGTCGAATAGCAGTTGTTGGATGATACAGTAGCCGCCACCAGAGTAGCTCCAACGGCTGCCGGGTGGCGTCGCAACCCGCACCGGCGCAGTATTGGCGGGCGGAAGGCCGTCTAATACCTGTAACAGAGTTGGAATCGGGCCGGAGGGACGATAGCCCCAGAACCCAAACACGGTCGTACCGGCACTATGGCTTAACAAGTGGCGCAACGTGACTTTATTCTGTTGCGTATGCTGGCTGTCTCGTAGTTTCCAGGAAGTCAGATAGTAATTCACATCGACATCCAGATCCAGCATTCCCTGCTGTACCAAGCGTAAAACTGCCAGACCGACAATCGGCTTGGTAATCGAGGCAATAGGGAAACGCGTTTCTGAAGTAGTCGGTGCCAAACTGGTCAGATCGCGGACGCCATAGGCGCGTGACCATGCCAGCAGTCCATCGTGAATCAGTGCAATACTGACGGCTGGAACCCCATAATAGTGCATGCGGTTGGTGAGGTGTTGGTCTGCTTGCTGGTGATTGATATTACCGAAGGGCTGCAAGCTACGTTCAAACTGCTCAATTCGATCCATCGGTTCCCCTTTTAACTGTGCGCGAAGTCGAAACCGTGCGCTGCGACATTAACCGTTCAGAAAGAAGTACCAATCGGGCAGCAAAAAGTTACCATGAAAAGTGCGGCACTGATTTAAGTGGCAAGGACCACTGAGAATGTAGATTGCGCCCTTGATAGAATCGAACACTATTTACTCCATCGCGAAGAACACCTTTTCCGCTTCCGCTGCTTTCTGAAGCGCTTTATCCAGCGTCGAAAGTCGCAGCCTGCGCCGCAACCCAAGCTCCAGATAAGCGGCATCATAGGCGGACAGCCAAGCGCAGCGCCCCTTGACGCGACCGTGCACCTGGCTACACTCACGAGATATCCTGACGGCTAGACAATCCTTATCCATCACGTTGGGCATTCAACTACCTGTCCACCTTATGGGGGAACCTCGGTGGGCAAAGGGGTAGTAGGTGGTCGTGCTGCCGGGTCGCGTGGTTCCAGGCCACTGTTCTTCCCGCGCGGCTAATCAAGTTGCCATTCGGGGACCCCCTGGGTGCATTGCTGTAGCCAGATTTCAGGATGGCGTGGCCGGCGTAGGCCGCGGACCCCGCCTCTTCGTAGCCATAGCGCTATTCGTCAGCGGTTTTGCCCCTCGTGAGTGAATGTCTTATACCCATGATTCTCGTAGTGATGGGTGGTAATTGGCAGCCGTTATCCTGGGTATTTCACTGCCTATCCATTTCATTAGGAGAGGCACAGTTTTCGGAACTTGCTCTCATGCGGATTTTGCAACATAGTCCTACTATGAAATCCGATGGGTAGTGAATTCTACAGCACATCAATGCTTAGCAAGTAATGACCTATAACTATGTAAACGTTTGAACCATCTACAGCTAGTGCTCTCCATTCAGTGACAAAATTGTTCCTATTTATTAGATAGACGAGGTGGTATCGATCCACCTTTGCCGCTAATGGTAGCGACCTCAAACTTACTTTTTTATCAATTAACCTTGAAATTATATGTTTGATAGAAATTTCCAGAGGAGATTCTTCAGCAATTATATGTGTCAGCACTTCTCTCGCGTACGTGTCAATCTCGAAGGGGGTACTAGACTCATAAATCTGATAACCACTGCCAATCATCCACATCTGAATAAGCTCACCTTGACTTACTTCATGGATTTGTTCTAGCTCCGAGAGATCATAGTTTAGTTGACTCCATAAATGGAACAAATCTGTCCTTGGAAAGGCTAACACACGATGCAAGGATAAGGTCAAGTATTTGCAAATGTCTAGGTACATATTTTTGCTTGGATATCGCCCAGAATCTACACTATAGAACTTAGGGACTAAAATCAGCAAGTTACCCCAACTTCTTATCACATGTGGAAGGAATAGTTTGCCACCAAAATTCAGATTCATTTGAAGTTCATCATCATAGGAACTAACTAACAGATAAGAAAGTTCGCCAAAGAGCAAGATAGACTTTGTGTCACTAAAGGTTATGGTAGCTTGTTCATCATAGCCTTTCCCTTGCAATTCAAAAACAAGTCGATTCTCAGCGTTCATGGTATATCCTCCCATTCTGGCAAACCATGTTTTGTAGAAAACCTATCCCAATCAGATTCATTGATGAAGAATCGATGAGTAATAGTCTTGCCATCTTTGCTAAGGGTAACGTGATACACACCATTTGTTTAAACTTCCTCTTTTGAGAAACTCTCGTTGTCCATTTGCCCTTGTGATTGATGGCGTTCCTCAAAGAATGTCTGCATCAAATAAAGTGGGAAAATTGTGTCCTAAATCATCAGGGTTGTCAGCCATTCGTTTCAACACACGTTCACCGTAGACCACTTCATCTGCATTTCCGCCAGCAATTTCGGCTGCTTCATCAGCATACTTTCCTGCCTTGAGAACGTCTCCCAGCGGAATGAGTGCAGCCGCAGAAAGTACTGCATTTGCGTGCTCACCTTTAGTTATATAGATTAGGGCATTGGCACCATCCGCAATTCCTGTTGGATCAACCATGCCAACAGCATCCAACGCCGTATGAACCTGTTCTAGCGTCGGCAGATCCGGTGGTCCTGCCATTGGATGAGGCTGTGGATTCAGGGTCGCAACGCCGCACCAGTGCCAGCAGTTGCTACCAGGATCAAGATATGGACCGACATCAACCCCTTGATGCCCACTGGGATCATTCATATTCAGCGGTCGGCCACGGACATAAGAATACCGATTGTAATCCAACAGATTCGTGGGATCCGGCACCAGGGTATCCGCGCCCAAGGGGCACCCGATAAACGCACCGATCTCCGGGTCATAGTACCTGGCGTTGTCGTAGTAGAGCCCGGTGTCATCATACTTCTGGCCAGTGAAGCGGTGGTCTGTGGCCAATTCATCGCCACCGCGGCTGCTACCATACGCTCGATAGCGGTGCTCCCCCACCATTGTCCCGCTGCTGTTGGTTGCGAGCAAGGTGCTCCCCAGGTGGTCCGTGTGCAGATAGGTCAGCACACCGTCCTGGCGCCTTGCAATCCGTTGGCCGTTAAAGGCGTAATACTTTGTGACCTCATGCACCGCACGGCGCACACCGGCCGTACCATCCGCCTGCCACACCAAGTCGCCAGCTTCTAACGCACCAGCATCGGTCCAGCGACAGTGATATTGGCCCACGACCAGCCCGGGCACCGCGTCCAGTTCATAGAAGGGATGCTCACGAGTGGTCTACAACATCTCGCTATTGATGGTCAGCAGGACAACTTATGGAGCAATGTAAAAAATAGACCAAGATGCATATTTCCCAGTTCGCTACAGTTAGTTGAGCTACTTTACTTTGGAACTGTATTTGCAATCATTTTTCCTACTTCAGTACTAATAGTATTCCATGGCGATAGTGCTTTATTGACTTCGACACCTTTGGGATTAAACTCTTTTGTACATGAAACATAGATTCCTTTACCTAGTTCTTCAATATAGGCACCCTCAAATAGGCTTTTAATCAACCCAATTTGATCAGTTCCCACAAATGCCTCCTTAATATAAAAATCTCGAAAGGCTAAACTTCTGGGATCGCTCTTTAAATCTGATGGGGATTCTAAAGGCCATTCTATGGTGATTGAGCTGTAAGCTGGATTTATTGCTTCAACAATGGTTTTCAACCGGGCATAAGTTTTCTGTCCAGCCTTTTTTGCTTTGTTAGCATATTTCTTCGAGTTGGATACGGGAAGTCTTGCGAGCGAAAACAGATCACCTGTGGATAGAATACTTACTGATGGGACATCCCGTTTAGCCGCCATTTCAGAAATACTTCCATAGGTCACTACTGCACATTCACTCCGCTTTGTATCGCTTGCATTCTTCATCAATACCTCAAGAACACGAACCTCTCTCGAATTTAACCAAGAATGGAACTCTTGTATATTTCCTACTTTAAGCTGCTCACTGCGATAAATTCGCGCTTCGGGCATAAAATATTCCTTGTCCTGATTATCTAGCTTGCATCCTCGAGCAATCCCTGAGAAATCGGCACCGTTCTGCAACAATGCCTCCACTAACGCAGCCAGCGCAGCATTCGGCGATTGTTCAGGTAGATAAAAACTTAAATGGAGTAACTCTCCTATCGGTTCTTTCATACTACTCTCATTTCTTCAAAACTGTCGGGCTTCAACATTCGCTAAAAGCCCGACCACGCAAAATTACTTATCTTCTCAGCAGTTCATTGATAGCACGAAGCTGATCAGAGTTAGGTATGAATGCGGTTGCCAGTTCGCCAGCTCTATCCCCCTCGGTAAAAAACTGTACGGCAAAATGTTTACCATCTATAAAGGCAAGATGAAGCCTAGTTGCATCACCACCTGTACTCCAATCTACCACATTCCCGCTATTCGAAGCGCGCTCAACTAGTTCTTGCCACTGCGATTTATAATTTGCTGAAAACCTAGCGGCATCTTCCCCGCTTGGTTTCATCATGCCCCACCATTCATGTGCATGTCGATCAAATGAATGGTCAAGCCCTCTAGTGCCTGCAATCAAACCTCCACAATTATGTACCAACCACGCCCCATCGCCCACGAAGAACGTATGCGCCTCGGCAACGGTGAGATTGTACATTCGCTGTGGCCGGTCAACAACCTCGACCGCTTCCACCACACCCGTGGTACCATCCGCCTGCCACACCAAGTCACCAGCTTCTAACGCACCAGCATCGGTCCAGCGACGGTGATATTGGCCCACGACCAGCCCAGGCACCGTGTCCATCTCATAGAAGGGATGCCCGGCTGTGGTCTCAAGCACCTCGCCGTCAATTGTCAACAGGACAATCTCCGGGTCGATATGGGAGATGGTATCCGTGACCGGGTGGACTTCGAGCTGGCCATTAGCTTCGTTAAAGGCGAGGACGAGGTCGCCCTCCACCAACTCAGCAATCGGTTTGGCACCGCTGGCGGTCATGACTAGCGTGTCACCGCTAAAGCTGTTGGTGAGACAGTCGGTTGCCACCTTGGCACCGTTGGTCGCCGCGTCGCCCTTGCCGAAGAAACGCTGCGTGGCCTGCCAACCTTCCGTGGCTCTCTCCCCGACCCAGCGAGTGCCATCACCGCTGTGGCGCATCACATCGTCACACCACCGCACACAAGCCCCTGGTGCCGGCATAAAGGGCACGGCCGCCCCAACCACGTCCGCCGTTAACGCCCCGGCCCGTCCCCAACTCCAGCCATTTTCATAGATATCGTAGACATCATAACCGATAGCGGCAACATCGGCCACCGTCTCCCAGAAGTGTCCACTGGGATCGGTGTAGCGGAGCGGGTTGCCGAGGGTATACATATATCTGTTAAAGGCCAACAGATTCGTCCGGGAGCCCCCTGGGCGCGGCACGATGGTATCCGGCGAGATAAACGCCCCCAGCGCCGGGTCATAGTACCTGGCGTTGTAGTAGTAGAGTCCCGTACCATCATACTTCTGGCCGGTGAAGCGGTGGTCAGTGACAACGGGGCCACTGTCGCGCTGACGGCCATAGGCGCGGTACCGCTGGTCAGCGCTGACATGGCCGGCGGTATTGGTTTCGAGCACTGTGCTGCTTCACCCAGCGGGTTCCCGGTCACTGTGCAAGTAGCTGACGGTGCTGCCGCGCTTCATGTGGGTATTCTTTTGGGTGGCGCATGGTGCCGAAGCAGTACTACTGGGTGACCGTTGAGCCATTTGGGAACCTTAGAAGGCTTTACATGGGCGCACTTGGCGATAAAGCTGCGGGCATACACGAGACAACGTTGGTCGTCATAACTAAAACTGTTCTAGCCCGCGTTGTCATAGTGCCACCTCTTTGCTCAACACTCTGGTATACTTCTTTTCGGAATCGGTCGATCATGGCTCTCTTTTCCTTTCTGTTCGACGCTACCCATTGTTGCCGATTCCTTTTCAGTTGTTAATGTTCGCTACCTCTACCTGGTTCGAAACTCAAGTTCAAAAAAGACGGGCAATAAACTGCCCGTCTTTGAAACACACATGAATCGCTCTTTAACTCTTACTGGCTATCTTTCCTTCACCTGTTTTAGGATCGACAAGTACTTGAAGACGCTCTCCACTATAATAATCGCTTCGCGTGCGATAAATACCCGTAGCCTCCAAAGTACCTTCTGATAAAAACCAGCTTCTGTCCAGTTCATCAAAGGACACTGAATAGAACCATTGTCCGTCTTCAGCTCGGGAACGGCCAACTATTGCACCTAGCATGCCAACCAGCGGTGGAGGGCATTCTCGACCGCCCACTCTAACTATCTCGTAAAACTCAAATTTTGGCTTCATATCTACTCCTTTAATGAGTGATGTGTCCGTCAAGGGATACGTTAAGATATCTGCCATCACGGGATGCCCATCCTAACTGTGCTTGTCCTGTTCTGGACAATTGAACATCCCATTCAAACGGCTGCCCCAGTGTTCGCGATGGCCCTCTAACCCATTCATTGTCAAATGTATCCATGTACCCATTTTGGGGTCCTCTTGGTAATGGTTGAGTCGGACGCCAGTTCTCAGGTGGCACATAGCGAATTCTTCCACTTGTTGGCAATTGAGCACCGCGTATTATTCCTCTACGTGAAGGTACTCCATTGATATCAGCCAAGCCGGCAGCAGCAAGAACAACCGGCGCAGCTTGCGCATACGTAGCATCATCGACTTGACTTTGTAAGTAATCCAACATACCCAGTGCAAGGCTAGGATCGATCTTTTGTTCGAGTCCTTCATGTAGAACGCTTTCGGCATAGTTTTGTGCCACCCCGATATTTTGAAGAGCGCTGTCAAAATCTCCACCAATGACCCGATTGGCGACTAGCCGATCAAGAAGAAGTTTCTCCGGGTTGGCTGCATATTGTGCGTAGTGATTATACCCCTGTTGAAACCTCTCCCACGAACCCCATGCACGCTCGGTGTTCTGATACTGTCGCCAGAGTCCCCACTCAACATCACACGCTGATGTACCAACATCACATTGTGGTTCGTGCCCACTGGGATCATTCATATTCAGCGGTCGGCCACGGACATACAGATACCGATTGTAATCCAACAGATTCGTCGGATCCGGCACAATCGGATCCGGCGAGATAAACGTCCCCAGCGCCGGGTCATAGTACCTGGCGTTGTAGTAGTAGAGCCCCGTGCCGTCCAGCTTCTGGCCGGTGAAGCGGTGGTCAGTGGCCAATTCATCGCCACCGCGGCGGCTACCATACGCTCGATAGCGGTGCTCCCCCACCATTGTCCCGCTGCTGTTGGTTTCGAGCAAGGTGCTCCCCAGGTGGTCCGTGTGCAGATAGGTCAGCACACCGTCCTGACGCCTTGCAATCCGTTGGCCGTTAAATTCGTAATACTTTGTGACCTCATGCACCGCACGGCGCACACCGGCCCGATCCCACCAGGCACGGCCACCGTAGAGGGTAAAGGCTAGGCCGTTGACCGTCTTCCCTGCCAGGCCAACCTGCGCCGCAGGCACCTCCAGCCGCACCCAGCCGCCACTCGCTGGCAGGTGCCCCATGTAGCGCCGGCTGCTCGTGCCATTCGTTCCCCAGTTGATCAGGTTCTGCCCCCAGTAGGCCCGCTGATTCCAGTCGCCATCATTCCATTGCAGCATCACCGCCTGCGGTGGGTGGTCCGGGTCGAGATAGCTATAGGCATAGAGCGTATCACCGCTCTTGACAGCCATTGTCTCCTTGGCATTGGGTAAGTAGTGTTGATGGATGCCGCTTTGCAAGGCCGAGTGGTGGGCAGTCCGCTACCGCTGACGCTCTCGGGTGCCCACTGGGCGCGGTTCGCGTGGTTCCAGGCCAATGTTCTTCCCGCGCGGCTAATCAAGTTGCCATTCGGGGACTCCTTGGTGCGTAGCTGTAGCCAGATTTGCAGATGGCGTGGCCGGCGTAGGCCGCGTACGCCGCTCCTTCATAAGTTGTCAGGCGACCCGCGCTATCATAGCCATAGGCACCCGAGAGTCTGTTCTGCTCATCGTAGCCAAAGCTGTGGTAGCCATGGTTGTCATGGTGCTGCCTGACGTTGCCAAAGCTGTCACACTCACAAGCAAAATCCGTCGAGCTAGAGTGCCCGCCCCGTTCCCAACGCTAGTCGCATTATGGTAAAAGGTAGACTGGGCCCCAACTAGAGGATTTTGTTGTGACCATACATGTCCCTGAGTCGCTGTTCCCGATCGACATGACTCCAATATGTAGTCATAACTTTCCATGCTTCAGTAGGTTGTGTTTGACCCTGAATTAGAAAATTTCGAATGTAGGGAATATCTTCCTTTAAAATTGGCTGTATATGTAAGGTGATTAGCAAATCTAAAACACCAAATAGTACCGACCGAGAATCTGTTCGAGAATAAGATGGCCAACCCGTTGGATAAAGTTCATCTATCTCTTCGGCTAAGTACAGCACTTCATCTCTGCTTAATGTGTTATCTTCCCACTCATTCAGCAACCATATGAGTTCGTTGACAGAAACGTCTTTAGTTGAAGTGAATTTTCTCATTGGTCTTGCTCCCATGATCAATTATTTCCAAAACGGCCGAGCCGGAACGACTAGTCGGTCTGAAATACACTTCGATTTTTCCCGATTCAATGTACACATCTGTCGGAGCTAGTGCTTGCGGATCATTTATCCGAGGCATATTACCAGTAAGCGCCTTGAACGCTTCTTGTGCACCTCTTAGTCCGCCTGGTAAATCCGTAGTAGCCCTGGTGTAGCCTTTGGTACTGCCACTACCACTAATTCCTTGTATTTTTATATTCTCGCCCAGCCATTTGGCAGGAACCACCAGTTCTTCCAGTTGTGGCGGATCGAGCAAGGTGAAGCCTTCAACGTCGGTCTCAATCACCGGCACGCCACTGCGTACCGTGGACGAGCCATTGACGATTGACGATGCCTGCAGATCGGTGCCGGGGATGTCGTAGGCGTGGTCATAGTCGGGCAGTTCGAACGTTGTCTGTTCATAGCCGTAGAGACCGGCGGCCAAAAAGGCCCCGGCACCGACAGCACCGGTACCAACAGCCGCGACAGCTGCGGCTGCTTCCGCCATGGCTATCCAACAGGCTACATCAAGCGGGGCACTTGTGCCCCCTGTCACGGCTAGTGTACCACAATGCCCACTGGGATCGTTGTACTTGAGCGGATTGCCCCGCACATAAGAATACCTGTTTTTGGCAAACAGAAAGCGCGTCATGGAGCTCTGCTCGCGACGTATTCTCGGCTGGGCCATGGCTGCACGCATGAGCACACGCTTGACCCGCTCTGCTCTGACAATGGCAATCTCGACCCGCAAGATCATGCCTGCGCAAGTGACCCATCACTCAGACCGGGGCAGTTAGTACACGGGTGCTGACTATCAGACACTGCCCGCCAAAGCGCAGATGCAAGTCAGCATGAGTGGCGTCGGCAACTGCTATGACAACGCACCCATGGAGAGCTTCTTCTCCTTGCTCAAAACCGAGCTGGTGTATCTTGAACACTACCCTTCAGACGGGTGGCCAAGACGAGCATCTTCGACTACATCGAGACATTTTACAATCGCACGCGGATCCATGGCGCTATCGACGACAAGGCACCCATCGTCTTTGAACAACATTGGCAACGTGTTACTTCTCGAACAGTCGTACCCGAATTGTCTCTGTCTTTCCCAACTGTCCACTAAACCGGATCATTGATACGGTGTACTTGAGCGGATTACCAGGAGTGTACTCATCGTTGCCGTGGTGACGGGTGATGTTGCCAAAGCTACATGATCAGAAGCAAGATTCAGCCGATTCAGTAAAGAATTATGTTTTGATTTCTTTGTACAAAATATAGCAAACCACAGGGGAGGCTACGATATAGATCGAAGTGGGAATGCCAAGTAAAACGAGATAACTCCAATTCCACAGCCAGTGCGATGGCTGGGGTGTATCAAATATGACAAACCAATTCATCAGGAGAGCAATGCTAACTGTCATCCCTGCTCCAATCACCAAGCCGCGAAAGAGCTTAAGCTGTTTTCCTAGTAAATCAAAGACTTTCCCAACCAGCCATCCTGTTATTCCTCCCAGGATGGTTGCGGGCAAACAACCGATAAATAAACCATAGAATGGCATAACAATCATTGATGTAAATAAAGAAGCCAATCCCGGCTCAGCAATAGAACGGGAGGGATCTGTATAGAACCAGATAACGGGAAATAGCAAGTTGTAGATCAATGCTAGATAAAAACCAACACGCCCTCCTTTTTTCATTCCTGTCAATGCAAGCGATGGTGTCAATCGTTTCTTCAGCATAATATTCACCATCCTACTCGTTTTCATTTTGCAATAGAAGGGTATCACGTCCTTGCCAATCAAACATCTTCATCCCTGTTTCAAAAAGTACCAAATCATTTGACAATTCTTGCTGAGAGAAGTTCTGCACCTGAAAAAGCGAGTCGCCCTGCAACTCACCTTTTTTCCAGTGATATCCTTCTAGATTAGGAAATCGCTCCACTGATGCAGCCACATCGTAAGTTCCACTATGATTCGGTTGGAAGTAGAGCTCGCCTTCCGGGCCAGGTGCCACCAAACAACCGGGTCCGGCACAGACAACCGAATATGTCACGTAGATTGTGCCATCTTCAAACTGTTTGATCGTAAAGTTGTTGTGTGAATCACGTGGCTCATGAACGCCGCCACCCAACCACTCTTGCTCTGGGAATAGCTGTACAGTGGAATGAACATTCTCTTTGGGATCACCAATAAACTCACCGGAATCTGCATCAACCCAGAGATAGAAGCGTGAACTCTGCCCCGTTGAATCACTAGAAAAGTTTCGATCATCAGCTTGGTAAATAATCCATCCACCTGGAAAGCCTTGCGACTCTTTTGTCGGGATAAAACCAGCAATACAAATTGCATTGGCATATTCTTCAGGCGGCTTTGGACAGTGTCCCGTAGGATCGGTGTACTTAAGTGGATTTCCCCGCACATAAGAATACCGATTGTAATCCAACAGATTCGTCGGATCCGGCACCAGGGTATCCGGCGAGATAAACGCACCGATCTCTGGATCATAGTAGCGGGCGTTGTAGTAGTAGAGCCCCGTGCCATCCAGCTTCTGGCCGGTGAAGCGGTGGTCAGTGGCCAATTCATCGCCACCGCGGCTGCTACCATACGCTCGATAGCGGTGCTCCCCCACCATTGTCCCGCTGCTGTTGGTTGCGAGCAAGGTGCTCCCCAGGTGGTCCGTGTGCAGATAGGTCAGCACACCGTCCTGACGCCTTGCAATCCGTTGGCCGTTAAATTCGTAATACTTTGTGACCTCATGCACCGCACGGCGCACACCGGCCCGATCCCACCAGGCACGGCCACCGTAGAGGGTAAAGGCTAGGCCGTTGACCGTCTTCCCTGCCAGGCCAACGTGCGCCGCAGGCACCTCCAGCCGCACCCAGCCGCCACCCGCTGGCAGGCGCCCCATGTAGCGCCGGCTGGTCGTGCCATTCGTTCCCCAGTTGATCAAATTCTGTCCCCAGTAGGCCCGCTGATTCCAGTCGCCATCGTTCCATTGGAGCATCACCTCCTGCGGTGGGTTGTTCGGGTCGAGATAGATATAGGCATAGAGCGTATCACCGCTCTTGATGGCCATTGTCTCCTTGGCATTGGGTAAGTAGTGTTGATGGGTGCCGCTTTGCAAAGCCGAGCGGTGGGCAGGCCGCCACCGCTGACGCTCTCGGGTGCCCACTGGGCGCGGTTCGCGTGGTTCCAGGCCACTGTTCTTCCCGCGCGGCTAATCAAGTTGCCATTCGGGGACCCCCTGGGTGCATAGCTGTAGCCAGATTTGAGGATGGCGTGGCCGGCGTGGGCCGCTTACCCCGCTTCTTCGTAGCTTGTCAAGCGACCTGCCAGGTGTTTAAACGCCTGTTCACCTTATGGGAAGAACCTCAATTGCAGTCAGTACCAGTTACTTTAGTCTGTCTACTATTTCAAGTATCACATACTGATTGTCATTTTCCCTTTCTGGGTTAAGATGAACCAAAAACACTTCGCCCATCTTGTTTATGAGTACATACGAGAATGGATTTAAGCTCGTATCCGGTATGAGAACTTGACAGGTTAATTCACGACAGAATTGTTTCATTAATGATACTCCGTCAAACTTCTCTAAACTTAGTTGCTTTGGAAAAAGGGACAATAATTGTGCGAATTCTCCCTTTGTGGAACTTAATTCACACAATAGTTGAATATTATCAACACTGTCCGCTCCGGAAATATCAGAAACTATTTTGATATCAGTTTCTGATATGCCCAAGAGTCGGGATAAGGTAACCTGCACATGTAGGGGTGAAAGTACTTTATCGATTAAGATATCTCCCAAAACTAAGTCATTGAGTTTGTCCAAGTTTCCACACATCAAATGCTGAACTCCTGTCTGTTTCACTAATTCCCATGTTATCCAAGATTTCTGTAGCTCGTGAAGAATCACCAAATTTATTATAAACACCTAGTGCTTTATAAGCTGGACGATTCAATTGATGTAAACCAGTCCCAGAAATGGGATACAAAGTTCCATTAGAGTGGTAGCCATATGTTCTACCATTGACTGTGTATCTATCGCCTGTACGAGTTGCGTTACCAGCATTGATTGCTGCGACATCCGCACTAACGTTTATTCCTAGTTCAATAACGGTGTTAACATCCTTTGCAACTGATCTTTGAGTTACCCTGTTGAGGTAATGCCGATCACTGGGTCGATTATAAGTGACGATCAGTTGCTCTACACTCGGTGGGTTTACTAGGGTGAAGCCTTCAACGTCGCTCTCAATCACCGGCACGCCACTGCGTACCGTGGACGAGCCGTTGACGATTGACGATGCCTGCAGATCGGTGCCGGGGATGTCGTAGGCGTGGTCATAGTCGGGCAGTTCGAACGTTGTCTGTTCATAGCCGTAGAGACCGGCGGCCAAAAAGGCCCCGGCACCGACAGCACCGGTACCAACAGCCGCGACAGCTGCGGCTGCTTCCGCCATGGCTATCCAACAGGCTACATCAAGCGGGGCACTTGTGCCCCCTGTCACGGCTAGTGTACCACAATGCCCACTGGGATCGTTGTACTTGAGCGGATTGCCCCGCACATAAGAATACCGATTGTAATCCAACAGAGTCGTCGGGTCCGGCACGATGGTATCCGGCGAGATAAAGGCCCCCAGCGCCGGGTCATAGTACCTGGCGTTGTAGTAGTAGAGCCCCGTACCATCCAGCTTCTGGCTGGTGAAGCGGTGGTCAGTTGCCAATTCATCGCCACCGCGGCGGCTACCATACGCTCGATAGCGGTGCTCCCCCACCATTGCCCCGCTGCTGTTGGTTGCGAGCAAGGTGCTCCCCAGGTGGTCCGTGTGCAGATAGGTCAGCACACCGTCCTGACGCCTCGCAATCCGTTGGCCGTTAAAGGCGTAATACTTTGTGACCTCGTGCACCGCACGGCGCACACCGGCCCGATCCCACCAAGCACGGCCACCGTAGAGGGTAAAGGCCAGGCCATTGACCGTCTTCCCTGCCAGGCCAACCTGCGCCGCAGGCACCTCCAGCCGCACCCAGCCGCCACTCGCTGGCAGGCGCCCCATGTAGCGCCGGCTGCTCGTGCCATTCGTTCCCCAGTTGATCAGGTTCTGTCCCCAGTAGGCCCGCTGATTCCAGTCGCCATCATGCCATTGCAGCATCACCGCCTGCGGTGGGTGGTCCGGGTCGAGATAGATATAGGCATAGAGCGTATCACCGCTCTTGATGGCCATTGTCTCCTTGGCATTGGTAAAGTAGTGTTGATGGATGCCGCTTTGCAAAGTCGAGCGGTGGGCTGCGCGGCCAGAGACCTTCTCGGTTGTGTCCCAGTTCCAGCCATCTTTGCCATTCGTCAGCGTGGCTCCGCCTGGAATCGCATCATCTACCCACACCTCTTCATTTGAAAGTTCATACCGTCCATTGACATAGACTGTTGTGCCGCCGGCCATGCTCGTCTGCTTGATGCGCTGCCCATTCTCATCATACAGGTATTGGTCAGTGGTGACGCCGTTGCGCTTGACGGTTGCCAAGCGATTCTCGTGATTCCATTCATGGAGCATGGCCGCTCCGGGCTGCAACTTGTAACTCATGTTGCCGTTGGCGTCATAGCCCAACGCAGTGCCACCGCCACCAGCTACAAAGCGCAAGGCACCATTCCAATAGAGATTGCCGCCAACGAGGATGTCATTGCCATCAAACGCATTGCTCCCCGCCCCTCGGTCAATGATCGCCTGGCCCTCTTGATAGGTGACGCCATTCACCTGGATCCAATCGATATAGAGATTGGCGTCCACGCCACCCGTACGGTTGTCATTGGGAAAAACTACATCGATCTGATCCTGACCAGTCAGCGGCACGCTTGCGGTATAGTCACTCCAACGGCCTGTCGTGACCGTCCACGTCTGTTTTTTGACACCATTGATCCACAATTCCATGCGCGGCCACTGATTGGGATTGCTCCCCCGCGCTCGGATTTTCACGGTCTGATTCGTCGTGCTACCGTCACTAATATCAATCCATTTGACACCGTGTTGATGGCCAGAATCTTGCGGTGTCTTGTATCGATAGTCCGTTCCCGTTGTATTGAAGTACTTGAAGCGTCCAACCTCATCATACGCATAGCGTTCACTTGTGGGTAAATTGCCATCACAGGCAGGGATCTTTGTCGGTTTGGTCGCATATTGGGCATAAGCGCGAACCAGGCGATTCTGACCATCATAACAGTGGCGATACTGAGGCCAAGCACCAAGCCCGAACCGTTCGCTGTTCACCATCACATTGCCGAAGCTATCATAAGCATAGCCCAACTGTAACTGATTATAGTTGGTACGCTGAGCTTCGTTACTGCCTGTCCCAATTCGAATCTCCCAAAGTCGCCCATTGCCACTGGTCCAGGAATGATACTTGCGTGTCTGCCAGAGGTTACCGCCAGCGGGGAATCGCATCTGGCGTAACCGACCCGCTTCATCGTAGTTCACCGCATCACTCGCGGCATGCACATTGATGGTACCATTCACCAAGGTGGTGGAAGCACCACTCACCAGCTTGGCGGGCAAGCCCATGCTATTGTACCACGTCGTGACCACCTCACCATCCGGATAGGTCAACGTCGTGGGGCGCTGGTAGCGGTCGTAGCCATACCAGCTGTTGAGCAATCCCTGGCCAGGAATCCGCACCTGTTCACGCACCAACAACCCTTGGCTGTTGTAGTAGAGATTCTTGTAGTAGCCGCCACTCCGCTGATAGTAGACCTGGGTCAACTGCCCGCGGCTGCGGTTGGCGCTACCGTGGTGTTGGTCATAGGTGTAGCGAACATCATAGCTGCTCACGCTGCCGGGGCAACTCGTGTTCGTGCGGAAGTGCTTGCCCCGCAGCCGGCCATAGCCATCGTAGTAGAGACAGGTCGTCTTGCCCCGTGCATCGGTCTGCCGCGTCAGCCGCCCCTGCCGGTCGTGGGCATAGTGCCAGCGCCCCAGATCCGGGTCATCCATGCTCGTCTTGCGCCCGCCCAGGTCATAGTGCAGCGTCGTGCTGCCAATCCCGTTGGGATGGCGAACTTGCGTCAAATTGCCGAGCAGATCATGGGTCAGCATCACCTGACCCGCCAACTGCCACCCGCTGCCGTTGGGGTTGTAGCTGCGCACAGACCGCAGGTTGCCCAACGCATCCGTCTGCGTCCACTTCACCAACCGTTTGCCATCATTGCCCAACCCCACATTGACGACGGAGATCGCTCGCCCCACATAGTCGTAGTCGTGCCGTTCGCCATTGGGCGCATGGGTGCGGCTCACCCGCCCCAACACGTCATACTCGGTGCGGCTATAGCCTGCACCCCAGTTGGCCACACGGTTAATCGCGCGTCCGCCCGTGGCCACCGGCACCGATCTCCAGATGCGGTTGCCCAGCGCATCGTAGCTGTAGTTGACATCCACCTCGGGCGCATAGCTGCCGGGGTTACAGCCGTCAATGTTCGTGCGCCACTCCTGCCGGGGACGCTGCTCCTGCACCAGTTGCCCCAACCCATTGTAGTGGCTGCGCACAAAGTTGCCGTAGCAACGCGGCGCGTGCCACGCCACCACAAAGTTGGTGTGCGAGCCCCCATAACCACGAGCATAGTAGCCATAGTGCACCGCGGCGCTGGCTGGCGACTGGTTCCACGCCGCACCTGCCGCCACCCCGTTCCACTGGCGCAACGGGCGGCCAAAGCTGTCGTAGCTGGTGCGTGTGCAGACCGCGTTCACCCCACACCACTCGGCCAGCTGCCCCCAATGGGCGCGACCATCAGTCACCGCCAGCCCATTGACCCCATAGTAGCGCGCCGTCTCCTGGTGCCCACCACTCCAGCGTCGCACCGGAAAGCGGTGGTAGCTCGCATCATACTCGGTCTCGATGCTTTGCACGGGAGTGCCAAAGTGCATCTCCCGCGTCACATTGCCATAGCGGTCATGGCTCAACAGCGTGATCTGCCAGCCACTGTCGTTGTCCCCAATCCAGCTGCTGCCCGCACAGCCCGTCAATGCTCGCTGCCGCCGAGAGGGATTGCCTTTGGTGGGCGCTCGGTTGTAGTTGCCCCCGTTGCCATCATAGGTGGTCCGCTGCTCGGCCACACAGCGCCCTGCCCCATCCAGAACCCGCACCCGCGCCGGTAGATTCACCAGGTGCGCACCGCGGTTGGGGTAGTAGTACGTTTCCGTGGCGCGCTGCTGCACGCCCCCTGCCCACTCCTCCACACGAGTCACATTGCCAAATTGCTGGTTGTTCTGTTTGCTCGGCTCATAGAAGAATCGCTGCGTCTTCTCTGCCCCATCGACCCACTGCACCACCTGCTCTTGGCGCACCCACCGGGGACGCACGCTGTAGCTGTTGGTGCTGTTCCAATTGTTGCCACTGCCGGTGAGCGCACGGTAGCTGTAGTTGGTGTAGGCCATGAGACAGCGCCCACGGGATTGATTCGCCCGCGGACAACCGCTGGTGCCCGGTTGCCAGATCTTTTCGAGATCCGTATGCCCGAGCCGCGGGTCCGGGTTGTTGGCAATGTCGCCCCGATCGCGATAGCCGTTGTTGCGGTAGAACCGATGCTCGGTCACCTTGGCTTCGTTGCGGTAGTCGTTGCGCTTGTAGGTCACGACCGATGCCGATGGATAGCCGAGAAACTCGACCGGATCATTCTTGTAGCGCCGATAGAGCCCCTCGCCATAGCCATACTGCGTCCGCACCCAGTTTGCGGTGGGGTACGCGCCATCGTAGACATAGCGGTTCACCACCTGGCGCCGATAGGCCACCGGGTCACAGTTCACCCGCCGGTCAATCTCACAGCGCCACGTCGCCGGAGCACTGTAGCGATAGCTCACGCGCCCGCCCCAGCCGTTGTTCGCGTTCAACAGGTAGACTTCCGAGTGGATCGCACCGATGGTGTAGTCGAAGCTGTAGGTGTGCAACGGCGTCGATGTCCGGATCGGCGGCGCATTCCCTCGGTGGGTATAGCCGTACTGTCGGATCTGATTCAGCCACGAGTGCCGATAGTACCCCGCGGTGTAGATGTAGCCCAGCTCGTATTCACGCAGCGGCCGCCACGCCCCATTGGCATGTACTTCAACACGAATGGTGCGCAGCCGCTCGTTGCTATAGATGCTCTGTGTACACGGATTCGTCCGGCGGTAGATCCCCGTGTCGCTGCGCCCCTCGTAGCCAAACAAGACCCGCAGCTTGTGGCCCGCCCCCGTCTGCTCATTGCCACCCCAGTAGATGGATGCGGGCCGGATCGAATGGTAGTACCAGCCCGGCCGATAGCGATTGTTGGTCGAACAATGGGTGTTGCGATAGAAAGAGCGGTAGTTGTACTCCACCCAGTTGCCATGGCTGTCCACCGACTTGCGCAGATACCACTTGTTGACCACCCGATAGGTGTGGTAGCTCCCGATATTGTGCAACATCACGCTCTGATTCGCATCCTGCGCGGCCGTAACTGGCGAGATGGCTGCACCGCCAAAGAGGTGCCGGGTCCCATCCCGCGTCGTCACCGTCCACTCGCCGGTGTGCACCACCTTGCGTCCCCTTGCCGTCACGGTTTGCAGGTTGCGCTCAATCCGGGCAAATGACTCACTCAGCGTTTGCCCATCCAGAAAGGTGGTACTCGTGCCGTTGAGCACCAGACTGTAGCGATTGTCATGCGGGCTAAAGCGGTCGCTGCCCTCGTCGATAAAGGCGATGTGATTCATGGCGCTCAGGCTCCAGCCCAGCCCGGCAATCCCCGCCTGAATCCGGTAGCCGCTCGCCTGATTCTGCTTGTTCTCCCACCGTTGGCTGTCGACCGTGGCCGTCGAGTAGTTCAGGCTCAGCGCGGGTGCCATACCCCCAGCACCCGCAGGTACCTCAATCGGGTAGTTGACGGTGGCTGCACCGGTAAAGAGCTCGGTATCAAAGGCACCAACATCGGGCAGCAGCTCACCCACCACCCCATTGTGCAACCCCAACCCATATTCGCTGAAGTGGCTGGTCTGGGCCACAAAGCGCTCGTGTGCCGCTTCATAGCGGCTGCTCGGCACCTCTTCCCACGGCTGCTCCCGGTGCTCACGGGTATAGAGCGTCAGCCGCTCCGGGTCAAAGCCGAGCGCCACCAGCCAACTCACATCCACCACCAGCTGCAGCCGTCCGTCAAAGCTGGTGCGCTCTCTGCCCGCTTCGGTTGCCGCCAGCGACCAGCGCCGCACAAAGGCCACCCCATCCTCGACCAGGAATGCTTCCGCTGTAATCGCATCACTCGCGGCAATGGCCATCTCCCCACCACCGCTGACCAGCGGCAGAAAAATGCGATTCGGCTGCGTTGTGGTGATGGTTGGGGTCATGCTGGTGGATGGTTGGGTTGTCGACGGCTGGCCGCCCCACCGATAGCCGTCACTGTAGGTGAAGCGGCTCCGTTGGCGGGCACTGCCCACGGGCACCAGCAGCGTGACATCGCCCTGGCTGCCCTGCAACACCAGCCCCTGTTCCCGCAATTCTGCCGTGGTCACGCCCGCGGCCTGCACCGCGGCCGCGGGAACTGCTGCGGTCGCGTCCAGCCCCAACCGCAGCGTCACTTGCTGTGCGGCAAAGTGCACCGTCTCGGTCGTGGCCTCGCTCGCAGCGAGCCAGGGTGCCTGCCAGGTTGGGCTCTGCAGCGTGACATCCACCACCGCGGTGCTTTGGGTGAAGGCACGCCGCAACGCGACTGTCACCGTGCGGGTGAAGATCTCCTGCTCTCCCAGCTCCGGCAGCGCCCATCTGGTCTGCTCTTCGGGTGCAGCCACCAGCGGGGCTGGCAACGCCAACGTCAGCGGCAGCCCCGCCAGCGACGCGCCGGTCGCCCGCCACGCGTGCAGGGTGAGCTCCGCGCGCTCACCGGGCGTGAGCAGATAGCGGTCCGTCTCCAGCCGCAGCATGAGCGGCACCGGCAGCGCTTCCGCCACCGGCTCGGCTGCTATGTCGGGCGGACTGCTCTCCACATCGGCAAAGAGGCCCTCCGCCGCGGGTGGCTCCTGCATCGCCGCGGTTGCGAGCGGCGCTTCACCGGGCACAGCCACGGGTGCTGCCTGCCCAATGCCCGCGCTCTGCAAGAGCAGCACCAGACTCAACAGCAGACGGGACAGGATGCCCACCCACGCCCAGCGGGCATGGCGATGACGTTGTTGCTTGGGGAAAGGGTTGCGCGGTTCCATGGCACATTCTCCTCACGTTGCTGCGGGGGGGAACCCCGTGAAGCGGAAACGGGCAGGTCGTCTGAACGCACCTGCTCACCGGATTGCTGCGCTGGCTAGGGGCAACAACGTAGCACGCCTTACCGGTAACGTCAATCACCTTACGGTAAGCAGGCGTAGGAAGAGTGTAAACGGATGCTATTGACAACAGATGTTGCTGCCGGGGCGGGGAAGTAAGCAGGTGTGGCAACATTTGCTTGCCAGTGGCCAGATGAGCGGTGGGGCCATGAAAGCGAGAGCGCCACTAACAACAATAGCGCTCAATCCTGCCGAAACCCATCCACAACAGTCTTACGGTATGCTCCATCTACACATGCTTCGTCTACACATTATGTTTGTCTACACAGTTCGTTAACGATACTTGCACAGACTATTTTGCACGCAATAACATACGCAGCTTTACACCCGATGCTACGCCAATATCACCCGCGGTATCCCAACGAATACCACAGGGCTCGATCCAACAAGGGTGCGTCCCATTTGCGGGTACGTACAGAAGAGGGGCAGATTGAGCGTCCGGTTTAGGCCCCAAATGTGGTACGCACCCATCCAACAACGGAACATATCTGAAACCGCGCTTTTATGGTATGCTGACCAGAACGATCACCACGCTGCAAACCGACCAACCGACCGATCATAACCGACTGATCAAAGGAGCAACCAACCATGAGCTATGGCATAAACCGTGTCACTGTCATTGGCGCGGGGACCATGGGCGCCGCAATCGCCGGGCATCTGGCCAACGCCGGTGTGCCTGTCACCTTGCTCGACGTGGCGCCCCAAGAATTGACCGCAGCCGAAGCCGCGGCTGGCCTTACGCTTGACGATCCCAAGGTGCGCAATCGCATAGTCCGCGCCGGCTTTGAACGCATGACCAAGGCCAAGCCAGGCAATCTCTTTGCCGCGGACATTGTGCAACGGATCACCACCGGCAATCTGGATGATGATTTCGAGCGGGCCGTCAGCCAAAGTGACTGGATCATCGAAGTCATCGTGGAGCGGCCCGAGCCCAAACAGCAACTCATGGCCCGCCTGGAAGCAATTGCACCCAAGGATGCCATCATCAGCACCAATACGTCGGGCATCCCCATTCACATCATCAGCGAAGGGCGCAGCGACGAATTCCGACGTCGTTTCCTCGGCACCCACTTCTTCAATCCACCCCGCTACCTGCACCTGTTGGAAGTGATACCGACATCAGAGACCGATCCCGCAGTGGTCAAGCGCATGCAAGCGTTCGCCGAACATGTGCTGGGCAAGGGGGTGGTCATCTGTAAAGATACCCCCAACTTTATTGCCAACCGTATGTTTAGCTTCATCATCAGTGACGTGATGGAGTACGCGATTGAGAACGGCTATACCGTGGAGGAGACCGACCGCCTTACCGGTGATATCCTGGGTCGCCCGCGCAGTGCCACGTTCCGTTTGGGCGATATCGTCGGCATCGATGTCATGGCGCTCGTTAACGAGAATCTCTACCCCATGATTCCAGACGATGAGGATCGCGAGGTGCTGCTGGCTCCCAAAACCACGGCTGTGCTCAAAACGTTGATGGAGAACGAATTGCTGGGCAGCAAGCGCGGTCAGGGTTTCTACAAAACGGTGACTGGCGCAGGCGGCAGCAAGAGCTTCTGGGGACTGGATCTGGAGGCCGCGGCCGCGGGCGAAGTTGCGTATATTGAGCCGCAGAAGCCCCGTTGGGAAAGCGTGGGCGCGGTGCGCGACAAGGTCGTGGATGAGCGCCTGCGCGTGCTGGCCGACACCGACGACCGTGCCGGTGAATTGATCTGGCACACGTTGAGCAACACCATGGCTTACGCCTCCAAACGGGTGCCCGAAATCGCGGACAGCCTCGCCGACATTGACAACGCCATGAAGTGGGGTTTTGCCTGGACCCATGGCCCCTTTGAAACATGGGACATCCTCGGTGTCGCCGCGACAGTGGCACGCATGGAAGGTGAGGGGCTGGCCGTGGCACCGTGGGTCAAAGAGATGTTAGCAACCGGCCACAACAGCTTCTACACCTATCAAGGTATGATGCCGATGGTCTACAGTCCGTTGGCCAAGGAATATGTGCCGCGGAAACGCGGTGAGCGCGTGGTGGCGCTCGAAGAGATTCGCCATCATCGTCGCACCTTTGCCGAAAACGAATCAGCCAGCCTCATTAGCATGGGGGATGGCATGTTGCTGCTCGAGTTTCACAGCAAGATGAATGCACTTGACGCCGATATTTTTGCAATCATGCAAACCGCGATTGAACGGCTGCATGGCGACGCTACGGGTCTCGTCATTGCCAACGAAGGGCAACATTTTTCCGTGGGGGCCAATCTTTTCATGCTCGGCATGTTGGCTCAATCCAAGCAGTGGGACGAGATGGAGGCGGTTTTGCGCCAGGGGCAAGATACACTCATGGGGTTGCGGATGGCTCCAAAACCAGTGGTGGCCGCACCTTTCCAGCGTGTGCTCGGCGGCGGTGTCGAAGTCTGCCTACATGCCGACCGCATCGTCGCCCAGGCCGAGACCTACATGGGGCTGGTCGAAGTGGGCGTGGGCATTGTGCCGGGCTGGGGTGGTTGTAAAGAGATGGTACGCCGCAACATCAGTCCCCACATGTATGCATCCAACGTGAATCCAACCCCCTATTTGCGCCAGGTCTTTGAAACCATTGGGTTCGCCAAGGTTTCGCTGTCGGCACTGGAAGCGCGGCAACTTGGCTTCCTGACTGAGCGTGACCACATTATTCTGAATCGAGAACATCTGTTGGCCGCGGCCCGTGACGAGGTTCAACACCTGCGCGAAACCGGCTACACACCGCCTGTGGTCAAGGGGAATGTCTATGCCGCTGGCCGCGATGTACTGGCGAGCACCCGCGTCGAAGTGTACTCGCTGCACCAGGCTGGCTACATCAGTGACTATGATGCCAAAATTGCCAACAAGCTGGGCTACGTGCTCAGTGGTGGTGAACTGAGTGCCGGTACCTGGATGGATGAACAGTATTTTCTCGATCTGGAGCGCGAAGTGATCTTGAGCCTGGCTGGCGAAGAGAAGACCCAGTCCCGCATCTGGCACATGTTGCAAAATGGCAAGCCGCTGCGCAATTAAAGTCGAATCGAAATTCAACTGATCCACGAAGGGGCACGAAGGGGTTTAGGCATTTTTTGTCTCTCTTTGGATAATTTGTAGATTGTTGGTTTTTTAGGTCGCTCAACTGATGAGATTTGTCGATGGGAACAGTCAACGGAAACAGTTGACAGAAATAGTCGACGAAGTGTTCGACGCAGAGCAGTAGATAATCAAGGAGAATTCCACATGAATGACGCAGTGATTGTCGCGGCGGCCCGGACTGCCGTGGGCAAAGCGCCCAAGGGAACATTGCGCACCACGCGGCCCGATGACATGGCGGCCACCGTCATCAACGCGGTGATCGAGCGGGCTGGCATTGACGCCGGCGAAATTGAAGACGTTGCGCTGGGCTGTGCCTTTCCCGAAGCCGAACAGGGCATGAATATGGCCCGCATCGCGGCGCTGCGCGCGGGGTTGCCCGAGAGTGTCTGCGGCCAAACAGTCAACCGCTTCTGTTCCAGTGGCTTGCAGACCATTGCCAGCGCGGCCATGCAGATCGAGGCTGGCATGGGCGATTCGATTATCGCGGGCGGTGCCGAAAGCATGAGTCTGGTGCCAATGATCGGCAATAAGTTTGTTGCCAACCCGACCCTGGCCGAAGAGTACCCCGGCGTCTACATCGGCATGGGGCTGACTGCGGAGAATGTTGCCCGTCACTATGAGGTGAGCCGGGCGGAGCAGGATGCCTTTGCCCTGCGTAGCCATCAACGGGCCGCGTCTGCACAGGATAGCGGCAAGTTCGCCGCAGAGATTGTGCCGCTGCAGATCAACGGCAAAGTGGGGCAGGGCAGCACGGTGCAGGAAGTGGCCCTCACCTTTGAAGCGGATGAAGGCATCCGTCGCGATACATCGGCTGAAGCGTTGGGCAACCTGCGTCCCGTTTTTCACGTCAAAGGCTCGGTGACTGCGGGCAACAGCAGCCAGACCAGTGATGGCGCGGCCGCGGTGCTGGTCATGAGTGCAGAAAAGGCCAAGGCACTGGGGCTGAAGCCTCTGGCACGCTTCGTCAGCTTTGCCGTGGGTGGGGTGCGCCCCGAAGTGATGGGCATTGGCCCAACCGCCGCGGTGCCCAAGGCGTTGAAGCTGGCGGGCATGGCACTGAGCGACATCGACCTGATTGAGCTGAACGAAGCCTTTGCCGCCCAGGCCTTGGCCGTGATCCGAGAACTGAACATGGACGAGGAGCGGGTGAACGTCAACGGGGGCGCCATTGCGCTGGGGCACCCTCTTGGCTGTACCGGTGCCAAGCTCACGGTGCAGATGCTCCACGAATTGGGCCGCCAGCAAAAGTCGCTTGGGCTGATTACCATGTGTATCGGTGGCGGCATGGGGGCCGCGGGCATTATCGAACGGCTAAACTAATAGAGACTGGCTTACGCAACTTGCCGAGAAGAGCCACCAGTCGCGTTGCCTGCTCTCCACTGGCAAGCACTTCTCGGTGCGTCAGCATGAGCGAAAAGAGATAGACCTTGCATCTTGCGGCGTGAGCATTCTCTCATGTGCACGTGTCGCGGTAGAGAACGCTGATTTGACTATTGGGCAACGTTTCCATGACTTCTCGATAAGGTGGGAGCTGTGGATGGCGCGGCGAGCCTCACAGCGTGCGCAGCTCGTCGCTATCCGCGGGGAAGCGCTTGGGGCCGCGGCGGTTGTCAAAGCGCACCCAAACTGCCGGTGGCGAAAAAGAATGCAGGACATTGATGATTGTGCCCGCACCCCAAGTTGGGTGTTGCACGCGCAGACCCGCCTCCCAGGCCACGGCTTGGGGGGCAATTTTTTTGTGCCCTTTCTGCTTGTTTGGCCCGCGGCGCGAACGTTGGGTTGTAGCCGTGGGTGCCGGGGCGGGACCGTCAGCCTGCCTGCCCAGTTTGCGCCAGAGATCGGCAAAGTTGGGGCGCAGTTGCAGGCGACCAAAGAGCTTTTGGCTTGCGACGCGCCGAAAGAAGCCGGTCATCAACGTTGCGGCCTGGCTCCGTTGGGGCTTGCCCCATCCAGCCCACTCTTCAAAATAGCTACCCAATTGCAACGTTTCGGTGTGAGTCGCCATCACTTGCAGATCGCTCTCGGTCCATTGAGCGGGGGCTTTGTTGGCCGCGGCCCGGATTTGGCCCACGGCACGTAGGAGGGCAGTGGGGTTGGCATCACGCAGAAAGGGCGAGATCGGGTACTTCTCCACATAGTGCAGGTGCAGATCGCGCTGGGCACGGGTGATCGCCACGTAGAGCAGGCGGCGCTCTTCTTCAATATTCTCCGCGGTTTTGTAGGGCAAAAAATTCTCGTTGCAGTGCGGCACAATCACCACCGGCCACTCGCGCCCCTTGGCCCGAAAAATGGTGGTAATGGTTACCTTGTCCTCGCTATTTTGCTGCACCCGGTGGCCACTCTTGCCCGGCATGCGCGCGGCCAGTTTGCGCAACATCTGCAGAAATTCCAGCAGATTCCCCTTGCCTTCCGCATAATCAAGAAAGGCCGTTACGGTGTCGGCACGGGCCGCGCCGCTCTCGGCAAAGCCACTCTCCTCTTCCAGATAGCGCCGATATTGCAGTCGCTCTTCCAACGCAGTCAACACGTTGGCAGCCGATTCTGCCGCGCGCGGCCCCGGCGGCAGCGCACCCGCCAACCACTGCAGATCCGCGCCCAGTTGGGTCAACCGTTCACCAACCGACGGAGACGCCTGGCTGGCAAAGCGGCGCAACGTCCGCTGCAGCGGCTCATGTGTCTGTTGCACATGTTGTTCAATCTGCCCGGCGAGCGTGCGGCTGATGTAGCGCTTGGGCTGCCAATAGATCTGCCGCCAACTGTGCTGCCACTGTTGTTGCTGTTCCACGGTCAGTCCGCGATTTGTGCCAAGGCCCAGCTGCTTTTCCAGATAGGCGAGCCGACAGTAGTCGACCAATGCCTGTACTTCGGGCCGCAGATAAAAGGGGAGATCCCCCTCGACAACGTAGGGAATATTCTGTGCAATCAACGCCTGTTCCACCGGTGGCGTTTGCGCATAGACACGCACCAACAGAGCCAGATCTTGCAGCCGATCACCCGCCCGTTGCGCGGCCAGAATCTGCTGGGCAATCTCTTCGCCCATGGTATTGGCAGTGGCGTGGGCATGGACCGCGGTCAGGCCATTGAAGCCGCGCGTCAGTTGCAGCTGTTTTTCCCGCCGCTTGCGGTTGTGGCGGATCACCGCGTTGGCCAGCGTGATCTGCCCCGCGGTGCTGCGGAAATTTTCTGTCATGAAATAGACTTTGGCAGCGTAGCGCTCTTCAAAATTGAGGATAAACGAGGGGTCGGCCCCGCGCCACTCATAGATCGTCTGGTCGTCGTCGCCAATGGCCATGTAATTGCGATGGGGGGCGGTGATCAGATCGAGCAGCTCGGCCTGGGCGCGATTGACATCCTGAAATTCGTCTACCAATACGGCCCGATAACGCGCCTGCCACACCTGTAACAGATCGGCATGGCGCGCGAGCAGCTCCCAGCCGGTCATCAGCTGATCGTCAAAGGTGAGCATCCCTTCCTGCTGGCGCAGCTCTTCATAGAGCCGATAGAGCGCCAGATACCAGCCTTTACCCCGTGGAGCCGTTGCCTGCTGGGCAATCTTGTTCGCCGCGGGTGGCAGTTTGGCCGCAGCCAGATCGGCATAGGCCAGCTGACCTTTCCAAACGCCGAGCATGGTCTGAAACTCCTGGCGATCAAAGTTGTTCAGCTCATCGACATACTGAACCTGTTGGCTGCGCGCCGCGGCAAGCGTTTTGTTGAGAATGTGATCGCTCGCCTGATCAATACGCCGAAACGCCTCTTTCGGGATCTGGGGCAAGTAGCCACGCCGAACAGCCGTATTGATAATTGCGCCACCCAACGAATGGAGCGTGCGCACATCGACCTGTGCGCACGCGGGCCACTGTTGCAGCCGCACCCGCAACTCTTGGACTGCGCTGCGGTTGAAGGTGGTGGCCAGGATCTGTTGGGGACGAAAGATCTGTTCCGCCACCAGCCGCCCAATGCGTTGGGTCATGGCCGTGGTTTTACCCGCGCCCGCCACGGCAAAGACGAGTGCCGGGCCACGGTTATGGGCCACAATCGCCTGCTGTTGCGCAGTGAGTTGGGGCATCGATCGGTTGAGGGAGGGTGTGTTCATCTTCATGGCATCATTATAGCACAATTGTGCTGAATGCTCTGGCAAAGTGCTGCTTCGACTCTCTTGCCGCTGTTGCTTTCGCTGATGCAGCGCTATAATAGCTAAACCCCTTAAAAGTTGCCCAAATGTCCCCGTGTGAAAGCACGCATGGTTGTGCAACTTCTAACTAAGTCGTCTACTAGATGACTGGTTCTTGGCGCATGACGATCCAGAGGACGAGATAGATGAGCGCAGGGCTACCCACCCCCACAATAAACAGAATGGCAAAGATCAGCCGGATCAACGTGGAGTCGATGCCAAAGTAGTTGGCCAGGCCACCACAGACCCCACCCATCATCTTGTCGCTGCGACTGCGATAGAGTCGCCGTTCATTCATTGCCATGGTATCTTCCTTTCGCTTGTTGATTCATCTACTCAAGATTGATTATCTACTCAAAATTGATTCATTTACCCCAGAAGTAGTCGGACTCATTCCACTGCTAACGGTGCGCCGCAACCGCTCTCTGCGGATGTCCGCAGCGTTTGGTTTTGTTTGCGTGCGCTCTATCCACCCGTTGCGGATTCGCCCGCCATTGTCCGCAAAAATTCTGCCGCCTGTTCTGTTACTGCCGACCGTTCCGCTTCATCCAGATGGCGTAGACCAAGCACATTGCGCCCAAGCCGTGGATTGGCCCGCAGTCGTTTTTCATGCTGGATCAAGAAGTTCCAGTAGAGAAAGTTGAAGGGACAGGCATCATCGCCCGTGCGCGTGGTCTGTTGGTAACGACAGCTCCCGCAATAGTCACTCATCTTGTTTATGTAGTTGGCCGAGGCAATATAGGGCTTGGTCGCGGTGAGGCCACCATCTGCATTGAGTCCCATTCCGATCACATTGGGGGGCATAACCCAATCATAGGCGTCGATAAAGAAACTCAGGAACCAGTCATTGACTTCGCGCGGATCCAACCCGGCCAACATGGCAAAGTTGCAAAGCAGCATGAGCCGTTCAATGTGGTGTGCATATCCCGTATCGACGGTACGCTGGATCATGTGGCGCAGGCACTTCATTTCGGTCTTGGCTGGATCCCAAAAGAAAGCTGGCAGATCGCGGTTGGCGTTCCAGCTATTCTGCGTCAACATGGCCGGCATCTGTCGCCAGTATTGCCAATACATAAATTCGCGCCAACCAAGCAGTTGGCGTACAAAGCCTTCTACCGAATTGATGGGCGCGCGCCCTTTGCGATAAGCACGCTCAGCCGCCCGGATCATCTGCATCGGTTCGAGCAGGCCCAGGTTGACATAGGGGGAGAGCACCGAATGAAAGAGGGTGTTGTGCCGTTCGGTCATGGCGTCTTCATAGGGGCCAAATGATTCGAGCCTGTGGGCAATAAAGTTCCCCAACGCCGAGCCCGCCTGTTGCCGGGTTACGGCCAGATCGAAGCCATCGACGGTGCCCACTCCCCATCCCTCTGCGTCAATCTCATCCATCACCTGTTGTGTAATTGCGTCGGGTGCATAGCTGGGCGCGTTGGGCAGACGCATGTCAGCGGGCAGTGGTTTGCGGTTCGCTTTGTCAAAGTTCCATGCTCCGCCGGCCGGTTCGTCTTCCCCATCCATGAGCACATCGAAGTGGCGACGCATGGACCGATAAAAGTTTTCCATAACGTAGCGTCGATCTGGCTCTGGTGTTGGGTAGGGGTTGAACTGCTCGACCAGAAACTGGTTGTTGGGCACCACCGCAACTGGCGTCTTCAGCAGCTCGGACAGCCGATCGCGCTGATAGCGCCGCCCCGCATAGTGGCTTGCCGCCATGGTGACAAGATTGGCTGCCGGGTGGTCGGCGAGGTGTTGCCGGAGCCCTTCCGTGAAGGTGGGGGCCCGGCGATAGTCGACGCGATATCCCTTTGCCGCGAGCGCTTCCGCATAGTGGCGCATGGCACTGAGCAACAGCACGAGCTTCTTCTTCTGATAGGGATACTGTTGGCGGCGTTGCTGGCTTTCCACCAGCACTACGTGCACCTGGTCCCGCCCAGCTTGTTCTGTGGCGGCTACCAGGGCCGGGTGATCGGGTAAGAGTTGATCACCCAAAATCCAGACACTTTGCGGAGAGGGCATGATGGCTCACTTCAATGCATATATACAAAAATGAATGTGTACAAAGATCGCGCTCATGCCAAACAGTATACCCGTTAACAGAGGCTCGTGTTGGTGAGCCAGTTTGCAAAGCGAGGAGATTTGAAGGATACGTGCCGAGGAAGTGGGATAGGCGATCATTGTTTGTCATTCCTGTACAGGGGCGACAGCGACGCAACATTAACAGCATGCTGTAAACAGTGCTGTGTAACCTCAGTTTTGTGCAGAGCTACAGTGCGGTTGGCTTGAAAACGGTAGGTTTCCCGCTTGCCGGAACCTCTGTTTTCAAATAGAGCCCACTTTAGTCGGCCCAAGTCGGCTGTGCTGAGTGCATCGCACAGGTGAACTGATCAGGCACAACTCCATTTGCTTGCACCTGTGCAACGCACCCCACTGCGCCGGGATGTAGCTCGTAAAATGCACGTGATGCTGCAACTAAGTACAGTTTGATAAATTATAGCTCTGGGCACCGGCCGTGAGTGCCTGTTCCACATCGCATTTCACTTGGTGGCCGGCAAGGTTCGAGCACCATGGAGCCGACCATACATGACGGCGCGGTTGGGCGTGCATTACACGGGTACGAACAAGCGTCGTTGACCCACCAGCGCGGCGCGGCTTCGACAGTTGTTACATTCTGCGCCGTTCAACTCCACCAGATTGGTAGCCCGTGGCCTGCAAAGACGGGATTGGGTTTGTGATAGGTACCCGGCTCGAAGGGAAAACGTTCGGCAATGTCGTCAATGAGATCCACGCCAAAGCCTGGTTTATCGGGAATGGTCAGGATGCCATCTTCGATCACATAGGGATCTTTGAAGATCTCCCACTTGAGCGGGTTGTAGGTCTGGTTCAGTTCACACATGTGGCCGCAGGGCACACCCGCCACCAGATGAATGTTGGCGATGGTCGTCAAGCCGCCGACCCAATTGTGGGGGCAGTAATATTGTCCATGTTGATGGATCGTCTGGCCGATGTACCAGCCTTCGGTGAGGCCGGTGAGGTTGGCATCGGTCTGGATAATATTCATCGCGCCCGTCGCCACATAGGGCTGCACCTGATAGCGATTCCACATGCTTTCGCCACCCGATACCATTACCGACGGCATGGCCGCGTTGATGGCCTGGTGCTTCTCCAGCGCAAAGGGGTCGGTCCACTCCACCGGCTCTTCGTACCAGTAAAAGCCCAACGCTTCCAGGGCTGGGCAGAGTTCGTTGGTAATCGTTTCAAAGTCCCACGGGAATTTTTCCAATACCAGTTTAAAGTCTGGCCCCACCGCTGCCCGCAGCCGTTCCAGAATGGGAATGTATTGTGCCATGCTCATATTGCTGTAGCGCCAGCTCGTCCCATTGCGAAACTTAAAGGTGTCATAGCCCGCTTCCTTGTAGCGCAACGCCTCGGCGATCAGCTCGTCGGCCCCGTTGTCATACCACGCGTGGCAGACGCCACCACTGGCATAGATCCTGACCTGGTTCGATGGATTCGGATCGTCGCTCAGCAGCTTGTAGACGGGCTGCCCCTTGGCCTTACCAATAATGTCCCAGAGTGCATTGTTGACGCCCGCCCACGCGCCCTCGGCAGTGCGGTTGTGCCCCTGGTTGTTGGTCAGAAAATCCACGTCAAATACATTGGCGCCTTTGAGCAGCGGCGTGATGTAGCGGTCGGTGTACTCTTTAAGCTTGTCCGGCCCGCGATAGGGGCTGCCCTCGGCAATGCCCACAATGCCCACGTTGGTAAAGATTTCCACCAGCGCGGCGTCGCTCTTCCACACATAGAGCCCGCCACAGCGCCACAGGTAATCGCCATCGTGAACATAGGAAAGGGGTGTGACGCGGATGTCGGTGATCGTAATATTTTCGCGAGTTAGATGTTGCGCGGGGTGTTCGCGCATAGAGGTTTCGGTCATGGTTCATCCAATAGTTGTGAGAGTCGGTTGATAGAGATGGGATGGGGTTGGTCGCATTTGATCCGTCAATGCTTGCCAGGCATCCGCAGGCAACGAAACAACATGTTGCTTAATCCGGCCACGTGAGCCGTGCTCGCCTCCTGGGTTGAATAGCCCGCGTGCTGCATGCGGAAGCACACCTGCATGGTAGCATGAAGTGCACGTGATGCCAATGCGGTTTTGGGGTGGGTGGAGTGGGGGAACCATGCGCTAGTTGAGCCGGGTACAGATGCGCCAGTGGCAGGCGCGACGAGAGCCGAAACAGCTTCCGAGTGTTTGACCGCCACCTGGAGCAAGACCCGCGCAGTGATGTCTAACGGGAATGGCTTACGATACAAGCGGGGCGTGAACGCTTACTTCTCTTTCCAGCCGATCTGCAAGCCGATCTTTTGTAATTTCCAAATCATAGCGCGTCTGTAGGTTCAGCCAGAACCGTTCTGATAGCCCAAAGTAGCGTGAAAGACGCAGCGCTGTATCTGGAGTGATAGAACGTTTGCCCAGCACAATTTCATTGATGCGTCGGGGGGGGACGCCAAGGGCTTTAGCCAGTGCGTATTGACTCAATTGCATCGGCTGCAGGAATTCTGTGAGTAAGACCTCTCCAGGATGAATCGGTGGTAATTTTGTTGGTGTCATGGCTCGTAGCTCGTTAATGATAATCGACAATTTCAACTTCATGCGCATTCCCCTCGTGCCAAACGAAGCAGAGCCGCCACTGTTCGTTAATGCGATCAAAGCTTGCACCGGGTTTGCCAAATCTCGAAGTTTCTGTGTCTGCAATGAGTGATCAATTCATTTGATGGAGCGGTGCAACTCTGCATCGATCCGCTGTTGCAAAAAGACCTTGATCAACGATTGATGGGGTAAATCGCGTTTGTTGGCCAACAGGCGAATCTCATTCAACATTGATTCTGGCAAACGTAAAGAGATTGTTTTGGTCGACGGCTTCAGTTTTGGGAAGATGACTTGCTGCGCATCGTCCCATTCAAGATAATCAGTCGAATCATGGGTTGCCCAAAAATCGCGCTCTTCGTCTTCATTTTGAAAGTCAGGGATTTGCTTTGGCACAGATCGTTCTCTCTTTTCGGCTCATGTCGCGCGCCGAAATCACCTGGATTCGGTTTTCGCGCATCGTGAATGCAATAAATAACCGCCACCCACCATCAGTTTGTCCCAAGACATAACAGCATGGCTCGTCTTACGAGTGGGCCCAATCGTCTTGAAGCAGAAGCGGCAAGTTGAACAATACCTGCTCACACTCCCTGTGTGTAACACCATGTTTGTCCCAGTTTTTGAGCAGGTTGCCCTCGTCCCACGCAAACCCCTTAAGTGCGCTCAAATCGACCATGATTGTATATTGTGAGAGTATACTCGTCTTGTCAAGCGATAACGTCTTCAGCAACAATCTTGTATGAAGTCTACAGCGAGATTTCGTGCCTACGCTTTCGTAAGTAGTGTACCACCCGCGTCTGCGCGCGGCAACCAAACATCTGCCGATCCTGGGGCGCGGCAAACCTGTGCCCCGCTGCTTGGAATATGGGCGCTTCGGGGGTATGATTAACCCCAGAAATGTTTGCATGGAATGTGTGTAATCAACAGAGAAAGCAGAGATGAACGTGGTCATTGATCATCCACCCGAACCGGCCTTGGCGCGCAACCCAACCGCGCCCCAGCCCACAACGTCCCAACCGCCGGCAGAGGAGCCGCTGCGCCTTTCGGTGGTGGTGCCGCTCTACAACGAGGAAGAGAGCATTCCCCACCTGCGCATGGCCCTGCACGACGCGCTGGGCGCGTATGGGGAACCCTATGAAATTATCGTGGTGGACGATGGATCGCGCGATGGGAGCTTTGCGCTCTTGCAAGCGTGGGCTGCCGAAGATACACAGCTCACGGTGATCCGGCTGCGGCGTAACTTTGGACAGACCGCAGCCTTCTCCGCCGGTTTTGACCGAGCACGCGGCGAGGTGGTGGTGACGATGGATGCCGACCTGCAGAACGATCCCAATGATATTCCCAAGCTCATGGCCAAAATGGACGAGGGCTTTGACATTGTCAGCGGCTGGCGCATCAACCGGCAGGATCGCTTTCTCGATCGCAAGCTGCCCTCCATGATCGCCAACCGCCTGATCTCGAACGTGACCGATGTGCAGCTACACGATTATGGCTGTTCGCTCAAAGCCTACCGTCGCGATGTGCTGCAACATGTCAACCTCTATGGCGAGTTGCACCGCTTCATTCCCGCGCTGGCCAGCCAGGTGGGGGGGACCGTGACCGAGGTAGCGGTCAATCACCGGGCGCGTCAATTTGGCAGCTCCAAATATGGCATCAGCCGCACCGTGCGCGTCATGCTCGATCTGATCCTCGTCTGGTTCCTGGGCACCTATTCGACGCGACCAATTCATGTCTTTGGTGGCGCGGGCTTGCTGTCGGCCAGCGGTGGTGTGCTAATCGGCCTCTACCTCACCTTTGTCAAGTTGGGGCTGGGGGAAGATATTGGCAACCGGCCCATGTTGCTGCTGGCCGTGCTGCTGGTGGTCATTGGCGTGCAACTGATCACCATGGGGCTGCTGGGCGAGATGACCATTCGCACCTATCACGAGAGCCAGAACAAACCGATCTACGTGGTGCGCGAGGTGGTGTAGCCCAGCGCTATTCCACGCCAATGCGAATATCGGTCAGGTGCACCCAATCATCGATCCGATTTCCCGCGTCATCGAGGATACGCAACCGTTCGCCGGTTTCGTGTAGATACATGCCAGTGTAGAGCGGATAGAGCCCGTCGGGCGCGTCGGCCTTGACCGGAATCTCGTGAATATCGGTGATCAGTTCGCCGGGGTCCCATTGCCACGTCTCACGCCTGCCACAGACCGGCAACCCATCGAGTTGGGCGACCATGGTGCCGTTGCCGTAAAACGATTGATTGAAGACGGTGTACGAGGTGTCGAGTGGCCGTTGTGCCCGCCAGTAGAGGGTCAGCGTGATAATGTCGCCCGGCTGCAGCGGTTTTGGATACGCTATGTCATAGCCCTCGAGCCAGATTTTGTCTTCCAGATTGAGATGAAGCGGGTGCCCAATCGGCGGATTAACCACCGGATAGGTCAGGGGCAAATCGGGCGTCGTGCGCCAGTCGAATTGGGTCTGATAGTCTGCCAGCGGCAGCGTGCGCAGGGGGAAGGTCTCATCGCCCACCGCACGCTTGTGAATGGTCATTCGTTCCTGCCCGTGGATGGTCACCACACCCCATGGCTTGAAATTATTCAGCGCCAGGTTCTCCATCATGGTCTGATAGCGCTGGTCACTCACCGGCTCAAAGCTAGAGGTTTCAAAGAACCAATCCGCGGTCTGTTCACACTGCCGTTCGCCCCGTGTGTACCACATTGGCCCCCACTGTTTATCCTCATTGTTCTCATAGTCGCCGCTGATGGTGCCGTCGCCATAAAGCGCGCCCGCCACCTTCCAGCCTGTGGCCAGGGGAAAGCCAAAGATCCCCAAATGGTCCGGCTGCTCATACGCGGTCCAATAGCCCGCGGGCCATTCCTCATCCCACAGCCGCAGCACCTCCACCTGGTTGTAAATAAAGAAATAGTAGGCGTAGGTGCCAAAGATCGCGGCCGCGAGCACGGCACTGCCAATGCCCACCAACTGTGCACTGAGCAGACCCATGCGTGCCGCCAGCCACCTGTGTGCCCGCGCCACTGCCAGCCCCACCAGTAACATCCACGGCATCAAAAAGATGTAAATGTGGGTGCGCGGCTTCAGGGTGAAAAAGAGCGCGAAGAGGAAGGGCAACCCAAACCAGAGCCAGAGCAGATGTTCATTGCCCGGCAACCGAAAGGCGAGCAACGCGGGCAACACCGCCAACAGAAAGAGCACGAGGGTGTAGTCGGTGCCGTTGACGATCAACCACGTGGGCTGCCAGACCACAACCGTGAGCCCCGCGGCGAGCAGCAGGCCCAGTCCCAGCGCGATCCGCCCTCCCCATAGCTTCGCATAGAGAACTGTGAGCGCACAGAAGAGGAGGAGCGCGCGCAGAATCTCGTAGTAGCTTGTGTTGTAGACGGTGCTGCGTAGAAAGAAATCGGCGAGGTTGTTATAGGGAAAGCCGCTCTCGACCTCAACGCCAGGCACGGCCACCCCAGGCAACTCTAGCCCAATGCGCCGTTCCGTCAGATAGGTATAGGTGGCGCTGAATTGGGGGTGGCGCACAAAGGGCACGTAAAAGAGGGCGAGCACCACGACCCCAATGCCCCCCGCGATCAGGGTGGCCACCAGCACCTCGCGCCGCACGGTCGGGTGGTGATAGAGCGTTATGCCAAGTAGATAGGTGGCAGGCAGCACCGCGAGCACGGCTTCGTAGTGTGAGAATAAGCCCGTGGCCAGCAGCAGTGCCGCCAGCGTTAAATAGCGCACCGGCGCAACGGGGCGCACGCTGAGCCGGTGCAGGAGCAATACCACGCACGCGGTCATGAGGATGACAATGCTCTGGTATTGCACAATGCGCGCGAAGCCGATGTAGTAGCCCTCGAAGATGAGCAGGAACGCGGCGACAAAGCCCGCCACCGGGCCAAAGAGTCGCCAGCCCAAGAGCCAGACCGCAAAGAGCGCGGTGAAGCCGGCAACGGCAAAGGGCAGGCGCGAGGTGGTTTCCGTCAAATGGTTGCTCAGGCTGTAGATGACGGTGGGCAGCAGGATCTCGGTGGGCCCTTTTTTGTGAATGAGCAATACATCTTCATAGCCCTGGATCACCGCGGCGGCACGCAGCGCGGCACGCGCTTCATCGCCATGATATTCGGCGTAGCCCAGGCTGGGAAAGCGTAGCAGCGCCCCCCCAATGACCAACACCAGCAAACCCGCCACCAGCCAACCACGCCCAACCGTTCGATCGGAGAATGCTGGAATATCCGGTCTGTCAGTCGCTGTGCCAGTCGATGTGCCAGTCGCTGTGCCAGTACCCCGCCATCCATAGAGGAACAGCAGGAGCAGCAGCAAACCATCAAAGCCAGCGTAGCTCTGCCAACGTTGCAGACCGCCGGGCAGATAGCTCAGCAGCAATCCCATGAGTACCATGATCGCGTAGCTGGTCGCCACGATGTAGAGCAGCCGCTCGGCCAACGTGGGCGCGGCTCGCTGCCGGTCGAGCAGCAGTTCGAGCAAGAGCGCTGCCGGGAGCAGGCCCGTCAAGAGAAAGGTGGCAATGGCTTGGGCCAGTAGGTGGGGCCAAAGAAAATGAACGCCGTGCGCCACGAGGGCCAGGGCGAGCGTGGAGGCAATGATGAGTCTCTTCATACAACCGATCTATCTGTTTCCGCTGGTTCTCCGGTCTGCTGGTTCTCCGGTCTATCATGCACCGGCCATGCAAGCGGAACCGACCGAACCCGCGGTTGCAATCGGCCGCGATACTCGAGAACGCTCATTGCAACCGGTAGTAAACATAGTCCGGGTGTTCCTGGATCATAGTGTAGTGGTCGTTGAGATAAGCGGCAAATTCAGCATCGGCAAGCAGTTCATCTTTGAAGCGGGTGAGCAATACTTGCTCTGGCCGATAGTTTTGCATCACATCCAGCAAGATTTGATTGTTCAGATTTTCGCCAAAGAAGCGTTTACGCGAAAAGACGGCAATTTCGGGTGGCACCCGCAGCCCGGCATAGAAGGGATAGGTGGCGCGGTCGGCAAAGACCCACTCCGTGGCCGCGGCGTCGGCACGCAACTGCGCCACAATCGTCCGGTCGTAGTCGCGCTGGTTGTAGTGGGGAATTGACCGACTGCCGCGGATGTAGATGAGCCCAACAACCATTGCCACCACGAGCGTGGTAATCAACTTGTTGTCGCGCCACCTGAATGTGTCGCTGAATCCATCGCGCCGCGTGGTCCGTTGTCGCTGGAGCAGGGACTGTACACCATACGCACCCAACCAGCAGAGCGGGATCGAGACGAGTTGATAGTGATGATACCAAATCGGGCGATGGTTCACCAGCAACCCAACTGCCAGCACCAGCCAAATCAGCGGCAGCAGCCCTCGTCTGATCCGCTGTGTGGCAATCGTGAAGATCCCCAGGATAGCCAGCAACAGATGGCCATAATCATAGACCAGCAGATTGGTGAGCGCGCCCAGGCTGTTCTCATCGGCATAGGCGGATTGAACACCTTCGTTGAGGTGCGAGCCGAGCAACATGGCTGGATTGATTGCGCTGTAAAAGAAGCCGAGCAGCAGATAGAAAAGCGCCGTGCCACTGCCCCACAACAGGCAGATGCGCAGCTTGGCCCAGAACGCTGCTCGGTTCTCATCGAGATCCTGGCCAAAGTTGATCAGATCCAACGCCATGGCCGGCGCAAGCACCAGCGTGAAGACTTTGGTCTGGGCAGAAACAGCCATGGCGAGTGCAGCAAACAAGAGCAGCCAAAGCCGTTGGCGCGCCTTGTACTGTTGCAGCAGATAGACCGCGACCATGGCAAAGCTGAGCGCGGGCAGGCCAATCATCACCGACACGCTGAGCCGCAGAAAATTATCCGAAAGCATGAGCAGCAAGAGCGCAACCCATGTCGCCGCACTGCCCAGCTGCATCTCGACTGTGCTCGTGAAAGCCCAGACAAAGAGGGTGGCCAGCGCCAGCACAGTCAGGCGGGCCACTGCCATCTCTTCACCAAAGAGCGCAAACGCAATCTGTAGAATCTGGGTAAAGATTGGTGGTTGGTCGCTCCACGTCTGCGTATAGAGCGCATAGCCATCGGCCAGGAGGGTCGCTTTGATGACATTGATCCCTTCATCGTTGTCAAAGACAAAGAGATCAAATATCGGCATGATCCAGAGCGTACCCACGAGAAAAACCAACAGATAGGCAAGCCGTGTGATCAGGCGATTGGTGAATTGGCTGGGGAAAGACGTGGTTTCAGAATGAGTTGGCAAGGCGTCCATATGCTGATCCTACTTGAATCGCCGCCGCTTTTCAAGTGTAATTTTTCACGAGAATAGGGAAAATTGTTGCAACTATGCCAGAGGCTTACATGCGCTCAGTGAAATAGAAGTCAACTGGTGTGCCATCGTCATCAACAATCTGCTTTTCAAAGTGGAAGCCAAGCTTTTGGATCACATGAAGCGAAGGACTGTTCTCTGCGTGGATGGTGGCGTAGATGCGGTCGAGCATGGAGTGGGCAAAGACATAATCGACCATCGCAGGGACCACTTCGGTGGCATAGCCCTTACCCCACGCCGCTTGGTGAAAGACATAGATGATCTCATCAAAATTGTTGCCCGCTGCCCGCACCACGCCACAATAGCCAATGAATTGTGCCGGTCTTTTGGTAAAGACGGCGGAGGTGCCATAGCCACGGTCCGCATACTTCTGCTGACAGACCTCGATCCATCTGACCACTTCGTCCCGACTCAGGGTCGTGCCATCGCCCACGTAGCACAGCACATCGGGGTCGGCACAGAGCGCGGCAAAGTCATCGAGATCATGCGGATTAAAATGGCGCACGTAGAGCCGTTCGGTTTCAAACAGGACTTTGTTCATGGCAAGTGAGCCTTGGTCTGCACTGTTAAATTGCACTGTTAAATTGCACTGTCAAATTGTACTGTCAAATTGTACTGTCGATTTAAATGTTCGGTCTGCGTTATCGGCTTGCGCTGCTCTCCGTGTCGGACGCACAGCAGCAACACAAGGGCAGACTCTACAGGTAGCAGACTCTACAGGTAGTCGTGCTGGCTTGTCAAGTGGCGGGCAGGTGCAATCTCGTCGGCCACCTGTCACGGCCACGCCGATACCCCCCGCCGCCACTGCATTTGCCGGTAACAACGAAGGTGGCCGGCACCCCAAGGGTGCCGGCCACGCTACGGAAAGCAACGCTCGATTCTGCTGGCTACGCTGACGGCTCTGCCGCCCAAGCAATCAGGGAATTAACGCAGCGGGAATTAACGCAGCACCAGGGGCAGATAGATCGCGTTCTGCGGTGCTTGTGTCTCTTCTTCCGTGACAACGATCGTTGCCTGGTTGGCCGGATTGGCCCGATCAAAGATGGTGTAGGTACCCGCTTCGTTGAGCTGGAACTTGTAACTTTCGCCGCTGTTCAACAGACCACTGTCGAAGTGAATGCCGTTGGCATTGAGCCCCGCAGCTACTGTCTCATCCTCGCTGCTGGCGCTATGTTCGGCCACGTCCACATTCGTCCATTCCACAACCGCACCGGCTTCCACCGTGACGACGGAAGGCTCAAAACCGAGGGCACCAATGCTGACTTGCGTCGTGGCTGCCTTGTCGATGATGGGGGTCAGCGGCACGTCATAGCGCACGGGGTCATTGATGACGGGCAGGTCTGGGCTGGTGTGGGATTGATAACCAGCTTTATTCACCACAATGCGATAGGTCCCCGCCGGTGTGAAGAAGCTGAAGTAGCCATCGGCCGCGGTCACCTGTGGGTTGATCTGGCCATAGGTAGCCGCATCCCACAAGCTAAAGGTGCTGCTGACTGTGCCGTCGGCCGCCGCGCTGCTGGTTGCTTCCATGCAGGCTACGTTGGCATCGGTGATCAGGGCACCACTCAGCACGTTGAAGACCACCCCTTCGGGGTCGATGAGCACGACATCGCCGCTGCTGGTGATGGTCGTTTCTCCGCAGGCCACGGTCAATGTCATGCCCGCGGGCACATTGTTGCGGGGGCCGGTGCGGAAGGTGGCGCTGTAGGTGCCATCGCCATCGTCATCCGTCAGCGTCAGCCGTGCATCGAGTCCATCCACCGCCAGCGCCACCTCGGCGTTGCCAGAGTCACAGCAGATTTCGACTGAAACGGTATATGTGGTGTTGGGGCGCAGATTCAGCTTCCAGCCGCTCACGTCGAGACGACCCTCGTCATCCTTGGGTTGACGGACCCGGCCCCGTTCATCGGTAAAGGTCAGGCTGATCGGATTCCAGATGAGTGTGCTGTCCACAATGAGGCTGATGGTACGCGAGGGAGCACTGCTGGCACCGCCCAGGCGAGCCACGGCATAGATCTCGTGGCGACCGTCGGCCAGGGTCAGACTGTGACGCCACTCTCCCCGCTCGTTGGCGTTCACGGTGGTGGCCAGGCTGCCATCGACATAGAGATCGACCGCGGCGTTACGTTCGGCCATCCCCGTGACTGTAACTTCATTGCGGCAGGTGCTGCCATCGATGGGGCTGAGGATGCGCGGGGCACGCAATCCAACTTCAACACGAGCCTGTGCTCGATTGTTGTCGGCATTGGCATCGTTGGTGGCCGTGACCACGACGGTGTTGGTGATCAGATTGCTGCTCACCGTCAGCTGACGGGTCGCCATGATAATCGCGATCTTCCCACCTGCACCAGGTGCCACGGAGCCGGCCCGGAAGACCAACTGGCCGCCGTCGATGGCATAGGGGATTTCGGGCACGGTGCGCACGTCGAGCAGCACCGTGTTGAGGTCAACCTCACGGTCGAGCATGTCGCGCAGCACAACAGCCGTGGCGGGAACATCACCAATGTTGTGGTAGCTAATTGCCCAGGCCACTTTGCTGATCACCGAACCAGTTTCTGGATTAAACTCTTGCTGGACACGGCCCGCTTTGCGCACAGTCACATCCGCGCCATCATTTTGCTGGGCTGGACGCAACAGGTAATCTTCCGTCTCGCCGTACCGATAGACTTTCCCGCGACCATCGCTGTGGGCAATCTCGCCATCGCGCAGCGGGAGATCGACCGGCGCCGTGGTCAGCTTCACCCGCAGCCAAGCCGGTTTGTCGACCAAATCGGCAGGCCAGGGAACCAGGCGGGTGGGCACGATAATGGTATTGATGCCAGCCACCAGCGCCGCGGGATTGACCACGTGATTGATGACAATGTGTTCCACTGCTCGCCCAGCCGGTGCTGTGTCGGTGGCGGGGCAGGGGAAGCGGTCGCCACCCTGGCCATTGCGGTTGGCATCGACCCAGATGTTGATGTGGCCGTTCAGGTTGTTGGCCAGCATATAAGCTTTCATGGCCGGCGTTATCGAGACCTGAACGGGAATGCGGGTATCCTGACAGTGGGCAAAGTTGAGCAGATCGGGGCGGATGCCGTCGTCGTAGCGATCGCGGTTGGCCGCGGGCACGGTCGGCTCAATATTATTGATGCCATCCTGATCGGGACCGATATCTGCCTCCAGCTCGAAGCTGACGCCGCGACCCAGGTGGAAGGGCCAAGCATTCCAGTGCAGCGGTCCGCGATTCCCAGGCAGTGCCGGGTCATTCGTCACCGGGAATTGAGCGGGGACACCGGGATAGGCTGCCATGGCCACGCCCGCGTGATTGGTGCTATCGGGGGCGTCGCCCAGATCGCTGCGGCGCAGCAGGAAACGGAAGAGCAGCCGCTTGCGTGCATTGGGGTCGGGACAGATGCGGTCGCCATCGCCCAACAGACAGAGATTCAACGCACTCAAACCCTGCAGATCCTGGTCAATGAGGTCGCCGGTGCGTTCCGGTGCCGGGATCCGCGTATCGATCGTTTTGCTTTCGCCCGCCGCCAGGTGGATACGCAGCAATTGGCCATGTTGATCATCGGGGGCTTCTTCATTCAGCGCGTTGTCCATGCGCCCATTGCCAGCATCCGGTTTCATGTCAACGACGCTCCACTCGATCTTATCGAAGTGCAAGCCGAGGGTAACGGCACTCGAGTGGCTGTTCTTGATCACGGTGCGGACCACCGTGGCTGTACCGGGCACATAACCGGCCACGCGTGCATCATCGGCGTTGGCATTGAGCATGACGCTGCTGGCCGATAGACCCGCGGCAGGATCATCAACGGTGCCATCGGCGCGGTGTTCGTGCAGAGCCAGGAAGCGCTCAACCGCGATGGCATCGAAGCCGCCATCCGGGCACTGTACCCGCAGCGGTGCATCGGCACTGAGCCGGCTGCCGTCGGTCTGGCGGGCATAGACGACATTGCGAATCTCTTTTTGTTGGCCGCCAAAACAGCGTTCAACGCGTACGGGGAAGGTGATCTGCACTTTGGTGCCCGCGTCGATCTGGCCTTTCCAGCCAATGCTGTTGTGCGTTACCTCCACCGTGTGGGGACTGATGCGTCCATCCACGACGATCTGCGGCCGGCCGGCCAAGTGCACGCCCGCGGGCAGCGTGTCGGAGAGCGCTGTGCTTGCCGGGGCACTGCCTTCCAGGTGGGCCAGGGCAATGGTGTAGGTCACTGTGTCCCCGGGTTTGATCAGATCTGCGCTTGCCGAAACGGCTTTGCGCAGCTCCAATTTACCCGGCTCGCCCTCGGGCGCTGGACGCTGGATGTAATCCTCGGTTTCACCAAAGCGATAGCCACTGGGGTGTTGCGGACCACGACCGTCGGCCAGTGGTGAATTGCTCGGCTTGACGGCAGGGCGTTCGCTGAGGGTGAAGCGCATCCAGTGTGGTGCGTTGGGCGTTGGATTCATCACCGCCAATGTGTTGAGCGTAATATCTTGGTGTCCACCGGCGGGAATGGCAGCCATGTTGATGGCAAAATCCTGTACGATCCATTCAAAGGAGCGGTAGGCCAGATCATTGTTGTCACTTTGGCAGGTGCCACTGTCGGCCCAGTCACCATCCCGGTTGCCATCGAACCAGACATTGAGGTACATGGTCTTCAAGCTTGGGGTCATCGCCTGTGAAACCCGCACCGTGAGCGCCGTGCGTTGGCAATCTACAAACGTGGCATTGCGGTTGAGCCAGCCATCGTCACCCCGATCGCGGTTGGCCACATCAACTGCGCCACCGGGCGTGAGAATAATGTTGTTGGTGCCATCCATGTCCGCACCCTGATCCGCCTCCCGTTCGGCCGAGGCGTGAAAGCCGAGCCAACCTTCGCCATGTTGGTTCAGATGGATGGGGCCAGAGGGCGCGCCAGTTGGATCGTTCCAGACGGTGGGAAAATTGCCCGCTGTGCCAGGGCCAGGATAGGCTGTGTTGGCAATACCGTGGTGGTTGCTACTGTCCGGCGCGTCGCCCAGATCGGGATGGGGGCGCTGACCGGGATTGACGGGCTCTTCCGGGCGGTCATCGATCTTGAACTCGATCACCAGGCGCGGTGCTCTGCCTGTCTCTTTGGAATGGAAATAGACGCCGGGGTCGCCGGTGGTGAGCATGAACCCATGGTTGGGCGCAACGCCGTCGTGCCATTCCTGCACCGTGCCAGTGACATCCCACGCCACCATGACATAGCCAGAGACCACGGCGCTGGCGGCGGTGCCAGTGGCGGTGGGCGCGGTGGCGGGTGTCACGGTTGCCTCATCCCATGCACCATCAACCCGGCTAATGGCGACTGTGCTGCTGCCCGTGCCAACGATGTCGTTGGGCATCATCTGCAGCTTGGCGCTGAGAATGGTGGCCGCACTGGGCAACCCAGAGATGTCGAAGCCAACGAGCGCCCGTGCACCCGGTGTAACGCCCAACGGGCCGCTGCCATAGTTGGTGGTTGGCTGGCTGGCCACCAGGTAGGCATCGCCGTTGGTGGCAATGGTGGCTGGCGGCGGGGGCGCGGCCAGCGCACGTTCCCAACTGCTATTCCAAGCCACCTGCAAAAGCAGAATGGCAATGAAATAGTGGAGCCAAGTCGTCTGTGACCTTGGCAAATTCACGATGGTGGTTCCGTTCATGATCGTTGTCCTTTCAGCATGTGAATTGACTGAACTGTGAATTATTTGAACTTGAGCCGATTGCTAGATGTTGCTGTGGTGGGTGCGGTGTATTGCCAGAGGACGATGGACTTCTTGCCGATAGTGTAGCGAACCGCGGCCTATTTTACTGGCTGAGGAGGAGCGTAATCGGCTCAAATCGGCTCATGATTGTTGGGTGGTCGTAGGGTTGAGGCTACTGGGCGCGGCTGTACGCTGCTTGGCCAGATTGGCGTCTGTCTTGGCTGCGGCAGGTACGTCACGGTGCGTTTAGCTGCTGTGTAAAGAAGCCCCTGGTCTCGACTGCTGATTGGAAGCCAAGAAAATAAGTTTCTTTGTGTACGGGATCTGCACCGCCATGAATGGACGGTGCTAGACGAAAGCGCCCGCTCAAGCGGGCTGAAGCCTGCGTTTTCTGCTAGCCTGGCGACTAACTTTGCCTGAAGTTCATAGCGTCCCGAACTTCACCCCAAGTGGGCTGAAGAGCGGTTATTTTCTCAACGAAGAATCGGCTCCCTCTCCTGCCAGGAGAGGGCTGGGGAGAGGTCAAAAACGCAACAACTTACGTTACACTGCACTGGTGGCGCTTTTGCTGGCGGCTGAATCTGCTGGCGGCGCATAATCTCAATCGGCTCATCACTCTCCTGCACGCCATGCTCACCCCCAAACAGATAGGCGCCCTGCATCCGCTGGTCGTTACCCTTGGAAGCCATTTTAGGGTATGATATACTCGCGTAAGCAGGCTTCTCGAAATCTGGTGGTCTGTCGAGATGAAAATTGGTCAGGTGTAAACAGTAGCCAACATTCCAGTGTGGGTAGCTGGGAACCACCCCTTTTAACCAGACGACTCCGGACCAGACGACTCTTGGATAGACGACTCCGGACCAGACGACTCTTGGATAGACGACCAGAATGCTCATGACCCAGTTTTGTGGATAGCTGATGAACCGCCGTCAACTTGCATTTATTATTCTCTTTAACGCCATTGTTAGCCTGGTGATTGCCCTGCTCGTCGTCTGGGCTGTGGAGGCACGGCGTCCCGATCCAGAGGAGTTGGCGATCAGTTACACACCGCCACCGCTGATTGTGACACAAGCGCCGGTGGCCGACGCCACGGCCACCGTGGCCGTGGAAGCGACCGCACCGGCCGTTGAGCCGACGTCGGAGGCCACCCGGGATTTTGGCGCGACGGAAACGTATGTGGTGCAGACGGGCGACAGTCTCTCGTCGATTGCCGATCGCTTTCGAATTCCAATCGCAGATCTGGTGGAGCTCAACAACTTGCCCAATCCCGATTTCGTCTTTGTGGGGCAGCGGTTGCAGATCCCAGGCGGCGATGGTGTTGCCGAAAGCACAGAGAATGCCAGCGACGCCACGGCCGCGCCCGTTACCAGCGGCATCTTGCTGACTGCTCTGGAAGCACCGGGCGATCTCTCGGCCGAGGCGCTGCAGATTACCAACGATAGCGACCAGGTGGTCAACCTCAACGGCTGGACCGTGGGGCTGGATGATGGCCCCAGCTATACCTTTGGTGCTGGTTCACTCTTCCCCGGCGGCTATATTTGGCTGCACACCACCAGCGGTGAAAACACGAGCATTGCCCGCTATTGGAATCGAGATGCACCGGCGTGGACGAGCGGTAGCACCGTGCGTTTGCGCAATCCACAAGCGACCGAGGTGGCCACACTCACCGTGCCCTGAACGGTCTATATTATTCAGGACTTTGGACGCGAGAAACGGTGCCGCATTCACGCCGACCGCCCCACAGCACAGTGGAGATTGCACAGTGGAGATTGCACAGTGGGTGTCGAGCGTACTGGTTGCAAAGGGTACTGGTTGTAAAAGAGATAGGTCGTAGAAAGTATCTGTGGTAGAAAGTATCTGTTGTAAAGGACACGTATCGTATGGCGAATGAGCGCAATCAAGGAGAACGGAATCAGAGTGACGGTGGCAAGAGCGGTGGCAACCGCGGTGGCCGGCGGCGCTACTTTCGGCGGCGAAAACGCAACAAGAAGAACGATGCCGCCGCTTCCAACCAGGATGCGGAAAAGAAGAATAGCCAGTCGAGCAACAGCGGTGAAAAGAGCGGCGGCGAAAATGGCCGCGATGACAAGAATGGTGACGACAAGGGCAGTTCAGGTGGACGCTCTTCACGGCGACGCACTTCCAGCCGCCGTAACGCTGCCCGCAACCGCTCCAACAATAAAAATCGTTCGGGTGGTCGTTCTGCCAACAAGCGTGACGAGAACCAAGAGCGAGGAAATCGTCGCTCACGGCGCTCCCGTCGGCGCTCGGCCACTGCTGAACAGCCGACAAAGGCGCGCTCTGTGCAGGAGTCAATCGTCGACACGATTGCACATGAATACACGCCTCCCAAGTCGGTCTTTGTCTATACCCACGTTACGCGCCCCAGCTATCAGGGCATGAGCGATTTTCGCACGGAAACCTTCCCACGTGTGGGGGGGCGAACGCTGGACGATTTTGCCATTGACCTGGCGCCGCTGTTGGATGACGAAGGCAACATGCACGCCCCCGGCACGATTCGCCAGCCCGGTGAGGAGACCGGCCCCGACACCTATGCTGATGGGGATTGGGAAGAGGCTGACGAAGACGAGACCTAAAACCGGTAGCACACCTGGCCACCAGGTGTGCGTTCTCAATCGCTGTGCATCCATCCGCAAAGTGTGGTTGCGATTGCAGCCATTATGCCGGGCGACCGAACGGTGCAACCGATGTTTGGTCGCAGATTGTGGGTGACAGATTTTTTTAGGTGGCAGTGTTTGAGGTGGCAGTGTTTGGACACGAAGAATAAAGAGCGAAAGAGGTGGGGTGTGACACCAGTTGTAACTGTCGAAGAATTGTGTGAGTATGTGGGGCAGGAAGTTACGTTGCAGGGGTGGCTCTATCGCAAAACCGGCAAGGGCAAACTTCAGTTCCTGCAACTCCGCGATGGTACGGGCATCTGCCAGGCTGTTGTCTTTCGGGGCAACGTGAGCGATGAAGATTTTGCCGCGGGCAAAGAGCTGACGCAAGAGAGCAGCCTACGTGTCACGGGGACGATCAAGGCGGAAGAGCGAGCGCCCGGTATTCCTGGTGGCTACGAGATGGATGTGAGCGCGCTGGAACTGCTGCAGGTGGCGGGACCCTACCCAATCTCGCCCAAAGATCATGGCATCGAATTTTTGATGGAAAATCGCCACCTCTGGTTGCGTTCCACGCGGCAGTGGGCGGCCATGCGGGTGCGTGCCGTCATTGTCCAGGCCATCCGCGAATGGCTCGATGGCAACGGCTATTTGAATGTCGATACCCCAATCCTGACACCGGCTGCGGCCGAGGGCACATCCACCCTCTTTGAGATCGACTATCACGGCGAACCCGCCTATCTGGCCCAGACGGGCCAACTCTACAACGAAGCGCACATCTTTGCGTTTGGTAAGGTCTACTGTTTTGGCCCCACCTTCCGCGCAGAAAAGAGCAAAACCCGCCGCCATTTGCAGGAATTTTGGATGGTAGAACCAGAAATTGCCTTTTGCGATTTAGAGGGATTGATGACGGTGGAAGAGCAGTTCGTCAGCCACATTGTGCAGCGCTGTCTGCGCGATTGCGCGCCCGAGCTGGCGGTGCTGGAGCGCGATCTCACTGCATTGGAAAAGGTAAGCCCACCATTCCCGCGCATTCATTACGACGAAGCGGTCGAGATGATCAACAAGGCCGCGGCCGCGGGTGAACTCGTGCCGGGCTACACCGACCCCGTTCCCGCGATTGAGTGGGGCGATGACTTTGGCAGTCCGCACGAGACCTACATTGCCGCCCAATTCGAGAAGCCAGTCTTTGTTCACCACTATCCAACAGCGGTGAAGGCGTTCTACATGGAGCCGGAGCAGGGGCGCGCCGAAGTCTGCCGCAGCGTCGATCTGTTGGCACCAGAAGGCTATGGCGAGATCATTGGTGGCAGCGAGCGCATGAGCGACCCGGAAAAACTGCTCGCGGCGATCGAGCAGCATGGGTTGCCCCAGGAAGTCTACGAGTGGTACCTGGACCTGCGCCGTTACGGCTCCGTGGTTCACAGTGGCTTTGGCCTGGGCGTAGAGCGTACGGTCGCGTGGATCTGTGGCCTGGATCACGTCCGCGAAACGATTGCCTTCCCGCGCATGTTAAACAATTTGCGCCCCTAGCAGGCCGATGATTTACCTTGCCACTTTGCTCTTTGCGCTCGCCTTTACCTACGCCATCACCCCGCTGATCGGCAGGCTGGGGCTGCGGTGGGGGCTGGCCGACGAGCCGGGGGGACGACGCAAACATCAGGGCATCATCCCACGTACTGGCGGAATTGCGCTCTTCCTCGGTTTTCTGGTAAGCGTGCTGCTGACGCTCTGGCTGCCGCTGGTTTTGCCCACCTCGCTGGTGGAGTGGTTTCCCCCGCGCAATGATATCTACGAATTACGCCGTCTGATCGCGCTGCTGCTCGGCAGCGTGATCTGTGTTGTGGCCGGCCTGCTCGACGATCGCTACGAACTGGGCACCTTGCCGCAGTATGCGATTCAGATTGTGCTCGCTACCATTGCCATCGCGGGGCTGATCTTCATCAAACATGTCAACAACCCCTTTGCGACCGGTCTCTTCTTTGGCGAGAGCGGATTGCCGTGGTGGCTAGTTTGGCCAGTGACCATCTTCTGGTTTCTCTTTATGATCAACACCGTCAATTTCCTCGACGGTCTGAGCGGATTGGTAACGGGTGTCGCGGCGATCCTCTGCACGGTGTTGGCGATCCACATGCTCTTTGTCGCGCAACCATCACAGGGCAGTGTCGCGCTCTTGCCGGTGGCACTGTTGGGGGTGGCGCTGGGATTCTTACCTCACAATTTTGCCCCGGCCCGCATCTTCATGGGCAGCACCGGATCCTATTTTCTGGGGTATGCCTTGGCCGCGCTGGGCATCATCGGCGGCGCGCGTCTGGCCACCGTCATGTTGGTGTTGGGCCTGCCCGCGCTCGATCTGGTCTGGCTGGTGGTGACCCGTTGGCGCCGTGGGCTCTCGCCGGGGCAGGGGGGGCGCGACCATCTGCATTTTCGGCTGGCCGACCTATCTGAAGTGTCCTTTCGGTGTTCCGTGGTTCACCAGTGCTCGGGTCATCAGAGCAAAACCAGACTGAATTGGTTGAATTTTGGGGTTAGGCGAAAAGCTTTGGGAGGGATTGAGTCCTCGTAGAACCATTCGGTTCTGATCCAGGAACACAGTGCCCAAGATCCGGGAATCCAGAGGGGTTGATAACTGAGTTGAGTGCTTTAGGAATAACCGTCTCGCCGCGTAGCTGTCAGCGAGCTGTGTGGACCGGCAGACTATTTCACTTATATTGGCGGTCGTTACAGGCTGCTGCTGCTGCTGCTGCTGCTGCTGCTGACGACAATGCTGGTGGTGATGTTGTTGTTGTTGATGATGATGATGGTGGTGGTCATGATGGTGATCGTGATGATTGCCATGTCGACTTATATGAAGAGAAGCACAAGATGTTCATGATGATGAAGAAGGTGATGGTGAGACTGTTCATTTGCTGCGCAATATAGTTGATACAGGCTGCCATTATTTCTTGCCGGTACACTTCCAGTCGCTATATACCTTGTTGGTAGCAGCTCCGATTTCTGTTTATACCGGTTCGATGGCGACGACATACGTAACCCTAGCTTCCAATCGACCTTGTAAGCGCCATGACCGTTGTGAGTCATGATTGAAGAGCAAAGCCGTTCGGAGCTTCCTTGCTGCAGGCGTGCAATGCTGGCGCACGAGCCGTGCAGTTGATGCTTGGGCTTAGTTTCTGCTTCTTTCGCTTGCACTGTCAGTATGGCACCATCAATTCTCACGGGGTAGCTGGTGGACTTGTAGCTATGTAGCTCATGACCGCTCGGTTTAAGAGAAACGGCTTCACCAAAAGCGCAGGAACAGAGCGGACATGTTTTCAGCCATGATTCCAAGCCCTCGAAACCCTGCTGAGCTTGAAAGCAGAGGATGGCCCTTCTGTGGTCTTGTGAAACCCTGCTGGCTGCTGCCCTGCTGCCACAGGAGATTGGAGGTACCCGGAACCACGGGGAGCCAGATTTTGGGAGGATTGTCTCTTCTGAACAGTTGTTGTCTATGAGTTGCCGAAGGCATTATGCGAGCGGTGTGAACTTCGAAACGAAGAACACAGCCTTAGGGACGGACTAGGCTACAGTTTCGGCCAAAGTCTTTGAACTGCGGGGCCTTTGAGCAGAGCATCTTGCCCCCTAGCAGGGCATGATGATCAAGGGGCCTTCGTAATTGCTGAACACTGAATGGGCTGCTCGTGTTTGCAAGTTCCGGTTTTGTCTGGTTCCGGTGGCCGGGGAAAAACGTATTCCAACATTCTGAAAGCACTTGCGACAGTGCCTCGGGCAGTTTGCCAGCCTATACCGAACTGTGGCGGGAAGCCTTCTAAAAACGCAAATCTGTATGCGAAGCTCTTCACCGCCCTCTCCTGCACTACAGGATCCAACGACGATAGCCGCTCGAGGGCGCAAGACCGTGTAGATTCCCAGATCGTCGAGGACCTCCATCTAGTTTCGGCGCATTTGGCTCATCTTAGAGTCTAGAGGTAAGAGGTGCCGTCGAAGAAGATTTTCCGGAGTACATGTGCGTATGAGATTCTCTTCTAGACTTCTGCCCGAGCCTGAGCTCTTACTTACTTCCCTCCGGGCCTGCTGACATGAGCACTAGTCACTAGCCCTGGGGCTTGGGTTCTTTCTTTCACAGAACTGTAATTAAGTACTTCTTTACCAGGTTGCGCGTATGATTACGGGCTAAATGTGGTTTCGCGCGTGCCGGATGGAATGTTGTCGGACGCACGGACGCATGACCCGCACACCGCTGCCACTGTTCCGCATAGGCTTTCCCAGTGCATGGAAGCAGCTACTTTGTAATAACAGGCGAGCTCCATGGGCTTATGACGAGAAGAAACACAATCTAAGAACATGCAGTGGCATAATATCGCTTCGGCTGCACATGAGTTTCTGATTTGCCGCCGAGGAAGTGGAAGCCAGGTTTGTTGCAGCATGTATAGTGCCTTGCAGCCAGGGCTTCACCGCAATGCTTCATGTGGAATCTAGAACCACTCCCATGTTGCTCTTCAATGTCAACTGCGGCTCTCGGGCCGTTGCAGTCCAGGGAGCTTCTCTGTGCAGGAGCTGCCGATTTGGCTCCGCAAAGCTTTGGTTGGGCTGACGATAATGCATCTCGGATGTTGCGATAGCTACTGCAATTTTGGCTAAACACTCTTCCCGCACAAGGTTTTTTTGATGAGATTTCACAACAGACTATCTACGTCAAGTCGTTCTCGGAGTGTGGATCTTGTAACCTTTGAAAACTTTGTCAGCGTTGGCACTGTCAGCACCGCCACGGTTGCGAAGAACAGGTTTGGGGCTTATAGGAATCCATGGACCAGGTTCTCTGCTGGACGTTCTTTGGGCATCTCAGCTATCGAGGTGGGGGTGATTGTTGCGACTCGACATCCAGGGCCAGGGAAGCAGAAGGTCTGGCAAGCTGGTATAGGTAGTTAATGTCTGACAGTGGTAAACTGCTATCGTGTCTGAAAAAGGTGATGGTAGTCATGGACCTTCGCTGTAGGTCGGGAAAGGGGAGGTGGCAGCTGATGCTGCAAAACTCTCGCTCTGCTAAGCCCGCTTGAGCTTCTTTTCTCAAGGGCGGCTTCATCTGATGGGGACACACGGCTCTGTCAACAGAGCATTGGCGAATATCTTGCTCAGATCGTTGCGATAGCTGTCCAACGTGAAAACTAGGTACAGCAGTGCGCTGTCTCTAAATCCGGTGCTGCGGATACTCGTGACTTGCTCTTCGTGGCCGCAGTGAAGAGAGAGAGAGAGAGAGAGAGCGACTGAAATGTTGAAGAGGTTGCCACAGCCTTGCTCCTCGAGTCTCAGTATGGATGGACACCGGCCGCTCAACGCAAAAAGTAGGTTTGCAGGAGTTTGACGTTTTGCGAGTTGGTCCAGCCAATCGCCACCACCATGGAAGCTTCAATGAAAAGTCGAGAAGAAGTTGCTGGGTGTGTTCTTGCCGCTGACAGTTGGAAGCTCCTTCTAGGATTCTAGGCCATTCTAGGCTCCAATTTGACGGTTGCGGCACGAGACGAGAACCGCTGCAGAACCCGGCTGGCATACAGTAAGCGCAATAAGCTGAATCCAAAGTAAGGATGCTGCAGCTTTGAACTGTTCACTTTGCCTCAGGGAGCACACCTACCCACGTACACACTATCTTCGCCCAAATATTCCGTCATTCACTGGGTGTAATACACACGCAAACCAAGAGAATTGCTTGTGTACCTTATGTACACGCACATGCTGTTTGTAAGATCACGTTTGGACGTGCGAACGTATGTTTGCACGCATATCTTTGTCGGGACAGCTTAATATCTTGGTGAGCATTGTCACAAGCTCCTCTTCGTGGTTTTCTCGTCGACAAGTCTTCAGTGGAACGTAGGACTCTCTCCGAAATTAGAAATTGTGTTTCTTGCTTCCTTGATTTCACATGCCCCGATTGGCAAGGAGAAAATTGGTTACGCCTTAGGGGCCGTCTTTGCCCTGACAGCGTCTGCAGGCATGGGTTCGTACTGCAGCAGAGAGCCCTTCTGACTATGTAAAGCGCACGCATCATACGCAAAGTGTCCATGAGATGATGCAAATTTGCAGCAGAGTCGAAGAGTTCACGGGTTGCTCACCTGTCCCTGCTGCTGCTGCTGCTTCATTTCCAAGCATGCTTTGCTAAAACCCTCTGGAAGTCGAGCTCTGATGCAGTCAACTGTTCCGCGAGGGCTTCTGGTGGCCATGCTGCGAAACACATTGCTGCACCATGGCCAGAAGTAGGAGCGCCTTCAAATCGATTCAATCATCAAGTTTCTGATGGAAAGTGCAGCGGGGTATCTGGCAACTTCTGCATTTTGTGCGAATTGAGGGTTCCGGT
>CBDDHX010000002.1:0-782686 GCA_965228585.1 Caldilineaceae bacterium
GACGTAATGTTGCGCTAAACGGGTCCCTCTTGAGTCTGTCGCAGGGTGGGTGAGATCGCTCGCCCTGCGACGCGACTGCTCTGTAAACTTGGCTCAAATGAAACATTCATCGCATCCTCTGCTCTACCTGCTCTATAGTCTGCCGTTGCTCTTTCTCGCCATCTTCTTCTTCTATCCCCTGTGGCGCATCCTACAATTGAGCTTCTTGGCCGATGATGGTACGCTCTTTGGCACCATTAGTGAGCTAATGCGTTCCAGATTTTTTTGGCAGCTACTCTGGTTTACCACTTGGCAAGCCGCTGCTTCCACCTTGCTGACGCTAGCCCTGGGATTGCCGTTGGCCTACCTCTTTGCCCACTACACATTCCCCGGCAAAACATTGTTGCGTGCGCTGACGACCATTCCCTTCGTGATGCCCACGGTGGTGGTGGCCGCGGCCTTCACCGCGCTCGTTGGGCGCCAGGGCGTGGTAAACCAGTGGCTGCAGGCAATGTTGGCGCTGGAGCAGCCGCCCATCCAACTCTTGCAGACCATCTGGATCATCCTGCTCGCTCATGCCTTCTACAATGTCAGCGTCATCATCCGCACCGTGGGGGGCTTCTGGTCCAACCTCAATCCGCGGCTGCGCGAGGCCGCGGCGGTTTTGGGCGCGGGGCCGTGGCAACTTTTCTTGCGCGTGACCTTGCCCTTGCTGGCCCCAAGCATTGCCGCGGCTGGCCTGCTCGTCTTCCTCTTCTGCTTCACCAGCTTTGGGGTAATCCTGATTTTGGGTGGTCTGCAATTTGCCACGTTGGAAGTCGAGATCTATCGTCAAGCGGTCAATCTCTTTAACCTGCCCGTGGCGGCTTTTCTCAGCCTGGTGCAGATGGTGCTGACTTTTGCCGTGATGGCGGTCTACACGCGCTTACAGGCACGACTGAGCGTCACCCTGGAACTGCAGCCAGCGATCCGGCAGGCACGGCCGCCCCGCGGGCGCGCTTGGCTCTGGCTCTGGGGCGGGCTAGCGGCCATGTTGCTGGTGTTGTTGGGGCCGTTGCTGGCGTTGGCCTGGCGGAGCTTTACCCTTGGCGGTGAAGGCTGGACGTTGGTCTACTATCAAGAGTTGTTGATCAATCGGCGGCAGAGTGCGTTTTTTGTGCCGCCGATTGTGGCTGTGCGCAATTCGTTGATCTTTGCCAGTGCAACCATGGCGCTGAGCCTCACGCTGGGGGTGATCAGCGCCTATCTCTTGGCTCGGCCCCGTTCCTGGTTCACGGCACTGCTCGATCCGATCTTTCTGTTGCCGCTGGGCACCTCGGCCGTCACATTGGGCTTTGGCTACATCATCTCCATGGGTGCACTGCGCACGTCGTTGCTGTTGACCCCCATCGCCCACACGCTGATCGCAGCGCCCTTTGTGTTGCGCACCTTTCTGCCCGCGCTGCGCAGCCTGGATCCGCGGCTGCGAGAGGCGGCTGCTCTGTTGGGGGCCGCGCCCCTGCGTGGTTGGTGGGAGGTCGACGCGCCAATCTTGCTGCGCGCGTTGTTGGTCAGCGCCACCTTTGCCTTCACCGTGAGCCTGGGCGAGTTTGGTGCAACGTTGCTGATCAGCCGCCCCGACACCCCAACCATGCCGGTGATCATCTTCCGCGCGCTGGGACAGCCTGGCCTGCTCAACTATGGCCAGGCGCTGGCCATGAGCACGTTGTTGATGGTTGTCTGTGCCGTTGCCCTGTTGTTGATCGAGCGCTTTCGGCTGCCCAACAGCAGCGAATTTTAGGCATGATGGCTAGCTTATCGGTCTACCGGTTGTGCACATGTTCTGCCCGGTGCCAGCCTCTTCAATGAATGCTGGCACCCGCTGTCAGCAGATTTCTGGAGTTTTTGCATGGAAGCTGTACCTCTGTTTGTCTATGGCACGTTGATGCGCCATGAACCGGCGTTTCGCTATCTGGCCGCGGTGAGCCAGCGCAGTGCACGCGCCAGCTTGCCGGGCGCACTGCTCTATTCCACCGGGCGCTATCCAATTGCCGTGGATGGTGCCGGTGTGGTCCACGGGGAAGTTCATTGGATCGCGCCTTTGGCTGTTGCGCGGCTACTGGCTCAGCTAGATCGCTACGAAGGCGACGAATATGTGCGGGTGCAACGACAGGTGATCCTGGCCACCGGCGCGGCAGTGACAGCGTGGGTCTATCTGGGCGAACCAGCCGACGCGGTTGCGCACGTGCCAATTCCCAGTGGCGACTGGCGGGAACGGAGCCAGCCATGTTAGCAATCGAGGCGGTGCAAAAGCGTTACACTGATGGCGCGCCCGTCTTGCGTGGCGTTTCGTTGACCGTGGAGCGGGGCGAGATCGTTTGTCTGTTGGGACCAAGTGGCTGTGGCAAAACTACGTTGTTGCGCATCGTGGCTGGCTTGGAAGCATTGGACCAGGGGCACTTGCGCCTCGACGGCAAGGATCTGACGCAAATTCCCGTGCACCGACGCAATTTCGGGCTCATGTTTCAGGAATTTGCGCTCTTTCCCCACCGCACCGTTGCCGAGAATATTGCCTTTGGCTTGCGCATGGCGGGGCATGCCAAAGCAGCGATCGCACGGCGGACAGAGGAGGTGCTAACATTGGTTGATCTGGTCGGTTATGCCGACCGTTCGATCTTTGACCTGAGTGGCGGAGAACGGCAGCGCGTGGCGTTGGCGCGCAGTCTCGCGCCCAATCCACGCCTGTTGATGCTGGACGAACCGCTGGGTAGCCTCGACCGCACCCTGCGCGACGAACTGGTAACCGAATTGCGGGCAATTTTGCAAGAGGTGGCGGCAACCGCGCTCTACGTCACCCACGATCAGCAGGAAGCCTTTGCCATTGCCGATCGGCTGGTGGTGATGCGGGCGGGCACAATTGAACAGATTGGCACGCCCACTGCGGTCTATCAGCAACCGGCCACGCCATTCGTTGCCCGATTCCTGGGGCTGACCAACCTCGTGCCGGTGCAGCCCAGCGCTGGCACAGAGACCACGCTCACCACACCCTTTGGCCAGTGGCCCGTGCCAACGGCGCTCTTGGCCCAAGCCGTTGCCCAGCCCGACCAACTGCTGTTGATCCGACCGGATGGGGTACAGGCGTTGACGCCACTTTCCCATGGCAGGGCAACCCCACCAAGCCCGGCTCCGACCGCGAGCTTGGTCGGCACGCTGACCTTGCTCTCCTTCCGCGGTGCAACCTACCGGGCCGAGGTGGCGGTGTCGGGCATTGAGCAACACGCGGGGGAGCGTTACCGGCTGGGTTTTGATTTACCCACTGCGTTGGTCGCGCCACACCTGCACGCGCTCACCGTTGGCGCTGACTTGCAGCTTCAACTGGACGCAACCACACTCACGCTGGTGGGGTAGTTGCAAACGCGCATGGGCTGCTGATAACGTAGAGATTGATGAAAGCGTAGAGATTGATGAAAGCGTAGAGGTGGATGGTAGAGTAGAAGTGGGGGGCAGGTGGCACAGAGACAGATCGCGGGGCAAGGGATCTCACGCGAATCGTGAGATCCCTTGCCCCGCTGCGGTATAACTATTCCACAACCCGGATCAGGGTCAATTCACTGGTATTGGCCGGTGCCCAGGCTTCCATCCCATCATCCAATCGCACGCGCCACCAGATAATGGTATCAGCATTGCCCTGCTTGCGGACCGGCCCATCAATGAGCACTGCCTCTTCGCCCTCGCGCCAATACCCGACCACCTTTTCCTGATCAGAGACTGGTTCGCTGACGAGGGCAACGGTCAGGCCTGGCTCCACCCGCGCGCGCTTGCCCACAGCCAGATTGGGGTCGGCGTTTGTGCTCGGCCCCAAGCCATTTGTCTGCTCGCCCACGAGCGGAGCGGTGGATGGTGCGGCATCCTCTGCGGGGGCCGCGCCATCCACGGCCACGGTTGGCGCCATCGTCTCTGTTGCCAGCGTGGTCGATGTATCTTCGGGCGAACCGAAGAAGGACGCGAGCAACCAGATAAAGAGGAAGAGAATCAGGAGCGCTGCCGCCCCCACAATATATTGCCAATACTCTTGAAAGATGGCCATGACATCTGTCTGGGGCGATGCCGGTTCTGCGTTGGCGTGGATCTCCAGCGTTTCGCGCCAGGGGTAGCTCTGCATCACCTGCAGTTGCACTGGATCCATGCTGTAATATTGGTTGCTCAGAATGCTCTCTGCCCGCCGCAACGCATATTCGTTCTGCCGTTCGCCATCTTCGTAAAGGTGTAGCTCGGCGCGTACAGCTTGACGCCGCCGATCGATGAGCACCACCAGCCCTGCCAGCGGCCACTCGTCGGCATCTACAATCGAATAGTAATCTGACTTCACCGACTGCGCGTTGGGGGCTGGCGGTGCCGATGGTGATTCCAGTGGATAGTCATTGGGTGCTGCGTGATCCGATGAGAATTCCTCGACTCTCTCCCCATCTTTCGATTCGGGTCGGGTTGTTTCTCTGTCATCGTCATCGAACTGTGTCATCATAACCTCACTGTGCTGTCTGCTTAGCGATTCAGGCTGACCACTCACCGGTCGCTCGGGCGACATCCCGCGCGGAATGTCACCCGTTGTGATCTTCTATGGCAGGTTGTTTGTGGTGTTGCAGAGGAATGGGCGATTACTGTCCGGGCAACGCAACCGTGACGATCCCACCGACTTGAGCCTGATTGGCATCGTAGTAGAGCATACGCATGTTGAAGGTCGCGGGGATATCGCCACGCACATAGCCTTGCCAGCTAATACTATCACCAATTTTGTGGAAAGGGTAATCACCTTCTGGCAGGCCGCTGATCTGGCCTCCTCGATCGGTCTCTCCTGCATAGCCCAGCGTAGTGCCAGCGATGGTTTCCCCCGTCCCCACATTGACGGTAAACGGAAACTTCATGGTGTTGCCACTGGGCGTAACATCTGCTTTTGTTGCTTGCGCATCTTGGATCACGATCCGATGAACGCCTGCCGCGCGAATCGAGCTGTTGCCAATGTAATAGAGGCGGAAGCGCGCATTGTAATCAACGCCGCCAATGCCGGGCCACGCGCCATCGAAATCCAGCGAATCGCCCGAGGTGCGCTCGCTGCGGAAGCCCGCAATCTGAAATTCAGCGTTGCCATTGTTGATCGCGGTCAGCACGATATCGGTGCCCGGTAACCGATCGCCAATCGATAGGGTCTGTTCGGTGGGCCCACTGAAGGCAACGGCGCCGGGGGGCGTCTGGAGCATGGGCAGATCGTCCAAGCCGGGCAAGTTCGAGATCGAGCTGATATCGGGCAGCCCCAAATCGCGCATCAAATTTGGTAGCTCCTCTAATTCTGTGGGAACGCCAGGCAGATCGGGCAAGGCTGGCAGTTCGGGTAATTGGGGAATTTCAGGCAGCTCTGGTCGGCTGCAAGCGCTCGCAAAGAGCATGAGGGTGAGCAAGAGCGAACAGAGTGTTGTCATTGAATTTTTCAGTTTCATGGGGTGTCCTTTGGGGGTATAAAACGGTTCAAACATTGTTACAAACGGTGTCCTGTAGCGGTACACGGCTGAATCGAAGTGAAGAACAAGCAACGGCTAGTACAACATGGCGTAAATACCACGGCCGGTAATCAGGCCATCCAACCTGAGTGCAACCGGCAAAACACGTGTGGCCCGATTTGCGCCGGGATCTACTAGAGTGCGGTTGGCTTGAAAACGGTAGCTTCCCCGCTTGCCGGAACGACTGTTTTCAAACAGAGCCCACTTTAGAGTGCGGTTGGCTTGAAAACGGTAGCTTTCCCGCTTGCCGGAACTGCTGTTTTCAAACAGAGCCCACTTTAGTACGCGCCCAGTTCGTGTAGGCGTTCGTCGCTAATGCCGAAATGGTGTGCAATTTCGTGTAGTACGGTGCGGCGAACCTGGCGGCGGATCGCTGCGTCAATTGGCGGGCAGATCTGTAAAATCGGGCCACGGAAGATGGTAATCTTATCGGGTGGGGTCATTCCATAGTGATGGGTGCGGGCGGTGAGCGGAACGCCTTCGTACAGACCGAGAAGCAGCCCCTGGCTCTTCATGCCCACCCGGTTCCGCTGATCCGCCGTGGGCCACGCTTCGACGACGACGGCCAAGTTATCGATGTGTTGCCAGAGCGCGTCTGGAATGCTTTCGATCGCTTCTTCCACCAGATCTTCAAAGTGTTCGGGTGAAATACGGTGGGTGGGGTCAAATTGATTCATTGGTCTGTTTGGTCTATTACTCGAGCGTTGGCACTGTGGTGCTGAATAGCCCGCTAGAACGCGTAGGCGAGATCCTGTAGCATGCGCGCAATGAAAGAAAGCGCAATTAGCACTACCATGGGCGAGATGTCGATCATGCCCAGTGGGGGGATCAACTGACGTGCTGGCTCTAGAACCGGATCAGTCACCTGGCTCAACAGCCGAACGGCCGGATTGTATGGATCCAGGTTGGGAATCCAGGTAATCAAGATTCGGGCAAAAATGAGAAATGTATAGAGTTGAATTGCTGTTGCAAGCAAGGCAAAAAGAGCCCCCATTATGCTACTCACTTTCTGTTTCGATCCCAATGTGCTTGGGTATATGAACGAGTTCTAACTACATGCGGCCTAATTCTTGGCTGCGACGATAGGCCGCAAAGATGGCATCCGTGAGTGCCGTGCGCACGCCTGCCCGTTCCAGCTCATAGATGCCAGCGGCCGTGGTGCCACCGGCGCTGGTAACCAGATTGCGTAGTTCGGCAGGGTGTTGGCCCGTCTCTTGCACGAGCGCCACACTGCCAGCAATGGTCTGCAACACAATGGTCTGTGCCGTGGCACGGGGAAAGCCCATCTGCACGCCCGCATCGATCATGGCTTCGATGAGCAAAAAGACAAAGCCAGGGCCAGAGCCACCAAGCCCCGTCTGCATGTCAATGTAATCTTCTTTTTCCACGGGAATTTGCTCTCCCAGCGCGCCGAGAATTGTGGCGGTCTGTTCGCGCTGTTCTGGGCTCACGGTGGCTGTTGGCAGCCAGGCCGTCACACCCATGTTGAGCTGAGCCGGTGTGTTCGGCATGGCCCGCACAATACGCTCGTGACCAAGGCCGTTGCGTAGCGTCGCCATGGTAACACCTGCCATGATACTCAGCACCAGCGCTTCGCTGGCTAGCTTCTGTTGCAACCCGGCGGCCACCTGTTCAAAAACTTGTGGCTTAATGCTCATCACCACGATGCCAGCGCCATCAACGGCCACGCCGTTCTCGTCGGTGGTGTGCACGCCGTGGGTCGTCTCCATGTGCGCCCGCCGTGCCGCCACTGGATCGCTCGCATAGATGTTCTGTGGCTGGACGAGCTGTTGACTCAGCAGCCCCTTAATGATCGCTTCCGCCATTGCACCACTGCCGATGAAAGCGATTCGAGTCTGTTCCAGTGCCATACACTTCCTCTCCATTAATGTAGAGTCAAGTAAAGTAGAGTCGAGCTAATTTTTAGAACTAGCAGCCTATTCTAGCTGTGCCATGGATGGGCTGCTAGAATGGGTGCCGCTAGAGTGTCCGTCATCATTCGCGTGCCCCAAAAATCGCCGAGCCAACCCGTACAATGGTTGCGCCTTCTTCCACGGCAACTTCAAAATCATTGGTCATGCCCATGGAAAGTTCGTTGATCGTCGCCGCCGGAGCAGCCTGTTGCAACTGATCGCGCAGCCTGCATAGCTGACGAAAGACGGGCCGGGTCGCTTCGGCGTCATCCACAAATGGTGCCATTGTCATCAGGCCGCGGATTTGCAGCGCCGGCAATGCCAGCAGCGCGTTGATCTCATTTTTCAACGTTGTGGGGGCAAAGCCATGTTTGCTGCTTTCACCGCTCACGTTGATCTCCAGCAACACAGACAGTACGCAATTCTCCGCGATTGCGTCGCGGTTGAGTCGATTGGCAATTTTGACGCGATCGACAGAATGGACAAGCGTGAAGGGGCCGATGGCCTGGCTCGTCTTGCGGCTCTGAATGGTGCCAATCATGTGCCAACGGATGTCGTCGAGACCGCGGCTCTTGGCTGCTTCCACTTTCTGCCAAAGCTCTTCCAGCCGATTCTCGCCAAAATCACGCTGGCCCGCGGCGTACGCTGCTTCGATTGCAGCCATCGGTTTGGTCTTGCTGACTGCCACCAGCGTAACGGTGGCGGGATCACGGTTGACTCGACCGGCTGCCAGCTCAATGCGCTCGCGGATTTGGGCGAGGTTACTTGCAATTTCTGTTGGTACAATTATTTCGCTCATCAGGGCACTCTCCTGTAGCGATTGTACCAGTGAATGGGGGTTGGTGGCAAAGTTTGTGGATTGGTTGGCAGATCTGTGGCACAGGTGAGGCTGGGGATCGAAAACCGCGGTTGGCTTGCTGTTGATTACCGTAGCAGATGCAAAGTGGCAGATGTGAAGAGGCAGATGTGAAGAGGCATGTGAAGAGACATGTGAAGAGACAGACACAAAGAGGCAGACACAAAGAGGCAGACACAAAGTGAAGATGTAAAGTGGCAGATGTAAAGTGAAGATGTAAAATGCGGAGGGGGGGCCAGTCTCACACTGGCGCCCCCTCCAACGATGGAGCCCCCTAACACTGTTTCTGATTGGCCAGCATTGGTAGGTACAGCTGGAACGGTTGCTCAAATTTGGGAAAGGTGGTGGGCATCGTCAGCGTGGGGCTGGGGTCAATGGTGGGAGGCGCCACGAAATAGACGCTCGTGGGCGGGCTCCACAGACCACGATAGCGATGGTTCGGCCACGCACCTTCTTGATCATCCGGCTGTTCGGCCCGTGCACGGATGCGAAAGAGATAATTGGTAGCTGTACAGCTTGCCGTGAACACAATGCTGTCGAGCGTGCTGCGGTCGGCGGTGAGCAGCTGCCAGTCGGTGCTATCGACGTGGCGGCTCTGCACGTCGAACCGCAATTCATGGGTGCTGCCCGGTTGATTGACGATCTCGCCCTGCAACTCGCCCTGCCAGAGCAATGCCACCGTGGTGCCCGTCACGCTGGCTGGCACCAAAAGCTCGGCCACGGGGGCACGGACCAAGCTCAACGAATCGATAAAGGCATGATTGCCATGCCATCGCGATGGACTGCTGACGCGGGCAAAGATGGTGATGGTATCCGATTGGGCCAACGCAGTGACACTCAGCTGTTGCCAGCCCACCCGTTCGCCCTCCCAAAAATTGCGCCGGTTTTCCATCCACACCACCGTTGCTGCCGTGGGGTCGGTGCCGCCGGTGGGATCGATGCCCAACATTTTGGCAATATATACATCTTCCGGACAGTCACTGGGTACTGCACTGCCGCCACACAGGCTCAACATCCAGCCGCTCAAGCTGTAAACGCCACCCACCGTTGCATTGACCTGTTGATGAAAGGCTACGTCAAAGGGCTTGCCCGGTTCGGGTGGTCTCTCCAGATCTTCAGCCCGAATCACCAGACTATCAATTTCCCCGATGCGTTCGACGTGGGCACTGCCATCACAGCTGCCAGCGAAAAAAGTGCGCGCGCTGTGAATCATCGGCGCGCCTTGGATGGTGGTGAGTTGCCAGCCGTTGGGTACGAATATCTCTTGGCCCGTGCCATCTCTGTGGGCAGAATAGCCGGTGGTGCACTCAAATTCATTGTTGAGCAACGTGGGGGGATTGGGTGGCACCGTACCATTGTGCTGACGATGATCGGTTGGGCCAAGGCTCTCTGCACTAACCAGCTTGAAGAGGAGCAAGATGCCAACTGTGGCAAAGGTCGCAATGCGTGTGATCCGTGACAGGGTCATGTTGAATTCTCTCCCGGGCGCTCTTCTGCTGCCCATTTAAAGTAGGCTCTGTTTGAAAACAGTCGTTCCGGCAAGCGGGAAACCTACCGTTTTCAAGCCAACCGCACTGTAATAGACGACCCACTTAAAAGTTGCACAAATATCTGTACTTTCACACGGAGATAATTGGACAACGTTTGAGGGGTTTATCTATAAAGTGTGGTTACATTGCAGCCGGTACGGTGCACAAGAAAAAAGTACCTGTTACAACGTAACCGCACCATAGCGGTAGATATTGGTTGTTTCAAGCAATGATGGCGTCATGTTGAAAACAAAATTGTAAAGTACCTGATGGCATTATGCCAGGAGGTATTCTCATTTTCCCTGTCACTTTCATTGCATTTTTATAGTATTGGGGTTGAACTGCTGAGGTAGCACGTTGTGGCGCGTTGATATAATCTTTGCAGCGAGGCTCGGTTAGCTTGGCGTCTGTAGCCAGGCAACCATGGTGAAGAGGCCACAGCGTCCCTGTTCGGCGCGGTGGCTGAAGAAATCATCGGTCGCTTGAACGGTGTCGATGCCAGCGATTTCAATCTGCTCCGTGGGAACACCACTCTCCACGAGTTGCGTGGCATTGGCTTGCCACAGATCGAAGTGTGGATTTTGCTCTGGACCATTGGGATAGGTGAAGAAGCGATCGGCGTGGGGCAGTTTTGCCGCTGCCATCGACAGCACCTCGTTCCCCACTTCATAGCTCTCTGGCCCAATGCTGGGGCCAATACAAGCGACGAGATCCGCAGGCGCACTGTCATAGGCGGCCTGCATGGCCCACAGCGTTGCCGTGACCATGCCATTGACCGTGCCACGCCAGCCCGCGTGGCAGACACCCAGCGCGTGATGACGGCGATCGTAGAGCAGAATGGGCGTGCAGTCAGCAAAGAGCAGCAACAGCGGCAGGTCAACCGTGTCGGTCACGAGACCATCTGTCCCATCCATCCACTGATTTGCATCACCCGCGTCTACCTTGGCGACGCCCGTGCCATGCACCTGTCGACAACGAACCAGGCGCGTCTGGTCGAGCCCAATGGCTGCCATCAGCCGATCGCGGTTGGCTTCCACCCGTTCGCGCGTGTCACCGCGGGCAATGCTCAGGTTGAGCGATTGCCACGGTTTGGGGCTCACGCCACCGTGCCGGGTACTGACGTGGGCGTGAACGGGCAGGTCGGCCAGCGTATCAAACGTGTAGGTAACCACGCCATTTGCGTGTGTATGTCGTTGCATCACTTAACCACTCAGGATCTTACTGGCATGCGCATCTGTTCATCGTTTGCTTGATCCACCGAATCGTACTGCTAACCCAGTCGAGAAACCCTCATGAGTTGCCCACTTGTTCCTCCACATGGGCTGAGGAGCGGTCATTCCCTCCACGAGAAATTGGCTCCCGTTACAGGCAAGCTGATAGAGAAATCATGTAAGAGTCGCACAATCGTGGAATCAGCGTTCTCTACCGCTGGACGTGCGCATTCTCTAATGCGCACTCCGCAAGGTGCGAGGTCTATTTGCTTTCTCCATTAGGTTTACCCACAAATCAAGAGGGTGGAATGACTCTCTTCGGGAGATGACCGGCATCTCCCGAAGAGAGTCATAGTGACCCCACCTCTACCTCTGGTAGAAAAAGATGTGGGTAAGGGTAAGCCAGACAAAGGAGGGCTGGGGAGGGTCAAAAAAACTAAAAAGTTAGGGTACACAGTACTTACTGATCCCCAAATTTACCATCATCAAAGATGTCATATGGATCGCGCTTGCGCTTTGGTTTTCGTTTTGGCTTGCGCTTTGGCTTTGGGTCGCGCTGTGCACCCCCACCCCGGCTAATGAGTGCAACGAGCAATACGAGACCGAGCACTGCCACCGCTGCCACAATGATGCTGTTGGCGGTGATAAATTGTTGGAGGGGCAACAGGAGCGCAGGCAATGCAAATGCGCGTCCACCGTCACCGCCGGCCGGTGCTGTTGCCGTGGCCCCCGCGGGTGCCGCTGCCGTGTCAGCGGTTGGATCGAGCAAACCGGCGACGCTCAGGGTGCCACTTGCCAATTCGCTGGCCAGCGCGGGATCAAGCGCGGGATCTGTCGCGAGATAATTGCCCAGCTCTGCCAATTCCGCGGCTGAAAGACGGTTGGCCAGCCGCACGAAGTTGCTGTCGGCAAATGTTACGACCGCGCGCAGAGCAGCGCGATCGAGCGTCAATAGCTTCTCCACCGCGGCCGGATCATCGACGTTGAGGACTGCGCGTAGCAATTCTTCATCAAAATCTGTCGGCTCTTTGCGGTCGGGAATATCAAGCGCCAGCGCTCGATCGAGCCGTTCACCTGCCAACGTGCTCCAGGCCAGTGTGTCGTCAATCGAGCGATTCTCGGCCAACAGGTCGAAAGCAGCGGGGGGCAAGACCAACAGTCGCTCGAACTGACCGTCCTCGATCGCCGCTTCCAACTCATTGCGCCCCAGGTTTTCAACGAAAACATCGACCAGCGTAACCAATTTGCCCACTTGGTCGAGCGGGGTGTAGTCGAGAATCCCCTGAAACGTCCGGTTTTCCAGCGCCAGCGTGCAGACGGAACGATTGTTGTCGCAAAAGCCTTCCCACTCCTCAATCAAGCTGACGGCAATCTCCAGCGCCACAATCGAGACTTCCTCTGGCAGCCCGCCCTTAACTGCATCGGCGACCTCCTCGCGCACTTTGGCCTTCACCTCTTCACTTTGCAGTGCATCACGGATCTGTGGGAGCGCGCCGTTGCCGCCTTCCCACAGATCCCAGACGATCAGCCCCAAGCCGATTACCCAGCCGGCCACCGGAATCAATGAAGAGCCAGCCCTGCCAATGACCCGCCCGACGATCTTGCCAGCCACCCGTTGCGCGATCTTCTGGCTCAGTTTGACGGCCAACCGCCGGGTGATCTCGGTAACAATAATGAGACCAATGCCGCCCAGTGCTTTTTGGTGCACTTCGAGCGTGGAGACATTGACATCAGTTGCATCATCTTGCAGATTTACATCATCGATCTCGCTGCTGACTGACTGCTCGAAGCTGGTAAAGAGTGTGTTGGAGTAGTTGTCACCCACATAGGCTTTCATGCAGAGAAAGGCTGCCGACGCGGCCCGGGCAAAATCCGCTTCAATTTCGCGGGCAATTTCGTTTGCCACCGCGTTGGAGAGCAACGTGATCTGTTCTTGAAAGACGGGCGAACTAAAGGCTGCGTTGGCCACGCGCGTGGCAAAGTCTTCAGCCCTGTCCGCCGACCAGCCAGACCAGAGCCGACTCCAGTAACCCTCTTCGGCATAGACTGTTTCGATGGCGTCATCAACTGCTCGGTCGATGGCGTCATCCATCCCCACTGCCACCCATTGGCGCGCGACGATCTGGTCAATGTCAATCCGGTCGCTCTCCGCGGTGAGGGCATTTTTCGCCACCTCTTCAATCTCCATGCGGAGTTGACTTTTGTCAATCTCGCTGCAATCGCCAAAGGTGTAGTCTGCTTGGCCCTGGGCGTGGAGTGGCCGTGGTGGCGCAACGATGCCCGCTGCCACCGTCGCCCAGAGCAGCGCGACGGTCAGCAGACCGTGGATTGCTCGTTGTCGATTCATTGCCTACGCTCTGTGTCTTCCTGCGTGTCGCTGCAGATGGTTCTGCCGCGCGGCAGCTGTTTACGCTCTCTCTGTGAGACCCAATCAAAGCTTGATCCACAAAGCGCACGGAATTTCACGCAGGGAAGGCATTTCTTCGCCTCTCTGCCTGTAAATGTGGGCATCATGATTGTTCTCAACTGACCTTGCGTTGCATCTGCTCACGCTGCATCTGACACTCTGTGTCGAAATCCGTTGCCATAGACAATGACTTCGACCCCCCCATCCACAACCGTTGGGTGCGAAACCTTGACACCCACGACACCATCGTAGCCTTTGGCTGTGGCCTTGGCATCCAAATCGTTCAGCGCTGCCTCAATCGACCGTTCGATCAATGTTTCGTAATGCTGCATGCGGCCACCAATGAGGTTGCGAATGTTTTCCCGTATATCATTGACCACGTTGGCCGCTGTGACGGAAACACTGACGAGCAGTTCACCGATCTCTACTTCATCTGTGGTTGGGTAGTAATCAAGACTAATTAACACAACATGCAATCCTTTTCAACAAAACGATCAATTTTCACGAGTGCGAGCCAAATGCGCTGAGGCGATGGATGGTTAGCCGCGGGCAAAGAGCGTGGTAATGGGGCGAAACAGCCAGCCAATCAGACCAAAGAGCAGGCGGAGCACCAGCAAGAGCACGACCACCGCAACGACCACCAGCAACAGACTCTGTCCAGCGCCATACTTGTAAAAGAAGAGTTGCCAAGGAATCTGACCCGTGGCAACCTGCGTCACATCGGCGAATGGCGCCATGCCCGTTTGGGGGGAGAGTAGAAATCCCAGTCCATCGGCGAAACTATCGTCGTTCTCGGCAAGATATTGGCGCACGCCACTCTTTTCCAGTTGGTTCACCGCGGCTGGGTTGCGGCTGATCTGTGCAATGAGTTGGTTGCGTTGGCTCTGGTTCAGGTCGGTCAGATAGCCAGCAATGGCTTGCAGTTCCGTCGCCTGCATCTGATTGGCGAGCGTGACGAGATTGGTGGTGGAAATCGTCAGCAGGATGCGCAATGTTTCTGGATCCAGCAATACGAGCGTCTGAATCGCCGTGGGATCATCGAGCGCCAGCAGCGTCTCTAAGAGCGACCGTTCCAGCCCCGTGGGTGGCTGATGTTTGTGAATTTCGTAGCGCACCACATCGGTAATCAGCGTGTCGACCGCGGCACTCCAGGCCAGCGCCTCTGTCAGCGAGCCAGTATCGGCCAAGATCGTGAAAGCTGCCTCGGGTTGGTAAAAGAGTTCGAGAAAGGTCCCTTCATTCACCGCTTGCAGCAGCCCATCGCGGCCCAGCGTGCGCAAGCTCACCCCCACCAGTTCGACCAGCTTGGCCAATTCTGCCGGTCTTTCCAGCGTGGCGAGAATCGCCGCGAATGCCGGTTCTTCGTCAGCCAATTCCAACACCTGGCGAATGTTGCGCTTGACATCCCGCCACTCGTTGTAAAGTTGATTGGCAATCTCGCGGGCAATCTGTGGCAGTTCCCGTTGCAATTCTGGCTCGATCGCGGCCGTGATCTCGTTGCGAATGCCTGCTTTGACCGCTTCGGATTTGAGTGTTTCCTGAATTTGAGGCAGCGCGCCATCGCGGCTGTTGTAGAGATCATAGGCAATCATGCCCGCGCCAATGAGCCACCCGGCAATCGGAATGAGGGTGGAGCCAGCCTTGCCCACCACGCGACCCACAATGCGCCCGGCGATCCGCTTGGAAATAACTTCACCTAGCTCCAGCACAATCCGTTTGCTCACCTGGGCAACAATAATGACGCCCACCCCGCCGAGCGCGGTCTTGTGTTGCCCGGCAATGCTCAGCAGATTGCTGTCCAGCGCGCTGTTTTCGTTGACGCTGGCTGCTTCCGTTGCCAGACGCACCTCCTCTTCAAAGGTGCTGACCAGCGCGCCCGAGTAGTTGCCGTCAATAAAGGTTTGCAGGCAGAAGAAGGCCGCGGAAACCGATTCTGCCGAGAGCACCGCGATCTCTTCACCAATGCCCTCTGCCACGGCCAGCGACAGCGCATCGATCTGGGCACGGAAAGTGGGTGATTCAAAAGCCTCGGTGGTGACACCAATCGTTAGTTCTTCGGCCTTTTCCGCGGACCAGCTCGAGAGAAACTTGTTCCAATAGTCCTCGCGATTTTTCACCCGCTCGACCGCGCTGTCAACTTCCTGATCGACCACGGTGTCCATCTCCAGCCGTCGCCACTGCGTCGCCACAATTTGCCCCACGTCCAACCTGGCCGCGGCCGCGGCAACCACCGCCTGTGTCACCTCATTCAATTCGTTTTGCAGGGTCTCTTCGGTGATGACGTCACACTCTTGCAGCGAGGTGGTCTGTGGCGTTGCCTGTGCTGTTGTCTGCCATGGTGGGGCGGCATAAAGGCTGAGCGGCTGGAGGATCTGCAGAAGCAAGAAAGCGCCCGTGAAAAGGAGGGTCCATATTTTTGTGCGGTGTAGAGATTTGAACATATGCAATTGCCTAAACTGGTTGTAGCGGGCAATGTGGTTCCGTTGGCAGTTCCAGCTCAATTGTATCACCAGCGTAGACATTGCCACCAACCAAAACCACGGCCATAATGCCAGCCTTGCGAACGAGATTCCCCGCGTCGTCCCGATCCAGCGTGGCGGCCATCAGTCCCGCCTGCACGCCATCGAGCTGTTTGCAAGGATTGCGCAGCCCCGTCACTTCGACCATGGCTGTTTTGCCCAGCCGCAATCGGGAGCCCACGGGCAAGCCCAGCAGATCGACCCCGCGCGTGGTGATATTTTCACCCATCTGCCCCGGCTCGACCTGAAAACCCCCGGCGTGCAGTTCATCGTGCAGCTCCCCGTGGATCAGGTGGACCTGGCGCAGGTTGGGTTGGGTGGGATCCTGAGCCACGCGCGAGCGATGTTTCACCGTCGTGCCCCGATGGGCATCACCAACCACACCCTCACCCGCCACGAGCTCGATCTGTGACTGACGCTGCTTGCTAAAGGTGTGGCTCGGGCTCACGCTAACATGTGTAATTTGCGCTGCCATAGAAGCTCGCTTTCCTCTTTTTTGCTGCCACTGTATCTGCTGCCACTGTATCTGCTGCCACTGTATCTGCTGCCACTGTATCTGCTGCCACTGTATCTGCTGCCACTGTATCTGCTGCCACTGTATCTGCTGGCAGCATCAATCTGCGTCGGCGGCAATGGCAACGCTGGAACTCTCGCTCTCCAGCGTGCTCAGCAACTTGTTGAGCGCCTGCATGTAGGCGCGGGCACTGGCCACCAGAATATCAGTATCGACCCCGCGCCCGCTAAAGAGACGGCGGCGCGGGCGCCCTTGGGCCGTTTCGCTGAAGCCCCGACTGTCGGGCACTTCAATGCGAATGGTGACATCGCCATTGGCATCGATGCCCTCGGTCACGGCCTGAACGAGAAATTCGACGAGCGTATTTTCCACGCTGATAATGCGGTTGATCCCCTGAAAGATCGCGTCGACTGGTCCCGTTCCAAAACCGGCATCGGTCACCGTCTCGCCCGTCTGATTGTTGCGCAGGGTCACAACCGCCGTTGGAATCACCTGGATTCCACACTGTACCTGGATGTTGAGCAGCTCCCAGGTTTCCACGGGCTGATAAATCTCGTCACCGACCAGCGCTTCGAGATCGGCATCGCTCACGGTCTTCTTTTTATCGGCCAGATCCTTGAACCGTTTGAAAACCTCTTGCAGCTCTTCGCGTTCCAGGTGAAATCCCAGCTCCGCGAGTTTGCGCTGTAGCGCGTGGCGACCACTGTGTTTGCCCAACACCAGCTTGCTCTGGTTCAGCCCAATTAGCGATGCATCCATGATCTCATAGGTACGTTTGTGCTTCAACATGCCATCCTGGTGGATGCCAGCTTCGTGGGCAAAGGCATTGGCCCCGACAATCGCTTTGTTCGGCTGGATCACAATGCCGGTGTAGCGGCTCACCATGTCGCTGGCCCGATGCAGCTCGGTGGTGACAATGTTGGTCTCCAGCCCATAGACGGGTTTGCGCGTGTGCAGAGCCATTACCGTCTCTTCCAGGCTTGTGTTGCCCGCGCGTTCGCCGATGCCATTGATCGTTACCTCGATTTGGCGGGCGCCTGCTTTGATGCCAGCCAACGTGTTTGCCGTTGCCAGCCCCAAATCGTTGTGACAGTGCAAGCTGAAGATCACATCCTGTCCACCCGGTACGTTCTCGCGTAAATGGCGGATCAGCGCGCCGTACTCTTCCGGCGTGGTATAGCCGACGGTGTCGGGGATATTGAGCGTGGTGGCACCGGCCCGAATCGCCACCTCCAACACCTTGACGAGAAACTCGGGATCACTGCGCCCCGCGTCTTCCGGGCTGAACTCGACATCCTGACAGAGCGAAGCCGCGTATTGCACCATGTCGCCCACGGTCTCCAACACATCGTCGCGCGACATCCGCAATTTGTGTTCCATGTGAATGTCGCTGGTGGCGAGAAAGGTGTGAATGCGAGGACGCACCGCGCCCTGCACGGCTTCCCAAGCCTTGCCAATATCATTCTTGTTGGCGCGGGCCAAACCTGCCACAATGGGTGGGGCCGTTACGTTGCCATCTTTGTCGCGGCGGGGCGCGCGCCCCACACTGTTGGCAATCTGGCGCACCGCTTCGAGATCGCCCGGGCTCGCCGCGGGAAATCCCGCTTCCATGATATCGACACCTAAGCGCGCAAGTTGCTGGCTGATGTCGAGTTTTTCCTGGGTGTTGAGGGTGGCACCAGGGCTCTGCTCTCCGTCGCGCAACGTTGTGTCAAAGATGACTACGGTGTTCCCGTGGGCGATCGTGCGCGCGTGGCTGCGAATGTCGGCGATCTGAAAGGTGTCGACATCGACGGTGCTTGCGTCAATCTCTGTGCTCATATCTTTGTTCCAGTACCGGTATCTAACTCTATCGAAGAAAGGGGCGGCAATGTCGCTGCACTGCTACACGCTGCTGGGCAATGCCTGTCACCACCTATGATCGTACGCGATGGCTCCAGACATTGCCCAGCGTGAGGCGCGGTTGGGGGCTAGCGCATGAATCTATTCAAAGAGCGCAATGTCAACCGAGGGGCGCATTTCGGCACAGACGGCCAACACCTGATGAATTTCGTTGTTCATGAAGTCTTCGAAAAGCTCTTCATCGACCTGATTGCCCTGATCCAGCTCCGTGTAGGTCTGTTGCATGAGAATATAGTCGAAGCGCGGACCCCACTTGCGTGTGCCCAGGCGCGCGGTGGTGGAGCAGTTGTCGACCATGTAGGCAACGCCTTTGTAGTGCATGTAGGGATTCAATGAATCGACTGCTTCGATGATCGACTCGTTGGCAATCTCGGAGAAGGGGTGGCCCTTCTCCTTCAACAGATCCACCTGGGCCATCATGGTGGCAACGTAGACGCCCGCGGTCACCGGATGAATTGGGGTCTTCTCTTCATCCCGTTTGGCGCGCACGTCGACACCGGTCTGCCACATTTCAGTGGCGTCGATGGTGCCCATTGGGTAGCGTTGGTGCCGGTCATTGGCCTGGATCACGCTGCGGATCTCATTGCCAGACGCGACTTCCTCGTAGATCTCCATCAGGATCTCAAACGCGGGGTGATAGGCGGCAGAGTAGGCGCGGCGGAATTCATCCTTGCCCGCATCATCCAACGCTTCGTAGACCGAGAGAATGCCATCCTTGGAGATCTTTTTGCTGATGGGGCCGGTGACCGATTCCACTGCGTTGGTGAATGCATCTTCGTGGGATTGGCCGTGGCTGATGAACCAGCGGTAGAGGCTTTCGACAATGCCGTGCACCGCGCCGAGCAGAATCCCACGCTCGCCAAAAATATCTGACTTGTATTCGGACTCCATGGTCGTTTGGAAGGTCCACGGTGAACCGAGGGCCACGGACCAGCCGAGCGCGATGTCGGTGGCGCGGCCGTCGATATCCTGGTGAATGGCAAAGCTGGAATTGATGCCCGCGCCATTTACTTCCTTGCCCTGCTCGTAGAGCCGACGGACGGAGGGGCCCATGCCTTTGGGGCAGACCGCAATGACATTGACATTGTCTGGGAACGATTCGCCAATGCTCTGCAGATAGCCGAGCAAGAATCCGTGGGAGAGACCGAGCGTGGCGCCGGGGCGAATGGCCGCGAAGATCTCTCGATAGAGTTGTGCTTGCGCCGCGTCGGCAATCAGCAGCAACACCAGATCAGACTCACCGATCACCGCGTACATTTCGCCCAGTGTGCCATCTTCCTTGCTAAAGCCAGCGGCTTCGGCCTTGGGAATGGAGGACGAATTCTCCCGCAACCCCACCTTCACGCGAATGTCTGTCTCTGCCAGCGAATCGCGCAGGTTTTGGGCTTGGGCCGGCCCCTGAGAGGACCAACCAATTACGCCAATCTGTTTGATGCCTGCAAATGCTTGTGGCAACAGTGGAAAGAGGTGCCGCCCGCCGCGCACGACATACTCTACTGTGTCACCAATCTGAATTTTCTCTTTGGTAAAAATATCGGTATCGAAATTCAAATTCATTTTCATTTCCCTGCAATTTTGGGTTCGATCAGTTGTCGGCCCGCTACCGGGGTGGCGTGGTTCAAATCTGATCCACGACCAATGGTTCCCCGCAAGTCGATAGCAATCGCGCCTCACGGGGGGCTACCCGTTTCCCAGCAGATCTGCAAACTGATCGAACCGGACTGTGACAATAAATTTGTGCTTGCCTGAAAATCTTATTTTATCACACCTATACGCCGCCCGTGGAATAACGGTTCGCTTCCTCGGCACTAATGATGCCGTTGGAGCTTGCCCGCCAGCCAGCAATGCTCTTGCGGCGCTTGGTGCGGTTGCCTCGGACCATGGCCACCGGCCCCGTGCGCACCATCTCGATAATCTCGAAATTTTCCAGCAAAGCAATGAGCGCGTCAATGCGATCTTCGGAACCGACGATCTGCACGACCAGGCTGTCGAGCGTCACATCCACAATATCGCCTTTGTAGACATCGACCAGTTGGATGATCTCGGAGCGGGTTTCGGTGGCGGTGCGCACGCGGATGAAGGCCATCTCGCGCACGATCGAGGGATCTTCCGTCACATCTTCCACCCGGGTCACATCGACCACCTTGCGCAGCTGTTTGATGACCTGATCGGTCATGTGTTCGTCGCCATTCACCACAAATGTCATGCGGCTAATGCCGGGTGATTCGGAATGGCCCACCTGTAGGCTGTCAATGTTAAAGTTCCGCCTGCGCAGCAAGCCAGCCACCCGATTGAGCACGCCGGGTTTGTCGCGCATCCAGGCAATGAGTGTATGTTTCATGAGTTCTCTCGCTTTTTCTCAGTGAGTCAATTAATTTCATCGTCTACAGTGCGGTTGGCTTGAAAACGGTAGGTTTCCCGCTTGCCGGAACTACTCTTTTCAAACAGAGCCCACTTAAATTGCACCGTCGCAGCACTCACCCCGTTTCAACGCCGGATGGCGTGGACGGAGGTCTGCTACCAGCTCGGCTCGATGCCACTGTAGCCCTGCACAACATCGGTAGCGGCCTTGGGACGACGAATCATGTCATCGACGGCCCGGCCCGGCGCGATCATTGGGTAGACGTTGACTTCCTCTTTCACCCGGAAGTCGATCAGGAACGGCCCCGGTGTGTTGTTGGCCTGTGTCAGCGCGGGGACAACTTCCTCTGGTTTGTGCACCATCAGGGCCGGAATGCCATACGCCTCGGCCATTTTCACATAATCGGGCGAGATGATCGGTGTGCCCACGTAGCGCTTTTCGTAAAAGATCTGTTGCCACTGCCGCACCATGCCCAGAAAGCCATTGTTGATGATGGCGATCTTGACAGGCAGATTCTTTTCTTGCTTCAACACCGCCAACTCTTGCATCGTCATTTGGAACCCACCATCACCGGCCACCGCCCAGACCAGCCTGTCCGGGTGTGCCATTTGGGCACCAATGGCCGCGGGCAGCGCATAGCCCATGGTGCCCAGTCCACCGCTGGTGAGCAACATGCCCGCTTGTTCGTGAATGTAGTATTGGCATTCCCACATCTGGTGTTGGCCCACATCGGTCACCACAATGGTCTCTTTGTCCACGACACTGTTGGCGTGCCACAGTTGGCGGATCACGAAGGGGGGGATCAGCTGATCCGTTTCATAGTGCAAGATGTCATTTTCATTGGAATCTCCCCGCCACTCATTGATCTCTTGCACCCACAGTTGATGGCGACGCGCCTCAATCAGGGGCAGCAGCGCAGGCAACGTTTCGCCCAGATCGCCGACCACAGCGACGTGCGGTTGCACATTTTTGCCCACCTCGGCCTTGTCTAGCTCAAAGTGAACGATCTTGGCTTGTTTGGCAAATTGATCCAGTCGTCCGGTGATGCGGTCGTCGAAGCGCATGCCCATGGCGATCAACACGTCGCACCCCTGCACGGCCCGATTGGCGTAGGCCTCGCCATGCATGCCCCCCATGCCCAGGCTCAGTGGGTGATTTTCCGACAGGTTGCCCGTGCCCAACAGCGTGGTGACCACGGGAATTTCGGCCTTTTCGACTAGCTCCAGCAGCTCTTTGCTAACATCGGCCAGGTGGATGCCATGCCCCGCCATGATCAGTGGCCGCTCCGCCTTGTTAATGAGCTCTGCCGCGGCAATCAGTGCCGCTTTGTCGACAGCGGGCCATGGCTCGAAGCCGGGCAACTCAATATCGAAATCATAGCGGAACAGACCCATGTCATTTTGAACGTCTTTACAGATATCAATGAGGACGACACCGGGGCGGCCTTCGCGCGCAATGTAGAAGGCTTCTTTGAGGATCAGGGGAAGTTCATGGACATCAGTCACCAAATAGTTGTGCTTCACCACGGGTTGGGTCACACCGACCACATCCGATTCTTGAAAGGCGTCGGTGCCCAGCAGCGTGGTTGGCACCTGGCCGGTGATGGCGACAATGGGAACGCTATCCATTTGCGCGGTGGCCAGTCCCGTCACCAGGTTGGTGGCCCCTGGGCCACTGGTCACAATGCAGACACCAACCTTATCCGTGGCGCGAGCGTAGCCGTCCGCCATGTGCCCGGCACATTGTTCATGACGCACCAACACGTGATGGATCTTGCCTTCCGTTTCGTAGGGGGCCAATGCATCGTAGGCAGGCAGGATGGCCCCGCCGGGATGACCAAAGACAGTATCCACCCCCTCACGATAGAGCGCTTCCCAAATCATCTGTGCCCCAGTCATTTGCCTGGGTTCAGCTGCCGTGTTGGCACTCTCTGCTGCTGCGTTCCTTTGCCTCATTATTCTGTCTCCTTCATTGACATGAGATCTTCAACTTTTCAAAAGTGACACTGTGCGTACCCAACGGTTTTGGCTCAAGCATCAGCGTAATCTGTTTTACCCCTGAGCCGACTCACCGCAATCACGCTTCTTGGACATGGACAATACTCTTCAGGCCAATTAGTGGGGCCGGTTGAGAAAGATAGTTGAGCAAGATAATGATCCCCGAATGCACACAAAACGGGATGAAAAACTGCTTAACCCTGCATGAAATTCCGTGCTCTTCGTGGATCGTGTGAATTTTGATTTGGCCTTCAATGGCTCTCTTTTCTGCAACGCTTCCTGACAGTCACAAACCGACAGTGTGATAGACGTTGCCGCTAAACGTTCACAGCAGTTACCAACAAGTGGTTACCAACAGGAGGTTACCGAAGGTTCCCAAGTTGTGCAATGGGAACGATCAACAATTACAACTGTGTAAACCACTGTAAATATACAAATTACTACAAATTATAACGTACTATGCTTTGCATTGTCGATTGACCTGCTCGCTCGGTTTGGCATTGGCCCGTGGTTCAACATTGGCCCACGAATTGCGCATGAACGCTAGCGGCGAAGCTGCTCCTCTCTACCTCAGTACGGTTGGCTTGAAAACGGTAGAGTTTTTGGCGGTCTACCAAGGAAGTAGCACTACCGTTTTCAAACAGAGCTTACTTCTAAAGGACTGCAACTGATGCCAGTAGATCCCGGCGTAAATAAGCCCAAGGCAACCTGACCCATTTCACGCAAGTGGCCTGAGCTTGTTTACCGCCGTGGTATGTACGCCCAACAGTACAACTCTTTTGGTGAACGCAACGAAAATTGTTCACTCAGCGTGCTCTGATCATTTGTTTTGGCAGTGCATGGCGAAGCGACCAACCCCACGCTTCTCCCATTGAAAAAGGGTAAAAAAAAACCCTTCCCGGTTGGGAAGAGTCTGCACTGACCTGCGAACATTGTTACAGTTGCAATGCTACAATTCTGCTCCAACCAGTATTAGCTTCTGGCCTACAAGTACAACAGCCAGGAGCTCACGAAGAACACGTACGATTACGATCAGGTTGGAAATGACGGGCAACATTGCAATAATCTTCTGAATGATGATCTTCTGCGTTGGATAAGATTGGTTTCGAATATGACTGATTTGGACAAGACCGAGATGCACGAAACTGAGCTGGACTAAACTGAGATGGACTAAACTGAGATAGTCACGACTGAGTTGATCACGACGAATGAATACGGAAAGTATAATGTAGGTTGGGTACTTCTGTCAACTGCTCAAAATTGTTGGTGCAGATGGCTCTATTTGCGATAAATTGCGGATTGCAGGCACTCCGTTGCAAGCTACAATAAGTGTGCAAACTCTCGTCTGTAGAATCCAGGCTCACAATGAAACAACGATATTGCTCTCCATTGACGGCAGTTGTACTGCTTTTCGCCATCGCCCTTTTCTTTGCAGCACCCCATGGCTTGGCCTTGGCTTCTACCGCGCTGGTAGATCGGCGGGCTCCAGCAGTTGCTGCTCAGCAGAGCATCCATGCTCGCTCAGAGGGAGTGTGGTCGCTGGTACAGATGAGCACCCTAACTCCCTTTGTACCCACCAACACACCTGTTCCCACCGCAACCGCAACCCGACCAACGACACCGACTCTCTCTCGCACACCAACCCCAACCATTGTCATTCTGCCTTGGCCCACATCAACACCGACAGCAACCCCCATTGATCCGCCCACTGCTACATCCACCGCAACCGCACTCCCCACGGCAACACCCACACCGACTGCTCCGCCGACCGTTCCACCGACATCCACAGAGCTCCCCACGGCCACACCCACACCGACCGTTCCACCGACATCCACAGAGCTCCCCACGGCCACGCCCACACCGACTGCTCCGCCAACCGTTCCACCGACATCCACGGAGCTACCGACGGCCACGGCCACACCGACTGCTCCGCCGACCGTTCCACCGACATCCACAGAGCTCCCGACGGCCACGGCCACACCGACTGCTCCGCCAACTGTTCCACCGACATCCACAGAGCTCCCCACGGCCACGGCAACATCTACTGTCGGAGCGACGGCTGTTGCAACCGCGAGCACACCAGTTGGTCCCAAGCCAACGAGTACACCCAAACCTTCGAGCACACCCAAGCCAACCAGCACATCAAAACCGACTAGCACGCCCAAGCCAACTAGCACATCAGAGTCGGAGCGCACGGCAAATTTGAATAGCGCTGCCGCATAAAAAAAACGGTCACGGCAGAGTGCCATGACCGGTAAAAAGCGAATTACTTGCGCGGCTGATTTATAAAACAGGACAGACCCGAAGTCCCGTTTCCGGGGCTTTGCTTGTGCGCACGGCTCAGTCATGACCGTGCGGCGATGACCGCCCTCAACTGCTACACCATTTCACCCACTTGTTGTTTTAACCAAGCCTCAATAAAAGCATCGATATCGCCGTCGAGCACTGCCGTGGTGTTACCCGTCTCAATATCCGTGCGCAGATCTTTCACCATCTGATAAGGATGCAGGACATAGCTGCGGATTTGGCTGCCAAAGTTTGCATCTACATTTTGGCCCTTGAGCCGAGCCTTTTCGGCCAGCAACTTCTCTTCTTCGATCTCATAAAGCTTGCCGCGCAAAACCTTCATGGCCATTTCGCGATTTTGGTTTTGACTGCGCTCGTTTTGCGATGTGACGACGATTCCCGTGGGCAAGTGGCGAATGCGTACGGCCGTTTGGTTCTTTTGCACGCTCTGTCCACCGGCACCACTGCTGAGAAAAACCTCAACTTCAATGTCGTTGGGGTTGATCTCTATGTCGATATCTTCTTCAATTGCCGGCATCACTTCCATTTTGGCAAAGCTGGTGTGGCGCCGGCTGTTGGAATCGAACGGGCTGAGTCGCACCAGGCGATGGGTACCCCGTTCGGCCTTTAGATAGCCATAGGCAAAAAGGCCGTCAACTTGCACCGTCACACTCTTGACCCCGGCCTCTTCACCGTCAGTCATATCGGTGATGGTTGTTTTGAAACCGCGCCGTTCTGCCCAGCGCAGGTACATGCGCAGCAACATTTGCGCCCAATCCTGTGCTTCGGTGCCACCCGCGCCCGCGTGAATGCTAAAGATGGCTGAATCCTTGGCATGTGGACCAGAGAGTGCCAGCGTTGTTTCGCGCCGCTCAAATTCTGCCTCCAGCGCAGTCGCTTCCTCTTCCAGTTCGGCAAGCAAGGCTGGCTCATCTGCCGCCAGGGCAAAAAGCTCTATTGCATCCGCGCATCGCCGCCGCAATTCATCCCAAGTCTCGACAATTTCACGGAGCGTGCTCGCCTCTTGCATCTTCTGTTGGGCGAGCTGCTGATCGTCCCAAAAATCTGGCTGCTGGGATTCTGCTTCCAGTGCCGCTAGCTCTTCAGCTTTGCTTGCGACGTCAAAGCCGCCCCCTAATAATATCAACCCGCTCCAGTAGCTGTTGCAGGCGTGCCTCTAATTCGTTCAACTCACTATCCTTTCTTCACTGCTGCCGCTCTTTATGAACGTTCGCAACATAATTCGGTGTAACCGCGGTAAGTACGCAACTTGTGTAGCGAGCTTGCAAATGTATGCCGGTGGTTTCCCGTGCAAGGAACCGATGGTGTGGAGCTGCTGCCTACTCCTGCAGCAGACTGTCAACAAACGTCACGGGATCAAAGAGTGCAAAATCAGTTAACTTTTCACCCGTGCCCACAAAGCGCACGGGCACACCCAACTCTTGTTTGATGCTCAGAATAGCCCCGCCCTTGCTGCTGCCATCGAGCTTGGTCAGGATAATTCCCGTGACGCCAGCGCTCTCGCCAAATGCTTTGGCCTGGGCAATGGCATTTTGTCCGGTCGATGCATCGAGCACCAGCAATACTTCATGGGGTGCACGGTGAACCTGTTTGCCCGCCACGGCTTTGATCTTTTCCAGCTCTTTCATGAGGTTAAATTTGGTCTGCAAACGGCCCGCCGTGTCGACCAACAGCAGATCAGCTTTGCGACTTTCCTGGCTGGCCCGAATGGCATCAAAGATCACGGCACCGGGATCGGCGCCAGGGGCATGGGCAATGATATCCACACCCGCCCGCTCTGCCCAGATTTTTAGCTGGTCAATGGCCGCGGCGCGAAAGGTATCCCCCGCACCCAGAACGACCTTTCGCCCTCGCTCTTTATACCAGTGTGCCATCTTGCCCAAGCTCGTGGTTTTGCCCGAGCCATTGACCCCAACGACGAGAACCACCGTCAACAACCGCTCTTCGTCAATATGCAATGGCTCGTCAGTTTGCAGCAGGCGAACCATCTCCTCCTTGAGCACCAAGTATGCCGCACTGGTCGCCTTGATATTCTCTGCATCAACCCGTTGCCGAGTCTGTTGCACCAGTTCAACGGCAACACGCATGCCCACATCACCGACAATTAGCGCCTCTTCGAGTTCATCCCATAGCTCATCGGTAATTTCATTCTCTTGAAAAATAGTAGAAATGCGGCCAAGGATCCCGGAACGGGTCTTTTGCAAACTGGCTTCCAGTTTAACATCATCCTGGCTCTTTTCGGTCTCTTTGCCAAATAATCGTCTAAACAAACGCTTGCTCCTCTGCACCAGCAAGTTACATAATCATCCAATAGAGAAATCATTTAACAGTCGCACAATCGTGGAATCAGCATTCTCTAACGCTGGCGGTGCGCAGTAGAGAATGCGCACTCCGCAAGATGCGAGGTCTATTTGCTTTCTCTTTAAGTTGCTCTCCGGTTGCCTTCTCGGCGCACGGTAGAGGGTTTTGTTCGAGCAATCACTCCCGTGTAGAGATAGTCGGTAACAACCTGAGTGAATAATTAAAGTCCGTCCTGAAATTCCCGGCGTCGATCTGGCTGGCCAGGGGCATACCGAGGGAACCACAACCGGACTTCAGGATCGGCTCTCAGCTCGCTCCGTAAAGCCGCGTGTATGGGCTGTACAAATAAAGACGCGGGCAGGCCCGCGCCTCGACAAGAATGAGAGCTATTATAGCATGTGTCGCTGGCAGCTTCAAAGGTTGATGAAGGTGGATGAGGTAATCTCTCGATCTGTGGCGCGCCCGAGCAATCCATGCTCACCCAAATCAAATTCGGACGCGGCTAAATCCATAGTTGCAAAAGCATGTCTTGGCGCGGTACACTTATGAACTCATTATCCAGCGTTTATTCTTCCCCTGAATCAATCCAAATCTTAAACACTGGACCTACACAACTTGTCGAGAAGAGCCACCAATTGCGTTGCCTGCTCTGCACTGGTACGCTCTGCTCGGTGCGTAGGTCATGACATTTTTTTCTGTGGGAAGCAAGGCAGAACGCCTGGCTCCGCCTCTAGAGTGCGGTTGGCTTGAAAAGGGTAGATTTGTGGGCGGTCTACCCGAGAAGTAGCACCGCCGTTTGCAAACAGAGCCCACTTTAGAAGAGGCTGGAGCCTCGTGCAAGTGAAATTATACAGTATGCGATCATCTAGCAATCAACCGATTCCCGTGCAGACCGTTCCTGAGCGAATCACTATCGATCAATCTATGGAGAAGACCGAGCCGATGCCGAACAGTGCAGGCCTAACTGCCTATTGCCCCGGTGGCAATTTTGCGATCACCGCGGAGTTGAGCCCTTTGCGTTGCCCCACTACGGGGCAGGCGCTCGAATATCGCAACATACCTCGTTTCAATCCTGCCGCCATCGATGCAACCCGAATGGGGCTCTGGCGCTATGCCGCGATGTTGCCCGTGCTGCCACCGGGCCAACTGCCCATCACCCTGGGGGAAGGCTGGACTCCACTCGTTGCGGACCGTTGGGCGGATCAACCTGTGCTCTGGAAGATGGACACCCTAATGCCCACGGGCAGTTACAAGGATCGTGGGGTGAGTGTGATGGTCAACTGGCTGACGGCACAGGGGGTCGAGACCATGGTCGACGATTCCAGTGGCAATGCCGGTGCCAGCTTGGCCTGTTATGCAGCCCGAGCGGGTGCACGCGCCGTCATCTATGTCCCCGATCGGGCACCAGAGCCCAAGAAGGCCCAAATCTCGATCTATGGCGCGGAATTGGTCGAGGTGCCTGGTGCACGCGAGATGACGACCCGGGCTGCCGAAGCCGCGACCCGCCACTCGCGCGATGTTGCCTATGCCTCCCATGCTTGGCACCCGGCATTCCTGTTGGGGCAGATGACCTGTGCCTGGGAGATCTGGGAGCAGATGGGCGCGACTGTGCCCGACTGGTTGGTTGCCCCGGCTGGCCACGGTGGACTGCTCCTGGGGATCTGGCGTGGTTTCCAGCATCTCTACAACTCTCAGGTGATTGACCGGTTGCCCCGTTTGGCTGCTGTTCAGGCCATCCCCTACACCCCCCTTTACGATGCATTCCATGGCGAATTCGACGCATTTGACCCGGGGCCACGAATCGAGAATATTCAGGCCGATGGCATTGGCATCAGCTATCCCGCCCGATTAGCAGCCCTGACCAAGGCGATCCGACATTCCGATGGCACTGTCGTTGCCGTGACCGATGAGGAGGTAATTGCCGCGCACACCAAGCTGGCCGAGCGCGGGCTATTTGTCGAGCCAACAAGCGCAACCGTGGCCGCGGCTATTGAGCAACTGGCCAGCACATTTGGCGCGGCGGAGAGTGTGGTCGCTGTGCTCACGGGCAACGGATTGAAAAAACCACCCAAACTGGTTTGACGTGGCCACGGATTGGCGAACAAGCAGTTTCCGGCAAGCGTTGAGCAACCGTTCCGACAAAACCGTTGTTGACCATTTTTCGGAAACATGACGCCAGATAATACCCAGGCCACGTTTGCACCGAACGTTGCCGACCCATCTCCCGCAGCTTGTTCTCTCCCGTCGACCGCGTCTTCAGCTTCACCTGTGTGCTGATACTCTCCCAGCGGTGTCATGAGCGTAACTCAGCAGCGTGCGACTCTCTATCAAAATCAGAAGAGGTATGTACGTCCCATGCGCGGCTGGCCGTCGAAGAACGGCCAACAGACGGTGCGTCCGCGGAGTTGGGTAAGTAGGACGGATAAGTAGGACGGAGTATAAGGAGACTCTATGATTGGCGAAGATATTGCAATTTTGCAAGAAAAATTACCGGTGCAATTCAAAGACCCCACGTTGCTGCAAAGAGCTTTCATCCACCGGAGTTATCTCAACGAAGTGACCGAAGAGACCGATCTCTCTGACAACGAGCGGCTCGAATTTTTGGGCGATGCCGTGTTGGGTTTTGTGGTTAGTGAAGAATTGTTCAACCGCTTCCCGACCTACCAAGAGGGGCCATTAACCAATCTGCGCGCCGCGCTGGTACGTCGCGAGACGCTGGCGAAACTGGCCACCCAGCTAAATTTGGGCAACTTTTTATGGCTGGGTAATGGCGAAGAAGAGAGCGGTGGACGCAACCGGCCGGCCACGCTCTGTGCCGTCTTCGAGGCACTAGTTGGTGCGCTCTATTTGGATCAAGGCACGGAGGTGGTGCGCCGTTTTGTGCTGCCCATGACCAACCACGAGTTGCAGCAGACGGCCGAAGCTGCCCTGGGCAAGGATGCCAAAAGTAGAACGCAGGAATATGTGCAGCGCACATTCGGGGTGACCCCACGCTACCGCGAGGCCGAAAGCTCTGGCCCCGACCATGACAAGATCTTTGTCATGGCCGTGCTGATCGACGGAAAAGTCTACGGCGTGGGGGATGGGCGCAGCAAAGCAGAAGCCACGCAAGCTGCCGCGGCCATGGCGCTCCACCGCTTGGGACAACACGCGCCAGAGCACGTGCCCAATCCCGAATTGGAAGAACGCTACGCCGCGGATCTGGATCACTGAAGTACACGCCACTTACATTTTGACAAATTCCTCAATCGTTTTGAGGTCAGATTTGCTCTGCAAATTCGCCTCCTCTTGCTCCCGTTCCACTATGCGATCGCCCGCCATGCGCAGGCTGATAACGCGGCTGATCCCGTCGTTGCCCATGGTCACCCCATAGATTGCGCTGGCTCCCTCTAGCGTGCGGCGATTGTGGGTAACGATGATAAATTGGGTCTGATCGCTCAGATTTTCCACGGTCATCCGAAAGCGATCGACGTTGGCTTCGTCCAATGCCGCGTCAACTTCATCGAGCACACAAAAGGGAGTGGGGCTGACGCGCAAGATGGCAAAGATCAGCGCACAGGCCGAGAGTGTACGTTCCCCACCAGAGAGCAAAGCCAAACTTTGGGGCCGTTTGCCCGGTGGCCGTGCAATAATTTCAATGCCGGTGTTGGTAATATCCTCCGGCGTAGTCAGGATTAACTGAGCCGTACCGCCATTGAAGAGCTGTTGAAAAAAGTGGACAAACTGTTTGGAGACCGCGGCAAAGGTCTCTTGCAAGGCTGTTTCCATCAGCTCATCCAGCTCTTGGATGACTTTGCGCATGTCAGCAATCGCCGATTCCAGATCCGCTGATTGGGTGAGCAAGAACTCATGCCGTTCCGCGGCCTCTTCATATTCGCGCAAGGCATCAGGATTCACATTCGTCACCCGGCTGAGCCGCCGTCGAGTCTCGCGGACTTCATCCTCAAAGCCTTCGGGCAAGCTTGCGCGTACCGGCAACTGCTCGACCACCGCGTCCAATTCCAGTGGTGGCTGATAGGCGAGCGTGTCGCTCTGTTCCACCAGCACAAAGCCCAAATCCTGCTCAATCTCATGTTGCAACTGTTGCAGTGCATCTTCTGCACGTTGGAGCTGTAGACGAGCGTTGTTCCAGTTGCTCTCATCTTTGCGCAAGGCCTGTTGGGTCTCCCGCTCTCCCTCTTCTTTGCGTGCTCGTTCCTGCTCCAGCGTAGATAAATTGGCCGTCAACGGGGAGAGCTGCGCGTGCAACGCTTCCTGTTGGCGGCTCATCTCTGCCTCGGTGCGGCTCAACCGCTCGATCTGCTCGCTCACCGCTGCTTCTTCGCGTTCTAACTGCTCCAGCGTAGCCTGACGAGTCTGCAACTGTTCGGCCAATCGTTGGCGCGTGCGCGCTTGGTTCGTCTGTTGCTCCTGATGGTTATGCAACTGTGTTTCGGCGGCTGCCGCGGCGGCACGCAGATCGGCCACATCTTGCAACAGTTCACTGACGCCCGCCTTTTCTACCGCGGCTTCGGCAGCCACCAGCGCGTCGTTGGCTGCCTGTTCTTGCTCTTCGATTGCAGCGAGTTGGCTGCTGTTGCTGGCAATCTGCTCTGCAAGCTGGGCGAGCATGCTATCTCCATGGTCGATCTGGTCGCGCTGCCATTGAAGACGCTGTTGCACCCGATCCAGCTGACGGCGAGCGGTCGCCAGCTCTTCTGTGGCCTGGCGTTCTGCCTTTGTTGTTGCTTGGCGCTTTTGCTCCACCGCGGTGAGCGTGGCACGTATCTCGTCGATCTGCTGTTGTTGGCGGGCGCAGCTCGCTTGTGCCCGTTGCAATGTTTGGGTGGCCGCTTTTATCTGCGTGGGGAGGCCCCGCAATTCGCGCTCGCGAGCCAGGATCGAGTCATCCCGGCGCTTGGCATCATTGCCACCGGTTACGGCACCCCCGGGGCGAATGATCTCACCGGCCAGCGTCACCACGGTGGGGCGCGAATTGCCGCGGTGGCTGTCCAGCGCGCGCCGCGCGGCAGGCAGATCCTCTGCCACCCAAACCCGGTTGAGTAGCTGCTGGATTGCATCTGCCACGGGCGCATCATACTCCACTAGGTCCGTGGCGTTACCCAGGATTCCGGCTGCGTTGGGCGCGGTGATCTTGGACAGATTGCGCAATCGGTCGAGGGGCAAAAAGGTTGCTCGGCCCCGGCCACTGCGTTTGAGCCACTCGATGGCTGTTTGGGTTTCGCGCCAGCTCGCGGTGACGACATTTTGCATGGCACCGCCCAGTGCCGTTTCAATCGCCTTGTCCAAATGCGCGGGTACGTGAACAAGCGTGGCCACAATACCCAAAATCCCCGTTAGGTCGGGCGCATCTGTATCCCCTTGCGCGCCGCTTGCCTGGATCACTGCCCGCACCCCGCTGGCATAGCCGGCCCCTTCGTCGTGCAACCGTTGGAGCAGATCGTGGCGGGTCTGCAACCGATCCAACGTGCGTGCGGCGATCTGCTGCTCCTGCTCTGCCTGCTGGTGCGCTGCTGTGGTCGTGGCAAGCCCCGTTTGTAACTCATCGAGCTGCTGTTGACAGGCAGCAAGTGCATCAGTTAACTCGGCAACCTGGGCCGCTTGCACGTTGCTTGCTTGCTCTGCCGTGGCGGCTTCTTCCGCTGCCTGTTGCAGCGCCTGTTGCTGGGTGGCCTTCTCCCCTTGAATCGATTCGTGGCGCTCCTGTAACTGTTGCAAACGGCTTGCGCACGCCACGTGGCTCGCTTGCACCTGTTGGCGTGCAGCACGTGCTTGCTCCAGCCTCTCTTGCAGTCGCGACCGTTCCTGTTGGCGCAGATCGACTGCGCTCTGCGCTGCGGCGACCGCCTGTTGGCGTTCATCGACCAAGGCACGGGCCGCGGTCAATGTGGCTGTCAATTCGGCTGCGCTCTGCTGTTGGGTGGCCTGCTCTCTTTGCAGCGCTTCCAATTCTGTGGTGGCATCTTGTTGTCGGCGTTGCAGGTGGTGGAGTCGTTCGGTGGCAACGGCCAACTCGCGGTTGAGCTGCTGGGCCGCCTGTTGCTGTTCGCTCTGCTCCCGCTGCAACTCCCGATGTTGATTTTGTACTGTTGCCTGTTCTGTCCGCAATGCGGTCAGCTCGTCTTCCAACTGCACCAATGCTCGCTGGCGGCGTTGAACCTCTTCGCGTAGTTCTGCTTCAAGCTGACCACGTTCGCTCAGGCTGTGCAAGGTTTTGTGCCAGCGATAGCCATACCAATCTCGCAACATGCTGCGCAGGTCCGCCGCAATGCGGTCATATTCTTGCGCGCGCTCGGCCTGGCGCTGTAAATATTTGAGCCGTGGCGTCAGTTCCGTCAGAATGTCGCGAACACGAACAAGATTTTGTTGGGTGGCTTCCAGGCGATTGAGGGTGGTGCTGCGCTTGTGCTGATAGCCAGTGATGCCTGCTGCCTCTTCAAAGAGAGTTCGCCGATCTTCCGGTGAAAGGTTCAGAACACGGTCGATCAATCCCTGGCCAATCACCGCATAGGTTCGTTTGCTCAGCCCGGTGTGCGAGAGAATTTCCGTAATGTCCTGCAGTCGAACCCGTTTGCCATTGAGCAGATATTCGTTGTTGCCATCCCGATAGGCACGGCGCGTGATCTCGACCTCGTTGAAATCGAGTGGTACTTGTCCGGCGCTGTTATCGAGAGTGAGCGTGACTTCGGCCATGCCCAGCCGCGCTCGCTTGTCGCTGCCCGAAAAGATAACGTCGCTCGTCTTTTTGGAGCGCAACAGGCTGAAGCTTTGTTCGCCCAAACACCAGCGGATCGCGTCGACAATGTTGCTTTTGCCGCTGCCATTGGGGCCAACTACTGCTGTGATGCCACTCTCGAAAACGAACTCGGTGCGTTTGGCAAAGGTCTTGAACCCCTGAACCACGACCCGTTTGATAAACATAGATAATCAGGTTCCGAAATGTACTGTAGGATTGTTGAAGGGGATCTATGCTAGCGGAAGAGCGAACGCCACAAATTGGGCAAGAAGAATTCCAGCAGCAGACCGAGCGCCAGCAGCAGCAGCGCAGAACGGATCAACTGTCGGCGTTCACGCAGATAAAACGTAATGTTCCAGTTGCTGGTGAGCAGTGGCTCGGCGAGCAAAACCACCAAACCGGCATAGCCACCAACACGTAGCAGAGCCCAAAGTGGGAGTGCACCAAACAGTGCCTTGAATTCACCGCTTGCCAACATGAGCGCGCCCATGCCAAAGGCGGTGAGATTGAGCGTACGGACCAGAAACCAAATTCCCGCCAATCCCATCGTCAGCAACGAACCCACGGTCACGCCAACCAGTTCGACCGTGCGGGCCAGCGGTCGCGCACCGAAGCCATCGGGGCGCAATGCATCACCCGCGGTTGCGTAGAACCAATCGACATAGGCCATGCGGTAGAGGAAACCCTCGGCAAAGGCCTCTTGCACCCGTCGATCTGCCCACAAGGTGAGACAGAGAATGACCAAAAACTGCACAACCAGCCAAAGCGCCACAACGACCAGTGTGTGGCGGATCAGCTGCTGGCGGAGCGTAATCGTCATGAAGATGAAGAGTGCCAATGTTTGTACCAGGGGCATGAAGATTGGCTGGCCCAAGATGGCGGGTAGGCTAGTGGTCAAGAGCGCAAAGGTCGCGACCATCACATAAAAGATGGGATCGGTGACAAGGCTGTAGCGTTGCGACATAGTGAAAGGTCCTCTGTGGCCGCAGCAAGCGTGCCGCTGAATCCACTCGTGGTGTCTAGAAACAGGTGTACCGGTACTCTTGGGCGTAAATACCACGGCGGTAAATAGGCACAAGCTACTCGAGTAAAATGGGTAAGTTTGTACGTATTTACGCCGGGATGTACCACCGAAAGAGATCGGTTGTAATCGATATGGACGAAAGAAGCGCCCATCACCGATGGACGCTTCTGACATTACTCTTGTTGTGCGATTTTCGGTGGCATTACCACAACTCTACCCAGAAGAAGGTGGAGAGATGGCGTTGCAACGAACGAGCTACTGTGCCCGATTGGGATCTAGCAACCAATCCACCAGCGCATTGAGTTCTTCTTCCGTCAGCAGCTCTCCAAAGTTTTGCGGCATGAGACCGCTGAGATAGCCTTCATTGACATACTCGTTTGGATTGACGATGCTGTTATAGACGTACGCATGAGCGTCCTGTCCTTCGACCCGCTCACCAGCAACTTCGGGCAGGTTGCCCATGTGCGGACCCGGCTGCCCCATGTTGTTGGCCGACTGTTCCTCATTCATATTGTGACAGCCTGCGCAGCCTAGCGATGCAAAGAGCACCGCTGGGTCACGTGGTCCGTCTGAGGCTGTCTCTGTGACCACCTCGGGCAGTTCTTCTCCGGGTAGCGCCGATTCACCATTTTCGCCACAGATCTTGATCTGCAACGCTTCTGGGCTATTCTCTTCTTCCCCGATCTTCGTGGGAACACCCACATAGCACTGGAATGGATCTTCTTCCGCACTCTGTTCCAGCGCCGTGGCTTCCCAGTTGACGACAAAGTTTACCAAGTGCTCGATCTGATCGTGGCGCAGCGGACCACCCACCTCGTTGCTCCAGGTTGGCATCATCTGTGCCCACTGCGAATCGGTCTTGCTGGGGCGCCCGGCAATGAGAGTCAGCTCCACATAATCATTCATGGAGCCACTCCAGCCAATGTCGGCAAGCCGCTGCGTGAAGAAGTATTTGCTGTGCAAGGCTGGGGCAACGCCGGTGAGGCCCTGGCCGTCATCCCCGTGACAGTTCGCACAGTTGTTGGCAAAGAGATCCGCGCCTTTTTCAATGCTGCGGCCTTCCCAGTTTGCCGCCTGGGCAGCCATGCGTGGCTCTTCCATGTAGAATTGGAAGAGAACTAATGCCACGGCGCCAAGCACACCCACAATCCCCAACAGGATCTTGGCAATGGGTGAGCGGATATACAAAAAGTGATACCACGGTTTACGCATCGGTCTTCCTATTCCTCTTCACCGTTGGACATGAAGCTCATGTCGCGGAAACCATACTGTTCCCAGTACATGGAGTTTTCGTGCAACCAGAAATCTCGGGTAAAGTTCTCTTCTGTGCCATCTGCAGACAGATAGCTAACTTGCCAGCTGATCTGCTTGAGCGAATCCTGTACCTCTGAAATGTTGAGCAAGCCATATGCTTGATTAAAGTCAACTGCGCCTTCTTCAAAGCCAATGATGCTGTGGCGATACTCTTCGATCAGATGGATGAACTCTTTGTCTTCTCCATGCTCGACTTCATCAAATGGCACGACACCGCCAGCAAGCAACTCCTGCGTACGCTCTTCACCCAGGCGTTTGATCATTTCAGATTCAGTCAGGGTGATGTAAGAGCCAAGCAACAGGTGATGGTAGCCCATCTCGCGTACGTGGCCAGCGCCCTCTTCGGGCATCAACTCTTGAACCACTTCCACAGCCGGGGCACCTTGCACTGCATACTGGGGTGTACCCATCCAGCTCCAGATAATCATGACCACGCCAGCAACGATACCGCTAATAATGGCAATTTTGCGGTCACGGACACGGCGGCTCGGATTGGGATCCAGGTAGGGGATGAGCATGAGTAGTACCAGCAACACACCCGGCAAAATCACACCAGCAATCATCTTGTCCGCAATCTTCAACAGGCCCTGTAGCCAGTAGAAATACCAGGGGGCTACTGTGTGCAACGGTGTTGATTGCGGATTGGCAATCGACTCTAGCGGTGCCTGGAAGAAGAAGACAACTACCCCAACCAAAATCGTGGTGAAGCCAATGAGGAAGGAGGTTTCATCCAGCAAGACGTCGGGCAGGAAATAGACACGGCGGTCGGCTGGAACTTTATTTGCCGTATCTTGGCCCACCTCTTCTTCATTCGCTGGCAAGCTGATGCCATAGTGAATCACCTTGTAGTAGTGAACAAAGAAGAAGAGAATGAGAATCAAGGGTAGGAAGAGCACATGCAACAGGTAGAAACGCAACAGCCCATTGGCACCAATATCGGGTGCACCACGGGCAAGCATGTTCACCGTCTCACCGACGACCTGAGGCGGTACGGCCTCTGCCATCGATGTCCCAATCGTTACCGCCCAAAAGGCCAGCTGATCCCATGGCAATAGATAGCCGGAAAAGCTGAGAAAGAGGGTGACAACAAGCAAGATCACGCCGGTAAACCAGGTGAATTGCCTGGGCGGTTTGTAACTCCCCGTTAAGTAGGTTCTGACCATGTGTGCCGTTACGATCGCCACCATGGCCTCTGCACCCAAACGATGCAAGTCGCGCATGAATTGACCAAAGGGCACATTGCTCAGCAGCCGGATCATGTCTGTGTAGGCACGGTCCGGTGATGGCGCGTACCAAATCATCAGATAGATTCCGGTGATGGTCTCTAGAAAGAAGAGATAGGTCGAGAGCAGACCCAACCGGAAGGTATGCGTGAAGCGGGTGACGCTCTCGTGATAATAGGTGGGCTTGATGTGTAATAAGAACGCATCTGAGTGTGGCTTCAGGCGCGGGTTGGGGCGGCCCGGTGGCTCACCACGCAACATGCGTCGAAATTCGCCTGCACTAATGCCAGCCGTGATTCTGGTAAAAGTATCATCTGCCAGATCAAGGACGGTGCTGACGAGACTCTTGTTTTTGACTTCGGGTTGGACAGCCATTCAGCTCTCTCCTAATACTTTACTCTGCTTGCCAGTACAACCTCCCGATGACAGCTGTATCTGGCACACAAATGGCTACAAGTCATCTAACTATCTGTTCAAAGATTCCTTGCAAACGATCGAGTGGTGGATCTTCGGAGGTTCCTAATGATAAAAGATGTTCAGCACGAACTGGTGGAAAAACGGACTGCCCAGGCACACCGGTTCCCGTCAGTTGTATGATCCAATAACGGCCAAGCTACCAGCTGCTCTCACCTATGCGGTGATGGCACGTGCTGGTGACTCCATCGCTGGCCCACCGACCGTCTTCTTCCCAGTGTCAACAACCAACTGGTTGTTCTCCTCGGACACTTCAAAGGTGTCGAGCGAGCGCGGGGCCGGGCCTTCAATGTAGTGGCCAGCTTTGCTAAACTTGGAACCGTGGCAGGGGCACTCAAAGCGATTGTTGGAGGATTCCCACTTGTACAGACAGCCCAGATGGGTACAGACCATGTAGAGCGCTCGGGTGCCTTCGTCTGTATTCACGAGCCAGAATTTCCCGGCGACTTCGGCTGCCGGTGGCGCATCGCTGGCCGGCACATCACCTTCGCTCAGGAAGAATTTACCCCCGAACTCACCGGCTCGGAAACGTGGATACATGAAGAAGTAGCTGGCCAGACCAGCCTCTACCGCAAGCAAGCCTGCCGCAGCACCCCAGGCATAGGTCAGAAATTCGCGCCGCGTCATCTGGGCCTGAGCCCGCTTCTCTTCTTCATCGACCTCGGCCGTTGTTTCGGTTGCTGGCTCGGCTGTTGGCGTTGGTGCACTTGGCGCAGTGGCCGGAGCCGCCACGGCGGCAGCATTGCTCTCTGCAACAGGAGTGGTCGTCTCGCTGGGTGCAGCTGTTGTCGTCGATTCTGCAGCAGGGCTTGCAACCGCCGTCTCCTCTGTGGTAGTTTCCGTGGAAGTTTCGGTGCTTGTCTCTACCGCCTCTGGGTCCGCTTCTGCAACAGCCGTTGTCGACTCGGTTTCTGCTTCCGCTTCTTGTTTTGCCTTGGCTTTTTTCGCACTCTCCTGCATTTTGCGTTTCAATTCGGCAATGCGATCTTCGCGTTCATCGCCGGTTGTTTCAGAAATTGTCGCCATGTCGGTCTAGACTCCTTTGGCTTAAACTCTATGAGCAATATGAGCAAACAACGGCTTAACTAGCTTATGCTCTGACAGAAAGAATGGTAACAATACATAATGAGAAACTATGTGACTCGAGTTGCTCTGTGACTTGAGTTGCTCTGTAACTTAAGTTACTCTCCATCTTGTGGTAGAGACTGGTAGCAGAGACTTGTGGTAGAGAGAAAATTTCAGAAATCACTCTCGGGTAGGGATGGTCGGTAGCAACTTGAGTTGTTTTATGTTAATTTACAGTGGAATATAGCACAAATGGTCGCGATTGTCAAAATTATCACAAATGCCGAGGAACGAACTTCGCGACCCCTTTACGCACACTTCACTCTCCGTTTATTCGCTCCATCACCACTTGCCATAACACCCATCTATATCAGATAGTTTGCCGATTTCCCGTCATTGCTTCTGCGCCAATCGCCACGAAGTGCCCACTCTTTGTCCTCTCTACAGTGCGGTTGGCTTGAAAACGGTAGCTTTCCCGCTTGCCGGAACTACTGTTTTCAAACAGAGCCCACTTTAGTAGAGCCCGGCATAAATCAGGCCACATCTATGTTGCCGTATGCACTCAGCTTCTTGTGGCCTGATTACCTGCCGTGGTATTTACGCCCAACAGTACTAGTAGATCCCGGCGTAAATAAGCCCATGGCAAACCTACCCATTTCACTCAGGTAGCTTGGGCTTGTTTACCGCCGTGGTATTTACGCCCAACAGTACTAGTGATGTGGACCTTTGCACCGGCCCGACTGTTGTCAACCAAACCATGCCCGTTCAACTTTACCCGTTCAATTTTATCTATCGACACTCCCATTAGAACATGTGTCCGCCGATTTATCTGTGGGGTTGGTTGCCGTTGTACGATAGTGAAAGTTTAAAATCAAATTTTAAGCTGATTGTAATCTCGCTGTCGGCAAAAGCAGCGTATAATGCCGTTGCTCCCACATCGATGACTCTCTGTGCGCATACATCAAAATGCCTCACCTGCGTGTACGGTCATTTCCATGGGATCGATGTTGTGCTCTGTCACACCTGCATGGGCGCTATGCTCTGCAAACTGAGCACGATGCTGTAGAAATAGAATGGAAGTACAGTGGCAGTTAAGCGGAAATAAAGTTGGCGTTCCTGATGAAAACCCCTATAATGCGGATTTTGGCCAGCGCCAGTCGTACGGTAACAGGCGCATCACTGCTTCTGTTGTGGGATCAGGATTAGAGTATTGATCCATTGTTGATTCACTGTACAGATACCGTGACGTGGATAGATGAGAGTTTGTGAGTAAACGAGAGCTATGGACTTCTTTTTAACGGCAATTCATGACCTTTGGAACAGTGTGCACAGCGGTAACTGGCCCGAACTGGGGCCGTGGAGCTATGCGCTCCTGATCTTGCTCGTGGCTACTGAAGGTCCCCTCAGCACCCTGCTTGGCGCGGCCGCGGCTGCAACCGGTATTCTCGACGTGCGCTACGTGCTCGTCAGTGCGTTTGTGGGCAATGTGCTCGGCGATTGTCTCTGGTACACCGTTGGCTCAATCAGTAGTCTGGATCGCATCCATCGCTACGGTCGTTGTTTGGGGATCCGCAAATGCCACTTGGAGAAATTGGAACAGGGCATGGATGCCCACGCCACAAAATTGATTATTATCTCTAAGCTTGCCATTGGTCTCATCATCCCAACATTGGTTGCAGCCGGGTTGGCGCGCATTACCTGGCGACGTTGGCTCCCTTTGGTTTTGGTGGTCGAAACAGTCTGGACCGTGTTGATGGTGGTGGTTGGTTTTCGCGCTACCGGTTTGGTGGGGCAGATGGAGCGGGGTCTGCAACTGTTGGGCATGATTGTACTGCTAGCTGGCGTTATCGTCGTGCTTCGCAAATATGGGCCGCACTTCTTTCAAAAGGAACGGACCGCTGCCGTTGCCAAACCAGCAACCGCGCGGCGCTTTAAGCCACAGCGGCTCTTTGACAACAGTACCACGCACGTTGTGCAGCGATCTCAGCTTTCAAGAACATTGGCAGTACATACTGCCAAAGGCGCGTCAACTGCACTGGCCCGCACCAGCCAGACGCTCGCCACCCAATCGCAGATCCTGCGTGCGTCGACCGCTGTCGTTGCCAAGCCAACCAACCCACGACCGGTGCATTTCCCCGGACGCAGATCATCAACTGTCTCTGCCCTCTGAATTCAGCGCAACTTTTCCGTCGTTTGGAGTTTGCACGACAACATCTCCTGCGTAGAATTTTGGCGTGTGTACCGGTCGCCACTGTACCGGTCGCCACTGTACCGGTCGTCACGGTACTGAACGCCACTGTACTGAACGTCACTGTACCGGTCGTCACGGTACTGAACGCCACAGTACTGGTCGGTGCCACCCACTTAAATCTCCAATCGATATGGGTCCAGAGAACCCTTACTGGTAGAAGCGCTGATAGGCAAATGGGAGCAGGTCCCTGGGCCGCTCCCCCGTGTAAACCCATTCGCTCAGTAGTTCGGTGACAGCCGGCGCAATTGCCCAGCCATGGCCAGACCAGCCGACGCCAACATAGAGATTGGGCAGCCCCGGCACTTGATCAATGATCGGAATGCCATCCGCGCTCTCTGTCTCCAGACGATCTGCCGCTTTCTGCTCAATGGTTACATCTGCCAATGGTGGAAAGAGTGCCACGGCCTCGGCCCAATTGCCCGCTACTTGCTCCGGCACTGTAACCCCTCTGCTGCTTGTTGCATCCCACCGTCCCAGCCACCCGCCAGAAATCATCACCCTGCCGTCGGGCAGCGCTTTCATGGCCAAGCGGCGATGAGCGTGCCCAATCAGGTGATGAACAGGAGTGGGGTCCAAGGGGGCTGTCAACATGTATTGTGGTAACCGGGACCATACCGGCAGCGTCAACTCGCACAACTCTTCCACTTGCGATGCAACGGCACTGTTGCACAATAGGATCAGCGCCTTTTTCACCACAATTCGTTCGGCGGTTGCTGTAATCACCGCGGTCACTTTGCCGCCACGCTGCTCAATCTTGGCCACGGGAGTGTTTTCGCGCAGCAATGCCCCCGATCCGCGCGCAGCCGCCGCGTATGCCCGCGTGGTCGCGGTCTGATCGGCAATGCCATCGAGCGGACAATGGAGCGCGCCCATCACCTGCTCATTGAGCAGTGGCTCGCACCTGCGCACCGCGGCCGCATCGAGCAGATGAGTTTCAATGCCCTGTTGGTTTTGCATCCAGGCACGAGCCGGCGCGGCTGCCAAATCGCGCGGCCGTTCGATGATCTGCAGGTGACCAATCTGTTCATAGCCCGTTGGTTGCTGAAGCTCTTCGTGGAGCGTTGGCCATTGTCTGTAGGCCAGCCGCATGAGTGGCAATTCGTAGAGGCTGCGGCCGTTGGCGCGCACACCACGCTTGCCCAATCCTCCCGACGCACCCGCACCAATTTCCGTTGCTTCGAGCAACAGCACTTCGGCACCACGATTGGCTAATGCCCAGGCGACCCCGCAGCCATAGACTCCGCCGCCAACAATCACAAAATCCATTCACCCGATCCCTTCATTGGTTGCTGCTTCGCCGCATCGCCCATGAAAACTACAGCATTGGCAAACGCGGCGGCTACTCTGAACCACGCTATCCCTGCTCATTATCGTCGCGGTTGCGCCGCTTTTGACGCCGTTTGGCCAGCCGCCGCTCTGTACGATTCGAACGTTGCTTCCCGTCAGCAATCTTTTCATGTTCGGCGTTGGCATCTGGTGTGGAGCTGTGAAGCTGGCGCACACTGCCGGTGGCGGCCAGTGGTGGCAGCGGATGATCGGCGTGGCGAATCTCTTCATTTTGCAGGAAGGTCAGTGCAATCTGCAACACCATTTCTGGCTGCAATCCAGCTGTGTTAATGACGAGGTCGGCGTGATCACGGGCATGGCGCAAGCGGTCGATCTCTTCATCCAGCCATTTTTGATCCCAGGTGACATCGGGCCGACGTTCGCGCTGCGTGGTCAAGTCGACATCGAGATAGAACAAGAGCCACGGGTGTTCAAACTGTTGCCAGAGATCCGCGACGTTACTATGTTCCTGGCTCACCGGTCTGGCTTCATAGCCGTGTTGGCGCAGTGCTCGGACCAAGGTCGATTTGCCGCTGGCGCTGATGCCGACGACTTTGATTAACGGTATGTTGTCAATGAGCGGAAGGTCGTGGTATTGCAGTGGAATGTTTCGCATAGAGATTGTTGGCGTCTCACCCTTGGCAGTGAACTGTTGCAGTTACCCAATCCCGGCCCGAATAACTTGATCACGTCCACAATTTGCCTCGTCTGCATCTTTCCCCGTTAAACGGGAAAGCGCATGAAGAGACGACGTACTGGATCGATTTGCTCTTGGGCCACGAGTTTGATCACCAAGACCGTGGCATCATCCTGGGGTCGATTCTGATCCAGCGCCATTGCTGCGGCAAGAATGGCATCTGCTACCTCCTGGGCGTTGGCGTGGCCGATTGGGTCGGCCGCATCTAGAATTGCTGACAGGTCAATCGTGCTACCCATGCGGGTGCCCGCGCCCCACACACCATCGGTAAATGCGATGAGCGACAGATCGCGTTCCAGTGGAATCTCTGTAATGGCCGGTTTGGTGTTGCGGTGGATCCCGACCGCTTCTGCCGGTGTATCGAGCCAGTTGATGGTAGCTTCTCGCCACAGGGCAATGGGGCAGCGGGCATTGCGGCTGATGACCAGCGTACGGGTGACCAGATCGATGCTGACAATATGCAACTCCGCGCTGACTTTGCCACTGCGCTGCAAAAGCAGATAGTCGTGGGTGGCACGGGCCACCGCGCCATCGCGTACCCCTTCGCTCAACAGGCTAATGGCCTTGCGCACCACGATGTTGCTGATCGCCTTGGCGCTGCGCCCGCTGCGTTGGCCGTCAGCCATGACAATGCTGACGCCCCCATGGGGCCGTTCGACGATTTCGACGGTGTCGCCGCTTTCGGACGAGGCATATTTGTTGATCTTCGCAACGCCGATTTGTGTCTCGAGGCGTAAAGGCATGGTGAGCTTGGTCTACCCTTTGCGGTTTCACTGCGGGTGGAATTATTGGTTGTCAGTCGCCGGTATCACTTATCGATGTCAACACCAAGTATGTCGTTGATTTCCACTTCGTAACAGGCGGCGAGCACCCGCAATTGATCCAGCGTGAGCCGCTGTTCCTTGTACTCTACGTCAAAGAGTAGCTGCTTGGAGAGCCCACTCTGCTCTGCCAATAGATCGTAGCTATAGCCGCTGGCAGAGCGCAGTTGACGCAGGATGCTGCTGATCCGGCTGCGGGCCAACTGGCGCAGCGAATCGACCACCCGTTCCTGGCTGCTATCAGCCGGAAGTACCCTCCGCGCTTGAGTTTGTTGCAGATCCGCAACCGCCTCGCGGATGCGCCTGGCAATTGGATTATCATCGCGTGGCGCGCCAGCATCTTTCGTGCTCACGATTGCTCTCTCTCGTCTCCTGCTGGGGTCTTGGGATCGCGTGGCGCGGCTTTCTCTTCTGCACTCACATCTTCTGCACTCACATCTTCTGCACTCACATCTTCTGCACTCACATCTTCTGCACTCACATCTTCTGCAGTGACGGGCTCTTTCTCCACCGTCTGGAGTGCTACGCTTTGTGCCAGCTCGTCCAACTCTGCCGCGGCTGCCCGATTTGTGTACGATTCGTCTTCGGATTCGCCTTCCTCTTGTGGCTCCTGCTTTTCGGGCAGCACCACCAGCGCCGTTTCGACTGCCAGTCCTTCGGTGCTCTCCACCTCGAACTGCACGCCAGCATACTCAACTTGTTCGCCAATATCGGCCATGTGTCCCAGCGCATCCATGATCAGCCCACCCACGGTTTCGGCATCATCATGTTCCAGGGCGAGACCGTAGTGCTGGTTCAGCTCATCGAGCAGTAGATCGCCGCGCACCCGGAGTAACTGTTGGCCGATTTCGACAAAGGGGGGAATCTCAGAGTCAGATTCATCCTGTATTTCCCCAATGATCTCTTCCACCAGATCTTCTAGTGTTACGAGACCAGCGGTTCCCCCAAATTCGTCAACGGCAATGGCGATCTGGACATGCTGGGTGCGAAAGTAGGTCAGCATCTGTTCCAGTGCCAGCGTTTCGGGCACGAAGAACGCTGGGCGCAGTGCCTTGCGCAGCGAAAAGGTGCTTTCGCGCTTTTGCCCACCGCTGTGGTTCAGCCTGCGAGCCAAATCCTTGAGATGCAAAATCCCAATAATATGATCGCGATCTTCTTCATAGACCGGATACCGTGAGTGTTGATGTTCCCGCATGAACTCGATCACTTCGTCCAGGGTCGCTGTCACGGGGAGCGCCACCATGCGCGTGCGCGGGGTCATCACCTGAAAGACGGTACGCTCACTGAAATCAATCACATTTTCCAAATAGATCTGTTCGGTGGGATCGAGTAATCCGCCCTCGGTGCTCTCTTCAACAATGTACTCAAGCTCTGCCGAAGAGATGAGCTTTGATTCAGAGTTGGCGGAGAGGCCAAAGAGGCGGAGAATTGCATCGCCAATCATATTTAGCAGAATCGTCAGTGGCAGAAATACGCGTTCGGCAACCCCCATTACGGCCGTCAGGCGGACAGCGGTTAGGGCCGGGGATTGCAGGGCGATTGACTTGGGCACCATCTCTCCAACCACCACATGTAAATAGGTGAGAATGGCGACCGAGATGATGGTCGAGAGGGTATGTGCCAGCGCGACGCCCAGCCATCCCAGATGTTCCAATGGTTCGAGCAGCCATTCTGCCACCACGTGTTCGCCATACATACCCAAGCCCAGGCTCGCAATCGTGATGCCAATTTGGGCGGTGGAGATGTAGCGATTGAGCAGTAATGGTTGGCGTAGAACATTGAGAACCCGCTGTGCCGCGGTTGAGCCATTCTCGGCCAACTGTGCCACGCGCGCTCGCGGGGCCGCGGCAATCCCAAATTCGGCCGCGACAAAGATCCCGTTGATGATGATGAGAAAGAGAATAATGAGAGAAGGCAGTAAAAACTCGGTCATAGCGAGTGTGCATCCATTGTTGCTAATTGTTCTGGCGTTAGTTCAAGGCTAATTTCAACAACGCTGTTTTGATCCATTGTTTCGACGCGCAAAGTGCTGCCCCCCACTTCAACTTCCTGGCCGGTGGTGGGGATCGACCCAAGCTCGCTCGTTACCAGCCCACCCAGTGTGTCGACATCCTCGGTGGGCAGATAGAGCCCCAGCAGTTCGTTCAGGTCGTCGATGAGTACGTCACCGCGCACAAACATGCGGTTGCCATCTTTGAGCGAAAGCGGCGGATCTTCGGCGTCAAACTCATCCTGAAATTCGCCGATGATCTCTTCAACCAGATCTTCAAAGGTGATCATGCCCGCGGTGCCACCATATTCATCGACAACCACGGCAACATTGGTGCGCTTCTGCTGCATGAGCGTCATTACATCTTCGATCAGCATTGAATCTGGCACATATTCGATGCTGTTCAAAATATTGGCCGTGCGCGCGGTGATCTGATCGGTCGCCATGGCATCTGCGTCTCTCTCTTGTTGCGCTGCATAGTGGATCAGCATGAGATCGCGCAGATGGACCAGCCCCACAATCATGTCGATGGTCTCTTCATAGAGCAACAGCCGTGAATAGGGCGATGCGCTCAGGGTGGCATAGAGGGTAGCGCAGGGGCTATCAACGGGCGCGGCCAGAATGCGGTTGCGGGGCAACATAACCTTGCGGGCCGTGACGTTGCGTAGTTGCAATGTGTTGACGAGGAGCCGGCGCTCCTCCTGATCCAGAACACCGCCGGCGCTGCTCTCTTCCACCATGAACATGATCTCTTCTGGCGAGTGAATATGCGCGTGTTCCGCCACCGGGGCCGTACCCATCAGCCGCAAAATGATCTGGCCGCTGCCATTGAAGAACCAGATGAGTGGTCGAAACAATCTTACCGAAATGTCCATGGGCGTGGACGCGAGAATAGCCAGCCGTTCGGGATACTGGAGCCCCACGTTTTTTGGCATCAGCTCGCCAAAAACCACTTGCAGGATCGTGAGAACCAACAAGACAATGGTCGCTGCAATCGACTGCGAGGCCACGACAGAGAGTGCCCCCCATTCCGCCAACACCGGCTGCAACCAAAGTGCCAGCCGTGCTTGTCCATAAAAGCCGAGGATCAAGCTGGAGAGGGTAATGCCCAATTGACAGGCGGCGATGTAGGCGTCCAACTTGTGGGCATCCTCCACCACGCCCAAAATCCGCTTGGCCCCGCGGTTGCCCTGGTCGGCCAGGCGCGAAAGCCGCGACCGCTGCGCACTAACCGTGGAGAATTCGGCAGCAACATAAAAACCGTTGACGGCAATGAGTAGAACGAGAACTGCAATAACGAGCAAAAGGTCCATGGTTGAGTTTATTCGTTGATGTTCACATCTACGCCAACAACTTGTGATGCCACGGCCCCGGTGGAGCCTTCACTGACAGCGCGCAATGTGTAGCTTGTGTTTTGGCCAGCAACGTCGGCTGGTATGGTAATTTGGAATGAGACAAATACTGTGTTGGCAGGCCCGACGTTGGCCACCACCAACCGTGGTGTGCCGCAGGTACCCATTTGGCTGCAAAGCATGGCAGACCAACTGCCCATCGAAACGATCTCGATGGCCAGCGTATCGATGCTGTCCCCAGTGTTTGTGGCCAAGAGATCGATTGAACAGGTGGTACCAGCGGCACAGTCGACCGAATTCGCCCCATTGACGGAAAGTGTGGTGCCATAGAGCACTGCGGGCGTGGGCGTGGCCGTGGGTGGCTCCGGCGTCCACGTCTCCGTCGGGGCGATTTCGGGTGTAAAGCTGGGGGTAATGCTCGGTGTCGGCGTCGGCCAGACAATATCAACTGCGGTTGTATATATCTTGGTTTGACCATCCCCAAAGATGACTGTCAGTGCAAAGGTGTCGCGCTCTTCCTCCAAACATTCGCGATGTTCACCCGTGCCAAAAGCGGGTAGATTTTCATAGTATACCTCGCGCACATTTTCCACCCGCCAACGCACATGGGTACATTTTCCCGGTGGAACCGCACTTTCATCTGGCGCAAAGACAATACTGGGCGTGCCCAAAATCGGTACCTGCGTGGCCGTGGCCGTCGGTGCCAACGGCTCCGGCGTGCTGGTGGGAATATCAAACTGGGGCGTGGGGCGTCGGGTTGGAACCGCCACCTGCACATCAATAAGTGGGACTGCCGTGGCCACCACCGTCGGCGGCGGCAGCTGCAGCGATGCTGGTGTCGCGGTGGGCGGTAGCTGTGACTGTGAACCGGTTGCTGGCGCTTGCTCTGCGTTTTGGCGTGTGTCGGATGGCAGCGGAACCACCACCACCGGCGTGGGGGTGACCGCAGCGGGGAAAGGCCCTGCTGAGTCATTCTGGGCGGGCGGTTGTGCGGGTGTGGTGACCGGTTCACCCTTGTTGGCTTGCCCCGTACGCGGCTGGAGTGCCAGCGCGTTTGCCGCCGGGGCTTCTGTTGCCGGTTCTCGGGTTGTTGTCATGACGAGATAGAGCGGCTGCACCTGTGCGATCTCCGTGCTGGGCAAAGTATCGATCTGACCAGCGCGCGCCGTGGCCAGCTGTTCCAGGGCCATCTGCCAGCCAGCCCAGGCTGCAAAAAGGCTGCCCATCCCAACCACTGCAGTGAAGACCAGGGTGGCCCCCGCCCATGCCCACCACCGAGCCGTGGGTGCCAGCTCTTCCGTGGTTTCATCCTGAGCCATTGGCTCGTTCATCAGTGCTTCGTTGGGCAGCCAATCGAGCTGTGGATCGGTGCCTGCCCAATCCTCGCTGCCTGACTCTGTGGGCACGTCTGCATCTCTATTTATCGCTCTGCCCCATGCTGGCGATTGCCCCGGTTGCTCCAGCGGAATAAAGGGGTGTGTCTGGCTGCTCTGTTCTGCCGGGCGGGCGCGTTGCCGCGTCCATTGCACAGATGGCGGCTCCACCTGTTGGGCAGCCAACGCTGCATGAAGTGGGCAAAGCCGATGACTGCCTGATAAACAGAAGGTTGCCTGATCGGTTAACAGGAGCGAACTGTTGTCGTCGTGACCAAAGCAGTGATTTTCAAAGCTGGGATAGGTAATTGGTTGAACTGGCTGCCCCTGTGCATTCCAGTTGGTTAGGTAGGGACACTGGGTATTTGTCATGAATTTAAGGTGGATTACAAACTATGGATTCATGGGTACGATAGAGTGACTTGGCGCTTAGTTGCGCTGTAATCTTACTTGCGCTGTGATGTGGTGCCGACGTTACCCATCTTCAACATGAACAAAATTCTTCTGCCGCCAGGTAAAGGCCAGCTCGAGTGCTGCTTCCTGTGTCTCAATTTCACCGGCTGCTTGCGCCTCTTGGATCAGATTGAGTAGTTGGCCAACCTGTTCGCCGGGTGGCAGGCCCAGTCTTTTCATCAATGTGTGACCATTAACTAGTGGTTGGCGTTGCGTGGCGGCAAATGCAGCTGGATCGAAAATATAGGCAAAAAGTGCTGCGCTGTGTGCTGCAAAGTTCTCTTCCGCAGCGGCGGTTTGCGCAGCAGGCATCTGTTGGTGAATCGCCTGATAATCAGCAATGGCCAGACAGACCGTGTCAATGCCATCGTTCTGGTCATAGCCCACGGGGGCATCTTTGGCGCGGCTGCTATTCTGTGTTGGCGTGGCAGCAGTAGGCTTGGCTCCCTGTGCATCGCGAAAGAAGCGGAATTTAGCCCGTTTGCTAATCGGCTGCCCCACAAAACTGGAGCTGAGCAAGTGAGGCCGCATGTGGAAAGCAACAACCCGTTCGACGAGTGCAATTTCCTGGCGGCTAAAGCGCAATGCTGAGAGCCGTTTTGCCGCCAGGGCCGCGCCCACCTTTTCATGATTGAAGAATCGGTAGCGAATTGATTGATCGGGCTGTCTTTCCTCGGTGCGGGTTGCGGGCTTCCCAACATCGTGAAGAAGCGCCATCCAGACGATCCATTCGGCTCGCATGCGCCCCGCGGTCACCGGTGTGCGGAAGTGGCGGCGCAAGGCATTCAAGTGGGGTGCCAAGACACTCTGCCAGCGCGCCATCTCTGGCGCAACGGTTTGTTGCGCAGCCGTTGCGGTCGCTTGCAAGGTAGCGGGTTGTAGAAAGCTGTTGCGCAGCTGAGCCGCGTTGCGCACCACGCGCAGCGTGTGGTGATAGACATCTTCAAAGTGAGGATACGACTGCGCCACCTCTGCCATGTGGGCGACCTCGGGCAGAACTTGAACGAGCAATCCATTCGATTGTAGCAACTCAATGGCCTCTGCCGGGCGGTCTGTTGCCAACATCTTCCAGAGTTCGTCCCGAATACGCTCTGCGCTAGCCAGCGTCACCGTGCTGCAAATTTGTTTGATTTGGAGCCGAGTCTCCACGTCAAGCGCAAAGTTACATTGAATCGCAAAGCGCACGGCCCGCAACAACCGCACTGGATCATCAGCCAAACTGGCCGCGGAGACGCGTCGAATTACCCGCTGTTGCAGATCGTGTTGTCCACCAACTGGATCGAGCAAGGTTGCCTGCCCCACCCGTTCCACTGCCAAGGCCATGGCGTTAATTGTAAAATCTCGGAGCCGCAGATCCGCTTCGAGCGAGCCGCCACGCAGCCGTGCCACGTCACAGACAAGTGGGGCCGCCGGGTTGGCCGTGAATACCAGACGCGCCACATCGCGTGCTTCGTCCAGTGGGTAGAAAGCCCAGCCCAGTTGATCGGCAACTCGGCGAGCAACACCCAACACTGGCTGGTCGAGTGCCAGATCGAGATCAGTCAATTGATTCTGATTGTCCAGCAGATGGTCGCGCACCACACCACCCACCACATAAGCGATGGGTACCTGTTGTAGAAATGCACGCAGCAGCTGTTGGAAGGGCGCGGATGCAGGTTTCCAGTCCATGCTTCTATTATAGCAGAGATTGTTATGAAAGTCGTAAGTCGTTGAAGGCTTGGGGTACATTTCTCTTGTACGGGGATAAGAGCTTCAGGCGTGTAGAGTGCACCGATAGGCAACGCAGCATCCTCTTACCCATGCTAGTGGTTCACAGCAGCGCCAACCGACGGGTAGCCACGCTCTATTGCAAGCAGCTGCCGTCAAAAGTTGATGGCTTGATACAGCTACACAACAGGCTCTTCACGCTGCACCACTGCCCAGACAACGAAGATTCCCATGACGAGGAAACCGACCAGCGCTGGCCCAGGCATCTGCCAAAAGAGTGCCTGCCCAACACTCTGCAAGAGCCACGTTGCTATGTACACAAAAATGAGTGGCCCGTTGTCAACCCGTGGGGGCTTGGCGAGCAACGTGAGCACGGCTGCACCCACGAACCAACCGCCGAAATTGAGCCACGGAATTCCAAAGTAGCCGCCGGGCATGGACCAGGTCCAGTAGCCCCAGCCCACCATCTGTGGATCCAGAAAGAAATCCCAGGCGGTAAAGGCCGCCGCACTCGTCACCGTAAAGCGCACCCCCCGTTGCTTGCCGGTGATCCGTTGGCCCACCGCCCACGCGGACGGGAGCAACATCAACCAAGCCAACGGTATGAGCAAGGGCACACCGCCAAGTTGTGGCTGTAGCGCTGTTGTATAGTGATAGTCCCCAAAGGGATAGCCCGTGGTGTGGCCGACAAATTCCAGCAGCCACGCCCCCAATAGCACCGGCACCACCACGCGCACCGTCTGCATCGTGCCCAGCGCGCGTTGAAGCATCACAAGCACTGCCAGCACGAGCAAAAGCACGCTGGCCATGACACCCCAGCGCAGTGCCTCATCTCCCCCGATCCAGCGCAAAATGGGAATGGAGATCATCGTGAGCAGCCAAAGGGCCAGCAACACGTGCTGTGTGGCGGGCAATGAAAACTGGCGTGATGTTGTGGAGAAACTTTTCATCGCTAGCCTCTGCTTTTTTCGGCTGTGTGGACCGTCTGCCCATTATGCGCAGCCGAGCTCATGCGCGTCAGCCAGCGTTGCAGGGCAGCGGGGGTGCGGGGCTGGCTCTCCCGTGCCAACACCAGGGTCACGCCAAAGACAACAAGGGTGTTGGTGAGCAGAAAGAAGATCAACTCTTCAATGGGCAAGTTCCCAATGAGCAGGCCCGTTGATTGCTGAGGATCAATGGTCCATGTTCCCGCGCCAATGGCAATCATATCGGTGGCAGCCAGGTAGATCGTGGGCACTAGCAGGCTCCAGCCGACGAGACGGCGATGGTGCCACAAAATGTCGGCACCAAAGGCAAGCTGAAAAATGATCGGTGGCAATGCCCAGGCCACTTCCAGGGCGAGATAGGTGCCCGGTTGCCAGCCACTGAACAGCAGCACTACCGAGCCCAACCAAAGTACCCCAACGATCGCAGCGCTGCCAAAACGCAGCGCGCGTGCACGCTTTGAAAGCGCACCCATGGCCGGCGTGAGGTAACGCGCAAGCAGCAGCAGCCACGAACTCGTGAGCAACGTCTGCACCACAAAGAAGGTGTACTCTTCAATCGGTACCCAACCCAACAGCAGCCCCGTCACCAACGCCGGATCATACCACCACACGTTGGTTGCCACCAGATAGTTGTCCCAGGGGGTTGTATAGAGAATCGCCACCAACACGTGGGCTAGAATTACCGGGATCACGGGCCAACTCTTTAGCGCAGCTGGAATGGCATGGCCCCGGCGCCGCGCTACGAAATGTAGCCCAACAATCAGCAACAGCGGAATTACCACAAACCAGCCGAGAAAGGAAAAATAGCTCATGGTCAGTTACACCTTCTATACTTTGTACCGCGCGAACGTGTGGCGCGCGAGATCGTGAAGTAGCACCTGGGCCGCGTTACGGCCGGCTGCTCCCATAATACCGCCACCCGGATGGGTGCTGGCACCGGTGAGATAGAGCCCGGACACTGGCCCGCGATAGTTACTCATTGTTAGAGCGGGGCGCAACATAAACATCTGGTCGATGGACATTTCCAGATGCATCACATTGCCACGCAGCAGACCCAACTCCCGTTCCAGATAGAGCGGATGTTCAACCAATTGACCAATCACTGCATCCTTGACATTGGGTGCATACTCGGCCAACTTCTCCAACATTTGGTCGGCCACCTGTTGGCCAATCTCATCCCAAGAGCGCTGATCCGCCAACTCGTATGGATAATATTGTCCCCAGAGGAAGAGCGTGTGTTGGCCGGGTGGCGCCAGCGATGGGTCTACCGCCGAAAAGGTCATGGCAATCAGCGCTGGATCGGCCGAGGGGCGTCCCCCCAGATAATCCCCGTAAGCCCGTTCTAGATAGGAGAGATCGGGGCAGATGAATTGCATGGCACGATGCTGTGCCCCCGGCTCCCCATCCGCCGAGTTGGGCAGCGCCGTGTAATTTGGCAGCTCTTGCATGGCATAGCGAACGATCATCCCAAAGCCATTGCCAATTCGACTCTGTTGGCCCAAGCGACGAGCCTGGCCAGTTAGGGCCGCATCTTGCAAAAGCTTGAGCGTGGTGTGGATGTGCGTGCCGGCAACGACGGCTCGAGCAGTGACGCGGATGCCGCCGGTGGTTTCCGCACCGACTGCTCTACCCTTTTCCGTGAGAATACGTGCCACGGGCGCGCCCGCGATGATCTCTCCCCCGTGAGCCTGGATCATACGGGCCAGGGCTTGGGTCAACATACCTGATCCACCTTTGGGACGCCGGATCCCGCTTTGGTGATACATGGGTTGCCACAGGGCAAAGGGCGCGGATAAGGGTTCCCCAGGCGGGGGGCCCGATTGTGCCGCCATCCAGCCAATGGTCCCTTGCACCCGCGGATCGTGAAATGTTTGGCGCAAGACCTGACCATAGCCCCGCAAAATATCGCTCAGTCGCTCCATGCGGTCATTGCCGCGGCCAGTCTTCAATACCAGATTTTTGATCAGATTCCCCGCGGTGGGCGGGGCGAGAAAGCTTTCGACCATGCCTTTGGCCAATGGCTCCCACCGTTTGATAAAGGCTCGATAGGCTTCGGCATCGCGCGGCGATATTGCGGCGATGCTCTCACAAGTGCGATCCAGATCTTTCCAGATGGTGAGGTGGCTGCCATCGGGAAATGGGGCAAAGAAGAGCGGATCCACATCAATGTATTCCAGACCAAAGGCCGCCAGATCGAGCTCTTGCACAATGGGCGTGTGGTGGATCAGAATATGGGCTGAGCCGCCGAGATCAAAGTGAAAGCCGGGGATGATCTCCTCGGTGACAACCGCTCCCCCCACTTTGTGGCGGCGCTCCAACATGATGACTTTATAGCCAGCCCGTGCCAGATAGCCCGCGCAGACCAGTGCGTTGTGTCCTGCCCCAATGATAAGTACATCACAATCTGCCATCATCGTCCCTCTTCCATCGTTGTTGTAATTGCAACCAGCTCGATTGCTGGGGCTAGCATACAGGTAAGTGCCCTGTTGTTCTGTTGGCTGTGTCCCACTTTTGTTCGTGTTTTGTCGTGCTGGCCAGCGACGATCCGGGCGGTCGCTTGGCTGTGGCCGCCAAGCAGCCATGAGCGATTGGCATCTCTAGCGCACCGAGCAGAGCTTTCCGGTGGAGAGCAGGCCACGTGATCGTGCGTTCTGCTCGACTAGTTGTGTACTTCTAATAGAGAAAGCAAATAGACTTTGCACCTTGCGGAGTGCGCATTCTCTACTGCGCACGTCCAGCGGTAGAGAACGCTGATTCCGCCATTGTCCAACAGAGAACGCTGATTCCGCCATTGTCCAACATTTGCGTGATTTCTCGATAAATTGGTCGCAATCGATGGCGCGTCACGGGGGCAGCTAGAAGCCGATCCATTGCCAGAAGGGACTGCTGTCATTTAGCGCGGCCGCAGCAATGAACAGCAGCCCGAGGAGCAGCAACAATAGTAGCGACCCGCGCAATGTTTCAGCAAATTGGCGTGGGGAGTGGGTGCGGAAGCGGCGGGCGGGGTGTCGTGGTGGGGGCTGGATCTGATCCGATAAAACGGTGGGGTCAAAGAGGTGAATGCGCAACCGATCTACATCGGATTGGGCAGCCACCAGCACCTGATGACCGATCCACGCCGGTTGATGGGTGGTGCCGGTGATCTGAGCCAATTCCTGGCATTGGATTGGCTCTAGCAGCAGCAGCTTGCCGGGAAATTCACGCAGATGCAGCAAGGGGGCCACCACTTCCACCCCTTGCTGTGAAACATTCTGAATCGTGACCACACGCTCCCGCCGTCCCAGATCATGGGGGTGGAGGCGGTAGCGGCTGTCGATCACTGGCGAAATAGACATGGGGACTGAATGGTATCTCTCCTGAAATTCTCTGCAACGCCGTAGCTGGCTGGAGGTGGTTCAAGTACCACATCCGAATTTCAGGGCAAGCGTTTACTATCGCCAACTGAAAACAGGAGTGATCCACGAATTTACACATAGCGAGACGAAGCGCTGCTCACCCCGCGCCCAAGTTCGTGCGCTTTGGCCAGGCATTACACAGTGTGGCGTGAGGTACTCACCCTAAAGTGGGCTTTGTTTGAAAACAGCCGTTCCGGCAAGCGGGAAAGCTACCGTTTTCAAGCCAACCGCACTGTAGGTCGAATTGAAGTGCCTGCCAAGCAATTACGGTTGCACCACGTCGCCCGTTCTGGCTGACTCGTAGATGGCAAGCACACTGCGCAAGAAGTTGCGACTCTGTTGCAGTGGCAGGATTGGATCTGCACCATCCAGCAAAATTGCCTCCATTGCTTGCACTTCACACAGATAGGGATCAACGGCAGGGACGGTGATGGTTTTGCTTGCGCCGTCAATGGTTGTAACCGTGTAGTGACTATCTGCCCCTTGCAGCCCTGGTTTCCAAGGCTCATTGGCTTGGAGCATGGCTCTATCGCCAACCACCTGCAAGCCCTCGCGGAATGGCGTGCGGAAACCGGAGGAGATCTGGGCAATCAGGCCACCAGCAAACTGTAGCTGTGCCCGCATTGCTACATCCACACCACTTTCGCCAACAATTTGGTTGGCCCACACCGCGTTGGGGAGATCACCCGCGCCCGCTGCTTCGGCAATCGCCAGGGCATAGCTGTTGGGATAGACGCCCACGTCCCACAGCGAACCCCCGTGCAGCGCAGCGTTGAGCCGAATGTTGTTGGCACGTTCGGGGGGCAGGTAAAAGTGGAACCAGCTGCTGATCTGCTGGATCTTGCCCAACTCGCCTTCACGGATCAAAGACAAGATCTGCTGGGTTTGGGGGTGGTGGAGATACATGAATGCTTCAAAGATGGCGACCTCATGTTCAGTTGCCGCGGCCGCAACCAGATCAAAATCTTCCAAGGTGGTGACGAGAGGCTTCTCGCCAAGTACATGTTTTCCTGCTGCGGCAGCTTTGACGGTCCACTCGCGGTGCAACAGATTGGGCAGCGGGTTGTAAATGGCATCAACTGCTGGATCGGCCAAGAGTGCTTCGTAGCTACCATGTGCTTTGGGAATCCCATGGGTTTTCGCATAGCTGGCTGCCTTTTCCGCGTCGCGGCTGGCAACGGCAACCAACTCACTTCGTTCGCTCGCGTGGATGGGGGGAATCACTGCTTTGTTAATATTGGCGGTAGAAAGCAGACCCCACCGCACTTTCTGAGTCATGTCAATTCCTTTCCTGAATGCCGGCCGAGTGGCTGTGGTATTTACACCCAACAGACGCTAGGTGCCCGGTACGGTCGGCGTTGGCTCTCGCTGTTTGTGGTGTTGCCAATTGCGGCGCACCGATTGACTACTGGCGCGAGGGCGGGAATGTAGATGTTGCGCACCGGAAACCAAGATTGGCATCGAAACTTTCGGGGGAAAAGTTTTTGCGCGAGGTGGCGCGAATGTAGATCGCCACATCATTCCAGCTGCCCCCGCGCAACGCCTTGGTTACTCCGTTTGCCGGTCCCGGCGGGTTCTTTTGGGGTGCCTCCAGGTAATAGTCCCACTGGTACCAGTCCGCTACCCACTCACGTACATTGCCACCCATGTCATAGACACCATAGCCACTCACGTCGTTGGCAAAGGTGCCAACGGCCGTGGCATCACCGGCAACGTAGTTGAAGTTGGCTTCGCCGGTTGGCTCTGCCTGCCCCCATGGATAGAGATGATTCTCTGGCCCGCGCGCCGCCTTTTCCCACTCTGCTTCTGTTGGCAAGCGTTTGCCGCGAAAGGCACAGTAATCTACGGCATCTGCCCATCTTACCCAGATGACTGGATGGTTGCCAAATTCGGAAGCCGCATAGTAGTTGGCAAAGTTAACGGAGCGCGGCAGTTGGGGCAGTTCACACCGGCCCGCCTGCACGCACGCAGCATATTGCCGGTTGGTCACTTCAAATTGGTCGATGTAAAACTCGTCGAGAAAAATTGTCTGTTCGGCACGTTCATCTGGGAAGCCATAGAGATTGCCTTGGCTAAACTCACCCGCAGGCACACGAACCATTGGAATCATATCCAGATCCAGATAGGATTCACCGGGCCAGATTTCGATCTCGGTCGCTTGCGATGTGAACCAGCGGTTGTAAATTCGGTCGTAGGTGCCGTCGAGCTTCATCTCTTGTAGCGTAAAGTTGACCAGATCTTGAAAGCGCCCATCATAGTTGGGAAGCCCAATCCCGTAGGCTGCCATGGGGAAGAGCCCCGCGATCACGGTGTAGCCTTGCTCTTGCAGCGTAAAGTTTTCCAGCTCTGGCTGTAGGCCCAGGATAGCATCGACCTGCATGGAGCGCAGCGCGTTGAAGGCTGCATCAACGGTGGGGAACGGTAAAATATTGACGGCGATGCCATCACGGTTGGCAACGGTTTGCAGCTGGGCAACCGAGGGTGATCCTTGTACCACGGCTAACGTTTTATTGTTGAGCTCATTGAGTGAAGTAACCTGCTCCGCCGTGCGTACCAACAATGCCTGTGGCCCCTGATAGTAGGTCTGGCTAAAATCAATGTTTTCCTCGACATCAAAGAGCCGTGGTAAAGCCGCGGCGACGAGATCTGCGCCACCACTGGTCAACAGTTGCGTTGCATTGGGTGCCGCCACCGGCACAAATTCAACGGCAGCAAGATCACCCAACCAACGTTTGGCAAATTCGCGCACAATATCAATATCGAACCCGTTGAGATCAATAGCGTTGGTGCCACTGCCAAACGGTGCTCGGTCGAAGGGCACACCAGCCACAATCTTGCCTTGCTGCTGAATCCCTTCCACCCGCGAGCGGATCGGTGCATCGAGTGTGGTGGGCGACTCGGTAAAAGAATAGGGCCAGTCGTCGGGCAGCACCTCTAGCGTGTCGGGGGGCGCAACGCCAAACCATTGCTGGTAGAGCGCGGCGTAAGCACCACTGCGCTGCAGCCGTTGCAGCGCGCTGTTGACCAGGTTGTTGAAATAAGAATCTTCCGGTGGAAGCCCCAAGCTATAGGGCTGTTCGGGCAACAGATTGCTCACGACACGCCATGAATCATCTGCACTGGTAAAGCGCGCCAGCATTGTGCTGTCGACCAGTAGGGCCGCTACTTCTTCCTGGCGCAGCGCCGCGAGCGCGAGCGCTTCATCGGCAAAGGGTAGCAGGTTGATGATAATGTCGTTGCTTTCGGCCAATGCTTGCAATTCGCTGCCCAGCTTTTCGGCAGCCAACGTTGCCACTGTTTGATTTTGGAGATCGGTGATGCTCTGAATGTTGCTGTTGGATTTCAGGAGCAAACTGCCCCCACCGACGAAATACGTTTGGCTGTACTCGAGGTCAGATGCTTGATTCTTGGTCCGCTCCAGCCCACCGGCCAGCAAGTCGATTTCGCCGCTGTGTAGCTTTTGAATGCGTTCTGCCGGTGTAACGGGAATAAACGTTACGTCAATTCCCCATTCCGCGGCCAACGCCGAGATCAGATCGACATCAAAGCCTGTGAATTGATCGTCGGCCTGCTGGAAACTGAATGGGGCCTGACCGGAGACAATGCCGACGTGCAACGTGTTGTTCCGTTCGCGGATGCGCGCAATGGTTGAATCGCCAACTGCCCGCACACGCGGCAGCGTGGCCAAGTTGTTCAGCGACGAGAGCAGATACCCGGCATCCCCCGGGATTACCTGGAGGGCATATTCCTGTGCATCGGCCCCGAACCACTCTTCGTGAATGGTGTCGTACGTGCCATCACTCTTCATCTCTTGCAGCGTAACATTGACCAATTCGCGGTAGATGGCGTCGTATCGGGGCAGGCCAACGGTCAAGGGCAGAGAGACGACCGGTGTACCCAGATAGGATTGGCTGAAATCAATCTGTTCTGCCCACTGCCGCTGTTCGACCAGCGCCGCGGCAATGAGATCAACTTCACCATTGACGAGCCGGTTAATTTGTGTGCTTGGGTCGCCAGCCACCAACTCCACGGCATTGGGATCACCCAGCCAGCGGCGAGCGAACTCACGCACGAGATCCACGTCAAATCCAACGCGCTCGCCCTGGCTGTTGATGCTGCTGAAGGGCCAGAAATCTTCGTGGACCGCAGCGATCAAGCGTTGGCGATTTAATAGTGTTTCCACATGCGTTGCCGTCGGGGGAACAGGTTCCGTGGGCAGTTCGGTCAGCGTTGTATAGCTCCAGTGACCGGGTGAAATCGCCATTTCCATCGGTGCATCGGCGGGAAACCAATGGCGATAGAGGGCATCGTAGGTGCCATCTGCCTTCATATCTTGCAGGGTAAAGTTGAGCATGGAACGCAGCGTGGAGTCTGCCTGCGGTAGGCCCGCCGCATAATATTCCTGTGTCAGCCGGTCGCGCAACATACGCAAGCCCGTGGTCGTGCCCGTGAATTGATTGAGGGTAACTGTATCGCCCGTGATGGCATCGATCTCACCGGCAGTGAGCGCGGCTAGCGCCTGTGAATAAGATTCAAATGCACTGGTCTGAACAGTGATATTGTTGGCAGAGGCGGCCTGCTGGAGTGGCTCTGCCAGCAGCGTGTTCTGGAGTACAGCTACTCTTTTGTCGTGCAGGTCCAGCAAGCCATCAATGCCACTTTCCTGGCGTACCAGGAAAGTTTGGCCGTTGATAAAGTAGGGTTGGCTAAAGTCTATGAAAGCGTCGCGCTCGCGTTTGTAGGGCATGGCTGCAAAGAGCAGATCCACATCGCCAGACGCCAGGCGCGGAATTCGATCTGCCGCGGAGACGGCGACAAACTCAATGGCATTCTCATTGCCCAGCCACCGTTTGGCGACTTCTTTGGCCAAATCAACATCGAATCCCATTAGCTCCCCAGCCGAATTTACAAAGCCAAAGGGTCTGGTATCTTGGCGCACACCGACACGGATGTGACCCCGTTCGACGATAATCGCGGCCGTGGAGAGCTGTGTGCGATCAGGTAGTTCGGCGGGCTCGAAGAGATCTTCCAGAAATTCCACCGAATAAAACTGCAGGATCACTGTGACCAACCCTGCCAAAATGATCATAGAAGTAAACAACAAAAGAGTTTGCGGTCTAAAGATCAAACGCATGAACCGTGCTCCTCAGCCCTCACAGGTACTGGATACAATGGGATTTTGCATGATTGTACTTGGTACACAACGGCATCTATTCTAAAATTCTCTGCGTCCACGTGGTCTGGTGGCGACCCGACGGGAGTCACCAGTGAAGTCCGGGACAGCTTCTCATTTATCTGCATTGCTGGATCTGTATTGCTGGCTCTGTAGTTCTAGAGCTGTAGTTGAGGTGGCCGGAAACGTCACAAAGCTACTCTTTGTCGCTATTTCCATTGGTACCGGTGCTATTCGTGCCGCTGCTATTCGTGCCGGTGCTATTCGTGCCGCTGCTATTGAAGCCACTCTCTTCCGTCAACATGCTCTGCTTAAGCTTACTAAACAGTGCACCAAAAGGGAATTTAGTGGTACAATAGTGCTTACTGAGCATGGATCAGAACGATTCCGACAGTGAAACATAATGGTACTCATTCTCTAGTATAGTGCAACTTACTTTAGTATAGTGCAACTTAACCGGAGGAGAGATATCGTTATACTTACAGTGGCCATGAGATGACCTATATGTCGTATCTGCACATCGGTTCTGTTCAGTCAATTGCTGGCGTAGCTAGACTAAAAGCTCGGCTATAAGACGTACCGTTGTTTGGTGGAATTGTTGATCAACTGTTAGCGTATTGTCAGACCGTCCGCAAGATCTGCCAGCTATACTAGCGGTACCATACCTAAGTCAAGTTGCTACCTGCTATCTCTACACGAGCGCGGTTACTAAGCAATATATCCTCTGCCAAGCGCCCGGAAGGCAACCGCGGAGCAACTTATCGAGAAAGCAAATAGAGCTTGCACCTTGCACCTTGCACCTTGCACCTTGCACCTTGCGGAGTGCGCATTCGCTACTGCGCACCGCCAGCGTTAGAGAACGCTGACGCCACGATTGTGCGACTTTTAAATGTTTTCTCTATTGGGTTACCGATGGATGAAGATCTACCGCGGCAAGAGCTGTCAAACAAATTGCGAAAATTGTAAGGTGAATGAAATTTTCGTCACCACATGGTGTAGTATGGTGGAACAACAGTAAGCTCGTGCCTGCTGATTATGCTGACAATTTTGTTACAATTCGCGCTATCGGGGCCAAGATGTTGTCGCTGGGGCTTCGAAAACAAAAAGAACGTTTCCGAGAAAAATTTGCGCATTGATAGAGAGATAGTAATCATTCATGGCGTACGCACCGAGAAGAGCTTGTGGAGAGCAGGCAACGCGATTGGTGGCTCTTCTTGACAAGTTGCGTGCGTCCAGTCATTGTGTAGATGGGGTTATGAGCGAGAGATAGAATGCGATTCCGGTTTTCTTATGTTGTGCTACTGACATTGTTCGTGTTGGCCGTGGTGTCTGGCTTCATCATCTATCGCGATGAGATAGCCCTGCTTGACAAAGTGCGCGATGGCGTGCGAGACAGAGATCGTACCGCTCTACTGGGCAATGTCGAAATACTCACCGTGGATATGTATGACAGCTACTACGGAGCCAACGATACAAATATAGAAGAGCCCCCCGTGTGGACCATCCCAAGCGGGACCGACATTGTGCTAAACTTGGTGAATCACGGGTTGTTGAATCACAATTGGGCAATCATCAAGCAAGGTGCCACGATCCCCGTGCCCTATGAAGAAGGACAGGCGGGCGATCTCATTTTGCATGGGGTGGGAATGGTCTATAATAACAGTCAAACAACAACTACATTCACCGCGCCGGCAAGTGGTGAGTATCAGGTGATCTGCACCGTCTCTGGTCACTACCCATTCATGCAAGGCAAGCTGAGGGTCGTTGATGGTGAATGAGTCGCGCACTTGGCCCGGAAGCGCGGTCGAACGCAATTTTGCAGCGCTGGAACATGCGGAATCGCTTCACTGGTGCTAAACACACGTTGTTTGCGCACTATCTGTTGGAGGAACGGGCGGGGTATTGGTGGGCAATCGTCAGTACAGCGACAACGCCACTGTAGTCATGGGTGCCAATTGCAGCAGAAATATGATGCAGCAGAAATATGATGCAGCAGAAATATGATGCAGCAGAAATATGATGCAGCAGAAATATGATGCAGTAGAAATATGATGCAGTAGAAATATATAGAGCCTGTAATTGTGCGCAAGGAGGCTTTTTATGAAGCGTGGTCCACTAATGGTAGTGGTCCTGACAATTGAACTGGTCATTGCGCTAGTTCTCATTTTTAATTATCAATTCATTCTAGATCGGCTCTCAGTCAGTCAGAATTCGCTCAACCTGTCACCGAACAACCCACCGTCCGCGGCTACATCGTCACCAGACGAGCTTACCATGGGCACGGAAAGCAATGCTCCTGCCGTACCGAATCTCGCCGTGCCGAATGTCGCCGTACCGAATGTCGCCGAACATGTTGAAAGTACCGCCCAATCTGTGCCGGTGATGAATCCGGAAGGCGCGCTGATTCCTGAACTGTCACCGGCAATTTTGTCACTCTTTGCACCGTTGCCTGCCGCTGCTCCACCAAGTAGCTATCAACTCACCGATGAGTTGGTCCTGTTGGGTAAAACACTTTTCTACGATCCGCGCCTGTCCAAAAATCAGCAACAGAGCTGTCACAGTTGTCACATCCTCAGTAGCTATGGCACGGATCAGTTGCCGGTCTCCATTGGACACGATGGGAATCAGGTGAAACGCAATGCCCCAACTGTCTACAATGCGGCACTACACATTGCTCAATTTTGGGACGGGCGTAGCGCCACCGTGGAGGAACAGGCCAAGGCACCCATTCTCAACGCCGGGGAAATGGGTATGTTGGATCCCAGCGAAGTGATAGCAACGCTACAATCGTTGCGCGGCTATCAACCGCTCTTTACCGCGGCCTTCCCCGATCAGGCAGATCCCATTACCTTTGAAAATTTGGCAACTGCAATTGGTGCGTTTGAACGCCGTCTAATGACCCCTGCGCGCTTCGATCGCTTTTTACTGGGCGACTATACTCAACTTTCTGTACAAGAACAGCGGGGACTGGCCACCTTTGCCGAGCTGGGCTGCCCAACCTGTCATGTTGGCGTCACCGTTGGCGGGCTGCTCTATAAAAAATTGGGTGAAGTTGAGCCTTATCCAGTGGAAGATTTGGGCCGCTATCTCGTCACAGGCTTGGAGAGCGACCGCCATGTCTTCAAGGTGCCGAGCCTCCGCAATGCTGCTGCAACGGGCCCTTATCTGCACGATGGCTCGATCGCTACGCTGGAAGAGATGGTTGTTTTGATGGCCCGCCATCAGTTGGGCAAAGAAGTAACGCCGACGCAGGTGGATGATATCGTCGCGTTTATTCACTCGCTCACGGGGGAGATCCCAACTGCTTACATCGCGCCGCCGCCACTGCCATAGACGCTCCACATCTACACGCTCATGAATTGGCTTCGAGAAAATTTTATTTATCTCTTCTTTGGAATTCTTGCCCTGGTGCTGCTGCTGGTCACACTGAATCTGCAGGCGAGCCTGCGCCAGGTGCAGAGCCCTGCCGATAATGCAATGCCTGTTCAGAACGGGCCCCGCGCGCCAGACGTAGTTGCCGACCAAGACCCCGTTGACAGCGGCGCTGCGGTTGAACAATCGATCACCACGTTGCCCCTTGTTGGATCAAACACTGACCCATCCGCCGCCGATCAGTCTAGCACCTTACCAACAGCTGAATCAATGACCGATCGATTGTTCAATGCGGCCAACGTCACCGTTGGTGAAGACCAGGCAATGACCAGCGCGCTCATCAGCGCCAACCCGAACTCCGTCGGTCTGCAACCATACAATGACTATCTTCAGAATCAGGACAAGCTGCGGGCTGTCTCCATTCGTTTGCCCGATGGCAACATTGCGGCACCCAATACCTCGACCGTTGCAACTGGTCTCTATCCGTTGGCACGTCCGCTTTTTCTCTATACGTCACCGACGGTCATTCAGGCCAAGCCAGAGGTTGAAGCTTTTCTGGGCTGTTATTTGAATCAATTGCCCCAGGTTGTAAGTGGCACTGGATTTATGTTGCCCAGCCGTGCGCTCTTTGCCCAAGCGGTACAGAGTTTTGACGCCACCTGTCAGCGCTGTCGGCGTGAGGCAACCAATGACCATCCACTTGCCGCGGTGGTGCCCAGCTGTGATCTCGCCGATATCCCCACGCGCGATCTGACCATGATCGGCAGTTTTACGCTTGCTCCACTCTCACTGCGTATGGCAGAATGGGTGCGTAGCCTTGGCTATGGGGGCAACATCACGGTCGTGGGGGCTGGCACGGGGGCCGGTTTCCAGCGGTTCTGTTCCGAAGCTGAGGGAGAGATCCTCAATGCCAGCCGTTCTGTAACGAGCAATGAACGCATCCGCTGTAGCGAACAAAATCGGGCGCTGCTGCCCTTTCCCGTTGCCGTCGATGCACTGGCTATTGTAGTCAGCCGCGAAAATCAATTTTTGCAGACCGCGTCAATTGCAGAGCTACAGCAAATTTTTATTCACGCCCAGACGTGGGCAGAGGTGGATCCCCAGTGGCCAAATGGGCCGATCTTGCGTACTATTCCTGGCCGCCAGAGTGGCACCGTTGATTACTTTGTGGAAGCTGTGTTGGAAGAAGGCGCGTTGGCCGAGCTGGCCGAACGGCGGATTGCTCCCCTTGCCGCGCCTGATATCGGGCAGACCGCGAGCAGAACAGCCGTGACCGTTGATTCCGCCATTGCCGTGCCGAGTGTCACCGTTGGCTCGGGTCTCTTCGTCGGCGGGAGCGCTCAGGTACGACTTGGATATGTGGATGATGGCGATCGGCGCAGCGAGTGTGCCAAGGCGACCCGCTATTTGGGGTTGGTTTTGCAAGAAAATTTTAGGCTGCAGGTTGAGCTGCGGCCATTTGCCACCGTGGATGAACTCTTTGCCACATTGGCTGCCACCGATGCAGCAGATCGGGTTGACCTGACGTTCTGCTATTTAGATCCACTGGATCGGGCACAGCGACAGCGCTATTTCAGCGCCACCGCGTTTATCGGCAGTGGCTATTGGCAGAGCGGTGATAATCGTTTGGTCATCCTGGCCAACAGTGCAGTCAAGTCAGCCGTGGCAAGCGAGAACCACTGTTTATCCGAATTCCTCAAAAATCTTGCGCTAACAGATCTCTCGCTTGCCGATCCGGAACCCCTGAGCTGGTACCGCCAAAATCAGCCATTGATCAATTCGTGGCTACCGTGCGAGCCCAGCTAATGGGCCGTACCACAGATGATACCAGCAACAGGAATGCCAGCAATAGAGATTTCAGAGACAGACGGGGTTGACCGAGACCCCGCCGCAACAGCTTGCGGCAACGAGTGTCACAAGTCTCTCGCAACATTTTTTTTCGCAACAATTCTTTCGCACCGTTAATGTGGAGCAAATAGTATGGTTCGACAATTACACTGTGGCTCTAGCCTGTTGCTGGCGCTCTTTCTCTTCTTGGCAACAGCACTGCCTGTCGCTGCTCAGGACGACTCAACTGTTACATCCGCCGATCAGCCGATTCGCATTGGCGTTGGTGCTTCGTTCGAGCAGCAATTGCTGGGCACCATCATTGAACTGCTGTTGCAGGATGCTGGCTATCCCGTTGAATCCATGGCTCCATTTTCCAGCGCGGCAGACCTGCGGATTGCATTGGAGATCGGAGAGATCGACCTCTATCCGGAATACACGGGCCGGGCGTTGACGCTCTATCATGGTTTGCCAGTCGATGCTTTGCCCAACTCTGCCACGCGCGCCTACGAGCTGGCCAAAAGTCTCGATCTCGCCAATGATCTGCAGTGGCTGAGCGCTGCTACGTTCAACAGCAGCACAGCGCTCCTCGTGCAGGGAGAGTTTAGCGAACGTCTTGGCGAATCAGTGCCAACCATTGCCGATCTCGCCACATATAGCAACGAAAGTGGCCCGGTAACGATCTGCGTCGACAGTGAGTTTTATGGTCGGGCCGATGGATTGCCGGGCTTGCAAGCAGCCTATGGTTTGGATCTGCCCGAAGAGAATATCTTGCTCATGGACAGCAGCGAAGCCGTCAGCGCGCTGCGCGATGGTAGCTGTGACGTTGCCCAGGGCAGAGCAACCGATGGTCGGATCGCAGCGTGGGATCTGCAAGTTTTACAAGATTCACTCGATTTCTTTCACTTCCAACAACCGGCACCAGTTGTTCGTGCCACATTGCTTGCCGCCTATCCTGATCTGCCCGAACTGTTGCGCCCAACACTGAGTGCGCTCGACCTCACGGCAATTACCGAACTGACTGCACGAATTGAAATCGGTGCTGATGGCGTGGTTGGCAGTGGCGACGAAGAGAGTGCCGAAACGATTGCCCTCTCTTTTCTGATCGCCAACGACTTGGTTCAGCCACCGGCAATCAGGGTCGGTTCAAAGGAGTTCACCGAACAATTGTTGCTCGGTCGGCTACTGGTGCTGCTCTTGCGCGATGCTGGGTACGAAGTGGTCGACTTCACGGGGTTTGGCGGCACCGCACAGATTCGCCAGGCAGTTGAAGCAGGTGAACTGGATATCTATCCGGAATACACGGGCACTGCAACCTCGCTGCACCACGGCATCCCCGCCACCGCGTTGCCAACCACCGCACCGCGTGCCTATGCGCTGGCGCGCAGTCTGGACGCACCGCTGGACCTGGTTTGGCTGCAACCTTTGAATTTCAACAACACCTATACCCTCATGGTCCGCCGCGAGCTTGCCGACGAAGGTCTGCGTTCGATTGGTGAGCTGGCTACATATATGAACACCAATGATTCACCGTTAACGATCTGCGTTGAGAGTGAATTTTATGTGCGGCCCGACGGTTTGCCCGGTCTGCAAGATCGTTATGAATTTGCGTTCCAGGAAGAGAATATCTTCGTGATGGAGACCAGCGCCACCTATCAACAGCTGCGTGAGGGCGGGTGTGATGTGGCCGAAGGCTTTGCCACCGATGGCCGCATATCTGCGTGGGACTTTGTGCGGTTAGAAGATTCGCTTTCGTTTTTCCCGTTCTACAACCCGACCCCGGTGATTCGTAAAGAAGTGTTGGATCTGAATCCTGAAATTGCCACGCTATTTGAGCCATTGATTGCACGGTTGACGGAAAGCGCCATGAGCGAACTCAACGCTCGAGTCGATATCGGTGCAGATGGGGAATTGGCCAGTGGGGACGAGGAGTCTGTTGACGAGGTTGCCTATAGTTTTCTGCGCGAAAATCGCTTGGTTGCACTGCCAGCGATCGCGGTTTCCGTTGCCCAGCCAGAGAGCACGCACCAGCAACTCATTGGGCAGATGTTACTGCTCTTGCTGGCCGATGCTGGCTATCAGGCGGTGGACAAGCGAGAGCTGACGGGGGGAGCCGCGGTGCGCCGAGCGCTCTTAACTGGTGAGGTTGATCTCTACATTGAATCAATCGTTACCGCGCTCTCGGAATACAACAATCTGCCTCTGGCTGCTCTGCCCACAACCGAACAGCGTGCCTATCTGTTGATTCAGACACTGGATGAGCCGAACGGCGTGACTTGGCTCAACCGGATGCAATATAGCGAGATCCAAGCCATTGCAACATTGGAGGCGCTGGAGACGGAGTCGATTGAGAGTCTGGAAGACCTTGCTCGATACACGGTGGAGAACGATGATCCGCTTTCGATCTGCATGGACAGCGAATTCTACGCCAGCGAGTTTAATGGCCTCACGTCGTTGGAAACGTTATACGATTTTCGTTTTGAGCCAGAAGATATCTACCTGATGGATCGCGTCGACATCTTTGCCGCGCTGGAAAACGGCGAATGCAATGTTGCGGCGCTTCCTCGTCTCGATGCCACGGCACGCGGTTACAGGGTGCTATCGGATCCGCTTGCGTTCTTTCTGGATTTTGGCAGCGCCCCGGTGCTGCGCACGGAAGTCCTGGAACAGAACCCGGAGCTTTTGCCATTGCTAGAGGCGTTGACGATTGCGCTGGATGAAGAGGCACTGGACGCGCTGGTCCGTCAGGTGGAGCTGGGTACAGACGGAGAAGCAGCTACTAATGATGAAGTCGCCATTGAAGAGAGCGCACGAAGATTTCTAATGGCCGCTGGATTGTTGGCCGAGCCTGCCCCCGCCTACGCTGACCCTGAGACAGAAGAAGAGGCCGCAGACGCATCGACATCAACAGATGAATCCACGGATGTGCCTGCCGACCGTGAAACTGACGATGAGGCAGCAGCCGAGGAGCCGGTCACGGAAGAGCCAACGACAGAATCGGAGATCACGGAGGATCCAGCGTTTGAAGAGCCTTCGGCAGATGATTCGCCGCAGTCGCAGGGCGAGGATGCTGGCGAGGACGATTCGACTTCTGGGCGTCTGCCCGCGCTTTCATAGCTCCCACCGAAGCCGCTGCCGCAATCGCATCGCCCGCAGTGTCAAACTTGAACCGGAGCAGCTCATAGTTGCACAGTATTGGTGCATCTGTCGCCATCCACAAAGGTGCATTCATTGGTGGCGCTGATGGCAAGGGCACTCCCTTGCGCTGTGGTGCATGAACGTGCAGGTCAATCTGTCAAGCAAAATGGCGGGCAATCTAACCCCAAATTACCCCTCACCACACCCCTCACCACACCTCTTGCAAATCTAACTAGTAACTGGATTTACAAACTTGTCGAGCAGAGCCACCAATTGCGTTGCCTGCTTGCCGTTGGCACGCTCTTTTCGGCGCGCAAGTCATGCCATGAATTCTACTCTGCTGGCGTGGGCAAGGGAGAGAGCGCCGCGGGTGGCAATACGCTGATGTCGCTCTCTGGCATTGCTGGTGTGCCACTGCCGGCCTCCCCGCGCGCGTCGTCTGTCGCTGCGAACCATGTGGGGGGCAAGCGGTAGGAGACGTACAGCAAATTCCCCGCCCGGTTCTGATGTTCCTCGCGCACGCCACCGGGAAATTTCTCCACGAGTGTCTCTAGCTCTTGTAGCCGATGTAGCAGCGCAATGATGACAATGCCCCGGTACTCGTTCTCTGTTGCTGCTCCTGCATTGCCTGGTTCGTGGCGCCGCTGCATTGCGTGGATGGCCGCTTCTGTCTCCTCTACCAAGCTGGCATTCATCCGAGTAGATTCCGGCGTGATAAAGCGCAGCACGCTGTATTCGGCATAGAAGTTGGGCGCGCCATAGATGTAAAAGAGCGAGTCTTGGCTATGTTCGCGGATGTAATGGGCCATGCCAATGGGCATCATGTTGGGCAAGGAGCGTGGATAGCGCTCAAAATAGGTGCTGTAATTGCCTAGGAATGTGCCGAACCCAATCAGACCCAGCACAAGAACGAGCGACCAGCGTGCTGCACTCGGCCACAGATTGAACAGAAACGTGTAAAGTCGCTGCAGGGGAACGCTGGCAATGAGATAGATGGCGGGGACCATGACAATCAGCCGTGGACCATATGGAGAGTCATTGGTGAGAATGCCGGCCAGAAGCAGGCCAACCAGCAGCCAGACCAACAGGATCGCGTTGACAAAGCGACGATAACGCACGAAGATCAGCCCCAACCCCAGCCAGAAGAGAGCGACGGTCACTGGATCAAACGCTGGCAGATCTTGCAAATAGAATGAAGATTTGTCACCCGAATCCACAAAAAATGCAATGTTGCGCTTGAACTGTTCCCAAAAAAGCCTGGGAATATCCTGTGGCCAAGTGGCATCTGCACCGAGCGTGTGCGCCATGCCCGCTGGTGATATGATGCTGACGCCTTGCGTTCGGTTCAGAAAGGATTGCCAATTGCGGCTGTAGATGTACAGGAGTGGGACATAGGGTAAGAGCGTTGCCACCCCCATGCCAACAGCCTGGACAAACGAGAGTCGGCGCTGGCACAACAATACCAATAGCCCCAGTGCCGCTATTACCGGCAAGAGGCGCGAGCCATAGTAAAAGTATTGACTCACGCCAATGGTGAGACCAGCCAGCACAAAAAAGAGGAGCGGTCGTCCTTGCTGGCGCCGGGATTGTTCCGCCGCACTGGCTAGAAACAGAATCAACAGAATCATCATCCAGACGCTTTGAATGTTGTTGAGCGCAATTCTGCTGTACTGGATGTGCAGGTGAGATACTGCCAACAGCCAGGCTGCTGTTGTGGCCGCCACGCGTCCCCATCCACGCCGGGCCAACAGATAAATCGGCGGCACACAGAGTGCACCCGTGATCGCTGAAAGTGTCCGCAAGCCGGTGAGTGAATCGCCGAAAAAGAAGAGCGCGCCAGCTTGGATGTGGTGGAAGAGGGTGGGATGATCCAAAAAGCCAATCCCAAAGACCGGCAGCGGCAATGGACGGAGACCGCCCGCTGGCCCCTGTAACGCCAACCGAGCCAACTCGCCCATTTCGCCTTCATCGCCATGCATGGTGGGCAGAAAGTCGTTGAGGCGATGGAGCCGTAGCCAAAGTGCCACGGCCGTAATGATGCCAATGAGCAACCAGTCGAGCCACCAGTCGCGCCACTCGGTTGCGCCAATTCGTCGCAACCGTGGCAACAACTTGCGGCGCAATCTCCAGCGCCAGGAATGGTTGGCTGCTGCTGCCGTGACAGGAGTTACTGCAACAGTATCTACCGTTGTCGTGTCTGCGTTGTCGGTTTTATCGGTATTGTCGGCTTCATTGGCGTTGTCGGTTTTATTAGCGTTGTCCGTTGCATTAGCGGTTGCGCTGCCGGCTGCACTTTGTTCCGCTGTCGCTTCTACCTCTTCGACAGCGGGCGATCTGTAATCATGGACGATTCCAGCAAGCAAAATGAGGAGCATGCTGAGCAACCAAGTATAGGTGCTGCTCCTGCTAAATTCATCAGCGGCTATCTGTTGAACGGTGAATCCCGTTGCCACCACCGCTGACAGCATCAAAAAGAGCCAGCCATATTGTTGCAGCCACGCTCGCATTTGTTGCTGCTCTTTCGTTTGTTGTTCGGGGGCAGGGGTCAGAAGACCACTCCCTGCCACCCACATGCCAGCCATAGCCAGCGCAAGCGCCAGACTCTCTCCCCGCAGCGCGCCATATAGGCCGACGACCGTGGATAGTACAAATAGAATCAGTTGGATCATAGCTCTCTTTTTCGTGCGAGCCCATTGCCAGTACGTTTTGGCACGCACTGTTGAGCACTATTTTCTAGTTGCTGAAAATCCGATTTGAACAGAGACTTGTCTTGATTCGCAGTGATTCTGGTCCCACTTCACGTTGACAAATGAACCGGAATTGCCGTAGGTGAATGGTCCGAATTTTGTTGCACAAGCATCAAACTGGCGCTAGCGAACTCTTCTAAAATCACCTCAAACATCACCAATACGCCGCAACAGACAATGTTTGTAATGCAATTCGCCACGGGTAAGTCATCTACACAGTGAACCACGTTTGAATTGTCAATTGAATTGTCAACTGCCGTTTTGCAGTGAACCAGCCGAGAGCAGACCCATGCAGTACGTGGCCCACGCTCATGCTGCCCACAATTGCACGTGATACAACCGGTTTCGCTCTGCAAATGCAAGTGTAATGGAGCGCTCGGCTGAGACAGCTCTTGCGCAGCACTCTGTTGCGTCTACTTGCTCTCGGCGGAGATACAATGGCAAATAGTGAAAGGTTTTTCTATGAGTCTCCAGTCTATCAGCTATGAATCGACTGCCTTTGCTGCTGGTCAGACCGTCCAAGCACACCGTGTTCAATCAACACCAGTTGCCGTCTCTGCCGTGAGCCAATCATCGGAGCGGCGTGCAAACCAGTCCATCGCCACTGAATTCGCGGAGCTTTTGCAAGCAGCACAAGGTGGCGATGACAATGCTTTTGCTTCCATCATCCGCCAATATCGGCGGGTTGTTGAAGCCGCTGCTCGCCGCATCCTGTCCACGGATGAATATGTGGCGGACGCAGTACAGGAAGCCATCTTCAAAATCTACCGAGCGTTGCCGCGGTTCGAAGATGGGAATTTCTGTTCCTGGATCACGCGGATTGTCACCAATACCTGCTATGACCACCTGCGGCGACAGAAACGACGCCAAGCGTACAGTCTGGATGCACTCACAGATTATGATAAAGGTCGTCTCTTGCACGACATCCGCACGGTCGATGAAGTGGAGGGCCCGGAAAAGGTCGTCTTGCAGCGTGAGCGGATGCAGATTCTACTCGATGCTGTTGAAACGTTACCCCGCAGCCAACGTTCGGTGGTCTTGTTGGTTGATGTGCATGGGCTAGATTATGAAGAAGCTGCTCACTACCTCGATATACCGATCGGCACGATTAAATCACGACTCAGCCGGGCAAGAGCCGTGCTGCGCCAACAACTCACGCAAATCGGCATGGTTCCCGGTGCACCAGTTTGAGCATCGAGAAGAACAGCACTGCGGCGCGCTGCTCTCAGGCACCGCAATCATTGCCTCTCTTCTGTCGCCCAGCCATCATCGTCCAACAACATTGACCACCAGCGGCACTAGCCGTTGTCACGGCTCAAGCACACAATTAACGTTCTTCAATGGGGCTCAGCCAAATTGCGCGCCACTGCCCACAAGGCCGAAAACCCAGCTTGCGGTAGACTGCACCCGCAGCCGGCGTATTCCAGTAGAGCACCGGCTGTTTGCCCGCTGCAATCAGCTCTGCACAGAGCGCCTGGCAGACTGACTGGCTCAGTTTCCGCCCACGTTCAGCCGGGGGCGTATAGACCCCCCCGATCATGGCAAGCGAGGAGGTCTCTGCATTGGTCAATGCCGCTGAGAGGATCTTGCCCTCTGCCTCTGCCAGCCACAGACGTGTATCACGCAATGGTCGCTCAACGGCGGCTGCAGAACGGGCCATGTGTCCGGCGTCGCTGTAGAACTGGGTAAGTCGATTGAGATCTTGCAGAGATCCACGGCGGATGGTAACAGCCGGTGGTGGTTCAATCGACTGTAGTGAGTTTCGTTCCAGTACCATCACTTCTTCCATCTCTTCGCGCACCCTTGCATAACGTTGAAGGTAGGGCACGAACGAATCAATTCCGCCTGGATTATCTTGCAGCCGCTCCGCCGGATTGGGATGGTTGTCCAGGATGGTGGCCAACCCCGCCCAATCTGCCGCACGCTCACCGTAGACTGTCCACCCACTCATGTAACGATTGATCACGCCGCGGAGCTTTGGCGCGGATGCGCTCTTTCCAATGTCCGCCTCATTATCCGCAAAATCCCCCCAAAACTCACAGAACGCATGATCAAAGCCTAATTTTTCCACATTGCCCAACATGTAGAGATTAAAGTGTGGTGCCTGCGCCAAAAAATCGGTGACCTGCCGTCGATCTGTTTCTGTCAAAGCTCGAAGCATTCGATCTTCCTTCCCTCAATCGGATACCATAATTTACAGTGAAGTTGGCTTGAAAACAGCAGGTTTCCCGCTTGCCGGAACTACTGTTTTCAAACAGAGCCCACTTTAAAAGCATAATCAGGTTCTGTGCTACTGCAACGGCACGTCTTTGCGTGTAGTAGTCAGTTTACCCATTTGATTGGTTGTCGAGTACGCGCCGAAAAGCCCAGCGTCCCGGTCCATGCTGCTGCAGATAGGTGGCAACGGCTGCGTTCTTGTCTGCCTGTACTGTAGCGGGCTGGAAGCGAAGCCAATAGCCAAAGTCACTGATCCACGGCTCCGCGCTCATGATCGTGCGTAATTGTAACCCTGCAATGGGTCCGGCTATATCGTAGAGCCCCGATCTGCTAAAGGCAGCGGGGATGGGGCTGTGATCGTAGTCGACTTTGCGCCAGGACGGTTGCCAGCCTTTGGGCCCACCATCCAACAGCAGATACTGGGCGCGTGGGTCACCATTGTAGGGGATCCCCACGCTGCCGCCATTGTAGATTCGGTGCGGGGGCACCACCCTGGCAAGCGGCCGATGGGTGTGTGCACAGACAATGAACTGCTCTTTCACGCCATGCAGCCACTCTTGAATCTGCTCATCCCGATTTTCGGGCAGGATACCAACAAAGGCGTTGTCAGGCAACCCATGGAAGAGCCGAATGACGGGCAGCCCATCAAAGGCAATGACAACTTCGGCAGGCCAGGCGCGGAGGCTGGCAAGATGTGCTTCGGACAGGGATTCCTGGGTCCACCACAATGTGGGAAAGTCTGATCGACTGGTGAAAGGCGGACGATTCTCCGCAGTTTTGATCCACCCGACCACCAGGTCATGGTTACCGTGGATGACAACCCAATCTGACTCGGTCACCACGTCCATCACCTCCCGATTCCAGGGACAACGATTGACTTGATCGCCAGCCAGGTAGATCTGGTCGGGACGTTGCTCGCGTAGATCCGCCAGTACCGCTTCGAGGGCCGGCAGGTTGCCGTGAATATCGGCCAGGACAGCAATACGCATCAGAGCGACTTCCGCTGTTGCAGTGGATCACGTTCGCGCACATATTCATCGCGGCCAGTGGCGGCAATATAGGCCTTGAAAGCGGCGTAAATAGCCTGATCCGGATCAAAACCATGTTGCCAGGCCCAACGATAAAAGAGCACGATTTCTGCCTCTGCCGTAACCACTTCCCAATAGAAAAGCTGGCTAATAACGCCACCCGCTGTCAGCATGCCACTCTCGTGGTAAGCGGTGAGGGTGATTGCCCGGTCGTATGGCGTTTCACAGTGAGTCACCCGCCAACCGCCCGCTTCTTCATCTTCGCCAACATGATCCAACAGGGCGAATTGAGCGGTGGGGCGTCCATTGAGGGGTAATCCCACGCTGCCCGGATTAATGACGTGCCAGTGACGCAAGCCCGTCGTGGGTGACGCTGTGCAATGGTGGAGTGGATCTTTGTCCGTGCTGGAGGGCGCGGGCATCACGGTCTCTTCTGTTGCATTCCAGTAGATGTGACGATCGATCTGAAGATGGGTGTGGGCCGAAATTAGCGTTTCCTCGTCGATCGGCTGAATCGCCTCCACAACTTCCAGATCAGGCTGATCGGTGTAGAAGCCGACTCGGTTGTTGCCGGGAACACCATGGGCCATGCGAATGGGCTGTGTGCCGGGAAGGTAGAAGGTGCGTTCATCGGGCAATGTGGCGAGATAGTAGCCTTGTTCTGGGGTGATCTGATCGACCAACCAGTGTAGCTGTCCCCACCGGTCGTGATCGTCGCTGCCGGGGAGCGCGCGGACTGTCCCATAGTCAAGATAATAGAATTCGTGATTGCCGCGGATGACAATCCAATCGCGCTGGCGGATTTCATCAACGACGGCTGTGCTAAAGGGGATGCCGTTGATCAGATCTCCATTGACCACAACAAAGTCAGGTGCAGCGCGTTCTAATTCAGTTAGAACTGCTAGTAGTGCTGGCAGGTTGCCGTGAATGTCGGCTATAACGGCGATACGCATGGGTCTACTATACACGAGGGCAACCGGTGCAAGCAAACTGACGTGAAAGTTTGCCGCTCTTGCCCATCCTCACCGGCTCCCAAAGTGCGGCTCGGTTCGGGAACGTTGTTTAGTGGCTGAATTTCGTCGAGGAGCCAACCATAACTTTGCTTATCGTTGCTTGAGATAGAGCGTGATCTCGCTGCGATTGTGAAAGAGCTGCTTGGCGCCGGCTATTTCATACACGGATTGGAGAATCGAGGTCGCCTGTTCGAGCAGCGGCTCCCGTTGTCGCTCTGGTAGCTTGAGCGTCATGATGGCAATGCCGTGACGGTAGAGCTGTGGCGCATAGCTGACCATCAACCGTGCCGAATCGCGCACATCCATGCGCATGTCATTGACGATCAGGTCGAACCGATCGGGCTCGTTGGCCAAATATTCCTCCGCGGTCATGCGTTTGTGGCGCACGCCGGGATCGGTGGCAATGGTGGGTGCCAGTTCGCCGGGATCGATTGCAGTGACATATTGTTCGCGCTGCCGCAACACCCTGGTCCATCCACCGGGTGAGGCCCCGAGATCCAGTGCAACCCCCCGTGCCGGCAACTCAATTAGAAAGACTTCCAACGCTTCCAACAGCTTGAATTCGGCGCGGCTCACCTGTTCCTTTTCGCGTGCAAAACGGCGCATGCCCCCCGCCCAGTCAGAGAGATTGTAGACGGTGGGAGAAAGCCCCAGATAGGCGGTGGGCTCGGCATTGGGTGGCTGGGCACAAACAACCGAAAGCACTTGGTGGGGGGCACGGACATCAATGGTGACATTGGCCTCAACCTTGAGCTGGTCGGCGAGGGTGCTGTTAATGTCAAACGGTTTGTAGGGCAGCGATGTCAAGATGCGACTTTGGACCGAGAGCGGTAGCTGGGGATCGATCAGCTCGGAAATATCATCGGCAAGCGATTGGCGCAGCAGCGCTAGATCTGCGCCCTGCTTGGCGCGCAGCAATAGGGTGCTTTGAACGGGATGCATGTGGCGCACGAAGATTGGTGGTGCCAGTCGCCACGTCTCTGCCAATGTCCAGAAAGAATCGGCCAGGGTAATGAGCAGCACGCCGTCCGCCAACGTGGTGATAGCTGTAACGTTGGCAGCCTTGTGTAGCTCGGCCAATGCCAGATCGACGAAAGAGGGATCGGCCGTGAGTATCAGTTGTTCCGAAGACATGTCGTGGAAAAGTCGCTTTCAGCACGCGCGGCCAACCGAGTTCGGCGCCCGCTCAGATAGATTGAATAACTCGGTGAACCCATCTGGCAGACCGAGCGTGTGTGCATGATAGAAGATCTGGGAGGGTGCTGTCAACTCTCTACTGATTCTCGGGTGCGTACCACATTGGGGGCCCAGACCGGACGCTCAATCTGCTCCGCTTCTGTACGTCCCCGAAAATGGGACGCACCCCTGATTCTCTCACTGCTTCACGCACCCCTGATTCTTTCACTGCTCCACGCACTTCATGTGGGAGCCGACGCAAGAGCCGGAGCGAGAGCAACAGCGCACGTTTTTACGCCCAATAGCCGCCATTGCTCCCTTCCGCTTATGCCGCCTGTGCCTCCCAGAAATCCCAGCTCGAGAGCGGGGGGTGGTCGATCTGCTCTTTGGCCAAAATGGTGGTGATGTTGGTGCGGTGCTCATTCCCGTGGTGACTTGCTTGCGTCAAAATATAGGCGGCTGGGATCTGCCAGATCGCGCCGTTGGGTCGTTTACGCTCCACCGCTGGCAAGGTAGCGGCCACGGCTGCCAGCGCCAGGAACTGTTGTCCGCTGGCAAAGACCAACGGACGCATGTCGGCTACTGACAACTGATTGGCGTCGGTCAGTGTCCCATTGGCGGGATAGCCCTGGAGCGCGTGCACATAGCCCTGTTCCGCATTGACGATGTGGGCAAGGGTGCCGTGAATGTCGCCAAAGGCACCCGCATCATTGGCTCTCAATTGAGATTGGTCCAACGTGGCACAGAAGTCATAGAGACATACATTGGCCCAGAGATTGAAGGCAAAAATAGTGACCAGTGGGTTTGCACGATCCCAGCCTGCCATTTCTTGGGCAATGGCGCGCTGTTGCGCATGAAAGTCGGTCATATTCACACTCCTTTGGCTTGCAGTTTCGTGTGCTCGCAATGCGAGCGGGTAGGTAGAGAGAGCGGGTAGTGGAGAGAGTGGGTAGCCTACCAATGCCTGGAGACGACCACTGATTGGGTTTCCCCGCTATTCGGTCGGGCTACTCTGTTGCATGTGTTCGACAGATTCGGCAATGAGCTGTTGCAGAATTGTCAGATCAACATCGGCTAGCTTTTTGATGTAGAGACAGGATTTACCCGTTTTGTGTTTGCCCAAGTTTTCCAGCAATTCAGCATAGTGCTCAAAGCCAGGCATGATATAGAGGGTCAGATTCTGTTTGCGCGGTGAAAAGCCCACCAGCATCCAGTTGCCGGTGCGACCACTTGCATAGGTATAGGTGTATTCACCAAACCCAACAATGCTGCTGCCCCACATTTTCGGCTCGGCATCGGTGATTGCCTGCATCATCGCGCAAACTTTTTCGGCATCTTCGCGCTTCTGTAACGGTTCCACTTGGGCCAGAAATTCGGCAACACTCGCGTCATTCTTCTTGGTTTTCGGCTCGGCCATTGTTCGTTCCTTTCGCTTGCTGAATAAAATCCGGCATCGGTCAATCTGAGATAATGGGCGGGTAATTTTGCGATTATTGCGATTTGGAACATGTGGTCTATTGTAGCTGAGGTGCAGGAAATACTCAAGCTGCTTCATGCGTGAGCGGACCGGAACAGCTGTACAGCCGTGAAATCGTTCCTATCACTTTTCTATACCTGGATAGATGGGGCCTCCGCTTCACTTATCTTATGCTACGGGTGAAAGAGTCATCAAGCCTGCTTGTTCTCATTTGTAGAGCCATGGCTCAGAGTTCACAGCCTGCTCTTGTCAAGTGAGCGCCTGTCGAGCAACTCGATCGTTGCAGATGGTTTGATAGTGAGCGGATGGCTTGGTGCTGAAACGAGCGCAGCAAATGATTTAGATTCGATAAACAGGGTTCTTTCACAAACAATCGCAGGAAACACGAATAAGGAGAGCATTATGAGTTTACTAACTTGGGCGATCATTGCCGCCGTTATCGCGATCATTGCCGGTGCATTGGGCTACACGGGGATTGCAAGAGGGGCAGCAAGTATTGCACGCCTGCTCTTTGTGATCTTCATTATCATCGCCGTCATCTTGATCCTGCTTGTCTTGTTCGGAATCGATGTGCTAAATAGTGCAGCAATCTTTACACCAGCCCTGGCATTGCTGACTTAACAGGGCAAATCTGTTAATTCAACAACTGCCATGCAGCAACAGGGCGGCTCTTCGTTGAGCCGCCCTGTTCGCGCGGTGTTACAGTGGTTGTCCCATGGCTGCTGAAACATTCTGAGCCGCTGCTTCTGTTGCCACCGCCTGAGAGCAGACGCAACGCAGCCGTTTTGCAGCATCGCACTCTGCCACCACCGTAAATCTTTATCGTAGACCTTTTCCGTAAACCTTTACCGTAAATCTTTACCCGAAATCTTCACCCGAAATTCTCACGGTAAGTCCTCACCGTAAATCCTCACCGCAACGAGAAGCCATGGTTGCTCCCCATCAACAAGGCAGCATTGACGCTACGTTACGAAGGCGAACACTTTGTAATGTAATTGTTAATCTATTTTCGAAAAACTTAAGTAATATGAATAGAATAGTAAACGAACAAACCCTTTTGAGCTTCAATGCACTGCTCAACGCGCTTGATTTCCACCCCTTTGTTTAGTTTGGTAATTGTGAAAAACTAAATGCGCCAGCGGCTGCACCCCAAGGTATCCGACTTGTCGCAATTAGGCACGAACTCCATCCGAGCGGGTGGTGGATCTTCATCGTTGCTTTGGCCCATGACACTTTTCTCAGGCAAATCTGCGGCGGGGCTCTCCCTAATGAGATTTGAGTACAAGTTTCTCATGCAACTGAACATTCGGTACTTAAACAACTGGCAAATGATTGTTGTGTTGGGTGCAGTAGCTTACGCTCTGCCCATCTACATTTTTTCCGTCGTAAATAACTCGATGCAGCTGATACAAGTAAATACTTTCTTTGTGTTCGTCTACACCGTCGCCATGTTTGTGCTCTTCTATTGGGCGGCCCAGCGTTCCAAGCACTTTCAGCCGAGGCTATACCCTGCCTGGTCCATGCTAACGCTGTCGACACTCGCTTCGCTCCTGCTCGTGTTTGCGTGGCTTGTCGTTGAGCTGCTCTGGGGAACGACCGATTTCTTCGTGATGAAATCACTCTCCGCCATGATACCCAACGGGCTTTTTCTGTGGGGAATTCTGCGGATTCCCCGTACCCACCAGACCCGCCTTCAATGTATTCGACAAGTTGTTGACACGGTGGCAATCTATGTTGGGGTCATGCTGTTGCTCTGGATCTTCTGGGCGGAACCGCTCCTGCGGCAGAACATTGCCAGCCCAAACAAGCTCATGTTCGTAGCGTTGCAACTCTTTGTCCACCTGACCTTGGGCATTGGATTGGTCTTGCCGATCAATCGTCCTCACCCGATCCAGCCCCCGCGACCACTCCTCGCGCTTTATGCAGCGCTCTTGCTTGTGCTCCTGGCTGATCTGGCAATTCTGCTGGAAAATCCATTGCAAGGGTATCAACCGGGCAGCATTACCAACGCTATCTACTTGGCATCAATTATGGTGGCATGTATAGCGGCCGCTTTGCAGATCGCAGATATGGAAACCCACTCGCTCACTGCGGAGCAGCCGCAAAAGCGTCGGCAACGCCAGAATCGCACCAGCTATGTTGGAATGCTCTGGATTATGTTGCCCACGCTAATGCTTTTCCTTGTCTATGTCACAATTGGCTTCTCCGATTATGCGTTGAAAACCTATCCAGACTATTTGATGATGATTGCCGTTGGTCTGATGTTTATCCTCGTCACCGTGCGGCAAATTTTGACGGTGCTGGAAAATGTCATGCTTACGTCGGCGCTGCGCAAAGAGCTGGTCGAACGCGAGCAGGCACAGGCAGAGCTGCAACACGCCAACGAAACATTGGAGCAGCATGTACAAAAACGGACCAACGAACTGCTGATCTTAAATGAGCAGTTGCGCGAGAATGAGGGTAAACTGCGCTTCGATGCTTTTCACGATAAACTCACGGGGCTGCCCAACCGCGCCTCCTTCATTCATCACCTGGAAAGTGCATTACAGGTTTCACAATCTGATCCCACCTATCGATTTGCCGTGCTCTTTTTCGATTTCGATGGATTCAAGGTCGTCAACGACAGTCTCGGCCACTGGTTGGGGGATGAGTTGCTGATCGCGCTGGCCCATCGCCTGCGCGAAGAGGTGCCCATTGGCAATCAGGTTGCGCGCTTGGGGGGGGATGAATTTTTGGTTTTGCTCGAACATTTTGCAGATGCCCAGGAACCGGTGCGAATTGCCGAGCGGATCCAACGTCGCTTGCGCCAGCCACTGGATATCTGTGAATACCGGCTCTACACCTCTGCCAGCATCGGGATTGTGCTGAATGATGAATTTCATACCACGGCCGGTGATATCTTGCGTGATGCCGATATTGCCATGTATCGGGCGAAAGAGACTGGTAAGGCCCGCTGTGTTGTCTTTGATCAGACCATGCGTGCACAAGCAATGCAACGGCTGAACCTAGAGACGGCGCTGCGTGGGGCACTCAGCCGCAACGAGCTATACCTGGCCTATCAGCCCATTTACGATATATCGGCGCACAAGATCACTGGCTTCGAGGCATTGGCACGTTGGCAGAATGAAGAATATGGAGCCGTTGCCCCCAGCGAGTTTATTCCCATTGCCGAAGAGACCGGGCTCATTATCTCGTTGGGTGAGTGGGCGTTGGAGGAGGCCTGCCGTCAGCTGAAACAGTGGCAAGCCGATTATGTACAGGCTCAAGAGCTGACCGTGAGCGTCAATATCTCTGCACAACAGCTCTATCAGGGGGATCTGTTTGCCGTGGTAAAGCGGACACTTGAAAAGACTGGTCTTCCGGCCGGCTCCTTAAAACTGGAGATCACAGAGAGCATCTTCATGGAGGATGTCGATGTGTCGCTCAATGCCTTTTCGGAACTGCGCGAAATTGGTGTGCAAATCCAGATCGATGACTTTGGCACCGGCTACTCTTCCTTCAACTATCTGCACCGCTTGCCAGTTGATACGCTGAAGATTGACCGTAGCTTTATCGAATTGGTGCAGTTGGGCGGGCAACATCTAGAGATTGTGCGTGCAATCGCCAATCTCGCCCACAATCTCCACCTCAATGTAATTGCCGAAGGCGTCGAAACAGAAGAACAGCTGACCTATGTTCAGCAACTCGCCTGTGAGCAAGTGCAGGGCTATCTCTTTTCCACACCAATGTCCAGCACAGAGGTGGAAAGCTCCTTGGCCGAGCAACCGATCGTGATGACCGGAGAGAACTTTGCATTTTTAGAGGAGCTGGAACTACCTATGAGGCAGCTACCCTAATGGCTGCGCGATGAAAAGCCGCACGAATATCCATACTTTTACACGAGAGTAACTGTGCAACTTGTAAGGGGGGATTTATAAATGCCCCCCGGTTGCCTTCCAGACGCGTGATAGAGGCTTTTTTGGCAATTACTTTCGTGTAGAGATAATAGGTGGCAACTTGAGTTAGCCAAGAAGCTGTGGGAACAAACCCTCTTTCAATCCCGTCCTCCAGTTGATCCGAGCAGTCAACCTGCAATCGATCCCGGAGTGTGACCAACAATTTAGCGGGAAGAAGGAAAGAGTAATGAATTTCATTCAATTCAGGCAGAGAACCATCTGTGCCGTGCTACTACTGCTGCTGTTGACGGTGAGTCTCGTGCTGGCCAAGAGCGCGCGGCCAGCCGACGCCCAAATCATTATTGATCCGCCACCCACAGTTCTGCCGCCACCGCTCCCTGCTCCCCTTGACCATGTAAAGATTCAGGAACAACGGGTAGATGCCACCATCAACGGACAGTTGGTGGAGGTGCAACTGTCCCAGATCCTGCGCAACGACAGTTATCGCCCGATCGAAGGGACCTATCTTTTCCCATTGCCCGCGGATGCGGCCATCAGCGATTTCCAGATGAGCGTTAATGGCGAGGTCATTGAGGGAGAGATTTTGCGCAAAGATGAGGCCCGCCGTATCTACGAGGAGATCGTACGCCAGCGGCGTGATCCGGCGTTGCTTGAATATCTGGACCGTGATCTCTTTCAAGTCTCTGTGTTTCCAATTCCCGCTGGTGAAACCCGCACCTTGACGATCAACTACACCCAGCTGTTGGAACAGCAGGGGGGGCTGTATCAGTTCCGCTATCCCTTGTTCGCGCGCCAGATCAGTGCCGAACCAATTGAGTCCCTGATTCTAACGATCGAGCTGACGAATCAGAATGGTCTGCGTACGATCTATAGCCCGAACTTTACCATTGATATCGAACGCCTTTCAGACAAGCGCGCCGTGGTGAGCTATGAAGCGAGCGCGGCAACACCAACTGGTGATTTCACGCTCTATTTTGCAGAGAGCGAGCAACCCGTGGGCGTCAACCTGTTGAGCTATCAGCCCGCGGGCGAAGATGGCTACTTCCTCATGATGGCTGCACCCAGTGTTGAAATTGAGAGCAGCGAGATTATTGCCCGTGATCTACTAATGGTGCTCGATGTCTCGGGTTCGATGCAGGGAGCCAAGCTTGAACAAGCACAGGCCGCCGCTCGCTATGTTGTCGAACAGCTGCATGCTGACGACCGGTTTAATCTCATCCGCTTTAGCACGGGGGTGCGTCTCTGGCAGCCACAGTTACAGCCCGCCGAGGAAACACAAAAGCGTGCGGCCAAACAGTGGATCGATGAAATGGAGGCGGCCGGGAGTACCGACATCAATCGAGCACTGCTCCAAGCCATTGCACAGGTGACGGGTGATCGCCCTACCTATCTGATCTTCCTCACCGACGGCCTGCCCACCCAAGGCGAGCGGGATATTGCGCAGATCCTTGCCAATGTTGAGAACAACAGCCCGGCCAATGTTGCCGTGCGCCTCTTTACCTTTGGCGTGGGCTATGACGTCAACACGACGTTGCTCGATACCTTGAGCAGCGATCTCGGTGGGCGCAGCAGCTACGTGCGCCCCGATGAACGAATTGACGAAGAAGTCAGCCAATTTTACAACGGCATTAGCACACCCGTGCTGAGCAACGTCGAGGTGGACTTCACGCCCAATCAGCTGATCGAGGAACTCTACCCTTTCCCACTGCCCGACTTGTTTGCGGGCGAACAGCTTGTGATCGCTGGCCGCTATCGCCAGCCGGGGCCGATCACAGTAACGTTGCAGGGGAACGTGAATGGTGTGCCCCGGATCTACGACTATCCCAACCAGGAACTGGCTGCACAGGGGGGAGAGCCAACCGTGGCCCGTCTGTGGGCCGCGCGCAAAATCGGTGCACTCCTGCAGACAATTCGCCGCAATGGCCCCGAAGAGGAGGTAATCGATGCCATCGTCGAGTTGAGCTTGCAGTATGGTATCGTGACGCCATACACGTCGGCCTATGTGCCCGAGCCCGGCACTGTGGTGGTTAATGCGGAGGGTGGTAATGCAGAGGTTGACAATGCAGTGGTTGACAATGCAGTGCCCCTAGAGCAAGCAACTGCAGATGAGTTAGCTAGCATGCATGGGGGGGAGGCCATGGCGGCACGCGAGCAGGCGACGACGAATTTGCGTCAATCTTCGGGTGAAATGGCCGTGGCAATGAGCGAATCTGTGAATGATTTGCAGACGGCAGATGTGGTGGCGAGTGAGCCAGAGACCCGCTACGTCGCCGGAAAAAGCTTTGTGGCGCAACGGATTGCCCACGGTGAGGATATACGCACGCGTTGGGTCGATACCACTTACACGGCAGACATGTCGCTCGTGACAGTCGCCTTTGGATCCAAATGCTACTTCGACCTGTTGGATCAAGCGGAGCTCAGTGCATGGTTAGCTGTTGCCCCCGAGCTGATCATTGTTCTGCAAGGTGAAGAGCGGTTGCAAGAGGGGCAAGCGTTGCTTGTAACAATTGTTACAGGTGATGATTCAATTGATACGCAACAGCAAGCAGCGTGTCCAACGATTATACGTTCGTGAACACTTTGCAATTGGTGCTGCCGTTGCTTGGCATGGGCTGTAGCACGTTGGATTGAGTACAACGAAGGCGCGGTACCTCGTTTGCAATAGAGATAAGCCAGGCAGGTGCACTGTTCCAGGTCGAGGAGCAGTGCACCTTTTGTTTTACTGTTTCTGATAACAAAAGATTGGTGATCGCTTGAGCACTGCTGACTTTTCCCGATAATAGCTACGCTAAAAACATGAACATGCTAGGCTTTGCAACCACTGTGCCTACATAATTTGTGGTAGAAATTGTCCAATACTATTTACAACATGTAGATTCTCTGTTACTGTAAACTTGAACGTTTGTTTAAAAGTAGTCCCATGCTTATGGAGCAAGCAAATAGACCTTGCACCTTGCGGCGTGCGCATTCTCCAATGCGCACGCCCAGCGTTAGAGAACGCTGATTCCTCCATTGTGCAACATGTAAATGATTTTTCGATTAGAACGAGCAATGCCAAAGAGCACGGGTGACCTGAACGGGTAAAATGTGATGTTTGGTTGCAAGCTGGATTCATCGGGAATAGGTTGGCCAACGTTTATGGAGCAACGTCTTGGCAACCACAGCTACATTGCAAGGCCAACCCGAACTGCACGCTGATTTCAGCCGAGCCAATCAATCTCTACCGCTCTCTACATCTAGTCTCTACAAGACAGCGTGCATCCGGATAGTGTGCATCTGGATAGTGTGCATCTGGATAGTGTGCATCCGGACAGTGTGCATCTGGACAGTGTGCATCCGGACAGTGTGCATCCGGACAGTGTGATGTAGAGCGAATAGTAGATCCCGGCGTAAATAAGCCCAGGGCAAACTGACCCATTTGACTGGAGTAGCTTGGGCCTGTTTACCGCCGTGGTATTTACGCCCAGCAGTATTAGAAATGGCGTCCAGATTTGCTCTTCCATGCCTCTGCTGACTGTTCCTCAGAAAAGATTTGTGATGACAATGCTATTGCCTGTGGGCGTGATTCCTCATGTTGCTACAGGAGATGATTCAGACCCCTATACTTGTGTCACAATCTTCTTCACCTGCGTGATCACCTAACCGACCGTCGTAAAAATGGCTTCTGTAATCTGCAGAGGCCGCAACGTTTTGGTAGTTTATCTCGCTGGAACACAGTCGGAACGTGCCCTGCTTATGGTGGGCTTCCCATGTCTGCTCTGGAGGCTCAGCGGGGTCGCAGGTAACCAGAACAAATTGTTCAACTGTGTCACTGTAAATGTACTTGAGCAAGGTGAATTCACATGAGCAAGTTGTTGCCCTCAGAAGGGTATTCTTCCATGACCTTGAGCCGTGTCCCGCCCGTAGCGAAGGAGCCGACGAACCTTTTGCCGCATGATGAGAACTTATTTCAAACAATTTTTGGTGAGGCTCCAATCGGACTCGCGCAGGTTGCGCTGGATGGTTCGTGGCTGCGAATCAACAAAAAGCTTTCTGCAATTTTGGGCTACACAGAGGAAGAGCTGCTCACAAAGACATTTCAGGACATAACACACCCAGATGATTTGGATGAGGATATGGCCTACGTGGAGCAATTGTTGGCTGGCAAAATGCACAGTTACTCCATGCACAAGCGCTATCGGAAGAAGCAGGGCGACTTTGTTTGGGGCAAGCTCACGGTTAACATCATTCGCGATCAAGATGATGAGCCCGTCTGTTTTATCTCTGCCGTGGAAAATATCTCAACGTTGGTGGAAACGCAGCAAGCACTCCGCCAAAGTGAGGAACGCTATCGGCGTGTGGTGGAAGACCAGACGGATCCGATCTGTCGCTACACACCGGGATTTGTAGTCACCTTTGCCAATCGTCCGTACGCGGCAATGCACGGTTGTGGCCCCGCGGAACTCATTGGTCAGACGTTGTTAGAAGATTTGGTGAACGATGATGTAAAGCGTGTGAAAGCTTGCCTGGCAACGCTTTCGCCAACCAATCGCACGACAACACAGGAAAATTTGCACCATCTTCCCAATGACGTGCAGCGATGGTATCACTGGACCCACCGGGTAATTGTTGATGACAATGGCACCATTTGCGAATATCAGAGCGTGGGCCGTGACATCACCGAACGCAAAAAAGCAGAAGCCGCTGAGCACAAGCAACGTCTGTTGGCCGAAGCATTGCGCGATGCGCTGATCGCCGTTGCCGAATCACACGATATTGATGATGTGATGTCCCAGATTTTGACGTCAGCCGCCGCCGTGGTGCCACACCAGACTGCCGCCATTGTGCTCTTTGAAGAAGGAAAAGGGCGGATTGCCTATCTACATGGCTTTACACCCGCGGCGACGGCTCGTTTGCTGGAACTGCGCTTTCCATTGCCGGGGACGATTTATACCACCGTGCAACAGCAGCGGCAGCCACAACTGTTGCAGGATATGGTGTTGCTGGATGATGCATCGATGGCACCAGTGACCGTGCCGGGGCGCTCTGCCATTTGTGTCCCCATCTTTTGGGACCAACATGTCGCCGGCGCGCTCGTGGTCCAGAGCGGTGCGTCATTGAGCTTTCAGCACAAGGATATGAACAATCTGCAACTCTTTGCCGCCCAGGCGGGACTTGCTCTGAAAAATCTATACCACACCCTGCATCTGGAAAAGCTGGTGGCGGTTCGCACCCATGAACTGAGCACATCCAAAGAGCAGCTGGAGGCAATTCTCGATCACAGCCCCAATGCCAAGGTGCTGCTTGATGCCGATTTCCGTGTCAAACGAACAAACCGTGTCGTTCAGGATCTGTTTCGCTGTACCTCAACAAGTGAACTTCTCAACCGTTCCATTTTTGATCTCTTTACGGCCGAGGATGCCGCGGTTTTGCAATCGGCAATGGCACGCACGATTACCATCGGCGCGGTACAGCAAGTTGAGGTGCAGGGGTTGCGTATGGACGGCACAATCTTCATCGCCGAACTAAACATTGGCAAGGTCAAACAAGGCAGTTTTGTCTGCACCATGCGCGATGTGACCGAGCGCAAAGAGTACGAGCGCACGTTGCACTATCAAGCCAGTTTACAATCTCACGTCAGCGATGCCGTGATCGCTCAGGATGCCAAAATGCGGATCCAGAGCTGGAATCAAGCTGCCGAGCGCATCTATGGCTGGCGCGCTGAAGAAGTTATTGGCAGACCCGTCGACAAGGTGATCCTTACAGAGGGAACGGCAGAAGAACATCAGCACCATTTGCAACAGCTGCAAGAAAAAGGCTGGTGGCGCGGCGAAGTGGTGCAGCACCGCAAAGATGGCACGCAACTGCGCGTGTTGCAATCAATCACCATCCTCAAGGACGAGAAAGAGCAGCCCTATGGCGCGGTCACCGTAAACCATGACGTGACTGGCTTGCACGAAGCCATGGAAAAAGAAAAAGAGTTGGTTAAGCTGCGCGCCCGCATGAGTGCTGTGGAGCAAGAGCGGGAACTGGCAGAGCTGAAAGAGCGCTTTGTCTTCATGGCATCGCATGAGTTTCGCACACCGATCGCCGTCATCTTTGCCATCGCCGAAACGTTGCTGGCCTATCGGCAACGGATGAATGATGAACAAGTGGATGAGCGGTTGAAAAAGATCTGCAAACAGCTGCGCTATCTGGAATCCATGGTAGATGATGTATTGGAACTGGCGACGCTACAGGCCCACAAAGGGGACTTTACCCCAACGTTGCACGATTTCGATGCCTTCTGTGCCAGCGTCGTTGACGAATATCAGAACCGCACCGATCTCGCGCACCCGATCAACTATCAGTGTGTGATTGCGTCGCCGACCACACCCAAAGCACCTATCTGGTTTGATCAGCGACTCATTCGCCAGGTGATCGACAACCTGCTTTCCAATGCAATCAAATACTCACCTGGCGAAAAAGCAGTTGAAGTGACATTAACATTTGATGCGGATGCTGTCATCCTGTCGATTCAGGATCAGGGCATTGGGATCCCAGATGCCGAGCTGAAGCATCTCTTCAAGCCCTTTCATCGGGCCGCAAACGCGGAAACGATTCATGGAACTGGCTTGGGGCTGACCATCGTAAAAGAAGCGATCGACCTGCACAACGGCGAAATCGCGGTGGAGAGCGAACTAAATGTGGGCACCCTCTTTTCGGTCAAGCTGCCATGGCAGCAGAGCAAGAGAGAAGTCGCCGCACCAGCAGAGATATCGGTAAACAACCGTGCCATCCCATGAAGGCAACCATCGATTGTGGCCGAAACACGCAGGGAAAATTCAAGGCGCAACTGTGCCCAAGCAAAGTTCAAGCAGTAACTGAAATTGGATCCAAGAAGACGCGCCGAACCCGATTAATAGGTTTTTGCTTATTCTTCGCAAAAATTCGTGTGCCTTACTGGGCTCACATTTGTTAAAGACCTTTTGGACTTTACGCACTTGAACGACGAATCGAACCAAGCCCAACAGGCAAACCGTAGGAACCATGACAAAAATTTTAGTGATTGATGATGAACATTCCCTCTGTACAGAGGTCGTTGACTGGTTGACCTTTGAAGGCTATGAAGCCATCGGTGCCAAAGATGGTGAAGAGGGAATTGCCTTTGCCACCTTTTACCAGCCCGACCTGATTATTAGTGATATCACCATGCCAGGGGTTGATGGATATGGTGTATTGATGGCCGTCTCGGCTGTGCCCCAAACCATGGGCACGCCCTTTATCTTTTTGACTGCACGATCTGCCCACGAAGATTTTCGCAAAGGAATGGAATTGGGGGCGGATGACTACATCACCAAACCGTTTAGTCGGCTGGAATTGCTGCGTGCGGTTGAGTCTCGGCTCATGAAGCGGGAGGTCCAGAAGAGAGCGCAGCAGCAGGAAATTCGGCTGTTGAAAAATTCAATCTCGGATCTGCATGAACGTCACATGTTGCAGAGCAAGCTGCTGCGCATGTTCTCACACGATTTCCACAACCCGATCACCAGCATCTTGTTGACGAGCAACCTATTGCGTACCTATGGGGAACACATGAGTTCTGCTCGAAGACAAGGGCACTTGGCCCGCATTGAATCTGCCGCCCACCTGTTGCAACAGATGTTGGATGATGTGTTGGTGGTGAACCAGATCGAAAAAGGTAGTTTTGTTGTGCAGCCCGAGAAGATTGTGATCGGTCGCTTTCTGGACCGCATTATCCATGTCTTCAAGGCAATTTCAGATGACAAGTACCACTTTGCACTGGACTACGCAGATCAAGAGACAATTCTGGCTGATCCACGCCTGTTACGCCAGATTGCCACCAATCTGATCTCCAATGCCATCAAATATTCTGAGGCAGGCAGTGAAGTGAAAGTTACTTTGCGCAAAGACGGAGAAGCAATACGACTCCTGGTGGAGGATGAAGGGATCGGGATTCCGGCTGCGGATCTTCATAATCTCTTTGAAGCATTTCAACGGGGCTCTAACGTGGCGCGAATTGACGGCACTGGCTTGGGATTGGCCATTGTGAAACAGGCGGTCGATCTGCACGATGGCACGGTCGAGCTGGAGAGCGAGGTTGATGTTGGGACGAAGGTACAGGTCATCCTGCCCCAAATCGGACCGAGTGCCCAGCCCCAACAAAGGTGATCGTTTGGCCAGAGTGGGATTTCATTGCCTGTATCAGTTGATGCTCATGCTACTCGCTTGGCCATACCTCCACCGACCTGTGTATCAGCATGGGCTGAATGTTACAGTCAGCTCCGCTCTCCTGTGGTACAAAAGGAACAAACCGGAACATATGTGCGTCTACCGTTATATACCGCTCTGTGGTTGCGTGTGAGATCGATCTACATCGGCATTGAGCAAGGGGAGTGTGCTACGTCTGCAAATTTACGTCTGCAAATTTACGTCTGCAAATTCTCGCTACATTGCTCATCCCGTGTGGGGTCTTACATCCTCAATTGCGGAGATTGCGTATACTACGAATAGCTCACTTTTCGAGCCCGATTCGATCCAGCCCTATCAGCATTCATACATCCAGAAGGTAAGTCCGACAGTGACATTCGACAGTGACTTCCGGCAGTGACGTGCAGAACTGATAGAGCAGTAGAGCAGTAAACCAGTAGATCTGTAAACCAGTAAATAGTAGAGCAGAAACCAGATAGTTTCCCGATTCAGTCGACTTCGTTGAACGTTAGCAGTGTAACCCTCGCAAGCAACAGAGCCGCTGGCTTGCCTGATGAGTGTCGTCCCGTAGATCGGGCGCCGTTAGCGTGGCCACCGTTGTTTGTTTGCTCGAATTGTTCGTTTCCGCAGTTGGCAGTTGCTCAGTATACCTACATCATATCTCGACTCTCCGCCTTTCCGCTCATGAGTACTTAGCCTGCCTAGGGTTGTCTGCTCGTGTAGTTGGTGCCCACTCCGCTGGGTATCCCCATTGTTAGTGTATCGTATTCAGATGATCGCCGGTCGTTTTGCTACCACTGGCTATCGCTGACGTATGGTATCGATCTGAGGTGAGAAATGCGCAACCAGAATGGACAGAATTTACTCGAACTCGTACGCGATTTTCAAGACACAGAACATTATCGAAACTTACACTGGGAAGGTTCCTTTGCAGAATATCTTGCATTGGTAGAGGAAAACCCCCAAGTGGCACGTACTGCCTATCAACGGCTCTATGATATGATCATGTCATACGGCTGTGACTCCTACACCCAGTTTCGCGAGGAACTGCTCCACTATCACTTCTTTGATGACCCATTTGACAATGGTAAAGATGCAATTTTCGGCCTGGATCGGGCCTTAATGGAACTCGTGCAAGTCTTTCAATCTGCCGCCCGAGGCTATGGCACCGAACGACGTGTGCTCTTGTTGCACGGTCCCGTGGGCAGTGCCAAGAGCACAATGGCCCGGCTGTTGAAAAAGGGCATGGAAGCGTATGCTGCAACCGATGACGGTGCGCTCTACACCCTAGTTTGGCAGACTGACGACGGCGAAATGCCTTGCCCCATGCATGAAGAACCACTCCGTTTGATTCCCAGTAGCCACCGTGCTCCCATTAGTAAAGCGCTCAATCAGAGCGCCGATCTCAACTATCAGATTACGATCAAGGGCGAACTCTGCCCAGCTTGTCGCCACGTCTATCGCACACTCATGGCCGACTACAATGGCGACTGGAACAAGGTGGTAGAGCACGTGCGGGTGCGTCGCCTCATCCTCTCCGAGCAAGACCGCATTGGGATCGGCACCTTTCAGCCCAAAGATGAGAAGAATCAGGATTCGACCGAGCTGACCGGTGACATCAACTATCGGAAAATTGCTGAATATGGCTCCGATTCCGATCCACGAGCCTTTAATTTTGATGGCGAACTCAATATCGCCAACCGCGGGATCGTTGAATTCATTGAGCTGCTCAAGCTGGATGTGGCGTTCCTCTACGATCTCTTGACCGCTTCGCAAGAACACAAGATCAAACCAAAGAAGTTTGCCCAGACCGACATTGATGAGGTCATCATCGGCCACACCAACGAACCTGAATATCGCAAGCTGTTGGCCAACGAGTACATGGAAGCGCTGCGCGACCGTACCGTCAAGATCGATGTTCCCTACGTCACCCGCTTCCGCGATGAGGTGCACATCTATCAACGCGATTTTAATGCGAACACGGTGTTGGGCAAACACATTGCCCCCCACACACTGGACATTGCGGCCATGTGGGCGATCCTCACCCGGTTGGAAGAGCCAAAACATGCTGGGCTGACGCTCATGCAAAAGCTCAAGCTCTACGATGGCCGCTCGCTGCCCGGCTACACGGAAGACACGGTACGAGAATTGCGCGCACAGGCGGGCCAGGAAGGGATGAGTGGCATCTCTCCCCGCTATATTCAGGACAAGCTTTCCAATGCGTTGGTTGCCCATGGTGCGGTTGGCTGTCTCAATCCCTTCGTGGTCATGCGCGAGCTGGAGTCGGGACTCAAACACCACTCGCTGATCACCAACGAACGTGACCGCGAACGCTATGCACTGCTGCTGACTGAAGTGCGCGATGAATATGACGAGATCGTGAAGAACGAAGTGCAGCGGGCCATCACCGCGGATGAGTCTGCAATTCGTCGGCTTGCCGGTAATTACATCGACAACCTGCGGGCATACACCCAGCGCGAAAAAGTGAAGAACCCATTCACCGGTCGCGACGAAGAGCCGGATGAACGACTCATGCGCTCGATCGAGGAAAAGATCGACATTCCTGAAAGCCGCAAAGATGATTTCCGCCGCGAGATCATGAACTACATCGGTGCGTTGGCCATCGACGGCAGGCGCTTCGAGTGGGATTCGAATGAGCGGTTGCGCAAGGCATTGGAGCTGAAACTCTTTGAAGATCAGAAGGACAGCATCAAGTTGACCAGCCTGGTTAGCAGTGTGATGGATGCCGAGACCCAGGAGAAGATCGATGTGGTGAAGGCGCGGCTGATCAAAAATTTTGGCTACTGCGACATTTGCGCCACCGATGTGCTGAACTATGTGGCCAGCATCTTCGCCCGTGGCGACGTGCGCAACAACTAACGTTAGCACTCTTTGAAACCGGTATCTGCTACAAGTGCAAGCGTACCGGTTTCAAGCGAACCGCACTGTTGTCATCTCTCCCACCACGAGCATCAGTGACTGGTGGGATGGACTCTACAGCGGATGCCATGCTCCTATTTGTTGAGCACGTCTCCCTCTCGTCTTTTCTTTGTCACGTATGCTGTAACAGGCAGACCCGGCGCTCGCCGCCACAGTTCCCGAGGCAAATAGGTGATGATCCAACTCCTGGATCATCACAACCCCCACCACCATGCTCCGGAGAGTGCCAAACGCGGCCACAGCGCTGGTTGGTGCCTGTTGTTAGGAAACCTTGTCACTATGTCTCAAATTGAACAGGATCGTTCACGATACAAACAGATCGTCAAAGGCAAGATTCGTGAGAACCTGCGCAAATATATCACCAACGGTGAGCTAATCGGCCGGCAAGGGAAGGATCTCGTCAGTATTCCCGTGCCCCAGGTTGAACTGCCCCGCTTTACCTTTGGGCGCCGCAACAGCGGGGGCGTTGGCCAGGGTGAAGGCGAGCCCGGCGATCAACTCAGCCCCGGTGATCCCGCCGAAGGCCAGGGCGCGGGCGATGGCGCGGGCCAACACATCTGGGAAGCCGAAGTCTCGATCGATGAGATGGTACAGATGTTGGCCGACGAATTGGAGCTACCGCGCATCCAACCCAAGGGCAACAAGAGCGTGGAAACCGAGATCGCGCGCTACACAGATATCCGCCGTGTCGGTCCCGAATCGTTGCGCCATTTCAAGCGCACCTATCGCGAAGCACTCAAACGCCAGCTTGCCGCCGGCCAATATGATCCCGATAATCCCGTCATTATTCCTCATCCCGAAGATCGGCGTTACCGCTCATTTCGCACCAAGCCGCGGCCCGATGCCAACGCAGTAATTATTTATCTCATGGATGTCTCGGGATCAATGGGCGAACGGGAAAAGCGGCTCGTACGCATTACCGCGTTCTGGATCGATGCGTGGCTCAAAAAGAACTATCGCAATGTGCACCGCCGCTACATCATCCACGATGCGGTGGCGGGCGAAGTAGATGAGCATGCCTTTTACCGCATCCGCCAGGGTGGGGGGACAAAAATCTCGTCTGCCCTGCACCACTGCCACAAATTGATCGATGCCCTCTACAATCCTGCCGAGTGGAATATCTACCTTTTCCAGTTTTCAGACGGAGATAACTTTGGCAGTGACAACGACCAGTCCTTGAGCGTGCTGCAAGATCAGCTGTTGCCGGTTGCAAACCTCTACTGTTACGGCCAAGTCGATGAGCGCCCCTACGGCACGACATTCATCGATATTCTGGACCGACTGGAAGAGCGTGAGAACCTGATCACCACCCGCATCCGCAACGATGACGCAATCTATGATGCGCTCAAGGCCTTTTTGGGAAAGGGACGCTGACAATGAGCCGCCGTGTAAAAACCAGCTTTTTGCCTGCCGAATTGCAAAAATGGCAGGAGAAGATCGAAGCCTATGCCGATGAGGTTGGGCTGCAATTTCCCGAAGTTCGGTTCATTATGTTGGACTTTGACCAGATGAACAAAGTGGCGGCGTACGATGGTTTTCCCAGCCGCTATCCGCACTGGCGCTTTGGCATGGAATACGAACGGCTGCGCAAGAGCTATGCTTGGGGGCTGCACCGCATCTATGAAATGGTGATCAACACCGACCCCTGCTATGCCTATCTGTTGACGAGCAACCTGACGGTGGATCAGAAGCTGGTGATGGCCCATGTCTATGCACACGCCGACTTTTTCCACAACAATCTCTGGTTTGCCCACACCGATCGCCGCATGCTCGACGAAACTGCCAACCATGGTGCCCGCATTCGCCGCTACATAGAAAAGCAGGGGCTCAACGTGGTCGAAACCTTCATCGACCGGTGTCTTTCGCTGGAAAATCTCATCGACATTCACCGCCCCGGCATCAAGCGTTCAGCCGCCCAGCCGCCAGATGCGGCAGGTGATGATGACCATTCGCCACCACGCCTGCGCAGCAAAAGCTACATGGAGAGTTACATCAATCCGCCCGCCTATCTGGAGACCACCCGGCGACAGCGCGACGCCGAAAAGGAGCAATCGCGCCATTTCCCGGCCTCGCCACAACGAGATGTCCTGCTCTTTCTGCTGGAACACGCACCGTTGGAAGCGTGGCAACAGGATGTGCTCGCCATGATCCGGGAAGAGGCCTACTACTTTGCTCCCCAGCGGCAGACCAAAATTCTCAATGAGGGCTGGGCCAGCTTTTTCCATTCCCAGATCATGACCCGCTTTGCCCTGGATGAGACCGAACTGATCGACTACGCGGAGCACCACGCGGGCACACTGGCCACCTCACCCGGCCAACTGAACCCCTACAAATTGGGCATCGAATTGCTGCGTCACATTGAGGATCGCTGGAATCGCGGCGCGTTTGGTCCGGCCTACGAGCAGTGTGAGGATGTTCGGGCACGCGCCAACTGGGATCAAGGGTTGGGCAAGGGGCGCGAGAAGATCTTCGAAGTGCGGCGCATCTACAACGATGTGGGGCTCATCGATACCTTTCTGACCAAAGAGTTTGCCGAGGAACAGCAGCTCTTCACCTATCGCTACAATCCCCATCAGCGAGCCTATGAGATTGACAGCCGCGACTTTGCCGACATCAAACGTCAGTTGCTCTTTGGCCTGACCAATTTTGGCGAACCCATTATCGAAGTCACCGACGCCAACTACCAGAATCGGGGTGAGCTCTATCTAACTCACCGGTGGGAAGAGGTGGAGTTGCGTGATGACTACGCCGTGGCCGCGCTCGAAAACCTCCAGGCTATCTGGAATCGCCCCGTGCACCTAGAGACGCAGATGACCGATCGGGGGAGCGTGCTGCTATCGTACGATGGCAAGTCGTTCAAAGAGCGAACTTGCGACTGACCCGCGTCCGCCACTGCTGCCTCACCCCCTCCCATCGTTTTTCCGCGCGCTGATCAGTGGCCCGAGTGCAAGATCATCAGCTTTTGCCAGATCTTGCGCGACAGGCCAGTGGTCAGCGATTCGATCTCGTTGACCGTATTCAGCACAATGCCATCGTTAAACCGTTGGTTGTATAGCGCTGCCAGCTTCCCCGTGAGTGACAACATTTCACTGCAATAATCTAGATAGCGCCCCAATTCGTGCGTGTTCATCCCTCTGGCCGGTGACGAAGGGGTGGCAATGCCCTGTCGCAGCACATATTCGGGATCTTTGGTGAGCTGGTGCATGTCGATGACGTGGGCAATGGCACGCAGTTCATTCAGTGCGTCGAGTGCACGGCTGCGTTTGTAGCGCGTCTCCATGGTAAAGAGAAAAAAGATCGCCGCGCCCAAAAAGATGAGGTCATTGATCCCTGCTTCGAGCACTTGCAAAAAATCAAAAAAATTAAAGTCGACCAGATCAAAATCAATGGCCGCAATGGCCCATGCCGTGCTGGCCAGCCCAACGATGATCAGCACGATCAACAGCACAATGATCAGGCGGATCCAGTAGATCGGCCGCGCCACAAAGCGTGCTCGCTCGCGGGACTGATGGGCCAAATCAGTGAGCTGGAGCGAAACTTGGTAGAGCCCGGACTGTGGAAAGCGTTCGTTGATGCGTCTGGTGAGCCGTTCCACGGTGTGAATAATTTTGGTTGGATCGAGCGTCGTATAGTCCGCTGGATCAGAAGTAGGGGGATTTTTCATTGGTCCTCGTTATCGTGGTTGGAAAATAGATGCTGAAAAATAGATGCTGAAAAAGAATAGTTGGAAAACAGTAGTTGAAAAATAGATGCTGAAAAACAGTGGTGAAAACAGTTGTGTGCCAGCAAATCGATTGCCGGTGCGGTAACCGAGGATCAGCCACGCAAGTCCAGTGCCATCTGCCACTGGGCCAAGGTCGCCGGGTGGAAACCCGCTTTGGCAAAAAGCCCGCCCAACTCGGCCGGGCAGAGCGCCGGTACCTCAAATTGTTGTGCGGGGTAAGCTGCTGTGATCGTCTGTAGCAGGCGCGTGGCCGCGCCCCGACCGCGGCTCGCTGGCTCAACAACGAGTGCTCGAATGGCCACGGTGGCCGCGGTGGGGTCAGAAAGTGCGATGTACGCGCCACCAAGTCGATAGCCACAATTGGGCGGGCCAACCTGCGCCAGACTCTCGCCGGAAAGTTGCCACGGTAGATCAGGTAACCCGGCACAGGTGACCAACGTTGCCACCGCCTGCAGATCCACGGCTTGCAGCAGATCGTCTGTGGCGGGTGGTTGGTCCGTACCCATTGCCGGACGTTTGTAGCTGACCAGGCGGCGTTGTATTGCAAAGCCACAACGCTGATAGAGTTGCACCGCCGGATCGTTGTTGGCAATGACTTCCAGCACCATCTGCCGCTCGTTGCGTGCCTTGGCTTGCTCCACAAGCTCGGTTAGAAACCAACGCCCGACACCTTGCCCACGTACCGCGGGAACGAGCGCCATTGCCGCCAATCGGCAGCGCCACCCCCGTCGCGCAATGAGGGCAATACCCACCGGTTCACCAGCCTGCAACAGCACCTGGCTGACACTCAAGTCGATCCCATCCACCCGACAGCTGTGCAGCAGCGTCGACAGCGTGAACGAAAGCGGGATCTGATAGCCGTGAAAGCTCTGATTTAACAGCTCAACACTCTCATTCAACCCCAACTCAATCGTGGACAACATGCTTCGTTTCATTGTCTCACCCCGCATCCCGCTCGATTTTATAGACCGTACCATTCGCGGTATCAACAAACCAGATCTGATCTTGCTGATCGATAGCCAGACCCACCGGTTTGGCCACATTGCCATTGGTTGGCAGCGTGCTCCAATCTGCAATTGGCTCGCCCACGGGCGTGTGTAACGCAATGAGGAAGGGCTCTGGCTTGCTCACGTAGAGATTGCCCGCCCCATCTAGTGCCAGATGGGACCCATCGATGCTGTTCGCGACGGGCAGATCCCACGCCAGCAAGCGTCGCCCATCGGGGCCAAAGGTCACCAGCTTGTGCAACCCAGCATCGGTAACAAAGATCATCCCATCGTTGCCAACCGCCACATCCACCGGCTGGCTATCCTCTCCGGGCCAAACCGGAATGCTCTGCAATATTTCGCCCGCCTGATTGATCTGTACCACACGCGCGCCCGGTGTATTGGCCACCCAGAGATTGCCCGCCGCATCGTGACCGATGCCGCGTGACCGTCCCGCCACCTCTGCTGCCACCTCGATTTTGCCCCGGGCTGTGTGATCGGCATCAAAGTAGAAGATGGCTTCGGCCACGGGGTCGAGCACGAAGATCGCGCCTGCCCGATCGACCGTTACGTCAAACGGCTCCTGAAAAGGCTCTGTGGGTATCAGTTGATCGATGATCTCTCCAGCGGGGTCGAGCACGACCACACGGCGATTGCCCGTGTCCGCAACGTAGACTTGATTGTCCGGTCCAATGGCAATACCCTTTGGCTGGCTAAAACCGCCCGCGATGGGCTGCACCGTTCCCGCCAATCGGGCGCTGCTGACAATTGGCGCGGCAGATAATTCGGGACGAAATGCCATCTGCTCCAGGTCTGGCATGGACACCCGTTCATAGCTAGCGAGGGGCGGGAAGAGAACCTCGGAGGGCACCGGCTGCTGGCCGCCAAAAGGTGGCGACCAGTAGAGGTTGATGTGCGTGTGATCGGTGCGATCGGCAAAACGCACGCGAATATCGTGGAACCCTGTCGGTAACTCGATTGAGCCCTCTTGATATTGGTTGGGCAGTGGACTCGATGTAATCTGTTGCTCATTGATAAAGAGCACCGATTCGTCGATCGATTCCAGCCCGAAACGGTAGAGCCCCGCTTGGGGGATCGCAATTTTCCCGCTCCATTCCACCGTGTAGGGGCGGGGCAGCGGCGTAATGTGGAAGTAGAGATTCAGCTGTGGGTCAATACGGGCAATGGTTTCGGGCTCTTCCCAGTTGTCATTCGCATAGTAATTTCCAAGCAACCCATTGCTCGTCACCGGCGGAACAAAGAAATTGGCCGTGGGAATGAGCTCGGCCGCGCGGTCGGGGGGGCGCCAGCCCAGGCGCAGGGTTCCCTCTCCACCCACGGCCCGGACTCGGATCGTATGTTTGCCTTCGGCGAGGATAATGTTGGTGCTCAATTCACCGCTCCCTTGCAAAATTTCGGCCTCGCCAATCCAGAGCGTCGCTTTGGCCGGGCTCTGCAAAAAGAGCTGATGTGTGCCATAGGTGCCGACGTGGAGCACCCCTTCCCACTCCGCCGAAAAGGGGAGTGGCAGGGGCGCGGCCGTGGGCCACTCAAAATCGAGCGTTGTCGCCTTGCGCTCAACGATTGGTGGACCATCCCAATCGTTGTTCGCATAGTAATGAGCAGAGAGACCTTGCACGCTGGCAATGTCCTGTTGTGTCAAATAGGCGTAGTAGAGTACCGTTGGCCCGTTGTTTGGCGCGTGAAACTCTTGGAAGCGACCGGTGGGATAGAAATGTTTTGCCTCTTCAAAGAGCGTGCGGCTGTCAGCATTGACGATCAGCGCGACGTCGCGGTCCATGGGCCAGGCCAACGGCAGGTGCGCCGTCGTATCGACGCGCCGATAGGGGGGGACATTGGGTGCCAGAAAATTCAGGCTGGGATGGCCATGAAAATAGGATGTAACGTAGATAGCTGGGCCATTATCCGCTGGAACTGCCGCCTGCTGATCAGACTGTGTGATGGCTGGTGTGCCCGCTGCTTCACCGATCGACTGTAGCAGATTGGCGGCCAATGTTTCGGGCGTTGAGAAGGCGTTCCAGCTGGCGAAGTTGGTGGCTTGACGATAGAAGTAGGTATACGTGTTCGTGTAGCCAACCCAAGCCAGCAAGACCAACAGCGGTATGAGCGCCACACGAGGATAGCGATAACCACCACTGTTGCGCCACGCTTGCCCCAGCGCCACCAGCGGCACCAGCGCCAGCAGATAGGCCGCGGGTTGCGATCCAATCGCCCTGAGCGACTGTGGTGCTTCAAAGCCCAGCGACAAAATCCCGCCCATGAGCGTAAAGCCAAGCCAGATCAGGAGCAGCAGTGCTCGCGGTCGCCAGAAAGGTGGCAGACAGAGGCCGAAACCCAACACCAGCAGCGCGGCCAGCGTGTTGTCGAGCATTGGTTCGCCGGGCAGATTGTGCCGCCCATTGGGATCGCCCCGGTAGTTAAACATCAGCAGATGTTTGCGTGCATTCTCCAACAATCGCGGGATTCGTTCGCAGCGATGTTGCCACGGTTCGTCAAGCCGGGCGCAGTTGTTCTCTACCCAGGCGGGCAGATTCTCCACCGGTGTTTTGTCTGCAAAGATGGATGTGTCTTTGGTGCGTTCAAAGTAGGTGTCGGGCTGGGTGTACGCATAGAGCGCGACTGGCGCAATTACCAGTAGTGTGGTGGTAATCAGGATCAGGATGCCTGCCCAGGTGCGGCGCAGAAAGCCACGCTGGAAGAGGGCCAGCAGGATCAGGAAGCTGAGGATGGCCGCAATGAAGAGTTGAAACGCGGCGTAAAAGCAGAGCCCCAAGCCCAGCCACAGTCCGGCCAATGCGTAATCCAGATGGCGCCCGCGACGCATGCCGCGCAACAGAAATGCGACTGCAAGCAGCTCGAAGAGGGGCGTGCTGGCGTTGTACATACCAATGCGGCTAAAGTTGACATTCCAACGGGCAACAGCCACGATAAATGCCGCGGCCAATCCCCACGAACGTCCAAAGAGCTCGCGCCCCGCCAGATAGGCCGCCCACACAGTGGCCAATCCCATGCAGACGCTGACGAGCCGGATCGATGTGGTTGAAACGTCGACCCAGGAAAAGAGGGCTGCAATGAGATAGAGGTAATGGGCCGGCGCGTGAATGGAGCCAACAAAGAGTGGATAGTAGCCATCCTCATTCAGAATACGCAGCGCCTGCAGTCCATTTTCTGCTTCATCATACCAGGTGCCAAAAGGTACCTCCTCAAAGCGCCACAGCCGGGTAAAGAGGGCAACGCCGACAATGAGGACGATCGCCACCCACTGCCACCGCGACCAGCGTCTGCCCCGCTCTGTGTACCTGCTTGCCGCTGAGGTAGTCCCATCGGTGAGTTCGGCTGCTGTCTCTTCTTTATCAGCGCTTCTGTTTGGGGCAGTGCGCCAATCCAGGAGCAACGCAAAGAGCAGAAACAGGAGTACGCTGCCAATATGTAGCCACCACGCACTCGGCGTGGGCCGGCTGATCGTCGCGTGAAATTGTTGTAGGCTCAGGTAGGCAAGAAGCAAGGCACCGCCGCCGGGCACCAGGCACCAGAGCATGCCCCAGCCGTTTTGGTTGCCAGGGCGCGGGGCCAGCTCGATGGGGGCGGAAAGGTGGGCACGAAAGGGGATGACAAAGAGCAACAACGCAATCGCATAGAGCAAGCTCGCATCAAAGAGTGTGCCAGCATAGAGCCGTTGTTGTGCGAAGAGGGCGATCAACAGTGCAGCAAGGCCCAACGCGAAAGTGCGAAAACGTGGTGTCCCATTCATCTCAGCGTACCAATAACTCCAGTGGATTGGTTAGTCGGCCAAAATCGCGAATTTCAAAATGCAGGTGGGGGCCGGTGCTGTTGCCAGTGGAGCCCACCCTGCCGAGTGGATCACCCTGGGCCACAACTTGGCCTTCAGTTACAAAGATCTCACTCAGGTGGGCATAGAGCGTCACATAATCAATGTTATGGTCGATGACCACGAAGAGACCATACCCCTGGGCATTCCACCCCGCCCGCATGACAACCCCACGATCGGCTGCAGTGACAAGGGTGCCGTGGGGTGCAGCCACATCTATGGCCCGATGATCATAGCGATAGCCCTGGGTGAGCCAGCCAGCGAGCGGCCAGACGAATTCACCACTCCCATATGGCCAATATTCGGGAACCGCGCCGGGGTTGTCGGAATCGACCGTTGCCCGTCCCAATTGTTGGCGGCTGTGGGCCAGCTGACTCGAAAAAGCGCCCCCCACTGCCAACGCCATGAAGGGGGATGTGTCTAGCGGCTGCTCAAGCATCCAGGTGAAAAAATCATCCACACCTGTGGCATCCGGCGGTGTGATGGCGAGCCCATTGCCAGGCGCAGGGACGGCAGCTGTCGTCATCCGCACGTGGCGACCAACGGGGAGTGCTGTTGTCGCGGGTAGATGCGCAACATCGTTCCATTCAATGGCGGCAATGGCTGCCGGCGTGGTCTGGTAGGCAGCGGCAATCGATTGCAATGATTCGCCGGCATCTACTCGATGACAGATGATTGGGCTGTTGGGGATTTCCAGTTGATCGCCAATGACCAGTGGTTGTTCGGGCTGAAAGGTGGGGGCAATCACACAAGGCATCGAGGCCAGATCGAGCCCCACTTCCAGCGCCACTGTCCAAAGAGTGTCCCCAGGTTGCACGACATAGACGCGGCTGTGCTCGGCGTGGTGATAGAGATTCGCTGGTGTTGCGCCATCCGGCGTGGCTGCCGTGGCAGCTGCCTGGGGAGTGGTCACCGCGTCGGCACCAATCACCGGTACCTGTGGGCGAGGGGTGGCTTCCACACCCACGCCCAGGCCAATGAGGCAGAGCAGAGATAGAATTGTGCCAGCGAAACTGATGCGCATCTTCTGCCAAGTTGCAAACTAAGGTGGGCTCTGTTTGAAAACAGTAGTTCCGGCCAGAGGGAAACCTACTGTTTTCAAGCCAACCGCACTGTAGATGGAATTCGCAGATCTCTGTGCAGTCTCTGTGCAGTCTCTGTGCGAATTCCATCTACGTCTATCTGGGATGTCACGTCATTTTCCGCGCGCAATCTGCGCTGCTGCGGCTCCAGCCTACGGGAGTGGTGCAAAACTCTGAATGCGATTGTTGTTGGCATCCGCAACCAGAATGATGTTGGTTTCTGGATCAATGGCAATCCCGGTGGGCAGATTCAGATTTGCCGGTCCAGTGCCAAAGGTGCCAAAGGCTCCCTTGATCTCACCTGTTGGACCGTAAACGACGACCCGGAAAAATTGTGGATCAGAGACATAGACATCGCCCGTCGTGGCGACGGCCAGATAGGGTTTGTCATAGATCTCCTGCGAATCCCAGCCCGCGGTTGCCCACTCTTCAACGAATTCAAGGCTGGGGCTGAGCTTTTGAATGCGTTGGTTCCAGGTATCGGCCACGTAGACACTGCCATCCATTGACGAAACCGCGACACCCACCGGCTCTTCAAAGCGACCGCCCACAACACCGCCGCCACCAATCTGCTGCACTAGCTGACCTTCTGGTGTATATTTGATGATGCGCTTGTTGCCGGTGTCGGCCACCAAGAGATTGCCATCCCCGTCAATGGCCAAGCCGCGGGGGCCAAAGAGCGCGTAGGCATCGCCAAGTTCGCCATTGGTCGTGTTAAAGGTGCCCCATTTGGCGATAAATTTTCCTTCACTGTCAAAGACCTGAATGCGTCCATTCCAGGTATCGGCCACGTAGACGCGTCCCGCCTGATCGACAGTGACACCCCACGGCTCGTTGAACTGGCCATCACCCATTGCCAGGGGGCCGCTGCCATCGGGGTCACTACAACCACCCGCCTCGCCTTCACTCAGGCGGCAGAGCGAACCTGTCGCCCAGAGGAGATTCCCGTCGCGATCGAGCTGTACGATCCGATGATTGCCCGAATCGGCAATCAGACGCACGCCATTGGGACCAACTGCAACCTCACGCGGGTTGAGGAGCGCTTTGTCACCATAGACACCACTGTAGGTGGCCAGTGCTTCGAGAACGATCTCAGTTTTAATGGCTTGATCGTCAACGCTGTTGCCCATTTCAACCACCGGTGCAACGCCCAGATCCCAGATTTGGGTGGCCAGATCGCGCCGAACCCACATTTCAAACTCGTGACGATGGGGCCACTGCGCGAGATCGCGGAAACGGCTATAATCACTGGTGTCACGATAGCGCCGGTAAAAGGCGATTTGCAACACTCGTTCCCGCTGCTGTGGATCGAGAAATGCATTGAAGAAGCGTTCCCACGTCATGTTGAAGTAATCCATGTCGGGCCACCATACCAGCCGGTAGGTACGCTTCACATAGTCGCGCATGACGTAGGGGTGAACTTTATCGTAATTATCTGGCCCCACAATAATAATGGGTGCCGACATGTTATCGCTGTTGGGTGCCGAGCCATAGAATTTATGGTTGGGATAGAGCCGCATGTACCAGCTCATGGGCCACGAACTTTCGTTGTCATAGGCGACAACAATGTTGCGCCCACCCACGGTGCGCTCGCTGATCGAATCGATCTCATCCAGCGCCCGTTTCACATCGGGCGACGCATGGGCATAGACCAGATATTCGGTGGCCATGTCGTAGTTGATGTAGGTGAGCATGTACGAAAAGCGAATGGTCAACAGCAACAAGAGTGCCACAAATCCCACGGTCAGCATGCGGGCCACGCTGAACCAACTGCTACTGTTCCCCCACCGCCAGATCAGATAGAACAAGCCACCACAGATGAGCAGCGCCAACACCCGTTGCATATTGCCTGCCAATGCCCCAAGTGAACGGTCGACCGAGGGCGTGGCGCCCACGAGCGTCAACAGTGAAATGACGAGCGCGGGGGTGATGGCAATGAGCCAAACTGTGCGTCGTTGCCACGCATGTTGCCAGTCGATGCGTCCGAGCAGACGTCCAAACCACCAGCCGCCAACCACGCACATGGTCAACGCCATGTGCGTCATTAGCCAAGGCATCTTTTCACCCGCAACCGTGTAGGCTAGCCAGGTGGCAATTACCCACCAGATGCCAAAGACGGCAAAGTAGATCCGGATCTGACGCTGTTCTGCGATGCGCGGTGCACTGTGTTGGCCGTTGATGACCACCTCCGCACGTACTGTGGCGGGGAGATCGGTCTCGGCAACGGGATCCCAGTCTTGTCGTTGGAGCAACCAGTAGATGATGGCGATCATCCCCGCACCACTTAAAATCCACGGCAAAAATTCATAGAGTCCGCCCAGCATTAGGTAGTAGTACCAGGGCTGTCCACCGCGGGCCACTTCTTGTTGGGCCAGCCAATAGCCCAGCGAGCCGACGATCCCCGTGGCGAGGCCATTGCGAATGTTGGTTAGAAAGGTGGTGAAGAAGAGGATTTGAATCAGCCAGAATGCGCCCATGAGTTGCAGCCAGCCCACAAAACCGACCTGCAGCTCGGTCTGCTCCTGCTCCTCTGCCGCTGCTGTGCTCTCGGCATCTGGCCGCATGGCAAACCAGAAGTAGGCAATGGCGCAGGAGATGAGCGTCAGGATCAGGACCAACATCGCCGTCAACAGCATTTCGTTGGTGGACCAGCTGTTAATGTTGTCAAACTTTGCTTTCAGATCCCACCGAAAGACCAGGGCCAACAGAAAGGGGGAGACAAACGGCAAAACCAGCGAGGCCATTACAATGGCCAGATCGGCACTGGCACTGCGCCGCAATTGGACCCACTGGTCCAGCTTCATGGCCGAGACGACAACGCCAAGGGCGATCAGGCCGGCAATGCCCAGGGCCACCAGCCCCATGAGTTCGCTGCGGTCGCTTTGGCTGAGCAATGCTTCCGCACCATCACCGGCACTCGCTGCCTGGGTGGCAAGTTCGCGGGCGCGGATGTGCAACCAATACCAGATGCCACCGCCAATGGCCACCGGTGCAATTGCCAGCCAGAGCCGTTGACCCACCTGTTGCCACAGTGCCAATCCCACAAAGAAGCCGCCCATGATGGCCCCATTCATGAAGTGGTTTTCTTTGGCAACAAAGCCCCACGCCATCCCCATTGTCATGACCATGAGCCAGCGGATGTGGCGTGTCTCCAGATAGCGAAACGCACCATAGATCCAGACGAGCAGAAAGAAAGCGATGTAAATATCGTTGCGAATATAGCGGCTGTGAAAGAGCAGGCTGGGACTGATCGTAATCAGAATCGCGGCCACGAGAGCCCCCGTGCGCCCAATGTAGCGCCGGAAAAGCCACATGATCCAAACCGTGGCAATGCCAAAGAGCACCGGTGGAATTCGTGCCGTGGTGTCATTGTCGCCAAAGAGAAAGTAGGCGAGTGCATTCATGTGAAAGAGCAGCGTCCCATGCATCATGGGATTGTGCTCGTAATTCCCGGTGTCGTAGAGATAGTAGGAATAGAGCGCGTGCAGACTTTCGTCATGGCTCATGGCGCGTGTGCCCACATCCACAAAGCGGAGTGTGGACGCAACGATCAATAGGAGCACCCATGCAACTAGCTCCCAGTTGAGATTGACCACGCTAAAGAGTGAACGGTCGAGTGCACTGGTCACCCTGCTGCTGGGCTCGCGTTGGTTTGCTGGTAAATCTTGTGTGGGCATTGTTTCCTGCCCGAGTTCCTGTGAAGTCATAACAATTCCTATCTGTACTCGCTAGGGTGTCTGCTGGTTCGCCGCTGATCCGGTGGCCACCCACAGCGTTACTTGTTCACTTGGCGGCAAGGTGTCAACTCTATGATAGATGATCCAGCGCAACAGATTGCGGGTGCGGGCCGACCAGGCCGCGTTGATTCGTGCCTGCAGTCGATCAAAGAAGCCGGCCTCGGCGGCAGGTGTTGCGACCACCTCGACGTCCGTCAGCCGGGTTGGCAACCACTCATCGCGCAGCGCATAGCTGCTACCCATGTAGGCCGCTGTCAATCCGCCCACATTCGCCGACGCTGAATGCGTGATCAGTACATTGGGTGCTGTGCCCATGGCCGCGCCCGGGGCCAACACCCACTCCAGATTGCGCATGTCACGCAGATACCATCCCAACACTGGATCGGGCATTTCCATCATCTCCACCTGAAGTTGCAGTTCGCCTGGATCGCCATTCCGTTGAGCACTGATCATCTGGACTGCATCGGCTAGCTCGCGTGCATCGGGATTGGTGTACGTGCGAAAGAAGCCATCTGGGTGGCGCAGATCAAAGTGGTGGTTGAGCGCCCAGGCGCTGTTGAGGGTCCAGAGCAGGAGAATAATCGCAACGCTGCCGCCAATGACGAGCAGTGCCTGGCGTCCGTTGAGCCAGAGCGCGTACGCGGCCAGCAAAAGCAGGACCAAGACGAGAATAAAAAAGAGTGTGCGTGCGATGGTGCTATCAAAAACAGCGTTGCTGGTAAAGGTGGCCAGCCAAAAGGCAAAGGTCACAAAAAGAGCGGCCAAAACCAACAAGAGAATCCCGCTCTCGCGCCATTGTAAATCTTGGTGTGCATTCACGAGCGAATGGGTGATAGCATCCGCCGCCAGCAGAAGTAGCGGCAGCCCCAACATTGTCAACGTCAGCGGCCCGCGGCCCGGCACCAGCACCAGTATCACACCCCACGCCAGCCAGCCACTCAGAAAGGCAAAGCGCAGGCGCTGCAGCGCCTGCTGCTCCCGGTGCATCCACCCCCACAGCAAGCCAAGCAAGCCAAAGCAGAGCAAGAGCGGACTATCAGTAATGATGCGCAACCAGAGCCACGAGAGTGGATAGCCGGTGGTGGCACTGCTCCCGTTCCATTGCGCGATCCAGCTGGTCAGGCTGGTACTCACCGCCCCGATTCCCTGTGGATAGAAAAGCCAACCCGTCGCACCGCTAATGGCCACCACTACTGTTAGCAGCCAGAGCGTCCGACGCTCAATCATGGCTTGCCAGCTTGCATTGGGGAGGACGATCACGATAAATAGAGCAAGCACCACCAGCCAATTCCACATTTGCGGCCCACTCACCAGCAACAGCCCCAATCCCACGGCGAAAATCTGCATCCAATCCGTGGTGGGAGCTAGCGGTGCGTCCGCTGTCCTGGTCAGCGTGTTTGGCGCGGCTGGCACGGGCTTCTCTGCCGTCTCATTGGCCGCGGTAACGGCAGATTCCGCAGTGGCGGTCGATTCGGACAGGGCGTCAGTGGGTGGCGCGTCCATGGCCATGGTGTCGGCTGTGGTCGCGTCCGTCGCTGTGCGGGAGGCGCTGCGCTGGGGTGGCGACGTGACCAACTGCACAAGCGCCGTCAATGTGAGCAGACCGAAAAAGGTGCTGAGGGCGTTGCTATCAGCCAGCCGACTATAGAGTGTCGACCAGGGATCAATGGCAATGAGGGCGGCAGCGACCAACACTGTCGCTCGCCCCAACCAGGCCCGCCAAAACCAAAGGAGGGCAACTGTGGCAACGCCAAAGATTGCCGGAATGGCGCGAACCAACGCATCACTGCCACCAAAGAGTAGAAAGGCGATTCGGTAGAGCACGTGCAACAGTGGACTATCGGGTGCTGCCGCCATGGTGGCTGCCTGACCCGGTTGCACGGCCACCCAGGCAGCCCACGTCTGGTTCGCCTCCAGTGGATTCAGTGGTTGCTCCGCCAAAAGGAAGAAGCGCGTGCCGATGGCAATCAGCAGGATCAAGCCATAGAGCGCCCGCTCTACCGTCAACCAGCTCTGGAGAGGAGACTCGCTCGTTTTGCTATGCTGCATTGGATTTGAAATGGTCATGCCAATTAATTTCTTTTTGATATCTGTGCTGGAAATTCTCTGCGTCGACCCTGTCGGCCGGGATGTGGTGGAAATCACCACCGAATTGTAGGACGGGCCCGTGGAAGTTGGGTGTGTTTGCTGCGGCCACTGTTCATCTCTAGTGGCTCTTGTTGGCCACTGTTCATCTCTAGTGGCTCTTGTTGGCCACTGTTCATCTCTAGTGGCTCTTGTTGGCCACTGTTCATCTCTAGTGGCTCTTGTTGGCCACTGTTCATCTCTAGTGGCTCTTGTTGGCCACTGTTCATCTCTAGTGGCTCTTGTTGGCCACTGTTCATCTCTAGTGGCTTTTACCGGCGACGTTCGTAGATGTGCACATCCCCCGCGGTGAAAACAAGATCCATGGCGGTGGCCAGATTGCGTTCTGCCTGCGGGGCTAGTCCATAGCTGTTGCGCTCCACCGGCCCCACATAAACATAATCGATTCCCCATTCGTCCAACACTCGCTCGATCTGTTGCGGGGTGCCACCGCGATAGATCACCTCTAGCGCCTGATCGCGACCTTGGGCCATCGTATCAAACTCTTTCCCGCGCCACTGTCTTTCGTGTCCATCCCAGCCCAGCAATGTTGGCCGTCCCGTTGTGGTGCTAATGCGGTTGTAATTGGAGCGATAGCTGAGGCCCTTTCCCTCTACCACAACGGCATCGTTGGCCGTTCGTTCGCGCACCCACTCAATGGCAGCCCATTCATCCGGCCCATAGGTTTGCAGATAGGCAATGCTGTTAAAGGTCAGCCCTTCCCCCTGTAATCCACCGCTCTTGCTGTAAATCGCCATGACCGGATAGAAGAGTCCGGCGCTGATTATAATTACAGACAGGATGGCAGAGACAAATGTTCCAGTTCGCAATAATCCATTTGTCGAAGCTGCACCGCCCGGATTGACCGCATCCGGCAGTCGTCCCCCCATTTGGCGTAGGGCCGTGACAATGACATAACTGCTGCCGATGCCCAGTAGCAGCCATGCTTGATAGTAAAATTTGAAGACTGTATTCATGCGCGTGCCAAAGTTGTCGCGCAGATAGATGAATTCGGGCGCAAAGATCAGGATCAGCCCTGTCACCGCCAGCAAGAGTACAAAGAGCTGGATTTCGCGGTGACGCTGCGGCGTGCCAGCTTCAGCCGTACCATCTGGCGGCACTAGCTGTTGTAGAAAATGCCAGGCCAGCCAAATGCAGAGCGTGAGCAAAACCCCAAGCAGCAGGAAGGTCCAGCCGCTGCTTCCCCAGCGTTCGAGGATGTGGGGCAGATAGCCGCTGCTTTCTGCGGGCAGCGGCATGTTGGTGGCCAGCAGCTCCTGTCCCCGCGCCGTGCTAACGAGAATTGTGCTGAGACCCAAAACGAGCAGTGGCAAGCCCAACACGAGCGCCCCAATGCCACCCAGTATCCTCCACTGCCAGCCCGTCGAGCGTGGATGTAACCATTGCCAGCTCAATCCCAGCAGCCCCAGCAATGCAAAGATTGCATGGCCAAACATGAGCAAAAACTGTGGCAGGCGCGTCGGGTTGAAGAGATTGGGCACGAGCCCGCTCGCCTGGCTCTGTGCCGTCAACAGATAGGGATAGTAGAGCAGCCCGCTGGCAATCAACAGGGCAACCGCGGCTAGCGCGGCGACCAACAGGCTTTGCCTATTTCGCTGGCCGGTTGAAAGCGTCGGCACTGTCCCGAGGTTGCGCCAAATCAGGCTGCCGAGGCTGGCAACCAGCAAGAACCAGTAGGGTGGCAGATCCCATGTGTTCAGAAAGATCAAACTGCCAAGGGCCACCACAACGAGAGCCGCTCCGACCCCGCCAAGCGGCACTGCACTGGCGACCAACTCGCGCCAGACCAGCGGTGACCGCACGAGTGGTGACAGCCAAGGTGTTGTCTGTGTTGTTTGTGTTATCTCTGTTGTCTCTGTTGTCTCTGTTGCGGCTGGTAGATGCTCCGGCTCCGCGCTGTCGGCAACTTGCTCTGCTGCAGTTGGTTCAGCCGTGGGCGCGATCGCTGCGACGGGGATGGGCAGGGCAACCCGCCGTTTGTGCAGAAAGAGATTGAGTGCCAGCGCCACCAGCAAGATGGCAATGGGCATGGCGATGACGTGTGGATGGTTGTCTCCCAACAGATAACTGAAGAGTGGGAACTCGTCGATTACCTCGATGTGTCCACCAGTAAGCCCCCGATCACTGATCACGCGGCTCGATCGCCACCACCACCAATCATAACTGACATACCAATTGCCGGTGCCGCCACCGGGACCTTGCAGGGCCGGAAAGTTGGTGACGTTGAACCAGCGGGCAACGGCTGTAATGTCATAGCCCTTTGCGTATAGCCATTCGAAAAAGCCTTGGGCGTTGCCGGCAAATGCAACCGTGAGCGCGCCGAGCAGCCCACCCAGCACCGCGCTCAAGCCCGGGCCATCCCGATAGGCCAATAGATTGTAGAGCAGTCCAAAGGCACCGATCCAGAGCAAACCGTACCAACTGGCCTGGCCCAGCGTGTAGGCGATCTCCGGTGGCTGGCCCGCGAGCCGGCCCAAGGTGGTGAGCAACCAATAGCCAAAATAGTAGTAGCCGATGGCATAGCCGCTCAGCCAGGCATCGTGGGGCGGAAAGGTGGGGCTGACCCAGATGCTGTTCATAAACATGAGATCCATTGGCTCTTCAGTGTGATCGACCGCGGGATCGTGGGCCCGCACATAGGCCCAAAATGCAAAGAAGGCCAGAAATATCAGCTCGATCAACAGCACGTAGCGCCAGCGCAGCACCCCCGGCCGTTGGGCTGGTGAGCGCCAAAAGGGAATCTGCTGGCGTCCCACACCAAGGCTGATGAGGCCGACCAAGATGACGGCCAGCCACGCACCCCCCGTTTCGTTGCGCAGCAGCCCATAGCTGTAGCCGAGCCAAAAAAGAAAGCCAACCAATAGAATACCCAGGCTCTTGATAAACGCGTAGCCGCGGTCAGGCAGGTTGACAAAGAGCGTCACCCCCAGTGGCACGGTGATCAACGTAATCAATTGGATAATCAAATACCACGCAAGAAATTGCCAGAGCATAGGTTCGGTCTATCTGTATCTGAAACGTTCGTTTGTGTAGCTGTGATTCATGCCGCGCTAATTCGTGCCACTGGTTGCAGAGAGCGCCGCGGCAGACAGAGGAACATAGTGACCCTCTGCCGTTTGGCCCAGCCGACCGGCCACGGCATAGATCGTGGCTTGTTCAGTGGCAAAGACCGGCGTCAATACTTCCATTGCCGCCAGCTCTTCCACGCGCGCTACTCCTGCAGGGTGCATGTAGCGCTCCAGCGGCCCCACGTAGACTAGATCGACGTGTAGCTCGGCGAGCAGCTGCTGCATGCGCGCCAGATCGGGCGTTTCCCAGAATTCGCGGTGCTGAGCACTGCGTTGGCCCACGACGTCGCCATAGCGCTGCTCGCCCTCATGCATGCCACTGAGGCCGCTCAATCCCGTCAAACTGGCAATGCGCGAGCCAGCCTCGCGATAGTAGGCGACGTGGGAGCTTTCCATAACAGTGGCGTTGCCCCGCACGTTGGCCAACAGCCACTGAATCGCCTGCCAGTCGTGCGAGATCTCCAGTGTGTTGCTGGGATCGGGCCAATCAAATTCTGCCTGGCGCATAAACGCTAACCCATCCAGCGTACCCACTTCTGGTCGCCAGCCGGGGAAGCGCATCTCTAGCCGAGCCGGCGTGCCCCAGATTGGATAGGCAAAACTGGCGACAAAGAGCAAGACGAAGAGTGTGCTCCAGGCCATGCGCAGTGGCCACTGGCGTTTGCGGCCGTGGTGAACAAATCCAGCCCAAATGCGGGGCAATGCAATCGCCGCGGCAATGCCCCAAATGATCCAGATTTGGCTGAAGAATTTAAAGAGCGTGTTCATTCGATAGGCGCCGCCACCCTGTAGGAAATCTTTGAGATAGACCACTTGGGTGCCAGCCAACACGGCCAGCCCGGTGATGGTCAACAGGGCAACGAAGAGGCTACCAGCGTCGGCGTGGCGGCTGCGGCGCCAGAGCAACAACCATGCCAACCCCAACGGGAGCAGGCAAAGCGCCAACACGGTGCGCCCCCACAGCCATGCGCCAACGCCAGCAACGACCAGCAATGGAATCAGCGCCCCCGTGAGCAGATAGCCCAGGGTCGGTCGCTGTACCAGGTGGCGATGGAGGCTGAGGAAGCGGGGCAGTCGATCAAAATGGGCAATGGTGCTGGCCAACCACCGCTCGTTGCCAGTGGCAGGCTCGCGCTGTGCCGCTGCCGTCCCATGGAGCGGCCGTGTCGCGGCATAGATGAGCCAGCTCAACAAGACAAACCCAAAGAATCCCCAGATGGCCAACCACTGACCCAACGCATCGCCCTCGGTGACAAAGCCCACGCCACTGGCACCCACGTTGACATAGTTGCTGAAAAAAGGCCAGTAGAGCAAATAGGCCGCGGCGAGATAGAGAATGGCCAAGCCCAGCGTGAGCAGCCACCGGATCTGACCATCGCGACGATATTGTGCCACCATAAACCCCAGTACGCCCAGACCCAGATAGGTGGGTAGCTCCCAAAGGTTGACACTTGCCAGCGCGCCCAAAAGCAGGGCAAAGCCCAAGAGCAACAGCGCGCCGCGCAGCACCCCAAGCTGCGTTTTGCCCGTGAATTCGAAAAAGAGCGTTAGCAACAGCGCCAGGAAAACGAGCGCCACGGGCATGCCAATGAGGTGGGGATGGAGATCGGCAAAGAGGAAGCTCCAATAGGGAAATTCGTTGATCGTGTCGGGAATCACCCGGCTCGGTCCCCAGAAATCGTAGGCGGGGAGCGGCTGTTCGGTGGTGAGGACAACTCGCAATCCGCTCCCGGCCCGCACCAGTGGCTGTAGCCCCGGAAAATCACTCTGAAACTGACTGTTGCCCAGGTTGGCCAAGTTGCGCACCATCTGTCCCATTCCCGCGAGATTGCCAATCACGGCGACAAAGATGGGGGCCAGCAGCGCCATGCCAATACCCTGCTGCCAGCGCAGTGGCACGGCTGGCTGAGCAGCCGGCAGACGCGGCTCTGCCTGCGCCTCTTCGGCTGCTGCTCCCGCTGCGGCCACAGCGGGGGTTGTGGTAGCTGTAGCCATCTCTGCATGCTGGTAATCATCTCCAACCACAGGCTCCATAGCTACACTCTCTGTGCGGGTTCCGTCAATTACGTTGTCGCCCGGGATTTCAATGGCACCATCAATTTCAATGGCACCATCATCAGTGTCGGCGACTGGACTGTCACCTGCACTGGCTGGCGCAACAGCCGCGCTCCGTCGCCACTGTCGATGCCCGCGTTCGTCGCGCGATACCGGCAGCCCGATGGCCGAGTAGGCCACGGCAAATGCATTGACCACGGTGAGCGCAAAGATGGTGGGTATGGCCAGGTTAAAGGCTACCTCGGCGTAGATGCCAGTCAGCTTGATGAGAAAGGCGACCAGATAGAGTCCGAAGTAATAGTAGTTGATAAAGCCGCCCGCGAAGTGTGGATCGACCGGTGGAAAGCTCGGGCTGCGCAGAATGCCGTTGAGCATGGCAAACTCCATGAACTTCTCGCCGCCAAACCAGAGCTGCCAGAGATCCGGATTGCCCATGCGCAGACGCACGAAGGCAAGATAGGCCACGGCAAAGAGCAGCTCGCTGACGAGCAACAGTCCCCAGTTGTTGCCCAAGAAGGCGCGTATCGTGCGCCACTGCGGGAGCGTGGCTGCAACCCCAAAGAGCGCCAAGACCGCAACTGTCAGCCACGAATTTAGCACAGAGTTCATGGCTAGCTCGTAACTGGCCAGCCACCAGAGCAGCCAACCCGCCAGCAGCCAACCGACCGTACGGCTCAGGAGATAGCCCCGATCGCGCAGTGGGCGCAAGAGCCAAAAGAGCAGCGGCCACGCCACCCAACCGAGCAGTGCCACCACAAGCCACCACCAGAGAATCGCCAGCAGCGTATTCTCACTGGCCACCCGATTCCACCGATAGTTGTCGACCACTGGCAGCTCTGCCAGCGGCACATCGAGGGCGAGCGATTGGCGCTCTGTCTCCGCTTCGTGCGCGGGCATGTCGTCGCCCGAAAAGAGACCAATGATCCGGTTAACCAATCCTTGGTGCGCACTTTCGGGTCTGTTGCCCAGACCCAGCCGGTTCAGCAGCGGGCTGAGTGGCGAATCGGCCCCGCGATACCAATGCTGTGCATCCACCCAAGAGTCGGCAAAGAGGGCATCATATTCTGCATCGCTGAGATCGCGCACTTTGCGGAAGATGTGAACCTGGGCGTGGTCGTAGAGGCTCCAGCTTTCGTCGGCGTGGCGGTCGTCAAAGGTATAGCCAAAGAGTTGGGGCGGGGTCGTTACTTCCAGCGCCAACTCAAAGCCCAGCTCCCCGCCAAACATTGCGTCATAGTAGCGGGTGGTCATGGGGTAGCGTTCGGGCAACTCATCCACGCTGTCGTAGATGCGCTTCGAGCTGTAGATGACGTAATCTGCCTCGCGCAGCTTCGCCTTCATGATCGCGTATTTTTCGGCCGTATCTTCTTCGTATGGCCCCCAATCAATGCGGCGCAGCTGGCTGTTGGCTACGTTGATCTCTGGCTCGTTGGGCACATTCCATGGCAGACAGTCATCCCACTGTTCACAAAGAATGACCGCGTCCGCGGGGATGTTCTCGGCGATCCAGCGGCTCGCCGTGATCCACGTGTGCTCTTCGTTGTAGACGCCGTTGACATAGGCCACCGACCAAAAGAGCCCGCCCCCGATGCCAATCAGCGTGAGGAGAATGGCAATGGGTCGAGTGAGAAACCGGGTGATGGGGTGGGCAGCTGCAGACGCTGGCGCCGCGCGCGCGGAGCTGTCATGCGTCGGCGCTTCATCCGTTGGCTCACCGGCTGCTGTCGCTGCGTTGCCACCGCTGCGGTATTGCCAGCCAATGCCGCGCCAGAGCGCCCAAATCAGGGCTGCGCCAAAGAAGACCATGAACGGCAAGACCGGGCTCATGTAGCGGTTGAACTTGGCCAGAAACGCGCCGGTGAGGCCAAAATAGGGCAACACCCAGGACCAGAGAATAATATTGGCTCCCTGAGTGTCACTGAGCACCCAGCCGCCCCGGTCGCCAAGTGGCATGAAGGAGTGAATGAGCAGCCGCATGCCACTATAGAGCAAGCGCAACAGTGCCCAGGCCGTGCCCACTGCCGCCACCGTGCCCAATGGCCACCAGAGCCCCCACGCGATCTGCTGCTCCAGAAAATAGAGATAGGGTGTTGTGTTGCGATATTGGCGGGTGAAAGGGAAATCAGCCAGACCACGTACCATATTGCCTTGTTCGATCAAGGTGGCGCGGACGAAATTGTCCCAATCAAGAATGGCATACGGGCTGGCAACAAAGAAGGTGATAGCCGCGAGAATAAAGATAAAAGGGAGCGTCAACAGCGCGTAGAGCTGGGCACGTGTATCGGCGGCTCGTTGCTCTGCACGGCTCTGTAGTTGCTCGTTCCAGACGATGAGAATGGCCGCGGTGATAGGCACGGCAAGCACTGGCAGCGCGCTAAATTTGGATGCAATGGCCAACCCCGCGCCGATTCCCGTGAGGATGACCGCACGCAGCGAACGCTCTTGCCACATCAGCACGCCACCCAAAACAGCCAACACCGTATAGGTTGTGCTGGCGGGATCCATGGCAAAGAAGTGGCTCAGCTGGATCGCCTGTGCCGTAAAGGCATAGAAGGCCGCGGCAATCAGTCCCGTGCCCGCACCAAAAACTCGCCAACCGAGCAAGAATAACAAGAGAATTGTGACGGTGTCGTGGAGCGCAATGGTCAAGCGTCCGGCCACGGCCAATGCGTCACACGAGCCATCGGCGCGCTGCATGAGCGCCACGGTTGATTCGCCGAGCCCCACGGCTGCCGCGGTGGGCGCGAGCCAATGCATGATCTGTCCCGTGGCAACACCCAGGTAGAGTGGGTAGTGGCCATAGGTGAAGCTACGTGGCTGTTGATTATTTAGATCCCAGAGTGGATTGAGCGCGCTGCGTTGTGGATCCCATAACTCCTCCCAACTGTTGGGGAGCGCAATTTGAGTGGCATAGAAGCAAGCGGTGCTGCGTTCATCGGGATGGCTGCCTAGCCCCTGATCAAAATTGATTTGCCACACCCGCAGGCCAAACCCGGCAATGACAATGAGCAGCAGCAGTATGAGGGATAGATTGGAGAGGCCACTGTTCCTGGATCGAAACTGATTCATACGGGGCATGTGAATAGGTTCATTTCAAAGAGTAATTTGTTCAGATAACTGAATTTTCATCATACCAGTTGATGGTATCGTAACAAAATTAAGAGACTATTACCAAACGATGAAGCAGCGATTACCGAAACTGTGCGGCCGAAAAACCTGTGCTCGTGTCGCTCTCCACTACTGTAACCGCGTGCAAATCAAGAGCAGCCCGCCAATGAGAACCTCTGCATGCACCCGCGCGAGCCGGGGTTGGCAGCCGATTTTGGCTGCTGCAACTCTGCCAAGGCTGATTACGCTTGTGTGCTGAAAGCTTACAACGTTGTGCCACGCCCACGGGTCCGAGCTCCATCAGGATCGCAACCGGCGGCAGCCATCTAGTTGGGCAACCTTGGGTAATTGGGAATAACCCATGTGATTTCGCTGGTGGGTGGTGGTGGCCAAAGCAAGTAGACATCGGTCCACTGACCCCACAATTCCAGGTCGTCATCGTTGTATCCCAGATCGATGCGTCGTGCACGGATGGCCGAGCCGGTATCGAGCGCATCGCCGTTGCCATAGCCTTGCACATAGACTTTGGTGCGCAAGGGAATGACCTGGGGATCTACCGCGACCACACCGCGACGCATGACGTCGCCGGTGTAGGTACGCCCATACCACGGCTCGTCTTTGGAAACGCCCGCTGTATTTGCGCTGTAGCTGGAGGCAAACATACGGATCTTGCGCCAATATGTAATGCGATTGCCATCGACAACAGCCGTCTTCGGCTCAATGTACTGGCCATAGGCGATAACCCGCTGTGCCGGTTCCTGGGCAATCCATTGATCCTCAAGCGTGCGCTGGATCTCCTCGTCATCTTCATGGCGAACCCGGAAACGCTGACGTGTGATCCCCTCTGCACCAACTGCTTGTACCTCTTGGGTATCGATGGCCAACTGTGGATCGGGGCGGAAGACAGTCTCGTAGGGAACAATATCCTCGGTCACTTCAACCGCCTCGCGCACCCGGGTGACGGTGACGGCAAGGTCTGCATGAATCGGAGTATCCAAGGCCGGCTCGACCTCATCTAGCCCCGATATTCCCATGCCAAGCTCAATGAGCGCATCGCCAACGGTCGGCGCTCGGGTGCGGGTGCGACGTAACTGCCCATCCGCGGCAATGGTAACCGGTTTGCTGCGTTGGATTGCGATTCGCAGGCCAGGCGAAATTTGGCTACCCAACCGCGGTTGTACCAGATCGCCCAGATAGATTAGAATATCAGCTTCGCTCAGGGCTTCGCCAACCGTCTGAGCCGTGGTGCGAATTGTAAAGGGCAACCCGCCATCGCGCACCGTAATTGGGATCGCTCGTTGCAGCTGTAACTGGAGTGGCTCGGCCTGTAAATTCTTCCAGAGATATCCGCGGCTATAGGTGGGCGACTGATGCAGCTTGGGGGGCAACGGCAGCGCTGCATCCAACGCCAATGTCCGGCCATTCAAGAGCACTTGATCATGTTGCCCAAAAGCGAGCTCGGTGTCGGACAGAATGGTGCGGGGGGTTTCTCCCCAACTGGCAAATCTCAGCTCGCGTCCATCTGCCCGCAGCATCACTTCGCGGGCCCGTCTGATCTGAACGTGTATGTCACGATGGAGGGCGGTGGAGAGCGCAGGCGAGACCTGATCCTGTTCGTGGACCGGAACGTCTAGATCCCGCAACAGCGCCGCAATGGTTTGGCGATGGGTGGAGACAGTTTGGGTAATACCGTCAACCGTCACCCGCACTGGCAACGCGGTTGCACTCCAGATCCCCCACAGCAGAATGCTAACCACGATGCTGCCGATTGAGGAGCTGAGCAGTGCAGGCAGGCGGCGCGCTGCATGTACTGGTCGACGACTTCTGCGGATAAGAGTAACGGTTGACATAGGCGATTCGTCAAATGACTAACGTGAACAGCGTACTCGTGGAAAATTCCTACGCTATTGTAACTAAAGTGGGGGAGAACGCCAAAGTCTGTGCAATCGCGGTGACACCGCGCCAACCGACCACCCACTTTCCCAATATCCCGATCCCATCATCCCGATCCCATCAATTACGTAACGCCTGTGAACATTAGGTCATCCCACGATCAGGTCATCCCACGGTCAGGTCATCTGTGCGCTGCACACCTGCCGCGGTGCCACATGAGTTCCATCCAATCGGTTACATTGACCATTGGAAACGGCGGTCGCGGATCACGATTTGACAAAGGATTCAGAATTGTTAAGATTGAGAACCTAATTCTACACAAAAGAATTGTGCGAATCTGCTGAAATCGGAGACCCTGTTGCGGAGCTGTTTTCGTAGCAAATTGTGTCATTATTTGGGCAGATAGCTGAGCAGGGTGCCAGGCCGAGCCCCCAAAGCTAGCAGTGAAAGAGTAGCAGTGAAAGAGTAGCAGTGAAAGAGTAGCAGTGAAAGAGTAGCAGTGAAAGAGTAGAGCAAGCGAACCAAGCGCAGTTGTGGAACTGTCGCGCACAAACCCTACCCAAGCCCAAGGCTGAGTGGCGATCCGGTGGTGTTGCTTCGACACGGCTGGCGGCCCAGCCAGGGCGTACAAGTAAAATTGGAGAAAGCATGATGAGCACCTTTAATGGCCTGGGTATGAATATGGGCAATTTGGCCCGCCTATCAGCGGCCCAAAGTCGATCGATCAGCCCAGAAAATTTCACTGGCGAAAAGGGGAAGGGGGGCATGGCTACCGAGGGAACCGGGGCCGAGTGTGCCCGTGATCTGGGGCAGGGCTGGAAGATCTCCCCTTCCGTCGCCATTGAGCCGGGCCAAACCTTTACGCTGGCAGATATTGATGGAGCCGGGGCCATTCAGCAGATCTGGATGACACCAACCGGCAACTGGCGCTTTTCCATCTTGCGGATCTACTGGGACGATCAGGAGGAGCCGTCGGTAGAGTGTCCGCTGGGTGATTTCTTTGGCATGGGGTGGGGACAATTCAGCCCACTAAATTCCCTGGCCGTTTGTGTCAATCCCGGCAGTGCCTTCAACTGCTATTGGGAAATGCCCTTTCGCAAGCGCGCCCGGATTACCGTCACAAATATCGCGGATGAGGCAATGCGGCTCTACTACCAGATCAACTACACGTTGACTGATGTACCGGAGGATGTTGCCTACTTTCACGCCCAATTCCGACGCACCAATCCGCTGCCCTACAAAACCGACTATACCATTTTGGATGGCGTGCAAGGGCAGGGGCACTATGTCGGCGTCTACATGGCGTGGGGTGTGAACAACGCGGGCTGGTGGGGTGAAGGCGAGATTAAGTTCTTCATCGATGGTGATGAGCAGTGGCCGACCATCTGTGGCACGGGTACAGAGGATTACTTCTGCGGATCCTACAACTTTGAAAACAAGCGCACGAACCAGTATCAGGAATTCAGCACACCCTATGCTGGCTTGCACCAAGTGTTGCGTCCCGATGGCGTCTATCGTTCGCAGCAGCGCTTTGGCATGTACCGCTGGCACATCACCGACCCCATCCGCTTCCAACAGGATCTGCGCGTGACGATCCAGGCACTGGGCTGGCGCAGTGATCGGCGCTACCTGCCACTGCAGGATGATATCGCGTCCGTCGCGTTCTGGTATCAGACGCTGCCAGCCGCACCCTTCCCCGCCCTGCCGGACCGTGACTATCTGGAGGTGATTTAATCGCAAGCGTCTCCTCCACACCCGTGAAAATGGTCATGTAGCCAGTGTTTCATGTAGCCAGTGTTTCATGTAGCCAATGTTTCATGTAGCCAATGTTTCATGTAGCCAGTGTTTCATGTAGCCAATGTAAAGTGTTGGATTGTGGAAGGGCGCTCGCGTCTCCACAATCCAACACTTAAAGAGAAATTATTTAAACGTCGCACAATCGTGGAGTGCGCATTCTCTAACGCTGGAGGTACGCATTAGTGAATGCGCACTTCGCAAGGTGCAAGGTCTATTGGCTTTCTCTATTAGTTTCCTCAGCGGATGAAGTATTTGGCATTCATGGCGCAATAGCTTAAAATTTGTTAAGCTACCCATCACTTTTCAAGCAAAACCTTGTGTGCCTATCCCTGTGTAATTTTGAATTGGGTGCCATTAATCCAGTGACACCACCCACGACCCGCCCAATCACAGTCTAGCGTACGCCTACAATTGGCCTTGCTTTCGCGTAAGCTCTGCAAAAATAGAATTGCTCACCCAATCAAAATATTCTACAATAACCATGTAAACTTCTTGATGATTGTGCTATGTCTCTGCGTTCCCTCCTGCTAAAGGCACAGCTGTAACCAGCAGGTAAGCGAACGCTGTCGACGATAATGGTATCAATCAGGACAATGGTTTCTGCTCAGAGAATGGTTTCTGCTCCGATAATATAGCAGAAGCGCCGCTTGTTTTGCGGCTGCATGGTCTGTTGCGTTTGTAACACTACGGCAGTAAACATTCTTGCGCAGAAGTTGCCAACTTTTTGATCGATTCGCGATGCCTTCAGATCCTCCCGCGGCTGCCCATCTGGACTTGTACCAGCGGCTGGCTGCACTCAACACAACGACCCTACAGCTGTCAGAGCTTTCTTCACTCGATGAACTACTGCGTGCCGCGGTCGAGCTTGGGGTGCAACAGCTTGCGTTCGATCGGCTGGCGGTCAGGCTGGTCGCTGACAGACCAGGTTATTTGCAGGGCAGCTATGGCATTGACCACAACGGACAGCTTCGTGCTGAACATGACTACCGTTACGAGATCGCGCGGAACCCCGACTTGCAGCACTATCTGCTCCAGCCCGATCAGCAGCAGGTGGCGCTGCTGACCACCACGATTGACGATGTGGAGCCCCCTGCAGGTGGCGATGGCTGGAGCGCAATCATTGGGCTGACGGCCGGTACATCGACCATCGGCTACCTCATTGCCGACAATCTGCTGAGCCAGCGCCCCTATTCTGCCTACCAGGGGGAACTGCTTGCGCTCTATGCCACGTTGCTGAGCCATCTCTGCAGCCGCCAGCAGATCGAAGAGTCGCTGCGCATGCGAGAGAAGAGCTACCGAACGTTGGTCGAAGCGATCCCCGATTATCTGTTCGTGATTGAGCGCACGGGAATGATCCAGCATTATTACGAAGCGCAGTCACCGACCCTGCCGACCCCTTTTGCAACGTTCGTGGGCAAATCGGTCGCCGACGTGTTCCCAGAAGCACTGGCGGCACAGTACGCGGCCGCGATTGAACAGGCCTTCGCCACCAAACAGATTGCCACCTTTGAATACAAGGTGCATGTCGAGCATGCCGATGACCAGCCACTGCAGGTGGAGCCATCACTGTCCGGCAAACAGAAGTCTGCTTATGTCGAAGTGCGGGTTACGGCTGGTGACGATGATAGGGCAATCGTGCTCTTGCGCGATGTGACAGAGCGCAAGCTGTTGGAGCAGCAGCTACATGCTGCGCAAAAGATGGAGAGCCTGGGGCGCATGGCCAGCGGAGTTGCACACGATTTCAACAACTATCTGACCGTCATCCAAGGCTTTTCTGGCCTGGCTTTGGAAATGGCGGTCGATGCACCGCCACGGCTTCACAACGCGCTGGAACGGATCAGCACCGCCAGCACGCGAGCTGCACGACTGACTAGCCAATTGCTCTTGTTTGCCCGCAAACAAACGACGACGCCCCAGCGTCGGCAAGTAAACACGCTCATCTCAGAGTTGCACCCAATTCTGTTGCCATTATTGAGTGAACGGATCGAGTTGAAGTTGACGCTTGATGATGCCGCCGGCTACGTGGATATTGATCCCAGCCAATTTGAACAACTGTTGATCAACCTGGCTGTCAATGCACGCGATGCCATGTCCGATAGTGGCCGATTGACAATTGCCACCTTTGCACGCACACTTGCGGACCAAGAGCCGAGTCATTGGGGTTCAATACCACCCAATCAGTATGCTGTAATCGAAGTGCGCGACACGGGCATTGGTATTGCCAGTGAGCTGCTTCAGCCAATCTTTGAGCCCTTTTTTACAACCAAGGCGGTCGAAAAAGGTACTGGCTTGGGGCTGTCGATCTGTCACAGCATTGTCGAGCAGAACGAAGGCTATATCCGTGTCGATAGTCTCCTTGGAGAAGGAACCACGTTCAAAATTTATCTACCACAAAAGAGCGCTCCACGCGCCAAAGAAACCGTTTCAGAAAAGGAAGAGCAAACTGGTGGTATGGCAACCATTCTATTAGTCGAAGATGATGCGCCGGTGCGCGAGGTTGTTGAGGAAGTGCTTGCTGCACACGGCTACACTGTGATAGCCTGCTCCACGGGCAAAGATGCGCTTGAGATCGCCAGTGATCCATCGACAGTGGTTGATCTGTTGATGACTGACATGGCCATGCCGCACATGGGCGGGCGCGAAGTCGCCGAGAAGTTCCTTGGGCTGCGGCCGGAAACGCCCGTGCTGCTGGTCTCTGGTTATGTAGATGAACTGCCCGAGAAACTGATCAGCCGATCCAACGTACGCTTCTTGCCCAAACCCTACACCGCTGTAACCCTAACTGGTGCTGTCCAGCGGAGCATCAATCGCTAGCGCAGCGGTACCGCGCGTCATCCAAACCAGAAACAAAGAATTTCCCCTGCATACACACGCATCGACTTCCACCATCACTGGATTCGTCAACGTCCCGTGCTAGTCTGAAGCGCGCCTTTTGCCCAAGTAAAATTTGCACGTTCCATAGAGCGCGGGGAAGTTCACGCGGTCTGCTTTGCCTGCGCGGAATGGCTGTTGTGCACTAGCGCATGGCAATGGGCAGATAGATTGTAAAGCTCTGCGCAATGTTCTGTTCTGCTTCTGGTGTTGGCGTTGGGGATGGTGTGGCTGTTGGCAACGGAGAATCGGGCAGCACTGTCGCAACGGGCGCCGGTGCAATTGTTGCCGGAATGGCCGGTATCACATCTGTATTATCACCGTACAGTTCCAACTCGGTTGCCGCCGAGAAAACGCCGTCGCTTTGGACAAAGCGAGCCCAAACGCCGCGGCTGCGATGATAACCACTGGGAACGGGCCACGCCACTTCGCCGGTGAGGGGCATTGAATCGGTGAAGAGGGTGATCGTGTCAATGAAAATATCACTTTCGCCCGTGATATCAAAGTTGAAGATCAGATAGGGGTTGTCGGGGTTGTTGTGGAAGCGGAGCGGCAGCGCAAATTCCTGGTAACCATCGGTAGACGCAAAGTCAGTTCCTTTGATCTCAAGCGGTCCATACTTCGTGCCACCGCCACTGACGGAAATGTTCAGCAGTGCGTTACTCGAGCTGTTGGCGGTCGTCTTCACCCGAAAATAGGCCATGAGAGCCATATCCTTGTGAAAGCTGGTGGTCCAATAGCGAAGCTGACCCGCACCCGCACTGGCTGGCACGAAGTGAGCATTGCCGCCGACGGCATTTCCATCGTCAACCGGGCTGCCAAGGCCGTTGGCGTCTTCAAAAGTTGCGTCACTATTGTCGCCCTGCCAATTCAAGCTGAGTTGTAACTGTGGCCAACCGCTTGTGTCGAGGCTGGCTAGTTCCAGCTCTGTGTGAAATGTGCAGGCCCGATCCAATGTCAGCGTCTCGGTGGGAATGGTTTCGCCCACATAGATTGTATCAAAGACTGTTGTCGTCCGTCCTTTTTCATCACGGGTTTTCACATAAACAGTGCGCCAGCCTTCACCCGCCTCGAGCTGCCAGCTCACTTCGCTGGCATAGGGTTGCCACTCGGCCTCGGTGAAGTTCGGCTCGTTGGCCAGCATCATCTCTATGGCTGGTGACATGCCGCGAAATCCTTCGCCACTTTCGGTGTTGTAAATATAGATCTGGACCTGTGGGCTCGTCACTGAGGGCGCTTCATTTTCAATGATGACCGGGGCATAAGCAGGGTCGTAGGCAAACTCCTGCACGATGTAGCCCTTGTTGTTCTCTGCGTGTTTGTAGTAACCCACACCGATCTCGCGGTACGCTGCACTCAACAGATTGCGGCGATGGCCCTCGCTGTTCATCCAACCATTGACTGCGTTCTGCGGTGATGTTAGCCCGCAGATGACATTTTCGCTCCAAGCATGGAGATTGCGATAGCCAAAGGCGGCAAAACGTTCCCCGGGGGAGCGTTCCAGTGAATCCTCATGGCCGCAATAGGTGCGCTCGCGGCCGGTAATGGCATCTTCGGCAAACCAGCGGGCCGCCTTGTGCAGCTCGCGATTCCAGCGCAGTGGCGGCAGCCCTTGTTCACGGCGAATGAGGTTGGTCCGATGAATGATCTCTAGCTCATCGAGAAAATATTGGCTCTGGGTTGAGGGAGCGGCGATGGCAGATGGCGTGAGTTGGAGGTTGGTTAGTGTTGGTAGATTGGGAATGAGGATTGAAGCAAGTAGGAACGTGGGAACAAAAAGAATTGCCTGTAAGTAAATACGCATCACTTCTCCCAGAATTGCGTGAAGGGGTTTGGTGCCAGCCGGAACAGTGCAATTGCGCCCCACTGTGAACGCAAGATTGATCGTTGAAGTGCTGAGTTAGAGAACCGGCTGATGGGCATAAAAATAGCCCTTTCAAGTTAAGGGGTCATGCTGTAACTAAAAAGGACTGACCTGACAGAGCGTATTATACCGATTGAAGCTGAGCCGTAAAGTTATTGAAGGTCTGGGAGACTACGTTCGTAAGCGTTTGGCCTACGCAGCTCATACGTATGACGTACGAAAAGCAGCGTTTTGGCCACTGTTTACACTGGTAGAGGGCACTTCTGTGAAACAAATTCCATTGTGGTTCAAAATCAGCAAAGTGACTCGCTCATCGTACTTTTGATGGAAAAGTAAGGGAGGCGTAGGGTTTGTTCAGGTCGGCCACGCGCTCAGCGCTGCAACAAGTTTTTGTGCAGTGCCGCTCTGCCTTTGCGCACCTGGAAATGATCCAGATCGCTGGCCACATAGGTGGCCGGAAAGATTGCCTGTGCCTCTGCAAGCAACTCCTTGGGTCGATAGCGGCGACTCACGTGGTGCAACACGAGCTCTTTAACGCCAGCCTTGTGGGCGAGGCGAGCCGCGGCCTTGGCGGTAATGTGACCATGACGCTTGGCCAATTCCCGATCCGCGTCCAGATAGGTCGCTTCCACCGCAAGCAGATCGGCCCCGGCAACAATTTTGTGCAGCGGCCCCGTGTGGCTGAGGTCGCCCACAAAACAGAGTTTGGCCCCCCGTTGTGGTTCGCCCAGCACCTCCTCTGGCTGGATTACCCGCCCGTCTTCCAGTGTGATGCTCTGGCCACTGGCGAGATCGCGCCGGACTGGGCCGTGGGGGATGCCCAACGCCGCGGCCTTGTCAGCTTGAAAAGGCCGGCGCGCGTTCTCTTCAAAGGTAAAGCCAAAACAGCCCGCACCCCGGTGCTGCACGGGAAAGGCAGTGAGAGTGAACTCTTTGCCTGTAAAGATCGGGCCGGTTGTCAATGGATTGAGCGCGACACCCACGTGCGGAATCTGCCCCGCGCCAAAGACCACTTCCATCAAACCCTGAATCCGCGTGAGGGCAGGTTCTCCGGCATAGATGTTCAACTCTTCCAGCGCCTCCCAACGTCCCAGCGTGCTGGCTAGGCCACCCAGCCCCAGGATATGATCCAGATGGCCGTGGGTTACGAGAATCTTGTCGAGCCGGCGAAAGCCCAACCCACTGCGCAACAACTGGCGTTGGCTGCCTTCACCACAGTCGATCATAAATCGGTGCTCATTCACCATGACAAGCGCAGAGGAGAGCCCGCGCTGGATCGAGGGTGCAGAGGCGGATGTGCCGAGAAAGACTAATTCAAACACAGAGTTTTCCTAACTGGTCGGTGTCATGCTATCAGTAAACGGGGCCCATCGAACGGGACCCACTGGACGCTGGCTAGAGACGCTCATGTTGAGTGAACGGTACAGCCGATATCGTTAGAGCAGTGTACAGGAATCACTGTGACTCTGCAAGCCACTGGCCGCACAGAACCAGCAGCCACGCGGCCGCTGGTCTTCGAGTCGATGACGTTGAGCACTGGCGCACGGTTAGTGAGTTCAATCAGATAGCCAGTTCGAACCGATAGCCAGTTCGAGCGTGTTGACACGCTTCCAACCAAAAAGCGCTTCGTCGTTGCTGTTGACGAAGCGCTCCTGGAGTGTGGATTGATGTGGTTGCCGGCAAGAGCCGGGAGAGATTGACGGGGGAACTGCTAATCAAAGATGCCAAGGCTCACATATTTGCTGCCATCATCGGGCAATAGCGTGACTACCAGCCCCGCATCGAGCTCTTTGGCAACATCGATGGCACCAGCCACTGCCGCACCAGCACTGATTCCCACGAAAAGCCCCGCCTTTCGCGCAAGAGCCCGCGTTGTCTCCCAGGCAACTTCTGCATCCACCCGCAGATCGCGGTCGAGCAGCGTCGGATCATAGATGTCGGGGGTGATGGCGGTTTCCAGGTGTTTCAGCCCCTCGATCACCGCAAGCTCATCCGCGGGTTGCACTGCCACCAGCTGAATGCGGCTATTCTGCTCTTTCAAATAGCGCCCCGTGCCCACGAAGGTGCCCGTCGTGCCCAGCCCTGCCACAAAGTGGGTAATCGCACCATCAGACTGCTGCCAGATCTCTGGCCCCGTGTTCTGATAGTGGGCTTGCCAGTTGGCTGGGTTGTTGTACTGATTCGCATAGAAATAGCGCTCTGGCTCCGCGGCAGCCATCTGGCGGACCAACCGGATTGCCCCGTCCGAGCCCTCCAGCGGATCCGATTCAATCAGCGTTGCGCCATAGGCACGCACCAGGGCTTTGCGTTCCGTGCTGACGTTGGCGGGCATTACCAGATGGACTGCATAGCCTTTCACCGCGCCGATTAGCGCAAAGGCGATACCCGTGTTGCCAGAACTGCTGTCAAGCAGGATTTTGTCCGGCGTCAGTGCACCACTGGTCTCTGCTGCTTCGATGATCTGGAGCGCAGCGCGCGCCTTGACCGAGCCACCCGGGTTGAGCCATTCGGCCTTGGCATAGAGCCCCACCCCCGGCGCAACGCCACGTGCCCGCGCAAAGTCGCCGAGATCAAGCAGTGGCGTGTTGCCGATCTGATCGAGGATGGTGCCGGTCAGCATCCTGGGCTGTGCTTCGACTGTAACGGTCGTTTCCATTGCTGCTTTTCCCTTTGACTTTTGCTTTACCACAACTGTGCTTGATCACAACTGTGCTTTACCACTACTTTGCTTGACAACTGCAAATTGGCAATGGAGCTATCCTCGCCCGGAAGGCCGTGGCGTCCCGGACCACTGGCGCCACGGCGTGCATTCAATGATCTGCCACCAATGATGGTCTGCTACAAATTCCTGGCATTCAGCGACCGAGCGGTCAGGCTGCGATCAACTCGCGTTCGCTGCTGTCGCCCTGGCCGTTGCTCGAAGGCAATCCACAGAACTGTTCGTAATCGATCAACTCAGTCACCGTGGGATTTTCACCACAGACCGGGCATTCTGGGTTGCGGCGCACCTTGAGCGTACGGAAAGTCATATCGAGCGTATCGATCATGAGCAGTCGTCCCACCAATGATTCGCCCGCGCCCAGGATGAGCTTGATCGCCTCGATCGCCTGAACCGAGCCAACGATGCCGGGCAGCACACCGAGCACACCTGCTTCGGCACAACTGGGTACTTCGCCAGGGGGCGGTGGATCGGGGTAGAGGCAGCGATAGCAGGGGCCACCTTCAACACCGGTTGCGTCATCATCGGGCTGGTAGATCGTCACCTGCCCCTCGAACATAAAGATGCTCGCATCGACCAACGGTTTGCCCAGGAATTGGCAGGCATCGTTGACCAGATAGCGGGTCGGGAAATTATCCGATCCATTGAGCACAATATCATAGTCGCGAATGATCTCCAGCGCGTTGTGGCTGCTAATCGGCTCGCGGTGGGGAATGACATTCACATCCGGGTTGATATCGAGCAGCCGATCGCGTGCCGATTCGACCTTGGGGCGGCCCACGTCTGCATTGCCGTGCAAGATCTGACGCTGCAAGTTGGAGACATCGACGGTATCAAAATCGACGATGCCAATGGTGCCCACGCCCGCCGCGGCCAGATACATGGCCGCGGGGCTACCCAGGCCACCCGCGCCAATCAAGAGTACTTTGGCCTCCAGCAGCTTGAGCTGGCCCGCCTCGCCAACTTCGTTGAGCAGGATGTGCCGGCTGTAGCGGATGCGCTGTTCTTCGCTGAGCACCGTGGGAATCTTGAAATCATTGCCGGCATTCTTCCAGCCGTTGAAGCCACCGATGAGCGAGATCACGTTCTCGTAGCCCATCTCCTTTAGGTTGCGGGCCGCCAGCGCCGAGCGCACGCCACCGGCGCAGTAGACCACCACCGGCTTGTCGCGATCCGACTGGTGTTGCTCGATCTGCAATTCCAGATGCCCACGCGGAATGAAGAGAGCATCGGGCACATAGCCCTGGACGAATTCTTCACGCTCGCGAATATCTACCACCGTCATCTCTTCGCCCGCGTCCATGCGCTGCTTCAACTCTTGTGCAGAGATTTCGGTAATCTCACTCTTTGCCAACTGCAATAGTTGGTCACGATTTAGTCGACTCATTGCTACCTCCCGCTAAAAGCAGCTTGCACGTCGTGGGCTGCATCCTCGCCACCGGCCATTGCCGGGACGATCGAGACTTTGTCATTCTCGTGCACTGGCGTGTCCAGCCCTTGCAGCGTCCGAATTTCATCGTCATTCACAAAGACATTGATAAAGCGTTTGACATCGCCACTGTCGTCGAGCACTTTGGCACGAATGCCCGGAAACTGGCTGTCGACTGCCGTGATGAGGGCACCCACATCTTCGCCCGACACTTCCACTTTGGATTGGCCGCCCGTCAGGCGGCGCAGCGGTGTGGGCACAAGTACAGTTGTCATTGATTCCTACTCCTTCTAAGGATTGCTGGACTTACGCAATTTGTCGAGAAGAGCCACCACTCGCGTTGCCTGCTTTCCTCTGGTAGGCGTTTCTCGGTGCGTAAGTCATGGATTGGTTATACTGCTGATCAACCCGGTCATCGATGAACCCGGTCTTGGCATAGCTTGTTTGGACGATTTGCATAAAAAAACCGAGTTCACCCTTTGCGATGAACTCGGTGTCGATACCTGATTGAAGTTGAACTGTGGCCCTATCGTAATGCCTGGCTGCACACATATGCCACTGAGCAGAAGGGCAAGATAAGTACACAGCTCGAAATAGGAAAACAGTTGACATTGCACGAGAATCTATCGCAAGCAGGAACATTCCGCGGGGCGACTAGCATCACTGCTAATGGCTCCCGCTATCGACACAAACAATGTTTGGCGAAAGGGTCCGTGCAAACTTCAACCATGATCGATTGATTTTCCAATAAATTCTCGAAGGCTTTTGCCATTGGATAACGGCACTTTGGTGCAAATATCTCTTACACAACGCACTATAAAAAATATACTGCGATTTGTCAAGTACCAAAAATTACAGTTGCATCTCCGGCTGTTGATTACGCAACAGCAGCCAAAGAACCATAGATCAAGCCACGATTGGATGCTCGCTCAGTTCCACGGCACGGATGTCTATCTCTGCTCCATCCCCATCTGTCCCTGCCTCTTGATAGTAGACAATGTAAAAGGGCTGCGTAACGCCCGCGGCAATCGATTGCAACGCAGGGGGAACCGCCTGATTGGCGGCCTGATAATAGGCGAAAAGCCCGGGCCGAGTCTCGTAGAATTCCAGCGCCTCGGTGAGGGATGAGAGCTCCAAATCGAGAAAATGGGTGGTCATGCGAAAAGCCCGGATCACCGGCGCGTCATCAAATTCCAGCGAACAGATAAAGTAGATGCTGTCGGGGTAGTGGGCATTCCAGGCATCGGTGGCCGACGGGTAGGCCTCGGACACCGGATGCGAATGGTAGATGCCCATCATCTCTTCGCCCTGATCTTCAAATTCAAACTGACGCAGCAGCGTCTGTGGATCAACCGTATAATTTTCAATGCGTTCATCCGCAATATTCTTGCCCCGAATCACTTCGTAAGCCATCAGACCGCTGCCCCGCAAGATCCCACAGATCTCTTCTGGTTTGCCTTCGCGGCTGTGTTGGATGATCTGGGCCGCCAACGGGGCGGGCAATTGAACGGGGTTATCAACAAGGTGGGCCATCGCTACTCTCGTTTCTGGCGCGCCTGCATCTGGCGCGGAATGCTAACAATTTCACAGCGCTCGTTTGGTCGCGCTCTTCCATTATACTGCCATTTTCACGAAGTCAAAAACAGATCCATTTTGCACGTGGCCCCAGGCGTAGCTCTGGGAGATCTCTGCAACGGTGTCAAGCAGCAGCCCGTCTGGCTGGTACGGGAGTTGACAACTTTGACAGTTCTTGCTCCCTCTTATACAATCACGAAAGCTTTACTCCCCATTGAATCTGTACCTGTTTCAACCTGTACCTGTAGCAACATCGATTCTCGTCACACAAGCAATTCCAGCATTTGCACAATCATACAACGCCTGAGCATCCATTGCATAGGTCGCACGAGTTCCCCGCTGTACAAGTGCGTTTGCCGCAGAACATTCACGGTTATGCGTTGAGCCGCTCTCTTGGTTTTGCATTCGTGTGACAGCCAAATCTCTCATTCAAAGGAGTGTACTATGAATCGTCGTGAGTTTTTGCAGACGGTTGCCACCCGCACCGCCGCGGCTGGCGCCCTCGGTTTTGCCGCCGGTTGTGGTGCCCAGCAAGCGGGAATCGCCACCCCAGCCCCGGAAGCGATCGCCCAGGATTCCTCCCTCCCCACGATCAATTGGCAGATGGCCACCAGTTGGCCCGTTGCGCTCGACACCATCTTTGGCGGTGCACAGACCGTTGCCGAGCGCGTCGCCGCGCTCTCTGGCGGGAAATTTACCATTGAGGCGCGCGCTGCCGGCGAACTGGCACCGGGCTTGCAAGTGCTCGATGTGGTGGAACAGGGTGCCGTGCCCATTGGCCACACCGCTTCCTACTACTATGTTGGCAAAACGCCGGCTACCGCCTTTGGCACGGCACTCCCCTTTGGCTTCAATGATCGCCAACAGAATGCTTGGCTCTATGAGGCCGGCGGTCTTGAAATGTTGCAGAACATGTATGCCGAGCGCTTCAATGTCATTCAATTCCCGGCTGGTAACACGGGGGTGCAGATGGGAGGCTGGTTCAACAAGGAGATCAACTCTACCGCGGATTTGGAAGGGCTAAAGATGCGGATCCCCGGGTTGGGAGGCCAGGTCATGGCCAAGCTAGGGGTGAATGTACAGGTCTTGCCTGGTGGTGAGATCTTCCAGGCGCTACAGACGGGCACCATCGACGCCGCGGAGTGGGTCGGCCCCTATGATGACGAGAAGCTGGGCTTTCAACAGGCCGCGCAATTCTACTACTATCCCGGCTGGTGGGAACCGGGCCCCACGCTCGAAATTCAGGTCAATCTCAACGAGTGGAACAACCTGCCCCAGGAATATCAGGAGATTCTGAAATCCGCGGCCTATGAAGCCAACGTTACCATGATGGCCCGGTACGATGCCAAAAACCCGGCCGCGTTGCAGAATTTGACGAGCAGCGGCGATGTGACGCTGCTGCCCTTCCCCGATGATGTCATGACACTGGCGGAAGAGGCATCCTTTGAGCTGTACGATGAATTTGCCGCATCGGACACCGACTTCAAGTCGATTCTCGATGAATGGAATACCTTCCGCGACGCGATCTATCAATGGCACAGCTTGGCAGAAGCAGCCATGCTCAACTTTGGCAGCTAAAGTGGGCTCTGTTTGGAAACAGTAGTTCCGGCAAGCGGGAAACCTACCGTTTTCAAGCCAACCGCACTGTAGGCTACCAAGCACACCTCGCAGGCACTGGCGAACGCCCAACGTACGGATCTGCTTGACTTCTCGCTAATTGCTGCCGGCCATGGCGTTGCAAGTGCAAGTGGCCAACCGCAAAGAGACGAAAGCCCGGCTGCTGCCAGCAGTCGGGCTCGGTCATTGGGGGACTTTGGTCTTACCCCTTGGAGAAGGTCACGAGCCAGGTCACTGTTTCGGGGAAGACGATGACGAGGGCCAGCGCAATGCCCTGTAGGACCATGAAGGGCAGCGCACCTTTGTGAATATCCAGCGTCTCCACCTCTTCGGGGGCAACGCTCTGCAGGTAAAAGAGCGAAAATCCCACGGGCGGCGAAATAAACGCCATGTTCAGATTGATCGCCATCATCACGCCAAACCAGACCAGATCGACCCCCAACTCCACGGCCGCGGGCACCAGGAGCGGCATGGCGATAAAGCTGATCTCGATGAATTCGAGGTTGATCCCCAGCAAAAAGATCACAATATTGGCGACGATGATAAAGCCCCAAACGCCACCCGGCAGCCCCGTCAACAGGCTGCGCACGTAGCTCTGGCCGCCCAGGCCATCAAAGACCAACCCAAAGAAGGTGGAGCAGAAGAGGATCATGATAACCAACGCGGTGATGTTTGCTGTTGCCCGGGCCGATTCGGTGAGCAATTTCCACGAGAGATTGCGGTTGAAGGCGGTGAGAACACACGCGCCGAATGCGCCCACCGCACCCGCTTCAAAGGGCGCGGCAAAGCCAAAAAAGATACTACCCAACACAAAGAAGATGAGCAACAGTGGGGGAAAGACAGCAACCAGGGTTCGCCGCATGAGTGCGGCCCCCTGGAGCGTACGTGCTGCGGGTGGCAGTGCCGGTGCCATCCCCGGGCGCAAAAACGCGACCACCAGCACATAGACTGCATAGAGCCCCGCCAGCAGCAGGCCCGGAATCAGCGCGCCGACAAAGAGATCACCGACGCTTGCCCCCAATTGGTCACTCAGGACCACCAGCACCAGGCTGGGTGGCACCAGCTGGGCCAGCGTGCCAGAGGCGGTGATCACCCCCGTTGCCAGCTTGTGATCATAGCCATAGCGGATCATTACCGGCAACGAGATCAACCCCATGACGATGACGGTCGCGGCAACGACCCCGGTGGCCGCGGCTAGCAACGTCCCCACAATCACTACGGCCAGGGCCAGGCCGCCACGCAGTGGCCCCATGAGGATGCCAATGGTCTCCAGCAGATTTTCGGCCAACCCTGACTTTTCAAAGACCGCGCCCATGAAGACGAAAAAGATAATGGCGAGCAAGGTCAGATCGCTCATCGTCCCAAACCAGCGATTGGGCATGAGCAGCAGGAGACGCGTGTCAAATGCGCCCAATGCCACGCCGATCAACCCAAAGATAATGCCTGTCCCAGCAAAGGAAAAAGCGACCGGATAGCCGTAAAGAATCAGAATAAAAAAGACCACAAACATGATGATGGCCAGCCACTCAAAGCCCATAACGCAATCCTTCTCTGTGTGGAAATCGTTTTGTGCCGCTTGATACTGCTGCCGACTAATGCTGCTGAAGACTCGATACTGCTGACGACTTGATGCTGACTGCTAGACCCGCGCCAGGCGTAAAGTGTGGGGATCACTCCACCCGCAGCGGTGCATCAACCTCCAGGGTCTTGTCACCCACCAGCTCTGGCTGATCGCTCATTACGCCATAGAGTTTGATCAGCTCGGCAATGGTCTGGAGCAGCAGAAAGACAAACGCGACAATGATCATCGTCTTGATCGGTGCCCGGGGTAACCCACCGGGATCGGGTGAAAGTTCCCAATTCCCCCAACTACCGTTGGGCCGCCGCCCCCACGAAGTGAACACGGGATTGATGGTGACGTAGATGGCCATCACACAAAATGGGATCAGAAAGAAGAGGTGGCCAAAAAAATCGAGCATGGCTTTGCGTTTGGCTGGCCACTTGGCATAGAGGAAATCGACTCGCACGTTGATGCCATGCTTCATGATGTACGCAAAGCCAAGGAAGAAGACCATGGAGAAGAGTTGCCACTGCAGATCGAGAAAGACATTGGAGGAGAGCTGGACGCCAATGTATTCACCCAGATAGCGAACAACGACGTTGTAAAAGGTGAGTGTCACGACGATTAGGACCAGAATAATTGCAATCCAGCCCATCGCTTCACTGAGCGCATCAATCGCGCGTCGGTACGCTTTCAGCACTGCCATAAACCCTACCTTTCCTGCAAATGTTGTGGATCTTGCATTTACTACACTGGCTTTCATCTGTGAAGGGGGCAGAGGGCCACATTTGTGCCCAGAAGAAAGCTTCTGCTTGCGCTAGTAGATTTGCTCGCAGTCAGTTTTGCTCGCAGTCAGTTTTGATTGCAATCAATTTTGCTTGAAATTGTTTTGGTCTTGCGTGGAATGGATGATGCCGGGGAACGTGGAGTTGGCGGCACCGGAATATCAATGCAGCCATTGTACTGCACGAGCGTGAACTATGCAAAGCTTCTGGCCCAAGCATAGACAACAGAACGCGCCAGGGCAGCCGCTGACACGCCACCGCCCTGTTCTTGGCAAAGGCAGTGTGCCAGCGCGCTGCTTCAGCGGCGACAGTGTTGTTGGCTTGAAAACGGTAGCTTTCCCGTTTGCCGGAACTACGGTTTTCAACCAGAGCCCACTTTAGGTGCTGTCACTGAGGCAACGGTCCAAAGTGTGAACTGCCAAGAGCAGATAGTCACCGCGGAATGCCTCCTGGTTGCGAAGCTGCTTGGCACAGGCTTCGACAATGGCGCTGGCAACATATTCACAGCTGTCGAGTGGCATCGTCTGGAGCAGCCGGGCGAACTGTTGGGCACCGTCATCATAGTCATCGCGTGCAAATGCATCCGCGGCCGCGGCGAGCTGTTTGCCCAATTCGGGCTCGTGTGGGAAATGTTGGACAAACTTCTTTTTGAGCCGCGTGAGTGCTTGAGCCACGGGTGTGCCCAGATCGACGCGCGTGTTGCGCCAGATCTGAATAAAGTTCCTTTCGTTGCCCACGATGCGGGCCAGGGCCAGCGTCACTTCCCAGCTCATCTCCTCATCCGTGCTTGCATGCAGCAGGGCCAGCAACTTGAACGCGGCTTTGCTGGCCCGCATGTTGCCCAGGGCCGAGGCATAGGCGAGCAGCAGCCCTTCATCCTCTTCCGTCTCCAGCCGCTCGATGATGATTGGGATCGACCGCTTGTCCTTCAATGTACCCAGGGCACGCGCACAGTGCGCCTGGATCGACTTGTAGGGGGAATGGAGCCCCTCGCGCAGCACGGGAATGGCCGCGGGATCACCGATCCGGCCCATTGCCCACGCCGCCAACACACTGAGCGCGGGATTTTTACCATTGAGAATATGGGTCAACGCCGCGGTCAACTGTGGATCCGGTTTCATGCGCGCCGCGGCCTGAATCGCCTCGAAGCGCACGTTAAAACGAGGATCGTGCAGTGCCTCCAGCAATTCATTGACGGCCAGCGTGCTGCGGGCCTGTCCCAGCCGCTCGGTTGTGCGCACGGTGGTGTGTTCATCGGGCGCGCTGTAATACTTCACCAACGAGGTCATGGCCATGAAGGGATTGCCGCGCAAAAAGAGCCCCGCAAATTGACCCATGCTCACCACGCTATCGCCCCGAATGGCAGCGAGCAAGACAATGCTCAACAGGGGCGCGCCAACGGCCAGCACAAAGAGTGGCACGTAAGCATCGAGCGTAATGAGCCAGAACTGCCCGGCCATGTTCTTGCCATAATCGAGAATATAGCCCCCGGCCAATTGGCTGACCCCGGCGGTAATCCCGGCCCACGCAAACCAGAGTGCCAGATAATCCATCTTTTTGCTTGGCGGCACCACGCTGCCAAAGAGCAGACGCGTGGCACCAATGCCCCAGCCCAGATTTGCCAATCCCTGCAAAAAAGCAATGGCCAGCGCCACATAGAGCGCCCACGAAACCTGGCGCGGCATGAACCACCAGAGCAGGGCAACGAGCGTAAAGAGCAAAACACCAGTCAACATAATTGGGCGACCACCGTAGCGGTCCGCGGCCCAGCCCCACAGATAGCTCGAAACTACCGTGCCCAACAACGTTCCCATCTGCACAAAGATCGCGGCCCCCGCGCTCAGGCCCACCAGCTCGTGCAGATAGAGGGGCAGGAACGAAGCGAGCGGTACCGTGCCCAACGTGATCAACGCTAGCCCGATTAGATAGCGGATGAAATCCTTGTCCTCCAGCGCATCGCGCAGATTGCGCTTGGCACCATCAACAGCATCGGCAACGACGGGCGCGCCGCCCGGAATGAACACGCCACACCACGTCGAGATGAGCCCAAAGATCACGCCCGCGGCAATCAAAACCATAAAGCCAAAGAGGCTTTCTGAATTGGCAATGACCCACCCAGCAATGGCCACCGAGAGCACACCGACCAACGCGGTTGCAATGTTGCTCCATGCCGAATATTTGCCCTGCACACTGGCGGGCACAAACTCTTGATACCAGGGGTAATACGCGGTCTCTTCCACCGTGCGAAAGATGGCAAAGAGCCCAACCACACCGGCAACAAAGGCAAACGCCATGCTCGCCCCAAAGGTCGTGACGACCCAGGGCGTCAGCAACAGCAACCCGGTTACTGCTTTGCGCAGCCCAAAGAAGACAATAAACGTTCGTTTGTAGCCATGGCGGGCCGTGGCCGGTGCAATCAAGATCGCGAGGAGATTGGCAAACGGAATCAGCGCCAAAATCAAACCGATATCCGTCTTGCTCAGTCCCAGTCGATCCAAAAAGATCACAAATGCCGAACCAAAATAGGTAAATTGCACAAAGACAGTATTCATCGAGTTGAGTGCAATGCTCCAGCGCAGTCCCCGTAGCTTCTCTATCATCGTTGGCTGTATTGAAGGCGTTGGCTCTTTGGGATGCGACGGTGTTGTCATCGACTGTGTTTTCATCGACTGTGTTGTCATCGACGGGGTTATCTTCCCTGCCATCTCTCCTGCTTCCATCTCTTTCTCGGTTGCCATTTTGTTGCTCACTAACAAACTCGTGGTTATCTGTCTCATTTAAATAATCATGATGTACGCACCGAGAAGAGCATAGCAGTGGAGAGCAGGCCATGCGCTTGCTGACTCTTCTCGACAAGTTGCGTACGTCCAAATGTTGCGTACGTCCAAATAATCAAGGAAAGACCGCTGGCAGTACCGCGGCCCTTCGCGGTGCTCTCTGTGCGGATTCCTGCTTGTTCGCGTGCAGAGAATCATTTCGCAGGCAGCAATAAAGGTGCTGCCGCTAACGTAATTGCCAGCGACAGCACCTTCAAGGATCCTTATCGATTATACGCTGCGCTACTAAAGTGGGCTCTCTTTGAAAACAGCAGTTCCGGCAAGCGGGAAACCTACTGCTTTCAAGCCAACCGTACTGTACCATTGGAACATGAACTGTTACGTGAACTGTTATGAGCCCAAGGCCAGTATGAACGCCCATCTTTCTAGCATGCGCGTTAGCATAGCAAATGAGTTGGCATTCTGCAAATCATCGTCCCGGCAACAGCTCACGGCTGCGGCTTGGCTTGCTCGCTGGCGCCAGGATTATGCTGCCGGCAGGGCCACGTTGGGATGTTGACGCCAAAAACCGGTTGCTTCCTGAAACGCATGGGCCAGTTGCAACACGCCAAAATCATCTTCATGTCGTCCCACGATCTGAACGCCCACCGGCAATCCCTCTGCCGTGAAGCCACAGGGCACGGAGATGGCAGGTAGGCCGGTGACGGTGATGAAATAACAGGATTTCATCCAATCAATGTACGTCTCCATCTGCACACCATTGATCTCCGTTACATATTCCTGGGTGATGGCGAAAGGCGGCACCTGGCTCACAGGTAAGATCAGGTACTCATAGTTTTCCATGAAATTGCGCACGCGGTGATAGAGTTGCGTGCGCTTCATTTCGGCCCGGCTCAGTTGAGGACCGGTCAGCTTCTGCCCCTCCTCGGCATTCCAGATTACCGTCTCCTTGATCTGATCACGGTGCTCAGCGATCAGATCAGTATAATTCAGCTCAAAAGCCCACGCCCGCAAGACCTTGAAAATCTCGTCCGCATCGCTGAAATCGGGTTCGTCCGCTGCAACCGTGCAGCCCAATTGCTCGAAGACGCCCAACTGCGCTTCCAACACCGCGGTCACCGCCGGATCGACCGGAAAGCTCTTGAGATCCGGGCTCCAGGCAATCTTGGTGCCGCGAAAATCGCGCGCCAGCGGCGCTGCAAAAATTGTGCCCGGCTCGCGGTTGGCAATTGGCGAGCGGGGGTCGGGCCCAGCCAACGCCTGCAACATCAGCGCCACATCCTCCACCGTGCGCGCCATCGGGCCTTTCACCGAAATGGGAAACCAGCCCATGCTGCTTGGCCAAACCGGTACCCGCCCCGGTGAAGGCCGAAAGCCAACCACGTTACAAAAATTGGCCGGGTTGCGCAACGAACCACCGGTGTCGCTGCCATCGGCAATGGGCAACATGCCACAGGCGAGCGCCACCGCGGCTCCGCCGCTGCTCCCGCCACAAGTTTTGCTCGTATCATAGGGGTTCAATGTCGCGCCAAAGACAGGATTGAAGGTTTGGGAGCCCGCGCCAAATTCCGGGGTGTTGGTCTTGCCAATGGTCACCGCGCCCGCACCCTGCAAGCGTTCGACCAAGAGCGCACTGAAATCGGGCACATAGTCACGAAAGATGGGAGATCCTTTGACGGTGCGGATCCCTTTGGTTTCCACCAGATCTTTATGGGCAATGGGTAGCCCGTGCAGTGGCCCCACCGTTTTGCCACGGGCCAGCGCATCATCGGCGGCCCGTGCCCCCTGCATGGCCATTTCCGGATCGAGGGTGACAATGGCATTGACCGTTGGGTTGACACGCTCGATCTGCGCCAGGTGAGCCGACATCACTTCGGCAGCGGAGAGTTCTTTGCGCCGAATTGCCTGGCTCAAATCCGTGGCTGTGCGAAAGCAGAGATCAGTTGTAGACATAAAAGGTTCCTTTAGCTTGCGCTGGGTTTGTGGGTATAATGCATGTGGGCAGTACATCCCGGCCTAAATCAGGTCATGCGTATTTTGCCGTTTGCCCTCAAGTTGTATGGGCTGATTACCTGCCCTGCCGTGGTATTTACGCCACACTGTAGGAGCGTCACTATCCATCGGCATCGCGCCGATACTGCCTCTATATTGGACTTACGCCACTTGTCGGGAAGAGCCATAATCGGGTTGTCTGCTCTCCACTGGTAAGCTCTTCTATGCGTAAGTCATGTGCGTAAGTCATGTGCGTAAGTCATGTGCGTAAGTCACGTATACTATAAACTCAATTGCCAAATAGAAAAAGTGTCCCAAATATGTCTACGCCCAACGAATCGCAAAGTGCCAACCAGTCATCCACAGCCCCCGCGCTGCCCCGCCAACGGCTGCGTGCCCTGGGCATTGTGCCCGGCGTGCTGCCGCCCGGCCCGCTCAACGCGATCACCGATGTCGGGGGAGTACTCGTGGGCCAGACCACCCTCGCGGCGACACCCGATATTCAGACCGGTGTCACCGCCATTCGGCCCCATCCGGGCAATCTCTATCAGGAGAAGGTGCCCGCGGGACTGGCCGTTGGCAATGGCTATGGCAAGCTCATGGGGAGCACCCAACTGCGCGAACTTGGTGAGATTGAAACGCCAATTGTGCTGACCAACACGCTCGCGGTGCCACGCGCCGCGGATGCCCTGCTCGATTGGACCCTGAACCAGCCGGGCAACGAAAGCGTGCGGTCGGTGAACATGGTGGTTGGTGAGACAAACGATGGCTATCTCAACGCGATCCGACGTCGGGTGATCACGCCTGAACATGTGTTGACGGCACTGCGTGGTGCGCACGCTGGCCCGGTTGCGGAAGGGGCTGTCGGAGCCGGAACAGGTACCGTTGCTTTTGGCTGGAAGGGCGGGATCGGCACGAGTTCGCGCCAATTGCCCGCGAGCTTGGGCGGCTACACAGTGGGCGTGCTGGTGCAGTCAAACTATGGCGGCGTGCTACAGGTGGCCGGTCTGCCCATTGGGCAACTGCTCGAACAATATTACCTGCGCGAGCAGGTTGGACAGGCTGCTGTCGCCGACGCAGGGAGCGTTGACACAGGGAGTGCCGACGGTTCAATTGTAATCGTGGTCGCAACCGATGCACCGCTCTCGGATCGCAACCTGCACCGAATCGCCAGCCGTGGTTTGACGGGGCTGGCGCGCACGGGCGCGGCCATGAGCAATGGCTCCGGCGATTATGTCATTGCCTTTTCCACGGCCGCCGCGGTGCGACGATCGCCTGTGGCTGCTGGCCAGCTGCAGCAGGCCATGGAGGTGCCCAACGAGCAGGTTTCCCCTCTCTTCCAGGCCACCATCGAGGCCACCGAAGAAGCGATCTATAACTCGCTCTGCATGGCCACCACCACCCGTGGCTATCGGGATCGGGTGGTGCCCGCGCTGCCGCTCCAGCCACTGGTCGCTGCCGCACAGGGCAGATCTTCCGCACGCTAATCTGCCCGTGCGTCTCTACTCCTATGTCCGCCTCATCTATTTCCCTCATGTGTTCCCCTCATGAATATGCCGTGAATCTCATGACTATGGCGTGAATTTGGCTTCTGGGTTGCGCACAGCATACGTTGCCCCAGCAAGAGCGCGCGAACCGGCCAAGGGTTGGCTGCTTCGCGTCACTTCCCCATTATTGCGGCTACTGTTGCGCTGGCAATTGCCCGCCAATCGAGGGATTCATCACCGCCACGGCTGACCTGCTACCTGCCCATGGTAGGACCCAAGTCCTATAGAGATGGTCGAATATCCGTATCATTCGGGATAAATTGAGGCTGCCTGAGCCTATATACTCATGTTCTCATTGCAATCACATTGTAAAAACAGGGAGGATGTAGGTATGAAGAAACTACTGACCGAATTTATTGGTACCTTTTTCTTGGTGCTCACCATTGGTCTGACTGTCGTGCAGGGGATCGAGATGGCCCCGCTTGCCATTGGGGCCTCGCTCATGATCATGATCTTCATGGGTGGGCATATCTCTGGTGCACACTACAACCCCGCGGTGTCGCTGGCCGCTTGGATGTGTGGCGCATTGGACAGGACGCAACTCCTCACCTACTGGGCGGTTCAGATCCTGGGTGCGTTGGTCGCTGCGCTTGTGGCCAGTGTAATTGTTGGCGCAACCTTTGCACCAGTCCCCGGGGAAGGCGTCTCAATCCTCAGTGCATTGTTGGTTGAATTCCTCTACACATTTGCCTTGGCGTTGGTTGTGCTCAATGCTGCAGTTGCTGCAGGCACCAAAGGGAATTCCTTCTACGGGTTGGCCATTGGCTTTACGATTGTTGTGGCTGCCTTTGCCGGTGGTGGGATTTCTGGTGGTGCCTTCAATCCTGCCGTCGGTTTGGGCCCCACGATCATTCACGGGATCATCGGTGGTGGCCCTTGGGGCTCGCTCTGGCTCTATCTAGCTGGCCCATTGATCGGTGGCGCGTTGGCCGCACTGGTTTTCAAGATCCAAGAAGCTAGCTAGCCTGCTGATTCGTGGCTGAATGTAAGCCATGCTCAGCCACGAATCTTTCTCGTTCCCCTCACCGACGCATCCACAGGCGTTCTCTTTGCACTGCCTTTTCTGCCCCTTCGCAATTGCTCTCACATGCAATTTAATCTATCGGCCAAAACCAAGTACAATATGGACGCGGGTGCCGGGCCATTACTCCCCCGGCTGGTGTGGGCCACCGACTACCGCGTATGATCGCGGTGGGGATGATCGCTATGGGTATGAGCGCGGTGGCTGACGGCCCGATCCGTTACTATACTTTTACGCAAGAGCAGATCAGGAGAAATCTATATGCGCAGGGGATTGATGCTTTTCACAACCATTGGCCTCGTGTTGGTGTTGCTCGCCGGTTGTGTGCAGCCGGGCGATGGTGGTGCTGCCAACACGGATGGTGCTGGCGATTCGGCGGCCGCGGGCGCGACGCGGGTGGTCTATCTGATCAATGGCGCGTTGGGTGACAACGCCTTTTACGACTCGGGACAGGCGGGGATCGATCGGTTGGCCGAAGAGCACGGGGTGGAGACTCGCACCATCGAAACCAACTTTGATGCCGGCCAATATGAGCCGGCGCTGGAAGCCGCGGTCGCCTATGCCGATGTGATCTTCGTTATCTCCTACGGCTTTGAGGATCAACTCAGGGAGATCGCCAACAACAACCCCGACAAGATCTTCGTGAACATCGACACCGTGGTGGAAAATGACGCGGGTACGATCACATCTGTCGATTTTATCGAGGAGGAGAGCGCCTACCTCACCGGTGTTGTTGCAGCGCTGACGACGCTGGAGACCTCATTGCCCGGCATCAACGAAGCCAAGATTATCGGGGCTGTTGGTGGTGATGTCGATCCGGTGATCAACGCGTTTATCTTTGCCTATACCAACGGCGCGCATTCGGTTGATCCCGAAATTCAGGTCGAGAGCACCTATCTGGGCACATGGGAAGATACGGCCAAAGGCAAACAGGCCGCGCTCCAGCTTTACGATCAGGGTGCGGATATTATTTTTCAAATTGCCGCGGCCGCGGGTCTCGGTGTGTTGCAGGCCGCGGCGGAACGAGATCTCTATGCCATTGGGGTCGATACCAACCAGAATAATCTGGAGCCGGGCAACGTGGTGGCGAGCGATCTGAAAGATGTGGGGCGTGCCATTACCGACGTCTATGCCACCATTGCCGATGGCACTTACGAACCGGGCCAAGTGTTGGAATATGGCCTGGAGAGTGGCGCGGTCGATGTGACTTTCGAGGCCGATGTCGAGGTGCTACCACAGTCGATCGTTGACCGTGTCGACGAGATCCGGCAACAGATCATCAGCGGCGAGCTGGCAATTGAGCGCTACACTGGCGACTAAAGTGGGCTCTGTTTGAAAACAGTAGTTCCGGCAAGCGGGAAAGCTACCGTTTTCAAGCCGACCGCACTGCAATTGGCACGGCCCCACAAGCAGTCAACCGTCAAATCTGCAACGATGACGGCATTTCTAACCGCGACGACCGGCGCAGCCGCCACTGGCAAGCGTCGGTCGTCGGCGATTCTCACCACCCATCCACTGGCCCAGTTGTGACCATGAGAACACCTGCCCCACCACTAACAGTTGACCCGCCAACGCCCAATGGGCCGCTCATTCAGATGAATGGGATCACCAAAGTCTTTCCACTGCCCGCGGGCGCGGGGGGAGCGGGCAAAGCGCGTGGTGTCGTCGCGCTCGACGACGTGACCGTCGATTTTCGCGATGGCGAGATTCACGCCATTGTCGGCGAAAATGGCGCGGGCAAGAGCACGCTCATGAAGGTGCTCTATGGGCAAGAGACGGCAACCAGCGGCACGATTCACCTGGCGGGGCGGCCCGTGCAATTTTCCAACCCCGGCGCGGCAATAGCCGCGGGCATTGGCATGGTGCACCAGGAGATTCTGCTCGTCAACGAATATACGGTCTGGCAGAATGTGGTGTTGGGCGCGGAACCAACCGATTGGTGGGGGCGCGTCGATGTGGCGCGAGCCCGAGCATTGGTCGAAGCCAAGATCGCTGAATTTGATTTCAATGTTCGTCCCGACGCGCTGGTCGATGAGATCTCGGTGGCAGCGCGGCAGAAGGTCGAGATTCTCAAACTACTCTACCGCAATGTGGATGTGTTGATCCTCGATGAGCCAACCGCGGTGCTAACGCCACAGGAAGTGCCTCAGCTCTTTGCCGAATTGCGCCGGCTGCGTGATAACGGCCATACCATCCTCTTCATCTCGCACCATCTGGACGAAGTGCTGGCACTCAGCGACCGCATCACCGTGCTGCGCAAGGGCCAATATGTCGAGACAGTGGCGGCCGCGGAGAGCAGCGAGCGCGAACTGGCCGCGTTGATGGTGGGCCGCGAGATTCTCTTGCGGCCCCTGCGTGTCGAGCATAGCGTGGGCGAGCAGGTGCTTTCAATCCGTGACCTCAGCTATGTTGACCCCACCGGCGTGGAGCGGCTCAGCCAAATCGAGCTGACGGTGCACGCCGGTGAGATCGTTGGCATGGCTGGTGTCGAAGGCAATGGTCAGTTTGAGCTGGTCAACGCAATTATGGGATTGATCGAGCCGACTACTGGTTCGATTCAGGTGCAGGAGACCGAGCTGACCCCGCTGCCAATCCTGGCGCGCCGCGATCTCGTCTCCTTTGTGCCCCAGGATCGGCGGCGCATGGGAAGCGCGGTGACGGCGTCGATCACGGAAAATATGCTCATGACCCACCACCGGCTCGATCCCCGCTTTACGAGCTGGCACGGACGGCTGCTCAACCGCGCGGCCGCCGAACAGTTTACCGACGCGGTGGAGCGTGATTTCAACGTGGTGATGAGCGATAACCAACAGCCCTTTGGCGCGCTTTCCGGTGGCAACCAGCAGAAGATTATTCTCGGCCGTGAATTGGCGCTGGAGAACCCGCTGCTGTTGCTGGACCAGCCGACGCGGGGGCTGGATGTTGGCTCGATCGAATATGTGCATGAGGTGATTGCCGCGGCCAGCGCGCGGGGACGTGCCGTGCTGCTCATCTCCGCGGATCTGGAAGAGCTGTTCCGGTTGAGTGATCGGATCTTGGTGCTCTACCGAGGGCAGGTTGTCGCCAACCTGCAGACCGCGTCCACCACCATTGCCACGGTGGGGCGCTACATGTTGGAAGGGGCGGCAACGGACCAATGAACAGTCGGAAATTGTTGAGCGGTCTGTTGGGAATTGGCGTTGGCTTGCTGTTGGGCGCGCTGCTCATGCTGCTGCAAGGCTACAATCCCGTTACCACCTATGGCGCGCTCTTTGCCTATTCGCTGGGGGGGCTCTATCCGTTGGCTACAACGCTGCGCACCGCGGTGCCATTGGTGCTCACCGGCCTTTCGGCATCGGTCGCGTTTGCCGCGGGGCCAGTCAACCTGGGGCAGCCAGGGCAATTGGTCATGGGTGCGCTCGCCGCGACCGTGGTGGGCCTCTACATCGAATTGCCAGCGCTGCTCATGGTGCCGCTGCTGGTGGCCGCGGCCTTGGCCGGGGGCGCGGCCTGGTCGGGGGTGGCTGCGTTTTTGCGGTTGCGCTTCGGCATGAACGAATTCATTACCACGCTCATGCTAAACATGATCGCGGATGCCTTTGTGCTCTGGGCCATTACCAATCCCCTGCGCGAGATTGGCGCCAATTCGCCCATGACGCCACTGATCGCACGCAGTGGCTGGATGCCGGTTGTGGGCCGGTTCAACAGCAGTATCGTGGTGATGTTGCTTGCCTTTGGCGCGATTTGGTTTGTCTACAACCGTTGGACCGCGGGCTACGAATGGCGCATGACCGGCCAAAACGCGCTCTTTGCCCGACTGGGCGGTGTGCAGATCCAGAAAAATTACCTGGCCGTGATGCTCGTCACCGGCGCACTGGCTGGGCTGGCAGGCGGACTGCTACTGATGGGTGGGCCGCATCGCTTCATCAAGGGGCTGGGGGCCAACTATGCCTGGGATGGTGTGATGATCGCGGTGGTCGCCAACAATGGGCTAACGGGCACGTTGCTCTATGGCCTCTTTTTCGCCGCGTTGCAAAGCGGCGCGCTGGGTATGGAACTGATCACCGCGGTGCCCAGTGAATTGATCCTGGTCTTGCAGGCGGTGATCGTATTGGTGGGCGTGGCCGGTCGTGTGCTCATCGATCTGTGGAACCAACGGCGTCGGGCCCGCCAATTGGTTGCCAACCGCTAAAGGGGACCGAATATACACCGGCCAACTGTACAAACAGACTGAAACTCACGAGACCAAACCTTACTGCAATGACTATTCTCATTGGATTGCTCAAAGATACAATTGCCGGTGCCACGCCCATTTTGCTGGCCGCGCTGGGCGGTTCCTTCACCTACTACGCGGGCGTCTTTAACATTGCCATGGAGGGAATGATGTTGGGCGCGGCTTTTTTCGCCGTGCTTGGCTCATACTATCTGCAATCGTGGCTGTTGGGCATTCTCTGCGCGATTCTCGGCTCGCTGCTCCTGGCACTGATCTTTATTCTTTTCGCCGTTGTGCTGCGCACCGACGAATTTCTAACGGGCATTGCATTGAATCTCTTTGCGCTGGGCGCGACCACCTATCTGCTGCGCCAGATTTTTGGCGTGAAAGGTGCTTTTGTCGACGCCGCGATTGTGCCCATCCCGCGCGTTGATCTGCCCTGGCTGGCCCAGATCCCGCTGGTTGGGCCGATTCTTTCTGGGCAAAATCTGCTGATCTATCTAACCGTCGTGGCCACGGCGCTCAGTGCATGGGTGATCTTCCGCAGTCGCTTTGGGTTGCGTTTGCGCGCCGCGGGCTTCAACGCGCCCGCGCTGGCGGCCAGTGGGGTGCCGGTGGCGCGGGTACAGAGTTGGTCGCTCATCATCTGTGGCGTGCTCTGTGGGTTGGCTGGGGCTTTTCTCTCGCTGGGCTATCTGCGCCTATTTTCGGAAAACATGTCCGCTGGCCGGGGCTGGATTTCGTTGGCCGCGATTATTTTGGTGCAAGGCAATCCGTGGGGGATCGCCCTGATCTCCCTGCTCTTTGGCCTTTTTGATGGGGTGGGGCTGCTCTTGCAGCGCTATGGTGTGCCCTCCCAATTTACCACCATGGCACCCTACGTGGCCACGTTGGGCGCGCTCTATTTCTATTCTGCACGTGCTCGTGCTCGAGCGTCCGTCTGAATGTGATGCAGTGGCTTCTCTACCGGTAAATTCCCCGCTGACAAATCTTCGTGTTTCCCACTGTAGCTGACAATGATAGGCGTGGGCAGTGCGCCGGCGGCCCAAGGTCAATGGTGCAGAGTCGCTTTGGCCTCGGTCTCGAATTGTGCTACAATTGACGTAAGTTTACCGTCATTTGCGAGTGATGATGTAAACGTAAATTTGTCCCAGTTATTGCATCTTTTGCTGTATGTTGCACAGTCTAAATCCTGCACAGCCAGAATAGCCGCTTTTGGGTACGCTACGTTGCGCTAGCCATAGCACGAATGGACATTCTTTACGTTGCACATTGCTCTGAACCAAAACCGGCATTTTTGCCAGTGTAACAAAACGCCGGTTCTGATGGTAAACGTGGCGCGGCTCATCAGAAATCTCTGAGAAGCATCCCGTGGAAGATCTAACTGACCATGGCACTGCATATCTATATCTATTTGGCAGCCCGCCAATTAGGCGGGGGTGCAACTGATGTTGACCGCGTCTAGTGTAAAGCCGTCAACCACAAGGATGTCAATAAAAACCTGATCCGCACCATCACCGGCCACAACCGTATAATCAGTAGAGGCCGCAAGCTGTTCGCCCGAAATGCCCTCGAGATAATCATTATCAAGGAATCCAGAAGAACTGCTATAGACCCCGATACTTAAATAACCAAAATTATTTACGACATCGTCAATTGTAATCGTGGCGTCAACATGGATCGTCTCCCCCGGATAGAACTCCAGATTTGCGGCAACAAAGTAATACATCCATGTATCCGTTTGTGGATCGGGTACCAGTGTGTTCAGGGCATTGCAGCCAGAGGATTGCGGCGCACGACATGGGCCGGAGTAGTCACCATGTCCCAAATGGGCGGCTTCGGCGGGGGCGGCAATTTCCAGCGTGGTTTCGGCTTTGGTGCCGGGTTTGTGGCAGACGGTTACCTTTTCGTTGCCGGCAGATACAGGACCGACTGCACCGGTACTCAGCAAAATGGTTACCATACAGGCAAAAAGCATTTTACGGAACATTCTTGCGTCTCCTATGCACCCATTCCTGGGCATGATTTCGGATCAAACTATTTTTGAAAACCAATGAATTAAGAGTCTACTTATCGCTTCCCCAAGTGATGATGCGTGTGCAAGTGACGGTGCGTATGCAATACGCGTCACTGAGTTGCAGTCTATTGTACCGACGCCGATGGTGCGCCGACAAAGCGCCGACAAGCTATGCTTCACATAAATTTGCTGGGCACACCAGAGCTATTTCTGGATGATCAATTGCAACTGCGCTTTCGCACCCGCAAGGCACAGGCCCTCCTCATCTATCTGGCGACCACCAACCGCAAATGGACCCGTGGCGCCCTGGCCACACTTTTTTGGCCAGAGACGAGAGATGCCACCGCGCTCAAGAATCTGCGCGATATTCTACCTCCCTTGCGTCGCCAAGTAGAGGAATACTTGCTGATTGAGGACGATACAATCGCCCTGGACAGCGCCGCCCACTACAAATGCGACGTGCAAGATTTCCGCACCGTGTTGGAAAAAGAGTTCCAGCACATTGAGACTGACCTCTTGGCTGCAACGTTAGAACGCTATCGTGGCGAATTTCTACAAGGCTTTGCCACTGCCCGCATCTCCGCCGATTTTGAGCTGTGGGCTTTACGCGAACGCGAACAGCTGCATCAGTTGGCCTTGATGGGATTTACCACGCTCTGCCAGCGCCAACAGGAGAATGGCGCGCTCGAAGCAGCGTTGATGACCAACCGCGAACTACTCAGGCTTGTGCCGTGGGATGAAGCTAGCCACCGCCGACAGATGTTGCTGCTGGCGCAGGGTGGCCAGCAGGCGGCTGCCTTGGCACATTTTGATATCTGCCGCCAAATGCTGGCCGACGAGTTGGACGCCGAGCCGGATGCCGAAACGATAACGCTCCATGAGCAGATCAGAGCGGGACACATATACGCCGCAACCCCCGCGCCGGTTGCGTCCCCTGCACTGGCAGCACCGGAAGCGCAACCAGTTCCCCACAATCTGCCTCGCCCATTGACTAGCCTGATTGGCCGCGCCAGCGATGTTGATGCCGTGCTGCAATTGCTTCAGGAGGAGAGCACGGCTCTGCTCACGTTGGTGGGGCAAGGTGGGGTGGGCAAGACCCGATTGGCGCTTGCTGTTGCCCAGCAAGCGCGGCAAACCGCCCCCGCTCTTTTCCCCGACGGCATCTGGTTTGTCCCATTGGTGGGCATAGCTGCTGGTGAGCATGCCACAGAAGAGCTAGCTGGCGCGATTGTCCACGCGCTCGGTTTGTCGTTGAGCGGCAGCGATCCCCTCTCCAGGCAGCTGCTGCGCGCACTGGCGACGCAAAAACTGCTGCTGGTTCTGGATAACCTTGAGCACCTGGTGGCAGAACGGTCCTTTCTGCTTGAAGTGGTGCAGAACGCGCAGCAGGTGAAAATTCTCATGACCTCGCGCGAACAGCTGCGCCTCCATGCCGAACATCTCTATCCGGTTGTGGGGCTGTCGGTACCAGCAGCGCATGAGTGGGCGCGTGACCCAGAGCGTGGCGCGAGCCATGGATCGGGGCGCGAACGCAGCCGTGCACCACATCCTCCCCAGGATCTGGGGCAATATGCGAGCGTTGAACTCTTTGTCACTTGGATACAACAGCGTCTTCCCGAATTTCAGTTGACGCTACAGAATCAACCAAATATCGGTCGCATCTGCCAGTTACTCGGTGGTGTGCCACTCGGTCTTGAATTGACCGCCCAACTGTATGTGGAGCAAGGCGCGGCCATCCTTCCCCCTTTGATCGATGAGATTGAACGATTGGATCCGCTGCAACCAGCAGCACGGGGTTTCGATCATTTGCAGAGACCGGCGCTTGATCTGCCTGCCCGGCACCAAAGTCTGCGTTCACTCCTTCATCATTCGTGGCGACTACTCGGCGCAAGCGAACGAGAGCTATTGCGTCACTGTGCAATCTTTCGTGGCGGCTTTACCAGAGAAGCCATATTGGCAGTAAGCAACGGTGATGGTTCCACCCTGTTGGCGCTGGTTACAAAATCGTTGGTCCGCCGCGCTAGCCACGACCGCTATGACCTGCCTGAGTTGGTGCGGGAGTATGTAATCGACCAACTGCAGCAGGACGTCCAGATGGTTCGCTCCGTTGCGCAGAAACACGCAGCCTATTTTGCCAAACTCGTGGCACAACAGGAAGAGCGCATCTATCAACAATCCGAAGCACTCCAGATGCTGCAAAGAGAGATTTACAATCTCCGCGCAATGTGGCATTGGTTGATCGAGCAAGCTCCGACCACACAAGCGGCTGTTGCACTGCTCAATCACGCTATTTCCTCTTTCTTTCAATTCTTTGCTTTAACCTCGCAACGCACCGAAGCACTGATGCTGGCGCGGAACGCCTTGGAATCCCTGCGCCCGGCTTTGCAAAATAGGGCACAGGGTGCAGAAGCAACTCGCTTGCTCGCTTTATTGTTGGTAAATGCAGCCGAGGCTGGCGTGCGGACAGAGGAGCGCATGCGAGTGAAGGAGTGGGTAGCGGAAGCCAATGCGATTGGTGCAGCGCAAGCTGATGCCGTGTTGTTGACACAATCGTACCTGGCACTGGCCATCATCGATGCCAGAGGACCCAACCACCACAGAGCGCTCTTTGACGACGCGCTGACGTGGGCGGAGCGTGCTCATTCTCCCGTTTGGCAAGTCCATGTACTGCTGGCCGCGATTCCACATTGGGTTACATCTCTGGAGACGCGCGCAAAGGCCACGGATCGTTGCGAAGCGCTGATACGAATTGTCAATACACAGCAATACCAACATCTGTTGGGGGACGCGCTGCTCATGCAAGCCATGGTCTATCGTTCACATGAAGAGTACGAACGGTCCATTGAGACGGTGCAGAAGAGCCTGGAGGCATGCCAAAGTGGTCAAGGCCGCACCCCGATCGTGCGAATGTGCCACGAGATGTTGGGGCAGATATATATGCAAATCCGTAAACTCGCCGAAGCACACAACTGGGCCCATGCCGCTTATCGACAGAGCAAGATTGAAGGCAACCAGCCAAGCGTCCTCAACAATCTGTACACAATGGGTTTTGTCAAAATCCAACAAAAAGATTGGCCCGTGGCGGCAAACTACTTGCACGAGCTCATTACCTCTGCCGAGGAGATTGATGCAACACAATTTACCATCCTTGGCTACATGGGGCTGGGAATGTTGCACAACCATCAACAACGTTACGAAAACGGGATCTCCTACTATCAGAAGGCAGCTGAACTCTCCAAACAGGCGAACTATCCAGGGAACTGGGCAGCGAGCCTCAGTGGCATTGCCAACGCTTATCTCTATCTAAAACGGTATGCTGAGGCCTACAAAGCCATTGTGCCGTTGCTGGTTGACGATCTACTCTTTTCCTTCCCCAATCGCTCCACCCTCAACCTGGCCGCGATTACCTATCGCGTCTTAACCGCGCGCCAGGATTCCCGGGCAGCAGAGATCCTTGAACGGGTTCACGCCGTTCTGCAAAGTGAACTTGCCAAATTTACTGATCCAGAGCTGCGCGCCGCCTTCATCGAAAATGACAGCAGCATCCAAAATATCCTGCGCTGGTGGGCAGCAAAGCAGGACACAGCCTCGGTGCTAGAGCAACAGTATCACAGGCAAGGAGCGGATGGCCCATTGGCCTCATAGCATTCAACGGCGAAGATCGGGCCCGGTAGCTGCAAGCTACCGGGCCTCTGTGTCGCTGGGAAAATTCAGCGCGGGTGGGTGTGCAATCGGAGGCAGACTGGTGCCTATCCTGAAATTTGGTTGCGGTGCTTCAACCACCTCGAACCAGCCACGTCGACGCAGAGGATTCCAGGCCAGCGGTTAAATCGTCGCCAGCGGTTCCTCGCCATTCCAGACGCGCTGCAGGTTGGCAAAGATGAACTTGCCGCGGCGGGCCCAGGTGTCGCGGGTGACGCCCGCGGTGTGGGGAGTAAGGAGCACGTTGTCAAGCTGCAGGATCGGGTTATTCGCGGCGGGTGGCTCCTCTTCCAGTACATCGAGCGCGGCCCCCGCGATCTCGCCATTTTGCAGTGCCACGGTCAGCGCTGCTTCATCGACCACGGGCCCACGACAAGTGTTGATGAGAATCGCGTTGGGCTTCATCAATTCCAGATTTTTCGTGTTGATGATCCCCCGCGTCGATTCATTCAGCGGCACGTGGAGCGACACAATGTCGGCCCGTTGCAATAGATCGGGCAACGCTACCCGCTCCACACCCAACTCGGCCTCTACCTCTGCTTTGGCCGGGTAGGCATCGTGGTAGATTACATTGGCCCCAAATGCCCGCACCAGGCGTGCCACCCGTTGACCGATCTGTCCCAGGCCAATCAAACCCACGGTTTTGCCGTCAATGCAATAGGTTGTGCTGCCCGAATCGATCCCGCGCCAATTATCGGCGCGCACGTTGCGGTCCATCTCCACCAAGCGGCGGTAGAGGCCCAAGATCATGGCGATGGTGTGTTCGGCCACATCGAGCGCGTTGGTGCCGCCGTTGTTGGCCACCGGCAACCCCAGCTCGCGGCAGAGAGGCAGATTCATCTGATCAAAGCCGACGCTGACCAGCTGCACCAGCTTGGCCTTTTTGGCCGCGGTCAACACCGCATCCCCCACGTGGCCGGGGAAGAGAATCAGGAAATCGGCATCGGCCACCAGCTCGGCCTTTTCCGCATCGGGCAAGGACATGGGGTGGGTCTCCACCGCAAAATCGGGCGGGGCTTGGTCGGTGAGCAGTTGAGCCGTGTCGGCGGGGAGACGGGTAAAGAAGATGGCTTTGGGCATAGTTGAACCTCAGATGATTTTGACTGTAACAATGGAGAATGGGATACGCTGCGTCACTCTGTGCGTGTCGCGCGCGCGCCCCTGTTTGTACGGGCAACAGTATACCAGAGATGTGGCAGCCTGAACATCTGCGTTCTTTTGTCGAGTGTCTTTACATGCGTGGGGTCGCGCCTCCGGTCGTGCCACGTGGCTGTGCAGGGTGCGTCCCTTTTGCGGGGACGTACAGAAGAGGAGCAGAATGAGCGTCCGGTCTAGGCCCCAAATGTGGTACGCACCCGGTTATGCAGGTTGGGTTGAAAAAAACGGGAAGCTATGCCATGATCAGGGAACAAATGGACGCAAAGCATTGGACGCTTTGATGGCCGATCCGCACGAACGAAAGAGGAACCAATCTACCGATGACTCAAACCACATTCCCATTTGCTGCCGTTGGCCGCTTGCCCCTGCCCGTGGACAATGTGGCAATTGCCACGCGCACGCTGCCCGCGGGTACGATCGTTGAGCAAGAGGGGCACCGTTTCACGCTCAACTTTACGGTGTTGGAGGGGCACCGCTTTGCCGTGGCACCAATTGCGCCGGGCGAGCCGCTGCTCTCTTGGGACGTACCCTTTGGCATTGCCAGCCGCGCCATCGAGCCCGGCGACTATGTTTGCAACGCGGCCATGTTGACTGCATTACAGGAGCGGTCCCTGGATCTGGTGCTGCCCACGGCCGCCAATTTCAACGACCGCATTGTCCCCCACGAACTTGACCCGGCCACCTTTACCGCGGGACAGCAAGTGACACCCCATGCCGACCCGCGCACCTTTCTTGGCTATCGGCGGGCGGGGGACCGTGGCGTCGGCACGCGTAATGTCATTGTGATTTTGGGCACCACATCGAGCACAGCTAGCTACGTGCGGGCGTTGGCCGATTCGTTGCAGCCAGCCGTGGCAGCCCACGCCAACATCGATGGCATCGTGCCCATTGCCCACACCGAAGGCAGCGGCTATGCAGCCATTAACAATCGGGATTTTCTGCTGCGCACGCTGGCCGGGCTCGTGGTGCACCCGAATGTGGCCGCGGTCTTGGCCGTTGACCTCGCCACCGACGCCGTCAACAATCAGCAGTTGGAACAGTATTTGCGCGACGGGAATTACCCGCTGGACGCCGTGCCCCATGCCTTTTTCACGCGCACGGGGCAGTGGGATGCTGATCTCGCCGCGGGCGCGGCGATCGTCAACGGCTGGCTGCCAGGGGCCAATGGCTACACCCGCACCCCCGAATCGGTGGCCCACCTTGCGCTCGCGCTGCAATGTGGCGGCTCCGACGCCTTCTCTGGTGTATCGGGCAATCCCCTGGCCTCCAACATGGCCAAGGCGGTGATTCGCCACGGTGGACGCGCCAACCTGGCCGAAACTGACGAGCTGATCGGTTCCGAAGCCTACGCCTTGCAAAATGTGCGTGACCTGCCAACCGCACAGAAATTTCTCAATTTTATTGCCGAGTTCAAAGAGCGCTTGGCGTGGCACGGTCAATCTGCAGAGGGCAACCCCTCGGGCGGCAACAAGCTGCGCGGTCTCTACAACATCGCGCTCAAATCGATTGGTGCGGCCATGAAGCGCCACCCAGATGTGCGACTCGACCACGTGATCGACTATGGCGAGCGCATGGATGCCCCTGGTTTTTATTTCATGAATAGCCCCGGCAACGATCTGGAAAGCATTGCTGGCCAGGTGGCATCAGGTGCCAACTTGATTATCTTCATCACCGGCAACGGTTCGATCACCAACTTCCCCTTTGTACCGACGATCAAGGTGATGACCACGACGCAACGCTACGAACTGCTCTCTGCCGAGATGGATATTGACGCGGGGCGCTATCTGACGGGAACGCCAATGGCAGAGCTGACCGCGGAGAGCGTCGATCTGCTCGTTGAGATTGCTTCTGGACAGCATAGCTGTGGCGAGGCCGCGGGCCATTCGCAGATTTCGATCTGGCGCAACTGGCAGCAGCAGGATCGCAGCCGCTTGCCACTGCTGTTGAACCGTGACCGACCGACGGGCAGACCCATCGCGGTGACGGTTGACGGCACGCCCACGGCTGATCTGCTGCCACTGCAAGCCGCGCGCGGCGCGGTCAATCTCATTCTGCCGACCAGCCTCTGTTCCGGGCAGATCGCCCGGCTGGCCACCGACCAATTGCAACGACACGGGGACGGGCCAAATGAGAGTGAGCCAAATGGCACGGGTCTCCCCGCCTTCGCCACCTTGGTGCATACCGAAGGCTGTGGGGTCGCCTTTGCATCGACGCGTGAGGTCTATGCCGAAACAATGGTTGGCCACGCTGCGCACCCGCTGGTGGCGCGCGCGCTTTTTTTGGAGCACGGCTGCGAAAAGGCGCACAACGATTATCTGCACTCGTTGCTCGTTGCGGCCGAGCTAGATCCGACTGACTTTGGGTGGGCAAGCGTGCAACTGGATGGCGGGATCCAGCAGGTATTGGCCAAGATTCGGGCCTATTTCGAGCAACGGGGAGCAAGCGAGCAGCCGCTGCAAAGAGCAGCGCGTCCCTTTACGCTCGCGCTCTTGGCCAATGGGGCGGTGCCTCCGTTGCTTGCCGGGGCAATGGCCCAGGTGGCTGGGCAGGTGGTGGCCGCCGGCGGCAGCGTGGTGGTGCCCAATCAGAGCGCACTGGTTGCTACCCCGGCCTTCTCTCAACCATTGGGGTTGTCATTGGACGCACCAGCTACGTTGGCCTATGGGCAGGCGATCCGGCTACCGGGTTTCCACCTGATGGAAGCACCAACGCAGCATTGGGCCGAAACGGTTACCGGCTTGGGGGCTACCGGCGCGGAATTGATCCTGGCACACAGCACCGAACCGCGTCCGGGCCATCCCTTTGTCCCGCTCGTGCTCGTGGCCGATGATGCGTCCAATCAGCCCGATCTGCACTTGCAGGGCGATCCCGCGGATTGGTCTGTGCACCTGTTGGCACAGATGGCCGCGGTGATGCAGGGCCAGCAGCGCCCCCAGACACTGGCGCAAAACAATGTGGACTTTCAGCTCACCCGTGGCTGGTTGGGTATCTCGACCTAAGTATCCCTACCTAGCATGGCAATCGATTGTTCGTTCTGTCGGGGGGAGCCTTGCGCTCCTCCTGGGCACCGGCAAGCGGATGCTTCTACTGTAGCCAGCGCTGGGGATCTCAGCAAGGCAGATCCCTACGCAACATGAGGCACGAAAGCGCCCAGCATCTTTCCGTGGATGCTGGGCGCTTTTTGTTGGGTGAACCGTTTTTGCAATGGGGGCTTTATGCACTCCGCAGGCGGGGAATGACCTCGTCCACAAAGAGCTTCATGCCATCTAGCCGCGGAAAATCGATGAGGCGCACGATGAGGTAGGTGACGCCAATGTCGAGGAACGCCTGCAACTGTTCGGCCACGCGGTCCGGATCGCCGACAATGGGATTGTTCTGGTAGGGGCTGGCCGCGGCAATCGTTTCGGCCGCGGCCTGGGTGGGCGCCACGGCAATTGACTCGGCAGACCAGCTCTTGATGATCTCGTCATAGTTGCGGCCGACCGTGGCGCAATGTTGGCGCAGCACATCGAGCTTGTGCCGATAGGTTGCGAGGCTGCCGCCGGGAATATTCCAGATATCGGCATATTTGGCCACGACGCGCAAGGTGAGCTGTTCCCCGCCGCCACCGATGAGCAGCGGGGGCAGGGGATCTGGTTTGGGATTACAGTAGGCATCCTCGATGCGATAATAGGTGCCCTCGAAAGTAGCCGGGCTGTTGGTCCAGAGCTGCTGGCAGATCTGGATCACTTCTTCCATTTGCGCGATGCGCACGCTTGGTCTGGGGAACTCGATATCAAAGGCGGCATACTCTTCGGTCATCCAGCCAGCGCCAATGCCAAAGAGAAAGCGACCGCCGGTGAGCCAGTCGAGGTTGGCAACCATTTTGGCCAGCAAGCCCGGGTTGCGATAGCTCTGGCAGAGGACGCTGCTGCCAAATTGCAGATTGGGATAGCGTGCGGCGAGATAGGCGATGGTGGTCATGCATTCCACGTAGGGCGTGTCGTTGCTCTGAAAGCCGGCCCAGGGCCAGAAATGGTCGTCGACCCAGACCGAGGTGAAGTTTTCTTGCGCGTAGTCAAGCGTTGTGGTCAGTTGGCTGAGAAAGTCGTCGGCGTTGCTGCCATCCACGGGGAATGAATGACAGTGCCAGCCAAATTGGAGTGGGTGGGTCATGGCGGTTGCTCCTCTGTTGCGATAGATTGTGGTTGGATAGTCTACCAGCGCGGCGTGGTTCAGGTGATTGCGCTGGCCATCTGGTGCGTCTGACTGACCTGTGTCAACGCTAGATGGGGAGACTATTTCGTTTTGTAGTAATTATTTTTGCAGAGTAGCTACATAGCACTTTGCGTAAGTTGCGGTGGTACGGGTCTTCCTGGAAGGGGTCACAAGTAGTTCGTATATCGCAACACCGTTTGAACCGCTTCCAGGAAGAGGTTGCCGCGCTTCATGCAGCGGCAAAAGTGAAATGTGACTATTTTTGCAGAAACTCTTGAATTCGCTGCAACGTTTCTTGATCGGACATGCAGCGGTAGGAGGCGTTGGCTTCAGCCTGTCCATTCTCATCGATGGTCGTATCTAGGCTCTCATCGAGCAGCAGCTTCATCTGGGCCACGGCAAAGGGGCTGCAATCGCGAATGCCCGCGAGCAGCTCGTCGAGATATTTCCGCACCGCTTCGCGCAGCCCCACATAGTCGACCAGACCCACATCGCGAGCGGCGCGGGCGTCGATGATCTTGCCGGTAAAGAACATCTCTTTGGCTTTGGCCAACCCCACGCGCCGCGGCAGGCGGTGGCTGCCGCCCCAGCCCGACACCAATCCCAGCTTGGCTTCCGGTTGGCCGAGCTTGGCATTGTCGGTGGCGAGGATCAGATCACAGGCGAGGGCCAGCTCCAACCCGCCACCCAGGGCATACCCTTCGACCCAGGCGATGACGGGCAGGGGGAATTCCGACAGCCGATTGAAGACCTCGTGGCCCCGACGGACCCAGGGACCGATGCGCTGTGCATCGAGCGTGGCCAGTGCTTTGATGTTGGCCCCCACAATAAAGTATTTTTCGCTGTTGCTGCGGATGAGCAAGGCCCGCACCCCGCGGGGATCCTTCGCGATTTTGATCAGAATATCGTCGAGCTGGTCCAGCACGTCGAGATCGAGCGTTGGCGGTTTGCCCGGCTCTGTTGCGGCAAAGGTTAAGGTGATCACGTCCTTCTGTCGCCGATGGTGGATCTGGGTAGCCATCCTCACTCCTCGTCTGTTCTTGATCGTTGATGTTGGCGATTGTGGTGTTCAATCGATGATGCCACTTTCATGTCGAGGCGTCAAACCGGCGAAAACGATTGGCAGGTGAGTTCGTCCCGCCATCGTGGTCCTGTCACTGGAGCATGAATTAGCGGAAGAGGCTGGGTAAGTAGACCGACTGTGCTGCTTCGCCCTGGGGGTGTGGTGTGGGCGTGCTGGGTGGCACGGGCGTGGGCCGATCGACCAGCGTGGGTGTGGGGCTGGGGGTGGGGGGCGGCGTGATCGAGCCAGTGCCCAGCGGCTCGAAGATGATCTCGGCCAGCTTCGCGTCGTCGACCTGATGCCAGATCGTCTGTTCCACCGCGGCGGGATCGGTGAGCGTCCAGATATTGGCGGTGGCATCGAGTGGGGAGGAGCCCGCCACGGTTTTGGTCTGTACATTGGCCACGCCGCTGGCATAGGTATTGCCGTAGATGCGATTGTGGTTGATCTGGGCCAAGCACCCGCGCTCCACCAAAATGCCCGCGCCGCGCCCTTTCATGTCGGTGGCCTGGTTGTTGACAATCATGTTGTCGGTAATGTAGGCAAGCGGTGTTGGTGCCATCGTTGCTCCCCCACATTGCAGGCGAATGCCTGCGCCGTTGTCCGCCACATTGTCACTGATCTGGTTGTGGGTGATGGTAATGGCACCGGTCGCTTTGAGCAAGATGCCACTGCCCACGTTCTGTGTGATCACGTTGCCCGCGCCCAGCGAGCCAATCTGGTTCGCGCGGCCACCATCGATCACGATGCCATGTTCACGGTTCTCCCACAGCCGGTTGCCCAACAGCTGATTGGCGGTGGCCGGCGCGCCCAGCGGCGGGCGTGACTGTCCAGCAGGGCCCTCGCCGGCGCGGTAGCTTTCGTCGCTGAGCAAGATTCCCTCGCGCCCGTTGTTGGCCAGCCAATTCTGTTGCACGGTGGAGAGGCCGCTGTTGAGCAGCAGACCACTGCGGCCATTGCGCTCAACGCGATTGCCGAGGATGCGGTTATAGTCCGCCCGGTCGACAATGTAGATGCCATCGCGGCCATTGTCGGCAATAAAGTTGTTCGCCACGAGATTATCCGTTGCCAGCCCATCGTAGAGATCGTCGGGATCGAATTCGGCGGAGATACGCAGCCCCGAACGTTGGTTGTTCTGCACCCGGTTGTCGGTGATCACATTTTGGCTCGATTGGTAGATCGCGATGCCATCGCTTGCGTTGGCATAGACCTGATTGTCGCGAAAAACATTGCGATCGCTGCCCCGATCGAGCATGAAGCCGTGCGCGCCATTGTTGTAGATTTCATTGCCATAGATCTCGTTGTCCGTGCAGTGGCGCGAGAAGATCAGCCCGGTGTAGCCATTGTCCCGGATCACATTGTTGGCGACCACAAAGCCATGCGAATAGTCGTGGGGATCCAACCCATAGAAGTAGTGGCTGTAGAATTCCGAGTCGCGGATCTCCAGCCCCGTCGCTTCGTAGCTGTACATACCAAAATAGTTGTGGTGTACCTTGCTGTTAATGATGCTCCCCTTGGGGCCACTGGCCGGCTCGGTGGTGCCGGGAGGACGCAACCGCCACGAGATTCCGCTCGGTTCGCCCTTGCCATAGCCCACCCGCTCGTTGCGTTCTTCATAGCCCAAATGCATGATCTCTGCGTTGCGAATGTCCATGCGCCCGCCGTAGAGCGCGGCCAGAAAGGCGCGTGTCTGCATGATCCCATTCTTGGTCAGAAAGGTGCTGTCATAGCTTTCCATCCCCGGTGAATCATCCCACGAATAGACCTTAATGCCGTCGATCAGGAGCGTGCCGCCGTCGGCAATGAGCGTGTAGGCTGCCGTTGGTCGGCTGATCAAGCGCATTTCTCGCACACCGCTGCTGCCGGTCAGGTCGAGTTGCGCGGTGTCCTCAATTGTAATGTGAACTGCCACCGTCCAGATGCCTTCCTGCTCTTGTAAGAGCGCGGGCACGCCTTCCGCCACGGCCCAGGCTTGTAGATCGGGCAGCGTGATGTGCCGTTTGGGCGCGTCGGGGTGGGATGGATTGGTGACAAACGCAGCTTCCTCCGGCTTCAGGGGCAGGTAGGGGCGTCCCAATGTGAGGGTCTGGCTGCTGCTGCTGTAGCGGATGTTCGGCAGTGCCTGCGCGTGGATGGTGCGTGCCCCGACGAGCCCTGATTGGAAGAGCACAAGCGCACCGAGGAGCAAGAACGCGGCGGCAAAGATGCCGCGAGATCGGCAACAATGGATCCAGAGCAGAGGGCGCATTGAGAACGAGTTCCTTTCAGCAAGCAAGACGGCATGGCATGAACCGACAGTCACCGGTTGAAGCATCCGACGAGTATCGGCGGTGCAAAACAGAGTAGGGGCGGTGCACAACGAGTGTGGCGGTGCAAAACGGGTGCGGCGGTGCAAAACAAGCGGCAGTGCAAAATAAGCGGCAGTGCAAAATAAGTAGTGGCGGTTGGTTGCGGATGCTATTATCCGTGGCGTGCCCGTGGCTGTCAACTGTGACTGGTGTAGATGTGACTGGTGCAGATGCAGCCGCAAGCGTACAATCATGCGCTATCTATCAATTGTCTCTCATTGCCATCCAAAATTGTATCTTGCCCAAGGTACGCAGTGGCGAGTACAATGGAGGGCGCTATATTTACACTTGCACGAATCACTTGCACAAGAAATGGTTTGTAATTCATGACAATTTCCAGTACGACCACTCCAAATACTGCCGGACAAGGCGCTGATAATCAGATAGAAGAGGGCACCGTTCGCGATGATTTTTATCTGCGCCGCGATTGGCAGTTGCTCAACAACGGCTCCTTTGGTGCCTGTCCCAAGCCGGTATTTGATCTCTATCAACAGTGGCAGGTAGAATTCGAGAAGCACCCCGGCGGCTATATGTCGCGCCAACGGGAAGAGTTAACCAAAGCACGCACCGCGCTAGCAGCGTATCTACATACCGACCAAAATCAACTTGCTTTTGTCACCAACGCCACGATGGGCGTAAACGTGGTCACCCATTCGCTGCGCAGTTGGCTGCAGGCAGGCGATGAAGTCTTGACCACCGACCACGAATATGGTGCCTGCAATCACGCCTGGCAATTTAACTGTGCCAAGGCCGGCGCCAGCTACATCAACCATCCGATCTCCCTGCCCATCTATTCGGATGAGCAGTTCATCGACGAGTTTTGGGCCGGCGTGACCGAGCGCACCAAAGTGATCTATCTGAGCCACACCACGTCGCCGACCGCGTTGACCTTTCCGCTGCAAGAGATCTGTCGTCGCGCCCGCGAACGCAACATCCTGACGGTGATCGATGGCGCGCATGTGCCCGGCCAGCGTGATCTGGCGCTCGATGAAATTGGGGCCGATTTCTACGTGGGGAATCTCCACAAGTGGGCGATGAGCCCAAAGGGGGTGGCTTTCCTCTATGCACGCGCCGATGTGCAACATCTGATCGAGCCAATAATCGTTGGTCATGGCTGGTTGCCGGATCAAGTATCAGATGCGCCGCTCGTGGATTATGTTGAACAATTTGGCACGCGCGAGCTGGCGGGCTTTTTGACCGCGCCCGCCGCGCTCACCTACATGGAAGAGCACGATTGGCCCGCGGTGCGCCAACGCTGTCACGCGATGGCGTTGGCGGCCAAACGCACGTTGGAAGAGCACTTCGACACTGAAGCAATCTGTCCCGAGACCTTCGAGTGGTTTAGCCAACTCTGTCCAATCCGCCTGCCCGATCAGACGGACATGGGCAAACTGGGCCAGATTCTGCGCGAACAGTACCAGGTGGAGATGCCAATGATCAACTTCCGCGGCACCAAAATCGCCCGTCTCTCGGTACAGATCTACACCTCACAGGAGGAGATCGATACCTTTGTGGCGGCCGTGAAAAAGCACGTGCCCGACTGTCAAGAGCAGCCCGCCACTGCCGGTGAACAGGCGTAACAGCTACCCGTTGCATCTGTTGTTGACTGTTGCATTAGGCAGGCCGCACGAGGATGGGCAACCACGCTGCCGGAACCAACAGGTGCAACGCTCGGGCCTGCCCGGGTGTGCGGGACAGGAGCTCCAACTCCTCTAGCTTGAGAATCATCTGGTGCACTGTGGGGGGAGAGACCCGGAAGTACTGTTGGATATCCGCTTGTGCTGGCGGTCGGCCGTGGATCTGCGTGTAGTTATAGATGAATGCCAGGTATTGGCCTTGCTTTGCCGTGAATGTTGGTGCCGTGAATGTCGGTGTAGCGCTCTCCTCATCGCTCTCTTCAGTTGCCATGTTGGGCAAGTGGACATCGCTCCACTCGGCAATCGCGTCATCAGCTGCCGCCAACGCAGCCTCTAAAGAAGGGTATTTCTGGCCGCCTTCCCAAACCATGCCTCCTTCATCCAACACCCGGATGAAGGAGGAGCTGTAGTCGGTATAGCCGATTTCAATCCAGCCATCCCGTACCCAGGCAACAATATTGGGATATTGCTTCCCAAACGTTCGTGTTTTACTCATTCAGTCCTCCCCGTTACAACTCCCCAACGCTGTCAGCGCCGCTTGCCACCGGCAAAGCCCACATATTCATCCAGAAACCACTCGGCCTGTTTGGTCATGAAAATGCTGACCTCGTCGCCCTTGAATGCAAACGAGACACGAAGTCCTCCCAGATAGACATCGGTAATGTAGACCTCCAGATTCAAGGTTTGCTCGTCGACCCACGCGGCCGAGGCAAGACATTCATACGGGCGACCAGGGCTAGTGCCGATCTGCTCGCCAAAGTAGTTGCGTTGTGGGAACTTGTCGGCCACCATCTGCCCAATGCCAAAGTGCAGCACGTTGTCACCCTGGTCGTTGGTATATTCCCACGTGCCCTGGTTGTCATCGAAAGTGAGGCGCGTGCGCGTGATCCCCATGGGATTTGCTGCCAGCGTGTACCAGATGCCGCTGACCTCTGCCGCTGCCCGCGCATCCGAACAGCCTGGGAGTGGCAGGACCGCGAGCTGTTCGATTTTTTCCGTGAGCGCGGCGTGAGTGCCGTGATCCGCTGGCAGCGGCGCGTCGACGAGGTGGGGGTAAAGCTCTTCCCACATCACATCGGGGATGGCGCTGCCTGCGGGAGCACCCTGCGTGTCGGCAATGCAGGTGAAGAGAAAATCACGGTCGGGCAGGCAGATGGCAAATTGGCTGCCCATGCCGCGGAAGGAGAAGCCATTCTCCCGTTCGCGCCAGATCTGATAGCCATAGCCATGGTTGCCACGGATCGCGTTGTCGATCTGCTTGGCTGTCGCGGCGCGCAGATAGGCCGCGGGCAAGAGCTGTTCGTCACCCCATCTACCGCCATTCATGCACGTCAGGGCAACTTTGGCCAGATCGCGCAGCGTGCAGATCACGCCCGACCCGCCCCACGAACCACCTTCCGGTGTGCGGATGCACCAGGCATCCGCGGAAAAGCCAATGCGATTCAGAAAGCGGGGGCGCATGTAGTCGAGAAAGGGCATCTGTGCAAGGTGCTCCACAATGGCCGTGAGCACCACGGTGGCCGCGGTGTCATAGGCAAAGAGCGTGCCCGGTGGATGGGACGGGGGGCGGTTGAAAAAGGTCCAGACCCAATCGGGATCGTCCCGTGTGTAGGAGGTGCTCGAATGCGCGGTCGCCATGGTCAGCAGATCATGGACGGTGGACGTGGCCAACCACGGGTGGAGCGTCGCCGGTACCTTGTCTGGAAAATAGTTGGCAACTCGGTCATGGAGGGTGAGTCGACCTTCGTCGATCAACAGGCCCACGGCCAGCGCAACAAAGCTTTTGCTGATCGAGTACATGCGATGTTTGCGTGTGGCCGACCACGGTGCCCAATAGCCTTCGGCTGCGATTTGATTGCGACGCACCAGCAGAAAGCCGTGCATGTTGATGCGTTCCGCGTCGATCCGCTCGAGGAAATTCAGAATCGCCTGCGCGGGAATGCCCACGCTTTCTGGCGAAGGTGCCGCTGGTAGGTGTGCTCCACTGCCCATTTCGATTCCTTACATGTTGATGGATGAGTTGTTCTTGTTGGATTGATTGTCAGGGTTGCCCGTGGCAAACGCACCACACGCCAACAGCGGACAATCCGGCTGTCTGGGTGAGGGGCGATTTTTATTGATTCCTGTGCTCTTGCTTGATCTTTGCCATTAGCTGTTTAGCCCAGGCTGGGGCAGCAGCAAGAAAAGTGGCTCTGTCATTGCGTTTTGGGAATGGGGTTGTTGGCGCTGGCACGTCCAAAAAGGCACAGAGGGGTGCCCAGCCATCCTGGACACGATAGTGCAACAGGCGATCCGCGGGCACTATTTTCGTCACCGCCTGCACGTGATGTTGATAGACCCGAATGGTACGGGCTTTGTCCCAATATTGATTGGCAAAAACATGCTCCAGGATCAAGCGTCTTATAAAGGCGCTGCTTTCCCCTTGCCCAGCGCCAGGACGCTTTGCCGTTGCTTCCAGCGCGGGAAAGATCGTTGCCGCCGCACTTGCGTACCAAGAGGCTGCATCGCGCACGGTCAGGATGACCTTGGCCCGTGGAAAATGGTCGACCAACTGGGGGAGAAAGGCAACGGTGGGCCACTCAACCGCGGCGCGATAGCCCTGAAACAGTGCGTTCCAGTCAACCGTTCTCTCTTCAAGTGCGTCAGTCCACAACTGACCGTGGCCAGCATTGCGATCCACATCGTGGATCGTGTAGCAAGGACCAAAGCCGAGCTTGTCCAAAGCAAACGCCAGCGTATGGGTCCCCGTCCGTCCAAGTCCCGCGCCGATTACTTGTAGCATGAGGAACCTCCTGTGCTGGTTTCATGTGTAGCAGCAAATGTTGGGTCATGCGGTCAATCTGTTCCACGTGTGTCACTGTTGTTGACTGCGTAGCGCAACTCCACCATACCCGCGCCCATTTGCTGCACTGTGATCAGGCGCAGCGTCGGGCTCAACACTCGGCGCGGGAAGAGCGGCTTCCCCTGGCCCAGGGTAGCCGAACCGACCTGAACAATCAGCTCGTCCAGCAGATCTGCGTCGTAAAATTGACCCGCGAGATCGCCGCCACCAACGATCCAGATATTCTGGGTATCAGCTGCCGCGCGCATCTCCGCGTGGACTGGGCGCACGTCGCCACTGACGAAGTGAATATCCGCCCCGGCAATGGTTGGTAGCTTGCGACTTGAGAAGACCCAGGCTGGCTGTGTGTATGGCCACGCCGCGCCAGTCTCGGCAACGACCTGCTGAGCATTATGCAACATCCATTCATAGGTGGCGGAGCCCATTGTCAGCGCGCCCACATCGGCAATGAACTGAGGATAGCTGGAATTGTCCAGATCACCGAGGGGAAAGAGCCACGCCAGTGAGTCATCCTCGGTGGCGATGAAACCGTCCAGGCTGGACGCTGTGTAGTACTGGGTTTTCATCTTTGTCTACTTTATCTTTATCTACTTTATCTTTGTCTACACAGCCCTCACATAATTGTTTATTGTCGAAAAACAATTACACAAGCGAATTTTCATATCTTATCGTTGAGGCTGCTCTGCCAGTGCTGAACGGATGTACTCTCCTGCCTCATGAAAATAGGCGTTTGTAACGCCAAACGCCACTGGATGTTCGAGCACAATGGAAAGACATTCCGTGCTCTGGTGCATGTGCATGTTGCCCGTATGTGCACGCTGCAAGGCACCACCGGCAATCGCTTGCCAATCGGGAAGATAGCTGAAGCCGTAAAAGCCATTCATGAAAGCTTGCAACAACTCATCATCAAAATGCTGTTTCATGGTTAATCGCGATCCTGACGTTCTGTGATTTCAGTGGTGCAATCTTTTTGGGCATTTACTCTGTGAGGTGATGAGTTGGAGTGCGTCCGCAGAAACTTACATATTTTCTGCCATTGCTTATCGGCAAGAGTAATGGTTGACACCCTATAGTTTTCAACTATCATGCCTCTTCCGTCCAAATGTCAACAAAATTTAGCTCTTTGTAAAGCCGCTGCACACATTCCCCGTTACCCCATCGCCGTGAATGGCGCAGAGTTCCCAGCCCCATGCGAGGCAGGAGCTCTGCATATATTGCAGCACCAACTCCTTGTCGGGGGCCAAATCTCGACTGAAGTCGCCACGAGAGTGTTCAATGTACCCACCATATCCAACCAGTAACTGGTACTAGTCACTACCCGTGCTTGCTCACGCGTACATTGCACTTTCAGTTGCCTTCCAGTTCCAGCAAATAGTGCGCCAGCGGCTCTGGCATCTTACTTTTCCCTGCCAGCCAATCGAGAACAAATGACTTGTATTGCCGGGAGTCTGCAAAGTGCGCTTGAATAAAGATGCGCTCCACCAAAGATCCATTGCGCTTGCCAATCCATTCCAAATAATTTGAATAGGGCCACAGATCGGGTGCGTCCGCAATATTATCCTTGACAGGATTGCCATGGATGTACCGGCAGAGGTGACGTAGGTACTCGTCCGTTTCAACTGCTTTGGCCTGAAAGCGCGTCTCAAAGAGCGTGCCATTACAGTCATATTTTCGGTTGAAGATTTTTGAGTAGCGGTTGAAAACGTGCTGTGGGAGCATTCTGGCGACTACGGGTCCATCCTGGCGAACGAGCCAGTGATAGTGATTTGGCATGAGGCAGTAGGCAATGATGGCATGGTCATATTTGGCCGCATACTCCTTCATCTGCCGCAGTACAACCTCGTAATCCGTCCCATCCCGAAAGATCGTCTGCCGCGCTGCACCACGGTTGTAGATGTGGTAATAAGCGCCCTGTACAAATTGTAATTTTCGTGCTGGCACCTTGACCCTCCTACACTATCTTCATCGGTCTGATGGCCGTTGGAAATGTATGTTTTCGTCGCCATGTGTGTGTGGCGTGCCGGTCACTGCCAGGGAATCTCTGGTATGGCACCATGCAGGGGGCAGTGACCGATACACTTGCCGCCTTGCGTGTGGAGTGCCGGTCACTCCCAGGGACAACTCTGGTATGGCACCATGCAGGGGGTGGTGAATGGCACACTTGCCGCCATGCGTGTGGAGTGCCGGTCACTGCCCAGGGACAACTCTGGTATGGCACCATGCAGGGGGTGGTGAATGGCACACTTGCCGCCTTGCGTGTGGAGTGCCGGTCACTCCCAGGGAATCTCTAGCATGGCACCATGCAAGGGGTGGTGAATGGCACACTTGCCGCCATGCGTGTGGCGTGCCGGTCACTGTCCAGGGACAACTCTGGTATGGCACCATGCAGGGGGCAGTGACCGATACACTTGCCGCCTTGCGTGTGGAGTGCCGGTCACTGCCCAGGGACAACTCTGGTATAGCACCATGCAGGGGGCAGTGACCGGCACTCTCTCCCATTCGACCCCTCAGCACCACGATGAACCTTTATTAATGTAACAGTAAGCCCCTGGCATTATAGGTGGAACTGGCAAAAACGTAAAACTCAATTGATGGAGCTGCTCGTGCGATGTGGGGTCCCGATGATATGGGCTGGCGCGAATAAGGTCTTGATCCCGCCAAACTAAGCATTTTGCCAATAGCGGGCTCCGCTCGTTTCTGCCATCATGTAGCCACGATTTGCTCCCCAGCAATCGATTCCCCACCGTTTCGCAACACATGAATCGCAACAAGTGAGTTTCGTACAATCTAACAAAGGAAGAAGCATATGATGAAGCGATCCAAAGGTACGTTATTTGGCATGCTCGGTCTGTTGTTGTCCCTCTCCCTCATGCTGGCTGCTTGTCCCGCGCCGGCACCCGCGTCCCAGGCACCAGCCGACGATGCCGCGGCTGCCGATGACAGCGCCGATTCGATGGCGGCAGATGTCACGCTGACCATTGCCACCGTCAACAATCCCGACATGAAAGTGATGGAAGAGCTCTCCCCCATGTTTACGGAAGAGACGGGCATCAACCTGGAATGGGTGGTCCTGCCAGAGAATGAGCTGCGGGCCAAGGTAACAACCGATGTTGCTACCGGCGCCGCCTCCTTCGATGTCGTTACCGTGGGCACCTATGAGGTGCCAATCTGGGGCGCCAATGGTTGGCTCAACTCAATTGATAGTCTGGCTGCCGAAAACCCAGAAATGGTGCAAGCCGACTATGATTTCGACGACCTGCTGCCCGCGGTCAAGGCGGGGCTCTCAGTCGATGGCGATCTGCATGCCGTGCCCTTTTACGGTGAATCTAGCTTTCTGATGTACAACAAAGCGATTCTCGACGCGGCCGGGCTGGAGATGCCCGAACAGCCCACCTGGGAAGAGGTGCGCGAGATTGCGTGCGCCGTTCACGATCCGGACAACGATGTCTATGGCATTGTGCTGCGCGGTCTGCCCGGTTGGGGTGAGATGATGGCCCCAGTAACCACCGTTGCCAACACCTATGGTGCCCGCTGGTTTGACGAAGAGTGGATGCCACAGCTTGATTCACCGGAGTGGAACGAAGCCGTCACCTTCTATGCCAATCTCGTGCAGGAATGTGGCCCTCCTGGCGTCACCGGCAATGGCTTCACCGAGTCGCTGACGCTGATGTCGCAGGGACAGGCTGCCATGTGGGTCGATGCAACCGTGGCTGCTGGCTTCCTGGCCAACTCCGAGGCTGGCCCCGACATTGACTATGCGCTGGCACCGGTCGGTCCAGTCGAGAAGGGTAATGCTTGGCTCTGGTCGTGGTCGCTCGCGATTCCGAGCACGAGTGAACATGCCGAAGCAGCCCTGCGCTTCGTGACTTGGGCAACGAGCAAGGATTACATCGAGCTGGTCGCCGCGGAAAATGGCTGGGCTTCCATCCCACCCGGCACGCGCATCTCAACCTATGAACGTGAAGAATATCTCGAAGCTGCCCCATTTGCCGAACTCGTGCTACAGTCCATGCTCTCTGCCGACCCCACTGACTCCACCCGCGATCCGGTGCCGTACACTGGTGTGCAGTTCGTGGCCATCCCCGAATTCCAGGGCATCGGCACCGATGTGTCACAGTACATCGCCGAAGCGCTTGCCGGCAACACCTCTGTCGAAGAGGCGCTGGAAAGAGCACAGGCCGCAACACTCGCTGCCATTGAGGATGCTGGGTATCGCTAGACAACCCGCTGCGTAAAGGTGCCAGGTGATAGTCGAGCCGTTTTTGCAAGCGTCACGACTATCACCTTATTTATTCACGCCTGTTCTTCGCTCTGGCCCCATCTAGCCGTTGTTTTATTCACGCCTGTTCCATTCACAAGCGAGTTCATTCACAAGCGAGGTTTCAGCATGGCTTCAGCGACTACAACATCAGAATCATCCGCCGTGAGCGAACAGCGGCGACGTAAATTTCTCTCTGCGCCCACGCTGCTCATTCTCATCGTTGTCACCCAGATTCCTTTTGTGCTGACGATCTACTACAGCTTCCAAAATTGGAACCTGCTCCGCCCCGGTAATATCAACTGGATCGGCATTCGCAACTATGCCCGGGCCTTTCAGAATCCCGATTTTCTGCGCATTCTCTGGAATACGTTGGTGCTCTCTGGCAGCGTGGTGGTGATTACCTTTGTGCTGGGGATGATGTTGGCCCTGCTACTCAATCGTCCATTTCGCGGTCGCGGCATTGCGCGCACGCTGCTGATCTCTCCATTTCTGGTAATGCCCGTGGTTACGGCGGTACTTTGGAAAAATGTGCTTCTCAATCCGGCGTTTGGATTGGCTACCTTTCTGCTCAGCCTCTTTGGGCTACCGCCCATTGATTGGCTGGCCCACTATGCCATGCCGTCAGTCATTGCCACGGTTTCGTGGCAGTGGACGCCATTTGTAATGCTCATTCTGTTGGCGGGGTTGCAGTCGTTGCCCGAATCTACGCTCGAAGCCGCGAGTCTCGACGGCGCCAATGGCTGGAGCCTCTTCCGCTACATTATCTTGCCCCACCTGCGTACCTTTATCGAGATCGCGTTGCTGATGGAAGTGCTCTTTATCCTCAATATCTTTGGCCAGATCTTTGTCATGACGACGGGGGGACCGGGCATCGCCACAACGAACCTGCCTTTTGAGATCTACAAAGAAGCATTTCTGCGCTGGAACGTGAGCCGTGCCGCTGCGTTTGGCGTGTTGGCAGTGGTACTGGCAAACATTGTGGTGCTGCTTTTTCTGCGTGTCCTGCGCAACGATGACCGCGTTGGCGTTGATGCCTGACCGCTGTCCAAACTCTGCTGTGTAGAATCGCATGGCGCAACCCATTGACTGTGCCACACGCCCTGATATGCCCAAATCTCTGGAATTGAGCAGAGAGAACACAAGGAGCTTCCAATGACCAAAGCAAACCGCGAGCGACTCCTCACCATCTTTACGCACCTGTTGGCGTTTTTACTCTTCTTTCCGATTCTGTGGATGGTCTTAACCGCCTTTAAAACGGAACAAGTTGCCTTTGCCTTTCCACCGCGCCTGATCTTTACCCCCACGCTAGAAAATTGGCAGATCGCGTTGATCGGTACCGACTATCTCCAATTCTTGGGCAACACCCTCATTATTACCGTTATCTCGACAGCGGCTGCGCTCATTCTTGGTGTGCCAGCTGCTTATGCCATGGCTTTCTATGCCACCCGGCGCACCGATGCATCCATGCTGTGGGTAATGTCCACGCGGATGTTACCTCCCGCCGGTGTGATTGTGCCGCTCTATGTAATTTTTCAACGGTTGGGGTTGCTCGACACATTCACGGGAATCATCATCATTTACACAGGTATGAACGTCCCGCTGGTGATCTGGATGGTGCGCTCCTTTATGGTCGATATTCCCTTTGAAGTCATTGAAGCCGCGCGCATGGATGGCGTTACGCTTTGGCAAGAGATCTACAACATGGTGTTGCCGCTGATTGTGCCTGGGCTTGCCGCCACGGCACTGCTCTGCTTCATCTTCGCCTGGAATGAATTCTTCTTTGCCTTTAACCTGACCACAAAGACAGCTGCTCCGCTCTCTGTATACATTTCGTCGTTCAAGACAGCCGAAGGACTTTTTTGGGCCAAGATGTCGGCCGCTGCCACCGCCACAATTTTCCCCGTGCTGCTGGCAGGCTGGGTGGCACAGCGACAGTTGGTCACGGGCTTGACGATGGGTGCAGTGAAATGACAGCGGCAGCCCCACGATCTTCTCAGTGCATTGCACCCACCTGAAAATGTTCCCCGCCCGAACAGAGCAGTCTCCCAATTTTGGCGTATGATTTGAAATCGTAAGAGTTGAAATGTAAGGGTGCGTCCCATCTTCGGGGAGGTACAGAAGCGGAACAGATTGAGCGTCCGGTCTCGGCCCCAAATGTGGTACGCACCCGAAATGTAAGAGTGACTTGAAATTCTACGACCTGAAATGATATAATGTTGAAAGGATGGTATAGCGCTACAATGAAAGCCATCGTCTTCCCAGCACCCGAATCAATCGAATACACCACCGTTGACGACCCAACCTGCGCCCCCGACGAGGTCGTCGTGCAAGTCGAAATGAGTGGCATCTGCGGCACCGATCTGCACATCTATCGCAACGAATACATGGGGGAATTCCCCATGGTTCCCGGCCACGAGTTTGGTGGCCGCGTGGTGGCGGTGGGGAAGCGGGTCAAGACCGGTGTGCAAGTTGGTGACCGAGTGGCCGTCGATCCCAATCTCTACTGTGGGCACTGTGAATTTTGTCGTCGTGAGCAGGCCAACCACTGCCTCAATTGGGAGGGAGTGGGGATCACCCGTGCTGGTGGATTTGCCGAATATGTCGCGGTGCCAGCCAAAGCGTGCTATACCGTGCCGGAGAATCTGAGCAACGCACAGATGGCATTCATCGAACCACTCGCCTGCATTGTCTATGGCATGTCCCGTCTGCACATTCCCCCAACGGACGCGGTACTGCTCTTTGGTGCTGGCCCCATTGGTCTACTGCTGCTGCAGGCCATGCGCCACAGTGGCGCAGGCCCGATCATCGTGGTCGAAAAGCAGCCGGAACGTCTGCAGCTTGCCGCTGAGCTCGGGGCCACCGCCACGCTCGAAGCCGGCCCGGACCTGGATGAGGCGCTGCGTGACTTTGCTCCACACGGCTTTGGCGTGGTGGCTGATGCCACTGGCGTGCCGCGGGTCATCCAGAACGGGTTCAACTACCTGCGCCCGCGCGGGCAGTTCTTGATCTTCGGTGTCGCGCCCATGACAGCCAAGATCAAGATCCCTCCTTACGACGTTTTCAAAAATGATTGGCAGATCATTGGCAGCTTCGCTCTCTGCTACACCTTTCAGCAGGCAATCACCTGGCTGGATACCGGCGTGATCAACATCGATTCATTGGTAAGCCACACCGCACCGCTCACTGAATTCCCAACCCTCTTTCAGCAATTTGCAGCAGGTGAAACACTCAAGGTCCATCTACAACCAACATGAGCCAGATAGACGCGGTTGTCCAGGCTGATAGCAGAGATGCCATGGTCGTCAATTATGCCGACTACAGCATTCTGCTCGTTGACGACACACCGAACAATCTCGACGTGCTGGTTGCGTTTCTCACAGAGTACGGCTTCAACTTGCGCGTTGCGCTCAGCGGCGAGAGCGCGCTGCAACGCATTCACTATGCCGCGCCCGACCTCGTGCTCCTTGATGTCTTGCTCCCCGGTATCGATGGTTTTGAGACCTGCCGCCAACTCAAGGCTGATGCTAACACCCGCGATATTCCCATCATCTTCATGACTTCGCTTGCCAGCGCTGAAGATAAGGTGCGCGGGTTTGAAGCGGGGGCTGTCGATTACGTGACCAAGCCGCTGCAACAGGCCGAGGTCCTGGCGCGCATTGTCATGCACCTGCGGCAACGGGGGCAGACCGAGACATTGCGCATGCAGGTTGAACTGCTGACGAAGAGCCACCGTGCTGAACGTGAGCGATTACTGCAAGCTGTTGCCCAACATCGGGATCAGCTCCGCTCCCTAACTGCCAAAGTGACGAGTGTACAAGAAGAAGAGCGTCAACACCTGGCGCGCGAATTGCACGACGAAATGGGGCAAGCACTGACCGCGATCCGCATGAACCTGGCCGCCATCACACACGAGCTTGCGGCTGCTTCCCCCCGAACGCAGGAACGGCTGTTGGAAGCGGTACAGCTGACCGATCAAACATTGGAACAGATTCGTGAACTCTCGCTTGACCTGCGCCCTTCGATGCTCGACGATCTGGGACTGGTTCCCACCCTGCGCTGGTATCTAAAACGCTTCCGCAACCGTACCAACATCGACGCGCAACTTGTTGTAGACAGGATAGGGAGTGCGAATGCGGAAGTTCCAAAGCTGCGGGGTGTGGAAAATTCCGTAGCGAGCGTCGATTTTCCCCAACTCTCCACGTTGCTTGCAACGACACTCTATCGCATCACCCAGGAAGCACTCACCAATGTTGCCCGCCATTCCCAAGCATCGCAACTGTTGGTGCATCTCGCCACCGTTGCGCCCGATGAACCGATGGCGCAAGCGGAAATGGCCAGTGTGGTCCTCCGTATTGAAGACAACGGGCGTGGCTTTGTGCCGGACGACCTCTTTGGATCAGAAGCGGTCCCGTTGGGTGCAGGGCTGCTGGGCATGCGCGAGCGAGTTGCCATATTGGGTGGCGTTTGGCAGTTGGCATCTGCACCGGATGCTGGTACCCAGATTCACATCCGGCTGCCATTGAAAGGAGCTCATGAATAAGATCCGCGTGTTGCTGGCAGAAGATCACACGATTGTGCGCAAAGGGATTCGTTCGCTGCTGGATGAGGAGCGAGATATGGAGGTAGTCGGTGAGGCCGACAATGGCCGCGATGCTGTTGCCCAGGCCCAACTGCTCACGCCGGATATTGTGGTAATGGACCACACCATGCCGCTGCTCAATGGGCTGGAAGCCACGCGCCAGATTCGCAAGCTGCTGCCAGCGGTGCAGGTGTTGATCTTAACCATGCACACGAATGAGGAGTACATTTTTCAGTTTTTGCAGGCGGGGGCAGCCGGCTATCTCGTCAAACAGACCGCGCCGACGGAGTTAGTTGCGGCAATTCGCGTGATTCACGCGGGCGATTCATTTTTGAGCCCCACCATTTCCAAGGCGGTCATTGACGAGTATGTGCGGGTGGGCGAAAGCAGCGGGAAGGCCACGCCCGATGGCGGGCTCACGGAACGGGAGCGGGAAGTATTGCAGTTGATTGTCGAGGGCCACACCAATCAGGCAATTGCACAACAGCTGCAGATCAGCGTCAAGACTGTCGGCGTTCACCGCCTAAACCTGATGCAGAAGTTGGACCTGCACAACCTGGCCGACCTGACTAAATACGCGATCCGCAATGGCATTATCAGCCTGGACTGTTGAGATGAGTTACATCTGCCGTCCGCTCCTCTTCGCGTTGATCCTTTGCCTGGCTTTGGTCGCGTGCCGCCGCATGGAGAGTGCAGCACAGCCGCCAGCAAACAACGCGTCATCAACCGCGACAAGCTTCTGGGCAGAGGCTGCCTTGCCCCACCAAGGCAGCACCCTCTATGGCATCAGCGAAGAGAGTCCGCCCTCGCTCTATATACGCGACGTGTTGGCGCCCCTCTTTGCTGCCGAGACGGGCATCGACGTGCAACTGCGTATTAGCAGCAACGATGAGATTGAACAGATCATTCAGAACAGCGGGATTGGCGCAGATGGGCAGCACTACGACTTTGCCTACATCGAGCAGGATGTGATCTATGGCTATCTGGCAGAAGAATCGCTTGTCAACCTGTCGCAACTGCTGAAAGAACAGCCAACGCTTGCCGCGCCCGACTTTGCGCTCGATGATTTCACGAGCTTCATCAACGCATTTGTTGCTCCACAGAGTGGCGACTTGTACGGAATGCCGATTGAGGCCTTCATCAAAGTCTATCTCTACCGCACCGACCTCTTTGGCGATCCCGCGCTGCAGCAGGCATTTGCCGAGCAGTATCACTATCCACTCGCACCAGCCGTGACACTGGAACAGTATCGCAACATCGCCGAATTTTTCACCCACTATGGCAGACAAAATAATCTGGCGTTGTGGGGCACCACTGTGCAGGGCACGACCACCGAGACCGCCTCGTTCTATGAATTTTTCGAAACAATTGCGCCCAGCTTTGGCCTCTATCACTGGGGGATCGATCTGGACACCTTCTATTCCACTGTGGCAAACGGGGGTACTCTCGACAGCCAACGGGCAATTGATGCACTTACCTATTGGGTTGACCTGCTTGCCTACGCACCGCCCGACGCGGTTGAGAGCGATTGGGGTGATGTTGCCACCTCATTTGCCCAGGGCCATGTCGCCCAGGGCTGGATCTATGGCGAATACCTGGCGTGGCTCGCAACAGATGCAACTCGATCGCAGGTGGTGGGCAAAGTTGGCGTGGCGTTGCCACCCACCGCCCCCGGCGTTATGGAAGATGCCACAACGGGGACCGGATACCTTGGCTACTATGATGGGGCGGCCTTTGGCATTCCCGTCAGTTCCCAGCAGCGGGAGGCCGCGCTCTTGTGGCTACAATATCTGGCCCAACCTTCGTTACAACCAGCATGGGCCGCCGAAAGCGGCCGCGTGGTTCATCTCTCGACATTTGATCATGCACTGGTACGCCAGCAAGACCGTCGCCTCAATGGCTATTACTCGATCATGAAAAAACAGGGATCACTCTTCGCGGGTGCCCCGCCTTTCCCCTTTCATGTGCAGGTGCGCGATGTGATTGCCCCCTTCATCCGGCGCGCGATTGCCGGTGAGCTAGAGCCAGAAGCAGCATTAACCGCGGCTGCCCGTGCAGTCGATGCCAGATTGATTGAGATGGGATATATTCAAGAGTAGACCATGTTTCAGCGCTTCAATAACCTCAACCTCGGCCACAAAATCAATTTGGGCTTTGCCGCGCTGGTTCTGACGCTGCTGCTTATCGTTGGACTCATCTTTGTTGCTGGCAGCGCAGCAACGGACCGCATCAACCTGACGGTCGATGTACGGGTGCCGACCACACTGGTCGCAACGAGCGCACAATCCAACTTGCTCAAAATGCAGGCGGCTGTGCGAGGCTATCTGGCTGTGGGCGACCTGCAGAACATTGATGATTACAATCAAGCACGCGATCGCTTTCAGGCGAACTTGGCTCAACTAAAGCGACTCTCTGCCGACTGGACCAATCAGGCGGATGTTGAGCGCCTGAATCAGTTGATCGACATCTTTGCTGCCTGGCTCTCCACCCCAGAGCAGCTCTTTGCCCTCCATGACAACCCCCTTGAAAATCAACCGGCGCTGCGCCTGGAGACGATGGAAATGCAGCCGCTCAACGGTGCGCTGTTGGCGGATGTTGAACGGCTGGCGCGCCAACTGCAGCTGGCACCAGGCGCGCCAGCCGTTGCCACGCTCGATGAATTGAATGGGTTTCGCGCGTCTTTCGAGGGCATGAGCACAAACCTGAGCGCTTACGCGGCAACCGGTGATCTGCTCTTCAAATTTCGCTATTCGGACGAATTGGTGACCAACAGTCGTCATTACGGAGCGCTGGCAGAGTTGCTGGCGGTTGCTGGCCCATCCGCGTTGCAGGCCAATCGAACCAATGCACCACGGGAGATATTCCAGCGCATTACCGCCATGCGTTCGACGCTGTTGGGACTTTCGGGCCAGATTTTTGCTGCCGTAGAAGGGGAGCAGAGTTACCTCGATCTCTATCTCTTTCAAAACGAAATGGAGCCAAAGACAGAGCAGATGGTGGCGCTGCTCGAAGCTCTCGCCGTCAATCAACAACGTTTGCTACAGGCCGAGTTGAATGAAGGCAACCGCCTGCTCACCGACCTGCGCTATCAGACGTTGCTTGGGGGCGTACTGGTGCTGCTGCTGGGCGCGGCAATGGTCTATATTTTTCGACGCAACATTGCCAAGCCGCTCCACCGCCTGAGCCGCACGGCCGAACGCATTGGCGCGGGCGAGTTATCGGCCCGTGTCGGTGTCGAAACTGACGATGAGATCGGCCATTTGGCCGTCTCGTTCAACCGCATGACCGATCAATTGAACGAGACTATTCAGGCACTTGCCGAAGCCCGCGACAGTGCCGAAGCAGCTAGTCGCGCCAAAAGCAAATTTCTCGCGAGCATGAGCCACGAACTGCGGACACCGCTAAATGTGATTTTAGGCTATGCACAGATTCTGCAACGGACGCCGAACCAAATCGGTGTCCAGCAAGATGCACTCCACGCCATCCAGAACAATGGCGAACATCTGCTCAGCCTGATCACCGATATTTTGGATCTTTCCAAGATCGAGGCACAAAAGCTAGAGCTATCCCCAACAGAGTTTGTGCTGGCAGATTTCTTGGCCAATCTCGCGCACGAGTATCAGAATCGAGCAGCAGAAGCAGTCAGCTTTGCCATGTGCCTGTCGGAAAGACTACCCGCAACGATTAGGGCTGACGAAAAACGATTGCGTCAGATCTTGCTCAACTTGCTGGAGAATGCGTTTAAATTTACGTGCAAAGGGCACATTGAATTGAGCGCCGTGCTCATGGACGCAACCGCTGATGCGGCGCTGGTGAACTTTGCCGTTCGCGACACGGGCATTGGCATCTCCGCGGACGAACTCGCACGTATTTTTCATCCATTTGAGCAGGTGGGTGTGTCGGCCGAACGTGCCCAGGGGACCGGGCTGGGGTTGGCCATTGCGCAAGAGCTTGTTGATGCGATGCACGGAACGCTAACGGTGGAAAGCGCACCCGCGCGGGGTAGCACCTTTGCCTTTGCGGCCCGCTTCCCGGCTGGGTGGCACAAACCAGCCGGGCACGCTACGGTTCGTGGCCGTCGACCCCAGCCACCCCATCAAACCGACAAAGCCGCTGCAACCCAATCAGCCGCTTCGGCTGCAACGCAGTTGCAGCCAATCCAAGTGTCTGATGAGGCGTTGGCTGAACTGTATGAGATGGCGTTGAAAGGCGAACTGCCCAAGCTGAAAGAGCGAAGCGCGGAGCTGCTCGCACGCGATGCCGCCAACAAACAATTTGTCGAGAGACTGCACACCTTGATCCAGCGCTATGAAGAAGAGAAGATCCTGACGTTGCTGGCGTCATGGCCACAGGAGCGCTAGATGGATAGCTCGCTACGCGCGATAGCTGGCGTGAAGCAGTCAGCGCTTGCTCACCCGGGCCACCACCAGTCGATAGCCAACATCCAGCGCGGGCAAGGCGAGAATGGCCTTGTTCTTGCGGGCCCACGCCCCGCTGGCAAGGTCGTTGGCTAACCGCCTCAGCCCTAACGACGGATCTGACAGCTTGGCAAAGGGCGACATCGATTGGCGCACTTTGTTGCTGAGATAGGCCTCGGGCCGCCGCCAGAAGGCCGCGAAAAAGCCATCCTGGCAATCGCTGGGCACCGGCACCGGATGCATCTGAACATCATCAAAATGGCTCTTTATCTCGGCCAAGTCAGGAAAAATCTGCTGGTCCATGGCGTGGATCTCAGGAAAATAGTCGCGCGTGAGCCAGAATGGTGCCGCGTCTGGATCCCACGTGATCGCAACGAACTTTTCCGTGGCAACGCGGTTGATCTCGTCGAACGCACGCGCTCTGTTCGCCCAATGATGCATGGAGAGTACTGTCAGTGCGTGCGAAAAAGATTCTTCTGCAAAGGGGAGCGCTTCCGCAAATGCCTGGGTTGCGGCGTGAGCGTCCCTACCCCGTTGCGCGATCATCTCGGCCGATGGCTCCACAGCAATCAACGTCATCGTTGGCGGCTCATAGGAGCCTGTCCCGGCACCGATGTTGACGATTTGGCGCGCGCCCTGGAGTTCAGCGTAGAGTTGGTGCGCAATTTTGGGATCCGTACAGCGCATCACCGCATAGTCGATCCCGATCTTGTCATAGATGGCGGACATTGGTTTGCTCCCGTTGGTTCGCGATTGTTGGCAAGTAGGTCGGCCAGCATATACCAAGCAAGCCTCCCCCGTCAATCACACCCCAGGCGTTTGAAGACCACGCCACGACCCTTCCAGCCGTCAGCTCTCTCTGCCACTATACCAGGAGATCCCAACGACTTTGGACGCTACCTGGGCAGAAAAAAAGTGGTTTGACAGCCTGGAGCGAATGTTTACAATGTAGATGTTTGTCAAGTCTATAACGCTGGCGCTATTGCACCGCGTTGTGGCACCAAGCCCCAGGCCGGCCACACAGATTGTTCGGCCAAACTAACATCAAGGAGCAACTGATGACCGACCGCCCCAATGTACTCTTCATCATGCCCGATCAGCTGCGTCACGATTTTCTCTCCTGCTACGGCGCACCCCACATTGACACTCCAAACATTGATCGCATCGGTGCCGAGGGCATCCGCTACAACCGTGCATACAGCTTGCATCCGGTCTGTGTGCCGGCGCGCTGTGCCCTGCTCACGGGGATGAATGCCTGGCGCACCCACGTGTTGACCAATGGCAACTACCTGCGCCCCGACCACGCGGCCTGTGGCATGCCCACGTGGGCGGAGCTTTTGTCCAGCCATGGGTATCGAACATCGGCCATTGGCAAGATGCACTTCTATCCTTGGGATGCAACGTTTGGTTTCGAAGATCGCATTGCCTGTGAAGACAAAGTCTGGATCAACATTCAAGATGACTACTGGCACTTTCTGCAGGCGCGCGGTCACCGTAAATATATGGGCAAAGAGCACGCTGGCTATGACGAGAATCGCGGGGCCTGTGTCTCGCTTTTGCCCTGGGATTGCTACTGGGATTACTTTGTCGGTGAAGAGGCGGCCACCTTTATTCGCGATTATGACGATGAGCGGCCTTTTGCCTGTATGGTTGGCTTCCCCGGCCCCCACGATCCCTACGATCCAACCGCCGAATTTCTGGCGCAAGTCGATGTCGAGAAGATTCCCGATCCGGCACCAGGCGAGCCAATCCACCGCGATCTTCGCGACGGGATCTATCAGCAGCGTCCGCCCGGTGTGCCCGTCTGGACGCCAGAGACGACTGGACCCTATACCGATGAACAAAAACGCAAGGTGCGCGCCCACTATTCCGCGCTCATCCTCCAGATCGATCAGCAGGTGGGGCGTATTCTCGACGCGCTGGAAGAGAGCGGCCAGCTGGAAAATACGTTGATCATCTTTGCGTCGGATCACGGCGACATGGTCGGTGATCATGGCATCAATGCCAAGGGCAACTATTACGAAGGCAGCTGCCACATTCCCATGTTGGTGCGTCCCCCCGGGGGCGGGCGTGGTGAAGTACGCGACGATCTGGTCTGCCTCACCGATGTCACCGCGACAATGTTGGCCGCGGCTGGCCACGATGTGCCCGCGACCATGGATTCCCAACCACTGCCTGGCCTTGGCTTGCCCGGTGAATCTCAGCACCAGGTTCTGGTCGGTGGTCTGCACTCGGGCTGGATGGTCTACGACGGGCGTTACAAGCTCGTGAAATATGGCAATGGCAACAGCGGTCTCTTTGATCTGGCCACCGATCCGGTGGAAGCGCAGAACCTCGTTGATTCCGCCGAACATGCCGCCGACGTCCGCCGACTCGATGCGATTCTGACTCAACACCTCATGCAAGCGGTGCAGCAATCCCATGACTACAATCTCGTCTACTCTCCCAGTGACGACGCGCTCTGGGCCAACAAAACCTTTGGCCAGCCGGGCTGGCAGCGCACCTATCCTCACGTGATGGAACCATAATTTGCGGGGGCACTGAGAATGTAGCGGGCTGAGGAGAACAGCTACCAAGACAGGCTGACGGGTGCAGCGCTGCACGGAGTCACTTACGCTTCCTCATCCCAATCAGGATACTGCTCTGGCGCATCGCCCACGCTCTGCACAATGCGCGGATAGGCGAGTGTACGATCGGCCTCTGTATTGATGGCATGTAATTTGACATTGAAATGCCACTCATCGCCATAGTCGAAGAGGTAGAGGAAGGGCTTGCCCTGCTGCAAGTCTAGCGACGCCAGTGTCGTCGTCTGCACATCACCGGCTGCCTCCAGGTTGTCCACGAACCCTGCCTGCTGCGAGTCAGCGCTCATGTTGAGGATCGCGTCTAGCTCTTGATCCGACGCCTGCTCAAAGAGCTCTTCCAAATTGCCGACGATCATCTGCACCATCGTTGGTGGCAGGCCCAGTTGAGCCGCCATGCCTTGCAATAATTTTTCGCGTAGCTCCGGGTTGCTTTGCAGCTCGCTAAAGATCGCCCGTGCTTCTTCACCCGTTGGCATCTCCGTTGGCTCATCCTCTGCGCTCTCTTCGTCCTCTTCGTCCTCACCAGCACCGACGACACTGGCCATGCCGAACGGCATCGTGTCGTCGGGCAGCGCATATTCCGTGGCGCTGTCCCAAGCGTTGCCACTCATGAAAAAAGAATAGAGATGGTCGTTCTGAAAAGCAAAGGCATGTTGAATCGCCATGTGAAGTTCTTCAAGCGTTGCGCTGCTGGATAACTCAATTTTGCGCCAGACCCGGCCATAACCCGGTAGCGACACATGAAATACGTAGGTCTCCATATGGTCCTCCCAACTGCTCTAATTGCTGCAACGAGACTCCACGGCTGGTAGATAAACCCCTCGAAGATCGCCCAGTTACTCCCGTGCGATTTGCCCATAGTCGTGTGACGTCAAATGGGTTGTCCATGAGCAGCGACCGGTGGTGAGACTTATCTGATGCATAGTTGTCCGCTTGCCGCTGTGTACTGCTAAAGTGGGCTCTGTTTGAAAAGAGTAGTTCCGGCAAGAGGGAAACCTACCGTTTTCAAGCCAACCGCACCGTAAAGTGAGCTCTGTTTGAAAAGAGTAGTTCCGGCAAGCGGGAAACCTACCGTTTTCAAGCCAACCGTACTGCCAGAATAGCACAAATTGAGAGTCAACGAAATAGCTGACAGCCAAGACCAAAGCAAGAGTGCAAATCCGCCGTGCATTCAGGTGAATTCTGTTGCCAATTGCGCTAATCTGCCTATGCCGGGGGTGCAGTCACCGGCGTGCTGATTTGCTTGCAGTGGCCCAAAACGGTTACGCATCTGCTCGGGGACGAGAATGGTGCTTTTTCACCGGCGAATACCGCCAAAACAGATGGGATCGATTATAATTAGCAAGTTGTTTTCTGGTCATAAAGCAAGCTCTGTCTGAAAACGGTAGTTCAACTTCTTTGGTTAGACCATAAAAAATCTACCGTTTGCAAGCCAACCGCACTACGGGTTTCCCGAACCATGCATCCACGTAAAAGACGCACTCGAATGTAGGCAACTATGAAAAGTTCTGTTCTTCCCCGCTCTCCAATTGCCACGGTGCCCTATCGCTGGCTGATCCTTGCCCTGGCGGCCCTAACCTTTACGTTGGTCATGGGCATGCCCAGCATGGCGCTGCCGGTGCTCTTTCCAGAAATTGCCGCGGACCTGGGCCTCTCGATTGTTCAGGTCGGGTTCGTCTGGGGCATTGCTTCGTTGACGGGGATCGTCATGGGATTGATGGGGGGCATCATTGGGGATACGATTGGGGCCAAGCGCACGCTGGTGATCGCCTGTGCCTTTATTGGCGTGACTGGTGCGCTGCGTGGCTTTGCCAACGGTTACGCCCTGTTGATGATCACCACCTTTCTCTATGGATTGGCAACACCGGTCATTGCCACCATTATTCACAAAGTCTGTGGCATTTGGTTCCCGGGGCGGCAACTGGGCATGGCGAATGGGATCGTGGCGACAGGTATGGCGCTGGGCTTTATGCTGGGGTCGCTGCTTGGCGCGACGGTGCTATCACCGTGGCTGGGCGGTTGGCGCAATGTTATGTTTGCGTTTGGCATTGTTGCCATCCTCTTCAGCGCAATTTGGTCGATGACGCGCGCCACACCGCGCGCGGACACAACCAACAATGCGACCACAAACGAAGAGACCACGGCCGCCACCACTGCAGCAATCGCTACACCACGGCGGCCACCGCTCTGGGCCGGGCTGCGTCACGTCGCGCAATTGCGCAATGTCTGGCTGCTTGGCCTCACGCTCTTTGGGCTCAGCGGCGCGATCCAGGGTACGCTTGGTTATCTTCCCTCCTATTTGCGCGCGGTTGGCTGGGAACCGGCCCCGGCCGATAGTGCGTTGGCCAGCTTTCACGCCATGAGCATGTGCGCGGCCATACCCTTTGCCCTGCTTTCGGATCGATTGGGCAAACGCCGCGAATTGTTGCTGGTCTCTGCGGCGATGACGGGGGTAGGCTTTGCGCTGTTGGTCTTCGCAAGTGGACCGTTGGTGTGGGTGGCGGTGATCCTGGCTGGCCTAACGCGCGATGGCTTCATGGCGATCTTCATGACCCAAGTGTTGGAACTCAAGGGGGTAGGCGTTCGGTATGCGGGCACGGCAACCGGCTTTACCGTGGGCTGTGCCATGCTGGGCAATGTGATCGCCCCACCGCTGGGCAATAGCCTGGAAGGGCTGGGGTTGAGTCTGCCTTTTTTGCTGTGGGCAGGAATGGTTCTGATTGCGCTGGTGGGGTTGGCTTCAGTGCGCGAATAACGGGTACGCGCATAACGGGTGCAATGCGCCCAACGCAGCACTCTTTACCATCGTGCTCGCGCCCAACGCAGCACTCTCCACCACCGTGCTCGCGCCCAATGCAGCACTCTCTACCACCTTGCTCGCGCCCAACGCAGCACTTTTTACCACCGTGCTCGCGCCCAATGCAGCACTACGCTCGCACCGACCGCCATCACAGCCGCCAGCGTATTGAAGAGAATGTCGATAGGGTCGAAGACGCGGCTGGGCAGAAAGAGTTGAATACACTCATCGACCGCACCGATCAGCGTGGTCAACAGAATGGCGAGCAGCGCAGGGGCGGGCACGTGGCGACCTTGGCTCGCTCGCTCTGTGAGCGCCGTGTAGACAAAGAGTGCCACCACACCATACTCAATTAGGTGGGAGCGTTCCACGGGACTCGCCATCCGGGTGAAGACCATGAGGTAGACGGCTGCAACCCCCAACAGTATACCAACTTCGACACCGCGCGGTCGCCGCTGCACTCCTTGCATCACGACGGCCGCCAGGACCAACAGCATGCCGAGGCTGAACAAAACTGGGTCCAAGAACCCGCTATCGCCCAGTGCATCGGCCAGCGTTCGCGCCAAGCCAAGGGTGGCATAGATCCCCACAACCACGGCCACTGTCCAGAGCCAAAGTCGTCGTTCCCGGTTGGATGTAAAGGGTGCCATCAGATTTCCCCCCTTGGCAAAACTGACAAATTGTATTCCTGTTGCCCTTGTCTCCGCTCGATTACAATCGGTGTGGCGACCACCCCGCCGGCGATTCGCTTTTTCTCTGCTGCAGAGCCCAAAGTGCAACTATGTGAACATATAACTATGTGAACGTATAACTATGTGTACGTAACAGGGACAAGATGGTTGTACCTGACTCGATCCGCTTTTTCCGTTCTTCTGCTATAATGAGGACAAGTGCATCTGTGTGCGCAATCTTTCAAAGCGGAGCTGGATTATCAATGCGGCCAAAATTAGCAGTTGTCTGACGGCTTTGCCTCTCCGGTGTCAATCCTTGCAGCCAACCAGCTAGCTCCGCAGGATTGATGGCCGCCCCGACCATGGGGCGCGGGCAACATGATCCTGAACGATGAACGTGTGTTTTTCACGGTGGCGCAAAGAATGAGCCGTACCTAACATCGACTGCTACGAACCCACGAGAAAGAGAGACAAGATTGACCATGACCAACAATCTGCAACGCAACAAAGGCGGTTTGCCTGTTCGCAAGTTAGGCAAGAGTGGACTAGAGGTTTCCATCATTGGCTTCGGCGGAGGCCACTGTGTCCGGCCAGAGATTGATGAACAGACGACAGTCCGTTTGGTGCACATGGCAATCGATGCCGGTGTCACATTTATGGACAATGCCTGGGAATATCACGACGGCGAATCGGAGCGGCGCATGGGGCTGGCCCTCAAAGATCGCCGTGATGAGGTCACACTCATGACCAAGGTCTGCGCGCGTGACCGTCAAACCGCCGAGGAGCAATTGCACGAGAGCTTACGCCGATTGCAGACTGATGTAATCGATGTCTGGCAGTTCCACGAGATCAACTATGACAATGATCCCGATTGGATCTTTCGAGCTGACGGGGCCCTGGAAGCGGCAGTGGCTGCGCGTCAGGCAGGAAAGATCCGGTTTATTGGCTTTACCGGCCACAAGAGCCCCCACATTTTGAAACGTATGTTGGACCAAGATTTTGATTGGGACACTTGCCAAATGCCCATCAATGTTCTGGATGCCCACTATCGGAGTTTCCAAAAAGAGATTCTGCCCATTTTGAACCAGCGTAACATTGGCGTGATCGGGATGAAAAGCCTGGGCGGGCGAGGACAACTGGTCACAGAAGTGGGCCTGAGTGCTGAGCAATGTCGCAGATTTGCCTTGTCGCTACCCATCAGCACCTTGGTCTGTGGCATAGAATCGCTGGAAAATCTGCAACAGGATGTAGCCATGGCGCGTGACTTCACGCCCATCTCCGCGGCAGAGCAACAAGAATTGGTGGCCAGCGTCGCTGAAGAAGCTTCTGATGGACGCCACGAGTGGTTCAAGAGTATGCAAACCTTTGACTCCCAATATCACCGTGACCAACACGGATTCCCACAGCTAGGCTAAGCCAGCCCACCGATTTTGCAACAACTACCGTTGGGATTATTTGGCGGAAGAATTTCAAGAGATTTTGCGGTTGGGGGTATGGCTGCGAACCCAGATCGAGCGTGAGAGCAAGGTGGGTAAGGTAGCAGCTGAGCGATATGTAGCCCACGAACAAATACGGATCAAACGGCGAAAACCGCGATAGACGCGCAGAAAGAGACGGTCGTGAGCTCATGGCACTCGTAATTCGTGAAGCAACAGTGGACGACTGGGAAAATCTGTGCAACCTCTTTGATGAGGCAGATCAGTTACACCGCGCCCACCAAGCGGACCGCTTTCAAGCGCCAAATGGTCCTGCTCGCGACCGGGAATTTGTTCTTGACCTGCTTGCCGATCAGATGGTCAAGCTACTTGTTGGCGAAGGTGAAGGGAACTTGCTCGGGTTGGTGCAGGCGGCACTCAAAAGCACACCGCCCCTGTCTATCCTCGTGCCCCGCAAGTATGTGGTCGTAGAGACGCTCGTGGTAAAAGCAGCGTATCGACAGCAAGGTATCGGAGCACGCTTGATGGACGAGATCCAGCAGTGGGCCATCGCGAGCGGTGCCGACGCTGTCGAGTTAAATGTTTACGAGTTCAATCAGGGCGCGATCGCGTTCTATCGACAACTTGGCTACGAGCCAATCAGTCATAAACTGTGCAAATCAATCCGCTAGATCCACCTTTATGCTGGTGCAGTCACGCTGGAGCAGCCACGCTGGCACAATTGCAGCTACCTATGAATGAATTCATTTGTTTGAGCGCGTCGGCTTGAATCGATGTGCGACGCGATTGTAAAGGCTGGCCACGAGCATGGGGTGAATCGAAATCGTGAAGTGGGCAAAAGAGCTTGTCCCGCCACGCGGCATCATTGCTGGCCACGCCCAATCTTTCTAACGCAAGTTGCTGCCTACTCTCGCTACACATGCGTGATTCTTGAGTAATGACCTTTCCCGCGCGAGGGGGAGCGCCCTAAAGTAATAGAGCAAGCAAATAGACTTTGCACCTTGCGGAGTGAGCATTCTCTACTGCGCACGTCGAGCGTCAGAGAACGCTGATTTCTCCATTGTGCAACATGTAAATGATTGCTCGATAAGCTCTGTTTGAAAACAGTACTGCTACTTCTTTGGTAGATCACCAAAAAATCTACCGTTTTCAAGCCAACCGCACGATAGATGTTGAATATAACAATTTCATGTCCGACGACTTGTTGCAAACCAAATTGCATCTGCCGCGACCGCGACCCTTGCTCGTTCCCCGCCCGCGCCTGATCGAAAGACTCAACCAGGGATTGGGCGGCAAATTGACCCTCATCGCCGCGGCGGCCGGTTTTGGCAAGACAACGTTGGTCAGCAGCTGGATCGATGCCCTCCAAACCGCGAGCACCACCCCACCCCTCCACACGCCGCTACCTACCCAAATCGCCTGGCTCTCATTGGATGCGAACGATAGCGCGCCGGCCCGCTTTCTTGCCTACATCATTGCCGCGTTGCAGCGTATCGATCCCACCATTGGCAAATCGGCGCAGGCGATGTTGCAAGCCTCGCCACTGCCAATGTCCACCCTGCTCACTTCTCTGCTCAACGATGTTGCGGCGCAACCGGAGCCACTGCTGCTGGTGTTGGACGATTATCACGTCGTCGATGCGCGGCCGATTGACGAGGTGCTGGCATTCATGTTGGAGAATGCATCGCCACAGCTACACCTGGTGATCACCACGCGCGAGGATCCCAACCTGCCTTTGGCGCGGCTGCGCGTGCGCGGGTTGCTGACAGAGGTGCGCGCGGCTGATCTCTGCTTTAGCGTGGCGGAAACGGCTATTTTTCTCCAGGATGTAATGGGGCTGCCTGTAACAGATGCGCAGATCGCTGCGCTGGAAGCGCGCACCGAAGGCTGGATTGCCGGGCTGCAAATGGCCGCGCTCTCCATGCGTGGCCAGGCAGATGTGGCCGGTTTCATCCATTCCTTCACCGGCAGCCACCGCTTCGTGCTCGATTACCTGCTGGAAGAGGTGTTGCGGCAGCAGCCAGCACACATTCTGGAATTTTTGCAGAAAACGGCTATCCTGAACCAATTGACCGCGCCCCTGTGCAATGCGCTGACCGGTGCAGCGAATGGTCAGGAGATTTTGGAATCGCTCGAGCGCGTCAATCTCTTCCTCATCCCGCTGGATCACGAGCGACGCTGGTACCGCTATCACCATCTTTTTGCAGAGCTGCTGCGACAGGTGTCCCCAGCAGCAGAGGGGGCAGATGCACGAGAACTTCACATGCGGGCCAGCCAATGGTATGGGGCCAATGGCCTGGAACTGGAGGCATTTCAGCACGCGGTTGCGGCCAATGATGTGGCGCGCGCGGCACGCCTGATTGAGGGTGAAGGAGTACCTCTCTACTTTCGGGGTGAAGCGCTTCCCGTGCGGGATTGGTTGGCAACCCTATCAGAGGCCGAATTCGCGGCCAGACCTTCCTTGTGGGTAGCCCACGCCACTGTGCTTACCTTAACTGGCCACCTGCAAGATGGCATCGAGGAAATCCTGCAAGCCGCGGAACGCGCGCTGCCAGAGAATGTTGCGGATCAGAAGATGGCCGACCTGTATGGCCAGATTGCAGCGATCCGGTCGATGTTGGGTGTGCCGAAAAACCAGGTAGATGCAATTATCACGCAGGCGCGCCGTGCCCTGGAACTGCTGCACCCGAACAATGCATCCATGCGAACCACCACGACCTGGACACTCGGCTATGCCTATCAGCTACAGGGGAAGCGGGCCGCGGCCACCGCGGCCTACGCTGAGACCATTGCCCAGAGCCAGAAAGCTGGCAACATCATGATGGAAATTGCCGCCACCACCTCTATCGGCCAAATCCAGGAGGCAGAATACCAGGCCCACCAAGCCGCGGCATCCTTTCGGCGTGTCTTGCAATTGGTTGGCGACCCGCCGTGGCCCGTGGCGTGCGAAGCATCTGTGGGGTTGGCGCGCATCCAATATCAATGGAATGATTTGGCTGGCGCGGAACGGTATGGGCAGCAAGGGATGGCATTGGCAGGGCAGTTGGAGAATGTAGATACGCCCGCTGCCTGTGCCATCCTGCTGGCGCGCGTCAAGCTGGCGCAGGGGGATGCCGCGGCGGCACTCATCTTGTTGGCCGAAGCGGAGCAGTTTGTGCAGCAGCAGCACTTTGATCAGTGGCTGGGAGAGATCGCGTCCGTGCATATTCAGACGCTGCTGTACCAAGGCGCGCTGGTCGCGGCCGCGCGGCTAGCTTTGTCACATGATCTGCCGCTGAGTCGGGCACGTGTTCATCTCGCGCAGCATGATCCGCACGCGGCATTGGCACAGTTGAAGCTGGCAGGGCAACAGGGAGAAGCGTACCGATGGACCGACAAGCGGCTTCAGCTGTTGCTGCTGCAAGCGCTGGCGGAGCAAGCAGTGGGCGAACCGATGCAGGCGGTGCGAACAGTTGGGGAGGCGCTGGCGCTCGCCGCGCCGGGCGGTTTGTTGCGCCCCTTTGTGGATGAAGGTCCGCTGCTGACGACGCTGCTGCGGGAGGCGCTGACCGCGGGCGTGGCACCGCTCTTTGCACAGCAGGTGCTGGCCGCGCTTGGCGAAGCAGCCGGTGCCCAATCATCAATCCATGGACTACCAAGCCCCCAACGAATCGCCCCAACCCTTCCCGATCCCCTCTCCACGCGCGAGCTCGACGTGCTCAAGCTGCTCACCACCGAACTCACCGGCCCGGAGATTGCAGACGAGCTGATGATCTCCCTGAACACAATGCGTACGCACACGAAGAACATTTATGCCAAGTTGGGTGCAAAGAGTCGACGCGCTGCCGTTCGCCGCGCTGGAGAACTCGGTCTGTTGTAGATTGAGTGTTGATCACTGAATGGTTTGTGGAGCCAACTTTGGAGAGGGTAAGCTGGCAGACCAGAACCGGCTAGCATGCCGGCAAAGAGAGTGTCTCTTGTGCGTAGCGGTCAGTCATGGAGATGTAAAGAGATACCCTACAACTGACCGCTACGCCTGAGCGTCAAGAAATCTACCGGCAAAGAATGCCACTTCTCATGCAAGTCTCAGCATGTGCACCTGTTGCAGACAAGCAATGGGGTTCATCCACATCCGGCACAGATTGAAGCTAACAGTTATCGCTTAGCCCCGGCAGTTGGTTCGATACCCTGCCGGGGCTTGTTTTGTTGCCCGCACACCCTGTTCATCCCCACATCACCACACGAAATCACCAGATCGATCACCAGATCTGGTGATGACCACTCACCACGTTCGGTGATATTCTCTTGGTCATGAAAAGATCGTGCTGTGGCCGTGAAGCCGCAGCTAGAAGAGAACTGAGGCATTGCAGGATGACCAAGCAGACCCCACCTGAAATCGTTGAGATTCGCCTCAAAGGGCATCTGGATGTGCGCCGGGCGAGCTGGTTTGAAGGCATGGCCATCACCCTGACGGAAGATGGGGACACGGTCTTGATCGGCCCGGTTGCTGACCAGGCTGCCCTGCATGGGCTGCTGAAAAAGGTGCGCGATTTGGCGCTACCCCTGCGCTCGTTGCACTGCTTTCCCGCTGGCCAGATGTTTCGGTAAAGCGTCAAGCCATTGAATTATAGCCAAACAACAGGAGAATTTGACATGCAAACCAATCTTCGTGAATTGTCCCCGTCTGCCCATGCACGGCTGGCTGCTGTGCTCTATCTAACAATTGCCATCGCCGCGATCTTTGCACATTTTGTCATCCCCGAGCAGTTCATTGTGGCTGGTGACGCTGCCGCGACAGTCGCCAACATCGCCGCCAACGAATCGTTATTTCGGATCGGTGCGGTGGGTAGCGAGCTGATAATCTTGCTGAGCGAGATTGTGCTCTCCGTGGTGCTCTACCTGTTGCTGAAGCCAGTAAACAAGACGCTGTCATTGATAGCGGCCATCTCTCGGCTGGCAATGACAGCAATCCACGGCTTGAATCTGCTCAACTACTACTTTGTGCTGCAACTGATCAAGGGTGACAATTACGCGCTGGCCTTTGACCCGGAACAGGTGCAGGCACTGGCAATGCTCTTCCTCGATGCCCATGGCATTGGCTTTACAATCGGCATTGCCTTTCTGGTCCCGCACGTGTTGATCTTGGGGTACTTGATCGTGCGGTCAGGGTATTTTCCCAGCGTGCTGGGGTTGCTCTTCATCGCCGCGGGCTTTGGGTATCTCGTTGATACGGTGGGGCTGCTGCTGATCTCTGGCTATACCACGACTCCCGGCATAATCGCCACGGTCATTGCCGTTGCCGAAATTGCCTTCCCCATCTGGCTGCTGGTCAAAGGCGTTCGCAAGGAACGCTGGCCAAAACACGCCCTGGTGCTGGAAACGGCATGAGCTATGAATTTGGCGGACAGATTGTGGCGTATAATAAGTCTGCTTATGAAGGTTGTAACCGTGATCCGCTGTTCAGATAGAATTTCTGAACTTTCATTAGCGGGCGCTGTGCGTTAGCACTGTCTATTCATCACGCTACAGACGTTGAATTTAGGAAGTTTGGTTTTGTTGTGCTGCTCTTACGCGTTGCGCTGGGTACACTCGAAGCCAATGAGGATTGGGTCTTTCGTGACCATTGCCCAGGGCTGCTCATTATCTGTGGCCCCTAGCAGTCAAGTGGATTTCACGAAGACATCAATGGCGGTGAGCGTTTGTTCAAATGTTCTTCCGCGGCTCAGAATGTGACCACTGCCTTCAATCTGTTGCCACTGCAGTTGTGGAATTTGCTCCATGAGTGTAAGCACCACATCTTCATGAGCAACGGCGGCTTTTTACCTCCCGTGCGCACCGGATGCTGCCGAATCCCGTTGGCGACAACTACGCTGTGTTGCCACTGCAATGGCACCAATTGTTCAATTGGGCGATAGCTAGATACCGCGTCTGTCAATTCTTGCTTCATTGCTATTTTAATTCAGACATTGGTCGCTCGGCGCTCTCATCGTCATGCCTGCTCACAGACAGCTTCAAGCGGAAATCGACTGACTGTTCCCACCCGATCCAAAGAGCTGCAGCATGTTGATTTGATGCTCGGCAAGCGAATACTCCCCGCACTGTGCTAGCGGATAAATCTCGGCGGCATCCCACGCAGCTGTTACAACACTGGTTGCAACACCAATCTTGACTCTCCGCAACGTAAGCTGCTCAACCAGTCGGTCAGCGTTGAACAAGAATACATAGTCAATGTACCAGGGCCGTACTTGACCTCGGGAGTGCATGAAGCGGGATTTGGGTCCGGTCATTACCAGAAAATAGTCTGGCAGTGCATCCAGCCGAATATCCAGTAATCCTTCTTTCTTCCCATAGAATTTTATATTTACCGTTTGATCCTTCAGTGGACCGGTTTTGAATCGCCCATCAATCCCCATGGCCACGGCCGAATATTCAAGTTGGATGTCGAAGATTCGGGACGCAATGAATTCACCAACATGACCAATCTGTGCAGGACGACCGATCACCTCCGTAATGCGTCTTGCGATAGCATTGCGCTCGTGAAGCAGCCCTGCTAATTGTTCAAGCTCTGAGTGTGACATCTCTTTTACCTGGCGTGTTTTATAGTCTTCTGGACCTGTCACAGTTACAGATTTTTTGTTGCTGTTGAAAAAGATATTTATCCCAAAAACCACGGCTCCACAACCTGTAGCGCCATGCAAGTTCTACTGCCTGTTCCAACGGCAAGTATATAGGCTGCCTCTGGTGCTGTCAACTGATTTGTAAGTTTGGATCAGCTGTTGGCTTCCGCCAGATTACGCTGAGCGGTTCGGCTCCTGCCACTGCAAGACAAAGACCTCTTCAGGACCATCCTCTTCATCTTCCCACTGGCCGACCAACTGGAATCCCAACTTTTCCGCGAGCCGAAGCGAGGGCAGGTTGTCGGGGCTGATGCTCAGGACGAATTGGTTCACCTTTTGCGCCCTGTGCAGCCACTCAATGAGCGCGGCGGTGGCCTCATGTGCATAGCCCTGCCGCCGATGATTGGGGAAGACTTCGTAGCCGATCTCGACGCCATTGGGGGCGTAGGGCTGCAGATGTTCGGCACCGGGATAATCATGGCAGCCAATGCGCCCGATCATCGCGCCACTCCGGCGCTCGACGATGGCGCGCAACAGCCATGGCTGCAGCTCTGGATCTTTTTGCAGTTGGGCCAGCCGCCGTGCCTTGACGCTGTTTTCGTGTAGCGCGTCGGCTGGCACCATGTGACCCAACGCTGCCTCTGCCCCGGCCCGATCCCCGGCCAAGCAGGCCGTGAGAAATGCCGGTGTCATGGAGATCAGTCGCAACCGCTCGCTCTCAATCACATTCGCCTCTGTATTATGTCCTCTCATCTCACATCTCCTCACCGTCTATCTTCTCACGCTCTTTATCATCCGTAAAGATTTCATCTGTAGAAATAGGGTGGGCTTACAACGGGACTGCAAGCGCTGATTTGTTCATCTCTGCTCGCCGCGCGGCAACGACAGCCATTCTGCCCGTCCCTACTGGTTTGGCCCAGCAAAATGTTGATGCCAGCTTATCATCTATTTTGCAATGGTGGCAATCGCGGTTTGGCCACGACGCCGTTCCGCTTCTATAATCAAGAGATCGCTTTGCGAGCAGTTGAATCACAGTTTGCAAAGTTGCGGAGAACGGTTTATAGAGGATATATCTGATCGGAAAGAGGGCAGAAAATCCTGGCAGATTTGGCAGCTTGCCGTCAATAATTGATAACCTCAACAGAGAAAAGGTGTGGAAATGGCTGTGATTTCGGAAAATCAACTACCCCGTTGGGGCCAGAGCGGTCTAACGCGCCAGGTAGCCTGGCTAGCAGCCCCGCTGATTTTGCAAAACCTGTCCCAAACATTGCTGGGCGTGGTCGATACATTCTTTGTTTCTCGCATTGGCACCGAAGCGTTGGCCGCGGTGGGGCTGGCCAGTGTTATGTTCTTTGCCGTGCTCATGCTCTTTCGCGGTACGGCCAACAGCACGGTGGCCTTTGTGGGTCGCGCCCACGGCGAAGGCGATGACGCCAAGATCGGCGTGGCAGTCTGGCGCAGCCTCAACATGATTGCCTGGCTTTCGCTGGTGATCTTGCTGATGCCCCTGGCTTTTACCTATGTCATGCTCGTTGCCGCGCCCGCGGATGGCAGCAGCGTCGGCGCATTGGGCACCCGCTATCTCCAGATCCGCTCTTTCGAGATCCCGCTGATCATGTTCAGCGCGGTGATCTGGGGCTTTCTGGTCGGCCGTGGCGACTCGCGCACGCCGATGATCCTGGCCTGGATCACGGTGCTGACCAATATCCTGCTCGATTGGATGTTGGTGTTGGGCAATCTGGGTATGCCACAGTTGGGCGTAGCTGGCGCGGCCTATGCCACGGTGTTGGCCAACGGGGTCAATGCACTCATCAGCGCAGCCATTCTCTGGCGCAAATCGAACCGGGAGCGTTTTGGCACGGGCCAGGCGCGGCTCGCCTCGCGCCGCGAACTCTGGTCCGTGTTGCGGGTGGGGCTGCCCATGGGATTGGGTGACTTTATCGAGATCGCATCGTTTAGCACCTTCTTCGCCCTGATTGCCCGGCTGGGAACAGAGATGCTCGCCGCCAATCAGATCGCGCTCCAATACATGAGCATCTCTTTCACTTTTGGCTTTGCCATGAACATGGCCACCGCTAGCCTGGTGGCCCAATACCTGGGAGCCAAACAGCCTGATTTTGCCGAAGCGGTGGGCTACCGGGGCTGTCTGCTGGCCATGCTGGGCATGGGCTTGATCGGCTTGAGCTACCTTATCGCGCCCACCGCCTTGATGCAGGTCTTTACCGCAGAAGCTTCGGTGATCGAGGCGGGCGTGGCGGTGTTGCGGCTGGTGGCACTCTACCAGATCTTTGATGCCGTGGGGATCGTCCTGGCTGGCGCGCTCAACGGTGCGGGCGATACCACCTTTACGATGGTGGCCCGCACCGTGTTGGCCTGGGGCTTCTTTATCCCGCTGGTCTGGGTGATGATCTTCCCGCTCCAGAGCGGGATCTGGGGTGCGTGGCTTGCAGCCCTGGGCTATCTCGGTGGTCTGAGTCTACTCTACCTCTGGCGTTTTCGCAGCGGCAAATGGAAAGCGATTGTGCTGGGATAATACGCATTCTTACCTGGACAACATTGTGCTGGTTTCCGGACTTTGATAATCTGCCCGGACTTTGATAAATCTGCCCGGGCATTGATAAATCTGCCCGGACTTTGATAATCCGCACCGGACTTTGATAAATCTGCCCGGGAAGGGGAATAGCACACACCGGTATGCCATTCCGTGCCCATAACGAGGGACAACTGATGGGGTGCCAAAGATTTGCACGGACCAGTGACCCACCGCTATGATACTGCTGAGCGATCTACCAAAATATGCAGAGAACGAATGTCTCCCCCTGATAGGTAATCAGTGTAAAACGGTACATTTCAGCCCATACCGCGACCTCCCCCGGCCTCAGAAGATCAGGGTACGGGTACATAGCGCACAAAGCGGGAGCAGACCACCATGGAAACTCGTCAACTCGGCAACACCGAACTGCAAGTCTCTGTGCTGGCCCTGGGCTGTTGGCCCTTTGCCGGCGGCACCTTTTGGGGCGAGCAGGATGACAACGATTCAATCGCCACGGTCCACGCCGCGCTCGACGCGGGCATCAATTTCTTCGACACTGCCGAAGCGTACGAAAAAGGGACGTCGGAGCGAGTGTTGGGGCGGGCGCTGGTTGGAAAACGGGATCAGGCAATCATCGCCACCAAGGTCGCGGGACGGCTGCACCAGGCCGGGGTGATCGAGGCGTGCGAAGAGAGCCTGCGCAACCTGCAGACCGACTACATTGATCTCTATCAGATCCACTGGCCCAATCATGAGATTCCCTTGGCCGAAACGGTGGCGGCACTGCACCAACTTCGCGATCAGGGGAAAATCCGGGCCATTGGCGTGAGCAACTTTGCCGTGCAAGACTTTACCGCAATGGTTGAGCTTTCCGACTGTGAAACCAACCAACTTCCGTACAGCTTGCTCTGGCGCGTCATTGAAGATGAAATTAAACCGCGTTGCATGCAACATGGGGCCGGGATCCTCTGTTACAGCTCGCTCATGCAAGGGCTCCTGACGGGGCGCTATGCCAATGCCGACGAAGTTCCCGATTATATTGCCCGCACCCGTCTCTACGCGGGCACGCGACCCATGGCCAAACACAACGAGCCGGGTTGCGAAGCGGAGGTCTTTGCCGCGCTCGCCAATATCCAACGTATTGCCGACGAATTGGGCCAACCAATGGCCACGGTCGCGCTCGCCTGGGTGCGTCAACAACCGGGAGTGACTGCGTTTCTGGTCGGTGCCCGTAAACCAGAGGAGCTGGCCTGGAATTTGCCGTCGCTCGATCTGACGCTGAGCGATGATCTGATCGCCGAACTGGCGCGGGTGACTGAACCGGTCAAACAGAAGCTGGCGGGCAACCCCGATATGTGGATGGCACCGTCGCGAATGCGCTAACGACGGCGCCGTTTGGTACCCCAGCCAGTGAATGTTGATCGTTGTGAACGTCTCCCAACAGAGGCTGCTACTTATGCCGCGTGCGTGATACTGCGTACGTGCTGGCCGCCATCCCGCTGGCTAGCATTTTTCCGTTTGGGCGGTGCCATTACCTGCGCGGGCTAACGGCCGGTGGCCCAAAGGCGTGGGGTTAGAGCACCGCCGCGGCCAGTGCCTCCAGCCCATCGAGATCATCGAGATCCATCCACTGCAACATGATCCGTTGCGCACCTGCCTCGGCAACCTCCCCCAATTGCTCTTGAATGGCGGCTGCCGTGCCCACAATTATGCCTCGCTCGCGCGCCGCTTCTGCCGTGGTGTCCGCCGCGGCCAACTGCGCTCGTACCGCGGCCTCGTCACGGCCAAAGATGACCCGCGTCATCAGCGAGCGGCGTACTTCCGACGGCTGACGTCCCTCTTCCACCAGCAGATGGTCGAGCTGTTGGTTCAGTTCGGCGTAGCGCGTTGCGGGCACAAAAACACCGTTCCATTCATTTGCATAGCGAGCAGTCAGGGGCAACGTTCGTTTTTGGCCGTTGCCCCCAATCAGAAGGCGGGTGCCGCCGGGTCGCTCTGGCCGTGGCAACAGCACGGCCGCTTGCAGTTGGTAGTAATCACCTTGAAAATCCACCGGTTCCGAGTTGCGCAACAGCTGCGTGATCACATCCAGTCCTTCTTCAAATCGTGCAAAACGCTCGGGGATCGGCAACAGATCAAAGCCAAAATTGGCGTGCTCACGTTCCTGCCAACCCGCGCCCACACCCAGGATCAAGCGTCCATTGGCGAGATTGTCCACATCTTTGGCCATGCGTGCCGTCCAGACGGGGTGGCGGAACGAAACGGGGGAGACCAGCGGGCCAAACTCGATGCGGCTGGTGTGGCTGGCCAGCCAAGCCAACGAGATCCACAGCTCCAGCGAATCCAGCTCCGGCGGGTTGGGGTTGGTAAAGTGATCAGAGCGGTAGAGGCCAGCAAAGCCCAGTGATTCCACCGCTTTAACAATCCGCTGCCACCGTGGCCAGTTCAGGCCATGTTGGCCCTCCACCATAATCGCAATATCCATGATCTATTCCTTTCGATTGGGATCGACCTGATAAGAATCAATTTGGCATGACTACGCCCCGAGAACAGCTTGCCGGTTGCGATCGGTCAACAATCGTGCTTCTCTTCTCGATGAGTGCGTAGGTCCAACGTGATTCGCACCAACCCGCCTAGAATTATGTGCCGTGTACCCTGAATTATGTAATATTTGCCGCAGCGACACTTGCTTGCCAGCGCCTTTGGGACGAGCAAGGAATCACACAAGAGCAGTTGGCGCTAGTATAGCGCAAGCTTACATTGGCGCAAAGGCGCGAAAAAATGGCCGGAGATCCATGCTCCTGCCGCCCATCTTCTTTGTTGCGCAACCGGTGCTGGTACGATACTCTACGAACAGCCTGTACAACATCGACCCACCTCGTACACCATGCAATAAAGACCACGGCAGCAAAGCAGGCCATTCAACCTGAGTGCAAGCGGCAAAACGAGCGTGGCCTGATTTACACCGGGATCTACTAAAGTGGGCTCTGTTTGAAAACGGTAGTGCGACTTCTTTGGCAGACCGCCCACAAATCTACCGTTTTCAAGCCAACCGCACGATAGCCAAGCAGAACAGTGAAGGAGAAATCTCAATGCGATCTGAAAAACTCATGCTCCCCAACAGTACCGGACAGCAGCTCGCTGCTCGGCTCGATCTCCCCGTGGATGGCAAGCCCATTGCCTACGCACTCTTTGCCCACTGTTTTACCTGCACCAAAAATCTGCGGGCCGTCACCAACATTAGCCGGGCGCTGACCCAGGAAGGTTTTGGCGTGTTGCGCTTCGATTTCACCGGGTTGGGCGAAAGTGAGGGCGATTTTGCCGATACCAACTTCTCTTCCAATGTTGATGATCTGGTGGAGGCGGCGAACTTTCTGGGGGAAGCATACATGGCACCGCAATTGCTCGTTGGCCACTCGTTGGGGGGCGCAGCCGTATTGCAAGCCGCCGCTCAGATTCCGGCATCCGCGGCCGTGGTGACGATTGGCGCGCCCGCCAGCCCGGAACACGTGAAGCACACCTTCATGGATTCACTGGCAACAATTGCAGAGAAAGGAGAGGCGACGGTTAAACTGGCCGGGCGCCCCTTTACCATTAAGAAACAATTTCTCGATGATCTGGCGGCCAACAAAATGCAGGATACCATTCGCAACCTAAAGCGACCGCTGTTGGTGATGCACGCGCCGCTCGACAACACCGTCGGCATCGACAATGCGGCCGAAATTTTTACCGCGGCCAAACATCCCAAGAGTTTTATCTCGCTTGACGATGCGGACCATCTGTTGACTGCCGCCGCGGATTCCCGCTACGTTGGTAGCACGATCGCAGCCTGGGTGCAGAAATACATCGCGCGCCCCGATGAATCGGATCGCTTTCCCACTGCACAAGAAGATCGAGTGGTGGTGCGGACCGAAGATAGTTACACCTCTCAAGTCTTGGCCAGTGGACACGGATTGCTGCTCGATGAGCCGCTGGCCGTGGGTGGCAACAACCTCGGCCCCACCCCCTATGATTATCTGTTGGCCGCGCTCGGCGGCTGCACGGGCATCACCCTGCGCATGTATGCCGATCGCAAAGGCTGGCCGTTGGACGCGGTCGAAGTCCATCTGCGCCACGCCAAGATCCATGCCCAAGATTGTGAGAGTTGCGAAAATGCCGACGGTAGAATTGATCAGATCACCCGCGAGCTCAAGCTCGAAGGCGATCTGCAGCCCGAAGAACGCCAACGGTTGATGGAGATTGCAGAGAAGTGCCCCGTTCACCGCACGTTGCACAACGAGATCAACGTGGTGACCGATCTGATCTCCGCGGCTGATGCCGCTGTCGATTGACCGTGATAGTCAACTCAGCCCGCAGCGGTAATTCAGTGATTCGGTAATTCGAAACGGCTGTGAGTGCCGTTAGCAAAGAATGGTTTACAGGATTTCATGCTACGCAAAGAAGCAGAGCCCCCAACAGAACATCTCTCAACAGAACATCTCTCAACAGAACAGAGTCCGACACGGTATCGTCTTGCCGCCTATCCTGCCCTGATGACGGCGGGGGTACTGACCCGCCTGTTGGTCAACACGGGCAGTCAACTCTTCAATCCATTTCTCACGTTGATTGCGACTGGCCTGGGTACCGATGTGGTGACGCTGGGGCAAATTCTGGCCGCGCGCAATGCCACGGCGCTGCTTTCGCCCTTCTTTGGCAATCTGGCGGATCGCTGGGGCTATCGAGCCACCATGCGGTTGGAGCTGGCCATTGGCATTGTCGGATTGCTCTTGCTCGGGAGCGCCACCAATCTATGGGTGGCGACCGTGGGCGCGGTGGTGATGGGGCTGGGCTTTTTTGCCTTTGTTCCCACGTTGCGAGCCTATTTGGCTGAGCTGTTGCCCTATCACAAGCGAGCGCGCGGCTTCGGCATTTTGGAATATTCGTGGGCCCTGTCGGGCATTGTGGGGCTCTTTCTCATGGGGCAACTGATTGCCGTGGCTGGTTGGCGCGCGCCCTTCTTTGTGTTGGCAGCGGGGTTGCTGTTGGCGTGGGTCGCCTATGGAGAATTGCCGCCCACCGCGCGAGCGCAGGCGCAGGCCCCCGCGGTGAGGCAGCCATGGACGCCAGTCGCGATCCTGCGCAGATGCAGCCATCAACTAGCGACACTCGTTTCCCTCGATGGCAATCACAGATCGACATGGGCGACCATTATCGGCGGCACCTTCGCCTCTTTTGGTCTGCTCCACATTGCCATTGCCTATGGCGCGTGGCTGGCGGCAGAATATGCACTGGGGGCCCCCCAACTTGGCACAGTCGCGCTGATCATCGGCTGTGCTGATCTCTGTGGCAGCGTAGGCGCTAGCCTCATCGCCGACCGAGTGGGCAAGCGCCGCAGTGTGTTGATCAGTTGGAGCGGGGCGGCTCTGGTCGCCTTTGGTTTGCCCTGGTTCAACACCGACTTGACGTGGGCAATCGTCGCGCTCGTCCTCTTACGAATCACGTCAGAGTATGGCATTATCAGCCACATGTCGTTGGTGAGCGGACAGTCGGCCACCCAACGGGGCAAGGTGATGACACTCGCCTTTGCGGTGGGACGAATCGGCGGTATCCTCGCCAGCTTTACGGGACCGGCCGCGTACACCACCTTTGGGGTACGCGGGCTCGGTCCGTTTGCCGCGGTTGCGCTTGGGTTGGCCGTGCTCCTCATGTTTATTGGAACAGACGAGCTCGATGGCTGATAGTCGTGATTGGCTATGGCGTCAGCGCTTCAATCGCGGCTTGAGCGCTGGCCAACGATTGGTCGCCACTGTTGACGGGAATCGACGCATCAAGCAGCGCGTCGAGCGCCGCCTGCTCGACCCCGGCCGTCAACTGATCCGCCGCACTGTTGTAGGCAGTGACCGCCTGCAGCAGCTGTGTGTGTGCATCGGCAAAGAGCGGCGGTGGTGTGAGGGTGGTCAATTCCTCGCCCGCGGCACGCAGCAGCGTCGTCATCGTGGTCATCTGAACGATCCACTCCTGATCCTCCAACAGACTCTGATCTTGTTGCGCGGCTGAAACCAATGCCTCAATTCGGGCCAACGTAAAATCGTAGCGGTCGGTAATGCCATCTACCCGAATGAGGTAGATATTTTCTTGCACCCCAAAGATTGGCGTGGCTGTCGTTGTGGTCGTGGCTGTGGTTGTGGCGGCCGGAGTGGCTGTCGGTGCAAGTGTGGCGGTCAGTGACAATGTTGATGTCACGCTCTCTTCTGCCGAAATTGGATCATCTGCTGGGAATGCGGGAGCTGTTTCCAACGGCACATCGGCTGGATCAGGTGCATTGGCTACGAGCGGTGCAGAGATCCACCCGCCGTTATCGAGCAGAAACCAACTGGCATCTTCATTGCGCCCCACCACGGTGAGCGCCTCCCCCGCCACAGTACCACCGCTAATGGCGAACGTGGTGTCCGGTCCTTCGCGCAAGTTGGCATTGACGGCCGCGGTTGGCACCGTCACTTCTGGTGTCGTGGCCGCTGGCGTGGGCGTGGGCACCAGAATTGGTCTGCCGTCCTGGGCAGAGCGCTCTGCTGTGACCGGCTCGGTTGCAGTGGACTCTGTCGTCGTTGGCGCGGTTGTCGCGGTGAGGGGCACCGTCTCAGTCACCGTCTCAGTCACTGTCGGTGGCGTCAAAATCGGTACGGTTGGGGTGACGGGGTTTCGCGCACGCAGGGTCGTCACCAATTCGTCAGTGGCGAGCGGCAGATCGGTGGGCGGGTTTTCAATTAAAAATGCAGCGAGCCACAGTCCATTGTTGAGCAGGTACCATGAACCATCGTCGTTTTGCGCCACCACCAACACGGATCGACCCGCTGGCAGCGTCGTCTCTATTGCCGAAATCGTGTCTGGGCCACCCCGCAAGTTGGCTGTGATCACGACCGTGCTGATAATGGTGGGGTTGAGCAGCTGTGGCGGGACGGTTGTCGTAATACCCAGGGTCGGTGTCAGAGGCGCTGTCTCGGTCGTCGAGCCGGTTGCCGTTGGGGCAATGGTGCCAGTCAACTGCGCCGTTGTCGTCAGGGTGGGCGTGGGCACCGGTGCCACCTGGATCAAGGCGGTGGGGCTCATTGCGACCGTCAGCGAAACAAGCATGGTGCTGGTGGGCCGATCGCCAATGCGAAAGGAGACCGTCGAAGGCACCGTTGCCGTGATGGTCGTGGTGTTCGGTTCGGCAAGCGTGAAGTCGAAGCTCAGATCGAATGTAATGGCAATGGTTTCGGTCAGCTCAGCCGCTGCTGTCACTGTTTCCCCCGGCCGGAGCGTAATGGTAAATGGCAACTGCTGGCGCACTGACACAGCCACCGGAGACCGCTCTGGTGTGGTGGGTTGGGGCACTGTCTGGGCGAGCGATTTGGCTGCCGCCGGCGTCGCCAACGCAAAGACAAACAGGAGAATGGGGAGACCAATGATGGTAAAACTGATGACACCGCGCTTCATGAGGTGCTCCTTTGGGCTGTGAGACTGGATAGTAGATTCGGTAGAGACGAGCTGACCAACTGCTGCGGTGAGGCACGCTTCTGTGGTGCAACGGCTCGTGGCATGATTCTTTGTAACTCAAATTGCTACCTGTCATCTCTACAGGAGCGTGATTGCTGAAAATTTTCTTTACTACCACGCGTCCATAGTGTGGTTGGCTTGCAAGCGGTAGATTGTTACGTGGTCTGCCAAAGGGGTAGCAGTACCATTTTTAAACAGAGCCTACGTTAGAAGGCAACCGGGGAGCAACGTACAACTGCCGTATTTGCGTTAGAAAGTTGGCGTGCTGATTCACCCGTCAAGCGTTCAAAACTGCTGTATTGTTTGTGGACAAATACTAAATTCGGGCGGATCTGCGGGTGGTAAGACGTTATCCTCGTTTGCACAGGAATAGACGCAGAAATCGGTGGTTGTGTGCACGTTCAAGATGCCACCTCGAGAGACGACCGCAATCATATGAGAGTTATAGTGTAGCGCATAAGCGCAAACTTTACAACGTGGCGATTTCGCGGTACCCCCTGTGGGAGCGTCAGCAGACCGCTGTGGGAATCGAATGAGAAGCACCCTGCGTGACGTCGCTAATGATTCGCTTTCGCCATTCACCTGTGCTACACTTTTACTACTGGGAGATTACCTATCTGTCTTGAAATTTTCTGCGTCGACGTGGCCGGCAGGAGGTGGTTTACGTACCACAATCGGATTTCAGGATGGTCCCGAAAAAATTACCGATAACGTGCAAAGCTACGCTGGTTGGGACACAAGTCTGCTGTCGCCCAAAGTTGCGTGACAGCTGTGCGCTGTTGTACCGCTGGCAAACCATCTATTGTAGTGAGAAAAATAACATTTTATGAGTGACAACAAAATTATTTATTCAATGGTTGGGGTCAGCAAAAGCTACGGCCCCAATAAACAAGTCATCCGTGACATTAGCCTCTCCTATTTTTATGGGGCCAAGATTGGGGTGCTCGGTCTAAATGGGGCTGGGAAAAGTACCTTGCTGCGCATCATGGCTGGCGAGGACACCGAGTACAACGGCGAGACGATGCTTTCCCCCGGCTATAGCATTGGCTACCTGGAGCAGGAACCACAGCTCGACGAGAGTAAGACCGTACGTCAGATCGTCGAAGAAGGGGTGCAAGAGATCGTTGACGCGCTGGCCGAATTTGACGAGATCAATATGAAATTTGGCGAAGAGATGACGCCCGACGAGATGGACGCGCTCATGGCACGCCAAAGTGAAGTGCAGGATACACTTGACGCCACCAATGCCTGGGATCTCGACAGCCGTCTGGAACTGGCAATGGATGCACTGCGTTGCCCCCCCGGCGACACATCGATTGCCGTGCTCTCCGGCGGCGAGCGGCGCCGCGTGGCGCTCTGTCGTCTTTTGCTCAGTGTGCCCGATATTCTGCTGCTCGACGAACCAACCAACCATCTCGATGCCGAGTCGGTGGCGTGGCTGGAAAAGCATCTGCAGCAGTACGAAGGGACTGTCATTGCCGTCACCCATGACCGCTACTTCCTCGACAACGTCGCGGGCTGGATCCTGGAACTCGATCGCGGCTATGGCATTCCGTGGAAGGGCAACTATTCCTCGTGGCTGGCGCAAAAACAGCAACGCTTGGCCCGGGAAGAGAAGTCCGAGGCTGCCCGCCAAAAGACGCTGGAGCGCGAGCTGGAATGGCTAAACATGGCACCCAAGGCACGCCAAACCAAACGCAAATCGCGCATCAACGCGTACAACGACCTGCTGGCCCAAAACAAGGAGCGTGCCAACGAGGATCGCGAAATCTATATTCCGCCGGGAGAACGGCTTGGAGATATTGTGATTCGCGCGGAAGATGTGCGCAAGGCCTTTGGTGACCGCCTACTCTACGAAGATATGGACTTCGATCTGCCCGCCGGGGCCATTGTTGGGATCATTGGTCCCAATGGCGCGGGCAAGACGACACTCTTTCGCATGATCGTGGGACAGGACACTCCCGATAATGGCACGTTGACCGTGGGCAGCACTGTGGATCTGGCCTATGTGGATCAGAGCCGCGACAGCCTCAATGAAGACAAAACCGTTTGGGAAGAGATTTCCGAAGGCAATGATCAGTTGCAACTGGGCGAGCGGGTTGTGAACTCGCGCGCCTTTGTCTCGCGTTTCAACTTTAGCGGCACCGATCAACAGAAGAAGGTGGGCTCGCTTTCGGGTGGTGAACGCAACCGCGTCCATCTGGCCAAGATGCTCAAGTCGGGTGCCAATGTGCTGCTCTTGGATGAGCCAAGCAATGACCTCGATGTCAACACCTTGCGGGCGTTGGAAGATGCGCTCGAAGGCTTTGCCGGCTGCGCGCTCATCATCTCCCATGATCGCTGGTTTCTCGACCGCATTGCTACCCACATTCTTGCCTTTGAAGGGGATAGCCAGATCTACTGGTTCCCCGGCAATTACAGCGAATATGAAGAAGATCGACGACGACGCCTCGGCCCCGCTGCCGACCGTCCCCACCGCCTCACCTATCGTCGCCTGACGCGCGATTAGGCTGAATTCTGTTGCGTGGGATAGCTGGGCTGCTCTCAGCAGCCCAAAGGAGATTGACTGATGTCTACAGCAACCAATATTGTGCAGGTCGGCGACCGCATGCCGGAGCTCACGCTGCCGGGAATCAACGGCGGTGAAATCGATCTGGCAAGCTATGCCGGGAAAAAGTATATCATCTACATGTGGGCCTCGTGGTGAGCGTGTCGCATGCAACTGCCGGTCTGGCAGGATTTCTATGTGGCCAATCAACCGAAGGGTGCCGAGTTGCTTGCCGTTGCCATTGACTTTCAGGGCGCGGCATTGCCACGGCCCTATGTGGAACAGGCCAAGCCCACCTATGCCAATGCCGTCGACGCGGAAAATCAACTTGGCGAGCATTTTGGGTTTCGCGCCGTGCCCAACGTGCTCTTTGTCGACGAGACGGGGATCGTGCGCTACACCAAGTTTGGTGGCTTCGACATTCGCAAGCCGGATGATCGTCAACTCGCCGAACAGTTCGTCGCCGCGGAGCCGCTCTTGGCCACCCCAGCTGAATCAGCCGGAGAAGACTTTGTCAGCGAGGATGCCCGTGTTCATTTCAACCAGGGGCTGAAGTTCTTTCACAGCGGCAAGCGTGATGAAGCGCTGGCCGAGTGGCGCAAAGGGTTGGCGCACGAGCCGGAAAACTGGATCATCCGCAAGCAGATCTGGGCAATTGAGCACCCAGATAAGTTCTACAACGGGGATGTCGATTTCGACTGGCAACGCGAACAGATCGCACGCAATCAATAGCGCGCGGCCAGCCACTGTATCTTTCGGTGGCACGAGCCACTATCAAGAGCCAAAAGGGACTGTCCACCAGGGCAGTCCCTTTTGAGTTACGCTTTTGGCCGGTTGTCGCGTTGCCACACGTCGATGCACTGTCTCACCCGTGGCAGCTCTCTGCTCAAGGCGCTGTGGATCCTATGTGGGGCCTGTTGCGGGCACGAGCTGCCGTTGCTCAACCTGCGCGGATCTGCTCGAATGTTTCAAAGTAGTCGGGGAAAGTTTTGGCGGTGCAGCCGGGGTCGTTGATTGTCACCGCAGCCGGATCGAGTGCCAACAGCGAAAAACACATGGCCATGCGATGATCGTTGTAGGTGTCGATCGCCGCGTGCTGCAGCTGCGCTGGTGGCGTAATCTCAATGAAGTCCTCCCCTTCCACCACCGCGGCACCCACCTTGCGCAGTTCCGTTGCCATCGCGGCCAGGCGGTCCGTCTCTTTCACGCGCCAGTTGTAGATATTGCGGATCGTTGTCTTGCCCCGGGCAAAGAGCGCGGCAGTGGCAATGGTCATTGCCGCGTCGGGGATGTGATTCATGTCCATGTCGATGCCATGCAGCTCGCTGCCATGCACCGTGATCGAATCTGCTGCCCACTCAACCTGCGCCCCCATGGCGGCCAGCGCATCGGCAAACTGTATGTCACCCTGAATGCTCGCTCTGCCAATGCCCGATACAGTGACCGTGCCTCCCTTGATCGCGCCAGCGGCCAAAAAGTAGGAAGCCGATGACGCATCCCCCTCTACCAGAAATTTGCCCGGTGCCCGGTAGCGTTGATTGCCCTCGACGATAAATTGCTGGTAGTCACGATTCTCTACATCCACACCAAATTGGGACATAATGTGCAACGTTATATCAATATACGGTTTGGAGACCAACTCGCCTGCCACGCGGATGACCGACTCTGTGCTGGCCAGCGGCGCGGCCATGAGTATGGCGGTGAGGAACTGGCTCGAGAGTGAGCCATCGATCGAGATTTCGCCACCGGTTAGCCCATTCGCATCGATCTGCAGCGGTGGATAACCACGCTTTTTCAGATAGCTGATCGTGGCACCGGCCTGGCGCAAGGTATCGACCAGTGGACCGATGGGTCGTTCCTCCATGCGCGGTTCGCCGGTCAGCGTGTAGGTGCCGTGGCCGAGGCAGAGCGCGGCGGTGAGGGGGCGCATGGCTGTCCCCGCGTTGCCCAGAAAGAATGTCTGGGGTTCGGCGCTCGAGAGGGGGCCACCCCGCCCGCTTACGCTGCAGTGGGTGCGGTCGGCACTCAATCTACAATCCACACCGAGCTGGCGCAGCGCACCCAACATGTGGGTGGTATCATCGCTGGCCAGCAGGTTGGTCAGTTCGGTCACGCCTTCGGCCAGCGCGGCCAACAGCAGCGCCCGGTTCGATACGCTCTTGGAGCCGGGCAGGTGAATTGTGCCCGCTACGTGGCTCATGGGGGCAAGGGTCAATGAGTTCATGTGTCATCAATTTCTAGGTGAAGTTGCTCTGTGAGATGAAGCGGCCAGTGCATTAGAACAAGCCGGTTACCTGGCCCGTGGCAAAGTCGATATCCACTCGCTCGGCAGCCGGGCTCTTCGATAGCCCCGGCATGGTGCGCATATCGCCCGCCAGTGGATAGATGAATCCCGCGCCCACGCTCGCCCGTACCTCGCGGATGGGAAAGGTAAATCCAGTGGGCGCACCTTTGAGCTTGGGGTCATGTGAGAGGCTCAGGTGGGTCTTGGCCATGCAGATCGGCAGGTTCCCAAACCCGTTGGCCTCATAACTGCGAATCTGGCGGCTGGCTTTGGGTTCATAGACCACTTCGCCCGCGCCGTAGATCTCTTTGGCCAGAATCTCGATCTTCTGTTTCAGCGGTTGCTCCAGATCATAGAGGAAGCGAAAATCGGTCGGTTCTGCGGCAGCTTCGATCACAGCCTGCGCCAGATCAGTTGCGCCCGCGCCCCCTTCGGCCCAATGGTTGGAGAGGGCACAGCGCACGCCCAGCTCTTTGGCCACGGCAAAGACAGCATCGATCTCGCTCTGGGCGTCACTGGCAAAGCGGTTCACGCAGATCACCGGGCTGACGCCGTGGCGCTGCATGTTCTGCACCTGTTTGCGCAGATTGGCAGCGCCCACGTGCACATCATCTGGATTCTCTTGTAACATCTCCGCGGGCAACGGGCGGCCGGGGATGACCCGGTATTTGCCCGTGTGTAGCTTGAGCGCGCGGATGGTGGTCACGACGACCGCGGCGTCGGGGCGCAGACCGCTGTAACGACATTTGATGTTGAAGAACTTCTCCGCGCCAATGTCCGCGCCAAAGCCCGCCTCGGTAATCAGATAGTCACCGGTTTTGATGCCAATTTGATCGGCGAGAATGGAGCTGTTGCCATGGGCAATGTTGGCAAAGGGACCGGCATGGACGAGTGCAGGTGTGTTTTCCAACGTCTGAAAGAGGTTCGGCTTGATCGCCTCTTTCATCAGCACAGTCATGGCCCCGGCCGCTTTTAGATCCTCCGCGGTGATTGGCTCGCGCTGACTGTTTTGCCCAATGACAATGCGTGCAAATCGTTCCCGCATATCGCGCAGATCCGTTGTGAGGGCCAGAATCGCCATCACTTCGCTGGCCACGGTAATATCGAAGCCGGTTTGCCGGGCGCGGCCATCGCTTTTGGCGCCCAGGCCAGCAACAATGTTGCGCAGCTCGCGGTCGTTGACATCCAAGACCCGGCGCCAGGTAATGCTGTAGGGATCAATGTCGAGCTCATTGCCCTGGTAGATGTGATTATCGATCATGGCCGCCAGCAGATTGTTGGCAGCGGTAATGGCGTGAATATCACCAGTCATGTGTAGGTTGAACTGTTCCATTGGAACGACCTGACTGTAGCCGCCCCCGGCCGCACCCCCTTTGATGCCAAAGGTTGGCCCTTGCGATGGTTGGCGAATGGCAATGTTCGCCCGTTTGCCCACGTGCTGTAGACCTTGCCCCAGCCCAACGGTGGTGGTCGATTTGCCTTCGCCCAGTGGGGTGGGGGTGATTGCAGTGACAACAATGTATTTGGCATTGGGACGGTCTTTGAGCGCATCGAGTGTCTCTAGCTTGATCTTGGCCATGGTGTCGCCGTAGAGTTCAATATCGGCCCGGCGCAGGCCCATCTTTTCGGCAATCGCCTCCACCGGCTCAAGTTTGGCCGCCTGGGCAATTTCAATGTCACTGGGAACCGCTTTGGACATACATAACTCCTTGGGTTTTGTGTTGCTTTATGCGCCCAAAAATTCCCACAGCAGTGGGGTAAATTCGGTCGCCTTTTCAATGTGAGGGGAGTGGCCACAGTGCGCATAGACAACCTCGCGGTAGCTGCCCCCGTTGGCTTGGTACCGTTCCAGCAGCGCGCGGGTTTGGCCGATCATCGGTTGTGGCGGGTAGCGTTTGGCACCGGGCCAGCCTGGCACTGCACCGAGCTGACCGAGGAAGCCAAGGTCAAAGAGCGAGGTGTCAGAGACGATCTGATCGTCGGCACCGCGCACCCAAAGCACTGGCGGTTTGGGATCGATGGCGGCAAAGCTGCTGAGATCGAAGTGGCGCGGGGCAATGGCATTGAGCACGCCCCGGTCACCAGGGGCAACCTGGGGCCAGTGGGGCGAGGCGCTGCTGTTGCCCGGGTAATTGTCGGTGCCCGTGGCTGTCTGGTTCATGGCCGCCACGAAGCGATCTTCCTCTGTTGAGTCCACCCGAAACGGTGGCTTGAAATAGAACGAATTCATGACGTTGCGGGGCGAAACCTGGCTGGCTGAGCCCATATCGTTGGCGGTCAGCAGGTTGACGAAATCGGCATTGGCAATACCGCCACCCGAGCCAGCCCCGTCTGGTGTGGTCAATTCGCCATTGGTCCCCTTGGTGGCCCCAAAACCGTGGGGCGAAATGGGTGCAATGAGAGTCAGGCTGTGGACCAGCGCCGGATGGTCGATGGCATATTGCATGGCCACGCCCCCACCCAAAGACCAGCCCACCAGCGCAATGGGGCCAACAAGCTCAAGTGCTTCGACCAAACTATGTAGATCATCACTCCAGTCGCGGACGCCGCGGGTGGCATCGACTGGCTTGGTTTCGCTGTCGCCAAAACCGCGCAGATCCGGCGCAAGCAGATGGTATCCATCCGGTGCGTTGGCCAGGAGATCGGTGTAAAAGAGCGCCGCGGCAACATTGCCGTGGATCAAGAGCACTGGCCTCTCGCCAGCTGTGCCTGCCTCGAACATATGGGTGCGCAGACGTTGAGTCTGCACGTGGCGTGCGCGTACTGCAGTGGGCTGAGCCATGAAGCGTTCCTCTACTGTCTCTTACTGTCTCTACATCCTGTGAAGTTTATTGCGTTCGAAAATTATCGAACCTACAGTGCGGTTGGCTTGAAAACGGTAGGTTTCCCGCTTGCCGGAACAACTGTTTTCAAACAGAGCCCACTTTAGGTCGTTCCGCTGAATGGTGCCCTAGCTTTCTTCACCGCCAGCCTGCTCGGAGCTGTCAGCTGCGGCGGTCGAGTCAATTTGTTCCCGGTTGTCAACGGGTGTCGAATTGCGCTCAGCTGACTTCCATTTGCGCCAAGGAAAGCCAAAGAGCACCGCAATCGAAAGCGCGCCAATGACACCGATGGCCGTGATGATCTCGCGGAAGGGGCGCAACACCTGGAGCGGGAAGAGCACGATGCGCTTGATCCACTGGCGTAGACCGTTGCGTACAGTCGGTTCCGTGCGCATGGGAATAGTGGGCGGTTCTGCTTTGGGCAAGGTAATATCCGGTTCGCTGGCAGGAATATTCACCGTGGTCTTGCGCGGCGTTTTGTTGCTACGTCGCCAGGGCCAACGCAGCCAGGTGCGTTTGGGCTTGTCTGTTGGCTCTGTTGCCGTCCCGTCCGCCGCTTCTCGATCTGTTTTTGCCCCTGTTGCCGATGCAGTGGTTGTTGCTCGTCTTGACTCCTGCTGCCCCTTGAGGTTTACAATCTCAATCTCTACGTCGGGTGCCACTCGTTCCCCCGCCTTCACCACGAGTGGTTCAGATGTGGTGGGCGTTGTTGTTATTTGTGAACCATTGATGCGCCGCAACGGGTTGCGCCGGCGTTGTGGGCGTGGCGCTGTTGTGTTGCCAGATGAAAACTGCCCACGCCGCCGCGCGCCATAGGTTCGGCTGTAGACATGGGTGAATTCCGCCCCCAGAAAGAAGATCTGGGCAGAGTAGTAGACCCACAATAGCAGAATGACCAGCGACCCCGCGGCGCCATAGACTGAACTGATCCGGTTGTAGCTCATGTAGAGGGTGATGACCAGCCGGGCAATGGAGACGAGGAACGCAGTTGAAACTGCCCCAATCAGAACGTCGTGCCAGGCCGTGTGAACAGCGGGCACATATTTGTAGATCAATGCAAAGACGAGCGCGGTGACGGCCAGCAGCAACACAAAGTAGGTGATCTGATCGAGATTACCATCTGTCGCGAGGCGGCTGCTCGCCCACGTTGCGGCCTCGGCATACCAGAGCGTCAGCACGAGCCCACCAACGATCAGCAATCCGCTGAGGATGACCATGAGGATGGCAAGAATCCGCTCCCAAACAACCTGCCAGAAGTCGCCCCCATCTTCGGGGTGCACGCCCCAGATGATGTTGAGCATAATCTGGAGCTCGCCAAAGACCGCGCTGGCACCGTAGATCAACGCGATGATGATACCCGCGGTGACGAGCCAATTGGCAGAACTCGGCAGCGCGTTGTTGAGAATGGTCTGCGTGAGTGCCGCGGCTTCTGCATTGTGGACATACTGTTCAACCTGTGCAGTCAGTTGCGCTTCCGCGGTTTCGCGACCATAGATCAGACTCATGATCTCGACTGCCAGCAAGAGCAGTGGGGCAATGGCAAACAAGGTATAGAAGGCCAGCGCCGCGGCGTGCCGTGGAATATTGTCGCTATACCATTTTTCAAAGGTCATGCGCAAGAGCGAACTGATCGTAGGCATCATCTGCCAATCCGAATCCGCGCCAATGTCGGGCGATTCGCGGTTCAGCCCTCGTTGTTTCACCTGTTGCTCTTTTTCTGTTGCGCTCATCGATTCATCACTCTGCCGCCCATAACGATTCTACCCACATGCCAGCGCAGCTAGCGCTACTTGCGCCGCATTACGGTTGGGGGGGAGGCAATCGCCGGCCGTCGCGTGCTAAACATCGAAATATCATACTCAGTGCACCCATCAATTGCCAATTCACTCAAAATCTTTCCCAACAGTGTCGCGAACTTGTAGGCGTGGCCAGCGCCGATGGCCACGCTAATCTGCGGATGGTTGGGTAGATGACCGACCACAAAATCCCGATCCGGCGGCAGGGTGTAGAGACAAGTTTTGGAATAGAGCTTGGGGCCAACAAACTTTGGAATGTGTACCGCCAGCCATTCCGCCAACAGATTCTCCTGAATTGGATCCGGTGCAAAGCTGCGCATCATTGCCGTTACTTCCTTGCCAGATTCGTTGATCGCCGCTTTGGTCGCCACCTCACCGTAGATGGGAAATCCATAGTAACTTCTATCGCTCTCCCATTGAAAGATGGGAAAATGCCCAATCGCAAATTCCTTTAGATGAGGCGTGGCGAAATAGGTGACCTGTTCCTGTGTGATCTGCAGCGGCAGTTGAAAGCCCGTGCCGTTGAGCGCCTGATTGGTCCACGCGCCAGAGGCTATCACCAGCCGCCGACAGGTGAAGGTACCCTGCTCCGTGATCACCCGTATTTCGCCCCTGCTTTCGGCACCGGTATCGATTCGCAGCACGGGGCACACTTCAACAATCGCTGCCCCATGTGCACGAGCCAACGCAATGTGAATTGCATTGCCCCGTGCCGGATCAACAATGCCCGTGTCCGGTTGATAACAGGCTCTAATTGGCGTATGCAACTGGAACTGCGGGTAGCGATAGCAGAGTTCATCCCCGTCAAGCCACTCGTAGGGGACCTGGAGTGGATCGAGCGAGGCGGCATACTGCTCCACCAGGGCCTGCTGTGGGCTTCCCGCTTCGGCAAGTACAATCCCGCCGGTCTTGGTCACCGGCGAGATGCCAGCTTCTTTGGCAAGTGCGTTCCACGCCCCGTACATGTGTGGGGTGAGCTGAGCATAACAATCTTTGTGATAGTAATGGCGAATGATGCGCGAATGATCCTGCGAGCCGCCATTGACGTGATAGAGCTGGAACTGCTCGAGCCCCAGCACGTTGGCACCCACCCGGCGTGCAAGCCAGTAGAGCGCCGCGCTGCCAATGCCGCCGCAACCAAGCACAATGTATTCGTAATCTCTTTGCATGGGCACCCTTTGTTCGGCTTCTGCCTGCTCCACACCTGGACGGGAATCCCCGGCACCATTCCCAACGGCCAGAGCAGTGAGTCAACTCACCATCGAATGTCAGGCTACATTTCTCAGCAAGCTACATGTTCAACGGTCTGCTACAGCGTCTGTGACATGCCCGTCGCCGGCAACACGCTGAATCTCTGCAGCAATGGCAAGCGCGCGTTCGGCCGCGTCCCCCACGTGATCCGTGGCATCTAGCAGCCCTGGTATCTGATCGCCGGGAATGTAGTTGGTAATGAGTGGGTCCGCTGCGAGCAGTTGGGCCAATGGATTTGATTCGCCATTTTGCAGTGCAGCCCAGGCCACCAGGCTCTGTTCGCGAATAACTTCGTGTAGTTCTTGGCGATTGCCCCCCGCGTTGACCGCGGCCATGAGCACTCGCTCGGTCGCGGCAAAGATGCCGTAGTCGCGCAGATTCCGGGCCGTGGGTCCAGCCCAGATGCGCAGACCATCCACGAGCTTTTGCGCGCGCCCCAGCACTTCATCCGTGAGCAGGAAGGCTTCTGGCAAAAAGATCCGACGATTGGCCGAATCGTCCAGGGTGCGCTCCAGCAGGCTGAGGGCTGCGTTGTCCCAGGCCACGCGCGGGAGTGCCGCCACCTGGCGCGTGAGGCTGTCAATATTTTCCGCGGCAATGGGATTGCGTTTAAAGGGCATCGCGCTGGAACCGACCTGTTTGGCACCAAACGGTTCGCTCCATTCGCCAATCGGGGGGCTTTGCAGGATGCGCAGGTCAAAGGCGAATTTGTGCAGACTAGCCCCAATGCCCGCCAATGCATTCATGACCAGCAGATCTTGTTTGCGTGGATAGGTCTGGGTGGCCGCTTCAAAGGCACGCAGCCCCAGCTTACTCATCACTCGCTCTTCCAACTGGCGCGCGCTCCAGCCCACGTCGGCCAACAGTTGTGTGTAGCTTGCGCTGGTGCCAACCGCGCCCTTGAGCCCTTTGCCCCGAATCTCTGCTCGCACCCGCTGCATCTCTGCCAGATCGATGAGCAGATCTTGCGCGTATTGGGCCAGGCGATAGCCAACAGTGGTTGGCTCGGCGGGCTGAATGTGGGTAAAGGCAATGGCCGGTGTGTGGGCATTTTCGGTAATGCGTGCGGCCAGGCTATTCAATAACCGTTGCAGATTGCCAATCAGCAGATCGAGCGCGCTGCAGAGCCGCAGCGCATCGACATTGTCGAGCGCATCCATCGAGGTGGCCCCCAGATGGATGATTGCACCGCCGGTGGGGCACTGTTCGGCATAGGTCTTAATTTCGGCCATGAGATCGTGGCGGATCTCGGCTTCAATGGCTGTTGCCCGTTCGATGTCGATCTGATCCTGATTGGCTCGCAGCTCTGCAACCTGGGTTTCCGTGACCAAACCCGCTTCGGCTTGCGCTTCGGCCAGGGCTACCCAAAAGCGGCGCAACTGACGGCGTTTCTGAGCTTCACTCCAGATGGTGCGCATCTCCCCGCCGCCATAGCGCCAGGTGAGGGGGGATAAATAGGTCTCGTGATCAAAAGTATTCATTGGCTCAAACTGTTCGTTCTCTGTGACTGTCTCTGTGACTGTCTCTGTGACTGTCTCTGTTATTTGCTTTGTATTGCACCGGGTTAAGAACCTATCCGTCAATTCGGTGGTGGTGCCGTCACCACCCAAGCCGACAACGTCGACCCAGAGAATTTACGGACAGAAACCGCGTGTGTGCTGTGTACAATAAATTTCTAAAATTTGACGTCCGCACCGCCATGGATGGACGGTGCTAGATACAGCGCCCGCTTTAGCGGGCTTCACCTGCCTCTTTGCTAGCACCGGGGCCCATTCCCAGGCAGTGGATGAGCAGAAAGCTCACATTACACTGTACTTCATATTGCACTGTACCTCATATTGCACTGTACCTAATATTGCACTGTACCTCATATTGCACTGTACCTCATATTACACTGTACTATGTGCGTGCTGCTTGCTGTGTGCGATTCGAGCGGTTCAGTTGCGTATCGGTTGCTCTGTCGCTACCGACAGACGGGGAGATCCGCCGGGGGTTGGCCGAGCTGCAAACAGCTTTTGAGAGCACGAGGTCGATCATAAGCGATTGTGGTACTGCTGCCAAATTTCCTGTACGTCATCGAGGGGCAGCGCGTGCACTGTGCGCCCGCGGTAGCCACTCATGGTTTCGGCCGCGCAGAGGGCATTGAAGATCGATTCTTCAGTCGCCTCGGCCGTGGCGTGAAAGAGTGGATCCATCAACTGATTGGGCAGCATCTGGATGCCAATCGGCTCGTTGGCGCTCGCTGTGGCAGAGGTGGCAGGGGCCGCGGTCAGGTCGTTGCCGGTGGCCAATGCCAGAAATAGATCGCCACTGCTGTTGTGTCCGTGGCCCCCAACCCGCGCTAGCCCCACCGTGGCCCGCTGTGCCAATCGCTTGCACTGAAAGGGCAGCAGTGGCGCATCGGTTGCGACAACAATGATAATGGAACCATCCTTGTCCTGCTTTTCGCCCAGCAGTTGATCGCGCGGCGTCGGCGTTTTGGCGCGATCCAACAGGCGGCCAATGGGAATGCCATCTAGCCGCAGATCTTCGCGGTTGCCATAATTGGCCTGTACCAGCACACCCACCGTGTATTTGTGCCCCCCAAGCGTCACCACGCGCGAGGCCGTGCCAATGCCCCCTTTGAAGCCGTGACAGATCATGCCCGTGCCGCCGCCCACAGCCCCTTCGTCCACCGCGCCTGCCCGTGCATTGGCCAACGCGGCAAAGACATCTTCCTGTGTGATGTGAAACGCGTTGATGTCGTTGAGCCACCCGTCATAGGTTTCGGCCACAATTGGGAGCAGCCAGAAGCTGTCCGGTTGTGCAGCGGTTTCGTGTGCAATCAACGCATCGCGCACAACGCCAACCTGATGTGTGTTGGTAATGGCAATGGGTGAACCGATCATCCCCGATTCTGCCAGCCAATGGCTCCCGGTCATTTCGCCGTTGCCATTAAAGCTGTGGTAGGCACCGTAACAGGGATTGTTGTAGAGTTGCCCCCGTCGCGGCAGGATGACTGTGACCCCGGTGCGTGCCACACGCGGTTCATCGTGAATGAGGGTTGTGTGCCCCACCAAAATGTCGGCGACATCGGTGATGGCATTTTGGGGGCCGGTCGGTAGATCGCCAATGCTGATAGCGAGATCGCGTAGACGTGTCATGGCCTCTCTCTTTGTTTGAGTTTGAACTTACGCAACTTGTCGAGAAGAGCCAGCAAGCGCGTGGCCTGCTCCCCACGGGTACGCTCTTCTCGATGCGTAGTCATGTGAGTGTTACATGGTTGCACAGCGGCGCTAGTTCAAATCGTCGCTGCCCCCCTTGGCCTGCGCTGCAAACGGGGGCAGCGCAGCGCAGGCGAGGAACCGGGTTCAGTATACAATAAGTCGAATGAATGGTCGTACCGCTTTTCAGCGCTTGACAAAAACTATGGTACGATAGATAGCTGTGGTCGTCTGCACCGCTGAGTAGTTGGCCCTCCGTGCTTTTGGCTGTTTTCATGCCTGTCAGAGCGGATCGAGCAATTGATTGCCACGAAAACTATTGCCACGAAAACTATTGCCACGAAAACTATTGCCACGAAAACTTATCGTGCTGCTGTAATCGTGCTGCTGTAATCGTGCCACTGTAATTGTACCAGTTTTTCAGAGAAATGCCGTAAAGTACCTCCGATCCCATTGAGCCGGGGTCTCGGTATCGAAAATCGACTATCGTAAGCCGGGTAGCGAGTTCCGCTACAAATCTGTTCCGAGTCATTGCTTATGTCTATTCTAACACTTTCCAACATCAGTCAATCGTTCGGCGATTTTGATCTCTTTCTCGGCATCTCCGCCGGCATTCCCAATGATGGCAAAGTTGGGTTGGTGGGGCCAAATGGGATTGGCAAGACAAGTCTGCTCCGTATTCTCGCTGGGATGGATGTACCCGCTAGCGGCAACCTGTTTTTGGCCCAAGATACCCGCTTGGGCTATTTGCGCCAAGAGGCCATGGATGCCTTCCGTGGGCGCGATAACACCATTCACCAGGAGATGTTGACGGTCTTTACCGAGCTGCGCGAGCAGGAATCTCACCTGCACCGGCTCCAGGAAAAGATGGCCCAAGGCGATGCGTCGGATCTGCTGCTGGCCGAGTACAGCAAGCTGCACGACGCGTTTGAAATGGCCGGCGGCTATGAGATCGATGTGCGGATCGCGCAGGTGTTGCAGGGATTGGGCTTTGGCAAAGAAGACTGGGACACGCCGCTGAGCCAACTCAGCGGGGGGCAAAAGACGCGGGCTCTTTTGGGACGGCTCTTGCTGGAACGGCCCGATCTACTGATCCTGGATGAGCCGACCAATCATCTGGATGTGGAAGCGATCGAATGGTTGGAGAGCACACTGCGTACCTGGGAAGGGGCGCTGTTGATTGTCAGCCACGACCGCTATTTTCTGGACCGGGTGGTCAATCATATCTGGGAGATGAGCCGCAGCGGCATCGAAGAATATCGGGGCAACTACAGCGCCTTTGTGTTGCAGCGGCAGGAGCGGTGGGAGCGCCGCCAAAATGAGTTCGACGCCATCAAGGAGAAATTTCTCAGTGAGCTGGACTTTGTCAAGCGGAACATTGCCCGTGACAGCACCCGCGACCGGGCCAAGGGGCGGCTCAAACGGCTGATCCGCGAAGTGCGCGTGGTTGAAGCTGGCGGACTCCATCTGCTCAACAGCAAAAACTGGGGCCAGGTAATGGATGAGATCAACATCTCGGAAACACGCTGGGGAGTAGAGGATGTGGAGCAAGCGATCAAGGGGCTGCAAAGTCCGGTGGTCCGCCCACCACAACTCACTCTACGCTTGCAGACGACCCTGCGCAGTGGCAACTATGTGTTGCGATCGAGCGAGTTGGTCATTGGCTATCCCGATGCCACACTCTTTCGCGCCGAGCCAATTGAGTTGACACGCGGCGAGTGTGCCGCGCTCATTGGTCCCAACGGCACGGGGAAATCAACCTTTTTGCGCACGCTAATGGAGGAAATTGCGCCCCTTGAAGGGGAGCTGCGTCTGGGTGCCAGTCTCAAAATCGGTTATTTTGCGCAAGCTCACGAAAAGCTCAACCCAGAAAAGAGCGTGATTGACACGCTAATCGACTACAAGCACATGTTGTTGGGCGAAGCCCGCAGCTATCTCGCGCAATATCTCTTCCGGGGCGAAGATGTCTTTAAGCCGGTGCATATGTTGAGCGGTGGCGAGCGGGCGCGCCTGGCATTGGCGCTGTTGGCGTTGGAAGGTGCCAATTTCCTCTTGCTCGATGAGCCAACCAACCACCTGGATATTCCAGCCCAGGAAGTGTTGCAAGAGGTGCTGGAGAATTTCCCCGGCACCATTCTGCTCGTCTCGCACGATCGCTATCTGATCGATCGGCTGGCGAGCCAGATCTGGGAGCTGCGAAGCGGCCGCATGCATGTCTTTGGCGGTAATTACACTGCGTTCCTGGCCGCGCGCGAGCGGGCTCGCGATGCCGCAAAGCAATCTGCCACGGTGACCCGAACCTCTACCCGACAGGAGCAAACGCAGGAGCGGCGCAGCAAAAATGAAGAGCGCAAACGGGAACGGGCATTGGCGGCTAAAGAGGCGGAGATTGCCGATCTGGAACAGAAGCTGAGTCAAATCGAAGCGGATTTGGAGAGCGCCAGCTATGCCCAGGAGCTGGAGAAAATTCAAGAACTGACGAGCGCCTATGCCGCAACACAACGTGCGCTCGAAACCTCGATGGAGCATTGGGCCGAGCTAGCCGAATAGGGTGTAGCGGTTCGCGTGACTTTGGCTCTCTCGGAGAACGATTTTGGCAAGAGCGCAGCGGTCGCTCTTTTCGCATAGTTTCGGTCCCGTCATTCGACCATGAGTCGATAGCCATAGCCGCGAACGGTGGCGATGAAGCGTGGCTCCTCCAGGTTGTCCGGCTCGACTCGGCTGCGCACGCGGCTGATCATGCGGTCAATGTTGGCGTCGTAGACTTCGCCCTCCATCTCTGGCCAAACCGCCTGGGCGATCTCATCTTTGCTGACCACACGTCCCCGGTTCTGATAGAGAAACCAGAGCAATTCAAACTGCTTTGTGCTCAGCGCCGGGGCAAGCAACTCGCCATCCACAAAGACTTGGCGCGTGTTCATATCCACCTTGAGCCCCGGCTCGCGCACGGCAATGAGCGATGGCGCGGTGACGGTTGCCGAGGGATCGTAGAAGCGAAACCGCGTCGAGGCAAACTGAATCTCGCTGCTGTCCTGCAGCCAAACAGTTCCACCGCTGGCCAGTCTCACACCGTCGACCGTGACACCATTCTTGCTCTGCAGATCATGCACCTGATAGGCATTTTCATGCCGGCGTAGCTCTGCATGGTGGCGAGAGGCAAATTGGTCGTCAAGCACAATGTGTGAATTGGTGGACCGACCAATCGTGATCACTTCATCGGTTAATTCGTATTCTGTTCCAGCTTTGGAACCACTCGTGCAAATCAATCTACCAAATCGACCCACAGTTCATACTCTTTCTAATTGTTGCGCGCTCGTTATTGCGCGCTCATTGTTGCGCAGTTATGGTTGCACTCTCTAATGTTCAAGCTGAGATCACACACTGAGATCACACACTGAGACTGTTTACACAGGCTTGCCCGATTGCTCTGGTTCCTGAAACCTAGCTCATTTCTACAAATTTTGTCAAGCGAGCCGTCGATTGTGCGCATCTCGCTCCGAGGGCATCTCGCTCCAATGGTGAGTGCCACTTCCCCAGTCTATGCACTACAGCAACCGAAAGCCTCACCCACTGTAACATCATCCACTGTAACATCACCCATGGCACCTTCCATTTGGTGCCACATCGAGAATTGCTTACATCTCCGGTGGCACTATTGTTATATTATGACACTATTGTTATAATCATGCCATTCGTCACACTGGCTGCAAATCAGTCTGGCGCAATTTCATGCAGAGAGACGCGATAACAGAGGCAATGTTGAGGAGGCAGATGGGCCAGCGATGCACGGCTCGCGAGAGTCCGTCAGAATCTGACCGCACTGAACCTTCTGGCTTCCCCTTGCTAAGCTAAAGTGGGCTCTGTTGGAAAACAGTAGTTCCGGCAAGCGGGAAACCTACCGTTTTCAAGCCAACCGCACTGTAGTCTTTATTTTTTTATGATGGTATGACACAGACCCCGGCGAACAATTCCGAACCGAACGAAGATCTGGCACATAAAGATTCCGCTGCTACAACATCCTCATCGTTGCCAGCTAGCCATGCACCCCGGTCAGACTCAGATCCAAGAGACCCGGCTGATTCAAAGCGCGCAGTCCAAACTTCTGCATCCTCCGTGGCAGATGCAGCGGAGGGTGGGGGCAAGCCAGCGGGTGAAACAGCCGCTGCTACAACACCCACCGATCTAAATATTGGGCAATTGATCGGTACCTGGCGCATTGAAGAACGGCTCGGTTCTGGGGCAATGGCGTCGATCTATCGTGGCCGCGACACCGAAAATGGCGCGGCGCTCGCCATCAAAGTTCTGAACAACGCCGCCGATGATGTGTTGCAGAAGCGCTTTCGCATGGAAGCCCAGACCGTGCGCTCACTCGATCATCCCCATATTGTCAAAACTATCGATTCTGGCCAGAGCGTTCACGGGTTGAGCTACATTGCCATGGACCTCATTGAAGGCGAAGATCTGGGCACATTGCTGGAGCGCACGGAAAGCCTCAGTGTGTTGGACGCCTGTCGAGTCCTCAGTCCAATTGCAGACGCGCTCGCCTACGCCCACGACGCCGGTGTGATCCATCGCGATGTCAAGCCGAGCAACATTCTGTTGCGGCGGGTGCCTCCGGGAACGCCACACAGCGTTCAGCTCAGTGGAATGGAGCATGCAATCATCCCACTGCTTTCCGATTTTGGGATTGCCCGTGCGTTGGACGCCCCAGAACTGACCACCGCGGGACGCACTATCGGTACTCCTGCCTACATGTCGCCCGAACAGTGCGCGGGCAACCGCACATTGGATGGCCGGGCCGATCTCTATTCCTTGGGCACTGTGCTCTATCGCTGTTTGGTGGGGCGTCCTCCCTTTGTTGGAGCCACCACCCAAATTTTGCACGCGCATGTGTACGAAGCGTTGACCATACCCGAAGCGGTGGCCGCAATGTTGCCGCCCGCGATTCTACAGGTCTTGCAACAGTCGCTGCAGAAAGACCCCGCGGCTCGTTATGCCAATTCCGCGGAATTGGCAGCCGAACTCGCGCTGCTCCTACAACAATATCCAACGCCATTGCAGCAGCAATCGGCAACCGGGGCCGACGAGGCTGCGGAAAGTGCGTTCAGTGCAACGGCGACAATGCCTTCGCTGCCAACTACCGGCACCACTGCAACAGCCGCCCAGGTGTTGGTTCCGGGCCTTCACGACTCTCCCCCCGCGCCCGCGCGCAAGCCCAATCCTGTGCTCGCTGGCACGCGCACCAGAACCGCCACCCGCTACCCGGCCGTCGAGCCAAAGAGCCGCACAGCGCCCCACCGGGAACGTGGCCTGTTGCGCATCATTCCATTGGGGGTTCTGCTTGCGACGGCTCTGCTGTTGGTGATCTTCCTGTTGGCAACCACGCTCAATTCAGATCTGCTTCGCTTTATCCCCGGCGTCTACCTGACAACGCCGGCTGCTGTACAGCTGATCGACCCACCGGAGGCAGATTCGGTGGCGGGGGAGGGTGTGGCCGTGACAATAGCTCCACCGGCGCCGAATGGCGCTGACGCAGCTCCGCTCTCATCAAGCGCCCTGCCGCCCACCACAACGCTCACTGCCGTTGTTGCAACTGCTACACCGCAGAGGGATACCGTACAGGGAACGGATGATATTGATGTAGCACTGACGTGGGAGGATGTGTTACATTATCACCGGGTTGGTGATTGGCGACAGACCCGTCAATCGTTGATGGCAATGCTCTCGGCCGTGGATGGTGTGCCGGATCTGGTGCTGGATAACCAGAATCCGCTGCGGCAAGCGCAACGGATCGACGAACAGCTGTTGAGCAACAGTGGCGCTTTTTATTGGTTCAAATGGGGAGATACATTTCTGCCTTCCCAGGTGCGTGCCGTGCTCGTGGATACCTATGTTGGGCTGGCACTGGAAGTGAATCCACCCCTTCAGTCGCCGAGCGTTACCGATTATTTACAGGCCGCCGTGCGCCTGTTGAACGATGATGAAACCAGCAGCTACGTGCGTCGACTCAGCGCAACGACCACGCGCTACATCGATGAGCCGGCCAAGCGCGATCTGTGGCTCGATGGCATGGTGGCGGCGAATCAGGGGTACGCAACTGCCCAAGCCGAAGAGCAGCAGTTCTGTCTAGCTGCCGATGCATTAGCCTGGCTCGATCATTACGTTGCCAACCAACCCGAACCCGCGCTGCTTGCGGACTATCGGACCCAATGTCAGGGTTTCTTGCCTGTTGCCAGCGAGGCAGAAGAGACAGAAGCTGCAGAGCGCCTAAACGGCACGATCTACTATTCGACGGTGGTCGATGGCCGGTATCGGATTTTGCGTGTGCCGCTGGGCACCAACGGTCCCTTGGAATCGGCAACGATTGTAGTTGAGCATGGTGCGCAGCCTGCGCTCATGGGCAGTCAGCTATCATTCTATAGCCACCGCAGCGACTCACAAGGGCTGAGCGGCGTTAATCTGGCGACACCCTACCAGATCGATCAACGATTCGACCGCTATACCGGAGCCGTAGAAGATGCACTCAACAGCCCCGCACGCTGGAACCCAACCGCGACTGAGCTGGTCTTTTCCAGCAGAGATGAGAGCGATGAGAAACCGCGTGTCTACACGGCTGCTGCCACTTTTGTGGCAAACAACAGCACGAAACAGGTTCTCGGCTTGGGCGAAGATCCAGCTTGGTCCCCCGACGGAAGTCAAATTGTTTTTCGTGATATCGGTGAGCAGGGCAATACACCTGGGCTCTTTTTAATGGCCGCCAATGGCCAGGGCCGAACTCGCCTGACCACCGGTAAGGATCATCGGCCAATCTGGACTCCGGATGGGCGCTCGATTGTCTTCATGCGCCAGCTGGACGGCGATAATTGGGAACTCTATCGACTTGATCTGGCTACCGGTGCACTGGCGCGGTTGACGTGGCGCGCTACGTCCAAGGATGGTTTGCCCGCGCTGAGTCCCGATGGCCAGACAATCGTATTTGCTTCGGACCAAAATGACATCTGGCAACTGTTGACGGTGCCGTTGGCCGGTGGTGAGACAGCATATTTAATGCCGATTGAAGGTAGTTTAGAGGAATGGTTAGAACACGCAGTGCAGTGGGTGAACTAGAAATTCGGAGCAGTGCTGACGAGGCTGGCCGTGAACCGGGCTTTCTTGATCTGACTGGTCGCGAAATCGGACGCTACCGGATCCAGCAACGGCTGGGCCGTGGTGGGATTACCACCGTCTATCAAGCCTACGATACTGTTGATGCTGTGCCAGTCGCGCTCAAGGTGCTCTTACACGGCAATGACGAAAAGCTTTACAACCGCTTTCGTCACGAAGCCCAGACCGCTGCCAAGTTGCAGCATCCCCACATTGTTCGCACTTTGCGCGTCGGAGTCACCCCCATCAGCGACACGGCCTACATTGCCATGGAACTGGTGGAAGGCGAAGATCTGGCTGCCATGCTGGCGATGCGGCGACGGCTCACCCCTGAAGAGAGCTGCAAATTACTATACCCCATTGCGCTGGCGCTCTCCTCGGCGCATGAACAGGGCATTGTCCACCGCGATGTGAAGCCGAGCAACATTCTATTGCGAACTGGCGCAAGCGGCGACAGCCAGAGCGTTGTGTTGGACGCGCTGGATTATCCCGTGGTCCCACTGTTGGGGGATTTTGGCATTGCTCGGGCTCTCGACCTGCCCGAATTGACTTCCTGGGGCCGTACGGTTGGGACGCCTGCTTTCATGGCACCCGAACAGGCCCAAGGGCAGCGCACTGTTGACCATCGCGCCGACATCTATGCGCTCGGCGCTGTCTTCTATCGCTGTGTAGCGGGCCGTGCTCCTTTTGCTGGCACCACCGTCCAGATTCTCCACGCACATGTCTACGATTCCGTAAAAATCAGTGAAGAGGTACAGCGTCAGCTCTCACAGCGCCACATTCAACTGTTACAGCGCTGCCTGGCCAAGGATCCAGCTGATCGCTATGCTGATGCCCAAGCCATGGCCGCGGATCTGCTCTTGGGCATCGATCCAACCACCGACCAATTGACGCCAGCCGAACGCGAAGAGAATACCACGCTGACAATGGAGCTGGTTGCCGTTGGCGACACGGCCATGTCCGCACCGCAAAATGTGCTGGTCTCTGTGGCCAGTGAAGAAAAGGCGACAACCACGGCTGCTCAAAGCACCACCACTGCCACCCGGGACGAGCCAGTGGAGGATCCACACTTTGATGCCGAGCTCGACCAGAAACTGCTCCGTTGGTCGACATGGGTGCTCTCAATCGTGCTGACTATCTTTGCGCTTGCCGTGCTGTTTTTGCTGTTGCGCAAACCCTACCAGGACCTGCTGAATCTCTTTTCCGCCTCTGCGCAATTTTCCACACCAATTGCGCACGACGCCGGCGATCCAACGGCACGGGCGGCGGAACCGGGCGGTGACAAGCTGGCGTTTCTCCTTGCACCCAAGAAAGAGATACGATCCTTGGAGGCCGATTCGCTCTATCCACAGGAATACCCACTGCCTCTGATCGACACTGAGCCTGCCACCGCTGTTGCGGCGCCATCGGTACCAGCCGAGCCGACCATGACGGCCACGGCACGGCTCACGACGACCCCCACGCCGACAGCAAGTGCCACGGCCACCCCGCAACCTTCCGCAACGGCAGCACCTACCAATGATCCAGCTACCCCAACCACAGCGGCTATTTTCACTGTGACCGCAGATAGCGCGGCCACAATCTTTGGCCACTGCCTGAGCGTCACCGATGCCCAGTTGTACCAGCGGATCAGAACGTTGAAGCCGCGCTCATTGCGTCCCAGCTTTCGGTGCGCAACGGAACAGGCCCAATACGTTTCTGGCGAATATCTTGACTTTGAACGGGGTACCATGATCTATGTACACGGCCTTGAAAAGATCTTCGTCTCCTATTTGGGCAATTACAACGGTGTTGACCACGCGTGGCAGGATTTTGACGCAGAATTGTTGACTCCAAAGCGACCGGAAGCGCTAGTCACGCCGGTTGCCCCCGAAGATACGCGCTTCTATCCCACCGGCAAATTTGGAACCCTCTGGTACACGGGGGATGTGGGCCAGCGCTTGGGGATGGCAACCACACCGGCAGCCATTGCCACCACGATTGTTGCACAGCGCTTCAACCAAGGTTGGCTGTTGCTGCGCGAGCCCGCCGGTGAAGATCGAGATGCCACCCTGCATGCCTACCCCATCATGGCACGACTGTTTTAGAGAATTCTCCTCGTCACCGGGCTGTGTGCTATGCCATCGATCCACAGAGCCATCCACCTACAGAGCCATACAATTACGAAGACAAGAGTACAAACGAAAGAGTACGAAGGAAAGCGTATGATTGAACTCGCGCCGGGCCACAAATTGGGATTTGGTGTCGCTTCGCCCGTGCTGTTGGCCGGTGGAACTGTTGGCCTGGGCGAAGCATTGCCAGTGGGGCTGGCGGCTGAACAGTTGGGGGCCGTGGTGGTGGGACCACTTCTACGCCGCCCGCGTGCTGGCGCATCCCCGCCACGGCTGGCCACCGCGCCAGGACAGCTGGTGTTGGCAACGGGCCTGCAAAATCGAGGGCTCACCGCCGCACGCAAGCGTTTCGCCCGCTACTGGGCGCGACTCAACTGTCCGGTTGTGGTACAACTGGCTGATGGCGATCCGCACACATTGGCCACCGTCGCGGCACAGTTGACCGGGCAGGAGCAGATTGGTGCCTTCGAGCTGCTCCTGCCAACTCACATTTCCCCGGACCGTTTGGATCAACAGCACGCTGCCACCACTGGCACCACGCCAGAGCCGCTCACCGACTGGCTGACCACGGCCCTGCGCGAATTACACCGTGCAACCGATTTGCCGATCTGGGTAAAACTCCCGTTGGCACAGGCTGGGCCGCTGGCCACAACCGCTGTGGGCGCGGGCGCGGTGGGGCTAGTTGTGGGGCAGCCGCCGGTGGGCGCACTGCCCTATCACCCACTGGCTGCGACGATGGAACGACCACCGCAAGACACGCCGCCACCGTCGACTTTGGTGACCGGCGCACTTCTGGGGCCCGCGCTCTTCCCGCTCATGTTGGCAGCGCTGGTCGAGCTGGCGGCGCAACAGCTACCCGCTGCCTTGATCGCTTGTGGTGGCATTCACTCCGTGACGCAGGCACGGCAGGCATTGGCCGCGGGCGCACATGCGATCCAGGTGGACGGCGCCATTTGGATTGAGCCGGGGCTAGCCACCCTGCTCGCCCAAGAGCTTGCCGGCGAGCAGTAGCGTTACCATGATTTCTCGATTAGAAGAGTGTGGGCTGTTGTGAATGGGTGCCGGACGTTGCCGCTTCTGGCAAGAGCGGCAACTGCTGTTCCGGTGCCCGACCGTTTATGAGCACGTAGGGGGCAACCCGGTGGATGGCGCGGATACCCACCCGACGGAGCTGGCTCAGCTCGCTGATGCGGCCGTGACGACGGGCGCGGAGGATGGCATCGGCACCGCGTGGCCCAATGCCCGGAATGTGAAGCAATTCAGCACGGTTCGCCCCATTGAGTTCAATGGGCGAGTGGCGCAGATGCTCGTCGGCCCAAGCTTGTTTGGGATCGACATCCAGGCGCAAATTGGTGTCGGCCTGAAAGGTCAGATCTTCCAGCAGCCAATCATAGTCGCGCAGCAGAAAGCTGGCCTGATAGAGCCGATGTTCGCGCGCTGCTGGCGTTGCCGGTAATTCCTCGAAGGGGGTTTGGCTGATGGGGTGGAAGGCCGAGTAGTAGGCCCGCCGCAGCCCCAACTGCTTGTAGAGCACTTCGCTCATCTGCAACAGTTCCAGATCCGTATCTTCCACTGCCCCAACCACAAATTGCGTAACCACGCTGGCGCGGAGCGTTTCCGTTTGGCGCAGTTGGCTGATCCATTGCAGGCGTTGAACAAGCTCGGTCCAGTAATCCTTTTTGGGGGCCAGCCGACGCAAGCGCTCCTCCGTGGCTCCTTCCAGATTGATGGAAACGCGATCGGCAAGTTGCATGGCACGCCTGATCTGATCGTACTCGGCACCGGGCATGATCTTCAAGTGCACGTAGCCGCGATAGTTGTACTTTTTGCGGATGATCTCCGCGGTGTCGATGATCTTGTCCTGCGTGGTTACGCCGCCCTTGATGATGCCAGAGGAGAGAAACATGCCATCCACCAGCTGTGCGCGCTGCATGGTGTCAAAGCTCTTTGCCATTTCGTCGGCAGAAAAGGTAATGCGTTGCATTTTGTTGCGCCCCGCGCGAAAGGGGCAGTAGTAGCAGTCGCGTTCGCAAGCCGTGGTCATCATCGACTTGAGCACCGGCTTTTTCCCCCGCGGGGTGGTGACTTCTGAGATGCACGGCAACGGCTTGGCCGTGTGGCGGGCGTGGATCGACGCGGTCTTGGTCGTCTGCTGTTCGGTCAGTGGCTCGGAACCAGCCGGCTCGAAGCTCGTGGCACTGTCGAGCAGTGACAGTTTTTGCAGCGGATCAGGTGCAACTTTAAAATTCATCAGTGACTTTGTAACTTTCTGTATAAAAGCAGATTGTACCGAGTGTGGTTGCAAAGATCTTGAGTATGGCGTAGGCTAGGGAGAGCGCTCAGGAGCAGCGGAGTCTCTATCTTGTGAGATAGTAGGCAGCAACTTGAGTCAGTATACAGAACAGTTGTTCGCCTGTCAACCCGTGGGAATAGTGAGGCGGGGCAAGACCGCGGTAGGGAGTAATTGGCGCTCAAATTGCGGTGCTAGCGGTCGGCTGCGCTGCACTCAGGCAAACAACAGCAAGCCGGACAAATGAAAGTTGGCTATAGATGCGGGCGGTCATACAGCGTGTGAGTGAAGCAACGGTTACGGTAGATGGTGCCGAGGTTGGTGCCATTGCCCGGGGATTTCTGGTTCTGTTGGGTGTCACTCACGAGGATGACGAAGAGACGGCGGCCTATCTGGCGCGCAAGATTGCAGGGCTGCGGCTCTTTGAAGATGACGCGGGCAAGCTCAATCGAGGATTGGCCGATGTTGGTGGCAAAGTATTGGTGGTCAGCCAATTTACGCTCTATGGAAGCGTGCGCAAAGGACGACGCCCCAGCTTTACACAGGCGGCGCCCCCGGATCGCGCGCGCGAGCTGTATGAACGCTTCTGCGACTGCTTGCGTGAAGAAGGCGCTGCCGTGGAAGAGGGCGTCTTTCAGGCCCACATGAACGTCGCGTTGGTCAACGATGGCCCCGTAACCATTTGGGTGGATAGTGAAGAGCTACGATAGTAGAAATTTTGCTACAGGAGTTTGGCCCGCTACGGACGGTAGCATGCCAGTTGTCTGCAATTGATAAATGATGGTGGAAGAGAGGAAATCTAATGAGCGAGAGCAGTTATGTGATGGCAGAGGAACCAGCCGATGATCTGTCTATTGTGCGGGTAATGGCAGAGGAACTTGAAGATTACATTATCAATGATGATCTCTATCGCACGATTACCGTGCGCTTGCCCAAAGGGGATCAGATGTTGCAGATGACGGGGGGAGATCTGTTGACTCGCCTCTACCGTTTGCAGGGGGAACGTGACCAACTGAGCAATGAGCAACAGCGTGCATTCGACGAACTAAAGCAGCAGATCGACTCGACGATCTACAGTCTGCGAACCCGGTTCCACAACCGCTTGCTGCGGGAGATCAAAGCACGCCTGGATAGCCTGCGCTGGTTTCTCGATGATTGTTCCGCCGATATACAGCGGTGTCACGTCGAGTTTCCGTTTGAAATGCGCAATCGGCAGCGAATTGAAGAGGCAATTAAGGAGTTGGACGGTCCACTACCCGATGAGTTGCGCAAGAGTCTGCGCGCGGTTGACGAGCGAATTCGACTCGTTGGCGATTCAAGTGCGTTTCTCTGGGATGATCGCCTCAAGTCACTTTTCCCAGCTGAGACGTATTGGTATCTCTATCTGCGTCCCTCGCGCTGACTGGCACGCTGTGGTGCTGGACTGTGGCTCACCGCGACCGCCGTTGCTCCAACAGCGCCGGAGCTAGTGGTTGGCCAGCGGTCTGATGCATCGGTGGCCAGATTACGATCGCTTCGCTTGAGGATTGATTGGGCTCGGTGTATTGCAGGTAGAGCAGCTGGGGGTCGGGCCATTGGTGCCACATGGAAGTGGGCACATTGACGCCATCGGGCCGGTTTTGCTGGCCATAGGGAAATCGATAGCGTCCAGCTGACAGAGTAATATCGGTTGCTTCCAACGCCTGGATAATTGCGTCGGGATCCAGTGAATTGGCCTGCTCAATTGCATTGGCCATGAGCAGTGTTGCGTCATAGGCTTCAAATGCCTGTGCCGCGGGCCAACTGCCAAAGAGTTGCTCGAGGCGTTGGGCGAGAAGCTTGCCCAACGGTGAAACTGTTGAATGCCAAGGCCCAATGCGCAATACAATGCTATAGTTGCCCTCGGGCACTTGTTGCCAGAAGCGGGTACTATCGAGCGCCGACGACGTGCTGACCAACAGCGTGTCCCGTTCTGGTGCAATACCGGCTGCGATCAGCTGCTTTTGCAGCGGCAGCACAGCTTCGTCATGCAAGCTCAGAAAAACAACATCTGGCAAGACATCTAATGCCACTATCCGGGCAATAATTGGCGAGAAGTCATCCGTGGGCAGATCGACATAGAAGCAATTAATCTCAATGCCGTAGGCGGGCAATATTTCTTCAGCTTGTTGCGCACGCTTTTTGCCATACTTGGTGTTCTCTGTCAGGATCACCGCATGGAGTTTGCCATCTTCATTGTAATCGCCCACGGCAGCGAGCCACTGCCCCATCATCTCAATAAACATCGATTGCAGTGGCGCAATGCGAAATATCTCGGCCTGCTGATCGGCCGTAATGCGAGCGGCATAGGGGTCTGCAAAGATGACCGGAATATGATGGCGTAGCGCCACCTCTTTGACTGCACTGGCGACATCGCTGTGGAAGACACCAACAATCGCTGCCACACAGTCAAACAGAATGAGCCGTTCCGCAAAGAGCGCCCCTTGTTCTGGGCTGCTCCCCGAGTCATAGGCTACCAGACGCACAGTTCGATTGCGAATGCCACCTCGGGCATTGATATCTTTGACTGCCAAATTGGCGGCTGCCTGCATGGCAAATCCATGCATCATGGTGGCCGAGTTTGTCAACGGATAGATTGAACCGATGACAATTTCGTCGGGTAAGTTGTGTTGATCTCGGTTACAAGCTTGGTTGTTGGCGGCGGGCGGAATGGGTTGAGGTGTTGGGGTCACAACAACTGTCTCGCGGACGATTTGAACGATGGGTGCCAATTCACCTCTTGGCCCACCGGTTGTCCCGACTGAAGGGCTTGCCATTGTGGGGAGCTGAGCGGTTACTGCTTTTGGCACGGGTCGGGAAATAACATCTTGGGAGCAAGCCGCAACAATTAGCAGCACAATTATAATGCAAAGCGTTAACAGGCGCGTCCACTTGACGCGTGCTACATTGCCGATAGACTTCTGTGCAATTTCCTGCGAAGCTTCTGTTTTCACAACGTTCGATCTCATAGTCTCGTGAGTTGCCCACAACACAACCGTCTTGACATCGTTGGCTCGACACACTGTCTTGACTGAGGATAGTATGATCGACCGGTTGATAGGCTGCCATGGACCTGAATGTAGCGTGAAAAGTCCAAGATGTTCGGTGTCGTGGGGCGTTGTAGGGGACAGGTTAAATCAGCATGACTTGCGCACCGCGCAGAGCTTGCCAGTGGAGAACAGGCGACGCGATTGGTGGCTCTTCTCGACAAGTTGCGTGAGTCCAGTCAGTAGTGAAAGAAAATCGTCTGCGGTTCTGGGGTAAACGGCATCTTCAGGGGCAAATAGGTTTTACTCTGTAACCTACAGTGCGGTTGGCTTGAAACGGTAGGTTTCCCGCTTGTCGGAACTACTGTTTTCAAACAGAGCCCACTTTAATCGTCGGATCAACTTCGGGAAATAGTCTGTTTCGCCTGGGAGACCTTCGGTTGATTGGATGTACTCGAATGATTGTAAACGAAATTGTCAACCGCTTCTGGTTTGTACACTTTTGTTTATCTTTGTTATCTACCTTTGTGTGTACTCACGTAGGTACCGTCGTCTATGCAACTGTTTACTCAGTAGGGCAATCGTATGGGGAACGACGATTTGTGTCCGAGTATAACATCTTGCTCTTCTGCCGTCAAACACGCCAAAGTTACAATTTAGCTAACATTGGCGGGTTATCTTTCTACGCACACTCCTCGGCATCATTGCTGCTCAACCGATTACTGTCCCGGTTGCTGCCGATCTTTTGGCGATTTTCCTCATTTGAATTATTCCATTGGAAAGTCGTGAGTAGAGCTTGCTTGCTATTCCCGATCTGTTTGACAGTAAATGCCGGGGCTGCTATAGTCCTACCGGCAAGCAGCGCACTCTTGTTTTGGCCTGTGCAAGTTGGCGAGCACGGTACCTTCATTCGCTTGTAAACGATTGTGTATTCGTCCGACTGCTGCTGTAATCGATCAACCACTTGTACGCCGTTGCCAGTTTGACAGTTGCGCATGAAATGAGCAATTCATCGCGGAATAGTGCTTGCTGTAGCTGAACCGCAGTGTAACTAACTCGTGTACCGCAGGGATCTGCCATTCGCGGTGGCACGACGCAGCAGCTCAGCACTGGCTCTAGTGAAGAGGCGTTACAGGGGTGAATGGGTGGAGCCGCGGCGGCTGTGCAGCGCACAGGTGAGGTGATCGTGGGCGGCGTTGGGGTGTTGAGACCTGTGCAATGCACTCGTGTACCGCAGGGATCTGCCATCCGCGGTGGCACGACGCTTTACAGGCGCATCCGCTTTGCCGGTGCCCTCGGGACAGTACGCGCTTGCCTAATCGCTTCTTGACCCGACGCAAGAGAGTGGAACTTCCATTCTCATGCGTGTAAGTGTAGATGAGTTGCTGTGTAACTAATTATCTGTCCGTAAATTCTCCGCGTCCAAGAGGTCGGCTCGAGGTGGTGTAAGCATCACAACCGAATTTACGGATAGGTTTTAAATTGCTGTGTAGATGTCCATGCGTGGATTGGCCCGAGGCAACCGTTGCACGCACAGCCATTTGATGTTGATGATCTACAACTACCGAAGGAGAATATTGAATGACTGATTGGCGATATCGATCCGGACAATCAGACAGATCGTCTGTCACTCTTTGTCTGTTGCTACTTGCGCTTGCCCTCCTGTTGCTGAGTAGCTGTTCCTCTGACGCACCAACTGAGCAGCCAGTAGCAGCTGAAGAAGATCCTGCTATCATTACTGCCGAGGGTTCTTCGGCGGATGTCGTCATCAAATTGGCGGTAAATCCTTGGTCCGCATCTGAACTCAATGTTGCCGTCGCGTCGATTCTCTTGATGGAAGAACTAGGGTATACTGTCGAGCAAGTTGCTGTTGCCGAACAGGCCCAGTGGCCCGCGCTGGCCACCGGTGATCTCCATGCCAGCCTCGAAGTGTGGCCTTCTGGACACATGGCCAATGTGGCGGAATATATAGATGAACAAGGTCTGGTTGAAGATGGAGGGCTGTTGGGGCCGGTGGGGCGCATTGGTTGGTATTTGCCAAGCTATCTGTTGGCTGAACAGCCTGACTTGGCTACGTGGGAAGGACTGACCGCGGCTGAGAGCGCTGACCTCTTTGCCACGGCCGAAACTGGTGACGCAGGACAGCTGCTCTTTGGTGACCCCAGTTGGGTGACCTATGAAGCCGACATTATTGAAAATCTCGGCCTTGACTTTCAGATCGTCCAGGCTGGCTCGGAAGAGGCGATTGTTTCTGCCCTGGATGCTGCGTACAGCCGCGAAGATCCGATCCTCTTCTATTTCTGGACGCCCCATTCGATTCATGCCAAGTATGACCTGACGCGTGTGCAACTGCCCGCATATAGCGCAGAGTGTTATGCCGAGGCGGAAGATGGCGGCGTAGATTGTGACTATCCGCCCGATAGCCTCTTCAAGATCTTCTGGCCAGGCTTGCAAGAGCTGGCACCAGATGCATACGAGCTGCTCAAGAACATGCAATACTCCACCGATGATCAGATCAGCATGGTTGCGGCCGTTGAATTGGATGGCGTTTCCGTTGAGGAAGCTGCACGGACTTGGCTCGATGCCAATGCGGCGGTCTGGCAGCTGTGGCTCCCCCAACAATAACGTTTATTTTCATTGAGACGTTACAGAGTGAAGTTACAGAGTGAAGTTACAAATCCCATCAGCCCCAGCATGGTGCCACGTGTCCTATTTTGTGCGTCCACAGCTGGCGCGGCTGATCAATCATAACAGGGCTCGTGCATCGAGGTCGCCATGCTGGTAAAGAACCGCCCCCAACGGGTGGGAGTCCGCCAAGGTGCGTGGGTCTAAAAAAGCCAATTTGCTATATGGGGAGCAAATTGGGTAAAAAGAACGGATAGAACGATGTCTTTAGATGGCAAGGTCGCCTTGATCACCGGCGGCGGAACAGGGATTGGTAAAGCAATTGCCCAGGCGTTTGCTGGCGCGGGTGCGCGGGTGGTCATTACCGGCCGGCGCGAAGAGAAACTGCGCGAAGCTTGCACCGAGATGGCGAATGCAGCGATTCGTTACCACACAGTCGATGTGACGGATGTGGAGCAGGTGAAAAAGCTGGTGCCGTGGGTCAATGCGGAAGTGGGTCCGATTGATATTCTGGTCAACAACGCGGGGATGAATGTGTTGGAGCGGCGGCTATTCGAATTAAAACCAGCCGACTGGGAACGGATGTTGCAGGTCAACGCAACCGGTGTCTTCAACACAGTGTACGCGGTGCTGCCCCAAATGCGCGAACGCAAAGACGGTCTGCTCATTACCATTTCATCGATTGCCGGGGTGCGACCATTTGTGTTGGCCGGTGCTGGTTATTCTGCCTCCAAATACGCAGCCAATGCGCTCATGGGTATCATTGCAATTGAAGAGAAGGACAATGGCATTCGCTCCACCTCCATCAATCCCGGTGAGGTCAACACTTCGATCCTGGATGAACGACCGGTGCCCGTGAGCGCGGAACATCGTGCCCAGATTCTACAGCCGGAGGATGTGGCGGCCGCGGCGCTCTTTGTGGCCCAACTCCATCCACGTGCCCACGTCTCAGAGATGATCATCAAGCCGACCACACAGGAATTTGCCTGATCCAGCGGGCAAGTTGCCAGTGGGCTACCACCGAAAATTGGAAGGCAGCGGCTCGCAGGCGCAAGAGCTGCTCTCTTCCCACACTGGCTAGTCGAGCTGCCGGGGCGTGATCCACTTCAAAACCAGCCCCGCGATTACACCGGCCGTAATTACCCCCATGGTGCCGAGAACACCGGCCATGATCTTGCCGATGACGGTATAGGGCGTGATATCACCATAGCCAATCGAGCCCGCGGTAATCACCGACCAGTAGAGACCGTCGAAATAGGAGAAGAGCCGGTACCCCTCATCACCCAACTCAACGTTGGCGAGCTGCTCCACTTGCCGTTGAATCGCACCATTTTCAGCATTGATGAAGAGATAGGGAAAGATCCCAATCACCAGCACCACTTGCAGCAGCAGATAGGTATAGAGCCACCATCGGTTGCGCCGCACCCGCCGGATCTCGTATGAGTGGGCGAGGTGGCGCAGCCGCAGCACCTCTGGATCTTGCCGCATTACCGAGACCGGTGCAATCCGCATGAGCAGGTAGAGCTTCTCCCACTTCCCCTGCTGTTCATATTGCTGCAGCGCCTGTCGGACGAGCATTGCCACGTGATTGCGCACCTGCTCAGATTGCTCCTCCGTTGAAAAGCGGACACCAAAGAGCGCTTCGCTGAACTCTAGAATATGTTCCGGTGATTCCCACTGCAATATGTCGAAATCAGTGGGCTGAATTTCCTGGCCAAGAAAGTGGGCCACTTCTGTCCGTTCCAGTAATGTGGGATCCTGGCGCACGATCTGCAAGAAGCGTTGGCGCAGCTCGCCCAATAGCTCACCACGCTCATCGTCATACTCATCGTCATTCTCATCGTGCGTAGCCGCATGACGGTTCGTACCACTTTCTTGCCCCGCGGCTGCCGCGCGGTGCTCGCGCAAAATTTTATCCAGCCAAGCCTCGTGGTCCGCTGCCACTATTTCCTGGATTGCTTTGGAGGCTCTAGATCGCTCGGTCAACGCTTCTTCTCCACTGTACTTCCACTGTACTTCCACTGTACACGCTGGTAGCAACGGTCAACATGCTGACGGTTGCCTCACCAAGCTGTGGTCCGCTACACACTTTCTCCCAATGGCCACGCTTCTGCCAGAAGGTAAGCGGGCGGATCCGGACTTCCACTGCGTGGGCCGTGGTGCCCACGCAGATCGGTCATAGCCACTTCTTCTCGGCAAATACTCATTTTGACGTGCACGGATCTACCTACGGCAACTTTGTGTGAGCTCAACTATCCCCATGCCATGCCTGAGCCAAGAGTTTCACGCTACATATGCGTTGCTCAACTCCATGTGCTGCGGTGAAGATCATCAGCTCATTTGCTGCTGTCTCTTCTACCAATGCTTCTAATTTTTCAACTACTGTCGCGGGCGCGCCGACAATGCGATTGCTGCGCATGGTGCGCGCAATGGGCAAATCCGGATGTTCGTTGGCCTCCTCCGGCGGCATGAGGGGCGAACGGCGACCGGTGCGAATTGCATGGGTCATCAGTTGGCCTGAAGCGGCAAGCCATTCTGCTTGCTCATCCGTTTCGGCGGTCAACACATTGACCGTTACAATCGTGTAGGGCTCGGTGAGAATTGCGGATGGCTGAAAGTTCTCGTGATAGAGCGAAAGCGCCTGGAGCGTGCCACCCGTGTCAAAGTGATGGGCATAGGCGAAGGGCAACCCCAGATAGCCAGCTAGCTGCGCGCTGTAGCCACTCGAGCCAAGCAGCACAATCGTGGGTGAGCTTTCAGCGACAGGTGTTGCCGAGAAACGATTCCACATGCCCTCTTCACCGCGTCGGTCGCCAAGGAGCCCCATCAGGTCAATCAAATAGCCTGGAAATTCATCATTCGTTAGGGAGGTGGGGGCACGTCGGAGTGCCGCGGCGGTTGCCGGATCGGTGCCGGGCGCGCGGCCAATGCCCAGATCAATGCGGCCAGGATGAAGTGCTTCAAGCATGGCAAACTGCTCTGCAATGGTCAGTGATGCGTGATTGGGGAGCATCACACCGCCCGAGCCAATATGCATTTTCTCTGTGGAAGCAGCCAAATGTGCTATTAGCACAGCGGGGTTGGTGCTGGCAACGGTCGGCATGTTGTGATGTTCGGCCACCCAAAAACGGGTGTAGCCGAGCGCTTCGGCCGCCCGTGCCAATTGCGTCGTTTCCGCAAGGGCGGTTGCGCTGGTTCCCCCCTCGCTGATGATCGCCAGATCTAAAATGGAAAGCGGAACGCGCCGCTGGGTACTCATCAATCAGTCTCCTCTGCTTTCGTGGTGCCATGTTGCTATGCAGAATTCGCATATCGATAGATTATACGCTTGCGGATGATCGCGAGAGCAAGCAATAAAAGTGGTACATGGGGCAATGGGCAGCCATGCCTCGCTATTCCGCGGGGAACCCCTGCGGATTTTTCTGTTGCCAATGCCAACTGTCGCGGCAGATATCGGTGAGATCACGCTCGGCTTTCCAGGCCAGCTCGTTGACCGCCTTCGTGGGATCGGCATAGGCTGCCGTCACATCCCCAGGTCGGCGGTCGACAATTTGATAGGGAATCGGTACCCCGGTCGCGGCCTCAAAGGCCTTCACCACATCCAATACGCTCGAGCCTTGGCCCGTGCCCAGATTGTAGGCCACGAAGCCGGGCTGACTGGTCAACTTTTGCACGGCCCGCACGTGGGCATCGGCCAGATCAACCACGTGAATATAATCGCGCACGCCGGTGCCATCGTGGGTGGGATAGTCTCCCCCATAGACCTTCAACTCCTGTAGCCGGCCCACCGCCACCTGGGTAATATAGGGCAACAGATTGTTGGGAATGCCATTGGGATCTTCGCCGATCTCGCCGCTGGCGTGTGCGCCCACCGGATTGAAATAGCGCAACAGAATCAGATTCCAACTGGGGTCGCTCCGATGTAGATCGCGCATGATCTGCTCAGTCATCAGCTTGGTCCACCCATAGGGACTTTCCGCGGCAGCGGTGGGATGTGCTTCGGTAATGGGTACCTGTTGTGGCTCGCCATAGACCGTGCAGGAGGAGCTGTAGACTAAATTCTTGCAGCCCTGTTCGCGCATCACTTGCAACAGATTGATGGTCCCAGCCACGTTATTTTGATAGTATGCCAGCGGCTTCTCGACAGATTCACCCACGGCTTTGAATGCCGCAAAATGGATGACCGCATCGACTGGATGGGTGGCAAAGACCGTTGAGAGCGCCGCAGAATCGAGCAGGTCAGCCTGATAAAAATCGATGCGCTTGCCCGTCAATTGTTCCACGCGCCGCAATGACTCGCGCTTGCTGTTGTTCAAGTTATCAATTGCAGTCAATTCGTAGCCGCTTTCCAACAGCTCGATGCAGGTGTGGCTGCCGATATAACCGGCGCCACCAGTCACTAGAATACGCATGATGATTCAGATTTCCTTCGAATGAATTTTCGGCAACACCACAAGCAGCGTGGCGTGTTCCGCACGCTCACACGCTCTGCTGAGAGACAACCGATTTCTGAGTGTAAACACTTTTGTTCAAAGTCGCTGCGCACCGATCATTGCCACGGTTGCGCGTCACTATCACATGTGACACACGATCTCTGGCACCAGCGCCGAGCTGCTGCGTCGTTCCTACCCGGCATGAGAGATCACTGCGCAATAGGAGTAAGTATAAAGTGGAAAATGGGATCCAAACAAGTACCCAGGTCGTACGATGGCAGCTGTGGGAGTCGAACGTTAACTCGGCCACAAAGCCACCCCACCCGTTTCAGGAGCTGCCGGTGGATGAAGCAGAACGGGCGTGCGTCGAACGTAACCTCGTGTACAGCGCCAAGAACGAGAAGATGATAGGATACCAGACGAGATCGTACTTGTGTAGCGTCTATTGCTCAATGCAGCGAGGAGCTTGACATGATCGAAGAAGTTGACATTGTTGGTCCGCACCGCGGCCAGCCGGTTCATTCAGCTGGCCGTACACTGACCGAAGCCACAGCGGCCATGCTTCTGCTCCACGGCCGTGGGGCAACTGCCGCCAGCATCCTGGAGCTGGCGCAACCGTTGCAGCACCCAAAGCTTGTCTACTTGGCGCCAGAGGCTACCAACCACACCTGGTATCCACACAGCTTTCTGGCCCCGCTGGAACAGAATGAGCCCAACCTGGCTTCGGCGCTCCAATTCGTTGCCGCCGTTGTGGAACGGGTGAAAGCTGCTGGCATCGATAGCAAGCAACTCTTGATCGGTGGTTTTTCACAGGGTGCTTGTCTCGCCGCGGAGTTTGCCGCGCGCAATGCACAACGCTTTGGCGGCCTGCTGATCTTTAGCGGTGGCCTGATCGGGCCGCCGGGCACCGACCGCAGCTATGCCGGTGACTTTGCCGAAACCCCCGTCTTCCTCGGTTGCAGCAATGTCGATCCCCACATTCCAGTGGAACGGGTGGAGGAGACGGCAACGGTGCTGACACAAATGGGCGCGGTCGTTGACAAACAGATCTACCCCAACATGGGGCACACAATTATTGAAGATGAACTGACCCGCGCTCGCCAGCTCATTGAAGAAGCGTTGGGCGTCGCCTAACGAGCCTGCCTTCTCTCTCCATCCACATTGTGTTTGGCAACGGCGGTGGATAACAGGTGCGCCGTTGCTCACCGCTCATCGCTGGGGAAATGGCTCATCGCCCGCACGCCGTTCCCGGTAGCCGCTGACCATCAGACCAGGGCGACCACAGCTCTGTCCGTATAGTTGGCGATTCTGCGGGTCACGATAGCCCATGCGTACCAGCCGCCGTGGTTGTCTGGTCTGATTGATGTATGAGCCGTGGATTGTGTCGATGCAAAAGATAACCACATCGCCTGCCTTGGCCGGCACCGGCACCGTATCTGCCAGTTTGTACTGATCGGTGGGCAGGTGGGGCGTGCAGGGGCCATCCGCGGTTGCGGTGATGTGCTCCAGGTGCCCCGCTTTGTGGGAACCAGCCAAGAAGCGAATCTCGCCATTTTCGTGGCAAGTGTCATCCAAGTGGACCAACACATCGATATAGCGTCCATCCTGATGCCCATAAAAGGGGTTGTCCTGATGCATGGGAAAGGGATGGCCGGTCTGTGGCGGTTTGATATGCATGGTGGTGTGGTGCAATTCCACATTGGTGCCGAGTATGTCGCTGAGCGCGCCCACCAGATTGGGGTTGCTCACTGCACGCGCCCACGCCGACGAGTAAAAATGGAGATCGTGCATGGCCGTGAGCTTGGACTGCTTCTCTGTCTCTGGATCCATATAGGCTTGGCGCCATGGCCCCGACCACCCGGGGCTGGTAAAGGCCCAATCTTCCACCAGCCGATCCATCTCCGCGGATAGTTCCTCGGTTTCGGCGGGGCTGTAGACGCGTGGGATGTGCAGGAAGCCATTCTCATTGTAAAAATCGATCTGCTCTGCGTTGAGCATACTGTATCTCCTTGTTGCTGTTGTGGTGAGCGCTCTCTGGTAAATCACCATCAATTTGTCATTGCTCAGGTGCGGCGGGTCAGGCTGGCATAGCCCCATGCCAGTGCCAGTACGATCACGCCGTAGACCACCTGCTGGATTGCTTGCCCCACGTTGAGAAATGTCAACATGGAATTGAGCACGCTGAGGATCAGCGCACCAAGAATCGTGCCGCTGTAGCCGCCAATGCCACCAAAGATCGATGTGCCACCGATGACAGCCGCGGCCACCGAAGGCAGCAGAAACGCGCCCGCCAATTGCAGATCGACTGCACCGGTGCGTCCCGCCAGCAAAATCCCGCCGACCGAGCCCAACACGCCCGCGAGCACGTAGGCGAGCACGCGCACCTGCCAGACCCGCACGCCCGCCAGCCGCACCGCGATCTCGTTGTCGCCAATGGCATAGAGCAGTCGCCCCCAGCCCGAGCGCCGCAGCAGCCAAATTAGCCCAATGGCCAAGAGCGCCCAGACGAGCACAGAGTAGGGCAGGCGGTTCTCCCAGAAGGAGCCGGCACCAATGAGCTTGATAAAGGCCCCCACTTGGGTGGAACCCGCCAGCACCGTCTGCGTCCACGCGGTAAAGAGGCCAAGTAAGATGCCGGACATTGCCAACGTCATGATCAAGGGGTTGACGCGAAAGAGTGCCACGCCAACGCCATTTGCACCCCCCGCCACTACCCCGACAACCAGGCCCAACAGAATGGCAACCGCCGCGCCGTTGGGCGATTGATTGGCGGCAACATAGGCCGAGCCCGTGGCAATCATGGTAATGGAGAGATCGATCCCCCCCGTGAGCATTAGAATCGTCTGGGCACCGGCCAGAATGCCCAGCGGCGCGGCCTGCAAGAGTGTGTTGCGCAGCCCGCTGGTCGACAGAAAATTGGGCTCAATTGCCCCCGTGATAAAGACGAGTGCAGCCAGAACAATGATCAAAATAATGGTGGGATATTCGGCAATAAATAGCTGGATCCGGTTGCCGGATGGGCGTGCAGCTGGTGGCGTCGGGGTTGGAACGGAGCTAGTTGATCGGTTCATGAGGAGCGCTCCCGCAACAATGCAACGAGGCCACCGACCATCATGACCCCGGCAATGAGGAGACCTTGGATGACCTGTGCATTGTTCGAATTAATGCCCATTGCACTGAGAATCGGGTTGAGCATGATCAGGATAACCGCTGCCGCTACCACACCCAACACCGAGCCCGTGCCCCCCGTGAGCGCGATCCCGCCGAGCACAACCGCGGCCACGCTGTTGAGCGTGGCATTGGCGCCAATGCTGAAGCGCGGGTCGCCCGTGCCTGTAATCGCGACGGTAGCCAACCCGGCCAGCGCGGCTAACGCACCCCCCACCGCGTACGAAACCACCTTGGCCCGGCGTACCTGGAGCCCAGCCAGGCGCGCCGCAATCTGATCGCTACCGATCGCATAGATCGACAGGCCAAGACGACTGTGGCGGGAAAAGAGCAAGACGAGAAGAGTGGGGATCAACATCATGAGCAGCGGCAGAACGTAGCTGCCCCCAATCCCAGAAGCCGAGCCGGTAAAGAGCCAGCGAAATGCGGGTGCAGTGCCACCGCCGGGCGAAGGCAGCACCCACAAGGCCAGCCCCGACCAAATATAACTCGTTGCCAGTGTCACAACAATATCTGGCACGCCCGAAATGCTGATGATGTAGCCGGTCACTGCGTTGAGAAGCGCCAGCCCCAGAATGACGGCAGTGGCCACCAAAATGACAACCCCCAACGTCTGCTCATCCATGAAGCGGGCCGCGAGGGCATTGCCCAACAACAGCAGCGCGCCCATTGACAGATCGACCCCGCCCGCGATGACAATGATCGCCTGGCCAATGGCAAGATAGATCAGTGGCAGACTGTTTTTGCTGATCGATGTCATCTGAAAGGTGCCAAAGCGCGGGATCAAATTGGCATACCAAAAGAGCAACACGCCGAGCAAGAGCCAAACCCCAAGCACCCAACTATTGCGCACGAGGTTGCGCCCCCACGTTGCGCCCCAGCCCCTGGCCGGCCCGCGCACCGGACGTTCACTTATCACGGTTATCACTCCTGATCTCTTATAGAGAAAGCAGATAGAGCTTGATCTCTTTACCGCTTGCTCGCTCAACCGCTTGATCGTTGAACGGTTGCGTATCCCGCTACCCACTCGCCGTGGGCTGAACCAATCCATGCGCCGCCGTCAGCATAGATGCTTCGGTGGCGTCGGCGGCAGTTTGCTCATCGACAATCGACCCATTGTGCATGATCAGCACGCGGTCGCAGACGAGCGGCACTTCGGCCAATTCGCTGGTATACAAGAGAATAGCCGCACCGTCCGCAGCCAATTCCCGCAACAGCGCATAGATCTGATGTTTGGTTTGGATATCGATCCCTCGGGTTGGGTCGAAACAGAGCAGCGTGCGAAAGCCTGCAACCAGCCAGCGCCCGATGACAACCTTCTGTTGATTGCCGCCGGAAAGCCGCCGCACCTGGGCCGCGGCACGTGTATCGATCGAGAGCCGTTCAATGGCCCCCCGCACCCGTGCCCGTTCGTCTGTGGGGATCTGCAGCCATTCGCGCAGACGGTTGAATAGTGGGACGGCCAGATTCTGGCGCACCGGTAGATTGGGCAGCAGTGCCTGCAGCCGATCGCCCGGCACCAACACGACCCCCGCGGCCACGGCATCGTAGGGGGATCGAAAATGGTGTTGCTCGTCCCGAACCAGGATCGCGCCTGCACTCGGCCTCCGGTCCCCCGCAAGCAACTCAAAGAGCCGCTCTTGCCCTTGTCCCTCCAGTGCAACCACACCCAGGATCTCGCCAGCGCGCAGGGTGAACGAAACATTGTGGACCAACTCGCCCGCGCTGAGACCACGCGCCTCGAAGAGGGTTTCGCTGTCGTTGTTCCCGGCTTTTGTCGCTGCCCGATCGGCCACTGGTTCGGCCGCGGCCCCCAACATGGCAGCAACCAACTGATGTTCATCCACATCTTGTAGCGTGAGCTGCTCCACATTGTGGCCATCGCGTAGAATGGTTGCGCGATCGCAGATCTGCATCACCTCGGCCAGGCGGTGTGTGATCAACACGGCGGCCCGCCCCGCTTCCTTCCAATGGGTGAGGAGCGCAAAGACCCGGTCGGCCTGATCCGCGGTGAGCGCGGCAGTAATTTCGTCGAGCAACAACACGTGGGGATCGCGCGCCACCGCCCGGGCCAAATCGACCATGCGCAGGGTGTCGAGTGGCAGCTCAGCGACCAGCGCCGAGAAATCAAGATCATCGAGCTCGAACCAACCCAGCCAGCGGGTAAATGCCGCTTTGTCCACGTGGCTGAGCCGCAGATTTTGTTCAACTGTGAGATCGGGAATCAGCGCCGGATCCTGAAAGACCGTGGCAATGCCAGCCTGCATTGCGTCTGCTGGCGTTTGAAATGTAACGGGTTGACCATTAACCAGGACGGCGCCTGCGTTGGCCGCGTGTACACCGGCCAGGATCTTCACCAACGTACTTTTGCCCGCGCCATTGGCCCCCAGCAGCGCGTGAATTTCGCCCCGCTGCACAACAAAGTCAACGGCCCGGAGCGCCACAACTGGTCCATAGGATTTGGCGACTTGTCTGGTTTCGAGCAGTGGATGCGTGTCGGTCACAGATGGAATTTCTTTCGACTGGCAGCGGCGTACTGGCGCAGCCCAGGGTTGGAAGAGCCTACAGTGCGGTTGGCTTGAAAACAGTAGGTTTCCCGCTTGCCGACCTACTGTTTTCAAACAGAGCCCACTTTAGCGTTGGTGAATCCAAATGGAACCATGCCACTCGCTACCCCTGCCAACTGGCAACGCTAACGAGTGGCAAAGGCACTATTCGCCCGGTCCCTTACAGGCCGAGACATCTGCACTACCTTCATAATGCGTGTACGGCTCGATATTTACATAGGTACTCCACCCCGGCTGTTCCTCGGCAGCATAGAGCGACTCTAGCCCTTCACGATCTTCAGAGCCAAAGACCTGCGGTTCCAGTGTGACCGTCTGTTCCGGATTGTTCCCTTGCAGTGCATCGAGCGCAATGGAGACACCAACCGCACCAATCGCCGGTGGGTTGGTCACCGCGGCGCCGGTCAATCCATCCTCGTTCAGTTCCAGCAGCTGTTGCACAAAGCCATTGTTGTCGGCCCCCACCACGGGCACGTAATCGACGTTGGCCGCGCCAAATTGCTCGACCACTGGATAATCGATGCCAGAGGTCCAGATGCCATCGATCTCCTGCGTGGTAATCAGGTCGAGCGCCTGTTGCGCGCCAGTAGACGGATCCCAGCCGGTGAAGGTTTCCGCAACCACTTCAATGTCGGGATACTTTGCCAGTGCTGCCATGAAGCCCTCGTGGCGGTCAGTGTCCGCTGGTACACCATCGACCCCGCGCATCTCTACCACCTTGCCCGAACCTCCAAGCTCTTCAAAGAGCCACTCCGCGCCCTTTTGTGCATAGGCCACCTGATCGTTGGTCACCACATAGGCACCCTCGGCGGTTACGGCTTGATCTACCGCCACCACGACAATGCCTTGCTCAATGGCCGCTTCGAGCACGGCGTTGAGCCCCTCACGGTCGGTGGGGTTGAGAATAATTGCGTCAACGCCCTGGGAAATCAACCCTTCCAGATCCGCAATTTGTTCGGTGGGACCACCATTGCGGTTAACGACAACCACCTCATCTACCAGACCGCTGGCAGTCGCTTCGGCCTTGATCGCGCAGATCATCTGCTCGCGCCAGCCGTTGCCAACGAGAGTGTTGCTCACGCCGATTACATAGCCTCCTTCGCTTGCGGTGGCCGCGGCATCGTCTCCATCTGTTGCGGCTGCCGGAGCACTGCTTTCACCCGGTGCAGGTGCGACACAAGCGGTAGCGACCAGCGCGATCACCAAAAACAGGGCGAGCAAGACCAAGCGTTTTGATTGATGTTTCATGGCTTCTCCTCTTTAAGCATCTTGTTTAACCAACTTGTTTAACTCGTGAAGTAACAAATATTGACAGTTGTGAGCAAATGATGAATTGAGTCGCTGCTCCGAAACACTCTGCGCTCCCCGAGTCTGTCAGCGCACTACAACCGTATGATTGAGTTGCACACTGTTCTGATAGCTACCCGTGGTATTCAGCGTTTACCGGCACCAGAGGCAGCGAACGTCCAGTTTCAATTCTGGGAGCTAACTACCGTTGTAGTAATCGGGCAATAATCTGTTCGAGCACTCATGGAAACGTTGCCCAATGGTGGAATCAGCGTTCTCTACCGTTAGACGTGCGCATGAGAGAATGCTCACTCCACAAGGTGCAAGGTCTATTTGGTTTCTCTGTAAGTTGCTCCCCGGTTCCTTCTAGAAGCGTGGTAGAGGACCTTTTATTGAACAATCACTCTCGGGTAGAGATAGTAGGAAGCAACTTGAGTTACTATTAAAGTGGGCTCTGTTTGAAAACAGTAGTTCCGGCAAGCGGGAAACCTACCGTTTTCAAGCCAACCGCACTGTAGACACAGCATGGTAGAAGGTTGGGAAGGAAATCATCTCCACTACAGGCACCGGGAGCAATTTTGGGCGGGTACCAGCAACAACTGCCAATTCTATGCCGAACGGTAGTCGGTAGAGTCTGTGCTGAAATCCGGTTGTGGTGGTTGAAGTACCGCCAGCCAGCTATGTTGACAGGAGAATTTCAGGACAGATAGGTAGTATACTCAAAAAGTGGTGGATTTGCTAGTAATCTACTCCAATTAACGCAATTTGTCGACCTCACAATCGAATTGTAACGATTGATTACAGTATCAGTACCAGCAAAATTCAAATATTTCGGCCAAAAGACCCATAGCAAATCAACTGAATTCTTATACACTGATAAGATGGTGAATTGTCAGAATATTGTAAGACTACTCTGTGACTACTTTGAGGGCATTCAGAGTCACGCCTTGATCGAACGCTTGGCTGCTGAACAGCGGACATTTTCATACCTTCACAACCTGATGCCCACTTCAAGATCGACCTGATAAAGATGACCTGATGATACCTAATCTGGCAAGAACAGACCGTGGCCGTCGGTCGCAGGCATTGATATGGTAAAAGGGACAGGCATGATCCAATACCGGAAAAGAATAGCTGCACGCATTCAACAGAACTCACTCTTTAACATCGTGCTCGTACTGTTCAGTGGACTCCTGCTGGATCAATCGAACGCGCAATTCGACCCGATCAACCAGCTCTCGACTGTGCTGTCATTGCTAGACTTGAGGGGCTGGATTGGCCTCTTGTTGCCCGGCACCGTGAAACTCATGGCCGTTCATTCTACCGTTGGTTTTCTACTTATTGGGGTATTGCTGTTGGCAATGGTTACCTTTCGGCGCAGAGTGCGCAGCGCAACCGATCAACTGCGGGTGGAACAGTACCAGAAAATTTTAAACCATCTCAATGATGGGGTTATGCTGACGCAGAATGGGCTGATCCGCTATACCAACCGACGCGTGAGCGAACTGACCGGCTACTCATCCGACGAATTGTTGCAGACGCAGGCCGATCTCTACGTTGCGCCCACCAGCCGTGCTGCCTGGCTTGAATACCACCAACTGCTGGCGCAGAACCAACCCGCGCCTGACGATTGTGCGATTACGCTGTTGCATAAAAACGGCGAACAAATTGAAATTGAGGTGAGCGCAACAACGATTGGGTCACAAGACCAGCCCTGGCTGCTTTCCACCATCCGTGATGTTACCGAGCGCAACGAGCTGGAGCAACAGCTGCGCGACAGCACGGAATATTTGAGCACGATTATCGAAACTGCGCCCGTCCCCATTTTGGTGAAAGATCGACAACATCGGCTTCTCATTGCCAATGAAGCATACCGTCGCTCCTGGCAAATGAAGCGTGCAGAGGTTATTGGCAAGACTGCCCACGATATCTTGACGCCACAGGACGCGGAGGCGGTCCATCAAATTGAAACAGCGCTCTTTGCCAGCGGTGGTGAGCGCGAAGATGAACAAATCATCACCCACCGATCTGGCAGACGGATACACACGTTGCAACGGCGACGGGTGATTCAACTCTCCAACGGCAAAACGGTGCTGGTGCTCACCCCGATTGATATTACAGCACAAAAAGAGGCAGAGAAACGTGATCGTGATGCCAGCAGAACCCTACAGGTAATCCTCAATGCCGTGCCCGTACCCGTCTTTGTCTGTGACGAAGAATTTCGTTATCGACGGATCAACCGGGCGTTTGCGCGATTTCATGACAAGAGCGCGTCAGAACTCTTGGGCAAAAATAATGCCGAGCTTGGCTTTGCCGCCGAACCGATCGAAGAGCACAAACGCTCGTTTGAAGAGATTTTCGCTGCCGGCCAACTGCAGGAGATTGAAGAAACCTTCACGACGGCGTCCGGTATCCACTACCATTTGCTGACTCACAGAATGCCAATTACGCTGCCCAGCGGTGAACGTGTGTTGGTTGGCGTCACCTTTGATCTGACCGAGCGCAAACAGATGGAACAGCAATTGCGCGACAATGCTGATTATCTGCAGCTAATTATCAACGCGATTCCCGACGCAATCTTTGTCAAAGATGAGCACTACCGCTTCCTCACGGTCAACAATGCATTTTGCAAACTGAGCGGAGTGCGCGCCGATAGTGCACTCGGCAAGACAGATTATGAGATTGTTGGCAAAGAGCGAGCTGACCAGTTTCACCAACGTGACTGCACCGTACTGCACGAAGGCATACCTTACAACGAAGAGAGCAAGGTGATTGGCCCCAATCGCACGCTTCAATATCTCTCTACCCACCAAACTGTTCACGAGTTGCCAAGTGGGCAAAAGATTCTGCTGGCCCGCGTGATCGATTTAACCAAACAGCGTAAGTTAGAGCTGGAGCTGCGCGATGCCGTCGAGTTTCAGAAATTTGTGTTGAATGCCATTCCCGATCGTGTCTTCGTCAAAGATGAGGATCATCGCTTTCTCATGGTGAATGAGGCTTTTTGCAACTTTCATGGCGCGAAGGCAGAAGCGATGCTGGGCAAGAATAACTATGATTTTCACACGAAGGCCGATGCCGATGCCTTTTACCAGCAGGAGCAGCAAATCTTTGACAGCGGTCAACCCCTGTTGCGGGAAGATGAAGTGGTCGACCGCCACGGAAATCAACACTTCATCTTCATCAACAAAAGTATGCACCAACTGCCCAGTGGGCAAAAAATCCTGTTGGGCCGGCTCATCGATCTCACCGAACGGCGCACGATGGAACTACAGCTGCGCGACTCAGCAAATTTCCTAGATTCCGTCATCAACGCCGTGCCGGACCCACTGCTCGTGAAGGATGAATCGTCGCGGTTTGTGCATGTAAACGAAGCCTTTTGTCGGCTGGTCAATAGAAGCGCTGAAGAAATCTTGGGCAAGACCGATCATGACCTGCTGCCCCGCGAGCTGGCAGACAGCAATCGTGCGCAAGACAAACTGGTATTTGCCAGCGGTGAGGCCAATGAAAATGAAAAATCCTTCACCGATCACAATGGCACTGTGCATCACCTGCTGACCAAGAAGAGGCCTCATCGTCTGCTGACGGGGCAACAACTACTCACCGCAATTATCCTGGATATCACCAGCATCAAAGAGACGGAAATGCAACTGCGCGAGGCCAAAGAAGCTGCCGAGGCCGCCAATCAGGCAAAAAGTGCCTTTCTTTCCACCATGACACACGAGTTGCGAACACCAATGAATGGTGTTTTGGGCATGACGAGCCTCTTGCTGGACACGCCGCTGAATCATGAACAGCTGACGTTGGTTGATACCATTCGTGCCAGTGGTGATGCCCTGTTAAATGTGATTAACCAGATTCTTGACTTTTCCAAGATTGAAGCAGACAAGCTCGAACTAGAAGCCGTGCACTTCGATTTGCGGCTCATGATCGAAGAGACGCTCGATCTGATGGCACATCAGGCCACGGAAAAAGGGTTATTGCTCGCCTACTTCTTGGAGGAACAGGTCCCACTGCACTTGGTCCAGGATGTTGCACGCATTCGCCAGATTTTGACGAACCTCGTGGGTAATGCCGTGAAATTTACTGAACAGGGCGAAGTGACCGTAACTGTCACCTCCCAACGCCAAGGCGAGAACCAATGTGAACTACACTTTGCCGTGCAAGATACTGGTATCGGTATCCCACCCAAGCGCGTGGAGCAGCTCTTCCAATCTTTTAGCCAGGTTGATGCGTCGATCACCCGCCGCTTTGGTGGTACTGGCCTGGGGCTGGCGATTAGCAAACGGTTGGCCGAGGCTATGGGCGGGACTATATGGGTGGAGAGCACCGACGGGAAGGGGTCTACTTTCCACTGTACCATCCAAGCGCGTGTTGCTGATGCACTATCGCAGCCAACTGCTCCGACCTATCCGCATTCTCCCCGGATGTACTACGGCATGGATTTGGGGCGCCTTGGCAACAAGCATATTCTCCTCATTGCTGAAAGCTCAACGCTGCAGCGACAGATCATGCAACAGTTGCAGTCGTGGTCCATGTCCCTAACAATCGTCCCATCCGTTGCCATGGCTGAGGAAAAACTTGCCTATGACGAATTTGATGCAATTATCGTCGATTGCGCCGCTCATTCTACCAAGCACTGTACCGCAATATTGAAATCCTTACAACAGCAGACCGACCTGCCAACGTTGGTGTTGGCAATGCTGGGCGAATGGCTGCAAGAAGAAGAGTTGGGCAAGCGTGCCGCTGTTGTACCCAAGCCCATTCACTCTTCACACCTACACGATGCATTGGTCACCACCATCTACGGAGAAGCGGTAAAACAACTCCACCCACCCTCGACCCACAATGTCTCCAACAACGATACAACGCTGGGGCAGAGACGCCCACTGCGCATTCTTCTGGCCGAAGATAACTTGGTCAATCAGCGGGTTGGCCTTGGGTTCCTATCCAAATATGGCTATCGAGCTGATGTGGCTGGCAATGGCATCGAGGTCTTAGAGGCTTGTAAACGTCAATCCTACGATCTCATCCTGATGGACATCAACATGCCCGACATGGACGGGTTGACCGCGACCAAGCTGCTACGCAAGCAACTCCCAGCAGATCAGCAGCCTCATATTATTGCCATGACGGCCAACGCCATGTACGAGGATCGCAAACGCTGTCTCGATGCTGGCATGAATGATTACATCAGCAAGCCAATTCGAGTGAGTGAACTGTTTAAAGCGTTGCAGCGTGTGCCACACGCTGGAGATGGCATGGCGCTCGATCTAGCGACCAACACCGAGAACAGCACAAAGAACAACACAAAGAACAGCACAGAGTTCAACACAGCGTCCACTACAAAGTCAAATACAGAAACTATACCGGAGAAAGCTCCAACAACGACCACCGAACTGCGTTCGGTTGGCTCATTGGTGCAAGTGCACAAACCAACTCCTGCTGCCACTGTATCAACGGCCACGCCGTCGCGTGAGCAGGCGGAGGTGTCGGATCCAGTTGATCCGCAAGCCCTGCTCGACTTTGCCGAACTCATGGGTGATGGGGGAGAGACGATGGTTACAGAGTTAATCCGGCTCTATCTGGAGGGCACACCCAAGCTCATGGCAGAATTTGAGCAAGGGTTAAAGCGGCAAGATATGGGCAGTATTCAACATGCCGTCCACACCATGCAATCTGGCTCGGCACAGATTGGGGCCGCCACGTTTGGTGCCCTCGCTGCAGAACTGGATGATCTCTGCTATCAAAATGATTTGGAAACAATTGTGGCCAAAGCCGATGAGCTCCGCCGCGAATATCAACGAGTCATGGCCTATTTTCAGGCCGAATATAAACGGCGGAACAGCGATGACTGAGCGCTAATTGAGGCGCGAGCCACCGAAAAAACAAGGGCGACGGCTGCAACCGTCGCCCTTCTTCTATCTCAGTCTCAATTCACAACACGATTTCCGCAACAGATTCTGGGTACGCCCCACATCTCTGCCGATCCTCACTCAATCCACCACCAGAACATCCAGCGTGCGCGGGCCATGCACCCCTTCCACCCGGTTTAATTCAATATCCGATGTGGCCGAGGGACCAGAGATAAATGTAATGGGCTGGCCCGCCTGAATGGTTTGCGCAAGCTTGGCCATGGCTTCGGGCAGCAGGCCCACAATCTGCTCCGCCCTGATCAGACAAAGATGATAGTCCGGGATCAAGGAGAGTGCGCGGCGGCCCTGCTGCTGGCCGTGGTCGAGCACAATGGTGCCAGTCTGTGCAATGCCCACTGCACAGCCCGTGATTACCCCATCGCTCTCGCCCAACACGGCATAACTCAGCTCATCACTGTCGCGGCAGAGTTGTACGTTTTCGGGCTGCCATTCAGCAGGCAGATCGGCCGGCACAACCAATGAACCAACGCCGCGATCGCGCAATCTCTGCTCAATTGCCGCAGTGAGCGCAGCGGCATCGACGCGGCGCACGGTTGCCTTATATTCGGTCACCCGCTCCACAAACTGTTCAATAATGGTGGCTCGCGGCGCTTCATCGCGCCGTTGGTAGTTGCGCACCACATCTGCCTGTAGCTGCTCATTCAGCGACAGTTCACTCTTGGGCACATCCTGCAGCGCATGGCGCACGCGACCGAGAATGGTTGCACGACTCCGACTCATGCTTTACGCTCCTTCCACCATTCGCGGAATGTCTGTTGCGGGATGGTTGGCATGTCACGCATGGCTGTCCAACCGCCCAACATACCCGGTAGCCAAGAGATGTGATCATCTTTACGCAATGCCCGCTGCCCCAGCTTGCCAAGCCGTTGTGCTCGTTCGTAGCTCTGCTGGCTCGCGAAAACTCGCGTCAGCGTTTGAAAGGCAACATTTTCCGGATCAACCTTGGCCGCAACGCCCTTGAGCCCACCCGCGTCTTGCTTGTGCCGTACGGCCTCGCCGCGCAGGTGGATGAGCACTTCGGGAATGTTGATCTTGACGGGGCAGACATCGTAGCAAGCACCACAGAGCGATGACGCATAGGGCAGCGAATGCGCATGCTCCACACCAACGAGCTGTGGTGTCAGAATGGCCCCAATCGGGCCGGGATAGACCGAGCCATACGCGTGGCCCCCGGTCCGTTCATAGACTGGGCAAATGTTGAGGCAGGCCGAACAGCGAATGCAGTTCAGCGTCTGTCGGCCCACTTTGTCGTTGAGCACGCTGGAACGACCATTGTCGAGCAGCACCAGATGAAATTCCTCCGGCCCATCGCCCATGCTGACACCACTCCACAACGACGTGTACGGGTTCATCCGTTCGCCAGTCGAAGAGCGCGGCAGCAACTGCAAAAAAACTTCAAAGTCCTGGACCGTGGGAATCAGCTTCTCGATGCCCATCACCGAAATGAGCACCCTGGGCAACGTCAGACACATGCGCCCATTGCCTTCACTTTCAACGACACAGACCGTGCCTGTTTCGGCCACGGCAAAATTGGCCCCGCTAATGGCCACTGACGTGGACAGAAATTTCTGGCGCAGATGTGCACGGGCAACCGCGGCCAACGCCTGTGGATCATCGGTTAATTCGTCCACGCCAAGCGTGCGCATGAAGAGCTCGCGGATTTCGGACCGGTTTTTGTGGATGGCTGGCACGAGAATGTGCGACGAGTGCTCTTCAGCCAGCTGAATGATCAGCTCGGCCAGGTCGGTTTCGGTGGCATTGATGCCCGCTGCGGCCAGCGCCTTGTTGAGCTTGATTTCGTCAGTTGTCAGTGACTTGATCTTGATCACCTCTTGCGCCGCTTGCGCACGAACCAGGCGGGTGATGATCTGATTGGCTTCAATGGCATCGGCTGCCCAGTGAACCTGTCCCCCCGCTCGCTGCACAGACTCTTCCAACTGAATCAGGTAACGATCGAGGTTGCGCAAGGTGTGCGCTTTGATGGCCCGGCCTGCTTCGCGTAGTTCTTCCCAATCCGTCATTTCGTTGACGACGTTGGCCCGTTTCCCGCGGATGGTTTGGGTTGCCTTGCCCATGTTGCGGCGCAATTGGGTATTAGCTAGCGCCTTGGGGGCATTCTGCTCAAAGACGGGATCCAGCTCAATCAGGACGGAGGTCGGTTCTGGCTGTTTGCTTTGGCTCATTGTTCTTCTCGCTCCGCTTGTTCTCTCTCCGTTTGTTCTCTCGTAACTTGTTCCCTGGTTGTTGGCTTCCCAGCTGTTGGTTTGCCAATGGCTCGCTCTCCATCTGTTTGCGCCAGCACTTCGGCAATGTGCAGCGTCTTCATGCCAGCACGCTGCCGGTGAAGTGCGCCCCCAATGTGCATGAGACACGAGTTGTCGGCGGCCACACAATATTCTGCCTCGGTTGCCCGCGCCGCTCGTAGCTTGTCGCCCAACATGGCCATGGACGTATCGGCATTTTTGACGGCAAAGGTACCGCCAAAGCCGCAGCACTCGTCAGCGTTGGGCAGCTCCACATATTCGATCCCGCGCACTGCACGTAACAAGCGCACGGGCGCATCACCGACCCGCAGCACGCGCAGTGAGTGGCACGTAGGATGATAGGTGACCCGGTGGGGAAAGTAGGCCCCCACATCCTCCACGCCAAGCTTGTTGACCAGAAATTCAGTCAACTCAAAGACGCGCGGTTGGAGTTCACGGATTGCTTGGGTGAGGCCGGGATCATCTGCTATTTCGGCGGCCATGTTGTACATATCCCGCACCATGCCCACACATGATGCCGAGGGCGCAACCACCACTTCGGCATCGCCAAAAATGTCCACAAAGCGACGCACCAGTGGGATCGTCTCCCGCTGATAGCCGCTGTTGAAATGCATCTGCCCACAACAGGTCTGCTCTGGGCGAAACGCTACGGTGTGGCCCAGTCGCTCCAGCAGCTGTACGGTGGCGCGGCCGCTTTGGGGGAAGAGTGTGTCGTTAAAGCAAGTGATAAAGAGTGATATCCGCATGTTCTTCCTGGGTTTGTATCTGAAATTTACTGAAGGTAAAGGGCTGATGGCTTGGATCAGCGTTGCGTAATCAGCATGGATTCTCGTTTGGGGCATCGCTCGCGAGGGCTGTTCGCCTGTGGACCGAAACTGCATAGTCACTTTGCGCCTGCCACGGTTCATGATTCCAACCGGCCCATCGTGCCAAGAGCGTTACTCCCGCGGCCGTGGCAAAGGTATCATAGCGAGCGAGCGTCAACTGGCTCCACGCTGGTGGGGTCAGTTCAAATGCCGCGACCAACAATCCCCCGGGAGATAGATGGCGTGCCAGGTTGGCTATGACTGCTGCTTCGCTGCCCGGTGTGACGAAGATCATGACGTTCCCAGCCATCACAATACAGTCAAACGTTTGCGCGAGGCGAATCTCTGCTAAATCGGCTTGATACCACGGCAGTTTTGGTGCCTTGGCGCGCGCCTGTTGTAACATGACGTCATCAAGATCAACGCCAGTGACTTGATGACCACGCTTGGCAAGCTCTATGCCAATGCGCCCCGTGCCACACCCTGCATCGAGGATCCGTTTGGCGCTGGGTTTGTTGGCGAATTGTTGCTGCAATAGATCTTCGAGAAAATTGGCCTCGCCATGCACATCAACTCCAGCCGCGGCGCGGGCAAAGTAGGGTGCATCATATTCCGCGCCAGTGCGATTTCGCGTCGCCAACCACGGATTTTGAGCCACTCTGTTGAACGGTGTACGATTATTCATACGATGATTGTACCATATCTGCTGTGAGATTGATTGGTCGTCTGCAAAACGGCCAAAGGTCTACTGATCGCCACAGCTCCCAAAAGTACGGTGGCGCGGGCTCCCTCCCATCACCACCAACAGATCAACATGGAATGAGGCGTATATTCATGACCGTTCACCTGCGTCCCTATGCAGATGCTGATCTGCCGCGGCTGGAAGCGGCCCTTGCCCGTTGGATTCAAGCAGCGGGCGACTGTGGTTACTACCAGGTGGGGAACATTGCCCACCGCATCTACGAAGGCTTGCCGCCAACTCATGACCGTTCTGCGCTCGTGCAGGTATGGGAAGAGCGGCACAGTGCCAGTGCCAGTGACAGTGCCAGTGACGGTAAGATTATCGGCTTTGCCTATACTTTCCTGTTCGAAGCTGGCTTCTTTGTCTTTACCGCGCCAGCCTATCGCGGTACGGAAGTCGAGTTGACGATGTTGCGCACGGCCCACGACCGAACCCGCGAACTTGTCCAAGCAGCCGACAACGCAACCGCTGGTTCCGTTGCCGTAATCACCGACGTCTTTGATTGTGACGTGGCGCGCATTGAACTGCTTACTCAGCTCGGTTTCACACGCTACCGGCTCTGGGATCACGTCACGGAGCGCGCGCTGAACGGGTCGCTGCCTGCCGTTGCCCTGCCCGACGGCTTTTCGATTCGTCCGGCCACATTGGACGACGCCGCGGGGTTGGCCGCCATTCGCAACGCGACCTTCGGTGGCCACTGGCACGCGGACCGCTATCGCGAGCAGGTGATGCAGCGGCCCGGCTATCGATCCGCGGATGAAGTCGTTGTGGTTGCGCCCGATGGTCACTTCGCCGCGTTCACGGTCACGCGGCTGGATCAACAGAACCGCATTGGCCTCTTGGAGCCGGTGGGAACACGGCGCGAATTCCGGCGTTTGGGGCTGGCGCGGGCGCTGCTGAACCATGCCTTGGCGCTTATGCAACGGGCTGGCATGGAGCGGGCGGTGGTGGCGCACGGCGCGGACAACCTGCCCGCGCGCGAGCTCTATCGCTCGCTTGGCTTTCGCAAAAAATACGCGATCGATGGCTATCGCCGAATCGCGTGAGTTGCTATTTGCCTGCTTAGCCAAGTAGCAGCAGCAGTCCGGCAACGCCGAGTACCGCGGCCACCAGTTGCATAAAGCGTGTTTGGCTGATGTTGAAGTGGGCGCGGTGGCCAAGCAACGTGCCCACGGTCAGTGCCGGCAGCACTGTCAACGCTCCCCACCAAATCTCTGGTGTCAGGATTCCGGTGGCGGTAAAGACGCCGATCCGCCACAGCCCATCAAAGGCAAAGAGCGCCACCAGTGTAGCCCGCAACACACTTTTGTCGTGGAGACGATACGAGAGATAGATGACATAGGGCGGCCCGCTTGGCCCCACGGTGCCGCCAATGATCCCGCCGCCCAATCCCGCCGTAAATCCCCACCGCTTGCTCGTCGAGAGATTGTCCGCCACCTGTCGCGGCACCAACAGATAGAGCGCGTAGCTCATGATCGCCACGCCAAAGATCCGCTTCAACAGCGGTGCCTCGATCGTGGTGAGGCCATAGACGCCCAACAGCGCGCCGAGCGCAACCCCTGCCATCATCGGCAGTACGGTCTGTCGATCGATATCGCGGTAGACGGCGCGCAACAACAGCACGCTAATTGCCACTTCGAGGATCGCCTCCAGCGGCACGATTACCTTGAGATCCATTACCAAGGCCAAAAGGGGAATGCTGATCAGGGCGCTGCCAAAGCCGGTCATGGCACGAATGAAAAAGGCGACAAAGACAACTGCACTGCCATAGGTGAGCAGCAAAAAAAACTGTTCGGGCATATCAACTCGGTTGGTCACATTGCATTGGGTTAGTTTACCTGTCTAGCTTGTAGACGACCCAATTAAAGTTGCACAAATATGCGCACTTTCACGCCGGGACAAGTGAGCAACTTTAAGAGGTTTATCGATTGACTGTTCGGCTCAATTGACCAGGTTTAGCTGGAGGGTTTGGGCAAGCTGCTGCGCCTTGGTTACGTCGGCGGCAGCGAGCGTGGCCGCCAACTCGCCCTTGGCATGGGCGGGCGCGACATACTGGGTCAACAGGCTGACTTCGATCGTTGGGTGTGTGGCCAACCACGCCAGCACCGGCACCGTGCAACAGTCGAAATGGCCCGGCATGAGCAGGTGGCGCACCAGCAGCCGCTTGCCTTCGCCATACAACCGCTCAATCGATCCGGTCACTGCCTCCCAATAAGCGGGCATACCACCGATGCGCTCGCCACAGCTCTGTGGGCCGCTGGCCGGGCCAAACTTTAGATCCGGCAAATAAATATCAATCATCCCATCGAGCAGATCAAGCGCCGTGTCGGTCAAATAGAAGTTGCTGTTGAAGACGGCCGGCACTGCTTTGCGCGCACCCAACTCGGCCAGACTTTGCAAGATAAAAGGAATGTGGGGGGCTGGATCACCGCCGATAAAGCAGATGGAGCGTGCGCCCTCTCTCTGTCGTTCCACCATGCGCCGCGCCAACTGGGCCGGAGTGACGACGACGCCATAGGTGGGCCGAAACGCAAATTTGGCCGCGGTGCAAAATCGACAGGTGGCTGTGCAGCCACTGAAAAAGATGGCGTGCGCGGGGTGCAGCAGCGTTTCTTCACCCATGTGCAACATTTCGCTGGCAATGTGGCTGCGCGTTCCCACGCGGCAAACACCCGTTGCCGTGGCGCGGGCACTGCCACAGTGGTGGGGGCAAAGATGGCAGCTTTGCAACTGTATCTGTGCGCGATCAACGTGCGCAGCATCCATCGTCAACCTCGTCCTAGCGCCGCCGCCGCCGTCGCATGCGGCGCAGCCAATCGTTGAATTCATTCATCCACTGTACATGGTCCGTTGCTCCGTCGTCGACGGCCGTGGTGGCGCCGCTGGCAGCCTCGCGCCCGCGCAACATGAGCACCTCTTCTGTGGGCAAGCGACCCGCGGCATTGGTGTGTTGGGTCACGATCAAGGCCGTGCGCCCCGCCGTATTTTGGCCCCAATATATCTTATAACGGTTGTTGACGGCCCGCTGCCAGCTGTAGTGAATTGCCAGCCTTGCCACCCTCGGTTCGGCGCCACACGGTTCCTGTTGCAGATCGATCGATTGACCCGACCCATCAACCTGAACCGCTTCGCCCTCTGCATCGTGGACCAGCGAATTACAGCTGTGGCAGAGATTATTCTCCTGCACACAGCTTGCACAATATTCCTGGGTGCAACGGGCACAACGCTGCGCGTGCTCTTCGCAATAGGAGAGTTCACAGATGGCACAACTGTCGTTGCAGAGCGAACAGAGCTCATCCCGACAGATTGCGCAGTGGCTAATGTGGGCGTGGCAGAGCGTGTGGTCACAGGTGCCAAAGTAGTGGCTGTGCTCGGGACAATGGAGTCTCTCGCAGATGGCGCAGTGGGCCTCGCACGCAGCGCAAAATTCCTGTTGACAGGTGGGGCACGCTTGCAGCGTCAATGCCCAGCTGTGACAGGATGGACATTCCTGCAGACAAGCAAAACAGTAGGGTTGCTCTGCAAAGTGCTCATAAAATCCCGCGCCCACGCGTTTGCCACAGCTGGTGCAGGTTACGAGACAGTCTTGGCAGAAACGCTGGCCGCTGGTTTCGCAACTGCCAAACTGGGCACTGTACTGTTCGCAGCCGGGGCAGCGGATGGCACAGTCGGCACAGACCAGCACTGCTTCGCCCTGATTCGCATAGACATGATCCGCCCGCAGGTGGCTGCTACATTGTTGGATGCCACAAGCCGCACAGGTGCTCTGACAGGCGTGACAGACCGCGTCGCCACAGGTGGGGCAACTGCTCACGTGCTCGACACAGGCACGCTCGCCACAAGCCCAACAGAGTTGGCCACAGCTATCACAGTTCTGCTTGCCACACGTTGGGCAAGCCACGACACCACAGTCGGCACAGAGAATCTCTTGACAGCCATCACACTGTCGTACACAGGCATCACAGGTAATGTGACCATGGCGATCGAGCGCTATGGTCGTTGCCATCTCGCCACAGGCGTAGCAGGTGGGGCGCTGCATGTGGCCGTTGTAGCGATTGCGCTCAACCGTCACTTCGACTTCGCGCGTGCCATCGCTCAGTGTCATCTCGGCCACCGTCACCGGCATTTGCAAGATCGCATAGTTGACCAACTGGAGCTGTACGCGCAGCCGATGGTTTTCTACCTCTTCCGCCAGCTTACGCTCCAAATCGTGCTCCAGCGTCTGCCGTTTCTCTCCGGTGGGGTCGTGCGCCTCGTAGACTTCTTCGATCTGCTGCTGATAGTAGCTGCTCAATCGGTTGAGTGTTTTGTAGAGCCGGGGCAGAATCTCTGCTTCGTGGCTGACACAGCGCACATCTGCATGGTAGACCGCGTACTTACGCGCGCTCTCGGCCAGACGGACGAGATGGGTCATTGGGGGCAATTTGGGCGGCAAGGGTTGGCCGTCATCGTCGGTTTCCGGCGGCGGTGCTTCGGCATCAGCCAACAGCGCAGCGAGATCAAATGCAGCCGCGGTCGTTGCCTCTATCTCTGGCTCCGCTCCATTTTGCTTTGCCCCGTCTGCATCTGCATTCTCTGTGTCTCTATTTTCCGTGTCTCTATTTTCGGTGTGTGCGCGATGCTGCGGCAGCTGTTCTCCCGCTTCGTTGAGCAACACCGTGTAGATCTCTTCGCGCTTGTCATCGGCCCGATAGGTGATGCGCCAGTGAAAGGCAAAGATCGCCTGCATCTTCTGGTGCGTGCGTAGGTTGACAATGCCTGCGTTGGTGGGGCGCACGGCTTGCAGCAGCTCTTCCCCGGCCCCGTGGCGAATGGGAAGCTGTTGCAGGGCCACGGCACTCTTGCGATCGAGGTAGGCGAGCATGCTGTCGAAGATTGGGCTGCCGTGGGCGACGAGTGCCTCGCCTTGCAGTGGCTCTGCCTGTTGAAAGACGAGCAGCAACGCCTCTGTCTCAAAGTGGCTCGCCAACTCCGGCCCCAGCGTTACCTGGAGCGGGCTGTATTTCCGGCGGTTGATCCGCTTGACTTTGCTCTCAAAGAGGGTGAAGAAGCTGCGGGTAAACTCATACAGGTGTGCCAGCTGTTGTTGGCGCATACCCGCTGCGGCGTTGGGCTGCATCTTTTTATGCTGGCTACGCTTGCCAGCGTTTTTGCCCGTGCCGTTGCTGGCCCGTTGGCTACCGTTGCCAGTGGATTGGTGCAATTTTTGGGGTATGTCTGTTTTTGTGGACATATGTAACGGCTATTCTCGGCTTGTACAGCGCGGGCAGATTGTGATACGATTTCCCCCTGAAATACCCATGCCTGCTTTTCCTGTCACCGACTAATTCACACGACTTCACTCGACTTCACACAACTTCACGGTACGAACTGCTGCCCCTGATAGACTTTCCGACACTCGGTTTTCAGCGGCGATTGCCAGTAGCAACGTTCAACGAATCCCATGCAACAGGCTACCAGTAGCTATATCAATGGCTATTATAAGCGACATGTGGCCTCGCGTCGAATAAGAGCAGTCGAATACGAGTGGCCAGATAAGATTGGCCAGATGAGAGTGAACAGATGAGAGTAGTCGGACAAGAGCAGTCAAGCCAGAGGGACTGAAGAAGAGGATGCATTCATGACGGCACCTGAAACTGAATCTACCGACGCAAATCGCTATTTCACCGATGTCACTGAGCGGGCGGGCACCCCCCAGCGCCCCCACGACAACTGTTACTGGGTGCGGGCTGGGCAACTGCTTGCTGGTGAATATCCCGGCACCTATCCAGCCAAATTAGCCAGTCAGCGGATCCAGGCTCACGTGGCGGTGGGCATCAACTGTTTCATTGACCTGACCCACCCCAACGATGCCCTCGAACCGTATGCTCACTATCTGCAAGCCGCAGCGCTCCGCATGGCCACCAACGTGAGCTATCACGCGCTACCTGTCTTTGACATGGGCGTTCCCAATCCCGAGCAGATGGTGGTGATCCTCGACACAATTGACCACGCGTTGGCCCAGGGACAGCTGATCTACCTGCACTGTTGGGGGGGCATTGGGCGCACGGGTACCGTGGTCGGCTGCCATTTGGTGCGCCATGGCTTGACGGGCGATGCTGCACTCGCGCAGCTCGCGGCTTGGTGGCAGACAGTTGAAAAGTCTGTCCGTTCCCCCCACAGCCCCGAAACGCGAGCACAGGTCGCAATGATTCGGCAGTGGCACGAATAAGACCGTGCTTGAGCAGGTACGCAAGGATGACAATGAACCCTGGACTTACGCAGCTTGTTGAGCAGAGCCACCAATTGCATTGCCTGCTCTCCACCGGTAAGCGCTTCTCGGTGCGTAACTCATGTGACTAAAGAAATGAGCGAGCGATGATTACACCTTTCACCAACGAACATTACGCCGAATGTGCTGATTTTATTCGCCAGCGCACGCGCCACCAACCGACCATCGGTCTGATCCTGGGTACGGGGCTCAGCCCCTTGGCGTCGGAGATCGAAGCCGCGGAGATCATTCCCTATGCCGATATACCGCACTTCCCCGTGAGCACGGTGGAAGGCCACGCTGGTCGCCTCGTCATTGGTCAGGTGGCCGGGGCCACGATCCTTGCCATGCAGGGACGTTTCCATTTCTATGAGGGCTATTCGCTGCCACAGGTGACATTACCCATCCGGGTGATGAAACAGATGGGTATCGAAACTTTGATGGTGACCAACGCCGCGGGTGGCATCAATCAAGATTTTGCCGTGGGTGATCTGATGTTGATCGAAGATCACATCAACTTTGTTGGCATGAGTGGCCACAATCCGTTGATGGGACCCAATGAGCGCGCGTTCGGCCCCCGCTTCCCAGCCATGAATCGCGCGTATACCAAGCCGCTGCGTGAATTGGCTCAAACCGTGGCCGCGGAACAGGAACTCACGCTGCGTCGGGGTGTCTATGCCTGGCTGGCTGGCCCCAACTTTGAGACACCCGCCGAGATTCGCATGTGGCGCATGTTGGGGGCCGACGCGGTGGGCATGAGCACGGTGCCAGAAGTTTTGGTGGCGCACCACGCCGGAATGCAAGTGCTTGCCCTGAGCACGATTACCAACATCTGCATTGACGAACTGGATGTAGACCACGAACCAAGCCATGAAGAGGTCAACGAAGCGGGCAAGATTATCGTGCCCCGGCTCACCAAACTGATGAAAGGGTTGCTGAGTCACCTGGGCAGCGGACAGGAGTAATCGACCCCATCGTGCCGCCCGCTTGCGCTATTTTCTCGAATGAATCACGAAGAAATGACAGGAACGATCATGTCCACACCCATCTATCAACGCCCCGTCGAAATGTTGCAGACGCTCGTCAAAATGGATACCACAAACCCACCGGGGAACGAAGTACACTGCATTAACTATCTCAATGGTCTGTTGCAGGAGGCCGGCTTTGAGACCACCATTCTTGCCAAGGATCCCGACCGCCCCAACTTGATCGCGCGGTTGGCCGGCCGTGGCAAAGCACCGGCACTCGTCATGCAGGGCCACGTCGATGTCGTCACCACCGTGGGGCAAGATTGGGAACAGCCGCCCTTCTCTGCCAAAATCATCGACGGCGTGTTGTGGGGGCGCGGTTCGCTGGACATGAAGGGCGGTGTCACGATGATGACCACCGCAGTCATGCGTGCCAAAGCCGAAAACTTCAAACCCGCCGGTGATATCATCCTGACCATTGTGGCGGATGAGGAGGCGGGCAGCGACTACGGTGCCCGCTTTGTCACCGAAGAACATCCCGAGCAGTTCGAAGGCGCGAAGTATGCCATTGGCGAAGGGGGCGGTTCCTCTTCGTTCATTGGCGACCAACGTTTTTACAGCGTGATGGTCGCGGAGAAACAGGTCTGCTGGATGCGCGCATCCTTGCGTGGGCCGGGTGGTCACGGCTCATCGCCGCTGCGCGGCGGCGGTGCGATGGCCAAGCTCGGCCACGTGATCAGCACCATCGAAGCGCACCGGCTGCCCGTGCACGTTACGCCGGTGATGGAGCAGATGTTGGCGAAATTGGCAGAGCATACCGCCGCGCCGCTCGACGATCTGATTGGCAAACTCATTGATCCCACGCAGACCGACGCGGTGTTGGATCAACTGCAAGAACAGGGCATTCCCATGGCACGCTCGCTAGATGCACTGTTGCACAACACTGTCAGCCCCACCGTGGTGCACGGTGGCGACAAAACCAATGTCCACCCCAGCGACATTACGCTCGAACTCGATGGTCGCCTGTTGCCCGGCTTCACCTATGACGACGTGCAGGCTGAATTGGCAACCTTGCTCGGCGAACCGCTTGACCTTGAGATCATCCGCCATGATCCCGGCTCGGCGGCGGTTGATCTCTCACTTTTCCCATTGCTGACCGAGATTCTCAGCGATCTGGATCCCGACGCGGTGGCGCTGCCTGCAATGGTCGGTGGTTTTACAGATGGACGCATGTTTGCCCGTTTGGGCATTCAAAACTATGGCTTCTTGCCGCTGAAATTACCCAAGGGCTTCAACCCCGGCCCGACGGTGCACGCCGCCAACGAGCGGGTGCCAGTGGAAGCCTTTGAGTTTGGCTGCGAGGCTGTCTATCAACTGGTGAAACGTTATCAGGTTTAACAGTTGCACGGCACCGGCGCGGGACGGAGGTAGCCAATGTACGTGATCCAAACGCTCCGCCCTTCGGAGCAAAGTTGGGTTGAGCAAGCCGCAGCTTTGCTGGTGGAAGAGTTTCGCAATGGTGCACCCGCGGCTTGGCCCAACATGGAATCAGCATTGGCCGAAATGCGGGAGGCATTGCAACCAACCCGAATTTGTCATGTCGCACTCGATACAACGGGCCAGGTCATTGGCTGGATCGGTGGCATCCCCGGCTACGATGGGCGGGTGTGGGAGCTGCATCCGCTGGTGGTGGCGGCACGTTGGCAGGGACGCGGAATCGGCCGTGCGTTGGTGGATGCGCTGGAACGTACCGTCGCCAGCCACGGCGGGCTGACCATCACGCTGGGGACAGATGATATCATCGGCCAGACATCGCTCCATGGACGCGACCTCTATCCGGACCTTGCCCAGGCGATGCAGACCATCCAAAATCTCGCGCGACATCCCTATACCTTTTACCTGAAATGTGGATTCGTCATCTCTGGGCTCGTGCCCGACGCCAACGGCTTTGGCAAACCAGATATTCTCATGGCAAAGCGTGTGGTACAGCCAATCATTTAAAAGTCGCACAATCGTGGAGTCAGCGTTCTCTAATGCGCACTCCGCAAGGTGCAAGGTCTATTTGCTTTCTGTATCAGTATGAGGATGAGCGCTCGAACAAATAAATATATCGAAAAATATATCGTGCCCCTGTGTACGCTCTGCAGACGCATCACCACTTGGCTGGTAGACTGAGCTATCTATGCCAAGGAAGTTTAGTCGAATTGGAGAGTGGAATGAGCAGAGCGGAACAGGGCACGACCACGACTGAAAACAGTGTCGTTACCAAACTCATGCACGAAGTCGTGCAGACCATGGCGCGCACAGACGAACAGGAGGCCATGGCGCGCGTGCAAAAGTTACGCGCCAAGCTACCCGGTGCAACCGACGACGAACTCGCCGAAACATTGATCCGCAACAAATGTCTGCAAGCTGGTGCCATTGGCGCGGTGACAGCTAGTCCCACGTTGATCCCCGGATTGGGCACTGTGGTGGCACTTACCTTTGGCACCGCCGTAGACATCAAGATGATGTACAAATTGCAGGGAGAACTGGTCATCGAGTTGATGGCGCTTTACACACCCGACCTGGCGTTGGAAAACAAGCGCAATGTGCTCATGGTGGTGACGGGGCTGGGCATTGGTGCCAATCGCTACATCAGCCAACAGGGGCAAGAGTTGGCCTCCAAGGCGACCCAACGGTTGGCCAGCCGCTTTGGTGGCGCGGCTGCCGTGGAAGTGGCCGAAGATGCGGCCGCGGGCGTAATGGCCAAATCTGTTTCCACCATGCTGGGGGTAGCCACATCCGCTGGCATCAATGTGGTGGCCACCTATGCGATTGGGCGGCGAGCGCAGGCGTACCTGAAACAGGGGCCCGAGGCCATGGAAGATTGGACGTTGAGCCTGCGCACCATCACCGGCGTCGACGAGCGCAAACTCATTGCTTGGCTCATGGAAGCGACTCGAACATCGTGGCAACTGATCCAGCGGCAATCCAGCTCTTTTGCGGCAAAATTACTCACTGCTGGCCAAACAGCGCAAACCCTCTATATGATCCAGGCCGACAAAGCTGGCACGCGTGCCGTGGAAATCGGCAGCTATCTGGCCGAACAGACGGATTCCTCGCTCACTCGTCTCGCCGATCTGGGTCGCAGCGCTGGTTCGGGCATTGCCAGCGGAACATCCGCTCTGGTACAGAGGGTGCAGGAGAGATTCACCAGCAATGATTCGACAGAGGATGGACAAATTGTGGATGAGCCCACAACTGGTGATCAGACAGGCGAAGAGCGCTCTGCCCCCGCGAATGGCTGAATCCTCCTGTACCAAAGTACAGGAGTCATTTGACCTTTTGGACCCCGCCCCACCTCGCTTTCCACTGTATAATTATGGGGCACAATTACAGGGCACAACCACAGCGTACAATTACAGTGTATAATCACAGTGTATAATCACAGTGTATAATCACAGTGGCGGCCGCAATGACTGCTCAACAGCGTTTGATGCGGCGAGTCTGTTGCAAAGGCGAGTCTGTTCAAAAACGTGGGCAGACAAGCTGCCGCCACCTTGCCACGACCCCTGTCACTCCCCAACTACTGCCGCACTCACAGCGCCCGTCCCGCGGCAGTGGGGCAGGTACACGTGGCTCTTCTGCTGACCACAACTGAGTACCAAAGCGAGGATCCAAAATGACCACACCTAATTTTCACCGAGCTGCCTCCTTGGCCGAACTGCGCAAAACAGGCTTGCTGACTGTGCGATTGGCCGGAAACACCGTAGCCCTTTTCGAGCACGATGGTAAGATTTTTGGCGTTGACAACCGCTGTCCCCACATGGGTTTCCCACTCGACAAAGGCACGGTGCAAGATGGCATTCTCACCTGCTATTGGCACTACGCACGCTTTGATCTGGCGACTGGCGGCACCTTCAACCAATTTGCCGATGATGTGCGTACATTTCCCGTCGAAGTGCGCGATGATGAAATTTACGTCGACGTTGCCCTCCATCACAACCCGCGCACCCACCAGCGTGAACGGCTGCGCATTGGGCTGGAACGCAACATTTCGCTGGTCATGGGCAAGGCAGTGCTGACGCTGCTCGACAGCAGCGACGAGCAATGGGCGGACGATCCAGTGGAACCGTTCCGTGCTGGCCTGCTCTTTGGCGCCACCAACCGCCGTGATGGCTGGGGGCAGGGACTAACCATGCATGTCGTCTTCATGAATCTGCTGCCCCACCTGCAGCCAACTGACCGCCCGCGCGCACTCTTTCACGGCCTGTCTGCCGTTGCCAGCGATAGCGCTGGCCATCCCCCCCGTTTCTGTGTACCGCCACTTCCCGGCAAAGCCAAAGATCTGGCCACGCTCAAACGTTGGTTCCGCCAGTTCATCGAAGTGCGCGATGGTGAAGGCGCGGAACGCTGTGTCGTCTCTGCCTTGCAATCGGGCGCGGATCACCGTGCAATGGCCGACATGCTCTTTGCAGCTGTGACCGACCATCGCTATATCGACCTGGGGCACCCGCTCGATTTCACCAACAAAGCATTGGAAGCACTCGACATCGTCGGGTGGGAACATGCGGAAACAGTACTCACCAGCCTCGTTGCGGGCTATGCCAACGCCACGCGCATGGAAGAATCAAATTCGTGGCGCAATCCCGTGGATTTGGTCAAACTGCTAGAGGCTGCGTTTGTTGACTTACCCGCAGCCGTGGCAACGGGCAAAGTGGCGATTGGCGAAGCAGCGACCGGCAGCAGCACCCCGGCCGACACCGCCAACCGCCACGAATCGCTGGTTTCCGTGCTGCTGGCAGATGACCCACAGGCTACCATCGACGCGCTGTTGGATGCACTGCGGGTGGGCTATTCCATGCCAGCTTTGGCGCAAACCGTCGCCTATGCCGCCGCGCTGCGCATTGCCCGCTTTCACACCAGCAACGAGTTTGGCGATTGGGATACGGCGCTACATACCTTTACGTTTGCCAATGCCGTGCATCAGGGGCTGCTGCGCTCGCCCTCGGTTGAATTACTGCGCGGAGTCTTTGATGCCGCCATGAGCATCTATCTCGACCGCTTCCTCAATATTCCCGCCACACGCCTGCCCACGGCCAATGGCACGGGAGCAGTCGAAAATGAGGACGCGGCCTTGGCCCAACTCACCGAACTGCTCAACCGTCAACAGCAGGTCAATCAGGCTGGCGAAGCGGTGGCCCACTTCCTTTATGGCGGTGGCAGCGATGAGCCGCTGATCGCTCAATTGGGCAAATTGTTGTTGCGCGAGGATCGGGATTTCCACACCGTACAATCGCTTGAAGCCGCGGTGCGTCAATATCACTGTTGGCAGGGGAAACCAGAGGGAACGAACATACTCGTGGCCGCGATTCGCTACCTGGCCGCGCACGCGCCAACTGTCCGGGCGCAAGGGCAAACCTATGAAATTGCCCGCCGCTTGCACCGTGGCGAAAAGCTCTTTGAGGGCGAGTAGCGTTTTTTATCCCCAGAGCTGACATAGCTCGCTATCACTCCCAGAGCTGACATAGCTCGCTATCACTCCCAGAGCTGACATAGCTCGCTATCAGTCACAGAGCTGGCATAGCTCGGCAAAGGGGAGTGCCGCCAACGAATCCACCACCAGGTCGGCTTCGGCAAAGGCGTGGGCGCGCAGCAGTGCATTGGGGGCAACAACACAGCGGATGCCGGCTCGCTTGGCTGCCAACATGCCGTTGTATGAATCTTCAATGGCAATGACCGCGGTGGCATCGACCCCCAATGCTGCCACGGTCATTGTGTATAGTTCTGGATCAGGCTTGCCCCGGCTGGCATCGTTGACCGTGTGGACGACCTCAAAATGGTGGCGCAACTTGCGCATTGCCAGATTCTCTTCCACCCAATCGCGCGTCGAGCTTGACGCGATGGCCAATGGGATCTGCGCGGCTTGGGCCGCTGCAATCGTGCGCTCGACACCGGGACGCAGTGGCTGTGCGGCCACCAATTCGCGGAACCGGCTACGACGTTGCGCCCGCAGCGCCGTTCGATCGACCGGTCTGCCGATCTGCTGCTCCAGCCGCTGATAGGGATCGAAGGTGCCCGCGGAAGTGCCAATGTAGCTGGCCCATTCCGCCTGCGGCAGCTCACCACCGTGTTCGACAAAGATCTCCTGCCAGGTCTGATAATCTGGGCCTTCCGTCTCAATGATGGTGCCATCAAAATCAAAGATAATCGCTTGCAGGTTCACGTTACTGCCCCGGTCTCTGTTGTGACGGCTGCGCGCGCACCAGTGGTCTGCATCGCTCAGCCCCTCTTTTCCATTTTGGAAAAATATACATTGCCGCTAGACCGCGACCCGTGATTCGGCCGGGGTCGGTTCGCGTACCACGATCTCCTGTCCATCCATGCTATCAACAATGGCCAGCGATACAATCGGCACGTCGAGATGGGCCAACTGGGCGCGTCCGCCTTCAAAACTCTTTTCCACGATACAGCCAATGCCACAGAGCGTTGCCCCACATTGTGCAATTAATCCAGTCAGCGCATTAATGGTCAACCCGGTTGCCAAAAAATCATCGATCAGCAGCACCCGGTCCGCGGGTTGCAGATACTCTGGCGAAACAATCAACTCCACTGCGCCGCCTTTGGTATGGCTGGGCGCGGTGGCCGTGTATGCCCCCTGTTGCATCGTAATGGGGCGCTTCTTGCGCGCATAGATCACCGGTACGTCAAGCACAATCCCGGTGGTGAGCGCGGGCGCAATCCCGCTCACCTCGGCCGTGACAATTTTGGTGATGTCAGTGGCACCCGCCGCGGCGAAACGCTCGGCAAATGCTTTGCCCATGGCCAGGGTCAGGGCAGGATCAAGTTGGTGGTTGATGAAGCCATCTACCTTCAGAATGCCGTCGCCCAGGTTGCGTCCCTCGGCGCGGATGCGCTCCACTAATGCTTGCATAAATCTCTCTCTTCCTCTGTTGCGTCTCACCTGTGCCACAGACGACCCCGTGAGACTGCCTTCAATGGGTCTTTGGTACAATTGCTGCCGGCAAAATAAAGACCGGATGCGTGGAGGCATCCGGCTTGCTACAGTAGTTGTTCCAGTTGCGTTGCGGCTGCGGCAACACCACCCAACGCCGCAAATTCTGCTTGCAGTGCTGTTGCTCCCTGCCGTGCTGGTGCGAGATCTGGCAATGTTTGGGCCAACAGTGCCGTGAGCGCGTCAATGGTTGCTTCCTTGGCGGCAAGGTAATGACCGGCCCCACTCCGCACAACCCCCTGCGCCTGGTGGATCTGATCCGCGGCATGGGGGACGATGATCTGGGGCACGCCGTGGGTGACGAGCGCATGGGTCACGCCCGCGCCGCCATGGTGGATGGCCGCGGCCACGTGGGGCAACACGGCGGGCAGATCAATCGACTGTTCGACAACCGTCTCTGACGGAAGATATTGGCGCAGCGTGGCTTCTTGCTCCTGCGAAAACTGTCCGGCCAGCGCGAGAATCGGCAGGCAACCCAGCGCCACGGCAGCACGCGCCGCGCCCACAAAAAAGTTGGCATCGCGCCCAAAGCTCGTGCCCAGTGTAATGAAGACCCATGGTCGATCCGTGGGCCATGCCGTGGGGAGCGTGCCCGTGGCCGGTCGAGCCTTGCCACCAACGTGTACCGTCTGTGGCAACAGCTCGACATCTCGATACCAGCTCGGGCTCCAATAGGTGAGCTGCAACAGTGGGGACTGTTGGGCCGGTGGTCCACTCGTTGTCCAATTTCGTCCCTCGATCTGAAAATGGGCACAGAGGCGGGCCAGACGTTCCCGCGCGATCGTCACGACTGCGGGATTGGGGCCTTGGGGCTTGGGACGCATGGCGGGCCAGCCAGCAATGGCAAATGGGATGTCAAGGGCTTCCGCAGCCAGGCCAGCCGCGCTCAAAAAGACTTCACCCACGAGCAGGTCGGGCTGAAAGCGCTCGCCGAGCTCGAGCAACGCCGCGGTTGCCCCGGTGACCCGCTCCACGTCCAGCCACTGATCGAGCGCGCGCATGGCCCGTTCACGGCGCAGCTCTTCGGGATCCGCGTCCGGCGCGGGTTGCAGCGGGGGAGGTGGCGGCCAACGCCAGCCCGTCTCGTCCAAAAAATGGCCAGGAATCCCCGCCTGTTGCAGAAAGGGGCGCACGGCATCACCCGTTGCCCAGAGCAACTCGTGGCCACGCCGCTGTAGCGCCACGGCAGTTTGAAGATAGCCGCCCCAATCGAGGTGGCCCGGGAGTTGGGCAGAAGCACAAAGAATACGCATGATGCAGAAATTGTATCGCATCCAAAAAGAGTTGCCAAGCGCGCGGCCGCCGTGGGGTGCGTACCACAGTTGGGGCCTAGACCGGGCGCTCAATCTGCTCCTCTTCTGTACGTCCCCGAAAATGGGACGCACCCACCGCCGTGGAGCAGTGGGGCACGCTACCCTTTTTTAGTGCAGGCCGACCTGATTGCCCATACCCTCAAGCTATTGGTACAATTGGGATGATAACCAACAGCAAGCGAGCAACAAGTGTGGGGAGAGATCATGAGGGCGCGACAACGAGTGGGGGCCGTGGTTCTGGCCGCAGGGCGCAGCAGCCGCATGGGGGAGGCCAAACAGCTGGTGCCGGTGGCCGGGGTGCCAATGGTTGTGCGCGCCGTGCAACTGGCTTTGCAGAGTGCGGCCACAACCGTCACCGTGATAACCGGTGCTCATGCCACAGCCGTTGCCGATCTGCTGCAGCCGCTCCTTCAGGCGGAGTCAATGCGCTTGACGCTCTTGCACAACAATGCTTGGGCAACGGGGCAGGCCAGCAGTGTGCGCACAGCTGTCACCGCATTGGCAGCAACAAATGATGCTTTGCTCTTTCTGCCTGTTGATCAGCCCTTTGTGCCGGTGACATTGGTGCAGCAACTGATCGATGTTTGGGGCGCGGGCGCTCCGTTGGCGGCGCCAGCAATCGATGGGGCACCACGGGGTGCTCCCGCCATCTTTGACCGTACACTCTTTGCCGAGCTGCTGGCGTTGGAAGGCGATGTGGGGGCGCGACCCCTGCTGCAACGGCACCGTGAGCAGCTCGCGACCGTCCCGGCACAAGCGACCTGGCTGCGCGATATCGACACGCCTGCTGATCTGGCCGCCGTCGCTTCAACGCTAGTTCCTCGAAGGAGCTCGTGAAACGAGCGCATGCAATCGAGCTGTAACGAAAAAAGGTCAATCCCGCACCGGGATTGACCTTTTTCATGTGCGTTTGTCCGTCAGGTTTTGGGGAGACCCTGTCAGCCTGGACGCCTAAAAGATGTGCGGTAATGGGCATTCAGGTCCCAATCGCGAAAAGAGAGCACACCAGCGTGCGTTACACAGGGGCAAGCAACCTGCTTTGCCCCTGATCGTGTCACCGGTGCGATGCACGCAACCGATTCCACTTGGGCGACGAATAGAAAAATTTTTACCTATGCTACACTGGCAATCCGGTTGTCTCGGCAAAGCCCAACATCAGGTTCAAGTTCTGGATCGCCATGCCACTGGCCCCCTTGCCCAGGTTGTCGAGCGTTGCCATGAGAAGAACGTGGCCGCTGGGATGGGGGACAACGTGAATTCGCAGTGAATTGGTATCGTTGCAAGCTCGCGGATCAAAGCTCTGTTCCGCAATCGCACCGGGCTCTAGCAGCGGCATCACCCGGACAAACGGCTCGTCCGCGTAGCGTGCCTGCAAAACCTGCCAGACTTCGTCAGCCTTGCCCTGCAACAGGCTGGCGTGCAGCGGTAATTGCACTCGCATGCCACAGCGAAAAGGTCCGACCGCTGGTTCAAACTGTGGCTCGTGACTCAGGCCGCTGTATTTGACCATTTCCGGGATATGTTTGTGCACCCGGTCCAGTGCATAGGGCGCTTCAAAGGGCAACTGACAGAGCCCATTTTCCGGGCTCTCCCACCGCTCCATGAGCGAACGCCCGCCGCCCGAGTGGCCCGAGAGCGCGTGGATCGAGATGGGCGCGTCCGCCGCGACTAAGCCCGCGTCGATCAGGGGACGCAGCAGCAAAATAAACGACGATGAGTAGCAGCCCGGATTACTCACAAACTTGGCAGTGCGGATTGCCGCGCGCTGCTCGCGCTGCAACTCTGGCAACCCATAGATCCAGTCGGCGTGGACCCGGTGCGCGGTGCTGGCATCGATCAGCCTCGTCTCGCCATGCCTCACCCATTCCGCGGCCTCGCGCGCGGCATCATCCGGCAGACAAAAGACTGTCACATCAGAGGCCAGCATATATTCACGTCGTGCAGCGGCTTCTTTGCGATCAGCTTCTGGGATGGTGATCAGTTCAATATCATTGCGGGGCGCCAGCCATTCGCGGATGCGGAGACCGGTCGTCCCAACGTGGCCATCGACATAGACTTTGGGGCGGGTGGACATGCGTGTTACCTCGACTCTACCAGATTTGCTTGATTTTGATGCGGTTGGCTCGAAACCGGCACTATTTCGCGTGGGCACTGGTTTCGAACAGCGTATACGTTTGATCGCGGATCGATTACTATTATACGAACAGACTGAATCTGCAAAATTATAAAACAGAACTGAGAATTTCTGTAGAAAACAGCAGCCTCAAATCGAGCTGCGCTGGAATCCGATGAGCAATTACAGCAGAGACCATTCCTGCAACTCGTGGGGCCATTCCAGCGCCGTGCAGATCCTCTGCCACCGCTCGTTCATATCGGCCGTGAGCAGCACGGGCCGAAACCCCAATTTCAGGTACGTCTTGATCGCGGGATAGCGTTCGTCATCGGTGTTGAGATAGATATTCGTGTAGCCAGCGTTGAGCAGGCGAGTAACCACCGCGGCGCAGACGGTGGCGCCCAACCCCTGCCCCGTGTGATCGGGATGCGCAGCCACCCAACCCAATTCGCCGCCAAACGGATAATATTGGCTCGGATTGTGGACTGCCATTGCCGTGGCCACCACCCGTTCACTCGCCGCGTCTTCCACCAAGAACCAACCTGCTGGCAGAATCTTTTGCAGCCAGGGTAGCAATTTCTCTGTGTCCCAGCCTTCAAAACCGGCCAAACTCATCACGTGAAAAAATTCGGGCTCATCGCCGGGGCGATAGGTGCGTAGCCGATAGCCGGGGCTGACCTCAATCGTCGGCGGCTGCTCCAGCCTTGCTTTGGGCCAGACCATGCGCAGCTGCTGTTGATTTTCATTCGTTTGGCTCATGCTAACAGTGCCTTTACTTCGGTTTGCAGCGGCAAAGTCGTTACTTCCACACGGTCGGCGTGCATGTAACAGTTGATTTCGCTGCGAATACCCAGCCCTTTTGCCGCCGGGCTCTCATCAAAATTGAGATCCGGGATGTAGATTCCCGGCTCGATCGTAAAGAGCAGCCCCGGCAGAAGCTGGCGTTGATCCTGTGTTTCCATGTTGTCGATGTTAACACCCAAAAAGTGGGTCAACCAGCCGAGACTGTGGCCCGTGCGGTGTAGAATGTAATCACCATAGCCCGCGTTGGTTATGATCTCGCGTGCCACGTCATCCACTTCATAGCCGTGCACCAAGTTGTGGGTATCGAGCCGTTGCTGAATAAAAGCCACCGCCCGATCGCGTGCCGCGGCCACCACGTTGAAGACCTCCGTCACCTTGGCCGGCGTTTCCGTGCCACAGTAGGCGGTCCACGTCATGTCGGCCAGGCAGCCTTTGGGATCCACGCCCATGCGCGACCAGAGATCGATCAAGACCACGTCGCCCCGGTTGATGCTGCTGTGGGTGTTGGCGTCGGGGTGATAGTGCGGAATCGCGGCGTTGCCGTTGATGGCCACTGCTGGCTCAAACGCGGGATCGAGTCCTTGCTCGCGAAACTGATCGATGATGAACTGCTGCACATCATATTCGGTGACGATCTGTTCATCGCGCACCCGTTCGGCGATCAAGGCAAAGGCGGCATCCTTGATGGCCAGGCAAGCGGTCGCCGCGGCCCTGTGTTCGGCCACCTGTTCGGCAGTGAGCACGGCCAGCGTCAGTTGGGCCAAATCGGCGCTGCTGACGATTTCGGCATTGGTGCTCGTTTCCACCAATTCCTTGGTGCCCGCGTCGAGCCAGCTGGCATAGGGAATGGCGTTGTTGGGGCTATATTCCATGGCGATGCGCGGGCGTCCTCCCTGTTGCGCCTGGACAATCTGCCCCAGTTTTTCGCCCAGCTCTGGCCAACTGGCATAGCGTTCGACGCGACCCTGTAGCGCCGCGGCCGCGCGGCTGGGGGTCTGTACCTCGATCGTGTTTACCAGCCAAGTCGGCTCCCCGGTTGCGGGTAGCCATAGAAACCAGCGGCGGCTGCCCCCATTCTGTAGCTCTGTCACGGCCAGCGCAATGGGATTGATCTGCCAGAAGGAATAGAGCAGCCATCCATCGAGCTGCTGTTCGCGCAGGTAGGCTTGGATAGTATCGAGCTTTGTCCCGCTCATGAATGTCTCCTCTGTTGGGTGCTGCTAAATCGACGAGCCGCCGCGTCCGCTGTCAATTCGTTTCCACGCCGCCACCACAGCCACCGTGATGATGACCGCGATGACGATCTCGGCAATGGCCTGTGGCAGAATGACGGCCACCACCTCAATGGTCAGGTAACCGCGGAGTATCGCCATGCCAATGACCAAGACGGTGTTGGTCAGCGTGCCCACCACCGCGGCCGTGCCCAGCGCCACAATCTCATTTTGGCGGCGTAGACTTACATAGGCATAGTAGGCTGTCACCCCGATGAAGAGCCGGGGCAGCACCGAGACGAGTGGGTCTTTGAAGAGCGGTACAGTTGCCTGCAGAAAACTATAGGTACCGAAGATTCCCCCCACCAGCAACCCCACCAGCGGTCCCTCTAACACGCCACCAATGATGGCGGGCACATGCATAATGGTGGCGCTGCCCGACAGGTTGGGCACGGGAATAAACCCGATCCGGGTTGCGCCCAAAAAAATGGCAATCGCGGCCAAGATGCCGGTCATGGCAATCCGCCGCACCGACAGTGCATTTGTGCTACTTGTGCTTTCCATAAGGTCCCCCTCACTGGAATTTGGACTTACGCAACTTGTCGAGAAGAGCCAGCAAGCGCATGCTCTTCTCGGTGCGCAAATCATGGAAATGTCAAAAAATCTGTTTGCTGCGTCTCTCCCTGTGCTGCGCCAGCGTGGTCCGCTATTGTCCACGCTCCCAATCATCGGCCGCGGGCACCCCAAAGAGTGTCTCTGCAGCCCGCACGGCACGCACGATCGCTTCGGCCAATACTTCTGCCGCAACCGCGCCAACCAGGCTGGCATCGCCCGTCTCCGTGCCCATGGAAAGGGCAAAGACAATATCGCCATCCATCGCCGTGTGCACAGGGCGGATCGAGCGGGCCAGCCCATCGTGGGCCATCTGCGCCACCTTGGTCGCCTGCACCTTGTTCAGCGCAATGTTGGTGGCAATGACGCCCAACGTCGTGTTGGTGCGGCTGCCCCAACTCTGGGCAGAGCGCTGCAATGTCTGCTCCAGAATCAGACTCGTATCTGCAAAGCCCTTGCCTGTGGGATGACGTGCCCCCGCCACAATTTGCCCCGTGCGCGGATCCACCACATCCCCCGCAGCATTCACGGCCACCAGCGCGCCGATCACCTTCTCCCCGATCCGTCGACAGGCGCTGCCCAGCCCCCCCTTCATGGCTTGCGGAAAGCCGAGGATCTTGCCGACCGTTGCGCCCGTGGCCGCGCCCACATTGCCTTCCGCGACTGGCGCGGTCGTGGCCGCGACAGACGCGGCATAACCCGCGGCCGCGTCGGGCCGCACGCTGGCATCGCCCAGCGCCAGATCAAAGAGGATCGCGCCGGGCACAATCGGCACCTTGGCAACCATCACATCGAAGCCATGCCCCTGCTCTTCCAGCCAGCGCATCACCCCATCTGCACCGGCCAGGCCATAGGCACTGCCCCCGCCCAAATAGAGTGCGTGGATCTGCTCGACCATGCAGGTGGGCGCGAGCAGGTCGGTCTCGCGTGTGCCGGGCGCGCCCCCGCGCACATCAACACCTGCCACCGTGCCGGTTGGGCAGAGGAGCACTGTACACCCCGTTGCGGCATCGATGTTGGTCCAGTGGCCAACCCGCAAGCCCGGAACTGCTGTAATTGTCTGGTTCATCACGTTTGCTTTCAAATTGACCGGTCTGGTTCATGGTCAGGTTACACCCAAATAGCGCATGGCGGCCAGGACATAGAGTCGCGCCGCCACTTCGATCTCCGCAATGCTTACCCACTCATCGATGTGGTGCGGAATGTGAATATCGCCGGGGCCACAGGTGACAATTGGAATCCCCTTGGCCGCGTTGAGAATGGTGCCATCGGTTGAGCCGGGCACGCCGCCATAGATGGGTGCGTTGCCGGTCAAATCGAGGTAGGCTGCCGCCAGGGTGGTGACGAGCGGGTGCGCGGGATCGGTCGCGGTGGGATCTCGCACTTCCAACAGTTCAACAGTGTAATCGAGCTGTGCCTCTGCGGCCGTGACACGCTGCACGATGGCTTCCACTGCCGCGGCCAATGTCTCTGGTTGCTGACCCGGAATCAGCCGGCAGTCGAGGATCACCTCGGTTGCGCCGGGCATTACATTGTTCTGGGCCTCCCCCTGCCCCCGCACTGGTGATGCGAGAATGGTGGGCGTGATGCTCGGTTGCCCCAAGTATTCGTGGGCACCGTGGCTGGCAATTTCCGCGGCCTCCAATGCTGCCACCGCGGTCAGAAATTGGGCCATGGGATAGGCACTGTTGCTGCCCGTCAGTGGCATTGCACCGTGCGCCATTTCGCCGTGGATCACCACGCGCAACCACATGACTCCCTTTTGAGCGATGCAGAGATGATTCTCTTCTGGCTCGCAGATGATCGCCGCGTCCACGTCGTCGGCCCAACCGCGGTCGACAAAATGTTTGATGCCGAGCATTTCGCCTTCTTCGTCGCAGACCATGCCCAGCAAAATTGTCCCATTGAGTTGCACTCCACTCTCGACAATTGCTTTGGTGGCGATCAGGGCAGCGACAACACCCGCTTTCATGTCATTGGCCCCCCGGCCATAGATCCGTCTGTCCCGAATTATCGCACTAAACGGCGGATCCGTCCATGCCGCGGGATCACCAGCGGTGACGACATCAGTGTGGCCTTCAAACATGAGCGTGACCCCCGGAGCCATGCGGTGCAGCGCAATTACATTGGGACGAGCCGGCACCACCATCTCCACGTGCGTTTCCAACCCCATTGCGCGACAGCGCGCGGCCACCCAACGCGCGGCGGCTTCTTCACCTGTGCCCGTTTCCGGGTTCCAGACACTGGGAATCCGTGTCAATGCCTGCACCCACCGAATCAGTTCATCATCATCAATCCGGTCGATAACTTTTTTTTCAAGCGCCGTTAACACCTGGGCCTCCGTGGCTAGTTCGCACGCTGTGCTGCACCGGTCTCGCTGTTCATCGCGCTGGCATTTGGTACTTGTCCTGAAATTCTCTGCGTCGCCGTAGCTGGCTGGCGGTGGCTCGACCCGCACAACCGACTTTCAGCACAGGCTCTGCGCGAGCAATCATGGTAACGTTGTCCAGTAGTGGAATCAGTGTTCTCTACCGCTGGAGGTGTGCATGCGAGAATGCGCACGCCGCAGGGGCAAGCTTTCGTTGTTTTCTCTGTTAGAGACCGGGCCAGCCGAGGCTGCTTGCAATCTCTTTGATGGCTGGCCAGGGATAGAAGACCATGAAGAGCAGAAAGAGAAAGGTGCCGAGCACAACGGCATAATCCTGCCATTTGCTCTGCAAGACGACAAATTGAGTGCGGCCGGCACCACTGACGTAGCAACGCGCCTCCATTGCATAGACCAGATCCTCGGCCCGGCGGAACGCGCCGAGAAAGAGGGGCACGATCAGGGGCAGATAGGCACGGGCCGCGCGATCGGGGCGCCACATGCGGCGACGGCTGAGATCGGCCCCGCGGCTGGCTTGGGCCTTGAGAATACGCTCGGCCTCTTCGGCCAACGTCGGCACAAAGCGCAGCGCAATGGTCAGGATCAGCGCCAACTCGTGCGCGGGGACCCCAAAGCGGCGCAGTGGATGGAGCAGTCGCTCGACGCCGTGGGTAAGTTCGGTGGTGGTGGCGGTCATGGTGACTAGGCTCGTCAGAAAGATAAAGGAGACGATGCGAATGAGGCTAATCGCGATGATCTGCAGCCCATATCGTGTCAGCCGAAACCAGCCCCACTCAACGTAGACTTTGCCGGCTGGCTCCACGCCGCCCAAAAAGAAAAATTGCATGACGAAGATGAAGATGAGAATGGGCAAGCCAAGCAGCAGCCCGCGCAAAATGTAGCGGAATTCAATGCGGGAGATCTTTGCGATCACCAACACCACCGCCAGAAAAATCAGGTTGGCGATAATCGATGTGTTGAAGGAGATTGCCAGGATCAAAAAGGTCGCGGCCAGAATCTTGGCCCGCGGATCCAATCGGTGTATGACGGAGCCGGTGGGGATGTATTGGCCGATGGTAACATTGCGCAACAGGTCAAATTCTTCCACTATTCACCTCCCCGCGCGGGTGGATCTTGCGCTTGCTGGGAATTATCTTTTCCGAGTAGCTCTGTCAGCGCGGTGATCGCTTGGGACAAGGTGTGCACGGTTGCGCCAGCGGGGGCCAGCCCGCGTTGGGTCAATTCGGCAAAAATCCTTGTCGGGGCCGGACCATCGAGCCCCAGCTGTTGCAGCGCTGCCAGCTCTGCGAAGACCGTTGCGGGCGTGCCAGCCAGCCGGGTCTCGCCATCGGCCAACACATAGAGTCGATCGCACACTTCGGCCAGCTCGTCCATGTTGTGCGAGATGATCACCAGCGTTGTGCCCGCCTTGTGCAGCTCCAAAATGTAGTGCATTAGCTGTCGCCGCCCCGCGGGGTCGAGACCCGCGGTCGGTTCATCGAGAATCAGTACCTCTGGTTCCAGTGCCAAGACACCAGCCAACGCCACCCGCCGCATCTGACCGCCGCTCAGGGTAAAGGTCATGCGATCCTTGAATTCGTCAAAGCCGAGCCCCACCGCGGCCATTGCCCGGCGTACCCGCTCCCGAATCTCTTCCCGCCCCAGCTTGAGATTGCGCGGCCCAAAAGCAATGTCATCGCCCACGTAGCGTTCAAAGAGTTGCGCTTCGGGGAATTGAAAGACAAGCCCCACCCGCCGCCGCAATTCACGCGCATCGAGCCGCGGGTCAGCGAGATTGTGTCCCAGCACCGTCACCGTGCCGCCATGGGGACGCAGCAGCGCGTTCATGTGTTGAATGGCCGTGGATTTGCCCGACCCCGTGTGCCCGATGATCCCGACAATTTCGCCCGGCTGGATCGCCAAAGTCAGATCGTGGAGCGCCCGCACCTGCAGCGGGGTGCCGCGCATGTAATCGTGAACGAGATGCTGGAGCGTAATCAGCGCTTCGTCGGTTGCCGGTGGTGTGGCGGTATTCTCCGACGCTGCCGCGTCTTCCCTTGGTGCCGTGGCTGTCGTCTGCTGGGGCGCGAGGCGTTCGGCCAACGCGGAAACCAGCTCTTGCTCGGTCAGAATTGCCGTTGGAAAGTCGGGAAAGCGTTGCTGCAGTGCAATCGCCAATTCTGTTACCGGCGGGATGTCCAGATGCAGCGCCCGCAGTCGATCTACCTGGCGAAAGAGCTCGCGCGGCGTTCCTTGCAACACAATCTCTCCCGCAGACATGACCACAACCCGATCAGCGGCAATGGCCTCTTGCATGAAGTGGGTGATGGCAACTACCGTCGTCCCCTCTTGCCGATGCAGCCGGTGGGCCACCTCTAGCACCTCTTGCCGGCCGAGTGGATCGAGCATGGCGGTCGATTCGTCGAGCACGAGCACCTCTGGGCGCATGGCCAGTACCCCGGCAATACAGACGCGCTGCTTCTGTCCACCAGAAAGCAGGTGGGGCGCGCGGTGGCGCAATGCCGTCAGATCCACCTGCTCCAATGACCAATCGACCCGTGCGCGCATTTCGTCGTGTGCAATGCCCAGGTTCTCCGGCCCGAACGCCACATCCTCCTCCACAATCGTGGCAACGATCTGGTTGTCTGGTGTTTGAAAGACCATGCCCACGGTCGAACGGATGGCGCGCAGATGTTGGTGCTCTTTGGTATTCCATTCTTTGACGAATACGTCGCCTGCTGTGGGCAGCAGCAGTCCATTCAGGTGTTTCGCCAACGTCGATTTTCCCGAACCATTGTGGCCGAGAATCACAACGTATTCACCCTGATGGATCGTCAGATTTAGATCGCGCAACGCCTGGATCGGCTCTTTGCTCTCTGGATTATAGGTATGCTGTACATTACTGATCTGGATGATAGGGGTCATTTCACTGTGTTTCATGAGGTGCTGCAGCTAGTTATGCCAGCTGGCTTGCAGCAGAAGAAAGTGCTTTCTATTGCGGGGTGTCAATCGAGCTGCGCGCTGGATACGCGTGTCGGTACTCTCCATATTCGTATGGCGCAGGTAACATAGCAGCGAACCATGTGATTTGTCAAGTGACCCATCAGAAAAGGGGGGACGTCCCGAGCAAGGGACCGAGACCGGACGCTCAATCTGCCCCTCTTCTGTACGTCCCCGAAAATGGGACGCACCCCCTAAAGTGGGCTCTGTTTGAAAAGAGTAGTTCCGGCAAGCGGGAACCCTACCGTTTTCAAGCCAACCGCACTGTAGAAGATCAGAAATCTTCTGAAATCTCACGTGAGTTGATTGTCTTTTACCTTCTGGCCAGATACCTCGGAAGAGCAGGCCGCACCAATCTACGCCAGCTCATCAACCGTTGGATGAATGACGATCACAAACGACAGAGAGTCAACGCATTTCAACCGTGGGAGTACGTCAATACACCGAACCGCCTCCCTGGTTCTTCTCAATGCGCCAATATCTGGGCGCAGCTCTGTTGGAGCAGGACAAAGCCGTTGAAGCCGAAGCAGTCTACCGCGCGGATCTCGTGCAACTGCCCAAGAATGGCTGGTCGATCATGGGGTTGATGAAGAGTCTGGAGGAGCAGGGCAAAAGTGCCGAGGCCGCTGCACTGCAGGAGGAATTTGATAGCGCATGGCAGTATGCGGATGTGACGATCAGCGCTTCCCGTTTCTAGGCAGACACCATCAACAGGAACCAATCAGAACGATAACCAACCTGAGCGAGAACCAGTCTACTCGATAAACCCCTGAAAAGTTGCCCGCTTATCGCCGTGTGAAAGTACGCGTACTTGTGCAACTTTTCTATGGGTCGCCTGTAAGAATGTGTCGCCCATAACAATGTGTCGCCTGTAAGAATGTGTCGCCCATAACAATGGGTCGCCTGTAAAATGTGAAGAGAAGCGCGACCTTGCGAAAACAGGCCCGGTATCCCCAGCGATGCCGGGCCTTTCACGGTCGCTGGCGTTGGAACAAGTCAATCGCCAATTAGAATCATGTCGTTGCGATGCACCGCAACATCGCCATAGGTATAACCAAGCCGCTCAACGATTTCACTCGACTTGCAGCCCGCGATCCGCTGCATGGCTGCATGCTCGTAGGCGCTCAGGCCGCGGGCCACTTCACGCCCCGCCATCGTGACAATGGCCACGGGGTCCCCGCGCTGAAAATCACCCGTCACCCGTCGAATGCCCGCGGGCAACAGACTTTTCCCTTTGCGACAGATGGCTCGCACCGCGCCATCATCGATGACTACCGTGCCTTGGGGTTTGGGCCCGGCGCCGATCCACTGGCGCCGGCCATCAAGTCGACTATCTGCCGCGGGGAAGCGGGTGCCCAGGCTTTCGCCCGCGGCCACCCGCAAGATCACATTCTCTGTCTGCCCCGAGGCGATCACCACATCCGCGCCCGCGCGCCGAGCCGTATCCACGGCCTGCAACTTGGTGTACATCCCCCCGGTGCCCAGGCCCGAAACACTCCCCCCGGCCAATTGCCGCAATGTCTCGTCAATCTTGCGCACTTCGGGGATCAGCTGCGCGTTGGGATCGGTGCGGGGATCAGCGGTATAGAGACCGGGCTGGTCCGTCAACATGAGCAGCAGATCGGCGTTGACGAGGGTGGCAACCAGTGCCGAAAGATTGTCATTGTCACCCACCTTGATCTCTTCCGGCGCGACGGCATCGTTTTCGTTGACAATCGGCACGATCCGATGTTCCAGCAGCGCCAAGAAGGTGTCGCGCGCATTGAGATAGCGTTGGCGGTTTTCCACATCGGCCCGAGTGAGCAGGATCTGCCCCACGTGGATGCGATAGATCTCAAAGAAACGTTCCCACGTCAACATGAGCCGACTCTGGCCCACCGCGGCAAACATCTGTTTGCTGGCAATGGTGGGCGGCAGCTCGGGGAAACCGAGCCGGGCGCGACCCGCGGCCTGCGCGCCCGAAGTGCAGATCACCACATCGTGGCCCGCGTGATAGAGTGTTGCACATTGGCGCGTCAATTCCACAATGCGGGGCTGATCCAGATGTTGGGTGCCGCCGGTCAACACGCTCGTGCCCAACTTCACAACAATTCGTTTGTACATATTACGTTATTTCTATGGTGAGCAACGGTAGTGGCGACCCGATAAACCGGGTCATCTTGCCAAAACGGTCTACCGAGCAGCACGCGATCTGCTGTTGGCTTATGGGTATTCAATCCACTCTCTATTGTAGCGTCGAGTAACTTTTCTTTCCAAAATTACGCACACAACTGTTGCTCGTGCTGGCCTGCTCTGCTACATTGTCTGGTGCCGGTGAATGCGGCCACCCAGCCGCAGCCAAGCAATGGCACCTCTTTCGTCGCGCAAGAATTCCACGCGCGAGCCCGCTGATCGCCCAGCCGTGATCAATAGCTGATCCGTGCCGGAAAAGGCGGCATGGGCAATCGGCGGTTTGGGACCGGCGGGTGAATCCTTCTTTGGGAATCCGCCTTTGGGGATCACCTGCAATGTCAATCCCCCATCCGCGTTCCCCACCTCCACATCGGTGAGCTGCGCACTGTAATAGCCCACATACTCTGCAAGCTCCGCCGCGGGGCGTGTGGTGGTTGTGGGGAGGCTCTGCCGTAGCCCCAAAAACTGCTCCAGCGCCCACGCGCTCAGATCACGCGTGACCTCGCGTCCACGATCTGCATTGGTGAGAATGACCAGTGCAAACGCCTGTTCGGGCACCAAAAGCAGCTGTGCGATCTGGCCATTGGTGGCACCGCCGTGCCCCACCGTGCGTACCCCGGCCACCTCGTCCATGAGCCAACTGATGCCCACGTGGCTGGCCATTGATCCCGCGGTGGCGTGGATTCGTTGCATCTCGGCCACGCTTGCAGGCCGGAGCAGCTGTTGCCCGCTGCCACTTTGCCCCCGTTGCAAATGTAGGCGGGCATAGCGCAACATATCCGGCACCGTTGCGCTTACCCCACCGGCGGGATGCGCGCTACGTGCCAGCGGCCAGGGGGTGGCAACCTCAGCTTCGAGCGCTTCTTCGCCCTCGCGAACCGTGTGTCCCACGGCAAAGCGCTCCGTCATTACCTCGCCGGCAAAGAAAAACGCTTGCTCCATGCCCAGTGGCGCAAAGAGGCGGTCACGCATGACCGCTTCAAAGGGTTGCCCCGTGACGACTTCAATTACCCGCCCAGCCAGACTAAAGGCCGCGTTGTTGTAGGACCACAGGGTGCCCAGCGGCGACTGTTGGGCCAAGGTCGCCATCCGCTCCACATAGCGCGCCAGTCCATCATCGCCGCTGCCCGTATCTTCAAAATAATCACCGACCCAGCCGCCGGTGTGGGTAAAGAGCTGGCGCACGGTAACCGCGGCGGCCGTGCTTTCATCGTGCAGCCGAAAGTCGGGCAAATATCTTCGCACCGGCGCATCCAACGCCAATTTGCCTGCCTCCACCAGTTGCATGGCGATCGTGGCCGTCATTGTCTTGGTAATGGAACCAATTTGAAAGAGCGTGTCGGCCGTGACGGGAAGCGGATGGTTGACATTGGTGACTCCGTGGGTGGCCACGGTGATCTGCTCGCCCTGGCAAATGCCCATGGCAATGCCTGGAACACCTGTGGCTTGTGCGGCTGTGGCCAATTGCGATTGGAGGATTGCTGTGGATACCATGGATTCTTGTTTCTTTCTTGTGGAATTTGTCAATGTACCGACTGGATCGAGAGTGCGCTGAGCAATTTGTGGATGAATTTTATAACAGATGCTTCTTTTTTTGTAATGTGTCGATCGGGCTGGGAAGGCCCAGCAAGCTCGCAACAATGGCCTAGCTTACAATCGTTTGTTGATGTTGCTGCGAATTGGTAAGCAAGGCTCGGAAGAGTGCAACGAAAAACGTAAGGAGCGCAGTATTTCATCGTTTGGATGCTTAGCGGAATTGTCGATCTGCTTATGCTTTTCGTTGGGGCGTTTCCCTTGGTTGTTGTAGCAAAGTGTAAGTCTATCTACAGGTGTAATATTTTCCGCCATTGTTAAACTGTGATATACACGTTTGATAAAGCAAGTGTCATATTTTTGATCGTTGCGTCATCCATTTCATCTACCATTTCATCTACGTCGCAACGATCCACTCATATCGAAAAGGGGTGTGTTTGGCCAAACGTGTAGCGATGGAATACGCCAAATCACCCTTGCGAAACATATGTGCAACAATTTTGTCCATTGATGCATCTTCCCAATCATCACTGCCGCTCTTTGTTCCCACCCATTGCTGTGTAGGTGCGTTGATCCATTCACCTATACTGTAATGTTATCATTCAAAAGATTTTCAGGCTTGCTCGTATCCAGCGGCATTTTGCTGCTCTGCTTGGCGCTGACGTGGCAGACGTTGGCACGGGCGTTCGCGTCGGCAGCAGCCACATCGTTGCGCCCAACTACAGATGTTACCAGCCTTGGCTCAAGTCGTCCACTGCCAATCAACGGCCCCAGGGCCGGCAGCCTTCGGGCGGCCGCCAATACGGTCCTGCTGCCGTTGATCATCAACGGGCATCTGAACCGGGGCACCAACAACCGGCCACTCTTGCCAGAGCGCTATCCCGCCGAAGGTAGTACCCCACCGGATGTTGCCATCGATCCCAATGCCACCCAGTGTGCCAGCTTCATCGACTTTACCAACTTTAGCAATGAAACGCTCTTTGTCTACTGGCTTGGGCCGGACAACAATCCGTTGCTCTACAAGGTGTTGGAGAGTGGACGTCACTATTGGCAACATACCTATCGCTACAACCGTTGGGCGGTGCGCGACGACAACGGACGTCTAATTGCTAGTGTGACAACCACCAGCTGTGAAAATCAGAGCGAAGATATATTTATTGATGATCTGCCACCCTGTGGCGGTATCCTGCGCATTGGGTTGTGGGACTTGGTGCGCGAGATCCCACTGGAAACGTACGAAGATCTGGCCGATGGCGCGATTGTCGAATTGGACAAACTGCCCCCTGCCGTGATCCACGTCGAAGCGCAAACCGCGGTGGAGAGCATCGAAATCCTCGGCGGTGGTGCTGTTGTTGCACTCAACGATCCGCCCTATCTGTACCCTGCCAATGGCGATGCTTGGCGACCGGCCCCTGGCAGCTACACACTGCTCTTCAATGCCTATCGCAAGGACAACGCGGTGGGGGCCATTTGTGACAGCCAGGAACGGACGATTACCGTAACCAACACGCTGGCTACACCCACACTTACGCCCACGCCGACCCTTACGCCCACTGGCACACCCACACTTACGCCGACAATGACGCCACCATTGACCCCGTCATCTACGCCAATCGCCACGCCAACTGCAACCGAGACGCCACCGAGCTGTGGCCGGATCGAAAGTATTCAGCTCTTTGATCTCGATAGAGAACAACCGGTTGCCGGGTACGCACCCTTGCAAAATGGCATGACCATAGAGCTTGACGAACTGCCGCCCCGCTTCAATATTGACGCCACACTCTCGCCCGGTATTGAGAGTTTGCTCTACGCCATTAATGGCGACGAGAGTCTGGAAAATCGTCCGCCCTATCGTTATCCGGGGGCAGATGTCAACCCCTGGCGGCCAGAGCCAGGCGGCTATACCCTTGCCGCCACCGCCTACCAGTTTGATGACCGCGCCGGCGCGGTTTGCGATCAAGTCGTGCTCAGCTTCACCGTGGCACAACGGCTGCCCACACCGACGCCAACACCGACGACCACATTGACGCCAACAGCAACGCCGACACCGACATTGACAGCCACAGCAACGCCGACACCAACGCCGACACCGACACTGGCGGCCACACCAACGGCCACATTGACGCCAACACCAACGCCCACAGTAACGCCAACACCAACGCCCACACCAACGGCAACGGCCACCGCACCCGGCACACCGTCGCCCACAGCCACAGTCGGCGTTGGCAATCATTGCATTGGCGACTGGACATGGATCGATGAGAATGAAGATGGGTTGCAAGATGGTGGCGAAGCGCCATTGGCTGCCGTGGACATCTATCTCTGGGCCGATGACAACAGCGATGGAGCGCCCGATCGCATTGTCGGCACAACAACCAGTGGGCTCGAAGGGCGTTATGCAATCTGTGGTCTCGATCCTGCACTGACCTACATCGTTGAATTTGGCACCAAGCCCCATTGCCGTTTTACGCTGGCCGATCAAGGTGAGAATGAAGCGATTGATAGCGATGCCAGGCCCGTCAATGGCTTCACCGCACCATTTCAGCTTGTCAACGGTGCGATCGATAATACAATCGACGCGGGTTATGTCTGTGGCGAGGTTGAGTAGTATACTTGTGCCACGTAGCGCGTTGTTGTGAACAGCGCGGTACGACAAGCTGTTTCCCTCGCCCATCCCTGGCCAGCCACAGAAGGAGTGACTCGATGGATCGAAGCTCAATCAAAGAACAATTCGGTGCCAATGCCGCAGCCTATGTCGATAGCAAAGTGCACGCCAAGGGTGCCAGTCTGGCCCGCTTGGTTGCAGTGGTGCAACCACGTGCCGATTGGCAGGTGCTTGATATTGCCAGCGCGGCCGGCCACACAGCCTTTGCCTTTGCACCCCACGTTGCCCACGTACGCTCAACTGACATTACGCCCGAGATGTTGGCGCAGGCACGCAAGTTAGCCGAGGAACGCCAGCTCACCAATGTCACTGTTGAACAGGCCGATGCCGAAGAATTGCCTTACGCCGATGGCACCTTTGATCTGGTGACCTGCCGCATTGCCCCCCACCATTTTGGCGACATTCTTCCCTTTTTGCACGAGTCCGCCCGCGTGCTGCAAAGCGGCGGCTTGCTTGCGGTGGTAGACAACATTGTGCCCGCCGGCCCCGCGGGCGATTACGTCAACGCCTTTGAAAAATTGCGTGACCCCAGCCACAGCCGTTGTCTCAGCGCAGAAGAGTGGCTGGCCGCCTATCAGGCTGCCAACTTCACTCTGATCCACCAGGAAGAACTGCCCAAGGCCATGGAATTCGAAACCTGGGCAGCCCGTCACGATGCCACCCTGCAACGTTTTCTGCGTGCACTACTCACCGAAGCCCATGGCCCCGCGGCTGATTTTCTGCAGCCCGCAACCACCGAGCAGGGGCTAACCTTTCAGTTGCGCGAAGGGCTCTTTGTGGGGCGCAAAGCGTGAGTTGTGAAGCGCAATTGGCATGGCGTTAACCGCGCCAGGTTTGGTGCCACACCAACGCCCATGGCAGGTGACCCAACTGGAGATGGCACAAGTGGAGATGGCACAAGTGGAGATGGCACAAGTGGAGATGGCACAGTTGGAAGTGACCCAACTGGAGATGGCACAAGTGGAGATGGCACAATTAGAGATGACACAAGTGGAGATGAATCAATGTCAACGCTAGAACTACGCCCCTGTACGGTTGGTCCGTGGCCGATGAATACCTATGCGTTGGTCTGCCCCACCACCAACGCCAGTGTACTTTTTGATCCCGGTGCCGATCCAGAGCAGCTGGCCGACCTCGTGGCTGATACCACACCAACGGCAATCCTGCTCACCCACACTCACCCCGATCACATTGGTGCCCTGGCCGACCTGCGCAGACGACTCGCGGTACCGGTCATGGCCCATCCCAACGCCACGGCCCGTGATATCCGAGCCGACCGCTGGCTCAATGACGGCGATCAGGTGGCGGTTGGTGCGGCGACGCTCACGGTGCGCCACGCCCCCGGCCACATCGACGATCAGATCTGCTTTCTGCTCAACCATGGCAACAATCAAGATCACCGTGTAATTGTCGGCGATACCATCTTTGCCGGTGGCCCGGGGCGCACCTGGTCCGCGGCCGACTTTCAGACGTCGCTGGCAACGCTGCGCACGGTTGTCTTGCCCTGGCCCGACGATACCCACTGTTATCCTGGCCACGGCCCCAGCTTTCGGCTGGGCGATATTCGGCCCGCGGTCGAGGCTTTCGTGGCCAAAGATCACGGCGACTTCTATGGCGACGCCGAATGGGAGATGTGATGCTGTTCGTTCGCAGTGACTGAGGCACTCGCAGGATAGCCAATGGCATAGGAGATGCCGAGGGGGGAAAGCGGTGCTTTGGCGTGGCCAATCTCCCAATCGTAGGGCGCACCATCCACGCCATCCAATGTGGCGACGAGCGTCGCCATCTCCTCCTGGGTGTAGGTGCGCAGACATGAGACCACGCCATCGATCCCAAGCACCAGCGGGATCGCGGGGATCAGGTAGGTCCAGAAAAAGCGATCCAGCCGCCACGGTCGTATGAAGGGCACGAGCAAACAGGCAAGCGGCGCAAGCAGGAGCATCAACAGGCAAGCCAACGGATGGCGGCGCGTCTGCTCGAAGATCGCAATGCCCCGGCGCTGGATCACGGCATCTTGCAAGATCGCGCGTGCTCTCTCCGGCTCAAAGTGATGAAAGGCCGTGAAGAGGGTTCGAAACCCGGTGAGCGTGGCTGGCACAGCCGTTGCATCGACGGGCGTGGGATGATAGTGGATTGAACCGTGTGTGCGCGCCAGTGGGGGTGGATAGCGATCCGTCAGCGTAACCGCGAGTGATTCTGTCTCGCGTTGCAGCTGGGCCACGAGCACGGGCCACGGCCCCCCACTGCCAGAGCAGAGATCGAGAATCTCTGTGCAGCCGGTTGCTGTCAATGCTGCTTGCAAGCGGGGCAACACATGTTGGTATTGGTTGCCCACCGTGGCGATTAGCCGCAGACAGTCCATTGCACCAGCGCGCACCGCCGCGGGACACCACGGCTGCTCATGCAGCTCCAGCAGCTGCAGACGCGGGATCACGATGATGCTTCCACGGGACCGCGGGTGGCCTGCATTAGCCAGATCGCCAGCCACGGCGCTGATTGGCCCAACCGCAGCAACAGGTCGCCCCAGCCTGGCTGGCTCAAAGCCCGTTGGAGCAGACGGCCCAGCCGCAGCCGACGATCAAATTCGCGGTGCCACCGTTGGCTGTATTGCGTTTGCCAATCGGCCACCGTACACGCCCCACGTAGATAGGCATCTGCCAGGGGCGCGCAGAGGGCCGCCGCTTGCAATGCCATCGCCATGCCGTCGCCACAGAGTGGCGGGATCATGGCCGCAGTGTCCCCAACACAAGCTACCTCTGCCCACGGCGCGGCCCGGCGTTCGGTATCGACCGGTGCAACGGCACACGCGCTCTCCTCCCGTGGCAGCGCATTCTCCAAGCGCTCGGCAAGGGGAGGCTGTGCCCGGGTCAACTGTTGGATCGCCGTTGCCACGTTGCCGCCAGCCTGGGCAAAGGCATCGTATGCAAAGAGTGCAGACAAATTTGCTCGTCCATCTTCAATTGGATTGATGCCGACATAGCCACCGGGAACGAGGTAAAGCTCGGTGCGAGATGGCATTGCTAGCGCGCTGTAGTGCATCTTGATGCCGACACACCGTCGCCAGCCAACTGCACGCTTGTTGCCGCGGATGGATGGTGTGTGTGGGGGCAATCCACTGCCCGTGTGGCGTCCACACGCCATGACGACAGCCCGGGTCTGAATCTCTTGTTGCCCACGGTCTGCACCGCGGACGGAGAGCGTGTAGCGCTGCTTCCCGTTCTGGTCATCTTCTCTTGCGTAGCTGACCACGCGACTGCCGGTCCGCACGATTGCGCCAGCTGCCGCGGCCGCTTGGGCCAGGGTGGCGTCAAGCGCATAGCGGCTGATACCCCACGCGGGCGCGGGCAGCGGAATGGTGATGGTCCGGCCCCGCGCTCCCGTAATGGTCGCCTGATCTAACAGGGCCGGTTGTAATGATTGCACCGCGTCGGCAAGCTGCAAGCCCTGCAAGATCTGTTGCACCTCTGGCGAAAGAAACTCACCGCAGACCTTGTGGCGTGGCAGTGAGTCCTGCTCCAGCAGCAGCACGTGCCAGCCCGCAGATGCTAGCTGCGTGGCAAGGCTGCTGCCTGCCAACCCCGCACCCACCACCACCAGATCATAGCGATCATCGTTCATGGGTCAGCCTCTCGGTTGGTGGTTGTGCTGCCTGTGACGATGGATGCTGCACATATGTGAGCTTTGCCATTTCGATTACCAGCCCGGGGCCAAAGGCCATGGCCACCCCTGCGTGTTCTGCGTGGGGCGCTTGGCCGTGGTGGCCGTTGCTGTTCGCGCGTTTGTGGACGTAGCCATTTTGACGGCCATTGGCGAGCGCGGTCTCTGGTTCCCGCCGTTCGAACGCGTGCTCGGCTGTTGTCGCTTCACATGGGTTCCCCTGAAACTGTGCGTTCAACTCTGCCTGTAACGATTCCAACACAAAGAGCGTGGTCGCCGAGGACATGTTGCCATAGCGGCGCAAGACACCATAGGTCGCCGCGGTCGCTTCCGCAGAGAGCGCAAAGATCTTGGCCAGCCGCTCCACAATTGCCCGGCCGCCTGGGTGAATGGCCCAGAAGGATGGTCTTCCGTGGGCAAAGAGTTCGGCCAGCGCCGCGGGGGCAATTGCAGCCAGATGCGCGGGCACGCGGGGCGAGAGGCGCAATGTGAAGCCGTGATCGCCAATCTGCCAAGCCATCTCTGTTTCGGTCTCTGGTTTGATGTTGGTGTGAAAGTCGTTGAGCAGAAAATAGCTGCGATCCTGCTGTTGTGGCAGGCCCACCAGCGCGGCCCCCGCGCCGTCGGCAAAGAGCGAGGAGGCAATGATTGTGTCGCGAGAATGGTCGGGGTAGCTGTGGATCGAAGAGAGCTCCACACAGACCACCAATGCCAGCGCGTCTGGTTGACTGCGGACGGCTTGAACGGCACTGCGCAATCCGTTGAAGGAGGCCGCACAACCCATGAAGCCGATTAGCTGTCGATCCACGGTGGAGCGCAGTTGCAGCTCTTTGGCCAGTGCAAAATCGAGGCCGGGCGCAAAGAAACCAGTGCAACTCACGGCCACCAAATGGGTAATTGAGTCGGCCAGGTCGCGCGTTGTGATCTGGCGCTCGCGTGCCAGCGTGGCAATCGCTTTTTGCGCGGCTTCCAAGCCCAGGGGCACTGATTCGCGCGCATAAACTGCCATGCGCTCCGCGGTTGTGGCGCTGTTGGTTCTTTCGCCCCCCAGCTTGAAACGTGAGTTCGCCGACTGCACCCCATAGTCTGGGAGGCAGCTGTGGCGGGTCTCAATCCCCGAGCGTGCGTGGGCTGCACGAATCATGCGCGCCACCTGTGGCTCTTCCGGGAACGAAGCTGCCATCCACTCGCCCAACGCAGACTGTTGCAGTTGATGGTGGGGCACCGCTGTGCCCAGTGCCAAGATAGCCGGGGTAGGGATTGACCTGTTCTCTTCCATGTGGGTTTCCTTGTGATTCGTTAACGGTGAACTACTGGCGTGATGAGTGCATTGGTAGCTGGTAGAGCTTGCTGACATTCGCTTGTGGTGCGTAGCTATCTCAAGCCGGCTACGTCGACGCAGAGAATTGCAGGATGAATACGTAGTGCCCCTGCGTGATCAGACTCACACGCGTGAGCGCAGTAACAGTTGTAGCGCCAGGTAGAGGAGGAAGCCTGACGAAGTGATGGTGTAAATGCGCATGACGCGCCGAAAGTTGGCGATGATCGCGTTTGGCTCATAGTGAATCGACCAATGAATAATTGCTCCCAACAATGCCACGTAAAAGCTGGCGACCAGTAACACTTGCCACCCGGCAAACAGTTGTGCCATGACCCAAATTAGCAGCAGGGCCGCGGACCCAAGAGTGCCAATGGTAAAGCCAAAGGTGCCACATGCACCTGCCCAGGCGGCAAAGGTCCGGTCGCCACGGGCCAGATCTTCCTCCACCTGATAGATCTGGGTAATGGGATAGAAGCCGGTGGTGATGAGCGCCACGGCAATGATGCCCAGCCACGCCAGGCCGTGGGGTGCATTCCAAGCTGGAAATGCGCTGACCCATCCACCGAGGCCCGCTAAAATACCCTGGCCAATGGCTACCGTCAACAGGCCACCAATTGGGTGGGCCTTCCAGCGCAATGATGGGTGCGAATAGGCCGCACCCATCAATGTAATCGTGCTGTAGATGAGCAGGAAGGGCAGGTTGACCAGTGCCGCCAATCCCACCCCAATCGCTTGCCAGAGCAGCGAAAAGGGGAGCAACGCCGGGACCGCGGCGGGAGGACGCTCCAATCCCCCAACCGGCCCCTCATCCCGATCATAGTAACTGTTGAAGGCGGTGGTGCCGCCATAGAGAAAGAGATGGAAGGCCGCAAATGCAACCCAGAAACGCCAGGTGAGTGGCAGATCGGCAAGCAGGTAGCCCCACAGGAAAATCGGTGCCAACAGCAGCTGAAAGTGCAGGCGCAGATGGGTAAATAGCGTGCGCAACAGCAGCGCACGACCTATCGGCTGTTGGGCTGTGGTTGTCGATTTGAGCATGGATCCTTCCCTCCCTGAAACCGCGCGTCGAGCGATGGTGCGGTCTGTCCAGCGCCGCTGATCTGGACCCGGAACAAGAGGCCCGGCTTCGACTGAGCCTACCGCATGGCCAGCGTCCGATCGTCTGCTCGCGCTCGTTGGCTAGTGCACGTGTGATATCGAACATGTGATATCGAACGTGTGATATCGAACGTGTGATATCAAACGTGTAATATCAAACGTGTAATACCGGTCGCTACTTGTGTAGCAAAACTTTGATGACCGTATAAGCTTTGTGCAATCTTTTCTATGAGCTAGCGTCCAAAGTTTGCCATCGCGGCCAAACGGCTGCCAATTAAAAAACCGGCAACCCAAATTGGCTGCCGGTCTCGGTGCTGGAAGATTTATCGGTGTGACGGTTACATAGTTTCGGTTTAGGGGTTGAGCAGTTGGATCAGTTCGTCGTGGATGGTGCCGCCCGTGGCAATGATGCTGTTCCCGCTGACCGCGTCGTTGCCTTGCCAATCCGTGATCACACCGCCCGCGCCTTCGATGATGGGAATGAGCGCCATGAGATCCCATGGATTCATAATTGGATCGGCCATGATATCGGCACCGCCCGCGGCCACCACATAGTAGCCGTGACAGTCTCCCCAGTTGTTGTGCCGTTGCACCCGCTTGGAGATCGTCTCGAAGGCAGGGCCATTCTGATGCTCGAAGACGGTCCAGTAGGGGCCACTCAACATGATCGCATCTTCAATTCGGCGGCACGGGCGGATCTGAACGGGCTTGCCATTTAGCCAGCTTTTCCCCGCCATACCGACCAAAAAATCGTTGAGCAACGGGTGATTGATCACGCCCAAGATTGGACGCCCCTTGTGCAACAGCGCAATCAACGTGCCAAAGAGATAGCTGTGGCTGACGAAGGCTTTGGTACCGTCGATGGGGTCGAGCACCCACTGGTAGTCGGCGTCCGGTTGGTGGGGGGCAAACTCTTCGCCCATAATGCCATGTTCGGGAAACCGCTGCATGATCTGCTCGCGCATGACCGTTTCGGCCTTGCGGTCGGCAATCGTAACGGGCGAATCGTCAGATTTATTTTCGACTGTGTAGCCCGTGCGAAAATATTGGCGGATCACAGCGCCACTGGCCGTGGCTAGCTCTTGGACAAAAGGGATCAATTCATCTCTTGTATACATGGCATTTCTGTTGCTTTCGGTGCGACGCGGTCGAACGATTACGTCCACTTGGTTTCAAAATATTTGCTCAGGCGTTGTTGGGCCGCCTCGTCGAGCAGATCCAGACAGTAGGTCCAGGTTTGATAGGGCAGCTCTTTCCCCATGGCCGCGGTGCGGCGCTGGTTCACAGAAAACTGGAGGTTGGTGCTGGCGCTGTCGAGGTCATCTTGGATTGCCCAACCCAACCCGGCCAGGAAAAGCGTCTGCCAGTCATAGCGGCGATCTTCCTGCAGAATGCGCAGAATGTTGCCCAGCCCAATCCGTTCTTTGTCGCCCAAATAATAGTGGGTTAACACATATTCGCTGAAACTCGGCTCTTCGCTCTTTTCCAGATCAACCGTGAGCACCCGTTGCCACGCTGCCTGTGCCTGCTCTTCTTCTCCCAGCCGTCTATGTGCCACACCCATCCAGAAATTTTGCCGGATTGGATGCTCACGATCCTGTTTGATGTAGCGCAGCGCCAACGCTGGCTGCTCCGCCTGCATCAGCGATGTATAGAAGAGGTGGGGATTATTTTGGTACATCTCATCCAAGGCCAACGCCCGATCAAAGTGCTGAGTAGCGGCCTCCCAATCGCGTTGGCGCAGGGCGATGTCGGCCCAGAGTGTCGCGACATAGCCACGCCACTCTGGTTGCTCCTCTGGCCCCACAATGCCGAGCTCAAACTCCCGCTCCATCCACGCGGCTGTTTCTTCCACCGCGGCAATGGCTGCTTCGATCTGGCCCAGGCGCAGATGGGTGATGACCAGTTGTCCCCAATCGGCAATATCTGTATCTTCACGTTCGGTGCGTTGGCGTACGGCGACCAATGCTTCTTCATTGCGTTCCGCCATCAGCAGAATCAAGCCACGTTGGAATTCGGCATACGCCTCTTCGTGTTCATCGCCAATCTCGGTCAACTGTTCGAGCACAGCCAGCGCATCATCATAGCGCCCGCGCAGGGTCAGATAGCTCTGTGCATTGACGGCAGCCACGGTAAAGATCTGTTGCAACCGCCCGTCATGGGCCCGACGCTTGCTCTCCGCCAGCTTGCTCAACCGTTTGATCAATTTGTCAAAGAGCGGGATCGCCGCGTCATTTTGGTTGGCCGCCAATTCCTGGGCCTCTTGCAGGATCGCTTCCCAACTGCCCTTCAGTGGCGGGGCCGTCGCTTCGTCAGGTCGGCCCAGGGGCAACCCGTGCGTGGCTGGATCGGTACCGGGAAATGCGCCGGGATGGTCGGAGCTACGATCGGGTGTGAGATCAGGTGTAGCGTACAAATCGATTGGGGCTTGTTGGGACTTTTCACTCATGGTTTGATCTCTCTTACCTTCATGGGTTCAACAGCGGGTACAAGCAGCGCACGGACCAGCATCAAAAGAACCGAACGGTGGTCGCCAGGTACGGACCGTTCGGTTCTCTGTGTTGGTCTTTGGTGTCACCGAGCACCCGTTGGCTCGCGCAACTGCTGGGGACAACCCTACAGATCGATCTCGCGCTTCACCGTATTCAACAGCGTATCTGCCCGCAGTTCTGGCAGATTATAGCAGACACCGCCAAGGGCATCGGCCAATTTTTGGGCCAAGCCCCGATCAAAGGCGGCGTGCTCCATGTTCACGACAATCGATCGCAGATCACCTTGCTCAAAGAGGTTGGCAATGCGCATCGACTCTTCCTGTGCGGGCATGCCGGTCATGCTCACGTTGCCGGCACCATCGGTCAACAGGATCATCAAGGGACGGATTTCACCATCGCGGCGGCGGGCATTTTCGATGACTTGCCACGCCATGTACAGTCCACCGCTCAGGGGCGTTTTGCCGCCAACGGGCAGATCTTGCAGGGCACGTTGTGCCAGTTCCACGCTGTTGGTGGGGGGCAGCACCAAGCGGGCTTTGTCCCGCTGGAAGACCACCAACCCCACCTGATCGCGCCGTTGATAGGCATCGACCAGCAGGCTAAAGATGGCCCCTTTGGTCGCTTCCATGCGTTCGCTGGCCGCCATCGACCAACTGGCATCGACCACAAAGAGAATGAGGTTACCGGTGCGGCGCACCCGCACCTTGCGTTGCAAGTCCCCTTTGCGCAGTTGCAGCGCAAGGTCATTGTCGGCTTCGGAGAGCCGTTTCTGTTGGAATGGAGCCGCGGCGCGCAATGTGGCGTCAAACGCGATATCCTCTGGGTTGCTGCCCGCTGGTCGCGATTTGATGTAGCGGCCGCGCTTGCGATCCGTGCGGGTATAGGAGCGCTTGCCGGCGCGCTCGCGCGTCATCTTGTCAAGCGGCGTATCCATGCGCTTGGTTTCAAATGTATCACCGATCTGGACGGGTTTGCGGGCACCTTTGGCATCACCGGGCGATGAGCTCTGCTGGGGAGAAGAATCGGGCTGGGCTGTTGCGCCTTCGCCCCCCTCCCCGGCATCCATCATATCTGACTCATCGCCCTCTATGCTTTTTTTTCATCGGCCGCGGCATCGCCCATCTGCATGCCTTCACTCTCGTCGCCATCACCGGCCTCTTGTTCTGCCTCGGCACGGGCCTGGCGCACATTGTTCTGCAGTTGATCCAGGTTCATGGTCGATTCCTGGAAGGGCTGCTTCTTCATGCGGTGGGGCAGCGCCAACTCGGCGGCAAGCAGAATGTCATTGTCATTGATCTGCAGGCGACCGTCGTAGGCGGCTTGTGCTCGGGCCGTGCGCAGGATCACAATATCGGCGCGGTGCCCGTCGACCTGGAAGCTCGCGGTGAGCGCCGCGATGGTGTACAGATCTTTGTCGGTGTACTCCACCAATGAGTAGCGGCTGCGTGCCTCTTCAATGCGTTGGCTCAGCTCTTCTTCGCTGCCATCGAAAGCGTCGATGAACCCATCCTGATCCTGTTCAAAGAAGATGCGGCGGCGCAGAATTTCCACCCGGTATTTGGCATCGGCCAGGCCAACCACGTCTACGGCATGGGCAAAACGATCCAACAATTGGGGCCGCAGATCGCCTTCTTCCGGATTCATGGAGCCCACGAGCACAAATTGGGCGGGATGTTGAAAGCTGATCCCCTCGCGCTCCACCACGTTCACGCCCATGGCCGCGCTGTCCAACAGCAGATCGACCACGTGGTCGTCGAGCAGGTTTACTTCATCAACGTAGAGCACGCCGCGGTTGGCCGCGGCCAGGATGCCCGGCTCGAAATGGCGTTCGCCCTTTTGGATCGCCTTTTCGATATCCAAGGTGCCGACCACCCGATCTTCGGTGGCGCTCACGGGCAGATCAACAAAGGGGGTACTGCGTTCCTGCGCGGGCAAGGTGCCTTCACGCTCCAGCCGGTCTCGGCATTCATCGCAATAGAGATCGGGTCGATTGGGATCACAGGCAAAAGGACAGCCAACCACGGCATCCAATTCTGGAATGAGCGCGGCCAGCGCGCGAGCCGCGGTAGATTTGGCTGTACCACGTTCACCCCGAATCAGCACACCGCCGATCTGTGGGTTGATGGCGTTGAGGACGAGCGCACGTTTCATCCGCTCTTGGCCAACAATCGCTGTAAATGGGTAAGTCGGTCGCATGAGAAACAATCCTTCGGGCTTTAGTAAGAACAGATTGAAAGAAGAGTGCTATTCTGCTTTTTGCGTTCGTCTTTCGAGTTCATCGTTCGAAATTTTCACGGTTCAAATTTTTTGTTCGAATTTAACGAGACGCCACAAAAGTGAAGACCGGAGTCTTCGCCATCAACTCCGGTCTTGCTGGGGCAGAACAGCAATTGATTTGAGAAATCATCGCTTCTGGTGCTGGGCAACAGCAACAGAAATGACAGAGACTATCCCACTATTATAGGCTTATCCGGTGGATGTGTCCAACCTCTTTGCATGGCTGGGTTCATTTCTATGCCATTTCTCTGTCGGGCGAGCAGCAATCTCTGGCGGCCAGTTCACTTGGCCGATTCACCACCATCGACCGTGAGCACTGTCCCCGTAATGAAGTTGGCATCATCGGAGCAGAGAAACGCGGCGGCGCGTGCAATATCTTCCGGGTGGCCAATGCGGCGCAGCGGGATCAACGGCACTTGCGCTTCAAAAAAGTCCGGTGGCATGTTGGCAAAAGCTTCTGTGTGGATCAGCCCCGGCCGGATCACATTCGAGCGCACGCCATCGACGGCCAGTTCGAGCGCCAGCTTGCGGTTGAAGCCTTCCAGCCCAGCCTTGCTCGCCACATAGGCCACATCATCCACTTCGCCCGAAACCGCGCTGATGCTGCTGATGTGCAAAATGGTCCCGCGGCTGGCGCGCAGGTGGGGCAATGCGTGGCGCACCAGGGCAAAAGCCGCATCCAGATTCACTGCCATAACATGATCCCACGTGGCAAAGGACAACTCTCCCACTGGCATGCCCGCCGAGAGTGCCGCGTTGTTGACGAGCACATTCAGTTGGCCAAAGTGATTCACCGCCTCTTTGACGATCTCCAGCGCTTCGGTCGCGACGTCGCCCGCAATGGCATGCGCTTTGCAGCCATCTGCTCTCAATTGGGCGGCACGTTCTTCGATGACGGCGGCGCGCCGGCCACAAATCACCACCTTGGCCCCCTCGTTGCCAAGTTGATGGGCAATGGCCGCGCCGATGCCGGTGCCACCGCCAGAAATCAGGGCCACTTTGCCTGCAAAACGCCGTTGTTCACTCATGGTTCCTCTTCTCTGCCTGCTTGATTGTGACAACGTGCAGCTGTTGCCGTGCCGTTTGCAACGTTAGCGCCCGGGCTGGATCTGATAGTTTGGGGCCTCTTTGGTAATTGTTATGCTGTGCGGGTGGCTCTCCTGGTAACTGGCCGCGGAGATCCGCACGAACTTGGCCTTGGCCCACAGATCGGGCACCGAATTGGCACCGACGTAGCCCATGCCACTGCGCAACCCACCCATGAGCTGGAAGACATAATTCTTGAGCATTCCTTTGTAGGGCACCTGACCTTCAATGCCCTCGGGCACTAGCTTGCCGCCAATATCGGGGCTGGCACTCTCCTGGCCATCGGACCGCTGGCCCGTTTGGTAGCGGTCGTTGGCGCGGCCGCGCATGGCACCCATGCTGCCCATGCCGCGATACTCTTTGAACGAACGACCCTCGCGGATGACGACTTCGCCAGGTGATTCATGTAGCCCGGCCAACAGGCTCCCCAACATGACCGCGGACGCGCCACACGCCAGGGCCTTGGCAATATCACCGCTGTAGCGAATGCCGCCGTCGGCGATAACAGTCACCCCGGCTTCTTGGGCCGCAATGGCACATTCAGCAATGGCCGTGAGCTGGGGCATTCCCGCGCCACTCACCACGCGCGTCGTACAGATCGAACCGGCACCGACGCCGATCTTGATGACATCGGCTCCGGCCGCGGCCAACGCGTGGACACCGTCGGCTGTCACCACGTTGCCCGCGAGAATGACCAGATCGGGGAAATTTTGGCGAATGCGCTGAATCGCTTCGATGACGCCCTTGCTGTGGCCATGCGCCGTATCAATGGCCACGGCATCGACGCCCGCGTCGTGGAGTGTACCCGCACGTTCCAGGCCACTCTCCCCCACACCAACGGCACCCGCCACCAACAGACGACCGCGTTCGTCTTTGGCCGCGTTGGGATAATCCTGGCGCTTCAGCAGATCTTTGTAGGTGATCAGCCCCTTGAGCAGACCAGCATCATCGACCAACGGCAACTTCTCGATCCGATAGCGGTGGAGTATCTCCTGCGCTTCGGCGAGTGTCGTGCCGATCTGTGCCGTCACGAGATCGTCCGTCGTCATGTAATCAGCAATGGGGCGACTGTAGTCGGTGGCAAAGCGCACGTCGCGGTTGGTCAGAATGCCGACGAGCTTGCCCTGGGCGTCGGTAATTGGTACGCCGCTAATGTGATAGCGACTCATTACATCTTCTGCCTTTTGCAACGGCTCCTCGGGGGTCAGGGTAATTGGATCAACGATCATTCCGCTTTCGCTGCGTTTCACCTTATCGACTTCTTCGGCCTGGTCGGCAATGCTCAGGTTGCGATGGATCACACCGAGCCCCCCCTGGCGGGCCAGCCCAATGGCCAATTCGCTCTCTGTCACCGTGTCCATGGCCGCGCTCAACACGGGAATATTGAGCTGCAATCGCTCGTGCAGCTGCACGCTCAGATTGACTTCCGAGGGCAGCGTCTCGGCATAGCCCGGCGTCAGCAACACATCATCAAAGGTCAATGCTTCTTTGGCAAAACGTTCTGCCACTTTCTCTTCAAGCCCGGTACCATTCTCAGCATAGTGAGTTGCCCAGTTGGTTTGTGTGCTTTGAAGTGTCATAGGGATCAGTTTGCTCCTCTTGTCTAAAACAGATGCTGCGGATTCCAACGAATCAGAACCATATACGCCAGCGAGGTGAAATTTTCCGCATTGTACCACTGCTCAGGAGCTTATACCAACATCAACGGCTCTGGCCTGAATAGCTGCCCGGGTGCTTTTGATTGAGCGGAGCTGAGGGCGTGCACCGACCATTTCTGCCCCGCAGGGTACACGGCGTAATCGGTCAGTCCATTGCAGACCCCTGGCTGGCTCTGAAGAAGCCGAGTCCGAAAGCCCCCAAATGCTTCCACTCATTGAAGAATGCTGCAAGTGGTGTTACAATGACGGAACTTGACCGCCAGGCCAATTATCAAAAATCTATCCGTAAAGATCAGCTGTGGTGCCCGTCTCTGGTCGAGCCAAAACGGTGGGTGCAGAGAATTTGTGGATGGACAGTTGTTGTGGCCGGGGTATATTCAACCGTAAACAGATGGGCAGATTGACCTCCGAGTGACAGTTTCTGCGCGAGATTGTGCCGGGGGTCAATTCCTGTTCTGAAATCTGTACAATGAGAATTAAAGGCGAAATTTCATGTCGGTAACAGCAATCGTTGGTGCACAGTGGGGAGATGAAGGCAAAGGGCGGATCATCGACTATCTCGCTCAACAGGCAGATGTGGTGATCCGGTTTCAAGGTGGCGACAATGCCGGCCACACGGTTATCAACGAATTTGGCAAACATGCACTCCACCTGATTCCCAGTGGGATCTTTAACCCGCGAACGCAAAATATCATTGGCTCGGGCTGCGTGGTCAACCCACAGGCGCTGTTGGAAGAGATGGCCGCGCTGGAAGCCGCGGCGGTGCCGCTCGATAATTTGTGGATCAGCAACCGTGCCCAGATGGTGCTACCCTATCATCGTTTGCTGGATGGACTGGAAGAAGCCGCGCGTGGCAGCGATACCATTGGCACCACCAAACGGGGCATGGGGCCGGCCTATGCCGACAAGGCGACCCGCTCGGGTCTGCGCATCGGCGACCTGTTGCAGCCCGATTGGCTGGAGGCGCGGCTCGACAACGCGCTGCGTACGATCAACCGCAAGATCGAGATCTTGGGCGGCGAGCCCGTGGATGGCGAAGAACTCTACGCGCTTTGCATGGACTTTCGCAAGCAGCTGGAAAAACGCATTGTGGATACCGTGCCGATGTTGCGCTCGGCCCTGAGCGCGGACAAGTCGATCCTGCTCGAAGGCCAATTGGGTGTCATGCGCGATCTGGATTGGGGTATCTATCCCTATGTCACGAGCAGCAACCCAACGGCCGCCTTTGCCGCCACGGGCGCGGGGCTACCGGCCCGCTCCATCGAGCAGGTGGTGGGCGTGGTCAAAGCCTACAGCACCTGTGTGGGGGATGGTCCCTTCCCGGTGGAGCTGGAAGATGGCGATGGTGAAAAATTACGTGATGTTGGCGGTGAATATGGTGCCACCACGGGGCGCCCGCGGCGCTGCGGCTGGTTTGATGGTGTGGCCATCAACTACGCGGCCTGGCTCAATGGCATGACTGGTCTGGCCATTACCAAGCTCGACGTGCTCGATACATTTGCCACGCTCAAAATTTGCGTTGGCTATCAACTGCCCGATGGCTCGGTGGTGCGCGATACCATGCCCGACACACCGCTTTTGAATCAGGTGACTCCGGTCTACGAGGAGTGGCCGGGCTGGCAATGCTCCACCGAAGAGTGCCGCTCCTGGGACGATCTGCCCGCGGCGGCGCAAAAATATATTGAGCGCCTCAGTGAACTGGCAGGCATCAAAGTCGACTATGTATCCGTGGGGGCGGAACGGGACCAGATGTTCGTCGTGGACAGAAATTTCTCATAGACAGGAATTTCGCCTGGATGAAAATTTTGCGTGAATAAATAGAGGAATGTGCGCAATGGGTATGACGACAGTCATTCGCAATGTCCGCCCGTGGGGACAACCGGCTGTGGATCTCTTGCTGCAAGCTGGCCACATTGCCCAAGCTGGACCCAACCTGACCGCGCCCGCGGGTGCAACCATTCATGAGGGGCACGGTTGGTTGTTATTGCCTGGGCTGGTCAATGCCCACGCGCACGTGGACAAAAATCTCTTTGGCCGACCGTGGCATGCCAACCAGACCCCGGCCCCGCGCCGCATTCGCGACTATGTAGATAACGAGCGGCGGCTACGGCGTGACTTAGCCTTGAACACAGCCACGCAATCGGCATTGGAAGTTGAGCGGGCGGTTGCTGCTGGTGTCACCCACCTGCGCACACACGTGGATGTTGATACCGAGGCTGGCTTGGCTCACTTTGAAGGCGTGATGCAGAGCCGTGCTCGCTACCGAGATCTGCTAACCATGCAAGTGGTCGCTTTCCCCCAAAGCGGCATGCTGGTGCGCCCCGGCACGGTCGAGCTGTTGGCAGAAGCGCTGCGGCAAGGTGCCGATTGCCTGGGCGGACTTGACCCCTCCACCGTGGACCGCGACCCCGTGGCACATCTCGACACCATCTTTACCCTGGCCGACCGGCACGGCATGGAGCTAGACATTCATCTGCACGAGCCGGGCATGTTGGGTGCCTTTGCCGTGGAGCTTATCGCCGAGCGCACCCGTGCCCTGGGCTTGCAGGGCCGGGTGACAATCAGCCACGTCTTCTGCCTGGGCATGGTGGATGACCCCTATCTGGGCCAACTCATTGAGCTGCTGCTGGAAAATCGAATTAACATCATGTCGCTCGGTTCTGGTACGAGTGCCTTCCCACCGTTGCGACGCCTGCACGACGCGGGCGTGACCCTCTGTACCGGCAGTGATGGCGTGCGCGACACGTGGGGACCCTACAACAGTGTTGACCTGTTGGATCGGATCAAGTTTCTGGGCTACCGTTCCGGCTTTCGCCGTGATGAAGAGGTTGAATTTCTGTTGCAGATCGCGACCCACGGTGGGGCCAACGTCATGGGCAGTACCGACTATGGTCTGGCAGTTGGATGTAGCGCCGATCTGTTGCTCGTGCCCGGTGATACCCCCACGGCCGCGGTAATTGATCTGCCCCGCCAACGAGATGTTTTCAAACGGGGCAAACTGGTCGCGCGTGGGGGAGAAGTGCTGTAGATTGGCGGAGCGCGGCTGGCAATCCGTTTGGGTGGGTGCCGGGCAAGCGTTTGGCTGGCTTGGCCTACTGGTGTAGAGATGGCGCTTCCCCGGCCCGTTTCCGTCGAGCTGACATCTGCTGCGTCTGGTCACCAGACGCAGCGGCAATTGCCACAACAGCGCTCACTCAGGCGAGCGTTTCCAACACACGATTTAGCCCCTCAATGGTCTCTTCCACATCTTCATTGTTGAGCAGCGGACTCACATTCAGATGCACCGCTCGCCCCAACAGATCGAGGCTGCGCGGACACATGTCGTGGTCATAGCTGATCTCGCGCTTGGCCCAACGCCACGGCCCACCATCGGCTGTCCAACTGCGTTGGTCGATGATGGGCACCCAATGCGCATAGACATGATAGTCGAGGCTGTCGCGCTGATAGAGGGTGCTGGCTCCAATGTTTTCGGCCTGCAACGCTCTGCTGATCGTCTGCGCCGATTCGGCATCGGGCATGAAAAAGATCAGCGCAATGGCAGCATCCCCCGCGGGGTCGGTGAGCTCGCGGAAGGTGATGCCCTTGCGTTCGGCCACCGCGGCCATGCCATTTTTCAACATGGTTTTGCGTGCCCGCATGTCACCGAGCAACCCATCCAGACGCCCCAACTGCACGAGCGAAACCGCGGCCAACAATTCGGGCATGCGGTAGTTGACGCCACAGAGCAGCTCATCCCGATCAAAATTCTGGTTCAGCGCGCCAATCACATCGTGGTACATGTTGGCGCGTTTCCAGATCGCTTCATCATCGGTGATCACCATGCCCCCTTCGCCCGAAGTGATGATCTTGTTGAATTGCAAGCTGAAACAGCCCACGTCGCCAAAGGTGCCACAGAGCTGTCCCCGATAGCTCGCGCCATTGGCCTGTGCCACATCTTCGATGACCAGCAGATCGTGCTCTCTGGCCAACGCCATGAGTTCATCCATGCGACAGGGCGCGCCCCGCATGTGCACCGGCATGATCGCTTTGGTGTGGGGCGTAATCTTGGCCGCGACATCCGTTGGATCCATCAACAGCGTTTCGTCCACTTCGGCGATGATCGGGATGCCCCCAGCCGCAATCACCGCGGCCGCCGATGCAATCCACGTATAGGCGGGCAGGATCACTTCGTCGCCGGGACCAATGCCGATGCCATGCAATCCACAGGTGAGCGCGGCCGTGCCCGATGTCACGGCCACGCTGTAGGCCGCGCCTTTGTTCTGGCGAAAGGCTTCCTCCAATTCGGCTACTTTAGAAGGGGTGTCGTGGGGGCTGTGGTAGCGAAAGAGATGTTTGTTGCGCAGGACTTCCAACACAGCTGCTTCTTCCTCCGCGGCAATGGCCATGCCACCGGGGTACATGGGTGGATCGGGTTGTTGTTTGGCCGGTGTGCCACCATTGATGGCGAGCTGTTGCGCTGCTATTTCTTCGGACATAGAACTTTTTCTCCTTCACCATGTTGCGCTGGTCTTGTGCATGTTGATACATATCTCGCGCTCTCGGCGATCCCGCCGAGAGCTGTGGATCTCTCTGCGCGGGGTGATCCGCACCGGGTCTCCCGTGGGATTCACAGCCATGCCTTTGCGTTGGGATCAGCTGTGCAATAGGCGTTTAGAACTTTGTTGATGCCAACCGCAATCCGATCACAATCTTCGGGGGCATACCACTGGTTGAGTGAAATTACCACCTCGCGCATATAGAGATCGCTGGCCACCGGACAATCATCCGGCTGGTAGTTGATCTGGCCGCCGCGCGCCCGATAGGTGGGGTGATCGAACGGGGTGTCCGTTGGGGTCGTGCCCAGTTTGTGCACAATTGGAAACATATCACTGTAGAGGTGCCAATCGGGTCTGGGATTGGCACGCGTCTGTGCCCCGATGCCTTCCGCTTGCAAGGCAGTGGCAATCCGCTGGCTCAGCGCGCGATCTGCTGGAAAGAAGCGCAGCGTGTACCCGATTTCGCCCGCGGGATCGTTGAGCGTTTGTGGCCTGATCTCGGCGTAGCGGCTGAGCTGTTGCAGAATCCGCATCTTCACCCCATGAAAACGGCTGACAATTGCGTCGAGCTTGCCCAATTGGACAACATCGACCGCGGCTTCGAGCTCGGACATGCGGTAGTTGGTACCATTAAAGAGCTCACCCTCATAGCGGGGTGGCGCAAAGCGATCCGGGCGCCAGAGTCCACCTGCCTCGGCAAATTGATTGGCCCGTTCCCAGAGCCGTTGCTCATTGGTCAAGAGCAGACCACCCTCGCCGCCACCGATAATCTTGTAGGCTGAAATGCTAAAGCAGCCAATGTCACCCAGCGTTCCCACTGGCTGGCCCCGATAGGTGCCGCCAGGAGATTGAGCACAATCTTCAATCACTGCCAGATCATGTTTGCGGGCAATCGCGAGGAGCGGCGCGAGATCACAGATCGTGCCCATGACGTGGGTGGGCGCAATGGCAACGGTGCGCGGGGTAATCAGCGCCTCGAGCTGTTGCGGGTCCATGCCCAGCGATTCGTCTACGTCGCAAAAGATGGGCACGCCTTTGGCCTGAACCACCATTGCTGCCGTGGCATAGAAGCCAATGGCCGGCACGATCACTTCTGTGCCGGGGCCAACCCCGGCGGCAACAAAGGCACAGTGTAGCGCGGCTGTGCCCGAGCTCACGCCCAATGCATGAGCCGTGCCAAAGCGGCTCTTTGCCGCTGCCTCGAAGGCGGCGCCTTTGGTGGCTTTGGGATGTGCGGTGGCATAGCGCGCCAAATTGGGGCCGGGGCCAAGATCCGCGTCGCTGATCGCGCTGCGAATGCGATCGAGCGCGTCCGCGGAGAAGCCGAACCGTTCGGCCACCGAGATAAACTCGGCCACGCCGATTTTGGGTTCGGGTCGACCGCTGATCTCTGCTACCGCCTTGGGACCGCCGTCAATGGCCAGTTCTGATTGCGTTGTTATCATCGTCTCCCTCAATGGGTGTGGTTGAGCAAGCGTTGAATTGATTACCTCAGGTGAATCTGCGTACCACGAGCTAGATGAAACGTGCTTCGCCGATTAAGTCCGGCGTGCGCTTTGCTTTGCACTCTTCGTAATAGTCGAGATAGGTGAGGAAGCGGACGCCCTGTTCTTGCGCGTAGCGAAGAATGGCTTCGGTGGCGCGCATGGTCGGGTCGGCACGTATACTGCTCCAGTCATGTTGGCAGAGGGAAAAGACTTTGTCTTCTGCGGCAGCGCGGTCAATGTAGGGCTTGAGTGAATCGATCCAGCTCTCCAGATCTTCCCAGCCAAAGCGTTCAGCGCGGATCACACAATCGTGCCAGCCGTGGATTGGCACTTCCAACATGTCGGGGAAGCCGAGGTCATCATACCAGTAGGGCTGCAGATCCATCTCGACCGGATGCCAATCCTGGGCATTGCGGCCGTCGGTGCGCAAAAAGCGGATGCCTTCTTCGTGCAGGATCTGCAGCAGATCGGGGCGATCGCGCAGGCCACGGTAGTAGCACCAGGGACCGGTGAGGCCGTTGCAATTGACCGCGAGATGCTTGTTGAGCAGTTGCGAAGTTTTGCGTACCTCTTGTCGCGTCTCTTCGGGCGGGACACCGCGCTTCACACGAATGGAATGACCGTCATCAATATAGACTGTCTTGAGTAGTTGGTGTGAATAGGTGTGCTGTTGCAGATCGATCAGTGGATGGTCTTTGATGGCCTGAAAATGGGGGAGACAGCGCTCCAGCGTTTGGCCAACGATAAAGAAGGTAGTGGGTACATTGAGCCGCTCGTGCAGGGGCAGCGCGGTGGCCAGGAAGTGTTCGGTAACTTCCTCTTCAGCGCTCTGCCACTCAACGTCATAGCCGATGAGCATGGTTCCAGACATGGATGGATCCTTTCGTGACGCAGGGCTACTTCGCATAGCCCATGCGCAGCCCTTCAACAAAATAAGGTTGAAAGAGCAGATAGAGGACAAGCAGTGGGAGTACCGTCAAAACTGAGCCCGCCATCACCAGCCCATAGTTAATATTGAATTCACTTTGGACTGTGGCTAGGCCCACAACCAATGTGCGCATGGTATTGGAGCGCAGGACCACCAGCGGCCAGAGGAAATCATTCCACGCATTGATGAGCGTGAAGATGCCCAGCGCGGCCATGGCTGGCGTGGAAAGGGGGACGACGATCGACCAGAAGATGCGTAGTTCACGGGCACCGTCAATTTTCGCCACCTCGATCAGCTCGTTTGGCAGGCTGCTGATGAATTGGCGCATCATGAAAACGCCAAAGGCAGAGGCCAATCCCGGAACGATGAGCGCCCAATAGGTGTTGAATAACCCCAGCCTGTTGATGATCTGAAACGCCGGGATCAGCGTCACCGCGCGTGGCACCATCATGGTCGAAAGCAAGAGCGCGAAGACAATGTCGCGGCCGTAGAATTGCTTTTTGGCAAAGATGTAACCAGCAAGCGTGTTCAAGAAGAGGCTGCCCAACGTAATGGCCGCGGTGGTAACGACTGTGTTGAGAAACCAGCGTGGAAAAAGCCCACCCTGAAAGCGAAAGATGATCTCACTATAGTTACTGAGTGAGGGATCTTCAGGGATCAATGTGGGCGGATAGTTCATCATGGTAAATGATTGGGTAAAGGAGGTTGAGGCCATGAAGAGAAAAGGCACAACCGTGGCGACCGAGATCCCAATCATCAGCACATAGGCCAACAACTGGCGCGCGGCCATTGAGCGTGGAGAGTGGACTCCTCCAAAAGTTGCCGACATCAGTATCATTCTCCCAATGATTGCTTGGAATCGATCCGTAAATTTGGTTGTGGTGCCTACACCACCGCGAGCCGACCGCTTGGACGCAGCGAATTTACGGACAGACAGTTAGTATTCGATGTCGCTGCGGAAGAAACGCAGCTGAATAAGCGATAGGATGAGAATCATCAATAAGAGGACGACGCCCATGGTGCTGGCAAAACCCACGTTGTCCGATTCAAACGCCTGTTGATAGACATACCAGCTCACCGTCGAGGTACGCCACGCCGGCCCACCTTTGGTCAACACGTAAACTGCATCAAAGAGCTGAAAGTTGAAGATTGTCGCCATGATGAAACAGAAGCCGAGTGCCGGGCGCAACAGCGGAATGGTAATGTTCCAGATGATGCGGAGCGTGCGTGCACCATCGATGCGCGCGGCTTCGTACATCTCTCGCGGGATCGCCTGTAGCGCGGCAAAAAGGATGATGACATAGAAGCCAAAGCCGCGCCAGATCTCCATCATGACAATTGCCGGGATCGCCCACGTGGGGTTGCCCAACCAGTCAATTGGCGTGACGCCGACCCACTTGAGCATGTGATTCAGTGGACCAAAATCCCGATTGACGATGTAGGCCCAAATGTTGGCCGCAATGACGACGGGCGTAATGAGGGGGAAATAGACGGTGCCTCGAAAGAAGCCTTGCATGCGGGGCAGTTGAAAGATGACGATGGCTACGATTAGGGCCAGGACAATCACCGTTGGCACTGTCATGATTGCGTAGAGCGTGGTGTTTTTGATGGTCAACAAAAAGATGGGGTGTTGGGCTGCTTTGATGTAGTTTTCAAACCCCACGAAGGGATGTTTGCCCAACATGCCGCCCTTGGTAAAGGAGTAGTAGATGCTCCAGACCATGGGCACGATCGAAAATCCAAAGATGACTAAGAGACTGGGGGACAATAGCAGGTACCAAAAGATCGACTCGCGAATTTTGCGCCAGCGTACCTTGCGCTGGCGCGCAACATTCGCTGGTGGTGAAGCCGACCGAGCTGTTGAGAGTGCACTCACAAGCAAACTCCTGATTGAAAACAAGGAATTTGGTTGCCGGCCCCAGCAAGCGAGACCGGCAACCAAAGAAGGAACAACAATCATGCGCAGAATCGCTGACTATTGCTGCAACGACCCAACACTATTCGCCATCCAACACCGGGTTCACCGTAGCTTCCACATCCGCCAACGCCTGCTCGGCTGTCTTCAAGCCACTCATCACTGCGTGTGATTCCTGCACCAGCGAATTGGTGGCTTCGCGCCAGCGGACACTGATCTGCGTGCCGACGCCCCAACCCTGGTCGAGCCAAGAGACCATCTCGGCCACAATGGGATCAATGTCCGGCAGCGGTTCAATGCCCTTCTTCAAGGGCAACAGATCCACGCCCTTTTGCACGTAGTCGACCTGAATTTCATCGCTGGAAAGATACTCGAGCAACTTGAATGCGCCCTCTTTCTCTTTCGATTGTTCCGCCATGAACATGAAGCCAATGTTGGCCCAACTACCATTCTGCCCATCGTCGGTGAGTTTGAGCATGGGGATCGTTGCCAATTCCAGATCGGGAGCTTCCTCCCGCCACACCGCTTTGACGCCTGATGTCTCGACCCACGTCATACCCACGTTACCGCTGAGCCGCAGATCGCGCCGTTGGTCATCGGTGAAGCCCACGGGAATGCTCGACTGGTCCGCCCAGGTGATCTCTTCCAGCAGCAGCTTGAATGCAGCTTGTCCGCCCTCGGTGTTGGCTGTTACTTGCATGAGGTCATCACTCAACAGCTTGGTGCCACCGGCTGCCAATAGGGGAATCAGCACCACCCAATTGGTGGATGAGGCCGGTACATCGATACCATATTTCCCCCCCTCAACGTCGGTCAACTCCAGCGCGGCGTTGCGGAATTCGTCCCAATTGGTGGGAACGCCCAACCCTTTCTCGTTAAACATATTCATGTTGAGCACCCACCCTTGTGCCACACCCAAGAAAGGTGCGCCCCAGGTGCTGCCCTTGTAGGTAGCACCCAACCAGGCTGAATCCTGATACTCCTCTTGCCAGCTGGCAATGTTGTCAGAAATATCGGCAATCTGCCCCTGGTTTACATACTTGGGATACCATTCATCCGGCAGATAGAAAATATCAGGTGGGGAGCCGCCCGCGAACGCTGCTGTAAACTGCTCGTCCACACTGCCCCATGGAATGACCTGATGGTCGATTGCGACGCCAGAATTATTTGCCATGAACTGTTCCAACAATGGCTGCCAAAGATCAGCTTCCTGTTCACTGTGCGGTGGTTTCCAGAAGAGCACATCTTCGGCCGCTGCTCCTGCCGACGCGCCGCCACTCTCGGCTTGTGGTGCCGCCGCGGGGCAGCCAGCCAGTACGGTCGTTCCCAGCACCGCGGCACTCATCAGCGCAGAGCGTTGCAAAAACTGGCGGCGAGAAAGCTTGGAATGCAATGGTTGAGCCATTTCTGTTCTCCTTATGTGTGGAAAGAGGATCTGAATGTCTAACTACGAGCGCGGCAATGCTGCGTGAAGTGTCGCGGCTGGTGTGAAAATTGACACTCTTCTAAAGTGGGCTCTGTTTGAAAACAGTAGTTCCGGCAAGCGGGAAATCTACCGTTTTCAAGCCGACCGCACTGTAACCGGGAAGGGCGCCCGCATAACTCAAACGAGGTATCTAAAGTGGGCTCTGTTTGAAAACAGTAGTTCCGGCAAGCGGGAAACCTACGGTTTTCAAGCCAACCGCACTGTAGATTATATGCCGATCAGACAGTACCGTCAACAATGGGAAATTTGCTGGCGGTCAACCTGTAGTGCTCTGATCGACCAACTCGCGGATGCCCGTGGCAAGCGCAACCTGGGGCCGAAAATCTAAGAGCTTCTCCATCCGCTCGGTGGCCGCCACGAGATCCGAGCGATAGTACGGAATGGCGGCGGCCATTGGGATCGGGCGGAAATGGACTGGTCGCTTGGCATACCGTGCTGCCAACGCCGCGAGTTCGGCAAATGTCGTGATCTCGGTTCCCGCAATATTGATGGTGTGGTCCCCAGTGAGGCTGAGCGCACGCACGGTGGCTTCCACTGCGTCAGAGATATGCAGCGGATTGAAGCGAGGCCCACCACCCTCCAGGCGATCAATCACTTCGCCAGCGACCGCTCGTTGTACAAAGGTTGGAATGGGATTGGGGGTACCCACGCCATAGGGGAAAAAATAGCGTAAAATAATTTTGTGAAAGTTGCCAGTCGCGGCGTGCACAGCGAACTCGGCTTGGGCTTTGGTCAGGCTGTACAGATCGAGTGGGTTGAGCGGGTCTCCCTCCCGCAGAGGGTCTTTGCGACAGCCATAGACGCCACCCGTGGAGGCATATACGAAGCTGCGTATGCCTGCCTTTGCGGCATAGGTCAACAGTTGCCACGTGGCCGCCACATTGACGCAAAATGGATCGTGAGGATTGGCCCGCTCGGTGTCGATCAGCGCCGCTTGATGGATCACGACATCGAGTGCCTGGGGCAGTCGGCTTTCATCGAGCGGCACCGCGAGATCTTGTTCAATATACTGAACCGAGGGATGGCGCACCGTGGGTTGTCGCCGCACCATTGCAATGATTTCGTGTTCGGGAGCCAGGCGTTCGACCAGATGGCGGCCGATGAAGCCCGTTGCACCCGTAATCAATATTCGCATGACCTGCTGTCCATCTCTGCTGAAGTAAGCACTGTTTGAAGGCGGTACTGGTAGACCATGACAAATCTACCGTTTTCAATCCAACCACACGATCGGTAGTGCTGCTATTCTGTGTACCAGAGCGCCCGGACCGGCGAGGCGCAAGCCCCGGTCAGTTTGAGGGGGAGGGCTGACAATTTGCCGCGGGCGCTGCCCACCTGGTGCAGGTTGACCGTGGGTGCCAGCAACAGGATCTCGTGCTGAAAGAATTTGGGAAAGAAATTCTGGGGCGTGTGGGGGCTGTCAAAACGCGGTGTATCGGCGCCGAGCAACGAGACTTGGTGGTCGAGAATCCAATCAATGGCGTCCGTCCCAAAATAGGGTGGATCGGTGACAAAGTCGGGCTGATCCCACCGTTGATCCCAGCCGGTGCCCACCAGCAACGCGTCTCCCGGTGCGAGCGTTAACCGAGCGTGCTCGAGCGCGCTCTGTAGAGCATCTGCACGAATTGCTGTGTTGGCCGAACGCGGGATCCACAACGCAACGGCATCAATGCAGTGACAGCGGGAGAGCGGGAGCTGATCGATGCTGATCCGGCTCTGATCCATGTGAGCGGCAGTCTCCAGGTAGGTGCCACTCTGCACGGCCATGGAGACGGTTTGCGAATAGACCGGATAGTCGAGCCAATCTGGTGGCGGGATCTGCGTGATCGAGGGGGTGGGATAGGGGTCTCCATAGGACCACATGTTGTCGGTAATTGGACCGCTAATCTCAATGATCGCCATGTGCTCCCTTTCTGCCGTTGGCATTTTCGGTGGTCGTCTCCCGCAGCCAGCGCAAACACGCTTCGCCCCACGCCAACTCGGTGTTGAGCCCCAGGCCGTGGCGTCCTTTGGGATAGATGTGCAGCTCGAAGGGGACGCCATGTTTGCGCAATTGGGTCGCAAAGATCAAGCTGTTTTCCACCGGCACACTCGTATCTTCCCCAGTGTGCCAGAGAAAGCAAGGGGGTGTCGCCGCGCTGATCTGTTCATCGACGGCAACCTCGTTGACCAGGGCGCTACTGGGTGATTCGCCCAGCAGATTGGCGCGGCAGCCGCTGTGGACGAACTCGCCCCGCATGACGATGACGGGGTAGCAGAGAATGCCAAAATCGGGGCGCAGCGACTGGTCCGGTTGATAGCGTTCATGGCCCACCAGCGTGTGCGCGGCCAAATGACCCCCGGCCGACGAGCCCATGATGCCAATCTTGTTGGTGGCGAGGCCCCATTCAGTCGCTCGACTGCGCACGGTGTGCAGCGCGGCCAGGGCATCTTCCAACATGGCGGGGTGGCGGTAACCGGCGGAACCGAGGCGATAGGTGACGACGAAGCAGCTGATCCCAGCCCGGACAAAATAGTCGGCATAGCCTTTGCCCTCGTGTGCGGCCAACGCCTGATAGCCGCCGCCGGGAAGGATAATCAGCCCAATGCCGTTGCGCTCGGCCACGGGGGGCAGAAACCCCTGGATCAAAGGAGCTGGCGCAGTGGTAGCCCCGGGTAATTCGCCGCTGAATTCAATGGTCACGGGAAGTTACTTTCGTTTTGCTGTGGGTTATCCGTTTCTGCCAACGAACGCAAGCTCTGTTTGGAAACGGTAGTGCTACCCTCTTTGGTAGACCACTTTTTTGATAAACCACGGAGAAATCTACCGTTTTAAGCCAACCGCACGATAGTTGACCGTTGCGTCAACCATCGGTCAACAGCCAACCAGTAGAGGGGGCGTGCCTTGCGCAGTTACCGAATTCCTGCCTTGACAAAGAGCTGCTCTATTCTATCTACCAATTCAAACGAAGCCAGCACTTCTTCTTTCCTCACCGACACACTTTCGATGTTGCAACCAAAGGGGATCTGCTTTTCGACCGCAAACTCCAGTACTTCTTCCACAATATCCACCGCGTGTTCAACTGAACGGTTGAGTGTATCGACGGAACGAATGATGTCATTTTCGATCCATTTGGGAATCTTGACCCCAAGCCATTTGAAAAGGTCGACCGTTTTCTGCGAACCACAGGGGCTCACTGTCATGATCATCATTGGCAGTTGTAGTTCTTTTTCTGTGCACGAATAGTATAGATCCGACAGCAGATCTTTAAACTGCCCGGCATCGTAGACACATTGGGAGATAAAGAAGCTGCACCCATGCGCCATCTTTCTCTGGATTCTTTCGAATTCATTCTTTTTTGCAGCATGGCGTTCGGGGATCGTTACACCGCCCAGTGTGACTCCAGCCAGATCCAGCTTGCGGTAGGCATTTTCCAGTGTAGTTTTTGGTTGGCTGTCGTGGGAGGGTGACCCAACAAAGACAAAGGCGTTCTTGCGGTGCTGGGTAACGCGAGCCTGGAGCGTGTCCAGCTCGTAGTTGCCCACGCTCTGATAGAGCACCATGGGCAGATCCAGTTTGAAGTACTCTTCATAATATTTGGTTGGCTCGACCGTGGGCAGAAATGGAAAGGGTCGATTGTCGTCGGTACGACTGGATTCATCCTGAATGTCGTAGAGCACGACGCCATCAACATTTACGCTGGCCAAACGTTCTTTGCGTCGTTCAGATATCTTGTGAATGCTAGCGTTCGTGTTCTTGGCCTTGGGCGGGGTGAGCCCATAAAGAATAAGACCTGATCTTCGATCGGAAAGTAGTTGTGCAAAACTGCTCATCTCTAAACCTCTAAAAACTTTACTTCTAAAAACTTTGAAGCGCGGATGTTTGTGTTACCGCACCAGATTCATGCTAGTGCTCTGGAAAGCTGGACTTTGTCGTGTTGCTTGCAGGGTTGGAAACCCGCTGTTGACACCACCAAACGGTTGAGACCGCTTCTCACCGTTAGCAGCGGGGTTTACCCCCGCGCATTTATCGTGCACCAGCAAGGCTGATCATACCCTACATGTGATGGACAAGACAAGGTGCCGCTATGCGCATGTTGACACAGCAAAGTTTTTGGATCAATAACAGGCGTTACGCACCCTGAGCTCGTCGAAGGGTGCGTAACGCCTGTTCGTCGTGCCACCGCGGCTGGCAGAACCTGCGGTACGTGAGTGCATTGCACAGGTCTCAACAGCCCAGCGCCGCCCCACGATCAGCTCACCTGTGCGCTGATCACTTGCCGTGGCTCTACCCACTCACCCCTGTAACGCCTCTTCACGGCAGCCAGCTTGGCGAGTGACCATTCGTCCCCCTGGGCACCGGCAAGCGGATGCCCCTACAGGACGAGCGAGCGCTATTCTCTGAGCAGTGCCGGGAACCAAATGGTCAGCGTGGCCTACGGCAAGCTGGCTTCCACATCTTCGGTGGCAAGCAGACCGCCGTCCGCGCTGAGGATGTAGCGGGCCTGAACGCTGGAGCGGTTGTAGACGATCACGGTGTAGTTGCCTCTGCCCGAAGCGTTGAAGCTGGTAAACAGTCTGTTCTGATTGCTGCCAAAGCGCCCAAAGCTGCCGGTGGCAATGTCATAGTTGCTGGGTGGGCCACCGGCGATCACGGAGCGCAGCCCTTCCTCCGTGAGTACCAGAAAATTAATGTTTTCGCGCAGGGTCTGGTTATTTTGCGGATCAAAGGCCAACGACAGGTTGATTCTGCCGTCGCGGATGGTGGGGGTCAGGGCAAAATAGTGATGTTGATAGGCTCGTTTGAAGCTGCCAGCCAACTGTGGCACGCCCAGAATCCGTACCCCATCTTCCTCGCTGCTCAGCAACTCGCCGCTGGTTTCAGAATCGACTGCAACTGTGGACGATCCCACGGGGATCAACGCGCTGTCAGTCTCTGCTTCCAGCGCGCTGCGCGCCGTCACGAGAACCACTGTTTCATCATCTGTTTCATCATCAGTGGCGACGCTATCAGTGCTGCTCTGCTGGGCTGACGCCTGATTGCGCTTGGCTTCAATGGTCTGCCCATACTGGTCCACCAACTCTCCCCCATCAACGCTCATCTCATAGATCGCGGGGATGGACGTGCGGTTGAAGATCACTGCTGTGTAGGGGTTGCGCCCCGACGCGTTGAAACTGGCCTGCAATTCATTGGGGAAGGGGCTGAAGGGCGCAGGAAAACCGGTGGCCAGATTGACATCCGCGGCTTGCTCGCCACGGATAATCGCGTTAAGCCCTTCTTCGTCGAGGATCCAGAAATTGACGTTGCCGTAGAGTTCCGGCTGGTCGAGTGGATCGTAGCGAAAGTCAAAGATCATGCTGCCGTCGCGGATGCCAGGCAGCACTTGCAGATAGTGGCGGCCAATGGTGCTATCCAACAGGCCGCTCAACTGGTTGCCACCGGCACTGCCCAGTGGACTGGCGGGCGTCTCAACGACTTCCTTGACAGGTTCTTCTGGTTCGGGCGCGGGGGCATCGGGGTCACTACTCTGGTTGGCGCTATCAATTAGGAATGCCCCTTCGGCCACGAGGGTGTAACGCACGGGCAGCTGCGAGTTATTGTAGACAATCACCGTGTAACGTTCACGCCCAACGGCTCGAAAGGCAGCGCCGGTTTTGTTGCCGACGTCATCAAATTGCAACGGACTGCCCGCGGCCAAATCCACATCGCGTGGGTTGGTGCCGGCTTGAAAGCGACGCATGCCATCTTCATCGAGCACCATGAAGTTGACGAGCCCGCGCAGATTGCGGTTGTTCTGTGGCTCATACGCCAACGTCAATGCAATGGTGCCATCCCGCTGATTAACTTCGAGACCAAAGTAGTGTGCCGTGTACTGGTAAGGCAGCTCGCCTTGCAAAACCGGGCCACGAATACTCTTGATCTGCTGACTGGGCTTCGCCGTGGCGACTTGAATATTGCCAAAGGCAAGCACAGCTGCAACGAAAAAGTAGATGCAGGCGCGCCACGTGGCGGGCGCAGAACGAGTGTCGCTGCAGCGTTGAGTCATTGCTGGAGCAATCTTGTCTGGAACAGAACGATGGGGATGGCGCTCTTGGTAACTGGGCATGATTTATCCTTTGATTCCGGGCAAAATTCGGCGGTTTGGCAGCTCAACGATGCACGAATGGTTGCAGCAACGGTTGCTGCAGCGGTTGCTGCAACGGTTGCTCCGACTGGCAAAACGAGCTGTTCGGTACCATTATGCATGATATTGCTACGGTTTGAGTTTACAGTTTAGCAAGCTTTTCATGCAAACCGTTGCAGCAGAAGATGTACTTTCACCCCGCGTAATTGGGGGGCGAAGGTGGGCAAATGTTGCGACCGTCACCGTCGTGACTCGCGGCAGCACCTATCCCGCGATCATGCGCGGCTCGTGCGCCGTGGAGCGCTCACGCTGAAAGCGGTCCAGCGCAAAGGCCGAAATATCAAGGGATGGCGCGCCATCAATGACCCACTCAGCCATGAGCTTGCCGACAATGGGTCCCAGGCAGAAACCGTGCCCACTGAAGCCGGCCGCAATGAGATAACCCGCTACTCCCGCCACCGGCCCGATAATCGGCTGACGATCCGGCGTCATCGCGAGTGTGCCCCACCAGACCTCGTCGATCTTTGCTTCGCCCAGTGCTGGGATCAGGTTGGCGCGGCGCTCGACATAGGCGTGTATATCCGCCGCGGTACACTCGTCGAAGCTGCCCATGGGCTGGGCCACGGCCCCAATGTGGATGCGCCCTTCCCGATCGGGGCGAGCATAGACCTCGGTATCGTGGCTCGAGATAAACTCGGTGAACATTGGTGGCAACGGCTCGGTTTTGGCGATGATCGTGCGCGAGGGCGTAATGGGGAGATCGATGCCCACCGTGGCGCTGATCTCCGGTGTCCACGGCCCCCCGGTGTGGATCACCAGCGGCGTCTCGATCTGCCACTCCCCCTCGGCATTGGTGGCAACCAGGCCGGTCACCTGCCCCTCGTCCACATGGATGCGCGTCACTTCCGTCCCTTCCCACGTCGTCGCGCCCAATCGTTGCGCGGCCGCGGCCAAAGCTGGTGCCACCAATTTGGGGTTGGCGACACCATCGCGCGCACAATATTTGGCCCCCAAAAAGCCAGGCGCAAGGTGGGGTACGTGTGCATAGAGTTGATCTGGATCCCACAGCTCCACGGCCAGTCCATCGGCCAATTCTTCCTTGGCCTGCACCTGTAGATCCGCCAGCCGCTCTGGTGTGGCGGCCAGCCGCAGCGTCCCCCCCTGTACATATTCTAGATCGGTCTCTAGCTCCGCGGCCAATCCTTCCCAAATGTCAATGCTGTGCATTGCCAGGATCCGCTCCGCCGAAATATCGCGACATTGTGCGCGCACGCCACCCGCGTTGCGTCCGGATGCTTCGAAGCCAAAGGTGGACTTTTCCAGCAAGAGCGCGTGAATGCCGCGCTTGGCCAGGAAATAGGCGGTGGCACAGCCTGCAATACCACCGCCGACGATGGCAACGGGTGCTGTAATTTTCTGTTGTACGTTCACTGTCATGCTCCTTTTTGCTTGCCCTGCTCTCACCGTGAAGTTGGAACGAATAGTTGGCTCAAAACAATTGAGTTGAATAACTATGACTTACGCACCGAGCAGAGTGTACCAGCGGAGAGCAGGCAACGCGATGGTGGCTCCGCTCGACAAGTTGTGCAAGTCCAGATTAATTGAGTTGAATAGATTGCAGAGTCTCCCCCCAAGGAGTTGTTGCCGCCTGCTTGCGCGCAAATTCTGGCTGACGCCTGCGCCTGAACAGTGGCATCCCGGTAGATCATCAGCAATTGGACGGACCGGTTAGCGCTTGTCGCTGCGCTGGATAATCGGCAGGGGGTCGTGCGCAGTGTATAATGATGCTGCTTCTGCCAGCCACCGCGTACAGGAGAATCCTCAGTCCGATACTCCATTGTACCGGCAAATGGCCGGGACGCGAAAATGGCAAGGATTGGCGGCGTTGCTGAAGAATGAAGGCAGCCATGGTATCTGCAACGATAGCAGCAAGCGCAACCGCCACAAATTAATAGACGAGCGTCCATTCTTCCACAATGCAGGACACAATGCAGGACACAATGCAGGAGAGGTAAGTAGAGTCAGATGATATCACTGAGATTGCGTTCGATCGCGCGGCCACAAACGCCACTGCCCTTTGGCGAATTTGTGGCGCTGATGGCGCTGATGATTGCACTGGTGGCGCTGTCGATCGACGCCATGTTACCCGCGCTGGCCGACATTGCCCAGGATCTGGGCGCACGCCGTGCCAACGACAGCCAACTGGTCATTACCATGATCTTCGTGGGCATGGCCGCGGGGCAGATTCTCTATGGGCCGCTTTCCGATAGCACGGGGCGCAAACCCGCGATCTACCTGGGGCTGTTGCTCTTTGGCGCGGGCTGTCTGATGGCGCTCTTTGCCGATTCATTTCGGATGATGTTGCTGGGGCGGCTGCTACAGGGCATTGGCGTGGCAGGACCACGCAGCGTCGCGGTGGCGCTGGTGCGCGATCTCTATGAGGGGCGCACGATGGCGCGCGTCATGTCCTTTGTCATGGCGGTCTTTATTCTGGTGCCGGTGGTTGCACCCATGTTGGGGCAGCTGATCGTGCTCCTTGCCCACTGGCGCGCCATCTTTGGCCTCTACTTGTTCTTGACCGTGGTGGTGGGGGGCTGGCTCGCCCTGCGCCAGCCAGAAACGCTGGCCGTGGAACGGCGCCAGCCCTTTCAGATCGCGCGCATCCTGCGCGCCTTTCGCGAAGTGTTTGCCAATCGGATTGCGCTGGGCTATACCATTATGGCGGGGCTGGTTTCCGGTGCATTCATCGGCTATCTCAACTCGGCACAGCAGATCTTTCAGGAGCAATATGGGCTAGGCGCACAGTTCCCTTTCTACTTCGCCACACTTGCCCTTGCCCTGGGCGCGGCATCTTATCTCAATGCAAGGCTGGTCATGCGCTTTGGCATGCGCAACTTGAGCCGCTGGGCGCTCTTTGTGCTGGGAGGGCTCGCCCTCACTTTTCTGCTGTTTGCCGCGATGGTGGCTGGCCAACCGTCGTTGTGGCTGCTCATGCTCTATCTGCTCTGCTCTTTCTATGCCGTTGGAATTCTCTTTGGCAATCTCAACTCGCAAGCGATGGAGCCGTTGGGGCACATTGCCGGCGTGGGCGCGGCGGTGGTTGGCTCGCTCTCCACGTTGCTCTCCGCCATTCTCGGCGCGGCAATCGGGCAGAGTTACAATGGCACGGTGCTGCCATTGGTGGCGGGCTTTCTGTTGCTCAGCCTCGCTTCGCTCGTTGTCTACTGGTGGGCCGAGCGGGGGCGCACTGAGGATGGGTAGTCGCCCCCATCGGGCCCGGTTGCGGAAACAGCCATTGCTGCACAGCCCCATTGTTGCACAGCCAGTGTTGTACAGCTCCTGCCACCGCGCGCTACGGCGCAGTTGGCTTTTCCGGCCGATCCACAAAAAGGCTGGCAATGGCCAACACCAACGGAATAATCGCCATGAGCTTGAGAGTGAAATTGTAGCTGCCGAGCAGATCGCGTGCCACACCCATGGGCATGGGGCCAAGCGCCGACGCCCCAACCAAGACTGTCGTGGTGATGCCGGTAATGCTGCCCAGATGGAGCCGGCCATAATATTTGGCCCAAGCCACCGTGCCAATGGTGCGCTGCAATCCATTGGTCGCGCCGAGCACAACGCCAAAGGCCATGGCCAACCAGAGGCTGCTCAGGTAGGAGACCATCCAGAGCGAAACGACCTGCAGCACCAGTGCGAGCGCCATCAAGACGCGCAACCGCACTCGGTCTACCAAAAAGCCGCTGCCCAGGTTGGTCACTGCCGTGGTGACGGCCACGGGAACAAAGGCGGTGGCGGCCAGCGCCGCGCTCATGCCATTGTCGGCGAAAATGCTGACAATGTGGAAGGTGAGACCCGTGCCCAACATGGAAAGCGCGGCCAATCCCAGCATGAACACCCAGAAGATTGGCGTGCGCATGGCTTCGGCCCGCGTCCAGTTCTCTTCGGCCACGGCAACGGCAATGGTGCCCAGGCCGGTGCTCTGGCCCGGTTTTGACGTGGCGCTCTGTGCACCATCTGGCAGCAGGCCGTGATCTTCGGGACGGTTGCGTACAAAGATCCACGCCAGTGGCACCATGAGCAAGAGCAGCAGCGCGCCGAGGATCAGATAGGTGCTGCGCCAGCCCACCTGTGGAATGAGCCAGTTGATCAGGTTGGGCGAACCACCCACGCCAATTAGTGCCATCATTGTGCCCGAAAGCCCCAAAACTGGCCCGCGGTGGCGCACCCACCACTGGTTGATCAGGTTGGTGCTAACCATGCTCAAGCTGCCCTGTCCCAACATGCGAATCAGAATAAAGCCAATGCCGAGCATGAGCGCGTTCTGCACGAAGCCCATGTAGATGCAGGCCAGCCCAAAGAGCAGGGCAATGATGGTCATCAGGATGCGTGCACCACGTTGGTCAAATTGGCGACCCACAATCGGCAGGGCCAAACTGCCGCCCAGTGTGCCGATCATATAGAGCGTGCTAACCATCGAGCGGCTGATCCCCAAATCCTGGATGAACTGCTCGATGAAGATGGAGACGGCAAATGTTTGGCCGGGGCTGGTCATGATCGAGCCAATGGTGGCAATGACGAGAATGACCCAGCCGTAGTAGACGGGGGAACGGTTGATGAGCGCGCTCTGCTCGGGCGCGGCGGCGGTTGCGTGATCTACAGACAAGATGAACCTATGCTTTCCGGTGTTTCGATTTGAATCATTGTTGCTGCAATATTTCGCCAATGGAATGAGATGCTAGCGATCTTCCCGCACTCGCGGGGACAAGCGGTGATAGAGAGCCACAACCCGCTCTGTTTCGCGCAGACGCGCTGACCTGCATTGGCTCCAGGACCAAAATAAATTGTCTGCCCCACCCCCAGTGGCAGCGGGCGGGCAGACAGAGTCACTATTATAGTACCACTTCACGCTGTGACGAAACCACCCCTCCCGCGGGTGTACCTTCGTTGCGGCAGCGCGTTGCGCCTTGGCTGAAAGCGCGTTAAAATTCAAAACTACAGTGCGGTTGGCTTGAAAACGGTAGGTTTCCCGCTTGCCGGAACCTCTGTTTTCAAACAGGGCCCACTTTAGTACAGTGTTGCTTTGACCAATCTATTTTCCTGCTGATCGCCTGCCCAACCGCGCGCGCCTGCGTGCCCGCAAAGCAGGGACGAGCGCCAACAGAATGAGTAGCCCATGTCGTTTGCACCAACTGAACAACAGCCTGCCTCTGCGCGCCTTGGCTGGCGCGAGCAATTTGCCGTGGTCCAACAGGTTTGGCGTCTCGCCCTACCCGTCATCTTCACCAATCTCTTGCAGAGTCTCGTGGAGGTCATCGATGTATTTATGGTGGGGCGTTTGGGGCCAATTGCCATTGCCGCGGTGGGCATGAGCACCGCGATTCGCTTTCTGGTGCTGGTCATGATGCTCTCGGTGGCAGCCGGCGCGATGACCATGATCGCCCAGGCCAAGGGCGCGCGCGATCCAGCGCGCATGAGCTTCGTCACCCGCCAATCGATCTCTTCTGGCCTACTCATTTCGTTCATGTTGACTTTCGTTGGCTACTTCGGTGCGCGTCCGCTGCTCAGCCTCGCCAACAGCGGGGGGGATCCCGCGGCGGTGACGCTCGGCACCCAATATCTGCAGCTGCTCTTTTTGGGCACGCCCTTTCTCATCCTGAACATGGTCTTCAACCGGCTCATGCAGGGGGCGGGGGACACAATCACGCCGCTGTTGCTGACTGGCTCGCTGAATCTGCTCAACATCCTCTTCAACTATCTCTTTATTTTTGGGGTGGGTCCTTTCCCCGAATTGGGTGTAACTGGCGCGGCGCTGGGCACAATCCTCTCCCGCTCGCTCGGGGTCATTGTTGGCTTCTACATCATCTATTCGGGGCGCAATGTGATCAAACTCCTGCCCGGCACCTATTGGCCCGATTGGCAGATGTTTCGTGATATCTTCACCATTGGCGTGCCGTCGGGGATTCAAGGCGTTTTTCGCAACGGCTCGCGTATTCTAATCATCGGCATCCTCACCTCCACCGAAGTGGGTACCTATGGCGCGGCCGCGCTGGCCATTGGTTTTCAGGTTGAATCGTTGGTTTTCATGCCGGGGTTGGCGCTCAACGTGGCGGCCACCAGCCTGGTGGGGCAGTCGCTGGGCAAATGGCAACCGCGCGAGGCGCGGCAGCGGGGCAACATTGCCATCTGGCTGGGCCTGGCGGTGATGACGGTGTTGGCTATTCCGATCATCGTCTTTGCGCCGCTGATCATTCGGCTCTTTGATCCCAGTGCCCATCCCGTGGTCTTGCAGACGGGGGTCACCTACTTTCGGATCAACACGGTTGTCTTGCCGCTGGTGGCCATTGCCATGGTCGCCAATGGTGCCCTGCGTGGCGCGGGTGATGCGTTCCCCGGCATGATCAGCACCATCGTGACCCGTGGTCTCATCGCGGTGGCACTGGCCTGGTTGCTGGCATTCCCGTTGGGCTTTGGTTCGCTTGGGGTTTGGATCGCGCTGGCGGTTGGGGTGGTATTGGATGCGCTATATATGGGATGGCGCTGGCGGGCCAATGCGTGGCTAGCCGTCGCCTTACACAAGAGCGAAGTCTACCGCCGCCATCTGCGTCACCTTTCCAACGCAGAACAACAGCAATATCTGCGCGAGGTGCGCACACCGCTCATGGCCGTGCCCTCCACGCTGGAGCAGGTTGACGACGAAGGTGTAACGTACCGGCTGCCCGACCGCAGTGTACAGTTCCAGTTTGCCGGTGGGCACTATGTTCAGATCCCCTGAGCGATGCGCTAGCGATCCCAGGGCATCACCCGTTTTTCCAACCATTGCAGTCCATGGGTCAGCAGCACGCCCAGGATCATCACAACAACGAGCCCGGCATACATCTTTTCGGTTGAGAGAATTTCCCAGTAGTAGTAGGTCATGAAGCCCACCCCTTTGCGGGCGCGCACGAACTCGATGGCGACGATGACAATGAGCGCCGTGCCCAGGGCCAGCCGCAACCCGGCAAAGATCACCGGCAGCGCTCCGGGAATGATCACGTGGTAGAGCAGCCGCCAACCACGCGCCCCATAGTTGCGCCCCGCCTGTATCAAGACCGGCTCGATATCGCGGACGCCCACCATGGTGTTGATGGCAACGAGGAAGAAGGCGGAAATCGCCACCACCGCAACCTTGGGCCCTTCGCCAAAGGGATCGGCAAAGAGCAACATCATGATCGGAAAGATGGCAATTTTGGGCAGCACGTAAGCCGCAGACATCGTGGTGTCGAGCATGAGGCGGATGGTGCGGTTCATGCCCATGAGCAGACCGATCAAGAGGCCAGGTATTGCGCCGATGAAAAAGCCGAGAAAGACGCGACTGAGGGTGGCAAAGACGTGGCTCTCGGCAAAGAGCGCGGCCACACCGGGCCAGCCTCTCTCCAGCAGCCGCTGCGGGATCAACCACGGGCGGCCAATGAGACTGGTTTCGTTAAACTGATCATAAGTGACGGTGAGATCGACCAGGGCCGCTGCAATCCGGGTGGGCGGCGGAAACCAGCGTGCGTTGAGCACACCGCCCCGCACGAGCCATTCCCAAGCAATGAGCAGCAGCAGTGGAAAGCCAATCGCCAAGAGCCGTTCATAGCCGGCGCGCCGTTGTGGCGAGATCTGGTGGCCCAACCGATCGACCAGCAGCGTGATCAGCGTAAAGATTACGAGTAGCCCCAGCCACCAGTATTCATCCCACAACCCCAACAGCCAAAAGAGCAGGCCCCAACCGACGATCGCGCCCCCAAAGCTGGCGAAAAGCGGCCAACGATTTTGTCCCGGCGCGCTCACGCTTGGGCCGCCAATGCACGTTCTACTTCGCCGCGCAACGACTCCCAGATCTGCAACTTTAGCTCGGCAAAGGCTGTCGTGCCGGTGATTGCCAGCGTACGGGGCCGGGGCAGATCGACGGAAAAGATCTCCTTGATGGTGCCGGGTGCCGCGGTCATCAAGACCACGCGATCGCCGAGCAGAATCGCCTCGTCCAGGCTGTGGGTGATGTAGAGCACAGTTTTGCGGTTCTCCTCCCAAATGCGCAGCAGCTCTTCTTGCAGCACGGTACGGGTCTGGGCATCCAACGCGCCGAGCGGTTCATCCATGAGCAGCACTTCGGGGTCATTGGCCAACGCACGGGCAATGCTCACGCGCTGCTTCATGCCGCCCGAGATCTGGTGCGGATAGTAGTGGGCAAATTTGCGCAGCCCCACCCGTTCTAGCCATGCTTGGGCGGTGGCGTGGCGTTCTGCTTTGCGGATGCCCCGCATTTGCAGCCCAAAGGCCACGTTATCTTGCAATGTCTTCCACGGAAAGATCGCATATTCCTGAAAGACAACGTTGTTGAGCGGCTTTTGTGGATCGGCGCCGGGAATAATCTGTACGCTGCCCCCGCTCTGCTGATCCAGCCCGGCAACAATGCGCAAGAACGTTGACTTGCCACAACCCGAGGGGCCGACGATGCAGACGAATTCTCCTTCTGCCACCGTCAGATCAAAGTTCCGCAGCGCGGTAAAGCCGCCCGTCGCCGTCGTGTAGACTTTTTCGACTGCCGTGGCAACTACTTTCTGCGCGCCCGTCATCGTGGCGTTCGCTGCTCTTTCGCTCGTCATCTTTGCCTTGGACATCTTTTGGAATCGTTGGCTAGTCGGCTGTGCCCAACGCAGTGCGTGCCGCTGCGGTAAATTCCGTCGCCACAACATTATCCAGATCAATCGGCTCTTCATATTCTGTGCGGCCATTTTCACGGTGGACCCGCTCCACGTCGGCCAGCCCAGCGACGGGGATCTCCATATTTGGATCGTAGACCACCGGCGTGCCACTGCGCAGTGCTTCCTCATCAGAATTGGTGTACTTGAGGTAGGCGGCCACATTGTCATCGGCCAAATATTCATCGCCCTGCATCAAGCGCGCGGCCTCGGTCAGGGCGAGGACAAAGCGAGCCGCCACCTCCGGGCGTTCGGTGACAAATCGGCCCGAGCCGACAAAGGCAACGGTCATCAACCCCGGCGTCAGATCGGCGGCGAGCGTTTCCCCAAAGCCATTGTTGATCACCTGATCTGCAAAGGGCGAACCGAGAATGCCCGCGGCAATCGCGCCATTTTCAAAGGCCGCGGGCATATCCGCGTTGCCAATGTTTACCGTCTCGACATCGCGGATGGTCAGGTCGCCCAGCTCCAATGCCTTGGAGAGCAGATATTCGCCGCCGGAGCCGGGGCCACCGGCCACAGCCACCGTTTGCCCGGCCAATGAGGCAACATCGGTAATGGTGCCATCCGCCACCAGCTCAGCACTGGCGATCAGTTGCGTTGGGCTATTCTCAAAAGGTTCAAGCGCGCCGGGCGCAATGATGCGAATATCCAGCCCCTGATTCCAACCATTCCACAACGAGGTGACAATCGCGATTCCACCCACATCGATCTGCCCTTCGGTGAGAAACGCAATGGCTTCGGTGCCCGAGGCCACCCGTTCAATATCAACATCTAGTCCATATTTGGCAAAGAGACCCCGTTCCGCGGCCACGTAAAGTGTGGCAAACTTCATGATCGGAACATAGGCGACCCTGACGCTTTCGACGGGATCGAGTGGCTGTGTGATATCATCATCTATCGCGGCTGCTGTGTCACTGTCGGCTCGCTCAGTTTCCGTATCGGCTGGTACGCCGACCGGCGCACAGGCAACCAGCAGCAGAACGAGCAGGAGCAGTGATAGCGTGGTCGACCAAAGGGAGCGGGCAAAGGAGCGTTGCATGGTTAGTCCTTTCTTCTGTGGGATCCGTCGATCAGGATTGTTGCATGGGGGAGACGAAGCAGAAGGTTGCTGACGTCGATTGTACTATCGGATTGGGATTGGGCGAAATTTTCAACTGCTACAGTGCGGTTGGCTTGAAAACGGTAGGTTTCCCGCTTGCCGGAACCTCTGTTTTCAAGCAGAGCCCACTTGAGATGTTGCGTGGCTTGACGGTAGTGCTCAGCTTTTCCGCAGCGAATCTGCAGCACTTCTCCACATGCTGCTGGTATACTCGTCTCTGCTCAAGCTATGGATGTGACTTGGTCTCCAGATCTTGTCGACGCGCGTCGCTGAACTGTCTGCCAGCAAGGTGCAAGCGAAATTCTCTCATCTATATTTAAACTGGGGTTTACGTGGTTCACAGCTTGGGATTCGTTAGTTATTGTGGCAACCTGTTGCAACGCACAATCAACTGCCAATAAATTTTCTCTTGTAACGGAAAGTGATGTAACAATGTTGAATAGAATCTGGCAACAAATCGACCGCAGTCGCTTTACCCCACTTCTGCTGATCCTCGTGATTGCTCTGCTGTTGGGTGCCTGTGCCCTCGGCGACGTGGAGATGGCACCCGCCGATGTAGAAGCACCCACCGCGGCCGCGGTCGAAGAAGCACCCACGGTTGCACCGACAACCGACGAAGATAATGCCACCCCCGTTGCGGCTGAAGAGGAAGCAGCCGCGGAACCAGACGAAACCGCCGCAACCGAACAGAGCCCGGGCGATGCCGCGACCGCCGGTGCCGTGACCTTCACTTTTGTTCCCGCGGCGACCGAAGCACGCTTCTTCATCTATGAATTGCTCATGGGCCAGGACAAGACGGTCATTGGCACCACCACCGCGGTGGAAGGCAGCCTCACCGTCGATCCCGCGGATCCAGCTTCTGCGTCAATCTCACCGATTCGCATCGACGCGACCACGTTGGCGACCGACAGTAGCCGTCGTGATGGTGCGATTCGACGCTGGGTTCTGGAATCCAATCAGGATGCGTATCAGTATATTGTCTTTGCGCCAACGGCTATTGCCGGGTTGCCCGCGACCGTCAACGTGGGGGACACCTTCGAATTCACCGTCACTGGTGACCTGACCATCCGCGATATTACCAACGAAGAGACCTTTCTCCTCACGGTCACAGCCAACTCGGCAACTGAATTGTCCGGGCTGGGGCAGACGACTGTCATGCGCGGTGATTACGATCTCACGATCCCCAGCGTGCCGTCGGTGGCCAATGTGGCGGAAGAGGTGCCGCTGGAAATTGAATTCACCGCAGTGGCGGAGTAGCACCTCCTCCACTTTTCTTTGATGAAGCGTGGAGGAGTGGCACCGGGAGGGGTATGAAATCGAGAAAGCTGTCTTTCGGGAAAGGGGCAAGACATTGCCAGCTTCCCGTCGATCAGATGACCTCTTTCCGGAAGACCCTGAACCCAACCACTGGTGGAAATCTGAGAAAATTCTGGTTACACTGTACTGATTACGGTGTAACCAAAATTGTTGCGTGCACGGTCTCTGTCCAGGTAGGATGCTGGTGTGCATCGCACAGGTGAGACGTTCAGGGGCAAGGCCACTCGCTTGCACCTGTGCAACGCATTCCGCTGCGCCGCGGTATAGCTCACAAAACTTGCGTTACATGCATGAATGGAGATGCTATGCGACAGCGCTCTCTGAAATGGGCCTCCGCCTGCGTTGTTCGTTGATCCAGTAGCGAAAGAGGTCTCGAAATGTACGAAGTCCAATGAATCGGAACACGATTGTTGCAGGTCGCGGCGGACTCTTTGCCGAATCACTTTTCATAAAGGCGGTGAATGATGAATAGAAGTGTGCGTCTGGGCATCACCTCGCTGTTGGCATTGATGTTGAGTTGGCTGGGTACCGGTGACAAGTTGCTTCGGGCGCAAGCGGAGCGCGCGTGTGCCAGCGATCTCATTGTGCAATCCGGCGACACCCTCTCTGCCATTGCCGCGCGTACATTGGGCAGCTTCTCTGACTATCAGGCTATTGTTGTGGCCACCAATGCCCGGGCCGCCACGGATTCTACGTACGCGTTGATTGAGAATCCCAACAGACTGACGGTGGGCTGGAAGCTTTGTGTGCCCGGCCGTGGGGAGGTCGTTGTTTCACCGGCAGCTCCGCCGAGCACCACGCCAACGCCATCACCGGCACAGCCAACGGCACTCCCCACGCGCTTGACACCGCCCACGCCACCACCATTTACCTTTGCAGCCGAAGAAGCGAATCCGCTGATGATCGAGGTGATGCGGGCACAGCGCTACCCCGGTAGCGACATTCTGATCGAGGAGACGCTGGCTCCCGGCGTCAACTACAACCGCTATCTCGCCTCCTATCGCTCCGAAGGCAACAAGATCTATGCACTGCTCACCGTGCCGCAAGGGGAGCAGCCAGTGACCGGTTGGCCCGTGGTTATCTTCAATCACGGCTATATTCCCCCCGAAGTCTACCGCACGACCGAACGCTATGTTGCGTATGTCGATGCCTTTGCGCGCAATGGCTACATCGTCCTGCGCTCTGACTACCGTGGCCACGGCTTTTCGGAAGGTGATGCCAACGGCGGCTACGGTTCTCCCGATTACACCGTGGATGTGCTCAATGCCGTTGCCTCGATCAAACGGTATGCCGCGGCCGATCCGGCGCGCATTGGCATGTGGGGCCATTCAATGGGGGGGCACATCACCTTGCGCTCCATGGTGGTGACAGATGATATCAAGGCCGGCGTGATCTGGGCGGGCGTCGTGGTCTCCTATCCCGATCTGATGAGCCGTTGGCGGCGCCCCGGATCGCCCCCACCCGCGTGGATCCCAAACCGGGTGCGACGCTGGCGCGAGGAGTTGACTGCCCAATATGGCACGCCCGAGGAGAATCCAGCCTTCTGGGCTTCGATTTCGCCCAACAGCTATGTGGCCGACCTCTCTGGCCCGATTGAGTTGCATCACGGTACCGCGGACACGAGTGTGCCCGTGCTCTTTTCACAGATCTTGCAGCAAGAGATCGAAAGTGTGGGTGGGGAGGTGAGCTACTTTGAATATCCGGGAGACGATCACAACCTTTCCCTGAATCTGGCAACGGCGTTGGCGCGGTCGGTTGCATTCTTTGATCTGCATTTGAAGTAGGCAGTGCGCGTGGGGCTGGCGTTATTGCACCTTGTCGCTCAGCTTGGGGTCGAGGTAATCGCGCAGGGCGTCACCCACCAGATTAAACGCGAGGATGGTTAGCGTGATGGCCACGCCGGGGAAGATCACCAGCCACCAACTAGGGCGGAATTGATTGGCCAAAATGCCACCGAGCATGTTGCCCCAACTGGGCGTGGGTTGGGGAATGCCCAGCCCCAGAAAGCTGAGCGCGGCTTCGGCAAAAATGGCCCCACCAAGCGAGGCACTAAAGAGGACCAACAGCGGCGCAATTGTTTGTGGTGCCACGTGGCGCACCATAATGCGCACGCTCGGAACACCGGTTGCGCGCGCCGCCTCGATGTAAGCCATCTCTTTTACAGCCAGCACCACCGATCGGATGACGCGCACGGTGCCCGCCACACTCAGGACCGTAATCGCAATGATCACGGTGCCCAACCCACCTCCCAAAGCGGCCAAAAGCAACATGGCGAGAATGATGCCGGGGAACGCCAGCAGGATATCGATGAGGCGCTGACTGACCAGATCAAAGGTGCTGCCGATGTAGCCGGTGAGCACACCCCATGCCAACCCGATGATCTTGCCCACAACCGTAGAGACGATGGCCACGAAGAGCGAGATGCGCGCACCGTGAAGCAGTCGGCTCAACACATCGCGCCCCAGGTTGTCGGTTCCCAGCCAAAAACCGGGCGATGGTGGTTGGCGCAGGGCCGTGAAGGTGGCTTCCATTGGTTCACGCGGTGCCACCAGATCCGCAAAGATCGCGGCCAGGAGCAGCAGCAACAAGAAGACCGCGGAAACGGTGCCCACGCGCGAGGTACGCGTGAACCGGCGCACGGCATGACGCCAGCCACTGCCCCGCTCCAGGCGGGTTGGCTGCGTTTGATTCTGATTGGTGCTCGCAAGGGTAGAAGTGCTCATGGCGTTCTGTTCACGTTGTTCCATTCGGCTGCGGCCAGCTGTGGCTATTCGTAGCGGATGCGCGGGTCGACCCACGCGTATAGAATGTCAATTGCCAGGTTGATAAAGACAAAGGTGACGGCAAAAATCAACGTCAGGTTTTGCACCATCATCCAATCGCGCTCGACCGCGGCCTGGGCCAAGGCTGAGCCAAGGCCGGGAAAGCCAAACGCCCGCTCCACGGCCACCGAGCCGCCGAGCATTCCAGCCAATGCCAGCCCCGAGAGGGTGAGCACCGGCAACATGGCATTTTTGAGCACGTGGCCCATGACCATGCTCCACTCGGCCAACCCTTTGGCCCGTGCCGTGCGTACGTAATCCTCGCTCAGCACCTCCAGCACCGTGGAGCGGGTCATGCGCGCGATGATCGCGGCAATGCCCGTGCCAACGGCCACCGTGGGACCCAGGACCATGCTCAGATTGGTAGCTGGATCTTCCCACAGCTGTACAATCGTGATCGAGGGGCGCCAGTTAAAGACCGTAACGGTAAAGAGGATCATGGTGAGGCCCAACCAAAAGCTGGGAATGGCCATGAAGAGCGTGACCAACACCCGCAGCACATTATCCAGCGTCGATTCGCGCCACATTGCGCTGATCACCCCGACGGGAATGCCAATTAGCCAGGCGAGAATAATTGCCAGCAACGCGATTTGGGCCGTGATCGGGCCGCGCCGCAGGATCGTCTTGCTAATGGGGGTTTCGTCCCAAAACGAATAGCCGAGGTCACCCTTGGCCACATCGATCATCCAGTTGAGGTATTGGCGGTGCAGCGGTTGATCCAACCCGAGGCTGGCGCGGGCCGCCTGCAGCTGTTCATCGGTGAGCACGTAGATGCCCGTGGATTCGCCGTAGATCATTGCCAATGGATCGCCGGGTAGTACACGCATGGCAAAGAAGATCACAATCGTCACCCCAAAGATGGTGACCACAGAGAGCAACAGCCGGCGGAGTAGATAGATTAACATGGGCTCTGTCGAACTTTGGCAAAATAGGCAGATGACCGGTTGGGGAGAGAGACCGGCCATCTGCAAGTTGAGTCAATCCAGGAAGACGCTATTGTTGGACTTGCGCGCTATTGGTCCAGCCAGACCGTTTCGAAGCGACCCCATTTGGAGAAGAGCCGATCCTCGATGGCCAGCCCTTTCACATATTCCTGCCACATGGGTGAATGGGCACAGAAGCCAATGAGAAAGAACGGTGGATTGGCATCAAGCAGATCCAGCCCCTGATTGACCAGCTCTTGGCGAGCCGCGGGATCGATCTCAGTGGCCAGCTCGTCGAGCAGCGTATCGAACTCGGGATTGCTGTAGCGGGACCAATTTTGCGATGAGTCGGTGCGCAGATAGGTGTTCCAGAGCGGATAGGGGTCTAGAATGGGCGAGGCATAGGTGTCGGATTTAAAGAGACTAAACTCGCCGGACGAAAGCACATCGGCCGTTCGTGCCCGCTCGATCACTTCGATCTCTCCCTCAATGCCCAGGCTGGTGCGCAGCAACTCGGCGAAGGCAGGCACGGCCACCTCGGAAGAGGCTGCTTCGGTCCAGGCGGTGAAGGTCGTCTCAAATCCATCGGGATAGCCAGCCTCTGCCATTAGCTCTTTGGCCGTGGCAATATCTTCATCCTTTTCCGGCCGATAGCCCGGCATGGTCAACAGTTCATCCTGGGGCGTGGCATAGGGGCTGGCGCTGGGCAGCCAGCGGGTGACAAAGGCCGGTTCCCAGACGGGCGCAAAGGTGTCGATGAGCGCCTGGCGATTGACGGCCAAATGGATGGCCTGACGCACCCGCGGATCGCTCAGTGGGCCGTCGGCTTCGTTGTTGATCGCCACCATGTGCGAGTTGAGACAGGCCGCACGCGCGGCTTCGATTCCCTCGCGGCTGTTCCCCTCTTCCCACGTATCGACCGACACGTTCCACGAGAAATCAGCTTGTCCCGTCAGGACGGCAGTGCCGCGATCCGCCCAGGCGGGGACGTGAAGCAGCTCGATGCTGTCTACGTAGGGCAGTTCAGGGTTCCAGTAATCGGGGTTGGCTTCGAGCACCAGCTTTTCGCCGCGAATGTAGTCGGCAAAGCGGAAGGGGCCGGTGCCAGTTGGGGCCGTAATGCCGCGCAGATCGCCGTCGTTGGCGGCCAGCTCTTCGTCGGAATAGACAACGGCACCATCACCCGCCAGGATCTCGAGGAAATAGGCGGTGGGCTGGCTGAGGGTAAAGACCACGGTGCTGTCGCCGTCGGCACTCACTGATTCGACCATGGACATCTCTTCGCGGATGCCGCCGACGGAGAGGTTGTCGCCGGGGTTGACAATGCGCTCAAAGGTGGCCACCACATCGGCAGCGTCAAAGGCAGTGCCATCGTGGAAGGTTACTCCGTCGCGCAATTCAAAGGTGTAGACCGTCTGATCGTCAGAGACGCTCCAGCTTTCGGCCAACGCGGGCAGAATCGAGCGATAGCCATCGGCCAGATTCCACATGACCAGCCCGTTGTACATCATGTTGCAGCCCGCACAGCCACCGCCCTGGTGCAGATCAAAGTGGGTGGGGCTCATGCTCCACGCTGTCTTGAGGGTGCCGCCACGGGTGGGATTCTCTTCGGGGGCTCTGAGCATTTCTGTGGATGGTGGGGCCGACGTGTCGATCTCTTCCTGGGCAATGGGGGCGGGGGCTTCAATGGGGGTAATGCCTTGGGGCGTGGCACAACCAGCAACAATTGTTGCTGGAATGAGCAATGCCACTACGATTCGCCACAACTGATACCGCATGGTTTTCTCCTTTTGCGTACATCGTTAACACACTTCATCTTGGACAGATTGTGAAAGGGAATTTGCATAACGTACCGGGAACGTACGTCATGTGGGACCGATTCAATCGGGGAGCGATTATACGTGCATGGATGGTAAACGCGCGAAAAACAGGGTGTCACTCATGTACACCCTGTAGTCTAATCGAGAGGATTTTTTGTGTCAAACGCGTTTTTTTTGAGTGGGTGCGCCCATTTTCGGGGACGTACGGAAGAAGAGCAGATTGAGCGCCCGGTCTCGGCCCCAACTGTGATACGCACCCTTTTTGAGCGGCAGATGCGTGTCTACGCCGAAATCTCTTGCGGTGGAGGGCTAGCTCCGGCTCAGCTGTGCCACGTAATTCATGGCACGTCCAAGCGGAACAGCGGGTAGCCAGCGGCCAGCGGCCCAATCCATTGTGCCGCCTGCCTGGATGCGTTGCAGCGCCAATCCCGTCCCATTCAACAGCAGGCGCAGATCCGCGGGGCTGTAACAGCGGATCGACTGTTGTACCGCCTCTTCCGGCCTGCCTTTGGGCCACCAGCGATCTTCCCAGCGGCAACCCGCGGCATCAAAGCTGTATTTGCGCTCGGCTTCGCCGACAGCCCAGCCCCGGCCATCAACCGATGCCGCGTACCAGGGGGTGCCGATTTCGAGCAGCGCGCTGCCCTCTGGTTTGAGCCAACCCGCAATCCGCTCCAAAAGCCGCTGCTGATCGGCATCGCTGCCAACGCCAAAACCATCCCAATAGCAGACCACATCAAAGGGCTCATCAAAGCAAACTGTGTAAAAATCAGCATTGATCACAGTCATTGTGCGGGTGGGCAAAGCCTCGGCAAGACGCTGGGCATGTTCGCTCAGCATGGGTACCAACTCGACGGCCACAACCGTGTGTCCCTGATCGGCCGTGGCCGCTGCGGCCTGTCCACCACCGGCACCAAGTTCCAACACTCGTTTCGGGCCGGGGCCAGCCAACGTCTCGATCAAGCGCGCCTTCTCGCGATGCCCTGCGTTGATCTGCTCTGTATAGACGCCCGACCACTGGTTCTGCTTGGCGTAAAAATCGCGGACCCACTCCATCAGCAGCCCTCCACTGCAGCAATGTCAGATTGGCGCATTGTTCAAAGTCTAGCGTTGTACCTATCATGGCGCTGGGGAATATTGGTTACCCGACGCTTTCGCTGATCTCGAACAGATGACCATCGGGATCGTGGAAGAAGCAGCGGATTTCCGAGCCCCAATCAACGGGCGGCGTGATGAATGTCGCTCCCCGACCACGCAACACCGCATGGGCTTGGTGACAGTCGGGCACCCGAATTGTCATGGCATGGCTGACGCTGTTGGGATCTTGCGGAACCGTGAAGGTAGTGGCTGGTTTATCTTTCGTCGGCCCACCCTCTGTTACCAGCAAGAGCCATGCCCCTTGAAAATCAAATATAGCAGAGGTGCCGCCATATTCTCGATATAGGCTTGCGCCCAATACATCTGAATAGAACGCAACGGATGCTGCCAGATCAGAGACGACCAAAATATGGGTGAGGGCCATGCCTTCCAGTGGGAAAGAGTTGCTCATGTTAGATCTCCTCGCTTGCTGCTCTTGTTTACCGTCTGTTGCGTCGTGAACGAGTTACAGTGCTTCTGCGCTGATCACAACCCGTACTTCTTCAAAGCCCAACGCGGTGAGAAACTGTTCATAGTAGCGCTCTCCTTCGTTGGCTGCCTGTTCGAGGATGCCGCTGCGTTGCGAAGCTTCGGCCAACAACCGTCGCCCTTGGGGCAACAGATCTTCCTGAATGGCCGCCAGCTGATCGCGGCAGATGAAATCTGGACAGCTGTCGCTTTGGCCCAGCACTCGACTATTTTCCAGATCGAGCGCGATGCTGTCGGTGAAGATGACCGGTGGCGGCAACACGAGCTGAATACGCCGGCCATCGGCACTGATCCAAATATTCTCGGCGGTCATCGCTTGCAGATCAAACCCAGCGGAGACGCGGCCCTTGAGCAAGAGCACAAAATTCTGCTGGATCGGCAACAAGCCCAGCCAACCGGCCGGAGCTTCGCTGTAATCAATATCAACGACATTATAATGTTCAACGAGCACTTGTCGATTGGTCTGCTGGATCGACTCGACAATGGCCTGGCCGGTTACGACGGTGGTGGTGGCCGGGGCAAAGGGGGAACCGAAGAAATTCTGTGCCGTGTCGCGCACGAACCACGCGCTGACCGCCACAATGAGCGTCGCCAGCAGTGCAGATCCTGCCAGGGCAAAGCCCAGAAAGCGCAGAATGCTTTCCAGCGCACCGCGGCGCGGGGGCGGTGTCTCCCGCTCTGCTACCGGTTCCTGGTTCCGCTGTGGCGTGCTCCGACGGAAGCGGTCGGATCCGCGAGGATCACGATCGAGCGGTTGTCTGGTCATGGCCGGTTCACCCCTTCCACAAAGGTAATTTCCACCTCAGCATAGCCCAATTTGTGCAGAAAGTCACGCAACTGCAACCGACCGTACTCCTCGGCCAGCGCCATCATGCTGGGGGTGGCCGCAACTTCAGCCCGCAATTGGCGACGTGCCATCTCCAGCGCCTCCGTCTCTAGCCCCGTGTAATTCGAGAGCAGGAACGCCTGTTGGCGGCCAAAGATTTGGGAGCGCTCTGGCAATAGCTCCACGCTGATGATCTGCGGTTTGGGCGCGGTAAAGCGAATGGCATTACCCGCGACCTGCACATCGGTCACCTGGCTCAGGTCCAGGCCCAGTTGAACTTCCCCCGCCGCCTTGAGCAGCAACCGGTCGGTTACCAGATCGCCAAGGATCGCCACCTCTGTTGTGCGCTGCACATCCACAACGGTAGACAGCATGAACTCAATAACAGTTAGGTGGCTCATCTCTTGCCACTGGGGAGCGGGCAGCTGGAGCAGGGTGGGCTGGGGGCGCAACGCCAAGGCTGGCGGCGGCACGGGCGCAACGTACGTTGCTGCTACTGTCGGCCAGCCTTCGGCCGCGAGGAACTGTTCTGATGGTAAACGATCCAGACCGGGCCGCAGCAGTGGCGATGCCAACAGCAACGGCACGAGGATCAAGGTTAGCGCCACGGACACAATGGCAAGACTCATCTTGCCTGTCGTCGTTCGAACGGACAAGATCGACTGTAGTCTCTGCTTCGGTTCCCTGGTCTCTGGTTGGTTCATACAGTTTTATCGATTGCTCACATCAGTGTACCTGGCACTTCGATCTCGCTATCATGCCTTCACGTTACCATTGCACGGATCTACAGCGCCATTGCAAGGATCTACAGTGCGATTGGCTCGCAAGCGCTACCAGGGACATTCGACACCGTACCGAAACTTTACACTCGTTACTCGTTACATTGACCTCACAGCTGCTCCATCTACCTAGTCGTGCGGGGTTGATAATGCACGCTGATTTGGACCCCAAAGTAGGCTCTGTTTGAAAACGGCGGTGTTGCCCCTTCGGTAGACCGTAGACCGGCAAACAATCTACCGTTTTAAGCCAACCGCACTATAGTTTGGTCGCATCTTCAGATTCAGTCAGGGTTGGTCAACTGGAGCCCAATTTTAACCCGTTCACGGGCGATTGACAATATTGTGTCCATCGTCATCTTGCGCACCATTCATCAGCTGCGGGCGCTCGGCTCCAACAGTACATCAGGCTGCTCTGCCTCGACTGCCTCTGCATCCAGATCATCCGGTGCTGGCGCGATTGCATCGATGCGGCCACCGGGTGCGAGAAAGCTCACGATCAATGCCAGCGCCGCGGCCACAAACGCGATCCAAAAGACACCCTGAATCGCGTTGCCAAGCGCAACCTGCAATGTACCGTCAAAAGCCGCCGACGCGCTGCTTTCCGCAACCGGGTCGATCAAGCTGTCGAGCGAGACGCTATCCGGATCGAGCCCCGCCGCGCGCAACCCGGCCGCCAGACGCATGGCCAACACCGCGCCCATGACACTGACGCCCAGGGTGCCCCCAATATTGCGGCTGAATTGCAATGTTGATGTGGCCGTGCCCATGTTGCGCTTGTGAACCGCGCTCTGTACCGCGATGAGAAATGGCGAAATCGAGAGCCCCATGCCCACACCCATGAAGCCCAGGTAGATCATTGCCTGCAGACGACTCATCTCGGCGCTGGCCTGGGTCATCAACCCTGCTCCCAGCGTGAGAAGGGCCGTGCCCACCAAAATGATAATGCGATAGTTGATGTAGAGCAGCGCGCGGCTGCCAATGATGCTGGCAAAGACCCAGCCCAACAACATTGGCATGAGCGCGGAACCGGCCTCGGTGGCGCTGGTGCCCAGGACAGCTTGCACAAAGAGCGGGACATATGCAAGGCTGCCAAACATGGCCCAACCGCTGAGCAGACCATGACCAGTGGCGCTGGCAAAGAGCCGCTGCCGAAAAAGTGTGAGGGGCAGAATCGGGTCAACCGCGCGACGCTCCACCACCACGAGCGCCGCGAGTAAGAGGGCCGCCAGCACCATTAACCCCCAGCCCAGCGGCCGATCCATTTCAAAGAGCCCGAGCAACAGCGCAATCACTGTCGCGCTCAGCAGAGCCGCGCCCAGGTAATCGACCACAGGCTTTTTGCCCTTGATCACATGTTGCTCCTGCAGGGCCAACCAAACTACGATCACGGCAATGATGCCTGGAAAAACATTGATGTAAAAGACCCAATGCCAAGAGATCTGGTCGACCAGATAGCCACCCAGCAGTGGCCCCATCACCGAAGAAACACCCCAAACCCCGGCAAACAGTCCCTGCATTTTGGCCCGCTCTTCAAAATTAAAAATATCGCCCACAATGACAAAGACCAGTGGGATCACACCGCCGGCTCCAAGACCCTGAATCGTCCGAAAGAGAATCAGCTGCTCCATGTTCTGGGCCAACCCACAGAGAATGGAGCCAATCAGAAAGATAATCATCGCCGTGGCAAAGACCGGACGGCGACCATAAATGTCCGATATTTTGCCATAGATGGGGACGGTGGTGGTGGAGGCGAGCATGTAAACGGTAAAGGCCCAGCTGTAGATCGCCAGACCCCCCAGTTGGCTGACGATGGTGGGCATGGCCGTGGCAATGACCGTTGCCTCCATCGATGCCATGAAGAGGCCAAGCATAATTCCGGCGGTGGTGAGAATAATGCGCGTGCGCGACATGAAAGTTCCTTCAGCAATAAATGAGCAGTGATCTGCCAAGCGGTGCCATCCGCGGGAGCCCATTGACAGGCAAGGGATTCCAAAATACAGTGGGAAACGACAAATGTCAACGAGACCCAGTACATTATCAACGGGAGCTCTACGCAAACAAATTGCCATCGTTCAACGGCAAAACGCAAAAGCCGTTAAAATAGGCTCAACTGTAAATCCTCGACCACCGGCTTCTTCCCCTTGCCATTGGACATGGCGCGGATCTCTTTCAGCGTCTCTTCAATGTCATGGACAAAGCGGGAAACTTCGTTGCTCATGCGCTGGCCATAGAGCAGCCGTCGCCTGGCATGCAGCAAGATCAACCGTTGCTGCGCCCGGGTCATCCCCACGTAAAAGAGCCGCCGTTCCTCTTCAATATCCGGTTCGCGGCCAGCCAAGGTATAGGGCAGCAGCCCCTCTTCGCAGCCAACGATGAAGACCACGGGAAATTCCAATCCCTTGGCCGCGTGCAACGTCATGAGCGTGACCCGATCGGCGCGTGCATCGTACAAGTCTGTCTCCTTTTGCAGCAGCAGCGCTTCGAGAAACGCGCGTAGATCCGTGCCATGTGCTGTGGCTCGGCGGCGAAGCGATTCCATTCGCTCGTGTTGTGCCTGGCTGGGTTTTTGCGCCAGATCGATCCGTATAAATTCAGCAACCACATCGATCAGCTCAGCAACGGACTTTTCATTGGCCATGGCTTGCAGGCGGGGCAGAAATACGCCAATGCGCGCCAGATCCTTGCGGCGGGCGTTCGCATAGATCTGTTCCTGATAGTAGGGTGAGGTCGGGTTGACGGCCAGCCAGAGATAGGCCATGATCTGACGGATCTCCTTGTATGCTGTCAACGGCTGTTGCCCCACCGTTTGGTAGGGAATGCCGGAGCGATCAAAGGCCTGTATCAGCAGCCGACTTTGGGCCCGGCTGCGGTATAGTACGGCAAAGTCGCCAAACGCGCGGACCTCCGCCTCGTTGCCGCTGGTGCGTCCCGAGTCGAGCGAGAAATAGCTGGTGCCACCCACCAGCTGCTCAATCTGGTGGACCACATATTCGGCCTCGGCTTTGTCCGTTGGCGCTTGGTAGAGGGCCAACTTGGTCTGGTTCACGAAGTCCGACCAGATCTGCCGCGCGTCTTTGCGCTCGTTGCCCGCACCGATCACTTGCACCGCGGCGTCGAGGATTGTCTGTGTCGAGCGATAATTCTGGTCCAGTTGTAAGATTCGGGCCCGGGGAAAATCTTGTTGGAAGCGCTGAAAGTAGGCGCGCTGCGCACCGCGAAAGCCATAGATTGCCTGATCCGGATCGCCAATGGCACAGAAATTGGTGCCGGGCGGCGTAAGCAGCTGCAAGAAGGTGTATTGCGCGTAGTTAATATCCTGATACTCATCAACCGAGAGCCAGCGATAGCGGGCTTGATAGGCGTGCAACAGCGCGGGCTGCTCTTCCAATAGCTGCACAGTCTGGAAGAGCAGATCCTCAAAGTCGAGCAGCCGATTGGCACGGAGCAGCGCCCCGTAGCGAGCATACAGCTCTGGCAGCTCTGGTTGGTTGGGAAAATGTTCGGCCAGGGTCGGGGCGTCGGGAGAGAGCAGCAGATCCTTGGCACGGGCAATCTGCTGCAGGTAGGTGCTTACCGCTTGCTCGGTTGCCGTGGGTACCACCTCTTTCAAGAGTGCGCGTTGGTCCGCTTCGTCGGCAATGGTAAAGGTGGCACTGAGACCGATGAGTTCCCCATGCGCTTGCAGAAGCTGGAGACCAAATGCGTGAAAGGTTTGAATGGTGATGCGCGCCGCTAGCCTCTTTCCGAGCAAGCCGGCCAGGCGTTCGGCCATCTCTTCCGCAGCCTTGTTGGTAAAGGTAATGGCCAACACGGCTTCGGGTGCCACATCCTGTGCCAGAATCAGATGCGCAATGCGCGCCGTCAAGGTGCGTGTCTTGCCGGTGCCCGGCCCCGCCACAATGATCACCGGTGCATCAACACATTCGACCGCGGCGCGCTGCCGTGCATTCAGCGCCGCCAGATAGGCCGGTTCGTCGGTAGATTCGGTGGGCTGCTCTGTGGTGGCCGCTGCGCCTGTGGCAGCTGCACGATAGAGTGTGGGTGCTTCGGCGACAGCAGTAGTTGCGGCTGGCTTCTCTCCGCTCACCTGCTCCGGTGACTTGGCTGGTGGCGAATCTGCTGGCGCGCTTTCGCGGCCAAACAGATTGAGCTGCGGTGCCGTCAACTGCTCCTTCTCCCCCGCGGCAAAGAGGGTAATGGTCCCGAATTCACCGTCGTAGCCGCCAGCAATGTTGACCTCGCCCGTGCGCATGCGCCGAATGCCCTCGGCGAGCAGCGAGTTGCCCTGGCGCTCGATCTTCGCCAGCGGGGCATCGAGCAATATGTGCAATTCGTTGCCCAGCTTGCCCAGAATATCGAAATACGCTCGCTGCACACGTTTAGAGGTGGGGCCCACACCTGCGACGGCCGCGAGGATTTCGGGCAGCGGAATCAGGCTCTGGTAGGAGTGGGCTTGCAGTGGCTGCTCGCCTTCGGCACGGTCCGCCAACTCCTCCACCCGATGCATCACCCCCACCGTCACTGGTTTACCACAGACGGGGCAGCGGTCGTCATGGGCGATGCTCGTTTGCGGGTGCCAACGAACGCCACATTTGCGGTGACCATCGAAATGATATTTGCCCTCTTCTGGGTAAAATTCAAGCGTACCCAGATAGTGCGCGGGGTCGCCGCTCTGGAGCGCCTCAAAGAGTGTATCGTATGACCACGCGGTGTTAAAGATCGATGCCTCGCGTGCCAGCTTTGGTGGCGAGTGCGCGTCAGAGTTGGAGATGAGTGTGTAAGGATCCAGGTTCGAGACGCGCCAACACATGGGCGGGTCCGCGGAGAGACCGGTCTCCACCGCAAAGATGTGGTCGCTCAGATCGCCGAAGCAGGCTTCCACCGAATCAAAGCCAGATTTGGAACCGAACATCGCAAACCACGGCGTCCAAATGTGCGCGGGGATCAGATAGCCACGGTCGTCGGTTTCCAACGTGATCTCGAGCAGATCCCGTGAATCCAAGCCCAGAATCGGGCGGCCGTCGGCGCGGATGTTGCCAATTTTTTCCAACGTGGCCTGAAAGCGTTCCAGTGCAGCAAAGCTGGGAAAGTAACAGAGATTGTGAACCTTGCGCACTTTGTCATGGCGTTTGTAGATGTTGCTGATCTCGCCACCAAGCAGAAAGCGGACGGGTGCCTGGCAGGCCCGTGGCACCTCATCCTGAATCGCGCTGCCGATCTCGGGCTTTAACTGAAAGAGACCATCTTCTGCCGGTTCTAGCTTTTCTTGCAATTCAGCCAGCCAACCGGGGTGGGCAATGTCGCCGGTGGCAACCAGTTGCACCCCCTTGATCTGTGCCCATTTTGCCAGCTGTTCCAGATTCAGATTTTTGCTGGTGGCGCGTGAATAGTAGGAATGAATGTGAAGATCGGCTACATAACGGTTCATGGTCTGTGTCATTGGGCTAATACTGTTGGGCGGTCGGCTGGTTCATTTGTTCTATTGTGAGGATAAAGAGAAATAATGCAAATTTGCTGGCGCGACAAATGCAAGTGGGGTGCCAGCGGTTGCTTGGCCAATGATCAGTTGATGGAGAGCTGACTTGCGGTCATCGATCCACACTCCGTGTTATACTCGTGAAGGCTGGACTCGATGCGCAGGCGTGCGGGTGCAGCTTTGCACTGTTCACGCTACGAGTCGAAGGAAATGATAATCTATGTTAGAAAAGCAGGTCAAGCAGGAGCAGCATCTCCACGGACATACATCCCACGGACAAATAGCCCACGGACAAACAGTGAGGGAAGAGATTGCCAACGCCATTACCCACGGCATTGGCGCGGCCCTGAGCATTGTTGGGTTGACGGTGTTGGTGACCTGGGCCACGTTGTGGGGTGATGCCTGGCGTGTAACCGCGGTCAGCATCTATGGCGGGACCCTCGTCTTTCTCTATTTGGCTTCCACGCTCTACCACGCCATTCCGCACTTTCCCACCAAGCGGATCTTCCACAGTTTGGATCACGTAGGGATTGCATTTTTGATCGCGGGCACCTATACCCCACTTCTGCTGATCCAGATGCGCGACTTTTATGGTTGGCTCTTCTTTGGCCTCATCTGGGGCCTGGCACTGACCGGTGCTAGCATCAAAGCCTTTTTCGCGGGCCGGTTTGTCAAGCTCTCCACGGCAACCTATGTGACCATGGGTTGGTTGGCGCTCTTGCTCATCAAGCCGATGTTGGCAACGCTGGGGCCAGGGGGACTGGCATGGCTTGTGGCTGGCGGCCTCTCCTATTCACTGGGCGTCATCCCCTTTCTGTGGGAGCGTCTGCCCTTTAACCATGCGATCTGGCATCTCTTTGTAATGGGTGGGAGCGTTTGCCATTTCATCGCCATCTTTCGTTATGTATTGCCGGGGTAGCGGGCTCTATCTTTTTTGCGTTCGATCCCCTTGTGCTTGCCATCTTCCCCGCCACGCCAAACGGCCGTGCCATTGGTTGACACGGCCGCGTTGTGTTGATCCACTGCTTTCTGTTGGGGTCGAATTACGGTTGAACTTTTACCACCGTCTCGGTTTCCATCGATTCAATGGCCGCGGCTATCACCTTTTGCGCGGCCAATGCTTCGACTGCTGATCCATCGATTGCTTCTGGTGCACGTCCCTCGGTGATCTGTTGCAAAAAGGTGTGGATGCGGTTGCGGAATGTGTCGCTAAATTCGCGGTAGCCACCAAAGAGCGGATTGGTATAGACCGTCTTTTCCGGATTGCCAGCCGGATAGAGCGTCACTTCGCGATACATATCATCGATGACAAAGCGACCATTGACCCCCGCCACTTCACACCGCTCCATGGGGTGGCCCCGCTCAATGTCATAGCTGCCGGTCAGCGTGCCGACGCAGCCATTTTTGAACTTCATGTTAAAGACCGCGGTCGACCAGATCTGGCGGCCCGGTGCTTTGGTGGCAAAGCAGTGCACTGCTTCAATGTCACCACAAAAATAGCGCATGACATCGATGGTGTGGGGATGCAATGCCTTGAGATGAAAGTACGGCGAAGTCTCCCGCGGGTTCATGATCCACATGCTCATGTTGATGAAGAGCTGGTGGCCGATCCGGCCCTCTTCCACCCATTGTTTGGCAAGCCGTGCGGCGGGTGTAAAGCGATGGTTGAGATTGACACCGTAGCGCACACCCTTCGCTTTGGCCTTGGCAACCATCTCTTCGCCCTCTTCCACTTCGTTGGAAATGGGCTTCTCGCCGAGCACATTGCAACCGAATTCCAGCGCTTGCATGGTCGGTCTGTAATGTTCGCTGCCATATTCGTGGCCACCCGTCGCCACACTGACGACATCTGGCTGCTCGGCCTCCAACATCTGTTGCACATCATAATAGGCTTTGACGCCGTACTTGGCCGCGCCGGCATCGGCACGTGCTTTGTCCCAATCGCAAACGGCCACGAAATTGGCCAGTTCGTCCTCGGTGTACATCGTCGAATGAATGTTGCCAATGGGTCCCATGCCAATGACTGCGACCTTTAGCATCGCCACATCCTCTCTGTTCTCAGCTGGTTGGATTGGGATCGTTTGCGGATTACCGTGCACACCCCAACCGGATATTTGATTATGCCCATGCGTACATTCGCTTCTGTGGGCCGCACCTCGCCTGGCCACAATGGTTGACACGGCATTGTCGACACAGAACTGTCGACACAGAACTGTCGACGCAGAGAGATTATCTGTTAAGCAATTGGCACTTCTTCGGCGCGGCCTGTCTGAAACGAGCGAATGGCAGCTTCAATCACCTCTTGTACCGCTAACCCATCCTTGCCAGCAGCGTCGATCTCCTCGCGCGGAACACCGGCATCGACCTGTTCGATCCATCGGTTGATGCGGTTGGTGAAGGTGGCACCAAAACCACTGAGGCCCCCCATAATGCTGTTGCGCACCACGGTCAGCTCTTCGCTGTGGCGCGGATAGAGCGTGAGGGTTTCATAGCAATTGTCGAGCACGAAGCGCCCCTCGGTACCCATCACTTCACACCGTTCCAGGTTGTGGCGCGGGTTGGTGTCATAGCTGCCGGTCAGGTGGCCGACAACTCCGTTTTCAAATTCCATGCTCACCTGCATGTTCGAGTAGCAGTCGCGGCCAGGTGCCTTGTTGAAAAAGGCCATCACCCGCCCCACGTTGCCACAGTAGTAGCGCATGACATCGATCGAGTGGGGGTGGAGCGCCCGCGCGTGGAACCACGGCGACGAATTGTTGGGGTTGCCGATCCACATGGTCATGTTGATCAGCAGCAGATCCCCAAGTTTGCCCGCGTCCACCCAGCTTTTGGCCTTGGCCGCCGGCGGTACAAAGCGATGGTTCAGGTTAATCCCATAATAGACGCCCATCTTGTCCGCGGTGCGCACCATCTCGCGCGCCTTCTCAATCTCATTGGAGATTGGCTTTTCGCCCAGCACATGTTTGCCTGCTTCCAGACATTGAATGGTCGGCTCGTAATGATCACCACCATTTTCCGTTCCCGCGGTTGTAATGCTGACGGCATCTAGCTCTTCGTGCTTCAGCAGATCCTCTACGCTGTAATAGGCCTTGACGCCATAGCGCTCGGCTGCCTTGTCCGCTCGTTCCTTGTCGATATCACAAACAGCAAGTAGATTGGTCTTATCATTGGCTTGGTAGATCGGGGCATGGGTATTGCCGATACCACCCAGCCCAATGACGGCAACGTTTAGTGCCATGAGAAATATCCTTTGTTTTGAATAGTCAACGTTCTGCTGCTATGAATGCTAACGTGAGATCAAGTCTCGTGGTGGTGCGAACCAACTGTGGCGAGCACCTGTTTTGCTCTGGTTAGGTTGGGGCCAACAGAACGCTATCTAACCAGCGTAATCGCTAGCCCTTGCTTGCGCATGGCGATGATTTCCTGCTCGGGCGCACGGGCGCCGGTGATCAAGCTATGGATCTGGGTTAGTGGCGCAATGAGCCCGGCACGGATCACACCCACTTTGGTTGCATCGGCCAGCAGAATGTTCTGTTGGCCAACCTCGATCGCCTTGCGTTTGATGGGGATCTCTTCCAAGCCTGCATTCGTCACACCGGCAGTTGCCGATACCCCGCTGGCCGCCATAAATGTTTTGTCAAAACGGATGTTGTAGCTTTGCAGATTGCTCAGCGCAAAGATGCCTCCAAATGTTCGGGCATGGTTGTTGACCGTGCCACCCACGGCAATCACCGTGACACTGGTGCTGACACTCAGACGGTCCATGATGTTCAGCCCATAGGTGACAACCGTGATGCGTTTGTCGAGCAGGTAGGGCACCATGCACTCGGTGGTCGTTCCGCCATCAATAAAAATTGTTTCACCCTCTTCAATGCAGGACACGGCTGCTTTGCTAATCGCATCTTTTTCCGCAAAGTTAGCGACCTGGCGTTCGGTAAAGGGCGTCTCCACCGCAGAACCGTTTAGTGCCACCGCACCGCCGTAGGTGCGGGTCAACAGTCCATCATCGTGCAGTTGGCTGAGGTCGCGCCGGATTGAAGAGTGGCTCACCCCAAAATGATTGGCTAAATCCTCAACATTCACCCGCGAACGTTGCGCGATGAGCGTCAGAATTTCTTGTCTTCTTTCTGCTGAATACATAGGTTATCGGAGTGTCATCTGTTGTAGATGAGTTTACTGATCAACCCACCCACTCTTTTGCCTGATCCACGGCTTTGGGTATTCTGCATTGGTGCATGCATCAGGGAAGCCCGTGGGGGTGAACCAAGCAATGGTCATATTCTGTAAAATATACAGTATAAATACACGCGATGGGAAAGTAGGCCATTGGTACGGCCTTCGCCCGTTCTATCGCTGAGAAGGTTGGTGGCGTTCGCGCTTTTCGGATGGGAACACATAAGGGTTTGGAACTTCTATGGCAATCCCATTTACCGGGCAGATGGCAATCACGCTCCGCGGGGACCGCTTTTTCAAAGCTCGCCATGGGGCTGGGCGGCAGCGGGAAACACGCAGGAACGTGCAGAACTGCGAAAGGTTACGCAAAGCACGTCCGCCCTCTCTTGCCTGTCTTGGCTTTACCCATAGGTCGAGAAGGTGGAATGACTCTCTTTTTCGGTGAGCGTTGGGAAATGAATGGTTGGCATTATAGATGGTATAGATGGCGCAGTCAAGTCGGCATCAATTATGCGCATTCCTGACTGCTTGATTGGCCCCGCGCGCGATGAAATGCGCACGAGAACGCACCGCCGGGGCGCTGTATGGGGGCAGGGTTGGTCCCACTAACCCTGGTGGCCCATGCGTAACGCCGAAAAGACGCGGCTCGTCAGCGCACGGGTGATCACGAAAAGCTCACTGAGGATCATCAACAGGGCAAAGGTGAGCCCCAGCGATGTGGTGGCGTCTTCGGCAATAATGGGCAAGAGGGGCGGCAGCGGCACGCCATCGGCCTCGGGAATCCGAAAGAAGGGGGCAAAGAGTTCGGACGTGTAGAGGCCAATCAGTGCCCCCAGCACGGCACCGTAGGCCGTGAGCACGCTATATTCAAGGATTACTTGGCCGACCACCTGTACGCGCCAGAGGCCGATGGCGCGCATCACCCCGAACTGATAGAGCCGTTCTTGCAGCGAAGCATAATTATGCACGAGCAGCGCCAACATGGCCATGACCGTTGCCGCGACAAAGCCGACCGTTAACGTGCCAAAGATACCCACCCGCTCCAACTGAGCTTGATCCGCGGCAATGGTTGCACGTGCATTGCGCTGCAAAATCGGATCGACCCCCGTGGTTTTGACCGCGGCAAAGAGCGCTTTATCATCGATCTCGTTGCTCGTGCGCATCCAGATCTGATGTTCAAACTCGGCACCGGCTTGGGTAAAGAGATGTTCCAGGTTGCCCACCACCACCACCTCGCCACTTTGAGCCGTGGGAAAATGCTGAAAGAGGCCAGCCACGATAAATGAGCGGGTGATCGAAATCCCATCGGCCAACCGCACCCGCATGGTCAGGCTGTCGCCAATGCGCAAACGCAGGGCATCGAGTAACTTTTCGGGCACGAGAATGCTTTCGGGCGTGGTCGCCAATCGATTCATCAGCGCGCCCAGCGATTCATCCGCAAAATCAGGCCGGAACCATGCCACGCTGCTAAAGTCCACCCGATCGAGCGCCAACATGCGGCCATTGATCCCGCGACTACTGCTGCCATCGGTAATGGTAATGGGGTAGTCACCCACCCGCGTTGCCGCCTGAACACCAGGCAGCACAGCAAATTCATCCTTGGGCGGAATCATCCCTTCCACCCGTGCTTCGCGCTCGCCGCTGCCTTCGATGTAGGGCACAAATGCAACATCGGCACCCACGTTGTAATAGACCTGATCTTCCAGCCACTGATCCAGGCTCTCGGCCATTGAGCGCATGTAGATGCCCATGGCCAGCGCCACAATGATCAACATCAACGGGGTGATGTACTGTTGACTGCTGCGCCCCAACTGACGCAGGGCCAGGTGCACCGTGAGCCAAGGCGTGCGGCTGGCAATCAGATCAAAGAGGCGCAGCAGCCACGGAAAGATCCGCATGCTGACGAGGGTAACCGCGAGAATAAAGAGGGCGGGGGCGAGAATCAACAATGGATCCTGAAACAGTTGGGCCGACACCGCTTCCGTGCCGCCTGCGCTGGCCGCGTTGAGCATGGCCGTGCCATCGGCGCCCACGGCCAACGTGCCACGGGCCGCCAACTGTTGATAGACATAGTAGGTCGGCGCAATCAGCAGCAGATCCAGATAGGCGCGCTGCCAAAAAGGGGGGCGTAGGGGACGTGACCCCTCGCGAGCCTGCTCCACCACACTCTGGCGCGTCGATTGCAGCGTCGGCAACACGCGTGCAAGCAGTGCCACCAGCAGGGCCAGCCCCAATAGTGAATAGCTCATGCCTTGCAACGACACGGGAAGTGGCTCGCGCGCCACAAATTCGAGAAAGCTAACGGTGTAGCCCATGCCCCGTGCCAATGCCATGCCAAAGAGGATTCCCAGCGGCACGCCGACCACAAAGAGCACCAACTCTTCGAGCAGCGTCAGGCCAAGCACGTGGGGCACACTCATCCCACGGCTGACCAAGAGCGCGGTCTCACGTTGTTGCCAACGGACCACGATGTTTGAAATTTGCAGCAGGAAATAGAGCAGGAACGCAAGTGCTGGCACATTGAAGCCGAGCAGCACCAATGTGAGCCGCGACTGGCGATCGACAAATTCCTTGAGTGGGTCGAGGGGCGAGATATCCAGCCGCGCCCCCGGTAAATATTGATTGACAACCACCATGCCCTCTTCAAAGCCAGCGGCATATGCCGCGGCATATTTGGGGTTGAGCGGTGTGTCGTCCAAAATGATGTGCCAGTTGACAAAGCCCGATTTGGCTGCCAACATCGGTTCGATAAATTGCTGATAGCCCGTGCGCGTCACCAACAGCGTCTTGCGCATTGCTTTGTCGGGATTGGTGAACCAGAACGACGCTGCGGGATCTTTGGCTTGCCACAGCCCACGGATGAAGATGGTGCGTGGGGCAGAGCGCAGATTCACGGTGATCTGAAATTGTTCGCCTGCATGCAGCCCCATCTCCTCGGCCAGCCGCACATGCATCCACACATCCAATGTCTCTGCCCCAACCGGCTGATGTTGCGCCAACGGCTCACCCGCCACCATCTCCAAATGCTCGGCCACGTCGGCCACATACGTGACATTGACGGTATCCAGGAACGAGTTGCTGCTCTGGTAGCGCTGATCATCGACCGCGGGAATCAACATTAATCCGCCGCTCTCCACCTGAATGCCCAGGTGGCCAAGGGGCAGGTCGATCTCCGAAGAGATGGTGTCGGCAATGCTCCGCCCGACATTTTCGGCATCCACCAACGTGATGGGACGACGGGAGGAAGGCTGGAAGTAGACACGCGTGGAAAAGGGGATTCGTCCGGTGACGCGGCTGAGTTCGTCCAATTCTTGTTGCAGGATCACACGGTCCACGGCTTGGCTAAAGAAGCCGGCGCTGGTCAACAGCCCAACCGCCAGGATCATGCCGATGAGCGTGAGGAGCGACAACATGGGGCGGCTCAGTAGCCGTTGGAAGGTTAGGCGACAGAGGTCAAACGTGAGTCGTAAGTGGGACATGAATTGCAAAGCGGCACAAAATCAACAATAATTGCAACAGGTTGGGTTAATTTCAACAGAGTGGGGTGTGGACAGCAAGGAGACTCTCCATTCCAGAAAATTCAATAGCGTGGGAGAAGCATAGCATGAGTGAATCAGAGACGCAACTCATCATCGAGAAATTCTGGCAACAATTCCTAGCCACGCTCCCTGCCGCGGACCGGCAACAGGTGGCGGCGCAAGGCTACTGCGCGGAAATGTGGGGTGATTCACCCGCATTGGCCGATGAACTGGGCGCGTTGATTGCCGCTGGTACCAAGACCGCGACCTGCTCGGCCCTGTGGTCCTACGAAGCCGAAGGCGAAGCCATACCCACTGTCGGCAGCTATACCATTGTGCTCGACGGGCGTGGTGCACCACTCTGCCTGGTACAAACCACCGAAGTCACTGTTCGGCCCTTCAACACAGTCGATGCCGAATTTGCCCATGCAGAGGGTGAAGATGATCGCTCGTTGGCATCCTGGCGCGCGGCGCACCAGCGTTTCTTCACCCGCACCCTCGCACAGATCGGTCGCACGCCCACAGCTGAGATGCCACTGGTCTGTGAGCGTTTTCGCCTAATTCGCTTCTAACGGGAGATTGGCAGCCATCCGCGCCCGTTAGCTCTTCGCCGGGGCTGCATTTTCTTGATAGGATCGATCGCGCGGAACCGTCTCTATGTTCAGATCGCGCCAGTAATATTGATATTCGGTGGATTGCCAATCTGCATAAATCTCTGGCCACGCCAGCCGATTGTAGTGGGGCAACAGCCCATCTTCCACCACCGGCTGCGACAGACCTTGATAGCGGTAGTCCACAGAAATACGTAGTTGATCGGCCGTTTGATTGGGCAACGCCTTGTGAACCGTGTGGCTGTGAAAGATCAGCACGTCGCCGGCTGCAAAATCGCTGCCGTGCCACTCCTGGGGCAACGGGCTGGTATCAATTCCAAGACCGCCCGCACCGTCTGCCTGATGCACCGGGAGAATCCCGTCGCGGTGAGAGCCCGCCAACACGAGCAACGATCCCAGTTGCTGAGGGCAATCGCGGAGCGGAAACCATGCCGTGTAGGTTGCGGCCGCGCCCTGCACGTGGACAAAATCCTGGTGGGCAGGCGTTGTGTGCTGCGCGGCGTTGGGAAAGGTGATGCGCCCGATATTGCGCGGATGCACAAAGGGCGTCTCTTCGGTCAGATCGCTCATTATCGAGAGCAATTCGGGCCGGTGTGCCAAAGTATGAAAAGATTCCAGCCGTTGAATCGCATCGTAGACGATCCAAAAGTGAACACTTCCCTCAATGCGAGCTTCTCCCTGAGCACGTCCCGTGGCATCACTCCAACCGGCCTGGGTACAGATCGCTAGAATCTCGCCGTAGAGTTCATCGATGGCCCGACGCGGGATCAGATTACGCACGAAGAGATAGCCCTGTGTTCTCATGGTGGCGCGCAAGATGGCTGCATCGGCCAAATCGGGTGTTGAATTGTAGAACGGTTGCATCACTGTTTGCTCCTGGTTATCTTGATTGGTTTCGCAAAGCTATGTTGCCACATTCTTGACAGGATGTGCGATAATAGTCACAATGATCTTGGTTCATTCACTGGAATCAGCTCTCTCTGTTTTGGTAATCGCAATCGGAAGCTTGTAACCTGTATTGCGTAAAATACAGCGCAATATTTGTATTATACACGCAAGTACCGCAGGGAGCTGCCAGCCGCGGTGGCACGACGAAGCAGCTCAGCGCTGGCTTCCGTGAAGAGGCGTTACAGCAATGAATGGGTGGCACCGCAGCGGATGTGCAGCGCACAGGTGACCTAATCGTGGTGTGGAGTTGGGCTGTTGAGACCTGTGCAACGCACCCATGTACCGCAGGGAGCTGCCAGCCACGGTGACACGGCGAAGCAGCTCGGCATTGGCTCCAGTGACCAGGCGTCACGTCCAGTATATAGTCTGGTATACAGTGTTGTATTATGTAGTGTGTCGTTGTATATCTTATCTCATGTCGTTAGCATACTAGAAGGAAGTAAACTATATTTTGAGTACAACTGAATTGACCCCCGCCGAAATTGACGCTCAGGCGCAAGCGGATGCTGAATCCACTGCCACAGAGCCACAACTCCCGGAATTTGATCTGACGGACCTCCCCGAGCACATTCAGTCGGCGCTCCAGCGCGCCGGTTGGAGCAGCCTAATGCCGGTGCAACTCCAGACCATTCCCTATCTGCTCGATGGGGATGATGTCATGGTGCAAGCCCGCACGGGGAGCGGCAAGACGGGCGCATTTCTGCTGCCACTGCTCGAACTGCTCGATCCCAGCCGTGACGAATGCCAGGCCCTGATCCTGGTGCCCACCCGCGAACTGGCCAATCAAGTCTACAAAGAGGCCCAAACTTTGATGGGCGATAGTGGCTTGCGGACTGTCGCCGTCTATGGTGGCGTGGGCTATGGCGCGCAAAACGAGGCCCTGAAAAGAGGCGCTCACATTGTTGTTGGCACCCCCGGCCGCGTGCTCGATCACCTGCTGCGCCGCACCTTCAACTTGAAGCGGCTCAAGGTGCTGGTCTTTGATGAAGCCGATCGCATGTTGTCCATGGGCTTCTATCAGGACATGAAGGAAGTGCAACGCTATCTACCCGACAGCCACATTCACACCTGCATGTTCTCGGCTACCTTCCCCGCCTATGTGCTGCGCACAGCCCACGATTTTCTGGACGAGCCCGAATTCATCTCTCTCAGTACCGATCACGTACACGTGACCGATGTCGAGCACATCTACTACATGGTGCCCGAAATGAGCCGGGAACGCAGTCTAATCCGGATCTTGGAAATGGAAAATCCTGCTTCCGCGATCATCTTTTGCAACACGAAAGTTGCCGTCCACTTTGTTAGCGTGGTGCTCCAACGCTTTGGCTACGACGCTGACGAATTGAGCGCCGATCTGGATCAGGCCAAGCGGGAAGCGATCCTGGCCCGTCTGCGCAAGGGTGAACTGCGTTTTCTGGTGGCAACGGATGTAGCGGGCCGCGGGATCGATGTTCCCGAACTTTCGCACGTCTTTCAATATGAACCGCCGGAAGATCCCGAAAGTTACATTCACCGCGCCGGACGAACGGGGCGTGCCGGTGCCACGGGCATTGCCATTACCCTGGCGACGCGCGTGGAGAAGCCGGGAATCGACCGTCTCGCCCGCCGCTATGAGATTGACTTTGAGGAGCGGGAACTGCCAACCGAAGAAGAATTGGCGGAAACGGTTGCCGAACGATTGACGACACTGCTCGAATCTCGCCTGCGCGAACGGGACAACATCCAACATGAGCGCAGCCGCCGTTTTGTGCACCTGGCCCGCGAGTTGGCCGATGATGAAGAAGAGATGGCGCTGATCACAATGCTGCTAGACGAGTATTATCAACGGCTGTTGCACACACCCGTTGCACCGCCCATCGAGGAAGAAAAGCCCGCCCAACAGAAGTCATCGCAGCGCAACAACAGTGGTGGCCGGCGGCGCAGACGGCGTCGGTAGCATTGCTCGGCAAGCTTACAATATTGGTAGCCAGCGCACACCGAAGTTCCTCTCCTCCCAACTCTGGGCTCGTGCGCTGGATCAAGAGCGGTATCTCGTGCCTGCTGGGCAAACTGACAGCAGCCAGCACCCTCGCTGTACCGCTCTTGCCCTTATCCCCACACTAGCAGACCCAAACAGCAGATCAACCAACTGTTCGCAACAGAGCAACCGGCGTTTCACCTAAAGCCGGTCCCGATCCGGTTGTGATGATCGAAAGAGCCAGAGCCCGCTACGTCGGTGCAGAGGACTTTAGGACAACTAGTAGATCCCGGCGTACATAAGCTCATGGCAACCTGACCCATTTCACTGGAGTAGCTTGGGTTGTTTAGCGCCGTTGTATTTACGCCCAACAGAACAGTGGCACCACAACTGCAGCCGTTACAGCGTAACCGCGTGCGCGCCCGCCGTAATCAGAATGGGCTCCTGATCGGTAATCACCAGCGTGTGTTCGTATTGGGCCACCAACCCCCCCGGCGGTGTCGAGAGTGTCCAGCCATCGGACTGCTCCTCGGCCACCCTGGCACCGGTGGCCAAAAATGGTTCCAACGTCAGCACCATTCCCTGTTGAAATCGCCGCCGATCTTTCTTGCGCGTGTAATCGGGCACGAACTCTGGCGCTTCGTGAATGTGACGGCCAACACCGTGACCCGCCAAATTTTCAATGACCGTAAAGCGATGTTTGCGGGCAACCTTTTCCACAGCTAGACGCACTTCATCCATGCGTCTGCCCGCCCGGGCCACGTGCAATGCGGCGTGCAGTGCCTCTTGTGTCGCTGTACAGAGCCGCCGCGCCAGCGGTGAAACCGTGCCGACCGGAAAGCTAGCGCCGCTATCGGCCACATAGCCATCCAGCACCGCGGATACATCGATGTTGACGAGATCGCCATCTTTGATTACCCGTTTGCCGGGAATGGCGTGGGCCGCCTCTTCGTTGATGCTGATGCAGGTTGTGCCTGGATAGTCATAGTAGAAGATTGGCGCGGAGTGGGCGTTCTGTTGGGCCAGCGCTCGGTGCCCGATCTCGTCCAGCTCTCCCGTGGTTATGCCCGGTTTCAGTGCCGCCTGCATACGTTGAAGCACATCGGCTACCACTTCACCCACTCGCTTCAATCCCTGTAGATCTGCTTCCGATTGGATCCTCATAAACTCCTGCTATCTCACGCCGTCGCTGCATTCTGTGCTTCGCTATCGGTCAGCAGAAAATGCTCCATTGAATCCGAAAGCGCAATCCAGCTTGCCTCAATGATATTGGTGCTCGCCCCAACTACGGACCAGGAGCGTTTGCCATTGGTGCTGTGGATCAACACCCGCACAATCGCGCCCGTTCCGCTCTCACTGTTCAAAATCCGCACCTTGTAATCGGTTAGGTGGACCTCTTGCAGACGTGGGTAGAACTGCTGGATCGCCTTGCGCAACGCCAGATTGAGTGCGTTAACGGGCCCATTGCCTTCGGCTACTTCGTGGAAGATCGCATCCCCCACCTTCACCTTTACCGTCGCTTCGGAAAAGGTCCCACGCCCCGAGCGATGTTCTACATTGGTCGTATAGTCGATCATCTCGAAGGGGGCACTGTAGCCTTCCCGTTGGCGTCGCAACAGCAGATCAACACTCGCTTCAGCGCTCTCAAATGCGAAGCCCGCGTTCTCCAACTCCTTGATCTGTTGCAGCACCGCGCGCTCTTCTTCACGGCTCAGCCCATCCAGACCAAACTCTTCCCGTTTCACCGCAATGTTGTCCTTGCCACTCAGCTCGCTGACGAGTACCCGGGTCTCGTTGCCCACCAGCTCCGGCTCAATGTGTTGGTAGCTCATGCGATGCTTGACCACGGCGTTGACGTGGGTGCCACCCTTGTGTGCAAAGGCGCTGTGGCCGACAAAAGGCTGATGAATATCTGGGCTCAAGTTGGCGAGTTCGCTGACGTAGTGGCTCAATTCCGTCAGTTGTGCCAGCTTTGCTGCCGCCACCACCGATTTGCCCATTTTGAGCTGAACGGCCGGGATAATGCTGACCAGATTGGCATTCCCACAACGTTCGCCATAGCCGTTAATTGTGCCCTGAATATGGTTGCAGCCGTGGCGAATCGCTTCCAGCGTGTTTGCAACACCGGTTTCGCTATCATTGTGCGCGTGCATGCCCAGCGTCACCGCGGCAGCGGGGTGATTGGCTGGTTCATCACCATCGAGCCCCAGCACTGCGCTCCGCACGGTATCAATGACCGCGCCAACTTGCCAGGGGAGCATGCCACCGTTGGTGTCACAGAGCACGATGCTATCTGCACCGCCCACGATGGCCGCCTGCAAGGTGGCCAAGGCATATTCTGGATTGGCTGCGTAGCCATCAAAGAAGTGTTCTGCATCGTAAATAACTTCTTTGCCCTGCTCTTTCAGAAACTGCACCGACTCGCGGATCATGCGCAAATTCTCTTCCAGCGTGGTGCGCAATACCTCGGTCACGTGCAGATCCCAACTCTTGCCAAAGATGGTGATGGCTGGCGTCTTGGCAGCGATTAAAAGCTGGATCTGGGGGTCATCCGCGGGGGCTGTGTCCGCGCGACAGGTGGAGCCAAAGGCTGTGATCTTGGCATGGTTGAGGGCTAGCTCGGCCTGTGCTCGCTCAAAGAACTCCATGTCTTTGGGATTCGAGCCAGGCCAACCGCCTTCAATGTAGGCCATGCCAAACTCATCGAGCCGCTGGGCAATGCGTAACTTGTCATCACAACTCAACGACACCCCCTCTCCTTGGGTGCCATCACGCAGTGTTGTATCGTACAGAGTAATTGTTGTCATGTTTTGCTGTTTCTGTCTCGCTGTTTCTGGTTAATGTACTGGGGCCGCTGGGCAGAAAACCTCCGTGGTCGAGCGGCAGCCATGCAATGTCAATAGCGGAGTGACTCTACTGTGCATCTGCCATTCTGCCACTACCCGCTCCCAATAATATCAGCAATGCTTCCCAGGATCTTGTCGGGCCAGATGCCGCGGGCGAGATCTTCCTTGCGGAAACGACCGGTCTTGACCAGCCAGCCCTGCATGCCAATGAGCTGTGCACCGCGCACGTCACTCTCGACGTCGTCGCCAATCATGGCAACGTGAGCTGGCTCGATCTGCAGATCGTCGAGTGCCATGCGGAAATATGCCTTGCTCGGTTTGCCGACTACCTCGGCACGGACCTCTGCAGCATACTCCAGCGCCACCACGAAGGGACCCGCGTCGAGATACATTCCCTCTGCCGTGCGCCACATACGTTTTTTGTGGAGGGCGATGAGGCGTGCACCGTTCAACACGGCGCGCAGCGCTTGGTTCAGGCGGGCAAAGCTAAAGTTTGCGCCCAGATCGCCCACAACCACAAATTCAGGATTCTCTTCATCGATCTCCAGCCCCGAAAATTCCAGTTGCGCATCGGGCAAGAGCAGCGGGTAATAACTCTTCGCCTCTTGCTCGCGCAAAAAGCGCGCTGCTGCATAGGTTGCGGTGAAGAGCTCTTCCAATTGGATTTCGAAGCCCAGCGCGCGCAGCCGCTCCAACAATGTGAGCCGACTGTAAATCGTTGTGTTGGTCACAAAGCGGTGGGGAATGTTCCGGGCGCGCAGTGTATCCAACACCGCATGCGCACCCGGTATCACCTCGTCGCCCTGTAGGAGAACGCCCTCGATATCAATAAATAGCCCCTCAATTGAGGACAAGTAGTCAGTCACAACGCTTTCTGCAATTCCTTTTCCGCTGTTCTGGTAATGATTCGCAGGCACAGTCACTAGCCAACATTCTGCAAACCAGCCGCGATGCCATTTACGGAGAGATTGACCCCAGCCTGAAAGTGTGCTTGATCCGGGGAGGCTTCTGCCTTGCGCAGCTCGCGCAGCAATGCCACCTGAATGTAGTTGAGCGGGTCGACATAGGGATTGCGCAGGCGGATGCTCCGTTGCAGCCACTTTTCATTGTCGAGCAATTCGTCCGTCTGGGTAATGGTGAGCAGCATTCTGCGCGTGCGTTCAAATTCATCGGCCAGATCGGCAAAGATCTCTGCCTGCAAGTCGGGGGTGGCCAGGCCGGCGTAGAGACGGGCAATGTTCATGTCAGCCTTGCCCAGACCCCCCTGGATATTATCGAGCACCGTGCGGAAGAAGGGCCACCCTTGGTAGATTTCGCGTAGCGATGATAGGCGCTCCGCGTGGAATTCACCACTCGCCGCGTCGGTCAACCAGCTTTCCAGCGCCGTGCCCACCCCATACCAGCTGGGCAAATTGACGCGCGACTGTGTCCAGGCAAAGACCCACGGAATCGCCCGCAGATCGAAGATGGCTTCCGTCTTTTTGCGGCGGGCCGGGCGCGAGCCAATGTTGAGCTGGTCGACGTGATCGATGGGGGTGGCTTCGTGGAAGTAGCGGACAAAGTTGGGCTTCTCCACCAGGCTACGGTACTTCGTGTAGGCAAGCTGGCTGAGCGTCTCCATCGTCTCGGCCCAGACCTCGCTTTTGGGATAGACAGGACGCTGACCACTACTCAATAGCACCGCATTCACCAGCTGCTCCAGATGGCGGTGCGCAATTCCCTCATCATCATAGCGGCTGCTGACCACTTCCCCTTGCTCGGTAATCCGAATCCGTCCCTTGACCGACTCCGGCGGCTGGGCGAGAATAGCTCGATTGGTGGGGCCGCCCCCGCGTCCCAGTGTACCCCCGCGGCCGTGGAAGAGGGTGAGCTGAACCCCATATTGTTCACAGACTTGGGCCAGATTGCGCTGGGCACGGAAGAGCATCCAGTTGGCGCGCAGATAGCCACCATCCTTGTTGGAATCGCTATATCCGATCATGATCTGCTGGCGGTTGCCGCGCGCCGCCAAATGTTGACGGTAAATCTCATTTTCATAGAGCTCTGCCATGATCTGGGGCGCGGCCAACAGATCGTCGACTGTTTCAAAGAGGGGCGAAACCTCGATCTGGCCAAAGAGCCCCGCGTCGCGGGCAAAGAGCAGGACCTCCAGCACATTGCTGACCGAGGTGGTCATGCTGATGATGTAGGTCTGGATGATATGTTCACCCACCTCTTGTCGGGCGCGGCGAATCAGCCGGAATAGCTCGATGCTCTCGTTGGTGCTCTCGCTAAAGTTCAGCCGCGCGGTCAATGGCCGTTCGCTGGCAATTTCCCGGCCGAGCACCGCCACTCGCTCGGCTTCATCCAACACTGCATAGTCGGAGACAATACCATAGCGCTCCATCACCTCCGTCATGGCACTGCGATGACGGTCGGCGTGCTGGCGAATATCGAGCGTGGCCAGATGAAACCCAAACACTTCGGCTGCACGGATCAGGTTGGCCAGCCGTCCCTGTGCCAACCGTTCGCCCTTGTTGGCCAGCAGGCTGTCCCGAACGAGATAGAGGTCGGCCAAAAATTCTTGGACACTGCCGTAGGCGCGCTGGTTTTTCACCGTCTGATCCGAAGAGCGCGAGGCGCGGTTGCGCCACGGTTCTCGATTGGCGGCACGTGTTGCCCGCAGCCGCCGAAACATCATGATCAATTTCTGGCGGTACGGTTCCAGCCGAAAACGTTCCAGCACCGCGACTTCATCGTCAGGCACCAGCGTGAAATCGCGCTCGATGCTGGTTACCAATTCTGTCGAAACACCAACGCGCGTCTTGGCCGAACTCAGGTTGTGGTACAGCGCATCCAGCTCAATGTTGTATAGCTTGAGGATGGTCTCTTTCTGTTGCCGGATCGTCTCCTCGGTTACATCGAGCGTGACAAAGGGATTACCATCGCGGTCGCCGCCAATCCAGGAGCCATAGCGCAAAAAGTTGGGCAACTCAAACTGATGGTCCGGGTAGAATTGGGCCAGTGCTCGTTCCAGCTCTCGATAGATGCGTGGCACCAGATGAAAGAGCGTGGCCTCAAAATAATAGAGCCCCTCACGTACCTCATCCATCACCGTTGGGCGGCGGTCACGCGTCTCGTCGCTCTGCCACAGCAACACAATATTCTCGCGCACCTCCTGCACGATCGCCTCTTCTTCGGCCGGCAACAACGTCTGGTAATTCAGCTTGTAGAGCGCGTCCGCGATCTGTTTCAGCTTGAGCAGAATGGTTCGCCGTTTGGATTCAGTGGGATGCGCGGTGAAGACGGGCACGATGAACAGGTCGTGCAGCAACTGTTGGATTGCCTCGGCATCAAACCCTTCTGCTTCCAAACGGGCCACGCCGTGGGCAATTGTCTCATCCATGGGCACAGCTTGCTCGTGTGCAAGCTGTTCGCGCTCGCGCAGAATGTGAACCCGCTGCTGCTCTTCGGCCAGGTTGATCAGCTGGAAGTAGATGGTGAATGCTTTCAGGACCGCCAACATCTTGTTTGGCTCGGCGATCAAGGCTTGCATGTGCTGGTCGATCTGCTCCTGAACACGTTGCAGATCGCCCTCTGCACGCCAGACTTTGGCCAGATTGCGGATCTCTTCTTCCAGGTCAAATGTGGCCTGGCCTTCCTGCTCGATAATGGTTTCACCGAGCAGCGTGCCCAGGAAACGAATGGTTGAACGGAGTCGGTCTTTTGGATCAATGATCATAGTAGTTGTTGTGCAAGGTTGATGGTGCAGGTGCGGGGAGGTAGTGGGCGACTATATCCTGCGCTGCGCACTCTCCACCCCTGTCAACTGCGCCACTTAGTTGAGTAATTTTTCCACGACCAGATCGCCCATGACCTGGGTACCCACAACTTCGCTGCCGGTGTGTTCAATGTCTGGTGTCCGCACCCCTTCATCGAGGACGGCATCGACCGCACCTTCAATGGCGTCGGCTTCTGCAGTGAGCCCAAGGCTGTGGCGCAGCATCATTGCGCTGCTGACAATGGCTGCCAAGGGATTGGCCACGCCCTGCCCCGCAATGTCGGGGGCACTGCCGTGGATCGGTTCATAGAGCCCCAGCGGCAAATTTTGGCTGTTCGAGAGGTCGCCCAGGCTAGCCGAGGGTAACATGCCCATGGAACCGGCCAACATCGCCGCCTCATCAGTGAGGATGTCGCCAAAGATATTGCTTGCCACGATTACATCAAACGAAGCCGGTCGCCGGATCAGGTGCATGGCCATGGCATCGACCAGCACATGTTCCACCTCCAGCTCTGGATAGTCGGCCAGCACTTCCGTGGCCACTCGTCGCCACAGACGGCTAGAGGCCATGACGTTGGCTTTGTCGATGCTGGCCAATTTTTTCGTCCGTCCCATGGCCGTCTCGGCGGCCAACTTCACCACGCGCTCAATCTCCGGGCGGGTGTAGAGTTCGGTATCAAACGCTTCGTAGCCTGCTTCGCCCGCTTCCTGTTTGGGTCCAAAGTAAAGGCCACCGGTCAGTTCACGGATCACCAGCATGTCGACCCCTTGCAACACTTCTTCTTTGAGCGTGCTGGCACTGAGCAGTTGGGGATGTAGTTTCACCGGGCGCAAGTTGGCAAAGAGATTCAACGCTTTGCGGATGGCCAACAATCCCCGCTCCGGGCGATCCGGCGCGTTGGGATCATCCCATTTGGGGCCGCCCACCGCGCCGAGCAGAATTGCGTCAGCTTTTTTACAGGCGGCAACAGTTTCATCGGGCAGGCTGGTGCCCAATTCATCAATGGCCCGTCCACCCATCATCTGTTCGCTAAAGGAGAAATTGTGGCCGAATTTTTCGCCAATCGCCTTTAGCACCTTGCGTGCTTCCGTTGTAACTTCGGGCCCAATGCCATCGCCGGGCAAGAGGACAATATTTGCGTTCATGACTCTGCTTTCTAGAGTAGTTATGGATTGGGGCTGGCTGTGCCGAACCAGACAATCTGCCACTGACCTGCTCGCCTCATATCACTGCACTTGTACCGTACCACCAGCTACCCAATGCAGTGTTGATCTGTGATCTGACTCTTTGCCGCGAGCGCACTTGGCACCAGCCGATCGGGTTGATTTATTGTACGTCAAAAGGAAGCTCTGTTTGAAAACGGTAGTTCACCCTCTTTGGTGAACCACGAAAAAATCTACCGTTTTCAAGCCAACCGCACAAAAGTTGCTACCCACCATCGCTCTACGGGAGTGGTTGCCCACCAGCAGTATTTCTGCCACGCGATGGGGAGCACTCGGGTTATTGTAACACAACGGGCGCAGAACGACTGCGCCCGTAGCAAACGAAATAAATTAGATGCGCGTTGGCTCAGTAGGCCGGGGTTGATTCGTGGGCCTCGATGGCCTCGTTTTTGGAGAGAATGTAACCCAGATCGTCGAGCCCTTCGAGCAAGCAGACCTTGCGGAATGGGTCGATCTCGAAGCTGTGGGTTTGGCCATCGGAAAGCGTCACCGTCTGTGCTTCCAGATCAACCTGGATTTGGGTTTCCGGATCTTCTTCCACCAGGTCGAGCAACATATTGATCGTCTCTTCGGGCAGTGCCACCGGCAACAGGCCATTTTTCAGACTGTTGTTGTAAAAGATGTCGGCAAAGCCCGGTGTGATGACACAGCGGAAGCCATATTCCGTCAACGCCCACACCGCGTGTTCGCGGCTAGATCCACTGCCAAAGTTCCGCCCCGCGATCAAGATGTCTGCGTCCTGATATTCGGTCTTGTTGAGGACAAACTCTTCCCTGGGGCTGCCGTCGGCGTCATAGCGCCAACTGGAGAAGAGCCCATCACCCATGCCCTCTTTCGTCACCGCGGTCAGAAAGCGGGCCGGGATGATCTGGTCAGTATCCACATTTTCGGCACGCAACGGGGCCGCGGTCGCCGCTAGTTTCTTAAAAGGTTCCATTCAACTAATCCTCTGTTGTTCTTGTCTGCAAGGCTACTTATTTCATCTTCGCGCGCACATCAACCACATGGCCATCGATTGCCGCGGCTGCCGCCATGATCGGGCTCATCAACAGGCTGCGTGATCCTGGGCCTTGGCGACCCTGAAAATTGCGGTTGCTGGTGCTGGCTACGTATTTGCCCGCGCCTGCTTTGTCGTCATTCATGGCCAAACACATGCTGCAACCGGCCCCGCGCCACTCAAAGCCTGCCTCGCTAAAGATGCGATCGAGCCCCTCGGCTTCGGCCTGTGCCTTCACCGCCTTGGAGCCAGGTACCACCAGTGCCTGCACGTTGTCGGCAACCTTTTTGCCCTGGACGACCGCGGCGGCCTCGCGCAGATCCTCCATGCGACTGTTGGTGCACGAACCAATGAAGACAATATCCACCGGTTGTCCTTCAATCTTCTGGCCCGGCGTCAGCCCCATGTATTCCATCGCGCTCAACAGGCTGCGCCGTTCAGCCGGATCGGCCAATTCCTCGGGCCGGGGCACGTGGCCCGAAACCCCAACACCCTGGCCCGGGTTGGTGCCATAGGTGACCATGGGCTCTAGCTGGCTGGCGTCGAGATTGAGCTCGCGATCAAAGCTGGCATCGGCATCGGTAGTCAAAGTCTGCCAGTAGGCCACTGCCTTCTCCCACTCCCCATCCTTGGGGGCAAATGGGCGTCCTTTGACGAACTCGAATGTCTTTTCATCCGGCGCAATCATCCCCGCACGCGCACCGCCTTCGATGCTCATGTTACAGATTGTCATGCGATTGGCCATGCTCATGTTGCGAATGGCGCTGCCACGATATTCAAAGACATAGCCCGCGCCACCACCGGCACCGTTTTTGGCGATAATGGCCAGGATAACATCTTTGGCCGTTACACCGGGACCCAGTTCACCTTCCACATTGATGGCAAAGGTCTTGGGCTTCATCTGCAACAGACATTGGCTGGCCAACACGTGACCGACCTCACTCGTGCCAATGCCAAACGCCAATGCGCCAAAGGCCCCGTGGGTGCTCGTGTGGCTGTCGCCACAGACAATGGTCATCCCCGGCTGGGTGACACCCATCTCTGGCCCCACCACGTGGACGATGCCCTGCACGTCGCCTTCAATGTCCCAGAGTGTCACGCCAAAATCCGCACAATTCTGGCGCAGCGTCCGCACCTGGGTGGCGGCATCGGTCGGCCACAGCTCAATGTCTACACCCGTGCGGGTGGGAATGGCGTGATCCATGGTGGCAAACGTGCGATCCGGGCGGCGCACCTTGAGTCCCCGTTCGCGCAACATGCTAAATGCCTGGGGAGATGTCACTTCGTGAATCAGATGGGCATCGATGTACAGAACAGCCGGTGCCCCCTCGTCCTGGGAAACCACGTGGGCATCCCAAACTTTTTCAAATAACGTTTTTCCGCTCATTCACTCTCTTCTTTCCTCAAATTCCTCATTGTACTGTTCAGTGGTTGTTCAACAGATTGTGGCGCGAGGAAACGCGCCAATGATTGGGCTGCTCACCGTGAGAGGCGCTCTCAACCGCTGTATACAGCCGCTGACGCGGCTTCGCTCGGTTAGCCAGATTCCGTTGACATTGGGGGAAACGCGCCAATGAATTGGGCTTCCAACAGTGAGAGGCGGTCTCAACCGCTGAGTAGGTAGCCGCTGATGTGGCTTCGCTCGATTAGCAGCGGGGTTTACCCCCGCTTAATTGCCAACTACGTTGCCACCTTTTCAGAATTCACGCTAGCATCGCCTGAACCTTCCGTTGCACCTTCAATGGCCACCACATTCTCGTGTGGCGTCACGTGCCAGAAGAGTTGGCGCTGCGTTTCCCAATCTTCCAACAGGGTACGTGCCCGCTGCGAACCCGTCTTTTCCAGATGTTCCGTAATCAATTGCTTGAGCACCCGTTCCGCTTCGTCACCACGCAACCGTTGCAACGCAATTAACTCAGTATTATAGCGCCGGTCGAAATTATCACCAATGTCGTAAATATAAGCCTCACCACCTGTCATGCCCGCGCCAAAGTTCAGCCCCGTCTCGCCCAACACCACCACGGTGCCACTGGTCATGTATTCGCAGCCATGGTCGCCCACACCTTCCACCACCGCGGTGGCCCCACTGTTGCGCACGGCAAACCGTTCCCCCGCCAGCCCCGCGGCAAAGAGCCGCCCGCCGGTGGCGCCATAGAGCGCGGTGTTGCCAAGGATCACATTCTGGTGCGGAATAAATCGTGCTTCCTCTGCTGGTCGAATAATAATTTCGCCGCCACACATGCCCTTGCCCACATAATCCTGTGCTTCGCCAATCAGCCGCAGATGTAGTCCCTGCAACGCAAAAGCGCCAAAGCTCTGTCCACCCGAGCCAGTGAAGGTGATCTGGACCTGTTCCGCGGGAAGCCCTTCATTGCCGTAGCGCAATGCCAATTGGCCCGCCAGCTTTGCCCCCACACTCCGTTGCGTGTTGTTGATCTTGTGGGCCAGACGCACCGGCGCGCTGGGGTTGGCCCGCAGGCTAGCCAACACCTGCTCGACAATGCGGTTGCCAACATTTGCTTCTTTGGGCGGATCGTTGCTCGGCAGCACGTTGCGGCGGGCGCTGCCCGTGTCCGGCACGTAGAGCAGTGGGTGTAGATCCATGTAGCCCGCTTCGCGACCAAAGACCACTTGCTTCAGCAATTCTGGGTGGCCAATGATCTCATCGAGGCTGCGATAGCCCAGATCAGCCAACAATTCGCGCACCTCTTCGGCAATCAATGTCATGAAATTGATGACCATCTCCGGCGTGCCATCAAACTTTTTGCGCAATTCAGGATCTTGCGTCGCCACGCCAACGGGACAGGTGTTTTTGTGGCAGACGCGCGCCATGATGCAACCCTCGGCAATCATGGCACTCGTGCCAAAGCTATACTCATCTGCCCCCAACATGGCGGCAACGAGAATATCCCGTCCCGTGGCCAGACCGCCGTCTGCACGCAACGTCACGCGCGTGCGCATGCCATTGGCCAGCAACACCTGGTGCGTTTCGGCCAGCCCAATCTCCCACGGCAACCCCGCATATTTTACGCTGCTCAGTGGGCTGGCGCCGGTGCCGCCGTTGTGGCCGCTGAGATGGATCACATCGGCATAGCCCTTGGCGACCCCCGCGGCAATTGTGCCCACACCAAACTCGGAAACTAGCTTCACGCTGACCTTGGCCGTTGGGTTGATTGTCTTGAGGTCAAAGATCAGCTGGGCCAGATCTTCAATGCTATAGATGTCATGGTGCGGCGGCGGGCTGATCAATGCCACACCGGGCGTGCTGTGGCGCAACACGGCAATTTCGGCCGTTACCTTGTGGCCCGGCAACTGCCCCCCCTCGCCCGGTTTGGAGCCCTGCGCCATTTTGATCTGCAACTCTTCGGCGCTCATGAGATATTCGGGCGTCACGCCAAAGCGCCCCGATGCAACCTGTTTGATCTTGCTGGCCCGCTCGGTGAAATATCGATCTTTGGCCTCGCCTCCTTCGCCACTGTTGCTCATGCCACCCAACCGGTTCATGGCAATCGCCAACGTCTCGTGTGCCTCGGCACTCAGCGCGCCCAGGCTCATGGCCGCGGTGCTGAAGCGGCGCAAGATCCGCTCCACCGGCTCCACCTGCTCAATTGGCACCGGTGGGCGCAACTGTTGAAACCCAAGCAGGTGGCGCGGGGCCAATCTCATCCCCTGCACTAGCTCGCTGTATGCCCGGTACTTCGCTTTGCCCTCTGCCTCATCATCGGCGCGCACGGCCGCGTGCAGCGCGTGGACAACCTGTGGGCTCCATTCGTGCAGTTCACCACTGCGCCGGGATTTAAAGAGCCCCCACGTCTCCAGCCGGGGCGCTCGCTTGCTCTCCCGTGGGTACGCTTTGGCGTGCCAGGCGAGCACCGCTTCGGCCACCGTGCCAAAGCCAATCCCACCGACCAAGCTCGGCGTATCGACAAAGGCAACATCGATCAACTCGGGCCCCACGCCAATCGCCTCGAAAATCTGGGCACCACAGTAGCTGTCAAGCGTGCTGATCCCCATCTTGCTCATGATCTTGAGCAGACCTTTATCGATCGCCTTGACAAAGTTGCCCTGCGCCTGTGCCACCGTCATGCCCGCGGTGTGGCGGCCTTCGGCTACCATGGCATCGAGCGTGGCATAGATCAGATAGGGATAGACAGCGTTGGCACCGTAGCCAATCAGCGTGGCAAAGTGGTGGACATCGCGCGGCTCCCCACTCTCGCTGATCAAGCTGACGCTCATGCGCATGCCCTGGCGGATCAGATGGTGATGGACCGCGCCAATGGCCAACATCGCTGGAATGGGTAGCGTGGTGGTCTCCGCTGTTTGATCGCTGATGATGAGCAGCCGCGCCCCCTCCCGCACCGCTGCTTCTGCTGCCCCGCAAAGCGTGGTGACTGCTTCCTGCAAAAGTTCGCCTGCCTCGCTGCGCGCGTCTTCATCAAAATCGTCCAGGTTTTGGCCCAACAGCGCCTGTGGCGGCTGCCAGGTTGCCGCTATCGTTTGGGCGCGGAACTCGGGCTCGGGCAGCGTGCGCAGCGTCTGCATCTCTTCCGGTTTGAGGATGGGCGAGCGCAACTCGACCAAGCGGGTCGCTTCCGGCACCTCGCTCAACAGATTGGCGCGCCGCCCCAGCAACATGCGCAGACTCATCACCAGCGCTTCGCGCAGCGGATCAATGGGGGGATTGGTCACCTCGGCAAAGCGTTGCTTGAAATAGTGAAAGAGCGGGCGCGGCAAGCTGCTCATGCCCGGCGGCGGCGTATCATCGCCCATTGAGCCGACTGCCTCCTTGGCATCGGTCACCATCGGGCGCAGAATCACCACCATCTCTTCGCTCGTGTAGCCAAAGCTGATCTGGCGGGCTGTGAGCGCGTCATCCTCCGTGGGGCACGCGCTTTGCTCTTCCGTAGCCGCCGACTGCAGGGCAACCCGTTCATCCAGCTTGATCAGATTCTCCTGCACCCACCGGTCATAGGGGCGTCGTTGCGCAAAATGATGGGTGATCTCCTCATCGGTCATCACGCGCCCGCGGGTAGTATCCACACAAAAGATCTCGCCGGGGCCGAGCCGACCTTTCTGGGTGACACGGCTCTCATCGTAGTTACAGACACCGGCTTCGCTGGCGCTGATCACAAACCCATTGTCGAGCACAACATAGCGGGCGGGGCGCAACCCATTGCGATCGAGAATGGTCCCCACCACGCGGCCATCCGTAAAGGTGAGCGCGGCGGGGCCATCCCACGGCTCCATCAGCGCGCTGTGATACTGGTAGAACGCACGCCGTTCTGGGCTGACTTCCCCTTCGGGCATTCGTTCCCACGCCTCGGGCACCATCATCATCAGCGCATGGCGGATGTCGCGACCACTGCGAACCAGCAGTTCCAGCGTATTGTCAAATTTGCCACTGTCGCTGCCCAGCCGCACCAGAACAGGACGTAACTTCTCCAGATGCCCCTCCCAAACGGGATGGGCGAGATCGCTCTCGCGGGCGCGCATCCAATTTTCGTTGCCCTGCAACGTATTGATCTCACCGTTGTGACAGGCCATGCGGAAGGGTTGCGCACGTTCCCACGTGGGAAAGGTGTTGGTGCTGTAGCGCTGGTGGAAGACCCCAATTGCGGATTGAAAATCAGGATCGCTGAGATCCGGGTAAAAGTGGGCCAACTCCGCGGCCAAGACCAACCCCTTGTAGACAATGGTGCGGCTGCTGAGGCTGGCAATGTAGAGCCGCTGCACGCCCTCGGCGCGTCCCCGGTTGATAATGGCCTTGCGGGCCAGATAGAGCAGGCGCTCGTACTCATCGCCCGCCGCGCCCGCTGCCGGGGTACGGCGAATAAAGACCTGTTCCATCCACGGGCGCGTGCTTTCGGCCCGTTCGCCCAGGGCATCGTCAATAACCGGCACTGAGCGGTACCCCACGACTTCTAACTGGAATTCATCCAAAACTTCTTTGATGATAACCTTGGCCCGCTCGCGATCTTCGGGATCCTGGCGAAAGAGAAAAAGCTGCCCCACCGCCAAATCGCCCAGTGGTGGCGGTTCGATTCCTTGGCTGCGCAACTCGCGGTGAAAAAATTCGTGGGGCAATTGGGTGAGGATGCCCGCGCCGTCGCCCGTCTTTTTGTCATCGGCCACCGCGCCCCGGTGCGAGTGATTGGCCAGTGCCTCGAGCGCCATCTCGACAACGGTGTGGCTGCGTTTGCCTTCAATGTGGGTGACGAAGCCAATGCCACAGGCATCGTGTTCAAAGCGTGGGTCATAGAGACCCTGCTTGGGGGGCAGGCCAGGAAGATGTTCAGTTGAACTTTGAACGATTGAAGGTTGAACTTGTGTGGTGGTCAGCATACTTGCTCCCTACTTACGCGGCTCTATGCTGCCAGCAGATCTCCGCGCCCTGGCAGCTGAACGATTGACGCTGGTGGCTGCATGAAGCGGGCACAATCTGGAAACTGGGCCAAAGCCGCTCTCCAAAGCAAGGGTCATGCACAGCCGTGGGACAATCCCCAATGGCCATGATCCGTGCTTGCTTGTAAACGTTCCAAATACATCATTGTAAGGAGTGATCAACGCTGATTGAAATAAGTCATTCTTGCGCGTGTGGATGATTTTGTCAAAAAGTTGTGGACTTGATTGAGAAAATGGGTACAATCGCGCGCGTGATACTGGGACAATTTTGGTGGGTGTGGGGCAGTCTGGCGCGATAGCGCTGTGCATTGACGCCACACTGGGCGACATGGAGGTACAAGCCATGGGGCGTGGCGAGGCTGGCGAAGATTTTGGCCAGTGGCGTAAACGAGGAGGTGATTCGCATAGTGATGGTTGGGCTGGGAATGTATTTTTGTCAAGGGGCGTGCGGCTGTACGCTTTGCCAGCGAGCAGATGTGAACTTGTTACCCGGGCACTGTACCGACGGCACAGTGGTGCGGCCATGCAATGAAAAAGCTGCCGTCGGCAACTGCCTGGGCAATTCCATGCTGCCACTCGGTTACCTCCTCCGCGTTTAACTGGGCAAGGAATGGCTCCATCAAGAAGCGCTCAATGGCACCCGCGGGATCGGTAAACTCGGCGAGCTGTGGCCAGCCAATGACATCTGTCAGGGGCGCGTGATGAAAACGCCGGTAAAGTGTTGCCGATGCACACGCCGCGCCCTCGTCAAAGTTGGGCCGCAGCTCAAAGCGTGCCCGCAGATCCGGGTGCACGGGAATGTTGATATTCAGCAACATGTCCATCGCGCGCACCACCACGCCGACACGCCCGCCCGGTTTTGTCACCCGAATTAGCTCGGCGAGCATGGCGTCGGCATTCACCTCTTCCATGACAGTGGTGGCAAAGGTTACATCGAAGTGATCGTCGGCGAAGGGGAGTGCGTGGGCATTGCCATATTGATAGCGGATCGTGGTGTCGAGTCCTGCTTGCGCGGTCAAAGCTGTGGCTTCCTCCAGCAAGTAGTTGTTGATGTCAACGCCTGTGATCGGATTTTGCCCGTCTGTCTCTGCCGCCAGCCAGCGACAGACCGCGCCTGATCCGCAGCCCACTTCCAGCACCTGTTCACCCGCTTGCAGCTCAATGCTCGCAAAGAGATTGCGCTGTATGCGCTGATAGCCGCGCGATTGGGCGCGTGCTTCAAGCGCTGGCAACAAACCCAGCGCGGGGCCACCGAGCACGATGGTGCAGAAATGGTTGCGCAGCGTATCGAGCAAGGGCGTCCACCCCGATGGGGCCAAGGATAGGGGAAAGAGCAACAAGGGCTCACCGCTGCCGTGAACCGCATAGGTGATGCCGGCAATCTCGCCGCGGTCCCCATCGTGGAGGCGCGCGGCATCGTAGATTGCACTGCCGAACGAGGCAACGAAGGGAATAAAGGAATTAGACAACTCAGTGCCATAGTCGACGGTGATGTCACTCCACAGGAAGACATTTGCATCGCGCAGCTCGTGATGGGTGGCGGCCGGAAGCTGCTGCATGGCTTCTGACACCTGTTCTGCTGATGGGGTCAGATCGCCGCTCATCACGTAGAGCCGATCGGCCACTCCCTTCACCGCAGAAGCGTCGATGGCCCCACTGCAAATGAGCGAGAGCGATGCAACAGACGATGGGTGCTGGCTGACAAACCCCTGCCAATCACTTGGCACCCGCGCCGCGATGTGCGCGCGTTGGATAGCAAGATGATCGAGTAGTAGAGCGATGCGGTCAGATAGCGGTTGTTCGGCGCTAGGTTCATGCGATTGATCCATCTGTGGCTCCTCATCTTATCGAGAAATCATGCTAACGTTGCACACTGGTGGAATCAGCGGGTGGAATCAGCGTTCTCTAACGCGGGACGTGCGCATCTGTTTTCTCTACAAGCTATCCAATAATCATTATAGGGATTTTAGCGGCGAGCGCAACCCAGATGAGAATCTTTACCGGCAATGGGGACTGTGGATATGTAGCGTGCAGCAACGCGGGGCAACAGGGGGAATGAGGGATAGACCGAGTGGACCCGCTGGTCCACTCGGTCTGCTGGCGTTCCCGGCTATTCGCGGAAATGGCAGCCCATACTGGTGCGGTTGCGCCAGGCCGCGTCCGCAACGATGATCGCGGCGCGCACGGCATTGCGCAGGCCAATGAGTTCGTCACTCAATCGCGTCGTGCGATAGAACTGTTCGATCTCCGTCTCCAGCCGCCGCAACTCGCGCTGTGCCCGCTCCAGCCGGGGCGTGGTGCGGGCCAGGCCCACGTAATTCCACATCAACTGTTTGATCGACCCCATGTCCTGGCTGATCAACGCCGGATCCGCGGCCTCGCGTCCCACGCTCTGCCACGGTGGAATCTCGCAGGCGGTAAACCGCGGCGTGGTCGGTAACTGTCCAAGGATATGTTCCGCCGCCCGTTCGCCCCAGACCAATCCCTCGAGCAGGGAAGTGCTCGCCAGCCGGTTGGCACCATGGACGCCAGTGCAGGCAACCTCGCCAACGGCATAGAGATCGCGCCGTGTGCTGCGCCCCCACTCGTCCACACGGATGCCGCCACAGAAGTAGTGGGCCGCGGGCACCACTGGCACCAGATCTTTGGTAATATCCACACCATAGTGCAGACACCGTTCGTGGATGGTGGGAAAGTGGCCGAGAATCTCTTGCCGGTCGATGTGCGAGCGCAGATCAAGATAGACATTGGGCACATCATGTAGCAGCACCTCGCGGTGAATGCTGCGCGCCACCACATCGCGCGGTGCCAAATCTTTCCATTCCGGTGCATAAGCATCCATGAATGGTTTGCCATCGCCATGTACCAGCCGTGCGCCCGCCCCCCGCACGGCCTCGGAGATGAGAAAGCGAGCGCCGTTCTGCGCATAAAAGGCCGTGGGGTGAAACTGAACATACTCCGCGTTGATGGTGTGGACGCCGGCCCGGTAGGCCATGGCCAATCCATCGCCGCGCGAGCCTGCCGGATTGGTGGTGCGCAGGAAGATCTGCCCCAACCCGCCGGTAGCCAACACGGTTTTCCGTGCCAGGCAACGGATCACCTGGCCCCGTTGCTGGTCCAGAATATAGGCACCCACACAATTGCGCGGCTCGTAGATGGCCAGCCGGTTGCGCCCATGGTGCGAGGGCGTGAGCAGATCCACGGCTGTGTGCGCAGTTAGCAACCGAATGCGCGGGTGATCACGCAGCGCGTTGAGCAGCCCAATCTCAATTGCTTTGCCGGTGGCATCGGTGGCGTGGATGATCCGCGGCACCGTGTGTCCTCCTTCGAGCGCCAGCGACAGCTCGCCATTCTCCAGCCGATCAAAGGCAATTGATGCCCGCTCCAGCAAGATCCGCTCGACCGTGCCCGGACCATCTTCCGCCAGGATCTGCACTGCCTTGGGATAGCAGTGGCCAACGCCCGCCCGCTGCACATCTTCTGCCAACAGGGCGGGTGAATCATCCGCACCTTGATAGATGATCCCCCCCTGTGCCCAGTAGGTGTTTGAATCTTCGGGTGCACGGGCCCGGGTAACGACGGTGACAGCGGTGCCCGCGTCGGCCAACGTCAGCGCGGTTGTGCACCCAGCAATGCCACAGCCAATGATGAGCACATCGGTTTCGAGTAATTCGTCCTCTGCTGGCTGTGGCTCGACGGCACCTGCTGGCCGCGTCTCCAGAAATTGAGCCATGCGTCACCCAATCGCGATCATGCGTTCCACGGCCTGGGCTGCCCGCACGCGCACCGCTTCGGGCACTTCGATCTCATAGCGATTGTGGCGCAGTGCGTCCAGCGTATCTTCCAGCGTGATCTGATTCATGTGGGGACAGCGCACGCTACAGAGGCGCAACATCTCCTTGTCCGGGTTTTCCGCCGCAATGTTGTCGCCCATTGCACATTCGGTCAACAGCAGATAGCGCGCGGCCTGCGTCTCTTCAACGTGACGGATCATGGCGGTGGTGCTGCCCGAAAAATCAGACGCGGCCACGACCGCCGGGCTGCATTCGGGATGGGCCAGAATCGCCACATCTGGAAATTGGGCGCGCACATTTTCAATGTCGGCCACGGTAAAGCGTTCATGCACTTCACAGCGCCCGTGCCAGCCGACAAAATCAAAGTCGGCAGATTCGTCCAGCGTGATCGACGTTTTGCCATTGCGGTGAACTTGCGGAAAGATGATCCGTTTGCCCGTCTCGCGGGCAACATTGCCAGCCAGATATTCATCGGGCAAGAAGATGATGGTATCGCTGTCGAGCGATTCCACCACGGCATGGGCATTGCCCGAGGTGCAACAGATGTCACTCTCGGCCTTGACATCGGCATAGGTGTTCACATAGGTAACGACAGGCACACCGGGGAAGCGCTCCCGCAGCGCACGCACATCCGCCGCGGTAATGCTTTCGGCGAGTGAACAGCCCGCTCGCTCCGCAGGTAACAGTACCGTCTTGTTGGGGTTGAGAAGCTTGGCGGTCTCGGCCATGAATTCGACACCGCAAAAGACAATGATATCTTTATCGGTCTCCGCGGCCATGCGACTCAGTGCAAGGGAATCGCCCACAATATCTGGGATAGAGTGGAAGAGTGCTGCTTCCATGTAATTGTGGCCGAGGATCACCGCGTTCTTTTCAACCTTGAGGCGATTGATCTCATAGGCAAGTTCGGCTTTGATGCGCAGCTCGACATCGGGCACGACATCATGCAGGCGTGCGCTCATCTTCTCGTACATTTCATTGACAGAGTTGGCTTGAATGGCCATTTTGTGGTTCCTTTGAATCCTAACTGAATCCCATAAATTTAACGTTTATTTACAAATAATTACGTCTGCCCAGCAGGGCAGATGAGCAGCGTAAAACAATCCTGCGTGGGGCTGGGCTACGTCGCGTGCAGCAAAAAGCTGATATCCAACGCTGCCACCGAATGGGTGAGCTTGCCAACCGAGATGTAATCGACGCCTGTTTCGGCAACAGCGCGTACGGTTTCCAGATCGACGTTGCCCGATGCTTCCAGCGGCACCGCGCCCGCCGTGATCGCCACCGCGGTGCGCATCTCTTCCAGGCTCATGTTGTCGAGCATGATCTGATCCACTTGCAACTGTAGTGCTTCACGCAACTCGTCCAGATTTTGCACCTCTACTTCGATCTTGCGTTGGCGTTCATCCTGGGCCCGAACCTGCGTCACGGCCGCGGTGATCCCGCCAGCCGCGGCCACGTGGTTCTCTTTGATCAGCACCATGTCGAAGAGACCGATGCGATGATTTTCGCCACCACCCAACTTAACTGCCTGTTTGTCGAGCATGCGCAGTCCAGGTACGGTTTTGCGGGTGTCGAGAATGGTGGCATTGGTGCCCGCCACCGCATCCACATAGCGGCGAGTGAGTGTCGCGATCCCCGCCATGCGCTGCAAAAAGTTTAGCGCGGTGCGTTCGGCGCTGAGCAGCGTGCGCCCGGGTCCACGCACAGTTGCAATGACATCGCGCGGCTCTACTGCCGCGCCATCCTGCGTTTTCCATGCAAAGACGAAAGACGAATGGTCTTCTGCTCCGTTGGCCGCAACCGGCGCAGTCTGCATTTTGTCGACTTGAGCAAAGGTGGCGCGCACCACATCTAGCCCGGCAACGATCCCGGCTGCCTTGGCCACAAAGGTACCTTCGTAGATGGCATCGGCCGGCACCGTGCACCGTGTGGTTATGTCGCCATCACCCAAATCTTCCGCCAGTGCATGGGCAATGATCGCCTGTTGGTCCAGCGGCAGTTGTTCTTGAATCATTGTTTTTCTGTCATCCCCTGTTCTCTATTCCAGTTTGGAAATGCTGGTGGGCAGAACTCAGCCTGGGCAGATATTATCGTCGTACCCTGTGAGTTGCGCCTCCTATTTTCGAGCTCTTCCATAGAAAACCGTCTTTGTGTCAATTTGACACTTAATCGCATGTTAACATAAGGAGACCATCCCTGTCAAATCCCATTTCCGGTATGTGTTTTTTTGACACTAAGTGCGGCGAATAAAAAAACCTTGGCACCATGGCACCAAGGTTTTTGGCAGGGCTACTGTTGGTGCAACTCGTGCACGCGATTGGTCACGTTTGCCAGGTCACCGGCAGACGCTGCATGCCGCGCAGGATCGGGTTGAAGCGCCAGTGCAGTTCGTCGGTGGGCATGGCCAATTGCAGGCCGGGGAGCCGCTGCAGCAGCGTGTTCAGCGCGATCCGGCCCTCCATGCGTGCCAGCGGCGCGCCGACGCAGTAGTGCACGCCGTACCCAAACGCGAGGTGGCGATTCTCTTTGCGTTGCAGATCAAGCGCATCGGCGTCGGTAAATTGTTCTCCGTCGCGATTGGCGCTGCCCAGCACCACGCTGACTGCGTCGCCGCGCCGCAGCGTGTGGCCACCCAGTTGAGTCTCCTGGGCGGCAAAGCGAATTGTCGCCCGCTCCACCGGCCCATCATAGCGCAACAGCTCTTCGATGGCGGCCCCCATTGTTGCGGGGTTGGCGCGCAGGTGGGCCAACTGTTCGGGGTTGCGCAACAGTGCCAGCGTGCCGTTGCCAATGAGATTCACCGTGGTTTCGTGGCCCGCTACAATCAGCAGCACGACCATTGCGTATAGCTCTTCTTCGCTCAGCCGATCGCCCGCTTCTTCGGCTTGCAAGAGCGCCGTAATCAGATCGGCCTGTGGACGTTGTCGTCGTTCCGCAAAGATGGTGGCCAGATATTCCACAAATTCTTGCAACAGCTTTTCGTGCCGCTCCCCTTCGTCTTTGTCGCGGGCCGGGACGACAAAGGCATCGGACCACGCCCGAAAGCGGCTGCGATCCGTATCGGGCACGCCCAACAGGTCGGCAATCACCACAATGGGTAGGGGGAAGGCGTAATCATCGATCAGATCCATGTTGCCTTTGGCCGCCACTCGGTCGAGCAGTTCGTCCGCGATGCCCTGCACCCGGGGCTGTACGTTGTTGACGATCCGGGCGGTGAACGCCTTGTTGACGAGCGTGCGCAAGCGCAGATGGTTCTCGCCATCCTGGTTGAGCATGTGGCCATCGAGCAAAGCCCACAGGGGCGAGGGCGGTTTCATCTGTGCCAATTCCTCTGGCGTACGCGTGTTGCGATAGTTTTTCACAAAACGTTTGTGGTCGCGCAAGACAACCGCGGCATCTGCATAGCGGGTGACAAACCAGATCCGCTCGTTCTCGTCAAAACCCTGGTGATAGCAGAGCGGGGCTTCGTCGCGCATGGCGCGATAGGTGGGGTAGGGGTCTGCTTTGAATTTGTCGCTGTAGAGATCGTAACGCTGACAAACGTCCATGGTGTGAATCTCCCTCTCCGTCTCCTGCTACTCTCCCGGCGTAATGGGAATGGCAATGTCGTCGCCTGCGCTCACGGTGACTTCACCGTTGATTGCGCCCCAAGGCGGTGGGGCGTCAATGGTATAGGTATACTCGCCGGGGTCCAAACACTGTTGATACGTGCCATCGGCTGGCACCTTAAAGGTGATGTTCCAGCCATCACCACGGCGGGTGAAGGTAATTGTCAGCTCTGGCCCCAATCCGTTGTTAAAGAGATAGCAGCCCTGGCTGCTCGTGGCTCTGTTGTCGCTGCTGCTACTGCCACTGCTATTGCCACTGCGCGAGTTTTCACCGCGCGCATTGTCCCGATTGCTCGGCGGTGGCGGTGGCTCCACCGCGGGAATTTCGGCACAATCAACTGTGGCCCGCACAAAGTTTGCGTTGCCTGCCACCCAACCAATCGTCTCGTTGCGCGTCTGGACATTCAGCCATGCACAGTTGTCGTATTCGCCGAGGATGAGCAGCTGATCACCGGCGCTGACACCGCCGATCCGGGTGTAATTTGTGCCGGGACCATTGCGTAGATTGAGTGAGTCGACGAGCACTTCCGCGGTGGGGACGTTCGTGGAGGCCGCGCCTGATGTGGCTGCTGCGTCCACGCGAATGTTGAAGCTGTTGAAGATTTCGTCGAGCGTGACAAAGTCTGCGGCAGATGGTAGCTGTACGCCGAGCAGCACGAAATAATCGGGCTGCTCGTTGGGGATGGCCGCCAGAAAGACTATATTTGTTTCCGTGCCGCCGCAATCTTCCCACAGATCATAGTGGCCCACAAAGAGGCTATCGTCATACTCAAAGCGGTCGCTCTGGCTGCAATCATCGGAGAAGTCGAGCGCGTCGAGCACTTCACTTGGGTCCGAGCCAGTGAATTCCTGGGAGACGGCGAAGAAAAGACCCGGTGTCGACCAACTATCGCTGTAGGCTTGCAGATCGGGGGATGCTTCCAATTGCACCCCGATGGCGCTGCCATCGATCACCCAATCATCGCTTGCGATATCATTCCAACCGACCGGCACCCGCACGCTCAGGGTACCCGTCGCGTCTTCAATGGCAACGTAGACCGGTTCCGCGCTTGCGGTGCCCTCGGTCTCGGTTGTCGCTACGGATACATCGCCAATGTAAAAACTTTGTAGCAACACGTTAAACGCTTCCACATCCGCTTCGGAAACGGCCAGAAATTCGAGCAGCACCGCGTGATCGAGATCATCAGATTGCACCACGAGGTAGGCGAAGGCATTGGCTTCCCCGTCACAGTCGCTGTAGAGATCATAGGCACCATCGTAGGTGATGCCATAGACCGTGTGGCTGTGGCTGTATCGATCATCGTAGGTGCAAATGTTGGTCAGATCCACCGAATCGAGCAGATCACCGATATCCAATTCACTCTCCAGGCCAGTGGCGCTGCGCACGTAGATGCCAGCGGTGGTCCAGGTATCGTTGTAGGCGTCGATGTCCGCTGACGCGGAGAGCCGATAGCCCAACTGTTCATCCTCGTCATCAACCCAGATGTCGGCAGCAATGTCTGCCCACGGTGCTGGAATGAGCGCGGTGAGCGCCGGCTCGTTGACAATTGTGTACTCGTATTCCAGCCCCGACGTGTCGACCAGATCAAAGAGCGTGGCGTTGTTGTTGCTGCTGGCCACGCTGCCGCTGCTGGGCGCGTTATCGGGGGTCACGACAAAGGTGTCGAGGATGCGGTCCAGTGCATCGAGATCGGCAGCGCTGGCCATGTAGATCTCCAGCAGCAAAATATAAGCCTCTGTCTCGGGCACCAGGGCCATGACAATGGCACCATTCTCCTCTGCCGTGCATTCTTCCCAGATATCATAGACGCCGGTGAAGAAACCATCGGGGATCTCGTTGCGTCCATCGTGAATACAAGAGTTGCTATACTGAACGGTATCGAGCAACTCTTCCGGTGTATACTCACCCGCTAGACTCTGCGAGAAGCTAAAGATCACACCGGGGTAGCCCCATTTGGCGTAAAATTCATCCACATCGGTGGCTGCAACCAGGCGGATGCCCACGGCCTCTTCGTCCCGCAGCCAATCGCCGCTTTCAACATCTTCCCACTCCGTGGGCACCTCCAGGCTGAGAATCCCCGTGCGATCGGAAATGGTCGTGTAGTCACTGTAGGTGTCGCTGTTTGTATTGTTATCGGGCGTGGTGGCGGGCGTTTCTGTGTTTCCTGCCGAGCTCTCTTCCGTCAACTCTTCCGCCAGGGAGAAGCTCGTCGTCAATTCGCGGCCGTTGATTTGGCCTTCGAGTACTTCTTCGGTTGCAAAGCGCAATACCTGGACCGCCAACACATCATCGGCACTGTGGCTGCGCAGGATGTCGCAATAGGTGCTCATGCTGCCATCCTCGCCGAGCACCAGCCCTTGCAGCTTCAGAATGATATCGCCGCCGCGGATGCCAGCCTGGTCCGCGGGAGAGCCCGACTTGACCGAGGCGACCCAGTGGCCACTCAGCCCTTCGTCATTGGCAAATGCTTCGCCATTGATGCCAATGGAATCGACGTTGGTACCGGCGCGCAGCTGCTCAATGATCGCGAGTGCCTCTGTGCCATCAATGGCAAAGAATTGATTTGTCTGTGAATTGCCGGCATAGTTCACCGCCACCACCTGACCATCGGCACTGACCAGTGGACCACCCGAATTGCCCGGGTTAATGCTGGCATCGTGCTGGATCACATGATCGACCGAGGCCCAACTGCTTTCACCATTTGCCCGTTCCTTGGCAACAATGCCCCGCGTCATTGTATATTCCGGATCGCCCAACGGGAAGCCAACCGCATAGACGTCCAATCCAACCTGGATCGGCTTGGTGTACCATTCGAGATAGGGGAAGTCGTTGCCCTGAATGTCAATCACGGCGAGATCGGCACATTCCGAAACGCCCAATACCTTGGCATTGCGTGGCTCATCCTCGCCAGCAACATAGACTTTGTAGAGACCGCCACCGGTGACGACGTGGTTGTTGGTCACGGCTATGCCGCTGGGGTCAATGATAAAGCCTGAGCCGCGACCGGCTGCGTTTAGTTGTAGCCCTTCAGCCGGATCGATGAAGGTGCCCACGGCTTCGATCTGTACGACAGCACTGCGTACCGCCGCCAAGCTGGCAATCGGTGCTTCCTCGGCTGCGTCCGTGGCTGCCACGGGTGTGGCCGTGGGCGCGACGGGTGTTTGCGTTGGTGCCGCCTCACTATCATCGCTCTCACTATCATCGCTCTCACTACCATCGCTTGCGTCTGCCTCTGGCGTGGTGCGGCCGGGAAGCGTAAACTTGGGACGCGAGAGGCCGGATTTGCGGGTTGCGGTCACGGTGGCTGTCGCGCTGATCGCCTGGCTGGCGGTAATCTGCCATTCGTCAGCACTGGCGGCACGCTGCTGTTCATGCTCACTGGTCAATGCAACGGTATCAGTTTCATGCTGCTGTGTTAGGAATTGCAGGGAGGAGGAGGCTGTTGTGGCTGTCGAGTGCTTGGCAAGTGCGGAGAGTGGCGAGAGCGTGGACAGAAGGATTACCAATACAGCGGTGAGATGCCACCCGATACGTGAGGACGTGGGAAATTGCATGAGTCTATTCCTTTTGTTGTTGAACTGCGATGCCAGAGGTGACGTTAGCCAGAACGAGCGTGAAGTGGACGGGCGAGAATCCACCATGAGCCAGCGGTCGGGTCACTGGTGGCTCTGCTAATTTGGGTTCGGCGAGAAAAAGCTAGCAGATCCCGGTAGGTAATCAGACCATGCAACCTGAGTGCAAGCGGCAAAATAGGTGTGGCCTGATTACCTGCCGTGGTATGTACGCCATATAGTACTTAGGTGAAAGTACGATAAGTATGAAATAGTACTAGGTGAAAGTACGATAAGTATGAGATAGTACTAGGTGAAAGTACGATAAGTATAAGAAAAAAGCCTCTGGGTCGCAAGATCCAGGGGCTTTTCAAATTGAATAAATTGAGGCTGCGTAGAGTTGACTGGGTCGTCAATTGTTGGGCCGGGATTGCATTTGGCAGAGCCTAGAACTGTGGGGTATCTAGCTGTGGGATAACTGGGTGGCGCTACATGAAGAAAAGATTGCTGTCGCTCGCCAACAGCGCCATAATGATAAAGAGGCAAAGCGAAACCAGAAAGTATACGAAATCATTGTCCCGGCTGCTCTCTGGCTGTTGGCCCACAGTGCGTTTTTTCATCCTGAACTCTCCTCGGTTTGCAATACGTTCGCTATTGCAGCTGCTCAATGTTCAGCAGCTTGGACAACTTGCAATAGCATGACAACTCTGTCATGCAGTATAGCAAACCCAAAGAGCGGATACACTAGGCCATCTGTACTATTTTCAAACGCTACGTGGGTTGGGGGTCTACGCTTCCACTTCACTGCTTTGCCATCAACCCTACTTTGCCACCAACTCTATGGGGGCAACCTCGTGATGTTCGGCTGCTTTGACCTTGGTCCACGGCAGCCAATCCTGGGCACGCCATGGGCCACCCTTGGCCGCGGGGACCGGGCGTGCGGCGTTGTCCCCATAGCGGAAAGCCCAATCGGGATCACATGCCTGGCAAGAGAGGCAGCCCGCCGAATCGGGCGGACAACTGAGGCCCGTTTCGCTTTTTGCGGCGAGCCGCAGCTCGTAATGAAAATAATTCTCGCTCACGCCACTCTGGACAACATCCCACGGCAACGGTGAGCCAATCTCCCATTTGCCCAAATAGTCATCCCGGTCGAGCCCCGCATCGGCCAATGCCTGAAAGAAGCTACGCACGGTCAGGCTGCCCGACGGGATCGCCAGCAACACCTGTGCCAGTCGCCGATCTCCTCGGCTGAGGACCGCCTGCACTTCGGCCCAATCGGGCGAATCGGCGCGCACATCGACGCCATGGCGAGCCAGTGCCCGGTGGACCATGCGCTGCCGTTGGCGAATCGTTTTGCTCGCCACCATCCCTTCCCACTGAAAGGGGGTGTGTGCCTTGGGCACGAACGGAGTGGCATTGATGGCAATGCGTCGCTTGAACCGTTGGCGCGCCGCCAGCGTGAAATCGATCAGCGCCTGAATATCGTCCTCGGTTTCGGTGGGGTGGCCGACCATAAAATAGAGCTTGAGCTGCGGAAAATTAAATTCCTGTGCCAGCGCAATCGCATGCATCATCTGCTCTTCCGTCTGCGTTTTGTTGATGACGTTGCGCAACCGCTGGCTGCCGGCTTCGGGGGCAACGGTCAGGTTTTGTGCGCCAGTTTCGGCCATGGCCCGGATCAGCGGCACACTGATTGGATCCATACGCATGGAGCTGGCACTAATGCTGGCCCCCATCCGTTGCAGTTCGGTGGCCAGCTCGTCGATCTGCGTGTGATCGCTCACCGCTGCACTGACCAACCCCACCTTGGTGTGGCCTGCTTTGCATGCGGCCGCGGCCGAGGCGACCAGTTTATCCAACGGTTGTTCGCGCGGCGGGCGATAGACATAGCCGGCGAGGCAGAAACGACAACCGCGCCCACAGCCGCGCGCAATCTCCATCAAGTGCATGTTGTTGAACTCAGTATCGGGCGTATAGAGCGTGCTGCTCGTGTCGAAATCGGGCAGGCTGCGCGCCCACAGCCGTTCCACCGGACGAAAAGCCACGTGATCGCGATTCGACGGCCGCAGCAACGGCACATACCACCCCGCGGTCTGGTCAAGTTGACGCAACAACGCCGCGCGATCTGCATCGAGCGCGGTGCGGCAGAGATCGATGAGCGCGGGCACGGCCTCTTCGCCTTCGCCAATTAGAATGGCATCAAAAAACGGTGCCATCGGCTCGGGATTCATGGTGACACCGGGTCCACCGGCAATCAGCAGCGGCCACGGCTCACCATTCCACTGCGTCGATTCTGCCCGGTCTGCAGCCAACAGCGGAATGCCCGCCTGACGCAATAGCTCAACGACATTGAAATAGTCCATCTCCCAGGAGATGGTAAATGCCCAGAGATCAAATTCCGCGGCCTGGCGTTCGCTTTCCAGCGAGAGCAGCGGCAACCCTGCCTGTTCCGCGCCCTTTTCCCAAAAGATCCGTTCGCAAAGTACATCTTCTTCACGGTTAAAGGTGCGATAGAGCAGCTGTAGCGCCAAGCTGCTCATACCCACATAGTAGCTGTTGGGCATGGTGAGCGCGACAGCCATGCGCCCGCCCCACTCCTTGTGAACGGTGCCCACTTCGCTTGGCGCGGGTGGCTGTTGTTGGCCACCGCGTCGGCGCGAGTTCAGCTTGTTTGATTTGTATGTTCGCTGCTTGCGTTTCGTGCGTTGTGATTTCACCTGTTGTAACTTTGCCCTTAGTCTCCGCTTAGTCCGCTTGGTCTCCGCTTGGTCTCCGGTCCATACGGCGGCCACGCCGTTGCCCGTGCTCCTGCTTGCGATCAAAGGGTTATTATAGCACATGTGTCTGCAAAAACTGTAGTTTTTCTCCTTGGGCACGTAGGGCAAACGCGAATTGTGTGATTGCACAGATCGGTTGGCGGGCGACTGTTGGGGCGCGACGATTCCGGTGCCATCGATAGGATGTGTCCTAAGTGACCTGAGGAAACGCAAGAACTTGGGTTGGGCCATACTTAACCCGGGGATGACGTAAGTTCAACCCTGCATTGCCGCTTGCCAGATCGGGGAATCGCGGTCGTTGCAATGCAGGCTGGCTGGGAAAGTCAGCGAATAATGAAGGGCAGGAAGATTCGGCTGCTGTTGCTGCCGCTGACTGTCACCAGCGCTTCGTTGCTGTGGGGACTCCACAGCTCCGGGGTGGTGGCAGCGCGGGTGCGCCCGCGCACCACAAAGTAGTAATCGCCATTGGGCAGATCATAGAGGGTGTGGCTCAGGGTTTGGGCGAAAGCGGTCACCGCCAGCGGTTGGTAGGGGCCACCGCGATTGTGCGCATAGGCGATTTCATAGACGCTAGCGCCACGCAATGGCAGCGCAGCCTGCCATTGCAAAACGGTGCGGTTGGTATGGTAGCTTGCCTGCAACTCGACCGGTGCGCTGTTGGGAAGCGTCTGCCCTTCCACGGGGATGCTGGCTGGATCAAGTGCAACGGTAAGTGGTATCGCCTTGCCACATGTCGGGGTGAGCGTCAAGGTGTAGGCGCGGGCGAGTTGCGGCGTCTCCGGCTGATCAACAGAGCGCAGCGTATAGGTGACAACCGTGGTGGGAGTGGTGAGGTAAAAACGAAAATCCCCCGCTTCATTGGCGGTTGCAATGGCCACGGGTGCTCGCTGGCCCAGCTGGTGGAGCGCGACCTGTGTGGGCCGTTGCTCTGGGTAGTGGTACGGCGCCAAAGCGGGCTGCGCCTGCTGCTGTTGCGCGACACTGGCCACGCTGCTGCGCACGCGATTGTCTGCAAGATTGTCCACGCGCACTGAACCTTCAATGGTGACTGCGGTCTGCTGAAGGGCCAACATGTCGAGGTCATTGGGGCCGGACAAGCTGTCGGTAAAATAGATTGTTTGGTGAACGGTGCTATTCTGCAACTTGACCAGGTAGGGTGCTTCATCGGATGAGTAGGCAACATCAAAGGTGTAAATACCGGCATGATTGGGGCGGGTGCGAGCTAGCAATGCTTTGCCGTTGCTGCTGTAAAGTTCAACAAACGTGGTGGTGTCTGTGTACGGTTCGCTAAAGGTCCTTTCCCCCCGATCGCGCTGCCCATTCTGGTTTTCATCAAAGTAGAGCGAGCCATAAATTTTATGGCGTTGCCCCGTGCAATGGTCGAGGACGCTGCCCGTGTTGGCTATCCATTGGCCTGCCAGGGCCAGCGCGGCACCAGCATCAATGAGGCCATAGCCATATTCGCTGTCATAGCCCGGTGCGCCCAGATCCCGCGCCGAGTACATGATGATCTCGCGTACATCCCACGCCGACAGATCGGGGCGCACCGAAAAGAGCAGCGCGGCCAAGCCCGCTACATGTGGGGCTGCAAAGGAGGTGCCATGTACGTAGGCATAGCCATCGTCTTGGTCGGCCAGCGCGGTGCTCAATATGCCTACGCCAGGGGCCACCACATCGACGCCCAGGCCATAGGTTGAAAAGCTGGCCCGCTCCGCCTGCTCATTGACTGCACCCACACCCAACACACAATCATAGGCCGCGGGATAGAGGGGCAGATCCTTGCCACTGTTGCCCGCCGCGGCCACGGTCAACACCCCTTGTTGCATGGCTTCGTGGATCGCCTTCGCTTCTTGTGGAGCGCTCATACTGGTGGCAAAGTTAATGTTGATGACCTTGGTGCCGTTGCGATCGGGGTGCGCTGCATAGCGGATCGGCTCTTGAAAATTATAGATGGCCGCTGCCTGCTCTACTGCCGCCGCGACCAGTTGATCCCGCTCCGTGGTGCGCAACTGGCCCGGGCTGACCTTGATCGGCAAAATCTGTACATTGTCGGCCAAGCCAGCCATGCCAGCTGCGTTGTGTGTGGCTGCCCCGATGATGCCAGCTGTCAACGTGCCGTGCCCATCGTAATCCTGTGGGGAACCGTTGAGAAAAAAAGTGCGCCCGTCGGGGTGAATGTGGTCGCTCAGTTCTGGGTGGGTGTAGTCAATCCCGGTATCGATGAGGGCCACGACCACCCGTGGATCGCCTGTGCTGTAGCCCCAAGCTGCCGGTGCATTAATGAGATCCAGCGCGTATTGGTTGCCCGCTTGAAATGCTGGGTCGTTGGGGGTAAAGGACTGTGATGGTGACTGGGCCTGGAGTTGTCGGTTGCCCAAGGCAAGGAGCAGGGCGATCCCGCAACAGAGCAACTGCAAGGAACAGGTGCGTAGGTTGCCGGTTGGACGGATGATGCTGCAAATGGCGGGGCATATCTCCATTGATGGCCTCTTTTGGGTGGTGGAAAATACGCTATTTGACGTATGAAGTGCCGAATATGGAAGCCATTCTACCGACGAAGCCGCCGATGCTACATTGCAGCTTTCTGTCAACCGAGCCCAATTGAGCGCAGATGATCTTTGCAAGTTTCGCTGGCATTGCTCTCGCTTCTGTGCTCTTTTTTCGGTGATCTGGTCAAGTAATGGGGGGACGCCCGGACAAGCTGAGGAGAAATTCGTGGTGGGATGAGCAAGAGGGCTGCTCCAATTCCAACAAATCAGTTGGAATTGGAGCAGCCCTCTTGGCGTGGGATATTTTGTTATTCTTAATCAATCCAGCTAACTGGCTTACGTCACTACAAATCTAAGCCTCTACAAATCTATGTCGCTACAAATCTAATTGAGAGATCATGGTAACGTTGCCCAATCGTGGAATCAGCGTTCTCTAACGCTGAAGGTGCAAGGTCTAGCTGTTTTTTCTACAGTGCGGTTGGCTTTCAAACGGTAGGTTTTCCGCTTGCCCGAACTACTGTTTTCAAACAGAGCCCACTTTAGAAGCCGTTACAAATCCGCGTTCATCAGGGAACGTTGACCCGCAGCAGTGTACTATCACGATCGCCTGTAGCCACGATCTGATACGCACCAATCGCCGCGGGCAGCAGCACCCACTGGATCGCGTTCAGGTCCAGGGACTCGCTTCCCCATTCCAGCGTGACATTGCCCGCCAGGATGCCCCAGATTTCAAAAGAGGAGCCGTCACAGAGCCCATTAAAGGCGTTGCTCGCGGACAGTTGAATGCGCTCTGTCGCAAAGTAGGGACAAGTCGCCAACTGTTCGATCCGCAATCCCTCCTCTGCCAACAGTACGTTGGGGGTGGCTGTCCCCGGCTCCACCAGATCGAAATCGAGCACAGCCATGGCCTGCTCCACATGGATTGGGCGCGGCCGTCCCCAATCATAGATGCGATAGGTTGTGTCGCTGTTCTGCTGGATCTCCGCCACAATGACACCGGGACCCAACGCATGGATCGCCCCCGCGGGGACAAAGATGACATCCCCCGCGGCCACGGGGAGCCGGTGCAGGGCCGCCGCGGCCGCATCATTGCGGACTGCCTCTGCATACGCGGCGCGGGTTGTGCCTGCCTTGAAACCGTAAATGATCTCGGCACCCGGCTCCGCGTGCAGCACCACCCACATCTCGGTCTTGCCAAATTCGTTCTCGTTTGCCAGCCCATACTCATCATTGGGATGCACCTGCACAGAGAGCCACCGGTTGGCATCCAACAGTTTGATCAACAGCGGGAACTTGTTGAGTTCCAGCGCTGTTTGGCTGTTGCTGCCCAACAGCTGTGTTCCCCAAATCGCCATTGCATCCGTCAGTGTCTGCCCCCGCAGCGGCCCGTTGTTGATGATGCTGGCTCCGTTGGGATGGGCGGCGATCTCCCAGCTCTCGGCCACCGTGCCAGCGGGAATGGTACGGCCCAGGCGTTCGGCCAGGTTGCGCCCGCCCCAGGGATAATCTTTGAAGACCGGATCAAATGTCAGTGGATAGAGTTGTGGTTCTGTTGACATGAATTGCTACCGTTTTCGTTGCTTGCCAGCACGCTTGCGTGGGCGCACCGGTTCTGTTTGCGAGTCGGTGGTGCGCTCTGTCGAAATGTTTTGGTGCGCCTGGCTTGAGTGTGCCAGCCATCCTTGGCCGGCCAGCCACCCGCGCAGCGCAACAAAATGTTGCCACCGGATACCGGTCATGGTGCGTGCCACCGGCTCGACTGGTGGATCTGGAAAAGGAGGCAGATCGAGCATCTTACGCCACGCATAGCCCCCCAATAATTTGATGGTGGCGACAACGGGCGCGGCCAACACCGCGCCAAGGATGCCCGCCAGCGAAGCGCCCATTAACACGCTGATCATCACCAGCAGGGGATGCAGATCGAGCGCGTCACCGACAATGCGCGGCACCAGAATATTGTTTTCCAAAGCCTGGATCAGGCCCATGAGCACTGCGATCATCAGTGCATATTGCCACGACGGCAGCCCCCAGATTGTCTCCGATTGGAAAAAGGCCACCAGCACCGCCGCGCTCGTGCCAATAAATGGACCAGCAATCGGCAGAAATTCAAGAATTCCCGAGAGCGCGCCCAATCCCAGCGCGCTGTTCACACCCAGCAGCGATAGCAACACGCTGACCACCGTCCCAATGACCAGCGCCAGGATCACCTGGCCACGCAGATAGGCGTCCCAGATGCGCGAGAATTCAGCCACCAACCGTTCGGCATCCTGACGATAGCCTGGCTGTGTGGCAATATCGCTGATCGAAATCCAGATTTTGGGTGTGTCTTTGGCAATGTAGATCGAGAGCACGATAACCAGAAAGCCGATGCTGATCCCGCTAATGGTTGCCTGGGCAACCTGCGCGGCCAGTGAACCGCCACCACTAAAGAGCGGCTGCAGCAGATCGATCGCCTGTTGGGTTAAGTTCTGCAGGCTTAGCTCCGGGGGGAGATTGGCTAGCCCAATCTCATAGGGCCCAATGGCGACCGTCCGCTGCGATAGCACACTGAACTGCTCCTGAATCAGCTGCGCGGCATCCTCAATGTTGTCCGGCAGCAGCTCAATCAATCGCGAGGCCTGATCAAACGCGACGTAGCCGAGCGCAATTCCACCACCCACGGCAATCAGCAGCAACAACAGATAGACCAGCAGCACCGCGGCCCCGCGGCCTATGTTCAGGTGGCGCATTGCCTGGTTAAAGAGCGGGTTGAGCAGGTAGGCCAGAATACAGGCCAGCACTAGCGGCGCAATCAACGATTGAAAGCGCCAGATCACCAGCGCGCTGAGCAAGAGCACCACAACAGCCACGATGATTTTGGTGCTCAAACTCCACGGTGGCGATTCGTGCGGTTGGTACGATGGGGTGTGGGGGGATCGCTGCGTGGTCGGTGTAGGCTGCGAACCGCCCGACTGTTGCCCCTGATTACCCTGAGCGATCGTTGGCTGACTCACAAACAGACCTTTCGTTCTTGTGGTTCCTCTGCTGCAAATATTGGTTGCTGCACAGTGCTACACTCTACACTCTGCCCTATAACTTTTTTAGACCGGCCAGCGATGCAGACAACTTCTTGATGCCCACGCCGGGGAAGGCTACGGTTACCTCTTCATCGCTGCGCGTGAGTTCGCTTTCGATGACCGTTCCCACGCCAAATTGCGCGTGTTGCACGCTGTCCCGCCGTTTGAATTGGGGCTGGCGACCGTCGCTGCGCTCGCTGCGTTGCCGTTTGGCCGCGGGTCGCGTGATTGTTTTGCCCGGGCCACGGCTGTTGCCTTCCGGTGACCAATACGTCGGCTCGTTGCTACTGGTTGCGCCGGATTGGCCACCACTCCAGTTGTACGCGCCGCGCTCAGTTCGTCGCCCTTTCGGCGTGCTCTCCCAACTCTCCTCCTCATCCCAGGCGGTCAGCCGCTCGTAGCTCTGCTGTTTGCGCTTTTCCCGGTTCACCATGCCCGAAAGCAGTTTGCTCGGGATCTCGTCCAGAAAGCGGCTCTGTTCCTGCAGTTCGCTGCTCCCCCACACCGTCCGCCGATAGGCGTGGATCAGGTAGAGCCGCTGGCGAGCGCGGGTGATCCCGACGTAGCAGAGCCGCCGCTCCTCGGCCATATCTTCTTCTTCCAGGCTTTCAATGCTGCGGCTGTGGGGTAGGATGCCTTCTTCCAGCCCCACCATAAAGACGACGGGAAACTCGAGCCCCTTGGCCGCGTGCAGCGTCAACAATGTCACCGCGCCCGCGCTTTCGTCAACCTGATCCTGATCGCTCACCAGGCTGATCTCTTGCAGGCAGAGGCCCAACGGCGTCTCCACCTCATCCAGATCGGTCATATCCTGTGTATACTGTGCCGTCACCCCACGCAACTCTTGCAGGTTGGCAAAGCGATCCTCGCCTTCATCGCTGCCATCGCGCAGCATGGCCACATAGCCCGAATCGTCCATGATGAGGTCGAGCAGATCGGCCACTGTCGCATAGCGGTTGAGATCGCGCAGATTGATCCACTCCTCCAACATCTTGGTGAAGTCGTTGAGCGCGTTCTGTGCCCGTTTGCCCAATCCCGGTGCTTCCTGGGCCAATGGCGGCAGTTGCACACCCGTCGCCGCACTGACTTTGCCCGGCCCATGGCGCAGAATAAGCAGCGCCGTGTACTCGCTCACCTCCATTGCCGCGGCCCAGGCTTTGAGCGCGCCATAAGTCTTGGTGCCAATCCCGCGCGACGGTTCGTTGATGATCCGATCCATGGCCACCGTCGCCGACGGATTGTGGACGAGACGCAGATAGGCCAACGCATCCTTGATCTCTTTGCGCTCGTAGAAGCGGGTGCCGCCCACCAACTTATGTTTGATGTTGCGCTGCACGAAGACCTCTTCCAACGCACGGCTCTGGGCATTGGTGCGGTACATCACCGCAAAATCGCTCAAGCCCAGCGTGGGGTCCGCGGCGAGCAGCCGTTCAATTTCATCACAGACATAGGCCGCCTCTTCAATTTCGTTGTACGCCTCATAGACGGTGACGCTGTTTTTGCCCACACCATTTTCAGTGTGCAGCACCTTTTCGGTGCGATTGCGGTTGTTGTCAATCAGTGCATTGGCAATGTTGAGGATCGTCTGGTTGCTGCGATAGTTCTGTTCCAGCAAAATCTCTTGCGCCTCTGGATAGCTCTCGCGGAAACGGATGATGTTGGCATAGTCCGCGCCGCGCCAGCGGTAGATCGACTGATCCTCATCGCCCACCACAAAGAGATTGCGCCCACCCTTGGGCGGCCCGGCCAGCGCGTGGATCAGCTCGTACTGTGCCTTGTTCGTATCCTGAAATTCATCGACCAGCAGATACTGCCATTTCTCCTGATATTTAATGAGCAGATCTTCCCGCTCGCGCAGCAGCAGCACCGCCTTCATGAGCAGATCGTCGAAATCCATGGCGTTGTTGATCTGCATTGCCTCGGCATAGCGGGCATAGACCCGCCCCACGATCTCCTCGAAATAGGAGCTGGCCTGATACTCTTCCGGCGTGACCAACTCATTCTTCTGCTTGCTAATGTGGCTCTGAATCGCGTTGGGGCTAAAGCGCTTTTCGTCAATATTCAGATCGCGCAAAATACCGCGGATCAGGGCAAGCTGGTCCGCGGTGTCATAGATGATCCAGTTGCGGTCGTAGCCAATGGCGTCCGTTTCCACACGCAAGATATACGCGCAGATGCTGTGGAAGGTGCCGATTTTCATGCCACCCAGCCGCCGGGGCTGCCCCGGTAGCGGTGGCCCAAATTTCTCTTCCAGCAGCGCCTCGATCCGTTCGCCCATCTCGCGTGCCGCCTTGTTCGTAAAGGTGACCGCCAGAATCCGCCACGGCGCGATCCCTTCGTGCTCAATCAGATAGGCGATGCGTTTGGTCAGCACGCGTGTCTTGCCAGAGCCTGGCCCGGCCAGCACCAATACCGGCCCCTGTACGGCCTGCACTGCCGCGGCTTGCGGTGGATTCAGATCATCTAGAAGTGGGTGGGTAGCTGGCATGGGTTGGCTGCTCGTATTTCTCTGCTCTTTGGGTGCAAATATCGCTGCAATTCGTCGTCCCGTTGCACACGTTCTTCACCAGTCAATCTTACTACAAGGGGTGCAATTAGAACAATTAATCTAGAGCCCCTATGCACGCCCCCACCAACGGACTGGGAGACCGGCTGCCGCTTCAGTGTCATTGCTGGAGATCATTGCTGGGTGTCACGGATAGTTACAAATCCATGGCGCGCCAACAGTTGCTGCCCCGCTGGCGCCAACAGATACTCAACGAAGCGCCGTGCCACGGCGGGATTGGCCGTGTCGGTCAGCGGTGCAATTGGATAGCTGACGACCGTGTTGAAGCGGTCGGGAATCTCGATCTGCACCAAGTCAGTATCCCCCACATCCGAGCGGTAGACGACGCCGGCATCGGCTTCGCCCAGGGTCACCTTCGTCAATACCGCGCGCACGTTGGCTTCGTATGAGACCACATTGTCCATGACCGCCGCGCCGTAACCGCTGCCCAACGTATCGGCCGCGGTGGCCTGCGCCAAAAAGTTGAGCGTGTACTGGCCAACCGGCACCTCCGCGGCCGCAAAGACGAGTTTGATGCCCGGTGTCGCCAAGTCAGCCAACGCGCTCAATTCCGCGGGATTGTCGGCGGGCGCAACAACCACCAGCCGGTTGTAGGCAAAGATGCGGGGCGTGCCGCTACTGATCCGTCCACTTGCAATTGCCGCCGCCATCTGCCGTTCATCCGCGGAAGCAAAGAGATCCGCGGGCGCGCCTTCACCGATCTGCGTGGCCAGTTGGTTGGAACCAGCAAAGTTGAAGACGATCGTCGTGCCTGGGTAATCGTCCATGAATGCCGTGCCGATTGCCGAGAATGCATCGGTCAACGAAGCCGCGGCAAAGATCGTCAACGTTGTGCGCTCTGCCCCACCCACTGTTGGCGCAACCGGGCGGCAACTCGCCACGAGCAACGCAACCACGAAGCATGTCATCGTAAACAGCCACAGCCGCTGCCAAGCTCTTTGCATCGACTTTCCCTTGCTCTCTATCTCATCGAGAAATCAATTGAACGTTGTACCCCTTTGATGGGCCACAAATGATCGGCCACAGAAAATCTACCGTTTTCAAGCCAACCGCACTACAGTCGCTGCAACGCCGCCAGCACCCGATCCGGTGTAAAGGGAATGGTCCGCAGGCGCACCCCCACCGCAGCGAAGACCGCGTTGGCAATGGCCGCGGGCGTGGGGTTCTGGGCCGCTTCCCCGCTGCCCAGAAAGGGCAGCTCCGGGCGGTTGAGCAATACCGTCTCGATTACCGGTGCCTCGGTAAAACGCAGAATCGGATAGCTATCCCAATCGCGGCTGGTTATGCCGTTGGCGTCAAAATGTACCGCTTCGTGCAGCGTCCAACTCGCGGCCTGCACAAAGCCGCCCTCCAACTGATTGCTCAGCCCATCGGGGTTGACGATCTGCCCGGCATCCGCGGCGATGACCACCTTCTCCAACTGGATCTGGCCGCTGGTGCGCTCCACGCTCACCTCGACGACAATCGCGCAGTAGCATTGAATATTCTTATATTGGGCAAACGCAATGCCCTGCCCCGTGCCCGTGCGATTTGCCTCTCTTTGCAACTGTTTGTGGGGCTGCCAGTTTGCTTTTTCCGCCGCGGCCGCGATGACCGCGCGTGCCCGTTCATCGGTCAGCTGTTGCAGTCGGAACGCCACGGGATCGACGCCAGCCGCGGTGGCCAATTCGTCCATGAACGATTCAATGGCAAAGATGTTCGCATAGGCACCCAAACTGCGCATCGATGAAGTGCGCAGCGGGGAACGCGGATTCTCGTGGACCACAATGCGCCGGTTGGGCAAGGCATAGTGTGGATCGGCATTGCGGAAGCTGCCCGAGTGGCGGCCGCTGGGCGGGCGGTGGGGTGGGCGCGGCAGCGCTTTTTCCAGATGCCAGGCAGCCAAGAGCCCCGAATCTTCTTGGCTGCCTGGGCGCGGCCGCCCGCTGTGGGGGTAGCTCCAGATCTCCTGATTCCAGCCAATGATGTGATTCGTGTAGTCAAGTGAAGCGCTGACTTCAATCTCCATCGCCGGGCCATAGGGCTCCCAGCCATGTTCATCGGCGCGCGTCCACTTGACGGCAACGGGTCGCCCCTGGACGGCGCGCGCCAAAAGGGCTGCGTCCAGCGCCACATCATCGGCACCATTGTGGCCATAGCAACCCGCACCCTCCGTGTGGATCACGTGGATCTCTTCGGGCGCCAATCCCAACACGGGAGCCAGTGCCCCACGCAACGGGTAGGCACCCTGGGTGTGGCTCCAGACGGTGAGCTTCTCCTCTTCCCACTGCGCCACTGCCGCGGATGGACCCATGGCCCCGTGCATCTGATAGGGGCGCTGATAGGTGGCGCTGAGCGTCTGGCGTGCCTCGGCAGGGGGCGCGGCTGGCGGCGGGATCGGCTCCTCGGAAATTACGCCGTCGACAACCAGCCGGTCGACCGTGGGGCCTTGGCGGAGCAACGAGTAGAGCGTCTCTTCCGCGGGCAGCGCGGTGGTTTCCCAGCGGGCCGCGGCCGCCAATGCCTCCTGCGCGGCAATGGCCTCGGCTTCTCCGGTTGCAACCACTCCCAAAAAACTGCCGTCGCGCACAACCTGCAACACGCCTGGCATCTGTGCCGCTGCTCTGGTGTCGAGCTCAATCAACGTGGCGCCATAGCTCGGTGGCCGCACGATCCGGCCATGCACCAGGCCGGGCAGCGTCATGTCGTGGAGATAGCTGGGCGCGCCCGTTGCCTTGGCCGGCAGATCAACGCGGATCGCGCGCTGACCGACGAGTTTGTGTTGCGCAAAGGGCTTGGGCGCGATCGTGCCGGTCACCGGTTGCCCAAAACGCTGACCGCCAAAGAGCGTCCAATAGTCGATCTGTCGCCCGCTCGCGGGATCGGTGACTGTGCCATCGTCAACCGTCAACCTGTCGACCGGACTGGCTGCCTCCAACGTTTCGTGGGCCAGCGTGAGCAGGTGGTGTCGGGCCGCGGCCGCGGCTTGGCGGATCGCGTTGCCGCTCATCTGCAGCGACATGCTGCCAGCGGTGATGCCCTCATCGGGCGTCAACTCGGTGTCCGCCATGATCACCCGCACGCGCTCAAGGGCCACATCCAACTCTTCCGCGGCCAGTTGCGCGAGCGCGGTCCGCATCCCCTGGCCAATCTCAGCCTTACCGCTGTAGACGGTGATGGTGTCGCTGCCATCAATGCGAATCCATGCGTCCAGGTCGGGATTCTCTTGCAGCGCGGGGGAGAGCAACTGCTGTGACGGCGGTGGTGTCGCGAGCGGCGGCGCATCGACCACCGTGTAGATCGGATCCCACTCGGGCCGGCCAATGCGCAACTTGATCGCCCGCCGCACTCGGTCGTAGACGCCGCAGCGGCAGAGATTGCCATCGAGTGCGCCGCGGATCTCCTCGTCTGTGGGATAGCGCGTGCGGTTGAGCAAGCCCTGGGCCGCGATGATCATGCCGGTGACACAGTAGCCACACTGGATCGCGCCTTCTTCGATGAACGCTTCCTGCAGCGGATGCAGCGCGTCTGCCGTGCCCAGCCCTTCGACCGTGGTGATCGCGCTCTTTGCGGCTTGGGCCACTGGCAGTTGACAGCAGGGCACATCCGCGCCATCGATCAGTACCTTGCACGCGTTGCACTGTTCCTGGCCACAGCCATACTTGGGCCCCGCCAGCCCCAGTTCGTTGCGCAGCACGTAGAGCAGCGGCGTCTCTGGCTCCACCGCCAGCACATGGGTTTGACCATTCACCGTGAGGGTTATCTGTTCGGTTGTTGCTTCACGCATGGGTGCTCCTGTCATCTCTACTGGACGCTATTGACACGCGACGTCAGTGCGCCGCCAAAAGTGCTTTTCTTTGAGTATATTGCATGTTAAACTTACTGCCAAGCAGCTTCGTTTTGTTACCTGAAATCTACTTGTTACCTGGAATCTACCCGGGAAAGGCTTACTTGACAATGACCCAGATCCCGATTCTCTTCTGTGCCAGCAACCCCACGGACATGACGCCCCTCAACCTGGCCGAGGAAGTGCGCCAGATAGAGCAGGGGTTGCTGGCGGCGGAGCATGGTCATCAATTTGTGTTGCAGTCGCAGTGGGCGATGCGCGCGGATGATCTGCTCGTGGCAATGAACCGCCATCGACCCGCAATTGTGCATTTTGCCGGGCACGGCACCGAAGCGGGAATCTATCTGCTGCGCGACGATGGCAGCGGCGCGGCCCACCTGGTGCCCACCGCGGCGCTGCAACAGCTCTTTGCGCTCTTTCGCGACGCGACGCGGCTGGTGGTGCTCAACAGCTGCCTTTCCACCGCGCAGGGCGAGGCAATTGCAGAAGCGGTGGAATGTGTGGTGGGCATGGGGGCAGAGGTCGATGATCGTGCCGCCGCTACCTTTGCCCGTGTCTTTTACCGTGCCTTGGGCTTTGGGTGGACAGTCCAAGCGGCCTTTGACCAAGGGATCGTGGCCTTGCTGGCGGCGGGCCTTGGCGATGTTGAAACACCAGAAATTATTCCGCGCGCGGATGTGTACCCCGATGCCATGCGCCTCGGTGTGATCAATCGGCCGGTGGACATTGCCCGTGGGAATGAGGTTGTTGCCCGTGCCGTGCACAGCACCACTGGACAGATGCGTGCTGCTGCGGCCACGCGCAAACAGGAGATTGCCACGCTCTATCGTGCGGTTGCCGCCACGCTGGAGCACGCGGTGGCAACCTTTCAACGGGATGAAATCCCCCACGGCGATTGTGAGAAGATGCGTCTCTTTGCTCAGGAGATCTACCAGACCATCGCCGATTACGTGGGGCCAACCAAAGCGGCAGCCGTGCAAAATCGGCTGCACGCGGCACACGATGTTGAGCAGGCGTTGCTCAATCTGAACGAATTGGCCCACCCGGATCGCCAACGACGCCTGGCCGAGTTGCAAAGCGCGGCGGGCTATTACGCAGCCGCGGCGGATCTACTGTTGGGCAGCATTTAAGAGCGAGCCGTTGCCCAACTTTCCCCGCAACCATACAGATCTGTGACGTTTGCATGGGGTATCCTTGTACCCACTAATGCCTGAAATTTATCCAGCAATCATCGGTGCTCCCCCCATCCAGCGCACCACCAACGCACAAGTGGAGGTATCATGTCGACTCATCCATTGGCGGGGCAACCGGCTCCACCCGAACTGCTCACCAACATCCCCCGGCTCGTTGCCGCCTATTACACGCACAAACCCGATCCCGCGGCGCGTGATCAACAGGTCGCCTTTGGCACCTCTGGTCACCGCGGCACCGCGTTTGCCAGCCAATTCAATGAAGATCACATTCTGGCCGTCTGCCAGGCGATCTGCGAATTGCGCCAACGGCGTGGCATTACCGGTCCACTCTACATGGGCATGGACACCCACGCCCTCTCGGAAGCCGCACACGCCAGCGCGGTCGAAGTCTTTGCCGCCAATGGGGTCGATCTGCGGATTGCCACGGGGCTGGAATACACACCGACACCGGTCATCTCCCACGCTATTTTGACCCACAACGCCGGGCGCAGCAGCGGGTTGGCCGACGGGGTTGTGATCACGCCGTCGCACAATCCACCCGAGGATGGGGGCTTCAAATATAATCCGCCCAGTGCCGGGCCCGCGGATACCGAAACAACCAAAACGATTCAAGATCGCGCCAACGAGATCATGGCCGACGGGCTCAAGGCGGTGCAGCGACTGCCCTACAGACGGGCGCTCAAAGCCACAACTGTGACTGAGCATGACTACATTACGCCCTATGTCGCTGATCTTGCCAACGTTGTTGATCTGGAAGCCGTCGCGGCCGCGGGTATCAAAATTGGCGTCGATCCCATGGGTGGCGCTGGCGTCAACTATTGGGATCCCACTGCCGAACGCTATGGGCTCGATCTGACGGTGGTCAACCGCCGCGTTGACCCCACATTCTCCTTCATGACCGTGGACCGCGATGGCAAAATTCGCATGGACTGCTCCTCGCCCCACGCCATGGCCAGCCTGATCGAACTCAAGGACCGCTTCGATATCGCGTTTGGCAACGATCCCGACTACGATCGCCACGGCATTGTCACCAAGAGCGTGGGGCTAATGAATCCCAATCACTACCTGGCTGTGGCCATCAACTATCTCTTTCAGCACCGGCCCAACTGGCGCGCCGATGCCGCGGTGGGCAAAACGCTGGTCTCCAGCTCCATGATCGACCGCGTGGCGCAACACCTGGGGCGGCGCTTGGCTGAAGTGCCGGTCGGCTTTAAATATTTTGTCGATGGATTGCTCGATGGCTCCTTTGGCTTTGGGGGCGAAGAGAGTGCCGGGGCATCGTTTCTGCGTAGGGATGGCACAGTCTGGACGACAGACAAAGATGGCATTATTCTGGGGCTGTTGGCCGCGGAGATCACCGCCAAGACCGGCCGCGACCCAGGCGAACACTACCAAGCCTTGGTCGAACAATTCGGCAGCCCGGTCTATGAGCGCATCGACGCGCCGGCCAACAATGAACAGAAGGCCGCGCTCAAGGCACTCGCGCCCGATGATGTCGAGGCCACCACATTGGCTGGCGACGAGATCGTGGCCAAATTGACTCGCGCCCCCGGCAACAATGAACCGATCGGTGGCTTAAAAGTTGTGACCGAGCAGGGCTGGTTCGCGGCCCGTCCCTCCGGCACCGAGGAGATCTACAAGATATACGCGGAGAGCTTCAAGGGGGAAGCACACCTGCAACAGCTGCAAGAGGAAGCACAGGCAATGGTCAACGCGGCCTTTCGCGCCGCGGGTGTATAGGGCCAACTGCCCCCCTTGGTAGCGGGTTCGGATGCGTCGCCGTCGCTAGCTGACCTGGACCGGTTTCAGCGCGTTGTGCTGTCGCCGCCGCCACAGCCCTTCGCCCGAGTAGAGCGCGAGGGCCAGCCAGATCAGCACAAATCCCACGAGCTTGCCCGTGGAAAAGGGCTCGTGATAGAGAAAGATGCCGAGCAGAAACTGAATGGTCGGGGCGATGTATTGGAGCAGCCCGACCATTGAAAGGGGAATTCGGCGTGCCCCGGCCGCAAAGAGCAACAGCGGCACCGCGGTAATGAGGCCCGTGCCCACGAGCAGCAGGGTCAGTTCCGTGGAGACGTGGCCAAAGATTGCCCGCCCCTGCCATTCCAGATAGAGCAGATAGCCCACCGCGGGGACGAACATAAACGAAGTTTCCAGCGTTAGGCCGTTGAGCGAGTTGAGCGCCGCAGTCTTGCGCAACAGCCCGTAGCCGCCAAACGAAAAGGCCAGGGTCAGCGCGATCCAGGGCAGCGAGCCGAGGCTGACCGTCAGATAGAGCACCCCGGTGGCGGCCAGCCCCACGGCCAGCCATTGTCCTCGGCGCATCCGCTCCTGCAAGACGAGTACACCCAGCACCACATTGACCAGCGGATTGATGAAGTAGCCCAGACTCGATTCGATTACGTGGCCAGCATTGACTGCCCAGATATAGGTGAGCCAGTTCACACTGAGCAAGAGGGCCGTGGCAACAAAGGTGAGCAGCAGGCGGCGATCGCGCAGCACCTGGCCAAGCCCCCGCCATTGTCCAAGCAACGTCAACAGCCCAAAGAGCAACAGCAACGACCAGACCACGCGATGCGCGAGGATCTCCAGCGGCGTGGCAACTTGCACGGCTTTCCAATAGAGCGGTAAAAAGCCCCAGGCCAGATAAGCGCCCAGGGCATACAATATTCCTCGATTCATCGTTGGGGGCTATCCATTCCGCCAGTGTCGTCCGTCAGCTTCCATGAGCTCGTCGGCTTCCGTTGGCCCCCAGGTGCCGGCCGCGTATTGGGGAATGGGCGCGTGGTCACTCTCCCTGTCCACCGCTGCCCAGCCATCCAAGATGTTTGTGACTCGATCCCAGGCCACTTCGATTTCATCGCGACGAATAAAGAGCGTGCTGTCGCCGAGCATGGCATCGAGCAACAGCCGTTCATACGCGTCGGCCGGCTCCTGCCCAAAGCTGGCGCTGTAGGAAAAGTTCATCTGCACCGAATCCACATCGACCACCGGCCCCGGTTTTTTGGCATCAAAATTGAGCGAGATGCTCTCATTCGGCTGAATGCGCATGGTCAACACGTTGCTTGGCAACTGCACCTGATCATAGAGCTTTTCAAAGAGCAGCAGCGGTGGTTTGCGAAAGACGATATTGATCTCGGTCACTTTGGTCGGGAGCGCCTTGCCCGTGCGAATGTAAAAGGGAACGCCCTTCCACCGCCAATTATCGATCTCTAATTTCCAGGCCACATAGGTGGGCGTGGTCGAATCGTCGGCAATGCCATCCGTCTCCAGATAGCTCGTCAGCTCTTTGCCCTCTGCGGTGCCGTGGCTGTATTGGCCGCGCACCACACGCTGGCGCACACCATCGTCATCCAAACGGCGGATCGAGTGCATGACATTGACCTTTTGGTTGCGCACCGCTTCGGCATCAAATGCCACCGGCGGCTCCATCGCGGTGAGCGCCACGAGCTGCATCAGGTGATTCTGCACCATGTCGCGCAGCGCGCCAGATTGATCGTAATAGCCCCCGCGGCTGCCCACGCCCAGACTTTCGGCCACCGTGATCTGCACGTGATCGACATAATTGCGATTCCAGATCGGCTCAAAGATACCGTTGCCAAAGCGGAAGACCATAATATTCTGCACCGTCTCTTTGCCCAGATAATGATCAATGCGATAGATCTGGTCTTCATCAAACCGCTCCAGCAGATGGTTGTTGAGTGAGACGGCGCTTGCCAGATCGTGGCCAAATGGCTTTTCAATGATGAGCCGCTTCCAGCCACCATCGGCTTGGTCCGCAGCCTTGGCCAGCCCCACCTGGGCGAGCAGATCGCTGATTGGTTCGAAAACATCTGGTGGTGTGGCCAGATAAAAAAGAATATTTTGGCCGGCAAATTTTTGCAGCTTTTTAATGCGCTTTGCCAACTGCTCAAACGACGCGCGCTCATCGTATTGGCCGCTCTGGTAAAAGAGCTTCTGCTCAAAGTCGGCCCACAACTCCTCGTCCACCGTTCCATTGTTGTGTTCCGAGACCATGTGTTCGCGTAGTCCAGCCGAGACTTGCTCGCGGAATGCTTCATCATCATAGTCGGATCGGGCGTAGCCCAACAGCGCAAAGTCTGGGGCCAGCAAGTTTTGCTTGGCCAAGTGGTAAAGCGCGGGGATGAGTTTGCGCTTGGCCAAATCGCCAGAAGCGCCAAAGACAACGATCAGGACGGGCTCTGTCATCCGCTTCATTGATTTCCTCGATTTCTGCTGCGAAGTTATTGGGGCTTGTTATGCCCGTGGCACGTCGCCACTTTCTGTTATGCCCGTGGCACGTCGCCACTTTCTGTTATGCCCGTGGCACGTCGCCACTTTCTGTTATGCCCGTGGCACGTCGCCACTTTCTGTTATGCCCGTGGCACGCCGCCACTTTGCACAGGATACACGATGACCGGTTCTCTAATCTGTAAAGCTACCAACTGACCGATCTGATACCGTTGCAGTGAATCGGCGCGTACGTCCAAACAGCTGCCATCTGCCAGCTGCACGTGAATGAGCTGATCATGGCCAAAGAAGAGTACGTTGTGAATTTCGCCCGTGGCCATACCCTGTAAATTCCCCGCTACTTTCCGTGGATCGTCGAGCGGATGGGCAAAGAGATTCTCCGGGCGGATGAGCAACTCTACTGGGCCGTGAATTGGATTGTCGATTGGTACTTGTCCCAACTGACAGTCGGCCACGGTGCCACTGGCAGTGCCACGCAGGAAATTGGCATCGCCCAGGAAGTCGGCGACCTGTTGCGTTGCCGGGCGGTGATAGAGCTGCTGTGGCTCCTCTTGTTGGTGAACCACACCGTCAATCAGCACCGCGACCTGATCGACCAAGCTAAACGCTTCTTCCTGGTCGTGGGTGACAAAGATCGCGGTTGCTTCTGCCTCGCGCAGGATGGCGCGGACCTCTTCGCGCACCCGCACCCGCAGCGCCGCGTCCAGGTTGCTGAATGGCTCGTCGAGCAATACCACCACCGGCTCGGGGGCCAGTGCGCGCGCCAGTGCCACCCGCTGTTGCTGGCCGCCGCTCAGTTCGTGGGGCATGCGCTCTTCCAATCCATTTAAGCCAACGAGGTCGAGCACCGTGCCAATGCGGCGCTTTTTGTTGCCACTGTAGCTGTGCAGCCCAAAACCAATATTTTCCGCCACGGAAAGGTGAGGAAAGAGTGCGTATTCCTGAAAGACCATCCCCACCCGCCGCCGCTCTGGAGGCAGATGCGTGTGGGGATAGCAGGCAACGCACTCGCCGTTGATCTTGATCTCACCAGCATCGAGCTCTTCAAAGCCGGCAATCAGACGCAGTGTCGTGGTTTTGCCACAACCGCTGGGGCCAAGCATGGCCAAGAGCTGTCCCCGTTCCAGATGCAGCGAAATGCCATTGGCCGCGCCCACAGAGCCATACTGTTTGGTGACACCGTGCAGGCGGATTCCCGTCTCCGCGGCGTTAATCTCGGCCGGTTCCAGCAATGGGATCGCCGCGCGCTGCACCGCAGGCGGCGTTGACAAGCGCGTCTGCTTGTCTGATGCAGTTGGTTTTCTGGTGAAAAAACGACCCATTCGTTTCTGCGCCCGTGCCATCTAGGCTGCTCCTCGTTCTTCTTGTTGCAAAATAATCACGATACTCAGGGTAGAGACCAACAGCAGCAAGAGTGCTGGCGCCGCGGCCCGGGCAAAGAAGGCCTCGGCTGTTGCCGACCAGATCTGGGTTGCCAATGTTGAAAAGCCCGTGGGCCCCAGCAGCAAGGTCGCCGGTAGCTCTTTGATGGTGCTCAGGAAGACGAGTGCCACACTGGTCCACAGGCCGGGCCGCAGCAACGGAGCCGTGATCTGCCACAAGGTCTGCCGTTGTGTCAGCCCCAAGCCACGGCCCGCTTCTTCCAGCCGCGGGCTGATCTGCAACAGGTTGGCCCGCAGCGCCCCCATGGCCTGTGGCAGAAACCGGACGCTATAGGCAAAGATCAACATGGCCAGCGTCTGGTAGAGTGGTGTCAGATAGTTGGCACCAAAAAAGACCAGGCTCAGGGCAATCACGATCCCTGGCAAGCCATAGCCCATGTAGACGACGCGGCTGAACCAGAGCGCAATCCTGCTGGGGAAGCGCACCGAAAGATAGGCCACGGGCAAGGCCAAACAGATGCTCACGACCGCGGCCAAGGTCGAGGCTTGCACGCTGTTGAAGGTTGCCTGCCAAACGGGCTGGAACGATTCCCCCCCAAGCAATCCACGCACGAACCAATAGAGGATCACGGCCGTGGGGAGCAGGAGCGAGCTGATGATCACAGCGCTGCAAAAGCCGAGTGCCAGCCAGCGCCAACGTCCCAGCGCGATCGTGCGCGGTTGCCGCATGCCCGTGCCGCTGCGATAGACCGTTTGCCGGCCCTGGATCGCCTGACTGGCAACGAGCAGACAGACCGTCATGACCACCAGCACCAGTGCCAACAGCGCGGCCAGGCTGCGATCGAAGCTGCTGAGATACTGCACATAGATGGCACGGGTGAAGGTGGTGTAGCGCATGGTGGCTACTGCCCCAAAATCACTGATCACATAGAGGGCAACCAGCAGCGAGCCAGCAACCATTGACGGGCGCAGTGCTGGCACCGTCACGCGCCAAAAAGCCTGCCACGCATTGTAGCCCAGGCTGCGCGCGGCTTCTTCCTGCGTGGGATCGATGCGGCGGAAGCCCGCGCGCAAGCTCAACAGTAGATAGGGATAGGTAAAGCTCGTCAGCACCCACGCTGCCCCCACGAATCCATAGATAGATGGCAGCCGTTCAATCCCCAGTGGTTCGAGCCATCCTTGGATCATGCCGCGTGGGCCAACCATGGCAATGAGCGCAAATGCACCGATGTAACTGGGAAAGACGAGCGGCAAGGTCGCGAGCACGCTCCACGTGCGTTTGCCCGGCAGATCGGTTTGCGTGGTGAGCCACGCCAACGGCAAGGAGATCACCAGCGATGCAAAGGTAACGGCAAAGGCCAGCAGCGCACTGTTGCGAACGATTTCGAGCGTGCGCGGGCGCAGGAGGAGTGTCACCGCCTTTTCGGGCCCCACGCCAGCTGTGCGGACAAAGAGATAGAGCAGCGGCAACAGCAGCAACAGCGTGACGATCAGACCAATCAGATGGAGCAGCCCCTGCTGGCGCCACAGTATTCTGGCGCGCAGACGTCGGCTCGTGCGCCCCGGCGGTGGCGCTGCAAACAGGCCTTGGCTTTGCATTAGCTCCTCATTTTCCCCCGCGGCTCAAAACCGCTCTCTTCAACAGCCGTTGCATTTGCAGCGAAGCGCAACCCATAGGCTTGCAGGGTCACCGGCCAAAAGAGCCAGAGCAACCCAAGCAGTGGTTGAAAGAGGGGGAAATAGCCATAGTCGGCCCCAAAATGGCGCCAGACCGTACGTCCGATCAGATCAGGCTCAAGATAGCTCCACGTGCCCACAATCAGCGTTAGTGCCGTTTCCAGCGCCAGCACCAGCACGGAAAGCCACCAGGCCCAACTCCGTCGGTAGGCAAAGCCAATGGCCGCCAACAGATAGCAGAGTGCGGCCAATCCACTCATGGCTGGCGGTAGATAATCCACAACATCCGCTTTTAGAAACAGCTGATAGAGGGCACGTACCCCGGTGGAGAGGGCCAAGACCGGATAGGAGACGGCCAGAATGTAGCCTGCGGGGCTAGCAACAGAGGCCCACCAGCCGCTCTGGCTGGGCACCGTTGTTGCCCGATCGGCTTCGGCTAAATTTGGTTTCATTGCAAACTCATCACATTTTGTCATTCGACTCTCAGGATAGGCTCATAGTAAACCAGCGGCGTACGTGCGTCAAATCAATTGTTGCAACCCAGTCTATCATATCCGCTCTGCAAATAGGATAAAGATATGCTAACGTGAAAATATTCACAAATTCCAGAAAAAAAAGTGAATTTCTACAGTGCGGTTGGCCTGAAAACGGCAGGTTTCCCGCGTGCCGGAACTACTCTTTTCAAACAGAGCTCACTTTAGGCTGAGGAGAGGCCGAATTCGACGAGCAACTGTTGAACCCAAACCTGGATGCGCAGTTCAGTCAACTCCGGTTGGTTGTGTACATCGAGCACCAGGCCGACAAAGCGATCATTTACAACAGCCCATGATTGCGTGTAGTCATATCCAAGCGTTGGCCAATGCCCCACGAGGGTGGCACCAGCGGCCGCGGCTTTTTCAGAGAGAAAGAAGAGCGCGTCGACAAAGGTGTTCGCGTAGTCAACCTGATCGCCCAGGCCGAAAAGTGCTACCTGTTTACCCTGCAGGTCGAGTGTATCAAACTCATCGAAGACCGTTTCCCAATCGCGCTGCAACTGTCCCGTGTTCCACGTAGAGATGCCCAGGATGATCTGATCAAATTCGAGCATCTCGTCGAGATAGAATTCGGCCACGTCAAACAGTTCAACCGTCGCCAGGCCACTGTCGGCAAATTCGGCTTGGATCTGTTCGGCAATGGCTGCCGTGTGACCCTCTGTGCTGCCATAGAAAAGGGCGATCTCTTGCATAAAAGAACTCATGAAAACGATTCTACCGACAATTAATTCTACCGGCAATTGATTCTACCTGATCGAAGGAGCTAACTCTGTAAGAACCCTTCGATCAGGGTGCGTAATTGCGTGTAGTCATGCGAAACGGGATATTGGGGAAATTCGTCGATAACGTTCTGTGGCGGGCAAAAGAGTGCACCCTGATCGGCCTCGGCCAACATGGCAGTGTCGTTATATGAATCGCCAAAGGCCATGGTCCGAAAGCCAAGATCGCCAAAGGCACGCACGGAACGCCGCTTACCCTGTTCTGTCCGCAACTGGTAGCCGGTGATCATCTGTTGATCGTCAATCTGTAGCGAATGGGCAAAGATGGTGGGGTGGCCCAATTTGCCCAACAGGGGAGCAACAAATTCATAATAACTATCCGTCAGAATGATCAGGCGTGTCCGCTCCTGAATCCAGCGGATCATAGCAGGTGCACCGGGTAAGGGATCCAACGTGCCAATGACGTGGTGGATATCTGCAATGGTCAGCTTTTTTTCTGCCAGAATGCGAATGCGCATCTGCATCAACTCATCATAGTCTGCCACATCGCGGGTGGTCAGTGAGAGCTGTTCAATGCCGGTTTTCTCGGCCACGGCGATCCAAATCTCGGGCAAAAAGACCCCTTCGAGATCGGAAGCGATTAAGGTGGGGCGGGCTGCTTGCATCGGTTTGTGCTTTCTACGTTTGTGGGTTTTGCGTGCTTTCTATAGCCAGGACTGGCGTGCCTATCGGTGAACGTGGTTTGGGTGCAAAAGCAGAGATCCCTACTTGACAAGCCTAGAATTTGTCCGTATACTCTTTAATCGTTGCTACAAAAAGTATAGTACAAGGCAAGTTCACGACAAAACTCACGCTTCTTCAGCGTGAATTTAATCAGATCACTATTAGCAGAGGCCATCATGAATTCCATGATCTTAGAGATAGGACAGCAGCGTTTACACGCAAGCTCACGTATCTTGCAGCAACGCGCCGCGCGCAATGCTGCCAATTTTCCCACTTCTTCTGATCTCTTCTTTTACACCGCTCTGCACACCTCCTGTACCTGTTGTCCCCACTGTTGCACCTGTATTTAGTGCACGCCGCTGTGCACCCAATTTCCCAATAACAACTAAATGTTTCAGCGAGAGCCATAGCTGCCTGATTGCGCGCCCTTCCCAGTTTTAAGAATGGCCGCTGGCTATACCCATGCTTTCTGCGCTATCTTCCTGGCGTTTGGCCGCGTGCTGCACAATGTGCCATGCGCCCCGCAGCGCAGTCGTACCCCTTGCGTTACAGCCACAGCCTTAGATTCTGCTGCTCTTGCCCGAAAGCAATTGTCTGTGCTGCACCTATAACTCAGGTGCTGAACCTACTTGGCTGGACGAACCGGACGAAGCTTTCGTGAACATTTGTGGATCGATATTTCAATACGTCTTGCACTCTCTTTGGCACCTGAGCCCAAACTTTGAAAGGAAGCATCATGTCTGTTGAACAATTGAAAGAACAGAGTAACGGCCTGCGCGGTGGGTTGCCCATCCAACTGGCCGAACCAGAACCGAACTTCTCGGAGGATGTCTGGCAGATCCTGAAATTCCATGGCATCTATCAGCAACACGACCGCGATATCCGCGGCCGCAACAATCGTGTCTACAGCTTTATGGTGCGCAGCAAATTGCCCGGCGGTCGCCTGACGGCAAAACAGTATCTGGTTCACGATGCCCTGGCCGACGAATTTGGGCGGGGCGATCTGCGCTTCACTACCCGTCAAGGCATTCAGTTGCATGGCGTCATCAAGGGCGACCTCAAGGGAACAGTCAGTTCACTGAACCAAGCGCTGGTCTCCACGTTGGGTGCCTGTGGCGATGTCGAGCGCAACGTCATGTTCTGCCCCGCGCCTTTTGGCGATCCGATTCGCGAGCAGTTGCAGGCCACGGCCGAGGCAATTGCGCAACATCTTGCCCCACGCACCACGGCCTATCATCAGATCTGGATCGAGAACGATGAGGGGAAAAAAGAGCTACAGCACTTCGAAACAGAAGGCGCGGAAGAGGTCGACGAACCAATCTATGGCAAGACCTACCTGCCCCGCAAATTCAAAACCGCGCTGGCGGTGCCCGGTGATAACTGCACCGATATCTTCACCAACGATCTGGGCTTAGTTGGGCTCTTTGACGAAGACAGCGATGAGGTACATGGCTACAATGTTTATGTTGGCGGTGGCTTGGGCATGACCCACAACAATCCTAAGACGTTCCCGCTCCTGGCCGTGCCCCTCGGCTACATTTCTGCCGACAAGGTGATTGATGTGACGGAAAAGGTGGTCTTGGTTCAGCGTGACTACGGGGATCGCGAAGACCGCAAACATGCGCGTCTGAAATATCTGATCCACGATTGGGGCATTGAGAAGTTCCGGACCAAAGTGGAAGAATACCTTGGCTACGAATTGGAAGAGATTCGTCCCATGCCCGCTATGGAAGCCGAGGATCACCTGGGCTGGCACCAGCAGGTGGATGGTAATTGGTTCTACGGCATCCACATTGAAAACGGTCGCGTGCAAGACGAAGGGGACAGCCGCGTGCGCAGTGGCCTGCGTGCCGTCATTCAGGAATTTGAACCCGGCGTCGTGATCACGCCCCAGCAGAATATTCTGCTCAGTGGCTTCACGGCTGAACAGAAAGCCGCCGTGGAAGAGCGGCTGGCCAGCTTTGGGATCGTATCGCTGGAGAACCTGAGCAACATCCGGCGCAACTCCTTTGCCTGCCCCGCGCTGCCTACCTGTGGTCTGGCACTGGCCGAGGCCGAGCGCTATCTGCCTGATCTGCTGAGCGAGATCGAGGGCATTGCAGCGGATCTGAAACTGTCAGAGGAGCAATTCACCATCCGCATGACCGGTTGCCCCAATGGGTGTGCCCGCCCCTATGTGGCCGACATTGGTCTGGTTGGCCGCACGCTGGGCAAATATAGCCTCTTCTTGGGTGGCAACCCCGAGGGAACCCGGCTCAACACACTCTATGAAGAGATTGTGCCCGCGGCCGAATTGCCCGATCTGATCCGCAGTGTGCTGGTGGCATACACCAATACTCGCCAGCCAGGAGAGCGAGTTGGTGATTGGGCCAACCGCGTGGGCGTGGAGTTGATTCACGAGCTGACGCAACAGCTACAGCCCGCGTAACGCACTTTGGGGCCGGGGCAGAAGCGGCCCGTATCGGTGACAACGCTTCTGCCCAATTCCAACACACACGGTTCTTTCACACACGGTTCTTTTCGTCGTAGGTGAGCACATCCCAAACGCACGCAGTATCGATTTGGCTGCTGAACTGGGTGTCCGACCTATGCCAAAATCTACTAGAGATTTGAGACAGGAATGGAACGAATGAGCATGACTTCGACGCCAATCTTGGCAACAGCGACACAGACCTTTGCCCCTGCAATGTCTGCAGCGCAGCCATCTGCACCAGCAGCAGCAGACGCTGTTGCAAGCCATTCATCAACCGCGGCAAAATCGGCATCAACTGCACAGTCAACGACAGATCCACGCCCCCCGCAAACGCCGTCCGCTAGCACGCTTTCACCGGCGGCTGCTTCGCCCAAGGGAACACCGCTGCACGGTACCACGAGCGCGGCGGATGAATTTCTGGATTGGACGCGTGTTGTCTTTGGGCGCATTAGCAATCGATTTGATCATGCTGCCACCAAAGATCTGATGGGGTGGGCCATTGAAACCTTTGGCAGTGGGCTCAGTATCGGTACTTCGTTTGGTGCCAGTGGCATTGCGCTAATGGATCTGACGCTCCGGTTGCATCCCGATGTCGATATCTTCTACATTGATACCGGCTACTTCTTCCCAGAAACGTTGCAGCTGATCGAACGGCTGGAAAACCATTACCAGCGCTCCTTCCGGCGGGTGAGCACGCAGCTCTCCATTGCCGAACAGGAAAAACGCTATGGCCCCAACCTCTATGCCAGCGATCCCGATCTCTGCTGCCACGTGCGCAAGGTGCTGCCCATGAGCTATGCGCTCACCGATAGCACGGCGTGGGCCACGGCGGTGCGCCGCGATCAGGCACCGAGCCGCCGCAACACACCGCTGGTGCAGTGGAATGAGCGGCACAACGTGGTGAAGATCGCGCCACTGGCTCATTGGGAAGAGAAAGATGTGTGGGGCTACATCCATGATCACGAGCTGCCCTACAACACGCTTCACGACCAGAACTATCCCAGCATCGGCTGCTGGCCGTGCACCCGAGCTGTGCAGCCGGGCGAAGACCTGCGCGCCGGCCGGTGGGCCAACGGCGACAAGATTGAATGTGGCATCCACTGGGACACAGTGAAGTCTTAAGCGTGCAGAACGCTTAACTCAAGTACCGCAGGGATCTGTCATCCGCGGCGGCACGACAGTGAATCGGCAGCACAGCGAAGGGTGTGCAGCGCACAGGTGAGCTGATCGTGGGGCGGCGTTGGGCTGTTGAGACCTGTGCAACGCACTCGTGGACCGCAGGGATCTGCCAGTGCGAGGTGGCACGACGAAGCAGCTCAGCGCTGGTTCCAGTGACGCCTGCTCTTAACAATACAACATGCTGTAGCATTTGATGCGGCAAATTGATGCGGCAAATAGACCCGGTAATTCAACGCTGACTGTGGACAGCGGCCTTCCCAGCGGAGGCGCCGCTTGGTAGATCACGATGAGTAGAAGATATGCGAGAGATGAGTACAAAAAAGAGCGCTGCGATCGTTGTTGGTCACGGTAGCATTCACAGCGATAGTGGCAAGTCGATGATTCGCATTGCGGCCCGGCTGCGCGAGCAGCGGGTTGCACCGGTGGTGGAGGCGGGTTTTCTGAATTACAACCAGCCGACCTTGGCCGCGGCCGTGGCCAAGTGCAAGGCACGGGGGGCGACGCAGGTTATTGTGCAGCCCTATTTCCTCATTGATGGTCAGTACGCCAGCCAGGAGCTGCCCAAGCTCGTGCATTCGGTGGCAGCCAGCGAGCCAGCGCTTCATTTCACCATTGCCGAGACGTTGGGCTATCACAGCGCGCTGCTCAAGCTGGTACAGAAGCGGCTAGCTGCCGTGGATCCGCAGCCAACGGCAGCTAGTGCGCTGCTCTTTGTGGCCCACGGCACGCCTTTGGCCCAGGCCAATGACCCAATTGAGCGAAGCGCGGCGGTAATTGCCAAGCGGCTGGGGTATGACAAAGCAATGGTGGCCTATCTCGATTGTAACCAGCCAACGATCCCCGCGGCCATCGATCAACTGGCCGCCGCGGGCTATGAGCGGATTGTGGCCCAACCCTATTTTTTGCACTTGGGGCGCCATGTCCGCACCGACCTGCCTGCGCTCTTTACGGCGGCGCGCGAGCGTCATCCGCGGATGACGCTCGTTGTGGCCCACCATCTTGATTACGACCCGTTTCTGGTACAGGTGACGGCTGAACGGATCATGGCTTCGTATCAATGTTAGTCGCGGTTGGGCTTCGCCCCGATGTCAGATGTCGACGGTTCCCTGGGTGGAACGACTGCTAATACTGTTGGGCGTAAATACCACGGCGGTAAACAAGCCCAGGCTACTTGCGTAAAATGGGTCAGGTTGCCATGGGCTTTTTTACGCCGGGATGTACTAATAACTCAAGTTGCTACCTGCTATCTTTGCACGGGGGTGGTTGCTCAAAAATAGCCCTCACCAAGCGCTCATGGTAACGCTGGATGTGCGCATGAGAGAATGCTCACGCCGCACCGTGCAAGGTTTATTTGTTTTCTCTATTCGGTTAATAGATTGAGGAAGTTTGTACTTATGATGCATGTAACCCAACATTCCCGCGCCGCAACCAAGGCCGCGCCCACTGCCGGCAAAGGGTATCTCGTCGGGGCAGGACCCGGCAATGTCGAATTGATTACCGTGCGCGGTCTACGTCTGATCCAACGGGCCGATGTGATCATTTATGATCGTCTGGCCTCATCTGAGTTACTGGCAGAGGCCCGCGACGATGCCGAATTGATCTTCGTGGGCAAAGCACCGGGCAATCACGCCGCTTCGCAAGCGGAGATCAATTGCCTGTTGGTGGCGCGGGTGGCTGCGGGCAAGGCCGTTGTTCGCTTGAAGGGGGGCGATCCTTTTATCTTTGGCCGTGGCGGCGAGGAGGCACTGGCTCTGCGCGCCGCGGGGCTGGCTTTCGAAATTGTGCCGGGGATCTCTTCGGCAGTGGCCGCGCCAGCCTATGCGGGTATTCCCGTTACCCAACGGGGGGTTGCCACAAGTTTCACGGTGGTGACGGGGCACGATTGCAGCGAAAGCAGCGGCACTGACTGGACGACGCTCGCCAAGCTGCCCACGTTGGTGATCTTGATGGGCGTTGGCAAGATCGCGCAGATCGCCACCAGGCTGATTGCCGCTGGCCGTTCGGCCGATACCCCAGCGGTGGCGGTGCGTTGGGGTACAACCGATGAGCAGCAAGTTGTGCGCGCCACATTGGGGACCATCGCCTTCTCATTGCGTGTAGCCAAGCTGGGCTCCCCCGCGGTCATTGTCATCGGCGATGTTGCGGCCCTGCATGATGAACTGGCCTGGTTCCAACCCGCAAGCGATGCATCCGCTGAGCAATTGATCGAAGAGGCGCTGGCCGAGACCGCGCTTACCTGGCCCATGCCGACGCCTGACGTTGCGGTCTCCATACCCACTCATGGCTAAGGCCATTTACCCCATCTACCTGACGAGATTGGGGGAGGTGCTCACCGTCGTCGTCGGTGGTGGGCGGATCGGTGAACGTAAAATCGGTGCCCTGCTTGCCGGTGGCGCGCAAGTGCGGTTGGTCTCACCCACCGCAACCGCACAGATCCAACGGTGGGCAGCGGATGGCACAATTACGTGGGAGCGGCGGCCCTATCGGCCTGGGGATCTAGATGACGCCTTTTTGGCTTTTGCCACCACCGACTCGCGTGCAGTGAACCAGCAAATCGCCGTGGAAGCACGGTCACGTCAGCTGCTCTGCAACGTTGCCGATTGGGCCGACGCGGGCAACTTTCACACGCCAGCGGTGTTGCGGTTGGCAGATGACCCGGCAGATAAAACAGTGGCAGACGAGCAACGGGAGATGGTGATTTCGATTGGCAGCAATGGCCGCCAGCCACGGCGCGTCAAGCAGCTAAAACAATGGCTGCACCGGATCTGGTCAGAACGTCCCCGTCCATAGCGAATTCACCTGACCCGCTGGATGTGGCCGTCAGCACAGTGCAAAATTGTAAAAGAGGCACAGCACCCCCTGAATGTTGGTGGGGCGCTGTGCCTCTTCGCGTTGATAGTAGATTATTTCACAAGAGGGGCAGAGTTTGACATATTCCAGGTGAAAGACTACTATATTAATAGATTAACTGAGATTTACATAGATTTTCACTGGGGTTACTTCATCTCGCACTAATTTAGAATTAATCCAAGTGAGCTATGATAATCGGGATCATTTTGGTGGATCACGATTGCCAGAGAAGCTGCCCGAACCAGCCAGTTGGCCAAACATTGGGCCAACTCATAGGGATAGTAGGGTCAGAAGTATACCAGTATTATACCAAAAGCAGGAACAGTTACCTTGCGATGGCGCATTCTCATCTGAACCTACCGGAGAAGGCCCACATCGCACTTTGACTTCTTTTGGCCAAATCTAATGACCAAATGATCCATACAGAGCACGGGATTTCTCGATTCTCCTGGTCTGAATTCGGGGAACATCATCTTTCTCAATTGGCCGTAAACAAAGGGTTGTGCCGCAATGAAGATCGATCGCCTTGTCTGTGTCGGTTTGAGCCATCAAACCGCCCCTGTTGAATTACGTGAGCAACTGAGCCAATGGCCGACAGCTAATCTCTGTACCGCTGCCATTGAAGAGCTCGTGCTGTTGAGCACCTGCAATCGGCTGGAGCTTTATGCCTACGTGGCCGAGACAGCATGTGAGGCCGCACATGACGCAGCCGTTGCTCCAGACAACGGGGAGATCTTCCAGCCACTGATTGATCTGATCGCCACCACCCAATCGCTTGCCCCCGGTACGATTGTCGATCATCTCTATTTTTACCGGGGCGAAGCAGCCGTCCACCACCTCTGTCGCGTGGCCGCTGGGTTGGAATCGCTGGTCATGGGCGAAGGGCAAATCCTTGGCCAAGTGCGCGGCGCGCTGCAAAATGCCCATGCCGTCAAGAGCGTGGGCCCAGCATTGGCCCTGCTCTTTCGCACGGGGATCCGCGCGGGCAAACGAGCACGCACCGAAACCAAGATCAGCACCAATGCCGTTAGCGTGAGTTCGGCTGCCGTGGCCTTGGCGGGGCAGTTGACCGGGGATCTGCGGCAGAAGAAGTTGGCACTCATTGGGCTGGGGGAAATGGGACAGCTGGCACTAAAGAGCATCAAGGCGCGGGGTGGGCAAGTGACATTGCTGAACCGAACGCAGGCCAAAGCGGAACGACTCGCCAAGGAGTTTGATGCAACGGCGGCGCCTTGGACAATGCTCCCCACGGTCTTGCAGACGGTGGATGTTGTGCTGTTGGCCACTGGCGCGCAGCAACCGGTCATCACAGCTGATCTCGTCGATGCTGCCATGAGCACACGAGCCGGACGCCCCCTGCTACTTCTCGATTTGGGGGTCCCACGCAATATTGAAACGACGGTTGGCACGTTGCCCAACGTACAACTGCGCGATGTGGATGATCTGCGCGCGGCGGTGGATGAAGCGTTGACCACTCGTCGGGCAGAGATGCCGCGGGTCAACGCTATTATTGACGAGCTGTTGGTCGAGTGGCGCCAGGAATGGCACGAGTTGCGGTTGCGCCCGGTGGTGGTGGGGCTGCGTCAACAGGCCGAAGCGACGCGGCAACTTGTGGTTGAGCGGACAATAAATCACTTGGAACGCCAACAAGGCACGGTGGACGACGCGGTCGCAGCACAGCTGCACTATCTCTCCAATGCACTGGTGAACCAACTGTTGCATGAGCCAACGGTCCGGCTCAAAGCGCGCGCGGCCGCGGCAGATGGCACCCACTATGCGGCACTGGTGCGTGATCTCTTTGCGCTAGAGGTAGAGTTGCCCGAGCCGGTTGCGCTGGAAGAGCGTGACAGCAACAGTAGCAGCAATAGCGCTGCACGCAATTGCCTCGACTTGGCATGGGAATGTGTCGTCGGCGAAGGTATCGTAGATGAAGGTATCGTAGATGAAGGTGTCGCAGATGAAGGTGTCGCAGATGAAGGTGTCGCAGATGAAGGCATCGTAGACAAATGTGTAGACAAATGTGTAGACAAATGTATAGTGGAGGAAGGTCTGCTCGATACAGAAGATTCACTTTGCGGTTGCGCAGCATCGACACTGTTTCAGACTCCGCGCGATGAACTGGTGAGTCAATCATGATGCTTGCACCACAACAACTTACCGTTGGTACACGCACCTCGGATCTCGCACTCTGGCAGACCAATTACATCATGGGCGCGCTGGAAGCAGCGTGGCCGGATATCCATTGTATGCAAGTGCCCTTTGTCACCAAGGGCGACAAAAGCCAGGCCCAGGGCAAGCCACTGCCAGCCATCGGTGGCAAAGGACTCTTTACCGCGGAATTGGAAAACTCTTTGCGCAGCGGTGCAATCGATTTGGCGGTCCATTCACTCAAAGATCTGCCGGTGGAAGATAGCCCCGGGCTGACGCTCGGTGCCATTACAGCCCGGGCCGATGTGCGCGATGCACTGGTGGCGCGCAATGGCTGGACGGTGGCAACGCTGCCGAAAGGCGCAGTGGTGGGGACCAGTAGCACCCGGCGGGCGGCACAACTGTTGGCCCAACGGCCCGATCTAGAGATTCGCTCGATACGCGGCAATGTACCGACCCGTCTCCACAAGGTGTTGGATGGTGACGGTGGTGACTACGCGGCGACGTTGCTGGCCGTGGCGGGGCTGGAGCGATTGGGGCTCCTGGCGCACGCAACAGAGCTCTTGCCGCTGGAAGTGATGTTACCAGCGCCGGGCCAGGGTGCATTGGCCGTGCAGTGCCGTGCAGACGACGAGCGCACCCTGACATTGCTGGCCGCGCTTGATGATGAGACTGTGCGCGCCGCGGTCACTGCCGAACGCGCATTTTTGCACGCTTTGGGGGGCGGCTGTTCGGCGCCCGTTGCCGCTCATGCCATTTTGACACCCGGGGGCTCCCTACAACTTTCTGCACTGGTTGGCTCCACAGATGGCCGCGATGTGATTCGTATAGTAAAAGAGCAGCGTCAGACCAAACAGGGCTCGCACCAGATTGGCGAACAGGCTGCGCTTGAAGCAATTCAGCAGGGGGCTACCAAGCTGCTGGAACAGGCGCGCACGGGCATCGCTCTTCCAGAGCATGCACAACAGTCTGCAAACGCGCGACCATTGGCTGGCAAAAAAGTGGTTGTCACCCGCGCGGCTGCACAGGCCGACAGCTTTGCCAATGCGCTCACAGAATTGGGTGCCACTCCGTTGTTGATCCCTACAATTCAAATTGAACCAATGGCCGATCTGAGCGACTTGGAGCAAGCACTCCAACGTCTGCATGAATTTCAATGGCTGATTTTTACCAGCGTCAACGCGGTGGGTGTTGTGGTTGAACGGCTGACAGCGTTGGAAATTCCCGCGTCTGCATGGGCTGATCTGGCTGTGGCTGCGGTGGGGCAGACAACGGCCGACGCGCTGCGTGCCCATGGCATCCTCCCCAAATTTGTGCCAGAGACCTATGTGGCCGAGGCGATTGTTGATGGGTTGGGTACGGTCGCGGGAGAGCAGATCCTGTTACCACAGGCGGAGATCGCCCGTGAAACTTTGGCCGAGCGGCTCCAGGCCAAGGGTGCAACCGTTGCGGCGATTCCCATCTATCGCACATTGGCCGCGGATCTGGATCTGACGGCCCTGTGTGCTTTGAAGCAAGGGGTCGACTTGCTCACCTTTACCAGCAGTTCGACAGTACGCAATCTGGTACAGGCGTTGACGGCCGCCAATGGCAGTGCCCCCACCTTTGCTGGGGAGACAATCGCGTGCATTGGTCCGGTGACAGCGGCGACCGCGCGTGAGCTTGGATTGCACGTGGATATTGTGGCGACTGAGCACACAATACCGGGATTGCTCGCGGCTATTGTTGATTATTATCGTTAGTCACCATTTCTCATTCATCACCACTTTTCATTGCTTGAAAGAAGCGTCTATGCTCTCCATCAACCGACCTTCGTCTCAACTCACCATTGCAGGGCACAAGCCTGTCTCTGCCGAGCAAAGTAGTTCCGCGACGCGTCTTGCCATCCGACCGCGCCGTTTGCGCCACACCGCGGCGTTGCGTTCGATGGTGCGCGAGACTGTGCTGACCCCCGCCGATCTCATCTATCCACTCTTTGTGACCCACGGCAACGGTGTGCGTACCGCGATTGCATCCATGCCCGGTGTTTTCCAACTTTCGGTCGATCAACTGGCCAAGGAAGCAGACGAATTGGCGGCGCTCAATATTCCAGCGGTGGTTCTCTTTGGCCTGCCCGCGGCAAAAGATCCCATTGGGCTGGAAAATTTTGCCGATGATGGGATCGTACAACAGGCGATACGAGCACTCAAGCGCGCCAATCCCGATCTGGTGGTGGTGACCGATGTCTGTCTCTGTGAGTATACCGATCACGGTCACTGTGGGGTGCTCAACGACCCGGCGCACCAACACGCACACCTGGATGAAGGGTACGTGTTGAATGACGAAACGCTGCCCGTTTTGGGGCAAGTGGCGGTTTCCCACGCGGCAGCGGGTGCCGATATTGTTGCGCCCAGCGGCATGATGGACGGAATGGTCGGTTCCATCCGGGCAGCGCTCGACGGCGCGGGCTACGAGCATTTGCCCATTATGTCCTACGCCGTGAAATATGCGTCGGGCTTTTACGGCCCTTTCCGCGACGCGGCCGACGGCGCGCCCAAATTTGGCGACCGCAAAACCCACCAAATGGACCCGGCCAATGCACGCGAGGCATTGCGCGAGGCCGCGTTGGATCTGCAGGAGGGGGCCGACTTTTTGATGGTCAAGCCTGCGCTGGCCTATCTGGATGTGATCCACCGCCTGCGCACTCATTTTGCCGAACTGCCACTGGTTGCCTATAACGTGAGCGGCGAGTATTCGATGATCAAAGCCGCCGCGGCCAATGGTTGGCTGGATGAAGAGACGGTGGTGTTGGAAAAATTGTTGGGCATCAAACGCGCTGGCGCGGATTGCATGATAACCTATCATGCCAAGGACGCGGCCCGTTGGTTGGCAACGGCGGCGTAAGCGTGCGCAGCGATAGGTGACACGACTGGCTAAAATCGATTATCTGTTTCAATTTCAAAGAGGAAATGCAATGGCAAAACCGAATGGACTCAACATCGCGGATCGGGAGAAGAGTGTGGCCAAGAGCAATCCGCTGGAAGAGGTGGATATTGCAGAAAAGGGGCGCAAGGATGGCGAGGTAATCTCGCTGGACAAGCGGCTCTACATGCAATTCATGGCCTTTGGCGGCTGTACCAACATCAAACGGCTGACCGATGCGCTGGCCACGGCAAAGGTGCAGGGGGCGCTCTACGCGGATATCAATGATCCGCAAGGGGTTGGGTTGGTAACCTTTAGCGAAGATCCCGACTATTTTCTAACGGATATGCGCACCTTTTACAACCACCCACCCTTCAACGAACTAACGCCCAAGCCAGAATACACCATGTTTGGCCGTACCTATGCCATTGGCTATGAATCTGATCTGCACGAGACACTGATTGGCCGCCCCCGTGGGCGAGTGGTAGATCCCAACCTGGAATGGGCGATCTGGTATCCACTGCGTCGTGCTGGGTCGTTTGAGCAACTTTCACAGCAAGAGCAGAATGTGATCCTCAGCGAACATGGAGGGATTGGCCGCTCATTTGGTAGAGTTGGCCTGGGATACGACATCCGCCTCGCCTGTCATGGGCTGGACAAGAATGACAACGATTTTGTGATTGCCTTGCTGGGGCCAAAGCTGCACCCGCTCTCCAGCATTGTGCAACGCATGCGCAAGACCAAACAGACAGCGCTGCATCTGGAGCATCTCGGTCCGTTTTTCGTCGGCAAGGTGGTGTGGCAGGCAACATTGATCGACGACGCAAAGGCAGGGCTGACCCATGGCGCATAGTGAATCCACAATGACAGCAACAACCGCTAGCAGCGAAGAGCCGGCACCAACCGCGGCTTTCCTGCGTGCGTGCCAAGGGCTACCGACTGAGTACACGCCCATCTGGCTCATGCGGCAGGCCGGGCGCTACATGGCTGACTATCGCGCCATTCGAGCGAAACACACCATGCTGGAAGTGATCGGCACACCCGAATTGGCCGCGGAGGTGACACTCCAGCCAATCAATGCATTTGGCTTTGACGCGGCGATCATCTTTTCCGACATTCTGCCCGTGCTGATCTCAATGGGCCTCGACCTGGAGTTTATCAAAGGCGAAGGCCCCTGCATCCACAACCCAATCCAGCGCGCCCGCGACATCGATCTGTTGGCGACGCCGCCAGCGGAAGAGAGCATGGGCCCAACGTTGGCGGCGATCGAGCTGGTGGTCAAGGAGCTTGATCCGCGCGATATTCCCCTGATTGGCTTTGCCGGTGCACCCTTCACATTGGCCAGTTACGCCATTGAGGGGGGCGGCAGCAAGAATTTTGCCAAGACCAAAGCACTCATGTATAGCGAGCCCGCGGCCTGGAAGCGGCTGATGATCAAGCTGGTGACGGTGCAAGCTGACTACCTGCTCAAGCAGGCCAAGGCCGGGGCATCGGCCTTGCAGCTCTTTGATTCGTGGGCAGGGCAGGCCCTGGGCAAAAGCGATTACATACGCTATGTGCAGCCCTACAACAAAATGCTCTATGGCATGGTTGCCCGTGCCGGTGTGCCTGTGATCAACTTTGGCACCGGCACCAGCAGCTATCTAGAAGAAGTGGTGGCCTGTGGTGGCGATGTCATTGGCGTGGATTGGCACATGCCGCTGGATTGGTGTTGGGAGAAGATTGGCCACGAACGCCCCATCCAGGGCAATCTGGATCCGATTTCGCTGTTGGCCCCTTGGCGCGAACTGCAGCACCGCACCGACGATCTGTTGGCACGCGCGGCTGGTCGTCCCGGCCACATCTTTAACCTGGGTCACGGCATTCTGCCAAACACACCAATTGAAAATGTGCAGCGTCTGGTCGACTATGTACACGAGAAGACAGCACGCGAACAGACGGCTGCTGACGGGTGAGCGCAAGCCACGCTGCAACAAAGGCAAATTGAGCACCATGACGTCCATACGCAGAAGAGCCTGCCGGCGGCGTGCAGTCAGAAATAGCGAACGGTCTTCGCGACTAGTACTGTTGGGCGTAAATACCACGGCAGTCAATCTGGCCATCCAACCTGAGTGCAAGCGACAAAATAAGTGTGGCCTGATTTCCGCCGGGATGTACTACAGTGCGGTTGGCTTGAAAACGGTAGGTTTCCCGCTTGCCGGAACTACTGTCTTCAAACAGAGCCCACTTTAGATTAGATATGAAGAACGGGCAAAATGACAAAAATTAACTATCCCATTGGTGTGCTCATCATGGCCTATGGGGGACCCAATTCATTGGAAGAGATCCCCGGCTATCTAGCGGATATTCGATCCGGGCGACCCACAACGCCTGCCGTGCTGGCAGAGATCACCAACAACTATCGTCAAATTGGTGGCAAGTCGCCGCTCCTGGCCTTTAGCCGGGAGCAGGTGGACGCGGTGGCCGCGCAGCTGGATCCCGCCAAATTCAAGTGCTATCTTGGTATGCGTCACTGGGCACCGTGGATCGAAGAGGTGGTGGGCGAGATGATTGCCGACGGGATCACCCATGCGGTCAGCTTGGTGTTGGCCCCCCATTACAGCAAACTGAGCGTGGCCAAATATCAGGGCAAGATTGCGGATGGGCTGGAGATGTACCACGGCGACATTGACTTCCGCCACATTGATAGCTATCACGACGCGCCGCTTTACATTGAAGCGCTGGCCAACCGGGTACGGGATGGGCTGGCGCGGTGGCCAGAAGCCGAGCGCGATCAGGTGCATGTGATCTTCAGTGCGCACAGCCTGCCGGTGCGCATCGTCAAAATGGGTGATCCCTATGACAGCCAACTGCGCGAAACCGCGGCGCTGGTTGCTCAAGGTGCCGGGCTGCGGGACGAGCAGTGGTCGTGGAGCTATCAATCGGCTGGACGCAGCCCCGAACCGTGGCTGGGGCCACAGTTGGAAGAGTACATCCCCGAGTTGGCGGCCAAGGGCATCAAGAATATCGTGAGCGTCCCGATTGGCTTTGTTTCGGATCACGTTGAAATTCTCTTTGATATTGATATTGAAGCTCAGGCCGCGGCCAAGGAGCATGGGGTGCGGCTGGAGCGACCACCGGCGCTCAACACCGATCCGCTCTTCATCCAAACCCTTGTTGATGAGATTGAAGCCCGGGTCAAGCCGTGGCTGGCATAGCCGCCACCTGGCTATCAACTGTAAAGAGCCTATAATGAAAGTAGAACGATGAGCAAAGTTGTGGTGATTGGTGGTGGGATCAGTGGCCTGGCCGCGGCCCACCGTCTGCACAAACTAGACCCCACCCATTCGATTACGCTGCTGGAACAGGCGGAACGCCTGGGAGGCAAAATCCTCACCGAGCAGCTCGATGGGTTGGTGGTCGAGGGTGCACCCGATAGCTTTCTGGCGCGCAAGCCGCGCGGGGTTGGGCTCTGTGAAGAGTTGGGCCTTGCCGATCAACTCACGGGTCGCCGCCCCGAACATGCCGATCAGACCAAGATCCGCTTTGATGATGCTTTCTATCCGCTCCCAACGGGGCTGACGGGCATGATCCCAACGAATCTCGATGCACTGGCCGATAACCCATTGATCTCGCCCGCGGGGCAGGCACGGTTGGCACAAGAAGCCACGCTGCCCCCGGCCCCCGGCACGGCAGATGAGAGCGTGGCCGCTTTTGTTTCCCGGCGACTGGGGCCAGAGGTCTACGAAAAATTGATCGAGCCGCTGATGAGTGGGATCTACGCGGGCGATGGCACGCAATTGAGCCTTGCCGCCACCTTTCCACAGCTGCGCGAGTTGGAGCGCAAGCACGGCAGTCTGCTGCGGGGATTGACCGCAACGTCCGCGGCACGGGCAGCGAATGCTGACAACAGAACGCCCGATTATCCCCCCTTTGTCTCGCTCACCGGTGGCATGGGGCGGCTGGTCGATGCCCTTGTCGAGCAGATCCCCGCTGGCACGCTCTGTACGGGGGCAGCGGTGAAAGCCGTTGAGTCCGTTGCCACCGGTGGCTACCGGGTGGTATTGGCAAGTGGGGAAGTACGAACGGCAAATGCGCTGATCGTTGCGACGCCCGCTCACGTCACGGCCAACTTGCTCACCGCGGTCGATTCAACCCTGGCCGCGGCGCACGCGCAGATTCCCCATGCGTCTTCGGCGTTGGTTACCTTTGCCTATCGCAAAGCCGATCTCAGTTCGGTCCCCACCGGCTACGGCTATGTTGTGCCCAGCATCGCCAACAGCGAAGTGCTTGCCTGCACCTGGAGTTCGAACAAGTGGGCGGGCCGCGCACCCGACGACCTTCTGCTCTGCCGCGTCTACATCGGTCACTATGGTGGCCGCGATGTGACGCAACTCGGGGATGAAGAATTAGTGGCGATGGCTCAAGCTGAGTTGGCCGGTTCTTTTACCGCAACCGCTGCACCACGCTTGCAGCGCGTTTATCGGTGGCCCCTGAGCATGCCCCAATACAACCTGGGGCACACCGAACGGTTGGCAACCATCGCCGAACGGCTGGCGGCGCACCCTGGGCTTTTCCTCGCGGGCGCGGCCTATCGAGGTGTGGGCATCCCCGACTGTATTCGAGAAGGCGAGGCCGCAGCCACGGCGGCCACTGCATACTTGAACGAACGTTATCGTTGAGCGAACGTTTGAATGAGAGACAAAGCTAGCTAATCTTTGGCCCACCCACGCACCGGTGACCGGCACAGCAACCGACACAGTGCAGTAACACAGTGCAGTGATCGGCAACATAAATGCTCGGGTGGGAATGTTAGATTGGCAACAGAGAAAATGGGAAGCAGAGAAGAGAGATGGGATCTATAGAGAGATCGAAGCAGCTATTTGCTGAAGCGCAGCAGCTCTTGCCCGGCGGGGTCAATTCGCCGGTGCGGGCCTTCAAGGCAGTTGGTGGGCAACCGCTCTTTATTGACAAAGGTGCGGGCGCGTACATGACTGACGTCGATGGCAACCGATATGTAGACTATGTTATGTCTTGGGGACCGTTGATCCTGGGGCACGCCAACCCGCGCGTGGTGCAGGCGCTGCAAGCCGCGGTGCTCAACGGCACGAGCTATGGCGCGCCCTGTGCCCAGGAAGTCGAGTTGGCCCGCTTGGTGACGGAGATGATGCCGAACATCGAGATGGTGCGCTTTGTCAATTCGGGTACCGAAGCAACCATGAGTGTGCTGCGTCTGGCCCGTGCCTACACTGAACGCAGCAAGATTATCAAATTTCAGGGCAACTATCACGGACACGCCGACTTTCTGCTGGTGCAGGCTGGATCGGGCGTGGCAACGCTGGGGCTGCCCGATTCGCCAGGTGTGCCCCAGGCCACCACGGCAGACACGCTGGTGGCGCCCTTTAACGATCTGGCCGCGGTAGAACGGCTCTTTGAGGAGTTTGCGGGCCAGATCGCCGCGGTCATCGTTGAGCCGGTGGCTGGGAACATGGGGCTCGTGCCGTCAACAGCTGGCTTCTTGGAAGGGTTGCGCAAGGTAACAGCCGACGATGGCGCGCTGCTCATCTTTGACGAAGTGATGACTGGCTTCCGTGTCCATCCCGGTGGCGCGCAGGCGCTCTATGGCGTCAAGCCCGACCTGACCGCGCTGGGCAAGGTGATCGGCGGGGGGCTGCCGGTGGGCGCGTATGGTGGACGTCGCGATGTGATGGAGTTGGTTGCCCCGGTCGGGCCAATGTATCAGGCGGGGACGCTCTCGGGCAACCCGCTGGCGATGACGGCTGGTATCGAGACGCTCAAGGCGATCCGAGAGCCAGGCGTCTGGGATGGATTGGAAGCCACCGGCGCGACGCTGATGGAAGGGTTGGCTGCGGCCGCGGAGAGCGCTGGCATCTCGATTGCGCACAACCGGGTGGGCACCATGTTTGGTCTCTTCTTTGCCCCGGGCCCGGTGACCGATTGGGCGTCGGCCAGCAGCGCGGATACCGACCGGTTTGCCCGCTATTTCCAAGGCATGTTGGCAGAAGGTGTCTATGTTGCCCCTTCCCAGTATGAAGCTGGCTTCATTTCGACGGCACACGGTGATGCGGAAATTGCGCAGACCATGGCCGCGGCGGAACGGGTCTTTGCCCGCTTGTGAGATCAGGGGGATCTTTATAGGTGCCGTGCTCAGCAGGGCCGGAACAAAAGACGGGGAGATCTATTGCTCATGCCTCAGATCTCCCCGTCTTTGCATTGGGCAGCGAGGGCGGCTGTCAACGCTGTCGATTTACTTCATCCGCGGCCCACTGCTCTAATTCCGCTAATTTTTGCACCCGACGCCGGAAATGCTCTGCCGTGCTAAAGCGGGCGTTGAGGAAGGCATCGAGCAGCTCGAACGCCACCCGATCCCCAACAATCTGCGCGCCCAGGCAAAGCAGATTGGCATTGTCGTGTTCCACACATTGGTGAGCCGAGTAGTGGTCGTGACAGACCGCGGCCCGAATGCCGGGATACTTGTTGCCTGCAATCGATGCGCCGATGCCCGTACCACAGACCAGGATACCGCGCTCCGCCTCGCCGTTGCGGATCTGCTGGCAGACCTTGCGTGCAATATCGGGGAAATCGACTGGTTCTGTGCTGTGGGTGCCATGGTCAGTAACCGCGTGGCCCCACGCTTCCAACTTCTCGATCACCGGTCCCTTCAGGGGAAACCCCGCGTGATCGCCTCCAACTGCAAGTTTCATCTTTCTTCACACTCCTCATCATTGCTGATTACACTACGAAAAAGTCCCCTACCGGCCGCCGCTATCGGCCGGCCGGTAGGGGTAGTAGACCACGCTTTTGCCGATTTGTCCACCATACGAATTAAATGGGGTGCGTACCACATTTGGGGCCGAAAGCGGATGCTCAATCTGCTCCTTTTCTGTACGTCCCCAAGAATGGGACGCACCCGATTAAATGTTGCTCAAGGGTGGAATGTTACTTCATGGCTGTCATGGTATACTCTTCGCTGTGAGGAATAGATGGGATGGTAATGGATGCTTGATATGCTGCCAATTCGGCCCGGTCTGCGATTTGGTCAAATGGCTTGTCTTCTGCAACTGTGTTAGTCTCATTGACAAAGTAGGTTTGACTAGCAACGGCAGCTTGGTACTCAGCCAGCTCAGCCCGAGAGTTGATCTGATCATGAGGATTGCCTGTAAGGGTGCCAGTGCATGCACCAAAACTTTGGCTTCCACCATGATAATCTGCGAGTTCCTGACGATCGCGAATCTGATTAACGGTTGCGCAATTGGCCGAGGCTGGTAGTGCGGTAACGATGAGCAAGGCGATGACAGTCATCAAAGATGGGACGAAAGTGAAGACAAAGTGGTGATTCATGGTGTGCTCCTTGATCTTGTGGATTGAGTTCTTTCGGTTCGCTTGATGCAAAGTAGCTGTTGTATTCGGTTGCATATTCATTGTTTAGCCGCTTCCTTATCTGCGTTTGCTTTTTATCTGTTGCTATTGTGAGCTGTTGCGTTGTTCTGCTTGATTCCAGTATAGGCAACGGGCGTGATTCCAAGGTTGCAACAGGCGTTGCAAACCGCGTTGCAAACAGCCAATGTTGAAATTGGTAGGTAGAAATAACAGTCACTTGGAAAGTGATTGTCATCTAACAACTCCACACCCCTTCGAATCTATGACAAAATTGCACTTATATCTCCTTGGCACCCCCAGAATTGAACTCAACGACGAAGAACTCCGGCTCCCACGACGCAAGGGGCTAGCGCTGCTTGTCTATCTGGCCGTGACAGGCGAAGCACAGCGGCGCGACACGCTGGCGACGCTCTTCTGGCCCGAAAGCGATCAGTCGCGGGCGCGGGCCAATCTGCGGCGAGAATTGTTTAGCCTACGCAACACACTTGCTGGTGAATGGCTTTTGATTCAGGATGAAACGGTCAACCTCAACTGGAATACTGACATTTGGGTTGACGTGGAGGAGTATCGCAAGCTGCTCCGAGAGGTAGAGGACGCGGGTACTTTTAGGTTGGAGCAACTGGAAGCAGCCGCTGCTCTCTACCGCGATCACTTTCTAACAGGGTTCACGTTGAACGATTGCCCCGACTTTGATGATTGGCAATTTTTTGAGGCGGATCTGCTTCGACAGCAGTTCCTTGGTTGCCTGGATACCCTCGTAACAGCACATCAGCAGCACAACGAGTGGGAGCGCGCTCTCGTCCATGCCCGTCGGCGATTGGCAGTTGATCTGCTCTTTGAACCTGCCCACCGCACGCTGATGGAACTCTACTCCCAGGCTGGTCAACGAACAGCGGCGTTGCGTCAATATGAGGAATGTGTGCGGATCTTCGAGGAGGAGTTCGGTGCACCGCCAGAGGAAGCGACCACTGCACTTTACAGAGCGATCCGTACACGGCGCTTTCCCGATGCAACGACAGAGGGTGTTACCAAAACAGAAATAGCGACCAAATCCATTCCGCAGATGGTGGAGCATTTGCCTAAACCACAGCACAATTTGCCTACGCAAGCGACAACGTTCATTGGACGAGAGGTAGAAACAGACGCGGTTTTGAGGATGTTGCGTGATGCGAAGCGCCGCCTCGTTACAATTACAGGACCAGGCGGCATTGGCAAAACCCGGTTTGGGTTAACCGTTGCCCAGGCCGCATTGGCAGACTTTCCAGACGGTGTCTGGTTTGTGCCCCTTGTCCATGTAGAATCACCAGACGCGATCCCTGCGGTGATTTCTGCGGCACTATCCGTGAAGGCAGAAGGGACAGATATCCGTCAAACGCTCTTTTCTCACCTGAGAAATTGCAGCCTCTTGCTGGTGCTAGACAACATTGAACATTTACTAGATGGCGCAACATTCCTCGCCGATCTGCTCCAACATGCACCGCAACTCAAGTTACTGGTGACATCCCAAGAGCGGCTCAATTTGCTGGAGGAATCTCTCTTTCCTCTACACGGTCTCACAATTACACATCCAAATTCGGATGGAGATGAAGATGGGGCTGCCCTTCTGCTCTTTGAGGAAGCAGCACGCCGTGTAAGTCCAGCGTTTTCTCTGAATAAGGAGAAAGGCAATGTCATCGCCATTTGTGAGGCAGTGGCTGGATTACCGCTGGCAATCGAATTGGCAGCCAGTTGGGTACGCGCCCTATCATGCGCTGAGATCGTCATGGAGCTAGAGAAAAGTCCAGAGCTCCTCCACTCGACGTTGCGCAATGTTCCAGAACGGCACCGGAGCATGCGTACGGTCTTCGAGCGTTCATGGATGTTGCTGACCCAAACAGAGCAGAAAGCACTCCGACAACTATCCGTCTTCCAAGGTAGTTTTGACCGCGATAGTGCCTTGGCCGTTGCAGGGACAACACCACAGCTGTTGGTTGGTCTGATCGATCGTTCCCTGATCCAACGCTTGCCCAATGATCAGTTTCGTATGCATGGTCTGCTCCACCAATTTACAGCGGAGATGTTGGCGAACATACCGACGGAGGAAGCGGAGACCTATACTCGCTACAGCGACTATTTTGTTGGACGTTTGGCGACGATGCCCTGGCTCTTCTGTCGTCCCGAAGAGGTGGCAGATGAGTGGCAGCAGCGGGACAAAGCCCACGCTTGGATCGTGTTGAATTTTGCTAATGTTGAAAAGGTCTGGCGACGAGAAATTCAACGGAGGAACGTCACGGCGATTTCCAAGATGAAAGATGCATTTGCCGATTGTCTTGGGTATACCAATCTCATCGAAATTGGAAAATTGCTCTTCGATAGCGCGATTTCTACGCTCAATCGGCCTGCGTTCTTATCGAATCCAGGGAATGAAGGTTTGCTTGGTGCACTGCTTCTCAAACGTGCAACATTCATTGAGCAGGAAGCATTGCAGGAGCGGCTTGATTTGATTGAGAAAAGTCTGCCCTTGTTGTACAAAGATGCAGAGCGTCACTCAATCGACATTGCCCATGCCATCCAATTGCGAGGAACCGCATTCTCAGATCTGGGGCAAAAAGAGCGAGCTATAAATGAGTTGGAGAGAGCGTTGGCTCTGTTCACCGAGGCAACGCACCTCTCTGGTATTGCCCACATGACCTTTACCTTTGGACGCCTTCAGTGGGGGTGGGGCGAGTTGAGATCGGCTAGTCACTCGTTGCACAGGGGGGCTGAGTTGTTCCGTTCTTCGGATGAACTGACGCGCCATCATGCATTGGCAAGTGTGGCGGCAGTGAATATTCTACAGGGCAAGTACCGTGAGGCAGAAGAACTTCTGCAGCGCTGCACGACCTATTATGCCAACCTAAAGCAGACTCATCCAACATCGTTTTACATCCTGCAATTTCAAGGGGATTTAGCAACGGCTATGGGACGATTTGCCGAGGCTGAATACTTCTTTGCCGTAGCGCTAGATGGATTTGAAGAGATTGGTCAAGCCTGGGCTAGCCAGCTGTTCGGATACAACAATCAAGGCGCATTGTTTCGATTACAGGGAAAGTACGCCGCTGCCAAAGAATTTCTGGAGAAATGTCTACGAACAGCTCATCAGATAGGGTGGAAACAGGGCAGTGTCGTCACCCTCAACCATCTCAGCTTTTTGCAGAGCGACAAGCAAGACTATAAACATGGCCTATCGCTGGCCGAAGAAGCACTCTCGATCGCTCGCCGCATTAGCCAACAGTTTGGGGCAGCAACCTCGCTCTGCCAAATCGGACATTGCCGGTTGGCCCTTCAACAGAGAGAGCAAGCCACTGCTGCTTTTGCGGAAGCATTGGTTATCGCGTCGGCGGAAGATATCGACCGAGTTGCCTGCAACATTCTTACTGGCGTGGCACAATTGATGACCGATGCCCATGATTTCGCTGACGCGCTCACGCTACTTCATTTTGTACTGTACTGTGAAGCAAGTGAATGGGAGGTAAGGCGGCGCGCTGAAAAGCAACGGGAGAGCTTGCAGAGAGAAGCAACATCCCAACAAGCTGCCAATGCCAAGTTGCGAGCAAAGTCATTATCGCTGGAAACAGTGATTAACATTGCCCAAACCTATCTGGAGGTAGCTTGACAGATGTCCGATATCAGTCAACTACACGGGTAATTGGAGTACAGGCATAATAGAGAACTCCCTGATTTCGAAATCAGTATCTGTCATCGGTGGCAATATATTCGCATAGCAATCTGAGACAAAACCAACATGAGATCGGAAAGTAACTTATGAACCTGTTGCTACCAGTCCGTTTTACTGGTGAATTTGCTCACGAGGCACAATTTGCAACATTGGAGCTAGATACGTCAAAAACAGCGTTCGTGCTGGTTGACTGTACGTTTGAGAACCCACCGGAAAGCGGTGTCGGGCAGGTATTACGGAAAGTAATTGCTCCAACCATTGCATCAGTTCGTTCTGTCAACATGAAAGTGGTGTTTATACACGGAGGTGAACATGGGGATGGTAAGTCTATTTTCCAGGGATTATACAAAAACACCCATTTTTGGCAACAAAAAATAGCTTGATTAAATGACTCTACTATTAAGCAGCTATTGAGAGATAGCGATTCTTCGCATAGTATTGTCACGAGATTCACTTGCCGGGGCCGATGGAATCGCCTCGGATCTTACACCACCGAATTATCCTGCTCGCTCGCGCCGCCAACGCCAGTAGATCGCAGCGTTGCCGCATTCGCTGACTCAGCCGTACAATTGCCGTACAGTGGTGATTGATTAGTGGTGATTGTATGGTCCATGGCTGGCCGCGGCGGCCAAAAGAGCACCGCCTTCACGCTGCGGTTCTTCTCGGGACCACGCCCTTCCGCCACAAAACTATACGAAGCCAAGCACTCGCGCCACTTTATCCCAAGTCCACCTACCTTCGATATTACCGTTCCCCCTCTTGACTTTTTCCTCTTTTCATGATTGAATTAGCTTAATTAAATTACAGAACAACGGATGTTGGAGGCTGATTATGAACGATCGAGCAAACACAGAACCAATGGACACAGAGAGCGCACCACTTACCCGTGCCCCCCATTCCGCGGCCATGACGCCCCACCCGACATTTGGCGCGGAGATCCTCACGGGGCAGCTCGCACCGTCGAGCATTGCCATGTACAAGCGGGACTTTGCGGCCTATCTTGCGTTTGCGGATACCTTTGTCCGTGCAATGGATGCAACCACGCTGGCACGTTGGCGCACCCACTTGGCACAGGAGACCGACAAGAGCCCCAATACCATCAACCGCATGCTCAGCGCGGTCAAGCGGCTGATGCGTGAGGCCGCGGCCCAGGGCTATGTTAATAGCGAAGTAGCCCTGCACTTTGATCAGGTGGCCGGGGTAAAGATCGCGGCGATGAAGAATCGCATCAAGGGCAACGCCCGGGTGCGGATCGAGCCCACCGACATGCGCTCGGTCTGCGATCTGCCCGACACCAGCACGTTGCTGGGGCTACGCGACAGCGCGCTCCTGGCAACCCTCGCCAGCGGTGCGCTGCGGGTGAGTGAACTGGCGGTACTGACCACGGCGCAGATCCGGCCCAAGGGGGGCAGTTTTGTAGTGCTGGTGCAGGGCAAGAACGATGTGGAGGCACGCGAGGCCCCCCTCAGCCGCGAGGCTCACAGCTACATTCAACGCTGGCTGCAGGCCCGCCCCGTGCCAAGCAACTATATCTTCACGGCATTTGATGGCCGGGGAGAACGCAGCACCGCGCGCCCCCTCTCCGCGGTGGCAGTCTGGCAAGTGGTGCGCAAATACGCCACGGCCGCGGGCCTCGACGACGTCAAGCCCCATGACTTTCGGCGCTTCGTGGGGACGCAGCTGGCGCGTAAGGATATTCGTCAGGCGCAGAAGGCATTGGGGCACAAGCGCATCGAGACGACCGCGCGCCACTACGTGCTCGATGAACTGGAGCCGGGGCTGACCGACGACCTCTATTGAGCTGCTCGCATCAGATCAGATCGCCCACAATCAGATCACGCAAATTGATAGCATTGTTAATCGGTTGTTAACATTCCCCGGGTACGATTGTTGTTAATGATTAACAAATGATTATTAATGATGGGATTACGCAGCCTTGGACAAGCTCAAGCTACGTATCCCTGACTATTTGCAGAAGAAGTGTGGGTGATGAAGAAACAAAATAGATTAAGCCGTGGGCAACGGAGACTCGGTCGGCTGTCACTGCTGTTGTCAGCATTGCTGCTGCTGCCGCTGTTGGCCAATTGTGCGCGCCCCGCGGCCGCGGGCGACGCGGTGGGCACCGGCCGCGCGATCCAGAACAAGGGATCGGACACGTTGGTCAACCTGGCGTTGGCGTGGGCTGAGGCCTACCGCACTGTGAAGCCGGAGATTGCGATAGCTGTGACCGGCGGCGGCTCGGGCACGGGCATTGCCGCGCTCATCAACGGCACGGTCGATATTGCCAACGCGTCGCGGCGCATGAAAGAGAAAGAGGTTGCCGCGGCCGAAGCCAACGGCATCACCCCGGTCGAGTTCACCGTCGCAATTGACGCGCTCGCGGTGGTGGTGCACCCCGACAACCCGGTTAGCCAACTGACCATCCCCCAACTGGCCGATATTTACACCGGACGCATCACCAACTGGCAGGAGATCGGCGGCCACGACGCGCCAATTGTGCTGCTCTCGCGCGAGACCAATTCGGGCACCCACGTCTACTTCCTCGAAGAGGTGGTGCGCCAGGGCAACGATGAAAACGAAGATATCTTTGCGCCTCAGACGTTGCTCATGCCCTCATCGGTGGGCATTACCAGCGAGCTGCGCCGCAACCCCAATGCCATTGGCTATGACGGCTTTGGCTATGTAGACCCCGCACACGAAAAGATGATCGCAGTGGCCATCGACGCTGAACACCCCTACGTAGCGCCCTCGATTGCCACGGGCGCGGATGGCAGCTACCCCATTGCCCGCGGGCTCTATATGTACACCGCGGGCGAACCGAGCGGCACCATCGCGGAGTATCTGGATTGGATCATGGGCGACGCGGGGCAGGCCATTGTGGCCGAGTTGGGCTTCGTTCCCCTGCCCGAGGATGACGAATGAAACGTACGGTGAACAGTAGCGCAATGAACAGTAGCGCAATGAACAGTAGACAGGGATCGGCATGACCATTCACGATTTGAGTAGTGCAGAAGCCGTAACCGTGCGGCCGGGGACAAACGCGCCGCGACGAGCGCGCTGGCGCTGGGGCGAATTGCTCATCGAGAGCATCATCCGCCTCGCGGGCATCTCGACCATTCTCATCATTGGCATGATTTTCTTCTTTTTGTTGCGGGAAGGTCTTCCCGCCTTTCTCGACATTCCATTGCGCCAACTCTTTGGGGTGCGCTGGTATCCCATTGAAGGAATCTTCGGGTTGGCACCGCTGCTCGTCGGCTCCTTTATCGTGACCATTGGCGCAGTGACCATCGCGGTGCCGTTGGGGCTGCTCACCGCCATCTATCTGGGCGAGATCGCGCCGACGTGGCAGCGTGAAATTCTCAAACCGCTAATCGAAATGCTCGCGGGGATCCCTTCGATTGTGCTCGGTTTCCTCGGCTGGGTGGCGCTGGCACCTTTCATTCAACAGCTGGGCACATCGACCGGCCTCACCGCGTTCACCGGCTCGTTGATCCTTGCCTACATGTCGCTGCCCACGATCATCAGCATTTCCGAAGATGCGCTCTACGCGGTGCCCAAGGAGTATCGCGATGGGGCCATGGCAATTGGGGCGACTCAGTGGCAGACAATCTGGCGCGTGGTGGTGCCCGCGGCCCGTTCGGGCGTTGTCATCGCGGTGATGTTGGGCATTGGTCGGGCCATTGGCGAGACGATGGCGGTAATGATGGTGACGGGCAACGCGGCCAACATTCCCGCGCTCAGCAGTGGGCTCTTCTTTGAGCCGGTGCGCACCATGACCGCGACCATTGCCGCGGAGATGGGCGAAGTGGCCAATGGCAGCCTGCACTACAACACGCTCTTTGGCATTGGTATCGTGCTCTTTCTCATCACCTTTGCGATCAACACATTGGCCGGGCGGCTGGTGGGCGTGCAGCGGAGCAACCGCCGGGGAGGCCAGCTGTGAACCGTCAACAGAGTAACCGACTGGCCATCTTTGGGATCTCGGTGATCGCGGGGCTGGTGGTACTGCCGATCATCTTTGTCATTGGCTATGTCTTCTACAACGGCGCTGGCACGCTCTCGTGGGAATTTCTGGTGGAACCGCCCCGCAACGGCATGCGCGAAGGGGGCATCATGCCCGCGCTGCTGGGTACGATCTTCCTGACCTTTGGCACCGCAATCGCGGCATTCCCGCTCGCGATTGCCGCGGCCATCTATCTGGCTGAATACGCGGGCAACAACCGGCTGACCCGTTGGGTGCGCCTGGCCATTGTCAACCTCGCGGGGATCCCGTCCATCGTCTATGGGCTCTTTGGCCTGGGCGCGTTCGTGCTCTTTCTCGATTTTGGTACATCGATCCTGGCTGGCTCCTTGACGCTGGGCATTCTGACCTTGCCGGTGGTCATCAGCACCGCCGAAGAGGCGATCCGGTCTGTGCCGCAACAATTTCGCACCGTTAGCCTCAGCCTGGGTGCCACCCGCTGGCAGACGATCCGCCACCAGGTGTTGCCCCACGCCATGCCGGGCATCATCACCGGCATCATTCTTGGGCTGGGGCGGGCCGCGGGCGAAACCGCGCCCATTCTCTTCACCGTGGCCGCGTTCTATCTGCCCGAACTCCCGCACTCCATCTTTGACCAAACCATGGCGCTGCCCTACCACCTCTATGTCATTGCCACGCAGGTGCCGGGCATGCCGCTGGAGCTGCAATATGGCACCGCGCTGGTCCTGCTGCTGATCGTCCTGTCGCTGACGCTGGTGGCCACGTTGGTGCGCACGAACATGCGTAGAAAGCGAGAATGGTAACCGTGACGCCAACCATTGCATTGCAGAATCTCTATTATACCTTTGGCGATGGCACCAAGGCATTGAATAATATTTCGCTGGAGGTGATGCCCAACGAACTATTCGTGCTCTTTGGCCCGGCGCGCAGTGGCAAATCAACGCTGTTGCGACTGCTCAATCGGTTGAGTGACTTCGACGAAGGCGCGCGTTGTCAGGGTGACGTCTACATCAACGGCCAGGATATCTTTGCCCGCGGCACTGATGTCACCGCGCTGCGCCGCAACGTGAGCATGGTCTTTGCCGTGCCCACACCGCTACCCGGTTCGATCTACGATAATCTGACCTATGGTCCGAAGATGGCTGGCATTAGCGCGCCCGACGAATTAGAGCGGCGCGTGGTACAGTCGTTGCAACAGGCCGCGCTTTGGGACGAAGTACAGGATCGGCTGCACACCTCTGCCTTTGCGCTCTCCGGGGGTCAGAAGCAGCGGCTCTGTCTGGCGCGCAGCTTGGCGCTGGAACCGGCGGTCGTTCTGCTCGACAACCCCACGTCCGGGCTGGATCCACTCTCGACCGCGACGGTGGAAGAATCGCTCTATGAGCTGAAGCAGAGCTACACGATTATCATGGTGCCCCACAGCGTGCAACAGGCCGCGCGCGTTGCGGATCGCGCGGCCTTTCTGCTCGATGGCTCGATTGTGGAGCAAGATGTTGCCGACAAAATCTTCATCAACCCCCAAGAGGAGCAGACCGAGGCGTACATCACCGGGCGCTTTGGTTGATGCCGGCGCTTGAAGAGTTCAAGTGCAAGAGATTAAGTGCAAAAGATAAATAGAGAAGCCCAACGCAATGAATAACAAGATGGAAGTCCAGGACTTCAACTTTTACTATGGCGATTTCCATGCGCTCAAGCATCTGAACCTGCCGATCCGCGAGCAGCAGATCACCGCGCTGATTGGGCCCTCGGGCTGTGGCAAATCGACCTTTCTACGCTCGCTCAACCGCATGAACGATACCATTCCCAAGACCCGGGCCGCGGGCACGGCGCTGCTGGACGGGAAGAACATCTATGATTCAGATGTTGATGTGGTTGAGTTGCGCCGCCGGATCGGCATGGTCTTTCAGCGCCCGAATCCGTTTCCCCAAAGCATCTACAACAACGTGGCCTTTGGCCCGCGCGTGTTGAGCATGGCCAACGGGCGGGCGTTGGATCAGATCGTGCAGGAGAGCCTGGAGGGGGCCGCGCTTTGGGAAGAGGTGAAACATCGGCTGCACGATTCCGCGCTCGATCTCAACCCGGGACAGCAACAGCGGCTCTGCATTGCCCGCACCATTGCCGTCAAGCCCGAAGTGATCCTAATGGATGAGCCTTGTTCCGCGCTCGACCCCGTGGCGACGCTGAGCGTGGAGAATCTGATGCGTGAGTTGACGGCTAGCTACACGATCGTCATTGTCACGCACAACATGCAGCAGGCCGCGCGGGCTTCGGATTTCACCGGTTTCTTCTGGCTGGGCGAGTTGGTTGAATTCAACCAGACCCAAAAAATCTTTACCAACCCGCAAGAGACGTTGACCGAATCCTACATCACGGGACGACGCGGCTAACCTGTGCGGCTAACCCGTGGCATGGTTCAAAGTCACCTTCCAAGCAGCACAGTCGACAGCAAAGATGGCTGATAGTGGAGAGGAAGAATAGCTCATGGTAGTACGCGAACGATTTGAACTTCAACTGGAGCGGTTGCGCAAAAAGATTTTGGCAATGGGTGATCTGGTGGACGAGGAGCTGAAGCTGGCCATGCGTGGCCTGGCTACGCTCGACCCGCAGATTGTAGAAGCGGTCTATGCCCTGGACGAAAAGGTCAATGCCATGCGTTTTGCCCTGGAGGAAGATTGTTTTACACTCATAGTCATGCAGCAGCCGGCTGCTGGCGATTTGCGGGCCATCGTCTCGGTGATGAATATTATCGTCGATCTGGAACGCATGGGCGATCAGGCCAAAGGAATTGGCAAAGCGACCAACCGCCTGCGTGAACATACCACGCAGCCCATTCACCCCACCGAAATCCGCCAGATGGGTGAGCTAGTTGGCAGCATGTTGCGCCAGAGCATGGCCGCCTATCGCAACGACAACGTGGAGCTGGCCCAGCAGATCGTGGCCCAGGATGAGGTTGTAGACCGCATCTTTGACCAATGCTTTCAACAACTGATGCAACAGATGGCCGCGGAGCAGGAAGCGGAGCAAGTTGAGGCCTACTACGATCTGCTGCGGGCCGCCCGCGAACTGGAACGCTATGGCGATCTCGCGACCAACATTGCCGAGCGAGTCATCTACCGCGTGACCGGACGCTTTCAAGAGCCATAGGAGAGACGATGCTTCGGCATCTGCTTCGGCATCTGCTTCGGTACTGAAGCGACAGAACAGCTCTGTTGATGGGGCCACAACTAGATGGGCCCACCGAGCGAAAAAGAGTCAGAAAAAGATAAAGGGTGGGAATGGTGGCAACAAAAAACGTTCTGGTGACCGATTATGCGTGGCCCAATCTGGAACGGGAGCGGGCCGTGCTGGCAGCACTCGACGTGCGGCTGCTGGTGGCAGAGAAGGGCGACGAAGCAGAACTGGTGGCGCTGGCACCGGAGGCAGACGCCATCCTCACCTGTTGGCAGCCGATCACACCTGCGGTGCTCGACGCGGCCACCCGCTGCGTTCACGTCAGCCGCTACGGCGTTGGGCTCGACAACATTGCGCTGGAGCACGCCACCGCGTTGGGTATTGTGGTGACCAACGTACCTGACTTTTGTGTGGAAGAGGTGTCAGATCACACAATGGCACTGCTCTTGGCCTGCGCCCGACGCGTGGTCAGCTTTACCCAGGCAACTGGAGAGGGTGTTTGGGACAACACGGGCCAGGGCTCGCTGCCCCGTCTGCGGGGACAGACCGTCGGATTGATCGGCTTTGGCAACAGCGCACGCGCGCTGCTCCCCAAGCTAAAGGGCTTTGGCCTGCGCGTGATCGCGTACACGCCCCGCCTCCCCCCCACCGCACTCGCCGCGCCGGATGTTGCCACGAACGATCTTGACCTCCTGCTGCGCGAATCCGATTATATTTCGCTGCACGCGCCGCTGACCGCGGAGACCCGCCACCTCATCAACGCCAGAACGCTGGCCCGCATGAAGCCCAGTGCGTTTCTCATCAATACCGCCCGCGGTGGCTTGATTGATGAGAATGCCTTGCATAGTTCGCTATGCGAAGGGGAGTTAGCCGGGGCCGCGCTCGACGTGCTGAGCACAGAGCCTCCAGCGCCCGAGCACCCGCTGCTCCACCTGTCCAATGTCATCGTTACCCCACACGCAGCATTTTACTCCGACGCGGCCATTGCAGAGCTGGCTACCAAAGCTGCCCGCCACGTGGCCCAAAGCCTGCAAGGGCAGCGCCCCGCCCAGGTGGTCAACCCGCAAGTTTTTGCACGAGAGAATTGCCGCTTGCTGCATCCGTAAGCAGGCCAGCGTCCATTTTTTCAGGTTGCAGTGCTCCTCACTTGCAGGTAGACTTACCATCTGTGCAGAAAACCCAATCCCAATCTCCCCCATCACCAAAGGAGCATCCCGATGAGTGACCCCAAGATCACCCGGCTGGAAATTCACGAATATCAATGGCAACTCCCAGACATGGGCAAGGATTACAACGGCTTTAACCTCATCTACGAACCGGGCAACACCATCACCAACACGGGCCGCGTGCTCAAGCTCTTTACCGATGCGGGCATTGTTGGCGAATATGCCGGGGGTAGCCCTGCCGAGTATTCAACATTGCCCCAATTTTGGCATTTTTTAAAGGGACATAGTGCGCTGGAGCGGGAGCGCATCAACAGCGAGGTGCGCCGGGCGTTGCGCCAGGTCGCCCGCATTGGGATCGCGCCCATTGACATCGCGCTCTGGGATATTGCGGGGAAACTCTACGATCAGCCCATCTACAAGTTGCTTGGCGGCCACAAGCGCGATCTCCCCTGCTATGCCAGCACCTACCACGGCGACCACCAGCCCAACGGACTCTCGTCGCCCGAAGCCTTCGCGGACTTTGCCGAACAATGTCTGGATCTCGGCTACCCCGCGTTCAAGATCCACGGTTGGGGCCGTGCACCGATCAGCCAGGAGATCGCCAACGTGCACGCTGTTGGCAAACGGGTGGGTGGCAAGCTCGATCTCATGCTCGATCCAGCTTGTGAATACCAGACCTTTGGCGACACGGTTAAGGTGGGCTGGGCTTGCGACGAGCAAAATTTCTTCTGGTACGAAGATCCGTTCCGGGATGGGGGGATCTCGCAGTTTGCCCACCGCAAGTTGCGCCAACTGATCAAAACGCCGCTGTTGCAGACCGAGCACGTGCGCTCGCTGGAGCCACACATGGATTTTGTGCTGGCCGATGCAACCGATTACGTGCGCGGTGATGTGGGCTACGATGGCATTACCGGTGTGATGAAGCTGGCCCATGCCTGCGAATCGATTGGCATGGATCTGGAATTCCACGGTCCCGGCCCGGCCCAACGCCAGTGCATGGCCGCGATCCGCAACACCAACTACTATGAGATGGGGCTGCTCCACCCCAAGGCACCGGCCAGCCACGACCCCAACCTCTATCTCGACTATGCCGACGAGCTGGATGCCGTAGATAGCAACGGTTGCATTCCCGTGCCCCAAGGGCCGGGATTGGGTGTGGCGATCAATTGGGAGTGGGTGGAACGCAATCGCACGAATATTATTGTGTTTGAGTAACCAGTGTACGGTTACTTGATCGTTAGGTGCTCACGCATCGTGAACCCGTTGCAGGGCAAAAGAGCGGTGGCTTCGACAAGCTCAGCCATCGGCACCAATCAAATTGCATGAGAAGAGGGGGGCGAGTGACCGAGCGACCTGAACAATCCAGCATCAACACCGACGCGTTCCTGCGCGACCAGATCGATTACTACCGGGCTCGCGCGGGCGAATATGACGAGTGGTTCTTGCGCCGTGGCCGCTATGATCGCGGCGCAACCGAGAATGCAGCCTGGTTTCACAACGTTGCGGAACTGCGACGCCGGCTCGATGCCTTTCGCCCCACTGGGAACGTGCTCGAATTGGCCTGTGGCACGGGACTGTGGACGCAACAACTGGTGCGCTATGCGGATGCGGTCACCGCGATTGACGCCGCGGCCGAAACGCTCACCATCAATCGGGCCCGATTGCAGCATGAGCGCGTCACCTATGTGCAGGCAGATCTCTTTGAATGGCAGCCAACGCGGCGCTACGATGTGATCTTCTTTAGCTTTTGGCTTTCGCACGTGCCGCCCGCACGCTTCGCTCCCTTCTGGCAGATGGTTGATAGTGCCCTGGCGGACAATGGCCGAGTCTTCTTCATTGATTCGCTGCATGTTGAAAGTTCCACGGCCACCAACCAACATCTCTCCGCGGCAGCTTCGCATGTGCAGGAGCGACTGCTCAACGATGGGCGCCGGTATCAGATCGTCAAGATCTACTATAACCCGCCCACCCTGACCGCGGATCTCGATGCGCTGGGCTGGGATGTGGCTGTCCGGACCACGCCAACCTACTTTCTCTATGGCACGGGCGGGCGCAAATCCTGATCGATAACGCAGCCCCTGTTTTGGATATCCGCTTACGGGGCGTGGGCTGGGTACGTGCTACGATTGGGGCTGTTTTCGTCTGCTGAATGAGCTAGAGAGTGAAGTGAGAATTTATGACCCATCTGAGTGAGCCCAATTTGGTTGAGACGTTGGAGATCGTCCACAACGAAGCGGCGAGTCGTTTTGAAGCCGTGGTGGGTGGACAGCTTGCGGTGGTCGATTACGAACGCCGAGGGGAGACGATCTACGTTACGCATACCCGGACTCCCCCGGCCCATCGCGGACGCGGGGTCGCCGCGGCCGTCACCCAAGCCGCGCTCGACTATGCCCGGGCCGAGGGGCTGGCCGTTGTGCCAATCTGCAGCTACACGGTCGACTACTTGGCCCGCAACCCACAGGCGGAGCAGTGAACAATGGAACAACCCTCGCCTGCCACCGCTTTGCCTGATCAAGACGCGGCCAATCAAGGCTCGACCAATCAGCGTGCGATACCCGCCACCGACTTTGCCTATCTGGAATCGCCCGTGGGGCTGATCGAGTTGGGGGCAACGGCAGACGCGCTGACCGCGCTCTACTTTGTCGAGCAACCGCGTCGCCCGGTCAAGAAGGCATCACTGTTGACCACGGCCATCGCACAGTTGGCTGAGTATTTTGCGGGCCAGCGCCAGCACTTTGATCTGCCCCTCGCCTTTCATGGGACAGTGTTTCAACAGCGGGTGTGGCGGGCGCTCCTCAACGTGCCCCACGGCGAGGCAACATCATATCAGCGGATTGCCGACACCATTGGCAATCCCAAAGCAGTACGTGCAGTGGGCGCGGCCAACGGACAAAACCCGATCTCGATCATTGCGCCATGCCACCGCGTCATTGGCAGTGACGGCACGCTGATCGGCTATGGTGGCGGTCTGTGGCGCAAGGAATGGCTGCTGCGTCATGAAGGTTACCTGCTGATTTGAGCACGCGCAGCAAGCAACTGGTTACCAATTTGAAATTTGAAATAGTCAAATCGCTGGATGAAATTAAAATGCAAAATGTTGTGGGAACAGAACTGAAATCCTGTTGCACGGAGCCGGTCACCGGGTTTTATCGGGACGGCTACTGTCGCACGGGCGCGGATGATGTCGGTGTGCATGTGATCTGTGCACAGGTGACCGCGGAATTTTTAGACTATTCGCGTGCGCAAGGGAACGACCTGGTTACGCCCAGACCGGAGCACCTCTTTCCAGGTCTGAAACCGGGCGACTGTTGGTGTCTCTGTGCACCGCGTTGGCAAGAGGCGCTCGAGGCAGGCGTAGCACCGCCCGTAAAGCTGGAGAGCACCCACATTTCCGCGCTCGAATTCGTCGAGTTGGCTGACCTGAAAGCGCATGCGGTGACAGCATAGCACGGTAGAGAGCCAACTTCTATCCTCCCTCTGTATCTATTCCCGCTGCAACGAGAATTAGCTCGTGGTATGCTGGCTAGAGGAGGATAAATAGCAATGCAAAGAGATCGTTTTTTTGATAGTCCACGAAGATTCAATCGACGCCACGCCGAGGAAGGCAGAATTCTCGATCGGGTCAACCGACTGGCCTGGTTGTTGGACAATGCCATTCACATCCCAATCATCAACTATCGTGTCGGGCTCGATTCGATCATCGGCCTGGTGCCCGTTGTGGGTGATGCCGCGGGCATGCTCATCTCGAGCTACATTGTGGCCCAAGCACTGCGCCTCGGTGTGCCACGCACGGTGATTACCCGCATGGTTGCCAACATTCTGCTCGAAGGCTTGATTGGTTCCATTCCAATCATCGGTGACCTCTTTGATGCTGTCTTCAAGGCCAATGCACGAAATGTGCGGCTGTTGAACCGTGCCTTGGACTAACGTCATTGCCAGTTGAGAAATCTGCCAGTGGTCTGGCCACAGTTGCTTAGCGTCGAACCGCTGGCAGATAGATCAACTGTTCTGGTTGCCGGATGAAGGTCAAGGTGCCAATGGACGCATCGGAAAAAGGATAGGTGCCCGTTAGGGCCGTGATTGGCTGATGGTTCTGCGGCTCCACATCGGGATCGGTGTAATCGGTGCCATCGTCAGTGCCAGCATCATAGGGGTAGAGCGTCATTGTCACTTCATCACGCCAGTTCCCCGCACCGTCAAGCAGTGACAGGCTGTGGACACCAACGAACCAGTCGGGGCTGGGCGCGATCATTGTGACGAGCGTCACCGCCGGATGGGTACGTTCGACCGTCAGAGCGGTAATTGTCACGGTGCCGGTGGCACTACCCAACCGTGGTCCACGAATCGTCTGTTGTGCTGCCTCGCCAAGCGCCACGATTTCAGCACGTAGTTGCGTGGTGCCTCCCGTTTCTGCCATCTGCTCCATTCCGGCCGAGGCCAGTGTCGCCGGTGTCCAGAGTGAACTTGTGATCGTGTGCATGGCCCCGATGAGGGGCGAAAAATGGGCCGACGCGGGAAAATCATCGTGTGGATGGGTTTCGTCGCTCCACGTGCTCTGAAAGACGACAGTGTACGTTGCTTGGCTACGCGGTGGGATCGTTGCGCCCGTCTCAGCCTTTACGGGGACCACACTTCCGCGCGGAACAAAAAAGAGAGCCATCAACAGCGTGCACATAAATGTCATCCTGATTGCATGCATCTTCATTCCCTTTCTCTCAACCTCTCGCTGCCCCACCATGTTCTAGCCACCTGCAATTTGTTCCATTGCTATCCATTACAATTAATGTGCGAGTCAAATGTGGAATCACTATCGACTGATAGTGTGCGTATGCTAATGAGCATATAGCGCTACGTTACGCCAGAAAAATTACAGAGAAATTACAGAATCATTACCCCGCTTGCCCCCCATTACTGCGAATAAATTGCCGATGTCGTGATAAATGTTATTGGCACACCCAACCATCGCCACCCCACGACCCATGCTTCACATCCCACAGACCACAACCTTGTACCAAATACTGTAAGCTCGATCAATATTTCGGTTGCCAATTCTCCTGTTTTGAGGTAGGCTACACCTTACCAACGGCTTTCACCTGGCAGGACGATACCAGCACATCGGACACCCAATCCACTTCACCTGCATGGGCTATCTAAATTCACAAAATGATCACCGCTCACCCCGAACGTTGAGCAGGAAGTTGAGATCCACCAGCAATGGAGGAGAAGAGATGCAACGCTACCCGCATGCGAATTCATACCGGAAACCGCTCTCACCCAATTCACTACGCTTACTGACCCGATGGGGCATTCTCGGCGCAATTGTCGTGATTCTGACGCTTCTGTTTACCATGCGCCTGTTGGCCGCGGAGCCCATCTTTACGGGAGATGCCGCTGCCGATTTTGCCGGTGGCAGTGCCTTGCGCTTTGCCGATCCGGAAGGCGATGTGCCGCTACCTGCACCCGACTTTCCCGCCGAGGCAGTGAGTGGCTGGGAGATGAGCGCCATCTATCTGCACTATGATGCCACGACAGATATACTCTATGTGGGCATCGACTGTGTGGTGATCTGTGGCGATGCTGATGGCAATGGCAATCCCGATGTCACGGGTGAGATCCTCGGCCGACCCTTGAGCGAAGGGGGATTGGGTGGCGAAGATGTCGCGGCGTGGGGTCGGGGCGAGTCCTTTGGGCTGCTCATTGATACCGACAACGATTTCGATGGGACCGATGGCGACTTTGAAGTGGTCGTCGGTGTACGCAATCAGGCGGATCTCTCAACATTTGCCGCATATCCCTACACGGGCCAGATTGGCGAACAGTTGCGCAACACGGGGTGGGGCGATCAAGCCTTGCCCAACAGCGTCGAGCTTCATGCAGCGACCAGCGCCAGGGTACCTGATCTCGAGTTCACCATTGCCAGCTTTTCGACCCTGCCGGGATTCGGCGACGGTCTGCCAACAGAATATCAGATTCACGTGGCAATGGGCTCACTTGTCGATGATGGCATCGGCGATGACTTCATCCCCGGCCAACAGCAAGCCATCGCAATCACCGCAATGGCAGTTGCCACCGCCACGGCAACGAACACGTTGGTTCCCACGGAACCACCAGCAACAGCAACGCCGAGCCCAACACCGACGGCAACGAACACGCTGGTTCCCACGGAACCACCAGCAACAGCAACGCCGAGCGCAACACCGACGGCAACGAACACGCTGATTCCCACGGAGCCGCCGGCAACAGCAACGCCGAGCCCAACAGCGACGGCAACGAACACGTTGGTTCCCACGGAACCGCCGGCAACACCAACGCCGAGCGCAACACCGACGGCAACGAATACGCTGATTCCCACGGAACCGCCGGCAACACCAACGCCGAGTGCAACGCCGACGCCGGCAGCAACCGCAACGGCAACAGTGCCACCCCCCACCAGTGTGCCCACCACAGGGGCCAACCTGGCTGCACTGGGCAGCGGTGAAGGGGCGGCGCTACATGGCAAGGCTATGTTGCCACAATTTGGGCCGGTTGCGCACGCAGGTGTACCAATGGCAGCGCTGCAAATTCCGTCGCTTGGTATTCAGACCACTGTGCAAGAGCTCGGTTGGGGTGCAACCACTGACGCCAACGGTAACGTGATCAGCCAATGGGACGAGCTTTTCTATGGGGTTGGCTGGCTGCAGAACAGCGCTGCACCGGGTGAATCGGGCAACGTGGTGATGAGTGGCCACAACAACATTTATGGAGCGGTCTTCCGCAACTTGTGGCAGTTGGAGCGTGGTGCAGAGATTCACATTGATCGCAATGGCACCGAGTTTGTCTATGCAGTCGAGGCCGTGAGCATTCAGCCCGAATGGAATGCCGACGCCGAACAGCAAGCGTTGAATGCTTCGTACCTGCAACAGACTGAAGATGCCCGTCTGACGCTAATCTCCTGTTGGCCCCCAGAGAACAACACCCATCGCGTCTTTGTTACGGCTCGACTCGTGGCCGCGGACGCGAGCCCGGCTGAAGTGCAGCGTGCGTCGCCGCAGCTGCGCTTCAGCCACTAAGCGATAGTTCGGGCGCTCGAATAGCGTTCGTGCTCGCACAGATATTTTGGGGCTGTCTCCCAACGACGGTGGAGACAGCCCCACGCCATAAATGCTGCACGGCAATCTTAACGCTGCACAGCAACCCGCTGGTTTACCGGCACCTCCGTCAATACGGTCGTTTGTCCATTGGGCCAGCGGATCGTGGCCTTCGTCACCGCTGCATTTCCCAGACCAACGTGCAGACGCGGATCTTCCGTGGCCAGATAGCTGCTCCCCACATACTGTTCACGCATGCGTGTGCGGCCATCGCTCAGCTCGACAGTTACACGCGCTCCCGGCGCAAAGTCGGGCAAGACAAATTGCACCCAATTGCCCATCTGCTGCTCCGCTGCGTTATTTTGCAGCAACAGCGGCGCGCCCCCAATGGTGTTGATGGCCACGTCCAGATCGCCGTCGTTGTCAAAATCCGCGGCCGCGCTGCCCCTGGCCATGCGCGGACCAATGGCCGCCAACCCCACATCAGTACTTTCGTCGCGAAAGAGCAGTGGCGGCCCCGCGCGCTGACTGGGCGCTCTGGCCAACTCCACGCTGCGATTGCGGTAGAAGTGTACCAACTCGGCATCCGCGGCCAAGTCTACCACCGGCACGTGGCCGTTGGCTACCAACAGGTCATCATCGCCATCGTGATCAAAATCAGCCATTTGCACGCCCCAGCCGGTTAAATTGCGGCCAAAGCCAGAGATGCCCATGCGGAAGGTACTGTACTGAAACGCAAGCTGATCCGCGCTCGTCGTTTCGTTGGCATAGAGCGCGTTCAATTCCAGATCCCAATTGGTGATCAACAGATCCACCCGCGCGTCGCCGTTGTAATCACCCCCGGCCACCCCCATGCCGCTGCCCGAATCACCGACATCGGCAGCCGCAGTCACATCGACAAAACGCATACCCAGCCCCGTGGGATCAGCTAGCAGACCACCGGGCCACGGCTGATTGAGATAGAGCCGATTGGGATGGCCGTCGTTGGCTATGTAGAGATCCAAATCGCCATCACCATCGGTATCGGTAAGCAGTGCGCCCAGCCCCCGCTCTTCCCGTGTTAGCCCCGCGGCCACCGTCACCTCGCGGAAGGTGGCGAGCTTGGTCACCGGATCGATGCCTTCGTTTAGATAGAGGCGATCGGGCAGGCCATAGAAGTCCTGTGGGAAGGCCCCACTCGGCTTGGGAATCATCTTGTCGAGATCGATATAGGCGGCCACAAAAATGTCGGGCAGGTTATCCCCATTCAGATCCCCCACCACCGCGGCGCTGTTCCATTCATTCGCGGCCAGGCCCGCGGTGGCACCACCCTCGCGAAAGGTGCCATCGCCATTGTTCCAAAAGAGCTGGTTGGGACCATCCACGGTCACCAACAGATCGAGCCAGCCATCAAGATTCAGATCGGCGGCGACACAGCCATTCCCACGCAGGGCAACATCCACGCCGCTGGCCGCGCTCACGTCAATGAATCTGCCATTCTGATTGCGATAGAGCCGATTGCGCGGCAATCCACCCTCGGCGCGCCACAGGTCCACTTCATCCAGCGCGTGGCTGTTGACGAGATAGAGATCGAGCCAGCCGTCGTTGTCATAGTCGATCCAACAGAGGCCACCCCCCATTGCCGCGACGGGATCCATGGTGGGGCCACGTCGAAACGCGCCATGCTGAAACGACAGCCCAACTTCGCTGGCAACATCCCTGAAATGTGTTATTGCAGTGAAATGTGTTGTTGCAGTGAAATGGGTTGTTGTACTTCCCGCGGTTACATCTTCGGCTTCGGCAGCGTTTGATGCAACCAGCGTGGTGCTCTCCAGCGGCTGCTGATCTTCGAGCGCAATGTGCAAGACGCGCCCCGCAAAGAGCTCGGTCACGTAGAGGGTGCCATCGGGCATGGGCAGCACCGCGCCGGGGGAGTCTAACGCAGTCAACACGGGGATCAGCGTGCCATCGGCTGCCACCTGGCTCAGCCGGCCACTGCGAGGCAGATAACCACTGCCATCGAAGCAGGAAGCACCAGGCTGAAACTGGGCAAATTCGAGCAGCCAAATCGTCTCATCTGGCCCGCGTACCACATCGATGGGCAGATTGAGACCGGCAGCAATGGTATGCTGGTTGCGTGCCTCGTCAATGGCCACCAACTGTCCACTGCCCGGTGGATAGGGGCAGCCGCCAAAGAGTGTGACATAATACTCCGCGCCCACGCGGGTGATGCCCGTGGGCACCGCTTCAACGGGATCGGTGGCACGCTGCGGGTTGGGGAGCATCTCGAAACGGTGGATAAAGCGAGTGGTGCCGTCGGCATTGGCCGTGGCGACCCCATTGCCACTGGCATCGGTAACCACCGGCCGCCCATCGGGGGCATGGGTCATGTCGAACGGGTTGACCAGTCGCACATTGTTGAGGGGCAGCAGGGCAGGGGTCAGATCAGCCGGCGTCAAGGGAGTGGTGGGCAGGGTTTCCCCACGCTCTACCATTGGCGACAGATCATACTGCCAGAGATGGCCTTGGCCAAAGCTGCCAACCCAGAGGGTTGTGCCATTGGGATCAACGTTGACCAGGTGAACCCCGGCCAGATCACCGGCGTCGCGACTGCTGGGTAGGCCACTGATCAAGCGACGATGCTCCCCCGTGGGCGCGAGCATCGTCACACCGGCGCTTTCATCATCGTCCCCCGTTCCTTCCTCGGCAACCAACAATGTCCCATCGGGCAATGCAGCCAACCCCACGGGGCCAATTAGCCCTTCCAACACCACCGTGATATGAGCAGCTCGTTCTGTGGCTGGCGAGGGTTGCGTCAACGGTGATTGTGATGCAGGTGATTGTGATGCAGGTGGTTGTGATGTAGTAGAGACTGTTGGTGCGGGTGATGGTTCGACAACGGTTGCGGCAAGGGTCTCGGCCGTGGATGGCTGCCAATAGTGAATATGACAGCCACTCAACAGCAGCGAGAGCAACAACAGAGTAAGCGGCGGAAAGAGAAAATGGAAGGGAGAATGTTCGGAGCAGCGCATCGGTGGTTCCATATCAATTATTCTGTAGAAGGTGTCCCGTACCTGGACCAGAAACAGGGCTAGCATAGTGGGGGCAGAGAATGAAAAAGCAGAGCCACTCCCCACCGTGGTATGTAGATACCGTGGCGTGAAGCTGCTCTGCTCTCCCCTTGCGGCGTCAATGGCATCTGACGCCCGTCCACCGTCGATTAGTTAAAGAAGGCGTTGTAGTTTTCCAATTCTTCGTTGGCTTTCTGAGCTGCTTCGTCCAGTGCCTCTTGCGGGCTTATTCCATCATCAAGCACACGGCTATAGGCCTCCACGATCAGGCGACGAATGGCTGGGAAAGGACCAGCACGTCCACCGAGAACGGCATAGTTGGGATTGCCATCGATTTCGGTCTCGGTGGTGGCCAGCTGTTCAAAGGCCGTGGCAAAGTTCGAATTTTCCGCCCAGAAACTCTGGATCTCATCGCTCTCCGTCACATCGGTGCGTACGGGGAAGTAGCCGGAGCCTTGGTGCCAGGCGCTCTGCTGTGCCGGCTCGGCCATGAATTTCATGAACTCCCAGGCCGCGGCATTTTCATCACCGTCGCCAGAATCGATGAGCCACAGCGCCGCGCCACCGATGACCACCCCGTTGCGTTCACTGCTGTCGGAGTGAGGAATGTAGGCGGTACCCACGGCGAAGTCACTATTTTCAATGATTGACACATCCGAAGTCGAGTCGATCATAATGGCCGCCTGCCCCGTGGTAAAGGTGCTGTCGGTCTCCGTCCAGGTGCTCCCGAGATTGGGTGAATATTCATCCTGAATCATCCCGGTGAGGAAGGTAAAGACTTCAACACCCTGCCCTTGGTTAAAGATTGCTTCCGTGGGGCGGCCGGTGCGACCGTTGTTCTCATTGAAATAGAGGCCGCCACTGTTGGCAAGGATCTGCTCGAAATACCAGCCGACCTGGCCAAACGTGAAGCAGAAGGGCGCAACCTCGGCAGCCATTAATTCATCACAGAGGGCGCGGAACTCGCTGAAGGTCATGCTGCCTTCGGGCATTTCGACGCCAGCTTCGGCAAACATATCTTGGTTGTAATAGAGCAGTGGCGTGCTGCTGTTAAAGGCCATGGCCACCATGCCCTGCTCATCCGAATAGTAATCACGCACCGCGGGAACAAAGATATCCGCGTCATAGCCATCGGCATCCATCAAGGCGCGCGCCGGAACAAGCCGCCCCGTGTCCAGCATCGTCTGCGAGGCGAGATCAAAGTTCTGAATGATGTTGGGTTCGCCACCCGATTCAAAGGCCGCGAGCAGCGCGTTGTAGGTATCGTCGTAGCTGCCTTGGTAGGTGGCATTGACGATGATGCCCTCCTGACTTTCATTGAAACGCGTCACCAACTCGTCAACGAGCTCGCCGAGGTTACCCCCCATTGCGTGCCAAAATTCAAGTTCAATAACACCGCTCGCCGCGGCATCACTGGTCGATTCTTCGAGCTCTTCCGCCGGATCGGCATCTTCTTCAATCGCGCCACTGGGCGGTACTGTTTCGGCAGGGCAAGCCGCGAGCACCAGTGAAATTGCCAACAGCAACGCGAGGAGTACAGGGAAACGTTTCATGGTTTTCTCCTTACACAGTGAATTTACCTTGAATGTACCTTGAATGTATCTTGGAAAATTTGCTTGAACGCTCAGGATTGGAAACGCTTGATTTGGTTCGTTGACATTTCTAATCCGCATCAAATTTGCAGGGTTAGAAGCCCAAGTATTTGGCGCTTTTCCCCAAATGTCAACGGGATTTGGAGAGCGGTTGCAACAACAGGGATTACCCGTCAAGCGCGACAGGAGCTGTCGATTCAGCCTTTCAGCCCCGTCATGGCGACCCCCTGCACCAACTGTTTTTGCGCAATGAGAAAGGCAACCAGGGCCGGTCCCAATGCAATCATCGAGCCAGCCATGACGGGGCCCCAATCAGCTCCACGCTCCAATGTATTCATGAAGAAGCGGATGCCAATCTGCAGGGTGCGCATTGTGTCTTCGTTGGTGATAATCAGTGGCCAGAGATATTGATTCCAGGCATTGAGAAAGGCGAAGATGGCAAAGGCACCAATCGATCCCTTGCTCAGTGGTACCAGAATGCGCCAGAGATAGCGCCAATTGTTGGCCCCATCGATGCGTGCTGCATCATGGAAATCCTTGGGAATGGTGAGAAAGAATTGACGCAACATAAAGACGCCAAATGCACTGGCCACAAACGGCACGATCAGTCCGGCATAGCTGTTGCCCAACCCCCAACTAGAGACCAACTGAAAGTTGGGAATGAAGGTCAGTTCAAAGGGGATCATCAAACTGCCCAGGACGAGGTAGAACATTAGGTTGCGGCCGGGAAAGACCAGCACGGAAAAGGCGTAGGCCGCCAGAATACTGGTCCCCACCTGTGCCACCGTGATCAAGCCACTTTGAATGAGGCTGTTGAGCAGGTAGCGGCCAAAGGGCGTTTTTTGCCAGGCCACCACGTAATTTTCCAGCGTCCATTCCGTGGGCAGAAGCGTTGGCGGAAAAGTAACGACCTGCGACGGTTCCTTGAAGCTGGTGAAAAACGCGATTAGAATGGGCATGGCAATGATGATGCCCAGGAGCAACAAAAGCAGGTGCACAACCAGATCGGCGCGGGTCACGCCGCCCTCGCCAGAGCCTTTTTTACCGGTTATCACGGGTGGTTGTATGGACGTATCCACAGCCATTGATTGCGATCCCCTGTTGAATGCTTCTCTATTGATAGTGCACGCGCCGGTTGGCCGTGGCAAATTGAATGTAGGACATGGCGATCACCATCAGCGCCAGCAGATAGGCCTTGGCCGATGCAAGGCCGCGCATTGGCGTTCCCACAAAGGCATCGTAGTAAATGTCATAGACCATGGTGCGGGTCGCCTGTCCCGGTCCACCTTGCGTCAACACATCGATTTCGCCAAAAGCCTGGAAACTGTAGATAATGTTGATGATCAGCAGGAAAAAGAGCGTGGGGGAAAGCAGTGGTAACGTGATGTGCCAGATCCGACGCAGGGCACCGGCACCATCAACTTTGGCGGCTTCATAGAAAGAGTTGTCAATGTTCTGAACACCGGCCAACGCGATAATGACATTGAAGCCAAGCTGCCGCCAAACCACCGCCGCGATCACGGCGGTCAAGGCCCAGTCCTTTGAAGCCAACCAATTGGGTGTCTGCTGCATCGTCTCGAACCAGCCCATGGTGACCATCCAATAGTTGATGTAGCCGACCACGGGATGGTAGAGCCAACGAAAGAGCACACCAGTCACGGCGCTGCTGATGACGATGGGGACGAAGATCAGTGTGCGATAGAGCCACGAGAGGTGCCGCAGCGGATAGGCCAGGGCAATGGCGATGACAACGGCAATGAAGATGCCGACGGGGACCGTGCCCAATACAAAGACGAGCGTCACCCGAATTGTCTCCCAATAGTCGCGATCGACCAGAAGATTGCGATAATTGCCAAATCCAACAAACCGCATCTGATTGCCAAAGGGCGCTACCCGGTTCAGACTCAGGCTAAACGAGGTAAAGATGGGAAGAAAGACAAAGATCAACAAGCCAATGAGGGTGGGGGCCAGATAGAGAAGCCCTTCGACTGTGGCCCACCAAGTTGCCGCGCGCTTCCCCGCACGGGCAGAGGGCATAGATTGGGTTGACCGGGCTGTTTCTGTCATCGTTGAAGACTCAGTCTTTTCTAACCTAAAGTGGGCTCTGTTTGAAAAGAGTAGTTCCGGCAAGCGGGCAACCTACTGTTTTCAAGCCAACCGCACTGTAAGTTGCTCCCGGGTTGCCTTCTCGGCATGTTGCCTTCTCGGTGCGTGGTGGAGGGCAATCTTTGAACAATCATTCTCGTGTAGAGATAGTAGGTGGCAACTTGAGTTTTCTATCGTGCGGGTGGTTTAGTTGTCGTGTGGCTTGTTTGGCTTTGCTGTTGCTGATTTTCCTACTGTTTGAATAAGCGGTTTGGGTGAGCACACTCGGATGGCGCTTCGCATGTACCGGGGATCAACAGTCGGTACATAGGTGAAGAGTATTGCACAGCATCGTTAACAGTTCGATGGTTTGCATGTTAACAGATGATTAACGGTCAGGTTAGTATACAACAGTCCAATTGAAGTACGCAATCTTTTTGCCTGGCGCTCGCGCGCGGTTTGGATAAATGGCAAGAGCGCAGGTAAAGTAACTGACCACCAGCAATTTTGAGAGTGAGAAGCTGGTGGCCGAGCTTATGCAGTTGGTACTTCTCTTTGAAGACGAAACAATCTGAAGATGAAACAGGTAGCGAGGAGCCTCATGACGTCAGCTGAAAGTCCACTGGAAAGCATCGAGCAAACATTTGCGCATATTGAGCAGAATCGAGATCATTTCGTTGAACGCCTCTGTCAATATCTGCGCCAACCGAGCATCAGCGCGCATGGCGTGGGTATTGCAGAGACGGCACAATTTTTACAGCAGCACCTTCAGCACCTTGGCATGGAAGCCGAATTGATGGAAACGGCCGGCTGGCCATTGGTGCTCGGCCGCCGCTTTGATGCGCCGGGCAAACCGACGGTGCTCCTCTATGGCCATTACGACGTGCAGCCGCCTGATCCGCTGGAGGAGTGGATCTCGCCACCTTTTGAGCCCACCATTCGCGACGGACGGATTTATGCCCGGGGAGTGGGCGACAACAAAGGCCAACACTTTGCGCAACTGCTCGCCATTGAATCGCTCTTGGCAACGCAGGGGCAGTTGCCGTGCAACGTAATCGTGCTGTTGGAAGGGGAAGAAGAGGTGGGCAGCCCCCACATCGCCGACTTTATTCGCCAGCATGGGGAGCGTTTGCGCTGCGATCTTGTGGTTACGGCCGATGGACCGGTGCACGAAAGTGGCCGTGCTGGCATTGTGTTTGGCGTGCGCGGGGTGCTCTCGTTTGAATTGCGCGCGCGGGGAACCAACACAGATCTACACTCTGGCAATTGGGGAGGCGTGGCACCGAATCCAATCTGGACATTGGTGCAGCTGCTGGCAACGATGAAGAACCAGAACGGGCTGGTGACCATCGATGGATTTTACGACGAAGTGCTGCCGCCAACCACGTTGGAAGAGGAGGCGCTCAGCCGCTTGCCCCTTGATCTGCCGGCGATTCAAAAGGAACTCGACTTCACCACATTGGATCTGCCCGAGGAGCGCCCCTTCTTCGAGCGGCTCATGTTCCAGCCCACCTTTACCATCAACGGTTTTCACGGTGGCTATGGCGGCCCGGGATCAAAAACCGTGTTGCCCCACGCAGCAACGGTAAAGTGCGATGTGCGGTTGGTCGAAGCCATGAGCTTGGAGCGGACACTGGCACGGATCCGTGCTCACGTTGCCACCCACGCGCCAGCAGTCGAGCTCATCTATCAAGGTGGCATGGAGCCTTCCAAGACAGCGCTCGATTCACCTTACACCGAAGCGCTCCGGGCAGCACTGCGCGCCGGACAGGGAGAAGAACCGCTGCTCATTCCGTCGGCCGGGGGTAGCCTCCCAGATTATGTCTTCACCAAGATCCTGGGCGTGCCAGCCTTTACCACGCCCTATGCCAATGCAGATGAACGCAATCATGCGCCCAACGAAAATCTAGAGATTGAACGCTTCATCAAGGGCATCAAGACCGGCGCGGCTCTGCTCACCCACTTGGGTCACCACCGCGATTAATCAGCAAAGAGGACTTCTACTTCTGTCGGCTTTCCACTTTTGTCAGCTTTCCTAAAGTGTAGCGACAGGCTCACCAATCAATTTTACGAATTTTGTAAATTGCGCGAAGGATTTGCGAGCCAGCTACGATTAATAAGGTAGAAGCAACGGTAAAACGTTGGGACGGTATACCGGGAGCGCAGTACGGAGCAGCGTGTTCGTCGATTTCACCCCTGAAAAATCGACACGCCAGGACACTCGTTCACGTAACGGCTGCTAGTATACGGCTGCTAGAGATCTACCCCAGCGTGCAGCATGAATTTTCAAGATAAATTTACAGCGTAAATTTACAGCATAAGTTTGCAACATAAGTTTGCAGCATAAGTTTACAGAGCAAGAAACATTCACTCGTCACCACAACCGTTGATCTTCACAGTGTTCTGTGCAAATGCTCTGCGTAGCAGGTCGTTCTTTTTATTTCGAAATTTTGTCTGGGTTTTATCTGAATGAGGTGACCGAGGTGACCCAAATGAGGTGACCCAAATGAGGTGACCCAAAGTCACTGTCATTCATCTTCCTCCTTGAAAGGGCCAGGTACATATGTACTTGGCCCTTTCGCATTTTCCCACCATTTGTTATGATAGGATTGTCCGCGTTCTTCCCCAATCGAGAAATTATGGTAACGCTGCTCAATGGTGGAATCAGCGTTCTCTAACGCTGGCGGTGTACATGAGAGAATACGCACGCCCCAAGGTGCAAGGTCCATCTGTTTTCTCTACTAAATGTCTGAAAACGGTAGTGCTACCCCTTTGGCGGACCGCCAAAAACCCTTACTGCTTTCAAGCCTACCGCACTATCAGTTCCCTCTCGGTTTTTCAAAAAATGGAAAAATGAGACTCTACATGACTACACGAATCGACCAGAACATGCCACTGAAAGCAGTCTACGGGTTCGAGCCGACACTTTCCCCCTTTGAGCATCATACCCCGCGTGAACAGGCGCGGTTGCTACGCCGTTGGGGTGCCAATACCGTTTTTGGCGGCTACACCAATCCTGCCTTCGTTGATGCGATTCACGCAGAGGGGCTCCAAATCTGCGCAGAATTTGCTTGCTTTCAGGGTCAGCAGTGGTGGGAGTCACATCCCAACAGCCGCCCTACCCTGGCCAATGGCGAGCTGCTCGACCCTGTGGATTGGTACCATGGTGTAAATCCGACAATTCCTGCGGTGCGCGACGCTCTGCTGGAGAAGCTGGCCGCCCTCCTGCGCAATCACGAGCTGGATGGCGTCTGGCTCGATTTTATTCGCTGGCCCTGCCGCTGGGAATCACCCCATCCCACGCTACCCCAAACCTCATTCGATCCGCAGACGCTGGCCCGCTTTGCCGCTGATGTGGGGCTCTCGACGCCCCCAACCAGAACCGAACTCATCGCCGACCATGACTACACGAATGCATGGAGTGCCTGGCGCATCGACCAGATCACCGCGTGGGTGGCCGCGGCCCGGGCCGTCATTGATGCCATACGCCCCGCTGCCACGCTGGGGCTCTTTGGCATCCCCTGGCGCACTAGCGATCTAGAGGGTGCCATCCACTCCACCATTGGCCAGGACTTTGCTGCCCTCGCGCCTCACGTCGATATCTTTTCGCCAATGACCTATCACCACATGTGTGGCCAATCCGTTGCCTGGATCGGCGACGTGAGCGTGGCCATCGCGCAACAGACGCAGAAACCGGTCTGCCCAGTCATCCAGGCTGTCAACCATCCCACCGCACTGCCCACGCATGAATATGCGAAAGCACTGGATGTAGCCCAAGCCACGGCCGACGGGGTAATCATCTTCACCTTGAGCGGCCTCTTTTCCGATGATAAACTGGCGGCAACGACCACCGCCTGGCAGAGCTAGAACAGACCCACTGGAAATTGGTCGCTACCTAGTAGATCCCGGCGTAAATAAGCCCATGGCAAACTTACCTATTTCACGCAAATAGCTTGGGCTTGTTTACCGCCGTGGTATTTACGCCCTACAGCATAAGAGCACGCTGCAGAAGGAGCCAGCATGAGCAGAGCACAGCCCAATATTCTCTTCCTGATGAGTGATGAACATAGTTTTCGTTGCATGGGGCACGTTGATGAGGCAGCGGGCGGTGAACCCGTCCATACCCCCACTTTTGATCGCCTGGCGGCAACGGGCACGCGGTTTCACAACAGCTACTGCCTGATGCCGCTCTGTACGCCCTCGCGCATGTGCATGTTGACGGGACGGGAAGCACGCCACTGTGGTGCCTGGAACAACAATTCGATCCTCGACCCAACGCTGCCAACGCTACCCAAACTTTTTGCCGAGGCTGGCTACACAACCTGTCTCGTTGGCAAGATGCACTTTGGCGGCAACCTGCAATTTCACGGCTTCCAACACCGTCCCTATGGCGATCTGACCGGGCGCACCGGCCACCAGTGGGAACCGCTCGAACTGTTGAGCGACAACCTTGAATCGCGCACGCGCGCGGCGGGGCTCACCGCCATACCAGCCAGCAAAGTACAGGATGAGGTCGTGGCCACCGAAACTGTCGCCTTTCTACGCGAACAGCGCCACTCACGCCCCGAACAGCCCTGGTTGCTCTGTGCCTCATTTAGTCGCCCGCACTTCCCGCTGACCGTCCCCCCGCGCCACCTTGAACGATATTGGCCCGACCACGTGACTGAACCGCGCGTTCCCGCCAGCGGTGATGCCTACGATCACCCCATGAGCGTGGGCATGCGCCGCGGCTTCAATGTCGATCGCATCGATCACGACGAAATGATGCGCGCCCGGGCCGCCTACTTTGGCTGCGTCACCTATCTGGATGAGGTCATTGGCGATCTGTTGCTGCGCCTCGACGCGGACGGCCTGCTCGACAACACCATCATCGTCTACACCAGCGACCACGGCGAAATGGCGGGCGAACATGGCACCTGGTGGAAGAATGGCTGGTACGAAGCCTGCACGCGCGTTCCCCTGATCATTTCCACACCCGAACAGCGCCAACAGCAGCAGGCGGCTCAGCAGATTGATACGCCGGTCTCGCATGCAGCCCTGCTCCCCACCCTCTGTGCAATGGCGGGGATCACGCCATCCACAGCGAGCGCGGCAGGCTTCGATGGCCCCGATCTCTCGGCAGCGGTACGGGGCGAAGCGACGGTTGCAAGCAGCCCCGTCTACTGCGACAACCTCATGCCCCGCTGGGGAGCTGGCACTGAATTCCGCATGATCCGTTGGGGCCAATATAAGTATGTGCACTTCCGTGACTGCGCACCACTCTTCTTTGATCTGGCCGCGGATCCCGCGGAGCAGCACAATTTGGCCGCGGATGCCACGGGTGACGCGCGGCAGGCGCTGGATTATCTGGCCCCGTTGGCCGCGCGATCGATTGACTTTGCCGCGGTCGAAGAGGAGCGTGCACTCCACGCAGCGCGGTTGCAAGAACAGTATGCATTCCCCGGCGACCCAGGCTTGGGTAACCAATATCTCATGCCGTCGGGACAGGTGGTCGAGGCTGACGATACGCTCTATCGGCCCACCGTACGTGTTGCCAATCCAGCCGACTTCTACGCAGATTGGCCCCACTGATCCCCCCACAGTTGCGGATTGGCGATAAACGCCCGGTCATCAAACGTTAGATGCCTGGGCAGCCAATCTTGCTCGACCGTCCCCCTCATTCTGCGCTGGCCAAATGGCTGCTTCTCCCGCGCCGGCTCCATTCGCACAACGTTCGTAACACGCTTTTGTAGCAAACGCATCAGGTATCTGATAGACGCGCGATAGATCAACGGTTGATCTGCTAGACTACGATTCATCACGGTTACACTCGTTTACACCCGCTCGGTTCGCAGCCAAAGCGCCACGGTGGACGAGCAAGCGATTCCCCCGACGAACCCGAACTTACGGAACAACGTAAGGCAACTTCAACGTTTTAACCTCACCTGGAACGCGCGCGCTGTTGCCCCTTGCCAAGGATGGGGCGATCGCGCTGCAATCCCAGCCAGGTGAGTCGATCAGAGAGCACGTTGCTATTTATGAGGAGCCAGTCATGACCTTCCCCATCAGCTATCGCACAAAATTCCTAGATCGTGATTTTACCCGTGAGCCCAAAGCAGTGCTTGACTCAGCACGCTTCTATGGCATTCATTTCGACACAGGCGACGAAGCAGAGCTTCCCTGTTGGTGCATCGTTGGCATGCATCATCTCACGCCAGACGAAAATCGCGGCCGCCATGCCGTCTATGTCGATATTGTCGATGAAGACGGGCAACCGACGCGCGATCCCACCATTCGCCTGGAGTGGGGGTGGGAGGGACAGCGAGCCGATGAACCGTCCCCGCCACGTCGCTTTGACAAGCCAGCAGACGAACCAGCAACCAACGTCGATCTATACCGTGGCCAAGTTCTCTGGGTACGAATCCGCGAGGAGGGCACAACCAGCGACCGCGTAACCCACATTCACACGGGCCACGACGATGAACCCGGCCCCAATGGCGAGCTCTGGAATTCGCTTGGCCACCACTCCTTCTATCTCCTGTTCCAGCGGCGACGCCCGGACTCGGCTAACAATTCTGACAATGAAACAGACCATGATGCAGACCATGATGCAGACCATGATGCAGACCATGATGCAGACAGCGTCCCGACGGAAGAGACGGAACAACCACAAGAAGAGAAGCCAGAATTCGCGCCCGTCGATAGCGCGATCTATCTGCGCGACAAGATTGTCGACGGCACCCCCTTTGCCCCCGCCGCCACAGTTGAGCAGCAGTGGACCGTCCACAACAACGGCACAACCACCTGGGATGAGGGCTATCGTTTTGTCTTTGAAAGCGGCGTACCACTGGCAGAGCAAGAGTCACTTGCTGTCCCCACAACGCCACCCGGAGCAGATGCCACCCTGGCTCTCACCTGCAAAGCACCCCACGGTGGTGGGCGCTACCGGAGCAACTGGCGGTTGCAGAATCCCGCGGGCAAATCTTTTGGCGAGCGCCTGTGGCTGGAGATCACCGTGCCGGAACAGTCAACTACCGATGAATCCACCGGCGAAGCTGTAGATGAAGAGACAGCGACAAAAATAGAGACAGAAACAGAAGAGAGCACGCAGCAGCCACCGGCCACACACCAAGGCAACAAACTCGGATTTTACCTTCACGTCTCCACCGATCAAGATGGGCTGTGGGATGCCGTGCGCCGCCTGCAACCGCCGGTGCTCTTGATCCACGCCGACACAGCCAACAAAATGTTGTTGGAAGAGATCCGCCGTTTTCGTGCGCCAGACACCTTCGTCATTGGTCGCCTCTACAAGGATGTGCACACGCAACGCCAGCTTTTGGAAGGCGCCGATCCAGCGGGAGCAGGCCGGGCCATGGCCGACGAGATTCTGCGCCATGACTTTGGATTGGCCACGCAGCGTGGTGCCAATGGCCGCTTGCTCATCGATGCCTGGATGAGCCTCAACGAGGCGGTGCCCGGCCCCGCGTCGCAGCAGTTTCGCGAAGAGCCGGAGCGCACGGCGCGCCTGCTGCGCAACTATGACCGCTTTCAAGTAGCCTTCCGCAACAGATTGCAGGAGGCCGGGGTGGAGGCAATTGCCTTCAATTTTGGCGCGGGCAACTTTGGCACTGCAGAGGATTACCTCGCCCACTTTCCGCAGACGCTGGCCAGCTATCGCTACCTGGGCTTCCACGAATATGGCTGGCCCACGCTCTATCCGGCCGAGGGGAGCGCAACCAGCGGTGGTACCTATCGAACTTGCATGGCTGGCATCCGCAATGTTTATGGGCCACGCCACCGCGTGATCATCACCGAGGCCGGGCTGACGCGCATGTACAAAAATCCGGCTTGGGGCGATGTCGGCTGGCTCAACCACGACGAGACGTTGAGTGAAGATGCCTATTGGCAGTCGCTGGCGTGGTATAACAATCACATGTTGCAGGATGAATACGTACTCGGCGCGTGCCTCTTTGAGGTCGGCCACCATGGCGACTGGCAGGCGTTCCGCCATTTGGGACGGGACAACCAGGGCAATGAGATCAAGCTGCTTGACCGCATGGTCGCGCTGAAAGCAGCCGCGAGCCGCGGCACGCGGCGTGGCGCAGCGCAACAGACCGCAAGCGACGCTCGACCGCTTCCCCCCATCACCATTCAGGGCACGGTGACAGCCCACGGTCGACCGGTAGCTGGCGCAACGGTGCGGCTCATGGGTGGCCAAGAGACCCTGGGAACAGTGCGTGCAGCCACCGCAGAGACCACGGCCGATATCACCTGGACCCGAACGATTGCTGACTACAGCGGCTCGATCGGCGATCTGTGGCGCGATCAGGTGGCGGATCAGATCACGGGCATCAGCGCTGTCGAATTCGAGCAGCTAATGCCAATTTACAACCCGAGCCTCGCACGTAGTGATAACCAGCTACGGGCCGGTCAAAGCTACCAATTGCCCGAACATCCCGAAAGTCCGGAGATTATCTGGGATCGCCCGCTCAGCGGCTTTTCCGGATCACTCCAGGAGTGTTGGCGACATGCTGTCCACAAAAAGGTTGCCGGTCTTGACTACGCGCAATTTAGCACCGAGATGCTCGCGCACAATCCACACCTGCGCACGGAACAAGCAGCGTTGGTCGCCACAGAACGGTACCAGTTGCCCCGCACCGTGGGTCAGCATGAATACAAGGTTGTGACCACCACCAACGCCCGCGGTGAATTCCGTTTTAGTGATCTGCCAGCGGGTACCTATGAGCTGGACGTGCGGGCAGATGGCTACTGGCCCACGCAAACTGGCTTCTCCAGTCAAAGATCCCTGAGCGTGCCCCTCGCTCTGCAGCCCAAGGCGCAGCCAGCAACACGTAGCCCGGCGTCACCCTTTGTACAAAGAGCCGGCAATGAGTTTCTTCTACACCGCCAGCCCTTTCGCTTTATCGGTGCCAACATCCGTGGCTTGGTTCACTATGGTGATGGTCAGACGTTGCCGACAACCACCGTGCCACACCAAAGAGAACAGCTGGCCGCGGCCCACGCAATGGGGGCACGGGTCGTCCGTCTTTTCTTACCGAGCCGCCACGCCACCACCGAGCAGACCATCGGCCGTTTGCGGGAGCTGGTGCAGCTGCTCAATGCTGAGTTCCCCACGCTCTACCTATTGCCAGCGCTGACCAATCTCTACGCGGATGTGCCCTTCTACCTGGCGGGCGACAGCGACTTCTATCGCGACAATGTCCTGGTTCAATCGTTCTTCACCGCGGGCTACCGTGATCACTATCTGCCCTTCGTGCGCCAGATCGTCGAACACTTTCGCGATGAACCCCGCATCTTTGCCTGGGAGATTGGCAACGAACTCAAGCTGGATCGGGCCAACAAAGCGGATGCAGAGGATCCCAATCCCCGCTACTACACCAACTTCGTGCACACGGTGGCCAGCTTCATCCGCCGCCTTGATTCGAATCATCTGATCACCACCGGCATGATCAGCACGCGCCACGCGTGGCTCTTCAATCTGGAGCAGAAGCGACAGCTCTATGAATCGCCCCATCTTGATTTCGTCACCATTCACGCCTATCAGGGCTCAAATGAGGAAGATGACAGCCGAATTGCCGAGTTGCTCAATCTGCCCTTTATCATTGAAGAGGCGGGCTTTGACGCACCCAACGGCGTGGACCGCAGCCCACAAGTCGCCGCGGATATGGACAAGTGGTTTGGCCGTGGCGCACGGGGCTACGTGCAATGGGGGCTCATGGCCACGCCAGATAATGGCGACGGCGATCGTCTATCGGGCATGGACCGGGTCTTTCACAGTGACTGGGACGCGCTGACCCAACTGTACCGCAGCCGTGCCCAAACGCTGGCAGTGGTGGATCCAGCTTGGCGGCCACCAGTGGAGGTTGAAAGCGAGACCACGGAAGCTGTGACGACAGCACCAGCTACAACAGCTTTTGCCGCCGGCGACCAGCCCCACATCCAGGTCTGGCTGAACATTCGCAAAAGCGCGGGCCATCTGGGCAAGTTGGGCGATGATATTTTGGGGATGCTAGCCCCTGGCACCCAAGTAACATTGGCGGGGGACCCGGTCAACAGAGATGAACTCATCTGGTGGCGTGCAACGGGCGAACTGCCCACGGGCGAATCAGTCACCGGCTGGATTGCCGAAGCCACGGCAGAAATCGTCTTGCTTGCCAACACACCGCCACCACAATCCCGCATGGCGCGTGCCGCCGAAACTGATGTTCAGATCGCCTTTGCCCAGACCTATCTCAATCTGCGCAAGGATCCTGGCTATGTGGGCAAAGCCGCGGACCATATCCTTGGCCAGATCCCACACGGAGCCCCGCTCAGCCTGCTGGCCGGGCCAGAGCAAGCCGACGAACTGAACTGGTGGCGGGTACGGGCACCGTTGCTCGACAACCAGGTCGCCGAAGGGTGGGTGGCCGAGACCGATGCCAGTGGCATTCGCCTGCTCGACGGTACGCCGCCGCCACCACCAGAACCGGTTACAACCACGGTCACCGCGGCCACAATAGATAGTAGCTATACCGTCGTTGGCAGCAGCGTCAACCTGCGTGCCTCAGCAGGCTACCTGGATCAACCACCCGAGCACGTGCTGACGGAGCTGCCCCGGGGAACAACGCTCAAGGTGCTGGGTGGCCCAACGGTGGCAGACGGGTTGGATTGGCTCCAGGTCACCACCCAACTCGCCACCGGCGTTGAGATGCGCGGCTGGGTGGCCGTGGCCTCTGCTGACGGGATCCGCCTGGTGGCCCCGGCCAGTGCCACCACCCTGCACGTGGCTCGCCCCTTTGCCGAGCGCTGGGTATTGACCCAAGGTTGGGGATCGTGGCCCGAATTTTACGCCCAGTTCACCTATGACGGTGTGCCGTTACGGGGTCACAATGGCATTGACTTTGGCACTCCCGTGGGGACACCGCTGTTGGCCGTGGCTGGTGGCCAAGTCTTGCGAGTTGGCTTCGAGCCAGATGGCTTTGGCAATTTCCTCCTCCTCGAACATAGCTGGGGCGAGTCGCTCTACGCGCATCTGGATCGTGTCGAAGTGCGGGAGGGCAGCACGGTGCAACAAGGGGATCGGATCGGATTGAGCGGCGCAACGGGGGCGGGTACCGGTCCGCATCTGCATTTTGGCATCCGCATTGCGCCCTATCGCCGTGCCGATGGCTGGGGTGGTTTCTCAGACCCCATGCCCTTCATGGATCCAACTGATCTGCTGCACAGCCGCACCGCCGGTACGCGGCCAGAGCCAATGGCCCCTGAATTGCCCGGCCGCCGCCGACCATAATCGCGAACAGTGGCGAGTGATGCGAGAGCAAATTCGATTTTGATGGCATAGCGCGTGTAGCAGTAGCGCATGTAGAAAGCGAGAGACAAGTACGATGAGCCAACAAGAGATGGCATCACCCAATGTACCGGCAAGCAACCCGACAGGTGGCTCGGCCCGAGGAGCCGGCACACAGAATGGCGACGATAGCAGAGCACGCTCCCCCATCCCCCCATCGCCCGTTGCCGGCAAATCACTGGCCGAAGCCGACCCCGAACTCTACGAGGCGTGGCGTGACCACATGCGCCGCGGCTTTGAAAACAACCAGACCATGTTCGAGGAAGTGCTGACCGGCTTCATGAACCCCTATTGGACGACCGTCTGGATGTATCGCATCCTCTTTGGCGTGGGGGTTGCGGCCTTTGTCATCGCCGCGCTCGTGGCTGCCTTTACCCAAGGCCCCGTGCTCACCGGCATCTTTGGCGGGATCAGCGTGGCCGCGTTTCTTGGCTACTTTCTCAACCGACCACTCCAGGCGCTGGAAGAGAATCTCCAGTTTATCACCTGGCTCGGGGTCATCTACAACAGCTATTGGACCCGGCTCGCGTACACCACTGATCTGGCAACCGTGCAGCAGGAGTTGGACGCGGCGACCAACGATACCATTGCCAAGATCAAGGAACTGATGGATCGCCACGTCGAGCGCAGTACCAGCCGCCCGGTCATTGGGCGCTAGGTCCCGTTGACGTTTGGGGAAACGGGCCAATCGATTGGGCTCCTAACCGGGATGTACAGTCTCAACCGCTGAATCGGCAGCCGCTGATGCGGCTGCGCTCGGTTAGCAGCCTGGTTTCCCCCCGCGAATTTGAGATGTCAACAGACGCTAAAGTGGGCTCTGTTTGAAATCAGTAGTTCCGGCAAGCGGGAAACCTACCATTTTCAAGCCAACCGCACTGTAGCATCAATCGTGGCAGTAGCAGAGGAGGAGAGGCAGATGGCAGCACAAAGGAGAGAAGCACTGAATGGCAATGATCTGGCGTTGGGCGTGGGTGACCCCCAGGAATTTCAGGTGCTGGTCCAGTTTGACGAGACTGAGCTTATCGAGGCGGCCGCGGCCCAGCCCGTGCCGCGGGGTGCGAAGCATGGCCCCACGCCCCGCGGCTTGACCGAGCAGATCGAAGAGCGCTCGACTCAGGCAATCGCCGCGGCGATGAACACGATCCGCGAGCTGGCATTGCAGACCGACCGCATGCGCAAGGGGATCCCCGGCGGCTCGCAGCCGCGCATGATCAAGGTTAAATTTGGCATCAATCTTGACTTTGAGGTGGGCGCGCTGCTGGCCAAATCAGGGGCCGGCGCGACCATGGAGGTCGAATTGGAGTGGGCGCGGCGTTCCGATGATGTGTTGCGCGTGCTGCGCGCTGAAACCGATGTAGACGGTGCCCTCTTCACCGATGCCGAGGCTGAGTCAGGGGAATAGCCACTCAACGTACTCAGTGAGTACTTGGTCTGGCACAACCTCTATGCCGAACCGATTCCTCTGTGCGGCACAGCAAAAGCCAATCGCGGCACAGAGCAGTGGTGTCAAGGTACAAGGAAGAGTAAGCGGCCAAACAGGTTCACGCGCCAGCACATACCCTCTGCGCACCGCTACACCCTGCAAAGGAGTTAATCGCTCGTGGACCGCAGGGATCTGCCAGCCGCGGTGGCACGACGCAGCAGCTCAGCGCTTGATCCAGCCAAGAGGTGTTACAGGGGTGAATGGGTAGCACCGCGGCGGGTGTGCAGCGCACAGGTGACACGATCGTGGGGCGAAGTTGGGCTGTTGAGACCTGTGCAACGCACTCGTGGACCGCAGGGATCTGCCAGCCGCGGTGGCACGACGCAGCAGCTCAGCGCTTGCTCCAGCCAAGAGGCGTTACAGGGGTGAATGGGTAGCACCGCGGCGGGTGTGCAGCGCACAGGTGACACGATCGTGGGGCGAAGTTGGGCTGTTGAGACCTGTGCAACGCACTCATGGACCGCAGGGATCTGCCAGCCGCGGTGGCACGACGCAGCAGCTCAGCGCTTGATCCAGTGAAGAGGCCCGTTGGCCATCACACGAAAATCCGGTACAACATGCGCAAAGAGAACGTTTAGCAGCCCAAAAGAAACGCTTTTCCCCGCCCAAACCCGTTACACGCAACGCTTACGCAACGCTTCCTCTTGTACAATTTGCGCACAGCCAGCTTTACACAGCCAGACTTTCATGCAGCCATCTACACCAGCCTTTGGAGAAGTCGCGCATGACGCCTCTCAAGCCTCGCCCCATCATCTTTATCGCCGCGGCCAACGATCGGCTCGACGATATCGCCTATCTGCGCAACCTGCCCGACGAAACGCGGCGCATTCACGCCGCGCTGGAACCAGTCTGCACGGCGGGGCTCTGTGAAGTGGTGGTGCGCCAGAATGCCACGCTGGGCGATATCATCAAGGTCTTTCAGCACCCAGCACAGCGCAACCGGATCGCGATCTTTCACTACGCGGGCCATGCCAACGGCTATCAGCTGTTGTTGGAAGCCGCGTCGGGGAAACCGGCCGCGGCCCACGCCAATGGCCTCGCAGCCTTTCTGGCCCAACAACAGGGGCTAGAGCTGGTCTTCCTCAATGGCTGCTCCACCCAGCCCCAGGTGCAGGCGCTGCTCGATGCCGGGATCGCCAGCGTGGTCGCCACGGCACAGGCCATTGACGATGAGGTCGCCACCAGCTTCGCTGAATGCTTTTACCGCAGCCTGGCCAGCAGCGCGACGGTGCAACAGGCCTACAATGAAGCCGCGGCCACGCTGCGCGCCAGCCGCGGTGACAACACCCGCCACTTCTATCTACAGGGCTCATCATCAGCCGCTGAGGCAGCGCCAACGGCAGCTATTTCCCCCGGCGCGTCCCCATACAGCCGCCTGCCGTGGATGCTCTACACGCGCGCGGGGGCAGAGGTGGCGATGCAGTGGAGCCTGCCCAAGGCGGCCAACGACCCGCTCTTTGGGCTGCCCCCGTTGCCGGCCACGGATCTGCCGGAGACACCCTTTCGCCACCTACACTGGTTTCGACGGGCGGACGCACCGATCTTCTTTGGGCGGGGCCGGGAGATCCGTGAATTGTACGAGCGGATCACCGATTGCATGGGCGCGCCACTGGTGCTCTATTACGGCCAATCGGGCGTGGGGAAATCATCGCTGCTGGCCGCGGGGCTATTGCCACGGCTGGCGGACAGCCACACGGTGCGCTATCAGCGGCGGGGGCGCACCGGTGGAGTGCTCGGCGCGTTGGCACGGGCCGTGGGAATCGCGGTGGCGGAAGGTGAATCACCCCCCGATGCCGACCAGTTTTGCACGGCGTGGCTGGCGCTGGAAGCGGCGCAGCAACAGCCACTCATTGTGCTGCTCGATCAGGTTGAAGAGATCTTCACGCGGCCTGATCCCGCCACCCCCGACGAACTCGCCCAACTGCTGTCGGTATTGCAGGTGTTGCTGGGGGAGCACCAGAATCGCCCGCGCGGCAAATTGGTGTTGGCTTTTCGCAAAGAGTGGCTGGCCGAGATTGAAGCGCGCTGTGCCACGGCCAAACTTGCCCGTACTTCCCTCTTTCTGGAACGGCTCGACCGAACGGGGATCATCGAAGCCATCGAAGGCATTGCCAACGATAGAGGGCTGGCGAGCCACTATGGGTTGACCGTCGAGGCGGGCTTGGCCGGCGAAATTGCCGATGATCTGCTCGCTGACCGTGGCGCGGCAGTGGCACCAACACTGCAGGTGCTGCTCTCCAAATTGTGGAAGCGGGCGCGGGCAGAGGAGTACGCCGCGCCCCACTTTGCTCAGGATCTCTATCACGAGCTGCGCAATCAGGGTCTGCTCCTCGACGACTTTTTGGATCAACAGCTGCTCGCGCTGCGAGCACAGATCCCGAACGCGGTGGAGACGGGGTTGGCGCTCGATCTCTTGGCCTTTCACACCACCCCACTGGGCACGGCAGAGGAGCGAACACGTCCCGAGCTGCAGGCCTGTTACAGCCAACACGCTGAGCAGTTGGCCGATCTGCTGCGCTGTTGCCAAGAGCTTTACCTGCTCACCGATCCATCGGCCAATCGGCCCGACGCAACGCCAGCCAGCCGTCTGGCTCACGACACGTTGGCACCGCTGGTCCGGCTCCGCTTTGATGAATCCGACGCGCCGGGGCAGCGGGCACAGCGCATCCTCGAAAGCCGTGGCGTGGATTGGCAACGGGGCGCGACAGGTGACCCCCTGGACGAGATTGACCTGCGCACGGTGGAAGCGGGTCTCTGTGGCATGCGCGACTTGACCGCGGACGAGGAACGGCTGTTGGTTGCCAGCCGGGCAGCGCGGGCGCGTCGACGGGCAGAGGAAGAACGCATTGCCGCGGAGCGGCTCGCGGCCCAGGAACGGCAGCTGGTGCTGGAACAACAGTCCAACCGGCGGCTGCAGATGGTGGTGGGGATTCTGCTGGTGGTTTCGCTTGGTCTGCTATGGAACACACTGCACCCAACGTTTGTCAGCTGGCGCACCCGTGGCCCATTGGTGCAAATTGCCGGGGGAAAGGCGATTGTGGGAACGAACGACCCTCAGTGGACAGGGGAGCTTACGCAGCAACGTGTAGAGATAGCTCCATATCAGATCGAGAAGTATGAAGTGACAAATAGCCGGTATCGCAGCTGTGTGGATGTTGGAGCGTGTGCACCACTGAGTGATCCAAGCGAACTGATGAATGAAGAATTTGCAGATCGACCAGTGCGCAACGTAAATGCTTTTCAGGCAGCAGCATACTGCCGATGGGTGGGAAGACGTCTGCCTACCGAAGTAGAATGGGAACGTGCCGCACGAGGGTCAGATGGTGCGGCATGGCCCTGGGGCAATGAGCCAGCACCAAATCTTGATTTGGCCCAAATGCCGACTGGCGTTAGGGGAGAGTTTCCAGTATCAACAATATCAGTTTATGAATTGTCCGCAGGCGCAAGTGCAGAGGGAGTTCACCAGCTGATTGGGAATGTGTGGGAATGGACATCTTCATCTCGATGGGAGGCTTATCCCGAGCCAAGCAGCAAAACTTGGGATCAAAGTATGAACGAACTAGATAGTCAAGCTATCCTCATATTGCGCGGTGGTAGCCGGGAAGATCCTGTTTCCGTAACTTTTCGCAAGCGGTACCCGGCGACAAATCCAGCCAGCACGTTTGGTTTTCGCTGCGCTCGAAGCCGCCCGTAAAGGTTAGTCCATTGTAAGACTAATAACAGTCTGTCGCCATGCAAGAACCCCATTTGAGCAGAAGTTCTGGATATCAGTACAGCGTAACCAAAGTTTTAGCGTATTTGAATCTGGAGTGTCATCAGCTTGTCTTCCTGGAAATGGTGAGTATTCACGCCACTTTGCAGGAATTGTCGTGACCCCTTACAGAAAGATTTAACGCCGTGAAAACACCTGGCATTTTTTGTTACATGGTAATCCGTGCTGCATAGAATCAGTTCGCACACGTTGACCGCTCGGGAATGAATGTTGCGTAAATAAACCGGCAATGAGAACCAGTGTTTGCCAAATTCAAAAAAGGAGTTACTTATGGCAAAGACGAGTAGAGACTCTTTGGGGTCAGAATTGAAGAAACTAACGGAATACGTTGAAGAAATTGTTGGCAGAACCCAAGGCAAACAGTCACGCGGCAAAGACTCCGTGGAAGCAATTGTTGAATGGTTGCAACGCACCTACTTCTATCGCAATGACGATAGCGATCAAACATTTCAAGTTGTGGTGAGCACGCCAAAAATAACAGAGAACCAGGCTGCTTTCGACAAGTTTTGTGCAACACTGGCTTTTGCAGGAAGATGTGTTCCCACGATAGAAGCTTCAGAATCCACAGAGGCCGAGACTGAAGAGAGTGACTCTGCATCTATACAAGCTGCAGCCAATACCAAAGAACTATTCATTGAAATTGCATTGGATGTTACTGATACGGCTGGCCTAACCCCTCCATACGTAGTCTCGTTCAAGCTCGATCCCAAAACCTTCTTTGAAGAAGGCTTAACGAAGATTGAACACTTGATCCCCAAGAGCCAACCGGGAGCTACTGAAATAGAGGTGGCAGTTACTTCGCAGCATGGTGAATTTAATGTCAGCATGACTCCACCGACACCGCCGCCTGGTCAAGTAGCAACGGAAAAGCATGTGACAGTGCAAAGCGGTGTTGAATTTACTGATTTCGCCGGTGAGCCTACATTTTATCAACTCAAATTATCATCACTCGAAAGCGGTGACATATATTCTATTTCAGGTGAATATCAAATAGCAGCAGAATGACAATGCTACATTGTCTGCACGATACCATTGGAAGCATAAGCTTGTTTTGGAGATAGGAGCAGGCCCCCACCTGCGCATGCACAAGTAAGGAAAACCCACCCATGAGCACCGAGAAAGTGCACAATGAACGGGCACTGATCGCACGGCTGGAGGCGGCCAACACCGCGGAGTTGGCCCGATTGATCCTGAATGCGTCCGCGGCGGAAGAGACGGTGTTGCGGGTCTATCTGGGCAACGAGCGCTTTCGCCGCATGCGCAATCTGGTTTTGCGCCGCGAGATGAGCCGGGATAATCGACACCACGGCAAACGGCCCAACGTGGTGGTGATCCCAGGAACGTTGGGCTGTGAGATGAGCTCGGTGCACCAACAGCAACGAGAGCGCATCTGGCTCAGCCCAACGAGCATCGTGGCGGGGCACCTGGCGCGCCTGCAACTGGATGCCAACGGGCTGACCGAAGCAGACCCAAATTTCACCGTGCAGATCACGGGAGTGATGAAGCGGCCCTATGGTGAGTTGATGTTGGCGCTGGCCGAACATGCCAATGTGCAGGCCTTCGCCTATGACTGGCGCAAAGATCTGCGGCTGGCCGCGGGGCAGTTGCAGGCCCAAATCGAAAACTGGTTCCCCGCGGGCGAGCCGGTACATCTGGTGGCTCACGCCGCGGGTGGGCTGGTGGCGCGCGCCTATATCCATCAATTCCCCGAACGGTGGGCGCTGGATGCGCCGCCCGCGCAACGTGGCAAGTTGATCATGCTGGGCACGCCCAACTATGGCCTCTTTACCACGCCACAGGCGCTCACCGGCCACCTCGATCTGCTGCGCTGGATCGATCTGTTGGATACCTATCACGATCGGGCCGATTTCCGTGAGATCGTCAAATCATTTCCAGGACTTTATCAGCTTCTGCCCACCCCCGATCTCGATTTTGTGCCGGGGCTGGACGCGCTCTATCGAGCCACAACCTATGGCCCCGATCTCAATGTGCCCCAGGTGCATCTGCGCCACGCCCAGGAATTTCATGCGATGCTGAGCCAGGCCCCGGTTGATCCTGCGCGGATGATCTATCTGGGCGGCCACAATCAGCCGACATTTGTCGGGCTAGATGTGGCAAAGTTGCAGTCAACCAACAGCGCACACAAAGCTGGCGGCACGGCTGAAATGGAGTACATAACCAGCGCCTACCAGATGGGCATGAATGGAGATGGCACGGTGGCTCACGCCATGGGCGTTTTGCGGACGGCAACGGGTGAGCTGATTCCAGCCTTTTGTACCGATGTTCTGCATGGGGATCTTGCCTCTCATCCCAAGGTTTTGCTGACAATTAGCGAATTGCTCGGCGCTCTACCCACTGCCTATGCAACGACGGCGCAGCGGTGTGGGCTGCGCCCCCTAACCGCCGACCTGATCGCCGAACCCAATCTAGAAGCGCTCAACCGGCACAGGATGGCATTCAAGCACGCGGCCAAGGCAGATCAGAGCAGCCCACACGCCGACTACGAAGCGCTGGTGCGGCGCGTGAATAGCCGTGGGGATGCCGCGCTCTCGCGCAATTTTGTCTCGGTTGAGGAACGTGAGATTGAAGAGCGGCTCATGTTCGGTTTTCTCAGCGGCAAATCCGGTGCCATGTACCGAAGTTATGAAGCCATTCCGCTGGCCGTGCCACAGATCCAGATTAATTTAGTCTCCGGTGACATCACAGATGTTGAACTCGCCGTGCCCACCGGCAACCAGGCCATCGATGCATTGGCAGTCGGCCACTACAGCGGCAGCAAACCCCACGGGATCCTGCGCACGCTCGACTACAAAATCAGCCGGGCGTTGGCGGGCAGAACGATTGCCGATGGCGACGTCAACCGCTATGAAGAGACTGCCCATTCACGGGCGGCGCGTGTGCCCGACAACGAACTGCTGCTCACGCAGTACACGCAGCGCGGCACCATCCGCGCGGAGTTGGCACAGACCTTCTTTCTGGCCGATCCCCGGCGACCAGAGCGGATGCTCACCGTCGCGGGTATGGGTGAGCCTGGCCGTTTCGGTGAGCCAGAATTGGTTGTCCTGGTGCGTGAACTCTGTTGGGCGCTGGGGCAGATGAACAAACGTCATCTCGCCACCGTGCTGATCGGCACCGGGCGTGAAAATCTGACGGTGGGCCAAGCGGTCGATGCCTGGGTACGCGGCATCAAATTGGCAATTTCGGGCACAGAATCGACCGCGCCAAAGCGCAGCCAGCCCACTGCATTGCAGGAGATCACCTTCTTCATCACCGATCCGCGCAAATTGATCCTCTTTGATCAGGCGCTCGTGCGTGAACAGGCGCGGTTGCAGCGGATCAACCGGCTGGAAATCCACTACCAACCCCTCACCGCGGCACAGATCGATCGTTATGAAGATGAGGCAATCGACTACGTGAAAGGGCTCATGGAACGGCGCCGCAAAGTGGGTAGCCAACCGCGTCCGAGCAGCGAGCCGATCCCCAGCCGCATCACGGTTAGCGTCGAAGGTGATACCTATCGTTTTGGCGCGGTAACGGACAGTGCATCGATTCCAGAACGCGAGATCCCATTGGATCCAACGCTCGTGAAACGGGCCAATGATGAGTTGGCGGCCGCGGCGGACTCCGCCCAGCAACTGGACCTCGGTCAGTTCATCCAACGCCTCTTGATTCCGGCCGATCTGCGCTGCCAGCTGACAACAAGTGCTCCCCTGGTCATGATGCTCGACCAGACCACGGCCCGGATTCACTGGGAGTTGCTGGCCCTCTCGGACCGGGCAAATGAGCAGGGGGCAGCGCTGCCCAGCGAAGAACCACACCTGCGCTTTCTTGGCACCAGCCGGGGCTTTACCCGTCAGCTGCGCACGATCCATGCGCCGCCCCCCGAGCCACCACCGCCAACGCAACGGCACCTGCGCGTGCTGGTGGTGGCGGATCCGGCTGCAGATGCCCATCTGCCCGGCGCTGAAGAAGAGGGCATTGCCGTGGCCGACCTCTTTGAACAGTTCAACATTGCCCATGCCGAAAACAGCACCAAGAACCGGGTCGAGGTGGTGCGGCTCTTTGGCCCGCGCGAGGCCACCCGCACCACGGTTCTGCGCCACCTGATGATGCGCACCTATGACGTGTTGCACTTTGCCGGCCACTGCACCTATGATGCCGAACACCCCGCGCGCTCGGGCTGGATCTTTAGCAACGGCGAACGGCTCAGTGCCCATGAACTCACGCGTATCGATCGCAGTCCGTCCTTTGTCTTCTCCAACTGCTGCGAATCGGGCGTCACCCCGGCTCGGTCCGATGAGCGTTCGGTCGATCTGGCCCCGAGCTTCGCCGAGTCGTTCTTTGCCCGCGGGGTCACCAATTTCGTCTGCACCGCCTGGCCCGTGGAAGATCGGGCCGCGCGCGATTTTGCCCTGACGCTCTATGCCGGCTTGCTGGGGCTTGAGCCCAACCAACGATCATCACCCGCGGAAGAGGCAGAGCTGCCCCACTCCTCCACCTTGCACAGCACGCTCTTTCAGCCCACCGTTCCCCTGCCAATGCACCAGGCGATGATGCTGGCGCGCCGGGCCATTGCCACGCCCCCCAGCGACACCCGGACCTGGGGAGCTTATCAACATTATGGCAATCCCTACTTCCGCTTCTTTGATCCCGCGGGCATGGGAGCCACAGAAGGTGTTCATTCACCCAAGCAGGAGGCACGGCGCAAAAAGGCAGCGCAAAAAGAGCGCAAAAACAAGGAGAACGGTGCAACAGCCGTTCGACCCACAAAACGCAATCGTTCAGCGGCAACTAGCAAAAATGGTGAGGCGATTCCGGTCGAAGGCTAAAGAGCGGATCCCAAGAATGTTGGGGCCCACCCAACCCGGATACCTGTTGGGTACAGATTGGGAGAGGAGCGGCGGGAGATCATGAATGTTGCGTCAACGATGGCAATGTCACTGGCCACGCAAGAAGCAGAAAGGAAAAGCTGATGCTCCGTGATATGGTAGAGATTGCAGGCGAATGTGTGCAGCACCCTCGCCATCGCTCGATCTGGTCGCCAGAGGCAGATCGCTATGTCTGCCCCGACACGGCAGAAGGCAAGAGCCTGCTGCTCAACTCCCAGTCCACCCGTCACCCGCCCATCGATCCACAGTTCAAGATCATCTTTTTGGCCGCGGTGGGTGGTACGCTATTTTTCACGCTGCTCTGTGTCCTGCTCACACTCTTCTCTGGCAATCAACTGCCCGGTCTGCTGGAGAAGATTGTCATGGGACTCTTTGATCTGGCCAAGATCGGTTTTGGTGCAATCGTTGGGTTGTTGGGCGGCAAGCGGCTTGACAATACCAACGCGTGATCGGGGTGCTGGTCAAGAGCACCCCAGAAAAGAACATCTCGGATGGAAATGCAAACAAGGAGCAACACCATGCAACGGGCGTATCTGATTGGTCTTGCCCACTACCCGCATTACACGTTGGCCGGTGTAGCCAACGATCTCGCGCTCATCAAGCAGGGCTTGCAACAACAGGGCTTCGACCCCGCCAACATTCAAATCTTTGGGATGGACAGCGGTGAATCTGGTAAAGAAGCTGTAATTGCTGGTACCCGTGCCGACCTTGAAGAGATCTTTCTGCGAATTCGTGCAGATTTTGCGGTGGCAGCCCCTGCATCCGCAACAGATCACTGCTTCTTCTACTTTGGTGGCAGCGGCATGCTTGCGCTCGATCCACTGCGGGGCGGGCTCCAGCCGACCGATGGTGACCCGCGGGATTTCCAGAGCGCACTCTCTTTTGCGGCGCTAAACTGCCATCTGCCCGTGCGGTCCGGCAGCCAGGTCACAGTGGTGCTCGACTGTTGACACAGCAATCTCGCGGCCGACAGTCTGTCGGCAGATATTACCTACCTCACCTTGGGAGGCACAGAGAAGACTGCTTGCTCGACGGGTGATGTTGAGATCGCAGTGGGCGCTGGTGAGCAGCGCATGCACGGCCCGCTGTCGTGGTCGTTTGGTGCGGCGTTGTGCAACAATCCACCTGGTGCATGCTGGAGCGACCTGTTGTCCACCATGACCAAGCAGATTGATCTGCACAAGCTTCACCTGGCCTTTACCTTCCACGGCCAGCCAACTGCCCGGTTCAGCCAGCAGCCTGTACTGGCTCAGAAATCTGCGTCGTCCCTGGCGTGCTGAGCAAACCGTGAATCGAACAAACATAACCAACAAAGGAGTTTCTCATGTCCCAACACCACGCCCTGCTCATTGGCGTTGATCACTACTTTGAATACAGGCTGCCGAGTGGGCTTTACTATCCGAAATTGGGCGGCTGTGTACGTGACATTAACAAGGTCTACGCCTTTTTGACCGAGCGCATCCAGATTGATCCCGCCAACATCATCAAGTTGACCGCCAGCCTCGGTGGTGCCGAGCCCACGGAGCCAGCCGAGCAATGGCCCACCTACACGAACATGGTCACTGCATTCGACGAGCTGACAGCGCGCGTGCAGGCGGGCGATCAGGTTTACATTCAGTACTCTGGCCACGGGGGTCGCACCACAACGATGTTCCCCGGGATCAAAGGAGAGGGGGAATTTGATGAAGGGCTGGTCCCGCTCGATATTGGCAAGCCCGACGATTCCAATGCCCGCTACCTGCGCGACGCCGAGATCCACACACTCATCCAGCGGCTCGTGGAAAAAGAGGTGCGCCTGACGGTTGTCTTTGACTGTTGCCACTCTGGCGGTGCCACGCGCGACATTGGCGGCGCGGTGAAACGGGGTGTGGGTCAGGCCGATACCTCAGCGCCCCCCACCGATAGCAAAGTGGCTCCCATGGAGAAGCTGATCGGTCAATGGCAAGGGCTCAGCGCCGCCACCAGCCGCGGCATGCAGGGCGAGAGTGAATGGCGGTTTGAAACCAAGGGCTACACCCTCTTTGCTGCCTGCCGCGCCAACGAATCCGCCTTTGAATACCCCTTCAATGGCCGCGAAAGCAATGGCGCGCTCACCTATTGGCTGATCGATACGCTGAGCAACGCGGGGCCAGAGTTCACCTGGAAGATGGCCGCGGATCGGGTGACGGCCAAGGTGCATGGCCAATTCGCCACCCAAATGCCCATGCTCCAGGGGGAGATCGATTTCAAGGTCTTTGGCCACGAGCGGCTGAGCAATCATTTTGCGGTTGGGGTGTTGGAAGTCAACAATAACCGCGAGCTGGTGCGGCTGGCCGCCGGTGAAGCCCATGGTCTGGAAACCGGTACACAATTCAACGTCTATCCCGTGGGCACCACCGACTTTGCTGATGCGGGAAATCTACTCGCCACGTTGGAGCTGACCGACGTCCAGGAGGTGCAAGCATGGGCCAAGGTTGTTGAAGGCACGCTCGATGACATTGAAGAGGGTGCCCAGGCAGTGATGCTCAACAGCACCAATGTAAAACTCCAGCGCGATGTGCGGGTGGAGATCGATGATCCCGCGCTCAAGGCAGCGGTGGAGACTGCGATCCAAGAACAGGGGAAGGGCTTCATCACCCTGGCCCAGGGCGAGATAGATGAATATCTGATCCGGGTCGACGACGAAACCTTTGTCATTGCAGACACCGCGGGGCAACCGCTGCCAAACTTGCGGCCTGCCCTCCAAGTGGGCAAAGATGGTGCCGTGGCACAGGTGGTGAAACGGCTGGTCCATCTGGTGAAATATCAGAATGTCCTCATGCTCGATCTGCCCGATGCCGCAACACGCGCCAAATTGAGCGTGGAATCCGCGGCCGAGGGACGGGTCGTCCAACCGGGCGAACGGGTGACGCTGAAGATCACCAACACGCAGGAGCCAAACCCGAATGACAGCAACGACCCCCAACGGGTGCTGAATGTGGCGGTGTTGGTGCTCTCTTCGGATTGGAGCGTCAGCCATCTCTATCCCCAGAATAGTCCCTTCGAGTCGGTCGATCCGGGCAAGCAGATAGAGCTCACCTTTGAAGCCTATCTGCCCGACGGTGATGCAGAGAGCCACGACATCTTCAAGATCTTCGCCACCCGCGACGCTACCGATTTTCGCTGGCTGGAACTGGCGGCGCTCGATCAGCCCCCCGTTCAACGCAGCGTGACGCGCAGTGCCACCGACGATCCGCTGGAGCGGCTGATGGCCACGGTTACCGGCGAAGAGACGACCACCCGCGCCATGAAGTTTAGCCAATCCAGCTCCGCGGCCAAGAGTTGGACAACAGCCAAACTCGAGGTACACGTCAGCCGGTAAGCGCGATTCGATCAGGCAAACGCTGGTTGCTGGCAGGCCCGGCCGCTCCATGGCCATCCAAGCAGTGGCCGGGCCTGCCATGGAAATAAGGCCGAGCAGGGGCACAATAATGCCTCGGGGAAGGGGGCCGAATTTGGTGGCAATCGATTTGTGGGAAAGAGGCGAATAAGGCACAATCAAGCCCATACATTTTCCCAACCCACCCAGCAAACAGAATCAGACAGGTCGGAGGTTCATTTACCATGAAAGCGATCATGGTCATGTTCGACACGCTAAATCGGCACATGTTGCCCCCCTATGGCTGTGACTGGACCCATGCCCCCAACTTTGCCCGCCTCGCGCAAAAAACGGTTACCTTTGACAATTGCTACGTGGGCAGCATGCCTTGCATGCCGGCACGTCGCGAGCTGCACACCGGACGTTACAACTTCCTCCATCGCAGTTGGGGACCACTAGAACCCTTCGACGACTCGATGCCCGAGCTGCTCTCCAACGCGGGCGTCTACACCCACCTTGCCACTGACCACCAGCACTACTTTGAAGATGGCGGTGCGAGCTACCACACGCGCTACGACAGCTGGCAACTCAGCCGCGGCCAGGAGGGCGATGCGTGGATTGGACAGGTTGCCGAGCCTGAGTTTCCAGAGACGCTGGGCGCACCACCAGCCAGCCCAGAGATGCCGCGGAAGACCGCCAACATGCGGCGTCAGGATTGGATCAATCGCGCCGCAATGCCCACGGAAGCCGACCAGCCTCAGGCCAAAACCTTTGCCGATGGGCTTGATTTCATCGAGCGCAACCATGCCGCCGACCGTTGGTTTCTGCAGATCGAGACCTTTGATCCACACGAACCCTTTTTCACACAGCAGAAGTACAAGGAACTCTACCCCCACGATTACGATGGCCCCCATTTCGATTGGCCGCCCTATCGCCCAGTGGAAGAGACAGCGGAACAGGTAGAGCACATGCGTCTGGAATACGCGGCGCTGCTCTCCATGTGCGACGAATATCTGGGCAAGGTACTCGATCTGATGGACGAGCACGATCTCTGGCAAGATACGCTGCTCATTGTCTGCACCGACCATGGTTTTTTGCTCGGGGAACATGAGTGGTGGGCCAAGATTGTGCCCCCCTTCTATCAGGAAGTGGCTCACACGCCACTCTTTATCTATGACCCGCGCAGTCGCCGCCACGGTGAGCGCAACGCGGCACTGGTCCAGATGATCGACTTTCCAGTTACCTTGCTCGATTTCTTTGGGGTGGAGGTGCCACCCGACATGCAAGGTGTCGACTTGGCACAGACGCTGGCCAAGAACAGTACCACGCGCGATGCCATTCTCTTTGGCGTGCATGGCGGCCACGTCAATATCACCGACGGCCGTTATGTCTACATGCGGGGACCGATCGAGGGCAATCAACCGCTGAACAACTACACGCTCATGCCCAACCACATGCGGTGGCGCTTTCCCGTTGATGAGTTACAGGATCTGGCGCTGGCCGAACCGTTCACCTTTACCAAAGGCTGCCGCACATTAAAGATCGCGGGCAAGATCCCGCCGTGGCCATTGCCGCGCGAGACCCTGCTCTTTGATCTGGTCGCGGATCCGGCCCAGGAGCATCCACTGGCCGATGTCGCGGTTGAACAGCGTCTGATTGGGCAGATGGTCGATCTGATGCAAGCCAATGACGCCCCCCCGGAGCAGTTTGAACGGCTGAACCTGACCTAAGCGAATTCTGCCTTCCCCGCCCAAAACTCTCTCTTCTGTAGATGCCCGCTCTACCTACATCGCCACAACATGAGTGCTCATTGATCGCCAGTAATGATCAATGAGCACTCTTTGTTTGCCGCTGCGCCAACAATCTCAATCTACCCATTAAAAGCTATATCCCACTCCTTGCGCGAGCCTGTATCGGGACACAGTCGCTGTTATTCTGAAACTGCTACACTGAATTGGGCGGTCGAAGAGTGATCTGCAAGAAAAACATGGGAGAGAGAGTAAGTGTCATGAGGAAGCATTCTGGATTGGCCGCTGTGGCAGCAGCCGGTGCCGTTGCGCTGGGCTGGCTGACGTGGCACGGCCTCGGCAAGAACAGTCTGCGCGGGGACAATCTGCATGATGAGGTTGCGTTGGTGACTGGCGGATCGCGCGGGCTGGGATGGTTGATCGCCCGGGAACTGGGGCGCAACGGCTGCCAGATCGCGATCTGTGCACGTGATGAAGCGGAACTGGCAGCTGCCGAACAGCGGTTGCAGGCCGAAGGCATTCACGTGTTCACAGTACGCTGCGATCTCAAAGATCCCGCGGCCATCACGGCCATGGTTGATGCAGTGACCGCGCATTATGGCCGAATCGACATCCTGGTCAACAACGCGGGCATCATTCAAGTTGGCCCGGTGGAACAGATGGAAGAGGTCGATTTTCACGCGGCCATGGATGTTATTTTCTGGGGCACACAGCGCACAACCGCGGCCGTTTTGCCCCAGATGTTGCAGCGGCGACGGGGGCGCATTGTCAACATTACATCCATTGGTGGTCTGGTCAGTGTGCCCCACCTGTTGCCCTATAGCGCCGCCAAGTTTGCCACGGTTGGCCTCTCGCAAGGGCTACACGAAGAACTGCGCGGGAAGGGAATCCACGTCACCACCATTGCGCCGAGCACCCTGCGCACGGGTTCCCATCTACAGGCACAATTTCATGGCAATCGCGCCGCAGAATATACGTGGTTTGGATTGAGTGCATCGCTGCCATTTATTTCCACCAGCGCCGAAACGGCAGCAGCGGTGGTTGTAGGGGCAATCAAGCGACGGACGGCCTTTCAGTACATTGGCTGGCCTGCCCACCTAGCCGGCAGGGTGCATGGACTTTTGCCCGGCGTGACCGCAACGTTGTTGAGTCTTGTTGATCGCTACGGGTTGCCCAAATCACCAAGGGTATCGCTGCGCCCTTTGCCCGGCCACGTGGTCGATGCAGAGCTGAGGCCGAGCCAGCGCCAGTGGCGCCACTGGCTCATGGCGCTGGGTCAACGGGCTGCACAGCGCTACCAAGGTTTTCCAAGGCAAGAAGGTTATCCAAGTCAAGAATCAGCGCAGCAACATTATGCTGAGTGAGCAACCCGTTACACCATTGATAGTGAATAAAAATAGTGAATAACGCATGTACCGCAGGGATCCGCCATCCGCGGTGGCACGACGCAGCAGTTCAGCGCTTGATCCAGTGAACGGGCGTTACGGGGGTGAATGGGTAGCACCGCGGCGGGTGTGCAGCGCACAGGTGAGCTGATCGTGGGGCAGAGTTGGGGTGTTAAGACCTGTGCAACGCACTCATGTACCGCAGGATCTGCCAGCCAAGGTGGCACGACGCAGCAGCTCAGCGCTTGATCCAATTAACAGAGAGCAATGAAAAACAGAGACTTGAGGAGAAGAAGATGCCAAAACCGTATAGTGAACCCAATCCCAAAGAAGAGATTACCCCGGAAGAATATGCAGCCGAGAAAGATGTGGGGCGGGGCACGGTGCCCAATGAATATGTAACCAGTGGCAGCGCGCCCCAAGAATTCCCGTCACGGCCCAACGCCAAATCAACGGACGCGGGCTCGGAAAGCGACCGCAGAAATCGTGCTGGTAAGACCGATGATGACGAGGAAAACAGCAACCGGCACACCACCACCGGACATGCACCGCAGCGCTATCCCGCCACCGATCAGCGTCAGATGGCCACGACCCCGCCCACGTCCAGGCAGTTGCGCGCACAGAACGGCGGCTGGCCCAGCCATCAAACCCAGCGCGTTGCTGATCGGAGTGGCGCTCATTTTGCGCCCAGTCAGCAGCGTCCCAATGTTGATCAGACTGAACGCCAGATAGCCGTGGTTGCGGGCGGTGCGCTTCTGTTGCACGCACTCTTCAGCCGCTCACCATTGCGCATGCTCACCGGTGCGTTGGGTGGGGCACTCATCTGGCACGGCCAGAGCCAACGTTCGCCCATCTACGAAGCATTTGACCTGAACAGTGCACGCAGTGGCCAGTGGAGGCCAGCCGGGCAGCCGAGTCATCAGGAAGCGCAGCGGCAAAGGACGCAGCCACCGGTACGCCCCAATGCCATCGAAATTGAACGGGCCGTAACCGTTAACAAGTCGGCGGAGGAGCTCTATACCTATTGGCGTAAACTGGAAAATCTGCCCAACTTCATGGAGCACCTCGAACGTGTAGAGCAGCTTGATCAGCAACGCTCGCGCTGGACCGCGCGGTTGCTCGGGGGGTTGCCAGTTAGTTGGGAAGCGGAGATTACGAGCGATCAACCCAACCGGCAGATCGCATGGCAGACTCTGCCCGACGCCCAAGTAGAGCAGCGTGGCACCGTTACATTTAAGCCAGCCACTGGCGAACGGGGCACGGTTGTGCACGTGGATATTCGTTACACGCCACCCGGTGGCGTGATTGGTGAAACCTTTGCCCGACTCCTCAATGGCGTGACGGCACAGCAGGTGAAAGATGATATTCGCCGCTTCAAAAACCTGATGGAGACGGGTGTGATCCCAACAGTTGAAGGGCAACCGTCCGGACGTGCGTAAGTGATACAGCGTAAGTAGTACACTGTAAGTAGTAGAGCGTATGTGTGTACAGCCCGTGAGATGAGTTTATCTGTGAAAAGAGGAATCCAGGTATGAAAGCTGTATGTTGGTATGGCACCAAAGACGTTCGGGTTGAAACTGTTCCAGATCCACAGATCCTGAATCCCAAAGATGCGATTGTCAAGGTCACGCTGACGGCAATCTGTGGCTCTGACCTCCATCTCTATGATGGCTATATCCCAACCATGCAAAAGGGGGATATTTTGGGCCACGAGTTCATGGGAGAAGTGGTCGAAATTGGCACCGATGTCAAAAAGCTGCAAAAGGGAGATCGGGTTGTGGTGCCCTTCCCCATTGCTTGTGGCAACTGCTACTTCTGCGCACGGGAGGAGTACGCGCTCTGCGATAACTCTAATCCCAAGCCGTGGATCACCGAAAAGGGCTACGGCTATGCGACCGCGGGCATCTTTGGCTATTCGCACATGATGGGCGGTTACGCGGGTGGGCAGGCCGAGTATGTACGGGTTCCCTTTGCGGATGTTGGGCCGATCAAAGTGCCCGATCATTTGAGCGATGAGCAAGTTCTCTTCCTCACCGACATCTTCCCCACGGGCTATCAGGCCGCGGACTACTGTAATATCCAAGGGGGCGACACCGTTGTTGTCTTTGGCTGTGGGCCAGTGGGACAGTTCTCCATCAAGAGCGCCTATCTGCTCGGTGCCGAACGAGTTATCGCCGTCGACCGTGTGCCGGAACGGCTGGAAATGGCGCGCGCGCAGAGTGGTGCCGAGGTGTTGAACTTTGATGAAGAAGCGCAGCTGATCGAGCAGATTAAAGAACTCACCGGTGGTCGTGGGCCCGATGCTTGCATCGATGCAGTGGGCATGGAGGCGCATGGCATGGGGCTGGATGGCTTCTATGACAAGGTGAAGCAGAATCTCTATGCCCAGACCGACCGCCCCACCGCTTTGCGCTACGCAATTCAGGCTTGCCGTAAAGGTGGCACAGTCTCGATCCCCGGCGTGTACGGCGGGATCGTTGACAAGATGCCCATGGGCGTTGCCTTTGGCAAAGGGCTCACCATGAAGATGGGGCAGACGCACGTCCACCGCTATCTGCGGCCCCTGCTGGACAAGATTGACGCTGGTGACATCGACCCATCGTACATCATCACCCATCGCATGAACTTGCAAGACGCAGCCGATGGCTACGACATGTTCCTGCACAAACATGATAATTGCGTGAAAATTGTTATGCAGCCATAGATCCGCAATTTACGATTGTGACTGGTCATTGTGACTGCTAACGAGACAGGCCCGGCAATTTCGAGATGCCGGGCCTCTTTTGCGTCACAGGCGTTCCACAATGGCGATGGTTGTACCCTGGAGAGGCAGTGCAAGGGGAGAGGTTGCACCGTAAACGTTGCCTACGTTTGTTGCCTACGTTTACGGTGCGTACCACATTTGGGGCCTAGACCGGACGCTCAATCTGCCTCTCTTCTGTACACCCCCGGAAATGGAACGCACCCCTACTTTTGCAATCACTTTGCAGCATGATTCACCTGTGGTAAAGTAAGGAGACCTTCAAGAAGATATCCACCACTCATTTTGCCGCGCCCCTGTGGGGTCAGGTTGTTTTGCGCAATTAGCCATTGAATGGCACCGCCCTGCCAGTTGCCGGGTGCAAAAGCGCCGGAAGATTCGGTGCTCTGTAGAGACGCAGAACAGACGAGGCAGTCAGCCGCAGGATAGAGTCAATGGTCACCTTTTCGCAGCTCCTTCAAAACCAGCCGGGTTTGGCAATGGTCACCAATGTACTGGTCGCCCTGCTGGCGCTCGTCACCCTGGGCTATGGGCTACTTCGCCAACGATTGCTCTCAGTGCGCTCGGTGGAGAACCTGCCCAAAATTGGCTCGCGCATTACCTTTCTGTGGGTGATGACCTGTTTTTTTGTGCTGGCGATTCTGTTCAGCTACAAGATTCTGATCCTCTACATCTGGTTCATTGCTTTTCTGGCACTCAAAGAGTTTTTTTCCATGACCCCTTCGCGCAGAGTCGACCGGCGCGTGCTCTTTGTCGCCTACCTCTCCCTCCCCATCCAGTTTCTCTTCATCTTGCTCGAATGGCGGCAGGCATTTGCCATCTTCGTGCCCATTCACGTCTTTCTAATCTTGCCCATGGTGATGGTGGTCATCGGTGAGACGCAGGGATTTTTGCGCGCGTGGAGCACCATTGGCTGGGCGATCATTACCACCGTCTATAGCTTGGGCCATTTGGCCTACTTGTTGATCCTGCCAGTAGCGACCAATCCCACGGTCGGGGGCAGCGGTCTCTTCCTCTTTCTGGTGGGGTTGGCGCAACTGAATCACACCGCGCAATATGCCTTTGGTCGCCTCTTTCCCGATCCACGGCTACAGCTAAAGGTGAGCCAGACCCGCAACTATGCCAGCCTGTTGGGCAGCATTTTGATCACTATCCCCGTGGCGTGGCTGGTTGCCCCGTGGCTCACGCCCTTCACTCGGCTGGAAGGGGTGGTGATGGGAACGATCATTGCGGTCGGTGCTTTCATTGGCTACATCATTCTGTCGGCCATCAAGCACGATCTACAGATCCGGGATCGCGGCAGCATGACGCCCGGCCAAGGGGGCGTGCTCAACCGGATCGATACCTTTGTCTACACGGCGCCGCTCTTCTATTACCTGACACTACAGCTCTATTTCTAACGCTCTGTGCATCAACGCGCTGCATCCAGCAGCCGGGGAACGCCCATCATATTCTGAGCCCAGCACCCATGCAACTGACTCGATTCTACCAACAGCTATTTTTCTTCCTCATCGTGCGTCCCATTGTGGCGATTGTGATTGGACTCAACCTGCGGCACAATGAGCGCTTGCCCCGCTGTGGCCCCGCGATCATCGCGGCCAACCACAACAGTCATCTCGACACGCTGACGCTGATGTCACTCTGGCCGCTCAGTCGGGTGCATCAGGTGCGTCCCATTGCCGCCGCGGACTATTTTCTCAAGAACGCCAAGCTCGCCTGGTTCAGCCTCAACATCATGAACATTATTCCAATTGACCGCAAGCGCAAAGATCGCGCGGTTGATCCGCTGGCCGCGCCCACGGAAGCGCTGCAACGCAACGAGATCTTGCTGCTCTTTCCCGAAGGCTCGCGCGGCGAACCAGAGACGCTGAGTGAATTCAAAACCGGTGTCGCCCGCCTGCTAGAGCGCTCGCCCCACGTGCCGATCATCCCGGTCTTCATGCATGGGCTGGGCAAGGCGCTGCCCAGGGGGGACTTTCTGCTCGTGCCCTTCTTTGCCGACGTGGTCATTGGCGAGCCGGTCTATTGGCGTGGCACAGTGAGCGAAACCATGCGGATCTATGAAGAACGCATGCGCGCGCTGGCCGCGGAAGTCGAACGTCCGGTTTGGGAGTAGACCGCATGCAGACAGCGATCAGTTGTGGGAACGAAAGACGCAGAAAGTGAACCAGCGCTCTGGCTTTACGAAACCACCGATTCCGCGTATAATAGCGCTTACAATCATACGCACTTTACTCCACTATTTGCTCGCATCGATCTGCTCGCATCGATCTGATCAGATCGATTGCACCAACAGTTGATCGCACCAGTAGGTTGATCCATTCGTTCACAGGCAACAATTACAGAGAAAAATTGCACGGGTAGTTACTATGGAGATGCAAAACAGACGGGCCTGGATCACGGGCGCGTCATCGGGCATTGGCGAAGCATTGGCCAAGGCTCTGAGCCGGGCCGGAGCCAATTTGATCCTTTCTGCCCGTCGCGAAGCCGAATTGGAACGGGTTCGCAACGCCTGTGCCAATCCAGATCAGCACCTGATCTTGCCTTTTGATCTGCGCTCGTTTGATGCCACGGCCTTGACGCAACGGGCGATGGCAGAAGTGGGCACCATCGATCTGTTGTTGCACTGTGGCGGTGTGAGCCAACGCGGCACGGCGGCCGAAACTGCCATAACGATCGACCGTCAGATCATGGAAATCAACTATTTTAGTGCCGTGGCACTGACCAAAGCGGTGCTCCCCACCATGATCGCCCAGAAGCGTGGCCACATTGTCGTCATCAGCAGCCTTTCGGGCAAGCTGAGCACGCCACGCCGCTCGGCCTATGCCGCGTCTAAACACGCGTTGCATGGTTTCTTCAATGCAGTGCGCACCGAGGTGCAGGAAGAGCATATTCAGGTGACGCTGGTCTGCCCCGGCTATGTCCGCACCAATCTTTCGCAACACGCGTTGACGGGCGATGGCTCGGCCCATGGCCAGCTCGACTCCACGCAGGCCAAGGGGCTCGACCCGGCGCTGTTGGCCGACCGTGTCCTACAGGCCATTGAACGAGGCGAAGACGAGATCTTGGTCGGCGGTAAAGAGGTGATTGGTGTTTACCTGAACCGTTTCGTGCCCGCGCTCTACAAATGGATCATTCGTCGCCGTCAGATCACGTGAGTTTTGATGCTGACTCCAACGTTGTTGCGTCAGCCGTTGTTGCTTCAGCCGTTGTTGCGTCAGCTGTTACGGTCGGTGGTAAGATCAGTCTGCAAGCCGTGCTCACGTCTCTATTCTCATCTCTGTGCACTCTGCACCGTATTGAATCAAAGGAAGAACAATGTCAAGCTATCCATGGATTGCCCATTATGAAGAGGATGTTGCTCCGACCCTGACCATCCCCGATCTATCGGTGCGTCAGCTTTTGACAGAGGCTGCCGCCCAGTATCCCAACCGAACTGCTCTGAACATGGTGCTAAAGTATTTGCCCCTGGGCCTGAAGATCGGTTCATCCTACACCTATCAAGAAGTGGAAGCAGCAAGTGATCGCTTTGCAGCGGGCTTGGCCGAGCTTGGCGTGCGCAAAGGTGACCGGGTCTCGCTCATGCTGCCCAATCTACCTCAGTATGTGATTGCGTTCTTTGGCGTGCTCAAGGTGGGTGCAACGGTAGTCAACACCAACCCCACCTATACCCCGCGCGAATTGCAACACCAGTTGGAAGATAGCGGTGCCGAAACCATTATCCTGCTCAGTGGCTTCTACAATCGGCTGCAGCAGATTCAGGATCGGACCTCTGTCACGCGAGTGATCATCACCGACATCCCCGATACGCTGGGATGGCCCTTTAAAAGCTTGGTGGCCAAACAAGTGCGCGCCTCGGGCATGATGACTGATCTGCCAGCCAACGATCAAATTCACCGCTATGCTGATCTCGTCAACAGCAGCGGCACGGTTCCCAATGTAGAGACGGGACCAGATGATGTGGTGCTCTTTCAATATACGGGCGGCACGACAGGATTGGCCAAAGCAGCAATGCTCACCAATCGCAATCTCGTCAGCAATGTGCACCAGGTCTTGGCCTGGTTCTCCAAAATCGAGCTGGGCAAGGAACGTCTGCTGGCAGCCATTCCCTTTTTCCACGTCTATGGCATGAGCGTGGCCATGCTCTTTGCCACCAAAAGTGGCGCGGAAATGTTTATTATGCCCGACCCGCGCAACATCGAAATGGTGTTGGAGATTATCCACCGCGAAAAGATCACCATCTATCCCGGTGTTCCCGCCATGTATGTGGCCATTAACAATCATCCCAAGACACCGCAGTATAATCTGCGCAGCATCCGCGCCTGCCTCAGCGGTGCCTCCGCGTTGCCACTTGAAGTTGCCAACAAATTTGAAGAACTCACTGGTGGCCGCTTGGTGGAGGGCTTTGGCATGACAGAATGTTCGCCGGTTGCCAGTGCCAATCCTCTCTTTGGCGACCGGCGCATTGGCACCGTTGGCCTCCCCCTGCCCAACACGGAAATGTCGGTCGTCTCGCTCACACCTGATGCCGATGGCAACTACAAACACCTGCCCCAGGGCGAAGAGGGTGAATTGGTCGTCCGTGGCCCACAGGTGATGAAAGGCTATTGGAATCAGCCCGATAGCAGCAGCGATATTGACGAGGATGGTTGGCTGCACACCGGCGATATTGGGCTGATGGATGAGGACGGCTACTTTAAGATTGTCGACCGCAAGAAGGATCTGATCATTGCCAGCGGCTATAACATTGTGCCCCGCGAGGTCGAAGAAGTGCTCTTTACCCACGCCAAGGTCTTTGAAGCGACGGTCGCGGGTCTGCCCGACCCCAAGCGGGGAGAAACGGTGAAGGCTTACGTGGTGCTCAAACAAGGTGAGAGCGCTGATGCCGACGAGATTCGCGCCTTCTGCAAAGAGAATTTGGCCCCCTACAAGGTGCCAACACTGGTAGAATTCCTCGACGAATTGCCCAAGAGCCAGGCGGGCAAAGTGCTGCGCCGGGTACTGGTTGAAGAAGACAAGAAGAAGATGGGCGAGGGTTGATGATACAGGAGCAGCAGCCATCTGGTGGAATGGGAGATCATGCCTGATCTATCTTTTTCACCGTCCACTCCGTTGCCGCGCAAGCGCGTGGCAGCGGGGGCACTTTTTTTGGATGCAGAACAGCGCATCTTGCTCGTGAATCCAACCTACAAGCCGCAGTGGGAGATCCCCGGCGGCATCGTGGAAGCGAATGAAGCGCCCTTACAGGGCTGTCGCCGCGAGGTGCTGGAAGAGCTGGGCCTGACCATTGCGCCGACGCTACTGCTCAGCGTTGGCTACCTGTCCACCCGTGGCGAGCGGGGCGATGCCCTGCGCTTCCTCTTTTGGGGTGGGCAACTCGACCAGTCCACCATTGAGAAAATTCGTTTACCGGCCGTGGAACTGAGTGAATACCGATTTTGCACCCTGGCCGAAGCGGGTGCACTCGTTCGCCCGGCACTCCACGCGCAGATCACGCAGGCACTTGCTTTGCTGCAGCTTGGTCCCCACCCCGCGGGTGCCCTGGCACCGAACTATTGGGAAGAAGGTACAGAGTAATCATGACCGACAAGAAGTTGTTGCCAATCCGCAGCGTTGCCATCACCGGCGGGCTGGGCAACCTGGCCACCAAACTCTTTCGCCACCTAGCTACACTCGAGGGGATCGAGCGCCTGGTGGGGCTTGATGTGCGCGCCGCGCCCGCCAATCACGCCACCGACCTGTTGGCCGATTTGCAAAGCCATACCAACCTCACCTTTGTTGAGTGTGATCTGGCCGATGCGCATGACTCACGCTGGCGCGACGCACTGCGGGGGGTCGATGCCATCGTGCACTTTGCCGCGGACAATCCCTACCCCGAGGCAACGTGGGCAGAAGCGGCACGCTCGCTCGATATGACGCTGCATATTGCCAATGCCGCGCTGGAACTGGGCGTGCAACGGGTGGCCTTTGCCACGTCGAACCACGTCATGGGGCGCTACAAGGATGATCCGCTCTGGCAACAGATCGGCCCCGGTGAGCTGACCCCCGAGCTACCTCCCGGCACGGGCACGGTTTGGCACACGGGCGTGCAGGCCATGGACGCCACGGCCTATGCCGCGGCCAAACTGATGGGCGAGCGGGTCTGCAAAGAGGCGGCTGGCCGCGCTGCAGGTAAAACAACCTTTGCCGCGATTCGCATTGGTTGGTGCCAGCCAGGCGAAAATCTACCCAGCACGCTCTCGGCCGCGGGCACACCGACCAAAAGCAGCGATGCCAGCGCCAAAGATGATGCCGCGCTGCAACGTGCGGATCGTTGGTTCAAGGAGATGTGGCTGTCGAATCGCGACTTTCTCCAGCTCTTCACCCAAGCCATTCACACGGATGGCGGTGCGTGGCCCGATGGCTATGTGCTGGTCAACGGCATGTCCAACAATCGCGGGATGCGCTGGAGCCTGGCCGCAACCGAGCAGTGGTTCGGCTACCAGCCACAGGATGATGTCTACACCCGCTGAGGGCTAGATATTTACGTCGGTGCGAGGAAAGGAGAGGCAGTTTATGGGTCACACGGCAGGGCGCGAGCATGCGATTGTGATTGGCAGTAGCATGGCCGGCTTGTTGACAGCGCGGGTGCTCTGCCAACATTTTCAACGGGTAACAGTTGTTGAGCGTGATGCTCTGCACGATCAGCCCGAAGCACGCAGGGGACAACCACAGACACGCCACACCCACGTCTTATTGGCCCGCGGCATGGAGGTACTTGACAGCTATTTCCCGCGGCTACAACAGACGTTGACCGCCGAAGGGGCGGTGGTGGGGGATCTCACCCGTGATCTGCGCTGGTATGCCTTTGGCGGCTATCGTCTGCAACACACGAGCGGCATCCCGCTGCTCTTTGCCAGCCGGCCTTTTCTGGAATGGCACCTGCGCCGTGCGCTCTTGCACGAAGAGAATGTGCTGCTGACCGATGGCACGGGTGTTGTGGGCTTGTCATCCACCGCGGATCAAACGCAGGTAACCGGTGTGCGGGTGGCGGATCGCGCGGGCGGCCAAAGCGATGCACAGACGATTGCTGCCGATCTGGTGGTGGATACCACCGGCCGCGGTTCGCGCCTGCCGCAATGGTTGGTTGAGATCGGCTACCCACCGCCCCCGGTAACGACAGTGCAGATTGACGTCGGTTATGCCACTCGCCTCTACCGCGCCCGCCCCGGTGACATCGATGGTGCACTGGGTCTGCTGATCTCGCCCGCGCCGCCGGACAATCATCGGCTGGGGGTGGCTTTCCCACTTGAAGGGGAGCGCTGGATCGTGGGATTGAGTGGCTGGGGCAAAGCAGATCACCCGCCCACGGATGACGCTGGATTCCTTGACTTTGCTCGGACCTTGGCCGCGCCCGACGTCCACCAGTTGATCCAGCAGGCGGAGCCACTTGGCGAAGCCGTACCCTACACGGTCCCCAACAATCTGTGGCGGCGCTATGATCGGCTGCGCCACTTTCCCACGGGGCTCCTTGTTTTGGGTGATGCCTTCTGTGCCTTCAACCCGGTCTACGGCCAGGGCATGACATCGGCCGCGCTGCAGGCCGTGGAACTGGACCGGCTGTTGGGGGCGCAGATGGCTGAGTCCCCACTGTGGCCCCGATTTTTTCAACATGCCGCCCGTGTCGTACAGATCCCGTGGCAGCTGGCGGTGAGCGAGGATTTTCGATTTGCCACCACGCGGGGTCCAAAGCCCTTGGGCACCACGCTGCTCAACGCCTATGGCACACGCTTGCATCAGCTCACCCACACCGATCCGGAAGTCTATCGCGAGTTTGCCCGCGTCTTCAACTTGATGCAACTCCCCACCACGCTCTTTCATCCCCGCCTGCTCGCCAAAGGGCTCTTGCCCGGTTGACCTCATCGTTCCGCTCCCGGTGATTACGCTCCCGGTGGTTCCGCTCCTGGTGATTCCGCTCCCGGTGATTCCGCTCCCGGTGGTTCTGCCCCTCACAGGTTGCTCCTCACAGGTTACTCCTCACAGTCAGCCCCACACGCAAGAGGCCACATAGATCTCACCAGACCAGTTTTCAGCTGTTTGCTTCCACCGCCATTCAGTGGCAAAATAGGCAAAGTTTGGATTTCCCTCCCCACTAAACCGACGAAACCGGTATGCTCACGCTGCCAGTTCCGCATGAGAAATGATTATGAACAGACCAAATTCGATTTCGCTTGGCATTGTTGGCCTCGGTAGCTTTGGCTCCTCTTTTGTTGATCTCTTTGCGGCCCACCCGCTGGTGCGGCGCATTGCCCTCTGCGATCGGGAAGCCGATCGCGTGGCAGCGATGGCCAAACGTCCAACTGTGCAAGCCAAATTGGCGGCAGATGACTGCTACACCTCCTTTGACGCGATCTGTGCCAGCGACCTCGATGCCGTCGCCATCATCACCCAACCCTGGCTGCACGCGCCCCAGGCCGTGCAAGCAATGGTCGCGGGCAAACATGTCTATAGCGCGGTGCCAGTGGTCTCGCTGCCCGATGGCGATGAGATTCTGGAGTGGTGCAATCGACTCGTGGAGACTGTGCAACAGACGGGCCAGCATTACATGTTGGGCGAAACCACCTGCTATCGGGCACAGACCATGTACTGTCGCAGACAGGCCGCGGCCGGCGCCTTTGGCCACTTCGTCCATGCTGAAGGCGAATATCTGCACGATGTCGATTCGCCCACGTCAAACTTGCGCGAGGTGCGGCGGCGGCGCTTGGCCAGCACAGCAGGGCAGGAATGGGCCGAGCGCATGGGTGGTCAAGATGTGACGGGTGGTCCCATGCACTATCCCACCCACTCAACCGGCGGTCCCATCTTTGTCATGAATGCCCATGCGCTGAAGGCCAGTGCCATTGGCTTTGCCCCCCCCACGCCCGACGACTATTTTGGCAATGAATTTAGCAACGAAACCGCGCTCTTCACCATGAGCAACGGTGCAACCATGCGCATCTGTGAATACCGACAGATCGGCCACCGGGGCACCGAAACCTTTCGGCTCTTTGGCACCGACGGCACCTTCCGCGAAGATAGTTGGGTGGACAAGGCAAGCCAGACGCCACTGACAGTCACGGAGATGCGTGACCCACTGCCGCCGGAAGTCGAGGCGGCTTTTCGCGCGGTCAGTACCACATCCGATTATTATGGTGGGCACGGGGGATCCCACGCCTATCTGGTGCACGAATTTGTTGACGCAATCGCCCACGACCGCGCCCCGGCCATCGATGTCTATCAGGCCGTTCGCTACATGGCCGCTGGCGTGGTGGCACACAAGTCGGCGCTACGCAATGGTGAATGGCTCCCCGTGCCCGATTGGGGCAACGGCAGAAAGTAATCCCCGCCGCTGCAGAGCAAACCTATCACAACCTAGAGAACGTTTTAAAGGAGTTATTATGCGAGCAACACAGGTTTTGGCACCTGGTAAATTTCAATTTGTCGATCTCCCCAAGCCAACGGCGGGGCCGGGCGAGGCTTTGGTCCGCACCAAGCAGGTCTCCCTTTGTGGCAGCGACTATCACGCGATCTATCACTCCGCAGAGTCTGCCTACCCCCTGCCGCCGGGAATGAGCGGGCACGAAGTCATGGGCGTGGTCGAGGAGATCAACGCGCCCGGCTCTTCCATGCGGGTTGGGGATCAGGTGTTGGCGTTGGTCCGCGGGAACCGAGGCATGGCCGAATACGTTGCCGTGGCCGTCGATGATCTGTTGCCGCTGAAAAACCATCTACCCACCGAAGAGCTGTTGCAGGCGCAACAACTGGGCACTGTGATCTATGCCACGCAACATCTGCCAACCAATGTTGTTGCCAAAACAGTGGTTGTCATCGGGCAGGGCTCGGCTGGGCTGTGGTGGAATTACATGATGCGACGCCTGGGCGCGCGCAAGGTGATCGCTATCGATCTGCAGGGCCATCGCGTGGCAATCTCTGAACAGTATGGCGCAACGCACACAATTCACAACGCCGATGTTGATGCGCTCAGCACGGTCTATAATTTGACGGGCGGCCGAATGGCCGATATTGTTGTGGAGGCAGCGGGAGAGGCGGAGAGCATTCGCATGGCGGTGGACTTGGTCCGACCGCACGGGACAATTCTCTATTTCGGTGTGCCGCGACTAAACACACTTGAATATCCATTCTTTGATCTCTTCCGCAAAACTGTGCTCGTACGCACCATCGTCGGCGCGCTCTCCGATCCAAACCACGAATGCACCCGCATGGCGCTGGATCTTATTGAGCGTGGTGAAGCCAAGGTGGGGCCAATGATTACCCACCGTTTCCCCTTTGATCAGGTGTTCGATGCCTATGAACTGCAGACGACCCGGGACGAAGGGGCGATCAAAATTGTAATCGATCTATAGCTGTGATCGATCTGTGAAAATGAGTAGTCTTTTCAACGGCAGTTGCACCGGCAGACCGCTACAGTTGCTGCCGCGGCGGGCTATGGACAAAGGAAAGCGAGAAATAAGGCATGCAGCAGGCAAATGGTCAGTTGATCGATCTACGCAGCGACACGGTGACCAAACCCACCGCGGCGATGCGCGAGGCGATGGCCGCGGCGGAAGTGGGCGATGATGTTTATGGGGAGGATCCAACGGTAAACCGGTTGGAAGCAATGGCCGCCGAGCTATTGGGGAAGGAAGCAGCGCTCTTTGTCTCTAGCGGCACCATGGGCAATCTAACAGCCGTGCTGGCTCACTGTGGCCGGGGCGACGAGATGATCCTGGGCGACCGCTGTCACATCTTCCGCTCGGAACAGGGCGGGGCCGCGGCGCTGGGTGGAGTGCACCCGATGGTAATCCGCAATCAGGAAGATGGCACGCTCGATCTGGCCGAGATCGAGGCAAGCATTCGCGCGGACAACCAACATTATCCGGTCACCAAGTTGGTCTGTGTCGAGAATACGCACAATCTATGTGGGGGGCGGGCATTGCCCGTGAGCTACATGGATGCCGTCGGTGATTTGGCCCACGAACATGGGCTACAGCTGCATGTCGATGGGGCACGCATTTGGAACGCCGCGGTTGCGTTGAATGTCTCGCCCGCGCGCCTGCTGCAAAATGCCGATACGGCCAGCGTCTGTCTGAGCAAGGGACTGAGCGCGCCGGTCGGTTCTTTGGTGGTGGGCGATAAAGCGTTTATTGCCCGCGCCCATCGCGTTCGCAAAGCAGCAGGGGGCGGCATGCGTCAGGCCGGAATTCTGGCCGCGGCCGGCATCATCTGCCTAAACGAGATGATCGAGCGCCTGAGCGATGATCACGCCCATGCGCAAAAGTTGGCGCAGGGGTTGGCCCAACTGGAGGGCATTGCAATCGATCCGGCCGCGATTGAGAGCAACCTCGTCTACTTTGACCTTGAACGTGAGGATATGACACCCGCGCAGCTCGTCAATGGTCTTGCCGCCCAGGGCGTAAAATTGACGGCGACCGCGGGGCGGCGTCTGCGTGCCGTGCTCAACCGCCACATTGAAGCCGCGGATGTTGACAAGGTGTTGGCAGCATTCCGCTCCACCCTGGCGAGCGATCCAGTTGTAGATGGCGAGAAGGTTGTGGCCTACGGCTAAGTACCCCGGGGCGACCGCAAAGGTGCGCCCCGACAGTAAAGTGTGGTATTCCGGACCCCTCCCAGCCTTCCCTTAAACCGGATCATTGATATACCCTTACCCACATCTTTTTCTACCAGGGGTAGAGGTGGGGTCACCGTGACCGGCATCTGCGAGATGCCGGTCATCTCCCCGCGCGAGTCATTCCACCTTCTCAACATACGGATAAACCCAATCGATAAATCAAATAGATTGCGCACATTCGTGGAGGTCGCGTTCTCTAACACTGCCTTCTCATTTATGCTCTTTCCACATGAGTTCTCTACAAGCTAAATGGCGAGGAGCCGCAATTGGCACTGGCGAGGTGACACTTCTCACCCTGAACTAGCACGAGGCAATCGCGGTCACCGTGGGGCAACCGCAAGGGCCGGTGGCCTTCTACGCGCCTACCAATAGCATATTACTTAATTTCCACAGTACACCGTATCCAATAGAGCGTAGTGCAAGGCTCGTGCGTCTCCGGTCGGCTCTACAGTGCGGTTGGCTTGAAAACGGTAAGTTTCCCGCTTGCCGGAACTACTGGTTTCAAGCAAAGCCCACTTTAGTAGGCAGGATTGCGTGCATCGCACAGGTGAGATGATCAGGGGCAAAGTCACTTGCGGGCACCTGTGTAACGCACTCCCGTGCGCCGTGACGCAGCAGCCCTCAAAGGGTGGGCCCACTGAGCAGCAGACGGTAGGGGTGGCCCTCTGTAACAGAGAGTTGCAGATCCGCGAGGCTGGGCAGGATTGCGGTGGCACGAGTCAATTCAGTCCGTGGGTGGCTGGTGGGCACGGCCAACACTTGTGCGCCCGCTGCCAAGCCTGCTTCAATGCCTGCCACGGCATCCTCAATGACAACTGTGCGCTCGGGTGGAATGCCCATGCGCTCCGCGGCGAGCAGATAGGGATCGGGACTGGGTTTACCTCGGCTCACATCATCACCGTTGACAAAGGTGGCGGGAAAGGGCAGCCCGGCCGCGGCTATGCGCGCCTGGGCAACCGGGAGCGGGCCAGAGGTGGCAATCGCCCACGTTTCCGGAGGCAGACGCTGCAACAGGGCAACCGCGCCCGGATGGGCAACAACGCCCTGCACATCTTCGGTTTCGGCTCTACGCAGCCATTCACCTTCGGCGACCACATCTAGATGGGGTGCCACCAGTCGAATAATGTCCGGTGCGCGGCGACCGTGCCAGACATCTTGAATGGCGCTCAGATCGACGTTGCGTAGCGCTGCCCATCGCTGCCATTGGCGGGTAATGGCTGCCGAAGAATCGACCAACACGCCATCGAGATCGAAGAGGATGGCGTCACACTGTATCTGAAACATAAAAAGTCCGTTCGTTGTGCAAAATAAATGTCAAAGCGCCCCAACCATCTGGGACAACAGCATTGGGGACTAGCGAGCATGCGCTGCCGACAGATCACGCAGCGCGCCCGCTTGGAACCTTATCCGTAAATTTGGCTGCCGTGCCTACACCCCTCGCGCCGACCTGGTCGGCACAGGAAATTTACGGACAGATAATCAGTATAGCACGACAATCATTGGATGAGTACCAGTGGACGACGCTGGGGTAGCTGGAGCACGCCACTGTCACCGGCACCGCACCAGCCCGGTGATACTGTAAGTGCATAGCAAGCTCAATTTCTGGAAGAGTTGAGCGTTTGCTGCTATACTATGTATCGCTCCTGAAATTCTTTGCGTAACGGTAACTGGCCTGAGGTACGTGAAGCGCCACAACCGAATTTCAGGACAGGCTCATGTCTACCCTGTCTCCAACAGTGCCATTTTAATGACAGCATCATGCTTGTGACTGTCTCATTTATCTTCGGCAGTCTCACTCTTTTGATAGTGTCAGTTGTGCCCAACTCGATCCGCCCTCGGGTAGTTTGACCGGTTCGGATAGAGCGCACTACCTGTGAAATATCCATTTATGGTTGAAAAAACAGCAAAGCGCCCGCAACTTCTTCTCGCTCAAATTGGGTATATACTTCGCCAGCGCGATCTGTGGTTGGCGCTACTTGCCTTCGGCGCGATTGCCATCCTATTTTGGGCATTCCACAAGCCGCTCATCTATCTCTTGCACCAGGGCGACATGGCCCGCACCTGGATCAGCCGCTTTGGGTTTTGGGCACCGCTGGTCTACATTGGGCTCTTTGCCATGCAGATTCTGGTGGCCCCCATGCCCGGTCAATTCCTGGGGGTGATGAGTGGGTACATCTTTGGAATTTTTCTCGGCTCCCTCTACAGCATCATTGCCCTCACCATTGGCGCGGGGTTGGCAATCTATCTGGCAAGGCGCTTTGGTCGTCCCCTGCTCGAACGCTTTTTCGAGCCAGAGCAGCTACGTCTCTGGGAGCGAAAAGTGTACATGCGTTCACCGGTAAACTGGGGCTTACTCTTTGTCTTTCCCGTGCCGGATTTGGTCTTTTACCTTGCCGGGCTCAGCAGCATTCCACTCCTGCGGCTCATTCCCTCCATTATCGTCGGGCGCAGCATTGGGTTGGTCTTCGCCGGGGTTGCCGGCGGTTTGACAGCGCAACTGCCACCAGAATGGGTGCTGATGAAATGGGCATTTTTGCTGGCTGCCGGTCTCCTGCTCTATCGCCATGAACGCACGTTGCGGCTCTATCTTCTGCTTGGGGTGCGCTTTTTTGAACGGCAAACACGACGCTGGCAACGAAAGCTCCAACAGCAACGGCATTTGCAGACAGAACAGCGCAGCGCCGACTAGCAGACCGTTCCGCCATCAATTTTTGCTGCCCAATTGGTGCATTGCACGGTTCGGGCGAACAGAACCACAGACGGACAATGCACCGGCTGCCGCCAGCGTGCCCTTTGCACCGCTGGTGATTGGTGCGACGCACGCAGCTTTCCCCAAATTGCCGTGCCACTCTGCCGCATGCTTGTTGTAGATCCAATCAACGCCCCGCGAAGAGATCATCCAGCCAAGAGCAAACAAATGACCAACAGAGACGCCAATATGACACGCCGTTTTGGATCGCGCATTGGGCTTGGCCTGGCGGCATTGGGCCGTCCGGGCTACATCAATTTAGGTCATGCTGACGACCTCGGGGCAGCGTATGAAATGGCAGCCATGCAACGCCACGCACACGCGGTGCTCGATGCAGCCTGGGCCAACGGCATCCGCTACTTCGATGTCGCGCGCTCCTATGGCCGGGCAGAAGCGTTTCTGAGCAGTTGGCTACGCGCGCGAGCCATCGCTCCCGAGCAGGTGAGTGTCGGCTCCAAATGGGGCTACACCTACACCGCGAACTGGCAGGTGCAGGCCGATGTCCACGAGGTCAAAGCACACACACTTGCCCGCTTTACAGCGCAATGGGAGGAATCGACAGCGCAGTTGGGTGATTATTTGCAGCTCTATCAGGTCCACTCGGCCACGCTGGAGAGCGGCATTCTCACGAATCAACAGGTGCTTGCAGCACTGGCACAGTTGCGCGCGGAGCAAGGAATTGCCGTCGGCCTCTCGCTAAGTGGCACGGCACAGGCAGCGACATTACGCAAAGCGTTGGAGATTGAATTTGATGGCGTGCGGCTGTTCGAGGTTGTGCAAGCAACGTGGAATCTGTTGGAACGCTCGGCCGGGGAGGCATTGGCAGAAGCCAAGACCGCGGGAATGAATGTCATCATCAAAGAGGCAGTGGCCAACGGTCGGCTCACGGCACGCAACGGGCAGCCCACCTTTGCAGAGCAACGGGCTCTGTTGCAGCGCGAAGCAGCGCGCCTGCATACGACAATTGATGGACTGGCGCTGGCGGTGGTGCTACATCAGCCATGGGTTGACGTGGTTTTGAGTGGCGCCGCGACCGTGCAGCAGGTACAGGCCAACGCAGCCGCCACCCAAGTGGTCGTCGATGATGAGGCACTGGAGCAGCTGAACTCAGTGATTGAGGATCCAGATCAGTACTGGTCCACCCGCAGTGGACTGCCGTGGAATTAACTTGAATCGAAGATGTAGGTGTGGTTGGTAGCAGAGAGAGCCGGGGACTAAGGCAGTTGGATCGTTTGGCCAAGTTGCAGGACGGACTCTTCGGTCATACCGTTGGTGCGCATCAGTTCTTGCCAATCCATGTTGTAGCGCAGGGCAATGCTGATGATTGTGTCACCTGGGGCAACGACATGCTCGCGGGGGGCATTGCTGGCGGCCAAAACGCTCTGTGTGGAGCCTTCGGCATCTGCTGCGTCGCTGCTGCTCGGGCTATCTCCCTTTTTCACGGCTCCGGGAATCCGTAATTGCTCCCCGACACTGAGTACCGAATACTCACCCAAGCCATTCTCCCGGGCCAGCTCTTGCCAGCTCAAGCCATAGATGGCAGCGATACCGGCCAGCGTGTTGCCTTCTTGTACTGTGTAATGGCGGATAAAGGTATCACCGTCCACGGGTGCGCTATCTGCAGTGGCCGCCTGCACGCTCTGCTCGATAGAGCCACCCACACTCTCTTCAACGCCGGGAATACGAATGGCTTGGCCAATCTGTAACACCGAGTATTCCGTCAACCCGTTGGCACCGGCGATGAGCGGCCATTCGACCCCATAGCGCAGACCAATCGAGAGCAGCGTGTCGCCGGGCTGGATCTGGTATTGCAGCCCACCGGCTGGAATGGGCAATGGCTCGGGTTCCGGCGGCATCACCGTTACTCCATTGCCACTCTCGCCGGCGGCAAAGACAGCCACAAAGATATATTGGCCATTGCTCGCCTGGTGGCCAGCCCCAATGCCGACCTCATGCCAATTGGTGTTGAGAATATTGTTGCGGTGCACGTAGCTGTTCATCCACCACTGAATTGCCATGGCGGGATCGCTGACCGAAACCCAATTTTCGCTCACCCATGTGCTGGCGGCGTAGCCGGTGCGCTGCACGCGTTGGCGCACGTTGCTGCCGTCGATGCCGGTGTGGCTATAGTTGTGGTTGGCAATCATATCGGTGACGTGGTTCTGCGCGGCGAGATTGAGGAGCGAATGGATCGCCAGCGGTGGCAATCCCGATTGCGCACGCATCTGATTAATCGCCATTGCCACGGTTTGGCCGTTGGCATCCAGTTGCGCAAAGGCATCTTGTGCCCGAACGGGCCCAGGCGCCAGCGCAAAAAATGAAATGACGAGCAGGAGTCGTATAGATGGAAGAAGCAGCGTCTGCCGCTTATGTGTGTAGAGTGACATCGGGCGCAAGCATAGCAAAGAAAAGTGGATCAGGCAAAATGGTTTTGTAAACAACGGATACTGTACATTCACGGGAATCTGATTTCTCTCTGGTAACGGCGAACTCATCGGACACAGTTTTGGCGGCTTGCCATACGACTACCCTACGGATCCTGCGCGAGCAGCCTATTACCACAGGAGCACAATTGCGGGAATTGGTCGGGAGCGATCAAGTTTGATATTATGAGGGCATATTGTGCTGTACGGTGTTACAGTTCGATTGCAAAGTATTCGGTTGCAAAGTAATAGTTCGATTCCCAACCTTCATCCAAGGGCTCACGCGACTGCGCAATAAGCAGCTAGCCGTTGTCGGCACTGCTTTGCCGATGGGCACCGCTCGGTGGCGCGAGCCGTGATCAACACATCTCAAGGAGAGAACATGGCTATTCAGGCAAGAGGTGCCGTTGCGCGCGAACCCGGTGCGCCAGTCAGCATTGAAGAATTCACCATTGAGGATCCAGGCGAAAATGAAATTTTGGTGCGGATCTTGGCGTCGGGCGTCTGTCACACCGATCTGGGGGTAAAGATGGGCGTTTATGGCAGCGAAGGGTATCCCTTCATCCTGGGCCACGAAGGAGCGGGCGTCATCGAGGCCGTGGGGCCGGGCGTCACGGACCATCAAGTTGGCGACCACGTGATCCTTGCCTGGCGCGCGCCCTGTGGTAAGTGCCGTTTCTGCAAGGTGGGCAAACCCAATTTTTGTGCAGCCAGTCTCAATGCTGAACAGCGCATGAAGACGCATGATGGCTTGACCCTCAATCAGGTGTTGGGGATCGGGACCTTCTGCACCCACACGCTGGTGCATGCCGATCAGGCCGTGCCCTATGATCCGGATCTGCCCGCCGCGCAGATGTCGCTGATTGGTTGCGGTGTGATGACGGGGGTGGGCGCGGCGCTCTATGCCGCGGATGTTCAGCCGGGCACTAGCGCCGCGGTCTTTGGCTGTGGCGGCGTGGGCGACAGCGTGATCCAGGGGGCCAAGCTGGCCGGGGCCACCACAATTATTGCGGTGGATATTGATCCGCAAAAGCTGGAGTGGGCCAAAGAATTTGGGGCTACCCACACCGTCAACCCCAAAGAAGTAGATGCAATCGAAGCAATTCAAGAGATCACCGGCGGCTTTGGGGCCAACTACACCTTTGAAGCCGTTGGCAAGCCCATTACGCTGGAACAGGCGATCTATTCGCGCGATCTAGCTGGTACTTGTGTCTTCATTGGTGTGCCCGGCCCTGGGCCCAAGCTAGAGCTCGAGATGCAACGCTTCTTTGATATTGGCGGCAAGCTCTGTGTCTCCTGGTATGGCGATTGCCTGCCCACCCGCGATTTCCCACTGCTGGCTGATTGGTACAAACAAGGCCAGCTCGATCTCGATGGCGTCGTCAGCCGCACCATTAGCCTGGACGAGGTCGATGATGCGTTTGCGGCCATGGAGCGGGGCGAAACGCTGCGTTCCGTTATTCTCTTCTAATCAATCCACGGTTATCAATCCACCCAAGCAATAAAACCAGAGTGAAAGCGGGCAGATGTGTTCGACTTGATCAAAGAGTTGACCGAACTGGATGGCCCGGTGGGTCAGGAAGGGCCGGTCCTCGATTACATTGAAACAATGTGGCAGTCGCTGGGCGCGGAGACCACACGCAGCCGAATTGGCAATGTCATTGCGCGCTGTGGTGGCAGTGGCCCAAAGCTGTTGTTGGCAGCGCACGCCGATGAGCTTTGCTACCTGGTGCGCGCGGTTGATGAAGCGGGCTTCCTTTGGCTGGCCAATGGCCAAGGCTGGCAGCGGCAGACGGGCAACCGCAACGGATTTTACGTGGGGCAACGGGTAAAGATATTGGCACGATCGGGGCCAATTCCCGGCGTAATCGCAACGACGACGGGCCATCTGGCCACCTTTGCCCTGCCCGAGATGCAGGAGCTTACCTGGGACGACTTCTGGGTCGACACGGGGCTCAGCGCGTCGGAGCTACGTGAACGGGGGGTCACACCCGGCACGCGGGTCATCTGGTCCGCCGAAACGGTACACCTGGGCAATCACATTACGGGCAAGGCGCTCGATGATCGGGTGCCACTGGCTGTCATCACCGAGGTGTTGCGGCGCGTACCCAAAGCCGAGATGCAGTGCGAGTTGGTGCTGGCCTGCACCGTACAAGAAGAGATTGGGCTGATTGGCGCATCGGGGCTGATTGCCCATGAAGCATTCGACGCAGCCATTGCCGTGGAGATTGGGTTGGCGGGCGACATTCCCGGCGTGGCCAACCGCTCGATGCCCACGGCGCTGGGCAACGGTCCCTTGCTCGTCCACAAGGATTCGCTGGTCCACTATGATCATGGATTGACGCGACGGCTGGAGCAAGTTGCCGAGCAGCACCAGATTCCGATCCAGCATGCTGTCTTTGGCTCCTTTGGCAGCGATGGTGCCGCGTTTATGAAAGCGGATGTACCGGCTGCGCTCGTTGCCTTCCCCGGCCGCTACACCCACACTCCCTTCGAGACGGGTCACCTCGCGGATATTGAAGCATTGGTCACGTGGTTGGCTGCATTGGTGCGGAGTGGACTATAATGAACTGGATGGCGATTCGCAAGGTATTCCGGTCCTTACAATCGTTGTGCTTTGGCTGGTAAAAGTGGATAGAGAAACGCCCGGCTCCTTGGCGTCGGGCGTTTTTTTGCGCACAGATGAGCGGACAGCAATGGGCTGGGCATACTTGCCGAGGCAAGCGCTGATGTCGGCAGCCCAATTGTCGTCAAATTTACCACCCGTTTTGGTCAATGTTGGTAAAATGGAATATTGCAAAGATCTCTAATTTTTGCAATACGGTTATCGTTGATTCTACTAGATTTGTGGAGCGGGAAGCATGCGGATTTTAATTGTTGGTGCCGGTGATGTCGGTTTTCAGCTGGGCAGACGTCTCACCCGAGCAGGCCACGATATCACAATGATTGAAGCGAACCCTCAAAAGAGTAAACGGGTCGCCGAGCAGCTCGATGTGCTGGTGGTGGAGGGCAATGGCGGCAGCTGGCAAACGCTGCGCGATGCCAACGTCGAACAGATTGATATTCTGGCCGCGGTAACGGATCAGGATGAAGTCAATATTACCGCGTGCCGGATGGGGAAGAAGATGGGTGCCAAAACCACGATCGCCCGGGTGCGCAACACTGAGTATACTGCCGATGATTTCGTCTTTACCGGTGAGGAGCTGGGCGTTGACCATTTTATTCACCCAGAGCTGGAAGCAGCGGAAGCCATCGTACGCCTGACCCATCAATCCAACGCCAACTATGCAGTCGAATTTGATGGTGGCAAGATTCAGCTGTTGGGGCTGCATGTGGAAGCGGGATCGCCACTGCTCTATCGTCCCCTGATCGAGATCGGTCAGGATGACGAACATCCGCCCTTCACCATCGTCGCCATCAACCGCAACCACGACACGCTCATCCCCAAGGGCACCGACCGGCTGATGCCTGGCGATCAGGTCTTTGTGATCTGCGATCCGGCCTATGCGTGCAAATTCACCGAACTGGCGGGGAAAGCGGAAAAAACGCCGGGCAATATCATGATCTTGGGTGGTGGTATGGTTGGCTCCTTTATCGCCAGAAGCCTGGAGAAAGAGGCCAACGTCAAATTGGTCGAATCCAGACTCAACCGCTGCGAGCGGCTGGCAGAGCAGCTACCCCGTTCGCTGGTCATCCACGGTGATGGCACCGATCTCGAGTTGCTGGAGAGTGAAGATCTGGAGCAGATGGACGCCTTCATTGCAGTGACCGGTGACGATGAACGCAATATCATTGCAACACTGCTGGCTCGACACGCAAATGTGCCCCGTAACATCACGCTGGTGAACCGGGTGGGCTATCTGCCGATCATGCCCAAGATTGGGCTGGACACAGTGGTGAGCAAACAGCTGCTGACGGTCAACGCGGTGCAGCACTACATTCAACATCAGGATGTGGCAGCCGTGGCTAGTTTGCCCGGCATTGAAGCACAGCTGATCGAATATATTGCCAAGGCTGGTTGTCGCATGACGCGTAAACGGCTGCGCGACATTCGCTTTCCGCGCGATGCTATTGTCGGGGCCATTCTGCACGACAATCACATGGTTGTACCGAACGGGAATACCCAAATTGAACAGGGCGATCGCACCGTGGTCTTTGCCTTGCCACAAGCCATTGGTGAAGTCGACCAACTCTTTGGTCGCTAAAAGAGTCGACCAACTCTTTGGTCGCTAAAAGAGTCGACCAACTCTTTGGTCGCTAAAAGAGTCGACCAACTCATTGGTCGCTAAAAGAGCTCTGGATGAAACTGATCGAGAAAACAGCTAGTAGATCCCGGCGTAAATAAGCCCATGGCAACCTGACCCATTTCACTAGGGTAGCTTGGGCTTGTTTACCGCCGTGGTATTTCCGCCCAACAGTACTAGACCTTGCACCTTGCGGAGTAAGCATTCTCGCATGCGCACGTTCAGCGGTAGAGAACGCTTACTCCACCATTGGGCAACGTTTAGATGATTTCTCGATGAGATTTTGCCACGCGAAAAAAGTACAGTTTCAAACCAACCGCGCAATAGGTCAATGATCTGACGATGCAATATCGAAGCGTAATCCACTTGCAGGGTCTGCTGTTGAGCAGTCTGGCTGTCACCATGTTGCTGCCCGTGCCATTCTCCCTCTACTATGGGGGAGATGATCACTGGGCACTGCTGTTCAGTGCAGCCATTACGGCACTCGTTGGTCTGAGTGCATACAAATTTACCGATCTGGACCGCACGTTGCGGATCCGCGATGGCTTTGCCATTGTCACCTTTGGCTGGCTCGGCTTCTCCCTTTTTGGTTCGCTGCCCTATCTCCTCTCTGGGACAATCCCCTCGTTCACCGACGCTTTCTTTGAGACCATTTCCGGATTTACGACCACCGGCGCAACCATTCTCAGCGAGATCGAATCGCTGCCCCACGGTATTCTGCTCTGGCGTAGCCTGACCCACTGGCTGGGTGGAATGGGCATCATCGTGCTCTCGCTGGCGATCCTGCCCTTTCTGGGCGTTGGGGGGATGCAGCTCTTCAAGGCAGAGGTGCCCGGCCCGGTGGCCGACAAGCTCACGCCGCGCGTTACGGAAACAGCAAAGATCCTCTGGGGTGTTTACATGCTGCTATCCGCGGTTGAAACGCTCCTGTTGATGTTGGGGGGGATGACGCTCTTTGACGCGCTCTGCCATACCTTTGGCACCATGGCCACCGGTGGCTATTCGACGCGCAATGCCAGTGTGGGCGCGTACGACAGCGCCTACATCGACTATGTGATCACCTTCTTCATGTTCCTGGCTGGCGCAAATTTTTCGCTCCACTACCGGCTGCTCCGCGGCAACTGGAAGGTTTACCGCCAAGATCGGGAATTCCTCGTCTACCTGGGTATCATTGTTGTGGCCACGCTGATCATTGGTGCCGAAGTGTGGTGGCAAACCTATGACAGCTTTGCCGAGGCGCTGCGCTATTCGCTCTTTCAAGTCGTCTCCATTCAAACAACCACCGGCTATGGCACGGCCGATTACGAACAGTGGTCGTACAGCTCACAATTCATTCTCTTTATCCTCATGTTCATTGGCGGCTCCGCTGGCTCCACCGGTGGCGGCATGAAGGTAATGCGCATCTATCTGCTCTTCAAGTTCTCCGTTTCTGAATTTACCCGGCTGCTGCATCCCAATGCGGTTGTGCCGGTACGCATGCGCAAGGCCGCTGTCTCACGCGACATTATCACCAACATTCTCGGTTTCTTCGTGCTCTACATGTTCCTCTTTGCCGTTGGGGTTTTCATCATGACGCTGCTGGGGCTCGATATTCTCAGCGCGCTCGGCGCGGTGGCAGCCTCGTTGAGCAACATTGGTCCTGGCTTGGCCCAGGTTGGCCCGACTGACAATTACGGCTTTATTCCCGGCGTCGGGAAGTGGGTGCTTTCGTTGCTCATGTTAATGGGCCGACTAGAGATCTTCACCGTTCTGGTTCTCTTCTCGCCTGCGTTTTGGAAAAAATAGTCTGGCTCAATCTGTGCAAAGTGTCAGGCAGTCGGGGATTTTTTTAGTGAACCTGTACTTATTGACAGCTGCGTCACCCCTATGCTACACTGCCTTCAGCCCCAAACCAGTGCCGTACGTCCAGACTGTATCTGGTATCTTGCTCCTGCAATGAGCTGTGCCTTACCGACCCTACAACTGATGTTCCAGTCTCTGTTTCTCCACTCTTGCAGGTTGCACCTGGCGCAACAACAGGCAGATCCAAGCAGTATGGCTTGATTGTACCCGTGCCAAGTTCGCAGCGTCTGCTGCGGCCCAACTACTGCGCCTCCACATCGTACTTGTTTCAACTGAATCAACCACTGTAGATTTACCACTGTAGATTAGCACCGTGGATTTACCACTGTAAATTTGCCACTGTAAATTTACTGGAGCCATGATCGAACGATCACTTGCCCCTTCTCTAAACGATTTGCGGACAGACAAAGGAGAGCTAAAGATGACTGATCGAGTCACGAAAGCAGTGAAACCACTGCGCCGCGCCGTCTCGCGCCGACGATTTTTACAGTTGGCCGCTGCCGGTGCAACGACGGGAGCACTGATTGCCTGTGCACCCGCGGCGACCCCCGCCGATACCGGCGGCGAAGCCACTACCGGTGACGAAAGCGCGTCCACGGGCCCGGTGCAAGGCGGCACCCTTGGCCTGATGGGACACCAAGAGGTAGCGGGACTCAGCCCTGAATATTGGGGGCCGAGCGTGCAAACGACCATGATCCGGGCCATCCATGATTCGGTAATGTTACTGGATGAAATGTTGATCAACCAACCGCTGCTGGCAGAATCGTTTGAAGTTGCCGAAGATGGATTGACCTATACATTCAATCTACGTGAAGGGGTCATGTTCCACGATGGGACAGAATTGACCGCCGCCGATGTGAAATACACCATGGATTACTATCGTGATCCAGAAAATGCTTCTTCCAACGTCAACCGCTTCCGCAATATTAGCTCGATTGAAACACCAGATGACTATACGGTCGTCATTAACATGGAAGCAGTCAACGCAGCATTTATGTCCGATGGTGCTCAAGTTCCGGTTGTTCAGTCCGCCTACCATGCAGAAGTCGGGGATGAACAGTACAGCGTTGAGCCCGTTGGCACCGGGCCCTTTAAAGTGGCTGAATTCAACCCCGCATCATTGGTCTTGGTCGAAGCGTTTGACGACTATTTCCGCGGTCGTCCCAACATCGACCAAATCCGTCAGGAAGTGGTGCCCGAGCCGTCCGTGCGCACGGTTGCACTGGAAACGGGTGATTCCGATTCTGGACTGTGGCCACTGTTGGTCGAGGATAGCCTCCGTCTGGCAGAGGATCCCAACTACACGGTGATCAAGACATCAACCGGCGGTGTGAAGCACATTATTTTGAATAACCAACACCCAGCACTCAACGACAAACGAGTGCGCCAAGCCTTGCTGCACGCGCTCGATCGCCAGCGCATCATCGATGATCTCTGGAATGGCGCGGCCACCGTGGCACACAGCCCCTATGCCCCCAAATTTGCCTTCTATTCAATCAACGATGATCCAGCAACCAAACGCTATGAATACGATCCAGAAGCGGCCGTTGCACTGCTGGAAGAAGCCGGTTGGACCCTTGGTGACGACGGTGTTCGCGAAAAAGATGGGGTTAAGCTGGCGTTTGTCTGCACCACCATCACCGGTGACCAAGCTCGCCGCCCCATTGCCGAGTTCGCCCAGCAACAGTTCAAAGAGATTGGTGTGGATATGCAACTGGCAGAAGCACCATTGGCCGCGATCCAGGAAGGGCTGCGGAATGGAACCACTGATTCCTCACTCTATAATTGGACCTATGGTTCCACCGACCCCGATCCATCGAGCACCCTGCGCTCCGATGGCGGACAGAACTGGAATTCCTATGCAAACGAGCAAGTCGATCAGTTGATCGATGAAGGTCTTGCAGTGGCAGAGCCAGAAGCCCGTCAACCAATCTACCAAGAGATTCAGCGAATTGTGATCGACGAAGTGCCCATGCTCTATCTCCAGTGGGACGATTGGTATAATGTCTTTACCAGCCGCGTTCAGGGATTACCCGTGGAAGCCAATGATGGCTTTAGCATCTATTACAATGGACTCTACAAATGGTGGCTTGACCCTGCCTAAAGTAGTTACGCCGGGATCTACTAAAGTGGGCTCTGTTTGAAAACAGTAGTTCTGGCAAGCGGGAAACCTACCGTTTTCAAGCCAACCGCACCATAGTTCCACATCTGCTCAACAAACATCCAGTGGGCAATCTGCACGTCGCTTGCTCCACCCATCACAGATAGTCGTAGTCTGGAGAGCAACGTGTGCAGTGTGATCTACCTGTACACGTTGCTCTCAGAACTAGCACAAAAGAAAGTGAATTTGTAATGGCCGAAGAACAACCTTACTGCATGAACCGACGTCGTTTTCTGCAATTGGCTGGCGGCACTTCCGCGTTGGGCCTTTTGGTCGCGTGTGCACCAGCTGCTGGTCCCACAACGGGTGGCGAAAGTGCGGCCCCGGCTGATGGCCCGGCCGCCGATGCACCCACTGGTGGCACGATGATCTGGGCGGGCCATCACGAAGTTTCTGGCCTCAGCCCCAACGACACCGGCCCCACCATTCAGTTTGCCATGATCACCAACATCCACGACCCCATGCTCAACCTGACCGAAAATCTGGAGTTGGAGCCGTACCTGGCCGAGTCCTACGAAGTGGCGGACGATGGGCTGGCATATACCTTCCACCTGCGCGAGGGCGTGCAATTTCACGATGGAACGGATTTCACCGCCGCAGATGTCAAGTATACCTTTGAGTTTTACAGCGACGTCGAAACCGGCTCAACCCTGGCCAACAATTTCAAAGGCATGAGCTCCGTGGAAGCGGTTGACGACTACACGGTGGTGGTGACCATGGCGGAACCGAATGCTGCGTTTCTCGTCAATGCCGCCACGACCCTGGTCGTGCCCGCGGCCTACCACGCCGAAGTGGGTGAAGAGACTTATCGCACCCAGCCGATTGGTACGGGACCGTTCAAGTTGTTGGAATGGGTGCCAGCCGATTACACGCTGCTGGAAGCCAACGAAGCGTATTTCCTGGGTCGCCCCAAGGTCGATTTCTTGCGTCAAGAGATCATCCCCGAACCATCGGTGCGGGCCATTGCACTGGAAACCGGTGATGTCCACTATGCCACCTGGCCGCTGTTGGTGGAAGATAGCATCCGCCTGCGCGATTCTGGCGAAGGCTTTACTGTCTACGCAACACCGGCCAGCTCGGTCAAACACTTCCCGCTCAACAATGAACATCCCGTGCTCTCTGACAAAGCAGTGCGACAAGCCATGATGCACGCGCTCGACCGCCAGCGCATCATCGATGATCTGTGGAATGGCGCGGCCGCGGTGGCAACCGCGAACCTTTCCCCGGCTTCAGCCTATTACAACCCCAACGTTAAAACTTATGCGTTCGACGTGGCGAAAGCCAATGCCATGCTGGATGAGGCCGGCTGGGTAATGGGCGATGATGGCGTACGCGCCAAAGATGGTGTGCGCTGCGCCTTCACCTGTGCCACCATTATCGGCGATCAGGCTCGCCGGCCAATTGCCGAATTTGCGCAACAGGCATTCCAGGAGATCGGCATCGAGATGGAATTGCAAGAGACCGCCGGTGCGTCCGATGGCATGCGCCAAGGTGAGCTCAATTCATCGCTCTACAACTGGACCTATGGCAGCATTGCCGATCCCGATGCGTCCACCACGCTACGTTCGGACGGGGCCAACAATTTCTCCAAATTCAAGAACGAGCGGGTCGACGAACTGCTCGACCTGGGGCTGGTGGAGACGGATCCCGACAAGCGCAAGGAATATTATGCTGAAATCCAGGAAATTGTTGCGGAAGAAGTGCCGTTCCTCTTCCTGCAATTCGATACCTGGTTTGATGTCTTCCGTCCCGAAGTTGGTGGACTACCCGAACCCGACAGCATCAAGGATGGCAACCGCCTGATGCGCAAAGCGTACCTCATGAGCGTTAGTTCGTAGGCGTTGCTAGGCAGCCTTTCCCACCGTCCACCAACGACGGTGGGATCAGCAAAGATCCGTAACCATAGCTAGCAGAGTCAGCAGGCTGTAACATAAGTTTTTACGGTTTGCAATTAGCGGTTGGGATCAGAGTCTGCCGGCAAAGCGACCACACCACACCAGCAAACCAGACGCTTCTAGCACTTTCCCGGAATGCGTCAAACCCCAAGCAATCGAAGTCACACTATAATTAGTTCTCTCGAGGCAGATCCAGAAAAGACACGCCACACAAACAAACCGCAATCGAGTATTAAGGGGGATGCTGTGAAACGACTGTTCAATCTCTTGCTGTTGCTCAGCTTGATGAGCATGGTTCTTGCGGCCTGTGCCGCGCCCGCTGCCGCACCAACAACGGGCGACGCTGCCACAGAAACATCAGACACTGGAACATCAGATACTGGGGCATCAGACAGTGAAGCATCAGGTGGTACATTGATCTGGGTGGGGCACCAAGAGGTCGCCGGCCTCAGCCCCAACGACACCGGGCCAACGGTTCAATGGGCAATGGTCAGCAACATCCACGACCCCATGGTCATGATCGATGAAAACTATGAATTGCAGCCCTTCCTCGCCGAATCCTGGGAAGTTGCCGAAGATGGCATGAGCTATACCTTCCATCTGCGCGAGGGCATCAAATTCCACGACGGCTCGGACTTTACCGCCGAAGATGTCAAATATACCTTTGAATTCTATGCCGACGTAGAAAATGGCTCGACCATTGCCAGCAACTTCAAGGGCATGGAAAGCATTGACACGCCCGATGAATACACGGTTGTGATCAACATGGCAGAGCCCAATGCCGCGTTCATGGTGAACGCGGCCAGCACGTGGGTCGTCCCTTCGGACTATCACGCCGCAGTAGGCGAAGATACCTACCGCACGGCCCCCATTGGCACCGGCCCCTTTGTACTCGCCGAATGGGTGCCGGCGGAGTACACACTGTTGGAAGCCAATGACGATTATTTCCTCGGTCGTCCCAACGTAGATTTCCTGCGCCAGGAGACTGTCCCCGAACCGTCGGTGCGCTCAATCGCCCTGGAAACGGGCGATGCCCACTACGCCACGTGGCCCCTGTTGGTGGAGGATAGCCTGCGCCTGCGCGACAGCGGTGAAGGCTTTACCGTCTTTGACACGCCGGCCAACTCTGTCAAACATTTCCCGCTGAACAACGACCATCCCATTCTGGGTGACAAAATGGTGCGCAAGGCGATGATGCATGCGCTCGACCGCCAACGCATCATCGACGATCTGTGGAATGGCGCGGCCACCGTGGCTGATTCCAACCTGACACCTGCGGCCCCCTATCACAAAGCAGGCCTGCCCACCTATGAGTACGATCCCGATAAGGCCGCGGCCATGCTCGAAGAAGCAGGCTGGGTGATGGGTGATGATGGCATTCGGGAGAAGGATGGCGAAAAGCTCTCCTTTACCTGTACAACCATCACCGGCGATCAGGCTCGCCGCCCAATTGCCGAGCTGGCCCAACAGCTCTTTAAAGAAGTTGGCATCGATATGCAGTTGGAAGAAGCACCCGTTGCCTCGATCCTCGAATCCATGCGTCAGGGCGACATGGATTGCTCGCTCTTTAACTGGACCTATGGCAGCGCGATCGATCCAGATGCATCGAGCACACTGCGTTCCGATGGGGCCAATAACTTCTCGCAGTTCAAGAATGAACGAATCGATGAATTGCTTGATATGGGCCTACGCGAAACTGATCCAGAGGCACGGCGAGCTTACTACGATGAGATCCAGGAGATCATTGTCGAGGAAGTGCCGTTCCTCTACCTACAGTTTGATTCATGGTTCGATGTTTTCCGGCCCGAAGTGTCGGGACTGCCCGATCCAGCCAGCACGAAGAATGGCAATCGTCTCATGATCCTGGCCCACGAGATGGGTTTGGGTGGATAGTTGCCTGAACCTTGCTGGCGACGCTGGGACATCGATTCCCGCGTTTCCGGCAAGGTTCGCTCTTTTGCACTGTCACAACAGGGGACAACGTACGCAACGAAATGTACTTGCCCGTGGCCCTTCAACAACAGCGGGATCTCTTCTCGACAAGTGGCGTGCGTGCACTGTGCAACGAAAGTTCCCACATTTTTTGACCCCCTCTCCATCCCTCCAGCTTGACCAAGGGGGTCAACTGCTCGACGACGAAGCGGCGGCTCCTCCACCACTTGGGGGAGGGGGTCCATAAACCCTTGAAAGATAAGGTACATCGTGCTGCTTACAGTGTAATGTAAATGTTGTGAGCTACGCCACGGCGCAAAGGGGTGCGTTGCACAGGTACGAGCGCACCACATTGCTCCAGATTGTGTCACCTGTACGATGCACTCAAGCGATCCTACCTGGACAGAGACCGGACACGGAGAACGTTGGTTACAGCGTACCAAGTCCGATAGCAAAGAAATATATCGCAGATGGTCAATTACATTATCTCTCGGCTCCTGCAAGGGGCGCTTGTTATTTTTTTAATCAGTGTTGTCACCTTTATCATCATGCGCATGTTGCCGGGCGATCCGGTGATGCTCCTGCTCGGTGAAGGAGAAATCCAGATCACACAAGAGCAGATCGACGCCATCCGGGCCAAATGGGGGCTGGATCGTCCAGCCCACGAGCAGTATCTCGTCTGGGCGGGCAATCTCTTGCGCGGCGATTTTGGCGACTCGCTCATTCGCCGCGGGGTTCCCGTGCGCGACATGATCTTCGAAGCCTTGCCCGTCACGGGTCAACTCAACGTGCTGGCGATTGGGCTGGCGCTACTTGTCTCGATCCCCGCGGGGATCATCGCGGGCATGCGGCGCAATTCGGCGTTTGATTACGCCACCACACTGGGATCGAGCATTGGCGTTGCGCTGCCCAACTTCTGGTTTGGGTTGATGGGTATCATCATCTTTGCGCTCTTTTTGCGTTGGGTGCCCCCCTTTGGTCTCAAGACCTGGCAAGGCTATCTGCTTCCCGTCCTCGTGCTCGCCACCGAGCAGATGGCGGTCTTCACGCGGGTGATGCGCGGCGCAACCATTGAAACCTTGACACAGGATTATGTGCGCACGGCCACGGCCAAGGGGTTGGCACGCAGCGTTGTCATTACCCGCCACGCGGTGCGCAATGCCCTGCTGCCCGTGGTTACAGTCATCGGCTTTCGCATTGCCTTTCTCTTTAGCGGCACCATTGTGGTGGAACAGATCTTTGCACTGCCGGGCATTGGTCGCCTCTTTGTCGATTCACTCTACCGGCTCGACTATCAGGTCGTGCAGTCACTTGTGGTTTTACTGTCGTCGTTGGTCGTGCTCATGAATCTCATTACCGATCTGGCCTACGCACTGGTGGACCCACGCATTCGGATCGGACGGTAAGCTACCCATGACTGCTACATCCATGAATCCACAGTCGCAAAACTTGGCATTGGCCAAGGATAATACCAAGCGTCGCTCCGAACTGCGCCAATCCTGGCGTCGCTTTCGCAACAACCGCCTTGCCGTGGTGGGGCTGAGCTTCATCCTGCTGATCTGTGCTATGGCCATACTGGCACCCCTGCTCGCCCCCTATGACCCCACCGAAATCATCGCCCGCCGTGGGGCCGAGGCATCGCTCGCGCATCCGCTGGGCTTCGACGACATCGGGCGCGACCTGCTCAGCCGCATTATCTATGGCACGCGCCCCGCGCTCATTGTGGGGCTGGTCTCCACCTTTGTCTCCGTGGTCATCGGCGTACTGGTCGGCGCGGTCGCTGGCTACTTTGGCGGCTGGACCGACAGCATTCTCTCGCGCATTGTGGATACGCTCATGGCATTTCCGCTACTGGCGCTGCTGCTTTTGCTCGCCTCGGTCTTGGGGCCGAGCCTCACCACCACCGTGCTGGTGATTGGTGTCACCACCTGGGCGCGCTTTGCCCGCGTTGTGCGCGCCGATGTCATGAGCTTGAAAGAGACGGACTTTGTCGTTGCCGCGCGCGCAACGGGCGTACGCAATGGGCGCATCATCTTGCGCCATCTCGTGCCAAACATTTTGGGGCCGGTCATTGTGCTGGCGTCGCTGGGCATCGGCGGTGTCATCATTCTGGAAGCCGCGCTCTCGTTCCTCGGTCTCGGTCTGCAGCGTCCCACTCCATCGTGGGGATTGATCCTGGCCGATGGCCGCGCCTGGATCCGCCAACTCCCCCATATCACCACCTATCCGGGCATTATGATTTTCCTCACCGTGCTCGCGTTTAACCTCTTTGGCGATGGTGTGCGCGATGCCCTCGATCCCAAAGAGCGGAGCGATTGATGCAGCAAAGGCCATAGAATTGCGCAGCAAAGGCCGTAGACAAAGGGGTGCATCCCATTTTCGGGGATGTACAGAAGAGGAGCAGATTGAACGTCCGGTCTAGTCCCCCAATGTGGTACGCACCCTAGACGAGGTGACAGCGTGACAACCAAGCACGTTGCCTGTCACCACCCTGCTCCCCAACCACTGTTCTATCTTTTTATCTGCAACCCTACAACCTCTACGAGGAACAACCCATGCTTGCTAATTTACAGGACCAAATCGAAGCCGCGGCCGCGGGCAGCGGCGCGGAGATGGGCATCTCGCTGCGCCACATCGAGTCGGGCGACGAACTTCACCACAACGCCGACGAATCCTACCCCATGGCCAGCGTCCTAAAGATCCCAGTGCTATGCGAAGCTTTTCACCAAATGGCCAAGGGCGCGTTCACGCTCGATGATCGCTGGGAACTGACCTATCCGCTCAAAAACATTGGCAGTGGCATTCTCACCTATATGGAGGATGGCCTGCAGCCCACCGTGCGCGATCTGCTGACACTCATGATCATCATCAGCGACAACACGGCCACCGACATGGCTATGCGGCGGCTCGGCGTGGACGCGGTCGATCGGTACATGAAGCAGTTGGGTGTTGGTGATATCCACCTCGCGTTTGACATCCGCGGCATCTTTGACGACCTGTATGGCCGCGAGGCCGCGGAACCAAGCCGCATCTTTGCCAACTTGGGCAAAGATCATGCCCCACCACCCATGGACCGCACGGGCCATGCGCTGCGCGGTGGCCCCACCAACAATACCGCCACTGCGCGCGCCATGACCACGCTCTGTGCCATGATCTATCGGGGCGAAGTGGTGGATCGGTCGGCTTGCGACGAGATGCTGCGCATTCTGCTGCAACAGACGCTCAACCAACGCCTGCCCCGCTTCCTGCCCTACGGCGTTCCCTTTGCCCACAAAACCGGCACACTCTCGGGCATTCGCAATGACGCGGGCATCCTCTACGCCACACCCACCGACCACATCGCCATTACCATCTTTGCCCGTTGGGATGCCGAAGCGGTGGGCGATGACAAAGTGTTGGAGTGGGAGCGGATGAACGCGGTTGACAGCGCTTTTGGCACGATTGGCAAAGCGGTCTATGACTGGTATAAAGAGGCATAACGGCTGCGCTAGCGCAGCCTGTCGAGGAGAGTACAAAGCGCCGTCAACAGATCCAGGCTTTGCTCGGTTCAGGCTTCGACAAGCTCGGCCACCGGCAGCTGCGTACAACTCAAGAGCCGTGATTGGCCAATGCGTGGGTAACAATCTCTCACAATCCAAATTCCAAAAGCGTAGACGAGGATACTCTTTCCATGAAACTGTTCACTGCCCTGCTGGGCACTGAGACCAACACCTTCTCCCCCTTTCTGACCGGCATGCAAAACTTTGAGCAGACCTATCTGGTCCGCAACGGCGCACATGGTGATGATCCAGCCTCCATTGCTTTGCCGCTGGTTCGCTGGCGCACGATGGCCCGAGAGAAGGGGTGGGCGGTGGCCGAAGGGTTGGCCTGCTTTGCCGTGCCCGCTGGCACCACCATTCGCGCCGTCTATGAAGAGTTGCGCGATGAAGTGTTGGCCGATCTGCAAGCCGCCATGCCCGTTGACGCGGTGCTGCTTTACATGCATGGCGCCATGGTTGCACAGGGCTACGATGACTGTGAAGGTGATCTGACGGAACGCGTGCGGGCCATCGTGGGGTCAGATGTGCCCATTGGGGTGGAGCTGGATCTGCACTGCCACCTCACCCAGCAGCTCATCGACAATGCCGACGCGGTCGTCACATATAAAGAGTATCCCCACGTCGATCCGCCCGACCGTGCCGTTGAGCTGTTTCAAATCATTGCGGACGCGGTTAAAGGCAAGAGCAAACCAGTTACCTCCATCTATGATTGTAAGATGATCGGGGTCTATCACACCACGCAAGAGCCGGTCAAGAGCTTTGTCGCCAAAATGCAGCGCCTCGAAGGCAAAGATGGCGTGCTCTCGGTCTCGTTGGGGCATGGCTTTCCGTGGGGCGACGTGCCGGATCTGGGCACGCGGGTGCTGGTCGTTACCGACAACCAACCGGAGCAGGGCGCGGCCCTGGCCCAATCACTGGGCAAGGAATTCTACGCGATGCGCGACCGTGTGCAGCCCAACTACCACACCATCGACAGTGCCATTGACGCCGCGCTGGCCACGGAGGGGGGACCGGTTGTGCTTGCGGATGTTTCGGACAACTCTGGTGGTGGCGCGCCCAATGATTCGACCTTTTTCCTGCGCCGCCTGCTGGAACGAGAGATTGAAAATGTGGCCATTGGCTGTATCTGGGATCCCGTGCTGGTGGCAGTGGCCGCGGAGTTGGGCGAAGGGGTGGAGGCAGATCTGCGCATTGGTGGCAAAATGGGGCCAATGTCTGGCGATCCGGTGGATCTGCGGGTGCGGATCGGCAAGATTGTACCCGATGCACATCAGCTCTTTGGCCAGGGGCGGGCCAAGTTGGGCGACAGCGTCGCCTTGCACGGATCCAATGGCCTCGACATTGTGCTGGTCACGCACCGCACCCAGACCTTTAGTCCCCACGTCTTTAGCAACGTGGGCATCGATCCGACGGCCAAGAAGATTCTCATCGTCAAGTCGATGCAGCACTTCTACGCCGCGTTTGAGCCAATCGCGGCCAAGATACTCCACGTCAGCACGCCGGGTACGCTCGTGCCCGACATGGCGCAGATTCCCTTTGAGCGAGCCAATCGGAATCTCTGGCCGCGGTAGAGAGCAGGAGAAGATCCAGAGCGTCATTTACCCACATCCCCTGTCCCAGCAAACCGCGCGGAACAGGCTCGCTTCGCGCGTTCAATTCACAAATACGACACACCCGTCAGTGCCTCTGATCGCGCCCAGAACTCTTTGAGCAGCGAGCGATCATTGACTGCGTCGTTCACCTTTTGCTCGGCGGGGTAACCGCGCAAACGGAAAGTCTTTGGCCCGTAAAAGACGCCCCCTTTGGCCGCCGGCGCGGTTGCAGCATAGAGCTGTGGCAGCGCGCCGATGCTTACGTCTTGCCCAAGCAGTGGCCCCACAATGCCGTAGAGCAAGCGCTCCATGATTGGCGTGTCGGATTGTTGCAGGCTCTTCTCCTGCAGATTACCCATCACCAGGCCCGGGTGAGAGGCGTTGGCAATCGTATCGTGCCCAGCCGCCTGCAGCCGACGATTCAACTCGGTGGCAAAAAGCGCATTGGCCAACTTGCTCTGGCCATACGCACCCCAACGACTGTAGTCCCGCTCGCCCATCAGATCATCCAAATCGATTGAACCGTTCCACGCGGCGCTGCTGGAGACGTTGTGCACCCGCGCGCCAGGCGTGCTCGTCAACAGATCGAGCAGCAGCCCGGTCAACGCAAAGTGTGCGAGATGATTGACACCGAGCTGCATTTCAAAGCCGTCCGCGGTCTCCTGCCGCGGAATCGCCATGATCCCAGCGTTGTTGAGCAGAATATCGAGACGGTCGTACTGCTGCTTGAAGGCATCGGCAAAGGCGCGCACCGACGCCAAGCTGGCGTTATCGAGGTGCATCACGTCGAGCCGCGCATTGGGCACCGCGCGCAGCACCTCTGCTTTGGCCGCCTCGGCCTTGTCCAGATTGCGGCAGGCCATGACGACGGTTGCGCCCCGACGTGCCAATGCTTTGGTCGATTCCAATCCCAGCCCACTGTTGGCACCAGTGATAATTACCACGTTGCCATTCAGGTCGGGGATATCATTTGCAGTCCATTTTGACAAGTGTTTGCTCCTCTATCTCCTGAAAATCTGTTTTGCATCCGGGCCAATCCCCAGCACAACTGCCATTACTATAGTGGGCTCGAGCATGAAAATAAAGACAAAAGCATCCAAAGTCTTTGCAGAGTTTTTTGCGATTCTGACATACGTTTGCATCTATTTTTCGGGATTGACAATCGGTTGCAGCTGGATGTATACTAGTGACACGTGTCACCTTTCGGTATTTGCAGGCAGAATCATGCTCACATTTGCCACCCACGTTGCATGTGGTGGACAAGCGAGCAACGCCAGCAACTAGCGATGATGCACACGTGCATCCCCAGAGCTAACGAATCAAGAACAGCGCAGCGCCTTACCCAGAGCAGGCCACAGACTGCGGCTGGCGCATTGCTCTCAGCCCCCAAATTGGTGGCAGAGCAGAGATTGCCGCGGATCACGTTCCCCTGTGAAAGGAGAGATGGTTGCCCCGCCAAACCCAAGTCACTAGCCATGATGTTGCCCGCCGGGCGGGTGTTTCGCGCACCACGGTTTCCTATGTACTCAACAAGACCGCGGGCGCCAACATCAGCGATGCAACTCGTCAACGTGTGCTAGAGGCGGCCGCGGCGCTGGGCTATGTGCCCAACGCCGCGGCACAGATGTTGGCTGGCCAACGCACCCAAATTGTTGGATTGGTCTTTCCCCGTGCGCATCGTCATCTCTCCACCCACCTCTTCCTGTTACAGGTAATGGACGGACTGATGGCGGCGGTGGAGCGGAACGACATGCGGCTCCTCATCGATTCTGTAGATGGCACGATGGAAGAGGCGTACATGGAGCTGGTCCAGGCCAAGCGCATTGATGGACTGGTGCTCATCGATGCCCCCATTGATGATCCAGCGGTTTTGCGCCTGGCCAAAGATCGTTTTCCCGTGGTAACGCTGGGGCACTTCCACAAACAATTTTCATCTGTCGACGTGGACAATCGCGGCAGTGGGCGGCTGGCGGTGGAACATCTGCTCGAGCGCGGTCACAGCCGCATTGGTTGCATTACCAACTTTCCAGCACGCCCCACCCACGAAAATGAGCGACTGGCCGGCTATCGAGATGCGCTCCAGCAGGCCAACATTGCCATCGACGAAGCGCTGATTGTTCACGGTCTCTATAGCCCGGAAAGTGGCCAAGCCGCAATGGAACAGTTGCTGGCGCAGCGGCCCCGACCAACCGCCGTCTTTGTCAGCAGCGATGTCGTCGCATTTGGCGCGGTGCAGGCCATTCAGGCCGCGGGTCTGCACATTCCCACGGACATCGCTGTGGTGGGCTTCGATGATGTGCCGCTGGCCACCTTTTGCACGCCGCCCCTCACGACGATCCATGTACCCGCCGTGGCAATGGGGCACCGGGCTGGTGAACTGCTCTTTGCCCGGATCGCCAATCCAGCGGTACCAACGCATGTCCAACTGGAAACAAAGTTGATTGTACGGGGCTCTTCCTAAAGTGGGCTCTGTTTGAAAACAGTAGGTGCGGCAAGCGGGAAACCTACCGTTTTCAAGCCAACCGCACTGTAATCGCAACATCGGATGCTACCAATGGAGCTGACAACCCAACACCAGCTGATCAACACCAGCCGATCAACAAAGACATATAGCAATTCACACCTTTCCCGTTCACACATTTCATTCATCCACACATTCTTGTTTACCGATACAGTTTGTTTACCCATACATTTTGTATCCATACAGTTTTATTCCCATAACATGTAAGGAGTAAGGAGAAGAACCATGTCTCAGAATCACGACAGTTCACGGCCGAGTGTATCACGTCGTCGCTTTCTGCAGCTGACGGCAATGGCTGGTGTCGGCGGTGCGTTGGCCGCCTGTGCAGCCCCAGTCGCGCCCACAAGTGGAACGGGTGGTGAGGGTGATGCCGCGCCAGCAGGAGAGTTGATCGAGTTGAGCTATTTGACCCCGGATCGCGAATTGGAAAACCGCACCAAGGAGGTGTTGGTCAACGGCTTCAACGAGACGATGGCCGCGGCTGGCGAGCCCTATCGCGTCGAGGGCATCGTTGGCCCGGCCACAGATAATGACATCAAAACCAAACTGACGTTGGATGCCGCGGCGGGCACCCTGCCGGACATCTTTGGCGCGCGCCCAGAGCTGTTGGCCGACTTTGTGGCCGCGGGCTATCTGGCCGATCTGCGCCCCCACCTGGAAAACTGGGCAGATTGGGATCAATATCCCGAGGTCCTCAAAACCTTTGCCAATTTCGACGGCCAGTTAATCGGTCTGCCCACCGGCGGCACCTTCTCCTTCTACTATCGCAAGGATCTGCTGGAAGGAGCAGACATTGCAACCGCACAGCCCGCCACCTGGGATGATTTCTACGGCGTCTGTGGCGCGATTACCGAAAAGACCGATGCCACGCCAACGGGCATTCCCGCGGCCACGCCCTGGGGTGGGGGTACCTGGGGCGAAGCTTTCCAGATGATTTGGCTCAGCTTCGACGGCACCATTTGGGAAGATGGCAAATGGGTGGTTCACAGTCCCAACCTGCTCAAGGCGTTTCAGGTCTATGAAACCGTTGCCAGCAACGGTTGGCTCACGGTCGACGAACTGCTCAGCCCCAATCCGTGGGAACCGATCAAATACGAAGGCTTCCCCGCGGGCGATGTGGCCGTTGTCACCGGTGGTGACTGGCAGTGGACCTTTGACTGGGGTCCCGAAGGCGCCACGCCGATTGAAGGGCTCTTTGAAAAGGTAGAGCGCTGGGCCTTCCCCGCGGAAGATGGGAATCCCTTCACCTTTGTTGACGGGGGTGTCGGCGCGGTCGTGGCATCGAACGCGGTCTCCGTGGAAGGGGCCGCTGAATTTCTCAAGTATGGTTCGCAGCCCGAAGTGCAATGTGAGATCATGCAGATTCACATTGGCGGGCCCATCGCGCGCATGGACATGGCCGAGAAGTGTCCAGAATATTTGGATGTGGTCAATGGCAAGATGGCCCAGGCCAGCAAGTTCTTTGAAACGGGCCGCACCTTTAACTTCAACCAACTGGGCGCGGGTAAGATTTCAGACGGCGTCGGTCGCGCCACCGAAGATATTATCACCGGTGTGTTGACCGCGGAAGAAGCGATGGAAGCCTTTGCCAACGCCATGACCGATTCGTTGGGCGAAGAGATGGTGATGCGGGCGTAAGATGCCCGCTTCAGTGCCACAAGTCAGCACAACTGCTTATCGCGAAATCATGGTAATGTTGCACAATGGAGGAATCAGCGTTCTCTGACGCTGGATGTGCGCAGTAGAGAATGCCCACTCCGCAAGGTGCAAAGTCTATTTGCTTGCTCTATTAAATTGGGCTCTGATTGAAAACAGTAGGCCGGCAAGCGAGAAACCTACCGTTTTCAAGCCAACCGCACTGTAGCTCAAGATTGCTGAAAATTTTCTCTCAACCACATGTAATGTCAGTACACATTGCCACCTGCAGATAGCGCAGTGTGTGCTGATCATTGCATTATCTTCTGCTGTAAAAGCACGGAAGCCACCACAGGAGCTCACAATGGCCGCGACCTCATCGCACCTTGCCAACCAGAACGTTGACGAGGCACAGATCAACGAGTGGGTAACTACCTTTCATGCAGAGGGGTTTCTTTTTCTAGAGAATCTCCTGCCGCCGGCGTGGTGTGACGAACTGCGCACCGATCTTGACTGGGCGCTGGCCCACAATCCCAATGGATTCAACGCCAACAACGACAAGCTGATCCTGGCCCATCGACTATTTGAAACCAGCGCGGCGAACCTGCGCCTCTTTGATCTGGAGCCGATCGTTAGCCTTGCCGAAGCGTTGATCGCGCCCAACTGTCACGTCATCCATAACAATTCTTTCAAGACCCCGCGGGGACACGGCCTCGACACCTGGCATCAAGATGATCCGCCTCACTATTTGGTGACCGAAGGCGAGCCACCCAAGAATGTGCGCTTGCCGGTGCTCTTTTTCACCGCCAACTACTATCTCACTGATGTCACTGAACCCGAGCATGGTGGTACCGAAGTGATTCCCGGCTCCCATCTGTTTGGTGCGCCTTGTCCACCCGTCCTCCACGGCACAGAGTGGGCGGATCGGGTTCATTACAATTTGGGTGGTGCGGGGAGTGTTGTGCTCTTCAACAATCAAGTCTGGCATCGGGGTGGCCCCAACCGGAGCGACCGCACCCGCTACATCACACAAGTGACCTATGCACGGCGGATTATCGGTCACAAATATTATCCTTTTATGAACTATCAGATGCCAGAGCATATCTACGCCGACGCCGACCCGCGGCTGCGACGATTGCTCGGTTTTCTCGATCATGGAGCGTATGGATAGATCATGGCACACGCAAACAACAGAGTATTGCTACTCTTTTTGGCGCCGGCCCTGTTGATGATGTTGGTTTTCACCATCATTCCATCGGCCTGGGCAATCTACGTCAGCTTTACCGACTTGGCCTTGGCTGGCCCCAAAGCACTTGACTATACATTCGTTGGGTTGAAGAATTACATCAAGCTCTTTAGTGACCGCAACTTTCACCACTCGCTGCTGCTCTCGATTCAGTACACGATCTACACCAACATTGGGCAGTTTATCCTCGGTCTCACCGCCGCGTTGATCTTGCATGGGCGCAAATTGTGGGGGCAAAAGGTGCTGCTTGCGGTCATTATCTTGCCCATGGTGATTCCCGGCATCATGCAGGCGCTCATCTGGTCTTCGATGTTGGGGGCCAAGGAATTTGGCACGCTCAACCGCATTGTGGGCTTCGTTGGCGTCGACCCGATCCTATGGACCCGCACCTACCCCATGCTCTCGATTGTGTTGGTGAATTTCTGGAACAACGCAGGCTTTGCCATGATTCTCTTTCTGGCCGGGTTGGAAAGTATTCCCAAAGAGATCATCGAATCGGCCACGATCGATGGTGCCAATGGCTGGCAACTATTGACACGCATCCGGCTGCCATTGATCCGCTACGTCGTTCTGCTCTGGTTGCTGCTCAACACCATTGGTCTCTTTGGCATGTTCGATCTCGTCTTTGGCCTGACGCGCGGCGGCCCCGGCAATGCCACGGAGCTCGTGGGAATTTACGTCTATAATCAAGGGTTTCAATTCTTTGAGCTGGGCTATGGCAGCGCCGCGGCCATGGTAATGTTGGTCATCAGCCTCTGTTTTGCCCTGATCTATCTGCGCCTCATGCGCGTGGACCTGTAACCATGGGGAGCAATCTCTTGTCAACTCGTGCCGATCCCATCGTAGAGCAATCACAGATCGCCCGCCAAACACGCAGCCGCTACCGCCGGCAAGCGCGCTGGGGGATCGCTGGTGTCTATCTATTTCTGCTCCTCTTTTCGGTCTTTATTCTGATCCCATTTATCTGGCCTTTTCTCAGCGCGTTTACCCACAAGCCAGAGAATGTCTCTAGTCTTTACCTCTATTGGCCGGTCTCCTTCACGTGGGATCACTTCTGGAATGCCATTGTCGGGCGCGGGCAAGCATTGACGCTGCTCCGCAACAGTCTGCTCACGGTGAGCAGCGCGGTGCTGCTTTCGCTCGTGGTCTGTGCCTTGGGGGGCTATGCACTCTCGCGAGCGCGTTTTCGATTCAAGCGCGCGCTCATGTTTGGTATCCTGCTCATTCAGATTATTCCCGGCACGGCAACGGTGCTGCCCCTCTACCTGATCATGCGTGAGCTGCATCTGTTGAATACCTTGACGGGGGTCATGTTGGGCATGACCGCGGGCAGCATTCCCTTTATGCTCTGGGTGATGAAAGGGTTCATTGACACGGTGCCCACTGAATTGGAAGAAGCGGCTTTTCTGGACGGAGCTACCCAACTGCAAACCCTCTACCGCATTGTCTTTCCACTGGCATTGCCGGGCGTTGGCGCGGCCGCGATCCTCGCCTTCAACGGTGCGTGGAGCTCCTTCTTTCTACCGCTCATCCTGCTTTCAGACGCAGACAAGTTTGTGATGCCGTTGGGCCTCTTTCGAGCCCTGATTGCCTACACAAATCTGGATTACGGCATGCTCAACGCCATGGGCTTGATCTACATGTTGCCCTCTTTCCTGATCTTCATCTTTGCCCGCCAATATCTTATCAAAGGCACAATGGCCGGCGCAATGGCTGGTCAGTAGATCATTGCCGGTGCAGATAGCAAACACTATAGCTGTTGACATCGCCGCAGCGGCAATGTCAACAGCAGATTCCACCCAAGCAACAGAAGCACAAAGGAGAAAGAATGAACGAGGTCGAGCGCTATCAGTTTGATGTGCAGGGCTATCTGATTCTGGAAGATGTTCTGTCAGACGCGCAAGTTGGGAAACTCAACCGGCTCATCGATGAGCAGCAACTGCCGGAACCGGGGCTGGAAACGAGCAGCGCACGCTTTAGCGGACATTTGGCGTGGGGACAACCCTTCCGGGATCTGCTCGACCACAACGCGATTATGCCCCGGTTAAAGGTGATTCTCGGCGATGGCTTTCGGCTGGATCACTACTATGGCATCTACATGCGGGCTGGCACCGAACGGCTCAATCTGCACGGTGGCGGCACCCCCTATGATCCGCCGGAATATTACCACTTTCGCAACGGCCACATGTACAACGGACTGACGGTGGTTGCCTGGAACCTGGTTGACACGGGTCCCGAGCAAGGTGGCTTCTGCTGCATTCCCGGCAGCCACAAAGCCAACTACCCCTGCCCACCAGCCATTCGCGAGGCGCATATCAATTCGGAGATGGTGGTGGTTCCCACGGCCAAAGCAGGCTCCGTTGTTATTTTTACCGAAGCACTCACCCATGGCACCGCGCCGTGGACGGCAGACGACCAACGACGTTCGCTGCTCTACAAATATAGCCCGGCCCAACAGTCGTGGTCCAAAACGCACATTCAGCCGCCCACAGATGTGGCGCTCACCGACCGTCAGCGGCTTCTCTTTGAACCGCCCTATTTTCACCAACGCGCCTCACTCTTCCACCATGATGAGTAATGAACCAGTGACAGTGATAGAGACAGTGACAGTGACAGAGAGCGAAAATCGCGAACAGATCAACGTGGCCATGATTGGCTGTGGCCGCATGGCCCAGGGCCACATCCGTGCCATGTTGGCCCAACAGCAGAGCACGCGCATCCGCGTCCTCTGCGAGCCATCGGCCGCGGCCCATGAACAGACCTGTGCCCTCTTTCGTGCGCAAGGGCTGACGCCACCCCCCAATGTCACGGACCTGGCTCAACTGCTGGCTGATTATGGCGCTGTGCTCGATGCAGCCTTCATTATTACGCCCCACGCCTTTCACCATGCACAGGCAACTGCTTGCCTGGAAGCAGGGGTGGATGTACTGTTGGAGAAACCAATGGTCGTTAGCGCGGCCGAGGCAGAGGAACTGATCAGAACGCGCGATCAGACGGGCCGATTGCTCGTGGTGGCCTTTCCCGGCAGTCTCTCACCCCAGATTCGTCATGCGGAAAAGCTGCTGCGGTCGGGGGAGTTGGGCACGATCCTGACGATCTCTGGCCTCGCTTGGGAAAATTGGCGGACGCCCAATCTGGGTACGTGGCGTCAGATCCCAACACTTTCGGGCGGGGGCTTCTTCTTTGATACGGGCGCGCACATGCTCAACACCATCACTGATCTGGCTGGCGAAGATTTTGTCGATGTGGCCGCTTGGCTTGATCCCCGGGAAACCCCGGTCGAGGTGTTGGGGGTGGTGATGGCGCGGCTGCAATCCGGCGCGCTGGTGACAATGAACGCCTGTGGCGAAACCTGTACCCGCTCCACCTCCGACGTACGCATCTTCTGCTCCCACGGCATGATCCACACAGATATCTGGGGCCACTTTCTCAACGTGCAACGGCCCGAACAAGCGACCCCAATCGCGGTCGATCTTCCGCCATCCATGGGCGTCTGGGAGCAGTTCCTGGCCGTGCGCAACGGCACAATGGCGAACCCGTGCCCACCAGAAGTCGGTCTGCGCATGGCCCGGCTCTGGGATGCCATCCGTGAATCCGCGGCTAACGACGGCGCGCGGGTACACCTGGGCCACTGAGGCCACGAACGCCATCAATAGCAACCGGCACCAGTAGGTTGGCCACCGATGCCGGTTGCTGCAAGCCCTCACAGCCGCCTCGCGTATTGCACCTCCTTTATCCCCAAACCCTCCCCACGCACTGCCTGTTCCTCAGTAAGCCGCTTGTTATTGAGCTGATTGTTTCACACACCGCGCAGAGCAACACCCCACCCAGCCAGATATAGCGTAATTGTTACACAATTTTTGCGTAATCTTTTTGTAATTTTCGGCCCGTAAACTGCTGCGGCAACACCAGAAGCTAGTAGATCCCGGCGTAAATAAGCCCATGGCAAACTGACCCATTTCACTGGAGAAGCTTGGGCTTGTTTACCGCCCTGGTATGTGCGCCCAACAGTACTACAGTGGGCTCTCTTTGAAAACAGTAGTTCCGGCAAGCGGGAAACCTACCGTTTTCAAGCCAACCGCACGGTAGCGTGGTGTGCAGCGCACGAGTAGCCGCAGCGAAGTTTGAACCAGCTTGCTTGTACCCATGCAACGTACCCCACAATGCTCTTCTGCAATGGTTGCAACAAACGGCTGTTGCACAATCGCGAATCACCAATTTCATCATCTGCGGAGTGGCTGAAAACCTGTCCATAGGCTCGGTTGTGGTGCGCAAACCACCTCGAACCAATTGCGTCGACGCAGAGAATTTCAGGACAGACATCAACTGTTGAACCACAGGCATGAGCTCATGTTTCAGCTGTGCACATTCCGCACATCACTGCAACCAGACATTCTATTCATCGAAGGAGCTAGCCCATGCAGAGCCAAATGAACACGTTGCCGCTTTCGACCACAACGGACCGCTCTACGCCAATGCCTGGCCCACCCATCCGTCCGCTGCCCGAGAGCGACGAACCAACGACGTCGCTCTACCGTTTGCCACAAACGAAGCATGATTTCGTACCTGCCGCCTTGCAGAATTTAGCGCTGATCGACCGGCTGCTCTTTGCACATTTTGGCCAAGGTCCAATTACCGATCTGCCCCACGCAGCCATCCATCACGCATTTGAAGCGCAGGTGGCAACCAACCCCCACGCCGTGGCCGCGGAACACCAAGGGGCAGCGATCACCTATGGCGAGTTGAACCGACAGGCCGACCACCTCGCTGCCATCCTGGCCAACCACGGCGTGAGCGTCGGCGATAACGTGGCGCTCTTCCTGCGCCGTTCGATTCCAATGCTCGTTGGTATTGTGGCCACGCTGAAAATTGGTGCGGCCTATGTGCCGCAAGATGCCCACGTCGCGCCCGCCCACCAGATGGAGCACATTCTTGGGGCAACCGCAGCCAACGTCATTCTGACCACCTCTAACCTGCGCGAGCGCGTGCCGGTGCCCACGGGCCACATCTGCATCGCCATTGATGACGTGATGCAACAGCTGGCCGCTGATGATTCGGCATGGGTGACACCCTTCCGCCCCCAACGCATGGTCACGGGGCAGGATCACTGCTTCATCCTCTTTACCTCTGGCACCACCGGCAATCCCAACGGCGTACAGGTCACGCATGCGAACGTCTGCAACATCTTGCTGACGGAGCCGGGCAATCTGGGTATTGCGCCGGGCATGAAGGTGGGCCAGATCCTAAGCATCTCATTTGACATGGCCGCGTGGGAGATTCTCGGCACATTGGCCCATGGTGCCACCCTAATCATCCGCGGCAAGGATTTCATGGAGACGGTGCGCCAGGTCGATGTGTTGATCTCCACACCCTCAATCCTCAGCAGCTTTGATGTGGCACAGTGCCGCAACGTCAAAGTGGTGGCGGTGGCCGGTGAGCCTTGTCCGCAACCGCTGGCAGAAAAGTGGGCCAGCTTCTGCACCTTCTACAACTCGTGTGGACCAACGGAAACGACGATTGTCAACACCATGCACCGCTATGTGCCGGGCAGCGAACGGCTGACCATTGGCAAACCGACGCCCAACAACACAGTCTATGTGCTCGATGAAGAACTGCAACCCTGTGCCATTGGCGAAGTGGGCGAAATGTGGGCCGGCGGTGCCTGTGTTACCGCTGGCTATCTGCACAATAAAACGCTCACCAATGAACGCTATGCCCCCGATCCATTCCTGGGCGACGGTTCGATGATGTTCCGCACCCGCGACCTCGGGCGCTGGACCCCCAACGGCGAACTGGAGCACTTTGGCCGCACCGATGATCAGGTGAAGATCCGTGGTTTTCGCGTGGAGCTGGATTCAGTCTCGGCAGTGCTGGAATCGGTGGAGAGCTGTCGACGAGCCGTGACACTCAAGCTGGATGACCGCCATCTGGTTGGGTTTGTTGCACCGTTGACAGTTGACCGGACGGCGGCACAGCAGGCGGTTGCCGCGGCCCTGCCCTACTACTGTACGCCCAAATTCATCCTTGCGCTGGAAACATTGCCCATGACCAGCCGCGGCAAAATTGACAAAAATGCGCTGCTGCAAATGGCCAGGGAACACGATGCACAATGTTATGGTGAACCTGGAAACAGAGCAAGAGAGCGCGCAAGCGTCATACCAAGTGACGGAGCAACGGACAGAGCCGCTACAACAGCCAATAGACACCCCATGTAAAAGGCGCACAACGATGCGCGCTTTCACACGCGGCTAACAGTACGTAGGGGTCTATCTATAAAAGCGGTTTATCTAGAAGGAGTGTGCAGCATGATCAAGAGTTTCACAGATGGCGCATGGGCAGGGCAACAACCGACCACCGCTTCCCCCGGCTCCCTCCCAGCGCCTGGAGGGTTCTGGCGACGCGCCTGGAGCCACCACCGTCTGTCGCATTATCGCCGGTTGGTGGTGCTGGTTGTGCTGGTCAATTTTGGCTTGCTCGCCGTTGGCCTCACGCGGGGCGATTGGTGGCACGGCGACGGCATTGCGCTCGGCACACTCTCGAATCTGGTGGTCGCAAACATTGCGCTGACCATTCTGGTGCGCCAACAATATGTGATTAACCTCTTCTTTTGGCTGGCCACGCGCGCGCCGCTCCACTGGCCACTGGCCATCCGTCATCAACTGGGCAAGGTCTACCATTTTGGGGGCCTGCATATGGGTGGGGCACTCGCCGGGACAGCCTGGTTTGCGCTCTTTGTCGCGGGCTTGACCCACCACTGGCTCAATGATCTGCCCGGCGTTGCGCTGGCCACGGTTGGGATCACCTATCTGCTGCTCGCCATTCTGATTGGCATGGTGGTCATGGCGCTGCCCACCATTCGCAGCAACTATCACGACCATTTCGAGTTGGCCCATCGCTTTGGCGGCTGGAGCGCGCTGCTGCTCTTTTGGGTGCAGACGGTGCTCTTTGTCAACGACCAACGAGGGGCCGCGCCGCTGCGCAACGAACTCTTGGCCACACCCAGTTTCTGGCTGTTGCTCCTCATCACCGTGAGCATTCTGCTGCCCTGGTTGCGGCTCCGCAGAGTACCGGTTCAGATCGAGCGCCCTTCGTCACACGTGGCACTGGTACGCTTTAACTATGGCGTCACCCCCATGGCTGGCTCTTCCACGGCCATCAGTCGCGATCCGCTGCGTGAATGGCACTCGTTTGCCAACGTACCAGCCCCCGGCGAAGAGGGCTTCCGCCTCACCATCTCCCGCGCTGGCGACTGGACCGGTGCACTGATCGATGACATGCCCTCGCAGCTTTGGGTGAAAGGGATTCCCACGGCAGGCGTGGCCAACATCGAAGTGCTCTTCAAGCGGGTCGTCTATGTGGCAACGGGTAGCGGGATTGGCCCGTGCCTGCCCCATCTGCTGGCTCAAGCGGTGCCCACGCGGCTGGTCTGGTCCACCCGCACACCACGGGTAACCTATGGCGACACACTGGTCGATGAGATTTTGGCAGTCCAGCCCGACGCGTTGATCTGGGATACCAACGAACAGGGTCGCCCCGATCTGCTCGCACTGGCGTACCGCGCCCATCGGGAATTTGAAGCTGAAGCGGTGATCTGCATCTCCAACCAAAAGCTGACGCGACAGGTGGTCTACGGGCTGGAGAGTCGAGGCATTCCCGCCTATGGCGCGATCTGGGATTCATGAATCAACTTGCAATGGGGAGGATTGCGATGGAGATCACGATGGAAAGTTCAAGAGAGCGCAAAGAGCGAGCGACAATTAAAGTGAAAGAGCTCGGGCGCGTGGTGCTCGTCCAGCTCAACCGGCCAGAAAAGCTGAATGCGCTCAACACGGCACTCATGGACGAGCTGCTTGGAACGCTGCAACCACTGGACCGTGATCCGGCGGTGGGCTGTTTCGTCATCACCGGCAACGAGAAAGCGTTTGCCGCGGGGGCCGACATCGGTGAGTTGGCGTCCAAGAGTTTTGCCGAGGTGCAACGGGAGGATCTGCTCGCCGGGTGGCAAGCATTTGCCGCGCTGCGCACCCCCAAGCTAGCGGCGGTTGCTGGCTATGCGTTGGGCGGTGGCTGCGAGTTGGCAATGATGTGCGACATCATCTACGCAGCAGAGACCGCACACTTTGGCCAGCCCGAAATCAAGCTGGGGCTCATTCCCGGCATGGGGGGCACACAGCGCTTGACTAGGTTGGTGGGCAAAGCCAAGGCAATGGATCTGATCCTGACCGGGCGCACGATGGATGCGATGGAGGCCGAGCGCGCCGGATTGGTTGCCCGCGTATTGCCCACGACGGAACTGCTCCCCACCGCGCTGGCCGCGGCCGCGACCATTGCCAGCTATGGCAAGACCGCGGCCAGCGTTGCGCGCGAAGCGGTGGATCAGGCATTGGAAGTCAGTCTGCGTGACGGGTTGCTCTTTGAACGGCGCGCCTACCACGCCCTCTGGGCCACGGCGGACGCACGCGAAGGAATGGCCGCGTTTTTAGAGAAACGGCAGCCGCGATTTCTGACGTGAGTGCAGCGCACAGGTGAACCTACCGTTGGCCAAGCCTTATTTCACCCGTGCGCTGTCCTGTACCGGGCGCAAGATGAGTACAACCGGCGGCGACTTATCGAGAAATTATGGTCACGTTGCCCAATGGTGGAATCAGCGTTCTCTAACGCTGAAGGGGCGCATGAGAGAATGCGCACGCCGCACGGTGCAAGCTCTGTTTGCTTTCTCTATTCGCTTGACGATAAGTGGACTTACACAACTTGACTTACACACCTTGACTTACACAACTTGTCGAGAAGAGCCACCAATCGCATTGCCTGCACTCCACTGGTACGCTCTTCTCGGCACGTCTGTCATGAACGATCCGCCGCTGGCGAGGAGGACGCAATAGTCCCGCTGAGGTCTTGATCCAAGCATACGAGTTGCATTGACTCACGGCACTGGTGCATTGGCCACCAACAAGCCTTGCTCCTTCAGTGCGGTCCACAGTTCCCCGGGAATTGCCCGATCGACCAGGTCAAGATTCTGTTGCACGTGTGCCGGCATCAGCGCGCCGGGAATGATCGCGGCCACAACGGGATGGGCGAGCAGGAATTGCAAGGCAGCCGCGGGCAGCAGCACATCGTGTTCCTTGCAGATGGCCTCAATGCGTTCGGTCTTGTCCAGAATCTCCTCGGAGGCGGGTGCATAAAAGTATTTGGCATCAGGCACCGCGCCCGTCGCCAAGATTCCCGACGCAAAGACAGCGCCAACGATCACACTGACATTCTGCTGCTGGCAGAGCGCAAACTCATCGGCCAACATCGCCTGCGTCAACAGATTGTACCCATAGGCAACCAGAAAGAAATCGAGTTCGACCAACTCCAAAAAGCGAGGAATCATTCCCAGCTCGTTGATGCCCGCGCCCACGCCTTTGATGAGCCCTTGGCGACGCAGCGAGTCGAGCGCACGCCAACCACTGGTAAAGAGTTGATTGAGATAGGCGCTGACCCGTGCCTCATTCTGATGAAAATAGAAATCGAGATCGTGGATCACCAGCAGATCAATCGAAGGCAGGCCGAGCCGTTGCAGGCTATCTTCAAAGGAGCGCATGATGCCGTCGTAGCTGTAATCGACGGTGAAGTCAAAGGGGAGCGGCGCGGCCCAGGCACCGCTGTCAAAGGTGGCGAGGTTGGGCGTCGCGTGGAGAACCCGCCCCACCTTGGTGGAGAGCACAAACTGATCGCGCGGCTGTTGGCGCAGGAAATGCCCCACGCGATGCTCGCTCTTGCCGTGGCCATAGAAGGGCGCGGTGTCAAAATAGCGCACGCCCCCATCCCAGGCAGCACGCAATGTCTGTTGGGCCGCTTCCTCGCTAACCGCTGCAAACAGATCGCCCAACGGCGCGGTGCCCAAACCAACTTGGGTGACATGCGCAGGCGTGTTGCCGATCTGTCGGGCCGGGATGTGGGTGGAGATGCGGGTTGAACGATTTGTCATGGGTTGGTTCCTTTGGGCGCAGCTAGAATGGCAGCATGTTGGAAAGCAGGTGGAGTGGGGGCACAAGCAACAGAGACTAGTATAGACGAAGGCACCCACCGAGACAAGCACGCCCGCTAACCCCTCAGGCCCACGCACCCCTCCCACCAGACTTTACAACAGAGCAAGCGAATCAAAAGCAAGACGAGCAAACTGTAATATAGATCACCTCGCAGCCACTTCTCCTGCTGATAGAGTCAAGTAAGCATTCCCCCAAATTATCAACGTTGCATCGACTCATGCTATACTCAACATCTACCCTTCAGCATTGGCTCATCTACCAGAAACGTGATTCGGTTCCTACCATCGCTGCACAGGTTCACCCAAATTACGCTTTCTGGAGATGAGTATCAGCATTCTTTGTACGCGGAACAAGAGTCGCCACGGCGTACAACGCACAACCGTGATACCTATTCCAGCCGCGTACACAGTTCACACAGCATTTGCCTGCTTGATTTGATGTGGTCGCAAACCTGGCCGGCGGTAGCTCGCTGGTTCCAACCCAGGTCAAGGCAAGTGGGGAAAACAAAGGAGCAGACTGTGATCAAAAGCCATACCAAATTCTCAACGATTCTCGGATTGCTACTGACGCTTGTTCTGTTGCTGGCCGCGTGTACGCCGTCAGCATCGAATGAAACAGAGAGCAGCGGCGAACCTGGCGAGGCAATGAGCGAAGAGGGCGGTCAGATGCTGCGCTTTGGCATCGCCTTTGCCGACCTCGGCACCCTGGACCCTCACTTTGCCGCGGGCACCCAGGATCGCGCGGTGGTCGACATGATCTTCAATGGCCTCGTGCGCTTCAAGCCCGGCGGTGCGCCTGAAATTGAACCCGATCTGGCCGAGGCGATTCCCGAGCCCGAAACCACCGAAGATGGCAAGCAGCGTTGGACCTTCACCCTGCGCCAGGGTGTAATGTGCCACGGCACGGCAGAGAGTGAAGCCTATGAACTGACCGCAGCCGACGTGGTCTATTCGCTCAACAAATCGGCCAACCCAGAGCGCTCGGCCTATGCCAGCGCCTATGAAGGCATGACCTTTGAAGCTGTCGATGATTACACCGTACAGATCACGTTGGATCAGCCGGTTTCGCCGTTGCTTTTCCTACCCAACGTTGCTGATTATGCCGGTGGTTTCATCGTCTGTAGCCAGGCCGTGGAAGCACTTGGTGACGAAGCCTTTGCCACCAATCCCGTTGGCACTGGTCCCTTCATGTTCGACAACTACCTGGCACAGGAGAGCGTCACCCTGACAGCCAACCAGGATTACTTCCGCGGCGCACCGGCATTGGCTGGTGTAGAAGTACGCTATATGCCCGATTTCAGCAGCCGCGAATTGGGATTGAAAGCGGGCGAACTGGATCTCATCTCGGGGCTGGATGATAGCGCCTGGATCCAAAGCACCGAAGCCGAAGAAGGGTTGACCGTTGATGTCTTTGGCCCCGGTGAAGTCGCGACGATCCACTTCAACACCAGCGTCGAGCCGCTCGACAATCTGCAAGTTCGCCAAGCCTTGGCCCATGCACTCGAGCGTGACGAATTTCTCGCGCTCTTTGCCGAAGAAGCCGCGGAAAATGTCTTCTCGCCCGTGCCAGCCCAATTCATGACCGGTGGGTTGACCGAGGAAGAAGTGTCCGCTGCTGGCCTGGACTACGCTTATGATCCGGAACGGGCAATGGAACTGTTGGCCGAAGCAGGCTATGCCGATGGCTTTGAGCTGGAAGTTGTCTCCTCTGAGCTAGACGCCTACAAACGCATCTATGAGAGCATGCAGGCACAGCTGGCCCAAATCGGTGTCGATCTGCAGGTGAATATTGTGGATCACTCCAGCATGCATAGCTTGATCCGTGAAGATGCCAACCCAATTGTGGTCTACGTTGCCTTCCGCCCCAACGCGGATGTCTACCTGACCCGCTTCTATCTCTCTGATTCGATCGTGGTGACGGGCAGCAAGCCAGACACCAACTTCTCGCACTACGAGGGTATTGATGATCTGATTCTCGAAGCCCGCTACGAGACCGATGTGGATCGGCAGGTCGAGCTGTGGAAAGAAGCCCAACAGCAGATTCTGGCCGATATGGTGTCGCACACGCTGCACTACCAGGGCCAGATCTATGCGCGTAGCTCCAACGTGGATTATGGCCACGACGAGCTCATTTCGGTGCTCAACCTCTATCCGCAGATCACAGAAAACACGACGATCAACTGAGCCGCGTTGCAACCAGACGCAGCGCGTAAAAAGCGCTTCCAGTAGTTAGCCAATCTGTGGATGGTGGTGGGGAGCATGGGCGCAATCTTGTCCATGCTCCCCATCTCCATCCATCTTGCTATAGGGGCTTGTAAACAGCTTGAGCGTCTCTCCTGCAAGCGAGCATGTTCTGCAAGTGCTTTCTGAGCGTGAACACTCTCTCTTCACCGGTGCAACGCACTCTTTTGGGAGAAGAACTCAACCCAAGTCGGCGAGGTTCGATAATGATTACATATATTTCCAGACGCATGTTGCTGGCGATTCCAACATTGCTTGCCGTTCTGACGCTGGTCTTCATCATCGTGCGTGTATTGCCTGGCGATCCGGCCCAGGCTTCGCTGGGCGACTATGCCTCCGCCGAAGCCGTCGAGGCACTGCGCGTACGGCTGGGATTGGACAAACCACTGCCCATGCAGTACGTTGATTTTCTCGGCGGCATCGTGCGCGGTGATCTCGGTAAATCTATGAAAAATGGGCAGCCGGTAGCCGATAAGATCATGTTCGCGCTGCCCTACACGCTCGAGTTAACCTTTGCATCGGTTCTGGTCGGCGTGATCATGGGCGTGCCGTTGGGCATTCTCACCGCGCTGCGCCGCAACGGGATCGCGGATTACATTGGCCGTGTCTTTTCGCTGACGGGCCTGTCGGTCCCCGCCTTTTATCTCGGTATCTTTCTAATGTTAGTCTTTGGGGTAGAGTTGGGTTGGTTTCCCGTGGTGGGCGCTGGCGATCGCGATAGCTGGATCAGTCGTGTCAACCATCTGGTGCTGCCGGCCTTTACCCTCGGCCTGATCATGACCGCGTATGTCACCCGCATGACGCGCTCCGCAATGCTCAACATCATGGGCGAAGATTACGTACGCACCGCGCGTGCCAAAGGGCTAGCCGATCGTGTGGTCATGGTGCGCCACGCACTACGCTCAGCACTCATTCCCATTGTTTCCATTGTCGGGCTTTTCACCATTAGCCTGATTGGCAGTTCGGTCATGACCGAAATCGTCTTCTCCCGCCCTGGATTGGGCAAAATGATGGTCGATTCAATGAAGCAGCGCGATTACACCACGATCCAATCGATCATGGTCGTCTATGCCTTCATCATCGTCCTCATCAATCTGTTTGTTGATATTCTATATGGATTCGTCGATCCCCGCGTCCGTTACTAGCGCAAGTTGCGGCCTACCCTCTCTACACGAGAGTGATTGCTCAAAAATAGCCTCTACCAAGAGATACTGCAATAGTTACGCGGACCGTAGTGAATAAACACCGATTTTGAGCCAACGGCTGTCGGTACCCAAGCCGCACCGCCCCGTTGGCCCACCCTGGGCCGACCATATTTTCTACTCTTTCATCATTGGACAAATGCCATGCAACAATCTCTATCCTTGGGCGCACAAGAAGAATTGCCAGCGATGCGCAGCGAAGGGCAACGGCTCTGGACCACCTTTCGCCGCAATCGGCTGGCCGTGGTTGGATTGATTCTGGTTTTGCTGATCGTAGCGATTGCCGTGGCCGCGCCCTGGCTGGCCCCACACGATCCAATCGTGCAGGCGGCGCGCGAACGGCTAACCCCACCCAGTGATCTGCACCCGCTGGGCCAGGATGACTATGGCCGCGATCTGCTGTCGCGCATCATCTATGGTGCCCGCGTGTCGCTGATGGTCGGGATCATCTCCGTGGCACTGGGCGGCACCGTTGGCACCCTCATGGGCGTGCTCGCCGGTTTCAAAGGGGGTCGCGTGGAGACGGCAATCATGCGTGTTGTCGACACACTCCTTGCCTTTCCCGATCTGATCACCGGGCTGATGGTGCTGGCTGTATTGGGCAGCGGATTGGACAAGATGATCATCGCCATTGGGATCGTGATCTCGCCCCGATTTGCCCGACTCGCGCATGGCCCCACGCTGGCGCTGCGCGAAAAAGATTTTATTGACGCCGCGCGCTCCATTGGCGCCGGCGATATGCGAATGATCGCTCGCCACGTGCTGCCCAACGTCGCGGGCGAACTGCTGGTGATGGCCAGTCTCTGGACCGCGTCCGCGATTCGGATCGAAGCCAATCTCAGCTTTATCGGCCTGGGCGTCTCGCCTCCCACCCCCACCTGGGGCCAGATGATTCGCGATGGCACGGCTCATCTCACCACTGCCCCGTGGTTCTCACTCTTTCCGGGCATCGCCATTCTCGTGACCGTTCTGGCGTTCAATCTGCTGGGCGATGGCCTGCGCGATGTGCTCGATCCCAAGCTCCAATCCTGATACAGTCAGATCAATGTAAATGAATTTGAGGTTCTATGTATTCTGAATTAGCGAACCGACGCGTGCTCGTCACCGGCGCGTCCAGCGGGATTGGCGCGGGCATTGCCCGCGCCTTTGCTGCCGCTCAGGCCCAGCTGTTGATCCAATACAATAGCTCCGCGGAAGGTGCCAAACGCACGTTGGCAGAGATCGAAGCAGCGGGTGGCCGCGGCAGCTGCTTCCAAGCCGACCTGCGCTCGGAAGCAGCCATTGAGCGGCTCTTTGCCCACATTGACGAAGCGTGGGGTGGCCTCGACGTGCTCGTCAACAATGCGGGCATTGTACACAAAGGCAGCGCGCTCGATACCACCGCAGCGTATTGGGACAATACCATGAATATCAACTTGCGGGCACCCTACCTGCTCGCGCGCCAAGCCGCCCGCCGCATGATCGACAGCGGCAAGGGGGGCAACATCGTCAATATTACCAGCATAGCTGGCACGCGCAGCGCCGAATATTCATCGGCCTACGCCACTTCCAAAGCCGCGCTCGACGCGCTCACCCGCATTCTGGCGCTGGAGTGGGCCGACCATGGCATCCGCGTCAACGCGGTTGCGCCCGGCGTCGTGCCCGTGGAACGGCAACAGGAGCGCCTGCAGCAGGTGGCGGAACAGTGGATGGCCCACATTCCACTCAACCGTTACGGCACACCGGCCGATATCGGTGCCCTCACCACCTTCCTGTGCAGCAACGGCGCTTCGTGGATCACGGGGCAGACCTATATCTGCGATGGCGGTGCATTGGCCCGCGCCAACACGCCCATGGGCGACGCGCCCGACCTGCCGTCACCACCCCCTCCAATTGCAGAATGAGATCAGGCGAATCGATTGTGGCAAATCAACAAAGTTCCACTCAACAGCGACAAAGCCGGGCTGCACAACGCTCGGTTGGCATCATCAGCATCGGTGCTGGATTTCTCACCTTCTTTGGCCTAGTCGTTGGTCTTTCGGCTGTCGGTTTTGCGTTCGATACCTTCGAAGATCCGGCAACCTTCATTGCCATTGGTCCCACCGCAGCGGGCATGATCCGCTGGAGCCAATGGCTGAACATGTTTGGCAACTATCTGCTGCTGATCCCGCTGGCGCTCTATCTTCAGCAGTGGCTACGCGCAGAGGCCCCCTACACAACAAATCTCTTTACCCTCGCGGGGCTGGCCTATCTGTTGCTGGGCGCTGCGGGCGCGGCAATTCTGGCCGCGGGATGGAGCATGATCATTGCAGCCTATGCCGAAGCAGCAACGGCGCAACAGTCGTTGCTGCTTGACCAATTTCGATTGGTGACAGCCATTGGTGAATCTGGCTTGCAGGGGGTGATCCAGAATTTTTGTGGAGCAGTGTGGTTTTTGGGGATGGGTAGCCTGCTATTCAAAAGACGCAGATGGGTGGCGGGTTTCACGTTGCTGTTGGGTCTCTTGCAGCTCTGTGGCATGTTGGGGAGCATGCTGACGGTTGAACTGTTGACCGGCCTGGGGTTGCTCGCCACCGTATTGCTCATCCCGCTCTGGGCAATCAGCCTGGGCACACTCTTTTTGCTGCGACCCCATGAGCCACACAGTGTAGCCGCTGAACAAGTAGCCGCTGAACAAGTAGCGGGTGCGACATGAATCAGACTCTTGCACGCAAAATGAGCGCGCCCGTCGTCATCATTGGCGGCGGGATCATGGGCTGTGCCACCGCCTACTATCTGGCCCGCCGCGGCGTCAAAGCAGTGGTGTTGGAAAAGACGCACGTGGCCGCCGCGGCATCGGGACGCAACGCCGGGGGTGTCCGTGCCCACTGTCGCGACCGTCGCGAACGGCCGCTGGCACTTGCCAGCATTGCGCTCTGGCAACAATTGGAAGCCGAGTTGGCGATCCCCATTGGCTATCAACAGACCGGCAACTTGCGTCTGGCAGCCACGGCAGAACGGCTGCAACAGCTTGCGACCGAAGGCCAGGAGGAAGCCACCGACGGTCTGGCGGTGGAGATGTGGGATCAGCAACGACTGCGGCGGGAAGCACCCTATCTGGGCGCAGGCTTCATTGGGGGGAAATATTGCCCGACCGATGGCACCGCCGACCCAGTGCGCACGACCACGGCCTTTGCCTGGGCAGCGCAGCAACTGGGGGCCACCATTCTCCCCCAAACCGAGGCAACTGCCATTCAGCAACAAGCGGGACAAGTCACGGCCGTGGTGGCTCGACAACCGATTGGGGATCTGAGCATTGAGACGGAGCAGGTTCTCCACGCGGCGGGGCCATGGAGCGCCAACCTGGCCGCGACGCTGGGGATCCAATTGCCCCTGCGCCCAATCCGGTTGACAATCGGGGCCACCGCGCCGGTCCAACCGCTCTTTCGCCCCTTTCTTTCTGCCCATGATCTGGGCATTGCGGCCCGGCCCACAAACAATGGACAGATCTACGTGAGTGGCTTTGGCGAATCCGAGCCCACTTTTTCGACCACGGTGCCCGCCGCGGCCGTGGCGGAACTCCGCGCCATCGATCGGCTGGTTCCTGCATTGGCGGGCGTGCCTTTTGTCCACGCGTGGTCAGGCCTGCTCAACGTCACGCCCGATGAGGTGCCGATCATCGACAGCGTGGCCAACGTGAAGGGTTATCTGATTGCAACCGGCTTTAGCGGGCACGGCTTCTGCCTCGGCCCGATCATTGGCAAGCTGATGGCAGAATGGCTGGTTGATGGGCAGCCTTCGCTCGACCTCACGCCTTTTCGGCTCGATCGCTTCTCACCGGCCCAATTACAGGGCAAGAGCACGGGCCCATCCTCGGTGATCGCGGGCCGGTTGCAGCTGCGCGCGGGGTGAGCCACGCGGCTGTGCGCACGCAGCGTGATTATCACGCCACCTTGATCACCGCGGCCCAATAGCCTTCCTCCCGCGGCGTTACCACACGCAACAAATCACCTTCCGCCTCCACCGTCGCCGACTCCGCGAGCCACCGCTGCTGGCGAATCTCCATCCAACGCAACGATAGAGGACGCCGCCGCGCCGCTGTCACATCGAGCAACACGTTGCCACCATCGGGGAAAAAGAGGGCATATTCGACACCGGGATTGGCCGTGCAGTAGACCTCATTCACGCTGCGCTCGCTGATCAGATCCAGATGTGGCTCGCACGCAAAGATATTGATGGCGTCGGTCAGCTGGCGCATGGCGCTGATGTGCGCCTGGGCAATCTCGCTCAGGCCAATGCCCGCGGGTGGCCGGTGAAAGCGGGAGGTCGCCAAGCCACCAAAGATGTTGCGCCAAAAGCGTTCCTGCGCATCGCGCGTGGTGCCGTAACGTCCGGTGTTGGCGCCATAGATCTTCACGCTGTTCATGGGCCGGATCCGCCCGGACTCACGAATCAGTTGGCGGATCGCTTGGGGATTTTGCCAGTGGGTATAGCCAACCTGATGGTTGTTCTGCGAGATGTCGACGAAATCGTAGAGCTCAGGATGATCAAAGGTGGCTTTGTGCTCGTCGGCCAACAGATCGTGGGCATCCCACATTTCGGTGGTCATGACGGTAACACCCGCGTCAGCGGCTTTGCGTTTGATGTAGGTGGCCCAATACTTGCCCCATTCTGGCGACTCATTGGTTTCGTTGTCCATGCAATAGAGCACGTTGCCGTGGGGCAGGGTAATCGAGAGCAGCTGATCGACCTGCTGGTGCTGAAAGCCAAGCAGTAGGTCGTTATTTTCCAGCGCGGGCACCGAGCGGAAAAAAGCACTCTCGCGGCGGCCGGGATGGGTGTGGATCTCCTCCACTAGTCCAGATTCTGTCACGCTATAGTTGCAGTTGTTGCGCGGATTGTAGGGATTCAGTTGCCACGGCTCACGCGCAAAGTCAAAGCGATCCCAAACCTCGATCTGCAAGATAATGTCGCGCGCCGCGGCCAATTCGACAAAGTGCGCAAAGTTGGTCCAATGCGCTTCTCCGGGCTGGTTCAGGTTGTACAAGCCCGTGGTTTTGTCACGTTCAAACCACCAGAGATCCCCCTCATCGCGGCAAGAGATGGTACAGCGTACGTAGTTGCCGCCCACCGCCGCGAGCTGATCCAGATGTGCCTCGACATCCGCAATCTGGTAGAGATTGTCTTCGACTGTACCACCGAGCAGCAGCACCGGCTGCCCTTTATATTGCCAGTAAAAGGGATTGGCAGCATGGGGCTGAATGCGATGTGAACGTTCTTTCATACGTGAATTCTCTATTCTACTTTTCATGGATGTTACCGCACACGCTCTACTTGTTGCGCTCTACTTGTTGCGCTCTACTGGTTACGCTCTACCGGTTGCGCTCTTCCATTTATGCCTTGATGGCGCCGCTGGTAATGCCGCGCACGTAGTAGCGCATGCCAAAGACAAAGAGCACCACCAGCGGAATGGTAGCAACGGTGTAGGCGGCCATGCGTGGCCCCCAATCGGTTACACCAAATTGGGAGGTAAATTGTGTTAGCCCCACGGAAACGACCTGCACGCTGGAGCTCGTCACGGTGATCAACGGCCAAATAAAATCGTTATAGGTGCCAATCAGATGCATGATTGCCAGCGTCACCAGAATGGGCCAGGAGAGAGGCAGCGCAATGCGCCAATAGAGCGCAAATTCCGAGGCACCATCGATCCGGCCCGCGTCAAAAAGCTCTTGCGGAAGTGTGGCAAAGAAGCTGCGGCAGAGCAAGATGCCAAAGACCTGGCCGCCCGCGGTCCACGGCAGGATCAGCACCCAAGGCGTGTTCAACAAGCCCAACTCCTTGACCAGAATAAAGGCGGGGATCAGCGTCAGCACGCCCGGAATCATCAGCAAAGCCAGAATGATCAGGTAGATCGATTCTTTAAAGGGAAAGCGGTGGCGGGCAAAGACATAGCCGCTCAGCGACGAAAGAATCACCACGGCAGCGACCGAACTGAGCGAAGAGATGAGGGTGTTGACAATGTAGCGCCACATGACAATGAAGCCGTCGTAGTAGTTGTGCCAGCGCACCGGGTTCGGCAGCGACCAAAATCGGCCATAGATCTGCCCGTTGTCCTTGAGCGAAAAGACGAGCATCAAGACAATGGGCACCAGGGTCAACACCAGCAGCACCAGCAGCGCGCCAATGATCAGGCTCTGCTCGATCAGTTCGCGCGACTGCTTGCGCCGCCGCGCCGCGCGGGCCGCGTGCGCTCTTTGTGTGCCAAAGGCCACTTGGGCCGATTTAGAAACAGAAGTGGATTGTGTGCTCATTGCTCACGCCTCGTATTCAACAGATGATGTCACATAGCGCATGTTCAGAATCGTGCCGCCCAGAATGACCAGAAAGAGCACCGTCCCAATGGCCGACGCAAAGCCAAAGTTATTGAAACGCACGGCCTGGTAATAGAGCTCCAGCGCCGGTGTATAGGTGACGTTGCCCGGCCCCCCACCGGTCGTGAGGAAAATCAGTTGAAACTCTTGCACACCGCCGATGAAGCCAAGAATGAGCAGCAGCCGAATCTGGGGTATCAACAGCGGCAGATCGATGCGCCAGATGCGTTGCCAGAAACGAGCACCATCGACTTTGGCCGCGTCAAAGAGCTCCACGGGGATTGAGATCAGACCGCCATAGAAGATGAGCAAGGCAAATGCGCTGACCCACGGAAACCCAATTGCAATGATCGCGCCCAGCGCCGTGTTCTTGTCCCCCAGCCAAACCCGCGTCCACTCATCAAGCCCCAATGCTTCCAGCGTCTGGTTGAGCAACCCAATGTTGGGGTCATAGATGTTCGCCCAGAGCAGAATGCCCACGACCCCAGGCACCACCAGCGGAATGATGAAGAGTGAGCGCAAACCATACTGAATGATTCGGCTGCGGATGTGAAAGAGCAATTCTGCCACGAGCAGTGGCATCGTCAACGTCTTCAGAAAGCCCGAAATCACGAGCAACAGCGCGTTCTGTAGCCCCACCCAAAAATAGGCATCATTCATTATATTGCGGAACTGAGCCAGCCCCACCCAGCGGGTTTCCACACCAGGCTTCCAGACCGTGAAGGAGTGATAGAGGCCGGAAAAGGCGGGGTAATAGTTGAAGATCAGCAGCAGTGTGATCGTTGGCAACAGGAAGAGATATGAGATCCGCGCCTGCCAAATCTGGCTGCCCAACAGACGCGGTTTTGCCGCTCGTTCCCGCCAAAAGCTAGCGCCCGCGTTGCTGCGCCGCACCCACAACACAAAGAACGCAATCCCCAGCAAAAGCGCAAGGGGAATGCCAACCAGCAAGGCAAGCTGAATCCGCTGGCGGTTGGCAAAAGCCGCGGCAGCCGTGGCTCTATCCACAAAACGGGCTTCCCCGCCGCGGTCACCCACGAAAAATGACTCACCGTCGGCAGCCACCGCCACATCTTCCACGGCCGTGGCACCGTGGCTCTCCTGTTGCATTGTCCCATCTGCGCCATTGAGCAGATAGAGCCCACCCGTCTGGGTGCCGGCCACGATCAACGCGCCGTCAGGGGTAATGTCCACTGCATTGACCGCGGCCCCCACGCTAATCTCCCAGAGGATCGTGGCGTTGGCCCCATTGAGCAACACCACCCGACCATCGGCAGTGCCCGCCACAATGCGTGCGCCATTGCCCACCGCGGCCACGCCCTGTACACTGCGCCGCAGGGGCGCGATCCACAGTTCAGTGCCGTCAGTGTTGAGCAGATGGACCTGACCACCCCGTGTCCCCACCAGCACGCGCGGGGTGGAGACGCCATAGATCGCCACTGTATCGGCAACGTGGGGCAGGTTCGCCTGCCAACGCAGGTCGCCGGTTGCGCCATCCACGGCGAGCACGGCCCGGTTTTCAGCCACAGCGACCACCAGCGAACCATCCCCGGTCATCGCCACATCGAGCAGAATATGACTGTGACGATATTCCCAAAGCAGTTCGCCCCGCGCATCGAGCAGATAGAGCCGCCGATCCTCCGCGGCCACCGCGCTGCTGGCACCGTCGGCCGCGGTGGCAACACCCCAGACCGTGCCGTTGGTCTGGAAATCCCACAAGGCCTGGCCCGCTGCGTCCAACGCCACCACCCGATTGGCACGACTGCCGATCAGGTAGGTACTTTGGTCGGCAGAGAGTGCAACGCTGTAGACAATATCTTCCGCGCCATGTGTCCAGGTGGCGCTTTGGGCATGGAGTTGGGGCGCAAAGACCCCTGCCAGGGCCAACACCAAGGTGAGCATGCCAACGCAGCGGGCCCACCAGACGCCGCGGTCAACAGCGGGCCCGCGGGCAGGTGGCGGGTTTGTAAAGAGATTGGATAATTGCAATCGTCAATGCTTTCTGTCACAGAGGAATATGGGCGGCAAGAGGAGCCATGGTCGGTATCTTTGGCATACCGACCATGGCTGGGAATCTACTGTTGTTCCGGTTTCTTGGTCGGATCTTCCAGATCTTGCGGCGTCAGCTTTAGATGCTCCAGGATGCCATCAAAGTTAGTTTCCAGCGAAGTTTGATAGTTTGCCAGGAACTCATCGAGCGTGATCTCGTCGGTAAAGTATTGCTGGGCCAGATCCACCCACTCGCGCACGGTGGGCTGATAGTCGGCAACACCACGGGCGCGATAGGTGCCAGCTGTGTCTTTTTCTGTATTGCCGATCAAGGCCAGGTTATCGAAGCGGGCCGCAATCTCTTCCGGTAGTTCCACGCTCTTGATGATGGTGGGGCCATTGACGCCCCCTTCAGGATTGTTGGCATCGAGCCGGTTGGCCAGGTAGACGCCATAACCTTCGGGGCTGGTGGCGAACATGAGGAAATCGACCTCCAGATCATTCTGTGCCTGATCCTTGGCGGGCACTCCCCAGAAACCGATATTGACTTCGATGGTACGGGCCGGCGCGTCCACGCCTTCGCCCTCCATCGCGGGATTGTTGAAGCTGCCAATCTCGAAGATGGTGGCGGCCTGATCATCGGCAGAGGGTGTGGGTGTTGGCGCGCCTTCCTCGGCAGCAGCGTAGCTGTAGCTGCCTTCGGCGAGGCTGCGAATGTTCTTCTCAAAGTTGGAAAGCAGCCAGGCACCGTCGAGCCGGATCGCTGCCTTTTGCGTCAGGAAGAGCGGATAGGCATCCTGCGTGCCGATCCAGCCGGGTGGGGCACAGCGATCGGCAAAGTCCTTGAAGTTTTCGTACATGGTGCGCCAAGCCGCGCCATCGACTCGTTGTTCACCCGCTTGCAGGGCGTTCATTTTCCGCACAATGTTAAAGGTAATATCGGTGGCGTCATCATTGTAGGGATCTGTCGCGTCATAGCTCCACTGGTCATCGACCCCCTCGCGGAAACAATAATCCCCCTCTTGACAGCGCACCAGCTCGGCTTCGTGGCGGGTAAACTGGTCGGCGTACATGCGGGCCAGCCAACCAAAGGCCCCGGACCAGAACGAATCGTAGTCGCCAGCAATGGAGACGGGGATGTAGCCAGCGTCACTCAATGCATCGCACCAGCCAATGAATTGATCCCAGGTGGGTTGATTGCGCGGGGTTGCGGCAACGGACTCGGCGTCGGCCAGGATGCCGGCCTCGGCAAACGCGTTCTTGTTGTAGAACCAGAGCACCTGCACCGTCTCCAGGTTGAGCATATAGGTGGCGCCCGTTACGGGGTTGCGCATGTTGGCGAGGGCCGCGGCATCCATGTCCTCGCGCCAGGGCTGATCGGTGTAGGGGGAGATCTGGTCGAGATAGGCAGAGAGGTCGAGGAAGCGCTTATCGTTCACCAGATCGGCCACCACGTTGGCGTTGACGAGCGACGCATCGGGAACGCCAGCCGCAAACTGCGTGCGGATCCACTCCTGATAGCCTTCCGAGGGCTTCAGCTCCACCACACACTCCACTTCGGGGTTGACCGCGGTGTAGGCGTCGCACATCGCTTCCCACGTTTGCGTGTCGCGGCCTTGGAAAGAGATCACAATCTTGCCAGAGCGGGCACTTTCGGGCGTGGGGGTCACGGCAATTTCAACGACTTCATCTGCGGGGGCCGGTGTCTCGCCGGCTTCTTCCGGGGCCGGTGCTTCAACGGCTGCGGGGGCAGCCTCTTCCACGGCTGGCGAGCCGGGTGCACAGGCAGCCGCAACTAGCAGTAGCGCCAGCGCCAGCACAAAAAGTCTAACAAGTGAGCGATACGACATTCGGTTTCTCCTTTGGTCAAACGATGGATGGACAAAGAATCTGGTATTGTCTCTGGCAGCCACGCAAATGGCGCGCATCAGTCGCATTGGGCAAGAAAGGGAATGGGGAGCCCACCGTCAGCGTCATTGCCACACCGGCGTCATCGCGGCCACAATGCTGGTGGCCAGTCACGCCATGCGCGGACTGCAATTGAAATTTGATGCGTTGGCAAGTAACGAGCAGAGATCGGACCAGGATCGATTGTTTCGTGGCCGGCGCTGCTGCAACGGAGTACCCTGTGGTGGGCCCACGCACAAATGGCAGCAGCAGATGACAGCGGTCACGCTTGTGGAATGCATGGCTTTGCTGACATTCTCACTATTTCGCAATTGGCTCTGTTCGTTGCAGATCTCCATTGTAGCGAAAAAGTAGAGGAGGGGCAAACGCCTCGAAAAGAGTGGGTGCGTCCCATTCGCGGGGACGTACAGAAGAGGGGCAAATTGAGCGTCCGGTCTAGGCACCCAATGTGCTACGCACCCGAAAAGAGTGGACGCGTTGCTCTTTTGGGGCGGGCAACTGGTGCAAGAGGGTGTTCAGCAGCGACAGAGAGCCTTGCGGAGCTGTCGGTATTGATGAGTGGAGCAACGCTTTGATTCCCCCCCAAAGCGAACTGCACCCGAAAGCCAGCTGCCCCACGAAGATCTATGCGGCCATCGCGCAACGGGCGAACAACGGAAAATCAATCAGGGCAGGCGGTTCCAACGCAGAGAAAGGGTCACGGCCACGCCACCGACCAGCGCGGCCAAGCCCGCGAAGAGAGCGCTGATCTCGATGTTCTCTTTTTGGAGGACAATCTGCGCGGGCAGATCCTGAAAGATGGCCAGCAGCTGTTCGGCATTCTCGGCCCGGAAGTATTCACCGCCACTCATTTCGGCAATGGCTTGCAGTGTATCTTCATCGATGACCAGGTAGCGGCGAATGCTGGCCATGTTGCCACCAAAGTTGAACCCACCGCCAAAGCTATCGCCAAAGAGATCGCTGCCCGCCTGTTGGCGCGTGCAGACCATTTGGCCGGGATCATCGGTGCCAAAGCCAATGGTGTAGACGCGCACCCGTCGGTCCGCGGCTTGTTGCGCGGCATCCAGTGGGCGGGGACCACCGCTGTTCGCGCCATCGGTCAACAGGACGACAATGTCGGGCTGGTAGCCGAGTTGGGCACGTGCCATCTCATCAGCGGCGCTTGCGTCGCCCGTGCCCGTGGGTTGCAGCGCGACACCGCTGTAGGCTACGTCCGGGTTGACCTCGGCAATGGCGTCGATGGCTTTGAGCGTGGCACTGCCAATCGCTGTCCCCAACGAGGTCGAGAAGCTGCGGATCGCCGCCTGCAGTGCTTCCTTGTCGGTCGTGGGCGGCACGACAATCTCGGCAAAACCAGCAAACGCGACAATGCCAATCTGTGTCCCCGCGGGTTGCTCGGCCACAAAAGCCAGTGCGGCTTCCTGTGCAACGGTCAGCCGGTTCGGCTCAACGTCCGTGGCACACATGCTGCGCGAGGTATCGATCGCCAGTATGATCGATGTGCGGCTCAGGGGCACATCCACCACGGCCACGGGGCGGGCCATGGCCGTGGTCAGGCTGGCCAACGCAACGAGAAAGAGCGCAAAGGGAAGATGGCGGCGCCAGCGGGACCGTTCGGGCCGGGCCGCGCGCAACAGGGAGAGGCTGGAGTAGCGCACGGTGAACTTGCGTTTACGCCGCAACGCCCAGATGTACATGGCAACCAAACCCGGAATGAGCAGCCACAAAAATAGTGACCACGGCCAGAGAACATTCATTGTGCTCCCCTTTCTACGCGGCAGATAGACCGGAAGTCGGCTCAGCCGTCACATCACATAGATCATGCTCATTACATAGATCACGCTGAACATAGCTCCCGCTTCCCAGCATGTCGTGCGCTGCACATCAAGGCACGCGGCCAAAGAGCTGGAGCGACAGGAGGCCGCCACAGAGTGCAAAGCCCAGCGCGGCCAGCGCCAAGAGCGCGGTGATCTCCATTTCGTGCCCGCGCACCGTTAACTGCAGATCAATGGTTTCGTAGATCTCTTGCAATGATGTCGCGTCGACCGCGTGATAGTACGCGCCGTTGGTGGTGGCTGCAATGGCCGTCAGCATCGCTTCGTTGAGCTGGGTGAGAATGCGAAATCCTTCCACCTCCAGCACGCTGCCTTCGGCACTGCCAATGCCAATGGGAAAGATGCGAATCCGGGCCTCGGCCGCGGTCTGGGCAACGGCAAGTGGATCGGGCGGGGCCATGTTTTCGCCGTCGGTCAGCAGCAGGACCACGGCAGCGGGAAAGGAACCGAGCTGCAACGGTGGCATGCCCTCACCAAAAGCGTCATCAACGCCGCCATCAGCCAGCAGCTCCTCAGCGAGGGGCAAGGTATCGCCGGCAATGGCGACGAGCGATGTAAAGATGCCCTGCCCCAGCGAGGTTCCGCCCTGCGGATTCAGCCGATCGATGGCGGCCAAAATGGCGGTGGGATCGTTGGTGGGCTGCTGCACAATCAACCCGCCATTGCCAAACGCCACCACACCAATCTGAATGGTGACGGGTTGTGCTTCGACAAATGCGCGAGCCGCAACCTTGGCGGCATCCATTCGCGTCGGTTCCAGATCGGTGGCCGCCATGCTGGTAGAGACATCGAACGCGAGGATCACAGTCCCCTCTACCCTGGGCAGGGAGACGACCATCTCGGGGCGGGCCAAGCCTAGGAGCAGCAACGTCAGCGCGGTCAAAAAGCAGATGATCGGCCAATGGCGCTGCCGCCCCAACGCCGAACCGGGCGCGGTCGCGCTAAGCCCCAATGTACCCAGGGTTGCCGCGCGCGCCTGCCGCCGCTGCAACAGACGCCGGTACAGCCAGCCACAAAGGGGCACCAGCAACAGCGTGGGTAACATAAAGGGCCAGAGAAATGTCATCTGATCAGCTCATGGGTGAACGGTGACCGTGGCAGCTTGCTGTCGAGCCTCCACCGTCACTTGCAGACCGGCCGCAACCACAAATGGCTCGGGCAACACCACCACGGGGCAGTTGGACGCGTACAGCTCTTTGGCCACCATTGCCCCCAGAGCGACAACCACATCGATGGCGTTGAGCACAATGGCCGCGGGCGCGCTCCCGGCATAGATCGCCTCGGCCAAGACGCTGCTGCTGGAGCTGGACCCGCGCCCCGCGGGCATGAAGAGAATGCAATCGGTCAGGCAGCGGCCAACCTGGGGGTGATGTTGATCGATGATGCGGCCCGTGGCAATCTCCATTCCCCCCCAAAAGCTAAGCGGTTGGGTGAGCGTCAGCGCGGCACCGCGGGCATGGCCAGCCACCAGTGTACGCCCGTGTCCCTTGCGTCTGCTAGCGCAACTGCCAGAATTCGTGGTCATACCACACCTCCCCTCGGGTTGCCGAATGGATACATTCGTGGAGCGTGCCGAAAGCAACCTTTGCCCCCACATTGCCGGGCGCGTAGTGGGCCCACTTGGCCGAATTCGTCATCATCACGCCGGGCCGGTCGCGCAGGATCGGTGTGATGTAGGTGCAGGTATCGACGACCACGCGCACCCCTGCCGCCCGCAGTTTGACATCCCACCCGCGGGCCTTCACCGCTGCAAGCACATCCCGTCCCGTGGAGACCCAGAAATCGACGTGGGGTGCAATGGCGTTGCTTTCCAACTGTTCGAGTAGCTGGGCAAATTCTGCCAACGAAAAGTGGGGCGTCCCCAATGCGATGCCCGCCAACGTCCGCTCGTCGGTCGAGCAGAGTTCAGCACGCGTTGCCAGCACCATCGCGGAGCTCACATTGACTACGCGCAGTGGTTTCTGCCCCTGCAACGCCGCGTCCAACGTCGGCGCTTCCGGTGTGATCCCCACCGCGTGAAAGAGCGCCACTGCCCCAGATGAGGCCGCGGCCGCGCCCAGTGCCTTGAGCTGGTCTTCGGTCACCGTGGGGGGTAGATCGGCAATCACTGGGATCTGATTGCCCACCGCGGCACCAATGATGTGGCCCAGGATGGCATAGAAAATATCTGCGTCGAGCAGCCGCTTGGGGAGGGTGTGCAGCCGAAAGAGAACCTGCCCAGCACGCGCCGCGGTCTGGTGCAGCCCCGCATCGGGTACGCGGCCGGTGAGGGCCGCGCAAATATCGATGAAGTCGCCGTAGCGGTTGGTGCGTGCGCCCAACACCGAGTTGGCAAAGACAATGGCATTGGATTCTGCCCACGCAATCTGTTCACCCTGGACGGGCCGATGGGGCAACTGGTAAGGCGCACAGGTCCACGTGGGGTGACAGCCGAGCGCGACGTAGGCATCCATCAGCCGCCGTGCCTGTTGAGCCACCGCCACGCTGCCAATGTAATGTTCGGGGTGCAGCAGATCAAGCGAACTCACATTCAGCGTCGTCGGAATCATGACGTGCCCGCCCAACTGTACCAGTCGCTCGGCAAAATCGACCCCCACCGGGCCGTGATAGAGACAGCTGTCAATGTGCGCCGTGGTCACGTCGATCAGCCGCGGTGCATCGACCATGGTGGCCAGTTGTACAATCAGGCGCATGGCCAGTTGAGCAGCGCCCCCCGCTTTGCCGGCCAGCAGATTCCGATCCCGCTCTGTCAATTCCATCGTCAGCTCCGGCCCATGGCGATCGCGATGGCGCTCACGGGCACGCTACCCATTACCAAAGATAAAGTGATCGAGATAGGCATTGCGAAATTTGCCACTGGGATCATAGCTCTCTGCAAGGGCCTGGAAATCCTGCATGCGCGGATAGGCGGACTGCACTTGCGCGGGCGAAAGGATGAACAGTTTGCCCCAATGTGGACGCGGCGTAAAGGGTGCAAGTGTCTCTTCGACAATCGCCAGAAACGGTTCAACCTCGGCCCAGTTCTTCAGCCAATTGAAGTGGATTCCCACAATATCCTGTTCATAGGCAGGGCTGAGCCAAAGCTTGTCCGCGGCCACCGTGCGGATCTCCGAGACGCCAAGGATTGGGGCGAGGGCATCCCGGTGGCGGGCCACGGCCTTCATCGCGTCGACCGCGTGGTGGCGGGGCACGAAATATTCGCTCTGCAGCTCATCGCCTTCCAGCAATGGATCCGTAAAGACAAAGTGGGGCATGCATTCGTGCCACGGCACCGGTTCGCCCATTGGCGTGCCATGGCGGTCAGAGGCATCCTGAATGGGCCGGTTGTGCGTGGCCAGCGTGGCACCGAAAAACGTGCCGGGCACCGTTGCGCTCGCGCCCGGGGCCACCTGCTGCTTCACCCAAACAGTATCAATATCATCTGTCTGCCATTTGGGAAAAAGGCTGACGCTGTACCCAGCCGACATGATCGCATCAAACGACGCATCGAGCTCGTGCATGGGCAGCCATTCGTAGATGTCCTGTTGCAGCTGAAAAGTGGGCAAGAGATCGAGTGTCACTTTGGTGACGACACCGAGCGCGCCCAGCGCCACCACCGCGCCATTGAACTGATCGCCATCCTGTTCGCGCGTGAGGGTGACGAGATCACCGCTTGCCGTCACCATCTCCAGCGCGGAGACGGCGGTGGCGAGATTGCCGTGGGCATCGCCGGAGCCGTGGGTTGCAGTCATGCACGCGCCAACGACGGTGATGTGGTGCAACGAAGCCATGTTGGGCAGGGCATAGCCCGCCGCGTGCAATTGGGGACAGAGTTCGCCATAGGTAATACCCGCGTTGACGGTGGCCGTGTGACGCTCTTCATCAATAACGACCTGGCTCTCCATCTTGGCCAGCGAAAGCAGATCACCGGTGGTATCGGCAATGTCGTTGAAGCAATGGCGCGAGCCGATCACGTGGACATTCTCGGCGTTGCGCACAATCTCTTGCACTGCGGCCAATGTGGTTGGCTCGTGGAAGCGGGCCGCGTGAAAGGGCACGTGGCCAGACCAATTCTGTTTGTGGATGCTCATCCTCTGATTCCTCTTTGACTCTCTGTAAATAGGCTGTGCCCGCGTTACTGCAATTTTTCGACGGCCTGTATCAGCGCGTCATCGCCGCCCACGTTGCCCGGAAAGACCACGTAGATCAAGCCGGGGTGTCGGCTCTCGTCGCCGAGCGCCCAGAGCGGAATTCCGGGCAGGATCTGACCGCGCACGTCGGCGCGTTTGACGGCCAGTGCCTTGGTGGCCAGATCGCTAGAGGTGATGCCACCCTTGGCGATCAGATAGCGCGGGCGGACCGGCAGTCCCTGCACAATCGCCACCAGACTTTTTGAAACTCGCTGCCCAATGGCCAGGCTGCTGTCGGCATCACCGCCGGTGATCAATTGGCGGCTGGTATAGAGCACCACATCGCGCCCCGCCTGCATGGCCGCGGTTGCCGCTGCAATTGCCTGTGCAATCGCGGCGGCCTGCGCATCGTCATCGAGCAAAGATTGCACGGGAATCTCCACCGCGGCGAGGCGGTCCGTTGTTAACAGTGCATTGAGTTGCGCGGTCGATTTGGGCACGTGGGAGCCAACGACCACGAGCCCGCCACCGGTAGCGGGCAGGGAGAGATCCGCGGCGGTGAGTGGTGCTTTGGGCGCCAACCCAGCACGCACCTGTACAAAGGTTGCAGCCGTGCGGTAGAGGTAATGTTTGCCCGCGCCTTCGGCCTGCAACAGCCCGGAGACAAAGACCTCCATGTCGCGGGTATCGGCACAGTTTACGACACAGATGGCACCCGCGGGCAGTTCCAGCAGCTTTTTGGCCACGGCATCCGGGCCACCGCGCCGGATCTCCTCCAGCGTCACCGCGGCCACGGCAGTCGCGGGCACGCGGCCCGCGCTCTTCTCTTCCACCCAAGCCCGCAGATCGGATTGGGTGTAGCCAAACGCGGCATCCTTGGCAAAGGGAGTCGCGGCCGCGGGGATCAGCTGTTCGCCCTCGGCCACCCAGTGAATGTTGTTGATCGTGTAGCGCCCGCCTTCGAGGAAGAAGGGGATGATCAATGTGGCATCCACCTGCTGTCCCAGCGCGGCGGCCAACGCGTCGGTTTCACCGGGAAAGTGTCCGCGCAAGGTTGAATCGCTGCGGCTAACGACGGCAAAATCAGTCGCCGTGACCTGGGCAGCGGCCAATAAATTCTCGGCAATCTCGGTATTCAGTGCCTGTGCCGCGCGCAGGGGCAAGCTGCGCGAATTGGTGAGCAGATAAAAGGTGGGGGTGCCCCGATCAAACTCGGCACGCAGCGCGTCTACCGTCCATTCCGTCAACACAGGCAGATCGTAGACAGTTTGGGTGCCGGTGGGATCATCATCGAGCACCACCAACACGCGACCGTTGGCCGCGTTCTGTTCCTGAATGGTGCCGAGCAGCGATTCCGGCCAGAGCGGCGGAAGTTCATCAAAGAGCGGGGCTTTGTCGATCGGTTGAGTTGACATCGTTACATCCAATGATTGTTTATGATGGTTATTCAGGTTCTTGTTCAACAGGCGCTCTATTCAACAGGGACTCTGTCCAACAGGGGCTCCACAAAGACTTCAATGTTGCCGCCGCACGCCAGCCCCACACTCATGGCTAGTTCGTCGGCGATTCCATATTCGATGAGCCGGGGTTTTCCCTGCTCCAGCACAACCAACGCTTCTTGGGCCACTGCGCCTTCCACGCAGCCACCGCTGACAGAGCCAACCATTTCGCCTTGATCAGAAATGGCCATCTTTGCCCCCAAAGGGCGCGGGGCAGAGCCATATATTTTTACAACTGTCGCCAGCGCCACTTGTTTGCCTTCGCTGCGCCAGCGCTCAATCTCGCCAACGATTTCACGCATGGATCATCTCCTTGTCACGTCACGGTGGAATGATGCCCCACCTGCATTACTCGCCACGCAAAAAATCGAGCTGCGAAGCAATGGATGTGGCACGAAACGTTGCTTCGGCCCGGGCTGCCGCCGGCGTGGTCATGCTATTGGGATCGGGTGGGATCTCGGCCCCGGTTCGCTTGCTGAACAGCTTGATCTGCGAACCGTCCGCGGCGGGCGCGAACCAGAGTCGCGCCACCGCACTGTAGAGTCGTCCCGCTTTATCAGGGGCAATTGATTGATAGCGCCCATCCGCCTGTAATTGGTAGCCCAACACGCGCTGGGCCGGGGGTTGGGCACCGCTTGCCGCGGTCGTCTCCCGTTCCCCACTGTCGATGATAAAATATTCCTGCACCCCGGCCGCGGCGTAGATCTGCACCTTCTCATCCAGATCGGCGTCGGCAAAACGCGGGGATGTCACCTCGACGACCAGGCTGGGGCGCGTCTCCGCGGCGGCCAGATCCAGCACCGGCTGCTGGGCGTCGATCCCACTGCCATTGGGCAGCACCGCCACGTCGGGCGCGGGCTCGGCAAGGCCGGGAATCCCCCATTGCAACTTCACCCCGGTCAACACCGTCACCAGCGGATTGACGCGGTAATGTTGGCGGAAGATCGCGTAGAGACGCTGAACATCCGCAGCATGGCGTGGGCCATGTTGAAAGGTATCGTGTTGTTGGGGATCGAGAAAATCCGCGGGGCTCAACGGTTCATAGGCATAGGTGGGCTGGGCCGTGCGATCGTAGTCGATCAGCTGGCGGCGTCCGTAATAGAATTCGTCGTCACTCAGGGTTGTAAAGGCCATTGTTCTCGCTCAGGCTATTCTCGCTCAGGTTGTCGTCACTAATCTCATGGTTGGTCTGTCACTGCTTTGACGCGCAATGAATTGGGGGCAGATTGTGTGGCTGTTTGTTGCAAGAGTTGCGCCAGCTCTTCCAGGCTGGCCAAATTGTGCACCGGTAAAAAGTCATCGACGTGGGGCAGCGCGGCCTGAATGCCACGGACGAGCGGCTGGTAATCCTCGGCCCCCAGCAGTGGGTTGAGCCAGATCAGGCGGTGGCAACTGCGATGCAGTCGATCCATTTCACGGCCAAGCAGCGCCACATCGCCCCGGTCCCACCCATCACTGATGATCAAGACCACCGCGCCCTGATTGAGCACCCGACGTGCCCACTCATAGTTGAAGCTGCGAATGGCCTCGCCGATCCGGGTGCCACCGGCCCAGTCGTGGACAACGGCACTCGCCTCGCGCAGGGCGTCGTCGATGTTGCGGCGTTGCAGTTGGCGGGTGATGCGGGTGAGCCGGGTGCTAAAGACGAAGGACTCCACTCGATCCAGGTTGCTGGTGACAATGTAAATAAATTGCAACAGCAGACGGGAATAGCGCTCCATGGAGCCGCTGATGTCACAGAGGAGCACCACTGGGCGACGTTTGGTCTTGCGCTCTTTATAAGAGAGCGCCAACAGTTCACCGCTGTGGCGCAAGCTATTGCGCAGCGTCTGCCGCAGATCAATGGTCCGGCCCCGTTTGGCTCGAGTCGTGCGCCGGGTGCGCCGCGGCGCCAACTGCCACTCGATCCGCTGCATCATGCGCTGCACCGTGGCCAGCTCTTGCTCATCCAACCGCGCAAAATCCTTTTGGCGCAACAGCTCGTGATCGCTGTAGGTCAGCACCCGCTCTTCCTCGGGCTCCGTCTCCGCTTCCGGGCTTTCACCCGCGGCGGCGGCGCGGCGATGGAGCTCAATCTCTTGGGGATCTTTTTTGATCAACGTGCCCAGGTCTAGCGCCAACAGTTCGCCCGTCTCGCGCGCCTGCCAAAAGAGATCGAACGCTGCGTCAAAGAGCGGCAGCTCTTCGCGACGGTTGACCAGCAACGCTCGGGCACTGTGCTTGAAATCGGCCCGTTTACCAATCTCGACGTGGTGCAGCGAATCGACCAGATCCACGATCTGCGTCGGTGTCACCTCGATCCCCAACGTCCGCAACATGCGCCCAAAGAGGAGTGCATTGCGCAACAGTTGACCAGCGCCGGGCACTTCGTTTCGTTCAGGATTATCCATGGCGAATCTACCCACGCCGCCCCGCTACATCACGCCCGGCAGCCGCTGCAGGATCGTCGCCACCGCGGCCTGTTGGGTGTGGTCAATATCATCCCGATACTTGAGCAGCACGCCGAGCGTATCGTTGATGATCTCTTCGGTCAACATTTCACGATCGAGCGCAACCAGGGCCGTGGTCCAGTCGAGCGTTTCGGCCACACCGGGTAATTTATACAACTCTTCGCGGCGCAACTCTTGCACAAAGGCTACCACCTGACGGGCCAACTGCCCGGGCGCGGTGGGCACCTTGGCCAGCACAATCTCATACTCTTTGGTAAAATCGGGGTAATCGATCCAATGATAGAGGCAGCGCCGTTTGAGCGCGTCATGGATTTCGCGCGTCCGGTTCGAGGTAATGATCACCACCGGGGGCGTTGCCGCCTTGATGGTACCCAACTCCGGGATCGTGATCTGAAAGTCCGAGAGCACCTCGAGCAGGAACGCCTCAAACTCTTCATCGGCCCGATCGAGTTCATCGATCAACAGTACCGGTGGCGTGCCGTTGGCACCATCAATGGCCTGCAGCAGGGGGCGTTTCAACAGAAAATCGGGGCTAAAGAGTTCGCGCCGGGCAGCTGCCAAATCAACGGCACCCGCGGCTTCCATCAGACGGATCTGCAGCATCTGTTGCGAGTAGTTCCACTCATAGACCGCGCTGTTGACGTCGAGCCCCTCGTAACATTGCAGGCGAATCAGCGGACGGTCCAGCAGAGCAGAGAGAACCTTGGCGATCTCGGTTTTGCCCACACCCGCTTCTCCCTCTAGAAAGAGCGGACGCTGCAACCGAAAGGCCAGGAAAATTGCAGTGGCCAGGCTGCGTTCACAGATGTATTCCTGGCCAGCCAGCTGTTGCTGCACATCGTCAATCGATTGAAACGCCATGAAACTTTCCGTTCCTAACTTCCAAGCAGATTTACGCTACACGCTTCGCTTCAGTATATCACGTTTCCGGCGCGGCAGGGTAATGCTTGCCACCGATTGGGCCGTCGTGTGGGGACGAGCTTTTGCCATCATGCCCGGTTTGATGGCGCGGTTGCATGCCGCGGCGCAACGCCAGAGCGTACCCCAAGATCAAACTTGACCGGCAGCGACTGGTGCTGCCGGTCAAGGAGATCAGCGAACCTATTGTGGGGAACAACGCTGGCTACGGATCGTGCGGAGCGTTACCTGTTCAACCAGCTTGTTGGCTCAAGCCCGTTCGGCCGCTTTGGTGAGGGCACGAGCGACATAGACGGGAGCCATGGCGCGGCGGTAACTTTCACTGGCATGCATATCCCCCATCAGATCATCGCCCAGATCCGCGCTGACCGCGGCGGCCGCGGCCTCGATGGTCTCGGCAGTGAGCGACTTGCCCACCAGAGCAGCTTCCACCGCGGGCGCGGCTTTGGCACAGGGGGTCAACCCCCCAATCGCGACGGTCGCCGCGGAACAGACCCCATTCTCGACGCTCACCTTGGCGCAGGCACCGACAATGGCGTAGCGCGAGGCGGGATTAAAGAGCTTGGCATAGGCCGAAGCACCATCGAGTGGAACATCAACGCTGGCGACCAATTCCTCTTCTTCCAGCGCGGTGTAGAAGAGATCGATGAAGAAGTCGGCCGCGGGTAGCGAACGGTTGCCATTCGGACCAACCAGATTGATCGTGGCCCCCAGCCCAACAAAGACCGTGGGCAGATCGGACGCGGGATCGGCGTGGGCAATATTGCCCCCCACAGTGCCGCGGTTGCGCACAGATGGATCGCCGATCCAACTGGCAGCTTCGGTGAGCGCGGCGGGCAAATTGGTGGCCGCCGCAACCGTCGCGTGTGTCGTCAGGGCACCGATGCTGGCGCTGTTGCCGTTGATCTGAATGCCCTTCATGCCGTCGATCCGGCTGATGTCCACAACAGTACCCGGGTCGGCCAGCCGCAATTTCATGGCTGGGATCAAGCTGTGACCACCGGCCAACACCTTGGCCCCTTGTTGCATGGCAGCCAGTGCATCGTCCACCGACGTGGCTCGTTGATACTCAAATTTTGGTGGATACATGATTAGTTGCCTCCATTTTGCATTGCCTGCCAGAGCTTTTCGGCAGTATAGGGCATTTCCAAGTGGCGCACGCCAAAGGGTGCCAATGCATCCATCACGGCATTGGCCACGGTGACGGTGGCGGCAATGGTGCCCATTTCGCCCGCGCCCTTGACGCCCAGCGGATTGGTGGGCGACGGGGTTTCGTTGCGTTCGGCCTGAATGGTGGGGAAGCCGTCGGCCCGAGGCATTGTGTAATCCATGAAAGAGCCGCTCAGGAGCTGACCGCTCTCATCATAGACGCCATGTTCCCAGAGCGCCTGCCCCACACCTTGTGCCACGCCGCCAACGACCTGGCCTTCAACGATCATGGGGTTGATTACTTTGCCCACATCATCAATCGCGGTGTAGTGGGTGATGGTTGGCTCGCCACTCTCGCGGTCGATCTCGATCATGACAATGTGAGCGCTGTTGGGAAAGGTAAAGTTGGAGGGATCGTAGAAAGTCGTCTCTTCCAGCCCCGGCTCCATGCCCTCGGGCAGGTTATCTGCCATTAGCGTGGCAACGGAAAGCTCGGCAAAATCCATGCCCTGGTCCGGCGAACCTTGCACGTGAACCCTACCCTTTTCGCGGTCATAGATGATATCTTCTTCCGCGGCTTCGAGCTGGTGAGCGGCCAGTTTGATCAACTTGGTGCGGATCTTTTCCGCGCTCTTCACGAGCGCCGTCCCACCGACCGACGCGCTGCGACTGCCGTAGGTGCCCAGGCCAAAGGGTGTGCGCCCCGTGTCGCCATGCACCACCTCGACATCTTCCATGGGGATGCCAAGTTCGTCTGAAACAATCTGGGCAAACGCGGTTTCGTGACCCTGCCCGTGGGTGTGCGAGCCCGTAAAGACGGTGACTTTGCCCGTGGGGTGCACACGCACAGATCCGCTTTCCCACAGGCCAACGCCCGCGCCCAGGCCAACCACCACCTGTGACGGTGCCGGGCCAGAGGCTTCGATACAGCCGCTCACGCCAATGCCAACGACTTTGCCCGCGGCCCGGGCTTCATCCCGCTGGCGCACCAATTCGGGATAGTTAGAGACGGTGACGGCCTTGTCAAAGAGCGCATCGTAGTTGCCACTGTCATAGATCATGGCGACCGGCGTTTCGTAGGGGAATTCGTCGGGCTGAATGAAATTCTTGCGCCGCAATTCAATTGGGTCCATCTTTAGATCGCGCGCGGCAATGTCGACCAATCGCTCCAACATAAAGCTCGCTTCGGGCCGTCCCGCGCCGCGGTAGGCATCGACTGGCACCGTGTGGGTCATGGTGCCATAGGCTTCCCCAAAGATGACCGGCATCTTGTAAAGGCCAGAGAAGAGCGTGATGTAGAGCGCGGTTGGAATCATTGGCGCAAAGGTGGAGAGATAGGCGCCCATGTTGGCATAGGTGGTTACGTCGAGCCCCGTGAATGTGCCATCGTTCTTCATGGCCAGCTTGCAGGTTGTCACGTGGTCACGGCCGTGGGCATCGGTGAGGAATGCTTCGCTGCGCGTGGAGACCCACTTGACCGGGCGATTGAGTTTGCGCGCGGCCCAGGGCACGATCACCTCTTCGGCATAGTGGAAGATCTTGCTGCCAAAACCACCGCCCACGTCGGGCGAGATTACGCGCAATTTGTTTTCGGGGATGTTGAGGGTGGCCGAGCTGAGCAGCAGACGGATAATATGCGGATTCTGGCTCGTCGTCCAGACCGTCATCTCGTCAGAAAAATCGTCATGTTGCGCAATGCAGGCCCGTGGCTCCATCGCGTTGGGAATCAGACGCTGGTTGATCAGATCCAGCTCGACAACGTGATCGGCTTCGGCCAACACTGCGTCGATCGCTTCGCGCGTGCCCAGTGGCCAGTGGAAGCTAATGTTGTTGGGGATTTCGTCGTGAACTTGGGGTGCGCCCGCGTCGGTCGCTTTCTTGGCGTCGATTACCGCGGGCAGTGGCTCATAATCCACCATCACCGCGTCGACGGCATCCTGGGCCACGTAGCGATCTTCGGCAATGACCACAGCAACGCCATCCCCCACGTGACGCACTCGATCGACAGCCAGCGCGGGATGGGGCGCGGTTTTGATGTCAGGGGGGTTAAAGCCACAGGGCAACCCACCCACGCCATCCGCGGCAATATCTTGCCCGGTGTAGACGGCAACCACGCCATCCATGGCCAGCGCGGCGCTGGCATCAATATTTTTGATGCGCGCGTGGGCATGGGGGCTGCGCACGATCGCGGCGTGAACCATGCCAGGGATCTTTAGATTGGCAACATATTTGCCCTTGCCCTGGATGAAGCGTGGATCTTCCACGCGTTTGATGCTCTTTCCAACGGCACCACTCATGAGACTCCTCCTTCAGTGCTTGTTCCGGCGGGCAGGTTGCGTTGCAGCCGTTGGCTGGGCAACATGCGCCACACAACCATCTTTACGCCATCTCTGCCGCGGCCTGCGCGACAGCACGAACAATATTCTGGTAGCCAGTACAACGACAGAGATTCCCTTCCAGACCGTGACGAATTCCTGCCTCATCGATGCCTGGATTCTCTTCCACAATTTTGGCGGCGGCCATGATCATCCCCGGTGTGCAATAGCCACATTGCAGCCCATGTTGGTCCCAAAAGGCCTGTTGCATGGGGTGCAGTTGGCCATTTTGGGCCAAGCCTTCGATGGTGGTGATGTTGCTGCCGTCGGCCTGCACGGCCAATACGGTGCAAGATTTCACGGCCATATCGTCCATGTGGATGGTGCACGCGCCACATTGGGAGGTGTCACAGGCAATGTTGGTGCCCGTCAGCCCAATCACATCGCGGATAAAGTCCACCAACAACATGCGCGGTTCAACTTCACGCGTGTGCGTCGTGCCGTTGACCGTCACTGTAACTTTTTGCATGTTCTCTCTCCTTTGTACTGTGCCGTCCCGCCAGATCGTGCATGCTTTGCAACGAGCAAATCTATTCAGCGGGCGCAGTTACGCGAAGGTATTCAATTTAAAAGCTTGGTAAGCGCGAGTTGGATCTGCAGATGGTGCCACACCGCGGGCAAAAGAACCGTCAGCGGCTTGGGGAGGGGAGCTAGCACCATTCAGAGAAGCCCGTCTATTCTAACCCAGCGCCGATCTCCTGTCAACAGATCTAGCACCAGATCTGGCGCCGGGAGCAACGAAGCCAAGCGCGCTCAATGATGAGAGCAATGGGTCGATTTACCGCCGCTCATTGGCCTAGCCTTTGAGGCCGCTCATGGCAATGCCACGGACAAAATATTTTTGGGCCAGGAAGAAGACAACAATAATGGGCAGGGTTGCCAAGACCGATGCGGCCATGAGTAGATTATCATTGGGCAGACCAGCCACGCCCTCTTGGTGACGCAAAAACCAGAGCCCCAGCGGGATCGTATATTTGCGGGCGCTGTTTAGGAAGATCAATGGCTCCAGGAACTGATTCCAGTGTGAGATGAAGCCAAAGATTGCCACCGTCGCCAACACGGGCCCGGCATTGGGCAAAATAATGCGAAACAGAATAACCAGGCGGTTGGCCCCATCGATGATCGCGGCTTCGTCAAGTTCACGCGGGAGCGTCATGATAAATTGGCGGATCAGAAAGATGGTAAAGGCACCGCCACCAAAGAAGCTTGGCACAATGAGCGGCAGATAGGTGTCGATCCAGCGCAATTCGCGGAAGAGCACAAAGAGCGGAATGATCGTCACGTGTGGCGGCAGGATCATGGTGCTGAGACAGAGCGCAAAGAGCACGCCGCGCCCGGGAAAGCGGAAGCGGGCAAAGCCATAACCCACGAGAAACGCAGTGACCAGCTGGCCAATGAGCGAGAACGCGGTCACCACCGTGCTGTTGAGAAAGAAGCGCCCAAAACTAATGCCCATGCCCACCGACCAGATCTGCGTGTAATTGTCCCAGCGGGCACTCTCGGGCATGATGGTCGGCGGATAGGCGATCAATTCCACCGGCTCCTTCAGCGACGTGGTGACGGTCCAGAAGAAGGGAAAGAGAAACATGGCCGATGAGAGAATCGCCACCAGATAGAGCAGAATGCGCCCGGCCGATTGTCTGTAGGCGAATCCTTTGCGCTCGCTGGTGGTTTGCAAACGTTGGGGAGGCGTTGAAATTGCAGCCATTAGACAGCTCCCTCGTAGTAGACCCAGCGTTTTTGCAGCCAGAGTTGCACCAGCGTGAGCAGCAACACCGCGGCAAAGAAGATCCAAGCCAACGCGCTCCCATAGCCCATGTCAAAGCTCACGAAGGCTTGTTGATAGAGGTGAAGCGCATAGAAATAGGTGGAATAGGCGGGGCCACCTTTGGTGGTGACAAAGGCCATGCCAAAGACCTGAAAACTGGCAATGACTCCCAGCACCAAATTAAAGAACATGGCCGGTGAGATCATCGGCAATGTAATGTGGCGAAACTTCTGCATGCCGGTGGCACCATCCATATCCGCCGCCTCGTAGAGAGAATCAGGGATGGCCTGTAAACCGGCAAGAAAGATCAACATTTTGTTGCCGCCAATTCCGGTCCACAGCGCGATCATAGCCAGCGCGGGCATCGACCAGCGAATGCTCTGCAACCAGTTGGGGCCGCGGATGCCAAGGGTGTCAAGAAAGGTGTTGAGCACGCCAATGTCAGGCTGCAAGATCCACATCCACAAGATGGCCGCGGCGACGACGGGTGTCAGGTGGGGCAGAAAGAAACAGGTGCGATAGATGGCAACGCCGCGCAGTTTCTGGTTGAGCAGAATAGCCGCCCAGAGCGAGGCAAAGAGACTCACCGGCACTGTCATGATCGCCCAGAGCAAAGTGCGCCGCACCGAGATCCAAAAGAGCGGATCCTGAGAGAAGGCGTAGTCATAGTTGTAGAGCCCCGTAAAACGGGGCGAAGTCTGTACGTTGTAGAGCGTAAAGCTGTAGTAGAACGAAGCCAACATTGGCCCCAGCGTGAAGATCAAAAAACCAATGATCCATGGAGAAATGAAGAGATATCCTTGAATGGCCTCACGCTGCCGCATTTGCGACAGTGACCCTCTGCGCCAGAGCCATCCGCCACGCTCCGCCGGCAGGAGTGCCTGGCCGGGATTGATTGCCATCCTTGAATCCTTTCCAGGGATGTAAGGCCGAGAGAAATGGCCAAGCATCTCTCTCGGCGCCAAATAGCAACTGCACTGCTCCACTGCAATACCCATTCGCGATGCATTGCCCTTCACTGCATCGCGAATGGGGACGCGGCAATGTCGGATTAGATGGGGCGATCCAGCAGTGCGTTCAGCGCATCTTCCAGCTCGGCAAAGAAGGCATCGTCCGGCTCCCGTTCGCCCAGATAGACCTGATCGGTGTTGTTGACGATGATCTGCTGCCATTCCAGGCCACGGTAGTTGGCACCAATGCGATAGGGCGAGCCCTTGGCATATTGCTCATATTGGAGTTGGATGAAGGGATCGTTGGCGGCTTCGCCAATCTCTTCCAACTCGTTGCTGCGCCCAACCAAGTAGCCAATTTCATTGGCATTCAAATAGGCAAAGCGGGCATCGGAGAGCGCGTAGGTCAGCTGGTAGCTCTCATATTTGTGCGGGGATTGGGTGGTCCCGGCGTGCGTGTTCAGGCTGGCACCCCACCCGTTGAAATTTGGTCCTTCGGCCAGACCAATGGCGCTCCACGGGAAGCTGTCGCCCCCTTCTTCTGGCCCCACGGCCTGGCGCACAGATTTGTTTGTTCCACGCGAGCCAACCATCATGCCCAACCGTTCCGCGGCAAAGAGCCCAACGGTCCCGGCGCTGCCCAATTCGGCCGCGGTGGGCATCACTTTGTCTTCTTGATAGTAGGTATGGGCAGTGCGCACGAATTCCTTCCAGCCATCGCTGGTTGCTGGAGATTCAGTGCCTTCTTCGTTGAGCGCCCACCCCCCAAAGGTGCGAATCCCATTGATGATCATCTGAATGTTGTTGGTGGGAAAATGAATGCCATAGACATCGCGCTGGTCGGGGTCGCCCTTGGCCAATGCGTTGGCCCACTCGCGATACTGGTCCCAGGTGCTGCCATACGTTTCGGGGATTTCAATGCCCGCCTCTTCAAACATGTTGTGATTGATCCACATGTAGGCATGCGCGGGGTGGCCCGTTTTGGGCAGCCCATAGACTTTGCCATCGACGATGCAGGTTCCGATGACACCGGGTTGCCATTCATCACGGCTGACACCGTCGCTCTCCATGAAATCATCAATGGCCTGGATCAAGCCAAAGTGAACCGCGCGGTTGTGTTGCCAATTCTTGTTATCGGTAAACATGTTGTCGCCCAGCGTGTTGGACGCGGCCAATGTTTCGATCTTCGCCCAATATTCGCCGGAAGGGATCGGCTCTAGCTGCACTTGCACGCCGGTCTCTTCGGTAAATTCCTGGGGACGGGTGACATAGATCGCGGGTTCACCGGTTTCGCCACCGGCACGCATGTGCAGGCGCAAGACGATGGGCTCTGCACTGGCACCACCTCCTTCACCATCCGCGGCTGGCGCGGCCGGGGCCACACAGGCTGCGGCCAACAGACCGACGGTAGCGGTTGCTGTTGTCTTTAAAAAGGTGCGGCGGGAAAAATTGTGGTTGCTGCTCATTGATTTTCTCCTTTATATCGATCTGATATACCGATCTGATAAACCGATCTGATACGTTAGCTATCCCAATTGGCGACCCTGGGTGAGTTGCAACTGCGGACGATTCAGAGGAGCATAGAGAGATGCCAACAGCCGCTAGCGCGCGATTGTCACACCATGTGCTGGCGGCGTGTGTGGTGCATTCCCATGTAAGAACAAGTGATGCAAAATTATGTTTGCAAATCGAAATTTGTAGAGCAGAAGACGACATGGCGACAGCAACAATGGACTGTCGGCCCTGCCAATGCAGTCGAGCATGGTTCAACCTGGGGAGACCTGAGTCGCGATCCTCCGCAGAGAACGGTAGGGGAACCGGACGGATAGCGCTTGACTGTTACAGTGTAGCCATTGCCGTAAATGTTGTCAAACCGGTTTTTTGCATGGGGTTGGGGGGGAGGAGCATCTGCAACGGTCAGCGGCCCAATGCCGTTGCAGGCTCGCGAGAGGTCGAGTGCAGCGCGATTCTCCGTTTTCTAGTGCTACTGTGCGGTTGGCTTGAAAACGGTAGGTTGCCCGCTTGCCGGAACTACTCTTTTCACACAGAGCCCACTTTAGGGTGCGTCCCATTTTCGGGGGCGTACAGAAGAGGAGCAGATTGAGCGTTCGGTCTGGGCCCCAAATGTGGTACGCACCCAAGAGATCAGGTCGCGTTGACATTTGGGGGAAAGCGCCAATCCATTGGGCTGCTAACGGTGAGCAGCGCTCTCAACCGCTGCGTAGGCAGCCGCTGACGCGGCTTTGCTCGGGTAGCAGCGGGGTTTATCCCCGCGAATTTTAGATGTCGACGGAATCTAACCAAAGATCCAGGCCAGGATCAGCATGGTCAGTGCCCCCAAGCCAAACCAGAGCAGCTTCTCCTGATGTTGCAATGGCACAACGTCAGAGACAAGATCGCGCGTGACATCTTTCGCAACCTCTGCAGCTACCTTGGTGGCAGAGGGGCCGGCAGGGGCCGGTGCGGGCGCCGCAGCCATTGTTGCAGACGGTGTTGCTGCTGACGGTGTTGTTGCTGGTGCGCTACTACCATCGGTGGCGTCATCGGTGCCTGACTCAGCATGGGTGGGCGTGGCCGCGGCTGCGCGTGCTTCCACCTGTGCATCCAACGCGGCCAGCCCTTGCCGGATCATCGATTTGGCAGTGCTGTCGACCAGCCGTTGGCCAACGCTGGCGATCTTACCGCCGACCTGCACAGCGCCGCTATAGTGCATGATCGTCTCGTCACCGGCCGCTTCCAGTCGCACATCCCCACCACCGTTGACAAAGCCAGGGGTGCCCTGGCCGCTCACCTGCATGTGGTAATTTTCCGGCTCGGTGATGTCGGAAAGCTCAATCGAGCCATCAAACTTTCCCTGTACCGGCCCAACGCGCACCTTCATGACCGCCTTGTACTCATTCTCATCAACCTTTTCCAGCGCTTCGCCGCCGGGCAGGGCCATGGAAAGAATTGTCGGATCCATCAGGGCGTCCCAAACGATCTGGCGCGGGGCATTGAATGTATGTGTGCCTTGTATTTGCATCGAATGTTCTCCTGGGTTGAGTACCGAACCAAAAGGGAACGGAAACAGCTCTTCGCTTTACGCCGCGTGCACCGAGAATCGCTTGCCCGGGCACGACTCTCTACCTGCTGCGTACATCGACATCACGCTTTGGCATTGACGCTTTAGAATTGACACTTGCGTCTTGATGCTTTGGTAATGCTTGGGTCTTGGATTTGTGCAAGGGCTATCGTCTGCATTGTAGGCAATGAGACTGGAACTGTCAACACTCTTCAATATACGGGGTGCGTACCACATTTGGGGCCGAGACCGGACGCACAATCTGCTCCGCTTCTGTACCTCCCCGCAAATGGGACGCACCCCAATATACGCCGGATCTCTGTATGCCGAATCTCTGCACGCGGTGTCTTTATACGGTGGGTCTCTGCCGAAGCAGCTCCCGACCATTGGACCAAGAGCCCCAAAAAACGTGTTTGACAATATTTTTGAATGCTGGGAGAATTATTTTACGGCCACTGAATAGCCTTCAATAACAGCGGTCAATAGCAGCCGTTAGTAGCAGCAGTCAGGGTATCGTGGCCCCATAACTCCCCTTTGCAGTCCGACTATCGTTCGATCTGTTTACCAACTCCCCAATTCACAAAGGAGACAAGCATGTCCTCGCGTCTGAATCACGACTCATCTTTTTCGCGTCGTCGTTTTTTGCAGGCTGCAGGTGTTGGCTTGAGTTTGCCGTTGCTCTCGCAGATGCTAACGGCCTGCCAGGTTGTTGCGCCCGGCAGCAGTCAAGCTGTCAGCGAAATTGTCTGGTCGCGCGGGGATGACCTGCGCACCCAGGATCCACAGCTCATCGGTGGCCGCATGGAGGGCGAGATCAATCGCTGCATCTATGACCAGCTCTTTGACATTGCCCCCGATGGTTCGCAAATTCCTTGGCTGGGGACCGAATACACCAGCAATGAGGATGGCACCGTTTGGACCGTCACCATGAATGAGGGAGCAACCTTCCACGATGGTTCGCCCGTCACCGCGGAAGATGTCAAATTTACCTATGATCGGCTGCTGGCCAATCCGGAATTTCAACATTCGACCGCGCACAAAGGGCTGCTGGCCAGTGTCGATGCACCGGATGCAGCCACGGTGGTTTTCAACTGTTCGCAACCCGCCCCGCTCTACAATCTCTTGATGGCTGAACACATTCTTTCGAAAAAAGCAGCCGAAGAGTATGGTGAGAATTTTTGGGAACAGGCGATTGGCAGTGGTCCATTCCGCCACGTGGAATATGTAAAGGGCGAATATTGGCTGGGCGAAGCGTTTGAAGATTATTGGAAACCGGGCTTGGCCAAAGTCGAACGACTGCGCTACCGCCCAATTAGCGAGGAAGCGACACGCGTGGCGGCACTCCGCTCTGGTGAAGTCGATATCATTGCCAACGTCAGCGGTGAATTGGCGGAAGAGCTGAGCCAGGACGAGAATATTGGCATCTACCGCCGCGCTTCGTTGGATCACCTCTATCTGTTGACCCAAACCAACCGCCCGCCCTTCAACAATCCGGATGCACGCTGGGCAATCAACTATGCCATTGATCGGGCGGCACTGGTCGAGAATATTGTGAAAGCGGGCCAGGTCATTGGCGGGCACATTCCCGAAGGGACGGTTGGTTACGATCCCAGCCTGGAACCCATTCCCTATGATCCCGATGAAGCGCGCCGGCTGCTGGACAAGGCAGGGGTTGCGCCGGGAACGCGCATCGAGGTGAAGGCTCATCCCTTCTGGTTTGCCAAGGGCAAAGAAGTAATGGAATATATTGCAGGTGCCTTGCAAGAGATTGGCTTCGAGGTCGATCTGCAATTCCTGGAGCCGGGCGCATACACCGAAGCGCGCAAATCGAGCAGCTATGATCTGGCCCTGCAACAGGGTGGCAAGGCCAACAACCCCTGTAACCAGTACAAAGTCTTTTACATTAGCGACAATTATGGCTCTGGATTTGGTCCCAACAATCCCGCTTTCCAAGAGCTGATCAACGAAGCATGTGTTACCGTTGATATTGAGCGGGCCAACGAGCTTTATCAACAGATCCAAAAGCAGATCTACGACGAAGCCGCCGAAATCCAGCTCTATCGCCAGGAAAACATTTGGGCGGTGCGCAAACGCATTACGGGTTTTGAACCATATGCGCCGGACACCACCCGCCCGTGGAACAACGTTGGCATTAGCGACGCATGAGACACCGTCGGGCTAGCGACGCATGAGACACCGTCGGGCTAGCGACGCATGAGACACCGTCGGGCTAGCGACGCATGAGACACCGTCGGGCTAGCGACGGAGCATCCACAGTTGGCTCAGACCGTTCTGTCTGCCGCAACATGGTTTGTGGTGGACAGAACGGTCTGCGGCGGACAGAACGGTGCGTGGGTATCGGTACGATTCCACTCATCTCCGGTTAACGATCAGCCCAATCAGCCTTGCATTGGGCACTCAGCATTGATTACGGTTCACACTCATGACAGCTTATATCTACCGTCGTTTGCTGCAATCCCTGGTGGTGGTTTGGGGGGTATCGGTCCTGGTCTTTTTTCTGCTGCGGCTGGCCCCGGGCGATCCGGCATCGCTGCTGCTGGCAGAAACAGCGACCCCCGAACAGATCCACGAAGCGCGTGAAAAGTGGGGGCTCAACCGCCCGATTCCCGTGCAATACGCCGTCTTTTTGGGGCGGGCGATACAGGGCGATCTGGGCGATTCTCTCTTCTTCAAGGAGCCCGCGCTGCGCGTACTGTTGGAGCGCATGCCCGCGACGCTGCAACTTTCAGCCGCCGCGTTGCTCTTCTCGTTGAGCGTCGCCATTCCCATGGGCATCCTTTCCGCGCTGCGGCGAGATAGCGTCTGGGATTATCTGGGGACGAGCGTCGCCATGCTTGGCCAGGCCATTCCACCTTATTGGCTGGGCATTATGTTGATCCTGATCTTCTCCGTTACGCTGCGTTGGTTTCCCACTTCTGGGCGCGGCACGATCTGGCATCTCGTTCTGCCAGCCGTTACGCTGGGCTCTGTGCTGATGGCATTGGTAACGCGTCTGGTGCGCTCGGGCATGCTCGATGTCATGAACGAGGATTACGTCCGTACCGCTCGTGCCAAGGGATTGCCCGAGCGGCTGATTCTGATGCGCCACGCGCTGCGCAACATTCTGATTCCCCTGGTTACGGTGGTGGGGTTGCAGTTGGGCGCGCTCTTTGGCGGTGCTGTGATCACCGAAAGCATATTTGCGTGGCCCGGTGTGGGCCGCCTTGCGCTACAGGCGATCAACGCGCGCGACTACCCGCTGGTGCAAGCGTCGGTTTTGTTCATTTCGGTGGTATACGTGCTCTTGAATCTGGTCGTGGATCTGCTCTACGTCTATCTCGACCCCCAAATTCGCTACGAATAATACCCACATGAATAATACCCACCCCAAAGGAACGGTTCATCCATGACAGCGAGTGCAGCAGCGGCCCCAGAACAGTTGACGGACCGCCTGGAAATCAAACCGAGTTCTTCGCGCTGGCAACGCTATGGCCGTAGCCAACGCGCCATGTATGGCACCATTTTTTTGCTGCTGATTGGCACACTGACGATCCTCGCGCCACTGGTTGCTCCCTATGCAGCGCAAGACCAAAATCTCGATCGCGTACAACTGGCGCCGCTTTCCACTGCCACGGAAGGCACCTTTCATCTGTTGGGGACGGATGCGCTGGGGCGCGATCTCCTCTCGCGCATGATCTTTGGCGGGCGCATATCGCTGCTGGTGGGTACGACAGTGGTCATTGTTGCGGCGTTCATCGGTGTACCGCTGGGGTTACTGAGTGGCTACTTTGGCCGCATGGTTGACACGATTATCATGCGGCTGGTTGACATCAAGTTGGCCGTGCCCTTTATTCTGTTGGCCATTGCCATTATGGCGGTGCTGGGCACGGGGCTGTGGAATGTGATCTTTGTGCTGGGCGTTACGAGTTGGGTTGGCTACGCGCGCATTGTGCGGGGAACCGTGCTATCACTGCGCGAGAAACCGTTTATCGAAGCGGCGCGCTGCATCGGTATGTCAAACCGTCGGATCATATTGCGCCACCTGTTGCCCAATATCTGGACGCCGGTCATTGTGCTGGCGACACAAGGTGTGGGCGGCGCGATTCTGGCTGAATCCTCCCTCACCTTTCTCGGCCTCGGCATCTCACCGTTGGTCCCCACCTGGGGCGCCATGATTGCAGATGGCCGCAACTATCTCACCACAGCGTGGTGGATCTCCACCTTTCCGGGGCTGCTGCTCACCTGCACCGTAATGGCAATCTATTTCCTCGGCGATGGGCTGCGCGATATTCTGGACCCGCGATTGCGCCTCTAGCGGGTTTACCCACTTTGCTGATAGCGCACGTAGAGTTCGCGGGTGCGTTCGTCCGCGGTGAGATCGAAGCTGACGGGTGGACCAACGGGTGCGCGGTTGGCATCTAACAGCTGAATCTCCCACCGTCCGGCTTGTGGCTCCACAAAGAGGACGCTCATGTTGGTGAAGCGGGTGTAGGGTCCGCCGCTCGGCCGCGTCTGTTCGGGCACACCGGCCGTGGTCACTTCATCCACGGTCAACTCGGCGCCGTTGTGCACCACCTGGAGCGTGTAGCCGGGCAAGCCAAACTCTGTTTCCGAATAGACATAGAGATAGATCCGCACCACGTTGGCTGCCAAGGAGTCAGTCGGGAATTTTTCCGCGGCTTCCAGCGTAAAGCGAAAATCGGGTGTTGCCGTTGGCGCTGGCGTGGCCGTGGGTGCGGGCGTATCGGTGGGCACGGGCTCCGGTGTGGCCGTGGGCGCGGGCGTATCGGTGGGCACGGGGGTGGGCGGAGCAAGCGTAGCCGTCGGTTGCTCCGCCGGCTGCTCGGCAGCGGGTGCCTGCTCGGCCGGTGTCTGTGGCACATCGGCAACATTGGCTGGCTGCTGCCCCTCGGGCGTGGGTGTCCACGTGGGGAAGGGTGTGCGGGTGGGGGTTGCCCGGCCAAAACTACAGCCGGTTATGGCGCTGGCCAACAGGATCAGCAGCAGAACAGTGCCCATTCGCGCCCGAATCGTCGGGTGAATCACGGGTTGTTGCAACCTTGCGGCCTCTATTCTTTTTCCAGGCGAATTCACGCCAATACTTCTCTCTACACCCATTGCCCTTTATTCTCCTGCCTCGTTCACTATCACTGATTTTGGACGTACGCAACTTGTCGAGAAGTGCCAGCAAGCGCGTGGCTTGCTCTTCACGGGTGCGTTCTTCTCGGTGCGTACGTCATGTGATTATCAGAACAGCACTGATTATCACAACAGAAGACCAACCGTCGTCTGCGTGTTGCTCTGTTCACGAGCCATGCTGCACATGGGACGCGGCATCGGTTTCATGCCTACAGCAGGACTCGCAATTTTCTTGTTCACAGGGGGAAACAGCGGCGAGCGGCAAAGAGTGGTTCACCGCTCGCGGGGTTCTCTCCCCTTTGCTGTTGCATGCATGTCAGTATAGTGGTTTGCAGAAGATACGACAAGTCGTACCAATAAAGAGCATACTGTTTTAAGCAGGCATTTTCTGCATGGATGGCGCTACCCGAATAGTCGTGGGTAGATGACGCTACCCAAATAGTCATGGGTAGATGACGCTACCCGAATAGTCATGGTGGCTGCTGGGCATTACCTGGAGCGCCATTAAGCATGTGCCTGCTATTCTACCGTCACGCTCTTGGCCAGATTGCGGGGTTGATCCACATCGGTGCCACGCCGCACCGCGATCTCATAGGCCAACAGTTGCAGGGGAATCACAGCCACAATCGGTGAGAGCAGTTCGTGGATTGGCGGGATGGGCAGCACGACGTCGGCTTTGGCGCGCACATACTGATCGTCGGCGTGGGCCACCGCGAGCACCAGCCCATCGCGTGCTTTGACCTGTTCGATCTGGCTCACCATCTTGTCATAGACGCTGTCGCGCGGGGCCACGACCACCGTGGGCATGTTGGCATCGATCAGGGCGATGGGGCCATGCTTCATCTCGCCAGCGGGGTAGCCCTCGGCGTGAATGTAGCTGATCTCTTTGAGTTTGAGCGCACCTTCACGGGCAATGGCATAGTTGATCCCGCGACCGAGATAGAGAAAATTGTGATAGTTGTGGAAGCGCTCGGCCAATTCGCGATAGAAGTTGCTCTGCCACGCTTCGTCGAGCAGGGCACCGGCCAAACCGGGCAACGTGGCCAACGCGGCCGTGAGTTCGACCCGGGTCGCTTCATCTAACAGACCACGCTCCTGGCCCAGATAGAAGCCGAGCAAGAAGAGGTCGGTGGTCGAGGCGGTGAAGGCTTTGGTGCTCGCCACCCCGATCTCTGGCCCCGCCTGCATGTAGATCACACCGTCGCAGAGACGCGCGGCCTGGCTGCCAATCGCGTTGACAATGGCCGCGGTGAACGCGCCCTGTTGTTGTGCCTCTTCCAATGCAGCCAGGGTATCCACTGTCTCGCCACTTTGGCTGATGGCCAGCACCAGATGATTGGGCGTGATCAGCGGGGAACGATAGCGGAACTCACTGGCATAATCCACCTCCACGGGCAGGCGGGCCAGCCGCTCGATTAGATATTTGCCCATGAGCCCGGCGTAGTAGCTGGTGCCACAGGCCACAATGGTCACCTTTTCAATGGTCGCGAGCCGCTCTGGCGACAGGTTGAGCGTTTCGAGCAGCACCCGGTGATTGGCAAAATCGATGCGCCCCCGCAACGTGTCGGTGAGGCTACGCCCCTGCTCATAGATCTCTTTCTGCATGTAGTGCGCGTATTCGCCCTTTTCCGCGGCCTCGGGATCCCACGCGATCGTGGTTGGCTCTTTGGTCAACGGGTTGCCATCGAGATCAAAATAGCTCACCTGATCGCAAGTGAGCACAGCCAGTTGCCGGCTCTCCAGAAAAGCAACTTTGCGCGTGTGCTGCAGCAGCGCCGGAATATCACTGGCGATCAACATTTCGCCGTCTCCCAGTCCAATGGCGACACCGCCAGCATTGCCCAACCGCGCGGCAATGAGTTGATTGGGGTGCTCTTCGCTCATCACGACAATGGCGTTGGGGCCACGCAAGTCGGCCAGGGTGCTGCGCACCGCGGCCACCAGATCACCCCCACAGCCGTTGTGGTAGTGGCGGTGCAACAGGTGGACGATCACTTCGGTGTCGGTCTCGCTGGCAAAGGTGTACCCAGCACTTTGCAACTCGCCGCGCAAGTCGGCAAAGTTTTCGACAATGCCATTCTGTACCACCACGAGCCGCCCGTCCACGCTGCGATGGGGATGGGCATTGCGCTGGCTCGGCGCGCCGTGGGTGGCCCAGCGGGTGTGGCCCACCGCGACCGAACCGACCGGCGGTGCGCCTGCAATCATCGTTTGCAGATTTTGTAGCTTGCCAACTTCGCGCCGGATCTCGATGATCCCCGCGGCATCCAACACGGCAACGCCTGCCGAGTCATAGCCACGGTATTCCAATTGACGTAAACCATCGAGCACAATGGGTGTAGCCGCACGCGTACCAACATAACCAACAATACCACACATGGGATCTTGCTCCTTGGGCAACGGGTGCCCAGTATCAAGTTGTGGCAGCAGCAGAACAATCTGAAGAGAAAGCCGTCATCAGATTCAGTGATGTGGGTCCGTGAATCGTGGTGTGGGTCCGTGAATCAACGACGGTTGCAAGCTCTGTCACCGCCACAACAGCAGGTGAAAACAGGTTGCCGCCCCAACTGCCCGATCTACCCATTCGCGTCTGCCCCAAAGCAGGGCCGCATCTTGAGATGCCGGCGCAAAGCGATCCCATGCTAGGATCAACCAAGCACATGCAGGCGAGGCAGCGTGCCACCGCGCGTACATGGATCGCAAAGAGCAGGCAACAGTACGCCAAACAGTGCGCGCTGGTCGCCCATCGGTCAGTTTTGTTGGGGTCCACTGCTTCGTGCCGCTGTCCCGGCGGTTGCCCGCTGGTTTTCTACACGTGCTTTGCTTGCTGGTTGGAGGGAAGATATACCCAGAGTGATCGGAGAGGGTCGTGAGACCACTGATATCGCTCTGGTCAGGCCAGTGGAAGTGGCCTGGGGGCATCCGCTGATGGTTCGATTTTCCCACGGGGTTGATTTAATGAGGCCCCGTGGTTAGCCCGGCAAAGCCGGGAACCCCTTCCTCGTCACCCGTGCCAGGCACGGGCCATGCGCTCTCTTTCCCTGTTGATTATAAAATGGTGGGGGTGGTCACGCTCCTCTTTTGTTCATCTAGAGTTTCTTGCATCTTGCTTGCATCTGATTCTGTCTACATCTGATTCTGTCTACATCTGATTCTGTCCCGATGGAACCTGTCTCGATGGAATCTGCCTTGCAAGACGCTGCATCGATTGGGGCTCGCAACAGCCATGACTGTGACGGGTTGGCGCTAGTGTAGCAAAAAGGGATCACGATTGCAAGCGCAATTACCACCAGATTGCTTACAATTTTTTAGGACTACAGAGCGGCAAGCTTTTGCAGGCTTTGACGCCGGAGGGATCTTGTGCCTATAATGGTTATCTCATCAACAGTTGGTTGCATGGGCAGAACATTTGGCAGAACATTTGGTAGTACAAACGGCACCAGAACCGGTCAACTGCCCACAATGCATGGGCACCCCTACCTGCCCCAATCAACCAGATACTTTCAGCTTGCTGTAGCCGCTCGTGAGGTTGACATGAAAAGTTTATCGATCATTCGACATGGCAAGGCGGAAGTGGCAGATCTATCTGCAGCAGACTTCCACCGTTCACTGACCAAGCGCGGGTCCAAAGATGCCCGCCGGATCGGTCGCCTGTTGAAACACATGGATGCTCCAGTGGATTGGGTAATTGCTTCGCCCGCGGTGCGCACGCGCGGCACCGTGCATGCGCTGCAAAAACATGTGGACCTCAAAGGCAAAATCCAGTGGGAAGATCACGCCTACCTGGGAGATGCAGAGACGTGGTTGCGGCTGCTCAAAGTTGTGCCGCCGGAGAGCAATCACGTGGCGATTGTGGGCCACAATCCCGGCTTGGCGGATCTGGTCGCTGGCCTGACGTCGGGGGTGCCTTCCCATCTCAATCTTCACTTCCCCACTGCTGCCATTGCCCATCTGCAGATGGAGATCTTTTGGTGGAACCAGATTCGTTGGGGTTGTGGGCAGCTGCGTGTGTTGGTCACGCCCAAGTATTTGCGCAAGAAAAAAACAGACGAGAAGGGTACCGAATTGTGAACGAGCAAAACCCAAGCCAGAAACAGACCGAGCCCACAAACAGAGCCAAGATAACGGCCAGCCAAAAGCTCAATGCAGCCGTGCACGCAGCCACCTATGTCAAACCGGGCATGGTGGTGGGACTGGGCTCTGGCTCCACGGCGCTGCTCTTTCTGGAACGGATCGCAGCCATGTTGCGCGCCCAAACCCTGCGCGACATTATCTGTGTGCCCACATCCAGCCAAATTGAAGCTGCGGCCAAAATGCAGAAGATCCCGCTGGCATCGCTGGAGGATCGGCCCGTGGTGGATCTAACGGTGGATGGCGCAGATGAGGTCGATGCCAATCTAAATCTGATCAAAGGCGGTGGCGGTGCACTCTTGCGCGAAAAGATCGTGGCGCAGGCTAGCAAACGGCAGGTGATTGTCGTCGATGAAGCCAAGCTTTCGCCACAGTTGGGCGCAAAGTGGGCCGTTCCGATTGAAGTGATTACCTTTGGCTGGCGCACTCAATTCGAGTTCCTCGAATCGCTGGGGGCCAACGTGACGCTGCGCGAAACGAACAGCAACATGCCCTTTGTTTCCGATCATGGCAACTATATTTTGGATGCCAATTTTGGCAACATCGCCGATCCCGCGGCGCTTGCTGCCCAGCTCGAAGCGCGGACCGGTATTGTGGAGCACGGCCTTTTCATTGGCTTTGCCGATGAAGTCATAGTCGGCACGGCAGATGGTGTGCGAATTCTGACCCAGCAGGCGTGAGCGCTCTTTGGCAGCGGGCACCCGTTGCTGGCACCATCCCACAGTGGCGGTGCGGATCTCGAAGAGCAGATAATCAAGAGCAGTTGATAGCCTCAGACACAACAACAGAAGGGAAAACCATGGCGACGCAGGGCGATATCTACACTGAATTTGGCATCAAGCGCGTGATCAATGCAATGGGCCACGTAACGCTGCTGGGCGGCTCCATGCTGTCGCCGGCTGTACAGGCGGCAATGGAAGCGGCCAACAGCGGCTATGCCCCATTGGAAGAGGTGCTCGACAAGAGCGGCAGCGCCATTGCAGAGATGCTGGGGGCAGAGAGTGCCATGGTCACCTCTGGCTGTTTCGCGGCCCTCGTCCAGGGAATCGCCAGCTGTATCACCGGCGATGATCGGGAAAAAATCCGTCGCTTGCCCGACACCACCGGCATGCGCAACGAGATTCTGATTCAGCAGCAACAGCGCTACCACTACGATCGCTGCATTACCGTACCGGGCGGAAAAATGGTCGAGGTGGGGGATGAAAATGGCACCACGGCCGAGCAGTTAGCCGCGGCCATTGGCCCCAACACGGCGGGGATTCTACACTACGCGAAGGGCGAAGTTGTGCCCGGTGTGTTGCAACTGGCCGACGTGGTGGCCGTGGCCAAAGAGCAGGGCACCCGTGTCATTGTCGATGCCGCGTCGGAGATCTATCCGCTGGAGCGCATGCACTATGTCGCGCAGAGCGGTGCCGACCTGGTCTGTTTCGGTGCCAAATACCTGGGTGCACAAAATTCGGCGGGGATTCTTTGCGGCAGCCGCGAGATGGTACGCACTGCCAAATCGCATAGTTTCGTCGGCTATGAAGCCGAACTTTCCCGCGGCATGGGGCGTGGTTACAAGCTCGATCGCCAGGAGGTGTTGGGGGTGACGGTGGCCCTGCGCGAATGGATGACGCTCGACCATGAAGAACGCATTCAGCAACAGGTCGAACGGATTGCCGTGATCACCGAAGCGTTGGAGGACCTACCCCACATTGCAACCGACAAGGCGTGGAACCCCAACCGCGAAGCCTGGATTCAGTTGCAAATTCAGGTGGAGGGTGCGGACGAAACCAAACTCCAGGCCATCTGCCAACGCTTGCGCGATGGCGATCCCAGCATCTGGCTACGCCCCACCCCCACCAAAGATCGGATTGCCGTTATGGTCAACACGCTGCAACCGGGCGAAACTGAAGTTGTCGCTCAACGGCTGCGCGAGGTACTGGGCTAACCTCCACTGCAAATGGACCGCGCTCAAACAATCTACCGCGCTTGATCAATCTACAGCGCTCGATGATCCGCGGCTGCCTGCACCTGCAAGGTCACGCGTGCACTGGCCAGCACGGTTGCGGTATCGAGCGCGCCCGCGTCGCGCTGTTCACCGGCCACATCGGCAAGGAACGCTTGCAGATAGCCACCGGGATTGCCCGCGGGCAACGGCTCGTGGCGGGGCGCGTCTTCGCCATCGAGTGCCACCACAATGTGATCGAGCGTGGCCGACGTTTCGAGCACACCCTTGCGCCCCCAAAAGGTCATGCGCCAATAGAGCGGACTCGTGTAGCCCATGCTGTCGGGCATGAAATACGAAACATCCCCCAACACACCACAACCATTTTCCAGGCTGACCATCAGCTGGGCCGCGTCGTGAAAATGAGGATGATCGCTGGCAAATGCGTTCCACGTGCGCGCCGCCTGAATTTCCGCCACAGCATGCCCAGTGATCCACGGCAGCGCGTCGAGCGCGTGGACAGCAATGTCGTTGATGGTGCCACCATGTTTGCCCGCTTCAAAGTACCAAGCGGCACGGCTACCGAGCAACAGCGGATGTTGCCCGCCAAAGCCAATGGCGTGAACTTCGCCAATCTGGCCACGGCGGATCAGATCGCGCACCCCGATGATCTGGGGCATGTCACGCAGATCGAGCATGCAGCCCAGCTTCAGCTCCCGCGTGGCCAATGCTGCTTCGATTGCATCAAGCTCGCGCAACGTTGTGCAGATCGGTTTATCGGCAAGCACATGTTTGCCCGCGGCCAACGCCTGCAAAATCAGTTCGCCCCGTTTGGTGTAATAGTCACCGATGGCAACGGCATCACAGGGGACCTCTGCGAGCATTGTGGCAAAATCATCGTGGGTGATTGAGATGGTTGGGTGATCGGCAAGCGCGGAACGGGTTGCCACGTCTTCTTCACAGGCCGCAACAATCTCGATCTCTGGGTGGGCGAGGGCATCGTTGTAAAGGGCATAAATGTGGGGGTGACGCAAGCCACAAAAGGCTAATTTCATGAGACAATCCTGTTTCAGTATATTCAAATTTGTTGAGAGCCTATCCTGCGCAGAATAAGTTCCTGGCATTCAATATCCGCACCGCCATGAATGGAGAGTGCTGGCATGCACTGTTCGCTGAAGCGGATCATTGTCAACATCCCCCCCGAAAAGGTATATCCCCAAGTGGGACTGTTGAAAAATTTTGCGAGGAGTGGCCATGGTAAATACCTCTCACGTGATATCTGTTGCTGAACCTTGGTGTTCAGAAATTTTTTTCAATATGCACAGGGGTCTATTGATTTGTTGTGAATCATCAAGTGGCATCTTGAGATTCCACTGATTGTAGTACCCAACGACCTGCCATTGTGTACTGCGAGATTGCAGAAGCAGTGCGAACTCATTGGGATATCGCAAATAGACAGTGGCAGTTGTGGAAGCAACGAGTTCCTCATTGACTGTAAGATCCATTCGTTCTTCGAAGCTCTGATTTATCGCAGATGACTGCCTTCTTGCATACTTCACGCCAATTTGGCCAAGCGGACTAGGTTCCGTCCACTCGCTCTGTGCCTGTGTGGACGGTGAATATTCAATACACCACTCCAGGACATAGAGACCGCCAGGATTGAGATGTGCATAAACCTTGTCCAAGTGTTGTAGGAACTCATCATTGTTCAGATACATCAAGGAACCCATGAGAACGAAGGCTAGATCAAATCTGTACGGAAGAATGAAATCTTTCATGTTGGCAACGTGTAAAATCCCATCGGTGTCAAATCCCAGAGCCTGCAATCTAGTTTCTGAAAAGTTGAGCATTTGGCGCGAAAGATCGAGACCATGGAACTCTACTCCTGCTTGCATCAGATTTGCCGCATATGGACAATCCCCACAGGCGATCTCAAGGAAGTGCCTTCCTGAGTTTCCGAAATAATCAGATGCCTCAACAAGCACCGCTGACTCGGCTTTTGTATCTCTAAATCCAAATCCATAGTGATAGATTTCTGCGGCTTGGTATACACCTTGCATACAAATTTCTTTTCTCCCAACTGAGTGTGGATCAACGGCGTCCCTTGCTTATTCATTGGCATCGAGGGTCAGAAATATCATGGGACCTTGCCGATCGCTACCGCTTGCGTTGCATGTTTACCACTACAGTGCGGTTGGCTTGAAAACGGTAGGTTTCCCTTTTCCCGGAACTACTCTTTTCAAACAGAGCCCACTTTAGCGATAGAGAATTGCGCGAATGTCATCGCTGCGCAGGCGGACGGTCTGGCTGTCCACCCGCTCCACGCCCGGACGGTCGGCGGCGCTGTCGGCCACATCGGTGTGGAAATAGCGCTTTTCCAGCACAAAAGGCCCCTCCCAAACGAGTGGTGAAATCGGATCGCTGCGCTGTCGCTCAATGGCGCTGGCAGCCCCGGCCCGAATGCGGCGGCGTGCCTCTGGTGCAGAGAGCGAGATCGCGGCGTTGCGGCTCAAGCCCTTTTTGACGGCCACGGTCGTAATCCCCGCAACCAGATCTTCGGCCTCACGGCAGGCATCCTCTTCGCCGCTGAGAAAGACCAGCGGGATTCCAAACGCACCAAAGTAGAGGGCGATTTGGCCGATCTCGCCGATTGGTTTGCCGTTGAGTTTGTAATGGTCGACGGCGCGGCTATTTTGCGTGTGATTTTGGTTGCTCGTGACAACGCCAGCACGCGCGTGTTGACCGATCATAACGCAGAGATCGTACTGTGCGATCACCTCGTCGAGGCGCGACCAAGGAGGTGACGGACGGCCATGCAGCAGCCGCACCGCGGGGTGGAGCGTCTCGAAATCGATGCCACCGGCGCCGTGCCCATCCCAAACCAGAATCTCCTCGACACCCGCGTCTAGCATACCATCCACGGCCGCGTTTACTTCCGCGGTCTCCAACCGTTTCGCCTCTTCATAATATTTGCCGTCGGCGTACGACTGTTGGGTAAACGAGACAATGCCCGCCACCCCTTCCATATCCGTGACCACAAAGACCTTCATGCTCCGCTCCCTTGCCTTTTCACGTGCAGCTGTGTTGTGCTAAACCGTTCGGTGCATAATTGCATCAACCTCGCGCCAGATCTCCTGGCCGGGCGGCGCGTCGTCCCACAGCTGAAAGTGGGGAAACATGACATCGTGCCACTGTTCAGGTGTGTTGGTTGTGGCAAGCTTGCCCGGCTTTTCCGCCGCTTGTTGTACCGCAGGACGCTCCTGATAGAAGAAGATCAGATTTTCGTGCAGCGCAATCAGTCCATACTGATCCCCCACGCCGGGCTTCTCTTCCTGCATCTGGTAGTGATAGAAGATATAGCTGCTGACCATCTGTGGTTGCAAACGCGCCACCCGACCCCAGACCTGCTCGACGGGGGCCTTGCGTCGCCAGCGCTCCACCGGATCGCCCGCCAGGTTTTCGGGTGCCAAATAATGAAAAATATCCATCATTGGCACAAAGGTGCGGGGTGTTGCCGCGCCCGGCCACGGCTCCAGCCAGCCATCCGCGCCCGCAAAGAGCTCTTCGGGGGCACGCGGCTGGTCAATACTTTCCCAATAGGCAAAAAGCTGATCTTTCCAACGCAAGAGACTCACCGTCAGCAGGTCACCGGCGGTCGTGCCCAGGCTCAGGTTGGTGGCGCGGGTGCGCAATTCGGCAACGGCGGCTTCGGCACGTTCTGCCTGGCATTGGGCGCGGTAGAGCGCGCGATAGATAGTTGTCATGGCACATTCCTGTTGTTCGTGAGAGCTAGCATCCGTTGACATTGCAAATTCACGGGGGTAAACCCCGCCCCTACCCGAGCAAAGCCGCATCAGCGGCTGCCTGCTCAGCGGTTGAGACCGCTGCCCACCGTTGGAAGCCCAATTGATTGGCGCTTTTCCAGGCGTTACAGCTCGGGCGTGCGATAGAGCAGCTCGCCCTGCACCCGAATCTCCGTCTCGACGAGATATTGGTGCAACCCCGCAGTGTTGACCGTCATGCCCAATCCGGGTGTCGCGGGCGGATGCAGATAGCCCGCGGCATCACGTTCCAGGTGGTTTTCCGTAATCGCCACGGCCAGCGGCTTTAGCTCCACCGGATACTCGCAGATCTCATCGTCTGCCAGCCCAGCATATGGCTGCAACGAGGCACTCAGCGCCAGGTGCGAGGTAAAGGTGTGATTGACATAGGTGACACCACGGGCGTGTGCGTAATCGGCCACGGCTTTGGCCACGCTCAAGCCGCCAATGCGCCCGGCGTCGATCTGGACAAACCCAATCCCCGCGTAGTCGATCATCTGTTGGGCCATGTAATAGTTGTGGCTGCCTTCGCCCCCGGCCAATTTCACCGTGCCACTCTGCTGGGCCAACTGCTGATACGCGCCCAGCGCGCCCGAAACAAAGGGCTCCTCCAGCCAAGTGGCGCGACAAGCTTGCAACGCGGGCAAACGTTCCGCGGCCTTGTCAACATCGTCGCGCCAGACCGTACCAATGTCAATGAGCAGAATACCGTCGTCGCCAAGTCCTTCGCGCGCGGCCACAAAGTGATCGGCATCGATCGCGGCGCTACCCAAACCAATCGGCCCCCAGCCAAACTTGGCCGCGCGATAGCCGTCGGCACGCGCCTGCTTTCCTTTCGCCAGCGTCTCCGCGGGGGTGTCGCCAAAGAGCATTGACGCGTAGGGCAGCTTGGGGTGCGCAGCGGTGTAGCCCAGCAGCTTCCAGACCGGCTCTTGCAGCCGCTTGCCGAGGAGATCCCACAGAGCCATATCAATGCCCGAAAGGAGATGGTCCATCTGCAGCAGGTCAAGGCTATTCTCGCGCACCAGATTGCCAATGCGGTAGATGTCAGCCACGTCGTTGAGGGGCTGGCCGAGAACCGAGGCGGCCACGGGCTTGCACGCGCTGTGCGACATGGGCGCGATCCACGCGGCAATCGAGGGCAAAGGCGCGGCCTCACACTCGCCCCAGCCCACGTCACCGCCAGCTGCAACTCGCACCAGCAGCGCATCCTGGCTGCCATCACCAATGTCCAGCACTTCGGGCATGGTGAGGTAGAAGAGATCGACAGATTCAATGTTCATGGTTTTGCTCGCTAGATTTATGTGCGCCCGTGGGCACTTGCGTATCGGTACCGCGTTGGCGGGCGACTGAGTTCGTCTCCGTTACGCCTGCCAATCTTCAGCCGTTGGATAGGTGGGCTGGCGGCAGTAACGGATGGTTTCGAGATCGAGCACAATTTCAGTGGCCGGTGGCAATTCGACCGTCAACCACGTGTCGTTCACGGCAACCCGCTCTGTGGCCGCCGTGACCGGTGGCACGGCATAGCTCTTGTGCGAACCGGGGTAGTCGCTGGTGCAAACGGTGTACTCGACATCACCAAAGCGATGCTCGGCAAACCCACCAGCCTGCACCACAACCGTACGCGTCGCCAATGGGTTCAGATTCACCAACCGGAGCACGGTGCGATCCGCGGCCAGCCCCTCGACCAGAGCAGCCACATCCCGCGGCAGCCCCGGCCGTTGGTGCTCAACATCAAAATAGCGCACGCGACAGTGGAGCAGCCCACCGTTGTAGACAAATTGGGGCGCGCCCAGAGTCAACTGCACCAGCGCTTCGGTCACAATGGGATTGTGCTCTTGCCAATGGTGAATGTTCACCTGCGCGAGATCCGCGTCGTCGGTTGCGATGAGGGCAAGGCGGCGGCGCACGCTGGCATGGGCCGCCTGTAATATTTTGATCGGGTAGTCGGGATTGTCTCCGGCCAGATAGCGCAGCCACGGTTGCTCGTGGCCACACTCTTCCTTGTTGCGAAACGTTTTCACCGCGCGCCAATCATAGCCTTCGGTGGCACGCAGCGCTTCGATCCGTTCCCAATCAACTGCATCCATGGAAAGATTCCAGATCGCGGTGGGATAGACTGGCGATAGCGGCTGATAATCGAACCAACCCGGCTCGCTCCCATCTACGCGATCTCCATAGCGATAGGGCACCAGATATGCTTGCGCCACCAGCCCATCCGCGGCCTGCTCGTCGCGCAGCTGCCCCAGCCAGTGATGAGCCAAGCTCATGCGCGCGGGGTCGGGCTTTTGCAGCGAACCGAGCGCCCAGATCTGATCATATTGGCTGCGCGGCAGATCGAGGTAGCGCTCGTCGCCGGTGAGCAGCCAAGCGTTGGCCCCGGCCACCGTCGCGGCCATGCCAATATTGTAATAGCCGTGGGGCCACGTCCACCCATAGAGGCCGCCGTACCACTTGCCATCCAACGTTGCGCCCACTCTGCCATCCAGCCCAACATTATCGGGCAAGAGCCCCCCGTTGGCAGCGGCTCGCTCAATCCAGCCGTCGACATAGCGGACGATCCAGTCGCGATAGATCTCATCACCGGTTAGCAGGAAGGCGTTTGCCACCAGACTCGTGACGATCAGGTTGCCAGCCACATCACCTTGCCCCATGCGCTCGTGCATCGCCTGCCCCATTGCCCGAGCCAACGCGGGATCTTTGAGATCGTCGTAGTGCTCGATTCCCTCTACATCGGCAAAGGGGAGCCCATAGACCCGCATGCCCGCGGCCCAGCCATAGCTCGGCTCGGCCTGATCATTGGTGCCCCAGCGGGGGCCGCCGCTGCCATTGTGGGGCGCGCGGAGGATATTCTGTGCGGGGTCATAATTCTGGGCAGCGGGTGCCAACGTGGGATCATCGCCCAAGTAGAAGCGGGCAAAACGTTCGGCCCGTGCCCGGTTCGCGGGATTGGCGGGATCAGCCAGGCAGAGCAGATAGAAGAAGATATAGCTCTCGCCCTGATGAAATTGGTCGTACCCAAGTTCATACTCGTGGCGCACCATGCCCGCCCGCGTCAGTTGGCGCGTGATGCCGTCCCACACACGTTGGGCGTGGTGCAGCAGATGCTCCCCGCCGCCCAGCAGGTAGAGCAGCGGCCAGTTGTAGACGCTCTCATAAAAATCGTCGGCCCCATCGCGCGAGCCGGTGCCCCCCTCGCGCCAGATCAATTCGCCATCGGCCGCGCCACCGTTGTGAACATAACGCGCCAGAAAAGGATCGGCAGCTTCATCCATGAGGTCGAAGAGTTGGCGCTGTAAGACCGCCCACAGCGGTGGCTCCAACACCGGTACGGTTGCCTTGATTTGGGTCTTCATCTACCACGTCCGTTCTTGCAACAGCTCTTGGATCGCGGCTTTGGGCACGGGAAGATCATCGATGTGCGCTTCGAGCCAGCGGGAGAAATCGGTTTCGATCTCATCTTCCCAGCGTCGGTCGATCTGCCCCGAAGTGTAGATGCCCTCACGCAGCCGCTCCTGCCCAAATTGATCGCGCAGCTGGATCAGTTCCGCGGTTTTGACCACCTTTTCGGCCAGATGTGGCGGAATGAAGACCACACCATCGCTTCGGCCCAGGATCACATCGCCAGGCATCACCGTTGCCTGGCCCATGCGCACGGGACAATTCACGCCAGTCAACATGATGGTGGGCGAGGCAAAGGAGGGATGGTAGCCGCGCACGAAGCTGGTAAAACCGGGTAGCTCTTGCAGCCCGTCTAGATCGCGCACCGCGGCATCGTGGACCACGCCATTGCCCGATTTGGCATAGATCGAGGTGGCCAGATTGTCGCCAATGACCGCGCCCTGATCGATCTTGCCAAAGACATCCGCCACGTAGACATCACCCGGCACGAGCATGTCGATGGGCCACGAGATCTGATCCCCCACGCAGCCGGCGGCAGCGCCCTTCTCTTCCATCAGTGTGCGCATCTCGGGGCGGCGGGGCATGTACATGGCGGTCAACGCCCGCCCAACCAACACCTGGCCGGGATGGGTGCAAAGCCAGCCATCCTCGTATTGGTGGTGATAGCCCGCGCCGCGCAACACCCCCCACGCCTGCGTCACCGTTACGCCACGCATGCGTTCCAAAATGGCATCGGCCACCTTGGGACGACCGTCGGCAAAGCGCTCGCCCTGCCATTCGCGCGTATATTCAGTTAGCTCTTCGGCACTTAAATTCATCGGGGCAAATTTCATGTCCCTGCCTCCGGTGTCAACAGATGATCCGAGGCAAGGCTGAGGTCGAATGCTTCCGCCAATTCATGGCTATACGCAAAATTAATCGGCAGCCCGCCGGTGTGCACGTAGATGACAGTTTCGTCGGCGCCAATCGTCCCTTGCTTGATCTGATCGATCATGCCCGAAACTCCCTTGGAGGTATAGACGGGATCGAGGAAGAGCCCTTCGGTGTGTGCCAATAGATGGAGCGCTTCCAGCCCGGCTTGGGTGGGCACACCATAGGCATCGCCCCCATAGCTAAAATTGGTCACTTCCGAGGCATCGATCTGAATGTCAGTACCCAGGTGTTGCGCGGTGCGGTTGGCAAGTTCCGCCACCTTGGCGCTGCGTGTGGCATCGTCGCCATAGGGCGCTGGCGCACAGCCGACCACGGTGTGCTGTTGCTGTAGAAATTTTGCCCCGAGCAACAGCCCCGCCTGTCCCCCACCAGAAGAGGTGAGGAAGATCCAGTTGGGCGTGATGCCCCGTTCCTCACATTGATCGGTCAGTTCCAGCGCGCATTCGACGTAGCCCAGTGTGCCCGCGGGTTGGCCAGAACCCGTGAGAACGTAGGGGTTGAAGCCTTTGGCACGCAACTCATCGGCCACCTGGTTCATGAGGTCGACCAGTTGGGGACGATAGCGGTGCTGCTTGCCCGCCAGATCGTCATTCTCATAGAGATAGACGCCGCCGTCGACCAGCAGCTTGGTGAGCAGATAGTCGCCCTGCAACTCGTAGTGGTGCGAACCGGCGCGGGCAAAGATTACCGGTTTCAGGCCAGCTTTGCGGGCCGCGGCCGCGCACATGAGCGCGTGGTTGGATTGGGCAGCGCCGCCACCGCCAATGAAGACATCGCAGCCCTGGGCCACCGCTTCGCCAATAAAATAATCGAGCTTGCGCGCCTTGTTGCCCCCATAGGCCAAGCCGGTCATGTCATCTCGCTTCATCAGAATGCGCGGGCCGCCGAGTCGCGCGCTGAGGTTGGGCAGGTCGATCAGCGGTGTGGGCAGGATGCTGACGCGGTGACAAGGCTGTTTGTCGAGCAGCGCCCGCAGTTGATTTTTCAGGTTGGGATCAGTCACGATAGAGTCCTTTAGCAGCAGAATTTATTGGCAGTTCGGGGGCAACGGGAACGGTGAGCCTGCGGAGGGTATCCCCACTATCCCTGCAGGTTGAGCAATCGGCGCCTAGAGCGAATTGCTCCAGAACGGCGCTTGGGTGGCCCGTTCATAGAGTTCCGTCCACGCGGGCGATCCATCGTCGGGGCGCATGTGCATGCGCACCCCACGATCCTGGGCAGGGATATTACCGGCAAAGGCATCGGCCCAACATTGCTGAATATTGGCATAGTGGCGCACGCGGTTGCCGGGCCATTCCACCGAGAGCAGCCGTTTGGGACGGGGCAGTTCGTGGGGCGGATCCATCTTGTATTTGGTCAGCGCGGCTTCATCGATCGCAACGCCCAGTCCCGGGGCATCGGGCACACGAGCATAGCCTTCGGCAATCTGAATCGGCTCGGCAATCAGATCATCGGCATAGTTGTTGAGGCAGTTGACCGCGGGCCACTGAGCCTTGGGCAATACCGCGCCCAGCTGAATGGAGAGCGCGGTGGTGAGCCCGGCACCGACGAGTTGCAAGAAGAAGGGCTTGTCAAATTGCGCGGCCATGGCTCCCTGTTGCAACACCCGTTCCACCCCGCCACCAATCACAAAGCCATCGCAGATCTCATCGCGCGCGGCAACGGGAAAGGGTGGATTGCCAAAGTGGAGTGCGATGGCCTTTTGAGTCTTTTTGCGCAACAGGCGCTGTCCTTCGGTGTCATGCTGAAAGATCGGTGATTCGTAGAGCGCCACCCGCTCTTGCTGATCCAATTCATTGAGCACAGGCGCGGCATTGCTGGCATTGATCAACATCTGGTTCCAATCCATGTCGATCTTGAAATAGTCGGGGGTCACATTGCTAATCTGTTGTACCTGCTCGAAGACATCCCACCAGGGACGGGCTTTGGTCTTGAGCGCGGTATAGCCACGGGCCAGCGCGTCTTTGGCCTCTTCGGCGAGCAGCTCCGGGGGAAAGTCAATGTTCCACCAGGCAATCGGCACGGCTTCGCGCACTTTGGGCTGGTTAAAGAGGCGATAGGCAGGCACCTCGAGCGCTTTGCCCACCACATCATAGATCGCCATCTGCAACCCCGCGCCCAGCGAATCGTCGCCCAAAAATTCGGCAACGTTTTTTCCCTTCACCCGGTCAATCGCTTCATCCGAGACCGTGCCCCAGGTGTAATGGGGCAGCGTTTCGCCATAGCCGACGAAACCGGCATCGGTGGTCAGGCGAATGATCTCGCAGATGCACCATTGCCAGACTTCGCGGGCATTCCACTCTTCGCAGCGCGGGGTCATTGGCGCGCGCACGGTGATGCGTTCAATATCGGTGACAAGCAGGTTCATGGTCGGTGGTCCTTACTAGTTGGCGGTGACTTGACAGTGACTTTGCAGTACAGTGATCTTGCAGTACAGTGATTTTGCAGTGGCTCGAAAACATGGGTAAGTATTGTGGTTGGAAGTTTGTGAATCGCAGGAGCGAATTATAGCCGATTGTAGGATAGATGCAAACGTGGGAAAATTGGGGTGGGGTTGGGAAACGGAAAAGCAGGGGAATGACGAGGGAGAAACTGGAAGGTAGATCCCAGATGGTCGGGTCTGACGCTGGGAGATTTTCACGACTGGACCGGCCCAATCGAGGATGCAAGGCTACGTTGACTCTTCTTTCATTGCGTTGTGCATCAGACGGCTATAACTCGAGGCCATGTTGCTGCAACAGCGCCTGATCCGCAAGCAGCTCTGTGGTGGGGCCGGATGCCACCACGCGCCCACCTTCCATGATGACCGTGCGTTCGAACAGTTCGGCAACCACGGGCATATCGTGGGTTGAGACCAGCATTGTCATGTCCAGTTCGCGCAACAGGTTGATCAGCTGACGGCGGGCACGTGGATCGAGGCCAGCGGTTGGCTCGTCGAGCACGAGGATTTCGGGCTCCATAGAAAGGACAGTAGCAATGGCAATACGTTTCTTTTCCCCAATGCTCAGGTGGTGCGAAATACGCTCCGCATAGTCGGCCATGCCCACGGCCGCCAACGCATCTGCCACCCGCTGTCGCACCGTGGCTTCGTCCAGCCCCATGTGCAGCGGACCAAAGGCCACATCATCAAAGACGGTGGGCGAAAAGAGCTGATCGTCTGGATTTTGAAAGACCAGCCCAACGGCCGCGCGAATCTTTCCCAGATTTGTGTCGTTGAGCGGCAGCCCCGCAACCTCGATCACGCCCTGCCCCTCCAAAATTCCGTTGAGATGCAACATCAACGTGGATTTGCCCGCGCCATTCGGCCCCACCAGGGCCACCTTCTCCCCCGGCTCCACCGCGAGGGTCACTCCGTGCAGCGCCTTGCGTCCGTCGGGGTAGCTAAATTCCAAATCAGTTACTTCAATTTTGTGATGCATTGTTCGATCCATAACCTAATGGTGAAGAAGCCATGTTGCTCCCCATCGCGTGTAGAGGTGGTAGGTAGTGGCCTGCGTCAGTAGATCCTGGGTTGGTGATCCATGCGTTGGCAGCCCTCGTGTGATATGCCCAATCGATGTCAGCGACTGCAACCATCAGAGACGCGCGGTCAGGAGGATCGCCAGCAAACTAACCAAAGTCACGCTACCCACCACGACATCTCGCAGCTGAAAATGGCTGTGCCCCATGCTGCGCAGTTGGCCCCGATAGCCACGCGCCAACATGGCATTGTAGATCCGCTCACTGCGTTCAAAGGAGCGCAACATCAGGCTACCAGCCATGCGACCGGCCACTTGTCCGCGCCAGATCAGTGAACCACCACCACGCGTGCCATCGACGGTTGCACTGCGGGCGGAGCGGGCACGCAAGAGCCGTGTTGCTTCCTCATAGAGCACAAAGAGATACCGATACATGAGGCTAACAATGGCAATGAGCGGCGCGGGCAGATGCAGGGCACGCAGGGCCCAAAGGATCGCGGGAAAGGGGGTCACCGTCACCAGCACAATCGCCATCTGCACCGATAGCCAGGACTTGATCACAATGCTGACGAAGCGGACTGTTCCCGCGGTGCTAACGGTGACCCCACCAAAGAGCGGGATAACGGCCAACGGTTCACCCGGGACGGTAAAGGGCAGGGCCACGGCAGCCAGGGCAAAGGGCAAGGCAACCAGTGAACGCTTGAAAAGGTAGCTGGGCGTCACGTTCGCCCAGAGCGCTGCCGTGAGAATCAACGCCAACAAGAGCAGATAGCTGCCAAACGCGCCAAAGGGCAGCAGACTAACCGTTAGAATGAAACCCACGGTTAGCATGACTTTGGTGCGTGGATCCAGCCGATGGATCAGAGAATCTCCGGCATGGTACTGATCATCCAGATGGATGTGCATGGTGGCTCCTTGGCAGCGGGAAAACGAGTCCGGAACGGTTCTTTGATTCCGGACAACGTCTGTTTAAGGCTGGCTCTTGGCACTCTCGGGACGCATGGTGCGCCCAACCGCAACCGCAATGCCAAAGACCAAGAGCGTGCCCAGGATCACAGCCAGTACACCAGAGGCCGCTTCATTGGCAATAAAGGGAATGGTATAGTCGGGCAGAATGTTATAGAGCGGCTCCAACGCCGTCGCCGCAAAACCCTGATCCTCTGCCACGCGCTCCAGCCCGTCGGGCGAGCTCGACGCGGTAAAGGAGAAGGTCGCCATCAGGAGGGCAAGGAGCAGCCCCGCGGTCACCCATGCGGCCGAAGCTGTGCCACCGGCCTTCGCGCCCTGGGCGAGCAGATCGGGGCGGGTGCGCAGGATCAGCGAGAGCGCGCCAACGGTGATCAAGGCTTCACCAATGCCAATGAGCACGTGGACGCCGAGCATGGCGGGCAGCGCCAGGGCCAGCGGCGATGTGCCCGAGATGCCGAGCTGAATGGCAGTGGCCAACGCGCCCACCTCGACCGAGAGCCACGCCCCCACCGCGCCCGCGATGAGCAGACTCCGTCTCTGTTCACCGAGAATGCGCTTGAACAGCAGATAGGTCAGGTGGCCGGTGAACGCGGTGAGAATGCCCATGTTCATAATATTCCAACCCATGACGAGCAGCCCACCATCCTGAAAGAGCAACCCTTGCAGCGCAATGACCGCGGTCATCACCAGCACGGCTGCCCAGGGACCGAGCACAATGGCAGCCAACGCGCCCCCAAGTAGATGCCCGCTGGTGCCGCCCGCCACGGGGAAGTTAATCGCCTGGGCCGCAAAGATAAAGGCCGCCAACACGCCCAACAAGGGGATCTGGCGCTCGCCCAGCTGCTCACGCGTCTGGCGCAGTGCAAAGGCGATGGTCAGCACGGCAATGACCCAGCCGGTAATGGCGACCGGCGCGCTGAGAAAACCATCGGGAATGTGGAGGGGTTGTGGAGCAGGTAGTCCGGTGAGGAATAGGTGCCAAGTCATGAGTTCTCCCTGTGCTTGTGAAATTTCTGTCGAACAACCCAACTATTGTACTGTTTGTTGGTGGTTTATTGCAAATTTTTGCAAAAAGCCATCTCACAATAACACAGGGAGCCGTAGCAGAAAGTAGGGCCGGTTCCAACTTTATCATGCCAAGAATAACATTTTGTCAATCACTTGATCATGTTTTGCAAACATCTGGATCGTACCGTTGTGAGGCCGGTAAAGTCTGTCATGGGACATACATAACCGGTTGCCTTCTAGGCGCGCGGTAGAGAGAAACAATTTTCAGCAATCACGGTCGGGTAGAGCTGTTATGTTAACTTGAGTTAAGTACTCGTACCACCGCAGGATCTGCCATCTGCGGTGGCACGACAAGGCAGCTCGGCGCTTGATCCAGTGAAGAGACGTTACAGGCTAGGTGGCTTTCGTGCATGGGTAGAGCCGCGGCGGGGGTGCAGCGCACAGGTGACACGATCGTGGGGTGGCGTTGGGCTGTTGAGACCTGTGCAACGCACTCGTACCACCGCAGGATCTGCCATCTGCGGTGGCATGATGAAGCAGTACAGCGCTTGATCCAGTGAAGAGGCGTTTCGCAGCGCTCATTCAAGCGAGAAACGGTTGTAGTTGGGCAACCACCTGGCGCTGTATGCGCGCGCACCAGAGAGCATCGAACCCACCGCCAGCTTTTGCGCCAAGTTCTGTCAGGTGTTCGCTCCACAGTTCCAACAGTCGGATGTACCCCCGTGCCAAAGCTGCCGGCTCCAATGTGGCTGGGTCACCTGCTACGTAGGTCTGCAGAAATTGTTCGCACCATTGCTCGGGCATGAACTCGGAAAAGTGTTTGTAACGGCATGAATAGCCAATGTCCAACCGCCGGTACATGAGTTTGATCAACTCATTGCGCATGCGGTCGAGTTGCCAAATGGCAGAGTACCATTCACCGCTGTGGAAGATGGCTGGCACTTGCGCCATTGTGGTCACGTAGATGTTGAAGGAGTTTTGAACCGTCTCTGGTGTCAACACATTCCACTCGGCCCATGTTTCCGCCACCGAACGTCGTGGGGCAGCAACAAATGCCGGCTGTCCGGGCGGCAAACGGGAAAAGAGAATTTCCCATTCATACATTTCTCGCCCATCAATTTCACTCGTTTTCAACGCTGCCAATTCAACGGTGACAGCCTCGGCAGTGATGGCACGCACGAAGCGGGTTTCGACCAACAGATGGTCGCCAAGCCCAGCCAAGAGCGGCATCCGATCTTGTTCCCACAGTTGCACGTACGCATCATTGGCAATCGCCACCCGTATGTCAATGTCCGAACCAGGATTACCTCGTGCAGAGGCCAGACTGCCTTCCAGCCAGATTAGATCAATGGCCGGAAGGCGGCTCAACGTTGGCAACCATTGCTCTAGCAGACGCCACTGTGTTGCTGTTTGTGCTGTAGCTGGCATTGTACGCCTCTCTCTCGTCTTTATCAGGGCAAGTTTGAAATACAGTGTTAGTTTGAAATGCAGTGTTAGTTTGAAATGCAGTGTAGTTTGAAATATAGTGTTAGTTTGAAATAATGGAGCGCGGTTGCGCACCCGGCTCTGTACACCAGCTACAGTCTAGCAACAATTCATGACAACAATTGTCATGTTTTCGTGCTACAATTACCCAGAGTTTTCGCTTATCAATTGCCGAGCAGAGGGGGAGCCATGCGCGCTGATCGCTTGATTTCGATTGTGCTACTGTTGCAGGTTCACCATCGCCTCACGGCGCGCGATTTAGCGGAGCGACTGGAAGTTTCGGAGCGCACGATTCACCGCGATATGGAGGCCCTGAGCAGTGCAGGCATTCCAGTCTATGCGGAGCGGGGTGTGGGCGGTGGCTGGCGTTTGCTTGACGGCTATGAGACCAATCTGACTGGCCTGAGTGAGGCCGAAATACAGACGATCTTTCTCTCCAAACCAGCGCGCCTGCTGACCGATCTGGGATTGCAGGCGGCATCGGAATCGGCGCTGAACAAGCTACTAGCTGCACTGCCCACCGTTCAACGGCGCGAGGCGGAGCAGTTCCGTCAACGGGTCTACATCGATGCTGGCGGCTGGCCCAATGCCGAAGAGGATGTTAGCCATCTGTCGCTATTGCAGGAAGCGATCTGGCAAGAGCGACGGATCAAAATTGTCTACGAATTGCGGGCGGGGCCAGTAATCACACCCATAGTTGATCCACTGGGGCTGGTAGCCAAGGGCAATACGTGGTATTTAGTCGCACTCTTCCAGGGGGAAATCGGAGTCTATCGTCTCTCACGAATCTTCGACGCACGTGCGCTCGATGAACCAAGCGAACGGCCACAGAATTTCGACCTCGCCAGTTTCTGGCGGGAATCTTCGGCCAAACGCACTACCAACGCGTCGCGCTATGTGGTGGACGCGTATGTCTGCACAGAGATCATCTCTACGCTGCGTTGCCACCGCCGCGTCTCGCCGCTCGATCCCACTGCACCGCATGCTGTTCCTCCACCGGCTGATGGTTGGCACCGAACAACATTGCTCTTTACAACCAAGGCTGAAGCTTGCGCCGAGTGTCTCAGCTATGGGCCACAGCTAGAAGTGATTGCTCCCTCAGAACTGCGCGTGGCAGTGCAACGTGCGGCCACGGCCACCGCGTCGATCTACGGGTAGACGCGCCAGGGCATTTTCGGCTTGCAGCGCTTGCCATGGGCTCGCTCACACGGAGATTCGTGGGCAACTTGTAAGGGATACATGTGCTTCCCCCATTTTAATGGACAGCACATGCTCCTGTGCCAGACGGATGGAATCGACCCCACCAAACGAGACTTTACGCAGGGTTTGATTGTTGCAAAGCGCCCGGGGCTGGAGCTGTCCCGCCAGGATCAACCCAACTGAACCAAGCAACAGGAGTTTGCTCAACCAATGCATAACCAAGCAGAGAAGAAAACCAAGCACGCGAAAGAAGAAGAAGAAGAAGTGTCCACCCTGCGCGTGTTGCGACGTGTTGCCTATTTCCAAGAGCTATCCACGGCAGCACTACAAGCGCTGGCCGCGTCAGCGATCCGTTCCCAATATGCAGCAGGGGTAATTATTTTTGGGGAAGGTGAACCGACCACCGGCATTCACATTATCGAAGAGGGGAGCGTCAAGGTCAGCCGCTTTGCCAAAGATGGGCGCGAACAGATCCTGAATATTTTCCACCAAGGCGATACTTTCAATGATGTCAGTGCATTGGATGGTGGGCCCAATCCGGCAACCGCAACGGCATTTAGCGATGTGGTGGTGTGGCAGATTTCGCGCCCGGCACTGCAACGGGTGACACAAGCTCATCCCGAGGTGGCCTGGGCCCTCATTGGCAGTATCGCCTCACGGACCCGCTACTTGGTTGGCCTCGTCGAGGATCTGGCGATTCGGAGTGTCAAGGGCCGCTTGGCTCAGCTGCTGCTAGAGCAGGTGAACAGCAGCCAGAACATGCAGATCCCTCGCGATATGACACAGGAAGAGATCGCCAATCGCCTTGGCACCGTGCGCGAAATGATCGGTCGCACGTTGCAACGGCTGGCGCTGAATGGAATCATTCAGATTGAGCGCCATCACATTACGGTGCTCGATGTTGAACGGTTAGCCGACGAGGCGGACGGCTAGTACTGTTGGGCGTAAATACCACGGCGGTAAACAAGCCCAAGCTACTTCAGTGAAATGGGTCTGTTTGCCATGGGCATATTTTCGCCGGGATGTACTGGTGTGATCCACTGTTTTGGGTTTGGCGCACTCCAGGTCACTATTTCTCCTGACGTGACAAATGTCGCAGACAATGCCATGCCGTGGCCGTACACTGGGGCTGCCCTTTGTGACATCGCTGGCTGAGAGAAGCAATGGTAGTTTGCCATTTACACTCGGGTTGCATGGCCTGATTACCTGCCGTGGTATCTACGCCACACTGTACCAGTGATGCCGCATAACAGACGGGGCTCAAGTTATCACCGTCTCTCTTGAAATCTTTCAGAGAGGGAGCAACAAAGTCGATGGAGACAGTTCTATGTTGAGCCAATCAACAGTGGCGATCATTCAAGCAACCGTGCCAACCTTGCAAGAGCATGGCGAACAACTCACCCGTTATTTTTATGAACGAATGTTTGCCCATCATCCCGAAGTCAAAAATTACTTTAACCCGGCCAATCAAGCCTCGGGGCGGCAGCAACAAGCGTTGGCGAGCGCCATTTGCACATATGCCGCCAATATTGACAAACTGGAGAGATTGGGTGATGCCGTGGAGGTCATTGCCCACAAGCACGCCTCGTTGCAGATCAAACCCGAACATTACCCCATTGTCGGCGAACATCTGCTGGCATCGATCAGCGAAGTGCTTGGCGTGGCTGCCACCGATCCAATCATTGCAGCCTGGAGCCAGGCCTATACACAGCTGGCACAGATTCTCAGCGGGCGCGAACAACAGATCTATCAGCAAGCAGCCAGTCAACCGGGTGGTTGGGCAGGGTTCAAGCAATTTCGAATCGTGCGCAAGGTAGCCGAGAGTTCGCTCATTACATCATTCTACCTGGCTCCAGCGGATGGAGAAGCACTGCCACGCTTCCTGCCCGGCCAATACATTACCCTGCGCGTGCCCACTGCAAATGGAGGCACAACCATGCGCAACTATAGCCTCTCCGATCAGCCGGGCCGCGAATGGCTGCGCATTAGTGTCAAGCGCGAAGCAAGCTCGCACCGACATGTACCCGAAGGATATGTATCAACGCTGCTGCACCGGGCGAAAGAGGTGGGAGATCTGCTCGACGTCGCTCCCCCATGTGGTGAGTTCTATCTCGATCCAGCCGAACCCCACGAACGTCCGCTGGTGCTACTGGCTGCCGGGGTTGGCATTACGCCACTGCTCAGCATGCTGTTGACTGCCCTCGCAACCACACCGGAACGGGAGATTGGACTCATTCACGGCATTTTGAATGAGGAGGTGCAAGCCTTCAAAACCACCATTGATGCACTAGCGGCCAACCATGCCAATCTACGTGTGCATTATCGTTATAGCGATCCGCCCCGTGATCCAGCAGCGCGCGGGGGCAACAGCAGCACGGGGTACATTGATGCACCACTGATCCGCTCCATTGTTTCGCAGCCCAATGCAGCGTACTATTTCTGTGGGCCACAGCCCTTCATGGTCAATACCTATCGCACGTTACGTGAGTGGCAGATCCCAACATCACAGATACACTTCGAATTCTTTGGCCCACGCATGGCGCTCGAAGAAGCCGATGCGGACCGTTCACCTGCATGCCCTCACGCTACAATGGACAATCACGCCGGGAATGCGGCTCTGTCAGGCTCCTCCGCATAGTTCGTCGGTTTACAAAAATGTAGAAAGTCGAGCGCAGAGCCCACCCTGAGATTCGGTTGTGGTGCTTGAAGCGCCTCCAACCCGCTACGACGTGGCAGAGAAATTTGGGCGAGATAGCTATCGCACCGCAGTACAGGCGAAGCGCAATGCGCTCCTCGATCCGGTGGCGTGGACAAAGAGACCTCACATTCCACGCCACCGGCTACACCTGCACAACTCCTCGCACCACCCACATTGAATGCTACACCCCACCCAGCATTGCACACAGAGTGGCAGCACAACGCCAACTGAATGACAACTATCATCACTTGCGTGCGCTCACGAACGTTGCGTAATTGCTGCGGCCAACCGGGCCACTGTGGCCTGGACAAGCTGGGCTCACGATAACACCGAACTACGTTGTGACCGTTCATCAGCACTACCGCAACCGGAAACAGCTCGCCCTCCCCGCTCAGCGTACTAAGCAGAGAGAGTATCCCGTGCTCCTGTGCTATACTGATGGAAGCGGTCCCAGGCATCCCGGCAAAGCGCCGTAATCAGCGCGGGGAACCGATACGTCGCGGTGCCTTCTCGAAATGCACCACCCTTTGCAATTACCAAACCGAACGCCATGCGTCAACCCACACGCCACCCACACGCGCTTCCCCACCGCCCACAGGGGCAGGAGACGCGCGGCAAAACCGCGCGCAATCGCCTGCGCCGCGTCGACAACTTTATTGCACTCTATGCACCGGCGCTGCTACAACGGGCTAACTATGACTACGCGCAACCCCTCTTTGTTGACCTTGGCTATGGGGCCGAGCCCTTCACCACATTGGAGAGTGCCCGACGCTTTCGCCACTTCAATCCAGCATTGCCGGTGTTGGGGGTGGAAATCGATGCCGAACGGGTGGCCGCGGCCCAACCCCATGCGGATAGACAGACCCATTTTCGGCTCGGTGGCTTCAACTTGCCGCTGCACGCAGGCGAGACGGTACACCTCGTCCGCGCGTTCAACGTGTTGCGTCAATATGACGAGCAGGCCGTGGCCGACGCCTACGCGCTCCTGGCCCACACGGTGCTGCCCGGCGGCTTGCTCATCGAGGGTACCTCTGATCCGTACGGTCGCCTGTGGGTGGCCCACCTCCTGCGCCGCCACCCAACCTCGCCGACGTGGCAGCGCGAGGCGCTCGTCTTTAGCACCAATTTCCGCGCCGGCTTCAACCCGGCAGCCTTTCAGGCGATCCTGCCCAAAAGCTTGATCCACCGCATGGTGTCCGGTGAGCCGATCTTTGCTTTTTTCGAGCGCTGGAAACGAGCGACAGTAGAGACCACGAGCCACCAGAGCTGGGGAATCCGTCAATGGTTTGGGGCCAGTGCCCGCGCGTTGGCCGCGCTCGGAGATTCAATCGACACACGGCGGCGTTGGCTCAATCGTGGTTATCTGCTCTGGCGTTGGCCCACTCTCTAAATGTCAACGTGCCCCAGCCCGCAAATGCATTGCAGAAAAAGATGAAAGCCGCGATAATGAGCGTGGAATACGCAGCCGCGACCACAGTCAAATTAGTGTGATTGTAGCGTGGTTGCGCTCACGTCATGGCCATAACAACGTTCGAATCATGGCCCCACGTTTGCAGCCGTACATGAGCGGCAGATCATAGAAGCGGCAGATCATAGAAGCGGCAGATCATAGAAGCGGCAGATCATAGAAGCGGCAGATCATAGAAGCGACAAAGAAGATGGAGAAAGTCATGAGTAAATCCTATCGCCCCGTGGCCCTCATCATTATGGATGGCTGGGGCATACGCGAAATGGCCGAAGGCAACGCGGTTGTGCTTGGCAACACACCCAACTATGATCGCTGGAACCGGGAACTGGAACGCAGCATGCTCGATGCTTCCAGCGAGCCGGTGGGGTTGCCCGCCGGCCAGATGGGCAATTCCGAAGTTGGCCACCTGAACCTGGGCGCGGGCCGGATCATCTATCAGGATCTCACCCGCATCAACCTTGCCATTGACGATGGCACCTTTTTCGACAATGAAACCTTGTTCTCCGCCCTTGGCGATCTCCAAGAACGGGGGGGCAAGTTACACCTGATCGGTCTGCTGGGCGACGGTGGGGTTCACAGCCACAGCCGCCATCTCTATGCCCTGCTGCAAGCCGCCGAGCGCAACGGTATCGCGCCACTCATCCACCTGATCAGCGACGGTCGCGATACGCCACCCCAAAGCGGGCTGGCCTTTGCCCAAGAGCTGGAAAGCTATCTGGAAGAACACCCGGGCACCATTGCATCGCTGGCGGGACGCTACTACACCATGGACCGGGATCAACGGTGGGAACGCACGGCAAAGGGCTATCGGGTCATTGCCAAGCACCGTGGCGAAGAGGGGCGCACTGCAAGCAGTGCCAGCGCGGCGCTGCAACAATCCTATGACGACGATACAACCGACGAATTTGTGTTGCCCGTTGCCATCGAGGTTGAAGGCATGGCGGCAGAAGAGCTCACAGTTGCCCCCGGCGATTGTCTGCTCTTCTTCAACTTTCGCGCCGACCGCGTGCGCCAGATCACGAGCGCATTTCTCGACCCAGCGTTCGACGGCTTCGAGCGCGAGCAGATCGACGACCTGCCGATCGTCACCATGACCCAATATGAAGAGCGCTTTCAGGTGCCCGTGCTCTTCCCCGATGTTGAGATTGTCAATCCGCTGGCCGAGGTGTTGAGCAAGGCCGGGCTCACACAGTTCCACGCCGCGGAGACGGAGAAGTATGCCCACGTCACCTACTTCTTCAATGGCGGCAAGGAAGAACAATTTGCCGGCGAGGAACGCCATCTGGAACCCTCCCCCAAAGTGGCCACCTATGATCTGCAACCTGAGATGAGCGCGCAGCCACTGTTGGCAGCACTGCTCAACCGCATTGCCGACCAGGACGATGATTTCATCCTGGTCAACTTTGCCAACCCCGATATGGTCGGCCACACCGGCTCTTTGGAAGCGGCGATCAAGGCGGTGGAGACGGTGGACCGCTGCGTCGGGGAATTGGTGCAGGCGATTACGGAGAAGGGCGGGGTAGCGCTGGTCACCGCGGATCATGGCAATTGCGAGCGCATGGTCAACTTGGAAACCGGCAACCCGCACACCTATCACACGACGCAGCCGGTGGCGCTCTTTGCCATTGGCGGTGGCTATCACGATCTGCGCGCCCGGGGCAAACTGGCCGACGTAGCGCCCACCATCCTCGAACTGATGGGGGTGGAGCAGCCCGCGGAGATGACGGGCACAAGCCTGTTGCAGGCTGCCGATTGAGCAACGGCCCGCAGACGAATGGAAAAAAGCGCGCGGTTAGCGGGTGAGCCAGCCTCCTCAAATCTCAACGTAAAACGGCGTGAACAATTACAGTGGGCTCTGTTTGAAAACAGTAGTTCCGGCAAGCGGGAAACCGACCGTTTTCAAGCCAACTGCACTGTAGGTTTCGTTGACATTGCAAATTTGCGGGGGTAATAGCCGCTGCTAACCGAGCAAAGCCGCGTCAGCGGCTGCCTACGCAGCGATTGAGACCTCACATTGTTACTGTTTAAGCACCACAACCCAAGCGAAGGATAAATTCTCAGCCCAGAAAGAGGACCCATGAGTACCGCATCAACACAATCGATTGCAACCGTAGCCATCCTCAGCCCCGGTGACATGGGCAATGCCGTGGGCAAAATGTTACTCACCCACGGACTCCGTGTGGTGGCGGCCCTGGACGAACGCAGCCCACGCACCCGCCAACTGGCTCAACAAGCGGGGATTGAGGATGTGGGCAGCACCGAGCAGATGGTGCAAAGCGCCGACGTGATCCTATCTATTCTGGTGCCGGCACAGGCCGTGGCCGCGGCAGAACAGACCGCCGCGGCCATTCAACAGACCGGCAGCCCCGTGCTCTATGCCGACTGTAACGCAATTGCACCGGAAACAGTGAAACAGATCGAGCAGATTATTACGCAAGCGGGTGGCCGCTTTGCCGATGCGTCGATCATCGGCGGGCCGCCGCGTGACTTTGACAGCACACGCATCTACGCCTCTGGCACGGCCGCGGCAACCCTGGCCCAACTGCGCGACCACGGGCTCAACATCATCGACATGGGTGGAGCGATCGGACAGGCATCAGCCATTAAGATGTGCTACGCCGCGCTGACCAAAGGGTCGACCGCGCTTTATACCGAGCTGCTTACCGCGGCCGCGGCGTTGGGCGTGGACGAAGCACTGGCCGCTGAATTTCGCAACAGCCAAGCGGATCGCCATGCCGCGATGCAGCAGGCAGTGCCGGGAATGGCGGCCAAGGCGCACCGCTGGATCGGCGAAATGGAAGAGATCGCCAAAACCTTTGCAGATGTCGGCCTGACGCCCAATATCTTCCTGGGCGCGGCGGACATCTATCGCCACGTCAGCAGCACAGAGGTGGGGAAACTCACCCCGGAGGATCCCAAGCCCGACTTTCAGGCCATGGTCAACACACTTGCCCGTGCCCTGCCCAAAGAGTAGCAACCCATTGCATCGCAAGGAGTTTTTTTCATGACCCGTTGGAGCGCTGGCAGCGTCCAAACCAATGGCATAAACATGCACTATTTCCGCAGTGGTGGCGACAAGCCACCACTGCTCTTGGCCCACGGTCTCACTGACAGCGGCCTTTGTTGGCGGCCGGTGGTACCCATCTTGGCCACAATCTATGATTGCATTATGCCCGATGCCCGCGGGCATGGCTTTTCCGACGCACCACCTGCGGGCTATACCAACGCCGATCATGCCGCGGATTACGCGGGCCTAATCGAGGCGCTGGATCTGGACCGACCCGCGCTGCTCGGCCATTCCATGGGCGCGGGCACCGCGGCACAACTCGGTGCAACCTATCCGACGCTGGTGCGCGGTCTGTTGTTGGAGGATCCACCCTGGCGCGGGGAAGGTGCCACCCCCACACCAGCGGAACATGCACAGCGAGTGCAAGAGTGGCGAACCAATGTAAAGACGAGCAATGCCGCCACCCTGGGAACGCTGCTGCAACGGGGGCGTGAGCAACAACCGACGTGGTCGGCAGCGGAACTCGACAGCTGGGCAATTGCCAAGCAGCTCGTATCCCCCACCGCCATTGACTATGCAGCGCACCGCTCTCGCCCGTGGCAAGAGATTGTGCCACAACTTCAGTGCCCCACGCTCTTGATTACCGGAGACGCGGAACTCGGTGCCATTGTCGATCAAGCCACAGCCCAAACGATTGCAGCAGCGAACAGCAACGTGCGGGTGAGCCACATTGCTGGCGCGGGCCACAGTATTCGCCGCGAGCAGACGGAGCACTTTCTCGCCACTGTACAAGAATTTCTGGCTATGCTGTATAGATAGCACCTAGGGCAGGCTAAACACAGAACAACGGTAGCAAGGATCCCAGCCCTCACGTTGCTCATTCCACATCCAGCACACAGCGGGCCGCGGGACTCAGCCGTTGTACCGTTGCCGCGCTCAGCCATTCGCGCTGATTGGTCTGTTGCGGCTGCTCGCGCCGGGTGAAGTAGGAATGCATGGCCCGGCGCGGTTTCTCCGTTCGGTTGAGCGTGCCGCCGTGCCACGTGTGCGAATTGAAAATGACGACCGTGCCCGCGGGCGCAGTGAGCAGCACCTGATCGGGGTGGGGCGCGGTGGGATCGTCGAGTGCCTCTTGTGGTGTCTCGCCCCAATTTTGTGAACCGGGCACCACCCGCGTTGCACCATTCTCCACTGTAAAATCATCAAAGAGCCAGATTGAATTGCAGACCTGAAACGCACCCGCGGTGACGGCACCTTTCCAGTCACAGTGCAATGCCTGCAACCCCTCTCCGGGCAGTGCAAAACGTCCATTGAGCGAAGAGAGTTTGAGATCCCCTTGCAAGACGTGGGCAATGGCCGCCAACACGCGGGGGTGCGTAAAACAGATCTCGAAGAGCGGATCCTTGTCGACCAGATTCGCCAGCCGGATCGTCCCCTGTTCCTGTTTGAATTCTGTGCCCGCGGTAGCAGACTCTGCCGCGGCCAATTCATCCAACCGCGCGGCCATGGCCGCGGTCCGCTCGGCCGTCAATACATTGGGCAACGGCAGATAACCGTTGCCATCTAAAAATTCCCGCTCGGCAGCAGAGAGTGAATCCTCCCGCACGCCGAGTTCGGTCAAGGCAGCTTTAATCTCCATAATTCTCTTTCCTTTGCTGACTGCTCTGTCATTTGCTGGGGTTCTGGTATCGACGGCTATCAACTGTTCCCACGCTTCACAGTGTGGGCGCGGCAACCCCCAATGCTTCGCCTGCCGCGCGCAACTGTTGCCAAGTATTGTCATCAATGGGAATCCCTCTCTCCAGGCGCTCGGCCGCGGTGATCTGCTCGGGCTCGCCGGGCAACAGAACTCGCTCCACACCAGGACGCGGCGGTGTGGCCGCCATTAACGCCGCGACCTGTTCGCTTTCAGCCAGAAATTCATCGAGCGGGCGGAACGCGTCAATATTATAGACCGTAAAGAGCACTCCATTGCCCCACTGGTGGATCGGCAAGACCGCGCAGCCGCCAGTGGTGAGAATGCCGCCGAGCAGATCCATCATCAGCCCCAGGCAATACCCTTTGTGCTCTGCCGCGGGCAACAACATGCCCCCTGCATAGAGATCTTCCGGATTGGTGCTCGGCGCACCGTTGAGATCAAGAATGCGACCGGGCGGTAGCGCCTTGCCGCCATTGCGCGCCACCCGCACCTTGCCTTCGGCGACCACGCTGGTGGCAAAGTCGATCACAATCGGTGGGCCGTCGGCCCGGGGCACTGCGCAGGCCAGCGGATTGGTGCCGAGCCGGCGCGCCATGCCACCGTGGGGCGCCACCAGACCGCCACGGCTGCCACCGTTGCAAAAGCCAACGGCGATCATGCCCTCGGTCGCGGCCATGGCTACCCACTCGCCCAGCCGGCCCACGTGGGCACTGTTGAAGAGCCCCGTTGTTGCCGTACCGTGGGTTTTGGCCTTGGCAATGGTTGTCTGCATGGCAATCTCGGCGCAGACCTGGCCAAAGCCCTGCTGACCGTCCATCATGGTGACCACGCCGGTCTCGCGCACAACCGTGGGTCGATTGGCCGGCGTGAGAATGCCGTTGTCGATGGCGGTCAGATATTGCACGGTGCGAATGACACCGTGCGAATCGTGGCCGGCCAGGTTGGCGCTGACCAGCGAGTTGGCTACCCGCGCGGCGTGTTCGGCTGGCGCGCCAGCCGCAACAAAGGTTGCCTGAATGTATGTGGTTAGTTCTTGGGAACGAATGGTTTGCATAGCACCCCTACCTTTGGTCTGTTACCGTTGATCTCTTAACTTTAATCTCTTACCGTTGATCTATCACCGTTGGTCTGTTACCGTTGATCTGTTACCGTTGATCTGTTGCTCACATACAAGAGCAGCAAATACGGATCGTGTACACAGGATCTGATTGTACCAAACTTGCCAGCTAGTGGCCACGTCACTTTTTGGGCCCCTCGTACAACGTGGGGATCGCTCATTGCGGTGTCGAGTGGCTCAACCACCCGCTGCTGAAAGCCGGCGATAAGCCGCTGGGTGCGTCCCATTTGGGCAGGGCTTACAGAGCAAGACTATTTTGGGTCTCTGGCGTACCCGCAATTTGGGACGCACCCGAATCGAGAAATCATGGTAACGGTGTATAATGGTGGAATCAGCGTTCTTTACCGCTGGACGTGCACATGAGAGCATGCACACTCCGCACGGTGCAGAGTCCATTCGCTTTCTTTATTAGCCAATGGGTGCGTCCCATTTTCGGGGATGTACAGAAGAGGAGCAGATGAGCGTCCGGTCTAGGCCCCAAATGTGGTACGCACCCTAAGCCAATCGAGAGCTTGCATCTTTTGCGGTTTTGGCCTAGACTGCCCCAACCGGCACAGGAGCAGCAGTCGTGTTACGCTCCGTTGTCATGCCCACTCCGCTGCGTCGGAGCAGCGTTCTGTTCAAGAGAGGAGAGCTCTGTGACAGATGTGAATCAACCTTTGGCAGCCCGACCCAATCTCCCCTCAGCCGCTCAGCCAACAACGTGGCAACAGATCCAGCAACAGTTACAGCGGCAGCAGGCGGCCATCATTGCCGAAATTCGCAGCTATCCGCCCCCCATTCCGGCGTGTGATGCCCAGTTCAACTATCTATTGGAACAGCGCACGGCAGTGCGGCAAGAACGGCGACGGGCCGAGCAGTGGGAAATTCGCCACGGCAACAGCCCACAACAGATTACCGCGTTTATTGAATCCAGTGCTTTTGTTCGATAGCCTAATCGAGAAAGCAAATAGACCTTGCACCTTGCGGAGTGCGCATGAGAGCATGCGCACCTCCAGCGTTAGAGAACGCTGATGCCACGATTGTGCGACCTTTAAATGATTTCTCTACAAGTTGCTCCCCGGTTGCCTTCCAAAGTGGGCTCTGTTTGAAAGCAGTAGTTCCGGCAAGCGGGAAACCTACCGTTTTCAAGCCAACCGCACTGTAGGCGCGTGGCGGAGGGTATTTTTTGAGCCATCATGCCCGTGCGGAGATGGTCGGTAGCAACTTGCTTTCGATACAACCGAGCTGACGAAGCTGGCACATCGGTGCCACACCCATCAAGAACAATGCAAGCGCCAAAATTGAAATGAAGCTACATGAGTGATCTGAAGAACCAGCCCCAGCTACCCAATACAACCCAAACGATCCATGCCGGTGAGCGACGATTTCGCAGCCACCACAGCCTGACCGTACCCATTGTCCAAACATCGGTTTACACCTTTGAGAAGAGCGCCGATCTCGTCGAGTATTTTGAAGAGCGCATGTTCTGGGACGAGGTGGAGCGGGAAGAGTATGGCCGCTATGGCAATCCAACGATACGCGCGGTCGAGGCCAAGCTGGCCGCGCTCGAAGGCGGCGATGATGCCGTGCTCGTCAGCAGTGGCATGGCCGCGGTGACCAACACCTTGCTCCTGCTGCTCAAACAGGGGGATCACCTGATCCTAACCGATGATTGCTATCACCAATCTCGCGAATTTTGCCAACAGTTCCTGCCCCGCCTGGGCATTGAAAGCACCATTGTGCCTTGTGGCGATTGTGACGCGGTGGCAGCAGCCATTCGTCCCAACACACGCCTGCTCTACACCGAATCGCCGACCAATCCCTTCATGCGCTGTGTGGATTACGCACGCGTTGTCGAAATTGCCAAGGCACACAACTTGCTAACGGTCGTCGATGCCACCTTTGCCACGCCAGTCAACTGCCGCCCGCTCGATTTCGGCATCGATCTGGTGATCCACAGCCTGACCAAATATTTGGGTGGGCACAACGACCTGATGGCCGGCGCGGTGGTCGGCTCCTTTCAGCAGATCACGCCGATCCGGCAGGCACAGGCCATGTTTGGCAGCATTGCCGATCCCCACGGCGCCTACCTCATGTTGCGCGGCATCAAGACACTCGGCCTGCGCATGGCCCAACACAACGCCAACGGCTTGGCCGTCGCGCGTTTTCTGGCGGATCATCCCAAAGTGCGCCAGGTCTGGTATCCGGGGCTGGAGAACCATCCCGATCACGAATTGGCCAAGGCAACGATGAAAGGCTTTGGCGGCGTGGTCAGCTTTGAAATTGAGGGAGACGGCGCAACCGCGCACCGCTTCATCGATGCGCTGCAGATCCCGCACATTGGCCCCAGCCTCGGCGGCGTTGAGAGCATGATCAGCCCGCTGGCGATCATGGGCTATGCGGATCTACCCGAAGAAGAGCGGTTGGCCCTCGGCATCCGCGATGAGTTGGTGCGCTTCTGCATTGGCGTGGAAGATACCGACGATCTCATTGCCGATGTGGCACAGGCGCTGGCACAGATCTAGCGGGTTGCCCCTGTTGCAAAGAGCTTCATTAATCAGAATTCACTGTATCAGAGTGCTGAGCACCACAACAAAAAGGGGGAGATCGAGCGATCTCCCCCTTTTTGTTTTTGTTCTCGCTCGACTCAGACAGCCGTCATGGCAGCGCCAAACGCAGGATACATTGCTGTGCAATGGATCATTGTGCGCCGCTGTAGGAATAGGATTCGATGTAGAGTTTGATGTCGTCGACATCCTCGATGAAGCGGTCGAGCCCCGTTGCAGGATCGGCGAGCAGCGGTGCGCCGGGGATAACGAGCAACCACTGCGTGTTCCAGACTGAACGCCCGATCAAGAGCGAACTGGTGTTGGTGCCATCGATGCTCAGATCCTCGTGATGGGCAAAGGCACTGAGTCGCGGGAAACGCTTGGTTGCATAGAGCTGACCATCCAGCCCATCGATGGTAGTGAGCCAGCCGGGATTGTGTAATTCATTCGCACCAATCGCATGGGGCAGTGGCAATAGTTGCTCGGCAACGGACCAATAACGTACTTCGTCGGCAGTGTGGCGGGGACGCAGCACATCGTAGCCCGCTGGCACCAGATAGACCTGCGGCGCATTGGATAGCCGATTTTGTCCATCATAGCCATCGAAGAAGATCCCCACCCGCCGGATCTTGGTTGAGAATTGAGTGGCGTTGTACGCGTTGTCACCCGTCCCCAGCGGATGGCCAAAGAAGTTTTCGCCATCGACGATTCCCGTGCCAAAAGGAATAATCAACCCCGGCATAACATCACTGCCGCCATAGGGGCGCTTGGCCAGCCGGGCCACGGCATCATTGGCATAGATATTGGGCACGTAGTAGCGCTGCAGCGTCTGCCGCCACTTGAGATCCGAGGCATCGGTGAGGCGGAAGAGTTCACGCCGCAACGAGAAGAGCTTTGCTGCAGGCTGCGGATTGTTGAAGCCCAGCTGCCCCTTGAGAATGCTAAAGTTCTCGTGCATGCGGGCCATTGGGTCGGCCAGCCCCCCCATGCCCGCCAACGGGATCACGGTGCCGTCGGGCCGGAGCTGGTGTTCCAAATGGCCCAGGTTGCGCAAGCCAACGATCTGGCGCAGGAAGTGGGCACCGGCCCCGCCATCACTGGCCGTCAGACTGGTCTCATAATCATAGGCCGCGGCAGTCAGATAAACATAGAGCTGCGCCAGATCGTACTGACGACGGTACTTCTGCAGTGCGCTACTTTGGACTGTGCGATAGGCCATGTCGTTGTAACGTTGGCCGCTAATCTGGCCCGCCCAACGCTTGCGCAGGCGGCTGAGCTCTTCAAGCTTGCGGAAGGCCCGCTGCAGGATCTGATCGTAGGTGCCCTGTGCACTATTCACCTGGTCCTTGGCCAGGAAGAGCGCCATGCGCAGCTCCCGTTCCTCGCGGAACATGCCCGATATCTCCCGCCCCAGTTGACGAATTTCGTAGTCGTTGGAGCGCTCCAGCAGATCGAATTCCATTCCCTGCTGGGTAGTATCCTTGGCGTAATCATAGACATTTTCCGCAATGGTTGCAGCCAGTTTGAGCTTGCTCATGGCTGTCTTGGCCACCAAGCCAGAGAGGTTGATCCCGCAGCGCACGGCCGAGGTTACATCGTTGGAAAAGCCCACGTTGAGTGGTGCACATTTGGCTGATGATTCGGCGATCTTCTCCACATCATCCGATACGTTCTCCATCAATAATTCGGTCTGTTTGGCAACGAGGATCAAACCATCGAGACCACGGAAGGTCCCCATCAACGCCTTCTTCACCTCCTCTTCGTGATCGAGCACCTCAACACGATCCTTGATTGCCTTCTGCTTGCTCACCATGCGCTCAATGTGATCCTCATAGGCGACAATGGCACGTTCATAGTCGAGGCGCGCCTGCGTCAGTGCCTGGATCGCGTTCTGGATTTCGCCCACGGCTGGGCGGGCGCTGTTCCCTGGCCACGATGACGGCTTGAAGCGCCCGCGCCCAGCATCCAAGCCAATCCCAACCACGTGGGTGACCGTGAGCTGGTCAGCATCATCGACATCCACCCGGGGGCAGAGTTGCTCTGCGTTCAGTTTGCCATTGTTACTTTGCAGATATTCCACGTAGTTGCCGACGCACTGCAACGGCTCATAGGCGATCAACATGGTCTTCGTTTCGGCAGCACAGTGGCCTGCCTGCCCCACATCTTCGCTGTGACAGCGCTTTTGGTGGTCGGTCAATTCATTGCGGTCATAGAGATCGTAGTTGTAGATATCCGGCCCCTGATAGCCCGCGGGATAGGTGCCGTTGACACCCACATCGGCATCATACGGATAGCCAAAGAGCTCGATCAGTTCGTTGACGATCGCCGTATCCGCATCGACGACAGCCTGCACAAAGTCGCGCTCGGTTGCCTGCGCATCGCGCAGCGCCACGCGAGCCGTTACCGCGTGTTCAAAGAAGGCATGGGTCGTGTCGAGGGTAGTAATCGCCCGCTGGTAGATCTGCTCGAAGTGAGTCTGGCCCTCGTCCATTGCAGCCGCATTGAGGTCGAAGAGCACGGCGTTGGGGGCCACACCCAGTGGGTTCACGTGGGTGTCGGCATTGTCGAGCTGCTGTTGGATCAGCTGATATTGGTCGACGAGCTCTTGCAACTCCAGCACGGTGCTGCGGTCCACTTTGCGCACATCGCTAAAGCGGCTCTCTTCCGGGGGCAGAATGGCATTGGCGACTACCCAATCAATGTATGCGCCCTGCCCCGCGCGCACAGCCCAATCAGCTACACCCCACGCTCTCGGTGCTTGATCAGAGGAATCGATGTGGCCATCCACATAGCCTTGGCTGGTCGGCTCGGCGTAATGCTTGCGATAGGTTAATCCGACGATCTCGGCGCCCAACTGAGCCTTGGTCGCCGCGGCGGTGGCAAAGCGCCGCTCATCATAATAATCGACCACCACTGGCGCACCCGCCACACTGACCGGCTCGGCCCGTGGCGACCAGGTGTAGTGCGAATGGCGCAAGAGATTGTAATAGCTCTGTAATGCGGTGAGCAAGTGGCCCCACGCATCGCCGTGCCCCTGAGGATAACGGAGCGCGGCATCCGCTTCATCGATAAAGCCATCCTCGTTGGTATCCTGTATGTTGTAATTTTGCTGATAGGCCACGGTGCCCGGGCCATTGGTAAAGTTCCAGGTGAGCCGGTTATAGACGGGGCCAGCAGCCACGCCACCCAATACTTCGTCGCGGCCACGCAACAACGTCAGTTCTTCATCGATTGGCCCAAAGCTGTCAGGGCGGAACTGGTTCATGAATGCATAGAGTGTAGTGACCGGTGGCGAGAGCGCGTGCTCGGTGCCAATGGCCACGGTGGGGTCAAGTGCGTCCGCGTATGCATCGTTCGCAAGCAACAGATAGAGTTCGGCAATGCGGCTGGTTACGTTGAGCAGCGCCGCGTTCGCCCCCTGATCGTTGATCTGAGAATCAATGGAGAGTGTGCGCCCCCGGTCGAGCACAGTCTGGTATGCTTCGATCAACCCAATGCCATTCAGGGTCTCCGGGTCATTGCTAAAGGGGATCGGCCCTTCATAACGCGGCCCAGCCTGGCTGATCATATCCACAGTGGTGTTCACTGGTGCACTAACAAAATCGCGCACCCGGGCGTCAAAGGGGTTGAGTGCGTTCGTCACCCGCTTGATCCAGCCTTCAGCCAACTGCGCCCGCACTTCACTCGGTTTGGCCGATGGATCACCCGCAAACGCGCTGTAGCGATATTGATTGCCACAGGCAGCGTAGCCTTTGTAGCGCATGAGCAGCCAGTTATCTGACAGCGTGGTCGGGTTGGCACCCTCAATGGTAATCTCCGAACCAACGGCAGTGGCTCCCGGATCCACCTTGGTCCATGGCTGCCAGGGATAGCTGGGGGGACGGGCCAGCGGCGAAACACCGGTATCATCAACACCGGCGATAAACCACTGAAACTCGAAGTTGTCGGGCATGCCGCCAAAGTCACCGGTGTGGCGCACGGTCAGCTTCTCGTCAAAGAGATTATCTGATTCAATGGTGAGCAGATTGCCCCGATAGGTACTGTTTTCGCCGTTGGCATTGAGGGCGCACCCCACCTGAATCACTTGCAACGAAACCGGCAAGCTGTCGAGGCTCTCGTCGTTGTTATAGGCCAGGGTAATGTAGCCGGTGCCTTGCGCGTTGCCTGCGCTCAGCGCCTTGCCCTTGCCCAATCCAGCATAAGGTTCTGGCAAGCCATCGTTGTTGCGGTCCTGCACGCCGATCAGAAAGTCGCGATCTGCTCGGCCATCGCGCCACGCCGGCGGGTTCAGCAGTACGCCAGCGGCATCCACACAGGGAGTCGCCGTTGCCGGGGCCGGTGCACCCCACGCATCGGGCGAACCGTTGGGCCAGAGCGCGCCGCTGTCGGTGCGGCAGAGATCAACGGCACGTGGGTTGCGGCTCTTGTGATAGAGCGCGTCGATGGCGCTGATGAAGCGCTTGCACTCTTCAGATTTAGCCGTTGCCCCGTCGGCCAGTTGACAGAGTGCTTGCAACCGCACCCGGTCCGATGCAGCCATCACGTTGAGCAGCAACAGCGGGTCCCCCTTGATGTAGGCGGATGAGGTGCCGTCGTAGTGCCCGCGGAAGATTAGCTCGCCACTGAGATCGTCGAAGCCAATGCGCGAGCGCAATGAGAAGGGGAGCGTTATCTCATTATCGGCCGTGCCGACAATGGCCTGCCCCCCGCCAAAGAGCAGTCGCTCCGTCTTGAGCTCTGTGGGCAGGGCAGGATTGTCATTGATCCGAACATCGAGGGGAACCCGTACTTCGCCAATTGGATCGATGAGCTGTGCCAGCGAGTCAACCGTCTGGCTGCCCTCGATGACAATTGAATTCTCAATCCACTGTCCCGGCGCGATATCGTCATAAATTTTGTTGACGGCCAACTGTTCGGCCACGCCGGAAATCCCATTTTTAGCACGCTCGTAGACTGTTTCGCCCACTACCAGCGTCGGGGGCAGATCGGGCCACGCCACCTGATAGTCAACAGGATAAATGCGCTGGGCGCCACTCAGCACTGTCTGTGCGGGCGCGGCGTTGTGCAGCCACGGCACACAGCGACCGACCCATGTCGCGGGCGCGCTGTCGAGGCCAAGCGTCTGTCGCTGTGCCTCTGTAAAATGGAATCCGGGTTGGATGGGGTAGTAGTAGAGCACGTCCATGCTGCCCGCGGCCCGCGCCCACAGGTTGCCTTTAAAATCTTTCCAGAAGGGCTTGGCATTGGGAATATCGTGCACCGTGGTCTCGGCACAGGTCTGGATATCGAGCAGGTTGCGCATGGGTACCGGGGCAAAGATCGGATTGCCAGCGACCACGTCAAAGCGCAACGCTTCATATCCCGGCCCAACCACTGCCGTGGCTCTGGGCTGGGTCGCTGTTGTGACGGTGGTCGTTTCGTCCCCGGCGACTGCGGCAAAGGTAATATCAGCGAGGATCAGGTCATCGACGAGGCCATGTTTGTCGCGCGTTTTCAATGCCAGCACGATTGTGCTGGTCGTCGCGTCGGTGGCCGTGATAACGTGGCAGCCGTTTGTGGAGTCGGCAGCCAGGGTGCCGGGCAGCGCATCGTCGGCCACCGTCACATTGGTGGTGGCCACGGTCGCTGGGAAGAGGGTGCTGAATGCCGTCACCTCCACTGCATAGGTGCCGGCTGTTCCATAGACATGACTTACTTCGGGCCCGGCAATACGCACGGTCCCGTCGCCAAAGGACCACTGATAGCGTACATCGGTACCTGCCATCAAGTCAGCGCGCAGGCGCACGACATTGCCAGGCCGCGCCGGTTGATCACTCGTCAGCTGTAGACCATGGGGGGCTGTTACAAAATGATCGCGGTTGGACATGCAGCGCACGGGCCGCAGCTGCTGATTTTCATAGGGTATCTCAACCGTGATGGCATGCATTCGTTGCACCGCACTGACGCGCACCGGCACAGTCACCTCACCATTGGCGGGCACCACAACTTCATCCACAGAGATAATTGCAGCCGCCGCTCCCCGCTGCTGTGCGGCACGGGTTAGCTGCGTCTGATAGACGGCAATCTTGGGCTGGTTCGCCTCGCGCGCATCGCGATATTTGAGCAGCACATAGGATTGGCTGGCGTCGACTACGGGGTTGCGATCAAACAGATCCGTACGCAGGGCATAGAGCGCTGGAGCCGTGTTGCCCAGGTTGGAATCGGCCAACAGTGCATGTTCAAAGTTTGGGCTGTAGCCAGGCTGAGTGGGATCGGCCTGGTGATAGACAGATGGTTCAAGGTAGCTCTCCGGCGCGAGGATGGGCTGCGCATCGATCTCCGAGCCCAGTTCGCTGGCAATGACAATCTGTGGTGGATTCTCTGGCCAGCGACAGCGGTAGCCAACAGCCTTGACGGGCCAGGCCACGTTGCGCGCATCAGGTCGATACCAGGCTACGCGCAGGTCGTGATCACCGTTGAGCAGATCCGCGGTGGGGAACTCCGTCGGGGCTTGGGCGAGCACCGGGATGATCTCTCCGGCTCGCGTTGCGCGCACGTGGATCGGCGGCACAACACCATCGAGGGTGTTTGGCAAAATTGTCAATTCTGCTTCGCGCTCAACCCCATCATAGGCACGGCCGTAGAGGATTTGCCCGGCGCGCCCTTCAGGGTCCACGTGCTGTACAGACAGCCCGGCAGCATCGAGTGCAGTGTACGCGAGCGGTCTGCCAATAACACAGCTTGTGCCCAGCACATCGGCACGGAGATCACGCACGCCCGGTGCATTCCAGTCGACGCTCTTCACCACCAACACCTGTGCCGTGGCATTTGATTGGGCATCCTTGACAAAGGTCAATACCGAATAGGAGTCACCGGCGACCGCATTCAGCTGAGTTCGGCTAAATACGCCGTTGCTGAGAATGGTACCAGCCGCGTCATCCTCGGGCCCGCGCCCTTCGAAGGCACGTGCATCAGAGATGAGGAAGTCGTCGATAACCCCCAGATGGGTGAGGTTAACGTGAGCACCGGCCACGTGCAGTTGGGGATCATCGGGCCATTCCACCACCCCGGTTTGGCGCATGGTGGTGCGCTCCTGTGGATCGGCGTTGGTGGTCCAAATCAGGGTAACGATCTCGCCGGCGACCAATTCACCATCCTGATTGTTGGGCGTGGGGTGAAGCGGATAATCGCGCGCGGTGGCCGGACTCCAAACGTGATATGGGGGGTTGGCAGCATCGAGCGATTCGTTACCCAATTCCCAGCTCGGTGGACTGCTACCCACGGCCGCCGGCGGCCGCAAGATGCGCTCGCCAACAATGTAGGGTTTAAATTCATAGGCCCCAATGTCACAACGGAACTGGCCAGCCGTGCCTCGCTGAGGCAGGGCAATTCCGCGTTGATCATGTTGAGTGCTACCCGCGCGCACCGTGATAATCGCTTCGCTCAACGCCATGCGAGTTTGGCTGTCATAGATGCGGTAGGGGTAGCGTCCGGGCTCGGCAAACTGGATTGGCCGGGATTGTTCCCCTGCGGCCAGAGAGATAATTTGCGCATCGTGGTGGCCGTCATTGAGCACGAGTGTCATGGCCTGTGCTGCGGCCTCTGTCGTGCCCGCGGCAGCAACCGGGTTGGTCTTCCAAACAACAATTCCGCCCACGTCGAGAGTAATGCTCTCCAACGGTGCACTCGAACCATCACGGGTGCTCTGGCCGTTGATGATGAGTAACTCTGTCACCAGTGCCGTGGAACATTCGTTGGACGGGATCTGATCGATGGCCGGGCTACCTGGTGCCAAGGCATGTACATAGGTGTAGCCAGAGACCGTCTTGCGCTCGAAGTCGATCCAGTTATTATCCTGCAACGGCCCCAGGCCGGGGTCCCGGTATTGTGCGACACCTGGCGTTAAATCAGTCGCCTGATCGAGCGAACAGCTGGTGTCATCGCCCAGATTGTAGCCACCGGAGTTGATGACCGCGGTGGCGCTGCGCCCACAGTTCACGTGCGAAGGCGCGTTGCTGACCAGCAAGGAATGGGCGACGGTCGCCGCGGTGGTGCTTTCCCCGCGCTGATAGAGAATATGTGCTTCTGGCATGAACATGGAGCCGAGCGTCGTGACGATAATATCCAACGTCAGCTCCTCGTATTGGCTGGAAGCAAGCGTGATCGTGTTGGATTCTCCTTCTGCGGTGCAGATGAGCGGGAGCGTGGTGACGGCAGAGGGCAAGGCTACGATCTGCCGGCTGTTGCAGCTGCCGCCGGTAATATTGAGGGGAATGGCAAAGGGCAGCCGATTCTGAATCAGGATCTCGTCGCCAGAAACAGTCTGGGTGACCGGTTGCAGAAACTGGGGCGGCCCGCCGTTGAGCAGATCGTTGTCGATGAGCAGCAGGTGCTGCTGCCCAATGCGGGCGGCCAGATTATCCGCCAGCGTTGAAGCCTGGATCTGCACACGGGCCGGGGCCGCCGCCCCATCATTATAGATAGCTCCCCCATGATATTCAGAGCGGTTTCCTGAAAGCGTGCTGTGGCTGATGTTGAGCTGCCCAGCATTGTAGATCGCGCCCCCCGCGGCCTCTGCACCGTTGATCACGTCGGTGTTGGCACTCCCAGCGCGATAGCGGTTGACGGCCGCGTTCGCAGTCAGCGTCGAACGAGTCAACGTGAGTGAACCGAGGTTGTAGATTGCGCCGCCCCGTTGGCTGACGCCGTTGCGGATGGTCACCCCCTCTAGGGTCACAGTAATATCGCCGGAGGGCTCGAGAGCGGCAGCGGCTGGCGCATAGCTGTGAACGCGCAACACGGAACCGGTGGGTTCCGGCAGTGCCCGCTGCTCGCGGATGCTGAGGGGGGATGCTTGCAGAATTGCGCGCACATCAACCGACTCGGCCCTGCTCAGCAGATCGACGTTGATCCCAGCATGTTCAATTGTTACATCTTTGTAGATGATGTAGTTGCCCGTGTAGGTGCCTGCTTCCAGGGCAATGACATCGCCCGCCATGCTCTGGTCAAGCGCAGCCTGCAAATCGGTGAAGCGGCCCAGGGTCGGCTCGGCATTGCAGTTGTCACAGACCACAAAGCGTTGTGGCTCTTGCTGAACCGCGCCAATGGTACAACTGCGGCCAGCCGTGGCCTCGGGGCGCAGACGGCCCCGTTGGTCGACGTTGTCAAAGCCCAGGTCGGCCACGGAACAGCTGGCGGCGCCCTGCAGTGCCGGGCTCGCCATGGCCGGGACCATGGTGAGGGTAGGCCCGCCATTATCGCGCAGCGGTCCCAGTTGAGGATTGCCCCGGTGTGTGTTGGCGCTGATATCCTGCTCTGTCGGCAACGGCTCGTTCGCTGTTCCATTGCTGGCGCTGACACCATCAACGCCCTGAAAGAAGAGCACCGCCATGCGTAGCTCCTCGTCGCTGGCAGGATCTGCGTACCCGGGATATTGGTCGGTAAAAAATGCAAATACATCGGCAACTTCCCGATGTTCAAGGAAGCCGTTATCCTCGAAATGCTCAATCACTTCGATTTGAGCCTGGGTTTCCAGACCAACTGGAAGGAAATTGTTGGCGAATAGTAGATCCTTGGTGCTGATTAACCAATTCTCATCCAAATCAGGTGCATACGGGAATTCAGTCAAGGCGTTAAAATGAAAGTCAAAGTTATCATACTCATAAGGCTCGAAAAATTCCAGGACCTCGAGCAACTGGTGCTGCACCAACAGGCCACGCTGCTCAAATTCTGCCTTAAACCTGAGTAGCTGGCTGATCTGTTCAACTATCTCTACTTGAACGTCGGCCACCTCCACTCCAATGCCTAATGTCCCCGCTCGATTGTCGACCAAGATGAGCTCACGGTCGCTCAGCAGCTGGTAAGTCTCCGCCAACAGTTCCGCATCGAAGTGGGCGGTGGAATCGACCACACTGTCGGCTGGGCTATCTGCGGTGCCTGTGCCAGTCGTCTCCGGAGATGACGCTTCGCCGATGATCAGACAGCCATTGCTATCCACCAGATTGTGGCCGGTCAGGCGCAGTTGATCAGCACCGGTCTGTCTGACCCTGCGCTCTCCATCATAGAGACACGACGAGCTGCCCACAGTCTCAATGATGCTGTTCTGGATCTCGATCTCGCCGCCACTTGCATAAATGGCCCCTTGCTCGTCGCCCGCGAGGGTCGAGTTGATAACCCGCAGCGTGGCCTCGTTCTCGATCATCGCGACGCCACTGTTCCAGGCCAGCGTGCTGTTCAGCAACAGCAGCGTACCACTGTTGTGGATTGCGGATGCGTTGCCGGTTCCTCGGTTGGCGTGAAGTGTCACCCCAACCAGGCTGGTATTGCCCGCATTGACGAGCGCGCCCGCGACCGTGCCGTTGCCATGCCGAATGTTCAGATCCCGGATCGTTACTGTGGCCCCGGCACCGACTGTCACCACGGGTCCCGTTGCGGTGCTATCGTCAGTGGGCGCGGTGGGCATGCCCTGCAAAAAGCCCATGTGGGTGCCCGGTGTCGCTTCCGCCGCGGAAGGGCCACGCAACAGAAGATTTTTGGTGAGGGTGATTCTTTCGGTGACGAGGCCAGAAATGACAATCGAATCGCCGCTAACGGCTCGGGCCAGGGCATCCTGCACAGAAGGATAGACACAGCGGTACGCCTGTGCGGGATCGTCACGCGTCACGCCCGCCCCACAGACATAGAGCACTTCCAGCCCCACTTCAACTGCGCCCACATCACACCGATCCGCATTGAGGCTATCTTCATAGCCGCGCAATGGCCGTTCGCCGCCGCGCTGATCGAGCGGTGAGCCACCGAGCGCTTCTTCGCAGCTATTTGCCCCGCTCAGTGGCACCACATCGAGGATGGAGTTATCGGCAGTACGCTCGGGCAGATAGGTGGCCGCGATCGTCTGTTCCCCTTCCAGTGGCCGCAGCAGAATTTGGGCATTCTGCTCATCGGTGCCATCGACAGTGTCGTCCAGCGCGCATGAATCATCGCTCGCTCGATTGTAGCCAAGTGAGTTCACAGCGCTGCTTTCGGAGATGAGACAGTTCGTCCCATTCAAGGGTTTGGTGAGGATCGTGGCAAAGAGTGTGGTCGTGTCTCCTTCGTGGAATAGCGCAAGGTTTGCGCCACTGTCGGCTCTATTTTCAGCCAGCGTAGCAAATGCGATCGCCGAATCACCTTTGGTGTAAATGCCTCCGCCAGCAAAGTTGGCACTGTTGGCGCTCACGGTGCTGTTGCGCACCACGGCCTCGCCGTTACTATAGACGCCACCGCCTAACTCCTCTGCTCTATTCTTGAAGAGCGTACTTGAATGGACGGTCAGTCGTCCTTCACTGGCAATGCCACCGCCATCTCTTGCAGACCCATTATCCCTGATCATGCTGGTGTGAACGGTGAGGGCACCACTGCCATTGTAGATGCCGCCACCCCTATCGTTGGCTCGGTTGGCATGGATAATGCTCTGGCTAATGGTCAGCGTACCGCTGTTGTGAATGGCGCCCCCATCAGTCGCGGCCATCCCGTTGCGCAGCGTCAAGCCTTGCAGTTGCACCGCGGCTGCCGTGTCGAGAATTGCCAGCACGCGCGCCGTGCCCGCGCCATCGAGGCTAGTCGGGTGGCGAGTGGGATCGGCCACTGACCAATTGTCCGGCGCGAAGCCACCTTGCAGCGTCACGCTGCTGCGGATCACCAGTGCAGTGGGCGAATCCGAAATTGCGGTGAGATCGACGGAAGCAGCCGTGGCTGAACAATTGCCGGCCACCTTGATAGCCGTACCGTCGGGTGCGCCGGCCGCGCTGGCTCGATCAATGGCGAACTGGACTGCGCTCGTGTCCGCGCTCTTCAGGACGGTCGTCCCTTCATCCAGGGTGGCGAAGCAGGTGAGCTGTAGCTCCGCGGCCCCGAGATCGACACCGCCATTGGCCTGTCGTGGCTGCCCCCGCTGATCGGTCGCGTTCGCGGTCTCGGCCAACACGGCCTGATCAAAAACTGGGCTGTTGGGCAGCGGCGCGTGGGTCCACGTGGCACCGCCATTGTCTTGCAGGGGACCGAGGTGGGGCGTGCCAGTAATGAGTTGCGAAGCAGCCGCACCGCTAACGGTGCAATCTGCACTGCGCTCGATAAGACTAATCGCGGAGATAGAGAGCGCACCGGCACAATCCACTACTGCACCACTCAACTGGTTCCCCGCGAGGATCGTGTACTGGAGATCGACCGTGGCATCAAGGGCGGTAACGATCCCAGCCGCGAGGGTGCTGGTATCAACTCGCACCTCCTCATTCGCCGCGCGGTTTGCATAAAGAGTTGTGAAGCGCAACGTTGCGGTCTCACCACGTTGCACAATCCCGCCCCCAACGCCATGAGCATGGTTCTGGCTAATGGTGCTGTTGCTAATGTTCAGCGCACCAGCACTGAGAATGCCGCCGCCGCCACCGATTGTCGTTTCATTGTCGGCCACTGTGCTGCTGTTGATATTCAGCGTACCTGCCGCAATGGCAATACCGCCACCTTCTCCTGCCGTGTTCCCGCGCAGCGTAACCGCGTCGAGGGTCACGCTGCCATCCCTGGAATAGATCCCGCCCCCCTGCTCGCTGGCCAGGTTCTGTTCAATGATGCTGCGGCGTACCGTGAGGGTGCTACCCGCATTGTGAAGCGCGCCACCAGACCCGTACAGACCGCCAGTGAGCGTCAGCCGTTCGATCTGGACGGTGTGGCCCGTGTTGATGGTCACGATCCCCCCTTGCTGCATGGCATCCAGAACAGTGGGGTCGGCCGCGGGACCGGCATCAGCCCAATTCTCGTGACTGTAACCGCCACGCAGGGTCAACGATTTGTCGATGGTGAGCGCGGTGTGTACGCCAACCGGTAACGTGAGATTCATTTGTGCCGAGAGGCCACGGCAGTGGCCGGCAATCCAAATAGTTGCGTCGGAATCGGCAGCATCAATGGCAGCTTGCAGCACGCCCAAATTTTCACCGGCCATCGTGGTTGCGCCGCTGTCGGGCGTGGCGAAACAGGTATAATTCATCTCGACCGCGCCCAGGTCGATCCCATTACCCACCACTCTGGCGCGCCCGCGCTGATCGGTATTCTCTTCATACCGAGCAGTATCAGCATCAATAACCGGACTTCCCCATTGAGGGGCATGGGTGTGGACTGGCCCGCCATTGTCCTGTAGCTCCTCCAACTTGGGAGATTCGCCAGTCAGGAGAAGATTGCTGCCATAATACGCTGTCGAACAGTTCTGTGAATTCTCCACCAGGCTCGTTGTAGACAAATGAAAAGTGCCGTTGCAGTCGATCGGTTCTCCACGCGCTGTGTTGCCGGCGATAATGCTATTTATTATCTCCACCCTGCTACCTGATTCATTCTGGATGCCACCGGCGTTGCGTTGCCCGTGGTTGTCATAGATGGTGCTGTGGCTGATCACCAACTCGGCACCATTCCAATTTTCAATGCCGCCCGCCAAATCCTTGGCGCGGTTACCACTGATGGTGCTGTTGATCAGCATCGCAACGCCCTTGTTCGAAAGCCCGCCGCCATCATTTGCTGTTTCGTTGCCACTGATGGTGCTGGCAATGAGGGTGAGCGTCGCCTCGCTCTCGTTCAGGATACCGCCGCCAATGTTAGTGGCGACGTTGTCACGGACTGTGCTGCTTTCAAGTGTCACCAATGCAGCAGCAGGGACCAATAATCCGGCACCATCCGCGGCGGAGCCGTTGATGAGCGACAGCCCTTTGATCACGACCGTTGCGCCGTTCCTGTGGATCGCCAGCACGCGCCCCGCTCGCTTAGCATCGAGAATGGTTGGGTTGGCCCGCGGATCGTAGTTGTTCCAGTTATCCGCGCGGTACCCCCCTTGCAGCGTAACATTTCTGTCGATGTATAGGGCTGAGCGGGACCCGTTCAGCTCGGTCTCACGGGAATGTGGGGAAAAGCCGCGACATTCACCCGCAATCTTGATCACCGCTGCGTCGACGTCGAGACCGGTTTCCAGGCTGTCGATGGCCTGTTGCACCGCGCCGACATCGGTACTTTCAAAAATGGTGTCGCCATCATCGGGGGTGGCAAAGCAGGTGGAGGCAACCTGGATCTCCACCGCGCCCAGATCCAGCCGCCCGTTGGAGACGCGCGATTGACCGAGCTGATCCCTCTCTGGCACGTCGGCGGGGGCAGCGACGGCATCAATCACGGGGCTGCCCGGCTCTGGTGTGTGGACGCGCGATCTGCCATCCTTCGCCAGCTGCAACGAACCCAGGCCTGGATCTCCCCCCATGTGTAGATCCGCGCCCTCCTGAAGAGCACAGCCCGTGGGATTCTCGATGAGCGAAAGCCCAGTGATGCGAACGTTTCCACTACAATCCACAGCGTCACTATAGTCACTACTGTTGTTGGCAATGATGGAGTAGCGGATCTGCACATTCACAGCGTCAATCCCACCAACATAGTACCTACTGAAGTTATCGACTACGGTACTGTGGGCGAGGAGCAGCTCAGAAGCAGAGTTGGAATAGATCCCACCGCCAATACCCTCTTCTGCCGCGTTGCCACTGATGGTGCTGCCCATGAGTGTTACCCTGTCTGCAGAATCATGGTAGATAGCGCCACCAGAATCAGCTGCGTTTTCCGTCAGCACGCTGTCTGTTATCTGTAACGTGCCCATGTTATAGATAGCCCCGCCATTGTCATCAGCGCGGTTATTGCGGATCACGCTCCCCTCCAGAATCACGGTGCCCTCGTTGTTGATAGCCCCGCCATCATTTTCAGCATAGCTGTCGCGTATCTCGCTCCCCCGCAGTGTCAAAGTGCCCTCGTTGTGGATGGCCCCGCCATGGGTAGCTTGGCCACCGACGAGTGTTAGATCAATCAGTGTCAGCGCAGCGCCTTGTTCCACCCAAAAGATACCACGACCTTCGTCTGGAACTCTCAACGTCCCACCGCTCCCCACGATCGTAATCTCCGTCATAATGGCGGGGAAAAACAGCGACTCTTGTAAACTCCACTCAGAAAGTGTCTCACAGTCGCCATCCAGCTTGATCGTATCAGCCTCATCGTTCGAATTTGCAATGTCAATCATGCGGGCGAGATGGGAACCTTCATCGTCGCAGTTCGCGCTCATCTCTTCGGCGTGGGCGCGGCCGGACGCAAGCCTCAGCACCAACAGCGTCAAGAGGGAGATGAGGAGAATGCGGAGTGGCCAGCTGACGCGCCGGGCGCTGCTCATCGGGTTCAGGTTACTGATCATAGGATTGCGTCTCCAGTTTGTCTGCCGTGAGTACGTGGCGAACCACAAAGTGGCCCTGCACGGTGATATCATTCTTGTGCACGCCGCTCAAAACCTCGTGATAGAGCCCCCCGCGGGTGGCGCCACCCCAATCCACTTCCGCAGCCAGCTTGGCCGCCGCGCCCGGTTCCAGATCGGCAAAAGCCGGGATCTCCCGCAGATCATCAACCGGTTGTAACTGGATCTCGCGACGCACCGCGTACGACTCCCAGAAATTGGGATCCACTGCATCGAGATCAATGGGATTGAACTGACGGTCCAGATTGTCGTGGTCGGGGTGATACTTGTGTTTGAAGGGATTGCGCGGGTCGTTGGGATCGACCACAATCGAGAAGCGGAAGTGTGGGTCCGCGTACAGCCCGCTGGCCCGCGTCGGTGCAATCAGGCTAAAGTTGGCGGAGCTGATACGGGTGTTGGCATCCGTGGCGCCGCGCCCAGCTTCGTAGTAGGGCAGCAGTTCAGTGGTGCCATCCTCCGCCACCCGTAGGATCACGCGGAAGGTAAATTCGCTGCCGCGGCCGTCGGCCAACCGGGTGGGCGAACCGACGTCAATCTCACCACAGGCAACCTGCTCGCCCGCGGCATCGGTTACAACAATGGCGTAGTTGCTTCCCGCGCCCAGCAGTTGCCGCGCCCCCGTGCCCGGTGGCGGATTGAGACTGGTTTGTGCCAGGGTCTGCTGCAGCCGTCCATTCTTCACGGCACCGAGCGACGCTTCGATTTGCAGCAGCGCGCCACAACCGCCCGGCCCCGTCCGCTGCAGGGTTGCCAAGTGGACAGGCACGAAACCAAAGTTGATCGGCGGCGCTGCCCGGTGATTGGCGTCGTTGCGGTGGGGCAATTCCACCACACCGAGCGGACGCAGGTGGGCCAGATAGGTGGCTGGCACCACGGCCGCCAGCCCGCCCGCGTCCATCTGGATCTGGCTGGGCAGCGTGTTGACGGTTGCCGTCACTGGATTGGCCACACTGTCTGCCTCTGTATCCGCCCCTGCTGTCTCAGGTGGTGCGGGAAGTTGAATGGCAAAATCGTCTGTGTAGTTGGCGGGGGTGGTTGCGCTGATTGCATAGGTGCCCGAGGGCAGCGCAGCGAAATGATAGCGACCATCCGCGGCGGTGGTCGTCGTCCAGATTTGCGTGGCAGAGAGGGCAGCGCTGGCAGTCAGTGGAGTTGTCGCGGTCAGTGCGGCGCGCTCGCCAACGAGCATCACCGTGCGGTCGGCCAATCCAGGCTCGCTGCCATCGCGCAGCCCATTCTGGTTGCTATCCTCAAAAAGATAACCAGTCAGCACATTGGCCGTGGCAGTTGGGGGCACGGTGGGTCGCACCACCTCGATCGCGGGCAGCGTCAGCGTGAGGCTGAGGGCCATGGCCACATCGTTCCCCGTCACCGCCTCGATCAGGGTAACGGCCCCGCCAATGCCAGAGTTGCCCCGCGAGCGCATGGCCACGGTCAATTCGCCATTCTGCACATTGGTGCCCCCCAGGCGGCTCTCGCTCACGTCATTCACAGTCACATCGCCCACCCAGAGCCCGGCCAACGAGCCGCTCTCTGCCACCACCGGAATCAGCCAGCGCACCGCCAGCTCTTCGGCAATCAGTTCGAGGATCGCCGCGCCATCGGCAGTCTGCTGCTGGCGCGGCACCGAGAAGGTGAGTCGCTGCGCAGCCCCGGCGGACAAGGAAATGGTGGCAGGCCCCTCGCTCAACCGCTGCTCGTCGAGCATGAGCGCCACCGCTGATTCCTGACCAGCGGGCCAGAGAGAAGCGACCACATCGATCGAGCTGTCGCTCAGGTTTTCAATCTGCAAGGTCGCACGCTGACCACTGCCACCGGGCAAGAAACGCAGGCCGTCGCTCGGCAGCCCCAGCACGTGGAACGGTGCGGTAAAGGGCGGGGCATCATTGGCAGTAACGGACGCGTGATACACGAAATAGGCCGTGCCCTGTTGCAGCGTGTCACTGTCAGCCAATGGCTGCCATTCTCCCGCGGTGCTCAGCGCGTAGACCTCGGTAATGGGCGAACCGGCAAAGAAGTCAGCGACCGTCGGCGCACCGCCGGGCTGAATGGGAAAGCCAGCCAGGTTGTAGGTAGCGGGCAGCCAACGCTGGCGCGTCACCTGGGGAACACCGGTCAGCGTGAGCGTGGTGGTAGTGGCATCATCGGCCAGTTTGACGAGATAACCCTGGTTGGCGTGGAGATTGACGAGATCCGCGGGGACGGTCTGCACGTTGTCGCTGCTGTTGCTCGCTGCGGCCGGATCAGCAACATAGCGCCGCCAGCCCGGTTTGTCCCACAGTTCGGCTTCCGTGGGATCAACAATGTAATCGGCTTGGGAGAGGGGGACATTCCACGTCCAAATGCTCTCCAACCCCGCAATTTCGCCAAAGATCGCGGGGATTGTCGGCTCGGCGTGGATCATGTATGGCTCGGCAGTTGTTCCCACGTTGACCAGTGGCGACGGGTTATCCGGTTCCAATTCGAGATAGATGGCATTCCAGCCGGCGCGCAGCGTAAAGGTCTGTGACATGCGCTGCCCGGCTGTGACCGCGGCGGTTGCGCGCGCCAGCCTGGGATTGCTGACCGTCCGTACCGTCGCCGCGCTGGCTTCGGTGGCGGGCACCGCGGCGAGTTGTACCACATTCTCTGCCGGTGTGGTTGCCGTCAGCTGTTCCTGCGGCGTTGTCAATGCTGGCAGCAATGTTGGTAGCCAGCCGGGACGGCTCCAGAGAAGCAGACCGAGGCAAAGGAGACCAAACAAAATCGGGCCAGCTTTTCTGGTGTAAAATGACATGGGACAGACCTCGTTCAATTTTCAGGTGGACAAAAGCAGTGTCAGCAACGGACAAATATGGTTCAGCCGAGGCCGGTGTGAAAGAGCAGACGATCCCACACGGGCAACAGCGCCTGGGCCAGCACGACGATGTAGCCCACGGGGAAGAGAATGCGCGAGAGCCAATCGAGCGTCTGGGAAGAGCGCAACCAGCCGCCCTTGCGCAAGCTGTAACCGATGACATTTTCCAACACAGTGAGCCCGAGGAAAATATAGCTCGCCGTCAGGATGGTGTCGAGCAAGGTAGCGTAGGGCAGTTTGGGCAGGCTGTCAGAGGTGACGAAATCAAAGGCGACAATGGTGAGAACACTCGTAAAGGAGACACTCATGCGGTCGGCCAGATTCATGGTGTTGTAATCCATCCAGAAGACCGACCACGAGATCGCCACGATGAGCAGCAGCGGCAACACGAAGCTGGAGAGGTAGAAGTTGGGAACGCGGCTGATGGTCAGCATAGTAGTGGCCGCGGCATAGCCATGGGCGTCGGGATCTGCTTCCACAAAGCCGGGTTCAACCATCAGGGGGTGATAGGTTATGTCCCACTCACGTGTCTCCCACACCTCTTCGCTGCCAAAGCCGTCAGCTTCATCGAGTTCGAAGGTGGTAAAGATCACCTCATCGCCCGCATATTCAAATGGCTCCACCGTAAAGCTGATTGTGTGCTCGTCAAAGGGGAACTCTGCCAGATCAAAGCCTTGCTCGATCAGCACGATGAAGCGCTCGCGGTAGTAGATCGAGCCATCCGCATAAATGGTGAGTGCGGTGTGTAGCCGATCGCGCACGCCGCGCGCGTCAATAACCTCGACGGCTGGCCACCAGACCTGACTCTTGAGCAGTTCCTCAACGGCTTCATCCTGATAGACTTTGCGGTCGTAGCCAAAGGTTTCGGCATCAAAGGCCAGACGCTCATCAAACCATTCCAGATAGAGATGGGCATCGACGGTGAAGATTTCTTCGCGTGCATCTATATTGAAAATTTCAGAGACCCAAATATCAACAAAGACTTCCGTTGCCCCATCTCGATTGGGCGGGATCAGCAGACGTTGTTCGGCAGTCAATTGCTCTTGGGCCTGTGCCGTGGTCGGATTGAGCAGAAGGCAGCAGAAGGCAGTGAAGAGAAGCAACGGGTAGAGAGGGGAACAGGTGGGGAAAAGGCTGGGCCGGGTTACACGCAGCCGCATACACCCAGAGTTTGCACGCTGGGAACTGCGTATATACGGAACCATCATCGTCTTTTATCTCCAGGTTACCGTGTGTATGGTGACAGACGGAATTGAAGGGGAATTTGTTTGTATGTCTACAGGACAGTGGGTACTGTCGTTCCGTAGGTGAGCAGACAAAGCAACTCGAACAGATAACGACAGGGGTTGAGAGATGGAGTTTAAAGTGCTAGCCGCAAACGACCACACATGAAAATTTTAGGGACGAAATTTTACGCCCAAATCGTAATGTCGTAAGCTGTGGAGAAGGTATTTGGTTCTATTATAGCCGAGAAGCTGGAGATGTCAACTTGATTTTTCATGCCGGAGATTTCTTCTGCTTGAACAAGATGCTCACGAGTTGCCGGTCATCAGCCAGACGGGGCTGAGCCAGGCGCGGTGGCCATCGACCTGACGCAGGCGCAAATAGTAGTAGCCTCCTTCACGGGCGGGCGCGGGCAGGGCAACATCCCGCAGCTCCAGATCCCAGCGATTGGGTTGTTGCTGCCAGATCGTTTGACCATCGGCCACGATCTCCACCTCTGCAATGGGGGCCGTGCCATGCAGGCGGGCCGAGAACACAACGTCATCACCCGGCTCCAGACCTCCTTCGGTGCCAGATGGCAAGCCATTGACGGCAAAATCGCAGATTATGGGCACGCCCGATGTGGCATAGGTCTGCCGCTGATCCATTGCCTGCCAGATCGCCTCGCGCGTCAACTCGGTGGCGCGGAAACAGGTCAGCCCCACGTAGCGCCCGTTGCGCTGCGTGGGATGCCCTTCGTGATTGTCCGTACCGGCGACAAAGCCGAGCCGCCAGCCCTGGGCCAATGCATCCCGCACCGACGCACCTTGTTCGCCCATGCGGATGCCCCACTCCGCGTCGAGGGCATCCGCTTCAAAGTTGCTCCGCCCCTGCACAATCTCGACCAGCCGCGCCCGGGGGTTGGGGATCGACCAATCATATTTGGCCCAATAGCGCCCGGCACGCCAGGCGGCTTTGTGCTCGCCGCGGGCAATGAGCTGCCCCGTGTTTGGGTGGTGGGGCACCATGACTACATCCTCCGGCCACGCCACTTCGGAAGGGTTCACCGCGGGATTCCAATACCAGGGACCCGCTTTGCTCTGGGGCGTGCGCAAATAGAGGTTGGCGTGGCCATAGGCATTCGAGCTTTCCCAGGCCGGCAGCGTCACGAAAGAACCAGGCGCGTAGTACGCTTCGTTGACAGCCAGCGCCTCTTCCCACCCCGGGCCAATCGGCGCGTGATCGGTCATGGCCACCACGTCGAGATTGAGCCAATCGCGTGCATAGGCATAGGCGGCACGTGGATCGCGGTCGCCATCGACGGAGAGGCGGGTGTGAAAGTGGATGGCACCAAAGAAATGGTTGCGCTCGCCCAGGGGTGTACTCAGGATTGGGTTGCTGATCGTGCTGATATCGCTTGCATTGTCCTCCACAACCACACGCATCACCGCGGGTGAAGCGGTGGCGTGGTTCGCGTCAGCGGAGGGCAAGGGCAGGGCCACGCGCCCCCGATCCGCCTGCCCTACGACGACCTCATCTGCCCGCTCTTCTTCCATCAGATCGTCAGCGGTCCGCACCCGTACCCGCAATGTTCCCTGGTAATCCGCAACCGGATTGAGCAGGTCATCGGTGGCAAAGAGCACGAGTTGCCGCGGCAGTTCATCTGCACTTTCGGCAGATTGGGCTGGGCGCGGCTGGGCCACGGTTTTGGCACGCGCTTCGAGCCGCGTGGGCAGCCCGGCCCGATTCTCCAACGGGATCGGCTCACCGACCGGCGTGAACGCTTCCGCGCTGGGCAGCCGACGCCGCACCAGCAGTGCGCCGGCAACCCCCGCGTGGAGCGAGCTGTTGACCCGCAACGCAACCACGACTGATGCACCGGGCGCAAGCGACTGCGTGATCTGAAAGAGCAGCAGGTGCACCGCGTTGGCTGGCCGCCCCATCAAGCCCCCACCCGCGGGGCCGACACCGCCACGAATGCGCTCGGTCCAATCCTGGGGCAATTCGTGGCCGACAACCAGACGACCTTCCCCACCTTCTACCCTCACATCATCCAACTGCCAATCTGTGGTGTAGGCGTGAAAGTTGCTCATCTCAACGCGCAGATCCGTGCCCGCGGCCAATCCTTCGGGACAGGTCAGGCGCAGGCAGAGCGGCTGTGGCGTGCGCTCGGTGGCCACAAAAGTAGTGGTGCCAGTGTGGGTCAGCTGAATTGGTTCGCTCATTATGCTATTTCCTGCTTGGTTGAACTGTATGATGTGATGTGAATGATGTGATGTGAAGTGCCGGCAGCTACTGCGCCACCAGCGGACCGACCGTGCCCAGGCGCAACGCGGGGTAGAGCGTTTCCGAGAGCGGCGTGTCGCCAGTCTCGGTTGCATAGCGCCAGAAGAGTTCAGTCATGCGTTGGTATTCTTCTGCGTACGCTGGATCGAGCGCCCGGTTCTGCAGTTCCCACGGATCGTCTTCGAGATGATAGAGCTCGTCAAAGTCAAAGCCGTTAAAGACCAGCTTCCACGGTCCATCCCAAACAATCTTCTGCGTCAGGCGGTGGCGGTTGCCATAATACTCTGCATAGCCCCGCTGCCATTCTGGCGTTACATGCACCGGTTCGCGCACCAGATGGGCAAAGGAGCGCGAGTCGGGCACGTCGATTGGCTCGGCATCGGTGAGCGCCAACAGCGTGGGACAGAGATCGTGCAGGCCGACGCGTGCCGCGCAACGCTGCCCCGCCGCCACACCGGGGCCAGCGACGATCAGGGGCGTGCGGTAGACTTCCTCGAACGCTGAAATATCTTTGAAGAAGAGGCCGTGAGCGCCGAGCAGATCGCCGTGGTCGCTGATCACGACAACGATGGTATTCTCCACCTGCCCCGTTGCGTCCAGATAGTCAAGGACGCGCCCAAATTGCTCGTCGATTTCGCCGATGGAAGCGAAGTAGCAGGCGCGAGCCTGATGTCGCTGCTCCGCGTTCAGCTGTCGCCAGATGCCCTGTGCACGCCGATAGAGCCCGGGGCGATCGGTCAGATCGTCCTCGGCATTGGGTGGTTCGGGCAGTGGTTGATTGGCATAGTGCGCAAAGTGCTCGCGGTCGGTGATGTATGGGTCATGGGGTTCAGGCAGACTGACGAAGCAGCACCAGGGTTCGGCGCTGTCCGCTGATTCTGCCAGAAATTCGAGGGCCAGCGTGGTGACGATGCCCATGGTTCGCGCTTCGGCCGGGCGGTCGGTCACCCCATAGAGCTGATGCGGCCCATAGCCAGCGGGTGCTTGCAACTCGAGCGTCGGATCAGCCGGGGGCAGCAACGGTTGATCGCCCAGGATTTCCTGTGCCCGTTGCCGAAAGCGCTCGCTCGCCAACCCACCATCCACCTGCCAGCCAAAGCGCGTCAACACATTGTTGCGCTCGATGTGCCACTTGCCAAAGTAGCCGGTGCGGTAACCCGCGGTCTGCAACCGCTGTGCCCAGTGTGGCTTCTCCGCGCGCAACACGTGCAGATCCGGCACCTTGGGGTAGAGCACCTCGAGCACGCCATGATTGTGCGGCAACAGACCCGTCATCAGGCTGGCGCGCGTGGGTGAGCAGATGGCGTTGGGTGTGTAGGCGTGGGTGAAGCGTACGCCCCGTTGCATCAGCCGGTCAAGATTGGGCGTTCGACAGACGTGCTCTGGATCCAGCACAGCGGCTTGCATCTGGTCAGCCATGAGAATGAGGATGTTGGATGGAGCAGTCATGGTACCTTCTTGCGTTTCGTGTCGACGGTCGCTGTGGGTTTACCCCTTCACCCCGGTGAAGACCACACCCTGGATAAAGTAGCGCTGGGCAATGAAGAAGATCAGGATCACCGGCAACATGACCACCAATGACGCGGCCATGAGTTGGTTCCATTCGGTGCCGCGGCCATAGTTGGAATTGAAGGCATGTAACGCCAGCGAGAGCGTGTAATTGTCTTGCGACTGCAGATAGACCAATGGGCGAATGAAGTCATTCCAATGAGCTTCAAAGGAGAAGATTGCACAGGCAATGAGCACCGGCTTGGCGAGGGGCAGAATAATACGCCAGTAGATGCCAAAGGTGCTACAGCCATCGATGCGTGCCGCGTCATCAAGTTCGGTGGAGAGTGTCATGAAGAATTGCCGCAACAAAAAGATGAGAAATGGGCCGCCGCCAAAAAAGGCGGGCACGATCATGGGCAGAAAGGTATCGAGCCAGCCCACCCAGCGAAAGATGAGAAAGGTCGGAATCAGCGTCACCTGGCTCGGCAACATCATGGTAGAGAGCACAACCAGAAAGAGCCAACGGCGACCGGACCAGCGCAGCCGCGCAAAGGAAAAGGCAACGATCGAACAGGAGAGCAGCTGCCCAATCATCGCAGCAAATGTAATGACCGATGTATTCCAGAAGTAGCGACCAAAGGGCAGTGCGGTCATGGCCAGCGTGTAATTCTCAAAGCGGATTGGATCGGGTATCCACTGGGGGGGAAAGGCAAAAACACCCGCCGAATCTTTGAGCGAGGTGGAGAGCATCCACGCCAGTGGCAGCAGGAAGAGCAGGCCAAGTGGAATTAGGACCAGGTGGTTGAGCAGGGCAGCAAGCCAGTTGCGCATGCGGCGCGAGAGCAGTGCATTTATCCCACGGCCCTGCACCGATGGCTGTGTCGAGAGCATTTCTCCGCGTGAAGTCATCCTAATCTCCCCTTGCCTCACTTTCATAGTAAACCCACGCCTGTGAGCTGCGAAAGACCAGCAGTGTCAACAGCAGGACATAGACAAAGAGCACCCAGGCCAACAGCGATGCATAACCCATGCGAAAGTAGAGAAACGCATTGCGATAGAGATGCAGGACAAAGAAGAGGGTGGCATCGGCTGGCCCCCCATCGGTCATGATGAAGGCTTGCACGAAGACCTGCAAAGAGCGGATGATTCCCATGATCAGCTGGAAAAAGAGCACCGGCGAGAGCAGTGGCAGCGTGATGCTGAAGAAGCGGCGCAGCGGCCCCGCGCCGTCAACTTCGGCGGCTTCATAGAAATCGGTGGGGATGCCCTGCAGCCCGGCCAGATAGATGACCATGCTGCCACCCACCCCCCACAGGCTCATGAGGATCAACGCCCAGAGTGCCCAGACCGGATCCGTCAACCATCCGGGGCCCTGGATCCCAAGCAAATAGTAGAGACCGAGGTTGAGCAGTCCAAACTCTTTGGAGAAGATCCAGCGCCAGAGCAGGGCCACGGCCACGCCAGAGAGCACCGCGGGCAGGTAGTAGATGGTGCGATAGAAGCGCAAGCCGCGAATCTGCCCATTTAACAACATGGCAATCGCAAGCCCGAGCACGATCTGCAATGGCACGCTGATCACGGCATATTGAGTGGTCACACGCAGGGCATGTAGCGCGCTTTCGTCCGCAACAAAGCGTTCCACATTCCCCAGCCCGATCCATTGGGGCGGGTTGACAATATCCCATGCAGCAAAAGAGAGCACGGCCGAGGCGACCATGGGCCCAAAGGTGAAGATGAGAAAGCCGACGATCCAGGGGCTGGCAAAGAGCCAACCCTCTAGATTTTCACGCCGGGCCAGCCGCCCACGGCCACGCTTGCGCACCGTGGCTGTAGTGGGGAGAGATGCCGTACTCATTACGAGGAGGCCGCCAAAATTTCGTTGATCTCAGGACACATGGCAGCCGTGGCTTCGGCCGCGGTCTTGCGTCCCACCCAAACTTCTTCCAGCTCTTTGCGGGCCGCGTTCCACCACTCTACATATTGGGGCACAAAGTGGTTGGGGCGCGCCACTTCTGCCGAGGTGAGGCTCACATCAATCCACTCCTGTTTGTAGTTCGGCAAATTGTCGAGCGTGGCCAGTGTCTGTATGGGCGGAAAGTTACCGGTTTCCCGCAAGATGATCTGTTGCCCATTGCCAACCGACATATCAAACAGAAGTTTCCATGCGGCTTCCGGATGTTCAGTTGCTTTGAAGATGGCGTAGTTGGCCCCTTGCACAACCGAGGCACGGCCACCGGGCCCAATGGGATTGGCCACAACAGTCCAGTTCCCGCCGAATTTATCGTCGGCTTCGCTTAGATACCAGTTGGCCCGCTCGAACATGGCCACGCGCCCGGTTTCAAAGAGCGACGTCTCATTTTGATCGGTCAGATCTTCCGGGCTGGGCGCAACCCCATGCACCAGAGTTAGATCGGCAGTCCACTGAATTGCTTCCGGTGCCGGTTCCTGATCGGCGAGACAGGTCGTCTCTTCCGCATCCAACACTTCACCGCCCCAGGCCCAGACCATCTGATGCCACCAGCCGCTCCCCAGCGCAGCAGCACCGTACTGTCGCTCAATGCCCTCGCCTTTGGTCAATTGGCTGGCAATGCCCAAAAAGTCGTCCCAGCTCCAGTCGCTAGTGGGTACGTCAACTCCGGCCTCTGCGAAAAGGTCGAGATTGAGGAAGAAGAAGGAGAACCAGATTTCAGCGGCCAATCCCCACAGTTTACCGTCCCACGAGAGGCGTTCCAGCGTCTGCGGCCAAAAATCATCGAGTTGCACACTTGATTCGGCGCTCAAAAAGTCGTCCACCTGCAAAAAAGCGCCGCGCGAGGCAAAGGCCGTGTGATAGTGCGGGCGCATCAAGCTGACATCCGGCGGCGCACCCGAAGCGAGCATCGTCTGCCATTTCTGCAACTGTGCATCGGGACCACCGGGATTGGGTTCAATGCTCACGTTGAGATCCGGGTTGTTCTCGTTGAAGGCGTCAATGGCAAGCTCGACCGCAGTACCCAACACTAGGGGTGGCAACCACCAAGTCATGAAAGAGAGGTCGGTTGCAGCTGCATTTGCTGCAGCGCTATCCGTTGCACCAGCAGGTGCGGCTGCGGGCGCGGCACAGGCTGCAATAGCCAGTGCACCAGTGCCCAACGCACTCATGCGCAGAAATTCACGTCGACTTACCTTGCTTGTAGACATTCGACTTGGCTCCTTTCAAACACTGCATTGGCAAACGATTTGGCAAAGTGCTAGGGAGGGACAGCAATCCTTTGGAGAAATGTTTTTACTCTGATGGCAAAAGTAATGGGCAACACGGAAATTGAACCCGCTGATGCAACGAACGTGTGCACCAGCGCTATGGGTCCCAAACAGCCGTGGACCCGATAGAACGAAGCAGTGAAAATCTGCATGCGGTTAATGTTGTGGAGAGGGAAACTGGCCAATGTGCGTAGTAAAACATAGTTCTATTGGCGTGTCAAATGGATTTTTTGGCCTGGATTTGGGAGGGGGAAGAGACGAAGTCCACGCCCTGCCGGCAACAGATGTTTCGCGTGGAGTTTGCTGTAGCCGCAGGGACATCAAGGCGGAATCATCGATTCGGCATGGCGCAAAAATTCGCGGGAGTTGCGAACTCAATGCGAATCGCGCGGAATAGACGCGCCCGAACTGTCGACGAGGAAGTCAACGTCCACGCCTTGATCCGCCTGTTAAGCCAAAATATCCCATCTTGCAAAGCCTACAACTGTATAAAACAGGTTACTGAGGACGTGAATGACAATTGCCATCCTCAATGCTCCTGTCCTGATGAACACCCAACCCCAGGCTGCGCCGTAAACAAAGTACATTGGCCATAGAACAACTGGACTATGGCCTGCCATGAATACCAGCGATGCTACGGAAACTGCTGCCCATTGTGGCATTCGCCGGGTTAGAGAAGATTGCAGGTATCCTCTGAATATCACCTCTTCCATCATGGGACCAACAAGCAATGCGAGAAGTAGGAATGCTGCCATGGCCGGGATGGAACCCGTTGCTCTGATGTACGCGAACATCTGGGATCCACCACCTACGATGCCTCCCTGACCCACGAGTGGCAGCAACACAGATCGGTATACCCACGCAAACAAATGCGTTGCTGTGAGCACGACAACTACCAAAGACAACCCCGAGCCTACCGTGAGCTTGCTCGGCTGGCAGCCAATCTGAGCAAGCAGTTCTTTCCCGGCAATTCGGCTGTGTACGCCAAAAAGCAACAACACAATCGTGCCACCTGTAAGGACGGAAAGCATACCAATAAGTTGAAAATCAGTTTCAGCAGCCGATCTACTGATTCCGTCGATATACCTAACGCCATAAGAGAAACATATACCTGAGAGAATCTGGCTCGCATACATGATAACGACAGCCAGAATTCCATGCGTCACCGTCAACTTATAGGAAGTCGTTGAGCTAGAAAGTTCTAGTGGTTTTGACAACGTAAAATGGCCCCTTGGATGGGTGAATCCAATTGGATTCACCATTGAACAGTTTGAGCGATTGCCAATTCTCCACAAGGGGCATCACTCATTGATAGAGCGGCATAACAACCCGGCTAACAGACCACCGAACTGAAGATCCAATTATCACTGACCCAAGATCATTCGTCAAACGTGACGCCACTGTTGACAAGCCAGAGATTACCCGCGGTCCATTATAGCTGCTGTTGGGCCGCGCCACTGCCTGTAGACCGATCACCAACTTTGCATTTTGCCTCTCCACGCGTAGAGTAAAGGAGATCTTCTCCCCCAACGATCAACCTTTTGGTGCTGAGAAGGCACTTATTTATAGCTGGCCTTTTCAATTACGCAAACTCAGGTATAGATGATGCAGACTCTACAGACGATAGTGAGCTTGGCACAGGTAGGCGATCCCCAGGCATTCAGCACACTTGTGACAAGATTTCAAGATATGGCATTTGCAACTGCTTTTGCCATGCTCGGCGACGCACATCTGGCCGAGGATGTCGCACAAGAAGCGTTTCTTGAAGCCTATATCAATCTGGCTAAGTTGGAAACACCGGCTGCCTTTCCGGGCTGGTTTCGCACCATCGTTGTGCGACAGGCAGGTCGCTTGACAAGACGCAAAATCCTCACAACCGTTTCAATAGATTCCGCGTCCAATGTTTCTGCGACGAACGCTGATTTGCTCTCACTCATGGCACAACGAGAAATGCAGGAAAATGTACAACAGGTAATTGCATCTCTGCCGGAACGGGAACGGCAAGTAACCATGCTCTTCTACATCGGCAACTACAGCCAGCAGGAGATTGCTGATTATCTGGATGTACGGCTCTCTACCGTCAAGAGTCGTCTGCACACAGCACGCTCACATCTGCGCGAAAGGATGATCCAAATGGTCCAACAAAATTTGCAGCAGCAGCGTCCCTCAAAGGACAAGCAATTTGTACAGCAAGTCATCGATGTTGTTGAAGCAACCAAGCAAGGCGACCTCTCAAAGCTCAACCAGTTGCTTGAAAGGAATCCCAAGCTCGCTCAAGCTAAAGATGAGCGTCCGGGTGCGGCAAAAGCTACGGCATTGCATTATGCTGCTTGGTCAGGACACAAAGAGATTGCTGAGCTGCTTCTCTCCTATGGCGCTGACATCAATCTCTACGACGAAACCTATGATGCACCACCCATCGGCTGGGCAGGTGAAAATGGTCAGAAGGAGATGTTTGACTTCTTTCTCGAAAAAGGAGCGAAACTGAACATCGGCCAAGCGGCTGCATATGGAGAGCTACGCCTTGTGCACTCATTCATCGAGAATGACGCTGACCTGGTAAACTTTGGCACAGTTGACCCCAGCAAAGGATGGTCTCCGCTGTGGGAAGCAGCATTTTGGAAACGAGAAGAAACGGTTGCGTATTTGCTAGCCAAAGGTGCTGATATCAACGCTACAACTCGCCGTGGGGAAACTCCGCTACACGGTGCAGTCATGGGTGCAGACCGCTCTATTATTGAGCGACTACTGCTCACGGGTGCAAATGTAGACGCGCAAGCTGATAATGGTATGACACCAATCCATCGAGCCATTTGGCAGCAATCGGTCGACATTGTCGCCCTTTTGCTTGCACATAGAGCTGGCACAAACATTCAAGACAACAACGGATTCACGCCGCTGCACCTTGCAACTGCTGAAGAGGGTGTCTTTGTCGAAGGCTGGGGCAAAGCCAAAGCACCGGCCCCAGAAATTGTGAAACTACTCCAAAAAGGAGACAAGTGAAAGAAACGCCACTCTTGGCACCAGCGCCTTGCTACGCCAGCTCTAGCGTCACAGGTCCGTCGACGTGCTGGCACGCGACGAGCTATTTTCGCTCCATAATGGAACTTGAGAGCAGATAACTCAGTCATTACCCCTGTCCGCTTGGACGATACTCAAGATTGTACTCTTGCGTGGTTTGCCCAACCATGCAGCAGCCCAATCGTTCATAGAGACGCTGTGCATCAGGATTATCCTTTTCAACGGCAATACAGAGCGGAACCTGCATTTGCTCTGCCTCGCGCTTGAGTTCTTCAATTAGCCTGGTTCCAATGCGCTGATTCTGATAGGCGGGCAGCAGTTGAATACCGGCCAACGTAATACTTGCCGGCGCTCGCACCACACGCAATCGTCCAATCGGGCGGCCATCGAATTCAATAACACTCAGGGTACAGTCGGGGATGGCACCGAGCACGGTTTCCCGTGTCCACGCTTCATAATCGGCACGATACGCAGCCACATCTACATCTCGTGGGAATCGTCCTTGCTGAATGGTGGTCGTGATCACCACATCGGCCAAAAAGGCAACGTCGGCAACAGTCGCAGGACGGAGATAGATCGTCATGAACGGCATCCTCCCGAGCCCGATAACGGCTCGTTTCTCGGCTCAAATTGTTGCATGAAACGGCGGCGGCTGCTTGATCCGATCAAAGCGACGAGCCTGCGTCAATAGCCGCGAGCACCTGCACTCCGCGCTGTTCGCAGGTTGGGCCGCCGGGATTGCGCTCTTTCACAACGTAGCGTCCGATGCATCTCCAATCGGACGCTATGTTTACCATACTCACTACCAGAAGCGCAATTGCTACTCAGTCTCCACGATGCTCAGCACAGCATCCCAAGCAACCTCTGATGCCAGAACACCAAGCGCAACTTCATTTAGATCTGAGTTTTCGACTTCATTCGTTGTAACCGCATAGAGCAGATCGCCATCAAAGGCGGTTTGAAAGGGTTGAATCGCGCGCGCCATCGACGTGTGCACTTGTTTCGAAAACTGCTTCAGCCCACCAGCATTCATCTTCTGATTCGTCACGATGACTGTCAATGTTGTGTTGCCAGAAGGTGAACGCGTTGCTTCGCCATGGGCTAGCCTTTGTTCAAGCTCATCGATGCTGTGGTGCCGCCGGTCGGTATCGGCATCAACGTGGCCTCTAACGACTTCACCGTTACGGTTGACAATTGCCCCAAGCGCATTGACGACTGTAAAGGCCGCAACTTTGGTCACGCCCATCTGCCGAAATGCACCACCCTGTCCCGACGATTCACTGCGTGTAAAATCGAATCCTGCGCCGACTGTAGCAGAGCAACCGGCACCGCGCCTGCCCGTGGGAAACGTCCCCGAACGAGCGGCGCGAATCGCTGCACGTCCCAACGCTTTGTCGGGATAGATAGCGTTATCTCGTGGTGGGTAATCATATAGAATTGCGCCCGACACAAGGGCAATCTCTGCAAAGTTGGTGGCGTAGTTCCGCCGCGAAAACAATTCGGCCGCAACGCCAGCCGCGGCTTCGAGTCCGTAGAGGGAACCACCGGCCAGACAAATCGCGTGATTCCATTCGTAGTTGCCAATGGTTCCAACCGCGCCGCCACGGATATCGATCGCTGTCGAGGCTCCGTTGGGAAAATAAAAAACTGTACAACCAGTTGGCCCCTGTTCATACTCTGCTACACCGATTTGCAGACTGGGAAAATCGAATTCGAGGGTCGAACCACCAAACGTTGTCGTGGGTGCAAGGTCAGAATTGTCGTTTGAAATCACAGCTGCTTCCCCTCCTTGGTGATCTACGGTACACCTATTTACAGCGCAGTTGGCTTGAAAACGGTAGGTTTCCCGCTTGCCGGAACTACTGTTTTCAAACAGAGCCCACTTTAGAGATCCGCCTACTGATCTATCAAGTCCACAAAATCTACAGCCCCAAACATTTATTTTTACAAATCACCGCCACTCTATCTACAGCGGATATCAGTTCCCCAAGCCTGCCAACACGACAACCGCTATCAACGTGGTTGTCATAGTCACCCAACCAAGTACCGGATCTAGTGCGAATCGCGCGGGATGAAGGCCCCCGAACTGCCGACGAGGAAGTCAAAGTCCACCCCCTGGTCCGCCTGCAGCACATGCTCGGTGTAAAGCTTGGCGTAGCCGCGCTCGGTGTGGGGCACGGCGGGCGCCTGCCACGCGGCGCGGCGCCGGGCTAACTCATCTTCGGGCACATCGAGATGGAGCCGCCGGCCTGTTACATCGAGCTCGATCCAGTCGCCATTCTCCACCAGCGCAAGCGTGCCCCCAATGGCGGCCTCCGGCGCGACATGCAGGATCACCGTACCAAACGCGGTGCCGCTCATGCGCCCGTCGGAGATGCGCACCATATCGGTGACACCCTCACGCAGCAGCTTGGCCGGGATCCCCATGTTGCCCACCTCTGGCATGCCGGGGTAGCCGCGCGGCCCCACGTTCTTCATCACCAACACCGAATTGGCATCGACCTCAAGCGCAGGATCGTCTATGCGATCGTGGTAATCCTCCACGTTGTCAAAGACGACGGCACGGCCGCGGTGTTGCATCAGCGCGGGCGACGCGGCCGACGGTTTGATAATCGCGCCCTGCTCACAGAGATTGCCCCGCAGAACCGCAATGCCCGCGGCGGGGATCAGCGGTTTGTCCAACGGGCGAATGATCTCGTCGTTGTAACAGATAGCCTCGTCAATGTTCGTGCCCATGGACTGCCCATTCACCGTGATGGCGTCGAGATGCAGCAGCTCGCGCATGTTTTGCATCACCGCGGGCAGGCCACCGGCGTAGTAGAAATCCTCCATCAAATGGTTGCCCGAAGGCATCAGGTTAACCAGCAGCGGCAGCTGGCTCCCCAGCTGATCAAAGTCATCCAGGCTCAACTCCACCCCCACGCGGCCGGCGATGGCCAGCAGATGCACCACGAAGTTGGTCGAGCCACCGATTGCGGCGTTGACCATGATCGCGTTTTCAAAGGCTTCCCGCGTCAAAATTTTGGAGATACGCAGATCCTCACGCACCATCTCGACAATGCGGTTGCCAGCCAGGTGCGAAAGCCGTTTGCGCCGGGCGTCGGCCGCGGGGATCGCCGCGTTGCTCGGCAAGCCAAGCCCCAATGATTCCACCATACAGGCCATGGTCGATGCGGTGCCCATGGTGTTGCAGTGGCCGTCGGAGCGGGACATGCACGCTTCCGCCTCCTGATACGCCTCCAGCGACATGCGCCCGGCGCGCACATCATCGGAAAATTTCCAGACATCGGTGCCTGAGCCAATTTCGCGGCCGCGGAATTGACCGCTGAGCATGGGACCGCCCGAAATGACCAGCGTCGGCAGATCCACACTAGACGCGCCCATGACTGTCGCGGGCGTCGTCTTATCACAGCCCGCGAGGATGATCACGCCATCGAGTGGATTGGCGCGGATGCTCTCTTCCACATCCATGCTCGCCAGGTTGCGATAGAGCATGGTCGTTGGGCGCATGAGCGCTTCGCCCAGCGACATAACCGGAAATTCGAGCGGATAGCCGCCCGCTTCATAGACGCCCCGCTTCACCTGTTCGGCGAGGATGCGGAAGTGGCCATTGCAGGGGGTCAGGTCAGACCAGGTGTTGCAGATGCCAATGACGGGCCGGCCGTCAAACATCTGGTCCGGATGACCTTGGTTCTTGATCCAGCTGCGATGGATAAAGCCGAGTTGGTCGGGACGCCCAAACCAGGCATCGCTGCGCAATTTGGATGGATCGGGTCTGTGGCTCATGAGTTTGCCTTCATTCGTTTGGTGGCTCATGGATCAGAAGCGTGATTTGGCACGAACCACGGTTAACGCAGAGCAGCCAAAGCACGCTTTTTAGACACGAGCGTCTACTTATATTTTTGGTCGTACGCAACTTATCGAGAACAGCCAATCATTGCCTGGCCTGCTCGCCACCGGGCGGCTGCTCTCGGTGTGTAAGTCATGTTTTCTATGGTTCTGTTTGCTGTTCGGGTTGATCGGGAACCGAGCCGGGGGCAGATGGGTTCACCTGCCTATTGTAGCGGTTCTGTGCGCTCCGTGCAATTGGCATGTCGGCGCGGCGCAGCGCTCGTTACTTTTCGGCGGATAGCTCACAACCACAACTTTTGCTAGAATAGATCCTACATTCACTGTCAGCCCCGGTGCCTTGCTTGCACCGGGGGGATTGCCATGCCACCCAACCTCACCCAACCGCGAAGGAGCATCATGAAGATTACCCGCATTGAAACCGTGCCGATCCAACGCCGCGCCATGATCCTGAAATTGCACACCGACGAAGGGCTCGTCGGCTATGGCGAACCGATGAATTACGAACATTGGCGTGTCGTTGCCCAGGCAGCGGCAGACATGGCCGACTATCTGATCGGCAAAGATCCATTGCAGATTGAAGCACACTGGCAGGCGATGTATCGCTCCAGCTATAGCCGCAGTATGCCCGCTTTGGTCAGTGCGCTCAGCGGCATCGAAATGGCCATGTGGGACATCTTTGGCAAGGTGACGGGTATGCCGGTCTGGAAGCTGCTGGGCGGATCGGTGCGCAATCGCGTGCGCGTCTATACTGGCATTGGCGGCGACACCCCAGAAGCATGCGCGGCCAGTGCCCGGGCAGCCGTTGACAGAGGCTTTCGCGCGGTTAAGCTGGTGATCACGCCGAAGCCGATTCGCTTTGTCGATACGCCCAAAGCCATCGACGCGATGGTGGCGCGCGTGGGGGCCGTGCGCGCAGCAGTGGGCAACGATGTGGATATTGCGGTGGATCTCCACCGCCGGCTCAGTCCCACCATGGCGACCATTGTCGTCAAGGAGCTGGAGCCGTTGCGGCCGCTCTTTGCCGAAGAGCCTTGCCACCCCGAAAACAATGAACCGCTGCTGGCGCTGGCCCGCGCCACCACCGTGCCCATTGCCACCGGCGAACGGCACCTGACGCGCTGGGGCTTTCGCGAGCTGGTGGAGCGCGAGATGTGTGCCATTCTGCAGCCAGACATTCGCCACTGTGGCGGCATGTTGGAGCTAAAAAAGATCGCGGCCATGGCCGAGGTGCACAACATGGCCGTAGCGCCCCACAACGCGGCTGGCCCCGTTGGCGTTGCCGCGTCCATTCACGTCATGGCGACCGTGCCCAACTGTCTGATCTGCGAAGGGGGTCACAGCCGGGGCGAAGGGCTTTTTCAGACGCCACTCACGCTGCGCGATGGGCACATCGAGCTGCCCACTGCACCGGGGCTGGGGGTTGATATGGATGATGATGCGCTGGCCGCGATCCGTGATGACGAATTTCGTCTGCGCGGGATGTTCTGGCACGAAGATGATGGCGCCTTTGCCGATTTCTAGGCGAGACATCATGGTAACGTTGCCCAATGGTGGACTCAGCGTTCTCTACCGCTGGAGGTGCGCGTGAGAGCATGCGCACGCCGCAAGGTGTAAAGTCTATTTATTTTCTCGATTGGGGCAGATACGAAGCAGGAGCGCAAATGATGGAGCAAGAGGAATGAGCGAGATCCTTGTACGCAGGGCCACCGCGGCCGATCGGGACGCGCTTTTTGCGGTGGAGGCGTTGTCCACACCGGGGCTACGCTATCTGCCCCACGTTTTCAATCAGTTTCTCACCGATCCCAACGGTGCTTTCCTCGTGGCGGAGATGGCTGGCGAGGTCGTTGCCTGTGGCAAATTCACGGTGGTGCCCGACGGATCGGCATGGCTAGAGACGCTGCGCGTGATCCCGGCGCGGCAACGGTTGGGCATTGGCAAGCGACTTTACACCCATTTTTTTGCCACAGCGCGCGAGCAGGAAATCCACACGCTGCGTATGTACACGGGCACCAAAAATCTGGTGAGTAAAGGTTTGGCCGAGCGTTTTGGGTTTCGGCTGGCAGAATCGTTTGCTGGCTGGCAATGGCCGTGCAGCGCGTCACCCCACCCGGTTTCACCTGCATCTGCTCTTGCCTTTGAAGTGGTCACCGATCCAGCCACCGCGACAACGCTCGTCCTCAAAGAGAGCACGGCGTGGCACGACTTTCTCGTGATGAACCGCACCTTTTACAAGCTCACACCCGCGCTCTGCAACCACCTCACTCGGCTCGGCCAGATCTACCATGAACCAGCTAGCAACAGCGTGATTGTCATGGGTGCGCGCTTTATGCCAGAGCAGGCGCTGCATGTCGGCCTCTTTGGTGGCGATGCAGCGCGGGCGTTGCAATTTGCCCAACAGCAGGGGCAGCAACGGGGGGTGCCACAGATAAGCTGCCTGTTGCCCACGGCGGCCACCGATCCGCAGCATGCGCTTGAGGATGCTGGCTTTACAGACGCGGCGTCAACCCTTATTGTAATGGAGCATCGGCGCAGCGGACGGTGTGAGACCCATTAGTGCAGAATGGAGAAGGACAGCGGAACTGCACCAATACCGCCATCAACAACAATTCTTCGGTTTACAGTCGCCATTACTCATGGGACAGCCTATTTGGTGGGGCGAGAGTTTGGGAAAATGACTTTGGTGCGGTTGGCTAGAAAAGGGTAGATTTTTTCGTGGCCCACCAAAGAAATAGCACTACCGTTTTTAGACAGAGCTTGCTTTAGGTAGCGGAAGGAGTAGATGCCATGTTAAAGATTGCCGTTGTGGGGCTGGGCTGGGCGGGCACCCGTCACGTCCAGGCCATTCGCGAGCTGGCACAGGCCGCGCCAGCCACACCGCTGCAAGTGGTGGCCCTGGTCGACGCCGATCCCGACCATTTGCGGGCCAAGGCAACGGAGCTGAATGTGGCCCAAACCAAGACTGATTATGCCGCGCTGCTCGCCGATCCAGCCATTGACGCGGTCTCGCTCTGCACGCCCCACTCCCTGCACGCGCCGATGGCGATTGCCGCGGCCGAAGCGGGCAAACAGGTGCTGGTGGAAAAGCCAATGGCGTTGACGGTAAGCGATGCCACGCGCATGCTCGACGCGGCCGCGGCCAATGGGGTCAAGCTCTTTGTAGCGGAAAATGCCGCGTACACACCCCAGGCGCGTTTTCTACGCAAGATCGTCACCACGGGTGAATCGCTCGGTGCGCTCACAGCAGCCAGCTTTCAGGGCGGTTTTCGTGCGCCAGATTTTGGCTATCCCGGCCGGCGTTCCTGGCTCACCCGGCCGGAGCAAGGTGGCACGGGCACGTGGATGTTGCATGGCATTCATTCGGTGGCCCAGCTGCGCTATATCTTTGGCGCAACCTTTGGCGAAATCGAAACCGTCTATCTGCGCGAACACAAGACCGCATCCTTTCAGCGTGTTGAACTCGAAGGCACCATGAGCGGCCTGTTGACGCTGAGCAGTGGACTCTCCATTGCGATTCTGCAAACCAGCGAAAGCAAGTTGCGTGGCGATCTGGGTGGCTATCTGCTCCACGGCGAACGGGGCAGCATTCGTGCCACGGCCGCGGGCTACCGGCTCTTTGCCACGGACGATACCGAGGTATTGCCCGCGCTCACCCCCTATCCAGAAAGCGAGTTGTCGAGCTATGCGCTCGAGATGCAGGCATTTGCCGACTTCGTGGCAGGCACTAGCGCCAGCCCCGCCTGGAGTGGCCCCACCACTGGCGAGAGCGAGCGCCGCAGCCTGGCCGTGGTGCAGGCGGGCTATGAATCCGCGGCCACCGGTCAGGCCATCGATCTACAGACACGCTTTGGCGAGGTATACGCATGATGAGCCAGCCGACGAAGCCTGCAACCATTGTTGAGGTCGCGCCGGGCATTTTTACCGTAGATCATCGGGTGGCTGCGGGAAAGAATGTGGTGATCTTCGGTGACCGGGGTGCCTGGGCCGTTGACACTGGCTCTGATCGGGCCGAGGGCGCGACGCTGGTCGAACTGATCAACACGCGCGGCGAACGCCCCAATCGCCTGATCTACACCCACGGCCACGGCGATCACATATTGGGTAGCGCGCCCTTTCAAGGAGCGGATGTCTACGCGCACGCGCTGACGCCCGTCGAAATCGAGCGGCTGTTGCCCACGCTGGCCAAGCGTGCGGGCACCACAACCACACAACTCGCCAGCCAGATTGCGTGGCCCACGGTTACGTTCCGTGACGAACTTTGTCTCGACCTGGGCAATCGGGAGATTCAGCTCTTTCCCACGCCCGGCCACAGCCAGGATGGCATTTCGCTCTATCTGCCCAAAGAGCAGCTGTTGATTGCAGGTGATTCGGTCGTTACGGGCATTGTGCCCGCGATTGGGGACGGCAACAGCGTGGTGCTGGAGGCATCGCTGCGCAAGCTGCAACCCTTGCCAATCGAAGTGCTGGTGCCCGGCCACGGCCCGGTCGTGTACGGCCGAGAGGCAGTGCAAGATTGGTTGCGGTGGCTGCCCGCCTATCTGTACCGAGTGCGCAGCTACGTGCAGCAAGAGCTGCGGGCGGGCACACCGCCAACGATCATTCCAGAGCGCTGCAGCTTTGCCACCTTCGTTGGTGATCGCCTGCCCCGTGCACAGTACAAGATGCCCCAACGCCACCGCGCCACCGTTGCAAAGATCGTTGCAGAGTCTCTGCAACGCTAATTTCCCAAAGCTGTATTCAAAACCAAGCGCCTACTTTGAAATTCGGTTGTGGGGCCAAATCACCTGGAGCCGACCACGTGGACGCAGAGAATTTCACGCCAGATACCAAGGAAACCAAGCCGATGACAACCAGACCAGGACAACAGCCGGAACAACAGCCAGAGCAACGAGTTGATGCCGAGAAATTACAAGCATTGGTCACATCTATTTTTGAACAGAGCGGCATGACCCGTGACGATGCCGCACTGCTCGCCGACACATTGGTCTATGCCGATCTCGGGGGGATCCATTCCCACGGGGTGCTGCGCGTGCCGGAGTATCTCAAGAAGCTCACCACAGGTGGCGTTGATCCGCGGGGTGAGCCTGAAATCGTGCGTGAATATGGCGGTTGCCTGGTTGTGGATGGCCACAACAGCATGGGGCAGATCGGCATGAACGCGGCCATGCAAGCAGCCATTGCCCGCGCCGAAACCCACGGCATTGCCGCGGCCGCGGTGCGTGGTAGCAACCACAGCGGTGCCATGGCCTACTTTGCCGCACAGGCACTGCCCCATGACATGATCGGCATTGCCACCACCAACGCACTGCCCACCATGGCCCCGTGGGGCGGGGCCGAGCGCATCCTCGGTATCAACCCGCTCGGTATCGCCATTCCCGCGGCCAACGAAGAGCCCATTGTCTACGACGCAGCCTTCAGTGGTTCATCGCATGGAAAGATTCGTATCTATGAACAAAAAGGATTGACGCTACCCGAGGGGTGGGCGCTCGACAACCAGGGGCGCCCGACCACCGATCCCGCCGTGGCAATTGATGGCTTGCTGGCTCCCATTGGTGGCTTCAAGGGCACGGGTCTGGCAATGATCATGGGCATGCTGTCGTCAATGCTGTCGGGCGCGGCCTATGGGCTGGAGTTGGGCAACATGGACGATGGCCCGACCCCTGGACTAGATGGCCATTTTGTCATTGCCATGAAGATCGCAGCCTTTACCGATACCACTGAATTTAAGACACGGGTCGACCAAGCGATCCGAGAAATTCACAACTGCCGGCCCGCCGCGGGCTTTGATCGCATCTACGCGCCAGGTGAAGTGGAAGCTGAGCGGCGCCGTGACTACGGGGCTAATGGCATCCCGCTCAACGCGGTCACCCTGGCTGATCTACAGGCGAGTGCAGATACGGCAGGGATTGAGACGGTGACGATCTTTGGTTGAGGTATATAAGAATAAAATTTGGATTTATGCAACTTGTCGAGAAGAGCGAGCAAGCGCGTGGCCTGCTCGCCACGGGTGCACGCTTCTCGGTGCGTAAATCACGAAAATGAGCAAAGGTGTCGCCTTCATATCTCGTTTGGCATCTGGAGCTGTGGCGTCGCCGCGGTTTCAGCAGGTATTGCTGCCTATCCACATCCCGTTCCTTACTCCGCTGGAATCCAGATGACAGCTGTTTCGCGTGCCGGTGAATCTGTCAGTTGGATGGTTTGCCCATCCTGCAAGTGGGTGATCCACAGATCCACCTGTTCCTGCTCATCAAGCTGTGTATAAGCGATCGCACTGCCATCCGGCGACCAAGTGGGCGTCCCTGCATTCCTAGCGATTTCTCGAACATCTCCCGTAATCAGATCAGCGGCGAAGAGGGAAAAGCCACGATATCGGCAGAGGGGATCGGCGCGGCGTGTCTCATCGCGCCGGAAACAATCATCCGGTGCAACCATGCCGATAAAGGCAAGTTGATTGGTGGCGGGTGAAATGATGGGCGCAAAGCCAAAGCCAAATGGGAGCGGGTAGGGCGCTCGCATCGGCCACTGTGCATTGGTCACTGTATCGAAAACCCAGAGCAGGTAGCGTGGTGTCGTCACATCACCCTTGGGTAGCGAACCATAGTCGCCGCCGGTGTAGACCAGGTAGCGGCTATCGAACGACCAATCCCACACCACCGTGGCGTCCAACAGCTTGCGCGGTTCGCTGCCATCGGCGTTGGCTAGCCACAACCCTTGATTCGTTGCATAGGCCAGCGTCTGTCCATTGGGTGAAATGGCAGCGCCAATCACGAGCCACCATGGATTGCGCCCCTGCTGCAAAACGAGGGGCACACGTTCTCCGGTCTCAACATTCACCTGCCATACGCCTCGGCCCAATGTGGTATCGCTACTCTGTCGCACCAATACATGCTGGTTGTCGGGATGCCATCCAAATAGCAGCTGCGGTTTCAGCGTCGAGAACAGTGTCCCTGAGCGGCGATCAAAGATTTTCAGAACCTGTGCCATTGTATCCGTGGAGACGATCAGATATTGACCATTTGGTGACACAAATAGGTCGGTGGCTAGCATTGACGACTGCACCGATGACTGTTTTGGCTCATTGATTGGATGCCCCGTTGCGTCTGTATCCACAACCTTGATATACACTGCGCGCGGTGGGGTCCATTCACTATAGTAGAGCGTTCCGCGATTGTCCTGGGGCACGCGAATGGGCAACGGCGTGACTGTCGCCACGGGGGGTGAGGGTGGTGCCCAGGGTGTACGGGTCGGCGTGGGGAGTGGGCTCTCGGGTTGGGTGGCGGTGGCCGTGGGCGTGGCGGTCTTCGTTGGGATTGACGTTGGGGTTGAAGCAATGACCGCGGTGACACAGTCGTGCGTCTGCCGCAGACGATTGGCAGGGATGGACTTATGGGGCAGGCCATCGTTATCCATGTACGCGGTATGAACGGCACCATCGGAGTAGGGAACGGCCAAGAACGGTTCAACTTGTTGCACCACCTCCGGCTGTAACGCCGCTGCGATTTCAGCAGGCATCAACATAATCCAAAACCAACAACATAGAAGCAGACACACCGGGCTGAACATCACCCATCGGCGCGCTTTCAATCGGTTGCTATTCATTGGGTACTCCTTGGTTAGCGAACGGTCGCAATGCTCGCGTTGTTCGACCATGCTGCCTATCCACATCCCGTTCCTTACTCCGCTGGAATCCAGATGACAGCCGTTTCGCGTGCCGGTGAATCCGTCAGTTGGATGGTTTGCCCATCCTGCAAGTGGGTGATCCACAGATCCACCTGTTCTTGCTCATCAAGCTGTGTATAAGCAATCGCACTGCCATCCGGCGACCAGGTGGGCGTCCCCGTATTCCTAGCGATTTCTCGAACATCTCCCGTAATCAGATCAGCGGCGAAGAGGGAAAAGCCACGATATCGGCAGAGGGGATCGGCGCGGCGTGTCTCATCTCGCCGGAAACAATCATCCGGTGCAACCATGCCGATAAAGGCAAGTTGATTGGTGGCGGGTGATACGATGGGCGCAAAGCCAAAGCCAAATGGGAGCGGGTAGGGTGCTCGCATCGGCCACTGTGCATTGGTTACTGTATCGAAAACCCAGAGCAGGTAGCGGGGTGTCGTCACATCACCCTTGGGTAGCGAACCATAGTCGCCGCCGGTGTAGACCAGGTAGCGGCTATCGAACGACCAATCCCACACCACCGTGGCGTCCAACAGCTTGCGCGGTTCGCTGCCATCAGCGTTGGCTAGCCACAACCCTTGATTCGTTGCATAGGCCAGCGTCTGTCCATTGGGTGAAATGGCAGCGCCAATCACGAGCCACCATGGATTGCGCCCCTGCTGCAAAGCCAACGGTGTTCGTTCACCGGTCTCAACATTCACCTGCCATGCCCCACTATCCGCTCGGCTACGGACCAACAGATTCTGACTATTGGGATGCCAACCGAAGAAATATTCAGGCGTGAGGGTTGCAACGGATGTACTGGATTGCCGGTCAAAGATTTCCAGAACCTGTGCCAGGGTATCGTAAGAGGTGACGAGGTAGCGGCCATCTGGCGAGGCAAAGAGATCATCTATGGGCCCATAGCGGTCGAGGGGCACCGGGGTTGGTGCGCTGATGGGGTGGCCGGTAGCATCGGTCTCCAGTGCATAGAGCGTGGTGCTGCTGGTGGTGTCCGCTGCATAGTAGAGCGTCCCACGGTTGTCCTGGGGCACAACCAGCGGAATGGCGGTTGGGGTCGCCACGGGGGGTGGGGGTGGTACCCAAGGTGTACGGGTCGGCGTGGGAAGTGGACTCTCGGGTTGGGTGACGGTGGCCGCGGCCGTGGCGGTCATCGTTGGGGTTGACGTTGGGATTGGAGCAATGACCGCGGTGACACAGTCGTGCGTCTGCCGCAGACAGCCTGCTGTTTCAGTGGCCGTCACCGTTGCCGCCTGCTCGGATGTCACCACACGCTGTTGTCGGGTCAACCCCACATAGCCGAGTACCAGCAGCGTCAACAACACCAGACCCACGAGAGAGCTACTTTGTTTGCGCATGCATGCTTCCTTTCATCATTGAACCCCTGCTGGGACCGGGACCAGCGCTCGATCATTGGTCGGCCGCGGCCACAATGCCCCGTAAAGTGAACCATTCTACTTCTTCCCATAAATGTGCGGTTGAATGAAAGGGATCAACCAACATACCATGTTCATCAAAGACTTCAAAGTGCAGGTGAGGAGCACTTGAGTTACCCGTATTGCCACTGGTGCCAATAAGATACCCTTGTGGGATCTCCAAGCCCAAGGTAGGCGTTAAGACGGCACTCATGTGCCCATAACAGGTGCGATAGCCATTCTCATGTTCGATTTCAATGAAGAGACCAAGTCCTTCATTCCGATCTCGGGTGCTTGTCCAACCAGCACTAACCGCAACCCCAGATGCAGCAGCAAAGACTGGACCGTAACCGGTTCGCACGTTGGGAACGAAACCAACAGCGAAGTCGTGCCCCGTGTGCCCTTCATACCAGATGCAATCTCCTTGGTCCGCTGATTCGGCATAGTAGGCAATTCCTTCACCTTTTCGGTTATAAGCACAAATCCCGTTCGATTCAGAAATAATCCGATGGTCGTACAATTCGATTTGGCCGTTGATACGATAGTTGTGGCCATCATTATCCATATACGCTGTGTGATAGGCGGCACCGTAATAGGGTACTGCCAAAAAAGGTTCAACCTCTTCTACTTGGTAAGGTTCGGGTTCTCTTGCTGTTGCGTCCACTTGCACTGTTGCACTCAACCATCCAAATAGAAACATTGTCAGGAAGATCACAAAGGTTAGACGTCTCGTTGTTTCCTCACGCCTCCGTACTGGGTATAGCTTTTGAGCCATTTGATGGTGGGGGAAAACGCACGATTACTCGGTTGGCAACGGGGCGAGCCACGTGAATCCAACGATGGCTCTCGACCCATCAGTGACCTTTACGGATTGTCCTTCTTCAAGATACTCGATCCAGAGTTCACTCTGATTCGCCTCCCCTTTTTTACTGTAGAGAATGGCACTCCCAGCAGGTGACCAGACCGGTTGGTCGGCATGATCGGCTATGCGAGTCACTGCCCCTGTAGCAAGCTCAGCCACAAACAAGGCAGACCCTCGATAGCGACAGTGCGGATCAACGGGTGTTGCCTCCTTGCCCGACAGACAGGGTTCATCATTGACATACCCTCGAAAAGCAAGCTGTGGGCCGGTGGGCGAGAGCACTGGATAGGCACCGTATCCATAGCGAAATGGTCCTTGGATAGGCCAGCGGTCGCCGGTCACCGTGTCCCACACCCACAGAGCATAGCTGGGGGTTGTGCGGTCCGTTTTTGGCTGATTGTACGCTTCTCCAGAATAGACAATGTACCGATCATCATGGGACCAATCCCAGACATCAACCGCTGACAACTGTTTTTGAGCATTGCTGCCATTTGGATGGGCAAGCCATATTCCCTCGTTCGTTGCATAAGCCAACCGTTGCCCCTGATTCGACACCGTCGCACCAAGCACCAACCAAAATGGACTCATGCCTTGGGACAACAGGAGGGGCCTCTGCGCTTCAGTGATTACGTTCATTTGCCACAATCCTCGACCAAGCCCCACATTATTTACACGACGGAACAAAACATGTTGACTATCAGCGTGCCAACCAAAGAACTCTTCCACTAACACCGATGAAAGCTGCTGACCAGATTGCAGATCAAAGATGTTAATGAGTTTATAAAGCCTTGCACTTACCGTTGCCAGAAACTTTCCATCGGGAGAGCGTGAAAAGCGATCCGGTGCATTCCGAAGTTGCCACGGCCACGGCTCTGCCTCTCCGCTCACGTGGCCTGCTGAATCGGTGCGGATAAACGACATCCCAGACTCATGCGTAAGCGGATCAAAACTGTAATAGAGAATTATCCCGCGATTGTCCTGGGGTACGACCAGCGGAATGGCGGTTGGGGTCGCCACGGGGGGTGGGGATGGTGCCCAGGGTGTACGGGTCGGCGTGGGGAGTGGGCTCTCGGGTTGGGTGGCGGTGGCCGTGGGCGTGGCGGTCATCGTTGGGGTTGACGTTGGGATTGGAGCAATGACCGCGGTGACACAGTCGTGCGTCTGCCGCAGACGATTGGCAGGGATGGGATCATGGGGCAGAATATCGTTATCCATGTACGCGGTACGAACGGCACCATTGTAGTAGGGAACGGCCAAAAATGGCTGCGGCTGTTGTTCAGAGGCCGCCACTCCCTCGATCGCCTGTCCGTGGACCATGGTAAGCTGCAACAAACTTTGTAAGAGTACAAAGGCGAGACCCATCATCACCCAGCACCCCATCAGTGCTTTCTGTTTCATCGTGTGCTTTACTCCTTGTGCTAGCCATGCAAGTGACAACATGATGCTACATCCGCTAAACGTGAGACGAGATCTACTCAGGAAGCCACAGCACCGCCTGTTCTGTGGCAGCGGTATCCGTCAATTGCATATGTTGACCGTCAGCCAAATAGCTGATCCACAGATCAAGTTGACCTTGCTCATCAAGCTGCGTGTAAGCAATTGCACTGCCATCGGGTGACCAGGCGATTTGCCCCACATTGTCTGCGATCCTCTCTACTTCTCCGCTCGCCAGATTACCGACAAATAGGGAGAAGCCGCGTACTTTACACAGTGGATCGGCACGGCGTGCAGCATCAATAAAGAAGCAATCTCCTGGGTCAACTACGCCGACAAAGGCGACTTCTTGCGTTGCAGGAGAGAGAAGCGGTGTGAAGCCAAAGCCATAGAAATAAGGACCACGAATTGGTATTCGTTGCTGGCTGTGCCGATCCCAAATCCACAGCGCATAACGTGGCGAGATATCACCTTTGGGGAGCTTGTATGGTTCACCACTGTAGAGCAAATACTGGCCATCGAACGACCATGCCCATACATCATCAGCATCTAAGATCTTTACAGGTGTACTTCCATTTTGATTAGCAATCCATATGCCACTGTTCGTCGCATATGTGAGTTTTTGTCCACTTGGAGAAAAAACAGCGCCATTCACCCGCCAAAAAGGATTTTCCCCTTGTTGCAAAACCAGTGGCAACCGTTCATCAGTGGTTATGTTCGCCTGTCCAAGTCCACTACCAAACGTAGATTGTGCACTATATCGCACCAATACATGCTGGCTATCCGGATGCCATCCATAGAACAGTTGAGGTGTCAGCGTCGAGACCAGTGCCCCTGAGCGGCGGTCAAAGATTTCTAGAACCTGTGCCAGGGTATCGTAAGAGGTGACGAGGTAGCGGCCATCTGGCGAGGCAAAGAGCTCATCTATGGGCCCATAGCGGTCGAGGGGCACCGGGGTTGGTGCGCTGATGGGGTGGCCGGTGGCATCGGTCTCCAGTGCATAGAGCGTGGTGCTGCTGGTGGTGTCCGCTGCATAGTAGAGCGTCCCACGGTTGTCCTGGGGCACGACCAGCGGAATCGTGGTTGGGGTCGCCACGGGGGGTGGGGGTGGTGCCCACGGTGTGCGCGTCGGCGTGGGTAGTGGACTCTCGGGTTGGGTGGCGGTGGCCGCGGCCGTGGCGGTCATCGTTGGGGTTGACGTTGGGGGTGGAGCAATGGCCGCGGTGACACAGTCGTGCGTCTGCCGCAGACAGCCCGCTGTTTCAGTGGCCGTCACCGTTGCCGCCTGCTCGGATGTCACCACACGCTGTTGTCGGGTCAACCCCACATAGCCGAGTACCAACAGCATCAACAACACCAGACCCACGAGAGAGCTACTTTGCTTGCGCATGCATGCTTCCTTTCACATATAGCCCCTGCTGGAGCTGGGACCAATGCAGGTCAGCGGTCGGCCGCGGCCACATTGCCCCCGTGGATGGTCGGCAGGTAGACGGTCTCGTCCAGCCGCACCCCCCGAAAGCGTAGCGCATCCACGCCGACCTGCCGCAACAAGCGGACCTCCAAGTAAAGGATGCAGAAGCTCTATTTGTGTGTGTTTCATTTTCATTGCTGATTCCTTGAGTCATTCACGGCTAATCCAGATCAGTCCCACATCTACCCGTGGTGAGTTGGTAATCTGCTCGGTGCGCCCTTCGTCTAGATAGGTCACCCAGATATCCACCTGCTCTTCTTGATTCAGTTTCAGGTATGCAAGTGCGCTTCCATCAGGAGACCAAGTTGGTCTGCCGATGTTATCATCAAGCCGCGTCACCACCCCTGTGGTGAGATCAGCAACAAACAACGAGAACCCACGATATCGGCAAAAACGGTCAGCTCGGATGGTTTCATCGCTGCGGAAACAAGCATCTAGCGCAACATAGCCACTAAAAGCTAGCTGATGCCCCGCTGGAGAAAGCACCGGTTGATACCCATACCCATAGAGGAATGGCCCCTGAATCGGCCAACGCTCATCAGTCACCATATCCCATACCCAAAGCGTGTACCGTGGAGTTGTGGTATCGCCTTTGCGTAGCCTGTAGGGTTCACCGGAATAGACGATATAGCGATCATCAAAGGACCAGTCCCAGACATCGCTTGCATCCAGTTTCCTTTGTGGACTACTTCCATCCGAATTAGCCAGCCAGATGCCACTCGTGGTTGCGTACACCAGTCTCTGACCATTGTTCGAAATTGCAGCACCCGTCACGAGCCAGGATGGATTCTTGGGATCTTGAAGAACAAGCGGGATTTGTTCTAGCGTATGTACATCGGTCAGCCAAAGTCCCCCACTTAAAGTCTGGCGAAAGAGAATATGTCGACCATTGGGATGCCACTCGAAGAATGTTTCAAATGCTGTTGATCCAAGATGATATCCATACAGTAGTTCAAAGACATCGACTTCAGTATAGAGTCGTTCACCAATCGTGATGATGTATTTACCATCCGGTGAAACAGCAAACTTATTGGGATAGACCTTGGTCGCCAAGGGCAAGATTGCCGGCTCACTAACTTTGTTTCCGGCTGCATCGGTGTTGATGAATTGCACAGCCGATTCATAGGTATCTACATCATAATCAAGGAAAACGATCATTCCGCGGTTATTCTGGGGCACGACCAGCGGAATGGCGGTTGGGGTCACCACGGGGGGTGGGGGTGGTGCCCAGGGTGTGCGCGTCGGCGTGGGGAGTGGACTCTCGGGTTGGGTGGCGGTGGCCGTGGGCGTGGCGGTTGCGGTGACACAGTCGTGCGTCTGCCGCAGACGATTGGCAGGGATGGAATCATGGGGCAGACTATCGTTCTCCATGTAGGCGGTATGAACGGCACCATCGGAGTAGGGAATGGCCAAAAATGGTTCAACTTGTTGCACCACCTCCGGCTGTAACGCCGCTGCGATTTCAGCAGGCATCAACATAATCCAAATCCAACTACATAGAAGCAGAGACACCGGGCTGAACATCACCCATCGGCGCGCTTTCAATCGGTTGCTATTCATTGGGTACTCCTTGGTTAGCGAACGGTCGCAATGCTCGCGTTGTTCGACTATGCTGCCTATCCACATCCCGTTCCTTACTCCGCTGGAATCCAGATGACAGCCGTTTCGCGTGCCGGTGAATCCGTCAGTTGGATGGTTTGCCCATCCTGCAAGTGGGTGATCCACAGATCCACCTGTTCCTGCTCATCAAGCTGTGTATAGGCGATCGCACTGCCATCCGGCGACCAGGTGGGCGTCCCTGCATTCCTAGCGATTTCTCGAACATCTCCCGTAATCAGATCAGCGACGAAGAGGGAAAAACCACGATATAGGCAGAGGGGATCGGCGCGGCGTGTCTCATCTCGCCGGAAACAATCATCCGGTGCAACCATGCCGATAAAGGCAAGTTGATTGGTGGCGGGTGATACGATGGGCGCAAAGCCAAAGCCAAATGGGAGCGGGTAGGGTGCTCGCATCGGCCACTGTGCATTGGTTATTGTATCGAAAACCCAGAGCAGGTAGCGTGGTGTCGTCACATCACCCTTGGGTAGCGAACCATAGTCGCCGCCGGTGTAGACCAGGTAGCGGCTATCGAACGACCAATCCCACACCACCGTGGCGTCCAACAGCTTGTGCGGTTCGCTGCCATCGGCGTTGGCAAGCCACAACCCTTGATTCGTTGCATAGGCCAGCGTCTGTCCATTGGGTGAAATGGCAGCGCCAATCACGAGCCACCATGGGTTTCGTCCCTGCTGCAAAGCCAACGGTGTTCGTTCACCGGTCTCAACATTCACCTGCCATGCCCCACTATCCGCTCGGCTACGGACCAACAGATTCTGACTATTGGGATGCCAACCGAAGAAATATTCAGGCGTGAGGGTTGCAACGGATGTACTGGATTGCCGGTCAAAGATTTCTAGAACCTGTGCCAGGGTATCGTAAGAGGTGACGAGGTAGCGGCCATCTGGCGAGGCAAAGAGATCATCTATGGGCCCATAGCGGTCGAGGGGCACCGGAGTTGGTGCGCTGATGGGGTGGCCGGTGGCATCGGTCACCAGTGCATAGAGCGTGGTGCTGCTGGTGGTGTCCGCTGCATAGTAGAGCGTACCGCGGTTGTCCTGGGGTACGACCAGCGGAATGGCGGTTGGGGTCGCCACGGGGGGTGGGGGTGGTGCCCAGGGTGTGCGCGTCGGCGTGGGGAGTGGGCTCTCGGGTTGGGTGGCGGTGGCCGCGGCCGTGGCGGTCTTCGTTGGGGTTGACGTTGGGATTGGAGCAATGGCCGCGGTGACACAGTCGTGCGTCTGCCGCAGACGATTGACAGGGATGGGATCATGGGGCAGGCCATCGTTATCCATGTACGCGGTATGAACGGCACCATCGGAGTAGGGAATGGCCAAAAATGGTTCAACTTGTTGCACCACCTCCGGCTGTAACGCCGTTGCAATTTCAGCAGGCATGAACATAATCCAAAACCAACTACATAGAAGCAGAGACACCGGGCTGAACATCACCCGTCGGCGCGCTTTCAATCGGTTGCTATTCATTGGGGTAACTCCTTGGTTAGCGAACGGTCGCAATGCTCGCGTTGTTCGACTATGCTGCCTATCCACATCCCGTTCCTTACTCCGCTGGAATCCAGATGACAGCCGTTTCGCGTGCCGGTGAATCTGTCAGTTGGATGGTTTGCCCATCCTGCAAGTGGGTGATCCACAGATCCACCTGTTCCTGCTCATCAAGCTGCGTGTAAGCAATTGCACTGCCATCCGGCGACCAGGCTGGTGTCCCCACATTGTCGGCAATCCGCTTGCTCTCGCCAGTTGCCAGATCGGCCACAAAGAGTGAGAATCCTCGATATTTACAGAAGGGGTCGGCACGGCGCGTCTCATCCTTGCGAAAGCAGTCGTTGGGAGCCGTCGCACCCAGGTAGGCAAGCTGGTTGCTTGCAGGAGAAAGGATAGGACGAAAGCCATAGCCAATGATAAAAGGGGATAAGGTACGAATCGGCCATCGGTCCCCAGCTACAGTATCATAGACCCAGAGAAGATAGCGTCGCGTGCGATCATCTTTGGGTAACGAATCATAGTCGCCCCCGGTGTAAACCAAGTAGCGGCTATCGAACGACCAATCCCACACCACCGTGGCGTCCAACAGCTTGCGCGGTTCGCTGCCATCGGCGTTGGCTAGCCACAACCCTTGATTCGTTGCAAAGGCCAGCGTCTGTCCATTGGGTGAAATGGCAGCGCCAATCACGAGCCACCATGGATTGCGCCCCTGCTGCAAAACGAGGGGCACACGTTCTCCGGTCTCGACATTCACCTGCCATACGCCTCGGCCAAATGTGAGTGAAACATTGGGGCGTACCAAAACATGTTGGCTATCTGCATGTAGGTTGAGTAGTCTTTCTGGCGTATATCTTGAAACTGGAGCACCAGTCTGCCGGTCAAAGATTCCTAGAACCTGTGCCAGGGTATCGTAAGAGGTGACGAGGTAGCGGCCATCTGGCGAGGCAAAGAGATCATCTATGGGCCCATAGCGGTCGAGGGGCACCGGGGTTGGTGCGCTGATGGGGTGGCCGGTAGCATCGGTCTCCAGTGCATAGAGCGTGGTGCTGCTGGTGGTGTCCGCTGCATAGTAGAGCGTACCGCGGTTGTCCTGGGGCACGACCAGCGGAATCGCGGTTGGGGTCGCCACGGGGGGTGGGGGTGGTGCCCAGGGTGTGCGCGTCGGCGTGGGGAGTGGGCTCTCGGGTTGGGTGACGGTGGCCGGGGGCGTGGCGGTCTTCGTTGGGGTTGACGTCGGGGTTGGAGCAATGGCAGCGGTGACACAGTCGTGCGTCTGCCGCAGACAGCCCGCTGTTTCAGTGGCCGTCACCGTTGCCGCCTGCTCGGATGTCACCACACGCTGTTGTCGGGTCAACCCCACATAGCCGAGTACCAGCAGCGTCAACAACACCAGACCCACGAACGAGCTACTTTGCTTGCGCATGCATGCTTCCTTTCATATATAGCCCCTGCTGGAGCTGGGACCAATGCAGGTCAGCGGTCGGCCGCGGCCACATTGCCCCCGTGGATGGTCGGCAGGTAGACAGTCTCGTCCAGCCGCATCCCCCGAAAGCGTAGCGCATCCACGCCGACCTGCCGCAACAAGCGGACCTCCAAGCCAAGGATGCAGAAGCTCTATTTGTGTGTGTTTCATTTTCATTGCTGATTCCTTGAGTTATTCGTGGCTAATCCAGATCAGCCCCACATCCACCCGTGGTGAGTTGGTGATCTGCTCGGTACGTCCTTCGTCTAGATAGGTCACCCAGATATCCACCTGCTCTTCTTGATTCAGTTTCAGGTATGCAAGTGCGCTTCCATCAGGAGACCAAGTTGGTCTGCCGATGTTATCATCAAGCCGCGTCACCACCCCTGTGATGAGATCAGCAACAAACAACGAGAACCCACGATATCGGCAAAAACGGTCAGCTCGGATGGTTTCATCGCTGCGGAAACAAGCATCCGGCGCAACAGGTCCACTAAAAGCTAGCTGATGCCCCGCTGGAGAAAGCACCGGTTGATACCCATACCCATAGAGGAATGGCCCCTGAATCGGCCAACGCTCATCAGTCACCATACCCCATACCCAAAGCGTGTACCGTGGAGTTGTGGTATCGCCCTTGGGTAGCCTGTAAGGCTCACCGGAATAGACGATATAGCGATCATCAAAAGACCAGTCCCAGACATCGCTTGCAACCAATTTCCGTTGGGGACTACTTCCATCCGAATTAGCCAGCCAAATGCCACTCATGGTTGCGTACACCAGTCTCTGACCATTGTTCGAAATTGCAGCACCCGTCACGAGCCAGGATGGATTCTTGGGATCTTGAAGAACAAGCGGGATTTGTTCTAGCGTATGTACATCGGTCAGCCAAAGTCCCCCACTTAAAGTCTGGCGAAAGAGAATATGTCGACCATTGGGATGCCACTCGAAGAATGTTTCAAATGCTGTTGATCCAAGATGATATCCATACAGTAGTTCAAAGACATCGACTTCAGTATAGAGTCGTTCACCAATCGTGATGATGTATTTACCATCCGGTGAAACAGCAAACTTATTGGGATAGACCTTGGTCGCCAAGGGCAAGATTGCCGGCTCACTAACTTTGTTTCCGGCTGCATCGGTGTTGATGAATTGCACAGCCGATTCATAGGTATCTACATCATAATCAAGGAAAACGATCATCCCGCGGTTATTCTGGGGCACGACCAGCGGAATGGCGGTTGGGGTCGCCACCGGGGGTGGGGGTGGTGCCCAGGGCGTGCGCGTCGGCGTGGGAAGTGGACTCTCGGGTTGGGTGGCGGTGGCCGTGGGCATGGCGGTCTTCGTTGGGATTGACGTTGGGGTAGAGGTTGGGGTCGGGGTGGGCGTGATGGTCGCGGTGGCGGTGGGCAGGGGGCGCGGGGTGGGGTCAACACCAACCTCACAGGTGGGGTCGAGCAGCATCCAGCGGAAGCTGTGGCTGCGTGCCGCGGTGCTGATGTGCAGCGTGTTGGGCGATTCAGGCACGAAGTCACGCACGCGGATGGTAAAGTGTTCACTCGCCCCATCACGATAAGCTGCATTGTCACTCGCAAAACGGATGCCCTGTGTGAGAATCTCCCCCGCCTGCTCAATCCATGTGACGCTGTACGTCCCAAGCTCGCCACTGTAGGCAGCACCGGCAACCGGTGCCACTCGCGTCCAGTGGCCGGTCTCGATCGCCACTGTGGTCACCGCCGCGCTGCAATCGTTGGTGATGCGGTAGCGCAGCGTCGTTGTCCCATCCCCGTGGTGGGTGTAGCCCAGCAATGTCGCGGTGACACAGTCGTGCGTCTGCCGCAGACAGTGGATAGGAGTGGGTTCGTAGGCCAACGTTGCCGTCGACATGGCTGGGTCGAGGGTAGCAGTCGGCGTAATGGTCGCGGTGGCGGTGGGCAGCGGGCGCGGGGTGGGGTCAACACCAACCTCACAGGTGGGGTCGAGCAGCATCCAGCGGAAGCTGTGGCTGCGTGCCGCGGTGCTGATGTGCAGCGTGTTGGGCGATTCAGGCACGAAGTCACGCACGCGGATGGTAAATTGTTCACTCGCCCCATCACGATAAGCTGCATTGTCACTCGCAAAGCGGATACCCTGTGTGAGAATCTCCCCCGCCTGCTCAATCCACGCGACGCTGTACGTCCCAAGCTCGCCACTGTAGGCAGCACCGGCAACCGGCACCACTCGCGTCCAGTGGCCGGTCTCAATCGCCACTGTGGTCACCGCCGCGCTGCAATCGTTGGTGATCCGGTAGCGCAGCGTCGCGGTGACACAGTCGTGCGTCTGCCGCAGACAGCCCGCTGTTTCAGTGGCCGTCACCGTTGCCGCCTGCTCGGATGTCACCACACGCTGTTGTCGGGTCAACCCCACATAGCCGAGTACCAGCAGCGTCAACAACATCAGACCCACGAGAGAGCTACTTTGCTTGCGCATGCATGCTTCCTTTCACATATAGGCCCTGCTGGAGCTGGGACCAGTGCAGGTCAGCGGTCGGCCGCGGCCACAGTGCCCCCGTGGATGGTCGGCAGGTAGACGGTCTCGTCCAGCCGCACCCCCCGAAAGCGTAGCGCATCCACGCCGACATTGGCACGTTGATACGGTTCTGGTCGCAAGATGAAATCGTCCAGCCAGATTGCGTGGAATGGTTGCCCCGGGTAGGTGCCAAAGAAGAAGGATCCTAGTGCAATCCACCTTCCTTCACTACCCAATTGGTCAACGTAGACGCACTTGTGGAACACTCGCCAAAATGCATTAGATTCGACCGGACAATACATAGCACCCCAGGTCACGGTGGTGGTAACTGGATTTCTCTGACTAAGCATGGGTATGTACGCTTCTACTAAAAAATGACCTACTTCCGGCGGCACCCATTGGGCCCAATAGTCAAACACAACTTCATCATAGGTCCATATGAAATCACCGTTTTCACTGCCACCGGTTCCTTCCCGGTACCAGAATGGACATGCTGCTGGCGGGCACGTCATCCGCTGCCCATTGAGCCGTTGCCCTTTGGTAAAGGTAGGATCATCGTTATCAACCACATGGGTGATGTTGTAACTCGGTCGCTGTTGTTGTCCCGCCCACTGGCCAGCAAACCACACTCCTTCTTCCCAAAGCTTGGCTGTCGTACGAAAGGGATCAACGAACGACCCTGCCTCATCCAACACTTCAAAGTGCAAATGAGCGCCTTGCGAGTTTCCCGTGTTGCCACTGACACCGATAAAGTCGCCCTGTTCCACTCGCGTTGTAAGTGTCAGGACGGCACTCATGTGCCCATAGCGGGTGCGGTAGCCATTCTCATGTTCAAGGATCACACGCAGACCAAGGGCGAAATCTCTGTTTCTTACATTTTCCCAGCCGGAGGTAATTAATCTAGCGGCAGCGGCAGCTAGGACGGGTTGGTAGGCAAGGGCAAAGTCATTGCCGGTGTGGCCGTCATACCAGATGCACTCTGAACCTGTATCCCATGGCACGGCGTGGTATGCTGGCGTCTGCGTCTGCACGTTACACATGCCATGAGTCTCCAAGCCCAACTCTCGTCCATCGTAGAGCAACAACTGGTGGTTGACACCGTGGGGCAGGCCATCGTTATCCATATACGCGGTCCGTACGGCACCATTGTAGTAGGGAACGGCCAAAAATGGCTGCGGCTGTTGTTCAGAGGCCGCCACTCCCTCGATCGCCTGTCCGTGGACCACGGTGAGCTGCAACAAACTTTGGAAGAGTACAAAGGCGAGACCCATCATCACCCAGCACCCTATCAGTGCCTTCTGTTTCATTGTGTGCTTTACTCCTTGTGCTAGCCATGCAAGTGGCAACATGATGCTACATCCGCTAAACGTGAGACAAGATCTACTCGGGAAGCCACAGCACCGCCTGTTCTGTGGCAGCGGTATCCGTCAGTTGCATATGTTGATCGTCAGCCAGATAGCTGATCCACAGATCAAGTTGCTCATCTTGTTGTAGTTGTGGGTATGCAATTGCACTGCCATCCGGCGACCAGGCTGGTGTCCCCACATTGTCGGCAATCCGCTTGCTCTCGCCAGTTGCCAGATCGGCCACAAAGAGTGAGAATCCTCGATATTTACAGAAGGGGTCGGCACGGCGCGTCTCATCCTTGCGAAAGCAGTCGTCAGGCTCCAGGTAGCCGACAAAGGCGACTTCTTGCGTGGCGGGAGAGAGAACCGGTCGAAATCCATAGCCATAGAGAAATGTTCCAAGAATCGGCTTGCGCTCATCGGTCACCGTATCCAAAACCCAAAGTGCATAACGGGGTACATTCTCACCTTTCGAGCGTGAGAGCCGTTGTCCGCTATAGAGGAGATAACGGCCATCAAAGGACCATGCCCAGACGTCACTGGCGTTGATTCGCTTCTCTTGGGTATTACCGTTGGGATAGGCAAGCCAGACGCCACCGCCAGTGGCGTAGGCCAATGTCTGTCCATTGGGTGAGATTGCAGCACCATTTACACTCCACGAGGGATTCTTGCCTTCTTGTAGCACCAAAGGGCTCTTTTCACCGGTCAAGAGATTGACCCGCCACAACCCTACTCCATAACCTGGATCCGCATCTGTGCGTACGAGGAGATGTTGACTATCCGGATGCCAGCCGAAAAATATCTTCGGCGTAATTATCAGCTGCGGCGCACCAGTCTGCCGGTCAAAGATTTCTAGAACCTGTGCCAGGGTATCGTAAGAGGTGACGAGGTAACGGCCATCTGGCGAGGCAAAGAGATCATCTATGGGCCCATAGCGGTCGAGGGGCACCGGAGTTGGTTCGCTGATGGGGTGGCCGGTGGCATCGGTCTCCAGTGCATAGAGCGTGGTGCTGCTGGTGGTGTCCGCTGCATAGTAGAGCGTCCCACGGTTGTCCTGGGGCACGACCAGCGGAATGGCGGTTGGGGTCGCCACGGGGGGTGGGGGTGGTGCCAAGGGTGTGCGCGTCGGCGTGGGGAGTGGACTCTCGGGTTGGGTGGCGGTGGCCGTGGGCGTGGCGGTCATCGTTGGGATTGACGTTGGGGTTGACGTTGGCGTGGGGGTCGGCGTGATGGTCGCGGTGGCGGTGGGCAGGGGGCGCGGGGTGGGGTCAACACCAACCTCACAGGTGGGGTCGAGCAGCATCCAGCGGAAGCTGTGGCTGCGTGCCACGGTGCTGATGTGCAGCGTGTTGGGCGATTCAGGCACGAAGTCACGCACGCGGATGGTAAATTGTTCACTCGCCCCATCACGATAAGCTGCATTGTCACTCGCAAAGCGAATGCCCTGTGTGAGAATCTCCCCCGCCTGCTCAATCCATGTGACGCTGTACGTCCCAAGCTCGCCACTGTAGGCAGCACCGGCAACCGGTGCCACTCGCGTCCAGTGGCCGGTCTCAATCGCCACGGTGGTCACCGCCGCGCTGCAATCGTTGGTGATGCGGTAGCGCAGCGTCGTTGTGCCATCCCCGTGGTGGGTGTAGCCCAGCAACGTCGCGGTGACACAGTCGTGCGTCTGCCGCAGACAGTGGATAGGAGTGGGTTCGTAGGCCAACGTTGCCGTCGACACAGCTGGGTCGAGGGTGGCAGTCGGCGTGATGGTCGCGGTGGCGGTGGGCAGGGGGCGCGGGGTGGGGTCAACACCAACCTCACAGGTGGGGTCGAGCAGCATCCAGCGGAAGCTGTGGCTGCGTGCCACGGTGCTGATGTGCAGCGTGTTGGGCGATTCAGGCACGAAGTCACGCACGCGGATGGTAAAGTGTTCACTCGCCCCATCACGATAAGCTGCATTGTCACTCGCAAAGCGAATGCCCTGTGTGAGAATCTCCCCCGCCTGCTCAATCCATGTGACGCTGTACGTCCCAAGCTCGCCACTGTAGGCAGCACCGGCAACCGGCACCACCCGCGTCCAGTGGCCGGTCTCAATCGCCACCGTGGTCACCGCCGCGCTGCAATCGTTGGTGATGCGGTAGCGCAGCGTCGTTGTCCCATCCCCGTGGTGGGTGTAGCCCAGCAACGTCGCGGTGACACAGTCGTGCGTCTGCCGCAGACAGCCCGCTGTTTCAGTGGCCGTCACCGTTGCCGCCTGCTCGGATGTCACCACACGCTGTTGTCGGGTCAACCCCACATAGCCGAGTACCAGCAGCGTCAACAATACCAGACCCACGAGAGAGCTACTTTGCTTGCGCATGCATGCTTCCTTTCATCATTGAACCCCTGCTTTGCCGAGGGGTGTAACGGTTGCGCAGTTGTCGCCACGCCGCATGAAGACGGTTTACCCGGTGCAGTTCTTGATACTCGTGAACTGCCTAACGCGAAATGATTGGTAGCCAATAGCGAACTGGCATTACGATGAAAAATTCAGTTTCACGGTCGTTGTTGGTGCGGTTGGGGTCTACGCCATTGTCGATTACATTCACTTGGAAAGTTGAGCGCGTGCCGCTGGTCAGCAGATGGTCAACTTTCACGGCAAAGTCAATGACCTGTGCACTGCCACCGGCTGGAATAGTCAACGCATAGGCACAACGGGTGCCGGCCGGTGCCTCGGCAGCACAATCCCAGCCCGCTGTACTCGCAGCGGGCTGGAAACGAGTGTGCGCAGGCACGGCGGCAATGACCTGTGCACAGACCGGTGACGACTGACTATAGTTCGTGACGGCAATGGTCAAGGCTACTGTAGCACCGGTCATGAAAGTGGGGAGTCCGCTGTGCCGCTCGCTATCTTTTACCTGGAGATGGAGATCGAGATCGGCGTTTCCTGCACGGCTACATTGCACATCTTGTTGGGTACGGGCGACATTATCCGCCAAATTGCGCTCCTCATCACGGCTAGAGACATCAGCCACGGACTGGATCTGGAGTGGCTGTGTCGCAATCATGCCGATGGCAATTTCCCAGCGGCCAGCGCCGGCGGTTGGGGTGTGCACAGCCGCGGCGCGTGATCTTGCTTCGTCATCTGTTTGTACCGCTTCTAGCACCTGCATCAGACGACACTGAATGGTTACAGTGCTTGCTGGGGCTCTATGTGAGATCGATGATGCGGTGACAGATGATGAGAGGGTGGACGCCATTGGGGCCGGTGGGATTGCTGACGGAGACAGGATACATTCTGTCTCACGCCCGCTCTCTCGTGCGGTCGGCTGTAGCTGTAAAATGGAAAAGGGATTGGAAGCGGTCAATATGGCCTCAAAGACGACATCGTGAGCATAGCCGGGGCCCAGATTATCCATGAGAAATGTCTGGGTAAAGTGCTCACCCACGCGCAAATCGGTTTGCTTCTCGGTCACAGAGAGCAGGCGCAGGTCGACCTGACAGCGAGGCGTCAACTGTATGGTCGTGCGATTGTTACGTGGCTGATGATCGAAGGTCATGCTCTGCGCTTCGACCGTGACAGTCTGTGCTGTCAGGCAGGGTACCGCGCGCTTCACCATGACCGTGAGGGCGATGGTCGTCTGCTCACCCGCAGCCAATTTGCCCAGAGAACAGCCCACGGCCTGATCACACGCGGGGTCGCTCGCCACCCAGAGCAATCCCGCCGGAAGAGTGTAGCTCACCACCACCTGTTTAGCCGGCGCGGGTCCACGATTGGTAACCACCATCGTCAGCTGCAACAAGTCGCCAGCAACCGGTGCCAGCGTTGCAACCTGCCAAGCACTCTGAAGATCCGCTGGTAGGACGATGTCAGCCGAGAAATGACGTTGATTATTCGAGGGATCACGGTCGGCCCGCTCGCTGCTGCTCTCAACCACAATCGAGAGCGGACTCGTTGCGATCGTTTGCGCAGTTGCAAGATGAATGGCAAATGTCTGCGTGTTCCCCGGTGCCAGATAGCCAACGGAACAGGTGATGAGCAGATCATCATCCCGCGACGCTGTTGCACAAAATGAAGGTATTGTCTCGATCTGCACATCCCGTGGCAGGCGACTATCCACCACGACAGCAGTTGCTGGCGATGGACCTTGATTGCCAATTTGCACGGTGTAGGAGAATGGCTCGCCGGGGCGGAGTGGTTGTGAGGGATTTTCCGTAACATCCAACACAAGATCTGCCTCTTGTGCCACAATGTGGATTTCCGTGCAACTAGGACCATTGCTCGTTCCATCGGGATCGATTGCCCCCGCCAGAGCACCAATAACGGCACAACTTGTCAAGTGCTGTTGCGCCCGTGCCGTTGGCGGGATCGCCACGGTGAGCAATAGGGTCCGTCGCTCACCGGCCTGTAACCGCAAATCTTCGCAACGGATCGTCTTGCCATTGAGAATCCGGCACGCACTGTCACTGACGCCACTGATTTCGGAGCCAGCCAGTCCCTGGATCTGATTGGTGATGACAAAAGATGCCGCTGGTTCCGGAAGATGCGATGGGCCCAGATTCATGAGCTCAATCGCCAGCAGGGCCGCGCCATCCGGCCGGACTGACGGTGTTAGCGCGCGCTGGGCAATGTGCAGATCCGTCTGCCGTTCGATGGGAATCCGAAAGGCCGTGCAATCCTGTGCTGCATTGGCGGCCTGTAAGCAACTGCGTACTTCGAGGTGGGTACCATCCCCACGTGTCGTGTCCCCTTGCGCGGCATCAATGGCGATGGTCGCTTGTAGCGTCAGTGAGCCAGCTACCGGTAGCGTTGGCAAGTGACAGAGACCGCTGTCCGTACATTCACCACCGGTGGGCACATAGCCAAAGTTGCTGCTGCCGGGAACAATGGTCAGGTCCACGAAATGCGCACCACTGGGAAAGGGCAAAAAGAGGTTGTTGGTCACCGCAGTCTGTCGTGCTTCCCCGTCACCGGTATTGGTGATCTTGACGAGAAAAGAGAGGCGCGTCCCAGCCACAGCCACCGTGGGCAGGGCACGAAAGGGTCCAATGGCAACGGTTGTGGTTGGCTGGCTCTGGGCAAAGAGCAATGTGGTGCTTGCACACCAGAGAAGAAGGGCGCACGAGAGGATAATGGTTGGCGCTTTCATGGTGGGACTCCAGAATTCTGACAGGGCCCAATCTGCCAGGGCCCAATCTGACACAATAGACGAAGGATCTACTGCCTCTGCTGTATCAACGTATGTATGTATGTCTGTAGCATCATTAGTTTGTAGAGATCTACTCTAACAGTGATGCATTGCAGGAGGTAGTGACATTTGACTGAAACAAATGTTTCAATCATTTCACATGACCTACGCACCGAGAAGAGCCATCAGTGGAGAGCAGGCCGAGCCTTGCTGGCTCTTCTCGACAGGCTGCGTGAGTCCAGATGTCATAGAGAGAGAAGAGGATAGCCATGCACGCCATGACCATCGGCCACAGCGTAGCTTCTTCCCAACCAATATACAGATCCATGCCAATCCACCACATTGCCGACTCGTGCATCCTGTGCGAAAATACGTACCAACGAGAACGCACGCGGCAACGTGTGCAAAATATGCAAAGTAACGTGACTTGTGCCCCGAGAAGGGCGGAGGAGTGGAGAGCAGGCCAAGCGTTTGCTGGCTCTTCTCCGTGCATAAGTCCAAGGCAAAAGAGTAGAGACAATGCGCAAAGAATACACAATTGTTGATACCGATATTCACCCCGGCGTGCCGGTAGAAAAAATCCTGCCGCGCCTGGCCCAACCATGGCGGATGCGGCTCGAAAGTGGCAACCGATCCGCGGGCGGGCTCGGCTATTGGAACCCCAACGGTGTCAATCGCCCAGACGCGGTGTTGGAGGATGGCAGCCGCATTGAAGTCAGCCCCAAAGCGCTGGCCGATCACTGGCTCACCCCCAATCAGATCGATTATGGCATTCTCAACACCGGCTCGGTGCTACACCTGGGTCTTTCACCCGAGGCTGACTACGCGATTGCCCTCATCTCTGCCATCAACGATGTCATTGTCGAAGAGTGGTTGAGCGCGGATCCCCGCTACCGCGCGTCGATCGCGGTCTATCCCTACGATATTGACGCGGCAGTGCGCGAGATCCAACGCCTGGGTGACCTGCCCGGCGTGGTACAGGTGATCATGCCCAGCTCGGCCCGCCAAGCCTACGGGCAGCGCTATTTCCACCCCATCTATGAAGCCGCAACCGCGTACAAGCTGCCCGTCGCGATCCATCCCGGCACCGAAGGCGTGGGGCTTTCGGGCGCGCCGACCAACCTGGGCTACCCCAGCAGCTACTTTGAATGGCACACCAATCTGGTCAGCAGCTACATCGGCCACATGGTCAGCCTGGTGTTGGAAGGCGCATTTGCCAAGTTCCCCGACTTTAAGTTTGTGCTGCTCGAAGGGGGCGTCTCGTGGGTGCCACCCATTCTATGGAGATTGGACAAAAACTGGAAGGCCCTGCGCATGACCACGCCCTGGGTCGATCGGCTACCCAGCGAAATCGTCCAAGAACATTTTCGGCTCAGCACCCAGCCCGTCGAAGAGCCGGAGGATCTCAAGCACCTGCACACGATTCTCGACATGTTTGACGCCGAAAAGATGCTCATCTTCTCAACCGACTATCCTCACTGGGACGGCGACACGCCCGATTTCACTGCGCGCATCTTCCCCAAACATCTGCGCCCGGCGATCATGGGGCAGAATGCCTGTGCACTCTATGGGTTGGAAGAGCTGGTGCCAGCCTAAAATGGCTGTGATGCTGGCCAATGGGAGGATCGGATCATCGAACTGAACGAGAGAACATTTGGCGACGCGGTCCACGAGCTCTGTGCGCGTGACGCAAAGTTGGCCGCGATTGTCACGGCCCATGGCATGCCCCCCTTCTTCCAGCGCGAGCCAGGCTTTGCCACCCTGCTGCTGCTGATTCTGGAGCAGCAGGTTTCGCTGGCTTCGGCACGTGCAACCTTCGACAAATTCGTGGCTGTGGTGGGCGACGTAACCCCTGCAAATCTGCTGGCCCTGGAGGATGACACATTGCGTGCCGTTGGCTTCAGCCGCCAAAAAAGCCGCTATGGCCGCGTCCTCGCCACGGCCGTGGCCAACGGTGAACTCGACCTGCCGTCGCTACACGAACTAGATGACGCGGCCGTGGCAAAGCGGCTAACCGCACTCACCGGCATCGGTCCCTGGACCGCGCAGGTCTATCTGCTCATGTGTTTGCGTCGCCCCGATGTCTGGCCCGGTGGGGATCTGGCCATTCAGGTCGCGCTGCAAAAGCTCTTTCGGTTAGAGCACCGCCCCACCGCTGCCGCAACCGTGCCCCTCGCCGAGCCGTGGCGTCCCTGGCGCGCGGTTGCCACGCGCCTGCTCTGGCACGATTACCTGAGCGCGTGAGTACCTGAGCGCGTTAGCCAGCCGATTAGAAGAGCGTCTTTAGATCAAAGACGGGGCCGTGGACACAAGCACGGGTGTACCCACCCTCGCGCGTCGGCACGGCACAGGCAAGACAAGCACCAACGCCACAGAGCAGGTCCGCCTGCACGAGCGCATGGGCGAAATTCGTTTCAAAGCGGAATCGATGGCGCTCGATGGCCTGTGCCAGTGGAACCAACGCTGGCCAGGGCAAGGCGACCGCGATCTGGTCGGCCCAATGGATGGTTTCCGCCAGGTGGGCTTGCCAATGCTCCTCATCGGTCGCCAGCCGCATCTCCATGGGAATCGGCAGCTGTTCCCGGATTGCCCTGCTCTGTGGCTGGCTCTCCAGCCGCAACAACAATGTCACCCGCCCACCCCGATCCAACATCTGATCCCCCAGGCCCAAGAGCAGCGGCCAGTGCGTCGAATCGGCCAGCAACAGCAAATTGCGCGCGGTCGGCTGCAATTGATAGCCCGTGCCAAAGGGTCCCAACAGATTGATTGGCGCACCTTCGGGTTGGGCAGCCAACCAACGATAGCCCGGATCCGCCGTGAGTGGCAGCAGCAGCTCCCACCGTTCCAACGGCGCTGGCGCGTCGATGGGATGCTGCATGGCCGCGTAGAGTGGCCGCCGCAGATAGATCTCCCAATGCTCGGTGCGCTCAGCCACGGTCGCGGCGCCGCTGTTCGGTCCACAACGGGCCAACCAGAAACGCCCCCCCACCCCGGCCTGGCTCAGCCCCGCGGGCAAGAGCAGTGGCAACAGGGCATGGCTCTCCCCCGGTGCGCCCGCAACTTTCCGCAGCGGCCCGGCCACCAATGCAGTCCGGGTGCCGTCGGGGTTGGTGGTGGGCGCGGCGGCGCGCTTGGAATCTTCTGGGCCGGGTTGCAATGAACCTGACCCTGACGGGGTGGAAGTAGTCATGCTGACATGTATCTCTCGTTGATGGTGATATAGTGGCGTGATATAGTGACGTGACATAGTGGCGTACTACTTTGACGGTTACCAATCATACGAAAATTCTGACACAGGAACGCGACCCAGGCAAATCATGGCCCGTTTGCACCCAGACGAATCGCAACAACTTCCAACGACCAGCATGACCAGTGCACAGCACTGGTGGAAACACTGGTGGAAACAGTGGTGGAGAGAATGGTGGAGAAAGTGGTGGTGGCAAAGCATTCCCAATGCACTCAACACGCAGTGGAATCGCGAGCTGCCCCCCCACGTGGAGATCCGCCACCAGGTGCTCTGGCCGCTGTTGCTGGTGCCGCTCATTCTCTTTAACCAGATCGTGACGCCCCATCCCATTTGGGTGGTGTTGCTCGTGGTACTCGTTGGGCTCTACGCGGTTGCGATCTACTGGGTGCGTGCCCAGGCCACCGCCGTCACCCTGACCCGCAAGCGCGTCAGCACCATTCTCGTCGCTGGCGATCAGCTGGAGGAAGAGTTCGTGCTCCACAATCAAAGCGCACTGCCGGTGCTCTGGGCCGAGGTGCGCGATGGCAGCACCCTGCCCGGCTATCAAACGGGACGCGTGGTTGGGACCGGGGGCCACGCCAGCTACCGTTGGCACAGCAAAGTTCGCTGTCGCCAGCGCGGTCTCTATCAACTTGGCCCCCACGCGCTCCATCTGGCCGACCCCTTTGGCCTCTTCACGTTGACCATCGCGTCCGCCGCCACCGATACGGTGATCATCTATCCGCGTGTGTTGCGGCTGCCCACGGTGGCCATGCCCGCGGGCAATGAAGGGGGCACGGCTCGCCGCCGCCGACCGCTCTTGGGCAACCAACCTTCGGCCGCCGTGCGTGCCTATCAGCCAACCGACAGCCTGCGCCACGTCCATTGGCCCATGAGCGCGCACAGGGGCATGCTAATGGTGAAGGAGATGGAGCGGGAGCCCAGCGGCACGATCTGGGTATTGCTCGATCTCGATCAACAGGTGCAGCGGGGCAGTGGCGAAGCGGGCACACTCGAATATAGCATCGTCATTGCCGCGAGCCTAACCGCTGAGCTGCTGCAGGATGATGAACGGCGCGCGGTCGGTCTCTTTACGATCTCCGGCCCAACGCCAACACCAGATCCATCAATCGCGCCAGCCAACGCGCCAGCGGCCCCAGACGCGAACGCTATACTTGTGCCGCCACAGAGTGGCCAGGCCCAGCTCTGGCGCGTGCTCGCCGCGCTGGCCCCGCTCCAGCCCACTGCCACCGCGCTGGCCGATCTGTTGCGCAGCGCCCGGGCGTCACTGGGCAAACAGGCCACGATCATGGTGGTGACGGTGCAGCCCACTGCGCCAGACAACGGTGAGAGAGCGGAGAGCCCGCCGTGGCTGGCCGAGCTGATCCACCTGCAGCGGGCGGGCATTCAGAGCAGCGTGGTCTTGGTGGATGAGGAAGAACGCGCGGCCGACACGGAGGAGCCTCTGGCTGCACTGCTGGCGCGCCATGGCATCGCGGTGCAGACGCTGCTGAGCACGGCACAACTGCCCCCGGCGCTCACCTTTCGGCGCACCCGCCGCGTGATCCGCAGCACCCCGACCGGCGGCGCTGTCAGCATTGACGTGGAAGAGGAAGTGGGATAACCAATGCTCCAGGAAAGAAGATGGGAAGAGAATGAACCACTCCAGCCGGTCGCAAGGTCCCATTGGGCCATTCGCGGCTATCGCTGGCTGCGCGACCGCTACCGCCCCCACCTTGGCTGGCTCGTCCTCGTTGGCACGCTTGCGTTCACCTGGCTGCCCGCGCTGGCGCTGGGCGAAAATCGCATCGAAGAGTTGCGGCGCATTCAGGCGGGCCTCGATCTAATTGGCCCCACCGCGGTGCTCACCACGTGGCTGTTGCTTGGCTGGCGCGCGCCCCGCCCCCCGGCGGCCCGCTCATGGCTGCGGGGGCTGGGGCTGGCACTGCTCTTTCTGCTCACCGGGCTGATCTTCCTCAGCCACGCACTCACCGGCTGGCTGCCGGGGCCGGTCGAGCTTTGGCAGACCGCGATCAGCGGCAGCTGGCTGGCCCTGGGTCAGGCGGTGATCGCGGATTGGCAGCAGCTCATTGTGCGCTTTGACCTCTGGTGGCAAGGGGTGCAGGGTGGCGGTGCGGCCCAGGACAATCTCATCTTTGCCATTATCGCCGGCACGCTCTTTTGGAGCATCAGCGCGTTGACCGTCTGGCTCCTGCGCCGCACCGAGCGCGGCTTGCTCAGCACCTTGCCGCTGCTCTGGCTGCTGGGTACGCTGGTGCTCTACACCAGCACCGAGCGCATGTTGCTGCTGGCCGGCGTGGCATTGGCTCTGTTGCTCCACCTGCTGCTCGATCAGCGGCAGCTCGTGCAACGCTGGCAACAGCAAGGGCTCGATTACAGCTCGGATCTGGCCATCGATCGCGTGGTGGCCATTGGGCTGATCGGCTTCTTCCTCTTCCTCGTGGCTGCAATTTTGCCCAATCTCTACTACCGCCCGCTGGTCGTGCGCTACTATGAATTCATTCAACCGGTCGATGCGGGGCTGGAAGCATTGCGCGGTCGCCTCTTCCCCGAATTGGCCGGGATCTCGCGGCGCGGCGGCGCGGGCGCGGGTGGCCTGCCCAATGCCTTTCTGCTCGGTGGCAACGTGGATCTGGGGGAGAAGCCGGTGATGCAGGTGCGCACCAACGAAACCGCGTACTACGACGCGCCCTCCTATGGCGACTTTGACGAGGTGATCCCACCGCCGGGCCATTACATGCGCGGCGCGACCCTCACCCGCTACGACGGCACCGGCTGGGACAATCCCGCCACCCTCACCCTCACGGAGCAGAATGCCAACCGCGCGTGGACCACACCGCCCACCACGGGCCGCCGCGAGCTGGTGCAGAGCGTCACGCTCTATATCAATTCGCCGGTGCTCTATGCCGCGCCCGAGCCGCTGGAGCCGGGCATTGAATACGCGGCCCAACTGCGCGCGGATGGCGATCTGGTGGCGCTGCAACAGCGAGCGCGTACCTACACCATCATCTCAACGATCCCCGCGGTGAGTACCGGCATGTTGGCGGACGCGCCCAACTGGGACGCGGCCAACCCGCTCCCGCCTGACTATGCGATCCACCTGGAGCTGCCCGACACCATTACCGATCGCACCCGCGCCCTGGCCGCGGAGCTGACCGCGGAGCAGCCAACGCTCTATGGCAAGGCGCGGGCAATTGAGCAGTTCCTGCGCCAATATGAATATGACCTCGATGTGCCCAGGCCAACCAGCAACGTGCCCGATGTCGCGGACTATTTTCTCTTTGATCTGCAGCGGGGCTACTGCGATTACTATGCCACCGCATTCATTGTGATGGCGCGGCTGGTTGGGCTGCCCGCTCGTTTCGCCACCGGCTATGCCGTGGGTCGCTGGCTGCCGGCCGAGACGGCGTGGCTGATCACCGAGAGCGAGGCCCATTCCTGGCCCGAAGTCTACTTCCCCGACTATGGCTGGATCCCCTTTGAGCCGACCGCGGGGCGTGCCGAGTTGACGCGCGTTGGGCTGCCCGATCTGTCGACGCTGCCCGAGCAATCCGCGCTGCCGCTGCCGCCGATTACAACGGGCAGCGAAGGCACGAAATCGTGGAATTGGCAGATGCTCTTCTGGCTCTTGCCCCTCGGCCTCTTGATCTGGGGGGTGGTGCGGCTGGCAGTGCGCTACCAACAGGCGCGCGAAGAGCCGTGGGCCGCGCTGCAACGGTGGGGACGCCGCTGGGGACGCCCACTGCAATCGGGCGAGACGGTGCTCGAGTATGGCCGCGGCCTCGCCGATTACATCCTGCAACGCCAGAGCCAAACCCAGGACGTGGGCCGCCACGTCGCCCGCGAAGTGACCGCGCTCAGCCACGAGATCAACGGCGTGCGCTATGGCAGCAGCGCCCAGCGCAAGCAGCTCACCAACGCCAGCCGCGAACGCTGGATCCGCCTGCGCGGCTACCTGCAACGGCTGTCGCTGCGGCGATAGCGGGTGGGTGGATAAAAACAGGCCCGGCATCTTTGCGATGCCGGGCCTGTGCTTGTGCCAGATTGATGCATGCGCCCAGTACATGTCGAAGGGCACACCCCAGCCAGAGTTCCAGAGTGGCAGCACAATTCCAGAGAACAGAGCTACCAGAGACAGAGCGATCAACTGCCGGGGGCGAACACAATACGAAAACCGAAGTAGTAGCTACGGTAGTCCGGAGTGAACCTGAAGCGATTGGCAGAGCGCACGTCGTAAGCATTGAGGTACCACGAACCCCCACGCAACGCACGAAGTGCTGTCTCCTCACGGTCCTGATCCACTGAATCCGCGTAGTCGATGTAATCATCACGCCACACGGTCGCGGTCCACTCCCACACGTTGCCCGCCATATCGAGCGCGCCATAGGGGCTGATCCCATCGGGGTAGCTGCCCACGGGAGCGGTTTGGCCAACATTTTCATTATAGTTCAGCAACTGCGCGGTCGGTTCGGCATCATCCCAGGGGTAGCGCTGCCCATTCAGTCCACGTGCAGCCTTTTCCCATTCCGCCTCTGTGGGCAGCCGTAATGTAAGTCCTGTCTCGGCAGCGAGCCACGCCACGTAGGCATCGGCCTCGTACCAGCTCACCCCCACCACCGGCTGCTGCTCGCCGTTCCAGCGCTCGTCGGTCCAATAGCGTGGTTCCGTGATTGCGTTCTCAGTGCGCCATGTCCAACCAGATTCAGTCCACCAACGCTCATCGTCATACCCCCCGGCCTCAACGAATGACCGGTACTGCGCGTTCGTCACCTCGGTCTGCCCGATCCAGAAGTCAACCACCTCCATGCTAAATTGGGGATGTTCATCACTGGACCCAACACCATCGGGGCTGCCCATGCGGAATGGCCCCGCGGGCACATTTACCAGCCGCATGTCGAAGCGATCCAGCAGCGGCCGCAACTCGGGCACGGAGGCGACCATATCCGCGGCCACCAGCGGGGCCAACCCGGTGGCGGTGGCTTGTGCCATGGCCACCGCTACCTGCGCTTGTCGGGTGGCCGTTGCCACGGCCCGTTGTTGTGATTGTTGATAGGAATTGATGCCCGCCACCAACAGATAGCCCACAATCAGCAGCGCCGCAACAATTAGGAGCACTCGGCCCCACCGTTTTTGTGCTGTCGCCTGCGGTGGGGTGGTGGGTTGCGTCTCCACAACCGTTGTGCGTGCTGCGTCCTGAGTGTTTGGAGTGGCGTCACGTATGGTTGCAGCCAGTTCCGGTTCAGGAACAGAGGAAGTATCAGGCTCGATTGTCGGCGTGGCTGTCGGCTCTGCTGTCACGTCCTCCGCTTCAGTCTCGGCAACCTCATTCTCATCCGCTGCGCTCTCATCCCGTGGCACATCCACGTGCACCGGTTCAGTCAGCACTTGTTCATCAACAGTCAACTCATCGACTGGCTGAGTCGGCGGCGAGGCAAGCGAGAAGAGTTGGCCACTGTTGGCCCAGGTGTAGAGCACCGGCGTGCCCCACTCCACATCATTTTCGGCCACAAAGATCGCCTTGCGCGCCTCGGCCAACGCCGCCTCCACCGGATAGCCATCCGCGAGCGCGGTGTAGAATTCGTGGGCCAGCAGAATCGCAGCGCTGTCGGTAATCTCGAATTGCATGGCGATGATCGCGGGGATGCCTTGCAACACCAGCTGTTGGGCCACGCCCGCGAAAGGATCGTTCACCGCGGTGCGTGCGCCCTCACACGCATTGAGCAGCACCAGTTGCAGCGAGCGGTGATCGCGTAGCAAGGTGCCCAGGTGGTTGCCCCCCACTGCCCGCGCCCGCCCCTGCGCATCCTCCAGCGAGAGCACCTGTTCACCGGTGCGCGGGTGCACACCGCCGTGGCCCACAAAGTGGAAGATGTGATAGCGCCCCTGTCGCAATTGCCGTTGCAGCGCGGGCAAGGTGGCGGCCTCCAGCCGCGTCAACTCGACCAGCCCCCGCGCGGCCAGCGGGGCCAACGCAGTCTGCACCTTCTGCCACTCCTCCTCCACATCGAGCGCGGCCACATCGGTTGGGTTGGCGATCATTACCAACACCTGCAACGGCGGCGTCACCACAACCGGCGCCATGGGCCGGGGCCGCTGTGGATAGCGCACCAGCGGCGTCGCCACCGAATGGCAGAAGAAGCGGCGGTGGGTGGGGTCATAGAGATATTCCCACGGCAGGTCGAGCAGATCTTCGGCTTCGGCCAGCCAGAGGCGAATGCGCAAGCCCTGGTCCGGCTGCCGATCCGCGGCGTCGAGGCTGCGGCGCAGGGCATCGCGCACCTCGTCGCGGAAGACGGCATCGTAGAGCCGCCGGCCAAAGTCGAGCGCCGCGGCCCCTTCCTCGGAATGCAAGCTGCGAACAGAGCGCCGGGGCCGCGCCATTTTGAGGATGTAGTTCTCCAATTCGTGGACATTGAAGGGCAGCCTGAAATCAGCCGTGGCCTGCCCAGCCGGCGAGTTGAGCACGCGGGCGCGATGGGTTGGCGCGTCAGCGGCTTGCGCGGGCAACGCTTCAATGGCCAGATCAAAGTCGAGATAGGTTAGGCGAGCTAATTCAGTCATGGGCCGTCGGCAGTGGCGTGGGTGTCCGCACAATTGGTAGATTTGCGGTTAATTTGCTGTAGATCGCTCTGCTGCTTGCGCTGCCTGCCAGTTTATCACAAAGTGTGGACTGGTGGAAGCCAGTTGTTGAGGGCGGGTGCGTTGCTAGAATTTGCAATGACAACAGCAGCACTAATCAACCGCTGAATAGAAGCATTAATCAATTGGGCTGCTAACCGCAAGAAGCGGGCTCAACTGCTGAGCCATAGCCGCTGACGCGGCTTCTCGCTGTTAGCAGCGGGTTGCAACTCCACTACACCCATTGAAAGATTCGTTTCTGATTTGGGACATGCGTAGAGTGCAAGGGAGTGCAATGCACCGACAGCTGGTGAACGCATGCTTCGATAAAAGATGAGTGCGCCGCCGGTCGGTGCAACGCACTCGTCTTCCCACAGTTGACCTAATGCAACGTAAAATACACCTCATGCCAGATTGGGGCTAGCACTGATACCTCACCAGCATGCTCCACAGCTGCTCCCCTTGCAGCTTATCCTTACCTACATCTTTTTCTACCAGAAGAGAGTCTGTTTCTGATTTGGGACATGCGTAGAGCGCAAGGGAGTGCAATGCACCGACAGTTGGTGAACGCATGCTTCGATGCGCCGCCGGTCGGTGCAACGCACTCATCTTTTCTCGGAGCAGCTGTTGGCTCGCACGCTTTTGCCCAGTTTGCCGATGCTGGCGGCGCGGCATAAAATGGGGCGAGGAGATCAATCAACGATAAGCTAGAAAGCGATCACATGGCAGCTCTAGATAGTTATCTCGAACGCAAGGCCGGGGTACTGGCCGAACGGCGTGAACAATTCACCAGCGATCCCGCGGGCGCGCTGGTGCGCCTCACCGCGACGTCACACGTGGCGGGCAACACCGGTGTGCGGCCGGTCAAAATGGGCGACTACATTGTCATCAGCGATTCGGCACCGGGGTTGGCCGGCCATTCGCTCGGTCCCAGCTCACCAGAGATGGTGCTGGGCGCGCTGGCAAGCTGTCTCGTCCACACCTATCTGCTGCAGGCGGCCCTGCTGAAGATCCCACTCGACAATGTGGAGATCACCATTGAAGGGGGGCTCGACATGGCCCCGGTCGTGGGCCTGCCCCAGGCAGAGGCCGCGCCGATCAAGCTGGAGCAGATGAGCTATACCCCAACGATTACTTCACCCGCGTCGGCAGAGACGATTGAACAGTTGCACCGGGCCGTGGAGCAGACTTGTGCCGTGCTCAACACTTTGCGCTCGCCCATGGCAGTGACGCGGCAGGGCTGAGATGCAACGCACCCTATTCCCATCGATTGGCAAGTTGGTGCGGATCATCTGGATCAGCGCGGGGCTGCTCTTTCTGATCTGGCAATTTCGCTCCTTCCAGGCCCAGGGCTTTGACTTTGCCAGCCTGCCCGCGTCACCGGAAATCTACATTGCCGAGGAAGGGCCGGCGCTGGAAGTCATGCCAATGGAGCACTCGCAGCCCGCGGGGCTGATCTTCTACCCCGGCGGCATGGTCGATCCACGTGCATATCTGCCCATGGCCCACGCGCTGGCCGAGCGCGGCTACCCCGTCATCATCGTCAAACTACCCTATCGCAGCGCGCCACGGGCCGAGCAGGAAGCCGCGGTCCACGGCTATGTGCGGACGACGATCCGGAACAGCATCATCGATCATTGGGTGGTGGGCGGCCACTCGCGCGGGGGCGCATTGGCCGCGCGCTTCGTCCATCAATATCCCAAGGTGGCCCAGGCGCTGCTGCTGGTGGGCACAACCCATCCCAAGGAAGCCACGTGGAGTTTGGCCAATCTCACGCTGCCCGTTACCAAAATCTATGGCACCGCGGATGGCATTGCCGATCCGGACACGATCTTGGCCAACCGCGATCTGCTCCCCGACACGGCCCGATTGCTGCCGATTGTCGGCGGCAATCACAGTCAATTTGGCTATTACGGCGCGCAGTTGGGCGATGGCCGCAGCACCATTAGCCGGGCCGAGCAACAGCGCCAACTCGTTGAGCAGATCAGTGCGCTGCTAGCAAGCTTGCAGGTGAAATAATGGAGAGAACTAGTGAGCTGTTGCTCTGGCTGTTGCTGGCCTTTTTCAGTGGCACGCTGCCCTTTTCGGTCTGGATCGGGCGCTTCTGGTTGGGCACCGATATTCGCACGGAGGGCGATGCCAATCCCGGCGCGACCAATGTGTTGCGCGCCGCGCTCAAAGAGGGACGGGGCCAAGGCGCGGCCGGGGTGGCGCTGCTGCTCGACTTTTTGAAGGGAGCCATCCCCGTTGGCTTGGCCCACGTTGGCCTGGCCTTCGATGGTTGGCAGCTGATCCTGATTGCAATTGCACCGATTCTGGGCCATGCCTACACGCCATTTTTGCGCGGGCGGGGCGGCAAGGCGGTGGCGACCAGTGGCGGCATCTGGTGTGGCCTCACGATCTGGGAAGGCCCAACCATTGGCGGCTTCTTACTCGGCATCGCCACCTGGCTCTTTGGCACCAATGGCTGGGCCGTCGTGTCCGCGCTGGGTGGCATGGTGCTCTATCTGCTCTGGGAACCATTTCGCTGGGAGAGCATCGATATGGGTCCCGGCACCTGGGAGACCGCGGTGATTGGCGCGCTCAATCTCGCCATTGTTGGCTGGAAACATCGGGTCGATCTGCGTCAGCGCCCCCGGCTGCGTTGGAATCGGTCGGGAAGCAACGGGCCTTGAGTGGGTTGGCCGCGGTGGCGACCGTTACGCTGCTGGGGATGCTGGTGATTGCCCTCCACAACGGCTTTGCATTCCCGCGCCTCTCCGTGCAACCGACGGGGGAGCAGCGCACGGCATCACCCGGCGTCTCGATTCTGATTCCCGCACGCGATGAAGCCGAACAGATTGCGGCCACCGTCACCGCGCTGCTGCAACAATGTTATCCCAACTTTGAGGTGTTGCTGCTCGATGATCAATCGACCGATGGGACCGCGACGGTGGCAACAGCGGCAGCCGCAGATGATCGACGATTTCGGGCGCTGGCGGGGCAACCACTGCCACGCGGTTGGACGGGGAAGAACTGGGCGTGTCATCAACTCGCCGCGGCCGCGCAACATGAACTGCTGCTCTTCACCGACGCCGATGTGCAGTGGCAGCCCGGAGCGCTGGCCGCGGTCGTCGCCATGCAAGAGCAGCAGCGTGCGGATCTGCTTACCGTCTGGCCCACGCAAGTGACCGTCAGCTGGGCGGAACGGCTGGTGGTGCCGCTCATGGGCTTTGCGGTTTGGGCCTACCTGCCCATTGCGCTGGTGCATCGCACCCCCCACCCCGTGGCCGCGGCCGCGAATGGGCAATGTATGCTCTTTCGGCGCTCGGCGTACATGGCTAGCGGTGGCCACGCGGCCATTCGCGCCCAGGTGCTCGATGACATGCGGCTGGCGCAGCGCATTAAGGCCGAGGGCAATCAGCTGCGCATGGCCGACGCCGCGGGCCTGATCCGCTGCCGCATGTACAGGGACTGGCCGGAGACCACCCTTGGCTATGCGAAGAATATCTTGGCGGGGCATGGCAACTCGGTGCGCCTGTTGCTGCTTTCCACGCTCCTTCACCTGTTGATCTTTGTGGGGCCATGGCTCTGGTTGGGGACGGAGCTGCTCTGGCCGGGGGGGACAGGGGCAGTCTGGCCCCTTTGGCCACTGCTGCTCATTGGATTGGGCTGGCTGGTGCGGGCACTCACGGCCCATGCCACCGGACAACGGGTACAAGACGCACTGTTGATGCCGCTCTCGGTGCTGCTCATGAGCCACATTGCGCTGCAGGCCATTCGCTGGCACTACCAGGGCGGTCCACGCTGGAAAGGGAGACAGTTGCCCAATGGGTAAAGCGGTAGCAACTCACCTAGCACACGAAAAAGAAGGGCCTGGAGAAGATCCAGTTGTCATCATTGGCGCGGGGATCGGCGGCCTGGCCACGGCAATCCGGCTGGCCGCGGCGGGCAAGCGGGTGTTGATGCTGGAGCAGAATGCACGGGTCGGCGGGAAAATGGGCGAGATTCGTGCCGACGGCTTCCGCTGGGACACTGGCCCTTCGGTCATCACCATGCGCCCCGTCTTCGAAGCACTCTTTGCCGCGGCCGGTCGACAGCTGAGCGACTACCTTGACCTCGAACCGGTGGAGCCGCTGACGCGCTACTTTTATCCCGATGGCCAGATGCTCGATCTGACGCGCGATTGGCCGGCCCTCGCTGCACAGATCGCCCAACTCGACGAGCGGGATCTGCAGGGCTATCTGGCCTTTCTCGCCTATGCCGCCAAGCTACATCGCATCACCGGCCCAGCCTTTATCTACGAAGAGCCGGTGAGCTGGCGCAGCCTGCTGCGGGTGTCACCCCTCTCGCTCCTGCAAGTCGACCCCTGGTTGACACTCGATCAGGTGATTCGGCGCCACGTCCATTCGCCCCACCTGCGTCAACTGCTCGGGCGCTTTGCCACCTATGTGGGGGCCAGCCCCTATCAAGCACCGGCCACGCTGGGCGTGATCGCGGATGTAGAGCTGACGGGCGGGGTCTGGTATCCCCGGGGCGGGATCTATACGATCGCCCGTGCGCTGCAACAGCTGGCCCTCGAATTGGGGGTCGAGATCCGCACGGGGGCCGCGGTCGCGGCGATCGATGTGAGCGGCGGCACGGTAGAGGGCGTGACCCTGGCCGATGGCACCAACGTTGCCGCGGCCGCGGTGGTTGCCAACGTCGATGTCACGACCGTCTACAGCAGGCTGTTGCCCGCAAACATTGCCACCCCGGCTCGACAGATAAGGTTGCAGCGGCAAGAGACATCGTGCTCGGGCTATGTGCTGCTGTTGGGGGTCGAGGGGCACTATCCGCGCCTGGCGCACCACAACATCTTCTTTTCGGCAGACTATCAGCGCGAATTTGCCGACATCTTTCAACGGGGCATTCCCCCCACCGAGCCAACGATCTACCTCTCGATCACGAGCAAGCGCGATGCCAGCCACGCGCCGCCCGGTCACGAAAATTGGTTTCTGCTGGTCAACGCGCCCGCGCTCGCCGCGACAACGCAGGCCAATTTTGATTGGCAGCGGGATGAGCCCGCGTACCGCGCCCGTCTGTTTGACAGATTGGCCGCTTTCGGGTTAGATATCCGCGACCGCGTTCGCCACCTGACGGTCCGCACACCAGTCGATTTGGCCGCGCAGACCGGTGCATGGCGAGGGGCGCTCTATGGCATTTCATCGAACAACGCGACCAACGCGTTTCGGCGGCCCCACAATCGCTCGCCCCACGTGCGTGGCCTCTATTTTGCCGGCGGCACCACCCATCCCGGTGGCGGCGTGCCCATGGTGACGCTTTCGGGCAAAGTTGCCGCGGAGATGGTGCTGGCCGATCTGGCACAATCACAATGATGAAGCTGGCATACTGAAACTGGAGCAGAGATGCGTTTCCGAAATTTAAGCTGGCGGGGGCGTCTCGCCTATCTAGCCACGGTGATAGTCATTAGCTTGGCAGTAGCGGGCGTGGGCTTTGTGTGGTGGGCTGCGCAGGCGGCCGATCCCATGCCCACGGCGTTGGCCGCGCTGGAGAGCAACCCCGCGGTGACTGTCGACTACACGCTTTGGCTCACCTTTACCCCCACGGCCATTGATCCGACCACCGGCTTTATCATCTACCCCGGTGGCCGGGTGGATCCACGGGCATACGCGCCGCTGGCACAGCAGATCGCCGCGGCGGGCTACTTTGTGGCGATCACACCGATGCCACTCAATCTGGCGGTGCTCGACGCCGATCGGGCGACCGAGGTCATTGCCGCGCATCCCACGATCGAGCGCTGGGCGATTGGGGGCCACTCATTGGGCGGCGCGATGGCCGCAAACTTTGTGGCCAAGCATCCCGGCGTCATCGACACATTAGTGTTGTGGGCGGCCTACCCCGCGGCGGCAGATTCGCTGGCAGCGCGCACCGATCTCGCGGTGACCACCATCTATGGCACGCTGGATGGGTTGGCGCTCCCCGCGGACATCACCGCGGCCGCGCCCTTGCTGCCCGCCGACACGACATATGTGGCCATTGAGGGGGGCAACCACGCCCAATTCGGCTGGTATGGTGCACAGCCCGGCGATCAGGTCGCGACCGTTGCCCGTGGTGCACAGCAGGAAGCGATCCTGGCGGCCACCCTGGCAGCACTGGGCCGGGAGTAGATGGGCAGCAATAGAAGGGTCGAACCGAATTGGCTAGACCGTCGACCAGTAGCAGGCGACCAGTAGAAACAGGTCAGTTGAAATAGACCAGTAGAAATAGGCCAGTAGAAATAGGCCAGTAGAAATAGCGCGGGAGAGCGGGGAAACATGCAACAGCAGATCGTGATCGTCGGTGCTGGTATTTGTGGGTTGATGGCTGCACGGCAGCTTGTGGACGCGGGTCATCTGGTCACGGTGATCGACAAGGCCGCGCGGGTGGGTGGCCGGCTGGCCACGCGTGCGATTGGGCCGGGCCTGGCCGACAGCGGCGCGCAATTTTTCACGGTGCGCGATCCACGCTTCCGCCAAGCAGTTGAGTGCTGGCAGGAGGCGGATCTCGCCTACGTTTGGGGCACGGGCTGGAGCGATGGCAGCCTGGGCGACAGCCCCAACGATGGACACCCGCGCTACGCCATCCGCGGCGGCATGAACGCGTTGGCTGCGCACCTCTCCGCCGGCCTGAATGGCACCGATGCGGCCACAATTATCACCGATCGCCGAATTGCCCGGATCGCGGTGCGCGACGGTGGCTGGTTGGTGGCGGACGAAGCGGGAGAAGCCCATCGGGCCGACGCGCTGATCCTGACGCCACCGGTCCCACAATCATTGGCGTTGCTCGCTGCTGGCGAGGTTTCCCTGGCCGCGGCGGATCGGGACGCGCTCGCCAAGGTGCGCTATGCGCCTTGCCTCTGTGGGCTCTTTTGGCTCGAGGGCAAGATCGAGTTGCCCGCGCCGGGCGCGGTCCAACGCCCGGGCACCGACATCAGCTGGATTGCGGATAATCAGGCCAAGGGCATTTCGCCCGCGGCGACGCTGGTGACGGTACACGCGGGGCCAGAGTATAGCGAACGTCATTACGACGCGCCAGATGCAGAATTGTTGGCGACCTTGCAAGCCAGCTTGCAGCCATTTACGTCGGGGCGCATCAAAACGCACGCGGCAGCGCTCAAACGGTGGCGCTACTCGCAGCCACTTGAGCTGCACCCAGAACGTTTTTTACGTGCCGCGGATCTGCCCCCGCTCTACTTTGGTGGCGATGGCTTTTGCCACCCGCGGCTGGAAGGGGCCGCACTTTCTGGGCTGAACATTGGGGATGATCTCGTGGCCGCGCTCCCCGCGCCCTAGGGCACGCTAGGGCGCCATGGGCAGCAGCAGCAATAGCACAATCGTTCGAGCCGGGATGCCGAGGATATTGCCCTCCCAGAGCGGGATCACGTATAATGAAGTTCTATTGAGCAAACGACCAACGGATTTGGACCATGCAAACTCACGCAGAAAAGATCGCAACCCAACTCACCATTCGCACACAGCAGGTCGATGCCACCATTGCGCTGCTGGATGACGGAAACACCATCCCCTTTATTGCTCGCTATCGCAAGGAAGCAACGGGCGGACTGGATGAAGAAGTGCTGCGCGCCATACAGAGCCAGCTAGAGTTTTTGCGCAAGCTGGACGAACGGCGCACGAGCATCCTCGCGTCGATCGAAGAGCAGGGCAAATTGACCGACGAGCTGCGCGCCGATCTGGTGGCCGCGGAGACGCTGACGGCCCTGGAAGATCTCTACCAGCCCTACAAGCCGAAACGACGCACGCGCGCCATGATTGCCCGGGAGAAAGGGCTGGAACCATTGGCAGAGCAGATCCTGGCCCAAGCACGCGCTGGCACCGAGCCAGAGACGCTGGCCGTTGATTTTCTCAACGAGGCGGTAGAATCGGTGGACGAGGCACTGGCTGGGGCGCGCGATATTGTGGCGGAAACCATTAGCGATCACCCCGAAGTGCGGCGGGTGACGCGTGAAAAAGCGCTCAACTTTGCCGCGGCCCGCGCGGGCAAGATCGACGACGCAGAGGACGAGCGGGAGGTCTACGCGCTCTACTATGACTTTGAGTTTCGGGTCGATCGGCTGCGCCCCCACCAGATCCTGGCCATCAATCGGGGGGAGGAACAGAAGATTTTGCGCGTCGCCATTGATGTGCCGGAGCGGGATTGGCGCGGCGCGATCACAGCGGTCTTTTCTCCCAATCGGCTTTCGCCCTTTGCCAGCCAACTGGAAGCGGCCATTGATGACGCGGCCAAACGCCTGCTCTTGCCCGCGATCGAGCGCGATGTACGCAGCACCCTGACCGAGCAGGCTGAGCAGCACGCGATCCAGGTCTTTGCCGCCAATCTGCGGGGATTGCTCACCCAACCGCCGCTCACCGGGCACACGGTCCTTGCCGTCGATCCTGCCTATCGCACCGGCTGCAAGCTGGCTGTGGTCGATGCATCGGGCAAAATGTTGGAAACAGCAACGATCTATCCCCATCCGCCCCAGAAGCAGCGCGACGCGGCCGTGCGCACGTTGGTCGATCTGATCAACAAACATGGAATTTCGCTGATTACCATTGGCAACGGAACTGCTTCACGCGAGACAGAGCAACTGGTTGCCGATCTGATCCAGCAACAGTACAAGGACCAGTCGCTGCACTATCTGATGGTGAACGAGGCGGGCGCAAGTGTGTACAGTGCGAGCCCGCTGGCCAAGGCCGAGCTGCCGGGGCTGGATGTTAGCCTGCGCAGCGCGGTGTCGATTGCCCGGCGTGTGCAGGATCCGTTGGCCGAGCTGGTCAAGATCGATCCCAAGAGCATTGGCGTGGGCATGTATCAACATGATGTCAACCAAAAGGAGTTGGCTGCTTCGCTCGACACGGTGGTGGAGAGCGTGGTGAATCAGGTGGGGGTCGATCTCAACACAGCTTCACCCGCGCTGCTCACCTATGTGGCGGGCATTGGTCCCAAGCTAGCCGAGCGAGTGGTGGCCTATCGGGACGAACATGGGGCGTTTTCCACCCGCGCTGCGATCCGCAACGTGAGTGGACTGGGCCCCAAGGCTTTTGAGCAGGCCGCCGGCTTCCTGCGGGTGCGCGATGGAGACGAGCCGCTCGATGCCAGTGCCATTCACCCGGAAAGTTATGGCGCAGCCAAAAAGATTCTCCAACAGATTCAGTTGGCGGCCAACGCACCAGTGGCGGAACGGGAAGAGAAGATCGCCCGCTTGCGCAGCGAGCATTCGCTGGCCGAGTTGGCCGCCGCGCTCGATGTTGGCGAGCCCACGCTGGCCGATATCCTGGAGCAGCTGGTGCGTCCGGGGCGCGATCCGCGTGAAGATCTGCCCGCGCCGATCCTGCGCAGCGACGTGCTCTCAATGGATGATCTCCATCCGGGGTTGGCGTTGGATGGTACCGTGCGCAATGTGGTTGATTTTGGTGCATTCATCGACATTGGGGTGAAGCAGGATGGACTGCTGCACCGCAGCCAGATTCCGCGCGGGACGGTGCTGACGGTTGGCGACGTGATTCCAGTTGAAATTCAAAAAGTTGAAAAAGAGCGCGGGCGCATTGGCTTGAGCTGGCCCGATCAGTCGGCGTTACAGTCAGGCGGGGAGCGATCATCCCGGGGCAAAGGCAAGCGGAGTCGTCGCAAACAACAGCAGCAGCAGCCCAAAGTGGACTGGGCAATCGCGGAGTAGCTGGGCGACTGTGAAAGTTGCAGGACCAGTTGCAGGACCAGTTGCAGGACACGTAGTCTATGTTACACATGAACGTTCTCTTGATTTCTACCTATGAGTTGGGACGGCAGCCCTTTGGGCTGGCTTCGCCGGCGGCATGGCTGCACGCGGCCGGTGCCAAGGTCACCTGTCTCGATCTGGCCCTCACCGCGCTAGATGCCGAGCATGTGGCCGCAGCCGATTTCATTGGCTTCTATTTGCCCATGCACACGGCCACGCGTATTGCGGTCCCGCTGATCAAGCGCGTGCAGCAGATTAATGCGCGGGCGCATCTCTGCTGCTATGGTCTCTACGCGCCGCTCAACGCGGAGTATTTGCAGGGGTTGGGGGTCCAGACGATCCTCGGTGGCGAATTTGAACATGCACTCGTACAACTGATGGAGACGCTGCACATGCAAAAGCAGCAGCGAACCACAGCCATTCCGCTCGTTGCGCCGCCTCAAGTTTCGCATGCGCGCCAACGGTTTCAGACGCCCCTGCGCATGGGATTGCCCGCGCTCGATCAATATGCCGTGGTTGCAGTGGCCCCCGGTGAGCAGCGCACGGTGGGTTACACAGAAGCGACGCGTGGCTGCAAACATACCTGCCGCCACTGTCCGATTGTGCCCGTCTATGGCGGCAAATTTCGGGTGGTCCAACGCGAGGTGGTGCTGGCCGATATTCGCAACCAGGTGGCCGCGGGGGCCGAACACATTACCTTTGGTGACCCCGACTTCTTTAATGGCCCTGGCCACGCGCTGCCCATTGTGGAAGCGCTGCACGCGGAGTTTCCCGATCTCACCTACGATGTGACGATCAAGGTGGAGCATCTGCGCAAACATGCGGCGCTGTTACCCACGCTGCGCGACACGGGCTGTCTCTTTGTCACGAGCGCGGTCGAAGCCGTCGACGATGAGATTCTCCGGCTGTTGGACAAGGGGCACAGTCGAGCTGATTTTGTGGCCGCGGTCGCGGATCTGCGTGCAGTTGGATTACCTCTCAACCCGACCTTTGTTGCCTTCAATCCGTGGATCAGCGTGGCGGGCTATCACTCTCTGCTCCAGACCATTGCCGAATTGGATCTCATCGAGCATGTCGCGCCCATTCAATATGCGATTCGGCTGCTGATTACGGCACAGTCACCCCTGTTGACACTACCCTCGATTCAGGCGCTGGTTCATCCATTTGATGAAGCGGCGTTGGTCTATCCGTGGCAGCACCCCGATCCCCAGGTAGATGCGTTGCAAGCACAGATGATTGGGCAGGTGGAAGCGCTGGAGAAACGGGGGGCGACACGGCGGGCGATCTTCGATGCTGTTTGGGCACTGACGCTGGATGCATTGGCAATGGCACCCGCTGCCGTGGCACAGCAACAAAGATGGATGGAAGCGGTTGTGGCAAGGGAGCATGCGCGTTTTGTGCCACGGCTGAGCGAGCCCTGGTACTGTTGAGCGGAGCCCACCGAGGAGCAGTTGGCTCCTGCGTTGAAAATTTAGCAAGATAAATCCCCCGGCAAGACCAGAAAAGCAAATGGATCTATGCCGGGGGATTGATTATATTAATGGGTTACGGCTGCTGGGAGCATTGGACAACCGGGGCAGATCAGGTCTGTAGCAAAGTGGCGAGACGACGGCCGATGATGCTGTCGCGATGTTTGCGGTAGAGCGCCATTACTGTCTGCACGTCCACGAGTTCACTGAAATTATCGGCGTAGAAATCAACGGTGTTGTTTACTTCGTGCAGATACATGCGTGCGGATCGTTCGTGACAGCGCATTGTTTTTGCGATCTGACCAATGGTAAATCCGTTTTTCATCTGTCTACTCCTTCTTTCAAGTGCAAAACTACGTTGGGGAAACACACAACGGTTCAGACTCTGTTCATTGAATGAGTTGGGGTTTCGCCGAGACTGGCTACTGATTGCGTTGCTGATTTGATGGAGTCGGTGGCCAACCGTCAACTCTTCTTGAACAGTTACAAAACGGTGGGAGATTCTGCGGCGAAGTACGTTGATGATCTGCGTTGATGATCTGTGTTGATGATAGTTCCCGAGGGAGGTCAAATTCTGTGGAGTTTCCTCAGGATAACATGACCGAGAATCAGACCATAGAGACGTTTTGTAGAGTCTATATTGCCAGATTCGGAAACCGCCTTATGTGAAGTTAAATCCAATTTTTTGCCATTGCAGATTCGCTGCGAAACCACCCAACCAACTGCCATAAAATAACGATCCAAGGTTGTTTTCTGTTCCCAATCTAAAGTGGGCTCTGTTTGAAAACAGTAGTTCCGGCAAGTGGGAACCCTGCCGTTTTCAAGCCAACCGCACTGTAAGGTAGTTGAGTGCGACAGTTTGTACACGTCTGTATCCAGTGCAACAGTTTGTACACGTCTGCATTGAGTGCAACAGTCTGTGCACGTCTATATCCAGTGCAACAGTCTATGCACGTCTATATCCAGCGCAACAGTGTGCGCGCTTCTACACTGAGCGCAACCTCACCGGTGCCACGACCGACAGTGCCTGAAGGGAGGCGACGTCATCTCATGACCAAAACGATTTTGCTCACCGGCGCAACCGATGGCATTGGCCTCGCATTGGCACAACAGTATCGACAGACGAATGCACGCCTCGTTCTGGTTGGCCGCCGTTCGCTCGCCGACCTCAGCGATGATCTCTTCACCGGCGATACCTACTGCCAGGCGGATTTGGCAGATGCGAATTGCACCGCGCAGATCTCGGCCTGGCTCCACGAACGGGGGATCACCGCGATCGACCTGGTGATTCACAATGCGGCCAGTGGCTATGTGGGTACCATTTGGGATCAAGATGCGCAAAACATTCGTCAGCTGGTTCAGGTTAACCTGTGGACGCCGGTAGCCCTGAGCCACCTGCTCTATCCGCTGGTGGAGCGGGCCGAAGGCAAGATTGCCTTTGTTAGTTCGGTGGCTGCCGCGCTACCGGGACCAGATTATGCCGTCTACACCGCAACCAAAGCAGCGCTGGAAGGGTTCGTCCGCAGTTGGCGGATCGAGCTGGCGGCGGATGGCAGTCCAGTACAGTTGCAGATTTTGCGGCCGGGGGCCACGCGGACCAACATGCATGCCAAGAGTGGCGCACAGTTCAGCTCGGACCGTGTCGCTCGTTTTGCCGCGCCCACACGGGTCGCCACCGCGATGCGCCACACACTGGCGGGCACACAAGAGGCGGTGACTTTCGGTCTCTTCAACAAACTGTTGCGTGGGGCTGGCAGCCACTGCGAAGGATGGATCGAGGGGCTGATGCGTGTGGGGAAAAAACGGGGCCGCGCTAGCGCGGCGCAAGCCGCGCCCGTTGCCACCGCTGGCCATTGCGTCATCACCGGCGCGGCAGATGGCATTGGGCGGGCGCTGGCCCACAGCTTTGCCCGTGCAGGTTACATCGTCACCGGGATCGATGTGGATGGGGAACGGGCAGAAAAAGTAGCCGCCGAGTTGGCGGATCACGGGGACGTACAGTTCATTCTCGCCGATCTGGCTGACGAAGAAGCGTTGACCACCCTTGGCACGCAACTGGCAGAGCGCCCGCCGATCACGGTCTTCATTCACAACGCTGGCATCAGCGCGGTCGGTCCATTTATCGCCAGCAATCTGGCGCGCCAGCGCGCGGTGCTGGCGATTAATCTGCTGGCACCGCTGCTGCTCACCGCGCAGCTGTTGCAACAGAATCGACTGGCACACGGGGCAACAGTGGTCCTGATCTCCTCGCTCTCGCGCTTTCTCAGCTATCCCGGTGCCGCGGTCTACGCGGCCACCAAAGATGGGCTGGCCACTTATGGCAGTGCGCTTGCGGTTGCCCTGGCCCCGCAACAGCAACGGGTGCTGACCGTCTATCCCGGCCCCACCCGCACGGCCCACGCCCGGCGTTACAGCCCCGACAATCGGCACGAGGAGCGGCGCATGTTGCCGGCTACGTTGGCCGCCCAGATCCTGCGGGCCGTTGCTACCAACCGGCGCACGTTGATCCCCGGCTTCGCCAATCGTGTGGCTGCAGCCATGGGCCGCCATTGGCCACTGGTGGGGGATCAACTCATGCGCCGCACGATTTACAACAGAATGCGTACGGTTCCACAGTTTCACAAAGGATCTATCAATTCGTGACAGCTGCTATACCAATCTATCGGGCAAAAGGCTAGCGGGGCTCTGCAATGGACAGATCGATCACCAGCTTGCCCACGTGCTCTTTTGTCTGGAACGCTTGCTGTGCCGCGGGCACTTGGGATAGCGCAAAGGTCTCTGCAACGACGGGCGCAACATCACCTGCTTCGATGTGCCTGACCAAATTGGGAAAGACTTCCTGGCCCAGAACCGTACAGCCGAAGAGGTTCAGATCGTTGAGATAGAGCGTTCTGACATCCAGTTCGACGAGCGGCCCGCCAATGGCACCGGCTACCGCGTACCGGCCAAAGGGTTTGAGTACTTCCAAAAGCTCGGGCCACTGGTCACCCGCGACCAGATCAACAACGACATCCACGCTGGCTTTGCCCAGCCCTTGCACCAGACTGTCGCCTCTTGCCAGCGTTCGCGCTGCGCCAAGGTTCACGACCCGCTCTGCCTTGGAGGGTGCGGTAACACCAATCACCTGTGCACCCCGCGCGTTGGCCAGTTGAACAGCGGCAGAGCCGACCCCACCCGATGCGCCCGTTACCAGAACCACATCCGCAGCCGTTACGCTGGCGCGGGTCAAGAGGTTTTCGGCCGTTGAGTAAGAGCAAGGGAAAGAGGCGAGCTCAACGTCACTGAGCTTGCTGTTGACGGGATGGGCATGACGGGCGGCAACAACAGCGTACTCAGCAAAGCCACCGTCACATTCTGAACCAAAATACCAGGGTTGTGCCAGTTCCTCGCCATTCGCTTCCCACAGGCAAGGCTCCACCAAAACTCGTTGATTTAATCGCGCGCAATCGACCTGCTTTCCCACGGCCACAACCCTGCCACAGACATCGGCACCTTGAATTCTGGGAAATTGCAGTGGATTACCAGACCAACTGGCATCACTGCTTGCGCCGTCCGCTTTGGAATACCAGCCGACGCGCGTGTTGAGATCGGTGTTGTTTACAGCAGCGGCGCTGACCTCGATCAGAAGATCACGTGGACCAGGCGTGGGCACGGGTATATCGTCGCGCAACAGAAGCTTGTCCAGGCCACCATGCCCGGTTAGTTGAACGCCCCGCATTACCTTTGGAATTTCATCCATTGTTGTGTGCTTTCATGGCTACCTAGTCAGTGCGGAACATTGCCCGCCACAGTGGGTCGCCAGCAGCGGGTGATCCCGTGCGCTACGCTGCGTTTTCCAGCCGATAGATGAGCCGCCACAGGTGAAGCTCTTCGTAGGGTACCTGCCCCTGCAGCGCATCGAAAACGGGACGCAGCGCAGTGTCACCCCATTCGGCAAAGGCGGCCCACAGCTCGCGCTGCACCGACTCGGCGAGCCCCGATTCCTGGCGCAGCCGCTCTTGGTCGAGCGCATTGCCAGCATTGACGTATTTACCCAAGTTGTTGATCACCGTCTGCCGCTTTACGTCAAAGTGAGCGGCAATCTCATCGAGCGATTGGCCGGCGCTGAAGCGTTCCCCCACTTCGTCGCTGCGGGATCGTACGGAGCCGGTCTTTTTCGAAGTGGCGCGCACCAATGTTGGCTTCTCTTCTTTGGGACGCTCGGCCAGATCGTGCTCGGCGCAATAGGCGACAATGATCGGCAGGAAGGTAGCGGCAAAGCGCTCCACCTTGACCTGCCCAACGCCATGAATCGTCGTTAGACTCTCCGCGGTGTGGGGCAGATAGGTCGCCATCTCTTGCAGCGAACGGTCGGCAAAGATCACATAGGGGGGAACATTTTCGGCATCGGCCAGCCGCTTGCGTTCGTTGCGGAGCGCCTCGAAGAGCGCGAGTTCATAGCTGGGCGTCTCGCTGTCTCCATCCGCGCCGTACCGCTCCTCGGTCAAGAATCCCCAAACCGGCTCACCGCGCAAAACGGCCCGTCCAGCAGCGGCGAGCGCCAGCCCGCCGGTATCCAGATCGCGCACCAACAGATCCTGTTGTATGAACTGTTGCGCCAGGAATTTCCAGGTTGCCTCGGAATATTCTTGCCCAATGCCATGCGTCGAGAGTTGATCGTGATTGCGCTGGCGGATCTTTTGGGCACGTGAACCGCGCAAAACCTGAATAATGTGGGTCTGCCCAAAGCGTTCGCCCGTTCTGAGCACGCAGGAGAGAAACTTTTGCGCGGGAACCGTGAGATCGACTTGTTCGCGCGCGGGTTGCACACAGTTGTCACACATGCCACAGTTGTCGACTCTGTAGCTCTCGCCAAAGTAGCCGAGCAAATCGCGGCGGCGGCACTCAGCACTTTCGGCCCACCGCACCATCGTCTGCAGACGCTGTTGGCGGCCGGCAGCCTCGTGTTCGGCACCGGTGCGGATGAAGTGCTGGATCGTCTGCACATCGCCATAGCCAAAGAGCAGCAGACAGTTGGCATGCTCGCCATCGCGCCCGGCACGACCAATCTGCTGATAGTAGCTCTCCACATCCTGGGGCAGATCAACGTGGAGCACGAAGCGAACGTCGGGCTTATCCACCCCCATGCCAAAGGCGACGGTGGCCACGATCACCGGCACATCATCGACCATGAATGCACGCTGATTCCGGCTGCGACTGCCGCCGTCCATGCCCGCGTGGTAAGGCAGTGCATCGATGTCATTGGCCTGCAAGGTAGCGGCCAGATCGTCCACCTTGCGCTGTGTGCTGCAATAGATGATACCCGACTGCTCGGGATGATCACGCACAAAGGCTACCACTTGCTCGGCAATGTTGCGCTTGGGCTGCACGCTGATGAAGAGATTTTCCCGATCAAAGCTGGAGACAAATTCGTTTTCGTCGCGGAAGCCCAGTGCATCTTTGATGTCGGCTTGCACGCGCGGCGTGGCGGTGGCCGTCAGCGCGATGCAAGTGGCAGCGGGAAAGCGTTGGCGCACCGCCGCGAGCTGACGATACTCGGGGCGAAAGTCGTGTCCCCACTGCGAAACACAGTGCGCTTCATCGATGGCCAGCACCTGTAGCTGACACGCACCGAGCATGGCCAGCGTGTCGGCGCGCAACAAGGTTTCCGGTGCCATGTAGAGCAGCTTGAGATTGCCCGCCTTGGCCGCGCTCACGGTGGCGTGATAGTCGCTTGCGGCGAGCGTGCTGTTGAGGAAAGCCGCGGCCACACCGGCACTCTGCAGCTGGGCCACCTGATCCTGCATGAGCGCAATTAGGGGCGAGACAACGAGCGTCAGCCCATCCACCAGCAGCGCGGGCAGCTGATAGCAGAGGGACTTGCCGCCGCCCGTGGGCATGATCACCAATGTATCGCGCCCGGCCAATACGTTCTCGATGATCTCGGCCTGCAACGGCCGAAATTCTGTGTAGCCAAAGACCTGGGCCAACGCGTCCAGCGGCGCATCATAGGTGGTAATGGGGGCAAAGGCAGGCACCGGAGACGGGGGGGGCATCCACGCTTCGTCCGCGGGGTGATCGTCCCAGATATCTGGCCCATCCGGAGGCAGATCAGCCAAGTCGGGCAGCGGGGGGAAATCGGGGGCATTGGGCACAGCCGGCTCTTCGGGAACCAATGGCAGTTGGCCATTGGTGTGACGCTGCAACACTTCAGCCTGACTGAGCAGCCGGTTCTCTTCATCGATGTGATGGACGGGAACGGCAAGTTCCGTCAATGTCGCCCCAATCAGATGCGTGCGATGGCACGCTTCCGGCTTTCCCTCGGCACACATGAGTGCCACCCGTTGCTGCTGTTCAAACGCGGTTTGCAAGCGCGCGATTCCCTGTTGATAGCCCGCGGTCGCCTGAATTTTGGCATAGTCGACCTGACCGTTGGTATAGCAGGCGGGGTCATCGGGGCGCCCGCCCAAAGTGTCGCCCATAAAGAGATAGCGGATGCCTGCTGCTTCCAAGGCGGCACTGAGCGCAGCCTTGGAGAAATCGGGCTGGTGGCGCGAATAGGGTGCCGTGCGCACATCAATGAGAAAGGCGATGGCATGCTCGCGCAGCGCGGCGACAAAGTCAGCGCAGGTGCGGTTGCCATAACCGATGGTGTAGATCGGAATTGGTTGGCTATGCATTGGGAATCGCGGGGGTATCAATTTTGGCCACGGCATCATCGATTTCTGCTTGCGTCAGCTCGTGGCGTTGCAAGCTGCCACTGAAGTAGGCTTCGTACGCGGCCATGTCAAAGTGGCCATGGCCACAGAGATTGAAAAGAATCGTGCGCGGGGTGCCCGCTTCCTTGGCCTGCTTGGCTTCGCGGATGGCCGAGGCCACACCGTGGTTGGCTTCCGGCGCGGGGATGATGCCTTCGGTTTGGGCAAAGAGAACGCCAGCCTCGAAGCTCTCCAATTGATCGATTGCCTCCGCCTCGATCAGCCCATCCTTGAGCAGTTGGCTGACCATGACCCCGGCACCATGATAGCGCAGCCCACCGGCGTGGATCTTGGCAGGCACAAAGGTGTGGCCCAGCGTGTACATGGGCAGCAGCGGCGTCATGCCAACGGTGTCGCCAAAATCATAGCGAAAGACGCCACGGGTGAGTTTGGGCGCAGAGGTGGGTTCGCTGGCAACACAGCGGATTGCTTTCCCTTCGGTGAGATTGAGGCGCAGGAAGGGAAATGCAAGCCCAGCAAAGTTCGAGCCACCGCCAAAGGGTGCAATCACGACGTCGGGCAGATCGCCCGCCTTTTCCATCTGCTTGATTGCTTCCTGGCCAATGATCGTCTGGTGCATGAGCACGTGGTTGAGCACACTGCCCAGTGAATATTTGGCATCATCGTTGGTCGCCGCGACCTCGACTGCCTCGGAAATGGCAATCCCCAGGCTGCCGGGCGAGTCGGGATCTCCGGCCAAAATTTTGCGGCCCGCTTCCGTTCGGTCAGAGGGAGAAGGGTAGACCTCTGCACCCCATGTATTCATCATCAGCTTGCGATAGGGCTTCTGTTCATAGCTGATCTTTACCATGTAGACTTCGCAGGTGATGTCAAAGTGCTTGCAGGCGAAGCTGAGGGCACTGCCCCACTGTCCGGCCCCGGTTTCAGTGGTGATGCGTTTCACGCCCTCCATTTTGTTATAGTAGGCCTGGGGCACGGCTGTGTTGGGCTTGTGCGAACCCGCGGGGCTGACCCCTTCGTACTTATAGTAGATCTTGGCCGGCGTATCGAGCGCTTTTTCCAGGTTGTGGGCCCGATAGAGCGGTGTGGGACGCCAAAGTTTATAAAGATCCCGCACGGCTTCGGGAATGTCGATCCAACGCTCCTGCGATACCTCTTGCTTAATCAGCTCCATGGGAAAGAGGGGCGCAAGCGCGTCGGGGCCGATTGGCTCCTGGGTGGCGGGGTTGAGCGGGGGAAGCGGCTGATTGGGCATATCCGCGGCAATGTTGTACCACTGCTCTGGAATCTCGTTTTCGGTGAGGGTAATCTTGTGCGTTTGGCTCATGGTTGTTGCTCCAGATTGATAATCTTTGAGATGAGTTGGTCTCCCAAAATTGTAGCAAAGGCTAATGAAATGGGCTATTTTTGCAATATGATGATGTGGTGTATGCTATGCATGCAATTAGCCGGTTGACGATGGATTCATTGCTGCAGATCCATTGCTGTACATTCATTGCTGTCCATTCATTGCTGTCCACAAAAGTGGATCACCTCCACGGTTACTCGCAACTGTGCTACAGTGTCACATGCTACAGTGTCACATGCTACAGTGTCACATGCTACAGTGTCACATGCTACAGTGTCACCAGTACCGCTTCCCTGAAGCAATCTCAAAAGCGTCATCAAAGCGACTCGCTTTGATCTGTCCCGAAGCGCCGGCGGCAGGTTGTTGCCGTGGTAGCCGACCTTTGTAGGCCACAGAAGATCTGCTCATGACCCACCAAAAGAAATCTCCTACCCCAGCCATGCTCATGCCAGCAGCCACGGGCTGCCACCCCACCCCACGCGATCTGATCCAGCTTGATCTGCCCAGTGACGTTCGGGTTTCACCCACGGGCACCCACGCGGCGATCAGCGTGCGCACCACCAACTGGCAAGCGAATCGCTATGAAACCGTCTGCTGGCTCTATTATCTGGCCAGTGGCAAGAGCCATCCCCTCAATCGCACGGGCAGTGTGCGCCAGGTGGAGTGGGTGGACCATCAGACATTGGCACTGCTCAAAGCAGCAGATGGCGAGGAGAAGGCCCAGGTTTATCTATACGAAGGCATGGTGGGTGAAGGATGGGCCGTGACCGCGCACGACTGTGGTGTCGAGTGGTTCATGCCATTTGCCAATGGGATGCTCTATCAAGCCAATCGGCCAGATGACGCGGTGGCAACGGCACGGACCGAGCGCTTTGGCAAGTACATTCATCTGGAACAAGAGCCAAGCAAGAACGCGCTCTATTACACTTCGCTGCCCGAGCTGCGCACCTATGCGTTGCAGCGTCGGCGGAGCACAATCTCCGAAAGCAAAGCGTTGGTGCCGCCGGTGGTGGAGCTGAGCCGTCTGTTGCCCGAGCCACTTGCGATCCGCCAAGTGCTCCCCTGCCCCACTGGCAAGGCGATCTATCTAACCTGTTGGGATCGGGACGATCTGGTCCACTACCAGAGCGAGCGCAGCTACTGCATTCACCTAGATCCAGCCGTGGCCGTGGCGGAAGAGCAACGCCGTGCACGGGCAGAACAAAGCGCGAGCGCAGAGCAGTCGGCGGAAGAGCAGAGGAGAGAAGAGCAGAGGACGCAAGAGCAGCCGAGCAGCCATAGCCACGAACATCTGGGCGAGATCGAGCAACTTCCGTTGCCCGCGGGTGCAACGGTTGCCAGCATTGCCCCGGATGGTGCCACCCTGTTGCTGGCGTACCAAGGCCGTGATCGCAAGCTCTACACCCGCAGCGACCTCTGGTTGCTGCCCCGGGCCGCGGCCACGGACGCAGCCGCAACTAAAGCGGCCATGCAAAATATTTCCGCGCCGCTGGATCGGGATCTCTTTGGCACTCAATGGACGGAGCAGGGAATCTTTGCCGCCTATGTAGATGGCACAAATGTACAGCTCGTCCGTTTTGCCACCGATGGTGCTGCGACGCCCATTGAGTTGTCCACCATCACGTTGGCTGGTGGATTTCACGTCAATCCACAGGGACACATTGGGTTGATCGGGGCGAGTGCAACGACGTTGCCAGAGGCCTATTTGGCCAGGGCCAGTGCAACAGATGGCAGCTGGCAATTCCACCAGCTGACTGATTGCGGTGATGAGTGTGCCCACTGGCACTTTGGCACCGTTGAGACGATCCGCTGGCAGAGTAAGGATGGCACGGAGATCGAGGGGGTGCTGCGCAAGCCTGCTAATTTTGATCCCAATCGCCAATATCCGTTGGCGATTGTGGTGCATGGTGGGCCACGGGGTCATTCAGATGCATCGCTGCTAACGCATCCCGACCGGGCCTATTACCCTGCCGTGCAATTTGCCAATGCAGAGATGCTGGTACTCTGTCCCAACTACCGGGGCTCCACCGGGCGGGGGCAAGCGTTTACCGAACTCAATGTCAACAATCTGGGCACGGGCGATCTGTGGGATCTGGAAAGTGCAATCGACTATTTAGACGCGCAAGGTTGGGTTGACACTGATCGAGTTGGCTGCATGGGATGGTCTCAAGGAGGATACATTTCGGCCTTTGCCGGGTTACATTCCAAACGCTTTCGGGCAGTTTCAGTGGGCGCAGGCATCTCGGATTGGTACACCTATCACATCAGCAACGACATCCCCTACTTCACCACCGACTATCTCTCGGGCTCTCCCTTTCACAACCGTGAACATTACCCACCGACCGCACCGATGAGCAACATCGGCAACGCCAGCACGCCGATGTTGATCCAACATGGTGAGGATGATCGGCGTGTGCCGCTCTCAAATGCCATGGAGCTCTATCGTGGATTGCAGGCAATGGCCGTGCCCGTGGAGCTTTTTGTCTTCCCCGGCATGGGCCATCCAATTAATAAGCCGCGCGAGAATCACGCGGTCATGTGTCAGAACTTGGCCTGGTTTGGTCATTATCTACTGGGCTGGACATTGGATTTGGCGGGAGAGCCGACGACCGAACAGCCTCAGCGGACACCCCCTCCACAGCAGAGCGCGCCCTCTTCAACATGACGTTTGCATGATTGCGAGCGGTCAGAATTCCACAACCCACGCGACAATTCAACCGCTGCGGCGAATTTTCCTGGGCGGCGGGAAGAAATGAAAATGGCGTTGGCAGCAGCGAATCTTCACCTGCTGCCAACGCCATTTTTGTTGGGTCTATTCACTTGTCAGACCGCGGCTAGCTGCACGCGACAAGCCAGGGCCGCTCAGCGGGCCGCTAGTTGACGCCGATCGAGCCAGATTGCCCCACCCAATCCCAACAGCACCAGCAGCACAGCCAGCACGGTCAGCGGTTGCAACGCATCCAGTGGACCACCAGTGGCGGGCAATTGCCCCGGCGACGCTTTGGTCGGCTCCGGCGTTTCGGTTGGCATGGCTGTCGGTTCCGGCGTCTCGGTTGGCGTGGCTGTCGGTTCCGGCGTCTCGGTTGGCGTGGCTGTCGGCTCCGGCGTCTCCGTCGGTGTGGCCGTCGGCTCCCGCGTTTCGGTTGGCGTTGCCGTCGGCTCCGGGGTCTCGGTTGGCGTGGCCGTCGGTTCCGGCGTCTCGGTTGGCGTGGCCGTCGGCTCCGGCGTCTCCGTTGGCGTTGCCGTCGGCTCCGGGGTCTCGGTTGGCGTGGCTGTCGGTTCCGGCGTCTCGGTTGGCGTGGCCGTCGGCTCCGGTGTCTCCGTCGGTGTGGCTGTCGGCTCCGGTGTCTCCGTCGGTGTGGCCGTTGGCTCCGGTGTCTCCGTCGGTGTGGGTGTCGGTGCGAGCACCACTACGTAGCCAGAAACACGCGCCTCAATGATCTCACCTGCTTCATCTGCCCGTTGACAGCCAATATACTGGAGGCCAGCGCCGGTAAATTGCAGCGTTGTCGAGAATGTGCCGTTGGTATCGACCGGCACAGAGGCAAAGCGTTCACCGCCAACCGTAATGTCAACCAGCGTCTCTGGCTGGCCAACGCCACTGACAACCAGTGGTTCACCTATGGCTAGCTGCGTGGGTGGCAACTCACATTGCAGCGGAATTGGCGTGGCAGTGGGTGTGCTGGTCGCCGTCTCCGTTGGTGTGGCGGTCGCTGTTGCCGTCTCCGTTGGCGTTGTGGTGGCAGTTGCGGTATCTGTGGCGGTTGGGGTGTTGGTTGCCGTGGCGGTTGCGGTTGCCGTTGGGGTATCTGTCGCGGTCGCTGTGTTGGTTGGCGTATTGGTCGGCGTGTTGGTTGGGGTGGACGTTGCCGTTGCTGTCTCAGTGGCAGTGGGGGTCGCCGTCGGGGTCGCTGTTGGGTCGAGCACAACGATGTAGCCCGCCACCTGGACCGCGAGCGGCGTCGCCGCGGCATTTAGGCTCTGGCAGGCAACGTACTGCAGACCAGAACCGGCAAAGGTCAGGGTGTGGCTGAAGTGGCCGCGCGCATTGACAACGACGCTATCCACCGCAATGCCACCGGCCAAGATTTCGATTCGACTGTTGGGTTCACCGGTACCGGTCAGCAACAGTTCATCGCCAACGGTCAACTGACCCGTCGGCACAACACACTGTGGTGGAATCATGGTGTTGGTCGCCGTTGCGGTGGCCGTGGCCGTTTGGGTCGGTGTGGGAATCGGCGTGGCGGTGGCCGTGGCTGTTGCAGTGGCCGTTGCAGTGGCGGTCGGGGTGTTGGTTGCCGTCGCGGTAGCGGTTGCCGTGGCTGTGGGTGTCACAGTCGCGGTAGCCGTTGGGGTATCTGTCGCGGTCGCGGTGGCGGTTGGCGTATTGGTCGGCGTGTTGGTTGGGGTGGACGTTGCCGTTGCTGTCTCAGTGGCAGTGGGGGTCGCCGTCGGGGTCGCTGTTGGGTCGAGCACAACAATGTAGCCCGCCACCTGGACCGCGAGCGGCGTCGCCGCGGCATTTAGGCTCTGGCAGGCAACGTACTGCAGACCAGAACCGGCAAAGGTCAGGGTGTGGCTGAAGTGGCCGCGCGCATTGACAACGACGCTATCCACCGCGATGCCACCGGCCAAGATTTCGATTCGACTGTTTGGTTCACCGGTACCGGTCAGCAGCAGTTCATCGCCAACGGTCAACTGACCCGTCGGCACAACACACTGTGGCGGAATCATGGTGTTGGTCGCCGTTGCGGTGGCCGTGGCCGTTTGGGTCGGTGTGGGAATCGGCGTGGCTGTTGCAGTGGCCGTTGCAGTGGCGGTTGGGGTGTTGGTTGCCGTCGCGGTAGCGGTTGCCGTGGCTGTGGGTGTCACAGTCGCGGTTGCCGTTGAGGTATCTGTCGCGGTCGCGGTGGCGGTTGGCGTACTGGTCGGCGTGTTGGTCGGGGCGGACGTTGCCGTTGCTGTCTCAGTGGCAGTGGGGGTCGCCGTCGGGGTCGCTGTTGGGTCGAGCACAACGATGTAGCCCGCCACCTGGACCGCGAGCGGCGTCGCCGCGGCATTTAGGCTCTGGCAGGCAACGTACTGCAGACCAGAACCGGCAAAGGTCAGGGTGTGGCTGAAGTGGCCGCGTGCGTTGACAACGACGCTATCCACCGCGATGCCACCGGCCAAGATATCGATTCGACTGTTTGGTTCACCGGTACCGGTCAGCAGCAGTTCATCGCCAACGGTCAACTGACCCGTGGGCACAACACACTGTGGCGGAATCATGGTGTTGGTCGCCGTTGCGGTGGCCGTGGCCGTTCGGGTCGGTGTGGGAATCGGCGTGGCGGTGGCCGTGGCCGTTGCAGTGGCCGTTGCAGTGGCGGTCGGGGTGTTGGTTGCCGTCGCGGTCGCGGTTGCCGTGGCTGTGGGTGTCACAGTCGCGGTTGCCGTTGAGGTATCTGTCGCGGTCGCGGTGGCGGTTGGCGTACTGGTCGGCGTGTTGGTCGGGGCGGACGTTGCCGTTGCTGTCTCAGTGGCAGTGGGGGTCGCCGTCGGGGTCGCTGTTGGGTCGAGCACAACGATGTAGCCCGCCACCTGGACCGCGAGCGGCGTCGCCGCGGCATTTAGGCTCTGGCAGGCAACGTACTGCAGACCAGAACCGGCAAAGGTCAGGGTGTGGCTGAAGTGGCCGCGTGCGTTGACAACGACGCTATCCACCGCGATGCCACCGGCCAAGATATCGATTCGACTGTTTGGTTCACCGGTACCGGTCAGCAGCAGTTCATCGCCAACGGTCAACTGACCCGTGGGCACAACACACTGTGGTGGAATCATGGTATTGGTCGCCGTTGCGGTGGCAGTGGATGTTGACGTAAAGGTCGGTGTGGCGGTTGGTGTGGGCGTCACGGTTGCGGTTGGCGTGGGCGTAGTTGTGGAAGTCTCTGTCGGGGTAGACGTAGGGGTAGCCGTAGGGGTAGCCGTGGCCGTGTGGGTCTGGGTGGCAGTGGCTGTCGGTGTGGCGGTTGGCGTGGCCGTTGGCACGGGGGTCCATGTGGCAGTCGGTGTGGGTGTTGGGAGTAAGACGAGCGCAACTGACCCAATGCGAATGGCTGCACTGGCATCGTCGCGCAATTTACAGCCGATGGTCTGGATGCCGGCGGAGATAAAGGAGACGGGCAATGTAAATTGTCCCTGTTCATCGCTCAACGCGGTCCCAATATATTTCTCACCAACAAAGAGATCGACCTCACGATTTGGCTCGGTGACACCATTGATCGACCCCTGCTCGCCAACTGTTAGCTGACCGCGCTCCAGTACACAGGTCGGTGGGATCGCCGTGTTGGTTGGGGTGGCAGTTGGGGTCGATGTGGGTGCAAGCGTGTGCGTGGGTGTCGGTGTGGGTGTCGGTGTTGCAGTTGGCGTCCACGTTGCTGTGGGCGTCCAGGTGGGGGTGTTGGTCGCCGTTGGCGTTTTCGTAGCTGTGAATGTGGCAGTTACTGTTTGTGTTGGTGTGGCAGTAGATGTGGCAGTAGATGTTGCAGTTGGTGTGACCGTTGGCGTCGGTGTGGGCACCGGTGTTGGCGTGGCCGTATCAACCGGCGTGGCCGTGGGGGTCGCGGTGGGCAACGGTGTGGCCGTCGGCTGTGGACGGACAATCACATAGGAGAGCAGCGGAGATTGCTGTAACGAGCCATCCGCGGCCACTGTGCGGCAGCCGATGTATTGGATACCAGGTGAGGCAAATGAAACCGTGTAGCGCAGTTGTCCCGCGTCATCCACCGTTGTGGTGGCAATGGTCTGGCCGCCAACGACAATTTGCACTTGCGAGTTCGGGGCTCCCGTGCCAACAATTTCAACGACCTCGCCGACGGTCAGTTGAGCCGTGGTGGCAACACAGGAAGCCGGGGGCACTGTGGCCGTGGCAGTTGGCGGTGCGGTTGCCGTGGCAGTCTCGGTTGGGGTAGCCGTGGGTTCAACGGTGGCTGTAGCTGTGGCTGTGGCTGTGGCCGTTTCTGTGCTAGTTGCCGTGGGAACTGGTTGAACAATCAGATAGGCAACTCTTTGTCCGGCGACAACAGCATCGGTGATCGGGTCGATGGTACGCAAGCCAATGTACTGAATGCCCGGCGTCACAAAGCGGAGGTCGTAGACAAAGGTCCCATCCGGTTGCACGCTGGTGCGGTCAACGACCTCACCACCCACGATAATCTCGACAGTTGCGCCCGGTTCGCCGTTGCCAGCGATGGTCAGCACTTCATCAACACTCGGCGCGGCAGTGGAGAGAATGAAGGTAGGTGGCTCGGTGGTTGCAGTTGCCGTCGGTGTCGCCGTCGGCAATGGGGTCTCTGTCGCTGTTTCTGTGGCTGTTGCCGTCTCTGTTGCCGTCTCTGTCGCTGTTTCTGTGGGAGGCGGTGTCGGCGTCGCCGTATCAACTGGTGTCTCTGTGGCTGTCTCTGTGGCTGTTGCCGTCTCTGTTGCCGTCTCTGTTGCTGTTTCTGTGGGGGGCGGTGTCGGCGTCGCCGTATCAACTGGTGTCTCTGTGGCTGTCTCTGTGGCTGTTGCCGTCTCTGTCGCCGTTGCCGTGGGGGGCAGTGTCGGCGTCGCCGTATCGACTGGTGTCTCTGTGGCTGTGGCTGTCTCTGTGGCTGTTGCCGTCTCTGTTGCCGTCTCTGTCGCCGTTGATGTCGCAGTGCTGGTTGGGGTCGGGGTTTCAGTGGCCGTTGGGATGTCGGTGGCTGTTGGCAGTGGAGTGGCGGTCGGTGCCGGGTCAACGATAATATAGGCTACGTTGCGCCCCATGGTGCTGTCCCCGCGATCACTGCGTCCACGCACGCCGATGTATTGCACGCCCGGGGCGGTGAAGTACAGCGTGTAGGTGAAGACACCAGCGGTATCAGCCGTTACCGTCTCCATCACATTGCCGCCGACAATGATGTCGATCAGCTGGTTGGGCATGGCTTGCCCCGTGATCGTCAGTTGCTCACCGACCAGCAACGCGGTGGCCGACGTGGTGAATTGTGGTGGCACCAATGTTGCCGTTGCCGTTGCAGCTGGCGTGGCTGTTGCCGTTGGCAAAGGCGTCGCAGTGGGCGGCAGCGTCGCGGTCGGGGCGGGGGTTGGTGCTTCGGCCACCACGAGGGCAAAGGGAGCAGCCATGCCGGTGATCGTGCCGGCATCATCCAACGCTTCCACGTGGACTACGTATTGTCCCGCGCCGTTGAGAGCGATGGTGGTGCTCCAGGTGCCGGTGGCGGCAATGGTCGTGGTGACGGGCTCGCGCTCGTCGATACGAATGCGCAACCGCGCGTTGGGCTGGCCCGTGCCCGTAAAGCTCACGCGATTGCCGTCTGCATCGCGTGTCAGGGCAAATTCCTGGACGACAGGCGGCGCAACCGGTGTAGGGGCTGCTTCCATTACTGTTGGCTCGGCGGTGGCAGTGGGGGTAATGGAGGTAGTGGGGGTAATGGAGGTAGTGGGGGTAATGGAGGTAGTGGGGGTAATGGAGGTAGTAGCTGTAGCGCGGGGCACATCGATGGTGACCGCGTTCATGGGCACGGTAATCGAGACGATGGTGCTGTCAGTCAGCAGCGCCTGCAGGCCAATGGAATATTGATCCGGGTTGTCGAGCTGTGTGATCATTGACCACAGGCCGTCGGTGCCCACAGTAGTGGTATTGATGACAGATGCGTTGGCAAGCAGTTGGGCCTGCACGCCGGGCTGTCCGCTGCCGTTTAGACTAATTCGACCCCGTTCCGGATCGTTCTGAAAGATCAATGACTCGACGGACAACAGGGGTGGGGATTCAACAGTGGGTTGGTCAGTCACAGAGAGAGTCGTTGTGGCAACGAGAATGGGCGTCGCAACTGCTGCTTCAGCGGTCGGCGTGGGGGTTGGCACGGTGGGGGTTGGGGGTGTCGTTGCCGTGGGGCTCGGCGTGGGCAGTTGTATGGCAAGGCGTAGTGGGCGCGAATCAATGAGCGGTTCGCCGTCGGCGCTAAGTGCCTGGGCGGCAACAGTATAACTGCCGCTGTTGGAAAACGTAGCTTGATAATCCCAACGCCCCTCGCGATCGATGCGAATGCTTTCGACCACTTTGTCATTGATGAGAATGTTCAGCAGCGAGTTTGCCGCGCCCGTGCCCTGCAAGCGCGCTTGCAGGGTGGGGTCATCCGCGGTAAAGGTGGCACCGTTGTTCGGCGCAATAATAATGGGGCGCACGATGGCCAAGTCGTAGGTGTAGGTGGGGACGGGGGTGCTGACGTTGCTCAGGCCGAGCGACATCCCGCGGTAGCTGTAGATGAGCACGAGAACGATCAGGGTGACGACAAGGGCGATGAGCACAAGAAATTTCGACAGATCCAACCGCTGAACAGATTTGGGCGTACGCACTTTTGGCATCACTGGTTTCCCCTATCGGCCTCGCGTGCAAATATACGTGCTTGGCGCAGCCACGCATCAAAGTCAATGGATTGCCACTCTTGTGGTTTGATGATTTCCGTCAGGCGATCAATGGACGTTTCACTGAGCTGGGCGAAGGTTTGAATACCCGCATCGTGCAACTTTTTGGCATAAACCTGTCCGATGCCATCGATATCTTGCAGGCGATCTTCGGTGGTTGCGGTGACGGAGGTGGATGGCTGCTGCACCTGACTTTGCAGATTTTTGATTTCGAGCCGGGCCACGTCAAGCTCTTGCCGCAGACGGATCTCCTCATCCGACGTGACGCTGAGATCACGCCGCCAGTAACGCCAGTCGATGATCCATTCCACAACCCAGCCAATGATCGCGCCAGCCACGAGTCCAAGCCAGAACAACATTTATGCCCCCTAATTGTCTCTTCATTGTAAGGATGATATACTCTGAAAACTTGAGCATGAGCTGGTCAAAGCCGTCTGAAGAGACGTTGACCCATCCTCATACGTAATGGTTTACCCGAGGTTACCATGGCGCAAAATCAAGCTCGACATTCGCTGCGTGCGCCTGCTGCAAGCGCGCATGGTGTTGAAAGCTGAGCCAACGGCAAACAGATGCCGATGAACTCAATCCACGATCGGTTTCAAACAGAGCTCACTTGACGTGCAAGGAGTGCAGGCGAAACAATAATTTGGAAATTTCGCGTCCGTATGGTGTCACGCTGGTTGGTGTTGCGCTGGTTGGTGCCAAGTTAGTTGGTGTCGGATTGGGAAGGTCGATGCTGCATGCAACACGCGCTACGCAACCTCAACAGGTCGGACAGCCTGCTCAACATGGTGCGTGGACAAGGTGGGGTTGCCCTCTTTGGTCAGGGGTTGTGCATCAGCTGACTGCCGGACTGCACGACGATTCATAGATTGGTTTGCACTGTGGCGTTGCAGTTCAACGCTACTTTACACGTTGCTTCAAAACACCTACTTGCACACTGGTGATTGCACACTGGTGATTGCAAATTAGTGTGGCAAACACAGAATCTTATCATTTTTTACCACATTGTTGATCATTTGGTCAACCTCAGTTTGACGCTCCTGCTGAAAAGGCATCGCTGGCAACGTCAACGTACAGTCTCAATTTATGCGCGATAAACGACCACCCTCTACCCAAACCCCATACCTCAGAACGATCGACCTGCGCAATTCTCTCAACAAGGATGCAAAGGGGACCAACGATCAACCTAGAAACTCATACAAGTCTCGACGAGCGCTAGGACCGTGGATCCTAATTGCGGGCTTTGGCCTCATCATTCTCGTGGGAACACTGCTGCTCAAGTTGCCCCAAGCGGCCACGCCAGGTACCACCATTACGTGGGAAGATGCGTTCTTTACCGCCACCAGTGCCACCACGGTTACCGGTCTCGCCGTCCGCAGCACCGTCAATGATTTTTCGCTGCTGGGTCAGGTGATCATTCTGTTGCTGCTGCAGATTGGTGGCGTCGGTTTTATCGCCTTTAGCGTGCTGCTCTACCGTATCATTGGCCGCCGGATCACGCTGCAGACGCGCTTCCTGGTACAGCAGAGCTTGGGTACCCATGAAGCCAGCGGCGCGATCCAACTGGCACTCTACGTGCTGGGCGTTACCGTGGCGTTAGAGGCAGTTGGGGCATTTTTGCTCTGGCTGCGTTGGCGCACGGTAATGCCCGAAGGTGAGGCCCTATGGTTGGCCATTTTTCACGCGATCAGCAGCTATTGCAATGCCGGTTTTGATCTCTTCAACGGTGCCGGCCGTGGTGTGCTCTTTGGCTTTGGCACCGATTGGTACACCCTCAGCGTCATGGGAGCACTGGTGATCCTCGGGGGGCTGGGCATCACCGTCATGTATGATGTGTGGAGCTATCGCTTTGACCACAACCTAAGCTTGCACACCAAACTCACGCTGATTCTCACCCTCGTTCTCACCCTGATCGGTATGGCAATCATGGTGTTGGATAGCAACGACAACACGCCGGTTTTTCAGCAGATGAGCAACAGCGAAACGATCGCGGTCGAGCTATTCACAGTGGTCTCGGCGCGGACCGCCGGGCTGACGGTTATCCCGCTGGAGCAGTTGAGTGAATCGGTGCAACTGATGATCCTGCTCTGGATGTTTATTGGAGGAGCGCCCGCCAGCATGGCCGGGGGAGTTACCACCAGCACGATCGCCGTGTTGCTGGTAGCGGTGATGGCCACCGCGCGTGGCAACCAGGCCGCGGTTACATTTGGCCGCTCGCTGCCGTTGGAAACCATTGCCAAAGCCGTTGCCATCATGACGGTCAGTTCGATTCTGGTAGTGGTGGTGACAATGATCCTGGCACTGCGCCACGAGGGGGAGTTGTTTCAGGTCGCCTTTGAAGTGATCAGCGCCTTTTCGAACACGGGCTATTCACTCAACTTCACCGGCGAGCTTGACAGCGTGGGTCGCTTCCTAATCGCCTTCACCATGTTTTGGGGCAGGCTCGGCCCCCTGACCATTGTCGTTGCGCTGGCACAGAGCGCACAGCCCACGTTGATCAACTATCCCGAAGAGCCAGTAATCATGGGGTAATTGCAATTGGACGCTCAGTGGGACGACAGTTCATCTCCCGACCCATCGCCACCAACTGAACGCACCATCGAGTGCCATGCTGGCTGCAGTGGACGCGCGTACGATGGAGCGCCAATTGACAAATCATTTATTCTATGCGAATATGTGCCTGCTAACTCCACGCTTTGACTCTACCCGAAATTTCTGCAAACCACAATTGAACGACAATTGAGCTTTCGGGCAGACTCTGACTATACCACAACCAAAAGCATTACGTATCAATCGATCACGCTGTCGATCACGCTGTCGATCAGACGAGAGCCCGTGCTCCTCGTGCAGTCGGCTACAGTGAATTTTGGGCCCATGCGGGCTTGAATGACGCTGCCATTCTGGCCCCTGGTTGCCAATGGGTACTCTTGGCATAGGTTGTGATGGCGTAGGTTGTGAGCAAAACCGATCAAGTCAAGCAATTCAGTTCAAGCTCATGGGAAGGTATGCCAATGACCCTTGAAGTTGCGTCCGCGCACAGACCGCGCCCAATTCAGCGCAAACGCTGGGGCAGCGACAAAATTTACACCAACCTCTCTTACCTACTCATGATCTTACCAGGCGCGGTTTGGCTTTTCTTATTTGCCTACTTGCCCATGCCCGGTATCATCATGGCATTTAAAGATTACCGGCTAGCTCGCCCTCCGCAGGACTATCTCATTCAAAACAAATTCATCTACAGTTTGATTCAAAGTCCATGGGTTGGGCTGGAAAATTTTCGCTATCTGGTGTTGCCCACCAACATCGAAAATACGCTAATGTATGTTCGCAACACCGTCGTCTACAACCTGCTCTTCATGATTGCCGGGCTGGTGCTCTCTGTCGCCCTGGCAGTCATCATCTATGAATTGACCAATCAGTTTTTTGCCAAACTCTATCATTCCATTCTGTTTCTACCCTACTTCATCTCGTGGATCGTGGTCGCGTATGTAGTCTACGCGTTGGGCAGTTCCGATGGCATCATCAATAGCATCTTTGGATCAATCGGGTTAGATTCAGTCGAGATTTACAAAGAGAAGGTCTACTGGCCGTTCATCTTTGTCATCGCCAATATCTGGAAGTACACGGGCAACGGGTCAATTATCTATCTGGCCACCATTACCGGCATCCCGCGCGAGCTATACGAGGCAGCGGCCGTCGATGGGGCCAGCAAGTGGAAACAGTTTACCTCGATCACCTTGCCCTATCTCACACCGGTCATTGTGCTGCTACAGATTCTTGCCGTCGGGCGTATTCTCGGTTCTGATTTCGACATGTTCTACACGCTGCCCAATGGCGCGGCTCTGGTGAAAGATGTTACGTACACGTTGGATGTCTTCGTCTACAGCATGTTGCGCAGCGCCACGCCGCTTGGCTACCCCGCGGCGGCCGCGTTTCTGCAATCGGTCTTCGGTTTTATACTCATTCTGGTCACCAACTTTATCGTGCGCCGCACCAGGCCAGAATTGGCACTCTTCTAAATAACAGCTCTGTTATCCAGGTAGCTCTCGCTACCCGAGCACACTGGGCACGTCACATTGGAAGCGTAGCCACCGCTGAGATTCTGCACAATACCGTCCCAAATAGAATGCAACGACAACTTTGGGCGAAGAGCCAAAAGGTCTGCCCGTACCATTAGAAAGGAACAGTAAACGATAGTCATGGGAATGAACACGAATGTGGAGACGATGGCAAAGCCTCGCGCACCACGCAGCTACAGCATCTTTGCCCGCGGCAAGAAGCGCGACATGCTCGCCATTTCGCGGCTGACCAACATTGGCTTCAATCTGTTGTTGTTGGTCTGCTGCGTTCTCACGTTGATCCCCATCTACGTCATCGTCATCTCCTCGATCACCTCAGAGGCAGCCCTAACCGCCAATGGCTATCGATTGTGGCCCGAAGAATTTTCGGGCATGGCCTATCAATTCCTCTTTAGCCAGGGGTCGATTGTCATGACGGCGTACAAAAACACAATCATCTCCACGGTCGCCGGCACCATTTTGTCGGTAATCATGGTGGGCTTGTATGCCTACCCACTCTCGCGAGACAACTTTCGATTTGGCACCTTTTTCACCTTCTACGCCTTCTTCACCATGCTTTTCAGCGGTGGATTGGTCGCCTACTACATGGTGGCGCGCCAGGTGTTGCTTCTGCAAAATACGCTCTGGGCGCTCTTTCTGCCTTCGGCTTTCAGCCCCTTTTGGGTGATCGTCATGCGCACCTTTTACAAATCTAATGTACCCAACGAAATCGTCGAAGCGGCCCGGATCGATGGGGCGAGCGAATGGCGTACTTTCATCCAAATTGTCGTACCACTGTCGGTCCCGGGGCTGGCAACGGTAGCCCTCTTCAGTGCCATTGGGATCTGGAACAATTTCTTCAACTGTTTGTTGCTGGTGGACGATGCCGCCTATTACAGTCTGCAATTCACCATCTACACAACGCTGAACAACATCCGCTTCTTGCTGGAGAATGCCGATAAGATGCAGGGGCTGGTCAACATCTCGGAATTGCCATCGCAAACGTTCCGCATGGCCATGGCAGTGGTGACAGTGGGACCGGTAATCTTGGCCTATCCATTCTTTCAACGCTTCTTCATCAAGGGGCTGACAATCGGGGCCATCAAGGGATAATGCCCCAATCCCAATCTGAATTATCTTCTTCAACATGCAATTTACCAAAGGAAAGTAGAATATGATCCGAAAATTTATCTCCGTACTACTGCTCACCACTCTGATCATGGTGTTGGCTGGCTGTAGCGCTGCCACGAGCCCGGCTGGCGATGACGTGACAGCCAACAGCTCGGGCGAGGATCTGGTGGTGCTCGACTACTACTGGATTGGCAACGGTGACACCGATCAGCGTTCGCTGGTTGAGGATGCCGTCAATGAATATGTGGGGCCAATGATTGGTGCCAATGTGGTCTTCCACATCGTGGGCTGGGGTGATTGGGACACCAAAGCTGTGACCGGTCTGCAAGCGGGCGAAAAGATGGATATCTTCTTCACCGCGGATTGGCGCAACTACATGCAGCTTGCCACCCAGGGACTCTTCCTGCCATTGAATGACGATGCTGGCGAGTATGGCAATCTGTTGGAACAGTACGGTCAAGATATTTTGGGCGGGCTAAACCCTGCCTTCGTCACCGGCACGCAGATCGATGGCGTCAACTACGCGGTGCCCACCAACAAAGAGCTGACGGTGCCCGAAGGGTTTATCTACAACGTAACGCTGGCCGAAGAAATTGGCTTCACCCCGGAAGAAGCAGCCAAGATCCAAGAGCTGCGCGATCTGGAGCCCTGGCTGGAAAAGGCCAAGGCTGCCCGCCCCGACGAGTATCCCTACCTGACCAACGGATCAGGTGGTTTTCAGCCGTGGGTGCCCGGCTTTGCCAGTGGTATCAGCGACAACCTGATCAGCATGGAATTTGCGCCCGATAACCGCGGCGACTTCAATGAATCCATTGTCAGCATCATGGAAACTGCCTGGGCCAAAGATCAGACCGAGGTGATGCACGAGTGGTATGAGAAAGGCTGGATCGATCCGGATGCTGGCTTAACCACCTTTGATACCGCGCAAACCCGCAACGCCGGCAAATTCTTCATCGAGCCACAGCCCCTGAAGGGGAACAACATCAAAGCCCAGGAACTGATCAACGCTTCGGGCAATCCGGATCTGGTGCTGGGTGAAATCTATGCCCAACCCAAAGTCAACATCACGGTTCACTCCGGTGGCTCAATGCTTGCCATTCCCATTGTCTCTGAACACCCGGTCGAGGCGATGAAGTTCATCAACCTGATGCACAGCGATCCCAAGCTGCTCAACATGATGCTCTTTGGCGTGGAAGGGGTCCACTGGGAACTTGAAGATGATGGCCGCGTGCAGATCACCAACAGTGCGTGGTATGGTGCCCACGGCGGCGCATGGACACTGGGCAACACCATGCTGCAGGCCGTCTCTAACAAAGAAGATCCCAACAAGAACAAGATGTTGATCGATTACTCCAACGATTCGGTGGATCATCCCTCGTTGGGTTTCCGCTTCCGCACCGAACCAGTGGCCGCGGAGTTAACCGCGATTTCGGCCGTTGCAGATGGCGTGCACCGCGCGCTGCTCACCGGCTACGTCGATCCCACCGAGGAATTGCCCAATTATATTGATGCGCTGAAAGCTGCCGGTCTGGACACCGTCAAGGCCGAGGTCGAGCGCCAATATGATGAGTGGAAAGCAACGCAAGGACAATAAGGCTGCGTTGGTTCGCCAACAGATGAGTTGAAAAAGGGGCTGTCTCAATTTCGAGACGGCCCCTTTTTCTGTGTGAAGTACGGGAACTGGTTCATGCCAGGTCATGGATAGACGGTGATCTGGAGCAGGGACAGACGCGACGCTTATTTGGCGTGTGTCGAACATTGCGCTACGATACCCTCTACTGTGATCGCCCCGATTTTTGCAAAATTCGCACGGGCTCGATAGCCGATGAGATGAAAACCAATGAACGAATCAAAAAGCACAACCAAGACAGACATCTTCAAGCAGACAGAGTACGGCGAAGAACGGCTCGGCTATATTGGCGCGGATCTCGTGATCTACAAGTTGCGCTGGGATGAAGGCATCCCCGTGGGCCGGGTGACAGCGGAAGGCCGCATCTTTCGCAAAACCCGCCACGATGAGCGGGAACTGGGTTGGGTCACGGCAGAAGGTGAAATCTACAGCAACGGTCTCTTTGAAGGCGGCAGTCTCGGCTGGCTCGATCCCGACGGCGTGGTTGTGCAGGGAGGGCTGATCCTGGGCGAAGAAGAGGTGGGGCGCGTCGATGGGCCACACGCCAATGCCGCGGCCGCGACGCTGCTGCTGCTCTTTTTGCCCGATGATGCCGAAGCCAACCGACAGATGCGCTAGTTCTGTCCGTCTCTCGTTGTTCAGATCATTTCTTGTTCACGTCTCGTTTCGTTCACATTATTTCTTGTTCACGTCTTGGTTCGTTCAGATCATTTCTTGTTCACGTCTTGGTTCGTTCAAATTATTTCCTGTTCACGTCTTGTTTCGTTCAGATCATTTCTTTGTTCACGTTTCGCTCCTCGTACACAGCTATCGCTGAGTGCACGGGGTCGCCCCAATTGATGGATCGCACATTCTATGGCTACATTGACCACCGACCGGCTGACTGTACACTATCGCACCCACGGCGATCCCACGGGGTTGCCCATGTTGCTGCTACATGGCTCCTTTGCCAGCAGCCGCTGGTGGGAGCCGCTCTTTGCAGAGCTACCCGACGCAATCCACGCGGTTGCCCCCGACCTGCGCGGCTGTGGTGCCAGTGACAAACCGGCCACGGGGTATGCAATCGCCGAGCAGGCCGCCGATGTCGCGGCCATTGTGGATGCACTCGGCTGGCACACCTTTGATCTGGTTGGACACGCGGCCGGGGCCGCCATTGCCGTTGACTATGCACTAGAACATACCCAGCAGTTGAGCACGCTCACGTTGGTCGCGCCCGTGCCGCTCGAGGGCGTCTTTACACCGCTGGATGGGATCATGGCGCTGGAGCAGATGCAGCGGGACGAAACGCTGTTGCGGCAGGCGCTGACGCTGCTGCTTGCCACCTATGACCAGAGCAAACCGGCCAATGCCGCCTTCTTTGCAGAGCTGCTACGTGATGCCCAAGGCATGGCCCCGGCAGCCTTTACCGCGGTGGCCGAAAGCCTCAATCAGTGGAATCGCCTTGACGCCGTGCACGCTCTCACGTTGCCCACGTTGTTGATCTGGGGTGATCAGGATCCACTGGTGGCGCGCGCGGCCATGACCCGCAGCCTGGTGGCCATTCCGGGTGCCAACAACCTGGATGTGTTGCGCAACGTGGGCCACAGCCCCATGGTCGAAGCGCCCCTTGCCTTGGCGGAGCGCTTGCTCGAATTTATCACCGAAGATTACAGCGGTTTTGAAGAAGTGCGGACCGTTGCTGCCGAACAGGCACCACCCCGCCCAAATCCGTAAAAATTTGACGCAACCCAAGGGCTGTGTTATCCTCGCAATGCGCAAACGTTTGCGCGTCCGACAGCTCCCCATGCCATCAATGTTGGTGAAATTCACCGGTACACACGCACCGGTATCCATACCAGTACATAGTCAACCATTTCAAGCTAACCAACAACACAAACTAATCTACAGCACAAGATAGTCAGCAGATGAAACGGCGCGTATCGATCAAAGATATTGCAGAGGCTGCCGGTGTCAGTGCACCGACCGTGAGCCGCGCGCTGCAGAATCGTGGCCGCGTCAGCGAGCGCACCCGCCAACAGATCCTGGCCATTGCCAAAGAGATGGGCTATACCCCCAGCCTGGTGGCACGGGGGCTCGTTACACAACACAGTCGCTCCGTCGGGTTGGTGGTTACCTCCTTTGCCGATCCCTTTCACAGCGAGGTGACCCAGGGCGTTGAAGAAGAGGCGACCCGGCACAACTATAGCATCTTTCTGGGCGGCACTGCCGAAGATCCCGATCAGGAACTGAAGATCGTGCGCACGCTGCTCGGCCATCAGGTCGATGGCATCATCGTCTCTTCCAGCCGGGTTGGGAACCGCTACGCGGAGCTGTTGCAAGCAAGTGGTGTTCCACTCATTCTCATCAATACCCATGTGGAGGGGGAGAATATCCACTCAGTCTATCACGACGATTACGCGGGCAGCCGCCTCATTTGCGAACACCTGATCCAACGGGGCTACCAACGGATCGCCTACATGGGCAACCACATGGGTGGGTGCACCAACGTTGCCCGTCGCCAGGGCTGGCTCGATACCGTGGACAGAGCACCTGAAGTCACGGCTTTGCCGTGCTATGATGCTCCCGTCGGGGGGCTAGAGGGCGGCGTGCGGGCCGCGCAACAGCTGCTGCGCTGGCGCGCATCTCGCCACGGCCTGCCCGATGCCGCGGCCTTTTACAATGATATCATGGCCATTGGCGCCATTGCGGTTCTGACCGAACATGGCGTGCGCATTCCACGGGAGATCGCCATTGCCGGCTTTGACGACATTGATGTGGCAGCCTACACCATCCCCCCCCTGACCACCCTGCAACAGCCGCGCCGTCAGATGGGCAGGGAAGCCATGCGGCGGTTGCTGACCCTGATCCAGCAAGAAGTGGTGGCTGGCCCCCAGTCGACCAAAATGCTCGGACAGTTGATCATTCGCAAATCGACTTGAGTATCTGTCCTGAAACTCTCGGCGTCGACGTAGCCGGCTAGAGATGGTGTACGCACCACAACCGAAGTTCAGGATAGGCTCCAACGCAGCAGTTCCACCGAATTGTGCCACCGTGTGTACAGTTCCAGCGCAGAAAGTGATCACCATGCAAAAACAGATGCAGTATACGGCAGAGAAGCTGCTCGTGAAGCCAAGCCACCATCAAGATGATCCCAATCTCCTGCTTGCGGTTACACCGGAGGCAGCGGGTTGGGATTATATTTCGTTCCAGGTTCGCAAGTTGGCCGCGGGTGAACGTTGGTCCTTTGCCAGTGGCACAAATGAGTTGGCGCTGGTCAATCTCACCGGGCGCTATACCGTTGAGTCGAACCGGGGCACGTGGCAGGGCATTGGAGGACGGGCCAATGTCTTTGCCGGCGCGGCCCACGCGCTCTATCTGCCCCGCCACACCGACTTTACCGTGACGGCAGAAGAGGCGGGGGAGTATGCAGTCACGTGGGTACCGACCGACGAAGATCATGAGCCCTGGTTGATCGAGCCCGATGCCGTACCGATCTCTGTGCGCGGCGGCGACAACGTCAGTCGCCAGATCAATGATCTGTTGCCTCCTGGTTCACCAGTCCACCGGCTCGTGCTGGTCGAGGTCTACACACCCAGCGGTGGCTGGAGCAGCTATCCCGGCCACAAACATGATCTCCACATTGAAGATGAAACGGGCAATCTGGTCGAGGCTGATCTGGAAGAGGTCTACTACTACAAGATCACCTCGACCCCTGCGGAGCGCGAGCGGGTGAATAGCGACCCCGACGGGCTCGCCTATCAACGCGTTTACACCGATGAGAATTCACCGCTGCATCAGGCTGGCTATCCAATCGATGCGCTGGTCATGGTGCGCGACGGCGAAGCGGTGCTCGTGCCCGAGGGCTATCACCCGGTGGTTAGTCTCCCCGGCTACACCAGCTACTATCTAAATGTCTTGGCTGGCAGCGCACAGAGTCTGGCCAATCAGGATGATCCCAAGGTGACGTGGGTAAAGGATACCTACAGTGGCACCAACCCGGCTGTCCCTCTATACTAACTTATCTCAAGCGGGGATCTATCCTGCTTCTGATACAAGCGACAGAGAAAACCACCAGAGATGGAGAGCAGAATGAGCCAAGAGCAAGCATCACGAACCTATGATTCGCTACACATGGGGCGCTCGTCGATCGACCTGTACAGCAACGACGTGGGCGCTGCCTTTCCCCAGATCAATAGCTTTGCGGCCTATGTGGGGGGATCACCCACCAACATTAGCGTGGGTGGACGCCGCCTCGGCATGAAGACCGCAATTGTCACCGGTGTTGGCGTCGATCCGGTGGGCGACTTTATTTTGGAGTTCCTCAACAAGGAAGGAGTCGACACCCAGTTTACTGTGCGCAAGCCTGAACACCGCAGCAGCGCGGTGGTCCTGGGGATCGAGCCGCCGGACAAGTTTCCGTTGGTCTATTACCGGGACAACTGCGCCGATATCGAGCTGACCATCGATGATGTGCTGGCCGCGCCCATTGCCGACAGCAAAGTCTTTCAATTTGCCGGGACCAATCTATCCAAGGAGCCGAGCCGCAGCGCGACCATCTTTGGCGCAGAGTTGGCCCAACAGGCGGGCACAGATGTCATCTTCGATGTCGATTTTCGCCCCGACCAATGGCACGATCCGCGTGCGTTTGGCGTGGTGGTGCGGTCGGTCATGCCGGTGGTCGATGTGGTCATTGGCACGGAAGATGAACTCAACGCGGCCATGTTGACCGACCCCGCGCAGATGAGCCTCACCCACTCGCAGATTTCCGACACCAAGGTTACCGGCGACACCAAAGCCAACATCGACAGGATTTTGACGTTGGGTCCCAAGGCCGTGGTGGAAAAGGTGGGCGCGCAGGGGGCGCGTATCCACCTGCAAGCGGGCGACGTGATTGAAGCTCCGGGCTACCCGGTTGACATTTACAATATTCTCGGCGCGGGCGATGCCTTTGGGGCCGGTTTTCTCTATGGCTACACCAATGGCTGGGAGTGGCGCAAGGCCGCGCGGCTGGGCAATGCTTGTGGTGCCATTGTCGTCACCAAACATGGCTGCGCCAACTTCATGCCCACCTATGACGAAGTCATGGCTTTCGTGGAATCCAGAGGCGGGTTAGCGTAATGACAATCCAGATTGCCACCGCGCCCGTCTCCTGGGGCGTTCTCATGAAAGATACGCCCTTTGTTCCCTCCTATGATCTGGTGCTGGATCAGATTCAGGCCGCGGGCTACCGGGGCACAGAATTGGGACCCTACGGTTATTTACCTTTCGAGACGGCTCAGCTGCGCGAAGAGTTGGCCGCACGCGATCTCACCCTCATCTCGGCCTTTACCATCTTTAACTTTGTGCGGGGCGCGGCCGACGAAGAGGTCTATCGGGAAGCGCTCGATACGGTGCGGGTGCTCGCGGCCATGCAATGCAACCACATTGTGCTCTCCGACACGCTCTTTGTGGATCCGGTGCGCGCGGCACGCGCGGGACGCATTCGCCCCGCAGAGAGTCTCGACGGTGCAACGTGGGATCAAGTGGCGGTCAACGTCAATCGCTTTGCTCAGATGGCGTGGGAAGAGTATGGCCTGAAGAGCTGTGTCCATCCCCACGTTGGTGGCTATCTGGAAACCCCGGCCGAAATTGAGGCCCTGTTGCAACGGACCGATTCCCGCTGGGTGGGTCTCTGTTTCGACATGGCCCACGTGGCCTATGGGGGTGGTGATCCGGTGGCGGTGCTCGATCAATGGCGTGAACGAACTTGGTATATGCACATCAAGGAATGTGACAACCGCGTGCGGGATCGGGTGTTGGCGCAAGGGGGCGACTACTACGCTGGGGTGAAGGCGGGCGTCTTCCCACCGCTGGGCGAGGGCACCATCGACTGGCAGGCGATTCGGCAAATTCTGGATGAGATCGATTACGTGGGATGGGGCACGGTCGAGCAGGACATTCTGCCCGAAATGGGGGTAGACCCGCTAGCCAGCGCCAAAGCCAACCGCGCTTTTCTGGCCAATGAGCTGGGGTGGTAACGGGAGCGGCGGACGACAAGCGCGGCAACATTGTCGCCCGTTGGGCGAGTTGCCAAATTTTTGTTAAACTTGGCAGACAAGCTCACCCCGATCGAACAATCAACCCAACCCACACAGGGTAGGAGTCAGCAATGCAGATTATTGTAGATGGCAACCCAGTCGAAGTTGCCAATCGACCGTCAGCTGCAACGGCGTCTGCGCCAGAAAGCCTACTCGCGGCCATGCTCAAAGCGGATCTGCACCCGACCGGCGGGGGCACGCTCTGTTGCGCGGGAGATTGCCCCCATTGCCTCGCCACGGTAGATGGTGTCGCGTACATCCGTACCTGTCAGCATCCCGTTCGCCCCGGCCTGGTGGTACAGCGCGACCACTGGGCCGGCCAAACACCGCCACTGCCCAAAGAGGATCGGCTGCGCGAGCCCACAACCAGTCGCCACCACTTTTGCGATGTTGTGGTAATTGGCATGGGCAAGAGTGGAACGGAAGCTGCCGCAACAGCACGGGCCGCGGGGAAAAGTGTGATCACGCTCGACAGCGCCGCGGGACAAGATGCCGTGGGCGTCTATGCAGGTCCGCTGGTCGTTGCGCGCGTGGCAAATGGCGCACGGGTAGAGATGTGGCAGATCCACGTACGCGATGAGATCGTGGTGGCCACCGGTGCCGCGTCGTTGCAACCGGCGGTGCCAGGCAGCCACTTGGCTGGATTGCTGACGGTGGAAGCGGCGGTGACGCTGGCGGCAACAGGCGTTGACCTGGGCACGGTTGTGGGCGTGGGCACAATGCCTGCCGATTTACCGGCCAGCCCGGCGATTAGACCGGTGGCGGGAATGCTTGTCCGCTTTGAAGAGAACGAGAACGGCGCGGTGGCAGCCGTGGTCGTACAGAATGAGGCGGGCGATGAAGTCCGCCACCCCTGTACAACCGTGGCGTTGGGATTGGGGCAACATCCACGCGATGCGCTCTACCTGATGGGCGCGGGTTTGCCGGTGCGCGTGGTGGGCGGTGCCGCCACGGAAGCGACCATCCCCCCCTGCCCCACCGATCCGGCCAGCCCCATCTGTGCATGTGCTGGCGTTACGCTGGCGGATCTCGACTTTACCTGGGCCAGTGGCTTTCGAGAAATGGAGCTCATCAAGCGTTCCACGTTGGCGGGCACGGGTACCTGCCAAGGCATGGGCTGCATCCCCTATCTGCGCGCTTTCATCCAGGCGCGTGGTGGCGAGTTGCAGCCCCGATTCACGGCCCGCCCCGTCAATCGCCAGATGACAATGGGCGAAATTGCCGCGGGTGCACATCACCGTGTCACCGCCCGCACCGCGCTGGACACGGTACATCGAGCCGCGGGTGCCCAGATGGAGCGTTCGGGTGGCTGGTGGCGACCGTGGAATTATGGCGATCTGACCGGCGAATATTGGGCCGTGCGCACGGCCGTCTCTTTGATGGATGTCTCGACCCTGGGCAAGCTGACCGTTGCCGGGCCGGATGCCAGCGAACTGTTGGACCGGCTCTACCCCACGACGGCTGCAACGCTTCAACCGGGACATATCCGCTATGCACTGCTGCTCAACGAGCGCGGCTACGTAATGGATGATGGGCTGATTGGCAAAGAGAGCGATACTCGCTATACCCTCACCTTGACATCGGGGGGGACGAGCCACGGCGAGATGTGGCTGCGCGATTGGGCCACCAGTTGGGGGCTGGATGTACGCATTCTGAACCAGACCCACACCCTGGGTGCCATCAATGTGACCGGTCCACTGGCCACACAACTGCTGGAGCGGGCGGGGCTGAGCAGACCGTTGCGCTTCATGCGCTTCACCGATCAGACCATTGCAGCGGTTCCCTGCCGCGTCTTGCGCCTGAGCTTTACCGGCGAAGTCAGCTACGAATTGCACCACCCGGCGGATCAGTCGGTCGCGCTCTGGCAGCGGTTGCTCGAGTTGGGTGCGGATCTGGGTATACGGCCCCACGGTTTAGAGGCGCTGCTCATGTTGCGGCTGGAAAAGGGCCACATCATCGTTGGCCAAGACACCGATTACGATTCAACCCCGCGACGCATTCAGCACGAGTGGATGGTGAATCTGGAGAAGCCTGCCTTCGTGGGCCGCACGGCCATTGAACGCACCAATCAGATGCCGCTCGATAAGATGCTGGTGGGCTTTACACTGGCCGACGGTGCCCCAGCCGAAGGAGCGGTCATCTGGCATGACGATCAATATGCCGGTCACGTAACCTCCGCAACCTGGTCACCGCTGTTGCAGCAGGGCATTGCGCTCGGCTGGTTGCGCTACATCAACGGCGAATTGCCAACCCAGGTGACCATTGACGGCTTGAACGCGCAACGGGTGACGCTGCCCTTTTACGACGGGGAGGGTGCCCGTGCGCGTCAATAACAGGTTGATCAATAGCAGGATAATTCGATTTGCCCGCTTCAGCGCACTGCGGATTGCAGCGACGGCCGCGGCATTGGATGCGCTACAGCCACCACACGCGGTCCTGGCCCTGCGCTTCGCCCCCGACGAACTGTATTTGCTGCCGGAGACCACCGGTACCGGGGCAACCATGAAGAGCGAGATCAGCGCGTTGCAAACCCAGATCACGGCTCCGCTGCTGGCGCTCGATGAAGACGCGATTATCGTGCGGGAGACGGGATTCTCTGGCCTTTGGCTCCAACATGACGAGGCGCTCGACCTGCTGCAACGCCATTGCGAATGGGAGCCACCCACAACCAGACCAGCCTTTGCCCAGGGCGCGGTGGCCGGCATCCCCACCAAGCTCTGGTTTACGCCGGAACGGGTGCTGTTGCTGGTTGCCACCCCCCACGCCCAGGAGATGGAGGAGCGGCTGCAATGAATGAGTTTATGGAAAAGCAGGTAAAGCTGACCTGGCATCCACCCAAAACGCGGTACGACGTGATCATTGTCGGCGGCGGTGGGCATGGGCTTTCCACCGCCTATCATCTGGCGACCCGCCACAACATTACCAATGTGGCGGTGCTGGAACGGAATTACATTGGGGGTGGCAATTCCGGGCGCAACACCACGATCATCCGCTCCAACTATGGGATTCCCGAAGCCGTGCGTTTCTACCAGCGTAGCCTGGCACTCTATCAGCAGTTGGAGGCAGAGACGGGGCGCTGGATCATGCACAAGCAAAAGGGCATTTTGTGGATGGCGCACAGCGAGGCGGATGTGCGCAAGGAGCAGGCACGTGCCGAAATCAACCGCGCCTTTGGCGCGCAAACCCGCTTTGTGACGCCGCGCGAGATCAAGGAGATCTGTCCTGAACTGGATCTCAGTGGCAATGGCGTCTGGCCCGTCATGGGCGCATCCTATCACGAAGAGGGTGCCACTGCCCGCCACGATCGGGTCAACTGGGCATTGGCCGAAGAGGCCAACCGCCGCGGTGTCCACATTCACCAGCGCACAGAAGTGCTCGATCTGCTCAAGGATGGCGATCGGGTGGTTGGGGTACAGACTAATCACGGCCCCATGAGAGCCGACGTGGTTGTCAGCGCGGTAGGTGGCCATGTCACCCGCCTGGGCGAGATGGCAGGAATTCGTCTCCCCATTCGCACGCACCCGCTGCAGGCCTACGTCACCAATCATTATGCGCTCGACTTTCATCCCATCATTGCCTCGACGAGCCTGCTCTTTTATGTGTCGCAGACCGCGCGGGGCGAAATGTTAATTGGGGCCGAAATCGATCCGCAGCCCAGCTTCAACAATCGCTCGGACCACCACTTGATTCAAGATTGTTCGTTTCGGGCCATTACGCTCTTACCCTTTTTGCGCCAATTGCGAATTTTGCGGCAGTGGACCGGTCTCTGTGACATGTCGCCCGACTACTCGCCGATCATGGGATTCACGCCGGTGGAAGGCTTTGTGATTACCACGGGGTGGGGCACGTGGGGCTTCAAGGCGATTCCCGCGGGTGGGGAACAGATGGCCGACTTGATTGCCACCCAGCGCACGCCCGAGCTGATTGCCCCCTTTGCCCTGGATCGCTTTGCCCGCGACCGCACCATGGCCGATCGCGGCTCTGCGGGCACACATTGAACGCACTGTACTTGAATTTTGCAAGCTACACCGCGGCCCAAGGGAGTGCATTGCAGAGGTGCAAGCAGACCACTTTGCGCCAGGTCGTGTCACCTGTGCAATGCAGGCAAGAGATCCCACCTGGACAGCGACCGAACACGAAAAAACTTTGGTCACACTGTATTTCAGTGCAGTTCGATAGGTCACCTGTTCGTCGGTACACGGGGGCGACCGCAAGGGTGCGCCCCTACAAACGATGTCCAACCAGTTATCGGACGGTTGGCTTGAAACCGGTAGATTTTGGCGGTCTAGCAGAGGGGTAGCAGTACCGTTTTCAAACAGAGCTTGCTTTAGTAGCATGACTTACGCACCGAGAAGAGTTTACCAGTGGAGAGCAGGCAACGCAATTGGTGGCGCTTCTCGACAAGTTGGGTAAGTCCAGTTAGTAGGTAACGATTCAGTAGTAGGTGACGAGCCACTAGCGTGAGAGCAGCAAAAGCGAAAGAGCAGACGAAAGCATGAGCATTCAAATACCCTGTGCCCACTGTGGGAATCGGCCGGTGCAAGAGTTTATTTACGGCGAAATCCCAAGTATTCCTACATCGATCACGGACGAAGCCGCGCGTGATGTTGATTTCGGTTTCATGCACAATAATGTGGCGGGGGTGCAACGCGAGGCGTGGTTTCACAGTGATGGCTGCCGACGCTGGACTTATCTGGAACGAGACACCGTGACCGACGTGGTGGTGCCTCCCGCGGCAGGAACCGACGCAAACGAATGATCAAATGAACCAACGTCAAACGTAACCATTGCCTTTTATGCCATGCCCATTGATCAGCTGCTCCTACTCGTTATTTTACTGATTGCATCGACCCTTTACGCCACGCGCCGCTTGCCCTTTGAAGTGACCGCGGTGCTCATTATTACCAGCCTGGCACTGACCGGCATACTGTCGCCGGAAAAGGCACTGTCGGGCTTTGCCAGCACGGCAACGCTGACGGTGGCCGCGATGTTCGTCCTCAGCAGCGGGTTGATTCGCACGGGCGCGCTGGAGCAGGTGACGATTTCGCTGGCCCGCTTCTCGAATGGTAGTCCCAAACGGCTGCTCTTGCTCCTAGCCCTGGTCATCCCGGTGGCCAGTGGGTTTGTGAACAATACACCGGTGGTCGTGATGATGGTGCCGGTGATTCTCTCGCTCAGTCGCCGCTTTCAGGTGAGCGCGTCCAAATTGTTGCTCCCGGTTAGCTACTTCTCTATTTTGGGCGGCACATTGACGCTCTTTGGGACGAGCACAAACATTCTGTTAAATGACCTCTATCGTCAGAGCGGCGGGCCAGGGTTTGGGGTCTTTGAATTTGCGCCGCTGGGCATCATTTACAGCTTGGTGGGTGGAGCGTTTATCTACTTCTTTGGCGAGCGCTTGCTGCCCGACCATGCCATACAGACCACGGTGCTTGACAACCGACAAGAGAGCACCTATGTTTCCGAGGTGATGCTGACACGAGCAAGTAGTCTCTTTGCACAGCCCGTCGAAGATGTCTTCAGCCGCATTGCCGCGGGAGCCCGTCGGCTTTCGGTCAGCAGCCGGCTCAAGGCACGGCGGCGCATATCGAACCCGCGACATCTGCGCACACCACGCGATGCCGCGGGCAATACGGTGGAGCTGCTCACCGTGACACGGCAGGGAATCAGCTATCAGGGGCGACAAAATCATCAGCTCACCCTGGCCGCGGGCGATCGCTTGACAATTACGGGCACGCCCAATGCCATTGCCCGCTTTTTGGCCGAAACCCAGATCGAGCCCGTTGCAGCCACAGCGCCCACAGAGGGAGAAATGGCTGCACAAGCGGCAGAAGCCCCCCAGGCAACCGCTCCCCAACTAGAACAGAAGTTGGTGGAAGCGGTTATCTTGCCAGAATCGAGCTTTAACAATCGCACCATTGAGGAGATCCAACGCAGTCAGCTCTATCCGATTAAAATTCTGGGCATTCAACATCGGGGGCGTCCCGTCTCGCATGGCTTGCGCAGCCGCCGGTTAGAGAGCGGTGACGTGCTGCTGTTGCAGGCCACGCCCGCGGATTTGCGCACAGCGAGTGACACCGGCAAGCTGCTCTTGATCGAAGGGGTGGAGCGCTCGATTTTGCGGGCGGACAAAAACAGTCTGGCGCTGCTCATTATGGTGGCGGTGATTGGGCTGGCGGCGCTGACGTCGATCCCCATTGTGGTCTTGGCGTTGGCCGGGGCCAGCCTGATGGTGATCACCCGCTGCCTGCGGATCGATGAAGCCATGCGCAGCCTCGATTCGTCGACACTCCTGTTGCTGGCCGCGGCGATTCCGCTGGGCTACGCAATGGATAGCACCGGATTGGCCACCAGCATTGTGGATCTGCTCTTGCAGTGGTTTGGGACGGCACCGCCCATTGTCTTTCTATCAATCTTTTATCTGATCACCAATTTATTGGCCCAACTGATTTCGGCTAAGGCAGTTGCCGTGCTCTTTGCCCCCATTGCCCTGAGCCTGGCCGCGAGCATGGGGGTCAGCGCGGCCCCGATGATCATGGCCATTGCCTTTGGCACGGCGGCCAGCTTTCTCACCCCAATGGGCCACCAGGTGAATGCCATTGTAATGGGCCCCGGCAACTACAGCTTTTTCGATTATGTAAAGTTCGGCCTGCCAATGACCTTGCTGACTTGGCTGTTGGCGACCATCTGTATTCCGTGGATTTGGCCGCTGTGAAAATGCAGCAGATTGAAGCTAGTGGAGATTATGATTACAGAAACAGAGAGTAACGCCAAGATGAAGCCAGGTTGGGAACTCCCAAGCACCATCATTTTTCTGATCCTCTGCCTAGCCATTGGATTGGGCATTGCGCAGAATGTGGCCCCGCAGCCGACCATTGGGGTGATTCGCTTTGCCGATATCATCTATCCCGATTCAGCCAATCGGCTGTTGCAGGTCATTGAAGCGGCGAAAAATGACCCTGCCATTGCCGCGGTGGTGCTGGAGATCGATAGCCCCGGCGGCGCGGCCACCAGCAGCGAAAACCTCTTTTACGCGCTGCTCGATCTGCGCGAGGAGAAGCCGCTCGTTGTCAATATCGACAGCATCGCGGCCAGCGGTGGCTACTACATGGCCATTGCCGCCAATCAGATCTTTGCACCGCCCGGCAGCTACATTGGCAACGTGGGCGTGCGTGGCCCACGCCCCTACGATCCCTATCTCGATCCCTTCGAATTGAGCAGCGGCCCCTACAAGCTGGCGGGGGGCAGCCGTTTTGACCAGATCCAGCAATTTGAGCTGCTGAAAGCCGCGTTTGTTGGCCACGTTGTCAACCAGCGCAGCAACGCCACAGTCAACCCACTCTCGATCAGCGCCACAACCGTGGCCGAAGCACGCATCTACCTGGGCAGCGAGGCGCTGGGCATTGGCTACATTGATCACGAAGGCAGCCGCAACGATGCCATTGAAGCAGCCATTGACTTGGCTGACGTTGCGGACTATCAGGTCGTAAATCTGCTCGACTATTATGGCTTTGAATTTACGCTGGAATATCAACCGCCCGCGTTTGGCATGGCCGAAGCAGTTGATCTGGCCTTTGCCGCGGCACCGACCAACAGCTTCTATCTGCTCGACAGCCGGATTCCGCTGCCCAACGTGGCCCCACGCGCCGCGGTCGAGCGCCATCTGCTGGAGCTGCGCGCCGCGGCGGGTAACGCGCTACGTGCCCCGCACACCCGCCTCTCTCACGGCACGGCTCAAGAACCCGAGAAAGGGAACGACTAATGCTCCTCTTTTTACGCCGCTTCGTCATCCTCGTCCTCGGTCTGCTTCTGTTGGCCGCGCCCACGCTGGTGCGCGAAAATTACTGGCAGTACAACGATCGCCCCTACACGCCACCCACGGTTCCCGATCTGGCTGTGGCCGCGACCCCCGTGCCCACGCCAACCGCGGTTCCGCTGGCCGAAGTTGCGTTTGAGGCCGTGGGCGAATTGCGGGCCGGGCCAGTCGTCGTCGATCTGGCCCACTCAAATTTTCTCGATCCCAGTGGCATGCAACCCCTGGCCGACGCGCTCGCGGATCAGGGTATCGGTCTGCGCTATTGGCTCTCCACCATCGATCCACTTACCGTCAACAGCTACCTGGAATATCCGGATCAATCGACCGAGTTGGCCGCGCAGTTGGCTGATGCCAGTGCGCTGATCGTCATTAGCCCTTTCTTTCTCTGGACCGCGCAAGAGATTGCCGTGGCCGAACAATTTGTCACCAGAGGCGGCCGACTCCTGCTCATCAGTGACCCCGATATCATGGGCGACTATGCCGCGGCCACCAACATGATTGGCGAGCCCTTTGGGGTGGTCTTCAACGAAGATTATCTTTACGATACTGCATTGAATGATGGCAATTTCACCTATTTCTTTCAGGAAAGTCTGTTGTTGCCAACAGAGAACACAGAGACAAGCAGCGCCCCCCTCACCGACAGCACCATTGCCTTCTACGGCGGACGTAGTCTGAGCGGTGATCTGCGTCCCTTGTTGCAAAGTGTGGAGACGACGCTGAGCAGCTTGCGCGTCGGCCGCAGCGGCTTTACCACGGCTGCCATTGCGGGCTTGGCCGAACGGGGCACCGCGGGCCGCGTGTTGGCCCTGAGTGATTTCGATGTGCTGACCGAGCCCTACCGTCAGCGCCACGATAACCAGCGCATGGTGGAGTATGTGGCTGGCTTTTTGAGCGCGGACGAGCGCATCAACCGGGTGGTCGATTTTCCACATTATCTTGGCAAAGAGGTTGCCTTGGCGTTTGGGGCCAGCGATGCGATCAATGCCGAGCTAATCTTGCAGGGTGCACAGTTGCAACAGCGGCTGGAGCAGAGTGGCCGCACCCTCTTTCTCACCGATAGCAGCACGCTAACGGGTACTTTATCGATCAACAGTGCAGATGGCACTTTATTGAGCGACAGTGCAGATGGCACTATACCGAGCGACAGTGCAGATGGCACTATACCGAGCGACAGTGCAAGCGGTGAGACCGATCCGGTGGCAACCGCGGCGCCGGATTCAGCCGCGGCCACCGATCTGATCTATCTGGCCGCGTACACCACTGCCCTGAGCCAGACCACGGTGCTCGATGAGCTGGGCATCGAGCTCTATACCGAAGTTGTCACCAAAAGTGTGCCGGTGGCAACGCCCACGGTTCGCGTCGATGCGATGCCCCCCGCGCCACAAGGAGAGGGGACGGAGCAACCTGCGGACCGTACGCCGGGCGTGGAAACGGGCGATGTGGGCGATACACTGCCTGCACCGGCCACACCGCCCCCTCCCCTGACCGGTACCGTGCCCATTACGGCGCTGCAGCGGGTGGCGCAGGTTGATGAGACACCACCAGTGACGACGACAGATCTGATCACGGGCAGCGCTTCTATCACCGATAGCATTGCGGTCACAAGCAGTGTTGGGATCACAGAAGGTGCCAATGGGGAGAGTGAGACCCCCACGCCATCTGTAACCCGTGCCATTACGCCATCGGCCACATTGACGGCAACGGCAGCGGTGGAAGAACGTACCTTCATCACCACCTATCTGCGTACGGCAGGCGGCCTCACCTTTCTGGCCGATGAAACGGTGTTGGTTGTGCGCCAACCACAGGCAGGGGATCGGCTATTGCTAGCTGTGCTGGCGACCAACAGCCGCGGGCTCGATGCGGGTGTCAACCGTCTGTTGGAAAATGATTTCAGTGGCTGTGTCATCGGCGAAGTGCTGACCTTCTGTGCCCTCAATGGAACGGGCGATGCAACATCTACGGCAGGGACCACCGCGGAACCGCTGGCAGAGGAAGCACCGCCAGCAGAGCAAGACGAAGAAGCGCCAATTGAGCCGGGCAATGAGCCACCGCGTGGCGTCGATGCACCGGTGCTGCTCATTGATGACAATGGGGCGGCCGCGGCGGACGAGCTGAGCGAAGCCGATACCTATTTGCAAAGGTTGTTGGCCGCGGGCTATCAGGTCGATCTGTGGAGCGTGGGGGATCAGGGCGACCCAACCGTAGATGATCTGCTGGCCTATGGATGGGTGATCTGGAGCAACGGCGGCTATGCCGCGGGCGCAATTGACAACGATGATCTCGATACCATCTTTACCTTTATCAGCGAGAGCGGACGGTTGACAATCAGCAGCCGCACCCCACTGCCCGGGTTGGAGGCGACCTCTGCCATTCGCGATTTGGTCGTGGCACCCGACGCAGCCCCACCGCTGATCGAAGGATTACCCGCCGAACCGGTGGTGCTCACCGGAGCGGAGATGAGCAGCGCGGTGCTCAATGCTCTGGCCGAGGAGGATCCGGCAACGGAAGTCGTATTGCGCCGCGGCCCGGCCAGCGAAGACAGCGAAGCACCCGCGCTGGTCGTGTTGGCCGATCCAGCAATGGGCGACAGCGAGGCCCGGCTGATGATCGCAGCTTTTTCCGTGGATTGGCTCCCCGATGCAGAGCAAGCCACGCTGATCGACAACATGGCCACCTGGATGTTAACGCCATAAACACGTAACCCCAGAATGGCGCTCGCATGCAGGGTAATTGCAGATCAAGCACAGAGAGACCGACGCAGTTGGCTGGTCATGTCCACACGAGAAAGTAAAGGGAGATACAAATGAGCAGAGCCCCGACCGTACGTTTAACAATGGCCCAAGCGCTCGTCCGCTTCTTGCAGCAGCAACATGTGGCGCGCGATGGGATTGAACAGCCATTTTTTGCCGGCTGTTTTGGAATTTTTGGTCACGGCAATGTGGCGGGCATTGGCCAGGCGCTCCATCAATATCCAGAGTTCCGCTACTATCAGAGCCGCAACGAACAGGCAATGGTGCACACCGCGGCGGCCTTTGCCAAACAGCACAACCGCCTGCGCACCCTGGCCTGCACTTCCTCAATCGGCCCGGGCGCCACCAACATGTTGACTGGCGCGGCCGCGGCCACGGTAAACCGCCTGCCGGTGCTGCTTTTGCCCGGCGACATCTTTGCCCGCCGCAACGTGGCCCCCGTGCTGCAGCAGCTCGAATCTGAGCAGAGCCAGGATATTTCGGTGAACGATTGCTTCAAACCGGTCAGCCGCTACTGGGATCGGATCAATCGCCCGGATCAGCTGATCCTGAGCCTGCCCGAGGCAATGCGTGTACTCACCAGCCCGGCAGAAACTGGCACGGTTACATTGGCGTTGCCCCAGGATGTGCAGAGCGAAGCGTTCGATTATCCGAGTGCGCTCTTTGCAAAACGAATCTGGCCCATTGAGCGCAACCGCGCGGATCGCGCTGCCATTCAAGCCGCGGCCGAGCGGATTCGCGCGGCCAAGAAGCCAATGATCATTGCCGGCGGGGGTGTCATCTACAGCGAAGCAACCGATGCGCTGCGCACCTTTGTTGAGGCGACGTGGATTCCCGTGGGTGAAACGATGGCAGGCAAAGGGAGCTTGCACTATGAACATCCCCTCTGTCTGGGCGCGGTGGGCGTCACGGGGACGCTGGCAGCGAATCGCATTGCCCAGGAAGCGGATCTGATCATCGGCATTGGCACCCGATACAGTGACTTTACCACTGCCAGCAAAACACAGTTCCAACATCCCGATGTGCAGTTCATCAACATTAATGTGGCAGCGTTTGATAGCTTCAAGCACAACGCGCTACCCCTCACCGGCGACGCCCACGTGACATTGAATGAGCTGTTGGAAACCTTGGGTGACTATACGAATACGCAGGAAAATCGGGATGAAGCGCAGCGGCTGCACGATGCGTGGGAAGCCGAAGTTGATCGGCTCTACGCAATTGAGGTGGCGGAGAGTGGCCTCCCCTACCAAGGGGCATTGATTGGTGCGGTCAACGATAAGGCCGACCCCGAAGCGATCATGGTCTGTGCCGCGGGTAGCTTGCCAGGCGACATGCACAAGCTCTGGCGCACACGCCACCCCAAGCAATATCACCTGGAGTATGGCTACAGCACCATGGGCTATGAGATCGCTGGCGGCCTCGGCATCAAAATGGCCGCGCCCGAGCGCGAGGTATATGTGATGGTGGGAGATGGCAGCTACCTGATGATGTCGCAGGAGATCATCACGTCGATTCAGGAAGGGTACAAGCTCACGATTATTTTGATGGACAACCGTGGCTTCCGCAGCATCGGTTCCCTCAGTCGCTCGATTGGCGATGATGGCTTTGGCACCCGCTACGCCTACACGAAGAACGGCCACGACAAGGTGACCGATGATCTGGGCAACAAAGCCGAAACGCTGCCGGTGGATTTGGCTGCGAACGCACGCAGCCTCGGCGCGCACGTCATCGAATGCGAGGACTATGCCAGCTTTGTACAGGCGTTGCGTGACGCCCGAGCAGTCGAGCAGACCACCGTTATTCATGTCATCAATGATCGGTATCTCGGCGTGCCGGGCTATGATTCCTGGTGGGATGTGCCCATTGCCGAGGTGAGCGAGCGGGATTCCGTGCGGGCCGCTCGCGAGGAGTGGGAAGAGATGCGGGGCAAAGAACGCTTCTTTCTGTAAAGCAGGTTGCGCCGCAGCGGCGTGCGCTGCACAGGCGTAAACAATTGTAGCAAATCTTTGGCACGATACCCCTGATTTTAATGCGCTTGATTATGATGAGAGCTAAATTTCTAGAGGAAGAAACATGAGTCACAACGGACAACTACTTAATTTTATCGATGGTGAGTGGCGCAAGTCGAGCAGCAGCGATTTTGCCGACATCATCAACCCGGCCACCACGGAAACCTTGACCCACGTGCCTCTCTCGCCGGGGGCCGAGGTTGACGCGGCGGTGCAGGCGGGGCAGGCTGCGTTTGCCGATTGGAAAGAGACACCGGTCGGGGATCGGATCCAGCACATGTTCAAGTTGAAGATGTTGCTGGAAGAGAACATTGAGACGCTGGGCCGCATCATCACCCAAGAGTGTGGCAAGACCTTGGGCGAAAGCATTGGCGAATTGCGCCGCGGCATCGAGAATGTCGAGGTGGCGTGTGGCGCGCCCATTCTCATGCAGGGCTATAACAATGAAGACATTGCCCGTGGCATTGATGAACACATGTTCCGCCAGCCGTTGGGCGTCGTCACGGCGATTACACCATTCAATTTCCCCGGTATGATCCCGCTCTGGTTCTTACCCTATGCACTGGTGACGGGCAACTGCTTTATCTTGAAACCGAGCGAAAAAGTGTCGATGACCACCCAAAAACTTTTTGAGCTCATTGAAGCGGCAGGCTTCCCCGCGGGGGTGGTGCAATTGGTAAACGGTGGCCGCGACACAGTCGACGCGCTGCTCGATCACCCCGGCATCAAAGCAGTGAGCTTCGTTGGCTCGACACCGGTGGCCAAGTATGTCTATGGCCGCGCCACGGGCAATGGCAAACGAGCCCAATGCCAGGGTGGTGCCAAGAACCCCGTGATCATCATGCCCGACGCGGACATGGAGACGACCACGCGGATTCTGGCGGATTCTGCCTTTGGCTGTGCTGGCCAACGCTGTCTGGCTGTCTCGGTGGCCGTGACGGTGGGCGATGCCAAACCACGCTTTACAGAACAGATTGCCGATGCCGCGGCCAGCCGCACGGTCGGCTATGGGCTGGACGAAGGGGTGGAGATGGGGCCGGTGATCACGCGGGAGAGCAAAGAGCGGATCGAAGGGTTGATTGCCAAGGGCGCGCAAGAAGGAGCCAACATAGTGGTCGATGGGCGCCAGAAGCAGGTGGCGGGCTATGCGGATGGGTATTTCATTGCCCCCACGGTTTTGGATGCGGTGAATCCCACGGGCGAGATAGCGAAGACCGAAATCTTTGGACCGGTGCTCAGTCTGATGCACGCCAACGATGTTGACGAAGCCATTGCGCTCGTCAACAATCGCGCCTATGGCAACCAGGCCAGCATCTTCACCAGCAGTGGCTCGGTGGCGCGCAAATTCCGCCACGAAGTCGACGCGGGCAATGTGGGGATCAACATTGGGGTGGCCGCGCCCATGGCCTACTTCCCCTTTAGCGGCTGGAACGAAAGCTTCTTTGGCGATCTGCACGCGCAGTCGCGCCATGGGGTCGAGTTTTACACGCAGACCAAAGTGGTGGTGGAACGCTGGCCACGCGAGTGGAGCCGGAAATTCTAGGCGTCGATTCCACAGTCAGAACAGGAGCAGAATGAGAAGTGCAGAATGAGAAGTGCAGAATGAGAAGTGCAGAATGAGAAGTGCAGAATGAGAAGTGCAGAATGAGAAGTGCAGAATGAGGTCACCATGACACACACGATTGGGATCGGAGTCATAGGCATGGGTTGGATGGGCCAAGCCCACAGCCGCGCCTATCGCAATCTGCCGGATCGCTTTCAACAGAGCGGGATCCGGCCCCAACTGATCATCTGTGGCGATGAAGCAGCCGAACGGGCCCGCTCGGCCCAAGCAGCGTTGGGCTTTGCCGAATCGACAACAGAGTGGCGCCGGGTGATCGAGCACCCGGCGGTGCAGGTGGTCAATGTGGCCTCGCCCAACTATCTACATCTGGAGATGGTGCAAGCGGCCACCGCGGCGGGCAAACATGTCTTTTGTGAAAAGCCGGTGGGACGCACCCCGCAAGAGACAGCGGCCATCGAGCGGTTGGCTCGTGAGGCTGGGGTAATGAGCTTCGTGGGCTTCAACTATCGCTGGGCACCGATGGTGCAATATGCCAAACAGCTGATCGATGAGGGCCGCTTGGGACAGATCACCCACTATCGCGGGCGTTTCTTTGCCATGTACGGCAGCAACCCACTCGGCCACCTGACCTGGCGCTTCAAACAGGAGTACGCGGGCAGTGGCGTGTTGGGGGACATTATGTCACACGTGGTCGATATGGCCCACATGTTAATTGGCCCCATTGAGCAGGTGGTGAGCCACCGCCACACCTTTATTCCCGAACGGCCCCTGCCGAGTGGACAAGGGACACACTTTGGGCTGGGCACGCCGAGCGATCCCACCGGCCCGGTTGAGAATGAAGATTATGTGAGCGCGCTGGTCCGATTTGCCAACGGCGCGCAGGGCAGCTTCGAGACGTGTCGAGCAATCTTTGGCCCCAAATGTGAAATGGCTTTTGAGGTCAATGGCACGCTGGGCGCGCTCAAGTGGAACTTTGAACGCATGAATGAGTTGGAGCTTTACCTGCCCACGGGCGATCAAGCACACGATGGCTATACGCGCCTGTTGGGCGGGCCCAACTATCCCTTTCACGGCCACTTCAATCCCGGCGACGGCATTGGCATTGGCTACGAAGATCTCAAGTGCATCGAAGCCTTTCACTTTCTGCGCTCGATCGTGGAGGGGGAGCAGTTGGAGCCGAGTTTCACCAGCGCCCTGCGCCTGGCGGAGGTGCAGCAGGCGATGATGGATTCGTGGCAGAGTGGTGGTTGGGAAGGTATCGGCACGCTGGCAACCGACTAGTACAGTTGGGCGTAAATACCACGGCGGTAAATCAGGCATGTGACTCGAGTAAAGCGGCAAAATTACGTGTGGTCTGATTTACGCCGGGATCTACTAGCTGGCGTTGCAGAAGGGAGGGTGTGTGACAGAGCAGTGGGAAGGCGCCGTGATTGAGGCGCGCGGGATCTGCAAATATTTTGGGGCAGTGACCGCGCTAGAGAAGGTTGATCTCCACCTGGCACCGGGCGAAGTGCTGGGCGTGGTGGGTGATAATGGCGCGGGCAAGTCGACCCTGATGAAGGTGCTTTCGGGGCTCCATGAACCGAGCGCGGGCCAACTGCTGGTGCAGGGCCAGCCCGTGCGCTTTACCAGCCCCAAAGATGCCCGCAGCCGAGGGATCGAAATGGTCTATCAAGATTTGGCATTGGCTGGCAACATGCAGATCTATGAAAACATCTACATGGGGCGAGAACAGACACGCAGCCTCTTTGGTGGCCTGATCCGCTTGGTCGACCACCGGGATACACAGCGCAAGGCGCAGGAACATTTGGACAATCTGCGCATCCACGTCAAAAGCATTACACAGCGGGTTGAAGAGCTTTCTGGTGGCCAGCGGCAGGCAGTGGCCATAGCCCGGGCCACCGCGTTTGACGCCAAGGTGGTGATCATGGATGAACCAACCGCCGCGCTGGCCATTCGCGAGGTCAAGAAGGTGTTGGATCTGATCCGTAGTCTGCGCGATCATGGTGTCAGCGTGATTTTGATCAGCCACCGCATGGACGACATCTTCTACGTCTGTGATCGGGTGATGGCGCTCTTTCATGGGCGCAATTTTGCCGAAGCAACGCTAGAAGCGACCAACCGCAACGAGGTAATCGGCTGGATCATGGGATCGCAACAGGATGGCGAACCGGTCGATGCCGATGAGGCAATGGATCTGAATTGAGGAGGTGGCCATGCAAGCAGGAATCGGGTCCCCACCAGAACGTAGTGAGCGCGAACGTTCTTGGCGTGTCCGTCTGATCCCATTTATCGACCGCTTCGGCATTGTGATATTGGTCATCTTGATGATGACGGTGTTGCACTTTTTACAGCCCGATGTCTTCTTTACCTGGCGCAATCTGACCAATGTCGTTCGCCAGATTGCCATGAACGCAATGTTGGCCCTGGGCCAGTTTTTGGTCATTCTCACCGCGGGGATCGATCTGTCCGTTGGCTCGACATTGGCGCTGGGGATGGTTTCGCTCGCGCGGCTCAGTGTGGCTGGGCTGCCCTGGTATCTCGCCCTCTTTGTGCCGATCCTGGCGGGCCTGGCCGTGGGGCTGGTCAATGGGCTGGGGCTGACCAAGCTACATCTACCCCATCCATTTATTGTTACGCTGGGCATGCTCAACATCGTGCGCGGGCTGACGAATCTTGTCTCTGGTGGCGTGCCAATTAGTGGCTTGCCGGATCAGATTCGCTATCTGGGCTATGCAGATATTCCCACGGAACGGTGGCTGGGAGAAGGGCGCGATCTGCCAGTCAGCCTGATTGTAATGGGCATCTTTTACATTGGCTTTTGGATCTTCTTACAATATACGCCAACGGGCCGCCACATCTATGCGCTGGGCGGCAATCCACAGGCAGCGCGCGTCAGCGGTATCAATGTCGATCGCACCTTGATCCTGGTCTATACACTCTGTGGTGGATTGGCCGGCGTGGCCGCGCTCTTGTTGGCGGGGCGCACGGGCTCTGGCTTCCCCAATGCCGGGTTGGGTGCCGAACTGGATGCAATCGCCGCGGTCATTATCGGTGGGGCAAGCTTTTTTGGCGGTCGCGGCACCGTCTTGGGCGTCTTGGCGGGCGCGCTCATTATTGGTCTGTTGCGCAATGGGTTGAATCTGATGAACGTCAGTGTCTTTTGGCAACAGGTCCTCATTGGTCTCGTGATCATCGGCGCAGTCTATGTGGATGTATTGCGGCGTCGCGCCGGATCAAATAGTGCGTAGCGGTTGCGAGAAACCTACAGCGCAATTGGCTTGAAAACGGTAGGTTTCCCGCTTGCCGGAACTACTGTTTTCCAACAGAGCCCACTTTCGATAGATTGTGTGACGCAACCGTGTAGTCTCTAGCTACGAACCTCCCTGACATTCATTGGTTAAACAAAGGAGAAGATGATGAAACGTTGGCTTTCGCTATTGATCATACTCGTTTTGTTCGTTGTGACAGCATGTGGTGGTGGTTCTGAAGCAGGTGGTGATGATGTAAGCAGCGGTGAGGCAGGTAGCGAAGCAAGTAATGAAGCAAGTAGTGAAGAGTCCGCAGCAGATCCAGCCGGTGACGCGCCAACCATTTTGGTTTCCATGAAGGGGCCGGGGGGCGGCAATCCCTTTTGGGCCGCGGTAGAGAAGGGTGCCACCGAAAAAGGCGCGGAGTTGGGCGTGAATGTTGTTGTCCTTGCGCCCCCAACCGAGAGCGATATTCAGGCCCAGATCAGCCAGATTGAAGACCAACTGGCGAAGGGGGTAGATGCCATTGCCATTGCGCCGACCGATCCAGAAGCGCTTGCGCCCGTCTTGGAAGGGGCAATTGAGGAAGGTGTGCCCGTTCTCTTTATCGACACCCAGGGTGTGGTCGACGATACCACCTTTATTGGCACCAACAACGAAGAAGGGGCCAAACTCGCGGCCGATCACATCTGTCAAAATGTCCCCGAAGGCAGCAGTGTTGCGATCCTGCAGGGAATCATCACCCAAAGCACGGGCAAAGCGCGGGCGGATGGGGGCAAAGCTGGCCTGGAAGGCTGTGGCTTGAATGTGGTCGCCGAACAGCCAGCCAACTGGGATCGCGCGGAGGGACAATCGGTCATGGAGAATATCCTGACGGGAAATCCCGATCTGGCCGCGGTCTTTGCCAGCAACGACAATATGGCCCTTGGTGCCACCGAAGCGATCAAGGCGGCCGATCTGCTCGACCAGATCATGATCGTCGGCTTTGATGCCAATCCCGACGCGGCCGCCAGTATTCTGGCGGGCGAGATGTCGGCATCCATTGCCCAGAATCCGTACAACATGGGCGCGTTTGGCGTGGAAAATGCCTTGAAATTGGCCAACGGGGAGAGCATTCCCGCAAACATTGATACGGGCACGGTGCTCGTGACCGCGGAAAATGCAGCGCAATACAGCGAATTGGGTGGTGCAGCCGAGGCCATGGCCGATGATGAGGCAGCAGCCGCCGAGAGCGACGACAGCAGCGCGGCGCTGGATCTGAGCGACGTCAGCATTCTGGTTTCGATGAAGGGGCCGGGGGGCGGCAATCCCTTCTGGGCCGCGGTGGAGGCCGGCGCGATCGCCAAGGGTGAAGAGATAGGCGTTGAGGTCATTGTCCTGTCGCCACCGGCGGAAAGCGATATTCAAGCGCAGATTGCCCAGATTGAAGATCAGCTGGCCAAGGGGGTGAGTGGCATTGCCATTGCGCCGACCGATCCCTCTGCACTGGCCCCCGTCCTTGAAGATGCCATTGCCGAAGGGGTGCCCGTGGTCTTTATTGATACGATGGGCAATGTGGAAGATGTGACCTTCATTGGCACCAACAATCAGGTGGGTGCAGAGCTAGCCGCCAACTACATCTGTGAGAATGTTGCCGCAGGCAGCGACGTCGCGATCCTGCAGGGGATCATCACCCAAAGCACGGGCAAAGCGCGGGCCGATGGGGGCAAGGCTGGCCTGGAAGGCTGTGGCTTAAACGTGGTCGCCGAACAGCCAGCCAACTGGGATCGCGCGGAGGGACAATCGGTCATGGAGAATATCCTGACGGGAAATCCCGACTTGGCCGCGGTCTTTGCCAGCAACGACAACATGGCCCTTGGTGCCACCGAAGCGATCAAGGCGGCCGATCTGCTCGACCAGATCATGATCGTCGGCTTTGATGCCAATCCCGACGCGGCGACCAGTATTTTGGCGGGCGAGATGTCGGCATCCGTGGCGCAAAATCCCTACAACATGGGTGCGTTTGGCGTGGAAAGCGTGTTGGCGCTGCTCCAAGGCGAAACGCTTGATCCCGTCATCGACACTGGCACCGTGTTGGTTACCGCAGAAAATGCAGCTGACTACGAATAATCGATACCCGTAGGGGGGATCCTTGCGGTCCCCCTGGGCACCGGCAAGCAGATGCCCATGAACGATCCAGAGATTCCGGGAAAGCGTCAGTCACAATTGGAGCCCCAATGGCGCGGGGGCGCTTTCCCGGAATGCGACACATCAAAGATAATGCATCTCACATACCCTGCTACGTAGGTTCCAACATATTCAGCCCAGCTCCGCTGTCGCCGCACTGCACGCTGCCAAACGCCTGCACCACGCCCCAGCAGAGGGTTGCCGCCATGCAGCCATGCCACAGTGCCGTGCCCAGGTGCCATGACGGTGCGTCCCATTTTCGGGGACTACAGAAGAGGAGCAGATTGAGCGACCGCTCTAGGCCCCAAATGTGGTACGCACCCGTGCCATAAAGGTGTGTTGACAGGAAACAGTTCGTGTGATAATTTATCTCCAGCCAGGTTAAACGTGTAACCCACCTGGACGCAGAGAGTGGATTTGCAGAGGATTGCAGGAATGCTTTGACCGCCAAAAAGCCAACTATTCGCGATGTCGCCAGGCGAGCTGGCGTTTCCGGGGCGACGGTTTCATACATTCTCAATGGGCGGGGCAATCAGCGGTCGCGCATTAGCGCCGCAACCCAGGCACGCGTCTTGGCAGCCGCGGACGAACTTGGCTATACCCCCAACGCCGCGGCCCGCAACTTGCGCCGTCAACGCACCGACCGCATCTGTCTGGTGACACCGACGCTCTCCCCCTACAATTCACTCTTCATCCACCGCCTGCAAGAGGCCGCGGATGCCAAGGGTTACTTTACCGTTACCACGGTTGCGGGAACTGAGCAACGCGAGCAGCAGATCTTTGCCGAGCTGTGCCGTGGCTTTGTGGATGGCGCAGTATTGATTGGAACCCGCTTACTCGACGGTGATCACTTTCAACAATTGGCAGCGCGCGGTTTGGCCCTGGTCGTCGGTCGTGATGAATTGGCGCCAAAGGGTTTTGATGTTGTTCAGGACAATGCAGCAGCGGCAGCGGCAGAAGCAGTGGATTACCTGATCCAGCAGGGACACACGCGCATTGCCATCTTTGGCAATCTTGCCAATGTGCTCCAAGTACAGAAGATTGAACGCTACTTGGGTCTATTGGCCAACCGCGGTCTCCAGGTGGCTGGGCATTGCTTGCGCGGCGATGTGGTGGGCCGTCGTGCAGCGTATAATCTGGTACGCACAATTCCCCAGTGGGAACAGCCGCCAACTGCGATCCTGGCCACCAGCGACCGCGCGGCAATTGGCTGCGTTTTGGGTGCACGCGATGCTGAAATTCGTGTTCCCGAAGATCTGGCAATCGTCGGCTTTGGCAATATTCCCGAAACCGAAATTACCACACCACCGCTGAGCACCATTGGCCAATCGGTGATCGACTTTCGCCCGTACATCGACTTGCTCTTTAGCCGGTTGGCAGCGGAACAACCGCTGGCCGGCCGGGTTGCAACCACAACATTGACACTCATCCTCCGCGGCTCGGCTTGAGCCTCACCCAGTTTCCAGTACTTTTTCACTGTTACCGAATTCCCAAGTTCGCCGTGGGCATGCTCCCCATCCCGCCCTGTTGCACGGTGACATGTACGGTGCCAAGCGTTAGAGAAGCCCACCTACCACAGCAATTTCTGCACATACCGATCTTCAGATTCCGACGATCCCCCCTTTATCGTGCGGTTGGCTCGAAAACGATAGATTTTTGGGCGATCTACCAGAGAAGTAGCACTACCGTTTTCAAACAGAGCTCACTTCAGATAGTCTACGGCGCTGGCATTGTTCAGCTGGTACCGGTAGATCCCGGCGTAAATCAGGCCACACTCGTTTTGCTGCTCGCACTCAGGTTCTATTGCCTGCTTACCTGCCGTGGCATTTACGCCATACACTACCAGTGACCAATGTTCCAGCCTGATCAGGCAATATCAACTCTGTTGAGGGAGACTCCCCCTTTCAATCGTTGCATGAAGTGGAACCAAGGAGAGAGCAGATGGTCAGGAATAAGAGGTCATCCCAGCATTTTGTTGCGGCACGTTCAAAACCCCACGCCACGCAAGCGAACGCGACGTTCTCGCCCCCGGGGCGAGATTGGTCTCGGCAAACCGCCATGCTCATTGTGGCATGTGGACTGTTGCTGTTGATTGGATTGACGGCGTGCAGTTCGCCACCGGCTGCCCCCGAGGAAAGCACCGATGACAGAGCAGCGGGAGATCGATCTGACGCAGAATCGGCCGCGCAAAATGCAGCGGTCACAGACGCGGATAATTATCAGGCACAACGGGCCAACTGTACCTGGGAAACCCCTTGCTGGCCCGAAGTCAGCACAACTATCCCAGCCTCCTTTCAAGAGGCCCCCACACTGGCCGAACGCGTGGCAGCGGGTGAGTTGCCACCGGTAGAGGAACGTTTGCCAAGCCAGCCACTCGTCTTGGAGCCCGCCGAGATGATCGGCCAATATGGAGGGGTCATTCGACGCGGCTTCACCGGCCCTGGTGACCGGCCCAATGTCTGGCGCTGGAACAACGACCATACGATTTTCTGGAACACCGGTGCCAACGAGCTGCGCCCGCGCCTGGCCCACAGCTGGGAAGCCAACGCCGATGCCACGACCTGGACCTTTCACTTGCGCCCGGGTATGCGGTGGTCGGATGGCGCGCCCTTTGGCGCGGACGATTATCTCTTTTGGTATACGAATATCCTCACCAACGAAACGTTGGTGCCAACGCCACCTTGGTACATGCAATGGGGTGATGAATTGGCAGTCTTTGAAAAGGTGGACGACCAGACCTTTACGATCCACTTTGCCGCGCCCTTTCCGGGCTGGCCCGACTACATGGCGTCTGGACTGATTGCAGGCAACTTCCGCTTTGGTCGCGTGGGGGGCGGGCTCTTTGCCCCGCGCCACTATCTGGAACAGTTTCACGCCGATTTTGTGGGTGAGGAGAGAGCCAATGAATTGGCCAACGCCGCTGGCTTTGAGAATTGGTCGCTCCATTTTCTGGCCAAAAATGACGCCTACACCAACATGGATCTGCCGGTGGTAACACCCTGGAAGCCAGTCACGCCGATTTCATCAAACGAGTTTGTGCTAGAACGCAACCCATATTTCTATGGCGTGGACAGCGCCGGCAATCAGCTCCCCTATGTGGATGGGATTGCCCTGGAGTTGGTCGAAGAGTTGGAGGTGCTGAATTTGCGGGCGATTGCCGGCAACTACACAGTTCAGGGCCGGCACATCGACTTTTCCAAGCTACCCGTCTTTCGCGAGAATGAGGCAGCAGGGAACTATTTTGTTGATTTCTGGAACAGCAGCACGCGCCACCCGGTGCAGATCGCGTTCAATCAAGACTGGAATGCAGATCCCGCGATTGCCGCATACACAGTTGGCAGCCTTGATTTTCGGCGGGCACTCGCGCTGGCCATTGAACGCAGCGAGATCAACGAGACTTTCTTTTTGGGTGTGGGCCGCGAGGCATCGTTCTGTCCCCAGAACACACCGCCCTATTTCACCAACAGCCGTTGGGATGAACAGTTTGGCCAGTTTGATCCCGAAACGGCCAATCAGCTGCTCGATGAGATCGGGCTAGCTGAGCGGGATGCCGAGGGTTTCCGACGCTTGCCCAATGGCGATCGGTTGGTGCTGCGCATTGACGCGGTGAGCGGTGCTTTTCTCGACTATCCCGGCATTGCCGAACGGATCGCTCAAATGTGGGAGCAGCAGGTGGGAATCCAGCTCTTGGTAAACCCGGTGGAACGTAGCCTGTGGGTGGAGCGCACCGAAGCCAATCAGCCGATGATGAGCATGTTTGAAACGGGCGAGTTTGCACCGGCCACCGCGTCGAGCCTGATCCCGGACATCCGTTGGGCACCATTGGCCAATGCGTGGGGCAGCGTCCCCAACCCCGACCCCGCCGACTATGAGGGACCGGGGTGGATCAAGGATCAGGTGGCCAAACATTGGGCAGCCGTACAGGAGCCAGATGCCGACGAACGGCTGGCACTCTTCATCGAGGGAACCGAGATCCTCTGCGACAATCAGCCGCGACTGGGGATTCTGGTCGATGTTCCCGTCTACACCACGGTGATCAAGAACAACGTGCGCAACGTAGCCAAACCGATGGAATGGGCCGTGGTTTCCCAGACGCCGGGCAACGGTTATCCCGAGCAATTCTTCCTGTTGCAGGAGTGAGAGCCTGGCCTGAAATTCTCTGCGTCGACGTAAGCGGCTTGAGAACGTACCCATGATTTCTCAATAAATATATTCAGGGGCGTACCCACGTGGTCGCCCCTGAATATAGGTCAACCCTACAGAATCACATCCAGAAAAGGCACGTCATGACTCAACCGAATATTATCCTCTTGATGACCGACCAGCAGCGTTGGGACAGCCTGGGCTGCAATGGCAACAAATTTGTCTCCACCCCCAACGTAGATCAGCTGGCAGCGGGTGGCGCCAACTGCACCAACAGCTTTACGCCGTGGCCCGTCTGCACCCCGGTGCGCGCCACCATGTGGACTGGTGTCTACCCGCACCAGCATCAGGTGATCTACAATACCTATGAGATGGATAATCTGCTCAAAGAGACATCGCACGAACAGCGCACCGTCTTTGAATCGCTCCGCAACGCGGGCTACAGCACCGCGTACTTTGGCAAGTGGCATCTGGGCGATCAGGATCCTGGATTCTTTGACCATTGGCGCGGCTTTAATTCCATGGGCGGCCACTGGGTAGAGAACCAACGCGATGGCCTCTATAAGCCCGACCTGCAGACCGACCAGATGATCGATTTTATCAAGGAGCAGGCGCAAGGGGAGAAGCCCTTCTTTGCCGTCAACGGCTACTATCCTCCCCACGACCCCTACACCGCGCCCAAGGAATTTTACGAACCCTATCGGGGCAAGGGCGTTCCGTACGCTGGCTACTACGCCGCGGTCACGGCCATCGACCACTACGTTGGCCGCTTGATGGCCGCGCTCGACGAGTTGGGGCTGCGCGAAAATACCATCATCGTCTACTATTCTGACCACGGCGACATGTTCTCCTATCGCGGCTCGGATCACAAATTCACCTGTCACGAAGATTCGATCAAGGTGCCGATGGTCATTAGTTGGCCGGGGCAAATTGCAGCGGGCACAATCATTGATGACTTTGTTGGGCTCCAGGATCTGATGCCAACCATCCTCGATTGGGCGGGGCTGGAGATCCCCGACTATCTACATGGCCGCAGCATGGTACCACTGTCGCAGGGAGAGCAGGTTCCCTGGCGCGATGGCTTTTACACGCAGAACATTACCCGCAATCCCTTTGTCGACCAACGTTGTATTCGCACCAAAGAATGGAAGCTGATTCTCAGCCGACCGGTGACGGGGTTGCGCGGCTACCGGGGCGATCACCTGCTCTATGATCTGGTCAACGATCCAGAAGAGGAGCTCAACATCTACCACACCCCGCGTGAGGATGGGCACAATCAGTACTTGCACTTCCCCCCTCACACCGAAATCATCACCGAGCTGGCGCAACAGCTCAAACGCCATGCCCAGGAGATTGATGATTCGTTGGGCAGCGATCTCGCCGATCTCTGTCTGATCGAAATGCAAAAGCGCACGGCAGGGGGCTGAGGGAAGGCCGCACCGGGTTCGCTCTTTGCCATCACCAGCGCAGCAAAGAAAAGGCCACAGCAGATTTGAGAAGATAGAAGAGGCAGAGCAACGTCAAGGCCGCGCCGACAAAGAGCCAATCCGCCCGCCGCAGCGCGAGATCGCGATAGTAGGTGCGATCGCGCGCGCCCGTAAACGCACGTGATTCCATGGCATTGGCCACCCGACCAGCCTTGCGCATGGCGTGCGCGAGCAGGGGCAGGGTGTAGCGGTAAAATTGCATGGCTTTGCCGCGCAACCCCGTGCCCGTGCCCAGACCACGCAATTGATGGGCCGCCCGAATCTGAGTGAGTTCGCTCTCTAGCAGCGGCAGAAATCGATAGGCGGCCAGCACACCGTAGGCCAGGCGCGGGTTCACCCCCAATTGCCCGATCAGGCTCAGAATGAAATCGGTGGGATCGGTGGTGCTGATGAAGAAGAGCGAACAGGCACCAAAGGCCAACGCGCGGGCCGTGAGAATCAGACCGATCTCCACCCCTTCCGCCACTACTTGCAGTGGGCCAATGTGAAAGAGTACAGCCACCTCGGTGCCAGAGGTGCGCGGGAAGAGCGCATTCATCCAGAGATAGCCAAGACCGAGAATGAAAAATGGCAAGAGCCCACGCAGCAGCACGGGCAAGGGAATCTGCCCCACCAGCCAGGTGACGCTCACGATTGCCGCGGCCAGCCCCAAGAGCAGCAGTGGATCGAAGATGAGGGTGGCCGCGGCCATGTAAAGCGCGGCCACGCCCAATTTGGCGGCGGGGTTGAGCCGGTGAAGTAGGGTATCCTGCTCGATGTAGGTGGCAAGGTTAACGGTCATGCGCTGCTCCGTTGGCAGACTGTTGCCAGCTGGCAACCTGGTTGGCGATCACGGCTCGTGCAGGCAGCACCAGTTGAGCGGCAGCCAATAACGCTTCGTCGGCAAAGAGCTGAGCGGGTGTCTCTACCCGCGCCAACTGCCCGTCCATCACAATCGCCACGCGGTGCGCTAGCGTCCAGACCAATTCCATGTCGTGGGTCACGAGAATCAGCGTCAGCCCCAGCGCGTTCAACCGACGCAATTCAGCCACGAGTTCGCGCGTGTTTCGGGCATCCTGGCCATGGGTTGGCTCATCCAACACCAGAAAATCTTGAGATTCGACAAGCATGGTTGCCACGCTGAGGCGTCGCTTTTGCCCCTGGCTCAGCTCGTAGGGATTGGCGGTGGCTTTGGCGAGGAGATCGAGCCGTGCCAACAACGGATCGACCCGTGCGCGAATCTCCGTTTCCGTCAATGCCTGGCGACGGAGCGCGAACGCAACTTCATCAAAGACAGAATCAGCGACAAATTGATGTTCAGGGTTCTGAAAGACAAAGCCCCCATGTTGGGCCAGGGCACGGACCGACAGATTCGCCGCGTCCCGCCCCAAAATGCGGACCGTTCCCTGCTGTGGGCGCAGCAGCCCAACCATGAGTTGGGCCAGCGTGGTCTTGCCCGCGCCATTGGGACCACAGAGGGCAATGATCTCGCCGCGCTGAACAGAGAGATCAATTCCATTGAGTACCGCCGTACCATTGGGATAGGCAAAGTGAATCTCGCGCAGATCGAGCACGGGATCGGCAGAACCTGCAGACGCGGACAGACGCGGCGGGCATGCCTCGGCGGGCGCGGCCCAGGCCAATGCAGCGGCCCAGGCCGTCGGCTGCTGCCGCAGCATGGTCAATGCCTCTGCCATTGTGAGCGGCCAGTTGGGCAGCGAATGGCCAGCCGTCCGCAGTGTGTGCGCCAGGAGCATGGCCGTCGGCTGCCAGATCCCGGCCGCGTCCAAGGCAGGGCCATGTTCGGCAAAGAGCTGGCGGGGTGGCATATCGTGGGCGAGTTGTCCGTGCGCATCGATCACCAGCACCCGATCAACGAGCGCGATGAGGTGATCCAGTTGATGGTCGATGAGCACGATGGTGCGGCCGCGATCGCGTTGGGCCAATTCGGCAACCACCGCCATCATCTCAGCCGCGCCCGCGGGGTCGAGGTTGGCCGTGGCTTCGTCGAGCAGCAAGAGCGACGGGTCCATTGCAAGGGTGGCAGCCACGGCCACCCGCTGTTTCTGGCCACCCGAAAGCCGATCGAGCCGCGCGGTGCGGTGGTTGGCCAGCCCCACCCGCGCCAGCGCCGCGTCGATGCGCTCATCCATCTGTTCACGTGGGCAGCCCAGATTTTCCAGGCCAAAGGCGACTTCGTCGGCCACCGTCAACATACAAAACTGGCTTTCGGGATCTTGAAAGACAATGCCGACCCGCCGCGCCAGCTGGGCCGGTGGCGTGGCCGCGGTCGAGTGACCGAAGATGGCCAGCTCGCCGGCCAGCTCGGCTTCAATGCTGTGGGGGATCAGTCCATTGAGCACCAGGGCCAGGCTGCTTTTGCCACTGCCACTCGTGCCCAGCAATAGAATCCGCTCGCCAGCTTGGATCGTAAAGGTCAACCCTTGTAGCACAGTCGTGGCAGCATAGGGGTAGCGCAGGGCAAGCTCGTTGGCCTGCACCCCGGGATCGCCAACTTCGGGATCACCAGCGGGGTCGGCTACACGCGCGGCTGGCCCGGGCTGGGTGGCGGCAGCCGCGCGTGTAGCCGTGGCGGCAACCTCGTCGCCGGCAAACGAATGGGTCACGCTCGTTCCGCCTCCCGTTTGGCCCGGTCGATAGCTAGCCCTTGCAGCACCCCAGTCTTGTAGAGCCCGTCGGCCATGACTTTGCCCAGCCAGCCACCGAGGATCATGCCGCTGAACAGACGAATGACGAGCATCGTCAACAGCAAGCCAAGATTTAGCTCCCAATAAGCAAACAGAAAGCCGTTATAGATAAAGCTAAAAAGCGCAGCTGAAGCCCCCGCTGCCAGCAAAACCGCCAAGTTGTACTTGCGCCAGCGGGTCAGCGCGAAGGGAACTTCGGCACCGGCCCCCTGAACGACGCCCGCGACAATGAGCATCAAGCCCGAGGGATTGCCCGTGAGGACCTCGGTGATGGCCGCGGCCACTTCCGCGGTAAACGCCACCCACGGTTTGCGAATGATATACGCGCCGACGGTGGAGGCGAGAAACCAAAAGCCAAAGAAGAATTCCATGGCCAGTGGTCCCGTCAATGCTTGCACCAGCAGCCAGAGTTGTACCCAGGCCAGATAGAGCACGCCGAAGACCACACCAATCGCGGCGACCATGACGATCTCGCGTTGGGTCCAACTATTGGTGGCGGGTTTGTGAAATGTTTGTGTGCTTTCCATGTTGGTTCCTTTTTTGAGTAGACTGACAGAGCTTCTACGTCGCGGTGGTTGCACCAGCCAGAGCGCACGGCTTCCTGATGCACAGAAAATGGCCATTGATTTAGCCGCTAGTTGGGCTCCCCTTGGAGATCGTCACCGTGATGACGACATGGTCGGTGGTGAGTGCCGTGCGGGCAAAGACATTGCGCAGCATGGCAAAGACCAAGGCCACATCACCATCTGCCCGCGTGCAGAAATTCTTTGGTTTGCTCGACAAAATACTCGCTTGCAAGGTGGTGATCTCCTGATAAATGAGATCCATGTAAGCTGGATTGCCCAACGGGTAGAGGGCAAATTGGGCGGCCACATCCACGCCAGCTAGCGTCACCTGTTTGAGTTCAATCACCTCATCGGCCACGGACTCACTGGGGTCAGTCGGGTGGCAGATCAGATCATCGGGTTCGCCGGGGCAGCCGCGCGAGAAATTGGCGGCCATGACCAGATGGCCCGGCACGGCAGCGGCTTTGAGAAAACAATCTTCCAGCGCCGTGAAGAGTGGGTCTGGTGCCCCCACCACGAGGGTGCTCAGGTCGTCGGTTTCGACCCGCAGATCCTTGCGCTCGTGCAGCCCTTCCACCGCGTTCAAAATCACCTCAACAAAATTGTCGGTCATGGGATAGAGTGAAAATTGACAGCCAATAAACATGCTTCGTCTCCTTATGATCATGGTTGTGATCAATTGAAAAATGGCAACAAAAAAGCGAGCCCTGACCAGAAGGTCTAATGGGCTCGCTAGTTGTCCATCTCCTCCCTACGCTGGCATTATCCAGGTCAGGTTCCGTGGGTCGAGACAGTATACGTCTCCTCTCAGCCGGGCTCTCCCAGCTCCCCATATGCAGTTGTTCCAACAAATGCTATTGTAGCGCAGTTGCGTTATTTGTCAAAGCGCGCAAATTGTTGATTGATCCTGGCAAGCATCTGCCGGATGTAGCGACAGGGCGACAACTACAAAGGAGTAGGGCCAGCTTTCCGGCCCTATCCCTTTGCAGCTGTAGCTAGTTCTCCAAAAACAGAGATGGTAGCACTAATGGAGAATAATGGGCAGGTAGATTTGGTTCGTCAACAATGGTGACTCCTCGTCCCCAACTGCACCACCGGCGAGTAGGCTAGTGGTATCTTCTTCGACAGTAACAACGCCGGAAGAGTGAATGACGCTGGCAGCACCAAGGGTGCTATCAGACTTCTTTAGCACTACGTTATCGATCATGTATATGTCACCAGCGTTGGCAAAGGGTGCCAGCCAAAAGCGCAAACGTGCATCACTAACTTTATCGTTAAAGTTTCCTGTGGTGAAGGACCAGGTGAAAGTTTGGTAGGATGGTGTCAAATCGACTCGTGCCGAGCGCAAACCATAGTTGGTGTATGGCGCTCGGTGTTTATGCACGAGGACTTGCAAATCCTGACCATTGTTCGACATTGCATCAAAGGTGAGTTGGTACTGGGTGTTTGGTTCCAACGACAAATTCTTTTGATAGAGCTGTACATTACGAGCAGGCGAGTGAATTGCTACGTTCGCAGCAGTCGCGCCGTCAGTTGCCGGACCCGCAGTGGTGAAGGAGCCAGCACCGTTGGTGTAGAATCGCCAAGGTGCACGACCATCTTCGAAGCTTGGGTTGTGGATGAGGTTGTTGGCTGTTGAAGTGGCTTCGCAATTCTTGGCCTGTAGCGTGAAATCTTCGGGCTGTCCCGTTTTATATTCAACCTCTGCATTACCACCGATAAACGGAGGTTCATTGACTAGCAATTTGCCATCAGGATCACCTGTCACAGTAAAATTAACCGAAAGCGGAGTAAGGGAGGGCAACGCTGAATCGTACTTAGCAACAATATACCCTGTTTGATTTTCCGATTTCAGAATTTTTGCACTTTCAGCTGTATCAGGATAATCTAGCCAATCGCTCTTTGCATAAACAATTGAGGTTGTTTTTGCGCTAAATCCTTGTACCGCTATTTCTATACCATCTGTGATGAATGCGCCGTTTTGTTTTAATCTACTAACCATTTCAGGAACAGGTGTGCGAAAAACTTCCTCACCTGTATCAAGCCGCTTGATGGATACGACAATATAAATTTCATCTAAATATTCTTCATCCCCGATGTTACCATCGTCATCCAAGTCACTTTTTACAAACTCCTCATAGGCAAAACCCAATGTCATGTGGTCAGTACATGATTCAAGTAAATCTAAAATAGGTGCATCAAAGCGATGACGACCTGCCTGTGCGTTGCTACGGAACTGGATTACCATTGCAAATAGAACAAGAAGAGCTATAATTATTCTGCTTTTTGCGAAAATCATCATTCCCCCTTTGGTGCATATAGGTTGATGGTTTGCGTTGGTAAACAGTTCGAAAACGATGATTGACTGCGATGGCTAGCATACCAACAAGTTCAATTCCTGCATGTCATGTTTTGCATCTAATTGCCGAAAAGCATCACGTGCCTCAGTGAGCAGCCCATCTGCTTGTTTGCTCTCCGCGCGTCGGTGCAGAAGTAGCCCAAGCGTCACCTTGGTTCGTGCGGCTTCATATGGCTCAACATTCACCAAGTTACACAGACTCTCCTTCAATACGGCAACAGCACGATCAATATGACCGGCGGCAGCCAAGACCTTCCCCAGTGCCCGCAGGTTCCGCCCAATCTCCAGCTCATCTTCGAGCTCATGAGCTAGCGTAGCTGTTTGTTCAGCCAGCTGTTGTGCCACTTCAAGATTATTCTCATGCAACAACAGGTCGACGCGCAAGGCGTGAATTTCTGCCAGATCTCCTTGCGCCTCGAGTTGGATGGCGAACGATTCGGCGGCATCTAATTCTGTCGCTGCGTCTGCCCACTGCTTGCGGCGAATGTACATGTCAGCCATACAAACTCGTGCTCGCAGTTCTGCCATATGGTCGTTGGCTTGCTCTGCCAAACTCAGTACTTGCTGTAGGTGAATTGTGGCTTCCTGAAAGTTCCCCTGATTGAGATTCAACCTTCCCAAGCTAAGCGCTAAAAATAGTTGGTGCTTCTGTGTTCCGAGTTTTTCGGCGAGCGTCATACCTTCCTGAAAGGCATCAACCGCTGCATTCCACTCCCCTGCCATATCTCTATCTATTCCCAAATTGATCAGCAATCCGGCAGTCCAGAAATCGTCGTGCAACCGACGGCTCATTGCGAGGGCTTGCGTTGTATAGGTAATTCCCAGTTGTACATCTCCTTGTTCGCTGGCAATCGAACCCAACTGGGTCAGCCCAAAGACTCGTAGCTGACTCGGCTGCGATGGGATCAGGTTCATTCCTGATTCCACCGACGCCTTTGCTGCGGCATAGCGACCCAGTTGCATTTGCAGATAGCCTGCCCGGATCGATAGCGCCGCCACATCCGCCGGACTATCGGCTGGTGGCGACTGCAAGCCCCGGCTAAGCCACTCCAGCGCTTCCTGTGGTGATTCATGTTGCAGCAGTTCGCCCATGCCGTGACAAATGCGGGCGTGGAGACGGTGCCGTTCTTCCCCTTCTGCTAACATCTCGAGTTGAAAAAGCGCCTCTTGGTAACACGTTTGGGCAGCAGCATTTTCCGCAAGTAGCGTCTCAAGCTGCCCGCGGGCTAGATTGACTTCGATCCAATGCACTGGCTCTAAATGTTTGGCCCGAAAGCGCACCAACAGCGAGTTCAACCGACGCAGTTGTCCTCGATTGATGATTTGCCAGATGTCTTGTGTGGCAAGTTGAGCGGCCTGTTCATATTCGCGTGCCCGCTCAAAATGTATGCCAGCATCGAGCAAGCTCTCTTCCTCTTCATAATATTCACCAGCATTGCGGTGGAGCGAGCGGCGTTCCCGTGCTCTCATTTGCTCATAGTAAAAGTTGCGAACGAGTGCATGTTGTACATATTCACGACCCGCTTCGCCATCCTGGGCGATCAAGAGATGACGCTCGGTCAAGTTGCGCAATATGCGAAAGGTGTTGCGGCCCCCAAGGATCTCCTCAATCACGTCCCGCGTTCCTGGATATCCCAAAAGAATGGAAACAGCTTTCATCACACTCCGTTCCTGGCCGGAAAGCGTTTCATCCACTTCTTCGAGCAAGTACCGCTCCACATCCTCACTCTCAGCCAGTTGGCTCAGCAAAAGAGAGAGATTACCTGACTGCTGCAAGGTAGCAATCGCCAACGTGAGGAATTCAGCGTTGCCCGCGGTGTAGCTGTGCAACTCGTCTATTTGATCCGCATCCAGATCCAGGTCCCGTTGGCGCAGTAGACGACGGAGATCTTCGAGGCTTAATCCAGTCAGGGGCTCTATCTCTGTCACAGTGAGAAAACTCGGCACCCGCCGTGAGGTCAGTACTATTTTCAAATTGCCGGCGAGCAGCGCTTGGCGCAGCCGTTCCACCAACTGATTCAACACCGGATCTTCGTCAACGTGATGAAAATCGTCAAAGCAGAGAAGGAAGTTGCCTTCGCGCACCAGCTGCAACAGATAATCAAAGAGCGCTTCGCTCGGCGGAGGTTTGCTACCGGTGAGCCGTGCGATTTGCAGCGACTGCCACAGAGCGGAACGATTGTGCCACGCTAGAAAAGCAGCGAGTCGCCACATAATGGCATCAATTCCTTCACCTTCACGAAACGAATGCCAAAAGACACGATCTCGGTCGCGCGTGACCCATTCGACCAGTTGCGTAGCCAGCGCCGTCTTGCCAACGCCAGCCATTCCCGTAATGACGGTAATGTTGGATTGCGCCAACTGCTCGGCGTGATGCTCCAATTCGGTGTTGCGTCCAACAAAGCCGAGAATTTCTGGCGGTCCTGTTGGATCTGGCGGTGGTGGAACTTCAAGCGTTTGTGATGTTTGTCCTGTATGAATGTGAATCTCATCGCCGTGCACGATCTTGTCGCGACCGATGAAATCACCGCGGTCAATGCGAACATCACCGTCTATCACAGAGCCACCATCACTATTGATTAATGTGTGGGATTGCTGTTTATCAGGCATTGATGCCCCATCACTTGGTATCGAACGGGACGAATTTTGGTGTTACATGATTTGAGGAGTTTGGGCAAACTGAGCTTGTAAAGGCGATACTGTTAGGGGGATGAACAAAAGCAGAATGGAATGCGGTCGCTTGATGACGCTTCGACTTGTCTAAGGTCTATCCTGAAATTCAGTTGTGGTGCGTAAATTACCTTGAGCGGACTATATGGATGCAGAAAATTTCAGGAGAGATTGTTAGTCTATAGTAAATTATGATTAATGTCAACAACAGTTTTGCAATAGGGGGTGCCTGTCATTTTGGGGAAGATTGTCTACCCGATCGCGGGTTGTTCATGGCAGTCCCTCAACTGTTCTGATATGCTGTTGCCTGATAGCCAGAGCAGTGCAATGTTTAGGCGAAAAACTGTCACTGTGCAATCATTACGGAAGCTCTAATCGAAAAATCATTTACATGTTGCCCAATGGAGGAATCAGCGTTCTCTAACGTTGGAGGCGCGCAGTAGAAAATGCGCACTCCGCAAAGTGCAAGGTCTATTTGCTTTCTCTATAAGAATTTTCGCATCATGTTGCTATGAAAATTAGAAACCACCGAGCAATATTGCTCGGTGGTCTGGTGGCTCTGGGCGTTTACGCTGGTCGCTGGGACTGCTCCTCGCGCGAACGGAGCACGGGCTCAAATGTTTGCAAAGTCTCCAGCGGGATGTGACAGAAGATTCGGTGTCCATCCTCACTTTCACGCCACGGCGGAATCTCTGTCTCGCAGATCTTGCCACCGTCGGGCAAAAGGTGGCGGCGGGGACAACGGGTGTTAAAGCGACAGCCGGACGGCGGCTCCAATGCACTGGGCACGGCCCCTTCCAGACGAATCCGCGCTTGTTCCGCGGTGGGGTCGGGGATCGGCACAGCGGAGAGCAGCGCTTCTGTGTAGGGGTGGTAAGGTGGCTGATAGATATGCTCGGCGGGGCCAATTTCCATTACCTGCCCCAGATACATCACTGCAATGTTGTCCGAGAAGAAGCGCACCACACTCAGATCATGGGCAATGAAGACCATGGTGGTGTTGTACTCCTGCTGTACATCCAACAAGAGATTCAAGATCGCGGCCTGTACGGAAACGTCAAGTGCGCTCACCGGTTCGTCGCAGAGCACGAGATCGGGGCGACTGGCCAGGGCACGGGCAATGCCGACCCGTTGCTTTTCACCACCGCTCAACTGCCGAGGCAGCCGGTCATAATAGGCTTCACTCAGGCGCATCGCTTCCAACAACTTGATCACCTCGGCCCGCACCTGATTGCGCGGCACCGTGCCAAAGCGGATCATTGGGCGGGCGATCTGCTGACCAACTGTGTAGCTCGGGTTCATGGTCGAATCCGGATTTTGGAAGACCATCTGTAGCTCTTGAATCAGTTCTTCATTGCGCTCGGTCAGGTCGCTCGTGATATCAAAGCCCATGAATTCGGCCTGCCCCGATGTGGCATCTTCCAAACCGATAATAGTGCGGATCAGCGTGCTCTTGCCACAGCCAGATTCACCGACAACACCAAGCGTGCTGCCGCGGTGAACAGTAAAGGTGGCATCTTCCACAGCCTTTACATAGCGGGTGTCACTCAGACCCAATACATCCGAAAGACCGCTGCCCTGTACGGGATAGTACTTCTTCAGGTGATCGAGTTCAAGTAAAACCTCACCCTGACCATTGTCGGACGGGTTGATCATAGCCGTTTCCACATCTTCGGATGGTCGCCACTCTGCGGGGTCAATCTCTTCGGCAAAGTGACAACGTACCGCCGTACCATTCGGTACGATGCGTAACTGCGGTCGCTCATCCCAGCAACGTTGCTGCACATAATCACAGCGGGGCGCAAAGACACAGCCCGATGGCCGGTTGTCAGGGGCCGGAACACGGCCGGGAATGGGATAGAGCAGACTGCTGCTCTTGTCCGCGCCGAGTGTGGGTACACAACGGAGCAAGCCCTGTGTATACGGATGTTGTGGCTCGGCAAAGATCGCTTCCACCGCTGCTCGTTCCACCATTTCACCCGCGTACATTACGCCGACCTTGTTGCAGACGCGAGCCACGACCCCCAGGTTGTGGCTGATGTACATGATGGCCGTATCAAATTCGCGGCGCAACTCACCGATCAGATCAAGCACGGTTGCTTCCACCGTGACATCAAGTGCCGTGGTGGGTTCATCCATGATCAACAGTGCTGGATTGTTCAGCAGTGCCATGGCAATGACAACACGTTGCTGCTGTCCCCCAGAAATCTGGTGTGGATAGCGACGAATCACGTTGGCAGAATCGGGCATGTGCACCATATCGAGCATTTCGATGGCACGCCGCTCGGCCTCGCCATCCTCAATTTCCTGGTGAAAGGTCAAGACCTCCTTCATCTGGTCACCCAGACGCATGGAGGGATTGAGCGCTTGCATGGGGTCTTGGTAGACCATGGCAATGCGATTGCCACGCAATTCGCGCAGCTCTTCCGCATCCTTGCCGACCAGTTCTTCACCCATGAACTTGATGCTGCCCCGCTTCACATAGCCGTTCTGGCCCAAAAAATTTACAATGGACCAGGCGACGGTGCTTTTGCCGCAGCCAGATTCGCCGACGATGCCGTGTGATTCACCCCGATCGATGGAGAAAGAGACATCTTGCACGGCTTCAATCTCACCGCCACGCACCTTGTATGCAATCGCAAGATTGGAGATCTCGAGCACGGGATCGTGAACAGTATCAACTGCCGACAGCTCGCTTGGCGAGGGAGTCGCAGAATCTTGTTGTTTTTCTGAAACTGGAGAAGATGCTTGCATAGTGCTCCAAATTGTTCGTTCCAATGGTAGTTGCCCACGAGCAACGCCCGTTCCGGCAGCCACAAAAAATTAGCGACAGATCGCGCTCAGCATCAAAGTTGGGCAGCTTTGCTTGCCTACTTTTGATAGCGAGTGGTCTCCTCGTTCAAGCCATCGGCAAACAGGTTTAGGCCGATGACCAGTGTGGAAATTGCGAGCGAAGGCCACAGTACAGCCAGCGGATTGCCAAAGATGTAACTGCGCGCCTCATTTACCATGTTGCCCCAGTCGGGATCTGGCGGTGGGAGCCCAATGCCCAGAAAGCCGAGGGTGGCAATGGCAAAGATTGCATAGCCCACTCGCAGCATGGCATCGACGAGCAACGGCCCCCGTGCGTTGGGTAGAATCTCGCGGAACATGATAAAGGGGCCACTTTCACCGCGTGTTTGTGCAGCAAGCACATATTCACGGGTCTTGATGTCCATGGCCAGGCTACGGGCCAGCCGGGCCACACCAGGAGCCCCCGTTACGGTAATTGCGAGAATCACCACGAGGTCACCCTGACCGAGGGAGGCAATCACAACCAAGTAGAGGATGATGCGCGGGAAAGCGATGAGCGCATCCAGAATTTGCATGATGCCCTGATCTGTCCAGCCGCCATAATAGCCGCTCAACAGGCCGAGGATCACACCCACCACCAGCGAGCCAATCACCCCCCAAACCGCAACCCCACCGGGCAGCACGAGGCCACCGGGTAGACGGGTCTTCACCAGAATCACCTGTGCGCCGGTCATCAGACGCGACAGCAAGTCGCGCCCAAGATGATCGGTGCCGAGCAAGTTCACGGCACTAGGCGGTTGATTTTGCAAGAATTCCGGCGAGTTGGGTGGATGGGGCGTCCAGAAAAGTGAAACGATGGCTATCAAAAACCAAAAAAGAACAATTGATAGACCAATCGTGCCCACGCGCGAATCGAAGATAATGGACAGATTGTTCCACAGACGCTGCCACCGCGATGGTTGCCGTGTCAGAGGCACAGTTTGTTCAGCTACGGCCATTGACCCTCCCCATGAGTTTCAGGATGGTGAGCCTGCCAGCAGACTCACCATCGATTTACGTATGCTCTGTTTGAAGACGGTAGTGCTACTTTTTTCGTCGACCGCCGAAAAATCTACCGTTTTCAAGCCAACCGCACTCCAGTTTACTGTTCCAGCGACCAGCGAGCAACATTGTCGAGAATGAGCCGTGGTCGATCAAAGCTTTCCGTCAAGAGACGGTGGTAGTAACACTCTTCTGCCGAACGCAGGTGATCGGCGGCATGGTTGGCTCGGTAGGCGTCCACATCCATGGTCGCCGTCGCTGCGCCAATCAGTGGCTCCAGCAGATCCACCGTGCCGCTACCTTCGTCAAACTGTTCTTTGTCGCGCCACACAATGCTCTCGGGCAGCAGATCGTCACATGCCTTGCGCAGGATCCATTTTTCAATCCGACGGCCGGAGCCATCGGTCTTCAGCTTCAGTTCAGGGTCGATCGTCTGTGCCAACGCAATCAGGTCCGTGTCCAGGAAGGGCACGCGTCCTTCAAGTCCATGCGCCATTGTGAGCCTATCCACCCGCTGCAGATTGATGTTGTGCAGCGCCGTAACCGAACGACGCAGTTCACGATGCAGCTTGTGCGGGTCGGTGAAGGATTTGTAGTAGCCGTAGCCAGCGAATAGTTCGTCCGCACCCTCACCGGTTAGGATCACCTTGACATGTTCTGCTGCCAACCGTGAACAGAAGTAGCAGGGAATGGCACTGCGCACGAGATCCTTGTCGAAAGATTCCAAGTGATAGATGATCTCGGGCAGGTGCGTCATCACCTCTTCGGCACTGTAGAGATACTCATGGTGGATCGAGCCAATGTGCTGAGAGACGAGACGTGCGGCCTCGATATCGTTCGATCCCTCAATCCCAACAGAGAAGGTGTGCAGTTCATCCACATGCTGACGCACAATTGCAGCAATCACGCTGCTATCTAATCCGCCCGAAAGAAAAGCGCCCAGTGGCACGTCACTCATCAAGCGTTTGACGACCGCATCTTCCAACTGTTGACGCACATCGGCAATGATCTGCTCCACGGGAGCCGCCACGGGTTCTGTTTCTGGCACCGTGTAATAGGTGACAAAACCATTTTCAGAATCATAGTACGTTCCCGGCGGGAACTCCTGTACGGACAGATCCGTATCGGCAAAGGCTTTCAACTCGGAGGCGAAGTAGATTGGTAGCTTTTTGCTTGCGTCCAACTTCTCGCCTTTGGGCGTGCCATAGTAGAGCGGCTTGATCCCAATGGGATCGCGAGCCAGCATGAACCCGTTATTATGGTGTAACGCAAAAGCGTACATGCCATCTAATGATTGTACCGCGCCGGGACCATGCTCTTCCACCAAATGCAAGATCGTTTCGTTGTCTGTATCAGTATAGAAATGATGGTTCTGGTCCAGCTCTTGACGCAACGCATGAAAGTTGTAGATCTCACCGTTGCTGACCAGCACCGTATCATTATCTTCGCTATAGAGTGGCTGTGCGCCCCCCATCGGATCCATAATCGCCAGCCGGCAGTGGGCAAGCGCCACATTTTCCTCTGCATTGGAGAAGAGACCTTCGCCATCGGGGCCGCGATGGTTGATCTTGTCCAACATGGTTCGCAGCGTCACCATTTCGGGCTGGGCAAGCTGCAGAGCATTCGCCTGTACGCCCGTGGCAGCCAGGCTGGCACGCTGTTGAGTCGATGCCTCTGCTGCCGCCCCATTTCCAAATACACCACTAATACCACACATTATTTCTGCACCTCGAGCACGACAACCATGCCGTGTCCACAACCGAGCCCCTGTTGTAAATTATGTTCCAGGCTGCGCAGCGCGTAGCCCAACTGTGGCTCGATGATATTGGCACGGGGATCGCCATACCACATCCACTCCGTGCTGTTGATCACACGATCGATTGTCATCAATGCAAACTGCAACGGTGCAGAAAATTCGTCCCAGCCACTCACGTTGGCCAGTGAAACATTGCCTTTTAGGCGTTTTTGGAAGAAATCGAGCAACGTGTTCCAGCTAATCATCAGCTGGTGGAAGAACTCGTTCACCCGTTCATCAGGGTGCTCGGGAATCAACCTTGGCTCCCAATAAAGCGACTCGAGATCGGTGCGCATGTAATCTTCGTGCAGCCGGTTAATGGCACGGCGCATTGGCTTCAGATTCTGGTTGTATTCACCCGTATCGATATGGCGACCCACAAAAATTGAACGATCATACCGCTTGCGCACCTGCAATGTTGGGCCATCCGCTGAGTTGGCGGTGAGCTTCTGGTTTACCGATTGCACCAGACTATCAATTTCATCCCCCGTCCAGTAGCGCATGGGAAAATGTTCAATATCGACCCCTTCCGGAATCTCATTTTGCACGTTGCGGTGCAGATAACTCATGGAGTAGTCCCGGTATTTCTCGTCATCGGTCGTCGCATTCCAGTAGTGCGGCCATTCCAATGAGTTGCGCCCCAGCAGATCCATGACGATCAGGCTGCCATTCGCGGCGTGTTCACCCACCTCTTCTAGTAGGGAGTGGAGGGCGGCAGTCTCTAAATGAGACATTGAGCCATAGGCACAAAAGTAGAGATCAAAGGGATCTTCTTTGGCCACCGCGGCCAATCCTTCGTTCAGATCACCTTGCACAAAACGAATTGTTGGATCTTCTGCGTACATCTGGTTGCCACGTTGGACCATAGATTCGCTCAGATCGACACCAACGTAACATTCCAGATCATCTACAGCCAACACCCGCTGGTGGTTGAGCCCGAGATCCAGATCACGCTGGTCAATTTTCGTCAAAAGTTCGTAGCCCTGGCCAGCACCACAACCCAGATCAACGATGCGTACCTTTTCATTGGCATCGTGTTTGCGGTCGACCAGTTTTGCAATATGGGGTCGTAGGGTCAGACGCGTCAGTTGGTCTTCCCAGTAGGAACGTACGTTATCATGTTTTCCGGTCAAATTGCCGACGTGAGTATCGTACTCACCACGCTTCACAGCATCGGCATACGTCGTTAGCGTCTCGTCAGCGTCACTGATTTCAGCGGCTGCGTGCTGCGACATAAAAGTGTACTCCTTTTCTTTCGGTTACTTTTCTTTCGGTTACATGTAGTGTCCACGATTGTCGTGGTTCGCGGAACTCTGTTCAACGAAGTGATTCGAGAAAGAGTCATATATTCTTGCGCAGTTGCATTGCTATGAGTAGCGAATACGGGGGTTGAGCAATACATAGGCCACATCGCCTATGATCCGCGTGATGACGGCAATGGCAACCGTGACCATGGCTGCGGCTTCGACTGCATTGAAGTCGCCAAAAATGGCCGAGTCATAAATATAGGTGCCGAGGCCGGGATAGCCGAAGACTACTTCGACAATGACAATCCCGCCGACCAGCCAGTTCACATGCAACATAATGACCGTGATCGGTGCGATCAGCGCGTTGCGCACGGCGTGACGAATGACAACACTGCGGTAGGGCAAGCCCTTGATAATCGCCGTGCGGATGTAGGATGAGTTCATCACCTCGACCATGCTGGCACGAGTCATTCGGGCCACGTAGCCCAATTCGATGGCTGTGAGGGTGAGCACGGGCAACACCAAAATCTTCGCACTCTCCCACGATGTAAGCAGCTCGAAGACGGATTGGTCGGAAAAGAAGACCGAAACGGCGGGCAACCATTTCAGCCAGATCCCAAAGACGAGAATCAAGACCATACCCGTGACAAATTCAGGCGTGGAAGTGAGGCCCAAACTTCCAATCGAAATAAAACGATCGAGGAGGCGGCCCTCGTTGACGCCAGCAATGATGCCAAAGAGCAACGCCAATGGCATGACCACAATAAAAGCCAGCAAGGCGAGAATGGCTGTTTTTTGCACGCGGCCGGGCAATGAAGCAGCCACAGGCCGTCCCGTGCGCAGGGATTCACCCGGATCTCCTCGCAACAAGCCCCTGGAGAGGGGAATAAATTCTACGGGGCTATCACCCTCTCGCCGAAAGCCAGCGGTCGTTCGCACCTGGATCTCACTGCCGCCCCGCACCCAGCGTACAACAGCATTGTTATTGTTTAGCCCCCAAAATTGTTCCGTGCCGTCCTCTGCTGTGAACCAGATGTCATCGGCTGCAGGTTCCCGGGTAGTCCCCCCTTCCGGCTGCCGTGTCAACACGAGAAGTTCACCGTCTTCCATTTGCCATCGTTGATACTCGCCATCGGCAACGGCCCACCATTCTGATTCACCAGTCTGTGGATTGGCAAGCGTAGTGATGGGGAAATCCAAACGGCGCTCCAACCACCAATCATTGCCCGCGAGCCAAGTAAAATAGCGTTGCAGCGGTGGTTGGTTCAGGCCAAGCTGATTCCGATAGGAGGCGCGCTGTTCCGCAGTCGATTCGATGCCCAAAATCTTTACAGTTACATCTCCCCGCCCATACTCCACCATAAAGAAGAGCAGCAGGGAAACGACCAGCATGGTAATAATTGCAGAAACGAGGCTGCGAATAATGAATCGAGTCATGGCATATTATCCAAAGGTTTCAGTAGAATTTGCATGGATCTCCCGTGGTGGACGGCTCTACAGTGGGCTCTGTTTGAAAACAGAGGTTCCGGCAAGAGGAAAGCTACCGTTTTCAAGCCAACCGCACTGTAATACTATTGGGCGTAAATACCACGGCGGTAAACAAGCCCAAGCTACTTGCGTGAAATGGGTCAGGTTGCCTCGGGCTTATTTCCGCCGGGATTTTCTAGCGTTTGGGCAAACATTTGGGGTGACAGAGCAAGTTGACAGTCAACTTGCTCTGTCACCCCAGCTCGGTAAGCAAATCTACAGAGCCCGAGCTATCTGTCCTGAAACTTTCTGCGTCGACGCAGCCGGCTGGGGATGGTTTGCGCACCACAACCGAATTTCAGCATCGGTGCTTAAGCGTCTTCTTTCCAGACATCATAGAAGAGATCGTAGCTGGTGGGATGGGCCTTCACATTTTGGAAGTTGGAACGGTTAATGCTCCAAACTCGACGCCAATAGGAGATGCCAATCGGGCCACGTTCCTGCATGATATCTTCAATCTGCGACATTAACTCGCGGCGGGCATCCACGTCCAGTGTGCCTTCGGCCTCACGCAGCAACCCTTCAAACTCTTCATCGACCCAACGGGTTTCGTTCCAATTGCCAATGGCTTCTTCTGTGTAGGCCAACGGCAATACCATTGTACCGAGCGGGCGGTGCGTCCAGGAAGTCAATCCGAGATCAACTTCTGTCCAGCGATCCCAGTAGCCACCGGGTTCGGTGATATCCAGTGTGATGTCAAACCCACCAGGCAGGGCCAACTCTTTCAGCGCCTGGGCAATCTCTGGCTCGTTCTGGTCGTTCTTGGTTGCCAGGGTAACTTGCAGTGGCAATTCTACGCCTGTTTCGGCAGCGTACTCTTCCATCAATGCCATTGCCCCATCGGGGTCATAGGCAGGAATGGGTTTTTCCGCAAAGGCCGGGTGAACCGGCGCAACATGGGCATCAATCGCGAGATCACCTTCGCCAAAGTAGGAGAGACGGAGAATCTCTTCGCGGTCCTGGCACATCTTCAGCGCCGTGCGCACTCGATTGTCATTCCACGGTTCCAGATCCACACGGGCGCGCAGCACAATCGATTGGGCCGTGCTGGCAGTTTTCACCGTGAAATCGGGAGAATCTTTCAGGGCCTGCCACTGGCTGGGGCCAGGGTTGTAGATGGAATCGACCTGACCACCCAACATGGCAGCGACCGTTGATTCGCGGTCCAGGTTAACATAGACGATCTCATCAAGATAGGGTAGTGGATTCCCGTCTTCGCCATTGCGCCAGTAATCAGAGCGGGCACGCAACACCGCGCGCTCATCTTGATTGTATTCATCCAGCGTAAAGGGGCCAGTGCCAACGGGCTGTTGCAGGAAGTCACCTTCAAAGTCGCGATGGAGGATCACAGCGGGATAGTGGAAGAGATGTTCGGGCACACCAATGTTACCGGCGGAGAGGTAAAGCTTGATCGTGTAATCATCAACCTTTTCCACGCTATTCATCCCATCGAGATAGGAGAGCAGCCCCAACATGGACGAGCCGATATCCTCATCCAGCCATTGGCTCATGGTGAACATCACATCATCGGCAGTCAATTCATCACCGTTGTTAAAGGCAATCCCCTGTTTGAGATTGAGCGTCCATTCAGTTACATCATCGTTGGCTTCCCAATTCTCCAGCAGATAGGGGCGGGTAATGTTGTCGGGGCCGGTTTCAGTCAGATATTCGCCAACTTGACGCACAACATTGGCTGCTTCTACCCAAGACATGCGCGCCGGGTGGTCGATCTGTTGCAGCAACATGCCGACTCGCATCGTGCCACCGCGCACAATTCCGCCCGTAGCGCCTTCAGCAGCCGCGTCAGCAGCGCCTGCGCCCGCAGTGGTATCTCCCCCAGCGGGTTCAGCATCCGGTGCACAACCGGCCAGCGCGTAAGCAACCGGCACGGAAGCACCCAACAACGTGGCAAAGCGGAGGAAACCGCGTCGGGACATTTTCCCCTTGCGCATATCGCTCGCTGCATCGAGTACAGCTGGGTGAATTCGCCTTTGCGTTTTCATAAAGTAAAATCTCCTTTGTTCTGTTCACAGAATTTGGATTTATAGATTCATTTTAGTTGTCACAAAATAGCCATCTTTGTAAGCAGAATTTTTGGCAGCAAAAAGTAGACCAACGGGAGTGATAGGGACATGAATCCGTAACAACTTTCCAAGGAAGCGGAAATAACTGCTAATATAGAGCTTGCTCGAGCTGGATTGAGATGTGTTAGACGATGTCGGGACAAGGTATGTCGCGACAGAATCTAAACTGGACAGTCCACCGCTTTGATCTGTTGCAGTCCAAGCGGGGTGGCTATTTTGGAACGCCGTTTGCGAACGGCACATAGCGAAATGACTTCTTCAGGATTGCTGTTTCAGGCAGACGACAAACACCCGTAACAACCTTAACCAGTCCTGATTGGTCTGAACTAGCGTGGAACCCATCACGTTTAATTTTGCTACGCATTTGACTCAGCTACGCATTTAACTCTGCTACGCTTATCTACTGCTGTGTTATCTCCAACGAGACGAACATCATTGTTGCGCTGTAGCTGTTAGAGCATCATCGATATCTGCTCAGTGTACTCTGCTCGGTGTACTCTTGACGTGATGTGCTATAGAGGAAGAATTACATAACACTACGCATTGATTCTACCACAAGCTTCTTCTTTTCCACAAAGAATATCTGTAAGTTTCCCTGGATTTGCTGAAAATTGCACTGAATCTCTGTTACCGCAATGCCCGCTCAACATGCGAATCAACAGCTGCAAAACTCGAGCGCTTTTTTGCAACTTGCCCCAGAAATGCCACGGCAGCAGCTGGCAAAATGGCAAAAAAAGAGCCCCTCTCTCGAACGGTATCGAGCGACGGGCCTCAACAACTATACGATAAAACCCAGGCTTACAGTCTCACACTTACGATTACAGTTAACACGTACAGTTAACACGCGCATTGATAGCATACGTATAGACATAGCAAATGTCTACACTTAGTATCTGTCCTGAAATTCTCTGCGTCGACGCAACCGGCTCGAGGTGGTTTACGCACCACAACCGAATTTCAGGATGGGCTCTTAATATCTACTGCGCCTTTGAACCAACAACCAGTGCCATGCTTATCGTTCACGCGAACGCAACATCAAGCGGTTGAGGAACTCTGCAAAAAAATGAATATCGGTTCAATTTGGTCGAATCCGAGGTGGATCCGAATCGTCGCACCGCTTGCAAACCTTATGTAGGATAGCCGGTTCACGCGAAAATGTCAAATTAGCACAGATGAGCGAATCGAGCCATTCCCCCATTCGGCCCGGGCAGGCGGGAAATGAGCGGGCCTTTCGCCCCACCCATCGTGCCGTATTTTGGCCAGACGGTGGTGCCAGTGTACGGAGGGCAGCCACCGACGGAAGAGCGGTGGGGCCTTTCGCCATGCTGACTGCAACAAAATTTGGCTTCCCCCGTTCGAAACGTCTCCCATCGAATCCGCGCCATTGACGCCGCTCTGCCCGGCATGTATCATGGGTGCACAGACTGCCAACCCAATGCAAAGACAGGATAATGAATGACGCGTCCCAATATTCTCTTGATCCACGCGGACCAACACCGTGCCGACTGTTTGGGCTGCGACGGTCACCCCTTTATCCAGACGCCCAACCTCGACCACTTGGCCGCGACGGGCATCCGTTGTACCCGTGCCTACACCCCCATCCCACTCTGCACGCCAGCCCGCACATCGCTGCTGACCGGCCAATGGCCCATGCAACATGGCGTCATTGCCAATCATGGCACCGAAGGGGAAGGACAGTTGGCGTCGGACAGCGCAACCTTTAGCCAGGTTCTGCACGAGCATGGCTACTGGCTGGGCTACATTGGCAAATGGGGCGTTGATCCCAAACGCACGCCAAACGCCTTTGGCTTTCACGACTTTGTACCCGAAGGACGCTATGCCGAAGAACGAAACGCGCGGGGGCTACCCGCACGCCCCAATATGAATCGCTGGTTTGGGGAAGTTGACCCACAGATCACGGCGGAACAGTCGCGATTGGCTTGGGGCGCGGATCAGGTGATCCAGCGTCTGCGTCAATTCGAGAGACGAGCGCAGCCCTTTTTCCTGCGTTGGGATCCCAGTGAGCCACATCTGCCCAATGTCGTGCCAGAACCGTTCGCCAGTCTCTATCCTCCCAGCTCAATTCCACCGTGGCCGAACTTTCATGATGCGCTGCACGGCAAACCTTACATTCAGCGCCAGCAACGCCAGAGTTGGGGAATCGAAGAGTGGAATTGGGGAGAGTGGGCACCAATTGTGGGACGCTACCTGGGAGAAATTACGCTGCTGGATCAGCAGATTGGGCGCGTGCTGACGGCGCTGGATACGCTGGGGTTGGCAGCCAACACCTTGGTTATCTACAGCGCCGATCATGGCGATCTTTGTGGCAGCCACGGGATGATCGACAAGCATTACGTGATGTACGAAGAGTTGATTCGTGTGCCGCTCTTAATGCGCTGGCCAGATCAGATTCCAGCGGGCCAGGTGACCAACGCATTTATCAGCAGTGCCCTCGATCTGGCCGCGACGATCTGCGCTGCCGCCGACGCACCCACACCGCCATCCTTTGCCGGGCAGAGCCTGCTACCGCTGTGCCGTCGCGACCGCGCGCCAGCAGCCCCTTGGCGAGAGCGCCCAGATATCTTTGCGACGTACCATGGCAATCAGTTTGGACTGTACAGCCAGCGAATGGTGCGCGATGAACGGTGGAAGTATATCTGGAATGCCACGGCAGAAGATGAGCTGTATGATACAGTCAATGACCCAGGTGAGTTGCAGAATGTAGCAACAGATCCACGGTGGCGCAGTGAGGGTAGCCGCTTGCGGCGACGATTGTTAGCGTGGATGGAAGCGAGTGACGATCGGCTGTTGAATTTATGGACCCGGCAAATGCTACGGCGCTAATGCTGAAATTTACATGGTGAAACTACAAGCGAAAAGCTATATAACCTGAGTTGCTCGCCGGTTGCCTTCTCGGCACGTGGTAGAGACGGTAGGTAGCGACTTGAGCTATAAAATAAAATAGATCCGCTTGCGCTTTTTCCGCTCAGCCCCTCCAAAGGGGAGCAGATGAGCGATCTGTGTACGGAGCTTGGCCAGGAACGATGGCTTGTGACTCTGCAACTCGCGCTGCGCCATGCGCTGCCCTTCAGCTGCCACGTAGTAGGGACAGCGCATGAAATTGGCCGTGTTCAGGCAGCAACTACTTTGATGAACGGCTGATGGGATAAACGGTTCCGAGACGGCTTGACAACTGACCGATGGCGTATCTGCATCTGTTCCAGCGTCTGTGGCAATGTGGTCGGAGACGATATAGGCGGAGCGGTACAGGTACGGACAACATTCGCCGAAGCTTGCTGCGCCACGTTTTGTGCGTGGTGCAGATGTAGCCAGCGAGACACGGCTGTCACTGCCATCAGAGTGATCTGATAGAGTTTGCTTACTCACATGTGACTCCCAGTTATTGGTAGACAAATCAATGGCACGTTACTATCTCACGTTACTATCTCACGTTAAAGACTCACGTTAATGTCTTACGTTAAATAATTGACACGTGAAATTAAGTGGCACGTTAATGTTCATGTTCAAATAGTTATGTTGCAAAAGTGTACGTCTGCTTCTGCAACCCGGTCTGCTTCAATTTTATTCCAAAAAACGGTATTGTCAACGGGTCATTTCTGTAAGCATACTCGAGAAAACGCAATCATTTGTTTAGGTGCCTGACAGCTAAAGCATCCCGAGTGACTTCTGCACTGCATCGTCAGTTTCCCCTAAGCCTCGCGGGCAAACTAAGTAAACAAGTGCTTACCATTGCCTAACGAAACCCGTCGCGGCAATGCAACGTTACCGTTCAAGGATTGAGCCTACCAACAGCTTGTTGCTGGCTTGGGAAGGGGTTGCACGCCTGCCAAGATGGCAGCGATTGCAGAACCCCATCCAACGGCGCGCGCAACTTGGGATCTACCAAAAACAGGGAGAATTTGAAAGGGAAAATAGCATATGGTATCCAAAGAACTCATCGCCCCCGCAGAGGGGGAAGTCTGCTTTCGAGATGTAGAGGAGCTACCGTTGTGCACGGGCGAGATCCGGGTACGCAGCATCTATGGTGCGGCCAAACATGGAACCGAGATGGCGCTCTATAAAGGCTATGCCAACAGCCGTGGAGCCTATGATGAACAGGATCAGATCTTCCGGGCCGAAGGTGCGGGTGTCGTCTATCCCGTGCAACTCGGTAACATGTGTGTTGGCAAGGTGATTGCAAAGGCAGCGGATGTAGCGTCGGTAGATGTGGGCGATATAGTTTTTCGCCACAGCTCGTTGAAAGATATTCACACGTGGTCCGCTGCGGACGTGCAAACGCTGCCGGAAGGGGTGCCCTGGCAAGCCGCGGCGTGTCTCGATCCAGCGGACTTTGCGCTGGGTGCAATTCGGGATGGCCACGTGCGCATTGGCGATGCCGTCGCCATCTTCGGCATGGGCGCAATCGGCTTGATGGCACTCCAACTTGCGCGTCTAGCGGGCGCCCATCCGGTGATCGCAGTTGATCCACTGCCAAACCGACGGGACGCGGCCATGGCCTGTGGCGCTGATCTGGTGCTCAATTCCTCGACTACAGACGTGGGTCTTGCCATCAAGAGAGAAACCGCCTCACGTGGAGCAGATGTCTGCATCGAATACAGTGGCAATCATCGCGCCCTGCAAGCGGCGCTGCGGGGGGTCGCTTATGGCGGAACGGTGGTGGCAGGTGCTTGGCCAGCAGCCTATCCAGCCGGATTGGACCTGGGCGCGGAAGCTCACATGAACCGACCCAAAATTATCTTTTCGCGCGCTTGCAGTGAACCCAATCCCGATCACCCCAATTGGGATGAAGCACGCTTGCTGGATGTTGCCTGGCGTCTGCTTGCATCCGGTGCCATAGAGACAGAGCCGGTGATCACGCCCATTGTTCCGTTTGCCGACCTGCTGGTCGAGTATCCTCGAATCGCCACCGCTCCGGGCGAAAACATCAAACTGGGCGTTTCGTTTGCTTGAATGGGGCACAGCATAAACGGTTGCAATGCTCGGCCCGATTCCGGCGAAACGGTGTACGGCTATGGCATTCAGCATGTGCAACTCGTAGCCACCAGAGAAAATCGTTGAGCTTGCCCGAAAATGCTTCTAGAACTACAATGGAGGAATCCACGGTAGATGGTTGATACACGAAGCGTAATCGACGAACATTGAAAATGAGTACCGTTTAACGTTAGTTTTGCGATCGATAGCACAACAGAGTGCGTTGCACAGGTGCAAGCGACCTGCGTTGTCCCTATTCATCTCACCTGTGCGATGTACGCAACAGCTCTTATTTAACCGAAGTTGCTCCCCGATTGCCTTCTAGCGTGCGGTTGGCTTGCAAACGGTAAAATAGCAGTAGAAAACAGAAGTAGAAGATGCAAATAGGCGATATGCACAAAAGAGAAGGGGAATTATGAAACTTGGGGCAAATTCAGTTCTATTTGGGGGATACGATTTAGAGACTGCGTTCAACTATGTGGCGCAGGCGGGCTACGATGGAATTGAAGTTTCCGCTATCGATGGCATGAGCGAACATTTGGTGCTTGATCGCTGGCAGGAGTTGGCCCCCCAGATCAAGGCCCTGGCTCGGACCTATGAGCTGGAATTGTTGGCAATGGAACAACCCTCACGTGATCCCGAGAAAATGGAAAAAGCCATGCAGGCCGCGACCGAGATCGGCATTCCCATTGTCAACTGTGGACCAGGTGGCAAAACCGATGATCCCGACACGCTACAACAGACGTTGGACGAACTGGGTGCGTTGGCACAAATGGCAGAAAAGTATGGCGTCACGCTCTGTGTCAAGGCGCATGTTGGCGCAGCAGTCTACAACACGCCCACCACGCTCAAAGTGATGGATGCAATTACCTCCCCCAACTTTGGCATTGATATGGATCCCTCTCACATCTACCGCGCCAATGAAAATCCGGTGGAAGCAATTGCGGCTGTCATCTCACGCGTGAAGCATGTGCACATCCGCGATTGCAAAGGCCGCCAGCAGGGTCCGGGCAAACCAGAGATGCAAGCCAACGGACGGGGTGACATTGATCTCGTTGGTTACATTCGGGTCTTGCATGAAAATGGCTACACAGGCCCGCTCAATCTCGAAGTGATCGGTGCCAAAGAATATGCGCTGGAGCAGTGTTGTGTGATTGCGGCAGAGTCGCGCGGTCACATGCAGGCAAGCCTGCAGGCTTGTGGCGCTCGTCCCTGATATTGGTGAGCGGCAGGCAAATCAAAAGCCCAAGGAACCGAGTTCCCTGGGCTTACTTTATTAACTCGTGTACCGCAGGGAGCTGCCATCCGCGGCGGCACGACGCAGCAGTTCAGTGCTTGATCCAGTGAAGAGGCGTTGTAGCGGTGAATGGGTGGCACCGCGGCGGGTGTGCAGCGCACAGGTGACACGATCGTGGGGCGGAGTTGGGCTGTTGAGATCTGTGCAATGCACTCGTGTACCGCAGGATCTGCCAGTCGCGGTGGCACGACGCAGCAGCTCAGCGCTTGATCCAGTGAAGAGGCGTTACAGGGGTGAATGGGTGGCACCGCGGCGGGTGTGCAGCGCACAGGTGACATCGTGGGGCAGAGTTAGAGTGTTGAGACCTGTGCAATGCACTCGTGTACCGCAGGGAGCGGCCAGCCGCATGGCACGACGAAGCAGTTCAGTGCTTGATCCAGGTAACTGGGCTTATGCAACTTGTCGAGAAGAGCCACCAAGTGCGTTGCCTGCTCTCCACTGGTGAGCTCTTATCGGTGCGTACGGCATGATGTAATCGCAACAACTATTATTTCACGAACTTAAATGATTGCATGATTTCGGCAAAAAGCACATTGCCCTCCTCGACCTGTGCAGCGTTGATGGTAAAGGTGATGACATAGAGCACCTGATTGTGCAACAGATAATATTGTCGGGTTGCGCTTTGGCCGTCAGATTCATGGATTAACATGATTGCATCACCCGCTGGCAGCGCCAGCTCGGTTGAGGTGGTTGCAGCGGACAAACCGAGCACAGATTCCAACTGATCCACATTCAGTTGCACCACGTATGCCAGTGGAAACCCAGCGGGTATCGGCTGCTTCATGATCGTGACGTTGTTCGCAAATCCGCTGCTAACCGCTGCGGGCGCAAGGTCAAAAGCGACCAGGGCAACGGGTAGGTCGAGCACGGTTGCCAGTTGGCGCTCCATGAGTGTCGAGAGCTGTGGGTTGTCGCTGGCAACTGTGGCCAAGCGTTCATCGTTCAAGCCATCCGTCGTGACCAACGCAGACCAGCCCGGCGGCAGGGTTAGGGTAAAATCGTCTTCCGCTGCCGTAAAGGTTGTTGCAGCGAACGATGATGCAGCCAAAGCTGATGTCGAGGCACTGATCACCTGCCCCTGAGAACGATTGTTGCTCTCCGTAGTGCCTTCGTTCTGTCCCGTAAAGATCTGATCAGTTCCCCCCGGACTGATTCGCACCAAAGGACTGTAAACCCAGGCGAGTTGCTCCTCTACACAGCAGATTTGGACCCAATCGCCATCTTTGTTCTCATCCACATAGTCAAACTCTGTGCCTTGGGGCACTGATGTCAAAATCTGACCCTCCAACCCTGGGCTGTTGCGGATGTTGACTGAATCGCCCAGGATCGTGGCGTGGAGCACAGGTCGGGTCGCCTGTACGCTCGAAGTCTCTTCCGCCACAGTCGGTTGAGCAGCCGTTGTCAAACGGGGGCGCATGACAAAAGGCGTCGGCGTTGGGCCAACATTGGTAGTCGTTACGGCGTTGGCTGTCGCGCCCTCGCGAACGGGTGTTGGCATCAAGATCCGTGGAGGTGCACTTTCGAGCTCGGCCGCGGAGATCTTCGTGGAACCAAAAAAGTTGGTAATCGTGCTGCAGCCAGTGGATGTGAACAGAATGATACTCAACCCAAAGAGGAAAGTGGTACGCATGCGCCACTGCCGATGTGCAGACGGAAAATCAGAGAAAGACTTTGCGTTGAGTGGTAAGAGCTGAATATTCATGGAGACTCCTTGACTGATGCTACTTTGCCCGTGTTGCCTGTCCGCTATCACTTCACCATCACATGTCACTCCAGCATCACACTTTGCAACGTTGTTTTGCGATCTGTATTCTCAACGTGATTTGCTGTAGCTTTCCGACAGGCCATGCCTGGTATCTGTCCTAAAATTCTCTGTGTCGACGGAGCCGGCTGGAGGTGGTGTGCGCACCACAAGCGAATTTCAGGATCGGCTCTTGCTGCAAACAGCATACAGTAACCTTACCACTTTAACAGTTACAACTTACTGACACCCTACAAATGTTTTACGTTAGAAAATTCTGATAACACCAACAGCAACTCTTTTCAGCTGTTGTTACAAATTTTGGAGAAGCAGTTTGTCTACGAATATGAATTCACCTGTTCATTGTGTGCCCACTACAAAGAGCACGGATAGCGAAGCAATGGGGATGAGCAAAGCGAACGGATCGAGCAGTGAGGTGGCAGTCAACAGCTTGGTACAGACCATTCACGACAGCCCGGGCAAGATGGTCTTGGCATTGGCCGGCGCTGGCCACAGCGCCTTGAGCCACCTGTTAGATGTTGCCGGTGCCAGCCGCACCTTGCTGGAAGCGCTCGTGCCCTATAGCAACGCCGCCTTCAACGACTTTCTCGCCTATGCACCGGCACAGTATGTCGCGAGCCGCACGGCCAACCTGATGGCGGGTCGAGCCCACACGCGGGCGCGCCAGTTGGCGGCCGACCCGGAACCGTTGCTTGGCATAGGCTGCACCGCGACCATTGCAACCGACCGGCAAAAACGGGGCGAGCATCGCGCCCATGTTGCGGTGCGGACACAGGATCAACTGACGGAATGGTATCTATTGCTGGAGAAGGGCACGCGGGCACGGGGTGGCGAAGAAGATCTCGTGGGCAAACTTATTCTCAATGCCATTGCCCATACGCTTCAATTGCCGGCGCGGGTGGCGTTTCCGATTGGCGCAGGCGACCGGTTTGAACGCAAAGCAGTGAGCTACATGCCCGTAATCAACCAATTAATCGAGGGCAAAACCCGCGTCATTGGAATCCAGGACAGTGGGCAACTGCACCACACGTCCACGGCGCAGCCAGTGGTGCTATCTGGCTCGTTCAACCCGCTACACGAAGGCCACCTGGGCATGGCACGGGCTGCAGAACGCATGTTGGGTGCAAGGGTGGCGTTTGAGCTTTCAGCAGTCAATGTTGATAAACCACCCCTGCCAGCCACCACCATTTTGGAACGAATGGCACAATTTGCCGGGCGCGCCGCGGTCTTTGCCAGTGATGCCCCCACCTATCTGGAAAAGGCTGAACTCTATCCGGGCACGACATTTGTGGTCGGATACGACACCGCCGTACGCATCTTTGCCCCCCGCTATTACAACAACAGTGGCGACGAGATGGCAGCGGCATTGAACGTAATCCGCGCCCACGGCTGCCACTTTCTCGTGGCTGGACGCGTCGACGACAGCGGTCAATTTCGTAACTTGCAGGACATTGAGTTTCCAGTGGAATTTCAGGATCTCTTTACAGCCATCCCCGAAGACCAGTTCCGGCTGGACATTTCGTCCACGGCATTGCGGGCGGCAAACGCAACGGGGAGCCGCTAACCGTCACGCGGCAGAGCGGTAGAGCCTGGTAATGAGGGTGGCGTTCTGTGGAAAATCCGCATAGCCACGGAGATCGACCACCCGTCCTGCCCGTGCCCACCCTACATTGCCAATTTCGGCAGGCAGAACATTGCGAATGGCGCACTCTGTCAACGTCTCTTGTAGCCCCTGCACCCAGATCAGCTCTCCATCCTGCTGCACCAGATCGGCGGGAAACGGCTGTACGGTGGGCATCGATTCGTGCATGCCATTGACAGCATACAGATGTGGAATCGCCGCATTGGCATTGCAAGCCACGGGCGCCCCGGTGCGCACGGCCTCTGCACAGTGCCAAATCTTTTCGCGCTGATCGGCAAAGGGGTCGCCATAGATCTTTTCCGTGCCATTTTTGGATCGAGCCAGAATCGGTCCAGCGTCGCTGTTTCCATCACCATTGGCTCTATAGGTCACGGTGGCATCTTCAAATTCCAGCGTAAATGCAGGGCCAGCAACGTCGGGAATTGCGTGAGACGTATAATAGAGCACTTCGACGCCACCGGCCGTCATGCAACGTAGGGCAGCGGTATCGCAATTTTGAATCGGGTTCGCCCGGTAGAGTTCAGCCTGAATTTCGGTGGGCGCGGCGCTGCTATGCATCGAATCCCCCAACAAAAAGAAGAGATTATGCAGATAGTGGGCAGTGGCATTGCTCACCGGGCTGTCGAGGACCCATCGCCCGTCGACCGACCGCATCCGCCCGGCCCACCGATTGCGGCCATAATAGGTAGATGTGCGCGGCCACAACACGCAAGATTTGAAGCGCACCGGCGCGCCGAACACACCCGCGATCACGTCCTGTTTGAGCGACTGAATCGCTTGCGCATAGGACCACTGGAAACCAACCGCGATAAACCGATCAGCGGCAGCTTGTGCGGCAACCAGCTCTTCCGCCTCTTGGATGGTGGCACAGAGCGGCTTTTCGCACAGCACGTGAGACCCGTGAGCCAACGCCGCCAGCGCGTAATATTTGTGATAGTGGATGGGCGCGGCAATGACTGTGAGGTCAACCTTTTCGGTGGCGAAGAGCGCGTCGAGCTGCGTATAGAGCGGGATATCGGCTGCCGCGAGCGTCTCTGCCATGGGGCTCCCGAGAATGGTTGGATCAACCACACCAACCAGCCGCACATCGTGTGCTTGCCCCTGCTCGGTCAATGCCCGCAGATAGAACTGGCCAAAACCACCCGCGCCAACCAATGCAACATTCACGGTAGACACAATCCATTACTCCTTTTGCTGTTTCAGCGACTGCCCGCTGCTCTCACTCGCCCACGGAGATCTCCCTCTTGCCGGGCGAGCGTCAATCGTTATCCGACCACTCATGACGGATCAGTTGTTGCCTTGCACCCAACCGATGCGCACATGCGCGCGTATCACATGGCACACAGCACATTGCTGCGCATGAATCACTCGGTTTTCTGATAGTATGCTATTATACTCTGGGTATGTGGAAACGACGATTTTCGTGCCGAGGCTCAGATCCCAAAGCTGTACATTCCGTACCTTCACGAAAGGCCTATTCGCCACTAAGTTATCAGCGAATTTGAGTATGGAGCAGTTCCTTGGTCGAGCCGCTGGGATGGACGCAGAGAATCTCAGCACAGATATGCAGGCAGCATCGATGCTGGATCACGATTTTGAGGGATGAGAATCAGACAAAAGTACCATGCGCAACGACCAGAAGCCGACCCTGCGCGACATCTATCGCGCCCGCCAAGCGATTGCGCCCTACGTTCGACGCACAGCGCTCACCCATTCGCCGGATCTCAGCACGCGCTGGCAGCGTCCAGTCTACATCAAGTGGGAAAATCAGCAGGAGACAGGTTCATTCAAAGTGCGCGGGGCCGCCAACCGACTGACCCAGTTGACCGCACGTCAACGCAGCCGGGGTGTCATCACCGTCTCCACCGGCAACCATGGCCGGGGAGTTGCCCACGTGGCACGCCAGATGGACGTGCGGGCGCTGATCTGTGTGCCCGCGCTGGTGCTACCCACAAGATCGCGGCCATGGAAGCGCTGGGGGCAACGATTGTTGTACATGGGCAAACGCAAGATGACGCCGAGGCGCACGCCCAACAGTTGGCGACAGAGCAAGAACTCACCTACATTTCGGCCTTTGACGATCCAGCCATTATTGCTGGCCAAGGCACCATCGGTCTGGAAATTTTAGAGGAGTGTCCGGCAGTGGCTACACTCGTGGCACCGCTCTCCGGCGGCGGGTTGCTTGGCGGCATAGCGCTGGCACTCAAAAGCGCCGACCCCACGATCCAAATCGTGGGCATCTCACAGGTCATCGAGCCAGCCATGTATCGCAGCATAGTGGCTGGCCACCCCGTGGCGGTGGTGGAAGAGCCATCACTGGCCGACAGCCTGCTCGGCGGCATCGGCTTGGAAAATCGCTACACCTTCACCTTGATCCGCGACTGGGTGGATGAGATCAGCCTGTTGTCCGAAAGTGAGATTGCCGCGGGAATGCTCCATGCATTGCAGACCGAACGACAGCTGCTGGAAGGGGGTGGCAGCGTGGGCATTGGCGCGCTGCTGGCCAACAAGCTACAGCCGGTGAAGAGCGGTGAGGCTGATGGCCCACTTGTCATCATTGCCAGCGGCGGCAACGTTGAACTGGCCAAGCTGCTGTCGATTGCAGCAAACGCAGGCAGCTTGCAGCAACGATAGTGCGACATGCGATCAGTAGCGGCACAGAATCAGCAGAGTGAAGGAGGTGCTTGTGAACTTATTAATCCTCGGCGGCACGATCTTCCTGGGTCGCCATTTAACAGAGTCGGCGCTGGCCCGCGGCCACACCGTCACACTCTTTAACCGGGGCAACCACGCCGAACATTTTCCGCCCGCCGACTATCCCACTGTGGAGCAACTGCGGGGTGACCGCGATGGGCAGCTCGCTGCCCTCCGGGGCCGGCGGTGGGACGCGGTAATCGATACCTGTGGCTACGTGCCCCGCGTCGTTCAGCTTTCGGCAGAGCTGCTGGCCGATCAGGTGGCACAGTATGTGTTTATCTCGTCCATCTCCGTCTATGCTGATTTCGGCCAAGCGGGAATCGATGAGCATGCGGCTCTGGGCGAATTGGCCGACCCCACCACCGAAGAAGTGACGGGCGAGAGCTATGGGCCGCTCAAGGCGCGCTGTGAAGTCGCGGCCGAAAACGCCATGCCCGGGCGCGTCCTGACCGTGCGGCCGGGTCTCATCGTCGGCCCCCACGATCCAACCGATCGCTTTACCTATTGGCCCGCCCGGATCGCCCGGGGCGGCGACGTGCTCGCTCCCGGCGATCCGGCGCAGCAGGTACAGTTTATTGACGGGCGCGATCTGGCCGATTGGATCTTGCGGATGGTAGAGATGGAGCAGAATGGCATCTACAATGCCACGGGTCCCGCGACACCGTTGAGCATGGGCGAGTTTCTGGCCACTTGCCAGCAGGAGAGAGCCAGCGATGCCTCGCTTACGTGGGTACCCGAAGCTTTTTTAGTGGACGCAGAGGTCGGTGCCTTTGTTGAGTTGCCGCTCTGGGTGCCCCAAGCAATGGCTGGTATCGAGCAGGTGGACTGTACAAAGGCGATCCAAGCGGGTCTGACCTTTCGCCCCATTGCCGCAACGATCGACGCCACGCTGGCGTGGCATCAGACGCGCACCCAGCCGGTTACGTGGCGGGCCGGGCTCAGCGCGGAACGTGAGGCCGCGCTCCTGGCCCAATGGCGGGCAACCTGCAACGAGTAAATTCGGTTAGATTCGGTTCTGTAGCGCACGGCGGTCGCCCAGCCGATGCAGTGGAAACGGAGTGCTTGCGTTCCATTGCCAGATAGATTCGCCACCATTACGCTGCGGCGCCACGTTTACCAGCATGTTTGCCGCCACGTTTACCAGCATGGAGGACCATCGCTTGTTCACGCCTGATCGAGCAATCATGGAAACATTGTACACTGGTGGAATCAGGTTCTCTTCCGCTGGAAATGTGCATGGGAGCATGCTCACGCCGCAAGGGGTAAGGTCTATTTGTTTTCTCTGTGTGATCCACCTGAGATCCACATGAGATCGATCGTGAAATGGTGGTCGCAGAATGTTATTCACGTGCAAATCGGGCGGGTGTGGCTGGAGCCAAAATGGTAATTGGGGTAGAAACGGGAATGGCCCTCGCATTAGCGAAGGCCATCCCACACACAGAGAGGAAAAAGGAGAAAACCAACTTTTTAACCCCACAACCCTATCCCACGGCCAGTATAGCACGCAGCCAGCAGCAATGGTATCAGCCAAACCACGTATGTTTTTAAACAATTTAGAGCGCTATCAATTCAAACAGTAAGTCAAACATCTAATCCAATGGAACCAACTGCTACTTCTATACTGAAAATCGAACAAGAAAACTATCGCACCAAGACAATTGTCCTAGACATGCAGCTCGATGCCTACCCAGGTCAGTTTGTGATGGTCTGGCTGCCACGCTTCGACGAAAAGCCATTCTCGCTCGTCAATACCAATCCGGTTACGCTGATGGTTACCGCGGTGGGTCCCTTTAGCCGATTACTACACGAGTGTCAGCCTGGCGACAAGCTTTGGCTCCGTGGCCCCTTTGGCAATGGTTTCCACGTGCCAAAGGAGCAACAGCGGCTGGCGCTGGTTGGGGGTGGCTATGGTGTGGCCCCACTTTTTTGGCTGGCTCAGACGCAGGCTGATCAGGTGCAGAGCATCGACGTGATCATCGGTGCGCGTACCGCCGCGGACATTCTCTATGCCCGCCATTTCCAACGCTTGATTGCAGAACGGGAAACAGCTGGCAGCGTCAACACAATTCGACTGCACCAGACCACCGAAGATGGTACCGCCACCCCAGGCAACTGGGCGACCATGGGTCGAGTTACCGCGGCCATAGCGCCATTGCTCGAAGGCCGCCAGATCGATGGCATCTATGGCTGTGGGCCCCACGGCATGTTGGCAGCGCTGGAAGCGGCAGGCCAAGCCGCGCAGGTGCCCTGTCAGCTGAGCTGGGAAGCATACATGCGTTGCGCCATTGGCATCTGTGGGGCTTGTGAACACGCGGGGCAAGTGCTCTGTCTGGATGGGCCGGTCCTAGCCAGCTAGCAGCAGAGCGCGCCAGGCGCCTTCCCAGAGCGGTTAACCAACCCACCTTTCGTTCTTCCGTACCGCGACAGAGCTTGGCGAAGCCCTGAGATGGTGATATAGTGAGCCCAAATTCGTCGGCGACAAGCTGACGAATTTGTTTGTCATCTAGCTACCTATCATTTTGCTCGTTTTTTGTTGCTCGTCTTTTTCGCGTTTTATGTTGTTGCTCGATTTATATTGTTGTTCGATTTGTGTTGTTGCTCGTTTTTCATCAGAATCAGAACAGAGACATGTGTCAATGCGCACGTCAGGTAAATTCATACAGGTGACTTTATGCAGACCACAGATTCATCCCCCACGGCCGCGGGCACCGTTGGTGCAAAAGCGGCCGTTCCCCCAACAAGCCGCCGCACGCTGGCCGGCTATCTCTCGATCTTGTTGCGTGGCTTTGCCATGGGCAGCGCCGATGTGGTGCCAGGTGTCTCCGGTGGCACAATAGCCTTCATCACCGGAATCTATGAAGAATTGCTCGAATCGATTCGCATGGTGGGTCGTCCGCCATTTCTGCGCGCCGTGGTTGGGTTGCGCATCAAAGAAGCGTTGGCCCTCATCAATTTTCCCTTTCTGCTGGCGCTGCTCGTGGGGATCGCCACTGCGGTCCTGACACTCGCGCCGGGGATCGAATGGATGTTGGAGAATCAGCCGATTCTCATTTGGAGCTTCTTCTTTGGCCTGATTGTGGCTTCGGTCTGGATGGTCGGCCAGACGATTACGCGCTGGTCACCACTCGTGGTGCTCATGTTGATTGTCGGCACAGTGGGCGCGTACTGGATCGTCGGCCTCGTGCCCACCCAGACGCCAGAGACATGGTGGTTTCTCATCTTCAGCGGCGCGCTGGCGATCTGTGCCATGATCCTGCCGGGAATCTCGGGCTCGTTTATTCTGCTTTTGCTGAGCAAATATGAATTCTTTGTCAGCGCGGTCAATCAGCGCGATCTCGTCAGCCTGGCGTTGGCGGGCATTGGGGCAGCCGTCGGCATTGTCACCTTTGCACAGCTGCTCAGTTGGCTCTTCAAGCGCTATCACAATCTGACGGTGGCGTTGCTCACTGGCTTTATGATTGGTAGCTTGCGCAAGGTCTGGCCGTGGAAGCTCACGCTCGATACGATCATCAATCGCCACGGCGTCGAGGTGCCGGTCCAGGTAAAAAATCTGCTGCCCCCGCTCGACGGAGATCTGCTGTTGCCACTTCTGTTTGCCACCATTGGGTTCGTCTCTGTGATTCTAATCGAGCGCCTGGCCGGCAACAGAGAGCCCACGGAACAGTCTCTCTGATGACAGCATCAAGAGCAAAGGTAGCCGCGGTCATCGCGGCCGCCGGGCGCAGTCGGCGCATGGGCGAACCGAAGCAGCTGTTGCCGTGGGGCGACGGCACGGTAATTGCCACGGTCGTTGCGAATCTGACGGCCGCGGGAGCTGCACCGATTCTCTGCGTCACCGGCCATCGCGCCGCCGACATTGCAAGCGCGCTAACAGCCACAACCGCGCGGATCCTCTATAATGCTGACTATCGCAACACAGAGATGCTGCGCTCCTATCAGCGTGGCATCGAACAGTTGCTGACGGAAGATGAGGTGGTGGGCGCGCTGCTGGCATTGGGGGATCAGCCCCACATTCCCGCGGCGGTGATCGGGCAGGTCGTTGTGCAGGCACTGCAAACCCCCACCCAGATTGTTATTCCCAGCTACCAGATGCGGCGCGGCCATCCATTTTACATGCCGCGCCAGCTCTGGCCGGATCTGCTCAGCCTTGATGCCGAGGAGACGTTGCGCGTGGTGCTGAAACGCCACTCGGCAGCGATTCGCTATGTCAACGTCGAGGATGACGCGATCCTGCGTGATATGGACACACCAGCAGCATACCAAGCGTTGCGTGCACGACAAGAAGCAGATGATCAGCAGAGAAATACCCAGTAGAGAAATGCAGAGCAGAGCAAAGCAGAGAGAAGAACGGAAAAAGGAAGGAAGCGTAAATGTCGGCAACATTTTATCATCACCTGCAACAGTTGATGGATCAAGAGACGACCGTGGCCGTGGCCACCATCACCGATGTCAAGGGCTCGGTGCCGCGCGAGGTGGGGGCCAAGATGATCATCCACCCCTATGGCAATCACGTGGGCACGGTGGGTGGCGGTTGTGGCGAGGCCGATGTCATTCGCATTGGTCTGGACGTCATTCAGGATGGCACGCCCCGCAATGTTACGGTTGATCTGACGGAAGCGATCAACATGCAGAGTCTGGGTGTCTGTGGCGGCGTCATGAATGTATATGTCGAGCAGTGGCAACATGAAACCAATCAGCAGCGCGAGCAAGAATAGATAGAAGAACATGAAACGAGATGTGCTAGAAGCGCTCGTGGCCTCGGTCAATCAAGGTGAATCGGTTGCCCTGCTCACGGTGACAGAGGGCGAGGGCGACTTTGCCGGGGCGGTTGGCAACCATGCCCTGCTCTGGGCGGCCGAAGAGCGTGCGCCCGTCGGCGACCTGGGCCTGCCCGCGGCACTGGCCACGGAGATTCATGCAGCCGCACGTGACGCGCTCTATTTGCGCCAACATCGCCACGTGACCAAACAGAAGAGCAGCGGTCAGGTCAAAGTTTTCGTTGAAGTACAGGCGCGCCCGCCGCATCTCATAATCGTGGGTGCCGGCCACATTGCCGTGCCCTTGGCGGCCGTGGCCAAGATCAACGATTTTGAAGTCAGTGTCATTGACGACCGTGCGCAATACGCGCACCCCGCCCGGTTCCCCACCGCGGATCGAGTGATTGCGGGCCCATTCCGTGCCGAGCTGCAAAAGTTGCGAGGCGACCAACCCACCTTTGACAATCACACCTATCTGGTTATGGTCACCCGTGGGCATCAGTACGATGTGGAATCGCTGCTGGAGGTGCTCGACGATCCCGTGGCCTACATTGGTATGATCGGCAGCCAACGCCGCGTGCGTGCCGTCTTCGAGCTGCTGGAGCGCGAGCAGGGGATTGCCCCCGCGAAGTTCGACCGCGTCTACGCGCCCATTGGCATCGACATTGGTGCTCGCACGCCCGCGGAAATCGCTGTCTGCATCATGGCCGAAATCATCAACGTCTTGCGCGCGGGTCCAGCCATTCCCCTCAGCCGCCAGATCCGCGCAGAGCGCCAGGCCCGGCGCGCACGGGCAAGCCAAACCAGCGGCAGTTGAGACCCCGGCCCCGCTGATTTGGCTCGCTCCTCCAAACGCTCCAGCCGAGAATGTACCGATCGGTTCTCTCGGCTGAAATGGTTCCCATTATCCGGCTTCAACGATCAAGGGCTCCCACGTCACGCCACTGTCGAGCGAACGCACCAACGTGTATCTGGTTTGGCCGTCAACAAGCGCGCTGACGTTGGCGTAGATCGCCAACTCATCCCCATTCGAACTCCAACCCGAAGCAAGCAGCTCCACCATTAAACCGGGCGCAAAGCGGTGGACTTCCGTCCAGTTGACATCCTCCACCAACGGGGTATCGGGGTTGCTGCTGCGCCAAAGTCGATCCCCCGTCAGCTCTGTGGTCGTCACATAGAGCCAGCCGGTGCCGCCGTCAATGGTCATGCCCGTGTTGATCACCCCATTTTCGGCAGGGGTCGGCACGATCTGCCATTCGTTGTACATGGAGCCACGGCGCAAGTAGCTGCCGGCGGATTCGGGCCAAATAATGGCATAGGCAGACTGGCTGTCGCGCGGGCTAATGCCAAAGTTGGCCACACCGTTACCATGCGCCATCGCGATATCTTGCCAGCTTTCACCACCATTCTGGCTCAGCATCACTGGCGCGCCTTCGGGCTGAAAAGGACGTGTGGCCCAGAGAATGTCATCGTTGCCATAGACCACAGCCACCATGCCCGTCTGCTCCGGCGCAAGTAGCGACCACTGCTCGCCGCCGGGTGCCCACCGATAGATCCCCTCACAGGTGCTTGCGTAGAGCGCCGTCTCATTGTAATAGTCCATGTTGATGTTGAAGAGGCAACCGTTTGCCACGGGCAATCCACTGGGCGCGGGAGTCCAGGATTCACCAAAATTTTCACTCACCAACAGTTGTGCATTGGTGGCCGCTTCCGAGGCCAACGGCTCATCGGTCAAGAGCGCGTAGAGCGCCCCCGGCTCGCCCGGTGCCACCAACAGCGAACGCACTTTGGCCCGATTTTGGGTAACCGGCAACTGCTCGGGTTGCAGCGGCGCCACAGTCGCGGCCAATGCGGCGTCTGGGGTTGCTTCGGCAGTCGCATTGGCGGGCAAGATAATGCTGGGCGGCGACGTGGGCACGACAGCAGTGGATTCGATTGTTGTGTTTGCTGCAGCCACACCCCCAGTTGTGGTTGCCTTCTCGGCTGCCACGGTTGTGGTCGCGGGCATCGGTGTTGCCGCATCATCGGGCACATCTTCTGAGGTATCGGCTGGGGCATCGGCTGGGGCATCGGTCGGTGCAATCGCAGCCGCGGTCTGCGTGAGGGCCACGGCAATGGCGATCTCCTTCTCATCATCACTCATTCCCCCGCCTGTCATGCTGCTACAGGCGGCCAAGATGAGGAGAAGCAGCAGCAGAGTGCTGCCGATCACGCTATTAGATAAGGCATGATAGTGTTTCATGCAATGTTTCCTTTCGATATGAGTACAGTTCGATATGAGTACAGTGTAAAACATATTTCACGGCGTTTCTGCCCCCTCCCAACCGCTGCAGATGAGCCGCGGATGGCACTGGCAATGGGACAGTTCACGCCGCCAATCTGGCAAGCGTACAAACAGAAACATCTCGATAAATCGTTGGATATTTAAATCGTTGGATATTTTCCGTGGGGACGCACCCTTGGCAAGCTCATTGGTACCGTGTTCTGTCACTTCTGTATCCGCCACTCGGCAACGGTTGGCAAAGCATGGCACGTTGGGTAGAATATAGCGGTTAGAATATAGCGAGTAGAATATAGCCAGGAAGCATAGTCGAAAGTAGTGGTAAACACAATCTCACCCGGAGACATTATGCCGCGATCTACTGCAAGGTGGAGCCAATCTGTAGCGCATTCGTCGCCGAATCGCCCGCTGCCCCGCGTCGTGGTCATTGGTGCAGGCATGGCCGGTCTGGTGGCGGCTCGACTGTTACACGATGCTGGCTGTACAGTCACCGTGTTGGAAGCGCGGCAGCGGTTGGGCGGACGAATCTGGACCGACGAGCGCCTGGGTGCGCCGGTTGATCTGGGCGCGTCGTGGATTCACGGCGCGGATGACAATCCGCTCACCGATTGGTGCGCGGCCCTGGGTATCGAGTTGGGTATCACTTCGGATCAGCCGCGCGAGCTCTTTCAGGACGGTGTGCCCACGGCCGAGCGCGATTATTGGCACCGGGGATGGCGCGGCAATCTGCTGGCTCGCCAACGGTTGCGGCGCATGAACGCTCGTTTGCAGCAGACCCTCGCCGCGGGCAAAGTACCCCACCTTTCACTGGCCCAAGCGCTGGAACCACTGCTCACCGATCGGCGGCTGCGGCGGGTGGATCAGCGGCAGTTGGCCCAGCGCATTTCGGTGGCCGAAGGCGTACAGGGCGCGCCCGCGGCGCTGCTCGACCTGCGCGATTGGTATCCCAAAGAGACGGCCATGATCAATGCGCTGCCGCTGGGTGGCTACCATCAGCTCGTGGTGGATGCAGCACGTGGCGTGCCGGTCTATTGTGGCGAAGCAGTTGAACGGGTAGCATTTGACGCAACGGGGGTGCGGGTGTGGAGTGCCCAGCAGTGCCACCAAGCGGATCACGCGATCATCACCGTGCCGCTGGCCATGTTACAACAGGAGCAGATTCACTTCGACCCACCCCTGCCAGCCGCCAAACGCGCGGCCATTGGCCGGATTGGCTATGGCAATGGGGCGGTGCTCAACAAATTGATCATTCGCTTTCCCCATGTTTTCTGGCCCCGGACGAGCCATCACTTTTTGGGGACGCTGACAGATAGCCGCGAACGGGGTGGCTTTACCACCTGGATCAACCTGGAACCCTTCACGGGCATCCCGCTGCTCATGACCTTTGTCAACGGTCAATTGGGGGCCACGCTGGATCAACAGGGGCAAGATGCGGAGATTTTGCGGATCGGGTTGCAGCGGTTGCGGCGTATGTTTGGCCAGCAACCGCCCACCCCCGTCGACTACCTTTTCACCCGTTGGCTCAGCGATCCATGGGCACGCGGCAGCTACTCCTATCCCAAGGTGGGCTACCACATGACCGATCGCGCGTGCTACGGGGAACCGGTTGCCGGGCGGCTTATCTTTTCCGGCGAGGCAACGCACCCCACCGCGTATGGCACGGTCCACGCGGCTTTGCTCGCGGGGCAACAAGCAGCCTTTGCGCTGTGGCAACAGCACGTTGCCACGGGCCCACCGTTTACACCACCGTGGCGCGCCAAATGGCAACCGTGGGCATAGCCGCCATTAACACGCTGGCACCGTCATCACTTTGACACAATGATGAAGCGCAGGTTGCGGCTGCCTGGCGAGAGACGCCTGGTGGGCAACCAGCAACGGACAGATACGCTCAGAAGTCGATAAAAAAGGGTGACCATGAACGATCAAGAGCTGGGGTACCATGAGGCATTGGCACTGCTACCTGCCTATGCAGCCGGGCAGCTCGACGCGCCCGCCAAAGCCGCGGTCGATGCCTATTTGCAGCGCCAAATCGCGCTCTTTCAACAGCTGGATCAGCTCGAGACAACAGAAGGGCAAAACCGAGATGCCCGGGAGATAACAGAAGGGCAAAACCGAGATGCCCGGGAGATAACAGAAGGGCAGAACCGAGATGCCCGGGAAACAAGCGAACCCACTCCCCGGCACGTGCATCGGACAGCAGCACAGGCCGCGCCAGCCGATGAAGCACCATTTACACGGGTGATGGAAGGGCAGGTCACCACCGATCAGCTGCCCGGCAACCCACTGTTGATGCGGACCGCGCCCCAGGCATATGTGGATCAGCAAAGTGGGCAGCGCTATGTGGTGCCGCGACGCGGCACCTTGCAACCAGCGGATGTGTATGCGCATTCAGCCACGCGGCGGTTTGGGGGTGGGTTTTGGCGTCGGTTGCTGTGGGCTCTGTTGGCGGTGGCCACGGCCATTGCCATTCTCGTGATTGGGGTCTATCAGCAAGCGCTACAAATGCAGCTCGATCAGGTTGAAGAGCAGATGGCGTTGATCAGCAGAGCCAACCGCGCCCTCACGCTGCACAACGCAGAACAATCGTCTCAGGGCACCTTGCTCATCCGTGGCCGCCAGGGCCTGATCGCCATCCACGGTCTGGAACGGTTGTCGCCGAATCAAGATTATCAGCTTTGGCTACGCGCAATGAATGGCGAAGAGTACGCTGCTCTGCTCATTACGGCTCAACCTGCGGTCGGGAGCACGTGGCGCCTCTTTGAGTTGCCCATCCACGGCAGCGAAGTCACCGCGGCCGGCATTAGCATTGAGCCAGCCGGCGGCAGCCAACAGCCCACCACGCCCATGCTCCTGCAGAGCGGATTTTAGGTGAGCTGATCGTGGTCCTGATTGAATCGTGGTCCTGATTGCCTACGTGTGTGCCGCTTGTCCATGATCCGGTGTCAATGACCCGGTTTCGTGGAGAGCTGGAAAAGAGAGCGACGTTTCGTCTGTTGCGCGGCCCAGGTTCGATCTGGTGCGTGCATCGCACAGGTGCAACGATCAGGCGCGGCTTCTGTCGGTTCTCCAGCTCTCTTCGGTACGACAGTTGAGTGCATCGCACAGATGAAACGAGCAGGGACAGCGCGGGTTGGTTGCACCTGTGCAACGCACGCCTTTGCGCCGCGCAGAATTTTCGTCACAGCGTATTGAGCACTGTGCAAACTAAGTTTCTTCGTGTTCAGGATCCGCACCGCCATGAATGGACGGTGCATGCGCATCGTTCTGCTTGCTCATGTGATGACATGTGACTGGTACGTAAAGTGGGCCCTGTTTGAAAACAGGAGTTCCGGCAAGCGGGAAACCTACCGTTTTCAAGCCAACTGCACTGTAGATAAGTTCAATAGCTGAATTAGGCTGCGAATGAACAGACTAGATGACAACCGACCACGGCACTCGCAGTGGCGCGAACAACTCTATACGATTATCTATGAAGCGGACACACCGGCGGGGCAGTTGTTCGATGTCATCTTGCTACTTACCATTGGCCTCAGTGTCCTGACTGTGACGCTGGAGAGTGTCGCTGCCATTCGTGCCGATTACGGACGGATGCTGCGCACGATTGAATGGGTCTTCACCATTCTCTTTAGCGTGGAATATCTGTTGCGGCTCATTAGCGTGGAGCGTCCGCTCTCCTATGCACGCAGCTTCTATGGCATCATCGACCTCGTGGCGACCTTTCCCACCTACCTCGCGTTGCTGATCCCGGGCGCGCAGACGGTACTGGTGATCCGGGTCTTGCGGTTGCTGCGAGTCTT
>CBDDHX010000003.1:0-2500 GCA_965228585.1 Caldilineaceae bacterium
TAGGTTATAGAATATATGTTATGTACATGTTCTCGTTGTTCCGTATCATTCCGTATTGTAATTTCGCATCCTTGACTTTCAAATCCGTGCAGTCCAGGAGTGCGGGGATCCCTGTGTACACTAGTTCGACGAACCCTGCGGAGGCTGCACCTTGGGGAAATCTTGGAAGTCACAGACCTCAAGTCTTAAGGCCTGATCGCACGCTTGGCCACGAACAGAGCAAGCCAAGAACCTGCATAAGAAGCCGAAGCCCTAAATCGTGAAGCCCAAAGCACAGGGTTCGCAAAACTGTGGCACGAGACCAACGTCTGGCCACTGCTTTGACTGAGCTCTGGCTGCATGGCCGCTGCCAAGTAGGAGCCTTAGTGCAATCGCTCAAAACGACGATGTTCAGCGCACTATGTGCAAGTGTAGAGGTTGACGCGCTCCGGTGTGGCCGCATGCCAACCTGCATCCCTTTTCAAAGCGATTATGATTGCCTAGCTCGATAATAGAGGAGCGGCGTGACTATTGGCGCATACAGAGGGTCAATTGCCGTCAAAACACAGGTATCATAGGATTTAGATGCCGGCAGCGCGTGTGCCCGACTCGGACGTGCCTTGACTCCTAACTTGCGTGTTAGAAAGCAAGCTCCGAGGGCTGGCCAGGCGGCCAGGCTCAGCAAACTTCCGGGCCCCTGAACTTCTCAGGGTCTGCTCTTCCATCGCTGCCGAAGGCAGCCTGCATGGAGCTTCTCTGAGTGGTCTCATGTGGTCAGAAATCGAAGCTGTGGGTGCATGCGTGGTATCTGCCTCGAGGTTGATATTCTTGTCTAGCAATATCTTCGCAATTCATCCGAGTTCGTTGTTGCAGCATTGTGCCTTAGAGCGTGTGTCGCTATGTCAGTTTGGAAGTGAAGGGTGGTCGGCCTTCGCATCTTGCGTTTAAGATCTCTCGTAGAGGGAGCATGTACTGTAGACCATATAGAGCGGCTACAGCGAACCCAACCCCAAGGCCGAAGCTTGTGAATGCAGCACCGTTGATGCCGGCAAGCCTGAACCTGACTCAAGCATTAAGCTTCGTGAGTTCGTCAAATCCAGCTTTGTGTCCCTGCGATCCCGTATCCATGGGTTCCACAGTTGCCGGCCGCGTGTTGCTGCTCCTCTTGTGCCTGGCCGTCGGCGACGCGGTTCGCCATGACGTAGAGGGTGCTGCCCGGGAGTATGAGAAGCAAGAGCACGAGCGCATTGAGCACGAGCATGTCCAGGAAGGGACTGCTGCGGAGGTTGCCGGCTCCGAGCCAGAATGGGGGTCCTCATCCTCATCCGATTACAGCTGCACGTCCACTTCTACGTGCAAGAGTATCGGGCCGTATTGCTACTGTTCTAACAGGAAGTGTCACTGCTAGGGCCACCGTGTTCACGCAGCTTGCTTCTCTGAAGGAAAAAATGTCAGCACCTCCGCAGGTAACAATCTTTGCTCTCAGGGTCGAAACATCAAGGTTTCGTTTCTCCTGGCCGTTGCTGCGTTATGCAATCTAATCGTTTCTGGCTCCAGTCTCTGCCGTATTCTGCCGTGATCTAGGTAGACCCAACTGCCGACCGTACAATTCATGAGCGCACAGGGCAGATGAAGAGCCCTGTTACATATCTCGCCTTCAACATGGCAGTGCCAGGAAGTTCAACGTTTAAGCTTCACCCGGCACTATGGCACCTTGCTTGTCCCGACAGGAGCGCGCCACATCCTAGCTTCCTTAGCAAGTGCTGTCGGTTCGTTTCCAGAACCCCTTGACCTTGATTGCCATGCCTGAGCTCAGCTGCCGGCACCTTGTAGACAGGTTGCACGACGGGGTTGCCGGGATGACAAGGGCTGTGGCTGTGAAACGGGGTTGAGGGTTTGAGGGATCACACTTGTGTGCTCACAAGGGCAGGTATTTGGGTTAGACTCCTTCTCTTTCAGGCGCTGTGAAGCTGGGATTCTGTTTGTCCGAGTTGAGGCTGCTGCCTGTAAGAGCACCCGCGCGGGTGCACCGTGTTCTTTCGTCTCACTGTCCGACTGTCCGCAGAGTTGAGATGCTGTCTTCTTTGTCCTCGTGTCGTGTGCGATGCGCAAGCCCTGTGCCGCCCCGCAGCCGTTTCACTCCTTTGCACATCGTAATGAGTGTTGGTCAGTCAGCTCGGAAAATCTGTCAGCATGTTTGGGGTTGAATGTTATAAGTTTGATTGGACTCAGCTCGATTCGTTGCACTCGCGACTGGTTCGGTTTTGCATTCTGCGCAGAGGCAGTTCTCGCGGACAGGTCGCCCACCAATTTTAGGGCTTCCTGATCCATGGAACACATTGGATCGGCGAGAACCAGCGAAGTTCTGCGGCGTGTGATGGTGATTGCTGGAAGGCCCGCCAATGACCAAGCTAGGACTTGTCATGATGCTGATGCCATTGCGCTACTTTCGTGCTGTTGTGGTCGTCGTTCTGGTGGTTGTGTAGGTTGCATTAGTTGCTATTGTTCTTCTTGCTAGTCT
>CBDDHX010000003.1:7500-17824 GCA_965228585.1 Caldilineaceae bacterium
TGGATGGCGTCGCAACTAGCAATCCAAAACGTCTTCATCTTTTATACGCTGCAGGCATTCAGGATTTTACAACCCGACGCGAGTTCTTGGCCTGACCAGTGTTTCAGCCACTGCGGTGCTGGTGAGATTGGTGCATTTGCACAGCTGCTTCACGCCTCTGATGTAGTGCTTTTTCCCAGGTTGAATTGCCGAAACACTCGTGGTTCGCGAAGTCTGCTCCAACTGAGTTCGGTGCTTTATGGAACGTCGACTGTGGGACTTCGATGGCTGTCCATGTGCTCTCTGCTAGTCTGGTGTTTCCCCAATCAGTGTCGCAGCGCCATGAGAATCATGGGGTTCGCGTATGCATAGTCAACAACTAGATCGCCGTGCCGCGTGTGGCTCTGCCACTGCCATTGTGGCACGGTTCGCTTTTTTTGTGTGTGTTGCGTTTCACAGAAGCATCACCCTCCAACGCGAGGACCATGATAACGGTTCCGAGACCGATGCCGCAGTTACACTTTCGGACGCCCTCAGCGCTGTCACTCCCTTCGCCTCACCCCGTGGTGAGGTCCAACCGGAACTCTTGGGAGCGCCCCGCTCACCGGACTCACCGCAGCGCGAGCGAGACACCAATGCCGAGCCGTTGTCCTGGCAAGATGCTCGCCCGCCGAGCTCAATGCCCGGCGAGCGAAACACGTTGCTGCCAGCTCCCGCCCGTGAGCCGCTATGCTGGCAGGATGCCCGCCCACCACACGAAGCACCAGGCGAGATCAGGCGAGCCGTGTTCCTGGCTGTTTGTGCCACTCCTCCACGCCGCAGCAGGCGCTGACACAGGTGCCACATGCTTGGCAATGCCACCCGCACATCGGTGTACGTCTTGTCCGCTTCCTTCACGCCGAGCTTGTGTGCATCGACCGCGACCCGGAGCGGCCGCGGCTGACGTCGCACCCGCCGAAGCACTGACCGCTTTGCCGGCCGGCTGCGCCTTGACCCCTGTCGGGCGAAATCGCTTTTGTATGGATGTACAAGGATACGTCCCCGCTGCAGTGCAAGTGACCCTGCTCGTTGCGGGCACCACCTTGGGCCACGAATGGCCGGCTGCCCCACTACCTGGGCCAGCCCTGCACTGGACCGTGTGTGTACGCCAACGAAGGGCCCAGCCGCTTGCTTCTGCGGCCCTCGGGACCGAGTGGAGTGCGGGCGCGGTAGTAAGACCAACGTAGCTGTGGCACTTTCTTGCAAGCGGAAACATCCGAGGGAAAAGCAAAAACACCAAACCCCCAGCTCGGCTCAATCCAACGTGGAGTCAAACAGGGTGATGTGCTCAGTCCGGCACTTTTCAATGCTGGCCTTGAACTTGCACTTGCGCGATGGAAATGCAAACTTTCACAGCACTGGCTGCACGTTGGTGGAACGGAACGTCTTACAAACACACGGTATGCAGATGACATTTTACTGTTTGCCAAATCACCGGAGGAGCTTGTTTTCATGATGGAATCGCTTGCACGAATTGGCACAAATTGGGCTGGAGCTTAGTTCCTCCAAGACTAAGATCTTCACAACTCAGGCGTTGACAACACCGCTCTTTGTGGAAGTATGTCGAGAAATGGTGCACGTGCTCACGGGTGATCAGACACACAGATATTTGGGATGCAGCCTATGCGGTTCATTGGCTCGGAGACACGTGGTTGAGTTCAATCATCGTGTTCAATTGGCATGGGACAAATTCCATCGACATCGCCGTGTTTGGGTCAACAATCATGTTTCATCATGTGTCCATCAAACTTCGCATCCACGAGCTCTTGCGTTGATCGCGTTGCGTCGCAGGCTCCGGCTCCCACTCCCGCTCGCGCTTGGCCGCGGCGGGAGCACCTCGAAACCTGGGTGCTGGGGTGCCCTGGGAGACCGTGCGCTCGCGTGCCCCTGGACCGGCCTCCTGGCCAGGCGAGCGCCGAGCTGGGGTTTTCGCTTTCGTTTTTTTTTCCGCCCGTCCGCGTACGCTGATGAAGACCACGGTCCTTTAAGGACATGGGGGATACAGAGCACGCTTTCAAGCAGATTCGTCACTGTACAAGCACTGGATGCAACCTCTGCCCCACCATCGCTACACAGGCTCTTCAGCACCAGCCAATGCATCGACAGCGCACGTGACATCTCACGCGACATTGCCTTTTTGGCACATGTGTGCCAAGCAGCGGCCTGTGAATGTTGACTACATTCCGATACGAGCGAGTGAGTACTGCTTGTGTGGGCTCCGTAGTAGTTGTCCAAGTTGTCTACCTCGTGACTCGAGCTTGCCAACTCCTCATTGAAGTTGATGTTCACCTTACTTTGTGTTTTTGCAACTTTTTGTTCTTTGTGCTTTGTTACCATACGAATGGACTGGCAAGCAGAGTAGTTTCATGCTTTGACCATGACACATGGTCGTTAACGGACTCGTCTCCGTACAACTTGGACAAACTCGTTGACGAAATCATGTGCTCTGTGTTTCCATGCGCTACGTGCGGCTAGATACATCCAACAAAGAATGCGCGTCGGGAAACTCTAGGTTGCATAGAATTTCGCAACCCATCATCCCATCGGCAGTGGGCGTGCTCGAGTTCGACTCGGGATTCCACGTGACCACGCGTGTCACCCAACCATTGGGCTGCGCAACTCGGACGGCGAATGAATGCTGACAGGTGGCCAAATGTTTTCATCTGGTCCATGTTTCGATGGGGTGCTGATGTACCGTAGCCACTTTGGCTCAAGTGTGTGGCTCTAACTCGTGAATCTGTGTCTAGCCTCGGGGCCTCTGCTTTCGAATCTCAACGGCTCCTGGGCCTTTCAACACACCTGACGTTGTAGTCTGTCACGCCGCCGGAAGCGGCAGATGGGTGCTCTGGGAACGGGGAACCCCAGGATAAACAAACCCGGTTGTCGAGCCTGGCCCCCCCGGCGCCATCCGGGCCACCATCTGGCTTAGACCTTAAGTGGGTGCCCGACCCTTACTCTGCCCGCATGTCGGACACGCCTCCCAATTACTCACCCGGTGAGACCACCCCGACGGCACCAGTGCATGCGCCACCAATGCGCTCCCCGACCACCGTGCACTCGTCGCCGAACGCGGGAGGAGACAGCGCTCCAGCGACTCCGGACTGGTTGCTCCGCAATGATGCGCCTTCGCCCCCGCCGTGTCCCTCTACCGATGCGTGCCCGGTTTGCTTATGTGAGTTCCCGAGCCACTCCCGGGGCCCGGAAACACCGTTCCACTGGCCTCAGTGCGGCCATGCGTTGCATTTGGGTTGCGTTGCCCACCTCGTTGCCAATGTCCGCGATCTACGGTGCCCCACTTGCCGTGCGCGGTGGCCGCCCGAAGCCGCCAATACATTCACCACAGCATGCCATGCACATGGTGTCGAGGCGCCACAGCCTGCCCCGGACCACGACACCACGTCCCGGCAGTACCACAACTCCACGGCCCCGAGACCGCCTTCACACATTCTACCGTTCTGTTGCCCGCGGCTGTTCCTCGCAGACTCCGCGCATGCGACTTCGGATGCCGCATGGCAGGAATTGCCACATCGCCACATGCATTGGGCTTCCATCCATTCCCGGCAAAGCGGACGCTGGAGGCCGGAGTGGGTATGCCTGCGCTGCTATGCCACCGTTGATGAAGACCATCCCTTGTTACAGCACGTGCCAGAACCACCGACCTGCCCCGCGCACGGCCCCCGGCGGCTCGCGCTGGACTTGCGCGAGTTCAGCCGCGGGTGGGTTTGCTGCCGAGGGTCCCCACCAGAAGTGCTGCCCTGCCCGGGCGAACGCGTCCCGCTCCCAGATCCACCTCTACCCCCACTGGTCGGTGGCGCTCCGGAACCACCAGCACTTGTGTCGACCGCCCCTTCTACCGAAGCGGCCTGGTTCAACCAGGGCCCGCCCGACAACCTTGCTGCCGGAAACGCTGTTACATGCAGCTGTTGGCCGTCTCCACTCCAGCGCACTGGCAGCTTGGGAGGCCCACGCCCTGCTTCCAGAGTCCTTGATGACTTTGCTCTCGCTGAACATCGTCGCAGTGTTGGCCCTGCCGAGCTCGCACTGTTGGACTCACAGTCGGGCCCATCTGCAGCCAGGATTCTCACTGTACGTCCTACTGTTCCTGAGCTCGCCGTCGACTCGGCCCTTTTCCGAGTGTTACTGCTCCGCAGACTCCGACTGCCTCTACCGCTAGCCCCAGCCCGCTGCCGTTGCCAACGCCCGTTAGATGTGTTGGGTGATCATGTCGCAGCTTGCCCCCGGTCCGGCACCTTACGTCAGCGAGGTGGGCCGCTTGAACGGGCCGCTGCACGGGTCTGCCGCGAAGCCGGCGCAGCTGTTGCTACAAATGTGCTTGTCCGCGACCTTAACCTCCAGGCTGCAAGGCAAGATGAGCGGCGCATTGAAGTCATTGCTAATGGACTTCCTTTGTGGGGTGGCTCGCAGCTCGCAGTTGACACCACCCCGGTGTCCCCACTCATGTCTGCTGGGGCACCCCGCCGCCGCAGTGGGGCCACTGCCGGCGCAGCCCTTGCAGATGCCCGCCGAAGCAAGGAACGCACCTACCCTGAGTTCGGGCGGGCGTCGAGGTGCCGCTTGGTCGTTCTCGGCATCGAGGTTGGCGGACGCTGGAGTGCTGAAGCTGCCAGCTTCGTCCGGTCGTTGGCTCGAGCACGAGCACGCACTGCCCTCCCTCTGCAGCGTGCAGCAACCATCGCTGCCTTCGTTGGGCGATGGTCGGGGTTGTTGTCGGTTGCTGCAGCAAGGTCCTTCGCTGCCAGCTTGCTCTCCTTGCCAATCTCCAATACCGCCAATGTTGATGGCGAGCCTTCTTTGCTCAGCGACGTCCTCGCTGACTCCGCCGAGTCACCTCCTCTTGCCTCCCGCCTGGCGTAGTGTCTGTGTGTGTGAGCGCCGCGCCGCCGGAGCTCTAGTTGCACTGGGACCGCGCGGATGGTCGCAAAAAGGAGTGGGGAACAAAAAAAGCCTTGGCCACCCGGCTTTTCATGCGACTCCTGGTGTCGTGCCAGCTTTCGTCTCGAATTCGGATCCACCCAAGCAACCATTGACCGCAGCATCCGCTTTTGCATTGAATCGAGTTCGGATAAGTGCACGCCGGTTGAAACCAATGTGTGCATACCGAACAATATGGTCGGCGTCACGACGGCGTCGAAAAAAATTCATGGGGGCGGCAGCAGAGAAGGCAGCAAACAGGTGGTCGCGGAATGTCGCGGAAGAAAAGGTTCCGGGCACGCGATGCACAAAGCTGCCACCCGTGCTTCCATTCACCGGGCTCCCTTTCAGGTCGGTCGGGCGCCCTTTGCCTTGCGCCCAAAAAAAGCACGTCCGTCTATCGGCCGCAAGGATGCCACCGGCCGGACAGATTCCTGCTCGGGCTCCGCAGCTGCGACAGTTTCGATAGGTGCTGGGGTCGGTGCTTCGGGGACGGGAGATAAAAACCCTAATTGGGTAAGGTGCCCAACGGGAAAGCCGACCCCATGGCAGGACAAGAAGGCGACACTGCTGGCACGGAACGGAAGTCGAAGCTCCGGCGTTTGGAGCGGACACCATAGAAGCCGACGCAGCTGTCCCGGGGTTGGCCCGGCGGTGTTCCACCTTGCGCACAAGAAGGCGGCTTTCAAGAAAAGTTCCCGGCAAAGGAACGGGCCAGGGGGGATTCTTTGAGAAACCAGGTCGCCGATCAAACGAGTCGATTGGACTGTTTGTTGCAGGACGGTGCAAGAGTTAAGCAAAAGTGCCTTCGTTGCAGTGAGCAGGATGCTTCCGACCTTAGAAGGCTGCCTCTTCAGCGTTGCAAGACAAAAAAAGGCATGCACATCAAAACCGGTGTTGTATATGTGTGTGGCCCCAGGAGGCACTTAAGGAGGATATGTGTTCAAGCGACGGGTGTCAAAAAACACGGGCGCTTCAGCACTGAGACCGCTTCTTCCTTGCGCCTCATATGGCACAACACTATGCCGCCTGCGTCGCGGCACTGCTGCGAGCGGCTGCGTGCGCAGGCTGGGTACAGAGGTGATCGCTGTTGCGAGCTCCCGCCCGCTGGTGAGGCCTTGATTGTGCGGGGCAGCCTCCCCCCGACGATCAGCCGCTTGCCAACCCCAGCACGCTGCCTGAAGCGCGCCGTAAGCCGTAGCTCAGGTAGCACTGGGACCGTGCGGACGGTTTCAGGGCAATCCCTCACCGACCTTTTTTGTGTGCCCTTCTTCAGCAAGCCACGGAGTCGCACGCTGCCCGTGCCCCCGCCGAGCCGCGCGCGTCCGCTCCCACCAGCTGGCACGCACGCTCTTGCCAGCAGGCCTTTTTCTCAGGGCCCTCTGCACCGGAGACTCGCGCACGCCCGCGGGCCGAAGGAGCCCCTGCTGAAGGTATCCATGTGATACGCGCCCACGCGCCGCTCCGCGACGCTCGTGAGCGATCAAAGAGCCCCTCCTTAGACGTGCGCGTTGGCGAAGCTACCAACCCGGGCCCGCCTGACGACGCAGCAAGCCGCCGGCATCGCACGCTGCACGCCCTCGCCCAGATGGGCCGTTGTCACGCCGCGGCTCGTGTCGTATCGGATGGAACCCAACAGGAGGACAATGGAAACGGCTCCGACACTGATGCTGTCTTTACACCTTCCGAAGCCGCCACGAGGCCTTTCTAATTTGCACTGCAGGCTCGAGCTGGAACTGATGCCCTCGCGGCCTATGTGCGTGCCGCCCGTGCGACACGCAGAGGAGCCGTGCTAGTGTCGCTGAACGGCACCTGCCGTCGCGGCGGCAGTGCAAGCGGCTGACCACCTCGCTGCTCAAGGCTACCGTGTCCCCGCTTGGGATGCCCCAGAGCCGCGACACCCAGCGCAAGCAGATGACCATGAACAGGCAGGACACCTTTTTGGGGGGCTGGCAGCAGTACGCCGCCCGCGCCCGCATTTAGCCACCCTGCCTCCCGAGCGCTGCTGCTGTCTCAGGCTGGGCCACACACCGTTTGCTGCTTTACAGTCCGCCCCATATTCACGAAGCAATCACCATCCCTGCCCTGCCGCTCACGCCCCGACTCTGCGCCTGCCGTGGTCTGTTTGACCCGCTCGGCGACCACCGAGCAGCCTGTGCGACCTCCGGCGCCCTTGCCTCCCGCGCCCTTGCCTCCCGCGCCCTCCCGCTCGAGCGAGCTGTCGCCAGGGTCTGCCAAGTGGCTAGTGCTCGGGTCGCTGGCAATGTGCGCCTTGCCGAATCTTGCCGACATGAACCTCCCCATCCCCGTACCCAACGCCCAGCCTGGCCACGGCGTAAGCGTCGCGACACCGAGGTATCGCGCTCGCCGCGATTCCACCTTATGGTTCTTGCATGTTTTGCTGTTGAGATTGGTGGCCGCTGGCGTTCCGAGCCTGCCGCCTTCCTCAGGCTCCTTCCACGAGCGCGAGCTGCACGTGCGCACGCTGTGGTTGGCTCGGCTCTGCGTGCGGCTTTTGTGTCTTGCTGGAGCAGCATCATTGCTGTCGCAGCGCAACCGGCTCTCGCCAGCTCTTTGCTCGAGCTCCCCCCTCGACACCGTTGCCTCAGCAGCCTGCGCGCCGGCCGTGCATGAGGTCCTGCAAGATGAACGCTGGTCCACGCCCCTGCCTGCAGCCGACTTCCGGCGAGGGCCTAAGCCGCCGGTGCAAACGAAGGCTGTAGCTGCGCTGGGACCGCGTTCGTACTGACAGCAAAAAGGTGTGTGGGGAAATAACAACCGCATGACCTTTTCGGCGACCACCTCGCAGCATGTCCTCGGTCAGGCGTCCTTCGTGCCAGGGGGCCTCTCGAGCGCGCTGCTGCCCGCATCTGCCGACAGGCCGGAGCCACCGTTGCCCTCAACGTCCGGCTTCAAGACCTCGATGTTGATGCCGCCCGGCAGGATGAGCGCCGCATTCTAACGGGCTTGCGCTCTTGGGGGCGCGCAACTTGCAGTTGACACGACTCAGGTCTCCCCCTTGCCTTCTGCTGGAGCCCCCCGCAGGTCTGCAGGTCGCACTGCCGGCGCTGCACGTGCAGAGCCAAGGAGCACACCTACCCAGAGCTCCGACAGTCGGCGCCATGCAAGCTTGTCGTCCTCGCTCTCGAGCTCGGTGGCCGCTGGAGCACTGAAGCTGCCGCGTTTGTCAGACTTCTCGCGCGCCTCCGCTCGAGGGCCGCCCCGGCTTCCTCCCGCGGCCCCAGCATTTCGGCCTTCACCGCCCGCTGGTCTGCCCTGCTCTCCTTTGCGGCTGCCCGTGCCTTTGCTGCAAGTCTCCTCTCCCTGCCCCTTGGCGGTACAGCCAATGTCGATGGAGAACCACCGCTGCTGAGCGACATCCTCGCAGAGTCGTCCCTTGAACCGCCCCTTGCAAGCCGCACGCCTTAGACACTGTAGCCCGCAGTCGGCCTGGACTTGGGTCTGCACTGGGACTGCTTAGCTCGGATGCCAGTAAAAAGGTGCGGAAAAGAAACTGTTTGCTTATGCTTGCGCCGTGGTGGACGTTCAGAATGCAAACGGTTCTTACAAAGACCTGATGCTCCCGCCCGACCTTTCTGCCAACTGTATAACGCTGTGTGGCGATGCCTGCTCGCTCTGCTCGCGGATCCCGGAGTCGCCGCAACACGTTGGCCACCCGCCCGTTTCAGTTCGCACTGCAGACCCGCGCCGGGACTGGTAGCTTGGCGGCGATGCTGCGTGCACCAGGGCCACGGTTGTTTCTCTAGATGGGCGAAGTGCTTACGACACCATCAGCCGCGCGACTATACTTGCCAAGCTGCGCGCTACCGCCCCGTCGCTCCCTCAACGACTTGTAGTCCTCGCTGCAGAAGTCGGGGCCGCTGAAGCGACGAGTGCCAGCAGTTCCTCCGCACGCGCCCCACCACCCTTGCGTGCCGCTGCAGCCAAGGGCTGGGCGCGCCGCTGGTGGAGTGTGCTGTCGGTTGCCCTGCAGCGAGCCGTCGCCAGCTCCGCGCGTGGAGTCTGGACCATGCCGCCGCTGCCTGGTGCGCCAGACGCGCTCCCATTGGGCGACGTGTTGGACCTCGCGATAGCGAGCTCCCCGAGCTGGCTGCCGCTTCGCTAGCACCCCGTAGGCGGCTTTAGTTCGCAGCTTGCACTGGGACCGCGGAAGATGCTCGAAAAGCTTCGTGGGGAAAAAAACACGTTGGATTGCGTTGCTGCCGGCTCGCTTGGATGGGAGCATACCGCTCCTGCGGCCTGCTGGGCCGCCTGGGCTGATGGACTGCCGGTTCTGCGCGCTACGCCGCCGCATCCGCCGCCAGGTGCCTTGCCGAACTCGCTGCAGGTCCGGCTGCTGCTGCGGCCAGCCGGTGCGCTGCTGAGGAGGCCGGCCGTACGCTCGAAGGTGTCGGATGGCAAGGCTATTTTTTTCACGATATACACAACCGTCCGTGCCCCACGACGTGCTTGAACCTAGCGAGAGGTGCCAGGGCTGGCAGCATCACGTTTCCCGCGCCTGCTCTCTACGCATTTTCGCGCAACTATGCAGGCTATGCCTATGCTTGGATGCAAGACCTGCAAACGCTTTGATAAGCGTTGTTGCCTTTCCTGCCGCCCCCGGCATGTGCACAGGCTATGCTGCGTTCGCAGTCCGGGCCGCATGCTGCCGCATGGCTCAGCGCCGTCCCAGACGAGGCTGGCTCCGCTTTACTCCGACCGTATGCTCATAGCACTGCGGCGGCGGCCGCGTTTGCCGTGCCTTGTCGCTCCACACATGCAGATGCGGTGCACGGGGACACGGATGCGGTGCCCACGTTGACGCCTACGGTGACCATCACGCCGCATGCCCCCGGACAGGACTGCGCCACGCTGCTCGGCGAGGCATTGTGCTGCGACGTCGCACTCCTGTCCCCGCTGACACGAGAGGGGAGGCCATGCGGCAGCCCTCTGCTGCCTCACATGATGGAGCCGCGATCGCCATGGCCGCTGCGAGTCCCCCGCCTTGTCGCCCAGCGCGCTCCTGCCACCAAGCCGGGTTGGCCGCGCCGCCGGTGGGGCTTGTTGAACGTGGCTTTGCAATTTAAGCTTTGCTACCACGCCCCTCGGAGCGCCATACATTGCTGGAGCCATGCCTGGCGCCCAGCTCCCAGCGCTCGAGGAGGCCCTGCACGATGCAGGCCCTCCCACCCCCAGCCTCCGGGGCCCGTAGCGCGCATATTTTTGCGCAGGGACCAGGACTCACCGTTCCAGCGGACGCTAAAAAGGTGCGTGGCACGAAACAAAGTGGCGCGCCAAAATCTCCAGGCAAGGCTGGACAGTTCCATTGCAAGGTGGACATTTGTTAACATCCAGGACAGAAGAATCCAATCGT
>CBDDHX010000004.1:0-2729891 GCA_965228585.1 Caldilineaceae bacterium
TGTGGGATGCCACACCAACGTCGCATGAAGATACAGATGTGGATACGCAGACCACGGAAGCGGCCGATACCACCGAAGAGGTTTCGGCAGATGGCAGCATCACCACACCAGTCACCGAGCCACGCTATGCACCGGTAACCTCCTCTTCCACCTCCTCTTCTTCTTCAAGCTCCGGCGGCGTCCTGGGCTTTCTGAAACAGTTTGTCGCCAAGATTGACGAAAATGCTTCGCAAGAGGAGCTGTTGACTGCTCTGCGCCGTTCGGTTTGGGGCGCTTCGGTTGTCGTGTTGGGGCTGGCGCTACTGGCCGTACTGCTCGCCGGTGTGCACTTTAACTATTGGTTGGTGATTCTGGTCGGCCTGATTGCCGGTAACGGGATCGCGTATGCCACCGAATATTACACGTCCTACACCGAGAAACCGACCCAGGGAATTGCCGATTCCTCGCAAACTGGCGCGGCCACAACCATTATTCAAGGGCTGGCCGTCGGCATGATCAGTACCGTGGCACCTGCGCTGATCGTTGCAACCGCCATCCTGATCAGTGTCTGGTTGGGGATTAGCGCGGCTGGTGGCCTGGAGGTTGAGGGCAGCATTACCGCTGGTCTCTATGCTGTGGCGTTGGCAGGCGTTGGCATGTTGAGCACACTGGGTGTGACCTTGGCAACGGATGCTTATGGGCCAGTCGCCGACAATGCCGGTGGTATCGCCGAAATGAGCCACCTGCCCAGCCACGTCCGCAACCGCACCGATGCCCTGGATAGCCTGGGCAACACCACCGCGGCCACGGGCAAAGGCTTTGCAATTGGTTCGGCTGTGTTGACGGCGTTGGCTTTGCTGGCTGCCTATGTTACTGCTGCTGATGTCGAAAGCCTGAATCTGCTTGACCCGACCATGTTGCCCGGCATCTTGATCGGCGCAATGTTGCCCTATCTCTTCGCCGCGTTGACCATGACTGCCGTGGGGAAAGCAGCCTTTGAAATTGTGTTGGAAGTCCGCCGCCAATTCAAGGAGATTCCCGGCCTGATGGAAGGAACCGGCACCCCCGATTACAAAGCTTGTGTCGGGATCAGCACCGAAAGCGCGCTGCGCGAGATGATTCTCCCCGGCGCGTTGGCGGTCGTTGTGCCACTGGTCGTTGGATTTGTGCTGGGGAAAGAGGCACTGGCCGGCCTGCTGATTGGCGCAACCTCGTCTGGTTTCGTGTTGGCTGTAATGATGGCCAATGCCGGTGGTGCCTGGGACAATGCCAAGAAATGGATTGAAACGGGTGAATATGGGGGCAAAGGCTCCGAAGCACACAAAGCGGCTGTTGTTGGTGACACCGTTGGCGATCCATTCAAAGATACCAGCGGCCCGGCGCTGAACATTCTCATCAAGCTCATGAGCATTGTGAGCCTTGTCTTTGCCAGCGCTTTTGGCAGCGGTTGGTTTAGCTTCTAGTCCAGTTGGGCGTAAATACCACGGCGGTAAATCAGGCCATGTGACTCGAGTAAAGAGGCAAAATCAAGTGTGGCCTGTTTTACGCCGGGATGTACTAGCGTTAGCAGCTTGGTGGCTGACTTGGCCGGCAATTGCCTATTTTCCAGTGGGTCATCTACGGCCACACCGTCAGCTTTGTCATATACATGACTTACGCACCGAGAAGAGCGTACCGGTGGAGAGCAGGCCAGGCGCTTGCCGGCTCTTCTCGACAAGTTGCGTAAGTCCAAAACTAATTTACAACCTGGATCAGGGACCACAGAGCATCTGTTACATTGCTTTGTGGTCTCTCTTTTTGATCACAAATTTCGATTTGCCATTCTTCATGTTTATGCGGCGCTCTGATGCTAGTGGGCTTAGCTTTACCCATCAGTCGAGCGGGTGGAATAACTCGCTCTGGGAGATGACCCCACCTCTATCTCTGGTAGAAAAAGATGTGGGTAAGGGTAAGGATGCAAGTGGGGGGCATGTTGTTGCCGGATATTCATGGTCTTTCCCAACGCAAATGGTATACTGCAAATGGTATACTTACGGTTGTCCGCATCGTCTGAAAGGGTACATTGCCCAGGGAGAAGAGAGCTGCTTTGGCCCGCTGTGGTCTCATCTGCACGCTGCACGTCACAAGATCTTCTGCTGATCTTTGACTGCACCACAATCAACAAATTTTGCGTTGCGTGCCAGCACAGCTCACTGTTTTCGTCTCTGTTTTGAGCAGCATGGCGGAGTCTGTGTTCGTCTTTGCGGCTCACGTTTGGGGCACTTGCAAGTGCGTCCCAATCGGAACGAACTTTGACAGAATGTGCGCCGGCTTTTATACTTGAGGTTGGTCAACTATGCGAAAATTGCTTGCGTTGTCGCTCCACTGCATGCCGGTTGTAATGGTATGGTGGCTGTGCAAACGTTAGCGCGTTGAAGTAGGCGAATCTGCTGTCGCTCTGCTGTCCGGTCTTTTACCGACTCAGAAGCAGCTACGGCAGCTGTTACGTACGAGCCAAGGGGCTAACCAACGGGGAGGAACCAATGACAAATCCACCAACTGATACAGCGACTGATACAACAAATGGAGCACCGGCGGAGAGCTCGACATGCGAGACGGCGACCGCGGAGCTTACACAACTCACACCGCCATTGCGAGCAGATAGCACACTGGCCGCGGCCATCGCTGCCTTTGATGAATATATGCTGCGCAAAGGCTTTAGCGAGAATACCATTAAAGCATTCCGCAACGATCTGAAGATTATCCGCGACTTTTTGGGGGATGAGACACGCATTCACCAGATTACCACGCAGCATCTCCACGATTTTTTGGCGTGGCTGCAGGATGGACGGGGCAAGCCATGTAGTGCCAAAAGCCTGGCCCGGCGCATTACCACGCTCAAAGTTTTCTTTGGCTGGCTGCATGGCATTAGCATTATTGGCACTGACCCCGCTGAACCGATTTTGCAACAGCCTGCCAAAACACCGCTGCCCACCATTCTGACCGATGCCGAAGTGAGCAGCTTGATCCGCACCGCGCAAGATTATCTGTGGGATCGCTCGAAGGCCGATGCGCGTCCATTCGTATTGGTCAACCTGCTGGTGCAGACTGGCATGAAGAAAGCCGAATGTGCCCGTCTGCTGATTAGCGACATCGACACCGCGGAACCCAACGCCCCCGAAGTCTCGATTCGCTATCCCGAAGAGCGCCACGCCCACAAGAATCGCACCATTGTGTTGAGCCCCGATGTAACGCCGGCGCTCGCCACCTATCTGGAACAGTACAAGCCCGAACAATTTCTCTTTGAGTGTACCCCGCGCAATCTGGAATATGTGCTGGATGAAGTGGGGCGCAAGGCAGAAATTGAACGGACACAGGTGGGCTTTGAAACCTTGCGTTGGACGAGCGCTGTACGCGACTTCCGCAAAGGCGTGCCCGAAGAGCGGCTGCGTCAAAAGATGGGCTTGAGCAAAATTTCCTGGCGCGAAACCCGAGAGAAGATCCTGAAGCTAACCGGGCAAGGAGCGAAATCATGACTGACCCGGCTACACAGGCCAGCCCAACTGCCGACCCTGCGCCGCGGGAGATGGATCCCGTCCTGGTAATTTTAAATCCCACGGCTGGCCGCGGCCGCGGGGGGCGCATCAAGGCAAAGCTGCACAATGCTTTGGCTGCCGCAGGGATTGCGCACGACATGGCTGAAACGTCCCGTCGTGGTGATGCCATCGACTTGGCCCACAAAGCTCGCGAGGATGGGTACCAAACGGTTGTCGCGGTGGGTGGCGATGGTACAATCAGCGAGGTTGTCAATGGCTTGGCACAGGCCACACCGGCTGGCGAGCCAGTGGGCAAGGTGGCAGTCGTTTCCGTGGGCAGTGGCAACGACTTTGCCCACACCTGGCAGATCGCGTCGGACCCGGCGGAGGCGGTAAAGGCCATTGCTCGTGCGCAGGTGCATACTTGTGATCTCGGACACGTCCGGATTCAGGCCGGTGGTGAAACCATAGAACGTTATTTCAACAACAACTTTGGCACTGGTCTCGATGCACAGGTGACGTTGGCCAGCGAAAAGATCAAATGGTTGCAAGGTGCACTGCTCTACGGCACCGCTGCCCTGCAAGCGCTCTGGCGCTTGGAAACACCGTCGGTGGATCTGCGCTGGGCGGGGGCCGAGGGTCAACAACATGAGTGGAGCGCACCGATTTCGCTCGTTAGCGTGGGCAACACCCCTCGTTCTGGCGGGGGCTTTCAGCTGACCCCCGGTGCAAGGACCGACGATGGCCTGCTCGATCTGGGCATTGCCGCGGCCTTGTCCCGTTGGGAGCTGTTGCAACTGTTGCCCAAGGCGCTACAGGGCAATCACGTGGCCCACCCTGCCTTTACCTTGACACAGTTTCGCCAACTGCACCTGACCACGGCCCATCCGCTGGCCGTTGAAATGGATGGCGAAGTGATCACCGAAGTGGCCGAGCAGATAGAGATCACGGTGCAGCCGGCTCGCTTGCAACTTGTGGTTTGAGCAGCTCATGGAACAAGCGATACGCTGACAGCTATCAACTGTTTCTGCATTCGCTGCGGCGAGCAAAGGGCTACTGTGGCGTGTGGTGTGAAATCAGCATGGCTTGCGCAGCGAGACGTGCTCGTTGGTAGAGATCGGTCGACAACAACGGACTCTTCTCGCCACAAGTGTAAGTCTGGACAAAAGAGGGGATAGATTGGCTCGTCGAGAAACCTCATGGCACAAAGGTCAACGCATGGATTCCCCGCGCCGTGCCCAGCTACCACTGCATGATCGAATCGGCGCAGAGGCACCGGAGACGCCGACTTTCAGCAGCAGTGCAACGCTGAACGCCCAGTTTTGGCTGGAACAGTTTCCTTGGCGCCCCACAGCGGCGTGGGCCGTCTGCGCCGCGCTGTTGGCCAGTGGCGTATCGTTCTTGACGCTGGAGTGGCGCACGGTGCTGCTCGTCCTGCTGTTGGCCGATCCACTGTGGGGGAGCATCTGGCGCTTGGCTGCAGGACGCAATGAACTGTTGCCACTGCAACAGGGCGCGGCCCCGCGTTCAGTTTGGCTGCCCTATCTGTTGCCTGGCTCGCCGGCGGCGCGCTTGCTGGATTGGAATCAGGCCCGTGCGCTACCGCTGCTCTTTCGAGTGGGATTGCCGAGTCTGTTGCTTGCCAGCGCGGTTGCCTTGGTTTTGACACCGCTTGCGCTGTGGATGACGGCCGCTCTATTTTTCATTAGCGTCATCGGTTGGATCACGCGTCGCTCGCTACAGAGTTCCACCACGCTGCTGCACAGTCTCGTCACCATTACGCTGCCATGGCTACTGGCGTTGAGTCTGTTGGGCAGCGAGATCACCGATGGGGAGTGGTCGATTCACCTCATTTTGCTCGGTCTTTGGACCGTGCACAATTGGGGGGAAGGGCGCAATCTCCGTAACCGCGCCGATCCACTCGGGCTGTTGTTGTTGGCCGTGGCCGAAGTTGGGCTGGTGAGTCTGCTCATCTTTTTGCGTGCACCTTTTTGGCTGGCACTGCTGCTCGTGCTTTGGTTGCCGACCTGGCTTTCGATCTATTACAGAAGACCCTTGCAGCATCTCAACTTTATCTGGCTGTTGGCAATGTTGCTCAGCGCCTGGGCATTGGGCCAAAATTTATGAGGTACTTTTGTTGTTTCCCTTTACAGCTGGCCCAAAATGCGCTGTGTCCACTTGGTTGGCTAGCGGCGGGGTAGGAGCCACAATCAAATTTCAGGCTGGGGGCCGGGCCCTCAGTACGCATGGATAACGGACCTGTGTAGCGAGAATGGCAGTACAAACGGTCGGATCCACAGAAAGGCACTGTAGATGGCTCGCGAACAAAAACAGAGCGATGCACCAACCATTGCGAAAATTGCAGAAGCAGCCAATGAAAATACAAATGAGACAGTAGCTTCTGAACCGGCGAGCACTGACACTATGCCAGTTGACCCTGTGCCAATTGACCCTATGTCCATTGACCCCATGCAAATTGACACTGTGGGTATTGACACTGTAGGTATTGACACTGTGCGCCGCGACGCGGAAGTGGTTGCATTTATTCGCGGTGCCAACGAAACGCTACGGACGTTGGGCTTTACGGAACATGGACAACGCCATGCCGGGCTCGTGGGCAATATTGCCGCGAATGTCCTGGAACGCCTGGAGCACGAAGCGCGTGTTTGCGAGCTGGCCAACATCGCGGGCTATTTGCACGATATTGGCAATTCGATCCACCGCGAAAATCACGCGCTGAGTGGTAGCCTGATGGCTTGGCGCATCCTGACCAGACTGGGTATGCAGCCAGACGAATGCGCCATGATCATGAATGCCATTGGCAACCATGAGGAGGAGCGTGGCTTGGCGACCAATCCGGTTTCCGCGGCTCTCATCATCGCCGACAAATCAGATGTACATCGCAGCCGCGTACAAAACCCGGATATGGCGGCTTTTGACATTCACGATCGGGTCAATTATGCCGCAACGCGCAGTTTTGTACGGGTGCGTCAGCCAGAAAAGATCATCGCGTTGGAATTGGAGATCGATACCGAATACGCCCAAGTGATCGAGTATTTCGAGATCTTCCTCAGCCGCATGACCATGGTGCGGCAGGCGGTCCAGTTTCTTGGCTCTGAATTCCAGCTCATTATCAACGATACTCGTTTTTCTTAAAGTAAGCTCTGTTTGAAAACAGTAGTTCAATGCAGAGAATTTACGGGCAGCCCTCTCCTGCCAGGCGAGGGAGCCGGTTGTTCGTTGAGAAAAGGACCGCTCTTCAGCCCACTTGGAGCGAGGTCGGGAGGGTATGAACATCAAGCAAAGTAAGTCCGCCCCGGGATGAAGTCCCCAGGTTGCAGCCCGCTAGAGCGGGCGCTGTCGTCTAGCACCGTCCATTCATGGCGGTGCGGATCCCGAACACGAAGAAACTTAATTTACGGACAGACACTAATGCTGTGCAAGTCGTGTGCCTTTGTGGGACCACGATTGCTAAAGATTTTCTAAAATCTACAAACATGAGCCAACAATCGATAGATGTGAGGATATTATGCGAATTGTGCGGTATACGGAAGCGGTAAATGATTGGCACGGGGAAGATCTGCCGGTGCAATGGGGGCTGGTGGTGGACGAAGTCGTCTTTCCGCTGCGTTGCGCGCCTTATCTTTCCCCATTGAGCGCCCAAGCCTATGCACCCCAGATCATTGGCGACGCGGTGAGCTTGGATGAAATCCGGCTGTTGGCGCCAGCGGAGCCGCAAAAGATCGTTTGTGTGGGGCGCAACTATGCCGAACATGCAGCCGAATTGGGCAACGAAGTCCCGACCGAGCCACTGATTTTTCTCAAACCATCGAGCTCGCTAATTGGCCCCGAGCAGGCTGTCGTCTATCCAGAGATCAGCGAAAATGTACATCACGAAGGGGAGTTGGCCCTGATCATCGGTCAGCGCTGCCGCAACCTGCGCGAAGAAGATGCCATGGATGTTATCTTTGGATACACCGTCGCCAATGATGTCACCGCACGCGATCTGCAGCGGAGCGACAGCCAATGGACCCGTGGCAAAGGCTTTGATACTTTCTGTCCGGTCGGGCCTTGGCTGGATACCCAGTTCAATCCAGCCAACCGTATGGTGCGCTGTCTCGTCAATGACGATGTACGGCAAGAGGGCAACACGGGGCTGATGATCTATCCAATTCCCACCGTGCTGGCCTTTGTCACACGTTTCATGACACTGGAACCGGGTGATCTCGTGCTGACCGGCACTCCCTCTGGCGTTGGCCCCGTACAACCGGGCGATCGCATGACAGTAGAGGTAGGTGGCTTGGGTACGCTCTCCAATCCGGTGATCAGTGAAGCAGACGCAACAGCAAGAGAATAGGCTAAGTATATCCCGGTGTAAATCAGGCCACGCTTGTTTTGCCATGTGCACTCAGGCGGTATGGCCTGATTACCTGCCGTGGTATTTACGCCACACTGTACTAGGGAGATGGCAATGAGCACAAACATGGAAACAACCAACGCAGCCCCGCCAGCACTCGAACATTATCTGGATCTGGAATCGTTGAGCCAGGAACAATTCTGGGGGCTGCTGCGTCTGGCAAAAAGGCTCAAGGATGAGCGCACGCAAGCAGGACAAAATGCCCCCATTCTCGCCGGCAAAGCGCTGGCACTGGTCTTCCTCAAGCCTAGCCTGCGCACACGGGTTAGCTTCGAAATGGGTATGTATCAACTCGGTGGCACCGCTTTTTACCTGAGCCCGCAAGAGGTGGGGCTGGGGACACGTGAAAGCAGCGCGGATGTGGCGCGCGTGCTCTCTGGCTATGCCGATGGCATCATGGCGCGCGTCTTCGACCATCAAGATCTGCTTGACCTGGCTGCCTGGGGAACAGTTCCCGTGATCAATGGACTGAGTGATTTCAGCCACCCCTGTCAGGCATTGGCCGACATCTTTACGCTTTGGGAAGAGATGGGGGAACTGGCGGGTCGCACCTTGGTCTATGTGGGCGATGGTGCGAATAATGTAGCCACCAGCCTGCTGCAGGCGGCCGGCTACGTGGGCATGCAGATGCGCATCGTCGCGCCCAAAGCTTACCAGCCCGATGTGGCAATTATCGAGCAGTCCGATGCCGATCTGACGGTCACCGATGATATTGATGGGGTCATTGGGGCAGATGTTCTCTATACTGATGTGTGGACGAGCATGGGGCAAGAGGACGAGCGTGATGAACGACTGCGTGTCTTTCCCCCCTATCAGCTCAATGAAAAACTTATTCAGCACACACGTAATTCTCATGTAAAAGTGATGCACTGTTTACCAGCCCATCGTGGCGAAGAGATTACTGACGCGATAGCCGACGGCGCGCAAAGTCTGCTCTTCCCACAGGCTCACAACCGCCTGCACGCGCAAAAAGCACTGTTGGCTCATCTGTTGGGAGGCGTTGCTCTGGTGTAATTTGCTGTTATGACTATTCATCAGGCGTGACTATTCATCAGGTGTGAATGTCCATCAAGTGGGTGCAAGCAGGCAATTCCGCTGCTGCTGGCCTGGGCCAAATTGTGGCGCCGTTGATGAACGATAGAGCGCATCTTTTACACAACGCATGACGTATATGCAACGATGACAGAAATTCTTGCTTCGTTAAATCGATTACGCGACGTGCAAAACCTGCTCGATCTGATGCTGGTTTCGCTTGTCTTTTTTGTGATGCTCCGATTTCTGCGCGGCACCCAGGCTGTGCAGCTGTTGCGCGGCATCTTGTTGTTGGCGTTGGTCACCGCGATCATTAGCCAACTGACCAATCTCACGGCGTTCAATTGGCTGCTTGGCAGGAGCATGAATGTCTTGCTCTTGGCCATCCCCGTGATCTTTCAGCCCGAACTGCGCCGGGCCCTTGAACGGGTGGGACGTTCTGCGCCGCTGTTGGCGCGGCGGACGGAAAACGCGGGAATCCAGAGTGTCATCAGCGAAACGGTGCGCGTGGTGGAGCAACTGGCGCAACGCAAACATGGCGGACTGATTGTCTTTGAAGGGGAGACGGGGCTGGGCGAGGTGATCGCGCGCGGCGTACCTGTGAATGCTGACGTGAGTGCCGAACTGCTGGCGACGATCTTCTTTCCCAACACCGCGCTGCACGACGGGGCCGTCATGATCCGGGGCGATCGTGTGGTCGCGGCAAGCTGTGTGCTGCCCCTCTCCGACGGCGATCTCGACAACCATCTGGGCACGCGCCACCGGGCCGCTCTGGGCGTCACCGAGCAATCCGATGCCCTGGCAATTGTCGTTTCCGAAGAGACCGGTGCCGTCTCTGTGGCACAGAATGGCCGCATCCTGCGCGTAGAGAGTGGGACGCTCCGCACTCTGCTCAGTCGCTTCTATCAGGCCTAGGTGACGATGAGAGAGCAACTGTTCACGTTGTGGCGCGGCCTAGTTACCTACCTGAGCACGATGATTCTGGCAACGATTATGGGGTTGGTCGCCTGGCTCATTATCATTGAATTGGCCAACCCGTTGATTACCCGCGACTACGCGGAGGCCATTCCCATTGAAGTAAGTGGACTTGCATCAGACCTAATGCCAGTTCAGGATCTCAGCCGAGAGATCGTGCGCGTGGAACTGCGTGCGCCCGAGCTACGGTGGCCAGAAATCGAGGCTGCCGATGTGCGCGCCTACATTGATCTCGAAGAGTATCAGATTGGTGCTCACGAAGTACCCATTCATGTGGAGACCCTGGCACAAGATATTACCGTTACCAGTGTGGATCGGCGCTTCCTGCGGATTCAACTGGATGAAGTGATGACAAAAACAGTCCCGGTGCAGGCCGCTGTCATGGATAGTGCCGAGTATGGCTATGCGTGGGATACGCCGGTGGTTGAACCAACGACGGTGACGGTGGTGGGCCCTGCACAACAGGTGAACCAGGTGGTCGTTGCCGAAGCGCCCGTCTTCTTGCGCGGGGCAACCACCAGCGTGGAGCGCTTGCAGACTGTCAATCTCCTGAGCCGACTGGATCAGGCGGTGGGCAACGTCAGTGCCCAGCCCGCGGCGGTAGATATCGTGATCCCCGTGGAGCGATGGCCGGGACGCCGCACGGTCGCGGTGCGGGTCAAGTTGGTGGGCGAGCCTGCTTTTGGCTACCGGCTGGTGCGGGTTACGCCCGACCCTTCCAACGTGGTGCTCTATGGCGATGCCGATGCACTCGATCAGGTGCCTGGCTTTATTGAAACAGCCCCGCTGGCGCTCAATGGCGCGGTCAATGACGTGCAGTCGCGGCTGGAACTGCTGTTGCCAGAAGGGGTGAATGCTTCGGATGGCAATAGCGTCACGGTGAACGCCGAGATCGTGCCCGTGGAACATGGCCGCACCATTACATTGCGTCCCTTTGTGCGCGGTCTGGGCGACAACCTGGCGGCAGATTTTTCACCGGAAACTGTTGATGTAATCATCAGTGGCCCCCTTGCATCATTGACTTCCTTGGGGCCAGATGATATCTTTGCTACATTGGATGTGAATGGCTTGCCACCGGGAAGCCATAATATTGTGCCCAACATTATTGGGCCAAACGAAATTCGGTCCGAGGGAACGCTGCCCGAAACCGTTGAGGTGGTCATCACCTCGCTAGTCACCGAAGCAGTGACCGAGACTGTGGGTGGTGGCACAATTCCGTCTATAACAGTGACACCCGTGCCAACGCGCATGATAAGCGCCACAGCCACGGCTACACCGGTGGCAGCGACATCAGTGGCCGCTACACCGGTGGCAGCTACACAGGAATCACGGCCGCCCGTGCGTGTGACAATGTCCACGGTGGTTACACCGACAGCCACGCGAACACCGGTTCCATAATCGAGAATTCTATGCAAACAAAAAAACCCGTCGTTGCCCTCGTGGGGCGACCCAACGTAGGAAAATCAACCCTGTTCAACCGGCTGATCGGTCGACGTGTTGCCATTGTCGAAGATCTGCCCGGCACCACGCGCGACCGGATCTATGGGGATGCCGACTGGAATGGCGTCGGCTTCATTGTGATCGATACCGGTGGCTTGGAGGCACCTTCTGAAATTGCCGCGGCGCGCCTGCGTCAACAAGATGCTGCCCCGCTGGCCAGTGCTTCTGCCGATTTTGTAAAGCCGATTCAGAATCAGGCGCAGGTTGCCATTGAAGAAGCGGATGCCATTGTCTTTGTCGTCGATGGGATGGAAGGGTTGACCGCGGCTGATGTGGATGTGGCCGAGGTGCTGCGTCTTTCCAGCAAGCCCATCTTTGTGACTGTGAACAAGGCCGAAAGCAAGGAACGGCAATTTAATGCCGTAGAGTTCTGGAACCTGGGGCTGGGGGAGCCGTATCCCATTAGCGCCTATCATGGCGAGGGCGTGGGCGACCTGTTGGATCTGATCGTGGAGGCTTTGCCACACTTTCCGGCCGACTATGAAGAAGAGCAGAACGTGGGGCTGGCACTGGTGGGGCGGCCCAACGTGGGCAAGAGCAGCCTGCTCAATACACTGTTGCGGTCGGATCGGGCAATCGTCAGCGATGTGCCCGGCACCACCCGGGATCCAATCGATACGGATATTGTCTTTCATCAGGAACAGCTCACGCTGATCGACACCGCGGGGATCCGACGGCGCGGCAGCATTGAAGCTGGCATCGAATACTTTAGCGTGTTGCGAAGCATGCGCAGTATCGATCGGGCCGCTGTGGCGCTGCTGCTCATTGACGCGTTGGAAGGTGTGACCGCGCAGGATGCTCACGTGGCTGGCTATGTGCTCGATCGGTTCAAGGGCGTCGTGGTGCTGGTCAACAAGTGGGATGCGTTGGAAAAAGACACCTATACCATGATCTCGTTTGAACAGCAGGTGCGAGAGGATCTCAAGTTTTTAGATTATGTCCCCGTGCTGTTCATTAGCGCCAAAACCGGGCAACGGGTGCATCGCGTGTTGCCCACGGCCATGGAGGTTGTGGCGGCTCGGCGTCACCGGCTCAGCACCAGCGAATTTAACAATGTCTTGCGCAAAGCATATGATAGCACCATGCCCCCTTCGCGCAACGGGCGTAATTTGCGTCTCTATTATGGCACCCAAACCGGCGTTGAGCCGCCCACCTTCGTGATCTTCGTCAATGATCCCGACCTGGTGCACTTCTCCTACGAACGATATATAGAGAATTGTATCCGTGCCCATTATCCATTTACGGGCACCCCAATTCGCATTCATTTTCGACAACGGCGCAACGAGCGCACGTAGGCCATTCTGTGCTGCACGTTTGCGGCTTGACTGAGCGAAACTCTACGGCTACTCTCTCACTCCCATGAAACAACTTCGCCTTTACCGTGTTGAACTACTGCTGGTTGCCATGTTGGTGGCAGCCATTGCCTTTTTTGGCTATTTGGGCTACGGCTTGATCTACACGACGCCGAGCTTTTCTGGCGAACAAGCGTACAACTATGTGCGCCGTCAGATCGAGGCGGGCCCGCGGCCCACGGGGAGTGAAGAGAGTACGCGCACGGGCGACTGGATGACACAAGAGTTGGCCGGACCTGAATGGAAGGTCTTTATTCAACCTTTCACGCTGCCCAATCAGGTCAATGCCCGCAACATCGTGGCCGTCTATCGCCATGCCACAGCAGGTGCACCCGTTGCGCTGCTGGGCGCGCACTATGACACGCGCCTCTTTGCCGATGCCGATTCGACCGCGGCCAATCGCGATGACCCCACCGTGGGGGCAAACAGCAACGGGTCGGGCGTGGCGGTGCTGTTGGAATTGGCCCGCACGCTGGATGTGGAAAAGAGCGAACACACCGTCTGCATTGTGCTTCTCGATGCCGAGGATAACGCTGGGGTGCAAGGGTGGGAAGGTGCCTGGGGTAGCCGCTTTTTTGTGCAAAATGTTGCCGAAAGCATTCCCGATTGTGCCGATCCCCGGTTCGTTGCCGTGCTCGATTCGGTGGGCAGCACGCGGTCGCCCCTTGCCATTATGGGCGAAAATGTCGCGCTCCGGTCTGCACTCTATCAGGTGGCCGAGGTGGTCAACTTTGCCGATAAATTTCGCAACGAGGTGGCACCGATTCTCTCGCCTCTGAATGAGATGGGTGCTCCCACCGTCATCATCACCGACCCAACGTACACTCACCGCCACACGCTGCAAGATACCCTGGACAAAGTCTCGGCCGAAAATTTGCGCGCCGTTGGCAAAGTGTTGGAGACCTGGCTGGAAGCGGGCGCGCCTTTCTAGCGTCCGTCTCTTTTTGTCCCCGCTCTTTGAATTCCCCGTCGCTCTAAATCTCGTTTTATCACTTTTCTTTGCATTCGCTCTCTACATCTGGATCTGTAGAGCCCTCAACTGCTCCCTCACGCACAAACGCCAGTACTTGCACTCCGCTGAAGTGCCGGTGCTCGGCCAAATGAAATTGCTGTTGCAGCGCCCGTGGAATGAGTCCTTCTGGATCAGTATACCAATCATGTGAATAGATCAGCCACACGCGCTGTCGGCAGGCAACGAGCTCGGCCAACCGTGGCAGATCCGCAACGGTCATCTTTGGCTCGAGCAGACCCCGATCAAAGAGATCGACGGGCAAGCCATGGTGGTTGGCGGTGAGTTCGTTGTAACCCGGTGCGTGACGCAAATAGTAGAGAAATGGCAGCTCGACCCAAGAGGCGTGAAAGAGCAGGAGATCATCGGTCGCGGCGTTGGCTGCCACGTGGGCCGCGGCTAGATCCCACTCTTCCTTAACGAAATTTGTGAAATAGTTGTGGAGCGCCTGCCCATTGAGCGCCACTAGCGAGAGCAGAAACGCTCCGGCAATGCCTTGGGCTGCCCACTGCTTTGCGTGCCGTGCCAGCCACTGGTAGAGCTGGGCCATCCCCGCGGCAATCAACAGATAGTAGGGTAGCGTCACCCAGAGCAAGATGTGTGCGTGGAAGATGGGGCGACGCAGGCTGACCAACAGTGCCGCCACAATCGGCACCAGGCAGAGGGCCAGCAACAGCGTCAGCTGCCCCTGTTTGGTCCGCAGCCGCCAACAACCCAACAAAAACAGCGCCCCATAGAGCAGATCGACCGCCAGCCACGGGACGGGCACGGTGGGCTGAAAGGCCACGTGAAAGGTGTGCCACGTCTCGCGCACCAATGTCCACGTGGGGGCGGGAATCCAGAATTCGCGGTCTACCCCGACGCTCTGCACAATGAACGGCAGGCTCCACGGCAGCCAACCGAGCAGGGCAATGCATTGGCTGCGCAACCAGTGGTGTCCAAAGTCCAGGCTCTCCAGGCCCCGCCACGTGGATGCGCGGCCCCGCCAGTGGTGCCACAACAGGGCCCCGCCGATCGCCAGATTGAGGGCCAGTGGAAAGAAGACCGCGGCCGTGTTGTGTGTCAACATGATGGCCGCCTGGGCAACGCCAAATGCACGCCATCGCCAACTGCGTTGCGGGTTGGCTGACACTAGCAAGAGCGGCAGCAGCAGGTAGAGCGCAAGGGCAACCAGCAATGCGAGCAACGCGTACATGCGCGCTTCCTGGGCATAGCGGACGTGAAAGGGGGAGAGCGTGAGGATCAGCGTGGCGGCCACTGCCGTAACGTTATCAGCTAGCCGCCGACAGATCGCGTAGAATACTGGAATGGTCAGCGTGCTGCAAAGGGCAGAGAATGCCCGCACCGCGCCCGGCAAGTCGCCAAAGAGCGATTGCCAAAGCGAGAGCAGCGTGTAATAGAGGGGTGGATGTTGATCGATTTGGATGAGCCATCTCCACAGCTCGACGGGCGGGTGGGTGGCGAGCCAAATACTGAATGCCTCATCGAGCCAAATACTTTTGGTGCCGATGGCATAGAAGCGTAGTGCCGCGCCCACTGCCAGCAACAGGAGCAATGGAGAATCATCGCGGAGCAGTTGTTTGCGGCGATGCCAACTCATCTGCTCTTGGTGGCGACCACACCAAACGCGGCGGGTCGCCGTTGAACGCGGCCAAAGCCAACTGCTTCCAGCCGTTGGATGACCCCGCGCGTGATGGTCGAGCCCTGTTTGCTTTCGGGATTGGCAATGTAATGAAAGAGCCGCCCCCGTGGCTTGAGCACCCGATAAAGTTCCCCGTAAAATTCAGCGCCATAGAGGTGGCCAGCCAGCCCAAACATGGGGGGATCGTGGAGAATGCAGTCGAAGGTATCGGCGGCAAAGTCTGCGATGACCGTCGCGCTGTCGCCCAGCCGCTGTTCGATCTGTGAATTTGTAAAGAGTGTTTGCGACCAGGGATTTAGCCGTGCAATTTCCAGAACGGCTGGATCAAACTCGATTGTGGTGACTTGGTCGGCTGTTTTGGCCGCTTCAATGGCCGTGTAGCCGAGACCGGTCGCAGTATCAAGCACCCGTCCACTGATCGGCTGCACCGTACCCACTTTGGTCAGCGTATCCTGGTGTGGGTTGCTCGCTTTGATGCGATGCATGGGAATGCCAGAGATCAAAAGCGTGGGTGCCTGTTCCGTGGGGTAGAGCGAATAGTGGCGATTGGTCGCTGGTGAGAAGGTCTGAATTTTGTCAATGCTCGTGGGCGTGATCTGAAAGCAGCTGTTTTCGTCTGCATGGATGAAGGCAATGTCATCCCAGGTAAGTCGCTCGTTCGGTTCCCAGTGAATCCCTTCTGCGTCGAGCGTGGCGGCAACGGTGGTGCGGTTTAGATCGAGCGACAGCGTGGTGGTTGCCGCGCCGGCGGACTGTGCCGCCAGCAACTGTTTGGCCTGTACATGCGAGAGGACAATCAGATCATCGGTGGGCGTATGTTCGGGATCGGGATGGGGCATTGTGATTTCCAGCATCTAGCTGCGTCGAGTCGGACCGCGGGGTTGTTCCAGCGTCATGACCAGGCGTCTGATCAGTTGTAGTCAAATGCCTCATCCCACAGCTTGTCAAGCAGCCGTTTGGCATCGGGCAGTGAGAGCACGCGACAGTCACCATTCTCCTCGATTTCGAGCAAGGCACGTTCGCGTGCTGGGTGCTCTTCTGTGCAGAGGGTCGTGCGGACTGCTTGCATGTGGCGCAGCACCATGTCCATATCGAAATTGACCGCGGGCGCGCCCTTCTGCGCCAACCATGCTTCAATGGTGGCATCGAGTTCAGCCGGATCGCAACTGACGTCACTGGTGAGCAGGTGATAGTAGATGAGAATGACCTCTTTGGCTTCTTCTTCTTCCGCCGAATCGATGACAGTGTGAAAGACGCTGCTGTTGGTAGCCAGGCTTTTGAAGAAGAGGGTGTCGGTAACATCTTTCATGAACTTCATGCGACGAGTCTGGTAGCCCGAGTACTGTTTGAAGGCAAAGCCGCCGAGCGCCGTCGCAACCGATCCAAAGGCAAAGAGCACCGGTGTGAAGTCTTTGATCTGCTCTTCGCGCACACCAATCTGATCGATCCAGCCGGGACCCAACGTCAGGAAGAGGATGAGCGCGAGCACCAGGAGTAGATTGGGCAGCGCCTTGAAGAGCACCATTACCCCGGCCCCCAACGCGGGCACCACAAACATCAACCGGTCGATCAGATTCATCCGTAACTGTACGGTGGGAAAGAGCAGCTCCAGATCATAGCGGGGGATGTTCTTGTACATGTAGAGGTACATCAACCCCGGTGTGAAGTTGAGTTTGTCGAGGTCGCGGTCCTGCTCGCGAAAATAGGCAGCATCTTTATATTTGATGCCAAGTACGACGTGGGCAAAAACATCGGTCTCTACCTTGCGTTTCCACAGAAAGAAACGTTTGATCTCAATTGTGGTGGGCTTGGCATCGCGATAGTAGAAGACGACTTCATCAAAATCATTGAAATCCACTTCGGTGTGCAGATCGATGAGCGCTGTGTTTTCGATTGCCTCGTGGATGGCCATGTCATCCAGCTGCGTGTAGTTAGCGGCTTCCAACACCTCGCGCATGGTGGCAGCAAAACGGTCCACGTGCATTTTGCTGGCAACTGCCTCGTTCACACCCTCTTTTTGTTCCACTGCATCTGGATCGAAGGGCGCGTAGTTGCGTTTGAGTGTCTCTAGTTGCTTGTGAAACTGAAAATTGAAATGGGCGGCCAGAATGTCGCAAAAGGCACGAAAGCGGGGAATTTCCTCCGTTGCCAGCCGGCCATCTTCAATGCAGAGATCGATCAGCTCTTCGCGCGAATAGGGAATAAAAGATTCACGTTCTGAGGGAGCAACCACGGATTGTTTCGTCAGTATTGTCATAGTTGATCAGTTGGGGGAACAAAAATTGATCTACAGAAAGCCGTCCACTGCTCTAGGTTCCGTTGACATTTCAACTTCGCGGGGGGTAAAACCCGCTGCTAACCGATAGAAGCCCAATGGCTCGGCACTTTCCCCAAATGTCAACGCGATCTAGTTATTGGGGTGCGTACCACATTCGGGACCAGAGCGGACGCTAATCTGCTCCTCTGCTGTACGCCCCCGAAAAGGGACGCACCGTAGTTATTGGGGTGCGTACCACATTTGGGGCCAGAGCGGACGCTCAATCTGCTCCTCTGCTGTACGCCCCCGAAAATGGGACGCACCGTAGCAAGAGCCTACCCTGAAATTTGGTTGTGGTGCCTACACCACCTTGAGCCGGCCTCTTGGATGCAGAGAATTTACGGACAGACCATAGGTGTGTCGAGTTTTCAACAGAGAAATGTCACATCTACCGCTCTATTGTAGCAGGAGAAAGCCAACTGTAAGCTTGCGATTGGCCTACAGTTGGTGTGGAACAGCGTCAACGTTGTCGGTTAAAGTTGGATTGCGCTGGAAACTGACTGTTCCCGAACTTCGTCGGCGGTCACTTCGCGACCCAGGCGATCAGAGAGATAGATCCCCTCGGAGATCAGCATGGTATTGAGCGCAATTTCGTCCATGGGAATCAGATCGACGCGCCCCTGCAGGGCAGCGATCCAGTGATGTTGGGGACTGTCATAGCCGTCGCCCACTTCGTGTACGGTGCGCCGTCGCCATTCCAGCCGGCTCAGATCGGCGCTGCTGTTCAGTTCCAGATCGCCAAGATTGCGAAAATAGCCAAAGGGATCGAGACGCACACCGCCTTCGCTGCCCAAAATCGTCGAACCGTCGAAGCGATCCATGTGGACCGCCCACGCCTCGGCAATATCTAGCGTCAGACCATCGGCCAGGCGCACAAACCCGAGCCCCAACTCTTCCACATTGTAACCGCTCAGTTCACTGCGCCGTGAATCAAGTGGTGTCTCCTGATACGTTTTGCCCGAAATCCGCTCGACCTGGGGATTATCGATCAAGTAGAGCATGGTGTTGATGTGGTAGACGCCCATGTCATAGAGCGCACCGCCGGCAGAGTTTTGCTTTTGCACAAAGGTGGGGCTGCCATAGCCATCGACATAAGGACGGCCGCGTCGGCGGTGGCCCTTGGAGCGCAGGTGATAGACGTTGCCGAGATGTCCTTCTTCAATCAGATATTTTGCGGCCTTGGCCTCTTTGAGAAAAATGTTCCGACACTGAATGTGCAGCTTTTTGCCTGTCTGACGGCTGGCCTGCAACATGCGCTCGGCGTCAATGTAGGCACCGGCCATCGGTTTTTCACAGAAGACATCTTTGCCCGCCTCCAGCGCGGCAATGGTAACTCCGGCGTGAAAGTTATTGTGCAAACAAACATCCACGGCCTGAATGTCATCCCGTTCCAGTAGCTCACGAAAATTCGTATAGACGTGGGGAATGTTGTAAAGCTCGGCAACGCGTGTGGCTTCGCTCTCGTTGATGTCGGCCACGGCCACAATATTGGCGCCATCGATCTTGCTATAATTGTCAACGTGCTGTTTCCCAATCTGGCCAACACCAATCACGCCAACGCGAATAGGTTCTGTACTCATGGTCATCCTTTTTGCTGAAAATATGATCCGGGTTATCTACCCGTCAAGAGTTGTTACCACTCGAACACGAGCGCTCGATTACACCTGTGTCAGCCATTTCGCTTGTGGTTTCATTCTATTGCGGAAATGCTAGCAGTTTACCAGATTCCGTGGAAAATGGGGAATGGCCGCAAACGGGGGGAGCGGTCATTCGGTCGGTGTGGGTTCTCTCAGTCGCGGGATGCAGCCAAGGGGAGCCAACGAAAGCAGCGCAGCCACCCAAAAGAGTGCCGCCAGACCCCACTGATCCAGCACCGCCCCAAGGATCCACGCCCCCACGCCAATGCCCACATCAAAGCCAAAGTAGAAAGAGGCCACGGCCCAACCTGGGCGATTGGGCAAAATTGCCACGTGGTGAGCGATCAACATGGGGTGAAAGAAACCGCCGCCGGTGGCAATGAGTGCCGCCGCGACCACGAGCATGCTGACACTCTCCCCAATTGCCGCAACGGCAAGTCCCATGGCCATCAGCAGTGCCGCGATGGCGAGCACGCGCTGAAAGCCAATGCGGTCGAGGTGGCGGCCAAAGAGAAGACGGGTGACGATGATGCTGATGCCATAGGTGGCATAGATGGGAGCCGCGGCAATGGCCCGCCGTTCCAACAACACGGCGAAAAATTGAAAATAGGCGCCAAAGCCAGCGCCAAAGAGCGCCGCGATCGACATGGCCAGCCACAGGTGGCGGGGGAAATGCCAGAATTGGGCAAGGCCCCGGCTCTTCGATCCTGTTGGCGTGGCCACCGGCTCTGTCGGTGCGAGCCGCAGTAGGCGGGTCAGGAGTCCGGCACAGAGGGCAACGAGCCCAATCAGCCAGAAAATAGACCTCAACCCCAGATGGGGGAGCACCAGATCGGTGGCACCGGGCGTCATGGTCATGGCAAAGTTGGCTGCCAACCCGAAATAGGCAATCTTGGTGCTGCGGTCGGCTGGCGACGCAAGTTGCCCAACCAGTGCATTGCCAGCGGTGGTAAAGAGCACGTAACCGAGCGCTTGAAAGATCCGCAACAGAAACAGAAAAGTGACACCATCGGTAAAGAGCACGCCAACTGATCCCAGCAGCAGCGCGCCCGCGCCCCAGCTCAATATCTGTTTGTGGCCAAAGTGGTCGGTGAGTACGCCTGAAATTGGGCGTGCAATGAGCGCGGCGATGCTCGTCGCGCCCAGCACGAGCCCCACTTGCCAATCGGCCAAGCCAATAGCCGTGAGATACCGTGGCAGCGGCACAATCAAGGCATAGAAGGCCACGAAAAAGAGGAAAGTCGCCATCCATGCCAGCTGATAGTTGCGCGTGTTCGCTGTGGCTGTGCGGCTGCTTGCGTGTTGAGGCGAGGTGGTGGAAGTCATGGGACTACTCTCGTTGCTCAGTTGATTTGGCGTGAACGACTGCTGAACGCGGTTCGCAGGATGATCCAATGGGTTGGGCTAGGTTCCGTTGACCTGGCAAATTTGGGGAGGTAAACCCCGCCGCCAACCGAGCAAAGTCGCGTCAGCGGCTGCCTACGCAGCGGTTGAGAGCGCTGCTCACCGTTAGCAGCCCAACGGATTGGCGCTTTTTCCAAATGTCAACGGAATCTAGTCATCCGGCAATGTGGTGCCTTTGTAATTCATCCGGCAATGTGGTGCCTTTGTAATTCAGCCGGCAATGTGGTGCCTTTGTAATTCAGCCGGCAATGTAGTGCCTCTGTAATTCAGCCGGCAATGTAGTGCCTCTGTAATTCAGCCGGCAATGTAGTGCCTCTGTAATTCAGCCGGCAATGTAGTGCCTCTGTAATTCAGCCGGCAATGTAGTGCCTCCCTGACCGAGCGGCCGCTGCATCATGACGCTGTCGAGCCAGCGCCCAAATTTGAAGCCGAGATTGGGCAGCAAGCCAACGTGCGTGAACCCCAACTGCTGGTGGAGCGCAATCGAGGCGTGATTTTCGCTGTCTCCAATCACCGCGACCATCTGCCGATAGCCTGCGGTCGTACAGGCATCAATGAGCCTCTGCATCAATTGCCGGGCAAAGCCCCGACGCTGGTGGGCCGGGTCCACATAGATTGAGTTCTCAACGGTAAAGCGATAGCCGGGGCGGGCTCGGTAGCTGCTGGCATAGGTATAGCCTACGAGTTGATCGCCGACGGTACCGACAAAGTAGGGGTAGCCTTGGTCGAGGATCGCCTGCACGCGACGGCTCATTTCGGCCTCATCGGGCGCTTCTAGTTCCCACGATGCCGTCCATGTCCGCACGCTGGCGCCATAGATGTGGTTGATGGCGGGAAGATCCGTTGGCATAAAAGAGCGAATTTGAAGAGTCATGCTATTTCCTCGCGTGAAAAGCGCATTAGCGGCAGTTGAATGAGAAAATTGTTCTGTTGAGCATACGATCTTCTGCGTGCGTGTGCAAGCGGTGTGGTAGAATACTGTCTATTCAATTTTTTGATACATGCACCTTTTTTGCCATGGCCGGTTGTGGCATTGCCATGGTGAGGCGCACAACGATTTATGTAACGGAGTCTTCTGAACTGGTTTGTCGTACATGATGTTGCCGGGAAGAGAAGCCACGGGAGCACGAGATGGATTTCCAACAGTTGACTGCCTTCGACCGCATCGTGCGTGAAGGCAGCTTCAGCAGGGCCGCACGCGAATTGAACATTGCCCAGCCGACCATCAGTGCCCGCGTTCAAGCATTGGAACAGGCGGTGGGGGGTACATTGCTCTCGCGCTCCAACCAAGGTGTGGCGTTGACTGCCCTGGGGGTGAGTTTCCTGCCCTATGCCCGACGTGCGTTGGCGGCAATGGTGGAAGGTACCGCGGCTGTTCAGGAGGCCCAACAGGGGTTGCGGGGGCGCGTGGCAATTGGTGTGCTCGGTTCTCTGGCCCGCTATCTGCTGGCACCGGCGTTGGTCCGCTTCCAGGCCAGCCACCCCACGGTAGAGTGTAATGTACGTGCCAACGACCACTGGCAACTGATTGAGCTGCTGTATGATGGCGTGGTTGAGCTGGCGATCATCACCTGGCCCTGTGTGCAGCCGCTAACCACCGATCTTCGGCCCCTGCTGCTTTTCCGCGAGCAGACACCCTTTGTGCTGCCGCGCCAACACCCATTTGCCTCCCGTGCCACGCTGACCCAGTCCGAGATCGCTGCGGCTGATGATATTCGCTTCCTGCCGCTGCGTTGGTGGCAGATCACGCCGCCGGTCATCGCTCAACTGGCAGCCCGCGCCCAGTTGACTGCTCACGTACCCAGCGAAGTGGCGCTCTATCTGCTACAAGAGGGGCATGGGTGGGGATTTGTGCCCCAGGGGTACATCGCGCAAGAGCTGTTGCGTGGCACTGTGGTCACGGTGCCCGTGGCGGATCTCGCTCCGCTCTATCGGGAAAGTGCGTTGGTCCAGCTTGATCGCCAAAAAGCGCTTTCGCCGGCCACCGTGGCGCTGATCCGTTCGATTCAAACGGAGGCAGCGCGGCTCGCTATTTTGCAGCCGGTGACGCCACCGGCTTGAGGTACTCTCGCTGCCCGTCTGTCCAGCGAGAGTACCTCCCCCCACGCTTTTGTTGATTCGCTATTTTCTCGCTATAGTTATCGTCGAAGATCCGAACGAATCTCAACTGCGTCCACGATGGTGCTGCCGCTACAGTTGTCCCCTGGTGCGGTTGGCTTGAAGACGGTAGATCTTTTCGTGATCTACTGTAGAAGTTGAACTACTGTAGAAGTTGAACTCCCGTTTTCAAATAGAGCTTACTGTAGAACAGAAACGGATTGTGGCGAAACATGTCATCGCACGCTAGGGAAATTGCCAATCAATTGCAGGCTACCTACGAAAAGCTATTGCAGACCTTTGCCCTGCTGGATGAACAGGAGATCGAGGCTGGAACGCTACCAAACGGTTGGAGCCCCAAGGCATTGATGGCCCACGTTGCTTTTTGGGATGAATATCAAAGAGCAAGAATGCAGGCTGCACTGGCTGGAACATCGGCCACAGCCGGAATCGACCGGCCGCTGGCTCACAACGATGAACGTGCCATGGCTGATCTTGGGCGCGCCTGGCCGGAAGTTATCTGCGCGGCCGACCGCGCCCGCGAGCAACTGATCGCGTTTGCCCAGACGTTGGAGGACAGTCAGTTGACGGCTGACTACCCCGAAGGCAAGACCCACTTATCGTTGCAACGCCTGTTGGAGCAGTTGGTGCACCACACCCGCGTCCACACGCAAGAGTTGCGACGCTATTGTGGATCCATGCAGCGTTGGGCCAAGCCCGACCTGCGCAAACTGCTTGTTACCCAGCATGCCAATCTGCTCGATGGGATCAGTGGCCTGACCGAACAAGCAATCATCACAACTCAAATCGATGGCACGGGCTCAATCCGTGACCTGCTGGTCCATGTGTTGAGCTGGAATGAGTATGGACTACGTGTTTTGCAACAGTGGCCCGATCCCGCGTCTGGAACGCTAGCTGCCTGGCTAGATGGCAAAGGGATCGATGAGATCAATGCCAACTTGCTCACCGAACGGGCCGCGCTCAACATGATCGATGTGTGTGATGGGCTCGCCACCTGTAACCAGCGCACGTTGCGTCTGTTTGATCAAGCGTCGGACGAGCAACTGCGGGGGCTGGGCAACTATGGTTGGGGGGAAGAAGGCACACTTGCCAACTTTTTCTATAGCCTGGCATTGCACGAAGCAGAACATGCCGATCAGCTCTGGTGCCACCGGGCTACTGTTGATGGGCAATCAGCATGAAGCCAAAATAGCTTGTGAAGAGGTAATTTGTGAAGAGGTAAAGACAAGAGCTACCCCCATGAATCTATTTCTGCAAAAAATAGCCGAAGGCCCGTTGCTCTCTGATGGCGCCATGGGTACCCTGCTCTATGCCAAAGGTGTTCGCCATGAGCAATGTTTGGAGCAACTGGTGGTCAGCCACCCTGATTGGATCACGACCATCCACCAAGCGTACGCCACCGCGGGCGCGGATGTGCTCAAAACGCATACCTTTGGTGCCAACCGGATTCGGCTGGCCAAACATGGGTTGAGCGACAATGTGAGCGAATTTAACCGCGCAGCAGTGGGGCTGGCGCGCAATGTCTGTGAAGTTGCGCAACGCCCGCTCTTTGTTGCTGGCGACGTGGGTCCGCTCGGCAGCCGACTGCAGCCGGCGGGGACAATCAGCAACAGCCAGGCGCACGCGGCTTTTCACGAACAGATCGCAGCGTTGGCGGAAGCGGGTGTGGATCTGCTACTCTTTGAAACATTTACTGATTGGGCAGCGTTGACGATTGGCGTGGAGGCAGCGCGCGAGCTCTCTGATCTACCCATTGTTGCTTCGATTGCCCATACGCAGAATGGCTGGCCTGAGGATGCACCATCGCCACGACTGTCGCTCGAGCGACTGTCGGCGCTGGGCGTTGATCTGGTGGGTGTGAATTGTGGCGTGGGGCCACTTCACGTGCTCGACGCGTTGCGAGAAATGCACGCGGCCGCGCCCACAATGCCCCTCAGCGTGTTGCCCAGCGCAGGCTTCCCCGAATGGCTGGAAGGGCAACTTGCATATCCATTCACCCCCGACCACTTTGCACACCACGTTCCGCTCTACCTGGAACAGAAAGCACGCTTGATTGGTGGCTGCTGTGGCACAACCCCGGCGCATATTCGAGCTTTGCGTGATGCGCTAGATTGCCAGCCGCAAGCGAGGCACGAGAGCGCACCAACTGCCAGCGATGTCAGCACATCTGCTCCGTGCTGAGCCTGGAATGGGTGGACGAGCAAATAGACTGGATGATCGAAAGAGGCCAATGCAGATCCGCATTGGCCTCTGTGCTGTTGATCGCCAGTTCTCTTCTAAAGTGGGCTCTATTTGAAAAGAGTAGTTCCGGCAAGCGGGAAACCTACCGTTTTCAAGCCAACCGCACTGTCGGCGCGTGGTAGCGGGTATTGCTTGAGCAATCACGCTCGTGTAGAGATGGTCGGTCGCAACTTGAGTTATTTGTTGATGATGGGCAGGTACAACCCAAGTACGCCTTCGGGCCGCACGCGGACCGTGGTCAACGGATCGCCCATGAGCATAAACGTTTTGAGCGTGTCTTGGCAACAGCCCTGTTCAGAGCGCAATTTGCTATAGCCAGCTGCCAGTAGTTCGCCCACTTTGACACTGCCCGTTGGTGTGCTCCAGAGCTTTTCAAAGAACCCTTTTTGAAGCAGATCATGACCATAGGCAACGCTCAGTCCGGTTGAGCCCCAAACTGCTACTGCACCACCTTTGGGATTAAGCAACATCCGTTCATCCAACGCTGTGCCCGATAGGGCGGGCTTGTGAAATTGGCCGGTGAGACAGGTCATGGAGAGGCTAACGAAATATTTGCCTTGGTTGGTTAGCCCGTCGGGGTCATAGAGTCCCAATAGATAGTTGGTTTCCAGCGTGGGATCGACTTCATCCGTTACACCCCATTGCCACTGGTTGCTGTGACCGTTGTAGCTCACAACCCCTGCACCAGCACTGAGATTGGCAATGACCGCGCGGTGGGCTGCCCGGGCATCGTTAATGCGCCAGGATTCAATCCCATCCGGGTCCGCAACTGAAGGCAATGGATCGTAGTAGATACGATCGCTGCGAATTGCTTCCGGTGCAAGATGCACGATCTGATTGGCATATTCGGCAAAGTCACCAGCCAGATCGTTGACGACGCTTTGATCGGGCTGTACACGGAGATAGTTATCTGCAATGAAAATCGTGCGGCTCTGCCAGAGCTCCAGATTGGTGGCAGTCTCGTACTGAACGATCTTCTTGACCATGTCACTCAGTTCGCCAGCCCCTTTCACCGGCAGACGGCCAATGTTCATCTCCATTGTAAACAGTCCATCCCCAGTGATTGGATCGTCACCATCGAGCTGAACATAGCAGTTGTCGCAGGCTGTTTCAACCAGCCACGGATCAACATCGGCCAAATAGGGAGGGATGTAGCTGTTGTTGTTCTTGCCTTCGTAATTACGTGGATCCCACGTGCCATCACCAACTAAGGTGACTGCAATTGGCGTTGGTTGCCAGTTGGCGTGGGCAAAGCGTAAAAAGGAGCGAATGGCTTGGGGCGAAACATGGCCGTAGCTCCAAGCAGCATAGATGTCTGCTACCTCTACAGCTGCTACCCGATAGCCTTGATCCCGACGCAGCGCAAGCAGTGGCTCCAATGCGTTGATAAATTCTGTTGGCGCAATGTAGATTGCATCTGCACCGCTTGTGCCAAAGGTGACCGGATCATGTGCCACCACGCGGGGGGTGTGCAGCGTGCCCGGCCCCGCCACCAAGTAGTGAGAGACCTGGGGACCATCTTCAAAGCCGCTCCCAGTTGCGCCGGTAAGCAGAACAGGGCTGATTGCGTTGGTCACATCATACAGCCGGTAGTTGGTCGGCAGTTCACTCCATTGATAGTGCCAGCGACCGGCAACGCCGGTGAATTCGGCACCACGTTGCTTCAGCTGCAAGCGCACAGGCTGTTGCCACTGGATTCCATCGAGCAGGACTGTGATCTCACTTTGGCTGCTGGCTGCACTCACATCTAGGAGCGCAACGCCCAGCGCGCCGCTGGTGACGGTCGAGGTAAAGCTCTGTTGCCAATCCTTTAGAAAACGAGCAGTATCCGTGCTGCTCCAGGTGATGTCCTGTACGCTGTCGTTGAGCAGCGTGCGCAACGTGTGGATACCCCGCACATTGGTGGTAACAGCGATTGTGTACGTTGCAGAACCGTTGACGCGGGGCAACTTCGGCTCGACATTGACCTGGATCACATCCAGTGCCGATGCATTGTTCTCACCCAGGATCAGCTTCTGATGAAACCAGTGGTCCTGATCATAGCCCGCGTAGCGAGAGTCATAGAGTTGGTTATCCTGCCAAAGGCCATATTCCCACGCGCTGTTGCGTACCGTTGCACTGGCCGGTTGCACCGAGCGCGTGGCCATGCGTGCGCCAGCACCATCTTTGGTGGCAAGCCAGTAGACAGATTCGGTCCCCCAGCGATCTCCCGCTGTCGGGGCATAGAATCGAATTGTAGAGGTTGAGGTCAGCCGGCCATTGCCGAGACCATTGATCTCCAAGGCAACTTCAGTGCCGTTCAAGGTTAGATAGAGCTGAGCCGGATTGATCGTTGCGAGATTGAGGCCTGTCGCAGCCAACGCTGCACCGGTGACCTCTTGCATGCCGGCCGTGGAGACAACGAGTTTGGTTGCCTGCTTGGCCGCCAGTGGATTTACCGGTTTGAGATTGGCTGCTTCTTCCGCTTGGTCTGGAGCAGTCTGAGCTGCGCCGGTGGCTGGTGAATGTACCGTCGCCCCTTGCATTTGCGTGCTTTGGTCCAACAATGTGGCATCGGCAATCTGCGCTGAAAAAGCGGTGGCCAACTTGACTGTTCCCGCCTCTTCGTAAAGGGGGCTGAGTGCAAAGACCGCAACCCGCTGGCCATCGACCATACCCTGGCGCAACAGAAAGACCGGTGCGGTTGGCAGCCCCACCGCTTCAACCACGCGCGTGGGATCAGCCATCCCTTCCCAACCAATGGCTGCTGGTTGTAAGGGCGCAGCTGGCTCTACTGCTGCCAGCCAAGGTTGGGTACCCGCAACCTGCAGCGCCAGCCGTGCAGTGGCTGCACTCGATGCTGCACTGACTTGATTCGCGGATTCTGTTGCTGCTCCGGTTGATTCGCGTGAGATCATCGGTTCCTGCAAAACAACGGTGACCAGTTGCATTGGCAGCTCATAGCCCTGGTAGCGAATGAGCGGCAGCTGTTGAAGTGCGCTGCTAGCCGAAGCAATGGCCACTGTGGGGTTGGGCCAAACAAGCTTGACAGCTTGTGCCTCTTCCTGAATCTGCACGACCTGCAACGGTTGTGCCGCGGCTGCCGTTGTGATGCCACTCGATGGGGAATCTGCCTGTGCCCTGGCCGCGGCCGGGATTTGAGCAAGGAAAATCGTGAATAGTAGAAGAAGCCCTGCCAATCTACGAATAGCTGCAGCAGTTCTCTGACTGTACCAACGGGAATCTGTACCCATGCCTTTTTCTCCGTAACCAACTCAAGTTGCTACCTACCATCTCTACCACGCGCCTAGAAGGCAACCGGGGAGCAACTTAGGTTAACCAACAATAATCCTCGGTACACGCCCCTTTGCGGCGGTAACCGAGGCTATCACTCACTCGTCTTGCAATTCATCTCATCGAGAAATCATGTCAACGTTGCCCAGTGGTGGAATCAGCGTTCTCTACCGCTAAACGTGCGCATGAGAGAAGGCTCACTCCGCAAGGTGCAAGGTCTATTTGCTTTCTCCATGAGTACTCTAAGTCCAAGTACTGTAACGATCCAGCCCATTATAGCAGAAGAGCGCAATTAGTTACCTTACAAATAGCATACGTTGCGCGATGGAGCCTTTGCAACAGGTGCATGCAAAAGGTTGTCAGGATTATCTGTTTTTGCATGGTCTCTGCAAGTGGCTGGAGAAACTTGAGCGTGAACCACGTAAATTGAGGGAGGAGAACTACCCAATGGAAGGCGATGTGGAGATAGCCAGGAACAAGATCTATCCGTGAAAATGCCGAAAAAACTGTGAGCGTAGGTGCCGCGCAGTTGCTGGTGGTTGAGCCTGTCGAGACACTCGTGGCGCGCAGCTCCTGGCTCTGTTGCTGTGCTAGCAGTGCACCGGCTATCGTGTCTGATCGGTTGTTGCGCAAATCGTAACAAAACAGGTGGCCATACAATCAGCAAAGCATTGTATGGCCACCTGAATGGTAGCAACGAAGCGTCTATGTTTCTGTAATGGACTCTACACACCACTGCAACTACAGTGTGGTGGGCTTGAAAACGGTAGGTTTGCCTCTTGGCGGAACTACTATTTTCAAATAGAGCCCACTTTGGTCGGCTGTGCCCGTAGACATGGTCTGGTGAGGGTGCGGCAACAGTGCCACAGCTCGCACCGCTCACCGCACCAAATTGTCCTGACGAACAGGGTCGTTAGGAGCGGGTTGCCATGCTCAGGCTCGCCGTGGTTAGTCCTGTTTCTTGCGTCGCGCGGCAACTGCAGCCGACAGTGCTGCCAACCCGCTGCCAAAGAGCACAACGGTTACGGGTTCTGGAATCGGCACCGGCCCGGCGGGGGGAGGTGTTGATGTTGGAACTGGTGTTGCCGTATCTGTCGGTTCTACCGGTGGTTGGGTAACAATTTCTGTCGGTGTATCGGTCGGAACAGGCGTGTCAGTTGGCGACACGTTTGTGTTGGTGGGGGTCGGCGTCGCAGTGGGTCCGGCAGTCTCTGTCGGTGTTGGGGAAGCGGGCTCGGTGGCAGTGCCTGTAACATCAACGGGTGTATCCTGGGCAAGTGCAGTGCTCGACGCATCTAGCACAGTCATTGACGCGACTGTTAGCACAAACACAATGGTTGCCAAGAGCGCAGGTCGCGCAGAAGCTGTTCGTTTCATTGTCAGATTTTCTCCCCATGGGTTTGAAATAATGAATTCGAGAAGGGTTCTTGAATTTCGAATCTGTTTGAAAAGTGATCTACGTTCAGGAATTGCTGGCATTGGGTTCCGGGTATTGCATGCGCTGTCTATACCTAGCCAGAACTATCCCAGCCAAAACTATCTTGGTAGAGTACCTGAAAATATACAGTCAATATACTACAAATATAGATTATGTGAAAATCAGTTTGTTTTGCCCGAGAATTTCAATGAATGAAAGGTCCGGGCTCTATCCCACACATGACTCCTATCCAAGCCGCATGTTGGGTCTCACCACTGAGCAGCTGCGGATACTGACTCAGGTTGCTATCTATCATCTCTATCACGCGTCTACAGTGCGGTTGGCTTGAAAAGGGTAGGTTTCCCGCTTGTCGGAACTACTGTTTTCAAATAGAGCCCACTTTAGAAGGCAACCGCGGAGCAACTTGTGGACGACCCAGTGGACGGCCCATTGTAAATGTCGTACAAATGCGTGTGCTTTGACACGAAGAAAACTATGTAACTCTTAAGGGGTTTATCTATTGGGTTACGCAGAACCTATCCGTAAATTTGGTTGTGGTGTCGGCACCACCTCAAGCCGACGACGTCGACGCGGAGAACTTACGCACAGACATTAAGTAGCAGGCATTCTAACACAACCTGGGTTTGAAAAGTAAAATTTGCTGTTTAGAAGTTGCACAACCCGTAAACGGGTGAGCGATTCCAATGTTTGTATAAAGCAAGCACATTAAGATGGATGGGGCAAGATCTCGGATTTTTGTCCAATTGACAGCGCGCAGTGGCACTTCTATACTCGTTTCTGTACTGCATCCCATACTTGCATTTGGGGCACCAAGCCAATGTAAACGCAGTTGATTGGGCCCAAATCTAAATGTACCTGCTTCACGGAGAGCACGAAATTTCATGAAGGGTAAGCACTCTTACCTTACTCAAGTTGCTATCTGTCATCTCGACACGAGCCTGATTTCTGAAAATTTTCTCTCTACCACGCGCCTACAGTGCGGTTGGCTTGAAAAGGGTAGGTTTCCCGCTTGCCGGAACTACTCTTTTCGAACAGAGCTTACTTTAGAAGGCAACCGGGGAGCAACTTATCGAGCAATCATGGTAGTAACGTTGCCCAATGGGAGAAGCAGCGTTCTCTACCGCTGGACCTGCGCATTAGAAGATGTTCACGCCGCAAGGGGCAGGGTCTATGCGCTTTCTTTATCTAGGTTATCTCTCTCTTTGTGTGAGCACAGGAATTGTGTGAGCACAGGAACTGATTTTCTCAAATGACCTTATGTGAAATCTGGCGACTCAACCAGGAGGTTTTTATGCCAGCAACTCTTGCAGAGCAAACGGTAGAAACTTCCATCCATGAAGCTGCCACCCATGAAGCTGCCACTGCTAGTGCTGTTGCCCCACACGCAAACGCTCATTCACCCACCTGTCCAGATCCGAGCTATGTTGCCAGCGAACAGTTTGATGACTTGGCCTCTTCGTGCTGCAAACGATCTGATGGCGGCGGAGATGCAGTCGAGCACCAAGTGTCGTCGCGCACCCGCCGCAATCTGCTTATCAGCAGTGGCATCGCCACTTTGGCTGGCTCGATGACCGCGCTCTCAACCGGAGCGCAGGCTCTTCAGGCTCAGGATGATCGGGCAGAAGCCAATACACCTCGCATGCGGCGGCAGCGGGGTCCCGTGGGCTCTGCGGATTTACCTGCGCTGCCTGCCCTTGGCGTAATTGCGCTCAACCGCATGGGCTATGGTCCACGTCCGGGTGATCTCGCGGCATTCAATGCATTGGGTGGATCGGATGAGGAGCGGCTGGCGGCCTACGTTGCCCAACAGCTGAATCCGGATGCAATTGATGACAGTGCCTGTGATGCTCGGTTGGCTGCCCACAATTTTCTCACGTTGGATAAGTCACTGCCCCAACTCTGGGCCGATCACGTGCGGGCCGCGGAGAATCCGTATAAAAATCGAATCTTGCCAGCAACAGAGACGGAACAGGCGACCTTCCTGCGCGCCGTCTACAGCGAGCGTCAACTGCAAGAGGTTTTGGTCGAACATTGGTTCAACCACTTTAACATCTATGGTTGGGACTACTGGACAGCCCCAGTCATGGTGCACTATGACCGTGATGTGATCCGAGCAAATGTGCTTGGCAACTTTCGCACGTTGCTGGGGGCCGTAGCCAAGAGCCCGGCCATGCTCTACTATCTGGACAATCAATCGAATTCCGGTGGCAATCCCAACGAAAATTATGCGCGCGAGCTTTTTGAGCTGCACACAATGGGGGCCGAAAATTATCTGGGCGTGGTGCCCCTCACGATCAATGCCGATGGCAGCTTTACACACCCCGCACCAAAAGAGAGTACAACGGGAAAACCTTTGCTCTATGTAGACGCCGATGTCTATGGCGCAACCACTTGCTTCACTGGCTGGCGAATTGACAAAGAGACGGGGCTCTTTGCGTTTGATGATGGCGCTCACTTTCCCTATCAAAAGGTGGTGCTTGGCCGCCTGATTCCCGAAGCGCAGGGAATCCGTGACGGTGAAGATGTCCTGGATCTGGTGGCGACCCATCCGGGAACAGCTCGTTATCTGTGTCGCAAGCTCTGCCGCCGTCTGATCCATGACGAACCACCTGAGCGCATCGTACAAGCTGCTGCCGCTGTATTTCTGGCCAACGTCAACGCACCGGACCAATTACGAAAGGTAACGGAAACGATCCTGCTTTCAGCAGAATTTCGCACAACCTGGGGAGAGAAGATCAAGCGACCCTTTGAGTATGCCGTCAGCGTATTGCGCGCGGCCCAGGCCAACTTTACCCCCAACTCCACTTTCCTGTACAACTACGACAGTGGAGGGCAACCGCTCTTCTCGTGGTCGCCGCCCAATGGCTATCCCGACGATCGGGCAACTTGGAGCGGCACAATGCCCCTGTTGCAGCGCTGGCGACTGGTCCACTTCTTGGTAGAGTGGGCCGTTGGTGGGGAAGGGGCGGACAAAGATGATCTCCGTCTCTCTTTCACCACGCCTGCTGACTTGCAGAGACCCAATGCAATCCTAACCTATTGGGCCGACCGCTTACTGGGGCGACCGCTGCCTGCAACAGAGCATGCGCACATTGTGGCCTTTCTGGCCAATGGCCGCAATCCCGATCTCCCACTGCCCGCGGAACACCTGACGGAACGTCTGTCGCCCACGCTAGCGCTTCTCTTCATGTCCCCTTCGTTTCAATGGCGCTGACAACGCCTGTCCGTGTGCTGCGGCATAGCCAAGGAGCTTTTATCCCCAAACGGGGAAAGCCGATACATAAGGAGTAATGAATGTCTGATTTTTCCCGACGTGGTTTTATGGTTGGCTGTTCCGCGGCAATTGCAGCGATGGCAGGCGGACGCTTGGGATATGTGGCGTTTGGTAATGCCGAACAGGAGCCTGACCAGGAGATTCTCGTAATTGTCTTCTTGCGTGGGGGCATGGACGGCCTGAGCGCGGTAATGCCAATTGCTGGTGATGATCGTGGTTATTATGAAAACAGCCGCGCCGATCTGGCTGTGCCGGTTCACGGCGACAATGCGGCCTTGCCACTCAGCGATTTTCTTGGTCTGCACCCGGCTGGCGCCCCACTCTATGGTCTCTACCAGGACAAGAAGCTGGCGATCGTGCAAGCCGCGGGTCAGATTAGCGATACCCGCAGCCATTTCGATGCGATGAAGTATATGGAGCTGGGCACCCCAGGTAGTAAATCTGCTACCCAAGGCTGGTTGACTCGACATTTGGCCTCTGCCCCCGATCTGCCAGCGGATCTCATCATGCCGGCTTTGGCCGTGGGCAACTTGAGCCCTACTGCATTGGCGGGCAGCACCGAAGCCATTGGCATGACGAGTGCCAAAGGCTTTTCATTTGGCGGCAACTGGCGCTATCGGGATGTACAGCGACAGATGATGCGCAACATGTACCAGGGGGCTAGCTGGCTCCATTCCGCTGGTCTACAGACGCTGGATGCCGTGGATGTGGTCGAATATGGGGATCCGGGTGCCTATACACCTGGCAATGGCGCGACATACCCCAACAATAGTTTTGGGCGCAATCTGCAGACGTTGGCACAGATGATCAAACTGCAACTCGGTTTGAACGTTGCCACCATCGATCTGGGTGGATGGGACACCCATGAATATCAGGGTGACGAGGGCACCGGCTATTTTGCCAGTCAATTTGGCACACTGGCGAGTGGCCTGGAAGCGTTAATGACCGATCTCGGTGATGTGGGTGGGACAGATCACACCAAGCGCATGACTGTTGTTGTCATGAGTGAATTTGGACGCACCTTCAAGCAGAATGCCAGCCGTGGCACCGATCACGGTCACGGCAATGCAATGTTTGTGCTCGGTGGCAACGTGAAGGGTGGTCAAGTTTATGGCACATGGCCAGGGTTACACACGGATCAACTCTACGACCGGCGCGATTTGGCGGTCACCACCGACTACCGGCAAGTGCTGAGCGAAGTTCTCATTCGGCGCATGGCCAATCCCAATTTGGGTGCAGTCTTCCCCGGCTACCGATCCTATCAACCCTTGCAATTGGTCCAAGGCACAGACCTAACCCCCAACTATGACACCCCTACCGCCGCTCCTTCCCCAACACCCTTGCCAGGAGCAACCATTCCGGCCGGGAGCGTGGAACGAGTTTATCTGCCCCTCGTCACAAAATAACTACAAAGAGCTCCAGTCGCAGGACTGGAGCTTTTATCTTATCTTGCGCGCCGGTCGGCTCCGGCTCTATGGCTGACGGCGAACAGCTTTCCGGCACAAAGTGCTGCACCAGAGGTAGCAAGTGTTGCCGTTGGATGGCCATCCCGCAGATCCGTTTGTCGCGGGGCTAGCGGGTGACAAATGGCAGGTAGAGGTACCTGTTCAATTTTTTGGATCCAGAGATCGTGTTGCCATCCGGCTCGTCACCGCTTTCTTCATCAGGTGCCACTTCTAGCCATTGAATATCATCCGAGACTGAGAGGGCACGGGCTATGTTGACTCGGCCCTGGCCAAAGTAGTTGTTTTCTTGGCCAGCATCAAGCCGATCCGCCGTGGAGGTAATGAGCTGTCTCACCTCTTCTGCGCTACGCTCTGGATCTTGGCTGAAAAGCAGCCCCGCGAGCCCGGCGACATACGGAGCAGCCATGCTCGTCCCACTCATGTAGGTATAGCCACTGTAGTAGTTGGTTTGATCGTGATAGGTGCTAAAGATGTTGTAGCCTGGTGCGGCGACATCGATAAAAGTGCCGTAGTTGCTCAGGTTCCAGCGTTCATCGGTGGCATTGGTTGCACTAACGGCCAGAACATTTGGCAACGCGGCCGGAAAAAATTCCCGTTCAACGCCCATGTTGCCAGCCGCTGCCACCACGACAGCCCCCTTGGTTTCAGCGTAGGCAATGGCATTTTCCAAGGTTTGTGACGAGACCGTAGCGCCCAAGCTCAAGTTGATGACGTGGGCACCGTGATCCGCAGCATGCAAAACGCCCTTTGCCACACCGGACCACGTCCCAGCATTGTTCTGATTGAGCACCTTGACCGGCATCAGACGACATTCGGGACAGATGCCCGCCATGCCCAGATTGTTATTCAAGCCCGCCGCCGCAATACCTGCGGTGTGGGTCCCGTGGCCATTGTCATCCATGGGGGTGGCATCGTTGTTGACAAAGTCATAGCCTGCCGCGATTCGACCGGCAAACTCTGGATGATCTAAGTTGAGACCCGTATCCAGGATCGCGATGATAATCTCGCCACTGCCTTTGGTGTACTGCCACCCTTCGTATGCATGGGTCATGGACAGGCCATAGCTTCGCTCAATTTTGGCCAGATCGGGATCGTTGGGCAATTCAAGCCCATAGACAACTGGGTTTGGCTCGACGGTGAGCACACCTGCTTGCAGACGCGTTGCCGTCGCTGCCCGTTGCAACTGTCGAGCCACGGTGGCGGCCGAACGGCTCTGCGGCGCTGCTATGTCACCGGCATTCCCCAGCCCGTCCTCATTCAGCCGAACTTCCGCCACCTGGATCTGCTCTAGCCAGTTGACCAACTCTACATCGAGCGCTGCCAGCGTTGCGTCCCGTTCATCCAGCGTGATGCCCAGCGCAAAGTGCACGAGAAACGTACTGGCGAATTGTGCGCTTGCTTCGTCCATCTGTTCTGCTGCCAAAGTTGGTTGCACAGCGCCCCGCAATAGAGTGCTCAGTACCAGTGTAACAATGAGCAGCTGAATGGCCGCCCGAGTTTTCGTGCGCATACCAGCGGCAGGCAAACAAGCGGATGAAACTTTGGTCATGAGCGACAAATTCCTTATTAAGTGGGTAATACTTTTCGAGATAAAGTATTATTAGCCTACAGGGGAATCTCTAAACAAGAAACGTCGCTTTGTTTTGTCTTCGCATGCGCGCATCTGGAAATGATCCACAAGCACATTGTGCAAATGTCGCGCGTAGACTTACAGAAAAGAACAGGTCCTTTCCGCAGCGTAATACTTGAGAAATGAGTGGCGATCAGGTATCATAGATCTATGCGTATCTATTTGGACCAAATTGGCTGTCGCTTGAATTACAGCGAAATGGAAACTTTGGCTGCCCGTCTGCAGGCGGTAGGACATCAGACGGTGGAGCAGCCCGAACAAGCACAAGTCATCGTCTTTAACAGTTGTGCCGTGACTGCCGATGCCGTGCGCGGAAGCCGCAAGCAGGTGCGCCGTCTGCATGGGGCAAACCCCACCGCTCGCATCGCCCTGACCGGCTGCTGGGCAACGCTACAACCCGATGCCGCGGCACAACTGCCCGGCGTGGCACTCGTTGCCAACAACGAACGCAAGGAGATGTTAGAGTTGTTGCTGGAGCCATGGAGCGCAGAGCTTGATGATCCGGACCAACTGACACTCCTAGACCCAGACAGTGCCCCGCTACAGCTGGAGGTCGATACGCTGACGGCCCAACCGGCGCCGCGACAGAGCCGCACCCGTGCCTTTATCAAGGTGCAGGATGGCTGCAACAACAAATGTACCTTTTGCATTGTTACCGTTGCCCGTGGCCAAAGCCGTAGCCGAGAACTGGCTGATGTGGTGCAAGAGGTGCAATCGCTGGCAGACGCGGGCGTCCAGGAAGCAGTGTTGACCGGTGTGCACCTGGGCAGTTTTGGCCGCGATCTCGCGGGAACTGCCCGCTGCGATCTGAAAGATTTGGTGGCCGCGCTGTTGACCGAGACCGCGATCCCGCGGCTGCGATTGAGCAGCCTGGAGCCTTGGGAGCTTGCCCCTGGTTTCTTTGATCTGTGGCAAAGGTGGCCGGCACGCCTTTGTCCCCATTTACACTTGCCGCTCCAGGCCGGGACGGATAAACAGCTGCGCCACATGGCCCGCCGCTGTACGGTGGCGAGCTTTCGCCAGCTGGTCGCTGATGCACGCACGGCCATCCCAGATCTGATCGTAACCACCGACTTGATCACGGGCTTCCCGGGCGAGACCGCAGCCGATTTTGCCGCGGGCCTGGCTTTTGTAGAGGAGCTGCGTTTTGCTCACGCCCACCTCTTTCCCTACAGCAGCCGCACCGGGACCGCGGCCGCACGTTTTGGCGGTCACGTGCCCACTGCCGTGAAGAAGGAACGCGGGCGTCAGCTGCGGGCCGTGGTGGAACGAACAGGTGCGCGCGAGCGGCAACGCTTTTTGCACAGTACCCGGCCGGTTCTCTTTGAAGGCGATGGACAACCGCTGACCGATGAGCCGGGGCTCTTGTGGCGCGGGTTGACCGACAACTATTTGCGGGTGGCGGTGGTGGCGCCCGAATCAATCGATCTGCACAATCGCTTGCTTCCCGTCCACCTGACAACGCTGCAGCAGGAGACTTTTCACGGCGAGCTTGCTGCCGATCCGATGGTAGCAGATAACGTAGCCATCCCCGCCCAGGGTGAAAGCCGCTGAGCGACGTAACAACACCGATGAAGCCCACCTCGGCGGGTGCTATTTGCATTGCCAGGGGCGCACAATTGCCGTCACCCGGGTGAGAAGACCTGATCAAAAAATGGGTCAACACCGCGTGTTTGCGCCCGTGCAACGCACGCCGCTGCGCCGTAGCAAATTGTTTGGCCAAACATTCATGTTGAAAGAAAACAGTGATGAGTAATCTATTACAAGAGTTGACAGATCTGGAGAAGGAAGCCGCTGCTGCCCTGACACAGGCAACAACGCGCGAAGAGAGCGAAGCGTGGTATCGCGACTATTTGGGACGTCAAGGCAAGATGACGGCGATTCTACGCGGGTTGGGGCAGCTGGCCAAAGAAGAGCGCCCCGCGGTGGGGCAGGCCGCCAACCAGATCAAGACCACGCTGGAGGCGGCGCTGCAAGAGCGGCAGACCGCACTGCAGGAAGAAGAAATAACCCGTGCACTGAGCTCCGAAGGGATCGATGTGACGCTGCCGGGCCGGCCACAGGCACTGGGCAAGCTCCACCCCACCACAGTGGCCATGCGCGAGATCATTGATATCCTTGCCAACATGGGCTTTCAGGTCTACGATGCGCCAGAGGTGGAGACGGACGAGTACAACTTTGGTCTGCTCAACTTTTTGCCTGGCCACCCCGCCCGTGAAATGCAGGATACTTTCTTCACCACTGATCCAGATGTCATTCTGCGCACGCACACCAGCCCCGGCCAGATCCACGCCATGCGCGAGTTTGCACCCGAGCCGGTGCGGGTGATCCTGCCGGGGAAATGTTGGCGCAACGAAGATGTGACCCCCCGCTCCGAAATGATGTTCTATCAGGTGGAAGGGCTGGCCGTGGGGCGCAATATTACCTTTAGCGACCTCAAGGGCGTGCTGCAGAACTTTGCCAATCAGATGTATGGTGAAGGGCGCAACATCCGCTTCCGCAAATCATACTTCCCCTTTACCGAACCGAGTGTGGAAGTAGATGTAGATTGCATCTTCTGTCAATCCGAAGGCTGTCGCATCTGCAAATACAGCGGCTGGCTCGAGCTGTTGGGGGCAGGCATGGTTCACCCCGTCGTGTTACAGAACGGCGGCTACGATCCCGCCGAATTCAGCGGCTTCGCGTTTGGCATGGGGATCGAGCGCCAAGCCATGCAAAAACGCAGCATCGACGACATTCGCTACTTCTATGACAACGATGCACGTTTCCTGGCCCGGGTGAGCTAATCGGCAGCGGGCTTTGCCGCTGACTCTTGCAACCGTAAAGGTTTTGTGATGCCAGATCGAGCGATCTGGCATCTTTTGATCAAAATAGAAGATAGCCCACAGATCCACCCCAATCGATCAACCATAATCATTCTGCACGATAGTTGTGCAAAATGTGGACAAACCGGCTGTTGCGCAGTGACTGATAGCCTCAACGAAACCTGTGGATAAAACATGAGCAAAAAAATTATTGTCATTGGCAGTGGATTTGGCGGGCTAAATGTGGCCACGCGGCTTGCCGCACGCGGTCACGAGGTGGAAGTCTTTGAAAAGCGTGACAAGCTGGGGGGACGAGCGTACGTCTATGAGATGAATGGCTTTAAATTTGACGGCGGCCCGACAGTGCTCACCGCGCCCTGGCTCTTTGACGAGACGTGGACGCTGGCTGGCCGTAACCGGGAAGATTATTTTCAGATGGTCCCCTGTGATCCCTTCTATCGGATCTTTGATCACAATGGACGCTCATTCAACTACAACGGCGACCACCAGTTCATCCTCGATCAAATTGATCAGTGGAACCCGGCCGACAAGGAGGGTTACGAACGTTTCATGCACACGACGAAAGATATTTTTCAGACTGGCATGGCGCTCATTGACAAACCCTTCCTCAAGCTGACTGATATGATCAAGGTCGCGCCGGATCTCATTCGTTTGCAGTCATATAAAAGTGTCTATGGCTACGTGAGCCAATTCATCAGCGACGAATTTCTGCGCCGCTGTTTCTCCTTCCATCCATTGCTCATTGGCGGCAATCCGCTCGACGCGGCGTCGCTCTATGTGCTCATTCATTATCTGGAACGGGAGTGGGGGATTCATTATGCATTGGGGGGCACGGGGGCTATTGTTCAGGCCTACGGTCGGCTCATGGAGGAGCTCGGGGTAAAGGTGCATCTGAATACCGAAGTGGCCGAGATCTTGGTCGAAGGGCGCAAGACCACGGGAATCCGGCTGGCTGATGGCACGGTCCACAAGGCCGATGCAGTCATTTCCAATGCAGATGTGGCCTGGACCTACCTCAACCTGTTGCCTGCCCAATACCGCCGCACCAACACCGATCGGCGCATTAAAAACTTGAAATATAGCATGTCACTCTTTGTCATCTATTTTGGTACCAAGCGCCGCTACACCGACACCCAACTGGCACACCACAATATTATCCTCAGCGAGCGCTACAAGGGGTTGCTGAGCGACATTTTTGCCGCCGAAGCCTTGCCCGAAGATTTTTCGCTCTATCTGCACATGCCGACCATTACCGACCCATCCATGGCACCGGCTGGCCACGAAGCCTTTTACGTGCTGTCGCCCGTCCCCCATCTCGGCGCATCCATCGATTGGACCAAACAGGCCAAACCCTATCGCGACGCCATCATGAATCTGCTGGAGGAGCAATACCTGCCCGATCTGCAACAGAACATTGTGGCTGAACATTACATCGATCCCCTGCACTTTCAGAACACACTCAACAGTTATCTCGGCTCGGCCTTTTCGGTGCAGCCAATTTTGACGCAGTCCGCCTGGTTCCGCCCGCACAATCGCTCGGAGGATCTGGATAATCTCTATTTTGTCGGGGCAGGAACCCATCCTGGTGCTGGGCTGCCGGGGGTGCTCTCCTCGGCCAAGATCGTCGATGATCTCGTGCATGCCGCGTGAGCGCGCCCCACGCCATCACCACCGAGCGGTTCGCTGACCGGCGTCACTTGCAACGAGTCACGGTGCCTCACAGCCACCCTTTGCGCCGGAAATAGTAGATCATGGTCGATGCGATGGCAATGAACATTATCCACAGCAGCGGATAGGCCCAGGGGCTGTTGAGCTCGGGCATGAAGTGAAAGTTCATGCCATAGACACCGGCCAGAAAGCTCATTGGGATAAAAATTGTGGAGATCATCGTCAAAATTTTCATCGTCTCGTTGATGCGATTGTTGACCAACGTGAGATGGGTCTCCATGGTGCTGCTGGCCAAGTCGCGCATGCTGTTGGCCAGATCGGAAAAGCGCACGAGATGATCGTGGGCATCTTGAAAGTAGATCCGTGAATCCGCGGGGATGACCCGATAGCTGTTGTGCGAAAGTTTGTAGAGCAGTTCCCGTTGCGGGATCAGGATCCGTCCCAGGCGCAACGCGCTGCTCTTGGCCGTGAGAATATCGTTGAGCAGCGCCTCCTCGCTCTTGCCCTGCAACTGCTTCCGAAAGATCTGATCCCCCAGATGCTCTAGTTGAGATTCAAACCGATCCAGCAGCGGCGTGTAATTGTCGATCTGGCGATTTAGCAACTCATAGAGCAAAAACGCTGGCCCGTGGGCCAATCCACTCTCCTGATGCCATTCTGCATTCCATAATTTGTCAATCGATTCCCGTGGCGTTTCATGCATTGTCACCAGATAGTTTGTGCCCAGAAAGGCATCGATCTCATAGGTGTGCAGGTCCATGCGTTCATCGCCTAGCGCAACCGTGTGAAAGACCAAATAGAGGTAGCTGCCATAGTCATCCAATTTGGGGACGTGCGTCTCTTCGACTGCATCTTCAACGGCCAGTGGGTGAAACTTGTAGACTGCGTTGAGAATTGCCTCGCTTTCTTCGTCTGTCGGGTCCATCATGTCGATCCACAAGCGTGCCATGTTATCGCGCATGGCATCGCGCAACTGTTCAATGGGTAAATCGGGAACAATGGTGCCACTGCGGTGGCGATAGAGAATCCGGATCATCGTCTGTCTGCTCAATCTGTTTGTGGAGGAAGTAGGGTTTGCGGCTCACCCTACGTATTGTTTGCCAAGCTGAATTTGCCTATCGTGCAGTTGGCTCGAAAACGGTAGATTATTGGGCGGTTTCCCAAAGGGGTGGCAGTACCGTTTTCAAACAGAGCTCACTTTAGTAGAGCCCGGCGGTAATCAGGTCACACCTGTTTTGCCGTTTGCACCCAGGTCGTATGGCCTGATTACCTGTCGTGGTATCTATGCCACACTGTGCCACACTGTACTGGCAACTTATCTTCATCATAGCGAAGAGCCGGGAGCCCGCAAAATTTCCGATGAGCGTTGACAACCTTCCAATGTGCAACGTGCCGCAGCCGCCATGGTCCGGTGAAAATTGCATTTCCCCGTGGACCGGCATCCCATGAACCTACATTCACCCAAAAGCTGAAATAGACCCCGTTGTACAGGGTGCGTCCCATTTGCGGGGATGTACAGAAGAGGAGCAGATTGAGCGTCCGGTCTCGGCCCCAAATGTGGTACGCACCCCGTTGTACAGTCGCGGTTTTCCTTTTCTCCAGAGTTTGGTACACTGTAGCAGCCAAGGATCTCATCGTGCATTCCAATGACAGATGTATGGTTATTGAGAGCCTACCCTGAAATTCGATTCTGCTTCCCGCCGCGCCGCTGGCCAAAGGCTTGTTGCAGAGAATCTCAGAACAGAAACTGTAGCATGACGTACGCACCGAGCAGAGCGTACCAGTGGAGAGCAGGCCACGCGCTTGCTGGCTCTTCTCGACAAGTTGCGTAAGTTTAATGTAGAAAGCAAGCTAGAAACCGTTGTTGATGCCATGAGCCGTAACCCCCAGAATAACCTACCAGACCTGCCCAAACCAATCCTAGTCGACAGGCCGGCACTCTTTGCCCAGATGATGGAGCATCTGCAAGGACAGTCAGTCATTGCCATCGATACAGAGAGCAACAGCCTCTTCCGCTATTACCCCAAAGTCTGCCTGATTCAGCTGACGACCTTCGCAGCGCCGCGCGTGACTGATCCTGCCACCGCCGATCCCGCTGCCGTGGTTGACTATCTCATTGATCCGTTGGCCTTGGCCGACATTCAACCGCTGGGCAAAGTCCTCACCGATCCCATGGTGGATGTCATCATGCATGCCGCGGAGAATGATATCTTGATCTTGCAGCGTGATTTTTCTTTCCGCTTTCACAACATCTTTGATACACAACTGGCTGCGCGGATTTTGGGCTGGAAACAGGTGGGGCTGGCAGCCATGTTGCGCGATCACTTTGGCGTGCACAGCAACAAGCGCATGCAGCGCACCGACTGGGGGCGGCGCCCGCTGACGGCAGAGCAGATCGTCTATGCGCAGATGGATACCCATTTCCTGCTCGTGTTGCGGATGCAGATGATCGAGGCATTGCAAGCGGCGGGGCGTTGGGAAGAGGCCAAAGAAGCCTTTGCCATGTTGCGCCAGGTGAATTACCACGAGCGGGAGCAGCCCACCCGCACTTTTTGGCAGATGAAGAACACGCGCGATGTGGACAAGGAAGATCTGGCCATCTTGCAGGCACTCTGGGAATGGCGCGAGGAGGAGGCACGACAACGTGATCGCCCACCGTTCAAGATCGCAACCGACCAGACGTTGATCAAGCTGGCCAACCAACAGCCACAGCAGCCACAAGAGCTAGATGAGATCGGCGGGCTGGGACAACAACAGCTCCGCCGTTATGGCAAGACGCTGCTCAAGATTATTGACGAGAGCCAAGGGTATCCAATGCCCCAACCGCCCAACAATGATCGCCAGGAGTTTATCGACAAACCGGTGCAGCAGCGGTTTGACTCGTTGCGACAATGGCGCACCAAAGTGGCCAAAGCGCGCGACGTTGCCCCGGAAATTGTCTTTAGCAACAGCATCCTGCTCACCATTGCACAGCAGATGCCGGGCTCCACGGCCGAACTGCAAGAGATCCCGGAAATTGGCCCCTGGAAGGCCCAAACCTATGGCGACGATCTGCTGCAACTGTTGCGAAAATTTCGTTGACGCCCTTTGACCATGAACTCCAAATCGTGCGCCAACTAGAGCATATTCCCCTGATCTCAATCCCGTGAGATTTTCAGGAGCGCTACTTTGGCAAGCATGAAGATGACGTGGATTGGTTGTTGAGTCCCCACCCTGATCCAGTGGTTGCCCCGCGGGCGGGCTGGGGCGACGCAACTTTCCCGCACTGTTGGCGCAGTTCGACGCGCTGCTCGCGGGCTGATGGTGTAAATCTTACCGGCCAATGTTCTTTTCGTCCTGCTGCAGTGCCTCTCAACCTCTCTGTCCCCCATTGCAATTCACGTTGCCCCGGAACTTTGCAACTTTGCCCCTTTGCGAGAAAATAATGCTTTGATGAGCCACCATCAATGGCAAAAAGATCTGTGCCACAAGTTGCAGCACGTGGCCTGTTGCCGCGGTTTGGAGCCAGCGACGGCAGCAGCCGGGTAGAGGGCCACGATCTGCCCCTGTGCCTCTTTTGTTTGGATATCAGATCATTTGAATGCCAGATCGAACGTAGGGCTGAACTAGAACCGGTCCGTACATTCTTTTGTGCAGCCAGCATTGGGTCGAGCCATGCTGGTGGCCACAGAAGATTCGCGGATAGATACCAGATAACATAGTAAAAGGATTGCTTGTCGTCATGACCACGCCAATGCGCCGCCAATATCTTGCGTTGAAAAGCCAATATGAAGATTGTGTGCTCTTTTTCCGCCTGGGTGACTTCTACGAAACCTTTGATGAAGATGCCAAGACCGTCGCCAAAGTCTGCGATGTTGTGTTGACCAGCCGTCCCGTGGGCAACGATGTGCGCGTGCCGCTGGCAGGCGTGCCCTATCACAGCGTGGACGGCTACCTGGCCAAGCTGGTAGAGGCCGGCTACAAAGTGGCGGTGGCCGAACAGGTGAGCGAACCGGGCAACGGACTGGTTGAGCGCGAGGTGCTGCGGGTCGTGACCAAAGGCACCATCATGGAGCCGGGGCTGTTGGAAGAGAAGCGCAACAACTACCTCATGGCCATTAGCATAGATGGCCGGGGTGAGACCGCGGGCATTGCTTATTGCGATATTACAACCGGTGAATTTGCCGCCACGCAATTTACCGCCAATCAGCGGGCCGAGCTGGAACGCGCCATCGGCGATGAACTGAGCCGTCTGCAGCCGAGTGAACTCGTCCCCGTTGATTGGGAAGCAGAGGAATCGGATCTATTTGGCCTCATCGATTCGCTGGGGCCGGTGATCTCCACCGTGGACGCGTGGCAGGTTGCCGCGGACACAGCAGCCACGGCCCTGCAGCGACACTTTAACGTGAGTACGCTGGACGGCTTTGGGTTGCAAGGACGTGTGCAGGCAATCCGAGCCGCCGCGGCGGTGTTGGCCTATCTGCGCGAGATGCAGCCGGGCGCGCTCGCACAGATGACGAGCCTCTTCAGCTATAACATCGGCGAGTTTATGACGCTGGATGAGTCGACGCGGCGCAATCTGGAGCTGACGGCGACGATCCGGGGCAGCCACACCAAAGGCAGCTTGCTCGATGTGCTCGACCGCACGCAGACGCCAATGGGGGGGCGGCTTCTGCGCCGCTGGCTGAGCCAGCCACTGCTCAAAGTCGATGCGATCAACGAGCGACTGGATAGTGTGCAAGCCTTTGTCGATGATACGACGTTGCGATTGGAGCTGCGGGAACAGCTCCAGGGCTTGGGCGATCTGGAGCGCTGGACCAACCGGGTGGTCCAGGGGGTGGCACTGCCGCGCGACCTGGTCGGGATCCGGCAAATTCTCTGCAAGGTGCCCGAACTCAAGCAGCTGATCCGTGACGAACAGCTATCGCCACCCCCCGCGGCCGCGTCTGATGAAGGGGTCTTCGGTCAATTCTATGCGCGGCTGGCAACCCTGATTAAAAGATTGCCAGATTGTGAACAGGTGTTGGTACTGTTACAAAATGCACTGGCACTGGAACCACCCGCCACGCTGGCCACACCGGGCATGATCAACGATGGCTTTAGCGCCGAGCTAGATGACTTGGTGGGCAAAAGCCGCCATGCCAAGGATTGGATTGCCAATCTGGAAAAGAGCGAGCGGGTCCGGCTCGACATCAAAAGCCTAAAGGTTGGCTACAACAAAGTCTTTGGTTACTACATCGAGGTCACGCACACCCATGCCGAGAAGGTGCCGGAAGATTACATCCGCAAGCAGACGCTGACCAGTGCCGAGCGCTACATCACACCCGAGCTGAAAGAGTATGAGGCGTTGGTGCTCAATGCAGACGAGCGGCGTCTGGATCTGGAGCAGCAACTCTTTCGCGAGGTCTGCGCACAGGTCGCCGCGGCCTATCCCTATCTCTTGCAACTGGCCACGCTCTTGGCCGAGCTAGATGTCTACGCTGCCCTGGCAGAGGTTGCGCTCAATCGGCGCTATGTACGGCCAACGGTCGACGAGGGGGCCGGGGTCGAAATTGTCGCTGGCCGCCACCCCGTGGTCGAGTTGACCCTCACGGACGAACCGTTTGTGCCCAATGACACCCACCTGACTCCCGAGACCGCGATTCACGTGTTGACGGGGCCGAACATGGCCGGCAAGAGTACCTATCTGCGGCAGACCGCGCTGATCACGCTCATGGCCCAGATTGGTAGCTTTGTGCCAGCCGATAGCGCGCAGATCGGCGTGGTGGACCGCATCTTCACCCGCATCGGCGCCAGCGATGAGATTCATCGGGGGCAGTCCACATTTATGGTTGAAATGGTGGAAACGGCCAATATTCTGAATCACGCCACCAGCCGCAGCTTACTCGTGTTGGATGAGATCGGGCGCGGCACCAGCACCTATGACGGCCTGTCGATTGCCTGGTCGGTGATCGAGTATATTCACAATCACCCAGGGTTGCGAGCCAAGACTCTCTTTGCCACCCACTATCACGAGTTGACCGAACTGTCGGAGCGGTTGCCCCACGTGGTAAATTATAACGTGGCGGTGGACGAGAGTGGCGACGGCGAGGATGTAATCTTTTTGCGGCGGATCTTGCCGGGGAAAGCAGACCGTTCCTATGGCGTTCATGTTTCGCGTTTGGCGGGCCTGCCCACGGCGGTGATCAACCGGGCCGAGGAGATTTTGGCGGATCTGGAGCGCAGTGGCGCGGCGGGCCCCAAACGTCTCTTTGAACCGGAAACAAAGCAGGGGAACAAGGCGGCGCTACAGGTTTCACTCTTTGCAGATGTACACCCGGTGGTGGAGGCGCTGCGCCAGCTCGATGTCAATGGGTTGACGCCACTGGATGCCTTGAATCGCCTCTATGAGTTGCAGAAGATGGCGGGGGAGCAGTAGCCGCGGCACGGTCGGCTGGCCGTGCCGGTCTGTGCTTCACTACTACAGAGCATGAAAGTTGCTCATGATAGTTGATCATGGCGTTCGAAGCGGTAGCCAACTCCCCGCTCCGTGCGCACGTAGCGGGGGTTGCGCGGGTCGGCCTCCAGCTTCTTGCGCAGGTGTGAGATGTAGACATGCACGTAGTCGATGCTATCCTGATATTCCCAGCCCCACACCTTGTCCAGAATATTTTGATAGGTCAGAATCTGCCCCGTATTCTGGATCAGATAGGCGAGCAGGCGAAATTCGGTGGCGGTTAGCTGCACCTGCTCATCGGCGACAATGACACGGCGTCGGCGCAGATCAATGCTCAGATAGTCATCGTGATAGATCGAGTGATCCTCCGCCTCATTTAGCAGCTCCACCCGTCGCATGACCGCGCGGGCGCGAGCCAGCAGCACCTCGCGACTAAAGGGCTTGGTGACAAAATCATCCGCGCCAAATTCAAAGCCGCGCAGGACATCTTTGTCTTTGTCCATGGTGGTTAACATGATAATGGGAACATTAGAGAGCAACCGAATTTGGCGGCAGGTCTCCCAGCCATCAATGTCAGGCATGCGCACATCGAGGATGACCAGATCGGGGCGATGTTCGTAGAACTGACGCAGCCCGTCGCGGCCATCAATGGCTGTGTAGACCTCTGCGCCAGCACGGGCAAAGGTTAATTTAATTGCCTGGCCAAGATTCAAATCGTCATCAATGACGAGGATTTTTTTGTCTTCCATACCGTCTATTACTCTACTTGCGTAGGAGCTTCCACCAGCATTCTACTTTCCAGTGGGCAGCGGCAGCCGGATCGTGAAGGTGCTGCCTTTGCCAATGGTGCTTTCCACTTCCACTTCGCCTTTGTGCTCTTCAACCAATGCTTTGGTGATCGTCAACCCCAATCCACTGCCGGTTGCCTTCTCGGCATGTTCTTCCACGCGCCGAAAGCGATCAAAGATGTAGGGCAATTCATGTTCTGGGATCCCGTAGCCGGTGTCGATGAAGCAGATCTTGGCCCAGCTCTTCTGCTTTTGTAGCGTAACCTGGACCTGACCGCCCTGTGGTGTATACTTCACTGCATTGGAAAGCAGATTCATGATAATGCGTTCCAACTGATGGCAATCAGCATGAATGGGCAGGTGGTCAAAGTCAAAGGAGCGGGAGATGGCCACGTGCTTCTCTGCCGCCTCGTTTTCCAACAGTTCCGTAACCTGGTGCAACAGTTGGGCGAGATCGCAGGTACTCTTTTGCACAGAAAGGGCACGCCCGGTCTGCAACTTTTCAACGTCCAAAATGTTGCGCACCATGGTAAAGAGCGTTCGCTGACTGCGGAGCAGAAAGTTGATCAGGCTCGGATTGTCGACTGCCGCCGCTGGATCGGCCTGTAGCTCCTCGGCACAGAGCTGAATGCTGGTCAACGGTGTCATCATATCATGGGTCAAGACTGCCAGGTATGCGTCCTTTTGCCGATTTAGTTCAGCCAAATCCTTGGTGCGCTCTGCCACCCGATTTTCCAGATCTTTCAGGTTGGCGCGTACTTGTTGATTGTAAAGGTGCTGGGAATAGGCGGAGAGCAGGATGGGCCAGAAGAACGCGAAAATGCCAATCTTGTCGTAGTGTTCCACCGCGTAGCCCAACATGCCACCACCGACGGCAGAGGCAACCAGCAAGAGTTGCGTGGCCAGACGTTCGGCGCGCCAAAGCTGGATGGGGCGCACCGTTGGCCCCTGTTGTAGACGCACGATGCCGATGAGCAGCCAGAGATTGAGTTCTTCATAGATAATGGCCGCTGGGATCCACGGCAACAACTGTCCCCACAGGCTACCCTCGGGCCACAGCGCCCGCAGTGCCGAGTAGACTTCGCCAGCAACAAAGATGGCAATCGCTTGCATGCTGATGTTGAAGATCAGTTGCCGGGGATTCCGCTTCCAGGTTCGCCGATCGGTGGGTTTGACGAGCCAAACGGCCGTGCTGTAGAGTGCCACGAGGAGGATGGCCGCTTGGTTGCCAAAGAGCGGGAAAGCAGCCAGACTCACAATGGCACCCACACCATAATTTACCACGGTATCTTGCGTGAGCGCGGTTGAGATGGGGGCAACGGCTGCAACAACAGCTAGCAGTGCCAACAGAAAAAATGTGCTGTGAGGTCTGTAGGTCCCCAAGTCATACAAACCCCAACCCACCAACAGGAACCCCAAAGCCCCAATGAAAAACAGGTAGAAATAGAAAGCTGTTGAACGATGTTCGATGACCATGATTAGGTAGCTGGCGATTTTCTTAGGGTAGGCAGAAAAACAACAGAAATGGCACTCCGAAATTTTGAGGCGCTCATCTTACATTGTTCTGCTTAAATATCCAAAAGCGGACAAACTATCGCCGCAAGCCACCAAATGATCTCCTTCACTCCCGCTGTTGTGATGGCCCATTTCACTCCTGCCTCCCCTTGCCCTTGCTACTCTCTGCCCGACTGTGTCACGAGCCATTTGTTACAAGCTATCTGTCACAAGCGATTTGATGCACAGTACCGTAAATTTCATGAGCCATATCACGGCACGAGGGAGTCTGTTGAACTGGTGTCACCTAAAGTGGGCTCTGTTTGAAAACGGTAGTGCTACTTCTCTGGTAGATCGCCCAAAAATCTACCGTTTTCAAGCCAACCGCACGATAGGCGTTGAATGGCGTCGCGCAGATTGTGTCGTGCCTGCTGCTCAAAGTGCTCGTGAAAATAGGGCGTCTGATAGATGACGGGGCGCTCCAGGAACTGTTGCAGCAGTGCTGCCCGTTTGGTGCAAAAGGTGGGCCAGGGCACCCACGCATATTCATGTCGGATCGCCACCTCATATGCTGCGAAACGGTCGGCATCGCTGCCCAGGATCGCCAGATCAATATCCACGAGCAGTGCTCCGTCTCCGGCAGGGGGTACGGCTCTGTGTTCTGTGTGCAGAATCAGCGTTTCAATCGTGGCAATATCCGCGGTCGCAACCCCCACATTTGCCAGCCGCATTGCAGCCCACTTGGCACTGGCCGCCTCATTGTCGTGCCGCCGGGGCTGGTAGATCAGGTCGTGAAGCCAGATGGCCGCTGCCAGCAACTGGGGCTGCGCGGCAAGATGTCGGGCTGCGTGATAAAGGGCCAGGCAGTGGTCGATGTGTTGCAGCGTGTGGTAGGCGCGGTGAGTCTCACCGTAGCGGGCCACAAGCTCGCCAAAGAGCAGGGTTGCCTGCGACGCAGCGATGTCGAGGTGTTGACAGAGCTGCTGCCACTGTTGTTCATTCGCGTGGTGCATAGGTTTGGGGGTCACAGCACAAACGTACGCTCGCCGGCTTCGATGCGCACCGGCAATCGGTTTTGCTGCGGCGGCAACGGGCACGTTGCATAGGCTGTATAGGCGCAGTAGGGGTTGGTAGCCCGATTAAAATCGAGGATTACCGTGCCTTCCTGGGGCCCATCGACCGAGAGGAAGCGGCCTGCGCCATAGGTGCTCTCGCCATTGGTCTGATCGCGAAAGTTGAAGAAGAGCCTATCGCCCCGTGGCAAGGCATCTAGTTGGCAAACTTGGCCAGCCCACGTAAAGGTTACATAGCCCGGCGAATCTTCGCTGACTTGGTCGCCCACTACATTGCCATAGGTAATCGGCTTGGGCGGCGTGTAGGCAACAAAGGTCGCTTCAATGCGATAGGCTGGATCGATGGCAAACCACGCCAGATCTGTGAAGCTTTGACGGCGGTCGCTGTTGTTGTCAAAGAGCCGGATGCCGTGGCGGTCGCCACGTTTGATCACCACCATCGTCAACGCACCAAGCGTGATCAGATCCACATTGCCACTCATGTCATGGTGTAGTTCCTGGCAGCTTGCTGGCTCGCCGTTGACCTGCAGCGGAACATCGGTATGGGGCTGCAGATAGACCTTGCCCGCTTCCAGCCGAAACGATCCCGCCGAGGATGGTGCTGCTGCCCCGGGCAGAACTATTGCATTGTTCTCGGCACTGCCAAAGCTGTTTTCTCCTGCTTGCAACCAGTAGAGGCCCGCCAGTGTAAGCCAGCTGTTGTCGGCTGCAATCGCCGCTGCCCGCTCGCGCCGTGCTTCGCTCAATCTTGCTTGATAGGTAGGTTCCGTGCTCATGCATTCCCTCTGTGATTTGTCATTTTCAGGCCCAGTCAAATTGGTGCCAGTTATTCCTGCGTAAAGAGAGTCCATGGGTATTCACCACAGTGTAAATTACGCTTTTCGTTTTTTGATCCCTCGTCTGTCTGGAGAGAGAGCCGATCACTCGTCGAGAAAATGACCGCTTCTCAGCCCATCGCTTATCGAGAAATCATTTAAACGTTGCACAATGGTGGAATCAGCGTTCTCTAATGCGAACTCCGCAAGGTGCAAGCTCTATTTGCTTTCTCGATTCGCTATATCCATAAGTCGAGCGGAATGACTCTCTCTGGGAGATGACCGGTATCTCCCAGATGCCGGTCATAGAGACCCCACCTCTACCTCTGGTAGAAAATGATGTGGGTAAGGGTAAGAGCCCATTTGGGGGGCGGCCGGGCGGGGGTCCGAGAGAGCGTGAAATTTCCGTTACACTCTATTCGCCGCCCAAAGTTTCATTTGACGACGACGCCATTGACCCCTCAGAATCCCCTAGTTTTAACCCTGGGGAGTGTGTCAAACATCATAGAAGCGGGCGGCATTGTCATACAACAGTTTGCGCTGTTCGCTTTCGCTGCGGTCGGCAATGATGGTGCGCAGCGCGGTGGCCCATTCGTTGAAGGTGGCAACCGTTGTACAGACGGGCCAATCGCCGCCAAAGACCACACGGTCGGGGCCAAAGGCATCAAGGCAGTGAGTAATGGTGGGGGCCAGGGTGGTCGCATCCCAGTTGCCGGGGGTGGCACGAGCAACAACGCCCGAGATTTTACAGATGACATTCTCCCGTTCCGCCAGGGCGCTCATGTCAGCCATCCACTGTTGGCGTGTGTGTGAAAATGGATCCACTGGATCGCGCGGCGCATCCGCTGGATCGGCAACAATGTTGGGATCTGCATTGCCACAGTGATCGACGACGAAGCGGGTTGCCGGACATTGATCCACCAGCTTGACCGCGTCCGCGAGTTCTGCCGGGCGCATGCAAAGATCGAAGCGCAAGCCCAACTCGCCCAACAGCTGAATATCGCGCACGAACTCTCTTTGTAGAGAGTAGCCGGCGGGTGTTGCGGGCACATGCAGCACTTGGCGGACGCCCTTGATGTACGAATTGTCGGCAAAGTCGCGGATGTAGGGGGCAAAGGCCGGGGTGCCTGGGCGTCCAGAAATTACCGCGCCCACCGTTGGATTATCATCGCGCTCGCACTGCTCAATAATATAGGCTGCCTCGGCGCGCTGCTGTGCAGGGTCGACATCCACTTCCATGTAGATTGCTTTGGTCACATGCTGACCAGCTGTTGCTTCGGCATAGTCACCTTGCAAAAAACTCTGTTCCAACACCCCAGCCCCCGCGGTCCACGGCAGCGAGAATTTGGTGAGATCCCACAGATGTTGGTGTGTATCAAGAATGGGTAACATGACTTCCTCCTTTGGCCCCATAAAACGTTGTCTCAAAAAATGTAGCAACAGGCACAACGCCGCTGCACATGAGCGCATCAGCATGGGATGTGGCTTGTGGTGTTTGTGGCTGCAATGTTCCGTTGACACTGCAAATTCGCGGGGGGAAACCCTGCTGCTACCCGAGCAAAGCCGCGTCAGCGGCTGCCTACGCAGCGGTTGAGAGCGCTGCTCACCGTTAGCAGCCCAATGGATTGGCGCTTTTCTCCAAATGTCAACGCGACAAACCTACAGTGCGGTTGGCTTGCTCTAAATTACGACGCTTGATGTCGAGAACAGTATATCATCAGCCCACGTGGGGAGCGAACTGCTTTTTGCAGATAACGCTGGGCGGAAAATTAACCCCGGTTAATTGCCTCTGCAACTATGGTTACGTTAATCCTTCACTGCCACCATATCTGTATTGCGCTAACTCCCCTCTTGATTTTCAAACATTCTATGCAATACTTTGTACACTGGACTTGCGCAACCCGTCGAGAAGAGCCACCAATCGCGCTGCCTGCTCTCCACTGGTCAGCTCCTCTCGGTGCGCAAGTCATGGAACAAAGAGCCTGGCAGCGAAAAGAGTGTTGCCATAAATGGTGCGGTGTAACATTTATGGGGCTGTGCAAAATTTACAGTGCTGTGCAAAATTTACCGAACAAATTACTGTACAAATTTCAGGAGTAACAATGTCGATCGAGTCTATTCAAATTGTGTTGGCCGTGGGAATTTTCGCCATGGGGTTGAGCATTTTGGCAATGAAGCAGATCGCTGAATCAGCCGCTGCATTGCGTGGCAAATCCGGTCCGTTCGCGGCCACATTTTCTGGTGGGACGCGTTGGTCTGCCGTGGTGGGCGGGCTCTTGGTGCTGACTGTGAGCGTGAGTGCCTGTCAGCCAACCATTACGTCCGATGCCACATCCGAAGAGGCCACCACAGCCGATGCTGCAGAAGCAAGCGACGCCGACGCAGAAGGCGCACAAACGTTGACCATCTATTCGGGGCGCAACGAAAATCTGGTTGGGCCGATTATTGAACAGTTCCGGGAAGAGAGTGGCATTGATGTGCAGGTGCGCTATGGCGATACCGCTGAGATGGCCGCAACGATTCTCGAAGAGGGCGACAATTCCCCCGCGGATCTCTTCTTTGGTCAGGACGCCGGTGCATTGGGTGCCTTGGCCCAATCCGACCGCTTTGCTCCCTTGCCCGAATCGATCCTCGAATTGGTGGAGCCACGCTTCCGCAGCCCAGATGGTCTGTGGGTTGGTGTCAGTGGCCGGGCACGGGTGTTGGTCTACAATACCGATGAGGTGAGCGAAGCCGAGCTTCCCGCGAGTGTCACGGATCTCACCAACGAAGAATGGCGCGGCCGCGTTGGCTGGGCACCCACCAATGGTAGCTTCCAATCCTTCGTCACTGCCCTGCGTGTGTTGGCTGGTGAAGAGGAAGCAGGTGCGTGGTTGGAAGCCATGATTGAGAACGATGTGCAGGTCTATTCCAACAACACGGGCATTGTGACTGCCGTGGGCGCGGGCGAAGTCGCGGTCGGGCTCGTGAATCACTACTACCTCTATCGCTTCTTGGCCGAACAGGGCGAAAGCTTTCCGGCCCGCAACTACTACTTCCCCGCCGGTGATGTCGGCTCCATGGTGAATGTCGCTGGCGTTGGTATTCTGGATACAGCTGCCAACGGTGCTGCCGCCGAGCAATTTGTCGAGTTCCTGCTTTCCAACACGGCCCAACAATATTTTGCCAGCGAAACCAATGAGTATCCCCTGGCCGGTGGTGAAGTCGAGATTAATCCCATGTTGCAGCCGCTCGACGAGATTGTGACACCAGAACTGGATCTGAGCGATCTCTCTGATCTGCAGGGAACACTGGAACTGTTGCAAGAGGTGGGTGCGCTGGAATAAGCACCAACCCGCGCGGTACAACTGAATGATGACTTACGCACCGAGAAGAGCGTACCAGTGAAGAGCAGGCCACGCGCTTGCTGACCCTTCTCGACAAGTTGCGCAAGCGCTCTATACCGAGAGCCACGAACAGACCTCGAACCGAGGCAGCCTGTTCGTGGCTTTTGTGTTAAAATACCAAAGTTGCTCCCTTCACTCTTCTGGATCATTGTTGCTGCCAATTCTCTTGCAGCCAGTTACTCTTGCCAAACAAAAAGATAAGATGGATGCGCATGTTGTTGATCCTTGGTTCCACCACACTCGATCTCATTCACAGCGGTTTTGACCAAATGCCCACGGCTCGCGGCGATGAATTCACCGTTGATAGCCTGGTCTTTTGTGACGCTCCCGTTGAGATGCGCTTTGGTGGCAACGGTGCAAACAGTGCGTTGGTGGCTGCAAAGCTCGGGACCCCAGTGGCGTTGGGCAGCGCAATTGGCAGAGACCCCGCGGGTGATCTGCTCCATCAGCCGCTCGCCGCGGCGGGGGTTGATCTCCGTGGCCTGTTGCGGCATCCCACGGCTGCCACGTCGGTGACAACGGTGCTCACCGACGCGGAAAATCATCGCCTCTCTTTTCATCATGCTGGTTCTTCACACGTCTATGCCCCGGCGGATCTGCCTGTTGCCGTGCGCGGCGCGGCCCATGCGCTGCTTGTTGCCAGCTTCACGCTCTTTCTGCGTTGGCGCCCACAGGGGGTTGCCGATCTGTTGCAAGCGGTGAAAGCGCAAGGGGGCATCACCGCGCTTGACGTTGGCCCCGCGGTGGGGCAACCCGCAACCTTGGTGGAGATCGCGCCACTGTTATCCACCGTCGACTACTTTGTCTGCAACGCGCACGAGCTGGCTGTCTGCACCGGGGTGGCTGAAGATGCGACGGCCATTGCCGCGGGCATGGCAGAGATCCTGGCGGCTGGTGCTGGCCACGTGCTCATCAAATTGGGGGCTGCTGGCGTCATGGTGCAGCAACAGGGTTGGCCCACACCAGTCACCGTGCCTGGCTTTGCCATTGATGTCAGCAGCACGGTGGGTGCTGGCGACGCCTTCAACGCCGGTCTGTTACATGCGTTGCTACAAGGGGATGATGTTGTGGCGGCGGCGCGCTTTGCCAATGGCACGGCAGCCTTGGTATTATCGTCTCCACTGGGGGTCATCTCCGCGCCGGATGCGGCAGCGGTATATTCGTTGCTCAATTCGGCCTAGAGTGGGGGCGGGATGGCAGGGAAAGAAGACCGGTTGAGATGAAGTCAAGGGTGAGACAATGGCCACAAATGAAGAACTGATTCAGCGCATTCAGGCGCAGCTTTCGGCCAGCGCACGGCAGAATTTTACACCCATTGCAGTGCCACCTTTTACAATTTACATCAACGAAGAGACGGATGAGCCGTGGAGCAACTACGCAATTCCCGATGCGACAGTCACGGCTACCTTTGAGGAGGCAACCGCGCAAACCATCGATCGCAGGCTGACTGCGCTCTGCGCCGCGTTTCGAGCACAGGGGCGTCAGCCACGGCTCGAATATGTCCACGAGTTTATTCCAGCCCTGGCACCGGTGCTGCAAGCACATGGCTTTGAAGAAGAGATGAACACGCAGCTAATGCTCTGCACACCAGAGAGTTACGCCGCGGCCCGGGCCGCGCAGCAGCAACATGATGACGCCACGTTGCTCGCGACACCGCACATCACTTTGCGTTCGCTGCAATCACAGGACCCCATCGAACACTTTCAAGCCTACATGACGGTGCAGCGCCGGGCCTTTGGCCATGGCAACGCTGATCCGGTGGATGTGGCCACGGCAGAGCAGTTCCGCCGCCGTTTCGCCACCTCTCAATTCATTGCTGCCTGGGCTACCAAGCCGCCGAACGCACCTGATGTGAACCGGCAGCCCGCGATGGTCAGTGTGGTCACGCTGCTGCCGGCTCACGATGGAATCACGGAGCTGGCTGGGATCGGCACGGCCGCGCCCTACCGACGGCAGGGGATCGCCAGCGCCCTAACGGCGCACGCGGCGGAACACGCGTTTGCCCAGGGATTGTGGGGTCTCTTTTTAACCGCGGCCAATGCAGAAGCGGGCCGAGTTTACGAGCGAGTGGGCTTCCGCCCCATTGGAACGGGGTTGGCCTATCGCTTGCCCATTGCCGTTGAATCGGTGTGTCGCGATGATAACGGAGCAGAACCGGAGCTGTGAATGGAGCGTCTATAAACGGGGGTACGTAGAGCAGTAAAGGAGCATACACAATGGCCAAGCGCAAAGGAATGAATCGGCATCAAAAAGCAGCGTTCCGGCCGGGTGAACATCGCACCCGTGCCGACCAGATCGAAGAATTGCTGGAACTTGCCACGAGCGCGGATGCCGCGGATCGATGTCACGCTGCAGAAAATTTCTGTCCCTGTCACGTGCGGCGACGTGTAGCGGATGTGTGGCAGGCACTATATCAGATGATGGAGGATCCCGATGTGCGGGTGCGGCGGGCAGCCTGGCACACGCTGGAAGATGGGGGCACCCCAAACGATCCAGCGTTTTTGCCTATTCTATCACGTGCGTTACAGAACGAAACGGATCCGCAGATACGCCGTATTGCCGAATTGTTTGCACCCATTAAAGCAGAAAAAGAGGCGATTGAGCTGCAACGGGCCATGGCACCGCGCTATAACAGACGCGGGCGCTGTGATTTTTGTGGCACGGAAAATAGCCAGGTTCGCCGTGACTTTGAGACTGAGTTGCACGCCGTGGGCCAACTGCCGCGCCATGCCTTCGTTTGCAGCAACTGTGACGAGCGCTTCTAAAGTGGGCTCGGTTTGAAACAGTAGTTCCGGCAAGAGGGAAACTACCGTTTACAAGCCAACCGCACTGTAGATAGAGGGCGTGCCGGTCTAGCTGTGTCACATGGTATGATCGAGTGGTATCAGGCTGTTGCAAGCGAATCCATAAGCCAGTGGCTGGACCCCAAGTGTACCCAATTTGTCACTGTTCGCAACCGAGTCCACCCGAGCAAGCGGCGGATCTTCATCTTTGCAAGGGCTCAGCCATTGTACAATCGGGCGGTTCGACGAGGATGTACAGGTTTATCTTGCAGAAACGAAGTGGATCAACTAAAATAGCCAAGCCTTCCGCTCGCACTACTCGAACTCTTCTACAACAGCAGCACTCGCACTCATCGTGCTTCATCGGGTTATTGCTTCTATTGGATCGCTTTGTCTGAGGCGTCAGTGCAGAACTGCTGGATATTTGCTCACGAACAATCGATTGCAAACTAATCGTCTGTGCAGGATAAGGAATTTTGTATGTACCGTTTACACCGTAACTGTTATCTCTTCTTGCTCCTCTGTTTTGTTCTGCTCGTGGCCTGCCAACCAGTTTCGCTGGCCCAATTGCAACGTGAGGGTGACATTGCCCTCCGCACTGCCGATCTCGACTTCGATCCCAATGTGCCAATGCCGGCAGCAGAAGCACATTCACCCGTGGCCCTGCAGATCGAGGAGCTGGGGTTGACAGTGGATGTGGCACCGATGGGCTGGGCCGTCACCGAAAGCAACAACCAACCGACCACCGAGTGGATTATCCCCACCGATGCCGCTGGTTGGCACGTGAACAGCGCCGGTGCTGGTGCTGTTGGCAACCTAATCCTTTCTGGCCACCAGATCACAGGTGATGCTGTCTTTGCGCCACTGGCTTTGGGCGATATCACCGTGGGCCAGGAGATCGTGATCACCGACGAGATGGGGCAGACCTTTCTCTATCGGGTAGCAGAGGTCTCGGAACCGGTGCCCATTCTGGGGGCTACCGAAGTGGATGATGAGATGGCGCGTTCCTTCCTCAATCCCAGTGATGTGCCGCTGCTGACGCTCATGACCGGTTGGCCCGAATTCACCACCACGCACCGCATCTTTGCGGTTGCTGAATTCGTAGAGCGGATTAGTTGATGGTGAACAGCGCGCACCCGCGCGCTGGGCAATAATCTGCTGGGCAGTGATTTGGCGGGCAGTGATTGGGTGAACTGTGATTGGGTGCACTGTAATTGGGTGAACTGTAAAGAGTGCAGACCAATGGTTGGTTCACCAAAAATCACGGCGTCTTTACACTTGCGTCTGCTGAGCGATTGTAAATGTTTATGAGAGATGGCCAAGGCTCAATGGTAGACAACTATATAGATCGATCTATAGATCAACCGGATGACCATTCGCCTCTCATCGCCTCAGTAATCGTTCCCGTCTACAACGGTTGTGCAACAATCGAAGCATGTCTGAATGCGCTTGCAGACCAGACCTTCGCCGCCACTCTGTACGAGCTGATCGTGGTGGATGATGGCTCAACGGATGCCACCAATGCAACGGTGGCTGCCTGGTGCCGGGCCAACCCAGCAGTGAGCTGTAAACTCGTTCACCAAAGCAATCGGGGACCAGCCGCGGCTCGCAATTTGGGGGCAAGTGTGGCGCGGGGGGAACTTCTGCTCTTTACCGACGCTGACTGCCGGCCTGTTGCCGATTGGATCGCAACGTTTGTGGCTGCGTTTGATCGATGGCCAGCGGACGCAGCGTCGACATTAACAACGGCATCGACAACGGCATCGACAACGGCATCGACAATGACGTCAGCATCGACGCCACTATCGACGTCAGCATCGACCGTGGAGCCAGTTGCCGCGGCCATGGGTACCTACCGCTCGGAACAGCGATCGATCGCGGCCCGGTTTGCACAGCTGGAGTTCGCCGAACGCTATCTGCGAATGCGCCAACAGACAACGGTTGATGTGGTGGCCACCTATTCGGCGGCATTCCGGCGTTCAATCTTTTGCGCCGCCGGCGGCTTCGATCCCACCTTTCCCAAGGCCAATAACGAGGATGTCGAATTCTCCTATCGGCTCAGTGGGATGGGGCACCGCATGATCTTTGTGCCTGGAGCAATCGTCTATCATCCACATGACGATACGTGGTGGTCCTACGCCCGGACAAAGATGACCCGGGCCTATTGGCGCACAGTTGTGTACAAACGCTATCCGGGCAAAGCCGTTAAAGATAGCTATACGCCCCAGGTGCTTAAATTGCAGATTCTGTTGGCACCCTTGGGCCTGCTCGGTTGCTGCTGGTTCTTGTTCACCCGTCAATTGGCTGGGTTGGCGGGGCTCGTGCCTTTTTTGCTCACAACGCTGCCCATGAGCCGGCTGGCCCTGCAGCAACGCGAATGGCAATTGGCCTTGTTAGCCCCCTGGGGTCTTTGGCTGCGCTCAATCGTCTTTGCCATTGGCGTTGCAACTGCCCTGTTGCCCAACAACCGTGTGGAGCAGCCAACGAAGACCATTTTGCACTGAATATTCTGGCCTGAAATTCTCTGCGTCGACGTAACCTGCTCGCGATGATTTACGTACCCCAACTGTTGCATCTGTGTGAGCCTACCACGGCCATTGTAGACATTTATCAAGGTAATTCATGGCCAAACTGCAAGTGTCCACTCTGAAAAATCCACGTCGGATCACTCGGCTCTGCCAGTGGCCAGATCCACAAGCAATTTTCAGAATGAGTTGCCAGTAGCCAAACTGTAACCAGGAGCATCTAACGAACCCATGAAGTCTGTTACCGCTTTGCTCAGACAAGCCTGGCTTGTCGTCATCCTCTTCTTGCTCACCACACTCGTCCTGTTCCATCAGAACGATGTCTCGGCCGCGCCGGTGCACCAGACGGTGCCGGGGCCCACGGCTACCAGCCCACCGACGGCGGTACCAACGGCCACTGCTGTGCCTGACGACGATGATGACGACGATGACGATGATGACGATAACAACAATGATGACGGGGGCGACAGCCAACCCGCGCCCACACCAACATCGCCGCCGCCAACCGTTGCTCCGACGGCCACACCTGCAGGCTTCACGGCCACTGTTTCGGTGCCGCGATTGAACGTGCGCCAGGGGCCGGGAACGAACTTTGGCGTACTGGGCGTTGTCACCAATGGACAAGTGCTGCAAGTGTTGACGCGCAACGAAGCCGGTGACTGGTGGCAGATCTGCTGTTTGCGCGGGACAAACACAGAGGGATGGATCTCTGCCGACTTTGTCCAACCCACCTTTGATCGGGGACAAGTGCAGGAGTTGATCCCGCTCTTTGACGATCTGCCAACGCCGGTTGCAACAATCGAGGCCACGGAGGTAATTACACCGACTGCGGATCTTCAATTGCAGATCCAGCAGGATCCTCTCTATGCGTGGCAGGGGCAGGAAGTCGATTTGGTTTACGAAATCACCAATCTTGGCGATGCGGCTGTGCTCGATGCTGAATTGCGCAATGAGTTACCCCGCGAGCTGCGTTTTGTCGATTTCGTGGCGGTGGCTGGCGGCACCATCTATACCGAGACCACCGCAACCAACAACACGGCATTTGCCATTGCCTGGCCCACGTTGCCCGTTGATGAAACAACCATACGCGTGCGGGTACAAGTGACCGATACCCTCTCTGATGGGGCAGTCATCAACAATCTGGCCGTGGTTGTGGCTGAGGGACAGAACGCGGTAACCGCTGGCATTAGCATCGGTATGCCTCCCACCGACCTGCCCGATTTCCGTTAATTCGCATTTCCTGCAACCAACCCAGGAACGTGGTCCGCAGTGAAAGCCCTGCCCATGCACTTTCGTCAGCAGATACGGTCGCCCCGGTGGTTCGCCATTGGGAGTGTCACCGTATCTGCTTTTCTTTTATACGTGGCGACGTTGGCACCTGGTCTCACCTGGGCACACCACGGTGCTGATGGGGGGGAGTTGCTGGCCGCGGCCCTGACAAACGGTGTGCCCCATCCGCCTGGCTATCCGCTCTACATCCTCCTGTTGCAGGGGTGGTTGTGGCTTGGCCGCTTGGTTGCGCCGGGGGCCGACCCGGCGTGGATCGGGAATCTGTTTAGCGCCAGCTGTGCCGCGCTGAGCGCTGGCGTGACTGTGCGCGTTGCTGCTTCATTGCTCTCTGCTGAAATTGACCATCAGCGCTGGCGGTGGTACCTCGCGGCGCTCGTTGGCTTGGCCTGGAGTGTGGCTCCCCTGCCCTGGAGCCAGGCGTTGATCACCGAAGTCTATGCGCTTCACATGTTGTTGCTCGCGCTGCTTGGCTGGGCCATCTTGGTAAAGGCCGCTGCGCCCAACTGGTTTGTGCCATTGCTGGCACTTGGTGTTGCCCACCACCTCACTTTTCTGCTGCTGCTCCCAGCAGTCCTCTACTACCTCTGGTTTGGAGAGCGCGCGGCTTACCCCAGGCGCGCTCAGCTGCTGCTCGTCATGGCGGTGGGCGGTGGCTTGGGGCTCCTCTTCCACCTGCGCACTCCGCTCGTTGCCGCGACCGTCCAACCCGCCCCAATCAATTGGGGGTACCCCGATAATTGGGAAGGCTTCTGGTGGCTGGTGAGTGGCGTTGCCTACCGCAGCTATCTCTTTGGGGCACCCTCCTCTACGCTGCTGGCGCGCGTTGCCGCCTGGGCTGGCACCCTCACCGCCCAGTTGACCCCCGTGGGGCTGGCATTCATGCTCGTTGGGCTTTCTCACTGGGATCGCCACTATCCGCATCTGCGTAACTGGAGCCTGCTTTGGCTGGCACCGGTGAGCATCTATGCCATCAACTACTACACCCGCGACAGCGAGATCTATCTGTTGCCGGTGATCTGGTTGATGATACTCTGGTTCGGGATTGGATTGGCGATTTTTTATCAGTGGATGGTTAAAACGGGGCCACGGTTGCAACAGCGGGTACAATCCACGGCATCTGCAGCAGATGCTCCCCCGTTCTCTCCCCGTGCACAACGGCGTCTGCGTCATGGCATCGGGTTCACGCTGTTATTGGCGCTCTGCATACTGGTTGGCTGGCGCTGGTCCACGATTTCTGCACGGACCGATCTGCGTGCTCAAATCTTTTTGCAAGAGACCATTGCCGTGTTGGAACCACAGAGCATCATCGTCACGAGCGCCGATGCCGAAACCTTTGCGCTCTGGTATGGGGCTTGGGGAAGCGGTGAACTGCTCGATGCCCATCCCGATGTCGTGTTGCTCAACTACGCGCTCTATCAGTTTCCGTGGTATCACCGGCTCATGGCTCGCCAATATCCCGATGTGGTGGGGGAGAGCAGCAGCGTGGAAGAGATTCTAGCCATGAACAGTGAGCGCCCCGTCTTCTTCAGCGAACCATTTTCCTTTTGGCCGGCCGAACAGATGCGCGCCGTGGGACCGATCTGGCGCTATCTCCCCCCGGATGCAACTGACTAATTCCCCTGCCATGCTGGGCACAATCTCCCCTGAACTGCACCGAGGTAATCGCTGCACACAGCCATTGCGATTCGTCAATTTATTTGATTTGCTGTACGATCGAATCCATGAACGAATCCATGAATCCACCAACGCGATTACTCACTCAACCGTTACCACGATCAACGATGCAGTCGGCCACACAGTCAGCCACACAGTCGGTCACTGAATCAGAGCCCGAACTGGTATCAATGGCTCCGCGCCAGAACATCCGGTGCACGCGACTGGCACGTTGGGCAGTGGGCACGTTGATTTGCGTTCTGCTCCTCTCGAGCTGGAACGCGCTTGCGGCTAGCCCGCTGCAAGCTGCGACACCACCGTTGAAGCCACTGACTGCACAGTTGACCGCACAGCCAACTCCCACGCCCCCCAATTTGGCTGCTGAATTGCGGGCCGTGGAACCACTGCTGCCCTCGCTCTATTTGGGGCTGCAACTCTTCCCCAGCATGCCCAAGCTGGTGGGGCTACACGGGCCACAGCACTATCTATTGGTGGTGCAGAATAGCGATGAGCTGCGCGCCACCGGCGGCTTTATATCGGCGCTGGGCGTTCTGACGCTGGACAAAGGGCGCATTGCCAATCTCGAATTTATGGATAGCTACCGCCTCTATCAACCCGAGCGCGAATATCCACCCGCGCCATTGCCCATGCAGCAGTGGATGGGGATTCACTATTTGCTCTTTCGCGACGCCAACTGGTCGCCCGATCTGCCCACCACCGCAGCCCTGATGCAGCTGCTCTATCAACAGGAGACGGGTCTGTTGGTCGATGGCATCGTGACGGTGGATCTGCATGCATTGCAGCTGGTGGTGGGCGCCCTTGCACCCATAGAGATGCCCGGCGCGCCCGAGCCTTTGACGGCAGAGAATGTGTTGACCCAGGTAAAAGCGTTGTGGACACAGCCGGAGGTGGGCGAGACGATCACAGATGTGGGGCTGGGACAGTGGTGGAACCAGCGCAAAAATTTCATCCCCGCGCTCGCCGCCGCGGTGATGGCCAAGGTGCAAAGCGGCAACATCAACTATGTTGCAATGGCAACAGCCGTGGAAGATGCCCTCCACGAGCGCGCGATCCAAATCTGGCTGGCCGACGAAAGTGCCGCCGCACAGCTGGCCACCCTGGGGTGGGATGGTAGTCTGCGCGTGCAGCCCGATGCTGATTATCTCAGTCTCATTGACACCAACATGGGCTACAACAAAGTCAATGCCGCGGTTGAGCGTTCACTGCACTATAGCGTGACGTGGCCCACGGCAGGCACATCCGCCACCGCCACGCCTGCCATCGCCACGCCTGCCATCGCCACTGTGACGATTGAGTATCGGCATCCGATTTCACTCACCGACCACAGCTGTGATCAGACGCCTCGCTATGGTGCCGAGTATCAAGATCTGGTGGAACGCTGTTTCTTCAACTATGTGCGCCTCTATGTGCCCGCGGGCAGCCAGCTGTTGGCGACCGAGGGGCTACAGCCCGACTCGATTGGCAGCCGCCGTGGTGAAAAAGGCACGCAAGTTTTTGCCGGATTTTTCATTTTGCCACCGGGTGCGACCACGCGGGTGCAGTTTCACTATCAACTGCCTGCCACCATCACGCGTGAGGGCTATCAGCTGCTGTTGCAACGGCAGTCTGGCTCCGGGCCACTGCCACTTTCCCTGGCCATCGCCAATCACGTTGAACGGCTGCGCCTGACCGGGGGGCTGCTCGTCTATCCGCTCGAATAGCCAATGCCCTCTCCCAGCATTGAAAAAATTCGCCAGCACACCCTTGGCGGAGCTGTGCGCACAAATTGGGGGCACCTATTTCTGCATCGCCGTCATGAGCGGCAAGAGCTGCGGCAGAATATCGCCACTGCTGCCGCTCAAAAAGAGATCGGCCTGCTCCGAAATCGGTGTACATTCTGGGTTGACGTCAATTAGCATGGCGCCCTGTTGCTGGGCCACCAGCGGGATTTCGGCGGCCGGATAGACAACGCCGCTGGTCCCAACGACCAACACCACGTCCGCGCGCTCTGCGGCGCGCCAGGCCACGTCCAGCACCCGTGCCGGCAAATTCTCGCCAAACCAGACCACATCGGGCCGAATCTGGTCGTCACAGGCCGTGCAGCGGGGCGGCTCGGCATGGGCACGCTCGCTTTGCCGGGGCGAGTAGGCGCGGGCACAGCGATTGCAACGAAAGCGATTGATGCGTCCGTGAATGTGATAGACCCGTTGGCTGCCCGCCCGTTCGTGCAGGTCATCCACATTTTGGGTAATGAGGGTGAACGCGGCGGTGCGCGCTTCAATTGCCGCCAATGCCCGGTGGCCAGCATTTGGCTTGGCCGCTTCCACTGCCTGCAGTCGGTCCATGTACCAACGCCAGACCAGACCCGGATCGGCGGCAAATCCTGTTTGCGAAGCGAGGGCTTGGGGATCAAAATTTGACCAGAGGCCAGTTTGTGCATCCCGAAAGGTGGCAATGCCCGACTCCGCGCTCACCCCGGCCCCGGTCACACAAAGAATTGATTTGGCGCGAGCCAGCGGCGCGGCTGCTTCTTGCAACAAGTTCACCTGTAGATCCTCTCTGCTAACGTCACTGTCGTGACACAAACGCGCGTGCCGATTCAGGGAAGCCGGGGGCGGGGGAGTGGCGTGGTAATGGTGGTGAGATCGAGCGGTGCCGGGGTCTGCAAGATCGCTGTGCCGCGCTGCAAGTAGCCGCTGCTCAACACCTTGGCTCGCAAGCCACCCCGGCCCTTGAGGAAGGCCAACGCACCCTCGGCCACACCCAGATTCATCCATCGGCACGGGGCGCAATGTTTGGTGCCGTGAAAGTGAAGCCCCTCTATGGAAAATGGCTGACCAATGAGCTGATTCAGTGGCACCCCTGCAATCAGCACGTTGCGGCGCAGTGCGTGCAGTGCCGTGGCGTCCAGGGCAAAGTGATCGAGCAGGGCCTGGGCCACTTCCCACGCAAAAAAGGTAACGTGGCCATCGAACGTGGGGCCACGTCCATAAAAGCGATCGCCGACAATGCCTTGGTGCGCATGGATCTCAACAGCTTCTACATCAAAGGTGGGGTGGTTGCCCGGTGCAGCGGGCTGATGGGTAAAATAGTTGTGGCCGGGGGAGCAATAGAGGTGGTGAATGGTTACTGAATAGCTGTGAGACATGAAAATAACCCTTTGCCACTTGCCACGGAACAGTGACAAAGGGCTCTGCAACAGGAAATGGCAAAGCCCTTGCCAACATTCGCTCGTGAGTGAGCTTACTTCTCTTCCACCAGTTCAAGTACGTTGCCGTCTGGATCGAAGAAGAAGCAGATGCGCACATCCTTGAAATCCTTGGGTTCGCTGCGGATACGCACATTCTTGGCAACTAACTCTTGATAGGCTTCGTCGACACTTGCCACGTGCAGTGCCAGGTGGTCGAGGCCCGCGGGTGTTGATTCCGGTTCCGGCGCATCGGTCCGGCCAATGAGCTCAATGGTCGTGCTGCCTATATCGATGAAGATGATATCGACATCATCCCAGCGTTTGATGACGGGGAAGCCGAGCGTTTCGCTGTAGAATTTTTCCATGGCCGCCATATTTTGGGTGCGGACGCCAATGTGGTGCGTAGCTTTCAAATGCATTCTATTCTCCTCAACGATTCAGCCGTCTCTCGGCAGAGCGTTGGCCCACGTACCATCCGGCGGCACAACGCTCCACGGGGAGATGACCTATTTTGGTTTGGTTGCTGTATGACAAACTGCTGCAGCGCTTTTCCACCGTCTCTCTCCAAGCCGACTGCAGTGAAGGCGCGTCACATGAGTCACTCAATTGTATACCACGCCCATTCAAAGGTCATAGTTGTGGATTGAGGGAATCGTCCTTTCCCAGCTAGCGCTGCCATCCAACCAACTCAATCCCGCTGGCGCCCAAAATTTGTGATGCCCAAAATTTGACTGTTTCACAACGAGCACGAAATTTCATGAACATACAGCAGCTCTGTCTCTCTCTCTGAATTGGGGGAGGGTTACTCTCAATCGGCCCAACCTATTGCAGCCTTGAACGACAACCGTGCTTCAGAGACGTGACAGTGGTTGGTGCACTGGCATGCGGGCCATTTCCATGCGTCAGGAGTGTGAATTTTCAGGAGGACAAAGCAAATGGTATTTGGCAACGAAAACAGTACGATTCCAGATGGACTTGTAACAGAAGATTTTTTAATTCGGCCATTGCTGGCAACCGATGTTGAGTTGGATTATGCAGCGGTGATGGAAAGCAAGGAAATTCTGCGCAAGTGGGAGCAATCGAGTTGGCCAGCGGATGACTTTACAGTGGCCGACAACCTGCGGGATTTACAGCGGCACGAACGTGAGCATATCAATCGCGAATCGTTTACCTTTACGGTGATGAATCCCACCGCAACCGAATGTCTCGGCTGCATCTATATCTTCCCGCTCACCGCGCGCTGGCTAGCCAAAGCCGAAACACTGTCGGTTGGCACTGCTGGTTGGGCAGATCATGAAGCAGTGATTCTGTTCTGGATTCGGCAGTCACGGTTGGCCGCAGCATTGGATCGCCAATTACTCGACACCCTGCGCCCCTGGTTCGAGCAAGAATGGAGATTCGACGGCCATCTATTCCTCACGAACGAGCAATTTGAGCAGCAAGTAGCAATGTTTGAGCGCGCCAACTTGCAACTTCAAGCTGAGATCAAGCTGCCAAAACAACCTGGAAAATATCGCGCTTATACCTAACTCTTGCCACGGCTGCTCCCCCGACCGTGCCACACAAGTTGACCATCTTCAGTTGATCCAACGTCTGGGCAAAGATCCAGGAGCAACGTCCTTGCTCTTATCATGTTAGTCCCGCTACAGATTCTCTACAGAGACTCCAATTATCTCTCACCAGTGCAGAGTTAGCTCTAATTAACTGCCTGTTTTTAAGTTAGCAACTCTTGCACCGCAGAATCTGCCATCCGCGGCGGCACCATCGCTGCAACAAATGTAGCCCCGATTCAGCAAACTGCTGCGGTTACACGGCGCGATGTTCGGGATTCGTCTGGTATGAAATGTGCCGATGACGTGCGTGGCGGTTCAGGCGCCACGCGATGTCAAACCGCTTCCTTCAAAAGTCGCAGAAATTGCATGCGCAAACCGAACGTCTGCCAAGTCATAATGTCGATTTGATTAACTGTTCTCGGATCACGTAATATTTTCGTAAGTTTCTGCGTGCATCATCCGCTTACTTTTCAACAAAAGAACACTGCGATTTTGCTGCATCTATTAAGCAATCTTCGGTTATTTTACGAGGTAAGATTGCTAGCTTTAGATTTTCTTAATAGTGACGTTTTGGCTAAAGCTGTAAGCCTTTTGTAGTATTTTAGGTGTTGCCAAATGCACCAGTTTATGTTATATTAGATACATTCCAGAGTTTACAATCTCTATCAACACACTGTAATTCTGCCTTCTAGACAAGCCAAATCTCGATCAAAAGTCACTGTTGCTGTCCTGCATGAACTCATTTGTTACTTGCAAAGAATTACCGAGCAGTATAAAAGTGATGGCAAAGTCGTAGTACCAAAGCATTGTTGCATCGGCGCTCATTTTTTTCTTCTTACTGAATTGTTTTGTCTGTAGAGTTCTTGTTCTAGTCGCGCAATGTAACACAATTACATCGGCAGCGTATAGGACTTTCGTTGCCAATATGTTTACATTTATATTCTGAAGATTTATATTCCGACAGCTTTGAATACGGCGTTCAGTTGAACTTTCGCTATGCAATGTCCGCACCGCCAAGCGGGCTTTTGCTTCTGTTGTTCGCTAGCCCAGGGGATTACAAGAATTGCGTAATTACTCTGGCAAGCTAAACGATTGTGGCTTCGACAAGCTCAGCCCGCTGCTACACCGAATTATTCTGTCAACGCTCATCATCTCCAAGCGGTGCACGCCCGAAAACTTATGAACTATAGGATTTATTTTGACAGGATTGTGATAGATAGAATTTGCTGAAGTGCAGTTAGAGTAGAAATGCAAAGGTGCTGGTGAGAATTCTCACCAGCACCCAAGGGACCAACTTCAAAGCATCTATAGAATATTTACTTGCACTAAATATTCTATCGGCAAGGTGTGGCTAATTACAGCTACGCCCAGTGCGGCTTTTCCATTGGTTACGGGACATTTTACCAGTTGATAAGCTAAAAGTCAAGTTGCGCTGAGGTTACGTCTGCGTAATTATTTAGTGTGAATTTGTGCCAATTCCGGCTGTTACATCTGCGGATTGATGTGTAATTGCCTCCATCTGCGGTTCGCCAGCCATCTATGGGTTCGTGACAAGTACTCGTACGCTGTACCTACATTGTGCCTACATCCGGGTGCTGCAGGCCTCAGTCTCTATAACGTACCCAGCCGCCTTTTGTCACAAACCTGCACAAAAATCCACACTACTCATGCATTATCCTCTATAGTGCTTTAGCCGCGATTGCAAAAAGTTGCAATATTCACGCTGACTAAAGGACGGATACATGACTTTTTCGGCTGGTACCACGCAACCGCCCCATCACCTGGTCGGTCTGTTGCGTCATCGTGCTCAGGCTCAGCCACAACGACGTGCCTTTACGTTCCTGCTAGATCGCCCCGGTGATACAGAGCAACTGACCTACAGCCAACTCGATCATCAGGCGTCTCTCATCGCCGCCCAGCTACAGCAAAGGCATATTGCGGGCGAGCGAGTGCTTCTCCTCTATCCACCAGGTCTTGACTATATTGCTGGCTTCTTGGGTTGTCTCTACGCCGGTGCAGTTGCCGTCCCTGCCTACCCGCCTGATCCCAGCCAACTCGCACGGACACTGCCCCGGCTGCGCGCCATTGTGGCGGATGCCCAACCGGTGATGGTATTGACAACCACACAGATTGCCACCGCCGTCAATCTGTTGCGGCTGCAGTCGGGCTTGGTGCATTCCGTGGAAAAGCTGCCGCTCGTGGGCAAAAGCGTGCGCAAGCTGACCGATCCAGATGGTGCGAAGAGTGATCTGGATTGGCTGACGAGCCTCGAGTGGCTCTGTTCCGATGCACTTCCCGCAAATGACCCATCGATATGGCAACCCCCAACCCTAACGGCCGACTCGCTGGCCTTCTTGCAATACACTTCTGGCTCTACCGGAACACCCAAGGGGGTAATGGTTAGCCACGGCAACTTGATGCACAATTCCCGCCTCATTGCAGATAGCTTCCCCTTTGATGCAGAGTGTGAGGGCGTGATCTGGTTGCCAATGTACCACGATATGGGTCTGATCGGTGGCGTTTTGCAGCCACTGATCCATGGCTTTCCCTGTACATTGATGTCACCACTCACCTTTCTGGCGCGCCCCCTGCGCTGGCTGGAAACGATTTCCAGCATCAGCGGGAAACGGGTCTTCAGCGGTGGACCTGATTTTGCCTATAACCTTTGCGTACGCCGTATTACAGCCGAAGCACGAGCGCGGCTTGATTTGCGCCACTGGGATCTCGCCTTCACCGGTGCAGAGCCGGTACGTTCCACGACGCTCGATGCCTTTACAGATGCTTTTGCCGCCAGCGGATTCCGGCGTGACGCTTTCTTTCCCACCTACGGTCTCGCAGAGGCTACACTTTTTGTCTCGGGCGGACCAGTTGCCCGACCACCTCTACTTCATCGCCTGCAAAAAACAGCACTCGCCCAACAACAGGCTGTTACTGCCGACGCCGCCGACCCTGACAATCTGACGCTGACCGGCTGTGGCTATCCTCCACCTGACCAACAGCTGCTCATTGTCAATCCCGATACGCAAGAGTGCTGTGCCGCGGGTGTCGTGGGCGAGATTTGGCTTGCTGGCCCCAGTGTAACACAGGGGTATTGGCAAAATGCCGCGGCAACGGCGGAGACTTTTCGTGCCTACACTGCCGACAGCGCGGAGGGACCTTTTCTACGCACCGGCGATTTGGGCTATCTGCACGAAGGTCAGCTTTTCATCACCGGCCGTCTCAAAGACCTCATTATTATCCGTGGGCGCAATCACTATCCACAGGATATCGAACACTCGGTTGAGCAGTGCCATCCCGTGTTGCGCCCCGGCTGTGTTGCAGCCTTTGCCGTTGACGTAGAGGGCACGGAACAGCTGGTCATTGTCCAGGAAGCACGCACCAAGAAAAAAGCAAAGCTTGCCGAAGCTATTGAAGTGATGCGGCAGGTCATTGCCCAGGCCCATGAAGTACGTCCCTTTGCCGTGGTGTTGGTGCAACGTCGCACAATTTTGAAGACATCCAGCGGGAAAATCCAGCGACGAGCCATCCGCGCTGCGTATCTGGAGGGCACACTGACGGCGCTGCACACGTGGCAGGCACCACAGCCGGTGGAACAGCAGTGGGCAACTGTGCCTACGCTCGCTGATCCCCCGACGACCAACGGCACCACAACGCATCCGAGATCTGATGCCAGACCGGTGCCTGATCCAGCGAGCAAGAGTGGTGACGTGGCGGGTGATCCCGCGGCCATCGAAGGATGGCTGGTCAATCAGTTTGCCGCGCAACTGCACGTTGCCCCCAGCACGATCGATCTGGCGCAACCGGTGAGCTTCATGGGGCTGGATTCGTTGATGGTGGCCGAACTGAAAAATGCCATTCTGGTTGAATGGGGGGTGGACGTGCCAATTTCCCGGCTTCTGGACAACTACAGCATTGCTGCGCTGGCATCGCTGCTTGAAAAAGAGCTTGCGCACCCATCCGTCGAGCTGATCGAAGGTGAACTATGAACCCGAACTGCACCGCAACAGAACTGCTCGATGACCTGGCCGGCCAAGGGGTAAAGCTCTGGGTCGAGGGCGCGCAATTGCGTTATCGTGCTCCCAAGCATGTCGTGACACCCACTGTTATCGCTGCACTCAAGGAACGCAAACCCGAAATCATAGAGTTGCTTCAAAAGCGTGCTGATCCACGACAGCCCTTTCCCTTGACTCACGGTCAACGCGCCCTCTGGTTTCTCCAGCAGCTGGCACCAGAGAATGCCGCCTATAACATTGTCTGTGCGCTTCGTCTGCAGCCAGATGTTGATCTGCTGCTCTTGCGCCGGGCCGTGGCAGAACTAGCGCAGCGCCATCCCGTGCTACGCACCACCTACACCACGCAGAACGGCGAACCGATGCAACAGATGCACGCCACGCTCGATCTGCCTTGGGCAGAGACAGTCGTGGGTGAACGGGCGACAGAGGAGACGGTGCAACAGTGGTTGGCAGAGGAAGCCGACCGCCCCTTTGATCTGCAGCACGCGCCTGCCATGCGTGTGCATCTGTTGCGCCACGCCGCCGCGACCGCCAATCCAGAAACAATTCTCATTGCAACGGTCCATCACATTGGCTTCGATTTCATGTCGCTGGAAATTCTCATCGACGAACTCTGCACCATCTACCATGCCCGCTCTACCAACGAGACGCCCCGGCTGTCGCCACTCGCGCTGCACTATCGCGATCACGTTGAACACGAGGCAACCCGTCTGGCCGGCCCCGCAGGGGAACAATTGTGGCAATACTGGCAGCAGACGCTGGCTGGTGACCTGCCACTGCTTGACTTGCCCGCTGATCGCCCCCGTTCAGTCGTTCAACAGTACCGGGGGGTGGGCCATCCGGTTGCACTGCCAGTGCCATTGGGCCGGCAGATCCGCGACTTGGCCCAAACCTTGGGCGTCACACCCTTCGTCGTCATGCACACCGCGTTTCAAATTTTGCTGGGCCGCTATACTGGCCAGAAAGAGATTCTGATTGGAACCCCCATGGCGGGCCGCACCCGCCCCGAATTGCACAATCTTGTTGGCTACTTTGCCAATCCCATTGTACTGCGGGCAAACCTCAGCGGGAACCCATCCTTCCGCCAGCTCTGCCACCAGGTGCAGCGTACCGTTGTGGCGGCGCTTGATCACCAGGCATACCCTTTCCCGTTGCTGGTGGATCGGTTGCAGATCGCCCGCGACGCGGGGCGCTCGCCACTCTTTCAGGTTTCCTTTGTGTGGGATCGCTCCCAACGCAGCCAAGGGCTTGCCGGAACTACAACGGCGCAACAGAGCCTGATCGCCGAATTTCTGCTGGCCGAACAGCGTGGCTCTGCATTTGATCTAACGCTCAACGTTGTAGACAGTGGCGACCGTGCCACAAGCGAACAACACAGTGGCGACCGTGCCACAAGCAAACAACACAGTGGCGACCGCGCCGCCGATACACAGATCAGTGGCGAACTGCGCGGCAATGCCGATCTCTTTACGCCAAAAACGCTGGCACGCATGGCCGAACAGTACACGACACTGCTGACCGCCATTGTCGCCGACCCGACCGCGCACATCGCCGACTTGCCACTGCTCTCTGCTGGCGAGACACGCCAACTGTTGGTCACCTGGAACGCGACCAAAGTTGCCACTCCCCAAGCGGAACGATTGCACCTGCCGTTTGAAGCGCAGGTGGCGCGTACCCCAGACGCGCTGGCGCTTCGCTTCAACGACCAGCAGCTTACCTATCGCGAGCTCAATGAACGTGCCAATCAGCTGGCACATTATCTACAAAGTCTGGGGGTTGGGCCAGAGAGCTTGGTTGGCATCTATATGGAGCGTTCGCTGGAAATGGTGATCGCCTTGTTGGGCGTGTTGAAGGCTGGCGGTGGCTATGTTCCACTGGATCCTGGCTATCCGGCCGAACGGCTCGCCTTTATGATCGACGATGCCAATATCTCTGTGCTGCTGACACACGCTCGCGTTGAGTTACCAGTGCCCGTCGGCTCAGAATTTTCCTTTACACCCGAGTTGAGCTTTGTGGATCTGCCCGAGAATCACCCTGATTCTCCGCTGCCGACTAGCACGTGCATGTCGTGCGACCAACTGCAAGCCGGAATGAGTGAACAACCATACGTCATCCGCAATCTCAACGCTGACTGGCCGCTCATTGATGGCCACAGCCGTGCCAATCCCACCACATCGGTGCAGCGAGAGAACGTTGCCTATCTCATCTACACCTCTGGGTCAACCGGCCAACCCAAAGGTGTAATGGTCTCTCACGGGGCCATTTGCAATCACATGCACTGGATGAACAGAACCTTTCCCTTGGCACCAACAGACCGCGTGCTGCAGAAGACGCCCTTTAGCTTTGACGCATCTGTCTGGGAATTCTATGCCCCCCTGTGGTCCGGTGCCCAGTTGATCATGGCGCAGCCGGGCGGTCACGCCGACGTGCTCTACCTGCGCGAGACGATCATCAAGCAGGGCATTACCACGCTGCAGCTCGTGCCCTCCCTGTTGCGTCTGCTGCTCTCCCAGGATCGTCTGCGTGCCTGCACAAGCCTCCAGCGCCTCTTCTGTGGTGGCGAGCCACTCACGCCCGATTTGCGTGATCACTTTTTTGAGCAGCTGCCCAATGCCACCCTGACCAATCTCTACGGCCCCACCGAAGCGACTGTTGAGATTGCGGCTTGGCATGGTGACCGACAGAGCACGGGCCACGCTGTGCCCATTGGTCGTCCCATCGACAACACCCAGCTTTACGTGCTGGATCAACAGATGCGGCCCGTCCCCGCCGGCGTCCCCGGTGAACTATACATTGGGGGGAGCAATCTGGCCCGCGGCTATCATCGCCGTCCTGCTCTCACTGCCGAGCGCTTTGTCCCCGATCCATTTGGCGCGGAACCAGGCACGCGACTCTACAAAACCGGTGATCTGGTACGCTATTTGACCACCGAGGAGTACGCCGAAGGTAGCATTGAATTCCTGGGCCGGCTGGACAATCAGTGCAAGTTGCACGGCTTCCGCATCGAGTTGGGCGAGATCGAATCCACACTGGAGGCACACCCCGCGGTGCAACAGGCCGTGGTGGTTTGCCAACAGGATGAGACCGATAGATTACGGTTGGTCGCGTACACTCTCTTTGCCAATCAAGATGCCAGCCAACAGGATCCCAGTCAACAGGGGCATGAGCCAGTGCAAGCTGAGTTACGTGCGTTTCTAAAGCAGCGGTTGCCCGACTACATGGTACCCGCGCACTTTGTCAGTTTGACGGCACTACCTCATTTGTCCAACGGCAAGGTCGATCGCCGTAGCCTGCCCATGCCATCTTGGTCCGAGCCCGATCGGGAGGTCCAAACCGCTGCCCCCCGTACAACGACCGAGGAACGCCTGGTGGCTATCTGGCAGCAGCTTCTGGGCCGAACCGATATTGGCATCCACGATAATTTCTTTACGCTGGGCGGTGACTCGATCCAGGCAATCCAGATGGTGGCCTTGGCGAGTGAGGCTGCGATTCACCTGGCGCCCAAGGATCTCTTTCAGCACCAGACCATTGCCGAATTGGCCGCGGTGGCCAACTCGACACCCCAAATTGAGGCCGAACAGGGACTGGTCACCGGACCGGTTCCGCTCACGCCAATCCAGCAGCGCTTCCTAAGCCAGCAGCAGAGTGACCATCATCATTGGAATCAGGCGCTTTGGGTTGACGTGGCAAGCCACTTGGATCCAGAGTGGTTGCGCACGGCGGTCGATCATTTGGTCGCCCATCACGACGCGCTCCGCCTAACCTATCGGCACACGGAGGGCGGCTGGCAAGGCTACAATGCTGAGCTGGCTCACAGCCCGTGCTTCTGCTTCAAGGATGTATCGAGATTATCCGCTGCGGAAGCGCAAGCGAGCATGCAGGCAACCGAAGCTCGCTTGCAGACCGATTTTGATCTGGCGCTTGGTCCGCTCTTGCGGATCGCCCTTTTTGAGCGGGGAGCCGATCAACCGCAGCGTCTGTTGCTCATTGTCCATCATCTGGCCGTCGATGGCGTCTCGTGGCGGATTCTGCTTGAAGATTTGGAGCGGATCTACTGTCAGCTGGCAGCGGGGGAAACCGTGCACCTTCCCCGCAAGACCACCTCATTCCGAGAGTGGGCGACCCGGCTGCAGGCGTATGCTCAGAGCGTGGCAATGGAGACTGAGGCGATCTATTGGCTCGCCAGCCCAGCGGCCCCAGAACCACTGCCAATCGACCTGCCTGGGACCGACAACACCGAAGCCACGGCAGCCCACGTGGAGTGTTCGCTCACGCGTGACGAGACACAGCAGCTGATCCATACGCTGCCCCAATCTACCCACTTTGGTCTCAACGACCTGCTGCTCACCGCCTTGGTGCAAACGATTCGCTCCTGGAGTGGTAGCCATCAAGTGTTGGTCGATCTGGAGAGCCACGGCCGCGTCCCGCTCTTTGATGATCTGGACCTGTCGCGCACCGTCGGTTGGTTCACCAATCTGTACCCCGTGCTTTTCAGCATCGGTCGGGCAGACGATAACGTGACGGATCTCAGCAGAGTCAGCACCCAATTGGATCAGATCGCCAACGAAGGCATTGGCCATGGCCTCCTGCGCTATCTATGCCAGGAAGCGCAGATTGTTGATGCCCTGGCAGCACAGCCGCAAGCAGAGATCTCATTCAACTATCTGGGGCAGACCGATGGCAACCTCGCTGCCTCTGCCCTCTGGCAACGGGTTTCGATTGTTGATGGCACCAGCCGCAGTCCACAGGCAGTGCGCCCACACATGATCGAAGTGAACTGTTGGGTGGCGCAGAATCAGTTGGTGGTGCGTTGGGGCTACAGCCAATCGCTGCACCATCGCACCACGCTACAGACTGTTGCCGAGCAGTATATGCAATATCTGCGGTCGCTGCTCGTCTACGGCACCCAATCTGCCACCGCTGCTGCCGAGCTCGCCATTGACCTTGATGTCACGCTAAACGCAGATGAACTTGACGATCTACTCTTGGAATTAAGCGAGTTGGAGACCAATGTCTAACACCAACAACATTGAAGCCATCTACGCGCTCTCCCCTGTCCAGCAGGGAATGCTCTTTCACAGCCAACTAGAGCCAGCCGCGGGGGTCTATTTTGCCCAGTTCTGCTTTACATTGACCGGCGAGCTCCACGTGGCCGCTTTTCAACAAGCGTGGCAACGCATTGTGGATCGCCATTCAGTGTTGCGCACGCTCTTTGTTTGGGAGAATCGCACAGAGCCGCTGCAGGTCGTGCGCCGTCAGGCCACCTTGCCCTGGGACCAACAAGATTGGCGCGCGATGTCGGCGACGGAGCAGAACACCGGCCTCTCTACCTTTCTGGCCAAGGACCGGCGTGCTGGCTTTGATCTGCAGAAGCCGCCACTCATGCGCTTCACCCTGATCCAACTGGAAGAGGACTGTTACCGTTGCATCTGGAGCGCACACCATCTGGTGCTCGATGGCTGGTCACTTCCCCTGCTTGTGCGCGAGGTAATGGCGGACTACGCGGCAATTTGTCGTGGTGAAGCGGGCGCTCATTCTGCGGCCCAGCCCTATCGCGCCTACATCAAATGGTTGGAGACTCAGGATCTGGCCCAAGCAAAAGCATTCTGGCGCACAACATTGGCTGGGTTTACCTCCCCGACAGCGCTAGCCGTGGATCAGATTGCCCCGCCTGCCAATGGTCAAGCACACGAATATCAAGCACACGAATATACGGAAGAATCGGTCCGACTGCCGGTGACAATTGGCACCGGGTTGCAGAGCTTCGCTCGTCAACACCAGTTAACGCTCAACACGCTTTTGCAGGGTGCTTGGGCGCTGCTGCTCAGCCGTTACAGCGGTCGCGATGATGTGCTCTTTGGCACTGTCGTCTCTGGCCGTCCTGCCGCGCTACCCGGTGTGGCGGCAATGGTTGGCCCATTCATCAACACACTGCCGTTGCGCGTGGCGGTTGCGCCGGACACCTCCTTGCTGCCCTGGCTCCAGCAATTGCAGGAGCGATTGGCTGATTTGCGCCAATTCGAACATAGCCCTCTGGTCGATGTGCAACAGTGGAGTGAGCTGCCCCACAACCAGCCGCTCTTTTCAACTGTCTTTGCACTGGAAAATTATCCCGCGGATGCGCTCCATTTGGGCCAACTTGCTGCTCTTCAGGTTACCGATATCACCTCCATTGAACAGAACAGCTATCCCTTGAGTCTGATGGTTGTGCCCGGTGATGAGCTTTGGCTGCGTGTGCTCTATGACGGCACGCGCTTCGACCAAGCGACGGTTCAGCGTCTCCTGGGCCATTATCGCACCTTACTGGCTGGCATGCTGGCCAATCCGCACGGCCACCTGCGCGATCTACCGCTCCTCACCCAAGCCGAAGAGACGCGTCTTCTTGCCTCCAAAGGCGAGGATGAGCAATTCGCTCAAGCCGAGCCCATTCACCAGCGCTTTGCCAAACAGGCTGCCCGGCGTCCCAATGCCATTGCCGTGCGCTGTGACGACCAGGAGCTGACCTATGCGGCGCTGAATGCCCGCGCCAATCGACTCGCCCACTATCTGCAAGAGCGCGGCGTCGGCCCCGAAGATCGCGTTGGGCTGCTGCTGGATCGCTCTCCGGAGATGATCGTCGCGATTCTCGCCACCCTCAAAGCTGGTGCCGCCTATCTCCCGCTCGATCCTGTCTATCCGCCCGAGCGTTTGGCCTACATCCTTGCGGATGCCAAGACGCCTCTGGTTCTAACCCAACAATCACTGGCAGATCGCCTCTCTGGCGTCAATCTCCAGCTTACCTGCCTGGATCAAGTCGAGCAAACACTTGATGGGGTACCCACGACCGATCCTGTCAGCCAGAGCATCGCGGCCAACACGGCCTATGTCATCTACACCTCTGGCTCCACGGGGCAACCAAAAGGTGTTGTTGTCAGCCACGCCAATGTCACCCGGCTCTTTGCAGCAACGGCATCCTGGTACAACTTTAACGAGCATGATGTCTGGACGCTCTTCCACTCCTACGCGTTCGATTTTTCCGTCTGGGAGATTTGGGGAGCACTGCTCTATGGGGGGCAGCTTGTCATCGTTCCCCACGCGATTAGCCGGACGCCCACGGCTTTCTACCGTTTGCTGCGCAAAGAGGGCGTGACTGTTCTAAACCAAACCCCCTCTGCCTTTCGCCAACTGATTCAAGCGGAGGAAGAGATCATCGAGAATCAGACGCCGGCGAGTGATGAACCAGTGGGCGATGAACTATCTCTGCCACATCTCCGCCTCGTCATCTTTGGGGGCGAAGCGCTGGAGCTACAGAGCCTGCGTCCCTGGTTTGATCGGCATGGTGACGAGCAGCCACAGCTGGTCAATATGTATGGCATTACCGAAACCACGGTGCACGTTACCTATCGCCCGCTGACCGTTGCCGACCTGGAACGCACGCCCGCGAGCCTCATCGGTGGCCCCATCCCCGATCTGCAACTCTATTTGCTCGATCGGTACCATCGCCCCGTGCCAGCCGGCGTGCCGGGTGAACTCTATGTTGGTGGGGCTGGTGTTGCCCGCGGCTATCTGGGGCGTCCCGATCTAACGGCGGACCGTTTCGTGCCCGACCCCTTCAGCCGGCGGCCAGGTGCACGGCTCTACAAAACAGGCGATCTGGCACGCTATCTCCCCACCGCCACCGAGGGCGCGCTGGAGCTAGAGTACCTGGGTCGCATCGATCACCAGGTGAAGATCCGTGGCTTCCGGATTGAGCTGGGCGAGATCGAGGCCGCCCTGGTCGCCCATCCCGCGGTGCGAGAGGCTGTTGTTCTGGCCCACGCCAACAGCGCCGATGACGTGCGGCTCAGCGCCTATCTTGTGCCCGACCAACAGCACGCCCGCCCCGTGCGCGAGATTTTGCGCTTGACGCGCGAAGGGCTGGTCAATGGCCACCCGCGCTACGAGCTGCCCAACGGCATGACTGTCTTCTACAAGAATCGCAGCGAAACCGACTTCATGTACCGGGAGATCTTTGAGGAGCACGCTTATCTCAAGCACGGGATCACCCTGGATCCCGAGAGTTGCATCTTCGATGTGGGTGCCAACATGGGAATCTTTGCGCTGCAAATTGGCCAACTCTATCCCGATGCCACCATCCACGCCTTTGAGCCCGTTCCCGCAATCTTCGAGCTGTTGTGTCTCAACACCACGCTCTATGGGCTAAAGACCAAGCTCTACAACTGTGGATTGGCCGCGAGCGAAGGACAGGATACGTTCACCTTTTATCCGGAAGTTTCCGTAATGTCGGGACGCTTTGCCGACGGTGCCGATGAACATGCGGTCATCAGCTCCTTTTTGATGAATGAAGATCTGGAACTGGCCAACACGGGTGAGGCGAGCTTGGTTGACGAGATGTTGACAGAGCGGTTGCACAGCCAAACAATTACCGCACAATTTCGAACCATCTCCAGCGTAATGGCCGAGGAGCAAGTCGCGCACATTGATCTGCTTAAGATCGATGTGGAAAAGAGTGAGCTTGATGTCCTCCGCGGCATTGACACAGCTGACTGGCCCAAGATCCGCCAGATCGTCCTGGAGGTACACGACCGCGAGGGGCGGCTGCAAGCGATTACCGAACTGCTCAGTGCCCAGGGCTATGCCGTGACAGTGGAACAGGAGCAGATGCTCAGCGACACCGGGCTTTTTAGTGTCTATGCCACGCGCGATCAGCGCGTGGTAGAGTCCGTGGCCGCTGCGAGCAGTGGCAATGGTACGCCACCAAATGGCAGCACTTCACCGCCCGCGCAGCCACGGTTGTTCTGGAGCAGCGACGAGCAGTTGCGCAGTGCCGTTCGATCCCACCTCCAGCAGCGGCTGCCCGACTACATGGTGCCCAGTTCACTGATATTGCTCGATGCCTTGCCGTTGACGCCCAATGGCAAGGTGGATCGTCGGGTCTTGCCTACACCTGATCAGACCGAGCGCGCACCAATCAGCACCTATGTGCCAGCCCGCAACGCGACAGAAGAACTGCTCGCCGAACTGTGGGCCGCGGTGTTGAATCTGGAACAAGTGGGCATCCACGATGACTTCTTTGCCCTGGGCGGCCACTCATTGCTGGCAACACAGCTCGTGGCACGCATTCGCAAGAGCTTCAACGTGGAGCTTCCACTGGCTGTACTCTTTGCGGCACCGACCGTCGCGACCTTGGCCGCCGAGATCCTCGACCAGCACACCGAGCAGCCAACAACAGAGCCCGCGCTTGTTCCCGTGACAGCAGCGGGGCCACCACCGCTCTCCTTTGCCCAAGAGCGTCTCTGGGTACTGGCCCAGATCGAACCGGAGAGCCCCGCCTACAACATTGCCACAGCCGTGCGCCTACGTGGCACACTTAATCTGGTGGCACTGACCACGAGCTTCCAACGGATCGTGGCGCGCCACGCCGCGCTGCGCACGACCGTACAGACGGTTGAGGGGCAGACGGTTCAAGTCATTGCGCCACACGCCCCGATCGAAATCACCCGGATTGACCTGAGCGATCTCGCTGGCGCGGAGCAAGACGCCGCCCTCCAAGAACGTGCAGCCACGGCCGCTCGCTCTCCCTTTGATCCAACCCACGGCCCACTGTTGCGTCTCGTCCTCCTCCAGTTGGGCGATGGGGAACACGTGCTGTTGATTACCATGCACCACCTCATTAGCGACGGTTGGTCGATGCGGATCCTGGCCCAGGAATTCACGCACTTCTATCGAGCCTTGGCCGGTGGTCACGTGCCGGACTTGCCCCCGCTGCCAATTCAATACAGCGACTTTGCCCACTGGCAGCGCTCCTGGCTCACTGGGGATCCACTCGCTGCACAACTTGCGTACTGGACCGAACAGCTCAACGATCTGCCAACGCTCCTGAAGCTGCCCACCGATCGTCCCCGCCCGGCCATGCAGAGCTACAACGGTGCCGTGCACGAATTCACGGTTGCCGCGCCACAAACTGCTGCGCTGCGCCATCTCAGCCGCCAGGAAAATGTCACTCTCTTCATGACCCTGCTTGCCGCGTGGCAGATCCTGCTCTATCGCTACACTGGGCAGACGAAGATTGCCGTTGGGACACCCGTTGCCAACCGCAACCGGGTGGAGACGGAGGGGCTCATTGGCTTCTTTGCCAACACGCTTGTGCTGCGCGGCGACTTGTCCGGCAACCCAACCGTACGTCGCTTCTTGGAGCAAGTGCGTGCCATGGCCCTCGGTGCCTTTGCACACCAGGATTTGCCCTTTGAGCGACTCGTTGCCACGCTGCGGCCCGACCGCGAAATGAGTCACAGTCCGCTCTTCCAGGTAATGTTCGCCATGCAAGACGCGCCGTTGCAGGAGCATGAGGTTGCCGGGCTAGCGATTGCCAGCAGCGATCTGCACAACGGCACGGCCAAATTTGATCTGACGCTCTTTGTCACGGATGAAGGCGAAACCCTGCGCTGCGCTCTCGAATACAATACCGACCTCTTCGCCGCAACGACTGTGCAGCGCATGGTCAACCATTTGCAGACCTTGTTTGAAGGCATAGTCGCTGACCCAAGTCGGCGTGTTGCCGCACTACCGCTGCTCGAGGTGGCGGAGCGCGATCAACTGTTGCGGACCTGGAATGGGCGCAAGCAAGAGTGGCCATTCTTGCCGGTGCACGAGCTGTTTGCCGCACAGGCGACACATACCCCCGATCAGATCGCCGCGGTCTGTGGTGATGCCCAGTTAACCTACGCTGAGCTCGATCAACGTGCCAATCAGCTGGCCGCATATTTACAGGCCCAGGGGGTTGGTCCCGATGTGCTCGTTGGGATCCAACTCGAACGGTCACTCACCATGTTGATTGCACTGCTCGGCACGCTCAAGGCGGGTGGTGCTTACTTGCCACTGGATCCAAAGCTGCCGGATGAGCGGCTGGCCTTCATGATCGATGACGCCAAGCCACACCTCGTGCTCACCGCCGCGACCGTTCAAGCGGCGTTGGCTGGGACAGAACCAACAGCGCACGATCCATCGCCCGCGCTTCACAGCCAGCATCTGGCCTATGTCATCTATACCTCTGGCTCCACCGGCCTGCCCAAAGGTACGTTGATCACACACGGTGGGCTGACCAACTATCTACACTGGTGTCTCGAAGCCTACCCGCTCGACAAAGGCTGTGGCGCGTTGGTCCATTCAACCATTGCCTTTGATGCCACCATCACTGGCCTCTTTTCACCTTTGCTCGTGGGCGGGGCTGTCCACCTGCTGCCAGAGACCGACGACATTGAGGCGCTCAGCAATGCCATGCGTGCCCGCCAGAGCAGCACGCATGAAAAGTTTAGCCTCATCAAGATCACGCCAGCTCATCTGGAGGTGCTCAACCACTTGGTGCCCGCGGCCGAGGCCAAGAACTTGACCCATGCGTTTGTCATTGGCGGCGAGAATTTACTGGCCGAACAGGTCGCCTTCTGGCAACGCCATGCGCCCGACACACTGCTCTTCAACGAATATGGCCCAACGGAGACGGTGGTTGGTTGTGTTGTCTACGAGGGAGTGAAGTGGCGGGGCAAGGGCAATGTTCCCATCGGGCGGGCCATCCCCAACACCAGCGTCTACGTGCTCGATCGCAATTTCAATCCGGTGCCAATTGGCGTACCCGGTGAACTCTACATCAGCGGTGCCGGGGTGGCGCGCGGCTATCTCAACCGACCAGGCACCTCTGCCGAGCGTTTCGTGCCCGATCCTTTCAGCCAACAACCAGGGACGCGCATGTATCGCACTGGTGATCTGGTGCGCTATCGCAGCGACGGCCAACTCGAGTGCCTGGGCCGGCTCGACAATCAGGTCAAGATCCGCGGCTACCGTGTGGAATTGGGTGAGATCGAAGCTCGTCTCTGCGAGCACCCGGACGTGCGTGAGGCTGTTGTGGTCGTACAGCCTGGCGCACACGGCGAGAAACGTCTGGCTGCCTATTTCACAACAGGCGAGAAGAGTACAGGCGAGAAGAGTACAGGCGAGAAGCGTGATGAAAGCAGCCGTGCGTTGGCAGGCAATGAATTGCGCACCTTCCTGCAGCAACAGCTGCCCGATTACATGATCCCGCGCTTCTTTGTGCCGTTATTGACGCTCCCGCTGACTCAAAATGGCAAGGTCGATCGACAGGCACTCCCAGAACCGGAACAGAGCCGGCTGGACCCGGCACTGCCCTTTGCGGCCCCGGCAGCTCCCGCCGAAGCAGCGCTGGCCGAAATTTGGCAGCAGGCGCTGGGGGTAGAGCAGGTGGGACGCCACGATAATTTCTTTGAACTGGGCGGTGATTCGATTATTGCCATTCAGACGATTACCCAAGCCAACGCCGCGGGGTTGGGGTTGACACCGAAGCAACTCTTTCTCCACCCCACCATCGCGGAGCTGGCAGCCGTGGCCGGCACAGCCCGGGTCGTTGCCGCAGAACAGGGCTTGATCAGTGGCCCGGTGCCCTTGACGCCCATTCAACATTGGTTCTTTGCCCAGGCGCTTGCCACGCCCCAGCACTGGAACCAATCATTGCTGCTGGCGCTCAATGAGCCGCTTGACACTGCGCTGCTACCCGCCGTGCTCGAGGCCCTCGTGTATCACCACGATGCACTGCGGCTGCGCTTCCATCGCACCGACGCCAGCGCGGAGCAGACCAGCGCGAAGCAGACCAGCGCGAAGCAGAACGCGATAGCGCAGAAGAGCACGGCACCAGATGCGCAAAGCTTTGCTTTTGCTGTTGCCGATCTTGCGCACCTGAGCCCGTCAGCCTTCACCGCCGCCATTGAAGCCGCGGCCGCTGAAGAGCAGGCCGCGCTTGATCTGGCCAACGGACCGCTGCTGCGCGCGCTCTACGTTCACGGCAATGAGCAGTGTGGCGATCGACTCTTGTTGATCATTCACCATCTCGTCATTGACGGTGTTTCCTGGCGCATTCTACTGACCGATTTCCTGTCGAGCTATGAACAGGTGCGCAATGCTCAGCCAATTCAGCTGCCACCCAAAACAACTGCGTTTCAGACGTGGGCACAGCGCTTGGTTGACTATGCTGCCGCACCCGCACTGCACGCAGAGGTAGATTGGTGGCTCAAGTTGCCGTGGGAACAGGTTGCTCCGCTGCCACTCGACATGCCCGCGGGTGAGAATCTGGCCGCCACTACAGCGCAGGTGCAGCTTTCCTTGTCAATCGAGGAGACGGAGGCTCTGCTCCATGCCGTGCCCGCCGCCTATCACACCGACATCAATGATCTGCTGTTGGCAGCGTTGGCACAGAGTCTCTCACAGTGGACTGGCGCGAGCCATCTGTTGATCGATGTGGAGAGCCATGGCCGGGCCGATCTCTTTGCCGAGCAGGGTACCGGGAAGAGCGAGAATGGTGAATTTCCAGCAGATGTCGATCTCTCGCGCACCGTCGGTTGGTTTACCACGGTCTATCCGCTGTTGCTCGAGTTGGGTCGTTCGCTTGCAACGCCCGGCGACCTGCTCAAAGCGGTGAAGGAGCAATGTCGACGCACACCACAGCAGGGGATCGGCTTTGGGCTGTTGCGCCATCTGGCACCGCCCGCGGTTGGCGATGCACTGCGCAACTTGCCACAGGCGCAAGTGAGCTTTAACTATCTCGGCCAGTTGGATCACGTGTTGCCGGAAACAGGCTCGATCCGTCAGGCCACCGAGTCGAGTGGCCCCAACCAGGGCCCGCAGAATCGACGGCCCTACCTGATCGATCTGCTGGCCCGGGTTCAAGACGGACAGCTCCAGGTGGCGTGGCTCTACAGCACCGCGCTATATGAGCAAGCCACCATCATGCAGCTTGCCGAAACCTATCAGCAAGCGCTGCAAGCAACGATCGCCCACTGCCTCAACGCCGACGATCTGGCGATCACCGCCACCGATGTCGACGAATTTGGCTGGGATCAGCAGGATCTGGACGAGATTCTGGCCGAGGTGGCCAACACGGCGGATTAGAAGACCAAATCAACATGGCATGGCATCGTCCATTGTGGCGGTGTGGATGCTAGCATCAGAAAATTTACGTTCCACTCTGCCCAGAATAGCGCCAAACAAACCACTGGGCAGTTGCTGTAGAGGTGTACCCTCGCGGTCGCTCCGGGACACTGGCATAAATTGTTGTGGGTTCGACGCATTTCGGGAGAGCACCAGAAGCTGTTGGTTGCCCGGAATGCCACGTCGTCCCTTCCCATTGCGGCCCAAGGCTGCTTGCTTGCCGATTTCTCGTTGCCAATTTCTGGTTGCCGAATTCTGATGTGCTGGCTTTCCATGCGTTTCTACTGCAGGAACCTTGTCTGTACCAGGAACTATCTATGATGAGTAAACAAACGGTTGAAGACATCTATCCACTTTCCCCAATGCAACAGGGAATCTGGTTTCACACGCTCTATGCACCGGATGCCGCGCTCTACTGCGTTCAGTTGACCTGTACGCTCCATGGTGCGCTCGATACCGAGGCGTTTGCACACGCTTGGTCACAGGTCATTGCGCGGCATCCGATTCTGCGCACGGGCTTTGTGGGCCAGGCCCGCCAGGAGCCCGCTCAGGTTGTTTACCGTCGTGTCGAGCTACCTCTGACAGAGCAGGATTGGCGGAAGTTGCCCCCGCGTGAACAACAGGCGCGGTTGGATGTTTTCTGCCAGACCGATCGAGTGCGCAGCTTCGATCTGGCAACGCCACCACTCATGCGTTTGGCCCTGTTGCGGGTGGCTGATGATTGCTACCATTTGGTCTGGAGTCACCATCACATCTTGCTCGATGGCTGGTGTATACCGCTGCTGTTGCAGGAAGTCTTCACCCACTACACAAGGGTTCAGAGCGCGCGAGTCCAACCGGAAGGGACTGGGCCGCAAATACAGTTGGAACGCAGTCGCCCCTATCGCGACTATATTCGCTGGCTCAAGCAGCAAGATCTGGCCGCGGCCGAACGCTTCTGGCGTGCCCAGTTGAGCGATCTCGCCGCCCCGACGGCGCTCGTGGTAGACCGTGCCGCGACCGCGCAGGATAGCAGCATGAGCGTGAGCAAGGAGCGCCATGCTAATTTGCCAGCAGCCACCACAGCGGCACTGCAAAACAGGGCGCGGCAGCATGGTCTGACGCTCAACACACTCTTGCAGGGTGCGTGGGCTTTGCTCTTGAGCCGCTACAACGGGAGTGAAGAGGTGGTCTTTGGTGTCACCGTCTCTGGCCGTCCCACCGACCTGCCAGGTGCCGAGACCATGATTGGCCTCTTCATCAACACGTTACCGGTGCGGGTGTCGGTGCCGGACGATCTGCCGCTGGTTGAATGGCTGCAACTGTTGCAGCAACAGCAGGCCGCCATTCGAGACTATGAGTACAGTCCGCTGCCCCAGATTCACCGCTGGAGCGCCGTTCCCCAAGGCGAGCCCCTCTTCGAGAGCATCGTTGTCTTTGAAAATTATCCAGTCGGTGACACTCTGACGCGTGAGGTTGCGGGGTTACGAATCACCGATGTGCGCTCTGCCGAGCAGACAAACTATCCACTGGCGCTGGTTGCGGCTCCCGGTCCTGAACTGAGCCTGCGCCTGGTCTATGACACTGCCCGGTTCGACGCGGTGACAATCGAGCGCATGATGGGCCATCTGCAAACGTTGCTGGCGGCTATGGGGGAGCATCTGTCCACGGCAACTTACCCGGTTCGGCGTCTCCCACTGTTGCCAACTGCGGAGCAGCAGCTACTGCTGCGCGAGTGGGCGGGTGTGGCGAGTGCCTACCCCCACGGCGCGTCTGTCCACGAGCTCTTTGCCGCGCAGGCCGCGGCCACGCCCGATGCGGTGGCACTCGTCTTTGGCGACGCGACGCTGAGCTACCGCGAGCTGAACGAGCGGGCGAATGGGCTGGCGCACCATCTGCAACGGCTGGGCGTGGGGCTAGAGAGACCGGTGGGGCTCTGCATGGAGCGTTCGCTGGAGATGGTCATTGGCACGCTGGCGATTCTGAAAGCGGGGGGCGCGTATCTGCCGCTCGACCCGACCTATCCCGCGGAGCGGCTGGCGTTCATGCTGGCCGATGCCCAGCCGGGGGTGGTGCTCAGTCAGCCGGGCACGCAGGCGGCGGTGACCGCGGCCCTCGCCGCGGCGCAGATGCCAGGGGTCACCACGCTTGCACTTGACAGTGATATGCTCGCCAGTGATGAGCTTGATAGTGATAAGCTGCTGGCGCAGCGCAGCGCCGACAACCCCGTGAGCGCGGCAGGGGCGGAGAATCTGGCTTACATCATGTACACCTCCGGCTCGACGGGGCGACCGAAGGGGACCTGCATCCGCCACCGCAGCGTGGTGCGCTTGGTAAAGGAGACCAATTTTGCCAAGCTGGGCGCGGATGAGGTGTGGCTGCAATTTGCGCCCATCTCCTTTGACGCGGCGACGCTGGAGCTGTGGGGCAGCCTGCTCAATGGCGGCAAACTGGTGCTCTTCCCGCCGCACACGCCTGCATTGGCCGAGTTGGGTGAGATCATCCGCCGTGAAGGGGTCACCAGCCTCTGGTTGACGGCGGGGCTCTTCCACCTGATGGTCGACGAGCGGCTCGAGGATCTGCGTGGGGTGCGGCAGTTGTTGGCCGGGGGAGATGTGCTCTCGGTGCCACACGTGCGCAAGGTGCTGACCGAGTTGCCGGCGTGCACGCTCATCAACGGCTATGGCCCAACGGAGAACACGACCTTCACCTGTTGCCACCCGATGACCACGGTGGACGCGGTGGGCAACAGCGTGAGCATTGGCAAGCCGATTGCAAACACCGAGGTCTACATCCTGGATCGGCAGCTGCGGCCGGTGCCGGTGGGGGTGGCGGGTGAACTCTACGTTGGTGGCGCGGGGCTGGCGCGGGCGTATCTGCACCGGGCGGCGCTGACGGCAGAGCGCTTTGTGCCCCACCCCTACAGCACGGAAGCGGGGGCGCGGCTCTACCGCACGGGCGACCTAGTGCGTTGGCTGGCGGATGGGACGATCGAGTTCCTGGGCCGGGGGGACACGCAGGTGAAGGTGCGAGGCTTCCGCATCGAGCTGGGCGAGATCGAGACGGCGCTGGTGAGCCATCCGGCCATCCGGGCCGGGGTGGTGGTGGCCCGTGGCAACAACGGGGGTGGCAAGCAGTTGGTGGCATACACCGTGGCCGAGCGCGAGCCCGCACCGAGCGCGGGCGAGCTGCGTCAGCACCTGCAGGGCACGCTGCCCGACTACATGGTACCCGCACTCTTCGTGATGCTCGACGCGCTGCCGCTCAACGCCAACGGCAAGGTTGACCGCCAGGCACTGCCCGCGCCCGAAGAGGCGCAAACCGATGACGAGACCTACATTGCACCGCGCACACCCACCGAAGAACAACTGGCCACGATCTGGTCGCAGGTACTTGGCGTCGAGCGGGTGGGAATTTACGATAGCTTCTTTGAGCTTGGCGGCGATTCGATCCTGAGTATCCAGGTCATTGGGAAGGCTGGGCAACAGGGGTTGCGTCTGACGCCTCGCCAACTCTTCCAACATCCGACCATTGCCGAATTGGCGTCGATGGCGGCAACCATGCCTGCCGTGCAAGCCGAACAAGGGCCGATCACTGGTCCCGTGCCCTTGACACCGATCCAACATTGGTTCTTTGCCCAAGATTTACCGACACCCCATCACTTTAACCAGACCTTGCTCTTTGCCGTAGACGAGCCACTGGATCCGCAGCTGCTGGAGGTGGCGCTACAACACCTGCTGTTACACCACGATGCGCTGCGTCTGCGCTTTGCTCAAGATGCAACCGGCTGGCAGCAGGTAAATGCGGCGTCTGATGAGATGTCAATCTTCACGCAAGTTGATCTCGCTTCCTTGCCAGAAGCCGAGCAGCCGGCTGCAATTGAACGGCACGCCACGTCGCTGCAACAGAGCCTCGATCTGAGGAATGGGCCACTGTTGCGCGTCGCTCTGTTCGACCGCGGTGGTGGCCAATCGGGCCGACTGCTCTTCGTGATTCACCACCTGGCCGTGGATGGCGTTTCGTGGCGTATCCTGCTCTCCGACCTGGCCATGCTTTACGGCCAACTGGTGCACGGGAAACCGACTCGCCTTTTGCCAAAAACCACGTCCTATCAGCAGTGGGCGCAACAGCTGAACCGCCATGCAGCGCGCGCGACGATTCAGGCGCAGGCTTCCGATTGGGTGGCACTGCTGCAACGACCAACCGGTCCGCTGCCATCTGATTTCCCCGCTGGGCGACAGGCCAATACCGCCGAGTCGAGCGCCACCGTCACCGCCAGCTTGACGGTGGATGAGACGCACGCGCTTTTGCACGAAGTGCCCGAGGTCTACCACACGCGGATTGAGGATCTGCTGCTCACGGCGGTGGTTCAGCTCTTTGCCGAGTGGAAAGGCGAACCGGGGCTGTTGATCAACCTCGAGGGCCATGGCCGCGAATCACTGGCGGAAGATGGCGGCGAGGCAGAGATCGATCTGTCACGAACCGTGGGTTGGTTTACCACCATCTATCCCGTCTATCTGTCAACGGGATCGCAGCGCGAACCGGGCCGCGCGCTCAAGGCCATCAAAGAGCAACTACGTGCCATTCCCGACAAAGGGATGAGCTACGCTCTGTTGCGCTATCTGGCCGATAATAGTCAGGCCAGTGAAAGTCAGGCCAGTGAAAGCCAGGCCAGTGAAAGCCAGGCCAGTGAAAGTCAGGCCAGTGAAAGCCAGGCCAATAGTAGTCTCCGTCAACTGCGTATGCTGCCGGAACCGGAGATCAGCTTCAACTATCTCGGCCAACTGGATCAGGCTCTGCCCAGTGAACTTCCGCTGGCCCTGGTCGACGAGCCCGTGGGACCGGCGCAGGATCCAAAGGGGCTACGCCCCCACCTGCTCGATATCAGCGGGCGCGTGGTCAACGGACAGCTACAGATCGCGTGGACCTACAGCCGCAATCTACATCGGGAAAGCACCATCACTCAACTTGCGCAGCGCTTGCTAAACGAACTGCGCAAGCTAATCTCACATTGTCAGACGACCGATGAAGGCGGTTACACCACCTCTGATTTCCCCCTGGCGAGTCTGGATCAGGCGCAGCTCGACCGGGTCACCGCCCACGACAGCAACATTGACGATCTCTATCCACTCTCGGCGATGCAGGAGGGGATGCTCTTTGCAACGCTGTTGTCGCCAAAGAGCAGTGTCTACATCAACCAGGTCATCTGTGATCTGAGCAACCTTGACGTGTCCGCATTGACAGCAGCGTGGCAGGGCCTAATCGACCGCCACGCGATTTTGCGCACGGCCTTTGTTTGGCAAAAGTTGGCCGAACCGCTCCAGATGGTTCGGCGTCACGTAACCCTGCCCACCACACAGCACGATTGGCGCGACCGCACACCTGCCGAACAAGAGGCAGCCTGCCAGGCATTCTTGGCCGCGGATCGGCAACGGGGGTTTCAGCCCGACACCGCGCCGCTGATGCGCATTACACTGCTGCAACTGACCGACACCAACTACCGCCTGATCTGGACCAGCCACCATCTGCTGCTCGATGGCTGGACAACATCGCTGTTGCTCAAAGAGCTCTTGACGCTCTATGCGGGGGCAATGCAACAACAGCCGGTGAACCTGCCGGTGCCGCATCCCTACCGCAACTATATTGCCTGGCTGCAACGGCAGGATATGGATGCCGCCGCGACCTTCTGGCAACAGACGCTGCACGGCATCATCGCGCCGACGCCGCTGCGTTTTGCCCAGCCAACCAATGGCAACAGACCTGGCCCGGCCAAGAGCGATGCTATCTACAAACAGCGCCTGAGTCGTGAGACAACCGCGGCGTTGCAGAAAGTGGCTCGCACACATGATCTGACGTTGAACACGATCCTCCAGGGCGTCTGGGCGATGCTGCTCGGTCACGCCAGCGGCGAACGGGATGTTCTCTTTGGCACGACTCTCTCCGGACGCCCGACCGATCTGCCGGGTGCAGAGTCGATGATCGGCATCTTTATCAACACGTTGCCCGTGCGAGTTCACTTGACACCGGATGCTGCGTTGGTGCCGTGGTTGCGAGCGCTGCAAGAGCATCTGAGCGACGTGCGCCACCATGAGTTTAGCCCACTGACCCAGGTGCAGAGTTGGAGCGCCGTACCGCAGGAAGAATCACTCTTTGAGAGTATCGTCGTTTTTGAAAACTATCCGACCAACACAGAGAGCCTGCGCGAATTTAACTTGGGTTTGCGGATCGACAACATCGATGCGGTCATTCACAACAATCTGCCCTTGACACTCCGGGTGGTGCCTGGCACAGAATTGGCGCTCGAACTCTTGTATGACACTGCTCGCTTCACACCGGCGGTTATCGAGCAACTTTTCAACCAGATTGTGGCGCTTGTGGCCCGGATGGTGGAGAACCCAGACGTAGCACTTGCCGAGCTATTCGCTCATCTGCGCGCAATCGAAGGCACGCAGCGTGCGCAAGCACAAACAGCGTTCAAGAGTTCCCGGGGTCAAAAATTACGTACAGTGCGCCGCAAAGCCGTCGGTGCCATATCGTCATCAACAGAGGTCTCTTCATGACTCTACCAATGGAAACAGCAATGAATAGCGAATCTGCGCTTGAAGGCTTTCGACTTTCACCACAGCAACTGCGGGTGTGGCTGCTCCAACAGGGCGTTGCCGCTGGGCAAGCGCTGCCCTACCGTGCAACTGCAACTGTCCAAATGGATGGTCCACTCGACCATGCCGCGCTCGCTGCCGCGCTGAAAGCCCTTTGTGAGCGCCACGAGATTTTGCGCACCACCTTTCAATGCTTGCCAGGCATGACGATTCCGCTGCAGGTCATTGGCGAAGCGGCGGAGGTGGTGGTGGATAGCGTGCAACGGCTCAGCATGAATGGCCAACATACCACTGTTGACGCGACGCAAGCACAGGCCCAATCTGCCCACCGACCGCTGCTCCACGTGCGCTTGCATCAAGAGTCGCCCCAGCGCCATCGGTTGCAGCTGGAACTCCCAGCGCTCTGTACAGATGCTGCTGGCCTGACAATTTTGGTGCACGACCTGAGCCAAGCCTATGCGGCGCAGCGCGGAGCAGCAACGGTCGAAGCCGACACAGAGCCAATGCAATATGCTGACTTTGCCGAGTGGCAACTCGATCTGCTGAACTCGGAAGATGCTGCCGCTGGGTTGGCTCACTGGCAACAGACTGAGTTGAGTGCAGCTCGCACCGCCTCTTTGCCCTGTGCGCGTCTGCAAAGCACAGAGCTGGCCGAGTCGCAAGCGTTTCACCCGGCCCGTCTCCCCATCGCGCTCGACGCTGCGCTAGCGGAAGAGCTCATTCACGGTGCCGCTCGCCACCAGATCGCCCCGGCGACCATGCTCCTGGCTGCCTGGCAGATCCTGCTCTGGCGGCTCACCGAGCAGACCAACAGTGTGGTCGCTGTTGCCTATGATGGTCGCAACTACGCCGAATTACAGGGCGGTATTGGTCTCTATGCCCGCCACCTGCCGCTCGCCGTGCCATTGACCGCCCACCACACATTGGTTGATGTGCTGCGCGAGCTACAGGCAGTTGCAGAGCAGGCCGCGGCCTGGCAGGAGTGCTTTTCGTGGGAAGCAATGGGATTGATGAATGCAGAAGAGAGTACCGTGGCGTCGCTGCCCTTTGCCTTTGAAGCTACTTCGTCACCCGCTCCGGTTGCTGCCGCTGATGTGACCTTTACCATGATCTCGGCTGACGCCTGTTGCGAACAATTCCAACTCAAGCTCCACTGCGCGGAGAGGGCAGATGGACTCGCTCTCCAGCTACTTCACGACGCCAACATCTATTCCGGGGAAGAGGTGGCGCGCGTGGCCGATCAGTACGGTACGCTGTTGCGCAATCTGCTTCACGCGCCCGATCTCCCAATCGCGGCCCACTCACTGCTGAGTGAAGCGGCGCGTGCAGAGCTCTTCACAACGCTGAATACCACCGCCGAGGATTTTGGCCCACCGCAACTGGTTCATCAACTCTTTGAAGCGCAAGCTGCTCAACATCCCAACACCGTTGCTGCTTGCTGTGATGGTCGGCAACTGACATACCGCGAACTCAATGATCGTGCCAATCGGCTCGCTGCATCCTTGCAAGCGCAAGGTGTCGGCTCTTCGCCGGGCAGAGATACGCTGGTGGCCCTGGACCTCGACCGCTCGCTCGACCTGTTGGTCGCCATGCTTGCCACCCTCAAAGCGGGCGGTGCCTATTTGCCGCTGGATCCCCACCTGCCCGCCGAACGTCGCGCCACCGTGCTTGCGGATGCAGAGCCGACTGTTCTGCTCACGGCTGTCGAAGATTGTGAGCATCCGCCTGGGTTTACGGGGTACCAATCGCCAGAGATTGATCCCCGATCCCTCGCCTATGTGCTCTACACTTCCGGCTCCACTGGGCAGCCCAAGGGCGTTGGTGTTACGCACGCCAACCTCGTGAATTATGTGCAGGCGATTGGGCAACGGCTGGCATTGGCTGCCGCCGCCACCTACGCCACGGTAACAACGTTTGCTGCCGACCTGGGCAACAGTGCAATTTTTCCCGCCCTCTGTTCCGGCGGTACCTTGCACATCATCCGCCAGGAACGCGCGTCCGATCCCAATGCACTGGCCGACTACTTTCAACAACATCCGGTTGACGTGCTCAAGATTGTGCCCTCGCACCTGGCCGCGCTGCTGAGTTCGGAACGGGCCAGCGCGCTGTTGCCACGGCAGCGGCTGCTCATTGGTGGCGAAGCGTTGCGCCCCGATCTCGTGGCCAGGGTACAGGCGCTCAATCCAGCGTGCGCCATTATCAATCACTATGGCCCGACTGAAACGACCGTGGGCGTGTTGACCCACCCACTGCCTTCGCCAACCGAACCATCCGATCCAGCAGACTCTGTGTCTGGTTCTGTGTCTGGTTCTGTGCGCGGCGAAACAGTGCCCATTGGACGCCCCTTGGCCAATACCCACGCCTACATCTTGGATGACGCGCTGCAACCCGTGCCGGTCTGGACGCCGGGCGAACTTTATATTGGCGGCGCACAGGTCAGCCGCGGTTACCTGCACCGGCCCGCCAACACTGCCGAGCGCTTTGTGCCCGATCCCTTTAGTGGCGTGGCGGGCGCACGCCTCTATCGCACCGGCGACCTTGCTCGCGTGCTGCCCACCGGTGCCATCGAATTTCTCGGTCGTCTCGATCACCAGATCAAGATCCGCGGCTTCCGCATTGAATTGGGCGAAATCGAAGCGGCATTGCGCAGCCACGCCGCGGTGAGCGCTGCCGTGGTGATTGGCCAACCAACGGCTGCCGGCGAGATGCGTCTGATTGCCTATGTTGCGGTTGGCGAGGATCCGCCCGATCTGCCCGCTGACTTGCCCGCTCAGCTGCAGGCGCGGCTACCCGACTATATGATACCGAGTGCGCTCGTGCCCCTCGCCGAATTGCCACTGACACCCAACGGCAAACTTGATCGCCGTGCACTGCCCGATCCGACGATGATGCAGAGCGATGCAGACGAGGAGCTTGCTCTCCCGCGCACCCAGATCGAAGAGTTGGTGGCCGGAATCTGGCGGGAGGTGTTGGGGGTAGATCGAGTTGGTCTGCACGATGATTTCTTTGCACTGGGTGGGCATTCGCTGATGATCACACGGGTGGCCGCACGGCTGGCCGCCACCTTCGAGGTGGAGCTGCCATTTCAACTGCTCTTTACGCGGCGTACTGTGGCGGAACTGGTACAAGCCGTTGCCGCGGCGCTGAGCGGCGAGGCCAGCGAAGAGGCGTTGCCGCTGGTTCCTGTTGCCCGTACAGAGCAGATGCCGCTCTCTTTTGCACAGCAGCGGCTCTGGTTCTTCGATCAACTGCATCCGCACAGTGCCGTCTTTAACATTCCCGGCGCGCTTCGTCTCAGCGGGCCACTCAACGTGGCTGCACTGGAAAGCACACTCTCGACCATTGTGCAGCGCCACGAAATTTTGCGCACGCGCTTCCTCACCACCGCAGAAGGAGCGGCACAATCTATTCAGCCGCCCCAACCAGTGACGCTACCAGTGAACGATCTGACCCATCTGCCCACGGCAGCGCAGCAAGCAGAAGTGCACCAGCTGATCACGCGGGATGCGCAACAACCCTTTGACCTGGCGCGCGGCCCACTCTTGCGGCTGGGCCTCATTCAGTTGGCGGATGAGGAACACATTTTTTACTTCACCATGCATCACATCATCAGCGATGCCTGGTCAATGGATCTGTTGGTGCAAGAGATTGCCGCGCTCTACACCGCCTCTGTCACCGATACTGCGGCAGCAGTGCCCGAGCTGGCATTGCAATATGCAGATTTTGCGCATTGGCAACGCACGTGGCTACAGGGCGATCCGCTCGAACAGCACCTGGCCTACTGGCGTCGACAGCTGGCCAACTCGCCCGACGGTGTCACGCTGCCGCCCGATCATCGCCGTCCGCAAGAGCAGGAACACCAGGGGCGGCGCGCGAGCATTGATCTGCCACCCGAGCTGAGTGAGGCATTGCGCGCACTCAGCCAGCGTGAAGGAACCACCCTCTTCATGACGCTGCTGACTGGCTTTCAACTGTTGGTCTACCACCACACGGCCCAGGAGGATTTGGTCATCGGTACCAACAGTGCCAATCGCAGCCACGCCCAGACCGCCGGACTCATTGGTTTTTTCGTCAATCAATTGGTCTTGCGCACCAACCTCAAGGGCAATCCAACGGTACGCGAACTGTTGGCCCGTGTCCGTACAACAGCACTGGGTGCCTATGCCCACCAAGACCTGCCATTTGAGAAGCTGGTGGAAGAGCTGCAACCGAATCGAGATTTGAGCCGCTCTCTCCTCTTCCAGATGAAATTTGAGCTTCAGGAGGGCGTCAGCAAAGAGCTCTCCTTGCCCCAGCTCACGCTCGAGCCGGTGACATGGGAGCACACAATTGTGCGCCACGATCTGCACCTGTTCGTGCGCCAGAACCCGGCCAGCGAGGGCGGTGCTGGTCTACAAGCAACAATGCTCTACAACGCCGATCTCTACGAAGCGCAAACCATCGAGCGCTGGCTAGCAGAATATAGCTTTGTCTTGCAATCGTTGGTTAACGAACCCACGGCACAACTCGCCGACATTCATGCCCTGCTGGGTGCTCATCGTCGCACCCAGCAGGCCGAGACCGAAGCAACGTTGGCCGCGGCCAGCCGCCAGAAATTGCGTCGCCGCCAACGTCAACCGGTGTAACCGCTGGCCGTCCATTGCCCAAACAGCTTTTGCTCCGTGGCGCAGTAGCATTGGCCACTCTTTACGCAGCGTGGAATCTAGTTTGATAAGGAGAACAGTACCCATGGCATCCATTGCCCCACCGCAACCGAGAAAAATCGGCGGTATCAAGCGCAAAACAGTCAGTGTGTCGCAGGAGAGCATGGTGAAAACCGAGTTGCTCCCGTCAAATAATGCACTACCACTGGTCGTCTATCCCAACGTAGAGGGACTTAATCTGCGTACCTGGGCCGAAAGTAACCAGGATTTTATCAACGCTCAGCTCGCCAAACATGGGGGCATTCTATTCCGGAACTGGCACGTAACGACAATCGACGAGTTTGAACGCTTCACCCAATCCGTCGCGGGGGCCGATCTGCTCGATTACACCTATCGCTCCACACCCCGCAGCGAAGTGAGTGGCAAGGTCTACAGCTCTACCGAATATCCAAAAGATGAATCGATCCCACTGCACAACGAGATGGCCTACACCCGCACCTGGCCGCTGCGGATCTGGTTCTATTCGGTGAAAGTGGCAGCGGAGGGGGGCGAGACCCCAATCGCGGACAGCCGGCTCATTTACCAGCGCATCGACCCGAAGATCCGCGATCGCTTTGCCGAAAAACAGATTCTGTACGTGCGCAACTATGGCGGTGGCCTCGATCTGCCCTGGCAGAATGTCTTTCAGACCGATGACAAAGCGGCCGTGGAATCCTTCTGTCGGGCCAATGATATTGACTTTGAGTGGAAAGACGGTGACCGTCTGCGCACCCGCCAAATCTGCCAAGCCGTGGCCAAACATCCGCAGACGGGAGAGATGGTCTGGTTCAATCAAGCCCACCTCTTCCACGTTACCAGCTTGAAAGCTGAATTGCGCGAGCGATTCCTGGCTGAATTTGCGCCCGAAGATCTGCCGCGCAACACCTATTATGGCGATGGGGCACCCATTGAAGAACAGGTGCTCGATACAATCCGCGGCGTAATGGACGAGACCGCGGTTCGGTTCCCGTGGCAGCAGAACGATCTGCTCATGCTCGACAACATGCTCGTCGCCCACGGTCGCGGTCCCTTTGCGGGGGAACGCAAAGTCGTTGTAACCATGGCCGGGGCTTGGAGCGACGCTGGCGTTTAGCACATATCCTGCAGCGAGCTTGCAGCGGCGCTCTTTGCCAGGCTCCGTTGATACTGGGTTGGAGCCGTTATTCTCGCTAACAATGCCCTTGGACGGTGAACAATCGACGCCGTGCCCCACGCTTGAGCGTGCTTATAGAGAAAGCAAATAGAGCTTGCACCTTGCGGAGTGCGCATTCTCTACTGCGCATGTCCAGCGTTAGAGAACGCTGATTCCACCATTGTGCAGCGCTTAAATGTTTTCTCGATTAGCAACATGGAGATAGACAGTGCAACAGGCAACAATTGAAGGATTTCGCCTTTCCCCACAGCAGAGTCACCTGTGGCGACTTCAGCCGGATGCCGGCGCAGTGCCCTACCGTGCCCACTGTACGGTCTGCATTGACGGTCCGCTGGACATTGCGCGCCTACAGGCAGCATTGGCCCAGCTGGTCGAGCGCCATGAATTGCTGCGCACGACTTTCCAGCGACTGCCTGCAATGGAGGTCCCGTTGCAGGTGATCGGTCCGGCGTGGCAACCGACCATTGTGCTGAACGCTGGCCACAGCGAACACAATGGGGACGGTGGAGCCCACGCGCCCATCGATGCACAGCGTGCGGATGGTCCGCTTGCCGTTGCACTCACGCGGCTGGCCGCCGATCAACATCGACTTCACTTGGCCTTGCCCGCGCTCTATGCCGACGTTGTGGGGCTGGAGAATCTGGTCCGTGAACTCTGCGTCTGCTATGGCGCGGGCGCAGAAGGTGGCTCGCTGCCCGTTGATGAAGAGATGTTGCAGTACGTCGACCTGGCAGAATGGCAAAATGAACTGTTGGAATCGGAGGAGACCGCGGACGGACGGGCCTATTGGCGCCAACGTGCTGTCACTGATCTACCCGCGCTCCAGCTGCCATTCACGCGGCGACGGCTGTTGGCCACCGATTCCACCCCCGGGCTGCAAAACGGCACGGTTGCAGCACAACCCAACGGCCATGGGGCGCCAGAACCTGGGCAGCGCGGACCGCTCTCAACCAATGAGTTCGCCCCAGAGCGCTACACCATTACGCTGCCCACAACGGCAGCGGCCCAACTAGCGGCCCTGGCCGAAGAACGCACAACCACGGCAGCAACCTTATTGCTCGCCTGTTGGCAGATCCTGCTCTGGCGGCTGACGGTGCAGGAGGAGGTCGTGGTCGGTGTGGCCTACACCGGGCGCAAGTTTGAAGAGCTGCACGACGCGCTGGGGCTCTTTGCCCGTCATTTGCCGGTACACACCACGCTCGATGCGGCACTCTCGCTGACCGAGCTTGCGCGGCAACTGCACGAGCAGATCGATGAGCTGGCCAAGTGGCAGGAATATTTTGATGGGAATGCGTCGGCTGCTACGCAGAGCGATGAAGGTGCCATGCACTTTCCCTTCTGTTTCGAATATACCCGCCCGTTGGGGGAATACAACGCTGGCGATGTTACGTTTGCGGTTGAAAGCTGTAGCAGCGGCTTTGACCGCTATCAGATCAAACTGATTGGCCAACCCCAAGCAAAAACGCTGGCCATCGCGCTCGATTACGACGCCAATCTATTCCCCCGCGCGGCAATCGTGCGGCTGGCGGATCAATACGGTGCGCTCTTGGCGCACGCGCTCGAGATGCCAGACGCACCCGTTGGTACGCTGCCGCTGGTGAGCGCCGAGGATCAGGCGGAACTATTGATTGAATTCAACGCCACGGATCAAGACTTTGGCCCCCCGCAGCCGGTACACAAGCTCTTTGAAGAGCAAGCCGCGCGGCAACCACAGGCAGTCGCGGCAATCTGTGAAACAGAGCAGGTAACTTATGGTGAACTGAACGAACGGGCCAATCGTCTTGCCCACCACCTGTCTGATCGGGGTGTCGAATCGGGGGCCATCGTCGCCTATTGCCTGGACCGCTCGCTCGACTCTCTCGTTGCCATGCTCGCGGTGATGAAGACGGGGGCTACCTACTTGCCACTCGATCCACAGCTGCCACCTGAACGGCTCAACGCCATGATCGAAGATGCCGGACCGGCGGCGCTGATCATCCATCCCCACTTGGATCACCTGCTGGTGAATCGTACCCATTCCCTGCCCAGCGTCGATCCAGCTATTGCGGTGAACAGTCAAACGTCACCGTCGAATCTCAGCTGCACGCTAGATCCCGAGCAGCTGGCCTATGTGCTCTACACGTCCGGTTCAACTGGCCAGCCCAAAGGCGTCTGTGTCACCCATGCCAACCTCTTCAACTATCTGCACGGCATCGCAACGCACCTGGATCTGCCTGCCGATGGTGCCTATGCCACGGTGACCACATTTGCCGCCGACCTGGGCAACACCGCCATCTTTCCAGCGCTCTGCCGTGGTGGTTCTCTTCACGTGATCAGCCAGGAGCGTGCCGCCGATGCCGCCGCGTTGGCTGCGTACATGCGGCAACATCCGATTGATGTGCTCAAGATCGTGCCCTCCCATCTGGCAGCACTCTTGAATTCGGCGGACGCAGCCGACCTGTTGCCCCGCCAGCATCTCATTGTTGGGGGAGAAGCGTTCCCCTGGGAATTGGCCGCACGAGTACGGGCACTGGCACCGGACTGCCAGCTCATCAATCACTATGGGCCCACGGAAACAACCATTGGGGTGCTCACGCACACGGTTGCCAGAGATGACGGCGAACGGTATGGCACTGCGACGGTGCCGACGGGACGCCCACTGCCCAACACGTGCGTCTATCTGCTCGATGAGGCGCTGCAGCCGGTGCCCGTTTGGGTGCCTGGCGAGCTCTACATCGGCGGGGCACAAGTGACGGCAGGCTATTTGAAGCGGCCCGAGCTGACCGACGAACGTTTCGTCGCCAATCCATTTGTCAACGCAACCGATGCACGTCTCTACCGCACGGGCGACCGCGCCCGTTTCCTGCCCGACGGCACCATCGAATTTTTGGGGCGGCTCGATCAGCAGACGAAGATCCGCGGCTTTCGCATTGAGCTGGGCGAGATCGAAGCCGTGCTGCGCAAGCTGCCCGCGATACGGGATTGCGTGGTCATCGCGCAGGAACATGCCGCTGGTGACAAACGGTTGATAGCGTACGTTGTCTCATCCCAGCAGAACGCTCCGACCGCGGTTGAATTGCGCCGCGATCTGGCGCAATATCTGCCCGACTACATGGTGCCCGCGGATGTTGTCACGCTCGACGCCCTGCCGCTGACGGTCAATGGCAAGATCGACCGGCGCGCGCTACCGGAGCCAAAACCGGTGCAAGCGACAGCGTACGTCGCGCCCCGCACACCACTCGAATCGACCATTGCCGAGCTTTGGGCCGAGGTGCTCGGCGTGGAGCAGGTGGGCGTGAATGATAACTTCTTTGCGTTGGGTGGTCACTCGCTCATGGCCACACAACTGATTTCCCGGGTGCGTCTGGTCTGTCAGGTCGAGCTGCCCCTGCGCCAACTCTTTGATGCCCCCACGGTTGCCGGGTTAGCCGCCTTTCTTGAAAGTGACGCGGCGCAACAGCATCACGAACAGGCCGACGAAAGGCCAGCGTTGGCCGCGGTTTCACGCACAGATCCACTGCCGCTCTCCTTTGCCCAACAACGGCTATGGTTTCTCGACCAACTGGAGCCGGGGAGTGCTTTTTACAATCTCTTTGCTTCGCTACGGTTGACGGGGCAGCTCAATCTACAAGTGCTGACCGCCACCTTCAATGAAATTGTGCGCCGACATGAAATCTTGCGCACTACCTTTCCAACGGTCGCGGGCAAGGCTGTTCAGGTCATTGCGCCGCCCAAGGAGCTGCCGCTGCCGCTCACGGATCTCTCTTCACTTGAGCCGACGGTACGGGAGCAACGCATTGTGGAAGGGGCAACAGCCGCAGCCCAACAGCCGTTCGATCTGGCCAACGGTCCACTCTTGCGGATCGAGCTGCTGCGTGTGGCCACCGATGAGCACATCATACTGTTGACCATGCACCACATTATTTCTGATGGTTGGTCATCCGCTGTTCTCGTGCGCGAGGTGGCGGCGATCTACACGGCTTTGGTGGCCGAACAACCATCGCCGCTGCCAGAATTGCCCTTGCAATACGCTGATTACGCACAGTGGCAGCGCGAGTGGCTCCAGGGCGAGGTGCTGGCCACGCAGCTCGATTATTGGCGACAGCAGTTGGCGGGTGAATTGCCCGTTCTGCAATTGCCGACCGATCGGCCGCGCCCAGCCGTTCAGCAGTTCCGGGGCGCTCGCCATGCCTTTTCCGTCGATGCGCCACTGGCTGCTGCGCTCCAAAACGTGTGCGAAGCAGAGGGGGTATCGCTCTTCATGCTGCTCTTGGCTGGCTTTGATCTGTTGCTCCACCGCTACACGGGCCAAGAAGATCTGATTGTCGGATCACCCGTTGCCAACCGCAACCGCCACGAGATCGAGAGCTTAATTGGCTTCTTTGTCAACACGCTTGCGCTGCGCACCGACCTCACCGGTGAACCGACCGTGCGCGAGCTGATCCAACGGGTGCGGAGGATGACCCTGGATGCGGTGGCCCACCAGGATCTGCCTTTTGAACGGTTGGTTGATGAACTGCAACCCGACCGCGATCTGAGTCGGACGCCGCTCTTTCAGGTGGTCTTTGTCCTGGGCAACATGCCACGCGAGCCGCTGGCCTTGCCCAATCTGACGTTGACGCCCATTGAAGTTGTGGGGGAGACCGCAAAGTTTGACTTGACCCTTTACATGACCGAAAGCCCCGCGGGGCTGTTGGGGCGGGTCGAATACAACACCGATCTCTTTGACGAGCGGACCATCGCTGCCATGATGGCCCACTTCCGCACGCTGTTGGCGGCTATGGTTGCCAATCCAGAGCAATCGATTGCTGCGCTGCCACTGCTGAGCAGGGCGGAACGGCAACAGTTGCTTACCGAGTGGAACCGCGCCCAGGTGAGCTACCCCGCCGGCGAATCTCTGCACCAGCGCTTTGCTGCATCTGCACGGCAGCGTCCACATGCCACGGCGTTCACGCTGGAGGGTAGATCGTTGCGCTATGGCGAACTCGACGCGAGGGCAAATCAACTTGCACACCATCTGCGGGCACGGGGCGTTGGCACGGGTACGTTGGTCGCCCTCTATGTGGAGCGTTCGCTGGAGATGGTCGTGGGTATTTTGGGCATCCTCAAGGCCGGTGCTGCTTATGTGCCGATGGATCCAACCTATCCCGCCGACCGCGTGGCGTTCATGCTGCAAGATAGCGCGGCGCCACTTCTATTAACGGAAGACGATCTGTTGGCAAAGCTGCTTGCGTCCAACGCTCAAGTATCCAGCCCCACGCTCCAGACCATCTGTTTGGATGCGGACTGGCCTGAGATCGCACGGGAGAAGACGACCGATCCCAATGTTGCCGTTGCCGCCACAAGCCCGGCCTACGTCATCTATACCTCTGGCTCGACGGGCCAACCCAAAGGGGTGGTGGTCAGCCACTACAATGTGCTGCGGCTCTTTGCTGCCACACAAGCGTGGTACAACTTCGACGCCAGCGATGTCTGGACACTCTTCCATTCCTATGCCTTCGACTTTTCGGTGTGGGAGCTGTGGGGTGCGCTGCTCTATGGTGGACGCCTCGTGCTGGTGCCCTATTGGGTCAGCCGCACACCGGATGCATTTTACAAGCTGTTGGTGGATGAAAAGGTGACGGTGCTGAACCAGACGCCGTCAGCCTTCCGCCAGCTGATCCAGGCGGAAACGGCGGTTATCCGCGAGCAGTCCGCGCTCAGCCATGCGTCGCCTCCCGCTCTGGATCTGCGCTGCGTAATCTTTGGCGGCGAAGCGCTGGAGCTACAGAGTCTACGTCCCTGGTTCGAACGCCACGGCGACCAACGTCCGCAGCTGGTCAATATGTATGGCATCACCGAGACGACGGTGCACGTTACCTATCGCCCGATCAGCCTGGATGATTTGGCCAGCGCATCGGGCAGCGTCATTGGCCAAGCGATTCCCGATCTGGATCTTTATGTGTTGGATGGCAACCTGGAACCCGTTCCAGTCGGCGTGCCCGGCGAGCTGCATGTGGGCGGCGCGGGCGTGGCCCTGGGCTATCTCAATCGCCCGACGCTAACAGAGGAACGTTTCATCCCCGATCCATTTGGCACCGCGCCTGATGCGCGCCTCTACAAGAGTGGTGACCTGGTGCGCTACCTGCCCGATGGCGATCTCGAATATTTGGGGCGCATCGATCAACAGGTGAAAATCCGCGGCTTTCGCATCGAACTGGGTGAGATTGAAGCGCTCCTGGCGCAACACCCCATGGTGCGTGATGTGGCCGTGTTGGCACGGGCAAAGAAGACGGCGGACGAGCCGGCTGACGAGCAATGGTTGGTTGCCTATCTGGTTGGGGACGGTGCAAACAACCCGAGCGTGGCTGATCTGCGCAGCTTTCTGCAAACTCAGTTGCCCGATTACATGGTGCCCGCGGCCTTTGTCTGGCTGGATGCATTGCCGCTTACCGCCAATGGCAAGCTCGACCGGCGCGCGCTGCCAGCCCCCGCTGACGAACCCACGGCCGCTGCAGCAGAATATGTGCCCCCCAGCAACGAAGTCGAAACGGCGCTGGCCACAATCTGGGCAGATGTGCTGGGGATGAGCCAGGTTGGCGTAGAGGACAACTTCTTTGCGTTGGGCGGCGACTCGATCCTCACCATTCAAATCATAGCACGGGCCAATGCCGCGGGATTGCAGCTCACGCCGAAGCAGATCTTCCAATACCAGACGATTGCAGGGTTGGCCGCCGTCGCCGGAAGTGCAGTGACTGTTGAAGCCGAACAGGGGTTGGTCAGTGGTCCCGTGCCGTTGACACCGATCCAGCAGTGGTTCTTTGCCCAGGAACTGCCCGCCCCCCACCACTGGAATCAGGCACGCCTGATTGCCGTGCGCGATCCGCTCGATCCATCCTTGTTGGAAGCGGCAGTGGCGCAGCTCATCCTGCACCACGATGCGCTCCGGTTGCATTTCACGCACACCGACCAGGGCTGGCAGCAGACACACCGCGAACCGGATGAACTGTCCGTTTTTTCTCACCATGACCTCACGCGGGTGGCCCGTGCGGAACAGCGCACCCGGTTGGAAGCCATGGCCGCAGAGTGCCAGGGCACGCTCGATCTGGCCAATGGTCCGCTGCTCCGTGTTGCCCACGTCTGCCTGGGGGCAGATGAACCAGAGCGGCTCTTGTTCATTGTGCACCACCTGGCCATCGACGGTGTCTCCTGGCAGATCCTGCTCGATGATCTGCTGACACTCTATCGGCAGCTCGCTGCAGAACAGCCCATGCAACTGGCCTCCAAGACAACGTCGTTTCAGGCGTGGGCGCGGCGCCTCACCGAATATGCACAGGCACCGGCTCTGCAGGCTGAACTTGACTATTGGCTGACAGTGATGGACGCGCCAGCTGTGGAGCTGCCCACCGACCATCCAGCGACAGCGGATCTCAATACCGAGGCATCCGCGCGTGAGTTCTCGGCAACACTCACCGCGGCCGAGACCACGGCGCTGCTGCAGGATGTGCAACCGGTCTATAACACGCAGATCAACGATCTGCTGCTCACGGCGCTCGTGCAGACCTTTCATGGTTGGACGGGTGAGCACACGCTGCTGCTGGATCTGGAAGGCCACGGTCGCGTGGCCCCGCCTGACTATGGCACGGACGAAGATATTGATCTCTCGCGCACCGTCGGTTGGTTCACCACCATTTTCCCCCTGCGGCTGGCGGTAACCAGCACTGAACCAGGGGCTGCACTGATGGCTGTGAAAGAGCAGCTGCGATCCATTCCCAACCATGGCGTTGGGTACGGGCTGCTGCGCTATTTGCAGGCGGATCGCGCGGTTGCCGATGCGCTCGGTGCGTTGCCACAGCCCACGGTCAGCTTTAACTACCTGGGCAATGCCGTCCGAAGCTGGTCGGACGACTCGCCTTTTGCGCCGGCTGTAGAGTCGCGGGGGCCACTGCACGATCCACGTGGTCAACGCCAACATCTGCTCGATATTCGGGGCAGCATTGCCAACGGAGAGCTGGAAATGGTCTGGACCTACAGCGCCAATTTTCATGACGAGCGCACCATTGAGCAGCTGGCCCAGGCGTATCTCGCCGCCCTCCGTGCGCTCATTGCCCATTGTCAGTCGCCCGATGCCGGTGGCTTCACACCATCCGACTTCGAGCTGAGTGATCTGTCGCAGAGTGAGCTGGAGAAGGCGTTTGCCGAGATCGAGTTTTAGCACGACGTAACAATCACAAGGGATACCGGGTAAATTTTTGATGACCACAACTATGTCGACTGCCAAACATCAGCAGCGTGCCAAACCGCAAAATGGCGCGAAACAGCGCAACATCGAAGATGCCTATCCGCTGGCACCAATTCAAGAGGGGCTGCTCTTTCACAGCCTCTACGCACCCAATTCGGGTGTCTATGTCACCCAGGTTGCCTGTACGTTTGGCAACCTGAATGTGGCGGCGCTGAAAGGGGCCTGGACAGAGCTCCTGGCGCACCATCCTATTTTGCGTACTGCCTTTGTGTGGAAAGATCTCAAACATCCGCTGCAAGTGGTTGGGCGCAAGGTCGAATTGCCGCTGGTGCAGGAAGATTGGCGGCATCTGTCATCTGATCTTCAAGCGGCGCGCTGGCAAACGTTGCTGCAACAAGATCGGGCGCGCGGCTTCGTCCTTTCCAAGGCCCCGCTCATGCGGCTGACGCTGGTGCAGATCTCTGACCGCGACTACAGATTTTTGTGGAGCCACCACCACATCCTGCTCGACGGCTGGTCGGTCCACCACCTGATAAGCCAACTCTTTGCGCTCTATGCCGCTAGCTGTCGGGGCGAGCGGGCGCAGCTGCCACCTGCCCGGCCCTACAAGGAATACATCGCTTGGTTGCAGTCGCAGGACAAAAGCGTGGCCGAGCGTTTCTGGCGGCGAACGCTGGCTGGCTTGAGCGCGCCCACCGCGCTGGATATTGCCAAGTCGGTGCGCAATGGCGATGGCAACGCTGACAGCCCACATGCACCGCCCCACCACTACGCGGAGGCCCGACGCACGCTCTCTCGCGCTGCAACCACGGAGCTCCGCGCTCTGACACGCGCCCACCAGGTGACGCTAAATATTGTGTTGCAGGGCGCGTTGGCACTGCTGTTGAGCCGCTACAGTGGATCATCTGATCTGCTCTTTGGTGCCGTGGTGGCTGGCCGCCCCCCCAAGCTCATGGGTGTCGAGAAGATGGTGGGGCTCTTTGTGAACACGCTGCCGGTGCGGGTGCAGGTGTCGGCGAGCGCCACCGTCCGCACGTGGCTGCAACTGTTGCAGGATCAACAGGTGGAGATGCGTGATGTCGAATACAGCCCACTCGTGGAGGTGCACGGCTGGAGTGATTTTCCCCGTGATCAGGCGCTCTTCAACACGCTCTTTGTCTTTGAAAACTATCCGGTCGATGCACCCGCTGTTGCCGAGCTGGGGCTGGGGTTGGAGATCCGTGACTACCAGGTGGTGGAGCAGGTCAACTACCCGTTGACGATTGCTGCCGGTGGCGGTGATGAATTGAGTCTCAAGGTGCTCTATGATAGCGAGCGCTTTGACGCAGCAACCATTGAACGGTTCCTTGATCACTGGCAGCGCATTTTGGCACAGATGGCCGCTGATGCCGAGCGGCCATTGGCAACAATTGATCTGCTAACCAATCTGGAGCGCCACGAACTCGTGGTGACCTGGAATGAGACCGGTACCGCGTATCCACATGACCGTTCGATTCACGATCTCTTTGCCGCACGGGCCGCGGCCACGCCCGACGCCATTGCAGTCACCTTTCCGACTGCACAACTTACCTATCGTGAGCTGAACGAGCGTGCGAATAGAGTGGCCCACCATTTGCAACAGCTGGGCGTCGGTGCGGAGACCTGCGTCGGCATCTGCATGGAGCGCTCGCTGGAGATCATTGTGGGGATTCTCGGCATTCTCAAGGCTGGGGGCACCTATCTGCCACTGGATCCCGCTTACCCGGCCGCGCGCCTCGCCACCATGCTCGAGGACGCGCAACCGCCTGTGCTGCTGACCCATGCGGCGGCCGCGGCTACCTTAGCCGCGGCCGTATCAGCCGCCGCGGCAACCGAAATATCAACAGAGAGCAGTCGCAGTACGCTCGTCAATCTGACCACCGACTGGCCAGAGATTGGGCAGCAGTCGACGACCAATCCACAGAGCGGGACCAGCGGCGAGCATTTGGCCTACATCATGTACACCTCTGGCTCGACGGGGCGACCCAAAGGAATTGCAATTCCCCATCGAGCGATTCTGCGCCTGGTCTGCAACACGAACTATGTCGCATTTGGTCCGGAGCTGCGTATTGGCATGGTCTCGAACACGGCCTTTGACGCCGCCACCTTTGAGCTGTGGGGCGCGTTGCTCCACGGTGCTCAACTGATTGGTGTGCCCAAGGCGGTGGCGCTTGCACCGACGGACTTTGCCGCGTATATCCAGGAGCAAGGCATCGACACGCTCTTCCTCACAACAGCGCTCTTTAACCAGATGGCGCGCGAGGCACCGAGCGCGTTTCGTTCCCTGCGCCACCTGCTCTTTGGTGGCGAAGCGGTTGATCCCCGGTGGGTTCGTGCAGTCCGCGAACAGGATGGGCCGGAGCGGCTGTTGCACGTCTATGGCCCCACCGAAAGTACCACCTTCACCACTTGGTATCCGGTGCAACAGGTCGCCGTTGCAGCGCACAGCGTGCCGATTGGTCGCCCAATTGCAAACACGCAGACCTATGTGCTCGATCGGCGCATGCAGCCCGTGCCCGTGGGGGTGCTCGGCGAACTCTACATTGGTGGCGATGGACTGGCGCGTGACTATCTGCACCGCCCGGCGTTGACCGCGGAGAAATTCGTTCCCAACCCCTTTGCACGGCAGCCTGGCGCGCGGCTCTACAAGACTGGTGATTTGGTCCGCTACCAATCTGACGGCGCGATTGAATTTATCGGGCGCATCGATCACCAGGTCAAGCTGCGTGGCTTCCGCATCGAGTTGCGCGAGATCGAGGCGCTTCTCACCGACCATACCGCGGTTGAAGCGGCTGTCGTTGTGGTCGATGAGATGGGGGCCGCGGGCAAGCGGTTGATCGCCTATCTGGTTGCGGGCGCGGGGGCTGTGCCAACCGTCAATGAGCTGCGAGGCTATCTGCAGACCAAGCTGCCCGATTACATGGTGCCCGCGATCTTTGTGTGGCTCGACGCCCTGCCGCTCAACGCCAATGGCAAGGTCGACCGCAAGGCGCTGCCCGCGCCCGAAGAAGCGCACATTGATGCCGAGAGCTTTGTTGCTCCCCGCACACCGACTGAAGAGATCATCGCCGCGATCTGGTCACAGTTGCTGGCCGTGCCCAGGGTGAGCGTGGCCGAGAGCTTCTTTGATTTGGGGGGGCATTCGCTGTTGGCAACACAGGTGACGTCACGGTTGACCGCGGCCTTCGACGTGGAGGTACCCCTGCGTGATCTCTTTGAAGCCGCCACCGTTGCCGCGTTGGCAATGCGGATTGAAGCACGGCTGCAACAGGCCACGAATGGACCGGTGCCAGCCATTGAACCGGCCTCCCGTGACGACCATTTACCGCTCTCCTTTGGCCAACAGCGCCTCTGGTTTGTGGAACAGTTGACGCCGGACGGCTCTGCCTATAATTTTCACGCCGCTTTGCGCTTGAGCGGCAAGTTGGATGTGACGGCATTGCAAGCAGCGCTCGATGCCATTGTCCAGCGCCACGAAGTATTGCGCACCACCTTTGCCGTGGCGGATGGTCAGCCCGTGCAGGTGCTTCACCCGCCAGCCTCGCTGCCGGTGGCCACGGTCGATCTGCGCGACAGACCGGCCGCGACACGGGAAGCTGAGTTGCAACGGCAGATTGACGCCGAGTCTCGGCGGCCCTTTGATCTCGCGCGGGGTCCACTGTTGCGTGTGACCCTGTGGCAATTGGGGGCGCAAGAGCATGTGGTTACGGTGGTCAAACATCACATCATTACCGACGGCTGGGCCATGGGGCTCTTTGTGCGTGAGTTTGCCACGCTCTATGCCGCCCACGTCACCGCGACAACTCCCAGGTTGCCTGCGTTGCCGATCCAGTATGCTGACTTTGCAGCGTGGCAACGTCAGTGGATGACAGGAGATGTGCTGGCACAACATGTCACGTATTGGCGGCGTCAATTGGCCGCGCTGCCACTGTTGAAATTGCCAACCGACCGGCCACGCCCGCCTGAACAGACCTTCCGTGGTGCACGGGCAACGCGGGCACTGTCCAGTGAACTCTCAGACGCGCTCCATCTGTTGAGCCGACAAGAGGGAGTCACGCTTTTCATGACGCTGCTGGCTGCCTTCAAGACCCTGCTCGCCCACATGGCCAATCAGGAAGATATTGTGGTGGGGGCTGATATTGCCAATCGCAATCGTGCCGAGACTGAACACTTGATCGGTTTCTTTGCCAATCAGCTTGTGTTGCGCACAGACCTGGCGGGCAATCCCACATTCCGCGAATTGCTGGGCCGGGTGCGCAAGGTTGCATTGGGTGCCTATGCCCACCAGGATCTCTCCTTTGAGAAGCTGGTGGAAGTGTTGCAGCCGGCGCGTGATGCCAGCCGCAACCCGCTCTTTCAAGTGATGTTCATCCTGCAGAATGCGCCCGCCGCGCAGCTAGATCTACCTGATCTGACGGTGAGTCCAATGGCCGTCACCCAAGAGACGACAGCTTTTGATATTACGCTCTCGATTATTGAAGAAGTTGCCACTGAGCAAGATGGCCAACCGTCAGCAGCGGCTCTGCCGGATGGAGAGGCGCAACCGCAACGCATCCGCCTGGCGTGCCGCTACTACCGAGATATTTTCGAGCCAGCCACAATTGAACGCATGCTCATCAATTTGGAAGAGCTCCTCAACGCGGTCATTGCCGAACCCAATACCCGCTTGAGCGATCTCACCAGATCACTTGCTGTTGCAACAGAAGCTGCCCCGTCAACCGTGAACAGAAGCGTGAGGCAACAGTCGCTGCAAAAGACGACTTTGCGTAAGGAGAATGATGTGGATACCCGACAACGTAAACCATCCAAATTTGATTCGCTGCTAAAGGTGAAGCCCAAAAGTGTCTCTCTCTCTCAGGCACAACTGGTGGAGCAGCGCTATGTACACCCTGAACAGAGCCTGCCGCTGGTCCTGCAACCGACCGCTGCCAACCTTGATCTGGGCGATTGGGCGGCTGCCAATCACGCGTTGATCGCCAAAGAGCTTGCCAGCCACGGGGCCATTCTCTTCCGAGGTTTTGCCGTGGAGTCGGTGGCCAAATTTGAAAAATTCACCCGCATTCTGGCGCCCGAACTCATGGATTACAGCGAGCGTTCCTCACCGCGCAGCAAAGTGAGCGGTGCCGTCTACACCTCCACCGACCACCCGGCGGATCAGCCCATTGTCCTGCACAACGAGCAATCCTACACACGCAATTGGATGATGAAACTCTGGTTTTACTGTGCACAGCAGGCGACGACCGGTGGCCGGACACCCATTGCGGACAGCCGCAAAATCCTCCAACGGCTGAGCCCAGAGACCGTGGCACAATTCGAGCGCAAAGAGTGGATGTATGTGCGTAACTATGGCATTGGCATGGGGCTGCCCTGGCACGAGGCTTTCCAAACCGACGATCGGGCCGTGGTGCAGGAATTCTGTCGCAATGCCGACATTCAATGTGAGTGGCTGGACGACGGTCGGTTGCGTACCCGCCAGATCCGCCCGGCGATCCACCAGCACCCAACCACGGGGGACGCTGTCTGGTTTAACCACGTGCTCTTCTTTCACATTTCCAGCCTGGAGGCAGCGACACGCGAGTCACTCCTGGCTGGCTTGGCCGAGGAGGATCTGCCCTTTAACACCTATTACGGCGACGGCACGCCCATTGAGCCCACGGTCATGGAAGAGATACGCGCGGCGTACGCTGCACAAACAGTCTCCTTCCCTTGGCAGCAGGGCGACATTCTGATGCTTGACAATATGCTTGTGGCGCACGGCCGCGAACCCTTTACGGGCCAGCGTAAGATCGTTGTTGCCATGGCCGAGCCATATGCACATGTGGCTCAGTCATCGGCCGCGTCGCAAATTTCGTAATGAATTTGGAACCCACAAAGATGCGCAAAGCTGAGATAATTAAACTCTTCCATGCAAATCAGGTGCCATTTCGCATGATCAATTATGCAACACCTGTCTTCACCATTGAAGCCGTCGCTGCCCAACGACAGGTTGTCCGTGAAGCACTAGTCAAATCAATCTTGCTGCGCGAAAAGAAGAGTGACCGCTACGCAATGGCCTGCGTTCGCGGCGGTGCCCGCCTTGCTCCCCAGGCGGTGCGACAGTACCTCGAACCCAATTGGCGCCGACTCAGCTTTGCCTCGGCTGCCGAGGTCGAACGGGTGACGGGTTATCTCTGTGGTGCTGTTGCGCCCCTCTGTCTGCCGGCGCACGTGCCGATCGTCTTTGATACAGCGCTCTTGAACTGTGCCCGTGTCAATATTAGCTGTGGCGATCCGAGCACGGGCTTGGAGCTGGCGTTGCAGGATCTCGTTCGTCTCGTCCGTCCCACGTTTGCACCGATTGTGGACCTGCGGGCGCTGGAGCCAACCGAACGGGTGATGACCGTGGCGAAAACAGCAGAGCGAGCACTGTGAAATAGCAGGCACTGTGCGAAGAGCGACCATGCTGGGCGCAAAGCTCGTCGCACGCTGTGCAAGCTGTGGTACGTAGCGGCGCAGACGCAGTCTGCGCTCCGGACTGTCGTCGATGAAGATATCGTCGATGGAGATATCGTCGATGGAGATATCGTCGATGGAGATGCCGTCGATGAAGATGCCGTCGATGGAGATGTCGTCGATGGAGATGTCGTCGATGAAGATGCTGTCGATGAAGATGCTGTCGATGGAGATGTCGAACGATTTGTAGCGGAATTCGAAGGAGAGAAGTGTGCAACCAGAAACTATCAACGGCTTTCGCCTCTCACAACAACAGGCCCGCCTTTGGGCTGCGCAAGGGGAGAATGATCTCTTTTGCGCCCAATGTGCCATTCAGATCGCGGGGCCACTCGATGTCACCGCGTTGCAGAATGCACTTGACAGCATCGTGGTCCGGCATGAAATTTTGCGCACGAATTACGCACGCTTGCCAGGCATGCCCTTGCCGGTGCAGGTGGTCGCCGAGGCTCACACGCCGACCTTAACCGTCATGCAACCGAGCGCAGTCATTCAGGCTGTTGATGGTCGTTGCCCAATTGATGAGGCGCATCTCGAAGAGTTATGTCTCTTGCTCTTTACAGAGGCGCGCCGCCACGAGTATGATCTGGTTCACGAGTCACCGTTGCGGTGCACATTGTTGCCGCTGCCCGCAGCGAAACATCTGTTGCTCTTGACACTGCCAACAGTTGCCGCGGATAGCTGGTCACTCGACAACCTGGTGCGCGAGCTTGCTGATACCTATGCCATCCAGCACCAAACGCACCTTGCCGCGCAGAGTGCAGAAAGCGATCTGGCAGAAAGCGATCTGGAAGATGAAGTGTTGCAGTACACCCAATTCTCCGAGTGGCAACATGCAATGGCAGAGGACGGGGAGAACGATGAAGAGGCCGTGGCCGGGCGTGCCTACTGGCAAGAGCAGGCACTCAATGAACAACCCCGGTTGCAGTTGCCCCAGGCACAGCACGCTGCTGCGCGGCAACCCGATGCTGTTCGCCGTTTTGATCCCGATACTCTACGCGATCTGCTGCCCGGAGTGACGACCGCTCAAATCTCATCGCTCGCCACAACCCTGGGAACAACCCCCGCTACATTGCTCTTTACCTGTTGGCAGATGTTGCTGTGGCGGGTAACGGGCGAACGCACATTTGTGATTGGCGAGACACATCATGGCCGCCTTCACGAGATGCTCCATGCCGGGCTGGGGCTCTTTGCCACAACGTTGCCTGTCGTCACACGGATCGACCCAAATCTTCGTGTGCGCGACCTGGTGGCACGGAATGACCGGGCTCGCCAAGATGCCACAACGTGGCTCGACTATGTGCCAGAAGATCTGCCAACACCACAAGTTGGTTTTGCTTTCTCGACCGCGCCCACACACGTCGCTGGCGGTGCGCTCGCCATGACCGTTTGTGCCCAACGAGTCGTCACGGAGCGCTATCCGTTGAAGTTGGTCTGTCACCCAGGCACCGAGCAACTCACCGTTGCGCTGGAGTACGATCGGGCTCGCTTTGCACAAGCAGAGGTGGCGCGCCTGCTGCATCACTTTTCGACGCTGGTGCAAAATGCCGTGCAAACGCCAGAGCTTCCCATCGGCAGGTTGGCGTTGCTCGATGAGGCCGATTGCCGACAACTGCTCGTAGCGTTCAACGACACAGCGTTGGATCTGCCCAGCGAACGTCTGTGGCACGATTCCTTTGCCGAACAGGCCAGGCGCACACCGGATCGGGTTGCCATTATCTGTGAACAAGAGCAACTAACCTATGGCGAACTCAATCGCCGTGCCAACCAATTGGCCCACCACCTACAGACGTTGGGCGTTGGTCCCGATGTCCCGGTTGGGCTCTGCATGGAGCGCTCCCCCGAGATGATTGTGGGTGTGCTCGCAATCCTCAAAGCGGGCGGTGCCTACCTGCCATTGGATCCCATGTATCCCGTTGCACGGTTGGCCTTCACGCTGGCCGATGCCCGTGCACCTGTTCTGCTGACGCAATCGGCGTTGATGCAAGAAGAGATGGCGCTACTGGACGAGCTGCACGTCATCGCCGTTGATGCGTCCGCCGGGCTGTGGGCGCAGCAGCCGATCACGAATCCCAGCGGCCGGGTGCTCGCGGAGAATCTGGCCTATGCCATCTACACATCTGGGTCAACCGGACGGCCCAAAGGGGTGATGGTGCGTCACAGCGCACTCTGCAATCTGGTTGCGGCCTTGCACCGGGATCTCTACACCGAGCTGGCACCGACAGAGGACGAGCCGTTGCGCATTAGCCTAAATGCACCGCTGACCTTCGATTCCTCGGTAAAACAGCTGGTGCAGCTGGTCAACGGCCACACGCTCCATATTGTGCCAGAAGCGGCTCGCCCCGATGGCGAAGCATTGCTCGCCTTTTGTCGGGCGGCAGAGCTCGACGTGCTCGACTGCACTCCGGTTCAACTGCAACTTTTGGTAGCAGCCGGTCTCGGCACCGATCCCGAGCGCGATCCCGATGCGGTGCTCATTGGTGGCGAGGCAATTGAACCGGCGCTTTGGACGCAGCTGGCACAGAGCCAGAGCAGTCGCTTTTACAATCTCTATGGCCCCACCGAATGCACGGTAGATGCCACTGCCGCCGCCGTCCATCTGCTCCCCGACCAGCCGCTCATTGGCAGGCCAATGGCCAATGTACAGCTTTACATTCTGGATGAGCAGCTACAGCCCGTACCGATTGGCACACCGGGCGAACTCTACATTGGCGGCGCGGGATTGGCACGGGGCTATCTCAATGCACCCGACCTGACCGCGGCCCGCTTTGTACCCAATCCCTACAGCGCTGATGCCGGTGCCCGTATCTATCGCACGGGAGATTTGGCTACCTATATGCCCGCAGGCACGGTTCGATTTCTCGGTCGCGCCGATCACCAGGTCAAGATTCGTGGGTTCCGGATTGAACTGGGGGAGATCGAAGCGGTTTTGGCCGAGCATCCACTGATCCGCGAAGCGGTGGTCACGGTGCAGGGAGAAGCTGATCCCCGATTGGTCGCCTATGTGGTGGTTCGCCAAGATGCTGGCGGTGGGGCAACAGCCGTGCGCAGCACCAATGGCGCGGCGCCCGGGGTTGAAGAGGCGGTCACCGATGAGTTGCGTACCTTCCTGCGCACCCGGCTGCCTGAATATATGATTCCCCCCATTTTTGTTCCGTTGGCTGAGTTGCCTCTTTCACGCAATGGCAAAGTGGATCGACAGGCATTACCAGCGCCGGAAAAGGTGCAGCCACGATCATCAAGGATCTTTGTGGCACCGCGCAACGAGATCGAACAATCGATTGCACAGGTTTGGCAGGAGGTGTTGGGCCTGGAAAAGGTGGGGGCCGATGACAACTTCTTTGATCTGGGCGGACACTCTTTGCTCATGGTCAAGGTACATCACGAATTGCGCACCATCTTTGATCGGGAACTTTCGCTAATGGACATGTTCCGCAATCCAACGGTGGGCGCGCTTGCGCACTATCTCAGCGATGGGGCCCCGACAGAAGCAACGCTCGACCAAGCACAGGAACGTGGAGAGGCGCGCAAGACGGCCCGGGAGCAACGCCGGGGACGCAGACAAAAGAGGAGCATCGTTCATGCATAAACAGGAAGCCCACTTCGACGAATCAGGCGCAGCGCCGTCGATTCCAGTTGACAGCATTGCCATCGTCGGTATGGCCGGTCGCTTTCCCGGCGCGGCGACTGTCGATGCATTCTGGCAGAATCTGCGCAACGGTGTGGAGACCATCACACATTTCACCAAAGAGGAGCTGCAAAGCGCCGGTGTCGATCCGGGGCTAGTGGATGCCCCCAATTTTGTTGGTGCCTATGGCGCGCTTGATGATGTGGAAGGCTTTGATGCTGCCTTCTTTGGCATTCCCCCGCGCGAAGCTGAAATCATGGATCCACAGCATCGGCTCTTCCTTGAGTGTGCATGGCAGGCGCTTGAGCATGCCAGTTATGACAGCGAGCAGTATGATGGCACCATCGGTGTCTATGCCGGTGTGGGGGTGGATACATATGCCATCAACAATCTGTTCAGCAACCGCGATCTGCTCGCTGCGGTCAGCACGTTGCAGGCATCGATCCGCAATCGCACCGATCACGTGACCACGCAGGTGGCGTACAAACTCAACCTGCGCGGGCCCAGCATCACCGTTCAGACAGCCTGTTCAACCTCGCTGGTGGCGGTCCATCTGGCCTGTCAGAGTCTGCTCAATGGCGAATGTGACATGACATTGGCCGGTGGTGTTTCGATCTCTGTGCCACAGAAGAATGGCTATCTCTACACCGAAGGCGGTATCTTCTCGCCCGATGGCCACTGTCGCGCGTTTGATGCCCAGGCGCAAGGCACTGTCGGCGGCAGCGGCGTGGGCATCGTCGTTCTCAAGCGGCTGGAAGATGCGCTGGCAGATGGGGATACCATTCATGCCATCATTCGTGGTTCCGCCATCAACAACGACGGCTCGCGCAAAGTTGGATACACGGCACCCGGTGTCGACGGACAGGCCGCCGTGATTACCGAAGCACTTGCCGTTGCCGATGTTGATCCCGCAACGATCTCGTATGTGGAGACACATGGCACGGGCACGGCCTTGGGTGATCCCATCGAAGTCGAAGCGCTAACCCGCGCCTACCGCACCTACACCGATCGGCGCGGCTATTGTGCGCTCGGCGCAGTCAAGAGCAATGTGGGCCACCTGGATACAGCCGCGGGTGTAACGGGCCTGCTCAAGACGGTTCTGGCCTTGAAACATCGGGAACTCCCACCGAGCCTGCACTACACGGCGCCCAACCCACGCATCAACTTTGCCGACAGCCCTTTCTACGTCAATAACCAGCTGACAGCGTGGTCGCCCAATGGAGCGCCCCTGCGTGCTGGCGTCAGCTCTTTTGGGATCGGCGGCACCAACGCGCATGTTGTCTTGGAAGAATGGGTGCCAGCAGAGACAAGCCAAGAAAGCCGCAGCCAGCAGACCGGGGCCAACATTGCCAGCGACGGTTGCGACGGCTCTCGCCCGTGGCACTTGCTGACTCTTTCGGCAAAGACAAGCCATGCACTGGAAGAGGCAACGGCACAGTTGTCAACCTATTTGACTGAACATCCTGAGGTGGATTTGGCCGATGTCGCGTACACGCTCCACGTTGGCCGGCGTGCCTTTGGTCATCGCCGGGCCATTGTCTGTCGCGATGGCAGTGCTGCCGACGCGCTCCAAGAATTAGATCCACAATATGTATTTACCGGCGTGCACGAGCCCAAACGCCGCCCGGTGGTCTTTATGTTTCCTGGTCAGGGAGCACAGTACGTCAACATGGGTCGGGATCTCTACGCCGCCGAACCACGCTTTCGGGCAGAAATCGACCGCTGTTGCGATCTGCTGCAACCACACCTTGGCCTCGATCTGCGCACGCTGCTCTTCCCACCGGCCGGCGCGGAGGAGGCGGCCACCAACACATTGACGCAGACCTGGATCACGCAGCCCGCCCTCTTTGCCGTCGAGTATGCACTGGCACAGCTGTGGATGGGGTGGGGCGTTGTGCCCGAAGCAATGATCGGTCACAGCATCGGTGAATATGTCGCTGCAACCCTGGCCGGGGTCTTCAGCCTTGAAGATGCGTTGGCATTGGTGGCGCTGCGAGGCCAGTTGATGCAGGATCTGCCCGGTGGTTCCATGCTTGTCGTCACCCTGCCGGAAAAGGAAGTGCTCGCCCATTTGACGGGTGACCTGGCCCTGGCCGCCGTAAATGGACAGGCGCTCTGTGTCGTCTCTGGGCCACACGAAGCGGTCGATCAGTTGGAGCAGACATTGGGTGCACAGAACATAGGTACGCGACGGCTGCATACCTCACATGCCTTCCATTCGCCGATGATGAACCCGATCCTCGACACCTTTACGGAAGCAGTGGCCCGGTTGGAACGCAAGGCCCCTCAAATTCCCTATCTCTCGAACATTACCGGCGACTGGATTACACCGGCAGAGGCGACCGATCCGCACTACTATGCCGATCACATGCGGCAAGCCGTGCGCTTCGCCGATGGTGTTCACCACCTGGTGCAAGATCCCGATTGGATTCTGCTGGAGGTGGGGCCAGGCCGCACGCTGATGACCATTGCGCGTTGGCATCCTGGCCGCGCGGCGGGCCAAATCGTGCTCACATCCCTGCCCCATGCCACCACCGAAGAGATTGAATCGGATGTGGCTTTTTTGCAAACCACATTGGGGCGTCTGTGGCTGGCCGGTGTTGCGATCAACTGGGATAGCCACGCGGCCCACGAACGGCGGCAACGGGTGCCGCTACCGACCTATCCTTTCGAGCGCAAACGGTACTGGATCGATCCGCCGAAAGCGGGTACTGACAGCGCGATGGCCACGGGATCGCTGCACAAGCGGCCCAACAAAGATGAGTGGTTCTACACACCTTCGTGGACACGGACGCCAGCTCGCTGGCTCGATGCTGCCCAGCTGGGCGCGCAGCCGCAACGGTGGTTGCTCTTTGTCAACGACAGTGAATTGAGCAAACAGGTGGCAGAGCGTTTGCAGGCCTTGCGACAGGAGGTCATCTGTGTGCGCATGGGACAACGGTTTGCACAGCACGAAATAGCGGACTACACCATTCACCCGCAGCAGAGCGCCGACTACATGGCTTTGTTCGAGGAGTTGCAGAATCAGGGCCAACTGCCCACCAAGATTTTGCACCTGTGGAACCTGCAACAGAATCCACTACAGCCGTTGCGCAGGGTTACTCGTCAGCCCAGCAGCGTGGATCAAGCGCTAGACGCGTTGTCCACGGTAGAGGATGTGACGGAGATCGACCTGAGTTTTTACAGTCTGCTCTACTTGGCCCAGGCACTTGGCACAACACAAAGCGATCCAGATTCCCAACCCATTGCCATTGGCGTTGTCACCGGCAACATGCAAGAGGTGTGGGGTGGCGAAGCGATCTACCCGGAGCAGGCCACTGTCATTGGCCCGTGCCGCGCCATGGCCAAAGAGTATCCAAACGTAACCTGCCGGGTGATTGACACCGTGGAAAGTACGCTGGGCTCTGTCGAGGTCACCGATCCGCGCCTGATCGATCATCTGATCACCGAATTGACGGAGACAACTGACGAAGCTGCGGAACTAATGGTCGCGTATCGTGGGCAACACCGTTGGCGGCAAGACTTCAATCGAGTGCAACTCCCAATGCCGACAGGTCCCACACCCCGCCTGCGCCCACGCGGGATCTATCTCATCACTGGCGGATTGGGCGGCATTGGCTTGACGCTGGCTGCTGATTTGGCCAAACGTGTACAGGCTCGCCTGGTCCTGATCGGTCGTTCGCCATTTCCCCCTGAAGCGGAATGGGCCGAGTGGCTGGCGCTCCACGCTGAAGATGAGCCGGTGAGCCGCAAAATTCGCCAGCTACAAGCGATGGTGAAGGAAGGGGCGGAAGTACTCGTGTTGCAGGCTGACGTGGCCGACATTGCGCAGATGAGAGCGGTCATGCGGGCAACAGCCGAGCGCTTTGGTGCCATCAATGGTGTGATTCACGCGGCTGGCGTGGCCGGCGGTGGTTTGATGCAGTTAAAGGGCGCGGATCAAGCCGCGGCCGTGCTGGATCCAAAGGTCAAGGGGACGCTGGTACTGGAGAAGTTGTTTCAAGGCAATACGCTGGACTTCTTCGTTCTCTGCTCCTCGCGCAGTTCGATCCTGGGTGGCTTTGGCCAGGCTGACTATTGTGCGGCAAATGCTTTTCTGGATGCTTTTGCCCATGCAAAGGCAGCGCGCGATGGCTCCTTTACCATTGCGGTCAATTGGAGTGGTTGGCAGGAAGTGGGGATGCGCGTCAACACGTTGGCACAGATTGGGTTGGCGGCAAATGGTAACGAACCGGTGCAACCGACCCCTGACCGCGCGCTCACGCCGCTGCGTACCGGTCCCCATCCACTGCTGCAGCAGGTGGTCCGCGAAACGCCGACGTTGACTGAATATCGTACGGCATTTAGCGTGGTTGATCACTGGGTGCTCGACGATCATCGCATTGTTAAAAAGGCCGTCATCCCCGGTGTTACCTACCCGGAAATGGCGCGTGCTGCACTGGAACAAGTGGCTGGCGATCGCGAGATCGAGATTCGCGACATCTTCTTCCTTGCCGCGGTGGGCGTGCGCGATGACGAAGTGCGCGAGGTCCGCACCATTGTTGAACGGCTGGCAAACCCCGAGCAAGAAGGCGCGGATTTCGCCTTCCGCATGAGTGTGCGCCAGGGTGACGGTGGCACGGAGTGGACAGAGCATGTCTTTGGCAAGGCTGCGTTGCTGGAACCCAATCCGCCTGTGCACCATGAGATCGATGCCCTGATTGCCCGCTGTACAAAACGAACGGTCGTTGCAACGGATGAACCGCTGACCCACGAGGATCTTGGTCCCCGTTGGCAGAACTTGAGGCGAGCCTACATTGGGGAAAATGAGATGGTGGCCGTGCTGGAATTGGCGGAGGAGTTCAGCGCAGATTTTGAGCACTTCAAGCTGCACTGTGGGCTGTTGGACCGGACCAATGGTGCTGCCAAAATCTATCTGGCTGGCGAAGGGCTTTACATGCCAATGGGCTACCGACGCATTTTGATCAAGGCTCCGCTGCCGCGCAAGGTCTACGCGTATCATCGTTTTGACGCGGCGAAAGATCCCACCCGGGAGACGATCACCTTCGACGTGATCTTGATGGATGAAAATGGCCTTGAATTGGTGGAGATTGAAGCCTTTAGCCAAAAACGGGTGAACGTACTCGCCTCACCAATCCGGCAGATTTCAGGCAGCCAAACATCGGGCGCGTCTGCACCCGTGCCAGCCACTGCGACATCCCCCACTGCGACATCCGCCACTGCGACATCCCCCACTGAGACATCCGCCGTGATGGCGGGCAGCGCCGGCCCAACAGTCGCATCTCCGTCGGCACCCGCTGCCACGGGAATCCTACCACAGGAGGGGGTAGATCTCTTCCAACGGATCATGGCGAGTCGCGGACTTGCCCAGGTAATTGTCTCTCCCAACGATCTGCACGCATCGATTCGCCTGGCCAACGCCGCGCGTCCGGCACAGAGTATGGAAGAGATCGAGAAGATTGAAATTTCCCGTCCCACGCATGCACGTCCGGACCTGTCAACCGACTATGTTGAGCCCCGCAACGCGCTGGAAGCGGAAATTGCATCGATTTGGCAGACGATCCTGGGGATCGAGCAGATCGGTGTTCACGACAATTTCTTTGAGTTGGGGGGTGATTCGGTGGCGGGCATACAGATGGTTGCCAAGTTTAACCAAGGTGGCCATCAGCTTTCGCCACAGCAGCTCTTTCAACATCAGACGATCGCCGAATTGGCCGGTGTGCTCGGTGCGGCATCAGGTGACGCGCCAGATGGCGCGACCGCAGCAGAAGCACCCGTTGAAGAGTTCGCCCTTGCTGATCTGGATGAAGAGGAACTCTCGGGAATCCTGGCAAGGTATTAACCGCGACCCACGTTGCCGACTGTACAGTTGCCATCGTTCAGCAGAGCCACCCGTGGAATTACCCAAGCGCAAATAGAGTGCCGTGGGGCAACCAGACGAGGGGTAGATTGCACGGTGGGTAAGACTTTGACCGGATAGCTCGTTGAGGAAACGGTTCAAGAAGATCACGGTTCGAGAAGATCACGTTCAAGAAGATCACGGTTCAAGAAGATAAAGGGAAAAGCAGATGAGTGCAGTTCAAGACCTCTATCCGCTATCGCCACTGCAACAAGGTATGCTCTTTCACGTGCTCTATGCACCGGAGGCAGGGCTATACATCGATCATATTCGCTACACGCTCCGCGGCGAGCTTGATGAAGCAGCCTTTGAGCGAGCTTGGCGCCAGGTGGTGAAGCGGCATGACACGCTGCGTTCGGCTTTTGTCTGGGACGATGTCAAGGAACCGCTCCAAATCGTCTTGAAACAGATCGAGCTACCGCTGGAAATTCATGATTGGCGTGGCCTGCCGTCAACCGTACAGGAGGCGCGCCTGTCAGCGTACATCGAGACGATACAGGAGGCTGGCTTCGATCTCGCCAAACCGCCGCTCATGCGCCTGGCCCTCATTCAATTGACGGATCAGACCCATGAATTCATCTGGAACATCCATCATTTGCTGCTGGACGGTTGGTCCGTTGGCCTGTTGCTCCGCGAGTTGATGAGCTTCTACGAGATCTATCGGCGGCACGCGGCAATCGATCTACCGGCCAGCAGACCCTATCGAGATTACATTGCCTGGCTCAAAAAGCAGGATCGAGCAGGGGCAGAGGAATTTTGGCGACAGGCCCTCGCGAACAGTTCTGCCCCAACATCGTTGGCGGCCACCTTCTCTTCTGCTACGCCGCATGGCACGCGCGCCAAGGGGCGCTATCTGCCGGAAAAGATCTCGCTCTCGGCAACCCTGACGGAACAGTTGAACGGAGTGGCGCGCCGTCATCGACTCACCCTGAACACCCTGGTACAGGGTGCATGGGCGCTGTTGTTACATCGCTATAGTGGCGCGGAACAGGTGATCTTTGGTGCCGTGGTCTCCGGCCGTCCGCCCGATTTGCCCGGTGCCGAATCGATGGTGGGGATGTTCATCAACACGTTGCCGGTGAGCGTCGCCGTACCGCCTGCTTCAGCAGTGCTCCCCTGGCTGCAAATGCTGCAAACGCAACAGTTTGCCGCGCGGCAGTACGAGTACAGTTCGCTAATCGATATCCACGGCTGGAGCGGCGTGCCGCGCGGTCAGCCACTCTTTGAAAGTATTGTTGTCTTTGAAAACCAGGGGGTGGAGACAGCATCAGGTAATGCAGAAAGTAGCTTGCAGATCGAGAACATTGCCCACAGCGCTTCGACAACGGGCTATCCACTTACGGTTGTTGTTGAACCGCAGGAAGAATTGGCTGTCACGATCTACTACGCTACGCAGCACTTCGCGGCGCCGATGGTGAGCCGCATTCTGAACCACCTACGCATGCTCTTGACAGGTATGGCCGCGGGGCTGGAGCAGAATCTGCAGGATTTGCCACTCTTGAGCAGCGGGGAAGAACGACAGTTGCTGCGCGAGTGGGCGGGTGTGGCGAGTGCCTACCCCCACGGCGCGTCTGTCCACGAGCTCTTTGCCGCGCAGGCCGCGTCCACGCCCGATGCGGTGGCACTCGTCTTCGGCGACGCGACGCTGAGCTACCGCGAGCTGAACGAGCGGGCGAATGGGCTGGCGCATCATCTGCAACGGCTGGGCGTGGGGCTAGAGAGCCCGGTGGGGCTCTGCATGGAGCGTTCGCTGGAGATGGTCATTGGCACGCTGGCGATTCTGAAAGCGGGGGGCGCGTATCTGCCGCTCGACCCGACCTATCCGGCGGAGCGGCTGGCGTTCATGCTGGCCGATGCCCAGCCGGGGGTGGTGCTCAGTCAGCCGGGCACGCAGGCGGCGGTGACCGCGGCCCTCGCCACGGCGCAGATGCCAGCGGTCACCACGCTTGCACTCGATGGTGATATGCTCGCCAGTGATGGGCTCGACAGTGATATGCTCGCCAGTGATGGGCTCGACAGTGATATGCTCGCCAGTGATGGGCTGCTGGCGCCGCGCCGCGCCGACAACCCCGTGAGCGCGGCAGGGGCGGAGAATCTGGCCTACATCATGTACACCTCTGGCTCGACGGGGCGACCAAAGGGGACCTGCATCCGCCACCGCAGCGTGGTGCGCTTGGTAAAGGAGACCAATTTTGCCAAGCTGGGCGCGGATGAGGTGTGGCTGCAATTTGCGCCCATTTCCTTTGACGCGGCGACGCTGGAGCTGTGGGGCAGCCTGCTCAATGGCGGCAAACTGGTGCTCTTTCCGCCGCACACGCCTGCGTTGGCCGAGTTGGGTGAGATCATCCGCCGTGAAGGGGTCACCAGCCTCTGGTTGACGGCGGGGCTCTTCCACCTGATGGTCGACGAGCGGCTCGAGGATCTGCGTGGGGTGCGGCAGTTGTTGGCCGGGGGGGATGTGCTCTCGGTGCCACACGTGCGCAAGGTGCTGACCGAGTTGCCGGGGTGCACGCTCATCAACGGCTATGGCCCAACGGAGAACACGACCTTCACCTGTTGCCACCCGATGACCACGGTGGACGCGGTGGGCAACAGCGTGAGCATTGGCAAGCCGATTGCAAACACCGAGGTCTACATCCTGGATCGGCAGCTGCGGCCGGTGCCGGTGGGGGTGGCGGGTGAACTCTACGTTGGTGGCGCGGGGCTGGCGCGGGCGTATCTGCACCGGGCGGCGCTGACGGCAGAGCGCTTTGTGCCCCACCCCTACAGCACGGAAGCGGGGGCGCGGCTCTACCGCACGGGCGATCTGGTGCGCTGGCTGGCGGATGGGACGATCGAGTTCCTGGGCCGGGGGGACACACAGGTGAAGGTGCGGGGCTTCCGCATCGAGCTGGGCGAGATCGAGACGGCGCTGGTGAGCCATCCGGCCATTCGGGCCGGGGTGGTGGTGGCCCGTGGCGACAACGGAGATGGCAAGCAACTGGTGGCGTACACTGTGGCCGAGCGCGAGCCCGCGCCGAGCGCGGGCGAGCTGCGTCAGCATCTGCAGGGCACGCTGCCCGACTACATGGTACCCGCGGTTTTCGTGATGCTCGACGCGCTGCCGCTCAACGCCAACGGCAAGGTTGACCGCCAGGCACTGCCCGCGCCCGAAGAGGCGCAAACCGATGACGACGCCTACATTGCACCGCGCACACCAGCGGAAGAGGTGGTGGCGGGCATCTGGGCGGCTATCTTCAATCGGTCTCAGGTCAGTGTGGAAGATAATTTCTTTGCCCTGGGCGGGCACTCGCTGCTGGCAACACAGATGGCGTCGCGACTGCGGGAAGCTTTTGGTGTCGATGTGCCGTTGCGGTCGATCTTTGAAGCGCCAACGCTGGCTGCGCTTGTGTTGGAGATTGAGAAGAGCGTGCATGAGGAGGCAGGTCCCTTGCCTCCCCCATTGACGCCTACACCGCGCGATGGTGCACTACCGCTCTCCTTTGCCCAGCAGCGTCTCTGGTTTGTCGATCAGATCGAGCCGGGAAACCCTGCCTACAACATGCCGAGCGCTGTGCGCCTCACCGGAGCGCTGGATCTGGAGGCCCTGGAGCGCAGCCTGAATCTCATTGTTGCCCGCCACGAAAGCCTACGCACGACCTTTGTCACGGTGGATGGTGAACCGATGCAGGTGGTTCATCCACCGCAACCACTGTCGCTGGCGGTGGAACTCTGCCCGCATTCAAATGGCACGCAACAAGCGGAGGCATTGCAAAAGCTGGCTGCTGCCGAAGCAACCGTCCCCTTTGATCTGGCACGGGGTCCACTCTTGCGTGTGCGTCTGCTCCAGTTGGCTGCAACCGAGCACGTGATTTTTCTGACCATGCATCACATTATCAGCGATGAATGGTCGCTGAATGTGTTGGTGCGCGAATTGGCTACGCTCTATGGCGCATTCAGCCAAGCAGAGCCATCGCCACTCCCAGAATTGCCGCTACAATATGCCGACTTTGCCCGTTGGCAGCGGTCATGGCTACAGGGGGACGTCCTGGCGCAACAGCTTGGCTACTGGCGGCAGCAGTTGGGCACCGACCTACCTGTCCTGAATCTCCCCCATGACCATCCGCGGCCAGCGCAACCTACCTATGCCGGTGCAATTCATCCATTTACATTGGCACCCGATCTGGCGCAAGAGTTAAAGGCGCTGAGTCGGCAGGAGGGGGCCACCCTGTTCATGACACTGCTCGCTGGCTTGCAGATCTTGCTCTATCGCATGACTGGCCAAGCCGATGTGGCCGTGGGCACGGATGTGGCCAATCGGAACCGCCTGGAGACTGAAGGACTCATTGGCTTCTTTGTCAACCATTTGGTGCTGCGCTGCGATCTGCGCGGCAATCCCAGCTTTCGCAAATTGTTGAAGCAGGTGCGGACCGTCACGTTGGGGGCCTATGCCCATCAGGATCTGCCCTTTGATCGATTGGTTAGTGCCCTTCAACCGGAGCGCAAGGGTAGCCACACCCCCCTGTTTCAGGTGCTCTTTGTCTTTGGCAATCCCAGCGCTCCAACCCTGGAATTGCCGGGATTGACCTTGAGTCCCCTGTCATCGGATCTGGTGCTCGCCAAATATGATCTGACCCTTTTCATGGGGGAGCGTGCAGAGAGTATCGGTGGCGCTTGGCGTTACAGCACGGAGCGCTTTGACGCGGCAACCATTCACCGGATTGCCAATCAATTCGTAACCTTGCTTGCAGGTGTGGTCGCCCATGCCAATGAACGCATCGATCAGTTGCCACTGCTCACTGCAGCGGAACAAGCCGAACAACAACAGGAGCAATCGACGCGCGAAACCTCCCGTGTGCAGAGACGCAAGGGCGTGAGTCGCAAAGCGATTGTGTTGGGAAAGGAGTAACTATTTTTGACCAGATAACTCAACTTGTGTAACGCCTACTTTTCACCCTTTTTGCCGGATTTCGTTCTGGGACAAAGAACATTTGAAACCGTGTTTACGATAGCCACCATACTTGCTCGCTGCAGTACAGCGCCGGCCACGCTGATCCGTTCATTGGCCACACATTTACAGCCTTCTCACCCTGACGCCTGATCTGTTACTGGACCTCGACCAAAGGCAACGTAAAACTTGCAAACACCCAGGCATGTTGGCGTCTCCAGATTCACTCTGAATAGGGAGAACATGATGAATAAGCGTAGTCACGGAGTATCTAGAGCTCTCGCACTCTTGGGTATTTTCCTGGCATCGATCGTAGCACCGGGAGGTGTCACTCTGGCACAGAATGGACCTGTTATTGCAGTTGAACCAGCCGCGATTGATTTTGGCAGTGCCGCGGCCGGTACACAATATAGCTCGGAACCTGTCATCTTGCGCAACAATGGCAACCGCCCCCTGACTGTCTATGCCATGCAATTGGTCGGTGCGAATCCCGACGATTTCCGGCTGATTGTTGCTGGCTTTCCATTCACGGTGGGCGCAGGTGACCTCACTGCCTTTGCCCTGACCTTTGCCCCTACGTCACTGGGGGCAAAGAGTGCATTGCTGCGCATTGTCAGCGATGATCCGACGAATGGCATTCTCGACATTGCACTCAGTGGGAACGGTGTCGGAATCGAGACGCTGGGCTATGCCACAGCCGGCGTGGTAACCAGCAGTTCGACGGCCGTACCCAACACACAAGTTGGGATCGCCGTGCTAATCGACATGACCAATGTGAATCCACCGGGGAGCCTGATACGGGCCTATCACGCCCGTTTGTCCTGGGACCCCGACGTTCTGGTCTATGCTGGCTTCGATCCGTTGGTGCAAATGGGCGATCTGCCGGTTGCTGTCGGCACGGCACCGGAGGGAACCGGCACAATCGATTGGTATGGTGCAGCGCTCAGCAGTGGGGGGGCTGGTGGCATTGTACAAGCCATAACCTTTAGCTTTGTGGTCATTGGCGGTGTCGGTGCGACCACACCACTGGATCTGGAAATTTTAGAGCTGGAAAGTGACAGCGTGGAAGATTTGCTGCCCAATCTCACGGTGGTTGACAACGTTCTTCAGGTGGTGAGTAATGGCACCCCGCCCGACATTGTCGTAGAACCGACCGCGCTTGACTATGATTCGGTGACGGTTGGTGCCACCGCCACGCAGCAGCTGGTGATTAGCAACGAGGGCGTAGAGGATCTCGTGATTAGCAACATCGTCGCTGAGGGCACTGATGCCGAACAGTTCACCGTGGATGGTGGTGCGCCATTTACCCTGATCGCTGGCGCAAGTCAAGCGCTCGCGGTGAATTTCGCCCCAACGACCAGCGGGGTGAAGAATGCCACGCTGCGCATTGACAACAACGATCCCGACGAAGATCCATCAACCGTTGCGCTCACCGGCGAAGGCGTTGCTGCCGCCGTTCCAGATATTTACGTTGATCCGGCAGCCCACGACTTTGGCCAAATGGCAGTTGATGAGAGTGCCACACAGACATTTACTGTAATCAACGAGGGGCTTGCCGACTTGGAGGTGGAGACAAGCACCTTTGTGGGCGAAGCGGCAAGTCAATTTGCCATTACCAGCGGTGGTGCGCCCTTTACTGTACCCGCGGGCGATAGTCACGCGATTGTGGTTCAGTTTAATCCCGATGATCCAGGGATCGAAAAGACGCTCTTGCGTCTCACCAACAACGATCCGGGGGAAGATCCCGTTGATATTGCCATGAGCACCTTTGCCCTCTTTGAAGGCGACATCATGGTTACGCCCCTTGCCCTCAATTTTGGTGATGTCGTTCTGGGCTCGCTGGTTGCACAGAACATTACGGTTCGCAACGAAGGGAATCTGCCCTTCCAGGTCATCTCCATCGGCCTTTCCGGTGGCCCACAAAACGATTTCTCCTTTGGTCCCAACGACTTGGGCTACATTCAACCGGGAGAGAACGCCACCATCTCGATCAACTTTGTCCCCGTCTCTGCTGGTGCAAAGTCGGGCAAGTTGAGCATCTATTCAGAGGATAGCGACGAAAAGCTAATCGAAGTGAATTTGAATGGCACTGGGATTGCGGTTCCGGATATCCTCGTGCAGCCGACCTCGCACAGCTATGGAAGCGTATCTGTGGGCGACAGTGCAACCCAATCCTTTGCCCTGCGCAACGTCGGTACCGCGGATCTGAACATTCAGGCCCCGACGCTGGTTGGCACCGATGCAAGTCACTTTGCGGTTACCAACGGGAACGGCGCAACAACATTGTCGATGGGCGAGACGAGCACCGTGGCCGTCGACTTTACGCCCACTTCCAGCGGCACCAAGAATGCGACGCTCCGCTTGAACAACAACGATCCGGGGGAGAACCCAACCAACATTCCGCTCAATGGCAGTGGCAGTGGCACCGGTGGCGGTAACGAGCCAACGGTCAGCATTACGGAACCCAGCAACGGCGCCCTCGTCTCCGGGCTGATCAATGTCAGCGCCACGGCCGAAAATGTGGCCCAGGTCGAGTTCTTCATCGATGGCGGCAGCATTGGTGTCGACACGACGGCACCCTATGGCCTTGCCTGGGACACAACAACCGTGGGTGACGGTAATCACACGGTGAGTGCCGAGGTGACCAACGGTGGTCAGACGGCCAATGACAGCGTGAGCGTTACGGTGAACAATCAGCCCGGCACCAGCGATCCCCTGATCTATGTCAGTTCCAGCTCCAACGGGAACGCCGGGAATGTAGGCTTTGCAGATGAAGATATTCTCGTCTATGACACGGGCACCAGCACGTGGTCCATCTTCTTGGATGGTTCGGATGTGGGCCTGGGCGGTTCTTCGGCACGTGACATCGATGCGTTCTTCTTGATGGATGATGGCAGCATCCTCCTGAGCATCGTGGGCAACAGCACCATCAGCGGCTTGGGTGCCGTTGATGATTCGGACATTGTGCGCTTCGTTCCAACGAGCCTGGGCGCAAATTCAGCCGGCAGCTTCGAGTGGTACTTTGATGGTTCGGATGTTGGATTGTCCACCAACGGGGAAGATCTCAATGCCGTGAGTCTGTTGCCCGATGGACGACTCCTGATCAGCACGTTGAACAGCTTCAACGTGCCAGGTGCATCGGGCCGTGATGAGGATCTGATCATCTTCACGCCGGTGCAGTTGGGATCAACAACCAGCGGTACCTGGGAGCTGTACTTTGATGGCTCTGACGTGGGGCTCACCGGATCCACCGAGGAAGTGTGGGGTCTGTGGCGTGCCACCAACAACGATCTCTATCTGTCGCCCCGTGGCTCGTTCTCGGTTAGCGGCGTGAGTGGTGATGGTGCCGATATCTTCATCTGTATCCCAGGGGGAACCGGTACGAATACCAGCTGTGCCTTTCAACCTTTCTGGGATGGCTCTGCCCACGGCTTTGGTGGCGAAAACATTGACGGCTTCAGCATAGACGATGGTTTGAGCGTGGTGACCAGCCGTATAGCCGCTGAGGATCAGTTCTTCAATGAGCCAGTTGACCCAGACGACGATCCCACCAACGGAGATCGTGACGATGAAGGAGATCGTGACGGTGAAATAGAGGAGGAGATGGCGGAACAACAGTTCCTACCCATCATTGTTCGCTAAGTATGATGCGCTGGCCCCACTGGTCACAGTCGGGTCAGCACAGATCCCAAATGGTGCTCTCACCAAAGTCGAGGTTGCCTGTTGGGAAGTTTTCACAAGCAGATGCAGGTATCAGATGGCTTGCGAGGCTTCTCAGCAGGTGCCGACAGAGCGGAGAGCCATTCGTCCCTTGCGATTGACGGAGCAGAATTTTTACGAAGGAAGCAGAAGAGATGCAGACGCAACCCATTAGCGGCTATCGTATTTCCCAGCAGCAGCGCCAACTGTGGATGCTAGTCCAGGAGAATTCACGCTATCGCGCCCAATGTCTCTATCGCGCCCAATCTATTGTGCGGCTGGATGGACCGGTGGATCCGGCTCGTCTGCACGCTGCCGTGGTCGCCGTGATAGAACGGCATGAGATCTTGCGCACCACCTTCTTTCGGCCACCCGGAATGAAGATTCCCTATCAGGTCATTGGCGATGAGGCCACCGTGGTGTGGCAACATAATTCTCAATCGATAAATTCTCAACCGATAAATAATGCCACCGATGCAATGCTACGGGCGCGGGCTGATGAGCCACCCTTCCCGCTCGAACAGGGGCCGCTGTTGCGGGCAACCCTGATGACAGAACGCTCGGACCGCCATTGGTTGCTGTTGAGTCTCCCCGCGCTTTGTGCCGACAGTTGGACATTGAAAAACTTGGTCCACGAAATTAGCCAATTCTACGCCGCGTCTCAATCCGCTGACGGGGACGGACTTGATGATGAGCCGCTCCAATACGCTGACTATGCAGAGTGGCAACATGAGCTGCACCAAGCCGCGGCGCAAGCAACAGAAGAGGCCGCGGCCGCCGCTGCCTATTGGCAGCAAGCGGTTCCCGACTCACCTGCAACCCCGCGTCTGCCGGGTGAGCAGCTGTTGCCAAGTGGGTCCTCCTTGGCTGTAGATCCCGTGGCTTCAGAGACTGTGACTGTGGCACTGGAAGCGGCTCGTTGCGTGGCTCTACAGCGCTGTTGTGCTGAGCAGGGTGTCACGGTTGCGGCCTTCTTGCTAGCTTGCTGGCAGAGTCTGCTCTGGCGTCTCACCGGCAGCGAAGAAATCGTGATCAGCTACGCCAACGCGGGGCGTACCGATGAAGATCTCGTGACTGCCCTTGGCCCCTTTGCCAAGCCGCTGCCCGTGGGCGTTCGCTTTGATGAGCGCCTCTCGCTCCATGAACTTGCCTGGCAGGTGCAAAAGAGATTGGATGCCCACGCCGAGCATCAAGAGTTCTTTCAGTGGGACAGGTACATGGACGCTACCACAAAGGTTCCAATTGGCTTTGCCTGTAACGAGTGGCCCGCCACCTATCCAGCGGGCGATGTGACCGTTACGTGGGCAGGCGAAGAGATCGTGGCGACCGCTGGCAAGCTCCAGTTGCACTGCACTCTGGTTGGGGATGCACTTGCCCTCACCTTCTATTTCGATCCCGCGTCTTTTGCGCCGAGTGACATTGAGCGACTCGCTGATCAGTACACAACCCTTGTCAGCGACGCCATCACCAATCTGGAGACGCCGATCCGTCAGCTTGCACTGCTCAGCGAGCAAGCGCGACAACAGCTTCTGGTCGATTGGAACAGCACGGCCACTGCCTACCCCGTTGATCAGCCCATCCACCACTGCTTTGCAGCCCAGGCCGCGCGCACGCCAACCCGCGTCGCCGTGCTCTGTGACGGTGCCGGTCTGACCTATGCCGAGCTTGAAGAGTCGGCGAATCAACTGGCGCACTATTTGCAGGCACGGGGCGTTGGGCCCGGCACCTATGTGGGGCTCTGTGTGGATCGTTCGCTGGCGATGATCGTTGGCTTGCTCGGTGTGCTCAAGGCTGGCGGTGCCTATGTGCCACTCAATCCTGACTATCCCGCGGCACGGCTGGAGCGACAACTGGAAGAGATCGGCACGCCGGTTCTGTTGACCCAGCAAGCCTATCTCGACCAGCTACCTGCGTTCGCAGGCGAGGTACTCTCGCTCGATGCCGAAGAACCACCCTACGCCGCGGCACCGTCAACCGCGCCAAATGTCAGCGTGGCAGCAACGGATCCAGTTTACGTGATCTTCACCTCTGGATCGACTGGCCACCCCAAAGGTGTGGTCGTTCGCCACGGCAACTTGGCCAACTACACGCACTTCATCAACGAGCTTCTGCAGACCGCCGCGGCTGCCGATGGCCTGCAATTTGCCATGGTCTCCACGATCACGGCTGATCTTGGGAATACCTGTCTCTTCCCCGCGCTGCTCTCCGGGGGGACATTGCACGTCCTGCCCCAGGCGGTTGCGACGGATGGGGGGCGGTTTGCCAGCTACATGACCAATCATGCCATCGATGTGCTCAAAATTGTTCCGTCACACCTGAATGCACTGCTTGCTGCCCAGCCGACAGGGGTTAACATCCTGCCGCAGAAATATCTTTTGCTGGGCGGTGAGGCGTTGACTTGGTCGTTGTTGCAGCAGATCGCTAGCCAGATCTGGTCTGGACAAGCGCACTGCCAGCTAATCAACCACTATGGGCCAACCGAAACCACGGTGGGGGCGCTCACCAATCTGCTGAATCTTGGGCAGGGTCCAGCGGTGGAACCAAATGGAGCCGCATCTGACAATGCAAATGCTGTCGCCAATCTCAACCCGTGGGGCACCACCTCTGTGCCCATTGGTCGCCCCATTGCCAACACCGAGATTTTTATTCTGGATGAGGCAGGGCAGCCGGTCCCCATTGGCGTGCCCGGTGAACTCTATATTGGCGGTGCCGGTGTGGCGCAGGGCTACCTCAATCAGCCGGAGCGCACGGCCGAACGATTCATCGCAAATCCTTTTGCGGTGGCCGAGAGAGCGCACCTCTACCGCACCGGCGACCGCGTGCGTTACCTGCCCGACGGCAACGTCGAATTCCTGGGGCGTACCGACAATCAAGTCAAGTTGCGCGGCTTCCGCATTGAGCTTGAGGAGATCGAAGCAATCCTCAGCCGCCATTCAACAGTGCGTCAGGCAGTTGTGGTGCTCCGGGACGAGGGCGACAGCACGCACCCAGTCCCTGCAGAGCCATTGAATGGGGCGGCCCGCAAACAACTCGTTGCCTATCTCGTTGCCCAGCATGATGCCACCATCAACGCTGGCGAACTGACGGACCATCTCAGCGCGGAAGTGCCTGATTACATGATCCCCACCGCCTTTGTGGTGCTGGATGTGATCCCGCTAACCTCCAACGGCAAGGTCGACCGTCGAGCACTGCCAGCGCCGGAGACGAGCGGCACCAGCCGCGATTACGTGCCACCGAGCACGCCAACCGAACAGACGCTGGCCGAGATCTGGGCACAGGTGTTGGGCCGCAAACAGGTCGGCATCCACGATAACTTCTTCACCGATCTGGGTGGCGACTCGATTCTGAGTATTCAGATCATTGCGCGAGCCAACAGCGCCGGGGTGAGTCTCATGCCCAAGCAGATCTTTGAATATCAGACAATTGCCGCGCTGGCCGCGGTGGCAGGGAGAGCGACTGCTGTGCAGGCCGAACAGGGTCTCGTCGCCGGTCCCGTGCCCCTGACGCCGATTCAGCATTGGTTCTTCGAGCAAAGTTTCGCTGACCCCCATCACTGGAATCAATCCATCTTGCTTGAAGTGCGTCAGCCATTGGATCCGGCAGTGCTCGAAGTGGTGGTGGCGCAACTGATCCTGCACCACGACGCCTTGCGGATGCGCTTCACGCAATCAGACGGTGCTTGGCAGCAGCGGAATACCGGTGAGACCGCTCTCTCTGCTTTGACCACAATCGACCTTTCGACCACACCAGTTGATGAGCAGCGCACTGCGATCGAAGCCGAAGCCGCTGCCGCTCAAGCAGGGCTGGATCTAGCCGAAGGGCCGCTCGTTCGCTTTCTCTATTTCGACCTGGGGCCAAACCAACTGGCCCGCCTGCTCATCGTTGTCCATCATCTGGTCATCGATGGCGTCTCCTGGCGTATTCTGCTCGAGGATCTACAGCTCGGCTATCAGTTGGCTAGCCAAGGAGAACCCATCTCCTTGCCGCCCAAGACGACCTCATTCAAAGCGTGGGCAACCAAAGTGACCGCCCACGCCCACTCTGCGGCCGCGCAGGACGAAGCCCTCTATTGGCAGCATGGTGCACGGCAAGTTGTGCCCGCGTTGCCGGTCGATTTCCCTGGTGGCGTCAACAGCGTTGCCACCACGACCACGCTAACGGTTACCTGTACACCGGAGGAGACCGACGCAATTTTGCATCAGTTGCCCGAACTCTACCACACACAGATTAACGATGTCTTGCTCACGGCAGTGGGCCAGGCTGTGGCGCGGTGGACGGGACGGCAGACGTTGCTCGTTGATCTGGAAGGACACGGCCGCGAAGCAATTGTGGACGACGTCGATATCTCGCGCACGGTCGGCTGGTTCACCACCCACACACCGGTGCTGCTCCAGTTGGGCCACCATGGTGATCCGACGGATGATCTGCTGGCGGTGAAGGAACAGTTGCGGGCGATTCCCAACAGCGGCATTGGCTATGGGCTGTTGCGCTATCTGGCCGATGACACAACCGTGACCGCGCCACTGCGCGAGCAAAGATCGCCGGATATTGCCTTCAACTACCTGGGCCAGATCGATGGCACGTTGCCGGAAACATCTCCCTTTGGCATTGCCGCTGAGTCAGCCGGCCCCAGCCAAAGCCCCAGGGGACAGCGCCCCTATCGCCTCTACATCAGCGGCAGCATTGCACGGGGGCGGTTGCAACTGGCGTGTATGTACAGCACGGCGCTCTATCGCCGTGCAACCATTGAACAGCTTGCCAACGATATTGTCACCGCACTGCGTACCCTGATCGACCACGCCGAAGCCACGGAGACCGCGCGTTACACGCCCTCTGACTTTGGGCTGGCCGATCTCGATGCCCAGGGGCTAGATGCAATTTCGAGCCTGTTGGATGAAGTGGACAATGGGTAGTTGACCGTGCGGGAACAAGTGTCATTGGGGCCACGTGAGCGCTGCTGACGAATGATCAGTGAAGTTGAGGCAGAAATAACTAGCTTATGAAGAATGTTGAAGATATTTATCCGTTGTCACCGTTGCAACAGGGGATGCTCTTTCACACGCTCTATGCGCCGCGTTCGGCGCTCTATATGGAGCAGAAGGTCTGTACCCTGGTCGGTTCGTTGGACGTGTCGGCCTTTCAACGGGCATGGCAACATGTGATCGATCGCCACCCCGCGCTGCGCACGGCCTTTCTTTGGCAAGGGCTGGATACACCGATGCAAGTGGTACGCAAAGCGGTGACCTTGCCGTGGACAGTTGACAATTGGCAAAACCTAGCCGCGGGAGAGGCCGCGGGCCGGCTGGAGCGTTATTTGCAGGCAGACCGCGAGCAGGGCATCGACCCAACCCGCGCACCGCTCATGCGCAATGCACTCTTCCGCGTCGCTGACGATGCAGAGAATATGGTGCACGAGTTCGTCTGGACCCATCATCACATTCTGCTTGACGGCTGGTCGCTGCCCTTGGTCTTGCAAGAGGTCTTCACTTTTTACGAAGCCTATCGCCAGGGAAAGACGCTCCAACTGCCCCGCAGTCGCCCATTCCGCGATTACATTGCGTGGCTGCAAAAACAGGATCTCTCCCGCGCCGAAGCCTTTTGGCGACGCGAACTACGCGGCTTTGCGCAGCCCACGTCACTGGGTGTTGCCGTGCAGACGCAAAGAGCAGAAGAGCGGGTCTATGGCGAAGTTCACGTGCCCCTGGCCGCGGCGGAGACCGCAGCCTTGCAAAAATTGGCGGGCCAAAACCAGGTGACGCTCAGCACGGTGGCACAGGGCGCATGGGGTCTGCTGCTCGGCCACCGGAGCCAGACCGATGATGTCATCTTTGGTGCCACCACGTCGGGCCGGCCAACAGAATTGGCCGGGGTTGAGGCTGTGGTTGGCATGTTCATCAACACCTTGCCGGTGCGCGTGCGGATTCTTCCCCAACAGCCGCTCGGCGCGTGGCTCAAGGCACTACAGGCACGGCAGCTCGATGCACGCGAGTATGAATACAGCCCACTGCCACAGGTCCAAGGTTGGAGCGATGTGCCGCGCGGGCAAGCGCTCTTTCACAGCTTTTTGGTCTATGACAATTATCCCGTGGCAACTGCCGACGAAGAGTCCGGCGCCACACTACAGATTCGCAATCTACGTGCAATGGAAAAGGGCAACTATCCGCTTGTGATCAAGGTGCGCGTGGCGGGGTCTGGCATGGTGTTGGGGACGCTGCACGATTACAGCCATTTTAATGACTCGACAGCCACCGAACTCCTGACCCAACTGAAGACGATCTTAACTGGAATGGCACGGCAGCCCACAGCCACCCTGGCTGAATTGCGGGCCACGTTTTTGGCAACTGAAAGGAAAGAGAAGATGATCAAGCAACGCAAACGCAAGCAAGTCAACTTGAACAGTTTCGCGAATGTCAACCCGACCGCGGTTACCGTCTCGCCGACAAATCTGGTGGAGACCAGTTATCTGAACGGGGTCAAATATCCGCTCGTCATTACCCCGACCGTGCAGGATGTGGATCTGGTGGATTGGGCCGCCAACAGCCGTGACTATCTGGAAGAAGAGTTGCTGAAGCACGGGGCGATTCTCTTCCGTGGCTTTGGCATCCACGCGGTGAAAGACTTTGAACGTTTTGCCAAGGCCATCTGCCCCGATCTCTATGGCGACTATGGCGATCTGCCACACGAAGATGGCAAGGTCTACAAATCGACGCCCTTTCCCAAAGACAAGATCATTCTCTTTCACAACGAAAGCTCGCACATGCACCAGTGGCCGCGCAAGCAGTTTTTTGCCTGCATGAAGGCCGCGGAAGCAGGGGGCGAAACCCCGCTGGCCGACTGTCGCAAGATCCACGCGGCACTCGATCCGGAAATCACCCGCAATTTTGAAGAAAAAGGGCTGATGTACGTGCGCAACTTTATCGAAGGGCTCGATGTTCCGTGGCAACAGTTCTTCCACACCGATGACAAAGCCAAGGTCGAGGAGATCTGTCGCACAACGGGGATGGAATGGAGCTGGACGGCCAACAACGGTCTGCGCACCCGTCAGCTTGCGCCCGGCGTAATCACCCATCCCAAGACGGGCGAGAAGTCTTTCTTCAATCAGGTGGAGCTACACCATCCCTATTTCCTCGAAGAGGAACTGCGCGAGTCGCTAAAGGCGCTCTATGCCTCTGCCGACGAGTACCCGCGCAATGTCTATTATGGTGATGGCACAGCGATTCCCGATGCCGTGATGGCGGAAATTGAGCGTGTCTACTGGGATACGTCCGTCGCCGCGCCGTGGCAGGAAGGGGATGTCATCATGCTGGATAACATGATCAGTGCCCACGCGCGTAATCCCTTTCAAGGGGAACGCAAGATCATTGTAGCGTTGGCCGAGTTGACGACGATGAAAGATTTGGCGGCCGCATAGGATTCGCCCGCAACGCTTTTTGCGGTTTCCGAGCGAGTTCACCCACATGAACATGACGTACGCACTGAGAAGAGCAGACCAGTGGAGAGCAGGCAACGCAAGTGGTTGCTCTTCTCGACAGGTTGCTCTTCTCGATGGGTGTGTAGTCTAGATGAACTTGGAGTAAAAATTATGCAAGCAACGATCCAGGGATTTCGCCTTTCTCGACAACAGCGGCGATTCTGGGAGCGCCAGCAGACGGAGCGCGTTGAACCGGCCCATGTCGTCATCTCAATCGAGGGCGATCTGGATGCCGAAGTGCTGCGCGATGCGCTGCAGCGTGTCATCAATCACCACCAGATTCTACATACGACCTATCAGCGGCCCCCCGGGCTGAAAGCGCCGGTCCAGGTGATTGGCAGACCGAGCACCGACCCACAGGGCCTACTGTGGCAGACGGATGATTGGCGTGCCAAGAGTGCTGCTGCACAACACTCAGCGCTCGATGAATTGCTGGGTGCCACCGCCGCCGCTCCGTTTGATCTGGAACAGGGGCCGCTGATGCGATTCCACCTGTTGACCCTGGATGTTGCCCACTTTTGGTTGGTGATCCAATTGCCCGTCCTGGTTGCCGATACCCTCTCTTTGGGCAACTTGGCGCTCGCCATTCACCAAGCCTACTCCGACTCGCATGGCGGCGATCCTGGCACGAACGATGAGCACAGTGATGATCTTGCCACTGACGACTCGCATGGCGTTGTAGATGTGCAATATGTTCAGTTCTCTGAATGGCAACATTCACTGTTGGATGGGGAAGATGCCGCGAGCGGCTTTGCCTTTTGGCGCGAGCAGGTGCAACAGCTGGCACCACCCCCGCGCTTGCCCTTTGAACGGGCGGCAACCGCGCCCGGCACTTGCATCCCCAATGCGCGGCGGGCCATCCTCGATGCGCCGCTCGTGCATCAGATAGAAGCGGTGGCAAGTGCCCACGAAACGACGAGCGCCAATGTGCTCCTGGCTTGTTGGCTGACACTGTTGCGGCGTCTGTCTGGTGTTGGCGAGCTTGCTGTCAATCACGTCTACGACGGCCGCAGCATTGAAATGTTGGCGCCAGCGTTGGGGCTCTTTGCCCAGAGTCTGCCGCTTCAACTCCAGATTGCTGCTGATGAATCTTTTGCAACCGTGTTGGCCAAAGTAGACGAGGCGACCCTGGATGGCTATGAGTGGCAAGATTATTTTCTGTGGGATGAACATGCCGATTCCCTGCCCAACAGCGTTGGTTTTGAATTCAACGAATGGCTGACCCTACCCCGTGTCAACGGCACCGCGTTCACCATTGAAGAGCAACAGAGCTTTAGCGAACGTTTCAGGCTGCACCTTGCCTGTGCCCAGCGTGATAGTGCGGAGCGTTCGATCACCGCGCGCTTCTACTATGATGCTGCCTACTTTGATGGCCCAGCCGTGGAGCGCATTGCCAATCACTTCACGACGCTGGTGGCCTCTGCAATGGCGAATCCGTCGCAACCGATCGGTCAGCTCAATCTGCTCACGGCGGCCGAGCGCGCAGCGTTGTTGGTTGAGGCCAATGCAACGGCCGCGGACTATCCTCGGGACAAAAGCCTGCACCAGCTCTTTGCCGAACAGGTGGCGCGCAGACCACAAGCGCCCGCCGTTGTCTGCGCCGACATCCAATTGACTTACGGTGAACTCAACGCCAAGGCCAATCAACTGGCCCACCATCTGCGCCGGCAAGGGGTGACAGCCAACCGTTGTGTCGGTCTCTGCCTGGATCGCTCGGCGGAGATGATCATTGGCCTGTTGGCGATTCTCAAGGCCGGTGGTGCCTACGTGCCGCTGAACCCGGAACATCCGCGGACACGGCTCGCGCATCAACTTGCAGAAACCGCGGCCGCGGTGCTTGTAACGCAAAGCGAGCACCTCCCCTGCCTGCCAGACTTTGCGGGCGAGATTATCTGCCTGGATCGGGATGCTGACCGCTGGGCAGAGGAATCCACAGCCAACCCCGAAAAGCACAGTGCCGCGTCTGATTTGGTCTATGTGATCTACACATCTGGTTCAACGGGTACACCAAAAGGGGTGGCCGTGACCCATGGCAACTTGGTCAACTACAGCTATCACATTGGGCAACGGCTCGATCTCTTTGCCGGTGAACCGCTCCACTTTGCGCTGGTCACCACCATCACGGCCGATTTGGGCAACACGAGCCTCTTCCCGGCGCTGATCTCCGGCGGCTGCCTGCACATTTTGGGCTACGATATTGCTACCGATGGCGAACGCTTCGCCCAATATCTGACGCAACACCCGATTGATCTCCTGAAGATCGTGCCCTCCCATCTGCGGGCGCTGCTCTCTGCCCAAAGAGCCGGCACAACAAGCTTGCCACGCAAGTTTCTGCTGTTGGGTGGTGAAGCCTTTACTCGTTCGTTGCGCGAACAACTCGTTGCGCTTGCACCAACCTGCCGTCTCTTCAACCATTACGGCCCCTCGGAGACAACCGTCGGTTCGCTAATGGGGGAAGTTCCGCTAGCTGGTGAATGGCCGTGGCCCGCGGCGACTGTGCCCATTGGCCGTCCCATTGCCAACACGCAGCTCTATATTCTGGATGAGTATCAGCAACCGGTCCCGAACGGTGTCGCTGGCGAACTCTATATCGGTGGAGCCGGTGTGGCACAAGGATACATCAACCAGCCCGAACGTACCGCCGAACGCTTCATCACCAATCCGTTCAGTGATACGCAACCGGCGCGCCTCTATCGCACCGGCGACTTGGTGCGCTATCTGCCTGACGGTACCGTTGAATTCATGGGTCGTGTTGACAACCAGATCAAAATACGTGGTTTCCGCGTTGAGCTGGAAGAGATCGAAACCGTACTCGCCAACCATTCGGGTGTGCGCCAGGCGGTTGTCGTGGCCCACAATGCCGATCTGGATGAGTCTGCTGCCCCGGCAACATCAGGGACAGGAGCTCGCCTCAGCGCCTACATTGTGCCCGCTGGCGCGGCGGCACCCACTGTGGAGGTGCTCATGGCCCATGCGCGGGATGAACTACCCGATTACATGGTCCCCGCAGCCTTCGTGCTGCTCGACACGTTGCCCTTGACCGCCAACGGCAAAGTAGATCGTGCGGCCCTGCCTACACCCGATCAGGCACAGATCCACGGCAGCGCTTACGTTGCCCCCACGACGCCGACGGAGGAGATCCTCTGTGGCATTTGGGCCCAGGTGCTTGAGCAGGATCGGGTCGGCATTCACGACAACTTTCTGGAACTGGGAGGACATTCGCTGTTGGCAATGACCATCGTGGCCCGCATCCGCGGTGCATTTCAGGTGGAGCTGCCACTTGCCGAACTTTTCAACAGACCCACCGTGGCAGAGCTGGCCCAAGCCATCGACCGCACGGCAGAGCGCGGCGCTGAACGGCAGCTTCCTCCGATCCTGCCGGTACCACGGGAACGCGAATTGCCGCTCTCTTTTGCCCAGCAGCGTCTCTGGTTCCTCGACCAGCTCGCGCCCGGTACTTCCTTTTACAACGTGCCGGTTGCCGTGCGTTTGCAGGGGCAACTCGACGAGGAGGCACTCGAAGAGGCATTTGCCACAATTCTGCAGCGCCACGAGAGCCTGCGCACAACCTTCCGCAGCGTTGCCGGCAAACCCGTGCAGGTCATTGCGCCTCAACTGCCACTGCGTTTGCGCCGTGAAGATCTGCGCGAACTGCCCGCGGAAGAACGAGTGTCCGCGGCACGCCAACTGGCCACTGCCGAGGCACAGCGCCCCTTTGATCTGGCAGAGGGACCCCTCTATCGGGTGGCGCTCTTGAAACTAGACGCGACAGACCACGTGGTGCTTTTTACGATGCACCACATAATCTCTGATCTCCAGTCGCGGCTCGTGTTGACGCGCGAGTTCACCGCCCTCTATACCGCGTTCGTCGACGGCAACCCGCCAGCGCTGCCGACACCGACCGTGCACTATGCGGATTATGCGTATTGGCAACGACAGTGGCTCTCGGGGCCCGCCTATGGCGCACAGCTGGCGTGGTGGCGAGAGGCGCTGGCCGGCAGCAATCACGTGCTTGATTTGCCAACCGACCATCCACGCCCTGCCCTGCAAACCTACAACGGTGCAGATGAAGCATTGACCCTTCCCGACGAGCTGGGCGCTGCACTCGTGCAGTTGAGCCGCCGTGAAGGCGTATCACTGTACATGACGCTGCTCGCTGCCTTCCAGACATTGCTCTACCGCTATACCGGCCAGGGTGATATCAATGTGGGTACGCCCGTCTCGGGGCGCACCAGCGCCGAAACCGAGGGGATGATCGGCTTCTTCCTGAATACATTAGTGATGCGAGCCAAGTTGGATGGCAACCTCAGTTTCCGCGATCTGCTCAAACAGGTACGCACCACCACATTGGCTGCCTATGCCCATCAGGAGATGCCATTTGAACAGTTGGTCGAAGCCGTGCAACCAACGCGCTCAATGAGTCACGCACCGCTCTTTCAGGTCTCGTTTAGCACCATTACGGAACCAAATGAAGCGGTTGAACTTCCTGGGTTGACCCTGCAGCCATTCATGGGCGAAAGCAACACGGCCAAGTTTGACATGGCCCTGCTCATGGTCGAGGGCACCAATGGCCTGACCGCGCAACTGGAATACAACACTGATCTCTTTGAGCCTGCAACCATTCGTCGCTTCTTGAGCCACTTTGCCCAGCTGCTGGCTGGCTTCGTTGCCAACCCGCAAATGCCCATTGGCACGCTGCCTCTCTTGGCGGCCGATGCAGAAGCAGAGCTCTTGGAGCGCTGGAGTGGCCGTGCAGAGGCAGACTCGCCAGCCGTGCCAACGATCCAGCAACAGATCGCGGCGCAGGTCGCGGCCACCCCCCATGCCGTTGCCCTGGTCTGGGGCGAGCAACAGGTGACCTATGCCGAACTTGATGCTCAGGCGACGCAGCTGGCTCACGATCTGCTCACCCGGGGCATTGTGGAGAGCGGCGACGCAGAGACGATTATTGCGGTCGCTATCGAACGTTCACCGGCCATGATTGTGGCGTTGCTCGGCATCATCAAAGCCGGTGGCACCTGTCTGCCGCTCGATCCCGCGACACCCACGGAGCGCCAACAGTTCATCCTGGAAGATAGTGGTGCCAAAGTGCTGCTGACGCGGGGCGAAGTCGAAGCTGCCCTTGCCGGGCAAGACGCCGACGAGATTCGTCTCCCAACGCCAAGTGCAGATCCAGAGCGGCTGGTCTACATGATCTACACCTCTGGCTCGACCGGCCAACCCAAGGGCGTGGGCATCACACAACGTGCCATCAGCGACCACTGTCGCCGCACCAGTCAGCTCTATGAATTGACGAGCGCCGATCGTCTGCTGCAATTTACCTCCTTTAGCTTTGATGCCTCGTTGGAGCAGATCTTCAATGCACTCATCACGGGCGCGACCCTGGTTCTGCCCGAAGCTGAGTTCTGGAGCACAACCGCCTTTGCACAGAAGCTACTGGAGCACGAACTCACCTTCATCAACATTCCCACCGTCTACTGGAGTCAGTTGGTGCGAACATGGAGCGCCGCTCATGCCGCTGGCCAGGATCCGCTGGCGGGCAGCAATCTGCGGTTGGTCATCGTCTCTGGCGAAGAGATGCCCATTGCGACCGTGCGCCAATGGCAAAGATTGCCGACCGCGCGGATTCGCCTGTTGAACGCCTACGGCCCCACGGAGACAACAATCACGGCGACGGTACATGATGTCACCGCAGCCGATGCCGAACGCCACCGCATGCCGATTGGCCGCCCGACACCGGGCAAGCGTATCTACATTCTGGATCCGCACGGCAATCTGGCACCCATTGGTGTGCCGGGAGAAATCCACATCGGCGGCGCACATCTGGCCCGCGGCTACCACCGTCGGCCCGAGCTAACGGCAGAGCGCTTCATCCGTGATCGCTTCAGCGAACGGCCCGCCGCCCGGCTCTATCGCACCGGCGACCTGGCCTGCTGGCGAGCCGATGGGACAATCGAGTTCCTCGGGCGTCTGGATACGCAGGTGAAGGTACGGGGTTTTCGCATTGAACTGGGCGAGATCGAAGCTGTGTTGGCTACCCATCCCGCGCTCACCGATGTAACGGTGGTGGCGCGGCAGGATGAAGAAGCAGAGGGGCCGGAACACAAACGGTTGGTGGCCTATCTGGTGGCGCCACATGCAACCCCGCCTTCGGTCACGGAATTGCGCGATTTCGTCAAGCGTCGGCTGCCCGAATACATGATCCCCGCGGCCTTTGTTTACCTGGACGCACTGCCGCTCTCTCCCAGTGGCAAGGTGGATCGAAACGCACTGCCCGCTCCAGATGCCGTGCGCCCCGATCTGGCCGATGCCTATCTGCCACCCCGCAACGAGACGGAGACGCAGCTGGTGGCCATTGCCGGTGACCTGTTGAAGCTGGAGCGCGTTGGGGTTCAAGACAACTTCTTTGCACTGGGGGGTCACTCGCTGTTGGCAACACAGTTCATGGCGCGACTGGTCGAAGCGTTTGATGTTGACCTGCCGCTCCGGCTCCTCTTTGAAAGACCGACAGTGGCGGCAATCGCAGAAGCCGTTGAGGCTGCCAAGGCTGCAGGCAATCAAGAGTCAGCACCACCCATCGTCGCCCGATCGCGCGCGGCGCGTCGGGTAAAACGCTCGGATCTGGCACAGTAGACATGCTGGAAGCAGCACGAATGAAGTCGGCTGCGGACAGGGAGAAATGGCCTCAGCCGCGGGTTTCCAATCCGGCAAGCTGAAACAAAATGGCAACATCCAGCTTTCCAAAGCACTAGCGTGTGGACAACCAGACTGTGGACAACCAGACTGTGGACAACCAGACTGTGGACGACCTGACTGTGAACGACCTGACTGTGAACGACTAACCAAGAGATACTATTTATGTTGACAAAACAACCACTCGCCGAGAAACCGACAGCGCCGGAACAAGTAGATGACGCGCCCGTGCAATCGGGAGCGGACACTGAACTAAACGACACTGAACTGAGCGACACTGAACTGAGCGACACTGAACTGACCGATGATGTTTTTGTGTTCCCTACATCCCATGCGCAGCGTCGGCTTTGGTTTCTGGATCAATTCGATCCCAATAGCCCGCTCTACAACATCTGTGCCGCGGTCCATCTGGCGGGTGAATTAAAGGCCGATGCGCTGGCACAGACGCTCGAATCCCTGGTGCAACGTCACGAATCCCTGCGCACAACATTGGCCGTGATGGACGGGGAACCGGTGCAAGTTGTCGCGCCGACGCTGCAATTGCCGCTCGAGACGACCGATCTTCAGGCCCTGTCAGCCACTGAACGGGAGGCAGAGGTCCAGCAACTGGCCCAGCGCGAGGCACGCACACCATTCGACCTGACCCGCGGACCGCTGTTGCGTGTCAAGCTATTGGCCCTGGCACCGACCGAACACGTGCTCCTGTTGACCATGCACCACATCATCTCTGACGGCTGGTCAATGGGGCTCATGCTTCGGGAGCTCGTGACGCTCTACAGTGCCTTTGTGCAGGGGCAGCCCTCACCCCTGCCAGCCGTGCGCATCCAATATGGCGACTTTGCCGAGTGGCAGCAGGAGTGGCTCCAGGGCGATAGATTGCAAGGGCAGCTCGACTATTGGCGTACGCAGCTTGGTGCCAGCCCGCCGATCCTGCACCTGCCCACCGATCGGCCGCGCCCACCGGTGCAGACAGCCAACGGTGCCAAGCTGTCGCGCGTCTTCCCCGCGTCCTTGGCTGCTGCGCTCACGACACTGGGCCAGCAGACAGGCTGCACGCTCTTCATGACACTCCTGGCCGCATGGCAGACGCTGCTCCATCGCTACACCAACCAGAGCGATATCACGGTTGGCACGACCATTGCCAACCGCACCCGGCGCGAGCTGGAAGAGGTTATCGGTTTCTTTGTCAACACCCTGGTCATGCGCACCGATCTCTCCGGTGCCCCTACGTTCCGTCTGCTGTTGCAACGAGTACGTGCCATGGCGCTAGATGCCTACGCCCATCAGGATCTGCCATTTGAAAAGCTGGTGGAAGAGCTCAATCCCGAACGCAACATGAGCCACACACCGCTCTTCCAGGTCATGTTCACCCTGCAAAACACGCCGCAGCCACAACTGGAACTGGCTGACTTGCGTCTGCGCCCACTCAATGTTGAGCGTGGCGCGGCCAAGTTCGATTTGAACCTGAACATGTTGGAGACAGAGCAGGGACTGGTTGCTAATTTGGAATATAACCGTGACCTCTTTCGCCCCGCGTCGATGGAACGTTTGTTGACTCACCTGCAAACCTTGCTTGAATCCATTGTCGCCGATCCCGATCAGTCCATTGCCACCCTGCCGCTGCTGCCCCCGGCCGCGACACAAGCGCTGCTGACGTTGGGGCAGGGCGCGCGGCAAGAGCTGCCACTGCAGAGCCTGCCGCAGCGCTTTGCAGCACAGGTGGAACGTACCCCGAACAACATCGCGGCGGCCTTTGGTGACCAAGAGCTCACCTATGCCGAACTCGACGCACGGGCCAAGCGGCTGGCTCACTATTTGCAGCGCCAGGGCATCGGCGGCCCCAACGGTGCAGAGGATCTGGTCGCCGTCTGCATGGAGCGTTCGCTGGAGATGATGATTGCCCTGCTTGGCATTCTCAAAGCCGGTGCTGCCTATCTGCCGCTGGATCCCAGCTATCCGCAATCGCGCCAGGAATTTATGCTCACCGATGCCCAACCCCGCTTGGTGCTTACCAGATCTGTCGTTCAAGCCGCGCTGGCCGAAACCGCCACAATCTCCATTGATCAAGCGACACTCGCTGAGCCCAACCTGCCGAACCCCGAGCAGCTCGCCTACATCATCTACACTTCTGGTTCTACCGGGCGCCCCAAGGGAACCATGCTCACCCACCGCGGGTTGGCCAACTATCTGGATTGGTGTTTGGCCGCATACCCGCTGCTGCAAGGCAACGGTTCGCTGGTTCACTCTACAATTGCGTTCGATGCCACGATCACCGCGCTCTTTGCACCGTTGATCGTTGGGCGCACCGTGCGCCTGTTGCCAGAAGCCGTTGACATCGATGAATTGGGGGCAACATTGGCGGATGGCAATTACAGTCTGCTCAAGATTACGCCGGCCCATCTCGAGCTACTCAGCCACCAACTGACGCCAGAGGCCGCACACACGCTGACCAAAGCGTTTGTCATTGGCGGCGAAAATCTGACGGCGGATCAGGTTGCATTTTGGCAGCAACATGCGCCCGACACGCTCCTTTTCAATGAGTATGGGCCAACGGAAAATGTGGTGGGCTGCATCGTCTATGAAGCGGCGCGGTGGCAGGGGCGTGGCTCCGTTCCCATTGGGCAAGCGATTCCCAACACCACTGCCTACGTCCTGGACCGCCACCTGACACCGGTGCCCATTGGGGTTGCGGGCGAACTCTATCTCGGTGGCATTGCCGTCGCCCGGGGTTATCTCAACCGACCCACGGTCACTGCAGAGAAGTTTGTGCCCGATCCCTTTGGCACCAAACCGGGGGCGCGACTCTATCGCACCGGAGACTTGGTGCGCTGGGTCCAGGGTGACGATGGTACTCACGTGCTGGAGTTCCTGGGGCGCATTGACAATCAGGTCAAAGTGCGTGGCTATCGCATCGAACTGGGCGAGATCGAAGTGGCACTGACCAACCATCCGGCGGTGCAACAGGCCGCGGTGGTCGTCCGTGCGGATCAACCGGGCAACAAGCGGCTCGATGCCTATGTGGCCACGGACTCCCCGTCGCTGCTCACGGCGGATGATCTGCGTACCTTTCTCTATCAAACGCTGCCTGCCTACATGGTGCCCGCGACCTTTACGCTTTTGGAACGGCTGCCGCTTTCGCCCAACGGCAAGGTTGACCGCCAGAGCCTACCGGCGCCGGAGCGCGAGCAACCCTATGTGGCGCCCCGCTCACCGCTGGAACAGCAAGTGGCGGCGCTGTGGTCGGCGCTGTTGAATGTGCCCCGTGTCGGTCTCCATGACAACTTTTTTGCGTTGGGTGGCCATTCCTTGCTGGCAACCCAACTGGTCTCCCGATTGCGCACAACGCTGCAGATCGACCTGCCCGTGCGCCGTATCTTCGAAGCACCGACCGTGGCTGATCTGGCCAAACTGATTGCCGCGATGCAGTGGGCCACAACCGCAGGACCAAGTGAATCCACCGCAGAACGGGACGAGGGCGAAATCTGACCATGAGTATGAACACGACTGAACTGCTCTCCCACTTGCGCGACCGCGACATCCACCTTTGGCTGGAAGCGGATCGTCTGCGCTACAGCGCGGCCAACGGCGCGATGACACCAGAGCTGCGCGCCATGTTGCGGGCACATAAAACCGAGTTGATGGCCTTTCTGCGCGAAGCCGCGCGCGCCACCCGGCCCGATCTACCGTCGATCCAGCCCAGCGCAGACCGTGATGAACTGCCGCTCTCCTTTGCACAGGAACGTCTTTGGGTGATCGAGCAGCTGGCACCGGGCGAAGCTGCCTACAATATTCCCGTGGCCGTGCGGCTGCAAGGACCGCTGAATATCGACGCGTTGAGGAAGGCGCTGAACGCCATCGTAATGCGTCACGCCATTTTACGCACCACGATCCACGCCAACGACGGGCGTCCCTGCCAAGTCGTTGCCCCCACGGGCAGCGTAACATTGCGCACCGAAAATCTGTCCACCACATCCAGCGCCAGCCGTGAAGCGGTGGCTCGGGCGCGAATCGCAACATTTGTTCGCCAACCGTTTGACCTGCAGACAGGTCCACTGCTGCGTTCGCACCTGTTGCAACTGGATGCGCAGTGCCACTTCCTGGTGCTCACCATGCACCATATCGTCAGTGATGGTTGGTCGTTGGGGATTCTGCTGCGTGAAATACAGACGCTGTACGCTGCCTCTGTGCAGGCACAGCCTGCGCCATCGCACTCTGTGCAGGCACAGCCTGCGCCATCATACTCTGTGCAGGCACAGCCTGCGCCACTGCCCTCCCTTCCCATCCAATATGGTGATTACGCGGCGTGGCAGCGGCAGTGGCTACGGGGCGATCGACTGGCAGAGCAACTGGCCTACTGGCGCACTCGTCTGGGTGAATTGCCCCCGGCCCTGCTGCTGCCCACCGACCGACCCCGGCCGGCAATGCAAAGCACGCGCGGTGCCAAACAGGCTCGCCTGTTGCCCGCCACGTTACAGCGGGCACTCATCAAGCTGAGCCGAGCAGAAGGTTGCACCCTGTTCATGACATTGCTCGCCGCTTTCCAGACGCTACTCTATCGCTATACCCACCAGACGGACATTAGCGTCGGCACACCCGTCGCGGGACGCACCCAGGCGGAGACTGAAGCGTTGATCGGCTGCTTTGTTAACACGCTGGTCATGCGTACCGATCTCGGCGGTGATCCCTCCTTCCGTCTGCTGTTGCAGCGAGTGCGTGAAGTGGCCCTCGGTGCCTTTGCCCACCAAGAGATGCCTTTCGAGAAGCTGGTGACCGAACTCAGCTCTGACCGGAACACGAGCCGATCCCCGCTCTTCCAGGTCATGTTCATTCTGCAGAATATAGCTTCCCACAACCACCCGCCCGCGGACGAACATGGCACCGCGCGCAACAATGGTGGCGGGGGGGCAAGCGCGCAACCTGTTGCGGATCTAACGGTCACGCCGCTCGCGACCGATGTGGGAACGGCCAATTTTGATATTACCCTGACGATGGCCGAGCAGACCCAGGGCCTCGCAGCCTCCATTGAATACAGCACAGACCTTTTTGACGCGGTAACCATTGAGCGCATGTTGGCTCACCTAGAGCGACTCCTGACCGCTATTGTTGCCAATCCCGACCAATCGATTGCCACGTTGCCTCTGCTCTCACACACGGAAAAAGCGACGCTCTCTGCCTGGAACGAGCGTGCCGCTCCTTTTCCCCATACCCAATGCATTCATCAACTCTTTGCCGCACAAGCTGCGCTCTCCCCAGATGCCATCGCCGTCGTCAACGGTGCGGATTCACTCACGTACCGAGAACTCGACCAGCGCTCGAACCAACTCGCCCACCATCTGCAGGCGCGGGGTGTTGGTCCCGAGACCATCGTTGGCATCTGTGTGGAGCGGTCGCTCGATCTACTCGTGAGCTTGCTGGGGATCCTCAAGGCTGGCGGTGCCTATCTGCCGCTCGATCCCACCTATCCGCCAGAACGGTTGACCCTCATGCTCGAGGATGCGCAACCACATCTCGTGCTCACTGCCGCCACAACCCCAGCGTCGGCAATCGATGCACTGTTGACAGGGCAAGGTGTTCGCTGCGAAACGTGCAACGTGTCAACCGAATGGGCCGCGATTGCAGAGCAGCCAACAACAGAGCCAGCTACCGTTGCCACCGCTGCGCACCTCGCCTATGTCATCTATACCTCTGGCTCCACCGGCCGACCCAAAGGCGTGCAGGTGACCCACCGTGCGGTCGTCAATCACAACACCGCGGTGCGCAGCCTCTTCCGTCTCTCTGCTGCTGATCGGGTGTTGCAATTTGCCACCCTCAACTTTGACACCGCGGTGGAGGAGATCTTCCCGACGCTGCTCACTGGCGCAACGTTGGTGTTGCGGGGCAACGAGCGCGTTATTTCCGGTGCCGAGCTGTTGGAGCTGGTGCGTCGCCACGCACTGACCGTGCTCGATTTGCCCACCGCGTACTGGCATGCCTGGGTGGCCGAGCTGGCAGTGGAAGGCGTGACCACGCTGCCCTCCTCCTTGCGGCTGGTGATCCTGGGTGGTGACAAGGTCTCTCCCGAGCGATTCATCACCTGGCATCAACATGGGGGCGCGGGGGTGGATCTAATCGATACCTATGGCCCCACCGAGGCAACAGTCATTGCCACGGCCCACGAGCCGAGCGTGGCCGAGCGGGCGAACGCTGACCTGCACACGTTGTCCATTGGCAGACCCATTGCCAACACACAGATCCATCTGGTTGATGCCCATTTACAGCCGGTGCCCATTGGGGTGCCCGGTGAATTGCTCATTGGCGGGGCCGGCGTGGCGCGCGGCTATCTCAACCGGCCGGACCTGACCGCGGAAAAGTTTATCCCTGATCCTTTCACCACAGAGCCGGGCGCGCGGCTCTACCGAACCGGCGACCTGGCTCGCTACCGGCCCGACGGCACAATTGTATTTATCGGGCGCGTCGACCATCAGGTGAAGGTGCGTGGTTTTCGGGTTGAATTGGGCGAGATCGAAGCGGCGCTGCTGGGCCACCGTGCAGTGCATGAAGCGGTGGTCATCGCCGAGGCCGATCCAGCGCGCGCGGGGGAGAAGGTATTGATCGCCTATTGCGCCCTCTTTCAACCCGCGGTGGCGACAGGCGACATGATAGGCGACATGATAGGGGACACGACGGTAGACGACCTGCGGCGCGACCTCGCGCAACACCTGCCCGACTACATGGTTCCCGCTCACATTGTGCTGCTCGATGCCCTGCCGCGCACACCCAGCAACAAAATTGACCGCCGTGCGCTGCCATGTCCCGACGCAGAGACAGCGGCGTCCACGGCTGAATTTACTCCCCCAGGCAACGAAGCCGAGCAGATGCTGGCGGAAATTTGGCAGCAAGTCCTGCGACGGCCACGGGTCGGGATTCACGACAATTTTTTCGCCCTGGGTGGCGATTCAATTCTCGGCATCCAGGTGGTGGTTCAGGCACGTCAAGTGGGGCTTCATCTCAAGCCGGTTCACCTCTTTCATCATCAGACGGTGGCCGAGCTGGCGCTGGTGGCGGAAGCAGCCGAGGCCACGCCCACGGTGAGCGAGCAGGGAATCGTCACCGGTCCCGTGCCGTTGCTGCCCATCCAACAGTGGTTCTTTGCACAGAATTTTGCCGCACCCCACCATTGGAACCAATCAATCTTGCTCGCGGTCCACGCGGCGGTCGATCCCGCGCTGCTTGAGGCTGCCGTTTGGCAGCTGGTGCGCCACCACGACGCGCTGCGCATGCGCTATTCGCAGGGTGCAGCAGGGTGGGAACAGATCAATGCTGGCGTGGCCGACAATGAGGGTGCGCCTTTCGTGCAGATCGATTTGACGGCAGTAGCCGATGATTCCCTTGCTGCAACGCTGGAGCAAGAGGCGGCAGCCCTGCAGGCCACGCTCGATTTGGCTGCCGGGCCACTCCTGCGCGTTGCTTACATTGCGTTGGGGCCCCAGCGGCCGGCGCGCCTGTTGATTATCGCTCACCATCTGGTGGTGGATGGCGTCTCCTGGCGCATTCTGCTGGAGGATCTGCATGTGGTCTATCAGCAGCTGGCACAACAGCAGCCGGTGAATCTGCCACCCAAGTCCACCTCATTCCAACAGTGGGCGCAACGCTTGCGCGAGCACGCCAACACGCCGCCGTGTCATGATGAGCTGACGTACTGGCTAACCGCGCTCGATCGCTGGATCGATCCACTGCCGCGCGATCAGATGACGGGCACCAACGACGAGGCCACCGCGACAACCGTGGTCGGGCGTCTGACGGCAGCTGAAACAGAAACATTGTTGCAAGCGGTGCCCGCAGCCTATCGCACACAGATCAACGATCTGTTGTTGACCGCGCTGGTCAAGAGCTATAGCCGCTGGACCGGACGCCGCCAACTGCTAATCGACCTTGAAGGCCACGGCCGCGAAGAACTCTTCGCGGATGTGGATCTGTCGCGCACCGTCGGTTGGTTCACCACAACCTACCCCGTCCTGCTCGATCTGCACAACAGTGTCGGGCCGGGTGATGCGCTGCAAAGAGTGAAAGAGACGCTCCGTGCCATTCCCAACCGCGGGGTGAACTATGGTCTGCTGCGCTACGTGACTGGTTCAGACGTGGCTGGCTCAAACGTGACCGGCTCAGATGCGACCGGCTCAGATGAGCGGGCAGCGAGATTGGCAGAGTTGCCGCAGGCCGAGATCAGCTTTAACTATCTGGGCCAACTCGATCAGGCTGTCTCCGCGGCCACACCCTTTGTGCCAGCCCCGGAATCGCGTGGGCCGGAGCAAGACCCAGCCAACAGTCGCGGCTATCTGCTCGATGTAATCGCCAGCGTACGCGGTGGAGAGCTACAGGTGCGCTGGCGCTATAGCACAGAGATTTACCACGCGGCAACCATGCAGAATCTGGCCAACTGGTACATGGAGGAACTACGCGCCTTGATCACACATTGCACCGCACCCGAGGCCGGTGGCTACACACCGTCAGACTTTGGCTTGGCCAAATTGAATGAGAAATCGCTGGGCAAGGTACTGGCACAGATTGGCAAAGGCCGGCAATAGGCCCGCGTTTGCGACTACCCATTCTCATCCTCACCGCCCATTTTCGCTCGCAGGAGACCAATGGCAGCGAAGACGACATGGGTGGCGGATGAGCAGCAGGCGTTGGATGAAGGGAACAGACGCATGACAATGAATATTGCAGATATCTATCCACTCTCCCCCATGCAACAGGGGATGCTCTTTCACAGTTTGCTGGCACCCACATCGGGGGTCTATGTGGAACAGTATAGTTGTACGCTTCACGGCACGCTCGATGTGGCCGCCTTTGCCCAAGCTTGGCAGCAGGTGGTGGATCGGCACCCGATCCTGCGTACTGCCTTTGTCTGGGAGGATCTGGAAGAACCGCTGCAGGTGGTACACGAGCAGATCGAGCTGCCGCTCCAGCAGTTGGATTGGCGTTCCCTGGCACCAGCGGAACAACAGGCCAAGGTAGAGGAGCTTCTGAGGGCTGAACGAACAGAGGGCTTCGAGCTCTCGCAAGCGCCCCTCATGCGCAACATATTGGTGCGCCTGGCTGACGAAGCAGGTGCGCCCGTTCATCTCTTCATCTGGTGTCACCACCATCTGCTCATTGATGGCTGGTGTCAACCGCAACTGTTGCAGGAAGTGCTGGCCATCTATGAGGCGCAACGGCAACGACAAGCGCCGCAATTGATGCGCCGACGCCCCTATCGCGATTACATTGCCTGGTTGCAGGAACAAGATATGGCGAGGGCCGAAGCCTTTTGGCGGCGGACCTTGGCGGGCGTCACTGCACCGACACCGCTGGTCAATGATCACACGGGGCGCAAAGGTCAGCTGCGCTCTGACCACGATGAAGATGCCGAAACCTATCGCACCGCGCGTACGCAACTCTCTGCAGAGAGCACGGCCGCGCTGCAAACAATAGCGCAGCGTCACCAACTGACCCTGAACACGCTGGTGCAGGGGGCCTGGGCGTTGTTGCTGCACCGCTACAGCGGCACGGCAGATGTGCTCTATGGTGTCACCGTCTCTGGCCGTCCGCCCACGCTGGCCGGTGCCGACACAATGATGGGCGTTTTCATCAACACGCTGCCGGTGCGCGTGCAGATTGCGCCACAGGTGCCGTTGGTGACGTGGCTCACGCAACTGCAGGCACAGCAGGCCGAACTGCGTGAATATGAATTTACACCGTTGGTGCAGATCCAGGGGTGGAGCGCTGTGCCACGTGAGGTGCCCCTCTTTGAGAGTATTTTCATCTTTGAAAACTTTCCGGTCGGTGACGCCTTGCGCAAACATGAAGGAGCGCTGCACATCCGCGATGTCCGCTCCTTTGCCAAGACCAACTATCCGCTAACGGTGGTCGCTTTCCCCGGCACAGAGCTAACGCTGCGCATTCTCTATCGGGAGACAGCGTTCGCGCCCGATTTCGTGGCACGCATGCTGGATCATTTGCAGACGCTGCTCACCGGCATGGTCGAGTATCTCGACCAACCCGTGGCACACCTGCCCATGCTCACCGCTGCCGAACGCGACCAATTCCGTGGCTGGAATGCGACTACGCGTGAATATCCCGCCACCCTGTGTGCACACGAACGTTTTGCCGAAATTGCCATGCAACAGCCGGATAGCGTGGCCGTGGTCTTTGAAGAGAGGTCACTGACCTATCGCGAACTCGATGTGCGCGCCAATCAACTTGCCCACTATCTGCGCCACGTGGGGGTTGGGCCCGAGTCCGTGGTTGGCATCTGCCTGGAGCGTTCCACCACAGTGATTGTGGCGCTCTTGGGGATCCTCAAAGCCGGTGGCGCTTTTCTGCCGCTGGATCCAAGCTATCCCCAGGATCGGCTGGCACACATGCTGGCCGATAGTGGCACCACGCTGGTCCTAACCCAGGAGGCCGTTGCAACAACCCTCGACTTCGGCACGGTGCAACCCATTGCACTGGACACGGCATGGCCGGAAATTGAGCGGGAGCCAACCACCATGCCTGCGTTGCAGACGCGGCCACAGAACCTGGCCTATGTTATCTATACCTCCGGTTCGACCGGCAAACCCAAGGGGACATTGCTCCAGCACACCGGCATTTGCAATTTGGCCGTTGCCCAACGGGATCTCTTTGAGATCCGCCCATCTGACCGCATTTTGCAATTTTTCTCGCTCAGTTTTGATGGGGCCGTCTGGGAAATCGTCATGGCCCTGCTGAATGGAGCAACGCTCGTGCTGGCGCGCCATGAGCAGATGGCCGGCGAGCCGCTGGTGGACTTGTTGCGGGAGCAACGGATCACCACCATCACATTGGCTCCTTCGGTGTTGGCGGTGGCGCCGGTGATCCCACTGCCCGACTTGCGAACGATTGTCACCGCGGGTGAGGCCTGTTGGCAGGGGCTGGTCGAACGTTGGGGGAGCGAGCGCCGCTTCGTCAACGCCTATGGACCGACGGAGACGACCGTCTGTGCTGCCACCTATCATTGTGCGTTGGGCGAACCGCAGGATCCACCGCTCGGCAGGCCGCTGGCCAATTTCCAGCTCCATGTGCTCGATGACCAATGGCAGCCGGTGCCCGTGGGCGTCCCGGGGGAGCTCTATCTGGGTGGCGCTGGGCTGGCGCGCGGCTATCATCAACGCCCCGATCTGACCGCAGAACGCTTCGTGCCCGATCCATTCAGCCAAGAGCCAGGCGCGCGGCTCTATCGCACCGGCGATCTGGCCCGCTACCGTGCCGATGGCAACGTTGAATTTTTGGGGCGCATCGACCATCAGGTCAAGGTGCGTGGCTTTCGCATTGAATTGGGCGAAATTGAAGCGGCCATCGCGCAACAGCCCGCTGTGCGTGATGTCGCTGTTTTGGTCCAAGCGGAGCCGCGCGAAGATTCGCTGCCCCACAACCAGCAATTGGTCGCCTATCTGGTTGCCGACGGGGCCACTGCCGTAGAAACCAGCGAATTGCGCCGCCGTCTCGGTGAACAGCTGCCAGACTACATGGTGCCGTCGGCTTTTGTTCTGCTCGCTGCAATGCCCCTGACTCCCGCGGGCAAGATTGACCGCGCCGCCTTGCCCGCGCCCGATTGGGAGGCGCACCATGCCGACGCGTTCGTTGCCCCGCGCACACCGGTCGAAGAGTTGCTCTGCGAATTGTGGGCCGATGTGTTGGGGCGTACCCGGGTGGGGATAACCGACAATTTCTTCCACCTCGGTGGACACTCGCTGTTGGCAACTCAACTGATCTCGCGGATGCGCAACGCTATTGATCTAGAGCTGCCCCTGCATCTTCTGTTTGAACGACCAACTGTCGCTGCACTCGGCGCGCATGTGGAGGAAGCCATGGCAACGGATAGCGCTGTGGCGCGGCCACCATTGCAGCCCATGCCGCGCCAGGGATCGCTGCCCCTATCATTCGCCCAACAACGGCTCTGGTTCCTGGAGAAACTGGCCCCCCAAAGTGCCTTTTACAACATCCCCGCTGCTGTACGTCTGCGTGGCGAAGTCGATGTGGCGGCGCTGGAACAGAGCCTGCAAACAATCGTCAACCGCCACGAGGTGATGCGCACCACCTTCGCTGACGGAGGAACAACCGCTGGGGCCGGTGGTACAGGGAGTGGAGAAGCCGTGCAGGTGATTGCGCCAACGTTGCCACTTACACTGCCAGTCGTTGATCTGGGGGCACTGCCGCCGTCGGAACGAGAAGCGGAGGCAGCGCGGCTGGCCAAAGCAATGGCGCTCCAGCCCTTTGATCTGGCACGGGGACCGCTCTTCCGAGCGCAACTGCTGCGGCTGCAGGCAGACCACCACATCCTGCTCTTTGTCATGCACCACATTATCAGTGACGGCTGGTCAATGGGCGTTATGATCGGTGAGCTTGGGACGCTCTACCGGGCCTTCTGCGCTGGTGAACCAAACCCCTTGCCGCCTGTGCCTTTGCAGTATGGAGACTTTGCGCTTTGGCAACGGGAATGGTTGCAAGGTGCGGCACTCGAAGCACAACTGCGCTACTGGAAAAGAGAGTTGGCTGGCTGCCCCGAACGGCTCGAATTGCCCACGGATCGGCCGCGCCCACACGTGCAGAGCTTCCGTGGTGCTGATCACTCGTGGCAACTGCCACCGGAGTTGACGCTGGCGCTCAAAGCCCTGAGCCGCCGCGAAGGAGTCACCCTCTTCATGACCTTGCTGGCTGGCTTCCAGAGTCTGCTCCATCGCTACAGCGGGCAACAGGATATCCTGGTCGGCTCACCAATTGCCAACCGCACCCAAGCAGAGACCGAGGCGCTCATTGGTTTCTTTGTCAACACGCTGGTGATGCGCACTGATTTCTCTGGCGATCCCACTTTCCTGGATCTATTGCAACGGGTGCGGAAGAGTGCGTTGGGGGCCTATGCCCACCAGGATCTGCCGTTCGAGCAGGTGGTTGATGCGGTGCAGCCGACGCGCAACATGAGCTACTCGCCCCTGTTTCAGGTCGTCTTTAGCCTGCAGACGCGCACTGGGCAGAAGCCGGCGGCGCAAACAATGGCGCTGCCCAATCTGCGTGTCGAACCCTTTAGTGCTGGTAGTGGCACAGCGCGCTATGATCTGACGCTGGTTATGACCGAAACCGATGATATGCTGCTCGCCACCCTCGAGTACAACACAGATCTCTTTGATCTGACGACCATTACCCGCTTTGTTGCACACTTCATGCAGTTACTCGAAGCGGCCTGTGCTAATCCTGAACAACAGGTCTCCACCCTGCCACTCTTGAGCGGCGGGGAAGAACGACAGTTGCTGCGCGAGTGGGCGGGTGTGGCGAGTGCCTACCCCCACGGCGCGTCTGTCCACGAGCTCTTTGCCGCGCAGGCCGCGGCCACGCCCGATGCGGTGGCACTCGTCTTCGGCGACGCGACGCTGAGCTACCGCGAGCTGAACGAGCGGGCGAATGGGCTGGCGCACCATCTGCAACGGCTGGGCGTGGGGCTAGAGAGACCGGTGGGGCTCTGCATGGAGCGTTCGCTGGAGATGGTCATTGGCACGCTGGCGATTCTGAAAGCGGGGGGCGCGTATCTGCCGCTCGACCCGACCTATCCCGCGGAGCGGCTGGCGTTCATGCTGGCCGATGCCCAGCCGGGGGTGGTGCTCAGTCAGTCGGGCACGCAAGCGGCGGTGGCCGCGGCCCTCGCCGCGGCGCAGATGCCAGGGGTCACCACGCTTGCACTCGATGGTGGTGAGCTCGACAGTGATGGGCTCGACAGTGATGTGCTCGCCAGTGATGGGCTCGACAGTGATGAGCTGCTGGCGCAGCGCCGCGCCGACAACCCCGCGAGCGCGGCAGGGGCCGAGAACCTGGCCTACATCATGTACACCTCTGGCTCGACGGGGCGACCGAAGGGGACCTGCATCCGCCACCGCAGCGTGGTGCGCTTGGTAAAGGAGACCAATTTTGCCAAGCTGGGCGCGGATGAGGTGTGGCTGCAATTTGCGCCCATCTCCTTCGACGCGGCAACGCTGGAGCTGTGGGGCAGCCTGCTCAATGGCGGCAAACTGGTGATCTTTCCGCCGCACACGCCTGCATTGGCCGAGTTGGGTGAAATCATCCGCCGTGAAGGGGTCACCAGCCTCTGGTTGACGGCGGGGCTCTTCCACCTGATGGTCGACGAGCGGCTCGAGGATCTGCGTGGGGTGCGGCAGTTGTTGGCCGGGGGGGATGTGCTCTCGGTGCCACACGTGCGCAAGGTGCTGACCGAGTTGCCGGGGTGCACGCTCATCAACGGCTATGGCCCAACGGAGAACACGACCTTCACCTGTTGCCACCCGATGACCACGGTGGACGCGGTGGGCAACAGCGTGAGCATTGGCAAGCCGATTGCAAACACCGAGGTCTACATCCTGGATCGGCAACTGCGGCCGGTGCCGGTGGGGGTGGCGGGTGAACTCTACGTTGGTGGCGCGGGGCTGGCGCGGGCGTATCTGCACCGGGCGGCGCTGACGGCAGAGCGCTTTGTGCCCCACCCCTACAGCGCGGAAGCGGGGGCGCGGCTCTACCGCACGGGCGATCTGGTGCGCTGGCTGGCGGATGGGACGATCGAGTTCCTGGGCCGGGGGGACACGCAGGTGAAGGTGCGGGGCTTCCGCATTGAGCTGGGCGAGATCGAGACGGCGCTGGTGAGCCATCCGGCCATCCGGGCCGGGGTGGTGGTGGCCCGTGGCGACAACGGGGGTAGAGACGACGGGGGTGGCAACAACGGGGGTGGCAAGCAGCTGGTGGCGTACACCGTGGTCGAGCGCGAGCCTGCGCCGAGCGCGGGCGAGCTGCGCCAGCATCTGCAGGACATGCTGCCCGACTACATGGTGCCCGCGGTTTTCGTGATGCTCGACGCGCTGCCGCTCAACGCCAACGGCAAGGTTGACCGCCAGGCGCTGCCCGCGCCCGAAGAGACGCAAACCGATGACGACGCCTACATTGCACCGCGTACACCAGCGGAGGAAGCTCTGGCCACAGCCTTTCGACAGGTGCTGCATGTTGAGCAGATCGGAATTCACGACAACTTCTTCGAACTCGGCGGCGACTCAATCGGGAGCATCCAACTGATTGCCCGCGCGGCCCAAGTGGGTATCCACCTCACGGTGGCGCAGATCTTCCAGCAGCCCACCATCGCCGGGTTGGCGGCATTGCCCGATCTGCAGCCTGCAACCTTGGCAGAGCAAGGTCCTGTCACTGGTTCAGCACCGTTGACGCCGATCCAGACGTGGTTCTTTGATCAGGCGTATCCAACACCGCACCACTGGAACTGGGCCTTCCTCTTTGAAGTTCCGCAGCCGTTGGCGCCCGACCTGTTGGCGCAGACGGTAGAAGCGCTGCTGCATCACCACGATGCGTTGCGAATGCGCTTTGTGCAAGATGAAGGGGAATGGCGGCAGTGGAATGCCCCCCCATCCGCTGATGCCCCGCCCGTGACGGTTGTGGATCTCGCTGCCGTAGCCGCGGCCGAACTGAGCGCCACAATCGAAGCAGAGGCCGCGCGGATTCAACAGACGCTTGATCTGTGCGATGGGCCGCTGTTGCGGGTGGTCTACTTCACCTGTGGTGCAGCGCCAAACCGCCTGTTGATCTTCTTCCACCATCTGGTTGTGGATGGGGTGTCGGTACGCATCTTGCTTGAAGATTTCCAGACCATCTATCGACAGTTGGTGGCAGAGACGGCTGTGACCTTGCCCGCCAAAACCACGGCCTATCGAACGTGGGCGCAACGGCTCTGGGAACACGCCCAATCAGATGCGATGCGGCAGGAGTTGGCACAGTGGGTGGCGCTGTTGGCGGAGCACGAAAAGGTGCCGCTGCCGCTCGATTACCCAAATGGCGACAACCGCGAGGGATCGTCGGATCGGGTCGCCGTCGCGTTAAGTAGCGCGGAGACGACAGCGCTGTTGCAGCAAGTGCCAGCCCGTTATGGCACGCAAATCAACGATCTGTTGTTAACCGCGCTGGCGCGCACGATCGCCGCGTGGAGTGGTACTAGAGCCGTGTTGATCGAAACGGAAGGCCACGGCCGGGAGCCGCTCTTTGCCGATCTGGATCTCTCGCGCACGGTGGGCTGGTTTAGCAGCATGTACACAATGGTGCTCGACCTCGGCGCAACCACAACAGCAGTTGAAGCATTGCAAACCGTGCAAGCCCAAATCCGTGCGCTGCCACAAAATGGGATCGGCTACGGGTTGCTGCGCTATCGCTGTCAGGAGACATCGGTGCAGCAGCAGATGGCCGCGCTGCCGCGCGCGGAGGTGAATTTCAACTACCTGGGTCAGTTCGATCAGGGAGAACTGAGCGAGGCGGCCCTGCGTCCGGCACGCGAACGTACTGGACCGGTGCGCAATCTGAATGGGATGCGCACGGTGCCGCTCTACATCTTGGGCAGCGTGAGTGGCGGACAGTTGAGCGTGCAATGGAGCTACAGCCGCAATCTGCACGATCGGGCGACCATTGAGCGCGTGGCCGCGCGTTACCTCGATGAGTTGCGGGCGCTGATCGAGAACAGGGCTGAGACAAGCCGCAACGGGCACGGACCACAAGATCGGCAGGTTGGCGCGGCCGATCCCGTGGCGCTGGTTGGAAAGTAGATGTACGTGTGCGTGCCATTTGCTGGCAACAGAGCGCACCGGGAGACAAGTTGGCACAGTACAGGTTGGCACAGTACAGGTTGGCACGGTACAAGTTGGTACAGTAGGGGAGAAGTGGGTGGAAATCTCATCGAAGCTACAGCTGCAATCGCAGCAACCGGCACTGCCGACACGGTTGATGAATTGGAATTTTCTCATGCTCTGGCAAGGGCAATTCGTCAGTCTGTTGGGCGGGCACGTGAATTCGGTGGCGCTGGTCTTTGTCATCAAACACGCCACCGAATCGGGGACCATGATCGGATTGATCATGATGATCTCGGGATTGGCGCGAGTGCTGCTCAGCGGCATTGGCGGTGCTGTGGCGGATCACTATCCGCGGCGCACCATTCTGGTGTTGAGCGATCTGTTGCGCGGCTTTGTCGTGCTGATTTTGGCGCTATTGCTCTTTACACGGCCCGAAGCCACGCCGCTCATCATGGGGACAATTCTGCTCTGTGCCATCATCATTGCGGCGAGTGGGGCATTTTATGGCCCTTCACTCTCCGCGGCACTGCCGGATCTGGTGCCGACAGGGCAGGTTGGGCAAGCGAATTCGCTGCGTCAGTTGACCGTGCAACTTTCGCTCTTTGTTGGGCAGAGCCTGGGGGGGGTGCTCTATCGTGTGGTTGGGGCACCGCTGCTGGTGCTAATCAACGGCGTGAGTTTTCTCTTTTCGGCGGGTAGCGTGGCCCTGATCACGATTCCACACGCGCCGCCCGCAAAGCAGAAGGGCTGGCGCGCGCAGATGGCGCTCTTCTGGGCAGAGATAGCTGAGGGCTGGCGTTACGTGCGCCGCCACCCAGGGTTGAGTCGGCTCTTTCTTGCTTCGGCACTGCTCAACCTTTTCAGCATGAGCATTATTGTGCTGTTGCCATTCTTTGTTGAGGATTATCTGGGTGTTGCGCCCGATTGGTATGGCTATCTGCTGGCGATCTATGGCGCGGGTCTCCTGTTGGGTTCGTTGGGTGCGGGCTTCATCAAGCTGAGTGGCAGGAAACGGGCCGAGATCATGATCCTTTTCATGATCTTCAACTCACTCTTTGCCGCTTCCTTGGGAGCAGTGACCAACCTCTTTTCAGCCTTGGGCTTTGCGTTCTGCATTGGCGCCATGGCGGGCTTCAACAGCACGAATACCGTGAGTATTCTGCAGGTGAGCACGCCCAGCGCCATGCGTGGGCGGGTCTTTGGCCTGTCGAATACGCTTGCCGGTAGCACGGTTCCCTTGGGAATGGGGCTGGGTGGTCTGGTCTTTGATCTGACTGGCCAAAACATTCCTCTGGTCTTTATCGGTTCCGGCGTCATGATGGCGCTGGTTGCGATCGGTGTTGCGTCGAGCCGGGAGTTTCGTACCTTCCTGGCACACGAACACTAATTATGGTGTCGTTGGCTTGCTTTCGCTGTCCTAAATTTCACTCGTTCACCAACCGGTGGCCAAGCCCGTTCGTTTGTTGTTACCCCCTAGTAATTTCGTTTGTATTGATCTTCAATTGTGAAAGGAGCATGACCAATGAATTGGGATGAACAAGAAGATACCGCTGTCTACAAAGTCGTTGTGAACCACGAAGAGCAGTATTCGATTTGGCCCGCTGACCGTGAGAACCCACTTGGGTGGCGTGATGTCGGCAAGAGTGGTCAGAAGCAGGAATGTTTGGACCATATTAAGGAGGTGTGGACGGACATGCGACCGCTCAGTCTGCGCAAACAGATGGATGAGGCGGCCGCGTAAACCGGAGCTACAATCATGTTGCAGATGACCACTGGCGGATATCGAGAATACAGTTCTGTGTGGCATAAATTCGGCAATGAGCACTACGTTACTACGATTCAAGAATGTATGCGGTTCTCGAAAGGAAACGATCATGACTCAGCAAACAACTCGTCGATCTTTGCTCGTAATTGTAACCCTGTTGCTGATGGTAATTCCTGTATCCGCTGTGGCAGATGCACATTGTATCGATGGTGGCCCTGGCGACAATGTACTCATTGGCGGCCTTGGCGACGACTGTCTGCGTGGGATGGGCGGTAACGATTATGTTGCTGGCGGTCTCGGTGATGACTTGGTGGCTGGCGGCCGCGGTCACGACGTGGTCGATGGCGGCCTCAGTGATGACACCGTCCATGGTGGTACCGGGCTCGATTATGTCTACGGTGGCCTCGGCGATGATGTGCTGTGGGGCAGCGGTCCTAGAGTGCAAGACGATGGTGTTGCAGACATCGTTGATGGCGGACTCGGCTATGACATCTGTTACGTCGATGCTGCGGATATCGTGAAGAATTGTGAAGATGTGCGGTATTGATGGCGCTGCTGTCTGTAGACGTTCTTGAGTAACTGATGTACCGCAGGGAACTGCCAGCCGCGGTGGCAGGACGAAGCAGCTCGGCGCTTGATCCAGTTAACAGGCGTTACAGCAGTGAATGGGTAGCACACCGCGGCGAGAGTGCAGCGCACAGGTGAGCTGATCGTGGGACGGAGTTGGGGTGTTGAGACCTGTGCAATGCACTCGTTTACCGCAGGGAACTGCCAGCCGCGGTGGCACGACGAAGCAGCTCCGCGCTTGATCCAGTTAACAGGCGTTACAGCAGTGAATGGATAGCATCGCGGCGAGAGTGCAGCGCACAGGTGAGCTGATCGTGGGACGGAGTTGGGCTGTTGAGACCTGTGCAATGCACTCGTTTACCGCAGGGAACTGCCAGCCGCGGTGGCAGGACGAAGCAGCTCCGCGCTTGATCCAGTGAAGAGGCGTTACAGCAGTGAATGGGTAGTACCGTGGCGGGTGTGCAGCACACAGGTGAGCTGATCGTGGGACGGAGTTGGGCTGTTGAGACCTGTGCAATGCACTCGTTTACCGCAGGGAACTGCCAGCCGCGGTGGCAGGACGAAGCAGCTCCGCGCTTGATCCAGTGAAGAGGCGTTATGCAGCCTGCGCTTGTCGAAGGGTGCATAACGCCTGGTAAGTAAGCTCTGTTTGAAAACGGTAGTGCTACCCCTTTGGTAGACCACGGAAAAAAATCTACCGTTTTCAAGCCAACCGCACGATAGTACCACGAACAGCGTGTAGTTTCCATGGCTCTTGCTCCGGTTCAAACAAACTGGAGTCGTATAGGTGCCGGCCCCATCTTGGATGGGGCCGGCACGGGAAGCTCCGGCTCAAAACAGCACCGGAGCACAGATGAAGGAGAAACCAGTGCATCTCAATTTCAACGTTCTCATGCGCATACTTTGCGCTCTCTTTGTATGTGCACTGCTGCTTCCTCGCAGCACACACGCCCAAGAGGGTTCGGATGGCGAGCTCGACAATGTGATCTACCTACCACTCGTCCAACTTGACCGCACCGTAGCGCAGGATGAGTTGGCAATGGCTACCGCCGATCGAGCAGTGCTCGTGCAAGATGCGGTTGCCGCGGCTGCGAATGGCAATACCTTTCCAGTCGAGGATCAGCGGATGATCGGCGACCCGAGCAAGATTGGGGTGGGGGGTGTTCCTGGCTGCACACAAGCGATCCACGACCTCTACCACGTGATTGGTCCGGATGGACGAAAGTACCGGACGTGGCATGCGCTTTGGCATCCCAAAGGCGTCAACGGCATTCCCACCATCGAGCAGATCATCGCGGGCAAAAGTGATCCAGCGTGCTACTTTGCCCATGAACATGGCGACATCCCCCTGGCCATTGCCAAGCCAACGACCGGTGCGCCCCTGCCCGCTTTTGGATATGCCATGGTTCGTGCCATGGGTAGCGTTGAGGCGCACCCAGGCTTCAAGATCTTCACTCACATGCAAGGGCAGGTCACCAGCTGGCATCACCCAAATCTAGGCTGGTCTGCTCCAGAAGTGAGCAGTATTCCCAACGATTGGGATACGCAGGTTCTCATTCATCAAGGCACACCTTCGGAACGATCCACACAAAACAGCCCCGGGGCGACCCGAATTACCCAACGCTTTCACGAAATCGCGGTTTGGGCAAAGAATTCGGCTGGCCAGGTGACGAACATTCATGTGGTTGCCGACACGGGCCAGCCAATGGGATCGGCTGGCTGTTTTAGCCTCGCCAGCTTTCTGGGTGGGGGCAGCATCGGGCGGCGCATTGCCGATGGCTGTCGTGCCGGTGAAGCGCCAACGATGTATGAAAACTGGGAGTTTAATGCCAAGATCGGGCGGGCGTTGAATGTAGCGTTAACAGCTGATGTGGTGAACCCAATGAACTTCGTCGTGAACATGGATAGACAGGAGTTCAAGAGTGGATCCGAAGAAATTTGTGGCATCGAGACCACCGCCAACGGTTGCTCTCAAAAGCTGCCATTTGGCCACCCAGGAACGCCGGCCCTCGCGTTCATGGGTACACAGCGCAATCTGATCGATGCCGAATTGAGCTGGCGCAATCGCTACGGAAATGAATTCATCTGCACGGATGCGCGGGGACAAAGCGTTGCGCAGTCGCGCTGTGAAGAAAGTGCAGCGGATGTCATTCTCCAGCAAGTGCCGACGATCAATCAGCGCTCATCGGGGGGACCACTCGATCGCACCGGAAGCAGTACAACGTTTCGACTTGCATTCCCCATTCTGCCTGCGGACCCAAATCAGACCAGCTGTAATGGGCAGGAGTGCACCTGGCGCATGCCGCAAGGCGCGCCGTTGGGCAATTGAATGTGTGGCTATGGTTGATCTATCTATGTGGGCTGGCAGGCCCGGCCCACATAGACAAAGGGCGAGTAGCCCACGAGGTCACTGATGATGACAAGTGCCAACAATCCAATCTATCTCTTCGCCGATAGCCGACTGCTTTTTTGGCGAGAACGATGCGCCTACTGCTTGGAACCCGTTACACAACAGTACCCAGCCCCGCGCGCTGCCTATGTCGGTGCTTCGAACGGCAACGAGCCAGCGTTCTATGCCATATTCGCCGCCGCAATGGAGACGATTGGTGTCGTGGAGCACCGAATGGTCGATACCATGTCGAGCGCGGATCGAGCGTTCTTGGCAACGGCAACAATTATCCTGTTGGCCGGTGGCAGTGTGGAAATGGGCTGGCGTGCGTTTGTCAAGAGTGGGGTGGATCGGCTGGTCGTTGAACGGTATGCAGCCGGTGCAACCTTGATTGGCATCTCCGCGGGCGCGGTGCAATTGGGACTGGGTGCCCTGCACCCCTGTGGCCAACAGTTGATGCACACCTGGGGACTGGTCCCCTATCTGATTGGTGTTCACGAAGAGCGTACTGCTTGGTCCCAGTTGTGGGGCAGCGTGCACGCGCTGGGCGGCGCGGTGGAAGGTGTGGGGATTGCTGCTGGCGGTGGCGTGCGCTACCATGCCAATGGCCACTTGGAAGCACTGCGACACCCTGCGATTCACTGTCGAGTAGATGGCGTTGCGCGGTTGGAGGAGGCGTTGACGTGATCCGATTCCCCTGGCTGCGTCCCCGTTGGCAGAAGGTTGTGCGCGATCTGGTTCACCACAAAGCACGGACGGCATTGGTCGTTGTGTCAATTGCCATTGGCGTCATGGGCGTCGGCGTGATCCGTGGTGCGCAGACAGTTCTGGTGCGCGAAACCCAAGCTGCCTATCTCGCTACCAATCCGCACGATGCCGTCCTCTATACGGAACCATTTGATCATGAACTGCTTCAAGTGATTGAAGGCATGGCCGCGGTTGCAGAGGCCACGGGGCGGCGGGCCGTTGACGTGCGTCTACAGGTGGGGGATGGCGAGGCCGATCGGTGGCAGGAGTTGCAACTGATTGCCCGCGCCGATTTTGACGATCTGCGGGTCGATCGCTTCATTCATCTGCAGGGCACTTGGCCGCCCCCCAAGCGCACTCTCCTGTTGGAGCGGGCCTCGTTGCGGCAGTTGGGGCTGGCTGTCGGTGATACCATCCAGATTCAGCTGGGGGATGGTGATATGCGCAGCATGGAAATTGCCGGCACAGTCCACGACATCAATCAGGTACCCACGCTTTTTTCCGGAGAGGTACAGGGCTTTATCACACTGGACACGCTGGCATTGCTCGGCTGGCCAATGACCTTTGATGAGCTTTACATTACCGTTGCGGAACATTCGTTTGACCGTACGCACAATCTGGATGTGGCGCAGCAAGTCCGAGCAAAGGTCGAACGGAGTGGCCGCGCTGTCTACGGTGAATTTGTCCCGGTGCCGGGCGAACACTGGAGCCACAACACGGTGGCCGCGATGGTTCTGATCTTGCGCGTGCTGGGCATTCTGGCGCTCTTTCTCAGTGGCTTCTTGGTGATCAACACGATCTCCGCGGTGTTGCTGGAGCAGATTCGCCAGATTGGGATGATGAAGGCTGTGGGGGCTCGGCGCGGACAGCTGGTGCGTCTGTATCTGGGCACAGTCGTTGCCTATGGTCTGCTGGCACTCTTCCTCTCTGTCCCGCTGGGGGCAGTGGCTACCGCGGGGTTGACTGCCTATGCTGCTGCCTTGCTAAACTTTGACCTCTCATCGTTGGCGGTCCCGCCCCATGTTTTGCTCCTGGAAGTAGCGGTTGCTCTGTTGACGCCAATGCTTGCGGCCCTCTTCCCGATTGTAACCGGAACCCGGTTGAGTGTGCGCGAGGCGATCCAGTCGCATGGATTGGGGCACGGTGCCTTTGGCACGGGCTTTGTCGACCGTCTGTTGGGCTATCTGCGGGGGCTGTCTCGACCCGTGCTCCTGGCCCTGCGCAATACCTTTCGCCGCAAAGGTCGTTTGACACTCGTGCTCATTACCCTCACGCTGGCCAGTGCAATTTTCATCGGTGTGCTCAGTGTGCAGACGTCGCTCCAGCGCACGCTCGATGATTCGCTGCGCTACTGGCAATATGATGTGAATCTGAGCTTTGGCCGACCCTACCGGATAGAGTTGCTCGACTATGAATTGCGCAAGATCCCGGCGGTCATCGCTGCCGAGAGTTGGGGAATTGCAGTGGTAACGCGTCTGCGCAGCGCCGAGGAGCAGAGCAATAACCTGTTGATGATTGCGCCGCCAGCCGACACAGAGTTTATCGATCCGATTGTGATCGAGGGACGCTGGTTGCTGCCGACCGATGAGCATGCCGTGGTCATTAACACCGACCTGCGGCAGGATGAACCCGATCTCGCGGTGGGCGATGAAATCGTGTTGCGGATCGATGGGCGCGAGAGCACGTGGCATATTGTGGGCCTGATCCGGCAACCGCTCTCTGGCCCCTTTCTCTATGTGAACTTTGCTGACTATGAAGAGCAGACGCGCCTGATCGGGCGCGTCCGGGATGTTCGGGTGAAGACAGCCAATGCCGACGCGCGGGCACAGGCCGCGATTGCCAAAGAGCTGGAGGAACATTTTCTGCGCGAAGGCTTTCAGGTTGCGTCCAGCGGCACAACAGCACGGGAACGAGCGCAGACTGAGAGTTCGCTCAATATCATCGTGCTCTTTTTGCTGATCATGGCGATCTTGCTGGCACTCGTGGGCGGTTTGGGGCTGACCGGTGTCATGAGCATCAATGTCCTGGAACGCACGCGCGAGATCGGGGTGATGCGGGCGATCGGCGCGAGCAACTGGGCAGTAATGCAAGTTGTCATTGTCGAAGGTGTTACGATCGGCTTGCTCAGTTGGTCGATGGGGGTGCTGTTGGCATGGCCCCTGGGGCGGCTCCTGAGTGACCAGGTGGGGCTGCTCTTCCTGGGCACACGGGCCAGCTATCGCTTCTCTGAACAAGGGGCTCTCTTCTGGTTGGGCGCGATCATTGGCATTGCCGCGGTGGCCACCTTGTTGCCTGCCCGCAATGCCGTGCGCTTGACTGTACACGAAGCACTCGCCTATCAGTAGACTGTGTCTGTTTGTAGAACGTGTCTGTTTGTAATCCATGTCTGTTTGTAATCCATGTCTGTTTGTAATCCATGTCTGTTTGTTGGAGATAATTCATAGCGTAACGATTCCATGCATAGCTTGAAAATTGCACGATGCTGGCCCAGCGGCCTGGCGGTGCGAAGAGAGACCCGTCGCTCCCTCCGGCGCGGTCTTCTCATCTGCTGTTGATTGCACGCTGGCCATTGGATGTACGTGAGCAACGCCACCCCGAAAATTGACCAAAATGGTAGATAACCCAAATTACTCGCCATCTCGTGATAGAGGTGCTTTGTTGAGAAATCACGCTCGTGTAGAGATGGCAGGTAGCCACTTGAGTTAGATAGGAGAATCGGAATGAAAGCAAAAGTGCCCGTTCTGCTGACGATCTGTCTTGTTCTGAGTCTGTTTGTTCAGAGCGGTGGTGAGCGTGGTTGGGCTGCACCATCGTCGCAAGAGCAGGATCCAATAAGTGATGATGGAACAAGTGATGACGAAACAGACGCGGCAACGCAGTTATTTCTTCCGCTGATCATGAACAACAATGCAACCGTGAATGATGCTGCGTTGTCGCAACAAGCCCAAGCACTCGCCATTCGTCTGCGCGCCCTTACCTTTACACCACGGCAGGAGATCACTCGGTTGCTGCCCCAAGAATTGACCTTGCCGGAGGGGCTGGCCGGGGAATCGGGTTATTACATTGTCCAATTCCGGGGACCAGTGGAGGCGACGTGGAAAGAAGAGGTGGCGGCACTGGGCGGTGAACTCTTGGCCTACCTGCCCGATTACGCGTTTAAGGTGCGGATGACACGGGAGCAAGCCGATCAAGTACGGCAGTTGGATGTGGTCAACGCGGTCGTTTTGTTCCAGCCCGCGTTCAAGTTTGATCCTGACCTGGGCCGCAATGGCGAACAGCTCTATCGCATCCGCATTGAACGTGGCGTCAACCTAAGCCCGATTGTTCAACGCCTGCGCGGGCTGGGAGTGCAGCTGTTGGATGGCCTCGACCGCCATCTGATCGTTGCCGCCGATTCGGCCATGTTGGCCGCCATTGCACGACTGCCAGATGTTGCCTGGATCGATCGCTATGTGCCCTTTGAGAAGCACAATGAATTTGGTGCTGGCCAAATTGTTGGTGCCGTGACAGCCAACGCCGATGGCTACAATGGTTCTACTCAAATTGCGGCGGTGGCCGACACGGGGTTGGGTGATGGCAGTGCCACCACCAACAAAGCTGGTATTCCGACCAATCGGATTGTCTCTGTCCACAACTGGCCCGGCACCGTCAGCGGCTGTTTTGCCAGCATCACGAATGACGGCGCACAGGATGTTGACAGCGGACATGGCAGCCACGTGTCAGCTTCTGTGTTGGGTGATGGTTCCCCAAGTGGGTTGGGCCGGGGCGCCGCGCCAGCTGCCCGTCTGGTCTTTCAGGCTACAGAGAACTGGGCGACCACGTCGTTCCTCTGCCAGATCCTGGGCGGCTGGCCAGCCAGTGGCTACTTTCTCACTGGCCTGCCCGACGATCTGAATGATCTTTATCTGCAAGCCTATAACGATGGTGCCCGGATTCACGCCAATTCGTGGGGTGCTGCCACCGCCGGTGAATATACGGTGAGCAGTGTGCAGACGGATGAGTTTGTCTGGAATCACCCAGATATGGCGATTACCTTCTCGGCCGGGAATTCTGGGGCCGACGCCAACAACAATGGCGTCGTGGATAACGATTCGACCGGTGCGCCAGCGACGGCCAAGAATGTGATTACCGTTGGCGCCAGCGAGAATGACCGCGCCGACAATTGGCCTTGCGATACCAATCTCGCCTATGGCTCCCACGATAGCTACCAATCGGGGCAAACTTGTAACAGCATGGGGGGGGAAAATGTTCTGGGTACCGCGGGGCAGCGTTGGGGCTTCACCGCGGAACCGCTCAACAGTGATCCCTCCGCTGGCAACGCAGAGCAGATGGCTCCCTTCTCGAGCCGCGGGCCGACTGACGATGGGCGCATCAAACCGGATATCGTGGCCCCGGGTACCTGGATCCTTTCTGGCTTTTCAGAACAGTTCCAGGAAGGCTACGACAATGATCCCGTGAATAGCCAGAACAATGCCTATCAGTGGGATGGTTGGGGCATGCCCATTAATAAATTCTACAAGTACATGGGCGGCACCTCAATGTCCAACCCGATTGCCGCCGGCGCGGCTACAGTGGTGCGCGACTTCTACAAAAAGACGGCTGATCACGAAGCCAGCGCTGCCCTCGTCAAAGCCACGTTGATCAATTCTGCTGTTGATCTGCTCGACGAAAACAACGATGGCGCGAATGACAACGACTTCCCCATTCCGAACATACACGAAGGGTGGGGACGGATCAACCTGGTTAATGCCACTGATGGTAGCCATCAATTTGTCGATGATGCGGTTGGGATCAATACCAATCAGAGTGCGACGCACCAGTTTACCGTCGGTACGGCAGGCGCACCATTAAAGATTTCGCTGGTCTGGAGTGATTTCCCCTCCACCGAAGCTGCTGCGCAGAACCTGGTGAACAATCTGGATCTGATCGTCACGGCGCCCGATAGCTCCGTCTATTTGGGCAATGTCTTCAGTGGCGGTTGGTCACAGACGGGCGGCAGTGCCGACAGCAGCAACAATGTTGAAAATGTCTACATCGCAGCGGCTCCGGCCGGTACATGGTCGGTTGAAATCCGGGGCGTGAATGTGCCCAATGGACCACAGCCCCATGCGCTCGTCGTCGATGGCAGCTTTGGCAATGAACCGACACCGACTGTCACACCGACAGCCACGGCAACGCCAACAGCCGTGCCACCAACACCGACGGCTACGGTAACAGCAACGCCCGTGCCACCAACACCAACACCGACGGCAGCAGCCACGGCCACGTCAACGCCCGTGCCGCCGACACCAACGGCAACGAACACGGCAGCAGCCACGGCCACGTCAACGCCCGTGCCGCCGACACCAACGGCAACGAACACGGCGGTAGCGACGGCCACGGCAACGCCCGTGCCGCCAACACCAACGGCAACGAACACGGCGGTAGCGACGGCCACGGCAACGCCCGTGCCGCCAACGCCAACGGCAACGAACACGGCGGTAGCGACGGCCACGGCAACGCCCGTGCCGCCAACGCCAACGGCAACGAACACGGCGGTGGCGACGGCCACGGCAACGCCCGTGCCGCCAACACCAACATCAACGGCAACAGCAACGGCGACACCGGGCAGCTCGACAATGCACATCGGTGATCTTGATGGTACCGCATCTTCATTCTTCTCGCTTTGGAATGCACAGGTAACGATCCTTGTGCATGACGCCAACGAAAACCCGGTTGCGAGTGCATCGGTCAGCGGTGGGTGGAGTGTCGGCAGCATTGGTGCCTCTTCGTGCACGACCAATGCAAATGGGCGCTGTACGGTCCGCCGCAGCTGGTTGGACGCTTCTTCGGCCACCTACACAGTCAACAACGTTACCCACAGCTCGCTCACGTATGCCGCAGGGAGCAACCATGATCCCGACGGCGACAGCGATGGCACGCAGATCACGGTGACGCGACCGTAGGGCATTTGTGGTAATCGGGCACAGCAGGTGGGGAGTGCTGCGCCAATGCCCAGCTTCTGCATGGATTCAGGCAATCCGGGGATAGCTGTTGGGTGCTTCGTCAAAGGGCGGCGCACTCAACAGCTTCCCCTCAATCCCCAGCAGGTCATAGATGTACCCCTTTGGATTCGCACAGGTACTCTCGTGCAAAGTACGCACGTTTGTGCGACCTTATTATCGGGAAGTCTCTCATTATTGGGGTGTCTCTCAGTTGCACCACGGGTAGAACCAGTGGTTTGCGCACGTAGAGTACAGGAGTCGATGATGGAGAAGAGCGCTACATGAATAGTTCAGCAGATGGCTACAATTCAGATCGCAGTCGGGGCAGCCAGCGGCGCGGTGGCCGTTTGATGCGCTACCTGTTGTGGGGTAGCGTCAGCCTACTCGTGGTCGTTACGCTGATCACCATTGGCTTGATGGGCCTAAGCTACTTTGGCAGCGAACAAGTGCGGGCCGACACAGCACCTGCTCAGCCGGGTGCAAGCAACCGCGTGGCAGCTGGGACAACCATGCAGACTGATTCAACAACTGTCATGCGTCCGCTCCTGAGTGTCAGCAACGAGCTGGTGATTGTCGATGGTGTTGTCGTGCCCCAGCAACATGCCGCATTGAGCATGGCTACCAGCGGCATTGTGGCCGAGCTGTTGGTCCAGGAAGGTAGCACCGTCGCGGCGGGAGCCGTCATTCTGCGTTTGCGAAATGCCCAAGAGGCAGCAGCTGTGGCACAGGCACAGGCTGGCTTGCTCCGAACGCAAGCGTACCTGGAGGAGCTGCAGGAGGGCACACGGGCGGAGGAGATCAGCGCCGCCCAGGCGAATGTCGATGCCGCCCAAGCGCGGCTCGCCAAACTAGCGGAAGGTGCCCGCTCGGAAGAGATTACGGCGGCACAAAGTGCCCTGCAGGCAGCCGTGGAAGAACAGAAGGCGCTCTATCAGGGGCCCAAAGAGAGCGATCGCATTGCGGCCGAAGCAGAGCTTGCCAACGCGGCAGCAAAACTGGCCCAGGCGCAAGCAGCCTATGATCGAGTGGCGGGTGCCAGTGATATTGCCATGCGCCCGGAAAGCTTACAGCTGCAGGAAGCAACCAACAGCTACAACGCAGCCCAAGCGCGCTATGATGCTCTCTTTGTCGAGCCGAATGCCGATGCGGTTGCCAGTGCCCAGGCCAAGGTGCAGCGCGCCCAAGCCGACCTGGACAAGTTGCTGGCACCGGCTTCGCGCAATGCGATTGCCGAGGCCAAGGCGGAGCTGAATCGAGCCCAAGCTGACCTGGAGCTATCCACTGCCGGAACACGACGCCACACCCTCCAGGCCGCGCAAGCTGATGTGGATGAGGCCAAAGCCATTTTGCTCAAGGCCAGAGCCGATTTAGCTGATACGGAACTCCATGCCCCCTTTGCCGGGACATTGGCCGCGGTTGATGTGCGGATCGGCGAGCAAGTTAGCGCGGGGGCCGCGATTGTTCAGCTGGCCGACCTGACCCAATGGCAAGTTGAGACCGAAAATCTGAATGAGATCGATGTCGTCCATGTCAAGGAAGGGGATCGAGTTCAGTTAACCTTTGATGCAATCACCAATCTGGATCTAACTGGTCGGGTGCTGCGCATCAAACCCTATGGCGAAAATCGCCAAGGTGATATCACCTACACCGCTATCATTCAACTCGAGCAACAAACGAATCGCTTGCTTTGGAATATGACCGCTGTTGCGAGAATTGAGTAGTTTGCTTGTGGTTTGAAAGGAAAGAGCATGCTACAGCCAAACAGACTCCATGCACCTTGGTTTGTCACGCGCAAGCCCAATCCCAATGCCTATCTTCGGCTCTTTTGTTTTCCTTATTCTGGTGCAGGGGCTTCCGTCTATAACAGTTGGATCGAACGTTTGCCGGCGACGATTGAACTGTGTGCCGTGCAGTTGCCGGGTCGCGAGACGCGCCTGGCAGAGCCACCCCACCAAGAGCTATCAACACTGGTCGAGGCAGTTGCCACGGCACTCTTGCCATATACCAATCAACCCTTTGCTTTCTTCGGCCACAGCATGGGCGCTCTGCTGAGCTTTGAACTCACGCGCTACTTGCGCAGCCACCATCACATTCAGCCACTGCACCTCTTTGTTTCTGGCCACAGCGCGCCACAGTTGGATCGCATGCAACCCCCGATCCACGATCTGCCCGATCCGGAACTCATTCAGGAGTTGCGGCGGTACAACGGGACACCGGAAGCTGTCTTTGCCCATCCAGAGCTGCTCAACATGCTGCTGCCCATTTTGCGCGCCGATTTTGCACTCTATGAAACCTATGCCTATCGACCAGATGCACCACTCAACTGTCCTCTCTCGGTCTTTGGCGGGTTGCAGGATCGTGAGGCACCCTATGAGCGGCTGGAACCATGGCGCGCGCAGACACGGGGCACCTGTGCACTTGAGATGTTTCCCGGCGACCACTTTTACTTTAACCATGAATCGACCTTGTTTTTCCAAAGCTTTGCCCGGCAGTTACAAGACACCGCTGAAAAAGCTGCCGTCCGTGCCTACTGGTAGAGTCGTCTGCTCGTGCTGCTACATGCAGCGCTGTCTGCTGTGACTCTCCTGCCAGGGTGCGTGGATAGCGTTGGCACCAACCATGGATTCTCCAATTTTTCTCGACTTTGTGACAAAACGGGTGGCTGTGCGTTCTACAAGTGTGCACTCCGTATCTTGCAATCGGATTGTTGCTGTGGGGCTCCAATTGTCACTGCACGAGCGATTCAGCGCCGAGGAGTTCACTCCCCCGTGAGTCTGGAAATACGGTCTACCATTGAGCGCTCTGAAGATAGAACGCCTACGTCTAACCATTAGGAGGAGACTAATGTATTACCCCAGAAGTTACCACCCTTCGGGCTTCGCGCTGCAAGGTGCTTGGCGTCTCATCAGCCTTGGTTTGCTGATGAGCGCGCTCATCGGGTTCGTGGGGGTGCGATTGCTCAACGTTGACACCAACCCTGCCGCAACCCCAACGCTGCATCTGAATCAACTACCCCTTGCCTTTGTGCCCAATCAGGGGCAGAGTGATGCCCGTGTTCGTTTTCAAGTTGCCAATGTTGGCGGAACTGCCTTCTTTACGCAAGATGGCGTGGTCCTCGCCATGCCTGCCGCCGAGACGGACGCGGGCGCAACGCTGCGTTTGCATTTCATCGGTGCCAACAGCGACACAGAGATCGTAGGCAGGAGCCCGCTGCCTGGCGTAGTGAACTATCTTCGCGGCAGCGACAGCGCCAACTGGCATACCGATCTGCCCACCTATGGCGAGGTCATCTATCGACAGCTCTACGCGGGGATCGATCTCCAGTACACGGGAACAGAAGGCGCTGGGGCTGACGCCAACGGTGCACAAGCGCGCTATCTCAAGGGAACCTATACTGTCATGCCCGGTGCCGATCCCACGGCAATTCGTTGGTGGCACGGGGGGGCAACCAATGTGCAGGTTGATCCAGCGACCGGCAACCTGCTTATCAGGCTGGCTGACAATGGTGGTACCTTGACGGAGCAAGCACCGGTCGCATGGCAAGTGATCGACGGACGGCGCGTCACTGTCCCGGTACAATATACGGTGGCGACCAATGGGCAGGTTGGCTTCGCCCTGGGGCAGTACCAATCTGCCCACGCCCTCATCATTGATCCCACCATTGTCTACAGCACCTATCTCGGCGGCAGTGCCCGGGAAGATGTAGAAGGGCTCGCGGTTGATGGTGCCGGGAATGCGTACATTACCGGCTCTACCCGTTCCAGCAACTTCCCATCGGCGTCACCCGTGCAAGATAATCTCGGTGGCGAAGATGATGTCTTTGTAACGAAGATCAACGCGGCGGGTACGGCGCTGCTCTACAGCACCTACCTCGGCGGCAGCAGTGGTGACCAAGGGGTGGCCATTGCCGTCGACACCGCCGGTAACGCCTACATTACGGGAGATACCCAATCGACGGATTTCCCCACGGCGAATGCCTATCAGCCCAGCTGTGCCGTGTTGCTCTTTGTCTGTGCCGGTGATGTTTTCGTGGCGAAACTCAACAGCAGCGGCAACGCGTTGCTCTACAGCACCTATCTCGGTGGCAATGTCACCGAAGTTGCCGGCGACATTGCCGTCGACAGCAGTGGGCATGCCTATGTGGTTGGCTCGACCGCGTCCGAAGATTTCCCCCTGGCAAGTCCATTGCAAGTGACCAATCAAGGCAGCATGGACGCCTTCCTCACCAAGCTAAACGGCAGCGGGAATGGGCTGGTCTACAGCACCTATTTCGGTGGTACCGGTGAAGAATCGGGCCTTGGCATCGCCGTGAGCGGCGGCGAAGCCCACATTACCGGCTTGACAACTTCGGGTGATTTCCCCACTGCCAACGCCTATCAGCCCAGCTACGGCGGTGATGGTGATGCTTTTGTCGCCCGCTTCGATGCCGCGGGGCAGTCGCTGCGCTACAGCACCTTCTTGGGTGGCGGTGCCAGTGATGTGGGCCACGCGATCGCGCTGGATTCCAGTGGCAACGCATATCTGACGGGCAATACGGAAGGGCAGCTCCCCACCCAAAACCCCGTCCAGCCAACTGTCGGTGGGAACAGCGATGCCTTTGTGGCCAAGCTCAATCGTGATGGCAACAGCTTGATTTACAGCACCTATCTTGGCGGTAGTGCCAGCGACGACGGCCGTGACATTGCAGTCGATGGTGCTGGAAATGCCTACATCACGGGGGAGACTCTCTCGACAGATTTCCCCATTGCCAATGCGCTACAGAGCAACAACCGTGGGAATAGCGATGCCTTTGTGGCCAAGCTCAACAACAGCGGCGATCGTTGGCTATATAGCACCTACCTTGGTGGTGATCAAAGCGACCACGGCGATAGCATTGCTGTTGCTGCCGATGGCAACGCCTACATTGGTGGCGTTACCTTTTCCACCAACTTCCCGCTGGTGAACGCGATCCAAGGGGACAATCGAGGCAGCGGTGAGGGATTTGTCCTCAAGTTGGGGGATGGAGAGACGCCACCGCCAGCAACCGCCACTCCAACATTGACCGCGGTGAACGATCCTACCGCTACGGCAACGCCAACCCAGACACCGGATGAGCAACCGACCACCCCGCCGCTAGCTACCACAACAGCAACGGCAACGCCAACGCCAACAGAAACTGCCGTCGATGACCCGACTGCAACACCAACCCAGGTGCCCACTACAACGGCAAGCCCCGTTGCGGTTGCCAGCTTTGCCGGTTCCATCAAATATGCATCGCGCCTGATAGTTGGGCCAAATGAAGAGTTGACCTACAAGATCCGGTTACACAACAGCGGTACGAGTGATGGTGTGGTTACCGTGCGCGATCCAGTGCCGGATGCGCTTACCTATGTGGCGGGGAGTGCAACAAATGGCGGTACCTATGAGGAGGGCTCGCGCACCATCACCTGGCGAGATATTCCCGTCTCGATCGGTGGGGCTGTCACACTTCAGTTTGGTGTCACGACGAGCGGCATCATATCCCCGCTAGTTGTCGTCAACACGGCGTTCATCGAGCCGCTGGGACAAGCGCCATTGGAGCGCCAGTTCCCCGTGCTGCTTTCGCCGATTCCCCTGAACATCGACGTGATTCCCCCCTTCGTGGACGAAGTGATTATCGGTGACAGCGATCTGCTGAACGATCGGAATGTAACCGTGCACGTGGCCGCCTCTGATGACCTAGGTGTCGAAGAGATCTACTTGCGAGAATGGATCTTGGAAGCCAATCCGGTTCCCCATTGGCGGGTGGTCCAGAATAGCGATTGGATGCCGTTTGCCGAAGAATATGCCTGGACGCTCAGCGATCAGGATGGCACCCATTTCGTTGGTGTCTGGGCGCGTGATGGGGCTGGCAATACCTCTTTCCTACAGAGCGATGCCCTGGACTTTGCCAGCCTGAATCGTCCAAATCAAGCAATCTCGGCAGATGGGCTGGTACCCTATCTCGTCTACTATCCAGCCGGAACGACTGTCTCCGCCACGTTGACACCGGCTGGGGGAGACGCTGATCTCTACGTCTGGTATCCAGGCAATTCGGGGCTACCCGACCACGCGAGCATTGCTGGCGGTTCAACGACAGAGAACATCTCGTTTACAACACCGCGTGCTGGAACGTACCTGCTGTTGGTCTACGGTGCCAGTGCTACCGAGTACACACTGGTCGTCACGCCTCTCGGCGGACCGCAAGCCGGGCCGCTGCCACCACAACAAGTGCGCGCCCAGCACTCAACAGCCGCAACTGTCACCGTTCCGGCTGGCGTCACTGGTGAGGATAAAGAGATTCTGCGCTCGGAGCCAGTGCTCTTCCAGAGTGGAATGGATCCACTGAGCAACGGAGAGAGAGCAACCCGTGCCTCAGCGATCTATCTCCCGCTCGTGCAGCGCTAATTTGTCTGTCACGTTGGGATGCTCTCTCCGTACGGCAGCTAGCCATGCAGTAGGGAGAGAGCGACGGTAATCATCTCCCCGGCACAGGCTACAGCGTAGGCTTGTACACGGGATGCTCGCAGCCCGTGCCGGGGACGATTCCAGCCCGATGTCAACGGAACCTACTGCTTTGGAAAGCTGGATGTTGAAATTTTTTTCAGCTTGTCGGGTTGGAAACCCGCTGCTGAGCGTGAGAAGCCATGGCAGCGGCTAGCAATAAATGCAGTGGCTGAGGCCACCGCTCCTCGTCAGAAGCCGAATTCATTCGTGCTTTTCTGTTGTAGTCAGTCATGTAGTAAGGATCGCTAGTAGCCCAGCCTTCCGAGGCTGAAGGCTGGGCTTGATTGCAAAGATAAGATAACCCAATGGAGCGTTCTGCCGTTCACACGACGTCGCCAACGTCTGGAGAAAAGAGTGTAGATGGAGCTGCAGGTAAGTCCGCGCGAGGTGCTGTCGAAGAGGAACAGCAACTAATTCGTGCTGCGGTTGCTGGCGATGCAGAAGCTTTCGGCGCGCTCTATCAACAGAATGTCAACGCGATCTATCGTTATGTTCATCAACGTGTGCGCAATGTGCACGATGCCGAAGATCTCACCGAACAGGTTTTTCTCAAGGCGTGGGAGGCGCTGGCCGGCTACAGGCAACAGGGCAACCGCTTTTCGAGTTGGCTCTATCGCATTGCCCACAACGCGGTGGTCGACTATCACCGCCGCGCCAAGCCGACCGTACCGCTTTCGCTGGTCAATGGCAACGACCGCCGTCTCTGGCAGCGTAATCCAGTTGAGGAGCTGATCCAAGAGGAAGAAGTGACCGAACTGTCGGCCGCGATCGCTTCGTTGTCCGATGAACAGCAACAAGTGCTGCACATGCGCTTCATCGAGGAACTCGATCACCGGGAGATTGGGCACACAATCAGCAAGAGTGCAGGGGCCTCGCGCATGATTCAGCACCGGGCGTTGGCACACTTGCAGCAGACGCTCGGCCGGTCCCTAATCAAGGCCGTCCCCATTGCCATTGCTCTCTTGCTCTGCATCTTGGTCTTTGGAGAAGTGGCCAGCAGGTGGAGCAGTGCGCTGCCTGGGGATCTACTCTATAGTGCCAAACGGACGGTTGAACAGATCGAGCTGGCGGCAACGACCAGTGACCTGCAGCGTGCGACGCTGCGCCTGCGGTTAGCTGATCAGCGGCTCGCCGAAGTCCGCCGTAGCACCGCGCAAGGCCGGCTGGTGGATCTGCCCACGCTGTTGTCCGCCTATCAAGAAGAGATGAATGCGCTGCAAACTGTTTTTGATTCGCATAGCCAAGTGGGTAGGTCTGAGCAGCAGCAGTTCCTCGATCAACTGCTCGCGGCACAGGCTGACCACGAAGCGTATTTGCTCGTTTTGCAGACCAGTATCCCGCGCACCAGCACCGATTTGGTGGAGCGCACATTGACTGTCTCGCGCACGACCCGTGATGTCGCAATTCGTGCCTTGAGCAATGAAGATAGCAATGAAGATAGTATTGAAGAGAACAATGAAAAGAATAGTGAAGATGAGAGGGACGGTGATGGTAACGGTGAAAGCACCCTGCCGCACGCCCCGAAGGCAGGATGGGTACCAAGCCCGGTCGCGACAGCGTCCGTGGCTGTGCCCGTCCGTGTGCTGATCCCGACGGCAACTCTGGTCGCAACGGTGTTGGAGGAACAGGCATCAGCAGGGGGCGTGGCAACACCAACGCCGCTGCTGCCGCCAGCAACATCAACCGCACTTCCCGTCGTCCCTGCGCCAGCGATACCGACTTCGACGCTCTCCACTGCACTGCCGGCCGCTGCGCCAGAGACACAGCGGCCCCCAACTGTCCCTGTAGTGCTGCCAACCAACACAGTACCCTTGCCTGTACCACCCACTATGTCGGCTCCCCTCACTACGTCGGCTCCCCCCACGCCACTACCCCCCACCGCGACATCTACCCTCATGCCGCCCACATCAACGGCCACACCGGTACCGCCCACGGCAACGATCACCCCCATCCCACCAACGCCAGTGCCGCCAACACCTGTGCCGCCAACATTTACGGCAACGGTTACCTCAATTCCGCCAACGCCCATACCGCCAACACCCGTACCGCCAACGGCAACAACGGTGCCACCCACTGCGACTTCGACAAGCGCTCCAATCGTGCCAACCACCGTTCAGTCCCCTGCTATTCCACGCCCTGCGCAGTGGCCTGCTGCGTGTCCATGGTTGCCAGAAGATCCAGACGAGTGGTCGGCTGCCTGTTGGGAAGCGCTGGGAACTGCTCCGCCAGCTTGGTGGCCGGACGTCTGTCCCTGGCCACCGGGTGAAGTTGCGGCGTGGCCACCGGCTTGCCTTGCTGGGCTGTTGATTGGCGGAGGGTAAATAATGTGTTGTAGATGCTGAATCAGAGCCTAGCTTGACAGTCGGTTGTGGCTCCTGCTCCTCTGCCGGCCAACTCGGTGAACGCAGAGATTGTCGGGGCACTTTCAACGCCGATTAGGATGGGTCTTTGTGCAACGGCTGCCCGGTTTCTGCATTCAGCGATTTATCGATCCCTCGAAGCGATTATCAGATTTACTAATCCAGTGTAGAGCGTGGGTGCCCGAGACCATTGGGTACCTGCGTTTCGTGAGAATGAATAGGAGAAGAAAGCGATGAGAATTATCTGTAAACTTTTGGGAATGGTTTTTGTGGCAGCCACTTTCTTGATCGGTGGTCTGCTCATGCTCAGCACCATCAGCGTGGCACAAACACCGCTGACGTCTGCGGCCGCTGCCCAGCATGTGGGTGGAGATGCCGTGGCCACCTCAGCGAGTGAAAACGCGGATGCCACCATTGTTGTGGCACATTATGCCCCCTTTGCTGGCAGTGTAATGGATACGTCAGTTGCCGTCCGCGTCAATGGAACGACGGTGATCACTGGCCTGGTCTTTGGGCAGCGCGTCGCGGGGATTCCGTTGCCCGCTGGTCTATACACGGTTGAGTTGGTTCCGACAGGTACCATTACTCCGGCCCTTACCGTAACGGCCACCGTTGCCAATGATCAGGAATATACACTGGCGGCCATTGGGGGGGCGAATGGCTGGCCACTCGATCTGTCGGTCTTGGAAAATGACCGAACGCCACTGACCCAAACGGGCAAGATCCGCATCACACATCTGGCTCCCTTTGCCCCAACGGCAGCGGCCACGGCCATTGACATCTGTACCGCGGCAAGCACGCCCATCACGGGATTGACCGGAATCGAATATGGTGATAGCAGCGGTTACATCTCTCTGCCGCCCGGCATCTATGATTGGCAGATTGCGACCGCAGGGAGCAACTGTGGCGCGCCGATCAATCTGCCTCCATTTAGTCTGGCCGCGGGTCAGGTGGCGGACACCTTTGCCATTGGTCTGCTCACGAACCCGGCACTGCCGTTGCAACTCTCTGAATCTGGTCTGGTGGCCCGCGTGGCGGCTGCACACTTCGCTCCCTTTGCAAGCACCATTGTGAGCACATCGGTGGATGTCCGGTTGGCCGGCACGCAAATCTTCACGGGATTTACCTTTGGTCAACTCTCTCCCTACTTTGAAGTACCGCTGGGCACATTCCCGTTGGAGATCATTCCAACGGGCGCGACCGATCCGGTCCTCACATCCACCTTGCTGATCAGCGGCTTTGTCGACTTCACGGTCGCTGCCATTGGCGACAACATCAACCAGTCCCTTGCAGTCCTGCGAATCGTCAATGATAACACCACGCCGCCACCGGATGGCACGGGCCGCTTGCAGATCGCCCATCTGGCACCGGTCAGCAACGTCGTTGCCAACACCGCGGTCGATCTCTGTGCGGCAGAGAACAGTGCGCCACTGCTTGCCAACGTGACATACGGAACCGTGACAACATTGAGCATACCGGCCGGCCTCTACAGTGAGCTCTTTATCGGCGTGCCCACTACCAATTGTACCGTACGTGTGGCGACGATTCCCCCAGTTCTTGTTGATGATGGCACGATCGCTTCTATCTATGCGCTTGGCAACAACAATACCTTCCCCTTCTCCGTCTTTTCCGTGCCGGATCTAACGGCCCGGCAGCTCTATCTGCCGATTATACTGGCCATGACAGCTGCCATTGCCGAATAGAATTCCTGCCGCGGTCTCGCAGGAGATGAGCTGTTGTTGCCAATGATGGCGTATCCGACGAAACTCAGCTCCATTCGAAGATAAAAGAGAGCCACAACCCGGTGCAGAAACAGGGTTGTGGCTCTCTTTTGGTCTCTTGTTGGCAATCTCTGCGACCACCGATCTAGGTCGGATTAACGGGCGACGTAGCGGTGGTCACAGCTGCATTTCAGATCCTGTTGCCACGCAATGCTTTGGTACACAGCGCCAACGGATTAGCGTGAAACAATGGGCAAGAAGAGCTGAATCGAACCGGCTCCAGTCACCACATCATCGATTGGATCCAGATAATCGGGCAGATCATCGCCGTCGGTATCATCATTCATTGGATCGCCATCACCGTTGGCATCTTCGTCAATCGTTGGGATTTCGTCACCATCGTCATCGGGATCGAGATAGTCGGGTGTTCCATCGCGATCGGTGTCGTCGTTGGTGGGGTCTCCATCACCGTTGCGATCTTCATCACCGGTGCGGACATTGTCACCATCTGGATCACTGGTGGCGTCATCATCGATCACCGAGACCATCACATCTGGTACCGAGATCGTGCTGTAGTCACTAGCTGCGCTGGCCGCGGTGTGGTGAATCCAGATCGTTTCGTTCGCCTCAATCAACTGGTCATCGGGTGCCGCAACCTCAACTGTCTGGTATTCATGCCAGTTTGTCGCATCAAAGCGCAGCCGGCTACTCTGCTCCCCATTCAGGGTGAGTTTGCCCTCCGTCATCGCGGTCACCAGCACCGGGGTCGCCGGTTCTGTGGCAAGACGCACCTGATAGGTGGCCGTCTCCACCGCCTCTTTCACGGTGAGTGAGCCAGGTGTGATCTCCACACCGGGACTGTCATTGTCAGCGACGTCAACAGTGAGTTGCTGCACCGGCAGGTCGTTATACTGAGCAGCCTGACTTGAAGCCGTGTGTTGCAGAACACTTTTGTGGAGTCCTTCGGCCAGCAGATCATCCACCGCCGCCACAAAGACCCGTTGCGCAATATCCCAGCTATTTGGCTCGAAGATCAGCTGCATGGTATTGGTGCCGCTACCATTGCCATTCGAAACAGTCGTCTGGCCGTCGCTCTGAATGACAACTGTCACCGCGTGTTGCGGTTTGGTTGCGAGCGCCACCAGATAGCTACCGCCGGCGCTGCCCTCGGCGACATGAACGTTCTCTTCAGCAAAGTGGATTGCCGCCACATCGTTGTCGGTAATCGTCGCCTGTAGATCACTCACGGACAGATTGGCATAGAGACTATCGCCGCTGTTGATGGTGTGGGTAATGAGGCCAGTATGGATACCTTCATCGATCTCATCATCGTGTGCGACAACGTTAACGAGCTGTGCCTGATTCCAGTTGTTGGGCGTAAAGATCACGTGGTTCTTGTCCGTGCCCAACTGATCATCGGCATGGATGGCAATTGTCACAATCCCACCTGGCTGGCTAGTCAGCGCCACTGCATAGGTCACGGCGGAAGCGCCCTCTGTCAGCTCGAGATAATCGTCTACGACGGTGACAGCTGCCTGATCATTGTCTTGAACGGTGAAGGTCGCTGCCTCGGTGTCAATCGCCTGATAGGTCGAATCACCGCTGGTAACGTTGTGGGTTACACGCCCCACGTGGCTACCTTCCACAATGGCATCATCAATGGCTCGTACACTCACCATCTGTGGCTTATTCCAGTTGCCAGCATCAAAGGTCAGCTGCTTGGTGCCGTCGGCTCCGTGTGCATTGACCTGTGTGTCATTGTTCAGCGTGACCACCACCGGTGCACTTGGCTCGCTCTTCAAGACCAGCTGGTAGCTTATTTCTGCACCATTTTCGGCAATCGCACTCTGTTGCTGCGAGACCACAACGGCGGCGCTGTCATTATCCTTGATTTCAACATTGAGGTTGGGGATAAAGATGCCGCTGTAGCTTGCGTCGGAGCCGGTGGCCGTGTGTCGGATCTGCTTGTTGTAGGTACCTTCCACCTGATGGTTGTCGCGGCTCGTGACGGTGGTCGATTGCGGAATGTACCAATCGTCCGGTCCGAAATGGATCTCCCGCCGGCTGAGATTGAGCGACTCATCCGCTTCCAGATGAATGGTCACGGTGCCGGCCGGTTTGCTGGTAAGCGTGAGGCTATAGTCAGCACTGCTCCCTTCCACCAGTGTCAGCAGACCCTGCATGATATTGACACTGGCACTGTCATCATCAGCAATCGCAATCTGTACGCCAGCCACTGCCAGACCATCATAGCCAACATCGCCACTCTGTGCCTGATGCTGAATGCTGCTTTGGTGTGGTCCTTCGGCAACAGCGTCGTCAACGGTCGTTACCAGTACGCTCTGGGGCTGATTCCAGTTATTCTGGTCAAAGACCACCTGTTGGCGATCTGTCTGCGACTGGCTATCTGTTTGAATCTGGATTGTCACCGGTTGCCGCGGTTTGCTCGTCAGAACGATCTGATAGCTGTTGCTCTGATTCGTCAGTGCCTCTGCTCGCGCTGTTGCACGGATGCTGGCTTCGAGCAGATTGATCGTCTGTGGCGTAATCGTGACACCCGCGACTTCATTATCGGTAATGTAGACCAAAATTGTACTTGGCTCCGTGTTGGCAGTGGGTCCGTTCCCGGTGAAGGGCACACCATTGCCATTGTAGTTTGGATCGGTGCTCGACAGACTGTGTTGGATCAGCCCCGTGTGGTCCCCTTCTGCCCAATCATCGTCAACCGCCCGGATCAAGACCAGTTGTTCAACATGCCAGTTGTCGGCCGTGAAAGTGAGCTGACTCTGGTCAACCACAACTTGCTCGTCAACCTGGATCACAACAGTTACCGGAGCGACCGGTTGACTCTGCAGCTTCACCCAATAGCCAGCTGGCTGGCGCTTGCCCTCCATAACATCACTAATGCCATTGGATTCTCGGATCCTGACCCCAGCCTCGTCGTTATCGGTGATGTAGACGCGAATCTTGCTCGGGCTGTTCTGGGCCGTGGGTCCGTTGCCTGTGAATTGCGCGGCATTCCCATCATACCGTGGATCCGTACTGCGTGCGTGGTGATACACATACCCGTGGTGATCGCCCTCGGCAATGGCATCATCAATGGCAGAGATCAGGATCAACTTGGGCTTGTTCCAATTGGTCTTGTCAAAGCGCCAGCGTGTGAGGTTCGTTGTCACTTGTTTATCCGGCTTGATGGCAATGATCACCGGTGCCTGTGGGCGGCCGGAGAGTGAGAGCCAATAGCCAGCGACGCTGCCGTTCCCTTCCGTAACCTCACTGATGCCGTTGGATTCTACAATGTGGATATATTCGGCCACATCAAGTTCATAGGCACCGATGTCACAGTGCGGCCCTTCATAGCGAGTAACGCCGCGTTGGTCAATGGCATTCACCGGCGCAACATCACAGACGTCATCCAAGCCCGCGTCGATTGCCGGGCTGCCCTCGAGCAGCGCGTGTGTCAGCGTTTGGCCACCATTGTCCTGCAACGGCCCAAGCTGGGGATTCTGATTGGGCAAGTCGCCGGTGGCATTCAACTGGCAACTGTTATCGCTATCCAGGTTGTGGCCGCGCGAGAGAATCGTGCCATGGAGAACCGAACAGTCCGCCCCAGCCGCCTGTTGCGCCACAATGGTGTTGACGAGTGTGCTCTGGCCGCCAAAATTACGCAGGGCGGCGCTGTTGGTTGCCTGGTTGGCCGTCAGTGTGCTGTTCAGCAGATGCAACAAGCCAAAGTTACTGATGGTTCCACCAACCTGGGTGTTGTTTCCACTGAGCGTGCTGTTCACGATCATCAGGCTGCCAAAGTTTGCCACCGTGCTACCCAAGGCCGCCGTGTTGTTATAGATTGTGCTACGGTTGAGCGTGACCGTGCCAAAGTTGCGCACCACGCTGCTGCCCAAGAGAGCACTGGCGTTGGTCAGGTGGAGATCCTGAATATGTACCCGTGTATCTGCAAGCACAGTCACGACCGCGCTGTTCTGATTGGCGTCGATGGTATAACCGTTGCCCTGTACCACAATTTCTGTGGCCAGCGGATTGTCAAAAGGCACTGTTGCCACGTGCAACAGAATATCGAGGATCACGTTGGCATCAATACTACTGATCGGCAGGGAAAGTGCCGTCTGCAGGAGCACCAGAATGCGCTGAATCGTGGCGTTGTCCATGAGCGTATCCGGCGCCGTGAGCAGCAGATCGACAATTGCGATCAGATCGGCTTCTGTGAGCGAGCCTGGGGGGCTCGACAGGATGATCGCGGCGATATCGTCTGCAATGTCCAGGAGTAACTGCTTGGTGGCATCATCAATCGTGGGTGGTGAAGAGAGCTGAATATTGTCGACCACCTGGATCGTATGGATACCAGCGCCCGCGGCATTGGCACAGGCAATCGCAACATTGAGTGATTGCTCATCTGATGCGATATAGTCACAGACCAACGTCGCTTCGATGGTGCTGTTGTTACCCGGCGTGGCATCGTTTGTGTCAGAGTGCACTTCCGCGTAATTGGTGACGAGAGATGCCGTTGCGTCAGATGTCGCCACCACAACCGCTACCGTTGCCTGGCTGTCGTCGGTCAGATCGCCCAGTGTACAGCTGATCTGGCCAGCGCTCTGCTGACAGTTCCCCTGGCTTGGGGTGGCCGAAATAAAGGCGACATCGGCTGGCAAGGTATCCCCCAGCACAACATTCACTGCTGTCTCTGGCCCATAGTTGGTAACGGTCAGCAGATATTCAATGTTTGCACCACGGTCGACTGGATCGGCAACTTCGGTCTTTTCCACACCCAAATCCGCGCCGGGGAATTGATATTCATAGGCACCAATGTCACAGTGGAGCCCCTGTGGGCGCGCGGTGCTGCGCTGATCGAGATTGTTCACGATGTCGGTGCTGCAATATTCATCGTTGCCCGCTTCAATGGCTGCGCTGCCGGGCAACAAGGCGTGTGTCCAGGTTGGGCCGCCATTGTCTTGCAAGGGGCCCAGATTGGCTGTTCCGCTTGCAATGTCGCCGGCAAAGGTGAGTGCACAGCTGCCATCGCTGTCTAGATTATTGCCCTGCGAGAGAAATTCGCTGTTGTTGTCGACAAGGCAGTCGCCACCGCTCTGCTGGTTGGCAACAATTGTGTTGAAAAGCGCAACACCGCTGCTCGCTTCGCTGGCAATCGCTGCGCCAGTCGTGGTACTGTTGGCGGTCACGGTGCTGTGAAAGAAGATGGATCCACTGTTGGCATGACGAATGGCACCACCTTGGGTAGCCGTGTTGTTGCTCACGGTGCTGTTGACGAGCAAAATACCGCCGTCTACATTGTCTGCCGCGCCACCGCTTTCTGCCTGGTTGTTGCGGAATGTACTGCGATCAATGATAACGGGCCCGTCGTCATTGTAGAGTCCGCCGCCACGTTGCTGTGCTTGATTGGAATGGATGGTGCTCTCTATGATCTCAACTTCCGCATCTTGCGGTACATTGAAGGCACCGTCGACATAAAGACCACCGCCGTCGGTCTGGGCCGTGTTGTGGCTGAGTTCACTGTTGCGCAGCGTCAGCTTGCCGCCCACTGTGGTGAAGATCCCACCACCGCGGTTGGCATGGTTATACATGACGTTACTCTCGTGTAACGTGAGCCACCCCGCATTCCAGATGCCGCCGCCGTCGTCGGCATTCCCCTCGGTAATGGTCAGCTGATTGATCTGAACCGTTGTCCCGGTCGCAATCTTGAAGATGCGGGTGCCAGCAATCTGTTCCCCATCGACTGTGTACGTGTTGCCAGCAATGATGATGGCACTGGCATGGGTATTAGAGATCATTGTGGTGGACTGGGTGAGCGAAATGTTGGCAGTTACCTGAATGGTGTGCGTGCCTTCGCCCGCGCCATTTGCACAAACGATCGCTGTGTTGAGCGAAGCTTCATCAAAGGCGTTGAGTGGGCAGGGGATCGTTCCGTTGCGTTGGGCTGCCTGTACCCCCTCTGTATTTGCAGCTGATGCGGTCGTTGATGAGTCCATTACTGCACCGCGGCGCAGATTTGCTACGATGGTGTCGAGATCATCAGCCCCGCCCGGACTCGTGGGCAGGGGGACGCCAGGAAATGTTTGCGTTGCTGGCGCGGTGGCGGTGACATCGTCGGTCTGCATGGCGAAGTGTCCCACCACGAAAAAGAGCAGCAATGCTGGCAGGAACCAGCGATAGTGCCGTCTTTTAAGAAGGTGCGTAAGGGAGTTTTCCCTACGCTTGCGGGGTGAAGATGAGCGTTGGTCAGTCATTTTTTTCCCTTTGGGCTGAATAGGTAATTCAATGCACAAAATAACGCAATAACGTAAGACCGTAACGTAGTGTAAGCAAAAGCCTACACAATCTCATCTGTGGTGTTGAGTAGGTCGCGGTGAATCGTCGATGTTGTGCTCTTGACGGGAGGAGACGATGTGGATGAGATAAAATTGGGGAACAGTGCGGAAAGAGCAAACGAAAGGCAAAAATACCAATTGGCATTTCTGCGATAAATATCGTATTTAACTGTACAGAATTTGGCGTAGAATATCAAGATTATAAGACTTACAATATACTGACAGATCATTGATAATCTTGTACACCCTTTGTCTGCAAACCGGGCGCGGCAGGCAACTCAGGGCAGGTAGACAGGGCGAGGTAGCCTTACGGTGATTGCTTGTGGGGAATGGCGCTACAGTAAGGGCCTAGCCTGAAATTAGGTAACTCGTGGACCGCAGGGATCTGCCAGCCGCGGTGGCACGGGGAAGCAACTCAGCGCTTGATCCAGTGAAGAGGCGTTACAAGAGTAAGCAGAGCCATTGGCGTAGGGGGCATCCGCTTGCCGGTGCCCAAGGGGACGAACGGTCACTTGCCAAGCTGGCTTCCATGAAGAAGCGTTGCAGGGGTGAATGGGTAGCACCGCGGTGGGTGTGCAGCGCACAGGTGAGCTGATCGTGGGGCGGCGTTGGGCTGTTGAGAGCTGTGCAATGCACGCGTGGACCGCAGGGATCTGCCAGCTGCGGTGGCACGGGGAAGCAACTCAGCGCTTGATCCAGCGAAGAGGCGTTACAAGAGTAAGCAGAGCCATTGGCGTAGGGGCATCCGCTTGCCGGTGCCCAAGGGGACGAACGGTCACTTGCCAAGCTGGCTTCCATGAAGAAGCGTTGCAGGGGTGAATGGGTAGCACCGCGGCGGGTGTGCAGCGCACAGGTGAGCTGATCGTGGGGCGGCGTTGGGCTGTTGAGAGCTGTGCAATGCACTCGTGGACCGCAGGGATCTGCCAGCCGCGGTGGCACGGGGAAGCAACTCAGCGCTTGATCCAGTGAAGAGGCGTTACAAGAGTAAGCAGAGCCATTGGTGTAGGGGCATCCGCTTGCCGGTGCCCAAGGGGACGAACGGTCACTTGCCAAGCTGGCTTCCATGAAGAGGCGTTACAGGGGTGAATGGGTAGCACCGCGGTGGGTGTGCAGCGCACAGGTGAGCTGATCGTGGGGCGGCGTTGGGCTGTTGAGAGCTGTGCAACGCACTCGTGGACCGCAGGGATCTGCCAGCCGCGGTGGCACGGGGAAGCAACTCAGCGCTTGATCCAGTGAAGAGGCGTTACAAGAGTAAGCAGAGCCATTGGCGTAGGGGGCATCCGCTTGCCGGTGCCCAAGGGGACGAACGGTCACTTGCCAAGCTGGCTTCCATGAAGAAGCGTTGCAGGGGTGAATGGGTAGCACCGCGGTGGGTGTGCAGCGCACAGGTGAGCTGATCGTGGGGCGGAGTTGGGCTGTTGAAACCTGTGCAATGCACGCGTGGACCGCAGGAATCTGCCAGCTGCGGTGGCACGGGGAAGCAACTCAGCGCTTGATCCAGTGAAGAGGCGTTACACACCCTGAGCTTGTCGAAGGGTGCGTAACGCCTGCATCTAACAGAGAAAACAGATAGACCTTGCATGTTCAGCGGTGGAGAACGCTGATTCCACCATTGGGCAACGTTGCCATGATTTCTCGGTTAGACAAAGTGAATATCGCGTACACCATTCACGACGTTGCCGGCGTAGAGCCACGAGACCTGGCGCAGGGTCAGCGCCAGGTCGAATTCAGTGAGCGCGGAGGTGCCATCCGCGGGGACCGTCACATTGAACCAACGCAGCCCCGCGGACGCGGCGGTGTGCAACACGCAGATGCTGGCAACCGTACCGACAATCACGACATTTTCCACCTGCCAAACGCGTGACAAATAGTGATCGAGGGGGGTATCGTAAAAGCCGTCATAGCGACTCTTGGGACAGACGAGGTCCCCTTGTTGGGGGGCGAGTTCATCAATAATCTGCCAGCCCCAACTGTTGGCGCGACAGTGCTCCGGCCAGATCTCCCATTCACGATCGCCTTTATAGTGGGTATCTTGTGTGTAAGCAATAGCAACATCCGCCGCGCGTGCTTGCGTCAAGAGCTGTTGAATATTGCCCACTGTTTCCATTGCCGCGGGCACCATGAGCGTGCCGTTCGGTTTGACAAAATCGTTTTGCATGTCGACCACCACCACCGCACTGCGGTCCGCGGGTAGTTCTACCTGCGCCTGGAGTGGAATTTCAGGAATTTCGACCTGTTCACCTGCTCGATAGTGCAATGTCATCTCTTTGCTCCTTTGTGCGACACTCTTATGCGATACTCTTGTGCGACACTCTTATGCGACACTTTCTGTATCGCTCTGATTACCTGATCTGGGTTCAGCGTGAACTCAAGTGATTGGTGATGCCCGCCAAGATTGGGCTGTTGGGCTCTGGTAGAACGCCGCAAAGTCTGCCGCGGCGGGCGCTGTACAGCAGCATCACCATTGTAAACGTTAACAAAATAATTCGGTGTAACCGCGGGCCGAGCTCGTCAAAGCCACAATGGGCCGGTTTGGCAACGAAATTGCGCAACGGTTCCGGTGGCGGTTCTGCATGGGATGAATCGGGGGGCAATCCCGGCGGCTATGGAACCGGCCAAATCCCCTTCGAGTAGATGAGCCGCCTAATTGTCAGATAAACACTAACTGCTGTCTCTTCATTATGTGCGATCCATGGCAATTTGTCCAGAATGCAAGAGAGCCACTCTCTTTTGCCTGAACGTTGCCATGGCCACCGGGCCGGCCAGTGGCGGCGCAGAACCACAACCGGGTATGGGGAGGGGCTTTCGCGAAAACCCTGGGAATGTTATGCACCTGCGCTTGCCTGCGCGCGCTCACCGCGCATTCCAACCGAGGCACGCGCCAGACGAACGCTGCGAGCGGAGGTTGGGTTGGAACGCTGGTTGCCTTGGTAGCCAGGTTGCAGAACTTTCGTGGTAAGATTACGTATAGTTGTGGTAGGATTTAGAAGCTATCTACAAATTTGGCTGTGCCTTGGGGCCATCTGGTTGTTGCCACGAATGAGAGCATCAGTTTAACAGCGGTTAAAGAGGAACCTATCTTGCAAAGTGTACTCACTCAATCTCAAGAAGCATTGGTACAGCGGGAGCGAAAGCTGCTGGAGGATCTTCGGGTGCAGATGGCTCGCCTGGGCGCCACCGATGAAGATCTGGCGTTGTTGCAACAAGCGCGCCATCAGATCGATGATCTTTTCCTGCTGGTGATCGCCGGTGAGTTCAATGCGGGCAAATCGGCCTTTCTCAATGCCCTGTTGGGCGAACAGCTGCTGGCCGAAGGTGTGACACCCACCACGAGCCACATTCACATGTTGCGCTACGGCGAGGAGATGCAGCAAGAGACAACCGTTGATGACATTTTAATGATTCAGTTGCCGGTGGAGTGGCTGCGCAACGTGAGCTTGGTCGACACGCCGGGGGTCAACGCTGTTATTCAGCGCCACCAGGAGATTACGGAAGATTTCGTCCCCCGCAGCGATCTCGTCCTCTTTGTGACGAGTGCCGATCGCCCCTTTAGCGAGAGCGAGCGGCTCTTTCTGGAGCAGATCCGCAAGTGGAGCAAAAAGGTGGTCGTTGTTGTCAATAAGATCGATCTCATTGAAACAGAGGCTGATCGCACCAAGATTCTCGAATTTGTGCGTGAACATGGGCGACATCTGTTTGGGGCCGATCCCCAGATTTTCGCCGTGAGCGCACGTCTGGCACTCCAGGCAAAACAGGCGTTGCAGCGGGGTGAGCAAGAGGCCCACAAGGTACTGTGGCGGGCCAGCCAATTCGAGGCGCTGGAACATTTCACCCGTGTCACGCTCAACGACGATGCACGCATGCGGTTGAAGCTGGAAAATCCATTGGGCGTTGCCGAACGCTTCATCGGCGACTATGCAGCCGTCATTGCACAGCGCCAGCATCTGTTGCGTGATGATTTCGAAACTCTCGACACGGTGGAGGAGCAGTTCGCCGAGTATGAACGGGATATGCGTCGCGACTTTGCGTACCAGAGCAGCCGCGTCGAAAATGTGCTCTATGAGATGGTGGAGCGGGGCGATAAATACTTTGACGACGTGCTGCGTCTCACCCGGATTGTGGAGCTAGCCAACAGCGAAAAGCTGCGCGGCGAATTTGAGCGCGATGTTGTCGGCGATACGAGCCGTCAGATTGAACGGCACGTAAACGATCTGATCGACTGGATGATCGAAAAGGATTACAAGCAATGGCAGTCTGTCATGCAATATCTGCAACGTCGGTCGGAGCAACACGCGGATCGGCTGGTGGGCAGGGTGGAGAGTGATTTTGATATCAACCGCAAAAATTTGCTGGCCACCATCGGGCACAACGCACAACGTGTGGCCGAAAGTTATGACCGCGAGGCCGAATCGCTCAAGGTGGCGCAGGAGGTTCAGAAGGCCGTCTTTCAGACCGCGGCCGTCCAGGTGGGCGCGATTGGCTTGGGCGCGGTGCTCGTGGCGGTTTTGCAGGGGGTGTGGCTAGATATGACTGGGCTGTTGGGTGCTAGCGCTGTGGCGGCGTTGGGGTTGTACGTCCTACCCAACAAGCGCAAACAGGTGAAGAGCGAGCTGCGCAAACAGGCGGGAGAATTGCGCCAACAGCTGAACCACGCCCTCACCAGCCAATTTGAGAATGAACTGCGCGCCAGCAAAGCACGGCTGGAAGAAGCCATTGCACCGTACACCCGTTTCGTTCGGGTGGAGCGCGAGAAGCTGGAAAAGATGAATGCCGAATTGGAAAGATTGCGCACAGAACTGACGGCCATTCGCAACAAGATCAATGCACTGGGCGCGGCCGCGGATGCAGCAGCGGCAGAACCGGTCAACGAGCAACCAGTTGCCAGTGCCCACTCCTGACGTGGGTGAGGTCGGTCAATCAGGGGTTTGCGGAAAAAAGGCGTCCGAGCTAGCTCGGACGCCTTTTTTCTCTATGATGGATGTTGCGGGTCAGTCATGCGGCAAACAAGTGAGTTGGTAGCTAGCCCGCCGCAGCATGAGCTGCTGGCAACGCTACCTATTCTGGTAGCTGTGGCTGCAACAGACCGTAGTGCTCATCGCGCCGGCGGTAGAGCACGTTAATCGCGTTGCCATCCGGGTTGATAAAGATAAAGAAGTCGTGTCCGAGCAACTCCATCTGTTCCAACGCATCTTCCTCACTCATGGGTTGGAGGGTAAACTCTTTGCGCCGAATGATCTTGCCCACTTCAATGGCCAATTCCTCCTCTTCGGGGGGAAGGGCTGGATCACTCATCTCGGCTTCCATGCTAACGGCGGCTGATGCACGGCGTTTGCTGCCAAAGCGGCGCCCCTTGAAGCGGCGCACCTGTTTCGACATCTTGTCCACCGCCGCATCGATCGAGGCAAAAATGTCACTCGTCGATTCTTCGGCGCGCAGGATCTGTCCGTTTGCCCACAGTGTCATCTGTGCTGTGTAGCGGTCATTGGCGGAACGAGTTTCGCGCTGTGTTAATTCCGCGCGTATCTCTTTCATTTGGGGTAGATACCGTTCCAACCGGTCTACTTTTTTGGCTACATACCCACGAATCACCTCGTTAACTTCAACGTTTCGTCCGTGTACGGTGAGTTCCATAACCAGCCTCCTATCATAATTACATGAGTACCTGCCCACAATGCGGAGCCGCTATCGCTGTGTCCGTTTCGCCATTGATCTTACTTCCCAGTGATGCGGCTCGCTGCAGAGAAAGTTGGACAGATGTTGAAAACGCTGTGCGTTTTGTGCTGCACTGGGTGGCAGATTGTTTCCTGCCCCCGTGCCAGTTGTACTGTGGTCTATCGGTTCATTTGGGACAAGCGAGCGTCAGCCCATAGACTGCCTCGGCCCCGGCCGTTTGTAGAGCAACTGCACAGGCACGCATTGTTGCGCCAGTGGTGTACACATCATCTACCAAGAGAATTCGCTTGCCAGCAAGGTCTCCCCTGGCAACAAATGCTTCTGCGACATTGGCTTGGCGCTCCAGTGCATTCAGGCCCACCTGCGACGCAGTGGGGCGCTCGCGGCTCAACAGGTTTGGCGCGTGGGGCAGCCCACTCCGTTTGCAAAAGGCTCTTGCCAACAGCTCTGATTGGTTGTAGCCACGTTCTCGTCGGCGCACTTCATGCAGCGGGACGGGCACGACCACATCGAATGCTGACGTGAAAGGGTGCCTGGGAGCTGTCAACAACGCTGCAACCAAATAACGAGCGAGTGGCTCGGCAAGTTCCGGCCGATTTTCATACTTTAGCGCATGGATCGCTTCCCGCATGGGGGGCGTATGCAGCGCCGCAATCCGCACCATCTGTGGCATTGCGCTCGAGTGCTGTTGACACTGAGTGCAACGGTGTGTGGCCTGTGCCTGTGGCCGTCCACACACTGCGCAGATGGCATCGCCGATTGCTTCGACACGCTGTGCACAGTGTGGGCAGAGCCACCAGCCACTCCGTTCACAGGCAATGCATCGGGGTGGGAAGAGCAGGTCGCTGCCCTGCCGGAGCCAGGAGCGAAGTTGGCCCGCTATGCTGTTGCCTACACGGGAGAAGGAGCTATGCACAGGAACCAATCCTCTCGACCGTTCCTATTGATTGGGGAACCAGTCGAGCAACAGGTCATTAATAAACGTGCGCAAATCATCACCAAGAATAAGCAAAATCGACAACATGACAATGGCAAAAAGAATGATCATCAAGGCATACTCGATGAAACTCTGCCCACTACGGTTGGAGGGCAAACGAGACATAGGCTGTCCCTCATTTCCAATCTATACAAATCACGCTAACTCTACAGTGGTCACTCTACCATTGTAGAGCAACAATTGTAGCGTAGAGCAACAATTGTAGTGTAGAGCAACAATTGTAGAAGAACAGTGGCCATGGGCTGTTGTCCCCCTTTTGCAATTGTAACTCTCGAGCACTTACATACTCGAACACTTACATACTCGAACACTTACATACTCGAACACTTACATACTCGAACACTTACATACTCGAACACTGACATGCCTGCAACAAGGGGCGAGCATGTGGCCATTGGTTGGATTATACCATTGCTTTTTGTGAAGATGATAAATGGACGATAAATGAAAGAGAAGAGGAAGAGTGTGAGCGATCCACGGCGCGGTTACCTGTTGTGGCTCTAATCACCGGTCATTGTGCCCCTTGGATGAATTGAGGCAGACCTGTACCGCCGCAGCTTGTGGAAAATGATGTGTAGCTATCGTGCGGTTGGCTTGAAACCGGTAGATTTGTGACGATCTATCGAAGGGGTAACAGTTGCGTAGGGGTAACAGTACTGTAGGGGTAACAGTACCGTTTTCAAGCAGAGCCCACTTTAGCTAGGTCACTTTGGAGATCGCATTCAGCACTGGGTTGTCTGGTTGTGGGGAGAATGAGAGCCGGTTAGGCTGTGGGTGTGTTGACATCTTCAAGCCGTACCCAACCCCGGCGCAAGGCCAGGACAGCGGCTTGGGTACGGTCCTCCACGCCTAGTTTGCGCAGGACGCTGCTCATGTGATTTTTCACAGTTTGACGGCTGATCTGCAGCAGCGAGGCGATCTCTTTGTTGCTGGCCCCACGGGTTGTGAGCGAGAGGATTTCCATTTCGCGGGGGCTGAGGGGGGTAAAGGCATCTTGGCCCGGATCGTTGGCAACGGTCAGATCTTCCACCTGTTTTAGAATCCAACGGAAGGCATCGGCCTTGGTCATCACCGAATTATAGATCATGTACTTGTCGTCTTTGACCGTTCGAATGGCTGGAATCAATTCAGTTGGTAAGACATCTTTGGGATAGTAGGCCGATGCACCAGATCGAAGCGCATGTAACATCTGCTCATCGTTGTTGTAAGCTGTTAACACGATGATAGCTGTATCGTCCGCAGCGTAGGTATGTTTGATCTCGTGGGTCGCTTGGATCCCATTTTTCCCGCGCAAGTTTATATCCATCAAAATAACGTCTGGCTCCACTTCCAGTGCCAGGCGTACCGCATCGTCCCCCGTGCTTGCTTCTGCGACAATGGTAATATCTGATTCTTCTTCCAAAACACGGCGCAACCCCTGGATCAGCAAGGGATGGTCCTCGACGATCATTACCCGTATCTTACTGCGCTTGCGTGTCCAAGATGTGCTCATCATATCCACCAATGTTTTCACCACAATTGCTGCATGCTAAAATCTACTAAAGTGGGCGCTATTTGAAAACAGTCGTTCCGGCAAGCGGGAAACCTACCGTTTTCAAGCCAACCGCACTGTAGTACTGTTGGGCGTACATACCGCGGCGGTAAACAAGGCCAAGCTCTTGAGTGAAATGGATCAGGTTGCCATGGGCTTATTTACGCCGGGATCTACTAGTCTTCCGGGCCAGGACTCTTCTGGGGTGGAGCTATTCCAGTGTGACTGATCGCACCCACTTTTGACGGAGAGACATCTAGAATTTTGTACTCAACATACGCTGTAACACCGGTATCCGCCATCTTTTCATCTCTGTACGAGCCCGAATCTAGCTTGGTAGACCCCTGCCCACGTAGGGTAACCGACACCAAAAACATTTGTTACACACTGCTAAAGCCTACACTCAAGCTCTTAACTCAAGCTCTTACACTCAAGCTTTTACACATAGATCGATTGGTGAGTTATTTGCGTAAGTCAATAGTAAACTGTTACCTGTTTTTTTGCAAGTAAACAAATATTGCTGCTTCAATTGATTATAGCATTGACCTGTGGCAGGTTCACTCCGTTTTTCCACGGATGTTTAATACGCTATTCTAGAAGGATTCTTCTAGTCAAAAACTAGTAAGCAGTGTGGCTTCTCAATTTACAACGCAGACGCTACAAAGCTCTATACAACCCAGAATGCGGTGCAGCGGTTCGATAGTCGGGGCAATTGCCCGCAAAGCACCATGTGCGTAGCTTTGGGCGTAGAGACGGGCAATGCTATAATTATTCTACAATCAGTACCGTCGACACGCTTGGTCTCTGTCCGTAAATTCTCGGCGTCCAAGCAGTCGACTCAAGATGGCGTCGGCACCACAACCGAATTCACGGACAGGTTCTGAGCTCGACTTTGTACGTTTTTGCCCATGTCGAACGAAGAGCAGTGTCGATCCTGACTTCTGTGCAGGTGTCGTCTGTGCAGGTGTCGTCTGGGCAGCTGTTGAGCAATTGTGTAAGCGCACGCGCTCCATGCCATTGAACGATCCACGGCACTGAACGACCGTGGCATTCCGGGACGCGCCAGGAGCTATTGGGGTCGCAGGGGTGCTTTCCGCAAATGGCTCTAACCCAACATGTGTAAGCTACAGTGATGTAAGCTACAGTGTAATCATTGTAGCGTAACCTAAATCTTGTGGCCATCCACCATTTGGGGAGGAACGCCAAGGCCAGCGCACAACGCAGGTAAAAGTCCGCTTTAGCGGGCGCTGCCTGCGAGCACCGTCCATTCATGGCGGTGCGGAAGTTGAATGCCAGAAACCTATGCCATGCAGCTCTTCACTCGACTTTGTACGTTTGTGGAGAAAGTCGAGCTGAGTGTCTGTCTTGGTGGGAGAGTTTTTCTGGGGATTCTAAAATCTACTTGCAGAATCTGACGAAAGTTCAACACGATCAGCATTCATGCTCTTGCGTTTGAATTTCTGTTGTGGCAAGTAATTGATCTCGATTGGCCCAGCCGTTTGCCAAAAACTCAGGACGAGAATGATAGGTAAAACGGGTATAGAGCAGCACGTGGCCAGATGGAATAGGATGACAAAATAACTTGAGTACAAGAGAGCTTGCTGGTAATCAGCCAATAGCGAAGGAGCAGAGGCAGATGGCGGAGATGGCAAAATTATATGAATTACAAAAAATCGATGTAATGTCGAACAAGATACGCCGTCGTCTGTTGCAGCTTAAAGAGCTATTGACGGAAAGCGAAGAATTGAAGAAAGCTCAAACCACGGTGGCGGATCTGCGCACCGAGCACGAGAAGTGGAAGGCAGAGCAGAACCACGCCGAAACCGAATTGCACTCTCTCAAGAGTCGCATTGAGGAATCGAACTCAACGCTAATGGGGGGGAAAGTCCAAAATCCCAAAGAGTTGGAGTCACTTCAGGCCAGTGTTGAAGCCATGCAACGCCAGCAGGATAGCGTTGAATCTGGCTCGGTGGAAGCAATGTACAAGGTGGAAGAGCTGACCAAGCAGTTGGCTGATGCCGAAAAAGAGCTGGATTCTTTGCAACAAACCTGGGAGAGTTCGCAAGCTGAATTGGGTGAAGAAGATCTCAAACTCAAGCGTGCGTATCTGCACTTGAAAAAACAGCGCGAGCAATTTATTGAAACCATTGATCCGGCCCTTGCCCAGCGCTACGAACAGATGCGACAGCGCAAAGGTGGCATTGCCGTGGCAACAATTGAAAACGATACCTGTGGTGCCTGTCACGTGCAGCTCCCCACGGGTGTGCTCAGCACGCTGCGCAACCAGGAAGAGGAGAGCCAGGTACTCTGCCCCACCTGTGGGCGACTGCTCTTTGTTCCCTAAAGTGGGCTCTGTTTGAAAACAGTCGTTCCGGCACGTGGGAATCCTACCGTTTTCAAGCCAACCGCACTGTAGTGCCGGCTGTTGTGCGTGCAAGCTACATCGCTGCCGCAAATTACGTCTTGGCCGCACGCTTGTCGAGGTCAATAGCACCAGCGCTTGGCGGCTGCACGCCCACGTAGCGAGCGCGTGGGCGGATCAGCCGGTCTAGCGTATACTGTTCGATCACATGTCCGATCCAGCCCGCGGCGCGGCCCAATGCAAAGAGGGCAAAAGGAGCATAATCGGGCAAGTGGGCTGCACAGGCCAACACGGTCAACCCAAAATCCAGGTTGGGCTCTACCTGGACTGCCTGCCGGGCAAGATTGCAGACCTTCTCTGCGGTGGCAAGTTGGGCCTGTTCCGCCCCAGCTTCCCCCGCCACCACGTAACTCCCTGTCACATACTCATCTGCAAGCGCCAATAGGAGCGCGCCCCGTGGGTCACCGTCGGGATAGAGCAAATGCCCAAAGCCGGGGAGTCGCCCGCCCGCGCGCAGCTGCTCTTGCACAGCTCGGGCTGGATCTGTGGCGGCCGCGCGTAGAAAAGTCGCAACCGTCTGCGTTGCACCGCCATGCTTATACCCCTGCAAAGCAGCCAAGGCAGCCACCACCGCGGCATAGGGCGTTGCCCCGGTGGAAGCCACGCAACGGGCCGTAAAGGAAGAGGCGTTCAATTCATGATCGGCGCAGAGAATTAACGCCGCGTCGATGAGTTTGCTGCATTCTGGCCGTGCCGGTGCCCACGCACGTTGCAGCCGTTGCGCAATGGTGAGCGTGTCCGTCGTTGTCCTGCTCGCCGCAGGATGCTCCCCCGCGGTGGCTGCCACTGTCAACAGACTGGTCAGAGCGTCTAAAATGCGCATACCTGTCTGAGCCACGGCCAAGGCGTTCTGGTTGTATGCAGCCAAATCGCTCGCTGCCGTCGCCAACAGACCGGTCTGGAGCGCGGCGGCCACATCGCCTTGTTGCAACAGCGCTGTTGCAGCGTCCCAATTGGCTGGCGGTGTCAGAGCCCAATTGTTCTCGGCGCTCGACAACGCCTGCATCTCCTCCAGTTGCCCCTCACCCATCCACAACAATTGAGCTACCTCTTCAAATTGTCGCTGTTGTGCCAGCTGCAGCACATCCTGTCCCCGATAGTAGAGGTGTCCATCTGCAATGAGTGTAATCGCCGATTCCAGCACGGGATCGCCAAAGTGCAAGGCGGCAGTCGCGGCTTTGGCTGGATTGCGCCGCTGCTCTTTGCGCTGTTGCAATGCGTGAACATCGGCCGCAAGATAGCGCCGCGCCCGGGTTTTTCCCTCTGTCTCCTCCGAACGGATCAGGCCACGGCTCACGTAGGAATAGAGCGTCCCTTTGCTAATGCCCAAGCGGGCAATCACTTCGTCTGCGCTTAAATATTGTTGCGCTGATTCCCCTGCGCTGGCCACGTCGCATCTCCTCTCTCAACGTTAGATCCTGTGCGATAGATCCTGTGTGATAGATCCTGCGTTTGCTTCCCGACCAACCGTTTCCGGTGTGGCCGTCTGTTGTTGAACGTGCGCCGGCCACCGCAAACGCCATTCACGCATGCTCCCCACGAAATAGTCCATAGTTGATTGTCAAATCAAGATTGACAACATTGATTCATGTTGCATAATGATAGCATGGATCGCATCGTTGTCAACTGGCGCTGAACAACCGCGATTTTACAGCCGCTCTTGCTTGTGTAGCTGGGGCGGCCTACTTCTGAAATTGAATAGCTGAAATGGAGTTTCGCTGATGAAAACCAAAATAGATCCAACATCGATGAATGGTCAGCCAGCCCTTAGCCCTGGGTTGGAAGGGGTGGTGGCCGCGGAGACGAGCCTGAGCCATGTGGATGGACAGCGAGGGGAACTGATCATTGGGGGCTTTGCGCTGGAAGAGCTGGCGGCCAATGCAACCTTTGAAGAGGTGCTCTATCTGCTGTGGCGGGGGCAACTGCCGAGTGCCAGCGCCCTGGCCAATTTTCGTGCCGGACTTGCGGCTAAGCGTGCATTGCCCACGGCCATCGAGCCACTGTTGCGGGCCGCGGCAGACCAGCAGTTGCCAGCCATGACGGCACTGCGCATGGCCGCGGGTGCCATTGATATTGATGGCACGGCCACCGATGCCCAGGAGCAGGCCGCGCTGATCGTGGCGCGGCTGCCCACCATTGTTGCCACGTACTGGCGTTTGCGCGCCGGCCAACAACCCGTTGCACCCGACCCCACCTTGGGCCACGCGGCCAACTATCTCTACATGCTCACTGGCACCGAGCCGGCCGCAGCTCAAGTCCGTGGGCTGGAAACGTATCTGAACACGGTGGTCGATCACGGTCTCAACGCATCGACCTTTGCCGCCCGAGTGATCATTGCCACCGATACGGATCTGACCTCGGCCATCGTTGGTGCGTTGGGCGCGCTCAAGGGGCCACTTCACGGCGGCGCGCCCGGCCCGGCGTTGGACATGGTCTTTGCCATTGGTGAAGTTGAGCGTGCCGAGCCATACTTGCGCGCCAAGCTAGAGGCTGGCGAGCGGCTGATGGGTTTTGGCCATCGTGTTTACAAGGTACGCGATCCGCGGGCGGATGTGTTGGCTGCGGCTGCAGCCAAGATGTTTCACGCCAGCGGTGATACCGCGCTGTACGATCTGGCCAAAGGTGTGGAGGCCCAAGCCGTGGCGCTGCTGGCCGAATACAAGCCGGACCGTCATCTGCAGACGAACGTTGAATTTTACACTGCGTTGCTGCTCCATGGGCTCGGCTTGGAAACCGATCTCTTTACGCCTACCTTTGCCGTCAGTCGGGCGGGCGGATGGGTGGCCCATTGCTTTGAGCAACAGGCCACGGGACGCTTGATCCGTCCACAATCCCGCTATGTGGGCGAGCGCGTTGCCGCCTGGGTTCCCGTGGCAGAGCGGTAGTCCCCGCTTGTTTTAGTTTTTGACTTTACATTTCCTTACATGTTATACTCGGCGCACGGTCACTGAACCGTGCGTCTTTTTTCCACAGAACTTCCGCTGCTTTTCTGAATTCGACTGTATCTCCCGATGTTGCATCTCCCAATAACGAATGAAAATGGTCTACACTCGACCGATGGCTGCTTGACCACTCATCTCGCCCTGTTTTCAATGCGGATAACAGGAGCAATCTAGGCTTTGGCCACAAACCGCCACGGTTTGGTCATGGCCGAGTCACATCTCTTGGACGACCCATGTAAAGTTGCACAAATATGCGTACTTGCGCCGGGGATAAGTGGGCAACGTTCCAGGGTTTATCTATCAGACCCTATCCTGGAATTTGGTTGTGGTGCGTAAACCACCTCCAGCCGGCCACGTCGACGCAGAGAAATTCAGGACAGATACTCAGTCATGGTGGGTATTCAGTCATGATGAGTACTCAGTCATGATGAGGTAGCCAAACAACCAATCTTACCTTCAATCCAATCCTGCTATCACTGAAAGGAGTAGTGCCGTGAGCCATCTGAAAATGAAATGGCTGCTGAGCATGCTAGTTGTCCTCACGCTGATTCTGGCTGCGTGTGGTGGGCAACAGGAAGTTGTTGGCGAAGAGCCAGCTACTGAAGAAGTTGCCGATGAGGCCGCTGACGATGCCGCCGCTGAGGAAGCACCGGCTGAAGAAGATGCTGCTGCTGAAGAAGATGCTGCTGCAGAAGATGAAGCCGATGCCGAAGCAACGGCGGCCCCCGAAGAAGAGAGCAGCGAAGAGAGTGCCGCTGCCGAGGGTGAGCCGATTCTCCTGGGTGCGTTGGCACCACTTTCCGCGCCCGGCACGGTCGTCGGTGGCGAAGCAATGGTCGACGCCATGCGCATTGCCGAAGAAGAGATCAACGCCAACGGGGGTATTTTGGGACGCCCGGTGCAGCTTATCATTGAAGATTCCGAAGGCTTGCCCGAACGCGGTACCGCGGCCATGGAAAAGCTGATCAGCCAGGATGGTGTTGTGGCCGTCGGCGGTGGCTATCACAGCTCGGTTGGGGTGGCCTCGAAGGAAGTGGCGCACGACAACGGCATTCCCGTTGTCTTTGCCGAAACCTGGAACGATACCATCACCGGCGATATGCAGCCCGAAGTCTTCCGCATTGCGCCGCTGAATTCGGAGGTGTCAGCCTTGGATGTACAGTTCATTCTCCACCTGCGCGATGAACTGGGCCACAACATTGAGAAGGTGGTCATCGTCACCGAGAACACCGACTATGGGATTCCAGCTGCCCAGGTGACCAGTGATGGGTTGGCCGCGGCTGGCATCGACTCTGAAACCTTCCCCACCGACATTGGCACCCAAGATTTTTCGGGCATTATGGAACGCGTGCGTGCCGAAGATCCCGATTACATCATGGTGTTGAATACCGGCGAATCGGCCTACAACTTTATTCAACAGGCTGCCGAGGCTGGGGTTGGCCCACAAGATGTGCCCATGCAATGCAACCAAGTTGCGCTGGAGAGTGGTGCCTATTGGACCAACGTGCCTGATGGCAACAACTGTTTTGTGCGCCGCGTCGGTCTGCCGGTGGAACTTTACAATGATGTTGCATCTAGCTTCGTTGAACGCTACACCGAACGCACTGGCAAACAGGCCGCGGAGTCCTATGCGCTGGAAGCATATGATTCAATCATGATCATTGCCCAAGCCATCGAAGAGGCTGGCTCCACCGAACCACAGGCCATTATCGAGGCGCTGGAAAACATTACCTACGAAGGTGCGCTGGGAACGATTACCTTCCCGGTGAATTCGCAGAACACGCCAGAAGATGCCGGTCTGGATCCAAAGTGGTGGCATCAATTTCCCGATCCAGCCATTACGATGGTGCAATATCAGGAGCCGGGGCAGGATTCCACCGTTGCCGCTGTTGTCTATCCCGAAACCTATAAGACGGGTGACGTGATTTGGGTCGGCGATTAATCGATCCGCTCTATTGAAAGATGCTGTAGCGCGGTTGGCTTGAGACTGATCCGTTTGCTCTTGGGCAAGATATCGGTCTTGAGCCACCCGCACATTGCAGGTGTAACACCATATTGAGCGTTGGGGGCGTTCGTGTTGGCTGGTTGATCCGGCCATCCGTGGATCTCCCCAACGTTGCACCATCGGTTGGTGCGCAAGGATGCAGGTTATTCAGGCCCACATTGAATCTCTGCTCACTTCTGCGCTGCATCGATGTGCGAATCAACGGCTGACAACGGAGCTCTTCCTGAATCAGCTTCTATGCTTGTTTCACTCCTCTACTATTCCTCGAATTTACAAGGTTCGTCATGGAAAATGGTTTGATCTTTTTGAGCGCGGTCCTCTGGATCTTCATCTGGGGCGCGCTTGGGGGTATCATCACCCCCCGCATCTATGCTCGGCGCGATCTAGATATTTCGCAGGCTAGCCTTGGGGGCGCGGCGGTTGGGGCCGCATTGGGACCCATCGGCCTGATTCCACTCTGGATCTACACCCCACGCTTTACCCCACGCATCCTCACCATTGCTACGATTATCATCGTCGGGATCTTTGTCGTCGCCTTTGCTCAGGCCGATCCTGATAATCTCTGTGTCACCAATGGCTCGTTTGTCATTTCGCAGCTCAGCAATGGGCTGGTCATCGGCATCATCTATAGCCTGATGGCCCTGGGGTTGACGCTCATCTATTCGATCCTCGGTGTGGTGAGCTTTGCCCATGGCGAGTTTTACATGATCGGCGGCATGGTCGTCTATTACATGAGCGTCTTGCCCACGTATACTCGGCTCAATGAACAGTTGATGGCGAATTTGCAGACGCGCTATCTGCTCTGGTTTGGGCAGACCGACTGGTACGCCAACTGGGAGGCGCTGTTGCTGGCCATTCCCGGTTCGCTGCTCCTTTTGCTCAGTGCTGCCGTGGTGACCTTCATCCTCGGCGCGCTCTTTGAGTTGGGATTTCTGCGGGTCATGAATACCGGCCAGATTGAGCGGCCCAAGGAATATGCCATCCTCGTTACCTTTGGCTTGGCTTTCTTTCTACAATACCTGGTGCAGGCATTGGTGGGGGCCAATCCCGTCAAGGTGCAGCGGCTCTTTCCCTTTCCACGGCTTGATTGGCCGAGCGAGGAGAGCAACTGGCTGCTCACATCTTCGCCGGGGAATTTGCGACTGCTGGACGCGATTTCGATTCCCAACCCGCGCTTTACCGCCGCGGTGATCTCGGTTGTGCTGTTGCTGCTGCTCATGTGGTTCCTCTTTCGCACCTGGACGGGACGCGGTCTGCGTGCTGTGAGCCAGGATCAGCAAGCCGCCGCGGTGGCGGGCATCAATCCCAATACCATGAATACGCTGGCCTTTGGTTTGGGCGCCATGTTGGCGGGTGTTTCCGGCGCTTCGCTGGCACAGGTCTTTGCCTGGCTGCCCCAGGTGGGGATCCCCGCTGCGGCCCGTTCCTTTGTCATCATCGTGTTGGGGGGGATGGGATCGTTGCCCGGTGCGTTCATTGGCGGCATCCTCGTCGGTTTGGTAGAAATGGTGGGCGTTGGCTGCATACCGGATCCATCCCGGGCCGCGGCCTATCTCCCTGCCTACGGCATGATCATCCTCACCTTGACGCTGCTGCTGAAACCGACCGGCTTTTTTGGGAGGGAACTCTGATGAACGCCAAAGTCGCAAGTTGGGGGCTCGGGTTCCTTGCCATTCTGCTCATGTTTTTGGCACCGCTGGGGCTGCAGAATTCGCCCTACCTGATGCACCTGGCCATCACCGCGTTTTTCTATGCCATTCTGGCGTCGAGCTGGTCGCTGTTGGCGGGCTATGCTGGCCAGTTTTCTTTTGGCCACATGGCTTTCATGGCCATTGGGGGCTACACCTCGGCCCTCTTTAGCACCTACATTCGCCTGACATCGGCGCCCACCAACCTCTGCCGCGAGCTTCCCGTGGGCAACATGTGGCTGGTCTTTCTGGAGCCGGTTGGCATCAAGCAGGCGGGCGAACCGAACTGTCTAGAGATTGCCAAGGCGAGCATGGCCGCGGGCACCGTCATTATTCAGCCCTCGCTCTGGATTGGCGTGGGGCTGGGCGTACTCATGGGAGGGATCTTTGGGCTCGTCATTGGGGCCATGGTGCTGCGATTGCGGAGTACCTATCTGGCGCTCTTTACCATTGGCTTCTCCGAAATTCTGCGTGCGGCCATTAGCGCGGAGATCGATCTCACGCAGGGGCAGAGTGGCATGGAATTGCCGCCGCTCTTTCCCCAGGGAATCAACGTGGGTTCCTTCTTTTTTGGCCCCGCCAGCAAAGTACCGCCATACTATGTGATGCTTCTGCTCTTCCTCTTTTGCATGGCCATTATGGGCTGGCTCACCGCCTCGCGCTTCGGTCTCTTCATCCGCTCGATCCGTGAAGATGAGGAGGCCGCGGCCGCGCTGGGTGTGCACGTTGTCCGCTACAAGATCCTCGTCTTTGTGATCACCGCGATGATGGCCGCGGCCGCGGGCACCATCCAAAATCATTACATCGGCATCATCACGCCCAATGTGCTGATCATTTTGCAGATGAGCTTGGTCATCTCGATGGCGGTGATTGGCGGCCTGGAAAATATAGTGGCCGCGGCCATTGGCGCCATTGTGATCGAATTTGCGCTGGAGCTACTGCGCAATAGCTTTGAGATCGGTCCCCTCACCATCGACATGACAACCTGGCGGCTGGTCTTCTTTGGCGCGCTGCTGATGATTACCTTGCGCTTCTTCCGCAACGGGCTGATCTACCCGATTCTGCTGCGCTTTACCCGTGGCAATGTTGCGGCCGAAACCGTGGCCAAACGCCAGGTGCCACAGGAAGAGCTACCGGAGGTGCCCAGTGCTTGAACTCAACGTCAATCAGATCAACAAAAGCTTTGGCGGGTTGCAGGTTCTCAAGGATGTCTCTTTTCAGGTGCGCGGGCCGGAATTAGTTGGGCTGATTGGACCAAATGGCGCGGGCAAAACCACGCTGACCAACATCCTCGATGGCGCGCTCAAGCCCAGCAGCGGGACTGTCTATCTGAATGGGAAACGCATCGACACGTTGCCTCCCTACATGGTGGCACGGGCTGGGTTGGGGCGTACGTTCCAGGTGACGCGGGCCTTTCGTCGCATGACTGTGCTGGAAAACCTGCTCGTGCCCGCCATGGCGCTTCATGCCACGGCCCGGCGCAAAAATTTGGAAGCGCAGGCGCGCGAAATCCTCAATTTTCTCACCATCGACCACCTCACCAACGAATATGGCCGGGCACTTTCCGGCGGCCAACAGAAACTGCTCGAGCTGGGACGCTTGCTCATGCTCGATCCGGCACTGATCATCCTCGATGAACCCTTTGCCGGTGTTCACCCGCGCTTGATGGAGGTGATCTACGAATATATTAACCGCGTCAACAGTGATGGCAAGGCGATCATTCTGATTAGCCATGACATGGACACGATTTTCACGCTGAGCAAGCGCTTGCTCGTGCTCAACTATGGCGACCTGATCGCCGATGGTGATCCCGAAGAGGTGAAGAATGATCCGCTGGTCAAGAGCGCCTATCTGGGTGAAGATGAGGACGAGCTGTTGACGCCAGTGGCGGAAGAGGTAGCGTAACTGCAATGGCAGATGACATGGCAACGACAGTTCCTGTATGAGAATTTGGCTGCCGAACACCCGCAATCAACGTGTAAACCAACAAAGATACTGAACTATGCTCGAAATTAAAGACCTGTACGTCGGTTACTATCGCGACCTCAACATTCTGCAAAATGTGACCTTGACGGCCAAGGAAGGCCAAATCACGACGATTCTGGGGGCCAATGGTGTGGGGAAATCGACCGCGCTCAAGGCAATCTATGGTTTTCTGAAGCCCAACGCTGGCGAGATCGCGCTCGATGGACGCAGTATTCTTGGGGTGCCGACCTATGAGCGCATTGGCCGCGGCTTGGCCTATATTCCGCAGCAGCCGGGCATCTTTCGCTGGATGTCGGTACAGGAAAATCTGGAAGTGGGCGCTTGGACCTTCAAACACAATCGGCGGCGTATTCGTCGCAAGCTGGAAGAGAATTACGACCGCTTTCCCATCCTGCGCGACAAGCGCAAACAGTTGGTGGGCGAACTTTCGGGCGGGCAGCAGCGCATGATCGAAATTGGCCGCACGCTCATGACCGATCCCAAAGTAATCCTGGTCGATGAGCCGACCGCGGGGCTGGCCAAACTGCTCTCTGAAGAAGTCTATCAGATGTTGATCGATCTGCGCGACCGTGATGGGCTCACGATCTTGCTGGTCGATCAGGAGATCCGCCATGCCCTCAAGATCGCCGACTATGTCTACGTGCTCGAACTGGGACGCAATAAGTACGAAGGACCAGCATCTGATTTTGTCGATCTGGAAAAAGCTTTCTGGATTGGGTAAGAACTACGCAGTCAATCAGGTAGCATTGCATACTCATGTCATCCCTCCAACTTCCCTTTATTCTCACGCTCAAGCTTGATGATCAATCGTTTCGGTACTTCACCGCGCTGCGCGACCAGCACTTTCCGGCAGAACGCAATTATCTGTCCGCTCACGTGACACTCTTTCACAAACTGCCGAGCGATGAGGAGGCGCAAATCCGCAAGGTCTTATCCGACATAGCGGCGGAGCAATTGCCGCTAGCACTGCACTTTCCAGGTGTGCAGTCGCTGGGGCGTGGCGTGGCGGTGCAGGTGGAATCACCGGAACTGCTGCGCATGCGCGCACGGCTGGCATCTGCGTTTGAAGCGTGGCTCTCGCCGCAGGACCAACAGCGCTTTCGTCCCCACATTACAGTGCAGAACAAGGTGAGTACGGAAATGGCAGCGGCACTGTACAGACAGTTTTCCACCACATGGCAGTCGTTTGACGGTGTTGGTGAAGGGCTGCTTCTTTGGCGCTATCTTGGCGGACCATGGGAACAGGTAGGTGAATTCCGATTTTGCTCCTAAAGATAGTAAAGTAAAGAGAAGTTGCGCTCTCTCATGGAGAAAAAGCCGCGTTTCAATCACAAAGATTCCATCTCGTCTCCTGATTGCGCGCTAGCAAATATTTATCAGCTTCGTTGATTCTTCTTGGCATCAGCTTTGTGCGTTAGCTGCTCCGCTCTACCCTCTGCCGTTGCCGGCTCAATCCGCCGCGTTGTCTCCGCTAACAATTCCAACACCTTTGCAATTCGTTGTTTCGTGATTTCCATCTCTTCTCCTTTGCGCTATCATAAAGGTATATCATCTATCGTACCCAAATAGTACGGCGAGACTTTGCACTAGGAAGCAACCTGGATATCTAGCCCCGATGTCTCGTTGTAGTCCCAACATAGCGTACCTATCACTCAACCTAAAGCGGGTTCTGTTCTCAAGCCAATCAAACCACAGAAAGCAACGACCATGACCAACCATTTGCGCGTCCATGAGCACGGACGCTATCTCATCTATGCCGACGGCACGCCCTTCTTCTGGTTGGGCGACACTGCCTGGGAGCTCTTTCACCGGCTGAACCGGGAAGAGGTCGACCGCTATCTCGCCAACCGCGCGGCCAAGGGCTTTACGCTCTTCCAGGCGGTTATTCTGGCCGAACGCAAAGGGCTCGATGAGCCCAACCCCTATGGCGATCTGCCCCTCATCGATCGCGACCCAGCCCGACCCAATGAAGCCTATTTTGAACATGTCGATTACGTGGTCGACCGCGCCGCTGCTTCTGGGCTGATCGTCGGAATGCTGCCCACGTGGGGCTCCTATTGGAAACAGAGTGGTGACCCAATCTTCACACCCGACAATGCCTATACCTTTGGCCGTTTTTTGGGTGAACGTTACCGGGATGCACCGCTGGTCTGGATTTTGGGCGGTGATGCCAATATCACCCGTCCCCGAGAACGGGCCATCATGGATGCAATGGCCAAGGGCGTGGCCACGGGCGATGGTGGCAATCATCTGATCACCTTTCACCCCAGGGGCACGGGTATGGCGTCGAGCCAGCTTGCCGATGCCGATTGGCTCGACTTTTACATGAGCCAATCTTCCCACGGCGCCCGTGATCACGATAACGGCACCTATATCGATCACGACTATGCCCTGCACCCACCCAAGCCAACGCTCGATAGCGAACCCCGCTACGAATCGATTCCAGTCGGCTTCTACTATCGCAATGTCGATCCCTATCATCGCTTTGACGATTACGATGTGCGCCAGGCCGCGTACTGGGCATTGCTTGCCGGTGCCTGTGGCCACACCTATGGCAACAACAACGTTTGGCAGATGTGGGCACCCGGACGCGACGCTGTCATCCACGCCGATGTCCCGTGGTGGGATGCGCTCGACCACCCTGGTGCCTACCAAATGCGTTGGATACGGCGACTCTTTACCGCGTATCCCTTTGCCGAGCTACAGCCCACCCAATCTCTCGTTATTGACGGTCCGACCCATGGGGGCAGCAAGATTCGGGCCGCCATGGCTGCGAATGGCTCGTTTGCGCTGATCTATTCCCCCCGGGGTACAAACTTTACCGTTGATCTCACCCGCTTCTCCAGTGGTTGGCTCAAAGAGATCTGGTATGATCCCCGCTATGGCACGGCCCATCATGTCCACACCACAAGCAACACTGGCATGCAAACCTATGCGCCGCCGAGCAGTGGTCGCGGCCAAGATTGGATCCTGATTCTGGCGGATGCCGATCGTGAGTTCCCAGCGGCTGTGATATAGTCCTGTTACATTCTCCCGTCATCCCTTCTTCTGAGTGCAACTCCGCTGGTGAGAGCGGCACAAGCGACGCGGGGTTGCCTCTGTCTGTAAATGGTACACGTCCAGACGCTACCCCGGCTCTACAATAGAAGTGCACCCGTTCTTATAGAGAAATATTTAAAAGTCGCACAATCGTGGAGTCAGCGTTCTCTAACGCTGGAGGTGCGCAGTAGAGAATGCGCACTCCGCAAGGTGCGAGGTCTATTTGCTTTCTCTATTAGAAATGATTGTCGGGGGTGGGCTCCTATAGTAAAATGGGTGGCAGTCCGATGTCAGCGCGTGCCAAGGGATCTTGTGATGGTACCCCATGGTTAGCAACTTCGGATAGCCAACCCACAATCTATGCCATCCTTTGCCCCTGCGAGGAAAAAATAAAAACCATTTGCACAAACAGAAAAAGGTCTCATGCTAGAACAAATTATTACTTCCAACCCATTGCGTGCCGCGCTCAGCGAAGGCAAAACCGTCCTTGGCACAATGATCGCCGAGATTCGCCAACCCGCGATCATGCAGCTGTTGAGCATCGCCGGCTTTAACTTTGCCATCATCGACAACGAGCATGGCCCCTTTAACATTGAAACCATTGCCGACCTCAGCCGGGCCGGTCGTAGCTATGGGGTGACACCGATTGTCCGGGTGCCTGAATTGACCTATGCCCACCTGGCCCAGGCGTTGGATGTGGGCGCACAGGGCATCATGTTGCCCCGCGTCTACACTGTGGCACAGGTGAAGGAGGCGCTTGACATTGTGAAATATCCACCGCAGGGCAGCCGCGGTAACGCGCTGAACCGTGGCCACACCAACTTTCAGGCCGCGCCCGTGTTGGATGTGATGGCGCGGGCCAACCAGGAAAATCTGGTGGTCATTCAGATTGAGACGAAAGAGGCGCTGGAACAGGTCGATGAGATCGCCGCGGTGCCCGGTGTGGATGTGCTCTTCATTGGCCCCAACGATCTCTCCATCTCGCTGGGTGTGGCTGGCCCACCCACCTCGGAAACTATGGTTGCTGCCATTGAAAAAGTGGTGGCCGCCTGTCAGCGCAACAACATCTACTGTGCCATCCAACTGGCCGATGTTGAACTCTCTCGCCACTGGGCTGCCAATGGCATCCCCATGATCAGCTTCAACTCTGAAACAGGATTGCTGATCAACGCGGGCAAAGCCGCCACCGAAGGCATCCACGCGGCATAGCCGATTTGCCCACTGTCCGGCCCCTCGCGCCGTTGCGCTCGCCGCATCGTCTGGTGGGGTCGGCGCAACGGCTGCCTCATCAACCCTGGGACCCAACCCCGCAACAACAGAAGCAAGGTACTGCACATGTCTGCTCCACAGCGCACGCTCGATCCCGATGTCGCCACCATTCTGGCGGAAATTGCCGCCGCGGGCGCGCCGCCCACCCATCAGCTTTCACCCGCCGAAGCACGGGCTGGGTTGCAAGAGATGGTCGACCAGCGGGGTGGCGAACGGGTCGCGGTTGCCGCCGTCACCGAGCGCACCGTGCCCGGCCCCGCCGGCGCAATTCCGATCCGGATCTATAAGCCGCGCGTGGCCGAGGATTTGCCAATTCTGCTCTTCTGTCATGGCGGCGGTTGGGTCCTGGGTGATCTGGAAACACACGATCGTCTCTGCCGTCTGTTGGCCATTGGCGCGGATTGCCTGGTGGTTGCCGTGGACTATCGACTGGCCCCCGAAGATCCCTTCCCCGCCGCGCCCGAAGATTGCTACGCAGCCTTGGCGTGGGTAGCTGCCCATGGCGCGTCCTTGGGGGGCGATCCCACCCGCATTGCAATAGGTGGCGAAAGTGCTGGAGGCAACCTCAGCGCCGTGGTCGCGCTCATGGCTCGCGATCGTCAGGGGCCACGGCTCTGCTACCAACTGTTGCTCTATCCCGTCACGGATCTCGTTGCCCTGGAAACTGAGTCGTACAACGAATTCGCCACCGGCCATTCGCTGGAAAAGGCGAGCATGGCCTGGTTCATCGATCACTACCTGGCCGATCCCGCGGATGCCAGCAACCCCTACGCTTCACCGCTCCACGCGCCCGATCTCGCTGGCTTGCCGCCGGCCGCTGTCATCACAGCCGGCTTCGATGTGCTGCGCGACGAGGGCGACGCCTATGCTGCCAAGCTGGCCGCGGCCGGTGTGCCCGTCACCCACAAATGTTACGATGGCTTCATCCACGGCTTCTACGTAATGACCGGTGCCATCACCGCGGCCCGACCCGCGGTCGACGAGGCGTCTGCCCTGTTGCGCCAGGCATTTGCGTGAGACAGACGAGAGATCAAAACAGGAATCCAATGGCCAATACTGCCCCGAAATCGACCGATCGCACAACCCGTCTGGCAACAGCTCGTTTCATCGACTGGTCTTCGCCCCAAACGCAGATCCTCATTGGCCTCATGGCACCGTCGATCATGGTGGGGATGGATCACCACATGTTTGGCGTGGCCTTGCCGACTTTGCGCGCTGCCTTTGCGCTGGATGCCGACACCGCGGCCTGGGCGGCCATGAGCTATTCGCTGCCCTTCATGGCCTTGATGCCCCTCTATGGCCGGCTGGGGGATGGGCTGGGCAAGCGTCGGCTCTTGCTCATGGGTACGCTGCTCTTTTTGATCGGAAGCGCACTGGTGGTCACCGCCACCAACTTTGCCAGCTATCTGGTGGGCCGCGTGATTCAGGGCACGGGCACCGCCGGATTCGTGCCACTGAGTATTGCCATTATTGCACAGTGGTTTAGCAGCGAGGAACGGGGCAAAGTCATGGGCGCGTGGAATTCGATCATTCCCCTGACCGGGCTAACCGTGCCCTACTTTGGCGGGCTGCTCGTCGATCTCTTTGGCTGGCGCGCGATCTATCCGCCAATCATGCTGGCTGGGATTGTCGCCATCTTTGTGGTGCGCAAAAATATCCCGACACTGCAGGCGCGCACAGTTGATCCCACCTTTCTGCGCAGCTTCGATTGGCTCGGTGTGCTGCTGCTCAGCGGTGCGTTGGTGGCGCTGCTCTTTTACACCTCCAGTCGCCCAATCACCGGCATCGATGGCCTGCAAGATTGGCGACTGCTGGGGCTCTGTCTGCTCTTGCTCGTGGGGCTACTGCTCTGGGAACGCCGCCAGCGCCAGCCCTATGTGAACCTGCAACTCTTTCGCAACGCCACCTTTACCGCTGCGTCGGTGGTGGCTGGCCTGCGCATGACATTGATGAGCAGCATCAGCTTCATCCTGCCCCTCTACCTCACCGACATTCATCATCTCAGTGCCAGTGCGGTGGGGATTGCGCTGGCACTGCAAGCTGGGTCGCTCTTTCTCATCTCGCGGGCGGGCGGTCAGCTGGCGGATCGCTGGGGCAGCCGTGGGCCCATTCTTTTGAGTTTGGGTGGCTTGATTGTGGTTATGGTGAGCTTTGCGCTGCTGCCCCCATCCGCACCCCTGTGGCTGCTCTATCTGCTTGCCGCCGCGCATGGCTTCATCATTGGGGTCTCCCTCGCGCCGTTGCACCGGGCATCGATGCATGGTATTGTCGCACAAGAGATGGGCGGCGCGGCAGGTCTTTACAGCATGATTCGTTTTGCCGGCCAGATCCTGGGGGTGGCCGTGGCTGGGGTCATGTTGCAGCAGGGGCTAGTGGGTGTCGACATCGAGCCCAGCGCGCAGATCGGAGCCTATCAATTTGTCTTTTGGCTCTATGTGGGGGTCGCGATTTTGGCAACTGGGATCAGCCTGCGGGTGCAAGAGCGTTGAAGCACTATGGCAGCAACTGCTTCCCGTTGAACGGACAACGCAACAGACAAGTGGTCATTCGTGGTCGTTCAAATCCTAATTCTCCAACGACCAAATGCTTCCGGTAGCGGGGCCGTGAATATACGCTTTGGATAGCCATTCTCTGCCGGCAATAGCAGCGTCTGTGCATGGAGCAACAGACGATCGGCGCTCGCCATATTGCCATAGAGCCGGTCGCCGAGAATCGGTGCACCGAAATGGGCGAGGTGGACGCGTAGTTGGTGCGTGCGTCCCGTTTGGGGATGAAGCTCGACCAGTTGCTCACCTTTTGCATTCTCTTCCCCCACGATCCGATACTCAGTCACCGCATGTTTCCCACCGCGGGGGACCACGGTCATTTTGTCGCGGCGTTGGGGATCGCGGTCGAGGCGAGCAGTAATGGTAGCGTGGGGTTGCAGCTGATTTGGGGTGGCGACGACGGCGTAGTAGCTCTTTTGGAGAGTGCCGGTTTTGAACGCGCGGTCCAAATATTGATTGATCGGCCCTGGTCGGGTGAGCAACAGAACGCCGGAGGTATCGCGATCGAGGCGATGAAAAAGAATGAGTTCGCCGAAACGAGCCTTGGCGAAATCGAGCAGATTGGGTGCATCGCGGTAGCGGGGTGCTTCCGAGAGCAACCCCGCCGGTTTGTTGACAACAATGAGATCTTCTTCAGTGGCCAACAGCCAACCATCATCAAAGCGTTCTGGCCCGGCTGGCTTGGCCGCCAACGCAGCCAACAGCTCCAGCCGATCCCCATTCTTGATCTTCCACGAGGCCAGCCAGACGATCTTGCCATTGACGCGCACCTTGCGCGCGCCAATCAACTGTTGCACTGCCTGACGGCCCGCGTCGGGGAAACGACCGCGCAGGACGCGGTCGAGCCGGGTGGGTTGCTGCAAGCCACTGATCGTCAGCTGCAATGGTCGCTCACTTATTTCAGAACCGCTGCAATTGCGCTGCAGAGATAATCCATGTTGGCTTCGGTCATACCCGCAACATTGATGCGGCCGCTACCGACGATGTAGACACCGTGTTGCTCGCGCAGGGCCTTCACCTGCTCCGGCGTCAGGCCCGAAAAGGAGAACATACCGCGTTGGCGCGCGATAAAGGAAAAATCGCGGTCAACGCCTTTTTCATCGAGCGTTTCGACAAAGAGGTGACGCATGGTATTGATCCGGTCGCGCATCTCCTGCACCTCGCCTTCCCACTGGGAACGCAGCGCCTGGTCATTCAAGATGGTCGTGACAATTGCCGCGCCGTGGGCAGGTGGATTGGAGTAATTGGCTCGAATTGCCAGCTTTACATAGCCGAGCGCCAACTGCGCGGCTTCCTTGTCCGCGGCGACCAGCGTCAGCGCGCCGATGCGTTCGTTATAGAGACCAAAATTTTTGGAAAAGGAGCTGGCGATCAACACTTCGTCGACCTGCTCGCAGACCGTACGCATGCCTTGGGCATCGGTATCGAGTCCATCGCCAAAGCCTTGATAGGCAAAATCGATGAGCGGCAGAATCTTGCGTTCGGCCACCACGGTAGCGATCTGCTGCCACTGCTCCACGCTCAGATCCGCGCCGGTGGGGTTGTGACAACAGCCATGGAGCAACAGCAGATCCCCCGCGGGAATCTCCTTGATTTGCGCGAGCATGGCATCAAAATTAACGCCATTGGTTTTCGCATCAAAGTAGGGATAGGTATCGACTTCCAATCCGGCCGCCCGGAAGATGTTGGGATGGTTGGGCCAGGTTGGGTCGCTGAGCCAGACGCGGGCGTCTGGAAACATGCGTTTGACAAAATCAGCAGCCACCCGCAATGCACCCGTGCCACCCGGCGATTGCGCGGTGATGGCCCGCTGATTGGCAATGATCGGATCTGCTGCACCAAAGAGCATGGCCTGAACTGCCGCGCCATAGGTCGCGGACCCGTCGATGCTCAAGTAGCTCTTGCTCTGTTCCTGCTGCAGGATCCGTTCCTCTGCCCTTTTCACAGAAGCCAGAATGGGCGTTTGCCCGGCGGCATCTTTGTAGACACCGACACCAAGATTAATTTTTTTGGGATTGGGATCATTTTTATAGGCCTCAGTCAGTCCAAGAATGGCATCCGGTGGCGCGGGAGTAAACTGTTCAAACATGGGTGAAATTCCTTTTACACAACATTTGGCTCACGGATCAGAAGAGTAGATCGGCTCGTTCCACCGCTGAAAAGATCGACCAAGGCTACTCTTGCTGGAGATGAGCATCATCTTTTATCTGGGCCCGATGGGCAATGGAATACTGTGCCCAAGTATACTCCTACACAAAGAGATCGACCAGTTCAAACGCATCGACATCAACCAAACCCTGGTCCGTCAACTTGAGGCTGGGAATGACCGCCAACGCCATGAAGCTCATGGCCATCATGGGATCGTGCAATTCTGAACCCTGGGCGCGGGCCGCGGCGATCAGGGCATCGTACTCCCGTCGCACGGTAGTCACCGATCCGTCGCTCATGAGCCCAGCCACCGGCAGCGGCAGCTCTGCCACAATGTCGCTGCCATCCACAACCACAAGGCCACCCCCCATCTCGCCCACGGCCTTGGCCGCGGTCCACATCGCTTCATCATCGGCACCAATGACAACGAGGTTGTGATGGTCATGGGCCACGGTGCCAGCAATGGCCCCGCGCTGCAGGCCGATGCCCTGGATGAAGCCCAGCCCGACCGCGCCGCTGCCCCGGTGGCGGTCAATGACAGCCATCTTGAGCAGATCGCGGTCGGGATCGGCCACGGCATTGCCAGCAACGATGGTGGCTGGTAAAACCCGATGCTCCGTGACGAGTTGATTCTCCAAGGCGCCAATTACGCGGATCTGTTCTCCGCGGGCAGCAATCCGAAAATCAAGTTGCTCCCATGCAACCGGCAATGTATCGAGTTGCTCCCATGCAACCGCCAATGTATCGAGTTGCTCCCATGCAACCGGCAATGTGCGGCGCGACTCTGCCGCTGCTCTTGGCGGCGCAACCTGCTCCGTTGGCCACTGAGCCTCCACTGGATCGCCTGCTTCCGCCACCAGTTGGCCTGCAACGTAGACTTGGCGCGCGTGAAAGTTTTGCAGATCGTCCACGATTAGCAGATCGGCTGCTCTGCCCGGTGCAATCGCGCCCCGATCGTGGAGCCCAAACCATTCGGCTGGGTTGAGCGTCGCCATGCGTATGGCGGTGATTGGATCGAGCCCAAAGGTGATTGCCGTGCGCACCATGTAATCAATGCTTCCCTGATCCAGCAGATCGCTGGGGATGCGGTCATCGGTGCAAAAACAGATGCGGCGGCTGTTGTGGGGCGTCACCAGTGGGAGCAGGGTATGCAGGTTGTGTGCGTTGGTCGCCTCGCGCACGAGAATATAGAGCCCGCGCGCCAGCTTCTCCGCGGCTTCTGCCACCGAGGTACATTCGTGTTCACTGCCAATGCCCGCGGCCACATACGCGTTGAGTGCTTTTGCGCGCACGGCCGGGGCATGTCCGTCGCGCGGGTGGCCTGCAAAGGCGGCTAGCTTGGCCAACACCTCTTCGTCACCGTGGATCACGCCGGGGAAGTTCATCACCTCCGCCAAGCCATGTACAACGCCTGTCTGCAGCAGTGGCAATAGATCGGATGCCGTTAAGGTAGCGCCATTTGTCTCCATGGCCGTTGCTGGTACGCAAGCAGGGGCCATGATGAGGACGTTCAACGGCAGATCTTGGCTGGCCGCGGCCATGTAGCGAATGCCAGCCACCCCCGCGACATTGGCAATCTCGTGTGGATCGGTCACGACAGTGGTGACGCCACGGGGAACGACTGCCCGTGCAAAGTGTGGCGGCGTGCAGAGGCTGCTCTCGATGTGAACATGGGCATCGATCAGGCCCGGCGTGACGAACGCTTGATTGAGTGTCACCACCTGTTCTGCGTGGTAGCCGGGGCCAATCCCCGCGATGCGCCCCCCCGCAATGGCGATATCTGCTTGTTCAACCGTACCGGAAAAAACATTGACAATCTGGCCACCCTGTAACAAAAGGTCGGCTTTCGCTTCACCCCGTGCAACCGCCAGAAACGTAGAAGAATCCATTGCCACTCCTTCCTCGGTCTTGTTACCTGTGCTATCACCTGTGCAAACGTGAATAGATCTGCGGACTATGTTCAGTGACATTGATCTGCTGCTTCTGATTATAGCACAGGCGCTTGATTGATTGGCGCACTGGAATGCCTGCCGGGGGTTGCGACCCGCGAGCGCGGGCAAGAAGCCGCCGTAGCAGCTCGGATTGTTGACTGAGGCCACCTTCCAGGGTCAGCAGCAGATCGCATATTCCCGTGAGGCCTGAAATAAATGTCAGCGTGCATAAGGTATTGCAATGTAGTTGACAGGTTTGCCCAACAAAAAAGAATGTATAGTTTACGCCATATAAATCTACATGCTTTTTCACAGTTCAAAAGGTAAGCGCCATCATGAATACATTCGTCAAGCTTGTCCAAATCAGCATTATTGCAATCGTAGTTACCATCGTTGCCAATCCATCTACCGTTAAAGCAGATGCTGACGATTCTGCTCATGCTGATGTTCAGCTGGCAGAGCAGGATGAGTGGGGCTGGCAGGTGATGGTTAACGCTGGTAATTACTTCTGTGGTGGTACGCTGGTTGCCGCCGATTGGGTGCTGACCGCGGCACATTGTCTCTATGATGGGAACGGCGCTCTGCTCGCTCCAGAGGATATTCAAGTGGTGGCGGGGGAAACCAATCGCTACAAACTTGAAAACACCGAGCAACGGTTGAGCGTCAACGCTATCTTTGTGAACGATTCACAGGATGGGCAGGAGAATGACATTGCCTTGCTGCGCCTGACTCTCCCGGCCAACCTGAACAAGTATGTTACGACGGTTGCAATGATTTCCCCCGACAAGTTGCACCTGACATCTGCCGGCCAGATGGCCATGGTAACGGGATGGGGCGCGGCAGCTGAAGGTGGTCGAACTTTGCCAGAACTCAGGGTTGCTCCAATGCAGATCGTCACCAACGATATTTGCCAAAGTCTGTACGGCAGCATCACCGACAACATGATTTGTGGTAGCTACATCGCAGCTAGTGGGCAAGCTTGTCAGGCTGACGAAGGGGGGCCACTCGTGGTTGCCGATGAGCATGGCAACTGGTACTTGGCCGGTGTCTTGAGTTTGAAACGAAGTTGTGGTCTTGCTGGCTACCACAGCGCCTTTGCTCGGGTTTCAGAGCATAGAGCTTGGGTAGATGCAACAATGGCCGCAAATTCTTCCGCTCCAGGTGTCGTGATTCCAAATGACCGGGCTGTTGAAGTGGTTGGCGGCCAGCCAGCAGAGCAGGGTGAATGGGGCTGGCAGGTAATGATCAATGCGGGCGGTTACATTTGTGGTGGTTCGCTAATCGATACTGGCTGGGTATTGACGGCGGCACATTGTCTCTATGATGGCGCCGGTAACATCTTTGAGCCCTCAGATATCCGGATTGTCGCGGGCGAAACCAACCGCTACAAAATTGAAAATACCGAACAGATATTGGGTGTAGACGCGGTCTTCGTACACCAAGATTACAGCACACGCAAGAAAAACCACGACATTGCGCTGTTGCGGCTGAACAAGTTGGCCATCCTGAATAAATTTGTCACCACCGTTCCCTTGGCAACCCAGGATCGTCTGAGCCTGACTGCTCCTGGCCAAACAGCCACTGTGACGGGTTGGGGCATGACGAGCGAAGGCGGGCGCGTTTCCCATGAGCTGATGGAAGCCGCAATTCCAGTGGTTGACAACGATACTTGTCAGCGCTCCTATGGTGGTCTCATTACCGACAATATGTTGTGCGCTGGTTACGCCGAGGGTGGTGTCGATGCCTGTCAAGGGGATAGTGGTGGTCCGCTGGTCGTTCTCGATGAACAGGGCAAATGGCATCTGGTTGGTGTGGTGAGCTTTGGCTTTGGCTGTGCCCGTGCCAAGTACTACGGTGTCTACGCTCGAGTATCACAGTATGTACCGTGGGTGGAAGACACAATGGCGGCCAATGTCAAGATCTACGAAACCATCGTTGATAGCGTCGATGATGCAGCTGGCAACACGGACGATGAATCCGGTACCGTCGATAATACAACTGACAATGTCAACGATACAACTGACAATGTTGATAATGGAACTGGCCAACCAAATGTCGATTCGACCGACTCAATGGCCGAGATTGTCTTCCTACCGCTGGTAATGCGTTAACGACTACGCTCGACTTTGTCAAAACATACAAAGTCGAGCTAATCGAGCAATCATGCAAACGTTGTACAATGGTGGAATCAGCGTTCTCTAACGGTGGATGTGCGCATTCTCTAATGCGCACTCCGTAAGGTGTAAGCTCTATTTGCTTTCTCGATAAGTAGCTAGCCTGAAATTCGCTTGTGGTGCCCGAAGCACCTTGGGCTGGCTACAGCATCTGTCCACAAATGTCTGCGTCGGCCATTGTGGCTTGGCCCGTTGCGAGCAACAGCACCGAACTGGCGAATTATCGTTAAAAGTCTTTCATACAGCCCACTAGGTTGTCGTCTAGGCAACCTAGTGGGCTGTTGTTTGTTCCCAACCCCCGATCCTGACCCAGACCACTTCAGCATTCCCGAGCATATTGTCAGAATCCAGATTTAGGTAGTCTCCTCCAAAGGAGTTGTTACCGCCTGATTACACTGGAAATCTTAATCAGTGTTTACACCTGACCAACTCCATTCCGGTAGACTATCCAGATTTACAGTGCAATCAAACTCTGAGTTTGGCAACAGTAACAGTGGCCCGCTAAACGGCGGACCGCAATGGCACACTGTCGATGTACGGTGGCGCGTGTTGCCCGTGGCGGAATAAGTTGGCTCGACAATATTCGTGTGCACCCGTGCGCTATACGCCTGCCAACAATATAGTGTTCTTCTAGATCCAGGTCAGTTGTTGCAGTGGCCACTTTATGCTGCTCGCCTACACTGTTGTGACAACTAGTCGTCTTCCGCTGCCACTGTGCCGTATTGGTTCAAAAGCGATCAAAGAGTGCTTTGACATCAAATTGAAAGCGATTATCGATAAAATTCGATGTACAGTGTGTGCAGTAAGCAGCTAGAAATGGTTTTTACGCTAAAGGTAAGCAACAGTATGCGAATGTACACCCAATTTGTGCAGATTACCATTGTCGCAGCCATGATTCTCTTGGCCGTTACACCCTCAAGCGCTGCCGCAGAAACAGATGGTCCCGCCGATGCTACCGTGGCGGCTGGCATCCAATCTGTTGACGTGGTTGGTGGCCAGCCAGCAGAGCAGGGTGAATGGGGCTGGCAAGTGATGATCAATGCCGGTGGCTTTCTCTGTGGCGGTTCATTGATCGATGCGAACTGGGTGCTGACAGCTGCACATTGTGTCTACGATAGTGTCGGCAATCGCCTGATGCCTGCAGAACTGCGAATTATTGTGGGTGAAACCGACCGCCATACGGTTGAAAATACCGAACAGATATTGAGTGTAGATGCCATTTTCGTGCACGATTCCTACCGCACGATCTCAACCAATGACGACCTCGCGCTGTTGCGGCTGGCCACATCGGCCACCTTGAACAAATTTGTCGCCACCATTCCAATGGCGAGCAAAGAACAGCTGAAGCTAACCACCGCTGGCCAAGCAGCCACTGTGACGGGCTGGGGAATGACCAGCGAAGGGGGACGCGTTGCCAACGAGCTGATGGAAGCCACCTTGCCGTTGGTCGACAACGAGACTTGTCGGCGCTCCTATGGCAACTTTATTACCGATAATACGTTGTGTGCTGGTTATGCCGAGGGTGGTGTAGATGCCTGCCAGGGGGACAGTGGCGGTCCACTGGTTGTTTCCGATGACCAAGGCAACTGGTATTTGGTGGGGGTGGTGAGCTTTGGCTTTGGCTGCGCCCGTGCCGACTACTACGGTGTCTACGTCCGGGTTTCACAGTATGTAGCGTGGGTGGAAACGACCATGGCGGACAATACCAAGCCAATCGATATCATCGTTGACGACGAAGATAAGAGCCCCGATCAGCCGGTTGTCGAGCCAGCGAATCCCAATGTGCAGGTCGTCTTTCTGCCGCTGGTCACACGCTAACGCTCCTCATTACATGAGTTACTGTACATGAGTTACTGTGTTGCACGGCAACCCTTCACATTACTGTATCTGTGCTGAGGGATATTCTGGTGAGGGATATTCGGCAAAGGGGCTGGGGAGTTGTGGCAACAGGGCAAGATATAAGGCCCAGAGCCACCAACAAAGGGCAGCTACCAGCAGATGATATGGGAACGGCAAGAGGAAGGGTGTGGGCACGGCGCTGAGACCCGCCAGCAGGCAAAGGACGACCCACAAGCGGGGTAGTACTCCCTGTTGATAGAGATCGAGGCCAACCCAAAACGTGACGATCCCGCCCATGAAACAGCCTGCGCCGATTAGACCCAACGCCAGCGTGTCAACCAGGAGAATATAGACAGATGCCTCGGTCTGAGCCATGGCAACGGGCAACCCCCCCATCCACACAACAACCCCGGCAATGGCCAGCGTTGCCCCAATGAGTAACAGCCCGGATTGCAACATTGATGCAATTCGGTGGGCCGGCAAATAGGTCCACTGTAACCCCACCAACAGCCACATCCAACCAAAGATCGCTCCCAGCCAGAGCCACCATCCGAGCTGCCAAACAAAGAGATTTTCCAAGACCCAGCCTTGGCGCGGAAATTGGACGCCAACCACACGCAGCCCCGGGGAAAGCAGGATGAGCGTGACAGAGATGGCAGCAAGTAACAGAACAGCATTGAAGCGAGCGGCGTTGGTAAGTTTCATGGGATGAAATCTCGGTTACATGGCCAGCCCCGGGACGCAGCTCCTTTAGCGCATGAGCGGTGATGGCTTGGGCAAGTTGATTTGAACAGTTCCGGTGGCTTCGCTTTCGTAGTGTGTACGCCAGCCATACGTTGCACTGAGGGAACGGAGATAGGGATCGGGGTTGAGCACCTGTTCGATCATATAGGTGGAGCCGGTCAAGATGATCACGTCATCCGCACGCTGCATGCGGTGGGCCACATCCAGCGCCTGGCGCGGATCGCTGATGACCAGCACTGGAATTCCACCGGAAAGCGCCGAAAGTTCCTTTTGCACCTTCCCCGGTTCCTGCCCCTTGTATGAAGCACCGGTTACAATAATTGTTTTGGCCACTTTGGAGAGCGCGGCAAAGACCTGGCTCGGCACCCGTTTCCCCGACATGCCAAGGATCAGAATTTTTTCGCTGCCGTCAAAGCGGTCTCGAATTTCGCCCGCCAAGGCATTCACCTTTTCGGCATTGTGAGCAATATCGGCATAGACTCGCTCTGACACGTGCCAGAACCGGCCGAGCAGGCGGGCTTTGGTAAAGGCAGACAACAACGTCTGCTCATCGATCTCTGGGCACAAATGACCAATGACCGTCTGTGCCAGGGTTGCATTCCACTTTTGATAGGAAGCATTGAGCAAAGCTTCGGCCTCAACGATCAAATGATGTTGTTGCAGCCCCGCCACCAGCATGTCGACATCCGCCTGGGTAATGACCCGCAACGGTGCACCTTCGCCCGCACAAACAGATTCGATGATCGCCAGATTTTCGCGGTTGTGGTCGCTGGTGAAGAAGGGCACATCGCGCCGTGCAGCACCGGCTTTGTCCAACACGCGCTGCCACTGTTCAGCGCCAAGAATATGGGCGTGATCCGTCCCCACATTGGTCAACACGGTGGCAACGGCATCCAGCGCCCGTGTCTGATCATAGCGGCCGCCGACACCCGCTTCCACGGCCGCCCACGTCACCTCATACTTGTCAAAGAGCGTCAGGGCCATCAAGATGCCCACTTCGTGAAAGGTGTGCCCATAAGCTTGGCCACGCATGGCCGAGCGCACACAGTGCGGCCGAACCCGCTCTTCCCAAGCCCAGATCACATCTTCCTGGCTCACGAATTCGCCGTTGATGCTAAAGCGTTCCCGATAGTCAAAGATGTGGGGGCTCATGAAGGCCCCGGTGTTGCCGGCGCAACTCAACCCCACTTCGAGGAAGCGGCAGGTCGAGCCTTTGCCACCGGTGCCGACAACGTGAATCAGCTTGCTGGGGTGGCCCGCGGGCCACAGCTCGGCAATGGATTCGCGCAATAACTCCAGGCGAAAGAATTTATCCGTGGTCCACTCAACGTGGTAGATCTGATCAACAACATTGTAATATGGGAAATTGGGTTCAGTCATTATCCTGCACGATTCTGTGCTGTAAAACTTGTGCTGTAAAACTTGTGCTGTAACTAGCTACGTATCATTTTCCATGAACTGCGGCGGTACGGGACTTCCTGGAAGGGGTCACAAGCGGTTCGGCTTCCCCAACAGTGCTTGACCCCTTCCAGGAAGACGTTGCCTCAATTCAGCCAGCGGCAAAAATGATAGGTGACTAGGTTCTGTAAAACTTGTGCTGTAAAACTTGTGCTGTAAAACTTGTCTAGCAAGAGAATTGAAGTGCTCGCCACTGCAACGCGCACTGCGAGCGCTCAATAGGCACGGGCAAAGATGGCTTGTTGCGTGGCTCTTTTGCCGGTAAAGAAGCAGGTGCCTTCGCCTGGGGGCTGCTCAAGAGGATAGCAGCGATGCGTCGCCTTCGTCTCCTGTTGCAGCCGGGCTTCATCGGTTTCGTCGCCGGCCCACCAGGCCCGCACGAATCCATGCTGTACCTTTGTCGTAAATTCGTCGTAGCTGCTCGCTTCGTGGATCCGCTCGTCGCGAAACTCAGTGGCGCGCGTCAACATGTCCGCCTGAATCGTGTTGAGCAAGCGCTGCACCGTGTTTGCGATCCCATCTTGGCTGACCGATTGCTTCTCCCTACGGTCGCGACGGGCCAACACGACTCTGTTGTTCGCCACGTCCCGTGGGCCAATCTCCATCCGCAGCGGTACACCGCGCAACTCCCATTCGTGAAACTTGTAGCCCGGCGACAGGTTTGGCCGATCATCAATTTTGATGCGCACTCCATTGGCCAAGAGCGCCTGTTGAATGCGTTCAACCGCGGCCAGCACCGCCGCCTGATCCGCTTCCTTGCGATAGATGGGCACAATGACCACCTGGTGGGGCGCAAGCCGCGGGGGCAACACTAACCCTTGGTCATCGCCATGCACCATAATAATCGCGCCGATAAAGCGAGTGCTCAGTCCCCACGAAGTTGTCCACGCGTACTGCTGCTGGTTGTCAGAATCGAGGTACTGAATATCAAAGGCCTTGGCAAAATTCTGGCCCAGATCGTGCGACGTACCCGACTGCAGTGCCCGACCATCCCCCATCATCGCTTCGATGGTGAAGGTGCGCTCGGCCCCGGCAAAGCGTTCGCCACTGGATTTCTCGCCTGGTACCACGGGAATGGCCGCTTCGTTGACGGCAAAATCAGTGTAAATATCGAGCATCTGCCGAGTTTCTGCGGCGGCTTCCGCGGCCGTGGCGTGAGCGGTATGCCCTTCCTGCCAGTAAAACTCGGTCGTGCGCAGAAACAGTTTTGTGCGCAATTCCCACCGCACGACACTATTCCACAGGTTGAGCAGAATCGGCAGATCGCGATAACTCTGGATCCACTTGGCAAAGGCGTGGCCAATGAGCGTCTCCGACGTGGGGCGCACCACGAGTGGTTCTTCCAGTTTTTCGCCCCCGCCATGCGTCACCACGGCCAATTCGGGGGCAAAGCCCTCGACGTGGCTGGCTTCTCGCTGCAGAAAGCTCTGGGGAATGAAGATGGGGAAGCCTGCATTCAGGTGGCCCGTTGCCTTGAACCGTTGATCGAGCGCAGCCTGTAGATTTTCCCACAGCGCCCAGCCATAGGGTTTGATGATCATGGTGCCCCGTGCCGGACCATAATCAGCCAAGTCCGCGGCGAGAACGAGCGTATTGTACCATTCGTTGAAATCTTCGGCGCGAGAGACGAGTTTGTCTGCCATTGGGTCCCTTCCCAGTGCAAGCGAATGAGCATTGCATTGCTTGCGTTACGTTTACAGCGTCTCCGGCTTGAGCAGCGTCTGGATAACCGCTTCTTCGGCTTTGATCAGTTCCTGTACACCTGCCACCAATGTAGCCAGCGGCAATTCCCCGGCATCGGCGGTGCGGCGCAGCTTATACTCGACGATTCCGTTTTTGAGCCCCCGTCCCCCCACAGTCAGGCGGATCGGCGTTCCCAGCAAGTCGGCGTCGTTAAACTTGACCCCGGCCCGCTCGTCCCGGTCATCGTAGAGCACCTCGATGCCAGCTGCCGTCAGATCAGCGTAGAGCTGATCGGCCGCGGCGGCCACGTCGGGGGTGCGGTGCGTCGCCAAACTGACCAGCGCAACCTGATAGGGGGCAATGCTAATGGGCCACTTGATCCCATTCTCATCGTTGTGCTCTTCCAGCACGCAAGCCATCAGACGTCCACTGCCAATGCCGTACGAGCCCATGACAATGGGGTGGCTGTTGCCATCTTCATCCAGATAGTGGGCGTCCATTGCTTCACTGTACTTGGTGCCGAGTTTAAAGATGTTGCCCACTTCCACCCCACGCACCGAGCGCATTGGCTCGCCACACTGAGGGCAACCATCACCCGCGGCCGCGGCAACCAGATCCGCCACAATGTCAGCCTCGTAGTCGCGGCCATAGTTGGTATTGCAATAGTGCCAATCCTTGCGATTGGCCCCGGCAACCAGATTGGGCGATTGGGGGATGAGCTGATCGGCCAGCAGCAGCACCTTTTCGCGCTGAATGCCAATTGGCGAACCATAGCCGGGCTCGGCACCAATGGCCCGGATCTCGTCTGGGGTGGCTGGACGCAAGCGCCGCGCCTTGAGGGCGTTGGTCAATTTCGTCTCGTTGAGTTCCATGTCGCCGCGCAACACGGCAAAGACAAACTGTTCATAGGGTTCGTCTGCATCGTTTTGCATTTCGGCCACCAGGAAAACCGCCTTGGCGGTTGCGGCTTCCTCGATCTGCAGAAAATCGGCCAGACCGGCAATCGTGTTGACGCCAGGGGTCTCCACCTCTGTCAGCGGTGCGGCCTCGGCGTCGGCCACGGCAGGCAGCTGGTAGGTTGCGATCTGCCGGTTTGCTTTGTAGCCACAGCTGTCGCAGAGCAACAGGGTATCTTCACCGATCGGTGCCAGAGCCATGAATTCGTGGGCCATTGTGCCCCCCATCATGCCAGTATCGCTTTCAACGGCCACCACATCAATGCCACAGCGCCGAAAGATATCAAAATAGGCTTGATAGATCTTGGGATAGAAGCGGTCGATGCCTTCGCTGTCCCGGTCAAAGGAATAGGCATCCTTCATGGTAAATTCACGGACGCGGATGAGCCCTGCCCGGGGACGCGGCTCATCGCGAAACTTGGTCTGGATCTGATAGAGCAGGGTAGGTAATTGACGATAGCTTTTGATGATCTGGCTGGCCAGGTGGGCGATGACCTCTTCGTGAGTCATGCCCAAACACATGTCGCGGCCGTTGCGATCCTGCAAGCGTGCCATATCATCGCCGATCTCGTACCAACGGCCACTCTGTTGCCAGATTTCGGCGGGATGAACAACCGGCAACGTCACTTCTTGACCATCGATTGCGTTCATCTCCGCGCGGATGATGGCTTCGATTTTGTGCTTCACAATCTGGCCCAACGGCAGGTAATCAAAGATGCCCGCGGCCACCTGGCGGATCAGACCGGCACGCAACATCAACTGATGGCTGACCGTTTCGGCATCATTGGGAACTTCACGAAGCGTCTGGAAAAAAAGTTTGGACATCCGCATGATAGCGCTGACTTTCTAGTGCTTTTGGGCGTCGATAGTGCACCGACAGGTGCGTTGAAACCACAGTGCACCGACAGGTGCGTTGAAACCACAGTGCACCGACAGGTGCGTTGAAACCACAGTGCACCGACAGGTGCGTTGAAACCATAGTGCATCGACAGGTGCGTTGAAACCATTAGTAACTGTTCTACTAGTTACATATCACTTTCCATTACCTGCGGAGTACGGGTCTTCCTGGAAGGGGTCACAAGCGGTTTGTCTGCCGTAGCACCACTTGACCCCTTCCAGGAAGATGTTGTCTCGCTTCATCCATTGACAAAAGTGAGATGTAGCTAGTCTGTTCTAAAATTCGCTGCGTCGACGTAGCCGGCTGGAGGTGGTCTGCGCACCACAACCGAACGTCAGGATAGGCTCTTCGTCGATTGATCAACTAAATATCTATTGATCAATCAACCGTGCCGGCTACCCGTCTGATCTGTGCTTCGTCTTTGGAATGGCTCGGTTGGCTGTTGTTGTGTTGCTTGGGGTGGCAGACAGCCAACCGGCCACGCGATCTCGGATCTGTTCATATGGCTCAATGCCAACGATCCGGTCAATGACCTTGCCCTCGTTGAACAAGAGCAACGTGGGCAGTCCCATGACATCATGGGCCGTGGTGGTCTGGGGATTCTCATCAACATCCAGAGCCGTCAACTGGATCTCATCCCCAAAATCCTGGGCTAGAAAATGCATGTAGGCAGACATGATCTCGCACGGTTGACACCATTCCGCCCAAAAATCGACGATGGTTAGCTTGGGCGCAGCCAACACCTGCTCGGCAAAATTGGTGTCGGTTACGTTCACAATGGTAGCCACACGCTCTGGCGTGCTTGGGGCCACGCTCTTTGGGGGCGGGGATGGCTGTCGTCCCAGACCCAGGCGCTGCAACAACTGATTCCACATGGGCATCAATGCTCTGCTGGCTGGCGCTGCTCGCCATTGGCCGCGCGGATCTCAAAATCGTGCGTAATGGTTGCGACGCCAGCGAGTGTGGCGTGGACGCCACAATATTTCTCGACACTGAGCGCAATGGCTCGTTCTACTTTGCGTGGCTCCAGCGCTGTGCCGGTAACAATGTAGTGCAGGTGGATTGTCTCCCAGGGTCGGGGCAACTCGGCCGCGCGTTCACCACCGATTTCAATTTCCACATCAACGACTGCCTGTCGCTGCTTCTGCAAAATGTTGATCACATCGACCATGGAACAGCCACCCAACCCAAGCAGCAACATCTGCATTGGGCTGACACCGGGACCATCGCCGCTGCTCATCAGCGTTGCCTTGCCATTGACATCGGTGCCCAGAAAGGTGCTCTCTTCAACCCACTTTACCCGTGCTGTTGTCATCTGCTGATCTTTCTCAACGTGCTCCGCTGCTGCCAACTTCATCCTTGATTGCCCACCTGGACAAGAGCGACTGAAAAGTTGCCTGCTTGCCATTACCGCCACAATAATGTACCACATTCTACAGATCTGTGCAGTATCATGAGCGCCTGTTGCTGTACTTGCATCTGCGCTCCATATAAAAGAGCACTGCCACACAGACAGTGCTCTTGGATTTACGGACAAGGGGCGATTCAGCCGCTAGCGGGCCCGATCAATGGCCATGCGCAGGTTGTACTCCTCGGCCATCGACCGTTCCAGCTCATCTTCCAACTTTCGGATCTGCCGCTGGGCCGGCGGTTGCTTGCGCTCTTCCCGTTCCACCCTGCGCCGCAACTGTTCGATGCGTCGCCGCACCGCTTGCTTGCGGGCAATCAGCGCTGCTTGGTCTGCCATGGAGCACCCTCTTCCCCTATCCCACTGGCTAGCTCTCGTCACCGTCTGCATCATCCGAGAAATCCCGGATTTCGCGTGGTCGATAGATGAGATAGGCCAGACCGACGCTGCCAAAGTAGAGCACGATCAACGGCACCATGACAATGGTCATATTGACGGGATCGACGGTTGGTGTAATTGCGGCGGCGACAATGGCGATCACGACGAAAGCTTGGCGCCAGACCCGTAGCAATGCCGGGCCACTGACCATACCCATGCGGGCCAACAGAGCCACAACCAGCGGCATTTCAAAGGCAACACCAATCCAGAAGACCAGACGGGTAACGAAATTCAAATAGCGATCCGCGGCCCACTGTTGCTCGGCAACCCCTTGTAATAGCCCAGCCAAAAAGCCAATGGCCACGGGCAGGAGTACATAGAAGGAGAAGACCGCGCCAACGAGAAAGAGAACCAGAATCGCTGGCAACGTGAGGATGAGCGCGCGTTTTTCGTGTGGATAGAGCCCCGGCGCGGCAAAGGCGATGATCTGATAGATGATCACCGGCAAAGAGAGTGCCGTGCCCACGGTGAAACAGACTCGGAAAATAATGCCAATGGAATCCAGTGGATTCAGAAACTGGAGCGTGACCCCCATATCGCGAGCCGTGCTGGTGACAAACGTCACCAATGGATCATAGAAGAAGATGGTGACAACTGTTGTTATGACCAGGGAGCTACAGATCCAAATGAGCCGCGAACGCAGCTCAATGAGATGCTCCATCAGCGACATCTGGCCATCATCAAAGGTCGGAGCTTGTTGGCTCATCCTTGCTCTTCCTCCTCACCGATCTTCTTGTCGCTCTTCTCTGATGCTTTGGCAACGGTAGTTGGCTTTGCGGGCGTTGTCTCCGTGCTTGTCTCGCCTGTACTTGCCTCTGTGACGTTGCCTTCTGTTGCCGGTGCTTCTGTCGTGGCAATAGGCGTGGGTTCGCTGGGCGCGTGTGCAGCAGAGTTGGCCGCTACAGCTGATGCTGTTTCTGACGTGGATCTGGCGACGGCAGTTGATGATGGCCTTGGTGCCGCTACTTTGTGGCTGCCATTCCTGGAAACCGTTGACTCTCTCTGCTCTGCCACCGGGGGCGTTTCAGCGGGTTCTGCCTCGAGCAGTTCTGGCGGCAGAATCTGGTTCTCTGCTGATTGTTTCTCTAGCTGCTCAGCTGGCTGTGTACTCGCTGCTGCCTCAATTTCATGCTCAGGTCCCGTCTCTACCTCTGTAGCCTCTACCTCTGTAGCCTCTACCTCTGTAGCCTCTACCTCTGTAGCCTCTACCTCTGTAGCCTCTACCTCTGTAGCCTCTACCTCTGTAGTCTCTACCTCTGTTGCCTCTGTAGCAACATCTTCGGCTGTGTCAGCGCGAGGCACCGTCTGCTCTGGAGCAGCATCTTGATCTGTCGGGACGGGTGTCTCAGTCGTGGCTTCAGTTGCCGTCTCTGCCGATGATTCGGCCATGGCTGTTGATTGGGCAGAACGATTGTCTTGCGCAGCTGTTGCCGCATCCGTGGCATCATCTGTATTGGCCGGCGCGTCAGCAGCTGACTTCCCTGCTGCAGACTTGTTCGTTAGCGAAGATTTACTGCTCGAGGATTTACTGGCCGTCGGTTTGGTCGCGGGTTTTTTCGTGGAGGATTGACTCGTGCTCTTGGCCGTTGTTTTTGGTTTGGCTGTCTTTGAAGATTGAACCTTGGGTTTGTTCGGCTTGTTCGCCTTGGTCTTGGCTTCTTCTTCTTCATCAATGGTATCAATCGCATCTTTTAACATCCGGCGCGGGTCCAGATCTTCCAATGCCTTGAATTCATCACCAAATTGCGCGGTAAATTCACTCGACAGATTCCGAACCTGGCGGACAAATTTTGCCACCTCGCGCAGCGCACCGGGCAACCGCTCCGGCCCCAGGACGATGAGCGCGACAATCGCAATCATCACCAATTCGCCAATGCCAATACCAAAAAAGCCATCCATAGAGTTTGTGTCCAAAACCACTTGTATCTGCATGCCACGCGGCGCAGCCACGCGGGAAGATAATCGCTATCAGGAGAACGTCGTGCGCTGGCGCTTTAGAGCCGCCCCCAATACGCCATTGATAAACCGCGGCGCACTATCCGCGCCATAGAGTTTGGCTAGCTCCACTGCCTCGTTGATCACTACTTTGGGTGGGGCATCCGATTCTTTGGCACCTGTTTCATAGAGGGCCAACCGCAAAATATTGCGGTCGATGACAGCCAACTGTTCAACCGGCCAGTCGGGGGCCAGCTCACCAATGAGCTGGTCGAGCTGCTGTTGATTGCGTACCACACCACTCACCAGCCAACGCAAGAAGCTGGCACCATGCTCGCCAATTGGGGTGGCGTATAGACGTTCGTCCACGACGAAGCCAGGTTTGTGCTGCACACAATCGACCTCATAGAGCGCCTGCAACGCCAGCTCGCGCGCGTGGCGGCGTTGGCGGATCTCTTGTTGGCTAGTCTTCTGGGGAGGGGGCTTTTGCTGTGCCGATTGCTGTGATGATGCCGCCGGATCTCGCTTCTCTTCAGATTGCATTAATGCCATTGCCTCTGTAAACGTCACACTTGCAGACGTCACACTTGTAAACGTCAAATCTGTGAACGTCACACCTGTAAACGTTGTAACGTCCGTAAGCGCCATACATGTGACTGCATTGCACTGGAGATTCCGAATCAGGACATTACCAGGCCACCATCGACGGTCAACACTTGCCCGGTGATGAACCCAGAACGTTCGGCGGCCAGGAAAGCAACGGCCCAGGCAATCTCTTCCGGCGTCCCCATGCGGCCGATGGGGGTGTTGCCAATAATATCCGCGCGCATCTCTTCCGTCAAAACATCGGTGAGCGCCGTGGGGATAAAGCCCGGTGCCACGACATTGACCGTTATATTGCGGCTGGCAACCTCGCGGGCCAAGCTTTTGCTAAATCCAATGAGCCCGGCCTTGCTGGCCGCATAATTGGACTGTCCTGCTTGCCCGGTGAGGCCAACAACGCTGGAAATATTGACGATGCGACCCCAACGGCTCCGCAACATTCCACGCAAAGCCGCTTTGGTGACAGCATAAACACTTTTGAGATTTGTGTCAACCACTGCATCCCAGTCCGCTTCCTTCATGCTCATCAACAGCGTGTCGCGCGTGGTGCCAGCGTTGTTTACCAGAATATCCAAACTGCCCAAATCACGCTGCACTTGTTTGACCAACTCTCCAGCCGCGGCCGTGTCACTCACATCGGCTTGGTAGGTCTTGCATTCGACCGAGTGGTCCTCGCGAATTTGCGCCGCGATTGCGTCGGCGCCCGCGGCATTGCCGCGATAGTGAATGGCGACGTTCGCGCCGTGGGCAGCAAGCTCCTGAGCGATGGCGGCACCAATGCCGCTGCTGCTACCGGTAACGAGGGCTACTTTTTCTGAGAAATCCATGCTGGGTTGCCTTTTACAAAGATGTTTGAGTTCGCACCTGGAGCCGGTGACGCGCTGACGCCACTCCGTGCTATTGTGTGCAACAGCGCCCGGGAAAATGGTCGGTGCTCCAATGCGATTGCGGGTTCGATCCTCAATGGCATCTAGTATAGCGTCAAACGCCGCAAATGGCGAATAATTGAATTTGGTCCAACGTGATTTTCGGAGCGTCTACGCTCGTTGCGCCTGAACAAAGGTACGCACACCATCCACATTGTTGATCGCTTGCCGATTGGCGCTGCGTTCAATCCGGCGCATCAAGCCCGTCAACACATCGCCTGGTCCAATTTCAATAAAATCGATCACCCCCGCCTTCAGCAGCAATTGCATGGAGTCTGCCCACCGAACACTGCCCGTTAATTGCGCGGCCAATTCGTCCCGAATGGCATTGGTGGTCAACAGTGGTTCGGCAGCGGTATTACCCACCACGGGCACCGTGGGCGCGGCCAGGGGCGCGGCATCAATCGCCGAACGCAGCGCCTCTGCGGCGGGCTGCATGAGTGGGCTGTGCGAAGCAATGCTGACTGCAAGGGGCATGACCCGGCGAGCGCCTGCCGCGGTTAGTGCCGCCATGGCCTGCTCCATTCCCGCGGTGTTGCCAGAGATCACGATCTGTCCGGGGCAGTTATCATTCGCTACCACCGCCACGGCACCGTCTGTCGTTGCTTCGGCACAGATGCCAGCAACGACACGCTCTTCGAGTCCCAACACGGCGGCCATCAAGCCAGGGTTGGTCTCGCCTGCTTCTTTCATCAGGCGCCCGCGCTCCCGCACCAGCCGCAGACCATCGCCAAAGGTGAGGCTGCCTGCAGCCACCAGGGCACTGTACTCTCCCAGGCTGTGGCCGGCCACATAGGTTGTGCCCGCGTCGGCCGGTGGCGTGGGTTGGTCTTCACCAAATTCTGCCTGAATTGCGTGTAGCAGTGCAATGCTGACTGTCAAAATAGCGGGCTGGACATTGATGGTGTCGGTCAATTCCGCTTCGGGGCCATTGAAGCAGAGTTGGCTGAGGCCAAAGCCAAGCTGATCATCTGCGCGATCAAAGATGGCCTTTGCCGCGGGGTAGGCGTCGTAAAGATCCTGCCCCATACCCACCTTCTGGCTGCCTTGGCCAGGAAAGAGCAGTGCACTGTTTTTCAATGTTTGTAGTAAAGAGAACATAAGTGAGGCCGATCAAATCAAGATGAATTTTGTCTGAAGATGGTCTGTTGCAAAGAGTTGCTCCGACGCAAGTAGAGAGCGTCTTTTCGCAATGCGGTGAACATGTTGGCTGGGGGCACGAACAAAAAGAGGATTTGGCATCGATCCAAATCCTCTTCTACAAGTTGGCAAGGTGTGATCTTCTGCCAATCCATTTCTTCACGTTACACAACCGGTGTGTCACCCATATCGAGCAACTGTCGGCCTTTGTAGTAACCACAGTGGGGGCAGACACGATGCGGCATGGTCAGTTCGTGACAGTTGTTGCAATCCACTAGTTTGGGGGTGCCGATGGCATCATGTGCACGTCGGCGGTTGCGCCGCCCTTTGCTAATTTTTCGTTTTGGTAATGGACCCATTATTTTGCTCCTTAAAAGTGATAATCCCCCGCACTGATCTTCTCCGTGACCTGACACTCTGTGAATCGAAATCTGTGTAAATCAAGATCCCTGTAAAATCAAGATCCGACAAAGTGTGAATCAAGCAGCGTAAATCAGCCGGGAAACATCAAAAAAGTTCACACTGCATTTTTGAATAATTGTTTTCTCTCTGGTGTGAACAAACCCAACAGTAACCCTTATGATTCCTCACCGGCCGCTTTCTGATTGGCCGATTTTTGCAGCTTTAACAACGCTGCCCAACGAGGATCGACGCCTTCTGGGATCAGATCATCATCCTCTTCCCACGCCCCATTCTCTTCTGTCATGGCCGCCTGTTGTGCGGCCAGATTTGGGCACTGCCCACTACCCGTCCAGTTACAGCTGGGGTACATGGGCAGGTTTAGCCAGATGTTTTGGCGAATGACCTCGGCCGCATCCAGAAGATGATGCTCATTGATGATGAGCGATTCGTCTTCCAAATCATTGGCATCGCCCTCAAACTCTTCGGGGCGGATATAGCGACCCGTTTCAACTTCAGTCAGAGGTCGAAAACTTTCCTCAACTGGAATCTGCAATGGCATGACAATCGGCTCAATGCAGCGATTGCAGGTCACTCGAACTGCACTGCGCAGCGTTCCCGTCATCAGCACACCACTGTTGGTGCGCATCATCTGCAAGGTTCCAACCAGGGGGCTCAGAAACTCCAGATCGGGATCTAGCCCTTGCACATCTTCATCTAGTTGATAGCGGCGTGTGGAACCAACCGGCTCTTTCAGCAACTGGGCAACATTGAATTGCATAATCATCTCCCGTCGCTTTCCACCACATCGATTGGTATTACATCGATAACATCTTGTCGATAAGCCAGCCCCATGTCGATCGATTGACACTGTCAATGAATCTGGACTTACACAACTTGTCGAGCAGAGCCACCAATCGCGTTGCCTGCTCTCCACTGGTAAGCCCTTTTCGGCAGGTGAGTCATGTCAATGCTGCAAACGAATGCCACAACGTGATACTGCGCAACCTACCACCGTACAAATTCACACTGAAATTTGGACTACAACCAACATTGTGAAAAATCGACCCACGACTTGATACTGTAAATCGACTGGAAATCGACAACTGTCTGTACAATAGACAAGTGAGTATTATATCAACAAGGTTTGGTGCTGTCAAAAAAGCAGGCAAATATGGGTGCATTTCTGTTTGGCGAGAAGGCAATGTTCAGGAGCGCCCAGAGGAGCAGCAGAGAGCCCGCGCACCGATTGCCCGGGCCAATTTCCGTCGATTGCACAATTGGCGGGGCGTGGCTACAATGGTGGCTGTGGACTTTTCCATCTGCTTCGTCCAGTCGTGAATGCAACACGCTAGTAGATCCCGGCGTACATAAGCCCATGGCAGCCTGACCGATTTCACGCAGGTAGCTTGGGCTTGTTTACCGTCGTGGTATGTACACCCAACAGTACTACAGTGTGGTTGGCTTGAAAACGGTAGGTTTCCCGCTTGCCGGAACTACTCTTTTCAAACAGAGCCCACTTTAGGGGGCGCAATAGATGGAACAAATTATCTAGACTGTATTATGAGGCCCGCGTGCCCAGTCGATTTTTGTCGTGGGAACAGGCGTCACTGTACGCGGGGAAAGCAAGGAGAGCATGAAATGAGTACCCAGTCAGAACAGATCCCCATGCGCGCGGTGCCCGGTTACTATTCAAGTACCGAGGGCATTCAGATCGCAATCCAGACTGGCGCCGATGCCAGCGATGAAGATTTGCAGTTTTTTCAACAGCTTGGCGTGGAGTGGGCCATGGTTGGCATTCGGGACCAGACCCAACAGAACCTGGACTTTTACAAGCGCTTGGTCAAGCGCTTTGGCGATCACGGTATCAAGATCTATCGCGTGGCCAACTCAAGTGTTCACAACGTGCCCGAGATCACGCTGAACCTGCCGGGGCGAGATGAGAAGGTCGAAGAATTCAAGCAATTCATTCGCAACATTGGCAGGGCAGGGATCAAGTACAATACCTACGCCCACATGGGCAACGGCATCTGGTCTTCCGGTCGGGTCGAAGGCCGCGGTGGCATGGATGCCCGCATGCTCGACATCAACAATGCCAAGGGACATTGGGCTGGCGAAATTTATGAGGGCGAGTTGACCCATGGGCGGGAGTATAGCGAAGAAGAGCTGTGGGACAACTATGCTCATCTGATGCAAGAGATTGTGCCCGTTGCCGAAGAAGAAGGTGTCTACATCGGCATCCATCCCGACGATCCGCCCGTCTATCCGCTGGGCGGTATTCCACGCTGCATGTTCGGCAACTTCGAGGGCTATAAAAAGGCCATGGAGATTGCCGATAGCCCTAACATTGGGGTTTGCCTGTGCGTGGGCTGCTGGCTAGAGGGGGGCGTGCAGGGGATGGGCAATGGTCCCGCCGATGCCATCAGACATTTCGCCGCGCAAAATCAGCTCTTCAAAGTTCACTTCCGCAACGTTTCCAATCCCATGCCCGAGCCGTGGGCCGAAACGCTGATCGACAATGGCTATCAGGACATGTACGAGGTGATGAAAGCACTGCGTGAAGTGAAATTCGATGGTTGCATCATTCCCGACCACATCCCCAACATGTTGGGTGGGCACCGGGTAGGCGTCGCCTATTCAATTGCCTACATGCGGGCACTGGTGCAGGCGGTGAACAATGAATTTGGTGGGCCGGCCTAGTAGATCCCGGTGTGAATAAGCCCATGGCAACCCAACCCATTGCACGCAAGTAGCTTGGGCTTGTTTACTGCCGTGGTATGTACGCCCAACAGTACTACAGTGCGGTTGGCTTGAAAACGGTAGGTTTCCGGCTTGCCGGAACCTCTGTTTTCAAATAGAGCCCACTTTCGTAGTTGACCAAGAGGTATTCTTCACTGGCTGTGCGCGGGGCTCATGCTCCGCGCACAGCCAGCATGACGAGAGGGTTGTGCTACTCTTCCACGCCACTTTGCGCCGGCTCTGTGTGCTCGGACGCAGCGGTCGTCTCCTGTTCACGAATGTTGAACTCCAGCTTCCAGCGCTGATCACCATTGCGGGCCACACACCACAATTCCAGCGTCCCGATCTCTGTCATCTTGCTCTGGAGCCAAACCGGCACGAGCCCGCCCACGGCCTGCGCTTCGGCTTCTTCATCCTCACGGTTGGGCGGCGGGGGCAGCAACGTCTCCATGAGCGTCACTTCTTCCAACTCATCATTCCAATCCTCGACCGTCTCGCCCACTGCATCGGTCTTGCGCGTGTTCGATGCCAACAGTTGGAAGACGGCCGGTTCGCCCAACACGAGGCCAAATTCTTTTTGGCGAATATCAGCCGAGGTTCCTTCTTCCATGCCAAAGGGCACAACACAGAGTGCATTGACTGGCGTGGGGATGCCGGGCACCGCGGGCATGGCGCTTTCCACACCAATGTAATAGGTGCGTGACGCCCCGGCGCGGATGCGAATGCCGCGCCCTTTGCGTGCCATGCCATAGTAGGCCGCGCCCAACCCAACCGACCGATCGAGGTCGACGGCTTCGAGTTGATGCACCGCGTCGCCGCGCCACTTTTGCAAGAGCTGCAAAACCTGCTTGCGCAGCGATTCTGCCTTCATCACACCGCCGTTGAAGAGCACGGCACTTGGATAGGCCACACCCCCTTCGGTTGGGTCGCCCCCAACGTGCTGGCTGAGAAATTGAGCCAAGTGACGCGAGATGGCCGGATCCGATTCATAGGCGAGGCCCATTTCGCGGATACCCACCTGCGCTTTGCGCTGCGGGAAATCATCGGCTTCGACCAGCGGGAAGAAACCCTGCACCAAGATTGTCTCAATCTCTTCCCGTGTGAGCGTGGTGCGGATTGTGCTGCCAATGAGCGAGGAGCCGCGCCCGAGAATGACAATCGGGGCTTCGGTGGCGTCGGGATCGGTCAGCAGCGTCTCCTTGGCTTTGCGACAACTCTGGACCAGGCCGCGGAATTGCCAGTTGTCCAGCTTGGTATTCTGTTGCGCCAGCTTGGCCCGCACTGCGTAGGCCAGGGTCAAATCCATGTTATCGCCGCCAAGCAGAATGTGATTGCCCACGGCTGCCCGCTGCAACTCCAGGTTGCCCTCTTCTTCAACCACCTGGATCAGACTGAAATCGCTGGTGCCGCCGCCAATGTCACAGACGAGCACCGATTGGCCGACTTCGATTTCATCGCGCCACGCTTCGCCGCGCGCTTCAATCCATGCATAGAATGAGGCCTGTGGCTCTTCCAGCAAGGTCAGATTATAGAGCCCCGCCCGTTGCGCGGCCTGCACAGTTAGCTCGCGTGCCACCGCATCAAAGGAGGCCGGCACGGTGAGATAGATCTCCTGCTCTTCCAGTCGTTGGCTTTCGTCCTCTTGTGCCAGAGAATGATTCCATGCATTGCGGATCTGCTCCAGGTAGCGCGCGCTCGCCTCCAGAGGTGAGACCCGCTGTGCTTCTTCTGGTGCTCCAAAGGGCAGGATTGGCTGGGTGCGATCAACGCTGGTCTGGCAGAGCCAGGATTTGGCCGAGGCGACCAGGCGTTGCGGCAGTTCGGCTCCCCGTTCGCGGGCATACTCACCAACTGCCCAGTTCATCTCCCCATTCCAGGGCAGTGCCAACGCGCCCTCTGGCACATCATGCGGACCTGGCAACAGGAGGAAGGAGGGCAACAGTGACCGCGCCTGTACTTCGCCTGGGCCCACCACCTGCTCGATGGCAAAGAGGTTGATCGTTGGCGATTCGCCCGGCGAAAGATCATCCAACTCTGCGGCACGGGTATAGGCGACGACTGAATGGGTCGTACCGAGATCAATGCCAACAATATATGTAGGGTTACTCACGATGGTTGTTTCCGTCTATGCTATTCAGGTAAAATCGGCGAACGCCCACCTGTATCTACTCTCTGTCTCTTGTCCCCGTGTCCATCTGCAGCGAGTTGCGCTGCATTGTGTCCATCTGCAGCGAGTTGCGCTGCATTGTGCCAGGGAGCTGCTTGCCGCATTTGATGGATTTGTCCACCGGGGCCAAGAGATTGACGTGGACGTGGGCTCACCGTGGTCGGCGTTATACTTCCACTTCGGCCGCGGCGACAACCGGCAACGTCTCATCTTCATTCATACGTTTGGGCAGGTCGATGGTTGCAACTCGCCAGCCGCGGTGGCGCAGTTCGCCCTGGAACGGCGGCTCGCCGACCACATTGCCAGTGAGGCGTACCTCTTCTGGGTCGAAACCAGGTTCCACTGTAATGCGGCTGCCTTCATCTTCGTGATAGACCGGTTCCAATTCGACATGTTGTGCCAGCGCCTCTTTGCAACCATCATGGATGCTGCGCACGGCCGCGCCAATCTGGTCATCGGCAAAGTTGCTCAGGTCTTCTTGCAAAAAGTCAATGAGGCGTCCCTGTCGCTGCAGAATGGCCAACATCTGTACGGCACCACTGCGAGCTCCTTGTGTCAGCAGGGCATCGGTATCAACGGCGGGTGGTGTTGGTTCGGGCTCGGTGATGGCCGGCGGGGGTGGCGTGGGGTCACGCTTGGGCTGGGCGGCCAGCGTACGTTGCGCCACCTGCTCCAGCAACCGATTCCCCAACATCTGCAAAACAAACCAGAGAATCAACGTGAGGATCAACCCCACAACCAGGATCGTCAGCAGTTGATCCTGCGCCGGCTGCCCCACCAGGATGATAATTCCAGCCAGTAAAATTGCGTTGATCACAACCGCCGTGACCAACGCCTGTATGGTAAATGTCCGTTTTTCTTCCATTCTCGAGATCCTCATTCAGTTGCAGCTCTTCAACTTTGGCTGCGCAATTATTAAGTGTCTTTGGCCTTCCGCACCGGAACAAATTCCTGTTGTGGATAAATCTCAACGCGATCTGTCGCCCACCTGATCGTTCAGTTGGCTGCAAGTGGCTTTTCGGCCACGCAGAGCACGCTCACCCCAATGGGCAGATTGGTGCGTTGCAACAACGCGGCTTCCAGCCAGCCCACGGCATGCAAGATTGTGTTGGCTGGTTCGGGAATCGCTTCCATCTCTACCTGATAGACCTCTTCCGCTTCCGTTAGGTGGGGGCTGTCCAACTCGGGCTTCTCCGGGCGCAGCAAGCGCAGCGCGGCCACCATGGGAAAGAGAAAAAAGTTATTGTAGCTCAAACGGTTGATCTGAAAACCGCTCGTGGTCAATTTCTCGCGCAGTTCGGGCGCGGTATAACGGCGTTGGTGATCGTTGATCTCGTCGTTGTAGCTCCAGAGCCACATCAACGCCGGCACCGTAACCATCAACTTGCCACCCGGCTTCAGCACCCGACGGCACTCGGCAAAGACGCCAAATTCATCGGGAATATGTTCGACGGTGTCGAGCAGCGCGATGAGGTCGAAGCTAGCGTCGGGAAAGGGTAACTGGTCGCCGCTGCTTTGGGTCACCGTCAACCCGCGCTGAGCAGCAATGCGTAGTGGCCGGCCATTGGAATCGATATTGATCACCTGGCCATAGTGGGCCAGATGGTGTGCCATGTTGCCCGCGCCACCGCCCAGATCCAAGACGGTGCGCGCCTCGCCCGGATGAGCCGGGCCAAGCTCGGCATCCAGATATTTGAGGATCGCGCGCGTGCGGCCGGCAAACCAGGCATGTCGATCTTCTGCTAAAACAGTCAGTACAGGTGTCGTCATCTTCTCTCCTTTTGCGCTCGATCGTACCCACGGATGTGTGAAAGGGCAAATCTTGCCATCCGGCTATTTCCGTGCAAAATAGTAGGAGAAAACGGGCTTCTCATTTTGTTGGCACCAGAATTCGCGGTGGGTGGGTACGTAGTCGCCAATCAGTGCGGCCAGGGCTGGATCATCTGGTGCGAAGGCACTGTGTTGCTCCACCAGGGCACGGACCATGTCGCCATAGGCTTCGACATCACTCTTGAAAAAGAGCAATCCGCCGCTCTTTAATTTGGTGGCCAGCAGATCGACAAAGGGGGGCGAAAAGAGTCGTTTTACCTGATGTTGCGCCTTCCACCACGGGTCGGGAAAAAGAATATGGATCATATCGACCCGACCATCGGGAACAACACGTGGCATGTTGAAGCGACAATCGTCATCGCTCAGCCACAGGTTCTCGAGTGCCAGCCGTTTGGTGCGCGCCAGGCAGAGCCGAGTGGCCTTGGTTTTGGTCTCGTAGCCAATCAAGAGCCGATGGGGATGGCGGCTGGCTCGATCCAGCAAAAAGTCACCACGACCGAAACCGATTTCAATTTCGAGCGGGCACGCTGAAGCCAGTGCGGCCCGCAATGCGCTGCCATTGGTGCCACGTTCATCATCGAGCGTGAGCACACGAAAAAAGGGCTCATTGATGCCCCAATCGGGCAGCAGATGGGCATTGGGGCGTTGGCGCGGGTCGCCCCCGATCAAGCCACGGCCCGCGGCCCAGTCAGCGTACGCTTCGGCCCGGGCCTCGGCTGTCCACTCCTCCCAGGCAAAATCCATGCGTCCCGCGGAAAAAGAGGTGGCGTGATAATCAAGAATGGGCTCGGAATTAATTTTTGACATGGATGGGCAGAACACTTTCTGACAGCGTACGCACGGACGCTGCCATCCTATAGTGCGTACATGGTATTTACACGGTAGCTATTTAGTATGATAGATGATGGCATTTTTATGACAGGTGACCGCACCACGGTTCGCACATGGTACCAGGTGTAAATCTCACACCTGTATTGATTCAGGAGCATACACGCTATGCAATGAGTCCAATCTGGGTGTATACTACAGTGGCGTTGCATTACGCATATGTAAACTCAAAACCTTGGCAACAAAATGGCGCGCCGGGTTTTTTTCCACTGCCGATCACATTATATGAACTTTCAGGTCACTCGCACAAAAATTATTCCACCACGGCGACGCTCTGACCTACTCTCCAGGCAGCGTCTGCTCGGCACACTCTATGAGCTGATCGATTTTCGACTGATCATCTTAATCGCACCGGCCGGTTATGGCAAAACCTTCTTGCTTGTCGATTTCGCCCACAGCACCGAGTTGCCGGTCTGTTGGTACGCGCTCGATCCATTGGATCAGGACCTCTACCGCTTCTTCGCCCATTTCATTGCCTCGATCAAAGAACAATTTCCCGAATATGGTCGCGCGTCTGCTGCTGCGCTGGAAAGCCTGGCCAACGGTCAGGGCTCGCTGGAACAGTTCATCGCCACTGTTGTCAATGATATTTATGAACATATTCACGAGCATTTCGTCCTCATCATAGATGACTTTTTCCTGGTAGAAGATAACCCCGACCTCAGCCACTTCATTAGCCGCTTTGTACAGCAGGTAGACGAAAATTGCCATATCGTTTTGGCCTCGCGCAAGTTGTTGAATATCCCCGACATGGCGCTGCTCATTGCGCGCGGCTATGTGGGCGGCATGGACTATGAAGATATGGCCTTTGAGGTCGAAGAGTTACAGGAGCTCACCCACAAAAGCTTTGGCTATGCCATGCCGACCGAGGAAGCGACGTCTTTGATCACAGCGACCGATGGCTGGATCATCGGCCTGTTGCTCTCGGCCCAGAGCAAACTGCGCAGCATTTCCGGACGAATGCGGCTCATGCGCGCTTCGGGGCTGGATCTCTATGACTATTTGGCCGAACAGGTGCTTAACCAACAACCTGCGCTGATCCGTGATTTTCTCTTGCGCACGTCCCTGCTGGAAGAGTTTGATGCCAAACTCTGTGCCGTAATTTTGGGTGAGGAGTGGCGCCCCCCAACCTATCAATGGTCCGAGCTGATTGCCGAGGTGCTCCGGCGCAATCTCTTTGTTTTGCCCCTGGGCGAAGATAGTGCGTGGTTGCGCTACAATCATGTTTTCCAAGATTTTCTACAAAAACGGCTGACCAAAGTCCACCCGAATGAGGAACGCATTATCCTCGAACGGTTGGCTGCCTACTATCGGGACCAACAGGAGTGGGAGAAGGCTCATTACTATCTCAATAAGTTAGGCGAGATCGAGGCGGTTGCCGATCTGATCGAGAGCGCGGGGCTTCACCTGCTCTACGGTGGCCGGTTCATGCTGTTGAACCGGTGGCTGCAAGATCTCCCCGCCGGTTTTCTGAATGATCGGGCTGTTTTGCTTGCGCTGCAAGGGGATGTTGCGATCAATCAGGGCCAGATGAGTGAGGGATTGGCGACCCTGAACGAAGCCATGCTGCTGCTCGAGAAGCAGGAGAACTTGGTACACAAAGCACACACGCTGGTGCGTCGCGCGGTTGCACAACGCCGGTTGGGCAACTACGAAGCGGCGCTCGCGGATACCAACCAGGTGATCGAACTATTGGCGGGCGTGGAGAAGGAGAATCCCAATCTGACCCAGATCTATGCGCTGGCGTTGCGTTCCAAGGGCACGGTGCTCTGTACCGTGGGCGAGACCGAAACCGGTATTCCGCTGCTGCAAAAGGCGTTGCAGATCTATCAGGAGATCCGCGAATCCTACAACGTTGCCTCTATTACACAGGACACTGCGGTCAGCTATCTGCAAATGGGGCGCTACGGCGATGCACTGGATCTTTTTGAACGGGCCCTGGTCGTGTGGCAAGAGGCTTCCAATCTGTCGGGCCAGGCATTGGTGCTCAACAACATTGGCTATCTCTACCACATGCAAGGTGACTATGAGACAGCGCTCACCCACCTGGAACGGGCGTTGGATCATGGGCAGCGCAGCGGCAACCTGCGGGCAATCAATTATGCGCTGATCAGCATGGGCGATCTCTTTACCGATCTGGAACTTTGGACGGCGGCGCAGGAGGTCTATCAACAAGCAGAGCCGGTGACCAAAAGGATTAACGAGCAGTATCTCTTTCTCTCGCTGGAATTGGCGTTGGCCCGCCTGGCTAGCCTGCAAGAAGATTGGGAGACGGTCTATACCCATCTCGATCAGGCTAGCGACTTGGTGATCAGCAAAAAGTCTGGCTATGAATGGGGGCTCTATCGGCTGGCAGTTGGCCGCTGCCATCTCTTGCAAAAACGCATTACCGATGCCATCGAACCGTTGGAAGATGCCAAGCGCTATTTCAAGGTCAACAGTCACCCAACAGAAGCGGCCTCCACCTATTTCTTGCTCTTTATGGGCTGGCACGAGGCGGGGGATCAGGCGCAATCGCGCATATACCTGCAGCAGGGGCTGGATCTGTTGGCTGCCATGGAAAACCACCACGCACTGCTGCCAACATTGCGCATGGTGCAACCCTTGTTGCAACACAAAAAGGTATTGGCGCTTGATGCACGGGCCGAGCCACTGCTGGCAGAGATCAACGAATTTGAAACAGCGATTCCCCAAAAAAATCGCAAGCTACGTCGGGTCGCGTCGCCAGCAATGGCAAAAGTCTTGGAGAAAGCACCCGAATTTTGCATTCGAGCGCTGGGGCGTGTCGAGGTGACCGTTGGCAACAAGTCAATTACAACCAGCGATTGGCAGACGGTCGTATCGCGCAACCTGTTTCTCTGTCTGTTGGCTCACCCCGAAGGCTTGACGAAAGAGCAGATTGGGCTGCTCTTCTGGCCAGATGCGTCGCCGAACGAGCTGAAGACTCGATTTAAGAATGCCATTTACCGTCTGCGCAATGCATTGCGCCAGGATGTCGTCATCTACACCGATGACATCTATCATTACAATTGGGCAATCGATTATCAGTACGATGTCGAAGATTTCCTACAGAAGATCGGCGAGGGCGACCGCGCAACGGACAAAGAAGCGCAGATGCAGGCCTATCAAATGGCACTGTCAATCTACCGGGGCCCCTATTTGCCCGATGTTGATGGCTCTTGGGTCTGGTCCATGCGTGAACATCTGGAACGCATGTTCATGGACACGGCGCTGACACTTACCACGCTCTATTACGAGGCCGAAAGCTACTCCGAAGCGTTGGATAGCTGCCAACGTGTGCTTGCGGAAGATCCTTGTCTGGAAGATGCCCACCGCCTCGCCATGCAGATCCATGCGGCCGCCGGCAACCGGGTGGCCGTGGCGCGTCAGTTTGCCCTTTGTCAACAGGCATTGCAGGATGAAATTGATGCGCCGCCCTCGCCCCAAACGGAAGAACTCTACCTGAAGCTCATGCAGTAGCTTCTTCCTCAAGAGCAAGCGCTCTGTCTGGCGGTTGGTGCCACTTACGCATCGGTGTTCGCCCGGCCAATTTTCGTTTTGCACCAGCTGCAAGCAATTCCCGGTTTGTACGTTCATCTTCTCGCACTTCAACAGATTCCTGCACTTCGAAATATTCCTGCAGTTCAACATCTTCCAGCACTTCAACATCTTCCAGCACTTCAACATCTTTCAGCACTTCAGCATCTCCAGCAGTACAATACAATCGACCGGCGCAGCTCCGGCAAGAGCGATTTTTGTCTACGATTCAGCGGTGACAATGGACCAAATCACCCCGCTGGTATCTGATCGAGAAAATAACTACAGTGCGGTTGGCGTGAAAACGGTAGGTTTCCCGCTTGCCGGAACTACTCTTTTCAAACAGAGCCCACTGTAGTAGATCCCGACGTACATAAGCCCATGGCAATCTGACCCATTTCACGCAAGTAGCTTGGGCTTGTTTCCCGCCGTGGTATGTACGCCCAGCAGTACTAAACCTTGCACCTTGCGGCGTGCGTACTCTTTCATGCGCACGTCTAGCGTTAGAGAACGCCGATTCCACCATTGGGCAACGTTGCCATGATTTCTCGATGAGCTTTTCACCTTTGAGCCTCTTTTGCATCCTCTTTTGAGTACGTGCTGATGCCACCTTTGCAGCCCGGGTTGTGCCATACTGATCCCATCACAGTATTGATACCAGTTACTGTCAGATTGTTACTGTCAGATAATGCTGTATCAGATAATGCTGTGTCAGATAATGCTGTGCCGCTTCTCGCAAAAGTGACACGGAGAAACACATTATCGCATCAAGCAACCAAAGTTGTCGCAAACTTATTTTGCCCAAAGGAGTGATCACCATGAAATTCAATCAACTTGTAGGCCAGCTGCGCTTTGTCCGTGAACAACATGTTCGTGTTGCCCTTTTGATTGGCACACTCGTGTTATTGGCAACCGGCTGTGCCTCGCCAGCTGGGTTTGATGGCTAAGCAGCCATGTCGATGATGGCTGATAGCTATGGTTGAGAAGAAGCGCGTCCAGAAGGGCGCGCATACTCTCACCCATGCATGCAGCAGTCATCTAGTCTATAGTCATCTACTCTATAGTCATCATAGTTTACGCTGATTGGTTTTGGCGTCGTGGCACCAATGTGCTTGCAGCCGGTGAGAGTCGGTAGTACTGACATAAGTTGCTCCCCGGTTGCCTGCTGGGCTTGTGGTAGCGAGAAAATTTTCAGCAATCACGCCCGTGTAGAGATCATAGGTAGCAACTTGAGTTACTGAGATTCTGTTCCAGTGTCAAACAGTAGATGCCATTCCTCACATTGTGCTCCCATTCGCTTGTGTTGTCACCCTGCCACAAACACAATTTGCTGGAGGAACCTGTTTTCAATCAGTTCTGTCGTGCAATTCTTTGCGTCGACGCAGCCGGCTCGAGGTGGTTTACGCACCACAACCGAATTTCAGGATAAGCGCCAAGTGCGCCAACCCCAGCAAAATCTGTTTTCAGTTCTGTCTCATTGTTCACGCCTCCGCAAAGAATCGAGTGACTAAGTCCATGCATTCAACGTCTAATATTTCAGCAGCTTTGTTGCTTGCAACGGAGGTTGCACGTGAAGCCGAATCATCTCAACTCCCCACCCCTGCAGCTTCAACGGTAACGAGCGATGTTCAAGGTTCCAAGCGATTTACACGCGATGGCTTGATTGCACTCAATCGCTTGCTGACAGCGGCGGTGATCAGCTCCAGGTTTTGCCAGCAGCTGTTGACAGACCCACGAGCAGCCATTGCAGCCGGCTATCACGGGGAAACATTTACCTTTTCGGATTCCGAACTCGCGCTGCTCAGCGCAATCCAGGCTGAGACGTTAGCTGAATTTGCCCAAGCTGTCGCGGAAGAGCAAAGCTGAGTCAGGCTGACAGCAAACTTTGCCACTGCATCAAAACAAACCGTAAAGTCGCAACCCGACAATATTGGCGCAGAGATGAGCGGCACATACGCTCTTTCTGTTTGGGTGAAGGTAGAACCGTTTTCATACAATTGTCCTGTGTCTTATCTATTTTGGCCAAGCAACATGCGTTTTTATACGTCCAAAATAGCCCAGGTGTTTGGTTCAAATGACTTATATTACCGCGGTTCCATCCCTTAAGATTAACTGACGTTTGCGACGGGGACTTGCAAAAGGGCACGTGATGGCGTATGCTTGGATGTGTGTTTGTGATGTGGCTTTGGGTATCATGCATGGTTGAAGAGTAACATTGTTGGCACCAAAGTGGGCTCTGTTTGAAAACAGTAGTTCCAGCAAGAGGGAAACCTACCGTTTTCAAGCCAACCGCACTGTAGATACTGTACTCACTATGTACTGTACCGACTAGGCCCTAAATTCAGTGAGCGGAAACGTTGCAATCCCCCACAGCAGTTCAAATGGTTCACCAAAATAGCTTGCAAAGTAGCTTGCAAAATCAACAGAATCAACATAATCGTCGTTCTACATTGCTCATCGTTCCTGAGGTGGCTATCTCCCCAAGTCAGGCCACAGGTGATTCTATTCAGAGCCCGTCTGAACCTCCTCTATACGTCAAGTTGGCAGAAGAGGGCAGCGGGGATTGGCGCGCGTCTGGAATTTTACACGATTTTAACAACCAGCTAGCGATTATCCTCAGCCACTGCTCCATTGCACTCCGCAAGTTGCCAGCCGATAGCAATGCTCGTTCCAATCTTGAGCGGGCTGTGCGCGCAACAAAACGGGCAGCGGATCTCAGTGCTCAGCTCCAGATCGGTATGGCGGTCGAAGAGGAGGATTTGGCCGCGCTTGACCTCAACCAACTGCTTCAGGAGACGGTGGCTGTCATGGAGCCGCTTTTCGGCGCAAACGTGCAGCTCATCACCAATTACGCACCGACACTGCCCGCCATCACCGCCAGCCCCGTGCTGATCTACCGTACGTTGCTCAATATTCTGCTCAATGCGTTCGATGCCCTCGAAGACGCCACCGGTGAAATTCAGATCACGACCGCGGCTGTTGCACTACCCGAATGGCAACAACAGGAACAGGTTCAACAGATACCACCGGGCCATTATGTGCTCGTGGAGATATGTGATTCGGGGGCGGGTATGGATCAAGCAACGTTGGATCAGATTTTTATGCCCTACTTTTCCACCAAAACCCCAGGCTTGGGTCTCGGGCTTACCGCGGCACAACACATCATGCAGTTTCACCAAGGCATAATCCATTTCCAGAGCCAGCCTGCCAACGGTACGATTGTGCAACTCTTCTTTCCCACGTAATATCTTGCCCACGCAATATCTTGCCCACATAGTATCTTTCCTGCTAGTCTCCACGGCCACCGGGTCCGCCAGTGACGAAGCAGGAACATACCCAATCTCTGGAGAACGCTTCTACCCTGCCCGCAGAGATTGCGCGCCCACCACGCTGGTTCATACCTTGTATTTGAGCCATTCACCTGTAACAATCAGACGGCAGCCAAAAATGCGTTGATGAGTTGCTTCACCGTATGGGGTGGTTGGGGCAACAGAGAAAGCAGCGCTCTCTGTTGCGACTGACGTTCACTGGCAGAGAGATATTCCAACGGAGAGCGGCCGGCAACCCGGGCCAGCAGACAGGCCAACGTCTGTTGCACCACCCATGCTTCCAACTCATCGCGCCAGGGCACATTGTCGAGCGCTGCCAGATAGGCCTGCCAGTAAATTTCTGCGCTCATGGCAAAGGTGGAACGCAGCGCAGGTAGATGATGGGCCTTGCTCAACAGGTGAGTCAGAGAAAATCCCAGATCAAAGGCTGGATCACCCCAGTGGATTACCTCATAATCGAGCAGTACGAGCTGCCCATTGCGCAACAGCAGATTCTTTGGACTGTAGTCGCCATGCACCAGTGTCAATGTACGGCGGCGGGTCGCGGCAATGAGTTCGGCCAGGAAGGGAGCGGCCGGGGGTACTTCAGCTGCGGTATAGGCATAGTAGGGCTCCAGTCGCAGTGATTCAAAGAAGGTTCGATCCCGAAAGAGTGGTGCTAGCTCAGCCTGATTTTCCGTCGCCCTGCGGTGGATCGTACCCAAGATCTGGCCAAACTGCATCATCTGCTCAGGCTCAACCTGCCCCGCTAGCAGTAGGCTCTTCCAATTTTCGTGTGGCTGGGCAACCGCGGCCATGCCCAACAGATGCTCACGCTGGTCTTCAAAGATCAAGGGTGGGATCACACCGGCGGGCAAGAGTGTCACGAGCGCCCGCAGCCCCGCGGCTTCACGATGGATCCGTTCCGGATCGCTGAACCAATCCACGGCAACCCGCAATTTGGCCAATGCCTGTTTTACCACCCACGCCTCGCCATTCTCGCGCACCACCAGCATTGTACGATTCGAAACGCCGCCAGTCAGCGGCTCGATCGCGGGTACTTCATTGGGCAGAATATGTTCTTCTCGGCGCAGATAATCGATCAACATTGCCGGGTTTTCAATATCTAACGTTGCGGCTGGTCTCTCCATCAATAGATCCTTTGCTTGAGCAGTAGGTGCGTCCCATTTTCGGGGACGTACGGAAGAGGAGCAGATTGAGCGTCCGATCTAGGCCCCAAATGTGGTACGCACCCGAGCAGTAGGTCCCGTTGACATTTGGGAAAACGCGCCACCTAATTGAGTTTCTAACCGTGAGAAGCGGTCTCAACCGCTGAATTGGCAGCCGCTGACGCGGCTTTTGACGGTTAGCATTTGAAATGTCAACTGATCCTACTGAGTTCGGACTAATTCTGTGGGCTCGGCTATTTCTTCGGGTTTGACAATTCGGCAAATTTTGAGACACAATGTTCACGTCTCAATCACAGTGCAGTCCAATTGATCCATTTCCCTAACCGAGTTAACCCAGGTTATACCCCTCCTCGGCAACATGCTATTCCCGTACACTCTGTTCCTGTACTGTGAGCGCGGCAAGCTATGTGCTGATCCGTAACGGGAGCGGCAACGTGGGCTAATTCCCATCAAATTTATCACGAAAGTTATAAAACGCATGAAACCAAAAATTGTAATGCAATTTGAATTGCGGTTGGGCGCGACTGATCGACTGCGCGAAATCGCCGATGTAGTGGTGGATCCAAAGTTGGAGCAGGCCGAAGGCGCAGATATCTTCATTCCTGGTGGATCCCGGGTCGATGCGGCGCTGATGGACAAACTGGGGCCAAAGCTCAAGGCTGTCTGTCGGCCGGGGATCGGTGTCGACACCGTGGATCTGGACGCCGCGGCCGAACGGGGCATCCTGGTGATCAACACGCCGGATGCGCCCACCGAGTCCACGGCAGAACATGCCGTGGCATTGCTGATGGCAGTGGCAAAGCGGGTGATGACTGGTGACATGTTCCTGCGCGGCAACAACAACATCGAGCGGGGCGACATGCTCGGCACTGAACTGCTGGACCGCACCCTGGGCGTGGTTGGCTATGGGCGGATCGGCCGCCGAGTAGCCGAGATCTGTGCCTTGGGTTTGCGCATGAATGTCATCGTGTACGATCCCATAATTGATCTCAACCAGGAGACCCCGGAGCGGGTCACGCTGACAGATGATCTGGATGGATTGCTGCGTCAGGCGAACTTTGTCACGCTGCACGTCCCTCTCTTGCCTCAGACTCGCCACCTGCTCAACGAGCGCACCATCGGGCTCATGCAGCCAGGCTCATATCTGATCAATGCCAGTCGCGGCCCCGTGGTGGACGAAGCGGCCTTGATCAGCGCGTTGCAGAGCGGCCATCTCGCCGGTGCAGGGTTGGATGTGTTTGATCCCGAGCCGCCGCTTGCCGACAACCCACTGCTCACCATGAAGAATGTCGTGGTTACGCCGCACATTGCCTCGGGTACCGACAAAGGGGTGCACGCGATGATGCATGGCGTGGCAGACCAGATTATTCAAATTTTGAATGGTGAACGCCCGCCCCACATCGTTAATAATGTTTGGCCGGGCCGGGTTCAGGGTTAGCATCATCACCACATTACTGCCTCCGCCAAGCCTCTCTTGAGCGTTGATGGGGCTCCCGCTCCGTTGCCGCCCCAATGGTCGCAGTGACCATTGGGGCAGATGCTTGTCACGAGCATAATCTGCGCCACAGATTGAACCGTCAACCCTGCACACCAAGGCCCCGTGGTCCCATCCACAGCGTTTGGTGCGGGGTTGGTGGTCTACAAATCGATTGCAGTGTCTCTTCCCATTGCCAGCTACATTTTCAGCAACACTAGTACTGCTGGGCGTAAATACCACGGCAGGTAATCAGGCCATACAACCTGAATGCAAGCGGCAAAATACGCGTGGCCTGATTTACACCGGGATCTACTAGCGCCTTTGTCCCTTCCACTGATGCGGCAGATGTGACGCCATCACAATATTGCGTGCATCGGCTCCCTTGCACAACGTCTGTGCCAGGCGCGTTGTTATTCGCAAAATATACATTTCCCCTATCAATATACATGCCTGTTGCGGACTGATCTTGTATGCTGTGTTGCAAATCAGCATCAATAGCAGACAAGCCAAGCTTTGTCGGCAGCGAGGGGCTCAAGCGATTTTTGTCCCTCACCAACGTCCAAACAGAAGGAGAGTTATCATGCAAGCAACATCGCCACGAATGCGCCAACTGGTGGATTGGAGCGCTGCACTTTGGTCGGGCCTGATCAGCGGCACGATCTTTCTGCTCCTCAACCTATTCCTGAGCCCAGTGGGCAATGTCTGGGTCATGCTGCGGCTCTTTGCCTCGATTATCCTCGGTGACGGCATTCTGGCCCCGCCCCCCACCTTTGATTTTGTTGCATTGTTGGCCGCACTCGTTGTTCATTTCGTGCTCTCCATTCTATATGCGCTGTTAGTCGCCTATGTTGTGCATCGCGGTGGCCTGATTTCGGGCATTATTGGCGGGGCACTGCTCGGATTGGCACTATATAGCATCAATTTTTATACCCTCACATTCTTCTATCCCTGGTTCTTTGCCATGCGCAGCACAGTATTTATCGTCACCCATGCGCTCTTTGGCGCACTGGCCGGTGGCATCTACGAAGCATTGGAAGTGGAAGTGTACGAACCCGTTGAGGAAGCATAACGAGCGGGCAAAGGATGTTGCTGCAGCCTACTGTTGTATCGGCTGCAATCTATTTGGAGAATTGATTCTGATCCAGCCAATGGCTTGAAGTGGTATGGTGGACGCAGAGATCTACAGTCAGCCACTTGATGAATAGCAGAATCGCACAACAGAATTGATGGATGATAGAAGGAGCAGATTATGGTACGGCGACGTTCAATGAGCTATGGCCCGCGACGAGGACGCCGTGGCGGTGCAGGCCGTCTGTTGGTGGCAGTGGTGATGGTGGCGTTTGCCCTCTTTTCCTACTTCTCTTCCAAAACCTACAATGATGTCACCGGTGAGGAGCAGTACATCAGTTTGACGCCGCGCCAAGAGATCGCGCTGGGCTTGCAAGCAGCACCCGCAATGATCGACCAACATGGGGGGCTCCATCCCGATCAACGCGCGCAGGAACATGTCGATCAGGTGGGGCAGCGTTTGGTCGCGGCAGCTGGTCTGGACGAGACAGAGTGGCAGTTTGACTTTCATCTGCTGGCCGACCCCAATACGGTCAATGCCTTCGCCCTGCCCGGTGGGCAGAATTTCATTACCGCGGCACTCTACAGCCGGTTGGAAACCGAAGGCCAACTCGCCGGCATTCTGGGCCACGAAATTGGTCATGTGGTGGCGCGCCACGGTGCGCAGCGCATTGCCAAGGCTGAGTTGACCGAGGGGTTGACCGGCGCGGTTGTCGTCGCTTCGGGCGATGCACGTTCGGCACAGGTCGCGCAGATGGTGGGCCAGCTGGTCAACATGAAATATGGGCGCGATGATGAGCTGGAATCAGACAAACTTGGCGTGCGCTTTATGGTGGAAGCAGGATATGATCCCCGCGCCCTGATCGGGGTGATGGAGATCTTGCAGGCAGCCAGTGGTGGTGGTGGCGGGCAACCAGAGTTTTTCAGCACCCACCCCAATCCGGACAATCGGATCGAGCGCATTGAGCAGGCAATTAACGAACTTTACCCCAACGGTGTGCCAGCTGACCTGCAAGAGTAGCGAGCAACCGTTGTGAGTAACAGTAGCTACGCTCCCCGCCACGGATGTTGGTGTGGCGGGGAGCGCAAACGGCAGCGCGAGCGAAGTGCTGCCGTTCCGTACTGTGGCAGTGTAATCAGGCGTGCTGCTCGATCGCAGCGTCCTTGTACTGCTTGATCACACCGTCCGCCAGATGCGCGGGCACGGCATCGTAGTGATCAAAAACAATGGAATAGAAGCCGCGCCCTTGGGTCATGGAACGCAACTCGGTGCTGTAATTGAGGATTTCGGCAAAGGGGATCAGGGCACGGATGACGGAGCGATTGCCCTTTTGCTCCATGCCCTGGACACGTCCGCGCCGGGTGTTGACATCACCCATGATATCGCCCATGTACTCTTCGGGCACCGTCACTTCCATTTGATAGACCGGCTCCAGCAGTACGGGGCTGGCATCTTGCACGGCTAGCTTGAAGACCTCGCGGCCGGCGGTTTGAAATGCAATATCTTTAGAATCAACCGGGTGCTCTTTGCCATCATAGACCACCGCTTTGATTCCGACCACGGGGAAGCCCGCCACCACACCTTGTGCCATGACTTGGCGAATCCCCTTTTCAATGGATGGCAGAAAAACACTGCTGATGGAACCGCCAAAAACTTCACTAACATATTCAAATTCGCCGTTCTCCGACAGTGGCTCCACCCGCATGTGCACTTCGGCAAATTGGCCAGCGCCGCCCGTCTGCTTTTTGTGGCGATATTGTGCCGAAGCCGTGCGACTGATCGTCTCTTGGTAGGGAACCCGCGGCGAGGTCGTCTCCACGGTCACCCCATATTTGCTTTCGAGATGGCGAATTGCCACATCAACGTGGGTGTCTCCCATTCCTTGCAGCAGCGTCTGCCGGGTCGCGCTAACATTTTCGACACGAATGGTGGGATCTTCTTCTGTGAGGGCGTGGAGCGAAGCACCGAGTTTGGCACTGTCAGCCTGCGTTGCGGGTGAGACCGCAACGGCGTAGAGCGGCTGGGGATATATGGGCGGGGGCACAGCCAACTCGGCATTCGGCGAGAGCGTATCGCCGGTGACTAGGTTTTCCAACTTGGTCACCACCCCGATATCTCCCGCAACTAGCTTGTTGATTCCCTTTAGTTCTTTGCCATGGACAGCACTCAGATTGGTCATGCGATAGCTGTCGCCGGTGCGGCTGTTAACGAGTTGCGCTTCTTTGTCAATGGTGCCCGAAAAGACTCGCAAATAATTCATGCGCCCAACGAAACGGTCTATGATCGTTTTGAAGATCACGGCGACCGGTTCACCATCGGGATCGCTGGCCAACTGTAGCTCCTCTGCGCCGCGCTGTGCTGTCATGGGGTGCGCACTGGGAACGGGCACATAGCGCCCCAGTGCCCGCAACAGTCGATCCAGCCCAATTGCATTGGTTGCCGTGCCACAATAGACGGGCACAATTGAGCCTTCCAACACGCCTTTACGCATACCCGAGCGCACCTCTTCGGCGGTTAGCTCTTCCCCTTCCAAATATTTCATGATCAGCTCATCGTCTGCCTCGGCCGCGGCCTCAATGGTTGCCACGCGCACGGCCTCGACTTCATCGAGCATATCATCGGGGATGGGACCAACGGTCTCTTCCTGTCCCATATAGGATTTCATGGTAACTAAACTAACGACACCTTGGAGATTTTCAGCGGCACCAATGGGGAGTTGCATGGGGATAAAGGTTGAATCGGGGAAGGTGGCCTGGAGATTGGCGACCACATTTTGAAAATCAGCGTTTTCACGATCCATCTTGTTAACGAAAACCACACGTGGCTTTTGTTGCTCATTGAGATAGTCCCAGGCCAGCTCTGTGCCCACTTCTACCCCAGCCACGGCATCGACCACCACAAGCGCAGCTTCGGCAACGTGCAGCGCCGAGCGTACTTCACCCACGAAGTCCTGGTAGCCCGGCACATCAATCAGATTGACTTTTAAGCTATCAACTTCAATGGGTACAACGGAGAGATTGATCGAGATCTGACGACGCTGTTCCTCGTGATCCCAATCGGAGACTGTCGATCCATCTTCGACTCGTCCCATCCGTTTGATCGCACCGGTTTTAAAGAGCATTGCTTCGGTGAGGGAGGTCTTGCCGGAACTGCCATGACCGAGAATAGCGACGTTGCGGATCTGATCAGTACGATAATTCGCCATGCGTCCTCCTTAACACAATATGAAATTGTTCTCTGACTATATCTCTAGCGTGTGTTCACATCTCTAGCGTGTGTTCACCCGAATTATCAATGTCCGCCAAAGCAAAATAGATGCAGGGGCGCACGATCAATTTTCAGGTAGATTTTTACCATACAGCAGTGGCGCATACACAGGTTATAGCGCCACAGAGGATGTTTGCTGCAGGGGCACGGTACAGCTGTCAATGGTACGAACAGAGCGGAACAGAACATTGTATGCTTCGCACCTGCCCTGAACTCACTGCGCTTCAGGAAGAATGCGCCATACAAAATCGGGAGCGACTGCTCGTGCACACAACGTGCGCCGGCAGCATGGAGCTATCGAGTTGGAAGCGAGTGATGGTTCACCTGCTGCGGGGGACGAGTCAGAACCTCACTCATCTCGAATGAGTCTTTCGAAACCGGTGCAAACTGATGGCGTGAACAGGAGCAAATGAATCGGCTTTAACAACTACACCACAGCCCACATGGCACGAGCTAGTCTGTGGATGAAGATTGACACGATTTTAATAGAAAAGCTCTTGACTGTCAACAAAGCAAAAATTTGGCAGACAGAGACGCTCCTCACGGCAACTGACTCGCTCTTCCACATGAGCTGCCCATGCGTCATCACTCACATCCACGTTGGTGAGCAACCGTGGGTCGGAAGATGTAAACGCGGTTTCCTATCTGTATCAGAGCCAAGTATAATTTGGTAACCGATATTCCCTTTGGTATCATCACACCACTACGATCAGTTTCATCTTTGTCCATGCGCTGTGACTTCATCAATATTCTGTGACTTTACTGTGACTTTACTGTAAAATTGTTGTGACTTTGTTGTGACTTTGCTGTAGTTGTGCACAAGATGTCTGTGCGCAAGTATCGCTGCAGTGCCGGTGCAAAATCTTCAGTTGAAAGACTCACCTATTGCCCGAGTGCCCACTATCAGCTATCTGCACATCGATAGATCTCAACAGCACTGATTCTCAGCTTTTCCAGAGAAGATCTGGTAAAAACTAGTTGCTGCGCCAACGTGAGTAACACCAACCTTAATCGACGTAAGCATTTACATCCCAAGCTAGTCACTGAAACGGTAACATACTGTGAGTGAACCGAATCGTTTTCACATAGCGCCACCATCAACACGGGAGCAGAACAGCAGCCGCAAAGATCCTGAAGCCCGGATTTTGTTGATCTGTCAGGCCGAGGGGTTGCAAAGCCGCTATAGCGATCTGAACAGTGACGACAGTGGGCTGACGGCGCTCGGTTGGGAGCAGACAAATTCATTGGCCAGGTGGATTGCCAGCCATGAAAAAATCGACGTGTTGATCAGCGCACCACAGTTGCGCAGCCGACTGACGGCACAGCGCTTGGGTCAGGTGTTGGGGAAGTCGGTGATGATCGCGCCTGAATTGCCTTCTCACAGCCGAATCGGCAAGGATACTGGTGGTGACCGACAACATCTCTTTGCACCGCTCCACCGCCAAGAGCAATTTACATCCGATGAACATTATTATCGCTTCCAAGAACAGTTGGCCAGTGCACTCCAGGCGATTATTCACGAACATTGGGGCAAAACGATCTGCATTGTTCTGGATGGAAACGCAGTGTCGGCAGCAATTGCCACCTTCTGCCAGGCCGGCGAGTTATCGTTCTCCGTCAAACACACAGCAATTTCTGAAATTGCGTGGCACGACGACCATTGGTGCGTTGTCTATCTGAACCGCCTGGAACACCGTCCGACACCTGCGCTTCCCAATGCCGCAGCGACAGCCAATGCTGCCGTTCCAGCCGAAGAGGAGAGCGAAGACGAAGATATGTCGCAGGTGCTGGCTGTCTATAACCGGGTGCTCTCGGCGGATGTGGATTTGGAAGACCACGTGCGCGATCAGCGCTACCAACATTTGCTTAAATTTGCGGCGCTGAAAAAGGGCCTGCGGGTAATGGATTTGGGGACCGGCACCGGTCGCCTGGCGCTCATGATCGCGGAAGCAGGCGCAAAAGAAGTCGTGGGCGTGGACATTAGCCCGGCCATGTTGGAGATTGCCGAATATTTTCGGCTCAGCAGCGCTTCTCCGGCAGCCAAGCAGGTAAGCTTTCGATTGGCGTCGGCGCAGCGAATGCCATTTCGGAGTGAAAATTTTGACGCCATCATCTGCCGGCTTGTGCTTCACCACAGCCACAAGCCCGAACGTATTCTCCAGGAGATCGTCCGGCTCCTCAAGCCTGGCGGCATCTTGATCTTTGCAGATCTGCTGGGAGCCGATGATCCCGTCAAACGGGCCACACAAAACACGATCGAGGAACGACGCAACCCCAGCCACGTGGCCGCTCTGAGTGCAGAACAGTACCGCAAGCTCATTGGCAACAGCGAATTGCAGATCGAGCAGGAGAATATTTCGGTCTTTGAACAAGATTTAGAGGAATGGCTGGCTGATCTGCAATCGATTCCAGCGAGCCGCAGTGTTGTGCGTGAAATGATGGAAGCAGGGCTGGAAACTGACGCCGCGGGGCTCAACGTGCGGCGTCACAGTGGCAAGTTGGTTTTTGATCAACAACTGATCTACATCAAAGCACGCAAGCCTGTCAGCTAGCACGGGAGCACGCTCCTTTGCCGGCCTTCGCTTCGCCATGCTTCAGAAGGCTGGGGCGGGTGCCGGGGCACCCGCCGGCCACCAGAGCACACCAGCGATCAACAGCCCGAAGAGCAGCAGGATCAGTAACAACTTCCAGCGATCGAGTGCCCACTCAAGATAGGGAGGCGTGCGTTCGTTCATGGCAAGCGGCCACCGTTGCGCTCTTTTGCCCTGGCCAGGTGGCTGGCTTCCCGCAACCACCCGTCAAAATCATTCTCGTTGCCCACTGTTGGCGCAGGGACGATCCGGGTCAACTCTTCAACCGCTGTTGCGGCCAACTCCTCATAGGTGCAGATCCCAACTTTGTACAAAATATCCGCCGTAATCGCGCCAATGCCCTCAATGCGCGTGAAATCGTCGAGGGGACCGTTGAAATTTGCTTGCCAACGGTTGTGCTCTTCAGCTAACTCCTGCGCCTGAGCCTGCCAACTGCGAATGTCGGCGTTGGGCTTCGCCCGGGTGATGCGGCGCAAGGTATCGGTATCGCTCTCGGCCAATTGGCGCCATGTATAGACGCCGGTTGCATAGAGTCGGCGCTTGTACGCTTCGCCAATGCCTTTGATGTCCGCTAAATTATCGGGATGATCGACTGTCACTGTACCTTGAGCAGCGGCTGATTCGGTGGGGCTAGAATCAGGGGCCGTAGATGCAGACCCAAGCTTTTCGGCAACCGGCGACAGTGCAAACGTCGCTTTGGTCACTGCCACGTGATCGGCCCCGGTTGGCGCAGTAGAATGTGTGTCTGTGACTGTGTCTGTGTCTGTCTCTGTGACTGCACGAGCGGTTACTTGACGATTCCCCGCTTGCCGGTTTCGCTCCTGGCTCTCCCGCTCCTCACCACGCTCTTTTCTGCCATGTGCATCTCCAGATGAGCGTTCATCCCCCTGGGCCTCTGCAGCGGAGGCTGACGGCTGCTCCTGCTTTTCATTGGCCGCTTCCTGGGACTTTGGTGGAGACTCTCTCGGAGACTCTGTTGGGGGGGGAGTTGCCATGTCAGTAGATTGTCGTTGCGGGTTTGCTGACGTGGTGGCAGTGGGCAGAACGGCCCCTTCGCTCTCCAAAAGAATGCCCGAGCTCCGGTATGTGGGGAGTTGCCATTCTGCATCCGAGTTGTCCGTGGCACCAGCGCTGAGGTTGGATCGAGTGGAGACCGCGGAATCACCTCCAGCATCGCGCTGTGTCTGCCGGTGCTGATCCAACATTTGGAGGCGTTTCTGCCGATAATAGAGCCATTCCCAGAGGGTCGATGTTGTAAAACCAAGCACGAAGCCGGCAACCACAAACCAAATTACCCGGAATGACATGAGCCCCATTCCTTCCACGTTGGCCTCAACTTCTTTTTCTTGTGTGAGCGCAGATCATTTGTTGCGTATCATACCATAAGGCGCGGGATTGTCAACGAATCTTTAAGTCGCGGCGCTGACGAGCCGCTTCAAAGAGGATAATGGCCCCGGCCGTGGCAGCATTGAGCGACTCCACGGCAGAGTGCATGGGGATGGCAACCGGTTGCGCAAAGTGGTTGGCTTCGCTGCTTGCCCCAGCTGCCTCGCCGCCGACCACCAAGGCTGTGGGAAGCGACCAATCGACCGCGGTGTAGTGCTGGTGCGCGGACGCTTCCGCCACATAACATTGTTGGTGCGGTGCCAACAGTGAATCAATTTCGGTCCAATCTGCACAGATCCGCAAGGGAAGTCGAAAATGTGCTCCCATGCCAGCCCGCACTACTTTATCATTGTATGGGTCGACAGTATCTGGGCCAAAGATCACAGCATCAACCCCAGCCGCAGCCGCGGTGCGGACCAACGTGCCCGCGTTGCCCGGATCGCGCACCTGATCGAGGATCAGTGTAAAGTGTAAAGCGGCGGGCAGCGGCAGCGTTGGGATCTGCACCACGGCAACCACTCCCTGTGGTGTAACTGTTTCGGAGAGCGTGCCGAGCACTTCCGGCGTGCAAGCCAGGCAAGAAATCGCTTGCGCTTCGCATTCAGCCACAACTGCGGTTGCCGCGGCATTGGCCGTCAGTCGTGCTGGCGCGTAGAAGAGCTGGTGCACTGTTGCCCCACTTTGCAACGCGTCGCGCACCAACCGCACACCTTCGATCAAGAAGCGCGCTTGCCGATGACGCTGGCGGCGGCGCTGCAATTTGCGCGCTGCTTTGATCTGTTGATTGTCTGTGCTACTGATCTCGACTGTCATGACTGGTATTTTGTGCAACAGGTACTGTCGAACATCAATGCTGTAACATGGTGGGCAGTGGGGGATGGTGGGTGGAGATGAGCGAATGTGAAAAGCAAAAGCGGCAGAAAGCACCACGTGAATCCATCTGGGAGCAACGGCCTTTCTGACTGGCACTGCTGTTCCTCAACGGCTATTCTGGGCAACTCTCTACCGCTCTTTGATTGGAAGTGTGAACGATGATCTCAGTTAATTGGCGTTCGCCTTTGCCAGATCAGCTAGCTTGGTAAATGCATCAGCATTGTGAATGGCAACGTGCGCGAGCACCTTGCGATCGACCTGCACGTTTGCCTGTTTCAGCCCATAGATAAACTGACTATAGTTCAACCCATTTAATCGGGCGGCGGCATTGATGCGGGTGATCCACAAACGACGAAAATCGCGTTTGCGGTTGCGTCGATCGCGGAATGCGTAGAAGAGCGACTTGAGCATGGCTTCGTTGGCACGGCGGAAGAGCAGATGCTTGGTGCCATATTGCCCTTTGGTAAACTTTAAAACTTTTTTATGCCGCTTGTGGGCATAGACCTTTGGCCTTGAGCGAGGCATATCTTTTTCTCCTTTCGCGAAGGCGGAGTTTTACTCACTTCATCAGTGCAGAGGCACTGGCCATTCACGTGCGGGTTTTGAACATCGAATCGATAAAATTCAGCGTGACGCCTTCTGTTGTTGTGCCCACACCGCTGCACACGTCACAAAAGGCTTAAACAGCTAGTTTGTCGAGAAATTATGTAAACGTTGGACAATGGTGGAGTCAGCGTTCTCTAACGCGCATTCCGCAAGGTGCAAAGTCTATTTACTTTCTCGATTGAAACCTATCTGTAAATTCGGTTGTGGTGCCGACACCACCCTGAGCCGACAACGTCGACGCAGAAAATTTACGGACAGACAATTAGCGCGTTGCTGCCTTGCCAGCAACCTGCTTGACCAGTTTAACATTGGCCTTGACTGTGCTGGAGACAGAGTGACGCAAATCGCTAATGGTGCTGCTGTTTTTCTTGCGACGCAAGTGGCTGCGGCCGGCGCGCATGCGCATCAGCTTGCCATTCTTGGTGAGTCGGAAACGTTTTGCCGCTCCCTTGTGCGTTTTCATCTTTGGCATACAAGCCTCCTTCTACATCATGACATCAATAACTACGCTTTACCAGTGTCAGGTTAGCTCCAGCAGATCACTTTCCACACTTGCCATGCAAACAAGTGCACAAATCTACGGAAGCCAAACAAGAGTACTCTGATAATTTACAACTAATTTCACAACGTCCAATCAATGCAAGCTTTTCTCTGCAAGCTATGAAGAGTAAGCTTTGAAGACAAAGCTAGACACACAAAAACGGGCCAAAGCCCGTTTTTAAGAATATATAGTATACCCGATGCAGACGAAACTTGCGAATTTTGCCACCGTTCAGTGAAAATTCGCAAGCATTTCAGGCAGATTCAGCTAGCGCTCATACCCAACGTTGCGCAGGCACAATCGGCAACTGTCAATCAGGCTGGTGCCAAGACCATAATCATGCTGCGGCCATCCATGTTTGGCATCGCTTCGACTGTGGTAACGTCCTCCACCTCTTTGGCCACACGCGCAAAAAGCTCACGTGCAACTTCGGGGTGGTGAATCTCGCGGCCACGGAAGCGGATACGTACACGGATTTTGTCTCCCTCTTTCGCAAACTTGCGAATTTTAGTGAGAGCAACCTGCACATCATGTTCGCCGATCTTGGGACTCAGACGAACTTCCTTGACATCAACTTGTTTTTGTGACTTGCGTGATTCGCGCTCACGTTTCTGCTTTTCATACAGATACTTCCCGTAGTCCATTAACCGGCATACGGGTGGCTTTGCATTGGGAGCGACTTCAACCAGATCCAATTCACGCTCATTGGCAATGTTAATTGCATCACGAATGTGCATGACACCCAGCTGTTCGCCTTCGTTATCGATTACGCGAACTTCACGTGCTCGAATCTGGTTGTTCACACGTGTGTCCGGTTGAGAATTGCGGTAAGGTGCGCCTCTGCCTATGGTAAAACTCCTTTAATAAATAACCTGCTAAAGTCGAATAGCCTACCGAGTTGGCGTTGTTCAAGGGTAGCAACTGCTAAAGTGTCACCTGTGAATTGGGTGATCACGAGATCCTGCAGTGAGGCTATTCAAAGACGAACTGATGCAAAAACACAGTTGTTGCACCAGCCACTACTAAGTATCTGTCCTGAAATTCTCTGCGTCGACGCAACCGGCTCGAGGTGCTTTACGCACCACAACCGAATTTCAGGATGGGCTCTAACTAATTGTTAACTATCTCTCCTGAAATGTTCTGCGCCAGTGCTTGCTCAACCAATACCCTCTTGCCGGAACTACTGTTTTCAAACAGAGCCCACTTTAGAAGGCAACCGGGAAGCAATTTGGATTATTATAACACTCTCTCACACCGGTCGTCAAGCCCCCAACGTAAGCAATTTATCGCTGTCAAGGATTGGAACGCCAACAGTTCCACGGGCCGACCGCCGCAGTAGAATCTGAACAGTTGTGCAACATTCGCACTGCTGTGGATGATGCGTGCCATGCAACAGCGCTCGTTGGATCAGCGTTGTAACAATAAGTCGCTGTTCAGCAACCGAATCTTCTCCGAAAACCCGGTTGCTTGATGTGCCAACACAATGTACGAATGTCCATGGGCGAGCTTTGGCCCTGGGCCCGAGCAAAATGGTAATGAGCCACGGAGCGCACAGAACTTCGAGAAGGGCAAGCGGTTCTTTGGCTCTCCTCATCTGCATCCGGCGACCATTATTTTGCATTCCGATAGAGTTCGCGCAGGATGATCAGCTTCTGAATCTGGGTGGTGCCTTCATAGATCTGGTAGATCTTGGCATCGCGCATCAGCTTTTCCACGGGGTACTCTTTGCTGTAGCCATTGCCGCCAAAGACCTGCACCGCGTCGGTGGCATTTTGCATGGCCGCGTCGGCACAAAATGCCTTGGCCACGGCTGCCTCCGTTGTGTTGCGTTGGCCGTTGTCAATGAGCCAGGCAGATTTCAGCGCCAGGTTGTGTGCTGCATCGACGCGGATCTTCATGTCGGCCAACATGAACCCCACCCCTTGATGTTGATAGATTGGCTGTCCAAAGGTCGTGCGTTCGCCAGCATAGCGCACTGCTTCATCCAGTGCGCGCCGAGCCAATCCCGTGGCCGCGGCGGAGACAGGGGACCGACTTTTGTCGAAGACGCCCATGGCGATCAAAAAGCCATCACCTTCCCGGCCCAGCCGATTCTGTTCGGGCACCGCGACATCCTCCAGAAAGACTTGCGCTGTCTGCGCCGCGTGTTGGCCCATCTTTTCGAGCGGTTGACTCACAGATAGTCCCTCTGAATCGCGGTCGACGAGAAACGCGCTCATCCCGCGGTGACCAGCCGCGGGATCGGTTTTGGCAAAAATGACGAAAAAGTTGGCAACGGGTGCATCGGTGATCCATGTTTTGCCGCCGTTGAGCACGTACTTGTCACCTTGCTTGGCCGCAGTCGTTTTGATGCCAGCCACGTCTGAGCCAGCATCTGGTTCGGTGAGGGCATAGGAGACGATTTGGCCATCATCGATGATGCGAGCAAAGTAGCGCTGCTTTTGTTCGTCGGTGCCAGCCAACAGGATGGGCAGGCAGCCCAGCTGATTGAGCATTAGCGCCGTCTGAATGCCTGTACAACCGTAAGCCATCTCCTCAGTGACAATGCATTCCTCTACCACAGTGGCGCCAATGCCCCCATACGCTTCCGGAATATTCATGTTCACCAGCCCGATCTCCCGCGCCTTGTTGAAGATCGACCATGGCCACTCGCCCGTACGATCAAAGTGCTCGGCTTGGGGAATAATCTCTTTGCGGGTGAAATCGCGCGCAAGCCCCTGGAGCATGCGCAAATCGTCGGTCAATTCAAGCTGTAGTCCATCCATTGCTGTACTCACACTCTTTCCTCCGTCTATTTATGCCTATTTGCTCATGCCTGTTTGTCACGCCTATTTGTCACGCCTGCTTGTGCAAGTTGCGACCGCTGTCCATCGGGATGTTGGTCGCCCAGAAACAGTGCCGGCCAAAGATGCCGGATGCCCATGCGAGCGCCTATCCCACTCATTGTTTCTCCCAGTAAACATCTGGCAAATTCTGACATTGTTGTCAAATTGTTTATAATCAACCAATGGCTGCCAACCCACCCGTTGCGTCGATTCGTGATCCAAGTTTGTAACAGCGATGCGCAACGGAGATTTGCAACAGAAAACTGCGGTGTGCAACAGAGCTTTGCGACACAGAAGGAATTTGATAAACAGATGCCACAATCATCCCATCTTTACCGAGAGATTCATGAACAACCCGCCGTGTTGAGTGAATTTTTGGCCAACGAACGGTCCACGGTTCAAGAACTAGCCAAAGCGATTCAGAGCCGACAGATCGATTACGTGGTTATTGCGGCACGTGGCACCAGTGATAACGCTGGTCGCTATGCCAATTATCTCTTTGGCGCCATGAACGGTCTGCCGGTGGCGTTGGCAACGCCCAGCCTCTTTACCGTCTACAAGAAGGTACCGCAATTTAAAAATGCGTTGGTATTGGGGATCAGCCAGAGTGGGAAAAGTCCAGACATTGTGAGTGTCTTGGCCGAAGCACGGCGGCAAGGCGCACTCACCGCCGCGATTACCAATGAGGTGGAATCCGACCTGGCGGCCCAGGCCGACCATGTCATTGCGCTGCACGCGGGCAGAGAACAGTCAATTGCCGCAACCAAAACCTACACCAGCGAGCTAATGGCATTGGCGCTTCTGGGCGCGACCCTGGCCGAAGATACCGAAGCACTGGCCGAGATCGCAACGATCCCCGCGGCCGTGGCTTCGGTCCTAGAGATCGACCGCGACGTGCAACAGCTGGCGCAACGCTATCGGTATATGCAAGATTGTGTGGTGATTGGACGGGGGTTCAACTATGCAAGCGCCTTTGAACTGGCGCTCAAACTGAAAGAGTTGACATACATTATCGCCGAGCCATACAGCAGTGCCGACTTTTTGCACGGTCCACTGGCACTGATCGAGCATGGCTTTCCCGCGCTGGTCATTGCGCCCAGCGGCACAATGTTGCCCGAGCTGCATTCGTTTCATCAGGTCTTGCGCCAACGTGAGGCAGAATCGATCGTCATCAGCGATGACCAATCTCTATTGGACGAGGCCCGCATTCCCATTCCGTTGCGGGCCTCGGTGCCAGAATGGCTATCGCCCATTACGGCTATTGTGCCGGGGCAGCTCTTTGCCCTCTACCTGGCACACGCCCGCGATTACGATCCCGATCATCCCCGTGGGCTGCGCAAGGTGACTGAAACGCGCTAGAGACGCTTACTATAGACGAGTGATATAGAAGAGTGAACCAAAAAGGGGAGCCACAACGGCCCCCTTTTGTTTGCGTGTAACTGTTGCAGCTGTCACTGCGTGCTCGGCTCTGCCAGCAACGGATGTCAGCTGTTAATAGAGACCGACCGATGGATCGATCTCATTGGCCCACGCATCGATCCCGCCAGCCATGCTCTTGACATTGGTCCAGCCCTGCTGCATGAGCCACGCGGTCACCTGAGCGCTGCGCATGCCGTGGTGACAAAAGACGACGATCTCGGCATCCTCCGCTTCGGCCGCGGTGGGCAGCGCTTTGGTCTGCTGATCCGCCAGGGTGCTAAGCGGAACGACAGCGATGCGCTCATCCTCGATCTGCACGCTGGCAACTTCTTCTGCTTCACGCACATCGAGCCAAACGAACTCTTCGCCAGCCTGGCGTTTCTTCTCTACCTCTTGCACACTGATCTCGGGTGCGCCATAGGGATTGGACATAGCTTCATCCTGTTGTCATTGGGTTGGTTTGGCAGGCAGGTCAATGGGCGCTGTTGGCGTCGACAGCTCGGGAGGCGCGGTTCGGTTGTACAGCGCCGAAATATCGATGTCTGTAATGGCATTGATGCCCGTGATCTCAGCAAAGTTCTCTTTCAACAGACGCTGAATGCCCAACTTCATCGTCAGCAAACTAATGGGACAATCGATGCACGCCCCCAACATCTTCACGTGTGCAATGCCTTGCTCATCCACCTCAAGCAGCTCGACATCCCCGCCATCCATGTAAAGGGTGGGACGATAATCATCGAGCACTTGCTGAATTCGCTCCTCCAGAGCGGGTTCGGTGGGCGCGCTTTTGGCCAGTAGCTTCTGTAAAATCTTCATCGGTTCGCTCTCAAATAAAAAAGGATGGGCAGGGGATCCTCCATGCCCATCCTCTCTTCTACCTGTAGCAGAGATGGGAACAGACACGGTTACCCGTGCTTTCCCCACCATCGCTCCTTAGTGACCACAGCTCTGCGGCATTTCTTCGCCGGTGTGTGATTCGGCCGTGCGGAAGCTGCTACCACAGCCACAAGAGCTAACCGCATTGGGGTTGTCAATGTGGAAGCCGCCACCCATGAGGTTGTCAACATAGTCGATGTTGGCACCATCAATGTAGAAAAGGCTGGTGGCATCGACAAAGACGCGCAGGCCATTCTGTTCATAGACCTGATCGCCATCGCGGGTGTTATCATCAAAAGTCATGCCGTATTGCATGCCGCCACAACCGCCGCCTTTGACAAAGACGCGCAGGCCATGAGTATCTTTCATGCCCTTTTGCTCCATGATCCCGCCCAGTTTTTCGGCAGCTGATTCTGTGATGTTAATCATCTCGTCCAAACTCCTTGAATTAAGTTATACAAAATCGTCTTTACACAGTAAATTATACAGTAAAAATTATACAGTAATTGCACAAATGAATTGCAAAGATTACAGACTGATTGGCAGATTGTAGCAACAGGTCGACTAGCCGCCGATCTGATTCATCACGCGATTCTTGGCGATTTCACCCTGATCCAAACTGTGTCCCCACGGTTTGTGATAGGACCCATCGCGCATCAGTTGGCGTAATTCTTCAAAAGAAGCCCCGGCACGCAATGGTGTCAGCAAGTCTACTTCATCTTCGCGTAATAGGCAAAGGCGCAATTTCCCATCTGCGGTGAGGCGAATCCGGCCACAGCCTTGGCAGAATGGCTCCGTTACGCTGCTGATGAAACCCAACGTGCCCATTGCTCCCGGGATCCGAAATGGGCGGCTGGGATCAAGAAAGTCATAGCTCGCCTCTTCCAACGGGCCAAAGGCCGCTTCAATCTGTTGGCGCATCTCTTTGAAGGTGACCACGTTGGTCTGCTGAAAGTCAGAGATTTCGCCAAATGGCATCATCTCGATGAAACGGACTTCCCAATCATTTTCCAACGTCAGGCGGGCCAATTGGACCATGTCGTCGCCATCGTTAAAGTTGCGCACAACCACGCTATTCAACTTGACCGGCGTCAGCCCAGCTTCTTCGGCGGCCCGGATGCCGCGCCAGAGTTCATCGATCTGCCCCCAGCGGGTGATGCGGTGAAACTTTTCGGCATCCATTGTGTCAATGCTGACATTGACCCGCTTGAGCCCCGCGTTGGCCAATGGTTTTGCCAGCTTGTCCAACAGCAGCCCATTGGTCGTCATGGCAATATCTTTGATGCCGGGTACATTCGCAATCTCGCGCACGATCTCCACCACATTGGGCCGGATGGTTGGCTCGCCACCAGTCAACCGAATCTTGTTGACCCCCAGACTTGCCCCCACACGGACGAGTGTCAGGATCTCTTCGTCGCTCATTAGCTCCTGGCGGGGGCGGAAGGTCATATCCTCGGGCATGCAGTAGACACAGCGCAAGTTGCAGACATCGGTCAGACTGATGCGCAAATAGTTAATGCGCCGACCATAGCTGTCATGCACTGGTTCAATGGGAAAGTCCGCCGGTGCTGATGCGCTATGCCCACCTGGAACGGGATCGATGGTAATGCGCCCATCCAGGTTGGTGTACTGCTGCCTGGGCAGCGCATTCTTCACTGTTTCGTACTCATCTGGTTGAATCGTATCTAGATTAATTTTACTGGTCACAAGTTCCCTGCATTCTTTGCTATGGTACCGCGCTAGACGAGAGAGACAATCGGTAGCTCTCCTGAAGCCCACTGCATCCGCCGCGGCAGTCAGCGACAGCGCAAGAGCCACAATCGCGCTTCAGGATGGACGCTAAAAATGAATACGAATGAATCAATGAATGGCAATCCGTTGTGTGGTCTGTTTTTTCGTTGGCTCTGTTGCTGCTGCTTCTGTTGCTGCTTCTAGAGTCATACGATAGGTACAACAAGCTGCACCTTCGGCCAATGATTGGGTGCGCTCACATTTACAGCCGGTCAGTTCGCTAATCAACGTCTGATCCATCAAACAGAGCTCTGTGTGTTCAGTTGATAGACCGGCATAGGGACAGTTATACTTGTGCAACAGATAGCTGGTGGAGCTGCCATCTACACCCTCTAATTTATCACTGTTGTCATTGTCCAGTTGTATGCTTGCACACGAACTGCTTTCCTTTTGCCCCGGACTTGGCTCCCAACGAGCGAGATAGCCCCGTTCGGTCAGAAAAGTTGCGATCTGTTCCAGCCGCTCCTCAAATGCTGCGCTCTCTGTGTCGCAAGTTGCCGCTACTTCAGATTCCGTGAATTCCGCGGCCATCTCTTGTGCCAAAGAACGAAATGCACAAGGCACCTGCTCCGGAGGCAACAGCTGTTTAATCTGCCCAACCAGGCCGCTGGCCAATGCAGCGAAATTGTTGGGGAAGTAGCGGCTGGCTTCTTCCGTCAAGGCATAGACTTGTTGCGGACGGCCCACATTGCCTTTGCGCTCCAGCCGGTCCACACAGATCAAATCGTCACCCTGTAAAATGTCCAAGTGGTGACGAACCGAAACAGGTGCCATCTCCAGCAGTTCAGCCAGCTCAGCAACCGTTGCTCCGCTGGTCTGCTCTTTTAGAATTTCTAAAATTCGCTTGCGAACTGCATGCACAATAGTTTGGCCTTTATCGATCAGCGCTCTTTAACTAGATTTCTCAGTCAGATTTCCCAGTGATGGATTTTCCAGGTACAAATTACTGGTGAGAATATCAGTAAAATAGAGAGCAGAACAAAGTCTGGTGTTAGACTGGGAAATTGTAACATAGTTCCCCCGTACTGTCAATTATTATGAAATTGATCATAAATATTCCCGGATTGAGTTCACTTGCCAATTGTGGGCAAAAATGGTACTAATAACTGCCTGTAGGACAATCGTTCAGGATCGGCCCAAAAATTCAAGGGAGAAGCGCCAATCGATTGGGCTTCTAACGGTGAGCAGCGGTTGAAACCGCTGCGTAGGCAGCCGCTGACGCGGCTTTCCTCGGTTAGAAGCGGGTTAGTAACCCCGCGAATCTGAAATGTCAACAGAACCTAGCAAAAGGAGCAATTCTCATGGCGTTTACACTAGAACTGGGGGAAACCGCCCCTGATTTTGATCTGCCCGCGACTGATGGGAATAATTACAAGTTAGTAGACTTTAGCGATGCTGATACGCTGGTGATCTTTTTTACCTGTAATCACTGCCCCTACGTGGTCGGCTCGGATGAGGTTACCCGAGCCACCGCGGCGAAATACGCGGATCAAGGGGTAAAATTTGTGGGTATCAATTCAAACAGTGAAGTCACACATCCCGATGACGATTTTTCCGGCATGGTCGAACGCATGCAAGCGCACAACTTCCCCTGGATCTATCTGCGCGACAAATCTCAGGAGGCGGCCCTCGCCTACGGCGCGCTGCGCACGCCACATTTCTACGTCTTTGACAAAGATCGCAAGCTCGTCTATACAGGGCGCGGCGTCGACAATCCGCGCGAGACCGATAAAATGACGGTGAATGATCTGGATAATGCACTGGCCGAGCACGTGGCGGGACAAACCATTGCGGTGCCAGTGACCAATCCCATTGGCTGTAATGTCAAGTGGGAAGGCGAAGATGCCCATTGGATGCCAGCTGAGGCCTGTGATCTCGTTTGGGCCGCGCCCGCGGATTGACAGCTAGAGGTTCCAGCAAGCAGTGCAATAACCAAACGCAATTTGTTGACAGAGGCAGGGGCCCCCTGCCTCTCTGACTATTCAGCGATCCTCTCGCACCGTTCACGCTATTATCTTCGCTCTATCTTCACGCTTTGTCTTGCTGCTAGATAGCTTACCAATCTCGTTCCCCACTCAAATTAGTACCACCAAGTTTGTACCACCATATTAAATGACCAATCAGAATGGATTTTACCAATGGGTATCTATGACGAATTAGGAATTCGACCACTGATCAATGCCAGTGCAACCTTGACCCGCCTGGGTGGCTCGGTGATGCCGCGCGAAGTGGTCAAAGCCATGGCCGAGGCGGCAGAACACTTTGTGCCGCTGGATGAATTGCAGCGCAAGGTTGGGGAACGGCTCGCTACCCTCACCCACAACGAGGCCGCCTATGTCAGCTCTGGCGCGGCCGCTGGCCTGGTGCTGGCCACCGCGGCCTGTGTCGCCGGCACGGATCCCCATGCCATCGCCCAACTGCCCGATCTCACCGGGCTGAAAGATGAGGTAATCATTCACAAAGTTCACCGCAATGGCTACGACCACGCGGTGCGCCAGGTCGGTGTGAAGGTGGTTGAAATCGGCAATGAGAATGAGACCACCCCCGCAGATCTGGAAGCGGCCATTTCCGAGCGGACGGCAGCCTTTTTCTGGTTTCAGGGCGCGATGACCGGCAAGGGCGATCTGCCGTTGGAGAGCGTGATCGAGATCGCCAACCGCCACGACATTCCGGTCATTGTGGATGGCGCGGCACAAGTCCCGCCGGTGGAAAATCTGTGGCGTTACACCGAAATGGGCGCGGCGCTCGCCATCTTTAGCGGCGGCAAAGATCTCCGTGGCCCCCAATCGTCGGGGCTCATTGTCGGTCGCAAGGCGCTCGTTGAAGCGTGTCGCATCAACGGCAACCCCAATCACAGCATTGGGCGTCCGATGAAGGTGGGGAAAGAGGAGATGGTGGGGCTGCTCAAGGCAGTGGAGCTCTATGTGCAACGCGACCACGTGGCCCGGGCGTCACAGGATGAGGAGGTCGTTGCGGGTTGGTGCGGTGAACTCAACCAGATCACCGGTGTCCACGCCGAACGCTCCTTTCCCAACGAAGCGGGGCAGCCACTCCCCCGTGCAAGGGTGCAAATTGATCCCGGCCAACTGGGCCAGGATCGCGACGCAGTTGTCGCTGCGCTGGAAGCAGGAACCCCCTCGATCTTTGTATCCAAGGCCGGCGACGATGGCATCTACCTCAACCCCATGACACTGGCCGATGGCGAGGAAGAGATCGTCCTCAATCGCTTGTTGGCGATCCTGCAAGGCTGAGTCTCTGTCCTGAAATTCTCTGCGTCGACGGTGCCGACTGGAGGCGGTTACCGCGCCACAGCCGAATTTCAGGATAGGCTCCAAGCAGCCGCGCCAACTTTAGCGGTACAGCGCGATAAATTATCTGAAATCGAAGTTGCACCCCATCGCGTGGTACTGGCAAACTTTAAACAATTACGCCCGTGCCGAGATGGTAGGTAACAACTTTCGTTACGAAACGAGTTGCGAAATAAGGAGAACGAAATGGGAGAGACGGTGCGTGTTGGCGTACTCGGAATGACCCACGATCACATCTGGGGCAACCTGCGCGAATTGGCGGAATCACCGCTGGGTACATTGGTGGCGGCGGCTGATCCCAACGAGGAATTGCGCGTCAAAGTGGAGCAGGAGTTTGGCTGCGAGCAAACTTTTGCTTCCTATGAAGAGATGCTCGATTCGGTAGAATTGGATGCCGTCTATATCTTTGGCGATAACCTCACCGGCGTGGAGTTAGCGATCATGGCTGCGGAAGCTGGCTTGCATATACTGGTGGAAAAACCAATGGCCTCGACGGTTGAAGGGGCCAATCACATGTTGGCCGCGGCCCGTCGTGCCGGGGTTGCGCTGATGGTGAACTGGCCCTTCGCCTGGTGGCCGCAGTTGCAACATGCCTTTAGGATGGCAGAGAACGGTGAGTTGGGCCAAATTTTCCAAACCAAATATCGTTCGGCCCACGCTGGTCCCAAAGAGCTGGGGTGCACGCCCTACTTTTACAACTGGCTCTATGATGCCGACTTGAACGGGGCCGGAGCGATGATGGATTATTGCTGCTATGGGGCTGCGCTGGCGCGTACGGTTTTGGGGCAACCCAGCCGGGTTACCGGCACCCTCAGCCACTCGCTCAAGGATTACATCACCATCGATGACAACGCCATTCTCGTCATGCAATGGCCACGGGCCACCGCGATCAGCGAGGCATCGTGGACCCAAATCGGCCACCTCACTTCCTACCATGCCATGATCTATGGCAGCGCAGGCACGTTGGTGGTAGAGCCGCGCGCTGGGGGGCGGCTCCTGTTGGCCAACGCCGAACATGAGGATGGCATTGAAGTCGATGTGCCCGCGCCGGCGGCAGGCATGCGCAACGGTAGTGACTATTTTCTCACCCGCATCACCCAGGGGTTGCCGATCGAGGGAATCTGTAGCGCTGAGATCGGTCGCGATGCGCAAGAAATTTTGACCGCAGGATTGCTCTCTTCACAGGAGGGACGTGCCATATCGCTGCCCCTGCCCTGGCTCTATTGATTGGGGCAGCCGCTAATTGGGCCGGCAGTTGTCAATGTAAAGTACCCGAGTTGCGCCCCAAATTCTAGGTGGCAACTTGCGGAAAATAAGGGCAGTGCAATCAAAAGGAGAGGACAATGGGAGAATTTACAGGCAAGGTTGTAATTGTCACTGGCGGGGCCAAAGGCATTGGTCGCGCCATCACGCTGGGCTTTGCCCGGGCAGGCGCCAGTGTTGTTTGTGCCGATGTGGATGAGACTGCTGGCAAAGAAGTGGTTGAGCTGGCCAGCACCACCGAAGGCGCAGTGCGCTTCGTCAACGCCGACGTCAGTGAAGCCGAAGCGTGCAAGGCCTTGGTCGAAACCGCAGTCAACGAATTTGGCGGGGTGGATGTGCTCTGCAACAACGTGGGTATCCAGCCGACGAATAGCTATCTGCCCGCGCACGAATTGCCCGAAGAGATGTGGGATCGCATCATCAACGTGAACCTGAAGAGCCGTTTTTTGATGGTCAAATATTGTGTGCCACGGCTGCAAGAGCGGGGCGGTGGGGTCATCATCAACACGGCGAGTGTGCAGGGGTTACAGTCCGCGCTGGGCGTGGCCCCGTACGCAGCCAGCAAAGGGGGCGATCTCTCGTTGACGCGTCAGCTGGCGCTTGAGTATGCCAAAGATAATATTCGGGTGCTCGCCGTCAACCCCGGCACCATCGAAACACCACTCGTCGCTGAATCGGCCGCGGTGGCGGGCAAAACCATCGATGACATGCGCGCGACGTGGAGCGAAGCACACCCGCTCAATCGCATTGGCCAGCCACAGGAAGTCGCGAATGCAGTGCTCTTCTTGGCCAGCGACAAAGCTTCCTTCATGACCGGATCCTACGTCAACGTGGATGGTGGCATGATGGCCAAAGGCGCGTGGGCATAGAGATGGCAACGTCAGTGACTCGGCGCGCGAGTGTCCGGGGGGGCAGCGTACCCGTCTGCGCCATCTGATAGATCAGCCATTGTCTCAACATTCTGGGCAAGCGTCATGAGCACAGCGGGCAACCGACATCTGTTGGCGCTGGCCCGGAATGCACGGGTGACCGGGCGTGCAACGCACTCGTCCGCGTCGCCTACAGTGAGCTCTGTTTGCAAGCGGTAGTGCTACTTCTCTGGCAGACGGCCCCAAATCTACCGTTTGCAAGCTAACCGCACTTTAGTTGCCTGGGGTTGAGCTGGGATTCAACCAGCCGTCAGCGTCAGTTCGGTGATCTCCGGCGGGCAGTTAAAGCGAATGGGCATGGAGACCATGCCGAGCCCCCGGTTGGTGTAAACCTGGCTGCCATTGACCCGATAGAGGCCATGGACATACTTCTCGCCCAGCTTGGGCAACACCGGCGTGCCCAGCCAGGGCAGGCGCACCTGGCCGCCATGGGTGTGGCCCGAAAGTTGCAAGGTAATCGGCGCTATGTGGCTGAAGCGATCAATCACATCGGGCTCGTGGGCCAGCAGAATGGTGGGGGCATTCACCACCTGATTTGCCAGCGCCGCGTTCAGATCGGGCTGACCCCAGATGCAATCATCCACCCCGGCCAAATTCAGCTGCGCATTCCCCACATCAAAGGTCAGACCCTGGTTGTGCAACACTGTCAGGCCAGCCTCCTCAATCCCTTGCTGCACAACCCGTGCCCCGGCCCGAACATCGTGATTACCCAAAACCGCAAACACTCCATATCGCGCGTTCAAGCGACTCAACGCGCGCGTGGCCCCAAAGATCGTCTCTGCCTCGTGGGTCACAAAATCCCCCGTCAGCACAATCAGATCGGGGTTGAGCGAATTCGCTCGTGTGACTGCCTGCTCCACCAGACTCAACTGGGTAAACGGTAAAAAGTGGATGTCGCTCAGCTGGACAATTTTAAAGCCATCGAGCGCGCCGTGCAGAGTGCCAACGGCCACTTCCACCTGTTCCAACAGTAATTTATTGCGAAATGACATAATCTTCCCTGAAATCGCTCTTCTTTCAACCGCGGCGCCAAATATCCTACCATCAAATTCGATTTTGAGGCAGTTACAATCTTGCAAGGTTGCGGCGTTGTGCAATCTGCACAATCGTTTTGTGCGGATTGCTAGTCACAATCTATCTGCCCATTTACTTGTACACCCCGTACAATAAGCAATTGTGTCGATCAACTTCCTGAAACTGACCCATCTTGCTGATAGTGCCTTTCCCATTGGTGCCGCTGCCCACTCTTTTGGCTTGGAGACGCTGGCTGCCGAAGGGCAGTTGCGCGCGGCGCAAATCGAGCCCTTGCTCACCGATCTGCTCTGGGCGAGTGGGCAGGCCGAGGCCATATTTTTGCGTCTGGCACATCGCTTGGGCAGCAGCGATCCGGAGACGGTATTGCCCGATTGGTTGCGCCTGAACCATTACATTGCCGCTAGCAAAAGCGCGCGCGAAAGTCGGATGGCCAGTGCCACCCTGGGACGACGCTTCTTGCAGACGGTGGCCCAGCTGGAAGCGGCAGCGACGCTGCAACGACTGCATCAGGCCACACTGGCGGCGTCAGTCGAGAGCCATTATTGTGCAGCCTTTGGCCTCGTCGGTGGTTATTTGCAGATCGATGCGGACACCACCGTGCTCGCCTTTCTGCAACAGCATGTCATGGGCTTGGTGTCGGCCTGTCAACGGCTGTTGCCCATTGGCCAGAGCCGAGCCAGCGAAATTCTCTGGCATCTCAAGCCAACTTTGATTGCCGTTGCCGAGGCCAGCAGCCGTGCCCTTCCCCGCTACAGCGCAACCGTGCCCCCGCTCGCCGAATGCCTGGAGCAACTCGCGCTCTTCACACCGCTCGTCGATTGGGGCAGCATGCGTCACCCAACACTGACCACCCGGCTCTTTATCAGCTAATGTAATCACGCAAGTTCGTGTAACAATTTGATGCACAGCGCAACCCTTTTCACCCAGCCCTCTCCATCTGCGAATCAGAGAACCGCACAGCGCCCGAGCATGCAGCGCACGGCGGGCCAGCTCTGCCTGCGTTTTACCAGCCACTCGGTGCCCGCTGTCGCGCCACCGCGCACGCGCATGGCCGTGATCAAGCAGTCACCGCCACTCCGGGTGATCCGCGCCTTTCCGGTTGCAGAGGGTGGGGTGCTCACCCATCTCCACAACGTCTCGGGCGGGATCTTGGGCGGCGACCAGCTTACCGTATCTGCAGAGCTCGAAGAAAGCACTCAGGTGCAGCTCACCTCTACTGGGGCCACACGGGTCTATCGCCACCGGCCCGGCCACACCGTGGCCACGCAACAGACAACCCTGGCAGTCGGTAAAGACGCGCTGCTCGAATATTTGCCCGATCCGCTCATTCCCTTTGCCGGTGCCCGCTTTCGTCAACAGAGCCGGATCACGCTGGCGGCCGGGGCGGGTCTTTTCTATTGGGAAGTCGTCGCCCCCGGGCGCGAAGCCCACGACGAATGCTTTGCATACGACGCGGTCACGCTCGCGCTCGACATTGAGGCGCAGGGGCAGCCGATTGTTTTCGAGCGGATCAATCTGCGGCCGACAGAGCAGCCGCTCACGTCACTGGCGCGCCTGGGGGGGTATCGCTATTTCGGGACCTTTTATATTTGCCGGGTGGGGCTTCCCCCCGCGGCGTGGCTCGATCTGGAAGCTGAACTGATGCAGCTGGCCAATCAGCTGTCGGAGCCGAGCCAAATTCTCTGGGGCGTCAGCACGATGCCAGCCCATGGCCTCACCGTGCGCGCCCTGAGCATGCACAACCGTGCCATTGGCGTGGGATTGCTCGATTTTTGGCAACGCGCAAAGCAGGCGCTCTATGGTGTGGATGCCGTGCCCCCACGCAAGGTCTATTAGCGACGCAAGATCTGGACCATGGTGCGGAGCGCTACCCTCCCAAGGGGATTTTCACGGGCAGCGCAAATTGAGCAGTGAGAATCGATCCGTACATTCGGTTGTGGTGTCTACACCACCTCGAGCCGACTACGTGAACGCAGAGAATTTACAGAGAGACGGCAAGGAGCGCAAGCAATGCACATCACCCAGCGTGAGCAGGAGAAACTTTTCATCTTCCTGGCCGCCGAGTTGGCACGGAAACGCCAGGCACGTGGCCTCAAGCTAAATTATCCAGAGGCCGTGGCCATTATCACTTTTGAAATTCTGGAAGCGGCCCGCGATGGCAAATCGGTCGCCGAAATCATGAGCACGGGCACCACCATTTTGAGCCGGGCCGATGTCATGGAAGGGGTCGCCGCAATGATCCACGAAGTGCAGGTGGAGGCGACCTTTACCGATGGCACCAAGCTCGTCACCGTCCACGATCCGATTCAGTGAGCCACACGGTTGTCACGTTGCAGCGTGCAGCTATTCGAAGGAGAAGAGCATGATCCCAGGCGAAATATGGGTTGATTCAGCAGCCGGTGATATCCGCGCCAACAGTGAGCGCGCGACCGTGACGCTGTTGGTGAAGCATACTGGCGACCGGCCGATCCAGGTGGGCAGCCATTTCCATTTCTTCGAGGTCAATCAAGCCCTGGACTTCGACCGCGGCGCGGCGCGCGGCATGCGGCTGAATGTGGCCGCGGGCACGGCCGTGCGCTTTGAGCCGGGGGATGCCAAAGAAGTTACGTTGGTGGCGTTGGCTGGCGAGCGAATCGCCATGGGCCACCGCGGCTTGGTCCAGGGGCGATTAGACGATGATGCGGCCCAAACAAGTGCAACGGAGGCAAGCGCATGAGTCTCAACATTCCACGGCAGACCTATGCCGATCTCTATGGCCCAACCGTGGGCGATCGCGTGCGGCTGGCCGACACCGATTTGATCATTGAAGTGGAACAGGATTTCACCGTCTATGGCGACGAGATCGCGTTTGGCGGCGGCAAGGTCATCCGTGATGGTATGGGCCAGAGCAGCAGCGCCACCCGCGCAGAGGGCGTGCTCGATCTGGTGATCACCAATGCATTGATTATCGACCACTGGGGCATTGTCAAAGGCGACATTGGCATTCGGGACGGACGCATTGTCAAAGTGGGCAAGGCGGGCAACCCCGACACCATGGCGGGCGTTGACCCGGAATTGGTCGTCGGCGCGTCAACCGAGGTCATTGCGGGCGAGGGCAAGATCGTCACGGCGGGGGGCATTGACGCGCACATTCATTTCATTGCGCCCCAACAGATTCATGAAGCATTGAGCAGCGGTGTGACCACCATGTTTGGTGGCGGCACCGGGCCGGCGACGGGAACCAATGCGACCACCTGTACACCCGGCGCGTGGAATCTGGCTCGCATGTTGCAGGCCGCGGAAGCGTGGCCGGTGAACTTTGGTTTTTTGGGCAAAGGTAACGCCGCAACGACAGCACCGCTGACCGAGCAGATCCGCGCCGGTGCCTGTGGGCTCAAGTTGCACGAGGATTGGGGCACCACCCCCGCGGCCATTGACAGCTGTCTCGCCGTGGCAGAGGAGCATGATGTGCAGGTTGCCATTCATACCGACACGCTCAACGAAGCCGGTTTTGTCGAGGAGACCATTGCCGCGATCGATGGCCGCACGATCCACACCTATCACACCGAGGGCGCGGGCGGCGGCCACGCACCAGATATCATCAAGATTGCCGCGTTCCCACACGTGCTGCCCTCATCGACCAACCCGACCCGGCCCTACACCGTCAACACCATTGCCGAGCATCTGGATATGCTCATGGTCTGTCATCACCTCAACCCCATGGTGCCCGAAGATGTGGCCTTTGCCGAAAGCCGCATTCGCGCCGAGACGATCGCGGCCGAGGATATTCTGCACGATCTGGGCGTCATCAGCATGATCGCCAGCGACTCGCAGGCCATGGGCCGCGTCGGCGAAGTGGTGATGCGCACCTGGCAGACCGCGCACAAAATGAAGGTGCAACGGGGTCCCCTGCCCGGCGATAGCGACCGCAATGACAATCAGCGGGCGAAACGGTACGTGGCCAAATATACGATCAACCCCGCGCTCGCCCATGGCGTGGCCCACGAAGTCGGCTCGGTTGAAGCGGGCAAGCTCGCGGATCTCGTGCTCTGGCAGCCCGCCTTCTTTGGCGTCAAGCCAGAGCTGGTCGTCAAGGGGGGATTTATTGCGTGGAGCGTCATGGGCGATGCCAACGCGTCGATCCCGACGCCACAGCCAGTGCTCTACCGGCCCATGTTTGGCAGCTTTGGCCGCGCCACCGCCGCAACGAGCCTCACTTTCCTGTCACAGGCGGCTGTGGATGCCGAGATTCCCGCGCAGTTGGGGTTGCAGAAAGCAGTTGCCGCGGTGAAGAATTGTCGCTCAGTTGGCAAGGCCGCGATGATCCACAACAGCGCCATGCCCCGGATCGACGTGGACCCCGAGAGCTACGAAGTACGTGCCGACGGTGAGCTGCTCACCTGTGAACCGGCCGCAACGTTGCCAATGGCACAGCGCTATTTCTTGTTTTAGAGTGGGCTCTGTTTGAAAACAGTAGTTCCGGCAAGCGGGCAGCCTACCGTTTTCAAGCCAATCGCACTGTAGGCGTTGTAGCCGCCGCATCCAGTTGGATCGGGCCATCGCGGCGGCTACCTCCCAGCTCGTTGTGCCATTGAGCACCCTGTAAATATGACAATTTGCACAAATCAACGGTTGATCGATTTTCGTAAAAATCTAGAATTATGCTCTTTTGTGTTGTTATTTATGCAAAACGCACAAGCTCTCCTCGCAATTCATAGATCGATTGTACAGTGCATCACAATCGTTCCAACGCTAAAATAGAACCAGTAAGTGTGTAATCGTCACTTACTCCCTCGTTTGGTGGCCGTGCTGTGCCAAGAAAGACCGGCAGCCAGATCTTCGATGCTCGACCATTCGCAAATTATCTACAACTGCAACTTTGACAACTGAACAGAGAAAGGGAAGTTACGTATGTCCAGACGGAGATACTCCGCAGCCATGACCCCAAAACTTGGGGCCAAGCACACACTCTTGTGGCTTCATCTGCTGTTGGTGCTGGCACTCTTTGTGCTCAGCGCGTGCGCGGGTGCAGCCTCGACCGAGACAACCGCGGAAGAAGCGCCGACCACCGCTGCCAGTGAAGAGGCCGCGGCGGAGAGCGTTGCAGAGAGCAGTGAAGGCGACACGATCAAGGTTGGCATTCTTCATTCGCTCAGCGGCACCATGTCGATTAGCGAGGTGTCGGTGAAGGATGCAACGCTGCTGGCGATTGAGGAGATCAACGCCAATGGCGGCATCATGGGCAAGATGCTGGAACCGGTCATTGAAGATGGCGCGAGTGACTGGCCCACCTTTGCCGAAAAGGCGCGCAAGCTGATCCAGCAGGATGAGGTGGCGGTGGTCTTTGGCTGTTGGACGAGCGCCAGTCGCAAGGCCGTGCTGCCCGTCTTTGAGGAGTTGAACGGGCTGCTCTTCTATCCCGTGCAATATGAAGGGCTGGAATCCTCCCCCAACATCTTCTACACCGGTGCCGAACCGACACAGCAGATCATTCCCGGCGTTGAGTTTCTGATCAATGAGTTGGGTGCAGAGAGCATCTATCTGCTTGGCTCGGACTATGTCTTCCCACGCACCGCCAACCTAATTATCAAGGCTCAGTTGGAGGATGCTGGGGTGGCCCTGGCTGGCGAAGAGTATGTGCCGTTGGGTGGCACCGAGTTTAGCACCATCATCAGCAAGATCCAGGAAGCGCAACCGGCCGCGATCTTCAACACGTTGAATGGCGACAGCAACGTGGCCTTCTTCAAACAGTTCAAGGATGCGGGCTTTACCGCGGAGTCGCTACCGGTGATCTCGGTGAGTGTGGCCGAAGAGGAAGTGCGCGGCATTGGGGCCGAGAATATTGCGGGCCATTACACAGCGTGGAACTACTATCAGACGACCGACACACCCGAAAATGCTGCGTTTGTCGAAGCGTACAAAGCGGCCTATGGCGAGGATCGCGTGACGGCCGATCCCATTGAAGCTGGCTACTTTGGCGTCTATCTCTGGAAAGAGATGGTCGAGAAGGCGGGCAGCACCGATGTCGATGCCGTGCGCGCGGCGGCGCAGAGTGGTGAAATTTCGTTTGCCGCGCCGGAAGGTTTGATTCAAGTCGATCCGGAGAATCAGCACACCTATAAGTATGTGCGAATTGGCCAGATCAACGAAGAAGGTCTAATTGATGAGGTGTCGGGCAGCACGGAGCCGGTGAAGCCCGATCCGTTCTTGGCGAACATTCCCTGGGCCGCGGGCTTGACTGAACGAGCCACCCCGTAACCAGCAAGGGTAGTTGACAGGCCGCTGATAAGCAATGGGTGTGTTCGGCCATTATCGCTCCGGGCACACCCGATACTGTAACGCATCGGCAGGAATGATTACGGCTCAAACACACCCGTTGCTATCATAACAGAAAAACATTGCTTCGGCAATTGGTTCGTGATAACTGCCCGGTTTGTCGCATGGCCACAGTTACTCGTGGCTTGCTATTGCTGCTGGCTAGCTACACAAGGGTACGACATATTCTTATGGACGCACTGATTTTACAAGCATTCAATGGGTTGAGCCTCGGCTCAATCTTGCTTCTCGTCTCGCTGGGGCTGGCCTTTGCCTTTGGCCTGATGGGGGTGATCAACATGGCGCACGGCGAATTTATTATGATCGGCGCCTACGTGGCCTATCTCTTTCAGCAGAGCTTTGCCGAGCTGCTGGGCGGCGTGGAGCCAGGCATCTGGTTCATTCTGGCGTTGCCCGCTGCCTTTCTGGTTGCCGCGGCCCTGGGTACGATCATGGAAGTTACGCTGATCCGCCATCTCTACGGTCGACCGCTCGACACGCTGCTGGCCACCTGGGGGGTGGGGTTGATCTTGCAACAGGCCGCGCGCAGCATTTTTGGCGCGCCCAACGTCAACGTGAGCAGTCCGATCTGGCTATCGGGCGGCGTCGACGTGGGTGCCGGGTTTTTGCTGCCCTACAAACGGATCTTCATCATTGCACTGGTGGTCGTGATCGTGGTGGCCGTCTACCTCTATCTCTATCGGACGGGGAATGGACGCCGCTTGCGGGCAGTGATGCAGAATCGGGAAATGGCGTCGTGCCTCGGCGTGCGTTCGCGCTGGGTTGATGCCAGCACTTTTGCGCTCGGCACGGGGTTGGCGGGCGTGGCGGGTGTCGCGTTGACACAGTTGGGGTCCATTGGTCCGGCATTGGGCACCTTTTACATTGTCGATGCGTTCATGGTTGTGGTGTTGGGGGGCGTTGGCCGTTTGCCCGGCACGATCCTGGCGGCGTTGCTCATTGGGCTCTTCAACACGGTGTTGGAGCTGGGCACGAGTGCCACGGTGGGCAAGGTGCTGGTGCTGCTCATGATCATTGCGTTTTTGCAGTGGAAACCGTCGGGGCTGGCAACGCTACAGACACGCTGAAGCCGTCAAGCTACCTTCCGTCATGGTCTGCCCGCAGGTCGGTGCGGTCGGTGGCAATTCGCAGGTTTAGAGCCTATCCGTAACTGCGGTTGTGATGGCTGTGATCTCCTCTAGCTGCAACGTTTGGCACAGAGAATTCACAGTGTATGTACGGAGCATGTACGGACAGAGACCCAGAGGATGAAAGAAGATGTTTACGCGTGGAATCAACCTTTCGTGGATGGCATTGCTGCGGTGGATCCCGTTTGTCGTGCTGTTCATTCTCCTGCTGTTGGCGCCCCAATATCTGTCGGATTTCCGACTTAGCCAACTGGGAAAATTTTTGACCTTTGCCATTATTGCCGTGGGGCTGGATCTGATCTGGGGCTATGGTGGGATGTTGAGCCTGGGGCAGGGGCTCTTCTTTGGCCTGGGTGCCTATGGATTTGCCATGTACCTCAAGCTGCAAGCGGCGGACGGCAAATTGCCCGATTTTATGTTTTGGAGCGGATTGGAAACGTTGCCCTGGTTTTGGGTGCCCTTTCAAAATCCGCTCTTTGCCGTTGTGGCGGCCATTGTGGTCCCTGCGTTGATTGCCGGCATTCTGGGCTACTTTATCTTTCGCAGCCGCGTACAGGGCGTCTATTTTTCGATTATTACGCAGGCGCTCACCTTGTTGACGAGCATCTGGTTCATCGGCCAACAGGCATACACCGGCGGTACCAATGGCATTACCAACTTGGGCGGCGCACAGCTCTTTGGCTATGCTTTGTTGTCGCCAACGGTGCAGCATGGCTTCTATTTTGCCACGGTGATTGCGCTGGCGCTCGTCTATCTGTTGACAACCTGGATGACCGACTCGCGGTTTGGCCGCATGTTGGTGGCGTTGAATCACAACGAGGCGCGCGTGCGCTTCTTGGGCTACAATCCGGTGATGATCAAGACTTTGGTCTTCGTTGCATCGGCGGCGATTGCGGGATTGGCTGGCGTGCTCTTTGTGCCCCAGGTTGGGATCATCTCCCCTTCCAGCATGGGCGTCGTGCCGTCGATCGAAATGGTGATCTGGGTGGCGATCGGCGGGCGTGGCACCCTCTTTGGGGCAATCATTGGCGCGTTGGCGGTGAGCTATGGGCGCAGCTATTTCAGCGAGACGTTTCCAGAGATCTGGCAATATTTTCTGGGCCTGCTCTTTGTGGTGGGGGTGGTCTTTTTCAAAGCCGGGATCGTTGGCACGCTGATCAATCTGTTCAATCGTCTGCGGGTGCGCTTCTCTGACGAAACGCTGGAGATGTCCGAACATGGCCTCTCCTACTATCGCCCGCCAACGGCGGCCTTCCCCAGCAGAGAAGGAGGTGCGCAGTGACAGTCGATTCACCCGTAACCTCCGCCACCACATCAACGACACGGCCAAACGATGGCATGATTCTGACGGCCAAGGGCGTGACCGTCAGCTTCGATGGCTTCAAGGCGCTCAACGAGCTGAACTTTAGCATGGGGTATGGCGAATTGCGTTTTGTCATTGGCCCCAATGGCGCGGGCAAGACAACTTTTCTGGATGTGATGACGGGCAAGACACGGCCACAGCAGGGCAGCATCACCTTTGATGGCAATATCAATGTGTTGCGAACGTCCGAACACAAGTTGGTGCGCCAAGGGATCGGTCGTAAATTTCAGACACCAACGGTCTTCGACCCGCTCACCGTCTATGAAAATCTGGAGACCGCGGCGGGATTTACCGAAGGCACCTTTGGCCTCTTTCAAAAGGTCGATCGTGCCGTTGACGAAAAGGTCAACCACATTCTCGAACTCGTGGGGCTGTGGGAGCGTGCCTTTGTTCGGGCGGGAATTCTTTCGCACGGGGAAAAGCAGTGGCTGGAAATTGGCATGTTGCTCATTCAAGAGCCCAAATTGCTGCTGCTCGATGAGCCGGTGGCAGGCATGACGCGCCGCGAGCGCGATCGTACGGGTGAGCTCGTGCAGGCTGTCGCCCAACGTTGCTCGGTGCTGGTGGTGGAGCATGACATGGAATTTGTGCGCAACTATGCCAACGTTGTCTCGGTGCTCCACATGGGCAGCCTGTTGACTGAAGGGCCGGTCGCGCAGGTACAGAGCGACCCAGAGGTGCTCGAGGTTTACATTGGACGGAGCCGGGAGGAGTGAGACGCACATGCTGACGATCAAAAATGCCGCTGTCAACTATGGTGAAAGCCGCATTTTGCACGATATCAACTTGGCAGTGCCCAGTGGTCAGGTGATCTGTTTGATGGGCCGGAATGGCGTGGGCAAAACCACCCTGCTCAAAAGCATTATGGGATTGCTCAAGCTGCGGCGCGGCGAGATGCACTTTGCCGAACAAGATATGACAAAATGGGCAACGAGCCAAAGAGCACGGGCCGGGATCGGCTATGTACCTCAGGGGCGGGGGATCTTCCCCTATCTCACGGTCTACGAGAATCTGTTGATGGGCTTTGAAGCCAAGCCATCCCAGCCGCCCGACCAGGAGGCGATCGACGAGATTTACACTACCTTTCCCGTGTTGAAGGAGATGCGCAACCGGGTGGCCGGCACATTGAGTGGTGGTCAGCAACAACAATTGGCCTTTGGCCGCGTGCTCGTGCGACGCCCCAAGCTGCTGTTGCTGGATGAGCCAACCGAGGGGATTCAGCCGTCGATCATGTTGGAGATCGAGAATGTAATCCTGCGGCTGCGCGAACAGGGCACGATGTCGATCTTGTTGGTTGAACAATTTCTAGATTTCGCGCTCAACGTGGGCAGCTATTTTTACATGATGGAGACTGGCAAGATTGTGCTGGAAGGTGCAGCTGGCACCTTTGACGAGGCAGAGGCCAAGGAGTATCTCTCTGTGTAAGGTCAGAGCAGAAGGTCAGAGCAGATGGAAACGCAGAGAAATAGATACAGGGAAATAGATACAGGGAAATAGACACAGGAATGGTAACGCAGAGAAGGTAACGAGAGGATGGCAAGCGTATGACGGTAGTCGGTACGGAACGGGCAATTCGGATTGGGGTGGCCGGGCCGGTGGGCAGTGGCAAGACAGCCTTGGTCCACTGCCTGAGCAGCAAGTTGGCCACGCGCTATAGCATGGCGGTTGTGACCAACGACATCTACACAAAAGAAGATGCAGAATATCTGATTCGGGCCGGTGTGCTGGAACAGAGCCGGGTTCGGGGCGTGGAAACCGGTGGCTGTCCACACACCGCCATTCGCGATGACGCGTCGATGAACCTGGAAGCCATTGCGGCTATTGAGGCTGTCCATGCTGGGCTGCAACTGGTGTTGGTCGAAAGTGGTGGGGACAATATTGCCGCCGCGTTTAGCCCCGAACTTGTCGATGCGTGGATCTATGTGCTCGATGTGGCGGCGGGTGAAAAGATGCCCCGCAAAGGCGGGCCGGGTATCACTCGTTCCGATCTGTTGCTGATCAACAAGATCGACCTGGCGCCCCACGTTGGCGCGTCGTTGGCGGTGATGGAAGCGGAGACCAACCGAATGCGCCCGGAAAAGCCGTGGCTCTTTACCAACTTGAAGGATGGCACCGGATTGGATCAGGTCATTGCTTGGCTGACGGCACGGGTCGAGACGCCAACGTCTGCCCGCTCCGTGCGTTGGGATGGGCGTTTGGCTTTTGATGGTGTGGCAGCGCACAGTCATTAACTCATGTACCGCAGGGAACTGCCAGCCGCGGTGGCACGACGCAGCAGCTCAGCGTTGGCTTCAGTGAAGAGGCGTTACTGGAGTGAATGGGTAGCACCGCGGCGGGTGTGCAGCGCACAGGTGACACGATCGTGGGGCGGCGTTGGGGTGTTGAGACCTGTGCAACGCACTCATGTACCGCGGGGAATTGCCATCCGCGGTGGCACGACGCAGCAGCTCAACGCCTGTGACTAATTGATCGCCGCGGTGACATAGACTAAAAAATAGCATCATTTTTGCCAAGGCGATGCGAAGCCAATCTGGATCTTTCGGGTTGGCTTCTTGCTTGTTCATGACTCACGCACCGAGAAGAGCTTGCCGGTCGAGAGCCGACCATGCGCTGGTTGGCTCTTCTCGACAAGTTGCGTACGTCCACTTGTTATCGAATTGTTGGTTGTTCACCCGTTGTCGTGGAACGATCCATGGCGCGCCCTCGTTCTGTTTAGGCTGGTGCCATGTCTTGCAGAGAGCCCAGCGCAGCCCTATTGGTCAGGGAGGGGTTGATTTTTCATCCGCCATCAAGCGCAGTATAATGCCATCCATGGTTCACTTCTACGCATCCATTCTATTGACATTCGCTCTGCTCGTGCTTGCCGTGCTGCATTGGCGCGGCAACAGGACGAGCCAGAGGCCAGCAGCGCACCAGGCACAGGCAGGTAGCCAACCAACTTATTATCTGTTGGCCCACGGCATCATTCTGTTGCTGGCCATGATCGTCCCAACACCGGTTAGCATTGCCTACAAGGCAGCGATTCTGTTGGGCCTGCTGTTAATGTTTCTGGCCACCGTCACCCGGAGCATCCTGCGCGCGCCGTCGACACTGGTGCACGCGGTCGATCTGGTCGTGGTGGCGCTCTATCTGGTGACATTTGCCGCGCACCATCCACTCAAGTGGCCCACGCCCTGGCTACTGCTGCTGTTGCTCGTTGGTGCGGGGATCTACCTATTTTTGCGCCCATATTTGGCCGAATTGCAGAGCACGGTTCTCGTGTATGCGCTGTTGTTGCTGCTGTTGAGCTGGCAGGTGCTGGAAGTTGTGGTTGTGGGGCCAGCACTTTGGTCCTGGAGTGCTCTGTTGGGTGTGCTCGGGTTTATTCTGGTCAAGACCGTGTTGTTGATCAACGCGCACCCGCTGACAGCTGTTGTGTCACCAGCACCTGTTGCAACGAGCAGATGGCGCGCGCTGCGCATGCGGCTGGAGCGAATGAGTCATCGTTTGGCGATCTCTGTGCGTTTGCCATGGGCGGCCAAAGGGTTGGCCCTGGCTGTTCCCTTGATCATTCTCCTCTACCAGTGGCTCTTGGTCCTTTCGATCTGGGGACCGGCACTTGGCCAACAAATTGACTACCTGCCATGAGCGATCCGAATGCGATTGACTTGCCAAAGAGCGAACGGGAGGTGATTGATAGCATTGCCGCGCCTGCATCTCCGCCATCGATTGCAGAGCAGCCGATGAGTGTGGCGCTAATGGAATATGTTGGGTTATCGCTCTTGCCAATCGTTACGGGGGCAGGTCTGCTCTATCTCTTCTTTGGCATCTCTCACTATTTCGTCCTCGAACCACCGGCGCGGCTACCAATGAGCGTGACGGCCCTGTTGAGCGCCACGGGACTGTTGCTCATTGCGCTCTATCTCCGGCTGCGTAGCGCGCAGATCAAACGGGCGCATCTCTGGGCGGGTCTCACTGCTGGCATTGTGCTGCTCAACTGTTGGCTCCACCTCGTTCTCACTGGCGACTCGCTGCAAAGCTCCAACTTTATGTTGCTCATTCTTGGCACGGGTGTTTTTTTCCTATCGAGCCGCTGGTACACGAGCTTTTTGCTCTTCACCGTGCTGTCCTGGGTGGGCGCACATTACTGGTTTTTGGGTTTTACAAACGAGACCGTGCACTTTGCCTTTGGTCTCTTCTCCGCTTCCATTCTGGCCACACTGGCGCACTATGCCCGCAAACAACGGTTGATCCGTCTCGTTAGCCTGCGTGAGCAAGATCAGCAACGGGCACGAGAGTTGCAAAGTGCGCTCGAATCGATCAAGGCCACTGAGGCCAGTTATCGCCAGCTGTCGCGTCAACTGGAAGAACGCACAGAAGCGCTGCAAACGACCAATCAGGCATTGGCCAGCGCCTCCAAGCTGAAAGATGAGTTTTTGGCGAGCATGAGCCACGAGCTGCGCACGCCGCTCACGGCGATTTTGGGATTGACAGAGTCCTTGAAAGAGAATATCTATGGCCCCGTCTCTGAACGCCAAACACAGGCGTTGGCCAATGTGCTGGAAAGTGGCCGCCACCTGCTCGATCTGATCAATGATGTGTTGGATGTTGCGAAAACCGAAGCGGGCAAACTAGAGTTGGATGTTGTTCCCGCGGATCTGCGCATGGTTGCCGAGGCCAGCGTTCGTTTTGTACAGCCAAGTGCCGAAGCAAAAGAGATCGAGCTCGACATTACGGCAGATCCAGCGGTCAAGCTGGTATTGGCCGATGAGCGCCGCCTCAAACAGATCTTGATCAACCTGTTGAGCAACGCGGTCAAATTTACGCGGCAAGGGGGGCAGGTTGGTCTGCGGCTAGTTGGGGATGCCGAGCATCAAATCGTGCGCTACACCGTTTGGGACACGGGCATTGGCATTAGCGAAGAACAGATGTCACAACTCTTCAAGCCTTTCATTCAGCTGGACAGCCGTTTGGCGCGCCAATATGGCGGCACGGGCCTGGGCTTGGTGTTGGCCTATCGCATGGCTGAAATGCACGGCGGCAGCATCACCGTCTCGAGCCAGCCAGAGCAAGGCAGTGAATTTACCATCCATCTGCCCTGGCGCAAAGCTGATCTGCGTCTGCAAGAGGAGGCAGCAGCAGCGGCGACCGAGCCCGCCAACGCTGCGCCTGCCAATGGCGGCGCCGCGGGAACGCTGCTGATCGTTGATGATCACAGCTTGAGTCGCAATTGGTTAAAGAGCGTGGCCCAAAACAATGGCTACGCTGCTGTTGCCACCACCATTGTCTCCGATCTGCCAGAGTTAATTACGACCACTGCGCCCGATCTGCTGCTCATCGACATGCAGATGCCGCCCAACGATAGCTACATCTTGATCCAGACCCTCTGCAGTGGCACGGCCAACACGCCTCCTGTTCGCGCACCCATCATTGCCGTCTCGGCTCTTGGCCTACCCGGCGAAATGGAGCGTGCCAAAGCGGCCGGCGCGGCCGCCTATTTGGTCAAGCCGGTCAGCAGTGTCGCGCTGCACAACACCATTGCCCACCTCGCCACGGCGCAACAGAGCACGGGATGGCGCAGAGAATAGAGGCTCGGCGTATCCAGCGGCCTCTCTGTTACAGGTTCGGCTGGACGGAAAAGAACATCCCAACCAGCGCGGCCGCGGCACAAGCAAAGAAGAACAGAACCAGCACCACAATTGCCAGCAAGGTGCCAAGCGCTCGTCCATCGCTGAGCCGATGCGCGCTCTTGATCGCGAAGAAGGTTAGCACGAGGCTGTAGATGCTGAGGGCAAACGCACCACACCCCCCCAACACGGGAATAAAACCCAACACGGCACTCAGAATATCGATGGGCGCATGGATCGCCGCGACCAGATAGGCAAAGGGACCAAATTCGCCACTTCCCCCAAAGAGGCGCGCAATCAGATGCAGAATGCCAACCCCAAGGAGAAAAAAGAGGGGGGTGATGAGAATGGTCATCAGACCGCTGCCGCCCAACAACATGGCAAACGTCTCGTCGGTCATCAATTCTTCCATCTGCTGTGCCAACTCGGGTGGCAGATCCATCTGTTCGAGCATCAGGGAAAATTCGTTGCCCGTGCCAAAGAGCTGTTGCAAACGCAGCCAGCCCAACACCCCGGTTACGATTGCTGCAATGACAACCCAGACAATGGCGGTTGTCAATGTTGCCTGGGGTTGAGCACGCTCTTCGTCCATAGCTGCTTCACCAGGGTGGATCAACACATTACTCCAGCTTTGGATGGTTGAATTAAAATTCATTACATGCTTCCTTCGATAGATCGGTCATGGTTTGGTCTAGTACATTCCGGCGTGAATCAGGCCACACTGTACTTAGTGTTGCCCAAAATAGTCGTTGTTGGGCAATGTAGCGCAGCATTGGGCTACCTATTGCTTTCCGTGAGCTGCGGCGGTACGGGGCTTCCGGAAAGACGTTGCCTCAATTCATCCAGTGGCAAAAGCGATGTAGCCAGGAACAACATTAATTTGCCAGTATCAGTATAGATGGGACGCTCTTTTTTCGACAAACCCAAGCGTGCCCACCAACAGGGCGGCCAGCGCAGAGAGCGCCACGAGCACCAGCAGCGCCACCTGATAGGTATTCCCAAATGCCGTGTAAAGCAGCGCGATCCCATATGGCGCCGCGGTCGTTGCCATCGTCTGAAAAACATACTGGATGCTGCTGATCCGGCCGTAATGCTTCGACCCAAACTGGTCCGCCAACATGGCGGGGCGCGCCAGCGTCATCGCGCCGTAGACCGCGCCAAACGCGATCACAAAGAGCCAGATGCCATAGAGCGTGGTGAAGGTGAAGAGCAGGACCAACGCCGCGGCTTGCACGCCATAGATAATGGCAACAACGCTCGACGCAGCAACCTTGCCACCAACCGGCGCATAGAGCAGACGGCCAAAGACCTGCATCGCACCGATCAGTCCGCCGATCCAGGCGGCATCGACTGGATCGAATCCTCGATCTTCCAGCAGGGGAATAATGTGAACCCGAATCCCCGTGGCGGCCATGGTGCCCAAGGATAAGGCAGCCACCAACCACCAAAACGCGGGCATGCGCAACACCGTCGCGACGGTTAGTGCAGGCGTGCCAACGGGCGTGGATGTGGACGACATGGCGTGGTCATCCCCGTCGATCCGCGCCCCAACGGCCGTGGGGGAACGGCGCAGCACAAGCCAATGCAGCGGCACAGTTGTGACGCCAAGCAGCAGGGCCAGCCACAACATTGCCCCGCGCCAGCCCGTCGCGGCCACGAGATAGGCCGTGAGCGGCAGAAAGATGGTGCTGGCAAAACCAGCCACCAGCGTGATCACCATTAACGCAACGCTGCGCCGCCGATCAAACCATTGGGTCACCACCACAAATGCTGGTTCATAGAGAATCGTCGCGGCGGCCAATCCCAGCCCAATCCAGGCGAGGTAGAGCTGGCTCAGGGTTTGGATGTGGGCGAGCGCCGCAATCAGCAACGTGGCGGCGATCGAGCCAAGGGTCATCAAGCCGCGGGCACCCCGCCGATCGAGCCAGAAGCCAACCGGTATTGCCATCCCACCAGAGAGCAGCAGGGCCAACGAAAACGCACCGGTCACCTGGGCGCGACTCCAGCCAAATTCTGCTTCCAGCGGTGTAATGATGACAGAATAGGCATAGTAGACCACACCCCAAGAGATCGTTTCGGTGATGGCCAAGGTGACAACGATCCACCACCCATGGTAGAGCTGGGGCCGTAGCAGCCAGCGGACATTCATAACTGCGCTCGAAGACTTTCTGTTGTGGTGTAAATGGGGCGCTAGTCACCCTGGGCGAAGAGAATGGCATGGACGAATTTGGGGCCATGCACCCCCAGCGTGAGGTTCATTTCAATATCCGCGGATTTGCTGGGACCGCTGATCATCGTCAGATTGGCCCGACTCTGATAGGCTGCGGTCAGCTGGTTGGCCAGGCGTTGCTCCTGTACCCACGCTTCCATGGTGGGGTAGAGCCGATCCAACGGGATGAGCGCGATGTGGCGGAATGGCAACAGGCTGGCGGCACGGTTGGTCTGCGCTCCCGTTCCCAGCAACATGGAGCCGGTGCTGGCAAAGGCCGCCTCTACGCCGGTGAGCCCGAACCGGATGTGGCGTACGGCATTGCGCGCCGGGGCGGAATCCAAATTGTCTGGCGTGACCAGCTGAAAGCCGAGATCGGTCAAAGCGTCTTGCAGCGCGGGGATTGGCAACGCCGATGGTGCCCAACTGAGCACCATTCGCTCTTGCCGCGTTTCGAGCTGCGCGCCTTTGCGCTCCGCGGCCTCGGCCTCGGCCCACTGCAAAAGCTGGCTGACCACCGCGAGCCGCGCTTCCGGCGGCGACTGCACGATCTGATAGCTCCCATGCAGCCGCTTCAGCTCTTGCCCAAAGCGCAGAGCCAACTCCTGTTGATTGCCCGTGGCTTGGGTAACTGTCATGCGCGTGGTTGTGCCCAGTGGCGCTGGATCGCGCGGCGGAAAACGCAGCTCTGGGCGCGCCAGGGTCTGGCGCAAATTGTGGAGGATATCATCACGTGCAGTCATGGCAGCTCTTTCAATCGGTTACGCGCAAATGGTATGTTGCTCACGGGCCGTTGATTTCAGCACCGTTTTTCATGCTGAGACTCAACGAATCCAGCGGCGGCGGCTTTTGCGCTCGCGCCAGAGCTCGCGGAAACTCTTGCGTGCAAAGGGCGGAAAGTCGCGGCTTTGTGTCCAGCCCGACAGCGGAGGGGGCATGAATTTCAGATTGCCGCCGCTCATGCCGGCAAAGAGATTGCTGCCAATGCTGGCCATTTTGCCAGCACTTTCGTAGCGCCGTTGGCTCTTCATGCTCTGTACAAAGCCACGCATTGCCACCTTGTCAAAGAGCCGACTCTGCCCTGCTGCAACCTGATCACTGCGCAGATCCAGCAGCAAGCGGGGCAGATCGATCTGCACGGGGCAAGCTTCGCGGCAAGCGCCACAGAGCGTGCTGGCGTGGGGTAGCTGCTCGGCATTGGTAACATGCAGCGAGAGCAACGGACTGATCACGGCACCAATGGGGCCACTGTAGGTGCTGCCATAGGTGTGTCCCCCCACCTCGCGATAGACGGGGCAGGTGTTGAGACAGGCACCACAACGGATGCACATCAGCGCTTCGCCATAGCCGGCGGACAACATGTGGCTGCGGCCATTATCCAACAACACCACGTGAAATTCTTCGGGGCCATCCAGATCGCCGGGCCGCCGCGGGCCATTGGTCATGGAGAGATAGACCGATGTCTGTTGGCCGCTGGCACTGCGACAGAGTGCCTGATATTGCAGGAATGCATCTTCAACGGTGGGCACCAATTTCTCGATTCCCAGCAGTGCCACATAGATTTTGGGCAGCGTAGAGGTAAAGCGACCATTGCCTTCGTTGGTGACAATGCAGATGGTTCCTGTTTCGGCGATGGCAAAATTGCTGCCACTCACACCCATCTCCGCGGTGAGAAACTCGTGGCGCAGCTTTGCCCGCGCGAGCGCACACATTGCTTCGGGATCGAGCGTTGGCGGCATGTCGAGCGTGCGTTGCATGATCGCGGCAATATCTTCCAGCCGCCGATGTATGACGGGCGCGACAATGTGGCTTGGCGGCTCATTGTTCAACTGAATGATATATTCACCCAGATCGCTTTCAATGGCGGCAATCCCCGCATCTTCCAAAGCTTGATTCAGGTGGATCTCTTCGGTGGTCATGGATTTGGACTTAACGACCTTCTCCACCTGATTCTTGCGAGCCAGATCCAGAATGATCTGGTTGGCTTCGGCCGCGTCGCGCGCCCAATGTACCACCGCGCCATTTTCGATGAGCCGTGCTTCAAGCGTTTCCAGCAGATCGGGCAGGTGGCGGATCACGTAACTCTTCATCTGGCGCACCTGATCGCGCAGTTGCTGGCCATCAACGGCCCCCATGGCCGTTACCCGCTGGGCCGTCATCCGCGCGGTGGCCCGGTTGAGCGCGGTTTTCAGATATTTGTTCTCGAGCGCCCGGTCAACCCGTTGTTGAAATGGCGCGTGCAGATCGATTGTGCTTTGGGACATAATGATTTTTACGAATTCTCGTTTGGCTATTCGCGCGCATCTTGCCAGCGGCGCGAAACGGTGGGGGGCGGCGCCGCGGTATCGGGCTCTTCCCGCTCCACCAGATCAATCTGGTTGTTCAGCACTTCGGCAATGTGAACGGCGCGTGCCCGCTGTGCCTGACGCTGCAGCAATCCGTTGATGTGGGCCATGCAGCTGACGTCACAGAGGGTGACGATGTCGGCATCACTGGCCGCGATGTGGCGGGTTTTGCGTTGGCCCATGGCCGTGCTGATCCCCGCATTTTTGATGGCAAAGAGCCCCCCAAAACCACAGCAATCCTCGGCTCCTTCCAGCGGAACCAGATCCGCATCCTCAACGTAAGCGAGCAGCTTGCGCGGCTGTTCGTCGATCTTCAGCTCGCGCAACAGGTGACAACAGGCGTGGTAGGTAATCTTGCCGGGAAATTGAGCGCCCATGGCATCGAGCCCCAACACATCGACCAGAAATTCGGTCAGCTCAAAGGTCACGTCGGCGAGGGCTTGGGCCCGTTTATAGATGGGCGAAAGGCGGTTGGCTTCAAAGAGCACCGGATAGAAGTGGGAGGTCATGGTGGTGCAGCTGCCACTTGGCGCGACAATGGCCTCAACCTCCCCGCTGTTCACGAGTGGCTCGAAGATGTTGAGGTGACGTTCGGCCAACTGGCGGGCTTCATCTCGAAAGCCCGCGTTGAAGGCGGGCTGTCCGCAACAGGTCTGTGCTTCCGGGAAAATCACCTCGACCCCGTGGCGCTCCAGCAGCTCTGCAGTGGCCAGCCCCACGTTGGGATAGAGCATATCCACCATGCAGGTGACAAAGAGTGCCACGCGGCGGGGGGGCGTTGAAAATTGTTTTTTGGGCATAAAGTTTGTGCAGTTGACTATGTTTTCACAAATGACGCTTTTGTAACAAATGACGCTATTTTGACAAATGGCACTTTCGTCTTCGGCCCCTGCTCGGGCGGGGGATGGTGGCGTGCAGCACAGATCTGAGACGTGGCGAGCCAAAGCGGGAGCATTCCGGTTGGCCCACGCTCAACCACGGGACTATTATCGCATGATTCTGATCCCACGTCCAGACGCACAGGCTGAACCGGGTGCGTACCAGATTTGGGGCCTCAACCGGACGCTCAATCTGCTCCTCTTCTATATGTCCCCGAAAATGGGACGCACAGACTGAACCAACCAGGGATGTACGTCAAGTGAACAAGCCTGATCCGTTGTACCGACCCACAGTGGGGCAAACGAGCTGTCGGTGCGTACTATTCTCCTGAATTCATGGTCATTCTCAATCGCCTGCAATACCCGCCGCAGATGCAGCTTTGACAAAGAAAAGGAAATTCGCTACTATTTCATACGCATTTGCAATGCTACAAATTTTCACTTTGCGAAAGGAGGTAGGCAATGAGTAGGGGAATCAGCTATCCCACGCCAAGGGCAGCACGAATGAATCTGCTCGCGACGTACACAGCGTTGAACGGTGGCAGCCGACCTCCGCAAGAGATACTCTGACAGAGATACGTTGACAGAGATACTCTGATAGAGGAACTGCAAGATCGTTCTTTCCACGTTTCGCGCGCGGGATTGATCACAGGTGCATGGGCCCTGTGATTTTTTTATTTCGGTGACAAGGCTGAAATAAAAGTATGTGCGGGATAGCTTCGGCTACCCGTGATAGTGGATTGCAGTGTCAAGACGGCCACGGGATGCCCCGTGGCCGTCTTCAGTTCCAAGCCGTTGACTAATACATTGGACGATTCAATTCTTGCCTTGCGCACCCGAGGAGACTCTCTGTGAAATCGCGTGGGAAAAAATTTCTCTCATATTACCAGCCCTATCTGGGCCTCTTTTTTGCCGACATGGGCTGTGCCTTTGTCGTCGCGGCCATCACGCTGATCTTGCCGCTCTATGTTCGTTACATCACCAAAACTGTGCTGGCTGGCGAGTTGGTCAACGTGCGCGACGAAATCTATGGGACCGGTGCAACAATGGTTGCACTGGTTGCGGTGCATACGCTCTGCACCTTCTTCGTCGATTACCGCGGTCACATGATGGGCGCGTTGATGGAGCGAGACATGCGGCGCGAACTGTTTGATCACTACCAAAAACTCTCGTTTCGTTTCTACGATGAACAGCGCACGGGGCAACTGATGAGCCGGTTGACCAACGACCTGCTCTCGCTCTCCGAGCTCTATCACCATGGTCCCGAGGATTTGGTCATTGGGTTGTTGACGTTGGTTGGCGTCTTTGCCATATCGGCCACATTGAATACCGAGCTGACGTTGCTGCTGCTGCTCTTTGTGCCGCTAATGTTTCTCTATGCCGTCTATTTCAATCGCAAGATGAACGCGGCCTTGCTGCGCAGCAAGGAGCGTATTGGCGACATCAATGCCCAGGTGGAGGATACGCTGGCGGGCATTCGCGTGGTGCAATCCTTTGCCAACGAGGCTGTGGAGGCCGCAAAATTTGCGCACGCCAACGAGCGTTTTGTTGCGAGCCGTCGGGACGATTACAAAAGCTCGGCCTTCTTCTCCAGCGGCATGATCGCGTTTACTCACCTGATCACCATAGTTGTCATCGTCTTTGGGGGGATAGCCATTGCCAACGCCCGGCTGGATCTGCCCGATCTGCTGACCTATCTGCTCTATGTCGGCATTTTGGTTGAGCCAATTCAGCGGCTGGTCAATTTTGCCCGGCTCTACCAGGAGGGCGTGACCGGCTTTCATCGCTTCATGGAGCTGTTGGAGATTGAGCCCGAAATTCAGGATCAGCCCGATGCCCGCGTGCTGCAAGAACCCCGGGGCGAAATCGAGTTCAATCACGTCTGCTTCCGCTATCACCGGGCCGAGCGTGCCATTCTCGACGATTTTTCGCTGCACATCGGCGTTGGTGAACAGGTGGCACTCGTGGGCTTTTCGGGCGTGGGCAAAACGACCCTCTGCTCACTGATCCCCCGCTTCTATCCGGTGGACGCGGGCGAGATCCGCATTGATGGCGTGCCCATCGACGCGATTGCGCTCCACTCCCTGCGCCGCAACATTGGTATTGTGCAACAGGATATCTATCTCTTTGCCGGTACGGTCTTCGATAACATTCGCTATGGCCAGCCCGATGCCGACGAGGCCGCGGTGATCGCGGCGGCCAAGCAGGCCAATGCCCACGACTTTATCATGGCGCTGCCCAATGGCTATGCAACGGAGGTGGGGCAGCGGGGTGTGAAGCTCTCTGGAGGGCAACGGCAACGGCTGAGCATTGCCCGCGTCTTTCTGAAAGATCCCGCCATCATTATTCTGGATGAGGCAACCAGCGCGCTCGACAACGAAAGCGAGCAGGCCATTCAGGCCTCGCTGGAGACGTTGACCAACAACCGCACGACGCTCGTGATCGCCCATCGACTCTCCACCGTGCGCAACGCCCAACGCATTGTCGTCTTGACGGAGAACGGGATCGAACAGCAGGGCACCCACGAAACGCTGCTGGCCGCGGGCGGTACCTATGCCCTGCTCTACAACATGCAGTTTCGTCTGTAGGGCTCGCCCGGCGACGGCCGCAAAGGTGCGCCCCCACCGTAACTATTGCGAGCTACGCCACGGCGCAACCGAGTGCGTTGCACAGGTGCAAGCAAACTACTTTGCCCCAGATCGTTTCACTTGTGCGATGCAAGCGACACCTCCTACTTGGGTAGAATAGCAGTGAGTGGTGCCAGACCGTGGCACCACTCACCGCAGCAATTCCAGAAATCGTTCCTTTACAACGGCCAGGAAATCCCCGGGATCATCCAGATTGGTCAGCAACACGAGACCCACGTCCTTTTCCGGCACCAAAAGCAGCAGCGCACTAAAATTATCGTAGCTACCTTCATGCGCGATTACCTGCAGACCATCCTTTCTGTCAATACCCCAACCCATGCCATAGGCATCACCACGCTCAGGATCTGCAATCTGTGGCCGCCACGTTGCCGTTAGATTCTCTGCCGACACCACCCGTGTGCCGTCCGGTGCAATGCCGCGCCGTAGCTGTGTGCTCAAGTAGCGCCCCATCTCCAACACATTTGCTTTCAGGCTACCCGCAGGTGCCAGTGGATCGCCGGTAAAATCATGGGACTCGACGGCAATGGCTCCCCTCTCTGTCCATCGGTGGGGTGAGGCGTGGTCAGGATTGGCCCATGCTGTTTCGACCGCGAGGGTGGCGTGCTGCATTCCAATGGGATCCAGTACGCGCGCCTGGAGCAGAGCGGCATACTCTTCGTATAGAGAATCTGTTTCGTCCGTGGTGGCCAACACGCCTATGTAGCCAGCGACCGCGGCAGAGATGTTACTGTAGCTAAAGTGCTCGCCTGGTTGGCCCAACAGCGCAATCTCTGGCAATAGAAAGAAGAGATCGGCAGCCTCCTCGCGCTCTGGATCAAAGCGATCTTCGGCGTCCGCGGGGATACCGCTGCTCATGCTCAGCAGGTGGCGCAGCGTGACCTTGTTGGTGGCTGCTGGATCCGACAGCGCAAAATCTGGATAGATCGCTATCACCGGCGTATCCCAGGCCAACAGCCCATCATCAACCAGGGTGGCAATCAAGAGCGCAGTCATTGATTTATGGGTGGAGCCAATGTGAAATAGTGTATTTGGCGTGACCGGTGCCATTGTGCGGCGATCGCGCACGCCAAAGCCCCGGGCCAACAGGAGCTCCTGGCCCTGAACAACCGCCGCGGCAACACCAGGAATTTCAAAGTCAATCCGGGCCTCTTCAATGAAATTGGCAAACGTGGCCAGTGTGTCTTCGTCAGCGACTTTCTTCTTTACTGTGTCATCCGCTACTGTGTCATCTGCTACTGTGTCATCTGCTACTGTGTCATCTGCTACTGTGTCATCTGCTACTGTGTCATCTGCTACTGTGTCATCTGCTACTGTGTCATCTGCTACTGTGTCATCTGCTACTGTGTCATCTGCTACTGTGTCATCTGCTACTGTGTCATCTGCTACTGTGTCATCTGCTACTGTGTCATCCGCTACTGTGTCATCTGCTACTGTGTCAGGCGCTAGGGGACGAATCCCCGTCTGAGGGGCCGCCGTGGGCAGACGCGCTGGCAGTACCATCTTCACCGATTCATCTGCTTGCGGAGTTAGCTCGGATTGGCTAGCAGACTGTGTTGGCGGTGCAGTGGGCAAGGGGACGTTGCAAGCGGTCAGTGTACTGATTAACAACAGTGTAACAAGCAACTCTCTGATCTGCATGGTACGCTCTCCAGAATTGTTGGCTGGGGATGGCAGCGCCAAACCATCGTTGGGCGTAGCATTCCTGAACATCATCAGCACGATAATCTGCTTGGTCTGTGTTGCCAGGTCTCGATTGCCATCGGGGGTTGATTGATGCTGGTTTTTGCTATCTCTCCTGCAGTTCTGTCCTGGAATCCTGTCCTGCATTCTCTATCTTCACGCAGCCGGCTGTAGCTGGTTTACGCACCACAATCGAATTTTGGGATCGGCTTTTACTGCGTTTGAGAATTTTGCAAAAACGCCAGGGTGCGTTCCCAAGCTAATTCTGCCGCCTCCTGGTTGTAAGCTTCTCGATCTGCTTCAAAAAACCAGTGGCCACAACCGGGGTAGCGGTAGAAGGTGACGGCGCGGCCAGCGTCCCGCAGGACGCTTTCCAACGTGTCGACGTTGGCCGAGGGTTCATACGGATCCTGTTCGGCAAAATGGCCCAGATAGGCTGCGCGCGCGGCGCTCTGTTCTGCCGGGCCGGTTCCGTAAAAGAGCACGACGGCGTGGATCTGTTGGGGCGCGGTGGCCGCGAGTTCGAGTGCATAGTAGGCACCCAACGAGAAGCCGACGACGGCAATGCCCGGTTGTGAGGGCCCCGAACGTTCGCGCAACCAGGTGACGGCCTCTGCAATCTCGGCTTTGGCCCGCAGGTGGTTGGCATCGAGCGCCTGGCCCAGCGTTTCAGCGTCGGCAATCGTTGCGGCAATTTGGCCGTGGTAGAGGTCAGGCGCAAAGGCCACAAAACCAGCTTCGGCCAGTCGATTGCAAAAATTTTTCATGGTATCATTGAGCCCCCACCAGGCGTGGAGCACCAGAACCGGCGTGCCGCTATCGGCGTCGGGTAGGGCAAGATAGCCATCGATTGCTGCTTGTGACATTCAATCTCTCCATTTCAACAAGATACCTCTGGTCTGGCAAGTTCATCTAAAGTGGGCTCTGTTTGAAAAGAGTAGTTCCGGCAAGCGGGAAAGCTACCGTTTTCAAGCCAACCGCACTGTAGAACTGTTGGGCGTACATACCACGGTGGTAAACAAGCCCAAGCTACTTGCGTGCAATGGGTTGGGTTGCCATGGGCTTATCCATGCCGGGATCTACTAGGGTCTGTCCGTTTTTGAATTGGCAATTTGGCGTGCTGCTTCACCCGTCAAGCGTTCAAAAGCGCTCTGTTGGTGGACAGATCCTTGGCCCCGTTTCCTGGGCATCGCTTGTGAGCACGGCTCATTCATGACTGTGTGGCGATGACTGTGCGGTGCTGACTGTGTGGCGATGACTTTCAATCATTTTCCTACAGCATTTGCTAAATGCCAACTGTAAGAACAGTGTGGTCGAGATTCTGTGCGCACATCCCGATCCGCCGCTTAAACAGACGCTGGTGGCGCGCAGATTGCCATCCCCTCAACAGTTGACGCCCACGTGAAACCCACCTACAATACAGCTGTGAACCAACTGATGAGTGATGGGAGATTTTTCTTGACTACTGATCTAACTACTGATCAAACCGCTGATCAAACCGCTGATCGGACTGCTGACTTGACTGTCGATGCCTTGGACAGTGACGACCTCAACTCACACAGCTACCGTTATATCATCGGTATCGACCTGGGCACCACCAATTCTGCACTCTCCTATGTTGATCTGGCTGCCGACGCAGCTGCGGACGCACCGCCCACCATTCACATTTTTAATGTTCCTCAGTTGATCGCCCCAGGCACCATGGGAGATCGCCCCGTCCTGCCCTCCTTTCTCTATCTCCCCGGCGAATATGATCTACCCCCCGGCAGCACCGCGCTACCCTGGTCGAGCGAACCGTCCGATCTGGTCGGTGAAGGCGCGCGGGAGCAGGGGGCCAAGGTGCCGGGCCGTTTGGTCGCCTCGGCAAAATCATGGCTGGCCCATGGTGCTGTGGATCGCACCGCGCCCATTCTGCCCTGGGGTGCGCCCGCCGAAGTCGAGCAGGTCTCGCCCGTTGCGGCGAGCACGCGCTACCTGCAACATCTGTGTGCAGCGTGGAATGCCACAATGGCGACAGAGGAGACAGCGGAGAAAGCAGGGGAAGCATCATCGCTAATTGACGACGATCTGCGGCTGGAAAATCAGTTGGTTGTTCTCACGGTTCCCGCGTCTTTCGACGAAGTGGCGCGCGAGTTGACGCTCGATGCCGCACGCACTGCCGGCTTGGGTCGAGTATTGCTGCTCGAAGAGCCGCTGGCTGCTTTTTACGCCTGGCTGGCTCGCCACGAGGCAAATTGGCACGAGCAGATGCAGGATGGCCAGCTCATTCTCGTCTGTGACATCGGTGGGGGAACCACTGACTTCACCGCCATTGGCGTGCGTGCTGGCGAAGCTGGTTTGCGCTTCAATCGGCTTGCCGTGGGTGACCATCTGTTGCTCGGCGGCGACAACATGGATCTGGCGCTGGGGCGTCACGTCGAAATGAAGCTTTTTGGTCAGCCGGGCAAACTCGATGCCGCGCGCTGGCATCAACTGGTGCAACAGTGTCGCAAAGCCAAGGAGCAGCTGCTGGGCGCGCCGGATGCCAATGCCGCGGTCGACATTACCGTTGTGGGCAGCGGGCGCTCGCTCATTGGCAACACGCTCAACACGACCCTCACCCAAGCCGAGGTAGATGAGGTCTTGTTGGCCGGTTTTTTTCCACAGATCGAGCTGACGACCCCCTTGCATGAAGGGCGGCGCTCCGGTCTCTCCGAGCTGGGCCTGCCCTATGTGCAAGACCCCGGCATCACGCGTCATCTGGCCAATTTCTGGCGGCGCTTCCGCGGTCTGCTGGCCGAGGAGAGTGGGCGTGAACATCCCCATCCCGATTATCTGCTTTTCAATGGCGGTGTGATGGAGCCAGCCCTGCTCCGGCAGCGATTGACAGAGCTGGTCAGCAGGTGGTTTCAAGATGGGGCCGGGGCCGACTATGCCCCCATCGAACTGCCCAATCCGCGGCTCGACCTGGCCGTGGCAACCGGCGCGGCCTACTATGGTCTGGTGCGTCAGGGAGAGGGTGTGCGCGTCGGCAGTGGCAGCCCGCGCACATACTACGTTGGTATTGCGGCTGCAGAGCCCGATGCCACCGAGTACGCGGCTGTCTGTCTGTTGCCGCGCGGGACCGAAGAGGGCACGCAGGTGACGCTCGATGAGCCAGAATTTGCCGCGCTGACGAATCAGCCCGTCTCTTTCCAGCTCTATGCGTCGAGTACCCGACTGGGCGACAAGCTGGGCGAGGTGGTGACATTGGATGCCACCGAAACAACAGTTTTGCCGCCCATCCGCACAATTCTGCACTATGGGCGGCGCGGGGTAGCGCAACAGCTGCCGGTGCAATTGGCGGTACGGCTCACGGAGATCGGCACGCTGGAACTGTGGTGCCAATCGAAACAGAGCGAGCACAGTTGGCAGCTTGCGTTTGACGTGCGTGGCGAGGTTGAGGCAACGTCCGCCACCGGCAAAATCGAGACCATTGTCGAGGATGCCACGTTGGAAGCGGCCCGGAGTGCAATCCGCCGCACCTTTGGCGACGACGCGGACGTGGCCAACTATGCCCCCGAAGGGTTGCGCAAACGGCTGGAGCACATTCTGGAATTAGAGAAAGAAGCGTGGCCCACACAGCTGATCCGCAAGCTGGCCGACACCTTTCTGGACGTTGCGGAAGGGCGCAAGCGCTCTTTTCAGCACGAGGCGTTTTGGCTCAATCTATTGGGCTTCTGTCTGCGTCCCGGCTATGGGGATCCCGGTGACGAGCTGCGCATGAAGCAGGTGTGGGGGCTCTATCTGGCCGGCGTGAATTTCAATCGGCCCCAGGTGCGGACGGAATGGTGGATCTTCTGGCGGCGCGTGGCTGGCGGCCTGAAGGCTGGCCATCAGTTGCAAATTTATGAACAGGTCCGCTCGGCATTGCAAGAGAGCAACAAGGGGAAAAAGTCGGCCAAGGGCAAAGGGCGTGGCAAGGGTAGCACCACCTATCTGAGCACGGCCGAGGAGCTAGAGGTCTGGCTGGCACTGGCCAATTTCGAGCGCTTACCCGCCAACAGTAAAGTACTGCTGGGACGCACGTTGCTGGCCAAATTGCGCAAGGGCAAGGGCGAACCGAATGCCAAAGAGCTGTGGGCGCTGAGCCGCTTCGGTGCCCGCACCGCGATGTATGGGCCACTCGATCGGCTGGTGCCTGCCGACGATGCCGCGGCCTGGGTCGAAGGGTTGCTGGCGCTCAATCTGGCGCGGCGCGAGAGCGTGGGGCGTGTGCTCGTTCACCTGGCCAACCGGACCGGCGATCGCGCCCGTGATGTGCCCGAACCCGTGCGCGCCGCGGTGGCCCAATGGCTGGAGCCGCTCACCCATGCCGCGCATCTACAAGAGTTGCTGGCTGATGCCGAAAGCCAGCAGAGCGACGCCGACCAGGCCTGGATCTTTGGTGAGGCGCTACCCGCGGGGTTGGTGCTGGCAGTGTAAGACCAACAGCCGGGGGAAGCTGTCCCCCCGGCTGTTAATATCGCGCCACACAGGTGCGATCGGTTACTGAATTTTGTGTGCACCGCCATCTCTGCCGGTGCATCTTTCATTTGTCGAAGGCCACTGGCGAATCAGTGGGCGAGGCCACGTTCCGCTCGAATCGCCGCGCCCGTTGCAGAGATTTTCCTGTTTTGGGTAAAGGTGGATGCGCGCAGTCCCGTATTGTTACGACTTCACTGCCATGTAGATTCCAATGTCGAGCGTCCCCGCATAGCCTTCATCGGTCGGGGTGATCCCCACCACCATGCGTTCGCCGCCGCTGTTGTAAATGCCATCGTTGCTGTTGCGCGTGCTGCGATTGGGGCGGCTGGTATAGGGCGCTTGGCTATAGATCTGGTCAGTCACCTCGTCATCAAAGTAGCATTGTGACGTAAAATCATATGCCTGACCGCTCTCATCTTCAGTACGCACCTTGAGATGAATATGCGCCGTGCGCCCTCGATACCAGCCGGGATAGATCGTCGTGAATTGGACCACGCCCGCGTCATTGCTCACCTGGTAGCCGCGCAAGAACTTCTGCCCCGCGCTGCTCTCGCCGGCAAAATCGGAATAGACGCCATGGGCATCGCAATGCCAGATGTCGACAATGGCGTTGGGCAGTGGCTCGCAACGCTCCTCTGTTACCTGATTTATGTTGAGCGTGAGTTGCAGCAGGGCACCTTCGCTCACCGTGCCGTCCGCCGGATCGGTGCGAATGTCGGCGCGATTGAGCTGCACATCCGAGAAGTAGGGGCCCTGGGCCTGTTCGGGGCTGACAATACACATTGATGTGGTTGATGTGGTGTCACTCGCGCCACCCATATTCCCTGGCTCGCCGCCACCCCGCGGTGATGGCAGCTGGCGCACTGGCACACATCCCGCCATGACGGCAATGGTGGAGAATCCAAAAATAGCTAGAATTTCACGGCGGCCCAAAATGCGGCCCACTGGCAGATCATCATGTTCCATGGCAATTTCGCTTTCTTGATAGGTTGCAGCGTCAATTACTTCCAGGCTAAACGATTCCTCTGCTGACAGCATAGCACAAGAATCTGCAGAATATGTGAATTCAATTGCAACTGGACTTGCGCAACTTGCCGAAAAGAGCTACCAATCGCGTTGGCTGCTCTCCACTGGTACGCTCTTCTCGGTGCGCAAGTCATGTGCAAAACAGAATGGGGATCTCCATTGGCGGAGATCCCCATTCTGTTCTCGCTAGCCAAAATTATGCTAGCTCAAAGGCTACATTGTGCCATCTGATTGTGCCACATGCAGGCGTTGCAAACTGGTGGCTAGAGTGAGACGCCCAGCAGCCCCCGCGTGAATTGGAAGTCAATATTGCCCTGTTGGTAGAGCTTGGGCGCATACTCGTGTTCGATCACCTGTTTGAGCAGCTGCAAGATCTGTTCATTCCACGTGGCCGGTGCGCCTTCGAGCAACAGATCGAGATCCGCGGCAAAGCGTTCCATGCTTTCCGTTGCCGCAATCTGCAACACTGGCACCAATGGATGGGTTTGCATTGGCTGCGCTGCCACGTGCCCCACGATCACATCGACCCCGGTGGCGGCAAAGCCGGTGAGCGTCTCGACCCAATGTTCGGTGGGCGTTGCCATGATGTGAAAGCCTGGCTGCGCCGCGTGTTCGCCATAGCCCAACGACGGTAACACCGTTGGCGCGGAGAGCACCTGGTTGCGATAGGCTGGCGCGGAGAGTAGACCCGCGTTTTCGGGCACAACCACTGTCCCCCCGGCGCTGACAAGCAGTTTGGTCAGTTCAGCCAACTGCGTGGCCACGCTCTCTGTCACCGGCCCATCGGTGAGCAGCCCCAACCGCAGCGCGCCCACACCCACATCCGTGGTTTGGGGCGGTTTGTCGGCAGCCAGCTGCTCGGCGAACCAGTTCTCCACCTTCTGCATCACCTTTTCAATGCCACCGTCGAGCTGAATGCTGGCGAAGCCAAGTTTGTCCATGTCGCCCCCCAATGCCTCGATCTGGTGGCGCATGAAGTCGTTGTGGGTCTTTTCACAGCCATGTTCCAAGAGCAGACAGTGGCGCACCAGCGGGTGAAAGGCATAGCCGACCATCGTCTGCGCGTACATCTCTTCGGCTGTGCCCCCCGAATTGCCGCAGCCTTCGGTGTGGGCCAGCGCCACATAGCGCGAGATGCCGGTCGGCTGCCCCAATCCCTGCTTGTTGAGACGCATGGCGATCATGTTGGCCACCTGCCCGGCACAGAGGCTCGTGGGCAGAATGAGGCCAATCCGGTCGGCCACGGTTGCGCCCTCGATCTGCTGCATGCTAAAGCGAATCGGTGAGGTGGCGTCGGTGGCTTGAATGGCAATGGGCGTGCCCGCGGGCTTGGGCTGGCTGAGCAACGTGCCGAGCTGACTGTTGTCGGTCTGTTGCCAGTTGCGCCAGATCTGCACCTGGGCATGGCCCGCCTTTTCGCCCACGGTGCGCTCGCCCGCGGCCACATTGACAGTCAGATCAAAGGTCTGTTGTCCCAACTCGTCCATGGGCATGCCATCCTGATAGGCACCCGCGTTGATGTCCATATCCTTGGCAAGCAACTCGTAGCGGCGTGTGGTTGTGACGACCTTGAGCGTGGGCACGAAGGGGAAATTGGTGATCGAGCCATTGCCGGTGACGAAGAAGATGAGGTTGCAACCGCTGGCCACCTGCCCGGCAATGCTCTCGAGATCGTTGCCGGGACTATCCATGAAATAGTAGCCCGACTCGCGCATCAACTCGCCATAATCGATTACATAGTCGAGGCGCGAAGCGGGATCTTTCTTGCGCGCCGCGCCAATCGATTTGAGCACAATGTTGTAGAGCCCTCGATATTTATTGCCACCCGACGGGTTGCCCTCTGCCGACGCGCCGTGCCACTCCACCCGCTCTTTGAAGCGGGCAATCTGATCGAGGAATTTTTGGGCCGTTGCCAGATCGCGCACCTTGCCAAGCACATAGGGTTCCGCGCCGATTAATTCGTCGGTCTCTGCCAGGTTGGCCGCGCCGCCGTGGCGGATCAGTTCTCGCGCCACCCAGCCAATCAACGGGTTGCCCGAAATGCCGGAAAAGGCGTCGGAACCACCACATTGCAGCGCGATCTTTAGGTGGGCAACCGATTCGTCCGTGCGCTCGACGCGGTTGACCACGGGTAACCACTCGCGCACGATTGCTTCGCCCTTGGCCAGATTTTCCTGAAAGCCGCCGCTGAGTGAGAGAAATTGATGGGTGACCGCGTCGAGTTCGTAGCCATGCTCGATCATATATTCGTGCAACATGGCGTTGGTCACCGGCTCAATGCCATAGTCGACCACCAGTACCGCGCCCACATTGGGGTTGACAATGAAGCCCGCGAGCGTGCGCAGCAATAGCGTCAGGTTGTTGGGGTTTTCGACGTCGCCTTCGGTGTGAGCAACGGGCACAATGCCATCCACGTTGGCATGGGTGCCCACTTCGTTCTGCAGCCGTGCCGCCAACTGCTTGACGTAGCCGCCCGTGCGCGAGGTTGTGCCCAGGAGCACAATCATGTTGCGCGTGCCCACGCCGCGCGTGCCATCCCGACGATAGCCGGGAAAGGTGCGGGTCTCGGCATACGCGGGCAGCCGCTCCGCTGGTTGAAAGGTTTCACGGTCGAGCACATAGGGATGAATGTCATCGGCAAAGTTGGCCTGCGCAGGCAGATCAAAGTCGAGCGTACGATCGCGCAGCGCGTGTAGGGCACTTTCGTTGATCACATAGGTGCCTGGTTCAATGGCTCGGATTGCCATGCCAAAGGGCAGCTCCCACGAAAGCAGCGGCTCGCCCGGTGCAATGTGCTGAATGGCAAAACGATGCCCTTCCAGGATGGTCTGATCCAGCGTAAAGCTGGTGTCACGGTAGCGGATGGTGGTGCCTGCTTCCAGCCGGCGCGTGGTGATCGCCACGTTGTCGCCGGGCAGCGGAAGCCGTCCCACTTCATCAAATTGATAGGTGTTGCTCATGGCAATTCCTTTGTTGATTAACTCACATTGCTACCGATCATCTCGTGGCGAGATGGGGAGCAATCTACATAGCTCACATTGCTACCGGCCATCTCGTGGCGAGATGGGGAGCAATCGAGGCTTACCGATTATTTGCTGCCAACGGGCAATTCGCGCACGGCAGAGACTGCTTGCTTGAGCGCGCCAGCATAGACGCCAAAGTCGATGCCGTAGGAGATCACATTGAAGCCCATGCCCATCCACTCTTGGGCGTGGGCGAGGCTACTCGGCTGAATACCCGCGCCCAAACCATGTTTGTTTGCCACCGCGACTACCTTCTTCAGTGCGTCGTGAAAGCGTTGGTCGGTGAATTGCCCCGGGATTCCCATGGAATTGGTCAGATCAAAATGGCCGACCCACAACACATCGATGCCCGGTGTCGTGGCAATGGCTTCCAGATTTTCCAGCCCTTCCACGCTTTCGATCTGACAGATGATGGTGGTGTTTTCGTTGGAGCGTTGTAAAAAGTCGGCGGGGTCCGCGGCTTTGTAGTCAGTCTGTGCGTTGCCGAGGATCACCCCTCGGTCGCCCAGTGGAGCGTATTTGGCCGCATCGACAATTGCCTTGGCCTGGGCCGCGGTCTTGACGTTGGGCACCATAATGCCAAGTAGTCCCGCGTCAAGTGCCCGTGCAATGAAATGGTAGTCGACCTGGGGAACGCGGACAAAGGGCGCAATGGTGGAGACTTTGAACCAGGCCGCGAGATCGGCCAACTGATCAATGGTAAAAGCGCCATGTTCAGTATCGATGACCACGAAGTCGATATCGGTATTATCCAAAATTTGGGCGATCCCGCGCGTGCCAAATTCACCGATCATGTGGCCGACCGGCACTTTGCCCTCGGCCATGCGCTGTTTGCAACGGTTCGGTTTCATGTTCGTTCACTTTCTGATTTGCGTTTTTCGATTTTGGTTTTTCGATTTTGCTGTAGGTTCGTGTCGAGTTGATCGATGACGTCTGGACGTACGCAACTTGTCGAGAAAATCCACCAGTCGCGTTGCCTGCTCTCCACTGGTAGGCTCTGCTCGGTGCGTACGTTATGTAAGTGCAGCTGCAAGCGTCACGTTGCAAAGAGGACCGGGGGCTCGTGTTCCCTCCTATTGGCCTCTATTATACTGGGCTGTTGATGATTTGGGAAAGGGCCGGGTCTGAGCTGCCAGATTGCTGACCCGGCGGGCTTTACGCAATCGGACCCCCGTGGGTATAATGAGCCCCTGCGGTCCATGTTGTCGGAATGGGCGCATGGCCGTCGCCAATACTTGAAGAACGTCGTCCCGGTAGACCATGGCTCGTTACCGACGGCGCATCAACCGCAAACCGACTGATTGAGAAATCATGGTAACGTTGCTCAATGGTGGGATCAGCGTTCTCTAACGCTAGAGGTGCGCACGAGAGAATGCCCACGCCGCAAGCTGCAAGGTCTATCTCTTTTCTCCATGAGAGTCGATGGAACTGATAAGGACAGAACAATGCCTCACACGACGCTGATCTCAACCGCGGAGTTGGCGCCCCACGTGGGCGATCCCGATTGGGCGTTGGTCGACTGCCGTTTTCGACTCGACGATCCCGCGGCCGGCCGTCAACACTATCAAGAAGCGCACATCCCGGGTGCAATCTATGCTCACCTCGACGCGGATCTGTCGGGGCCGATTGTGCCGGGCCAAACCGGGCGCCATCCGTTGCCAACACCCGCCGATTTTGTGGAAACGCTGTCGAGCTGGGGAATTGATGAACGCACACAGGTGGTGGCCTATGACGATGCCAGTGGGCTCTATGCTGGGCGACTCTGGTGGATGTTGCGCTGGCTGGGGCACATGAATGTGGCCGTGCTCGATGGCGATTTCCGGGCCTGGCAGCGTGAAGAGCGCCCCACCCACAGCGGGGAAGAGACGCGCCCCCGCGCCCGTTTTCTGTCCTATCCACAAGAGCATATGCAGGTGAGTGCCGAGGCGGTGCTTGCAAACATTGAAACAGGCGCTTGTCAACTCTTTGATGCCCGTGACGAAGGACGTTTCCGCGGCGAGAGCGGGGCAATGGATCCCGTTGCTGGCCACATTCCTGGGGCCAAGTCCGCCTATTTTGCCCACAACCTGAATGACGATGGCACCTTTAAATCGCCGGCAGCGCTGCGTCAGCGATTTAGTGAGCTGCTGGCAGACAAGCGCCCAGAAGAGACGATCTTTTACTGTGGTTCGGGTGTGAGCCTGCACCACAATCTGCTGGCGCTGGAACATGCTGGCTTTGGCCCCGGCGCACGGGTATACATTGGATCCTGGAGCGACTGGATCACCGATCCATCGCGCCCAATTGCTACCGGAGAATAACTACAACCGGAAAATAGAAGAACGGGAGAATAGGATAATGGAACGACTGTTTTTTGCCGCGGCAAGCCTCTTGGGGGCGCTGGCCGTGGGGTTGGGTGCCTTTGGCGCACACGCCATGCGCGGGCGCGTTGCCGAAAATCTGCTGGCCAACTACGAGACCGGGGTCAAATATCACTTCTACCATGCGTTGGCATTGATCATTGTTGTGGTGGCGATCGAGCGCTGGCCCACGTCAAGCCTGCCCACGGTGGCGGGGTGGGCATTTATCATTGGCATCCTGATCTTTTCTGGCAGCCTCTACACAATGGCTTTCACCGGCTATACTTGGTTGGGAGCCATTACCCCGATTGGAGGCGTGGCCTTGATCATTGGCTGGCTCTGCCTCTTTTGGGTGGCCTGGCGCGGGTAAAGCCTGGGCGCGGTGGCTATTTGCAAGCTCCGTCGGCAGACGATTCGCGTGAAAGTGCATTTGCGATGTAAGCGATTTGCCATTTCCTGTTAATCGTGCTATACTTTCGCTTGTCAGGGACAGCGTGCGGTTTCGTACCGCTATCGGGGGAACGCTGTCTCTGATTTTTTTATTGGCCGTTTTTGCTCTTTCCCCGCCTCGATCGCCTCCGGCCCTACCGCGTGATGTTACCCGGTAATTGTTGCCACCCAACCAGAACTCGCATCACAATAGATAAAGCCATCGCCATAGTAGGATAGACCGTGCGGCTCCGCGTGTGGCTCTGGTACCTCGATCCGATCCAATTCGTGGCCATCGTCGAGGGCTAGTTTGACGATCACTCGATCCGCGGTGTGGACCACCCACACGCCATCCTCCACGCGCACAACGCCGTGGGCACGTTTGTACGGGAGTGGGATGACCTGCTGAATGCTCCAATCGCTGATCCGCATTTTGCTCAGGGTCTGATCTTTGAGGGTAGTCAGCCAGATGGTGTCGCTTTCAAACCGATCGAGTTCCAGGCCATGGGTCCCACCGCCCCCGGGCAGCGGATAGCGTTCGAGCGTTGCCCCTGTCTTTGGATCGACTTTGAGAATGGCACCGTCGTGGGCGCTGGCATCGGTGGGCCGCGCTGGCCGCCAAAGGTGTGCATCGCCGTTGGCGGCTAGCCAGAGCGCGTTGCCGTCCCAGCCCAAACCACTCGTGTTTGACGACTCGGTGGGAATGTCGTGGATGTATTTGGGCACGCCGTAATAGTCGATGGGCTCGTTGGGGTCAACCAGCATCACGCGGTCGGTGATCTGATCGGCAATCCAAAGCCCTTGATCCGTCTGCTGGATCCCATTGGGCACCCCGTAGGGGGCGCGGAAAAGCTTTTCAATCTTCGGCATCTCTTTGCTCCTTTGTTCTTGTTGTTTTCGTCGCACGGTTATGTTTGTAAGGGTCTAGGTTCATATCACTTTCCATTACCTGTGGAGTACGGGTCTCGCTTCATCCATTGATAAAAGTGCTATGTAGCTAGTGCACGGTTGTGTTTGCACGGTCATGTTTGCACGGTTGTGTTTGCATGGTTGTGTTTGCACGGTTATGTTTGCACGGTTGTGTTTGCACGGTCGTGTTTGCATGGTTATGTTTGCACGGGTATGTTTGTACGGGTGTGCTTATCCAGCGAGATCCCGTCTCACGATCGCCAAGGGTAGATTGTTGGGCCAGTCCAATTGTGAATCCGTACCACAGCGAAATGACTGGGATGAGTCGACTGCTACAGATCCCAGCTGGCAATGTGTTCATACTCCTCTTGCCCCGTCACCCGCGAAACGAGCAGGCGGGCTGCGGTACAAAGGGATAGCGGCACGGGCAGGGGGTGGGGCGCCAGTGACGCCGGTGAGCCAATGTCTTCCAGCACAGTGACCAGTACGGCAAGCCGATTGTAATGGGGCCTGATCTGATGCGCCAGGATCGTCTGCCGCACCGTGCTGTTGAGCGCTTCCAGCACTGCGCTGCGCTGCACACGACATTTGAGCACATAGTTATCCCGGTAGGCAGAGTAGAGTGGCCGCAGATCAACACCCACCAATGATAACGGAGCAAATTTTGCGGTTGCGCGTTGCAGTGCTTCGATGAGCGCGTGCAGGGGCGCGGCCGGCGGACAGACGAAGCGCTGCAAGCTCACGTGTAGGGGATCCGTGCAATGGCCACCATATGTTGCCTGCCATTGCTGTTGCCACGTCAGATCGGCGCTGGTGACGGATGCGGCTGGTGTTAGCAATACAAAAAGGTCATCCCTTTGCGCTTTGCGCATAGGCGAATGCTTTCGGGTCTGATCTTTGTCAGGGGTGCTCGTCGATCACTAATACAGTATAGCGTAAATACCACGGCACTAACTCAGACCGTACAACCTGAGTGCAAGCGGCAAAATAAGCATGGCCTGATTTACGCCGGGATGTACTAGTACGGTTGGGCGTACATACCACGGCGATAAACAAGCCCAAGCTACTTGCGTGAAGTGGGTCAGTTTGCGATGGGCTTATTTACGCCGGGATCTACTAGCCGAGTCTATGATGAACAGTTGATCTGCCGTCAGAGCCTAGCCTGAAATTCGGTGGTAATTCCCGTTACATCGCTGGCAGCTATGCTCGCCGCAGAGAAGTTCCGGACAGCCGCTAAAGCGTGGGAACTGTCACCTTGAGTTCTTCTGCATTCGCAAGCAGCGCCTGCCACGTTGACTCTTCAATGTAGATGCCGTTGGCCTCGCGTTCGCGTCGGATATCATCTTCAATTTCACCGGGTAGATAGATCTTCTCCGTCCCTGGCATGGTCTTCGAGGATTTCACCCAGTCGATCAGCTCTTGCACCTCGCGTTTATATTCATCGAGATCGATAAAGCTTTCGATCTTGATGGCCAGCGCCAGCCAGCCACTGCCCCCGCGCGTTGGTTGCGCCGTGCTACAGCCCGCCCAGGAAAGTCCACCGGCAATGGCATCGATCATGAGACTGAGCCCATAGCCTTTGTAGCCTTGTGGCCCGCCCAGGGGCAACATGGCAACTTCCCCATCCATGAAACGATTGGGATCGGTTACACTCTCGCCAGCCTCGTCGACGAGCCAGCCCGTGGGGACCTCTTTGCCGCGTGCACGGGCCACATCTACCTTGCCGCCGGCAGCCATGCTGGTGGTGATGTCGAGCATCAGCGCGGGTCCGTTTTGGGTGGGCACGCTAATGGCAATCGGATTTGGTGGCAACCGCCGGCTAGTGCCGCCAAAGGGCGCGGTAAATCGTCCCCCACCGTTGAGAATGAGAATCCCAATGCAGTCTTGATCCGCGGCAACCGGAGGAAAGGCGCCCAATCGACCGATGTGGCTGGATTGGTGAACAGCCACCGCGCCCAACGTGTGTTGCTTGGCGCGATCAACAGCCCACTGCATCGCCTGATAGCCCATGACGATCCCAAAGCTGCGGTTGGCATCAATGGTTAGCGAGGCGGGAGATTCGCGCACGATCTTGTGATTGCCCACCGGCTTGATCGAGCCGCTTTGCAGCGCACTGACATAGTGGGGAATGCGGATCACCCCGTGGGAATCGTGTCCCACCAAATTGGCTTCGACGAGGTGGTGGCTGGCCTGTGCTGCCTGATCGGCTGGTACGTCGCACGCTTCAAAAAGCTCTTTGCCAAAGGTGTGAAGCGCTCTGTGTGAAATCGTTGGCATGGTGGTCTCTCCTGAGGTGAGTGGGAAGTTACTTGAGTTTGCCGTTGTCAGTTGGATTTATTCTGGCTTGATCCGGTGCAAATGAGTTCCTGCCGCCACAGAACAGCATTGGGTATGGGTCGGGGTTGCCGTGCAAAGGTCCCAAACCAGACGCTCCGTGGTAATGGTTGAATGCGCATAAAACGGACGGGTCGCTTCTATTCTATCCGCAGCGGGAAATATGTGCAATCCAATTTTTTCAGCCACCCTTTGGCTGCGATTCTGTCGTTCGCTCGCATTGCCCACGTTCGGTTTGGGAGCAGCTTGGCAGCGGTGGGACGCGTCAATTGACGTTGCTGGTTTGGGAATTCTGTTGTTGTGGGTATGCAAAACGCGTTCCAGCAAGGCGCGACTGAACGACCATGGCATTGAAGCGTGGGTGGTGGTTTGGGATGAAACGAGGATAATTGGACTGCGTGTTAACTTGAAGCCGGGGCTAGCTCCAGTGCCTGCCCCGGCTCCACGATCTGAACGTTGACGGTGGGCGCTACCACCCGCGCGTGCGCGGCAAAGCGGTGGGGCGGGGCCGTCAAAAAGTTGGGCTGCCACCAGCCCATGCCCAGCGGGTGTAACGTACCCCAGTGGATGGGGACCGCCACCCGCGGGTTCAACAGTGTTAGCGCCTCGGCCGCCCGGTGTGGATCCATGTGCCCCGTGCCCAGCGTCGGCCCCCAACCCCACACCGGCAAGAGTGCCAGATCCAACGCCGGCGCAAAGGTGGCCATGTCGGGAAAGAGATCGGTATCGCCAGCAAAATAGAGCCGTTGCGAGCCAGCAATGAGAAACCCAACCGAATCTGCTGTGGGACCAAAGGGGGGGCGACGACCTGCGTGGACAGCCTCGGTCGCGGCAATGGTCACGTTGCCCAACTGCACGCTCTCGCCCACCGTCAGTTCTGTTACGTGGTGAAAGCCCTTGCGCCGGAGAAATGACTTGGTACCCACGGGCGCGATCAGATGGGTTTGGCGGCCAATCATCTGCAGCGATGGAATGTGCAGATGATCGTGGTGCATGTGCGAGAGCAGCACAGCATCAACCGCGCCCACCGTTCCCGTACTGGGCAAGAGGTGGTGGCGACGCAAAAAACCACTGATGCGCCGCAAAAGAATGGGATCCGTGAGCAGCCGGATACCATCGATCTCCAGCAACAGCGTGGCGTGGCCAATGTAGGTAACGGCTACCTCAGGTGCAGAAGCTGTTGTGGTTGAGGAAAGACCATGAGTAAAGCGGTTCGATGCAAACATGCCCATAGCATACTGAAAAAAGCGCCAAATGCAAGTAGGTCAGATCTCGTGAATCTCTTGCAGGTTACTGGGGCGAGTATCGAGATCAAGGGGCAGCACACCGGCTGCCGTGGCATTGGGCAGTGCAATGCACTGACACTCTTTGCCATTGAAATGTACTCATAGAGAAATCCATTTAAAAGTCGCACAATCGTAGAATCAGCATTCTCTAACGCTGGACGTGCGCAGTAGAGAATGCGCACTCCACAAGGTGCGAGGTCTATTTGCTTTCTCGATCAGATGCTGGCTTTGGCGTAGACGAGCGTGGCACCGTGGGTGGGGCAGAATATGGTCTCGTAGTATACTGTGGGCGGGCAAGCAGCGCAATCCGATTGCAAGCGTATGCTATCGTGCGGTTGGCGTGAAAATGGTAGATTTTTGGTGGTCTACCCAAGGGGTAGCACGACCGTGTTCAAACAGAGTTTACTTTAGTAACGAAGGCGAAACTGAGTTGCAAGCAGTTGTGGGTGAACGCGGTTTTGTCTCAATTCAATCATAACAGGTAAAGGGGAAAACCATGGGTGGAATCAGTGCCGACGCCGTGGCAGCGAGTGGTACAGACAAAAGCGAACAACGTGGATTGGCTGTATCAACGTGGAGCTTGCACCGGACATTGGGCAAACCTCCCATTACGGGGCCCGCGAGTGATCCATCTGCATCTGCTGCTCCGGAGGATGGTGCCCTATCGCTGCTGGCGCTGCCCGCCCAATTGCAGGATTTTGGCATCCCCCTGCTCGAGATCTGCCATTTTCATCTACCCACGCGCGCCGATGCGTATCTGGCTGCATTGCGTCAAGCTCTGGAGAACGCGGGGATCGGGCTTTGGCAGCTCTTGATTGATGGCGGTGACATTGCCGAGCCGACCACAGCCGACCGCGATATAGCGTGGATCAAAGGCTGGATCGACAGTGCTGCCACGTTGGGTGCAACCCGAGCACGAGTGAGCGGTGGCAGGGCTACACCGAGCGCGGCGGCGTTGGCCCGCAGCAATGCTGCGTTGGATGAGTTGGCTGATTATGCCGGTGAACGGGGTGTGCGGCTGATGACGGAGAATTGGCAAGAGTTGCTCTCAACACCGGATGCAGTCTTTGCCGCACTCGATGGCCTTGATCACGTGGGGTTGTTAATTGATCTGGGCAATTGGCATGGACGTACAAAGTATGCGGATCTGGCTCAGATCGCGCCGCGGGCAGAATCCTGTCACGCCAAAGCATACTTCTCGGCAACGGATGAGATGGAACGCACAGATTATGAACGGTCGCTACAGCTCTGTCAGGATGCTGGTTTCCGTGGCCCCTATTCGTTGATCTATGATGGCCCCAATGCCGACGAATGGGCAGGACTGCGGGCTGAGATGGCGGTTGTCAAAAGGTACTTGGTCTGAGCCAGAGTTCCAGTGGGTTCTGGGGCAGAATTGTCTTGACCTTGACGCGACGATTCTGCCCTTTTTGTTGCTGCAGATCTGTAGGTGTCGATCTGAACAAACACCCTTTCCGGTGGTGACGGTTACAGGACAAACCCTTCATCACGGGCAATTTGAGCCAAATTTTCGCGCCGAGCCAGGCGGCTGTTAAAGTCGCTCGCGGGCAGTGAAAAGCGATGATAGATCGTGGTGATATAGTTGCGCACATTTTCAACCGAACAGTCGAGTCGGTCGGCAATGGTATTCCGTTTGTAGCCAAGCACATGCAAAACAAAGACAACAATGAGCGTGGGATTGGGGTGACGCCGCTGACGGGCTGTCATCAGTTCATATTCCAGACGCGGGTACCCATCTGGTAGCAGATGACCCTGTTCCAACAGTTCTTGTAGGATCTGCTTTGCTCGACTATCTGGCAGGTGCGCTAGCATTGTGTTGTTCTGTCCTGTTACCACATTCAATATATTGTGAGCTCGTTGCCGCACATCCAAATCATCTGCCCGCAGCAACCTGGTTAGCGGGAGGACACCATGGTCACCGAGCCGATTGATAAAGAGTTGACGTACAGTTTCGGGATAGAGATCAATTGCCAAGGCTTGGCTGCAAACCTCCGCGACCAGGCGTGGATGCCACCAGTGGGGCAACAGATCGAGCTGCCGTTCATCCAACAGGGCGAAGGCTTGATCCAGGTGGTCTAGCAGCGCGCTGGGCTCCTCCGTGCGCATTGCTGAATAGGCCAGATAGATCCGGATCATCCCACAGGCCAATGGATCGCCAGAGGTTTTGTAAAACGAGAGTGACTCTTGCAGCAGTGGTTCTGCGGCCTGAGCGCGACCGTGTACGAGGTGCAATACAGCTTGTTGAACCTGAAAACTCATCTTTTGTCCCCGATCGCTCGTCTGTAAACTTGCATGGCAAAGCTCTTCTGCTGCGTCTAGTTTCCCTTCCAGGATCGAGAGCCAGGCACGGTGCGCATAGAGCCAGGGTTGAAAACCACTGAACTGGTGCGCTGTCAGCACCTCTTGCGTGCTGTCATACCATTGAGCAGCTGCCGCAAACTCGCCTTTGTCCCGATAGAGATTACCAATGAGAATCCGCGCATAAACGCGGGCATTGGGCAACTGTTTGTAATCAGCGATTTTGCGGTAGAGCATAGCCACATTCAAGGCATCTTCATGGAGACCCTGATACCACCGCAGATGAATTTCAGCATTCAACAACAAAATTTCTGCATTGGCCTTAAACTTGCCAATGTGAAAGTAGCGGCGAGCCAGTTGGAGGCGGTCGTGGGCATCGGCATAGTTTCCGGTCTGCGTAAAATTGCGACCGATGCGCAGTTGAACACAAAATTGGCCGTAGAGATCTCCCGTTGCTGCATATAGCTGCAGAGCCTTTTCGGCATGGCGCTGGCTGGCCTCTAGCTGACCGATATCAGTGTCCAGGTGGGCCATGTGTAGGAAGAAGAGGGCATGCAAGTCTGGCCCGATATCCTGGTGCTTTTTGAGCAGGGGCAACACCTCTCCCGTTAAGTAGTGGGTTGCCATCGAGAAATTTTCCTGGCTGTGGAACACGTGGGCAATCTCGATGAGGCAGCGCGCTGCCTCGCTGTGCGCATTAGCGCCCAGAAAAAGTTGGCTGGCTCGTTCGAGCATGCCGATTGCCTCTTCACGCTGATCTTCGCGTCGACATACCATCCCCTTGCAATAGAGATAATGTGCGTTTTGCTGACGTAGATGATCCGGTGCCTGGGCCAAAAATTCACGTAATGTTGTGCTGGTAACAGTATCGAGTAGAAAATCGATCTGCTTGGCGAAGAGCTGATACGCCTGAGAAAATTGTTTGGCTTCAAAGAGTGCGTGAATTGTGCTCAAAACATCTTCGTTTGTAATCAATGTCGCCACCGAATCGACAGTGGGTGAAGAAAGATTGAGATAATTTGTCATGCCTTACTCCCATCCGATTTACTGGACCAATCCTGAATGCCCCGGAATGTATTGGTGCTGTCGTGGGAACAAGCTATCTTGGATAATCCCTTTGCGTCATCCCTCGGAATGACTGCGCTCCATGATAGAGGCGGGGACGTGGTTGCTCGTACATAAGCGGGCGTGCAAGATTTACTAGAAAACAGAGAATGTTACGTGAACAGATGTTTACCTGGACTTGCGCAACTTGTCGGCGCGTAAGTCATGTTTACATTACCATCTTCTAACTATCAATCGACTACAAAGAAACTGTACAATCTGTCGCAAATTCCCCTGGATTCCTTTGGAAAACCGGGAAATTCGTCGCTCTGCTTACAATTTGTTCAGTTGTTTATTGTTTGGTCCCGTGGCAGATCGGTAGAAACTAGCTGCAAGTTGTTGACGATGTGAGCTGTGGTGTCAATTTGCATGTTGAGGTATGGCGCAGTACGCACTACCGAACACTACGGTTCTATTGGTACGCGTGACTGCTTGGCTGTGACTGCAAATTCGGCTCAAATCTTTCGGCAACTGATTGGGGTTAGGTTCTTCTTATCTAGGCATCCAAACTACACTGTATCCAAACTACACTGTATCCAAACTACACGAGTGGATCCTCAAGTGAACAAATTGTGGTAGCAATTGTTTGTCAAACTGTAAATGAGCCACAAAGGGCACGAAGTTTTACGAAGAGTGAGCACCGATTTCTGCGTTTGTGTGTGACTTTGTGGATCGTTAATCTGCTCAATTGACCTGAGCAACGGGAGACGTCGCGTAATCTGTTTGACTGTGACCCTGAGAATTCTCGTTGTTTCGCGCGTTGGAATGAAAGCTGCGACTGTAGTATTAACTGTGGTATTAATGATGGGTAGGCGATGGTTTCGTGAGAAGAACGGACTTCACTTGTAGGCCGTTTGCGCTGGCTTCTCTCTGGATTCTATGGGTCTTCCACTGAGCAAGCATAACATATCTTTCAAGTGAAGACAACGCGATTTGCAAGAAGCATGTAGGTTTATTGGAGGTTTTGTAGAGGGATTGCTTCTGATTGGGAATAGTAGTTGTCGCGGGTGATGTGGGCGTCAAGAAAATGTTGATTCAGCTACTGCTACCAGTGTAAATGCCATGCATTCGTTGGTAAAATACACGACCTCAACAGGGCAAAAACCCCATCTAGACCTGATGACCTCTGCCGTCCCAACCCAAACTATGGCGGCAATTGATGTTGATATATATAACTATCCTACAGAAATGTGAGACTGTTTGATACAAGGTTGAGAGACTTTTTGATCGATAAGATAGAGTCTGCGAATCTGTAGTGGATTCGCGTCTAAAGTGGGCTCTGTTTGAAAACAGTAGTTCCCGCAAGCGGGAAACCTAGTTTTTCAAGCCAACCGCACTGTAGCAACGGAGGTGCACCATGGCTGGGTTTCTGTCCCGAAATTCTCTACGTCGACATAGCTGGCTGGCGGTGGTTTACGCACCACAACCCAATAGCAGGCAAGGCTCTCATCTCCTCCTTTGCTGTGGCAAGGGGCTCGTGCAATAATAGTAGCGAAGGGGTCTACTTGTCATGTACCCTTTCTCATGCCCTCACTGCCGAGCGTCATCTCTGTGGTGAGGACGATTGGGCAGGCTGTGTGCCCGAACAACTTTACTTTACGCTTCATTCACTTCCGCAGGGGAAAGAACTATGCTTACGATTGGGATATTGGGCAGCGACAATAGCCATGCCGAACGTTTTTCGGAGCTGTTGAATCGAACGGACCATCCACACTATATGCCAGATGCCGATGCACGGGTAACGGCAATCTGGGGTGCAGAAGCAGAGCGCACCCAACAAGTAGCGACCAACAATCAGATTGAAACAATTGTGGCTGAACCAGCCGAGCTCTGCAACCACGTCGACGCCGTTATCTGTGTAACGCGCCATGGCGGGTTGCATTTGGATCTGGTTCGCCCTTGCCTACAAGCCGGTATGCCCACATTCGTCGACAAACCACTGGCGATTGCGCCCGATGATGCTCGGACAATGGTGGCCCTGGCAGCTCAATTTCAGGCACCCTTTAGCTCCTTTTCCACCGTGCGTTTTAGTGCTGACACGCAGGATTTTCTAAAGAGGGCGACGCAGTTGGGTGGGATCCGGGCCGGCACCTATTCAGGACCGGCAACGCGCCGCAATCCCTACGGTGGCATCCTCTTTTATGCAGTCCACAGCATCGAGCTCATGCTTGCCACGCAGGGGGCTGGTGTCGAATGGGTGCAGGCGGTTGAAGCCGAAAGCGTGGATGACGCGGGGAATGGCACGGTTGTGGCTGTTTGTGGTTGGGCCGATGGCCAGGTGGGGACAATTGAATTAACTGTGGATGCCAAATATGCCTTCCGCGCTACCGCTTTGGGGCGCGAGGGGGTGCATTCCGCAACATTGGACATTAGCGACTGCTATCGGCGCGGCCTGGAGCAGATTTTGGCTGTGTTGCGTGGTGGTGACACGCCAGTTCCCCCTGGGGCCATGATTGAAGCGGTACAGATTGGGACAGCTATTGAGTTGAGTCTCAATGAAAATCGTCGGATTCCTCTGGCAGAAGTATAGCCGCCGATTGCGTTGCGGTGGTGCTGCACGGTTGTTAACCATGCAGCGTTGCCCGTGAACATCGCGTTATCAGTCAACATCGCGTTATCAGTCAACATCGCGTTATCAGTCAACATAAAGTGCTGCAACAAGCGGGACACGGGCCATCAGTGTAGCCGGTTCTCTGTATTCGTCCGCCCATGTGGTGTTCCACCACCCGCGAGACAACGGTTCTCGCGGGTGGTGGAACGTTGGATCAGCGAACAATCAGTGGCAGGTAGATCTGATCCGTGGCTGCCCAGAGTCGAATCTCTTGCCACTCGCTCCAATGCCCTAGCTGATCCTGGGCGCGCATGCGAACAAAGGTTGGTTGCTCGGGAATGAGCGTGACATCTGCCTCGCCAGCAGATGATTGCTGTTGCCAGGGCGCAACCTGCCACGTCTCTGTATCGCGGCGGATCTGCAACTCAATCTGATTCACACCGCTGCCATCATCGCTGCTCTGCCAGCTCAAACGAACAGTGTTGGCATCGACCGTCTGTTGTGTTAACTGGACCATGGGCGCGGCAAGATCGACCGAGACCACAGCGGCATAGCTCTCTGCGACCCTGCCCACTTGATCAACAGCTTGTGCAGTGAGCGTGTAGAGCCCGCCCGCATCCAAATGAATCGTCTCTAGCCGAGCGCGCGGCGCAATGTCGAATCCCCTGTGCAGATTTGAGTGGGTAATTACCGTGTTCGTCGTTACGCCCGCACTTTGCTGGGTTACTGTGTACATCAACGTCTGTAGGCCGCTGGCTGAATCAGTTGCCGTCAGGGTCACTGATAGTGGTTCGGTATGCCAGCCTCCTGCTGGGCTTGCAGCGGTCGTGAGTACGACTTGAGGCGCGTAACGGTCGATCACGAGGGCGCGGTCTACCTGTGCTAAATTGCCCGCCCGATCTTGGGCTGTAAAGGTGAGCGTGAAAAGCTCGCGATCAGTGGGCAAATCTAAGTTGTTCGACAGCGTTGCATACATCTGGGCAGCTTGACGCGGGTGGTGCTCGGCAGTTCGTACGGCTTGTGAAGCGGCAAAATCATCGGCTGCCACTGTCACGAATCCACTGGACGGTTCCAACCCGCTCAGCTCATCGGTAACGGTGGCGGTGAGGGTGATTCCGTTGGCCACGGCTTCGTCGCTGACGATCAACGGAGTCGTGGCTGCATGAAAGATTGGCGGCTCGCGATCCACAATCGGTGCCTGATGCACATGTGGCTCGCTCACTTTGCCAACTGGATTCGCATAGCGAATGTAAAGGGTCTCAGTCAATGTCGTGCTGCGGACGGTGGCCTGAAAGTGGGCGGCGTTTGGCTCTGCTGTCGTGCTATAGTGATCGGCAAGTTGCCAAAGTTCCACTCGGTCCAGCGCCAAGGGGCGTTCGCCCGCCCAAGCCACCCGAAATTCCAATCCCGTTGGTGCTTCGGCCAGATAAAAGTCAACGGCGATGGGCGTGTAGCCATCGAATGTAGCAAAATCGCTCTGCCGGAGCTGGTGCAAGCCCAGCCCCACCGCGCCGCCATTGTCGGTGACATCCAGCTTGGCAATGATGGGATCCGCGGCTGCCGGGGCAACGGATGCAGGGTGGTTCGCTCTTGTGGTGCGGAGCCAAAAGAGGGCACGGTAGCTGTGGCCAGCCGCAAGATCTGATGTGTAGGGGCCATACCAGACGCCGGCCACATCTACTGTTGGATCTGCAGCCCAACTCTGCCCCGATGCAGTCGCGGGGTCGGCCACTGTGCTGCCGCTGTTGGGTGTGTGATGTAAATCGGTTCCCTGCCAGCTCCAGTTGCTGTGCATGAGCAGTGGAATTGCATCAACCAGCGGTAGCGTGACGCCAAAGGTGGGCTGTGTGATGGCTGTGGGCAATTCCAGTCTGCCCATCGTCGTTGGCGCTGGTGGAGTGCTGTAATCGACCTGCCATTGCTCTTCAGCCTGCCATTCATCGCTGATCCAAAGCGTTGCCGTGATCAGTGCACCCTGGGGAAGCGGTGATGTTGGATGCCAAAGCAGGTTGTTGCCGGTGATGGTGATCGATGTTGTCAACCCGTGGCTTGCCGTAATCACAAACCGGGGCGTGAGCTCCGGTTGCACCATGGCTGCCAGCGGAATGGGCCCGGCGGTCACTGTTGAGGCTCTGTCATTGTGCAAAAGTGTACCGATGGGGGTGGATTGGTTCAAGCCGTTGGTCAGATAGACATTACTGTAGTAGTGGCCCAATATTTGGCGATAGTCATGGCCGGCGCGTGCGCGTCGATAGGCCCCCCATTGGCTCAATCCAAAGCCATGACCCCAACGGGTGCGGCCCAGCGCAAAACGATCGGGGACACTTTGCAGATAGGTGACGTTGGTATTGGTGAGCGTGGGGTGACCATTCTCTGCACTGTACATTGCCGAGATTGGTAACGGCACAGCGTGGCCAACCTCGGCAAGATATTGACCAGCGGTCATAGCCACGGCAGCATCGCTTTTGGGCGTGCGCTCATCGCACATCATCTGGAAGTTCGCCCAATCGGTCACATCATAGTCCGCGCGCTGTGCCAAGATTTGGCGCCATGCGTAGGTGCGTGCCGCAACGGCCTGCGCGGCCAATGCCGCGGTTGGCCAGCTTGCTGGTGTCTCCGCGGGAACAACACGAGCGACATATTCTTCAAACGGGATCTGATCGATCTGCCAGTCCGGCACATCGCGACAGCCATTGCTGGGGTGGTGCAAAACACGAATGGTGCTTGGATAGCTGAGGTCTGTTGCCGCGGACGCAATGGCGGTAGGGGCGGGGCTGTCCACCCGCGTGGCATGGAGCTGCTGGCGTGGCAGCGATACTGCACGCGCCGTTAGACCGATCTGATAGACTGCTGTCCCGTGACTGCTGCTCTCCAACTGGAGCAGTGCATCGCCGTTATTGGCATTTGCATGCCAGCGTGGCGTGTGGCCAGCCAGCGTGTGGCGAATGTTGCGGCTAGCGGTCGCATAGATTTGGGTACGGGCCAGGGCGGCTGTCTCCGTGCCGAGTGGTACGACGGTGACTGCCACGAAGCGGCCATCGGGGCTCTGCTGTGGCTGCCCTACATGCAGCGCCATTTGGGCGGAACGTGCCTGAATCCACTGCCGCAGCTCTGACGCTTCCCGGCCTGTTGCGGCTGGATCGGCACGGTTTTGTGCTTGAAGTGTGGGTGCCAAGAGCAGATTGAGGCACAGGAGAACAAGCAGAGTGATCCAATGGCGCACACTGTACCGGGACCAATGTGCGCCAATCGAATGATTCAATTGCATGGAGATCTCCTTTCAACGCAACGCTGGCTGAGCGCTTTTGGCATTGTACGGCAAAGAGAGACCCGGCGCCATTGCCGGGTCTCTTGAAGTATGAGGGGTAAATAATTGCCATCACGTTTCTGTTCACGTACGCTTTGTGACCGCGGCGGGTGGTGGGGTGAACAGACAACAGCGTTTGAAGCGACATAGGGTAGAACGAAATACAGTAGAACGACACAGTATGAATAACAAACAGTATGAATAACAAACAGTATGAATAACAAACAGTATGAACAACAAACAGTATGAATAACAATTTGTGAAACAGCGTGTACAACAACAGCGTGTGCAACAACAGTGTGTGCAACAACAGTGTGTGAAGCGACATAGGGTAAACGTAAAATCTAGGATGAAGGTTTCCTTACCTTCCATTCTAGCAGGGGGGGAACCGTTTTACATTACGATATTCTAACATTTTTGATCTGAAAGCAACAGTAGCATGGAGCACCGCTTCACCACACCGGTACCACACAGCTGGTGAGAGCGATGCGCGAGTTTTGGCTGCACCATGACTGTGCAGAAGGTGAATCGAACTAACTTGCGCTGAAGGATGCATCCGATAAAGGTACGTGTAACTACAGTTGCAAGTACATTTGTAACAAGCAGAAGAGCTTGGACGAGAGGAAGAATCAACATGAAATATAGTTCACTGCCGGTTTCGCTCTATGCGGATTTTGCGGCTGGCCGCCGAACATTGGCAGAGTGGTTTCGCTTTGCCGCAGAGCTTGGGTTGGACGGTGCGGACATTAGCGTGGCACACCTGCAAACCCTTGCGACACCCTACCTTGATCAGCTGGCCCATTCCGCCACGGATGCAGGTATACAGATTGCCATGGTGGTGACCTATGCCGACTTCACACACCCCGATGCCGTGGAGCGTGATCGGCAAGTGGATGAAGTGCGTGCCTACGTTGATGCCGCGGCCCGGCTGGGCGCGCCATTTTTGCGTGTCACCGCTGGCCAGCGCCACCCAGGTGTGGAGCGAACAGCAGGAATAGAGTGGGCAGTGGCTGGGTTGACGAGCTGCCTAGATCATGCGGCGGCCACTGGTGTAACGCTGACCTACGAAAATCACACCAAAGGTTCGGTGTGGGACTATTATGACTTTTCGCAGCCAGCCGAAATTTTTCTGGAGATCATGCGTCAGACAGAGGGCAGTGGCTTGCGCCTGCTCTACGACACCGCGAACACACTCGGCAGCGGTGATGATCCGTTGGCTGTTCTGGCCGCGGTGAAAGAGCGGATTGACGTGATCCATGTCAATGATATTCGTCGCGCGGGATACTTTGAGCCTTGTTTGGTTGGCACGGGCGTGGCACCAATCGAAGCGATCTTTACGGAACTGGCGCAGAGTGGATTTGCTGGTTGGATCAGTGTGGAAGAGGCGAGCGGACAGGGCGAAGCGGGGTTTCGCAAGGCCATTCCATATGTGAAGGAATTGTGGGCAAACGTTGAATCCGGAGCAGTTGCGGCCGCGTGATGGACCAGCGGGGGCGGGAGATCTGGTCACGGGACATGCGTTGAGCCAGCAGCCATTGGCCCAGCGCAAGTCGCGACGCTATCGTATGCTGATGGGTCTCTGGTGATATGTCATGCGGCTCAGACAACGGGCGGCAGACCCAGCTCTTTGCGGTAGGCCATCACCAATGCTGGCCGGATGTCGCTCCCGCGTGGGATCCATTCCATCACCTGATTCTCAAAAAGTTTAACCGCGGCTTCGAGAATAACGCGCAGCGTAATGTCGCGGGTGTGGCCAATGGGAATGCGGAGTTTGTCTGGTCGCGCTGGCGCAACTGCATACCAACTGCCGTCGGCTGCACGGCGCAAACCGCAGAGACAACTATCATCCTCCCCATCCAAATGGACATCAAAGCTCAGGCGCATCGTATCATCTAGCCATTGAAACCAGCCATGCGTATCGATTTGGATGAAACGGAGATGATTGCGAACCTGCCCGATCTTGTGAGTGGGGTCATACCCAACAACTGGGGTACCAAATCCCAAATGAGCCAGTGACTCGCAGAGCGGCATGATGAAGTCACGTGCAGTGGCCGAAGCTGGCGTCAGATAGTCGAGACAAGATGTGGTCATCTTTTCCTTCATTGGAGTTGATTTTAGTTGAGTGGTAGACATAATAGAATGTGAAATTGCCTGCTTGTCGAAGCGTACACCACAAATGGGCCAGTACCAAATCCCTCGTAAATCGGTTCTCGAGTGGCCCCGTGGATCGTAAGTTTTTTGTAATGCCTTCAGGGAATGAACATGATTATTTTGTACTTACTACAGGTGTAGATCATCAGGCACAACAGTTGTCGTTCTGGCCCGCGTGATGCAGACCTCATCGCCAACCTTTCTTGAGCTAAACCCGAGGCAGCAAGTTCTGTGCCAACACGGTCGATGTGCACCTTGCCTGTTGCAATCATCTCTACTCTACATCATTCGACGCACAAATTTTGTGTCGTTTTCATTACAAAAGGCACAGTATTCTATACTTTATTTGTATGTGTGCCGGTTTGTATGTGTGCCGGTTTGTATGTGTGCCGGTTTGTATGTGTGCCGGTTTGTATGTGTGCCGGATTTGTATGTGTCCGGTTTTGTATGTGTTGCAGACCGCTGGACGAACTCCCGGCGTGGGTAAGCCGTGCCCCACATGATCGTGTTGTTATAGCGTAGAGAAGATGGCGAGAGATTTCATCCGCGATTTTACGGAAATCATCTGTGCCACTGGGGTGGGTGCTGACAAAAAGTGCTGGGCACACTCTTTTTTGCGCGGCATTGCGATGTCAGCGTTATGGTGACCGACATCTGACTCGTGGGTTTGGCGCGCGGTAGCGGGCATCGTTTGAGCAATCACGCTCATGTAGAGGTGGTAGGCAGCAACTTGCGTTAGTTGTAGGATTGGTTTGATGGCTTAGACCGAGACCCGCCCCGCTTTGGGTGGGGTTGAATCGTGGGCTGGCACTGCGGGGGAGGTGTGGGGCCCTGCGTCTTCTGCTCTCCTGCTGTTGTTGACTACCATGCGCAATAGTAGATAAGCTGCCAGACCGGCCAAAAGGTGAGCAATTGTTGCAGCGCCAAAGATGCCGGTCAAGCCAAAGAACGCTGAACCAACGTAGGCCAGTGGAATATAGAGGATGAACATCTGTAACAGGGTGAGGCCGGTGGCGTAGAAAGGTCTATTCAGTACATTGAGCGAAAAGACCGCCAGTCGAAGAACTCCTTGCAGGCCATAGCTCAGTGGCAGGATCCATAGATAGAGCCGTACAGCTTCGATGACAGCCGGGTCGTCATTGAAGAGCGCGGCAACAGGACGGGCGGAAAAGTAGAAGAGCAGCACCAAAAGAAGCCCCCAGCCCACGGCAAAAAGCTGGCTCTGGCGAATGGCAAGCCGGACCCGGTCGAGCCGGCCGGCCCCCCAGTTTTGACCGATGAAAGGCCCCAGCACAGAGGAGAGTGCCATGATCACCGTCAGCGCAAACATGTCGATTCGGGTGGCCACGCCAAAGGCGGCGACTGCCGCCGCGCCATAAGTTGCAACGAGCGCCGTGATTGCGCCCATGCTAACGGGAGTGATCATATTGGTGGCGGCGGCGGGGAACCCAATGTACATAATTTGCCGCCACGAGGTCAAGATGGGCCGCCAGCCAGGCCAGGTGAAGGTGATCATCTGCTCGCGCACGTAAAGTACATAGATGGCAACGGCCATTGTCACCGCGCGCGAAATGGCCGTTGCCAGTGCGGCTCCCGCTAGCTCCAACCGTGGGAAGGGTCCCCAACCAAAGATCAACAAGGGATCGAGAATCACATTGACGCCAACCGCGACCAGCATGACAAAGCTGGGCGTGCGCGTATCGCCGGTGGCCCGGATTGCGTTGTTGCCCACCATTGGGATCACGACGAAGATCATGGCGAGATACCAAATGGACATGTACTCTTTGATCCGCGGTATGATCTCTGGCGTGGCCCCCAACAGGCGAAAGGTTGGCTCGATGGTCAACAGCCCAACAACGACAAAACTAATCACCGCAACCAGTGCCAGCAACAGCAGATCCGTTGTCAGCCGTCGCACCCGTTGCTGATCGCCCTCGCCAATGGCGCGGGAAATTACCGCCGAACCACCCATGCCGATCCCAAAGGCCAAGCTGTTGACGATCATTACCACGGGAAAGGTGAAGCTCATGGCCGCCAGCTCCACGGTCCCCAACTGCCCAACAAAATAGGTGTCAACCAGATTAAAAGCAACCATGCCCAGAATGCCCAGAATCATGGGTACGGTTAACCTGAACAATGTCGGACCGACCGGCCCATCGATCAATGCTGCTCGCTTTGATGATGCCATGAACTGTTCCTTTTCATTGTCATGCCTGCAACTGCCAGCTGTGATGCCTGCAGCTGCCAGATGTGAAGTCTTCAGCAGTAGGGTAGTTTGATGGAGATCTATAGTGTGGTTGGCTTGAAAACGGTAGATTTTGGGGCCGTCTACCAGAGAAGTAGCACTACCGCTTTCAAACAGAGCTCACTTTAATAGACCGACGCAACCAGCTCCGGCGCAAACTGTTGCAGTTGTGCGCGCAGCCGCAGCAGTGCCAAATCATTCGCTTTGACCTCAAGCATAATATCGAAGGGCCGCAATCGTGCCGCGTGCGCTGCCTGTAGCAGATCAATAAATTCAAAGGGGTTGACGAAATCACTGTGTTGGTTTGGCAGGGGCATGGCCAAGCGGCGTTCGCCCTGCTGATAGAGGTGGCGCAGTTCGGTGCGGGGGCTGGAAAAATGCACCTTTGGTTGTTGATCCGCTGGCCAAGTTTCCAAAGTGGCCGTCAGTGCTGCCAGCGGTGACAGCTCTTTGCGATTGAGACAGCGGTGATGCAGATAATCAAAGACCAGCCGGATTCCCGTCCGTTTGTGGAGCCAGAGCAGATCGGTCACATCGTAGAGCCGATCATCGTTTTCCAGCGCCACCCGCTGGCGTGCTCCCCCACTGAGCCGATCCAAATTGCGCACGAACCGTTCCATGCTCTCCACTTTTTCGGCATAGCGACCGCCCACGTGAATCACAATCACTGCATCTGTGTCCAGTCCCATGCCGTGCAACAATGCCGCGCACGCCTCCAATTCAACCAACGAGCGCTCCACGCGCCCGGGATCGGGGCTGCTCAACTGAATGTAGTGTCCAGGGTGCATGGAGAGCCGGATGCCATGTTGACGGGCGAGATCGCCTGTGTTGGCCAGCTCGCTGCGGCTCTCTTCGATCTGGGCATGAAAGGCCGGTAATCGAGGATGAGTCAGGTAGGGGGCCAATTGGCCCGCCAGCCGATAAAAGGCGATCTGATGTTGCTGTAAATAGGAGAGAATGTCGCGCACGTAGGCAAGGCTGACCGTGAGGTGTGGTTGGTTTTGCCAACGGCGGCTATCGTGCGAGCGTAGGGGCGCACCAAGAATTCTGGTCGCTACGCCCAATCGATAACGGCGTTTTTGCTGGAACGTTGGAAGATTGGACATTGAGAGATTGGCCGTTGAGAGATTGGCCGTTGAGAGATTGGACGCTGGGAGATTGGACGTTGGGAGATGAAATGTCATGACGCTACTCGACCTTGCGCAACGGCCAAACGTAGACCCGTAAATAGCGAGCAAAATGGAGCAACGGCGGCTCGGCTGGTAACTGAATTCCACTGGCTTCGGCAACGGTGTTGATTTGGAAATCCGCCGTGGCTGGCTGCAGGGGCCATGGTTCGTGATGGATCTCGCCAATGTAGGGTTGTTGCGCACGATCCACGGTGTAGAGCGCGTACCGCTCCGTGAGCCAGGCATCAAAGCTCGCTGGTGCCGCCCGTTCGATGGGGCCCGTTGGTGCATAGGTGGCTGTAAAGGTTGCCCCCGGTGCCCCGCGGTGGGTGCGCTCGCTCTGGTAGTGAATGGTTGTGCCATCATCGTGCAATTGCATGTCGGCGTTGAAGTAGGGCAACTTAAAGCCGCTGCGTGCAATGGCCACGGCCACGGGATTGGCCGCTTCCAGGCTGAAAAAACAGACACCTGGCTTTGCAATTCCCCGATCGCGCAGGGTGACGTAGGTGCGCACGTTGAGTTCTGGAAAGGCAGAAAGCCAAGGTATAGCTGGTAGACCACGTGGGCGCACACCCTGCATGCGGAATGGAACCACACCGACCCACGCCTTGTCATCCCACAGATCGAGCTCGAATTGGCTGGGCACCAGGGTACGCATGAGATCGGCTGGAATCGACCAATGGGCAAAGAGCAGATCGCACCATTCTTGTGTCATCACCCAGGGACCCTTGGGCAGTGGCCACGGTCGGTGTGCTTGTTGTGCCAGAATAGCATTCATGGTCTCAGTATAGCACAGCTCACGACTGTTCGAACAAGCCACATTGGCTGTGGCAGGCTGGTCTGTTGGCTCGATTCGCCCTCCTTCTCTCGCAGCTTTGCATACTTGTTTGAAACCTTTTGATTGGCATTGCGTACTGATTATCAAGCGCACGTTGCAACGTATGACAAGTCAAATCTCTGCATGCGAAACCGTGCAGGTGCATGTGAAGTAGCGCAGATGAAGTAGCGCAGATGAAGACCTACAAGCACAATGCGGTAAGAAGAAGATGAAAACACGAGCCACGAGCGGACCTTGAAAATCCGTTTGTTGTGCGTATCGCCGAGCCGTACCGATCCGTGAGTGCAACAGAATGCTTGGGTCGGATTGATAGCTAATGAGAGAAAACAAATGATGAACGAAACCTATCCTAATGAATCTAATGCCGGAACAGAATCGGCAACCCCAATGGGCACGACAGAGAAGATGGGAACGACTGGACAGCAATCAACAACAGTGTCGGGTGCAAATGTGACCAGCTCGCTCTATCGCCACCCGACTGAGAAGTTGGTGGGCGGTGTCTGTGGTGGCCTGGCTGACTATCTGGGCTGGGATGCAGCGTTGCTCCGCATCGTCTGGCTGGTGGCTACGCTGGTGACCGGTGGTGGTGGTCTGCTTGCCTATCTGGTGTTGTGGGGTCTGTTGCCCGTTGGCACCAAGGCCGGTGGTGTGCAGCAATCTGCCGCCTTTGATTTGAACGAACGCAACATTGGGCGCATCGCAACCGTGCTGATTGGCCTTGGGCTGCTGTGGCTGCTCTCCAACCTGGGCATTTTGCCCCGCATGTGGAGCATCCTTAGCTTTACGATTGGTGTCATCTTTTGGCCTGCCCTGCTGATTGGCATTGGCTATCTGCTGCTCCGGGGAAGCGGCAACGCCAATGTGGATCTAAACATTGACCTTGGAAACCTGCGGCGCAATGTGCAGAGCCGCATGAGTGGTGTGAAGTTGCCCCGGGGTAACGGGTTTAAGTCCTCACTGAGTCAAGGACGGGCCAACTTGCCCTTCCGCCGCAGCAGCAGTGACAAACTCTTTCTCGGGGTTTGCGGTGGCATTGGTCAGCGCGTTGGTATCGATGCAAATCTAGTCCGCTTGCTCTGGGCTGCGTTTAGTATCGGGAGCATCGGCATGGGTGTACTACTCTACGTTGCGCTGGGATTGTTGCTGCCAGAAGAGCGTCCCACCAATGAGCAGAGCAGTACTGCTCAGGATGTTGAAATCGTAGACGGTACCAAACCGCACACCGTCTAGGCAAGCAGCGACAGCGCTGGGCGTTCTCCCTTTGATGTGGAACTGGTTCAGAACCAGTTGAGCGCCAAAGTTTACACAACTCAAGTTGCTACCTACCAACTCTACCATGCGCCCATGGAGCGGTTGGCTTGAAAACGATAGATTTACCCCTGGCCTATCAAAGAAGCAGTACCACTGTTGTCAAACAGAGCTGACTTTAGAAGGCAACCGGCAAGCAACTTATGGATATAACAAAGACGCCATCCCAGATTGGGGTGGCGTTTTGCCGTGCCCACCTTTTATGTTGCCGTTACTTTCGGAGTTCGCGGCCGATCAACTATAATGAACGTTGTGGCTGGTTCTCTTTCGCGTTTAATGTAGAACAGCCGCGACAGCAGAGCTGCGATAGCAGAGTGGCAAATTACACTGGCTGTATAAATTTTGGTTTCGTGGCAGACAAAAAGAGATGGGGATTCGGGCATGAATAAAACAGTTTCGTTACTGGTGGGCGCTGCCGTGGGAACAGCCGTTGGGCTGGCGGTCGATTACCTCTTCGGCGCGGCTTCAACGACAAAGTTCGACAAGGGCTATCAATCGCGGTGGGATCAGGCGGTCGCGGAGGGACGTGCCGCGGCTGCAATTCACGAACTTGAAATGCGTCGGCAGTTTGCGGCCAAAAAAGAGGCATCGTCTGCCGATTCATTGCCGAGCCATTGAGGGGACATGCGACACGGGTCCAGCCATCGCTGGCGAGGCAGCTGACAAAATTTATTGTTGATGCTGTTGGTTGGTACTGGTTGAAGTGTTGTGCTGTGAGTTTACGCCATGTGTGGCTGGCAACTGGGGCAAAAGTGGGTGCTCCGTTGGGCCAGCACAATCCGTTCAACGAGAGCACCACAGGTACCACAGGGTTCCCCCGTCCGTTGAAAGACCCGATGTGCGTGTTGGAAAGAGCCTTGCTCACCGCTGGGGCGCTGGTAGTTCTGAATGCCACTGTTGCCCAGGCTGCTGCCCCGTTGTGCAATGGCTTGCTGTAGCACCGTTTGAATGGCACCGTGGAGTTTGGTTGCTTCGATTGCGGTCAGGCTCCCGCCAGCCCGTGCTGGATGAATCCCCGCGAGATGCAAGCTTTCGTCTGCGTAGATGTTGCCAACCCCCGCGACCACGGCCTGATCCAGCAACAGTGCTTTGATGCTCGCCTTGCGCCCCCCCAGCTTTTCGCAAAGCGCTGTTGGTTGAAAAGCCGCGCTCAGTGGTTCGGGCCCCAGTTTCGACAGCACGCTTTCCTCGTTGGCCGTTAGCCACACCCGACCAAACTTGCGTGCATCCTGAAAATGAAGCTGACTGCCGTCGACGAGATCAAAGAGCAGATGTGTATGCCTGTCCGGTGCGACTGCTTCTGTGTGTAGCGTGAGGCGGCCGGTCATGCGCAGGTGAATGATTAACGTCTGTTGCTGGTCGTTCTGCTTACCGCGCAGGCCAAACAGCATGTATTTTCCCCGCCGGGCAAAGGTTGCAAACTGTTGCCCTTGGATGGCCCGGACAAAGGTTGCTTCGTCCGGCGTGGCAATGCTTCTGGACCAGCGCACAGTTGCGCCTGCAATTTGCCGTTCCTGCAAAATCGGTTGCAACTCTCGCACATAGGTTTCTACTTCGGGCAATTCGGGCACGGCTATGGTCGCTTCCCCAATGGCGTAAATTTCCGCAGCAGCGTGAGCGGTAATGTCAACATGACGAGATGGAGCATTCCGTTAACTGACAGCACTTCCCGCGTCTCTGTCTGCGGCGTGTGAGCCACCGGCGTCCTGGTTGGGGTTGGCGAGCCAGGACGAGATGTCGCTGTTACGGTCCCGCTTGTCGTGACAGCCGGTGTCGCTGTGACTGTGGCTGTGACTGTGGCTGTGACTGTGACCGTCGTTGTTGGCACAACTGTTGGTCTCTCTGCAACAGTGGGTGTAGAGAGCGGAGAATCCGCTGCAACACTCGCTGCCATGACAGCGGCGTCACTATTGTCGTCATTGTTGCTGTCACCAGTATCAGCAACATCAGCACTGAGCTCACTTTCGCCCTCTGCTGGCGCAACTGTTTTCGCCATTGCTTCCGGTTGAACTGCTTCCTCTACAGTCTCGTTCTCCCGTACCGGCTCATTTTCCTGTACCGCCTCGGGAGCATAGGCCATTGTGGTGGCTGCGGAATCACTGTCCAGCTCCGCGGCCTCCATTGCTGGATTCAACGGTTGATTGTCATCACCCGGTTGTCGGAAGCCGCCACCCATGCCACGGCTTTCTCCGCCGAGCGCTGTCGACGGGCGCGTCTGCGGGGGCAGCGTGGTACGTGGAGCAGCCGCGGCCACGGCCGGGTTCTCTGTATCAGCTATCTCTGTATCAGCTGACGGAGTCTGTTGGAGTGTAGCTGGCACTGCCACCTCGACCGGCGTGAGGATGGCTGTCGCCATGGTTGGCTGGCGCTCCTCGCTCTCCATGAGCCTATCGTCTGCAAGCAGATCATCTGTGGCCTCATCGGCGGCAGGCTGATCCGGCTCGCCGCGCGTTGCCTGGGGAACCATGGCAATTTCGGCCGCGGGTTGCGCTTCCGTCATTGCTTCCGTGGCCGGTTGCAACCCGGGGCTGTTGAGATAGAGATAACTCCAGTTGCCCAACCAAAAGGCTACCAGCAGCACCAATGCCACCGTCGCGGCGTTGCGATAGGGGGCAAAGCTTGCCATTCCCGCGCTCAATCGCTGCCACCAGCTTGGCTGAGTGGGCTGCTCTTGTGCAGCGCGCTGCTGCCCAGCTGAATCTGCTGCAGCATGCTCTATCATCACGGCATCTAGCGTAAAGGAGCGGGGCAGCGCCATGGTAGGCAATGTTTGCAACAGCTGCACGGTTTGGCGCAATGAATTGAGTTGTCGTGCAATTTCAGCATCCTGGGCAACCGCACGTTCAACAAGGGCACGTTCTTCTGCACTGACTGCATCGTCCAGATAAGCGGAAAGCAACTCTTGGGTAACCTGCGGATAACGCGATAAGGTCATTTCTATTTGCTCGTTGTAAAAAGGCTCGTTGACAAAAGTACGGACTGACGAAAGTACGGACTGACAAAAGTACAAAACGGCAAAATCTTCACGAAAAGCGGGGAGATTTTGATCGATTGACTTATGGACGGAATGAAGATGGTAATAGTTCCGGTTTGTTTGTCAGGTAATCGCGCAGCCGTGCACGTGCACGGCTAATGCGTGATTTGACGGTGCCCATGGGCATTTCCGTGATCTCGGCAATTTCATCGTAGGCATAGCCATGGACATCGCAGAGGATCAGGGCGATCCGCTGATCTGGTGGCAGTGCTTCAATGCCTGCTTCGATGAATTGGTTTAGCTCCATGCGCTCGGCATAGGCGTCGGGCCGCTCTGCATGGTCAATGAGATAAACGTTGTGATCCTGGGCGAATTCGGTATCATCAATGCTTTCTGTGCCGCGCCGTTTGCGAACACGCAGCACATCATAGCAGGTGTTTGTAACGATGCGCAGGAGCCAACTGCGGAAATTCCCGCCTTTGTAGCTCTGCAGCGCGCGGTAGGCTTTGATGAAGCTATCCTGAACTGCATCGGCCGCGGCATCTCGATTTTGCAACATGCGATAGGCAACGCTAAATGCCGTTTCTTGATAGGTCAAAACAAGCTGATTAAACGCATTCAGGTCGCCATCAACGGCACAAGCAATAATTTCTTGTTCTTCCAACTCGCCGAAACCACTCTCTGATGCGTGGTGGGCGGCTGTGGAAGTAGGATGTGGTTGCTCACTCAATGTGTTTGTCCAAATACTTTCCGGTGACATTTGACGATTTCAAAATCAACTTGTATACTTGCGCCTAAGAGTATAACAGAAATGCCGAAGTGGCGGAATTGGCAGACGCGCACGACTCAAACTCGTGTGGGGAAACCCGTGTGGGTTCGACTCCCACCTTCGGCACCATCCTGTAGCAACTGGCTCTACATGACAATCTTACACGCTGATAGCCTGATTGTTGAACGATAGTTACACAATCAATCGGCATGAAATATTCATCGTAACTGTTCGGTTTTGTAAACTACGTAGCTATGAAAGTAGCTGTGAAACTTACAGTAGACTGAATAGCACGAATAACAGTTGCTAGCGTTGCCATTGCAATTGTTTGATTATCACGGCATCTATTCAGTGTATAGATTTGCAGTAGTCATGCTAGTGTAGTAATCATGGTAGTGTAGCAGGATGAAAACGGTATACCAAGCATCTGTTCTCTGAACAACTGCAATTTGGCTTTGTTGTTCAATGGCTTTGCAAGCAAGTCGTGTACAAGTAAGTTGTGTAGGTGCTAGAGAGATACCGGTATACGTTTTAAACAACTTAAAGCTCGATCTGGCAGCATCGTTTATCCCGGATGTACTGAATTTCTGTTCTAGATGTCACAGTTGATTCGCTGCGTGTCTCTACACCCACTTCCCATCGCCTATACTGGATATAGCCGATGTGAGATGTGGACTATGTAAGATACTATACAAGATAGATACTATACAAGGCATAGTCATACAAGATATAGTCATCAGGTATAGTTTGCGCCAACTACTGTTGCGTGGGCAAGACAGCGACACTTTGAGTGGAGCAGAAAGCTTTGTGAAACCGTAACATAATTCATCAGATTTATTTCAAATTTATCTGATGGCTCGATGGTAACTGGCATTAATACAGCGCACCCTTTGTATTTTCACTCTGCAAGTCCCAAAAAGTTTGGGCTGGGCGGTTATACAATGCTCGACGTGGCGTCTGTATCTCCAGAAGTCTGCTGATTAACAGAGGATGAATTGTCATTGAACTGTTAGTGGCGTGGGGGAAATGTTGGTATAGCATGTGTTATCGGTATAGCGGACTGTACGTTATTGGTATATACTGACGCTGTCTTTTTTATGAGTGCGATTCCTGTGGTTTAACCATCGACCGAGAACTGTACACCTCGGTTGACCTTGTGAGGCGCAGGCTGGCGTCTCTTGACTCTGTGATAGAAGTCTTTGTGATAGAAGTCTTTGTGATAGAAGTTTCTGTGATAGAAGCCCAACACCTTTAGGTTTGGGAGCAGTCACGGACTCAATAATTGTTTTGTTATTTGTCTAGCAAAGTATGCTATCCTTGGCTGTTCTGTTCTGGCTGAACCCGCAGCTACAAGGACATCGAGACAAATCGTAGACCAAAAATTAACTTGTTAACTGACAGAATACATTGCATACTTAATAACTCAAGTTCCTACCTGCCGTCTCTACGTGAGAGTGATTTCTCGAAAAAATTGCCTCTATCACGAGATGGGGAGCAACTTAGGGTTGATGAGAAAGATCAAGGTATCCGGTTTCAAGCCTGTCACACCAATCCTGTTCTTCAGCGCTACACGCACCTCTTCGTATCTCGCTTGCATTTCCCCTCTGCTTTAGTTCAAAAAGGTCTTGGCCGCGCCAAGATGGCCACGGTGTTCGGTGTGCTGCTCTCGCTTGCGCTGCTGCTTGGCGCGTGTGGGCCGGAAGATACAGCGACTGAGCCGTCGGCCTTGGCACGAACCACGGAAAGCATCGCGGCGGATTATCAGACAAGCCGCGATCTGGTCGAGGCGCGCGCCCAGCTGCAAGAGTTGGAGGTTGCCAATACGGATCAGTGGCTGCTTTACGCGGCCGAAGCGGCCATTGTGGAGAACGGGCGGATGGAGGTAACCGATGCCCTGGTGCTCCTGGCGCTTGACTTGGGCTTGCAGTCGGGCTCGCTCGATACCTATGCACAGCAACATGGCCTGCGTTCAGGGCTGGCTGCCGTTGATAATGCTGGGTCTTTGGCCGCGCCGGGCGCGGGAGCTGCAGAAGATAATAGTGTTCCCGCTGTGCTCGTACCTATCCCAACCGCCACGGATGCAGCGGCCGCTGCTGCCAATGCTGGCTCGGATGCCATTACCGGCGAAATAATCGCCGTGCGCCCGACGCTTGAACAGTCCGCTGACTCGGTGTCAACGGAAGATTCGGCTGCGGATCCGCCCACGACGAACCAAGTGGCGACACCGGAGACGGCACCCGAAGAAGACGCGGCAGCCGTCTCACCGACAGTGTCGCCCGCAGAGCCCACGGCCACGCCGGATGCTCGTCCCTTTGCGGTGACGGCCGCCGGAATCAATGTTCGGGCAGGGCCAGGTGTCGAGTATGCCATCGCCGGTGCGTTGGCGGCAGGCGAACGCGTGCAGATTGCTGGCAAGAATCCCGCGGCTGATTGGTGGGAGATCATTCTCCCCAATGGCCAACAGGGATGGATCTATGGGCCACTGGTTGAGACGAGTGGTGATGTTGCTGGCGTTGCTGTTGCTGCCAATATTCCCACACCGCCGCCGCCCACGGCCACGCCACTGCCTGCGCCCACAACCCCACCGGTCGAGCCAACTGCCGAGCCAACCGCCGAGCCAGCGCCAGTGCCGAGTGGGCCAGATTTCCGAATGGTGGAAAAGCGGCTGTGGGACGTGGTGGAGAATGGTGGCCGTTTGGATGGTCCCTCAGTTACCTGTGGTGAAAAGCGCCAACTAGTTGTCCATGTAATTGATGCCGCGGGCAATCGCGTTAATGGCGTTGCTGTTCAGGCAGTCTACGGTGCCCAAGAGATTTTCGTTACGGGCAGTCAGGGCAAAGGGGACGGTACTGTTGAATTTGTCCTGGGCGGTGGACAAGCAGTTAAAGTTATTCGTGATGCCGATGGACGGGAAGTCTCCAGTGAAGAGGCCCATGGCCTTTCCACAAAACCCTGGGAGATCCCTTTTGAGACGTTGATCGGTGGTCGGTTCTGTACCGATGATGCCAGCTGTCAGAGCTTTGTTGATGCAACTGGTTGTTATGGTCACTATAGCTGGACAGTGACGTTCCAACGTAATTATTAGCCAATGTAATTGTGCTTCATCCATGGATTCTTCAAACAGTGTCGATATCAAGACTGTAGATATCGAGACTGTAGATCGTAATCCTGTAGAATCGGAATGAAGTGTGCGGCAGGAGGCATAGTGAAACTTGAATTTTTGAAATCGTTGCCGGTCTTTGATGGTTTGGCCGAAGAAGAGCTCACTGTTCTGGCCAATGATTTTGATTCCAAGCAGTACCACAAAGGCGATAAAATCTTTGAAACCGGTGACCACAGTGAGGCACTTTACCTCATTGAACATGGCTTCATTCGTCTCCAAATGGAAGGCCACCATGCGTTGGCTACACTGGGACCCGGAAGTTTATTGGGTGAAGAGACGTTGTTCCGTGGTGCCAATCACGAGATTACCGCCGAGGCCGCCGCGGACCTGACATTGCTGGAACTGCTGGATCGTAAGCTGCGCGAAATCTTCTTGCAAAATCCAGACATCGGCATTAAACTCAGCCGCAATTTTGGCTCGCTCCTCGTGCAAATGGACGATTATTTGGTGGAGCGTCTCTCAAAGATCAATGAATTTGGCACGCTGCCGAAACATACATTGCAGGCCGTTGCCCGACACTTGCAACCGCGCATCGTCCGGGCACAAACGCCAATCCATCGCGGGGGAGAGATGCCCAGCGCGCTGTTTATTGTTGAGCATGGCGTTTTTGAGTTGCGCCCCGATCCCCATGTACCGGGCCAAGAGACTCAGAACTATGAGGAAGGATCGATTATTGGTGCCATGGCACTGCTAACCAACAAACCTTACAATGAAACAGCCATAGCCGTTGAAGATAGTCTATTGTGGGTCCTTTCAGAAGAGAGCTTCCAGTCCATCAACAGCGCCAATCCGGGACTGCGCCGTAGTTTGGGACGCAATGTGCGCTCGAAGCTGGGCAAGTCGGATCAGGCACAAGCCGTTCTGCGTCTTTCCCAAATGCCGCTGTTTGCCGATATCCCACCCCAGAGCTTACAAGCGATTTCGCAGCGGATGGTCCTGCAACACTTCCCCGCGGGCGAGCGTGTCTATCTCGTTGGCGAAGCCGGTGATGCCGTTTACTTCTTGGAAAATGGCGAGGTCGAGCTGACCGAGGAAAACGCCAACGGCGTGGTGGTAGAGAAGGCACGGGTCGGTGCTGGCGGCTTCTTTGGCGAGATGAGCCTGCTCACCGGGGTCATCCGCACGGAAGATGCCACGGCCACCCGCAATACCAACCTTTGGATTCTTTACAAACGTGATTTGGATGAACTCACCGCACAACATCCAGCCATTGGCAAGGCATTGAGCCAAGGGCTGGCAACTCGCCTTTCTGAGCCGGAACCGGCGGAAGATGATTTGGCACGCTTCCGTGAATTTGATATTTTGGCGGAACTCAATGGCTCTGATCTGCGCCAGGTCACCCGTTATCTGCGCCCCATGCGCTACCGTGCCGGGGAAACTGTCTATCAGGTTGATATGCCCGCCGATGCACTCTACTTTTTAGAGAGCGGGCAGGCGTATGTGCAATCGTTCGACGGCAACAGCTGGATGATCGGGCCTGGTGATACATTTGGCGAACGAGCAATCCTCTCTGGCGAGCCGCACTCTTCAACGGTCATCGCCGATTCTGATTTAGATGTGTGGATGCTGGAAAAATCGGAATTTGATGTTGTGGCGACGCGCTATCCCAGCGTGGCTCTCAACATCACGCGAATGTTTAGCCGGCGCATGTCTAATCAATACGCAATGGTCTCTGCACCACAATCCGCGCAATCCTACGATCAACAGGGCGAACAAGCCCGCCAGCAGATTGTACCCCGCATGCAACCGATACAGCGGCATGCACAAAATGTCAACAGAGGCAGTGGCACAACAAACAACGGCTTCCTCGATTGGTTTGGCAACCTGAGTACATTTGGCAAAGTACGTCTCGCTCTCTTTGTCCTGCTGCTGTTGTGGTTGCTGGGTGTTGCTGCACCTTGGATGTTGCTGAATCTCTTTAGTGGCACCAGCCTTGCCAGCGGAGCCGCACTCTCACCGGCGGCATCGGCCCGAGCACTGGGCGCGGTGGCATCGATGGGGAGCTTTGATGTTGTGGCCCAGGATGACGAGTTGGCCAAGGCACTGATCGTGGCCGACAGCTTGGCAGCCCCCACACCGACCCACACGCCACCACCAACGGCCACACCGGCAGAAGCCCTGCTTGCCGAAAAAGCGGCCCCAGTTGCCGCGGCGGTTCAGCGTGGTCCCACTCAAACGCCGGTCCCGTTGATTCAGCTTGCGGCTGCCCAACTGCAACAACAGCCCCAGGCACAGGTGGCCGCCGCTCAACCACAGGCTGCTCCTGCCGCACAGCAGGAAGAGGCCCCCGCCGAGATCCAAGCCGCCGCGGCCCAACCAGCTAGAGCATGGGATCCACGGCTTGATCAACTAAGTGTGAATGTAACGGAAGCTGCCGTTGGCAGCGGTCAACCGTACTGGCGTCTGATCGATGCGCGCTGGGCGAACGAAGCAGAGGCCGGTGGAAAACACCACATCTACGTTGAGGTGTTGGATGAAAATGGCAATCGCATTACGGGACAACCTGTCACCGTTTCCTGGCCAGAAGGTGTGGTAACCGGTGTGACCGAAGACAAACGCCCGCCGGATTATGCCTATAATTTCCAAATGTACTCTGCCGGTCCGGCCTATTCTGTCAAAGTCGATGGCCTACCGAGTGATCAGTTGCATGGCGCGGGGCTGGGCAGTATTGACCAGCGCGCATGGGGTATACACGTCAGCTACTATTTAACGTACCAAAGAGCAACAAAGCCATAAATTATGAATCAAACAGACCGCAAACAGACTCCCTCCCAGGAGACTTTGGATAGTCAGACGCTTGCGCATCAGATTGTCGATATTGTTGAAGATAAGCAGGCGTCGGATATTCTGTTGCTGGATGTGACAGAACAGACCTCCGTTGCATCATATTTTGTTATTGCCACCATTGATAACGAACGTCAAGCCCGCGCCATCGAGTCTGATCTCTTTGAAAAATTGCGCGTTCAGCAAAATGTACGACCGTTGAATATGCAAGGAATGGGCGACAGCAGCGGTGGGTGGGCCCTGCTCGACTATGGCGATGTAATCGTTCATCTCTTCACTGAAGAGCGACGCGAATACTATGACCTGGAAGAGCTTTGGAGCAAAGCCAACGTGGTGTTGAAAGTGCTGTAGAGGGCACTTGCGCCCGAAGCCAGCACCTGTCTCTTGTCTGCTTTGAACAAAGACGTGTTTGTTCTGTGGCTGCCACGCAATGGCCTGTAACAGTACGGGGCGCAGTAATAGCAGTTGAATGATCACAAGATGCAGTGAAAAACCGTCTGATCAAAAACGGGATGTCAGCGCAGCTGACATCCCGTTTTTACTTGGAGTCTATCCTGAAATTTGGTTGTGGTGCGTAAACTATCTCAGACCGGTTACATCGACGTAGAGAATTTTGGGACAGATACTCGGTATCGATGATCACTTTGGCTGATTTGTAATGGGCAGTTGCGCGTGGCGAAATCCGACTGCTGATTGAGCGGTCCCTCAATCGACCATTTCAACCGCCACCGCTGTGCCGCCACCCGTGCCGTGACAGAGCGAGGCCAACCCCAATTCCTTGCCTTCCTGGCGCAGCGCATTGAGCAGCGTGACAATAATGCGGGCACCAGAAGCACCGATGGGGTGGCCTAGTGCAATGGCACCGCCGTAGACATTAATTTTCTCATAGGGAATTTCAAGCGCCCGTCGCAACAGCACATTGTTGAGGGAAAAGGCTTCATTGTTTTCAAAGAGTTCGAAATCATCAACGGAGCGATCCAGCTTTTTCATCAGCTTGTTGATGGCTGGAATGGGACCTTCAACAAAGCGCCAGGGTTCAACGGCTGCCCAAGTACCGCCCAACAACTTGGCAATGGGCTTGAGTTCATACTGTTCCACGGCAGCTTTGCTGGCCAGAACCAAGGCCGCCGCACCATCAGAGATCTGGCTGGAATTGCCCGCCGTCAGTGTCCCTTCCTTGCTGAAAGCCGGCCGCAGCCCTGCCAATGACTCCATTGTTGTGTCGGCACGAATTCCTTCATCCTTATCAAAGCATATAGTTTTGCGCCGCTGTTGGACTTCGATTGGGGCAATTTCGTGCGCATAGTTGCCATTCTCGGTGGCCGCGGCTGCACGGCTGTTGGAGAGGTAGGCGACTTCGTCCAGCTCCTCGCGCGTGACACCGTGTTCGTCGGCCAGCCGTTGGGTTTCTTCCCCCATCAATTCACCTGTCATGGGGTCCGTCAATCCATCGTTGAGCAGCACATCTGTAACCTCTTCCCCGGGCCCAACGAGCAGTTTGTAGCCCCAGCGAGCCTTGTGGCTCAGGTGAAAGCCCGCCTGTGACATGGACTCAATGCCACCCGCCATGACCAGATCAGCTTCACCGGCGCGGATTGCCATGGCACCATTCATCGTGCTCATCATGCCCGACGAGCAGAGCATGTCGACGGCATAGCCATCCACTTCTTCAGAGACGCCTGCTTTGAGCGCTGCATGGCGCGGTAGCAGTTGTCCATGGCCATGTTTCAGGATGTTGCCAAAGACAAAGAGATCAAGCACTTTGCCGTCAATGTTGGCTCGCTCCAGTGCTGCACGGATGACGTGCGCGCCAAGGTCAACCGGTGACACGTCGGTCAGGCTACCCCCAAATTTCCCAATGGGGGTGCGTACTGCCGATACAATGTAAGTTTCGCTCATCTTCTTCTCCCTCACGCTTTAACTCGCTCGACAACGATTCGGTACTGGTACTCTACCGGGATGGAATTGTTTAGGCGTAAGCACCGGCCAATCTGGAAAGTCAAGCAGACGCAAACTCCTGGGGGGAGCCTATTAACAATTCGAATCAACCCTCATTCATTCTGTGGATCAGGTGTGTTGGCCACCATTAACGCTCAAGGTTTCGCCCGTGATGAAGCCAGCCATTGTCGGGGAAAGGAGGAATGCGGTTGCCCAGCCAATTTCTTCGGGCTCGGCAAAGCGCCGCATGGGAATCTTGGATAGAATGCGCTCCTTTACCTTGTCTGGAATCTCTTTGACCATATCGGTCGAGGTGAAACCGGGGGCGACGACGTTGGCACGCACGCCATAGCGGGAGCCTTCCAGCCCCAAGGTCTTTGCCAACCCAATCACCGCGGATTTGGAAGCCGCATAGTTTGCCTGGCCAATGTTGCCAGATTCGCCCACAATCGAGCTGATGAAGACCAAGGCACCATTGCCCCGTTCATAGAGCCGCGGCACAATGGGCCGCAATGTGTTGAAGACACCGTTGAGATTGGTGTCGACCACTGCATACCAATCTGCCACCGAAATGTTGGGAAAGAGATTATCCTTGGTGATGCCGGCGTTGAGTACAATGCCGTAAATCTCTCCCACCTCATTTTCCGTCTGATCAATGGCTGCTTCCATGGCAGCCGGGTCGGTGACATCGGCTTTGATGGCCAACGCAGCCTCGGGGCCGGGGCTGCTGCGATAGGTGTAGACAACCTTGGCCCCGAGATCCGTGAGAATCTCCACGATCGATGCGCCAATGCCGCGGTTACCACCAGTTACAAAAATTACTTTGTCTTCAAGTCCAAACATGCTCTGCTCCTTTGTCTGTAGTTGGGGGAGGGATCCAGCTCTTGCCGGGGCACAGAAGTCGACTGCAACGCTAGCTAGCCATCACGTGCCTGTAGCCATTCGGCAAGCAGAGGGGGAAGACTCTTCTGCACCTTGCCACTGACGTACATGCCAATGTGGCCCACCGGAAATGAATGCGCTGTGTAGTCGCTGCTGCCGACCAGATCGCCCAGTGCCAGCGATGAAGCTGGCGGCACCAGATGATCTTGCTCGGCATAGAGATTAAGTACCGGCATCTTGATCTGTGACAGTTCCACCGTGCGGCCACCCAATTCGACGTCGCCACTGATCAACTTGTTGCCCTGGTAAAAGTCTTTGATGAACTTGCGCCAGGCTTCACCCGCTTGGTCGGGGCTGTCGAAAATCCACTTTTCCATGCGCAGGAAGTTGAGCAACTTCTCCTCGTCGCTGGCAATGGCCGGCAGATCAATATATTTGCCAACGTTGAGCGCGAATGGTCGCAACATGAGATAGCCAAAGTTCATGTAGTCGCCGGGGATATTGCCAAAGGCCGCAACCATGGCATCGGGATCCATGCCGCGCACCCAACTGTTGAGCAGACCACAGCCCGCGGTGCCTTCCACGTGAAAGTCGACCGGCGTGACCATTGTGATCAAATTCTTGACCTTTTCAGGGTGCAAGGCAGCGTAGCACAGGCTAAAGGTGCCACCCTGGCAGATGCCCAACAGGTTGACCTGCTCGACTGCACGCTCTTCACAGATGGCGTTGACACAGTTATCGATGTAGCCATCAATGTAATCTTCCATGGTCAACCAACGTTCGGTGGGGCCAGGGTAGCCCCAGTCGATCAAGTAGAGATCAACACCAAGAGCGAGCAGGTTGCGCACCATGGACCGGCTCTCTTGCAGGTCGACCATGTAGGGGCGGTTGACCAGTGCATAGGAGATCAGCAACGGCGTCGACAGTGGTGTTTCGACCACGGGCTCGTAGCGATAGAGAACCAGCTTGTCTTCACGGTAAACGGCCGTTTTGGGCGTTGGACCGATGACAATGTCTTCCTCGCGGATCTTGCTCATCTGCGCCAAGCCCTGCACGGTTTGCTGGTGTAATGTCTGCATCTCTTCGAACATGGCAAGGGGTGTGGTTGCAAAGGGAAAAGAGACCATGCTATTGCTCCTGCTCTCCACTTTCTGCTGTTGCTGCTTTGGATCGACGCTTGGTCGATGTACGTTTGGAGGATTTGCGCTTGGTTGATGCGCGTTTGGCAGGCTGTGACGTTGGCTCTTCTGCTGCACGCAACGTGGCCATGCTCTTCTTCAGAGCCTTTACCTCTTTACGCAGCTCGAAAATGTTCTTGTGCGCTTCGTCGAGACTGCTTTGGGTTGGCAAATTCACCATGCGCAACCCCACTTCCGTTAGGGTTTGCTGTTGCTGACGCAGGGCCATACTGCTGTTGACATAACGGCTCTGTACAACTGCATACTGCTCCGAATGAAAGAGTTCCAGAAACGCTTCGTCCGCTACTGTCACCCAAAGTGTCAGCAGCTCTTTTTGATCTTTGACTACTTCGCCCGCCTTGGCCTTGGCCACCAGCTGTTGCATAAATGTTTCAAAAGCATTCAGCATTGCGCCGCCCAAGAGGAGCTGATATTCCAGCGAAACCTGTTGGTTTTCTTGCCAAAGTACAAAGCCACGGTTGATCGTTTCGTTCAACTCGCGCGTCAAGCCCATGCTCGGCATGTTGGCCATGCGACCCCATGTTTGGCCATGTGCTTCCCAGGCTAGCTGTAACATTGCGACGAGCGGGGTGGCTTTGTTATCGGCAGTCGCCAGCGCACCGAGCTGTTGGGGAAACTGTTGCCAAGCCTGTAGCCAGGGTTGTACAAATTTCTGGCTCTCTTGCAGATAGCGCTGCCACAGTTGGTTATTGTTTTCAACCACTTTGGAAACATTGCCAGCTTCTGCTAGCTGACTGCGCAACGTATCCACATACGTTGACAGCGCCCGTTGCCATTCGTCCGGCGTGGTGGCCTCAGCCATGATCGTTTGCCACGATTCGGCAACCAACTTTGAAAGCTGTTGCGCCTGGTTCTGTCCGGCGAAGAAGTGTTCCATGGCCATCTGGGCATTGGCCGTGAGCGACGGCGCCACATTTTGATAGTTTTGCATTGCCTGCTGTTGCCACTGTTGCCACATTGTTTGCCAGAATTGATCTGCCGATGCGGTTCCCGAGTGGCTGTCGTTGGCATGGCCATTGGCGGCTGCCGCGGTGTTGATCCACCAGGGCATCCAGGCCTGTTGTTGCATGTCAAGCCAACTTTTCAACATCGCTTCCGTCTGATTATTCCACTGCATGTCCATTACCCCTTCTTGCTCGGTTGCCACGCGGTCCAGCTCTTTATCCACTCCTGCTGCATTGTGCTGGCCTGTTGTGTCATATCGTTCCAGAACTGCATCATGGGGTGATTGTTCGCTTCCAGGCTCGACGGCAGTTGTCCAGGGTCAACCTGTTCCAGCAGCTGAAACCAGTTGGACCAGAGTTGCTTCTGGACCTTGCTCCATTGTTCTGTCATCCGATAGGATTGCTCTGCCCACTGGGCCATTCCTTCCAACGCATCGGCATCTGCGACACTTTCGGACCACAGCCGTGTGGTTTCAACCTGCATCTCCAACATGCGATAGACAGCATTGCGCCACTGGTCAATCATCTGTTGCCACACTGCCTTGGCCTGTGCTTTGGTGGTTGCCTGTTGCGCTGCCACACCCCAACTGGTCCACAACTGTTTCTGCACATCAGTCCACTGCTTTGTGACTGTTTCCATCTGTTCTGTCCAATCCATTGTAGCCATGATATGATTCCTTTCAAATTTCAGCCTGTAAGTTTACCCAAAAAGTTCACCGCAACGTGCAACACCCGTCAACGGGTGAAGATGAATCTTACCAAGAAATCACGCAAAGGTTGCCCAATGGTGAAATGCGCTTTCTCTACCGCTGGAGGTGTGCATGCGAGAATGCTCACTCCGCAAGGTGCAAGGTCTATCTGTTTTCTCTATTAGCGCCTATCCTGAAATTTCGGTTGTGGTGCGTAAAGCGCCTTCAGCCAGCTACACCGATGCCGAGAATATCAGGACAGATACTCAGTCTTTGTTGTTAACCAAGTTGTTAACCAAGTTGTAAACGAAGGGCAGCACCGCAGAATCGTGTGGAGGCGGGGCTGCACGCTACGACAGCCTGTTTGGTCAAGTGTCGAAGACGAAAGAAACGTATGTGACACGACTTGAGTCTACAGTCTGTTGATGACTTCATTGTAACTGGGCTGAGTTACAGCTGAATAACAATTACATTACAGAACACGATTGGATCACCGTCATGCCATCACTGTTGTTGCAGGGCTGGGAGTGCATGGGAAAACTGGCCCCGCGGTGGTAATCGTAAGGAGAGGCAATGCCCCATTTCCAACTACCCCTGCTCTCGACCGAGCAGATGCGCAAAGTAGATGAACTGATGATTGAGGAATATGGCATTCTCTTGATGCAGATGATGGAGAACGCGGGGCGCAATTTGGCCGCGCTTGCCAAAGAGATGCTCGCAGATGATCTGGAAGATCGGCCGCTGGTCGTCTTGGCTGGGCGTGGCAACAACGGTGGTGGTGGGCTGGTGGCCGCGCGCCATCTGCTCAACTGGGGGGCATGGGTACAGATCGTGCTGACTCATCCCGCCACTGAATATGCAGGCGTGCCAGCACACCAACTGCGCATCTTGCAAGCCATGGGCGCACAAATCGGCTGGGCCGAAGAGGGGTGGGAGCTACCGCCAGCTGATCTGGTAATCGACGCCATCATTGGCTATGGCTTGCGCGGTGATCCCCGTGGCAAAGCTCGTGATCTGATTCAACTGGCCAACAGCAGTATAGCGCCGATCCTCAGCCTCGATGCACCCAGTGGCCTCGACACGGCAACTGGTCACCTATATACGCCGCACATCCGTGCCACCACAACAATGACCCTGGCGTTACCCAAGGCCGGTCTGTTGACAGCTGTTGCCCAACGGGCCGTGGGCGAACTTTTTCTGGCCGATATCAGTGTGCCGCCGGCGTTGTACGAAGCGTTGGATCTAACGCTTCCACCACTCTTTGCCCGGGCAACCCTACTGCCCGTGACCGTGGAAGCTGGCGCTGCTTCGGTTGTGCTGTAGGCTGCCATTGTTACGATTGATGCGCAACTCCACTCACTTTTTCTCGTGGCCATGCCAAGAGCAACAGCACGACCAGTAGCGCCACGCCAGAGATCCCCATGCCAACTTGGCGGACGGTAGTCGTCTGCATGCGCACATCGATGCGATGTTCACCCGGTGGCACGTCAATCTCAATGAGACCCTGTTCACCCGATACCCGGTGATGGACCGGCTCGCCGTCGAGCAGTACTTGCCAACCGGGGAAATAGTAGAGGTTGATGCGCACGATGGCCTCCGTGCTCAGCCGAACTGTGCCGCCAAAGCTGGCACCGCGACTGTAATGGTTGGTAACAGTGCCAACGCCACGGATAATGGAAAGACGAGTCAGCGTTGGTGTGTAGCCGCGCTGCTCGTTATATTCTGCCGCCCTGTAATCCTGACTCATCGGTGAAGTGGTGAACGGGCGTTCTTGCACCCACTCGGTGTAAGCGATCATGTCGGGGTGTTCCTGCTCGAATGCATGCACCGCGCGTCCATCCTCACGCCATGCTTCCACCGGTGACAGGTTGGCGGCAATGTACGGATAGCTTCCCAAAATGATTAATGCCACGACCAAAAAGAGACTCGCCTGCTGCTCCCGTCCCAGGCTGGCATGAGGCACGTGAAGATCCACCAATATCAATTCGTGACAGACCAATCCCGCCAGCGGCGTAATGAGCAGGATCACCAGGGCGAGCAGCCGCCACGGGAATTGGATCATTGCCAACGGTGGGATCGCTTCCCAAAGTGGCTGGGCCAGCGGACTCATGAGCAGAAGCAGTGCGACGGTTCCGCCGGCCAATCCCCCAGCCAGCCAGCGGAGCGCAGAGTGCCGCCACGGGAGCGCAAGCCCCGCTATGCTCAACACCAGCGGCAGTACCCCCACTTGAAAGCTCATGCCATCCGCAGCGCCCATGGGATCGTCTGAATAGCCAAAGCCCCACAGTGGACTAAAGTATTGACCAATGTAGATGAAGTGACGGCGAAAATCATAGGTCTCCGTCACGTAGACCTGTTGATCCAGATAGCGCCCTTCCAGAAAGAGGGGCAGCAGAAATGCCACGCAAAGCAGCAGCGCACCACCGCCAGCAACGCCGCCGAGGAGAACTCGTTCCAGCAATCCCTGCCAACGGTGCTCGGTGGTGGAGAAGAGATGAACAAGCAGCAGCAACAAAACAAATCCCACCAACAGCGGCGCAAAGGAGATGAGGGCAAAGGTGTGGGTTAAGAGCGTGCCCGCCAACAGGAGAGTGGCGGTGGCTAATCGTCGTTGCCAGCCTGCCCCGCCACCGCTGCGCAGCAGGCGATCAAATGCTAGCAACACCCAGGGAAACCAAGCCAGCAAAAGCGAATCATTCAACGCGGCGCGAACATAAATATCAACGAGGTGATAGGGACTATACACATAGAGCAGCGCTGCAATCAGGGCCGCGGCACGTGGCGAGTCAATCTGTTTTGTCACCGCGAACGGCGATGTCGTCGGGCCAGGTAGATCGGACAGCCAGTAGTGGACGAGCCGGTACATTCCCCAGGCGCCAGCCAGAAATCCAGTGGCCCAGGTGAGTTTGACTGCCGTGGTATAGCCAGCACCCAGCCAGGCAAAGAAAGCACCAACGTAGAACCCAATCGGGGCCTGAATCAAAAAGGTAGGATAGCCATAGCCCTGGATGTGATGCATGGCCCATGTTGGCCACCAATCCCCGTCACGCAGTCCCGCATCAAACATGGAGAGGTAAAAGACTGTGTGCCTGCCATCGTGAGCGGCATAAAAGTAACCGGGCGCGGCCAAGGGAACCAGTGCTGGCAATGTCAAAATCAACAACAGCAGCAGGTAAGGGTCAACGAGCCGTTGAAATTTTCGTGCGCGTGCCTCTATCATAGAGATGAACTCAATACTTTGTAACGTGAACTATTTGACAAAGCTCACCCAGGGCGAAGGCCGGTGGGCTACCTACGACGCTGGTGAAGCCCAGCTCAGCGCGAGCTCCTGGGTACTCCTTTATTCGTGGCGATTTTATTCATGGCGGTGCGGAACCACCCTGGCCTACAGTGCGGTTGGCTTGAAAACGGTAGGTTTCCCGCTTGCCGGAATCACTGTTTTCAAACAGAGCCCACTTTAGGTTTGACCACCAGCGACTGTTCTCCCCAACGTTCGCCAAAGACAAATTCTTCGATGGCGCGACGTTCGCGCGGCGCGCTTTCACTTTCGCGGTGGCGTTCTTCCAGCTGGGCCGGATCACCCAAATAGCCCAGGGCAAACATTGTCACCGCTTCGTGGTCATCGGGGATATGAAAGGCGGTGCGTGCTGCGTCCGGTGAAAATCCCCCCATGAGGTGCAAATAAAGATCCAGCGCAGTGGCCTGCAACACCAAATTCTGGGTTGCCATGCCCACATCGTGGAAGGCGTGGCGATTCTTCGTTTCCGGTTTGCGCAACAGGTCGGCAACGGCGATCACCAACACTGGTGCCTGCTCGGCCCACGACACATTGCCCGACGCCAAACAATCGACCATTCGCTCGAAGGGCGCGGGCTCTTCATGGCGGCGTGCAATAATGTAGGACCAGGGCTGTAAGTTACTGCTGGATGCCGACCAGCGTGCGGCTTCAAAGAGGCTTTGCAGCTTTTGGGTTTCCACGGGACGATCGGCAAAGGCGCGGGGGCTCCAGCGCTGCTGAAGCAGAGCAAGAATGGGATGGGCCGGGGTGGCCTGTTTGGGATGGAGAGTGTCTGACATTGGGCTGCTCCTTTAAACATGACTGTTCTATGCTACTTGTTGCTATGCTACTTGTTGCTATGCTACTTGTTGCCATTCTACTTGTTGCCATTCTACTTGTTGCCTATGCTACTTGTTGTGATCTATCATGCCATCAACTGACGCTGCGGCGGTGGCGTGTTTCGATCAGGTCATTCTCTAACACCTGGATCATGGCTTGGGGGGCCACTTGCCCCACCGTGGTGATTAAGGGTGCCAGGCCAGTTCGATCCCACCAGGCCAGCGCCGGGGGCGACCACAACTGCATTGGCCAGTCTCCACTCACCAGCTGTAGTGCTGGCCAGTACTCTAGCTCCTGTGGCCGTGTGTGTGGTCTCACAAAGCGGAGCTGAACGCCCTGCTCGCGCTGATCGGCCCAGACGTGGAACCACCAGTGGGGGGTGCAGAAAAGACCATGCAAATGGGGGAGTTGATGGTAGGTCATCCACGCCTGTACCAGCTGTGCAAAGCTGGATTCTAGATTGGCGACATGGCTGGGTGCCGTGGCCCAGCGACTCAACTGGGCAAAGCCCGGCATCCGCTGACAGAGCTGCCAGTAGAGCCTGCTCAGCGCCACCGCCAGCTCTGTCGGCTGTGGGTGCCCTGGGTAGGGCAGCACATTGCCTAGCGTCTGGAACGAGACCCGCCCCTCAACCTGCTGGAGGATCGTCTCAATTTCGGCCGCCGCGGCCTGGTTGCCCGCGTAAAAGATGGTGGGCCGTTGCCCCGGTGAAAGTCGTTCCAGCGCCCGACCTACCTTTTGGCACAGCGCCAGATTCCACTGATGTGGGGTGCGTGTCGGCGTATCATAGCCACCCACAATTACCATCGCTTCTGGCTGTTCCGTGCTCAGCTGTGTTGCCAGCGCACTGCTTTGCAGGTTGGCCGCGAGGCGCGTAACACCCACCAGGTGTAGGGGGGCACTGGCCAGGGCCAGGCGTGCTGTTTCCAGGCTCTCGCCCAACGTCAATCCAGCCAACCAGACTCGCATTCGTGGCCGGGGACTCACCGCAACCGCAAAGTGCTCCAGCGGTGGATGGGTAATGGGATTGGTGCTTTGGAGGAATGGCCCGTTATGTTCCTCGTCCCAGATGGTGCGCTGCATCTCTTTGCCCAATACACGGCAGATCTCCGCACTTTGTTGGGCGAGCGACGCACCCGGTTTGCGCTGCAACCGCTTCCAGCCAGCCAGCCGATAGATGCCGCTGACATTTTCCAAAACACAGCCCAGTGTCTGATCCAGCGTGACGCCCAATGCCATCAACGTGCCCAGCGTGGGGTTGAGCGTGGGGGCTGCAGGGGGCAGCGCTGCCGCGGTTGATGCCGTGGCAACCACCTCTGTGCTAGTCGCCGCTGCGCTCTCTTCGGGATCGTTGTCCGGTTCATCCACAAATGCATCACGCTCAAACTCTTCGCTCATCCGCCCAAGAGTCCTTTCCCAATCTCCTCGGCCCACAGCCACAGCGCGCTCTGGCCGAGCCCGTGAATGAAAAATTGTACGCGCGCAATGAGCAGGCTAAGGTGGCTGGCAAAAAGACGGGCAAAGAGAAGACCGCCCGCAAACCAAAGTGCTCGTTTGCCGAGCCCGCCCCACCAGCGCAACAGATAGCGCACCCACGCGGCTTGGCCCACGGTAATCGCTTCGACCGGTACACTCCAATGTAAAAGGGTTGCCGTGGTGAGCAATAAGAGCAAGAGTCCCGTCAATGTGCCGCCCAGCGTGGGCAGCACATTTAGCCCCGTGCGCGCCGCCTGCCAAAATTGCGGCCAAAATGTGCCCTGCAAAATCCCGATAATTAGCACGGTGGTGCCAATGCCCAGCAGCAACGCCACGGGAATCACCCCCAAGATTCGCAATACCTGCTGGGGTGCCGATCGCTTGGCGTTGGTTGCGGTTTCGCCGGGGCTCTGTGCCACAATTCGCTCAATGCCCGCCACGCAGAGCAATCCACCCAGCAGCAAAACCAACCAGAGGCTCACATTGGTTGGTTCGTTTAGCAGGGGGCTGAAAAGCCGGGGGCGCAGCACATGCTGTACTGTCAGCGTGCCCAGATAGCCCATGCCAACCCCCACCAAAATATATTGGGCAAGTCTGGAAAAGAAATTCTCTCCCGTGAGCAGGCTCGCGATCATGAGGGAGAAGAAGAAGCCGATCCAGAGACTCAGCTCCTGGCCCAACAGTGCCTCATCCATGCTAGCCACCACTCCCTTTCAACGCTCCTTCATCCGCACCCTCACCCATGCTCACGTTGCGCCGCCGAAACCAGAGTGCATTGAAATTACCTAGGATCAGGAGCGCGATAATCGCGATGTGCCCCCAATTTTGTGCAACAAGCTGTTGAACAAAGCGTCTATTTTGGGTGTGGCCAATCACCTGTCCACGCAATTGTTGATAGCTGATTGCCCCATCGAAGCCGCTGACGAGCCCAACAAGCTGGCCACTGGCCAAATAAGGGCGCAGCAGCGGGTCGGCACCGGCTGCCGTCACCGCCACCACTGGTGTCGATAGCAGCGGCTGCACAATCTCTAGCCACTGTTGCACATCTTCTGCGTCGGCAGAGACAACAATTGTCAGGGCAGGCAAGCTAGGTGACACAGTTGCCGGGACCGTGGCCGTGAGGGTGGTCGAAACACCAGCGTCATTCGCTTGGAAACGCTGCAATAGCATGGCGGATTGGCTGGTGTGGCCAGCCATTGCCGTGGCCGGTGCTTTGGCCAGCAGCGCCAGGGCCGCAGCCCCCCCCGGCAAAAAAGCGCCCTCTATATAAGTCGAGCGCAACGGGAGTTGACGCAGACGCTGCGCTACCAACAGCTCCTCCGTCACCCGCTCCCAATGCCGACGCGCCGTGGCCAAACCGGTGGGCAACAGACTAATCACCTGTACCTGTGTCCCCTGCTCCAGCAAGTGCATGGTTAGCGGTTCCATCACCAGATCCATTTCGCCAGCCGTCGCCGGATCATATGCCCACAGAATCCACACTGGTGCCGTTGAAGGCAGCTCGTTGACGGCGGCATGGGCCGCGGCGACGCCCGACCACTGACGGGCCTCACCACTGGGACTATCCAACGACAAAAGTATGGGTAGTCCAACTGCCAGCAGCAGGAGCACAATCAGCCAAGTCAAGCGAAATTCTGTTGGGGGCAGGGCCGTGCGCCGCTGCACGTGCTCAATCAGGATCGGGTCTTGTGTCACCAGCCCACGGATCTGGCGCAACTGTTGCGCGGGAACAGTGAGCAACGTGGCAAATGTTTCGGCGGTGGGCGTTTGTGCTTCCGGATTCGTGTTACTGGCCAGACGGATCGGCTCGAGCAGCCCGGGGATTCCCGCAACCAGGCGTTGCGCGACTGGTGGGCGCCCGGCCAGGGGCTCTTCTGGGGCTGGCGATGGGGCTTCGGTCGGGCCGGCCACAACATCCGCTTGGGATGAAGTGGCGAGCTCGTTTGCTGACTCAGTTGCCGCTGACTCGCTTGCCTCTGACTCAGTTGGTGGAGGAGTGGCTGCCGGTTGGCCAGATGCTTCGCGCCTGTCGCTGTCCGCGCGTGTTGACTCTGGCTGGATGTCCTGGCGTTCTGCCTGGGGGTGCAGGGCTGTGCCGCAGCGGTTGCAAAAGTTCGAACCCTCTCGATTGGCTGTTCCACAGTGGGCGCAACGAAGAATAGTCATGGCTGCTTCCTCCCCAATATGAAGCGGATGCCAACGAGAAAGAGAGCCAGGGCACTGCCCAAAAGTGCACCCCGCAGTGTAGCCATAACCGGGACATCCAACAGCCATTGCAGTAAATTGCCCAACGCAGGGGGAAAAATCTGCTGGCTCGCAGGCATCTGGGCGAGCAACATGAGCAGCGTGCCTGCTAACATCCAGCTGCCCCCTTGCACGGTGATACGCAGATAGCGAAACGCAGCCGCGGCCATGAAAAAGATTGTCAGCGCATAGAGCGTCGCCATCCCCGGTGCCAGGATAGCATCGAAGAACCACTCAACCATTGGGCTGGTCACGCCCGTTGGTTGGAGCAGACCCGCAACCAGCGTCGCGATTCCCGCTGCCACCAGAGCCAGGCTATACCCCCATTCCGTCTGGCCGAGCGCAACGCGCTGGAGATGCACGTAAAAAACATTAGCCACCCCGACGAGAAGGCCAAATGCACTGAGCAGAACAAACCAGCGGTAGAGCGTTGCAACAACCGGCTGAATCGGTGGAAAAAGTTCGGCTCGATCCACACCAATGAGGATGAAACAGATGGCAACGATGCTAAAGATCAGCGGCTGGGCAATGGCTGTAGACCGTGGCCTGGGCGGCTGTGGCGTTACGGGCGGTCTGGTTGGTGATGATCCGTCTGACATAAATGATGGTTTCTACGCAAAATGATGGCTATGGGATTGACAGGTGAGATGCAGAACAGATGCGGTAGATACTCTTTGAACTCTGTCACTCAACTTGCGGGCAAGACGATTCCGCTGCGGAAGCATATAGCAGATGGGTGAGCACGGTGAATCTCAATTCAAGAGCGCAAGCAGAATAAGTGCAATGATCGCGACAAATGTCAGCCACGCCAGCCATGGATCTGTCGCGTTCTTCGATCCCAGCGCGATCGATTGTTCAGCAGCAGTGCGTTGTCGTGGTATCGTTTGCTGCTCCGATATAAACAATAAGCCCAATGGCAGCAGCCGCCACGTTAGCTGAGCATGCGGCTGGACAATGGGAAAAAAGAGCGGATACATGGCAGTCGGCAAGTCGGTGGTGAAAAAGCTGCCGGCTGGCTGATGGGTGGCTACCTGTGTGGTCATGCTCGCCATGTGCGTTACCCGATCGGCCCCACCATAGACAAATTGAATGGGGGGCGGAGTGGCAAACGGCTCGCCACCAGATGGGTCGGCCCCGCCGGTTGAGGGTGGCGGCAGCAGCAGGGGCGCGGGCCAGCTCGAATCGGTACTCCCCGTCAACATCAGTGGCCGTGTAACATCGGTGCGTCTTGCATTCCACGGTAGATAGGCAGAGAGAATCGGCAGATCATCGAGCTGATAGCGGGCTGTGCCCCAGGTGAGCAGCGCCGGTTCCCCTGCTTCCAGCCCCGTGTCCATGGTCCGTTGCCAATCCTGCTGGATCTGTCCGCTGTGGTGATAGCGTGGCCAGTTCATCGGCGATCGTCCCGGTATCTCTGTGACAGGCTCTTTGGTGACAGGCTCTTTGGTGATAGTTGGCGTTGCAGGTCGAGCAGGAGACGATCGACCGCTGGTAACGAAAAGAGGGCGACAAGCGGTGCGCAGAGGATCAAAGTTTGGGCCAGGAAAAAGGCAAAGGCGGTGTAGCTGCTGAGCAGCAAGTGGGCCAGGGATTGTTGCTCGCGCTGTTGAAGATGGGCGAGCAGAGCAAACAGGGGAGCGTTGTCGGTGGCTGTCGTCTCCGCCTCGCCCACGGCACCGGGAGCGCTACACTGTGATTTGCGTTGTGGATCTGTCGAAATGGCGCTGTTCATGCTGATTGGGTGCTCTTGTCATCGAGATCGGATCATTCGTAACGATTGCCCAACGTGCATTGTATTGTCAATGTGGACGCTGATGGGTGTACGTTGGCCGCGGCAGAAATGTGCCCCTGCAAAGCTGTTATATTCTACCACAATTCAGATTATGGTATACTATTGCACAATCAAGCGGGCGTATCCGCGATGCTCGGATTGCAGCGCGCGACAGTGACAAATGGCCGCTATTACGGCCGCTATAGTGCCCACCCTCATGCCCATGAGTTTGTACCACTTTGTACCACATAGAGCAACATCAATCAACGGAACCCGTGATGTTCCCCGATTGTCGGACAGATGCTATTTTGTTCCAACTCAAGCACTGAAATCAGTTACTGCAATAGATCAATGAAGGTTATGTATCAGCTTATGTCGCGTTTATACCCACGCTCTGTTTCTGTCTGTTTTAGTTTGGACTTACGCAACTTGTCGAGAAGGGCCAGCAAGCGCGTGGCCTGCTCGCCACTGGTACGCTCTTCTCGGTGCGTAAGCTATGTTAGTGTAACATTGCTGTTGTTGTTGGGGCTGACCGGCTGTACGGTCGCCGCACCCGAACCAACAGCCACGCCCACCAAAACCCCACTCCCCGCCGCGGCTGCGCTGCCCACGGCGACCACGCCCCCCGTACAGAGTGCCGCGGCAGCACCGACCGATCCGCCGCCCACGGCCACGGTTGCGCCCGCGGCGGAGCCGACCCCAACCTCGACGCCGTTGCCCGGCAACATCGCTCCCTTTACGGGTCTGCCAGCCGCAAATCAGCAGCTGTTACAGCGGCGGCCCCTACTCATTTGTGTCAACAACGACACCGTTGGACGCAGTGCCCACTGGGGTCTGAGCCAGGCAGACTTAGTCTATGAATATATTGTCGATGGCTTCACGATCACGCGCCTCACAGCCCTCTACCAAAGCCAAGAGGCTGAACGGGTTGGGCCGGTGCGTTCGGCACGCTTTCCCAACATTTGGATCACCTATATGTATGATGGCGTGTTGGCTTGTTCCGGTGGCAGCGACGAGATTCGCTATCTGCTCAAGAACGAAGTCGGCTTCCCCTATCTGGATGCCGATATCGATGATCCATCCAATAACGTCTACTTCTTCAGCATTGGCACCGACTATCGCACGCGCATGCAGGTGAGCACGGCGGGCGTGCGTCGGTGGCTGGCAGACACTGCCCGCCAAAAAGAGTGGAGTCGCCCCGGCTTCTCTTTCAGCCCAGAGCCCCCGCCCAATGCAGCCGGGTCCACCACGACCATTGCCATTCGCTATCCCGGTGGCAACAGTGTGGAATGGCGCTACGATGCCACGCTCGGTGGCTACCTGCGCTGGCAAGGGGGGCAACCACAACAAGATCCGGCCACGGGGCAGCCCATTCTCGCCGAAAATGTCATTGTCATGGCCGCGGAACACCAGCTGACCGACATTGTCGAAGATAGCCTGGGCACCAAAGGGGTGGATGTCACGCTCTATGGCTTTGGCGATCTGCGCGTCTTCCGCGATGGCCAGGTCTATGAAGGTACCTGGCGTGCCGACCCCGAAACCCCGCCCCGGTGGATTGGTCCGGGCGAAGTTGTCATCGATCTCAAGCCCGGCCAAAGCTGGGTTCAGGTGGTTCAACAGTTGGCTGATCTCACCTACTGATTCACCCTCAAAAACCATTCGCGCCACAGCTCCCACCAAAGGAGGATGTAGATGCCTGTTCGTCTCACTGTCAACCGGTGTTATCGCCACGTCAGATCCGTCCCTGCTGCCCTTATTTCGTTGGCAGCCAAACGCTCCGTGCCCTTGCTGTTCCTGTTGTTGGGCATGCTGCTTTGGCTGTCACTAACACCGATTTCCTTGCGTGCACAGACGGATACAGACGAGCCGGAGCGGCCAATCGAGGTGCTCGATAGCTACGAATATCGCGTGCAAGCGGGTGATAACTGGAACGCCGTGGCCCGCCGTACGGATGTGTCGATTAGCGACTTGCAAGCCGCCAATCCAAGTTCCGTGCGCGCCTCGGGCTATCTAATTCAAGGCGAGCGGCTGACAATTCCCGCCCCAATTGCCATGACTACCCACGTGGTAGCGTACAACGAATCATGGAGTGTGATCGCCAAACAGTATGGAATTTCGCAACAGCTGTTGCGGGCCGTCAATCCCGTTGCGAGCCGCTATGGCGAGCTGTTGCGCCTGGGCGAGACGCTCACGATTCCGTTGATCAACGAACCCGTGGATGGTCTCCCCTCTGCCGAGGATGCATCCGACGCCACATCTGACGCCACATCCGACGACACATCCGACGATGCGCAAGAAAACAGAACAGAAGAGAGCGCTACAGAAGAGAGCGCTACAGAAGAGGTTGAACCGACCGCGGCGGTTGCCGATACAGCCACAGCCACAGTCACAGCCACAGTCACAGCCACAGTGATAACCACAGCCACAGCCACCATCACCGCTCCGGTTGATGAGGCTGTGGAGACGGAGCCCGCGGCTACAGTAGATGATAGTACTGTAGAAGAAACTCGTGCTGAAGAAAGTGCACCTGGAGAACCCAGCGCCGATGAGCTCCCCGCCGTGGTCGCCTGCCCCGACAGCATGGACGATTATCCGCTGCTCTTGATCGATCTGTTGGATGCCAACGGTGGCGATGTCGAAGTTCTCTCGACCTTCCTCATGGATTGTGGGGTAATGGCGCAGGGCTCGGTGGCAGTACAGGAGCTGACTGGGGATGGAACAGACGATTTTGTCGTGGTCTATGAAGATCCCACGGCAGAGATCAGCGTACCAGTCATGGACCTGCTCATTCTGAATAGCGGCCCCGACGGCTATAATGTTGGCCACGAGGCGCGCGCGGCCACTCAAGTTCAACTGCTGAGCACGGTGGATATCAACAATGATGGAAATCCCGATGTCACCTGGGTCGAAACTACCTGTGGGGCGGATGATTGTTTTCAGACGTTGCAGGTGTACAGCTGGGATGGCAGTCGCTGGCGTGATTGGACTGCCACCAAAGTAATCATGGTCAACGCCGAGGTACAGCTGGAAGATGTGGATGAGCGTGGGGATGGGTTCGAATTGCTGCTCGATGGTGGAATCTACACCGGTGCAGATGCGGGTCCACAGCGCGCGCGACAGGCCATTTGGGGTAGTGTTAACGGCGAACCCTATACGTTGCTCGAAGAGCAGATCGCCGCGAGCAACTGCCTCTATCATCAGGTGATCGATGCCAACGCCGCTTTCCTCAATGGGGGCGAAGATGATTTTGCCGACGCGGAAATGCTCTACAATCCTGTCGTTGCAGACGACACACTGGAAGCGTGTGGTGACCGCCCCGCAGCCTTGGATGAGTTGCGCAGCTTTGGTATTTTCCGATTGGCATTGGTTGCCGCGTATCGTGGGCAACCGCTGGTGGCGACCGATCTAATCGCCGGTCTGCAAAGCTCTTTCCCCGAAAGTATTTACAGCGAGGTTGGGGCGGTATGGTTGACCGCTTACGAGTCGGCCTATTCGATTGCCGAGGGTTGTGCAGCGGTGACGACATTTGCCGAGAGCAATCCTGCAGCCGTGGCCGTGCTCGATGATTATGGCTTTGCCAACCCCGATTTTACTGCCACCGATCTTTGTCCACTGCTCGATATTGAGATCCCGCCACTGGAACTGCCGCCCACGCCAACACCGGAGCCCACCGCCACCGAAGCTGTGAGTGCCGCCAGTGATATAACGGCGACGGTACCCACTACCAGTACCCGCCCAGTGACAGGAACCACAGCGGTAACGGAGAGTGCAACCGTTACCGCTACGGCACCGAACACAGAAGCTGTCGGTGCTGCTGACGGAACGCCAACTTGTCCAGATAATCTGGCGGGCTATGCAGATGCCCTTGGCACCGTGTTGGAGACGACAGCTGGAGATTCAGCCGGCATCGACCGCTGGCTGCGTGCCTGTGCTGCCATGACCGATGACCACGGGACTTTTCAGCTAACCGATCTCAACGATGATGGCATTGACGATGCACTCTTCCTGCCGACCATTGTCAGCGATCTTGGCTTTGGCCGAGATGGGGCCCAAGGTGCCCTGTTGATCTATCATGGTACTGAAGCCGGCGACTATGAGTTGGTGGCAAATCCCGAAATCTATGGTGAGCCAACGTTGATCACCGTGGACGATCTCAATGATGATCGCCGCACCGATATAGCTTGGACGGTTGAAGGATGTTCATCTTTCTGTGTCGCCGAAGTTCAGATCGTGAGCTGGGCAAACGATACCTACACCACCACAATCGCGCCGGGCGCAACGATTGCCGAGGGCACGGCAACCTTCACCGATGTGGAGAGTGGCAGCGTTGGCCGCGGCCAGCAACTGGTATTGGAAGGGGGCGTGAGTGGTACGCTGGATGGCGGACTTGCCGTTCCCCACACCGAGATCTGGCAGAGCGTCAATCGGGCGCCCTTTCAACGCATTCGCTGGACGTACGATCGGCTCGTGGAAGGGAGTGATTGCATGGGGCTCCGACTGGTCGAAGCGGATGTCGCGTTGCAGGCCGCCGAGGTACTCGGCTACGGCCCCGCCATCGAGCTTTACACCGCCAGCATCGATCCCACGCTGGAGGCATGCAGCCTCTACAGCATGGCCGTCGATGATGAATTACAGCTATTGCAGGGGCTGGCCTCATTCCGCCTGATCCAGGCGGAGGCGCTGAATGGTGACGTGGACGCGGCTACCGAGACATTGGCCGGTCTAGAGCAGGGGCTGCCCGAGAGTGACTACACCAAAGCCGCTGCCACCTGGCTGGCAACCTATATAGAAAGCGAAGATGCCGCGGCCGCCTGTGCCGAGGTGACGACAATTTTTGAGGAGAATGCCGACCTTTGGCAAGTGACCGATCACTACGGCTATAACCACCCGGCGCTGGCCGCGGAACAGATCTGCTACGTTCCCTAGAACGGTTGGGCGTAAACACCACGGCGGTAAACAAGCCCAAGCCGCTTGCATGAAATTGGGTCAGTTTGCCATGGGCTCATTTGCGCCGGGATTTACCATAGTGCGGTTGACTTGAAAACGGTAGATTTTGGGGCGATCTACCAGAGAAGTAGCACTACCGTTTTCAAACAGAGCTCACTTTAGATGACCCAAGTTGCCAACCACTCCTCTCTGCCCGCGAGTGATTGCTCAAGCGATCGCCTCTGCCACCGGGTGAGTGCAACTGTGGTTACATGGCTTGAAGTTGCCGTTGTGCTGAGAAACAGCACGGGGTGTCGTGACATAGGTTGCACAGGCACAAAGCGTGGCGATTAACCAGACTCATTTGCATCTGTGCAACGCACGAGACCACACAATTGTTGTGTGGTCTCGTCTCGTATACGGTATTGTGATATACGGTATTGTGATATACGGTAGTTTCATGTGTGGTTTCGGGCATGATCACGTATTGTTGTGCCAGCATAGCCGCGGCGTTCGTCCGCATTTGCTGGCATTGCGTCCCTTTACCTATGCTGGTGCATCAACGGTCGGTTTGCGCGCCACCAGCAAATATTCCCCCGGTAGCCGTCCAACAGCCGACAGTTGTTCGCCAAAGCGCCATTCGCTCTGGCTGGGTTGCTCTTCGAGCAGCTCAATGAGCAATCCAGCCTGTGCCAACGCGGTGACGGTATCGCCCAGCGGCCAGGTGAATTGGTAATTCTCTTCCACGGCATCTTCACCACCGGCAAAGTGATGCCAACCCGTGAAGACCTCGGGCGAATTTCGTCTAAAATAATCTCCCACCAAGCGCACCTGACCCTCCTCCACTACCAGGCACTCTGCCACTGGATGCTCTTCCTCGAGCAACAAGCGACCGCCCGGTTTGAGTAGCTGGGCAACCGTCTGTGCCCACCGTTGCAAATCCGGCAACCAGACGAGGGCACCACCACCGGTGAAGACTAGGTCGAATTGGCGAGCCGAGAACGCACTTGGCAGATCATAGATGTCGGCGGCAATGAAGGCCACTGCCAAACCCGCGGCCGCGGCCTTTTCCCGCGCCAATTCAATCTGCCGCGGGCTAATATCGACACCGGTAACCTCGGCCCCACGGTTGTGCCACGAAAGCGCATCTTCGCCCGTGGCGCACTGCAGGTGACAGAGCGTCAACCCACGAACATCACCGGCAACAGCAAGTAACCGCTCGCCCAAGCGGACCCCACCCTGGGCATAGTATGCAGCAGGCAGCCATTTCTGGTGGCGAATATCGGCAATCTCTTCCCACGCCCGTTGATTCTGACTTGTAAACTGCTGTAGCTCTGACATTTATCTGCTCCATCTGAGTTACGCTAAATCGTCAATTTGTTAGGTGTCGAGAAATCATGGGAACGTTGTCCAATGGTGGAATCAGCGTTCTCTACCGCTGGAGGTGCGCATGAGAGCATGCTCACGCCGCAAAGTGCAAGGTCTAGCTGTTTTCTCTATAACTGGATCAAGCGCTGAGCTGCTGCGTCGTGCCGCCACGGCTGGCAGATCCTGCGGTACACGAGTGCGTTGCACAGCTCTCAACAGCCCAACGCCGTCCCATGATTAGAGCACCCCACGATCAGCTCACCTGTGCGCTGCACACCCACCGCGGTGCTACCCATTCACCCCTGTAACGTCTCTTCACGGAAGCCAGCTTGGCAAGTGACCGTTCGTCCCCTTGGGCACCGGCAAGCGGACTGTGGGCCCTTTAGCTACCGGGCGCTGGTGACCACTGGGGTCCCCGCTTGCATCGCCTCTAGCGCCATGAGGCCAAAGCCTTCGTAGTGGCTGGGAAAGATAAATGCGGTGGCGAGATTGTAGAGCACCATTTTGTCAGTCTCTTCCACATACCCACAAAAATCAACCAGGTGAGAAATACCCAACTCGCGCGCGATCCGCTGCGGGTCGGGCGTAAACGAGCTGTCGTGTTTGGGGAGCCGGCCTGCAATCACCAGCCGGATCGTGGGATCGCCCTCTTGTTGCAGATAGCGTTGATAGGCCTGCAAGGTCGCCCCAACGTTTTTGCGGATGTCAAAACCACCCAAATAGAGAAAGAAGCGTGCGGGCAGATGATATTTGGCGCGCACAGCCTGCTGCTGCTCGGCACCAACTGCTTCGGTCCGCTGATCATCCAATCCATTGTAGACCACCTGGACACGTTCGGCTGGCAGCGAGAGCTCCCGGTGAATGTCGGCTGCCGCGGCATGGCTGACGGTGATCACCGCGGCCGCGCGGCGGGCAGTGTGGCTCACCAGCGCGGTGTAGAGCTGTTGCAGCCGCCCCCCCCGATAGGCGGGCAGCAGGCGTTGGACCACGTCGTGGACCGTAACCACCACCGGGCAAGGTTGCCACAGCGGTGCCGCCCAATAGGGCACCCAAAGTAGATCTGCTTGCAATTTGTGCGTCGCCAGCGGGACAGCCACCTGCTCCCACCAGAGCTTACCTACCTTTGCAGGCAGCGGTGGGACTGTCACACGCATGAGCGCCACTTCTGGCCACTCTTGGTGTAGCTGGCTGAGGCCGTGCGCTTTGTGTGGAAAGGGAAGCAGAAGCGAGATCTGCTCAATTTGGGCCATTTGTGGCAGCCTCTTTAGCAACTGATGCAGATATTGGCCGCTGCCCGTCGTGAGCTGTTGGACAAACCAGCCGTTGATTGCAAGGTGCATTGATTCCCTTTCTCGTGCTTAAAGTGGGCGCTGCTCGCGACCAATTGTTTTGCGCGAGCAGCAACGGCTACTGTCGAGCCCACTGGTACATCTCGGCGTGAGTCGGGCCACACTCAATTTTGCCTCTTCATTTGAGTTGCCTGGCCTGATTACCAGCCGTGGTATGTACGCCGGGATGTACTACAGTGCGGTTGGCTTGAAAACGGTAGGTTTCCCGCTTGCCGGAATTACTGTTTTCAAACAGAGCCCACTTTAGTTAGTAGCCCGCACGCTACACTCACTCGCCCATCAGCGCACCTGCGGCAACGGCTCGGCTGTCGAGTGCATCCAGGTTACCACCTGTTGCAACCCATCGGACAAGCTCACTTCCGCCTGCCAACCGAGCGCCTGCTGGATCTTGCTGCTATCGAGATAGGTGGCTCGCACTTCGCCCACGGCCGCGGGCAGGTGGAGTGGTTCCCGTGGGTAATTGGTGATGGTGGTTAGCTGTTGATGAATTGTGTTGATGTCGGTGGGAACGCCGGTGCCAACGTTGAAGATCCCGATGACATCGCTTTCCAGCGCCAGCCGATTGGCACGCGCTACATCGCCAACGTAACAAAAATCGCGTTGTTGTTTCCCGTCCCCGTTGATCTTGGTCGGTTCGCCTGCCAACATCGCGCCTGCAAAGATTGCAATCACGCCCGCTTCGCCTTTGCTATCTTGCCGCGGACCATAGACATTGGGATAACGCAGAATCGTATACTTCAGCCCATAATTGGCATGGTAGAGATCGAGGTGAAATTCCATGCTCAGTTTGTTGGCGCCATAATTGTCCTTGGGCTGGGGCCAGGTGCTTTCTGTAAAGGGCAGCTTGCTGCCATCCGCGCTATATCCTTCGCCATAGACTGCGCCACCGGTGCTGGCGAAGACGAATTTGTGACACTGATGTTTGCGGGCCAGCTCCAGCAAAACAAGGGTGCCCAGCACGTTAGTGGTGGCGTAGGGAATTGGGTCTTCCATGCTTGCGCGCACGTTGGCCCGTGCCGCCTGATGTGAAATCGCTTCGATGCCTTCATCGGCAAAGATCGCCGCCATTGTCGGTGCGTCGCAAATGTCCGCCGCGTAAAAGGTGGCTTGGGCGGGCACGTTGTGCCGGTGGCCCGTGTTGAGATCATCGACGATCACCACCTTGTGCCCCGCCGCCAGCAGCTCATCTGCAACATGGCTTCCAATAAAACCCGCACCACCTGTCACTAACACGTTCATTTGTCTCTCCAAGCTTTCTTCATCGAATTTGTCCACAATAATGCATCCATTACGGTGCACTCATTATAGCGTGAAAGCTGGCTGGCAAATGTTGCGTAATCTTTGCAAAATTCGCTGCTGCAGGTCACAAGCAACTATGTGTGGTGGGGGCATGGGAGCGGTTGGAAGTGGCCGTCGGCTGTTGCCACCAATGGTTGGCAATGGTAGATTGAAATCAAGCTCAATAAAAAAATTGGCGGGGGAGATCCCCCCGCCTCGATAACACAAATTCATGCACGATCGCCACTGGCGCAATTCACTCAAGTGGGCTCTGTTTGAAAACAGTCGTTCCGGCAAGCGGCAAACCTACCGTTTTCAAGCCAACCGCACTGTAGTACAGTGTGGCGTACATACCACCGCTGGTAAACAGGCCATTCAACTCGTGTGGCCTGATTTTCGCCGGGATGTACTAGGGCGTGTTTGCAAACTAAAGATCAAGGAAGATGGCAGCGATAACCCACATGGAGCGATAGTTAGCGGCCAGCTTTTCATAGCGAGTGGCAAGGCGACGGAACTGCTTAAAGCGATTAATCAAGCGTTCAATGACATTGCGTTGCCGGTAAATGGTGCGGTCGAAAGGACCCGTACGGCACATGTTAGAACGCTTGGCAATGGTAAAGCGAATTCCGCGCCTGCGTAAGAGGCTACGGGTGGGACGACCACAGTAGCCTTTGTCGCCGACAATCCGTTTGGGCCGTAGCCGAGGCCGTCCTCGACCATAGCGCTTGACAGCGCCGGTCGAGAGCAAAGGGTCAACCGCCGTTGCTTCATTGCGTTGCCCAGAGGTTAACCAGAGGGCCATCAGGCGCCCCCGGCTATCGGAACGCAGGTGAACCTTCGTGCTAAAGCCACCCCGACTGTAGCCTAAGGCTTCGGCGTCCGCTGTCGTTTTTTTGCCCCAGCAGCATGTTGATGCGCACGCACAATGGTGCCATCTATCAGGTGAACATCCCAGTCGATGGCCCCTCGCTCATCGGCAGCGCTCTGGAGGTCAGACCAGATTCGGTCCCAAATCCCTGCTTTGCGCCAGCGGTAGAAACGGCTGGACACTGCGGTCCACTTGCCATAGCGCTCTGGTAGGTCTCGCCACGGGGCACCCGTCCGCAGGATCCAGAGAATCCCGTTGATGACCTGGCGATGATCGTTGTTTGGCCTTCCCGTCTTCGGCTTTTGTGCCGGTAGCAGCGGACATAGCCGCTTCCATTGTTGATCTGTCAGTTCTCCTCTTCGCATAACCCTTAGTTTATGCAGATTCGGAGACTTTGCAAACACTCCCTAGAATGGCAGTTGCCAGTGAAAATCAAGCAACGTGGCCGGTGCTGTGTAGAAGAGATGGTCGATGCCCATCATGAGGAAAAGTAGCGCTAGAAAGAGCAGGCTATACTTGTAGAGCCGCCAGATGTTGTTGTTATCGGGTGCTCGCCAAATGTCAACCGCCTGCCACAGAAAGATGCCATTGAGCACGAGCGCGCCGAGCAGGTAGATCGGCCCCAACAGTCGCAGCGAGGCCGGCAGCACACTGATGAAGAGCAGCAGCACACTGTACAGCACGATCTGTTTGTGCGTCTCGCGGTCACCAGCCACAACTGGCAACATGGGCACGCCCGCTGCGCCATACTCTTTTTGACGCATGAGCGCCAACGCCCAGAAGTGGGGTGGTGTCCAATAAAAGACGATGAGAAAGAGCAGAACCGGCAGCAGTGAAATTTCGTTGGCAACAGCTGCCCAGCCAACCAACGGCGGCACCGCGCCAGCAGCGCCACCAATTACAATGTTTTGTGTGGTCGAACGTTTGAGCAAGAGTGTGTAGACAAAGACATAATAGAGGATCCCACTCAGCGCCAACAACGCGGTTAGCAGATTCACCGTGAGCCACAGCTGTACAAAGCTCAGCACGCTCAATGTGGTGCCAAAGCTCAGTACCTGAATGGGCTGCATCCGTCCACTGGGCAGGGGGCGTTTGCGCGTCCGCACCATTACGTTATCAATATCACGGTCGACGAATTGATTGAGTGCATTGGCCCCACCGGCAGCCAAAAACCCCCCCAACATCGTCCAGAAAATGAGCAGCGGGCTCGGCGGACTGTTGCCGGCCAAAAACATGGGCACCAGGGTGACTGCCAGCAACAGCGAAATGATGCGCGGTTTGGTCAACGATAGATAGGCCAGCAATGATTCACGCTGAGAGGTCACTCTGTCCGGCTGTTCAGAGAATCCGCCATCAATTGGTTGAGTTTTGGCCAGAGAGCTACGCAGCATGAATCACCTTGTCGTTTTCAGAAGCCGTGCGTGCCTGTTCACCCGTTGGCTCACTTTCCTCTGCTGAGACGATCTGTTTGGCACGTCTGTCATAGTACCCCATGTATTGGAGATACCCAAAGCCGAGGATCGCGGCAAACATAAACCACTGCAGCGCATAACTAAAGTGGTTCCCTTCCGAAAGGTTGAAGGGTACTTCACGATAGGGCAATGTGTTGATGCTGCGTCCAGGCTCTGGCAGTTGGGTAACAAAGACGGGCAACAACTCATATGGGATCTGTTGTTGAATAGCCTCGACATCGATGCGGAACCACTCAATCTGTGGTTCATCTGGCGGTTGTGCACCAGGAAGTAGCTGGGACTCTTGGATCATGCCGACAATGAGTGCATTGTCTGGTTCTGCATATTGTGCCCACTGGTCAGGTGTTGCATCTGAAAGGGGCACCCAGCCCCGTTCCACCAACACCGCGCGGCCATCCTCCAGACGCAACGGCGTCACCAAGCTGACTCCTGGCGCGTCATTGCGAATCTGATTCTTCAAGACAATTTGATTCGCATAGTCCAGTTCGCCATTGAGTTGAACGCGTCGATATTCAAGCGTTGAGAGATCAGCGGGCAATGCATTCTCCGCCAGATCATAGGGCTCTTGGTCCCAACGACTGGCAACGAACTGATTGAACTCGCGCCGCTGGTCCAGCCGATCCAGCTGCCAAAGTCCCAGTTGGACCAACACATATACACCGGCAACGACAAGCAGTGTTGGCAACCACCAACGACGGCTAAATGGATTTGGAAATTTCACCTTATTCTCCCCGCATATCACGTGTCCGCGTGACACGCCTGCATAATACAGTCGCGTGATCCACAATTGGTTGTGGTTTTATGGTTGTGGTTTTTAGCTCTTCCGCCGATTCCAGATCCCAATCATACCGATTAAGACCAAGAACAGAATTCCACCAGCGGCAAGCATGGGCACATTTACGGTACGCGCAGGGAGCAACTCCTCGCTAAATTCCACGGTTCCCGCGCCAGCCTTACCGTTCACTTCAATGATAAACCGCCAGGAGCCCGCTGTCAGCAAGCTGGCATCCGACTCGTAGTAAACCGCGCCGAGCCCGCCCACGGTGGCTTCTTGCGCAATGGGGGGAATCGCTTCATTTGGCGACAACATCTGCACCGTGACGACTGCGTCGGTAACGGGGGACGCGAGTGCCACTGTTTCGCCTGCAACTGTGTCTGCATTTGCGTCTGCATTTGCGTCTGCATTTGCGTCTGTCGTGTCCGTTGCTGCCCCGTTCAACGCTGCATCATCTCTATTGGTGATGCCAATCGTCATGTGTACCTCGCCCGCGCGCAGCGGCTCGGGCTGTGTCCAGGCATAAACAAGATACGGACCCGCCGGCGCGCCCACGAGCCGTGGTGTCCCGCCACCGTGTGCTTGCACCGTGGCGCGGCCACCGTTGAGCAAAATGAGCAGTAGCGTGCCCAGCAAGATGGTACGAAAGCGATTATGTTGCATCGGGTGTTGCGTCATCTTCTCTTTGGTTGGCCGCCAGCCGCATTGCTTCTGCACGTTGCCACTTTTTTTGCAAAACTCGGTGTTCCAATCCCGGTGCAACCATGGCGTCTTCGCTGTCCCAGTTAGCGACAGGGCGGGTCCGCTCTTCGTCGCCGGTGCGCAACTCTGCCGCCAGCAACAAGATGATGGCCAACAGAAACATCATGCTGCCCGGGATCCACATGATGACGCCCGCCAACATCTGATCTTGCAGCGTTGTAAAACCCCAAAAGCGGGGCACACTGTTGTAATAGGTATAGATCACTTCGTCTGCCGTCGCGATGACGATACCAATGGCCATGTTCACCGGCACCAGGCTGAGCAGCATGGCAATGCGTCCCCAGACTGCCACCCGGTGTAGACGGGGCGCGCTGCCAATTACATGCCACCAAAAGAGCATCGCGCTGCCAAAAAAGGTGATATGTTGCAGATCGTGCACCCAGTCGCGACGCAGAGCTAGGTTATACAGGTTGGGATCGTGCCAGCCCCCATAAATGGCGATAAAGAGTAGCCAGATATACGAGATTGGGGTTATGTTGGTCAGGATCGCGCGCGTGGTGGCATTGCGCCGAAAGTGGCTGCCGACCAGCCGACGTACACTGGCTGGCAAGCCCCATAGGATCATTGGAAAGGGCGCGGCCAACCACAAGAGAGGCGCGGCAAACATGATCGTCAGCAGGTGCTGCAACATGTGCATAAAAAATAACTGGCCGCCAAGTGGATCGATGGGTGACATGAGTGAAACCGCCAAAATCACCAAACCGCCCCAATAGGCTGCCAGCCGTTTTTTACTTGCTAATTTCGGATTGCTGCTGCGCTTGCGTAGGCGCCACCATCCGGTTGTGTAAAGCGTGGCAAAGCTGAGCAATACCACAGTCACATCAAAACGCCACTCCCACGCCGAGAAGAGCGCTTGTAGCAATGGATGCATAATCAGTTGAGAACCCATCCGCAAACTCGGTTGTGTGACCAGCAGCTGAGCGAGCCATGCTGGTGGCCACAGAGAATGTATGGACAGACCCGAAATAGCTGTCCCGAAATTCTCTGCATCCACCACGCAAGGGGCAGAAGCCACAACCAAATTTCAGGGCAGGGACTAGAAACAGTCGACGTTGACCGTCGCTAAAGCAATGCAACAGTTCGCACCTGGGCAGCTTCCCATCTTCTTCTGCCCAAGCCTGACTAATGGCCCTCGGCCACCGTTCCGATCAGGTAGATGGCGGGATAGAAGAAGATCCAGACGAGATCGACAAAGTGCCAGTAAATGGCGCAGGCTTCCACACCCCAATGTTCTTCTTGGGAAAAGTGTCCTTTGCGGCCCAGATTCCAAACAATGGCAATAAAGCCCAGCCCCGTCAAGACATGAATGGCATGCATGCCGGTCATGCCAAAGACGACTGCCCCATAGATATCGCCCGATGGCGTGAGGTGCCCTTTGTAGATCGACGGGAAAAGACCCCATTCAAAGATCGTAACGCCAATCAAAAAAACCAGCCCCAATACAAAGGTTACCACCAGACCACCCATGAAGGTGCGCCGGTCGCCGTGCTCCATGGCCGTCTCCGACAGGTTCATCGATACACTGCTAATGAGCAGGACAACCGTGACGAGCAACCCGATGAATTGGTCCGCTTCCGGGCGATGGTCGCCCCACAGGTAAAAGCGAGTTGCCAGCAGCCCACCAAAGAGAAAAATTTCAGAGAGGAAAAAGAGCCACAGTCCCATGCGGTTGTTGCGCAGGGCAATTGCATATTCTTCTGCCCGGCTAGTTAATGCTGCCATGAGTTAGTGTTCCTCCTCTGGTGACCACAGACGTGAAATGTGCATGTAATTATTAACGACGAAAAAGGCTTTGAAGAGACCGAGCAGCAGCAGAATCGACGCAAATGGCCAAACCAGTGCTGCAAAATATTCAATCACTGTTAGTGCTGCCAATATCAAGGCCACGGTAATACTGGCCCGGTAGGCCGCTGCTTTTGTTTTCTTGTGAGCACTCATATCTAATCCTCAACTTGGGTTTGGAACCGAACAGTCACTCGGGGCGGGCATCGAATCCCGCCAACACCAACCTACACCAGGACCAACGCTCAAGCTGATCCCGGTCATATTTACCAATAATTGACTGCGCTAATCATCGCCATGCGCGGGTGCCGCCGTTACCGTCGTCACATAAGAACCGGGTAATCCGTAATCATACGGCTCGCCAACAACGGCAATGGGGGCGGGGAAGCTATGTTCTGGCACGGGCGAAGGAATCTGCCATTCCGGTGAACGGGAGCGCCACGGATTGTCGCCAGCCACCTTGCCCATCTCGGCGCTATAAAAGAGATTGTAGATCATCAACAGAATCGAGAACGCGATGATGAAGGCTGAAATGGTGACGGTGATGTGCCCCACTTCGACCAATCCCAAATTCTCACTGACCATACCACCCAGTGCTTGTTCATAGTCGGCGATGCGTCGGCGCATGCCCATTACACCCACCGACATCTGTCCGATGCTCATGATCCAGAAGCCAGGTGTCATGAGCCAAAAATGAATCTTGCCCATGGTTTCATTGTACATGCGGCCAGTGATCTTGGGATACCAGAAGTAGATGGCGGCAAAGAAGGGGAAGACGAAACCACCAAAGATAGTTGCGTGGAAATGGCCCACCACGAAATAGCTATCGTGCAGGTGCAGATCAGAGGCAGTTGTGGCCAGAATCGGCCCACTCAGACCACCGATGAGAAAGACGGAAATCGCACCAAGTGTAAAGAGCATTGGCGTTGGGAAGGTAAGCTTGCCCCCCCAAATGGTGCCCAGCCAGCTAAAGAACTTCACCCCGGTGGGCACGGCAACCAACAGCGTCGAAAGCATGAACCAGTAGCGCAACTGTTCACCATAGCCAGAGGTGAACATGTGATGTCCCCAGACGATGTAGCCGACCAGCGCAATGGCCACACTCGAAAGCGCGATCCAGCGGTAGCCAAAGAGCGGCTTGCGTGAAAAGACAGGCAATAGCTCGCTGATAATGCCCAACCCCGGCAGCACAAAAATATAGACCGCGGGGTGCGAGTAGAACCAGAAAAGATGTTGGAAGAGAATGGGGTCGCCACCGATGTCGGGATTAAAGAAGCCCATTCCCAGCAGACGCTCCATTGAAATCATCAGGAACGATTGCGCAATGAACTGGGTGGCCGTGAGCTGTATGAAGCTGGTGGCCAGAATCGCCCAACAGAAGATCGGCATGCGGAAGAGGCTCATCCCCTTCGGGCGCATGAGGAACATGGTGGCAATTAGGTTGAGCGAGCCGAGAATCGACGAAAAGCCCAACAAAAAGATACCCATGACAACAAACTGATAGCCCAGTGGTCCCTGAATGCTCAGCGGTGGATACATTGTCCAACCACCATCCCAGCCCCAGAACATGCTGGCCAAGATGATCACCGCCGCGGGCACGTTGATCCAGTACGCATAGGCATTGAGGCGAGGAAAGGCCATGTCATCGGCACCCAACATGAGCGGGACCAGATAGTTGGCCATCCCACCGATGCCCACCAGGATCGCGAAGAGCGCAACCCAGCCATGCATACTAATAATGGTGTTGTAGTTGTTGGGATCCAAGAATTGGAATCCAGAACGGGCTAGCTCTGTGCGGAATAGGACCGCGAAGCCACCACCAATCATCAACAAGATCAGACTGGTGACACCATATTGAATTCCGATTACCTTGTGATTGTAGTCCACACCGAAGTAGCGGGTCCACGCGGGGACACCGTGAGGGGGACCATGGTGTAGCGGCGCTTCGATGCCACGCCACCACTTCATCCAATCGGTCATGGAGCCAACGCCCACCAGGAAGGCCACAGCCCCGACCAGCAGCGCAATCACCCAACCCGCTTCGGAACCCCATACCGGATCCATGCCAGCGAATAGGCGGATCAAGGCAATAACGACCAACCCTGCCAGTGTCCCAAACGCCTGCCACACAAGACCACGTACGAGTCCCAATGACATTAATGACATAATTTGCCTCTCTTTATCCTGCACTCAATAATCTAATAGATGACCCATTGAAAAGTCACACGAATATGCGCACTGCAACACGAAAAAACCTGTGCGAATGTAAGGGGTTCATCTATAAGTTGTGGCTCTGTTTCGACTGTTGTCGAGTTTGTTGTCGCGTTGACCCGACAATCAGTGCAACTATGCCTTCCAACCATGCCCATGGTAATTAGCCTACGTTGCTCCCCAATCCCGTGGCAGCAACTTGAATTAGTCACAGGAATGGCTGCTTAGTCTGCCTTTTGCTCTACCACGGCTACTTCATCCGCGCCGGTGGCGGCTTCCAATAGATCATCGCCCTGCAGCCACGCGGTAAATTCATCCTCTTCAACCACCCGGACATCACGTCGCATGTCCCAGTGGGTCAGGCCACACAGCTCGGCGCACCGCAGGCGGTAATCGCCAATCTCAATTGGCGTGAAGCGAACGACCGTTGTCTGGCCGCGCAGAATATCCTGTTTCACTCGGAACTCGGTTACCCAGAATGCATGATTGACGTCGTTGCTCGTCATCTCCATGCGGGCCGGACGGTCCACCGGCAACACCAGTTCCTGGCTAATCGTACCGTCCTCATATTCAAAGGTCCAGTCCCATTGAAAGGCCGTGACCTTGACAACGACCTCATTCTCTTCTTCTCTGGTGACCGTGCGCAAATCCACGATTCCAATGTACCCAAAGATCACCACGAGCAACAGTGGCAAGACTGTCCAGGCGATCTCTAGTCCCGTGTGGCCTTCAAAGTGTTCACCTTCGCTCTCATCGCCGTCACGTTTGCGGAAAACGACGAGTGCATAGAGCATGAAGACCACGATCAGTGAAAAGAGGAAAGCAATCAACAAAAGATGTTGGTTGATCAGCCGATCAATAGTGAGCGCCTCTTCACTGGCCTGCACGGGCAGTGGCAGCGCCACGTTGAGCAACCAATTTAGAAGAATGGTGCTGATGACAACCAACACCCCGGCAACGATAAAGTGGCGTCTATCTGCAGAAGATTTCGGCATAGGAACAATCACTCCTATAGTAATGCGTTCGAAGAAAATACAGCGAATCTATAATCAATGTAACTACATTTTGTTACACATCTAACATCAACTGTAGGCATTACGCAACCCCGCCTGTCAAAGGGGACAACTGTGTGACACCGAAAATGCGTGATACCTAAAATAAGTACGATCAGATGGCCTGCGCTTGTAGAGCCGTTCCCAGAAAATGAGGCAGGCGACCCAACGATTATAACCCTGACCACAACCGGTAGCCAACCGCAGCAATGCCAATAACCATCAGCAACGGTAGCACCGTCCAAATCACTTCCCACGTGGTGCCAATGGCAGCACCGGCACTGGATGAGCCATCACTCGATACATTCAAGGGACTCTCTTGTCCCGCTTCGTTGGCTCGCCCAATGGCCACGGCAGATCGGATGAGGATCAGCTGAATGAGCACAAATCCCACCAAAATAATAGCTGCTATCCACTGCAAGAGGGGGCTCGCTGCAAGTGGAAAGGAGAGCTGAACGGGTTTTGCTGTGCCGGTCGGCAGATAGCTGAAAAGCAGCCAGCCAAATACAGCAATTAGAGAAAAATAACTCAAAAATTTGTTCACGTGATTTTGTTTGCTCTATGTTGACCTTGCATTGACTCTGTGTGCATTGACTCTGTGTGCATTGACTCTGTGTCAATGCTGTTTGGGACATGCTTGGCTGCGTTGGGGTGCTCGTAAACTTTAGATCCAGTCAAATGACATCCCTGAGATTGTACCAAGCTTCACAAAGTGTGTCAAACCTTTTATCCGTCCGGTTTCCAATGTTTATTACACCTGTTTCACGCCTAGATTTCGCACGTAGACCACCGGGCTAAACTGCTCCGTCGGTCGCTGTAACAGTGCAGTAAGTGGCAATCGTATCCATCCCATTTGCTCTGTGACAAGGTCCGCTCTTTCATCGCATTTCGGATTAGCCATCCCTATTTTATCTGGATCCAATCCAAATAATCTATGAGTCTACTTACAATGAATGGCTTGCATTCATCTTCTGTTGCAACTGACTTCATGACGACAGATGTATCCTCTCGCCTATCCCGTCACATGGGCCATGTGCTCCCATCTGTTTAGAATTGTTCCAATTAGGCTTGACGCAGCAGACCATCTGTGCTACGATCTAGATTAGAATGGTTCTAAAAATATTCGCACGTGTTCACAAGCAGTAACTGGGGTAAACCAGTTTGGAAAGCTGCTTGGCCATGGTTACGAAAATTGCACTGTCAATTCGAGGTTCCGTTGACATTGCAAATTCGCGGGATTAAAACCCGCTGCTAACCGAGAAAAGCTGCGGCAGCGGCTTCCTACCCAGCGGTTGAGACCGCTTCTCACCGTTAGCAGCCCAATTGATTGGCACTTTCCCCCAAATGTCGACGCGACCTACAGTGCGGTTGGCTTGAAAACGGTAGGTTTCCCGCTTGCCGGAACTACTGTTTTCAAACAGAGCCCACTTTAGCTGAATCTGTGGGAGAAGTTTAGGGAGCAGATTGATCGACCCCTGTTATGCAGGACTCTATTATTCTGGGGAGGAATGACGCAGAATCTCGGCGCTGGTGCCAATGAACGTGCGCACCATTAGGCGTAGAGTTGAAGTGTAGAGTTGAAGTGTAGAGTTGAAGTGTAGAGTTGAAGTGTAGAGTTGAAGTGTAGAGTTGAAGTGTAGAGTTGAAGTGATTGTGGCACAGCGTGTGGTAACGCCGTAGCAAACCGTAGCATCAAGAAGATCATCTGAAAAAGATCTTTAGACAGCACATTTAGACAGTATATTTGGACCGGTACAAGATAGACAAGGAACCGTTGGGTTATGTCGAAATCAGAGCGTGAGCATGTGGACAAGCGAGTAGAGCAGGGCAGCGGTGAGAGCAGCGGCGCTGGAACCGAACCTGCCGAGGAGATTGCGCCCGCCAAAAACGCCGAGGTCTATCTAGCGCTCTTGCGTCAGGCTGGCCATCGCATCACGGAGCAGCGACAAAAGATTTGTCGCTATTTAGCGGCCACCGAGCAACATCCGACGCCACTACAGGTCTACACCGCGTTGCGGCAACACGATCCCGACATCAGCCGGGCCACCGTCTACAACACACTCAATACGTTGCAGGGGCTAGGTGCAATTGTCGAAATCAATCTTGGCACCAATCACACCCATTACGATACCAATCCACAGCCCCACCTGAATCTGATCTGTCTGCGTTGCCATACCATTGAAGATTGCCACGAAGAGCTGCCCACCGCCGATCTGGTGGCAGAGATCAGTGCTCGCCATGGCTTTGCGCCGGTGGCAACCAAGATCGATGTGCTGGGGATCTGTCGTCGTTGCCGCTAATGATCGGCGTCACGACCACTGCCGCGATTGTTGACGAACTGGACGGAAATCAAAAAAAACGGCAGAACCAAATCTGGTTCTACAGTGCGGTTGGCTTGAAAACGGTAGCTTACCCTCTTGCCGGAACTACTGTTTTCAAACAGAGCCCACTTTAATTATGAGAGGAAATTACATGACGACACAAAGCGTACGCCAATCGCCCGAATCATCTGTGGCGTCTATACCGCAGCAACACGCTGCGACACCAGGGTTGCAGCGTGTTGCCATGTTGTGGCAATCAAATTTCGAGCTTATTCTGGCTGCCATTACGCTTGTTGCTCTGTTGATCGGCTGGATCGGAGGGACGCTCACTGGTATTCTGCCGGGGTGGGGTGTTGCGGTGGTGGCACTGGTTGCCTATGTTGCCGGGGGCTATTCGGGCCTCACTGCTGCAATCGAAGAAGCTAGAGCCGGAAAGCTAGACATTGACTTCTTGATGATTGCAGCGGCACTGGGCGCGGCCGCCATTGGTGAATGGGAAGAGGGGGCGCTGCTGCTCTTTCTCTTTACCCTGAGTGGAGCGTTGGAAGAATTTGCCATGGAGCGCACCCGCAAAGCCATCGAATCGTTGGCGAACCTGCGCCCCGATACCGCGCGCGTGCTGCGTGATGGTGAAGAGAGTGCCGTGGCGGTTGATGCATTGGCATTGGGGGATGTGGTGCTCGTGCGCCCCGGCGAACGGCTACCCATTGATGGGATGGTGGTCAAAGGCAGCAGCTCTATTGATCAGAGCCCCATCACCGGTGAGAGTATCCCCGTGCGCAAGGAAGTGGATGATCAAGTCTTTGCCGGTACCATCAACGGCAACGGGGCACTTGAAGTTGTGGTGCAAAAGCTGGCCGCCGAAAGTACACTCAGCAAGATCATTCGGTTGGTGGAAGAGGCACAACAGGATGCCACCCCCACGCAGAAATTCATCGATCGGTTCAGCCAACCCTACACGTATGTGGTCATTGTGGGTACACTCTTGGCCATTGCAATACCTTGGTTCTTTACAAACGAACCTTTTAGCGACACTTTATACCGGGCGATGACGTTGCTGGTGGTGGCCAGCCCCTGTGCGCTGATCATCAGTACCCCGGCCAGTGTTTTGAGTGCAATCGCGGCGGGGGCGCGCGGTGGTGTGCTCTTTAAAGGGGGCGCGTACCTGGAAAAGGCTGCGGAGGTGACAATTGTTGCCTTTGACAAAACCGGCACATTGACACATGGCAAGCCGGTGGTGACTGATCTGCATCCGCTGAATCATTACGATGAAGATGAACTGCTGCGGCTGGCGGGTAGTGCCGAGCTGCTGAGTGAACATCACATTGCCCGTGCCGTTGTAGAACGAGCCAAAACGCATGGTCTCGCCCTAGAGACGCCCAGTGAATTTTATGCAATCGCTGGCCATGGGATCCAGGCTCATTTCGACCGCGCCGCTGCTGGCAATGGGGCTGATGACAGTCCGGCGCGCGAGACAATCTACATTGGCAACAACAAGCTGTTTATGAGCGAGTCCATGGAGCTTTCGCCGGCGATCCGCAAGATTGGCGAGCGCCTGCAGCAGCAAGGCAAGACCGCCATGCTGGTGGTGCGGCGCAGCACGGTCGCCGATACGGTCGGCGCTGATCGGGATTGGGAAGCCGTCGGTTACATTGCCGTGGCCGACACGGTGCGCGAAGAGGCACGCGCGGCAGTTCAACAGTTGCATGACGCGGGCATCCAACGAGTTGCCATGCTCACTGGCGACAACGACGCGGTTGCGCAACGGATTGCTGCAGAATTGGGCATCGATGATGTCTACAGCGAATTATTGCCCGAGGAGAAGGTGGCGCTGGTTCAACAGTTGGCGGCCGATGGCAAGACGGCCATGGTCGGTGACGGGGTGAATGACGCGCCCGCTTTGGCCACGGCCACCGTGGGGGTCGCCATGGGCGCAGGTGGCACAGATGTTGCACTGGAAACGGCTGACATTGTGCTCATGGCCAGCGATCTGTCGAAGCTACCTTTTGCACTGCGGCTGGGGCGCAAAGCCGAGGCCATTGTGCGTCAAAATGTCATCTTTTCCGTCGCAGTGATCATTGGCCTGGTCACTGCGACAATCATCGTGCCCCTCTTCGTGCCCGACTTTCAACTGCCACTGCCGCTCGGTGTGGTGGGCCACGAGGGCAGTACGTTGATCGTGGTGAGCAATGGGCTACGCATGTTGGCAATGCGCTCGCGCTAGAATTACGGTCGCGCCGTCGACAAAAAAATGTTGCCAAACCCAGCTATTGACAAATAAAAGTGCCGCACCTCATTGTTGAAGTGCGGCACTTTTGTTTGTAGCGCTGCTTTTGGTTTGGAAGCGGGAGAGCAGATCAACCGCTTGCTCAATCTCCGCTTCCCTCACCGTGAGTTCGGTTTGAGAGCATCGCTCTCAAGCCGAGCTCACATCTCAAGCCGACCGTACATCTCAAACTGTACAAAGGTATCGAAAGAACCACTGATACGCATTGGGCAGCTTGCGTTACGGGATTCTTTTACTCGATCTCGTAGATGAAGACACCATCTTCGGTGTTGAGCCAGAGCATGCTGGGGGCAGTTTCCGTGAAGAGGATGCCATTGATTTCCACCAGATCAAAATTGGTATCTTCAATCTTGCTCCAGGTATTGGCACTTTCGCTCTTCTGGTAGAGACCACGGGCCGTGGCAATGTAGAGTTGTCCACTCTCGTCATGATAGACGATGTCGTTGAGCCCGAAGGGTGCACCCTGAATCCCACGATCCAGCACGTTGCTCAATCCTTTGGTGGTGACTTGCCAGTTAACACCGAAGTTCTCTGTATACCAGACGCTGCGGGGTTCGACAAAGGCAATCTGTCCTTCAATGAATGGATTGGCCGTGATGGCGCTCATGCCCCAGGGGGCCGGGTTGATGTTGGGCGTCAGGCGTACCCAAGTTGCACCCATATCATTGCTAAAGGCAATCACACCCGTGCCTTCGGCATCGATTCCACCCGCATAGATCTGATCCCAGTTGGGGGTGTTGGGGGTCGGGTTGCCGATGAGCGAGGCCGCGGCCATATCAATGATACGATAGTTCTCCCAGAGGGCGTCGGGTGAGGCATCAGGTTTGGCCGTCCAGCTCAGGCCACCATCCTCTGTCAGGTAGAGCATGTCGCAGCTGGCGGCAAAGAGCAGATCTTCATCGGCTGGGTGGACGAGCAGGGGCAAGCGACCGGCGCTGCCAGGCATTTCATCCCAGGTTACGCCACCGTCGATGGATTTGTAGATCGGATTCGTGTTGCTGCCCCGGTTACAGTTGATCCCGTTCGAGCCGTAAAGGATATCGGGATTGGCAACGTGCATCACAAAGTGGTCTACCGTTGGATCGGTCGCAACGAGCATCCAGATGGTGCCATCATCATCAGATCGATAGAGCCAGCCATCTTCCGTGTATGCATAGATGGTACTGCTCAGGCGGTCACCAATGACTTTCTCGATTCGCACGTTATTAATGTAGGCTTCATCGCGCGGGTTGCTTTCCGCAACGATGGGTGTGGCCGTGGCCGTTGGTGCCTTGGTGGCTACGGGCCGGTGGGGCCGGTGGTATGGTGTCGCGGTGGGGTAAACAATAACTGGCCGACGGGTAGCTGTGGCCGTTGGCATGGGCACTGTTCCGCCCGTGGTGGCCGTGGGCAAGGGGCTGATCGTCTGGTTCATTGTGCTTTGCAGATCAGCACCACCATTTAAGCTCCAGAGAAAACTGGCATCATCACTTTGGCTGGCCGAAAATGCCACAGTTGGAATAACAACCAAGGCGATAATCAGCGCCGGGAGAACAAAAAACGTACGCATTATGCGGTTCATAGAGAATTTCCTCCAACTATCGCCACACCGGATTGCTAGGCACTATCTATTGCTAGGCACTATCTCAATAGCAGACAGAACCAGGGGGCAGTGTGGCTGTTTAATAAGGATCTATCCGGTGCCTGCTTTGGGCGTCAACCGGCAAGGCAAGGCCACGGTTGCGCAGAGAGCATAGATAGACAAGGGTGTTGTGATTGGGCACAGGGCCCGCCGTTGCTGGCGCAGGGCGAGAAATTTCCGGAATCTTCCCGCTGCTTGAGCAAAGGATCGGCTACTGTTCCCAATCAACTGGTACGACATGAACCATCTTGCATTCGTCTGTACGGCGCCTGATACAGCGAAGTCAATCAGTTCTGGACTTCGGGTGTTTGGACAGGGTATTGAAATTGAAGAAATTGTCATCAAATGGTTGCCGAGTAGTAAGCAGTACAATGATTCGCACCGCTACACTCCCTCAACGACTTTCCCTCAATGACTTTTTCTCAACGACTAAAGTGGGCTCTGTTTGAAAACAGTAGTTCCGGCAACCGGGAAACCTACCGTTTTCAAGCCAACCGCACTGTAGCTAGATACCTTGTTACACACCCTTAATTTCAAAAAGGTTTCCTGCGTTCGTTATACCATGACGCAAATTTGTCCACATAGGTAACGCTGGTTTTTACGAAGTTTTGTAATATCCTTCAAAATGACGCAAAATAGAGAGCGTGAAACGGACTGCATCTTGCTGATTGCCCAAGATGCGTTTAAAACAAGAGGATTAGTTACAGGAGAACCATGGCGCTTCTAGAGATTCTTCAGGTTGGCACCCGCGACAGCGAAATTTTGTATCGTCCCGTAAATCGGGTGCGCGAATTTGGGCCAACGCTACACACGCTGCTTGATGATATGCTGGAGACCATGCGCGATGCGCCCGGGGTCGGCTTGGCCGCGCCCCAGGTGGGTGTGGACTTGCGCGTGTCGGTCATTGAATATCCCGAGGATGAGGACGATCCCGAACATACAATGCGGGTGTATGAATTGGTCAATCCTGAAGTTGTCAAGGTGAAGGGGAAAGAAGTTGGCCAGGAAGGATGCCTGAGCATCCCCGGCCTGCTGGCCGATGTGGAACGCCCCACCTATGTGCTGATCCGAGCCCAGGATCGGCATGGCACGGAGTATCGAATCAAAGCTTATGATTGGCTGGCCCGCGTCTTTTTACACGAAATCGATCATCTCTACGGAGTGCTCATGACCGATAAGGCTGAGCAGTTGTACAAAATTGCAGAAAACGAAGAGGGCGAATTTGAGGCCGTGCCAATTGACGAAGCTGTGTTGGGCAACGTGCGGCTGGCGGCCAAACAACAGAAAGCAAAGAGCGAATAGATGGCTGTCGTTACCCTTGCCACCACCTATCATGACCCGGCAGGTATCCTGTTGCCCCAATTGCGCCAACAGTTGCCCCGTCTGCAAGAACGTTTCGCCACAATCACTGTCAATGCCAGCCCCGATCTGCATCCACCCACCGTTAACTTCTTGCGGGCCGCGGGGGTCGAGGTGGTACAGAGTCCCCGTTCGGTTGCCGCAGACGGAGTGCCCCAGCTGGGCCAGGTGCGACGCGCAGTGGTGGCCCAGGCGCTGCACCACGATGCACCCTTCATCATGTACTGCGACGGCGATCGCGTTCTGCACTGGGTGGAGCGGTATCCCGCGGAGTTAACCGCCATTGTTAAAGCAATTCCCGCGCACGATTTTACCGTGTTGGGGCGTACAGCACGCGCTTTTGCCACTCATCCCCAAGTGCAGCGGGAGACGGAAGTGATCATCAATCAGCTTTATGCCAAGCTGAGTGGGCGCGAATGGGATATCACCGCGGCGGCCCGGGGCTTTGCGCGTGCCGCCGCGCGGGCCATTGTCGACGGCTGCCCCGACGACAGCATTGGCGTCGATGCATCGTGGCCCCTCTTTTTACAACAGGCCGGCGACTATTCCATGCACACCCTTGCCACCGAGGGACTGGAATTTGAGACGGCTGCCCAACATCCCACCGCGGTTGCCGCGGCGGGCGGGGAAGCGGCCTGGATGGCCACGCTGGATGCCGACCCCAGACAGTGGGCTTTCCGGCTCAATGTGGCCCGGGTGGAAGTGGAAGCAATGTTGCCATATCAGCAGGTAATCCAGCAGTGAAAAAGTAGCCCTGCCGTCGCAAAAGCGTGATTGGACGCAGCTTCGAACCACAGCGATTTGCGCTGGGAAGTGCCTACCGCTGGCATGAACCAACCTGTTTTTGGGCGGCTGGAACAAAATGCAGCGCTGTTTGGCCGCAGCAACGCGGCGAAGCGAGAGACCAAAGCGAAACGAGAGATGAAATAGCATGGCGGAAACGTTACGTCTGTTTGTCAGCGCCACCAAAGATATGGAGCATGAACGCGCCATGATTGGGCGGGCGATTGCCCAATTGCCAGTGCAAATCGGCATTGAAATTCGGCGCACCCCGGCCGAGGGCGCGCCGTACGAAGATATCTACGAATTGATCGCCAATTGCGATCGCGTCTACTTTCTCATGGGCAAAGACATTACGGCCCCGGCCGGCGCCGAGTGGTTTAGTGCCTGGAAGTTGGAACGTTCAATCTTACCCTTGCGATTGGCCAGCCTCCCCACACCAGCGGGACAAGATTTTGTACGCTTGTTGCCCCACGGTTGGCAAAATTTTCGCAACAGCCAGGATCTGGCCCGCATTGTTGCGCTGGATCTGATCGATATTCTGAACCACCCCACCAACCGCTACGGGCTGAACGTGACCGAACTGGAGCTGCTGCAAACTCACCGTCAGCGGCTCACCAAACTCGCGGCCACGCAACCCGCTGCCAACGCCGAACTCGGCGGTGCAGAAGGAGGTGGCGTTCTGCTGGATCTGGGCCACCGCGAGCCGCTCGAAGGCGTTGCGCTGGACGAAGAATAAAGCAACTTGTTGTTGCGCCAGATGTAAAGCAACTTGTTGTTGCGCCAGATATAAAGTAAAGCAACCTGTTGTTGCGTGGTTCCGCTGGCCTGGAGCTTTCTTTTGACTTACGATTTTTCGTGTCGCAATTGCTCGCCTTTTTCAGATGATCTCCAACCACATGGTATAATTTGGGAATGAAGCTTCCTTTACGGCTTTCACTACGTGCCGGATTTTGGCTTGTTTTGTTGTTGAGCGTCTTTGCCTGGGCACCCGCAACCTATCCGGGCTACTGGCAAGCGTTAGAAGGATTTATTCCTTCCTTCAACGTCTCCCATTCCGCACCGTTGGCCAATGTTGCGGTGCAAGCGGACCTCTGGCGCGGCATTGGTAGTGGCACGTTTCTCTTGGTGCGGCCCTTTCTGTTGCTTGGGCTGGAGCCAACAACAGCCGTTCGGATCGGTTTCATTCTGCTCTTTTTGCTCGGCGGGTTGGGCTGCTACAGCTGGCTGCAGCCCAATTTGGGCGACCGGGCCGCGGGGCTGGCCGGCTTGCTTTATCTCTTTGCTCCCCCACTGTTGGCAACCGTCTATATACGTGGCAGCCTGAGCGATGCAACCGTAGTTGCGCTTTTGCCGTTGGTGCTGGCCGGACTGACCATCTATGGGCAGAACCGAACGTTGAGTGCCGCGGGCGTTGCCGTCATTGCCATTTTGTGGATGTGGCAGGCGCAGGCCGGGCTGGCCGCGTGGGCAACGCTGCTTCTGTTCGGTTATGCGTTGCTCGTCGAGCGCCAATGGCTCGTTGTGCTCATCGTTGTGGTTAGCGCTATTGCGGGGCTGAGCAGTCTCACACCTGTGCTCAATGTGACGGCAGCTCCTCCCGTTCCCTTTACCGACCACTTTGTCTATCTTTTTCAGCTCTTGCAACAACAATGGCATTTTGCGCCCAGCATGAGCGGCTGGCAGGATGAATATCCCATGCAATTGGGGCTGCCCATTCTGCTCCTGACGCTCTTTGCGCTGGTGAGCATCGCCGGTGGCTACATTGCCCGTTGGCGGGCCACCCGTCCAGCCGCCGCCAATCAACGGGCAACATCTGAGCTTCCAGCTGACCTGCCGCCAGTGGTTCTGCGTTTGTGGTGGTTCAGCCTCGGCGTTCTGCTTCTCCTGGTGCTGTTGACCCTGCCGTGGAGTCAGCCTTTTTGGCAGTGGAGCCAAGCGGATCGATTGCTGAGTTATCCCTGGCAATTGCTGCTGTTGAGCTTGCCTTTTGCAGCGATGACGGCAGGCGCACTACCTGCATTCAACCCACAGTTGCAGCGAACACCACTGTGGGTTGGGGCCGCCGGATTGGTGCTGCTGAGCAGTTACACCTATCTCGTGGCCGATTACACGCAGGTGGAGCCCCCCGCAACCCCAGTTGCACTCTTTGGAGAGCAGAGCGAGATTGTCATTCTCGATGCTGCGGTGACAGAAAATCGTCAGCCTCGATCCACTGAAATAACGCTAACGTGGCAGTTGTTGCGGCCCCTCGCTGTGGATTACAATCTTTTTTTGCAGGCATTGCGCAGCGAAGATCAGGCGCTGACTATTGTCAGTCAATTGGATCTCCAACCACTGGGAACAGAGTTGCCGGCCACGGCTTGGCAACAGGGGAAAATCTACCAGAACACCTACAAACTCGATCTCGCCGAAGTGCCAGCGAATGCAACGCTCAGCTACTATGTCGGGTTTTATGATTGGCGTGACGGCACACGGCTGCCGGTAAATTGGGGTGTGGACGACAAATTGATCTTTCACGGTCAGTAGCTCGACTGCTCCCCCTTGCCAGGGCGAATCTGATCAGAAACAATTTCAAGCAAAATTGAACAAACATCTTGTTTGGCAGCGTATGATTATCAATGACAATGTCTGATCAGTGATAACACCTGCCCTTGTATTTGGCTATTCTTTGGTAGCTCTACTTTGTTGAGCGATTGCTACCCATCTGGTTGCAAAGTTCACTGCTGCGGCATGATTGGCCGGCTCCACGGCCGGACCGCCAAAGAGGCTACTGAGCATGGCTCCGCTCCAAGTGTTTAGAAAGCGTGGCGCACCACTATGACGCTACTCCAGCAGAAATCGCTATCCCCCTCCACGACAGTGCCTATCCCGGCAACTGCCCCCGTGCCAGAGAGAGAGGAGCGGGGCGAGCAACAGACGCTAGACGATATTCCAATAATTTCGCCGCGAGTCCACATCCCGCTTTGGCGGGATCGCTTTCTGTGGCTTGCGGTTGCCCTGAGCATCTTTGCCATTGCACCCTTTTTGCTGCCCGGCTACTTTTGGGGTGCGAATGACGCCCGTCATCATGTCTACTTCCTCTTTGAATATGATCGTGTTGTGCAAGATGGGATCTGGTGGCCACGCTGGAGTCCGGACTTTGCCTTTGGCTATGGGTACCCATTTTTTAATATTTACGGGCCCTTCAGCCACTTTCTCGCCGAACTGCTGGTCCACTTTGGCGAGGTTGGCTACACAGCGGCTGTCGAATCGGTCTTTGGCCTGAGCATTGCGGCGAGTGCCGCGGCCATGTATGCCTATGTGCGCGCGTGGCAGGGTCGGGCCGCTGGTCTGGTTGCCGCCCTGGTCTATACCTACATCCCCTACCACCTGCTCAATCTATATGTTCGAGCCAACTTGGCTGAGAGCATGGCAATGGTCTGGTTACCGCTCTGTCTGTGGACGGTGCGCCAGGCGACGGTGCGCAAGGTGGCGGATGCGCAGGGGAGTTACCGCTGGCTTTTTGGGGCAGCCGTGAGCTATGCCGGGTTAATGGTGACAAGCAACCTGGTAGTGGTGCTCTTTACCCCGCTGCTCTTGCTCTATGCCGCTGTGCTAATTTTGGTATACAGTAGACCAAAATCCCGACCAGATGGCTATGTCCCCTGGTCGGCCCGGCTGCTCGCTTGGCTGCGCACGGCTCTCATGCCGGGGGTGGGCCTCTTGGCCGGCCTGGGGCTCAGTGCCAATTTCTGGTTGCCCATGGTGCTGGAGCGCCAATATGTGCGGGTGGATCAGTGGTTTGACGGGCGTTACAGTTTTCGCGGTCATTTCCTTTACTTTTTTCAGCTCTTTCAACCGCAATGGGGGTTTGGTAGCAGCGAGCCCGGGCCAAATGATCTGATTGGATTTCAACTGGGCGCGATTCCGCTCTTCCTGGCCATCGTTGGGATCATGTTGATCGGCAACCTTGTGCGCCGTCAGCGGTGGGAGATTCTCTGTTTTGCCACTGTTGGCACCGCCACCACCTTCTTTGCACTGACGTGGGGCGCGTTTCTATGGGAGCTGCCATTGGTTGGATCTGTGCTGCAATTTGCACAATTTCCCTGGCGCTGGCTCAGCATCACGGCCCTCTGCATCAGCATATTGAGCGGCCTTGCACTCCACACGCGGCTGGTTACCGCCACCCGCTATCTCAACCTGCCCCTGCTCTCCATTCTGCTGCTGGTGCTGCTGAGCAGCTATCCCTATTTACAAGTCGAAATTCGTGAACCAGCCGAAGGCCCGGTGAGTCTGGCCGCGCTCATGCGTTTTCAGCAATCAGCGGATGAACTGACCGGCAGCACCCGGTGGGTGAGCGAGATCCCCACGTGGAGTGACGCGGCTGACTACTACGTTGGCCAAGAGCAGCGGGGAGAGCCGGTGCGCCCCGTGGAATCGTTGCTCGATACCTCTGCTCCCGGCTTCGACTATGAAACGTTGGGGGGAGGAACCGTCGCCCACAGCACAGTGATGGAAGAGGTCTATTTTTGTACAGATTACAACCGAGCAGCGCAGAGCTGTTCGCCTCGCGATGACAAAGTGCTTGTCTTCAATCACTTTTACTACCCCGGCTGGCGCGCCTATCTGCTCGATCGCAAACATGGTGAGCCCATAGAAGAGTTGCCGGTGATCCCCGAAAGCACGGGCACCCTGGGCCGGATGACCGTCCCCGTGCCGCCCGTCGGTGAAGGCTATATTCTGTTGCGCTTTGAAGATACACCACCCCGGATCATTGGTAAATGGATCTCGCTGACCACCCTCGCTTTGCTGCTCTTGGGGATTCCATTGCGCTACCTCTATGGGCTGGTCGGGGGTAACGTACGCAGTCGATTGCTAGCTGGGCGAAAAGCGTAGCTGATCGAGCACTCATGGAAACGTTGCCCAATGGTGGAATCAGCGTTCTCTACCGCTGGAGGTGCACATGAGAGAATGCTCACGCCGCAAGGTGCATCGTCTACTACAAATTGTCTGCTGTAAATTGTCTGCTGTAAATTGTCTGCTGTGAAGTGAATCATGCGAACCCATGGGTCAGGCTGTGTTTCTGCGCTCCCCAGCTGTTGTACTGTTCTCGCCCGGCCCGGTTATTTGTCTATTGCTGCTTGTTCTCATTCCAACAACTCGTATTCCACAACTCGTGTTCCACAACTCGTGTTCAAAAGGTTAAGAGAGGGAAAAGATGTCTGTAACAAAGCGCGTTCCCATAGATAAAGGAGTTGCACCCGCCGAACCAAGGGTGCCCTTGCCGACACGTCCCATGGTCTGTGATAGAGAAGTGCGCGAACTCATTACGGCCCATGGGAACCCAGCACGGCGCACCTATCGGATCGAGGCCGATGAATACATTCGAGCCTACCGTTGGCGGCCAGAAAATGATCGCCGTGCCGAAGTCGTCTTTGCCATTCAAGATCCCAATGAACAGATCTGGATGCATACCAAGGCGCACTATCCTGCTCACCTCTCCCGCCTGCCCTCGGGCGGTGTACAGCTCAACGAAGGCATTCACGACGCCCTCTTGCGCGAGATTGCTGAAGAGACGGGCTGGGACGCATCGGGACGGGATCTCTCGATTCAACGCTTTATCGGCTTGCTTGAATACCACTTCCACCACCAGGGCTCCATCGTCAAATTTGCCAGCTACGTCTTCCACTTGCGGAGCAACGGTACCTCACCCACCATTAATGATCCCGAAGAGATCCATGCGTTTCGTGCAATTCGGCCCTCCCAACTGTTGCAATTAACGGTAGATATGCGTAACATGATGGGCGAACGCCGTGGCTGGGGCCAATGGCGATCCTTGGCACATGAGTTGGTCCATGACTATCTCTGTGGCCCATCCAACGCGGCCAGCCACATTAGCTGTGCCAATGATTAGTTCAGACAGCTACGCCAGCTGTGCCAATGATTAGTTCAGACAGCTACGCCAGCTCTGTTGAGCAGTAGCGGCGAGCCCGTTTACTCTGCCAACAATCTGTCGTTGTACCGGTACATGGGCCGGTGCCGCAAAGAAGTGCTGCAAAGAACTGCCGCAAAGAAGTGCCGCAAAGAAGTGCCGCAAAGAACTAGAGTGGAGATACCTCATGCTTGTGCCGTTGTCGTGGCTGCGCGATTACGTTGAGATCAACCTGCCGACGGACGAACTGACTGAACGCCTGACCCTGGCTGGCCTGGAAGTTGCCGGTGTCAAGGTCGTGGGGGATTGGTGGGATCCCGCAACAATTTTGGTTGGCCGGGTTGTCAATGTCCTGCCCCATCCCGATGCCGACCGTTTGGTTCTGGTGGATGTCGATTACGGGGCCGCGGAAACGCAGCGGGTGGTCACCGGCGCACCCAACCTTTTCGCCTATCGCGAGGCCGAGAGCCTGCCCACGTTGAAGGTCGCCTTTGCCCGTGAAGGGGCCATGTTGGTCGATGCCTACAGCGACAAACGGCCACGTCCCAAAAAGAAGCTCAAGGGCAGCAAGATCCGGGGCATCCGTTCGGAAGGCATGGTCTGTTCCGAGCTGGAATTGGGGCTGAGCGAAGAGCACGAAGGTATCATCATTCTGCCCGAAGATGCGCCCGTGGGGCTGCCACTGCGGGAATACCTGAGCGACGAGATCATTGAGATCGAACTGACGCCGGACATGGCCCGCTGTCTCAGCATGAGTGGCATTGCACGCGAGGTGGCTGCGCTGACCAATGCCGAACTGCACCTGCCGACTGTGGATTGGCAGCCCACGGGGGACGATCAAGCCGCGGCGTATGTCGATGTCGAGATCATTGATCCCGAACTCTGCAACCGCTACACGGCCATTGTCGTGAAAGATGTGACCATCGGCCCGTCGCCCAGTTGGATGCAACAGCGTCTGGCCAAGGCGGGTATGCGTCCCATCAATAACATTGTCGACATTACCAACTATGTGATGCTGGCCTGGGGGCAACCCCTGCACGCCTTTGATTATGATGTGCTGGTGGCACGTGCCGAGCGCGCTGGTGCAAACAAACCGACCATTATCGTGCAGCGGGCTGCCGCGGGGGAAAAATTTACCACCCTCGATGATGTGGAACGCACGCTCGATGAGAGTATGTTGATGATCGCGGACAAGGCTGGCTCGATTGCCATTGCCGGGGTCATGGGTGGCCAGGAGAGCGAAGTTGGCGAACAGAGCACCAACATTTTGCTCGAATCGGCCACGTTTGAAGGCATCAACAATCGACGCACCGCCGCCCAGCTCAAGCTGCCCAGCGAAGCCTCCTACCGCTTTGCCCGCGGGGTACCCACCACGCTCAACCCATTGGCGGCTCGCCACGCGGCCGAGCTCATGCGCCAATACGCGGGAGGACGGATCGTGCCGGGGATTGTCGATGCCTATTCCGTCGAGCAACAGATCCCCGTTGTCTACACCACCGCCAGCGACACACGTCGACTGCTCGGCATGGCAGTGCCCATCGAGCAGATTGTGGCGGCGCTGCAACGGTTGGATTTCACGGTAAAAGCGGTGGATGAAGTTGCCGCCGATGCACCCGCCAACGCAACCTTTGCGCTGCATCGGGATGCAGGGGAAAGGTTGGTGGAGGCGCGCCCCCCGTGGCACCGGCTGGATATCGCAATCCCTGCGGATCTGACGGAAGAGGTGGCACGCGTTATTGGCTATGAACATGTTGGCACCACGTTGATTGATGATGTGCTGCCCCGCCAGCGCCGCAACGATCTCTTTGACAGCGAAGAGAAGATCCGCGATATTCTCATGGGCATCGGCCTGCAAGAGAATATCAACCATCCGCTGACGACACCAGACAACCATGAAAAACTGAACGCACCCGCCATCACCACAACCGCGGATGGCGAGCCGGCACGCTACGTGCACGTTGCCAACCCGAGCGTGCCGGAGAAACGCGCGCTGCGCCGCTCCATGTTGGTCAGTCTGTTGGAGAATCTAGCCCGCAATCTGCGCTATACCGACCGCCTGGTAACGTTCGAGGTGGGCCGCGTCTACCTGCCCGAAAAGGGCAAAGATCAGCTACCCTTTGAAGATCGCCGGGTCAGCATCTGTATGACTGGCCCACGTCAATCCGAACATTTTCACAATCCCGCCGCTGGTGCCGAGCGCGACGCTGCCAATGAGATCGATTTCTTCGATCTAAAGGGGGTGGTAGAGACGTTGCTCGATCGCCTGGGGTATGATGCCAGCCGCACCGAATATCGCGCCCAGCCCGACACGGGTGTCTTTGGCCCCCGCTGTGCCGAACTGTTTGTGGATGGCCGCGCCATTGGCCTGATCGGCGAGATCCACCCACAGGTACGCAATGCCTTTGGCGTTGCCAATGCCCGCGTTACCGCGGCCGAATTGCAGATTGTCCCGCTGCAAAAACCACAGTGGGAACTGACGCCAATGCAACCGATCAGCAATTATCCCCCCGTGGTCGAAGATCTGGCCTTTGAGGTTCGCGAAGCGGTCACGGCCCACGATCTGCAAAGTGCCATTCAAAAAGGGGGGGACGAGCGCTTGGTTGCGGTCGAACTCTTTGACATCTATCGGGGTGAGCCACTGGCCACCGATCACAAATCCATGGCCTACCGTCTGACCTATCAGAGTCTGCAGCGCAGCATGAATGAAAAAGAAGTGACCCATCTGCGCAAGCGCATTATCAAAACGGTCGAAGCGCAGACCGGTGGCAAGTTGCGCGGGTGATTAGGTTCCGTTGGCATTTCAGATCTGTTGGCATTTCAGATATGTTGGCATGGCAAATCTGTGGGGGTAAAACCCGCTGCCAACCGAGCAAAGCCGCGTCAGCGGCTGCCTACGGTTAGCAGCCCAATGGATTGGCGCTTTTCTCCAAATGTCAACGCGACCTAAAGTGGGCTCTGTTTGAAAACAGTAGTTCCGGCCAGAGGGGAAACCTACGTTATCAAGCCAACCGCACTGTAGCATACATGCTGCCCTGCCGATCAGCAGAAGCCCATGGGTAGGGCAGCATGCACTGCTTTGAGAGTCAAATTTTTTATGTTCGCTCAATGGTTACTCCCAGTAGCTCTTCGGTTGTTGCGCCTGCCCCGCTGCCTCACCTTTCTGCTCATTCTTATTCTGCCCACGTTTTTCGCCACGCCCTTCCTTGCGCGATCCACGCGCGCCGTCGTTACCACACCGTTGCCCGTCATCCACTCTGCCCCGGCAGAGATGGTTCGCGCTGAGCTGACCGCAACCGCCGCCCCGTCGACAACAGCGGACGTGGGTGGATTGGTGGCTGTTGCCGTGACGCACACGTTCACCCATTCTACGTACAGCTCCGTGACCGTACCACTGTTTGATGCCGCACCCGCCCCCATCCGTGCCCCCATTCACTATTATGTTGCCCCCAATGGCAAAGATCGATACACGGGGACGCGCGTGAATTTCCCCCTGGCAACATTGCAACGGGCACTCGAATTGGTGGGCCCGGGCGATACAATTCACCTGGCCGCGGGTAGCTACGTTGAAAATGTCGTCTCCGTCACCCACGGACGGGCCGGTGCGCCCATCACGATCGTGGGCCCTCCCGACGCAATTTTGCGTGGCAACGGTGATGCCAGCGCCGGCTTCTATTTGACGCACAATCATTACACATTCACGGGCTTCACCATGGATGGCTTGCATGGCGACCCGGCTGACAAAGATGCCTATACCGAGAAACTGCTCTATGTGCAGGGGACGGGGCAACGGCGGGGGGTGACGGGGCTGCGGGTGCTCAATATGACCTTTCGCAATGCTGGTGATGAATGTCTGCGTCTGCGCTACTTTGCCGAGTGGAATGAAATTGCCTATTCAACCTTTCACGTCTGTGGCCTGCGCGACTTTCGATTTGATGACGGGGGTAAGAATGGTGAGGCAATCTACGTGGGCACGGCCACCGATCAGTGGGCAGATGGCAAGAACCCCACGGCCGACCCAGATGAATCGCGCTATAACTGGATTCACCACAACACAATGGATACACAGGGCAACGAGTGTGTCGAGGTCAAAGAGGGGGGCTATGGCAATGTGGTTGAGTACAATCTTTGCACCGGCCAACGCGATCCAGATTCGGCTGGCTTGGGCGCGAGGGGCAGCCGCAACATCTTTCGGTATAACACGGTCTACAGCAACGTCGGCGCGGGGGTGCGCCTTGGCGGGCACGAGGTAGATGGTGTGCAATATGGCATCGAAAATGCCGTCTATGGCAATCATTTAATTGGCAATCGGGCCGGCGGTGTTAAGATTATCAACGAACCACAAGCCCAGATCTGTGGCAATCAGCTGGATCGTACGTTGGGCAAAAGAGCCTTTGGAGATGGTAGTGACGGTTATCAACCGACCGCACCATGCTGAATCTACAGCTGTTGTGCACTCAATTGTTAAAGCTGATTTGACAATTGTAGTGGGTACGTTATAATCTAGCCAAGATGGTACTGCCCCAACACCACAGATATGAACATCACGTAGAACAGCATAGATGAAGAAGATTCTGACACTCGTTTCATCCCACTTGTTTCATCCGTTGTCAGACAATTTTGGTACATTCTTCAATCTGTTTCGTGCTACCTACCCTTTCTACACGAGCGTGACTGTTTCAGAAATGCCTCTACCACGAGATGGGAAGCAACGTAAACTCGCAATTTTGACCAACTATACTTTCCTGAAATTTTCCATGTCAACGTAGCTGGCTGGCGACGGTTCAAGCACCACCACCGAATTTCAGAATAAGCTCTTCGTTTGAGTTGCACCCACCCGTCTTCTGTCTACACTGTTGCATCCAGGTTGACTCATCGCTCACATGACGAGCTGACCCAGACTGTTGACTGCAGCGGGGTAGATCTGCGTGGCAGTTGATTGTGGTGGTCAATATTGACAGTCAATATTGACAATTAATCGTGGCAGTTAATAGCAACACAGAGCATTGCAACGTAGGATGATCTCGAAGAGCGGTGGCCATCTCCCCAAGGGCACGCTTACGAATATCGAGTAGATGACCGTGACAGACCGAATGAAATTCTCCCACACACTACAATTTGTCACCTATCTCACTTCTTGGCTGTTACTTTCTGCCTCGGGGCTCTGGTTCTTTCTCACCTTGCGCAACACCCTCTTTAGTGTCAGCGTGTTGTTTCAGTTGAACCCTTGGGCCGTGCGCGGCATCGATCAGTGGGGAGTTTTTATCTTTGGGCTCTTGTGGATGGTGGTTATCTTTACGCTCGAGGGCTACCTGCGTACCTCGATTGCCAAAAATAAATTCTGGCCACGTGTGCGCAAAGTCTTTCTCATTACCGCTGTTGCTGCGTTGGCCCTGTTGCTCTTGCAATGGTTGGTGGGCGTGATGGCATGAGTGTGGCACAGATGATCATGCACAGATGTGTCGACAATCTATCCCGCAGCTCTCTATAGCGATTGAGCTATACGGCTGTTGATCCAGCTGATCATAAGATCATCCATGCGCTCCGGTGCTCACCTATCCTCATGGGTTTTGTTGCGCCATGGAGGCAATGCGGGCCTCCTATTCTGGCTCGAACAATTGATTGGGCCACGCCGAATTTCTGAATAGATACAAGCCATTTGCCTGGCCCCGCGCCGGGGTGGGCGCTCCAGCTTCGGCCCATACTGTGTGAACCAGGTTGGTGCCGAGCCACGTTACAGCTCGCAATCTGTATTCTAATCACTTGCAACAGAACGCACGCCAACGATCGTCCACGAGGCACGTCTGCTCCCGTTAGTGGATGCGAGCGTTGAATGAGAGCGTTGGATGAGAACACTTGAAGCAACCCGCCGCTGAATTCAGGGCTGTTGTTTCTCTTGCGGAATGCTCCCGGTCCATCAACTAATCTTGTTTACAGTGCGGTTGGTTTGAAAACAGTAGGTTTCCCGCTTGCCGGAACTACTCTTTTCAAACAGAGCCCACTTTAGATCGCGATATTCGGTGTTGGCAACAGGCACTGTTGCTGTTTTCGCCGTACAGTACATCCCTTTACTTACTATAAATTCTACAGCTACGTTGGAGGTTTGCATTTGGTAACCGCCAGTCATCCGATGCCACAAGCCGGAGCAGCAACCGCTTCCCCCAAAGCAGATGCCGCTCCCTTGTTGGCAGTCAATCACCTGAAAAAATACTTTCCGATTCGTCGTGGTTTTTTCTCGCGAGTCGTTGGCCATGTGAAAGCCGTTGATGATGTCAGCTTTTCCGTCCGCTCTGGTGAAACAATGGGGTTGGTTGGTGAAAGTGGTTGTGGTAAAACAACCACCGGCCGCACAATTCTCCGAGCCCTCGACCCCTCCGCCGGTCAGATTCTCTTTCAAGATAATGACATGGGACGCGTTGATATTGCCAAGCTAGAGGCGCAGCAAATGAAGCGTCTACGCCGCAATATTCAGATGGTCTTTCAAGACCCCTATTCTTCCCTCAACCCGCGCATGACGCTGTTGCAAAACGTGGGCGAGCCGCTGATTGTCAATCAGGTCGCTTCTGGGAAAGAACTGGAAAATCGCGTTGCCGATTTGCTACGGGTCGTTGGATTGCGTCCTGAATATATGAATCGTTATCCCCACGCCTTTAGTGGTGGCCAACGGCAGCGGATTGGCATTGCGCGTGCGCTGGCGCTCAATCCACAGCTGGTGGTGCTGGATGAACCGGTCTCGGCGCTCGATGTCTCGGTGCAGGCACAGATCCTCAACCTGTTGCAGGATCTACAGCGCCAATTTGGCCTGACATACATCTTTGTTGCCCACGATCTGAGTGTCGTCGAACATATTAGCGACCGAGTCGCCGTTATGTATGTGGGGCAGATCGTTGAAAGCGCAGCAACAAAAGAGCTTTTCTTGCAGCCCAAACATCCCTACACCGAAGCGCTGCTCTCGGCTGTTCCCAAGCCCGATCCGCGCCACCGGTCGGAGCCCATTGTGCTGGAAGGTGATGTGGCCGATCCGGCCAACCCGCCCAGTGGCTGCTACTTTCACCCACGCTGCCGCTACAACGATGGCAAGCGTTGTGTTTCGGAACTGCCCGAGCTGCGTGAAATTCGGCCTGGCCACACCGTGCGCTGCCACTATGCTGATGAGCTGGATCTGATGGGCGTCGCCGCCGGGTAGTTGCGCGCGATTGCGCACTGTGCGACGCTGTTTGTTATGGAATTAGGTTCTCATGAAAGTAATGCTGCTTTTTCCGCCCAATTGGACGCCAACCATGCCCCATCTGGCGCTCCCAACCTTGACCGCCTATCTGCGTCAGCACGGCGTCACGGTGATTCAACGGGATCTCAATCTGGAGATCTTCGAGCAGATCCTGACGCGCGGCCACCTGCGCAAGCTCTTTGCCCAGTTGCGGCAACAGTATCAACCCGATGGTCGACCCCGGGACGTGAGCCGTTCCACACCCAACAAGCAGCATCCCGCACCAGCACGCATCCAATGGGCCTTTCGCGAAGGTGCCAACGTGGCCGAAGAGGTGGAAGCGGCCAAGGCTACCGTGTGCAGCGATGATTTCTTTGATGGCCCCGTCGGCCTCGCTGCATTCAAAACAGTGGTCGATGCATTGGAGATGGCCTCGCTGCCCTTCTACCCCGCCAACCTGCATCTGCAAAGCTATGAAGCCGCTGGCCCCGTCGACAGCAGCCGCTCTCTGCTGCGCTTGGTGCGCGATCCCGCCACCAACATCTTTCTCGACCTCTTCCGGCAAGGCATTCTCAAGGATATTGTGCGGGAGCAGCCCGATGTTGTCGGCATCTCGATCCCATCGATGCCGCAGATGTTGGCGGGCATGACGTTGGCTCACCTGATCAAAGAGGCTGGCCTGGATTGTCACGTCACCGTGGGCGGGCCACACATCACCATGTTGCGCGAACCGTTGGCCCGCGTCCCCGCGCTCTTCAATCTGATCGACAGCGCCATTGTCTATGATGGCGAAGAGGCGTTGCTGCAGTTGGCCACGGCCGTGACGGGGGATGGCGATCTGGCCAACGTGCCCAACCTCATCCACCGCGATGGCGAAGAGATTCGGATCAACCAGCGGCAGAAGCCCGAGAAGATCGCCAATTTGCCGTTGCCCGATTTCGATGGGTTGCCGTTGGGGCGATACTTGGCACCGAAGCAGGCGTTGCCGTTGCTCACGGCCCGCGGCTGCTACTTTGGCAAGTGCGCGTTCTGCAACACGGGCTATGGTGCCGATGACACCTACAGCCAACTGCGGGCCGAACAAGTGGTGGAGCAGATGATGGCGCTGCACGAAGAGTATGGCGTCGAGCACATTTTCTTTTCCGACGAGGCCATTACCCCCCGCAACCTGCGTCACCTCGCACCGTTGCTCACCGAGCTGGACTCGCCCATTCATTGGGGTGGCTGCACCCGTTTTGAAAAGATCATCAACAAGCCACTGCTCACCGACATCTATCGGGCGGGCTGCCGCATGATCCTTTTTGGTCTGGAGAGCGCGTCGCAGCCGGTGATGGACAAAATGGTCAAGGGCACACAGCTGGACGAGATGAGCCGGATCTTGCAGGAATCGACCGCGGCGGGAATCTGGAATCACACCTTCTTTTTCTTTGGCTTTCCCGGCGAAACCCTGGAAGATGCCCAGCAAACCGTCAACTTTCTCTATCAACACAAGCCCTACATTCACTCCGCCGCGTTGGGCTCCTTTCTAATGGAACGCGATTCGCCGGCCCATCGCTACCCCGATTCGTTTGGCGTGAATGTCATCTTTGAAGATCCCGACAAAGATCTCGCGATCTACTTTGATTATGATGTGACAGCGGGGATGAAACCGCAACTGGCCGAGTTGGTCGAATCCAAATTCCTGGAGACGCTCCCCGATCGGCCCTACCCCCAATATTACGTGAGTGACGTCTATCGCTTTCTCTATGCCAGCCACCTAAGCGAACAGGGCACGAAGAAACCGCCCTGGCTGGAGCCCGAGAAAGCCTTGGCGTAACCATAATGTTTGCAGGCCAATTCGCAAGCAGATCGACATGGGGATTTCTCTTCATACACTGTGCTTTCGCCGCTATCTGATGAGATAACGCCCCACATGCAATCACGTCATCTAGTTACAATTGACTGCGTGGACAACTATTCAAGGAGGATAAACGTATGCAAGAAGGCAAAAAAAAGGTGGTCTCCCGTCGCCGCTTTATGCAGCTCTCCGCGTTTGCCGGTGCTGGGATCGCCGTCGCTGCCTGTGGTGGCGGTGCCCCGGCCGCCGCGCCAGATGCGCCGGCCGCGGCTGAAGCGCCCGCCGCGAGCGAAGCCGCGTCCAGCGGCGGCGCGGCTGCTGGTCAATACAGCGAAGCGCCCATGTTGGCCGATCTGGTTGCAGCTGGCGAACTCCCGGCCGTTGATGAACGACTGCCCAACAATCCAATGGTCATGCCCGTGGCCGAAGAGATTGGGAACTATGGCGGCACCTTCCGCCGCGGCTTCAAGGGCGTATCTGATCGTTGGGGGCCAACCAAATTGCAGGATCGAGGACTGGCCTGGTTTGATCAAGATCTGAATATGCAGCCACGCATTGCCGAATCCTGGGACATAAATGATGACGCCACGGAATGGACCTTCTATCTGCGTGAGGGGATGAAATGGTCGGATGGCCATCCCTTTACCACCGAGGCGATTCAGTGGTGGTGGGAGAATGATGAGACTCACGAGACGATCTCGCCTGCCATTGGCAGCGACTGGGTGACTGGTCCGGACAGTACGCCAATGGAGTTGGAGGTCATCGATGACTATACCTTCAAATTGGTCTTTGCTCACCCCAACCCTCTCTTCATCTATAATCTGGGGCGTTTGACGCGGGACTTCTACCTGCCCGGCCACTACTTGGCTCAATTCCACATGGATCTGACCGATGATCCGGATGGGTTGGAAGCCCAGGTTGCCGACGCCGGCTTCGAGGCCTGGGATCAATACTATGAAGATCGCCGCTGGTGGTACCTGAACCCAGAGCTGCCGAGCATTGGCCCGTGGATCAGCAAGAATGAGCTGTCGAGTGAACTCTTCCTCATGGAGCGCAATCCCTACTTCTTTGCCGTGGATGCCGATGGCCAGCAACTGCCCTATGTCGATAATGTGCAGCATCGTCTCTTTGAGACCAACGATGTCTTTAACCTCTGGATCATCAACGGTGAAATTGACTTCCAGGCCCGCCACGTGCAGGGCGATAGCTTCACGCTCTACAAAGAGAATGAAGATGCCGGGGATTACGAGGTCTACATTGGTTCCGGCTCTGGCCACCAAGCGATCCAGTTGAACCTGACCACCAAAAACGAGCGACTGCGTGAGTTCTTCAACAAACGTGAGGTACGCCTCGCCCTTTCCGTGGCCGTGGATCGCAATGCCATCAATGAACTGGTCTTCGATGGCTTGTTGACACCACGCCAATATAGCCCAATCAGCAAATCCCCACAGTACTACGAAAAGCTCTCAAATGCTTACATCGAGTATGATGTGGAGATGGCCAATCAACTGCTCGATGAGGCTGGCTACACGGAAAAGAACAGCGACGGCATGCGCGTCTGGCCCGGTACCGATGAGCCGATTAGCTTCGTTATCGAAGGCACAGCCCAACCGGGTGATGCGGGTGAACAGGCAGTGTTGCAGGTCGTCAAATATTACAATGACGTTGGAATCAGTGCTTCCTACCGTGGCTTCGAGCGCTCGCTCTATGAAGAGCACTGGGGTGCCAACGAAATCGAGGCTGCCTGGTGGGGCGGTGACCGTACCGTTGCACCGTTGGTCGATCCCACGATCTGGACTGCTGAACAACCAGATCGTCCCTGGGCCGTGGCCTGGAGCCTCTGGAAGATCTACAATCCTGAATATCCCAATGCCGAGGAACCGCCGGAAGGGCATTGGATCTGGGATATCTGGAACACCTGGGATCAGGTTGCTGTAGAGCCGGATCCAGCCCGTCAGACCGAACTGTTTAATCAGATCCTTGATATCTGGGCCGAAGAGTTGCCCATGATCGGCTATTTGGGTGAATCACCTTCCTTGGTGATTGTCAAGAATGGTGTGCGCAACTACCTGCCTGGGTTCCCCATTGATAACTCAACGGGAGATGAGCATCTGCTCAACACGGAAACCTACTTCTGGGAAAATCCGGAAGATCACACCCTATAGAGTAAGAACCTATCCGTAAAGTCCGTTGTGGTGCCTACACCACCCCTAGCCGACGCCGTAGACACAGAGAAATTACGGACAGATACCAATAGAGAAAGCAAATAGAGCTTGCACCTTGCGGAGTGCGCATTCTCTACTGCGCACCTATAGCGTTAGAGAACGCTGACTCCACGATTGTGCGACTTTAAATGATTTCTCTGTAAGTAGAGTTTCATCAGTCGGTGTAGTCGATTGTACGGCTTTGTTGTGTAACCAATGAGCAGTGTCACCCCCACGGGCACGTCGCAGGACAAACTGTGGGGGTGACATTGCCGCACTCTTCTTTTTTACGAACTTTATCTGCATTTTTACTCTCGTTTGATCCTTATCTGATATGTCCCGCGTACCGAGCGCGATTCACCCGTTCTCGGTGCGTGAGTTCTATCTAACTGTTGTTGCAGGAGATTAGTCTATGCTGCTATTCATTGTGCGTCGCGTTTTGTATATGATCCCGACGCTCTTTGTGATCTCAATTCTTTCTTTTGTGATCATTCAAGCCCCGCCCGGTGATTTTTTGACTTCCTACGCCGCGCAACTACGTGCCCAGGGCGATGAGGTTGACGCTGCCCAAATGGAGGCGTTGCGCCAGCGCTATGGCTTGGGCCAGCCAGTCTACGTGCAATATGGCAAGTGGATCTCTGGCATTCTGTTGCGCAACGACTGGGGGCAATCCTTTGAATGGCAGAAGCCAGTGAAAGAATTAATTTGGGAAAGGTTGGGGCTGACGGCGTTTCTCGCGCTCACCTCCCTTTTCGTCAGCTGGTTTATTGCCATTCCCATCGGAGTCTACTCAGCGACACACCAATACTCGTGGCTCGATTACACCATGACCTTCTTCAGCTTCGTTGGCTTGGGCACGCCGGGCTTTCTGTTGGCACTGATCATTATGTTCCTGGCGCAGTCTCAACTTGGCCTCAATGTTGGGGGGCTCTTTTCCAACGAATATATGTTGGCACCGTGGAGTTGGGGCAAATTTGTCGACTTGCTCAAACATATCTGGATCCCCATGCTGATCCTGGCCTTTGGCAGCACCGCCGGGAATATCCGCATTACGCGCGCCAATCTGCTCGATGAGCTAAACAAACCCTACGTCGAAACGGCGCGGGCCAAAGGCTTGGTGGAGAATCGGCTGATCTGGAAATATCCCGTGCGGGTGGCACTCAATCCCTTCTTCAGCACGGTGGGCTGGGCACTGGCCAGCCTCATTTCGGGCACTACGCTGGTGGCAATGGTGCTGAGTTTGCAGACAACTGGCCCCATGCTCTTGCGCGCACTGCTCTCGCAGGACATGTACCTGGCGGGCAGCTTTATCTTGCTGTTGAGCACGCTGACTGTTATCGGTACCTTAATTTCTGACATTGCACTGGCCATTGCCGACCCACGCATTCGCGTCGACAAGTAACTGCTGCAACCAACTGGCGCCTAGTACATCCCGGCGTAAATAAGCCCATGGCAAACTGACCCATTTCACGCAAGCAGCTTGGGCTTGTTTACTGCCGTGGTATGTACGCCCAACAGTACTAGGTGCAGTAGCCGACACAGAGTAGGTTATCCTCGATTAGAGTAAACTTGAGTATTGGGAGAACTATGACTGCCACAACCGAAAAGACTTGGTTTGAACAAAATAAAGACGATTGGCACGACGAGGAAGAGTTCTTTGACGATGAGCCCGTTGCGGGTGATGAAAAAGTCTACGTTGCCTCCTATTGGCAATTGATGTGGTGGCGCTTTCGCAAACATCGCATGGCAATGGTTGGCGGCGTGGTTATCATCCTGCTCTATCTCATTGCCGCGTTTGCCGAATTCGTGACCCCCTACAACCCCGACCCCCATCCGTCGGAGCTTTTTGTCTCCTACAAGCTGGCACCCCCAACGCAAATTCACATCTTTGATGAAGAGTGGAACCTCCATCGGCCTTTTGTCTACAGGCTGCAACAGGATCGCGACCCCGAAACATTGCGCCGCATCTACACCGAGGATACCAGCGAAATCTATCCAATTCGCTTCTTTACCGAAGGGCCAGAATATACCATGTGGGGCCTCTTCACCTCGACCACCCACCTCTTTGGCCTGGGGCCGGAAGCGGGTGACCAGGGAATTTTTCTGCTGGGCGTCGACGAGGGTGCACGGGATCTTTTTACCCGGCTCTGCTTTGGTGCCCGCATTTCGCTGACGATTGGCCTGGTCAGCGTGGTGATCAGTCTGATATTGGGCATCATCCTCGGCGGGATCTCGGGCTATTATGGCGGTACGGCCGATAATCTCATTCAGCGCATTATCGAATTTATCCGCTCGGTGCCAGAAATCCCCTTGATCATGGCATTGGCTGCCGCACTACCTGCCGATTGGCCAATTGTTCAACTCTACTTTGGCATCACCATCCTGCTCTCGTTTGTGGGCTGGACGGGGCTGGCCCGTGTTGTCCGCGGCCGCTTTTTGAGCTTGCGCGAAGAAGATTTCGTCATGGCTGCCCGTCTTTCTGGCTCGAGCGAAATGCGTGTGATCCTGCGTCACATGCTCCCTTCCTTCCTCAGTCACATTATCGCTTCGCTCACGCTCTCGATTCCCGGCATCATTCTGGCCGAAACCGGGTTGAGCTTTATTGGTCTGGGCTTGCGTCCCCCCGCCATCAGTTGGGGCGTGTTGCTGCAAGATGCCCAAAAAGTGAAGACAGTGGCGCTGGCACCCTGGCTGTTAATCCCGGCGTTGGCGGTGATTCTCACCGTGTTGGCCTTTAACTTTCTCGGTGATGGGATTCGCGATGCCGCGGATCCATACGCAAAATAATCATCTGCTGGCTGACTTTGCTGGCCCGTGACCGAGAAACTGACTACCCATTTCAGGTCTTCACTTCTGCCTGCGGCAGCAATAGATGCCGTGGTAGCCTGAAACCTATGGAACGATGGATACGATATGCAAGATTCAAATTTGCTGGAAGTACGCAACCTCAAAACTCATTTCATGCTGGAGCAAGGCACAGTACGTGCAGTCGATGGTGTTGATTTTACCGTGAAAAAAGGACAGACCGTGGGGCTGGTCGGCGAGAGTGGGTGTGGCAAATCGGTCATGGCCCGCTCAATTCTGCGGATCGTACCCCACCCCGGCGAAGTCGTTGATGGCGAGATTCTCTTTAACCGCGAACGGCGCAACGGCGTGAGCGGCGATATTGTCGATCTCGCGCAACTGGATGCCACGGGCGCCGAGGCGCGCAGCATTCGCGGCGGCGAAATCTCCATGGTCTTTCAAGAACCGATGACGTCGTTGAGCCCGGTCCACACCATTGGCAATCAGATCACCGAAGCCATTCTGTTGCACCAGGATGTCTCTAAAAGAGCGGCGCGGGAACAGGCAATCGAGGTGTTGAATCGGGTGGGCATGCCCCAACCCAGCCGCACGATCGATCGCTACCCCCACCAACTCAGTGGCGGTATGCGCCAGCGCGCGATGATCGCGATGGCGCTCTCCTGTCAACCGGCGCTGCTGATTGCCGATGAGCCGACGACCGCGCTCGATGTCACCACACAAGCCCAGATCCTCACGCTCATGCGTCAGCTGCAGGACGATCTGGGCATGGCGATTATCTTTATTACCCACGATCTGGGGGTAATTGCCCAAATGGTCGATTTCGTGGTGGTCATGTACTTGGGCCGCGTGGTCGAAGCCGCGGATGTTGATACGATCTTCTACAATCCACAACATCCCTATACCCAGTCACTCTTACGCTCGATTCCCCGCCTGGGGCGCAAATCTGCTCAAGGAATTACCGACAAACTCATTGCCATCCGCGGTACCGTGCCCGATCCCTATTCAATCCCCAAGGGCTGTCCCTTCCATCCCCGCTGTCGCAAAGCGATTAAAGGCGTTTGTGATGAAAAAGATCCCCCCTTCCTGGAGACGGAAGCCGGGCACAAGGTGCGCTGCGTGCTCTACGAGTAGTAGGATGAGTAGTAGAATGGGTAGCAGAATGAGCGACATGGCTCCCCCTCCACAGCAAACGTCAACCCGCTGGTAGAGCAATCTCGCACCTGGATAACAATTTGCAACGACTAGCAGCGCTTCCAAAAGCAGCTGGACTTGCAACCATGAGCCGTGCCCGGCGGCAATCCCGGCCGATTTTATTGGACCAATAGCAACGCTAGAAATTAACCCATGACCAAAGCAGTTTCACCTACGCAATCCATTCACTTCCCCCTCCACGGCGCTGGGTACATTCATCAGTGGCTCGTGGCTGGCCCCCAAACCATTGCCGTTGACGATCTGCAGCAATTTGATGCCGCGGTACTCAAACCGGCCATTGCCGAGGCCCATCACAATCCCGATCTGCTGGTGACAACCACCCCGGTAGAAGCGACTGAATTCACGCTGCACGATCGTCACGGAGAGGTTGCGCTGCCCTGGCGGGTCCATCACTGTGCCGATGACCATTTCGTCGATCATTCGGCCTTCTATCACTCTTGCCACTACCTGCGCTCCTGGGCCGTGGCCACGGTGGAGAGCCCCACGGCAGTTGCGGACGCAACATTGGTGCTGACCACCAATGGCCCCGCCGATCTCTGGATCAATGGCAAACATGAGCACCGACAGGCCGACTTCCACCACCAATTGCCCCAATCAGTCGCGTTTACCGCCGATCTACAAGCGGGTGATAATGAGATCGTCGTCTGTTTTGAAGCCGTCGCGATCCGCGAATGCCCCTACGTCATGGCCTTGCAGATCAACGCTGCCGCCACCCCGCCTGCCCATACCAATGGCTCTGGCGCCACGCCCGGCTGGCAGGTCAAGTTACAGACAAGCCTGCCACTGCAGCGACGTCACGAACTCGAAACGATCTTTCACGCGGCCAAGGTGGATCGTTCTCTCTTTCACCGCGAAGATGAGGTGACAGTTCATTGGCCAGAAGAGTTACCGGTGGCTGGCAAGATCGGCGTGCGTTTGCAAGCGCGGGATGGCCGCATCTATGCCGAAGGCCACCCCGACGTGGCCGCGGGGGGCTACGTCAAATTGGGCAAAGCCTATACCCGGCCCGATGGTCCTTATTGGCTGACGCTGATGCCGACGCCCGAAGAGTATTACATGCATAACATGCGTTTGACGCGGCGGATCCCAATCCACATTGCCAATGGCAAATACGCGACCACGCCCGCGGGCAGCTATGCCGAACGCGCACGGAACGCGCTGTTGGCCGCGACCAAGGTCAACCAGCTCTACGGCGAAATCGCCAAAATGGCGTTGGGGCAGTGGGACAAGGTAAAGCTACCGGTCTGGACCGAGCAGATCGAGCGGATCAATCAACGCGTCGATTGCAGTGACTTTTATCTCGTCGGCTTGCTGGGTGCTTTGCTGCGTTATGGTGATGATCCCAACTTCCCCGCGGAATTGCGCAAAGCGATTACCGCGTGCGCGCTCAACTTCCGCTATTGGCTCGATGAACCGGGCGAAGATGCCATCTGTTTCTGGTCGGAAAACCACCAGATTCTCTTTCACACCTGTGAAGTGCTGGCCGGGCAGCTCTTCCCCACCGCAACCTTTGGCAATGTGAACCAACCGGGCAGCTGGCACCGGGAAAAAGGCGAACGGTTGGCCCACGAGTGGCTGCGCAAGCGGGCGACCGGCGGCTTCCGCGAGTGGGATTCCAATACCTATTTTGAGCATGACGTGCTCGCCCTCACCCATCTCGCGGATCTGGCGGAAAATCCCGAAGTGGCCGAGCTTGCCGCGGTGGTGCTCGACAAGCTCTTTTTCACCATGGCCCTCAACTCCTACCGCGGCGTCTTTGGCTCCACACATGGCCGCACCTACACGCCCTTCATCAAAGGCGGACGATTGGAACCAACCGCGGGCATCGCGCATTTGTTGTGGGGTGTGGGTCTCTGGAACGAGCATATTCTTGGGACGGTGGCTTTGGCCTGTGCCACGGGCTATGAACTGCCACCTGCCATTCACGAGATCGGTGCCACGCCAGTGGAGGAGATGTGGAATCGGGAGCAACACGCGGGCACACTCGATCCGGCCGTGGATTGCGCCACGGGGCAGTGGGCGGTAAACAAAGTTACCTACAAGACCGCGGACTACATGCTCTGCTCGGCCCAGGATTATCAGCCGGGCACAGCCGGGTATCAACAGCACATCTGGCAGGCCACCTTTGGCCCCGATGCCGTGGTCTTCACCACCCATCCCCCCTGCATCAGCGAAGATGGATCGCATCGGCCCAACTATTGGCACGGCAATGTGCTTCTGCCCCGGGTGGCGCAGTGGAAAGATCTGCTCGTTGCCCTCTATGATCTGCCCGCCGCTGATTGGCTCGGCTTTACCCACGCCTACTTTCCCACCATCCACTTTGACGAATACATAATTCGCGACGGCTGGGCATTTGCCCGTGTGGGTGATGGCTATCTGGCGCTCACGGCCTCAATGGGGATTGAATTGGTGGCGAGTGCAACCGGTGTGCAGGACGAACTGCGTTCCCACGGATCACAGAACGCGTGGCTCTGCCAAATGGGGCGGTCCGCGCAGGATGGTTCGTTTGCAGCGTTTCAGGAGCGCGTGCTAGCCTCGTCCATAACAGTCGACGGGCTCGCCGTGCAGGCGCAGAGTGTGCGGGGCGAGGTGGTAACGTTTGATTGGTCGGGGCCGCTCACGGTGGACGGCCAAGAGATTCCCCTTGCGGACTTTCCCCACTATGACAACCCCTTTTGCAAAAGCGAGCTTGGCGACAAAACGATGCTGATCCGTTCCTGGAATCACGCGATGCAGTTGGACTTCTCGGGATAGCCGCACAGGTATTGTCAGCTTGTTCGGCAACCCGCTGCTCGTTGCCAGAGTGCCCGAAAAAAGCGAGCCCCACCATGGAAATAGTGACCGTGGTGGGGCTCTTTGCGTTGCCGGGAGCGTTAGCCCTGTTGCCATTCATACAAGCTTTGGCGCGCCCGTTGATATTCGCCTGATGGAATGCTGATGCTGGTCGCACCGGCTGTGTTGACCTCGATGATCCGTTTGCAGACCGGTTCATAGGCGGCACGTGGGGCAACGGCCCCTTTGGCCACCAGAATTTTCTGCTGTTCGGGCACGATCCCGGCGCTGGTCAACTCGTGGATGCTCATGGGTGGGGTCCGGTTGCTATTGAGCAGGATCAGGCCGCCGTTGCCCGGCGCGTCCCGGTTCACCTCGATCACCGCGGTGAGTCCCTGGTCGTAGTAGCGTCGCCCGCCGTGCCGCCGCTCTGGTTCCTCGTATTTGCCATCGGCGAGCGCACGCACGCGGCCCGATACCCGCTGTGGCTTGCCATGCATCTCATCGACCTTGCCGCCGACTTCCAGATCAAGCGTGGCCCCGATACCCGCGGCCGCGCACGCCTGCACCGCCGCGGGATCATAGAGCGCCACCACCCAACCGTTGGCCCGCTGCGCGAGTAGCTCTTCCAAAATAATCGTGGCGTCGCCCGCGCTGCCACCGCCAATGTTGTCGCCCAATTCAAAGAGACCAACGGGCGTTTCGCTGCTGTTAACTGCCATCTGCACCGCGGTCGCGGCATCTGGCACCTGGGGTAACAATGAATCGCGGGCTGCCCACATCTGTTCCGCCAATCCCTGCGCGGCCTGCTCTGCCAGCGCCTGATCGCCGTCGGCGATGACCACAATCGATGGCCCCATGTGGGGCACATCTGCATATTGATAGCCCGCGGCAATGCTCGTTGCCAGGATCCCCGGCTGATCTTCCAGGGCAATCGCCGCGTCCATCAAGGTTTGCATGGGGCCACTGCTGGTGTTGTGATAGACAATATTAAAGAGCACCTCTGGCTTGACAATCGTGCTCACCGGCTGCACATCACCGCGGATCGTGCTCACCAGCAACTTGGCTGCCTGCAAGCCACGCTCCGGCTGATCCACGTGGGGGCAGGTTTTGTAGATGATCAGCCCGGTGGCATCTTCGACCAATTGTGGCGGGACGTTGCCATGATAGTCATGAGTGACAAAGACGGGAAAGTCCGGCCCAACCAATGCCCGCACCCGGCGCACGGTTTCGCCGTCGGCTTGGGGAAATCCGTCGGCGACCATGGCCCCGTGCAACGCCAGCAACAGCCCGTCGACCTCGGGCAGGGCTGCTTCCAGCGCATCTAGCAATTCGCCCACAATCGCTTCGTAAGTCTCCGCGGTGAGCGGTCCTGCCGGGGTGGCGTCTGCCCCAAGGAGGGGGTGCAGTTCAAAGTCATACTCATCCGCGCCCCGGATGAAGCCTGCCATCTCGTGAAAGGTCGGCCCATAGGCATCAATGACTGCCTCGCCGCGGTGGAATTTGAAATCTTCGGTGGTGGTGGGGAAGAGAGCAAATGTGTTTGATTCGTGCATGAAGCCAGCAATGGCGATGCGCATGCGGTTTCTCCTTTGCGCGTGGACGGTTGAAGTTCAGGTCATGAAGCAATGATTGCGGGTGCTGTGGAACCGGATGACTGGTAGAAGTCCAACACCAGTCGATTAAAGGCTGTGGGCTGTTCCCACATGGGCGAGTGGCCAGCATTGGCAACGGTAACCAGCCGGCTTTGGGGCAGTTGCGCGGCCAATTCGCGTCCCAATCGCTGGGGCACAACAGTATCGCGTTCTCCCCAGACGATCAGCGTGGGCAAATGAAGTTCGGCCAGCTTTCGTGCAATATCCGTCTTGAGCAACTCGCGCCCAATGTGAAGGGTCGTCAGTGGCCCGGTGTGCCATGTGTCGACAATGAGCACGCGCAACAGATCGAAGGGGACGGTGGCTAGCGCCGCCAACATGCCCAACGACTGCCGTGCGTAGCCGTGGCCAAAGGGCAAGATGGGCGTGTCAACCAGAATGAGCCGGTCGATAGAGCCGGGAAAATCGACTGCCAATTCTGCACTGATGCGCCCCCCCATCGAATGGCCGACCAACGTGGCGTCTGTCAATTCCAACGCCTGCATCCAATCATGCAGTGCAGCCGCCGCGTCGTTGAGAACAAAGCGTGCCTGACCTTTGCTTTTGCCAAAGCCCACGAGATCAACTGTATAGATGGTAAAATAGTCCGCCAATTGGGGAATGTTTTTGCGCCACCAGCGTCGGGAGCCACCCAAGCCATGAATGAGGATCAACGGCGGCCCGTTGCCCATCTTCTCATGATAAATGGTCGGTTCACTCATCGCACTTCACTTTCTCTTGCCAACGCAACTCCTGTCAATGATCCACTCGGAACCCATTCGTAGATGCGGTTGTGCTGCGCGCCGCGTCTCTAGCCCACCGGGTCGACGCCGAGAATTATAGAGCAGACAGTGAGTGGACAGCAAGACCATACCAAGAGGCGAATGGATTGTCAAAGCGCGCAAACGAAGCCGCGGGGGCAGCAACAAAGGGTGCCCGTTGCTGCTTCCAATCGGTTCGCTCATGGTTTTGTGGAGTACACAGATTTTGTGAAGCATGCAAAATGTTGTGGGCAATGCTTGTGTGGCGGGGCAAACAAAAAGGCTGACCCATTGGGCCAGCCTTTTTGTTGTTCATCGCTCCGCTCGCAACAGAGGATGAACGGAAATCAACCAAAGGAGAAATCACCATGCAAACACCCTTCGTTTGGGAGTATATCACAGCTTGTTTCTGTGCAAGCTTGCAGAAACCTGTCAGGCACTGCACAAAGTCCAAAGTGATGGGTGCTTACATTGAACAGCGGTTAACCTGAACATTGCTCACGAAATTTGTGCAACTTGTCGAGCAGAGAGTCCACTGTTGTTGACTGGAGAACAGCTTGCGGTGGTCTCCGTCTGTACATCATGTTAACGTCATGTTAGTCAGACTGAACGTCATCAAGTTGGACATAGACAAATTCTGTGGCCGATGATTTCGAACCCAGTTCCAGATGCCAGAGATGATAGACCAGCGGGATTGCTCCGCACGCCCATGCTGCCAGCGCCAGAACTTCGACGAGCAAGCTGTCGGACAGGGTTAACAACAACGCTACCAACTGGAAAAAGCCAAATGCAACACAAGCAATGAGCACACACCTGAGTGCAATTGTGTAACCACTCGCCAACGAAGTGCCCAGCGCGGCCCACAAACTCTTTTGTCGTCGGGCCCGGTAGGGGCCGTTGTGCAGCATATACTGCATCTCTACCTCCAAATTTTTGCTCGATACAGAACTTATGTTCTGATTGTAGAATAACAGGTGAAAGAGAATTTGGCAAATACAAGAACGGATGTTCTTTCCATTCTTGCATGAGTGATTTTTCCGATTTACTGGACATCGTTTACTGGACATTGTGCTGGGAGCCCACCCGGGTTTGAAGTTGATTGCACTGCTCCAGATTACTGCCCGTTCGCGCCGGTATGCCTCTGCTGGCCTCGACCGGTTTCTCTCTCAACGACGCTTGACTACCTGTAAGGATATGCTGACTTTTTGGTTTATTGCCTGACAGTTTCCTGCTATTGAGATTTTGCCGAGAGCAAGTATAATAACGCTGGCCACTGCTATCACGGTTGACCTCTCGTGCGCTCGCCATCTGTTGCTGTGGAATGGGCACGAGGGCTGGCGTGACTGTGTCGATCTTCCCATTAGAATCTTGTGTCTCATTGCGCGTAGGGATTGGGTTCGCTGTATGTCGTCAACCAGACCAATTATCCAAATCCGCCTCTTTGGCCCGGTGCAGATTGTCCACAACGACCAGCCCGTGCAAAAGTTGGGATCGCAAAAAAGTCTCGTCCTGCTGGCTTACTTGCTCCGTCATCCCCAGCAACACAGTCGCAGCAAGTTGGCAAGCCTGCTCTGGATCGACCACCCGCCGGCGAAAGCACGCAGCAACTTGCGCTGGGCGCTCAACAACCTGTCCAAGCTTGTTCCGAATGGATTTCAGGCCACTCGCCAAACCCTACAATTTCAGCCGTCGGTAGCAGCCGCGCATGGCGCTCCCCGTGTAGATGTCAACACCTTCCTGACCCTGACCGGCGGTGAAGCGTCAACTGAGCAGAGCCTGGCGCTGGAATATGCCAATCTGCCAGCAGAGCAAGCCGCGGCTCAAGCGGTTACTCTCTATCGGGGTGAGTTTCTGGAAGGCATTGCGTTGGATGATGCGCCCGAGCTGGAGCTGTGGCTGTTGCAGGAACGGGAGTTCTGGCGACGCAACGTGGTGACCTTGCTCGAAAGGCTCATCGCCCACGCACGCAGCGCGTTGCAATATCAACGGGCCGCGGCCCATGCCCGCCAGCTATTGGCCATTGAAGCCTGGCACGAAGATGCACACCGTCAACTCATGTGGCTGCTGGCTACTGCTGGCCAACGCAGCGCGGCGCTGACCCAATTTGAGACTTGTTGCACTGTGCTCAACGCGGAATTGGGGGTCGAGCCGGCTGCCGAAACCGTTTCGCTCTACGAGCAAATCCGCGATGAAACCCTGGGTGGGGCGGCAACCGGGACGATGCTGAACTTCTCCGCGGTGCCCGCTGCAGATCCAAGCGTGCCAGCTATCAAGACCACGTCTGCGCCGCGCCATGATTGGGGCGAAGCACCGCGCGTCGAAGAGTTCTATGGCCGTGCTGCAGAATCCACCCAACTCACCCGGTGGCTGTTAGAGGAGCCCACCCAACTGGTCCTGCTCATTGGCATGGGAGGCATGGGCAAAACGACCTTTGCCGCGCACAACGCGCGCCAACTCGCGGATCACTTTCCCCACGTGGTCTGGCGGACGCTGATCAACCTGCCCACGGCCAGCACCATTGTTCACACCTGGGTGCAGTCGCTGGCCGGGCAACAGCTTTTGAGCTGGCCAGATTCTTTTGATGAACAGCTGCACATGCTGTTGCGCTACCTGCAAGAGCGCCGTTGTCTGCTCGTGCTCGATAATTTCGAAAGTATTTTGCAGGAGCAAGGGCAGGCTGGCCACTATCGCACTGGCTATGCAGCGTACGGACAGCTGCTCAGCTTTATCGGCAGTGGAGAGCATCAGAGCACGCTGTTGATCATCAGCCGCGAAGAGCCGTATGAGCTCAGCCGGCTCATGGCTGTGGGTGGTCGCATTGAGCGCCTGGAAATGAGCGGGCTCGATGTCAATGCCGGGCGTTCACTGTTGGCGCAACGCAATTTGTCCGCTTCGTTTGCCATTGAAATTGCACTGGTCATGCGCACATCGGGTAGCCCACTGGCATTGAAGATCGTCGCCGAAACCATTCGCGCGCTCTTTCGCGGCGACATCGGGGCCTTTCTTGCTGACAATACATTTGTTTTCGATAATGTGCGCGATGTGCTCGAACAGCAGTTTGTGCGGCTTGCACCGCTGGAGCGAACGATTCTCTTCTGGCTGGCAATTGCCCGCGAAGAGACGGCGCTTTCTGCGCTGCAAGCCGCTGTTGCCCCGCCCGTCTCCAAACAGAAGTTCCTGGAAGCCATCCGCTCGTTGGAACGGCGTGCGCTGCTGGTAAAAGGGCCCCTGGGCTTTACCTTGCAAGAGGTGGTGGCCGAGCACGTAATGAGCGCCTTGATCGCACAGGTCAGCCACGAAATTGAAACTGTGAAACCACAGTTGCTGAAGACACATGCGCTCTGTCAGGCGCTAACCAAAGAGTATCTGCGGAGCAGTCAACGCCATCTCATTCTCTATCCCATTCTCGAAGAGGTGGAGGGGAAGCTGGGGCACGCGGGGCTGGAAGCAAATCTACGCCAATTGTTGGGCACCATGCGCGAGGCAGCGGCGGATGAACTCTTTTTGCCGGGCCAGGGGCACTATGGCGGCGGCAATGTGCTGAACCTGTTGATTGCACTGGAGAGTGATCTGCGCGGCTGGGATTTTTCACAACTGCCAATCTGGCAGGCCCATCTGGCCCAGGTGCAACTGCCAGCCGTAGACTTTCGCCACGCCGACTTTGCCCATACCAGCTTCACCGATACATTCGGCCTGGTGCATGCCGTGGCGTTTCACCCGGGCGGGCAGGAATTGGCCGCCACCGCCGAAGATGAAATCCGGCTCTGGCGCGACCCCGACGGGCAACGCTCGGGGTTATTGCGTGGTCACACCGATGATGTCTGGTCCATTGCCTTTAATGCCGAGGGCACGCTGTTGGTCAGCGGCAGTTGGGATCAGACAGTTCGGCTGTGGGATCTCAGCACACAGAAGTGCATCCGTACGCTGGCCGGGCACGCCAAGGGCGTGACTGCTGTTGCCTTTAGTCCCGATGCACAACTCATTGCCAGTGGGAGCTATGATCACACGGTCTGTTTGTGGGCAACGCAGAGTGGGGAACAGCTGTACTCTTTGCATGGCCACGAGTCGTGGGTCTGGGGCGTTGCCTTTAGCCCCGATGGTGGGCTGGTTGCCAGTGCCAGTGCCGATCACACCATCCGGCTTTGGCAGGTCCGCAGCGGCGAACATCTGGCCACCTTTGCCGGTCATTCCGATCAGGTGTGGAGCGTTGCCTTTAGCCCCGACGGTCGCTATCTGGCCAGCGGGGGCAATGATGGTCTCGTGTTGTTGTGGGATATGCGCAGCCACACTGTTGTTCACACGTTGGCCGGGCACACCAACTGGGTGCGGTCGGTTGCCTTCACTCCGGATGGCACGCTGTTGGCCAGCGGCAGCAACGATGGCACGATCCGGCTTTGGTCGGTGGCGGCCGGTCAGCCGTTGCAGACATTGCACGGCCATGGCAACGCGGTGAACACGGTCGCCCTCAGCCAGAGTGGCCGTTACCTTGCCAGCGGCAGCAACGATCAGAGCGTCCGCATTTGGGATCTGGCAAATGGTCAGGTGGTGCGGCTCTTTAGCGGCTATACCAATTGGATCCGAGCCGTTGCCTTTAGCCACGACGGTGCTTCGCTGATCAGTGGTGGCGATGATGGCAGCGCCCGCTTGTGGGCGCTTTCGGCAGCCGCGGGGGCATCCGTCCCAGACGAGCCGCGGACGCTGCGCCGTTTTGGCGGCCACACGCAGATGGTGCGCAGCTTGGCGCTGCATGATGGTGGTCGTTATCTGGCCACGGCTAGTGCGGATCAGACGGTGCGTGTGTGGGACCGAACGACTGGAGAGACGGTACACCGGTTGCGGGCACACACCAATTGGGTCAGCTCGGTCGATTGGGCCAGCACTGAACCGCAAGCCGCCCTGCTGTTGAGCGGTAGCTGGGATGGCACGATCTGCCTGTGGGATGCACACTCGGGCCAGTTGCGCCATACCTATACCGAACATACCCAGGCTGTCTACAGCGCAATCTTTCAGCCGGGGGGAACACTCGTTGCCAGTGGCAGCGGTGACCGCACCATTCGGCTCTGGCATCGCACCAGCGGTACAACAGTCGCCACATTGACCGGCCACACTGACGATGTGCGCTCGTTGGCTTTCAGCGCCAATGGACAATATCTTGTCAGCGGAGGTGCAGAGGGTAATCTTTGTCTGTGGGCGCTGCCGCCCACCAGCCTCTCGACCACCGCGACCGCCAAAACCCTTGACAAAATCATGTTGCGCCACACGCTAATGGCACACCCCAGGGGGATTCGGAGTGTCGCCATTAGTGCCGATGGTCGCCTGGTGGCGGCTGGCAGTGATGATGGCACGATCTCGATCTGGTCCTGGACCACCGGGCAGCGGCTACACCACCTGACTTCACACAATGCGGTCGTTTGGTCGGTGGCCTTTGCGCCGGATGGGCAGCGGCTGGCCAGTGGCAGTTCGGACGCGACTGTCAAAGTGTGGGATGTGACGAGCGGGCGCTGTCTGCAAACGCTCACCACGCCCGGCCCCTATGCAGGCATGCAGATTGCCGGGGCCAAGGGCCTCACCCGGCCCCAACGTGACACGCTAAAAACTTTGGGCGCCACCGAGGCCGATGTGCCGCGGCCCGCGCGTTGGGCCAACGCTTGGCCCAACCCCATCTCACCGTAGCGCGGGGCTGGCCTGAAAGTTCTACAAACAGGGCGAGCTTGCCACCGCGTGGGCCGAAATGGAGCCGGTGGTGGGCTACATCCAAGAGCAGCCGTGGGGTGGCACGGAAGCGCCGGCAGAGGTCGATTGGCACTGCTACGAACTGCTGCCAGCCAGCGGGATCCGCGAGCCGAAAGGGTTCCGGCCGCGGCGCGCCGGTTTTTGCAGCAGCGGCTGGACCGTTTGGCCAGCGAGCAAGAGCAGAACGATTTTCGAGCCATCACCTACCACCAGCGGCTGCTCCATGCCGATCCAGCAGGCTAGGGAGTTGTTGGTGCTGGCTCAGCCAAAGTGAACGCCCCCGGGTACAACCTGGGCACAGAGCGCTTCGTAGCTGGCCAGGCCGAGAGGCTTCTCAATCTCCTCCGCCCAGATCGCGTCGACTTCGGCGCTGATCGCGGGTGGTAGCTCAACCCGATGTTGCCCAACTTTGCCGACACGCACCTTGGCCGAATCGCTGCCCGGTGGGAAGCCTGCCACCCGTTCCGTGCGTTCGCGCATGAGGCGGTCGTCAAATTTATCTTTGTGTTGCAACATGAAGGGCAGGGAAGATTGCTCGACGACAATGTTGAAGAGTTCGTCATCCAGTCTGATGCCGATGAAATCAGCCACGGTGCGCACGGTGGTGGCCAGATCCTGGCGCATGGCTTCATAGGAGAGCAGCAGCAGATCCGCGCGCTGGCGTTGTTCCCACCACGAGCGCAGGTGCTTCCAGTAGCCGCGTTTGTCGGGGTGCAATGAGCTGGCCCGTAGATATTCCTCGATGGAAATCGAGCCCGGTTCAAAGAACCAGCCTTCCATGAAACGGTAGCCCGAAACCATGACATCCTTGGGATTGCGGATAGAGACAATGTAGCGGCCACCCTTGGGCACATCGTACCAATTTAGGTGACTTTTAAAGGCGCGTGGGTGGCCCCGTTGAGGCGCATGCAGATCGAGACCAAGATCAAACGAGGTTTCGAGCCAGGGCACCACACGCGAAATGTCATCAAAATCCATGTCGCCCCGGGTGCGCAGGCCGTGGACGATCTGCTGCAGCCAAGTTGTGCCAGATTTCCCATAGGGCGTGATGACGACATCAGTTGGCTGTAGGGGGAATTCGAGACCGTGACGGCGCCCCTCTTCCGTGCCCATCTCTTTGGTTCGCTCCCGCATTTCATCCAGCGAGGTGGGGCGGCGCAACTCTGCTTCGGTCATGACGTTGATCCTTTCTAAATGATGCAGGCAGTGTCGCATCGTGTACCCTTGTTAAGGGCTCTATCATACTATAGGGCACGCTTGGCTATCAACTGCCGTGACATCTTTCACCTGTGTATCGCGGCGTGACCCTGGTTCGTCCTGTGGGAGATTCTCGCGGTTGCCCTTGGGCACCGGCAAGCGGTTGCCCCTACAGGGGGGGCTGCTTGCACATGGGCCGCCCGTTCACTGGTGCCAGTGCTGAGGTGCTTCGTCGTCCCGCCTCAGCATGATCAATCTCTGTGTACCACGAGTCACTATCACTGAACATAGCTCCGAAGGGATAAGCATAGAATTGACTGGAAAAACTAGGAACCGCGCGATCAACGGATTTATCTTTGATCTAGATGGCACCGTCTATCTCGGTGAGGAGGCGCTGCCCGGCAGTGTGGCGGGAATTGCCACGCTGCGCGAGCAGGGCAAGCAGGTACTCTTTGTGACCAACAAACCACTGGAGCCGCGTGCTGCCTACGCGGCCAAGTTGACTCGACTCGGCATCCCCACCGAGCCAGAAGCGGTGATTACCTCGGCCCATGTGCTGGGGCGTCATCTGGCCCAACACGCCGCGGATCTGCCGCTCTACGTCATTGGCGAAGCACCGTTGCGCGCGGAGTTGCGCGGCCACGGTCTGCACGTGCTCGAAGAATTAGCCGATCAAGATCCAACCGCGGTCATCGATCCCCAATCGATTGGCGCGGTCGTCGTTGCCTTTGATCGCACCCTGGACTATCGCAAGCTGAATACGGCCTATCAAGCATTGTTGCGGGGCGTGCCCTTTTACGCCACCAATGCCGACAACGCGTGCCCAATGCCCGGTGGATCGATCCCCGACGCGGGAGGGACCATTGCCGCTTTGGAACAGATGACGGGACGCAAGCTGGAGCTGTTAGCTGGCAAGCCGTCCCACCTGACAATGGAGATCGCAATGGCCGAGTTGGCACTGCCCGCAGAGCAGATCATGATGGTGGGCGATCGGCTGGAAACGGATATTCTCATGGGGCAGCAGGCGGGGATGCCCACTGCTGTGACGCTCACCGGAGTGGCGACCCGGGCGGCGGTGGCAGCCATGGCCCACCCGCCCGATTACGTCATTGAAAATCTGGGCGAGTTACCGACACTGTTGGCGCGCCGCGAGCATGAGGCAGAGCGGTAACTGCGTTGGTTTCTGCTCTCGTCCGGTGCACCGGTCCATGGGCCACATGCGCGCGCAACCGGTTGCCTGTTGCTCAGCATGCATCTTTATCCCACGAACCGCCAATCAGAAATCCACCGTCGACGGTAATGGTGGTGCCGGTCATGTAATCCGATGCCGGAGCAGCCAGCAAAAGCGCCGCGCCCAGCAGATCCCGTGGCTGGCCCGGGCGGCGCATGGGGGTGCGGGCCTCCAGCCAACGTCGGCGCCGCTCATTTTGAAAGAGCCCTTCTTGCGTGAGCGGTGTCTGGATGAAACCGGGTGCAATCATGTTCACCTGAATGTTCTCCTCTGCCCACTCCAGCGCCATGGTGCGCGTGACCTGGGCCAGGCCAGCTTTGGTCGCGCCATAGACTGAAACCCCATCGAGTGCGTAGGTGTTGGTCATGGAGCCGATGTTGATGATCTTGCCGCCACCCCGTTCCACCATGTGTGGGTGCGCGGCTTGGCTCAGAAAATAGGCACTGCGCAAATTGACATCCACGATGGCCTCCCAATCTTCCTCGGTGACGGTGGTGACGGCTTTGCGCCGGTTCATGCCCGCACAGTTGACCAGAATATCGAGCCCGTCCAGATGGGCTGCCGCGTCGGCGATGAGCTGGCGACACGCAGCGACTGTGCTGATGTCGGCGAGCAGGGGCACCGCCACGCCGCCACCTTCCTCGATCTGCTGACAGGTCGCGGCGACGCTGCTCCGCGAGCGGCCGTGAACACCGACGGTTGCGCCAGCTTGGGCAAAGCCAATAGCCAGCGCTTGACCAATGCCGCTCGATGCACCGGTGATGAGCGCGCTCCTGCCGTTGAGTGCAAAGAGCTGAGTGAGCAACGGAGCGGTGGATGCGATGGATGAATTTTCTGGGTGAGTGGTCATCATGGTTGCTTCCTTGAGCATGGGGAGCGGCCATAAATGGGCACGAAGCACCTGAGATGGACGGCGTACCGTTCGTCATCTGCTCCGTTTGCCCCGGTTTGGCCACCCCTGGAAATTATTGGCAATTGACAATTTGACGCGAACGTTTGACAATCATACCAGCGTGGCAGCCACTCGCCAACCGCTAAAGTGGCGTTCACCGTCAACTGTTCAGTTGCAAGCTATTCTCCCCGTAATCTCCATCCCATCATCCAACACTGGGTTATCCAACAGTGAATTATCCAACAGCAAGCTGCAAAGGAGTCCGTTGTGACCAAAATCCTGATCGCCGAATGCAAACAAGAAGTCTCTTCGTTCAATCCCGTGCCCAGCACAATCGCGGATTTTACCCTGCTGACGGGGGAGGATGTGCTCGTTCATCACCGCGGGCGGCAGAGCGAAATTGGGGGCGCGTTGCAGATCTTTGATGCCGACCCGGATCTGAAGTTGGTCGCGGGCTACAGCGCCAGGGCGCTGACATCGGCGGGTACACTGGAAGGAGCTAGCTTCGACCAGATTGCCGCGGACTTCCTGGCCGCGGCACGCGCGGCTGGTCCCGTGGATGGCGTCTACGTCTCGTTGCACGGTGCCATGTCCGCGGCCAACGAGCCCGACCCCGAGGGCTATCTTTTGCGCGAACTGCGCAAGCTGGTGGGAACAGAGATCCCGATTGTGGCTTCATTTGATTTGCACGGCATCATCACCGAGCGGATTTTGCAAGAGTGTGATGCCATCGTCGCCTACCACACCTATCCCCACGTGGATTTCCATGCCACTGGCGTGCGCGCGGCTCGCCTGTTGCTGCGGATTTTGGCAGGCACGGCCCGACCGGTCATGGCGCGGGTCTATGTGCCAGCGCTGGTGCGTGGGCCGGAATTGGTAACGGCGACCGGCCGGTTTGGCGAGATGATCCGGCAGGCGCAGGCGGTGGAAGCGGCCGAGCAGGGGCTGTCCGCGGGGATGTTTATTGGCAATCCCTTTACCGATGTGCCGGAGTTGGCAACCAATAGTTTTGTTGTGGCTGATGGGGATCTGGAATGGGCCAAGGCGAAAGCGATGGAGATGGCAACCGCGTTCTGGGCGGCCCGCACGGAATTGCACCAACCGTTGATCACGGTGGATGAAGCGGTGGCCGCGGCCAAAGCCAAGCTCGGCGCAGGCACGGCTGTTTTCGTGGATGCCGCGGACGCCACCAGCTCTGGCGCATCGGGTGACAGCAACATCATCTTGCGCGCGTTGATCGAGCAGGAGTATGCGGGCGCGGCGCTCTTGCCCATTGTGGATGCGCCCGCCGTCGAGGCTGCGTTTGCCGCTGGCATTGGGGCCGAGATCAACGTGACGCTGGGGGGACAGCTCGATCCCGGTCGCTTCACGCCGTTGCCCGTGGTGGCCAACGTGCGGATGCTCTCCGACGGTCACTTTTTCAGCGAACACAGCCGTTCCCCTTGGTATGCCGGTGATAGCGCCGTGTTGCAGGTGGGCAAGCATATTGTGATCGCCACCAGCCGCGCAGTCAGTCTCTATGATCGGTCACTCTTTTGGGCACATGGGCAAGAGCCACAGCGCTTTGACGCGGTGGTCGTCAAATCGCCACATTGCGAGCCACACATGTTTGCGGATTGGGCCAACCCAATGCTCGATGTGGACGCGCCCGGCTCGACCAGCGCCAATTTACCCAGCCTGGGCCACACGGTCTGTCGGCGGCCGCTCTTTCCGCTCGACGCCAATGTCGTCTTTGAGCCCACCGTCGAGATCTATCAACGTGGCTGAGTTCTGTTGATCGTGTTGATGGGGAGGCCGAAGCCCGCCACAATGGGTGGTGGTAGGGAAGAAAAATTTTCCGTAGGGGCGTACCCTTGTGGTCGCCCAGGATGTGCTGAGTGCATCGCACAGGTGACCCGACTGTGGGGCAAAGCAAGTTGCTTGCACCTGTGCAACGCACTCGGTTGTGCAGTGGTAGGGAAGATAAAATTTTCTGTAGGGGCGTACCCTTGTGGTCGCCCCGGGGGGCTGAGTGCATCGCACAGGTGACCCGACTGTGGGGTACAGCAAGTTGCTTGCACCTGTGCAACGCACTCGGTTGTGCGGTGGTAGGGAAGATAGAATTTTCTGTAGGGGCGTACCCTTGCGGTCGCCCCGGGGGGCTGAGTGCATCGCACAGGTGACCCGACTGTGGGGTACAGCAAGTTGCTTGCACCTGTGCAACGCACTCGGTTGTGCGGTGGTAGGGAAGATAAAATTTTCTGTAGGGGCGTACCCTTGCGGTCGCCCCGGGGGGCTGAGTGCATCGCACAGGTGACCCGACTGTGGGGCAAAGCAAGTTGCTTGCACCTGTGCAACGCACTCGGTTGTGCAGTGGTATGGGAGATACAATGTTTTGTAGGGGCGTACCCTTGCGGTCGCCCCGGGGGGCTGAGTGCATCGCACAGGTGACCCGACTGTGGGGCAAAGCAAGTTGCTTGCACCTGTGCAACGCACTCGGTTGTGCGGTGGTAGGGAAGATAAAATTTTCCGTAGGGGCGTACCCTTGCGGTCGCCCCGGGGGGCTGAGTGCATCGCACAGGTGACCCGACTGTGGGGCAAGCAAGTTGCTTGCACCTGTGCAACGCACTCGGTTGTGCGGTGGTAGGGAAGATAAAATTTTCCGTAGGGGCGTACCCTTGCGGTCGCCCCGGGGAGCTGAGTGCATCGCACAGGTGACCCGACTGTGGGGTACAGCAAGTTGCTTGCACCTGTGCAACGCACTCGGTTGTGCAGTGGTAGGGAAGATACAATGTTCTGTAGGGGCGTACCCTTGCGGTCGCCCAGGATGTGCTGAGTGCATCGCACAGGTGACCCGACTGTGGGGTACAGCAAGTTGCTTGCACCTGTGCAACGCACTCGGTTGTGCAGTGGTAGGGAAGAAAAATTTTCTGTAGGGGCGTACCCTTGCGGTCGCCCCGGGGGGCTGAGTGCATCGCACAGGTGACCCGACTGTGGGGTACAGCAAGTTGCTTGCACCTGTGCAACGCACTCGGTTGTGCAGTGGTAGGGAAGAAAAATTTTCCGTAGGGGCGTACCCTTGCGGTCGCCCAGGATGTGCTGAGTGCATCGCACAGGTGACCCGACTGTGGGGTACAGCAAGTTGCTTGCACCTGTGCAACGCACTCAATTACAGCGTATTACAGTGCGGTTGGCTTGAAAACGGTAGGTTTCCCTCTTGCCGGAACCGCTGTTTTCAAACAGAGCCCACTTTAGTTGCCTGTCACAAAGGGCAGGAAGACGGTCGGTGCCACGTCAATCGTTGCGCTGGTGGTTGCGCTCGATTGGTTGGGGTTACCGATATCGGTCACGCGGAGCATGATTGTGCGCGTGGTGCCGTGATCGGTTTCACCGGCTGGCATCGTGAAGTTCAGCGTGCGACCACTGCCCAGCTTATTCTCTGGCTCCAGCGAATCGATGAACCAATCATAGATGTAGTTGTCGGGATCGCCGCTGCCGAGAACGAAATTGAAATCACCAAGGCCCAGTGCTTGCAGCGTCTGTGACGCGTCCGCGGCGGTGAGCGTCAGCTCGGTGCCCCGTTCCACCGTTGCGGTGGGCAGCCCCGAAGCGATGAGCGCGAGCGGACGAATATACTTCTCGTTGACCGGCACATCGATGTAATCGTCGATTACCGTATCGTCTTGCAGTGTGAAGCGCACATTGAATTCATAGACGGGAATCAACTCGGCTTGGCTGCTGCCCGCGGCCATCTCGTAGTAGGCAGCGGTTTCAGAGAGGATCTCCCGGCTCTTTACATCGAGCGGTATATCGGCCATGGCGACCTCTTCGCCCAGCGCCAGATAGAGGCTGCGCACGGTGTCGGTGGTCAACATGGCGACAGTCAGCGGCTCCAGCACGCCCGCAGCGTTGACAACCTGGGGCTGTTCTACTGTGCGCCAGCCACCCTGCACACCTAGAACCGGCTCTGCCAAGGTGCTGGAGGCCATGACGCTGGCATTGACGGGAACATAAACTTTCTGCTTGGCACCAGGGCCAACGACCGAGAACTCGATTGGCGCTGCGGGTGCGCCCGCGGCTGTGACGGTTGGTGTATAGACGAGATGGCGGGAGTAGATCACCTGCCATGCCGTGGGCGATTCCACTGCACCACCCACCACGCTTGAAGCGACGGTTTCGGTGGGCACGGTACTTGGTGTATCGATGGCGCTGGAGACGGTATCGGAGACGACTTCGTAGAAGACCGAGCCATCGCCCATGAGCCCATTCTGGATCAGGAAAGAATCGGCAATGCGTCGGGCATCATCGTTGGAGATGTAGGTTGCTGAGGCCGCGTTGACGGCATAGGCCGCTTCGGCAGATTCTGCCGTCCAGAGTGCATCCAGGTTGTAGTAGCCATAGAGGCCGCTCGCTTTGTCGACTTCCAGCTCGGCCCCGCCCACAGAAGCGGTGACAAAGGGGGAAGCGCGCACTTCTTCGGCCACGTTGGCGACGGAAACCGTGGAGGTGACGGGAATGTTAAAGACACTGCCGAGCCGCCGCAGATCTTGCTCTGCTTCATTTGTTGAATAGGGCGTGGTGCGGAAGACGGGCATCTCTTCTGCCAGCCGTTCGATGGGCACGCTAATGGCTGTTTCGGTGCCACAGCTGTGAGTCCAATACCACCAGTCGGTGTCGTAGGAATCGGCACAGAGGATGCCTCGATTTGGTTTGTCGTTGAAACAGGATAATTCGTTGCCCAACACACGAGTGACGCGAGTGCGCTGCACCCGATCGCATGCTTTGAACCACGATTGAGTCATGTTGTAGTTGTTGCGAATGTAGTAGCCAAACCAGTAGGATTGGGTGTCGCGGAAGTTATTGTGGGCATAGGCCGTGGTCTTGAAGCCCAGGATCAGGTGGCTGCCATTGAAGCATTGCGCCCATTCGCTCATGCGGCTGTTGTCGAGCACGTTGCACGAGGTCAGCGCGACCCATTCATTGTCCTTGTCTCCCCATGCACGTTCACAGTCATTGTAGTGCAATCGACTGTCATCATGGTTGGCATTGGCAAAGGTAAAGCCATTGGGGCTGCCGTGGCCCACGTAAAACTGGAGATCGACCGCATCGGCATAGGAATTGTTCTTGCCGCCCAGGTCATGGCGTTTGAAATCCTCTTCCCACGCGGTGCTTTCGTTGAAGCTATATTTGCGCACCCAGTTGCTCATGGGGGCCAGCCAGTAACTCATGCCATAGCGTTCGGCTGCCGTGGCCTGCGTCAGATCCGATGCCGAGCCGTGGATGCCCAGCTCCCAATCGCCCCCGTCGTCGGCCTGGATCGATTCTGCACCCGCGGGCGCAGCGGGCACGACATCCCAATCGTCGGGTGTTTCTTCGCTACCCGCCGCTTGCAAAGATGGTGTGATCAACAGGATCAACGCCATACTCAGCATCATGGCATGGTGCCAACGGCGGCCAGTATGGCTCTGTCTATGAATAGACATTTTCCCTCCTCATGAATGGTTGGAACTGCTAAAGTAAACTGCAAAATCTAAAGTGGTTACCGGGAGCTCGCTTGGTCGTCATGATCAGTAAACATCTCGCGCGCGCTGTACAATCAAACGATCTCCCAGGGAAAAGCGTTAATCAATCGGGCTTCCAACAGCGAGAAGCGGTCGCAACCGCTGTACAGGCAGCCGCTGATGCGGCTTTCGTCGATTAGCAGCGGGATTTACCCCCCGCGAATTTGCAATGTCTTCCCCGCTATTTTTGGATCGAGGGCAGATAGATGCGTTGTGTGCTGATGATGGGTGTGCCGGTGGCCAAGGGCAATGGCACAGTAATTGGGTAATTGGCCCCTTTATTGTTGTTGATCGCAACATTGCCCGCCTTGTCCACGACCTGTACGAAGAACTGGGTGGTGGTGGTGGCGCTGATCACCCCCGTCCACTTTTGGGTCGTTGCATCAAACGCAAGATCTTTGCTGTGCCAGCGACCATCACCCACTGTGTAGGCGGCCAACACGCGGTGGATGCCTGAACTGTCGGTTGCTTCCACCTTGATCTGGCCAGTTGTGCCGTTGCCATTCAGCACCCCATCAACAAAGCTGATGTTGGCCGCGTTGCGGTCGGGGCTGTCCGAATAGTAGGTGGCAAAGCTCATCTGGTCATAGAGACGGGTGGTGCCGCTGTTGGTATTGCCGCTACCACTGGCTTGCAGCGCCGGCGCGGTGCGGAATTGGCCCAGCGTCATTACGAGCGTGTCTGGCGACGCGGGCACACCGCTGCGCACGGTGAAGGGTAGCGGTGGGTAGAAGACATCACTCTGGAAGCCTGGTTCGCTTTTATCGGTAACATATTCATTGTCGGCCAGAGCGATAACCGGATCCACATTGACCACGTCGCTGTAGACACCGCCGAGGAAGAGCGCGCCGCGCAATTCGCCCGCGGCCGGTGCATCCACGCCAGTGAAGTAGCGGGGCTGTACGGGAGCCCCCGCGCTCGTCGCTGTATTGCCATCGAGCGCGTAGGCGACCTGGCCATCATCGGGCGTGGTATCGCCAAAGGCCCCAAATGAGCCGGGTAGCTGGTAGCCCGCGCTGCCTTCGGCAATGGCGCCAAAGGCGGTTGGCGGGTCGAAGGTGCCGGTTACGCTGGGGAATTCCTCGTCACCCACCAGCGTGCCGCCGCTGGTTACTTCGACCACGGGCAGTCCATAGAGCGTCATCTGCATTAGAATCTTGGCATCATAGGCGTTGAAGATGCTGGCCTGGCTGTAGTATTTTTTCTTGGCCGCAACCAAGGCCGGGCCAATGGCGATCTTGGTGTCGCGCACCAATTCGCGTGTGAACTTGAGCAAGAGATCTTCGCTGTAGGCGATGCCACCGCTGCCCCAGCCAAAGCCGGTGTTGCCCACATAGTTGGCCAGCTTGCGTGCATGGGCCTGTGGTAGATCGAGCACCCCCGGATCGTTTAGCCCACCGTGGCAACCCACGCTGTAGACCAACATTCCGCTCATGTCCAGGCTTGCGTTGAAAAGCTCTGTGGCCGTCAGGTCGTCCTCGTCAGGCACGCCCTGTGCAATGTGGGTGGAGTGGCCGTTGATCGAATAGATGTCGAAGCGGGGCGAGGCCGCGAGATATTTGTTGCGCAGCTCGTTGCCGCTCCAGCCCTGATGGATCAAGGTGCCATCGGTGACGAGCGTGTCGTTGCTAAAGAGCGTCTGCATCAGGGTGGCGCTGTCGAGCAAAAAGTCATAGCCCGTCACCAGCACGTTGTCCGTCTGCAAGAGTCGATCCCCATCATCGGCCACATTGGGATCGCCGATAAAGTTATCGATGAACGCGCCGATCTCGGCGGGCGTTTCGATCAACCGCCCCGTGGCGTAATCGGGCAGATAGAGCGGATAGCTATTCTGTTGCCGATCCTCCCACGTACCCGCTTCCTTGTCCACCAGATAATCATCGGTCAAGATCATGTTGGCGGCGAGCGCGGCTTGGGTGCTGCTGTTGGCGGTAACATCGCCTGCGTAATCCTGCTCGATCGTGCCACCGGATGTGGAGGATCCACTGGATTGCTGCACCTGATCAAGCACGCGGCGGAAGGGGATCACTTCGTCGCCGCCGACGATCAGCACATGTTTGGCCTCGGGCGCGTTGAGCAGGAACGTCATGGCTCGATTGCGCACCGCGGCGATCACGTTGTTGGCGAGATCATTGTCGGCCAAGGTGGTGGCATCCGTGGTCCAGGCTGTGTAGGCCGCGGCCACGTTGGCGTCACTCTCTACCTGCATCACCAATCCATCCACCAGCGGATCGTCTGCCAGCACGAAAAGCTTGTCCATGAGCGCAGCGGTTGCACTTTCGCCATAGAGCGTGGCCAGCCGTTGACGGTTCACCAGAATCAGCGTGTCCGCGGTGGGGGGTGGTGGTGTGGGCGAAGGCGTGGGGCTGGGTGTTGGTGACGGCGTGGGTGATGGGGTTGGGGTTGGGGTGGGTGGCTCGGTGGCAAAGACCTGCAGCCCATAACTCGTCTCATCACCAATGACGGTGGTGTTGTATTGCCGGACACGCACATAGTAGGCACCCGGCACGGTGGGGGTAAAGTGCAATTGCGCGCTGCGCCCCACGCCAACGTCATCATTGCGGAGCAGGCGGGTGCTGCCGTCATTCTCATAAATTTCCAGAATGGGATCGCTGTTGGGGCCCATACCCGTGGCCACAACCTGATAGTTGGCCCCAGCCACCGCATCGAGCCGCACCCAATCCTGATCGCCCACATTGAGGCTGAGCGGATCGGCACAGAAGTTGTAGGTCTGGCTGATGCCATTGGTAACGGCCAGGGGCGCATCACCCGGTCCATTGTCGCCATTGCCCCCATCCTGTGCGTCCGGCGAACAGACCCCTTCGTGGACGAGCAAATCATAGGTTGTGTTGGGGCCATTTGCCACCGGGTTGACGTGGCGAACACGCGCGTAATAGGTGCCGGTGCTAGTCGGCTGCCAGACAATGCGCGAGGCGCTGACGTAGCCATAGTCATCATTTTCGGCAATGAGCGTGGTGCGGTCGCTGGCATAGAGTTGAATCGTCGTATCCGCGGCAAAGGCGAGGTTGGCCGTGCGCAATACATAGGTTTTGCCTGCCTCGGCATTGATCGCGATCCAATCCTCATCGCTGGCCGGGCAGAAGTTGTGGGCCGTGGTGGCCCCGATGGCTTGCTGCTTGGCCTGGCTGGCATCGTCATCGTCTTCCTCTCCATCGGGCAGACAGGCCGATGCCGCCACGCGCACGTCATAGTGGGCCGCGGAGCCAAAGCCAGCGCTGTTGGCGTTGGTGATGCGGGCGTAGTAGGTGCGTGCGGTGGCCGAACTGGCGCTCACCTGTTGAGCGGCTCTGCCCAGGCTGTTGTTTGCGGGCACCTGGCTACACGAGTCGAAGAGTGTGACCAATGGGTTGGCCGCGGCACCGGTATTGTCGGCGATGATCACGAAGCTTTCGCCCGCCTCGACTGAAAACTGAATCCAATCCACATCGCCGGGGGACTGGAAGAGATGCGTTTGCCGTCTCCCGTCGCTGGGGATATCGCGCGCATCGGCGCAACGATTGTCCGGTTCATAGAGATCAGAAAGCTCCGTCTCGCTCGCCAGGGTGAGGCTGTAGGCCGCGAGTGGGCCAAGTGCACTGCCATCCTGGGTGAGCCGAGCATGATAGACCCCATCTGCCGGTGCCTGCCAGCTAAGCTGATCGGTGGGCGCGACCAGTTGCGAACCGTTGCACGCGTCATAGAGTTCAAATTGACCTTGGGCGTGGGTGCCCGCGTTGCTGGTGGCCAGCGTGTAGGTAACACCGGCAAAGGCCGTAAATTTTACCCAATCAATATCGGCAATTCCCGGATCATCGGGATCACAAAGGGAGCGCGCTTGGCTCGGCCCCGCGGCAATCCAGCCCGCGGCGGTACAGCTGTTGTCCGTTTCGTAGCTATCTGCGCTACAGGAGACCCCCATGCAGACGGGCAGCGCGATCAGGTTGTTATTCTCGTTGCTCTCGCTGACATTGTCATCCCGATCCACCCAGGCATAGATGATGTGATCGCAGCCGGTGGTGGTGAAGGTGTGAGTGCGCGAAAAAGCCGTGTCCCGTCCCGCCTGCAAAGACGGAAAACTGGTGTTGTAGACCGCGGCGGTGGCTGGGGTAGGGGGGCGGTCGGTCGGGTCCACGTAGAGGTGTACGGTGGTGTTGCCCGTGGTGGCGGCGGTGCCTTCGTTGCTGACGATGACTTTGATGGTTACCTGTTGGTTGGGCGCGGGCGCGGCTGGATCGACGCTCACGGTAACGGCGAGATCCGCGCCGCTGCCGGTTGCGTTGGCGAGTGGCCCGGGCACGCGCAGCGGCGTTGCCTCGGTGGTGTGCGGCGTCGCGCCGAGCATCCAGAGCAAAAGCCCCAGCGCGGCCGCGATCATGCCAACGGCGGATAGATGTTGACGTTGTTGCCAGTTCCTGCGTTTGGTCTGCATTGCCTTGTTCCAGCTCTATTTTCAAGTGGCCCATGCCACGGTAGCGATCAAGTGGCCCATGCCACGGTAGCGATCAAGTGGCCCATGCCACGGTAGCGATCAAGTGGCCCATGCCACGGCAGCGATCAAGTGGCCCATGCCACGGCAGCGATCAAGTGGCTCATGCCACGGTAGCGATCAAGTGGCTCATGCCACGGTAGCGATCAAGTGGCCCATGCCACGGTAGCGATCAAGTGGCCCATGCCACGGTAACGATCAAGTGGCCCATGCCACGGTAGATTATCGAACGATCACGGGCAGGAAGATCTGATTGGTGGCCGGTCCACCCAAATCACCTTTGGGCACGGCGTGGATGGCGTTGGCATCCTGTGCATAGAAGACGAGACGGTATTTGGCTTCTTCGGTCTCTGGCTCGGTAAAGCCATTGACATAGGTGAACTCATAGCGACCATCATCATCTGCATCTTCCAGCTTGACCGTGGGCACGTTGAGATTGAGGGTCGGGTTGTTCACGGCATCGATTGGCTCGGTGAAGCTGGGCGGATAGACTGCGGCCCAGACCACGTCAACTTCCTCGGCCCCAGCGTCGATCTCGGCAAAGAGGGTGCGGGTTGCGCCACTCTGTTCCACCGTCCCCGCGGCGCGAATGGTGGGGCGCAGCGACGCAAAGAAGCGGGTGACAAAGCGATTTTCGGCCACCGTGCCATCCCCATTGGTAAAGAGCGCGTCGCCATTGTCATCGAGTTGGGGCAACTGGTTGACACCCGTGGTCGAAACGGCCAGCCGGGCCTGCTCGAAACAGGTGTAGAGATCCTGGCTATCGGCAATGCAGGAGAAGAAGGCGTCGGAGAAGTAGGCACCCTGGGCCGAAGCATAGGCGTTTTTGTCGTCACTCGTCGATGTGATGATCACGCGCCCCGGCTTGGAGAGGCTGTTGAGGTCGGTCGGATCGGCGCGGGAGATGAAGCTGCCCGACAGACAGGCTTCCACCACCACCGTCACCTGATCCACACCGGTGCTATTCTCCAGTTGGGTGATCCACTCGTTGACCTGGGCCGGTGTGGTCGAGACATTGCTGGCGCAGCCGTCGAGGCAGAGTTTATTGACAAAGCCGTGATCGGCCAGATAGACAAAGAGCGGCTTATCCGGCCCCACTTTGCCCGCGGCCCAGGTGACCAACGCGGCTTCCACTGCCGCCGGGGTGGCGGGGTTCATATCCACATCGTCGGCGAGGCCATCGCGATCCGCGTCCTGTTGATCGGGGGCGATGTAGTAGATATCTTCATCGGTAAAGCCCGCGCTCTTGAAGATGCGATAGGTGCGGTTGGCTATGTTGTAAATGTTGGTCTGCAAGCCGCTGCTATCGTTGCGCCCGGCAATGATCACCACGCCGCCCTGTACGTTGCCCAGGCGTTGAACGGTGAGTGTCTCTTCATCTTTGTTGCCCTGTGTGTCAAAGAGCTCAACCTTGATGCTGTTGTCGCCCACCGCCATTTCAATATCTTCGACGCGGAAATTGTCGCTGTTGCCAGTCAGGCTGTAATCCCAACCAGAGACACCCGCGGTTGCGTTGGTCACCTTGACTCGGCTCAGATTGTTGCCGCTGTCGGTGGCGCTGCCCACAAAGGAGAGCATGTTGCCGGCAATCGTTACCGTTGCGCCTGCTGTTGGGGCGCTGAGCGTCAGCGCAGGTTGGGTGGTATCGGCCGGCGCAGTGAGCAGACAGGTCGGTTCACCCGAGGGCAGACTCTGGTTGTTGGAAAAGTCGATGGCCCGCACGTTGACGGTGTAGCTCTGCCCCGTGGTCAGCGAATCGATGGTGCCAAAGGATGTATCATCGCCATTGACATCGACGACGCCAGAGATATCGCCCGCATAGGCAACACGGTAGCCCTTGACATCCCGCTCTGGGCTCGGTTCCCACTGCACGTTGAGCGTGGTGGCATCGGCGGCAAAGCAGCGGATGTTCTTTGGCGCGGCCGGTGGTGTCGTGTCGACCGTCACCGACAGCTCGTAGTTGACGCTGTCGCCAAAGTCGGTGGGATCAAATTGTTGGAGCTTGACAAAGTAATCACCATTTTTGGTGGCATCCCATTCCAGGGTCACTTCGACGCCAAAGGAGTTCTGGCCCTGTCCACTCAAGGTATCGTCACAAGCATCATAGAGACTGATGGTTGCGTCGGACGCTTCGCTGAGATTGGTCACTTTGATGATGTAGCTCTTGCCCGCCTGGGCCGTAAAGCGAACCCAGTCGGCGTCACCATTGTCGTGGAAGGTGTGTGTCTGTTTGGTGCCGTCGCTGGGCAGCGTCTGGGCTCGGCCACAGATATCGTCATCCTCATAGGGATCGCCCCCGGCCTGTGGTTCCGGCGTGTTGGTGGGCGTTGGGCCCGGGGTGGCGGTTGCGGTGGCGGTTGCCTGTGCGATCCCGGGAATGAACCCGCTCTGGACGATGGCGTTGGCGCTGGCGGCATTACCCACAACGGGCTGGCCAATGGCATCTTGCACCATAAAGTTGGCCGATTGCCGTTCGCCCCCGCCGCCGCCGAGCAGATGCCAGCTCAGCTCGAAGTTGGTGGAAACCTGGGCCACGGCCACGCTGGTGACCATGAGCAGGCTAATGCCGATGATGAAAATTGTTCGTGACGATCTCCACTGCATGGAGCATACTCTCGCTATCTGAACGTTGGAAGGTTGCAGGGCAGAATAGTAAGGACGGACTGGCGTGATGCAACTGCCCGATCCATCAGCATGACAATCAGCGCACGGCGGTGTAGCTCATGGCCATGGACATGACGACAGTGCACTAGTATTAGCGGCTAGTGCAAATAACAATGCTCGTCTATTCATTTACCGAGGTTGAATCAGTACCGTAATTACCCCGGTTCCCATTTCTAATTCACCCAATGCCTTGCCAATAATGGTGCCAGGTTGATAGAAAGGCATGCCATTGATTATGGTTGGCTGAGCCTTCATGGCATGACCTGGCATGCTTGAGGTTGTTAGCAGATCACCTCGTTGGATCGGGCCATTTTCATCGCTCACTTTAACAGGCACGCGTCCAGCCAATGCAAGGGGTGACGGTGTATCCGCCTGGCCAATTAGCATGGCCGGATCAGTAGAGATTACACCTGCAACGGTAGGGTCATTGGGTTGAGTAGATTTGATCACCCGTTCATCATGATTGGGGTCGATAACTACCACCTCGCCCGCTTCGACATTCGACGCAGCAGGGATGTGTTCAGCCAAGTCATTATAGCCACTGCCTGCGAAGACTTTATCTGGAGTATATAGCCCATACACAGCCCCTTCGGCATAGATCGCATGATCCTTTGGGCTAGATGCATGAACTGCATAGCTATTTTGACTAGTTGCACGAATTGCATAGCTGTTTTGACTAAATGCATCGACACCATAAGATTCAATGCTCTGGCCAACAGTACCACTACCACCAGTACTAAAGCCAAGAACACCATCATTGGCAGCACTTATACCAATTACCCCACGCTGATTTTTTGAATCGCCTAAAACGCCACTGGGCGAATCAATTCGGCTACCTGATGCACTTTCTCCGATACCTACGACGCCAGCATGGCCAATGGTAGGCGCGTCCGCGATTCCAACCAGTCCGCTGTTTGTCCCTTTTTGCAGAACTGTAAGTATGGGACTACGATTGCTGTTATTGCCAATCGTTTCAATACCACTAGCGTTAATGAAACGATTATCAGCTTCCGATTCGAGGAAGTAGCGTTCGTCATGGCTGTGAGCGGCCGCGGCAAAATCCGCGGCTGCTTTGCCCTCAACGCTGTTGGCATCGCCCGCGGTGGAGGCAAAGATGGCGTGGGCAACGCTGGCGATCTGCTGGCGGGGGACCGCTTCGGGATCACCGCCAACGGCAATGCCCAGATAGCGCACTTCGCCCGTGAAGAGCCCCGCGGGAAAGAAGGTGGTATCGCCCAATAATGTGCCAAAAAGACCCTTGTTCACGAGGACATTTTTGCTCTCGGTCCACAGCGCAGTGCCCCCGCTCTCTGCGGCGTAGATGCTAAAGACCATGGTGTAGGAGCCGTCGGGCTTGGCCTGCCCGGTGACGGGATTGAGCAGACGACCCTGGTAGTGGATCTGGGAACTGCCCGCGTTGGCTTCGCCCAGGCGCGCCGGCTGGATCGACTGTGTCTGCACCTGGGTGGGGCTGGCTGTTGCCGCGGGGCTGCTGCTGATCAGCAACATGAGCAGGGCCGCGCCCGCCAGCGCATAGAGCAGGTTGGTGAGATGGGATCGCATTGATCGATTTTCCTTCATCATTGTGTCCTTGTTTGCCATAGAAAACGCTCTCTATTGCTTATCTGGCCGGTGGTGCAAGTGCGGGTATAGCTGCCAAGGCTGAATGGTAGGTCTCGCTTGCCCGGAGAAGTCAATGGCAACGGATCACGTGCCGCGTCGAGTACTTCGGAGCGCAGCGATTGGCACCGTGGGCACGGTTCAGTTGCAATGTGTGGAAGATGATGCAAGGGCACTGTCGTGTGCATCCGGCCCATCGCGATTTCTGGGCTGGGTTGGCGTCGTTGGTGGCAGGCGCAGATTCGGCGTGGAATAGAAGCGAATAAATACGCAATAATGGTCAGAACATTTATCAGAAAAGTCTCTCCCTCTCCACTGTGGGGATGAGTGTTGAGATGAGTGTTGACATGGGTATTGACATGGATGTTGCTGAGACAGTTTGCTGCTGTTGCATCGAGGCGGAAGCGAATAGCGCACATGCCAGTATACCGGATAGAGTAGCAGTTGTCTAGGCAATTTTCTAGTTCATTCGATGGATTTTCAGTGGCTAGCTTACGTGTGCGAATAACCATAACCGATTGCCGCCAGCCGGTGATGTGTCGTGGCGCACACTCGCAGTGTGCTCATGGGCACACTAGTTGGTCGCAGTGTGGATCTGCACGCTGTCCGGTCGGTGCACAAGCCCAATTATTGCCAGATGATTTGGCATACACCCGGCGACCTGCTATAATTCCGAATGCATTGTTGCAACTGTACCCCTGACGTTGCGCTTCCCCATTCCCTAATCAGCTCGACTCGTCTGCCAGATCGTCTGCCAGAAAAGTGGCTCGGCAAGTTCGTTTCTACAGATATACCCGTTTCCCACCATTTTTCAGACGTGAGATTTCCAGACGCGAGATCTCCAGACGTGAGCAAGCAACGTTGCGCGACAGTTGTGCCTCCAATGCAAAATGGCTGATACAGCACTACTGATACAGCACTACTGAAATAGCTTGCAGCAGATCAACCCCGATCCGCCATAGTTCAGTGTTCTGCTACAGTGTTCTGCTACAGTGATGTGATCAGTCAGCTTATTTTGCCTGCGACAAGAACCAACATCACGAACAAAGATCACGAGTCAAGATGAAGTTCTGTAGCATGCGTTAGCAATATCAGAAGCAAGGACTACCATTGAGGTAAGGGAGAAAAATTACATGAAAGCTCGCACGACAATCAATCGCCGTCGCTTCCTGCAAGCAATGGGTGTGGGCGTTACGGCCTCTGCGCTCGTCGCCTGTGCCACGCCCGTTGTGCCCGCGGGGGATGCTGCCTCCGGTGATGCGGCATCCACCACAGCTGATGCCGGTTCGCTGGAGATCTTCTCCTGGTGGACGACCGGTGGGGAAGTTGAGGCGTTGGACGCACTCTACGCAGTCTTTCAAGCCGACAATCCTGATGTCGAGATCATCAACGCCGCGTTGGCGGGCGGGGCTGGCCAGGGTGGGAACATGAAAGCCCTGCTCGAAACTCGCATGCTCGGTGGCGAGCCACCGGATTCTTTCCAGGTTCACCTGGGTCGCGAGCTGATTGACAGCCACGTGATCGCCGACCGCATGGAACCACTGGACGATCTCTATGCCGAAGAAGGCTACAACGACGTCTTCCCGCAAGATCTGATTGACATTGCCTCCGCCGATGGCCACCCCTGGTCCGTTCCCGTCAATATTCACCGCTCCAACGTGCTCTGGTACAATCCAGAAAAGCTGGCCTCTGTTGGCTATGATGCACCGCCCGCCACGTGGGATGAATTCTTTGAAGTAGGTGATGCGCTGCTTGCCGCTGGGATCACCCCACTGGGTATTGGCGATGTCAACCAAACTCAAAGTGGCCACAATTTTGAGAGTGTACTGCTCTCCGTGCTGGGACCAGAAGCGTACCGCGGTCTCTTTGATGGCTCGGTGGGTTGGGATGATGAGCGTGTCACCGAGGCGTTGGAGATCATGAACCGCACCTATGATTATGCCAACGAAGACCGTTTCAGCGTGAACAATGGGGATCTGGTCAGCGAATTTCCATCCGATGAAGGCGTTGCCATGATCATCAGCGGTGACTGGACCCACGGCCAACTCAAGGCCATGGGCTACACCGATCACCGGTGGGCACCGGCACCGGGTACCGATGGCATCTTCATGGTGCTCTCCGATTCGTTTGGCTTGCCAAAGGGTGCACCAAACCGGGAAAATGCGCTGGCCTTCTTGCGTGCCGCCGGCTCGCGTGAAGGACAGGATGCCTTTAACCCCATCAAGGGCTCCATCCCCGCCCGCACCGATGCCGATACCAGCGTCTATGACGAATATCAGCTGTCGGCAATTGAGGACTTTGGCTCGAATATCCTCGTGCCCAGCATTCAGCATGGCGCGGCTGCCAAGCAGAGCTTCCTCAATGATTATGACTTTGCCACCAACGAGCTTGCCACCAACCGCGACGTTGCCACGGCACAGTCCATGCTCGTGCAGGCTGCGGAGGATGCGGCTTTTGGCGAATAGAACGGTTTCTGCCTTGGGGACGGCCGATGGAGCCGTCCCCCAAACTGTGAACAGACGCCGCCCCACTTGGTTGAAGGGTGATATGCTGATCGCGTTCTTCGCCCTTCTTCCCTCCATTGTTTTTGTCGGGATCTTTATCTACGGCTTCATTGGCTGGACCTTCTACATCTCCACGGTGGATTGGAATTCACCCGTGGAGAGCTACAACTTTGTGGGGCTAAAGAATTGGAACCGGTTGCTCAACGATGTGCGCTTTCACAAGGATCTGCGCAACCATCTCATCTATGCCGTTGGATTCATGAGCCAATGTATCTTTCTGGGCTTTGTACTGGCAACGTTGCTCGATCAAAAGATTAAAGGTGAAGCGCTCTTTCGTACGCTCTTTATCTTTCCGTTTGCCGTATCGGGCATTGTCACCGGTGTGGCCTGGCGTTGGCTGATGCATCCCACCTCTGGTATCAATCTCCTCTTCACCACAATTGGGCTCGAGAATTTTCAGCCAACGTGGTTTGCCAACCCCCGGTGGGGCATGTGGGCCGTAACCATCGCGGCTGCCTGGCAGTTCAGCGGCTATGTCATGGCGCTCTACCTGGCTGGCCTGCGTGGCATTCCCGACGAATTGCGCGAGGCAGCAGCGATCGACGGTGCCGGTGCATTTGCCGTCTATCGCTACGTGATCATCCCCTTGCTCATGCCGGTGACCTTTACCGCCATCGTGCTCACGGGGATGAACTCGATCCGCGTCTTTGATCTGGTGACGACCATGGGCGGGAGCGGGCCCGCGTTTGCCACAGATACATTGGCCTTTAACATGTACCAGACAACCTTCAGCTCCTACCGTTTCTCGCTGGGCGCGGCGATCGCTTCGTTCATGATCTTTTTGGCCCTCTTTCTGGTCATTCCCTATCTACGTAGCATGCGCCTGGAGGTGGAACGATGAGTGGCAATCGACTGTGGACCCGTGGTGCCATCTATCTCTTCCTCGTGGCCTTTGCCGCCTTCTATCTCATGCCCTTCTATGTCATGATCGTAACGGGCCTCAAGCCCTTTGCCGATGTCGCGGTTTCACGCATGTGGGATCTGCCGACAAACCCGACACTGGAAGGGGTCTTGCGGGCGTGGGAGACCGTGTCGCCCAATTTCCGCACCAGCGTCCTCGTGACCATTCCTGCCGCGGTGATCTCGGCCTTTCTGGGCTCGCTCAATGGCTATATCTTTGCCAAATGGCGCTTTCGTGGCGCGGACACAATCTTTCTGCTCTTTCTCTTTGGCATGTTTCTGCCCTATCAAGGCATTCTCATTCCCCTGGTGCGCACGCTGCAAGTCCTGGGTCTCTATGGCACGATCCCCGGGCTGATCCTGGTGCACTGCATCTTTGGGATCCCCATTACCGCGTTGCTCTTCCGCGGCTATTACGCCGGGATCCCCAACGAGTTGCTTGATGCGGCCAAGATCGATGGCTGTGGTTTCTTTAGCATCTACCGCTGGATCTTGCTGCCCATCTCGATGCCTGCATTTGCCGTTGTCCTGCTCTGGCAGTTCACAACCATCTGGAATGATTACCTGATTGGGTTGATCGTGCTCAGCAACCCATCACGGTCGCCCATTAATGTGGCGGTCGCAAACCTGGCCGGTAGCTTCTATGTGGAGTGGAACGTGCAGATGTCCGGCGCGCTCATCGCGGCCATGCCGACCATTCTCATCTACCTGTTGCTCGGTCGGCTCTTCATGCGTGGATTGCTGGCTGGCTCGCTCAAGGGGTAGGATGAGCGCCGGATCAAGATCAGGTTGACCGTTTGTGGAAAATCGGTGAAAATGCGAAAGGTGCTGTGGCCAAAGCGTGGTCAACGCCTTTCGCTTTTTTATTGCAATACAATCTGGACTTACGCAACTTGTCGAGAAGAGCCACCAAGCGCGTTGCCTGCTTTCCACTGCTAAGCTCTTCTCGATGCGTAAGCATACAATGTAATCAACGAGAGTTGTGAGGACATCAACCATGGAGAATGTAGAGATCGGCTGTGGTCAGATCACCTGGCGCGGCTATCCACCGGAGCAGGCGCTGGCCGAGATCGCCGCAGCTGGCTATGCCGGTGCGCCCGCTGGCCCCCGAGCAAACATGACTACAGCCGACGTGCTGGCCCAATTGGCTGCACATGGGCTTGCGCCCGCGCCGGGCTATCTGTCCGGCCCATTTTGGGATGCGGCGGAAGAAGCGGCCATTCTGGAGCGGGCGCGCGAGCACGCGCGCTTCGGCCGCGCAGCGGGGTTAACGGAACTCTACGTGGCTGCCGGTGGCTTTGACACGTACACCACCCGCCGTGGCCTGACCCGCAACCAGATCGCTGGCAATGTGCGCGCGGAAGATGCCATGACCGATGCAGAATTTGCCCGCTTTGCCAGTCTGCTCAACGCGGTTGGTGAAATTACGCTGGCCGAGGGTGTGCGTAGCTGCTTTCACAACCACGTGGGCAGCACCATTGAAACACGTGCCGAGATCGACCGCCTCTTTGCATTGGTCGACCGTGAGCTGGTCTTCATGGGGCCGGACACGGGCCACCTGGCTTGGGCCGGGGCCGATGTGCTCCAATTTTGTCGAGATTATGCGGACAGCATCAAAACCATGCACATCAAAGATATCGATGCCACGGTTATGGCCGCGGGTGTTGCCGCCGAATGGAATTACCGCACCTTTAGCGACCATGGCATCTGGACTGAGCTGGGCCAAGGCTCACTTGATTTTCCCGCACTCTTCCAAATTTTAGAGAGCGCGGGATTTTCGGGTTGGATCATTGTCGAGACCGATGTGACCCAACTGGCTACGCCGCTGGAGAGCGCCGTTGTCAGCCGTCAATATTTGCGGTCGCTTGGGCTCTAGTGCCTGCTGCCAAATGGCGGCATAGCCGTGGTTGCAAGAGGGACGATCGTGTGACGAACGGTCGTCTGTTCAACCTACAGTGCGGTTGGCTTGAAAACGGTAGGTTTCCCGCTTGCCGGAATTACTATTTTCAAACAGAGCCCACTGTAGCAGTGTGAAACAGATCATGTGCGAAACCGATAATATACAGGAAATAGAAAGCAGATCAAAATGGCTCCATTGAAAGTTGGTTTTATTGGCTGTGGTCGGCCCAAAAGTGCCGAAGGTTCCACCGGCTTTGGCATGTCCCACGCCCATGCTTTGGGCTACGAAGCCGCGGAAGATTGTGTGATCACCGCGTTGGCCGATGTTAACATGGAGAATGCCAAGGCGTTTCAGGCAGCGCACGGTGGCGAGCGGATCTACACCGATTATCACGAAATGTTGGCCAAAGAAGATCTGGATATCGTCAGCATTGCCACCTGGCCTCATCTGCACGCACCGATGGTGATTGCCTGTGCCGAAGCTGGCGTGCGTGCCATCCATTGTGAAAAACCGATGGCCCCCACCTATGGCGAATCCAAGCGCATGATCGAGGCCTGTGAAAAGAGCGGCACACAGCTGACTTTCAACCATCAGCGCCGCTTTGGCGCACCCTATCGCAAAGCACGCGAACTGCTGCGTGCGGGCGCGATTGGCGAACTGGTGCGGCTGGAAGGTACCTGTCCCGATCTCTTTGACTGGGGCACACATTGGTTTGACATGATGTTCTTTTACAACGAAGAGACCCCGGTGGAATGGGTGATCGGCCAGATCGATACTCGCAAACATCGCACGGTCTTTGGCGTTGAACTGGAAGGGCACGGCCTGAGCCAGTTGAAGTTTACCAATGGCGTGATGGGGCTGTTGATGACGGGCGCGGGTGGCCTGGGCCTGAGCAATCGCATTATCGGCACCCACGGCACCATCGAGCTGGGCCACAGCCAAGATGTGCCGCTGCGCGTCTGGGGCAAAGGCCAAAGCGACTGGCAGGCAATTGATGTCGGTGAAGGGTTGCATGGCCAGGAATCAGGCGATCTCGTCAGGCGAGGCGTGCTCGATCTGGTCGAATCGCTGCGGCACGATCGAGAGCCGGAGCTGTCGGGCCATCGGGTGATCAAGGCCACCGAGGTGATCTTTGCCACCTATGAATCGAGCCGCCGCCGTGCCCGCATCGATCTGCCACTTGATATTGATGATTCACCGCTGCATGCCTTGGCTGACGCGGGCGAAGTGGTCTTTGGCTAATTTCTTGAGCAAGCGAATGAAAGTGAGTAGAGCATGAAACTCGGCGTCGATGTCTTTAGCCTGCGCTTCAACGAATGGGACGCGTTTGGCTATCTGGATTATGCCAAGCAGATCGGATTGGATGTTGTCATGTTTCCCGATCCCGATTTTTTTGCCAGCCTAGAGGATGAGTATCTCGGTCGTGTTAAGAGCCATGCCGACCAACTGGGGCTAGCGTTGGAAGTGGGCATGTACTCCTGTTGTGCGACCTCAACCTCCTTTTCTGATCAGCGAGGTACGGCGACAGAGCAGCTCAGTACCATGCTCCACGTGGCCGAACTGCTTGGCTCCAAGGTCATGCGTACGTTGCTCGGCTCCAATGCCGATCGCCACACGGAGACGCCGCTGGCCACGCACATTGCCAACACGATCAGCGCGCTCCAATCGGTGCGTGATCAGGCGCTGGATCTGGGCATTACAATTGCCGTGGAGAATCACGCGGGTGATCTGCTGGGGCGCGAGCTCAAGGCACTGGTGGAAGCGGCGGGACCAGAATTTGTGGGTGTCTGCATCGATTCGGGCAACCCGCTGTGGATGGGCGAAAGCCCCTACGTCACGCTGGAACATCTCGCACCGCATGTGGTGATGAGCCACATCCGCGATAGCGCGGTCGCGCCCCATCCGCGCGGCGCGGTGGTGCAGTGGGTGGCCATGGGCGATGGTTCAATTGACATTGCGCGCTGGTCTCGGCTCTATCAAGAGCAGTGCCCCAACACCAATTTTACCTTGGAGATCATTACCAGTCTGCCCCCCAAAGTGCTCCCCTTCTTGGCACCAGAATATTGGCGTGCATATCCGGATCTGCCCGCGGCCGAGTTTGCCCAATTCTTGCAATTGGTGCAACAGGGCGTGCCTTACACGCAGCCCCTGCTCACCGCGTCCTGGGCCGATCTGTCGCCCGCTGTGAAGGCGGCGATCGCTCAGGAGCAGTGTACCCAATTGGAGCGGAGCGTGCGCTATTGCCGCGAAGAATTGGGGCTCGGTGGGTAGCAGTGCGCTGCACCAGCAACCACAACAATGACAGCATGAAATGCCCGGAAGCACATTGCTTCCGGGTCTCTTATTTTAGGCGCGGGCGTTGCGCGCTTGTGCTGCAATATCTTCGATCTGGCCCAGGTGGCTGTTGTCGTGCGAAAGACCCAACACAAAGCGACCAATGGCGTTGATCTCTGGTGCTGTTGGCCACGGCTGCGTGGTGAGATCAAGGTGAGGATTCCTGGGCCACATCTCCAGGCTTGCGTGGCGCATCTTGCGGCTCTCTTCCAACCGTTCCCGGCATTGGGCAATTGTGGTGACTTCTTCCCACGGGATCTCATGGCGCGAGCGCCCGTGCGGCTCCACACCGCGGGCCATTTCCGCGGCCAGAAAAGCGGATTCCTCTGCAGATGCCGTGCAATGGACAATGACATGTCCCAGTGTCCAAGCGATCCCCACGTCATCCTCATTGTCGGCAAAGGTATCATTTGCCGCTGGATCGACGGGTTCAAAGGTTACGTCGGCATCGACGCAACTGGCAGTCAGATCGAGCATGGCGTCAACCATCTCATCGGTCAAGTCATGTAACTCTTGTGTCGTCAGGTCGGCAACCAAGTCGTTGAAAGAAATTTCTTGCTTGGCCACGCGGTCAAATGCGAGCATAATAGATCCTTTGTACTGTGCACAAAAATAAGGTACCAAAGGGGTAGCAGTACCGTTTACCAACAGAGCTCATGGATAAATCAAATAGAGCGTGCACATTCGTGGGGGGGCGCATTCTCTCATGCGCACGTTCTGCATTAGAGAACAGTGTTAGAGAACGCTGAATCTACCATTGTGCAACGTTTCCATGATTTCTCGATGAGTTCGGTAGTGATCGAAATAAAAATCCATCGTATGTTTTGTTCTCCACGCTGTCGGTAAATTCCCCTACAAGCTCCTCAATTCCCCTACATGCCGCTGCTAAAATAGCGGGAAAATCCTGCTATTCAAGGATGCCTTTGCAATGTATCATGGGGCCATGAAGCAGTTAACCAGCACGAAAGCGAGCAAATGAAGCGCATTCGGTGCTTTCCACGGAATAGAGGAGTAGACAGATGAACGCGGTCACGAATCGTAAAAATGAGATGTTGCAAGATCCCCCCTTGGCACAGACGCTCTTTTCTGACCCACGGGCTGGCTGGTTCTGGATATTTGTCCGGGTCTGGCTCGGTTGGGAGTGGCTCGACGCAGCGATGCACAAGGTCACGAATCCGGCGTGGGTGCAGAATGGCGAAGCGGTAAAAGGTTTCTGGGAGCGAGCCGTGCTGATTCCAGAGGTGGGTCGCCCCGCCATTTCGTTCGACTGGTACCGTGGCTTCATCCAGATGTTGCTGGATGCCGAAGCACACACCTATTTGGGCCCGCTCATTGCCTATGGCGAACTGTTAGTTGGCATTGCGCTGATCGTTGGTGCCTTCACTGGCATTGCCGCCTTCTTTGGTGCCTTGATGAATTGGAACTTTATGATGGCCGGCACTGCCAGCAGCAACCCAATGCTCTTTGTCCTGGCAATCGGTCTCATTCTGGCCTGGAAGGTAGCTGGCTACATTGGCCTCGACTTCTTCCTGTTGCGTTTCCTCGGCACGCCGTGGCGAGCAACTCCACCAGCGGTGGTGGCGGAGAATTCAGCCGGTGCTGCATGATTTGAATGCCATTACAGCTTGATCACGACACAGCTTGATCACGACACAGCTTGATCACGACACAGCTTGACCACGACACAGCTTGATCACGACACAGATCGATCACGACACAGCTTGACCACGACACGAGCACGAATTGCTCACGATCAGTCGATTCAATCGCCGTAAACCAGATAACCGATAGCTAGCTTCTCGATGGAGAACTGGCTATCGGTTATTCTGTTGCTGCATTTTGGATGAGGTTGTGCTTCAGTGCAAAGCGAACCAGCGCCGAGCGAGTACGCAGCGTCAATTTGTCCATGACACGTGCTTTGTACGTTTCCACCGTTTTGACGCTGAGATAGAGCATGGCTGCAATTTCCTTGTTGGAATGTCCCAACGCCAGTAATTTGAGTACCTCTAGTTCGCGCTCACTCAACAACTCCACTGCTCCATCAACGGCTGGTGCGGTCGCTTCTGCCGATTGCGGCGGCCGCAGCAATGCCTGTGCGTGCGCGGGGTGGAGGAAGGTTCCGCCATTGTAGACGGTGCGAATGGCCGTGAGCAGTTCACTGTCCGCGGCCTGCTTCAACACATAGCCAGCGCCACCAGCCGCAAGTACCTGCCGCAGATACCCCTCGTCGTCGTGCATGGTCAATACCAGCACGTGACTGGCAGGGGCAACCTGACGCAGCGTGGGCAGCGCGTCCAACCCGCTCAGCTGTGGCATGTTGAGATCAAGCAGGATCACATCGGGCTGTTCCGCGCGGACCAGCTGAATACAATCCGTCCCATTCTCTGCCTCGCCAACAACGAGCATATCCTGCTCTGCGTTGAGCAGCGCCGTCAGACCAGCGCGCAGGATCGCATGGTCATCAGCCAAGATGATACGTATGGGGTGGGAACGTGTGGGGTGGGAACGTGTGGGTTGTGGGTCGTTGGGGGTTGCAGGATTTGGCGTTCGATTCATGTTTTCACTTGTATCTCTACTCACGTTGTTATTTACCTTCCCAATTATTTACCTTCCCAGTTATTTACCTTCCCAGTTATTTACCTTCCCACTCACAGAGGGATCTCGACAAAGATGGTCGTTCCATCCGGGTTGCTTTCGATCTGAATCTTGCCATTCAACAGTTCACTCCGTTCGGTCATGCTGTGGAGCCCCACACTATTTTTTGCGCGCAGCGTCTGGGAAACAGGAAAGCCATGGCCATTATCTTCGATGATGGCCTGCACACGATTGGCGCGCAGCATCACGAGCACACTCACCAGCGTTGCACCGCTGTGGCGGGCCGCGTTGGTCATGGCTTCCTGGATGATGCGATAGAGTGAGATCCCGACCGCGGCGGGTAAACGTTCATCGAGTTCACAGTGCAGGTCAATCGAGATTGTGGGGTAGCGGCTGGTGAATTCTGCCCCATGGCGTTCCAACGCTGCCTTCAAGCCCAGATCATCCAACAGGCTGGGCCGCAGTTGACGGCTGATCAGCCGAACAGTGGTCAGTGTCTGATCCACGATCTGCCGCAGCTGATTGAGTGTTTTGCTCGCGGTGTCGTTGGCCGTGCTCTGTTGCAGCAATTTGAGCTGTACCAGCATGGAGGTGAGCGCCTGACCCACATCATCGTGTAACTCGCGGGCCAGCCGTTTTCTTTCGTCTTCCTGGGCATCGATCAGCCGGGAAAGCAGATGGGTGCGGGCCACTTCTTTGTCGGCCACCGTCTGCTGGCTGCTTTGCAATTCGCTGATCAGTTGGTTGAATGCATCGGCCAAGCTACCGATCTCATCGTCAGTCCAGTGGGGGGCTCGAATCTCCAGGTTGCCCTGGCGCACCTGGTTGGTTGTCGTAACCAGATCCAGAATCGGGCGAGTAAGCAGCCACGTCAATCCAATGGCAGCCAGGATGCCAATGAGGGCGACGAGCAGGGTCGTCAGCAATAGCTGGCGTGTCACGCGGGCGACCGTATGTTGCAGCCGTTGCTCGCTCAGGCCCAGATGGATCGTACCGCCACCCGTGGCACCCACGCTATCCGCCACCCCCTCTGCATCCGCTACATCCCCAACTCGCATCGCATAGTCGTGGATTGTGTGGCTTGCAATAGCCGCGTCCGACGATTCATCGTATGGCTCGTGGATCGTGTGGAGCGGCTGATCACGGAGACCCGGTGCAGGAGCTCTCCGGAGGAGGGCCGGTACAGCGTCCGTAAAGGTATGCGCCAGCACCTGATCATCATCTGTCACCACAAACGCGTAGTGAAGATCTGGGTAGTGATCGACCGCGTCTGTCAACAGCTGGTGCAACGTGGTCTGGTCTTGCGCTCGCAATAACGCCGCACTGCGGGTGGCCAGATCGCGCAGAATCGATCGGCCGTGACTGTCCAATTCGGACAGCAACGTTTGGGTGAGCATCAGGCGCACTTGCACCGTGATGCTCACCCCCAGAATAATCGTTAGTGCCAATGCAATGCCCATGATCTTCGTGCGGACACTGACACCGCTAATGAGATTGATCAGGCGGGCAAGTCGTTCCTGAATGGCTGTATAGATACTCGACAAAGGGGCTCCTCTGTTGCCGACGGCGGTGCCCTGATCTTCCATGCACTGGCAACATGATTTGGCTCACTTCACCGCTGAAAAGATTCACCACGATCACGCTTTGGGAAGATTGGTATTCCCTATTTTGCCATTTTCTCCTCCATAGTTCAATCTGAAGCTAGGGGAGCGTTCTAACGCCAACCACGGCGTCCATTCTCTCAGTGGCGGGCAGCGTCAATGGAAGCAGCGCCGCGCGGCAAAGTGGGAAGTCAAATAACAGACACCTAGCGGACCGCTGGCTACAATAGCGGGCATGACAATTCTGATGCGTTACCTCACTTTTGTGCGCTCTACTTTTGTGCGCTCGGCTCTTGTGCGCTCGGCTCTTGTGCGCTCGGCTCTTGTGCGCTCGGCTCTTGTGCGCTCGGCTCTTGTGCGCTCGGCTCTTGTGCGCTCGGCTCTTGTGCGCTCGGCTCTTGTGCGCTCGGCTCTTGTGCGCTCGGCTCTTGTGCGCTCGGCTCTTGTGCCCTCTACTTTTGTGCGCTCGGCTCTTGTGCGCTCGAGTCTGCTGCTGGTGGGTTTGCTGTTGCTCGCCGGCTGTGCCACCGGCCAGGCCGAATACGCAAGTGCCAATGTGGTTGCGTCGTTGAGTGGTGCGGTGGAGGAAGGCTATGCCCGTGCCTATGAGCCGATCCCGTTCGACTTTCCCGCGGATCATGGGCCTCACCCCGCCTATAAGACCGAGTGGTGGTACTACACTGGCAACCTCGTTGATGATGGTGGCGTTGCCCATGGTTATCAGCTGACTTTCTTTCGCAGTGCCCTGACGCCAACAATGGATGAACGCTCTTCAGCGTTGGCAACCAATCAGGTCTACATGGCCCACTTTGCCCTGACCGATGGACGGGCCGCAGAGCACTACAGCTTTGAACGCTACAGTCGCGGTGCCGCTGGGTTGGCGGGCGCGACTGGAGATCCGCTCTTTGCCGTCTGGTTGGAGGATTGGTCGGTGCGTGAAGTTGAAGATGGGGTCAGCGAGATGCAAGCCGCGGTGGAGACGGAGCAAGGTCGTTTTGCGCTTGCGCTGACGTTGCGTGAAACCCGACCCCCGTTGCTGCATGGTGATCGGGGGCTGAGCCAAAAAGGGCCAGAAGCAGGCAATGCCAGCTACTATTACAGCCTGGTGAATCTGGAGAGCAGTGGTACCCTGACCACCGGTGGCCGCTCGGTTGCCGTTACGGGCCACAGTTGGATGGACCACGAGTTTGGCACGAGCGCGTTGAGTGAAAATGCAGTGGGTTGGGATTGGTTTAGCGTGCAGTTGGATAATGGCGACGCGCTCATGTTTGCCCAGGTGCGCAAAGCCAATGGCGAGATCGTGCCCGATTTCACGGGAACCTATCTCTATGCCGATGGCACACAACGTTCGATTACCGCTGCTGATTTTGTGGTGACGGCGCTTGATTCCTGGCGCAGTCCCGACACCGGCATTACCTATCCCTCCGGTTGGGCAATTGAGTTGCCACCCTTTGATCTCTCCCTGACATTGGAGCCGCTAATTGCAGACCAGGAGATGGAAGTCACTTTTGTCTATTGGGAGGGTGCCGTAACCGTTACGGGCACCCTTGGCGAAAGTGCGGTTGCCGGTGAAGGGTATGTTGAATTGACCGGTTATGGGCAATCGGCTGGCACCTATCAGCGCTAGCAAGAAAGTGTCACCCGCGCCAGGTGGGTAAACGCGGGTGACAAACGCTGATGATGAGGTGGAGATGAAGTGACCCAAGCTGCTGATCCACTGGCGGTAGTGCTGGTGACACTACTTCTTCAAGGCCGGTTCCACTGCGGCTGCCAACTTGTTGAGCCGACTGGTCAGGCTTTGCACACGTGGGGATGGCTCTGTTTCGGTGGCCAGTTTGTGCTGCAATTCCTGAATTTTTTCCTGCAACTCCGTCCACTCCTCTTGGATTTTCCGCTGTTTCTGTCGCCTGGTCGCAGAGGGCAGAAACAGCTCGTCGAGCAGGATCTGCACGATGAGCGCCAGCGGCGGTGCCACCAATAATCCAATGATACCCAATGCATAGAGCATGGTTAACATCATCAGGATCACGATGATGGCACTATAGCGATTGTGGTGGTAGAGCTTGGGCTCGACATAAAACTCCATTACCGAAAAGATAATAATGGTACCGAGCGCTGCTCCGCCCGCCACCCAAATTCCGTCCAACAAGGCAATGGCGACCACAAGCAACAGGCCGATTCCACCGCCCACCAGTGGGATCAACCAACTGACGGCAGCCAGCAAAGCCATGCTGTAGGGATAGCTTGCCCCGATCAGGTAAAAGATGAGCGTGAGCAACGCACCAGCAACGAGACTCTGCGCGATCTCGCTGCGGATGTATGCACCGATGTTTCCTTCCAGCGTGCGCCACAGCTGGCGTGTGTTGGTGCGGCGTCGTGGAGGCAATAGTGAAAGCCACAAGCGCTCGAAGTGCATCTGGTCTGCCGTCCAATAGACGCTGAGTGCAATGGCCACGAGTGCCTGTGCGGCCAAGCTCATGAGATTGGTGGTGATACCGAGAACTTGCCAAAAAAGTGTTGATGGTTCTCGATCGACCAGAAAATCTTCTACGGTCTGCATGTTGGGCAGATATTCGAAAAAGGTGGAACGCCAGCCGCTGGATCGAAAGCTCGAGCTCTCGGCCGTGACCTCTGTGGATTGGCGAAAGGTGTCATACTGAGCGACGCTCTGCTCCACCATGGTTTCGATTTCAACGGCAATCGGAATGCTCAGCAGAATCACGAATCCACCCAATCCCACCAACGTTGCGCCGTAGATCATCCCCATGGCCAGTGACCGGGGGATCCGCCGGCGGGTCATGGTGCGGATTGGGCCGTGCAGCGCCGCGGCAATGGCCAGCGAGAGCACAAAGAGCAGAATAATGCTGCGTAGCTGCCACAAAATCAGAATCGCTGACAATGTGCTCAGCGTGATGAGAATATAAAACGCGATCCGTTTCATCTCAGGCTGTTTCCCTTCTTGCCAGCAGCGAATCGACCTCTAGCGCCAACAACTCGATCTGGTCTGTTGCTTCCTCTTCAGCATAACTGCTCTCTTCGTTGTTCTCCTCGCTGCGCGCCTGACTGCGCACGTCGCGAGCTAGGTCCTGCGCCTGTAGCCGCAGAACACTTGCACGATTGCGGGCGATCTGTTGCTTTGCAACTTGCTCTTCTTCTAGCGGTTCTGCATCATCAAAGATGAGTCGATTCAGCAAGATTTGGAGGATCGCTGCCAGTGGAATGGCCAGAATCGCGCCCAAAATTCCAAAGAGCAGACCAAATGCCGAAATCGCCAAAATGGAGACGATGGCATTCACCCCGACGGATTCATCCATGATGCGCGGCACGAGCAGGTTATTTTCCAACACCTGGATCGCTGTTAGGATCAGAATGACCCACAGTGTCTTTTCGGGGGCCGTGCTCAGGGTGATTAGGATGGCCGGCACAGCCCCGAGCAGCGGGCCGATAATTGGCACCGCTTCGAGCACCCCAAGGATGAGACCCAGCGTCAATGCGTTCGGCACCCCGAGCAACCAAAAGGCAGTGGCCGAAGCAACGCCAATGACCGTACAGAGCGTCACCTGACCGCGTACGTAGCCGCCAATGCTGGTCTCCAGTTCATCAACAAAAGTATGGATTCCTTCACGTTTTTCGGCAGGCACATACCAGAGCAGGCGCTGAATGAGTGTTTTGCCTTCCAGCGTCCAGTGATAGGCCAACAGTAACACCACAATGAGCAACAGTGTGCCATTGGCGAAATTGGCCATTGAGGTCCAGACGATGCCCATTGGGTTAACCGCTTCACCTTCTTGGGCCAGTGAACGCTCAAAGATCGAGAAATAGGGCGGCAACATAGCCGCAAATGAGTTGATCAGGCTGCTATCTGCGTTCGTCACATGGTTGTGAAGGATCTGATAGTAGCGTGGAATTTGTTCGATGATGTTGAGCACCTGGGTGGTGATCAGAGGGATAACGAGCCACAAAAAGCTTGCGAGCACCGTCGCCAAAAGCACATAGATGAGGATGACGCTGAACCGCGGGGGGATCGCGTAGCGATTCAGTAGTGAGACCGCCGGTTTCATTGCAATCGAAAGGCTGATTCCAATAAAGAAGATAAAGACGACCATGTAAAATTGGTAGAGCAGCAGGAATAAAAAGCCCACGCCAACGGCCAACAGCGTCGCCATGATGATATTGGAAACCGTGAGCATATTCTGCCAGGGGAGTGCATCGACGCTGATCGTTGCCTGTGATGGCTCGCCTACATCAGTAGAGCGCCGCTCAGTCTGAAGCTCCCGTGGTAACGGGGGGACACCCAAGGAGGAAGCGTTGGCAGAATCCGGTTGTGACATGTGAAATCCTTCTGTAAATTGAACAATTCAAGGCAAAGCGTTAGATAACGATAGACAGGAGATGCTACTGCGGGCAGGAGGCATTTCAAAGTGCACATACCAACCTTTGGGGAGCGTCTGCAACCGAACAATTCCCCCGGACTGGAAAAGTGCCATGGTAACCGCAACATCATGAAAACGAGTGTGAAGTTGATGGGTGCTAGTATATATGGATCCCATCAGTTCGTCATGTATAGTGATAGTGAGAAAAGATAGAGATTTGCTGAACGGAGATCTGCATCAGTGCAGGTCGGCCACAGCAGACAGCATGCCGGTAACAACAGCTGTTGCAGCGTGAGTATCCATCCTCAAGTTCTCAGCATAAACGTAGCTGGTTGGAGGTGGCTCAACCACCACAACTGACCACCACAACTGAATGTGAGGATAGGCTCAAGGCTCAACTTGACGTTGAGTGCTGTGGAGGCCGTTCATCCGGTTTGGTACTTCCACTACAGAAAAAGACGTGATAGAATGTGCAGTGACTTCGCTGCACAAAAAGAGTAACGGGACAATAACTATGTGCAGCAATCAACCAACTCAGAATTTAGGATCTAGCCCCGATTTATCCTCGAGAAATGGACTAAATATGTCTCGGTTCTCTATGGCGGAAGGCACGCTTTCCATGAACAATCCCGTTCATATATTATTAGTAGAGGACGACGATGTGGATGCAGAGGCTATTGTCCGTGCATTCCGCAAACAAAAAATTGCCAACCCAATTGTCCACGTTGCCGATGGAATCGAGGCGCTTGCGGCCTTGCGCGGTGAAGGTGGCAAAGAACGGCTACCACAACCGTATCTGATCTTGCTGGACATCAACATGCCACGGATGAATGGTATTGAATTCTTGCAAGTATTGCGCCAGGACGAAGAGTTGGAGCGCAGCATTGTCTTCATGTTAACTACATCCAATCGGGATGAAGACAAACTGGCGGCCTATGATGAGCAGATTGCTGGATATCTGCTGAAAACCAGGGCCGGTGAAGAATTTGCTGACCTGATCAACATGTTGAATTCGTATTGGCGTGTTGTCGAATTCCCCCCGGAACCACAAGAGCATTCTCATCCATTGCTCTAATTTGCTCCCGCACCATGGCGTTGGGCCACCCCTCCCGCTTTGCGCAGCCGAGGCAGAAATGACTGTAACACTTTTGGACGATCTGCGAACCGCCTATGACCAAAAGGTGGCGGAACGCGAACAGAGAGAATACTATCCGTGGAAAGCCGCGGAGCGTGCTCGCTTTCTCGCCATGGTTCAGGGCGAAGCACGTCAGCACATTTTGGAGATTGGGGCCGGAACGGGACACGATAGTCTCTTCCTCCAGACACAGGGGCTGACGGTAACAGCCGTTGATCTCTCGCCAGCCATGGTGCAACATTGCCGAGATAAGGGACTACACGCGCGCGTTGTTGCCTTTGCCGAACTAGACGAAGCGTTTGCTCCCGCCACTTTCGATGCCATCTACGCGGTCAATTCCCTGCTCCACGTGCCCAAAGCAGATCTGCCCTCGATCCTTGCAAAGATCCACACCCTGCTTGTTCCCGACGGCCTCTTCTATTGGGGGCAATATGGGGGCGTAGATGAAGAAGGTATTTGGCCAAACGATCACTACGAGCCAAAACGTTTCTTCGCTCGCTACACCGACGAGCAGTTCCAGGCGCTACCGCAACCGCTTTTTACCATCGAAGCATTCTGTGCGATTCAAAAACGTCCGGAAGGCCACTTTCACTCTTTGCTCCTGCGTAAATAGAGAGCATCAAGATGACACTCTATCGACAGCCACCCTCCCCGGACACGTCCGCTCTGGAAAGTTTGCGCTGGCGTTGGACGCTGGTTGCCCTCTTCTACGCGACAATTTGGCTACTCACCTATTACCTGTTGCAAAATCAATGGCAGCCGCCGCTTGCCAACCGTTGGCGGCTCTTTTCAGCTGCATTGGCCCTGCTGATGTTGGGGCTACTTTGGCGCGGGCTACCGCACAATCGGCGCAATGAACAGAGCCAGCTTTGGCCCACCTTTGGTCTGGGCAACTGGCTTTCGCTCGTGCGCGGGATTCTGCTCTGTCTGCTGGCGGGTTTCCTCTTTCTGCCCCGTCCCACCGTCGCACTCACCTGGCTTCCGGCCCTGCTCTACACCACCGATCGCATCACCGACCTCTTTGACGGCTATCTGGCACGGCGCACCCAACGCGAATCAAAACTGGGCGCCATGCTCGATATTGAACTGGATGGGCTGGGGCTGCTGCTCGCGGTGCTATTGGGCGTTCAATATGGTCTGCTGCCTGCCTGGTATCTACTGCTGGCCGTCAGCCGCCAACTCTTTGTGGCGGGCCTGTGGTTGCGCACGCGCATGGGGCAGCCCAACCGCGAACTGCCCCCCAGCGACAATCGCCGCGTGATCGCTGGCTTTCAGACGGGCTTTCTCGCGGTCATGTTGTGGCCACTGCTACCCCCCGCGGCCACCCACTTTGCGGCCGTGCTTTTTGCCATCCCCCTCATCTACAGCTTTGGCCGGGATTGGCTGGTGGTCAGCTATCTGCTCAACCCGGCGGGCGAGTGGTACTCTCAGCAACGTCGCCGCATCAAATTGTTCTTTGAAAGTTGGTTGCCCATGCTGGCCCGCCTCGTCGGCACGCTGACCACGTTCTGGCTGCTGTGGCCGCTCTGGTGGCAGCCGGTATCGCCTCCATGGTTTGGCTTCTCTGGATGGGGGTGGAGTGTGGTATTGACCGTTGCTGTTGCCGTGGCCGCGCTGGCTCTCTTTTTGGGTTTCGCTGCCAGAATTGCCGCGCTCTGTTTGCTGGCGTTTGCGCTGTTGAGCATCAACGCCGAGGGGCTGCTGTGGTCGGGTAATGGCTTGCTCTTTGCCAGCACAATCATTGTTGCGCATTTGGGGGGTGGCCGCGGCGCGCTTTGGCAACCGGAAGAGTATTGGCTGCACACCCAGTTTGGATAAAAGACCAATTCAAACTCGCGGTATGCCAGACTTGGCAGCAGCGGCAAAGGTCGAGCAAAGTGAGGATCTCACTGAGGGGCTCGAGCAGTGTCGAAGCATCGCGTCTGTCAATGGACCGGTTTCGTGGCAAAATTGGGAGAGGAGACTGTCTTCTCTCTCTTCTCGTGGCCAAAACAAAGACTTCTCATGACAAGCAGAAACCTCCTGAGCAAGACTCATGGTGATAAGCCAACGAGTCAAAGCCAGGAGGTTTCTGCTTGCAACTCATCCCCACGCAAAGCGGGATGAGGCATGATTGCTGGAAAGCAAGATTGCGTTTTCAAAACTGCTCAGTTTGCTAGAGTGCTTGCCCATCGGGGGAGGTGGGCAAACTTCTTTATTGCGGCAAAGACAGTGATAGAAAAAGAGTGCTAGAAAACGTTCTCTGTTGCTGACCACATTGCTATTATAGTCGGTGTTTCGGCTGAAAGACATCCGCCAAATCACCTAAAGCAATCGGTCGATTGTCGTACGGGTGCAGAGGACCAGGGTTTTTCGTAAGGAGGCTGACTGTTCCCGTGGTCGATCCTGCTTCGCGAGCCCTCTCTCACCGGCCATCGGGGATAGTCTCGGCGAGGCGCAGCACTTCGATGGCATATTGCTGGCGTCGACTATCTAAATCGGACCAGCCTTTGCCGCTCGCCAAATGTTGCAAGACTTTGTCGATCCCCCAATTGTAGGCGACCAGCGTCCACTCTGGTTCCGGGTGTCCCCGTTGGCTCAGTGTCTCTTCCAAATAGTTCAAATAGGCTGCTGCAACCAACACATTGCTGTAGCTGTCAAATGGATCGGTGGCCGCAACGGACGGTGCCCACTCGTGCCAGGTGGCGGGCAGAATCTGCATCAACCCCAGATCGCCATCAGCTCCCAGCGCAACGGTGTCAAATCCACTCTCGACATAGGCTTGCGCGGCCAAAACGCGCCAGTTTAGCTGATAGCGGTGGGCGATTTCGCGAAACATGGTGGAAAATGTCATGGGCGCGGGTGTTGCCGGTGGAGGAGGTGCCGTGGCCACGAGCGCTGGCTGGCTACCTGGCTGTTGACTCTCCGGCGCGCTTGCGGGTGTGCTCACGATGGGTTCGCTGATAATAGGCGCGCTAATCACTGGCACGTTGCTCGCGGGCGCGTCGGGCGCCGAGACCTGTTCCGGCGCGAGAATGGGTGATTGGGCAAGCGTTGTAGATCCCGTGTCGGTTGCTGATCCCATGTTTGTAGTGGCCCCGGGCAGCCCATCGCTGCTGTGGGAAGCGCCATCGGGAGCTGTCAACGCCAACATTGAGCCAGTGATGGCTCTGCGCGATGCCTGTTCGCTGTTGGGCACGGGCGCTTGGATGTAGGCCACGATGATCGGTGCTGCTGCTGCCTGTTGTGTTGGTGCCGTGGCCGTGCTCTGTTGGGTGCTCAGGCCAAAGAACAAGAGCGCCATCAGCGCAACCGTGCCCATGCCAAAGAGCGTGACGATCAGCAGGCCGAGCAGCGATGTGAGGTGCCAAATCCCCAGGAGAGGTTTCACCGTCAGGGCCACCGCCGCAGTACGGCTCCAGGGCTTCTGTTCTGCTGCTGTCTGGGCAATGTGCCGGGTCGTTAAGTGCAGCGTCGTTGTCAACGGTTGGGGTGCAAAAAATGGACGTTGCCGGAGCTGTAGACGCAGCTGGGGCTTCAGCGTCTGCCCCGCCTGCAATTGCAAGATGGTTGGGCCAGTTGGGCCGCTGTGCTGCTGTTGGCTGGCACGGACGGTGGGCGGCACGAGCACCGAATAGGTGCAGAGCGCGGACGAACGGCGAAGCTGCAATGCAACGGTCACGGGGTGGTTGCTCTCATTCGCGAGTGGAACCTCTATCGTCGCTTGCTGCTGCCACCACGAGAGCTGTGCCGTGGACTGCACCCGACCCAGGCGTAGGTCAGTGTAGGGAAGAATTGTCAGCGTGGCCCACCGCTGCGAAAAGTGGGTGCCATACCGTTCGGCGCGAGGGCTAAATTCGCGCACGACAATGGCCAGGTTGTACTCGCCCGCGAGCGTCTTTGGGTGGCGGGGCGGCATCAGCGTAAGCGTGATTTCCCGCTGCTCGCCCGGCGCCAGAGCAAGCTGTGGAATCGGCGTCGTCAGCCAGCGTTCATCCAGCCACCCCTCGACCGTCACCCGAAAATCTGCCGCTGCACTGCCATTGTTGAGTAGCGAAATCTGATAGTGGGCTGCTTCTCCCGGCTGGATCTGCTGCTCGCGTTCGGCTAGCTGAACGATGATGGCTGGATCAAGTAGATCCGGAATGGCAGTGGAGTTGCTTTCCGAGTCCGCTTGCTCCTGGCTGGGTTGCGCTGCCGGTTGTTCGGCAGGTTGTTGGGCCGATTGATCGACGGGCGTGGCTTCGCCCTCGATCTCAACAGCCGGTCGGGCGAAGAAATCATCGGGCAAATAATTCTCTGGGTCCCCCTGTGCTGTTGTGGTTGGCCGCGCCGAATCAAGCACCTGCCAGTTGCGCAGTGGCGTTGCCACCCTGCCCGCAGGCGTGTTCTCTTCTTTGCTCGGCTCAGCAGCGACTGGAGTGGGGTTTTTGCGTTCAGGCTTCTGGTTACGCGAATCAGACATAGAACTGGTCCATAGAATTAAAGTGGCTACCTCTGCTTACCTGTTGTTGGGCAGCAGGTGTTTTGATCAACGTGCTGATCTCAGTCATTGTTGATGACGGGCAGCAGCGAGCGGAACGAACTCTGGTAGTGCAAATGAATATCTAAATAGTCACCGCTCCAGCCACCAATGAGGTAGATCCGTCCGCTGTAATCCGCCGCGCCAAAATTGCGCCATTCACCCGGCAAAGGCGAGGGAAAGTTGCTCCAGACATTGTCGACCAGATCGAACCGCTCGTAGGTGTCAAGGGGGGTGGTCCAGCCGCCGCCGAGTGCCACAATGGCCAGCCCATCGTAGATCAGGCGCAGCCCACCGCGCGGCTTGGGCAGGGGTTGCAACTTGCGCCATTCATCCGCGCTCAACGTGTAAACTTCGGCCGCGCTCTGTTCCTGTTGACCATCGTAGCCACCGACCACGTAGATCTCATCGTTGACGAGCACCGCACCAAAGAAAGCGCGTGGCGTGAGCATGCGCGAGACCAAAACCCACTCGGTAACGTTGTCCTTGCTGGAGGTGGGCGAATAGCGCCAGACTTCGTTGCGAGCCGCGCTGCCATCCCAGCCGCCAATCAGATAGAGCGCTTCTGCACTGGCAATCAGCTCGGCCCCGGCCAGCGGGTTGGGCAACCGGCCCCGTTCTTCCCATTCATCCGCATCTGGGTCGTAGCGCCAGAAGAGATCGCTAACGGTGATGGTGTCGAGCGTAGCGTGCCTGCTGGAACCGCCGGCCACATAGATATACTGACCGAACGGAGCGGCTGTCAAATTGGCCAGGCTGTTGGGCAGTGGCTGAATCGAGCGCCAGGCATTGACCTGCAGATCGTACACATCGGCATCCGATAGTGTTCGTCCTTCCATCGTTTCGCCACCAATTGCATAGAGCTTGTCTTCCAGCCGCACCACGGCCAACCGACTGCGCGGGGTATCCAATGGTGTGCGGAGTTCCCAGCGCGGTTCCAGACGGGGAACCGGTTGTCCCAGAACGGTGCTGCCGCTGTCGCTCAGGAGCTTGGGGGGCGCGGAGCCGCGGATCTGCAAATTGGGCAAAACCAGCGCCAGCAGGCAGAGCAGGATGGCGCTGCTCAGGTAGTAGATCTGCCACTGGGCCGGTCGCAACGCAAGATGGGGCAGCGGGGCTGGTTCGGGCGGTGCAATGGCCGCCTCGGTGGGAACGATCTCCACTCCTGGGATCGTAAGCCAGTTGCGTTGCACCAGCACCATGGATGCTTCGGTGCGACTGTTGACTTGCAGCTTTTCAAAGATGTTGCGCAGGTGGACTTTGACGGTGTGTGGGCTGATGATCAGTTCGCGGGCGATTTCGGCATTGGTGGCGCCGGTGGTCAACAGGCGCGCCACATCCATTTCCCGCTCGCTCAGGGGATTCTGTTCGGTACTCACGGGGGCTGCAGCACCATTGGTTTCACTCCTCTTGATGGCTGTTTTTGGCGTGCTCATGGATGTGGCGATGGCCAACAGATCAAAACGAACCTGAGTTGTCTACGTTGGCGGTGTGCGCTGTCAACTCCTATGTACATGCAGCGAGCAGCATCTTCTCTGTGTGCAACGAATGGGCTGCTCGGTCGGCGGCAACGTGGTCCGTAGCGCCATTCCGTGGCTGTGCCTCTTGCAGCAGATCCGCCAGGGTCAACATGTAAGCGATGACATCGCTTACACAGTTGCGCCGCAAGTGACAGTGGGGCATGTCGCGCTGGTGGGCCAGCCGTTGCAGTACCCGCTCATCGGTCAAATTCTCCAAATTGATTACATCCTGGTAGTCAAACCCGTTGGCTTGCAGGGTGAGAAAGAGACTTTCCACCTTGTGCCCCGAACCGCTGCAGTAGTCTCGCGCATGTTCACTCCACTCATCCAGTGCAAAGTCGACTGCTTCTACAATTTCGCGGTCGCTCATGCTGGTCAATGTTTGGACCAAGTGCCCACAGTTGCAACGGCCCATGTGGCCCCATTCGTAATGAGCGCCCGTCTGTAAACGTTCAGCGGTTGCCCGCAAGGCATCGATCAATTCTGGCGTACTTTGGGTCATAATGCCCCTTTCGCTCTATTCTGCTACTCAACTCTGCTACTCAACTCTGCTGAATTATCCATCGTGGGGTACAATCAACCAGCGCTTGCTTGATCAACGCATGGTACGCACGGTTACTGGAGCCGGTGCCCGACGCCCATTAGCCATCGAGCCATTCCGGGAAAGCGCTACTGTTTGTCGCCATTTTTCCCCAGAGTGGCAGAGCCGTGCGCAACAGGAATGATGAATGAAATAGCAAGTTGTCTCGTTCCACCGCTGAACAGGTTCCTCTCAAAGTAAGCCCTGTTTGAAGACGGTACTGTACCTTCTTTGGTAGACTATGAAATTTGGTAGACCACGAAATTTGGTAGACCATGAAATTTGTAGACCATGAAATTTGGTAGACCATGAAACAATCTACCATTTTCAAGCCAACCGCACAATAGCTCACGCTTTTTCGAGATTTCGCGAACATCACGTGGTGACTATACATCACGTGGTGACTATACATGGTGCGTCCCGTTTGTGGGGACGTACAGAAGAGGAGCAGATTGAGCGTCCGGTCTAGGCCCCAAATGTGGTACGCACCCAACTATACGCGGTGACTATACGCGGTGACTATACGTGGTGACGATATGTGGTAACTATATGTGGTGAACATCGCGTGATAAACTCGGTGTGAGCATGGATATCGTCACGTGTGGGAAATTATACCACTTAACCAACGGATTAAATAGTTTGCCCCCGCGGTACTCGACTGTCAGCTGCAAAACGAAAGTGAACAACAGATGCGAATTGTAACCTACAACATTCACGGGTGGCGCACCGAGAGCGGCGCACCCAATGGCGCGGCCGTGGGCGATCTGCTGGCCGCAACGGGCGCGGATGTCATTGGCCTGAATGAAGTCTTCTATCCGCGCACATTGCCAGGTGCATCCAAACCCGCTTTGGAAGAACTGGCGGAACGGCTGGAGATGCATTTTGTCTTTGGCCCTTGCCTGCGGTGGCCGGCGCAGGATGATCTGCCCGCCGACGCCTATGGCAATGCGCTCTTGAGCCGCTGGCCGATTGTTGCCAGCGCTGCCCATCACCTGACGCCCAAATCCGCGGATCAGCAGGCTATCTTGCAGGACAAAGAGCAGCGTGGGCTGTTGGAGGCGCGTCTGCTGCTGCCCGATCAGCAAAGTCTGACCTTCTATGTTACCCACCTGGATCACACAGATGAAGCCGCGCGTCTGTTGCAGCTGCGGGTGGCGCGCCAATGGCTCATCCGCGATCGAAACCGTCCCCACCTGGTCATGGGCGATTTCAACGCGATCAACCCGTGGGACTTTGCCGACCGCCCCGCGGATTATCAACGTCTCGCCGCCCACCCCAAAGGGCAAAATCTGACGGCCAACGGCGGAAAGCCACAAGTGATTGAACAGATGCGCAAATATGGCTATTTCGATCTGATGGAACAGGTGGGGCAAGCGGGAGAACAGAGCTTTATCCCGGCCGCCGATAACGTGATCCGCATTGATTATATTTTCGCCAATCAACCGTTGTTGCCTCGGGTTCGTTCTTGTCAGATCTGGCAAGAGACAGCCACAGAGACAGCCACAGAGACAGCCACAGAGACAGCGTCTGATCATCGTCCGGTTCTAGTAGAGCTGGAGTAGGCAGCGCACGGTGGGTGCATGGCCGACACGGCGCACTCGGCCGTTGCATGGAGTCTGCCGCTATCCATTCACCTCTGCTGGCCCCAATCGATCTGCCCGGCGATGGTATTGACATAGCGATAGCAGATAGTATAATGGTTGTATGAAAACAGACTTGTATCAACGGCGCTTCCAGATTCTGTTTACCGTGGTTGGTGTGCTGATTTTTGGGCTGTTGGCCTGGCAATATGGCCCGACAATAGGCCGGATTCTCAGCGATAGAGCACGCTTTCAGGCCTTTGTCGAAGAGTTGGGCTGGTTTGGCCCCATTTCCCTCATCTTCTTCAATGCACTGCAAATCGTTGTTGCACCCATCCCCGGCTACATTGTGCAACTAGCTGCTGGATATTTATATGGTCCGTGGTGGGGTGGCCTGTGGGGAGCCATCGGACTGTACATTGGTTCCATGACCGCGATGTGGCTGGCGCGCACCTTTGGGCGCCCGCTGGTCGAGCGCGCCATTGGTGCAGCCCGGGTGCAACATTGGGAACATGTCATCCACAGTGACAGCATCTACATCTGGTTTGCACTGCTTTTGGGCCCCACCGGTGATGCCCCCTACTACTTGGCCGGTCTCTCCCGCGTCCGTTTTGTCCACATTGCATTGATCACCACCCTGTTGCGCGTGCCCAGCGCATTTGTGGCCGCGGCCATTGGCGCCGGGGCCATGACGCTATCGTGGTGGCAGTTTGCACTGGTGGTGGCAACGGTCGGAATCACGGCGTTGATCATCTTTCGCTACAAAGCTGTATTGGCCGCGTGGGGCACACAAATCTACCGTGCGCTCATGCGTCGTTTTGGCCACTACATTGGCCATCGCTTTGCCCATCAACCGAGCCGCCCCCACGATGAACAGCAGATCGATGAACAGCATATCATTGGGAAGTACTCGCTGCTGAAACCATCGGCGGATGATCAATACTGAGCATGTCAACAGCCGAGATCAGATCCATCCACCCCCCACACCAGGCGCTATTCGGGATCGCTGCCCACCTCTCTCCCAGCGCCAGTTGTTATGGCCTGGAGTAGCGCACGCCACTACGGATGCTTCATCGATCCACCTATCGACTCACAGTATCGATCCACTGTATCGATCCAGCCTATCGATCCACCGTATCGATCCACTGTGGTCGCCTATCATGCCGTAATTATCTAGCACGAGGCGCGTCACTTTTGCCAATTCGCTACATTGACAGTACAGGAGTATCATGAGCACGCAATCATCAGAGCTGGAAACCAGACTCGAAACGGATCTCAAGCAGGCCATGCGCGATCGCAACAACGTGGCGAAACTGGCGTTGCGCGCGGTCAAGACATCACTCACCGAAGCACGTAAGCAGGGTGAAGATCACACGCTGACCGAGGAGCAAGTTCAAGCCACGATCTTCAAGGAGGTGAAGCGCCGTCGCGACAGTGCCGCCGAGTATGAAAAGGTGGGGGCAAGCGAAAACGCCGCGGCCGAGTTGGCCGAAGTTGCCGTGCTGGAGCAGTATCTGCCGCGGCAGTTGGATGAGACAGAAGTCGAGACAATTGTGCGCACGGTCATCGCCGAGGTGGGCGCAACCTCCATGCGCGATATGGGCAAGGTAATGTCGGCGACCATGCCGCGCGTCGAAGGCGTGGCCGATGGCAAACTGGTCAATCAGGTTGCGCGGCGTCTACTCAGCGGGTGAGAGGGTTGAAGACTATGGCTGCATTTTTCTCTACAGAGTCCTCCCAGTGGGTCAACCGGACTGTGACCCTGGCGATGGTTGCATCGATCAGCATTCTGATGACAACTTTGCTCGCTTGGCAGATCCCGGTGGTAGAGCAAATTCAGCTGACAGCCGGTGATGTCGCGCCCTTTGATATTGTGGCACCTGCGCCCATCCCCTATGAAAGCCAAATTCTGACCGAGCGCGCCCGCGAGCGGGCGGCGCTGAGTGTGCCGGAACAGTACAAGAGCAGCGAAGGCCGGGTGCGCCGCCAACAGAAAAATCACGCCCGTGAAATTCTGGATTTCATCACGATGATCCGGAATGATCCCCATGCCACGCCCGAACTGCAGATCGATTACCTGCGGGCGATTGCCGGGCTGGAGATCTCACCCGATGCCGCGCAGCAGATTCAGCAGCTGGACGATTCGGAATGGGAGGCGGTGGTGCGCGAAACTCCCCTGGCGCTGGACCGCATCATGGGGGAAGAGATCCGCGAGAGCACGCTTGCCAGCATGCGCCGCCGGGTTGCCTCTTTTGTCGATACCGACGTCAGCGATGAGGTGAGTGAAATCGCAGTGCTCTTTGTGCGGGCGCTGGTGCAGCCCAATAGCTTTCTCGACGAAGAGCGCACCAACGCGCTGCGCGACGCGGCACGCAATGAAGTGCAGGTGCAGATCCGCTCCTTCGCCCGTGGTGAAACCATCATCCGCGCGGGGGATGTGGCCACGGCAGAGGATGTCGAAGCATTGGCCCAACTTGGCCTGTTGCAAGAGGAGTGGGAGTGGTGGATCTTTCTGCGCGCGGCGGTGATGAGCGCGTTGATCATGGCCATTGCCATTGGTGCCATCTATCGCTTGCGCCCGGCCACATTGCTGAACCACCAAGAGTTGGCCGCCCTCGCGGCAATTGTGGTCATCTGGCTGTTGGCCGCCAAATTCATGATCATCCCCCACGATTGGGTGCCCTACCTCTATCCCCTTGCAGCCATGAGCATGTTGATCACGGTCTTGATCGATCTGCGGGTTTCGATCGTGCTGGTGATTGCGTTTTCGTTGACGATCCACTACCTCAGCAACAACAATTTCGTCATGGTCTCGTACACGGCGCTGGGGGCGCTGGCTGGTGCACTGATCCTGGGCCGTGCCGAGCGACTGAGCGCATTTCTCTGGGCGGGGCTCGGTGTGGCGCTCTGCAATCTGCTGACCTATATTGCCTTTCGCGCCTCGGCAATTGATTTCTCGGCGCCGAGTTGGCTGTCGCACAATGCACCCCTTTACTTCAGCATCCTGCTCAACGGTGGGCTCTCGGCCAGTGTCGCGTTGATCGGCTATTTTGTGCTCGGTAATCTCTTCAATTTAACGACCAGTTTGCAGCTCAGCGAATTGAGCCGGCCCGCGCATCCGCTCTTGCGCCAACTGCTGCTCAAGGCACCCGGCACCTATCATCACACAATCGTGGTTAGCAATCTGGCCGAGCGTGGCGCGGCGGCAATTGGGGTCGACGCGCTGCTGGCCCGGGTGGGGGCCTACTATCACGACATTGGCAAAACCGTGCGTCCTTATTTCTTTACAGAGAATATCCTGGAGGGCAACTCCCCCCACGACAAACTCGATCCAACGACCAGTGCCCAGATCATCATCAGCCATGTCACCGATGGCATGGATTTGGCGCAGAAGTACCGGTTGCCCCCACGTATTCGCGATTTCATTCTGGAGCACCACGGCAACTCGCTGGTGCAGTACTTCTATCGCCAGGCCCAGCGGGAAGCCGATGATGGCACGGTGCTCGATCCCGAAGAGTTTCGCTATCCGGGCCCCTACCCGCGCAGCAAAGAGACGGCCATTCTGCTGCTGGCTGATACCTGTGAAGCCGCGGTGCGCTCGATCCGGCCCAGCAATCGCGACGAACTGGAAAAGCTCGTCAATAAATTGATCGACGACCGGGTGGTCGAGGGGGCGTTGAATTACTGTGATCTAACCTTCAAGGATCTGCAGACCATTCGCCAGGTCTTCATTCAGGTGTTGCAGGGGGTCCACCATCCCCGCATCTCCTACCCCGAACCAGCACAGCGCAGCGAGCCAAAGAGTGAAAGCACACCGACGGCAACCAATGGCGTGGCGCAAGAAGAAGAGGTTGCCAGCCCACCCAAAGTCCCGCTGCCCCAGGGTGATGTGCCCCAGCCAGATGCCGCACCCCACACGGCCGCACGTGAGATCCCCGGCGCCGAGGAAGAGTTATCGACGGTCAAGTAACCGGAGTTGCTCGTCAGCGCGTGGCAAAGGCAATTGTTTGAGCAATCACGCCCGTGCAGGGGGGGTAGATAGCAACTTGCGTTGAACAGAGTACACCGGAGCCCAGCATGAATCAGATGTCCGAGTCAGCCATTGATCTGCAGATCGACGACGCTTTTTGCGCCCTGGTCGATGCCGCCGATCTGGAGCAGACAGTTGCCCATGCCCTGCACGCCTGCAACCAGGCGGGACGGGAACTCTCGCTGGTTGTCACCACTGATTTGGCTGTGCAGCAGCTAAACCGCGACTATCGCGGGGTGGACGCGCCAACGGATGTGCTGAGTTTTGCCAGCCAGGAGGAGCCCGCAACGAGTGAAGACTCGCCTGTCTTGCAGAATCTGCCGCCGGAACTAGCCGCCACCCTCGCCAACTATTTGGGCGATATCATCATTGCCTATCCCTATGCCGAACGCCAGGCCGCCAGCTATGGCAACAGCGTCGCCGCCGAGTTACGGTTGCTCGCCGTCCATGGGTTGCTGCACTTGCTGGGGTACGACCATGGCACCGCGGAGGAGCAGGCCGAGATGTGGCAGCTGCAGCGCTCGATCCTGGCCCATTTTGGTGATGCCGAGCTGTCGAATCGCGTCTATCCCACCGTTGCTGAACATGACTGAATTTCCCGTGCCACCAGCGCAAGAGCCTCCCGCCACACCTGCCAATCGCTCACAACTCAGCACGCTGACCGGCCGCGACCGGGGTTTCTGGCGCGGCCGGTGGTTCAGCTTGCAGGCTGCCATGGCAGGCGCTCTGCATACCGTGCGCACGCAACCCAATGCCTGGATCGAGCTTGCCGCGACCGGCGTGGTGTTAATTGTTGGTGGCTGGTTCGGGTTAGAGCGTTGGGAGTGGATCATCCTCATCTTGCTCTGTGTGCTGGTGCTGGCGCTGGAAGCCATCAACACGGCAGTCGAGGCTGTTGTTGATCTCGTTTCACCCGACTATCATCCACTGGCCAAGGTCGCCAAGGATGCCGCGGCGGGCGCGCTGCTCTTTGTCGTCGGCGGCAGTTTGGTTGTTGCTGTGCTGATCTTTGGTCCCCGTCTTTGGCTGCTCCTCCGGCTGTGGGCGGGGTGATGTGGTTCAGCCGTCACGATCGTGACTGCAAGCGGTGGTTTCCAGCCACAACTGACGTAACTGGCGTGCCCGGCGGATCATGGTGGGCATGGACCAATCCGCGGTGGGAAAGAGCAAATTACCCACCGCCACCGCGGTTGCGCCCGCCCGGTGGCAAGCGCTAAAGTCTGCTGGCTGCGTCTGATAGGCAACAATGGCCGGCCGCGATTGCGCCCGCCAAGCCGACACCGGAACCGATGTGGGAGCCGGTGAGGAAAGTGGCGCGGTTGCCAACAACAGATCGCCAGCCATGGCAGCCATTGTAACGTTCATTTGGGCCAGGGCGGGGAGGGCTGCGGCGGCTGTTGCCGGGGGAATATAGAGCGCGCCACAGCGTTCGGCGAGCTGATGCAGCTCGGTTGTGTAGCGGGTGGTGGTGAGGAAGTGCGCGCCAGCGGCCAGCGCCCGGCTGCCTTGAGCCACGCTCTGAATGTTGCCCATGCCCACCAACAGGTGGTCGCCATGGCGCTCGAGAAACGCGCTGATCACCGCCACTGCCTCTGGATGTTGGCTCGGGACCTCGACCACGAGCACGGGGGCAGCCAGCAGGGCATCGCCAATTTCCAATAGCAGATCAACCGGCTGGTCGGCACGCAGTTGCGCAAGGAGGCCCGCTGTGGCAATCTGCCGCGCGAGCTGTTGTTGAATGGAATGAAGGGATTGATTCAAACGCATGAACCCTTTACGAATTGCCGTTGGCTCAAAAAACCCGGTGAAAGTTGCCGCGGTCACCACCATTGTACAACGGATCTGGCCCGATGCAACGGTGCTCTCCGCGGCCGTGGATTCGGGTGTCCGTGCCCAGCCGCGTGGCGATGAAGAAGCAATTCAGGGTGCCATCACCCGTGCTCGGCGAGCACGCTGCGTCTGTGCGGCTGATCTGGGCGTTGGGCTGGAAGGCAGCACGGTCGAGAACCGCTACGGCATGTTCAACACCGGCTGGGCCGCGATTGTGGATCGGGAGCAGACCGTTGGCATTGGTGGCAGTGGCAAGTTCCGGCTGCCCGCGCAGGTCGCCGCGGCCGTGCGTGCAGGGCACGAGTTGGGGCCGCTCATGGATCAGCTCTGTGGTGAGCAGAACACGCGTCAGCGCCAGGGCGCTTTCGGCATCTTTACCAATGACCTCATCAGCCGGCAAGACGCGCTGGAAACCGCGCTGATTGCCGCGCTCACCCGCTTTCTCAATCCTCACTATTATGAACCGGACTATAGACCAGACTATAACTCAGACGATAAATCAGACGATGAACCAGCTTGTGAGCCGGCGGAGAAGCCGTTGGCTCTCAGCGATCAATCCGCTGACGCAAAATAGACCCGCAGTTGCACATCGGTCGCCTGGAGCATGGGGAGCAATTGGCGCACCGTGCGCACCAGCGATGTTGCCGTTTCCACCTCGTCCAACAGCTGTGGCAAGCGCCCACTCTCCGCTATTGCTGCGACCATGTTATCCAACTCTCCTTCTGCCCACGCGAGGTGGGGCAGTGGTTCTGCGTTGATGGTGACGAAGAGACCCCGCTGATTGGTCGCGAGCCGCAGCTCCCTGATGCCGCTGCGCCTGAGGGTTGCCACGGTCTCTGCTTCGAGATTCAGGGCTTGCCAGGGCAATGGCAGAATCGCTGCCCACGCCGTCGCGTCCAGCCCATCAACTGTCCACGCCCCATTGGATCTGTAGAAGACATCCACAATCAGTTGGGGCGGCGCACCAATTAGATCCAGATAGGTGGCCTGTGCCTCGGATGGGAGCGCAGTGCTCTGCCGCGCCGACAGTGGAATGACGGTTGTGCCGGGGGTGACGGGAAAACGGAGTACGATACCACCACCCCATTCCGCCACCGCCGGTGCAAGCAGCGTGAGTTTCTCGACCAGCGCCGCGCCCTCGCTAGCGATCGGGTCGGTACCAATCTCTCTAATAATTTGGCGAGCGTTGCTCAATTGCTCTGCATCCCAACGGGGTGCTGGCATGGCATAGCCATTGACCAGCAGATGCAGTTGACCCGGAACCGTGGAGAGCTGGATGTGTTGAATATTCCAGGCCATGAGAACATCTAGCGTTGCTCTGTTCAGATCGAGCCGCCCGAGATCGACACCCAACGCCGCGCCCACTGCCGTCGCCGCAACCGTGCCCACCCTGGCTGTGCCGTCACGGTCATAATCAATATAGAGTGCCGGCAGGTCGACCACGAGTGGTGACGCCGTTCTCTGCGCGGCCATCTCGCCTCCACCCACCCGTGGTCCACAACCGAGCAAGAGGAACAGAGGGAACAAGAGCAAGCTGGCATAGCGCAAGCAGGGCAGGCGTGGCCGGTAGTCCTGAAGCATACCGTTATTTACCCTCTGCTACATAGGTATCGATAGTCGCGAGGAGATGGTCTAGCGCCACGGCCGGATCGTGACAAAGACCGGAGTGGACCGGGCCACTCTGGATGACTGTGTTGTGCGGGGCCACCAGCCAGTGGAATCGTTCGGCCATTGCCAGCGCCCCAATGGGGCCCTCTCCCGCGCAGACGCGTGGGATGAGCGCCAGATGTAGTTGAAGGGTTGCGAGCCTGATCATTGGGGCCATTGTCTTGGCAATCTCTGGACGAAATGCAATTCTCGCGTCCAAAAAGCGCTTGGTCCGACAAAAGAGAATGACCCCCGCGTTGAAGAATTCATCCCGTTCCACCCGCGGTACCACACGTATGTAGGCATAATCATACGAGTGCAGCGTGGGCATTGGCTGCCTCCTCTACAAAGCGGATTGCCATATCGCGCCGCATGGTCAGATATTCCAGATAGGCGTGGCGGTGGGCCGCGTGATTGGCAAAGGCTTCTTCGTCGCCCAACCATGCCGCGGGAATGAGATCGACCGTGGCCGTCAACAGCTCATCGGTCAGTTGGGGGCGCAGGGTTTCATCTGCCGCGTGAATGGCCGTGGCACGCTCCAACAGCACATGCTGTTTGCTGTAGGAGAAGGGAGTGCGACTCTGGCCCAGATAGTCACCACCCCAATTGTGGTGAAAGTAGAGCGCTGCACCATGATCGATTAGCCAAAGTGCCTCTTCCCACAGCAACATGTTGACATTGCGCGCGGTGCGATCCACATTGGTGATGTAGGCATCGAACCAGACGATCTCCGACGCTTCTTTGGGGTCGAGCGGCGGTTCGGCCAGGGGGTTGTAGGCAAATGCACTGGGCAAAAAGCGCATGCCCAGATTTAACCCGGCACTGGCCAGCAAGAGATCCTGGATCTCCTGGTCCGGCTCGGAGCGGCCAATGGTGGCATCCAGTGCCATGAAGACAATTTCTGGCACGCGGAAGCCGAGTGCCCGTGCCAGTTCACCGGCGATCAATTCTGCAATCAGCGCTTTGGCTCCCTGGCCCGCGCCGACAAATTTCATGACGTAGGTTTCCCCATCATCCGCCTCTACCACAGCGGGCAGAGATCCACCTTCACGCAAGGGCGCAATATAGCGTGTTGCGTTGACTCTTCTTACCATTCTTCTTCCCAAATCTGCACAATCACATGCTGTGATTTCCAAGGTAATTGCTGTTGTGGTGGCAGTTATCCTAGCGCAGGAGTGGCGAATAAACAAGCTGTAGCGAAGTACAAATGGGATTTTGTTGTAGCTCTGTGCCGCCTGTTGCCGCCACTGTGCAGAGAGCTGCAATGCACTGCTGTCAAGGGTGCCGCAGTGAATGGCGCGGTCATCGGCTGCAACCGATAGAGAAATCATTTACAGTCGCACAATCGTGGAGTCAGCGTTCTCTAACGCGCACAAGGTGCAAGGTCTGTTTGCTTTCTCTATGAGCACCCGGGAAGATGCAGCTTCACAACTGCTCTGGTGCGGGGTGCACGCGTCCAATTGATGGTTGGCGCAAAATTTTAAGATACTTCCGCTTGACTCCGTACCTAACTACAGGGTTTATACTGATTCACGTAAACCCGTAGTTTGATACGGAGTCTTTTGTTGGTATGCTGATTCAGCTTGCACAGATGTAGCAATGATCATGAGAGCGATATTGCGAGCAATGAGCATCGCGCTTTGTCACACAGTTGTCGAAAGGCCCAAGCGACAGGGATTGTGAAGTAATCAGTTACACAACATGGTTCAGCAGATCAAGTCGGCAGATCAAGTCGGCAGAGTAAGTTTGTAAAGAGCTAGTGCAAAGCGGGAGGTACCATGCAAGGATTTACAACAGGGCGGTTAGCCAAAGCAGCCGATGTCAATGTAGAGACGCTGCGTTATTATGAGCAGCGGGGATTGCTCCCCGAGCCCCCGCGCCGCGATTCGGGCTACCGCATCTATCCAACCGAAAGTGTTGAGCGCTTGCGTTTCATCAAGGGTGCGCAGGAGTTGGGCTTTACGCTGGAAGAGATCAAGGAGCTGCTCACGTTGCGCGTCAGCGAAACCGCGGACAAAGGTATTGTGCGGCACCATGCGCAGCAGAAGGTGAAGCAGATCGAAGTCAAAATACGCGCCCTGCAAGAGATGCGAGATGCACTGCAACACCTGATCCATGAATGTAGTGGGGAGGGTCCGACGAGTGATTGTCCGATTTTAGAAGCAATGGCAACCCATGATTTTTATTCAGAGCCAGCACAACAGGAGCAACCACAATGAACAAGAGATTTACCGTGCCCAACATTAGCTGCAGTCACTGCACACACACCATCGAGAGCGAATTGAGTGAACTGGAAGGTGTGCAGAGCGTCAAAGCCGAAGAGGCAAGCAAAGAAGTGACTGTCAGTTACGAAGAGCCTGCCAGCTGGGAAAAGATCAAGGACCTACTGGTCGAGATTGAGTATCCGCCGGCAGAAGCCACGGCCTGATGATGCAGGTGTTTTGGCTGCTGCTGGGATTGGCAGCAGCCATTCTATTCATCCGCTTTGCCAGGGAGCGTGGTGAGGACCAGGAGCAAAAGGTGCTGGCCACGGGTCTGCTCGTTGCCGCCCTGATCTATGTCGGCTTTGCCATCCTGTGGGGCAACTGGCGCTGGATCACCCTGGAAGTTGGCGGTGTTCTGCTCTTTGGCCTCGTTGCCTACCTCGCGCGGCGCTCCCTGGTGGTGCTGTTGGCCGTGGGGTGGGCGAGCCATGCTCTGTGGGATATTTTGCTGCACTGGCTGGGTCCCGGCTACACCGTTGCACCCGCTTGGTATGTTTGGCTTTGCTTCTCGTTTGACCTGGTCGTAGCTGCCTATCTCCTTGTCCGCCGTGGTGCTCACGGTCATACGGGCGAACAAGATCTATCTTCGCAGATGAGTCTTTGGAGGATTCAATGACAACAAAACAGATCACCGTTCCCGTGCTTGGCATGACCTGTGCCAACTGCGTGAAGTCAGTGGAACGCAATGCAAAAAAAATAGAAAACATCAATGACGCGTCGGTCAACTTTGCCAGTGAAAAGCTGACCGTCGACTATGATCCCGCCATCTCCAAACCACAAGCGGTATTGCACGATCTCATCGAGCGGGTGAGCAAGGCTGGCTATCAAGTCCCGACCGCTACCCTCGATCTGCCACTGCTCGGCATGACCTGTGCCAACTGTGCCAAGTCGATTCAGCGTGCCCTGAACAAAGTGGAGGGGGTGGTTGAGGCGACGGTCAATTACGCCAGTGAAAAGGCCACGGTGACCTACGTTGCGGGGCTGGTGACACGGGGTGAATTGGTGGCCGCGGTGCGCAAGGCTGGCTATGACGTGGTGGAAGCGACCACGGACGAGAGTGAGGAAGATGCCGAAGCCGCGGCACGTGCTGCAGAGCTGCGCCACGAATGGCAACGGTTGATTGTCGGCGTGATCTTCTCGCTGCCCCTCTTTCTCTTGAGCATGAGCCGCGACTTTGGCCTGGTTGGCATGTGGGCACACGACACCTGGGTCAACTGGCTCTTCTTTGCGCTGGCCACGCCAGTTCAATTCTATGTGGGGTGGGATTACTACGTTGGTGCATACAAAAGTCTCCGTAATGGCGCAGCCAACATGGATGTGCTTGTGGCAATGGGCTCGTCGGTCGCCTATCTTTACAGCGTTGCGGTTTTGATTGCACTGACGCTGGGGATCCACGCGTTGGGGCACCACGTCTACTTTGAAACCGCCGCGGTGATTATTACGCTGATTGTCCTTGGCAAGTTGCTGGAAGTCCGCGCCAAAGGGCGCACCAGTGAAGCGATCAAGAAGCTGATTGGGTTGCAGCCCAAGACCGCGCGCGTGATGCGTGGGGAGACCGAGGTCGATCTGCCAATTGCCGAGTTGGTGGCTGGTGACGAGATCATCGTGCGCCCCGGTGAAAAGATCGCCGTCGACGGCACGATTCTCGAGGGGCGCTCTGCCATCGATGAGAGCATGATCACCGGCGAAAGTCTGCCAGTTGACAAGGAAGTTGGTGGTAGCGTCATCGGCGGCACGATTAACAAGCAGGGGTTGCTGCGTTTCAAGGCGACCAAAGTTGGGCGTGAAACCGCGTTGGCGCAGATCATTCGCATGGTGGAGCAGGCGCAAGGCAGCCGTGCCCCGATCCAGCGGGTGGTTGATCAGGTCTCCGCCTACTTTGTGCCTGCGGTGATCGTCTTTGCCCTGGTTGTCTTTGCCATCTGGCTGCTGGCCGGTGCGGGCTTTGTTCCCGCGCTGCTGCGGCTGATCGCCGTGCTCGTCATTGCCTGTCCCTGTGCCATGGGGTTGGCCACACCAACCTCGATCATGGTGGGTGTTGGCAAGGGCGCGGAAGGGGGTATTCTCTTTAAGAACAGCGCGGCGCTGGAGCAGGCGCACAAGCTGACCGCGATTGTGCTTGACAAGACCGGCACCATTACCAAGGGCGAGCCCGCGGTGACCGATGTGGCAACCAGTTCGGCAGTCGCGTTGCAGCGTGATGATCTATTGCGCCTGGCCGCGTCGGCCGAACGGGGCTCCGAGCACCCACTGGGCGAGGCCATTGTACGCTCGGCCCAGGAACAGGGGTTGGCGCTCAGTACGCCGCAAGCCTTTGAAGGCGTGGCCGGTCACGGCATCGCGGCCACTGTCGATGGGCACCAGATTCTCGTGGGCAACCTGCGCCTGATGGAGCGGGAACAGGTGCACCTGAATGGACTTGGACCCAAGGCCACGGCGATCCAGGATGACGGGAAAACTGCCATGTGGCTGGCTGTCGATGGGCAAGCCAGCGCCATCATCGGCGTCGCCGACACCATCAAAGAAGGCTCCAAAGAGGCCATCGCGGCCATGCACAAACTGGGGCTGACCGTCGTCATGATGACGGGCGACAATGAGGCCACCGCACAGGCGATTGCCAAAGAGGTGGGGATCCTTGATGCTCCCGCGGGGCGTGGTAGCGGCAGCAAAAACAGAGGGCGTGTATTCGCCGAGGTGTTACCGGGGGACAAAGCCGAGAATGTGCGCAAACTCCAGGAAGAAGGCTACACCGTCGCCATGGTCGGCGATGGCATCAACGATGCACCAGCCCTGGCACAGGCGGATGTTGGCATCGCGATTGGCACCGGCACCGACGTCGCCATGGAGACCGCGGATGTGACGTTAATGCGCGGCGACCTGCGCAGCGTGCCGCAGGCGCTTGCCCTCTCCAAGGCAACCATGCGCAACATCAAGCAGAACCTGGTTTGGGCCTTTGGCTACAACGTGGCACTGCTACCGATTGCCGCCGGTATTCTCGCCCCCTTCCCCTGGGCACCAGATTTCCTGCGGCAGTTGCACCCGATTCTCGCCGCCGGGGCCATGGCTTTCTCGAGTATTAGTGTCGTGGGGAATGCGTTGCGTCTCCGGGGGACAAAATTGAACTAGGAAACGCCATCGGAGCGGCTGGTGTTGACTGGGTACTATGACAGCTTTACCGAATCATGAATCTGTAGCGATAGAAAGGGTCTTCAATTGGAAGGCCCCTTTTTTATTCCCAAGCACAGGCCGACTGGGCGCTGCCCACTGACTTTACCCTGGACAATATCAGGTTGATTACAGCGTGTTAGTAAACGCAGGACCACGGTACTATCGACAGATACTGCTCGCTACGCGAGAATGCAGCCCACGACCACACACATCGCTGACACAGAAAGGCTGATACCGCATGCGACTCCTTTCCCCATTCATGCTAGCGCTTGGCTTACTCGCTTTGCTTATTTTTCTCCTCTTCCCACGCGGTGCACCACCCATTGCCCACGCCCAAAGCGTCGCCGTTGCCACCATCACCTCCACCCACACCAGCACAACGACCACCGCTGCGGCAGCCGCTGCGCACAGTCTCTATCTGCCCTTGATCCACCGTGGCCCCGATACCGCGCCCACGCCCACGCCTTCCCCCACGCCGCCAGCCATCAAGCAAAGAAGCGGTATTCATTTGGGCAACCGTGGTTCTTCAGACTGGCGCATTGAACTCTTTGAGCACATCACCAGCACGCCCGGCACTTGGCCCGCGGCAACTGTGATCCGCAGCGATCAACTCTTCACGCTCAAGCGCGAAACCACAGGACTTTGTCGAATTACCGAGGCAGTCCTCAAAGTGACCGGTGAAGGGGAACCCTACAATGCCTTCAACTATCTGGACGCGGCCATCAAGGCCGGGACGAAGGTAGTCGTCAGAGTTGCGCCATCGCCCGGAAATTTTGAAGATTATCTTTACTTAAATGGCATTATAACAGAAACGGAATCGTTACATGTCTTGAATATTGGTGATCAACCGGCAGGCGGGGATTATTGTGACGAGAGTGCGGAAGATGGGTTTGCCCAAAATGACAAGATCCGTTTTTATCGTGATATCAAAGATGTAGCGAAAGAGATGAGTGAAATTTATACATTAGCCGTTGATAAGCATCACTGGCCAGCCGAACTCCTCTACTTTGAGCCAGCCAACGAACCCAATTATGAATGGTATCACAAATACATTGAACAAAATAAACCAATAGTTCCTAGTGCGGATAACAAGGATGCTTGGGCTGCCATGGACGCTTACTTCGCAGCGCTCTACGATTTGGCCAAATCCATGGAATCTGATTTGCAGATTCTCTCACCATCTATGTCACAACGGCTATACGGTGAACAATACCTTTTGGGCTCATGTGATCCAGTGCCACTCATCGGTGGTGAAAACCAAGGGGGGACAGATTTCATGACCAAGACTTTTGGCGTTGATTTGAACGGAAACTTAATCACACCCAAAGCAGATGGCTTTGCCATCCACAACTATTGGCGGGAAGGGAAAGAGCTTTCGCTCCCACCTTACTTCCCCACCGCGTTTCCTGTCGTCCATTGGCATTATCAGGCGCATGCAAACGAAGACCCGGAAGAAGAAGCTCCGGAAGAAAAAAAATATGAGCCACCCACCCATCATCTGCTCCAATACATGTCTGACTCGCTCATGGATTCCATGTCACGCCTGCCAACCTTTATCACCGAAGCCGATCTGCTCTCCAATTGTCAAGATGCAGGCAATCCCCTACAATACAAGGATCGGTCACCAGAATCACCCTATAATCCAGAGCGTACAAAGCAATCCCTGCTCCTCTTTACTGACCAAGCCCATGGTCGGAGCCAAACGACACCAACGGAATATGGTGCCCAATTTGTGATTGTCTGGCTCTTGATCAATCAAGAAGCAAATGAAGCGACTCGCTGCGCAACCAATTATGAAATCAACTGGCATGAAGCGTATTGGGAAGATGCAAACCGGGTTTATGAACGGGAATGGTTCCCGCTGTGGTGGGCTGCGGCTCAATAAGATCAATTGCTGCTCTGCAAAGACCATCCTTGCGCATTGATTCTCCAGAGTTAGGTCGACTCGCATGAATGGCCCTCATAACCGCAATGGGCATCAACGACAGCGACTATATCGAATGAGCAAAGGAAAGAAACAATGAATAGGAGCCAAACAAGGAACAGCTTCCTGGTCGTAATCCTGATGATTCTGCTGGTAGGCACCTTTGGTCTAGCATTGCGTTTTGCACGCCAACAGCCATTGCAAGGGGCGGAACGAAACCGCACTGTCCAAGCAGAACAACCAATCACTCAAGCCGCGGATGAACCCACATCAACTGCCAGACAGGTTATGGTGGGGACACCCGAATTCTATGGTGAGCCTGTACGCGACCGCTATCGTTATCGGAATGGTTTTGAAAATCGTGCGGATCTTAGTGGGCCGTTTACGCTCTATTTAATCGACAACGAAACTGGTGAAGAGGTACGATTAGGTGATGATAGCCGTGGGGCGACTTTGGGCACGCTTGATGAGGAATATTTGTTGTGGTTCTTTGGAGAGGAATTTCATGTTTATGAGCTTGCAACCGGAATGGATGTGATACTCGCTAAACTAGGTGGTCGCTTATCATTTCCACAACGAGGTGGAGATTGGGTCGCTTTTGGGGAATATAACGGTGGTGGTGCTAAAGTAGCCACTTTATATGCCGGCAACATCCAAACCCGTGAGGTGATCACCCTGACCGAGACCCTTTGGGCGCGGGATGCGATGGTGAATGGCTATTTTGGGATTAGCTCATCTTTGGTTTCCTGGTACGATCCGCCGGATGAGATTGTCGTCTATGACTTACAGAACCATTGTGAGCTGACACGTGTGACCAATCTATTTCGCGCCTTCAACGCCGAACAGGGTGAAATTTATGGTGTATCGGCCGGAGAGACTGTTGTCACCTGGAACCGATTCTATGGTTATGATTTGGTGACCCAATCCTATTTTACAATGGGCAGAGTTACACCACTAGATAATGATGAGCCGTTCGTCACCATGAGCCGCATCCACGAAGAAAATCGCATGCTTTCATGGTCCTTTACTTATGACGACGGCACGCTTCGTCACGTCCGCGCCCCGCTGCTCGACGCCACCCCTTCTACCGAACCCTGCATCGACGGCCAAAACCTCGTCCAAAACGGCGACCTCGAAGCCACCATCGAACATACGCTCTGGCAACAGACCGACAGCCCCAGCAATCTCATCGTCGATGAACTACCCGCCGGTCTGGCCACCAGCGGCGACTGGGCGATCCGTCTCGGCCGCTATGCCAACAGCCACGCCGCAATCCGCCAACAGATCGAGATTCCCTCCGGCGTTAGTGGCCTCACCCTCGCCTTTGACGTGCGCGCGCTCAGTTGGGATTTCTGGGGTGGTGACCGCTTGCAAGTCGACCTCATCGACCCCATGACCGGTAACTCACTCCTCGCCACGCCGGTGCAATGGACCAACGTGGAGCTGGCCAGCGGCGATTGGCTGCCCATGCAGGTCGCCATTGAATCCTGGCCCGGCATCAATACGCCGGTTGAACTCGTCTTCCAAGTGCAGACCGACTGGGCGCTGCCCACTGATTTCGTTATCGACAACATTACGTTGACCACAGCCTGCACAGAAGATTAGTACCATCGTACTATCGACAGATATTGCGCGCCGTGCGAGAATGCAGCCCACGACCACACACATCGCTGACACAAAAAGGTTGATACCGCATGCGCCTCCTTCCCCCAATCACGCTCGCCCTTGGCTTACTCTCTTTGCTTATTTTTCTCTTCTTCCCACGCGGCGCACCACCCATTGCCCACGCCCAAAGCGTCGCCGTTGCCACCATCACCTCCACCCACACCAGCACAACGACCACCGCTGCGGCAGCCGCTGCGCACAGTCTCTATCTGCCCTTGATCCATAAGCACGGCAATATCAAGCGCAAAAGTGGACTGCACCTGGGCAATCGCGGCTCAGATTGGCGCATCGAACTTTTTGATCACATCACCGGTACAACTGAAGGCACATGGCCCGCAGCGGTTGTCGTGTTGAGTAGCCAACTCTACAGCTTCACCCGTCCAACCACCGCCGCCACCAACAATGAAAGATGTTGGATTACCGACGCGGCAGTGAGACGTACAGAAACCGGCGATCTCTATAACGCCTTTACCTATCTCACAGAAGCCGTTGATAACGGCACCAAAGTTGTTTTCCGCCTTTCCCCTTCGCCTGGCAATTTTTTGGATGAGGTTGATTCACCCACTCTTCATCACACTTTACTGATTACAGAGACACCAAATGGCGGGGACTATTGCAACCAGAATGGCAATCAACACCAATTTCGTGACATCCACGATCTTGCTTATGAGATGGATGCCATCTATCGTATCAACCTTGCACATGGCTGGCCAACGGACTCTTTCTTCTTTGAGCCAGCCAACGAACCAAATCTTGAGTGGTATGTACACAGACGACCTGGAATAGATACTGGATTAACATTATTTCCTGATATTACGGATAAAGAAGCTTGGATCGCCATGGACAACTACTTTGCCGCGCTCTATGATTTGCTGAACGGAACTGCCGGGGCACCTCCGCTCAATCCTAATGTCCAACTCCTGACCCCGCCCATGACACAAGAACAATACGCGGAACATTATCTCTTCAATTCCTGTATTCCAAGGTGGGTGGATGCAAAGAAAATGGCATCGGGGTTAGATTACATGAAAGAGACCTTTGGCATCGATTTCGAGAACACAACGGAGATACGTGGCCCCAAAGCTGATGGTTTCTCCTGGCACAACTACTTCAATTTGGGCGAAGAAGGATGGTTGGAACCATATCTGCTGCCAGGTGCCGCTGCGGTCGTCGATGATTATTGCGATGCAAGGCTTGATAACTTTAAGACTGGCCATGTCAGTCAATATGTCTCCGCCGATTTTCAAACGCATTTGGCCAATTCGCTGGTGCCCACCTTCATCACCGAAACCGACCGTAAATCGCCCTGCCAAAACGGGTGGGAAGGTTCTGCCGAGGGCGAGCTGGGTAAATTTGCCAATGCCGCCGAGATGCGCGACTCGCTGCTTCAATTTATTGCGGCAGAGGAGATTGCCGACTATGTAATTGTCTGGCTACTGGTCAATGAGTGGGCCAGTGAGGATAGCGTCTGTACAACAGTATTTGATGATGGTGACAGGCGCAACAACGCCAACTATGAGCAGAATTGGCATGAAGCGTATCGTGAAGATGGTGGTGCGCGCACCTGGTTTCAGCGCTGGTGGCCCCTTGCCGAGTAAGGATGGGATAGAGAAGCCCCGCCCGCTTTGTGTAAAATGCACGGATGGCTTTGTGAATTGCGAAAATCAAGGATGGATGGAATGAAAGTACGCACAATAAGTTATGTACTGATTGGCCTCGCCACGGCTGTTGTCCTGTTAAGCTTGGTTGGTCTGCTCGCAAACGCCACGCAGCGACAGCCGTTACACACCACAGAAACAGAACGTGTGGTACAAGCCAAGCAATCCACGGTCCAAAAGAGGGATGAAGTGCCCACTTTGCCCACCCCACAAGTGGTCGTCGGCACCCCTGAGTTTTATGAACAACCACTGCCCCGCTATACCATTGCCAAGGGCCGAAACCGGATAGAACCAATTGATCTGGTTGATACCTTGACCGGCGAGGTGACAAACCTACAGACCGATAATGGGTATGCCATCTTTGGCATGATAGATGACCGGTACCTCTTGTGGTGGGGCGCGGGCGTGATGCATGTCCGTCACCTGGAAACCGGGGTAGACATCACCACTATCCCTTCCACACAAGCGAATCCGTATGTTCCACCACAGATTGCCGGTGACTGGCTTGCATTTGGCTATTACAACCAAACCGGCACCACCTATACCGACTATACGCTCTTTGCCGCCAACCTTGCAACCAATGAGATCATCACGTTGACACGTGACATGAATACACCAATGGGAAGCGGAATTGATTTGGCATTTGGCATCAGTGAGAGATTAGCAGCTTGGCACGTTCTGCCGAATACGATTGTTGTTTACGATTTGCTGAATCGCCGAGAGCTAACCAGAATCACCGAAATCCAGAGTGCATTTACGAACTACAATAGACCAATCTTAATGATTACACCTGGGGAGACTGTTGTGACTTGGACCATGGGATTTGGGTACGATTTGGTTACCAAGTCTTTCTTTCGGGTAGACCAACGCATACCGCCTGACGCAGTCGTCAATGCCTCTTTGGCAACAATGAGTCGTATCTATGAGAAAGATCGTCTCCTCACCTGGTCTTTTAAAGCCAACGATGGCGAGATGCTTAATATCCGCGCCCCGCTCCTTGACGCCACCCCTTCAACGGAACTTTGCGCAGCAGGGCAGAATTTGGTCCAAAACGGCGACCTCGAAGCCACGGCCGACCACGCCCTTTGGCAACAGACCGACAGCCCCAGCAACCTCATTGTCGACGAATTGCCCACCGGTCTCGCCACCAGCGGCGACTGGGCGATCCGCCTGGGCCGCTATGCCAACAGCCACGCCGCCATCCGCCAACCACTTGAAATCCCCTCCGGCGTCAGTGGCCTCACCCTCGCCTTTGACGTGCGCGCGCTCAGCTGGGATTTCTGGGGCGGCGACCGTTTGCAAGTCGACCTCATCGACCCCATGACCGGTAACTCACTCCTCGCCACGCCGGTGCAATGGACCAACGTGGAGCTGGCCAGCGGCGATTGGCTGCCCATGCAGGTCGCCATTGAATCCTGGCCCGGCATCAATACGCCGGTTGAACTCGTCTTCCAAGTGCAGACCGACTGGGCGCTGCCCACTGATTTCGTTATCGACAACATTACGTTGACCACAGCCTGCACAGAAGATTAGTACCATCGTACTATCGACAGATATTGCGCGCCGTGCGAGAATGCAGCCCACGACCACACACATCGCTGACACAAAAAGGTTGATACCGCATGCGCCTCCTTCCCCCAATCACGCTCGCCCTTGGCTTACTCTCTTTGCTTATTTTTCTCTTCTTCCCACGCGGCGCACCACCCATTGCCCACGCCCAAAGCGTCGCCGTTGCCACCATCACCTCCACCCACACCAGCACAACGACCACCGCTGCGGCAGCCGCGGCGCACAGCCTCTATCTGCCCCTGATCCATAAGCACGGCAATATCAAGCGCAAAAGTGGACTGCACCTGGGCAATCGCGGCTTAGATTGGCGCATCGAACTCTTCAGCCATATCACCGGCACGGTCACCGGCACCTGGCCCGCGGCGGTCGTTGTGCTGAGTGATCAGATCTTCCATTTAAGCCGCCCCTCGACGCCCACCAATGAATCCTGTCGCGTGACCACAGCCACTGTCAAACGTGCCGGTGAGGGAGAAGTATATAATGCGTTCAAGTATCTGACTGCCGCGACCAAGGCCGGTACCAAGGTCGTGATTCGGATTAGTCCATCCCCCGGTAACTTTCTGGACTATGTCAACCCTGGTGACAATCATCGGCTTCGCCTGGACATTGGTCCCGCTGGTGGCAATTACTGTGACGAAAGCGCAGAAGGCGGTCCTTCTACCAGCGATAAAATTCATGCCTACCGGGATATTCTCGATATAGCGCAAGAGATGAGGGCCATCTACACACTGGTTGTCGATAGGTACGGGTGGCCGGCCACCTCTCTGTTCTTTGAACCTGCCAACGAACCCAACCAGGAATGGTATCAGGGAATAATTGATGCGGGAAAGGCAGACAGTCTGATTCCAAACGTGGATAATAAAGAAGCCTGGATCGATATGGACAATTACTTTGCCGCGCTCTATACTCAGGCCAAAGTACTGAATCCCGAATTACAGGTGCTCTTACCATCCATGGCACAAGGACTCTATGGAGAGCACTACATGCTTGGTACTTGTGATCCTATTGAAGTTGTCGGCGACGGGCTAAAAAGGTCCGGCTTGGATTTGATGAAAAAGAGCTTTGGCTATGATATCGGCGTGGAGCCTCCACAAATTACAGAGCCCAAGGCCGATGGCTTTGCCTGGCACAACTACTGGAGAGAGGGACGCGAAACATGGTTGCCACCCTTTGGCCTGCCCCAAAGCCCGCCAACCGTTGATGACTACTGCGCAATCAATGATGATTATGAACCGCCAACCGACCATCTCTATCAGTATCTCTCCGCCGGAATGCAGCTGAATATGTCAGCGCTTCCTACCTTTATCACCGAAGCAGACCTACTCTCCCCCTGTCAGCTTGAAGCTTTTGCTGACACATCGCGCAAGGATGATGCGGCTGCAGAGACCCGAGATTCTTTGGTACGCTTTATCGAAGAGGAATATCAACAGGGCTATGGTGCGCGTTATGTAATCGCATGGTTATTGGTAAATCAGTATGAAGACGAAGAAACCTCTTGTCAAAATGCTGCCGGAGAAAACAACCATAACTATGAGATCAACTGGCATGAAGCCTACCCGGAAACTGGTGACGCATACCAATGGTTTCAACTATGGTGGCCGGAGACACCGTGATGATTGATATGGCGCCTTTTCGCTATAACAATGGACATCATGACCCTTGGTAAGAAAGGAGCAAAAATGAAGCTACGTCGATGGAGCTATGGACTGATTCTGCTCGCCACAATCTTGATTTTCGCCAGCGTGCTCACACTCCGTTCGGAATTGCGACGCTGGCAGGCACAGCCAATGGCACGGCACTCAATCATTGTAGATACTTTACAACCGGTCACAGGACAAGCAACAGCCCCCACCGCATTCCCCACCCCACAGGTTGTCATGGGCACGCCAGAATTCTATGACAAACCGATCAATAGCCGGTACATTTATCGCAATGAATTTCCCGCAGATCGGACAAAGCGGTTGCCATTGTATCTCATCGATACCGAAACCGGTGTAGAAACCCGCCTGGGGGATGATAGTCGCGCCGCCGTCTTTGGCACCATGAATGATGAGTATCTCTTGTGGTTTCTATTTGATGATGGTCTGCACGCTTATCACTTAGCCACTAGCGAGGACAAATTGATTGCAGAGCGCGTGAGTTCGAGCTTGCATCCACAAATTGCTGATGATTGGGTCATCTTTGGCAAGTTCAACGGCAACGGTGGTACCCAAGCAACCTTATACACTGCCAATCTCCGGACCGGCGAACAGATTACCCTTACCCAAAAGCTTTCAGCCAGTGCGGGCATTATCAATGAGCAATTTGGCATTAGCCCGTATCTAGCGGCTTGGAAAGAATCGTATCAGACAATTGTTATCTATGATCTGAGTACTCGACGCGAGATTATACGACTCACCGATATCGAAGCAGTTTTTAATAAACAGTATTTGACTATCTTTGACCTTTCCCCAGGGGAAACTGTAGTTACCTGGAGCAGTACCTATGGCTACGATCTGGTAACCCAATCCTATTTTCGAACCAAAGGGAAAAAGCCCGCCGATTGGGGAGAGGGCCTCATCCATGACGCGAGCCGTATTCAGGAAAAGAATCGCGTACTCACCTGGACCTATACAATGAAGGACGGCACCCAACGCCACGTGCGCGCCCCGCTGCTCGACGCGACCCCTTCAACGGAACTTTGCGCAGCAGGGCAGAATTTAGTCCAAAACGGCGACCTCGAAGCCACCGCCGATCACGCCTTCTGGCAACAGACCGACAGCCCCAGCAATCTCATCGTCGATGAACTACCCGCCGGTCTGGCCACCAGCGGCGACTGGGCGATCCGTCTCGGCCGCTATGCCAACAGCCACGCTGCCATCCGCCAACCGCTTGAACTCCCCTCCGGCGTTAGCGGCCTCACCCTCGCCTTTGACGTGCGCGCGCTCAGTTGGGATTTCTGGGGCGGCGACCGTTTGCTAGTCGACCTCATTGACCCGCTGACCGGTAACTCACTCCTCGCCACGCCGGTGCAATGGACCAACGTGGAACTGGCCAGCGGCGATTGGCTGCCCATGCAGGTCGCCATTGAATCCTGGCCCGGCATCAACACGCCGGTTGAACTCGTCTTCCAAGTGCAGACCAACTGGGCGCTGCCCACTGATTTCGTTATCGACAACATTACGTTGACCACAGCCTGCACAGAAGATTAGTACCATCGTACTATCGACAGATACTGCGCGCCGTGCGAGAATGCAGCCCACGACCACACACATCGCTGACACAAAAAGGTCGATACCGCATGCGACTCCTTCCCCTATTCATGCTCGCGCTTGGCTTACTCGCTTTGCTCATTTTTCTCTTCTTCCCACGCGGCGCACCACCCATTGCCCATGCCCAAAGCGTCACCGTTGCCACCATCACCTCCACCCACACCAGCACAACGACCACCGCTGCGGCAGCCGCTGCGCACAGTCTCTATCTGCCCTTGATCCATAAGCACGGCAATATCAAGCGCAAAAGTGGACTGCACCTGGGCAATCGCGGCTCAGATTGGCGCATCGAACTCTTCAGCCATATCACCGGCACGGTTACCGGCACCTGGCCCGCAGCGGTTGTCGTGTTGAGTAGCCAACTCTACAGCTTCACCCGTCCAACCACCGCCGCCACCAACAATGAAAGATGTTGGATTACCGACGCGGCAGTGACCAGTGAGGATAACGTCTGTATAACAGTATTTGATGATGGTGACAGGCGCAACAACGCCAACTATGAGCAGAATTGGCATGAAGCGTATCGTGAAGATGGTGGTGCGCGCACCTGGTTTCAGCGCTGGTGGCCCCTTGCCGAGTAAGGATGGAATAGAGAAGCCCCGCCCGCATGTGTAAAATGCACGGATGGCTTTGTGAATTGCGAAAATCAAGGATGGATGGAATGAAAGTACGCACAATAAGTTATGTACTGATTGGCCTCGCCACGGCTGTTGTCCTGTTAAGCTTGGTTGGTCTGCTCGCAAACGCCACGCAGCGACAGCCGATACGCGCCACGGAAACAGAACGTGTGGTACAAGCCAAGCAATCCACGGTCCAAAACAGGGATGAAGTGCCCACTTTGCCCACCCCACAAGTGGTCGTCGGCACCCCTAAGTTTTATGAACAACCACCGCCCCGCTATACCCTTGCCAAGGGCCGAAACCGGATAGAACCAATTGATCTGGTTGATACCTTGACCGGCGAGGTGACAAACCTACAGACCGATAATGGGTATGCCATCTTTGGCATGATAGATGACCGGTACCTCTTGTGGTGGGGCGCGGGCGTGATGCATGTCCGTCACCTGGAAACCGGTGTAGACATCACCACTATCCCTTCCACACAAGCGAATCCATATGTCCCACCACAGATTGCCGGTGACTGGCTTGCATTTGGCTATTACAACCAAACCGGCACCACCTATACCGACTATACGCTCTTTGTCGCCAACCTTGCAACCAATGAGACCATCACCTTGACACGTGATATGAATACCCAAGGGACGAGCATCGTTGGTGGTTACTTTGGCATTAGTGAACAATTGGCTGCTTGGTTTGAGGGATCTGGCACAATCGTTGTCTATGATCTGGCGCGTCGGCAAGAACTAACCCGCCTAACCGAAATCTATAGTGCCTTTGGTGAACATCATGTAACAATTTCTAGTATCACACCTAGTGAAAGTGTGATCACATGGAGCGGTCAGTACGGTTATGATCTAATCACCCAATCTTACTTCCGGATCGAGAATCGAAAACCAGCAGATTGGGGTGAAGGACGGATAAGCGACACAAGCCGCATCAAAGAAAGAAACCGTGTACTCACTTGGCATTTTGAGATGCGGGACGGCACCCAACGCCACGTGCGCGCCCCCCTCCTCGACGCCACGCCCTCGACTGCGCCCTGCATCGAGGGACAGAACCTCGTCCAAAACGGCGACCTTGAAGCCACCGCCGACCACGCCCTTTGGCAACAGACCGACAGCCCCAGCAACCTCATCGTCGACGAGTTGCCCACCGGTCTCGCCACCAGCGGCGACTGGGCGATCCGCCTGGGGCGCTATGCCAACAGTCACGCCGCCATCCGCCAACCACTTGAAATCCCCTCCGGCGTCAGCGGCCTCACCCTCGCCTTTGACGTGCGCGCGGCTCGTGAGTGGTTTCAGCGATGGTGGCCCGATACGCAATAATAGCATACCATCCACGATCAATTTGCTCTGCGTACGATGCTTTCAGCTATCCGGTATGCTACTTCCTGCTGTCGCACGCACCATTGTAGTAAACTGTTATCCCTCACAGGAGGAAAGTAATCATGAAATTACGTCGATTGAGCTACACATTGATCCTCGTTGCAACGATCAGTCTCATTGTCAGCGGTATGACGATTTGGTTGGGCATAAGGCAGCGGCAATCAGCACCACAACCGCTTGTTATAACTGCTCGCCCTCTGGCCCAACAAGCGGATGAACCATTAACATTTCCCCTTGATTCACAAGTCGTGGTGGGGACACCTGAAGTGGGTGCAACAACCATCCCGCGTTATATCTATCGTAACGAGTTTCCTGCTGATCGCAGTAATCGGTTGCCGCTCTATCTTATCGATACAACGACCGGTGAAGAAAGACGGCTGGGCGATGACGACCATGCCGCACTCTTTGGGGCAATGAATGAAGCACATCTCTTCTGGTTTTTTGATGGCGGCCTCCATGCGTATGAATTGGCAACCGGTCAAGATAGATTAGTCACGAAACCAGCTAGTTATTCTGTGCATCCACAGAGCGCGGGTGAGTGGGTAACATTCGGGAACTATAATGATGATGGGAGCAGACACATCACATTTTCTGTCGCCAATATTCAGACAAGCGAAATCATCACCCTGACCGAAGAACTATGGGGCAGGGATGGGATGACGAATGAGTATTTTGGGATCAGTCCGCAACTGGTAGCGTGGTATGATTTCATTTATGGCAAACCGGTTGGCATTTCCATCTATGATTTAACCACACGTACCTTCGTAACCAAGCTCACGAACCTAAATGGTCCCTTTGGTGAAGGGTTGATCACCGTCTATGATGTTGCTGCGGGTGAGACGGTTGTCACTTGGAGTGGTGGATATGGCTATGATCTGGTGACCCAATCCTATTTCAAAATTCCTCGCTTTGAGCCACCGGAGTGGAACAAACCACCGATTTTTAAGCAAGGTCGGATTACCGAAGCCAACCGGACACTCTATCAGATTCTTGAGCTGAAGGATGGCTCCTTGTTGGAAATTCGCGCCCCGCTCCTTGACGCCACCCCTTCAACGGAACTTTGCACAGCAGGGCAGAATTTGGTCCAAAACGGCGACCTCGAAGCCACGGCCGACCACGCCCTTTGGCAACAGACCGACAGCCCCAGCAACCTCATTGTCGACGAATTGCCCACCGGTCTCGCCACCAGCGGCGACTGGGCGATCCGCCTGGGGCGCTATGCCAACAGCCACGCCGCCATCCGCCAACCACTTGAAATCCCCTCCGGCGTCAGCGGCCTCACCCTCACCTTCGATGTGCGCGTCCTCAGTTGGGATTTCTGGGGCGGCGACCGTTTGCTAGTCGACCTCATCGACCCGCTGACCGGTAACTCGCTTCTCGCCACGCCGGTGCAATGGACCAACGTGGAACTGGCCAGCGGCGATTGGCTGCCCATGCAGGTCGCCATTGAATCCTGGCCCGGCATCAATACGCCGGTTGAACTCGTCTTCCAAGTGCAGACCGACTGGGCGCTGCCCACTGATTTCATCGTGGATAACATCACGTTGACCACAGCCTGCGCAGAAGATTAGTACCATCGTACTATCGACAGATACTGCTCGCTACGCGAGAATGCAGCCCACGACCACACACATCGCTGACACAGAAAGGCTGATACCGCATGCGACTCCTTTCCCCATTCATGCTAGCGCTTGGCTTACTCGCTTTGCTCATTTTTCTCCTCTTCCCACGCGGTGCACCACCCATTGCCCACGCCCAAAGCGTCGCCGTTGCCACCATCACCTCCACCCACACCAGCACAACGACCACCGCTGCGGCAGCCGCTGCGCACAGTCTCTATCTGCCCTTGATCCACCGTGGCGGAAGCCAAACACCACCGCTCAAAACGAAAAGCGGTATCCATTTGGGTAACCGTGGTCATGATTGGCGTGAAGAGCTCTTTACCTGGATTATGACCGATACGGTTACCGGAACTTGGCCCGCGGCAGTCGTCGTACTGAGTAGCCAAATCTACAGCTTCACCCGTCCAACAGCTACTGCACCAGACAACGAGTACTGTCGGATTACTGCGGCGACCCCCAAACTCACCGGCACAGGTGAACCCTACAATGCCTTCCATTACCTGGCCGCGGCTGCCAGAGCCGGAACCAAGATCATCATCCGCATCACCCCTTCGCCAGGGAATTTTGTGGATTACGCTGATCCTGGTGATAATCATACGTTGCTCGCAACCACGACTCCTGCGGGCGGTGATTATTGTGGAGATAGGGAAACCCAACAGCAAAAAGTAGCACAATATCGGGACATTCTGGATATTGCCCAGGAAATGCAGGCCATTTATACACTCAATAGAACCTATGACTGGCCCGCTGATTCCTTCTTCTTTGAGCCTGCCAACGAACCAAATTATGAGTGGTATGAGGCATTTCGTGAACAAGGGAAAACCATAGATCCAAATGTAGATAACAAAGATGCCTGGATAGAGATGGACGAGTACTTTGCTGCGCTCTATGATCAAGCAAAAACGCTAAATGCCGAACTCCAGATCTTGACACCACCTATGTCTCAGCGACTCTTTGGCGAACACTTTGGGTTGGGGAGTTGTGATGCCTGGACGGTGGTTGGGGGAGGGCAGCACTCTGGGCTTGACTTTATGAAGAAGACCTTTGGTTATGATTTTGCTGCCCCAACCCAGCCCGCGTCCCCCAAAGCAGATGGCTTTAGTTTGCATAACTATTGGGAGATCGGGCAAGAGCAATGGGAGACCAATGCCAATGTCTCTTTGGATTTCTTCTGCGATTACGCCGGTGGCGGTATTCGGGATATTCATATCCCGAGCGACCACATCTCACAACATCTGCCCGATGGCATCGCCTTAACCATGCGGCTGAGTGGTAAGCCCATCTTCATCAGCGAAGCAGATCTGCTCTCGCCTTGTCAATATTCAGCCTCAACACTCCTCTCAAAAGATCGGATACCCGGCGATCTGAACGATTATCCAGTCGCCACGGCGCAATCGCTACAAAGTTTCATTGAACAAGAGTATGCAGCACATTATACGATTGCCTGGTTATTGACCAATGAATATGCCGGTGACGGTGCCTGTACAAACCCCAACACTGAAATCAACTGGCATGAAATCTATCGAGAGACAGGCGCGGCTCGTGAGTGGTTTCAGCGATGGTGGCCCGATACGCAATAATAGCATACCATCCACGATCAATTTGCTCTGCGTACGATGCTTTCAGCTATCCGGTATGCTACTTCCTGCTGTCGCACGCACCATTGTAGTAAACTGTTATCCCTCACAGGAGGAAAGTAATCATGAAATTACGTCGATTGAGCTACACATTGATCCTCGTTGCAACGATCAGTCTCATTGTCAGCGGTATGACGATTTGGTTGGGCATAAGGCAGCGGCAATCAGCACCACAACCGCTTGTTATAACTGCTCGCCCTCTGGCCCAACAAGCGGATGAACCATTGACATTTCCCCTTGATTCACAAGTCGTGGTGGGGACACCTGAAGTGGGTGCAACAACCATCCCACGTTATACCTACCGTAATGAACGGGGAGATCCAAATCAACGCCGGTCACTCTATCTTATCGATACAACGACCGGTGAAGAAAGACGGCTGGGCGATGACGACCATGCCGCACTCTTTGGGGCAATGAATGAAGCACATCTCTTCTGGTTTTTTGATGGCGGCCTCCATGCGTATGAATTGGCAACCGGTCAAGATAGACTAGTCACGAAACCAGCTAGTTATTCTGTGCATCCACAGAGCGCGGGTGAGTGGGTAACATTCGGGAACTATAATGATGATGGGAGCAGACACATCACATTTTCTGTCGCCAATATTCAGACAAGCGAAATCATCACCCTGACCGAAGAACTATGGGGCAGGGATGGGATGACGAATGAGTATTTTGGGATCAGTCCGCAACTGGTAGCGTGGTATGATTTCATTTATGGCAAACCGGTTGGCATTTCCATCTATGATTTAACCACACGTACCTTCGTAACTCAGCTCACGAACCTAAATGGTCCCTTTGGTGAACGTACAACGCGCGTGTATGATGTTGCCGCGGGTGAGACAGTTGTGACATGGAATGGGGGGCGCGGTTATGATTTAGTTACCCAATCCTATTTCAAGATTCCCCGCTTTGAGCCACCGGAGTGGAACAAACCACCGATTTTTAAGCAAGGTCGGATTACCGAAGCCAACCGGACACTCTATCAGATTCTTGAGCTGAAGGATGGCTCCTTGTTGGAAATTCGCGCCCCGCTCCTTGACGCCACCCCTTCAACGGAACTTTGCACAGCAGGGCAGAATTTGGTCCAAAACGGCGACCTCGAAGCCACCGCCGACCACGCCCTTTGGCAACAGACCGACAGCCCCAGCAATCTCATCGTCGATGAACTACCCGCCGGTCTGGCCACCAGCGGCGACTGGGCGATCCGCCTGGGCCGCTATGCCAACAGCCACGCCGCCATCCGCCAACCACTTGAAATCCCCTCCGGCGTCAGTGGCCTCACCCTCGCCTTCGACGTGCGCGTCCTCAGTTGGGATTTCTGGGGTGGTGACCGCTTGCAAGTCGACCTCATCGACCCGCTGACCGGTAACTCGCTCCTCGCCACGCCGGTACAATGGACCAACGTGGAGCTGGCCAGCGGCGCCTGGCTGCCCATGCAGGTTATCATCGAAACTTGGCCCGGCATCAATACGCCGCTTGAACTCGTCTTCCAAGTGCAGACCGACTGGGCGCTGCCCACTGATTTTATTATCGACAACATCACGTTGACCACAGCCTGCCAATAATTTCCAGGAGAGTCATCATGCTCGTTTCCCCTATACTACGTAAAGCTGCGCTCCTTCTCATCCTGATTCTGACCATCGGCCTCACCCAATGGTTCACAACGACCATGAGCCACGGCGCCGCGGTCAATGATTCGCCACTGCCCACGCCTTGGCCCACGGTGGTTGTCACCTATCAAGCCACGCTCCCCACCGCCAGACCAACGCTTGCCGCCACGGTCACCGCGGTCGCGAGCAACTTCTTTCGTTCGCCGCTGCCTACCCCCACCACTCTCACCGATGCTGAACCACCGCAGACAGTCTTATCTGTGCAAGGGGTGCAAAACAACGGCGATTGGTATCGCAGTCCGGTCACTCTCACTTTCGCCATCACCGATAATATCGCAGCCGGGGTCACGGAATATCAACTCGCGGGGGACGCGACCTGGACCAGCCGCGAATATTACTATCCACCGGTCACGCTGGCGGAGGAGGGGACTCACACGGTAGCCTATCGCTCGCTGGACTGGGCCAAGAATCGCGAAAGCGCCCAAAGTGCCCAAATTCACATCGACCGCACCCCGCCCCTGGCGAACGAACCAAGCATCGACGGCAACCAACTACCCAATGGCTGGTACAACACACCGGTCACCATCACGCTCCACGGCCAAGATGCACTGGCCGGGTTGGCCGGGTTTGAAATGGCCCAAGCTGCCGGGGAGTGGACGGTTAGGGCGGCGACCACCGTCATCACCAACAGCACACAACAGACCTTCACCTGGCGCGCGGTAGACAAGGCAGGCAACGTCAGCCCCGCGCAAACCCTCACCCTGCTCGTCGATATGACCCCGCCCACAACGACCCACACCATCGCGCCACTGCCGGCCGGCGGCTGGTATTCCATGCCAGTTACCGTCACCTTGAGTGCGGTCGATGCAGGTGCAGGCCTCTTCCAAACCGACTATCGGATCAACAACGCAGCGGTCTGGCAGCGCTATGCCGCGCCGTTTACCATCCGCGGTGATGGCCTGCACACCATCAACTACCAGTCGAGTGACCGTGCCTTGAATCGGGAGGGCGTGAACCGGTTCACCGTGTCGCTCGACCGCACATCGCCCACCATCACCACCACCGTGGAGGGCCAGCCGTTGGCCCCCGGCTGGTATCGTGCCGATGCCACCCTTGTCGCCACGGCGACCGATACCTTATCCGGTCTTGCAACATTCGACTATCGTTACGCTGATGGTGTGTGGCAACCGCACACTGAGCCGCTGACTATGCCGGTGGGGCGGCGCTTCCTTCATCTGCGCGCCCGTGACCAAGCTGGGAATGAAACGATGGCGACACTCACCCTTGGCGTTGACAACCAACCACCCACCACCACGCTCCAGCTCGCGCCCCAACCCAACGCCGCCGGTTGGCACAACCAACCGCTGACCGTGACCTTGATCGCCACCGACACCAGCAGTGGCCTTTTCCAGACCCAATACCAATGGCAAAACGCAAACAGCCCCACAATTTACCAGCAGCCGATTCACCTGGCCCAAGAGGGCATCACAACCCTCACCTGGTTCTCGATCGACCGCACGCTCAACCAGGAAGCACCGCAGACACATACACTCCGCCTTGATTGGAGACCGCCCCTCATCACCTATACGATTGCGGGTGATTCCGTGGCACCGGGCTGGTATCGCAGCGCGGTGCAGGTCACTATCACGCCAACCGACACGTTGGCCGGTGTGGCACAAGTCGATTATGCGCTTGGCGATGGCCCCTGGCAGCCCTATACCACCACGTTGACACTGAGCCACGGCGCGCAACAGGCACTCCACATCCGTGCCCGCGACCGGGCTGACAATGAACGCACGGTCACGACAGCCGCCTTTGGCATCGACCGTCAGCCGCCCCGTTCCACCATTGCCCTCACCGGCGTCGCCGCGCCCAGCGGCTGGTATCGCACACCGGTCACCGTGACGCTCACCACCACTGATACCGCATCAGGAGCGGCCATCATTCACTGGCGACTCAACGGTGGTTCCTGGCAACAGTACGGCGCACCCTTTGTGGTCAGCAGCGAACGGGTCAACCTGCTCGATTATTATGCCGTTGACAAGGCTGGCAACCAAGAGATCGCTCGCTATGAGATCTTCAGCATCGACCTCGTCGACCCCACCTCTCGGCTGGGCATGGTACAAGGTGAATTGGGCGCTGTCGCCTGGTACATTTCACCGGTCACCCTGACCCTCAGTGCCCAAGATCTGGAAAGTGGCCTGGAAAGGATCGAATACATGCTAGATGGTGACGCTTGGCAGCCCTATACAACACCGGTTGTGATCGCCGAGGAAGGCATCCATCAACTCCACTATCGCGCCACCGACAGTGGCGGGCGCATCGAAGCAACGCGTACCCTCACCATCAGCCTCGACCTCACGCCACCGGTGATTGTGAACACCTTCCCATCCACCGTAACCACAGGTAATCTGATACTTACGGAATGGTACACCGCGACCGATGATGTCAGTGAGGTAGTGACGATGACGCTTTTGCTCAACGGCCGACGCTATCATCCAGGGCAATCGCTTCGCTTTGGGGAAAATTTGGTTGAGATCCAGGCAATTAATGGGGCAGGCTTGGTGGCAAAACGGGAAGGGACCATTATCGTGGTGAATCAACAGCTTTACTTGCCGTTGATTCAGCGGTAGGATAGGAAAGTTGGTCTAGTTCTGATTTTGCTCTGTTTGAATATTGAAGCATAAGCCACATTTAGCTCTGCAACCAGAGCAAGATGATTGGGATTGATCGTCGCCAGATTCAGGGCACGGTGACGATAGACTCTCTGATTCTGTGCGATTTGCCGGCCTCAACGCATTGAAGCTTTGCCACGTGGGGTCATAAACAAACAACTTACATTCATCTTCGCCAGATTAAGACGGTGGCTACGATGGCACTCTGAGTTCGTGGGTTTTTGCCGCGGCGAATGCGTTGCGGTTGCGGGGGTAAAGTTCAACGGATATGTTGTCCATCACAACTATACTTTCATGGTCCCCATCCCAAAATCGGTGGTATAGTTACACGAACTACGGATTTTGTGTATATTGTATCTAAAAGGAAACCATAACGATGACAACGGTTAGCGCCTCTGAATTCCAAAAAAAATTTGGATATTTTAAGGAAGTGGCCCAACGTGAACCGGTGATAGTGACGAGCAATGGGCGCGAGAGCGTGGTGCTGCTCTCCGCGACAGAGTACGCAGAGTTAAAGAAGTTACGCCATGCCTATGGCGGTGAGGTCACCGCAGAATTCAAGCAAGATCTGGAACAGTTCATGGACCAACATGATGCCGTGCTTGAAGGTCTCGCGCAGTGACAGATGGTCCTCCTCCCAAATGGCTGAGTAAGCAGAATTTTATCGTCGCTATGGCGAGCCTCGATAGGCTAGCGCGCCACGCACCTGGAAGAGAACCGGGGAGCATCTACAGTGCGGTTGGCTTGCAAACGGTAGGTTTCCCGCTTGCCGGAACGACTGTTTTTAAACAGAGCCCACTTTAATCAGTAATAGACCTTGCACCTTATGGAGTGAGCATCCTCTCACGCGCACGTCCAGCATGCAAGAACGCTGATTCCACCGTTGTGCAACGGTTGCACGGGCGCGCCTCATTCGAATCGGGCCAAAAGTGAAACGCGATTTGCCGACGTAACTGTGGCGTGAGTGTCTGCAGCATCAAATCGGCTACCAGCGATTGCTGCTGTGGTAAATCATTGACGGTTGCGCTGAAGCCCCAAGCAGGTCAAAGTTAGGCCGCTGGAGGTGCAAAAAATCCATTTGACATGCTCTAGAACCTATGATACTTTTCAATAGTCCTATCTAATTCAAGTCGCTACCTACCAACTCTACACAAGATGTTCTATACAAGATGTATCGTGTTGTCTTAACCCCTCGGCAAAGCCCCGCAAAAAAGGTCTGCTCGTTATGCCCCACCTGGATTTCATGATGTCGATCCATACCACGACGGTAAGCAAAAAGTCGCTGGTACACTTATTTTCTCCAACAATGAATACAGCTCCAGTGGTCGATCGCCGCTGTACAGAGCACGAAATTCTATGAACCGAAAGCGCGGTTGTAATGGAAACACGGGTCTTGCTTCACTTTTAGATGTATGAGATAGATGAATGAGATAAATGAATGAGATAGATAAATGAGATAGATGTATGAGAAACCCGGTGTTTATGCAGAGGAACGTATAGCAGAGGAACGTATAGCAGAGGAAAGAACAGTATGGAGACAGTACGCTATGGCATTCTTGGCTCTGGTTTCATGGGGAAGACCCACGCCGAGGCATTGCGCCACGTGAAGGATGCCCAGTTAACGGCCATCGCCTTGGGTTCCCGCGCACCAAAGCTCACGGCCGAGTATGGCGTCGACCTATGTGATTCGGCTGAATCGCTGATTGCCAGAGACGATGTAGATGTTGTGATTATTGCCACACCGCAGCAAGTTCATGCCGAGCATGCCCTGTTGGCGGCAGAACAGGACAAACATCTCTTCATCGAAAAACCGATGACAACGACGGTGGAGGACGCTGACCGAATTTTGGAGATCTGTTCTCGGCGGGGGCTAACGGTCTCGGTTGGCTATCAGCAACGCTATCGCTCTGTTCCCAAAGGCGCGCGCGATCTGATTCAGGCCGGGGCAATTGGGCAAGTTTTGACGATCCAGTTTAACCAAGCATTTCTGCTCTTTACGGACCCCGGCTTTGGTGGCAATTGGAGTTGGTGGGCAGACCCAGCAAGTGTCGGGCACATTTTGGCGGGCGGTGTCCATTCGATTGACCTCTGCCGTTGGATGACCGGGGCAGAGGTTGTGAGTGTCTTTGGCCATTCACGCACTTTCCGTGAACCACACGAGCCGGAGAACACAACGATGGGGTTGCTGACCTTTGACAACGGGATGGTAATGGCACTGTGGGCGACCAGCGCCTGTCCTGCACCGGCTTTCGAAGGGCAGGTCTTCCGGGCGTATATTATGGGTGAAGAGGGCATGATCGACATGGATGCGTACGACAAATTGCAACTGGCCAATGCTGGCACCTGGCGCACCGTTACCCAACAGCCGCCGGTCAATACAGAGCATGCCGATACCGCCTTTCGGCAACCCCGAATGCAGGCCTATATCGACCAGTTGGCCAGCTTCAATGAAGCGCTGCTGGCAGGAACGCCACCGCCCGTCAGTGGCGAGGATGGCCGTATCGGTGTCGCGGTTGCATTGGCTCTCCTCGAATCCTCGCGTACGGGGCAACGCATCGACTTGTAGATGGATGCGTCTGCTGCATCGAACGATTGCTTGTGACATGACGTACGCGCCGAGAAGAGCTTACCAGTGGAGAGCAGGCAACGCGGTTGGTAATTCTTCTCGGCAAGTTGTGTAAGTCCAGTGTAAAAAGCCAGTGTAAAAAGCCAGTGTAAAAAGGAGGTGCCACAAACCACTCGATCCCTTTCCCTTATTTAGCCCCTTATCCATTTGGCCCCTTAATCCATTTGGATAGAGGACGCCCGTATCCACTACAACTGCTTGACGATGCTATGCGACAAGGAGCAATTATGTCTCACAACTCGTTCAGACTTTCCCTGCTCAGCTTGCTGCTGATCGCAGGACTCATGGTGACCGCGTGTGTGCCGACTGCCCCCCCCGCCGAAGAAGCAACCGTGGACTCAGCTTCTGAGACAGCAGAAACTGCTGAGACAACAGAATCAGAGCAGGTGCTGCGCTTCGGTCACAGCCAAACGCTCGCCCATTTCAGCCCGCTCGATGTGGTGAATGGGCTTCAGATTTATATTCAGAAGTGGACCTTCAGCAAACTAATTCAATGGGATCGCAACGGCGAGATTATCCCCGACTTGGCCGAATCCTATACCGTCTCCGACGACGGCACCCTCTATACCTTTACCCTACGCCAGGATGTAAAATGGCATGATGGCGAGCCCTTTAATGCCGAGGATGTCGTCTTCACGTTTAACTATTTGCTCAATCCGGCTGCCGGTGCGCGGATGCTCTCCAACTTTCAGATCATCGAAGGCGCAGAGGCATATGGAGCAGGTGAGACAGACGCGGTCTCTGGTGTGCAGGCAACGGGCGAGTACGAGGTTCAGTTCACCCTGACCCAGCCGAGTGCCGTATTCTTGGTCGACATGTTGCACCAGACTGGCCCCTCGATCATGCCCGAGCATGTGGTGGGGCAGATTCCGCCGGCCGAGTTTGAGACCAGCGATTTTCGCTCGAAACGCCCTTATCCTGGCACGGGTCCCTTTGTCTTTGAGCGTTACGAGACCGACCGCTTCATCGAACTGAGCGCCTACCCAGATTACCATCGCGGCGGACCCACGCTCGATCGCATTCGCTTCGATCTCATTCCAGACTCCAATACGCGTATTGTTGCCCTGGAGAACGGCGAAGTCGACCTGATCATCGACATTCCGGAAGATGAATTTGAGCGGTTGAGCGGTGTCGAGGGCATCGCGATGATCACGCAGGAGACACCAACGGTGCAGGGCACCTTTGTCGAGTCGGATCAGACCAATGAGGACCCCAAAAAGGTCGCGATCCGCCAACCACAGTTCCGCCAGGCCCTTGTCCACGCGATGGATATGGACTCGCTCATCAATGATGTCATGTTGGGCCTCGTTAGCCGACAAAACTGTATCTTCATTCAGGAATGGGCCTGCCCAGACGACCTGGCGGACTATCCCTATGATCCAGAACAGGCGCGTGCCCTGCTTGCCGAAATTGGCTGGGATGAGAGCTGGGAAGTGGACTGGATGGTATTGGCGCCCGAGGGGGGTGTGGAGCCTGTTCACGCCATCATCCAGCAGATGTACGCGGATGTGGCTATCAACGCGGTGCCGCGGCCTGTAGACATACCGACCTTCATCCAGGACTTTTATGAAAATGGTGACTTCGACGTTACCTGGGTACCCTACGGTGCAGGCCCCGATCCGAACGTGGCGGCCAATAACTTCCTGGTCTGTGGCCAGCTCTACCCCAATGGCTACAACGGGGCGCGCTACTGCAATGACCGTGTGACGGAGTTGGTCAAAACCGGTACCACGGTGATCGATCAAGCGGAGCGGGCGACCATCTACCAGGAAATCGCCGCCATCAACAACGAGGAACTACCGCTAATTGCCATGTGGCGTGGACTTCAGACCGCGGCAGTGCGCAACAACATCGACCTGCAATATGAACATTACAATTGGGACGATGTGAATCTGTGGAGCATCAGCGAATAATCTGACCCTATAAGGATCGCGCTTTGGGAGCCTATATTCTACGCCGTTTGCTTATCAATGTACCTGTATTGATTGGAATTACCCTGATCACATTCATTGCGTATAATCTGGCACCCGGGGATCCGATCGATGCCATGGTCGATCCCAGCGTGGTCATGGATCCAGTCGTCTTGGAGGCAAAACGCAAGGCACTTGGGCTGGATAAACCAATGCTGGTGCGCTATGGTATCTGGTTGAGTCAAGCTGCGCAGGGCAACCTGGGATTTTCTTACCGCAGCGGCGAACCGGTCATTGAGCGAGTCGGTAGAAGATTGCCCGCCACGCTGCAATTAACCCTGACCGCGCTGCTGATCGCCATTGGACTGGGAATTCCGCTGGGCATCGTGTCGGCCATCTACCAATATTCGCGCCTGGATTATGGGCTAACCTTCTTTGCCTTTACCGGCATCTCGACGCCCAACTTCTGGCTTGCCCTGGGCGCGATCTATATCTTTGCGCTGAAATTCAAGATACTGCCCTCCCATGGCTTGGGCGATCCCGATGCGGATTTCCTGGTCCTGGAACGGCTGCACCATCTGATCTTGCCGGCATTGGTCCTGGGGTTGGAACGCACGGCGGGCTTTCTGCGCTACACGCGCTCAAGCATGCTGGAAGTGCTTGGCCAGGATTACATGACCACGGCGAAAGCCAAGGGGCTGAAGGATCGAGCGATTCTGCTGCGCCACGGCTTTCGCAATGCGCTGATCACCATCATTACACTGGTCGGATTGAGCCTGCCCGCGCTGGTTGGCGGGTCGATCATAGTCGAACATATCTTCGCCTGGCCAGGCATGGGGCAGATGGCGATCGCCGCCATCAATCAGCGCGACTATCCCATCTTGATGGGGGTGGCGCTGATTGCCTCGTTGGTGGTGCTCTTCAGCAACCTACTAGCGGATATTGCTTACGCCATCGTCGATCCACGTATCCGTTATTCTTAGCGTAGCTTTTGTGCAAACAGACCTTGCACCTTGCGGAGTGCGCAGTAGAGAACGCGGATTCCACGATTGTGCGACTTTTGAATGATTTCTCTATTAGCGTAGCTTTTGTGCAAACAGGGGCGATTGGGCAAAAAGCAACAAAAATAAACCAAACAGGTTGACGTTCTGCGGAGATGTGATTGTTTCATGACCAAATTACCCCACACAGCGCTGAGTGATAGGCAACATGGCCGAGCCAGCTTCTTTCAGTCCCGTTTCTGGCGACGATTTTCGCGGCATCGGCTGGCCGTGCTTGGTAGCCTGGTGCTGCTGGTCTTGGTTGGCACTGCGCTGTTGGCGCCGGTGATTTCTCCGCATGATCCCAACCGAGTGGATGTGAGATCGCTAAAAAATCCACCGTCCGCCGAACACTTGTTGGGCACCGACGGGGCCGGGCGCGATGTACTTAGCCGCTTGATCTATGGCAGCCGTATCTCGCTTTCGGTTGGACTGGTGGCGGCCGGCATCGCCATTAGCATTGGGACGCTCCTGGGGCTCTTTAGCGGCTTCTACGGGGCCAATGTCGATTTTTGGATCATGCGTGTAACCGATGTGTTCATGACCATCCCGACCTTAATCATCATTATTACCGTCGTGGCGGCAGTGGGCCCCAGCATCTTCAATGTGATGGTCGTCATCGGGATCTTTGGCTGGACAGGCACCTGTCGCGTGGTGCGTGGCGAGACATTGAGTTTGCGTGAGCGCGATTTTGTCCTTGCCGCCCGTTGCTTGGGCATCCCGGCCAGACGGGTTGTCTTTCGCCACATCCTTCCAAATGTGGTGGCGCCAATTATTGTGGCCGGCACCTTTTTCGTGGCCGGCGCGATCCTCTTGGAGGCGGCGTTGAGCTTTCTGGGAATCGGCGTCCAGATCCCAACCGCGACCTGGGGCAACATGCTTACAGAGGCTCAATCACTGACCGTGTTGGAGAGCCAGCCTTGGCTCTGGCTGCCGCCGGGCATCCTGATCATGGTCACGGTCCTGAGTATCAATTTTATTGGCGATGCCTTGCGCGACGCACTGGATCCCCGTCTATCCCGACAGTAGTCACCAAATTAGGTGATATTTTCCCTGCCAAGAATGTGTAGAAGCCATACCCCCATCTACAATCTTCCGCAAGAATCTATCTAGCAGCTTTTCGGAGAGAAGGACAAAGAGCAATTTAGGAGACGGATACGCGAATTTGCGCGGATGTTCGTCTAGATCAGTCACGAATCCACGTGAATTCATGAAGATTCGCGTACCACTTATTTTTCTCCGCCAGCCTGCTGGCACACCCCTTGTCTGCATGTTCATACCAATCCCCACCTCCTCGTTTCGGCAAGGAAGCATTGTGGAAGCGGTGCTTTCTTATACTGGGCACGATGACCAGAACGACAGCTATTTCGTCTAATCGGATTGCAGCAAAGACCAGATGATCAATATAGACTGCACAGTCGGTGCCGTAATCACCAACTATAATCACCAACTGTAATCACCAGCTAATGATCTAGCTCAGCAGATCCGACCTTGACAACAAAAGTAGTGGCAGGATCGTCAACCTTGGCATTAACCCCTGTAAGGAATTGCAACATGAAATCGCAACCTCTTGCAATTATCTTCCTCCACCGTGAACGCTCAATTTTTCTGTGTGTCCTGGCACTACTAGGGCTGCTATTCTTCCTGGCGCCAGGTCGTGTTTGGAGCAGCGACCAGGGTGAATTGCGAGCAGCCTACACTCGTCTTGCCCGCTTAGACCGCTATCAATTCATCTCGCGCGTTGACCAAATAATCCACCCCCTACCGACGCTTGCCAATATTGGACTGAGCAGTGCAAACAGTTCGGCCCTGGTCGAGGGAACCATAGACCAGCGGGCAGATCGGGTTGAGTTACGCATCAACGAGCAGAGCGGTCACATGCTCGATGGACTGCGCCAGGTCGAGTTCCGCGTTGAGGATGGCCGAGCCTGGAGCCGTACTCAAGGGCAGGAGTGGGCAACCCTTGACCCTGGCCAGACTCTCGACCGCGCGACCAACAATCCAGGAGCGTTCTTGCAGGCAGCTCACAACGCAAGGCTACGTGGTGTAGAGAAGCGACTGGGGCACGAGTTCCGGCTGATTGGCTTTGATTTTGATGGCGTAGCCTGGGCAGAAGTGATGCGACAGGCCATGCAGAAAGAGATGACACGCCGCGGTGAACTAGCTCCCGGCGAGGTGCTGCAGCGCATGGCATACTACGAGCAGATGACCGGCACTGGCACGCTGTGGGTGAATGAAGCGGGGTTGCCCCAGCGTCTTACCATGCACGTGGTCTATCCGCCCCTGCCAGATGAGAGCGAGTACCGAGAAGTTAAAGTCACAACCGACTTTAGCGACTGGCAGGCCGGGCATGTTTTCCCCTGGCTTCCAATCAATGCGGTACACGTCAGTTTCATCTCTGCGGACGAGGTGGTGGACACGCTTTTCACTGCAATACTCCTCGTCGTCTTTTTCTGTTTCTCTTTGGCGTTGGTGCGATACCGGCAAAACAAAGGGCTTTACCGCGCAACCGTGCTATTTCTTGTTGCTCTCTTTGTGATTGACCCGTTGGTGAGTGCTTCGGTCATACGGGCGGTCCAGGCACGTCGCGCCGAGCGTCACTACAGCACCGCCGAGATGCAAGCCGAAGAAGAGCGCGTTGAGGCTGCGGTGGCTGAGATTGAAGCCGCGTTTGCATCTCGCTTCGACGTCAATGGTGGGGCCATGGCAAACGCAATGAATGCCACAGAACAACCACTGGGGATTTTGCCTGGAGCCGCGACGCAGCAAATAGAGTCAACGTTTGATCCATCTGCCGATACAGATGGTGACGGCCTGGACAACGCCACCGAAATCCAACTTGGGCTGGATCCGGAAGATCCCGACACCGATGGTGATATGCTCTCTGACGGCTTTGAGGTGGCTGGTGTGGAGATGGGCGGCAAGCGCTGGTATCTGGACCCGCTCAACACCGACAGCAATGGGGACGAGATCCAGGATGCACTGGAGTGTGTCCAAGCGATTGACGTGGTAGTGAACTCCGATGGTGTGGCCGAAAAGAGTGTCCCAAAAGGCGACGGCGGCTGCGCTGACACCGATGGGGATGGCACGCCCGACTTTGCCGATAATGATAATGACAACGATGGCGTCTCTGATTGGATGGACGGGCAGCCTGATGGCAGATTTGGTGATCTGACAGACGGCGTACCCAATCAGGCCTTTCAATTTGGGGCCGATAACTATAATAGCGGCAATCCGCTACGAGTCATGCTTGAACTACGTCCCACCGAGCCCAAGCACCTTTGGTACAGCATGAACGTACTGGATTGGCCCAGCGGTGACTACGAGGGACAGATTCAGCGCGTCCACGATACCCGGTTGGGAACAACAGGCGCGGCGGCCAACGGTGATATGCAACTTGTTCCGATGGTGGAGATCACCTTGCCTGCCGAGGAAGCCATTCATCTGCCCACTCGATCAGGACAACAGCCCATTGTGGGCGACAATAGCCGATTGGATGAATGGCTAGATCAGGACATATTGGAGCGTTATCAGATGGCCGTTGCTTGGGCTCAAGATCAAGAAGACCCTGAAAAGCAGAATCTTCTGGTCTACCTGCCGGCAACGCTGCATCGCGATCGGCATGGAAATGCGCCGGTGAATTTCGGGGCCCAGATGCTTTACTGGCCCAACGACAATGGACTCTTTCGCCAAGACCATACAGCGCGATTGGTCTGGTTGATCCAGATGGATGTTGATCACTGTGTTTTGCCCGCGGGAAGCACCTATGCGGAGAGCTGCAACCCAGAGGGTGCCAACTTTCAAGAAGGCACGCACTGGCAGACCAACCAGAAAATGCTGGTCCACCGCTACTATGACTCTTTTTACATAACGGCCTTCACCATTGAGGAAGAGTTAAACGTAAACGGCCAGATTTTTTACGAGGATCCAGATCTGGTTTCAGACGCTTCTGCCTATCTCCCAGATCAGTTGCTGGGGCTAGGAACCTCGATGGAGGAGTATCTGCGCCAGAACAACACTCCCGCCGAGGCACTAGATGCCTTTCGAAACCAGGATACGAACTTGGGCAATCGTTTAGTGGCTGGCGACGTGATTCAGGATCCAGATACCTTTGGACTCATGGCCAAGATCGTCACCACAGAGACACCAAATTTACTGAACAAAGTCTTTGAAGATCACCGGCAAGATCTGCCCCATCCATCCCTGCTCTATGTCACCTGGGGAGAATCCAATGTGGCTGGGTTGCAGGGCGTTCATATTCCCGACCGTGATTCCGCTGGCAGCAGACTACGTCTGGATATGAATGAAGGTGAGGGCAAGGCCGTACGCAAGCACGCAACGAACATTCGCCTGGGGACCTTTGCCCATAACCCGAACCCAGAGCCTATCGGCGGAAAGCTGAATCCAACCTGGTCTCCTGCCGATCCGGGAGAAATTTGGCTGGACTACCTGCAAGGGCAGAGTGCTAGCGCCTATCAGCAATTGTCGGCGAGCGAGCAAGAAGAATTTACGGATGCAGACTTTCAGCAAACAACCCTGGGCATCTTCTGGAATTTGGCACGCGGGGTGACGCTGAATACTGACCTCTCCCAACCCCTGGCCACCAAGGTGGCAAGTTCGCAGGGATTGGTCGCCAACCTTAGTGGTGTCTTTAAATCGGGCAAGAGTGCCATTACGTCGATGATTGGTGCCTTCAAGGGTCTCCAGAAATATGGACAGGATGCGCCCGTTTTTGAAGGACGCGCGATTCGTCTGCCAACGAATGCACTAGACCTATACGGGAAAGATCTTGCAAACCCACCTAACTATCGTGGTGCGCTCACTTCGGCCAAATGGTTGAGGAATCTGGGATTTGCATCGGCAACGTTTGCGGGGGCAGCGGCTACCCTTTCGGTGCTGATAGCCCTCAAGGACCAACTTGGCCTGAGTAAAGGCGCGGTGACGGTATTGAAGACGACCAACGCAACCATCGGTGTGTTGCTGACCAGTACCTTGATCACTGCGGAGATCATCAAGGTCGTGCAGACGGTGCAGAAATCGCTGCAGACGACCATGCAAGGGCTTAAGGATGCGCTTGCCATGAAGAGTACGCTGGGCACCGTTGGTGCAGTGGCTGCAGCAATTGTGGTCGCTGTGATTGTGGTCGCAACGGTGGTGGTATTTGCCAAGCTGCTCATGGATGGAGATGCCGTTGCCGCAAAATCAGCACTAGCCCAGGGAGTGGCAACAGCGCTCATTGTCGTGCTCCTCTTTGCGCTCAGTGTCTGGTTTCCCATTGGCACCGCGATTGCCCTACTCATTGCGTTGATTGACGGCATCATCAGTACCGTCTGTAAGATCTCTAGTTGGGTGGATGGCAAAGACAAAGACGGAAAGACCTTTGACGATCGCCACAAGGCATTCTGCGCGGCCATCGTCGGCAACGTGACAAAGTTCATTGCAGGAATCTTCTACAACACTGTACCCATGGTGGATATTAACTACGCAGATCGACTCCAGTTTGGCCAGACAGGTACGCAGCTCATCGAAAGCGAAAATCGGGTAGGCATGACGGCAGGCAACCACCTAACGGTCACCCAACCCGTTACGATAACGGTGCGCCTCCCGGATGAGCATGAATTTGCCAAGAATTTAGGAGAGGATGTAATCCTTGTAGACGGGGAGTGGGGGCCTGCCATGGAGTTCGATACCTACACCCGTCTGATCAAGGAAAAGAACATCTTCAACTATGAGCTGGTTACGGACAAGGAGGCAGCGCAGGGGCCAACGCTGGACGAGTTTACCCGGAATGCGTGGCAATCTGCGCGTTCCTCGGAAACGGCGTGGGAGCGCAATTGGCTCTACAAAAACGCCCAACCCAAACTCGCCATCAAGCTGGGTGCCGGTATTAACTGGTCCCCCATACTATACGTGCGCGAGTACTTCAGCTACTCGCTTGCCGAGTGTGGTCTCTTTGCGGGTGGCTGTGACTATCTCTACGAGCAGTTTGACAAAACCGTCGATAATACCCAGCATATCACCATCGGCAACCATCTCATCTACGATGTCTTCCCGGCTACCCTGACCGACTTCTACCTCTTGGAACAAGTCCAGAGGGATGGGCAAACCACCAACGCTTATCGACTGGCCTGGGGCGGGATATTGCCCTTCCCACCACTGGCAGACGCAGACGGTGATGGACTACGGGTGGACATTGATCCCGACGATAAGAGCGCCGATGGTGATGGTGATGGACTCTCTGACGCCTTCGAGATGAAGGATCTTCGTCTGAACCCGCAGCAGGCAGATAGCGACGGTGACGGTCTCGATGATTATGCGGAGATTCGCTGGGGAACCCGCCCCGATCGTACAGATAGCGATGGCGACGGCCTTTCCGACTTCGACGAGATTCAGGGCTGGGAGCTGATCTATCTGGATGGCAGCCGCGCTCAACAGCGCACCTGGGTAACCGCGAACCCGCTGGTCTTCGATACCGATGGTGACGGCTACTCGGACCAGGAAGAGCGCGTGCTGGTGCTTCACCCGCGGGCGCGCAACACAGACATAAGTATACTCAGCCTGCGCACGTCAACTGACCATAGCGAGGGCATCTACCTGGCCCCCAGCCAGACCATTGCCTTCACCTCTACCGTACGCAACGAGCTGCAGAAGCCGGTTGCCCATGGCCTGCTGGAAGCAGAGATTCTCGGAGCAGCAAGGATCAACCCGATTCCCTTCGAGTTATTGCCCCAGCAGAGTCAGGATATTCATGGCACGATTCAGGTACCAGCCCAGCCCGTGGATGACAGCACAACGATCACAGTTACCTTGCGTAACCGCGCAGGGGCCAACATGATCGATCCATCCGCGTCCTATGCCTCTCGGCTCCTGGGCCTGGCCCAAGAAGATGGCCTCAAGTTCATGCTGAATTTCGAACATCCCCCTGCAGATGAACACAGTTTCCAGGATATGACCGGAACCACCACCGTCACTTGTCCAGAAGACTACTGTCCCAGTGTGGTCCGTGGAGACGAAAGTTACGCGATCTTTGGTGCCGATAGCTGGTATGCTGTATCTGGTGATGGGCTCGCGTTCAGCCAGTCTAGCTTTAGTATCGGCGGCTGGATCACGCCCGAGAAGGCATTTGGTGCCGAGTATGATGAACGCAAGATTTTGGGGCCAGACAACGTGGATGGCAGCAGCCAATCCTACCTGCAACTCAGTCTGGTGGATTTGCAGAGTGGTCCGCCCAAAGCGAAGATCCACTTCACTGCCAAAGATGGCACAGTCTGTGAACAAACGCTCACCGAACTGACCGTGCCCTATGACGAAAGGACCCACATCTTCATCACCTACGATGGTACCCAGGTCTATGGCTACCGCAACGGGCAGTTGGCGGCAAGCTCCAGCCTGCAGAATTGCCAGGGCAAGGTACCCGCAGGCGACCGCTTCACCATTGGTCGGGGGACTACTGATGCAAAACTCTACATCCATAACGTTAAATTCGATGATTCTGGCGATGATGCAACCGATGGGGAACCATATCTCCTCTTCAACGACAGCCATGATCCTTTCTGGGATACAGATGATGTGGATGATGGGGATATTGTAAGCATAGACAAGAAGCTTACCCTGCGAACCGCATCCACGGGGGACAGTAACAGCACCGTGTATATTTGTGAAGATGACTATGGCGAGAAGGATGGGCATTGCCATAGCACGCTACACGGCATGGATGAACTTTTCCACAGTGGTGATGGCGATGACTATCTCAGCGGCGTCATTGTTGACCCACGACGAAACGGACGCTTTGGATATGAGGCTAACCTCTTCGCGACCTCACGGAGCGACGCCCATATGGAGTACAACGTGCAGAACAACTTCTTCCAGGGCAGCCTGGACGATCTGCACATCTATGGAATTACTCTCCAGGCAGAAGATGTCGCACGTTTGGCCAGCGGCGAGAAGCTTGTTTATCAGCTCGACGAGGCCTCCGGTCGCCAGCAATTCCGCAACGCTGGCTTTGAAGCAGCCCAGTTGGTTTGCGTCAATGGTGCAAACTGCCCCACATCCGGCTTGCCTGGATACTCTGGCGAGGCGGTGCGCTTCACTGGCGAGGCTGACGAGGCCCTGGGGATTGCAAACCTGCAAGAGCGCTTTGGCAGCAAAATGGTTGTTAGCTTCTGGTTTAAACCGGAGGCGAACAATAACAACAGTGCACCATTGCCGCTGGTGCGTTACGGGATGGAGCCAGAAGGCTTTAGTCTGCACGCCACTCAGCAGGAAGGCGCGACCCTGCTGCAGGCAGCCTTTAACCATGCAAATGACCACGGCAGCATAGGTACATCCAATGTTTCCCTACCCGTTGAACAGTGGTCCCACGTTGCCATTGCGCAGAACGACTATACATTGTCTCTCTACATCAACGGCGAAGAGAAGCAGTCTGCGACGCTGCCCAGCGCTCTATCGCCACAGCTAACCGGTACATATACCTACGACTTAAGTCTGGGTAACGGCATTATCGGGCTGGTAGATGAGGTGACGATCGCGGCGTTGCACAGCAATGCATACCGGACAAACCATGTTCCCCCCGGCTTGAATCATGACCGCGTCGAAGCTACGTGTCATGCCAATGAGGTGCTGGTTGGACTCTACGGGCGTTTCGACTCGATCAATAAGATCTTTACTCAATTGGGACCAACGTGCGCGGTTCCGGACAATAACGGTCAGTGGGTCGGCGAGCCCAACCAGCGAGATGGAATCACTGTCAGCAACAGCGGAGAACAGTTCGCAAGACTTTGCCCCGCCAACGCAGCTGTTGTTGGTTTTGAGGGTGGGATCATAACTCGCAGCCAAATAACCAAGATTACCCTGTTGTGTGGAATGCTAAAGCAGGATGCCGCAATTGCTTCTGACGGATCTACGACGCAGTTGGATGCTATCGGCCACAGCGACAGCTTGGCTGCATCACCAGTGATCTGTTCTGCTGGTGATCCGGCGAACGGCTTTTCTAGCTTCTCACGGCCTGGCTATATCCCAGCATTCGGTCTGCTCTGCAACCACGCGGTCGAACGGCAGGCCTATTTTGACAGTGCACATGTCTATCTGCCGCTGGACGAACTCACTCACAGCACTGTCTTTGTGAACAGCACTGGAGAGGGGAACCTGACCTGCAGCGATCCATTCCTCTGCCCAAAGGCAGGCCTGAAAGGGCGGGTGCGCGAGAGTTTGCAGTTCACCAACACCAGCGACTCCCCATTGAACGCCGCGCCAAGTCTAACACTGCCGGCAAGGGCTGAGAATGCGCCATTTTCTCTCGGTCTCTGGATCAAGATTCCCAGCACACCGACCGCAGAAGAATCGATTGTGGCCCTTCATGCATCCCAGGATAGCGATGATATTTCCTGGCGGCTGCAGCTGGCCTCTGTTGAGGGACGAACGGTGCCTCAATTCGTGGGGAAAAAGAGTGATTGTACCGAGCGCTTTACGGTTACGCCACAGGATGTGAACCTGGCACTGGATCAATGGCACCATCTGGGCGTGACCTTCGATCAAAAGCAGTGGCCCACTAAAATCAACCTCTTTCTCAACGGTAGCAAAATCCATACAGCAACAGGAAACCCATGCTCCACTGGTAACACGTTGCGCTTTGGTCAGAGCTTCATGGGCCAGATGGATGAGTTCTTTTTCTACAGCAGAACGGTGCCACCCACCGAAATCATTTCCCGCTATGACTACGGAAATACGTGGTACGATGTTATCAGCACGGAGCGCTTCAAAGTAGACTTTACCAATCCTACGATAAAGCTGACGACGCGTGACTATGTTAAAGCGGGGACTACGATTTTTGGCGTCGCCGTCAACGACGCAGAGTCGGGCATTCACTCGGTCGAATATAAAGATGCCACTGGCGAGTGGAAACCTGCGCAAACAGAGACTGCTACCAGCGGCGTGTGGACCTTTGCCCTCAACTTGCAAAACAGTATGACTGTGGAGGTACGCGCCACCGACAATGTGGGCAACACCAGTGCAGACAGCAAAGGGGTAACCGTGGACAGCATACCGCCCACAGTCACCATGGAGCCGACAGCAAAGCAGCAAACGCTGACGGCCCGAGGCACGGTGGCGGACGACGGCAGCGGCGTCCATTCTATCAGCATCATGATCATTGACCCCGACGGCCAGCCCCTTAGCCCGCCGCGTGCCACGCCCCTCGGGGCCGACGGCACCTGGGAAGTTCGTCATGCCCTGCCGCCCAATGTCAATGGTGAGTTCCAGATCTGGGCGTCTGCAGTGGATCATGTACACAATACCTTCCAAGGCATAGTGGGCAGCGTGCAGGTGGATAACCAGGGACCCATGCCTGCGCTGGCTGAAGATACGCCCAAAGCTTCGCCAGAGACTCTGATACCGGCAACCTTGGCTGGGATCAAAGAGAATCTGCCCATCCTGACCGGCAGCGTGACCGATCAGATAGGCACTGGCAGCACTGTCCAGCCGAGCAGCATAGCCAAGGTGGAAGTTGGACTGCTCCACCGCCGCGATAAAGAGGACCCCAGCAAAGTGCACTGGCTGACTGCAACGCTGGACAGCGCGGATTCGCAAAGCACAACGTGGCAGCTCATGCTTCCCGAAGGATTGGAAGGAATCTACGACATCTCCCTCCGCGCTGTGGATGCACTCGGGAACCAGCGCACCGTTCCCGGTCTGTGGACTGGCGTGGTTGATACAACGGCACCGCAGATCCAAATTACTGGCATCAGGCCCGGAGAGCAAAGCTGTATTGTCACTGACTTTAGCTTGGGAGAGGAGACCTTCGTCTGCGGAGATATAATCAGCGTGAGCAGTGCATCCACCGCACCATATGCAGCGGGCAGCTTGCCGGACACAGCGCTGACCTGGAAGGTAGATTGGTACAAAGAACTCTACCAAAATAAAGAACCAGCCCCTCGTCTCTACGCGCTCTACCAGGCTGGCGTGAATTTTACGGACAGCAACAGGGTAGAAAGCTGCGACATTTACGGCAACTGCACCCGCTGCACTGACGCAAGCGCAGACGATTCAGCCTGCACTGCATATCGTGGAGATGCGCAGGCCAAGCCCGATCGCACCCCCGCCAAAGAATCGGACAAACCCGAAGACACGGGGGGTGAGGAACTCGAAACGAAAGAGTCTGAACAACCGTGGCAGCGCATGGCCATGCACAAAGGGAATGGGAGTCCATTGCACGGTGTGGCTTGGTCACCAGACGGCCAACTCCTGGCCGCGGCCTCAGAGGAAGGCATAGTCTGGGTATTGGACTCAGAGACAGGAGAGCCTCTACAGATGCTTGATGGGAGTGGTAGACCGCTAAATAGCGTGACATGGTCACCCGATAGCAACTATCTAGCTGCTGGTGCAGCCGACGACACGATTCGCGTGTGGGCTCTTGGTACGGAAGAACCTATCCATACTCTCAAGGAAGATGGCAGCTCTGTAGGCAGCGTAGTGTGGGCACAAGAGCGCAGAACGCTGGTTTCTGGATCAGGCGATGGCGTCGTACGCATATGGGATCTAGAGGGTGAGAAGCTCCTCCTCACGTTTGGCGGTGATAATAGTGCTGTTACCAGCTTGGCTCTGTCGGACGATGGCAGCTATCTGGCCTTTGGTACGGAGAATGGCACGCTATATGTTTGGTCTGAGGAAGTAGAATCTCCTCGCATGATTGGAAGCCATGACGGTCGTGTCAACAGCGTGGCATGGATCTCTGACGCCGAGATTCTGGTTTCCGGGGCGGCTGATGGCACTGTGCAACTGCGGGAGAGGGCGACAGGAGAGGTCCTGGTCACAATGAGCGACCATGAAGTTGCGGTCACCACTGTGGCAATGTCACCAGATGATAGCCATCTGGCTTTTGGGGCGGAGGATGGCATCGTGCGCGTGTGGCATGATGAGGCGGCGACTCCGCTACAATGGGTGGCCCATGACGGTGTTATTACTAGCTTGGCTTGGTCACCCGACGGCGGTCGTCTCGTCACAGGGTCGGTAGACGGTACCGCAAAAATCTGGAAAGCCGCAGAGTAGAGCCATGTACAGAGCTTCTTACTACAAACCGCGATGCTCGACCGGCTCAGAGGATGTCCAATCACGCCAGCGATATTTCTCCAACAGCGGCGAGGTATAGGTTTGGCCAAGCTCCTTCTTATTTGCTTCCCATTCATCCTCGCGCTGATCAAAGACCTTTAGGAATAACATCCATGTCAATTGACCAATACGTTGGGCATCACCGTCGACACCATCGTCTTTACGCATAATGTCTTGAATGGATTTAATGGTGCTACTGAGGTTCATTGTCGGTGTCTCTTACAATTTAGGCGCCAATTCCAAATCGGCTTTATTTTGCTAAATGCTATTTATAGATGGATTCCAGCATTATATTACAAAAGCCCCACATTAGAACATTTGAGCCAATACTTGTAGCGTAGCTGCAGAAATCACAATCATATATCCAGCGTAATTCGTAATGCACGATCAACCTGCTGCATAATTTCAGCAGACAACGAGCCACGTTGTCGCAACAGACGTGACTTTGAGAGAGCACGCACCTGCCCACCCAACAGGACCGATGCAAAGGTCAGTCCACCTTCATCTTTGGCAATCGCTACATTGTTCGGGTAGTTGCGTTTAACATTGGCTGCTTTGGTCAACGGAACGACAACCACTACCGAACTGTTGTTGTTGATCGCATTGCGGCTAACGATCACAACAGGACGAACACCTGCTTGTTCCGATCCTTCCGTCGGGTTCAACCGCGCGTCAAACACATCACCGCGCTTCATCTAGTTTCACCCTCGACCCATGCATCCCAATCGCTCTCACCAAATTCGTCTGCGATTTGTTGATTCAGTGCTTGATAGGTATCATCCTCGGACATATCTGCAAATTGGCGGTCTATTTCTTGCCGCTCTAAATCCAGTAGATATCTTTCCAACGCAGCCACGATCAGCGCGTTGCGGCTCGGAATTGTGCCACCGTCAATGAAATGCTGCGACCGTTTGACCAAATCAGCCGGGAGCGTGAGGGTTGTGCGAACAGTCTCAAATTTTGCAAACATCTCTTCCTCCATTGAAAAATACATCAGTATTGATGCTATTTTACACGCGGACTTGCCAAAAGTAAAGGGAGTTTGATCTGCCGGGGTGTGTTTCGGTTTCGGGACGAGTTCTTTATCACAGGAGTGCGTCGCACTGATCAAGTAAACAGACGAATGCTTGACCAGTGCGACGCACTCGGGCTGCCCCAATCTGAAACGCACCAGATCTACCGCATTGCGTTCAACCGGTTACGCGGATATGTCTGTGCTCCGCTGCAGCCTACCGCCCTCCCAACACCCAACACAATACCCCATCCCACACTTTAGTGTCTATACCCCATCCCGCCCATACCCTATACTGCTTGTACAGCAGGCAAGTGGCACAACTGGTTGTGAAAACCGGCCAACGAAAGGGTATGCCACGTCAGACAACTACAACACCCAACTTCGCAGCAAGGGCCATCTTGCGGATCGATGGATCGCTTGGTTGGAGGAACTGACCATCACGCACGAAGCAAGCGGTGACACGCTGCCAATTTGGCTCATCGTGAAAGGGTTTCACTCACCGGGAATGGCTGCCGAGTCGGGCAACATCGTGATCAATGCTGGTGAAGAGACGAGTTTATCGCAAGCCTAACATTGCCCGGGAGGGGCACAAATGCAAAGCAAAAAACGTATCGTTCAACTACTTAGAATCATCATGCCTATGGTGGGGATCATCTGTATCGTAATATTCTCGCCCTGGGACATAATATGGGCTTGGCTCAGACCGGTACCTAACACTGTCCAAGAACAAGTCGATGCCGCACTTGGGCATGGATTGGATGGAATTATTGTCTATGTGGATGAAGCAGGTGAACCACCCGCATTTTATGCAGCCGGCTGGAAAGACCGCGGAAATCAAATCCCAGCCGATCCCCATTCACTGTTCAAGATTGCCAGTATCAACAAGCTCTATATCGCCACCGCCATCACTAAACTGGTCGCTGCTGAACGCTTGTCATTGGATGATACGCTCGCGAGTCATTTTCCAGAACTTGTGGGAAGGATTGAACATGCAGACACCATCACTGTGAAATACATGGTGCAGCATCGAAGTGGTATTCCCAATTTCACCGACCATCCTGATTACCCCTGGGACAACCCGCCACAAGGCCGCGAGCGAGTGCTTGCCTACGCCCTAGATTTACCGGCGGACTTTGAACCAAATGAAGCGTATGGGTATTCCAATACAAACTATTTTTTGCTCGCCGAACTCATTAAAAAAGTGGTGGGATACAGCCATTTTCAATATATCAAAGAGGAAATTTTGATACCGCTCGAACTGAACAATACGTACGCTTCACTGCACGATGTGGATGTAGACGATGTAATGAGCGGCTACTGGGTAGGCTGGGAGCCCGATTTGAAGAGCAACTATTTCGCCTCGATGATCGCCACGGCAGAGGATGTGGGCATATTCTTGCGAGCGTTAAACGATGGCTCATTGTTAACTGCTGATGAACAGGCCATCTATTCCACCATTTATGAGTATGATCATACCGGTCTGTTACCGGGCTATCAGAGTATCGCCCGCTATCACAAAGAGCTTGATACGGTCGTGGTTCAGTTTGTGAACACAGCAGGTGGCACCCCGCTAGTTCCGCTTTTCGATACAGGCGGTGGAACCAAGGTGACGGTGGCACATGTCGTTTACAATCGTATTATCCAGATTCTGCGCGGCTGACAGAGTTTGATGAGAAAAATTCGGATTCTCTGAAAATTGGTAGTCAACCGAGATGGAGTTGGTCAGGTCTAAACGCCGAGCGAGATCTCCAGTGTAATCAGGTGACAACAACCCCTTCAGGAGAGACTACTGGAAAATTAGATTGACAAATGGATTGATAATGAGACGAGGGGAAACAATGAATATCTTACTCGTGGGTGCAACTGGAGCAACTGGCCGATGGCTCGGCGAAGAATTGCTGGAACGTGGACATTTGGTCAAGGTGATCGTGCGCTCGGCGGAGCGGTTGTCGGAAACCGTCAGAGATCATGCCAACGTTTCGGTGATTGAGGCCAGCCGCTGAAACGCCTTCTGACTCTGGTGAACTGTGCGGTAATGTCATCTCTGCTATTATCGTCTTTCGCTAATTCTGTGCACCGTTGGTTCACATTCACTGCGAGTGCGTCCCACAATTTGGGCATCACGCCGGAAGCCTCCAAAGTCCTTCTCTAGATTCCAAAAAAGTGGGACGCACCCCGTACTACCGCCATCGTACCGACGACCAGTGATCTCATCATGTCGCGGGTCAGCGCATGATCCTACTGTGCCGGCATGTGAATGTTCACCATTAGGTGGGCGAACGAAGTATCGGGGAACATGGCCCACGGTTCATTGCCGGGAACTTGCGTATAGGCCGACAGGTCACCCGGTGTCAGGATCATGATGTGCGGTGGTGCATCTTTGATCCAATCACTGCCGGGGGCGGGTTCCATGGCAAAGGGATCGCTGATGCTGGGGCCACCACCACCGTCGAGCATGTAGGCGATGCCCGGTTCCGTGACCGCTGGGAATTCCTCGCCGGCCATGCGGGCCGTCATGAAGGCCAGCCAAACCTCGTCCACACACATGGGGCGACCCACACCGTCCGGATAGTAGGGCATGGCGGGGAAGCATGTCCAGCGATTGGTACCCTCGCGCACTACGATCATCTCATCGCCCGGTTCCGCTGGCCAATCGAGAATCGTGGCCTCCGCGGAGATCGCCGGCCCCGCCGCGCTCATTGCTTCGGCAATCTTGGGATCCTGTGCTGCATCAGCCTCTGTTGCCTCCGGCATGTGAATGTTCACCATTATATGCGCGAACGAAGTATCCGGGAACATGGCCCACGGTTCATTGCCGGGAACTTGCGTATAGGCCGACAGGTCACCCGGTGTCAGGATCATGACGTGCGGTGGTGCATCTTTGATCCAATCACTGCCGGGGGCGGGTTCCATGGCAAAGGGATCGCTGATGCTGGGGCCACCACCGCCGTCGAGCATGTAGGCGATGCCCGGTTCCGTGACCGCTGGGAATTCCTCGCCAGCCATTCGGGCCGTCATGAAGGCCAGCCAAACCTCGTCCACACACATGGGGCGACCCACACCGTCTGGATAGTAGGGCATGGCGGGGAAGCATGTCCAACGGTTGGTACCCTCGCGCACTACGATCATCTCATCGCCCGGTTCCGCTGGCCAATCGAGAATCGTGGCCTCCGCGGAGATCGCTGGCCCCGCCGCGCTCATTGCTTCGGCAATCTTGGCATCAAGCGCAGAATCGTTGGCCGTAGCGGGAGGCGCTTGAATGGGGACACAGGCACCGGTGAGCAACGTCAGTAACATAAGTACCGTGATTGTGATGGTCGATCTAGACATCTTCTTGTTTCTCCTTGTCATAAAAAATAATGCTAATAGCGGCGGTAAGCAGTATGGTGAAACCTTTGCCCATCGATTGTTTTCTCCTTATTTCCTACCTACATAGTCATTGGAACATGAAGAGCATAGCGCTGTGAAGATGGTTGAGCATGCAGGGGATCATGCCCAACCACCTTCACAGCTAACCCAATTAACAGCTAACCCAATTAACAGCTAACCCAACAAAACGTCGTACTGATTGCACCTGCTTTTACACCAGCGAAGTTGTACAACGTTTGCGGGATTGCTCGATCAGAGATCCTTTTCATCCTCTGGAGCGGATGCTTGATCCGCTGCAACAACCATCTCCAACAGACCCTCCACCAATGCCGCAACGCTTGCGAACCCCTTGCGCCGACCCGAGCGCGGATCTTCCACCAGAAAACGCCAGCTCTCTGTCTCCTCCCGCCAGACAGTTAGGAGAAAGATGCGGTGAATGCTCGCTTCTTCTTGGGTGGACATGCAGTGCCCTCCTTGGTAGGTACGTCCCAGAGTAGGGTATTACAGAGCGGGGAATTACAGAGTAGGGGATTACAGAGCAGCAGTGATTCAACTGTCCGGAGAAAATCCCCAAATGTAATCCGTACCCTCCTTGGCGAAGCCAATGATGATTCAAGATCGTGTGTTATACTTGACGTGTCATCGTATCAATGGCTGGCGGCTGGTGATTAGCGGATAATCACAGATTTCGTATTCTTCATCCCACATCCATTAGCTCATGTTCAAGGCGGTGCTCTGTGCACCTGCGCACTAATAATGCCAACTATAGCGTGGGCCCGTAGCCGAAAGTGTGGAAAAAGCGTGAATTTTGTGGGAAAGTCGCGTGAATCCGAGAATGGTTGCAATCGTTGAGCGAGAGCCGTGAGTCAAAGCTACTGGTTGTTGGCGTCGCGGCAAAAGAGCCGTTGGACGAACTGGAAACCGAGCGATCACAATGTCCCGAGTAACCGAGCTTGAACAAACGACCTTGCAGAAACTGACTCTCTTTCACGGTGGCTTCACGCGCGCGGCAGCGCAGACAGTTGTTGGCGCCACCGCTGCAACCTTGGCGGCCCTAGCTGAGCAATCGCTCATTCACGATTATCCCTCTGGGCGCTATGTCATCCAGGAACTGCCCCGGCGCACGTTATCGGAACCCTTGACAGATGAAGCGACGACACTTCATGATGCGCATAGTGATTTCTACTGTACCTTCCTTGCGCAGCGCATAGCGGCGTTGAAAGGTACGGGTCAGCAAGTGGCAATCGCCGAAATTGAGGCGGAGAGCGCAAATGTGCGCGTGGCCTGGCAGTGGGCCGTAAAACGCGGGCGGATTCAACAGCTAGCCCAGGCTCTTGATGGCCTGGGCTTGTTCTATCTATGGCAGAACCGGCTGCATGAGGGGGAAGCGTTGTGTCAACTGGCTGTGGCGCGGTTGGCCACGACTTTGCCTGCTAGGAATGGAGCAGATGCTTCCCAAGCTACTGACACAGTAGCGGCACCGCCTGACTCGGTGCGTTTTGCCATTCGCGTCTTCCTTTGGTTAAGCAGATTCCACCGCCACCTGAAGCAGGACCCTTCCGCACAGCAGGCACTCCAGCAAGCACGCAGCTGGTTGGGAGATCCGTCACTCGCCGACCACGATACTCGCCTCGAACAAGCCCAGTTGCTCCATGAAGAAGCCGAAATTGCCCACGGGATCGACCGCAAAGAGGCCAGAGCATCGGCGGAGCAGGCCCTGGTACTATTTCGTACGCTTGACGATCCCTGGTCTATTGCGCGGGGGATCGATCTGGTTGTGCGTGCTCTGCAACCAATGGGGTTTCTGGCGCGTGCCAGAGCCTTGACCGAAGAAGGATTGGCGCTGCGTCAAAGCGTGGGTGATGTCCGAGGAATTGGCGAATCGCTCAAAAATCTAAGCCATATCGCCCGTTGGGAGGGCAGGTTTGCAGAAGCAGAAGCGCTAATCCAGCAATCGATTGTGCTCTTTACCACATTGCATGCATCCGCCCAACGGGCCGACGCAATCCACACGTGGGTCGGTATTTTGGTCTACGGCGGCAAGTTTACCGAGGGCCTACAGCTCTTTGAGGAACCGTTCTCCGTCTACCGTACACTGGGCTTGTCCAGCGTGCCCGGCACGCCAACCATCGTTTCTGCCTTTGCCCTCATGCATTTGGGGCGCTATGACGAGGCAGAAGCTCGGTTCAAACAGACATTGCCCATATATCCCCAAATGTCGAGCGGATATGCCGTGAAAAATTTAGGCCGCATTGCAATGGCCAGAGGTAGCTATGCCGAAGCAGACACCTACTTGTTGGAAGCCCTTACCCTATTTCGCACGACAGAAGATATGAATGGATTGGGTCAGACGCTCGGTTGTCTGGGCATTGTGGCATTACGGCTGGGTGACTTGCAGCAAGCGCGCAACTATATTTATGCAAACCTACAAATCGCTGTGGACACGCTGATTTTTTTGCCCAGCATGACAGCGCTCGCCAGCCTTGCTTTGCTATATACTGAAGAAAGCACCGAAGAGGAACAGAGAGCGGCTGCCGTCGAGCTGTACGCCGTTGCCCAGCAGAGTGGCCATGTCGCGAATTCGCACTGGTATCACAATGTCATCGGCCAATACATCGCTGCCACAGCCACATCATTGCCGGCCAAGGTGGCTGAAGCAGCACAGAACCAGGGACAAGTACACGATTGGCGCCATCGGGTGTGGCACTTGTTGCAGGAGATAACAGATACGCCTCAACCATCGCCAGCAACTATATAACGCCTCTTCACCGGATCAAGCGCCGAGCTGCTTCGTCGTGCCACCGCAGATGGCAGATCTTGTGGTACACGAGTGCATTGCACAGGTCGCAACAGCCCAACTCTGCCCCACGATCGTGTCACCTGTGCGCTGCACACCCGCCGCGGTGCGACCCATTCACCCCTGTACGCCTCTTCACCGGATCAAGCGCCGAGCTGTTTCGTCGTGCCACCGCAGATGGCAGCTCCCTGCGGTACACGAGTGCATTGCACAGCTCTCAACAGGCCAACTCTGCCCCACGATCGTGTCACCTGTGCGCTGCACACCCGCCGCGGTGCGACCCATTCACCCCTGGAACGCCCGTTCACTGGATCAAGCGCCGAGCTGCTTCGTCGTGCCACCGCGAATGGCAGATCTTGTGGTACACGAGTGCATTGCACAGGTCTCAACACCCCAACTTCCGCCCCACGATCGTGTCACCTGTGCGCTGCACACCCGCGGCGGTGCTACCCGTTCACCCCTGTACCGCCTCTTCACCGGATCAAGTGCCGAGCTGTTTCGTCGTGCCACCGCGGATGGCAGATCCCTGCGGTACACGAGTGCGTTGCACAGGTCTCAACAGCCCAACTCCGCCCCACGATCGTGTCACCTGTGCGCTGCACACCCGCCGCGGTGCGACCCATTCACCCCTGTAACGCCTCTTCACCGGATCAAGCGCTGAGCTGCTGCGTCGTGCCATTGCGAATGGCAGATCTTGTGGTACACGCATATATAAATCTACCAAGCGGGCAGCTCATCCTGATAGGTGCGCCACTTGGCTACCCCTTCTGCGACTTCGGTATCGGTGAGCAGGGCAGCATCTAGCTGGGCGATCATTGTCTCTTTGGGCAGTTCAACGCCAATGAAGACCAACTCCTGCCGCGGGATCCCCATATCTGCTTCAAGCTCCTCATCCGCCCACTCCCCTGTTACCATCTCTCTCGCTTGCGGTTCCTCCGTCTCTTGATCTACCCAGAGTCCAGCGTATTCAATCGTTAGCAGTGCCCCTGCCTGTGACCAGTAGCCCGCTTCACCCGGTCGAGAAGCCAGCCAGAAAAATCCTTTGGAGCGCAGTAGTGTGGGCCACTCCCGCTCGAGGAACGAGCGTAGTCTCTGCGGATGGAACGGGCGATCCGCGGTGTAGAGGAAAGTACCCACCCCATACTCTTCGGTTTCGGGCGTGGGGGCAAAGCGTGGCTCTTGCAGCCACATGCTATATCCTTCTGCCTGGTCAAGGCGGAACAAGCCTGTGTTGAGAATGGCGCTGGGATCAACGTTGCCCTGCTGGGTGCATAGCAAAGTTGCTGTTGGATTGAGCAGACGCAAAATTGCCTCTAGCCGACCAGCTTCTTCAGCTGACACCAGGTCGCTCTTATTGAGAATGAGCACATTGGCAAATTCCACTTGTTCGATCAAGAGATCGGCAATTGTCCGTTGATCTTCTTCATCGATGGCAAGGTCGTGATCAGCTAACGCGTCACCGGCTTCATAGTTGCGCAAGAAATTAAAGGCATCGACCACTGTGACCATCGTATCGAGCCTTGCCACGTCGCCGAGAAATCCTTCATATCCTTCTAGATTGAAGGTGAATGTCTCTGCCACCGGCATCGGTTCGGAGATGCCGGTGGACTCAATGAGCAGATAGTCAAAGCGGCCTGTCCGCGCCAGTTCGTTGACTTCCTTGAGCAGATCCTCGCGCAGGGTGCAACAGATACAGCCGTTGCTCATTTCGACCAGTTTTTCGTCGGTGCGGCTGAGCTGTGCATCGCCACCCACCACTGTGGCGTCGATGTTTACCTCGCTCATGTCGTTGACAATCACCGCCACGCGCAGCCCTTGCCGATTGTGGAGAATGTGGTTGAGCAGCGTGGTCTTCCCCGCGCCCAGAAAACCCGAAAGTACGGTGACGGGCAGGCGGGTATCCCGCTGCGCATGCGGCGGATGGGGATGGTTTATAGGCGCGATCATAAGTTCCCTCTTCTTGCTCTATTTGAGAATGATTCTCGATTGTTCAGCGGTATTATATCGACACTCTCCCAATCCGCCTAATTGCAAATGATACGAAATCTCATTTGTGCGCCAAGGTTGCAAGGCCAAGGCTGTTACTTTTGCCGTTGGCTGCTGACTGTTGAGATAGGCAATGACCAAACCCGGCAGTACCCGTGTGCCATCGCATCGCCGATAAAAGCCCTGTTAATTCGACAATTAATCTCAATTACATGTTCATTTAACGCACGCTGACAGATGTAGTTAACTCACACCGATAGAAATCCTCTCTACATTCGATGAAAATTAGCAAAAAATCATGCTATACTCTCACCTATTGTTAGCTTGCAAGGTCGCCAGTATATGGTTGATATGGATCAGTCAGGTTCATGGCCGCACTGGTTGCGCACAGCTGAGAATTGGTAGAATGTCGCAAAATTGAATGGGATCGATGCTCTATAGCGCAGTTGGCTTGCAAACGGTAGATTTCTTGACGGTCTACCAAAGAAGTAGCAGTACCGTATTCAAACAGCGCTTGCTTTAGACGATCCACGTGTAGCCGAGCGACAGAATTAGTCTTACCGGAGTAATACAGTGGCCAAAGAACTATGCAAACTAAAAAAATCTGTGTTAAAAGAGGATGCCAAATCGTTTATGTGTTTGGTAAATCAACCCACGCACATTTGCAGCAAATGTGGTCGAGCGGCCAACAGCAAGAAGCTGCTCTGCAGCCCCATAAAGATCCAAGTATAATTTTATGAAGATCAAAACTCTTGATTGTTTAGCGACAGGCAGTGATACTCGCTCGATTAACCTGTTGCAAAATCACCAGATTTCATTAACCTGGGAGTATGTGACGCTGCAAATGCGTATGGCTGATTTGTTGATATTGGATGATGCGTTGCGCTCAGACATGGAGGATGAAGATCGTGAATGGGCAGCAACCTACGTGCTTTCGCTCAATGGCCAGCGGCTCTTTATTCACGAGAAAGACCGCTATGCGTTCTGCGCCTTGGTGCATAGAGCGGTGGAACGGCTGCCACGCCGTACCGTTCGGTGGATAGATTTTGAAGTCACCTTTAGCCCTTATCGCGCTGGTACGAATGTAGACTTGGCTTCTAACGGTGGATTTTCGATCAATTAATAACTTGACCTACGCACCGAGAAGAGCTTACCAGTGGAGAGCAGGCAACGCGATTGGTGGCCCTTCTCGACAAGTTGCGTAAGTCCAGTTACAAGGAATTCTTCAAACGTAGCATTTCAAACATTTTACTTGCTGAACGGTAACTATACTGTATGCTGTCCCGTCCAATCGCTAGCCAAGTGCATCACATGGCTCAACTTGCAATCTGCTTTTCTACGCGAGAGCGGGTTGAATTATGTTTGCCCTACAACGGGAAGGGGCGCAATTTAGATCATGTGGTCAACAGTGCAAAGGAAAAAAATCAATGAGTACAAAACTACAAGATACAAATGTTCAGCAGACTACCGCAACGTTACATGAAACCAGCATCGACTTGTCCACCGAAATTCGTGAAGAGATGATTGCGCTTTGTAACCAACAACTGGCCAATACCAGCGATCTCTACAGCCAGACCAAGCAGGCGCATTGGAATGTCAAAGGAATCTATTTCGAGCAGTTGCACGTGCTTTTCGACAAGATGGCTGATAGCATTCTTGAATATGGAGACACAATTGCCGAGCGCACAACTGCACTTGGGGGGACGGCTCTTGGGACAACACGAATGGCGGCGGCGGCATCGGAACTGCCGGAATTTCCCAGTGATGCCTTCGACGGCACCACAATGGTTAAAATTGTTGTGGAGCGTTGGGCACAATACGCGTCGTCGGTACGCGCCGCAGCCAATCAATCCGATCAAGCCGGTGATTTAGGCACGTCTGATCTCTTTATCGAAATTTCGCAGGTTGCCGACAAAATGCTGTGGTTTGCCGAAGCTCATTTGCAAGGATAACCATCGCCTTTGGCGAAACCCAATTATGTCCATAAAGAAGAGCGAAACAAGTGTTCACTTGTTTCGCTCGCACCAGATGTAAAAAGAGCTGCGCCATCTTTTCCCCAAAGTCATGCAATTCAACCTCGGGTAGAATCTAGATCAAACAACCGTAGGCAAACCCTCATCCTTGAATCGACTCTATCCTACGTCTGATGATCGACGTACCCACCGTGTAAGCGAGCGGCAAGACAGGGTTCACAACCAGATTTCAGGATGAGCTCTTGTGCCATTATCGTGCGGTTGACTTTCGAACAGTCCCCACTTTAGTGGTATCCCCACCGATTGCAAAAAACAGTTGTGACGAGAGGTTAGATCTGTTGCGCCGTCGGATCCAGGCAATCTCGCTTGGCGCGCTGGCATGGCCAAAGAGGCCCGGTACGCAAGAATGCCACCCGGGGCAAATGAGGAAGAGTGAAAAATAAAATTACCATAGAGCACATGCCAAATTCTGTTTTCTGCAATCGTTTGGGGCTTTTGTGTTTTGTGGCTACACCCGCTTTTGATTGAGCGAAGAAGAGGATCTGATGCACCGGTTACACGCGGAACAGTTGGCTTTGGCCTACGACAACAATATGATCATCAACGGTCTCGAACTGAGGGTGCCGGCTGGCAAGATTACGGCACTGGTTGGTCCCAACGGTTGTGGAAAATCTACACTGCTGCGTGGGCTGGCGCGGTTGCTTTCTCCCAAGCAAGGCCACGTCTATCTCGACAGCAAGGCGATTCATACCATGCCGACGAAAGAGTTGGCGAAACAGATCGGTATTTTGCCGCAGAGCCCTGTTGCGCCCGAAGGGCTAACTGTTCGTGAGTTGGTTGCCCAGGGACGCTATCCGCACCAGAGCTGGTTTCAGCAGTGGTCCAAAGAGGATGAGGCGTTGACCGAAGAGGCAATGACCATTACCAACATTATTGACTTTGCCGACCGGCCGCTCGATACACTCTCTGGTGGCCAACGGCAACGGGGATGGATTGCAATGGCTCTGGCTCAAGAGACTGAGATTCTGCTGCTCGATGAACCGACGACTTTTCTCGATATTGCCTATCAGCTGGAAGTGTTAGAACTGATGATGACCCTGAATCAATCTGGGCGCACCATCATCATGGTCTTACACGACTTGAATCAGGCCTGTCGCTATGCCCATCACCTGGTTGCCATGCGCGACGGTGAAATTTGTGCCGCGGGTGAACCAAGCACTGTGTTGACGGCAGACATGGTTGAGCAGGTCTTTCACATACACGCCCAAATCGTCGCTGACCCCGTAACCGGCACCCCCATGTGTATTCCCATCCGTCGTGCCGAACCGGTCACGCCGATTCCGGTAGTGACAAACACAAATGGCCGCGTCGCTGTGCCAGTATAACAAGTGTCTGTCCACAAACAACAAAGCAGTTTTGAACTCTTGACGGGTGAATCAGCACGCTAAATTGCCAACTCAAAAACGGACAGTATAAGAAGAAAAGCCGACTCTTGCGAGCCGGCTCGAGAAATTCAACAGGACCATTGTGTAGAACGCTAGGACCAGTAGCGCACTACCGCCCATGCTGAATCAAGACAAGTGTACCAGATTTGCCGAGAAGCGCCAACTTCTTTGCAAATTCTCTCTGTTTTGATCTGCGTCTGCCACTCGTGTCACACGCTGGTGTGACTGTGTCGCCATCGACACGCTGGTGTGACTGTGTCGCCATCGACACGCTGGTGTGACTGTGTCGCCATCGACACGCTGGTGTCGAGAAACGTTCTTCGTACATTTATACAAGACAGAGAGATGCTCATGAAAATCCTTCACTCCGCGCGATTCGCGCGCCCCACCCACGCCCCCTCTCCATCCGTGATTAATTTCAGCTGCGTTGCTGTTGACGCTATTTCCAGTTGGCTGTGCAGGGCTACCCGCCACTCCTGCGCTTGACACTGCTACCGGCAACAGGACATCAGCCACCATCATCGATGCTACCGACACGCGCACAAATCAGGGCTCCATCTATGCTGCCATGGAAGCGCTGCGCCTGCTCGATGAACTCTACGCGACGTTGGCGTAAAGCAATTGGATCATTCTGCTGCAACCCGACTTGCCCAGAGCGAATAAGCGTCAAGCCGTTGGCGCGTGGGAGGCCCAATTGCTTTGCCGCGCCAACGGCGAACCATGGGTAACGCAGCTTGTAGCGCGCGCCGCAATGTCATCCGGTGCGACGGCGTCACCCCAACGGTCAACCGATGACGAAAAGCCACTGATAAAAAACAGCGACGAATGACAAAAGAATAATGACAATAAAACAATGACAAAAGAGCGAAGACTAAACATGAAACAGCCAAACCACCTATGGTTAAACCTCCTGCTACTTGTGCCGCTCCTGTTTACCGCCTGTGTGCCGGTAGCGCAGGAGGCTCAGACAGAGACCACAAGCGAAACAACAGAGGCAGCCGCCGATGCAGCAACGACAAGTGCCGCAACCCGCACCATTACCCATGCCTTGGGCGAGACCGAAATCACCGGCACCCCTGAACGGGTTGTCACGCTGGAATGGAGCTACACCGAAGATCTGTTGGCCCTCGGTATGCAGCCTGCAGGTGTGGCCGATATTGATGGCTACCACAGTTGGGTGAAGATTGGAGTCGCGTTGGCCGATGATGTCATTGATGTGGGCACACGCCAAGAGCCCAATCTGGAAACCTTGACCCAACTCGGACCCGATCTGATCATTGCCCCCGCGTTTCGCATTGCCGATACTTATGATGAGCTGAGCGCCATCGCGCCGACCGTTGCATTTGATGTCTACCCAACCGATGAGGAGACGACCCAATTCACCGCGGTCAAAGACGCGTTTATGACCATTGCCGACATTGTGGGGCGCACGGCGGAGGGGGCCGCGGTGTTGGCCGACATGGAAGCACATTTTGCCGCGGCGCGCGCCCAGGTCGAAGCCGCTGGTATGGCTGGGGAGCCCTTTATCCTAGCCCAAGCCTTTGGTCAGGATACCGTCTCGATCCGCCTGTTCACCGATAACGCAATGGGGGTTGAAATTGTTGAGCAAATCGGTCTGGAAAATGGCTGGTCGGATGAGGAATTCCAACTCTATGGCTTTACCACCGTTGGCATGGAAACGTTGCCCGATCTTGGCAATGTCAACTTTTTCTATGTGGTGCAGGATGAGAACAACGTCTTCCAACGTGAATCGATCCTGCCGCTGTGGGAGAGTATCGACTTTGTCCAGAATGGTAACGCCTATCCGCTTGGCGGCGACACCTGGCTCTTTGGCGGGCCACTCTCGGCAAAAGTGCTTGTAGATATTGTGGTTGAGGCGCTTACGGGCGAAGCGGTTACAGTTGCGATGGAGAGCGCCGATCAATCAGCTGCCGCCGCCGAAAGTTGTGATGCTGGCCATCGTCTCTTTACCCATGATGAGATTGTTGGTGGCTCTCTCTGTGTTCCTGAAAATGCTGAACGGGTAGTCACCTTGAGCCCATTTTATGCGCTACAGATGGCCGTCAAACTTGACCTGCCAGTGATCGGTACTGCCTTGTATGGCGAAGATGGACCATTCCCCAGCGCGTTGAGCGCGGAAGAGACCGCTGCGATTGAATTAATTGGCGCGTTTGAAGAGCCCAATTTAGAGACAATAACCGAATTAGCGCCCGACGTTATCATTGGTGACGCCTATTATCATGGGGAAAGTCTTGACTTACTGAGCCAAATCGCACCGACTGTCCTGATCGCTACACCCAACTGGAAAGAGTGGTACCGGATCATCGCCGACGTTGGCGGTGCAACCGAAAAAGCCAATGCGGAGCTGGCAGCCTACGACGCCCGTGTTGCAGAGATACGCAAGAATCTGCGCGACATCGAAGTCTCCTTTGTGCGCGCCGTGCCTGGTGGCTTTCAACTCTACCGCGCCGCGCCCAATGCGTATGCACCAATTGCTGTGATGAGCGAGGCCGGGGTTGTGCGTCCCGAATTTGAGAACGGCACCGCTGAAAATAGCTGGGAACGCTTAGATTGGGAAGGTATCGTTAATCTCACTGGTGATGTGCTCTTCTACGTGGCTGCTGGTGCCAACGATGCTGACGGTGCCGCCGGACTGGTTGACGAAATCACCGCGAATCCAATTTGGCAGCAGTTACCCGCGGTGCAGGCCGGCGAAGCCTACCGCGTCAATCCTGACCATTGGATGAATTTTGGCGGTCTGCACTCAGCGCATGCAGTGTTGGATGATCTTGAAAAATATTTGACACAATAAATAACTACTAGTAAATCCCGGCGTAAATAAGCCCATGGCAAGCTGACCCAATTCACACAAGTAGCATGGGCTTGTTTACCGCCGTGGTATTTACGCCCAACAGGACTAGTAAATCCCGGCGTAAATAAGCCCATGGCAAACTGACCCAATTCATGCAAGTAGCATGGGCTTGTTTACCGCCGTGGTATTTACGCCCAACAGGACTAACAAAAGGACTAGCTGGATGAACTATTTCTCACGACCCAACTTCTCGTTGCTGCTCATCTTGCTCCTCGTTGGTTGTCTCCTCGTTGGTTGTGCCATTCCCGTGCAACCGGCGCCAGAGACGGTGAGCGAAGCACAGAGCGAAACCCAGACCATCACTCACGCCATGGGCGAAGCGGAGGTTCCCGTCGATCCACAGCGTGTGGTCGTGCTCGATACGGGCGAGATCGACAATGCGCTGGCACTTGGTGCAAATATCATCGGCGCGCCGATTCGTGATATCCAACAATATCAGGAATATCTTACCGACCAGTTCGCTGGCATCACCGACACCGGCACAATCGGTGAACCGAATCTCGAAACGATTGTCTCGCTCGACCCGGATCTGATCCTGGGTAGCAAACAGCGCTATGAAGAGATCTATGACCAACTATCCGCAATCGCGCCCACGGTGTTGACTGAGTCGTTGCGCGTGCCGTGGCAGGACAATTTTAGGCTTCACGCCGCAGCGTTGGGCAAGAGCGCCGCAGCAGAAGAACTGATAGCCGCCTATGATGCGCGCACCGCTGCCATTCGTGAAGCGCTGGGCGATGCGTTGCCGACCATCTCCATCATCCGTTTTCGCCCCGGTCAGGTACGTCTCTACCTCAAAAGCTCGTACATCGGCTACATCTTGCAAGATGTGGGCTTGCCCCGGCCACCCGCGCAGGATGAGGATCTTTTCTCCGCAGAAATCGGTCTGGAACAGGTAGCCGATATTGACGCCGATTACATCTTCATCACCGGTTATGCCCAAGATGACAGCGATCAGGATACCTTCCTCCAGAGTGAACTCTGGACCACCCTGGGCGGTGTCCAGAGTGGCAACGCCATTGACGTCAACGATGACACCTGGATCGCCGGCCTTGGCGTGCAATCGGCCAACCTGGTACTCGATGATTTGATCGACATCTTTGGTCTGGAAATCAATGACACAGAGAGCGCTGCGGAACCGGCCACGGGCGATAATACAACGGTGGATGCCTTCCCCGTCACCATTGCGCACAAATATGGTAGCACGACCCTGGAAGCCAAGCCCGCACGCATTGTCACCGTGGGCCTGATGGAACAGGACGCGTTGCTGGCATTGGGTATTGTGCCGGTGGGCACTTCCGAGTGGTTTGGTGACTACCCCGGCTCGATCTGGCCCTGGGCACAGGATGAAGTGGCGGCGCTTGGTGGTGAGGTTCCCGCGGCGGTGGGCGGCGAGACGATCAACTTCGAGGCCATTGCAGGCTTGCAACCGGACTTGATCCTGGCGCTCTACGCAGGCATTACCCAGGAAGAGTATGACCTGCTCACACAAATTGCACCGACCGTGGCCCAGCCAGAAGCATATGTCGACTATGGCATTCCGTGGCAGGCGTTGACGTTGACGGTTGGCGAGGCGGTGGGGCAGGCGGACGCCGCAGCAGCGTTGGTTGCCGACGTGGAAGCGCAGTTCACTGCGGTTCAGGAAGCCTATCCTGAATTTACCGCGGCCAGCTCGATTGTGGCAACGCCGTGGCAGGGCATATGGGTCTATGGCGATCAGGATGTGCGCGGCCGTTTCCTCACCATGCTGGGCTTTACGCTGCCGGAAGGGTTGCAGGAAGTGACCGGCACCGAATTTGGCGGTAACCTCAGCATGGAGCGTGCTGACCTGCTCGATGTCGATGTGATCATCTGGCTCGACGCGGAGGAGGCCGAAGGGGAGTTGGGTGGCCCCGTCTATCAGAGCTTGCCGGTCCACACCGAAGGCCGCGAGGTCCATCTCAGCAGCTTCAACGACCCGTTGGGGGGCGCGACTTCGTTTGTCACGGTGCTGAGCTTACCCTATCTGCTGGAGGAGTTGGTGCCACAGCTGGCAGATGCCATGGGGCTCGGCACACGCACTCTGCCAATTCACAACGAGGTTCCAGCAACTTCTCTGGAAACCGATAGCGATGGCGCAGCGCATTGCGAAGCGGGCTATCGCACCGTTGAAGGGGCCTTTGGCGCGACCTGCATTCCCGTTGCGCCGGAACGTATCATCGCCATGAACGAAAGTGTGATGGCCAACCTGCTGGCGCTGGATGTCACCCCGATTGGTGTGCAAGATTGGACTCGACGCGACTTCACACGGTACCTGGGTGATACGACTGCAACTGTTCCCAGCGTTGGTGCTACCGACGGTCCCAATTACGAGGCGATGTTGGCGCTCGATCCCGATCTGATCCTGGCTATGTCAACTGACGTGGACGCGGAGTCGCTGGCGCTATTAGAAAAAGTGGCCCCGGTCGCGGTCAGTACCGTCACCAATGTGGATTGGCGTGGCAACCTGCTCTTTACCGGCGACGTGGTCGGGAAAGGAGCAGCGGCCACAGCGCTGGTCGAGCAGACCGACGTGCGGCTCGCCGAGTTCCGTGCTGCGTATGCGGCCCAAGCCCCCACAGACGAAACCATTGCCATTATCCGCAGCCGTGCCGACAGCTTCAACATTTACTGGACGGATAGCTTTATCTCCGAATTGGTAACAGAGGCCGGTTTACAGATGCCCGCAGCGTTTCAAGCGATCACCGAACGCAGCCTCTCCTTGGAGGCGATTCCCTTGCTCACCAGCGACAAACTCTTTGTCATGGTGCGCAATGAGCAGGAGTCTGGCATGTTTAGCGCAATGGCTGGCAATGCGCTGTGGGCAACGCTACCCGCCGCGCAGAACGATGAGGTCTACGTCGTCAACTGGAGCGTTTGGGTCGCCGGTTGGAATATCATTGGCACCAACCTCGTGATCGACGACCTCTATCATTTCCTCCTTGACGCCGAACCAGCCACCCCCAATCCCTTTGCCAATCTGATCGACCCTGACTTTGGTCCACAATCTGATGATGCGCGGCTGGGAATCGAATAGCGTTGCCATTGCTTACTCGTCATTGGTGATTGAGCCATCACCAATCTCTAATTGCAACTCGAGGCAACCATGGAACTGAAGCAACGGCTGGTGCTGAAGGTGCCGCATAGCAGTAGCGGAGAAACGCTTTGATTGATGTAGGCGCACCGTGGTCGCCTCGATCATCAGCGAACCACAGTCAGGCAAACCGCTCATTGTTGCCCACAGTTCAGCACGCCGCGCATAGAGGGGACATGGGGCGCAAGATGGACGGGAAATGTGCGGGTGTAATCTGTGGCAAAAAAAGGGCGTTCATTCAGGGGGAATCCTACTACCCGGATCAACCGGGAGTCAGATATCCGCGTGGGCGCGTGCGTGTTGGCGGGGTGGGCAGGGTGAAATTACACTTCAGCCGGCCGTGTCACGATCTCCTCCCGGATGCGCGCGCCACTCTCGGCCTCCGCTCGCCGCAGCTCATGGTTGCGCTGCAGATTCATCCAAAATTGGGGCGTTGTGCCAAAGTAGCGCGCCAGGCGCAGCGCCGTGTCCGCGGTGATGCCACGGGTTGCATGGAGGATCCCAGTGATACGGTTGGCCGGCACGTGGAGTGCGTTGGCCAGCGCATTGGCACTCAGGTTCAGCGGCTCCATAAAATCGTGTAGCAAAATTGTACCTGGTGCAACGGGGTCCAATGAATTGCCCGTGGCAATATCAGAGAAATCTGTGGTTGCAAGTTCATGGATTGAAATAGACATGGAGCTCCCATATTCCATCCTGAAATTCGGTTGTGGCCCAACGGGAACAGAAAATTTCAGGATAAACGTTTAATGAGAATCGACTAACTCTACTTCAAATGCATCGCCGTCAACAAATGCATGCCGTCAACAAAGGTGAAGCAGATGCGCCACTGCCGGTTGACCCGAATGCTCCATTGGCCGGCCCGGTCGCCATGCAGCTTTTCCAACCGATTGCCCGGTGGCACGCGCAAGTCTTCGGCAGCATGGGCTGCATCGAGTAGGGCAAGTTTTTCGGCAGCGCGCTGTTGCAGCCCACGCGGTATGCTGCGAACCTCCAGCCCCGCAAAGATGGCGGCGGTGGTGCGGTCGGCAAACGATTGAATCATGGTAGTAGGATTATTACCTATTACGTAAAACGTCAAGTGCCTATTGGGAGGGAGTGCGTCCCATTTTCGGGGACGTACAGAAGAGGATCAGATTGAGCGTCTGGTCTAGGCCCCCAATGTGGTACGCACTTGAGGAGGAGAGCAGACGGTGGTCGACGACAAATTAACCGTGGTTGACCCGGGTAGCAACCACGGTTAATTCTATCCTTCACCCCTGCCACACAAAATGCCGCTGAAATTTACCAAAAATTTGCCTAATACGCGGTAGAAATCATGGTATGCTGATGCGTGTGGCCGCGCCCGGCAACCGTAGGTAGATTGCTGGGCTTTTTGCCGCTATCTGACAATATATCAACCACTATCAACAATCACTAGCCAGGCAACCACCACGAGGGCGTTCTCTAACTCGTTCTGGGGTAGGCCGCCTAATTGACTGTTGTCATAGCTACGTTAAGCCCTGTTACTCTGAAAACGACCAACTAATGACTGATCATACACAACCCATTCCGACCAACGAAAAATCTTACTGCAACCTGGCAGCGATGGCTTTGGGGCTTGACCCGGCTGGCTATGCTGGCAGCTTCGACGATGCGATTATTATCGAGACGCCGTTGCCGTGGAAACGGGAAATATACCAGACCGCCGGTCTGCTGCCACAACAGGTGATCGATCTGCTGGCACTCTGGCTGGAACGCTACAAGGCGGGGCAACCCTATAATCATCGCCCGTTGATGATTGCGCCCGATTCCGAGTACGCCCGTGACGGCTATCGCCGCGTGATCTTTTATCGCCGTTCTGCTGATGCCTTTGTCCACTATGAAAAAGCGGAATACTTTGTACCGGATGAGCAGGTGGGGGCATTGGCGTGGGCGCTCTATGAAGCGCGCGAGCAACTGCCTGCCTTTGAGCGCTATCGGGTGCCGGACGCGGAGAAGGTGCGCGACATCCTCGTCTGTACCCACGGCACAATCGATGTCGCCTGTGCCAAGTTTGGCTATCCACTCTACCGCAACTTGCGTGATACCTATGCCGCTGACGATCTGCGCGTCTGGCGCGTGAGCCATTTTGGCGGCCATGTTTTCGCACCGACACTGATCGATATGCCCACCGGTCACTACTGGGCCTACGTTGAGGAGCAACAGGCCGAACAGATCATCCGCCGGAGCGGCGATGTGAGTGCTTTGCGCGGCCACTACCGCGGTTGGGCTGGCATCGGTCGTAGCTTTGCGCAAGTGGCAGAGCGTGAGTTGTGGCAGCGGGCAGGATGGGAGTGGTTTGATCATGCCAAGTGTGGCGAGATCATTGAACAGGACAGCAATGCGGAAGATCCACAGTGGGCAATTGTGCGGATCAACTATCAAAGTGGCGCAGGTCAACCGTTAACCTATCAAGCACAGGTTGTCGTGTCGCATGCGGTGGAAACGGTCCCTGCAACCGGTCGAACCGAGAGCTACCTCTATCCACAATATGTTGTAGAGAGCGTGGATAAAGTTACCCATGACAGAAAACTCCAAGACAAAAAAATCCTAAGAAGATGACAGCAACAACAATTTCTCAAACCAGTGGAACAGTGCGCTTTGTCCGCTCGCGCGCCATGCTCTCACTTGGCCTGCTGATCGGTGTTGGGCTGCTGCTGCTGGCGATGATGAGCAGCATTGCGTTTGGCGCAGCGGATATTGCGCCGACGGATGTATGGGCCGCCATTTTTCAATTTGACCGCACGTCGACCGACCATTTAATTATTCGCACGTTGCGTGTGCCACGTGCCGCGGTGGCCGCGCTGGTGGGTGCTTCGCTGGCGGTGGCTGGGGCAATCATGCAGGGGTTGACCCGCAATCCACTGGGCGATCCAGGCATCCTCGGTATTAACACCGGTGCCGCGCTCGGTGTGGTGGCTGCCGTCTTCTTTTTGAATATCGGTACGCTTTCGCTCTATGCACTCTTTGCCTTTGCCGGCGCGCTGGTAACTGCACTGGCTGTCTATGGCCTTGGATCCCTCGGCCGTGGTGGTCCAACACCGCTCAAATTGACCATTGCCGGCGCGGCGTTAACTGCATTACTCTCCTCCTTCACCACCGGCGTGCTCATTCTCAATCAACGCACATTGGAAGAGGTTCGCTTCTGGCTGGCGGGATCGGTGGCTGGCCGTGACTTGGATCTGCTGTTGCAGGTCTCTCCCTATCTGTTGGGTGGGCTACTCCTGGCCTTTGCCTTGGGGCGACAGATTACCACCATTTCACTGGGCGAGGATGTTGCCAAGGGGTTGGGGCAGCGGACCGGCTGGGTAAAAGGCTTATCTGCCATTGCCGTGGTCTTGTTGGCTGGCGGATCGGTGGCGGTGGCGGGACCGATTGGCTTTATCGGGCTAGTCATTCCGCATATGGTGCGCTTTCTCGTGGGCGTAGATTACCGCTGGATCCTGCCCTACGCGTCGCTCTTCGGTGCCAGCTTTCTGATCTTCTCCGATGTGGCAGCGCGGCTGCTGCTGCGCCCCATGGAGTTGCCGGTCGGCGTGATGACTGCGTTAATCGGCGGGCCTTTCTTTGTCTATTTGGTACGCTGGCGCGTGAGGAGATAACTGATGCAACAATCTTGGCTCGTCGTTCGACCCAATCGCTTTCCATTTTCCTTTCGGCTCGACCGTCGCGTGCCGCTGGTCCTATTATCTGCCATATTGGTGACGTTGGCTATCATGGTCGTCAATATCGGCGTGGGGGAATATCCAATTCCGCCGCTGGATGTCATCAAGACAGTACTACACCTGCCAACTGCCAACTTTGACGACTACAACTTTATTGTGAACACATTGCGGCTGCCCCGCATGCTGGTTGCCGCAATGGTGGGATTGGCCCTGGGCATTTCGGGGACAATCATGCAAGGGCTGACGCGCAATCCCCTTGCCTCGCCCGATATTCTGGGGATTAGCGCAGGGGCCGGGCTAGTGGCCGTGACATTGATTGTCGTGGTTCAGGATGTACCAGCCGGGGTGATCCCACTCGCTGCGTTTGGCGGTGCGCTGTTGATCGCCGTCTTGATCTATCTGCTGGCCTGGCGCGGGGGCGATTCCCCACTGCGGCTGATTCTGGTCGGCATTGGTTTGGGCGCGGTAACCGGTGCCATGACAACGTTGATGATCACTTTTGGTGACATCTATGACGTGCAACGGGCCCTGATCTGGCTCACGGGTAGTGTCTATGCACGCTCGTGGGATGAAGTGTGGGGATTGGTGCCATGGGTCATCATCTTTGCACCGTTGGCATTTATCCTGGCGCGCGATCTGAATACCTTGAATTTGGGCGAAGAGGTGGCGCGCGGATTGGGCACACGGGTCGCTTGGCAGCGGGGCGTGTTGATGTTGACAGCGGTGGCGCTGGCTGGGGCGACGGTAGCCGCTGCAGGGACCATTGGCTTTGTTGGCCTCATGGCCCCACATATTGGCCGCCGCCTCGTTGGGCCGGATCACAGTGGGCTGTTGCCGGCATCGGGCCTTTTGGGGGCATTCATTGTCGTGGCCGCGGATCTCGTGGGGCGCACGATCTTTGCACCGATTGAATTGCCTTGTGGATTGATCACCGCTGCCGTCGGCGCACCCTTTTTCATCTACCTGCTCTGGCAGCAGCGGCGTACGTAACCAAATTCATCAAATAAAATCAGCATGGTCGCTGACAATTTGTTCCTGGGCAAAGCGCAAGACATGGTGCGCTTTGCCCATTGTTTTTCCCCACATCATCACACAGAGCTGAATGGCGCGTCAACAGGTCCCGCGCACTTGCTTGCTTGATTGGTCGGAAATCCATCGTTGCCAAATCCATCGTTGCCAAATCTATCGTTGCCAAATGGAAATGACCGGGATGATGACATCATGGTTGTTGATGGCAATGGCTTCTGTTGGCAAGCGGCATATAGGTAATCTGCAATTGGCCTGTCCGCGTGTTGTGCTCAATGTGTGCGTCGACGTGGTAGATTTGGCGGATCAGCGCGGGGTGGAGCACCTGTTCCGGTGGACCGGAGGCAACGATCTTGCCACGGTCGAGCAGGAAGAGACGGTCGCAGTACTGGGCAGCCAAGTTGAGATCGTGGAGCGCGGCTAGCGTGGTAATGCCTAATGCGCGCACCAGCATGAGCATTTCCAGTTGATAGCGAATGTCCAGGTGATTGGTCGGCTCGTCGAGCACCAGAAAGCGCGCCTGTTGCGCCAGGGCACGGGCAACCAGCACGCGCTGTTTCTCCCCGCCAGAGAGCGTATTGAAGGAGCGTTTGGCAAAGTCGAGCATCTCAACACGACGCAGCACCCTCTGCGTGATGGCAAAATCCGCTTGGTTATCTCGATCAAACATATCTTTGTGCGGGTTGCGCCCCATCATCACAATCTCGTGGACAGTGAAGTCGAATTCAGTGGCACGTTCCTGCATCACAACCGCGGTGCGGCGGGCAGCCTCACGCGCGCTCATGCGCCACACATCGTCGCCATTCAGGCTGATGAGACCCGCATCTGGTTTCAGTATGCGGTAGATCGTCCGCAAGAGGCTAGATTTGCCGCTGCCATTGGGGCCAATCAGCCCCACGAATTCGCCCGGCTCAACGTCGAGCAGTACGCCATTTACAATGGTCTGATCCGCTACTGACCACGAGACATCTTCCACCAAGAGCTTTAGTGGTTCATTGCTTACGTCATTTCCCATTGCGTCGTTTCCCATTGTCCCGTTTCCCATTGCCCCGCTACCGATTGCGTCGTTACCGATTGCCCCGTTTCCCATTGCGCCGCTACCGATTGCGCCGCTACCGATTGCGTCGTTACCCATTACGCCGCTACCGATTACTTCCTGATCCATTGCTTCGTTGCTCTTGATTACATCTTTCCCTGGCTCGTTCTTCAATCTGTCCCTACTCATAATACCTCCCGCATGGCTTTGCGCTGCACGTACATGAGCCAGATAAAGAAGGGACCACCCAAGAGTGAGGTGATCACCCCGACGGGCAGTTCCACCGGGTCAAAGACGACGCGCGCCACCACATCGACCCAGATGAGAAAGATGCTACCCACCAGAATCGACACGGGCAAGACACGCCGGTGATCGGTGCCGACAACCATGCGCACCATGTGGGGCACCATCAGGCCAACAAAGCCAATTGCGCCGCTGACCGCCACCATGACACCGGTCAACAACGACATGACCAAAAAGAGCTGGCGGCGAAAGTGGGTCACATTGACGCCCAGGGTGGCTGCGCTTTCGTCACCCACCAGCAGTGCATTGAGTGAGCGTGCCTGCAAGAGCAGATAGATCGTGCCGATCAAGAGCATCGCGGCTGGCAAGGTGAGATCGACCCAATTGGTGCCGGCCAAGCTGCCCAACAACCATGCCAGCACTGAGCGCGCCAATTCCCGGTTCTCTGATGTCAACGTGATCAGACTCGTGATGCCAGAGAAAACATAGGAACAGGCCACCCCCGAAAGAATTAACCGACCGGGCGATAGGCGGCCGCTACTTTGGGCCAGCAGAAAGACAATGACAAAGGTCAGCAGCGCGCCGAGGAAAGCACCCATGGCAATGGCGTACGTGCCAGCAAAGGCAAACCAGCCCAGCCCCAGCACGGTCACCGCGCCCACTGATGCACCGGATGAGACACCGAGAATATAGGGATCGGCCAGCGGGTTGTGTACGACGGACTGCATGGCCACGCCCACCGCTGCCAGTCCCGCGCCCACAAAGATCGCCAGTAGCACACGCGGAAAGCGAATCAGCCAGATAATGTTAAACTGCGCCTGAGACCACTCACCGCTCCATGTGCCGCCCAGAAGTTTCAGAATTTGTGCCCAGGCAATCTGCGAGACGGTCGTCATTGGAATTGGGACCGGCCCCATTACCACAGCTAGGGTGATCGAGAGAACGAGCAAGGTCACCAATCCCAGCAGGATCAGCCAAAAGCGTACTTGTTCTGCCCAGCCGATGTCGGCTGTGGTGGCATTAAGGGTTGTGACAGACATGAATTTTGTACTTTGTCCTTTGCCAGTGGTTGCTAGTCAGTGATTGCTAGTCAGTGGTTGCTAGTCGACGAAATGGCAGCTCCTCCCCCACTTGGGCTTACCCTTACCCACATCTTTTTCTACCAGAGGTAGAGTTGGGGTCAAGATGACCGGCATCTCTCAGATGCCGGTCATGTCCCAGAGAGAGTCATTCCACCTTCTCGACTTATGGGTAAAGCTAAGACACACTTGGGGGAGGCCGGGGGGGGGGGCCGAAAAACAAAAAATTTAGGGTACACTACTCTGTAACTTAAGTTTTATAAGATACCCCGCCCGGGGCTAAAGCCGCCGGTCTGGTGCACAACGCAGGCTGAAGCCCGCTTCAGCGGGCGCTGTATGCTAGCACCGTCCATTCATGGCGGTGCGGACGTCGAATTCTCCCCAGCCCTCGCCTGTGTGGCTTACCCTTACCCACATCTTTTTCTACCAGAGGTAGAGTTGGGGTCAAGATGACCGGCATCTCCCAGATGCCGGTCATGTCCCAGAGAGAGTCATTCCACCTTCTGGACTTATGGGTAAAGCTAAGACACACTTGGGGGAGGCCGGGGGGGGCCGAAAAACAAAAAATTTAGGGTACACTGTACTTACACACATTATTCAAATTTTTCTGGATATAGTCCCTTGGCCAACGCCACCACAGCGTCAACATTGCGGATGCCCAAGGTAGTGGCACTGAAGGGAATGACAATGAAACGCTCGTCCTGCACAGCTCTGATGCTCGAGTAGGCCGGATTGTTGCGCAGCAGATCGATTTTTTCTTGCGCCGGTGACCAGTCAGCCTCAATGATCACAATGGCTTCCGGATCGCGCGCGATGACCGCTTCCCAACTGACGGTGGCCCAGTTGCCTGTTGCGTCGGCGAAGCTATTTTTGGCGCCCACGGCCTCAATGATCATGTTCGGTGTACCGCAGCACGCGCCGACAAACGGTTCGTCATCGCCGCTGTCGAACCAGAAGATCGAGACCGGCTCACCATCGCCAATTGTGGTGAGGAGGTCGTCCAGTTGTGCCTGCAGCGCAGCAATCAGCGCCTCGGCGCGCTCGATCACCCCAAAAATAGCGCCGATAGTGCGGATCTCGGCAAAGACGATCGCAAAGGTGGCTTCGTCGGGACGCACTGCTTCCTCTTCGCAAGCCACTTCCGATAGATAGGAGCCGATGCCCAGGCCATGTAGCGCAGCGCGCGGACCAGCAGCTTCGTCGCCAAAGGCACTGCGATAGACGCCGTAGACAAAGTCTGGCTCCGCGTTGAAGAGCACCTCTTGAGCGGGATACTGCTCCGCGAGGACGGGTACGCTGGCGTAAGCGTCGGCCAGATCGGGGCGGATCGTGTCATCCAAATAGGCGGTGCCCACCATCGACTCTTCCAACCCAAGCGCCAACATGATCTCTGTCGCTGCCTGATTCATGGTCACGGCGCGTTGGGGCGCGCGGTCATAGGTGATTGCCAAGCCACAGTTGTCAATGGTGACGGGGAAAGCAGCACTGTCTGCGCCACGATTCCCTGCTCTAGCTTCTGCCGCTTCGGCAAACTTTTCGGGGTAAAATGCCTCGGCCTGCATACGAACCGCGGTGGGATTCCGCAAACCAGCGATGACATAGCGCAGGGGCACAGTCACAAAGCGTTCTTCACGGATGGCGGTCACATCGCTGAGTGGTGCATAGTTCAGCAAGAAATCACGTTTTGCGTCGGCGGCGGTGGAGCCGTAATCGGCAATGACGATGAATTCGGGATCACGTTCCACCACCAATTCCCAACTGGTGGCCCCATATTCGTCATCAAAGTCGTCGAAGATATTTGCGCCGCCAGCCAATTCAATGAGCGCGCCGGCCATACCCGAGCCACCGGCAGTCACGGGTGTATCTTCGCCACTGTCGTAAAAGAAGACACGGAGCGGCGTTTCGACCGTTGAGATCTTCGCTTGCACCGTGGCAATTTCAGCCTGCATGGAAGCTATCAGATCGTCCGCACGATCAGGGATGCCGAAGATCCGGCCAATGTTACGAATGTCACGATAAATCGTATCAATGTTTACTTCGTTGTCTTCGCTACAATACTCGGTGCCCAGATAAGAGTTGATGCCGATCTCACGCAACTCTTCGCGGTCGCCCGCGGCTTCCTCACCATAGGCACTGCGCAAGCTAGCGTAGATAAAGTCCGGCTCCACGGCGAAGATCTCTTCCAACGCTGGATATGCTCCTTCGGCCAGGACAGTTACTTCAGCGTAAGCAGCCTGGTATTCGTCTGGCACGGTGGATGAACTGGCGTAGCCAATGCCCACGATTTTGTCCTCCAGCCCCAGCGCCAGCAGAATCAGCGTGGAATCGTCGTTCATGGAGACGATGCGCTCGGGCGCGACAGCGTAGCTGATCTCTACACCACAATTTTCGATGGTGACGGGACGGTCGCTCTCCGCGTCTGCACTGTTGGATGTGGGGCTGGTGGCAGCTGCCTCCTCGGCGACGGATGCCGTGGGTTCTGTTGTTGTGGCTTCCCCCGCACAAGCGCTGATAAGCAGCAAGAAAAGCAATGAAAGAACAAGTGAAAGTCGTTTCACAACGTGGTTCCTTTTTTGATTGAGACTTCTTTTGAATTGATTGGTCTAGTCACGTATCACGGTTGCCACCGGATAAAGCGCGGCAACCGGGGAGCAACTTATCGAGAAAGTAAATAGAGCTTGCACCTTGCGGCGTGCGCATTCGTGCATGCGCACCTCCAGTGGTAGAGAACACTGATGCCACCATTGTGCAACATGTAAGGAGTTTATCCACTGGGGTAGAGGCTTGCGCCAGATCTATTCTCCCGATTGGCTAGCGGCGCTACCGTTGAAACTGGTAAAGCATACATATTCTTCCACTACATGCCCATCCACAAAGTGCTCCTGCACAATCCGATCAATGCGCTCTTCCGTTAAGTTGGCATACCAAACGCCTTCCGGATAGACCACCATGAGCGGCCCATGATTACACGGATAGAGACAGCCGCTTTGGGCCACCAGCACACGGTCATTGCTGCCAAGCTTGTGGGCCTTGAGCGAGTCGCGCAGATAGGTCGAGAGCCGATCCGCAGCCGCGGCGGTACAGCGCGGTCCGCGGCAGAAGAAGACATGGCGAGAATGTGCGGGCAGCTTGGACCAGCCCGCCGGATCACTCTCCCAACTGTCCGGCGGCGTCTTCGCCACATCGCGGATGTAGGGCTGTGCCTGTTGCACCGCAGCCAACAGCGCCGCGCGCAGCGCCGGGTGATCGCCCAGCGATTCGGCCAGGCAAATCGACACGGCTTCGCCTTGCCACTGCTCGTGCCAGCGCATGATCACCTTGCTCAGCCAGCGCTGCAAGTTGTGATCCGTGGGCAGGAAGACGGGCTGTACCAGAATCGTGCGTGCACCCTCCTTGGCACAGGCTTGCAGCGCCGTGGGTAGCGATGGACTCTCTTGATCCACAAAGGCCCCGATGATGGTGGTCTGGGGCAATGCTTCCTGCAGTGTCTGTGTCTGAGCCGCCAGCTGTTCCTGAGGACCGCGGCTATATCCCCCGCGGCCGAGCAGAATGATGGCATCGGTTTCTGTACTTGGTATTGAACTCAGTATTGAACTCATTTGGGTAAATTCTCCATCAGTTCCAACGTGGGCTGGTGGGTGAACTGCTGCTCTCCATTGGGATCTCGGTTGCCATGGGCATAAGGTGAGATGGCGTTGCGGCTCACCACGGCGGCCACATCTTCGGGTAGACCGCGTGGCACACGAGCATTATTGTCGGGGTTGACGGTGAACCATGATCGTTCCTTCCGATTTTGTTTTGTTGTTTGGTCATTTGTCCTTGGCGGATAACCAGAGTGGCCCAAAGCAACAGATGGAAGTTATGCAATCTCTTGCAACTGATAGAGCAAGCAAATAGACCTCGCACCTTGCGGAGTGCGCATTCTCTACTGCGCACGTCCAGCATTAGAGAACGCTGATTCCACGATTGTGCGACTTTTCAATGATTTCTCTATCAGTTGGCAGCGCATTATCCCTTTGCCGCGAATGCTTTCTGGAGCAGAAGCAGACGAAGGGCACAAAAAAAGCTGCATTCTCTAGGAAGAGAATGCAGCCAACAAAAAACCCGCCAAACGGCGGGTTAGCGACAAAGCAACAGATTATTGCTTCTGGCGCGGCCCCCTTTCTCCACGAAGGAAGTTACACGAATATCAACCTGGTCTGTTGAGCAGGCCAGTATTGATAGAGTGAAGGCGGGTAATCGGACTTGTAACAAGTAACACCCGAGCATTAACTGTTATTTACCGTTGCGGGACAGTGCCGGACTGGCAAGTGAGCTATAGATTGTGCAGCACACTTGCTTCACCGGGCTTCCCCCGTTATGCACTGGATTTCCAAGCAGATGATTTGGTTCGAACGAAAATCAATCTGCAAATCCAGTGCACCTTCACTACAATATTGAGTTGTGGACGCTAGTTTACCCGACTCTGTTGCAAAGCACCAATTCGGAATCTCCCCAGCGGCTTCCCGCTTCTTGTACTGCGTACATCTCCACCCGTATTGTTTTCGCTGGCGTTCAGCGTGGGGGCTATGTGCGGTTGGCTTGAAAACGGTAGGTTTCTTGCCGGAACTACTGTTTTCAAACAGAGCCCACTTTAGACGGGACGCTCAATCTGCTCCTCGTCTGTACGTCCCCGAAAAAGGAAAACCCACGACCTATCCGATTGCTCTATCGCACCAAATGCAACGCAATGGCAAGTACATGGCTCAACGATATTCATGGCAGCGTTCGCAGCCACGTCTGCCGCAAGAGGAATTCAAGAAGCAGGAACAATAGGGCGGGAATGAGTACCCATGACGCCAGCTCGCTGTACGTGGTATAGTGTTCGACCTCGATCTCCGATGGCTCAAGCTCGCTGATTTGGGCATAAATCTCTTCCAACCCAGCGCTCTCCGTGGCCCGAAAGTAAAGGCCGTCGGTCTCTTCGGCAACGGCGCGCAGCGTCTCCTCATCCAATTCACTCTCGACCCAACGCAAGGTGCGCCCCAGCAATGGATCATCCACCGGTACTTGTACTTGCCCAGGGCGCCCCATGCCAATCGTGTAGACCCGAATCCCCAGTGCCTTGGCCGTTTGCGCCGCGGTCAGGGGATCGATCTGACCGGCATTGTGGACACCATCGGTCAACAGGATGATGACGCGGCTTTGCGCCGTGCTCTCTTGCAACATGGTCGCGGCTTGCGCCAAGCCCAACCCCAGGGCCGTGCCATCTTCTAGCCCCAGCTCCGGCGCGGGTTGGAGATCGTCCAATAAGCTTTGGAGTGTGCGATAATCAAAGGTGGGGGGAGATTGACTGAACGCGCCCCGGGCAAAGACGACGAGCCCAATGCGGTCATATTGCCGCGTCTCAATAAAGGTACTGATGACCGCTTTCGCTGCCTCGACCCGATTTTCCGGTTCAAAATCGAGCGCGGCCATGCTGCCGGAGATGTCGAGCGCCAGCACAATATCAACCCCGTCTCCCCGAATCACTGCCTGTTCTTCCCCTGCTTGTGGTCGAGCAAGCCCGACAATCAGGAGCGCCAACACGATCATGCGCAAGCGCTGTGGCAAGCGATGGAGCCGCTGGCGCAAGGATTGGGGCAGTTCATCAGAAAGATCGGTGGCCGAGTAGTGGAGGGTTGTCGCGCGCTGTCTGCGCCCCATCCACCAACCCAGGGGCAGCAGAAGCAGCAGCATCAACCACCAGGGGTTGGCGAATTCAAACATGACTCTATCTCATCAATCAGTTGACGTACATGGGCAACGGCGGTGGGGGCAAGGTTCATCGGCTCGCCTGCCATACCGCCAGCGAATTTGACCAGATCGGCAGTTTCCAGGCAGGCAGTGAGTTTGGGCAGCAGTGGTTCAAGCGGTCTCTGTCGCAACGCACGGAGCAGCTCCGCGGTGGTGCGTTCCGTAGCCGGAACAGCTGTCACCGCCTCCAGATAACCCCGCAGACAATCTGCCACCAAGATCGTCTGTTGCTGCGTTTTCCCTTGTGCCGGTAACTGTAGCGCCTCGATCCGATCAAGTTCGGCGTGGGCAATCGCCCGCGGCAAAGGTGGAGCAGCACCAAGTGGTTGAGGTTCTCTGTGTCGCCCACGTTGTCGCCAAAACCACCAGCCGCCACCACCCAGCAGCAACCCGCCCACGCCGCCCACAACCAGCCACGGCCAGGCCGCCCGCTGTGGCAACGCCGCCTGGGCTTTCAGTGCGCGTCTCGCGGTCTCCCTTTCACGCTCATCCGTCGAGAGCACAGAGGCAATAGCAATCGTCAATGGTTGTGCTGCCACTGGCGCGCTGACGCCAGTACGCGTGGTGTAAGTGAGCTCAAGCGGCGGCGTTTCATGGGAACCGGGGGTCCAAAGAATGACATCAACGCTCACTATCCCCATACCGCCCCCGGCCAAAATCTCTGCTGCCGAACGCTCTTGTGCAGCTACCTCAAATGGTCCCCACTGGGTGGGCAATGTTGGCCACGCCACTGTAATATCGAGCGGACCACTGTTTTTAAGCTGCAAGCGCAAGGGAATCCGATCCCCGACCGTCCACCCCCGCGGTGGGGATGGATCGCTCACCCAGGTGGCTGTAATCAGATCCGCGGTACCCACATTTCCCGTTTGCCCGTGTAGCACCGTGGGAACAAAGAAGAGGCCCGGCGGGAGCAACAGTGCGAGCAACAACAAGAGCAGCAATCGATCTCCACGTCTCATCGCCGTCGTAACCTTGCGCGTGCTTTGAAGAAATTCATGAGCGGCAATACATACGCCTGGCCGGTCTGTAGCTCCACATAATCGACGCGTGCCTGGCGGAAGAGTTGGTTACGCGCGGCAATCCGCGCCGTGGCACGGGCAGCAAATGCCGCGCGCCAACGCGCCGAACCACTATCGACCACCATCTCTCTGCCCGTTTCTAGATCCTCCACTGTCACCAGACCGACGTTGGGCCACCCGGCTTCACGTGCATCGGTCACCACCAGCGGTGCCAAGTCATGATGGCGATTGGTGGCAGCCAACAGCTGTGCTAGCGGCTGTGACACTGGTTGTGAGATTGGCGGGCTGAGCGCCGCCGGCGGGGTGGGCAGCAGAAAATCAGACAAGAGAAAGATGACGGCCCGCCGCTTGAGCGTCTGGTTCAAGCGATTCAGTGCCAATCCAATATCCGTGCCCCGTCCCGCGGGGTCCAACGCCAGCACCTCGCGCACCAGGCGCAGCACATGGCGACGCCCCTTGCGCGGCGCAATATAGCGTTCGATCCGATCGGTAAAGATGAGCAGTCCCACCTTGTCATTGTTGGCAATGGCCGAAAAGGCGAGAACACTTGCTACTTCCGCGGCAAGCTCCTGTTTGAAGCGTCCTTGTGTCCCAAAATAGCCAGATGCGCTAGCGTCCACCGCCACCATTACCGTCAATTCACGCTCTTCGACAAAGCGTTTGACAAAGGGTTCACCGGTGCGCGCCGTCACATTCCAGTCGATCAGCCGCACATCGTCGCCCGGCTGATAGGCGCGCACTTCGTCAAATTCGATGCCCTGCCCCTTGAAAAGGGCATGATATTCGCCGGCAAAGTTCTCGTTGACGAGCCGCCGCGTGCGCACTTCAATCTGGCGGACGGCGCGCAGTAAATCCTTGCTCACTTTAGCGTCCAAAACGCGATTCCTAACGTGGATAAACGATGACAGTGTGGCGTAAATACCACGGCAGGTGATCAGCCCGTACAACCTGAGTGCAAGCGGCACAATTAGCGTGGCCTGATTGACGCCGGGATCTACTATGCAGCTACGTTTCTATCTGGACTTACGCACCTTGTCGAGCAGAGCGACCAATCGCGTTGTCTGCTCTCCACTGGTACGCTCTGCTCGGTGCGTAAGTCATCTCTATGTTGCGTCGGTGACGTACCTCAGGATCTCTACAACTTGGATCGGTGTCTGAGCCCAGGCCATCGCCGCAGCATCCACTTCTTTGAGCGCGTGGACGATTCCTGCATCATGCAAGGTGATATAGGGCTTGCCCAGTGCGGCGCAGTAACCAGCGTCAAACGCAGCGTTCCACTGTTTATACCGATCACCAAAGCGCACGACCGCAATGTCACACTGTTTGATCAATGTTCTGGTGCGTATCCCATTCACCTTGGCTGACTTGTGATCGCGCCAGAAGTTGCTGCTCTCAGTGCCCAGCAGATCCCCCGCCGCATCACTGGCATCGTGGTCGGTGACCGCGGAAGTGAAAACCACAGGCAGATTATGTGACGCTGCCCCTTGCCTGATCTGTTCACGCCAATCCGTGTGAATTTCGCCGGATAGATAAACTGTCCAATTCATAATTCCCTCTCTACTTTATACACGTGACAATTTTGCACATGTGACGACACAGCGAAGCGGTGCCGTAAACCGACGGGTTTTTTGCCGTTCCTCCGCATTGATTCTTTGTGAAACGAGCCGCCAACGGTATGGGTCTCGCTTCAACCAGTGACAACGGTGATATGTGACTACAGTGCGGTTGGCTTGAAAACGGTAGGTTTCCCGCTTGCCGGAACTACTGTTTTCAAGCAGAGCCCACTTTAGATAGGTAGCTAGAAGTGCAAAGAATTTTTATGACAAATAGGTTAACAGGGTGATTGGTTCTCCGTGCATTTCGTACGCACCCTTTTTGTATTCACGGCACATCCACCCCATTCAAAATCTGCTGCACAATCTGCCCTGCATCGACGCCTTCCGCTTCGGCTTCAAAGGTGATGAGCAGGCGATGGCGCAACACATCGGGGGCAACTTGCTTCACATCTTCGGGAGTGACGTAGCCCCGCTGATGGAGAAAGGCATGGGCTCGGGCTGCTTTGACCAGAAAGATGGTCGCCCGTGGCGAAGCACCATGCTCGATCCAGGGTGGCAGATCGACCAGTCCAAATTGCGCGGGCTCACGGGTGGCAAAGACCAGATCCAGAATATACTCTTCTATTTTGGGATCAACATAGATGCGATGCAACAGCTGGCGCGCCTGTAGGATCTGTTCTGGCCGGACGACCGGCTGCGTCGGTGCCAGTGGCTCCCCACTCATGCGCCGCAGGATCTCCCGCTCTTCCGCGCGTGTGGGGTGGGTGATCAGCACCTTGAGCATGAAACGATCGACCTGTGCTTCGGGCAGCGGATAGGTCCCCTCTTGCTCAACGGGGTTCTGCGTTGCCATGACGAGAAAGGGCTCTTCCAAGCGGTAGGTGGTGTCACCAATCGTCACCTGCCGCTCCTGCATCGCTTCCAACAAGGCGCTCTGTACCTTGGCCGGAGCGCGGTTGATCTCATCGGCGAGAATGAGATTGGCGAAGATGGGGCCGGGGCGTGGCGTGAACTCGCTCGTCCGTGGGTTGTAGATCTGCGTACCGATCAGATCGGCGGGCAGCAGATCGGGCGTGAATTGCAGCCGTTGAAAGTTGAGATGAATCGCATCCGCCAAGGTATTGACGACCAGCGTCTTGGCCAGCCCCGGGACGCCTTCAATGAGAATGTGACCGTTAGCCAGCAAGGCGATTAGCAAGCGCTCTACCAACCGTTCCTGCCCCACAATCACACGCCCAATCTCGGTTAACAGCGCCTGGACAAAGGCCGACTCCCGTTGCATTTGTTCGTTGATCGCTTGGATTGTCGTATTCATACGCCCATCTCTTCTTCTCTCTCCATTTTTCACCCCATCTCCATCTGTCACTCAATGATAGCAAAGTCTGCTTTGGGAGCCCACCCCTGTAAGTCACCCGGCAACGCGATCCGCAACCAGGTGGCACGTTCTTCCAGCACCGTCACCTCGGCACCGTCGTGCAAGGTAAACACGGTCAGATAATCGTTGCCAGGGCCACTGTTGATCTGGATCTCCGGTGCGATCAAAACGGCTGCCGGCTGCCGCAGGGCATTGATGTGGGTGGCCAAGGGCAGCAAGCTCAGGATGAGCAGGGGGACCGTCAGCCCAACGCCATAGGTGAGGGGGCGGCGGAACGCAGGAAAGAGACGGAGCGCAGCCACCAGCAGCCCCAACAGGAACCACAACCCCAACGCGACGAGCGCGCTTTCCCGTGCACTCAGCCAGCGACGTGGCATGAACCGATCGCTAAGAAATGGTGCAACGCCATTCGCGAGCAGGCCATCTTCTGCCGCGCGATTCTCGATCACAGTTGCCGGCACAATCAGATCCTGGGTGCGGCCGCGGGCAATGGCCAGATTGGCCGCGATCTCCTGATCGCGCGGGGCGAGGCGTTGTGCATGGCGATAGCTGGCAATGGCCTTGCCCACCGCGTCCAGACGCAGGTGCGCATTGCCCAGATTGTAGTAGAGCACCGGATCTTCGATCCCCGACGCAACCAGCGCCTCATAGGCATGCACGGCATCGGCGTGGTTTCCCGCTTCGTAGAGCTGATTGGCCTCCACCAACGCTCTGCCCGGCACGGTCTGGGCGGTACAGGCGACCAGGGCAATGAGCTGTGAGATGAGCAGTGGGAGTACACGATAGATAAACTTCACTGCCGATCCCCCGCCGCTAGCGCGTCTTCGATCGAGCGCAATACCTGCTCGGCTTCGCTGATCAACGCCGCGACGGGCTGGTCGACAGCTCCGGGGGCAAAGCGCCCGGCATCGGCCCAATCCAGCACCGTCAGCAGCCGCGTGACCAACGCCTCGTCAACCAGCGCCCGTTGCAACGCCACGCTCATCTCGGTGCGGGTCGCGCCCGTCGCTACGCCCAGTCGATCCGCCAGATAGCCATGGAGCACATGGGCCACCGTGCGATAGCGTTGCGCGTCCTCCTGGTCTGCCGCGCCATCTGCCTGGCGCAGTCGCCGTTGTGCCCGCCGCCATGCCCGCGCGGCGCGCAGCTTGGCGGCGTTCTGCCGCCGAAAGCGCTGACGCCGCTCCCAAAGTAGAACCGTCGCCGGCAGCAGCACCGGCACAAGCCACCCCGCCCAATAGAGGGGGGCAGTGAGGAGTTGCAGACGCCCACCTGCCAGGGTAGCCGGCGCGGATTTGATGTGGTGGATATCGGTTGCCAGCGCTGTCAGCGCGCGGCGCTCCGCCACCGCGCTCCGTTCAGCGGCTGCAACCCCATCCAGAGCAGCACCATCTGGATCAACAGCGCCACCACCCACGGTAACCGTCAGTGCGTCTGTGCTGATCTGCCGATAAGCACCACGACTAGACTGGGAATTACTAGACTGGGCATCACTGGATTGGGGCTCAAAGAAAGTCAGCGTAAAGGGCGGAACGGTCAATGAACCCGCACGGGTTGGCAGCAGCGGCCGCACGAACTCCTTTGTCACAGTTGGCAGCGACCCATCGCCCGCGTCGGCAACCGGATTAATCGTCACCGTGGGATCATAGACGCGCCAACCCGCGGCCCTGCCCGTGGCCTTGAAGCCCGCCGTGGGATCGGGGACGAGATCGGGATGACCGGTGCCGGTGATGCGTACAAACAGGGTCAGCGCTTCATTGACCTGCCCCGCGTCCGGTTCCACCCAGGCTGCAATGGTAAACGATCCCACTGCGCCGGTAAAGCCCGCCGGCGGGTTGGGCGGCAGCGGCTGCACCGTCACCGCAATGGGCTCGGTTGCCAGCGCCACGCCACGGCTAAACAGATCCCCGGGGAGGGTCAGGGTGGCGCGGTCAATGCGCTGCGTGCCCCCTTGAATGGGAAAGAGCATCTGCTGGACTTCCGTCACGCGATAGAAGCGACCGTCCCGCTCCTCCTCCAGTTGGATGGCTGGGGAAAGTTCATTGCGCAGAAAACCGGTGAATTCGGGCAGATCCAGTTGCGGTTGGCGCAGCAGTTGAATAGCCTGATAGAGGCGAAAGCGATAGCGCAACGGCTCACCGACAAAGGGGGTGGGATTATCGACAATCGCCTCAACCAGGAGATCGTTGTTGGCTGTACGACCCGCCTGCACAGCAGCGGAGCCACCACCAGCAGCCGGTGGCGTTGGCGACGCTACCGCGCCCTGCACCACTTCCACCGTGATCGGTTCCGTCTCCAATCGCTGCCCGTCAACATCGATGGCGATGGCCGGGATCGTCAAGGGCCCGGTTTGGGTGGGGCGCAGTTGATAGGAGAAGAGAATCTGTGCTGAGGTCACGCCGTTGATGATCTGAAATTGGCTTGATTGGCTGCTATTCACCACGACAAAATCCAGCAGGCCAGAGAGTTGTGGTTGGGCGGCAGCGGAGACCGCGCCGGCCAGGGTCAGTTGCAATTGCACGGTATCACCCGTGCTGATCGTTGTGCGGTCGACCGCGGCGGTAAAGGTGATCTCATCCTGTGCCCAGCCCGGCGTTGTCCAGCCAACGTGCCACAGCAGGTGCCACACCATGAGATGAACGAGCAGATGAAGACCTGCTCTTGTTGGGGAAAAAATCGATCGGCGCATCACCAATCCTCATCCAGTGGGGCCGCAGCATCAGCTTGCTGCTGCGCCAACTGTTCTTGCAAGGTTTCGCTGCGGCTCAAGAGCGCGCTGAGGATCTGTAGCGCCTGTTCTCTGCTCATCTCTGTGGACAATGTGGCTTGCCCTGGCTGTTGCATGGTGGCCGTTGTGCTGTCTTCAGCGCCCGGTTCTGTTGCATCATCAGCTCCTGCGCCAGCCACGGTCGGCCCACCTTCAGCGTTCGTTTGCTCTGCTGGATCGCTTGCCGCTAGATCATTAGCCGTTTGGGTGGGTTGCGCTTGCGCTGCCTCTGCCCGCGCCCCATCTTGCTCGGTCGCTTCAGGCTGCTGGCCCGCGGCTCTGGCTGTGGCCGCCGGGGGCTGCTGCATTGCCTGCTCATCTGCTGCCGCTTGCCCAGACTGTTGCGTCGATCGATTGGGTTGGTCAGTTGCCGCTGGCTGGTCGGCACGCTCTTGTGGCGTAGCGGATTGATCGATGCCCTCTTCCGTTTGCGCCGCTTGCTCTTGGGCGCCCTGCTCCTGCGCTTGCTCTGCCGCGTCCTGCGCATCGGTTCTCTGGGAATCGGCATCCTGCGCATCGGTTCTCTGGGAATCGTCGCCGCGCGGACTTTCCTCGCTGTTATTTTCCTCGCTGTTGCTGTTTTCAGCGACGGATTGTTCTGTCTGCGTTTCTGCGTTGAGCCGCTGCAACGCCAACTCCAGATTGTATTTAGCATCCACGTCATTGGGTTCCAGACGTAGCGCCTCCTGATAGGCGTTGATCGCTGGCTCCCATTGGCGCGCATCGAAGTACCCGTTGCCCAGATTGTACCAAGTCTGTGCGGCCAGTTGTGGCTCGGCAAAGCGCAACGCTTGTTCCGCTTGTTTGTGGCCCGCATCCAATTGAGCAGTCTGATAATAGCCGTTGGCCGCGTTGTAATAGGGCTCGGCCCGCTCCGGTGCTGCCCCCTGTGCTTGCTGATAGGCCCCCACCGCGTCACCATACGCGGCCGCGGCGTACAACTCATTGCCCCGTGCATTCTGCCGCGCCGCCTCCGACGCACACGCGGTCAAGCATAGAACTGTGAGCAGCGCCATCCACAGCCTATCTATGGTAACCCGTATCACCTGCCTACTCTCCTCTATCACTGCCCAACTGCCCGCTTGCTTTTCCGTTCCCCAATCAACCATTCAACCATCAACAACAACAGTGCAGCCCCAACAAACCACGGGAAACGCTCGACCTGCCTTGTTTCAAATTCACGTGAACGTTCGCTGCCTTGTAGCCGATTGATCGCCGCGACCACGCCACGCAGCGCGTCGGGCTCATCTGTGCCAACTCGGTGATAGAGACCACCGGTGGCTGCTGCAATGTCACGCAAACGTCTTTCATTGAGCCGCGAAATGACTGTCTGTCCCTGCTTATCCGCTTTGTAGCCCACCAATGCGCCCGTCGCATTGCGCACGGGTATCGGCGCGCCCGCGGGTGAACCGAGACCGACGGTGTGGATCACAACATTGGCCGCGGCAGCCTGTTCTGCCACCGTCATTGCCGCTGGGGTATGGCCTTCACCGTCGGTCAAAAGGAGAATGACCCGGTCACTGCTGCGCCCCTCGCTAAAGGCGTCGAGCGCGCGTTGAAGCGCCACGTCAAGCGCCGTACCCTGCCGTGAAATTGTCGTGGTATCCGCGGCATCCAAAAAGAGGCGTGCCGTATTGAGATCCGCGGTCAGGGGGAATTGCACAAAGGCAGAACCGGCAAAGAGCACCAGACCCACATCATGACCGGCCAACTGTTCCAACAGCTCTTGCATGGTTAACTTGGCACGGGCCAAGCGATTGGGCGAGAGATCTTCGGCCAACATGCTGGTCGAAACATCGAGCACAACCATCACTTCGATACCCCGCTGCACCCGCTCCACCACCATGCTACCCCAAAGCGGACGGGCAATGGCCAACAGCAGCGAAAACAATGCCAGCAGCCAGAGCAGTGCCTTCCAACGACGGCGAGCATAACTGACGTTGGCGCTCAAGCGCGCAACCAATGCTGGCGCACCCCAACGCGCCAGCGCGCGTCGACGCGCGCGTGCTGATAAAAAAAAGATGAACAGGGTCGCCGGCAGAAGAACCAAGAGGTAGAGAAGGTGGGGTTCGGCAAAATCGATCAAGTGCAGCATCCTTTGCTGGGTCTTTAGAGCGAAGAATATCGCAGCCAACAAGGTCAACGAAACCGCACTTGACTTTCACTGACCACAACGCAACGATCAGGCAAGCGCTCGCGATAGGTGGTGGCAAATAGAAGACAAGCTTGAAAATCTTCGATGGATAATCCATCATATTCTTCAAGAATTTCCTGAATGTAGCACCATGTGCCAGTAAATTGAGAATAGATTCGGCCGGTAAACGGGTTCTGCGAATGACCGGTTTCCCAACCATTACCTGTGGCGCGCATATTCGTGGGACGTTCAGATGGGTCGCCGATTAGATTGCTATGCTTGTGAAACATCGCCCCATGCAGTTGTGACAAAATTATTAGCAGTCGTTGCTCCATTATCTTGTTGGTATCTGAACGCAACAAATAAGTACCTACACTGCCTAAAGTGGGCTCTGTTTGAAAACAGTAGTTAACATTCAAAATAGTGCGTAGTTGAAGTATACTGAGAGTCATGATCTGCCAATACGAGTATCTCAGAGAACAGCGGAAAGTCTTTGCAAGCATGACAGGATTGTCGGTGCCAGAGTTCGACGAATTATATGTCGAGGTCGAGCCAAAGTTTGTTGAAGCCGAGCAGGAACGGTTGAGCAAACGAGCACGTCAGCGAGCGATAGGCGGCGGACGGAGTCAGGAGATGAGCATCTGCAATCAACTGCTGCTGAGCGTCGTCTGGTTGCGCTGCTATCCCAAACAGCATGTGCTGGCCTATCTCTTTGGGACAAGTGAGTCAAGCGTCTCACGGGTGCTGGCCCGCATGTTGCCGCTGCTAGAAGCAAGCGGACGGGACACGATGCGCATGCCAGACCCAGGGCGCAAGCAACGCCGTGAGTTAGATGTCTTGTTGGCGCAAACGCCCGAGTTGGCGGTCTTGATTGACACCTTCGAGCAGCGAGTGCAGCGCCACAAAGAGCCGCAGCAAGCTGACACGTACTACAGTGGCAAGAAGAAGCAGCACACCCTCAAGAGCCAAGTGGCTGTTGACGAGACAACCGGTCTCTTTGTGGATGTCTCTGACAGCGTGCCCGGTCCAACCGCGGACATGGCTCTGCTTGAGCAGAGCCAACTGTTGACACGGTTACCGGATGGCGTTGGGGCCATCGGCGACCTTGCCTACATCGGTATCGACAAGCTCCATCCAACAGGGAATGCTGCTTCACCAAGGCGCAAACCTCGCAAGCAGGCGCGACCCCCAGAGGATGTTGCCTTCAACACCGCTTTTGCTCAGCGCCGCATTTACGTCGAACACGCCATCGGTCGCGCCCGTTGCTTTGAGGCTATCACCCAAATGGATAGGCATCATCGGCGCAATCACACCGCCCGTGTTGTGGCTATCTGTGGCCTCGTCAATCGCCGTTTGGCACGCATCTTAGCTCTACGCCAGCCCGACTTGCCTCTTTCATAGTCCGATGGGTAAGGGCTCTTTCATCTCTTATCCTTATTCTGAATGTTAACTAGTAGTTCCGGCAAGAGGGAAACCTACCGTTTTCAAGCCAACCGCACTGCCTAGTATCGCAAAAGTTGTGACCTTACGCAAGTTGTACCTCGGAGATAGGTCTCTCCCCCTCAGTTGGGAGGCGAGTGCACTGCACCGACCACCGCCAGCCTGAGTGCACGCAGCGCTGCCGGTCGGTGCGTTGCACTTACCCCCTGGACCTACTCGGTTGGAAGGCGAGTGCAACGCACCGGTCAGCCTCCACTTCGTTGAGAAAACTGACCGAGACCAGTGCAGCGCACTCTCTTTCCTCCAACGTGGGGTTACCCCTGATTGATAAATTCTTGCGCTGCCGGTCGGTGCGTTGCACTTACCCCCTGGACCTACTCGGTTGGGAGGCGAGTGCGCTGCACCGGTCAGCCTCCACTTCGTTGAGAAAACTGACCGAGACCGGTGCAGCGCACTCTCTTTCCTCCAACTTGGGGTTGCCCCTGATTGATAAATTCTTGCGCTGCCGGTCGGTGCGTTGCACTTACCCCCTGGACCCAAATTCGCCGGAACTCTGGAGTTTCCTCTGTTCCGAGATGGGTGCGCCTAGTTCGAGGTGCCTCCCCCATCAGGCGAGTGCAACGCACCGGTCAGCCTCCACTTCGTTGAGAAAACTGACCGAGACCGGTGCAGCGCACTCTCTTTCCTCCAACGTGGGGTTACCCCTGATTGATAAATTCTTGCGCTGCCGGTCGGTGCGTTGCACTTACCCCCTGGACCCAAATTCGCCGGAACTCTGGAGTCCCCTCCGTTCCGAGATGGGTGCGCCCAGTTCGAGGTGCCTCCCCGATCAGGCGAGTGCAACGCACCGGTCAACCTCCACTTCGTTGAGAAAACTGACCGAGACCGGTGCAGCGCACTCTCTTTCCTCCAACGTGGGGTTACCCCTGATTGACCAATTCTAGCGCGCAATCAGCGGCAGATAGAGCTGTTGTTCATTGTCAAAGGATGTTCCCTGTTGCGGGCCATAGAGAAGCATCGGCAGGTAGATCCGCTCCCGTGCAGAGGGTATGGCGTCGGTGCTAAAGGTGATCACTTTTTGTACACCAGCGCTCTCGGCATAGACCGTGATCTGATAGGTGCCCGCAGGGGTGCTTGCTCCTGGCTTGATCGAAAGATAGGCCGCGCCCCCATTGTCCAGCGTGACCCGGTAACCGGACCCCCCGTCTGCGTTCATCGAGAGCGAACTGCTGCTGTCTGGGGGCAGTTCACCCGGCTCCACATAGAGGGTAACCGGATAGGTCCAGCCGTCAAAGAGATTGACGTTCAGGCGCACATCCAGACCATCACCCAAGTTGGCCGCGGCAACTTCTTCCGGTTGCACAACAAAGTCGGGCCGCTGCACCTGGAGCATGACCGTGTGGCGCTCGGCGGTTGGGCCATCGTCGCCGACAATGGTCAGCGTGTATTCGCCGCGGGTGGTCAGATCGGTCTGGCGCAGCCGGATGGTTGCTTGCTCTCCGGCCCGAATCGTCTCTGGCCTGATCGTGGCGACCACCCCATCTGGCAGATCGAGAACGGCAAGGTGCACGGGGCGATTGTGATTCCGGATCGCGTTGGCCTGCACGGTCAGCTCCGCGCCCCGTTGGTCCAGCGTGATCTTCTCCGTTGAAAGCACCAGATCGAACTCCGGTGCCTGAACCACCGGGGCGAAGCTAATCTGTTGGGTTGCGCCGCCGCCATAGGCATCAACCGTGACGGTGACCGGGCCACTGAGCAGCACTTCACTCGGTGTGATGACCATGCTGACCAGGGTGCCGGCCACGGTCGGCGTAACGACATCATTGATGGCGGCAGTCACAAAGTCAAGCGCCACGTCATCCGCGGTTGCCTCATTGATGGCCAAAGTCACCGCGGCGGGGTACGGGTCGAGCGGCGTGGTCAGCCTGAGGTCAACGGTGACTGCTCTGCCCGGTTCCAGCGTGCTCGGTGGGTTGACCGCGGCCAGCGTAAAGGGCGCGCCATTGGGGGTAATCTCGACCTGCTGCGATTGGCTGTAGCGCCCCGCTTCTGCATCATGCGCGGTTATGCTGATGAAGTAAGGCTCGTTGGGCGACAGGGTGGTAATTGTAATCGCCTGCGTCGGCGCTTCCTCTGTCATCGTAAAGGTAAGCGCGGCATTGGGCTGGGTAACGTTGAAGATATAGTCGGTGACATCGGGCGAGGGGAAAGTATCCCAGCGCACGGTGATGGTCTGATAGGCGTCGGTCGTGGCCACCGCGTTGGCGTTCCACGTTGCTGGCCACGGATGATCGACAGTCAGCACAGTGGGTGCGGCTTGGGCAACCGGCGGCTGCACCATATCGTCAGCGATGAGCTGTACCTGATAGGTACCGCTGCGAATCGTATCAAAGTTGAAGGTATGTTGTTGTGGCGTGCCGTTGATCCAACTGGTATCATCGGGCTTCGAGAGCAGATCGACCCCAAAGATATCACCCATGAAGGCTTCCACCTGTGTGGTTTCGGTCACGGTCTGTGTCTCGGCATAGCCTTGCGCATTGAGCACCTCGATCTGGCGCGTCTGCTGACCGAGGATCTGCACCTGATCGGGGCCGGTCATCTCTTGGAGCCGGATCTCAATGGTTGCGTCTGGCTCGCTGCCGGTGTAACGCCAGCCCACGGTGGCGTCGGCCTGCCCTTGGTTGAGCGTCGGCTCGCTGAGGATCGGGTCGGGACGGCTGCCAATGACACGCAGCTCGTAATCATCGGCACTGTTGACCGCGTCGGTTAGCCGCACATGCCAGTTGCCTGGGTTCACCACCGAGCCATCGAGCCGCAGATAGTCGACCGTATCCTCATTGACCGCGGTGTCCACGCCAACAATTAGGCGCAGCGTACCGTTGTCGTCGATGATGTAGAAGGTGTTTGCCGTACCTTCGGCGAGCATGGTGTCGTCAAAGCTGGCTAGCACGCCGCCACCCTGACCTATTTCAACCGTGGCACCTTGCGGCTGGTAGCGCAATGGTGTATATGGACTGACATCGTTCTGGCTCACTGCCGTGGCCACCGTTTCGCTGCCAAAGTGCAGATCGAGATCGCCGCGTCCGGTCAGGTTGATCACACGGGCCAGGACAAAATGTGTCTCCGCAATTTGGTTGGTCTCGGTATACGTCTGTAGCCCGCCATTGATGAAGACGAGGCTAATGTCCTGATTCTCGGTGATCACAACGCTCTGCTGGACAAAGATGACGCCACCACTTTGCAGCCGGATCTCATGCTCACCCAGGGGCAGTGATTGATCAGTGGTAAGCGTCTGCTCTGGCAGCGCACTAACCAGTGGTTGACCATCGACCACGAGATCCAGTGGAATATCACCCGCGTTGAGCAGACGGATACTGCTAACCGGCGTGGCATCGGTGATCAGCCGATAGACCAGCTCACCTGTCGCGTCCTGCAAAACGAGCAGACTGTAGCGATGGCGCGGCAACAGCGTGAAGAGCTCCAAGGTGAGCATCTCCTCATCCTGATCGGCATCATGCATGCCCAGATCATACTCCTGCGCCAGCAGTTGCACCGGATCACCGAGTGTTAGATAGCGCTGGTTGACAAAGATCTCGCGGCCAAAGAGCTGCTTGACCGTGAGCCGTGGCCCGGTGGGCGCGGCGTGGAGCATACGGATCGCGGCATCCTCTGTTGCCAGCGGTTGGTTGTCATCGAGCACGGGCCAGATCTGCATGGTGCCCATGCCCACCGCAATCAAGCTCATCTCTTGCCCCGCTTCGAGCACCAGGTTGGTCTGTGCGCGCTGGCCGCCCGCGGTAAAGTTGACGGTATAGTTGCCCGCGGGCAGATCGACGTAGGTACTCGCTGTGCCAAAGCCGAGATCCGTGGCAAGCGTGCTGCTGCTGTTGTCACCATTATTGGTGATGGTCGCGCTGAGCGCCGCACCATCGATGCTCTGAATGGCACGGACGCGGGCCACGCCACTGCTGACACCCAACCCAGGACCACCGGCCGCGGTGAACTGACGCAACTGACTGTATCCAATCCCTGCGGGCAGCGCATCCTGATCGAGCGGATATTCGGTGCCGTCCGGGGCAATCAGGACCATGCCCGGGCCGCCATTCTGCTTGGAGAGCATGACGGTCATGTTGGTGTTGTAGGCGACTGGCACATCGACCAGCACATCCTCGGCCGCGGCGAGCGCGGCTTGGCTGGACGCGGCGGCCATCACGCCGTTGCCTGCACCACTCTGCTGCGTGACCCCGGGATCGGTTGCCAGGAAGGTCAGGTCGCCATCGACGGGCAGGAAGACGGTGTCGTTATCGCCAGACGCGGCGCGCAACTGTTGCTGCTGAGCTTGCAAGGCCCGCTGCACCCGCTCCCGTTTGACCAGTTGATATTGCTTGGCGTCACCACCAAAGGCAAATTTGAACTTGTTTTCCGTCTCGCTCCAGCCGCCAAAGACGGTAATATCGACTGTGTCGGGCACGCCGGGCAGCCAGTCGATAAAGCCGGGGATGTCGAAGATGATCGAGCCTTTGAGGCCCCAGGCATAGCAGGTTGTGCCGTTGCAGCTATATTGGAACTTGCCAAAGTCGGCGGCCAATCCACCGAGTTTGACGCCTTTACTCAAGGGGACAATGCCCATGGTGAGGGTGCGGATGGGCAGCACAATATCGACGCCCACCTGGCCGGTCAGGTTGAAACCGCGGGAATCATGCCAAGCGCTGAGCGAGGCGTGGAACTTTTGGAGCTCCACAATGTTGCCCGGGGTCAGATTTTCGGCATTGAGCGAAGCGTCCAGCCCACGCACCGCGTCGAGCGTCAGTTGGCCGTTGGCGACATCAAAGGTCTCAAAGGCTTTGACCGCGCCGCCCATCTTGTAGGTGAAGTCTGACCGATAGCGCTCCAACTCATAGACGTCACTAATCGAGAGGGTGCCCTTGTCATAGACGCAGGCATACATGCCCGCGACTGGGCTGGGAGAGTCGAGCCTTTGCCAGGTGCCGCTGATATTGTTACACGCGGTTGTCAGGTAGCTGTGGTTCGGATTGCTTGCTACGGGGAGAAAATTCCACAATTGTGGGATCTTGAGATTAAATGCTCCTTGGGCAGTATTCCATGCAGGCAAATCGTAATACAATATAGCTGTGTAAGGAATGGGAGCGTAGGTCACCACCTGCTTAACGTTGCCGCTTGTCCTGGCCCGCGTCGGCAACGCAACCGTTTCATCACGCGGTAGGGGCAGTGTAGGATTGACGCGTGGGATGATAATGGTAGCGTTACATAACTGTAAACATACCCGCCCAGCTTGTTCTTCCGCGCGTGGGCTGATTTCTATCGGTTGCGGCTGGAACAGGACGTTAGTCCCCTTGCTGTTGCGCCAATCCAATTCGTTTTGAATCGTGGTGCTGGAGAGCAGCGGCATATTGACGGCGGGCCGCACGGTGTAGCCATTCTGTAGCGTGGCGCTGCCGTTTGTCAGCCCCGTGTGGACTTTGTTGCGCGTATAGATGAATTCGCGCGTGAGCGTGGGGTAGAAGTAGGGGACATTCAGCCCCAACTCGGCGTAGAGATCGGCGCTGATGACGCGGCCAAAGGGCTTGATATCCTTGCCATAGGCCAGCCCCACGTCGACACGGATCACGGTGGTGCCACTGTCGAGTGTCACCTTGCCTGCAAGCTTATTCAGATAGCCGCCGCTGTTGCCCAGCGGAATATCACAGCCGGCGAGCGAGAGCGAGGCCTCGCGGAAGCGCACGCCATTCACCGCGCTGGGTGCCGTGAGCGCGGCCGCGCTGATCGGTGCCTCCGGGTTCACAAAGGTTGCGGGGTCGACGGGCACGGTATGATTCACGGGGACTGCCCCGGGATGCAGCGGCAACGTCACCACATCGGTATCGCCCGCCGCGATATAGCGCACCTCTACATTGGGATCTTCTGGATAGATGGTCAGGATCTGCCGCCCGGTGCTGGGATCGTAGCCAATCTCCAGCGTGGCACCGATGGCGCATTCCTTGCCCCGTGAATTACTGATGCCGGGAATCGCCAGCGACGCGCCCACGCCAATGACCCACTCTCCATTTGATTTTTTAATCGTCCCGCTCATATCGGCCAGGGTAAATTTGCCGATGCCCAGCGGCCCAAATTTGAAGCTGCCACCGCCAATTTTGAGATCGTCGGGTGGGGTGATGACGAGATCGTAGATCGTGGCCTGCCCCATGCGCGCGAGGATGGTGGGCGGCGAGAGGCTGGCCTGCCCCACTTTAATCTGCTCATTATCGATGACCGCTTTTTTCACACCGGTCTCAAAACCGGCCAAGTTGAAGGTGAAGTCGTTGACTTTGCCTGTCACTTTGTCGCTCGAGTCAAGCACAACCTCTGCATCGACAGTAAAACGGCGCGTATCCCCCGCTCTGGAAGGCAGGCTCAAGAGCAGCTTGCCTTTGAAGGTAATGACATAGCTGGCATTGGTGTAGCGAATCGTCGCCGATACCCCATCAAAGGGCACGCCATTGAAGCGCAGATCTCTGGGGAAGCCAGGGATCGCAATATCTCTGCTGGTCAGGGTCAACCGCTGATCAACCGAGATTGTTTGTCCACCCAGCAGACGTGGCAGCGTGAGTTTGAAGCCATCCACCTGCACCGTGTCACCAGATACTCGGGCATTGTCAAGCGCTACTTCTGTGCCACCGCCCATGACGAGTTTGACAATTGCGTTGTATAACTTTGCAAATGGGTTCCATGTAATGGCGTTTATCGAACTTGCCATTGCTTCATCATGCGCTCCCTGGAGCAGGCCAAGCTGCGCTGGTGTGGGCGGATCGATCTCCATCTTTTCCAGCACATAGCTATTGCCCGGCAGATCAATGACCAGATCACCGATCACATGGGCGAGGAAAAAGCCAAAGGGAGATTGGAGCAGCGTGGCGCTGACATCACGCACGACAAAGAGCTCATTGTCGGGGCGCATGTCGGGCAGCGTCACCACCTGGTTGACCAGCCCAAGGCCACCGACGCCAATGCGCACATTTTGGATGGCATGTCTGCCACCGCCGCTAATGGCTGGCAGCTGCCAGGTGGCAACACTCGCCAACAATCCTTGGTTGTCAATCGTCAGCGGCTCGAGAGCGAGTGTGACATAGTGAATGGGTAGGCTGAGATGGGGCAGACTTTCGTTCCATTCGGTGATGGTGCCATCGGGCGCAAAATTCACCTGGAGATTCGCAATTTCACCCCGATAGGCCGCGGTATCAGAGAGGGTGACGGTTTCGGCGAAGCTCTCGGTTTGCAGATTGTAGCTGATGACGCCGGTGGCGCGCAGGCGATAGTCGCTGCCCTGACGCACCAGATCACCACGCAGCGAGTGGAGCCGCAACACCGTGCCATCACCATAGTTGGCGACAAAGGGCGCGGCGGTTATGCCACTGATATGCGGCCCGGGAGTGATGGTCAGATCGATGGTGGGGGTGGCGCTGAGATCGTCCTTGGCCAGGGCCAATGTTGCCTGGAGCGTAACCGCGCCGCTGCTCAGGTCAAAGCTGCTCACGGTGGCCGCGTTGACGGTAAAGCCACCAATGGCCGTCAGCGCGTTGGTGACCGTGGCCGCGGGTGTTGCGCTACCCACGGCATCCGCGGTGAAGCCCCCGCGGAAAAGGGCAAGGTTGCCCAGTTTCAGCGTGAGGGTGCCGTTGCCGCTGAATGTACCCGCGCCATCAATGGTAAAGGTGGCCTCATCACCAGCCAGCGTGAAGTGCTCGCCGATCTGGATGTTGCCCCGTGCTTCTGTGCCACCATTCACAGGGGTAAAGCTGTCGGCGATGATGGTGAGAGCGCCGAACTGTTGCCGCGCGCGTGCCGCGGCCACGCTCAATGGCTGTGCGGCGCGATTGTTCACCTGATCGGGATCAGGCTGCGCGCCGGTTACCGTGGCAGTGGCATTTACAATGTCGGTGAGATTCTCACTGCCGGTTGACGCGACGAGGAGTGTGTGCAGCGTGACCGTGGTCGTCTCGCCAGCGTGTAACTGTTCAAGTGCACAGCTGATTGTGCTGCCGCTGCCGCTACAATTTGCACCGACACCCAACAGGCCATCGACTGCTGCGCCCATATCGGCATGCAAGGTCACCTCGGTGGCGAGCGCGGGGCCGTTGTTGGTGACAATCAAATGGCTCGTTACCCCTTGCGCCTCGTCGGCAACGAGGGTTGTTGCGCTATCGATGCGGCGCAGCGCGAGATCAGCCAGATTGGCTACCGCACGCACCGTCACAATCACCTCGGCACGCGCGGTTAGTTCACCGTCGGAGATGGTGTAGGAGAAGCGATCTTCGCCGGTGAAGTTGGGCGCGGGTGTGTAGAGCAACGCTGAATTGACCGGATTGATCTGCACCATTGCGCCGGTGATAGCCGGTGCGTCGACTTGGGTGATGACCAGGTGGTGGCCTTCACTGTCGCGATCATTTGCCAGCACGGCGAGCGGATTGTCGCGGCTATCCTGATCGACCGTGGCGTTGTCGACAAACGCGGTGGGGCGCTTGTTGCCCCGCACCACGGTAATGTTGACCGTTGCTTCGTCCTGTAGCGCACCGTCGCTGATGGTGTAGGTGAAGGAGTCGTTGCCCACGTAGTTGGGGGTGGGTGTATAGAGCACGCCACTGCCATCCGCGGCCAGCTTGGTGGTGCCGTTGCCAGCATTGCCCACGCCGACAACGGTAAGCACATCGCCGTCATCATCGCGGTCATTGGTGAGCACGGGGATCAACACATCCACCCGATCTTCGGCAACGCGCACGTCGTCATCATTGGCAAGCGGCGCATCCGGCGTGTTGTTGATCTGGACCCGAATCTGCCCTTCACTAAAGCCAAAGTCATCGCTCACCGTGTAGGTGAAGCTGTCGCGCCCGGTGAAGCCAAGGGTCGGCGTGTAAAAAACAGTATTGCCGGCGAGGGTCGCCATCCCTTGCGTGGGCGCGCCAATGGCGAGCACGGTCAGCGGATCGCCGTCAATGTCGCTGTCATTGGCAAGTGGGGCAATGGGGTTGGCGCGACTATCCTCGTCGACCTCCACCAGATCCTCGACAACGGTGGGGAGATCGTTGATATTCAGTACGGTCACGCTCACCACACCCTGCGCGGTCAGTCCGGGGCGGTCGGGGTGGAGGGGCAAGCGGTCATGCAGCGTGTAGGTAAAGCTGTCGGGACCGGTGTAGTTGGGGTCGGGCGTGTAGGAGAGCGAACGACTGCCCGATTCAATGGTCACGACGCCATGTTGGGGCGATGTCACCGCAAGGATGCCCGGCTCATCCAGCAGATCGGGATCGCTGTCGTTGGCCATCACATTCAACGTGCTTTCGCTATCCTCGAAGACCGCAAGCGTGTCATTGGCTGCAATGGGGGCATTGTTGACATTTTCAACCAAGACCTGGCTGCGCGCGCTTGCAGTTGCCTGGCCATCACTGATGGTATATTCAAAGAAATCCTGGCCAAGGAAGCCCGCGGCCGGTGTGTAGAGCACAGACTTACCGTCGCCCGTGATCGTCACCGTGCCATGCTCGGCGTCGCCCACGCCGGTGATCGTCAGCGGATCTTCCTCAAAATCAACATCATTGGCCAACAGATCGAGCAGATTCTCAAAGCTATCCTCATCGACCATGCTCTGTTCGGTATAGGCCACGGGTGGCGTGTTGTTGGGCGTGCTGACATTGATCGTGAAACTCTGCGTATCCGTTGCGCCGGCACGGTCCCGCACCGCGACGACGACATTGTAATTGCCGCTGCTGCCGCGCGGCGGCCTCCCGCTCAGCAGCGCTCGCCCCTCGCCATAATCGTCCAGGAAAAGCCAAGTGGGGAAGGTGGTCAATTGCCAGGCGAGCGTTTCGTCGGGATCGTCAACTAGATCGGGGTCGGTGGCGGTCAATTCAAGCGCGTAGTGGTCCGTGGCCGTGGCATTGGTTTCCGGGCTGCTCGTAATTTCCGGTGGCTGGTTGCCGGTGCTGGTGTCGAGTACGGTGACAGCAACGCGCCGATCTTCAGCACCCAGATACGCATCGTCCGAAGCAACGTTGACGCTGAGTGTCAGCGTAACGCTCGCTGCGCCATCCAGCAGAAAATCCTCAACGCCGCGCACGACGACCGGCTGCGGCTGATCCCAATCACCCGTGGTAAAGGTGAGGCTGGTGGGGTTGACGGTCACCTCGTCGGCATCCCCGCTGGTGATATCAATGACGACATTGGACGCGGGGGCCAGATCGAGCACAACCGAGATGAGATCGGTCAGCCCAACTTCTTCAACAACTGTTTCATCATTGCTTTCGCTAACGGTGAAACTGGCCGCGGTGGTCTGATTCTGATTGAACCAAACGGTATTGGCTTGATTGCGGTTGGCGACAAAGAGATCGGGGTCGCCGTCGCCATCGAGATCACCGAGACGCACACCGAGGCTGGCACTGCTGCCCATTGTCTGGCCGCTATCGCTAAAGATGGCGCTGCCGTTGTTGAGCCAGAGCCGATTGGGCTGGTTATCCACGTTGCCGATGATGGCGTCAATATCGCCGTCATCATCCACATCGCCCAGATCGACCCCTTCGCTGCTGCTGCTGCCCAACGATTGGCCAGAGTCGGCAAAGAGGCCCAAGGTGCCACCCTGACTGTTGCCCTGGTTGAGGTAGAGACGATTGCCGGCACCGTCGCCATTGGCGGTAACGATGTCCAGGTCGGTGTCGCCATCCAGATCGGCAAGGGCAATACCCAACGTGGTGGCGTTGCCGAGCACCTGGTTGGTGGCGGTGAAGGTGCCGGTGCCATCGTTGAACCAGATGGTATTTGGCCCAAAGTTGCCAACCACCGCATCGAGAAAGGTATCGCCATTGAGATCGCCCAGGGCCACCGCGACGCTGTCGCCAGGCGAATTGGCCGAGAGCAAGAATTGACCGCTGTCACTAAAGAGACCCGCGGTCCCCCCTTGCGTGCCGCCTTGGTTGAGATAGACACGGTTGCCATCTTCGTTGTAATTAACGACAAACGCATCCAGATCGGTGTCGCCGTCGAGATCAGCAAGGGCCACGCTTTCGCTCCAACTGTTCCCCAAGCTTTGCCCCGAATTGGTAAAGGTGCCGGTGGCGCTGCCGAACCAGACTTCGTTGGGTTGGGTGACACCGGTACCGTTGACGATAAAGGCATCGAGGTGGGCATCGCCATTGAGCAGACCCAGCGCCACATCGGTGCTGTTGCTGCTGCCCAGGGCTTGACCGGAATCGGCAAATGTGCCGACATTTCCCCCTTGGGTACCACCTTGATTGACCCAGATCGCGTTGGATTGACCATCGGTATTGGCAACAAAGGCGTCGAGATCGCCGTCACTGTCCAGATCGCCAAGGGCGAGGTTGATGCTGTTGGCATTGCCCAAGCGTTGGCCGCTATCGGTAAAAATGCCGGTCCCGGCGAGGAGTGGCGCGGCCAGAGAGGAGCGGGTTGATGGCACAAACAGTGAGTTTGTGGTTGATCCATCGATATAATCTATATAAGTAGTCTCCCCCGCTCGATTGTAGACCAAGTCGCTTGCCAATCGCTGCGAATCCATCAATTGAGACCCTGGTGATTCATGGTCAAAATAGAAGGAGACGGAGAAAACCAAATAGCTGAAGATACTCAGGGCGAACAACAGCAATGCAATGAGCAACGCAGGCCATCGCCGCTGAATAAACCGACTTGGACTCATGGATAGATCTCCTCTACTGAACAGGCAAGCACATTGTTCGAAGCATGGCGGTAGTGGAGATGGTGAGGGGCTTCACAATGCGATGGATTGTACATGGTTCACGGGACAAGTGCAGCCACTGCCGTAGGGCAATAACAGGTGCGTCCCATTTTCGGGGACGTACAGAAGCGGAGCAGATTGCGCTCCGGCCTAGGCCCCAAATGTGGTACGCACACGGCAGTAACAGTCACATTGACTCTGCTGGCTATATGGCGTACTATAGCAAATCTAGTGTTATAAAAGCGTTATAGATTCCGTCAGCGTCCCATGTACAACCTTACATTTCTGGGTGAGACAACCTTTACGTTCAAGCAGCAACCGCTTGTCATTACCCATCAACAACATCGTTTGCTGCTTGCCTACATAGCAGAAGAAGGGGCAGCAGAGGGAGGACAAACTCATCTGCGGGCGCGTCTCGCCCAACAACTTTGGCCTGATCTCTCTGGAAAGCAGGCGCGCAATCACCTGCGGCAAGCGTTTTTTCGCCTGCGCAAACTTTTTGCAGAGGCGGGCGGCGACACCGACACTGCCACTTCTCTGCTACTGATCAACCAATCCACAGTGCGCTTCCAGCACGAATCTGCCGCCGTCGATACGATAGCTTTCCAGGCGGCTGCCGCACAAGCCCAGATTAGCCTATCACAACCTACCACCAACGAGAGTAGCTCAACTTTGCAGGGGCTACAGACGCTGGTTCGCCTCTACCAAGGTGAATTCTTGGCGGATTTTGACCCAGCAGCTTGTGGGTTGCTGGAAGAATGGCTCTACCGCAAACGGCTCTACTATCGCGAAAGCGTGATGAGTGCGCTACGACGGTTGATGGATCACCAGAGTGCGTGCGGCGCGCACCAAGCAGCCCTAACCACCGCACGCCATCTGGTCACGATCGAGCCGTGGGATGAGGTCGCACATCGCTTGATCGCACGCTCCCTGCTCTTTTTGGGACAGCGCAGTGCCGCGTACAGCCACCTGCATTCACTGCGTGAAACGGTCGCGGTTGAAGCGGGTCACACCTTGACAACAGAGACCCTGGGGCTCTTGCAACAGCTGGCGCAAGCACCGCTGGGTGATAACGGCGCAGCGGACGCACCACCGGTCGATCTTACCCTTGCCTCTGAGCCGTCAGCACAGCCCGTTGCCAATCCCTACAAGGGACTTGAGCACTTTTCCTATGCCGATGCCGCGCTCTTTTTTGGCCGCCAACGCTTTGTCGAGCGCTTGTTGCAGGATATTCAGCGTGCACCCATTGTGATGCTGACGGGCACATCGGGCAGCGGGAAATCGTCGGTTGTGCAGGCGGGATTATTGCCAAGATTGCTGGGGGCAGATGCGAATGACGGAGCCGCTAGCTGGCAGGTGGCGACCATGCGGCCGGGACGGTTGCCGTTGCAAGCCCTGGGCATGGCCATGGTCGAGCTTTTCCCGCCCCACCGTTTTCCGGCCGTTCGCGCCATCAATGAGTGGATGCAACAGCTGCTGCATGGTCACGAGCCAGCATTTTTACAATCTCGTTTGCACGGCAACAATTCGCACAGCGATAATTTACACAGCCACGATTCGCACGGCAACAATTCGCACGGCAACAATTTGCATAACCACCATTCGCACGGCAACAATTCGCAAAGAGACCCTTTACACAGAGACCCTTTACACAGAGACCCTTTATACAGAGACCCTTTATACAGAGACAGTGCAAAGGGCGAGGGCGAGGAAAATGGAGAGGGAAGAGCAGCGATAGAGCGGCTGCTGGTCATCGACCAATTTGAAGAGATCTTCACGCTAACCCCAGATCCAACAACATGTAAAGAGATCCTGGATCGGTTGGTGGTATTGGCAGGTAGCGGCGCGGATGGAGCACCGGTGCGACTGTTGCTTGTAATGCGTGCCGACTTTATGTTGCAGGTCGCGGGACATGCTGGGCTGACCAACGCAATCCAGGACGCGACGGTGATCTTGCCACCGATGGACAGCGGCGAGATCCAACAAGTGATCGAAGAGCCGGCACGCCGCCGGCAAGTCCATTTTGAACCGGGGCTGGTGGCGCGGCTGATCAATGACATCGGTGATGATGTGGGGCGGTTGCCTTTGCTGCAATTTGCACTGGATCAGCTCTGGCAACGCCGACAGGAGCGCTGGCTCACCCATCATGCCTATGAAGAGATGGAAGAGCTGCGGGGGGCGCTCAGTCACTACGCCGACGGGATCTACGCGCGGTTGACACCGGAGCAACAGCTGCAAGCACGGCGCATCTTTCTGCAATTGGTCCAGCCGGGCGAGATGAGTGTAAACACCCGCCGCCCGGCAACCCACAGCGAATTGGGCAGCGAGCTTTGGCCGCTCGTGCAATATCTTGTTGACCGTCGCCTGTTGGTGACAAATCTGTCAATGAGGATGGCGCTCACCGAGCCAGCGGCGAGCAACAGCGCACACGGTTCTCAGCACTTTCCAGAGCAGCAGCACAGGAACCAGCTAACCCAACCAGTGGCAGCAGAGCATGTTGGGGAGATTGGTAGCACCGCGGCAGCAAACGGGGAAGAAGAACAGACAGTCGAAGTGATTCACGAAGCGTTGATCCATGAATGGGAACGACTACGTGGTTGGCTGCGTGAAGATCAGCACTTTTGGCTCTGGTTGCGCCGCCTGCGTACAACGGCCAGGATGTGGCAGACCAAGGCCCATGATAGTGGTGTGCTGTTGCGTGGCGCGCTGCTCACCGAAGCCGAAGAGTGGTTGGCCATGCGGCGCGCCGACCTACCTGCGCTTGTGCACAACTTTATTCGAGCCAGCGTCCAAGAGCGGCAGCAAGAAGTCGCGGTAGCCCAAGCGCAACGGGAGCGTGAACAGGCACTGCTCTGGACGATGTTGGCCCAAAATGCATTGAATCAGCATGATCTGGATCTGGCGCTGGCTGCAGCCCTAGAGGCAAATGTCAGCCCCCATGCACCGGCCCAGGCCCAGGTAATGTTGGGGGAAGCCGCCTACACACCCCGCACCCAATCATTGCTCCAACATGACAGCGCCGTGCGCGACATGGCACTGCATCCAGATGGGCAACATCTGGTAACGGTTGAACAGAGCGGCCGACTTTCCCTCTGGGATGTAGATAGTGGCCGGCGTTTGGTTCTGCTCGCCTTCCCCCAAGCATCGCTCCTCGCCGTTGCCTTGCATGCCAATGGCGAGGATCTGCTCTGTGGCACCGACGAGGGCGAGCTGCTTTTTCTCTCCTTTGCCACGCTCTTGGCCACAAATGGGTCGGCTGACCGCGCAGCAGCACCGATGGATGGCTATGCAGCAGCTGCCCTGCAACGGAGATGGCAAGGCGCGCCAACCGCTATCGCCGCGCTCGCTTTCCATCCGACAGCGCGATTGGCCTTTGCCGGGGCAGCCAATGGGACGATCACCGCTTGGGAGCTCGCCACGGGCCAACGACGCCATGCGCTCGATGGACACAGCGACATTGTCTACACGCTTGCTGTCAGCTCCGATGGCGAACAGCTGCTCTCCGGCTCTGCCGACCGCAGCCTCAACCTTTGGGAGATTGCGACCGGGCAACGCATCCGCCACTTTCCCGGTAGACCCCATCTCTTTGTGACTGAAACGGATGACACAGAGCGCAAGCAGGAGACAACGGGGAATGCCTGGGGGCATGGTGCCGCGGTCTTCGCCGCGATCTTCTTGCCCAATGGCAAGCAGGCGATCTCAACTTCCCTGGATCAGCACCTATGTTGGTGGGATCTCACAACTGGCCGGCGCACGCACAGCATTCTTCCCAATCACCAAGGCGTTGGGGCCGTTGCCCTCAGCCCCGATGGCCGCTACTTGCTGGTGGGCACACACAGTGGCGATCTGCTCCATTGGCCATTGTTTCAAGGGGCATCTCCAGTTGTGCTGGCTGGCCACGGTGCCCAGATCAGTGCCACCCTTTTCCTTGATCAGAGCCGTGGCATCTCGGCTGCTGCCGATGGCACGGTGCGGGTCTGGTCTCTGCGCAATGGGGCCGAGGTGCGCCGGCTGCACGAAGGGCACCCAGCCAGTGCCATTGCGGTGGCGATTAGCCCGGATGGGAGATTGGGCGCAACGGCAATGCACGATGGCGAAATCTGGCTGTGGGATTATGGCACGGGCGCGATCCAACGCAAGCTCATTGGCCATACAGATTTTGCCTTTGGCGGCCTGGCCTTTACACCGGATGGACGCCATCTACTCTCTGGGTCCGGTGATGTTCTGGCCCAAGCGAATGACACAACCGTGCGGCTGTGGGATGTGGAACGGGGCGAAGCCGTCCACATTTTCCGCCAGCACACCGACGCGATCTGGGATATTGCGCTGAGCCCCGACGGCAGCCTGGCTGCGTCCGCTGGCAAAGATGGCCAACTCTGGCGCTGGGACTTGCAGCGGGGCGAGGGCCATCTCCTTGTCGATCGGGCGCCACAGGCCATTCGCGGCATCTGCTTTTCGCCCGATGGCAGCAAACTGCTCTATGGCATCGCGCGCACCCATGCCTATCAAGCGGCAGATTACCGCCTCTGTCTGATCGATGTGGCAACTGGTCGTGCCATCAGATATTTTGTCGGCCACGAAGATCTGATCAACGCGGTGGCAATTAGCCCCGATGGCAAATGGGCGCTGTCGGCGTCCAACACCAACGATCTCTTTTTGTGGGATCTGGCCAGCGGCAGATTGCAGCGACGGCTCAAAGGCCACACGGCAAGTGTCTTTGACCTCTCCTTTAGCCCCGATGGCACATTGGTGGCATCAAGTGATAGCGACGGGACTATTCTGATCTGGCATGTTGCGGAAGCGACATTGCTGACCCGCCTACACGCGCATGAACGCTGGGCGCTTTCGATCACCTTTACGCCCGACAGCAACCATCTGCTCTCCGCGGCAATCGGTAGCCCCGTCTGTGAATGGCGCATTGACCGCTCCGTGGTTGCGCTCAAAAGCTGGATCGATGCCAATCGCTATCAGGCACCGTTGACCGCTGAGGTGCGGCAGGAGTTGGGCTTCTCCAACGCTGCCAATCAGGACAGCGTCTGATGAAATCAGCATATTCGGGTTACCTTCGCCAAGTGCAAATGGTGGCTACGATGGCATTCTCTGTTTTCGGGTTTCTGTCGTGGCCACCCCCTCTGGCAACCAGCCGACAGCCCCAGCAACCTAATCATCACGGACTCACCGGCCTCATCGACAGCAGCACCTTCGACGTGCGCGCTCAGTTGGGACATCTGGACCAACGTGGAACTAGCCAGCGGCGACTGGATCCCCATGCAGCTGGAGATTCAGCGCTGGCCCGGTATTAATACGCCGGTCGTCCTGGTCTTTGCCACTCAGACTGACTGGGCGCTGCCCACTGACTTTACCCTGGACAATATCGGGTTAATTACAGCGTGTCAGTAAACGTAGGCCCACGGTACTATAGACGGCGGCGTGCTGCGGCGCGAGAATGGTCCCTCCCGTTGGTTGTGTTGACCGACGGGACAAACGATTGGTTGGGGTGTCAGGGTAGCGTTGTCGAAAGGTGGTTGTGTCATGCGGATTGTCAGTGCCGTCGGATTGGCCGTAGGGCTAGGCTTTCTCCTGCTCTTGCTTCTTGGTGCGCAGGGAGCACCGACACCGGTATGAGCCCAGGCCGGAAAGTCAGGCAGCCCACCCCCCACCAGCATCCAACTGACTGCAACCCATCCCGCACATCTCGTCGACCATCGTCTCTACCTGCCCTGGATTCAAGGTGGCCATTCCACGCGCAAAGCCAGAAGCGGTATCCACCTGGGCAACCGGGGCTCCTCAGACTGGCGCATTGAACTCTTCGAGCACATTACCGGGACGATTACTGGCACGTGGCCCGCGGCGGTCGTTGTGCTGAGTGATCAGGTCTACACGTTGCACCGGTACACCACCGGGAAATGTCGCGTTGTTGGCGTCACCCTCAAGTTGACTGGCGAAGGCGAACCCTATCATGTCTACAACTACTTGACTGCCGCGGCCAAAGCGGGAACACAAGTCGTCATCCGCATCAATCCCTCTCCGGGCAACTTTGTCGATTATGCAGACCCCGGTGCGCTCCCGCATACCTTGCTTAGCAATGAGGAACCAGCTGGTGGTGATTATTGTGGGAATGCCAATCAACATTATCATTATCGTGATGTACGCGACATTGCCGAAGAGATGCATGCAATCTATCAGGTCAATATTCAACATGGGTGGCCAGCTGCATCATTCTTCTTTGAACCGGCCAACGAACCAAACCAGGAGTGGTATAACATCTACAAACAACAGAACATCATTGTCGATCCATCTGTCGATCACAAAGATGCGTGGATTCAGATGGATGAATACTTTGCGGCACTTTACGATGAAGCCAAAGAACTCAATTCCGCACTCCAGGTTCTATCGCCCCCTTTGTCTCAGGAGCTCTACGGAGAACATTATCGTTTGGGAACTTGTAATCCCTGGCGAGTACAAGGCGACAGCCAAAATCGTTCTGGAATCGATTTTATGAAGCAAACCTTTGGCTATGATCCCGATGCGGCCGAGCCCTATCCAGAACCCAAAGCCGACGGTTTCGCCTGGCACAACTATTGGCGTGCCGGCTATGAAACATGGCAGGATATCCCCGGTATGGTACCGACAATGGATGTGCTGTGTCCGACCAATCCCCTTACCCATTCGCTCCATAGCAACCATTTCATTCAATATCTTTCGGCAGGCATGCAAGTACAAATCGGCCCACGCCCCACCTTCATTACCGAAGCAGACCTGAAATCGCCCTGTCAACTGGGCGAAGCGGGAACTGCGGAGGGCAAGGATTCGTCTCCGGAAGCAATCCGTGATTCCTTGCTGGCATTTATCGAAGAAGAGCGCATCGCCCAATCTGTGATTGTCTGGCTTCTGATCAATCAGGAAGCGGATGAGGCAGATACCTGCCGCGTCAATCAGGATCCAGAAGAAGCCATGTACCACAACTATGAGCAGAACTGGCATGAAGCCTATGGGGAAGATGCGAACCGGGTCTATGAGCGGGCGTGGTTTCCGCTGTGGTGGCAAGCGGCGTGGTAAAGACTGTCAAGCCGTTGCACAGAATGCATGGGTAACAGATGCACGACTTACGCACCGAGAATGGATAATCAGAGAGAAATCGTTCTCTGACAAATGCTTGTTCTCGACAAGTTGCGTAAGTCCTAAGATGAAGAAAAAGGGAAGTGAGGAATGAATCTTCGACGCGGAAGTTATCTACTGCTCGGGGTGGCACTTACCATTTTGCTGGTGAGTGGATTGGCCCTGTTCTCCACCCTGCCTCAATGGCGGCAAGGCGATGCAGCATCGCTCTCCCCTACCCATGTCGTTGTGCAGTCGATGGCAATGTCCGAGATATCTCAGACACCCACCCCCCAAGTGAGGGTGGACATACCGGAATTCTATGACAAGCCGGTCAATCAACGCTATGCCTATCGCAATGAGCTTTTGGCAGATCGGATGAAATGGCGACCGCTTTATCTAATTGACACGCATCGTGGAACAGAAACACGATTGGGTGACGATAGCCACGGGGCACTCTTTGGCACAATGAATGAGGACTATCTCTTGTGGTTTTTCGATGGCGATCTCCATGCTTATCATCTGGCGACGAACACCGACCGATTGATTGCTGAATTGGGGGCCCCATTATCCCTTCCACAGATCGCGAAAGAGTGGATTGCGTTTGGCGAACAGACGGGAGCAATGCGAGCCACTCTATACGCCGCCAATCTCGAAACGCAGGAGGTGATCACCCTTACCAAGAGGTTGGGCACCCAAGGCGATGGTAATCTCAACACCTATTTCGGGCTCAGTCCCTACTTGGCTGCATGGTTTGAGCCACCCAAGACCATCGTGGTTTACGACCTACAGATGCGACGTGAAGTTAAGCGGTTAGTCGACTTGGATGCAGTTTTCAATGAGCGGTATGTTTCAATTTTTGATCTAACTCCTGGCGAAACGATAGTCACCTGGGGCAGGAGCTATGCGTACGATCTAGTCACCCAATCATACTTTCGTATCACAAGAGTACGGCCACCAGGTGCAGAAGATTTATTGATTCACGATATGGGAAGAGCGAGAGAAGAAAATCGAATGATTTATTGGGAACTTATCTTGACAGACGGCACGACCCGCCACGTACGCGCCCCGCTGCTTGACGCCACTCCTTCCACCGAACCCTGCATCGCCAACCAAAACCTGGTCCAAAACGGTGACCTCGAAGCCACGGCCGAGCACACGCTCTGGCAACAGACCGACAGCCCCAGCGCTCTCATCGTCGATGAACTGCCCACTGGTCTCGCCACCAGCGGCGACTGGGCGATCCGCCTCGGTCGCTATGCCAACAGCCACGCCACGATCCGCCAACAGATCGAGGTCCCCTCCGGCGTCAGCGGCCTCACCCTGGCCTTTGATGTTCGTGTGCTCAGTTGGGATTTCTGGGGCGGTGACCGTTTGCAAGTTGACCTCATTGACCCGCTGACCGGCAATTCACTGCTCGCCACGCCCGTGCAATGGACCAACGTCGAGCTGGCCAGCGGCGACTGGATCCCCATGCAGGTTGCCATCGAGAAGTGGCCCGGTATTAATACGCCGGTTGACCTGGTCTTTGCCACTCAGACTGACTGGGCGCTGCCCACTGACTTTTCCCTGGACAATATCAGGTTAATTACAGCGTGTCGATCGCTGCAACAGTGATCTCTAAAACAGTACGAGAGTACTATTGCCCCCCATTGTACTGCGGATATAGTATTTATACGATGGCAGCGCGTATACTCGCCAAGGCATTTCATGGCAAATAAAGGAAGAAGAATGCGTTACACATCCATAACGTTTGGTATTGCTACTATAAGCTTGTTGATATTGGTACTCTTTTTTGTACTGGCGTGTGGTCGCTTTCCAGCCAGAACATCGCTGCCGACTGTACCCATCAGTGCCAGTACAAATACACCTGTGGACACCGTACCGGCTACAACATCGGATAGCACACGGCAGACTGTGGCCACTGTTGCACAGGTAGCAGCATCCACAATTACCTCTACAGCAAATACGACAACCTCGAATAGCGTTCCTGAAACCTGGCAACGCTTTTCCAGCAAGGCCGCAGGATACTCGCTTTTTCATCCACCTGCTTCTGTTAATCAATCTAGAAACTTGCCTTCTATTTCCGAATACGTGCAAATCACCTTTTTCACCCCTTGGGTTTCCCAACCGCCTTCACCACCATATGACCTAATGTTTCTGGAAATTAGAGTTTACGATAATAGTGAAGAGAACGCACTAGTTACATTTTTGTCTGCACAGTACAAAGCAGCTTTCGGGAAATCTACTACAAGTGAAAGCTTAAACGCTTTAGTGAGACACCCTGTAAAGGTGAATCATACTATCACAGGCTACCTAATGGATTGGCGTATAGCAGCAACAAGAATGTTATTTGTTGTTCCACATAATGGTAAGTTTTATACATTTGCGTTAGTACACCAATTTAGTCCTGTAGAACTTAGTGCTGAAGAAACGGCACTGTTTAGCCATATCATTAATACAATCCGTTTTGAGTGAATGAAATGTTCTACCCCAAACTCTACTCACAATCTTGTTCATGAGTTAGTAAGCTCAAGTTGTGACCTACCATCCCAACACTGGAGCGACTAAGTTATTTTCACCACCTACCTCGGGGTGGAGCAAAACTTGGGTTACTAACAGAACTGGTATATATCAAACAGTTCGGTGTCTGTTTAAATGAAATTAGCTCAAATAAAATTCACTTGTCTATTAACTGTGATTCCGTTCATATTTACAGCCTCAAATATTATGTTTTCCGGTAAGGCGTATTCTGGCTTGGTTTACAGCCCTCCCTTAGGTTATATATCTTCAAGCTCGTATGGCTCATATCCTTCCACCAAATTTGGATATCAAAATTTCGATTTACCCAATATAGATACCTGTTTTACAGATGACTCTGGTGTCCCAATCCAATGGCCACAGTTATTCCATGCTGGTACAGATTGGTTTGAACTGAGCGGTGCAAGCGCAGCTGGTGATTCTGTGACAGCAATTGCGGACGGAGTGGTAGAATGGATTAGTAATAGTGGCAAGAATGTTGGGTATCCTGGGGAGGTGGTCATCATAAAACATCAGGATCCAGATCTAGGAACTCTATACTCCCTCTAGATGCATTTGGACTATTCTGTTCAAGTTGGAATTGGAGATAATGTCACTCGCGGAACACAAATTGATGAAGTCATCACATAGACTACTACATCAATCGATAGAAGCATGATTGACAACTCACATGGATCAATCGTTCCACACTGCTGTCCTCCACCACCTCCAGATAGTAGCGTCCTGGTTCGGGCAAACCCACAAAGCCGCTGGTGGCGCCGCCTTTAGCCAGGGGACGGATGCACTGGCTGATGGTCTCTTTGTTCGCATTCCAGACTCGTACGTCAATGGTCAGATTGTCGGCAACATCGCTCACGAGGGGCCCCGTCTGCCCTGGCTGGGAGGCCTTCTACGGCGCGACTGATAGCAAAGAGGAACCCACAGCCTCACAGCGGCCCCAACACTTCTGCCCAGTGCGTCATGATCTCCAGCCCAAAGTCGGTGACGGGGACGGAGGGCTGGCGTGCACGGCCATTTTGCAGACCAAGACGCGTGGCCAACAGCTGCTTGCCATAGGCAATGAAATTCTCCACGGAACTCATCATGAAGACGATCAGGGGCAACAGGTCGCGGTGGAACTGCTCCGCTTCGGCAATTGCAGCGGGAGTGCCCTGCTGCATCAGCTCGTAGATCTTGACTTGCGGGTCAAAGAGATCGGCTGCCGGGATCATGCCGACGCAACCGGCGCGCAGGGAATCGGGCAGTTGAATGCCGGCCATGCCGCCAAAGATGTCAAAGGCACCCTCTGTATCCTCGATCAGCTGTTTGAGGTAGGTGGCGGGACCTTCGCCCTTGAGCAGGCAGACGTTGGGGTGCTGCCGGTTGAGCGTCTTCAGCCCTTGATTGGAGAGGCTGGTAGCCATGAGCCCCGGTGCGTTCTGCACGGCGAGCGGAATCTCTGCTTTGTCGGCCACGTCGCCGAGGAAACGCACGTACGCCGCTTCGGGCACACCAGTAATTGCCGGTGGCTGCAAGATGGCCCAATCCGCACCCACTGCCTGCGCAGCCTTGACAAAGGCGATCTGGCCGGGGACGCTTCCTTCACCCACCGTCACCGCATAGGGGACACGGCCATTGATCGCTTCGCCCACCCACTCGATTACCTGGTGCCGCTCATTGACATCGAGCTTGCCAACTTCGGTTGCCAACCCCATGACGGCAATGCCATGTGCGCCGTTGGCAATACACGCTTGCACCTGGCGGTCCATGGCAGCCCGGTCGAGCGCGCCTCGCTCGTCAAAGAAGCTGTAGAGAATGGGATATACCCCGTGAAAGTTGGTATTTGTCTGCATTTGTTTCTCCTTTCGCGTCCGCCGTCTCCAGATTCTTTTGGGATTGGGTGTGCGGCGCATCGATTGATTTACGTGTGATTGACGTGTGATTGACGTGCTCGAAGGTCAGCCCCAATCTCTCCATCTGTTGCAATTCCAAACCGATGGTCTGTCTCTATATATACAGCCGGCATACACAGCCAGCATACACAGTCGGCGCAATTCTACCACACCATCTACCTCCTGCCTACCCACCTTACTCTTACCCAGATCTGTTTCTACCAGAGGTAGAGGCGGGGTCACTATGACCGGCATCTCCAGAGAGAGTTATTCCACCTTCTCGACTCATGGGTAAAGCCAAGGTATACCCACCGATCGACGTCAGATGCACCGCACGCGGGTAAACCAGGTGCCGTTGACATTGCTGGAATCGTCGCCGGCAGGGGCTACAGCATAGAATTGGATATGGCGTGTGACAACCGCGATTGTCACACGCCATATCGAGTTTCCTGGCCTTGGCCTGCCTGCCTCTGCCCGCTTGAGCGCCTCTTTGCTCTCGGCTGGCACGGTTCCAATGGTCTGGCAGATTTTGTCCGTTTGTCTTGAATGCGCCAATACGTTTTAATACTGTAGCGCTCTGTACTGTAGCGCTCTGTACTGTAGCGCTTATCAGTGTAGCGCGCTACACTGTAGCAATCAAAGCACGAGAAGAATATTCAGTTACCAGCCAAAAAGGACGCGAGACCCATGACAACCTCTGATCCACTTGAACAAGGTTATGCAGCTGGCGAGGCTGCCGCTGCCGCCGCCGGAGATGGCACACCCACAACGAAAAATGGCGGGCGCATGTATGTGCGTACGCAGGGCTTCGGGTCAACCGATGCGGAGCTGCGTTTTCTGCAGCGGTCCGGTGTGTACCACAAGGCCGCCACCTTTCCCTTTCACCCCGACTGTGGTTGGAAGCTGGACGAGCTAATTCAGGAACGAGAGCGCCACGAAGCTTTTGGGATGACGCTGGACATGAGCGCGCTGCCCATCTATGAGCGCTTTCCCAGCATCATCTATCATGGCAAAAGCCCGGACCGTGACCGAGACATTGACACGGTCTGTGAGATGATCCGCACCGCGGGGCGGGCCGGGATCGAGTCGCTGCGCTACAACACCTGCATCCTGCCCATCGACCGGACCGCACCAGAGGAAGGGCGCGGTGGCTACATGTACACGGCATTTCGGCTGGATCAGATTCCCGCAGAGGAGCAGGCGGCGCTGACCGACGCCGGACGCGTCACCGCCGAAATGCACTGGGAACGGATTGAGTATCTGCTCGAACGCATCATTCCGGTGGCCGAAGAGTACAAGGTACGCCTGGGCAATTCCCAGGAAGATCCCGCAACGCCCCCCGGCTACAAAGGCGTTGACAAGGTGCTCAACGACTTCGAGGGAATGAAGCGTTTCATCGAGATTCAGCGCAGTCCCTATCATGGCTGGAACTTCTGCATCGGTTCCATTGCCGAGATGCTCGAAAACCCCGTCGAAGAGATCTATCCCTTCATTGAATACTTTGGCAGCCGCAATACCATTTTCCTGGTCCACTACCGCAACGTTCTCGGCGGCCGCTATAGCTTCCGCGAGGCGCTGCCCGATGAAGGCGATATGGACTTCTATCGCGTCCTGAAAGCGCTCAAGGATACAGGCTATTCCTATGGCATTGATCCCGACCACGTGCCACGCAGCGCCGACGATCCCAAGGGCAACTATCAATCATACGCCTACTGTTTCGGCTACATCAACGCCATGATCGAGGCGGTTTACGGCGCGGAATAAAGCTCGCTTGCATTGAGACGTCACCGGTGAGCGCCCAGTCACCGCAAATTTGGATCGTCGCGTATTTCCCCGGATCGCCAATAGAAAAAGGGTCCCGGACCAACTCGGGACCCTTTTCAACCTGTGCGCATTCAGTGGCTTACACAAGCGACCGCGGGCGCAATAATTCAGTCCACCTGGCACCGGTCATTGCCTGCCATTCGCTTGCGCAACGCCCCAAGCTCAGCAGCGCGTGGGGCGTTGCGCATCACTCCTCCCCAACGCTCACCTGCCACACTTGGATGCGGCCGTCATCCAACCCCGCGAGCAGCAGTGCTCCATCGGGCGACCAGGTCAGCGTGGCGGCCAGCCCCGCTTGCTCCGCCAAGGCGTTAAAGGTTTCGCTCTCTCCATCCCAGACGAGCACCGCGCCGGAACCGGTGGTAATGGCCAGATAGGTTTCGCTCGGTGCCACGGCCATTGCTCTGATTCCGCTGCTCTGACTGACCGGCGCAACCACGCCCTCGCCGGTTTCGGTTTCCCACAGGCGGATCGTACCATCGGCCGCTGCAGAGGCGACCACGGTATCTTCGGCAAGCCAGCTCACACTGCTGACAGCGCCTTCGTGATCTTCCAGGATCAACAGTGGCTCTTCCACCTCCAAATCCCAAACCCACACCGTGCCGTCATCGGTCCCCACGGCCAGGCCACTCCCCGCGCTCGACCAATCGATGGTGCGAACCGGGGCTGCGTGATCCTCGAGGAGCAGCAGACTCTCTGCTGTTTCCAGCTCCCAGATCTGTACGCTGCCATCCGCCGATCCGACAGCCAGGTAACCGAGCTCGGGCGACCAGGTAATGCTGGTGACGGGCGCGCCTTGCTCTAGCGTAACCACAATCTCGCCCGCTTCCAGATCCCAGATGTGGACGAGACCATCGGCCGAACCAGAGGCGAAAACTTGCAGCGTGGGCGACCAGACCACGCTCGTTACCATTGCCTCATGTTCAGCGAGCATAATCAGCGGCTCTTCCGCTTCTAGATCCCATATCTGCACGGTGCCGTCGCTCGAACCAGATGCGAAATATTGCTCTTCAGGTGACCAGACCACGCTGGTAACAGCTGCGTCATGTCCCTGGCGCGTGGCGATGAGTTCTCCAATCTCTGCAAATGACTCTGTCTGCGCTTCTCCTGGTTGCGCTTCTTCTGGTTGTGGCTCGGTTGTCCCTGTGGCGGGCTCTTCCGTGACCGGGGTCTCCGTTGGTGTCGCTCTCTCTTCGGCGCTCTTGTCTGAGGGTGCCGGTGCCGCTGCAACCAAGAAGCTGCTGGTGTACGACTCACTCGCGCCCAGATTGTCCGTTACCACCAAGGCTTGGCTGCTGATGTGCGCACCATGGAGATTTACCCAATCTGTAATGGGCAGTGTACCGGTAATCGTGCTCGTGATCAGCAATGTTGCCGTGAATTGGGCCAAGATCGTTTTGGTGAGTGTGGCACCGGGTGCCAGGTCGACCGCGGGCCAGGCAAGCGTCGAATCAGTTGCGGTTGCGCCCGCGATTTCGATGGGTGTCAACCACTCACTCAGCACGCTGCGCAGCTGCACATTCCGTGCCGTTGTTTCCCGGTTGCGATTCTCCACCGCAATGGTGTAGGTGACAGTGCTGCCAGCCTCTACTGCTGCACGTGGCGTCACCTGTTGGGTCACCTGTACCGGCATCAAGGTGGCGAGGGCAAAAGTGCCCGCGGTTGCGAGATTGCCCGCCCGATCCACAGCGTGGACCAGCAGACGATAATCGCCGCCCACGGTGGGCGTCAGTCCGTAGTGCCAAGTGTCGAGCGTGCCGGTAATCAGATCGCGCGTGACGTTGCCCACGGGATCGGTGACAACGACCTCAATGTAGGCCACGCCATTCCCATCGGCAGCAGAACCATGCAGGATCTGTGCGCTCGTGTTGGCTACCAGCTCGGTAATCTGCTGTGTGACCGTGAGCACAGGCGCTACATTGTCGACCAGAAAGCTGACCGCAACCGGCGGCTCGGTGCGATGGCCATGATCGTCGATGGCCGCGATCTGTCGGGTGTATTCTACGCCATCGTTGCCGCTGATATCCTCGCGGTATCTCCAATTGCCGGTGATGGGTGTCGGTGGCACTGCTGCGGTGAAATAGAGCGCCGCGGCATGGAAGTGGCCGACGTCACTGTTGGCATCGCGATCACACAGGGTCAGCGTCCACTCGCCCGTCGCCGCTTCGCCGATGAAAGTGGCCAAGTGATCCGACGAATAGAAGATGTTGTTCGTGTAGGCATCTTCCAGGCGCTGGTCGCTCAGATCGCTGGCCAGTGAATAGTGGCCGCTGTCGCTGAAGAGCGCATTGATATTCGCTGCCGCCACATCGGGGCGCAGCGCAAAGAGTTGCACCGCGCTGCCCGAGGGCGCAACGAGGGTGGCCGCGAGATCGCCCCGGTGGGGATGCGCCAGCCGTAGCCCCACCGTCAGCTCGGCGATTGTGAAGCGATCGTCGATCGCGAAAGTGCGGGCCAGCCCCACACCGTCGGCACAGACGGCATCGTCATCGAGCGCCAGTGGACTCTCTGGTTCGTCACGGTAGCCATAGCTGGTGGACGGGATGCTAACGGGGTTGACCGTGAGCGCTGCTGGCCGACATGCACTGTCCCTGCCACCGTCGTCCGCGTCACCGTCTTCAGTGTTACCGTCGTCAGTGTTACCGTCTTCAGTGTCACTCTCCTGACCATTGCAGATCGTCACTGCCTCCGGCACATTGCTATCGGTCACCACGCCACTCAGATGTAGCACCGGCGCGGTCACCAGCGGCAGCGCCGAATCGTTTGGCAAGAGAGGGGCCGTGCCGACGCGCAGCTCACCGATCTCGGGCATCTCTCTGTCGATGAAGACCGTGTGGGGTGCCGACCAGGCGCTCTGATTGCCAAAGATATCCGTGGCCCGTGCACGCAACGTGAAGCGCGTGCCATGCTCCGGGACATTGCCGCCATTGGTGGCTGCAATAGCCCAGGGACAGGCCCACACACCATCGGTGGGTCTCGCATCCAGACAAGAGAAGGTGCTGCTACCGTTGACCTCGATCTCAATCTCTGGCACGGCAGCGGCATCCCGCACCACGCCTGGAATGGTGGCGCTGATTGGTCCGCTTACCGTAAAGTCGGTGGCCAGGCCGACGAAGCCAGGTGCACCCTCATCTGCCGGGTGGGCAACAGCCAACCGGAACGCCGGTTGCCCCGCGGGATCGCCGATGAAGGCACAGTTGTCCTGCGCATAAGTTGGGACAATATCCAGCGTCACCAGCGTTAGACCGGCAGGCTGAACGGTTCCCGTCATCACCAAGTTGCCGGTGCCAGGTGGCAGATCCAGCGCGAGCCAGCCGGGACAGCCATTGATCCACTCCTGTCCCGCCAGGGCGAGGCCAGATTGAGGATTGGCGAGATCGCCGTTGGTGTAGAGATAGGCGGGAAGCCTCACGCGCTCGGCCAGCGGGTTCATGTACTGAAGCGTGTAGGTCACCGGGCTGCCGGGTGCCAGTGGCGCTTGCTGCAGTGTGGCGCGGCCCGCTGCCAACCAGCTATCGATATCGGCAGCGGTTTCCAGCGTTTTGGTGGTGGCGCGACAGCTTGGCGCTGTTGAATTGGCCGGGCAGTATTCCGTGGCCAGCCATGCCTGATAGTCAGCGTCGTACGGGGCAAAGAGCGCGGCCCACGGCTCAGATTCTGCCACTGCTTCGGCAAGGGACAACTGAACATTGGCATCCGTGGTGTCGTAGACCAGCCCACCGTTCGCGCTGTGCAGCGCGAACGCCAGATTGGCTTCCGGCGTGATGCAGGTGCCGGCACCAAGGGAGATGCGATAGCGATCGGTTAGGATCAGCCGGTGGGGCTCAGCGGCCGCGGGGGCATTCGCCACCACGCGACTGCTGTTGACCGGATTGGCACGGGGCAGCACGGACCAGAGCCGCAGACCAGCACCGGTGCCCGCGGCTCCATCCACGGCAAACGCCACCAGATCCATCTCCGCTGGCGGATCGCCAATGAGCGCAAAGGGCAGCAGCAGATCGCTGTACTTGCCATCGTGTTGGTGATCATAGCGATAGGCCCCGCCCAGCTGATCCAGCTCCCCTTCATCGACCCACAGATCGCCAGCCCAGCGCAGCACGTGGGCACGCTCGCGGTCGCGTATCCAAAGCGCAAAGTCGGCAGCCATTGCGTCGAATGTCTCTGGCGCTGGCCCCCCGCGCGTGGGCAACAGCAGGACGGTACTCTGGGCCGTGTTGCTGTAAGGATTGAAGGCTACCTGTGTGCCTTGCCCGGCGATTGTGTCGAGATAGATGAAGAGATCACCGTCGATCTCCCAATCCGCCCCCTGCCAGACCAGGTGTGCCGTGCTGTCGCTCCAGGAAAGATAGAGCGATTGAGCAGCCGCATCAGCCGCGGTTGCGCTGGCAAGGCGACGGTCGGTGCCCAGCAAGGAGCAGCCGCTCCCCAGCCACGCCCGTTGCAACGAGGCGCTCTCGCCGCTGTACACCGCTGCCATGTCAATGCGATCCGGCATGGCGGGCAGATCGTGATAGTAGGGGCCATAGACCTGGCGGCGGCTATTGCCTGAGCCATCCGCGGCGACGAGATGGAAGTAGTAACGCTGCCAGCCGTCGGTTGGGGTGAGTGTAAATTCCTGCGTGAGCTCTACGCCCGCGGCGGGATCGGCTGCTTGGGTGAGCGTGGCAACGGTTGCGGTAATTGCTTTGCTCCAGCCATACCAGAGCGTCACACCCCCGGCATCGCTGGTCGGCGCAATGGCAACCGACAGATCCAGCAGCGTCGCGGTATAGGTCGCGTTGGCGACAATGGGGCTGCCATTGACGCGGATGGTGGGATCGCCGGGATGGGGGGCACGCAGATCGATGGTGACCGGGAATTGGGTTGTGGAAGCGGTCAACGAGCCATTCCAGACGGTCAACGTGAGCGTACCGGCGATCGCATCGGGGAGATTGTCGGCGGGCAGTCGCCACGCCGCGCTCCAGGGCGTGGCGGCATGGAGCGCATTGCCTTGCCAATAGCCCATTGGGTCGCTCTCTGGGTGGAGATGAGTTACCAGCGCAATCGATTCGCCACCTAGATCGAGCGCGGCCGTGGCGCTGATGATCCCCGTGGTGTCACTGAGCGTCCCACGAAAGATCAGGCCACTTCCCGTGGCATAGGCACTGGTCGTGAAGGTGTCACTGGCCAGGAGCACCGTGGGTGGTGTCGAATCAAGGTTGGTGGGATTGGCAGTTGCGTTGCCGTCGGGCCTACTGCTGTTGGGGAGCGCGAACAACATACCAACTTCCGGCGCGGTCAGCGCACGATCATAGAGCCGGATCTCATCGATCCAGCCATCGAAATGGGTGTTAGTAGCGAGATCGGGCCGAATGCCAACGACCAGTGGCGTGTTGGCCGCGGTCGCGAGCATCGTTGTTGCGTCGGCAACGGCCTGCCCGTCGAGATAGTAGGTGAGCTGCTCCCCATCGTGTACCACGCAGTGATGATGCCAGTTGGTCTCCGCTGGAATTTCGGTGTTGAGGTCGCTATCGTGGCGATAGCCATACCAGCTGTTGCCGCTGTAGAGCATCAGGCCAAAGGCCTGGTTGTTGGCAACCGCGCCGTAATTCGCAATGTGCTCGGCCCAGCCATCCACCGTGCCGTCGGTGGATTTTGCCCAGCTGCACAGGGTGCGCGGGCTGTTGCCAGTCGGCAGCAGGTCGCTGGCCGCGCTGCCCAGATAGCCATCGGCCGCGGCGCTGTCGAAGAAGAGGGCGTAGCGCTGCCCGCTCTCTGGTGGGACATCTGTGCTCCAGGCCGCGACGCAATCCATGTTGGTGAGGGTGCCGGTGAGGCCATTGCCGGATCGATCCTGGACCGTGCAATTCTCTGGCCCTTCCTCCAAATTCCAATGGAGCAGCAGACCGTCGTTGAGATCCGCGGCCGCTGGATCACGCTGCCGTTGCTCGTTACCGCTGCTGGCGCGATAGTCGACCAGCAACGGTTGTGCGTGGGAAAGCAGTTGGAATGAGCCTGTCTCTGGCAAGAATGTTTCTGTCAGGAATGGTTGCGGTGCGGATGGTGTTGCCCCGCCATCCATCACGGCGGGCTGGCCGCTATTCGTTGGCCACGTGACTGATTGCACTCTATCTGCCGGGCGTTGTACTCTATTTATCGGGCGTTGCACGCTTGGCTGGACGGCCACCAGATCCGCAGTGGAGGAGAGTGCCACGGGGGCAGCGGTCACCGCCACGTCAACACAGTTGCCAGCAATGTCACAGATGGTCGCGCTTTCGTTGGCCGGCGGCTCCGTCAACTGGCAACTTGCCGTGAGTTCTGTCAACTGCTTGTGCCCCTGGGCATGGCTGTCCCATCGGTAGACTTTGTCGAGCTGGCCAACGTTGTCACACGGCGTCGTCAGCCCCGCCTCTGTCAGGTAGAGATCCTTGGCGTGGAAGGTATAGCGGATCTCGCTGCTCCCCTCGCCAGCCTGGCGCGTGAGCGTGGCGCGTGGGGCCAGGCTATCGACTGTGTGATTGAGCGGGGGTGTCGACGGGTTGTAGCCCCGGTGCCCACCGTTGTCTGTCGCCAACAGATCGAGCCGATAGATTCCTTCGAGCCCGGCGGGGACGTCGAGCTGCCAGCTACTCTTATTGTTCAGCGTTGCCTGTTGCCAACCCGCGTGCGCGAGATCGGCGACTTCCGCGGCACCGAGGCCGCGGGGGTAGACGCGCACATCATCGAGCGCACCGTTGAAGTGTTGCGCTGCCATTTCGCCCGCCTGAGATTTTCCCAGCAAATTGTTGGTCATGCCGGTGAGTGATGTGGGAACAAACGGGAGGGGCGCTTGGGCCTGTTCCACACCGTTGATGTAGATGCGCCCAATCGAAGTGCCCGTTACCCCAAAGATGCTGGAAGGTTCGTAGTCGGCCGGTGCGGGTGCTACCGTGACAGCTACATGTACCCACTGATTGATGGGCAGCGGACGCTCTGATACAACAGACGCTCTGCTGGAAAAGGGATCGTCCCCACCCGCCGCGACTACACTGAAGGTCACTGCCTCTGGGGAGATTGCAAGTTCGGCTGCATCAAAATCATTCTCGCCAAAGCTAAAGATGGCTTGAGACGCAGTGGGATCGGCACTTGTGGGTATGTTGCCACGCCAATAGATCCACGACGCAAAGGAAAAGGCCGCGTTGCTCCCCACATACCGCTTCCCCATTGCCGCCGACAAGCTGACGTAGTCATCCGTACCGTCGAAGTTCAGCGCGTGGGGACCCCGTTGACCCGGCACGCTCTTGTTCACGTGCTCCGTCTCCCCACTCTGCTCCGTCTCCCCACCGTGCTCCGTCTCCCCACCGTGCTCCGTCTCCCCACTGTGCAAGATGGCGGTCCATTGCCAGCCACTCCTGTCCGCCAGCGGGGTGCCATCGATTGCGACCCGCTCATCCAGCGGCAGGGCCAGCAACGCGCGATTGCCCAGCTGCAGCGCCTTGAGATCCCACTCGCTCAGCCCCCGCGCGAAGATGCGCACGTCGCTCATCCGGCCGTTGAAACTGTTATAGGTTGAAGCAGTGCCCAACACTGGATTGGTCGCAGCCAACTCACCTGGATTGGTGGTGAAGGTATTGCTGGACTGGAACGGCGAGCTTTTCGTATCGACCAGCGGCTGTTCCACGCCATCAAAGAAGATGCGTGCGCTCTCCCCTTCCAATGTGACCGCCACGTGGGTCCATTGGTCTGTTGGCAGCGCAGAAGTTGTCATCAAACTTTCGTCGTTGGATAGCGCGGGTTGTCGGGCAACGAGCAGTAGATTTTCTCCACTGTAGCTTGTCATGAGCTCGAAGCGATTCTGCCAATCCCGACTGAAGTCGAAGATACGCTGGTTTGGTTGGCCACCGCGCCAGTAGATCCAGCTGGCAAAGGTAAAGTCTGTCTCGGGAATCACCTCTGGCGGCAGCGTAATGATATCATTCTCTCCATCAAAGTCGACCGCGGCACCCACCGGACTGTTGTGTCCCGACTCTGGGCAACGGTCGTTGCTGCACTGAGCACCCGCTGCGTTGCCGTTGGCCAGATTGCGATAGGTCGTCGTGGTGTCGTGAATCGGATGCAACAGATCATCCAGCGGTAGATAGAGCGTCTGCCCCGGCAGGGCTGGTGAAACATGGGGCGAGGGCATGCTGCTGCCCGCCACCGTCCAGAGCGGTGCAAAGGAGAGTGCACCGGTTCGCACGCCGGCCATTGGTGTGGCCGCGGCCAACAGACGCAGATCCGTGGCATCGAGTGCCCGTGGATAGATCACCACTTCATCTAGCTTGCCACTGTAGCCATTCGTGAGCAGACCACCATCGCGCGTGGATTTTGAACGGCCCAGCCACGTGTCGGTGCCGATGACCGTTTGCGGGTCGATGGTGAAGCTGCTGGTCCCCCTTGGCACCCCATTGATGTAGAGCTGGCTCTCCTGTTCCACGCCATTGACGTAAATACGCCCGGTTGGGCCTTGCAGGCTAAAGGCCAGATGCACCCACTGCTCGACTGGTAGCGGATCTGTAACCCGCAAGCGCTGTTGATTCTCACTATTTTGCACGACCAATTCAGGAGCACTCAGTTCGCCGTGCGGTGTGAAGGAGAGCGAGTGTTCCCAATCCTGCCCCGCATGAAAGAGTACCTGCCCCTGGTTTGGATAGGGGCCGTTCAGATAGACCCACGCGGCAAAGGTAAAGTCACCGCGCTGGGCCACATCTGCCGGTAGCGTCAGAAAATCGTACAAGCTGTCAAATTCAAGACCACGACCGACATAACCTTCGACCGCTGCCGTGGGACAGCCTTCGCCGCTACAGGTGGCGCTGCCCTTGGCTGAGCCGCTGTTGGAGCCAATTATATCGACAAAGCTCGTGGCACCCGCGTCCTCTTCAAAGTGATAGGCGAGGCGTGGCCCCGGTGGGAGTGGCCGATCGCTCACCCAACCCTGCAAGGTGTTGTTTGCCGTGAGATATTGGAAACGATCTGCATCGGTGGGCAGTCCACTGGCGGCTGTAGCGAGCGTCATGCCCGGGGGCGTACCATCGAGCGCAAGGCTCTGCGTTGGCAACCGACGCTGGTTCCCCACCGCGTCTTCGGCCATTAGTTCCAGCGTGTAGGCACCGGCGACCTGTGCCTGGTAGAAGGGATAGGCGAATGACCATTGATCCCCGGCAACTGTGGCTGCGTGGGGCGCGTCGCCGACCACTTCGCCGACACGATTGCGCAGCGTGACCCACACCTGCTGCACGCCGCTACCGGCAACATCGCCAATCGCTGGATCGCTAACGCTTCCGGCCAACAGCAGTCGTTGGGTGGTTGCACTCTGCGGGTCGGGCGTCAGGGTTTGCAGTGAATCGGGCGCTTGGTTCACCGTCAGCTCTGGTGCACTGGCATCCACGAGAATGGTGTAAGTAGCGGTCGGTATCTCGCGGTTGCCCACGGCATCGGTGGCGCGTGTCTGAAGCGCATAGCGTCCCGCGCCGCCCCATTGGCTCGGCTTGAACCAGGGACACCACGCCGAGCTCTCGTGATCACCCCGGGCCGCGTCCTGGCAGGGTTCGGCCGCGATCCAGCGAACGGGGCCGCCATCAAAACTGACGCCAAGCTCCAACAGGGTCACCGCGCTGCTGATATCGGCCGCCTGAACGCCCACCTGTACATCTGCGTTGGCATAGTAGTTGGTCGCCAACGGCAGCGTCGCGGCCAAGCTAGAGGTTGGCGGCTCGGCGTCGACAGCCACGGCGTGACTCTTCTGCTCAACCAGCCAATTGGCCTGCGTTGTGTAGAGATCACGGATCTGGTAATCCCAGAGTGCATCGGGATAGACCAGCACTTCGTCGATCAGCCCGTGGAACGGAAGATAGTGTGGTGCGCCGGCGTTGTGGGGCACACCAATGGTCAGCGGTGCATCGTTGTGACACGCATCGGTGGAGGAGATTTCGACCCACTTGTCGAGAACGCCGTTGATGTAGATGGCCAGATAGTTGCCATCGTAGGTGGCTGCCACGTGTGTGTACTGTTCAAGTGGCAGCGCCTTATCGCTGGTGGCCTCTAGGAACGTTGCGCCCGTGCAGTTGCGCGTGGCGTAGATCTTGCGCTCGCCCGTCAGGTAGATCGCATAGTTGCGGAAATCGCCGTCGCTCTTGGCGATGATCGGTTGCCCCCGGCTGCTCTCTGTACGGGATGTGGGGCTGACCCACGCCGCCAGCGTAAAATTGTCTAGATCAAGCTGGCTGCTGTCGGGGATCGTGAGGCCATCGTCCGTGCCGTCGAAGGCCGTGGCCCGATCGACCTTGCCGCGACGTCCGGCAGCGGGACAGCTGCTGCCGCTACAGGTGGCATTGGTGCCTCCGCCATTGGCAAAGGCCGTCACATTCGCCCCCGCTTCGTCGAGGTGGAGAGAGACAATGGGCGCGGTTGCATACATTGCCGCGACATCGTTCCCATTGTATGGAATGCGGAGATCGTCCAACAGCCCACTGAAGCCAGAGCCGCCGCCCAGGCTCACGCCATATGTGCCCGCGCCCGGCCACGCTGCGCCACCGGTGGTAATCGTGACCTGCTCATTGTTGTTGAGGTGCAGGATAATCGTCTGTCCGGCAAAGGTAACCATGAGGTGCGTCCACTGCTCCGTCGAGTAGGGCGACGCGGAGCAGGCGGATTGGGCGCCAGTAGAGAGGCAGAAGCGGTTCTGATCGTCGTAGAAGACGCTGCTGAGCAGGTTGCTCTGGTTGCGATAGATGCTGAGGAAGACGCCCGCTGTCTTGGGCATTGCCCACAGGGAAAAGCCGGGGGCTGTCTCTGGCAACGTTAGGTTGCGGATCTGAATCCCCGTGCTGGTGGGCATTCCATCGCTGGCGGTGTTCCCAAAGAAGACGGCCCGGTTGACTCGCCCCGGCAGCCCACTGGTGGGGCAGGTGCTGCTGCAACTGCCGTGGGCCCGGGGATCCGCGACCGCGCCTTCGTTTGCAAAGTTGACACCCGGTGCAAAGGTATCTTCCAGAGCCGAACCGGGCGGATCATCGAGCGTGTAGTGATAGGGCACGGCAGCCGCTGCATAGAGCTGTTGTACCGCTTCCTCGCTGAGGCTATGGCGATAGAGGCGCAGATCATCGATGCTGCCCTTGAAGGGGAGAACCGGGTTGCGAATTTCATAGTAGAATTCGACTGTACCATCCCCTTTGATATCGGGTGACCAGAATCCATTGTAGTTGGTTTTGCTATAGCCAATCTTCTGCGGGGTTGCAATGTCGAAGCGTACATCCGGGGCCATGCTGTCGTCATGCCCCAAACCGCCGTCATCTTCATAGACATAGACGCGTGCGCCGCTCTTACAGAATGTACGCTGCTTGTCGCTGAACATCTCTCCTTCGCTTGGACCATCACCGGGTTCCCATTCACCGCTGTCAGCGTTCTCATCTTCAAGCAACGTCTCTCTGTTTCCATTTTCATCCACGAAGCGATAGACATATTCGGCGCTGGGCTCGCCGGGATCGCCCTCCTTTATGGTCCGTACATTCTTCAGTTCAAACTCACCACAGAAGTTGTCTTCGCCGAGCGCGAGCAGGTTGCGCCCCACTGGGCTGCTGGTTGTGCTAAAGCTATCTTCCTGCACACCATTCACATAGACGGTCAATGTCTGCCGGTCATAGGTGACAACGACGTGATTCCACGCATCGGCTGTCAACACGTTGGGAATGGGATCGGTCGTCCACTGCTCGCCCCAGCCAAAGATCAGATCGGTATCATTGTGCACCCGCATGAAGACACCCGCGTTGGCATAGCCCCACTCCCGTCCGCTGGGTGGCTGGCCAAAGATGGCGCGTGTCTGCCCGGCGCCTGCATCTGGCTTCACCCACACCGCGTAGGTGAAGGGGGTGGCGCTCATGTTAAAGAGCTCATCGTCATTGGCACTGAGGAAAGAGCTGCCATTTAGTTGCAGCGCGTTGCCACTGCCAACGCCTGTTGCAAGAGTCAGCGATCCGTGGTTGGTGCTGGCTCGACCGGCTGTCAGACTCTGGCGCCCCGTGGTCTCATCAAAGGTGAAATGGATTGCTGGCGCGGCAACCGAGGTGGGTTGTGCGGCATCTGCTGTTGACGCCGCGGCACCCGCTTGCACGGTGACGGAGTAGGTGCCCGACGCGCTGTTCTCCGCCACGGTCAGGTCGCCCTGCACTGTCTGTTCCTGCGTTGGGCTGAGTTGATAGGTGGCGGGCTGGCTGTTGTGCACCCATTCATCCGGGGCATCGACCGATAAGAGGCCGGTGAGTGACCGTCCCAGCAGATTGTTTTCCAGCGTTGCCGCATAGGCGAGCTGATCGCCGGGCGCAACCTGAAGCTCTGTGTCGCCACTGTTGTAGCCCGCCTGCATCAACAGGCGGATCTGGCGTTCGTTCAATGCCGCCGGTGCCACCACCACTTCATCCAGGGTGCCGCTGAAGCCAGCAAACGCACCGGCGTTGTCATAGAAGCCACCGATCAGCCAGTCGCTGCTGCCCCAATAGCCGAGTGCGCGGCTAAAGGTATGCTGCGCCACCACTTCGCCGTCGCGATAGAGCTTGGCCGCGACGGTGCCGATTTCGCCCGGTACCCGCTGCAACTCATAGGTGCAGGCCCAGTGATGCCACTCGGTGTCATCATAGGGCGGACTCTGCAACACAGAGTCGTCGGTGAACCCGCACAAGAACTGGTTGGTGGCGCCAAAGCCCATCCACAGCTTCGCGTTCTGTGCCACGTCGCGGCTGCCAAAGAGGAGATCGGGACGATCGACTGCATTGCGCCGCGCCCAGAGCGCCACGGTAAAAGAGCTGTTGCCCAGCGGCACGGCTTCGGCGGCGGTGAGAAGATCATCCTGGCCATCAAAGACGAGACCATTGGTATAGCGCCCTTCGTGCCCCGCGCGCGGACAGCGGTCGCCGCTGCAGACCGCGTTGTTCAGGCTGCCAGAGCTATCTGTGAAGACAGTGCTTCCGGCTCGTTCCTCAAAACGCAGTAGCATGGCCGGGGCATGGACCTCGGTTAGCTGGCTGTTGAGCTTTAGGATGGTGGGGTCGGAGAACACCCGCGGGTGGAGGCCGTAGAGTCGCTCCTGGTAATCGGTAAAGGTATCGCGGTCGCTGTTCCACGCGGTCGGATCGCTGGTGACCCAGGTGCTCAGCGGCTCACCGTTGACAATGTCATAGACGAATTCCCAGCCACCGAGCCACTCTGTGGTGTCGCCATCACTGTCGTGGTCGGTGCGATCGATGTGAAAGACCTCTTCGCCATCGAGCAGCCCGTCGCCGTCTGTGTCGCTTTGCAGCGGATCGCTGCCAATGAGCAACTCCAGCCGGTCGTCCAGCCCATCCTGGTCCGTATCTGCAACGCCCGCTGCACTGCCACGTTGGCTCTCAAAGAGATCGCTCAGGCCATCGCGATCTGTGTCCCAGAAGCGGTCATCCCGATCGTTGCCGCCAAAGGCGGGACTGAGCAGCCCGTCGCCATCAAAATCGCGTTGAACCGGAAAGGCTGCTTCCTGCCCTTGTCCCCAGGCCAATGAGACGCCATCGTCAACAGAGACGGCCGTGTAGAACGCATCCAGCGACGCGGGGAAGATATCATAACGTAACTGTAGATCAATGTGGTTGGTGCCCGTGTCGCTACGCACGACGCAGACTGGAACCGCAACAACTGGAGGCACAACCGGCGGAACGGGTACCGCCCAACATTCCTGGGCCGGGTTGGCATAGGCCTCGCGCAGATAGAGGGGGATCGGTACATTGATGCCCGCGGGTGTCAGCGGCAGCGTGGCGTTCAGCGTGGCTTGTGCCGGTATCATCACCAATGGATCATCGTAATGGAGACCTGGTGAGCGGTGCGAACCGGTCATTTGGCCATCCTTCAACTCCTGCCACTCTCCTTCCATCTCGCCAGTGTGCACGGTACGCTTCGTTTTGTCTGTGGTCAGATCATAGCGGTGGGTGGTGTCGTCCAGATTGTCCCAGTTGAATTGCCAGAAATAGACCGCGGATTTCCAATCAAAGGGTTGAGCGGCCAACGTGATCTTGTTGTCGACGCGAAGCGTTGGTTTGATGCTGTTGCCCACCTGGAATCCCAATTTGGGCTGCTGCAGATTCAGCTGGAAATTGCTGGTACGCAGCCGATCCTTCGCCTGCATGTTGCCGACCAGCACCGTCTGGCTGAAGATCAAGAAGCGCACGGCTTCCGTCATCAGGCCGGTGATACCGGCACAGAACGAGAGTTTGGCGCCGCCCGTGCGCGGGATATGTAGCGTCGTGGCCTTTTCCAGATCAAAGCCCGCCTTCTTCGTCACGGCACAGGCCGCCGCGATGACCGCGTCGATCAAAGCAATGACCGCCACGATTATGGGGCCGACAATGGGGATGAAGCCAATGGCCACCAGAATCACAGCCACGATGATGGCGGCGATGACCGCGCTCAATGCCGCGGTGAAGCCCAGATCGGTAATGTTGAAGGCCCCACTGGCCCATTGGGCAACAAAGACCCCCACCGCAATGCCCACGGCCAGCACCAGGCCAACCACGGCGGCAATCTTGGCGGCGCGACTGATTGGCTGTGCCACTTTGATCGCCTGCGAGAGACCGCCCGCCGCTTTCGTGGCGCTCAGTGCGCTGTTGATGCCCGCGGTTAAGGCCAGCGTCTGTGAAACTGTGCTCAGGGCAGGCAGCGTCACCTCGATGGCGCCGGAGAGTGTATCATTTGAGCTGATCAGCTTGCCGACGGTCAAGCCGAGCGACAGGACCGAGAGCGAGAGCCCGGCCGCGGCCAAGCGCGTATTCAGATCGGTGCGACCAAAGGCCGTCTTGAATTTGGTGCCGCGGCCCGTGGCAACTTCACCGAGGATCCGCAGCTTGGTGCGCTGATTGACCGCGGTGATCACCTCATCGGCAGCAAATTCAAAGTTATCTACCAGGCGTTTGGTTGCCGAAGCACCCGCCAATGCACTGGTCAGATCTTCGGCCATCTCCGCGGCAATGAGTTGCAACGTTGCCCCGACAACGCCGCTCGTAACGTCGGTTAGCGTGGCCGCGAGGGCGTTCGCTGGTTTTGCCGGCGCAACGGGGCTGTTGTTCCAATTGACGACGCGATGGGTGCCGTACAGCATGCTCATGGCAAATGCTTGATTGGCCAACACGATTCCATCGCGGATGGCCTCGCGTTCCGGCGTATCCACGGTCGCTTCCTGAACGAAAGTCGCGGTTGACGCTGCATCTTGCAAGCGAACCTGCAGCAGATCCAGGTAGTTGGTGGCCGGGAAGGGCTCCCAGCGGTTGCCGGTGTAGCGGAACGGTTTCCAGCTGTAGGAGGCCAGCGTGTCGACCCCCGGCGCGAGCGTCAGCGTCTGCTGGCCCGTCCACGCTGCTCTCTTGTAGGTCTCTTCGCGAGCAAAGAGAAGCAGGGCATGGTCGTAGCCGCTTTTGTAGTTGCCATCGCTGAGAAATCTGGCGAGGATCTCTGGTGTCACTTCGCTGGGCACGCGCGCCAGTTCATCCTGGGTGGCATAGGTATTGATTGCGGCCCCCAAGCTGCCCGCTGGCGCGTAGTCGCGCTCTTCCAGCGCGTCGATCAACTGCTCAGTGAGCGGAAGACGATTGCTCCCCCCGCGGGCAAAGTCAGCATCCAGCCCCTTGATGGCGGTCCACAAGCGCGCGTGGATCGCTTTGATATGTGCATCTGCATTTGTCGGGGCATCGGGATTCTGATAGATGACTGCCGAGCGCAGGGCAACATCCTGGCGCGCGCTCATGCCAGCCAAGCGCCAGCTCTCATTCTGATAGAGGTGAACGATCTGGGTGCTGCCATCGTCGCCCAGCAGTTGCAGCATCCAGACCAAGCGTACTTCTTGCGCCGCGCCCAGCGAAGTCACTGCTGCTGGCCAGTAGGGCATGCGTGCCCCAAATGCCTGCTTTTCGCCCCCGGTCTGGCCCGTCACGACATTGGCGGGCAGATAGGCCGTGACCGCGGTTGCCCTGCCCGCGTCATCAACCACATCGCGCAGCTGGAGACCATACTCATCGAGTTTCGCCTGATCAAACATCTGGCCAGCTGCCAGTGCACCGTTGGGGAGATCGCCCAGCGGTAGACAGGCCGTGCGCCGTCTGTCGCCGCTTCCCGCTTCCAAGAGAAGCACGTGGCGGCCATCCATTAGATCCGGCAGCGCAATTTGGTCCAATGTCCATGCCGAGCCCTGAACGGTGCCTGAATCCGTGGTTGCCGCCGGCATCGTGTGGGCAGCCGTGGCTGAAGCGCTCACGGGGCAGCTGGATTGGACGATCTTTACGCTGTCGACACCGGCACTGTCGGCATCGGCACTCGTGCCACTTGGGTTGGCTTTTGGGTTGATGGCCAGGGTGGTGAAGGCCAGGGTCGTCGAGCCATTGGCGGCGCGGAAATCAACGGTCGTCGTAATCCAGACCTGTTCTTCGCGCTGCTGCTTCGCGCTGCTGCCTGTGGTGATGGTTGCATAGCCAAAGCCACTGCGGGTGACCGTGAGGGCGCGCGTCGCGGGCAAAATGTTGCTGGCATCGGCGGCCGGTATGTTGATTTCGACCAGCGGTACCAGACGCAGATCGCCATTCTCTTCGCTGGCCGGATAGTTGCTGCCCGCGGGCAGGGTGGTGGCGAAGGTGCTTTCACGGGTGCGCACCACCTGCCCTTGGGTGTCGTTTTGGGGCCAATCCAGCACATTGCGGGCGTATGAGATCTGATCGGGTGAGGTGGGAACAAGTTGAAAATCGACAAAGAGCGGTTCATTCGCTTGCAGCCCATCAACTTGAAAGGCATAGGGTGTACGTTGGTCATAGACCGTTTGGCTGCTGATGAAGGGACTCAGATCAGTCAGGTCATCGACACCATCGCCATCGTTGTCACGCGCAAAAAGATCGGGCACGCCGTCGCCATCGCTGTCACGGTCACAAGCCCGGTTGCTCGGCCCGGTGGCAAGGGCTAGGTCGTGCGCGCTGTTCTCGCGCCAACATTCCATGGTATCCGGCAGCCCATCGCCATTGGTGTCGACGTTGTTGGGGTTGGCATACCACCGCTGGCTGCCCAGCAAAAACCCCTTGACTTCCCGATCATCCCGCAATTTGTCGCCATCGCTGTCTGGGTTGTCGAGCCGCGTGCCCAGGCGGTACTCTTGCAAATCGGTGAGCGTGTCGTTGTCACAATCTGTCGCGCCGACACAGGGGGGTGGTTCTTCGGCGTCCGGCACGCCATCCCCGTCGCTATCCCCGTTAGTGTCACCCGTGCTTGTGCCGGTTGTTTGGAGCGCTGCGGCGGGCCGCTGGCGGCTGCGCAGTTGCGAATCCGCCGTGGTCGTGCTGGCGGCGAGCGAGTCGACGGCCGCCAACGGTGAACGGTTGGGGTCCCAGCTGGTTGCGTTGCTTTGTGGCTGTTGGTCGGTCGCGGATGGGGCACGTTGCTGCTCTGGCACCAGGGATGCGGCCTTGGCGCTCTGTAACAGCGGTGTGCCGACCATGGCCACGATAATGGCAATGTTGATCGCGGCATAGAGACGGGGGTTGCTGCCCAAGCGCACGATCACGAGGGCAAGGAGCGCCAAAACGATTAGCAGCGTGCCCTGTACTCCCACCTGCTGCCAGTTCACGAGGGCCATACGGTGCATCTGGTTGGCCAGCCAGGGTGGTGCCTTGTGCAGCGCAACGCCAAATGGGGCTTGGGCGCGGGTGAGTTGTGCGGCATCAAAATTGGCGAAGTCGGTGCGAATGGTGGCGTGGACCCGGCTGCCATCGGTTGTTTGGGGAAATTGCAGGCTCATCTGTAGCTGTTTGGGCAGCCCCGCTTGTGTCAGCCAGAGTTCGCCCGTACCAAGCACGCCCCGGTAGATCTGCGGTGTGTCGAGTGTCATGCCCAGGGGTAGTTTGCCGGCGCGCCGCAATTCATCTTCCAACTGGCCGCGCATGTACGCGGCAAAGGCCGGACCGTCCAGCGCGAACTGGAAGCGTCGGTAAGCTGTTGTTTCCGCTGGCACTTCCCGGATCTGCTCAATGTTGTGCAGATAGGCGAGCACATCGCGGTTGGGGGCAAAGAGTGAGGTCACATCGTCAATGGGTTGCCAGTGGCCACCGGCGGATCGACCGTAGCTTTTATCGCCGTCGGTACGCACTTCATAGGCTTGGTCGCGGTGGAGAATGGAGCCACCCTGCCAGATCGCAAGCTCGAAGTTCTTGCGCCGGGTGTCTGTTTTGCCTTCCAGATAGAGACTTTCGACCTGGGCAGGACGTCCCACGTTAGTCAGGGCCGGGGCGTGGTAGGTCGTCTGCTCAATCTCCGTCTGAAAGTCATACGCGCCAGCCTGTTGTGCCAATAGCCAACTGCGTTGCACGATATGTTCTGCTCCCTGTTCTGCTCCCTGTTCTGCTCCCTGTTCTGCTCCCTGTTCTGCTGCCTGTGCATCGCGCAAATCGCGTGCGGTGGCGGTCAGCAGGTTGGGTTGCAACAGATTTGCCTGTGCCAGTGTAGAAGGTAGCAGCGACGCAGAGGGAGTATCTCGATCCGCAAAAAACTTGCCGCCCAAAGAGAGGGCCAAGAGCAACAAAACAAAGAGAGGTAGGCGGAAATGTTTTCTACGGTTCACCAGATTGATCTCCTTCGGTGATTAACAAAGTAGGGACTAATCGAGAAAGCAAATAGACCTTGCACTTTAAACCTTGCATCTTACACCTTGCACCTTGTACCTTACACCTTACACTTTGCGGAATGAGCATCTCATGCGCATGTCCAGCGGTAGAGAACGCTCACGCCACGATTGTGCACCGGTTAAATGATTTCTCGATGAGCAGTTGTTGGTGGTCTCGTCTGTGCTCACGCCGAGCTCGGTCGAGATCACCGCGGTTGCACCCCTGCATGGGTGCCGGGTGGGCAGCGCCACAGATATTTCTGCCACCGGCTTTGCCGGTACAACTTTGTGACGCACGCGCCCAATGAGGGATACGGATGAAGATGTATCCGCTGGGATGTTGCTTGGTGCGGCGACTGCAACGCCGTTGTTAGCCCGGGCCGATTGGTGCCCATTTTGCGCATGGCAAGTCGCGCGCAAGCTCACTCTCTGTGGATGACGCGTGTGGGTGCTATGGTATATCGTTTAATGAGGCGGGAAGGTGGGTTTACGCTGCCGAGATGGAACTGTCAGGTGTGAAAACTAAAATCCTACTGTCACCAAGTGCTACCACCCTGTCGGGAGGTTACCGAAAACTTTGGGGAAGATAGCACTTCAACCTGCACATCGACCATTGTGCCACAGAATGAATTGATGGCCGACTCCAGCTCACTTTTGGGCTGCTAATATCCATGAAGAAGTGTGATTCGTGTGCAATGTGGTGGAGCAAGAGGAGAGTGTCAGCCATTATAATAAAAGGCGGCTGGAACGCCAAATAGCGGGTGGGCCACTTGTCCAAAAAATCGTGGTGTTACATCCAAGCCGGTTGCTGTATACTATGTAGCTGTACAACTGTATAGCTGTATAAAACTGTATAGCTGTACAACTGTATAGCTGTACACCATGCAGGAGTATACTATATAGGAGAGAACACAATTGGCCGAGAATGAACCCATGCCATTGGGGACAGACCCGCTGGTGGTCTCGCCTTGGCCCGCATGGTGTTCTCTGTCGATCCCAAAAGTTCCTGCTGCGATCAAATACAGCACAGTGAATCCACGGTGAATCCACCGTGAATCCACTGTGCTGCAATGAATGTTGTGCGTAATTTGTCAGCATTTTGTATCGGCCGCAGCGAACTTGGGTCGATCTCGCAGGCAGCCGGAGGTCCCGGCACCATTGAAACCCAGGCAAGAAATTCGAGGAACCAAAAGCAAAGGATTTCGCACATGGCACGGATCAACAAATGTATCGAGTTGCTGGAAGCGGGACAGCCAATCTACGCAACCCATCCCGCTAGCTTGAGCTATGAGGCGGGGTTGGCGGATGCAAAGACATGGGCCGACATGTTGCTCATCGACTTTGAGCACCGTCCGTTCGACACCGTTGGGCTCACAAATTACATGCGTGGGCTACGGGAGGGCGGGCCCACCCCGAGTGGCCATCTGACCCCAACGGTGGTCTGCACATTGCCCGCCAACGCAATCACACCGGACGAAGTGCGCTACAACGCCTGGCAGGCGCGCCACGTGTTGACCGCGGGCGTGCATGGCATTCTTCACACCCACACGCGCACTGCTGAATCGGTCAAGGCGTTCGTGCAGATCACCCGCTATCCCTTCCAAAACCAGGGACGTGATCTGATTGGCGAAGGCTTGCGGGGCGCGGGCGGGCAGAAGCCAGCCAATGATATTTGGGGTCTTTCCACCGCCGAGTATGCCAAGGTTGCCGATCCGTGGCCGCTCAATCCAGAGGGAGAGCTGCTGCTCGGTCTGAAGATCGAGGATCGCCACTGTCTGGAAAATGTGGACGAGATTGCGGCGGTCCCTGGCATTGGCTTTGCCGAGTGGGGCCCCGGCGACATGGGCATGTCCTTTGGCCACCCCGATGCCCACGATCCGCCCTATCCCCAGGAGATGAACGACGCGCGCGATCGCATTAAGGCTGCGCTGGATCAGCAAGGCATTGCGTTCTATTCAAGTTGGGCCGATCCCGCGATGAGCATGGAAGAGCGCATCGAACATTCGATCAATGTGCTGGGGGTAAAGATGATGGGCGCGCCCAACAAAGCGTGGGCCGACTATGGCCGCCAGAAAACTGGCCGTACCATGCCCGTGTAGGGCGCTACCTGGATCTACCTGTGCCCCCGATGGGAACATGTGGCCGACATCCCACAGGATTGGTCACATGTTCCCGCAAGCCCCTCGCGTCTCTCCATGCTCCGTTCGTTATGGGTGCGTACCACACCTGGGGCCTAGACCGGGCGCTCAATCTGCTCCACTTCTGTACGTTCCCGAAAATGGGACGCACCCGTTCGTCATCCTCTATCGGTGCAACCGTTTTACCATAGCACCACCGCGCTTTTCATCCGCCGCCAACACAAAAATATTCGCTTTTACTCCTTGACTCTAGACCACGGTCTAGGGTTTATAGTGGGTGGGGAGGACAACTATGACGACATTGAAAATTGGTGAATTGGCGCAAGCGGCCGGTGTCACTGTTGATACCATTCGCTACTATGAGCGCAAGGAGTTAATCGCAGAGCCGCCCCGAACCAGTGCTGGCTACCGCAAATATACGCTGGAGTATGTGACGCGGCTGCGCTTTATCCGGCGTGCCCAAACGCTGGGCTTTTCCCTGAAGGAGATTCAGGAATTGCTTGGCTTGCGTGTCGATTCGGAGACGGTGTGCAGTGATGTCAAGCAACGTACCGCGGCCAAGGTGGACGACATCGATGCCAAGATTCACGCGCTGTTACGGATGCGTCAGACGTTGACGGATCTGTTGGGGCACTGCGACTCACGAGAACCGACGGGTGAATGTCCCATCCTCGCAGTGCTACAGTGCGGTTGGCTTGAAAACTGTAGGTTTCCCGCTTGCCGGAACTACTGTTTTCAAACAGAGCCCACTTTAGATGCGGACGATGAACGTGAGTGGCAAGAAAAGGTTGATGCGTAATGCAGAACAAGCGGCTGTTTCGTTATGGGTTGGTCGGTACACTGATTGTGGCGCTCTGTTGCTTTACCCCAATCTTGGTGATTCTCTTTGCGATCTTGGGCATTGGTTGGGCTGTCGGCTATGTCGACTATGTGTTGCTGCCGGTGCTCTTTCTATTGCTCGGAATTACGATCTATGCGTTCTGGCGTATGCAGGTACAAGCAACTGAGACAGCAGTGCCTGGCAGTGAGCCCGTTGATGAACGGTGAGATCTTGGGCAGTTGGCCTGTTCACGACAATCTACCAATTTCGTGTGCTACTAAAGGTAACGCAGAGACAAACGGAGGTTCACATGTCTAAGTGCTGTACGTTAAAAGGCGAACAACCTCTCCATTCACAAGGGCAGGTTGATACAAGTGGCAATCCTGAGCAGATTACTGCCACCAGCCATGGCGAGGCCAATCGGTGTTCCTCCTGTGGTCAAAAAGGGCGCGATGTTGACACGGCAACGGTCAAGGCCATGCTTGCCATATCCCTGCACGCCATTCAGCCAACGCATGAGTATCACTTCTGCCAGACTGCAGATTGTCCCGTCGTCTACTTTGCCAATGGGGGCGAACAGCAGTTTCATGAGGATGCGCTGCGCGAACAGGTCCATCAGAAGCACCCCGCCAATGATGCCGTCTTTGTCTGCTACTGCTTCCGCCACACCGCCGGCTCCATTCGTGCAGAGTTGTTGGAGAGCGGTCAGAGCACGGTGATTGAAAGGGTAACGGCTGGCACCAAGGCGGGGGAGTGTGCGTGCGAGATTCGCAATCCCCAGGGCAGCTGTTGTCTGGGCAACGTCGGGGCAATGGTCAGGCGCCTGGAAGCAGAGCTGGCTGCTGTGGAACAGCGCCATGAATGAGCGGTGTGCATTACCATTAATATGATGAGTATCAGTCATTGATCCTGCGCACACTAGGACAAATGACTGATGCTGTTCTTCCCCATTCTGTTAGGATTATCTCCGAACCGATCACACTTGATCAAAAGGTAAAGGACAGTATCGTAAGTTTCGGGACAAATTGCAATGCGCCCGACCTGCGAGCATTGTTCGTGCAAATTCTCCACTCTCACCTACGTACTTCTGCGTCGAACTTACACTGCAACAGATATCCAGACGGACAGATCGCTGTTCGCTCAACAATACACATTGCCTTTGATCCGGTTTTGTTCGCTGAACGGTTTTGTTCACTGAAACAGTACAGTGATCTCATCACAGTTCGACGCTCTACCCCATAGACACTTTACGCTGTAATTGGACTTACGCAACTTGTCGAGAAGAGCCACCAATCGCGTTGCCTGCTCTCCACTGGTACGCTCTTTCAGTGCGTGAGTCACGTGTAATTGACACGCTGCAATTGACAAGTTGTAACTGCCAATCGAATTTCTACAGCAGCAAAGATTATTCATCCACGCCCGATATATAGCTATATGTCGGGCTCGGCAAATTGCCGGTGCATTGTGCAGTTGTTGGTCTTATCCCAGCCGGGCACTCATGTTGGCAGTGCTACGCCCGCGACTTGAGCCAGTCGCCAAATTGCCAATTTCTGCTGAATCGCCGCAACGTCGCGGGCGAGAGCGGTTGCAACGGCAAAAGGCTCAACTGTCACCTGGATATATTCCTCCCAAACCGAAGAATATTGCGACCCACAATCGCAATGGCTGCGCTTTGCCCTGGCGCGCTGGATGGTTCGCTAGATCCCACGCAAGCGTCTGGCAAATAGCTGCGGGATGACAGGGCGCCCTGCATCCTGCGCATGTGCCTTTTGGGTTTGCCACTGTTTTCTTACATTCATTTGCCGTTCGCGCTGCATTCAATTCTTGACGCAATCAATTCACGCTGCAATCAGTTCTTGACGCAATCAAAATCAAATCGAGGTATCCATGAAAAAGATCTTAATCGTACTCTCTGAATGGGGCTACTGGGGTGAAGAGCTCGTTGGACCACTCGAAGTCTTTGATAAACATGGCTATGCCGTGGATTTCATGACGCCAACGGGGCGCAAGCCACCGGCGCTGCCACCGAGCATGGAGCCCGGCTATCTGGATCCGCCGCTTGATAAGGTGGTGACCAACGAGCACTTTGCTGCCAAGACGCGGGCGATCCACGAGTCGGATCGGCTGGCCCACCCCCTGAATCTGGCCGAATGGTTTCCCCAAATGCCGTACTTTAACAGTGCGAACTTTGGCCACGCCCTGGAAGATTATCACAACGCACGTGCTCGCTGCTGGCAAGATCTTGCCCAGTATGATGCACTCGTTCTGCCCGGGGGCAGTGGCCCCATGGTCGACATGGTCAACAATGAACGCTTACACGACGTCATCCTTGGGTTTCTGGCCCAGGACAAATTGATCGCCGCGGAATGTTACTGTGTCACCTGTCTTGCCTTTGCCCGTGATTGGACCGAGCGCAAGAGCATTATCTGGGGCAAGCATGTCACGGGCCACGCCAGAGAGTATGACTACAAGGATGGCACTGGCTTTGCCCAGATGTACGACTTCGATGGGCAGCCAATGGATACCACCGCCAATTTTGGCCCGCCTTTCTATCCACTCGAATATATCCTGCGCGATGCCGTTGGGCCCGATGGCCAATATCACGGGGGGGTGGGACACACGATCTCCACCATTCTCGACTATCCTTTCCTCACGGGCCGCTCCACACAAGATTCTCATCTGGTTGGCGAACTGGTGGTAGAGGTGTTGGAAAATGGGTTGAAGCGCTATGGCTGGTAGCTGCAGCGCTTCCACATTGGCCTGCAAATCGGCTGAATTCTCTGCCACCGGCAGGCTTTTCTTGGATTTCCATCACTTCTCATCATGCAGCGGAAGGACCAACAGGAATGACTGAAGTAACGGGACGCTTCGCCATCATCGAGCAATTTCTTGCCGATGGCATGACCCACATGTTCGGTAACCCCGGTACTGTTGAACAAGGTTTTCTCGATGCACTCGCTCACTATCCAGAGATGCGGTACATCTTGACCTTGCAAGAGACGGTTGCTGTCATGACAGCCGATGGCTTTGCCCGCGCCACACAACGGCCCACCCTGGTGCAGATCCACAGCACACCGGGTCTCGGCAATGCCATTGGCGCACTCTATCAGGCAATGCGTGGCCATGCGCCGCTGGTGGTCATTGGTGGCGATGCTGGGGTGCGCTACATGAATATGGATGCGCAGATGGCCGGTGATCTGGTGGCAATGGCCAGACCGGTGACCAAATGGTCCGCGATGGTGCTCGATCCCGCGCACACGCTGCGCATGGTGCGCCGTGCCATTAAGATCGCGGCGACGCCACCAATGGGGCCGGTCTATCTCTGTCTGCCACAGGACATCCTCGACGCGCCGGTTGTCGATCAGGTGCGCCCGACCTGTATCCCCAATACACGGGTTGCGCCGGAACAACAATCGGTTGAACAAATTGCCACCCTGCTGGCCGGGGCCGAGCGGCCAATGATCTTTATTGGCGACGGGGTGGCCTATTCGGGCGCACATGCCGAGTTGACCCAGGTCGCCGAGCTGGTTGGGGCCGAAGTGTGGAGCGTCGACGCGGGCGACCTGAACATGAGCCACACCCACGCCTGCTATCAAGGCTCGACTGGCCACATGTTTGGCACTGCCAGCCGCCCGCTCATGGAGCGGGGAGATGTAAACCTGATCGTCGGTACCTATGTTTTGCCCGAAGTTTTTCCCATCACCGGGGATATTTTCGCGCCGGATGCGCAGGTGATCCACATCGATCTGAACGCCTATGAGATCGCCAAGAATCACCGTGTGGATCTGGGCGTGGTGGCCGATCCCCAAACAACGCTCGCCCAACTGGCCACTCAGCTCCCCACGCTGATGGGTGAGGCGCAGCGCACGGCAGCAAAGGCACGCGTTGCCAGCTTCGCCGCTGCCAAGGCAGAGAAGCTGGCCGCAGAAGTAGCCATGGATCGGGATAACCGTGACGCGGTGCCACTGACGTTTGCACGCTTCATGGACGAGTTGAGTGGGGTGGCACCGGAAGATCTGCTCATCTTTGATGAAGCGCTGACCAATTCGCCCGCGCTGACACGCTATCTGCCGCCGACAGAGCCCGGCCACTTCTTTCAGACGCGCGGTGGCTCCCTTGGGGTCGGTTTCCCCGGCGCAATCGGGCTCAAGCTGGCTCACCCCGACAAGCCCGTCATTGGCTTTTCTGGTGATGGTGGCAGCATGTACACAATTCAAGCGCTGTGGACCGCGGCGCGGCACAATGTCGATGCCAAGTTTGTCGTCTGTAACAACGCCTCGTACCGGCTGCTGCAACTCAACATCGACGCCTATTGGCAAGAGCAGCAGATCCCCAAACATGATTTCCCGCTTCCTTTTGATCTCTCGAAACCAGCAATGAACTTTGCCGAAATGGCGCAAGCCATGGGCGTCCGCAGCCTGCGGATCGAAAAACCGTGTGACGTTGCAACGGCCATTCAAGAGATGTTTGCCCACCGGGGTCCCTTTCTGCTCGATGTTGTCATTGCCGGTGACACCCATCCGGAACGGGTGGGCCGCGCCTGTGGCCAATAGCAGGGAGATCCCAACAGGGACAAGGATAACTTCTTCTCCAGCAAGAGCACGACAGGAGACTCGCGCAATGAGCAGTCAGATTACACAGAATGGTCAGAGTACACAGAGCAGCCAGATTACGCAGGAACAGATCAGCAGCTTTGTGCAGGCTTGGTTTTTGGCGCTGGACCAACACGCGCCCGCGGCGGAGATAGCCAAAATGGCCGCCGACGATGTGGAGATGATCTTCCCCGAAAAATCCCTGCACGGCCTCGGCGATCTACTGGCGTGGTATGCCGGCGGCACCTACTCCGACGGGGAGCCAGCCCCCGGTGTCATCAACATCTTTTTCAATGAAAACCACACGGTGGTACAGACCAAACCGACCTCTGATCTGGGTGGCAATCAGGTTGATCTGCGTGTGGTGGTGGCGTGGCAGGCAAGCTGGTTCACCCCACCAGCCGCCAAGAGCAGACGCACCTCCATGGACGCGACACAGGATTGGACCCTTACCCTGTCGAACAAAAACTGTCACGGCCTGGTGATCAGCCGTTACAACGCCATGGCCAAGCCCTTTCAATATACACCCGGCTTTGCCCGTCTCTGAGGAACCACCTCTGCGGGGGCGTGGGTGCAGGTTGAGCTGTGGGCGGCGCGTAGCCCGACTCGCTCATTGCAGCGAGGGTAGGCTATCACTCGAGTTTGGCAAAAGAGAGCTTCTGCGCGGCAGCAGAACAGGGCAAGCATCTGTTGCAGAGGCGCGAGCGAGCGTTGTCGACCTGGTCTGTTTACGCCTATTCTGTCCCGTTTCCTGGTAATTGGGCAAACGCCATTTTGTCTAAACTCGAGCACACAAAGGAGCTAGAACAATGTCGGTGAATCACAATAAATATATTGCCCTGCGCTACTTCAAAGAGATCATGAGCGGTGGCAATTTGGGGACCCTCTACGAACTCTTGGCACCAGAGTTTGTCTTTACGCTGCCAACACACCCCGAGCCATACGTTGGCCCCGATGGATTCCGCGATCTGGTCACTATGTTGCACTCGTGCTTTCCCGATTTTGCCATCCATCCGCAGACGATGGTTGCCGATGGTGAGACAGTGCTGGCGCGCTGGCGCGGTGGTGGTACCCACCTGGGTGCCGCGATCCACACGGTGGCGGGAGATGTTCCCGCCAGTGGCCGCTACTTTCAGATCGATGGCATGAGCTGGATGCGGATCAAAGATAACCAGATCGTTGAAGTGATTGGGTATGAAGATACGCTTGGCATGTTCGAGCAGTTGGGGATCGCGCCTGGCCCGCGCACGGCAACCACACCAGCGCAAAATGTCGCGCTGGCACATCGCTATTTCGACCATCTGCTGAACCAAGGGCAATTTTCGATCCTGGATGAGATTCTCGCCGATGATTTCGAATTCAAACTACCCACGCAGTCGGCACTCGTGGGCCGCGAGGCATTGCGCGGCTATGTGAGCTACCTGCGCAACGCCTTTGCCGACTTGACCTTTGCGGTTGACCGAGAGGTGGCCAGCGATAATCAGGTGGCGATCCGCTGGAAGATGAGCGGCAGACATGTCGGTGAGTTCAACGGAGTGGCACCGACTGGCAATCAGGTAGAAGAGTATGGCATCGATCTCTTTGAATTCTGGCAGGGCAAGATCCGTTCCATTGACGTGGTCGCCAACCAATGGGGGCTCTCCAATCAGATGACGGTGCGCAAAGCCAACGTCCGCCATCGGAGTCCGCAAGAGAACAATGCCATTGCCATTCAATTCTTTGATGCCGTCTGGAACAAAGGCGACTTTGGTGTGCTGGATACGCTCGTCGCTCCCGATGCCATCGACCATTCAACGGTGGGGGGCGTTGACAAAAAGGAGAAGGGCAGTGCCAGCTTCCGCGCGATCGTCTCCATGTTCCGCTCGGCCATGCCCGATATTGCTTTGACAATTGACGATGAGATTTACGCCGGCGACAAGGTCGTCCACCGCTGGACGCTGACCGGCACCGACAGTGGCGGCATCATGGGCAATCCACCGACGAACAAACAACTCAGCTTTACGGGCATCACCACCGTGCGCTTTCAAGATGGGTTGATCGTTGAACGGTGGGCCAATGTGGATGAGTTGGGTCTGCTTCAGCAACTGGGCGTCGTGCCCATGCCCCCCAGCGCGCCGCCGGTAAATGGCCAGGTTGAGCGCGCGGTTGCCTAAAGTGGGCTCTGTTTGAAAAGAGTAGTTCCGGCAAGCGGGGAACCTACCGTTTTCAAGCCAACCGCACTGTAGCTCTCGTTCGCCAGCCCACCATCTCAGCACGACCTTCAGCCAACGACGTCGACGCGGAGAATTTGGGGACAGCCACGAAACGCATTGCGCGCCACCTATCTACTGCTAATGATTTGAACATGTAAGGAGGAGCAATGGCTCTTACACCAGAAGCAAACAACGCGATTGCAGAGAAGTTTTTTGAAGCCGTTTGGAACAAGGGCGACTTTAGCGTGTTGGATACGCTCGTTTCGCCCGATGCCATTGACCACTCAACGGTGGGGGGCGTTGACAAGCAAGAAAAAGGGAGCGCCAGCTTCCGGGCCATTGTCTCCATGTTTCGTTCGGCCATGCCCGATCTACAGCTGACGATTGAAGATGAGATCTACGTCGAAGATCGGGTTGTTCACCGCTGGCAGATTGCCGGGACCGATACGGGAGGATTAATGGGCAATCCACCCAGCCACAAGCAACTCACCTTCGGCGGCACGACGATTGTGCGGATGGCCGACGGTCTGATCGTCGAGCGTTGGGCCAATGTCGATGAGTTGGGGCTGCTGCAACAGCTTGGTGTCGCGCCGCTGCCGCCAGAAGCCGAGGGAGCGTAGGGCAATGGCAGACCAGCAGGTGCTCATGAGCACGCATCAGCAGACGCGCACCGCGGCACGTCGTTTTCTGGAAGAGATCTGGAGCCAGGGCAATATGACGACGGTTGAGGAGATTCTCGCCGCGGATTTTGCCTTCGTGCTCTCCTTCATGCGCACAGATGGGCTTGAGGCATTCAAGAAGCTGGTTCATGCCAACCGCACTGCCTTTGCCGATCTGACCTATTCCTCTGCCCCCGGGGACATTATCGTCGAAGGCGAGCGGGCCGCTGCGTATTGGACCATGAGTGGCAAACATGTGGGCGCGTGGGCTGGCATCGAGCCCACCGGACGTACCGTTTCAATCCAAGGGATCAGCTTCTTTCACTTTACAGCGGATGGCCAGATCGATCTGTGCCGCGTGCAAAACGATGTGCGGGGGCTACGGCAACAGCTGGGCTCACGCTAACTAGCTGTCCGCAACTGCTCTGCGTCAACGCAGCCGGCTCGAGGTGGTGTAGGCACCACAACCGAATTTACGGATAGCTTCAATAGCAGGAGGATGAATAAGGAAGATGGGAATGCGAACCAGCGAGCCCAAAGCTCTCGTCCGTGCCTATGTGGATGAGATCTTGAGCAACGAGCGCTACGAACGTCTGGATCAGTACATCTGGCCCGATTTTGTCGATCACTTTGGCGCAGAGACGATTGCCGGCCCCGATGCGTTGGTGCAACAGATGCAGATGATGCATGGTGCATTTGCCGATCTGCACTTTGCCATCAACCATCTGCTCTGTGATGGTGACATGATCGCGGTGCATCTGACGGCCCCGGGCAGACACTGCGGTTCGTTTGCCGGGGTGGCAGCCACCGGCAGTAACGTGACCTGGCAGGGCATGATGCTCTATCGGATCGAAGAGATGCGCATCCGCGAAGCCTGGGGGTACTGGAATCTGACTACGATCATGGCACAGATTCAGGCGGCAACCCGGCAACCAATTACCAACTAAAGAGCCGTTTTCCGCTTTGTGAGTCGCGGGCGGGCGTTCTTGCGTTGCAACAGAGGAGAGAGCAATGGGAACCGGACAGACCTATGACTATATCATTATTGGCAGTGGGCCGGCGGGCGCGGTGCTGGCCAACCGGCTGAGCGCCACCGACGCCACCGTCCTGGTGCTGGAAGCTGGCCGCTGTGACGACAATCCCCAGATCCACGCGCCCAACGGCTTTACCCAGGTATGGGGGACAGCAGAGGATTGGCAATTAGCTACCACGGCGCAGGCGGGCCTGGCCAACCGAGAGGTGATGATCAACCAGGGCAAGGTCATGGGGGGCAGCTCGTCGATCAATGCCATGATGTATGTGCGGGGCAACCGCCGCAACTTCGACCGCTGGAACGCGCTGGGCGCGGATGGCTGGTGCTTTGACGAGCTTCTGCCCTACTTCAAACGATCCGAGAACTACGCAGGTGGCGCGTCCGCCTATCGGGGCAGTGGTGGTGAACTCAACATTCAGGATTGTCCGGACGAACACGCACGTGCCGAGCCTTTCCTGGTTGGTGCAACCGAGCTTGGCTACGCTGGACCCGATTGGGATTACAACGGTGAACGGCAAGAGGATGGAGCTGGTCTGCTACAGTTTCACATCCAGCAAGATGGCAAGCGCGCCAGCGCCGCAACTGCCTTTCTGCACCCTGTGATGGACCGCGAAAATCTGACGGTTACGCTCGAAGCGACCGCCACCCGTATTTTGACGCAGCAGCGGCGGGCGATTGGTGTGGAATATCTTCAACAGGGCGAGGTGCACCAGGTCCACGCCAATCGAGAGGTGATTCTCAGCGCGGGGGCACTGGCTTCGCCCAAATTGCTCATGCTCTCTGGGATTGGTCCGGCCGCGCCTTTGCAACAGCTGGGTATTCCGCTCGTCGCTGACTTGCCCGGCGTTGGCCAGAATCTGCAAGATCATGTGCAGCTCCCCGTGATCTTTCGGACCAAAGAGGATCACGGGATGGCCACGCTCCTGACGGGCAACGTGCTCTTCACCAACACGCGTGAGCGCGCCTGTCAGGCCGCGCCGGATCTGCAATTGAATTTTACACCGGCCATTCCATCGCCCTTGGCTCCGGTCTTGCCCGATTTTGGCGGGCCGGTCTGTATCTTTCTGCCGATTCTCGTCCAGCCCTTTAGCAGTGGTGAACTCACCCTGCGCTCCAGCAACCCACTCGACCCGCCGCGCATCAATCCCAACTATTTGCAACAGCAGGCCGATTATCAGGTTTTTGTAGAGGCGTTGACGTTGATTCGTTCGCTCACACAGACGAGCGCATTTTCTGCCTTTGGTGGCGAAGAACTGGCGCCGGGCCCCGGCGATCCCGAAGCCTACATCCGCAACCAAAGCTCGACCCTCTGGCATCCAGTTGGCACGGCGCGGATGGGCCAGGACAGGATGGCGGTGGTTGATCCCCAGTTGCGTGTGCATGGCATTGACAACTTGCGCGTGGCAGATGCCGCGGTCATGCCCACCGTTACCAGCGGCAACACCGTGGCCACCTGTTTCATGATCGGTGAAAAAGCCGCCGACATGATCCTGAATGAAGCTCCATGAAAGTCTAATCTGAGATCGGTTGTGGCGTCGGTATCCTCTCGAGCCAACGACGTGAACGCAGAGAATTTCACGCCAGATAATAGATCCGCACAAACAGGAGAGATTGCATGAAAAACGTACCCGATACCCAACTGGGGCGCATGTATCGTGCGCACATTCAGCACATTCTGGACAAAGATATTGACGCGCTGCTGGACCAATACACGGATGATTGTCTGCTCATCAGCAGCTTTACCAAAGAGCCGCTCTACTACCGTGGCAAGAGCGAACTCAAGGAACACATGGCGGGGATCCTGGGCATTGACGGGCTGGACACGGAGATTGTCTTTTGGGCCGAAAGTGACGCGCCAGAGACGTTGATGATCACCGAGGAGATCACCATGGAGACGGGCGATGGCGCGGCCAAGATGCGCTTTGCGGATAGTTGGGTCCTGCGCGATGGCCGCATCGCGATCCACTTTGCCGGGATGGTGCGCTACCCCGACGGAACATTGGCCTGAGAGACAAGATGGGGCAACAGTAGCCAACCGTGGCCTGGAGTCGGATCTGTGGAAACGCGGCTGCTCGCCCAACCAATCACTAGAGGTTTGACCAATGAACAACAGACAGAAGAAGATCGGCATTCTCATTGAGAGTGATTTTTATGAAAAAGAAATCTTTTACTACACCGCGCGCTTTGCCGAAGAAGATGTGGAAGTGCATTGGCTCACCCGCATGTGGGGCCAGTCTTCGCTGACCTTTACCGGCCACGAGTACAAAGTGCCCTTTGAATGTCATGAAAGCTTTGAAGGGATGAGTGATGACGAATTGCGCAGCTACGACGCGATCATCGTTCCTTCGGCCTTTGTGGCCGACCGGCTGCGCTACACCGAGGATCTATCAGAGCTGCCCCCCGCGGTTGCGTTTCTGCAACGGGCTTTTGCTGAGCCCACGATCCTCAAAGGCATCATCTGTCACGGCATGTGGCTCGTCTCATCGATTCCCGATACAGTGCGTGGTCGACCGGTTGTGGCCCACCCCAATCTCTATGGTGATGTGATGAATATGGGCGCGGTCTACACGGATCAAGATGTGGTCGTGGATGGGGATCTCGTGACGGCACGAACTGGGGGCCATTGCCATCTCTTTGCCCGCAAAATTGTGCAACTGTTGCAGGAGAGAGGAGAGCCTGTCGCTGCCTGAGTAGCAGCACGAATAATATTGTCAGATCTACTATTGTCGGATCTGTAGAGGCGTTGCTTTTTATTCAGCAAAGAAGGAGTGAAGATAGATGAAACAGATGGATCCCATTGAAACATTTTATACAGTTTATAACGAAAACAAGCTGAACTTGTGGGACGAAGCCATGGCCGAGGATTACGTGGGCCATGTAAACAGCGACACGATCCCCGATCGCGAGACGGGGAAGGGCTTTGTTGGGCTACTGTTGCAAGCCTTCCCCGATCTCTACTACACCGTCGAAGATCGGGTGATTGAAGGTGATAAGGTCGTCTCCCGTTGGTCCGCAACCGCAACGCACACCGGCGATTTCTTTGGTCTGCCCGCCACCAACAAGCCGGTCAAAATGATCGGCATGACCATCTTTGCCGTGAAAGATGGCAAGATCGCCGAGCTGTGGGATGTGTGGGATCAGGCTGGGTTGATGAAGCAGCTCACCAATTGAGCGCACCCAACGAGGAGGCTTTGTCATGACCCCAACGATCTTGCACCACGTCGCGCTCTCCTGCCAGGATCCCGACGCCACGGAGCACTTCTATGGGCAATATTTTGGATTTCGGCGCAGTCGGGTAATCGATCTGGGGACGACGCAGGTGGTCTTTCTCTGTGCCGGTGCCATGCACCTCGAGCTTTTTCAGGCCGAAGGGGATGCACCTGTTCCGGCACCCGCGGCCGACGGTCCCCACTACCCAGGATTGCGCCACCTGGGCTTTCAGGTTGACGATATCGATGCCAAGCTGGCGGAGATGGGGAACGATGCCCGGATCACACTGGGACCCATGGAATTTAACGACTTTATTCCCGGTTGGCGCACGGTCTGGGTTACAGACCCCGATGGCAATATTGTCGAGATTAGCCAGGGCTATGTCGATGCAAGCACATAGTCCCTTTACAACGAGAACGATGGGCAGAGGACGATAGCGATGGCAATTGAACAAAAGGAATTGAAACGAATTGCGTGTGGACAGCCTCATCCGCTGGGCGCAACGCCCGACCACCATGGCGTGAATTTTTCACTCTATTCGGAACATGCCACGGCTGTCAATCTACTCCTGTTTGATCAGCACGAACCAGCGCAGCCCTTTCAGGTGATCTCGCTGGATCCCAATCGGCATCAGACCTTTAACTTCTGGCATATTTTTGTCGAAGACTTACCACCGGGTGTGCTCTACGCCTATCAGGTTGATGGCCCCCACGATCCGAGCAACGGTCACCGGTTTGACCCGGCCAAAGTGCTCATCGATCCCTATTCCAGGGGGAACAACAAATCGTTGTGGCGGCGCGGTGATGCCTGTCAGCCCGGCGAGAACATGAGCACCTCCATGCGTAGCGTTGTGCTGGAGACCGACAATTATGACTGGGAGGGTGACCAACCGCTGGGCCGCCCCATGAACGAGACGATCATCTACGAAATGCATGTGGGGGGCTTCACACGCTCCCCCACCGCGGATGTCGAACAGCCCGGTACGTTCGCCGGTATCATCGAAAAGATCCCCTATCTGCAAGCGCTGGGCATTACCGCGGTGGAGCTGCTCCCGATCTTTGAATTTGATGACCGGGAGACGCTGCGCACGGTGGATGGGGTGGCGCTGAAAAATTACTGGGGCTACAGCACGATGAGCTTTTTCGCCCCGCACCCCGGCTACTGTGAAAATCCCGGTGTTGCCGACCACATCCGCGAGTTTCGCGATATGGTCAAAGCATTGCACAAGGCCGGCATCGAAGTCATTCTCGATGTGGTCTTCAATCACACCGATGAGGGCAACCACCAAGGACCGCTCTTTTCCTTCAAGGGATTGGATAACCGCACCTACTACTATCTGGTTCCAGATGACAAAGCGTATTACTACGATTACACCGGTTGTGGCAATACCTTTAATTGCAACCATCCGGTGGGGGAAAAGCTGATCCTCGATTGTTTGCGCTACTGGGTGCAGGAGATGCATGTCGATGGCTTCCGCTTTGACGAAGCCTCCGTCCTTTCGCGGGGGGAGGATGGTCAACCATTGGAGCATCCGCCGATCATCTGGGCCGTGGAGTTGGATGACGTGCTGACCAATACCAAAGTGATTGCCGAAGCATGGGATGCGGCTGGGCTCTACCAGATCGGCTACTTCCCCGGCTATCGCTGGGCCGAGTGGAACGGCCGGTTTCGGGATGACATGCGGCGCTTCGTAAAGGGCGATCCTGGGCTGGTGGGCGCGGTGGCAGCGCGCATTGCTGGCAGCGCGGATCTCTATCAGTCGCGCAATCATCTGCCGCTCAACAGCGTTAACTTTATCACCGCGCACGATGGATTCACCCTCTATGATCTGGTTGCTTACAACGAGAAACATAACGAGGCCAATGGCGAAAACAACCAGGATGGGATCAATGAAAACCTGAGCTGGAACTGTGGTGCCGAAGGCCCGACCGATGATCCGGCCATCTGTGAACTGCGCAAGCGCCAGCTGAAGAACTTTGCCGCCTTGCTCCTGCTCGCGCAAGGAGTCCCAATGTTGGTGATGGGGGATGAGGTGGGGCGCACGCAGCGGGGCAACAACAACGCCTATTGCCAAGATAACGAAATCAGCTGGTTTGATTGGTCACTGGTGGAAGAAAATGGCGACCTCCTGCGCTTCTGGCAGCTGATGATCCGGCGGCGCAAACAGCTGGCGGAGCTACTGCGGCCGCGCTACTTTACCGGTGAGCGCAACGAACGGGGCTTGCCCGACATCAGTTGGCACGGCACCCAATTGGAGGCACCGGGCTGGAACGATCCAGACGCGCGCGTGCTTGCATTTACATTGGCTGGCTTTGGCGCCGATCCAGACATTCACGTAATGATAAACATGTATTGGGAAGAGCTGACGTTTGATCTGCCAACGATTGCTGATCACCAGTGGCGGCGTTCTGTTGACACCGCACTGCCCTCCCCGCACGACATCGCCGACTTTGGCCAGGAAGTGGCGGTCGGGGGCGACAGCTATCGTGTGGCGGGGCGCAGCGTTGTGGTCGTCCAATCTGCCGCGGTTTAGCTCGTGAACCAGTTTGCCGGGCATTGCATCTCGGGCATTGCATCTGTAGAGAGCGGACGAAACCGGTCTCGACAACAATTATCTACCACATGACTCACGCACCGAGCAGAGCTTACCAGTGGAGAGCAGGCAACGCGATTGGTGGCTCTTCTCGACAAGTTGCGTAAGTCCAGTACCAAAAGGACCATGGGAACAATGACAAACCAAATAGACTTTACCTTCTCTGATCTGATTGCGGGCTATGTGACGGCGTATGACGCGGACAATGATTCGTTTGGGCTGAAAACATCGGATGGCCGTGAGTATACCGTTCATTTTTCGGCCAACTGCTACGCCGAACTCGTGCGCAATCTGGGTGAGCCGTTCCACGATGCCACCGGGGCCATGCGCGATATGTTGGCCACCGGGCGCTATCTCTTTGCCTACGGCGTCTTCTATCCCGATGGGCCCGAGAAGTCGTACGCTTTTGATGCAAAACATATTGTCTTTCCGGGCCGAACGGAGGAACAATTTGTCTTTGAAAAACAGGACTGGTGGATCACGCAAGTTCGTCAGCTGGCCGATTTCTATCTGGAATCTGAATTTGGCGACGGTGAAATCGATTACGCCCAATATCGCACCTCGCTCTCGCTATCTGGCCAGAAGCAACAGAGCGGGCGGCAAGAGACAGATACCATGTCGCGCCTGATCTATGGCTTTGCCACCGCCTATATGATGACCGGCGACGAGCGCTACCTCGAAGCCGCGCGCAAGGGCACGGCATATTTGCGCAAACATCTGCGCTTTGAGAACAAGAGCGAAGGCATTGTCTATTGGTATCATGCCGTCGATATTTTGGAAGATGGCAAGATGCAAAAAATCTTTGCCTCTGAATTTGGCGACGACTACAACGCAATTCCCTGTTACGAGCAGATCTATGCGTTGGCCGGGCCAATTCAGACCTATCGCATTACGGGCGATCCACAGATTTTGAGCGATGCCGATGCCACGATCAACCTCTTCAATCGCTACTTCAAAGATGAGAGTGAGTATGGCGGCTACTTCTCGCACATCGACCCGATCATGCTCAGCCCACATACCGAATCACTCGGCCACAACCTCGCGCGCAAGAACTGGAATTCTGTGGGTGACCATGCCCCGGCCTATCTGATCAACCTGTGGCTGGCTACGGGCGTGCAAAAATATGCCGACTTCCTCGAATATACCTTTGACACCGTCGAAGCACGCTTTCCCGACTATCAAGAAAGCCCCTTTGTGCAGGAGAAGTTCTTTGCAGATTGGCGCAAAGACCAGTCGTGGGGGTGGCAGCAGAACCGGGCCGTGGTTGGCCACAACCTCAAGATTGCCTGGAACCTGATGCGGGTCCACAACCTGAAGTCAAAGGACAAGTATGTTGATCTCGCGCGCAAGATTGCGGGGCTCATGCCCGCGGCTGGCAGCGACCAGCAGCGTGGGGGCTGGTATGATGTGGTGGAACGTCTGTTGGGGCCGGGCGAGAAATTCCATCGTTTTGCGTGGCACGATCGCAAAGCCTGGTGGCAGCAAGAGCAGGCAATTCTCGCCTATCTGATCCTGCATGGGACGCTGAAAGATCCTGAATATCTGCGCCTGGCACGTGAATCCGCAGCCTTCTACAACGCCTGGTTCCTGGATACCGATGCCGGCGGTGTCTACTTCAACGTGTTGGCCAATGGTCAACCCTATAGCCTGGGCACGGAACGGGGTAAAGGCAGCCACTCCATGGCCGGCTACCACTCCTTTGAGCTGGCCTATCTGGCGGCAATCTACACCAATTTGCTCATTACCAAAGAGCCAATGGACTTCTACTTTAAACCAGTACCCGGCGGCTTCAAGGATAACCTGCTGCGGGTGCAGCCCGACATTCTGCCTCCCGGCAGCGTCAAGATCGAGCAGGTCTGGATCAATGGTCGAGCCTACAATGATTTTGATGCCGAGGCCATGACCGTCACCCTGCCCGCGGGCCACGGCGAGATTACCGTGCGCGTGCAGCTGGCCTCCACGGAGATCACGAGCCGTGTCACGCTGATGGGCGTGGAAGAGAGCGTCGGCCGCATTAGCCTGATTGGCGCGCTGACAGCCGCGGACCTACCAGAGCTGGAAGCGCAGATCGAGGCGGCGCGCGCGTCGGGGGCAACTTCGCTCATCTTTGAAGCGGAAGAGCTGGAAAGTATGAGCAATGAAATCGTAAACTACTTTGCCTTCACCAAATCAACATTGGGCGAAGGCTTTCAGATGACCTTCGCCGGTGTCAATGGCGATGTAACACCGGCGCTCACGCAGAGTGGCCTGGCCGAAGAGGTGGCAATGGCATAATACCCCCCGTAACAAGGTGATCGGTGTGGCAGATGAGCGAACGTGATCCACTGCCACACCGGCGCACTCACCATTTTGCCAACCGCGTCGGGTGCCAACGGGAGCAGTTGCAGAGCGCAGATGCTCGCCCGCTGTTGCTCTCTCCTCCCACTGCATCTGACCGTTTTGAACTAAATTGTGGATTCAAACTAAATTGTGGATTCGAACTAAATTGTGGAGTTGAACAATAGCATGTCAGAATTAGATGAGTCCTTCCAACTGGCAGACGATGTGATCCGCGAAACGCTTGGTGAAGAAGAAGAAGAATCCGCAGTCAAGCTGCCACCATGGTCCAGAAGCGTTGCCATGACAACACTGGTACTTGCCCTGCTCTCTGCCGTTGTCGCCTTGTTGGCCGGAATGACTGCACACGAATCTTTGATGACCCGCACGAGTGAGTTGATCGAACTCTCGTCGCTGGAAACCAAGCGCATGACCATCGAAGTCCTCGGCTCCAAACATGAGGTGCTCGCTGCAATGGGCCAGGAACCAGAGGCAGCCGAGCTTGCCACCATCCAGCAATATCGAGCAGACATTGAGCATATCGTCGCAGCGGCGGCCGCGGAAGAAGTGGCCGCGCTGGCCGAAACGAGTGTGCACCAGATCTTCGCCATTGGACTGACCATTCTCTCCATTGCTGTTTCACTGAGCGGCATGTCGGTGGTAGTCAGTTCGCGGTGGTTGTGGCAAGTGGGGCTCGGTTTTAGTGCCGTGGGCGTTCTCGTCGCGCTAGTCGGTTTTTCGGCTATGCTCGCTTGAATACCTCGTTGCTTTACATTGGTAGAACGTCTGTAACCTGCTGAGAACGAACGGCATGTGATGGGCAGTTTTACACTGTACATCCCGGCGTAAATCAGGCTACACTTATTTTGTCCTTTGCACTCAGGTTGTATGGCCTGGTTCCCTGCCGTGGTATTTACGCCACACTGGACTAGGACGCCACTCACAGCCTGTACATTTTGCGCGCTATAGAGAGCAATTCCTCAAAAGCCCTTGACCCTGATTTGGTGTCGAGGGCTTTTTGTTGTCAACAGTTGGTTCCTGTTTGCTGGTGATTCGCCACACACTCGGCTGACGGACAGTGGTCTTTGAATTCTCTGCTACAGATTGCCAACGTGCGTTAGCAGTACACGGTTTGTGCACGAATAATGCACGCTCCGTCTGCTATCCTGTCGCATTGAAGCTGAACCACCACAGAACTGTTGGGTATGGCTCCCCCGTGTACCCAAGGCAACATTTAACCACGCTCTCTTTGCGAATTGATCAAACGAATGAAGTTGAAGTGCACGGGATCAAGTTGCAAGATTCAAACAGACGAACAAGGAGAAATCGCATGGAACAGGTGGCAATGTCGCGCAGGATGTTACTGAAGCAGGGCGGAATTGCGCTCACCGGCTGGGCACTGCTCAACACGGTTCAGGTGGGTGCTGCACCAACTCTGCTGGCACAATCTGGTGTAGAAGTGCTGCCGTGGCTCGATCAGCCGGGCGAAAATCCCACCGGTGGGCGTGTCACCAATCTGCTGGATTGGGAAGAGCTTGATTCGTGGACCACGCCGCCCGATCAGTTCTTTAGCGTGCGCCACTACAATCAGCCCGAAATTGACGCGGAGGAGTGGCAGCTGGAGATTAGCGGGCTGGTCGACAATCCCATGACGTTGACAATGGCGGATCTCCAGAGTTGGCCGCGCCTGGAGCTGGATTTCACGCTTGAATGTTCCGGCAACCATGGCTTTGGCTGGAATTGGGGCATGGTCGCCAATGCTCGCTGGGCTGGCGTGCCGCTGGCACCATTGCTGCGTGAAGCGGGACTAAAGGATGACGCCATTGAGATAGCCTTCTATGGGGCTGATGTGGGGGAAGAGACGGTGCGCGAGCAGACAATCACCCAAAACTTTGCCCGTAGCATGTCGGTGGAGGATGCCACCAACCCCTACAATCTGCTCTGTTATGAGATGAATGGCGAACCGCTGCCCACCCGTCACGGCTACCCCATGCGGCTGATTGCGCCCGGCTGGTATGGTATTGCCAACATTAAATGGCTGGAGCGCATCGAGGTACGTGATCGCCGACTGATGAACCGCTGGATGGCGCGCGACTACGTGACGCTGCGTCAGGAAGAGGTCGATGGCGAAATGACCTGGACCGAGAGCTCAGTGGGCAGGTCCTTGCTCAAGTCCGCGCCGGCCCGGGTGGTACACAGCGATGGCGCGTATCGGATTGAGGGCGCGGCGTGGGGCAAGCCGATTGCCAAAGTCGAGGTGCAGATCGACGATGGCGATTGGCAGGAGGCAACGCTGGATTCCGATAATGTGCGGCGCTTTGCTTGGCGCTTCTGGTCGCTCAACTGGCCCGATGCCACGCCAGGGGAACACAGCATCACCGCACGGGCAACCGATCCCGAGGGCAACGTGCAGCCCGCGGCCGACGAGCCATTCATCACCAACAAGATCACCTACTGGGAGAGCAACGGCCAGATCACACGGCGGGTGGAGATCCCAATGTAGGCAGCTGTGACAGAACCTTCACCGGGCGAGGACGATCTGCACTGGCACAGAATCCATCAATGTTGCAGCCAGCGCATCATCGGCAATGGCGGTCGCCATCTGGATAATAATGGTTTTGACTTGTCCCTGGTGCAAGGCTGCCTCGGCTTCGTTGCCCACTGCTGCGTGCCAACTGCCGAGCGCACTAACCGCTGGATAGAGCAGTGCCGGACTGCGGAGGGTCGTCGCGAGGGCAGACGCACGGTGGAGCGCTTCGCCAGCGGCACGCTGTTCGCCCAGTTGCATCAGGACACGGCCAAGTAGCACCCGGGCCTTGACCACATATTTCTGACAGTGGGCTGCCTGCGCTTCATTGAGCCCGGCTTCTACGTGGTGCAAGGCTTGCTCGTGGTTGCCGGTGGCAAATGCCAGCTCTGCCAGGCCAATGAGCAGCTTCATCTGCCACTGCCACTTGTGAGAGCCAACTCCCTCACGCTCAACACGTTCAAGAGTGGAATTGAAGAGAGCCTGCGCCCGGCCATACTCGCCAAAGAGAAGATAGTCGTAACTGAGATTGATCAGCGCGCTGAGCTCAACGTGATTGACCCCTGTGGAGCGGCCGAGTTCAACGCTCTGTTGATTGTAGGCAATGGCCGTGGCAAAGTCGCCAAATTCTTGGTGAAACCAACCGAGCGTGTTGAGCATCCGACCCTGGATGAACTGGTTCTCCCGCTCCGCTGCCTGTGCCATGGTCTGTTGCACCAGCATAAATGCATGTGCATAGTTGCCCAGGCTCCACTCTGCCTGGCAGACGAAGGCTTGGCTGCGCAATTCATTCAGATCATTGTGAACGGCATGCGCAGCGGCCGCGCTCTGCCGACCTACTTGTACGGTTGCCGGGAAATCGCCCAACAGATAGTTCTGCAGACAAAGAAAGGCTAGCGTCTCGGCAACAGCATTCGGGTTCTGCGCCTGGCGGTTGATCTGCAGCGCCTCTGCCAGCTTGCGACCCGCTTCTGGCAGGTTACGCTGAATCTGGTCAACCGCACCCAGCATGGTGAGGGCTCGACCTCGAATCGGGGAATCATCGAGCGCCTGCACACACTCAATTGCTTCCTCGGCATACTGTTTGATCAGTGGAATCCGATCCTGGAGAAAGGTCAACCAGTGGGTATAGGCCAGGTGACAGAGGATGTCACCCTGCTTTTGATAGTTGCCAATACGCTGCGCCATTCGTCGTACGATCTCCCAATCAGCGATCGCTTCATCGAGATGGGTCAAGGAACGGCAAACTTGGGCACGGCCATCGTAGAGGTGTAGCTGTTGTGCCTCGTCCAGGGGCGGTATCACCTGCAGGCTCGCCTTGATGGCGCATGTGTAGAGTCTTTTTGCCTCTTGATGCGCGTACAAATTTCTGGCGCGGTCCGCTGCACGTTGATAGAACTCGACAGCTTGTGAAAGACGACCGGCTGCCTCACAATGGATCGCGAGATGGCCACAAACTGCATCCAAATTGTCTCGGTGAATGGCTGCTAGCGCATCTGCCACATTGCGATGCAAAAGGCGACGCTTGAGTGGACTGATCTCACTATACGCCACATCGCGAATTCGATCGTGGTTGAAGTCAAAACGAGCCGCGTCCACCTCAACAAGTACGCGGCGCTGCCACAATTCATCCAAGCTGCGCAATACAGTGGTTTCATCCAACGCAGCCGCTTTGGCCAGCAACGTCACATCAAAGGCGCACCCGATTGTGGCGCCCAGCTGCGTCAGCGTTTGGGCCATTGGCGAGAGCTGTGCAAGCCGGGCCTGAATGACGCGGTGGATCTTGGCTGGCACAAAACGCTGCTCCTGGCTGCGAATATTTCCAAAATGTATGGGCGTGGGTGTAACAACAGTCTTTGCTGCATTCGCGCGCATGCTCTCGACAACAAAGAGCGGGTTGCCAGCTGTGTCATCAAAGAGCCGTGCAGCTGTGTCATCGGTCACCTGTTGTTGTGCAACTTGCGTTGCCAATGCCGTGGCTGCGGTTACGTCGAGGGGCAGGAGTGGCAGCTCTGTGAAGCGGTCGCGGCGCGCCAGCTGTTGATGTATGCGGTGCAGTAGGTGTTCATCGTTGAGTTCATCTGTGCGCACCGTACCGATGACCAGCAATTTCCGCTCGCTACGCGCCACCAGATATTGCAGCCATTCCAGCGTCTCCTCATCGGTCCATTGCAGATCATCGAGCACGAGCAGCAGTGTGCCCTCAACTGCGCTAAACACCTGCAACAATGCATCAAAGAAACGCGTGCGCTGCCAACTTTCGTGCAAGGGCTCCGGCGGCGGTAGCCCCGGTTGCTCCGCAAGCAACTCTGGCAGCAGGCGTGCAACCTCCGTGCGCCACACATCTTCAACCTTCATTAGTGCAACTTGCAATGGCAACGAGCGCAGCCAATCCGCAATTGGAGTATAGGCCAACTGTCCCTGCAGCGCGTGGGAGCGAGTGCGCGCCACAGATGAACCTTCCTGCTCTGCCAGCAACAGCAGCTCTTTGGCCAGGCGCGTCTTGCCGATGCCCGCCTCGCCACCGATGCAGAGCAGATGGGGTTGTTCCAGATTGTGCCAGAGCGTCTGCACCGCTTGCCATTCCTCTGCGCGGCCGACCAGCGGGAACTCGACTGTAACCGTTGGTGGTGTGGATATGGCGACGCGATGTGTGGGTTGGGACGGGGACAATGACGGTTGCATCGGTGGGGCAGGGGCCAACGTGCCAGTCCGAATCTGGGTGACCAGATCCAGCGTGGCCGCGCTTGGCTCGACGTCTAGCTCCCGTTGCAGTGCTTCCCGACAGCGTTCGAATTGCACCAGCGCTGCATCCCGTTGTCCATTCTGTGCCAACAGACACATGAGTTGTTGGTGCGCCTCTTCCCGCCACGGCTCCAGGGCGAGCAAGCGACGGACGGTGGCAATGGCACGTGGGAACTCATGCCCTACACCCCACAGTTGTGCAAGTTTTACCAGCGTCTCTACCATTCGCTCGCACAATCGATCGCGCTGTAGCAGCTGCCAGTTTCCAAAATCGGGTGCATTGCGCACGTGAAAGCCAACCAGAAAGTCGTCGCGGTAGAGCTGAATGGCGCTGTCAAGGGACTGAATCAACTCTCTGCTGCCCATCTGTTCGGTCTGCTCAGTCTGTGCTGCAAAGGCCACGGCATCAACCCAGGTGGCTGCATCGTTGTGCAGGGCAACCGACTCGCGGTCACTGTGAAAGTGGTCTGGCAAAGCAGCGCGCAGATGTTGAATTGCTTTGCGCAGATTGGCCCGCGCGTTCTGCTCCGACACTTCACCCCACAAGAGGGTTGCCATTGTCGTGCGTAGCTGGGGTTGGCGCGTCACCGCCAGGTAGAAGAGCAGTGCCTGTGTTTTGGACAACAGACCGGTGATTCCTTTGCCGTGGAGATAGACTTCTGCTGTACCCAGCAGATAGATTTTCAGCGTTGCTCGATCTTGGTGAGTAGTCATGGGGTCAGGAGTAAATTGATTCCACTACACCCTGCACGTGGTCGAATTACTACACCTGCCAAAGTAGGTAGTCTCCCTCTAAGGGCTGTTGACGCTGGCTACAGGAGGACGGCGGTCGTTGTAGAGACCTGCACAACACCAGACCGATAGAGTATCCAAAGTAGCGATTGTATCAATTATATCACAGTTTGTTTCTTCCTGTTTTTCATCTTTGTAAAATGTGTGCAGATCGCGAGCAGCCGTTACCAGATTTACACTTTTTCACACCCCGTGTACACCACTTGTATATCCTGTTTGCTATCATGCTCGCTATCCCTCTAATTTGAAACAGCTCCCATCCAAGACAAACCTTGCGTGAACAGGTCACCACCCAACATTTTGCGCGCAGCATGTCGATTGAAGAGGCCACCAATCCCTACAACCTGCTCTGCTACGAGATGAATGGCGAACCGCTGCCCACCCGACATAGCTTCCCGTTGCGGCTGATTGCACCGGGCTGGTATGGGGTTGCCAATGTCAAATGGCTGGAGCGCATTGAGGTCTGCAGTTGCCGCTTGATGAATCTCTACATGGCCCGCGATTATGTGACGCTGCGTATAGAGATGGTCGATGGTGAAGAGGTCTGGACGGAAAGCTCGGTGGGGCGCAGTCTGCTTAAGTCCGCACCGGCGCGCATTGTCCACAGCGTTGGTGCCTATCGGATCGAGGGGACGGCGTGGGGGCAACAGATTGCCAAAGTTGAAGTGCAGAGTTGAAGTGCAGACCGACGATGGTGAATGGCAGGAAGCAACGCTGAGTTCCGACAACGTGCGCCGCTTTGCCGGGCGCTTCTGGTCACTCGATTGGCCCGCTGCCGAGCCGGGGGAACACAGCATTACCGCCCGCACCATCGATACCGAGGGGAACATACAACCGCCCGCCGACGACCCGCTGCTGGTCAACAAGATCATCTAGTGGGAGAGCAACGGCCAGATCACACGGCGGGTAGCGATCCCGGCATAGAACTTGTTCCTGGGTGCCATGCACTGTGGCGGCGGATGGCAAAGAGCGAGCTGAGGTTGATGATTGGGAATCACCCTCAGCTCGCGTGCGCAACTATCTCATCCCTTTACCTGTCATACATCTGCCACACGCAGATTGATGCTGGCGACCTTCACTCCGTTGCCGGCTGGAAAACCGCGGCTTGCACCAAGGCACAGGCATTGGGTCCAGGCTCGCCGTCGGCTTTGGCGGTGTCTGGGAAGGGGGGTGGCAGGCTCTCGTCGGTGCACCCGGCACGATAGGTGTTGAGCATCTCGCTGGCGCGTTCGGGTATCAGTGGCCCATGGCTATTGATGACCAAGTGAATTTCCGCGCCGGTGGGGTTCGTAAAGCCATTGCCAAACCAGGGATCGTCGGTCACCTCACCAACGGGTAGATAGGCGGCAAAGTGCGCCTCGCCACTCTCGCCGACAATCACGCCATCGGCATAGGCGACTTCAGTTTGCGCTTCCGCGGCTTTGCCGACGAAATCGGCCCCGGAGCAGGGAGAGGCTTCGCAGACTTCCGGATTGTTGGCAAGCACCCACCACGCGGTGTAGACAGTGCCGGGCTCCAGATCCCTGGTATGCATCTGCACGGTCACCCCTTCTGCCGAGCGGACAATGTGGGCGCTCGCCCCAGCGACCGGGGCCATGGCACCTGTGGCCGGATGGGTGACGACGTGCCCGGCATACTGATGCGTTGTGACCGTTGCGCCGTTGCGACTGACGCTGATCTCCATGGCACGCACCAGTGTGTTGTAAATGGGGCAGCGCCGCATCCACTCATCGATGAGCAGATCGGCCGCTTCTGGTGACGCGGCCGCCACATCCCAGACAACGCGCATGGCCTGAATAGCCGGGTCGACAGATCCATCCGTGACGCCCTGTGCATTGAAATCCACAGCAACGGTGCCCTTGACACCAGCCAATGTCAGCTCCTGATCGAGCGCGGCCCGTTCCATGATGAAGGTGCCACAGGTACCCTGCGCGGCCAGCAGCAGATCGAGCGGATTGACCGATACGTTGGGGCCACCCAATGGCGGCACCGAATCGACGATCAGATAGTCATTGCGCACGTTGACAATGGCGCGTCCCGGCTGATTGGAGAGGCTGGCGCTGACGGTGCCGGTGGCCAGCCCTTCAGCAGCCGGGCCCCCCATCTCTTCTTCGTTATGGGTGATGAGAATGGGCGCGGCCTTGATGAGCGTTGTATAGATCGGACAGCGCGCGGTGAATTGCTCGGCCAACTGCGCGGTTTGATCGCCTTTTGGTCCTTCCAGCACAACGTGAATGCGAAACTCCTGAATGCGTGGGTCTACATCCGCCGCGCCGGTGAGACCGCGCACATCAAAGTCGCCCTGGACCGTCGCGCTGGCCGCGCTGAGGGGAATCCCCAACTCTGCGGCCGCGGCTTCATAGACAAAGAGACCACAGGTGCCCAGCGCGGCCAACATCGCTTCCACCGGATTGATCTCCTCGGCTGGGTGACCCAACGGGGGCGCCGAATCCACCACAAAGTAGTTGCCACGGGCGCTGACAATGGCACGGCCAAACTGGTTGCTCAGTTCGCTGGTTGCGCTGGCCGTCGTCAGCGTGGGGGCGTCATCCTGGAGCACCGGCGTGGCATGCACTGTTGCCGCGGGCCACATGCTCATTATGACCAACGCCAGGATGAGCGTGAGAATGGTTGTCGTGCGTGGGTACATCGTGAATTCCTTTCGGTTTGACAGACAAAATTACTCTTGTTCATCGAGCATAATCGGGACAAAGCGGGCAATCTCTTCCCACCGGCGGATGTAGCGCACCTCGCCGGTTGATAGGTTCTTGAGTTCGCCGCGCCATTCGCTTTGCAGATGGTCCAGCGGCTCCAGCCAAAGCCGCAGCGTGAAGATGACAGTTGGTGGAGAGCGGGGTGATTTTGACATTTTCACAGCAGGTGCCTACCCAGCTTTGTGGGCGAAGAGTTCAACGGGCGCAATGAGACCGGCAGCAAGATTCTGGATCATATGCTGCACCTTGGGCGCGGTGCTTGCCCCCATCAAAACGTGTAGGCCGAGCGGCGGCGGCCCATCATTGGCAGCTGATCGGGCCTGCATCTCTTGAAAGAAGGTCAGGGCAAAATCGTAGCGGTTGTTCTCGGCAGTGATCACAAAGCCTGCGTCAGTCAGGGCTTGGCGATAATGCTCGGGCGGGGCGGAATGATCGATATCGGGGCCAGCGGCCCAGGGCACTGGATAACGAAAGTCGCCCTCGCCGACGCGCATGACATCATAAATGCCAAAAGTTGCACCGGGGCGCAGCACGCGGAAGGCTTCGTCAAAGAGCTGTGCCTTGTCCGCAATGTTCATGCCCACGTGCATCATGTAGCCGCCATCGAACTGTTCATCCTCAAAGGGCAGGTCGAGCGCACTGCCCTGGTGGAGCGTGATCGGCTCATCCAGCCCCACCCACTGGCAGAGCACATTGCCGGTTGTCACATATTCCGGCGTCAGATCAACGCCAGAGACGCGCGCGTAGAACGTGCTGGCCACGTAGCGGGAAGCACCGCCCAGTCCACAGCCCACGTCTATCACGTGGTCGTGCGCCGCAAAATCGAGTTGGGCCAGAAAGCGTTCCGTCGCTTGTCTGCCCCCAATGTGAAACTCATCGACCGGGGCCAAGTCATCTATCTGCAGCGATTCCAGTGACTTGCCAAGCTTAGTGAGTGCCGTTTGAATCGTGTTGAGAAGATCGCCGTGGCTGTAGTTAGTGGCGACTGCTTGTTCGTTGTGCATCTGTTCACCGCTCATTGTGACGCTCCTTTGCCAATAGCTGCCCCTACCGAGCCCCCGTCTGGTTGCTGTGGCGTGGACGGTTGTTTATTTGTTGACTGAAGATGGAGCCAGAATAGCAGGGCAAACGTTTCGGATTGGTTTCGTGGCTGGGGGAAAAGCGTTTCGTGGGGCGTTGCGTGAGGAGGGGTTGTGAGCATTGGATCGGCCAACTGGTGCCGATTTTGCGCCTGAGTTTCTGTTTAATCTTGCGGAGCTGACGACCGAGCCGGCCAACGCATTCATTGCGTAACAGTGTTGCTCCATCTGCTCGTGGCGGGCGCGGCTTTGTTCAATGTCACCAGATGAAAGCTGAGCTAGCGCCAGTTACTTAAGAATTCTAACCAGTCTCGCATGTCGCCAGCCGATTTTGCATGAATGATTTGTAGTAATGGGCGCACGATCATGCCCGTGCCCACTTGATTGGAGATAATGATTCCTGCATGATGCTGCTTACTGCGTAGCCATTCTGTATGAAGGTGATAAAAGTCGCCGCGGTTGAAGGTGAAAATGACACGAGCCTGTTCACGTGCATAGCGTAACTGCACATCATCAGCCTGCCCTAGCAACTTGGCCTCTGATACAGTTGCAACGTCGATCTGTCGCGCGCGCAGGGCTTGAATCAGATCGGTGCGTTGCGTATCTCCATCCAGATGGAGCTTAATCCGATCAGCCATTTATGTGCCTGATTTTGGTAAGCGCATTAGATTCTCTTCTGAATCTGCTTCAATATCCGCTTCGATTTCTTCTACATGCAGATGATAGTAAGCCAATGCCGCATAGATTTGCGCAAGGCTTAAATGGGGTAGTTGGGTTGTAATCTCCTCAGCTACCATGCCTAATTTATACAGACCGGCGATGGTACGGATAGTGGTTCCTGTTCCGGCAATGATTGGACGGCCACCACGCAAGTTGGTGTTGATCTCAATCAGCGCGTCAATGGTTGGTGCTACGTTCATAGTTCTTTCCTATCGCAAACTCCTACCGCAAACAATGTCAGTACAAAACCATTATAGCAGAAAAAACAGACGAACCGCTACCTGGCTTGTGCATCTAGGGAGCCATTCGGTTTGGGGGCGAGTTTTTCCTACCAGGAGAGTGCGTCGCACTGGTCAGACGCGATCTGGTCAACGAACGAACGCTTGACCAGTGCAACGCACTCGGGTTGCCCCCAACGTGAAATGCACCCGTGCATCTATTGGAGTGACCCGTCAGTCAGTACGATAGACGGACTATGTTGAATTAACCCGGAAAGCCAGCTCCTGAAAGAAGCGATGATCCCCTAGGTGCCAGAAGAGCGTGAGGTGTTCAGGATCGTCAATGGTGGCGGCGCGGCGGCGGAGTTGAGCAGACGCGGTCTCTAGCACGTCAGCGGCTTGGGGATCGCCATGCTGCCGGAAAATGTCGTAGCAGGTGCGCAAGGTGCGCGCAGTTTCGACGGTGGCGTCGGTCTCTTGGCCGCCAATGGTCTGCCAGATCGTTTGGGCGTGGGCCAAGGCGGTGGCATCATCGCCCCGACGTGCCGCCACCCGCGCCAAACCGGCCAACGCATTCATGGCATAGTAGTGCTGCCCCATCTGATCGTGGAGTTGGCGGCCCTGTTCGTACTGTTGGCACGCTGCATCGAGTTGACCAGACGATTCTAGTACATAGCCTAGGCGAGTACAAACAAGTGCGACATACCGCAGATCCCTATGTTCCTCCAAGAGGTATAGCAGATATCGCAGTTCCTCTTGTGCACTGTGATCGTCGCCATCCAAGTGATAGAGCAATCCCAGTTCAGAGCGTACTTTGACCTCAAAGTGGCGCACCCCAAGTGTTTTAAGTCCCTCTCCGGCTGTGACAAGCAGCGTACGGGCGGATGCAAGATCACCAATCTGAACCAGGGATCCGCCCCAATAGCCGATGGCCGACCAGCGACGCCAATGATCGGAGAGGCCTTCGATGAGTTGCAGGCTTTGCTCGTGAACTGCTATGGCTTTACGGTGATCACCTTGGTGCGTATAGAGAATCCCCAAATTGCTCAGCGTATTCTCCTCTTGGATTCGGTGGCCGATGACCTGTGCCAACGCCAGCGCGCGCAGTGCGTGTTGTTCAGCACGCGGAAACCCACCCATGCCTTGGGCCACAGGCAAATAGGAGAGCTTGTGATAGAGATTGGCCATCTCCAGTTTATCATCTGTCTCCTTGGCCATTACCAGCGCTTGGCGCAGCAGCGCTTCGATCTGCTGCGCCGACATGCCGGTAAACATCCCCGTTTGGGCCTGAAAGGTAAGGCTACGAGCTTCCAGGCTATGCTCACCGGTCCGGTTGGCGTAGCGGGCAGCTTGCCCAAATGTGACGCTGGCTTCGGCAAGGTGCGTTTCCATCCACTGGGCAGCACCCAATTCCAGATAGCAACGTGCCAACGCATCCTTCTTATCCAGCTTCTCCGCAATCGAAATAGCTGCCCGCGCATGAGCCGCGGCCTTGGCCGGTCTGGTTGCTGCACGTTCAAATTCGCCATATCCCAGTTCAATCTCCATCTGCCAATCGGGATCTGGCGTTGCGAAGCGATTCAGTAATGCTTGCTGTTGTTCAAGGTTGGCAGACCAACGGTCCAGATGCAACGTATATTGGAAAACAGCGTTCTGCTCTTGTAGCAGCAGTATGCGCAATGTGGGATCATCCGGTGCATAAGCTAGTGCACGATCAAAGAGTGCTTCGGCGTACACGAGTGCAAACTGTTCAAGCGCCATCTTGGCCGCCTGTCGGTAGTAGCGATAAGCCCGTTCCGAGTCACCAGCCGCTGCAAAGTGTGCGGCCAATTCGCCGGCAACTTCGTCCAAGTCATCGCCATGAATCGCCTCCAACGCCTGCGCCACCCGGCGATGGAGCAGCCGCCGGCGGGCGCGACTGATCTCCTGGTAGGCCACTTCGCGGATGCGGTCGTGGCTAAAGTCATAGCGGTCGCCACCCTGCTCGCGGATGAGGCGGCGGCTCCAGAGCTCATCGAGCGCGTCGACCAGCACAGGCTCATCCAGGGTGGTCGCGGCTTGCAAGACGGGATAGGTAAAGGCGCGGCCAATGACCGCGGCGGTATTTGCCACCTGTTGCGCCGCGCGCGAGAGCTGCCCCAGACGGGTGGCAAAGAGCGTGTAGATCTTGGGCGGAATCGCAGGCAGGCCCTCTTCCTGAACGGGTGCGGCACGGTTGCCAACGCCATTGCCCTGAGCGGGCAGCGCCGTCAGATCGCCGCGCACCGTTTCGATCAGAAAGAGCGGATGACCCTCGCTGGCAATATAGAGTGCCCGGGCCGTGTCTACGGGAATGGCGTCGCCCGCGGTCTGTTCGGCCAGTTCAATCACTTCGGTTTCTGAAAGGGGTGCCAGCGTGAGTTCGGTCAGTTGATTTTGGTGGCGCAACGCCGCGGCCAGATCGTGGAGCGGTTGATTCTCTACCGCGTCCTCGCTGCGCACGGTGCCGAGAATCAGCAGCGGGCTGTTCCGTGATCCATGCAACAAAAACTGCAACAGGGCAACTGTCTCCTGATCACTCCACTGCATGTCATCCAGGTGCAGCAACAGCGGTCCCGTGACCGCGGCCAGGGCATGGGCGATGCTCTGGTAAAAGCGCTGTTGCTGCCACGGTTCAGTCAACGGCCCAGGGGCAGGCAGATCGGGGCGTTCGGTCAACAGCTCGGGCAAGAGCCGTGCCAGTTCGACGCGCCAGAGATCGTCCACGGCGGCTACTGCCGCTTGGATCGTTGACGAGCGCAGCCACTCGGTAATTGGCGCATAGCTCAGCGCGCCACGCACGGCATAGGAACGACTTGACACAGCCACGTCGCCCAACCGTTGCACCCAATCGAGCAACTCTTCGGCCAGCCGTGTCTTGCCAATTCCGGCCTCGCCCCAGACGATGACCGCGTGGGCATTGCCGCTTTGCACCGTGCGCCACGCCTGCTGAAGTTGTTGCCATTCCCGGTGGCGACCAACGAGACGCGGCCGTTGTATCGTCGCGGTCGCGCTGCGCTGAGGGTGACTTGGCGCACGGTGCACCAACTGGGTGTGGAGCTGCGCGGTTGCGGCGGATGGTGCAACACCGAGCTCCTTCTCCAGCACGGAGACACAATCGTGGTAGACGCGCAGCGCCGCGGCCCGATTGCCCAGCAAAGTATGGATCTGCATGATCAAGCGATAGGAAGCTTCGTGCAGTGGATCGTGATCGCGCAGGGCCGTTGCTCGGTGCAGCGCCTCCTCATAGTGGCGCAACTCCAGCAATCCCTCAATCAGCGCCTCGAGCGCGGCCACAAAGCGCAGCCGCAACTGTTCACGCTCGCTCAGCACCCATTCGGCGTAAGAGCTGGGTAGCAACTCACCACCGTAGTACGCCACAGCGTTCGCCAGCAACGGAACTCGCGCTGCGGTCTGTGTCGCCTCGTCTGCTGCGTCAAGAGCCGCCTGGAACTGCTGGGTATCGAGCGCAACGTCGGTCTCTGCGCGCCAGGTCAGTTCCGTGCGCCCAATCTCCAGCACTTCCTCGACCTGGGGCCAGAGCTGTTTCAACTTGAAGAGGAGATTGCGCGCGTTGGTGCGCGCCTGCCGCTCGCTCGATTCGGGCCAGAAGTGGTAGGCGATCCGTGCTCGCGCCACTGGCACCCCAGGGCGCAGGGCCAACAGCGCCAGCAACTCTTCCAGGCGCGGCTGTCCAAGGGGAACTAATTGACCGTGGTGAATCAGTTGAAAGGTACCGAGTAGCCGCAGGCTGTCGGATGCCATTGGATGCTCTCCATTGAATGTTGGTCATGCCGATATCGACTGGATCCAGATGATACGCAGTGGCTGATGGCTGAGCCTGTCGAAGTCTGGTGGTTGCGAGGGCGTAACGTCCGAGAGCATCGTTTGGATCAGTGCCGATGAGTGGGACAGCAATCGTTTGCACGTGTGCCCGTGCTCTGAATTGGTGTGGTGTCGTACTATTCTATCTATACCAGGTGGATCCGGCAACTTCACTATTGGCCCTCTCTTTTGGAAGGAATTATGTCCACGACCAGCAAACTGGCGCGGTGGCCGCTTGCGACGTATCTGCACAAGTACCCGTCCAATTGCCAGCACAACCAGTAAGCCAGTACACAGCCGATTGATTGTGCTTCTAAAGTGGGCCCTGTTTGAAAACAGCAGTTCCGGCAAGCGGGAAACCTACCGTTTGCAAGCCAACCGCACTGTAGCGCTACATGCCGCGGGATTCCACAGCTGTTGAGACAGATGGGGGCGAGCAGATTAGCGACTTGCGGGTCAGCTTCATCCGATTTCTGCAGATAGCGTTGTCATCAGTTGATAAGTAACTCTTCCCATCTCCTCGGGCGACTGCTGCATTCCTGCCGCCATCCAGCGTTTCACCAACATATAGAATCCGCCCGCAACAAAATCAACAATGTGCTCATGTAGCGGACTTTTGCGGGCCTCGGTCTGCGGATGCTCGGCAAGTTCATCCATGAGCAAAGCAATGTATGCCCGCAGGCGCGCAATCAGCAGATCCTTATTTTCAAACTGCATTACCCATTCCATTGCTTCAGCAGCGTTCGCCCACTGTCGGTAGGCGATGACGAGTGGCATTTCCTGTTGCAGATTCTGCACGTTGGTCTTGTCTATAAAGATGGCTTTGTGGATCTGGGCAAAGAGATCATCAACGTGGCTAAATAACAGTTCTTCCTTGGAATCGAAGTGCAAATAGAAAGCCTGACGTGATACGTTGGCCTCTGCGGTCAATTCCTTAATTTTGATCTGGGCCAGGGTTTTTTGCCGCAGTAGCTGGAGCAGAGCCGCCTGCAAATTGGCACGGGTCCGCTGACTTCGTGGGTCACTGCGCTCATTTCTTCGCATGATTCATGCTCTTCATCTATCCACCAAAGCTCTTTGTTACCTGGGAACCTTGGCTCAATTTGTTGACAGATCCGTCAATCTGTATTGAACATGCTGAGATCATTTTGTATGATGCATGGGAACCACCATGCTGGCAGGGTTCAGCTAAAGTGGGCTCTGTTTGAAAACAGCAGTTCCGGCAATTTGCAATATCAACGGAACCTACATCTCCATCTGTGAACGGTATCACCCTTTCCTGTTGGGCACAAGCAAAAGCAACACATTGCCACCCTCTCGATCAAATGCACCAAGGATGGCCGCTGTTCACTGATGCCACCTCCTACAGGTGAAAGACAGCTTCTATTACAAGTGAACATAAAAAAAGGCGAGGTACTAGATGACCATGGGGAAGAGATTGTACAAGCAGCGATCGACAAGCACGTACGGTATTGCAGTTGGCATTGCAGCTATCGTGTTCATGCTTCTTCTAAGCAATTGCCAACTACCTGTCTCATCTGAATCTGTGCATACCCACTCAATGGCAGCTAACACAAAAACAATGCACGCGCAATCAAGTGGGGGGCACCGGGCTGAACTAGAGGCAGAAAGCCCAATCTCACTGGATCCGGGCAGAGGACAAGAGATCGGTTCGGTCTTCGAGGCCTTCCTCAGTCCCCATCAAGAAGGGGGTGAGGAAGAGGAGACACCTGCACTCATACCCAGCGAATTTAGATCAACAACACCTTCCGTACCGCGCGCCGAGCGTCTGTCCCGTGGTCATGGCGTCATTGCATTTACCAGGGATCTCAGCAAAGCCTTCGTCTATGTTGCAATTGAGGGCGTGACTCGTGAAGAGATCGTCATGTTCCATCTGCACTGTGGGCGACCGGGGCAGTTGGGACCGATCATTGTCGATTTCAGCCTCATGGGAGATTTACAAGAATATTGGGCAGACGATCAATTGGCGTTGGAGGTCACCAATGAGGATCTGATTGCGGTGGTGGAGCACGGGGAAGGTGTTATCGGAGCACTTACAGCGGGATGTCCCATTGTTGTTGCAAATCCCATGGATAAGGTGACGACGATTTCTGGCATGGAGACAATTGCGCGGCAAGGTGAGCTCTACTTTAATCTGCACACAACGGGACAGACTTTCTTTGGCGATATTCGGGGGAAGTTGCAGCCGGTGGAACGATGGGAGTGACTCTCTGTTACAGCCGCTTCACTTGATCTGCCACGTTTTCTAGCGTCGGTTCCATGCCCAATTCAAAAGAGCCGCCACTTCATGAGTTGAAGCGACGGCTCTCTTTGATCTTATCGTGCGTAGTTCGCCTACCGACGGAAGTGCTGTTGGAATGCACCGTAGTAGGCAAAAAGACCTGCAAAGAATGAAGTAATGCCCACCATCGTCAACAAGTAGCCAAGATCACTTGCCTCGGCCGGGGGAATGATCATCCAAATCACCCAAGCCACGATCACATTGACAATGAGAGAGACAACACCGGCAATGGTTGCTCCGCTCCATGGGCTGCTCGTGGATGTTGGGGTGGGATTCGTTACTGGGTCACCTGTGCGCATAGTCATAGGTTCTTTCTCCTTTACCGTTGTATCGACTGAACTTGCTTCTGGTTACAATGAAAGTTCGTTGTCTGGCTAGCAATCAGGAACAACAGAAGCACTGACAGCTCATGGCAGATTGGCTCATTTTCCCGCTGAAAATTTCGTTTGCTCTGACCCATTCACTGTCCTTCGTAGCATGACACGACGCCGGCCGTGGCACCATAGATGACGATCTATTGCTCAGGTATAGGGACGGTATAAACAGAGGGATGATATATATGGGGATGGTATAAATCAGTGGCGGCTTTTGACCCATCTCGGCTCTTTGCGCTACACTTGCTCTCTATCATCTGGAAGGCAGGAGTTACACACACATGAGCCACAACACCTGGGACTACGCCACCTATTTGCGCGACCGCGGCTACCGAATGACCCCGCAACGTCAAATTATTATGGACGCAATCTGCGAAGGGCGGGGACACACCTCCTTATCCGAAATTCTGCAGCGAGTCCAAAAAAAATCCGCTGCCATCAATCAGGCAACGGTCTATCGAACTTTGCATTTTCTGTTGGAGACCGGGTTGATCGTCAAAGCGGAAGTTGATCCCGGTGAGATTGTGTACGAAATCGCGGGGCAGTCACCCCATCACCATCTGCTCTGTCGCGCCTGCCATCACGAGATCGAAATTGATGCCGAGCCCCTTGCCGATCTGCAAACAGCAATTCAAGAGCGGCACGGCTTTACCGTCGACGCCAACCATTGGGTGATCACCGGTCTCTGCGCCCGCTGCCAAGCTGGTGCAGAAACAGAACGCTGATCCGGCCCTGCCCTGCCCACCCGCATAGGTAAGTTTTTCGGGATTGAGCTTTCCGGGCCAGGCCGTGTGCTGTCGTGCCGATGCTCATGCAGACGGTGGGCGGCCCAGCCCGGAACAGATGTGAGCCTAGCTTCTTTGCGCAAAATTAAGAGACGTTGAGCCCCAGCACTTCGCCGGTGGTGGCGTCAATGAGCACGGTTGCCGTCTTGTTGTCACCGTTGAGCGTGACAACCCAAACCGCCAGACCACGGCTGTTCTCCCGCTCTGCAGAGGTCGAGCCGATCTCATCCATCAGCCCGGATGCAATGACCGTCTCGCTGGCAATGTCGATAGCTTCTTCAATCGAGATGGTCTCCGTGGGCGACTCATCCTCGGCGATTGCATCGCTGCCGCTCGGTCGCTCTTGGAGTGTCAAGGTCAGGGCGCGTTGATCGCCATTGCGCAGAATGGTCAGTTCAACGTCGTCACCGACAGTCGTGTTGTTTAACAGGTAGCTCACCAACCCATCAAAGCTGCGTACAGCCGTGCCTTCAATGGCTGTGATGATATCACCCTGGCGCAGACCCGCCTCGTCGCCGGGGCCGCCATTCGGTACATTGCCAACCCAAACGCCAAAGGTGCCTTCGGGTAACTCCTCCTGCGTTGCCAGCTGTGGCGTAACGGTGCCGCCGCTAATGCCCAGATAGGGATAGGGGTAACGACCATCTTCAATGAGCGCGGGGACGACTCGCCGCGCAATGTTGATGGGAATGGCAAAGCCCACGCCCGAATTGGCGCGCACCGGCGAGTTGATGGCAAAGTTTACCCCCACCACCTCACCATTCAAATTCAGGAGCGGTCCGCCCGAGTTGCCCGGGTTAATCGCGGCATCGGTCTGCAGCACGTCGGGCAGGGTGTACTGGGGCCCGCCGGTGGTCCCCAGCGGAAAACCGCGCCCCGTGGCGCTGATAATGCCCAGCGTCATGGTGTTGTCGAGGCCAAAAGGTGTGCCAAAGGCCAGCACCCAATTCCCCACGGTCACCGCGGCGGGATCGGCCAGGGGGAGCGGGCGCAGCGTGATGCCAGGGGGCGGGTCAATGCGCACCACCGCCAGATCGGCTTGGGGATCGGTCGCCACGAGTTCGCCGCGTGTCCACGAGCCATCGGCAAAGTTGACGATGATCTCCTGGGCACCGGCAACAACGTGATTGTTGGTGACAATATGCCCCTGATCATCATAGACCCAGCCGCTGCCTTCTCCCTGTACCGGCCGGTCGGGCGCGGGTTGGCCAAAGGGCGAAGCGCTGCCACTCGCCTGGGCCAAGGCCGTTACTTCAATGTCAACAATCGACGGCAGGATCTGTTCATAGAGCGCGCCCAGCAGGCGCTGGCTCGGGAACTGCTCGCCGGTTGGCGGCTCAATTTGGCTGGCTTGTTGGACCGCCACCGCTGCTTCATTGGCCGTACGGGTGGGGGCGGCGGGTTCCGCGGTGGGAACCACCACATCGTCGTCGGAAAATGGGTTGAGGTTGCCACATGCGGTCGTGGTCAGCAACAGACCAACGAGCAGGAACTGAACGAGTGCTCGGGTGGGTCGCAACGTGCTCTGCTCTTTGTTGAACGCTTCTGACTTTTCTCGTCTCATGTACCTTTTCATTTCTGGTTTTCCTCTTTGTCTCTCTTTTCCCACTTCGTGTTTCAGGTGCCGTTGACATTTGGGGAAAAGCGCCAATCCATGGGCTTCTAACCGTGAAAAGCGGGGTCTAGCCCCGCGAACTTGCACTGTCAACAGATGCTTCTAAAGTGGGCTCTGTTTGAAAACAGAGGTTTCAGCAAGCGGGAAACCTACCGTTTTCAAGCCAACCGCACCCGAAAGTGGGCTCTGTTTGAAAACAGTCGTTCCGGCAAGCGGGAAAGCTACCGTTTTCAAGCCAACCGCACTGTAGGCGTCACATCTGCGAAAATTTGATCGGAATGCTCGTTGCGCAGATGAACGCTCGATCCTTTGTTGCAGGATAGAACAATCTCTCACAATGACCATGGGTGAAGATACAGCAAAAAGTACTGCGCAAAGTGCAATGGCGGTGCAAATTCGCGCTGCTGATTATGCTGTAGAAGATTGTGTTCATGCAATGGATTGTGTGGGTTGTTGATCCATTTGCTTTCACCCATAATTGTAGAGGAGCAGTGTTGCACAGCAACAACCAGTCACCACTCAGCACTACCACTCAACACTACCAAGCAATCAGTTGACACTAAGCAATCAGTTAACACTAAGCAACCAGTTAACCCTAAGCAATCAGTTAACCCTGAGCAAAATGACAGTGCAATGGAGTAACCAATGAAAATTACTGAAATTAAAACCTACCTCATGAACGCAAACGTGGCCGAGACCAGCGGCTGGCGTTCACGGAACTGGCTCTTCGTGAAGATCTTTACCGACGAGGGCATCTATGGCGTGGGCGAGGCGAGTGGCTGGCCGCGCGTTGTCGAGACAGCGATTCAAGATCTGAGTACGATCCTGATTGGCGAAAATCCCTTTGAGATCGAGAAGATCTGGCAGAAGATGATGCTGGCGATGATGGGGCATGGCATGACTGGCATTGTTGGTGGCGGCGCGATGACGGGAATCGAGATGGCACTCTGGGACATTAAAGGCAAGGCGCTCAACGTGCCGGTCTATGAACTGCTGGGGGGCAAGCTGCGTGACCGAGTGCGGCTCTATGCCCACGCCCACACCCCGGAACGGGGGCGCGAACTGGTGGAGCGGGGCTTTGGTGCCCTCAAGACCGGCGGCGTCACCGATCCACTGCGCAAGGTCGCGGCCATGCGCGAGGAGCTCGGCGACGAGATCGATCTGATGGTCGATATCCACGGTCCGCCCTGGCTGACGACCGCCGATGCCATTCGCATGGGGCAGGCGCTGGAAGAATTCGATCTGCTCTTTTACGAAGACCCCGTGGCCCCAGAGGACATCGAAGCCATTGCCAAGGTGGCGGCCGCGGTCAATTTGCCAATTGCTGCCGGCGAGCGACACGCCACCATCTGGGGGACCAGGGAGCTAATCGAACGGGAGATTGTTGATGTGATCCAGCCGGACACGGGGCGGGCCGCGGGGCTGTGGCAGATGCGCAAGATCGCGGCCATGGCCGAAGCACACTACATCACCTTTGCGCCCCACGATGGCTCGCTTGGTCCGGTTGCCGAGATGGCCGCGGTACACTTATGCTCGACGCTGCCCAACTTTCTGATTCTGGAACATCTCGAAGATGACGTGCCCCAACGCTACGAGGTGATGGATCCCCAGCCGACGATCGTCGATGGATTCATGCTCGTGCCCGATGCGCCTGGTTTGGGCGTGGATATTGTGGAGGATGCCATTGCACACTATCCATCCACTGGCAATGTGGCCGTCTCCACGGCAACCGATGATTATCGCTATGTGCAGGCGCGCTCACAGCGTGCCCAGTGGCTCAACCAGCATGGCACTGGTCAAGAGAACGATTTTGTGTAATCGCAGGGGCGTGGGCCAGGGCTATGGCACCCCCACGGCAACCTGGCCCACCACGAGCTTGACACCCAGCTGAATTCTTGGCTGGGAGTGGATCGGTATATAATACGGACAGCGATTCTCTTTCTCAGCTTGCAGAGGGGCTGCCCGTGAATGATCAGCATTTACCCACGATTGTGGAAACAATTCGCCAAGAGTTGACCGAGACGAACGACCAGCGTGATGAAGCGTTGCGCCGCAGTCGGGCACTGATTCGTTCGTGCGCCAATGCCATCCGTGCCATTCACCGCCACGAATGGGACGAGGCCAAGAGCTTGCTGGCCGCCGCGCGCAGCGAAGCGGAAGAGATGGTCGCGCCGTTGCAAGCCTATCCCAGTCTCTATCACGCTGGCTACACCCAGGATGCGCTCAAGGAATTGGTGGAGGCACACGTGGTCTATGCTTTGGTGCGTGAGGAACCGATGCCCACGCCAGCCGAGCTAACGGTCACGGGGGCGACCTATTTGCGCGGCATGAGCGAGGCCGCCACCGAAATGCGTCGCTTTATCCTCGATCTCATGCGTCAGGGGCAGGTGGCAGATGCACGGCCCTATCTGGATGCCATGGACGAAATTTACAGCCACCTGCTCACCATCGACTTTCCCGATTCGATTACGGGCGGCTTGCGCCGGTTAACCGATGTATTGCGCGGGGTGTTGGAGCGCACGCGCGGCGACCTGACCCTGGCTATTCGTCAAGAGCAGATGCGCGCGGCGCTCCACTCTTTTGAAAGCCGCTTGAATGAAGCAAAGACAGAATGAAACAAAGACCGCAACAGACGCTCGTCCGCGCCAGTGACGTTGGACAGTGGGCTTACTGTCATCGCGCCTGGTGGTTGGCGCGCGTGCGCAACGCGCCGCACCAGCGGCCGGAGCGGCTGGCCCGTGGCACTCATCTCCACGAAGCCCATGGCCGCACCATGGCTCGCGCCCAACAGTACCGCCACTGGGCACATCGGATCTTTGCGGCTGCCCTGCTGTTGCTGGGCCTGTTGTTACTGCTCTGGTTGATCCAAAGCGGAACCTAGACTTGTACCCGTCATGACCGAACATTCAGCCCAATCCACTCCCGATGTGGCCGATGGCGTGGCCACGGCTACCCCGGCTCCGCTATCACCTGTAACAATTGATTCACCGTTGGTTGCGGAAGCCGTCGCCGCGCTCGAAGCCGCGGCTGATGTACAGCTCTCTGCCGAGGCGCTGTTGGTCGAAGAGCGCAACACGTGGGAGCCAGAATCATGGCTCATTCACTGTTGTTGGCAGACCCTGGCTGATGCAGCTATTGGCAGCGAGGCGCTGGCGGTGGCTGGGCTCTTGGTCGAGCGCCACCCCAACGCACCGCTCCAGGTACTCTATCGGCTGGCCCGCCAGTGTCACACACACCCGGCATTGGGTCCACTCTTGGCACATGAACTGCAGCGATGGCGTTACCGACTCTTTCACACCCACCCGGAGGAAGGCAACCAGATCGAGCCGCTCTTGCTGGTGGCCACCAGCGCCGCCCTGGCCACAGAGCCGACGCTCGCCGCGGCTTGCCTGGAACGGCTGGACAATCTGGATAAGGGTTGGGAACGAGTGGTGGCGCGCCCGGAACTGCGCGAACAATTAGCACGCTGCATTTTCCACATAGGCCCGCACCCACTGACCAACGATCTCATCAACGTGGCGATCCGTCGTTTCGATGATGCGGGCGCGCAGCTGCTCTATGCGCTGACGACGCTGCTCACCGGGGCGCAGGAAGCAGCCGGACGCGCGGATCGCAAAGATGCACGTCTGCTGGATCAGGCGTTGACCAGCCTGCGCCAATCCACGTTGGTCAGCCTGCAGAGCAGACGCATTGCCGCCACGATTCTGGGACAGGCCGGCGAGATCACCGAAGTGTTGAGCCAGGTCGAGGCAATTGAACAGGTGCAAGCGGCACAGCGGGAGACTGGCTTTGCCCCGGAACGTGAGAACAGCACGGTGCTGCGGCAGGTGAAGCGCACCAATGCCAATCGCGATATCGATTTTCTGGTTTACACACTGCGCAACGCAGTGGATGCAATGTCCGTGGCCGCGGTGGAGCGCACCGCGCGAATTGCTCTGGCAGACAAAGTGGCCATGTTGGGGCTGCAGAGCGATGGCTGGACGGCTGCCAGTGCCGCGGCCATGTTGGTGGAACTGGGGGCGCTGCGCTATGCAGTCGAGGTTGTGGAACGTGTCGCGCCCAACGATCCGGCGCGGAGTGAAGGGTTGCTGATGTTGGTGCGCGGGCTGATGGCCGTTGGTGAAAGAACATTGGCAACCGAACAGGCCAAACGAGCACTCGATTGGGCCGAGAGCCTACCCGTGCGCAACCCCGAACGGGCGCTCACGTGGGGGCTGGCCGAACTCTATTTGCAACAACAGCAGCCGGGAGTGGCATTACAGCTGTTGGAACGTTGGCGCGAACCGGCCGGATGGCGGGCGCGGCTGCGCAAGTTGTGGCGAGAGCCGCTGGATGATGATGGTCTGCGCAATGGTCGGCTGCGTTTGCAGGCGCTCCTGCAGCTCAGCCAACTGGATGAGGAGGCACGAATCGCGCTGCTGGCAGCGCCAATGGTGGGCGCGGATTCTGCCGCTACCGCTACCGCAACGCAGTCGCTCACCCAAAATGTAGCCGCTGCGTCGGTGCCCACCACAACCGCGGCTCTGGAAAAAGAGATTGCAGCGTTGGTGCGCACGCTGCGGCGCGCTGCCGTCCGCCTGTTGGATGGCGAAGCCCTGATCCATTTTTATGTGGATGGTCTGCTCCGGCCACTGTTGCAGAGCGGCCACTATGCCCAGGCCTGGCCTCTGCTGCCCGAGCTGCAAACGGCGCTCTGTGTCATCAGTGGCAACAGGCAGAGCGTGCGTATGCGCGAGGTGGCCGAACTCTTCGTGGCGCTGTTGCAGTCAAGTCGGCAGCCGAGGGAGGCGTTCGCGGGGGGCGGCAGCCAGCCGGTCTTGCCCGATCCAACGGAAGCACAAGCGGTGATTGAAGGATTTCTGCGTGACCTTTGGCGTGCCAGCGTAGAACGGGGGCTGTGGCAAGTGGTGCATCTGTTGGAGGGCGCACTGCCACTCATATTCCTGGTGGAGGGTACACCCGCGGTCGTTGCCCTTGCCCAGGCTGCCGTCAAATTGCAACGTAAAAAATTGCCCCCAGTATCGACCCCGTTGACGGCCGCGGCCAAGTATGATGGCGCGTCGTCCGCGCCGCCAGCCAAATGAGCTGGGCTGTAGCGATCTGGGCTGTAGCTGCTGTTTCGGCATGGGCTACCTGTGAGCAAAGGAGCAAACAGCCGATTGAGCCAGATGCAGGGTGCTGGGTTGTACTGGAATGCATGAGGTAGTGAATCGATCGTGAGCAGCGGAATGAACTGGAAAAGAGTGGTGCAACTCTGCATGGTGCACGTGGGGGTCTCGATCACGGTCCTCCCGGTTACCAGTACATTGAACCGGATCATGATTGCGGATCTCCACTTTTCCGCGCTGCTGGTTGGCTTCTTGGTTGCGTTGCCCTATTTGCTCTCGCCGTTGCAAATAATGATGGGAAACTGGAGCGACCGGATGACGATTTGGGGCAGGCATCGCTCGCCGTGGATCGTCATTGGGGGGTTGATGGCTAGCTTTGGGAGCTATTTTACACCGCACGCGATCTTCTTGATGACTGCGCAGTGGGGGTGGGGCTTGCTCGCGGCCGTGGGCACATTTGCACTGTGGGGCGTTGGCGTCAATGTGGCCTCCGTCAGCTATCTAGCCCTCCTGAGCGACCTGAGCCGTGGCAACGAGCGCTGGCGCAATCGAACAGTCAGTGCCATGTGGACGACCATGATTCTGGCGGTGATTCTCACCTCGATTATCCTCTCGCAGTTGCTGGAGCCGTACAGCGTGCAGGCGTTGCACACCGCGTTTGGGGTCGTTTGGCTGGTGGCAACGGTGCTGGTCTTGATGGGCGCGGCAGGCATCGAACCGCCACCAGCAGCGGTGGCACAGCGGGGCCCCTATCGTGCGGCGGATCCACTTGCCGCGCTGCGTCTGTTAACTGTCAACCCGGCAGCACGACGCTTTTTTTGTTACCTGCTCCTGGTGTTGGTGAGCATCCACGCCCAGGATGTGCTCTTGGAACCTTTTGGGGCAGAAGCACTCGGTATGCCCGTGGGAGAAACATCGCGATTGACCTCGATTTGGGGCACGGGGGTTTTCATCACCCTGATTAGTGGATTGCCGTTGGTCCGGCGTTGGGGCAAAAAGGTGAGCGCCAACGTGGGTGCCGGCATTGCTGCGATTGCGTTCCTCTGTATTATCGGGACTGGTCTTTTGCAGAGCGTGCTGCTCTTTCAGGGCGCTGTATTGCTGTTGGGCTTGGGTGGCGGTTTGATGACCGTGAGTAACCTGAGTTTCATGTTGGAGATGACTGTGCCCCAAGCCGTGGGCCTGTACATGGGCGCGTGGGGCGTCGCCAACTTTACCGGCCAAGCAGTGGGGAGTATCGTCAGCGGATTCGTGCGCGATCTGCTCTATCAACTCACGGGCAGCACGCTCGTGGGCTACAACACAGTTTTTGGCATGGAGGTAGTGGGCTTACTGATCGCGATCTGGTTATTTCGTACAATATCGGTGGCAGAATTCCGGCGTGATGCCGAGTTGCGCCTGCCGGAGCTAATGGCCGTGGCGCTCGACCCATAGCCACATCCCGCTGGCTCACTGCCGCGCCACCAGAGGGCGTAGCGCGATCAGCAAGTGTAGAAGAACCAGAGATCCTTGCGGAAACAGGAAGTACGTAACCGTCAACGATTTACGCCAGTGCTCTAAATGAACTCTTTTGGTGCGGTTGGGTTGCAACCACCATTTTTCTTGCGCCAGAACTCGTGGTTCCACAGCGAGCACACTTAAGATGACGGAGGAGTTGAACAATGTTAAAAGTGTTAATTAGTTATGACATGCAGAGCGGGAAAGAACAGGAATGCCAGGATTACTTCGTCAACAAGTTTGCGCCTGGTCTGGCAAAAATGGGCTTTCGCATTTCCGATGTTTGGTACACCATGTGGGGAGATGCCCCGCAAATTTTGAGTGGTGGCGTGGTCGACAGCAACAACCATGCACAGCAGATCTTCCGATCCACCCCGTGGGAAAAGCTGGTCGATGGCATTGAACCGATGACGGAAAACTTTAAGGTCCGCTTTATCCGCATGCAAGAGGAAGAGTAGTGGAAGGCCGAGGGCAATGAGACCAATGCACGCTGCACCGCTCTTTCGCAAACCGATTGCGCTGGTTGTCTTTTTGGAGAATGTGGGCCACATTGCCGGTCTGCAATTGCCCGGTTGGGTGATGCAGATCATCGACTTTGTGACGGAAGAGTATGCAAAAGTGCTGCTGCGCCTGTTGGGTGCTCACCGTCGCTACGACAGGGTCGTTCTGCTTGAGGATGAAGATGCCAATGGCGTGATGTTGAGCCAAACGCTGGTGGAAGTCAGTCGCACCCACCGGGTCGATCTGCTTTTGCTCGCCCATGGCCACACCGGAAAACTGGTCGGCTTTCGCAATCAGACCCAAGTGGGGAACGAGACTTTTGGCCCGCTTTGCGAAGCCTACTGTTGCGATAACACCTTGCTGGATCTGCGCATGGTCTACGGCATCAACTGTTATGGCCATTCCCTGGTGTCCACATGGCGCACACTTGGTGCTCAGGTGGTCAATGGCGCCGTGGGCGTCAACTGGTTTCCCGAACCGAGCCTGTCGGTCTTTCTTTACACTTGGCTGCGGGGCCATCCCTACAGCGAAGCCGTGCGGCGGGCCAACCACGCGGCCAATCGGTTTTGGCGGCACATTTGGAAATCTAAGCCTGATGGGACGCCCCACGACTTTTTGCAGAGCAGCCGCATGGTGGTAACCGGCACTCAAGATATTACCATTGCCTCCTGAAGCTGACACCGACCACTATCGGCGCGCTCTGGGGCTGGCGTCAAATCGCAGGGGGTGAATCCAATCACCCCCTGTTTCTATTGGGCCGGGGTGACCCTGAAGCTATTTCTCTTCGCTGCGATCGGTTGCCAGTGGCGGCTCGTGCGAAAGGCTGGCAATCTCAGCATACCATTCGGGTGTCATCGCCACATCAACCGCTGCCAGCGAGCCCTCCAACTGCTCGACGTTGCGGGCACCGATGATGGGTGCTGTCACCGCGGGGTGGTGCATCACCCAAGCCACAGCCAGCGTTGCGGGATGGACACCTTTTTCGTGAGCGTGGGCCGTAAAATCTTCGGCAGTCTGGTAGTAATCTTCCTGGCCATAGCGTTTCATATACATTTCGTTGCTGACGAGGCGGCCGCTGTCGGGGCGGGATTGCTTGCCATACTTCCCGGAAAGCAGGCCACCGCCCAATGGGCTGTAGGGTGTCACAGCCACCGTTTCGGATTGGGCAAATGGCAGAATTTCGACTTCGGCCTGCCGTTTGGTCAGATTGTACATGGGCTGAATACATTCATAGCGGGCCAAGCCTTCGCGAGCCGAGATGCCATGTGCCTTCGCGATCTGCCAGGCCGACCAGTTGCTGACGCCGGGATAGAGAATTTTGCCCTGCTGAACCAGATCGTCCAGTGCCCGGATCGTCTCTTCGATTGGTGTATCGCTGTCGAAGTGGTGCACAAAGAGCACATCCAGCCGGTCGGTCTGCATACGCCGCAGGCTGTTTTCAACCTCCAGCATAATGTGGCGACGGGATAGCCCCTTTTGATTGACGTCCGACCCCACTGATGAGCAGACCTTGGAGGTGATCACCAGCTCATCGCGATCCGCGGCCATGAGTTTGCCCAGGATCTCTTCCGAGCGTCCACCGGCATAAACATTGGCACAGTCAAAGAAGTTAATGCCGGCATCGCGGCAGCGCTTGTACATGGCGGCCGATGTCTGCTCATCGGCATCGCCACCAAACGACATGGTGCCAAAGCAGAGCCGCGAGACTTTCACACCAGTACGACCTAAAATTCGATATTCCATAATTCTCCTCTTCTATCGTTGAGTACAGTGCAGCTGATTAGATTTTCTCGGATGGCAATCATCGGTCGGGATCAGGGTCTTTCGGGAAGACCGGCTAATCGACACCCGAGACTAAACTAAAAAACCTGCATTACAGTGCGTTGAGTACAGTGTACCTCTACTTTTATGAGCTACGCCACGGCGCAGCGGAGTGCGTTGCACAGGTGCAAGCGAGTGGCTTTGCCCCTGATCATGTCATCTGTGCGATGCACGCCAGCATCCTGCCGCGCGTAGATGCCAGTGAACGCTTAGGCGTTCCGCCATAGCTAGCATTGTTCAATTGCTTCGGCAAATCAGAGCGTTGTGACTTTGACAAGCCCAGCCCGCGCTCACATCGAAATTGTTTGGGTACCGTTCATCATGGACGGTGCCCGCACACAGCGCAGGCCCAGGCAACGTTGGCCGAAAAGTCAACCGATTGGGCGCAGTGCACGCCGAGATTCTGTGCGACCTCATCCATCGCTTTGCAGCAAACTGTTGTATAATGAGTTGTTGTGGAAGCGAGAATCGCTAGGGAGCGTGTGAAGGGCCCGCAGAACAGCTCTTGCACTTTATCTCTTGCGCTTTAACGCCCACGGCTGAACGTCGCCGCGTCCACCGAATTGGCCAGCGGCTGAGTAGACATTGCCGTTGACACCGCCCCCAAGTTCAGGGTGAGTTCATCATTACCATGACGTACGCACCAAGAAGAGCGTACCAGCGGAGAGCAGGCAACGCGATTGGTGGCTCTTCTCGACAAGTTGCGTACGTCCAGATTCTATTATAGCGGGAACAGACGAGATCGACAATCATGCTTTCAACCACCGGTCAACTTGATCTCATTGCCATGGAGGCTGCACTCAGCGGCGCTACCATCGGCCACACGATTGAACATTGGCTCACTTTGCCCAGCACCATGCCAGCGGCACACCAGCGCGCCACAGCCGCGGATGTGCGCAGCGGCACCGTGGTGGTGGCCGAAGAGCAGACCGCTGGCCGTGGTCGTTTGCAACGACGTTGGAATGCACCGGCAAAACGTGCGCTGCTGCTGAGCATCATTCTCAAGCCGCCCCTGTCCATTCCCGTGCAACAGATTCCCATGGTGGCCGGGCTGGCGGCGGTGGACGCGTGCACGCGTCACCAGCCGATCCTGGCGGGGCAGGTCGGTCTCAAGTGGCCGAATGACATCTTGCTGGGCACGGGCATGGCCGATGCCGCCAAAGCAGGCGGTATTCTCGTGGAGAGCCACTACTACGGCAATGAGCTGGATCACGTGGTGATCGGCACGGGCCTCAATGTGCTGCAGCGGGCCGACGAACTGCCCCCCGCGCCAGCGGGAGCCCCGCCGCCGACGAGCCTGGCGCACTTTCTCGAAAAGACCGACGCCGCGCCGAAATTTCCACAGCTCGACCGAACCGAGCTCCTGATTTCACTCTGTCAGGCCTGGTCCGCATTACTGGAACCATCAGCGTCACACGATATTATTGACCGTTGGCGAGCGGCACTCTGGACATTGGGACAAGCGGTTACGCTTCAGTCCCAGTCCCAGTCCCAGCCCCAGCCCCAGGGGCAAAGTGTTGAATCGGACGCGGCGTCAGCGCCGATTCAGGGCATGGCTGTGGATGTAACCGACGCGGGGGAATTAGTTGTGGAAGATGCGGAAGGCAAACGCCACCGCTTCGCCGCGGGGGATGTCTCGTTGCGCAGCGGCTAGCCATGCAGAAAGGGCTGCACGCCACCGGTTGCGTCTTTGTGCAGCGAGTCGGTTTTTGCATGCCAGCACTTCTGTGTATACTTCACTTCTGGAACCGCTTCAGAAGATCGTAAACAAATCAACGGTTATAGAGTGACGGATAGGTCGTACATTGTTTCGAGTAATTCGAGGTTGGGATAGAGTGGGGCGCTCTTTGTTTGCGCTCGTGGCGCTGGCGATCGGGTTGGCGGCAATGGGATCGACGACGATGCTGCTGTTGGCAGAGCAACTGCCAACCGGTTCGGGCGTACCTTCTCTTGCCCAGCTGTCACCGCTGTCGCCCCTGCCAACTGTTGAGCCAGTCACGACCACGGCCATGGTTACTGTTGGGGCTACTGTCGCTGCTACCGTAACTGCTACCGAAACTGCTACCGTCACTGCAACTGTCGCTATCACGGCTACTGCCACTGCCCCACCAACCGCTCTCCCCGTCGCGTTGCCACCGGTAACGCTTGCAACCGGGAATCTTGCCGACATGATTGCCACGGGCCAACTGAGTTTGATTCTGGTGGGGGCCTTGCTGCTGGGGCTGCTCTTGACCATCGCCCTGATTTTGACGCGCAGATAGGAAATCCGCGGAGATAAACCCGCTTTTAACCGAGAAAAGCCGCGTCAGCGGCTACCGATGCAGCGGTTGAGAGCGCTGCTCACTGGTCGAAGCACGAATAAATTCGGCTGCTGACAAGGAGCGGTGGCCTCAGCCACTGCATGTTGTCTATAGTTGCTGCGGCGACTTGGCGCTGTCAGCAGCGGGTTTTCAACCCTGCTGCAAGCACCAGTGTCTGTTGACATTGCCAATCCGTGGGGGTAAACTTTCAACCGCGAAAATTGCGTCAGCGGCTGCCGATGCAGCGGTTGAGAGCGCTTCTCACGGTTAGAAGCCCAATTGAGTGGCGCTCTTCTCAAATGTCAACGGGACCCAAATGACGTGCGTAAATGCGAGCCAACTGTGGAGTCAACACGTTGCCAATTGATCAACCAAAGCTAGTGCAGATCAAGCGAACGAGCGGATGGTGGTGGAGCCACTCCGCTGCCGCCGCGCGTCCATTGCACATGGCGCTGCGCTTGATGGGGGTGGGGCTGTGGGTGCTCTTTTTCTGCTACCTTGCCAGCCAACCGCTCTTTGCAAACGAAGAGCGGCAGGAGACCATTGGTGTTGATCTGTTGTTGAGCTTGCAGGAAGAAATCTGCCCAGAGACAAGTGTTGTTGCGGCCCAGAACAACGAACTGATCTATTTTTGCGTGGTTATCCGCAACCAGAGCCAGAGTGTTCTGGACGAGCACACCATCAATGTGCCGCAGCTCTTTGGCGGCGGCCCCGTGACCTTTACCACCACGTTGGCCCCCGGCGACGAAGTGGCCGTGACCACCGGCTACCTGCGTGCCCAGGGGGTTCAGGCGGATCTCTTCACCACGGTCTTTGGCGGTGTCGAACCGCCCGAAGTATCCACCATCACCTATACCACCACGGTTACCTCACGCGGGCCCAGTGTTGAGTATGCAACGGAGGCCACAGCCTTGGTCGTCTATGGCAATGTTGATATTCAGGTGGAGCAGACAGTGGGCACGGTGGCTGGTAGCTGTGCCACCACAAAGGCGATTGCCGTGGCCGCTGGCACCACCGTCTACTACTGTGTGACAATTCAGAAGACCGGTTCCCTCGACATCAGCAGCTATGAGATCGCTGCACCTGCGCTGAGCACGACGGCAAATCCCACCCCGCCACTGGTCGATGGCGTCCAGTTAACGGGGCAACAGACCGGTCTCTCGCGGGAGATCAGTGCCCCGTTTACCAACACCGTCATCGTCACGGCCTATACGCCAGAGGGCGTGGCCGTCACCGATCAGGCAACCACTTTTGCCCAACCAGGCAGCGTGGCAACCGAGCTCGCCTACACCGTTGGCACAGCGCCGGATGCTTGTGCCACCACGACTGCTATAACCGTTGTTTCTGGCACCACGGTCTACTACTGCATTCGGCTGAAGAATGTTGGTACCTTGCCCCTGGAACAGCACGCCATTACCACTCGAATCAACGACACGCAAGTGCTGCTCGACACCGTCTACACCCAGACGTTGGCGGTGGGCCAAACAATGGTGCTCACCCAAGCCTTTAATGGACAACTGGGGAAACTGGTTACAATCAACGAAACAAACGCGGTCACGGTTGTTTCGACTGCACCCAATGGCATTGCCGCGGAACAGAGCGCAACAGCATCCATTACATTGGGTGCGCTATCAATCACCATGGACAAATATGCCCGAACCGACACGAACAATTGTGTCAACAACGAGCCGCTGCGGATTACGACTGACCGCGAATTTTATTACTGTGTGGTGATTCGCAACACGGGTGCCGTGCCGATCAACAGTTTGAATATTAGCGAGCCCAGCCTCAATATCAATTTTACCGTCAACCAACTGCTCGGTGCCGGGCAAACCATTACCCTGACAAATGCCTCGCTGGCCGCACTGAATCTAAATCAGGCGCTGGGTCCATTTCGCACCACTGGCAGCATCAACCCCACCATGATTGTGACTGCCGGGACAATGGCGGGTGCGACCACGCAAGCCAGCCGTGCCTTTTCGATCAGTGCCGTGGCGCCCACCTTTACGCCATCGCCCGTGCCCACGGCAACCTTCACCCCCATTCCCTCGGCGACGCCCATTCCAACGGCAACACCGACTGTGCCACCGACCCCCACGCCCACCAATGTGGTGCCTTCCATTCTGCCGACGCCCACCGATCCATTTGCCCTGGATTCAATCGAGGCACCAAGCCCCACGGCCGATCCAGCCGGGGGCAATGCTTTTGATTCCGCGCTGCAATCGCCGTTGGAGACACCAACAGCCACACCCACCATCGATTTTGTTGCCACCGATGTTGCGGCAACGGCCATTGCGGTTGACGCAACGGCACAAGCAGCAGCCATTGCAACGCAGGACGCCATTGCCATGGTCAATGCCACGGCCACGGCCCAACTGCTTGCCGATGCTGCCACCCAGACCGCGGTCGCGCTCATTCCCACGGCCACCGACACGCCGTTGCCCACCAACACCCCAACCGCATCGCCAACCACGACGCCCACCTTCACACCCACACCGACCGAGGCGAGCGCGGCGATTCTCTTGCCACCGGCAGGTACCCGAATTGCGCCGAGCACGGGTGGACTGCGCACCGGCGGCGGTGCAGTCGATTACTTCACCTTGCTGGCAACCACCATCGCCACTACCACGGTGACCTTGGGCTGGATCTGGTTTCTGGCGGGCTCTGTGATCTTCTTTGCCGTGGCGGGCATGTTCGCCGGCCTCTCCTTTCGCCAGCAGAGCGATCAGCGCTATCAAATGCAGCGTACGGAAGCTGATGCTACGCTGGCTCAGCTGGACCCACCATTGGACGCGTTTGATAACGACATGCTGGCTGAACCTGGCACTGGTGCCGGAGCCACCCGACGCGCGGCGGGCGCTTCCAATGATCCAACCGACGAAGATTACTGGCCCGCGTCGCTGCGCTAACCCAATTCACGATCGTAATTTATGACTGCATCTGTTGATCCACCCACACCGCCCAATTCATCTCCAACTGCTGAGCCATCAACTGAGCCATCAACGACTACTCTGCCCGTGCACACAGCCAAGCCACCCACCTCGTTGTCGGTGCGCCTGTTACTGCTGCTCCTCACACTGCTTGCCTATGCCCTGCGTGTGCATGGATTGACGGTGCAGAGTCTCTGGCGTGATGAGGTCGATGCAATCTACTTCGCCCTGCGCGATCTACCCGAAACCTTGTCGATGTTTACCGCCATGGCCCAAAATGGCCCCCTCTACTTTCTCAGCCTGCGAGCCTGGTTTGCAGTGGCTGGTGCCGATGCCTTTGCCCTGCGCTATTTCTCGGTCTGTGCCAGCACCCTGGCTATTGGGCTAACTTGGCAGGTGGCGCGCCAGCTGTTGGGGCGCAGCGGGGCGCCCGGCGCCTCACCATGGCGCGGTATGACCGGAATTGCCCTGCTGGCCGCCCTGCTCATGGCCATCAACCCCTACCAATTCTGGTATGGGCAAGAGGGAAAGATGTACGCGCTCATCACCACGCTTGCTCTCGTCGCGCACTGGCTTTGGCTGCGCGGGATCACGCTGGGCGGCTGGCGTCCTTGGCTCGGCTATCTACTTGTCGTTAGCCTTGCGCTGTACAGCCATCTGCTCATGATCATGTTGATTCCGTTGCACATGGCCTGGTTTGTGCTGGCTTGGCCCCAGAGCCGCCACCACTGGCGTGGCTATGCATTGGCCTTGGCTGGCTTGACGCTGCCCTATCTGCCGCTGTTGATCTGGCAGTGGGCCATCTTGATGGCCAGCGAACCCAAGACTGGCTTTGCCTTTACGCCCCTGGCAAAGATGGCCGAGACACTTGCCATGAGCCACAGCTATGGGCTGTTGCCCCCGGTGCCTTGGCTGCAACTGGCGCCGATCCTCTTTCTGGCCATGGCTGGCGCAATCTTTGGCGGCGGCGTTCTGCCGGGCCATTCAATGGCTCCATCCGACGCGTTGACCAATCGTCTGCTCCCGTGGCGACGTCATCTGTTGCTGCTCAGTTGGGCGACATTGCCAGTGCTCACCATCTATCTGCTCAGTTTGCGCCAACCCGTCTACACCGATCGCTACGTGATCTGGATTGCACCGGCCTTGATGATCCTCATTGGTTTGGGCGCGCGCGCTGTCCATGAGCATGCTGGACGGCTGGGGCGACCGCTGGCCACGCTGCTCTTGCTCTATCTCATTGGATTTTGGGCGCTGGCTATTCAGGACGAGAAAAGCACGACGATCAAATATGATCTGCGCGGCGGCGTGCGCTATGTCGCGGAACGGCGCGCACCGTCAACACTGCTCATCCTGCAGATCCCACATCTGGAGTGGAGCTACCGTTATTACACCAGCGATTTTACCTTCGATCTCTTTCGCGGTAGCGACGAACGGTTGGGGCGCTGGGCAACCGGCCTGTGGACCAACGCGGGGCAGCCCGATGAGCAGGCGCGCGCGCAGGTGGATCAGGAGATGCGCGCGATTACCCATGGCGAGGAAGAGCTGTGGCTGCTAAGTAGTGAAGTGGAGCTGTGGGATCATCGACATCTCATGCGCGAGTGGCTGGATGCGCACGGTCAAATCATTGACAAGGCAGAATTTCATGGCGTTCAGGCACGCCACTATCGCTTGAACCCAATGAACCCCACGGGCGAGTAGGTGACAGCCCGCCGTTGCCCCGGCTGAATCATTCCCACCCACGCCCAGAGTTGAAGCCTCTCGCCCCGCGTGGTATGATCGGCGGATTCGCTAGCGCCGCTGCCTGGCGGCGAGCATGCCAGAATCGACCTTTGAACTGCAACCGGTAAGGATGAACCCATGGCCGCTTCCGCCGTATTTTTGTTGACCCAGAATGGACAGAGCGCGCTCGATGATGCCGCTGCCATTGCACAAAGCCGCCAACAGGAGACCGTGCAACCCACTGATCTGCTGGCGGCGCTCTTGCTGCAAGAAAAGTCGCTGGTGGCGCGCGTCTTCGAGCGCTTGGCCATCGATACCACCCCGCTGCAACGGGCCGTCGATCTGCCGGCGACGCTGCCCAAATTGCGCGGGGAAGGCCCCACACCGGCACCCGCAACCAGCACAATCGTCGGCTATGCTGCCAAGGAGGCGCAACATCTGGGCCATGGTCCGGTCGATTCGATTCATCTCCTGATGGGTATGCTCTATGAACAGGAGCAGCCCACCTATCAACTGTTGACCGACGCCGGGATATCGCTCTATGAGGTGCGCCGGCTCTTGGTGAGCCAGCCACAGCGTGAAAAGACGACCACGGAACAGGCCACGTTGGCTGCCGTGCGCCCCAGCCCCATCTTCTTCATTCCGCTGCTGCTCATGTTGGGCACTGGCGCGGCACTGTGGACCGACCCACAAGAGGGTTGGGTCAAGCCGCTGACCTTTCTCTTTGCCATTGCCGGCTGGGTTACTGCGCTCTGCATTCACGAGTTTGGCCATGCATTGGCCGCCTACTTTGGTGGCGACACCTCGGTGCGCGAGCAGGGATATCTCACCCTGAACCCGCTCAAATATACCCACCCATTCTACAGCCTGGTCATTCCGTTGATCTTCATGTTCATGGGCGGGATTGGGTTGCCGGGGGCCGCGGTCTACGTCAACCGCTTTGCGCTGCGCAACGCCTGGTGGGATCGGCTCACTTCGGCGGGGGGGCCACTGGGAACGCTCATCTTTATCGGTCTCACCATCTGGCCTTTTTTCTTGCCGTGGACCACGTGGATGACAGAGGCAAACCGCTTCTTCTGGCCAGCCCTGGCTTTCATGGGGTTTCTGCAGGTGACGGCCCTGATCTTCAACTTGATCCCGTTGCCGCCGCTAGATGGTTGGGGCATTATTTCGCCATCCTTTAGCTGGGAAACACGGGTGAAGGTGAGCCAGTATGGAAGCTTCTCGCTGCTGCTGCTCTTTCTGCTGCTCAACAGTCGATCCGGCTTTACCAACTGGTTCTGGTCCTCTGTCTTTCAGGTTGCAATCTGGTTCAGGCTGCCGCCGCAGATGATTCAGCTCGGCTTTGAACAATTTTCCATCTGGTAACATGAGGTAACGTGAGCGCGGCGCAACAACCGTTTGCCGCGCTTGCACCGATCGCTGGGGACCCATTGGGGGCATTCCGGGCAAGCGTCCAGCTCGGTTGATTTCTCAGCGTGCCGGTGGCGCATGCCCGGAACAGTCGCATTCAGCGTTCAGGGGACCAGCAGGATTGGCCCTTTGCAGTCAGTCAGCAGCTCGCGGTAGGCCATGGGCAGGATCAATGTGTCGGTACAGCGGGGAATCAGGGTTGTCAATGCTTGCTCATCCGACAGCTCGACAAAACGGATCTGGCTTTCCTGTGCAGCGAACTGTTCGGCGACCGCTTGCTGCAGCGAGTCGAGATTGTTGGCTGCCGTCGGCATGAGCATCACCGTGAGTGGCGCTTGCGGCTGTTGAATCAGTTGACTTGCCAGCTGCAATGCACGCTGGGCACTGGCCGAACCATCGTAAATCAGGGTCACCGGCCCCTGCAGCTCTTCGCGCTGATCCAGCAGCAGGAGTGGGCGCATGCTCGTTCGGGTCAGGCGGCGTGCCGTGGAACCAAGCCCGCGCCGGGTAAATCGGTTGGTGCGGCCCAGGCTCAACAGTAGGGCACCCTCTGATGCGGCCAGTAGTTCGTCGTCGATTGCCCCACGCCGCACGTCAAAGGACCAGCGCACTTTGGCTTGGGCCGCGACAAAAGCCACTTGCTGGCGCAGCGTCGCGGCCATCACCCGCAGCTTACGCTCAACGTCCAGACTCGTCATCGGGCGGACCGTTGCGGTCAAGGTGCCCACTTCGCGGCTGAAGGGCGAATTGCAAAGCCCCAACAGTCGGTCATCTTCCACGAACAGACCGTGGAGTTCCGCGTGCATTGTCGCGGCCAGCCGCGCGGCAGCCCGCAGCGCGGCTGCACTGTGGGGCGACGCATCGAGCGCCACCAGTACCCGCATCACCGGCTGATCTGCCGAAGTATTCTCGGTATGGGTCGTGTTTTCTCTTTCAGTCATTCCTCATCCCCTGCTATCCACGTCAGCTGCCACATTGCTCATTCCTCTTTCTCGCCGCGCGCGGCTTGTTCACGTGCCAACTGCTGGTCGGCAAACGCCTTCAGCCGTTGCTGCACCAAATAGTTCACCGTGCCCGCGGGGTAGTTGCCGTCGTCGTCACTTTCGCCAGCGGGCACGCCAGTAAGCAGCTCGATACCCTCTTCCACGGTGGCAATGGAGTAGATGTGAAAGTGACCCGCGGCGGCTGCCTCGACTACTTCCTGCCGCAACATCAGGTGTTTGGCATTGGCTTCGGGGATGAGCACACCCTGATCGCCCGTCAGCCCACGTTCTTGACAGAGATCGAAGAAACCTTCAATCTTTTCATTGACCCCGCCAATCGCCTGCACCTGCCCATGTTGATTCACCGAGCCGGTGACTGCCAATGACTGTTTGATCGGGATCTGTCCAATGGCAGAGAGCAAGGCGTAGAATTCAGTTGACGAGGCGCTATCTCCATCGACCCCACCATAGGATTGCTCGAAGACAATGCTGGCCGAAAGTGACAACGGTCGCTCTTGCGCATAGCGGCTGCGCAACAGGCTGGTCAGGATCAGAACGCCCTTGGAGTGCAGTGGCCCGCTCATTTCAACCTCGCGCTCAATGTTCACCACGTCGCCCTTGCCCGTGTGAATGTTGACCGTGATGCGCGAGGGTTGACCATACGCATAATTCCCCGTCTGCACCACCGAAAGACCATTGATCTGTCCCACCTGTTCGCCCGTGGTATCGATGAGAATCGTCTCGCGCAAAACGCTTTCCTGCATGCGTTCCTGAATACGATTGATCCGATAGATTTGGCCATCGATTGCCTGTTGCACGTGCTCGGCGCGGATGATCTCCTCTCCAGCCTGCCCGGCCCAATAGTCAGCTTCCTCCATCAGATCGACAATTGCTTGTAGACGAGCCGTCAGTCGCTCTGTATCGCTGACCAGGCGCGACGCGTGCTCAATGATGCGTGCGACCGCGCTGTTGTCAAAGGCGCGTAGACCTTCGCGTTGGGCCACCGTGGCAACGATCCGTGCATACTGCTGCTCACTCTCCTCGTTGCGTACCAGTTGATCACCAAAGTCCGCGGGCACCTTAAAGAGTTCATTAAAATCGGGATCGTGCTGCGAGAGCAGATAGTAGAGCCGCCGATCCCCCACCAGCACGATCTTGATGTCCAGAGGAATCGGCTCCGGTTCCAGCGATACGGTCGTGGTCATGCTCATCATCTGCATGGGCGACTCGATGCGGATTTCGCGAAATTGCAGCGCCCGTTTGAGGCCATCCCACGCATAGGGGCTGGTGAGTATCTTGTCCGCATCGATGATCACATAGCCGCCATTGGCCCGGTGCAGCACGCCCGGCTTGATCAGCGTATAGTCGGTGATCAGCGCACCCATTGTCGCCATCTGCTCGACGCGCCCAACCAGGTTGAGATAGGACGGATTGCTTTCGTAGATGACCGGCGCGCCCTGCTGTTCCGATGAGTCGACGAGAAGATTCACTTGATAGCGCCGGAGCAGCGGTGGGGTTGTGCTGCCATTGGGCAGGGGGCTTTGCTGGGCTCTGGGCGCGTTGCCACCGCCGCCTTCGGCCTGCTGCCTGGCGTTGAGAAAGCCGGCGAGATTCTCGCTCACATCCTTTTGGATCGCCTGCAAAAAGGTGACCACAGCGGGCAGGTCGGCATACTTCGCCAGATACTCTTCCATCAATTCGTTGAGCACAAAGCCCGCGACTTCTTCGTTCAACTCGCGCAGCCGCTGTCGAATCTCCCGTTCGAGCTTGGGCATCTGCTGGAGCACCTTCTGCAGTTGCTCTTGCAACACCTCCACCTCGGCCTTGAGCCGGCTCTGCTCCTCTTCGGGCAACTGCTCAAAGGCTTCAGACGCGATGGCCTCCCCATCCTTGAAGGGCGCAAAGACCAGGCCGCCCGGTGTGCGCAACAGCGTTAATCCCCGTTCGCGGGCCTGCTCTTGCAACGCGTTGAGCTGCTCTTGCTGTGCCTCTTGCAGCTCCATTTCCAAGCTCTGGCGGCGGGTCTGATACTCTTCGTTTTCAAAGGCCGAGGAGAGCGCATTCTGCAGATCCTCCACCATCTGTTCCACATCGTCGCGCAAGATACGTCCTTGCCCCGCGGGCAGCCGCAGGGCAATCGGGCGGTAGGGCTGTTCAAAATTGTTGACGTAGCACCAATCATCGGGGGATGTTTCGTTGGCGGCCTCTTGCTCCACGTAGCGTTGCACGAGCGTATGTCTGCCCGTGCCCGACGGGCCGAGCGCAAAGAGGTTGTAGCCCTGGCGGTTCATACCAATGCCAAACTGGATGGCATGAATGGCCCGATCCTGGCCAATAAATTCGCTGCTCGTTGTTACCTCGGCTGTGGTCTCGAAACCCAACGATTCAGGATCACAGCGGTGGTAAAGTGCTGTTGGTTTGAGTGGTGTCACGGGTGGCATGGCACGAAATCCTCTCCCTTTGGCCTGGATTGTTCAACAGTTGCCCTTCCCCGTGGCGTGATAACCGTGGGCATGGCAACCGTGACGCTCTTGGCAGATGGCAATAAACGGTCCAATCGTACCACGCTATTCCATTTGCGTAAACCACTTTGCTTCCAATTCATCAAGCACCCCTGCACTTTGAAACGTTGCCAAGGTCTCGGCCACCGCGTCCTGCAGGTTGCGGGCGTGAATGGGCATGGCAATCACGTAGGGATTGCTTTCCAGCAGTTCGCCCACCCGCACCAGCGGCGCACCTTGTTCCTGCACCACGCGCAGGGTCACGTGATCGACCAGCAGTGCATCGATTGGCTGACCATCCGCCGACTGCCCCGCGATCAGGGCATCAACGGCTTCGGCCGGAGTTTCAAAGGGGACGAGTTCGAGCGAATCATCCGCACGCTGCAGTCGCCGCCCCACCATGTCGCCCATGCTGCCCCACTCAACGGCAACGGCGCGGCCGGTGAGATCTGCCACAGACGTAATGGTCGCGGGCTGACGCACCGCCAAGGCGACGCCCGCATCAAAATAGGGGGGCGAATAGGCGAGATCGCGGGTCAGCCGCTCGTCAAAGGGCAGTGCGCTGACCACACTATCGACGCGCCCCGTCTGCACCGCATCAATCAGGCTATCGAACCCAATTGGCACGATCTCCAGCGTCAGCCCCCACTCCGCGGCCATGCGTTCTGCCAGCTCGACATCATAGCCCGTGGGCTTCCCCGCCCCATCCAGCCACTCAAAGGGCGGAAAGCTGGGGTCCATGCCCACGCGCCAAATGCCGTCGGCCTGCATCGTCTGCCAAGTGTTGTCACGCTGCAACAAGCGCGTGATCTGCCGGGGCAGCAGATCGGCCCACAACAACAGCCCCAGCAGCAATGCGGCCATGCCAATGATCCAATACCAATGTTTCAACGCGTCCGTACTCCTCTCCCACGAGATCGGTTCTGCAATGCACATCTGTGCGCACCATCCTGCTTCATTCTCCCCGATCCGTGGATTGGCGCCAAAAAAGAGAGCGTGCCAGTTGTCGCGGCAAAAGAGCGACTGAGCAGAGCTGCGCCGGGGGCCTCGCCAACCGAGAAGGGGCTAGCGAACCAGCTATGCCATGTCGTTTTGCGGCCCCTGTGTGAACGCCAAGAGCGACCACACCCACAACACCAACCGCTCTCCCCATGGTTTTACTGCCGAACCCGCGCGATCCACTCCCGCAATATTAGCGTGCCCATTGGCCACTACCACCGGCGCGTCAACCACAAGTGACCCCCGTTGCGTTGGTGCAGCCAAGGCAGGGTAGCAACGGACGCTGTCGTGGGGCCACTGGCAAGCAAATGCTGCCACACCTGCTTACTTCCCCGCCCCGGCAGCAACTTCTGTTGTCAATAGCATCCGTTTACACTCTTCCCGCGCCTGCTTACCGTAAGGTGATTGACGCTACCGGTAAGGCGTGCTACGTTGTTGCCCCTAGCCAGCGCAGCAATCCGGTGAGCAGGTGTGTTCAGACGACCTGCCCGTTTCCGCTTCACGGGGTTTCCCCCCGCAGCAACGTGAGGAGAATGTGTCATGGAACCGCGCAACCCTTTCCCCAAGCAACAACGTCATCGCCATGCCCGCTGGGCGTGGGTGGGCATCCTGTTCCGTCTGCTGTTGAGTCTGGTGCTGCTCTTGCAGAGCGCGGGCATTGGGCAGGCAGCACCCGTGGCTGTGCCCGGTGAAGCGCCGCTCGCAACCGCGGCGATGCAGGAGCCACCCGCGGCGGAGGGCCTCTTTGCCGATGTGGAGAGCAGTCCGCCCGACATAGCAGCCGAGCCGGTGGCGGAAGCGCTGCCGGTGCCGCTCATGCTGCGGCTGGAGACGGACCGCTATCTGCTCACGCCCGGTGAGCGTGCGGAGCTCACCCTGCACGCGTGGCGGGCGACCGGCGCGTCGCTGGCGGGGCTGCCGCTGACGTTGGCGTTGCCAGCCCCGCTGGTGGCTGCGGCCGAAGAGCAGACCAGATGGGCGCTGCCGGAGCTGGGAGAGCAGGAGATCTTCACCCGCACGGTGACGGTCGCGTTGCGGCGTGCCTTCACCCAAAGCACCGCGGTGGTGGATGTCACGCTGCAGAGCCCACCCTGGCAGGCACCCTGGCTCGCTGCGAGCGAGGCCACGACCGAGACGCTGCACTTTGCCGCACAGCAAGTGACGCTGCGGTTGGGGCTGGACGCGACCGCAGCAGTTCCCGCGGCCGCGGTGCAGGCCGCGGGCGTGACCACGGCAGAATTGCGGGAACAGGGGCTGGTGTTGCAGGGCAGCCAGGGCGATGTCACGCTGCTGGTGCCCGTGGGCAGTGCCCGCCAACGGAGCCGCTTCACCTACAGTGACGGCTATCGGTGGGGCGGCCAGCCGTCGACAACCCAACCATCCACCAGCATGACCCCAACCATCACCACAACGCAGCCGAATCGCATTTTTCTGCCGCTGGTCAGCGGTGGTGGGGAGATGGCCATTGCCGCGAGTGATGGGATCACAGAGGAAGCATTCCTGGTCGAGGATGGGGTGGCCTTTGTGCGGCGCTGGTCGCTGGCGGCAACCGAAGCGGGCAGAGAGCGCACCAGCTTTGACGAACGGCTGCAGCTGGTGGTGGATGTGAGTTGGCTGGTGGCGCTCGGCTTCGACCCGGAGCGGCTGACGCTCTATACCCGTGAGCACCGGGAGCAGCCGTGGGAAGAGGTGCCGAGCAGCCGCTATGAAGCGGCACACGAGCGCTTTGTGGCCCAGACCAGCCACTTCAGCGAATATGGGTTGGGGTTGCACAATGGGGTGGTGGGTGAGCTGCTGCCCGATGTTGGTGCCTTTGGTACCGAGCTCTTTACCGGTGCAGCCACCGTCAACTACCCGATTGAGGTACCTGCGGGTGCTGGGGGCATGGCACCCGCGCTGAGCCTGAACTACTCGACGGCCACGGTCGACAGCCAACGGTGGGAGAACAAGCAGAATCAGGCGAACGGCTACCGGATTCAGGCGGGGATTGCCGGGCTGGGCTGGAGCCTGAGCGCCATGAATCACATCGCCTTTATCGACGAGGGCAGCGACCGCTTTAGCCCGCATGACAATCGCTACAGTCTGGTGCTCAACGGCACGAGTACCACCTTTCTGGATGGGCAAACGCTGAGTGAGTCATTTGCCCGGATTGAGCGCAACCTGCAAACCGTGACGGCAAGGGGACGCAAGGTGGTGCACACCGGCGAGTGGACGGTGACGACGCGGGATGGGACCCGGCACCTCTTTGGCGGTGCAGCCATCTCGCCAGTCACGGCCGCGCAGGATGCGAATCAGAGCGTGATGTTGCACAATATCGGGAGCTACCACACCTATCGGGTGGTCAACAAGTGGTATCTGCGCAAGTCGGTGGACAGCCATGGCAACTGGGTGGAGTACAACTACCGCTCTTTCTATCGCAACACCCATTGTTCGACCAACAATCGCTATCGGCCGGGCTGGTACTACCATTCGATCCGGCCCGCATCCATCTACTGGGGTGGCAATGAGCAGACGGGGGCGGGCCACAAGCTGCGGGTCTTGTTTGGCTACGAGGGGCGCAGCGACACGGGGATCTACCGCCGGACGAATCCGTGTACACAGAGCATCTATAGCAACGAGCGGCTGCGCACCATTCGTGTTGAAGTACATGCCAATGGGGCGTGGCGGCCGCTGCGTGAATACGAGCTGGGCTACATCTACACCGCGGGGTACTATCGGCACTCGTGGCTGAATCAGATCCGACAGTACGGCTATACCCACCGAGGGAATGCGCCGCCGATCCGGACATCGACGCCGTTGCACACCTACAGCTTTGACTACACCATCGGTGCGATCCACTCGGAAGTCTACCTGTTGAATGCGAACAACGGCTGGGGCGGGCGCGTGAGCTATCGCTACAGTGCCCCGGCGACGTGGCGCTGTGAGATTGACCGGCGGGTGAACTGTGACCCGGTGGCCTATCGGCGCCAGGTGGTGAACCGCTATGTCTACGATGGCGCGTACCCCACCGCAAACTGGGTGCGGACGCAGTATGGCTATGGCGAGGGGCTCTATCGGCGCTACAAGAATGATCCGGTCGAGTTTCTCGGCTATCCATCGGCATCGGTCGTGACCTACAAGCGCAACGACTACCGCAACGAAGCCAAGGTGACCGAGCATTGGTTCTACCGCAACAACGGCTATCGCGATCGGGACGACATTGCCAACAACCCGGACCCGCGGCTCGGGCATACGGATCTCGAAAAGATCTGGCAACCGGGCACCAGCGGTTGTCCGCGGGCGAATCAACACCATGGGCGCTGTCTCATGGCCTACACCAACTACAGCTACCGTGCGCTCACCGGCAGTGGCAACAATTGGAACAGCACCAACAGCTACAGCGTGCGTCCCCGGTGGGTGCGCCAAGAGCAGGTGGTGCAGTGGGTCGATGGGGCAGAGAAGACGCAGCGATTCTTCTATGAGCCGAGCAAACAGAACAACCAGCAATTTGGCAATGTGACTCGTGTGGAGGAGTGGGCAGGGGGCGTGCAGCAGCGCGCCACGGAAACGTACTACTACCCCAACCGCGGTGCGCACCTGGTGAATCTACCGGCGCGGGTGCGGGTTCTGGATGGGGCAGGGCGCTGTGTGGCCGAGCAGCGGACCACCTATGATGGCAACGGGGGCAACTACAACCGAGCGCCCACCAAAGGCAATCCCTCTCGGCGGCAGCGAGCATTGACGGGCTGTACGGGCAGCAGCTGGATTGGGGACAACGACAGTGGCTGGCAGATCACGCTGTTGAGCCATGACCGCTATGGCAATGTGACGCGGGAGATGCACTTTGGCACTCCCGTGCAAAGCATCGAGACCGAGTATGATGCGAGCTACCACCGCTTTCCGGTGCGACGCTGGAGTGGTGGACACCAGGAGACGGCGCGCTACTATGGGGTCAATGGGCTGGCGGTGACTGATGGTCGCGCCCATTGGGGGCAGCTGGCCGAGTGGTGTGGGGTGAACGCGATCTGCACACGCACCAGCTACGACAGCTTTGGCCGCCCGTTGCGCCAGTGGAACGGGGTGGCGGCAGGCGCAGCGTGGAACCAGTCGCCAGCCAGCGCCGCGGTGCACTATGGCTACTATGCTCGTGGTTATGGGGGCTCGCACACCAACTTTGTGGTGGCGTGGCACGCGCCGCGTTGCTACGGCAACTTTGTGCGCAGCCACTACAATGGGTTGGGGCAACTGGTGCAGGAGCAGCGTCCCCGGCAGGAGTGGCGCACGAACATTGACGGCTGTAACCCCGGCAGCTATGCGCCCGAGGTGGATGTCAACTACAGCTACGATGCGCTGGGCAACCGCATCTGGAGATCGGTGCCGGTGGCCACGGGCGGGCGCGCGATTAACCGTGTGGCCAACTGGAGTGCAGGCTATAGCCGCACCGAGTATGACGTGTTGGGGCGGGTGAGCCGCACCCATGCGCCCAATGGCGAACGGCACGACTACGACTATGTGGGGCGAGCGCTCTCCGTCGTCAATGTGGGGTTGGGCAATGATGGCAAACGGCTGGTGAAGTGGACGCAGACGGATGCGTTGGGCAACCTGCGGTCTGTGCGCAGCTACAACCCCAACGGCAGCGGGTGGCAGTTGGCGGGTCAGGTGATGCTGACCCATGATCTGCTCGGCAATTTGACGCAAGTTCGCCATCCCAACGGGATTGGCAGCACGACGCTGCACTATGACCTGGGCGGGCGCAAGACGAGCATGGATGATCCGGACCTGGGGCGCTGGCACTATGCCCACGACCGGCAGGGGCGGCTGACGCGGCAGACCGATGCACGGGGCAAGACGACCTGTCTCTACTACGATGGCTATGGCCGGCTGCGGGGCAAGCACTTCCGCACGAACACGAGTTGCCCCGGCAGCGTGAGCAGCTATGATGTTCGCTACACCTATGACCAACACCACGGTAGCGCCAACCGCAGCCGCGGGCAGTTGACCCAGGTCTACTATCAGCGGAGTGGCGGCTACTACAAGAATCTCTACTACAACAGCCAAGGGTTGTTGGTGCGTGAACAGGTGCGGATTCCTGGCCAGGGATTGCTCAACAGCTGGTATGGCTACGACCGCTACCAGCGCCCCACGACGTTGACCTATCCGGATGGTGAGGTGGTCACGACGTGGTACAATAGCATGGGCCTGCCTGCCAAGCTGCACAGCAATCGGTTGGGCAATCTGGTGGATGGTGAAGTTGATGTGAGCACCGTAGATGGTGCCATGGGCTATGTCGAGTATGATGCAGCCGGGCGTCTCACTGATATGCGCATGCCCTATGGAACCGACCTCTGGCGGCGACAGGGGTACTATGGCTGGACGAGCAGCAGCAAACCTTACTATGGTGGCGGCAACGGTCGGCTCTACTACATCTTTGTGGGGACGAGTTCTGGCGCTGCCAACAAGCTGAATCTGAACTATGCCTACGACAGCTTTGGCAACATCAGGCAGCACCATGACAACCATGGCTACCACAGCTTTGGCTACGATGAGCAGAACAGACTCACGAGCGCGTATGGTCAATCCTATGGGTATGATAGCGCGGGTCGCTTAACGAGCTACGAAGGGGCGGGGTACGCGGCCTACGCCGGCCACGCCATCCTGAAATCGGGCTACAGCTATGCACCCAGGGGGTCCCCGAATGGGAATCTGATTAGCCGCGCGGGAAGAACACTGGCCTGGAACCACGAAAACCAGTTGCATAGCGTGAGCGGTGGTGGCCTGCCCACCGAGAGCTATCTCTACGATGACAGCGGGCAGCGCATCAAGAAAACAACGGGCAGCACGACCACCTACTACCCGTTTGCCCATTATGAACAGACTGGCTCAACCGTTACCAAGTACTACTTCTTCAACGGCCAACGTGTCGCCATGAAGCGCGGCAGCACCGTCAGCTACCTGCACAGTGACCACTTGAGCAGCACTGTGCTCGAAACCAATACCGCCGGCCATGTCAGTGCCGACCAGCGGTATCGCGCCTATGGCCGTCAGCGTGACAATGGTCCCGTTGTCACGGACCACCGCTTCACCGGCCAGAAGTATGATGGTACGGGGCTCTACTACTACAACGCCAGGTACTATGACCCGGCGCTGGGCGCGTTTATCTCGCCGGATACCATCGTGCCGGATCCGACGAATCTGTTGGATTACAATCGGTACATGTATGTCCGTGGCCGACCGCTGACTATGAATGATCCCAGTGGGCATCAAGGGGTGGGTCAAGTTGCGTTTGATCCCTACAATGGTGGAGGAATGGGTGGCTGGGGGCCAGTTGCTGGGATGGCTGGAAGTGTGGCTGGTGGGTATGCCGCACTTCAGTTGGGGGCCAACGCCGCCGATGCAGTCAGTGCGAATGTCGTTGTGCCACCTCCATTCCGCGAGTCAGTGACGCTCACCAGCCCAACAATCGAGATTGCTCCGTTCCCAACCGCAGGTGATGAGGGTGGCGTACCGGGTGACGCCCCGACCATTGGTCTATCCGCGGTCTATCAGCAGACTGTTGGCTTTGGCAATACTGTCCTGGCTGATCCGTTGCCGACAGTGGAGATGGGCAGTAATGTTACTAATGATGATTTCAATTGGAAAGGAGAGAACTCAATTGTTGTTGGTAAAAAGTCATCAGGGCGACTAGCGGGTTATACTGAAAGCACTTCAGATTTAACAGGTGGAATGAGTACCGCTGGAGAGCTCTTCCAAAAACTAACTGGTAGGGTTTTACAATCTGGAGATTTACAGTCATTGGCACCAACTGACATCTACATCGATCCCAAAAATTTGGAAGTTAGGTTTAGACCAACAAGTTCGTCTGGCACACCTGTAATGGAGATAGTTGATCATGCATTCAAGACCTTTGAAAAAATTCACATCAATGAGTGATGTTTCTCTTGAATATTTATCAGAAGTTCTAGAATTATGGGGAGCAAACAAAATGAATGAAAGTGAAATATTGTTGTTTGCCGAGCAGCTCCATGATTTAGGGCCAGGCTTTCCTTCATATTCTATCACTGATACACGCTCGGTAGTTGTGAACGTATTGGATGCACTCGTGATGATGTATAGCAACCCGACTGTCAAGGAAGATATACCTGCTCTACAACACTGTATTGATATTGCAAGAACATCACCTGAGGAAGCGCTTCGATTTCTAGATAGCTATTGGCAGTCTATCGACTGGGATAGTAGGATAGAGCAACAAATACAGCAAATCAAAGGAGACAAGCATGTTTAATTGATCGATCTGTTAGTTCTATTTCTAGAAGATATTTACTGCCTATTGTCAAGCCTGAGATCTACACAAATGCTGGACCTGCTCTATTTGTTTAGCCACTAGCAGCGCCGCTCCCAAGCAAACCTACCATACTTGAGCTTGCCCTGAGCGGGCCGAAGGGACAACCCCGTCCGCCGCGCGGGAAGAACAGTGGCCTGGAACCACGCGAACCGCGCCCAGTGGGCACCCGAGAGTGTCAGCGGTGGCGGACTGCCCACCGCTCGGCCTTGCAGAGCGGCATCCATCAACACTACTTACCCAATGCCAAGGAGACAATGGCCGTCAAGAGCGGTGATACGCTCTATGCCTATAGCTATCTCGACCCGAACAACCCACCGCAGGCGGTGATGCTGCAATGGAATGATGGCGACTGGAATGAGCGGGCCTACTGGGGACAGAACCTGATCAACTGGGGAACGGATGGCACGAGCAGTCGGCGCTACATGGGGCGCCTGCCAGCGAGTGGCGGCTGGGTGCGGCTGGAGGTGCCTGCGGCGCAGGTTGGCCTGGCAGGAAAGACGGTCAACGGCCTGGCCTTTACCCTCTACGGTGGCCGTGCCTGGTGGGATCGGGCCGGTGTGCGCCGCGCGGTGCATGAGGTCACAAAGTATTATGAATTTAACGGCCAACGGATTGCAAGGCGCCAGGACGGTGTGCTGACCTATCTGCACACGGACCACCTGGGGAGCACCTTGCTCGCAACCAACAGCAGCGGGACAATGGTGGGGGAGCACCGCTATCGAGCGTATGGTAGCAGCCGCGGTGGCGATGAATTGGCCACTGACCACCGCTTCACCGGCCAGAAGGTTGATGGCACGGGACTCTACTACTACAACGCCCGGTACTATGATCCGGAGATCGGTGTGTTTATCTCGCCGGATACCATCGTGCCGGACCCGACGCTGGTGAGCGACTACAATCGCTTCGCCTATGTGCGGGGCAATCCGTTGAAGTATAACGATCCCAGTGGGCATGTAGGAGCTGTCCCCCCATGCCCACTGTGTAACGTTGAGATCCTTGATTACGCTAATTCACCAAGTTGGTTAGATAGCACAGTCGATGGCTTGGCGATTGTAGGCTGTTTCTTTGCTGGCTGTAACGTTAATACCCAAACCAATACAGTCACGGGTCCAACGGAAGAAGAATATTTTGAGCAGTTAGGCAATAATCTGCTCACTGGAGGCGTGCTGCCCATTGGTACGGTCACGCTGGCAACCAGCCGTGCCTCACGCCGGTTGATCCAACATGGGGATGAATTGCTTGGGTTATCAACGGTGCCACGCCATGTGCTAGATAATGCGCTAAAGAGGGTTGACAGTCGGACACTTACCAGCTCTGGGGGAAATATTGTGACGTTGACTAAAGAGCGATTGGGACACATCTTGACCCGACATCATCCAGCTTATTGGGGTGCCTGGGAACATTTAACTGATTTATTTCGTGTACGTAGCAGAAATTCAGCGTTTGAGGCCGGATTGGGAATTGACGATATCATCGGGCTTCTTCAAGAGACACTAAAGGCACCTGGTATACAACAAGAACGTGGCCGTATACGATACATACAGGAAATCGGAGGCAAATGGTATAGTGCCAGCGTTCAGGATGATATTGTAAAAAGCTTTTTTCCATGTGCAACAGTAGGATGTCAATAATGGATAACCAGCAACTTCAAATTTGCTTTCTGTTTTTTGTAGGTAACCGTCTTTACAGTGAACGTGAGTTGGCCTTCCGCTTGTCAGAGGTTGACAGAGCGCTTGATGAGGGAAATGTAATAGATCTTTTTGCTCCGGCGGGCTCATTATCGATTCAGTATTTGGGTGAGGAACTGTGGCCAGTTGATCTATGGACAGAAGACGGCAGTGTACCAGTCGCTATCAACGAACTTTCTATTGGCAATGAAGTTAAAGGTGGACTTGATAACCACTATGCATCTCTCAGGCTGAAACCGATGGGGGAACAGTTGCTCTATCATCTCAAATCAACACCGCTATCGCCTGAGCACGAGATCATCCGCATGTTGCCGTTTGAGTCATTTCTTCGGGAATGGGTGTTAAAAGGGACCCGAACGGATAAATTCATCGCCTATTTAGAGAGGAAGCCGTTCAAGGGAATCGACTGGTATTTTGAACGAACAACCCCCGAACTGCGGCGGATTGTTGGCGACGAACGGATGAGGAGCGTTGCAGAACAAGATTTGGTTGAGATGTTATCAAGCAGTCCATGTACCCAAGGTTACCTTTGCCAAGAAGATCAGACGTTTGTGAAAGTTCCTTTTGGTGCGCCTAATCCGCTTTACTCTGCGTAACGAAACAATCTATTTACACAGTGACCGGGTACCCCTTGGGTGAAGCAGCACTGTGCTCGAAACCAATACCGCCGGTAACGTCAGCGCTGACCAGCGGTACCGCGCCTATGGCCGTCAGCGCCACAATGGCCCCGTTGTCACGGACCACCGCTTCACCGGCCAGAAGCTGGACGGCACCGGGCTCTACTACGACAACGACAGGTACTATGACCCAGAGATCGGTGCGTTTATTTCGCCGGATACGATTGTGCCCGATGCAACGAATCTGTTGGATTACAATCGGTATTCTTATGTGCGGGGCAATCCGCTCAAGTACACTGATCCCAGTGGGCATTGTGGTACACTAGCCGTGACAGGGGGCACAAGTGCCCCGCTTGATGTAGCCTGTTGGATAGCCATGGCGGAAGCAGCCGCAGCTGTCGCGGCTGTTGGTACCGGTGCTGTCGGTGCCGGGGCCTTTTTGGCCGCCGGTCTCTACGGCTATGAACAGACAACGTTCGAACTGCCCGACTATGATCACGCCTACGACATCCCCGGCACCGATCTGCAGGCATCGTCAATCGTCAACGGCTCGTCCACGGTACGCAGTGGCGTGCCGGTGATTGAGACCGACGTTGAAGGCTTCACCTTACTCGATCCGCCACAACTGGAAGAACTGGTGGTTCCTGCCAAATGGCTGGGCGAGAACGAACGAATAACAGGTATCGGTGACAGTGGTAGATTGAGAGGATATATTGAAGCGACAAGTGGTTTACATGGTGGATTGACAGGGGCACAAGAAGCATTCGAGGGGCTAACTGGAAGAACGCCACGTATGGACAACTCGCAGTCAAAGCAACCAACAGATTCATATATCGAACTTGGAAAGATTGAAGTATATTTCCGACCGACTAGTCGTTCGGGAACACCTGTTTTGGAGATAATCGATCATGGGAGTAAGACCAATGAGAAAATTCACTTCAATTGAAGAGGTTACAATTGATAAGATGGTACAACTGCTCAATGAATGGGAAGTGGATAAGTTGAGCCGAGATGATGTACTCTGCTGGGCAGAAGAAGTACAAGAACTTTGCTCAAAAGGACGACCATCTTATCCTAAGGCTGATTCTCGCTCTGTATTTTTCGGTAGTTTGAGTGCACTCGTGACACTGCACATCCAGCCGCTCTTAAAAGAGGATATCCCTGCATTGAGGAAGTTTCTGCTAGAGGGCCAAACGAACCCTCTTCAAGCATGGCAAACAATCGACGATTACTGGGATCGAATTGACTGGGAACAGCGACTCAGAGATATGTACGGTCATAATGAGATACTCTAGCCATAGCGGCGGGTCCCATTTGTAGAGCACTTTGGCATGCAGCGGAGCTTAACCCTGAGCGGGCCGAGGGAACAACCCCATCCGCCGTGCGGGAAGAACAGTGGCCTGGAACCACGCGAACCGCGCCCAGTGGGCACCCGAGAGTGGCAGCGGTGGCGGCCTGCCCACCGCTCGGCTTTGCAAAGCGGCACCCATCAACACTACTTACCCAATGCACGGGAGACAATGGCTGTCAAGAGCGGTGATACGCTCTATGCCTATATCTATCTCGACCCGGACCACCCACCGCAGGAGGTGATGCTGCAATGGCATGATGGCGACTGGAATCAGCGGGCCTACTGGGGACAGAACCTGATCAACTGGGGAACGAATGGCACGAGCAGCCGGCGCTACATGGGGCGCCTGCCAGCGAGTGGCGGCTGGGTGCGGCTGGAGGTGCCTGCGGCGCAGGTTGGCCTGGCAGGGAAGACGGTCAACGGCCTGGCCTTTACCCTCTACGGTGGCCGTGCCTGGTGGGATCGGGCCGGTGTGCGCCGCGCGGTGCATGAGGTCACAAAGTATTATGCCTTTAACGGCCAACGGATTGCAAGGCGTCAGGACGGTGTGCTGACCTATCTGCACACGGACCACCTGGGGAGCACCTTGCAACCAACAGCAGCGGGACAATGGTGGGGGAGCACCGCTATCGAGCGTATGGTAGCAGCCGCGGTGGCGATGAATTGGCAACTGACCACCGCTTCACCGGCCAAAAGGTTGATGGCACCGGCCTCTACTACTACAACGCCAGGTACTATGACCCGGCGTTGGGGGCGTTTATCTCGCCCGATACGCTGGTGCCGCGCCCAGGGGGCTCCCGGACGACTCTGTTGGATTACAATCGGTATCTGTATGTCCGTGGCCGACCGCTGAATATGAGTGATCCCAGCGGGCATTGTGCCACATCACAGCCAAGCGCATCGGATACAGATGCATACGAAGAATGGAGCAGTTGCTGGACAAGTGTCAACACAATCTTGCAACAATGGGATGCAACACCGGATTACTTTAATGGCCGCTATGGCAGTAAAGAATGGTTTGGTGAACGCATCGCTAAACGTTCGGATTTGGGGGCGGATTATTTTTCGGATGAGATTATGCGCTGGGTGCAAAGTGATGACTATGCAGCTTGGCAAGCAGATCGGCCGGTTCCACCAAACTATGACTCACCTGATTTTGGAGACTATACAGCAATTAATTGGTCCTTTGGTTTCTCTGGAGGGGCATTCATTCTTGATGATTATCATAGTATATACCTGAGATATGATAACAATTTCGTTGGGAGTCTGGGTGTCGGTATATCTAGAGGAGATATCGGTGTGAGCAATGGCGATGGAACATGGACAGATATTGATCAATTGGAACTCTCTAAAGCTGACAAAGCCGCTTTAGCACCAAATATATTGGTTGGTGCTTCCCGAGGAGGGAGCGCAGGCTTTGCGTATATGGAAGGAGGATTTGCATATAATTTACAAGGTCCCCCTCATGTAACTGTAGAGGCCGGAGCGGTCAGTTCACCAGTATCTCTCTCATATTCCCACGCTTCATATACATTTCAGATATATCCTGTACAAAAGTTTAAGTAATTCAATCAGGACACATAATTAGAGTAAGTCTTGTATGTAGATTCTTTTGAAACATAGTTGCTTCACTCTGTTAAAGTAGCCAATCATTGGTCTCTTTGACAGGGTCAAGTATACGGAACACTCGCTTTAAATACAAGGTATTAATGATGAACTATCAACCGTTATCAATAATTCTCACTTGGTTCTTGCTATCTAGTTTTATAGTGTATCTAGCTTGGTTCAGGCCTCACCTTTTTAGAAAATACTTACAATTGAATAGCCGAATTTGGGGTTGGAGTCAGAGTGGCAAAGCGTGGTTAACATCAAAGTACTTCTTTTGGTCGATGCGCTTTGCTGCAATATTTGTTTTTATCATGTCTGTAATCGGTTTGTATTTGGTTGTAAGAGACACTTTTGGCTGAGCCGTTAGATAAGAACATGTTGTGAAGTTCCCCCAACAAAGCGGACAGGCGGTTAAACACCCGGCAGGTCGCTTAACGAGCCATGAAGGGGCGGGGTACGCGGCCTATGGCCGTCAGCGCGACAGTGGCCCCGTGGTCACGGACCACCGCTTCACCGGCCAGAAGGTTGATGGCAACGGGCTCTACTACTACAACGCCAGGTACTATGACCCGGTGCTGGGGGCCTTTATCTCGCCGGATACGCTGGTGCCGGACCCGACGAATCTGTTGGATTACAATCGGTACATGTATGTCCGTGGCCGACCGCTGACTATGAATGATCCCAGTGGGCATTGTGGTACACTCGCCGATGGTTCGCGAGATACCGATGGTGACGGGGATTGTTGGCAGAAAGTGGATACCATTGTCAATGGATATTGGCAAGGTGATAACGAGTGGTGGAACGACCGATTCGTTTCTTCAGCACACTTTGTGGAGACCTTGGCCCCTTTGGAAACACTTGATGCGAATTGGATGGACGTACAGATTCATGAGTATCTTACCAGAAATGGTTCTGCTCATTATACCAACTCACAACCGCAAATGCATCCAGTGACAGCGCAAGAGCAAGCCTTTGAGCAATTCCATGCCAAACATGTACCAGAAAATGTAATGCTTGATCCTGCTGCCCTTAGTGTTGCCACTTTGAAAGCAGGTATGGTGATTGGTCCAATGTGGAAACAAGGGGGAATGGCTGCATGCGCCACTGGTGTTGCGTGCCCTGCTGGGGCTGCATTTGTAACTGCAGGTCAAGTTTATGGAGATAGTTGGCTATACGACACTAGTCGTCAAGGATATGTTTATCCCCATATGGAATGAGCATTACGCTGTTGCAGCACGGAACGCAGGAACGGAGGGCGCTCTAGCTGTTGCCCAAAGTAAGGTGTCAGAACCCATAAAACCTTATATTCCTTGGATCGGCATAGCTATTGATGTTTCAAATGGTGTGTGTGTTAGTGATCATTGTTGGGTAGATGTAAGGTGCAGGATTGATGCCTTTTTGAAAGCAATTTTTAGCTTACATTGAAGGAAGGCGGGCGGCATGATTTGGGGATTGATTTTTCTTACGATCGGCATTATGGGTCTGTTAGGTACAGAGCGATTGCGTCGAAGTCCACAGCTAATAGATAATGGATTTATGGTGCGTTACACCCATTCAATCGTTTTGATGCTTTATACCAATGGGCAAACGAAAGCTGAAATCCGCCGATTGCTGGCAGAAGATGAAAATCTGCGTAGAAAGTATATCCTAGAAAACTATGGTTGGAGTGCTCTACTCTTGGTTTGCGGGGTCGTGTTGATGATTACCAACTAAATGATTTTCTCACTAAGTTCATAGACGATGTAGATTGGCAGACGAAATGCAGCCTGAGCCTTCCCCTGCCACTAAATTGGAGAAGCTCTCTGGCCGCACAGCCCACCGCTCGGCCTTGCAAAGCGGCACCCATCAACATTACTTACCCAATGCCCGGGAGACAATGGCCATCAAGAGCGGTGATACGCTCTATGCCTATATCTATCTCGACCCGGACCACCCACCGCAGGCGGTGATGCTGCAATGGAATGATGGCGACTGGAATCAGCGGGCCTATTGGGGACAGAATTTGATCAACTGGGGAACGAATGGCACGAGCAGCCGGCGTTACATGGGGCGCCTGCCAGCGAGTGGCGGCTGGGTGCGGCTGGAGGTGCCTGCGGCGCGGGTTGGCCTGGCAGGGAAGACGGTCAACGGCCTGGCCTTTATCCTCTACGGTGGCCGTGCTTGGTGGGATCGGGCCGGTGTGCGCCGCGCGGTGCATGAGGTCACAAAGTATTACGCCTTTAACGGCCAACGGATTGCGAGGCGCCAGGACGGTGTGCTGACCTATCTGCACACGGACCACCTGGGAAGCACCTTGCTCGCAACCAACAGCAGCGGGGCAATGGTGGGGGAGCACCGCTATCGAGCGTATGGTAGCCGCCGCGGTGGCGATGAATTGGCAACTGACCACCGCTTCACCGGCCAGAAGGTTGATGGCACGGGGCTCTACTACGACAACGCCAGGTACTATGACCCGGCGCTGGGGGCGTTTATCGGGTGCCCCTTGGGCGCGGATACCATCGTGCCGGACCCGACGACTCTGTTGGATTACAATCGGTATTCTTATGTGCGGGGCAATCCGCTCAAGTACAACGATCCCAGTAGGCATTGTGGTACACTAGCCGTGACAGGGGGCACAAGTGCCCCGCTTGATGTAGCCTGTTGGATAGCCATGGCGGAAGCAGCCGCAGCTGTCGCGGCTGTTGGTACCGGTGCTGTCGGTGCCGGGGCCTTTTTGGCCGCCGGTCTCTACGGCTATGAACAGACAACGTTCGAACTGCCCGACTATGATCACGCCTACGACATCCCCGGCACCGATCTGCAGGCATCGTCAATCGTCAACGGCTCGTCCACGGTACGCAGTGGCGTGCCGGTGATTGAGAGCGACGTTGAAGGCTTCACCTTGCTCGATCCGCCACAACTGGAAGAACTGGTGGTTGTTTCTTTTCCATCTGATCCGACTAGTTCGTTAAAGCGGAGAAATGGTGCATACTGGAAGAAACTTGGGCTTGATGCACACGAACTGAAATCTGATGTTCCAGGCAAACTTAGCGAGTTTGATCTTTACAAAGATGCAGAAGGATACATATGGGCACTGAGAAAGAATCATCGGGGCGCCGATCCACACTACATCGGCCATCTAGATGAGCTGATCGAAGAGTTAGATAACTAGCTTTTCTCGTTTTGTCCACTTACCGTCTATGTAAAAAATGAATTAGCTCCTAAGGAATAAAAGTATATGAATGACAAGCCACATTCACCCCCTAATGAGCCAACCGGTGAACTGATATGGATTGCCGGAGGTGGCATAGATGCAGTATCTGTAACACTACGGTTTTTTGGAGACAATCTTGATCCCGAAGAAATCACTGCTAAACTCGGTATTCAGCCTACAAAATGCTGTCGCAAAGGGGATATATATTGGCAGGGACGGTACAGACAAACTCAGACTACCGGCAAGTGGATTCTGAGAAAATCACGTAGAGCAGATAGGGATCTTAGCACTGAAGTAGATAGTTTGATGAAGCAACTGACACAGGATTATGCGGTTTGGTATGAACTTACCTCTCGGTTTGATGCAAGTATCCTCTGTGGGCTATGGCTTGCCAAATGGAATGGTGCCACTGAATTAGAGGTACAGACTCTTCAAGCACTGAGTGCAAGAAGGCTAAGGCTGGAATTGGATTTATACTTTGATCAAGGAACTGAGGAAGAGTGATATAGATGCCGAAATTTTCTAACGTAATAAAGAAGAGGTGGTACTCCGGAATAAAGTGGACAGGCAGTGAAATACCCAGGATAACGGCTGCCGATTGTCACCCATTACCACGAGAATCATGGGTATAAGACATTCACTCACGAGGGGCAAAACCGACTGACGAATAGCGCTATGGCTACGAAGGGGCGGGGTACGCGGCCTACGCCGCCAACGCTATCCTCAAATCGGACTACAGCTATGCACCCAGCGGGTCCCCAAACGGCAACTTGATTAGCCGTGCGGGAAGAACAGTGGCCTGGAACCACGCGAACCGCGCCCAGTGGGCACCCGAGAGTGGCAGCGGTGGCGGCCTGCCCACCGCTCGGCTTTGCAAAGCGGCACCCATCAACACTACTTTCCCAATGCCAAGGAGACAATGGCTGTCAAGAGCGCTGATACGCTCTATGCCTATATCTATCTCGACCCGAACCACCCACCGCAGGCGGTAATGCTGCAATGGAATGATGGCGACTGGAATCAGCGGGCCTACTGGGGACAGAATTTGATCAACTGGGGAACGAATGGCACGAGCAGCCGGCGCTACATGAGGCGCCTGCCAGCGAGTGGCGGCTGGGTGCGGCTGGAGGTGCCTGCGGCGCGGGTTGGCCTGGCAGGGAAGACGGTCAACGGCCTGGCCTTTACCCTCTACGGTGGCCGTGCCTGGTGGGATCGGGCCGGTGTGCGCCGTGCGTTGCACGAGGTCACAAAGTATTACGCCTTTAACGGCCAACGGATTGCGAGGCGCCAGGACGGTGTGCTGACCTATCTGCACACGGACCACCTGGGGAGCACCTTGCAACCAACAGCAGCGGGACAATGGTGGGGGAGCACCGCTATCGAGCGTATGGTAGCAGCCGCGGTGGCGATGAATTGGCAACTGACCACCGCTTCACCGGCCAAAAGGTTGATGGCACCGGCCTCTACTACTACAACGCCAGGTACTATGACCCGGCGTTGGGGGCGTTTATCTCGCCCAATACGCTGGTGCCGGACCCGACGACTCTGTTGGATTACAATCGATATTTATACGGATTAGGGAATCCTGTCAAGTTTCGAGATCCTTCGGGACATTGTAGTACCCTAGCGGATGGCTCACGAGATACTGATGGCGATGGAGACTGTTGGCAGAAAGTGGATGCTATCATCAACGGATATTGGTATGGTGATAACGAATGGTGGAATGACCGCTTCATTTCTTCCGCACACTTCATGGAGACGTTGGCCACGATGGATACACTGGATGCAGAGTGGATGGACTTGCAGATTCGTGACTATCTCACCCGAAACGGTCCTGTCCACTATCTCAATCCACAACACCAAGTGCATCCGGTGACAGCGCAAGATCAACTGTTCGAAAGGTTAATGGACAAAGCAAGATGCGAGGAACCATCTGCATGTATCACAAATACATTAAATATTGTCGGAACAGGTGGAGCAGGGGTCGCGGCTGCCTGCACGATTGCCAGTGGTGGGATTTGTGCGGTAGTTGCTGCTCCGGCAGGTGCTGTCAGTATTGCTGCCGGAGGAATAAATCTTACCTACACTGCGTATCGGGCAATGAAGGATAAATCATCTGATGCAGATTTGGTCACGGCGGCAACTACATTCACAATTGGTGCAGCAAGAGAAGTAGGAGGGGAGAGTGTAAAAAAGATAAATCCATGGTTAGGACTTACAGCAAATATCTATCAGTAGGTTTATGACAGCCGATAACAATTTGGTAACAAGCCAAAGCAAAATAGTCTATTTATTTTTGCTTTGGCTTGTCACTAGTTGTTCATGCTGTGAAATGCGCGGTGACTCAGCAGTTTCAAAGCGAAAAAACAGGTTGCTTTTTCATGGAAAGAAAATTGTATCGGCGTTCACTAGCTTATACAATCACGGGAATTGTAACATTTACCTTTATGATTGTAGTAGGTGCTTGGGGAATGGTTCGAGGAATCACAGAACTTGGATGTATGGTTCTCATGGGGATTGCGTTTTTTGTAGTCTCAGTTGTCTATGGACTTTTTGATACAAGACCCCGTGTAATATTAGATTCTCAAGGAATTAGTGCAAGAGAATGGGGTGGATTCAAAATTTTGTGGTCAGATATAAAAGATGTGAAGGTCATTAGTATGCCGAGAGCAGGAAATAGTATTGCACTTGAACTTCATAATAGAGAGGAGTACATAGAACGTTTGTCTCAAGATGAATTTTTTGCAAGAAAAATGAGCAAGTGGTTTACAAAAGCGGAGTTTAGTTTCTTGTCAAACTCTCTTGAAGGTTCTACAAACCAAATATACCAGGAGATAAAATCCCGTATTAACCAAAATTCCGCTGCTGAAATTCCCCACAAAGTAGACAGGCAGTGAAACAACCAGGATGGTGGTTGTCAGTTGTCACCATCCACCACGACAACCGCTGGTATATGACATTTGTTTACGACGGGCAGAACAGACTTACGAGCGCGTATGGCCAATCCTATGGCTATGATGGTGTGGTCGCCTGACAACCTATGAAGGGGCGGGGTACGCGGCCTACGCCGCCAACGCTATCCTCAAATCGGACTACAGCTATGCACCCAGCGGGTCCCCGAACGGCAATTTGATTAGCCGTGCGGGAAGAACAGTGGCCTGGAACCACGCGAACCGCGCCCAGTGGGCACCCGAGAGCGTCAGCGGTGGCGGGCTGCCCACCGCTCGGCCTTGCAAAGCGGCACCCATCAACACTACTTACCCAATGCCCGGGAGACAATGGCTGTCAAGAGCGGTGACACGCTCTATGGCTATATCTATCTCGACCCGGACCACCCACCGCAGGCGGTGATGCTCCAATGGCATGATGGCGACTGGCATCAGCGGGCCTACTGGGGAACGAATGGCACGACCAGCCGGCGCTACATGGGGCGCCTGCCAGCGAGTGGCGGCTGGGTGCGGCTGGAGGTGCCTGCGGCGCAGGTTGGCCTGGCAGGGAAGACGGTCAACGGCCTGGCCTTTACCCTCTACGGTGGCCGTGCTTGGTGGGATCGGGCCGGTGCATGAGGTCACAAAGTATTACGCCTTTAACAGCCAACGGATTGCAAGGCGCCAGGACGGTGTGCTGACCTATCTGCACACGGACCACCTGAGGAGCACCTTGCTCGCAACCAACAGCAGCGGGACAATGGTGGGGGAGCACCGCTATCGAGCGTATGGTAGCCGCCGCGGTGGCAATGAATTGGCAACTGACCACCGCTTCACCGTCCAGAAGCTGGATGGCACGGGACTCTACTACGACAACGCCAGGTACTATGACCCGGCGCTGGGCTCCCGGACGCTGGTGAGCGACTACAATCGCTTCGCCTGCACCCGTGGCAATCCGCTCAAGTATCATGATGATGATTTCATCGGGAGTCTGGGTGTCGGTATGTCAGGGCAATATATCGGTGTGAGCAATGGTGACCGAAGTGGACAGATATTGATCACCTGGGGCTCTCTCAAGCTGACAAAGCGCGGTTAGCGTCAACGTATTTCCTTTGGTCGCTACGTTTTACTGCACTATCTACTTTTATCCCATCTGTGCTCGGTTTGTATTTGGTTGTAACATGACCTACGCACCGAGAAGAGGGTACCAGTGGAAAGCATGCCACGCACTTGCTGTCTCTTCTCGGCAAGTTGCGTACGTCCACCGCAAGAGAAACACTTTAGTTGAGCCGTTCTGGGCGCGGCGCCAGCGTGAGATCGAGCGCGAGCTCTTCGCCACCCCGCAAGACCAGCAATGTAACAGTGTCGCCGGGGCTCGTGTTATATTCTAGATACGTCAGCACATCATCAAAGGTGGTGACGGCTTGATCGGCAATGGCAATAATGATATCGCCACCGATCGTGTCCGGGCAGAGCTGAATGTAGTTGGTTTGCGATGCTTCCGAGCCGCCACGCAACCCGGCCCGTGCAGCCGGTGTCCTGCGCAACACTTCGCTCACGTAGGCACCGCGCAAGGTTTTATCCAGCCCCAAGTCATCGGCACAGATGGGGCTGAGGGTGGCACCCCGCACACCCAGGTAGCTGTGTTGATAGCGACCATTGTCAATCAAGGCCGGCACAACCCGCTCCACAATCTTGATGGGAATGGCAAACCCCACCCCGCTGTTCGCCCGTACCTCCGAACGAATCTGCGCGTTCACACCAATCACTTCCCCTTGTTCATTCAGCAACGGCCCACCCGAATTGCCAGGGTTGATGGCTGCATCGGTCTGGATGGCACCGGGAATGCTAAAGGTATTCTGCGCCGGGATTGAACGGCCGAGTGCACTGACAATGCCGCTGGTCAATGTGCCGGCCAGGCCAAAAGGATTGCCAATGGCGGCCACGCGCATACCCACCTGCACCCGTTCAAAAGTGCCACGGCGCACTGGGCGCAGATTGTAGCCTTCGGGATCGATGCGCAGCACGGCCAGATCGCTGCTAATGTCGCTGCCCACTAGCTCGGCCAGGGCCACCGTGCCATCGTGAAAGGTCACCTGGAGCTGATCCATTCCGTCGACGACGTGATGGTTGGTGACGATGTGGCCAGTTGCATCCCACACAAAGCCCGAACCACTGCCCAGGGGCAACAGATCTTCTTCTTCAAACTCATGTGGCACCAGCGCCTCCAGCGAACTACCCGTGGTCAACCCCACAATGTTGACCACTGACGCGTTCACCTGTTGATAGACATTCATCAGCACGGCACTCTCGTAATCAACCCCGCCCGCGGGGGTGGCAACGGCAACGATAGCAAACGGCGTGGGGGTCACCGCAACATTGGCCAGGCGGACCATATTGCCGTTGCGCTCGGCACTTGTATTCTGCTGTTGGGCTGCCATTTCGGTACCCTGGCGCGCCAACAGAACCAGCGCCAAGAGCACGACGCCCGTTGCCAGCAATGTCATTACCATACCCAGGCTCAATAAAAGCAGCCGCAAGCCGTTGCGTAGCCATTGATAATTCATTCCAATTCCTTTCCCTATCCGGTGGAACGTGGTGCTCGTGGCCCCATCTGGTACGGCCGGATCTCACTCGATTGGCGCGCCTGATCCTATCTGCAGATCAAGAGCGCAACGGACCCCATTGTAAACGAGAGTGGCGCGATCGCGGTAACTGGGGCAACCCTCTCCACTGACGCTACCGCTATTCCTGGCCTGGCTGGGGCGCAGCGCGGGGAATGGGTGCGTTGGCACGCCAGAGCTCTTGGAGCCGACGGTGGGCGGGGACAGCTTCCAACATGCGGCGGCGCAACCTGGGCGTGGTGATGTGCACGAGTTTAGCGCGCAGCTGTTGCATGCCCACGGCCAACAGTTCTGGTGCAGCGGGATCCCCCGTCGCCACCAAAATATCGTAACAATTGAGTAGAATCTGCATCGGTTCATCGGTGCCAGCCAGGGGTGCCTGTCGCACCAGTGGGAGGATGGGGGTGATCAGTTCTTCTGCCTGTTGCACCCTGCCCTGCCGAGCCAACGCCAGCGCTATCCCCACCCTGGTTTCGTGGACCAATGATTGACGCTGCTGTGTCACCCAACCTTCACAAGCCTTGCGCATGCTATCTTCCGCTTCAAACCAACGGTCCTGATCCAGCCAAAGATAGCCCAGGTGCATCCACGCATAACTCTCGGCCTCGGCCAATTGATAGGTCACGGCAATCTGCAATGCCCGACAACCATGCTCTTCAGCCTTGGCAAAATTTCCCATTTTCCGTTGGGTTGTGCAGAGATTGTGCTCGGCGTGGCTCTCTTGAATCGGCTGCCCAATCTCCTGGCTGATCTGCAGACAGGTCAAGTGGTGTTCCGTGGCTTCCTCAAAGGCACCCATGGCACTCAGGTTGAAGCCAAGGGCGTTGACCACGCGCGATTCCACCGCCCGATTGCCCGTCTGTTGGAGCAGTTGTAGCGCTGCGTGGAGATAGTGGTGCCCCCCCACGTGATCGCCAACCTCTGATCGACTGACACCGAGACAGAGCAAGACGCGCTGTTCACGCAGCACATTGCCGGCACGCTGCTGTAATTTCAGTGCACGGATCAGGTGTGCTTCGCCTTTGGCCCGATCGCCACAGTCGAGTTCAATATTGCCCAGCTGCAACAAATTCAATGCTTCGCTTGCGTCTGCGCCCACTTGACGTGCCAGCGCCAACCCCTGTTGGAGTACCGCGCGGCCCCGTTCTGGTTCCCCCTGTTGTTGATAAATATAGCCCAGATGGGCATAACCAGTTGCTGCGGCAGTCGGCTCTTGCATTTCTCGGGCCAGGGCAATTGCGCGCTGCCCATGTGCCAGGGCCGCGTCAAATTTACTTTGCCAGCCCGCCATCTGTACCAGTTCCAGCAGCGCTGTGAGGCGCAGCTGTTGATGGCGCTTGGTTTGCGCGGGCGACAGGGCTGTTGCATCTGTATCGAGCAGTTGGAGCAGCGCCAGCAACCACTGTTCGCCCACGGCAAACATGCCCACCGTGTTGTAGTAGATTGCCAACGGTGAGAGCGCCGACAGTAGCATCGTCCAGCAGCGGGAAGCGCACGCCCACTGCCACGCCTGGCGAATGTTGGCCAACTCCTGGCCAATCAACAGGAGCGCCCGCTGTGGCTCCTTCCCCACCAACATGGCCTGTTGCTCGGCGACCAACGTGAGAAAGTACTGGGCGTGCCGCGCCTCCATCTTGCCGGTTTTATCCTGCCCGCGTGCTTTGGCAAAGTAGCGCACCAATTCATGCATGTCATAGCGCCCGGGTCTAACGGCGCGGATCAATGATTTGTAGCGCAATTGTGTGAGTGCCAGCTGTGATCCGCCCGCAACCTCCTGTGCTGCCGTGGCGGCAAACCCACCCGCAAAGATTGCCAGTGCACTGAGTAGATGTTGTTCCGTCGGCGTGAGCAGGTGCCAGGAATAGTCGAACACAGCCTGCATGCTCTGGTGTTTGGGGGCAAGATCCCGTTGTGTGGCCTGCAACAGATCGAGATTTTTGGCCAGCGCGTTGGCCAACTCCGTACAACTGAAGTCACCGATCCACGAGGCCGCCAATTCCAGCCCGAGTGGCATCCCTTCCACAAGGGCACAAATACGCAGCACCGCGGGGAGCGTCTCGTTCGTGAGCTGAAACGATTTGTCAAAGCGGCGCGCGCGGTCGCAAAAGAGTTGGACCGCGGCAAAGTTTTCGGGCTGCTGTTCTGGCGCACCCAACCCGCTCTCCTCTGTGGTTGGTCTGGGCGTGGGCAATCCCTCCAGCACAAAGAGGTCTTCGGCTTGTACGTTGAGTCGTTCACGCGAAGTGACCAACAGTGTGAGTTCGGGCGCGTTGTGCAAAAGCTGCAAGAGCAGATCGGTGCTTTCCAGCAGATGTTCCAAATTGTCGAGAATGAGCAGCAGACGTCGCTGCCGCACCACATCGATCAGCTGTGCAAAGGGGGATTCGCGGCCATCGGAAAAGCGCACACCGAGCGCGTTCAGAATGGCAGCGGGGATGGCCGTGCCCTGCTGCACAGAGGCCAGCGGCACGAAATGGATCCCATCGTGGAAAAGCTCCTGACAGCTTTGGGCGATCTGAATGGCCAGCCGTGATTTGCCAATGCCGCCTGGCCCGGCAATCGTGATCAAGCGTATCTCTTCTTGCCCAAGCCGCGTGCGCAGTTGCGCGACTTCGGTCGCGCGGCCCACAAAGGAGGTCAAGACCCTGGGCAGCTTCTGGGGCTTCAATTGCGACAGGGGCGCAACCGGGACCGCTACGGGCGCAATGGGTTGCGGATTCTTTTTGAGCTGCTGCCAAAAGTGGACGAGCTGTGGGCCGGGCTCCACATCTAGCTCTTGGCGAAGCGTGACCCGGCAGCGATCAAAGAGGGCAAGTGCCGCGCCGCGTTCCCCTTGCGCCTGCAAAATCTGCATGAGCACCAGATAGGTCTGTTCCTTGAGTGGGTCCAGGGCCAACTGTTGCCGAGCATAGCGCGTGGCCTCTGCAAGCTCGCCACGTTGGCGGTAATGTTCGGTCAATTCGCCGAGAATTTCCAACGCTTGCAGATGATGTTGTTCCCGTTGGAACAGCTGCCACTCATCGAACATTGGACAGCCATCGAGATAGAAGTGGGACAGAAAATCGCCTTGGTAGAGTGCCGCGGCTCGTGCCAGGGTGCATTGGCAGGCGGCGCAAGTGGCACGATCTTGGTGCGCATGGTGCAGGGTACGCTGGATGATCTCCTGAAACTCTGTGACGTCGACCCAATGAGCGCTAGCCGGGTTGAAGCGGATCTCGGCGCGACTGATCAACAGATAGGGGGCGGTAGCGGAATCGGCGTCCAATTTGCGTTTGAGCCGCGACAGCACGACGCGCAGATTATTGCGAGCGTCGGCGTTGCTAAATTCGGGCCAGAAGAGGCCGAGCAGCGATTCGCGCGAATGGGCTCGATGCGACTCAGCCGCCAGGTACAGCAACAACGCCAGCTCCTTGCGGGCGCGAAATTTGAGCGTGCGCTGATCTTGCTGGGCAACTTGTGCATTGCCCAGCAGGGTGAAAGTAAGCTTGTCCATGAAGTAAATGCTCCCGTAACAGCACAGGATGTCGTGGCGTGCAGTGCACGGGCGCAATGTACGGGTGCAATGTCGAGGCGCAATGTCGAGATGCGATCTCTTTCGCCACGCTCTGTTGTCGGTCTGCCAATGTGCCAGAATCCAATGTGCCAGAATCCAATGCTGTCAGCAGATAAACCGAGATTGAGGCAGAATGCTGTGTGGGAAGGGCTGAGAGAACGCTGTGCTCTTGCGTGGGATTACCACGTGCCAAATGATCTGCAAAGAGAACAACGTTGGATGTTGCTATTATAGGACAAAAGTAGTAGATAATCCAAGTTGTTCCCCCGGTTGCCTTCTACAGTGCGGTTGGCTTGAAAACGGTAAGATTCCCGCTTGCCGGAACTACTCTTTTCAAACAGAGCCCACTTTCGGTTCCGTTGACATGTCAAATTCGCAGGGCTAAACCCCGCTGCTAACCGCTGCTCACCGTTAGCAGCCCAATGGATTGGCGCTTTTCCCCCAATGTCAACGCGATGGCTTGTGGCGGCGGATTTACATCGTCGCAGTGGCCTTGGAGCGGCGGAGCTGGCCAAACAGCTGTTGGTAATGATGTGGCAATTATTGGTAATGATCGGGTAATGGTCGGCCGCTACCATTGAGCAATCAGGTGAAAATGAGGCTCTGTCCAACGATGCGATGGCGCGCTCTCGCCACACCCAGTCGCTTTCCGTACATTCTCTCTGCCCACCAGGCCGGTTCGACCCGCGTCATGATTCAATACCGGACTTACAGATCTATTCATACCTAGCCCAGGGGCTGCCATGCAATCGGCAAAGGCCAACGCCAACCCTCAAAGAGACGAATACCGATCATATCTCCTGCGCCTGTCGCGCCAGCAGCCAGATGGATGGTCGGCCACGCTCATCAGCGTAACCAACCCGCGGGATCTGTTCCATTTCACCGATCTGGACGCCCTCTTCATTTTCCTGATTCAACAGCTGAGCGAGTCTCCGGATTTGCCTCCCGAACAAGGCACTGCCCGGGGTAGCAATGCACCTTGACATCCCTGGCCCCAACGCCACGCCACTCGCGTCTGCCAAGCCAACGACGCCACACGAAAGTCGCTTTTGTACAGGGAAATCTTGCGCGCTCAACATGCGGCAAGAGCAACGTAAGGCAAACTTAACGTACGGCAAAATTAGCGCACGGCAAAAACCAACGCACGGCGAGATCAGCGCATGGCGAGATCAACGCACGGCGAGATCAACGTACAGGAACCCAACTACTGAAAGGAATCAAAATGGACACAGCAAAACCAGCACCACACTGGCACGCAATACACCGACAAATGGGACGCCTGCTGCTCATTTGTGCGCTGCTGCTGACGACCCTTCCCCAGGCGCTCTACGCACAGGCCGCAGATGGACCGACGCTCTGGCTGAAATTTGACGAGGCGGCCGGAGCCACTACCTTTGCCGATGCTTCGGGCAATAACACCAACGGGAGCTGTGCCGGCGACAGCTGTCCCACCGCGGGCGCAACGGGGCGTGTGGGCCAGGCCGTGCAATTTGACGGCACCAATGACCGGATCCAGGTTGCGCTTAATGCACCGGCTGGCAACTTCACCCTGGCCACGTGGGTACGCAACAACAATGCCCAATGGGGTGATTGGCGCACCATCTTTGAATTTGGTGATGACCAGCCCTGGTTTGGTGTGACCCCTTCGGGGCGTCTAACGCTTTACCCGGTGATTTTTGGTGGCACTGTGCCGTTGAACGAATGGGCACACGTGGCCTACACCTGGAACGGCACCGAAGGTCGGCTCTATGTGAACGGGCAATCCGTCAATGCCAACAATCAAGCACCACCCGTTGGTGGGCAGGGCTTGCGCATTGGCATCGAAAATAACGATCGCAGCGCCTGGCCCGGTCTGTTGGACGACGCACGCGTCTATGCCCGTGCGCTCAGCGCCGCCGAGATCGACCAGCTCTCCAAGCCAGGCACGGGGCCCGTGGTGCAGCCAACCGAGCCACCCAATCCACCGGCAGACAACGCGCGCCTGATCGACCTGACGGTCTCGGTGGAGCGTCCCGTCCCCACCGCAACCGACCGCAAACCCTACGAAGATCTCTTCCAGCTCTTTGCCGACAGCATCTATGAAATGAGCAACGGTACGCAGCGGATTCGCACCATTACCATCTATGACAACGGACGCTTTGCCGACCGGGCCGATATCAGGTGGATTCGCTTTGAGGGGCAGCCACGGGCTAGCACCAATAGCTATGGCAAACGAGGTCAGGTGTACATGGGCGATGCGATCTTCGATGCCCAAACCGTCATTACCGATCCCAACACGATCGGGACCTTCCTGCGCACCCTCGCCCACGAATGGGGACACTACTTCTATGGCGTGCTCGATGAATACGAGGGGCGCAGAGCGGCCACGGGTCCCGGTTCACCACAGCCGGGTGATACGCCGCCACAGCCCTGTTCCGTCATGTGTGCTGCCGGGCCGACCATCACGTGGGATACTCTGAACTTTTCGACCCGCAATTCAACAGTCAACGCCAACCGCACCAATACCGCCCACTATCGAGTCTTCCAAGCTAGTGCCTGGGAAACAGTCGCCCGTAACCCCACCCAGGATCCGGCCTCGCAACGGGGTCAACGTTTGCACTGGCCAGAATTGGCCGCAGTGGCGCCTGCGGCCAACGCCAACGCCACGGTTGAATTGCCCGCCAACCAGGCCGCGGCACGCAGCAGCTTGCAGATCGTCTGGGCTGATGGCAACGCCGCGGTGTTGAAACATCGCTTCATCATGATCGACGTCTCTGCCACCATGGCCGCGGATAATAAACTGGGGGCCGCGAAAGTGGCCATTAAGAATTACATTGACCGCTCCAATGTGGGCGATCGACTGGGCATCATCACCTTTGCCGACACCCATACCGTTGTCCAGCCGTTGACCACCATCGACAACGACACCACCAAGGCAGCGCTGAAAGCCGCGGTCGATGGCATTCAAGTCAAGGCGGGCGTTAATGATCGGCGTGTCGATGCCGCCAATCAGGCCGCCATTACCGCCTTGCAACAGGCAGCCAACAACGCAGCCATTGTCGACCGTGGCGTCTATATCCTCATCGATGGCGGCTACACCGACCAAACCGAACCGTTCATCTTTCAAAAAGTAGACAACGATTACAACAACGCTGGCCTGCAACTCGGGATCTTCAATTTTGCCAACGCCACCAAACCGAATGATCTCTACAGCAATTCGCTGGAACTGTTGCGCCCCAGCCGCGGCACCTATCGCTACGTCGGTGGGGGCGCATTTACCCTGCCACCGCTGCGCAGTGCAGAAGCGCAGGACCCACATGCAGATGATGCCGAGGTAGATGATCTGGTGGATGCCTTGACCGATGTCGATCAGGAATACTCGCCGGTGCTCGATGTGGATCTCGGCACCTTCTACGCCGAAATCGGTGCCAGTGAGGCGTTTACTTCGCTGATCTACGTGGACGAAACACTCGATGAAGTGGAGGTTGAACTCTTCTTCTCCGGTGCACCAGAAGATGCCCAGGTGACGCTCTATGATCCCGATGGCTCTGCCACTGAACCGGCATTCTGCGATACCGACGGTTTCGATACGCTCTGCTACTTCGTGGCGTTTGAACCGCTGACCGGCACCTGGGAACTGGAGGTGTTCGCCAACGAACTCGACCTCTTCGTAGAGTATGCGGCCATTGGCTACGCGCTCGATGGCTTTACCTATGAAGCGTTCGTTGAATCTCGCTCTGGCAGCAACTTTGTCACCTATCCCGACGATGTTGTGCTGGTGGCGGGCGTGCGCGAGGTCGAGCTGATTGCCAAGGCAGGGCTCACCGCCTGGGCCGAAGATCCCAGTGGCGAGTTCATCGACCTGATGCTCAAAGATGATGGCGTGGCGCCCGATGAGACAGCCGATGATGGTCTCTACACCGGCTTCTTGCCCTACAACCAAGCTGGTGATTATTACGTCACCATCGTCTTCGACAACATTGATGGCGAGGCTTTCTTTACCCAAGCGGGTTTGGCCGATGTGGTGGAGGTGCAGACGCGGCCCGTGCCCATTGACTTTGACCGCTTTGCCACCGTCGATATCTTGATCGATGACTATGCCGGCGATGATCACGGCGATAACAGTGAGAAGGCGACCGATCTACCCGCCAACAACAGTGATGTGCATGGTCGGATCGATCGAGCCGGGGATGAGGACAACTTCCAGATAACCTCCCCTGAAGCCGTTACTGGTGATCCGAAGAGCGCTGATCTCATCGCTGCACAAGCCGATGCGCCACAGACCTACATCCTGCGCATGACCAACCTTGGCTTTGGCATGAACGCCAATGTCACCGTCACCACCAGCGCGGGCACGAATACCTATCAGACCGGCCCGTTGGGGTACAACGACTATTGGACCACGCCTGTGACACTGAACCCCGGCGAAACGGCACAGGTGACGGTGACCCACAGCGACGGTAGCGCAGCCACTGGCTCCTATGCCATCAGCTTTGGTGATCCCCTGCCCAATGAATCGACCGGAACCAGCGAGCAGGTGCAGCTCTTCCTGCCCATCATCAGCCGCTAAACCGAACCGAAAGGTCACGGCGTCACAACGCCTCTAATCGTCTTTCCCGTGAGGGGGTAGCAGAAATGCTGCCCCCTTTTGCTTGGCTGGCCCAATATTGGTGGCCACATTGCCGGGGCTGGACGCTTTGAAAAAATTTCAGCGGTCCGGTTTGACAAAGCTCGGTGGATAGCCTATGATGGATCAATCCCAATCAGCAAAACTATCTGTACCATGGTAGCTTCCGCTGCCGACTGTACCACCTGCAAATCTGCCATTGATACCCAGGAATCGGTGCAATTCATCGAGCGCTGCCAGCATCTTCAAATCGATTGGCGCAGGGTTGGCATGGCACCAACCGCGCGTTCTTTGCTGAATGAACGGCTGACGATGAATCAGTGGAGAGATTCCTGTTGCTCGTGGCACAACACGCTGATTCGCCGTGCAACTCTCTAATAGATCCCGGCGTAAATAAGCCCATGGTAACCTGACCCATTTCACGCAAGTAGCTTGGGCTTGTTTACCGCCGTGGTATGTACGCCCAACAATACTAGCATGTGCACTGGATACCCAACCACTGCAACCGCAAGCGGAACCATTTATCCCCAACTGGTGCCGTGCGATTCAGTTGCGGTAACTCCTGCCTAACCAGCCATTTTCACCATAGTAATTTCACCATAGTAAATGGTATTCTCTATACTCACTCAAGAAAGGGAACTGAATCAATGAACCGAGCCAATCATTCACGCAAACTCTCGCGCCGGGCATTCCTGGCCGCGGCTGGCTCCACCACCGTTGGCCTGGCGCTGGCCGCTTGTGCCACACCGGGCGCCGCACCCGCAAGCGACGGCAGCGGCGCCGCGCCCGACGCGGAAAAGATCACCGTCCGCGCACACATGGTGCAAAAACAGGATGTCTCTGATTGGATTCAAACCGGACTGGATGAAGACATTGATGGCTTTGTCTCCAACCATCCAGATATTGAAGTGGTGTTGGAAACGACGCCGGGCTGGACAGCCGAATATATTCCCAAAATTCTTTCGGCCGCGGCCGCTGGCGATCTGGGCGATGCTGTCTGGTACCCACCCCGCCATCGCTCGCACATTGCCTGGGGCGCCAGCTATGACATTGTGACGGATTTGCGTCCATTGGCCGAAGGGGCCGGCTATGATATCGACGCCAACTTCTTTGCCGGCGCAGTCGATGCCAACAGCAGCGAGGGCAAGACCTACTGGCTCTCCTTTATCTCCGAACCAATTGTGCCCGTTATCGCCTACAACAAGACCAAGGTTCTAGAGCTGGGACTCAGCGAGCCAACGGATGACTGGACCTTTGCCGAGTTGGCCGCGTGGGCGCAAGAGGGCACACAGGATGGTCTCTTTGGCTATTACAATGCCGACCGCAATTTCATGGCCTTTAGCGGCGCGCCCTATCTGCGCCAACATGGTGTGGAGCCGGTGAATGAAGATGGCACGCAGGTCACGCTGCTCGACAATCCGGATGCCTTCATCAATGCCTTGCAATTTGACTATGATCTCACCAACACGCTGGAGGTCTCACCTTCGCCCGCGGCCGGTGCCATCAACGCACCAGAGCTCTTTGGTGGGCAACAGGTGTTGGCGGTGGACATCTGGCCTTTCCGCATCACGATCTATCCCGCAACCTTCACCGATTTTGAAATTGGATTCGTATTGACGCCAGTCGTCAACGCCGGTGATCCCCGCCGCAGCATGTTGAACGAACATGTCTTTGGCATCACCACTGCCAGCGAAAACCCAGATGCAACGTTCGACTTCCTCACCTGGATCGCGGGCAAGGAGATGAACGTGCAGGCATTGGTTCAGGGGCAGAAGGGTCCAATCGCCCGGGCCGATGTGTGGGCCGACGAGAGCATCTATGATGCCGCGCCCGCGTTGGCCAAGCTGCGCCCGATCATGGAAGAGATCGAGGCCGATTATCTGGTTGCCAACTACCGTGGCGAAGAGTTTGATCTAGCCTTCCAAGCCGTCTATGACGCCATGATGTTGGGTGAAATGGAACCAGCCGCGGCGGCTGAAAAGATTGTTGCCGATTGCCAGGCCGTGTTGGACAAAGAACCGGCATAAGTCTCGCTGGCATGAGCGCTGGCGTGGACGGGGGAATGGGCGCGACTCCACTCCGCCGTCCACAGCTGGCCATGCCGCCAAATTGATGGAGTCAACATGGCTAGTACAACACTTCCTGCAACCGGTGTCGCCGCGCCTCCTCCCAAACGGGGGCGCTGGTCGGCGGCACGGCGGCGTGAAGCGCTCGAGGGGATTCTCTTTACCTCCCCGTGGATCATTGGATTCTGGCTCTTCATTGCGGGGCCGCTCTTTGCCTCGCTCTACTTTAGCCTCACAAAATACAACGTCTTGCGCCCACCGGTCTTTATTGGTCTCGATAATTACATCTATGCCTTTACCAAAGATCCGCTCTTCTTTCCCTCGATATGGCGTACCTTTTACTTTGCACTGTTGAGCGTGCCCATTGCCATGGCCGGCTCGCTGCTGGTTGCACTGCTGCTCAACCAGAAGCTGGTGGGCGTTGCAGTCTGGCGCACGCTCTACTTTTTGCCCACCCTCACCCCCATCGTCGCCGCCGCGCTGCTCTGGCGTTGGATGCTCAACCCCGATGTGGGCTTGATCAACTATCTGTTGGAGCAGGTGGGGATCGAAGGACCCGGTTGGCTCTCCAGCACCACTTGGGCAATTCCCGCGTTGGTGCTCATGGGGCTGTGGGCCAGCGTCGGTGGCTCGCGCATGATCATCTTTTTGGCGGGCCTCCAGGATGTTCCCACCGAACTGTTGGAGGCGGCCGAAATCGATGGCGCGGGTACCTGGGCCAAATTCTGGAATGTTACCCTGCCCATGATCACGCCGACTGTCTTTTTCAACCTCGTCTTGGGGATTATCTTTGCGTTGCGTACCTTTGACATTGCCTTTGTTTCGACCGCGGGCGGCCCGGCCCGCGCCACCTGGTTTATCTCCCTGCATATCTATCAAAATGCCTTCGTCAGCTTTGACATGGGCTACGCCTCGGCGCTCTCCTGGGTCTTCTTGGTCGTGCTCTTTGTGCTGACCTTTCTTCAGTTTCGCCTTTCGGGCCGCTGGGTCTTCTATGCGGGGGAGCGGTAGCCATGGCCGAACAAACCATACAACCCGGCACAGTTCAACCCGGCACCGTCAACCGATCGTTTCAGCAGCGCCCGACCCGCCGCCGAAAAAACAGACGGCTCGCCAGCTGGCTCGGCGGCTGGACGCTGCTCTACGCCGTGTTGATCATCGGGGCCGCGGCTTCAATGTTGCCCTTCTTCTGGACCGTGGTCAGCTCGGGCAAGACGATCAACGAACTCTATCGCTATCCACCCACCATGTGGCCCGAGAACCCCCAATTTGTTGAAAACTATGTCGAAGTCTGGAATGTGGTCCCCTTTGGCCGTTGGCTGCTCAATACGGTGTGGGTAACTTTTTGGGCGCTGTTGGGGGGCGTGCTTTCGTCGGCCATTGTGGCTTATGGTTTTTCGCGCTTTCGCTTTCCGGGGCGCGATCTCTTTTTCTTCGTCACGCTGGCCACCATCATGTTGCCGGTGGAAGTGACGCTGATTCCCACCTACCTGCTCTTTAACGAACTGGGCTGGTTGGACACCTACTACCCGCTGATCGTGCCGGCTTGGTTTGGTGGCGGCGCATTCAATATTTTTCTAATGCGCCAATTCATCATGGGCATTCCCATGGATCTTGATGAAGCGGCCAAGATCGACGGCGCCAGCAGTTGGCGTGTGCTCTGGCAGATTATTCTCCCGCTCTGCAAGCCCGCCCTTGCCACGTTGGCCACGCTTGGCTTCATCACCAACTGGAACAACTTCCTGGGCCCGTTGATCTTTCTAAAGACCGAAAGCAAATACACAGTTGCGGTGGGTCTGCGCTATCTGCAGAGCGCGGTGGCCGGGGGATCTGCCGTGGTTTCACGCCCGCAAGATCATCTGCTCATGGGCGCGGCGCTCATGGTTGCCTTGCCCTGTCTGATCCTCTTCTTCGTGGGGCAGAAGTATTTTGTGCAGGGTATTGTCACCACGGGCATCAAAGGCTAGTAGATCCCGGCGTAAATCAGGCCACACAACTTGCGTGCAAACGGCAAAATCAGGATGGCCTGATGACCTGCCGTGGTATTTACGCCATACTGTATTGGGATGGTGGTGGGAGTCTGCTCTGTGGCTCCCCCCGCCAATTGTCTCGCTTTTCTTGCTCTCCCCCGCTGCCTGGGGTATAGTACGCCAGCGCAATCCGCTGGCCGCGCGAGCACGCGGCCGATCCCCGATAGTGGTCTCTCACGCTACTGTTTTTATACTGTACTGTTTTGACACTGTACTGTTTTGACACTGTACTGTTTTGACACTGTACTGTTTTGACACTGTACTGTTTTGACACTGTGCTCACAACTTGTCATATCTGATCAAACGTTGCTTACCCGGCGTGCCCAGCGCGACTGCAGCTTGCGCGCTTCGTGCTGCCCCTGTTCGGTGTAAGCCCACAACCCAAACAGGAGTCTTTTATGCAAAAATTGGTGCGTTCAACACCAGTCCTCTTCCTTCTACTTGGTGCCCTGTTGCTGGCTGCCTGCCAACCGGTGCAGGCGCCCGGCGAAGCCAGTGGTCCCCAGACCTACGTGCTGGGCGTGGCCCAACCATTCACCGGCCCCCTTGGTTCTTTTGGCACAGACTTTGGCAAAGGAATTGAGCTGGCTGTTGAAGAGATGAATGCCGAGCTGAGCGCGGCTGGCTCCAATGTACAATTTCAGGTTGCCAGCGCCGATACCGAAGGCACGCCCGATGGCGCTTCCAAGGCCGTGCAGACGGTGGTGCAGAGCAGCGGTGCGCGCGTGGTCGTTGGCCCGCTGACCACCAGCGAGATCCTGGGTGCCAAGCAGTTTGCCGATGACAATGGCGTCGTGTTGGTCGCACCTGCATCGAGCGGTGTTGCCGGCGCGATCCCCGGCGATAATATTTTCCGGCTCATGAATCCCCCCGACACCTTTGGCGGTCGTGCCTTCCAGCATATCTTTGACCAGCGTGGCTATGAAAACCTGGTGCTGTTACAGATCGATGATGTCTTTGGCAACGGGTTGGCCGATCATGTGGAAGAAAGTTTTGACGGCGAAGTGGTGCGCATTAAATATGCACCCGATCCACCCGATCTGTCGGGCGAGGTGAGCAGTGCCAGCGCCGAAGTTGCCGGGCTGTCAGCCACGGGTGAGACTGCCTTCTTCTGCATCTGCTTTCTGGGCGATGCACAAAAGGTGCTGCAACAGGCGACGGTCGATGCCAACCTGGGTACAGTCGATTGGCTGGGGGTGGAGAATCTGCGTAATGAAGAGTTGTTGGCCGACAGCGCCCACGCCCAATTCTTGGGTGATGTAAACTTTACCTCCGTCTCCACCGCCGAGCGCCTGACACCCAACACGCAGCCGTTCATCGATGCGTTTGTCGCCATGCACGGCAGTGAACCGGGCCCCTTTACCAACTATGCCTACGATGCCGCCAACGTGGCCATGCTCTCGATGCTGGCTGCCGACAACAGTGGTGAGGGCGTGAAATCGATCCTGCCTTTCATTGCCAACCACTATATCGGTACACAGGTGCAGACCTACCTCGACGAAAACGGCGATCAGGCCATTGCCTACCTCGCCGTCTATGAGGTGTCCGACGATGGCAGCGAATTTGTCGAGATCGGCGCGTACGACGGCGCCTCGGATACGCTGACAATGGGCGAATAGCGCCAGCGCTCACCAGCGTCTGCGCTCAATCGTTACCTTGCAAGAGGAGCCGGTGGCCCGTGCTGCTGGCTCCTCTTTGCGTTCAAGTGGTGATTGCCAATCTTGCGACCGCACAAGCAGCATTGGCAACGATGGCGATTTACACCAAACGGATGGTTGAGCTGACCGCGCTTCTGTGCACCGTTGAAGATGGCGGCTACAGTGCGGTTGGCTTGAAAACGGTGGGTTTCCCTCTTGCCGGAACCTCTGTTTTCAAACAGAGCCCACTTTAGCTGCCGAGATCACGCAGCAGCGACTCCATCGCGGGCAGCCGCTTGTTCGTGATTGCGTGCAGCTGTTCATAGACGCGTTGAAACATGTCGCCGTGCCCGCGCATCTGTTCGACTGCCGAAGCGCGCATACCCGCTGCCTCGGCCCCTGGTCCCACCGCAACAACGAGATCGAGCAAGCGCCGAACAGCGGCCGTGACTTCAAAGATCTCCAGGGCAACCACGGGCTCACCCCGCGCCGCCAAATAGCCCTGCAAGATCGTCGCGCGCAGCTCTGGACCAATGTGAGCCTGGGCAAGCAGCAGCGTCCAACCCAGATCGAAACGGGGATCGGTGATGGCAAAGCTCGTCCAATCAATGACCACGCAAGAATCGTCCGCACGCACCAGCACATTGTTGGGGTGATAATCATTGTGGGTGGGCGCGGGCGCGGGGCAGGCCGCCCGTTCGCGTTCCGCTTCGACCCAGCCAAAGATGGGCCGGAAATCGACAGCGTCTGTGGTTGCGGCCCGTCGCGTAAACCGCTGCAGCCAACGGTCGATAAAATAAAAGGGATCGGCAAGGTACCCGTTTTGGGTTTCAAGCACGAAAGGTTGCCACGGCAGCTGGTGCAACCGCCAAAAAAGGTGGCAGAAGCTCTGCAAGAGCTGGGCCGCGCGCGGGGGATCAGCCGCTTCCAACAACGGCAACATATCCGCACCGGCAATGGAATCCATGAGCAGGAACGACTTGCCAAAAGGAGCATCGCGTTCACCCCAATCATAGACGTGGGGCACGGGATAACCGAGCTGGCGCAGGGTGGCAATGCTCTGCGCTTCATGCTTCGCTTTGGTGGCTGCGCTTGCACCGGAAAGCATGCGCAGGATCAGCTGCTCTTGCTGCCGAGCAGTGGGTGTTCCATACGTGGCAACAAAGCGCACGAGATCGCTCTCCCAGCCGGTGGTAATGATTTCAAGTTGGTCGATGGTTGGTGCCAGGCGTCGCGGGTACAGTTCAGCATAGTAGCGTTGCAGCCGCGCCTGCATTGAGCGTTCAGTCATGGTGGCTCCTTGCCCAGAATGAGCAGCAGTTGGTACAAGAGGAAAGAGGATGCTTGGGTCTGATATCAACATCTAATCGAGAAATCACGGCAACGTTGCCCAATGGCGGAATCAGCGTTCTCTAACGCTGGCCGTGTGCATGAGAGAATGCGCACGCAGCAAGATGCAAGGTCTCTCTGTTTTCTCTATCAGGCTATTGCAAGCAAATCAATCATTCCACCTTCGAGCCAACCGCACCACCGTCACGGCAGCACGGATGGCGCGTCGACAATGTGCTGTAAAATGTGCTGTCAAATGTGCTGTCAAATATGCTGTTGGCAGTAAACTCTGGAGGAGCGTACCATGAGCGATGATCAATTTCAACTTTACGATTTGGCTGTTGTTGTGGAATCAATTGAGGGCAACTGTACCTGTAGCATGAGCGTCGGCGACTGCTTCTATCTGCGTGGGGGCAAGCTCTCGCTGCCCAACGATGCTGATTTCTGCCTCTATGCCCTGCAAGCGGTGATCCCGCTCTTGCCCGCGAAGCAACGACTCAACCATCCCGCGGATTGGATGGAGACCGATAGCCGTGCCGTCTGCCCCGATCCAGCCTGCCGCCTGACCATGCGCGTGGATCGGCTGGGAGAACGCACCCTGCGCCACGATGACGTCAGCCCGATCGCCTGGGATGAGATCAACGCGTCCGCAGCGTAAGAACCGAGCCACAAATCCGGTTGTGGGCCACTTCATTGGGCAAAGGATCTAGGTAGCGTTGCGCGCGGTGCAGCTACGCAGCGCTACCAGTCAACCATTTGCGCCGCGCGTTGCGCCACGTGCAGGGGTTGGTAGGTGGCGTCATCAACCGCGACAAAGCGCTCGATCTGCCACTCGGCGAGGAGCTGCTCCCCGGCCGGTTCACGGTGCATCGTTGTCAGCACGTCGATAACCGGTTGACGCTCGGCTGCTACCACGTGCGCGGCAAAGGCTAGCGGGGGCATGGGGTGGGGTCCAAGGCGGGCAACGGTACGCACGCCCGTGAGCCGTGCCGGTTCTCGCCGTTGCAACATCTGGATCACCGTGCTATCGATGGCCGCGCAATCGGCCACACCTTCCCGCACCAGATCGATCGACTGCAAGTGGCTGCCACTTCTGAGCATTTCTCCAAAATAGGGCCCGCGCGCGCCTAGCTGTGCCAGGTGGGCACGCACGACTTGATAGCCAGAAAACGAGGCGCGTTCGTTGTAGGCCCAACGTGTGCCCCGTAGATCCGCAAATGTTTGATGCGCGCTGCCATTCTGCACGATCAGATCAGCGTAATAGCGTGGTTCCCCGGCTGGCTCTTCGCCCAACATGGCTGGAGCCACTGCTGGCACGAGCGCCGTGCCGGCGGCAACTTTGTGGAGATAGAGCAGGCCACAGAGCCAAACCAGATCGATTGCATCCCCGTCGAGCAACGCCTCGCGGCGTCCCGGTTCTGCGGCCGCAACAAAAGTGACGGGGCGCTGCAGCCGCTCGGTCAGATAATCTGCCGTGGCCTGACAGAGCGGATCGGCTACGGTAGAGATCAGTGAAGTGAAGGTAAGTGCTGTCATGATAGTCCAAGATTACAGAGGTTTTGCACGTTTACATTGGTTGGAGGAGCGAGGATGAACGAATCGATTATTGAGAGCAGCCGTACCTTTTTTGCCCAGGTAGTACAGCCCATTCTGCAAGCGCACTTTCCCGCGGAGAGTGCCCAGACCGCCTTTGGCATCTTTGGCTATGGCTCCGAAGCACTGGGGCTGGATGATGAGTATTCCCGCGACCACCACTGGGGGCTGCGCATCGATGCCTTGATGCCGCCGGACATCTACGCCACCAAACGCACAGCCATCATGGCGACGCTGCGCGAACAGTTGCCCGCGACCTATCGGGGCCATTCGCTGCGTGAAGGTCATCTGGCCGGGGCCGGATTGGCACCCGACAACCTGCAAGACTTTCTGCTGCGTACCATCGGGATCGACCACGTGCCCCAAACCGACGTGGAATGGTTGCAGATCCCGGAAGCGGATATCATCCACATCATCAACGGCGAGGTCTGGTCTGATCCGTTGGGTGAGTTCACCGCCATTCGCACGACCTTCCAAAATTATTATCCAGAGCCGGTGCGGTTGCGGCGCATTGCCCACGCCTGCCGCTTCTTTTCTGGCATGGGCACCTATGCACTGAAGCGGGCCATGCTGCGTGACAATGAATTTTATGCGACCACTCGCTTGAGCAACGCGCTCCAGTTGGGGATCCACATTGCCTTTTTGCTCGACAAGCGCTACGCACCCTACGACAAGTGGCTGATCGCCCATTTGGCGCGGCTCCCGCGGTTGGGAAAACCGCTGCTGCCATTGATCGACGAAGCCGCGCAACTTGCCACCCCCTGGGAACGCAAGCTCGAGCTGCTCCACCAAATCAGCGACTTGCTTGATGAAACGCTGGTCGCGGATGGCATCATTCAACCCCACCCACGCTTTCAGCCATCGCCCACTTCTGGCTATCGACTGTTGGAACATGCCTACGCCGAAATACTGCAGGGCTTGCCACCGACGTTGCAGCGCGTGGTGCCGGTGACGGAACAGATCTACATGGAAGCCTTTCACAGCGATTTTGTGGCCAGGCTCGATCTGGATACCTGGGATGAGATGTTGCAGTTGGAAAAGGCCACAAACGATGGCTAGATCGACCGATTGACCGCCATGGCGCGGCGATCACCGCTCTGCCCGCAGCACTGCCTGGGCCGCGTGATAGCCGCACATGCCGTGGACGCCCCCGCCCGGCGGGGTGGCGGAAGAGCAAAGATAGAGACCCGGAACCGGTGTGGCATAGGGATTGAAACGAGGCACCGGTCGCGTCCACATCTGGCGCAGATCCTGCACTCCGCCGTTGATGTCGCCCCCAATATAGTTGGCGTTATAGCGCTGGAGATCCGCGCTGTTGTGGACATGGCGCGCGCGAATCAGATCCCGAAAGCCGGGGGCAAAGCGCTCGATCTGTCGTTCAATTGCCGTGGTCATGTCCACGGTAGAGCCATGGGGCACGTGGCAATAGGCCCACAATGTTGAGTGCCCCGCGGGCGCGCGCGTCGGATCAAATTGGCTCTGTTGCGCCACCAACACATAGGGATTTTCGGGGTGTCGCCCCTGGGCCACGGCCCGTTCTCCGGCCGCGATCTCGGCAAGTGTTCCACCCAGGTGGATCGTTCCCGCCTGCTGACAGAGCTCCGCCCGCCAGGGAACCGGGCCAGCCAGCGCGTAATCAAGCTTGAAAACCCCGGCCCCATAGCGATAGCGTTCAAGTTGGCGGCGATAGCCAGCAGGTAACTGTTCACCCGCGATTCGGAGCAACTGGCGTGGGGTTACGTCAAAGAGTGTCGCTTTGGCGGGTGGCAAATCAGCCAAACTCTTCACTTCATGGTCCAGCCGAATCTCGCCGCCCAGCGTCGCGAAATACGCGGCCATGGCATTGGCAATCTGCTGCGAACCGCCGCGTGGCAGTGGCCAGCCCACCGCGTGGCCGAGCAGCCCCAACATCATGCCAAAGGAGGCGCTGAAAATCTGCTCCAGCGGCAGGATGCTGTGCGCGGCCAAGCCGGCAAAGAGCGCGCGTGCTCGCTCCTCGCGAAAGAGCAGCTTGGCCAGCCCGGCCGCCGAGCCAATCGAGCGCAGCCCCATGCGTGCCAATGCCAAGGGATGGCGCGGCCAGGGAATGGGGCTGAGCAGCGTGGGCGCGAGCCGCTCCCAATCCGCGGTGGGGCGTTCGAAGAGCCAACGCCAAGCGCGTCCATCGCGGCCAATGGAGGCCGCGGTTGGCCCAAACGCACGGTGGAGTGCCACGGCTGTGCCATCGTCCAACGGGTGGGCCAGTGGCAGTGGCGGCTGAATCCACTTCAATCCAAAATCGGCCAGGGGCAGAGAACGGAAGAAGGGTGAGCCCGCGCCCAGCGGATGAATGGCCGAGCAGATGTCGTGGTGAAAGCCAGGCAACGTCAGCTCTGCCGTGCGCATGCCACCGCCCACGGTTGCTTTGGCTTCCAGCAAACAGACCGAGCGCCCCGTGCGCGCCAGCGTAATGGCCGCGGCCAGTCCATTGGGTCCACTGCCAACGACAATGGCATCATAGCCCACGATCTTCTTCCTCCATTTCGCTATGCCCACTACCTCGCTAATTTTTCATACACCGAATTGGGAGTCACGACTTCTGTCGCTGGGCTAGAGCCAGCGTTCGCGCGGTTCGGTGACGGCGCGCATGTAATGGACCAGCATCTCTCCCGGCGGCACCACCGCGTCGATCCGTTCCGTATCTTCTGCGCTGATCGTCACTGCACAGGCGCCCAAGTTGTCGGCGAGCTGTTCGCTGGTACGTGGCCCGATGATGGGCGCGGTGATGCCTGGTTGGTGCATGAGCCAGGCCAGCGCCACTTGACTGATGCTGCACCCTTTTTCCCCCGCGATCAGATCGAGCAGATCAATGAGATCGTAGGTGCGTTCGTGGCCATGGGTCTCCATGCCGCGGCTCTCGCGCACGCCCGCGCTGGCGGCCAATCGCCCCTCCGCGGGTGCATCCTGGCCGCGGCGATATTTGCCCGTCAGAAAGCCCTGTGCCAATGGCGACCACGGTGTGACGGCAATGCCATAGCTGCGCGCCATGGGCAGCAGCTCCCGTTCGACACGTCGATCGAGCATGTTGTAGGCGGGTTGGCTGGAGATGTGACGGTTGAGCCCCAGCTCTTTGGCGGCCCAGAGTGCTTCCACCTCTTGCCAGGCCGTGAAATTGCTGACACCGATGTAGCGCACCTTGCCCGCGCGAATCAGATCATCCAGCGCGCGCAGACTTTCGTCAACGGGGCCGCGCGTGTAGGCCGCGTGAAACTGGAACAGATCGAGATAGTCTGTCCGCAGGTTGCGCAACGAGGTTTCACACTGTTCAAAGATCTCATTGCGGGTTACCCCAAAGGAAAATTTAGAGGCCAGAAAAATTTTTTCGCGTTTGCCGTTGGCCAGCGCCTCGCCCAAAATGACTTCGCTCTCGCCATAATTTCGGGCCGTGTCAATGTAATTGACCCCGGCATCCATGGCCTGATCTACCATGCGCAGGGCATCCGCCTTGAGCGTGCGCGCGCCAAATTGCCATGAACCCAGGCAAATTGAGCTGACCTGCACACCGGTGCGACCGAATCTACGATACTCCATAAAACGTCTCCTTCAATTGGTAAGATCACTTGCTGAGCAACTTGCTCATTTGAGTGGCGTGGCTGTATCAACAGTGGTCGCATGGTGTTTGGGCAGAGAGCAGCGGTTGATTACATGGACCAGCTTGTAGTATACCTCAAGTGCGACTGACTTTACGAGTCCCATTTTCCATTCATCGTTCATGCCACCCCTCAACCGAGCGCGCTGCTAGCCAGCCGCTTTTCCCGGGGAATTCACCAAATCTATCAATAACGTTTAAGACGTATTTGAAAATAGGTGGTAGCCCGTGAGGTCCCCGGCACAGCTCACGAACTGCCCCGATCCCAGAATACCACTGAGCTGTGCCGGGGACCTTTTCGTTCTAAATAGTTTATCCTGTAGCGAGGACTCGCAAGCGGATGCCGCCCACGCGAATGATTCTGCTGCTTCTGCTTGATCGGCTTCAGTGAATATCTGTCGCAAGATTCTCCGCGTCAACATGGCTGGCTGGAGGTGCTTCAAGCTCCACAATCGAGTGCCAGAAGAGGATCTACGGTGCAAAAAAGGCGCATGCGCGATGGGCGGCAACATGATATGATAGTACTGCTGGGGTCACTATGCTTGCTGTTGCTACAAATGTGCGGTTGCTTGAAAACGGTTGCTTGAAAACGATAAATTGAAAACGATAAATTGAGAACGAGGAAACTATGATTATTGATCGACTGTCCAATCTTTCGGCTGGTATCTATCCCAATCTGTTGTCGGCAGCCGCGCCCAACAGTGGGCTGGCCCAACGGCTACAGATCGGCTTTGACTATCTGCAACAGACCGATTTCGCAGATCTATCTCCGGGTACTGTTGAGCTGGATGGCAAGCGGGTCTTTGCCATGATCCAGGAGTATCAGTCTAAACCCCGGGCCCAGGGATTTTGGGAAGCGCACCGCAAATACATTGACATTCAGTATGTGGTGGATGGGGTGGAGCACATGGGCTACGCCAATCTTGCCCAACTGACCGCGGGTGACTATGAAGAAGAGACGGACCTGCTGCGGCTCGAAGGATCTGGCAGCTTTGTTCTGTTGCCCGCAGGTATGTTCACGCTCCTCTTCCCAGAAGACGCACACATGCCCCAGATCGCCGTGCAGGATGCACGCCCGGTCAAAAAGGTGGTGGTGAAGGTTGCCGTGGATGATTAACCCCCAAACCTAGCCGCACATTTGGTGGTGGGGTTGGCAGCGGATCGAGCCATGCGGGTGCACGCGGCGAAGTTGGGCAAGAGGTCATGCAAGATGTCGGGCGGCCACCAACCAGTTGCGATTGATCGTGGCCTATTGGGGCGCGCGAATCTGTGGCTTGAAGACGCGCGAGCCAATCTCCCCCAATTCGCGGGTGAGCCGGGCCAACATGGCCTCATCTTCATAGAGCCCCACAATGGCACCACCGGAGCCAGCAAATTTGGCGCTGGCACCACAGCGGCGTGCCGTCTCGACCATGGCCATCTGCCACGCGGGCAGTTGGTAGATGCTGCGGCGGGTGTCAAAGTTTTCGTCAATCAGCTGGCCCAGCCGAGCCACATCCCGTGCCTGCAGCGCGACCTTGCCCGCGGCAGCCAGCTCGGCGCAGCGTTGCATTGCCTCCACCACCAGTGGCTCGCTACGCAGGTAGCGCCCGCGAATGTCGTTGTGAAAAGTCTCGGTCGGCTCACTCATATCCACGTGATAGGCGACGTAGAAGGGCGGGAGCCAATCGGTTGCGAGCGCGCTGTACGCATAGGTGGTGAAGCCGTCGGTCTGCTGCTCCACTGCCTTGTCAAAGTCCATGTAAACCATGCCCTCGTAACATTGGATCACCCGATCCTGTAGGCCGGCGGCAATGCCCAATTCCTCGGTTTCAATGGAAAGTACAAAGGAGGGTTGCGCGGCCAAGGGAATCTCAACGCCGTAAAATTCCATGAGGCAACGCATGGTTGCCACGATGATCGAACTGGAGCCAGCCAGCCCCACCTGGCGCGGGATGTTGGTTTCATAGCGCACGGAAAAGTTGCGATCGTGCAGGGCAATGTTGCGTTCGTTACAGTAGTCAACGAAGCGCTTGATGGTCGCCTTGATCAGGCGGATACCCCCGTAGTAGCCGTGCAATTGCACATCCTGTGCCAGATCCTGCACGGAGCGAAAGCTGGCGCGGTCATCCTGGGCCAGCACGATGTCGACGCTGTTCCATTCATAGAGCACCACCTCGGCCCAGAAGTTGCGTACGCTACATGAGATCGTCTTGCCGTTGTAGCCATCAGAGGGGTTGCCGAGCAGCCCGGCTCGGGCATAAGTTCGCTTGCGGATGATGTACATGGGCGCGTCTACCTGTTTAGTTGTCTCGAGTTGCTACCGACCGTCTCAACCACGAGATGGGGAGCAACTTGGAATTATCTCGAGTTGCTACCGACCATCTCAACCACGAGATGGGGAGCAACTTGGGAAGTTATCTGGAGCTTTTGCCTGGGCCTCTTGCCTGGGCTTTACCTATGCCTGGGCCTCTTGCCTGGGCTTTGCCTATGCCTGGGCCTCTTGCCTGGGCTTTGCCTATGCCTGGGCTTCTTGCCGGGGCTTTGCCTATGAGGAGAGCGAGGTGGGCGCCGCCGTGGCCAATCGCTCTGCCAAATAGCTGCGGACACCTTCTCCATAGCGCTCATCGGCCAGGGCAAAGTCAACAAAGGCGCGAAAATAGGATTCAAAGTTCCCGATGTCATAGCGTGTTTCGTTGGGGCCAAGTGAGATGCCATACACCTTGTGCCCCTCTTGCAGCAGCAGACGCACGGCGTCGGTCAGCTGGATCTCGCCCCCCTTGCCCGGCTTGATCCGTTCCAGCGCGTCGAAGATGGCTGGCGCAAAGATGTAGCGGGCGGCAATGGCCAGATTGCTCGGCGCTTCCTCAACATCGGGCTTCTCAACCAAATCCTCAATGGCAAAGAAGTCACCGCTGCGATGGCTGCCCGGCTCCTGTGGCTTGGCAACACCATAACGAAAGACTTCGCTGCGTGGTACCTCTTCAAAGGCAATGACAGCGGCCGCGTCGTTCTTCTCGAAGCAGTCGTTCATGCGGCGCACAATGTCACTCTGTGCATGCATCCCAATGATCGAATCACCCAGCGCCACGGCAAAGGGCTGCTCGCCCACAAAGGGGCGGGCACACGAGACCGCGTGGCCCAGGCCCAGCAACTGCCTTTGCCGCGTGTAAAAATATTGTACGGCCGCGCGCTCAAAATAGAGTTCGGAAAGTAATTCTTCCTTGCCACCCTCGCGCAATGTTTGGATGAGTTCGCTGTTGAGGTCGAAATGGTTCTCGATCGAGGTTTTGCCGGGGCCGGTGACAAAGAGAATCCGCTCCAGACCAACACGGGTCAACTCTTCCACCACATATTGAACAACCGGTTTGCGGCCCACCGGGAGCATCTCTTTGGGTTGGGACTTGGTGGCTGGCAACAGGCGAGTGCCCAAGCCAGCCACCGGTACAACGGCAATATTAATTGACATAATGATATACTTTTTCAGTGGCTGAGACTGTTTCTCACGGTTAGAAGCCCAATGGATTGGTGCCTTTCCCCAAATCTCTGATGGTGCTGTTACTGATGGTGCAGAAAATCTTTGTGACTGTGGGTCGCGACTGCTCTGCAACAGCGCATGGGGTGAATTCCCCGTTGCCAGTATAGCATTTTCCCGGCTGTTGTCGCGCTTACGGATAGCTGATAATCCTGAGTGCTCTCTGGACCATGCGGCGCGCTAGCAGCAAAAGAGCGGGAGCTTCCAAACAGTTTACAGCATGGCCAGCAGCTGTTCACGATGGTGCATTGTCCTCTGCAAGAGAGGTAGGCGACCCTGTTCGATCTGTGCGGCAACGGCGTGGGCCTCGCGCCAGGCGAGCGCGTGCAGCTTGCAGTCAATGATGCCAGCATGCAGCGCTTCGTCGAGTTCGTCGCCATCCACAATTTGTTGCTGCCCGTCAGGCATTACAATGAGATCCAGATAGAGATCCTGCCACCATGGAATTCCCGCTGCATCGACTCCGTGTTGGGCACAGATGTCGATGTACCATTGCACCACCGTGCCAGCCGCATCAAATTGGGTGGTGACGGTGTAGTGACATTGGGTTGGAAAGTGTTGCAGCCAGCTATAGCCTGTATCACAGATGCAAAGAGACTTCTCGTGCGACTCGACAACCAGCGGCTCGCGCACCCGATCCATGCAGAGCAAGGTGACCTGGCCGTGAAATATTTCGTCGGTGATCTGCCTCGTTGCAAAGCGTTGGGCAAGCAGCCGCGGCCACGGCTGTCGGTTGGCGCTGCGTACTTTCATGGCAAGTTGGCTCCCTGTGTGGACGTGGTTTGGGCAAACAGGTGCGTGTTGCAAGCCCAGCACCCACTGCCATCATAGCACAGCCACAAATAAGCGGCAATGGTTTTGGGGAGATCGGGTGCCATTCGGTCTGGGAGCGCGCTGTCTGTCCGCGCTGATTTCGCCAGAGTGAAGTGAAGAATATATACTGATGTTGGATGCAGATACCTGCCGCGTGGCAACCGGTAGCGTATCCAAAAACAGATCGAGCGCAACAGAGAATAGTATGGGAATTCGCACGGGAATGCAGTGGCAACAGAATAGACGCTCGCGCCAGCAGATCATATTTTGGGTGGGGATTCTGCTTCTTCTGCTCTTGAGCCTGCCGCGCCTGTTGCGCGACCCAATGCAGTTCGACGACCGCTTCGAAAGCGGGGTGATCATCACTGAATTTGTTGCCCGTAACCAGAGTGGGTTGGTCGATGATGAGGGCGCACACGTCGATTGGATCGAGCTCTATAATCGAGCTGGGCACGCCGTGCAACTCGATGGGTGGTCGCTGACGGATGATCCCAACCGGCCCGCTAAATGGCGTTTCCCCGCGATTACGCTGCCCGCGAATGGATACTTGGTGGTCTACGCTTCGGGCAAAGATGGTATCACCTGGCCCGCTGCAGAGAGCGGTGGCCAAGACTTGCCCGTGTTGCACACCAACTTTCGGCTCAATGGTGATGCTGGATTTCTGGCCCTCTACCCGCCAACCACGCGCCGCTTTCTCGATAGCTTTGTCATCCGCTATGGTCCGCAGCCGGTAGACACCGCCTATGGGCGAGTGGCAGGCGCTGAGCGATTTGACTCCAGCACAGAAGCCTATGCACTGTTGACCAACCCCACACCCGGAATGGCCAATGACGTGAGCAGTGCCCTGCCGCCGGAAACGGCACCAGTGCAGCCTTCGGTTGGTGGTGGTCTCTATGAACAGCCGCTGTCCGTGACGTTGCAGAGCAGCACACCGAACAGCCAGATCTGGTATACCACCGATGGTTCTGTGCCCGTGGCAGAGCAGGCGACCCGTTACCGCGAGCCGCTGTGGATCACCACCACCACCGTGTTGCGCGCCGTTGCCATTGCCGACGGTGCCGGGGCGAGCGTTCCGGGTACTCACAGCTATCTCTTTCCACGAGCCGTTTTGACGCAAGCTGCCGATCCACCTGGTTGGCCGGCAGCCTGGGGCACCCACCGTCTGACCTTTGCCGGTGCCAATGCGGGGGAACCGGTACAGGCCGATTATGGCATGGACCCGCGCATTGCCGCCGCACCTGCCCGCCAGGAGCAACTGCTGGCTGGGTTGCGTGATCTGCCGACGTTGGCCCTTACCTTGCCGCCGGCGGACTTTGCTGCACTCTACAGCGATCCACAGCGGCGCGGTGTCGAAGCTGAGTATGCCACCGCCGTTGAATTCTTTCCCACCGATGCACAAGCGTCACCCTTTCGGCTAGACGCTGGTCTGCGCATTCAAGGGGGCGCGGGGCGGTGGGAGTACATGCCCAAACACTCGTTTCGACTCTTCTTCAAAGGCGCGTATGGGGCCACGAAGCTAGCGTACCCCATGTTCCCCGATTCACCCGTCACGGCCTTCGATACGCTGGTCCTGCGTGCCGGGGTCGACCGCAGCTTTGCTGGCCATCCCGATACAGCAGATCTACACCAGACCACCTATGCGCGTGACGAGTGGGCACGGGCAACGCAGCGTGCGATGTCCGGGGTGGGGGCCCACGGCCGTTTTGTACATCTCTATATCAATGGCCTCTACTGGGGGCTTTACAATGTTGTCGAGCGGCCAGATGCTTCCTTTGCCGCGGCGTACTATGGTGGCAACAAAGATGAGTGGGCCACAGTCAACCATGGAGGCGCGGTCAGTGGCCAATTCGACCGTTTCGGTACATTGGTCCGGCTGGCCGAAGAAGGTGGCCTGGCCGATCCCGCTGCCTATGCCACCATGCTGGAATTCATCGATCCCGTGCAATTTAGTGATTATCTGATCCTCAATTGGTATATGGGCAATACGGATTGGCCAGAGAACAACTGGTATGTCAACGTACACTATCCCGCGGGCCGCAATCGCTTTTTCGTCTGGGATGCCGAAAGTACCTGGGACGCGGGGGCACTGCTGACGTTGGGGGGAGACCGTGTGGAAGGAGCACCCTTTCCCAATGTGATCAAGTTGATCTGGCAAGCGCTGCGTGAAAATTCAGATTTCCAACAGCTCTTTGCCGATCGGCTGTATCACCATCTGTCGGCGGGTGGGGCATTGCATCCCGAGCAGGCACAGCAACGTTGGCAGCAGATCACTGCACCGTTGGCCAATGCGATTGCCGCGGAATCGGCCCGTTGGGGTGACGTGCGCAGCGCAATGCCAATTACCGTTGCAGATTGGCAACGGGCTGTTGAACAGGTGGCTGCACAGATGGCAGATAACGATCAACGTATGGTGCGCCTCATGCGCGAGGCAGGTTACTATCCCGCCATTGATCCGCCGGTGCTGACCTCCGTGGCTGAGCGGAATGCCAACACATTGACGTTTCAGGATCGGCTGACCCTCACCCTGCAGAGTGCAGTGGGCGAGATCTACTACACGCTCGATGGTACTGATCCGCGCCAAGCCGGTGGCGATGTTGCGCCGGCTGCCTTGCGCTACAGCGCGCCCCCAACTGTTGCCACAGCGACCACGGTGAAGGCCCGTGTCCGTCTGCACACCGCGACGGGACCGATCTGGAGTGCCTTGGCTGACTGGCAATTGATTCGGGCCGGACAGGCCGCGGATCTACGCATCGTGGAAATCATGTATCACGCCGACGGGGGCGCTGAATACGAATATTTGGAATTGGTGAACAGTGGCGATCTGAGCCGCGATCTGTCGCGCGCCTATTTTACGGGGATCGATTACCATTTCCCAGAGGGTACCGCGTTGGCTCCTGGGCAGCGCTTCGCATTGATTCGCGATTTTCGTAAATTTCGCGAGCGCTACCCCACCGCAGAATTCAATGGCCTGTACGCGGGGGAGCTGTCAAACTATGGCGAAACCATTGCCTTGCATGCCAGCGACGGCGAGATCATCACCGCGGTGAGCTACCAGCCAGCCAACGGTTGGCCGGTAAGTGCCGCGGGCATGGGCGATTCGCTGGTGCTGCATGACCCCGCTGCCGATCCGAGCTTGGGCAGTAGCTGGCGGGCGAGTGCCAATCTCTATGGTTCGCCAGGGGAGGATGAACCGTAGGATGCAGAATCGCCCAAAAACAGACCTTCGTCACGAAATCAAATTTCTGGTGAATCGCGAGCAACAACTTGGGTTGCAGGAACAACTGACGCCCCTGTTACAGCCCGATGATCATGGGGCTGATGGTGCGTATCGGGTGACGAGCCTCTACTACGATACACCTGACTACAAAGCCTATTGGGATAAGGTCGATGGCTTCGACTTTCGCCGCAAGGTGCGTCTGCGCGTCTATGGCGCGGCAGATGTAACCCCCGTGAGCAGTGTCTTCTTCGAGATCAAGGCGCGCCACGGCAACCGCATGGGCAAGCGACGCCTGCAGTTGTCCCACGCCGATGCCTCGCGTCTACCCGAACTGGACGTTTCCCACTTTGCAAAACGCGCGGGTACTGGGCCGGAAGCGGCAACGGCAGAAGAATTGCTCTATCTCTTTGCGGCATTACAGCTTCAACCCACCTGTGTGGTAAGCTATCAGCGGTTGGCCTTTGGCAACCACCCCGATCATCCTGACTTGCGGGTCACCTTTGACACCGATGTGCGCGGGCGCATCGATAATCTTTCGCTGCTCGGCGCGGACCAGGGCACCACCACCACCGTGCTTGGCCCCGGCCTGGCGATTCTCGAAGTGAAGGTGAACCAGACGATCCCATTTTGGCTGGGTGAACTGCTGAGCAAACAACGCTGTACCCCGCGACGGATCAGCAAATATTGTGCAACGTTGGAGCGTTGCCAGGCGATTCGACGCCGTCAACACATTCTGACCGCAATCTCATCGCGCGGTACCAGCCCAATCTAGAGACCCTGCCCCATGAACTGGCAACAATTTCTCGACACACTCGCCACCTTTCAGAGCACCACCCAAATCTTCACGCTGCAAGATGTCATGTTGACATTGGTATTGAGCTTTGTATTGGCCGTGGGCATTGGCTATGTCTACCGCGAAACCTACCGCGGCACCGCCTACACCCAATCGTATGTCCAGACGTTGGTCCTGATGGCGATGGTGGTGGGGCTGATCATGTTGATCATTGGCTCGAATATCGCGCGCGCCTTTACATTGGTCGGTGCACTTTCGATCGTGCGTTTTCGCAATGCCATTAAAGATACACGGGATGTTGGCTTCATCTTCTTTGCCATGGCGATTGGGATGGCCTGCGGCACCCGCTTCTATCTGCTGGCAATTCTGGCCACGGTGACCATTGGCTTTTTCATTTGGGCCATGACCCGTTTCGATCTCTTTAGCCGGCCGATTCAGCAGCAGGTGCTCAAGATCCGCTTGCCAGCGGATGTGACGCCCGAACGGGTGTTGGCCGAGCCCTTTGCGCGTTATCTCAACCGTTCCGATCTGATTGCCATGGAGACGGTGCAGGCGGGCATGTTGACGGAGTTGGTCTATAGCGTGGAGTTGAAGCGGGCGACTGCTGCCCGGGATTTCCTGGCCGCGTTGGGGCAGGCCAACAACAACAATAAGGTGCTGTTGGTGACCGGTGCCCAGGAGATCGATCTCTAAGTATCTGTCCTGAAATTCTCTGCGTCGACGCAACCGGCTCGAGGTGGTTTACGCACCACAACCGAATTTCAGGATAGACTCTAAGTAGAGCTGCTGTTGTTCAGGCGCGAACAGATCGCGATCAAAAAGCGGGATCCCGCCGGGATCCCGCTTTTTCGTCCGCGGGGATGAAGGAACCGTGGCTACTCGGTCGTGCCGGCCTTGGCCGCGGCCCACTCATTGAGCTGGCGCTGCACTTCGTCGATGATTGTCTGCGCACCCGCCGCGTTGAGCTCTTCCAACAGCGCGGGCACCGCTTCATCATAGGCGACAAAGCCGTTGGCGATTGGATCGCCCTTCTCCTTGAGGATCGCCGTGACCTGCGCAACCTCGGTCTGAATCGGCGTGCGATCGACTACAAAGCCCAGCGCCACCGAGGGGAAGGCTGTGTCGTTCATCGCTTTGGTCGCTTCCCAGGCGCCAACCTGCCGTGGATCGCGGTAGTAGGCGTTGAACTGGTTGCCAAACATCCAGTCGGTATTGGGCTCATAGGTGCTGGTCTCCGCGGTCATCCCTTCGGGATAACCAATGACTTGGTTGGCTTCGTCCATCCAAACCCAGTGGGTTCCTTCGATGCCACGTGCGAGCAGATTATAAACGTCTGCATCGGTGTTGATCAGTTCCAGCACGCGCATTGCTTCGACTGGATTTGGGGATGTTTTACAGATGGCGTTGAGCGTGGCCGTGGCGCCCGCGGTATCCAGGATCAGCGGATCGGTGAGATTTTTGCTTTCAAATTCCCAGCCGGTGGCTGTCTCCATTTCGATGGCATTGCCTGGCTTTTCCACGTGGTAACCCATGGCATAGAGGCCAGCGCGGAAGTTGGCGCGTGCTTCGTCGGCCGCGGGTGGATTGTTGGACATATAGCCAGCGTCAACCCACTTTTTGGTCAGATTGGCGGCCTCGCGATACTCTTCTGTTTCCAGCACGTTGAGCACGGTGAGCGAATCATCATCGGCACGCACACCGATGAACCCGATCCCATCATCCAGCGGATCGATGCCATAGTAGGTGGCGCGGTACATGCTGTCCCCCTGGTCGTCAGAGACAATGGGCGTGATCCCCTCGCCATCGCGCACCGCTTCCAGGAAGGGCTCCATATCTTCCCATTTGGTCACATCCTCCAGCGAAAAATCATACTTGTCCATTAGATCGGTGCGAACGTGCACCCCCCACGGTTTGGGGAAGATCTGCTGGTTGATGACCCCGTAGATTTTGCCGTTGATGCGCGCCGCGTCCCAGGTGGTTGCGGGCATGCTGGCCCACAGGCCGGGTGCTTCGGTCTGCAACAGGTCATCCAATTCGGCGAGGACGCCATTGGCAACGTTGTTCGTGTAGCTGTTGATCCAGGGCGCGGTGAAGATAATATCGCACGCCTCGCCCGCGGCCAGACGCAGCTGCATCTTGTCGTTGTACGCACCAAAGTCAATCGGCTCCAACGTGAGATGGACACCGATCTGTTGGTGCATAATTTCATTGAGCGCATCCTCCACCGCTTGCAGATCGGTCGGGATGCCGCGGCTGGCATAGGTGTAGGTCACCGGCACATACTCGCCGGCAGCCGCGTCACCCTCTGCCGCGGGAACGCCAGCTGGGGCACAGGCCGTGAGTGTTAACAGTGCAATCACCAAAATGGCAGCGACAATGCGCCCGCGTAATCGGGTCATAGCGATTCCTCCTGTGGATGCTATTCTTGTAACAGACATAATCGAAAGTTGGGGAAACTTGCCCGTGGAGTGCAAGCACGGTCACAGTATACTCGAGAGCAGGATCTGCCGCAATAATGCCTTTTCCTCTGCAAAGTTGCCTGCCGCGACCTGCAAGTTTTGCAATCGTTGGATGGTGGCCTGTAACGGTTGGACAGGATAGTTGTCCGATGGGAGCGCGTGTGAGTGAACCGCAGCTTCGGCTTCATCTGCGAGTACGAACAGGGGCAGAGGCGTTTCGAGCTGCTGCCAGCGTGCAAACCACTCGTTGATTTGGGGCGCGGCAACATCGAACACCGTGGCAACGATTCGTTGGCTGGCTCCACTAGCAAAGATCAGCGTCAGACCCAGTGCAACGTACCGGCTACTTTCCACCGCCACCCATGTGGTGCTGTGCAACTGACGGAATGCCGGCACTGTCCACGTCTCGGGATCGATAGATAGAGCGAGGGCGGGCTTAATTTCCCCACCCACCGGAATTAGCAGGCAGTGTGGTTCATTGGTGGTCCAGCCCGGTTGCTCTTGGCGCAGAAAAGAGATGCTCGCTTGCCAATCGTCGCCTTGCCTGTCTGCCAACTGCCAGCGGAGCGATGGCAACGCGGCGGGTGTGGATGGCACCTCTGCGATGGCATGGGCAAGCGTGGCCTTGGCGGTGCCGCGTGCTTTCACATTGCCCCGGCTGGCAACTGCTGCCCACAGAAAGCGCCAACAGAGCTGCAGATCGTACCAAAAGGAGTGGCGCTCTACATAAGCCAACTCTAACTGTTGCTTGAGCTGATTGGGACTGCGGTTGTACGCTTTGCCCAGCTGCAAAATGGCTGGACTGTTGCCTGGGCGTACCGAAAGAATACGCTGCCACGCTGGATCATCCAGATCTACCCGCTCAGGTTCGGTGGGGCGTGGGCCAACCAAGCTCATGTCACCTGTGACAATGTTGAGCAAGTTGGGCAGGTCGTCGAGCGAAAGATTGCGGATGAAGCGCCCGACGCGGGTCAGTCGCGCCGACACGGGAAGGTAATCGGGCTGTTGCAGATCAACGGTGCGGAAACGCCACATATCAAAGACGCGCCCACCGCTGCCTATCCGCGGCGATCCATAGAGAATTGGTCCCGCAGAATCGAGCGTGATGGCAATGGCGATCACCAGGAATAGGGGCGCAGTGATCAAGAGCAAGAAGAGGGCAACCGTCAGATCAAATGTGCGTTTCAACATCTTCCGATGTCCGCCTTCTATCCTTTCAACCCGCCGATTGTAATGCCACGGACGAAATACTTTTGCAGGAGCAAGAAGCTGAAGAGCGCGGGGCCAAAGGCCAATACCGCCATGGCCATGCGCGCCGATTGCACTGGAATCGGAATGCCTGTTGTCTGGGGATTGGAGGCGAGAAAGTTAATGTTGGCCATGAGCACGTAGAGCAGATATTGGAGCGGGTAGAGCGCGGCTGTATTGATAAAGAGCAGCGCCAGGAACCAATCATTCCAGAAGCGCAGGATCAAAAAGAGACCGATGGTCGCCAATACCGGCTTGGAGAGGGGCAACACAATCTGAAAGAAGATGCGCCATTCCCCCGCGCCATCAATGCGCGCGGCGTCGAGCAGTTCTTTGGGCAACTGGGCAAAGGAGGTGCGCAGGATCAGCACGTACCACGCCGTCACCAGATAGGGCAGGATCAACACGAGAATGTTATCCTTCAGGCCCAGATAGCGCGTCACCAAGATATAAAAGGGGACCATGCCGCCATTAAAGAGCAAGGTAAAGAAGACATAGAACGAAAGCGGCCCGCGCAGCAGATAATCCTGACGCGAAATGGCATAGCCCAACATGGCACAGAGCAGCAGACCCACCACCGTACCCACCGCGGTCACGAAGATCGTCACGCCATAGGCTTGAATGATCTGCCCCGGCTGCTGCAAGATGTATTCGTAGGCAAAGGTTGTGAAGCCGACGGGCAGCAGACTGTAGCCGTTGAGTGCCACTTCCCGATCATCCGAAAGCGAGATCGAAATGACCAGGATCATGGGGATGACGCAGGCCAGGCCAATAATGCCCAGCAGCAAGTGAACAAACAATTTACCCCAGTTGAAGGGCTTGCGCCGATTCACATGCACGGTCGGTGCGGTTGATGATGTTGCGGTCACGGTGATTCCTGACTTGGACCTACGCAACTTGGCGAGAAGAGCCAACCATCGCGTCGCCTGCCCTCTACCGGCAAGCTCTTCTCGGTGCGTAAGTCACGCTAACCTTAAAACAGCGAGTAGTCCGCGTTGACGCGACGCACGATCCAGTTGGCCACCACCACCATCGTAAAGCCAACCACGGATTGGTAAAAGCCTGCGGCCGCGGCCATGCTGATGTTGCCCAATTCGACGAGCGAACGGTAGACAAAGGTGTCGATGACGTCGGTGGTGCTGTAGAGCATTGGCGTATCGCGCGGGACAAAGAAAAAGAGCCCAAAGTCGGCGTTGAAGATGCGCCCAATCGCCAACAAGACCAGGATGATGATCAGCGGCAGCAACATGGGCAGCATGATGTGGCGAATCTGTTGCCACTTGTTGGCGCCATCGATCTTGGCCGCTTCAAAGAGCTGCGCGTCAATGCCCAGGATTCCAGCCAGATAGATGATGCTGCCAAAGCCAACCCCATTCCAGAGATTGGCCGCGGTCAGGATCGCCGGCCAATATTCGGGTGCCCGATACCAAGGCACCGGCTCCGCGCCCAGCGCGGTCAATGTTTGATTGGCAATGCCGGTGTCACCATTGAGGAAACCATAGACAAAATAGCTGACAATCACCCACGAGATGAAATAGGGAAAAAAGAGCATGGTCTGATAAAACTTGCTCAGGCGGCTGGTGTAGACCTCGTTCATGAGGATGGCGATGATCAGCGAGGCAACGGTGCTGGTGGCAATAAAGAGGCTGTTCATCAGCAGCGTGTTGCGGGTGATGCGCCACGCCTGGTCGGTGCCAAAGAGAAAGCGAAAGTTCTCGAAGCCAACCCACGCGCTGCCCAAGATGCCTTCTGCAAATCTGTAATCTTTAAAGGCAATGACCAATCCAATCATGGGCAAATAGGCAAAGGCAAAGAGCAGGATCACTCCCGGCAACGCCATGGTGGTGAGGGCCAGGTTGGTCTGTAGCGAGCGGCTCCCGCCAAACCAGCGTGTGAACGGTGAACTCGACTGCTGTTGTGAGGGCTGTTGCATGGTCTGAATTTCGTTACTTGTTGCCACTTGGAAACCGCTTCCTCATCGAGAAATCATGGTAGCGAGAAATCATGGTAGCGAGAAATCATGGTGTCGAGAAATCATGGTAGCGTTGAACAATGGGGGAATCAGCGTTCTCTACCGCTGATCATGCACATGAGAGAATGCTCACGCCACAAGGTGCAAGGTCTATTTGCTTGCTTGTCAGTTCGGTGCTCTGCTCATGCGGTGGGCTGCTGGGCAATGAAAAGCCCCGTGGATTTGGCAATGGTGATGCTACCACCCTGGGCCGCCAGCTCTGTGTGGAAAAAGGCATCCAACGCGTGCCGCTCGGGCACCAGTGTCTGGTCCGCCGGCGTAGCCGACAGCACATAGTCGACCAGTGGCGCGGCCCGATCGACCACGAGTGCATCTTCATAGCGATGACACTCCACACGGCCAAAGTGGGGGCGTAGCTGTGCCGCGCCATTTTCGAGCGTAAAGGTGCCAATGGACAGCGACCGATCGGGCCGCAAGCGTTCGTCAAAGGCCGCGAGCATTGCGGCGAGCACCTGCATGTGGGCAATGCCGTTGGTGGCGGCAAAGAAGCGTCCCCCCGGCTTGAGCACCCGCGTCACCTCAGCCAGCGCTTTGGGTAGATCGGGCACGTGATAGAGCATATGGTTGGCGATCACGGCATCAAATTGATCGGCGGCAAAGGGCAATCTTTCGGCATCCGCCTGCTCAAAGGTGATCCCACGGGTGAGTGATGCCAGCGCGGCCTGGCTTTGCGTCAACATACCGGCTGACTGGTCTGTCAGCGTGATCTGCCAACCGGTGGGGATGCGCCCAGCATTCTCTGCCCACAGTTGGCCGGTGCCACAGCCAATTTCCAAAATGGCTGCGTCGTCGGGCAGCGCCAGCAGATGATCAAAGACCCAGGAGAGCCATCCATATTGGTTGGTGCTATACTCTTTGTGCAGACGAATGCGCGCATCCAGGTTGGCGCTCGTGCGGTATTGGGCACTCACGCGTTCTGGATCATTGCCGGGCTTCTCAAGCATGGGGCAACCTCTCTCTTCAGGGTGTCGGTGCTGCTGTATAGATCAACCCTTGATCCTGCAGCTCTTTCCACAATTCACCGGGCACTTCTGTGTGCAGGGCATCAACATTGGCCTCCACTTCATCCGGTTTCACTGCCCCGACCACCAGCGCTGTCACCGCGGGGTGCGCCTGGGCAAAGTGCAGCGCAGTGACGTTGAGCCCCACGTTGAAGCGGTCGGTGACTGCTTTGAGCTTGCGTGCCTTTGCCAACACAGCCGCGGGTGCATTTGAATAGTTGTACTGGGCATCTTCTTTGGGGCCGGTGGCGAGGATGCCGCTGTTGTAGACGCCGCCCAGGAAGATGCCAATCCCTTCTTCGTGGCAAAAGTCCAGAAAATCGAGCGAAGTCTGCTCCAGCAGTGTATAGCGTCCGGCCAGCAGAAACACATCGGGGTCGGCCTGTTGGGCAAAGCGTTGCTCCATCTCCCACTGATTCATCCCCGCGCCGAGTGCCTTGATCACGCCCTGTTCGCGCAGCTCTTGTAACGTGGGAAAGGCCCCTTCGAGCGCATCCTGCTCGTGATCGACTTTATCGGCATCGGGATCATGCACGAGCACAACATCGACGTAATCGGTCTGCAGCCGTTGCAGGCTCCCTTCCAGGCTCCGCATCACGCCATCGTAGGAGTAGTCATAGACAAATTCGCTGCGGTCGGCGTTGAGCACGCGGCCGATCTTGGTTGAAAGGACGTAGCTGTCGCGCGGGATGCCGCGCAGGGTGCGCCCCAGGCGAATTTCGGCCTCGCCCTTGCCATAGAGGGGTGCGCTGTCAAAGAGGCGAATGCCCAATTCATAGGCGCGCTGGATTGTGGCATCGGCGTCGGCATCAGAGACAGCTGTCGTGTTGCCGATGGGCGCAGTGCCCAGGCCAAAGTTGGTCACTTGCAGGGAATTCTTGTCGCCCAACGGGACGGTTTTGATTGCGGTCATGAGGTTCCTTCTCAACTAATGCTACAGTGTGGTTGGCTTGAAAACGGTAGCTTTCCCGCTTGCCGGAACTACTGTTTTCAAACAGAGCCCACTTTAGGTGAAATCGAGCCTGTAACTAGTACATCCCGGCGGTAATCAGGCCACACTTGATTTTGCCTCTTCACTCGAGTTACATGGCCTGGTTACCGCCGTGGTATTTACGCCCCACTGACTAGTGCTGTAGAAAGCCGGATTTTGACAGGTTGCTAGCAGCAGGGCTGGAAACCCGCTGCTCACTGTCAGATCTCCCGTTAACGATGCACGAATGGACGACCCATTTAAAAGTTGTACAGATATGTGTACTTTCACACGAGGAAAACTATGCAACTTTTAAGGGGTTTATTTATCAGCACAGCGTAAAATAAGTTTCTTCGTTTTCGGGATCCGTCCAGATTGGATCTTTGAGTGCATCGCACAGGTGACACGATCTGGTGCAAAATGATCGTGCTTGCACCTGTGCAACGCACTCCTTTGCACCGTGGCGAAGCTCGCAAAATTTAGGTTACGGTGTACTGACTGTAGCGTAACGTAAATCCCATGGTCTTCGGGCCGCCCCCCGGCCTCACTCCATGTGGGCTGAGGAGCGGTCATTTGCTCGACGAACAATCGGCTCCCTCTCCTGCCAGAGGAGGGTTGCGGAGGGGGTAAAAACGCAATAGCGTATTTTACGCAGCACTAGAATCCGGTGGGCTTCCTCTTCCGGGGATTCAGCAACCGAGGTCTTTGCAGGAACCTCGGTTGCTCGAATGGCCGAAACAATTAGCAAATTTCTCGGAGCAGGGCGCAGATTAATTCTCTAGCTGCCCCAGATCGATCAATCCTTCATCCAGCAGCCGGCGGAAATGAGCGAGGTCCTGCTGGATCGCGTTCTGCATTGGGGTCCACGGCATGCCGCCGAGGATCTCGCGCAGCCCACCATCATCGAGATCCCACGGGAACGGAAGCGGATTGTCTGCCGCGACCGTGATCTGTGCGCTCGGTTCAATCTCCTTGAGCATGGCCACAAAATCTGCCACACTGACCACATCATTGCGCAGGTTGCACGCGGCCGCGCCCTGGTGTTGGGCCCTGGCCGAGCCAATGAACATTTGCGCGACGTCGTTGGCGTGTTGCAGCCCCACCGGCCCATCAAAGCGAATGTGGAAGGGTTTGCCCGCCGCTGTCGCCAGGATTGCCTTGGCCAGATCACTGGTCATGCCCTGATCGCGGCCCACGCCATAGACGATGTAGGGACGTAGCCCGACGCTGCCTACCTGCCAATCCTGCCAGTAGATCTTGGCCGTACCCTCATTGGCCACCTTGTAGACGCCGTAGAGCGTGCGTGGCAACAGCGGCACATCGTCTTCGAGCTTGCCTGCGGGATAATCTTCGGCGGGGCCGAGCACGGCCAGCGAACTCGCATAGGCCAGTCCCTTAACCCCGGCGTGGCGGGCGGCTTCAAAGATGTTAACTGTGCCCACCACATTGACTTGCGCGCCCAGCGAGGGGTTGGCACGGCAGAAGGGCACCTGCAACCCAGCCAGATGCACAATGTGGGTCACGCCATTTTCTTCGACAACCGAACGCACGGCCTTCAGATCAGTGACATCGAGCTGTGCAAAGGTCACCTTGCTCAGCGCCGCGTCCCCCATCACCTGGCGGGGGCGCACCGGCTCCGTGGCCAGGTCGGTGGCAATGACCTTGACCCCGTCCTCGACTAGATTGCGCATCACCCAGGCTCCGATACAGCCCATGGAACCGGTGAGCAGAAAGGTTTCGTTGCTCATAATTGACTTGATCTCTACTTACTTGATCTCTACACAGGAATTGGTCAGCGCGCCGATGCCTTCGATCTCCACCGTCATCACGTCACCATCCTTGAGATAGAGGGGTGGCTTCATGCCCATGCCAACGCCGGGAGGCGTACCCGTGATGATGACGTCGCCAGGTTCGAGCGTGAATGCCTGGCTCAGGTAGCTGATCAGGTAGGGGATCTTGAAGAGCAGTTCTTTGGTGTTGGAATCCTGCATGACCTTGCCATTGACCGTGGTCTTGAGTGGCAGGTTGTGGGGATCCGCGATCTCGTCCTTGGTGACGAGGCAGGGGCCCAGCGGACAGAAGGTATCGAGCGATTTGCCGCGGATCCACTGATCGCCCTTTTCGATCTGCAGATCGCGCGCGCTGACATCGTTGCAGACGGTGTAGCCAACCACGTACTCCATTGCCTCATCCTCGCTCACGCGATAGGCACTTTTGCCAATGACCACGGCCAGCTCGATCTCCCAGTCCACCTTTTCCGACACCTTGGGATCCCAGCGTACTTCATCGCCGTGGCCAACAATGGAGCTGGTGTATTTGGTGAACATGATCGGAATCTTTGGCACTTCGGCGTTGCTCTCTTTGATGTGATCGATATAGTTCAGCCCAATCGCCACCACCTTGCCCGGATCCGTAATGGGCGATAGCAGCTTGACATCATCCAACGCAACGCCTTGTTCGGTGGCATTTTGCTTGGTTGCAACTTGCTCCGCGGCTTGCAACGCAGCATCCCCCATTTGGAGGAAGGCACGCATGTCATTGGGTAATGTACCACCAGAAGCCTCGGCCAGATTGATGACTTGATCATCGACAACTGCGCCCAACTGCGCGCTGGCGCCACGTGGTTTATAAGATACGAGTTTCATGAATACCCCTTCATTTGTTTTGTTTGTGATAGCGTATGATTTTTTAAACATGACGTACGCACCGAGAAGAGCTTACCAGCGGAGAGCAGGCAAAGTGATTTGTGGCTCTTCTCGACAAAAGTGGCTCTGTTTGAAAACAGTAGTTCCGGCAAGCGGGAAACCTACCGTTTTCAAGCCAACCGCACTGAAGTTGCGTAAGTCCAGTCAGATTGAACGATAACGTCCGTGCACTTCACTCCGCTTTGGGAATCACCGGCAGGATCAAATGGGACGCATGCTCCTTGTCATGATAGAGGGTCTGCCTTGCCACACGAATCTCTCTGCTTGTTCCCTCGGGTTGCCCACTATTCAGGTTGCGATCAAAGCGGGGAAAGTTGGATGAAGAAACCTCTAGCCGAATGCGGTGCCCCTTGCGAAAGACGTTGCCCGTCACGCCAACGTTGATCTCGTAGCGGTAGATCTGATTGGCCGTCAGCAGGGACGGATCGCTCATGCTCGTGCGGTAGCGGGCGCGGATGATCCCATCGCAGAGATTTTTAGCATAACCGCTGGGTGCCACATCAACCAACTTTGCGGTCCAGTCGGTGTCGGGGCCATCGGTGGCGGCATAGAGCACGAGCGTAATTGGGCCGGTGATCTCCAGATCCGCGGTCAATGGTTCGCTGGTGTAGCAGAGCACGTCGCTGCGCATCTCCACCCCCCGCTGATCGTACGGCCCCCACGGCGTAATGTGGGGGGCACAACAGGTGTTGCCACCGTTGGTCTGCACGGGATAGTTGGGATCATAGACAAAGTGATCGGTTGGCTCGCTGCCCGGCGCGGTTGGGGTTAAGCCGCCATCGCCGCGCAGCGTGTTGGCGCCGCCGTTGCTGTGCAGATACCAGGGCTGCCAATCGGTCCGCGCCAGGGGCCACTCCTTTTCCTCGCGCCATTTGTTGCTGCCCATGATAAAGAGCCGCAGCGGCCCTTCATTGAGAATGCCCGTCTCGTTGCCGCGCAGCCACTGCTCCCACCAGCGCAGCTCCAGCAAGTCGAGGTCGTACATGGAATGAAAGCCAAAGTCAATGTCGCCAACTTTGGGCGAAGTGCTGAGCGAATGGGCCCACGGTCCAATGATCAGCTGGCTTTGGCGGGCTGCCGGGGTACGGCCATGGGCGCGCAAGCCATTGAAGCAGGCCAACGTCCCCTCGACAAAAATATCATACCAGCCGCCCATGTTCAGCGCGGGCACACCGATTTCGCCCCACCGCTCCTCGATATTCATCGGCGACCAATATTCATCGTAGTCGGGGTGAAGCAGCATATCCTGCCAAAAAGATAGCGCGCGCCCGGTGGCTTGATCCAGCGCGGTGAGCGGCAGCGTGTAAAATAGCTCGGACCAATGATGAAATTCGATGATCTGGTTGGTATGTTCGCTAATGCCAGCGCCCCAGGTGGCACAGAGGTTCAGTTGGAGCGCACCGCCCGGCCGCAGCAGCTTGTAAAAGTTGCCCCCCATGACGCGTGGTGCCATTGCCGTCAGATTGGTGCTGCCATAGGGTGCACTCTGCCACTGCACATGGCCCAGATAGGACGCGCCCGATGTGCCGATTTTGCCATTGCTCCACACCTGGGTGCCGATCCATTCCTGGGTGTCGTAGCCATCGGCACCTTCATACTTTAATGGATAGTAGTCGCCGCCCGAGTCCCACCGTCCACGGGTATCTTGCAGTGCCACGGCATAGCCATTGTTGGCCAGCGCCCGCGCCCGTGCAACTGATGGCTCGGTTTGATTGCTATAGGGGGTGCGGATCAGAATGGTGGGAAATGGTCCATCCGCCCGTGGCAAATAGAGATCGGTGGAGAGACAAACGCCATCGCGCATTGGCACTTGCGCGCCAAAACGCATATCCACGGCAAAAGGCATCTGACGACTATCCTTTCTTGCCCCGGGTTTTTTGTTGATGGTGCGAGCATTCGCAGGCGTCGTGTCGCCCCTCAACTGTAGCCACGTGGGTCAGTTGCATGGGGGGTGACATCGCTTGTTTGTGCCAGCCACGCCAACAGTTGTTGCTCCAGGGCGCGTTGGGTTGTTGTCTGTTCGGGAGTGTCATAGAGATTGTACAACTCTTGGGGATCTGTGGCAAGGTCATATAGCTCACATTGGCCGGTGGGGCGATAGACAAAGCGATGGGTGTTGGTGCGCATGGCAACAACACGACCAACGCTATCGGGATGCTCCTGTTGTTGTTGCCCTTTGGGGTAATAGATATTCTGTACGTCGCGGGCGAATGGATCTCGATCGGGGCGGCCCTCGAAGCAGTGGGGTTCGTGGCGGGCATAGCCTCCTTCGGTGTAGGCTGCGCGTTCGCTCTCCCCCGCCGCGCCCTGCAACTGTGCGCCATAGCTGCGTGCAAAGTGGCTATGTTCTGCCTCGATCCCCGCCTGTTCCAGCGTCGTCGCCATCAGGTCGAACAGCTCCACCGGCTCATTGACCACGTGGCCAGCCTTGCCACCGGGCGTGCGCACGATTAGCGGCACGCGCGTGATCAGATCTTCCGCGGCGTTGGGCCACTTCTCCACCAAGCCGTAGTCGCCGGCATAATCACCGTGATCCGAGGTGAAGGTAACTGTGGTCGAGTCGGCCAGACCACTCTCATCGAGCGCCGCTAACAGCTGGCCCAGCAGCTGGTCGATGAAGCCAGTCATGCCCAGATAGACTGCCTGGATCTTGCGCAGCAGTTGCTCTTGCTCTGGCGCAGGCAGTTGATCGAGCCGGCGATATTGTCGGATCAGCGCGTGAAATTCAGGTCGGTTGGGCAGATCGGCGGGGCGCAGTGGGGGCAGATCCGCGGGATCGATCAGATCGTGCCATGGCTGTGGCGCCGAGTAGGGGCAATGGGGGAAGGTCAGCGGCAAAAAGAGACAGAATGGCTCCGCTGGCTTGGTGCGCAGGAATTCGATCGCGGCGTGTACATTGGCATAGTCACCATGCTCTTCCAGTGGTCCAGCGTAGGGTTCATAGAGAAAGCTGTAGTAACGGAGATCATCAAATGCATATGGGTTCTGGCCAAATTTGCCGCCCCCGTGTGACTTGGCCGCGGTTACGCTGTCGGCAAAGCTGCCTGGGGCCAGCAGATCGTTTTTGCCATACATCAACACAGTGTAGCCCGCCTGCTTGAGATATTTGAGCAGGTTGGGTTCATCGGGGCGCAACAGATGCCAGAGGGTGCGATGACCACGAACGTGGGGATACCAGCCGGTCATCATGCTGCAGCGCGAGGGCGTGCAGACGGTGTGTTGCACGTGACATTGATCAAAACGTGTGCCCTGCGCGGCCAGCGCGTCGATGTGAGGTGTTGGTGCCATGGGATGGCCATAGCAGCCCACGCTCTCGGCACGCAGCTCGTCGGGCTGAAAGATAATAAAATTCATGGTCGGTTCCTCGGTTGGGGGGAAGTCAGGATTAGTTCTATGGCGCGGTTGGCTTGAAAACGGTAGCTTTTTTGACCGTCTACCCAAGGCGCAACAGTACCGTTTTCAAATAGAGCTTGCTTAGCGACCGTCAACCCACGTCTTACCTTTACCCACAAGTCGCGAAGGTGGAATGACTCTCCCTGGGACATGACCCCAACTCCACCTCTGGTAGAAAAAGATCTGGGTAAGGTAAGAACCCCGCGTGGGGAGGGTATCCACTAATTGTGCCGGCAAAGCAACAGCATACCGGGCGTATTGTATGTTGCCTCTCCACTGCCGTCAAACCCTTTCAATGCGGCTGGCGATTTGGCCCACGGCGGAGAGCGGAACCAGTAGTCCGTGGGTGTGATAGCCGCGATTGGGGATGGGTGGGGCGGGTGGGTAGCATTGTTGCCACCGGGGCAGGTGGATGCGCAGGCTGGAGAATGCTATGAGGTAGACGGTTGCTCCTTGGGGCAGATAATAGGCGAGCCAACTGGCCTCTGCCGTATAGGCCCAGCCAGCAATCTGTTCTGTATCAACCGAAATGGTCTCAATAAAGGCATTACCGGTGCGAGTCGCGGTCCAATCCGTTTTGTACTCGATTGTGTAGGTTTCGCCACTCGTGCGGTGGGTGAGGTGGCGGTCAATGCCCTTGCGTTGCTCTGCGCGCGTGGCTGGCTGAATCAAGAACCGGTCGGCAAAGTGGCGGTCGAGGCGCGCTTCTGCCGCTTCTCCTTTGCGCAACTGCTGCGCCATCTGATAGTGCTGGACACGACGGGGGAACGTGTCGGACATGGTGGACTCCTTGAGAATGGTGACAAGCGGGCAAGGTTGACATTTGGGGAAAAGCGCCAATCCATTGGGCTGCCAATGGTGAGCAGCGGGTGTTACCCCCACGAATTTGCAATGTCAACGCAACCTAGCCCCGCACTCTGCTACCCCGCCAGAGCGTCGGCTGGTCCCCAGGGCGCGAGGGCCACGGTGCCGTAGGGATTGAAGATAATATCTTCTTCTTGGGCAGCAAATTGCCACAACTTGTGCACGAGCTCGCGTTTGATGGCTTGATAGTCGGGATCTTCGGCCACGTTGGTCATCTCGTGGGGATCGCTGCGCAGATCATAGAGTTCGTCGAAGTCAAAGCCGTTGTAGACGTACTTGAACTCTTTGGTGGTGACGCTGCGCTGCGTGTAGTAAAGTTCAACGCCGTTGCACTGGGTGTATTGGGCATCGCGCCATTCATCAGGTGTCTCGTCACGGAAGAATGGGCGCAGACTTTGCCCGGTTCGATAATGTGGATCGTCGATCGCGGCTATATCGAGAAATGTGGGGGCAAAATCGGCCAGCGAGACAAAGGCATCTACCGTGCGATTGGGGCGGGTGATGCCCTGTGGCCAACGCATGATACAGGGCACGTGATACGCCTCGCGAAAGGCAGGAATCCCCTTGAGATAGAGCCCGTGATCGCCACAGTAATCACCGTGATCCGACAGGAAGATGACCAGTGTCTCGTCGGCTTGGCCCGTGGCATCGAGTGCATCGAGGACTTCGCCAAACATGGCATCTTCCATGGTGCAATAGGCGTAGTAGTGGGCAATCGATTCGCGCACCTCGGCTGCGCTCAGCTGGTCCCACAGCTGTCGGCGTTGGCGCTGATAGATGCGTGGTTTATCCTCCAGCGTGTCGCCGTAGCTCGCTGGCAACGGGATCTGTTCGGGGTCATAGAGATCGACAAATTTCTGGGGGACGTTGAAGGGATCGTGTGGGCCAATGGGGCCGACGAAGAGACACCACGGTTCATCACCCGCGGCCACTTCGGACAGCGCATCCAACGCGGCTTGCAACACCTTGTAATCGGCGTCGGCTTCATAGCCTTTGGGGCCGCCATTGGGCAGCGTCTTATAGACCGTGAAATCGCCCCACCCCGGTCGCTGTACGTGACCGCGCGGCCGTTCGCGGCCGCTCGTGTCTTCCGTGCGCGGGCCCTGGCGCCAATCATCAATCGAACGGGAGTGGAAGGTGTTGCCCGCCCCGGTCACGGCCCGTTCCTCCCAGCCACGATCACTGGGATCTTCTTCCCCGGAGACATGCCATTTGCCACAGAGCACCGTCCGATAGCCCGCGTCACGTAACTGTTCGGAAAAGAGGGTGACCTCTGGCTTGAGACCGGTATTGATGGCGGTGCGCGTTTTGATATTGTTGTAGATGCCGTGGCGGCTGGGGTAGAGCCCACTCATGAAGGTCGCGCGCGAGGGACAGCAATGGGGCGCGGGGCAATAGGTTTGGGTGAAGCGAATGCCTTCCTGGGCGAGCCGATCGGCGTTGGGGGTCTGGCACGGATGGTCGGGGGCCACCACGTCGGCTCGTTCCTGGTCGGTCATGAAGATCAAAATATTGGGGCGCTTGGCCATGGCTAACTCCTGCAATTGTGCGATTTGTTCGATTGAGCCGGGCAACGTTGCCGCGGTTGGTGGGCGTCAGGTGCTGGCGAGCTGCATGCCCATCACCAAGCCCGATTCTGTTGCGCGTATGCGTTCAAAGCCGACGTGTTCGTAAAAGCCGATGGCGCGCGTGTTACGCGCGCCGACGCCCAGGTGCACAGCTGGCACACCGAGCGCGTGCATCTGCATCGTGAGGGTCTCGATCAGGCGACGCCCCCAGCCGTGCCCTTGCCCCACCGGCAGAATGTCGATGTGCAAGTGCGCGGGATAGGCGGGAAAGGTGTGTGTCTGTTGGTGTCCACGGTGAATGGCGCGGATCATGCCTGCATCGCGCGAGTTGTCTTCTGCCGCGGGGAGTGGATAGCGGGCACGCAGCGGGGGAAACCACTCTGCTTCGCATCGACGGCCAAATTCGGCCGTGTCGCGGGTGCCCAGCACGTAGCCGCAGGGCACGTGATCACAGGTGAGAACAAAGCTCAGTTCAGGTTCCAGCAGGGCATAGGGCGCGGCATAGTAGTGGCCAATGAGCTCGGGGTCCTGGTAAAGATGGGTGGCATCTTCGCCAGAATCGCCGGTGCCGAGGCAGATGTGATGGAGCGCGGTGAGGTCACTGGGGTGATAGGGTCGAATGGCAAAATGGGACATGGGCGGTCGTTCTTCAATCTGTCTTTCGTGCATCGCTCTGGCTTGGCCAGGGATGATGGTCTGCGCTAGCTCGCCAACAGGCGGGCCCGCAACTGGGTAAGTGTCGTTTGGTTGAGAGCACAAGCGGCCAGGTAGCCCGCTGCACCGCCATAATGAGTCTGCAAATGGTTCAGCGTGGCGAGCATGGTCTCTTTACCCATTCTAAAGCACCATGGAAATCTGTCAACTCATGTACCGCAGGGAGCTGCCATCCGCGGTGGCACGACGAAGCAGCTCAGCGCTGGCTCCAGTGAACGGGCGTTACCATCCCAAAAGTACGATGCACCTGTTGCCCCTATTTGTTCGTACCAGAGAGGTTGATCCCTTCCATGAAATATTCCTGGGCGAAGAAGAAGATAATCATGATTGGCAGTGAGACCAGCGTGGCCGCGGTCATTTGCAGCGGGAAATCGACGTTATATTGATTGCGCAACAGCGCGATCCCAACTTCGACCGTGCGCATTTCCAGCGAGCGGGTGACAATGAGCGGCATCTCCCAGATGCCGCTCATATTGACCCCAACTCTATTTCTGGTAGAAAAAGACCAGGGTAAGGGTAAGCTAGGTGGGGAGGAGCAGTCATTTCCTCGATGAGCGGTCGTGTCAATGATTCGGGTTAGTGGAGCGTACCCCGAGGCTCGCGCACAACGCCGGTGAAAGTCCGCTTCCGCGAGTGCTGCCTGCGAGCACCCTCGATTCATGGCGGTGCGGATGTTGAATGCCAGCAAGTATGCTATGCAGCTCTTCGGTCGACTTTCTACGTTTGTATACCGAGTCAAGCCCAGCGTCCGGTTGTGGCGTTGGCACCACAGGTGGTGCGAATCACCAGCCGGGTTGGCAGCTCCACGAGGTGGGGAGGGCTCGGCGTTGGCGTCTCATCCGTGGTTTGGAGTTGCAGCAGCAGCTGTTCGGTGGCCATCTCTCCAAGCTTGAACCGATCAACATGCATTGTCGTGAGTGCCGGTTCGACCAGCGCCGCGAGCAAAATATCGTCAAAACCAACCACGGCAACATCTGTGGGCACCGCCAGATTGCGATCGGCACAGGCTTGAAGCGTACCCACGGCAACGAGATCGTTGTAACAGGTGATGGCCGTCAAGGCTGGAACCCGATCCAGCAACCGATGAGCCGCTGCCCGACCGTCATCAATGGTGGCCTGCTTGAGCGCTTCGACGTGGGCTGGCCGTGGCTGGATCCCTCGCTCTTGCAGCGCATTTCGATAGCCGTCGAGGCGTGCATTGGTGCCGTGTAAGAGCCAAGCAATGTGGCCGATACGCCGATGCCCTAACTGGAGCAGGTGTTCGGTGAGTGCAGCGTAACCAAGCTCTTCCTGTACGTTGACTGTGGCGAGATCTGCTGGTGCTTTACTGGTGATCAAGATGAGTTTGTGCAGTGCATTGGCCTGACACAACTGCTCGCGATTTAGCCGTGTGCCACAGAGAATGATCCCATCTACCTGCTTGCTGGCCAGCGCTTCCAAGGTTCTATATTCTTGGGCTGGATCTTCATCTGTATTGCAGAGAAAGACATGGTACTCCTGCTGGCGGGCCACACTTTCGACGCCCTGGACGAATTCGGGATAAAATGGGTCGGTGATCTGGGGAATGACCACGGCGATGGAGCGGGTTTTGCCCGAAACCAAACTGCGGGCGAGTGTGTTGGGTCGATAGCCCAGCCGATCAATGACAGTCAGAACCCGCTGGCGAGTCTCGTCAGCAATCTCTTCTTTGTTGTTGACAACGCGTGAGACGGTGCGAATTGATACACCCGCTTCGCGCGCAACATCGCGCAGGGTGGCTGTCATGGTATCGAGTTGTCAGAACCAGGAAAATGCTTGGGAACAGTAACGGTAACGAGCGAAACGCAACAGCTCTAGCAAAAGCCCGCTGGAAACCCTATTAAAAGTTCGATTGGAAAGCGCTTGTTCGGCAGCGGGTGTCGGAGCGCAACCCGTTTGTGGGGAGCACAAACAGATGGGTGCTGTCGGTCCGAGTTCTCGTACAAGAATACTACAAATGCAAAAGGCAAATGCAAAAGGGAAGTCGCTGTCAACGACTCGCAGGTGGAATCGCTGCCAACGTTGGCAGCAGTATACCATTTGCCAATCTTCCCTGTCAAACAGCCAGCGCAGCCCGGGCTTGCCCCACGATCTTGTTGCACATTCAAAGAAAACGCCGTACAATAACAGGGAAGCCGTCCACCAGCTGACCCATAAAATTTGGAGCACGTTGCACATGCAGATTACCTTCCATGGTGCCGCTCAAGAAGTCACCGGCTCGATGCATCTGGTTGAAGTCAACAATCAGCGGATTCTCCTGGAATGTGGCTTCTACCAAGGGCGGCGCGCCGAAACCTACGCGCGCAATCTGACTCTACCTTTCGATGCTGCTTCGATCGATGCGCTGGTGTTGAGCCATGCTCACATCGACCATTCTGGTAATATTCCCAACTTAGTCAAACAAGGTTTTACCGGCAACATCTGGTGTACATCTGCCACGCGCAATCTTTGTACCTACATGTTGATGGATAGTGGCTACATCTTGGAAAAGGATGTCGCCTACGTGAACGAACGGCGCAAACGCAAGGGCGAGCCGCCCGTGGCGCCGATTTACACGCAGGATGACGTGCAAAAGGTCCTTGCCCAATTTATTGGCATCGGTCTGCAGCGCCCCGTCTCCATTGCCGATGGGGTGACCCTTACCTTGCACGATGCGGGCCACATCCTGGGCGCGGCATCCGTTCAGCTGGATATTCATGAACACGCGACGGGCAAAGATTGGCGGCTGGTCTTTAGCGGGGACTTGGGCCGACACGAGAGTGTCATTCTCAATCCACCAACCACGCCGCCCGATGCCGACATCGTGATCATGGAAAGCACCTATGGGGATCGCCACCACGATGCGTACGAATCCGCCCGGAAACAGCTGCGCAACGTGGTCAACGAAACTGCTCGCCGGCAGGGCAAGATCATTATCCCTGCCTTTGCCGTGGGGCGCACACAGGAACTCGTCTATGCGTTGAACCAGCTCGACGTCAATGGCGATATTCCCGAATTGCCTCTCTTTGTGGATAGCCCATTGGCTGTCAACGCGACCGATGTCTTTCGCATGCATCCGGAAGTGTGGCGGCCTGAATTGCGCGACTTTATGAATGACGGGGGGCGCAAAGCCCCCTTTGATTACAGCAACCTCGAATATGTACGCGACGTGCGCCGCAGCAAACAACTCAATTTTCTAAACGAGCCAGCGATCATCATCAGCGCCAGTGGCATGGCCGAAAGTGGCCGTATTTTGCACCACCTAAAAAACAATATTGAAGACCCGGCAAATACGGTGTTGATCGTTAGCTTCCAGGCCCAACACACCTTGGGGCGCCGACTGCGTGAACGACAAGAGCAGGTGCACATCTTTGGCGAAGAATACAGACGCCGTGCTCAGGTCGAGACGATCGACGGCTACAGTGCCCACGCGGACCAAGCTGGGCTCTTGCGCTGGTCTCGCGAGTTGGATCGGAAGCGCTTGCAGACGCTCTTTCTGGTTCATGGTGAGCCCGAACCAATGCAAACGTTGGCAGGCAAACTGCAACAAGCCAACGTGGCCAAGGTGGCAAGACCCGTGCGCGGGCAGTCATTCCGCTTTTGATCGGAAATTTTCTGTATATTCTGGCGCAACTTCTGCACGCTTTTTTGCGTCTGGTATTATGATAGCGTTCATTCCAAAGTGGGCTCTGTTTGAAAACGGCGGTGCTACCCCTTTGGTAGACCGCCCACAAATCTACCGTTTTCACGCCAACCGCACTACAGGCCACTCGCTGGTCTGGAAAGCCCAACCGTTTATATTGCCTTACACACGCTTGCCAAACTGCTTTACAAACAACAGTGCAGTTCCAACCCATCACCTTCCACAAAGGAGTATTCTATGCATATACCTCTTGCCAAACGCATGAAACCCGCTACCATGCGCTCCCCTCGAACAGCGGTTCGCCAGGCTGGTTGGCTCCGGCGGCTGCATTTTGTCTCTTTTGTACTCATCCTGGCGCTTGGAGCCGCGCTCCTGCCCAATGCGGCCCACGCTGCACCAGTGGCTACTGCCAATGCTTCGGCTAGCTATTCGGGTGTCTACTATTGGGTGCAGCCGGGAGATACCCTGAGCGAGATTGCTGTGTGGCATGGCACTACCACCCATGCGTTGATGAAAGCCAACGGGCTTCACAACGCCAATCACATCTATGTGGGGCAGAAGTTGTACATCCCACATGGATACCACAAGCCAACCAAGCATGAGGGTGGCCCCCATTGTGCCTACCATCACACTGTGCAATATGGGCAGACGCTCTCGCACATTGCGGTCTACTATGGCGTGAACGCGCACAAGTTGGCGCAGATCAACGCGATCTATAACTGGAACCATGTCTACGTGGGGCAGCGGCTCTGCATTCCTGGCCATCACAAGCCATACTATCCGCCACCCAAGCCACAGCCCAAACCCCAGCCCAAGCCGAAACCGCATCCAGGTTCGGAGTGCATCCACATCGTGCGCCATGGGGACACGTTGGCCGAAATTGCCTACTGGTATGGGACAACCGTACATCACCTGGTCTACCTGAACAATCTGTACAACGTAAACCGGCTGGAGGTGGGCCAAGTGCTCTATCTGCCCGGCTACCATTGCCCGCACCCACCAAAACCCGAACCCAAGCCTGAACCGAAGCCTGAACCAGTTGATGGCTGGCACGGAACCTACTTTAACAATAAATATATGGAAGGTTCGCCCGTCTTTGTGCGTACGGATGGTGCGGTGAACTTTGATTGGGGCGGTGGCGGCCCCGGCAATGGGGTGCCCGATGACCGCTTCAGCGTCGTTTGGGAGCGCAGCACCTACGTCAAGACTGGCACCTATCGCTTCTATGCCATGGCCGATGACGGCGTGCGCGTCTATGTGGATGGCCACCTGATCATCAACCAATGGAGCGAACATCCCACGCAGAGCTACTTTGGCGACATCTATCTCGGCGAGGGACACCATTCGGTACGGGTTGAGTACTATGAAGAAGGGGGCGTCTCCAACATCCGAGTTTGGTGGGACAGACTCTAAAGTGGGCACCCTGGTACAGCATGGCGTAAACACCCCGGCAGGTAATCAGGCCGTACAACCTGAGTGCAAGCGGCAAAACGAGTGTGGCCTGATTTACGCCGGGATCTACCAGGGCCATTGACATTGCAAGGTAGGGAGAGATCCAAGGCGATCACATTCCCAGCACTGGCTACAGCGTAGGATTGTAGACAGGATCATGGCAGTCCGTGCCGGGGACGATTCCAATCCAATGGCAACGGAATTTACTCTCTGACCTGACTGGCTGATCGAGAAATCATGGTAACGTTGCCCAATGGCGGAATCAGCGTTCTCTACCGCTGGACGTGCGCAGTAGAGAATGCGCACTCCGCAGGTTTCAAGATCATTTGCTTTCTCTGTGAAAGCAGTGTGTCAGCACCCGCTGCGCTGGGACCGGCAGTAGCGGGGCAGCATGTGAATGGATGAAGAAGCAGAGGCGGCTCGAACCGGCATGGGTTTGGGCCGCCTCTCTCTTTTTTTCAAAAGCTGCACCGGGATGATTAGAATTTGGGCTGTTCCGTCACGCCCACTGGATCGTTCCCGCGCAGAAAATCAAAGTCGACCCCCTGTGGCGCCTGCAACACATGCTCGATGTAGAGCTGGCCATAGCCGCGCTGGTGTGCCGGGGCGGGCGCTTGCCACGCTTCCCGCCGCCGGCTCAGCTCGGCTTCGTCCACGTGCAGCGTGATCTGCCCACTGGGAAGATCCAGCTCGATCTCATCCCCATCACGGATCAGACCCAATGGTCCGCCCACTGCACTTTCCGGCGCCACGTGCAACACAATGGTGCCGTAGGCCGTGCCACTCATGCGTGCATCGGAAATGCGCACCATGTCGCGAATCCCCTGTTTGAGTAACTTCTCGGGAATGGGAATATTTCCCACCTCGGGCATGCCGGGGCCGCCCACTGGGCCGGCATTCTGCAACACCAACACATCCTCGGGCTTGACATCGAGATCGGGCGAATTGACCCGTGCTTTCAGATCGTCAATGCTGGTGAAGACCACGGCCCGACCCCGGTGTTGCAACAGTGCTGGCGTGGCCGCGGCATGTTTGATCACGGCACCGTCGGGGGCCAAATTGCCACGCAGGATCGTCAGCCCACCTTCCGGTTGCAGCGGATCATTCAATGTGCGCACGATCTCGCGGTTGTGAGTCTGTACATCGGCCAGGTTTTCGGCCAGGCTCTTGCCCGTCACCGTCAATGCATCCCCATGCAGCAGTGGGAGCAGTTCTTTGAGGATGGCGGGAATGCCCCCGGCGTAGAAGAGATCTTCCATCTGATATTGGCCACTGGGCCGCATGTTGGCAATGAGCGGCGTGCGTTTGCTGATCTCACCAAAGAGATCGAGCGGCAAGTCGATGCCGAGCCGCCCGGCCACCGCGGGCAAATGGACCACTGCGTTGGTGCTGCCGCCAACGGCACAGAGCAGTGTAATGGCATTTTCCAGTGCCTGGCGAGTGATGATCTGTGAGGGGCGAATGTCATCTTCTGCCAACTTGACGATCCGGCGGCCCACCTTTTCGGCCAATTGCAGGCGGCGAGAATCGGCAGCCGGTGTGGCGCCGTTGCCCGGGAACGCGATCCCCAACGCTTCCATGATCGAGTTCATGGTCGATGCCGTACCCATGACCATGCAGTGGCCGCGGCTGCGCACCACGCCATTCTCAATTGAGCGATACTCTGCTTCGTCGATGGTCCCGGCGCGGAATTCATCGCTAAAGCGGCGACAGTCGGTGCAAGCACCCAGGACTTGGCCATTGTAGTTCCCGTTGAGCATGGGGCCACCAGAGAGCATGATCGCGGGTAGGTCGGCGCTGACCGCGCCCATGAGCGCAGCGGGGATCGTCTTGTCGCAGTTGACGAGCAGCACGACACCGTCCAAGGGTTGACCGCGGATCATCTCTTCTGTGTCCATGGCTGCCAGGTTGCGATAGAGCATGGAGGTGGGGCTGAGAAAGACTTCACCGAGCGAAATTGTTGGAAATTCCAGTGGCAAGCCCCCGGCCTGCCAGATCCCGCGCTTGACCGCGTCGGCCACTTCGCGCAGGTTGCTGTTACAGTTGTTCAGTTCACTGTAGGTGTTGCAGATCCCAATGATGGGGCGTTGCAGATCTTCATCGTCAAAGCCCATTGCCTTGGTAAAGGCCCGATGGGTAAAACCCGCCACGAGCGACTCGTTGAAAAACACATCACTGCGGCTCGTGCTCTTGCCAGCTTGTTGATCTTCACTTGATTGTGCGGACATGGATCTTTGGCTACTCCTTGGGTTTGTAGTGGTCCTCTGATAGATAACCCCTAAAAGCTGCACAGTTTTCCTCGTGTGAAAGCAGACATCGTTGTACAACTTTCAAATGGGTCGTCCATGAGTTGGTAGTGGTTCCCTTGTGGGCGTTCTCGTCATCTGTTGCAGTGGAAATCTGGCAGTTGCCGACGTGCAAACAATGCCACTCCAGTAGCCTACCCTATTTTTGGTTTGGCGGAAAATTTTAAAAAAAATGCTGTTGACAACCGAACAATTCAGTATTATACTGCTCAGGACAAGAGTCAACTTGTCGCAGATATAACTTCTTTTTCACACTCCGTCCAAGCTATCCACTTCCATCTCTGTTGTAGCAGATTTTTACACTGTATTTAACAGATTACTGTATTTAACACACTGTATTCAACATACTGTAGTCGTCACACTCTATTCGTTACACTGTAGTTGTCACACTATAGATATTACACTGTAGTTAACATTCAAAATAGTGCGTAATTGAAGTATACTGAGAGTCATGATCTGCCAATACGAGTATCTCAGAGAACAGCGGAAAGTCTTTGCAAGCATGACAGGATTGTCGGTGCCAGAGTTCGACGAATTATATGTCGAGGTCGAGCCAAAGTTTGTTGAAGCCGAGCAGGAACGGTTGAGCAAACGAGCACGTCAGCGAGCGATAGGCGGCGGACGGAATCAGGAGATGAGCATCTGCAATCAACTGCTGCTGAGCGTTGTCTGGTTGCGCTGCTATCCCAAACAGCATGTGCTGGCCTATCTCTTTGGGACAAGTGAGTCAAGCGTCTCACGGGTGCTGGCCCGCATGTTGCCGCTGCTAGAGGCAAGCGGACGGGACACGATGCGCATGCCAGATCCAGGGCGCAAGCAACGCCGTGAGTTAGATGTCTTGTTGGCGCAAACGCCCGAGTTGGCGGTCTTGATTGACACCTTCGAGCAGCGAGTGCAGCGCCACAAAGAGCCGCAGCAAGCTGACACGTACTACAGTGGCAAGAAGAAGCAGCACACCCTCAAGAGCCAAGTGGCTGTTGACGAGACAACCGGTCTCTTTGTGGATGTCTCTGACAGCGTGCCCGGTCCAACCGCGGACATGGCTCTGCTTGAGCAGAGCCAACTGTTGACACGGTTACCGGATGGTGTTGGGGCCATCGGCGACCTTGCCTACATCGGTATCGACAAGCTCCATCCAACAGGGAATGCTGCTTCACCAAGGCGCAAACCTCGCAAGCGGGCGCGCCCCCCAGAGGATGTTGCCTTCAACACCGCTTTTGCTCAGCGCCGCATTTACGTCGAACACGCCATCGGTCGCGCCCGTTGCTTTGAGGCTATCACCCAAATGGATAGGCATCATCGGCGCAATCACACCGCCCGTGTTGTGGCTATCTGTGGCCTCGTCAATCGCCGTTTGGCACGCATCTTAGCTCTACGGCAGCCCGACTTGCCTCTTTCATAGTCCGATGGGTAAGGGCTCTTTCATCTCTTATCCTTATTCTGAATGTTAACTTGTAGCTATTACACTGTATCCGTCATATTGTATTCTTCATACTATATTTTTTGCATTGTGCTCTTTATAATGCAAAGTGCAACTGTTGAAGAAAGTGAAGCTGTTGTTTGAAAGCATAAGTGTTCAACCAGCATTGGCAGCCAACGTCATTCGTGCAAGAGGTAAAAAGGAGCGAATCACCGTGAAGCTGAAGTTGCTTTACCGCAAGCGTACAACGTATAACTTGTACCCGGTCCCATCTTGGTAGAAACACCTGAGTGCCTCTGTGCGCTTGGGTGTTTTTGTTTTTATCTCCCGATGTTCACGCACACAAATCGATTATTTCTGTAATGAACTCAACCGACTGTCAACTACGCCATCAGGGAATCAATGCATTAAGAGCCCATCCTGAAATTCGGTTGTGGTGCGTAAACCACCTCGAGCCGGTTGCGTCGACGCAGAGAATTTCAGGACAGATACTAAGACTAGTTGCCTCATGTAAGTTATAGGTGCACAACTCAGATTCGAACCATAAGATCAAGGAAAAGGTGAAACGATGGATTCAACTGCTAGCCGTATCGTCAAAGCCCGCCAATATGCCGAAGAGCGCGATCGCCGAATCAAGGTTCACAGTTTTGAAGTTGAGTTGCATGGCGAAAATTCCAACCACGTTGTGAAGTACAACAACGGCAATTGGAACTGTGACTGCGAGGAGTTTAGCCTGCGCGGCGTCTGTGCCCACGTCATGGCCATGGAAGAGATTCTGGGTGAAGCTGTTGAGCCAGCAGTGATGGCTGCATCCGCGGCCTAGCGTTCGTGCGCACGAGCGCACGTTTAACAACTACATAGTTGGTATCGTTCCTGCGATTCTCTGCCTCGACGTAGTTGGTTGGCGGTGCTTCAAACACCACAACCGAATTTCAGGATCGGTTCTCAATGAACGGTCCGTCGCCCACAGCGGGTGGCGGACCGTTGTCATTTCCGGCCATCGCCCAGTTGCACTGCCTGCCTTTCTGGGAGAGTTGCCACTCTAAAAGAAATTATGCTATTCTGTGCCGGGGCTGACAGGCTCAACGTAAGTTGTTTACCCTGTTGCCGAGGTGATTCCCCAACGTTCATCATTCCGGGCGGTGAAGGCCCACAAACAACATTGACACCGTACTAAACGAATGGCAAAAGATTTTTGAAACGTTACCTACAACTGCTGATTGGTATTTTGATCAGTGCGTTCTTTCTCTATCTCGTCTTGCCGGGGCTGCATCTGGCCGATGTGCTCGCTTCGCTGCGGACGGCAAACTATTGGTGGATTGTGCCGGGTGTTGCCATCTATTTTGTGGGGCTTTGGGCACGGAGCTGGCGTTGGCATTTTACGCTGCGCCACCTGAAAGAGATTCCGCTGACGCGCCTCTTTCCATTGATCTGCATCGGCTATTTTGGCAACAACATCTACCCTTTCCGCGCGGGAGAGGTTATTCGCTCCTATGTGCTCAAACAGCAAGAGGAGATTGCAATTAGCTCTAGCCTGGCCACTGTTTTGATCGAGCGCGTCTTTGATGGGCTGGTGATGCTGCTCTTTGTCTTCTTGGCCCTGCCCTTTGCCCCGTCCCTGCCTCCAATCTATCGTAACCTGGTGATCGTGCTGACCGTCTTGTTATTGGGTGCCACGCTTGTCTTTGTTTGGATGGCCACTCAACCACAGTTGATGGACCGAGTCTACGGTTGGTCATCTGCTCACCTGTTGCCCGCGGTTGTGCGCCCCAAGCTTGACGATTTCTACCGACGGTTCATGGTCGGCTTGCAGAGCTTGAGCAGCCGCTACGACGTGCTGATGATCTTTGGCACCAGTATTGTCATCTGGCTAATGGAGACGGTAAAATATTGGTTCGTCATGCATGCGTTTGATTTTCAAGTGAGCTTTCTCGTCTTGATGTTGATGAATGGCCTGGTCAATCTGGCCACCACATTACCTTCGGCACCCGGCTACATCGGCACCTTTGACACACCGGGCATCGAGACATTGGTTACCTTTGGGGTTGAGCGCAATCTGGCCGCAAGCTACACCTTCACCTTGCACGCAGCACTTTGGTTGCCGGTCACGCTGGTGGGGGCCTACTATTTTTGGCGCTCACACCTGCACTGGTCAGATTTTCAGAAAGCACAAAAGCAGGTTTAATCTTTGTTTCCCACTCGGCACCGCTCTGATCCTTTCTGACCAATGAGATTCGTGCCCAGTGTGATGGCGGTGTGATAAAATTTTAGCTGTGTCCATGCTTTACGCACCGAGAAGAACTTACCAGTGGAGAGCAGGCAAAGCAATTGGTGGCTCTGCTCGACAAGTTGCTGTGGTACGGGTCTTCCTGGAAGGGGTTCAAACGGTGTTGCGATAGACGAACTTGTTGTGACCCCTTCCAGGAAGAGGTTGCCGCGCTTCATGCAGCGGCAAACGTAATATGTGACTAGATGTAGTAACAGAACAACCGTAGTAGATTTACCGCAGTAGATTACCGTAGTAGATTTACCGTAGTAAATCTGATGTAAATGGGAAAGTCGGTAAATAATCAGCGACTCAAGAGTAAATGAGTAGAATCCTCTGAATACTTGCACTTAAAATATGTCCTGAAATTCTCTGTGTCAACGTAGCTGGCTGGAGGTGCTCCAAGCATCACAACCGAATTTCAGGATAGACTCTTTGCGGCTTCGTCTGTTGTTGTGCGCTACCGTTATGCATTACGGTTATGCACTACCGTTATGCGCAGTCATCATGCGCAATCATCATGCGCAATCATCGTGCGCAATTGTCACAGCTCGCTTGTGATGAGCGCAACGGCACATGACAACAATCAACAGGGCAGGCTGGACCCATGGAATGTCATGCAATCCCGCGCGGGATTCGTCAAGCATTGACGCCGTGGCTGCAGTTGGCTGGGTTGACGTGATGTGGCTCTTACTTATTTACCGAATCATCGATCCAACAATTGATGGTAGGTGTCACACCTACCATCAAATACCGATTTATCTGTTTACAGAGCACCAATGAATGAGTAGTCTACCGGGATGGTGTCGGGCAGGGAATCTGCCACGACACCATCCACTGGCGCTAGCTGACAGCAACTGGCTGTGGGGAGACTACTGTCGAATGATTTGTTGTATGTATTCAGGTAAGGATAAAAACCATGAAAAATCTAGCAGTAGCAGGCACCGGTTACGTGGGTCTTTCCTGTGGCACTTGTTTCGCCGACATGGGGAATCAGGTCACATTTATTGACATTAGCGAAGAGAAGATCAACATGTTGCGCAATGGCAAAGTGCCGATCTTTGAGCCGGGACTGAGCGAAATGATCGAGCGCAACATTAAAGCCGGACGCATGCACTTTACCACCGACTATGCCGCGGCACTGGCCGATGCCGAGTTCGTCTTCATCTGCGTGGGTACACCGAGTGGCGTCGATGGGGAAGCCGATCTGCAATATGTGCGCATGGCCGCCGAATCCGTTGCCAAACACATGGACCACTACACCATCATCGTCAACAAGAGCACGGTGCCCGTGGGCACGGGTGACTGGGTGGAGGATATCATCACGCGCAGCCAATCTGAACCGGTCCCATTTGATGTGGTGAGCTGTCCCGAGTTTACCCGTGAAGGGTCAGCAATCTATGATTTCATGAATCCCGATCGGGTGGTATTGGGCAGCCACAACCCCGAAGCCGCCGAAAAGGTGGCGCAACTTCACTTGCCGCTGCGCGCCCGCATTGTCGTCACCGACATTCGCACCGCCGAGATGATCAAGTACGCGAGCAACGCGTTCCTGGCCACCAAGATCAGCTTCATCAACGAGATCGCCACTGTCTGCGAGCGACTGGGTGCAGACGTACAGGAAGTGGCCGTGGGCATGGGCTATGATAGACGAATTGGGCCTGCGTTTTTAAACGCGGGGCTCGGCTACGGTGGCAGCTGTTTCCCCAAAGATGTCAAGGCATTGGAACACATGGCGCTCGTGCATGGCTCGCACCCCGCGCTGTTGCGCGCGGTCATCGACATCAACCGCGATGCGCGTCGCTGGGCGGTGCTCAATTTGCGCGAGTTGGTTGGTGGCAAACTAGCCAACGCCCGCATTGGGATTTTGGGGCTGGCCTTCAAGCCCAATACCGACGACATCCGTGAAGCCCCGGCACTGGAGATCTCGCGCATGTTACAGAGCGAAGGTGCTGTGGTGGCTGGTTACGATCCGGTGGCAATGAACAACATTGCACGCCTCGACAAGAATCTCCACCTGGCCGAAGACCCCTATGAACTGGCCACCGGTGCAGATGCCCTGCTCGTCTGTACCGAATGGAATGAATTTAAACAGCTGGATCTGCAACGGATCAAAGGCGTCATGAAGCAACCGATCATCGTTGATGGTCGCAACATCTATGAACCCAAGGTGCTGCACAACCTGGGATTCACCTATCGGGCTGTGGGCCGAGGAGCACAATTGAATGGCAGTTGAAGGATTGACCAAAACGACACTCGACAATGGACTTCAGGTCGTTCTCAAGGAGAGCCACATCGCCCCGGTGGCGAGTTTCTGGCTCTTTTATCGCGTGGGCAGCCGCAATGAATTGCCCGGCACCACTGGGATTAGTCACTGGGTGGAGCACATGCTCTTCAAGGGGACCGAACAGTTCCCGCGCGGTGAATTTGATAAAGCCGTCGCCCGTGCCGGTGGCATCTTTAATGGTATGACCGCGGAGGATTGGACGACCTACTTTGAAACATTGCCCTCGGAACGGGTGGAGTTGGCCATGCAGGTGGAGAGCGATCGCATGGCCAACGCGATCTTCGATCCGGCAGAGGTAGCGTCGGAGCGCACGGTCATTATCAGCGAGCGTGAGGGCAGCGAAAACAGCTACTTCTATCTGCTCAACGAAGAAGTGCAGGCCGCGGCTTTTCGCGTCCACAGCTATCATCACCCCATCATCGGCTGGAAGAGCGACCTGCTCGCGATGAACCGGGATGATCTCTACCGTCACTATCAGACCTTCTACACGCCCAACAATGCAATTGCCGTGGCCGTCGGTGACTTTGATGGCGCAGCAATGCTTGAACAGATCGAGCACTACTTTGGTCAACTGCCCAGTGGCCCCACGGTGCCACCCATGCGGCTGCGTGAAGATGAGCAGCGCGCGGAGCGGCGGATTGTGTTGCGTGGCAGTGATCCCACCGCCTATTTCATTTTGGCCTTTCCCGCGCCCCAGGCGGCTCACGCCGATTTCTTTCCACTGATCGTCATGGATGCCGTTTTGGGTGGGGCCAAGGGCATGGGTCTCTTTGGCGGCGGCACCAACAATCGCAGCAATCGGCTCTACCGCGCCCTGGTCGACACCCAACTCACCGTCGATATTAGCTCCAGCTTTCGGCCCACCATTGATCCCCATCTCTTTGGCTTCTACGCCACCCTTGCCCCAGAGACAACGCACACCGCGGTGGAAGAGGCGATCTGGGCCGAGATTACCAAGATCCAGCAGGGGGGCGTGACCGAGGCCGAGCTGACCAAGGCAATTAAACAGACCAAGGCGCAATTTGCCTATAGCAGCGAAAGCGTCACCTATCAGGCCTACTGGCTCGGCTTCAGTGAGATCATCGCCGACGTTACTTGGCTCGACAGCTGGCTCGATAAGCTGACCGCGGTCACCGTTGCCGATGTGCAGCGCGTGGCCCAGCACTACTTTGCGCCCAATAAACAGACCATTGGCTGGTACATGCCCGAGGAGACTCAATGACTTCCAATGCCCTACCCAACGCCGACGATATCACCCGCGTCGTTCTCCAAAATGGCCTGACGCTCTTGGTCCGCGAAAATCATTCGGCCCCGGTTGTGGTGGTCGATGGGTACATTCCCGCCGGTTCGATTCACGAGCCAGCCGAACAGGCGGGGCTCAGCAGCTTTGTCGCCAGCATGTTGACCCGCGGCAGTGCACGCTATACCTTTGATCAATTCAATGAAACAGTGGAAGCATTGGGCGCATCTCTGGGTGCTGGCAGTGATAATCACTACACTAGCTTCAGCACCACCAGCCTCAGCGAAGATTTCCCACAGATGATGCAGGTGCTGGCCGATGTGCTGCGCAATCCACTCTTTCCCGCGGAACAAGTGGAGCGGGTGCGCCAACAACGGTTGGTCCGGCTGCAGGAGCGCATGCAGGACACAAACCGCATGGCGAGCCTGCGTTTCTATGAGACTGTTTATGGCCATCATCCCTATGGACGGGCAGTCAGCGGCTATGTCGAGAGCGTGCGTGCCATTCAGCCAGCAGATCTCGAAACATTTCATGGCGAGCGCTATACCCCCAACGGCGCAATCATGGTGGTGGTGGGGGATGTGGAGACCCAGCAGGTGCTCGATCTGATCCACGCCCAATTTGGCAGCTGGTCCGGCGTGCCTGCCGAGCAGCAGATTCCACCTATTGCCGAGGTGCAGAGCCAGCAGATCTTCTATCCCATGGCAGATAAGTTTCAGGCCGATCTCGTCATTGGCGCGCCAGCCGTGCCCCGCGCCCATCCCGACTATTTTGCCTTGCGCGTGGCCAACACGGTTCTGGGGCAATTTGGCATGATGGGCCGTTTGGGTGAACGAGTGCGCGAGGAGCAGGGGCTCGCCTACTACAGCTACAGCTCGCTGGACAGCGAATTGCACGCGGGCCTGTGGGTGGCCCAGGCCGGCATCAACCCGGCCAATGTCGAGCAGGCCACCGAAAGCATTCTGGCAGAATTTGCCCGCCTGGGCAGCGAAGCCGTGCCCGATGCTGAGTTGGATGATACACAAGCCTACATGACAGGAGTAATTCCGCTGACGCTGGAGACCAATGCGGGCGTCGCCTCCACGCTGCTCAACATGGAGTGGTATGATCTGGGGCTGGATTATCTGGAACGCTATGCTGCACAGATCTATGCCATCAGCGCGGCGGATGTACAACGGGTGGCTGCCCAATACATCAAGCCCGAGTTGTGCACCGTGGTGGTGGCTGGTCACGATCTGGGGGCGTGAGGATGATCCGTACGGGAGTGGATCTCGTTGAAATTGCTCGCATCCAAGCCGTGATAGAGCGCCACGGCCAACGCTTTCTCACGCGTGTCTACACAGACGCGGAGTTGGCCGATTGTCGAGCGCGGGTCGAATCGCTCGCCGCGCGCTTTGCCGCCAAAGAAGCGGTTGGCAAAGCACTGGGCACTGGCCTCTGGCGTCACGGCGTCGAGTGGACCGATATTGAAGTGCGGCGCGACCCAGCTAGTGGCGCACCCACCTTGCAGTTGCACAACGCTGCATCTGCCCACAGCAGTCGGTTGCAACTCAAAGAGTGGTCGATCAGCCTGAGCCACGACCGCGAACGGGCCATTGCCTTTGTCGTGGCCCAAGGATAAGGGTGGATGAACCCCATGCATCCTGGGTGGCAATTTCCCGTCCAATTAGGATCCGTTAACAGTGCAAATTCGCGAGGTCAAAAACCCGCTGCTCACCGTTAGCAGCCCAATGGATTGGCGCTTTTCCCCAAATATCAACGCGATCTGATCTCTTGGGTGCGTACCACATTGGGGGCCCAGACCGGACGCTCAATCTGCTCCTCTTCTGTACGCCCCCGAAAATGGGACGCGACCTAAAGTGGGCTCTGTGTGAAAACAGTAGTTCCGGCAAGAGGGCAACCTACCGTTTTCAAGCCAACCGCACTGTAGAAACTCCGCCCACTCAGAAACAAAGCGACAAACAGAAAACGGAGCAACATTCGTGCTCAAACCAAGTGCGCAGCGGGTGCAGGATGCACTCCAGGCCCGCGGCTTTCCCAATCAAGTTATGGAACTGACCGATTCTACCCGCACGGCCGCCGAAGCCGCGGCCGTGGTTGGCTGCAATGTGGCGCAGATCGTCAAATCGCTCATCTTTCGCGGCAAGAGCAGTGAAGAGGCCCTCCTGATCCTCGTCAGCGGTGCCAATCGCGTCAATGAGAAAGCCGTGGCCAACGTGATTGGCGAGAAGCTTGTGCGTCCCAACGCCGATTTCGTGCGCGAACAGACTGGCTTTGCGATTGGGGGCGTGCCACCGTTGGGCCACGCCATCCCCCTGCGCACCTTGATCGACGCCGATCTCCTGGCGCTGGAGCAGCTCTACGCCGCGGCTGGTCATCCTTTCGCGCTCTTTCCCCTCACCCCGGCTGAGCTGGTGGCGATGACCGGCGGCGAAGTCATCTCTGTTCATTGACCGCATGTGTTGTTAAATTGCATGTCACATCAACATGTCACATCAACGCGTCAGACCAAATCGTGCGTCGTGCCGGTGCCCAGGGCGTAACATGAGCTTGTAAGTCGGGCAGACCAGATCTTCCGTGATCTCTTCTGGTATACGTGGTCAGTGCTGGGCACTCCACCGGTGGAATGGCGAACTGCAACTTTGCGTTCGTTACCACGTACTACTCAATAGCAATAAACTCAATAGTAGTAAACTTTTTAGGTTGACATTACGGGGGCCGCTTTCTGCGGTTACTCTGTAAGATTGGAAAGAAGGATTTGCGAATGGCACGCGATTATAAAGAGCTACGACGTCAGAATGGTATGATCGCCGGCGTTTGTGGTGGGTTGGCCGATTTCTTTGGCCTCAGCCCGTTTTGGTTCCGGCTGGGCTTCTTTCTGTTGCTGCTGCCCGGTGGATTGCCCGGCCTGCTCCCCTACATCGTGCTTTGGATCATCATTCCCCGCCGCTAGCCGATGGATGATTGCGGCTGTGCTGTGAGTGCGACGTGAACATTAGCGACCGAGCCAGCCGCCATCAACCACAAAAGTGGCACCATGGACGTAGTTTGATGCCGCGGATGCCAGAAAAATAGTTACACCAGCCAGGTCATCCGGATCGCCCCAACGCCCCGCGGGAATGCGATCCAGAATGGCCTGGTTGCGCGTCGAGTCGCTGCGCAGGGCCTCGGTATTATCAGTGGCAATGTAGCCCGGCGCAATTGCATTGACCCCAATGCCCAGGCTGGCCCATTCGTTGGCCAACGCCTTGGTCATGCCGGTGAGCGCATGTTTGGCCGCGGTATAGGCTGGCACCAAAATTCCGCCTTGGTAGGAGAGCACCGACGCCACCTGAATGATCTTCCCGCGATAGCCGTTTTTCAAGGGTTGTTCACTCATGGCGCGTGCCGCCGCCTGTGAGAGATAGAAGACGCTGTTTAGATTCACTTGCAACGTCTCATGCCAGTCGGTCGTGCTATACTCCAGGGCCGGGGCGCGCCGGATGATGCCCGCGTTGTTGACCAAAATATCCAGGCGCCCCAGTTCCCCCATCACCTGTTGCACCACATCCTGGGCCAGTGCGGCGGTGGTTTGCGTCAGATCGAGTTGCACCGGCAGAAAACGTCTTCCCCGCTCGGTCACCAATGCTTCAGTCGCTTCATAGCGCGTGTTGTAGAGGCAGGCGATGTCCGCGCCTGCATCCGCCAAAGCCACGGCCATGGCTTGCCCAATGCCGCGACCGCCGCCAGTTATCAGCGCAACCCGGCCCGAGAGATCAAAATAGTGCTGTGCATTCATGAGTCTGCTTTCTTTGCGTTTTTGTCTGAATAGTTGATCGATGGCTGGCGGCAGCGCGGGTAGCGTGACCGCCTGGCTTTTCACCTGTGGCGGCCCGCTAGCACAGCCTGTGCTGTTACCTAATTCTTTTCACCGTCCACCGTTCCAAAATTGATAAGCTGGCTATCAGCATGCACCCCGTTGCTTGCCCATGTGCCGGCTCTTCGCCACCGGCGGCGATTGACAATGAGGATGCCACAGAGAATCAGGGCCATGCCGAGCAGCGTTCCACGGGTAATGGATTTGCCCAGCAACAGGATTCCAAGTGAAATGGCGACCATGGCAGGTTTTTCGCAATCGGCCCAACGGGTTGATCCACATAGCCGAGGGTGCCAATTATATACCGAACTCGTCAAAACTTCGTAGTTATCGACAAAAGATTGGCTTGCAACGCTGTGGGTATTGAACATGAATTCTTTGTGATTTGACTGTGGGGCAGATGGCGAGTTGGGGCTCTTCAACATTGGTGCTATGAAATGTGAGCTGTTGCAACAAATCTGGCTTTATGGAAAAAGAGTGCATGATTCATGGATCGTTGAAAATCTTCTCAATGGTTGGTGCGCGCCCTTCGCGGTTGATTGAGCGCCTGGAGATTTACTGAGAGTCCAGCACACTGAGCATCAAAATCTGGAAGAGTAAAGCCGCATGAAAATCAATCTAGCGATGATGCATCGACAAACGCTGGGCGTGTTCATCGCCCCGCTAGCCATATTGATGGTGTGTAATCTACTGCTGTTGACCCCAGCACCCCTTGTGCTCCAAAGTTGGGCAGCGGTGGGATTGGGCGTCCTATTGCCCGGTCTGTTGCTGACGGCAGTGCTGCTGGCACACCATGGCGATAGGGCTGAACTGGAGGAATATCTGATCTTTGGGGTAGGGATGGGCTATGTGTTGCTGGTGTTGATCATGTTGGGGCTTAGCTATCTACCGGGTGGATTGACCTTTTGGCAAGTGATGTCAACCTTTACTCTCATTGTGATTGTGCTCACAGTTGGATTGGGCGTGATATCATTGCGGTCGGGGGAGCGAGCTGTAATACCGATGGTTGGCATGCGGCCGACCCGTTGGTTGCGTTCCATTCGTTGGCCAGCAATCGCGTTGGTGGTGTTGATGATCGGAGCGGGTTACCTGCGCTTCACGCACCTTGCCTATTCAGAATTGCATGGTGATGAAGCGCTCGTCGCTTTGCGGGCCGTTGACGTGATCCAGGGCTGGGAACGGGGGTTATTCGTTCACAAGAAAGGGCCGGGCGAAATATTGATTGGGGCCGCCATGTATCGCTTAACCGGTGGACTGACTGAATACACCGCCCACCTGCCCTTTGCTCTGGCAAGCTGGACCGGTGTGTTGGCGGTCTACAGTTTGGGACGACGCTGGTTCGGCCCGGTAGCAGGCTGGTGGGCGGGTGCCATGGTCGCCGTCGATGGCTATCTGATGGCCTTTGGTCGCATGTTGCAATATCAGAGCATCATCTTTTTGTTGGTGGTACTCACCGTGCTTGCCATGCAGTGTGCGTTTGATCGGCGTCAGGCAACGACACGCTATCTGCTGATGGCTGCATTTCTGCTGGCGACGGGATTGTTGGTCCATTACGAAGCCGCGATAGCTGCGGTACCAGCGCTTTGGCTGTTGATCGCGCTCTGGCATAGCCGTGCAAGCGCCGGGCTTGGAACAACATGGCAACTGGCGCGCCAAATCGCGATCGCATTGCTAGTGGGTACGGTCATTCTGGCTAGCTTTTATGTGCCCTATATCCGCGATCCAGAGTTCTTTCGTGATACGTATGCCTATATTTTTGGATATCGATTGGCCGGGCAGACTGTACCTGATGGTCTGGCGATTATCGTGGGTCGGTCAACGCTCTATAGCAGTAGCTACTATTTCTGGCTTTTGGTGGGGTTGACCGGATTGGGGTTGCTGCACGCGTACCAGCGGTATACGCCCGTGTGGCTGCGTATTCCATTGGTTCTCCTGCTCGTGAGCGTGCTGGGAGCGCTGCTGATCGATTCGGCAGCTTTTTTCCGTGCGCCAGGTCGGCTGGGGCTGCTGCTTTTCCTGATGCTCTTTGCGCCGGTATGGTTTGCCGCGCGCGTTCCGCTGGCAGAACGCACGGCATGGCTTTGGTTTGGCGCGCCACTCACTGGCATTCTCTTTTTTGTCATCAAACCAGGGACCCATGTCTATATCTTTTTCATCCCTTGGGCGCTGGTGGCCGGAATGATAGTTGGGCAAGGTTGGGCGGCTCTTGTCCGATACGCGGGACGAACTTCGCGGTTCACTCATCCAAGATGGTTGTTGGCACCACTGATGGTCCTGCTAGTTTTGCTCTTTGGAAACTACGTCCGTTGGCTCTTTGTCGTCAACAACCCAGAAGTACTCCGCACCTGGGATGAGAATCGTCCAACCGGGTATTGGACTAGTTACACGACCCCGGCCTTTGAATCCATTTTTGGATTTCCCATTCGCAATGGGTGGAAGACCGTAGCCGCACTCTACGATCAAGGGGTGCTGCACGGTCGCTTTGACACCAATGACCGTTTCAGCATGGTGCCCGATTGGTATTTGCGCGGCAAGGCCTATTGCCCCCGCGACAATCCACGCTATTACCTGCTCGTGCCCCATCCGCTGCCCGTCGATCGGCCGTTGGTCGACAATCAACGGCGGCAGCTAGCCGATAGCTACTATTTGTGGGGTACAGTAACCGTTAACCAGCAGCCTCACATGGAAATTTATGCACGGCGCGACCGCGTTGCCGCGGAGCAGGCCGGTTCGCCGCGTCGTTTGCCTGCGGAAGCGTACACTGACCATTTTAATCACCGGCTGTTGGCGCCATTTACACGCAATGGACCGTTGGGGACACAGCCAATTCCATTTCCAACTGCCTATCGTTTTGGCGAACATATAGAGCTGCTTGGCTATCACGTGGACAGCAACCAGGTGATTCCCGGGGGTGAGGCAGCGGTTGAACTCTATTGGACGACAGCGGCCCCTCTGGATGTCAACTATTTCGTCTCGATCCAAATAATTAACCTCGTTGATGCACACAAGGTGGGACAGCGCGATGGCGAACCTGGCTGCAATCGGTTTCCCACGACGAGTTGGGTAGCTGGCGACCGCCTGTTTGACCGCTATCATGTCCCAATTGCACAGGATGCTCAACCGGGCGACTACACGCTCTATGTCACAATGTATGAGATGAACGCTGCGGATGGGGCCCAATCTTCTCTCCCGGTAATGGGGAGTGATGGTCAGCTGCTCAGTGGCGCAGCCCTAACAACAATTACCGTGACTGAATGACAACTATAGCGTGAACGGTTGCTTGACCTTCTCGTATTGATATCTGCTCGTATTGATATCTGCTCGCATTGATATCTGCTCGTATTGATATCTGCTCGTATTGATATCTGCTCGCATTGATATCTGCTCGCATGATCTCCTCACAATAGGGGATATCAAGTGCCAAAAGCTCCTCGCTAGGGAGGATGGGGCGATGCGAACAACGTGCTATTCTTCTATTATCTGTATATTGTGTAGATTTTCGGCAAAGGATAAACGGATGAAAGCACTATTGCGCGCATTGCACTACCTACGCCCCTATTGGCTGACTGCCACCGGTGCCATTCTCAGCATGCTGTTGGTCACGGCGGCGAATCTCGTGAACCCACAACTGCTGCGGTTGGTAATCGATGAAGGTATTACCGCGGGTAACGGCAACAACATTTTGTGGGGCACCGCCGGCCTGGTGGCGGTCGCACTGCTGAGCGGCCTCTTTAATTTTACCCAGGGCTTTTGGAGTGAAAAGGCCAGCCAAGGGGTTGCCTTTGACATGCGCAATCAGATCTATGCCAAGATCCAGACCCTGAGCTTTAGCTACCACGATAAGGCGCAGGTTGGTCAGCTGATGACGCGGGCCACCAGTGATGTCGATCTCGTGCGCCAATTTACCGGTCTGGGGCTCTTCCAACTGCTCAACGCCATCATGATGTTGCTGGGTAGCGCCACCTATGATGCCTCCCTGATCCACGAGTGGCAGCAACACAGATCGATATACCCACGCGAAAAAATGTGTTGCTGCGAGAACGACAACTACTGAAGACAACCCAGAGCCTATCGTGAGCTTGCTCGACTGAAAACCAATCTGAGCAAGTAGTTCTTTCCGGCAATTCGGCTGTGCATGCCGAACAGCAACAACACAATCGCTCCGCCTGTAAGGACGGAAAACATCCCGATAAGTTGAAAATCAGCTTCACCAGCCGACATGCTAATTCCGTCGATGTACCTGGATCCATAAGAGAAACAAATGCCTGAGAGAATCTGGCTCGTATACATGATAATGACAGCCAGAATCCCATGCTTTACCGTCAACTTGTAGGAATTCGTTGGGCTAGGAAGTACTAGTAGTTTTGGCAACGCTGAATGCACCCTTGATTGATAGATTGATGAATCCGGTTGGACACGGCATTGAGCAATTTGAGCGACTGCCATTCTCTACGAGGGGCATCGCTCTTTAATACAGCGGCCTAACGCCTGAGTTAGGCGCCACTGAGTTGCCTCGGCGGTCGGATATAAAAAAGGGCTATTAGCAAAATAATCTGCAAACCTAGCACAAATAACTTTGGATTTACCTCCTGGTAGTTAACAAATAATGCGGCGTGAAAAAGGATGTAGATTGACAGCAACATAAATCCAAATAGTTTTTTGTAGATGATGCCAATAGCTCCAGTTGTCAATAAAAAACCCATACCTATGATGTATGCAAAGTAGGCATGAAGTGTTAATGGGATTATTTGCTTACCCTGCCTCTCTGTTAAAAATGCGCCCACATCTTGGATGGCAACAAGTAAATCTGGGAAATCGACTATTCCTGTCAGTTGAGCCAATAGAGCGCTTCCCACCCCAATCCTGACCATTCCGTAAATGAGTAAAATAACGGTGAGAACTATTCCAATTACACTTCGCATAATAATCCTTTGTGTATTTGGTTGCGCAACATTTCTGACGCCTAACTTAATATGAACCGGGCCTTGTGTATACGCAATCTGCGTAAACCAAAGATATGAATCTCCTTGTTATTTCATTGCCCGATGGTGATGACAACATTAATGATTTAGGACCTTCACGCGCTACGCCTTCTGTCGATAATAAATGAGCTGCGAAGCAAACCGCGTGATTTCTGCCAGCACGAAGACGAACAGCAGAAGATTGCCCATGACAAAGGATGTCGGTGTGAAAAACAGGCTACCAAACGTCATGAAAACGCCTACAGCCAGCACTGTGTACGCGTTGCGGTTCGCCTTCAGCGCAACACTGTGGTCGCGCTGGGCTGGGGCTGGAACTCGTCCGGCACCAATGGCGAGAACGGCTTGAAGCGCTGCCTCAACCACTATGATCAGAACAAGGGTAGCGATTGCGAGCTGCCAATATCCAGTTGGCAAGGCTCTGTTCGCCTGTAGTGCTGCACCGGCTTGAATCATTCCCACAACGTTCATAAAGTAATAGATAGCAATTGACACAACGATCACGAGCGATACGCCGGTGCTTTTTTGCTGAAAAGAGGCATTCATGGTCTTATTTTCCTTATTTTTGTAACGATAAAATTGTTCTTATCTTGGGTTGATTAACGTCGCTGGCCGTTGCCGAAGAGTCGTGTTGAAAGGCAAGAATTGGGTGGCTGCAGCTTGTGCAGCTCAAAGTTTCTTGTTTCATAATTATCTTCTACTACTTTAAGGCGTAGATACTTACGTCGATAAATCGTTACAGCGACTGGAGTGAACCGAGTCAATTATCTGTGTAACGATTTACGCCGAGATCTACTAGGCTGATTAGCGTTTCAGCCAGCCAGCCCAACAGACTGACAAGCTGAAACGCCGACAAAGTGAATTGCTTATCCAAATGCAGGGGCTAAACCTTCTTGGGCAACAGATTGGGATTTGCGCAGCATGGCTACGCCCAGCCACGCAAACCAGACGATTTGGGTCAGACCAAAGATACTGCCGCTGATTTCGCTCAGGGCTGGCACAACGCTGACTATGCCTGCTACCCCGACGACAAAACCAAGATAGTTGAAGGGACGCGAGAAATTGCCACTGCGCAGGGCCGCGATGCTTAGCAAGATGACCCAGATGCCGCCCACGACTTCCACACCACCGCCCAAACCGTTGAAGACAGACTCGATTGCCAGCCAGACAGTGGCCGCTTGCTCTGGGTTGGTGGCGTGGAGCGAAACAACCGCCTCCATTCCTACGTTGTAAATCATGCCGCTGGCTATCACCAACAGTGCCCAGATGATGCCAAAGGCAGTCGCTGTTCGAGCCAGGGCCGATAGGTGACCGTCTAACCGTTCATGCAGCGCTAGCGAAAGAACAACCAGCGATGCGCCCCAGACGACGTACACAATCAGCATCAGAACGGTAAGCAGCCCCTGGTTCTCTACAATTGCGTTTACTTTTGTCAATGGGTCGGTAATTCCACCCACATTCACTACGGCGATAAAGCCAGCAAAGCCAATAATGTAGGCCAGGGCCTCGTACAATGCGGATGCGCCACCCCATTTTTGTAACGTGCTCATGCTTGTGTCTCCTTGTTGATTTGTAAAATTCGATTTGTGAAAGTTGACTTGTGAAAGTTGATTCAACAACGTTCTTCTGATAGCTGTTGAGAATTGACCGAAATCAGCGTCAGGCCCAGATTGTTGATCTTTTTTAACACGCCATACAGAACGGCTTGGTCTTGGATGGAACCAGACAAAATCGTTTGGTCATCGGCAGTGTGGTCGATGGTAAACTCTTCAAACCAGTTCCGCCAGTGGTCATCCAGCTGTTCTTCGATTTGAATCTCGTAATGGCGCTGTTTGCCTGCGTTGCTCTTCTTCATGCCCATAGGATATGGCAGATGGCGCAAAAAATCCCCACAGGAACCTGTAGTTGTGGTAGGCAAAAAACTGTAGGTATGGGGTTGAAAAAACTGTAGGGGTGTGGTGTGGCTAGTACAGTTGGGCGTAGATACTTACGTCGATAAATCGTTACAGCGACTTGAGTGAATCGAGCAATTAATCTCTGTAACGATTTACGCCGAGATCGACTAGTCAGGCTGAAGTGCAGAAGCGCTAAATAAGATTTAGCTCCCGGGCTTTGGTAATCGCCAAGGTACGTTTGTTGACGCCAAGTTTGCCGTAGATGTTTTTCGTGTGGTAAAGGACCGTGTTGAGGCTGATGAAGAGCTTTTCGGCAACCTCTTTGTTCTTCAATCCGGCGGCAATGAGTGTCAAAACTTCTAGTTCTCGCTCGCTGAGTGGCTCGACCAGCGGTTGCGATGGTGGTTGGCCGGCAGGTTCATCGAACGCAGCTAGCAGGCGGGGGGCGTAGTCGGAGGCGATGTTGTGGGAAACGGCCGCTTTTAACAAGTCAGCCATCGGTTCCCCCTCTTGCACAAAGATCTGAAAATACCCTTGCGGTTGCGCCAGCCGCAGTGTCTTGTCTAAATGGGCCAGCGCACTTTGTCGATTGCCTTGTGCATCTTCAAGCAAAGCCAACAGCAGCAGGCACTCGATCTCGCTCCCCATTCGGTTTTCGGCACACGCCCTCTGCAGCAATCTGTTGAGTACAGAGAACGCAACCTGTAGCGTATCGGGCGTCTTGTCACGCCGATACAGGGCAATGAGCAGCCTCACCAGCGTTAGATGCTCATATTCACGCATAAAGCTGAGATCGTCTGTGGCAGGAAGTTGCTTGGGCTGCGTTGCCCACTCCTGGGCCTGCGCTAGCTCGCCCTGGGCCAGCCATAGGCGACATCGGATTGCGTCAATGGGGGCGTATTCAGCCATCCGTCCACGCTGGTAGATCGCTGCGGCACGGTCAAGGTGCGTTTGTGCTGCGGCCAAATCTCCGGCTGCCCACGCCAGTGTGGCGGTGGCAACCTCATGCAAATGCTCACGACCTAGCGTCCCCGCTCGTTCGCTCTGCTCGGTACTTTGCTTCAGATGCCAGCGCGCCGCTTCCCAATCCCCCTGTTCGCAGCGGATCAGGCTTTGGCCCCGATGCACACTAGCGATTGAACGGAATAACGGTTGACCACTTTCGGCAATCAGACCCAGGGTGTGCGTCTGCGTTTCGGCCGCCTCATGCAAATGCCCCAACCTAACCTTGATCTGGGCCAGAACGAGCATGCCGCTAACAGCAAAAAGCAAATTGTCTGCTCTCTGAAAATGGGCAATAGCGGCAGCAAAGGAGTGGGCGGCGGCGTTCAACTCTCCCTCCGCCCATTGGGCCATCCCAAGGGTGACGGTAGGCACGCCGCGATAAAAGTGGTCGTCATCAGGCAGCAGATCAAGCGTCAGTTGGGCGTATCGCTTGGTTGTTGCAAGGTCGCCTTTGGACTGGGCTAGATAGGCCTGCCCTGCGGCAAGGGTCGCCGGCAACGCCTCATATTCCCGCTTATCTACAACAACCATGTCGCTGGTAGGATTCTCTAGCCAGCTTTCCGCATCTCGCAAGCGCGGTTCGGCAGCCTCAAACTGGCCAGTGTCCAATAATGCCCAGCCATACCCTGCGCTAAGCACGGGTCGTGTGCGGATCAGCGCATCGGGCAACGTCTGTACCCAGTTTAGCCATTCAGCCTCCTGAAAACTGCGATCCATGCCACGCCACGCTAGCTCAATTTGGTCTGCGGCCAGCTCGAAATCGTTGGCCGCCACAGCATGTTCAATGGCCTCATGGCGGGCGTTCTGATCGACAAACCAGTGGCTAGCCCGCTGGTGACTGATGGTCGCCATCTCCGGGTGTTTGGATTGTGCGTATGCTTGCAAAACTTCGGCAAAGAGATGGTGGTAGCGATACCAGTGCCGCTCATTGTCCAGAGGGATGAGGAAGATGTTCTGCGTTTCCAGCAGTTTCAGGATCTGTTGGCTGGCGGTCGATTGACGGACTGCATCGCATAAATCGGCACAGAGGCGGGTGAGAACGGCCGTTTGCAGCAAGAAATCCTGCACTTCGACGGGTTGCTGATTGAGCACCTCTTCCACCAGATAGTCCATGATGAAGTGATGACTACCCGTAAAGCTGGTCACAAACGCATCCACATCATCCCGATTTTTCATGGAGAGCGCCGCCATGTGTAACCCGACCACCCAGCCCTCAGTGCGTGCTTCAAGTGCAGAAATTTGCTCTGGAGACAGGGTTATGCCCATGACCGATTGCAGGAAAATGGTCGTTTCTTCGGTCGAAAACCGTAAATCATCTGCCCTGATCTCTGTTAATTGATTCAGCGCCCGCAAGCGAGAGAGAGGGAATCCGGGATCGCTGCGGCTGGTCATGACAAGATGTAGGTTGGGCGGCATATGATCCAACAAAAATGCCAACGCCAGATCGATTTCGGCAGATTCAACAGCATGATAATCATCGAGGACAAGCAAGCAAGGGGTGGAAATGGCCGTGCAATCGTTGATCAAGGCCGTTGCCAAAGCTCTGGCTGGCTGCGGCTGTGGTGATTGCAGTAAACTGGAGAGTGTTTGAAGGTTGGCGAGAAACGGATGTATGGCTGCTGCAATATACGTGAAAAACTGCTGTGGATTGCTGTCATCTTCATCCAAAGAGACCCACGCAATGGAAAGCTCCAGTTGCGATAGCCAATCTGTAATCAGCGTTGTTTTACCAAACCCAGCAGGCGCAGATAGCAGTGTTAGTTTGCCATTGATACCCTTGGTAAGTTGTTCAATAAGATGTGAACGTGGCACGACGGTGGTGCGGGTTGGCGGGATATAGAGTTTGGTTTGGAGCAGTGTGTTTATCACATTGATTATTATAGCGGAAAGGGAGGAGCAGAGGAAACGGCAAAACGTTGCGCGTGCTGCATACCGCAGTTACTTGGGCGTCGAAGGATTTGGCGATCTGTACCGCGTAGCTCCCGACACCGCCGGATGCCCCAATTTTGGTATGCGTTCTAATTTCTTTTTGAATTTGAAGGCAGCGCTCCTGTTTGGCGACGAGCTACTCAAGCGCAAAGTCTCTGGTCACTTGCTTTGTTCATCAGCACCGGGTTAGCTCAAGGACATTCTTCGCAGACCATCATGGCACCTTTGCTACGGTCCGTCTGCCCAGCCTAACGCTTACCGGTTGCTTTTGAAGGGTGATGTTTCCTTCTCCTTAGATCGGAGAAGTTGGCTGTGCTTTGCCCGAAACTTGGCATCTGCGCCGTTTTGGGCCGCTTTTCCCTGTTCAAGTATTCAGGTTTTTTTGATGATTCATCGCGCAATTCATCGCTAAGGGGGATGTGGAGCGCGGCCAAAACTGGCATACTGATCCTGAAATGAAGAACGACAGTTACAGTTGATCTTCAACGTGTGCAATGCAACGTGTGTGACGCAACATGTATAACGCGGGGCGAGAAAGACTTGTAGCAAAGGAAAGATAATGACCTACACAATTCCATTTACACAACTAAACAAAAGCAACATCCCCACTGCTGGTGGCAAAGGGGCCAACCTGGGCGAGATGACCACGGCTGGCTTTCCAGTCCCGTCTGGGTTCGTCCTGACCACAGCCGCCTACGATGTTTTTGTAGAGGCCAACGGCTTGCAGCAGCAGATCGTTGACTTGGCGCATACAGTTGCGGCGAATGATCCCCAGTCGAGCGAGGCTGCCTCCGCCAAGATTAAGCAGTTGTTTTTGGGCGCGGAGATGCCGGCAGCGATCGTCGATGCCGTGATGACGGCCAATGACGCGTTGGGCGAAACAGCCGTGGCCGTGCGTTCGTCTGCAACCGCCGAAGATTTGCCCGATGCCAGTTTTGCCGGACAGCAGGAGACCTTTCTCAACGTGCAGGGCAAAGACACATTGCTCGATGCCGTCAAGCGCTGCTGGGCCAGCCTGTGGACGGCGCGCGCCATCACCTATCGCATTAAGCAAGAAATCGCGCCCGCTGAGGTGAGCCTGGCGGTGGTCGTGCAGAAGCAGATTGCGTCGGACGTGAGCGGGGTGGCCTTTTCGCTAAACCCGAACAACAACGATTACGACGAAGCTGTGATTCGCGGCATTGCCAACGTCTTGGAATCGCCCTACGAAAAACCGCTCAACAAAGGCGAAATTCTCGTCACCCGCGCCACCGATCCCGGTTGGACCCCGCTCTTTATAAATGCCAGTGGCGTTGTGCTGGAAGTTGGCGGCGCATTGCAGCAAGGCGCGGTCATCGCCCGTGAGTATGGCTTGCCTTGTGTTTCGGGTGTCGAGCGCGCCATCAACAATATTCCCGACGGTGCAATGATTGAGGTGGCTGGCAGGCAGTTCGGTAGAATGATGTGTCAATAACTAGCTGCCGACATCTTTAGGGATGTCGGCCAGATTGAGTTGCAATGAGACAACCCACCCGCATGTAAGATTCTTTTCAAGAAAGGTACCTCATGTCATTTAGTGAATTTCTCAAACGTTTTCTGGCCGTTCTTTTCATCCTCTTGCTGTGGGCTGGGGCGTGGGCCGGACGATCAACCTTGTTGATGGGCTTTGCCGCGGCCGTTATCGCCGTGGGCATTAGCATCCCGGTGGGATGGTTGGTGCGCCGTGGCTGGCAACGGGGCTGGGCAATTACTGTGTCGTCCATGGCCGTCGGGTTGGGTGCAACGCTGTTGTTGCTCTTTGTTGTACCTCGCTTGGTCGTCGAACTCTTCAACCTCTTCAGCAGCATTCCGGCAGCGGTCAGCTCGCTCACCCAGAGCTATGCAGAGCTCCGTCTGCGCAATGAATTTTTGATCGCCGCATTACCCGAGTTACCCTCGGCCACAGTGGAGGCCAGCAACATTGCGCCGGATCGGGCACGCGCAATCCTAACGCAGTTCATCAACGCTGGTTTGGCGATTGCCCCAAGCTTGGTGGGGGGACTCGGGGCAATCGCGGCGATCCTCGTTAACCTCGTCTTTGTGCTCTTCATCTCCATCTTCTTTTTGGTTGACCCGCAGAGCTACATCCGAGGCAGTCTCTATCTGGTGCCGGCACATTATCATGCGCGTGCCCTCGAGATCTGGAACAATCTGTATCTGACGATTCAGACCTGGCTCACCGCGCTCTTTCTCTCGATTAGCATTACAGTCACACTGGTTTGGTTGATTCTGGGGCTGTTGTTGGGCATGCCCAATGCGATTGTGGTGGCGGTCTTTGCCGGTCTCGCTACCTTTGTTCCCAATGTGGGTGTCTTCTTGCCACTAATCCCAATTGCCATCTTTACGCTGGCCGACGAGCCAGCACAGATCTTTATCATGATTCCTGTCTATCTGCTGATTCAATTGGTGGAAAGCAACGTGATCACCCCTTCGATTGTCAAAGCGGAGCTAAACATTCCGCCCGGAATTATGATGCTTTTCCAACTACTGATTACCATTGCCTTTGGCGCGCTGGGCTTGTTGCTGGCCGTTCCCCTCTTCGCCAGCCTGATGGTTTTGGTACGTGAAATCTATAGCTATGATATGTTGAAATTGCGTCACACAACCGTGGCTATTGATGCCGACGCCAGTGGCCGTTATCAGCTGGTGGAGAGTGCTGTTGGCAATGGACGCGGACGGACGCAGGAGATTGCCGCGCTAGCCCAATCTGGATCAACCACGTCGGCCCCCGCGACCCAACAACCCATTGCCACGCCAAAACCAATGAAAGAGCCAGCGACGCGTCGCAAACGGCGTGCCAAAAAATGATCCAAGATCGCTGGTATGTTTGAATGGGATCGACCCCTGTTCGTTTGCAGCATTGATCGAGCGGGTCAAGAGTGCCACGGGCATGGCTGGGCCGCGGGTGGCCCCGATGCAGCCATGCCGGAACGCGTCCAATGCATTGGCCTGCCGTGGGGTGGCATCACGCTCTTTTTCAATGGGGGCTACTTACAAAAGTTGATTGCTCTTGCCAATGGCGCTACAGCAACGGACGCCCCCCATCCACGGGAATGATGCAACCGGTGGCGAAGGTGAGTTGGGTGGCAACGGCCAGCACCGCCGCGGCCACATCGTCGGGTTGGGCAATGCGTCCCAACGGCGTCTTGTCAATCTGCTGTTGTATGTACGCTTCGTCCATGCGCGCGGCATATTCGCCCCACACCCACCCCGGTGCCACTGACACCACCCGGATCCGTGGGGCCAGCGCGCGTGCCAACGAGCGAGTCACCGAATCGAGCGCGGCCTTGGACGCGCAGTAGGCAACGTTGCTGCCCACGCCAGTGCGCCCGGCAATCGATGAAATGTTGATCACCGTGCCGCCGCTGCCAGCCGCGAGCAGATCCTTGCAGGCGCGCACACAGGCAAAAGCACCGCGCACGTTGGTCTGGAAGATGCGGTCGATCCATTCGTCATCGAGCCCATCCAGATCGTCGTGGGGCACGGGATGAGTGATGCCCGCGTTGTTCACGAGCAGGTCGAGCCTGCCATACTTGTCGGCAATCTCTGCTGCCATCGCGGTCAGTGCCTCGCTATCAGTCACCGACGCCTGAATGACCAGATGATCGTCTCCAGCCAACGCCGCGGCGGCTGCTTCTGCTTTGGCAAAATTGCTGTGATAGTTGATGACCACACGTGCCCCGGCCGCGGCCAACTGTTGACAGATTGCGGAACCAATGCCCCCGCCACCACCTGTGACGAGCGCGGTCTTGCCATGAAGTGATTGTTGGATCATCTTTCCTTTTTGCGAGTCTACTTGCATCGTTGCCTCATTCGTATGTTTCTACCAATATTTCTGTTGCAGTTGCAATGCCTCGTTGCCCAGATCGAGCAAGTACTGTCCAAGGGCGGCTTCCTGGGCATAGCCGCCGGGATTGAGCAGACGGGGTGGTTCCACATCCGGCGGCAAGGCGGCAATGCGGCGGGCGACCCTGGGCAATTTAAACGCGGGATCGGCGACACCCACCTTGAGCGCGGCCAGGGCCGCAAAGCCAAAGCGCACGAGCCGTTCGTCCCCTTGCCAGCCCGCGGCGCGCAAACCCGCAATGTAGTTGGTAAAGATGATCTGATCGAGCCGCGGGATCTGCGCAGCGGGCATGGCCACAAAGGTGAGTGTGGCCGCAAAGAGCGGCACGATCTCTTCGCCCAATATGCCCCGGCCCGCCATGCCCCAATCGAGCGCAACGGTTGCCACGTTGCCATCATCCCCACGGCGGCTCATGAGGTTGCGTGGCCCGGCATCGCGGTGACAGAGCGTGCGCGGCAGTTGTTCCAGGGCCGCGCGCAGTTGGTTGCGCACTGCCCAGAGCGCTTGAATGCGTTCGATCCGGTCGTTGGCCAGCATTTCTGCAAATTCAGGATGATCACGTAGTGTCGGTAATTCTGCAATGCCGGTCGCGCCCTGGGCCAACCGTTGATCCAGATCTTCGCCCCGCCACCAAGGCTCAGTCGGCACCGGTTGCCCCACCAGAAATTGGCCATTCCACTCACCCAGATGGCGTGCCGCCAATCCATAGCGTTCCAGCGACCAGGTCGAAGCGTCACTGGAACCCATATCTTCCAGCCACAGCTCGCAACGCTCCGTCGATTCCACCGTGAGCACAGAATCCGTGAGCGCGAAACAGGTGGGCGCAACCAAGGTGCGGGGCAGATGTTGCAGGATGGCAGTGCGATAGACCAATGCCTCACGTTGCCAATAGTTCCAATCTGTTGCCTCTTTGCCTCCATGGTCCGGCGTGAGCACCTTGCGGATGACGGACCATGCCTGGGTCCCCTGCCTGCTCTCTGCCTGGCCCTGGAACCGCGACACGGCAAAGCCGCTGAGACCATCTCCCAGGGTTTGCTCCGACCATCTGGTGATGGTGGCGCTGGTATCGTGCAGCAGCCGTTGTACGATCGGTGTAAGTGCGGCGTTGATGTGGTGACGACTGTCGTTGTTCATTCGCGTCCATCCTCTCAATCGCTGGGGTGAGCTGCTCTTCTATGCTCCGTAGCGGCGCACGCGTAGATCGGCCTGGGCTTGGTGGCCGGCAAAATTTTCCAGCGCACAGAGCCGGGAACAGTATTCGCCAATGGTCGCGCTGGCTGCTGGGGTAACCGCTTGGTAGGTGACGGTCTTGAGAAATTTGCCAACCCAGAGGCCACCGGTGTACCGTGCCGCGCCCTTGGTGGGCAACGTGTGGTTGGTGCCGATGACCTTGTCACCATAGGCCACATTGGTCTCTGGCCCCAGAAAGAGCGCGCCGTAGTTGGTCATGTTGTCGAGAAAATAACGGGGGTTGTTGGTGAGCACCTGCACATGTTCCGATGCGATCTGGTTGGCAATCTGTACCATCTCTGCCTCATCCTCGGCCAGGATGATCTGCCCGTGATCGCGCCAGGCAACCCCCGCCACATCCGCGGTGGGCAGCGTTTCGAGCTGGCGACCGATCTCATGTTCCAGTGTGGTGGCCAGGTGAGTGCTGGTGGTTAGGCAGATGGCGGGCGAAGTGGGGCCATGTTCGGCCTGCCCCAACAGATCGGTGGCAACCATCTCCGCGTCGGCGCTGTCGTCGGCGATAATGAGTGTTTCCGTGGGGCCGGCCAACAGATCGATGCCCACGCGGCCAAAGAGTTGTCGTTTGGCCTCGGCGACATAGGCATTGCCTGGCCCGACCAACATATCCACCGGCTGAACAGTGGCGGTGCCCAGTGCCATGGCCGCGACGGCCTGCACGCCCCCCAAGATATAGATTTCATCCGCGCCGCCCATGTGCATGGCGGTGACGGTGGCTGCGGGTAACTCGCCGTTGATCGGCGGCGTGCAGGCGATCACCCGCGCCACCCCCGCCACCTTGGCGGTAATTACGCTCATGTGGGCAGAAGCGACCATGGGATAGCGTCCACCGGGCACATAGCAGCCGACGCTGTTGACGGGGATATTTTTGTGGCCGAGGGTGATGCCGGGCAACGTCTCGACCTCGATGTCACGGAGCGCCTCTCGTTGGGCTTGGGCAAAGGTGCGTACCTGCGTCTGCGCAAACTCAATATCGGCAATGGTCTGCGCTGGCAGGCTGGCCACCGTGGCTTCAATCTCAGCCTGAGTGAGGCGAAAGCTCGCGGGCGACCAACGATCAAATCGCTCCGAAAGCTCTCGGACAGCTCTGTCCCCACGTTCTTCCACATCTGTAAGAATCTCTTCGACCGTTTTGCGCACTTGCGCGGCCGCGGCCCGAATCTCTGCCGCGGCCAACGCAGACTTAATCTGTTTTGCCATGATTCTCCCCTTCATCTTTTGTTCAGTGTTACGCTTCTTTTGATCACTGTTACGCTCCCCGAGCCTGTCGAAGGGTACCAGACCAGTGGCTTCGACCTACGCTGCCACCGGCAACTGCGTAACTCCCATGTGCGTAACTTCTCTATGCGTAACCTCTCTGTACATAACTCCTATGTACGCAGCTCCTCTGTACGTAACTCCTCTGTAGTGGCCGATTCTAATTTATTCTCCACTGCCCAACATGTTTCGGCAAATTGCCGATGCACTCACGCTACTTCTCTAGTACTGTTGGGCGTAAATACCACGGCGGTAAACAAGCCCAAGCTACTCCAGTGAAATGGGTCAGGTTGCCATGGGCTTTTTTACGCCGGGATGTACTAGTACTGTTGGGCGTAAATACCACGGCAGGTCATCGGGCCCCGCATCCTGAGTGTGAGCGGCACCACGGGTGTGGCCTGTTTTATGCCGGGATCTACTCGTCATCTCTCCCTTGCTCGTTTCTCTGGCGAGCAGCGCGGTGAAGAGAGTTTTGCGTCTTGGTCGGCGATCGGCGGAGTGAGATTCAAAAGCATGTTTCAGCTCTTCATCTTCTTCGCATCGAGCGTGGGGTGTAGTATAATAGAGACGTAGAACACAAGTTCTTTTGTGGCGTCTCTTTGCTTACTCGAACCGCTCGCACGGAAACTTGAATAGGCAAAGGACGGGACATCAGATCGCAAGCCCAATCCCTCAGCAGCGCACACCATTTGATTGCTTCGTTGCAATCACCTTCGAAAGGAGCGGCCATTGGCTATCAACTCGCTCAATCTCAACACCCAAACGGGATCCTCGCCCAATAGCAAACGTGAATTTACCGTTGCCGACGAATATCAGTACAATCGTTCGGGACCCATTCGGTGGGTGATCTCGCACCTGCTGCGATACAAACATTTTTTGGTTGTCTTTCTCTTTGCCGCGTTGGCTACCAACGTGCTCTTTTCCGCGGTGCCACGGATCACGGGGCTAGCCTTTGATGAGGTGCTCAAGCCAGCGCCGAATGCACAACGTCTGTTGTGGTTGGCGTTGGCTGCATTGGCCATTGTCATCGCGCGCGGTTTCATCGATCTCACCAATGCCTTTTCGGTGGAGACGTTGGGGCAGCGCACGGAACGAGATGCCCGCCAGGAGCTCTACATTAGCCTGTTGGGCAAGAGCCAGACCTTTCACAATCGCCAGCGGGTTGGGGATATCATGGCGCGGGCGGCCAACGATATTCGTCAGCTCAACCCAATGATGAACCCCGGCGTTTCGCTGATCACAGAATCGATCATGGCGATCATTGCACCGATGATCTTCATCAGCACCATCGATCCGCGCCTGTTGCTGGCTCCGGTGCTCTTCGTCATCGCCTACTACTTTGCACTGCGCCATTATGTAAAGCAGCTCAATCCGGTGGCGGGGATGCAACGTTTTCAATTTGGCGAGCTCAACGCCGGGTTGAATGAGACAATCTCTGGGATTGAGGTTGTCAAATCGATGGCCCAGGAGGCCCAGGAAAAACAGAAGTTTATCCGCAATGCCACGCTCTTTCGCGACCATTTTGTAAAGCAGGGTGAGATCCAGGCGCGCTACCTGCCGCTGCTCCTGCTGGGCTTTGCCATGACCATCGCCTTTGCCCATGGCTTGTGGTTGCTCTCGCGCGGGGAATTGAGCGTGGGCGATCTGGTCGGCTACATGGGGTTGATGGGCGTGCTGCGCTTTCCAGCATTCATTTCCATTTTTACCTTTTCGCTGGTGCAGATGGGGTTGGCGGGTGCACGTCGGATCTTGGAACTCATGGCGGAAGAGACGGAACTGGACGAAAATCGTGAAGGTTACGCCGCGTCCATGCGAGGGGAACTGCATTTCGATGATGTCACTTTCCGATTTGGCGCTGCCGACAGCACGCCGGTCTTGCGCAACATCTCTTTTCACGCTGCGCCGGGGGAGACAATTGCGATCGTGGGGCAGACCGGCTCGGGTAAAAGCACGCTGACGCGTCTGGTAAACCGGACGTACGACGTCAGCGCCGGGGCTATTTCCGTTGATGGTGTTGACCTGCGCGAGTGGAATCTGGAATCGCTTCGCTCACAGATCTCGACCATCGAGCAGGACATCTTCCTCTTCTCTCGGTCGGTGGCCGAAAATATTGGCTTTGGGTTGGGTGCCAATGCCGATCGAACAGCCGTTGAGTCGGTGGCCAAGGCCGCGCAGGCCCATGAATTTATTCAGACCTTCAAGAATGGCTACGAAACGGAGATCGGCGAGCGGGGCGTGACGCTTTCGGGTGGACAGCGGCAGCGCTTGGCCATTGCGCGCGCGCTGCTGACGGACCCACGCATTCTGATCATCGACGACTCGACCAGTGCCATTGACAGCGCCACGGAGGATCGCATCCAGCGTGCGATCAATAAAGTGATGGAGGGGCGAACCACGTTGCTGATCACCCATCGGCTCTCGCAGATTCGCCGCGCCGACAAAATTCTCGTGCTCGATCAGGGCGCAATTGTTGATCAAGGATCACATGAAGAATTAATGGCCCGCTGCACGCTCTATCAACGCATTTTTGCTCGCTACAAGTAGCTGGGCATCACTTGCGCGGCAGGGAACTGCTGGATCACCAGAGGAAGTTGCTACCTACCATCTCTACACAAGGCTGATTGCTCAACAGAGAGCTTCTACCATGAGATCGTACCTTTACCCATAAATCGTACCTTTACCCATGAGTCGAGAAGATGGAACGACGCTCTCTGACACATGACCCCACCTCTACCTCTGGTAGAAAAAAATCTGGGTAAAGCTAAGACCATGAGATGGGGAGCAACTTCGGTTGACTATTAGAATCTATCCCAAATCTGCGGCAACATCGGTCCAGCCAAAGACGTGGCAGGTACCAGCAGTCAGGTGGGGATGAATTCACAAATCAGGAGGCACACATGGGGTTTATCATGGATGGTCTGGACGCCGAGGCGTACGACCGCTCCTACACAGATCGTGAATTATTAAAGCGCATCATCGGGTACTTCCGCAGCCATCTGTCTGTGATGGGTGGCGTGGCACTCATGATCCTGTTGAATTCGCTAATGGAAGCTGCCTTTCCCATTCTAATTGCATGGGGTTTGGATGGCATCGATCAAGCGAACAATGGCTCTATCTGGCAGCGCAGTGGTTGGTTGCTGGGTGCAATCTTCCTCTCTGGCGCGTTGGCATGGACATTCAATTTCATTCGCCAACGCTATACCGCGCGCACGGTGGGCAACGTCGTGTTGGCCCTGCGCAAAGATGCGTTCAATGCTGTAATGGCCCGTGACATGTCCTTTTATGATGAATTTTCTTCGGGCAAGATCGTCAGCCGCGTGACCTCGGATACACAGGATTTTTCCAACGTGGTTACGTTGACGCTGAATCTGCTGAGCCAGATTTTGCAGGTGGTGATCATCATTGGCGTGCTCTTCACGCTCAATGTGCGGCTGACGCTGATCGCGCTGATCATTGCGCCGATCACCGTGATCGCGGCAATGGCGTTTCGGCGGATTGCTCGCCAAACCACCACACAGGCGCGGCGTGTTTTGGCCGAAGTCAATGCCAACGTTCAGGAATCAGTTTCCGGTATTTCAATCGCCAAAAATTTTCGACAGGAGCAGCGCATCTATGACGAGTTCCTCAAGGTCAATGCGCAATCCTATCGGCTGTCGTTGCGCCAAGGGTTGGTCTTTAGCGGCATCTTTCCCGTGCTCGGTGCCATTTCGGGGATCGGCACTGCGCTGGTGCTCTACTTTGGGGGCATGAGTGTATTGGCGGGTGTGGTTACCGCGGGGGCTTGGTATCTCTTTATTGAGAGCATCAATCTCTTTACCTTTCCCTTGACCAGCATTGCCTCGTTCTGGAGTCAGTTTCAACTGGGCTTGGCTGCCAGCGAGCGAGTCTTTGCATTGGTTGACGCCGAGCCGCGGGTGGTACAGACGGCCAGCGAGTCCATTGACGATGTGCGTGGGAAGATCGAGTTTCGTGGCGTCGATTTTCAGTACAACGAAAAGGAGACGGTGCTGCAAGATTTTGACTTGACGATTGCTGCGGGGGAGACCGTGGCTCTGGTCGGTCACACCGGTGCTGGCAAATCGAGCCTGGGCAAGTTGGTGGCCCGCTTCTACGAGTTTCAAGGGGGAACGCTGCTGGTTGATGATCGAGATATTCGGACGCTGGATCTACAGGATTATCGGCGTAGGCTGGGCATTGTGCCGCAAACGCCCTTCCTCTTTACCGGCACCGTGGCCGAAAACATCCGCTATGGCAATCCCAACGCAACGGATGCGGATGTGGAAGCTGTTGCCAATCAAGTGGGTGGTGGGGATTGGCTGCAGGCGCTGCCGCAAGGATTGGAGACGCCCATCAGTGAGCAAGGGCGCGGGATTTCCATGGGGCAACGCCAGTTGGTTGCGTTGGCGCGTGTGCTGCTGCAGGATCCCTCCATTGTCATTCTGGACGAGGCAACGGCCAGCATCGATCCATTGACTGAAGCCCAGATCCAGGAAGGGCTGGATGTGGTGCTGAAAGAGCGCACTGCGATTGTGATTGCCCATCGCCTCTCCACCATCAAAGCGGCCGATCGCATTGTTGTGTTGCGTCAAGGTGAGATCATTGAAGAAGGGGACCACGAGCAGTTGATGGTGCAGGAGGGGCACTATGCGGAACTCTACAACACCTACTTCCGTCACCAGTCACTTGAATACTTAGAATCGGATGTGTTTCAAGCCACGGTGGCTGCATAATCTGGCTAGCCGAGATCCACAAGCGAACACCCGGGTGGGGAAATACTAGAGTGGGTAACCATTCTAAAGTGGGCTCTGTTTGAAAAGAGTAGTTCCGACAAGAGGAGAACCTACCGTTTTCGAGCCAACCGCACTGTAGTCGATTAATACTCGAGTAGGGAAAGAATAAAGTGTACGGCGATCACCTGACGACGGGTGGTCGCCGTTTTGCGTTCAAAGCAGAGATCCTTAAGTCCGCCGCACACGATAATGCTAGAAATTGCCGGTACACGCTCCAGATGACAATATCGAATGTTTACCGTATCCGCTTAAAGGCGACCGCAAACGCATGAAAGCGAGCCATCGAGTATATTTTGATAGATTTGGTGTTGGTAGAGTGGTAATTGCTGGATGAAGCTGCCATGTTTTCCAAAAATGACCTTGGCTTTTTCGTGTGAATACCTCGATTAGCATAAGCAGAAGTGTTACTTTGTTGCAAAAGTTTAATGGTTGGATCGTTGAATCGGTGAGAGTGATGAGGCATTTGTCCGATTCTAACTGGTCTAAGATTCGTTAGGATACTGCTGATACGTGTTTAGAGATAGCAGCTTTACCTAGTATTGATAATTATCATCTATCTGATTTAGCGTATTGAGAATCAATTTGGCGAGTATGCCAAATACATGCCGATCGACAATATCGAAAACTTCCATTCAGCCTTAGACTCGGTAGGGGACCAACGAAGGAGCAACAATGAGCAGTGTCAGCCTAATGAGAACAGTAAGCGTTTCTTTTGCCCTCTTTTGTTTTGTTAGTGTTAGTCTATTTTTTTCATTTGATTCAGCTTTGGCAGATGGCGATGATCCTGCCCTTTGTACTCGTCAGTGGTACGATGCTCATTCCGTCGTTGCGTCTACCTTGGACATCGACTACATCAACCTTTTCGAAATGTTACAATCTGGTCAATCTATTGCTGATATTGCTCATGGGTTAGATGTCGAAGTACAGACTGTTATCGATAGGCTGGTCGCTACCGAGCGTGGACTGGTGGAAGGATTAGAGGAGCAATCATGTATTACCGCTGCAGAAGCTGAAGCTTGGGTTGCTGGTCTGGAAGATGAAATGATGGACTTTGTGATGAGCCGGGCTGAGGTAGAGGAGACGTTGGCGGAAACAAACCTGATCTATCTGCCTTTACTCATGAAGTAGCTGCCATTGCAGTAGGTATTACTTGAATAAACCAGTCCGAGATGTTTACCCCCACTCATCTTGTCCGATAACCTGCCAATCTGTTGGCAGGTTATTTCATTTTTAAGTGCAACTCATTGTGATTGTGCTCTCTTCAATTTACAGATGGTCAACCCCACGTGAGCGCACAATCGCCTTTCCCCCACTGACTGCGCTAACTTCCCCTGCTGGCCCGTGCTTTCCCTTTCCACTGCAAAGACGTACAATGGTTTTAGCGTGAGCGACAATTAATGTTGAGAGAAACTCATTCTCTCTTGACAATTGCTCTGAGCGTGCAACAGGAATCTTAACGATTAACAATATCAGCATTGCTTACACAACTGCTGAAATAGAAGGGGAGAACGATGTCTGCCGAACAGTCGGTTCAATCACTATTGGATCTCACGGGAAAGGTGGCTATTGTGACGGGAGCGGCCGGTTGGCTGGGGGCGGCCATGAGTCGAGCCTTGGCTGAAGCGGGTGCAACGCTGGTTGTCACGAGCCGTGACGCCGCCACCGCAGAGAAGTTTGCTGCCACGTTGCCAGGGAGTGGTCACGCTGGCCTTGGCTTTGATCAGGGCGATACGGACTCGATTCCCGCGTTCGTGGAACAGGTTATTGCACGAGCCGGACAGATCGATGTGCTGGTGAACAATGCCTATGGGGGAAGTGCACCGGATATTGAAAGTGCAACCGCAGCGGATTTTGATCAGGCCTATCACACGGGAGTGACGGCTTACTTTTTGTTGGCCAGAGCAGTGGCTGCCCATCTGCGCGGTCGTGCCGTGCCGGGCTCCATCATTAATATTGCCAGCATGTATGGCGTGGTTGCCAGCTATCCCGACGCCTATGCTGATCTGCCTGTCAACAGCCCACCCAACTATCACGGATTAAAAGGAGGCGTTGTCCATCTGACGCGCCACCTAGCTGTCTATTGGGCCAAAGATCGGATCCGGGTCAACAGCATTGCGCCCGGCGCATTTCCAACTGATACAACCCAAACCACGCAGCCAGAATTTATCCAACGGCTGGAAAAGAAAGTGCCCATGGGCCGAATGGGCCGGCCGGAGGAGTTGAAGGGGCTGGTCGTATTGTTGGCTAGCGAAGCCGGGAGCTATCTAACTGGACAGAATATTCTGGTCGATGGTGGCTGGACAGCCTGGTAGTCTTTGCCCCGAAAGTTGCTGTGGTGGCTGTTCAGCCCATGTATAAAGGGGGAGCAAGGCGACTTTCGGGGGCAGGCTCAGGCGAAATTGAGCGCAGCGTTTGTTGGGTGCCGTTGCGTGGGTGACGATAGATGTTGTGACGCTCCCTGCTCTGTCGATGCTGTCGCATCTAAAAAAGAGAGCACAGCGTTCGCTAGTGTCCGTGGCTTTTCAAGATGTAATGCATGGCCACTATCTGGAATAACTTGCAGTTGCGCATGGGGCAATGCAGGAATTATCTGCCGCAGTCCCTTTGGTGGAAAGACGAAATCATATTCGCCACACAACAAGAGCGTTGGCTGCGTGATCTGTTGCAGCTGCTCGGTGGCAAGTGCCCGAGTAATATAGTAGCTGCGGGTCAACGATCCAAGCGACTGAACTTCCGTTAAAGCCGCGATCTCCTCTTCATAACTCTTCACACTGGCATATAGCTCATTCATACATGATGGATCATAGACCAGATACTCTTCTAGCCAGCGTTCGAAGATGGGGCTGGGGAAGAGTCGACGTAACAGCGAGCGCATTACGAGTCGCAATACGCCAGAAGAGTACTGCTTGAGCAAACCCGCTGGGTTGACCAGCAGCATGCGGCTGACGCTCTCTGGAGAATGTAGCGCCAGATTGAGCGCCAGGGCACCGCCCTGTGATGTACCCATGACAGGGACCGACTGTAACGCTGCTTTGTTCAAGAAGCCGTCGAGCCAATTCATGTAGAACTCAATCGTGTAGGGGCCGCGTGGTTTTTCTGATTCTCCGTACCCTGGACAATCCGGTACAAAGAGCCTGAAGCGGGATGCCAATTCCGACAGCAGCGGATACCAAGAGAGTGCTCCACAATCCATCGAGCCATGGAGCAGAAGGAGTGGTGGACCCGATCCCATTGTTAAAAGATGCGTTTGCAGACCATCAATAGTCCAAACATGCTCTTCAATCGGCCCTTCGATCTGTTGAATAATTGAGTGACGCAGCTGTTTTCTGTCCATGCGATTTGCTGCCATTACGCCTCCTGCCATCAAGTCGTCTGCCATCAAGTCGTCTGCCATTACGTCTCCTGCCATTGCTTCGTTATTTTAAGATATTTTTGGTCCGTTGCCATGTGTCGCTTCACAAAATAATGATATAAATTTTGCATGAGTGCAGACCAGATCACTTGTGCGCGCAGGTGTGTCTCTTTTGGGTGTCGAGATAGTAGCGGCGGTGAGCTGACTGTGAAACAATGGAGTTTACACAAGTTGACGCAAGAGGAGAGACAATTATGCGCATGACCAAGCTAAAAGAGTTGCCAGCTATGTTACAATCTGCCCCATCGACCTGGCCCGCACAGACGCGGGCGATTTGGCAGTGGGTCGGACGTTTCGAGCTAACCGCCATCATTTTGAGCATGTTGGTGGTCGGTGGGATCTGGATTTTCGTGGCGGTGGCTGGCGAGGTGATGGAAGGAGATACACAAGCTTTTGATGAACGAATCGTTCTGGCCTTGCGCGATCCGGTCGATCGGGCAGACCCACTGGGACCACCTTGGCTGGAGGAGATGGGACGTGATTTAACGGCCATGGGGGGCGTGGCGCTGCTGACGATCCTGACCATTGGGGTGGTTCTATTTCTCTTTATGCAAAGGACGACCCGGGCCGCCTATTATGTCACCATTGCGGTGGTGGGCGGGGTGCTGTTGGGTACGTTGCTGAAAAGCTTCTTCGAGCGACCACGGCCCGATCTCGTGCCGCACCTCTCACATGTATACACAGCGAGCTTTCCGAGTGGGCACTCACTCAACGCAGCCGTGGTCTATCTCACGCTGGGAGTTTTGTTGGCCCGCTTGCAGCGCCATCGACTCCTGAAAATCTACATCATGTTCGTAGCAGCCTTCATCACGGTGGCCGTGGGGGTCAGTCGCGTTTATTTGGGCGTACATTGGCCGACTGACGTGCTGGCAGGCTGGACTGCTGGCGCTGCCTGGGCATTGCTCTGTTGGTTTGGCATGTGGTGGTTGCAACGCAGTGGCGAAGTTGAGTCAACCGATGAGGAGGCAGTGGAGGAACAGGTACAAACAAGTGAAAAGCGAGGATCGGCTGACAGGCACCGTAACAACTAATGAGTGCTATTGCGCCTGCAAATCATGATTTGCGTTGCGGATGATCTCTAAAACCACCGCTTCATCCAGCGTGAGTCCATGTTTTTCTGCTTGATGGTTAGTTGCGATGCGCCCGTATAGCGCAAGTAGTGTCTGATCACGGTAGCGGTCTAAAACAGCGGGATGAATATAATGATCGCGACAGATGCTCGGGGTATTGCCCAACTCCTCGGCTGTTCCCTTGATGGCCGTGGTGATTGCCTGCTCAATCGCTTTGTCCGAATCGAGTGCGCCCGCTTGATGTAACAGGTGAGCTGTTTTGATCGTGCCTCCCCAGGTGCGGAAATCCTTGGCCGTAAATTCACACGCTGTTACCGTGCGCAAATATTCATTGACCGCGCCCGACTCGAGTGCGCAGACCTCCCCATCTTCGTCCAAGTACTGAAAGAGATGTTGTCCCGGCAGATCCTGACAGGCCTTGACCAGTCGTGCCAGCCGTCGGTCGCGCAGGGCAACCTCATGCTCTTTGCCACTCTTCCCCCGAAATTCAAAGAGAACACCGCTCTTCTCAATTACCGCGTGATCATCCTGCAATGTTGTCAGACCGTAGGAGTCATTCTGTTTGGCATATTGACTGTTCCCAATGCGAATCAGTGTCTCTTCAAGTAAACGCACCACCAGTGCCGTAACCTTTGCCTGCGTCAACTTGCGTTTGCGCAGATCCACGGCCACTCGTGCTCGCAGGTTGGGCAACGCTTCGGCAAAAAGGACAAGCCGTTCAAACTTTATGTAGTCGCGCACGGCACCCCAACGTGGATGATAGATATACTGTTTGCGACCTGCATCGTCACGCCCCGTTGCTTGAATGTGCCCCTTTTCATCGGCACAGATCCACACCTCTTGCCAAGCCGGCGGGATTACCAGCGCTGCAAAGCGTTGACGAAGGGCTTGCTCTCGGACGGTTTTTCCCTCCATGTCGCGATAGGTAAACCCACGGCCCCAACGCTGTCGCTGATAGCCCTCTTCGCTGTCAGCGACATAGCGGAGACCCGCTTTTGCAGCCAGCAGAGCAGGTTCACAATCTGCCAACCGCATCCGCGCCGGCTCTTGTTGATTCTTTGTCGTTGATTGTTCTGTTGAAGCCATAATTGTACTTTTGTCCGCGATGATTTGTCGAGCAATGGACAACTGCCGTTGCAGCCCTTCAACCCATACTCATCAAACTTGATCCAGAAATTGAAAAACGCCGAGCTTGTGGTCCTGCTTAAAGGACTTGAAATCACGTTTGATGCGCTTGGTGGCCAAGTGGGCAAAGCGGATGATGTCCTGGCAAAATAGCTTGGGAATTATCGAACTGAGAATCCGCTTCTCTGCATCTCCTTCCATAATTCCCGTGTCCTCGTCGGAGCGTGCGTGGGTTTGTGCCAACACTTCGCCACAGATCCGTGCATATTCACGTAATTCATCTTCATCCAGGTCATCAACGTCGATCTCATCCTTGTAGGGGCTACGCTCGCGCACCAAAAAGCTCTGGTCATCGATCTCGACCTGCCCATAGAAGGGGTCGCCGCCGACCAGGTGAATCTCCTGTGATTGAACAATTCGCTCGGCTTCGCCTTCTTCCGCACCGTCGTGGACAACGAGGCCGTGGATGGCCGAGCACCGTGCTTGTTTCAGCTCCAGAATGAGATCATCATCGACCGCGCTGCTCGGACCATTGATCAGCACAAAGTAGCGGTCCAGGCCAAGGCTTGCCGTGCCACTCTCTTTTTTGATGGCAACATCCTTGACGGTGAAGTACGCTTTGGGGTCCTCAATTTCAATCTTGTTCTGCTTGTAATAACTGTTGATGACCTTTTGGAACTTCTTCACATGGCGGGTGTGCGGCACAATCTTATTGGAAGAGACAAATCGCTCGTTCTCCAGATCAACCCACTTTTTCAAAAAGTCAGCACGGGGCTTGCGTGTCTCTTGCAGCAATTCCCGGATCATGTCCGGACTGTTGTCAATGCGCCACTCGTGCCATTTTTCCCGATCATCCTGGGCAAAGCTGCGCAGCCCGCCCAAATAGCCTTCCACAAATTGTTTAACTACTTTCTTCCGCTTTTTTTTCGCAAGGCCATTGGCTTTGGCGACAATGTAGAAGCCCACCGCGCCCCGCTTCACATCATAGGAAAAAGGCGCGATGTAGGCTTCATCAAAATCATTGAGCCCAAAGAATGGCGCACCATCCTCATTGGGCATTACGCCGAAATTTTCGGGATGTACATCGCCAATGGTGAGTACGTGGGGCAGTTGATGATCTTCACCGGCATAATCTCGGTAGTAGAGCAGTGCCGTGCCGCGAAAGAACTTGAAGAGCGAATCAGCCAATTTGTCGAACTTTGCCTGTGCGCCTTCCGGCCGATTTTTGATGCGAAACTGATGATCCTCGCGCAGCGTGGCGCGCACATATTGTCGCCGTTCTTCCTTGGGCAAGAGACGCGGTGGTATGGTCACGGCACCTGCTGCCCGTTGGCGTGCAAGCTCGGCAAAAGCTTCCGTGCGATCGTTGTCATTGCGGGAAATGTCTGGAATGATAATCATGAATCTATCCTTCGCCTCGTCTCCTCATCTGGCTCTACAGTGGCTTCTTTACAGAGATAGTTCAACAGCGTACTCTGCAGCAGCACCCATGGTACCTGCCGCGCCGGAACAGCGCGCGGCGCGATGGATAGGTATCTAATGTTGGGGGATACTCCATTCTGGGTAACTGCGCTGAATTTTTTTGCGTCGAGGTAGCCAAGTTGGCGTGATTTGTGCACCCCAACCGAATTTCAGGCTGGGCTCCAAATCAGTTCAGTCGCTACAGTTATTGATCGAGTTGAGCAGAGTATACCGATCAAATCTGTGAACACGCTGTGAACTGATATGGTCAGCAGGTACATTCTTGACACGGGACATTTCGCTGTTGGGGCGAGCATGGTGAGGGTTATCAATGCACCGACCACAGCCCCGCGCGCCATTTGCAGTGGTAGTGACCGGGGCAATCCGCGCAGAGCTTTCCCAAATTACAATGCAACGCTTGATCAATGTAACAGTTTGATCAGTGCAACAACTTGATCAGTGTAAGAACCCATATAGAGGCGATCAAGCGCAGTTTACCGGAAATATATCTCGGCCATATACCATTATCCAGAGCCATTCCTTATACTTTTTGTTACGCTGAGCACAGCACGACATTCAATGCACGTAGCTTGATCTAACTTATAGAGAAATCATTTAAAAGTCGCACAATTGTGGAGTCAGCGTTCTCTAACGCTGGAGGTGCGCATTCTCTAATGCGCACTCCGCAAGGTGCAGGGTCTATTTGCTTTCTCTATTAGCTTGATTTGAATTGAAGAGATCGCTGGTTACTGTTGACTTCATCTGATCTATAGTATGTCGATCCACAATATGTTGATCCACAGTAGCTGGCGAGTTTGCAGATAAAGCTTTACCACAGTACCTTCCAAAGGAGGAGTTATGTCGAAGTTTATCGCTTTACTACCTGATGAGTTGGCTGCAGAAGAACTGACGAAAAAGCTGGGCGATCTTCAGATCGATGATCTCGATTGGAGCATTGTCAACGAAGCTAACCACGATCGAATCCTGCCTGCCTTTGCCTGGCCTGGGACGACCTCTGGTGGAACCACGGGAACCCCTGCTGCACCTGTGGTTATCTCCGACAATGACAATTCAGCTACACTGGAAGATGAAGGCGTAGACGAGAGCGATGCCGACTACTTTGGCCGCGCGGTGGCCCACGGTGGCACGGCTATTGTCATAGACACGCCCGATGACCGCGACAGTGATGTACATGCTGCGCTCAAGAACGGCAGTGCTACTCGAATTGTCAAGGAGTAATTATTCGGGCGAGTAGCTGTAAGCAGATATGAGTGGGAGCCGGTAGTACATCCCGACGTAAATCAGGCCACACTTATTTTACCCTTTGCACTCGGGTTGAATGGCCTGATTTACCGTCGTGGTATTTACGCCCAACTGTAGTAGTGGCTGTGAATCGCCCGCTGGCTTCCCGGTTAGTGAGATTCGACGCCAATATTGAGCAGACATCAATGCCCATCTGCTATTTGGTGACGAGAACAGCTACAGTGCGGTTGGCTTGAAAACGGTAGGTTTCCCCCTTGCCGGAACTACTCTTTTCAAACAGAGCCCACTGTAGGTGACAAGAACAGCGCGTCACTCGATGAGCGGTGAAGGAAAAAGGATTATGAATTTCAGCGAACTTTGGGAAATTGGCAAGCGAACTGTCCAAGAGTGGCTCGATGATGAAGCGTCGCTCTTGGCCGCGGCACTGGCCTTTTACACCGCCATCTCGGTTGCGCCGCTACTGGTCATCATCGTTGGCATCGCGGGCATCTTTGTTTCGCAAAGTCAAGCGGCGGATCAGCTATTGCAGCAGTTAAACGGTGCCATCGGGGCCGAAGGGGCTCAGTTCCTGGAGACCGCGCTGGAAAATGCCGCAGAGCCAAGTGCCGGTAGCATTGCTGGCATCATCAGTTTTGCCACGCTGCTTTGGGGCTCTACCAATGTGTTTGCACAGCTGCAGAACTCGCTGAACAAGATTTGGAATGCACCAGACAAAGAGAATGGTGGCATCATGGCAACTGTCAAAGACCGGTTGCTCTCGTTTAGCATGGTGCTGGGAATCGCGTTTCTATTGCTCGTCTCTCTGGTGCTCAGTTCCGCCCTTACCGCCATGTCTTCAATGGTGAGTGGCAACAACATGACCATTCTGTGGCAGGTGCTCAACTTTGTCATCTCTTTCGCTGTTATTACGCTGCTTTTTGCCGCCATCTTCAAAGTATTGCCCGATGTTGACATTCGGTGGAGCGAAGTTTGGCTTGGTGCTGCCGTGACAGCGCTGCTCTTTACCATCGGCAAGTATCTGTTGGGCTTATATTTGGGAAATGCTGGTTCTGCCTATGGCGCGGCTGGATCACTCATGGCATTTCTGCTCTGGGTGTACTATTCTGCGCAGATTCTCTTCTTTGGTGCAGAGTTCACGCAGGTTCACGCCCGCCGCAGAAAAGGACATGCCTCCAAATCCGCACCAGCAGAATCCAAGGAATCGACCGTTCCCGCCTGAGTATCCACATAATATAGCCAAACTCAATAGTGCCCATTCTAATGTCCAGACCAAGCGGTCTGGACATTTTTGGTTGCCAATAAGTCTCATCTCTCACATGCTGGAAACGCGCGGAACAGTAGTGGCCTGGCTTGACTGTTCATATTGTGCACCGGCCGTGGATGGAACGCACGGGCAGATTTTGTACGTGCTCATGTTCACCTGTTTGGCCACAGTACAGGTTTGTCACAGTACGGGGTCGCTCCTTATCCTTAAACTGCAGAAATGAGGCCACACTGCTCCAAAGGGTAGTGAGAGCAACCGTGCGCCAGTGGCTGTCCCTGTGTAGGGGGCCGACTCTCCGCAATGTGCAACGGATTCCACGTGAGCGAATGGCGGTTTATCATTTTGCTGTGGTATCCATTGTTGGCGCTGCTATTGCACAGTGGAATTGGAATAACGGTGCAGCTCGGCACAGGGGCGCATGCCTTCTCCCAATAGTGAGCGCTGCCGGCGTTTGCCAGCCGTCGTGCTGCTTGCTGCCCTGTTCTGATGGGGGCGAGCCCATGAAGGTGGGCAAGGAGCCGAACTGGCATGGTGTTAACAGTGGCGAGGTGTAGAGAGGTTGGCGTGGGGAGCGAAAACTGTGGCGCTGCGGCGGTGGAGCCACCGCCGCAGCGTGTGAGAGTTTATTCTTGCAACAGATTTGTATCTTCTTCTGGATTGCGGGATGTGCGTGCTTGTTCCTTGATCTGCTCGTCTTCGCTGGCGAGCCCGCCCTCTGCCTGAGTGGCCAACGGTTCTGTCGTTGCCGTGGGCTGTGGACGGTTTGGCGGCTGCTCTTCTGCACGCTGCTGTTCTGCACGCGATGCATCATCTGTTGGTGAAACAAGCTCACGCCGTTTGTCGGTCGCCGTTGCATCGAGGTTGCGGAGGGGAACTCCCTCTGGAAAGATAACTTCGCGGGCTTCATCTGGCATGGTAAAGCCACCATCATCCAATGCCCGTTTCACCAGGCGTATAGCGGAAGAGCGCACCTTGATCTCTTCGTGGTAGCTGGTGTCGAGCCAGAAGAGAACGCGTAGATTGACTGTGGATGCCCCCAGTCCATTGACCAGCACCAGCGGCTCTGGAGTCTGCAAGATGGCCGGGTGGTTGGTGAGTACATCGATCACGGTCTGCTGTGCCGCCGAAATATTGTCCTCATAGCCAATGCCAATGGTAAACTCCAGCCGCTGTTTGGGGTTGGCCGTGAAGTTGCGAATCGTGCTTTTGTAGACCACCGCGTTGGGAATTTGAATATGATTGCCTTCCAGCGACATGAGCACCGTTGTGCGCGAATTCACCTGCTGCACAATACCCAGGCGACCGTCAACTTCAATGCGATCGCCGGTCTTGAAGGGGTTGCGCGTGCTGATCAACACAGTGGCCAAAAAGTTTTCCATGATGTCGCGAAAACCGATACCGACGATGAGGCCAGCGATGCCCGTCCCCCCCAACACCGTCACTGCCAGTCGCGTGAGGCCCGAAACTTGCAGGACCAAATAGAGGCCCAGCAGGAAGACCGGAATACTGATTGCCGTGGTTGCCAGATTGCGCAAGAAGTTGTTGGTCACCCGTTGCCGCAGCAGCCGATCCGCCAGGCGAGAGGCGTAGCGCATGGCCGACCACGCCAGAATCAGAATGAGAATGCCAAACAGGATGAGAGGCAGGATCTGCAGGCTCTCACGTCCGATCCGTCGCAGTTCGACCAACGCCGGTGTAAAATCCCACGGCGACCGTTGGATGATCTCAATGCGATTAACCACGGCAACCGCGTCTTGGGTGTTGCGAGCTAGGTTTCCGGCCCAAGTGCGATACTCCTCGTCCAGCGTCTGGCCATCCAAAAAGACCACACCATCGCGCACGGTCACGGATGGATTGCGAAACCACTCAGTGGCCCGCATGATGGTTACCACTCGCTCGGCAATCTCTTCATCGCGTGCCACCGGCTGCACATCCACCTGCTCTGGTGCTTCCAGCGCGCTTTCCGCATCATCGATAACATCATCGACAATGCCGCTGTCATCCTGGGCAAAGGCAGGGGCGGGGGGCAACAACATGATCCCACCGAGTGCCACCGCCAGAAGCAGGCACGTGAGCAGCTCTTTTGCCCGTTGCATGGGTCTCGGCGCGAGCAAGTGACACGTAGCTATGCTGCGCAAGAAAGTGGCGCATCGTGAAAAGAAGAGTAGTGAAAAGAAGAGTAGTGAAAAGAAGAGTAGTGGAACGCGATAGAGAAGTTGATGGGATAAAGGTAGCGGGTCGGTACGTTGGGTCGCATCATGCCGCCGGGCAATTTGCCACCGAGTACTGTGCTGGGTAGATTGTGGGTTGGAATAGATCATGGAATGATAGTTGTTCATTGAGCGAATACGGTAGATGTAGTGCGGACATTTATTTGGAATTGTCCCCGGCACGGGCTACAGCGTACTGTTCTAATCACTGTTCTAATTATAGTGGCCGTGCCAGGGAGATGATCGCCTCGGCTCTCTCCCCACCATGAACTGTCGACACACACTAAGGGCCAACAGTTGAAGCTTGGCACAGATTGCCACATGCCGTGGGCTTCTGCAGGGAAATATTGTACAAGAACTTTGTCGAGCCACTGGCCTGGGGCCGGTACACCATGGATGATGTTGGGATGGATGATGGGAGCAATGTTGGGATGAATATCGGGATCGATGTTGTCACGACGAAACTCAAGCATTGCTTGTGATAATAGCAAAAATGAGCGGCACGGCAGCTGTGCGCGGATATAAGACGAAGATACAATGTCTGTTATAGCTTTGGGTCTCCAGAGTTGTAGCTCAAAGATGGCAGCGCACCGAGTGCCTATTCTGTACCATTGCGTGCTCTCCATCACCGCGTGCTCTCTATCATCGCGTATGACGTTTGTCTGTATCACTTGCCATCGCATTTCGTGCAGCTTTTTATATACTGGAGCCACCGACTACTACCTATCTGCCCTGAAATTCTCTGCGTCGACGTGCCACGGGCGAATAGAAGTGGCTCAAGTGCCACGGGCGAATAGAAGTGGCTCAAGTGCCACGGGCGAATAGAAGTGGCTCAAGTGCCACGGGCAAATTTCAAGATGGGCTCTTACCTTTGGCAACCAGCTATTTCACTGGTGCTGCTCAGGCCACGCTGGCGTTCCACTGAGCAAAGAGCGAGAAAGCAAGGTTATGTTGCACTTATACAACACCCGGACCGACAAGATCGAACCCTTTCTACCCGCGGATGACGGCAACAGCGCCATCCAAAGTGGCACTGACCGGCCGATTACCATCTACGTCTGTGGCATTACCCCCTATGATACAACCCATCTCGGCCACGCGTTTACATATGTGGTCAACGACACGCTGATCCGCTATCTGGAGTACAACCGTTATTCTGTGCAATATGTACAGAACGTAACAGATATCGATGATGATATTCTGCGCAAGGCGAGTGAGGTGGGTGAAGATTGGCAGCAGCTGGTCAACCGTTGGACCACTCACTTCATTGAGGATCTGCAGGCGCTCAACGTGCGTCCGCCAGAACATTTCCCACGGGCCACCTCCGTGATCGAACAGATCATCGAAACGGTGCGCGCCCTGATCGATGCGGGTGTCGCCTATGCTGCTGGCGGCAGCGTCTACTATTCAGTCGACCAATGGCATGAATTCGGTCGGCTGAGTCAGATTCCCCGCCACGAGATGTTGCCTGTTGCCAATGAACGGGGCAACCGACCCGATGATCCAAACAAGCGCGATCCGCTTGATTTCGTGCTTTGGCAGGCACAGGCACCCGATGAACCTGCCTGGGAGAGTCCCTGGGGCAAGGGGCGGCCGGGCTGGCACATCGAATGTTCGACCATGGCCACGCAACTGCTCGGAAGCTCCATCGACCTGCACAGCGGTGGCAGCGATCTGCTCTTCCCACATCATGAATGCGAAATTGCCCAGGTGGAGCCGATTACCAAAGATGCACCTTTTGCCCGCTTCTGGCTCCACGTGGCCATGGTTCGCCACGAAGGGGAGAAGATGAGTAAATCGTTGGGCAATCTCGTGATGGTTCGTGATCTGTTGGCGGATCTTACACCGGACGCGCTGCGCATCTATCTGGCACGGTACCACTACCGCCAGCCCTGGGAGCATGATCCGGAAGCGCTAGACGCAGCCAACGCCGGGGCGGAACGTTTGGCGGCTGCCGTCAAAGTGCAGGGTGGCAAGGGACGTTGGCTCGACGCCGAACCCGTTGGCTATGCCTTTACCGAAGCGATGGACGATGATCTAAATACACCCGCGGCGATCGACCTGTTGATCCAGTTTGCCGAACAGATTACGACTGCGGCAAAGGAAGATTGGGATATTGAAGCGGCGCAACGCCAACTCCGTGCCATGGCACGTGTCTTTGGTCTGCGCCTGGATGCCACGGCACCCGAAGAGCGAGTTGTCAAGGGCTGGACCAGGCATCAGTCCGATTTCGCCTGATCTCTCTGGACAGTGAGTACTATCGCCAGTGAGTACCAGAGACAGTAAGTGCTAGAGACAGTAAGTGCTAGAGACAATGAAGATAGAGAATAGGCTTTGGGGGAGCAATAGCATGAGCAAATCAAATTTTCAGGTTGGCGACAAGGTTGAGTGGGAGTGGGGGAACGGTACAGCCGCAGGCAAGGTGACAGAAGTCTTTACAGAGCGGGTGGAGCGGACCATTCAAGGCAACGAAGTTACCCGCAATGGCTCTGAAGAATGCCCGGCGCTGCTAATTGAGCAGGATGACGGCGACCGTGTTCTGAAGCTGGCCAGCGAAGTCTCCAAATGCAGTTAATCGTGTGGGGTGCGGTACGTACTGGCTACATGCTGGCAATGATGAGCTGAAATAGCACCTGTGATAACAGATGAAATAACATTTGAGACAAAAGTAATGGATGAAAGAGATAGATGATGAAAAAGCAGTCTGCAAAAAAACAACCAGATAGCAGTGGTGTCGAAGTGGAAGCTGTCTACGATGAGGCACCCGAAGTTGAGGTGAGCTACGAAGAATTGGCTGATGCCCTGGAAGAGAATCCCGTGGAAGATGCCATTGAAAATCCAGTTGATACACAGCACTCGGATGGCAGCACAACGGATCCTCACGTGGCCGTAGAGCAGGGGCTCGTCTATACACCGCCGTCAGATCCGCCCGTGTTGCCCAGTGACGATCTGCAGGGAGCTGAAGTGGCCACGGGTTTCGCCCAGAGCATGGAAGAGAGCAATCCCGATGTGGAGCGCCTGCCCGATCGGGTCGATAACCAGGATCTGGATTTGGAAGAGGATGTCATGACTGCATTGCGCAACAACAGTGAGACTGGCCACCTGGAAGAGATACGAGTTCGCGTGCGCAATGGTATTGTGCTGCTCGCGGGCACTGTATTTAGCGAGCAGGATATTGCAATTGTGGAAGAGCAGATTCGCAACCTGCCTGGCGTTCTTGATGTTGCCAACGAATTGAGCGTCGCCCCCACGACAAAATCCAGACGAGAGTAGCGCCATGGCCACAGGAATCGTTGCAGAGGAGCGCATTCAACTGCTCAATGACCTGCCCCCGCAATCAGGCAACTATGTGCTCTATTGGATGCAGGAAAGTCAACGTGCGGAGCACAACGAGGCGCTCGAATTTGCCATTCAGCAGGCCAACGAGCAGGCGCTACCGCTGGTGGTCTGTTTTGGTCTGCACGATGACTATCCAGAAGCGAACCTGCGTCACTATACGTTTATGTTGGAGGGCTTGCAAGAGACGGCCGCGGCACTGGCACGGCGCGGGATCCGCCTCGTCTTGCGTCGGGGCCAACCCGCCCAGGTTGCCCTGGAATTGGGCAAAGATGCAGCGCTCATCATCTGTGATCGCAGCTATCTGCAACCGCAACGGGCGTGGCGTGCGCAAGTGGCCGAAAATATTGAATGCCAACTGATCCAAGTGGAGTGCAATGTTGTTGTGCCGGTGGAGATAGCTTCGAACAAGCGTGAATACGCCGCTCGCACCATTCGCCCCAAGCTGCATAAACAGATCGATCGCTTCCTGGTCGACTTCAACACAACCGCGCTCGACCACCCTTCGACTGATCTGACATTGGCAGGCGAGGATCTGACTGATCTACCTGCTTTGCTCAGTGCGCTCAATGTGGATCGCTCCATCGGAGCAGTGTCGCATCTCTTTACCGGCGGGCTGAACGCAGCCAAGCAGATTCTCGATGCATTTTTGGCGGAAAAATTTAACCACTATCAGGAAGACCGCAATCAACCCCAAACCAACACTGTTTCGCACATGAGCAAATATTTGCACTTTGGCCAGATCTCTCCCGTCTACTTGGCTCAGCAAATCCGCAACGCCCGCGGTGACGTGCCCGAGGCTGAGGTCGATGCCTATCTGGAAGAGTTAATTGTTCGGCGGGAACTGGCAATGAATTTTGTCTACTTCACACCCGAATATGACAAATACAGCGCACTGCCCGAATGGTCGCGCAAAACGCTGGCCGAGCATCGTGACGATCCCCGCCCCCACCGCTACACCCGCCAACAGATGGAAGACGCGGAGACACATGATCGCTATTGGAACGCCGCCATGCGCGAGATGCGGTTGAGTGGATACATGCACAACTACATGCGCATGTACTGGGGCAAAAAGATTCTGGAATGGTGTAATACCCCTGAATATGCCTATCAGAGTGCGTTGGCGATCAACAACCGTTATTTTCTGGATGGACGCGACGCTAACTCCTACACCAACATTGGTTGGGTTTTTGGTCTGCACGACCGACCTTGGCAAGAGCGAGAAATTTTCGGCAAAGTGCGGTACATGTCGGCCAAGGGACTGGAGCGCAAAGCCGATATGGCGGGTTACATTGACAAGATCGATGCGTTGGCCGAGCAGGCCGCGTAGGTGCTTTTGCGTCATCCCCTAATTGGTATTACACTTTTGTTCGTGATCTATGCTTGTGCTCGAGAAGAGTACTTTTGGTGAAACTTTTCAGCGATGAAACGCACCAACCTGCTTTTCTGGGACACAAGCCATAATAAAATGACTTATCAGCAGCGGCTGCATCGCGATCTGACAGAGAAACAGCGTAAATACGCTCCGATCTCACAGCCATCCCATGTAGCATGAATGCCTGGATTGGCCCGTCGGGCGGCACAGCCACCACCCAAACGAGGAGTAAAAGAAGAATGCCAAAGCTGACTGTGGAAAATTTTGGAACCTTTGATGTACCCGAAGGCAAACGACTGGTATTGGCCATGGTTGATGAAGCCGGTGTGGACCAGTTACACGCCTGTGGTGGTAATTGTAAGTGCACCACCTGTCGCGTCGAATTTGTCGACGGTGAGCCGGACAAAATAACCGTTGCCGAAAAAGAGAAGCTCGCGGAAGCAGGCATCAGCGGTGCTCGGCTTTCCTGCCAGATCCAGGTTGACCAGGATATGTCCGTGCGGGCGATCAGCCGGCTGGAAGATAGTGGCCGCCCCGATCCAGGCCCTCGCCCCGAGCCCGAAATCCACCCCGATCCAGAGTGGACGGAAAAATAGTGCGGTTTGGGTTGAGCATGACAACACCAGTTGTCGTGTTCAACCGATTAGCATTCAGACCATTGCTGTCGACGCCTGGCTGCATTGTCCCCCGGTTCGTGTTGGATTCTTTCATCTCCGCGCACCAGGGGTACCCGCGCAAATAAGCCCATGGGCAAACTGACCCATTTCACGCAAGTAGCTTGGGCTTGTTTACCGCCGTGGTATGTACGCCTGCGGCCGACGCAACATAGACCCAAACAGGAATTGGGCAATTTGACAGCGGGGCGGAAAAATAGTATATTACCATCTCGATTGAGGAGATACACATCTTCTTGCACAAGTTTTTTCTTGCACAAGTTGTCAAAAGATCTATATAAAAAACCTGTATAGAATCGTGGGGGATTAGCTCAGCTGGCTAGAGCGCTACGTTGACATCGTAGAGGTCACTGGTTCAAGTCCAGTATCTCCCACCTCGAAAGATAATAAAAAAAAGGGTCACTCTTGCGGGAGTGGCCCTTTTTTTGATCCAAAAATGTTGGCTCTTGCAGCTCTGTTCAACGCGCCCATCAGTCCGCTGATGAATCGCATTTGGTCGCATTGGTTCAAAGATGAACTGTTTTGAATCAATTGTGATAGCGTATGTGACTAGGACAATTGATGGTGACTTGCTAGTGTTTATTTATGAGATTGACAGCTACAAAAATCAGAAGTACAGTATACTCGAGTACTAGGGCTTTTATTCAATCTTCAAACGATACATACCAAAGAGTTTGCATGCAAGTCAATGTTTATGCGGTTATCGGGCGTCGTCCGCGGTTCACCGGCGCGTTGGCAAGTGTTCATGATTTCATCTATGTTGATGCCAGGGGAGAGACCAGTGGTGCCGCGGAATCATGCTTGGCCGCTGCTGTTCCCGTTGCCACGTTAACGCCAGCCGAATTTCTGGCGCACCCCAATTTCAGCCTCTACTGTTTCGATGAGGCCAGTTCTCAGGCTATTTTTGTCGAACTGCCCAGCGCGCTGGCGCTATCCTCTGCCCCCTTTGTCCATCAGGCGCAATATGAGCAGGCAACGCGGGTTGCCTGTGTCCCACTAGCGTTGTTTGTTACATTGGCGGCACAGCTACCGCCCATCGAACAGCCCATTTTGCTCTATATGTCGGCTCGCAGCGGCTCCACACTGCTCAGCCATGCCTTCAATGCTTCCGGTGCCATTGTGAGTCTCTCCGAGCCAGATGTCGCGACCCAGTTTGTCCATCTGCGACAACAGGCGGCCACTGCTACCGCTCTCAATGGAATGGCACCGCGCGAACTGCCGCTGTTGGCTGCAAGCAGCGCACGTTTTCTCTTCCGGCCCTATGCACAGCAGGAAAAATATGCCGGTGCTGACTATTGCATTAAATTCCGCAGTGAAGGCGTACAGGTGATGGATTTTTTTCAGTCTGTCTTCCCCGCGGCAAAGAATATCTTTCTCTATCGGGATGCACTGGGGTGGGTTAATTCATTTCAGCGCATCTTCACCAAGCTGAATCTGGTGGAACCGCTGACGATTGGGGCCTGGCAGGAGATGTATGAAGGATTTTTGCGCACCGACCTCACGCATTTGCGCGCCTATCTTGCCCCGCAGCAGACGCACGTCACGTTGCCCGAGCAGTTAACGCTCTGGTGGATTGCAATCATGGAGTGGTATCTGGCCCAGTGGGAGCAGGGGGTTCCAGTGCTGGCCGTGCGCTATCTGGATCTGAACCAGCGACGAGAGTCAACGCTGAGTGCCATCTTGAGCTATTGCAATCTGGCGCCAGAGCAGCTGCCCGCCGCGTTGAACGCCTTTGAATCTGATTCACAAGCGGGTACGCCGCTGGCGCGCGACGTGCCCCATCGCGGGGCCACCCGGCTGCTGGGGGACCAGGCCGTGGAGGCCATTGTCACCATTCTGCAGCGCCACCCACAGCTGCGCCATCCCAACTTTTGGGCACCCGGTACATTGGATGTCGATCTCTACCTCAACACTCGTCAGCATGCTCGCGCGCAATTTGTCCGTCCTACAACAGCTGGCCGATAATCTTGGTGAGCGTTTCTGCCGTGTATGGTTTGGGCAGAAACGTCGTGCCTTCAAATTCACTCGTTAGCGCCGTCACTTCCGAATCGCTGTAGCCGGATGTAAAAATAACCTTGAGATCGGGCTGAATCTTTTCGAGCTCCTGATAGGTCTCTTTGCCGTTGATCCCCGGCATCTTGAGATCGAGCAGCACGACACTCGTCTGCTGATACTGGGACCGATAGATTTCAATTCCTTCATAGCCATTGGCCGCTGCCGCCACCTCGAATCCTTCTTCTTGCAAAATATCAGTGGCCGCATCGCGAATGGCTGCCTCATCATCGATAATCAGGATCGATTTTTTGCCGTTTGGGTTCTTCTTCCAGGTGGAGCCAACTTCTGGCACTGGGATTGGCTGTGGTCGGTGGGCAGCTGGCAACAGCAGCGTAAAGGTGGTGCCACTGTTGAGTTGGCTTTGCACTTGGAGCGTTCCATGGTGAGTACGCATGATGCCAATGGTGGCCGAAAGACCGAGCCCATGCCCTTTCGGTTTCGTAGAAAAGAAGGGATCGAAGATTCGGCTGAGTGTTGCCTGATCCATGCCAGCACCGGTATCTGTCACTTTGGCTGCCACGTAAAGTCCCGGCGCCAAGCCTTCAGTGGTGGTCTGCTGCTGTCGAGTCTGCACAGTGAGTGTCGTCTCATCTTCCACAGATTGCAACAATGTTTCAAAGGTAATGGTGCCGTTGCCATCGGGCAGCGCTTCGATGGCATTGATATACAGATTCATGAGCACCTGTTGGATCTGGACTCTGTCGACCTGGACAGGCGGCAGATCCTCCTGTAGCCGTAAATCCAGGGTGGCACGCCCAGGCAGCGCAGTGCCCATGAGTTTGGTCGTGTCCAGGATCACTTCGTTTAGATCGAAGAAGTCAACCTGAAACTTGCCCTTGCCCGTGTACGCCAGAAGCTGCCTGGTCAAATCAGCTGCTCTTTCCGCCGAAAGAATAACTTTTTGAACGTGTGAACCGACTGGCAATTCGCGTTTGATTTTGGCGGCAGCCAAAGAGGCTTGAGCCATGATGCCCGTGAGGATATTGTTAAAGTCATGCGCAATGCCCCCGGCCAGCACGCCCAGGCTTTCCAGCTTTTGGGCCTGCAGTGCTGCTTCCTCTTGCTCCTTCGCCGTGGTAATATCCCGAATCAAAATTTGAACTTCGTCGTTGCTACTCGGCAACAGGCGTGCTTCGTAGTGGCGCAGCTCTGCCGACTCCGCATCCTCGACTACATACTCGAGATAGGACTCTGTTTTGTTCTGAAGGGCTCTGTCTATGCCTTGCTGCATGAGCGTTGCCACGTGGGTGGGCAACAGATCCGCAAGTGCTTTACCCTGAAAGGAGGCAATGGGCGAAAGTTGGGCACTGCTGACAGCCGGCTTGTAGTCTGTGCAGATCCCGTCGCGGCTGACTCGGTAAACTGCATCGGGAATGGCACTCAAGATGGCTCGCAGCCGTTGTTCACTGTTGCGCAGTGTTTGTTCATTGGCCGCTTGCGCTTGGATGAAGAGATAGCTGGTGTAGGCCATGAGCAGAATGATCACGGCAAAGCTGGAACTGCCCAACGTCAACAGGCGATTGAGAAAGCGAGACTTCTCCGCCCATTCCAGCATGCTATCCTCAAAGGTGATCTGCAGCAGTGTGGCAATGTTGTTGACGTGAAGCTCCACCTCTTGCATGCTTTGGGTGAGCCGAACGTGGAGCACAAGATTGTTGGGCTCACGTTGCCACACCGCTATCTGTTCTTTGATGGTGCTCCAACCGGCAACATAGGCATCGTAAAATTCATTGACTTCTGGTTCACTCTCACTCATCAACAATGTATTGCGCAAGATTCGAATGCGGCTTTCCACCAGATCTTGCTGTGATGCTAGTGCTTCGGTATCAATGTTTGTTTTGCCCGTTTCAATCATGGAATACAGACGCAGATGTTCGCGCTGCAACTGTGCAGTGTGACGACTTGCCGCATGAAAGAGACGTCCAACAACAATCTGTTGTTGATCATACAACTGGCGATTCATCTGAAAAGCAACCACCAAAATGACGAGTACGAGTAGGGTGAGTGGGGCGGAAATTAGCAGAAATCGTGATGGTGATGTGGGATTTTTTTTTGGTAAGAAGCTGCTCAGAAATGTTGTAATTCTCATCAGACTCGATCGGCAATATAATTCAAGAACGAAGCTATGCCTCCAGGCCTAGAGACATAGCTTCGTCTGCGAAAGTAATGCTAGCTGATAACTCTGCCGTGTGACGTGCTTTGGGGAGCGGTACGCACGAGGCAAGAGCATCAATGATTGGCCCTCGGTAAAAAAGGCTTTTGGGTAGAGAGAGCGTTGTAGGTGACGAGAGCGGAGAATTACTGTAGTTCGATTGTCTTGATTTGCCAGATCCAGCGTCGCTTGATGCTGATGGGATCGAGTTCAAAGTCATCCATGGGATAGACCAACATTGCTGGACCCCGATAATTGGGTTGCATGTAGTCGCCATCCGCTTGCAGTGCCAACAGAACAGGATATGTGTAAAAGTCTGATATTGGTATTTCAATCTGGTAATCGTTCAGTGCCGTAACCCGCACCATCTCAACTTCGTCGGGCACCTGCCAAACCTTGAGCAGATCGCTCATTAGAACGCCACTATAGACGATGGATCGATCTTCAAATGGGTCGTGCACATCATATTCTACGACGCCGACTGCTTCAATTGTTGGTGTATCCATTACAATCGAAGCATCGCTGTTGGTGATCCCAATTTTACCAAGCACTGTCAAGACTAACTCTGACTCTGGTTCGGGAATCTCATTGCCTGCCGTCAGGGTGGCTTCCTGTACCACCGTATAGATGGTTTCCGGGGTGCTGCTGTTCTGGCAACCAAAGAGCAATAATGTGAACAGAGAGAGCACGAGAACAAGATGAAAAGGGGCAATGCCCATGGATAAGTTGCCGAAAAGGCGATTAGTCACTAGTTTCACTCCTCAATAAGCATTCAACTCGATAAGCATTCAACTCGATAAGCATTCAACTTGAAGACGCACAAAGTCAGTGGTAGCTAGAAGAAATTGCCCCCACTCTCCACCATTCCCACTCTCCTTCAACATAGCTCGATCCGTTGCCGGCTCCACGGCCGAACTGTGAATGGGTTCCAAAGGGGCGAAGAGGTGTGGCAACTCCGAACTACTCCGCAATAAGCTTTAGTTTACTGCATCTGACAAGGTTATACATCATCATTTTGCTCTAGCCATTCTGATCATTATGGCCATTCTACCCCTGTTCGTCAAGTGCATTAGCAGGATTGTTCGAGGCCAGCGTGATTCCACCGTGATTGCATCGAGCCAAGGCAAGAGAATCTTCCGTGGAGTTGGGCCGGCGCATCCAGGTACGGCAGATGGGTTATTGCCAAACCAACCAATTCGCGCTATGCTGATCCTGTCGGTTGCCAATTATCTGTTTGCACCATCGACAATGTGGCGTTGCAACAACTTTGTATGGTTGCAAAGGTTGCGCTAAAGGAGAGCTGCACGATGAACATTTCTTGCCATGAGTATTGTTCATTTATCAGTCGTTTGCTTGCTGTTACTGTTGTCATTTTGTTTGGCATCTACGTTGCCCTGTGGCCAGCTGCCGTCCATGCACAGGGGCCACAGGGAAGTTTCGTATCGGGTGTTGCCTGTCTAAATCTAAGTAACAACTCAACCTCGGCGACCATCTCATTTTATGATTTGGATGGGACATTGGTGACCTCGCTTGTCAACCAATCGTTTGCGCCCGGCAGTCCCTGGCTGCTCTTTACCCCCAGTGTTTCCGGATTGGGTCAGGGCTTTCTTGGTTCAGCCGTGGTAACTGCTGGTCAGGAGACTGCCTGTTCTGTCAACACACAAAATGCGCCCGGGAGCGGTGTCATTCGCGTTGGCACCAGTGAGGGGTTGAGCGATGCAAACGCTACTCCCAAACTATTTGCCACCCAAATTGTTAATGCACTGGCAAACTTCAATTCCTACGTCTCGGTGCAAAATACAGAAGGGACCGCAACTGAGGTCAAAGCTACTTATTTCAACAGCGGCGGTACGGCTGTGGGGACGGAGACAGTTTCCATCCCGCCCAACAGTTCACATCTCTTCTATCAGGATAGTGCCAGTGCCAATCTGCCTGCCAATTTCATTGGCTCGGCAACGTTTGAAGCAACCAACGGAACATCAAGGCTGGCCGGTGCAGTGGCCATCTACAATTCGGTGACAGCACAGTTCCTGAGCTTCAATACCTTTACGAATGGGGCAAGCAAGATCTATCTGCCGCGCCTAGCGAAAAACTTATCGGGTGTGGGCTATACGTCGGGCTGGGCGTGTCAAAATTTGGGCCCGGGATCAGCAAATATACAGATGGAAATCTCCATGCGCGATCAAGAGAGCCAGCAACTCGTGCAGGCAACCTTGAACAAAGCGGACGTGGGCGTGGGTCAATCATGGCTAGTCTACATTGGCGACCCAACAAACAGCGCGATCGATACCGTCAATCAGGGATTTGGCAGCGCTGTTGTCACATCAGAAGGGGGACTGATTGCTTGTACCGCCAACGAAGACAACCGTTCCGACCTGAATGGCCCGAATGCATCATTAAATGGACAGGGCTCGACCTACGGTGGTCTGCCCGATGGCAGACAATCCACCGTTGTGTACTTCCCACAAATTGTGGCGCTCGGCGGCACCAGCTTTCAGGGCGGCTTTCAGATCGCCAATACAACGGCAGTGGATACCACCTGTACATATACCTTCTCCAACGGTGACACCGTTACACAACCACTGGCGGCCAATGGTTCTAATTCGGTCTTTGCCACTGCTGTGCTTACCAATGGTCAAGGCTCCTTCAACGGTAGTGCCTCTGTGAGTTGTGGTCAACCCATTGTTGGTATCTACAATTTGAGTATCTTTGGCGCGGCCGCCAGTGGTGATCCATTCTCCACCAACAACGGCATCGGGCAGTAGCAACAGGAGCCAATCTGTTGCAGCGTGTGTTCCAAGGTAGGGAACTTGAGTGCATTACACCGGCCAACATCGCCCGTGGTTGGCCTGAGCTTGTTATCGGTGCATTGCACCCGCCGGAAATCTATCCACATTCCATCACAGAAATGCACCCCTATTTTATTTTTCTTGACACCGCTGTGAGATTGGTGTAAAGTCATGGTATAACTTATTGTACATAGAGCACGATCACGTTGATCAGGACGAGTAGGGATGTGCTGATTCTGACAGAGAACGGTGACCATTGGCTGGAAGTCACGGTAGAATCTCCTTCTGAAAACCACCTGAGAGTGAATGGGTAAAGCGTTTTTTCATTGGCAATCAATGGCTAAGCGATAGCCCGTTCCGGCTGGCCTCGTTAACGGCCCCACAAGTGGTCTTTTGTCAATGGCAGCCAGCGCGTACCTACAGGTCGAGCAGGTTGCCAGCAAGAGGCAACATGGGTGGAACCACGAGCGAAGCGCTTCGTCCCATGCGGATGAAGCGCTTTTTTTGTCTGCAACCAGCGTCTGTATCTTCCCGTTGCCAACTCCGCTGCCCCAACGCGAGCTGCGCACCCTCAGATTGCATCGTTTGGACAGGAGTGGCAGCAATGCTTGCCCTTGGACATTATCTATTTTCGGTAAAGGAATCCACATGGATGGACTTGAGAAATTCCCGGCGGTGATGGCAGCGGCCAAAGCCTATGACAAACAGTGCCAATGGCTGGCTGATCTGTGTGTGCAGATCCAGCAGATCGCGGCACCAACCGATGCCGAGCAAGCGCGCGCCGCGTGGATTGCGACCTATTTTCAAGAGCTGAACCTGCAAGATGTACATGTGGATGAGATTGCCAACGTCTTTGCGCGCGTGCCTGGCGAACAGCGCAGCCCGGCTCTGCTGGTGAGCGCCCACACCGATACGGTCTTTCCGCTGGAAACGGATCTCTCTGTGCACGTGGATAAACAGAAAGGTTACATCTATGGCCCGGGCATTGGTGACAATTCAGCCGGCGTTGCCGCGCTGCTGGCGCTCGCCAAAACCACATCTGAACTGCCCAAACCGCCGACCGACATCTGGCTGGTGGCCAACAGCGGCGAAGAAGGGCTGGGCGATCTGCGTGGCATGCGTGCCGCCTGCGACCGTTTGCAAGATCGGGTTGGCGCTGCAATTGTCCTAGAGGGCATGGGGCTGCGTCGCGTTGTACACCGGGCACTCGGCTCCCGTCGATTTCGCATTAGCGTCAAGGCCCCCGGTGGCCACAGCTGGAGCGACTTTGGCACCGCCAGCGCCGTTCACGTGCTGACTCGACTGGCTGCCGAGTTGACGCTGTTGCAGCCCCCAAATCAACCACGGACCACCTTCAACATCGGGCGCATCGAGGGAGGAACTTCGGTCAACACCATTGCCCAGGAAGCCGCGTTGGAACTGGATCTGCGCAGTGAAGACCAGGCGACACTGACGGCAATTGTGGAAGAGACGCAGGCCATCGTGCGTCGCTATCAGAGCACGACCTGGCAAAAACAGGGGGTCACGGTCGAAGCTGTAACCATTGGCGATCGCCCCAGCGGTGAGATCGCCAACGAGCACCCGCTGGTCCAAGCATCGTTCCGTTCGTTGGCTGCGTGTGGGGTAAACGCCAACCCGCACCTGCGGATTAGCAGCACGGACGCCAACATCCCGCTGAGCCGTGGCATTCCTGCTGTCTGTATTGGCATTACCGAAGGCGGCAATGCCCATCGATTGGAGGAGTGGATGAATCCCGCGCTCTTGCCCCTGGGCATGCGTCATTTGCTCACCCTGACGTGGTGGTCGTCCCACTGGTTGACTACCACATGACTTACGCACCGCGAAGAGCGTACCGTGGAGAGCAGGCCATGCGCTTGCTGGCTCTTCTCGACTAGTTGCGTAAGGCCAATCCCAATGAGCAGCGCTAACCGAGCAGCCGGTTGAGCCAATCAACAATGTGATCGATCAGCGAATGGGGGCCGATACCCCGTTGATCCCACGGGGTGGGCATGGCATGCGACGAATGGCGCTGGTGGGGCTGCGCATTGCGCGGATCGAGCAGTGGCGAAACCAGTGGCACGCCCGCTCGACAGAGCAGATATTCTGCCCAGAGCGCCTGCCGCTCCTTCACGAGGAATGAGATTGTCTCTGGGTCGGTGACTTCACGACCCCAGACGCGAATGCCATAGCGACGCATCAACTGCTCGACTTCGACACCGCTAAAGTCGCCGGTGCGCAAGAAGCGAAAGCGATGCATCGGGCCGTGGCGGGTACGGCCCAACCAGCCATCGAGTGGGTTGAAAAGATCGAGATCAAACATGCGTCTTCCGTCGAACTCCAGTGGGGGCATTGCGTAGCAGCGCTGTAACAGGACTGGCGCGAATGAAAGCACGGAACGAATGTTCTGATTTTACCTTGAGTTAGATGAATTGCCCAATCTGCTGGGAGAGCAGGTGCAGTTCTAGTCTGTTCGTGTGCTGAGTGAGACAAGGTGACACGATGTCCGATTACTGGTCTGGTTTTATTACAGGGGCAGGGTTGGCTTTCTTTGTCCTACTTGTGTTCTATTGGTTGTGGTCCATGATCCAGGGCTACATCCGCCAGATTCAGGCAGCTGATCGACCACAAGCTGTCGTGCAGGTGACGCAAAAGACGCCCGGACAGGTAGTTGACAGTGCCAGCCGAGCACGATTGAAACTGTGGCTGCTCGTGGGCATTCTCTATCTCGCCGCCATTGCCTTGGTGGAATACCTGCGCCCGGGCACGGTTGGCGATCTCTTCGCTCTGTTTGGTTTTTGAGCGAGAGACTTTAGCAGCACATTTCGCGCTAACCTGAAATTCGCTGTATTTCGGGGCAGAAATGTATCTGTGGTACACCGCAAATGTGAAACAGATGAACATGAGATCGATATTGCCAAATGACTTACGCATCGAGAAAAGCTAGTAGATCTCGGCGTAAACAAGCCCAGGGCAAACTGACCCATTTCGCTCAAGCAGCATGGGTTTGTTTACCACCCTGGTATTTACGCCCAACAGTACTAGTCGCTACAGAGCAGCCACTGACCGCGTGGCCGCTTTTCGACGGCTTGCGTGAGCCCGAGCCAATAAGGAAGCAATGATGAGCAAACAGAATGAACAAGATGAACAACTGTACAAGCTCCGGCACAGTGCCGCCCATGTAATGGCGCAGGCTGTGTTGGAACGCTACCCCGAAGCCAAGATCGCCATTGGACCGCCCATCGATACCGGCTTTTACTATGATTTTGATTTGGGTCAGGATGAAGAGGGCAAGCCGCGCACCTTCTCACCCGAAGATCTCAAGGCCATTGAAAAGAGCATGCGCAAGATCATTGGCGGGCGTCACAGCTTCGACTATCGCGAAGTTTCTGCCGATGAAGCACGCGATCTTTTTGCTGAACAGCCCTACAAACTGGAGCTGATCGAGGGATTGGAGCAGGGGGGCGTGGATGAATATGGCAACGAAACGGGTGAGAAGCCGCCCATCAGCACCTACAAGCAAGATTCGTTCGAGGATCTCTGCCGGGGGCCACATCTGGAACACACGGGGCAAATCCCGCCCGACGGCTTTAAGCTCATGAGCGTGGCTGGTGCTTACTGGCGTGGCAGTGAGCAGAACCCCATGCTCCAGCGCATCTATGGCACGGCCTGGCGCAACAAAAAGGAGCTGCGTCAGCACCTCGACATGTTGGAAGAGGCCCGGAAACGTGACCACCGGAAGCTGGGGCGCGAGCTGGACATCTTCATCTTCGATGAGGAGGTGGGTCCGGGGTTGCCCCTCTGGCTGCCCAACGGCACGATCATTGTCGAGCAACTGGAGCGGCTGGCGTGGGAGATGGAAAATGCGGCCGGCTACAGTCAGGTGCGGTCGCCCCACCTGACGAAGGAAGATCTCTTCCTGCGCAGTGGCCATCTGCCCTACTACAACGAGCGCATGTATCCGGCCATGGAGCTGGATGGCGGCACCAAATATTATGTCAAGCCGATGAACTGTCCGTTCCATCACAAGATCTATGCCAGCCGCCCACGCAGCTATCGCGATCTGCCGTTGCGCCTGGCCGAGTATGGCACCTGCTATCGCTATGAAAATAGTGGCGAACTCTTTGGCCTGATGCGCGTGCGCTCCATGCAGATGAACGACGCCCACATCTACTGCACGGAGGATCAGTTCGAACAGGAGTTCATGGGTGTGGTCGATCTCTATCTCAAATACTTTGAGCTCTTTGGCGTGGAAAAATATGTCATGCGCCTGAGTATGCACCACCCCAAAGGGCTGGGCAAAAAATATGTGGACAACCCACGCCTCTGGCTCAAAACGGAAGATATGGTGCGCAACGCCATGCTCAACGGCGGCATCGAATTTGTGGAAGAGCAGGATGAAGCCGCTTTTTACGGTCCCAAGATCGATGTGGAGATCTGGAGTGCAATTGGTCGCCAATTCTCACTGGCCACCAATCAGGTTGACTTTGCCCAACCCCCGCGCTTTGATCTCAAATATGTTAACAGCGAGGGGCAAGAGGAAGTGCCGCTCTGTATCCATCGTGCACCACTGGGCACGCACGAGCGTACCATTGGCTTTTTGATCGAACACTTTGCCGGGGCTTTTCCCGTTTGGCTGGCCCCACAACAGGTGAGCGTGATCCCAATCACAAGCGATCACAACGCCTATGCCGAGCGCATCAAAAACGAACTGCAAGCCGCTGGCATTCGCGTCGATGCCGACCTGGGCTCCGAGCGGATGAATGCCAAGATCCGCGCGGCGCAACTGATGAAGATTCCCTATATGTTGGTCGTGGGGGATCAGGAGATGGAGAATGAGACGGTGGCGCTGCGTCGCCGTGACGGTTCCCGCCAAAACGGGCTACCACTGGCCGAGTTCAAAGCCACGGCCCTGGAACGAATCCAAACCCGTAGCCTCGAACTGTAACCCCCGGCGTGGCCTGTGCGGCTCGTCCCGCGGAGCAAACCTTCGCGGGACGAGCCACGGGGAAGTTGCGCCACACAACCTTCCCACAATGCAAAATTTACGTAATCAATCCCGCGTTTTGTAGCGCACCGCGAATCGCGGCAACCTGTTCTGCCGAGCTTGCTTGCATTGGCGCACGGGGCTGGCCACCGTCCCGTCCCTGCAGGCGCATGGCTGTCTTGACGTTGGCCGGCAGGTTGTCATCCTCGATTGCATTCCAGATCCGCAGTAGCTTGCCATGCAGATCGAGCGCGGTGGCATGATCGCCACGCTCCACCGCGTCCCACTGCTGCACGCAAAGCTGGGGTGCCGCGGCCAAGAGCGCCGCGATCGAGCCATCCGCCCCCAATACATAGGATGGATAGAGCAGCGCGTCCACCGCAGAAAAGACGGTTCCCCGGCCATCGAGCAGGAGCAGCAGATCCGCCAGCAACTTCATATCTCCCGCGCTCTGTTTCACGCCAATCACACCGTCGACTTCGGTGATAATTTTGGTGAGCAGGGCGGGTGAGCAGTAGGACCAGGGCACCACGTTGTAGATCATGACGGGAATGGATGTGGCGTCGGCAATGGCGGCAAAGTGGCGCTGCATCATCTCATCATTGGGCTTGAAGAGGTAATGAACCGGCGTGACCTGCAGCGCGGCAATTGGCAGATCGGCCATGGCCCGAACCCGTTCCACCGCTTGGCGCGTGCTATCGACGATCATCCCGGCAATGACCGGCACCCGGCCATCTGCTGCTTCGCAGGCTGCTCCCACCAGGCGCCGGCTTTCATCGGTGGTCAGGGTGTGGCCTTCGCCAGTGCTGCCCCCCACGACAACGCCCCGCACGTGCGCTTCTTCAATCATATAGCGGACTTCGGCCTGCACCGCCGCTTCGTTGAGTTCTTCATTGGAATCAAAGGGGGTTACCAGGGGCGGGATAATGCCGCGCAACGCTTGCATACTTCCTCCAACTACAGATGTTGGCACGCTCCCGAGGCGAGGTTGAACGGCATGGCGCAGCTCGCGCAGCGGCAGCGCGGCCAGAGAAGAACCACTACCTGGCAGGAGAGTACCTGGATTTTGTAAAATCGAATGAATTGTTTTCGGGTTAATAACTTTGGGTAACAACTTCGGGCAATAACTTTGGGTAATTACAAAGTGCTGATTGGTAGCCACTGCCGTAAGCGCGCTCATTGTACCGTCGGGCCAGTGGATCGTCAACTTGGGCAGTTCACCTGTGGTGGGGAGCCCAACGTGAACCCGCGCCGGAGCGCCCGCGAGGTAGCTGCTGGCCAAACAAATATCACGCCGCTGTGTGCCCTGATTCGTTGCGAGCCAGCGGATAGCTCTACTGCTCCCAATCGATCAGAACACCGAGGTAATTTTCCGGCTCGCGGCTCAGTTGCTCGTGAATGGTGAGTGCTGCCGCGGGGGTAATGGTGTGGCTGATCAACCCGCTGCTGCGCAAGCGCCCGCTGGCAAAGAGGCTGGCCAGCACAGCAGATTGGTTTTGCGATTCCAGCGGATTGCTTGCGCGTAGTCGTGATCCTGGGCCAGTTCGTGGGCACCAATGAGTCGGATTCGTTTGCGATGAATTTGCGTGTAGAGATCGAGCTGCTCCACCGGCCCGCGCGTGCTGCCGAGCAGGACCACCCGTCCACCAATGGCCGCGGCATCAAGAGCCGCGGCGACCACCGCGGGATTGCCCGTTGCCTCGATCACCACATCCGCGCCCGCGCCGTTGGTCCGCGCCTGAACGCGCTCTGTCAGTGCTGGCTCTGTGGCGAGTAGGGGCACAATTCCATGTTCTTCCGCCACATCCAGGCGGTTGCGAATGCGGTCAATGCCCAGTACCGGGTGGGCACCGTTGAGGTGAAAGAGTTGCGCGGCCAATTGACCCACAATGCCCATGCCAAAAATAGCGACCGACTCACCCAGTTGCAGTGGCGCTACCCGCACCGCGGTCAATGCAATGCCGGCCATGCGCAAGAGCGCGCCATCGGCAGTGCTGACCGTATCTGGCAATGGAATAATCAATGCCTTGCGCACATCAACGGTTGCCGCGCTGCCATGAGGCGCTTCAATTAGGACTCGATCTCCCAATTGCAGGGTTGGCTGATGGGCTGGTACGGCTGTGCCCATTGCCGTTACGGTGCCCACAAAGGCATAGCCCGGGTGAAAGGGAAGGGGCTGAAAAGTGGGCTGATCGGATGTAAAGTTGGTGTGAGTACCGGTGTAGATCGCCAACTCTGTGCCCGCGCTGACGAAGGTACGGCGGGCCTCGACAACAATGGTGTGTGGATCGGGCGTGCTGGGCAGGTCAAAGGATTCCCACACCACTTGGTGCACCTGTGGGATCAACAGACGTTGAGCTTGCTGCATGGCGTTTCACTTTCCTTGAATTGTGAGCGGCATGTTCTTGCCGATTGGGTGCCAACGCTTATTTGAGACCCGTTGTTGCAATGCCCGTGGTAATAAACTTTTGCAGGAAGGCAAAGACCAACGTGATCGGCAGCAGCGTGAGCACCGTCATGGCCAGCACATAGTGCCACTGAATGTTCAATTCCCCCTGAAAGGCGTTGAGGCCCACCTGAAGGGTAAAGACTTCGCTGCGGCTGAGCACAATGAGTGGCCAGAGGAAATCATTCCAACGCCACATCACCGAGAAGATCGCGAGCACGGCAATGGCCGGCGCGGCCAGTGGCAAGATAATCTGCCAGTAGATGCGCCATTCGCTCGCCCCATCGATGCGGGCAGAGTCAAGCAATTCGTCGGGCAGCGTGAGCATGTATTGGCGCAACAGAAAGACGCCGGTGGGGGTTGCCGCGCCGGGAATGATCACACCCCACAGGCTGTTGTTCCAACCGATATAGGTGATGACCAGAAAGACTGGCACCAAAATTACCGAAATTGGAATCATCAGCGTGCTGATGATGATGACAAAGATTGCGTTGCGCCCGCGGAAGGTATACTTGCTCAGGGCAAAGGCTGCCATGCTGTTGATGAGCAGCGTGATTATGGTGGCGACGACCGTAACGATGACGCTGTTGCGCAGGTAGGTCCAGAAATTAAAACGTTCCAGCGGATCGGTGTAGTTGTCCCAGGCGAGTTGAATTGAGCGAATCTCCTCGCGCTGATCAATGTTCACCTTGATGATTTCGTCGGGCGCGTCGGGATCAACCAACTGCGCTTCGATCCCGACACGACGAACCTGTGCCAGCTCCTCAACAGTGCCGTCGTCCAGTGTCACCCGAAAGAGGGGCAGCGGTTCGTCGTAGCCTGCCACGCTAACTGTCTGTTGGGTGTAGGGCAGAAATTGTGGGGGAAACTCAACCAGCGCGGCCTGAGTTTTAAAGGAGGAGAGCACCAGCCACAGCACCGGCCCAAACATTAGAACCGTTCCCAACATCAGGTAGAGATAGGTGAAAATATCGCTGAAATCTGGTTGCCGGCGCCCGCGGGTGCGCAGGAGAAAGGTCGAAATGACACTGAACATTATGCTGCCTCCGATCGACGTCCCAGCCACAGTTGGGCCAGGGTGAGAATGAGGAGTGCCACGCCCAACACCACCGACGCGGCCGAGGCCAGACCAAAGCGCTGGATCTGGTTGGAGAAGCCAGTGTTGTAAATATACTGGACAATGTATTGGGTGGCTGTGCCGGGGCCACCACCGGTGAGCACAAAGATCTGATCAAAGACCTGCACCGCCCGGATCAGCGCCAATACCAGCACCACAAAGAGCGTGGGCATCAGTAGCGGCAAGGTGACACCCCAAAAGGTGGCCCAACCACCCGCCCCGTCAATCTGTGAAGCTTCATATAATTCGGCTGGAATGGCCTGGAGACCCGCCAGCAGAATCAGCGTGTAGAAGCCCATGAGCGCCCAGATGCTCACGAAGATCACCCAAAAGGTGGCATAGTTGGGATCGAGCAGAAAGAGAATGCGTTCGTACCCCATGTCGACCAGAAAAGCGTTGAGAATGCCATTGCGCTGCAGGATCCATTTCCAGATCAACGCAACCACCACGGGCGAGAGCAACACCGGGTAGAAAAAGATTCCACGGAAGAAGCCACGCCCACGGATGGGCCGATTCAGGATCAAGGCAGTGATCAATGAAAAGAGCACCATGCCGCTGACCTGAAAGATGACGAAAAAGGTTGTGTTGTAGATCCCGCGCCAAAAAAGATCTTCCCGGCAGGAGGCGGGGTTGAGGTAATTTTCGCAGTCAAACAGGTAACTGAAATTTTGCGTGCCGACAAAGGGGCGATCCTGGGGAAAGAGTTGTGTGCCGCCGGTGAACGCATAATAAAAATTCAGCATCATGGGGAAGAGCACGAAGATGCCGAAAATGAGCAGGTTGGGCAACACGAAGATGTAGCCCATCTTCTGCACACCCAGACGCTGCTGCAGCGGATTCATAACCAGCTCTACCGAGTTCATGATGAGGCTGAAGAGTCCGTAGAGCAGCCGACCGGGCAACCCCAGCAACGACTGTCGCGGGAGCTGAATGTCAGGTTGAGAGTGATTGTTTGATGCCACAGAACTATCTCCGTTGATTAGAGGGCCACGTAAATCTGCCAAACCACCCGACTCGCACAGGTTGCCTGCCTGTGCTTTCAATAAAAAAGGCAGCGGCAAGCACGCTGCCGCTGCCCTAACTCAGGGTATGGTTGCGTTGAGCAGATGACCGCCATCGCCAGATGCCAGTCATCCTCCGTTACAACGCTGCAACTGCTCGGCGGATCCGCTATTCGCCTGCGGCAGCAAGCCCTTCATCGACATCCTGTTGAATGCGCGTAATTGCTTCGTCCAGCGTCAGCTCACCAATGATGGCCTGGGTGAGGCGATCGCGGGTGGCGTCGAAGATGACACGGTTAAAGGGATAGGCTTGCAGATCATAGGCAGTCTGATCCAGCGTACCCACCTGGCTCACAAAGGTGTTGAGTGCCTCGCGCGCCAATTCGGAATCGGTCTCGAAGTCAATGCCGCTTTCTGACAAGCCGAGATGGGCGGGAATGAAGAGCGTGCGGGCCGAGAATTCAGCCAACACTTCTTCGCTGGCCAGATAGGCCATGACACGCGCAACTTCTTCGGGATGTTCCGTATCGGCAATACCAACCAAAGCCGCGCCCCCGGGCATCCCCGTACACGCCGCGGGGCCACAGGGATTGGCCACGGCGATCCAATCAAATGCATCGCCGATCTGCTCGGTGAACTGCCCGATCTGCCAACTGCCGGACATGTACATCACCACCTCGGCGTTGATGAACTGTTCATTACCCGCGGCATAACTGCCACCCGAGCCAATCCAGACATCGGGCAACATGACATCATTTGCGTGCCAGTCAACCAACAGTTCGGCCATGCGCCGGAAGCCTTCATCGTCGATGACCGGGTTGCCTTCATCGTCAAAATATTGGGCACCCTGGCTAATCGCGGGACCAGCAAAACGGTGGCCCGTGCGATCCATAACGAGCGGATAGCTGACACCGGTGGCCGCGGCGACTTCCTGTGTGGCCGCAACCCAATCTTCCCAGGTGGCCTCTGCACCGGGCAATTCGACCCCCGCCTGCTCAAAGAGCGTGCGGTTGACGTAGGGGCCGGTAACCGTCAATTGCGTCATGAAGCCGTTGATCGCATCTTCGTTGCCGGGTTGACGCAGCCAATTGAGGAAGGGACCAAAGTTCTCTTCCCAATATTCAGGATTTTCCAAATAGGGACGCAGGTCGAGGTAGTGCTCGGCCAGGCCACCCAAATCGGTGACACGCGCCATGTCTGGTCCTTCGCCCGCGGCCAGTTGAATGGGCAGGTTTTCCAAAATCTGTTGATAGGCAACCGTATCCAAGACCACGCGGATATCTGGATTTTCGGCTTCAAAGCGGTCGAGTAGATCGCGCATGACAACATCTTCATTGCCATCGGTATACCAAGTCATGCGCAGTTCAACCGCATCACCACTGGCCGCGGATTCTTCCTCGGTGGCCGTTTCGGCTTCAGCCGCATCTTCAGTATCTTCAGCGGGGGCTTCGGTTGCCTCTTCTGTCGTGGCGTCGCTCGCCTCTTCCGCGGGGGCGGCCGGGGCAGCACACTGCACGGCAAAGAGAGCAACGAGCAGCAGCACTGTGATCAGTAGCCAACTCTTGCGTTGTAACATGGTTAGATCTCCTTGGTTATAGAAACATAAGGGTCTTATTGTTGGCAAGCGTGCCATCCGATGCCGCTCGGGTGGAAGATCCTGCTGTTTGTACGCTTGCCTCAATCGGTGAAGCTGGAAAGAAAGAGTGGGGAGTTGAGCGCTCTATCCATCACGCTACTAATATAACAAACCTTTGAGAATTCGCCGAAAACAGGGGCAATCGGTTGCATCCTTCCATGGAAACTCAACCGTGCCCGTCATCACAGCTCGTCATCACAGCCCATCAACAGCGCACGACGACATGCGGCTGCCGCGCCCCGTGGTTGGCCAGGCGCTGGTGTGCCTGATAGATTAGCGAGAGAAGACAAAGAGATCGGTGCGGTTGCCTTCGATAAAGTCCCAATCGTACTGCACGCCCAAGCCTGGGCCATCGGGCACGGGCACACAGCCATCGCTGCCCAGATCCTCGGGCTGGTCTGAGTAGCCACAGGTGTAAACGGGCGGCACACAGTTGGGCATGCCCGGCCCAATCAGTGCCATTTCATAGAAGTGCGTGTTGCGAATGGCAGCGATGACCGCGCGGTGCGCTGGTCCACAAGCGTGCATCTGCACATCCAGCCCCAACGCTTCACAGAGGTGGGCGATTTTCATTGCGCCCGTAATACCCAAGTCATATTCGGGATCGGCGTGGATCATGTCGCAGCCACCCGCAATCAGAAAATTGGCCTTCTGTTCAAGCCCGCGCACATGTTCGCTCACGAGGATCGGCGTCGCGAGCTTTTCGCGCAGCCGCTGTTGTCCAATCGCCGACACGCCACTGTCGCGGTAGGGATCTTCATACCAGAAATAGCCCGCTTCATCACAAGCACGGCCCACGTACAGCGCATCCAGAAAGGTGCGCAGTTGACAGGCCGGATCGAGCATCAGGTACATCTCATCACCCACCCGCTCGCGCACGCCGAGCAGATTGCGTGCCTCCTTGCGGGCGTCGCCGCCATGCCAGCCGTGAATCTTAAAACCGGTGAAGCCCTGTTCCTTGCACGCCGCGGCATAATCGGCAAAGGCTGCGGGCGTGTCTAGCCCGCCCGGTTCGGTTTGGGCGTGATAGGTGCTGGCATAGGTGGGCAACCGTTTGCGAAAGCCGCCCAACATCCGCGCCACCGATAGCCCATGCTTCTTGCCGGCCAGATCCCACAGCGCAATATCCAACGGGCCGTGCCCCATGTGATCGTAGGCGCGCACTTCCCGCTTCAGATCATCATAGATCAGCTCTCGCTCTTCGGGGTCGCGGCCCAGCAAGTTGGGCGCCAACATGCGCACCTGCCCCAGCGTCGAGGGGGTTCCGACCCAATGGGTAACATACTCGCCCTGTGCACCGTCGTCGCAGACGATGCGCACGGCAAAGCGGTTGGCCTGGAGTGTTGCCCCTTTGGCATAGATCATGTTGCCGACGCCCGCCGCGGAGTGGGCACCTAGGGTCAGGTTGTTGACAGCAAAGGAAAAGGCGTGGACTTCAACGCGCTCGATTGTGCTCATGGCATTTCTCTTTCATTGATTTTGGACTGGTGAGAGTTTGAACTGGTGAGAGTTTGAGCAGGTACCGGCTGTTGGGGAGACGGGTTAGTACATAATATTCGCATTGTACCGCACCTCTCTCCGCACAACAATCAGGGGTGCGTACCACATTGGGGGCCTAGACCGGACGCTCAATCTGTTCCTCTTCTGTATGTCCCCAATTTTGGGACGCACCCAATAATCAGATCGGGCTATCTCTGGGCTGAGAGCCGTGGTATACTATAATCTATCCTGCTATTTGTCTATCCCAGTAGCTGTCCCGATAGCTATGCCAAAGTCTCCTCTGTCCATTGCGTTGGCCAGAGATATGACGGGAGCCACAACCGGGTGGCTGACCATTCTGAGCGTGTCGGGGGTACCTGCGCTCCGAGCGACCTTCACACTGCTCATCGGCACATCGATCGTCTCTACATCGATCGTTTCTACATCGATCGTTTCTACATCGATCGTTTCTACATCGATCGTTTCTACATCGAACGTTTCCACGTTGATCATTGGCACAGATCATTGTTGTGGCGCAACCGGCAAAGGGGAAGTACATGCATAGTTTGCGTTGGCGCTATGCCTGGCGCGATCTCTGGCACCACAAAACCCGCACCCTCCTCGTCATTCTTTCCATTGCCGTGGGGATCTTTGCGTTTGGCTCGATCCTGGGTACCATCGTCACACTCAACCACGATCTGCCCATTCAATATCGTGCGATCGAGCCGGCCAGCGCAGTGCTGCATGTCTCGCCTTTCGAGGAGAGCATGGCCGCGGCGGTCCGGCGCATGCCCGCGGTTGCCGCGGCCGAAGGGCGCTTTCAGTTGCGCGTGCGCTACCAACAGCAGGAGAACGAGTGGCATGACCTCGAGCTGCTGTTGCTCGAGGATTACGCGGCCAACGCGATCAACGTGATCAGCCCCTTTGTGGGCACGTGGCCGCCGCCGGATCGTGCCTTGCTCGTTGAGCGCAATTCACTCTTTCTCACCCAACGGCTCGTCGGTGAAGATCTGCGGCTGGAAGCACCCAATGGCCAAAGTCGTACGCTCCCCATTGTTGGCCTCGCCCACGACATGAATCAACCGCCGGCACAGATCACGGGCGTTCCCTACGCCTATGTTTCCTGCGAGACGCTGGAGTGGCTGGGCTATGCCTGTCGCTACAACGAACTACATCTAATCGTCCGCGAGGGACGTTCCGATGCAGGACACATCACCGCGGTGGCCCAACAGGTGGCGGACCGTCTGGAGTCTACCGGCCACACCGTCTTTTGGACGGAAGTGCCCGAGCCGGGCCACCACTTTGCCCAGGATTTTCTGCCCACCATTCAACTGATTCTTGGCATTTTGGGAACACTGGCGCTGCTGCTGAGTGGCTTCTTGGTCTTCAATGTTGTCGCGGCCATTCTCACGCAACAGACGCGCCAGATCGGTGTGATGAAAGCCATCGGTGCACAATCGAATCAGGTGGTTTGGCTCTATCTGCGCATGGTCACCGCGTTTGGCCTCTGTGCACTGCTCATTGCCGTGCCACTGGGTCTGCTTGGGGCCACCCTCTTTTCCCGCTTCATCGCCAATCAACTCAACTTTGATCTGGCCGGTGTGCGCGTCTCCCCTGCGATCCTGGCGTTGGAATTGGCGATTGGGCTGTTGGTGCCCGTGCTGGCTGCATTGGTCCCCGTGATTGGTGTGGCCCGCATGACGGTACGGGCCGCCGTGCAAGATCAAGGGGTGACCGACAGCGCAACCACCATGCCCCGGATTGCCAATCCATTGATGCGGCTCTGGTCACGGCTGCCACGGCCCGTTACGCTTTCGCTGCGCAACACCGTTCGCCGCCGTGACCGTCTCGTGCGCACGTTGATTCCGCTGGCACTGGGGGGCGCGATCTTCATGGCCGTGCTCACCCTGCGTGCATCGCTCTTTACCACGCTGGAAGCCACCCTGACCAGCCAGGGCTACGACGTGCAGGTCCAGCTCGATGATAGCTACACCACCCGGCGGGTGCTTTCGGTGGTGGCCAATGTGCCCGGCGTGACCGCGGCAGAAGCGTGGACCACCCGCGAGGCGATTCCAATCCGCGTCGATGGCAGCGAAGCGGATAGCACGCGCCTCTTTGCCATCCCGCCGGCCACCGAACTCTATCAGCCCGAGCTGGTGGCCGGTCGTTGGCTGGCGCCCAACGAAACAGATGGCATTGTGGTGGCGGTTGGGCTGCTCTTGGCCGAACCGGATCTCGCGCTTGGTTCACCCCTCACGCTGCGCATTCGGGGCGAAGAGTCGGTGTGGCGGATCGTTGGTGTCACGGAAACATTTCAGCCACCGTTGGCTCCGGCCATGCTCTACGTGAACCAGACCGCGCTCTGGCGGCAGCTGGGCCACCACAATCAGGCCGATACCTTGCGCTTTCTCACGGTTGACCACAGCGCCGAGACCCATCTGGCCGTGGCGCAGGCGCTGGAGAAGCGGCTGGCTGTGGCCGGGATTGGCGTTCGTTCCACCCGCACCTCAACCGAAGAGCGGCGCATTTTTGGTGAACGGTTTGCGCTGATCACGGGGATCCTCTTGATCATGGCCTTTCTGCTGGCTGTGGTGGGGAGTTTGGGCTTGATGGGGACAATGAGCATCAATGTGTTGGAGCGGCGACGCGAGGTGGGGGTGATGCGGGCCGTGGGCGCGTCGAGCCGGAGCATTCTGCAAATCTTCGTGGTGGAGGGGGTGTTGATCGGCGCGCTCTCGTGGGCTGGGGCGCTGTTGGCCTCGGTGCCCATCAGCTACGTGATGAGCGTGCGCATTGGCATGGTCTTTACCAAACAGCCGTTGACCTATATCTACGATGGCTTTGGGCCGATCTTCTGGTTGTTAATCGTGACAACAGTGGCGGCATTGGCCAGCCTGATCCCGGCACGCAATGCCGCCAATCTGTTGGTGCGCGAAACATTGGCCTATGAATAGCGGCGCGATTTTTGCTCCTCTTTCTACGTTTTTTACGAACAAGTTGAGCTTATAGAGAAAACAGCTAGAGCTTGCCCCTTGCGGCGTGAGCATTTCCTCGTGTGCACGCCCAGCGCTAGAAAATGCTGATTCCACCATTGGGCAATGTCGACATGACTGCTCGATTAGAGCAGAGTGTCAAAGGTCGTTTCGACCACACCGGGCAACAGTGCATAGATCGAGCAGCCAATGATCGCCTCGAAGTGACGTTGCAAGGCAAAGGTCGCTTGCCATTTCGTGTGGACATCAGGCCCAATGCCAGCCTGACCATAACGCAGGAAGACATCAATTAATCGCTTCTCGATCAGGCAGAAGCCCGTGGGCAGGGCGAGCGAATCGCAGAGTTGCAGGAGCCTGTCATAATCATCGTACTCCGTGGCCATCAATTCATCGTGCAACAGGGTGAATTCGGCATCGGTGCAATCCCATTCGCCAAAGACGGCCCGTGGATCTTGGTAGGGAAACGAATGGGTCAGGGCAATGCGTGCCGCATCGGAATAGCCCCGAGCGCGCAGGAATGTGTAGCCGTCGATGACGTGGCGCATACCCGTCACGCCCTCGCGGCGACCAATGTCATGGAGCAGCCCAAGAATATAGGCATGGTCGGCATTGAGCGTGGGATGTTGATCGGCGATGAGCTGGGCGGCGCGGGCAACGTTGATCGAATGCGCAACCCAAGGGCCCGGGTTGCACACTTCCGCTTCGTCTAGCAGTGCCTGCGCCTGGCTGAGTGTTGGAATCTGCATGCTGGCAGCTATTTCCCCACGCTGATCGCGGTGAAGGAGAGGGGCGGCACTTGCAGCGTAATCGTTCCGTCGGCCAACTCGACAGCGCTCATTGGCTGTGCGGTGAGCTTGTTGGGCTCTTCCCAACTGTTGACCGCTTTGAGATCGGTGCCTGCCAGCTGCCAGCTCGCGTGAATTGTGGTCGGTCTCTCCCCTTGCCAATCAATCGTCGTGGTGATCGCGTCGGTTTGGCTGCGGTTGACAATGAAGATCGCGCCATTGCCCGTTGCCGGATCGTGGCTGGCTGCAACGTCGAGCGCGGCCACGCCGCCATATTTGGGTGTTTCGACCATTGGGGCCGTGGTGTGGGCGTCAAGTGCATTGCCGCGGGCCAGGGTGCTCACTAGCTTGAAGGGATAGAACGAAGGCTGCACGAGCAGGCCATCTTTGCGTGTCTGCAGCCACGAAATGATGTTGACGATCTGCGCGACACAGGCGACCTTGATCACATCGGATTTGCGCAAGAAGAGATTGAGCCACTGCCCCACCACCAGCGCGTCTTCCAGATTGTAGATCTCCTCGCAAAGGTGTGGGGCTTCGGCCCAGTTGCCACGCCCGCCGCGATCCTTGTACCAGACTTGCCATTCGTCCCACGAGAGGAAGACATCGTGTTGGCTGCGCGCTTTGGCCTTGGCATAGCGCAGCGTGGCCGCAACCGTATCCACGTACTCTTCCAACTCGACGGCAATGGCCAGATAGCTGGCACTGTCGTTGGCCGTGTTGCCGGCATAGTAGTGGATCGAATGGTAGTCGACCAGCTCCCAGCAAGTCTCCAGCGTCACCCGATCCCATTCGGGATAGGTTGGCATCTTGTTGTTGGACGAGCCACAAGAGACGAGCTTGATCGAGGGATCTTGCCAGCGCATCATTTTGGCCGCCTCGCGCGCCTTGCGGGCATATTCATCCATCTCCAGGTGACCGATCTGCCACGGTCCATCCATCTCGTTACCCAGACACCAATATTTAACGTTGTGCGGCTCGGCATAGCCATGTTGGGCGCGCAGATCCGCGTAATAGGTACCTTGGGGCGCATTGCAATATTCGACCAGATTGGACGCGCTCTCAATGGTGCCGGTGCCCAGATTGGCCGCCATCATGGGTTCACAGCCAACGGCCTGGCAAAAGTCCATGAATTCGTTGGTGCCAAATTGATTGGTTTCGATCGATTGCCAAGCCAGGTCGCGACGGCGGGGGCGCTCCGCTTTGGGGCCAACACCATCCAGCCAATTGTAGCCGCTGAGGAAGTTACCGCCCGGATAGCGCATGATCGTGTACTGCTGATCTTGCAAAGCTTGAATGACATCGGTGCGAAAGCCTCGCGCGTCGGCGCGTGGCGAATCGGGATCGTAGATCCCTTCGTAGACACAGCGGCCCATGTGCTCGGCAAAGCCGCCAAAGAGATAAGGAGAGATGGAAGCGATAATGCGATTGGTATCAAGTGAAATCTTTGCACTGTTGCTCATGATCGTCTTTCAGAATCTTTCTGCTCTGCATCCACACGCCGCCCGCGGATGGGGACGCAGAGCGTGGATTGAACGTCGTTAGATGATTTTCAGATCAACGGCACCCAGGCTCCCAAAGCCGGCCTGTAGATGATCGCCCGCCTGGACTTGTTCACTTGCTGCGAGCTTAGACAGGCAGGCCGTGGCCAAAGGTGAAGATGGTCGTCTCCTGAAGGGTTTCGCCGGGACGCAGCACCGTGTTCGGGAAGGTTGGCTGATTGGGCGAATCGGGAAAGTGTTGGGTCTCCAGGCAGAAGCCAGTGCGTGGACGATAGGTCTGTCCAGCTTTGCCCGCGAGGGTCGTTGGCATCATGTTGCCGGTGTAGAATTGAACTCCCGGCTGGGTGGTGTGGACGTCGAGCCGCCGTTCTGTTGTCGGTTCAAAGATGATGATCTGTGGGGAACGATTCTCCGGGCTTTGGTTGAGCACCCAATTGTGGTCATAGCCGCCGCCGTAGCGGAGCTGTTCGTGCGGCTCTTCGATGCGAGCCCCGATCGCGGTGAGCTGCCGGAAATCAAAGGGTGTTTCCGCCACCGCGGCCCGTTGGCCGGTGGGAATTAGCGCTTCGGTGACCGGTGTGAATTGATCGGCCGCAATCTGGATTTGGTGATCCAAGATGGAACCGTGGCCAGCGAGATTAAAGTAGGTGTGGTTGGTGAGGTTGACAATGGTGGGTTTGGTTGTGCGCGCGATGTAATCGATGGCTAGCTGATTCTGACTGCTGAGGGTGTAGGTAACCGTCACATCGAGCGCGCCGGGATAGCCCTCGTCGCCATCGGGGCTGAGATAGCGCAGCGTGAGCTCTGCCGCCTGTTCGCGCAGCCGGGTCGCGGCGAACCAGACCACCTTATCGAACCCTTTCGTGCCGCCGTGGAGGTGATTATCGCCATTGTTTTGTGCCAGTTGAACCGTGTTGCCATCGAGTTCAAAGCGGCCGTGGGCAATGCGGTTGGCGTAGCGGCCAGCAATGCAGCCAAAAAATGGATTGTGATCCACATATTCCTGCAAGGTGTCGAAGCCGAGCACAATATCATCGATCTGGCCATTGCTGTCGGGCGTGCGCAGCGTGGTAATGATTCCGCCGTAGTTGATGATCGCCACCTCAACGCCCTGTTCGTTGCTGAGGGTGTAGCGGGTCACTGGTGCGTCGTCTACTGTTCCCCACAGTTGCTGTTCAATATTCACGCGGCTTTCTCCCTTTTTTGCGGTACGGGTCTTGGTGGCACTGGTCTTTCCGGCCTGCGCCATCGTGTTCGGTTCCCGGAACGGAACGACAACAACATGGACGCCATGTGGTTTTGATGAAGCTGCCTGAACAGATTTTAACGGAATTCTGCGCGTGTAACAATCTGGCTGTAATCTCAATCAATAAGCATCACGTGCAGGTGCGGAGCATCACCGGTACTTGCTGCCCCGGCCAAACGACAACCGCTTGCATAAATCTGGCATTCATATCAAAATATGGCTACGTTTGATCGAAGTAAAGGGAATTCTGCATGAGCCGCCCGTGGAACATCGGCATACGCCTCTCACTTGCCGTCGTTGCCATTCTTACCATGCCGATGGTGCGCGTGCCTACCATCGGATCTGTGCGCGCGCAGATTGAGCAGATTGATGAGTGTCAAATTGCTGTGCCGGTGGGATGGCAACCCTATTTGGTGAGAGCTGGGGATACGCTGGAGACGCTGGCAGCTCAAAGAGCGACCAACGCTACAACCGTCACGCGAGCTAACTGTCTCGCCGAACAAGAGCTTGTGGCGGGCATGTTGCTCCTACTGCCCAGGCTCGACCCGACCGCTGGGGTGGCATCGCCTGGTGTAATTACAGAAACCGGTGAAGTGACAGAAACGGGTCAAGTGACGAGTCCGTTCGCGTTGACAGAGGTGACGGGTGTAACAGATGGGATCAGCGCGCCTGTTACTGTGATGACTGGTACCGTGACGGCAGTGCCCACGCTGCAGGCTACAGCCTCGGTCGCGTCGGGCGCAACCGCAACAGTCGAAGCAACCAGTGCGCTTCGTCCTGCAGCCACGCCACTTGCACTGCCGCTCACGGGCGTGATAGCCATTGAATCCAACATCTTGTTTGTGGCTGCGCTGTTGATCATGGTCGCAAGCGCACTCTTGCTCTTTGCGCTGCGACCATGGTGGCGGGGGCTTGGAGATGGTCAAGATCAACGCGCCGCTTGGGGCGCTGGCCAAGATCAACGCGCCGCTTGGGGCGCTGGTCTGGCTTTCTTGATTGGTGGCTTTGTGGTGGGGACAGCGCTTTTCCCATGGTTGCAAGGGGCGCTGCTGGCAGCAATATCCGCCTGGCTCAGCGCGGGATTCGCCTTGGGCCTGCTGCTCCTGTTGGTTCTCAATGAATATCTGCTGGTCAGACCGCGGTGGCACGGACTCGGTCGGCTGCTCAATCTGCTCATCGCGCCACTCTTGATGCTGGTGTTGCTCACGCTCGTCAGCCACATCAGTGCATTTTGGTAGTGCATGCTTGTGAAAAGCTTGGCAGAGCGCCACGTTAGCCGGGCTGCTTGATCGGGCGTTCTGCTGTTGACGTGACCTGGTCTGTGCTGTCTTGCGTCGGTGGTTGTGAATAGGTCGGTGGTTGTGAATAGGTTGGTGGTTGTGAAGAGAGCGTGCGCCGCAACGCATAGATCAACACGGTTAACCAAGCTGAGCCCACCAGCACGCCGGCTGCAATGTCAGTGACCCAATGTGCGCCCAAGACGAGTCGGGACATTGCCACGAGACTGATCCAGATGGCCAGCAGGAAGAGCGCCAATACTGTTTCGCCGCGGTGACGAATGCGCTTGAGCCAGAAATACCAGAGCATGCCATAGACAGCCGTACTTTGGGCCATGTGTCCCGATGGAAAAGAATGGAGATCGGGAGCAGCCATGCCATCGACGACCAATGTGGGACGAGCACGATCCCAGAGCGTCCAGCCCAAGAGCACCAGCAGCGAAACGAGCAGGTACGATGCCGCAATGCTCAGCCCTTGCAGTGGATATCCAGCCCGAATCGCAACGATAGTGCCAATAATAAAGACAGGAATGATGACAATTGGATCGCCGGCCGCACCCAACCAGACGGCACGGGAGAATGTCATTGGTGCATTCTCCAGCACCCAATTCAGGGCCATTGTTTCCCAGGCGAGGTCGATGTAGCCCTGGGCGAGGGCATAGCGCATGCCCTGCACCAAGAGCACCAGAAAGCCAGCTGCTGCAATCCAGCCAAACAGAATAGTCGTCAGCCACTGCTGCCACTGTGAACGGCGAATATCAGAGCAGTCGCGGCGGAACTGCTCTGCCAGTGTTTGGCATTGTTCTGTGATATACCACCGTTGTGGCTGTTGAGACTCGCCGGTGGATAGAGCATCGCTGGAAACCGCAGGTATCTGTTGCTGTCGTTGCAGCCCCGTCTCGGCATGCAAACGCTCGTCTTCGCGCACTGTTCCCGCGGCTGGAACTTGTAGTGAAGGCTGTTGCGAGCTACTGTTGACCACAGGATCTTTCATAACCAATCTCTTCTCGACTTTGCTGATGAAATATCAGCGGATGAAAATATACCGATAGCGGGCGAGTATGAAACAGAAGAAACCATAGGCAACCAATCCCAACGCTACCAGACCAAGCAGCCAGGGACCATAGGGCTGTTGCGCCAGCTCACGGAGTGCCCGTCCGATACCACCGGCCTGCTCTGGATTGTAGGTTAGGGCGGCTTGAATCAAGAACCAACCCATGATGGCGTAGACGACACCGCGCGCGGCGAAGCCGACCCGGCCACTCCGGATTGACCAGGTTCGTTCTGTTGAACTCATTTCGTGCTGTTTGAGTTTGCTCTGAAATTTAGCGCTGTAGCCACGATAGAGTTGATAGCCCCCGACCCCAATGAGAATGGCACCGACGATGGCAACGAGCCACTGGCCAAAGGGTTGCGCGAGCAGGGTAGCCGTCCAATTCTGTGCTTGCTCTTCGCTACCACCCCCACCACTGCTACTGCCGAGAGTAATGCGCACCGCCTCCACACCCAGAAACCCATAGATCAATCCGCTGATCGCATAGCCAATGCGCTTGACGATTCCTTTGGCACCATTGCCTTCCTGTTCCGGATCAACCCAAGCCTGCACGAAGCGCCAAGACATATAGGCAAAGAGACCACCGCCAACGAGCAGCAGCAGCGCTTGACCAAAGGGTTGATTGGCAATGGTACCCAAAGCACCACTGGGACCCGTTGTCTGGCCGCCCGTGCCAATGGCCACTTGCAAGGCCAGCCCGCCGATTATGGTGTAGACGACCCCTTTCACAGCATAGCCAAACCGACCGAGCCAGACTACCCAACGAATGGCTTCGCGCTTGTCCTGTGGATCGAGAGATTGAGAATTTTTGCTTTTTGTTGATTGAGAAACTGAATGGACACTCATGTGTCACTCCTGATTAGGTAACTGATAGACGACCCACGGTAACGTTGCCCAATGGTAGAGTGAGCGTTCTCTCCTGCGCACGTTCAGCGTTAGAGAATGCTCACTCCACAAGGTGCAAAGTCTAGATTTTTCAGATGCATGAAGAGTGGTGTAATCATCAATGGCACCACTATGTACGTATGAGCGCTCGTGACTGATCTTCAGCTTTGTAACCTCTGTGCATCAGCTGTTCGAAGATGCTTCCAGGGCAGAGCGCAAACCCTTCACCCGTTCATAGGCCGTTTTGATCGTGAAGTGATGTTGTCGCAAAACATCGAGCAGCCCCTCGTTAGTCGTTTGGCCCATTACATCCTGATAGGCAGTTAAGGTCATCTGGTCAGCCTGCTCGCATTCGGCCAGAATCGCGGCATCGCCCCGGCCAATGGCTGCTTTTAGATTGATCCAGCCTTGGTGTAGACTGCCCGCGATGCTGCCTTCAGCTGCCGGCTCCTGACCGACACCGCGAACAATGGGACGTAATTCGGCTGCCTGCTTGGCACGCTCCGCGGCATAGGTGCGTAGGAGCGCCGCGTAATCCTTGTTCTCCAGATCCTCAGCCGCCGTCACGTAGCCACCCTGGCCATCGAGGTTCAAGCTGATCAACTCGTTGACCAGCTTTGAATCCTGCTGACTCACATCGACAATGTTGTCAAGTACAGGGTTGTCAAGTACGGGGGAATTCTCTTGCTCCTGCGAAATGTTTGATAGTTGTCTATTTGTCGTCATCGTTGTTATACGACCTCCTAATTTAGCGCGTACTACGGGTTATGTAGTGCTACGTAAACGCACATCAACCTGACGCGTGGCAACCTGATTACATGCTGCGTAAAACGTTGTTGCGGACATTCAATGCCCGCTCACTTCAATGCCTGCTCACAAAGATTGAAGAGCCCCTCTCACTTTTCCCAAACTGGGGGAGGAGCCATCAGAAGCATTGCCGACACAACAGTTCACGCCCCTCTATCTGGCAAGCGACGACGCGATAAAAGAGTTACGTTGCTCGTAGTCGATAACCAGTAGTAGATAACCGCTAGTCGATAACCAATAGTGGGTAGCTATGAACGCAAACTACGCTGCATTCAGTCTGACGCGTGAGAGTTTAATTTCGCTATTACTGTACCAAAGTTCATGAAGATTTGGTTGAGCAACTATACAGATCGTGGGTATAACCTCAGATAGAAGCTATAGAAAAGCGTCACCTTTTCTTGGGAGGTGAAGAAAGTGCCGCCTTTTCTCGCGAAGTAAAGAAAGTGCCGCCTTTTCTCGCGAAGTAAAGAAAGTGCCCCTCTTTTCATCCCTCTGCTTTGGCTGTTTATCTTTTGCGGTTTATTTTCAGCATGGCCCGACGGCAGAAGCGAATTTGCAACCAAATTTTGTGGCCGATTCACTGGTTGTGTCCAGAGTTATGTCCTGGGCCTGTACCATTTTCTATCCTCGTGGCGAAATATTCCTGCTACGCTGTAGCCAACTTACTTACCAACCCGAGTGCGTTTGGTTTGAAGCGGCATCCTCCTCGGTCTGTTGCAGGAAAATTTCCGGTCAGCAGACGCTGTGTAATCAGTTATTCCGGTGATACTTTTCCAGCCGACGGAATAGACTGACGTGGTTGATGCATCGGTCGTCAAGAGTATCCGATTGTCGGTTTCGAACCGCACAGACGCCAAGGGAAAGTTACGGGAGATAGCTATGCGAGTCATTGTGCTCAATCAATCCAATCCACTTCGTCAGGTTATGCAGTTCATCACAGAGCGCGGTTACGATATTGACATTACCGCTGAAACCGACACCCAGGCAGAGTTGCTACCACTGGTTACACAACGAGATCCTGATTACCTTTTCATGCTGGAAGAGGATTTCAATGATGTCTCCACTCAGATCCCTGCCCTTTTGGATGAACATCCACAGCTCGGCGTGGCGCTGGTGAACGAAGAGGAACAGCAGGTGCGGCTGTATAAAGAAGGGTTTACTGAAAAACATCCGCGCCGAGAGCCGCAGAGTGAACTCAGCGCGAACCATTGGGTTACCTACTCGTTGAGCGATTTCATTGCATTGATGGTGGAAAATCGGCCTCACCAGGAGCCGCCGGGTGGCATCACCGATGTGGAACCAGGGTATCCCGTTAAGTAGCAGGCAGCGCTCCCTGGAGAGCTACAATAAAGGCAGTAGGGCCAACTGTTAATTAAAAATGGTGCCCTTTGAATTTACACATGACGTACGCACCGAGAAGAGCGTACCCGTGAAGAGCGGGCCACGCGCTTGCTGGCTCTTCTCGACAAGTTGCGTGAGTCCAACTACATAAAGAATTGATAGAGAGAATTGATATAGAGGCAGATGAAGAATCGCTTTACCGTTGTAACATCTCGTGCGCTTCGCGGGCCACTATTTCACGGGCCACTGTACAGTGCATTTGGAACATTATAGTGCATTTGAAACATTGCATTTTGATGTGGCCCACAACAAGAGAGGGAAATTATGAGCCAGTATCTTGATAAATATATGGACGATTTTACACCGGACACAATGCGCACCTTGTTAGAGAACAGTGCAAAACCTTGTGTCTCTTTTTACATGCCAACCGTGCGCAAGGGTGCCGAAACCCAACAGAATTCGATCCGCCTGAAGAATCTGCTGGCCGAGGCACGTAAAAAGCTCAAGGAGATGGATCCCGATACAGACGAGCATCCAGCATTCTTGCAGCCGGTGGAAGCCCTCGTCGATCAGTCCAACTTTTGGCAGCAACAGAGCGATGGACTGGCCATCTTTGTTGCACCTGATTACTACGAAATGTACCGCCTGCCCTTGTCCTTTGACGAGGTCGTAATGGTGGACGAATTGTTCTATCTAAAACCACTGTTGCCGCTACTAAGTAGCACCGGTACTTTCTATCTCTTGACACTCAATCAAGGAGGGATTAGCTTTTGGCGTGGCACACGCTTTGGCATAAATTCAATTGAGTTGGGCGATGATATTCCCAAATCGCTGGAAGAGGCACTGCAATACGACGATTTTGAAACCCATCTGCAATTTCACACGCAGACCGGCGTGAGCAATCGAACATCCACCCGTGGTGGCGAGCGGGCAGCGATCCACCATGGCCATGGTGCCAGCGGTGACGAAGCTGAAAACAGAGAGCACATCATGCGCTTCTTCCGTGCGCTGGACAATGGTGTGCGGGATCTGCTCGAGGGCGATGATCATCCACCGCTCGTGCTCGCCGGGATTCCATCCCTGATCGGTCTCTACCGTCAGGCAAATCATTACAATGAGCTGGTGGAAGAGGGCGTTGAGCAGGATCCGGAGACATTGAGCACCGCGGAGCTACACGACCGCGCCTGGCAACTGGTTGAAACAAAATTTCGACAGGCCGAACAAGACGCCTCGGACTACTACCTCCACTTGCGGGGGAACGAAGATGAGCGAGCCAACGATTCTATCGAGACAATCGTTTCTGCCGCCTACTTCCAGCGGGTTGATACGCTCTTTGTTTCTGACACAACGCCTGTTTGGGGCCGGTTCAATGCTGACGAAAATCAGGTCCAGGTTCACAGTGAACATCAGCCCGGAGATCGGGATCTGGTCAACTTTGCCGCGGTTCATACCTATCTAAATGGGGGCACCATCTATACCAAACCAGAGTTGGCTTCCCTCACCAATGCCGCGGTTATGAGCGCCACGCTGCGCTACTAAAGTGGGCTCTGTTTGAAAACGGTAGTGCTACCTCTCTGGTAGCCCCCCAAAAATCTACCGTTTTCAAGCCAACCGCACTGTAACAAACTTTTCCCACGTGGCCATCCGACACGAACACTGCTATCCAACGTACAGAGGCAGGGTATGGCTGCAGGAGAGGGAGAGAGAAGGAGGGTCGCAATGACGACGAATCAAGTAAGCGCAAATCAAGCGAACGAAACAACATCCAGTGGACCGACCGATGTGGTTCACAAGTTGATTCAGCAGAATTTTGAAAGTGAAAAGAATTTCTTCAATGCCGCGGAGCAGGTGGAAAACCGGGCTGTTAAGCTATTGCTCAAAGCATATGCACAGGAACGGGCCAAGTTCGCCCGTCAACTGCAGCAGACGAGCAACAACGGTAGCCTCTCATCGGCAACCGCTCCATCGCCTGATCGCGATGATGCAGCGAGCCAGAGCACGTCCAGTGGCTTTCTGCATCGCGGTTGGGTGAGCCTTGCCGCCGCCTTGGTGGTCCAACGCCAGCGTCGCCAACATGCACTGATCACGGAGCTGTTGAGCAGCGAGACCGATGTCATCAACGCCTATGATCGGGCGCTCAGCAACAACCAAATAGGTGAGTCGCTGCACCAACTGCTTCAGGCCCAATCAGATCAGATTCACACGGTCTATGAACATCTCAGCGCCATGTTAGAGGAGAGCAAACAACGGTTGGTGTTGCGGCTGTTCGATGAAAATCAGAGCGCGGAGCAGGCTATCCAACGGTTGCACGAACACATTTCGGCGACTGACCGTGTCATTAAGATTCCCATTGATGCCGTTCCCGTCTATTACAACGATGAAGAGGAACGAGGGCGCTCCACACGTGAAGCGGTTGTCACCGGCGGTCTGTTGGGCGTGCTCTTTGGGGCACTGCTGGGGGGGATTTATGGAATCTATCATTGGGCGGCGCTCTCCGATGTTCTGCCCGGTTTTCTGGCTTCTTCGGCAGCGGGCGTGATCTGGGAGCTGGCCCTTTACGGTGCGGTCATCGGCTGTCTCTTCAGCGTGATCTTCAGTTCGCTCATCACCCGCAATACCGAAGAGATTGATGAATATCTCTATGAACAAGGGTTGCAGGAAGGAGATGTACTCGTTGCTGTCTTTGCCGATGAAGGCGAAGCATCAATGATACGTCGCACGATTGGCTTGAAACATGAACATGAGATTGAGCCGGTGCCAGCCTAGCTCTGTGAGATAGATGGATGACCACTTCTGCCAGCGCAGTTGTGCACGAGTGGGTCAAGTCGGTACTATCATCTCTACACGCGCCGAGAAGGCAACCGGAGAGTAACGCATCGAGAGAGCATTTAGCCGTTGCACAACGGAGGAACCAGCGTTTTCTACCGCTGGACGTACGCATGAGAGAATGCGCACTCCGCAAGGTGCAAGCTGCATTTGCTTTCTCTACTGGAATAACAAATAGATTGCAGGCAGATAAACGAAGTGGCGCGGCTGTTCCAAAGAGCAGCCGCGCCACTTCGTTTATCTGCAATTTCGTATCAGGTGGCTGTCGGATTGTCATTCTGATCCGGGTAATGTACAATCGGCACAGAGCAATCGTCTTCTTGTGACGGTGATTTCGGCTTGCCCTTTTTGGTCAATGTTCAATGGTGGGATGAAACAATGATTCAAGTCTTTGTTGTGGAACAGACACAGCTGGTCTGCGAGGCGCTTACGGTGGTCTTGAATAAGACGCCAGATATGACGGTGGTTGGCGCTGCCAAAGATGCCGAGGGTGCGCTGGCGCAAATGGCCGATCTCTCCTGCGACCTGTTGCTGATCAATGCCAATCTTCGGAATGGCAGTGCACTTGAACTCATGGCCGACGCAAGACGAATCCACCCCAACATCAGAATCATCGTGCTGGGGCTACCCAACACCGAATCCGTGATCATGCGGTATATCGAAGCTGGGGCCATGGGGTACATGCTCTTTACAGATTCTTTGGAAGAGTTGCTCATGCGCATTCGCGCTGCGTTCAATGAAGAAGCGATCATCGACCCCGAAGTAACAGTTGCCTTGATCGACCGGCTGGCAGATCTGTCGGATCTGCTGGCGGATGTGGGGGTTACGCCCGAGCACTATGAGTCGTTGACCGAACGCGAATGCGAAATTTTAGAGCTGATTGCAGACGGATTGACCAATCAAGAGATCGCTGATGAACTCACGATTGAAGTGGGTACCGTGAAGAATCACATTCACAGCATTTTCGACAAACTCAACCTCAGCAATCGCAAGGACGCGGCCATCTATCTCTCACTCTTGCAACAGAGCGAAGTGGATCCGGAAGTTGATGAAATGACGGCCAGCAACTGAGCGCCACAACATCTGTATAGCGATTGACGGGCATGGGCAGGTTCTGCACCTATGGCTGGACGCAAAAAAGGGGCGCACTGTGCGCCCCTTTTCGCGTTCGTACAAAAGGATCCAGCTACATATCGCTATTATCAATGGATGAAGCGAGACCCGTACTCCGCAGCTTATGAAAAGTGATATGTGACTGGCAAAAGGATTAGTAACCCGTGCACCGCAGGGGCTGCCATCACCGCTGGCTTCCGTGAAGAGGCGTTACAGAGGTGAATGGGTAGCACCGTGGCGAGTGTGCAGCGCACAGGTGACCTGATCGTGGGGCGGAGTTGGGGTGTTGAGACCTGTGCAACGCACTCGTGTTACACAGGAGCTGCCATCCGCGGCGGCACGACGGAGCCGCTCAGCTCTGGATCCAGTGAAGAGGCGTTACAGAGGTGAATGGGTAGCACCGTGGCGAGTGTGCAGCGCACAGGTGACCTGATCGTGGGGCGGAGTTGGGGTGTTGAGACCTGTGCAACGCACTTGTGTTACACAGGGGCTGCCATCCGCGGTGGCACGACGGAGCAGCTCAGCTCTGGATCCAGTGAAGAGGCGTTACGCACCCTGAGCTTGTTGAAGGGTGCGTAACGCCTCTTCGTAAATCAATATGCTTTTCTACTCTGTTATACCAGAAATTCTAGACTGGCGAACGTCGTCCCATAATGAGCGAGACTACAAAGAGAATCAGGAAGATGACAAACAAGATCCATGCAATATTGCTTGCTGCCCCGGCGATTCCACTAAAACCAAAGATAGCGGCGATGAGGGCAACGACGAGGAAGATAACGGCCCAGCGTAACATAAGATGATCCTTTCGCTATGTGAGGGTCTTTTCTGTTTACTGTAGATTGCGAGCGAATCGCAATGGAATCCCGGTCATTTCTCCGGCGCCTAGCACTGCGAAAGGCTTTGCTCACATCTATCGTGCTGCCCCCTCAGGATATCAAAACCAAGCAGCTTTTGCATGAATCCCGATACAGAGTTGGGGTACATCTCTCTGCTGCCCCATGGCAGCCGTGGCCAGCAGACGGCTCTATTCCTCTTTGATGACATCTTCTGCTCGCAGCGCTTCATTTTCTTCTGCAAGCGTCGCGATCAGACCATAGATGAGCTGTGCGTTCTCTTCCTCGCTCAGGGTTGCCTCGGGATGTAAAATTTCATAGTAGGGCAGGGGCATCTGACCTTTGGAGACGAGTTCGACAGCTTCCTCGGCCTGAATGGTCGCGGCATGCTCCGGGGTCCATTCCGAAAAGTTGAGCACCTCGCGCCCCTTGATGATGTCCTGAACGATCATCCAGGAGACGGGGGCAACGTAGCTGTACCAGGGCCAAGCTGTTTCGTTGCTGTGGCAGTCATAACAGGCCCGGCGCGCCAATGCCTCGGTGGTGGGGCTGTCCCAGGTGATCTCTGCCACCACGGGTGGATTGTCGCGGCTGGTTCCCAGTGGCAGAAATTGCACAAAGATGGCTCCCCCCACCAGGGCAACAATAAACCCAATGAGCAGCCGCCGATGATAGCGCGGAACATTCTCAATGCCCCGTTCCGTGTACGCTTCGTTTTCCCCGGTGTTTGCTGTCGGACCTGCATTTTCCGCTGCTGCCAAAGGCTGCCGGTCTGGTTTGGTTGTCATACCTGTTTCTTTCATGTCGCTCATATACAATTGGTTGGAAATGTGGCTCCCGGATTGCGATTGCAATTCAGCGCTCTTGTACGGTTGGCTTGGAGAACGGTAGATTGGTTGACGGTCCACCAAAGAAGTAACAGTACCGTTTTCATACAGAGCTCACTTGGGACCGTGCACTTCACTCTCGAAATTTATTTGTAAATCTGGTTGTGGGCAAGTGACCCGGTCGCTTCAACCTGGCCGCCCCGATCTGGTGGCCGCAGGGCATTTGTGGACAGAGAGTGCACGCGCAACTCTTCCGTTTCACCGGCCGGTTGTGGCGACAGCGTGAGCCACCGCTGCAACAGCAGAATCATGGTGAGCAAATAGACAAACCCCACTGGCACCCACATGATTGTTCCGGCCAGCTGTTGGTCTGTCAAGGCCGAAATGCCCCACAGCGGTGCCGTGGTAATGTAATGACGATAGAGGGGGCGCGTGGCAAAGGTTAGCAACGCGCCCAGCAGGCCACTGTGGAGCGCCGTGCTAAAGACAAAGAGCAGCGCCACCTCGGTGCGCAGCCGACTTTGTGCTTGCCGAATCACCAGCCACCAAAAGAGCAGGGCGGTGCCCAGAAAAAGCAGATGTTCAACGTGGTGCAGCCGATCGTCGCGCAGCGCTGCTTCATAGAGCAGGGGAGCATGCCACACCCAAAGCGCGGCTCCATAGCAAAGCCAGGCAAAGATCGGCTGTTGACTCCAATGCATCAACCACTGGATGGCTGGGGTGTTGTGGAGCCAGTGGCTCAACGGGCGACGCCAGCCGCGTGGCAAGATCCAGAATGGCAACGCTGGCGGGATTCCCAAAATCAGCAGCGGTGCCGCTACATGGATGAGCAGCACATGTTGTGCCATGTGGGCAGAGAAGAGTGCACTGCTCAGCGTATCAAGCGGTGAGAGCAGCGCCACCACCAAGCTCACCACGCCACCAGCAAAGGCGCAGAGCGCTCCCCAGCCGATTCCCCGGCCCACGCTGCTTTGTCGCCACACGCTGAAGACTCCCTTGCCATAGAGCAAGAGCCCAACGAGCACGGCAACTGCCAGCGGCCATTCAATTTCCCACTGTTGCCACAGATCGTGAGGCGCGGGGGGCATGCCGTCGTGTGCTGCAACTGGTTGTGGCCAGATGAACAGCCCAACGGCCAGAGTCGTGGCAGTTACCAATCTGCCAAAGCCCCGGGAAGCTAGTCGGCTCAAACCCATTGGCACACCTGCAACACGAGGATGGGCAGCCCCGTGTAAAGGATCATCATCGTAAAGAGCACGCTCAAGAGCAGGCCGCCAAAGGCCATGAAGTGGAGTGAAGTGCCCGGATCGGCGGTGGCATATTCGCCATTTGGTTGGCGCTGCTGTTGTTGACCAGAGAGCCGATGTTCCGCTTGCTGCTCGCGCCAGCGACGGTAGTTGGAGAGGCCGTTGACAAAGGTGCAAAAGGCGACTGCCAATGTAATAATGAGAATAAAGATCGAGCGCAAGGGCAAGCCACTCACGGTGGCCGTGAACAGATTTTGCTGGCATGCTGCCTCTGCCAGCAGATAGACCATGATAAAGTAAAGTGCATAGAGCACTGGCCCCGCCAACAGCCCTTGCCAAAGAATCCGTCTGTTTTCTTCGATCTGGCTCTGAAAAGTGGATTCTGCAACCACATCAATATTATCGGGCATCCGTACGCTTCCTACTCTCCACACGACTGATGAAACAAATATCACGACTGATAAAACAAATATGATGAAACAACTAGTTTGTGCACTCAACGGCAGTTTTTGACCCCTCCCCATCTCTCTCTAGGCCGGGGAAGGAGCGGTCCCTGTGCAACAGGAGGAACTACGTAGGGTCGAGCTAGGTTTGGAGATCGATTGTTCGTGCTGTAGGAGAGATCCTTGCGATCTCCCTTGGGCACCGGCAAGCGGATGTCCCCACACGAGTCGTTCGTCTCCCGACAACTCATGGTACGCACCGTACAGAATGGACGCTGCTATCCTAGAGCCCCGACATGATCACTAGTCCGGTTGTCATACCGGGGCGGTGATTGCCAAAAACTAACGGCACACCGTGCCCACTACCGTGTAACAAGAAATTCTAGCTGTTTAGACGGCGTTATGTCTTCCTGAAAGGGTCACAAAAATCACTGTAAAGCGGCGTGATCCTGACTCTTTCCAGGAAGATCCTGAACCCAGACTGATGACTGAAATCCGATAAAAGTTAGGTTACGCTGTACTCAACATGCCGCAACCGAACTACTTGGCGCTCCCCATCCGGAACGTTTGCCGTGGGCGGGATCTCGTGGCCCATCGTAGCCTCAACTGCCGATTAGGTATGGTGCCAGGTAGAGCACCCCGACCGTGATAAACCAAAAGAGAACAGTGGCGTGCCACCAGCGGCCCGTCACGCCGATTGCCACATGTTCCTGGGCCGTGTAGCGACCGCGCCAGGCCCATACCTGGGTATAGAGATTTTGCAGCAGCCCGGCGATCACAAGCACAAAGATGAAGCCATGCAGCGTGTAATAGAGCGACGCATAGGCATTGGTGCTCAACGTAAATTCAACCCGCAAGAAGTCAGTTAGCAGCAGGCCCAGGGCCGCCGCGCCCAGAACAAATCCACCCCCCAACCCAAGCCGCAGCTGACGTTGGTTATCTACCGTGATCCCGCGTCCGGCCCACCAGATCGAGCCACTGCTCAACAGGATGAGCAGCGAGCTAATCGCTGCCCAGAACAACGGGGGCAGGGCAATCCCCTCTTGGGGCCAACTGGAACTTTCGACCCGAATGTAGAAATAACTGAAGAGCAGACAGCTAAAGGCAATCGAGACAATGAGGATAAAGAGATTCATCGCCCAATCCGAGACAATGCGACTGCCGTTGATGCGCACGGGAATGCCATGTTCCCGCTCAAACGCCAGCTCTTCTTCCGTGCTTTGCAATTTGTCTGGCCAATGCCAGGCTGCCAACCCAACCAGCATAATACCCAATCCAATGGCCGCAACGATACGCAGGCTAAAGATCTCCGAGCCAAAGATCATGATCAGTCCCAGCGCGGTGACAAAGGGCCAGATCGATGGTCCCGAGACACGAAAGACTTCTTGGGGGCGAGCATCGATGGCGGTGGTGGTCAACGCAGCGCGCCATTCAGTTGGATAGTGTGAAAGCGCGTCCATGAGTTTGGCCACCCGATCATCATCTTTGGGGTGAACAGATGGCTGATCCCACAGGGGATGTCGGCTGCGCACAACGGGCAGATCGGCAAAGCCATAGTTGGGCGGTGGCGAAGCGGTGGCCCATTCCAAAGAATCTGCATTCCATGGGTTGGCCGGCGCGTCTTCGCCCCGGTAGATGCTGTAGTAGTAGTTGATGATGAAGAGCACCACACCCAACGCCAGCACGTAGGTTCCCATGGTTGAGATCAGGTTGTAGATGCCCCAGCCAAACTCTTCGGGATAGGTGTAGATGCGGCGGGGCATGCCGAGCAGTCCCACAATGTGTTGGGGAAAGAAAGCGACGTGAAAGCCAATGAACATGAGCCAGAAATTCCATTGACCCAGCCGCTCATTCATCATCTTGCCGTGGATCTTTGGGATCCAGTAGTAGAGCGCCCCAAAGATGGGAAAGACCGACCCGCCCAGCAGCACGTAGTGCAAGTGGGCCACGACAAAGTATGAGTCGTGGACCTGCCAATCAAAGGGGACCGAGCCGACCATGATGCCAGTGATGCCGCCGAGCACGAAGATGAAAAAGAAGCCCATGACAAAAAGGAAGGGTGTCTTCCAAATTGGTTTGCCGCTCCAGATGGTTGCAATCCAGGCAAAGATCTGAACACCGGCAGGGATGCCAACCAGGATACTTGCCACCGAAAAGAAGAACATGGAGATTTGTGGCAGCCCCGCGGTAAACATGTGGTGAGCCCAAAGCGCGAAGCTGATGAAACCCGTGGCAACAATGGCGATGACAACATACGTATAGCCGAGCAGTCGGTGGCGGGCAAAGACCGGCACGATCATCGAGACCATGCCCACCGACGGGATAAATTGAATGTAGACTTCGGGGTGGCCAAAGATCCAAAAGAGATGTTGCCAAAGAATTGCGCTGCCTCCGGCATTGGGATCAAAGAATTGCGTGCCGAATTTGCGATCCATCTCCAGCATCATGCTGCCAACGAAAAGGGGCGTGAAGGCAAAGAGAATGGCAAAAGCTGTAACCAACAGCGCCCAGGCCAACACGGGCATCCGTGCCAGCGTCATGCCGGGAGCTCGCATGCGCATGATGGTGATGACAATTTCAACGCCAGCCGCGATGGCCGCCACTTCGGCCACGCCCAGCGCCAGCAGCCAGAAATCCAGCGCAATCCCGGGCGAAAATTCTGAGCCACTCAGCGGCACATAGGCGAACCAACCCGTGTCCGGCACCGTGTTAAAGAGATAGCTCGCGTAGAAGAGAATTCCACCCATGACAAAGGTGAAGTAGCTAAAGACCCCCAGCCGCGGGAAGGGCATTTCCCGGTTGCCCAACATGATCGGTAACAGAAAGATGGCGAAGCCTTCCAACATGGGCACCACGAAGAGATACATCATGGTGGAGCCATGCATGGTAAACAGCTCGTTGTAGCGGTCGGCGCCGATGAAATTCTGCTCGGGCAGCATGAGTTGGGTGCGCATGAGCACCGCCAGAAACCCACTGATGATGAAGAATGTGAAGGCGGTGACCATAATGCGACCGCCCACCGCGTCGTTTTGCAGCGAACGGAACCAGCCCACCAGCCCCGGTGGATCGGCCCACAGCTTCTCCAGTTTATCCTGGGCTTCCGCATCGCTCATGCGGTTGGGGGCAAAGTGACCATCGGTTGCGCTTGTTTCAGGTATTGTTGTTTCAGCCATTGGGGCCTTCGCTCATCTTTGACTTTACCAATTTTGAAAGGAAACGATTTGTGAGTGCGGAAGCATCTGCACGGGAACAGGTGGGCCATTACTCATGGCGCAGCGTTTGGAGATAGGCCACCAGTGCATCAAACTGATCATCGGGAAGAATGGTGGCGGGCATTAAGCTGCCGGGCTTGGTCTGTTGGGGGTGCAGCAGCCATTCACGCAGGTTCGCTTCGTTGTTCTCGATGACGCCGGCTGCCAACGTGCGGCGTTCGGCAAGATTGGTGAGGTCGGGGCCAAGGTCGCCCGCCGCGGCGGTACCTGCAATCGCGTGACACGCACCACAACCACTGTCGAGAAAGATCTGCTGCCCAATCTCGGCCATTTGATCTGGCGGCGGAGCGAGCGGTTGTTGTTGTGTACTCAACCACGTTGCATATTCTGCCGGGGGCAGGGCGACCACCAGAAAGTACATATTTGCGTGTTGAATGCCACAGAACTCGGCACAGATGCCACGGTAGACCCCCGGCTCGGTGGCGTCGATCCAGAAACGATTGACCCGCCCAGGAATCATATCCAGTTTGCCATGTAGTTCCGGTACCCAGAAGCTGTGGTTGACATCAACCGAGGTGAGAATGAACTGCACGGGCTCACCGGCGGGGATGTAAATTTCGTTCGCTGTCACCACACCCTGCTCGGGGTACTGTACCTCCCACCACCACTGATGGCCAATGACCTCGATGGTGGGCAGATCCGCCGTGCGCTGTGATGAGATCGCCAGCAGCGTTTCAACGGTAAATGCATAGACCGCGGTCAGCACCACAATGGGCATGACAATGCCACCCAGCACGATCATGCGGGTTCCCTGCTTATTCGCCCCCGTTGCCAGCGCAGTACTCTCATCTAGCATCTGATCCGGATCAATGGGATCTGTTGTGGGTTCGGTGTGGGCGCGGCGTCTGTATGCCATGACCAACAGCCCCATGACCCCGATGTAGATGATGCTGCCTGCCACGAGCATGAACCACCAGAGCTGATTGATCTCGGTTGCTGCCCGACCCGCACCACGCAGTGTGGAGGGCGCGTTTTGACAGCCCACCAACAGCAGCGGGAGGGTTAGGGCCAATCCCCAGCGCGTGAGCATCTGTAACTGAACGGACATGGACGTATCAGCCTTTTGTTGTGTGTGAGTCATATTGGGGTAATCGCTACTGTGTACTATGGACTGTGTACTATGGACTGTGTACTATGGATGGTTGCTGGCAACCGATATGTCAGATTATCAACATGGTTGGCGATCCCTGTGCTTGACAGTACTGGTAACTCATAGAGACAGCAAATAGAGCTTGCACCTTGCGGAGTGCGCATTAGAGAATGCGCACGTCCAGCGTTAGAGAACGCTGATTCCTCCATTGTGCACCATGTAAATGATTTCTCGATCAGTACCAGTAACTGATGCCAGGAATGCACGCATTTGCGAGAGCTGCATCCGTGGCTCCTGTCGCGCAGGGTGGATCTGCAGGTACGATTGTAACGGTGCCACAGCACCAGATATATAGATCAGGATATAAGGGGAAGATAGAGCACAGACCAAGCGGTTCCGTCGACAGTGGGGTGAAATCGTCGCCATCACCGGTTGCTCTGATCTCCTAACAGACGCTACGTCTCCTCGTCATAGAAGAGCTGTGCTTTCACGACATCCTCATCTTCCAGATTGCCCCCCAGGGCCCCACCAAAGACTCCCAATGTCGCCATGAACGCGGCCTGTCGCAGCAGCAACCCCGCATGGGGTGTGGTTCCCAACCAACTGGCCGGGACAGTCGTTGGTACTGCAGATGCAGCCAGGAACGAGACGGCAAAGAGTACGATCCACAGCGCAGCCATGCCGATGAAGAGGGTGAAAAAGACAACGATCCGGGTGCGGATCAGTTGTTCGCGCCAACCGGCACTGCGGGCAACTTCACCCAGATTTTGGCCCCAAAAGAGAAAGAGTGTTGTCCCCAACACCGCAACCCACATGCCCACGCCAAGGTTGAGCAGAGACTGGTTGGTCCCCACCTCCCATGATTCTGCCCCCAGCAGCAGAAAGACAACAGAGACCGCGGCCGCGGCCGTTAGCCGGCCCATGCGAAAGGGCAACCGCCAGGGCTTGTAACCCACCACGTCGGTCCAGATCCCACGCGGATCGGTCCAAAAGGTGCGCCAATAAAAGGAGAGCAAGCGCCATCGCCGGGGCTGTTCTTCCAACCGTGCATCGGCAACTTCGGCCAATCGTTCGGCAATGGCCGTATGCTGATCCGCAGGGAAAGGCATAGGCGAGAGATCGAGATGATCTTCCGGCGGGTTCATCGGCCCCGAAGTCTCATGTTCCACGCCCCACACATGTCCCAACAGATGCAAGGCCAACGCGGCCATGCCCCGGATGGCGGGATCGAGATCATCCCCATCCCGCGCTGCCGCGCCCGGTTGTTGGTGATCTTGCAAGCCACTGGCTTGCTGGTGCCTGTTGCGCTGGTTTGCAGTCTGCTCGCTCGTTGCTTCCGCGTCAGGCTCTTCAGGTTCGACGCTCTTTTGCAGTTGGCTCCGTTGGATCGTCTCTCCTGGGGCGAACATGTTGGGTAGAAGCCGGGCTGTCGAAAGCACGGCCACCTCCAGCGCGGACGAGGGCACCCCGAGGGTGTAGGTGCGGCTTTGGGGGATCAGCTCATTGGGCACGAGAACCACGGCAAAATCCCAGCGGCGCGCCAGCTTTTCATGGACACCGAACTCTAGCAGCGGCAGTGGGGGCAGGGGCTCGTAGGGTGAGTAGCGGTACTCAACCACAAAAGGCATCTCCCACTGAAATTGGGGGAATTCCCGTTGGAGCAATGCGCAGAGATGGTCGGCGGCTGCTCGATAGATCTGGAGATGTTCGGCTTCAGTCTCTTTGGCTGCCAATAGCCAGCCAATGGACATTAGCGGCTTTTGGGCTTGGGTTGATTCGTCGGTTGCTTGTGGATGAATAGGTGCTGCCATTGGCTTAGTCTCGTTTGAAGTCGTCGCGTTTGAACCAATACCGGTTCGATTGTGTCGTTGGGGCTGGCTCCAACAGCCCTGGTCTGCACCAGTATGCCGTCGTGGGCGAGACATTGCCATAGATATTATCACAGCGCAGTTATACACAGCGCGGTTATACACAGTACGAATATATTATACACATGTTACGCATGATCATGTTACGCATGATCATGTTACGCATGATCATGTTACGCACGATCATGTTACGCACGGTGATGCTACAGAGTGAACAGGCACAGGGTGATGACGTGGCGCGGTTCCCAACCTGGGCTCGTGGCGGCAAGAGATGAGGTGTGTGCATGGGGTATATCAGGGAATGTACCATCGGTGTATACCGTTCACTATCGCAATTACATTCAATGATTGTTACGCTTGGACCAGCACTAAATCAGTTGAACCAAATCAGTTGTGTTGTTAATAGGTTAGCTGATAATCGAGTTAGCAGACAACGAACAAATCTACCCAAGCAGAGAAGATAATCCAAAATACGCAGCACCAAGAAATTGCGCTGTGGAACGCTAGATCAGGATTATGATCTGCCAGACGGGGCTCGTTGCATTGCAGTACGCAGCAGACCGCTCCGCAGATTATTCGGTAGCGAGAATAGAGTCAACTGATCGATTGTCTTTGGCGTGCAGTGTCACGTAGCTGCGATTATCTCAGTATTATCTCAGTATCGCTGCATAGCATACTGTCACATGAACATCTGCTACTTGCACTGCAATAATTTTCGTTTACAAATACAGATGAGCATCTGTCGATGTGTGTTCCCGGTAGATTGTATCAACTCGATATACTCTGCCAACGCCAACAGAGCGAGTCGCTATTACAGGATGGCGTAAATACCACGGCCGGTAATCAGGCCACAGAACCTGAGTGCAAGCAGCAAAATCGGTGTGGCCTACTTTACGCCGGGAGCTGCTAGCAGTAGCAACAGGAGGAAAAGATGTTACGCAAATTGCATGACTTAATTGGCTATACAATAGATGGTACCGATGAGAGTATTGGTTCTGTCGATGATTTTTATTTTGATGATCACAGCTGGACTGTGCGCTATATTGTTGTGGATACTGGCTCGTGGCTGGTTGGTCGTCGAGTGTTAATTTCTACCGAGGCCATTACCGCCATTGATACAGTACCCGAAAATATCACGCTGAACCTGACGAAAGAGCAAATTGAGAATAGCCCCAGCGTGGAGGAAGAGCAACCGGTCTCGAGTGAGCATGAGGTGATGTTGCACAATTACTATGGCTGGCCAGGTTATTGGACGGTTTCGCCGCTGGTCGGCATGCCGTTGGCCAATCCCGCCGTTGCCACCACACCAGTTGGCACTGTTCAGACCGTACGGGGCGAGGAAGCGGAAACGACGACAGCAGCCACTGAAGTCGATGAGCAAACGGGCCCGGCAAGCAACCTGCGCAGCGTGCGCGAGGTCACGGGCTATACGTTGCACGCCAAAGATGGCGACCTCGGCCACGTTCAGGATATCTTTGCCGGCGAAAATGATTGGGCGATTCGCTACTTCTTGATCGATACCCGGAACTGGTGGCCAGGCAAACATGTGCTGATCGCCCGCGACTGGGTAGAGGAAATTAGTTGGCCCGATCATACCATGCACGTGGATCTGACCCAGCAACAGGTGAAAGAAAGCCCCGAGTATGATCCGAAGATGACAGTTGAACGCAACTACGAAGCAAAGCTACATGATTACTATCTCGCCACCGGCTACTGGTTATAGCGTGGCTGTTGAAAGTAGATAAAGGAAAAAAAGATGCGCAACCGAGCTTGGTCCAAGACAATGAGACGATTGGGCAGGAATCTGGAAGATATGTGGGACGATCTGGTGCACGATGATTCATCACAGATTGAGCGTGAATTCAATCGCCTGATCGGTCGTCTGCAGCGACACCATGGCTACTCGCCGGAACGTGCCCTGGACGAATTGCAAGACCAGTGGCACACCTATAGCAAACGGACCCGCAACATGTTTGACCGCCAGATGTCATCCTTCCCGCTGCGCAAACAGAAGAAGTCTAGACGATGGCCGTGGGTGGTTGGCAGCCTCATCATCGCTTTTTATCTGGTGCGTGCGCTGGTCCGCCAACGTTCCTCCATCGATCAACAAACGCGCAGCCACTACAACGCGAACGGTTCTCAACATGCACCGTTCGACGAACAAAAACCGATCAACAAGCAGAAGCCGCGCCACACGCCAGAGGAGCGTACCAGCGTCGAAGAGCGTTCACGTGAATCTTTTCCGGCCAGCGATCCACCAGCTACTTGGTAACGATCATCGTTGGTCTGGCCACCTGGGTTGATCTGAACAGGATGGCGACAGGCGTAGGCGAAGCAGTGTGCCGGGAAGTGTGAAGTACAGCGCCAAAAAAGGCGCGGCAAAAAACGATTGAGAAGGAACTGATGCGAAACAAGCGAATGCGGGAAGATCGCCTGAATGTTACACGAACAGCAGTTGTGCAGATGCAAGTTCGACGAGATCTCGATGATCTGAACGTCAATGATTTTGTGGTCGCCACAGCACGCATGGGCTATGCCTGTCTGGCACTGCTGTTGGTTGCGCTGCTTTTGCTGGGCTGTAGCGCCGACAACAATGGAAACGCAATTGTAGCAGATGCAGACCCAGCCGTGGTCGAGAATTTGCGGCCAGTGGAGGAAGAGCAGATCGACAATGTTGTCACTGCCTATTTTTCCAGAGACAGCGCCGCGCCAGAGTACACAGTGACCGTTCAGGAGATTGAAGATGGCTGGGCTCGGGTTTCACTCAGCCCGGTTGGCGTGGAAAATTCAGAGCTCAATCTCGTCTATTTGCAGGATCAATCGGCAACGGCGATTGAAGCCCCCACCGCCGAACCCGACACGAATCCCGGCAACATTGGGCCGGTGGACACCACCTCTGGCTGGACCATTATTATCGGCCCCCAGGTGCAATTTAGCACGGAAGAGTTAGACGCAGCCGGTGTTCCGCCATTCATCCGTGAGTAGAGTCATAACTCGCTATGCAGTGGTAGCGTATCGTTTTGGGTATCTCCCATGAAATCCTCTGCGTCAGCACAGCCGGTCCGAGGCGGTTCACGCACCACAACCGAAATTTTAGGATTGGTTTTGGCCTGATAAAGAGAAGTGGCTGAATCTTTGGATAAACTTGGCCCTACTGTCGAACCTCTAGACGCTACGGGTGTAGGTCAGCACGAGCCGTTGGGCATGAAATGGTTCAACTAAAGTGGGCTCCGTTTGAAAACAGTAGTTCTGGCAAGAGAGAACCCTACCGTTTTCAAGCCAACCGCACTGTAGCTAGGCTATCACTGATTGTCAAGCCGCGATTTGGCGAAAGATGGACAGGAGAATTATCTATGATTCGTGTGCTCATGGTGCACGAATATCGTCTGGTTGGCGACTTGATTGCACGTGCATTGGAGGAAGAGCAGGAGCATGAAATTCGTGTCTTCTACAACACTCATGATGCCAACCACGTTATCGAACACCTGGAAGAGCGTTCCGCTGATATTGTCCTCGTGAGTATCACGCTGCCAGATAGCAATGCGTTGCCACTGGTTAGTGAAATCAACGAAAAATGTGGAGAGGCCAAAGTTGTCGTGACGGGGTTGATCCGCTCCAAATCCGCCATTGTGCAATGTCTGGAAGAGGGCGCTGCCGGCTACATTCTACAGGACGAAACGTTGGCCGATTTGGTCCGCAAAATTCATGAGATCCATCGAGGCCAGTTTCAGATGCCCCCCGATGTTACTGAAGCACTGGTTGAGCGAACGGCAGAACTGAAACGACTGGCCACCACATTGGGTTCAACCAATGATGTGCAGATCGAGAAGAACTTTAATGAACTTACCCCCCGCGAATACGAAGTGTTGCAACTGCTGGCACAGGGACAGAGCAATCAGGAGATTGCCAACAATCTGGTGATCGAAGTTGGCACCGTTAAGAACCACGTGCACAACATTTTTCGCAAGCTCGACATTCATGAGCGCCAGCACGCAGCCGCAATAGCGCAATACATATTGTAATCTTACCTGTTACCCGTTTACCTTGTTCATCACTGGGCTGAAACCTTTTCTCCTATTCAGCCAGTATCTTCCTCTTTGGCCCCGCCCTGCTTTCCCAACCATAATGGCTGGGAAAGCAGGGCACTTCCTCTAAAGAGGGCGTGTACCACTGCAAAGGATATGAGATCATGGAAACCAATGAAAGCCCACGTTTTGAATTTCGTGTTTTCGGCAACCGAGCGAACGCAGAACTCGATGAGATCATGCGCACCACGCCGGTGAAGCGTACCGAACAGCAGGTCGATCAATATCTGCTCGGGTCGGCGAACCGTGATTACAATGTAAAGATTCGCGACAACAAGCTAGATACCAAACTGCTGATGCGTTGTCAGGAAGGGCTGGAGCGCTGGCATCCACACCTGACTATTGAGTTCCCACTCTCGGCTGTGCTGTTACGCGAGATCCTGATTCCCATGCTCCACCTGCCCACGGTCGCGCTGGACCAAGTGCGCTACAGCAAGGCAGAGCTGCAGCAAGAGTTCATGGCGCTCTTTCCCGAGTTGCGCTTTGTCACCGTGCACAAACAGCGCCGTCACTACCAGGTTGGCGATTGCCAGCTAGAGGTTGCCGTGCTCTACGTCGACCATCGTTTCTATACCCACACGATTGCACTGGAGGCGCACGCGGCGAGTGCCGTACAAGCGCTGCGCAAGCGGCTGGATCTCGATGCAGCTTCCAACAGTAGCTATAACAGAGGGCTAATGCAACTGGTCGATTGCGAATGGGCCAAAGCACCGTACACCGTCTCGCTTGCCAAACAGATCGGCTTTCATGCGGTGCCATAGTTCTTCCTGTGCAGACTTCGATTTGTGGCTTTGCGCGGTGCGGCTGTAGAGTGGTGTGTGGTGGTCACGGCCGCCACAAACATGCTACCTGTAGATGAAGCCGCAGAGGGGGCTACATGGGACAAGAGATCGAACGGAAATTTCGGGTGACGGGGGACGGCTGGCGCAGCGGCCAGCGTGTGCGAATCTGCCAGGGCTATCTGCGGCTCGATGCGGCGTGTACCGTGCGCGTGCGTCTCAAAGAGACAAACGATGGCAAGCACGCGCAGGCTTACATTACCATCAAGGGCAAGACTGAAGGGGCAACCCGGCCCGAATATGAATATGAGATCCCAACGGACGACGCCCAGGAATTGCTCGAGCAGTTCTGCCAACGCCCGCTGATTGAGAAGCATCGCTACGTTTTGCAAGATGCGGGAATGACGTGGGAAGTGGATGAGTTTTTGGGAGAAAACGCTGGTCTAGTCGTCGCCGAAGTCGAGCTGACCGACGCCGATCAAACCTTTGAACAGCCCGACTGGCTTGGAGAAGAAGTTACGGATGACTCCCGCTATTTCAATGCAATGCTCACCCAACACCCCTACAGCCAGTGGTAGTCTCAGGCCCACCAGCTTTTGTGTGCGGCTGGCTGGTAGCGTCTGCAAACGATTATCTCCTCTCTATATCCTCGCTTGTATCTCTTGATTATACATCGATGTGCGGCGCGTTGGTGTCGTTCTGATACCCTACGGATGTAACCAAACTCTATATTGTCGCGAATGAGTTCTGTCGCTAATGATGACTGTCACTAATGAGTACTGTCGCTAATACAGTGCCATTACAGTGCCGAACACAGCAACATGCATTGGGCTGGAGAGCCAAGTCGCGTTGACATCTGGGGAAAAGCGCCAGTCAATTGGGCTTCTACCGATGAAAAGCGGTCTCAACCGCTGACGCGGCTTTGCTCGGTTGGCAGCGGGTTGTACCCCCGCAAATTTGCAATGTCAACGGAACCTACAGTGCGGTTGGCTTAAAACGGTAGGTTTCCCGCTTGCCGGAACGACTGTTTTCAAACAGAGCCCACTTTGGGGACAGGAGTGACTTTGTTAATCGAATTGCAGATCCTTGGCAGCGTTGCTCTGGCAATGCTCCTGGGTGCGGTGGTTGGTATCGAACGTGAAATTGCCGACAAACCAGCGGGTTTCCGTACCCACATGCTGGTCAGTGGAGCCGCCGCGCTGCTCATTGGCGTAAGTGGCGCCATTGTCGATGCTCTTGATGTTAATTCTTCTCTAATCCAGGCCGATCCGCTGCGTATCATTGAAGCAATCGTTGCTGGTGTGAGTTTTCTGGGCGCTGGCACCATCTTTCGGCGCAAAGAAGCCGCGCAGATGCAAGGTCTAACCACTGCCGCTTCGCTGCTCTTTGTCGCTGGCATCGGTGTCTGTGTCGCGTCCACGCGTTACCTGCTGGCCATTGGTGCCACCCTGCTGGCGCTCTTTGTCCTGACTGTGGTCAAACGTGCGGAAAGATATCTGGTCGAACATTTTGGTAGCGACGAAGCTACCGCGGATTAATCCCCCGTAACAGCACAAATATACTCACATCCTGATTGACTCATCATTGCAATTGTGCCACGCTGATTCTGTTCTCGTGTGCCTTGCATTGTCTTCACGGATATAGCTGCGAACAGCCATTGACAGCTGGAAAGTTCAGGCCGATGGGCTTCGGACATTGCCTGAACAGGCGTGCTCGCAGCGGTAAACTCTGTGATGAATCCCTCAGCCGATAATTATAGACCTTACTCACAAGCTCGGTACATTGGCACAACCGTTTGAGGCTGCCCGGCCAAAGGGAGCCAATTCGTTGCCTTGTGTTGACTGACTTTGCGGAGGACAACGCTATGTTTGATAAAATTCTCGTGCCACTCGATGGCTCACTCGTTGCCGATTGCGTGTTGCCTCACGTCGCCGCGTTGGCGCGTCAAGATAACCAATCGATCACGCTCTTGCGTGTAATGGAACCTCACAGCCCTGGCGGGACGGCAATCAGCCCCGTTGACTGGCAACTGCAAAAATCTGAAGCAAAGAGCTATCTGGAAGAGACAGAAGCTGCGCTCGGATCGCTGGTTGCCGGAGATCCCACGGTGGCATTGCTCGATGGACGCTCTGCCGAACGCATCATTGAATATGCAGAGCAGGACGAGAGCGACCTCGTGGTGCTCAGTAGCCACGGCGAAAGTGGCCTGCACCGTTGGAACGTCAGCAGCACCACGCAAAAGGTGATCTATCGGGTGGGCCGATCGGTTTTGCTGGTCCGCGCCTATCAGGCTGATACCGCCATCGATCGTGATGACCTGCAACCCGTGCGCTACCGGCGCATCCTCGTGCCATTGGATGGTTCGCAGCGGGCCGAACATGTGTTGCCCACGGCCACTGCACTCGCCGAAGAGCACGAAGCCGAATTGCTGCTGGTTCACGTGGTGACCAAACCGACGCTCATGCAACGCATGCCACTGGCCACGGAAGATGCCGCGCTGGTCGAAGCGATCTTTGAGCGCAACCAATCCTATGCCGAACGCTACTTTCAACAGCTGCGCGGGCGGCTGCCCTCCAATGCGCAGAGCCACGTGCTTTCAAATACCAACGTACCAGCGGCCCTGCACGAGTTCGTCAATCAAAATCAGATCGATCTCGTCTTGTTGAGCGCGCATGGATCGTCGGGCGAAGGCCAGTGGCCCTTTGGCAGCATTGTCTCCAGCTTTGTCAATTTTGGCCTGACGCCACTCTTGATCATGCAAGATATGCCCGGGCGTTTGGCCGAGCCCAGCTATGTAGAGCGCATTGCCCGCTCCACCCAAACCCACACCAGCCGCACAGCTGGTGGTGAAAATATTCCCGATGAAACTGTAATAAAGCAAGTAGAACCTCATGCATGAAAAGCAACGACCCGATCAATCTGTAACAGAAGTTGAAGATGAACCCTTGGACGAATCACCTACCACACATCCCCCGACCGCAGAACAAGCCGCGGCGACGGCAACTGTAGGCGATAAACAGGCAGGAGAAGAACAGGCAGGAGACGAATATATCGAGCAAAAAGAGAGTGAACAAAATATCCCTGAACCGTTTGCATCCGCGGGAACCACGCAGCCACTGCTTCGTCTTGCCGAACGTCTCGCCCTTGTTCAACAACAGGTGCAGGAGCAATCCGACGCCGATGCGGCGCGCATGGAGCGGGAGGAACGTACACTTCCGCAAAGGCTGACAGCCATCACCAAGCTGTTGCAAGAGTCTCACAAACAACTTTCCGCCACCACGGAAGAAGCGCTCGCCGTCTCCTACGCTGCCGAATGGTTGCTGGACAACTTCTATCTGGTAGAGCAGGCACTGAACCAAGTGAAGCAGGATCTCCCTGCCACCTACTACCAGGAGTTGCCCCGGCTCGCGACCACTGCGGACGAGCTGAACCACGATGCGCATCAACACGATGAAATAGATGATGAAACGACGCACACATCTGCCGCAGCCCCTGCTACCAATTCATCGACAATGGCCGTGGATTCAACCGCTGCCACTGACCCCGCCGCGCAAGAAGCGGCCACCGCAGGGGCCAACACTGATGCGAACAGAGCAGAGGCGAACAGAGCAGAGACGGGTGTTGCTGACACGGCTGTCGCGCCAGCCGATGCAACCGCTACCCCTGAAGCAGACCTCGATGCTGCTGCCGTTCATCAAAGCGTGCACCAGGCAATCGATGAGCGCGTCGCCGAGAGTCTGACGCTGTCAGATTATCCGCGGATCTACGGGTTGGTGCGGGCATTTCTGTTGTACGAAGAATTTAATATCAATCCTGAACGCCTCACCCGCTTCATCTCAGCCTATCAACGCCACACGCCATTAACAATGGGCGAGGTGTGGGCGATTCCGATTATGTTGCGCTTTGTGCTGCTAGAGAGCACAGCGCATGCTGCCGCGCACATCACTCACCTATCCGAAGCCGCTACATCTACAACGCAGCTCGCTCCAGTATTGCAGCGTGAGTTGGAAAGCCATCCGGTCACCGCGTCGCAGCTTGACGATCAGGATATTGTTTCCAGTGCCATTCCCAGTTTGCGCCTCTTGAATACCTTTGACTGGAAACGCTTTTTCGAGGAGAACAGTCTGGTGCACCAGACCCTGCTCAAGGATCCAGTCGCAGTCTATGGGCAAATGGACTTTATTTCGCGTGACCAATACCGCAGTGAGGTGGAGATCCTGGCCAAAGGCAGCGCGGAGAGTGAAGTGGCTGTGGCCGAGGCAGCCATAGCCCTGGCCCGCGCCGCGCAACAGGGCACCGCAAAGAGTGCCTTACCTGATCTGACCGCGGTCGCTGCAACAGACGATCCCGTCACGGGTTCATCAACTGCCACGGGTTCATCAACTGCCACGAGTTCATCAACTGCCACAGTGACAACTATAGCCGCTGCTACACCCGTGGCCAAGGCAACGGCCGATGACGCGATGTTTCCCGAGCGCACGGCCCATGTTGGCTACTATCTGTTGGGGCGCGGTCGCGGGCAGCTAGAAGAGCGGCTCGACTATGTCGCCACGGGTGAACTGCGAATGCGACAGTGGGTCTCGGCCCACCCAACGCTGGTCTACATGGGCTCAATCGTGCTCTTCACGGCCTTGCTTGTGGCGTTGCCCCTCATCTATGCGGCAACCCAGGCCGTAACAGGATGGACACTGATTGGCATCTTTTTGCTGGTTCTGATCCCTGCATCAACCGTTGCGGTTAACGCGGTAAATTGGCTGACCACCTATCTGCTGCCGCCGAGTGTGTTGCCCAAGCTTGATCTGGAAAGCGGCGTGCCCACCGCCTATGCCTCTGTCGTGGTGATCCCGGCCCTCGTCAACAGCACCGAAGAGGTAGATTCACTGTTGCAGCAGCTGGAACAGCACTATCTGCGCAATCCCGAGCCCAACCTGCGCTATGCACTGCTCAGCGATTTTTCCGATGCCGAGCAACAGGAGCTGCCCACGGATCAAGCGATCATCGACCACGCACGCACGCAGCTAACCACGCTCAATGCCCGTTACGAACACCAACCATTCTACTTTTTTCACCGCCAACGGCTCTGGAACGAGCGCGAGGAAGTGTGGATGGGCTGGGAACGCAAGCGGGGCAAGCTACACGAGTTCAACCGTCTGCTGCGTGGTGCAACCGACACCTCCTATCACATTCAACTGGGAGAGCTGGAGCAGCTGCCCCACATCCGCTACGTCATTACGTTGGATGCAGACACCATTCTGGCCCGCAACGCAGCCCACCGGCTGATTGGCACCCTGGCCCACCCCCTCAACCGCGCCCAGTTTGCCAATGACGCGCCTGCCTCAAGTGCAACTGCCCCAAGTGCAACTGCCCCAAGTGCAACTGCCCCCAATGGCAGTGCCAACAAATATAGTGCCAACAACGCAACTGCCCCAAGTGCAACTGCCCCAAGTGCTACTGCCTCAAGTGCAACTGCCTCAAGTGGCAGTGCCAACAAATATAGTGCCAACAACGCTACTGCCCCCAATGGCAGTGCCAACAACAAAGTGATTGACGGCTACACCGTCCTGCAGCCGCGCACCGCGATCCAGCCGACCAGCGCCAACCGCTCGCTCTTCACACGCGTCTTTGCTGGCGACGTGGGGCTCGATCTCTACACACTGGCTGTCTCAGATGTCTATCAGGATCTCTTTGGCGAAGGCATCTTTGTTGGCAAAGGCATCTATGATCTCGATGCCTTTGAGCGCAGCCTTGCCGACCGCGTGCCAGAAAATGCCCTGCTCAGCCATGATCTCTTTGAAGGCATTCACGGGCGTGCCGGGTTGGTCACCGATATTGTGCTCTATGAGGATTACCCACCAAACTACCTCGTCAACCTGGTGCGCTCCCACCGCTGGGTGCGCGGGGATTGGCAGCTGCTGCCTTGGCTACTGCCCTTTACCCCACGGCGGCGCGGCTTTGGTGGCAACGATCTCTCTCTCCTGGGCCGCTGGAAGATTCTGGACAACCTGCGGCGCAGCATTCTGGCGCCCGCGCTCCTGCTGCTCTTCCTGGCCGGCTGGACAGTTTTGCCCGGTTCGCCGATCTTATGGACCGTGCTGGCCCTGCTGGCACCCGCGTTCTCGCTGTTGGCGGGTCTCTTCATGGGCATCACCAACGCCGTGGGTGGCACCAATGGAACCTTGCGCGAACGTCTCTTGCAGCCCGTCCGCAACAACGCGGTTCGTTGGCTGCTCTTTATTGCGTTTCTGCCCCACGAATCGCTGCTGATCCTGGATGCCGTGGCACGCACGTTGGTGCGGCTCCTGGTCACCCGCCACCGGCTGCTGGAGTGGACCACCGCGGCGCGTGCGGTGCGGCTCTTTGGCAGCAATGTCACCGTCGAAACCACATTGCTGCGCATGTTGCCATCGATTCTGCTGGTCGCCGTGCTGGCACTGGTTGTCAACATGACCAATCCCGATGCCCTCTTTATCAGTGCGCCTTTCTTTCTCGTCTGGCTGCTGGCCGCGGAGATCGCCTATTGGATCAGCCGCCCGATCGACACAGCCTTGCCGGCACCTTCGGCAGAACAGCGTCGACAACTACGAGTCTTGGCCCGGCGCACCTGGCTCTTCTATGAGCAATTTGTGGGGCCGGACGACAACTGGCTGCCGCCCGATCATTTTCAGGAATCTCCGCGCGGTGTGGTCGCGCATCGCACCTCGCCCACCAACACTGGGCTCTATCTGTTGGGGATGCTTTCGGCCCACGACTTTGGCTATCTGGGTACCAATGAGTTGGCAGTGCGTCTGCGTTTTACCTTCGACACCTTTCACAAGCTGGACCGCTACCGCGGCCACTTTCTCAACTGGATCGACACCAGCAGCCTGCAACCGCTCTCCCCGAGCTATGTCTCTGCCGTAGATAGTGGCAATCTGGCGGGCTGCCTGATTGCGTTGCGTCAGGGTTGTCTGCGTCTGTCGCAGCAGCGGGTGTGGCGCTGGCAATGGTGGGAAGGGCTCATCGATACCCTGACGCTGCTCGACGAGGCCGCGGCCGCCATTGAAGGGCGCGCTGGCAAGAGCATGCCCCTGCGCGCGACGATTCAAGCGATGCAAGAGCGTGTCGCCACCGCACGTGAACGGCCAGAAGCATGGTACACGCTGTTGACCGAGCTGGCCGCGGAAGGCCGCCAGGAGCTCGATCAAAATCTGGCCGCGGCGGCCGCAGCGTATGCCGACGTGGTTGACGCTGAATTCTTGCGCAACTGTCGCGTCTACATAGAACGCATTCACCATCACCTGGATACCATGCAGCAGGAGTTGAATCAGATGTTGCCTTGGCTTGCTGCCTTTGAGCAACCGCCGGCGCTCTTTGAGCACCCGGCATTGCCAGCCAAAGTGCGGGAACGATGGGAGCGCTTCACTCTGTTGCTGCCGACGCGTCCCCACTGGCATGAATTGGCAGAGGCGTGTGAAGCAGGAGAGGCCCAGCTGACCGATCTGATGATCTTGCTGGAAGCATTGGCTGATGCGGATAACAATCGCTTGACCCACGAACTGGGCGTTGCGCATGACGAGTTGACAACCAGCGAATCGCTGGACGCTACGTTGATCGAGGCGGCCCGAGCCTGGTGCGCGGCGCTGAGCCAACAACTGGCCATTGCCGAACGCGCGGTGAAATCCTTGCGTCAACAATTTGAAACGTTGGCCGATGAAGCGCGCAGCTTTGTGCACGAAATGGACTTTGGCTTCCTCTACAACAAGCAGCGTCACGTCTTTCACATTGGCTACAACATCGACGCCGGCAAGTTTGATAACAACTACTACGACCTGCTTGCTTCCGAAGCTCGGATCGCCAGCATCGTGGCCATTGCCAAGGGGGATGTACCGCAGCAACACTGGCTCCATTTGGCCCGCCCCCTGACCAATGTCAATGGCGGTGGACAAGCGCTCCTGTCGTGGAGTGGCACCATGTTTGAATATCTCATGCCGCCGCTACTCATGCGCTCCTATCCCGACACACTGCTCTACCAAAGTTGCAACGCTGCGATCGAGCAGCAGATCGCCTATGGCCGTCAGCGTGGCGTACCGTGGGGGATCTCTGAATCTGGTTTCTATACCTTTGATGCGGCAATGAACTATCAGTATCAAGCCTTTGGCGTGCCTGGCCTTGGCTTCAAGCGCGGGCTCTCCGACGATCTGGTGATCGCGCCCTATGCCTCGCTCATGGCAACCCCAATGCGTCCCCAAGCGGTGATGCAGAACATCAGCGCGCTACGGGAGTATGAGGCAATGGGGCGCTATGGCTTTTACGAAGCCATCGATTTCACCCCGGCCCATCTTTCGCTGGGACAAGAGTATGCCGTGGTGCGTTCGTACATGGCTCACCACCAGGGCATGATCATCCTCGCACTGGCCGACTATCTGCAGGGGCAACGCATGGTCGAACGCTTCCATGCCGAGCCAATGATCCAGAGCGTGGAGCTGCTGTTGCAAGAGCAGATCCCGACGCAGTCGCCATTGCAATTCCCCAATGAGGATGAGCAAGAGAGTGCCCAGCCGGTCTCGCTGCCTGCCACGGCCACGCCCTGGCGTCCGCCGGTGAGCTCGCCCATGCCACTGGCCCACTATCTCTCCAATGGCACCTATGGCACGCTCATCACCAATGCCGGTGCTGGCTACAGCGGCACCAGCGACGTGAGCTTTACACGTTGGCGGGCCGACACAACGCTCGACGACTGGGGCTTCTGGGTCTATCTGCAAGATCTGGATGCGACCACCGGCCGCGTGGGGGATGAGCCACACGCGCTCTGGTCGATCGGACGCCAACCAACGGGCGTTGCCGGTGACTACGAAGAAGTTGTCTTCCATCCGCACATGGCTGAATTCCGCCGCCGTGACCACTCGATTGCATCACACATGGAGATCACGGTTGCCCCCGATTTCGACGTGGAGATACGACGGATCACGATTACCAACGAAAGTGAAGAGAGCCGCAGCATTGGGGCGGCTGGCTATGCAGAAGTAGTGTTGGCTCCGGCCGCGGGCGACCGCCGCCATCCCGCATTTGCCAAACTCTTTATCGAGAGCGAATATCTGCCTGAATATCAACTGCTCATCTTCCGCCGCCGGCCCCGCTCGGCAACGGAAAAGCCCACCTTCCTGGCACACATGCTGGTGCGTGGCGAAAAGAGCGAAAACAGCACTTGGGGCCGTTTTCGCTATGAAAGTGACCGCGCCCGTTTCCTGGGGCGTGGAAATAACAACACCAAACCTGCTGCCCTCGCGGCTGGCAGTTGGTGGGCCAATGAAGAGCCGGGGCGCACCGGTGCCACGCTTGATCCGGTCATGGCGCTGGGGCAAGAGATCATCTTGCCGCCCCACAGCGACGCCAACTTTGCCCTGGTGACCATCAGCGCGGCCACGCGTGCCGAGCTGATCGAGCTGGCGCGCCGCTTTCAAAGCTGGAGTGCCATTCAGCGCTCCTTCCTGCGCGCCCGCGCATTGGCTGGCCGGGAATGGCGTCAGTTGGGCATGGCTGGTTCCATGCTAGAGCAGAGCGATCAATTGTTGTCGCTGCTCTTCTATCCACATCCGGCCAAGCGTCCCGCGCCAGCCACCCTGGCCGCCAACCGTCGCGGTCAATCGGGACTGTGGGCCTTTGGCATTTCGGGCGACTATCCGATTCTCCTGTTGCACATGAACGAAGAGGCCGAGGGCGAGCTGTTGCAAGAGCTGCTGCTTGCCCACACCTATTGGCGGCGGCGCGGCCTGACCATCGATCTGGTGATCTTTAATCACCAGGACACCAACTATGGGCAGCCGTTGCAAAACTACATTCACCGACTGGTGCGCCGCATGGAGAGTGACACCTGGCTCAACCAGCGTGGCGGGATCTTCCCGCTCCATGCCGATCAGATGGGGGAGGCTGAACGCTTGCTCTTCCAGAGCGCCGCGCGTGTGGTGCTCGACGGCCGCGGGGGTACATTGGCCGAACAACTCGCCAATCTCTATCAACAACGGCGTACACCGTTGCCCGCTTTCGATGCAACCGTTCTCCCATCGGCAGCGGATGCTGAGGTACCGCCAGTGGCGCGGCCCACAGATTTGCAATTCGACAATGGCTTTGGTGGCTTCAGCGCGGATGGACGCGAATATGTGGTCTATCTGCGACCGGGTGAGCGAACGCCGGCACCGTGGATCAACGTGATTGCCAACGAAGAGTTTGGCTTTCTCGCCTCGGAGATGGGTGGCGGTTACACCTGGGCGGTCAACAGCGGTGAAAATCGGCTGACGACCTGGCGCAACGATCCCATCAGCGATATGCCCGCGGAAGCGCTCTATCTGCGCGATGAAGAGAGTGCCGAAATCTGGTCTCCAACGCCGCTGCCTGCCCCAGCGGATAGACCATACCTGATCCGTCACGGTGCCGGGTACACAATCTATGAGCACAACAGCCACAATCTGCAACACGAGCTGCGTCTTTTCGCAGCGCTCGACGCGCCGGTCAAAGTGGTGCAGCTCCGGATCGCCAACCCGACAGATCGTCCGCGCCGGCTCACGGCCACCTATTATGCCGAGTGGGTCTTGGGCGTGGATCGGGAGAGCACACAACAATTCATTACACCCGAATATGCCGAGGATGCCCACGCGCTACTGGCGCGCAATGCGTACAGTGCCGAATTCAGTGAAGCCGTGGCCTTTGTGGCGGCGAGCAAGAACCTGCACGGGCTCACGGCCGATCGCACCGAATTCCTGGGCCGGCTACAGTCGTTGCGTCAGCCCGAGGCGTTGACGCGGGTGGGGCTGACCGGCCACGTGGAGCCGGGTGTGGATCCCTGCGCGGTGCTTCAGTTGCACATCGATCTGCCACCCCACGGCGAGGAAGAGATCTTTTTCCTCATTGGGGAAGGGGCTGATCGTGCCGAGACGCTGGCCTTGATCCGCGCCCATCGCACTGCCGACAAGGTAGCGGCAACATGGCAAGCTGTCCATGAGTATTGGGATGAAATTCTGGGCACCGTGAGCGTGGAGACACCAGATGACGCCATGAATCTATTGCTCAACCGCTGGCTGCTCTATCAGGCCCTGGCCTGTCGCATCTGGGGGCGTTCGGCGCTCTATCAGTCCAGTGGCGCATATGGCTTCCGCGACCAGTTGCAGGATGTGATGTCGCTGGTTCACGCTCGCCCAGATCTCATGCGGGCACAGCTCTTGCGCGCGGCCGCCCATCAATTTGAAGCGGGCGACGTGCTGCACTGGTGGCATCCGCCTGCTGGCCGCGGCGTGCGCACGCGCATCACCGATGATCTGGCCTGGCTGCCCTATGTCACGGCCAATTACGTGGTCAGCACGGGCGACAGCAGCGTGTTGGATGAGAAGGTACCCTTCCGGCGTGGTGAGCGACTGCGCGAGGGCGAAGAAGAACGCTATGCTCACTATGAGCCAACTGAAAATGAGTACACGCTCTATGAGCATTGTCGCCGGGCGCTGGACAAAGCGGTCACCGCTGGCCGTCATGGCATTCCGCTCATGGGCGGTGGCGACTGGAACGATGGCATGAACCGCGTGGGGATCGAAGGCGAAGGCGAAAGCATCTGGCTTGGCTGGTTCCTGCATGCCGCCCTGACCAACTTTGCGTTGCTCTGCGACAACCGTGGCGACGAAGCATTGGCGCAACAGTTGCGTGAACAGGCCGATGCCATTCGCAGCGCCATTGAAGCCGAAGGGTGGGATGGTGCCTGGTATCGGCGGGCCTATTTCGATGATGGCACGCCACTCGGTTCGCACGAGAATGAGGAGTGCAAGATCGATGCGATCGCACAATCCTGGGCGGTCATTTCTGGCGCGGCCCAACCAGAACGGGCAGCGCAAGCCATGGAATCGGTGCGTGAACATCTGATCAAAGAAGATGACCGGCTGTTGTTGCTCTTTACGCCACCCTTTAACAAAACACCTCATGATCCCGGCTACATCAAAGGCTATCTGCCTGGAATTCGCGAGAATGGCGGGCAATATACGCACGCGGCGCTCTGGACCATCTGGGCCTTTGCCGAGTTGGGCAAAGGTGACGAAGCAGAGGAACTCTTCCGGCTCATCAATCCTGTCTATCGAACTGATAGTGCCGAGAAGGCCGATATCTACAAAGTAGAGCCCTACGTCATTGCCGCGGATGTCTACGGTGTTGCACCCCACGAAGGGCGCGGCGGCTGGACATGGTACACTGGCTCCAGTGGCTGGATGTACCGTCTCGGCATCGAAGCGATGTTGGGGCTGCGGCGCAGCGCAGATCAACTGATCGTGGATCCCTGCATCCCAAGCCACTGGTCAGGCTATACGTTGACCTATCGCCACGGTGCGCATCTCTATCGCATTCGGGTGGACAACCCCGACCATTGTTGCCGGGGCGTCAAGGAAGTAACTGTCAACGGTCAATCCATTCCAGAGGCAACGATTCCGCTGCAGAGCGAGGAGGGCGAAACCGCGGTGACGGTGCTCCTGGGGACGTAAGTAACTGTCCGCAAACAACAGGGCGGTTTTGAACGCTTGGCGTCTGAATCAGCACACTACATTGCCAACGCAAGAACGGAGAGTGATTGAGGATCACAGTGGTCGATGGTTGAACCGAGCGAGCTTCAGCCTGCGTCGTTTGGCAGCCCCGTGCATTCATGCCGGGGCGGTCATTGCCGCTCGAGCGACTCCCACAGTGCGGTTGGCTTGAAAGCGATAGATTTTTTTGGCGGTTTATCGTTTTAAGCAGAGCTCACTTCAGATGTGTGACGATGAGGATATATAGAATCTGAACGAAAACATCTGTAACTCTTTCTGTATCAATGTACATGGTCTTTGATCTGCTTTCTCTCTATACTGAGGGCAGGAAATAGTACTTGCTATCCGATAAGCAACTGTACATTGAGATCCATTGCTGCTAATAGAGAAAGCAAATAGACCTCGCACTTTGCGGAGTGCGCATTAGAAAATGCGCACCGCCAGCGTTAGAGAACGCTGACTCCACGATTGTGCGACCGTCAAATGATTTCTCTATAAGTTCACGGCGAAGCTATGGATAGTTATGAAATGAAAGAGAAGAGTTCATGACCACACAAGTATCACTGAAGCCCGCCACCGATGCCAACCTGCTTGAGCGGTTTGAAGAGACAGACGATTCACAGCTTGTTGCCAGCCGATCCCGGGTTGCGGTTGCGAGCCGACGTTCCTGGTACGCGTTGGGGCTGGTGCTACGTCTAGTCTTCTTTGTTGGCGTGGTGACACAGACACTTACGCTGTGGAACCAGTGGTAGCATTGGGAAACGGGCGTCTTGAGCAGCGTTGCAGCGATATAATCGCTCATTTGTTGACATGGCTGGTCAACAAACATGGTTGAGTGACCAACATGCTTGTCTGACCGGTACAGCCTTGGTACTAACACAGCCCCATTAATGGGCAGAAAAATTGCGTACACGCAATGCACTGGGCCAGCTCTGGATGGCATTATCGCCGAGCTTGGAGCAGTGCATTGTTCTTTCTGGGGTTCCCCCATCCCCGTGAACTCGAACGTTGATCAGCCAGCGCAGAGCGCTGCGTTGGGAAGGAGAGAGAAGAGATGGCAACAGAAGAATTCACCTTTGAATTTTTAAACGAAGTACAGTCCCTGAGCGCAGAGCAGGATGATCAAATGCGCAATGTCGCGCGCGAGCGGCTGCAAAAGCTGCAACGGGGGCACAACGACGTAATCGGCGCTGCTGTCAGTCTTGAACAGCCCGTTCATGCCGCGACCGATTTCCTCTACGAGGCGCGGGTGGTCGTCTATGCCCGGCCCGAGAACGTTGCTGCCAATGCCAAAGAATCGGAGCCAATGCGTGCGCTGAAGAGTGCCGTTGATGGCGTGGAGCGTCAGATCCGCGAACGGCGTGACCGCTTGCGCGAGCGGTCGCGCTAGCCAGTTCGCAATCTGGTGTTTTCCCTGCCCCAGCCCTACACCACAGGTATGGCTGGGGTCAATCGAGAGCAGACGGAGCTACGTGAGGCGTATTTATAAATAATCCAGGATTAGCGCCGCGACCTCTTCAGGCTCATCCCAGTGGGGCAGGTGGCCGGCGTTTGCGAAGTAGTGTAATTCTGCGTCGGGATAGAGCGCTGCTGCCCGTTCCACCTGGCGGGTGGAACAGACCCGATCGCGACAGCCCCAGCCAATGAGCAGTGGCTCCGTAATGGAGTTGGCCGGGGCACCTTCGCGTTCTTTACCATAAACAAAGGAGTGTATGATCGCGTCGAAAGCTGGCGCGGTGGCATATGCACGTACTTCATGCTCGACCAGATCGGGGGATAGCCGCCAAGGGCGTGCCGTGTGCAGGCTAAAGAGCAATGCTCGGCCCCAAGCATGCTGGGCCAAGGTGGGTACCAGGGGGAGCAACAGACGCGCACCACGCACCGAAGAGTAGATAATGGCATAGTAGAGATGCTGTTTCCAGCCGCTCCAAAAGCCCGCGGGGTTCAAGGCCACTGTGCCACCGGTGATGCCCCCCCGTTTCGCCAGTACAAGTGCCAACTGTCCACCCATGGAACTGCCCACGACATCGATTCCACGTTGGCCAATTGCGTCGATGAACGCGATCATTGTATCGGTTACATCGGCAAAGGTAGCGGGCTTCGTCTGTTCTATTTCGGTGGAACCGAAGCCCGGCAGATCGACGGCGAATACGGTGCGTTGGGCTGCCAGCTTGTTTAGAATCGGCTGCCACGAATACCAACTGTTGCCCAGTCCGTGCAACAACAACAGCGGCTTGCCCGTTCCACAACGCACGTAATGGATGCCATCAATGACATGATGTTCTGGTTTTGGTTCGATGTTGGCCTCTGCTTGTCTGCTCGCCCTCATTTCAATCGTCCGTCAACAGTTCTTTCAAGCGTTGATAAGCCGGTTTTTCTTGCCCTGCATAGGTCACCAGACCCAGGTGATATTCGTTTTCGTCCACGTGAAAGCCCTCAATTGCCGCTCGCTCTGGCGCGAGATCAATGGCGCTGTACCAGTAGACGCGCTCTGCTGGTGCGGCAATGGCTGCTTCGAGCATTTCGACTTGCAACTCGTGCCGGGCAATCTGCTCTTTTTGCAGATTCCACGTCGCAAGCCCCGTCTCCGTGATCCAGATGGGACAATCCGCGGCATGTTCGGCAATGTAGTCGATCTTGGCTGGCCAACCATGCCAATGTTGGTACCAATCCCAGTTGGGTGCGTTCTCCCACCACATTCCGGGGAAACCATGGATGGCAACCACATCAATATAATCCAACACACCATACTCGCGCATGAGCGCGAGCCAATGATGATCGACGGGAATCATGCCACCCAACACCGTCCGCTTGCCCCGCTGCTGTGCCCAGTGCGCTGCGTCCACCAACATGGCGCCAAACTTGGCCCATTGCGGGTCAAATTCGGGAAAGTTCCACTTCAGCCGATTGTTCGGTTCGTTCCACAACTCCAACTCGGCAAACTGATCGCCATAGCGGTTGATGAGGAGATCGATGAAGTCGGCATAGTCGCGCAGACGCCGTGGAGGAGCGGCACAGTCCGCGGCTTCTGCCAACGAAGGGGGCACGTGCCAAACTGAGAGCAGGGTGTGCAAGTCCGCTTCAGCAAGTGTTTTCATCTGCCAGTCGTACCACGCTTTGCCACCGGGGCGCAGATAGTCGGCCCAAGAGATGCCCGTGCGCAGATGTTTTACGCCCAGATCATGGAGCAGATCAATGGTCCGCAAAACATCCTGGTGCGCTTCATAATGAAACCATTGACAGAGGCCAATTTTTTCGCGTAGTTCTGTAGCTGAGAGGGCATTGGTTGCAGCAACTGCGGTCTGATTCGTCATTTCTCGGTGGCAATCTTTCACGTCTGTTGACTGTATCTACAATTGACTGTATCTACAATTGACTGTATCTACAATTGACTGTATCTACAATTGACTCTGCCTAGAGTATTGCGCTGTAAACTTACACGATTTGAGTGCACCAACTCCAGCAGAGCCGAAATTGCTGCCCCGTTGCCTTCTAAAGTGGGCTCTGTTTGAAAACAGTAGTTCCGGCAAGCGGGAAACCTACCGTTTTCAAGCCAACCGCACTGTAGGCGCGTGGTCACGGCAATTTTTTGCGCCATAGCGCTCGTGCAGAGATGGTTGGTAGCAACTTGCGCTCAACCATCACGAATCAAGTGTAGCCAATATCTGCCTTTTCTGTTATCTGAAGTGATATAGAAGAGTGGCACAAACGCTGGCACAGGGAATGGGGTGGACGGGTTAATTCGATTGTAACCTATGCTTCTCAGGTGACAGTTGTTTTTGTATCAATTGTTTGCATGGTACAATGGGGTCTGTTTGTCAATCCCGTAGCGAATCACTCACCTGCTACTGCCCTCTGTTTGCAACCGAACGAGCGAGTGGCCACTATCGTGGGATTATTGCGAAGATCTGTTTGCGTAGCGTACGTGCTCGTGTGGGGTACGTCGACAAGAGGAACAACCATGCCCACGAATATTTATATTGTTGAAGATCATCCGATTACGAGTCAAGTTCTTCAACAGTTCTTTCAGAAGACAACCGATTGGCATGTCGCGGGATTGGTTGCCACGGGTCAAGAAGCGTTGGCGCAACCCATCAACGAAATCGCTGAACTGGTCCTGGTCGACCTCTCCTTGCCAGACATGAACGGCATTCAACTGGTGCAAGAGCTACAGGCGCGCTACCCCGATTTGCCCTGCCTCATCCTCTCTAGCTATCAAGATGCCGTGTACATCAGCCGTGCATTGAAAGCGGGTGCCCGCGGCTATACAATCAAAGATGAGCCACTCTCGCTCATCCCCGCGATGCAACAGGTGTTGGCCGGTGAGATCTATCTAAGTGACAAAGCTCGCCGCGAGCTAGACACAGTCGGTGAACTGCCAAACTAGCTGCAAGCTTCTTCAGCGCACATGTCTGCTTTGGGCTCCTCTCATTCCCACCTGTCCACGAAACCGGATCGGAGCTCGCTCCTGCACAACAATCAACCGTGGCAGTGCCAACTGTGGGGGTAGCGTCTGAGTCAACGGGCCTGGTTCATGCTGCCATCTTCACCTGTATTCCCACCTCAACTGTTCTCACCTCATTGCGAAATCATGGTAACGTTGACCGATGGTGAAATCAGCGTCCTCTAACGCTGGACGTGCGCATGTTCTCATGCGCACTCTGCAAGGTGCCAGCTCTATCTGCTTTCTCTATCAACTGTAATGTGGTTGAAAATTGCAATGTGGTCGAAATTGGTATGGTTTGATAGCTTTGGATCGGCCCTTGTTTCAAATGCTTGTCCACCAATGTTTCTTGCGATCCACGCTGCGTAGCGCAGGGTAAGCACTCGCTTGCTTTTGGGAAAACAGCCGTTAGATTTTGTGTAGGAACTGCTTGACATCATAGTCAAATTCACGCGTCTGAATATCGACATCGGTCCCCTTGGTCTGCGGTGCCACCTGCACAAGTACATGGCCACCCGCGCCCACAAATTGCACTGCTTCTTCGCTCTGTTCCTGAGGTTCCAAGCCCACGCCATCGGGGCCAAAATAGGCGATCGCCCGCTCCAACACTTCTGCTGGGCTGTAATTGCTTGCTTTGCCAATGCGCAACATCTTTTTTCTCCATTCACGCCATAGTCTTCACGCTATTTAAACAGCATAAAAAGCGAGCCAACTAGCGGTCACAGAGTGTAAATGCTAGTTGGCTCTATACAATGCTGAAACTGGTGCAATGCTGGAACTGGTTGAAAGAACTACCAGATGCGAAGCTGGTGCAAACCAGCGCTAGCCAGTGTTATTGCTACTGGTGTCGATCTACTCAGTCTGATTCTACTCAGTCTCGTTCAACCAATAGGTACGCACATCCATATCCCAGTTTGGGGTCAGCAGGTCGACATCGTCAAAGGTGGGAATGTTTTCCAACTCTTCTTCGGTAACATCAAGCACAATCACTGGTGATTCACCCTCTGCCGCAGCAGGAATGATCTCGAAGCTTTCCATGGGGATTGCGTAGTGGCTATCGCCAATACCTAGGAAGCCACCGAATGAAAGAATCGCATAGGTTGCTTTCCCATTCTGCAGATCAATCAGAATATCATCAATTTCGCCAATGCCTTCTTCGGTTGGATTCTGCACGTTGGTGCCCAACAGCTCATCCACTTTGGCCACGGTACCTTGAATGGCGTCCAGGTCGGTCTCGCTGATTGTGCGTCCAATGACATCTTCACCCAAGGAGCGATAAAAGCCTTCGATTTCGCCCACTGCTGCGGGGTCAGTCAAATTCGGGAAGTCGTCGTCAAAACCAGGAGCCTCTTCAAAGTTTTCTTGTGGAATATCAAGGATCAGGCGCGTGTCGATGACAATGTTGTTCGTAATGGCATCATCAGCCACTGTCTCATCAGCAACTGTCTCATCATCAGCCACTGCATCGTCATCGACAGCGGTATCCGTCGCGGGAGCAACTGGCGCAACCGGCTCCACCATATCCTGTGTGATCTGCTCAAAGCGAAAGGCGCTCAGCGGGATGGGGAATACCTTGTCACCGATGTCCAGGAAACCGCCATATTCAACAGTAACTAGCAAAATTCGGCCATCAGAGAGATTGATCACCGCGTCCTCGACACTGCCCAGGCTTTCCCCTTCGGCATTCTGTACACCGTAACCCTGCAACTCAGAAGCTCGCATGAGATTGCCGCTGGCACCTTGAACGCCCGTGCTCTCTGCTTCCATGCTATCAGTCATGGCGTTGCTGCTGCCCACGGCGGCTGCGGCTGCACCATCAGTCATGGCCTCGGTGTCAGTCATGGCCTCAGTGTCAGTCATGGCTTCAGTGTCAGTCATAGCCTCGGTGTCAGTCATAGCCTCAGTGTCAGTCATGGCTTCAGTATCAGTCATGGCTTCAGTATCAGTCATGGCTTCAGTGTCAGTCATGGTTTCGGTATCGTCGAGTATTTCGTCAATCTCTTCTTCGAGATCTTCATTGGTTGTTTCTGTTTCTGTAACAACCTCATCTTCGACTGCGGGCGCAGTATCTCCCCCACATGCACTGAGAACGAGCAGCAATGCCATGAAAAGCGTGCCTAGTAAATAACGTGGGTTCATTGTTGATTCTCCTTCTACTCGGTGTTGCTTGTTGGATGTATTGCGGGAACTCTGCAGCGAGCGGTCTCTCTATTGCTGACCAATTCCTGCTGCTGCATGCTGATAGGTTATATCTGGTTCGGTATTCCTAATTCGGTCAAGGGCATTGTGCTATTTCCCTTCACAACCTGCCGCCCTTCACAACCATTGTCGCGTGTGGCTGTCGCAATCCCATGCGCGGAGATATAGAACGGCGGTCTATCCTTGGCTATATGTACTCTACATTCCCAATATCTGGCTACGGTTGCAGCGTGCGATTACAGCAGTTCGCGCACGCGATTTGCAAAGAGAGTGCCTGTAATCTTCATGCGCTTGGGCTGTCCCTTGGCCAGTGATTCTGCAAACTTGACTGCTTGATTGGGTTTCAGCTTGGCGTAGGCACAGGCCATGAATGCCGCGCTCTCTTCGTGGCGCACCTGAAAAAACGAATCTCATCCTGCCGTTTGCGTAGTGCTTCCACGATGCCGTTGATGCCATCACCAGGGAGGCCAAAGGTAACCTCAGCTTCCCAATCAAGTAATGCCTCGACAAGCAGATCTGCTGCGCTGGTTGTTCTCATGACTATTCCCTCTATTTCGATAGCTGTCGGTGAACGCTCCGCGCCCCCGTAAATGAGCTGGGGGCGAACGTGCTGGTCCAACCGATCATCTGGGCCACGACCGTTCATCCCCTTGGGCATCGGCAAGCGGATGCCCCCACGCCACTGGCTCTGCTTACTCCTGTAACACCTGTCAAGCAATGGCCCGCTGCGACCCTGATCGAGCAATCATGGAAACGTTGCCCAATGGTGGAATTAGCATTCTCTAGCGCTGGCCGTGCGCATTGGAGAATGCTCACCGCGCACGGTACAAGGTCTAGTTGCGTTCTCTATGAATAGGTGGCTGCGGGCTGGGCAGATGGTTCTGCCAGAGATTGATAGTGGCGGGGCATGGGTGCCTCGACCTGTTCAAAGCGGCGTTCAATGATTTCGCCGTCGGGGCGACCGGGGTAGCGGTGGGTTGCGTGGGGGTGGTTGCGTTGCTCCCACCGCGGTGCTCTCTGCCGCTCATGCTCTTCGTGCGATCCGGTGAGTGCCTCAAAGGTCTGCGCCGTCACCCAACCAAAGAGCAACTGAAGCGCCGTCATCATGGCCGTTTGGGGCAAGGGCTGACGAGTGGGTGGGGGCGCAAGTTGCAATGCAGGGACTACCGTCGACGCTGTGGTTCCCACCAACAGGCCCAAGAGCAGACCATGGGTGTTGGGCGGCAACTGCAACTGCTCCTGAGCCAGGGCATAGACCGTGCCCCAAGTTGCGCCATAGCCCCAGTGCGCGGCTTGGCCGCCGATGGCTTTGGTCTGTTGGTCGGGTAAAGTCCCCCAGAGTGCCAACATAACCGACTCGACCAGCTTTTCTTGTGGTTGTGTGGTCTGATCCCGCTCTGGGTCAAAGGGTCCGGTCTCTGGCAATACGTGTGGCATCAAGGCCATGCCCGCGGTGAGTGCGGCCGTGCCAGCAATGCCTGCCAACGCGCCTTTGGCAATCAGTCCGAGTGTGCTTTGGTGGTGTGTCATGAAAAATCCTCCCTACGTTACTTCCTTGCTCCCTGCTCACTCGCGTGGGAGCGCTTCACCCATCCACTGTACCTGTCGCGGGCAATCAATGGAATGGAGCAAGATACAGAACCACAGACCAACCGAGACATAAGCGGGCAAATGGGGCAGCGCAGCCATTGCCGTCGCTCCCATGAACCGGAGGCGGCCCTTGCCCCGTTCACCGGCTCCAAATCTGCCTGTCGCTTCTGCCTGTCGTTGTAGTGGCTGTGAACCATGGACCAACTATTCAAATTCGCGGGGTTGAGACCGCTTCTCGCTGTTAGAAGCTCAATTGATTGGCGCTTTTTCCCAAACGTCAACGGAACCCAACAAGTAGCGAGCTAACAAATAGTCGTGGTGTACACCGTCGCTCACGCCAAGCTTTCCGCTGCTCGCTCGCTCACAAGTTGTTCCCTTCGTCCAGCCATGACTGCACGAAGATCGCCCACGGCACACATTCGCCGTCGTTATCGATCTTCTGGATCGGGGGCAACGGCTTTGCGGGCCACCGCGCCATCAAAGCCCATTGGCAGATCGCCCTGCTGCCGCGCGCGGGCAGTTCGCTGCAGAAAGTCAAGTACCACGCCATAAAACTCGTCGGGGCGCTCCAGGTTGGGTAGATGCGCCGTGTTATCAATCACTGTTCGCTCCGCACCGGCGATGCTGTCGGCCAACTGAATGCTGGCTTGTTGCACCGTTGGGTCATCCTGCGCACCCACGACCACCAGCGTTGGCATGGTCAGCTCGTGCAGCCGCGGCATCGCTGGCTGTGCCGCGGCGTTGGCGCCAGCGAAATTCGGCGGATTGTCGATCAGTGCCGCACCGACCATGGCTTTCACCTGTTGACGTAGAGCGGCATCCATCTGCTCCGGCTGTCGTTGCGGGCCATCAAACCAGAGGCGGGTGGCCAGTTCTGCCGCCTGATCCATATCACCTTGTTCACAGGCATCGACCATTCTTTGCAGCGTGGGGGGCACTTCGCCGGTAAACTCATATCCGCTCGGCACGGCACCGACCAAAACCAACGCATCGGTCATGGCGGGCTGTTCCAGGGCAAAATCAATCGCAGCCGCGCCACCCATCGATGCCCCGACTAGCGTGGCAGACTCAACGGCAAGTTCCTGTAGAACCGCGTGCAGATCCTGGGCATGGCTGTAGTGCTCGTCGGCATTCTCATCACCATTCGCCGTGCTCACCTTTGATTTGCCATAGCCGCGCAGGTCGTAGCGGATCACCGTGTACTCTTGGGCAAAGGCAAAAAAGGCTGTATCCCACATGTGATGGTCGGCAATGCCAGCGTGCAGAAAGACAAGGGGCCGGCCCGTGCCCATCCGTTCGTAATAGAGCCGGGTGCCGTGTACATCTACGTGCCCTTGCTCCGGACGCTGGTCCTTGGCATCACTCTGTTCACCCTGCCGAGTAGTTGTCTGGTTGATCGTGGTCTGATTGGTGTTCGTTGGATTGCTGTTGTTCATCTTCTTCTCCTTGATTGATTCAATTGCGCTCAGCCGCGGGGTTTACCACCGCGAATTTGCCATCTCTTACGCACCCGCACGACAGCCTTCCCCCTATATCGTGACGGATAGGTTTGCTGCGCGCCAGTGAATCGAGACAGTAGATGGGGCTAGAATGGGAATAGATCTTCATCTGTGACCGCTATCTATGGGATGGTACATGGTGCTGCTGTCGCTATTCGGTATGCTGGCGGTACAGGTATAAACGTTAGGACAAGCCATGAACTCATCTCTGTCACTCCCACAGTTTTTGGGACGTTCCCTCTTGCTGTTGGGTCTACTGATTCTACTCTTATTTCTGTGGCAGATTGCTGGAATTCTGCTTCTGCTCTTTGCCGGGCTGCTGTTGGCGATTTTTCTGCGCATGTTGATGCATCTGTTGCAACGATTCTTGCCCCTCTCTGATCGAATTGCCTTTGTCATCGTTTTGCTGGCGCTGCTGGTTGCCGGTGGCGCGCTTGGCTGGTTCTTTGCCCCCAAACTGAACCGTGATCTGAGTGCCCTGTTTACCGAGATACCCACCGGCCTGCAAGCCGTTCGCGAGCAACTGACAAACCATGGCTGGGCAAACAGCCTGTTGGACCGCATCTCCTCCGTTAGTCAAATCATGCCATCGACGGGTACGCTCGTTGCTCGCCTTCGGGGCACCTTTTCGAGCGTGCTAGATCTGGTTACCAACCTGATTTTCGTGCTCTTCACCGGTATCTTCCTGGCCGCCAACCCAGGCTTTTATCGCCGAGGAATCTTGCAGCTGGTGCCACAATCCAGGCGCACGCGCGCGGGCGAGGTACTGGATGAGGTGATTGTTACGTTGCGCTGGTGGCTGGTGGGGCAGGCTATTGCCATGCTCATCATTGGTATGCTCACCGGCATTAGCCTCTGGTTTTTGGGGCTGCCTTTTGCGCTAACGCTGGGCATCATTGCTGGGTTGCTCGAATTTGTACCCTATGTGGGGCCGGTGGTCACGGGCGGGCTGGCCGCGCTCTTGGCCTTTGTGCAGAGTCCCCTGCAGGCGTTATATGTGCTATTGCTCTACATTGGCATTCAGCAATTCGAGAGCAACCTGTTGACCCCAATTGTCCATCGCTACACCGTCTCGCTCGCGCCCGCGCTCTCGTTGACCGCTGTCCTGATCATGGGCACGCTCTTTGGCTTTATCGGTGTGCTCGTTGCAACACCACTGGTCGCGGTGATAGTGGTGCTCGTGAAGATGCTCTATATTGAAGATGTACTGGGCGAAACGACCGAACTGCCACGGCAATTGTTGAAATAAATGTTGCAATAGAGGAACAGAAGATTGGGGAACAAGTAGTGAAAGTTGTCTGAATCGTACCTCAATTATATCTAGCCGCTAGATAAGGTTACCCGCTGCTTTGATGTAGCTGCTGCTAAGGTTGACGCTACTGAAGTAGCTCTGAAGTGTAGCAGGTTTTCGTCGCAATTTCTTCGTCGCAAACGCAAGCAGCTGATGCGCACAGATGGATGGGAGTAGCAATGAGCAAAGTGATATTGATCACTGGTGGAGCGGGATTCGTTGGGTCACATTTGGCCGATGAGTTATTGATGAATGGCTATCAGGTGCGGATCTTTGATGATCTCTTACCACAGGTCCACGGCGAAGCCGCGGAGCGTCCACCCTACCTAAATCCAAACGCCGAATTGATCCGGGGCAACATCTGTGATCCCGACGCGGTCGCCGCGGCTTGCACAGGCGTAGATGTTGTCTATCACCTGGCTGCGCGCGTGGGTGTGGGGCAGAGCATGTATGAGATCTGCCGCTACACCGAGACCAACAACCTGGGTACCGCCGTGCTGTTGGAGACATTGGCCCAACAGCCAGTGGAGCGGCTGGTGGTGGCATCCAGCATGAGCATCTATGGCGAAGGGCTCTACCGACGCCAGGATGGAGAGCCCAGCGCCGGCCGCGTCCGTTCGCAGGCTCGACTCAAGGCTGGTGATTGGGAGGTTTACGATGCCGATGGAGCACCGCTCACGCCAATTCCCACACCAGAAACCAAGCAGCCCGATCTGGCCTCAATCTATGCGCTGAGCAAATATGATCAGGAACGCATGTGCATGATCTTTGGGCGCGCCTATGAGGTTCCCACGGTTGCGCTGCGTTTTTTCAATATCTATGGCAGCCGGCAGGCGCTTTCCAATCCATACACCGGAGTACTGGCAATCTTTGCCAACCGGCTGCTCAACAACCGAGCCCCGCTGATCTATGAGGATGGGCAGCAGCAGCGCGATTTCGTGAATGTGGAAGACGTCGCGTTTGCCTGCCGCCTGGCCATGGAAACCCCGGACGCGGCTGGCGAAGTCTTTAACATTGGTAGCGGTAATGCCTACACGGTTGTCGAGATCGCGCAGCAAATGGCCACCGTGTTGGACAAGCCGACCATTGAGCCAGAGATCACCGGCAAATATCGGGTCGGTGATATCCGCCACTGCTTTGCAGATATCGGCAAGGCGCGCCAGGTGTTGGGGTATGAACCCCGTGTGTCGTTGGAAAATGGCATGGCAGACTATGCCGAGTGGCTGCGCAATCAATCGGCCGATGACCAAGTGCTTGCTGCCAATCAGGAACTGGATAAGCGTGGCCTGACAGTGTGAGCGCACGGTCAATAGTGCGAGCGCACGGTCAACAGTGTCGGTGCCTGCCACTCTGGCTCCCAGCCTTGGCACCGCACTGCAAGCGCACCGGCAGCACAGTATGAGTGGCACTGCGCGAATAGCAGAGCACGAATAGCAGAGTACGAATAGCAGAGCACGAGTAACAGAGTACGAATAACAGAGTATGAGTGGCACTGCCACACATTGAGTCACAGGACCGAAAGGTTAGGTTCCATGCCAGTTGAGACCGTCCCAGGGCCATCAACTTCGACAACTGCTCAATCGGATGCTTCCCAAGCGCAAACCCCTGCGCCCGTGATCCCGCACGCCATGGCCGCCGCAGTCATCAAAGCGCCGGGCAAAGTGGCCATTGAACAAGTGCCTGTGCCGACGCCAGGCGCGCGCCAACTGTTGATCCATGTCGCGGGTTGTGGTCTCTGTGGGTCGAATCTGCCAGTGTGGGAAGGGCGCGAGTGGTTTGAATATCCCCTGCCACCCGGCAACCCGGGCCACGAAGGGTGGGGCGAGGTGGCTGCCATTGGGGAGGCCGTGACTGAATTTGCCGTGGGCGATCAAGTTGCCATGCTCTCTTACAATGCGTTTGCCGAATATGAGTTGGCAGAAGCCAGTGCCACAATCCGTCTGCCCGCGCCCTTGGCCGGACAGCCTTTCCCGGCTGAGCCGTTGGCCTGTGCCATGAATGTCTTTGCACGCACCAATATTGTGGCCGGTCAACAGGTAGCCATTATTGGCATTGGTTTTTTGGGTGCAATGCTCACGGCGCTGGCTGCACAGGCCGGGGCCAAGGTAATTGCCATCACGCGTCGTCCTGCTGCGCTGAAAATTGCCCGCCAATTGGGTGCCCAAGAGACCATTCCCATGGATGATCATTGGCAGATCATCGAAAAGGTCAAAGCGATTACGGGTGGCCAGGGCTGCGACTGTGTGATTGAGGCCGTTGGCACGCAGTGGCCGCTCGATCTGGCAGCCGAACTGGTTCGCGTTCGGGGCCGGTTGGTCATTGCCGGCTATCACCAGGATGGCCCACGCCAGGTCAACATGCAACATTGGAATTGGTATGGTCTCGATGTGATCAATGCCCACGAACGCGAGGAGGCCGTTTATGTTGCCGGTATGCGGGCCGCGGCTCAAGCTGTGCTCGACGGCACCCTCGATCCCGCACCACTCTATACCCACACCTTCCCCCTGTCACAACTCGATCAGGCCTTTGAGCTCATGGCCTCCCGTCCCGCTGGATTTCTGAAGGCACTGATCACGACCCGCTAGATACAGAAACCAATATCTTCACCATGTCACGAATGAAAATACTCATGACCGCCGACACAGTTGGCGGTGTTTGGACCTATGCACTCGATCTCGTGCGTGCGCTGCAACAGTGGCCGTGCGACGTGATATTGGCGACCATGGGGGGCTATCTCAACGCCCATCAATTGCATAGTGCCGCGCAGTTGTCCAACCTGAAACTCTACGAGAGTGAATATAAGTTGGAATGGATGACCGATCCTTGGTCCGATGTGACCGCGGCCGGGCGTTGGCTGTTGGAGATTGCCCAGCGCGAACAGCCCGATCTGATCCACCTCAACAACTATGTCCATGGCTCCCTGCCCTGGTCGGCACCGGTACTAATGGTTGGCCATTCGTGCGTCTATTCGTGGTGGGAAAGTGTCAAAGGCACGTTGCCCCCGGATAGTTGGAAGCCCTATCACCAGCGGGTGGCGCTGGGGCTACATTGTGCGGATCAGATCGTGGCACCGACCCACGCAATGTTGGGAATGCTGCGCCGACACTATGGCCCCTTACCCCGGGGCAGCGTAATCCACAATGGGCGGGAACAGGCCCACTTTCGCGTGCGAGCCAAAGAACCGTATGTGTTGAGCGTGGGGCGAGTGTGGGACGAAGCAAAGAACATCTGTGCACTGGAAAGAATTGCCCCACAATTGCCTTGGCCTGTTCAGGTGGCTGGCCAGGCGCAATGCCCAGAGGGAGAGCGACAGACCTTTGCCAATGTTGAGGCGTTGGGCTGGCTGCCGCAGGACGCGGTTGCCAAAAAGATGGCGCGGGCCGCGATCTATGCCTTACCAGCACGCTACGAGCCATTCGGACTTTCCGCGCTCGAAGCAGCGCTCTCGGGCTGTGCCCTCGTCCTGGGCGATATTGACACCTTGCGCGAGGTGTGGGACAACAGCGCCTGCTTCGTTCCCCCCGATGATGAAGCGGCGCTGGCGACAACCTTGCAGTCGCTCATGGCCGACCCTGCCCGCCGCCATGCCCTTGCACTGGCAGCCCGTCAACGGGCACAGCGCTACACCTTGACAGCAATGGGGCATGCCTATTGGCAGGCCTACAGAGCTCTCTTGAACAATGCTCAGCAACCAAAGCTGCTACCACCACCGCAAAGCCTGAGAATGGAGCCGTAAACGTGCAGATTGTTCTCTTTTATCATTCGTTGCTCTCGGACTGGAATCATGGGAACGCGCATTTTCTGCGCGGCATCGTTACCGAATTGCAAGAGCGCGGACATACCGTTGAGGTCTATGAGCCGCACCAGAATTGGAGCCTGCAAAATCTACTGGCAGAACATGGCGAGGCGCCGTTGCAACAGTTTCGGACCGCCTACCCCACGCTGCAAAGTCACGCCTATGACCTGGCAACAGTTGATCTGGACGCCATCCTTGCCGACGCGGATCTGGTGTTGGTTCACGAATGGAATGAGCACGAATTGGTTGCTCGCGTTGGCGCTCATCGTTTGCGCAACGACCACTATCGGCTGCTCTTTCACGATACCCACCACCGTGCCGTGACAGATCGGGCCAGCATGGCTGCCTATGATCTCGAGCATTACGATGGCGTGTTGGCTTTTGGCCGTGTTATTCGCGATCTCTACCTGCAACAGCAGTGGACGCAAAACGCGTGGATATGGCACGAAGCCGCGGATGTGCGTCTCTTCCATCCAGAGACAGCCTCAGTGGCGGGTGGTTGGGATGATGGTGCCTGGCGCGAGGATCTGTGGCAGCAAAAGTGTGATCTGATCTGGGTGGGCAACTGGGGCGATGATGAACGCACCAGCGAGCTGCACGAATTTCTGTTTGCCCCTGTCCAGGCACTGGGGCTTTGCACCCGCGTACATGGCGTGCGCTATCCCGAATCCGCCCGACAGGCGCTGGCAGCCGCGGCGATCGACTATCGCGGCTGGCTACCCAACTTCTCTGTCCCAGCGGCCTTTCACCACTTCAAGATGACTGTCCATGTGCCCCGGCGCGCCTATGTCGAGGCGCTGCCCGGCATCCCCACGATCCGGGTCTTCGAGGCGCTGGCCTGTGGCATTCCACTGGTCTGTGCACCCTGGCACGATGCCGAGGGACTCTTCCAGCCGGGCAAGGATTATCTGGTGGCACAGAACGGCAAAGAGATGCAGGAACATCTGCGCTTTCTGCGCAATGAACCTGCTGCTGCCTGCGCGCTGGCCGCTCACGGCTGGCAGACAATTCTAGCTCGTCACACCTGTGTGCATCGAGTTGATGAACTGTTACAGATCTACCATGAAGAGCTAGCCGGATAAGGAGCTGAATTGTGGATATTGCGTTTTTTGGATCCAGTCTCGTCTCTGCCTATTGGAATGGCGCGGCCACCTATTACCGAGGCATCATCCGAGCATTGCATGCACAGGGGCACAGAGTCACCTTCTATGAACCCGATGCCTATGACCGCCAGCAACATCGCGACATTGCCGATCCCACCTGGGCCAAAGTGGTTGTCTATGGCATCGAAGATGAGCGCGCGGTGCAGGCTGCTCTGACCGAGGCCAAGGGCGCCGATCTGGTGATCAAAACCAGCGGCGTGGGGGCCTTCGATGAACTGCTCGAAGCCGCGGTGGCAGCGTTGCGCCAACCGGATCGGCTGGTTGCTTTTTGGGACGTGGACGCGCCAGCCACCCTGGATCGCGTGCAGCAGAATCCCGACGATCCTTTTCGCACGCTGATTCCACAGTATGATCTGATTCTGACCTATGGCGGTGGCGAGCCGGTAATTGACGCGTACCGAGCATTGGGCGCGCGAGCTTGCCACCCGATTTACAATGCTGTTGACCCGACCACCCATCACCCCGTTGACCCCGATCCACGTTTTGCGGGCCTCTGTGGGTTTCTGGGCAACCGACTGCCCGACCGCGAGGCACGAGTGGAGGAGTTTTTTCTGGCGGCTGCCGCTGCCTTGCCCACCGAACGCTTTTTGTTGGGGGGCAACGGTTGGCACGACAAAGCGCTGCCTGCCAATGTGCAGCCGTTGGGCCATATCTACACCCGGGAGCACAATGCTTTCAACTGTACGCTGCGGGCCGTCTTGAACATCAACCGCGCCAGCATGGCCCGCTATGGCTTTTCGCCCGCCACTCGGCTCTTTGAAGCCGCAGGGGCCGGTGCCTGCATTATCACCGATGCCTGGGAAGGAATCGAGCTTTTTCTGGAACCAGAACGCGAGATTCTGGTTGCCGCGGATGGCGCGGCCGTGGTGGATCATCTGCGTGGCCTTGGCCCCGAACATGCCCGCAAAATTGGGGAAGCCGCGCGCCAACGTATCCTGGCTCGACACACGTACGCCCATCGCTCGGCAGAGCTAGACGCAATCCTAAATGGCAAAACGGTGCCGCGGCATGAAGCCATGCACGTCTAATCGAGCAAACATGTAACCGTTGCCAATGGTGGAATCAGCGTTCTCTAGCGCTGGAGGTGCGCAGGAGAGCATGCGCACGCCGCAAGGGCTATCTGTTTTCTCTATAACGTAAGTTCTGTTTGAAAACGGTCTTGCTACTTTTTGGGTAGACCACGGGAAAATCTGCGCTTTTCAAGCCAACCGCACTATTGTGCCGCTCCACACCAGACCCCGGCGGCCAGCGTGCGGCAACCCGAACTGTCCGTCTTTGCGTTGGCGATTTGGCGTGCTGATTCACCCGTCAAGCGTTCAAAACCGCCATCTTGTTTCTGGGCAAACCCGAACTGTCCTGGCATTCGTCCCCGCACCGCCATGAACGGACAGTGCTCCCAAAGCAGGTCCGCTGCGGCGGGCTTCTGTTCTATTGCCTGTCGCCCGATGGTGTTCGTCAGATGAGAACAATCGCTTTGGGGGCCACTACCTGAGGCGTTGACCCCGCAAATAATTTCACTCCCGTGCACATTTCGTATTGAAAGAGGAATTGAAAGAGGAACGTCGATGGCACATCGTTCGCTGACCAAACAGCAGAAAAGCAATCCACTTGCCGACGCGGTTGTGGCCCCAGCCGCTCCGGTTGCCCCAATCGCCGGCTCATCCGACTCGCTGACCATTGTGATTCTGGGGCTTTCGATCACCTCTGCCTGGGGCAATGGCCATGCCACCACCTACCGCGCGCTCGTCCGGGCACTCAGCCACCGCGGACATGAGGTGCTCTTTCTGGAGCGGGATGTGCCCTGGTATGCAGCCAACCGCGATCTGCCTGAACCACCCTATGGCCGCACCGCGCTCTATGCTGACCTGCCCGCGCTCAAGGATCGTTGGCTGACGGAGGTGAGCAGCGCGGATCTGGTAATCGTTGGCTCGTATGTGCCCGAGGGCGTCGCGGTTGGCCGGTGGGTAACGCAGGTGGCCCAGGGCATTACCGCGTTCTATGATATTGACACCCCCGTGACGCTGGCCAAGCTGGCGCGCGGGGACGAGGAATATATCGCGCCCGACCTGATCCCGCGCTATGATCTCTATCTCTCATTTAGTGGCGGCGCTGTGTTGGAGACATTGAAGGAGCAATATGGGGCACCTTGTGCGCGGCCGCTCTATTGCTCGGTCGATCCACTGCTCTACTTTCCAGCAGCAAGCGCCGGGGGACAATGGCAGAACCGTTGGCGACTGGGCTACATGGGCACCTACAGCGATGACCGTCAGCCGGGCCTAAACGAATTGTTGCTCAAACCAGCCGCGCGTTTGCCGGAACAGCACTTTGTGGTGGCTGGCCCCAACTATCCGGCGCTGGAATGGGGCAAAAATGTAGAGCGCATCGAACATCTGCCGCCCCATCAGCATCGAGACTTTTACAACCAACAGCACTTCACACTGAATCTCACTCGTTCTGATATGGTACGCGCCGGGCACTCGCCCAGCGTCCGGCTCTTTGAAGCCGCGGCCTGTGGCACCCCAATCATCAGTGACTATTGGGAGGGCCTGGACGAATTTTTTGCCTTTGATGAGGAGATCCTGGTGGCGCGCACTGCCGCAGATGTGGTGGCCTACCTGCACGACCTGGACGCGGATCAACGGCAATTGATTGGCGCGCGTGCCCGGGCCAAAGTGCTGGCACACCACACCGCCGAGCAACGTGCCCAAGAGCTGGAGCGGTATGTGACGCAACAGTACACACTCTCTTCTGATCTGCGTGGGCGCTGATTAACTGGAGCAATCTGGCTCGCCTGCATTACTCCAGCAGTGCGGCCACCAACGTGGTAAACGGTGCTTCACATGCTGCTATCTAAAGTGGGCTCTGTTTGAATCAGTAGTGCCGGCAAGAGGGAAACCCACCGTCTTCAAGCCAACCGCACTGTGGGTGTTGAGATGAGGCCAATTGAGAAAAATAGTGATCCACGTATGCACACCAAGAGGCAAAGAACAGCTCGCCCAATGTGAACCGCGTGCTCATTGTGGAAGACTGACAATCTGGATTGGCTTAACCAAAAAGAAAGTAGCTGTGCCATGACATCTGAAATGATCTACACAACCGATTCCGAGTATGCCGTCGAGCATGCTGACTCGGCAGCGGCTGCCAGAGCAGAAGCAATTGCCGAGTTGGGCCCCTGGTTTCACAACCTGCATCTACCCGATGGCACTCAGACCGCGCCGGACCATTGGCTGGGGGATTTCCCCGCCTTTAAATGGCGGCAGGTGGCGCCACACCTACCCACCGATCTGCACGGCTGGCGGATTTTGGATATCGGCTGCAACGCTGGCTACTATTCATTTGAGCTGGCAAAGCGGGGTGGGCATGTTCTGGGCATTGATGTGGATGCCCGCTATCTGCGTCAAGCGGCGTGGGCCGCCAAGGAACTGGGCCTACAGGATCGGGTCTCGTTTGAGCTAATGCAACTCTATGAATTGGCGCAACGGCCCGAGGACTTTGATCTGATTATCTTCATGGGCGTCTTCTATCATCTGCGCTATCCACTGTTGGGGCTCGATATTGTGGCCCAGAAGACAAAGCGCCTGCTGCTCTTTCAAACGCTGATGATGCCTGGCGAAGAGATTTACGCGGAGACGCATGGCCTGCAACTGGACGAACGAGCGGCACTGCTGGAGAAGGGGTGGCCCAAAATGGCATTTCTGGAGCATGAGTTTGCAGGCGATCCAACGAATTGGTGGGCGGCCAATCAGGCTGGCGTCGAGGCAATGTTGCGCTCCAGCGGCCTGCAAATCATCGCCCGCCCCGGCCACGAGATTTTGCTCTGCCGACCCAATGCAGAACGCCCCTCCAGCGTTGCCACCTGGAATCGTGCCGAATATCTGGCCGCCACTGGACAACTGGCCCGGTAGCGGTCCAGCGCGGTGAGTAGTTGCCGGTGATACAGTACAACTGATGATGCTGTCTGTTTTCTGTCGGTCCAAGTGGGAACTGGTGAGTTCATCGCACAGGTGAAACGATCAGGCACAACGGCGCGCTGGACTCTTGGGCGGTGGGAAAAAAACCGTGTAGGCGCTAATAGCGGGATGGGGTATACTTTACCTCACGCCGGGGCAGACTTTCAGCGGGCGATCAGCTTCTGTCAGAATAGGAGCTTGAACCATCCCAATGCCTTCTGACGGTAAAGCCTTGGTCTATTGTTGCTATCCTCTGAAGTAAGCTCTGTTTGAAAACGGCACTGTTACCCCTTGGGTAGACCGTCAAAAAATCTACCTTTTCAAGCCAACCGCACTGTAGATTTTAAGCCCCGTTGGTCTTCCCATGATGAAATTGATCATCATTCCCATCAATATCAATCTCATCAATCCCATCAATAGCGTGAATGTGAATGCAAATAGCGTGGAGGTGAACGAATGAGATTCGTTGAAACTGAGATTCACGGCCAGATTATGGTGATAAGGCTCAATCGCCCCGAGCGGTTGAACGCACTTGGCACGGCTGTGCGCGAAGGGCTGGGCGAAGCCTTCACGGCTTTTGCTGACAGTGAATCGCTGGAAGTGGCCATCCTCACGGGGACCGGCCGCAGCTTCTGTGCCGGCGAAGATATGAAGGAGACGCTCGACCAGGGTGAGCTTGGCTCGTCAAACCAGATCATTGCGAATCCGTTCATGGATGGCACCCTGCAAAAACCGGTCATTGCCGCCATCAACGGCTATGCCATGGGGGGTGGGTTTATGCTGGTGGAGCGCACCGATTTGCGCGTGGCGACGAAAGGCGCGATCTTCGAGATGTCAGAGGCCAAGCGCTGGCTGCTTGGGGGGTACGATCACGGCCATGTGGCCAGCTTGCCCCACCCAATTGCCACGGAGATGGCGCTCGGTTTTCGCTTTACGGCCGAACGACTCTATGAAGTCGGTTATCTGAATCGATTGGTCGATGCTGCGGATCTGCTCCCCACCGCGCTGGAGATGGCAGAGCATCTGCTGACCCTGCCACCGGCGGCGCGGGTCAATACCGTCTATATGATGCGGCAGATGATTCCCAAAGTTCCCCCTGAATTACAACGCCTCGCCGCCGCGTTGCACGAACACGGCTGCAAGGAAGATCGCATGGAATCGCGGCGAGCGTTTGCAGAAAAGCGCAAGCCACAGTTTCAGGGGTGGGATAATCCCCAAGACCGCTACCAGATGCCGACCCTTGAGTCCGTCGAGGCTGATGACTGAGCCATATCAGCAAAGAAGAAGCTCATGTAGATAGGCGGCAGAAATTACGCTTCCTCGCGCAGGGAAGCTGACAGTTCCACTTTGCCGCGAAAGGAGGAACCAAGCGATGACAGACAAACCAGGTCCACTTGCCGGCGTGCGGGCCGTTACCTGCTCCACGGCGCAGGCTGGCACCGTACCCTACGCAATGATGGCCGATCTTGGCGCGGATGTGATTAAGATCGAGGTGCCGGGAAAGGGAGACAGCTCGCGCAATGCTGGCATGGTGCCGGGACACCCCAGTGCCTTTTTTGAAACCAACAATCGTGGCGTAAAGAGTTTGACGCTGAATCTAAAGAGCGAGGAAGGGCTGGATATTCTCTACCAGCTGGTGCAGCGGGCAGACATCTTTGGCCAGAATTTCCGTCCCGGCGCGGCTGAGCGCAATGGCTTTGGTTACGAGACGCTGAAACAGATCAACCCGCGGCTGGTCTATGTCTCTGTCTCTGGCTATGGGACACGTGGCCCGCAGGCCCACCTGCCGGGCACAGACGCGGTGGGCCAAGCCCTCGGCGGCATTGCCGAGGCATACAGCGCTCCGGATGAGCCGATGCGGACGGGGGTGGTGTCGGTCGCCGACGAGTCCTGTGCCTTCTTGACCTTCGGTGGCCTGCTCGCCGCGCTCTACTGTGCCAAGACTACCGGCGTCGGGCAGAAGGTCGAGACCTCTCTGGTGGGTAGCACGGTGCGGCTCATGGGCTGGACACTGACGACGACCATGTGGCGCAATGCAGACCCGATTACGGGGGCGCGCGTCACCGGCACCGCCGAAAATCCAGGGCTTGCTGCCAGCTTCAATGACTGTAATGGCAAGCCGCTCGTTTTTCAACTGGGCTCGGGCGAGTGGACAAAGGCGATGGAGGCGCTCAGTTTTTATGCGACCCTGGCCGAGCGAGGCGTTGCCGATCTCGGGTTGGCTGTGACATCCGCGGAAAAGCGCGACCTTCTCCTCGACACACTGTCGGATCTGTTTGCCACTGGTGAGCGGCAGCGATGGATTGAGATATTGCGGGGGGCCGATATTGTCTCTGCCCCGATCAACACCCTGCTCGAAGCCTCGAACGATCCCGATGTGCTGGCCAATGGCTACATCCGTGAGATAACGTATCCAGCGTATGACAAGCGGGTGAAAGTACACGGCTCTCCATGGCACTTTTCCGAGACGCCACCTCGAGTGGGGGTTGCCCCCAAGCTTGGTGAGCACAACACGGAGATCCTCAACTCCCTTGGGTACGACGATGCCCAGATCGCGGGGCTCTCTGCGCGCCAGGTCATATGAATTGCGTGCAAGCATGGCCGCGCGGTTGGCGCTGTACCCGACGCCGAGCGACCGTGCTACCTGGCGCTGCCTAGCTCTGCTCGTCGCTCAGGTTCACCCGATTGCTTTCATCGTTGCTGCGGATCACATGCCCATACTTAATGAGGGCCACAAAGACCACCCCACCAATGGAGTTACCGATCGTTGTCCACAACAGGAAGTGGGTAAAGTCACTAAAGAGGACACCCTGGTTGGCAAAGAGCCCGGCCAGCACCTCTACCGTACCCGTGATCGAATGGTGGAGGTGTCCCAGCCCAATGGCGGTGGTGACGAGCCAGATCAGCACGATTTGACTGATGGTGTCACGCCCGGCGGCAATGAGCCACGAGAGTAGCCCCATGAGCCAGCCCGCGAGCACGCCGCTCAGCGCAATGATCCACCAACTGTGGCCAATCATGTGGTGGGCGATTTCACCAAAGGCCGTGACATCAATCACACCCAGAGCGGGACCAATGATGGTGGCAAGCAGTGCAAAAATCGTCGCACCCATGATATTGGCTACATAGACAATTGCCCACAGCCGGACCAGCCCGGCGAGCGTGGCTTGGCCATTCAACACTGGCAGCACAGCCAGTGTTGTGTGTTCCGTGAACAGTTCGGAGCGGCCAATAATGACAAGGATGAAGCCGATGGCATACATGTTGGCCACCAGAATATTCACGACTGGCTCTGGCAATTGCCCCTTGGTGTAGGTGAGCATGACAGCCATTAAAAAGAGACTGAAGCCTACATCGAGCCCTGCCGAAAGCCCGGCAATGAAGAGGCCCTTGTTGGAGCGCTTCATCTCGCCCAGCCCCTCTGCAATCTCATGTTCCAGAATCCGGCGCGCGGCTTTTCGTGGTTCAGCACGATCGGTTATCTGTTCTTTTGCCACTTGATCCCTATCTGTCTCCGTCAATTTGTTACTCCATGACTAGTCACACATCACTCTCCAGAGGCTGCGGAGTACGGGTCTTCCTGGAAGGAGTCACAAGCGGTGTGTCTGCCGTAGCACCACTTGACCCCTTCCAGGCAGACGTTAGCTCGCTTCATCCATTGATAAAAGCGATATGTAGCTAGACTCCATGATTCCTCAACAAGGTTAGCTACAAATCTTGCAGCACAAGAATCGCGATGCCGTAGATCTGTGCGGCGACCACCAGGAGGCCAAGCAGTGCGGCCACGATCATGCGGCGTGTTGCCGAACGTTGACTGATCGCCAGCAACACGATCCCGATTGCGCCAAAGAGGATCGACAGCGTCAGACTATCGCCGGCAAACGAGGGCATGACTTGGTCCAGCGTGAAGAAGAGCAGCGGTGATAGTAGAAAAAGAATAGCTAGCATAATCATGATAACTCCCGTTGTTCCCTCTGCTGCTGTGTGATGAACCAGTAAAAGGTGCGTTACGCCAGCTGCGCAATGCGATCCATCTCGGCCTGGTCCAGTTCAAAGTCAAAGATGTCAAAGTTGCTGGCCCGATGCGCTGCTTTGGCCGATCGCGGGATCGCACAGACCTTCTCCTGTTGAATGAGCCAGCGTAGGGCCACCTGGGTTGCTGATTTGCCGTGGGCATTGCCAATCTCTTGCAGGGCTTGGGTGCTGGTCACATCGCCCTTGGCCAGCGGGCTGTAGGCCGTGAGCAGATAATCCTGCGCTTGCGCCTGTTGGACCAGGGCATCCTGGTGGTGCAGGGGGTGATATTTGACCTGGTTGCAGAAGATTTGCGCGTGTTCTTTTGCCTCTTCCACCTGTTCTGGTGAAAAGTTGCTGACGCCAATGTGGCGGATCAGCCCTTCCTCTTGCAGTTGCACCAGTGCGCCCAGCGTTTCTGCATGGGGCACCTCGTCGCTCGGCCAATGCATTAACATGAGATCGATGGTATCGACCTGTAGCTTTCGCACACTCTCGCGCGTGGAGCGGAGCGTATCTTCTGGCGCAAAATTTTTCGTCCAGACCTTGGAGACGAGAAAGATATCATCCCGGTCCACGTCAGAATCTTGCATGGCCGCGCCCACGGCCTCTTCATTTTCATAGGCTTGTGCTGTATCGATGTGGCGGTAGCCAAGTGAGAGTGCGTGTTCAACCCCTTCGCGACAGGTCGCCCCGCGTAGCTGCCAGGTGCCAAAACCGAGTGCGGGCACGGCTGTGCCTTGTATTGTCAAATTCATGGTGAATTCCTTTCAAACGTTGTTCTCTATACTGCCTATATCTACTATCTAAAGTGGGCTCTGCTTGAAAACAGTCGTTCCGGCAAGCGGGAAAGCTACCGTTTGCAAGCCAACCGCACTGTAATCGAGCAATCGTTTCAACGATGTACAATGGTGGAATCAGCGTTCTCTATCGCTGGACGTGCGCATGTGAGAATGTTCACTCCGCAAGGTACAAGGTCTAGTTGCTGTCTCTATAATGTGCTCCCATCTAGTGTGCTCCCATAGCTCGTTCGGGACCGCGCTGGAAGCGAGAAGCAGGTGTAAACTGAGCCACCATACCTCTCAGCATGCCACCTGCACGCTTGCCACGTTGAACAGGGACGACAATGAACGGGGCGCGTTGGCAGCCAAAACAGAGCTGGAAACTTGCCACTCGCGGGGCTGAAGTCCGTTGCGAGCCGCGTGAAGTCGGATGATGGAGGTGCAGCCACTAACAGATGCTTGCTTTCTGCTGTATCGACTCAGATCCCAGCGCTGCGGATAGGGGGCTTCTGGTGAGGGCAAATTGCCATTGTTGAACAAGCGCGTCAATGGTTTGCGATTCTCACGCCGCTTCAGCATAGCAGATCAGTCGCACTCTCTCTATTGAGCTTGATACAGCCGGTGGTTATAAGCGAGGATGGAGGATCGGTGTCAACATGCGATCCGCGGCAACAGCGGCAGATCATGCGACCAACTTGTATCGGGATAGATGGGCGCGCTCGCTGCAACCGGCTAAAATTGCGTTGGGCAAGGTTGTCAAAACCACAGCGGGTTCCACAGCCATGGACTTGGTGTGGTCACAGGCAAAGAGACAGGAGGGAAAGATCATGAGCTACGAGTTAGAGATGGGTGAAGCAGTGGGTGTGGGCATCAAGCGCATTGCGCACGAACAGGTGGCAAAGGCTATCGAGCAGTTGACTGATGCCAGTGCCGATCAAGATGAAGCCGTCCACGACGCACGCAAACGGTTCAAAAAGATCCGGGCTCTCTTGCGACTGGTGCACGCCGAGATTGGCGAGGATTGCTACAAACGCGAGAATACCTGCTACCGAAACGCAGGGCGTCAGTTGGCGGCTGTGCGGGATAGTCAGGTGATGGTCGAGACGCTAGACGATCTCATGAATCACTTTGATGAACAGGTGGATGAGGCAGGATTCGCAGTGCTGCGCCAACGGCTGGTGGCAGCCCACGACGCAACCATGAGCGCATTGCGCGCCAACGATACTGTGACTGTGGTTGTGGCGGAGATACGGGTGGCGCAACAGCGTATCGACAGCTGGCCAATTAACGAGCACGACTATGCCGCGCTTGCGGGTGGATTGCAGCGCGTCTACAAGCGTGGTAAGCACGGCCTGCAAAGTGCCTACGCAGATCCCGATCCCGATGTCTTTCACGAATGGCGCAAACGAGTGAAGTATCTCTGGTATCACCTGCGGATTCTGCGCCCGATCTGGCCCGCCCTGGTGGAGCAATGGGTTGCGGAAATGCATCGGCTGGCAAACCAACTGGGCGATCACCATGATCTCGCCGAGTTGGAGGCACTGCTGAAGAGTGATGAGTGGGATGCAGAGGCTGGCAAAGCGCGGGAGAAAGTTGGCTCGGCGTCCAACGCTGTGCAGACCCTGTTGGCCCTCAGCGAGCAACGCCGCGACGCGTTGGCCGCGGCGGCCAAACCGCTGGGGCAGCGCATCTATGCGGAAAAGCCAAAGGCGTTCGCACGCCGGATTGAAGCGTATTGGGATGCCTACGCCGCTGAGGTTGCGCAAGGGTAGTGAATGGCAAAGCTAGCGATTGCAAATGGAGGATGTGGGGGCAGCGCACAAAAAAGTGGGAGCGGCAGCGCTCCCACTTCTCGTAAAGCTGTCGTCCCACGGGGACCAATTAGCCAACGGCACGAGTTGTGTACCAGGAATGGTAGACCGCGTCCCGATAATGTTCCCAAGGAACTTCTCCTTCGGCATATTCACTTTCATAATATTTGCGAATTCCCGGTTCGACCGCTGCCCATTCATGGGTGCCATAGGTCGAATCGGTGGCAACGGCATAGCCGTAGTGATAGGCCGGTTCGAGATGTTCAAAAGCCAAACCACTCTCTTGCATTGCCTCGTTGTAGTGCTGTTGGAAGTTCTTGCGATTCAGATCACTTGGCTCCGCGTGGTGAACCCGCAACGACTCTGGGTTGCGTTGTTCTTGCCAGCCATAGCGGATGGCTTCTTGGACATCAGACCACGCGCTGTTGTGCTTGCTCTGCCAATGTTGCTGAGCTTGGCTCTCGACTGCTGACCACTCTGCACCACTGTGTTCTTCGGCTAGTTCATAGCCAAAGCGGTACGCGGGAGCATAGAATGATTCGTAGTTGCGCCCCGTTGAGTTTTCGCCATCATGTTGCAGATCATGGTAGTGCAGCTGATAGTGACGACGGAAGCTGGCATCGTGAAAGTTATAGCGATCCTCAATGGCATGTTCATCACCACTGGTAGCGGCGTTGCCATCGGTCGACCCGCGCTGGTTGGTACTGTGGCCATTTGTAGTGTGGCTATTTGTAGTGTGGCCTGCATCGTCGTGAACCGAATCTTTGTCGTGAACCGGATCTTTGTGCAGTGGTCCACGTTGTGTTTGTTGTTGCATTCTGCCTGTCATGTTGCCTCCTTTGAATAGAGGGATTGAATAGTGGGAGAACTCCTAGTTGCTAGACTGTTGAGCCTGCGCAAGAGGCTCGTGGAAGACATAGACGGGGAGACCATCGATGTCAGCCAACGCTTTGCTTACTCTTCCAGCTCGTAGCCTTGCTCTGCCCAGAATTGATTGTTCTCGTCGTAACGGGTGCTATAGATGCCTTCGTCTTCCAGCTCTTCGCTGGTGAATCGGGGCGCTGAAGAAAGCAGCTCTGTGTCTAGATCCAGACCAATTTGGCTGTCGCGGTTGAAGACCTGTGTGTTGAATGCGTTGAAGGGCACGGCTACCAGCTCTTCGCCCAACAGCGGTCCATAGCGCAGGATCACATACTCAATGCGACCTTGTTCCATGTTGATCAACAGATTATCCAATTCGCCATCGCCCTGGCCCATGTCAGTAATTGGTGTTTGCAGGAGTGATGAGAGCCAAATGACGATGCTCGTGTTGTTCTCAAAATCGAACCCCGGATCAAAGCCGATTTCACGCCAGAAGCTAACCACATCGTCGTCCCATGCAGTATCAGTCAAGTCGGGCCAATTGCTACCGAGATCGGGCAGGGCCTCCAGCCGTGATTCTTCAAAGTTCAGGATCAGCTCTCCGTCTGTCTGTTGGAAGGCACTCAGGGGCACCGGCAACTCTTTGTCACCGATATCGAGGAAGCCACCATATTCTAGATTGGCAAAGAGTAGCCGACCCGAGGTCAGGTCGATCAACACATCCTCAATCTCGCCACTCACTTCCCCGTTGATGTTGGTAAAGTCGTGGTCAAGCAATGCCGAACCAGTGAGCATTCCCATTGCCAGAGCAGGGGTCGTGCCATCAGTTTCAACCGCAACATCCGCGGCTTCGGCTTCATCTACATCTACTTCGACTTCTTCTACGTCTACTTCTTCTGTCTCTAACTCTTCGACTGCGGTTGCTTCAATCGCTTCTGCAGTTGCTTCTTCCACGGTTTCCAGGTTATCAACCTGTGGATTTTCAACGGTGCAAGCGCTCAATAGCAAGAGCAGCGCGATGAGCAGCGGCAAGCTGCTCCAGTAGTGGATATAACGGTGATTGCGGTGTACCGGCATGATCTCCTTGTTTCCTTACCCGAGCAGATGGTGTGAGCTTGCAAGCTCACACCATCTGCTCTGAACTTGTATAGTTGTATCGATTGTTTATTCGTTACTGTTAGTGGATCGTCTACTACATTACATCGTCTAACACATTAAATCGTCTGCTACATTAAATCGTGAACAGGTGAAGCGTGCGTGCAATCTCTATTTGCTTTCTCTTTTAGTCTTCTCCCTCTTCATCCTCTTCGTCAAGCTCTTCACCCTCTCCTATGCCTTGTTCAACTTCAATCCCATCTTCGCCCACATCATTGTCCATATCACACGCGCTCAAAACGAGCGAGAGGGACAGAAAGAGCGAGAGCAGTGAAAGGCGAGCGGCAAATAGAATTCGCTGATACATGGTTGGTTGCTCCTTTGTTCAATCTCTGTAGAAAAGTTAGATACTTCACGGTTGTGCTAAAAACCGATGTAGTCAGGTGTAGTGATGCCTGTGGGCGTTTGTACCTCAGAGACCCAAAGCTATTACCTCTCTGCAAAGAATCCAGCGACTGAGGCGTGAAATCAGGCTGATGTGACCTAGCCCTCACCATGTCAACGCCGTCATTGAATCACGCTTGCAATAAATCACCCTTGCTTCCCGCTCGGGGAGAGGGGCCGGGGGTGGGGGCACTATCCGTTGAGAACGGACAACTACTCAGCCTGAGAGAACCCTTGCTCTTCCCAGAATTTATCCACTTCATCGATGTAAGTGGAATCGATCATGACGTTGCTTCCCGGAACTCCATCGTCGGTTGCAGATTCCGTGAAGAGGAAGCGATCGTAACGGGGCGCGAGCTGCAACGTCTCCAGTGTAATGTTGGCATCCAGCGTAATGTCGGTCGTATCAATGTTGACGATATCAACTGCCCCGAACGGGACAAAGAATGGCTCATCATCTGCGGCGCCGGCACCAAAGCCAATCAGCAGATAGGGCACGTGGCCGTTGTTCATGTCAACGAGCAGGTTGTGGATTGTACCCACGCCAGCACCCATGTCGACCAGGGAGAAGCCCAGCAGATCACTGGCCAAAACAATTGGATCGGATGTGACATCTACCGCTGTCATGCCACGCATGTTTTCCGTGCTGACTTCATCATCCGAGAAAAGGTCGGACCAGAAGTTAGTGACATCGGTGTACCAGACTGGATCATCGAGACGGGGCGAGCCTTCGCTCAGTTCTGGATAGTTTTCCAGCGCTTGCTCATCAAAATTCAGAATCAAATCTTCAGAGTCGGCACTATCACGGAAGGCGCCCAGCGGGACCAGAATTTCGCGGTCGCCAATGTCCAGGAAGCCACCATATTCGATCTCGGCAAAGAGTACTTGACCATTGCTCAGATCGATCACCAGATCATCAATCTCACCACTGATCTCATTATCGGCATTGACAAATGAGCGATCCAACAGCTCGTAGGCCAGGGTCCACATTGCTGTACCTTCGCCAGCCCTGGAGCCGGTATCAGTCATGCCGGTATCAGTCATGCCTGTATCAGTCGTAATGGACTCTGTGTCCGTGAGATCCACTGTGTCTGTGAGATCCACGGTATCAGTCATCTCCTCAGCTGTTGTCATCGGTTCGTCTGCAGTGATCGCTTCGGTGTCAGTCATTGTTTCTGTGCTGGTCGCATCATCGCTAACAATCTCTGCGGTTGGCGTTGCAACCTCGTTATTTGTGTCCGGTGCAACCGCCGGATCGGTCTCATTGCCACAGGCGGCAAGGGCAAGGACCAGAAATAACCCTACCGACCACTGTTTAAGCGTTTGCTTGTTCATCATTTATCCTTTTCCTTTTGCATTTCTCTCTGTGAAGCCAGCCATGCAGCCGACTGTACAACTCACTCTGTATCGCTGTATGCCACCATGTAAATAACACTGTGCAAATAACACCGTGTAGCCTCGTTGTTTGGTGGCCCTGTTGAGGCAACCAGCGCGTCACCTGTGCGAGTTGTTGGTTGTGTAGCAAGTTCTTATCCAGGGTACCAAGGCCAGAGAAGCAAATGAATGGATATGGATATGATGAAAAGGCACAATGCAGATATAGCGGCATGATGTGCCGCGGCTGACCTGTCGCGGCTTTGGATGAATCCGAACAGCGTTGAATCTGAACAGCGTTGGGGAAATAGCCTGACTGGCGGGCGAGGGAAAGAGCCGGACACCATATTATATTGTCGCCATGAATCACTACCATGATTATTGCGATTACCATCGCGCACGTGCTGCTCTGGATGTGGCCCGTGCTCTCGTGGGCAACATGCTGAAATGATTCTGAAGCCGCCACTGCATCCAATGTACTGCCCGGTGTGGGTTACTGCTCGGTATGGGGAAACGCCTCTTCGCACCGAGCAGCGAAGCAAGTGCCAGAGATAGGCTCTAGATATAGGCCAAAGTGTATCTTGCTTCTATGCCCCGTTGGATGGTGCGAGCGCCTTCAATCCACTATAGTAGGGGTGCACGCAGACAGGGCACGCTTCCTTGCAACTGTTCCTAGCAACTGTGAGGAGTAAGTGCGAGAGCCTGTAACAGTGCAGTTGATACATACAAATGACGGTATGTGTGGTGTGGATTCAGGCAATGGATCGACGGATGTGTCGCCAGATAGATGCCCAAGGTAGACGAGATTTGCACGCCAACGAGCGCTAATGAGATCGTTCACGGCAAAAGGCGGCAACAGCAGAATCCACGGAAGAGATTCTATGACAGGAGATTGGGTGACAGGAGATAGTCACAGCCGGATCCTCGTCACAACCGGATCCACACAATCTGAGAACGCAGGAGAATTACAATGCAAGTTAACACACTAAAAGACCTATTTATACACCAGCTACGTGACCTATATAGCGCAGAAACACAGTTGGTCAGCGCACTGCCAGAAATGGCAACCGCCGCAACTTCCGATGATCTGAAGCAGGCATTCCAGCATCACTTGGATGAAACCAAGCGGCAGAAAGAACGGCTGGAACAACTCTTCTCCACCATGGGTACGAGCCCACATGGAGAAACCTGCAAAGCAATGGAAGGTTTGATCAAAGAAGGAAAAGAAGCCATCCAACTGCATGGTGATCCCATTGTGCGCGATGCCGCACTAATCGCTGCGGCGCAACGTGTGGAGCATTACGAGATGGCTGGCTACGGCACCGTCCGTACGTTTGCCAACGAATTGGGCTTTAATGATGCCAAGAGCTTGTTGCAAGAGACGCTCGACGAAGAGGGTGAAGCCAACAAGAAGCTCACCTCAATTGCCGAAGGCGGCCTGCTAAGCAAAGGCATCAACCAGAAGGCAATGGCATAACCGATTACGTTGCCGCCTGGCCAATGCCATATGCCGTTGGCCAGGCGGGACTGATCAGATAACGAAGTACAACGCTCCCCCATTCAATCGAAAGGAACGATTATGGCAACGCAAGAGAGACAGGCTACCTCCGGCGCAAACGCATCCGACCACGAGATCGAATCGGTCGAACAATGTGCAGAGTTGATCATCGACCACGTGAAGCAGCTGCGCCAGGAACAGGGCATCGGTGATGGAGAAAAAATCTCGGTCTACATCACAGACGTTCCACTCGTTCACAGTACATTGTCGGAACAGTCTGGAAAGATCGAAAAGGCGACGGGCGCAGCGGATATTGTGCAGGTGAACGTTCAGGCGGGTAATCCCATGCCTGAAAATCTTCCGCACCATGAAATCACTGTCTTTAGCAAAGAGCCTGTAATCGTTGCCATCGAGCAAGTTTAGGTGCGTTCACTGGTTCTGTAGTCCTGGATGCCGGCATTACCACAGCCCAGTCTATTGCAGGCGGGCCAACAGTCGTATGGCTGCACCCTTGTAGGTGCCTCGATTTCTCACCGTTCGCAGCGCAATTGCATGCGAGCACGCAGAAGAGGTCTATCGTTGCAATGGCCCGAGAACCTATTCGCCCATTCGGTTGTGCTGCCGACATCACCCCGGGCCGATGACACAGCCGCAGAGTATTTACGGACAGAGACCAAGGGTACTCAGAACGCATGATTATCCCTGACTATCGATCACTGCATACAGATAACTGAGGGCAGCTTTGCCAGCATCAAGCAATCAAGCATTCTGGCTCACAACAATAGTTGGAAGAGCCAGCAATGCGCTTTTAAAGAGGCGAAGGAACGCGACGCGAGAACAATGGAGTTTTCATGTCGCGTTCCTTCGCCTCTTTTTCTTTGCTAACTCTTCAGAATCCTATCCCGTCTATATCTCTTATCTATATCGCAATGCATGGTAAGTCCTTCGTAACTTCCGTAAAATGATAGTAGTAAAGAAGTAACAAATCTCAATCAATCAAAGTTCATTCAATAATTCAGGAAAGCCGTGCTGATTCTTGAGTGGATTTCAAGTAAACAGCGGGAAGGTATCCTGATTATCAATAGTAATCTTCCTGGCAAGGAGGCAAAGATGAGTGTAAGCACACCAAAATATACTGAAGAAAAGAATGCAGCGATGGGAAGCAATGCGGATCTGCTTAATCCAATTGATGGGTCCGAGGATCAGAGTAAGGCTGATGCTGATTCTTTTGCTGCCTTGTTAGAAGAGTATCTGCCGCAGGAGCCAAAACGAGGCAAGGTGATGCAGGGTGAGCTGCTACGCATTGGTCGCCAGGGTATCTTGGTTGACATTGGTGCCAAGCGTGATGCAGTAGTACCCCAGCAAGAGCTGAGTAGCTTGGGCGAGGATTTCATCAGCACATTGGCTGTTGGTCTGCAACTGCCCGTGGTGGTTACTCACACCCCCAATGGCGTGGACCGTCTGGAAGTCTCGATCCGACGTGGGTTGGAAGAGCAAGATTGGACGCGTGCCGCAGAGCTGTTGGAGAGCGGCGAAATTGCTGAACTGCCAGTAACCGGTATGAACAAAGGTGGCCTGCTCGTTGAATTTGGGCGGCTAACCGGTTTTATTCCCAATTCGCACGTGCCCGCCTTGAAATATGTGCATGGCAATGAAGAATTGCAAAAACATAAAGAAGAGATGATCGGGAGCAAATTGGTTGGTAAAGTCATTGAGATTGATCACCAGCGTCGTCGTCTCGTTTGGTCCGTCAAAGAGGCTGAGCAAGAGCAACGCGAGCGCCGCTTGCACGAGCTGGAATCTGGCACAGTAACCACCGGCCGGGTCGAAAACATTACCGACTTCGGTGCCTTTGTCGATATTGGCGGTGTCACTGGCTTGGTCCACATCTCGAAGATCGACTGGCGTCACGTCAACCATCCGTCCGAGGTATTGGCCATTGGCGATGAGGTGCAAGTGTTGGTGGAGGCTGTCGATACCAAGCGTGGACGCATCCGTCTGAACCGTCAGGCTGCAATGCCCAATCCATGGCAACTCTTGCCAGAAGTGCACAACGTTGGTGATCTGGTCGAAGGTGTGGTCACCAATGTGACCGATTTTGGTGTCTTCGTGCGTATTCCATTGGGCATCGAAGGCTTGGTCCACAACAGCGAGTTACACCCGGCGCAACAGACCGCCCGTACTGCCGAGGGTGAAGAAGTTGCGGCGTTCCGCATCATCAATTCGGGTGAGTATGTCGTGGCTCGAATCATTTCAATTGAGCCGGAACGCAAGCGTCTGGGGCTGAGTCTAAGTCAGGTTGCCGCTGCTGAGGAAGCAGCTTGGATCGCCAAGAATCAGCCGGAAAGCGCGGCCAATTCGGATTCAGATCCAGTTGACCCCGAACCGGCTGCTGATGCAGATGACGCATTGCCCGAGACCGATTTGACTGAAGCTGAGGCATAAAGAGCGAGCGTATTTGTGCAACATCAGCGGCAACAAGGTCGCCTTTGCAAGTTGCACAAATACGCGCACTTCCACATGGGAATAATTGCGCGACCCTTGAGGGGTCTATCGATCAAGTGCATTGCACAAGTGACACAACCTGGATGAAAGTGGTTTGTTTGCACCTGTGCAATGCACTCCTTTGCGCCGTGGTATCGCTCATGGTGTTCCGGACCCCTCCCCCCGAATGGGCTTACCCTTACCCATAAGTTGAGAAGGTGGAATGACTCTTTCTGAGACATGACCGGCATCTGCCAGATGCCGGTCATATTGACCCTACTTCTGGTGAAAAAGCTCTGGGTAAGGGTGAGCAACATGGGGAGAAACGGTCATTTATCCGACGAACAATTGTAAGTTGGGCAGGATTTGCCCATGAGTAGCAAGAACAACGCAAGTGTGGGAAATGGATGGAACGTTGAAGAAGAAAGATAGCATGTGTACTCCGGTTGATACCTCTCCTGTAAACGATCGTACGACAAGCGTGGAGAGCCAGCAGTTGAAGGCAGAAGATTCAGTGTCTGGCGCAATGCAAATGGCATTGCAGCCCATGGGCGCGATAAACGGAAGTGCAAGTGGTGCTGCGGATGATGCCGTGGCATCTACTCTGCAGGAAAAATTTGCGCCTTTTGCCCGTAAGATGAGCGACGCTGATTTGCCCGCCGTGGCCATTCGTTCATTTGAACACTATTACCAACAGCTCCTGGCTGGTGAGAGCGGATGTATCTCTGCTGAACAAGCAGAACCGGTCGCTGGCTTGCCCACAACCGCAACCATCGATGAGCATCATGCGGCTGGCGTCGAAGCACTGACGGAAACTGCCGTGATCAAGCTCAATGGCGGGCTGGGCACGACAATGGGAATGACCGGACCCAAATCCTTGATTAGAGTCAAAGATGGGTTAACCTTCCTGGACATTATCGTTCGCCAGGTCTTAAAGCTGCGCGCTGATCACAATGCTTCGCTGCCGCTGGTCCTCATGGATAGTTACAATACGCAGCAGGAATCGCTGGCAGCACTGGCCCAATATCCTGAGTTGCAGCAAGCAGTACCATTGGACTTCTTGCAACACCGGATCCCCAAAATCTGGCAGGCAACGCTCGACCCGGTCTCTTGGCCCGCAAATCGGGAACTTGAATGGTGTCCACCTGGCCACGGTGATCTCTATCTGGCGCTGCAGACAAGCGGTATGTTGGACCAGTTACTGGATGCTGGCTATACCTATGCCTTCGTGAGTAACTCGGACAATCTTGGGGCAACAGTTGACCTGAATATTCTTGGCTACTTTGCCGTCCAAAAACTGCCCTTTCTCATGGAGGTGGCCGCGCGCACGGCAGCCGATCGCAAGGGCGGTCACCTGGCCCAGAATGCCCAGCAGGGGCTGATCTTGCGTGAGGTGGCGCAATGCCCGCCGGAAGAGTTGGCGGACTTTCAGGATATTGCTCGCTACCGCTATTTCAACACGAACAACCTCTGGATCAATCTGCTCGCGCTCAAAGCGATGCTGACCGAAAAAGCGGGCGTGTTGGGGCTGCCCTTGATCCGCAACGAAAAGCCGGTCGACCCCACCAAACCAGATTCGCCACCCGTCTATCAGCTGGAAACGGCCATGGGACATGCCATTGCTCTCTTCGATGATGCCCAGGCGATTCAGGTGGAGCGCAGCCGCTTCTTGCCCGTCAAAAGCACGAGCGATCTGCTGGCGCTCTGGTCAGATGCCTATCTATTGGATGAAGATGTTCAAGTGCGAGTCAACCCCCAACGCACGGCAGACGAACCACTGCTGGTCGAACTAGACAAGCGCTACTTTGGACTCTTTGCTGATCTGCAGAAGCGCTTCCCCGGCGGTGCACCCTCGCTGGTCGATTGCACCCACTTGGTGGTTGAGGGTGATCTCTATTTTGCCCCGAACCTGACTTTCACTGGCGAAAACAAGATCACCAATCCACGAGAAGAGCCCCTCTGCTGGCCGGTGGAATAGCAGAACTGAAGAAAGCAACGCAACGAAAAAGGCCAGACCGCGCCGCGCGGTCTGGCCTTTTTGAATCGATAAACAGCCGCGATAGTAGCCGTGCCGCGGCCGCTTGTGGGCATCTGCTAGCGACTCACCAGCGGTAGATAGAGCCGCTCATCCAGAAATGGTGGCTGAGCATCCACCGTTATGCTCTCCTCAACCATTGCAAACTCCTCGACGTTTCCCCGCCGATCAACGGCACGCACCTCAAATGCATAAAAGCCATCTGCCGGTGCTGAAAATAGGGCACTGGTTTGTGTCGTTTGTGATTGCCACAGTTGCCAGGCCCCATCGTTGATCCGATAGCGGACATCGTAATATTCAATCCCCGCGCCTTCGTCTGTGCCGCTCCACTGAACGGTGATGTTGCGGTTGTCGGTGGTTGCGGGCAGCGGAAAGATGATAGAGTCTGGTGGCAACGTATCGACAGTTGTCATGGCCTCTGCCGCGCCAAATGCTTCCGTGTTGCCCGCTTCGTCAGTCGCCCGGACACGAAATTCATAGGTGCGCCCATTTTGCCCCGACGGGAATTCATCGCGCGTCGTAGTCACCGCGGAGAGCCAACTGATCCAATCCCCGCCATCCACTCGATATTGGACATCGTAGTGTGCGATGCCCGCTTCACCGGGGTCTTCACCATCCCACGTGACCAAGAAATTGCGACCGACGAAGGTAGGCAGCGGCGCAATGGTGCTCTGTGGTGGTCGATCGTCGTCGATGACTGTGTAGTCCACAAGGAGTCGAGGGAAGTATTCTGTTTGCGTTTCGCGTGAATAGAAGGCGCGTTCGCGCTGCTGTTGGCGTTCATCACCGATGATCTCCAGGCCATGGTTGGGGGTTCCCGCCACCCATTCAGCCACCTCTCTGCCCACCTCCCATTCATACCACGTCAGTTCGCTGCCAATGCTCGTGCGCTCATCGACATCTGTCCACGAGGGCTCGCTATTCCAGGTGACGGTAGCTTCGTTCCAATGCGAAGCAAGCCGCCGCAAGACCGTGCCCATTTCAGCATCATCGGTGGGGCTGGCAAAGGCCAAGCGCAGGCGCAGTTGGGCACTGTTAATGGTGGCATTGGCTGGAATGGCGTTGGCAACATCGAAGCGAATCAACAGCCGTTCCGCGCCAAAGGCATCACCCAGCATGTTGTACCCCATGTACAACGAATCCGCGCCAAAATTTTGATTGGGACGGGCCGAGGCGATGTAACTATCGGCAACGGCCGGCAACTCGACGACTGTACGCACCGCATTGGTCAGTTGCGTCTGCTGCCGATAGCGAGGCTGGCGTTGCGGTGCCGTTCGTCTTACCTCGCGCTGTAGCTCTACAGCAGCTTCCGCGGGCTCGTCCTGGGCAAAGAGGGCCGTGGGCAATGGTGCGGTAACCAAAGCAATCGTTACTAGGCAACAGAGCAAAAGCTGCCAGCGCCGCAGGGCGGGAGATGGTCCGCTGTTGTCTGAGGTAAATTCGTAATTTACGCACCGAGCAGATCGTACCAGTGTAGAGCAGGCCACCCGATTGGTGGCTTTTCTCGACAAGTTGCGTGAGTTCAATTGTTGTCGCATTCATTTATCCTTTCGCTGATCTCGATCGGTTCGCTCCCAGTGTAGGCGAAGACGCCCACCAATGCTTGTGTCACGGCACAAGCGCTCGACACAACTCTGTTACAACTGCGTTACCCCCTGCTACCGGTGAAGCCGAAAATGTCAGCAAACGACGAAAAACTTATGTTGCGCAGTAGTAAGTACTGGTGAAATCTAACGATTTTGTAACTGTGGCTTGTGCAAAAACCCATGCCAGTTGTCAGGATAGCGCTGTATGGTGGCGCTAGCGCGCAATTCTGGATTGAAGTGTAGGAGACTGAACTATAGGAGCGGAGCTACACCGTTGCTGGGTTTGGTCAAGCTGACTTACCAGCGGCTGCGTGCTTCCCAATGTAAACGATTTACGACTCACGCACCGCAATCGGCACTGCGACCAGATGCAAGTGCAGAGCGCGGGTTGCAAGTCACGTGAGTTCTGCTATTCTCGAAGAGGAGGAGTACCATGTGTCAACATGATTCTTGTTTCCGGCTGGCAACACCTGGATCTAGACAAACCCGGCTGACAACGCCCGGTTTTTTCATCGTGATGTTGATGAGCCTAATCGTGGCTGCCGCGCTCATACCGGCTGCATCAGCCACGCTATTTGCCCAGGGCACAACCGCTGCCCGTTGGCAAGCGGATTACTGGGATAACACCACATTAGCCGGACCGCCTCTCCTCAGCCGCACAGAGTCAACGCCCAACCACGACTGGGGCCGCGGTGCTCCCACTGGCGTTGCAGTGCCCGCGGATCGCTTCTCCGCGCGCTGGCAGACTACCATTGAATTGCCAGCGGGACGCTATGAATTCGCGGTGACGGGCGATGATGGGGTGCGCCTGTGGGTAGATGGCGAGCAGCTGATCGATGAGTGGACGGTGCAGTCGGCGCAACGTTTTGTGGCCACAACCACATTGCCCGGTGGTGCCGTTCCCATTCGCCTGGACTATTTTGAAAACACGGGCATCGCCTTTGTGGCCCTCACCTGGCAACAACTGACTCCCGCTGAACCCACGCCCGCGCCAACGCCGCTGCCAACCAACGACAGCGCGGTTGGGGCACCGCTTAATCTGTGGCAGGGTGAATATTTCCACGACATGGAATTGCGCGAGCTTGCCTTTGAACGCAAGGAGCGTGAGCTGAGCTTCGATTGGGGTATTGGTTCGCCCGACCTCAACGAACTGGCTGCGGATACCTTTTCCGCCCGTTGGACGCGTACGTTGACGTTGGATCCCGGAGCGTACGAGTTTGTCGTCACCTCGGATGATGGGGCGCGCGTCTGGGTGGATGAAGAGCTGGTCATCGATCAGTGGACCATTCAGGCCGCGCGGCGTGTTGCTGCCGTGGTCGACGTTGTGGGAGGCACAACACCGGTCCGCGTGGAATATTTTGAGAACAGTGGGTTGGCCTCCATTGAATTGCGTTGGCAACCGGTGGTGTCAGAGCAGGTAGATACCCCCGTGCCCATTGTGCCAGACGAAGCCATGACGCAGCCCACGGCAACAATGACCGGTGCCCGCTATCTCAACGTCCGAACCGGCCCAGGTATTCAATACGCCCGTGTAACGGTAATTCCCAATGGCACGGTGGTGGAACTGATCGGGCGCACGGGCAGTGGTCCCTGGGTACGGATCCAGTTGGGTGATGGCACTCGCGGCTGGGTAAACAGCCGTTACCTCACGAGTGCAACCTCAATTGTTGAGCTGCCAATTCTTGCATAGGGCTCTCGTAAAAAACAAAGAATCGCACCCACAAACTTCGTGGGTGCGATTCTTTGTTTTTTTACTTCTTCACCGTGGGGGCTGATCGGTGAGTTTCATGCTATGTATCGAACGACTATATTTTTGGCGTTCGATTGGGCGAACGACTGTATTTCTAGCGTTCGATTGGGCGAACGGCTGTGCTCTCCATCGTTCGATTGGGCGAACGACTGTGCTCTCTAGCGTTCGATTGGGCGAACGGCTGTGCTCTCTAGCGTTCGATTGGGCGAACGGCTGTGCTCTCCATCGTTCGATTGGGCGAACGGCTATGCTGGTTGGCGTTCGATGTAGGCATCAACTTCACGCTCGGCCTGGTCACGGGAGTAGCCGTAACGTTCCTGTACCACACCGATAAGTTTATCGCGATCGCCTTCAACACGGGCAACATCGTCATCGGTGAGTTTGCCCCACTCCTGCTTCACGTTGCCTTTGAATTGATTCCATTTGCCTTTGAGAATATCTTTATTCATGGTTTTACTCCTTGGTTGCACATTGATATCGCGCACGAGATTGAGAAACATTCTTTGCTCACAATCTTTTCTTTTCTGTGCGGACACGTTTTGTGTCTATGGCCAAAGTATAGCGGATCAGAGCGCAGACCAACATGGGGCAAGATATAGAATGCAGTCACATCCGCTCTCTATTCGCGGCCGTTTCCCGCTCTGTTCGGCCATTCCGGACCTGCCATCTACATATATCCATTTTGTGTATAAAGATCTCTACACCAAGTAATTTGCTCTTGCTAAACTGTTTACAAAAGACGCATGTTACACGTAGATGTTACACGTAGATGTTACATATAGAGAAGTAAACACTACAGTGCGGTTGGCTTGAAAACGGTAGGTTTCCCGCTTGTTGGAACCTCTGTTTTCAAACAGAGCCCACTTTGAAGAAGTAAACGAGTAGCAACGAGTTATCTACCCGCTGAAAGCAAAAGTAGACGCGAGCGTAACAGACGCGAGATTGTTGAGGTTAAATAACAATGACACACGAAGCACCCTTTGAAACATCCGGCGCACCAGATGGCGAGATGCGCTATTCACACCAACGACCCACGCCAACCGAAGCCTGGCAGGGCTATGAACAGCATGAATCAACCTACGGCACGCCAGTGGATACACACAACGAACAGTCCAACGAGAAGCATGACAGCAGTGGTAGCTGGCGTGGTGATGGAGACGAGCCTTTTGCATCCTTGCTGGCGACAACGCAAGAGCAGCTGCGCAAGCTAAAGGATCAGCTACTGGATCTACGCCTGGAAAGTGTGCCTGTTGAGAAGCCAATGGAGAATGGGATAAAGACGATGAAAGACACATTTGCAATGCAAGAGAAGATCAACGGAGAAGAGCTGAAACGGTGGTCTGCACTGGTCGGCGGTGGTCTGCTGGCACTTACCGGATTACGTCGTTCATTGGGCAGTCTCACTGTAATGGGAGTCGGTGCGGGGCTGGTCTACTATGCACTCACGGGCCGTTCACCGTTGGCAAGTTTGCAGCTCACGAATTCGGGCAAGCAGTCGCAAAAACGCAACCACCAAAACCGGCAATATGCTTCCTCGACCGGCAGCGCACTCGATAGCAGCCATCCATTGATAACCAAAAGCATCTTGGTGAAAGCGCCGCTGCAAAAAGTCTACGAAACCTGGGCTGATTTCGAGAACTTCCCCCAATTCATGCATCACATTCAGTCAGTTGCGAAAACGGGAGACGATACGAGCCACTGGACCATGGAAGGCCCGTTCCACACGCGGCTGGAGTGGGATGCACGGATGACCCGTGATGAGGAGAATAAGCGGATCGCCTGGTCTAGCTTCGCCGGCGACATCAAGACCAGTGGACAGGTTACCTTCAATTCACTGCCCGATGGTGCCGTTGAAGTGACGGTAACGCTGAAATATGTGCCGCCCGCCGGTTTGGCTGGCGATCTCTTTGCCCGCCTGCTGACTGATCCCGAAGGCAAGCTTGAAGATGATCTGCAACACTTCAAACGGTATATGGAAGCAGAGCAGACAGATGCGCGCAGCCAAAACGGTCAGCCATCCGCCACGGAATCAAACAACAACGGCAGCCCCAAAAAAGGTAAAACTGTCACCAACTGAGCCACACCAGCAGTGACATGAAGCAGATAAGCTCGTTGTCTGTGGGAATGTGAGTGTACTACACTTTTTGGGTGCTACGCTCGCCCCAAACGGGTGACGCGTTTGCGAACTATGCAAGTCAATCCCATTACGACGATGGATTGCTGTTGACGCACACACGACATCCAGCACAACATCGGGCACAATCTATGCTGCAACCGAACTGCACTGTCAACCACCGCGGTTGACGGTGCATTCTTTTTTTAAGCTTCCCCCGCTTGATTCGCTTCCACAATGGTCAGGTAGATTGCGCCGGGATGTACTCGTTGCATTGACAATGTGTGCTGGCCACGTCCAGTAAAAATCAGATGAAATTTTTTGCTGTTGACTTCTCTGTGTAACCTTGCTGTACTGGACTAATTTTCTAATCAGACTCACGCAACTTGTCGAGAAGAGCCAGCAAGCGCGTGGCCTGCTCGCCACGGGGACACTCTTTTCGGTCCATGAGCTAGCAATTGCCGCTCTCTGCTTCGGCAGTTTCATGGATCAGCTGCCAGAGCGCCTGGACATCTGTCAACTCGGTGGGATAGGCCCCAATGCTGACGCGCACCATCCACTGGCCGGCCAACGTGGCCGGGGTCAAATACGCGGCACCAGATCGGTTGATCGCATCGCACCAGGCCAGCGTGTGGCGGTCGAGCGAATCGCCCGTTAACCCGGCCGGCTCGTGGCGCAGGCAGACCGTTTGCAGCGGAACCGGGGCCAGCACGCGCCAATTGGGGCGTGTCGCCACCGCTTCCAGCAGCCATTGGGCATTGGCCAGATCGCGACGCAGGCGCGCCTGCAGCCCGTGAATGCCCTGTTCACGGATCAACACCCACAACTTGAGTGCGCGGAAGCGCCGCCCCAGTGGAATGCCCCAATCCCGATAATTTTTGACTGCGCCATCGGCCGCGCTCTGCAAATAGCTGGGATTGGTACCCATCACGCGGATCAGATGTTCGCTGTCGCGCACAAAGAAGAGCGTGCAGTCAAAGGCCGCGCCCAACCATTTGTGGGGATTAATAACGATTGAATCGGCCCCCTCCACCCCCGCCCACATCCAGCGACACTCGGGTAGAATCATGGCAGAACCGGCCAGTGCCGAATCGACGTGTAGCCAGAGCCCATGCCGCTCGGCAATATCGGCCATGGCCGCGATTGGGTCGAGCGCAGTCGTGGTGGTGGTGCCGGTGGTTGCCACAATGGCACAAGGCTGGCGACCTGCGGCGCGGTCCGCCTGGATCGCGGCTTCCAGCGCCGCGGGTTGCAAGGCAAAGGTGTCATCAACCGCGATTGTCCGCACATTGGCGCGGCCAAAGCCCGCCAGCAGCGCTGCCTTATCGACCGAGCTGTGGCTATATTCGGAGACGTAAACCACCAGCGGTTGCGCTTCTGCCTGAATGCCACCGTGCCCCAGGCTATACGCGGTGCTGCGCTCACGGGCACAGATCAAGGCCAAGAGTGTGCTCGTGGAGGCCGTATCCTGGATCACACCATTCCAGGCAGTGGAGAGACCGACCATCTGGCGCAACCAGTCGGCTGCCACTTCTTCCAGCTCCGTCAGTGCGGGGGCCGATTGCCAAGAGAGCCCCAGCGCCCCAAAGCCGGTGCTCAGATAATCCCCCAGCACGCTGGAGAGCAGGGAGTTGGCGGGAAAGTAGCCAAAGAAGCGCGGGTGTTGAAAGTGGGAGAGACCGGGCAGCAGCAGCTGATCCACATCCTGCAAAATCTGGTCGAAGGCTTCGCCGGTTTCCGGCGGTGTCGTGGGCAGCGCCGCCTTGATCTCCCCCGGCTCCACCTGAGCCATCACCGGCCGCTCGGCAATGCCCGCGCGAAATTCAGCGATCCAGTCAATGAGCTGGTGTCCTGCTTTGCGAAATTCTTCTGGTGTCATCTCGCTCCACTTCTCTGCTCGGTTGGGATGTACGCAAGTGGCTGAACGGGTCGAAGCCACCGCGCAGCAGACCCTTCGACAGGCTCTGGCTGCGCATTGCCTATCGTTTATGAGAATCGATTCGCTTCGGGATCTTCGCGGTCGTAGCCCACGGCGTCCAGCCGCGCCCACAGCTCCTCGGGAATGGCAATGTTGGCCAACTCCACCGTCTGCGCGACGCGCTCGGGTTTGGTCATGCCCACCACCGTCGTGGTGACCCGTGGATCACGCATGGAAAATTGCAGGGCCGCGGCAATCAGCGGCACATCATGTTCCCGGCAGATCTCAGCCATGGCCCGTACCCGGTCGATGATGGATTGGGGCGCTTCCTGGTAGGCATAGCGGGCATAGGCGTCGGGGCCTTTGGCGAGGATGCCGCTGCCATAGGGGGCCGCGTTGACCACGGCCACCCCCAGTTTTTTCGCCACGTCTAGCAGCGGGTCAGCCGACCGATTGATCAAGGTGTAGCGGTTGTGGGTTTCGACCGCGCTGAACGCGCCCGTCTCCAGGTAGCGGATGAGCATCTTGATGGGGCCGCCGGACATACCGATGTGCTCGATAATGCCTTGCTCTTTATAATCCTGTAACACTGCCAGCGGGCCGCCCTTGCTCATGACATTTTCAAAAGTGGAGTGTTCTGGATCGTGAATGTAGACATATTGCAGCCGATCCAGCCCGAGCCGCTCCAAGCTACCTTCAATCGAGCGTTTGAACTGCTCGCCACTGAAATCGCCCGTCTTCAGGTCGCGGTCGCCTTTGGTCGCCAGCACAAATCCGTCGGGCAGCCCACCCAGCTCTTTGATCACAATACCAATCCGCCGTTCGCTCTCGCCATCACCATAGGCCGCGGCGGTGTCGAGAAAATTGATGGGGCTCTCGAAGGTGGCACGGATCGTCGCCAGCGCCTGTTCTTCGGGCGCGCTGTAGGCAAAGGTCTCGGGCATGTCGCCCAGCGGCGCACCCCCCACACAGATGGGCGTGACCTGCAGACCGGTGGAGCCAAGTAGACGACGGGCTAGGGTAGATGAATGGGACATAGGAGCTTCTCTTCCTTTGATTGGATGGGCTGTCTTTGCGCTGTGGTGGTGTCGATCGGTCAATGCATAATTGTTGTCTGTGCTGGTATTGTCTGTGCTGGGGGACTACCGATAAATTTTACCGCATATCAGAACAGGCGGGTAATTCACGCTGGCGCGTGCATCCTGCCACGAACCATTGCTCCTGATCCAGCAGACGCATTCGTGGGTGAGGTGATCGCTGATTTTTAATAATGATCGTAGACTTACAGAACAGCGGCACCTTTCGCCGTATCCTATGTATCTCTCCCGAAATGCTCTGTCTCCACGTGGCGCTGATGAATCATCGTGATGCTATGATACCCCGACAGACGCTACCATTGCTAGACGCTACCATTGCTAGACATTAACATAGTGACGGACGGCAGAGCGAAGTCACACTTTAGGGATGCCGTAGATTCGTGGATGCCGTAGATTCGGGGATATGATAGAGATGAACACATTTGGACCAATTGCGCTCTTTGGCTCTGGTGAAACGTCACCCAAAGCCCAGCGGATTCATCGGCGAGTGATGGAGCTGCTGGAGCCACCGATCTGCCCGGCAATTGTTGAAACCCCGGCCGGTTTTGAACCAAACTCAGCCAGCGTGGCCCAAAAGATCATTGACTATCTGGACCATCGTCTGCAGAACTTTTACCCCACCTCGGTATCGATTGCCGCGCGCAAACGGGGCACTCCATTCAGCCCCGATGATCCCGAAATTGCCGCGCCCATTTTGCGCTCCAACTATCTCTTTTTGGGGCCAGGCAGCCCCACCTACGCGGCCCGCCAATTGGTGGACAGTTGCACCTGGCACACCCTGTTGGCTCGGCACCGCGTGGGGGCAGCGCTCTGCTTTTCCAGCGCATCAACGATTGCCATTAGCAAATATGCCATGCCTGTCTACGAAATCTACAAGGTTGGTGCAGATCTCCACTGGCAAGCGGGTCTGGATTTCTTTGGCCATTTTGGCATTCCGCTGGTTGTTGTGCCCCACTGGAACAACAACGATGGCGGCGACGAGCTCGACACCAGTCGCTGCTACCTGGGGCAGGAACGCTACGCCCGTCTGCTGACCAAGTTGCCCACCGCCGTCACCGTGCTGGGCATTGAGGAGAACACGGGGCTGATCATTGAGCCAGCAGCAGGTACCTGTGACGTTGTTGGGCTTGGCAGCGTGGTGATCGTGCGTGATGGAGTGGAAGTGATGCATGCCAAAAACAGTCGCTTTGCCGTTACCGAACTCGGTGATTGGCATCTCCCCACTGATTTCCAGAGCATTCCGCGGGCCATTCGAGAGGCTGCAGCAGACACGGCCGAGAGAGTGGCGGGCGATGGGCAGGAAGAGCAGCCTCCCGACGCGTTGGTTGCGCTGGCCCAGGCACGGGAAGCCGCGCGCGAACGCAAGAACTGGCATGAGGCCGATCGCATCCGCGATGAACTGGCTGCCCAGGGCTGGCAGGTAAATGATACGCCCGACGGTCCACAATTGACGAGTACATCCCGGCGTACATAAGCCCAAGGCAAACTGACCCATTTCACGCAAGTAGCTTGGGCTTGTTTACCGCGTGGTATCTACGCCCCAAAGTGGGCTCTGTTTGAAAACAGTCGTTCCAGCAAGCGGGCAGCCTACCGTTTTCAAGCCAACCGCACTGTAGGTCCAATTGACATTTCAAATTCGCGGGGGTAAAATCCGCTGCTGACAGCGTCGGGTCGCCGCACGACCCGGCACCGGGCGGCTGCGTTAGCAATGCCAGATTTCCCGTTAACAATGCGCTAGTCTCTAGAGCAGTTTGTATGACCACCAGGGAACTGTACTTGCCCACGGGAGAGAACGGTTCCCTTGCACAAGGAAGATGTTGGTGAACGAATGGCAACTACCGAGCCACTTGATCAATTTATAGAGCTGGACACGGACGTGCGCTTGCACATTCGGCATTGGCGGGGGGAGCGCTCTCCCTTTGTCTTGGTGCATGGTCTGGCCAGCAATTGCAGGCTGTGGGAATCCGTTGCCCACCAACTAGCCGCGCGCGGGCATCAAGTCGTCACCGTGGATCAGCGGGGCCACGGTCTGAGCGATAAACCCACAACAGGCTATGATTTTGCCACCGTTGCTGCCGATCTGGCTGCCCTGGTCGACCAGTTAGACTTAAGCCATCCGGTGATCGGCGGCCAATCCTGGGGTGGGAATGTTCTGTTGGAATTCGGCGCGCGCTACCCCGGGCGAGCCCGTGGCCTTGCCTTTATTGACGGTGGTTTTCTTGATTTGCAAATGTACGCCCCCGGCGACTGGGCAACAACGGCCGAGCGGCTGCGCCCCCCCGACCTGCGGGGCAAATTGATGGTCGACGTGCGCAGACGAATTGAAGAGGCTCACGCGGTCTGGGAGAGTGAGCAGATCGAAGCCGTGTTGGCAAATTTTTCGTTGCTGCCCGATGGCACGGTACGACCGTGGCTTGCACTGGAGAACCACATGCAGATTTTGCGTGCGCTCTGGGAACAGCGTCCGCGCGCGCTCTATCCGCGCGTGCAAGAGCCGGTTCTCATCTGCGCGGCGCTCGGCACCGATCCCCAGGGCAATCTGCTGAAACGAGAGCAGGTGGCTGCTGCCGAAGCGACGTTGCGCGCGGCCGCGGTCCACTGGTTCGAAGATACCCATCACGACATTCACCTTCATCGCCCCACCGAGTTGGCAACGCTCCTATCCGCTACCCTTACAACCGGCATCTGGAGTCGCAACGGATTGTGAACCCACGCGGCGTCAATGATTATTTGTTGCCGTGAACGGTTCGTGCCACTGGACCCAACAACCGACGCCAGCGAACGCTCACTCCACTATTGGGTAACGTACCCGTGATTGCTCGATTGGCTCGACTTTGTAGATTTAGGACGTCTTGTCATTCCACTGGCGCTGGGTTTCGACGCCAGGCTGAGCCCAAGCTTCTTCAAAGCTGACCTCATGCGTCCAACGCTTGGCGAAATTTGATGCAGCGTTGGGAAACGTCGTGCGATTCAGCACGTGGTGATACTTTGAAGCCCCCTCCATCCGCTTCGTTGCCCAAGGCCCTCAATGACGCAGGAAAAGCGCCAATCGATTGGGCTTCTAACGGTGAAAAGCGATCTCAACCGCTGAGTAGGAAGCCGCTGACGCGGCTTTTCTCGGTTAGCAGCGGGCTTTACCCTCGCGAATTTGAAATCTCAACGGAACCTAGCAACACCAGCACATTGCGGTACTTCTTTGCGCTATGTCGGCTCTGTGAGAACTGGCCGAACTGCTTCCAACAACGAAATATTTTCTGCTGGCAGGGATATTGGCTTCTCCTCGCTACTTTGGTGGTTTCGTCACTCCTATCTCTATAAGTATCTCTATGAGGACGTTTGGGTTCTGTACGGCATGAGAAGCCCATTGTAACTATTACGAAATCGTGGTATTGTGTACACATGTGTACTCTTTGTAATGGGATGAAAGGTGTGGATTAGAAGATGGAATTGCAATCGGTAGGGCTGCGCGAATTTCGTGCTCATTTACATAAATACACCCGACAGGCAGATGACCCGATCGTTATCACTGCGCATGGCGAGACGATTGGCTATTACATTCCGGCACGTCCGGCACCTCAGGCACAGAAGATTGAAGCGCTGAAGGATGCGGTGACCAAACTCTCGGCGCTGCTGGAGGCCAGCGGCGTCGATGCCGATAGCATTGTGGCAGAGTTTCAGGCAGAGCGCCAGCGCGATCGGTCGGCATGAACAAACTCATCGTCATGGATGCCAACATTCTGATCCGCGGGATACCGGGCAAACGTGTGTCACAGTTGCTGGAACGCTATGGCGATCGGGTACGATTTTTCACCGCAGTGGTCTGCTACAAGGAGGTACGGCGGCACCTGCCGGCTATCCTGGAAAAGCGGGGTCTGGAACTGTTACCCTTTCTGAAGGCAGTCGATCTGCTGGAAACGGTAGTGGTACCGCTGGATGAAGAGATTTATGGGGCATTTGAAACGCAGGCAAAACAGCGTATTGCTGCACGTGATGAACAGGACTGGCCATTACTGGCGTTGGCTCTGGCGCTGGACTGTCCGATCTGGAGTGAGGATAATGACTTTTTTGGAACAGGAGTGGCTACCTGGCACTCGCAAAATGTAGAAATTTACCTGAGAGGATAATAGCTACAGATACAAAATAAGCGAGCAGAAAAGGGGTAGCGTCTCTCTTTTATTCTGGACTTGCGCAACTTGCCGAGAGGAGCCAGCAAGCGCGTGGCCTGCCCTCCACGGGTACGCTCTGCTCGGTGTGCAAGTCAGGTTACGGAGCAAGCAAATAGAGCTTGCCCCTTGCAGAGTGAGCGTTCGCGCCTGCGCACGTCCAGCAGGAGAGAAGGCTCACTCCACTATTGGGTAACGTACCCGTGATTGCTCGATTGGCTGCACATGGCCTCGCCAACCCCACCAATCGTCTGCAGCGGGCAATGCGACGTTGTCAAACAGCCGACGGTTCACCCGGGTCAGTCGGCCGCAGTGGCCGCGATCTCGAACATGAGCGGGGGGATCGCGAGCCGGGTGACACCGAGCACGGTCTGTGGCGGCGCGGCGCCGACTGCCCCGAACCGGGCACCGATCACGTCGAAGTTCTGCATGAGCTCATCCACATCTGTGGCGTAGATGTCCAGCCGGGTGACGTTTGTGAGGTCCATGTCGGCCGCATGCAACACGGCTTCGAGGTTGTCGAGGGCAAGCACCATCTGGCTCCGCATGTCGCCAGGGTGCTGCGGGTTGCCATCCGCGTCGACCGCGGTCTGTCCCGCACAGGTCAGTTGTCGGTTGATCCCCGTCACGATTTCTGCTTGGTTGTACCCAAAGTTATGTGACCAAGACCACGGATTTACAGCGATTCGTTCCATTTTTAGCTCCCATTGGCTTATTGGCCCGGAACAGCTCCGGGCATCTTTGCGCGGTGTGTTACCTCCGGACATCTTTGCGCAGTATGTCACCTCCGGACATCTTTGCGCGGTATGTCACCTCCGGACATCTTTGCGCGGTATGTCACCGCGAAACCAAGTATGGCACAGGGGACTGACAACCCTATGTCAGGAGCGATTTGAATTCCCGTTCCAATGGTGGTCGAGTCGTGCGGAGAATGACCGGAGCGCCTCTTGGATGGAGTCGCCCTTGATCACCGTGAGGTCGTCGAGGTATTGCAGGAGCCAGCGGGCCATGTACGCTGGGACTTGGGTCAGAAATCGCATCTTTACACCATCCGGTTGCTGCTCCTCATCGATGAAACCGAATAGATATTTCTGTTCGCCAACAAAGCGCGCAGCCTCCGAACCGAAGAGGATTTCAACTTCCTGCAGATCATCCCGCTCTGGCTGCTCATCGAGATATTGTTGCAGCGTGAGCCTGCTGTGGCGATCAAAGCGCTCGGCCTGTGGCGTAAAGGCAAGCACGCGGTCGAGCCGAAAATCGCGGTAGGCTTGGCGCATGCGACACCACGCAATCAGATGCCAATGCCAGCTATAGTAAAAGAGGCCAATGGGCTCGATCAGCCGCGTGGTAACGCTGTGACTGCTGAGGGCTGCATATTCGATTGTCGCCACCTGCCCGCGCACCAGCGCGCCGTGACATTCACGCAGCCAGCGGTCACCACTGTTCGGTAGCCCCCCGCGTCTGGGCGTTCCCGCTTCAGTTGCTGCAGGGGTGCTTTCGTGTTGAGCGTGGCCGCTCAGATCGTCGATTGGAAAATGGCTGCCGGTCGGTAGCACTTCAATATCGGCATCCAGCGAATTCAAGTACGCTTTGTCAGTACTGCCGAGCACCGCTCGGACTTTGTTCAGTGCCTGCTGGAAATCCCGTAAGGAGTTGGCATCCAGACTCGACGCCAGCAACTTTTCGCCGAGCAACAGGGAAGCGGCTTCATCCAGTGTGAAGCTGACTGGCGGCAACCGGTACCCTTTGTCGAGAAAGTAGCCGACACCTGCTTCAGCGCCAATGGGCACACCGGCATTTTCCAGCGTTCGGATGTCGCGATAGATTGTGCGTTCAGAAACGTCAAAATAGTCGGCTAAAAATCGTGCTGTGACAACTGAGCGCGTTTGTAACAACAGTAGAAGTGAGGTGACTCGATCAAATCGGTTCATCGCCCAAATATACCATAAAATTGACCGTTTCATGGACTGAAGTACAGTTCGGCAGATAGTGCATCGCACAGGTAACACGACCAGGCGCAACCGGCTTTGCTTGCACCTGTGCAACGCACTCTGTTGTGCCGTGGTGCCGTGGTGTAGCGCGCAGGGTCTACATTACAGTTGCCACATTAAAATTTTACAGGAAATTTTACATTTTTGCTTGACACTCCGTTAATCCAATGGTATTCTTATAGTTTGCGTCACTGCTCGTCTCCCTTATTTCTGTGAACAGGAGGAGTCTCATGGCAAACCAAATCTTCCACTCAACAACTTGCACACCCACGTGCTGCCGCACCTCCTGGTTGGCCGATCATAGCGGAGATCATGACAAACCACAGTGCAGCTTCCATCCTTTTCATCGTCATCGTTGACCTTTCTGCTGGCCACGGGTGCGCTCGCACTGCATGCTCGCTACTGGTAGCGACCGTGGCTCCAATCTGACCCACGTTTTATTTATTCAACTGACCACGGGACCTCCTTTCGTGGCTGCTTGTCGCTGTGCCAACGCGTCCGCGCCTCCGCGCGTGGAACACCAAGCGCTGCCCACCGCCAGGCCGCAACACCGCCCCAGTGCCATTTTGGCGCGTCGAGCCCTGTTCTGTCCAGCGGAAGTGAGCAGAACAGCTGTCGGGACGCTGGTAGCAGAGCCGCTACCCACTTCCTTCGGTTTGCATCCATCCTATCCACATCTATTACCCATGGAGAAGATGCCCATGAAGCTCCCCCTGCACGCCTACTACGATCTGTTGAAACGTTATTTGCAGCCCCAACAGCGGCGCGTTGCGCTGTTGGCTATCTTGATCCTGAGCACGATTGCCCTGCAGTTGGTCGCCCCTCAAATCGTACGTTCCTTTATTGACATTGCCGAACAGGGCGGAGCCCTTTCCCTGTTGACCCAAAGCGCGCTGCTCTATCTGGCTGTCACCCTGGCTGGCCAGGCGCTGCGTCTGGCCGCGGCCTATTTGACGGAAGATGTAAAGTGGCGCGCCACCAACTGGCTGCGCAACGACCTCTCCCGTCACTGCATGGGGCTGGACATGAGCTTTCACAACGAATACACACCCGGTACCATGACCGAACGCATCGATGGCGATATTACCGAACTCTCGAACTTCTTTTCACAGTTTATCTTGCGCGTGGTGGCCAACAGTCTGCTAATGGTGGGCGTGTTGGCGATGCTCTACCGCGAGGAGTGGCGCATTGGCCTCAGCTTTACCCTCTTTGCGCTGGTCGTCTTTGTGCTGATGATCAGCCTGGTGAACTTTGGGGCTCGTTTCTGGGCCGAACAGCGCGAGGCCAATTCGCAATTGGTGGGTGGGCTGGAAGAATGGCTGGCCGGCACCGAGGATATCCGCGCGGTCGGTGGCGTTGCCTATGTCATGGATCGGTTGCAACGTTTTACCTATGAACTTTACCGCACCGCGCGCCGTGCCTTCCTGGCCGGCAACCTGACCTGGGGCTTGGCGGGCACCATCTTTACCATCAACCTGGCGTTGGCGCTGGGCATTGGGGCCTACTTCTTGCAACAGGGGCTCATTACCATCGGTACCGTCTATCTGATCCTGAGTTACAGCAATTCGCTGCAGCGGCCGGTGATTCAGTTGGCGCGCCAATTTCAGGATCTGCAGGCGGCCACCGCCAGCATCGGGCGCATTGGGGAACTTTTTGCGATCCAACCACAAGTGCAGACGCCGCAAACTGTGGCCGCAACCTTGCCCAATGGGCCACTGGCTGTCCACTTTGACCACGTGGACTTTGGCTACAACGCGGATGACCTGATCCTGCGTGACCTGAATTTTCAACTCGAGCCTGGAACAGTCCTGGGGCTCCTGGGGCGAACGGGCAGTGGCAAAACGACCAGCACGCGCTTGCTCTTTCGCCTCTATGATGTGAGTGCCGGTGCAATCCGTCTGGGTGGGCATGATCTGCGCACGGTGGCCCTTGACGATCTGCGCGGCCGCGTGGGGATGGTGACGCAGGAGGTTCAACTCTTTCGGGCCACCGTGCGTGACAACCTGACCTTCTTTGACCGCTCGATTCCCGATGAACAAACCATGGCGGCGCTGCAAGAGTTGGGCCTGGGCGACTGGGTGGCTGGCCTGGAAGAGGGGCTCGACACCCGGCTCGAAGCCAATGGCCGTGGACTTTCCGCGGGCGAAGCACAACTGCTCGCGTTTACCCGTGTCTTCCTCAAGGATCCGGGGCTGGTCATCATGGATGAAGCATCCTCCCGTCTCGATCCGGTGACAGAAGCGCTGATCGAACGGGCGATCGACCGCCTGTTGCACAAGCGAACCGCAATTATTGTGGCACACCGTCTGGCAACTGTGCAGCGGGCCGACCAGATCATGATCCTGAGCGATGGGGAAGTGGTGGAGCAGGGCGATCGGGTGGCCCTGGTAACCAACCCCCGCTCTCATTTTTCGCAACTCCTGCGCACCGGCATGGCCGAAGTACTGGCATAGATCATGTACCGGCATAGACTGTGTACTGGCACAGACTGTGTAGCACAGACTCTGTAGCACAGACTCTGTATTGAAGAAAGGGAGATCGATGAACACTTGGCAGATATCATACCGGCTGTTGCGGAATCAGCCATGGGCCTATGCAATCAATGCGCTGGCCTGGGGCATCTTTCACGCGCTGCCGCTGCTGCCCGCGCTCTTTACCCGTTCCATCTTGAACAAACTCACGGGCGACGCGGCGGTGAGTTGGAGCATTGGCACCTTGTTGGCGCTGTTGGTGGGGATTGGGCTGGCACGCTTTGCGCTGCTCATGGGCAATTTCCTCATCTACATTCGATTTCGCAATCACCTGACTGGTTCGCTGCGCATCAACATGTTGCAGGCCATCCTGCGCCAACCCGGTGCGGCCGCGTTGCCCAACTCTCCCGGCGAGGCGGTCAGCCGCTTTACTGGAGATGTCCGTCAACTCGGGAACTTTGCCGTGGATCGGATGGTCGATGTTTGGGGCTTTTTGGCATTACCGGCAATCGGTCTGGCCGTTATGTTCTCGATCAACCCACGGATCACCTGGGTGATCATTGTGCCGCTGGCACTGGTCATGGTAACGATCAACCTGATGCGCCAGCGGCTGGAGCGCTATCGCGACGAACGGCGGCGCGCGGCCAGCCGTGTCATCGGCTTCATTGCCGAGATGTTTGGCTCGGTGCAGGCGGTGAAGGTGGCCAATGCAGAACGGCAGATCAACGAGCGACTGACCGAACTCAACGAGGAACGGCGGCGGGCTTCGCTCAAAGATACCCTCTTTCGCCAATTGATTGACACCTCCTTCATGAGCACCGTCGAAATCAGCACCGGGATCGTTCTAATCATGGTGGGGCAGGCCATGAGCCGGGGCACCTTTACCGTCGGCGACTTTGCGCTCTTTGTGGCCTATCTCTGGGAAGTGACCGAAGGGCTGACCTTCCTGGGCAACATGTTTGCGGTGCAGAAGCAGGTCGATGTATCGGTGCATCGCATGGCACGCCAGATCGAGAACGTGCGGCGCAGCAACGAATCGGACTTTGTGGGCGCAGAGGCCAAAGGCGACCCACGCGCGGCTGTTTCCGCTGCACCAACAGAACGATCCATGCTCGTGAATGGCATTGCCGTCGAGCGGGCCAATCGTGCTGCGTATGAAACGCTGGTGCAACCGGTTGCGGTCCATCTCGATGGCAACTTCCCGGCGATTCCCGCGCCCAGCAAAGGTCCACGCGATCGGCTTCAGACCCTGGCCGCGCGCGATCTCACGTTTCGCCATCCCGCTTCCGGCCGCGGCATGGCAGGGGTGGATCTACAGCTGACGCGCGGCTCGTTCACGGTGATCACCGGGCGCATTGGCGCGGGCAAGAGCACGCTGTTGCGTGCCCTGTTGGGGCTGTTGCCGCTGGATCGGGGGGAAGTGCGCTGGAACGGTGAGCTTGTCGACGCGCGCGCTGACTTCTTTGTGCCGCCGCGGGCCGCCTACACGGGCCAGGTACCCCGCCTCTTTAGTGACACGCTCCGCAACAACATTCTCATGGGAATACCTGAGACTGAGGCTGATTTGGATGATGCGCTGCATGGTGCAGTGATGGAGAAGGATCTACAGGATCTGGAAGCAGGCTTCGACACAATGGTGGGGCCACGCGGGGTGCGGCTCTCGGGCGGGCAGATCCAGCGTTCCGCGACCGCGCGCATGATCGTGCGGCGGCCTGAACTCTATGTCTTCGACGATCTCTCCAGTGCGCTCGATGTTGAGACAGAGCGCACACTCTGGGAGCGGCTCTTTGCACGCAATACCAATGGTGAGATGCCGACCTGCCTTGTCGTTTCCCACCGGCGCGCAGCCTTGCGCCGGGCCGATCACATCTTGGTGTTGAAGGCAGGCGCGGTCGAAGACGAAGGAACACTCGATGAATTGTTGGGGCGCTCAAACGAGATGCAACAGCTGTGGGAGGGGCGCATGTGATCTGTCCACCGCAGCGCAAGGCGCAACGGGTGAATAGCCAGGCGCTGCTACTGCTCTTTCCCTGTTCTCAGTATAACGAATTTCACAGCCAATAGCCATAGAGATTGCCTTTCTATTCCATTTCAATCTCTACTCCTTTTCTACGCCACATTGGTGATTGCATCAAAGAGCTGCTTTCTCTATACTGCTTGAACGTGGAGAGAATCCACCCGTGCAATGTTCACGCTCGCACCGCGCAGCTCTGCGCTCGCTCAACAAGGAGTCGATCCATTGTCCATGCTCACCATTGATCCACGTCGTCGCGCTGCCCTCCTCGATCACCAGGAGATTGCACTGACACCACAGGAATATCGGGTGTTGCATTGTCTGGCCGAACAGCCTGGTGATGTTGTATCTAAGCAAGCGCTTTTGGCGGCAATGTGGGGCAACAGTACAGAGATAAACAGCGCCGTGCAGGGAAACCCAATGGCGGTGGATCTGGTGGTCTTTCGGCTGCGTAAAAAGCTGGGAGATAGCGCCCACACCCCGCGCTTTCTGGAGACGCGCCGGGGCTTTGGCTACATCTTGCACAACACGCAGTTGCGCTGTAGCCAAAGCGGTGGAAGCGCCCAAGCTAGCGGACGGGAGCTGCCCAATCTGCGCCAACGACCGCTCCTGACCACACTCTCTACCGAGTTGCTAGAGGGCGTCGAGAGTTGGTCGGCATTGACCCAACGGGAGTGGGAGCTCTTCATGTTGCTGGGCCAGGAAGATGCCGCGCAGCTGACCAATCGGGCACTTGCTCAACAGCTGGTCATGGCCGAAAACACGTTGAAAAAGCATCTGCAAAATCTCTATCGCAAATTGCAGGTGAGCAATCGGGCCGCGGCCGCCATTCTTTCGGCCCGCGTTCAGCTCCACCTCTATTCCGAGCAACAGCTATTGAAGGGAGCGAATGGCATGAGTGTTGCCACAGAAGCGCAGAATGAAGCAATCGTCCGTCGCTACTATCAGGCACTGGCTGATCAGGATCCCGCAATCGTGGCGCCATATTTGGCCGAAGATGTGGTACGCATTGGCATCATCTTTCCCGATGAACCGCCCAAGATAACCCGCGGTAAAGCGCAGTTGTTGGCACGCATTCAGCGTGTGATCGATGACAACGGCCTTGCCCATATCACCGGTCTGCGGGTGAGCGGCAACAAGGTTAGCTGTCATGCAGAGATCACGACTGACACCGGTCGCCGCGAAGGCATTGCGCCGCTGGCAGAAGATGTCGAGTTTCTGCTCCAAGATGGCAAGATTACCTCTTACAAAGTTGTCTCGACGCCCGAATCGGCCGCCAAGATCCGGGCAGTGACTACCAACGGGTAAATCTGACAGCAAGGGGGATGCAGCATTCCATCTACCTAGCGTTGCACCGTGCAGGAGAAAACAACAGCTCAACCATTGCTGTGAAGGCAAGCAGCAATGGTTGAGCTGTTGGTGGATCAGAACAGTGGCGCTACTTTGCAATGTTTACCCGAAAGGCAGAAAATATGAGCGTAAAACCTCACTCACCGGCTTGGTACGATCGATTGGCCACCATGCAGCGGGGCTACTGGTATCCTTGGGCCGAAAAGCTGGGCAAGTGGAATGGCGAGGATGAGTATCTGCCGCTGGTCGAGGAACATTTGGGGCCAGCGGTCGATCTGCTTGACGTGGGCTGTGCGCACGGTGCCGTGGCGCTCGACCTGGCACCCCGCTGCCGTTCCATTCTGGCCTATGACCGCGTTGCGAGCTGGATCGATCAGGCAAAGCTGGCAGCCCAGGCAGCAGGTGTCACCAACGTCACCTATCTCTGTCACGATTCAAGTATGGCTGCCAACGGGGGAGCTCCCCGGATACCCGCGGCTGACAACAGCTTCGATCTGCTCATTTCGCGGCGCGGGCCCTTTCACTGGATCGAAGATGCGAGCCGAGTGGCGCGACCCGGGGCCACGCTGATTATGCTCGTGCCCGACGCGCGTCCCCTGCCGCCCTGGAATGATCGGGTGCCCGAGCCGTTGCGCTGGCAGTGGGTTCCCGATGATCCCAACTGGGCGCGCAAGGCGATCGAGGCACGATTGGCCGTCGCGCGAGTGCCGTTACATAGTTGGTGGAGTTTCGATGTATCCGCCTCTATTGGCACGCCTGAGCAATTCTACACCTTGTTGGCCTGGGGCTATGCACCCGACGAGGTGCCGGCTTATGGGGAAGTTGCGCCGGTGCTGGCGCAGATCTTTACCGACTTTGCCGGTAGCGATGGCCTGGAAATACGCCATCTGCGCCATCTGTGGAAGGCAGTTGTCCCAGCGAGCGGACAATAACGTTGGCAACTCAAGTTGCCACCTACCGTCTCTAGTAGATCCCGGCGTAAATAAGCCCATGGCAAGCTGACCCATTTCACGCAAGTAGCTTGGGCTTGTTTACCGCCCTGGTATTTACGCCCAACAGTACCAGGCGAGCGTGATTGCTGAAAAACTACCCGCTACCACGCGCCTAAAGTGGGCTCTGTTTGAAAAGAGTAGTTCTGGCAAGCGGGAAACCTACTGTTTTCAAGCCAACCGGGGAGCAACTTTCGAGCAATCATGGTAACGTTGCACAGTGGTGGAATCAGCGTTTGATCCAGTGAAGAGGCGTTGCAGGGGTGAATGGGTGGCACCGCGGCGGGTGTGCAGCGCACAGGTGACACGATCATGGGGCAGAGTTGGGCTGTTGAGACCTGTGCAATGCACTCGCGTACCGCAGGATCTGCCAGCCGCGGTGGTGCGACGAAGCAGCTCTGCGCTTGATCCAGTGAACGTGCATTACATGAGTAAATATACCGAACGATAACCCTGTGGAGGATCACTTTGACCCACTTTTCAAGCAGACCCCAGCCGTGCCGCATCGGAATTGACTTTGGCACCACCCACACATCCGCGGCCCTCTATGATGGCCATGCGATCACTGCGATTCCACTCGATCCGCAGAATGCTAATTCCAACCTGCTCCGCTCCATGATCTACGTGAATCGAGCACAACAGGTCCACCTGGGACTGGACGCAGTAAAGACCTTTCTCGAGCAGGATACCGGTCGCGAGGTGGTCTTTGAGGAGAAAGTCGTTGGTACGCTCACCAACACCGTTGCCTCGCACGATGCACAAGAGAACATCACAATTGTCTACGACACCTTTATTGAGGAGGATGTGGGGATTCGTGGTCGTCTCTTGCAATCGATCAAGACGGGGTTGCGCGGCGACTCCTACAAGGGCACCACAATTTTTGGGCGGTACTATCGGTTACAGGAGTTAATTGCCCTGCTTCTGCGCCACGTGCGGCATCAAGCCAGCGACTATTTGGGACAGGAAATCACCGCGGCAACTTTGGGGCGTCCCGTGCAATTTATCGACGATCCAGCCGCCGATCAGCGGGCAGAAGCGCGACTGCGGGAAGCGGCAGAACTAGCCGGCTTCACCGCCATCAACTTTGTTCCCGAACCGGTGGCCGCTGCCGCGTTTTACCTGGCGCAGGTGACGGCACCAGAGACGGTTTTGATCTTTGACTTTGGCGGCGGCACGTTGGATCTCACCCTGTTGCGTGCCAACGGCCAAGGGAGCCATTCCATCCTGGCGACGCACGGTGTGCTCGTCGGCGGCGATGATCTGGACAGCGCAATGATGCAACACATCGTCGCGCCTCACTTTGGCAGCGAATCACCCATAGATATTAACTTTGATGATCAACCGATTCCTTTCCCCGCGGATCTGGCGGAGTTGCTCTACCTCTGGCAGTCGATCCCCAACCTATCGCGTCCCCAGGCGTTGAAGGTGATCAACCGTGCGCTGCGCTACAGCCCGGAGCGTGAAAAGTTCGTGGCGCTGGAAGCGCTGGTGACGCGTAACCACGGCTTTGCCCTTTTCGAGCGGATCGAGCAGGCGAAGCGTCGCTTGTCCGATGTCGAGGAGACCACGTTGACCATGCAGGCCGACGCCATTGAGCTCGCATTGCCTTTGCGCCGCAAACGCTTCAACCGCGCGATTGGGAATGAGGTGTCGGACGCGCGGCTGGGCGTGCGGGCCATATTAGCGACGGCGGAGCTACCTGCCACGGCTGTCGATGCCGTTGTAACCACGGGGGGATCTTCGGTGATTCCACTCTTTCAAAAGATGTTGGCCACTGAATTGCCTGCCGCGCGTTTTGTCCAGCTGGATACCTTTGGTGGCGTTACCAGCGGGCTGGCAATGCGGGCGCATCAACAGTCCGTGGGGGTAGATGGGTAGCAATGAGTGTACTTTCTGCAGGCGATTTATTGGTGAGCAAGCAAATGTTTCCACATGGTTGCGGAATTGAATCTATTGGCCTGAATATTTCCGTATTGGTCAGCAATTTCATGTAATACAAATAGACGATAGCCAAAGCTGATCAATGGCCGTTTTGGCAGAAAGTATGGGTGAACCAGCGGTGAACGATTGAAATGCTCACCCTCACCTGTCGCACCTCTACGCAATTTTACGGACTTACCGTAGAACTACCTCTACTATTTTTTTACTACCCATTTGGCGTTCCAATTGGCGTATGTTACGCTGAATAAAGTAATCCTGTTTACGACTTTATGTGAGGTTTGTTAAGCTTTCTTGTAAGGGTTCGTTTTGTATCTACTGCAACGACCCACCAGGCTTAACAATTTATACTGAGAATTCTATTGAGAACAGGTGAAATCATTCGAGTGCTCTGCATTTGGCCTTGGACTATTGAGATCGTTCTGTCGATCGGAAAAGAGTTATCCCCATATGGACAGGTTCTTATCCACGCCACCGCTGCCCTAGCTCATAACCATCCATTTATCCCAGTACACAATTTTCATTCTTGCCAAAGGTGCATCGTTTCTTCCTAAGTGGGCTCTGTTTGAAAACAGTAGTTCCGACAAGGGGGAAACCTACCGTTTTCAAGCCAACCGCACTGTAGATAAACCCATTAAAGGTCGCACAGTTACTCTCGTGTAAAAGCATGCATAGCCGTGCGACTTTGCAATGGATCGTCTATTTGGCAGGATCAGCAGCAGATTCTATCTGCCCCTGAGGATAGGTAAACGACCATGACGGTAGAAACTTGATTGCTGCCTCTATTTATGCTGGCTTTTTTTTCTCAGGCCAGAGGGCTCCTGAGCGCATGCTCCTTTGTGTAAGGTCAACGTTGACGCATGAGCCATTGCTGTGACTATGCTCGGTTGTACGTTCTGCTGTCGGTGAGCGCTGTGTGCCGTAAAGCGTGGTAACGGTTCTCATGGCGCTTGCTGTGGCAGGATCAGCGATTAACTACTGCTGCACGATCGATATCTCTGTTGCTCTCTTGGGTTGTTTGCTCGTTCTGGCCATTGTGCCGCTGCGTTGGCTGTTAAATCGTGGCTGTTAAATCGATGGTTCGCCCGGGTGGGGCGCGATGGAGTTCCGTTCACCAAATCAAATTCCGACCGATGATCGTGGCTGCCGAGGATATCGTGGCTGCCGAGGATGTGGGCAGCAAATGGGCAACAGCAGATGATGATCGGGTGACCTCCGTTGGCAAGTTCTTGTCTCGGACCCAGATTGGAATATTTTGCAAGGCGAAATGAGTTTGATTGGCCCGCGCCCCGAGCGCCCAGAATTTGTGAGGCTGCTCGCCCCAAACCTACGGGGCGAGCACGAGCGGCACCGTGTAGGACCGGGACTGACGGGCTGGGCACAGGTAAATTATGGCTATGGCAGCAATGTTGAGGATGACTGCATCTAAAGTGGGCTCTGTTTGAAAAGAGTAGTTCCGGCAAGCGGGAAACCTACAATTTCAAGCCAACCGCACTGTAATTGTTTTATGATCTAGCGCACATTCGCTATCGTTCTCAGCAGCTTATCGGGAGATTCTCTGGCGAATATGTGGCAATGTATGGAAAGGGCGGTACTCATTGTCTGGTTACAATCATCGCAGTAAACGCTCGCCTGGGTCTACTGCAATGCATCCGTTTTGGTATGGCAAGCGCGTGCTTGTCACGGGAGGTGCCGGATTTCTGGGCTCTGCTGTGGTGCGAAAGTTGCATGAGCAGGGCGCAGCCGAGGTAGTCGTGCCACGACAGCGTGACTATGATTTGCGAGAGCTTGCGGCCATTCGTCAGCTCTTTGCCGACCAAGGAATGATGGCGCACGGTTCCACGGCTGGAGCAGCCCGGGCCGGTGGCAAGCCGATTGATCTGATTCTTCATCTGGCCGCCAATGTTGGTGGGATTGGCGCCAATCGGGAGCGGCCGGCTGAATTCTTCTACGATAACTTGATGATGGGAACTCAGTTGCTACATGAGGCGTGGCTTGCCGCAATTCCAAAATTTGTGGCCATTGGCACCGTCTGTGCCTATCCCAAGCTGGCACCGACGCCATTCCGCGAGGAGACATTGTGGGATGGCTACCCCGAAGAGACGAATGCACCGTATGGGCTGGCCAAGAAGATGCTGCTTGTCCAGAGCCAAGCCTATCGGCAGCAGTATGATTATAACTCGATCTTTCTGCTGCCCGTCAACCTTTACGGCCCGGGAGATAATTTCGATCTGGCAACGTCGCACGTGATCCCCGCACTGATCCGGAAATTTACCGAAGCCAAGGAGAACAATGCGCCGTCGGTAACGGTATGGGGTGATGGCTCCTCTACCCGCGAATTCCTCTATGTGGATGATGCGGCCGAGGGAATATTGTTGGCTGCAGAGCACTATAACAGGAGCGAGCCTGTCAACCTGGGTAGTGGCGAAGAGATTTCGATCCGCGATCTCGTGCAGACAATTGCCTCTTCTACCGGCTTTACAGGCAGGATCTGCTGGGATCGGACAAAGCCCAATGGACAGCCACGGCGCCGCCTATCCACAGCGCGCGCACAAGCACTCTTTGGCTTTTCTGCACAAGTCCAATTGGACAACGGGTTGCAACAGACCATACGCTGGTACCGAGAAACGGGCAAATGTGAGAACGATGTGGTGGTGTTGTGATGACTGGATCTCTGCAACCCGGTGAGTTGTGCTCCCAGCGCGTGCTGCTCTGTTTTTTCACCTGGCGCAACAGTAAGGTGCGCTATAGCTAGCCGACCTTGGGCGCGGCATGGGCAATTATTCGATTTCCAGGGATTGTTCGGCTAGCTGGCTCTACCAGCACAACAAGCTCGCGTAGATTACAATATCGTAAGGATTTGGCGCGTCGCGTCTAGATGTTTTGGTGATAAGATAAGCAAGCTTACATTTAGTTTAAATTTAGCTGTCTGCCGAGGTGGAGTTCTTCTGGCGTGAGCATCGGATACGATTCCACTGTACCCATAGACCAAGAACTCCCCGTGGGGAGATTACTAACGTTCTACTAAAGTTAAAGTGCGGAAAAATGCAGGAAAATCCACTCTCTTCATCCTGGGTGTGGAGCCGCTTACAGCAACAGTTCGCCGTTACGGCTTATCGACCCACACAGCGATGTTTTGACATTATCTTTGGTCTATTAGGAATAGGCGGACTGCTCGTAATTGCTCCCGTCATCTGGTTGCTCAACCTCTGTCTGGCACCCGGTCCTCTCTTCTATCGCCAGGAGCGTGTTGGCCTGCGGGGGCGTTCATTTCAAATTATTAAGTTCCGGTCGATGGTTGTGCAAGCCGAACCCAACGGCGCGGTTTGGGCAGTGAAGGCCGATCCACGCGTTACGCCCATTGGTCGTTTTTTACGCAGAACCCACCTCGATGAATTACCCCAATGTTGGAATATTCTCAAAGGTGAAATGAGTGTGGTTGGACCGCGCCCAGAGCGAACAGAATTTGTGGCGCTGTTGACAACAGCGCTTGAAGATTACACTCTGCGCCATCAAGTAAAGCCGGGGCTAACGGGGTGGGCACAGGTCAACTATACATATGGAGATTCTGTGGCAGATGCAGAGCGTAAGCTCCAATATGATCTGGAATACATTGCGCGCCAATCTTTCTGGTTCGATCTGCTCATTGTTCTGCGGACCTCTTCTGTTGTTCTAACCGGGAGATAGCTGAAATCAGTTCCTGAGCCCTGGTACCGGGGCGTCGCTTGTTCGCCCGGCTCATTCATGACCGTGCGGCAATGACCGCCCCGGCATGAATGCACCGGGCTAGCAAACGACGCAGGCTGAAGCCCGCTCCGTTCAACCATCAACCGCTGTGACCCTGAATCACTCTCCGTTCGTGCGTTAGCAATTTCGTCTGCTGATTCACCTCGAAACGACTAAGTTGTTTGCGGACAGTTGCTTAGGTTGACAACTACTTGTGGGCAAAGCATTGGACTTGTGGGCAAAGCACTGGACTAACTAGTCCTAGATAATAGCTAGAAAGTCCTGGAAAAAGGATCGGTTTTTTGTACTTCTGCGCCGCTTTGCGGATGGCTTGGCAAACTCAATTTCAAAAGTTTTTCGACTCTACTTCGCTCTACAGCAAACATTGATCAAGGTGTCATAGATTATGTCTCAACGGATTCTCATTACTGGCGGAGCCGGATATTTAGGCTCAGTCCTTTGTGAACATTTGCTTTCAGCCGGTTATCACGTGACAGTGATTGATAACTTGATGTATGGGCAACATTCGCTCTTGCATCTCTGTGCCAATCCCAAGTTTGACTTTGTTCGGGGTGATGTACGTGACGAGCAGCAGATGCGGGCGCTGCTCGCTCAAGCTGATATCTGCATTCCCCTGGCGGCAATTGTGGGAGCTAGCGCCTGTGACCGTAATCCCTGGCTCGCCACTGCAATCAACTTGAATGCGATCACTTCCCTCTTGGCAATGGCGAGCCCGCAGCAACTCATCATCTACCCAACGACCAACAGTGGATATGGGACAAAATCGGGCGAGATCTTTTGCACCGAGGAGAGTGCGCTCGAGCCGATTTCGCTCTATGGAGAAACCAAAGTAGTGGCGGAAGAGGCTGTTCTGGCGCGCGAAAATACGATATCACTACGGCTTGCCACGGTCTTTGGCATGTCGCCCAGACTCCGGCTCGATTTGCTGGTCAATCACTTTGTCTATGCTGCCACAACCGATGGCTATATCGTCATCTTTGAAAAAGATTTCAAGCGCAACTATATTCACATCCGCGATGTGGCAGACTGCTTCATCCATTGCATCCAAAATGCTGACGCGATGGTCGGCCGCTGCTTTAACGCAGGTCTCGACGATGCAAACCTATCCAAGGCAGAGCTAGCCTGCAAAATCAAGGAGTATGTCCCCAACTTTTATCTGCACTTTGCCGAAATTGGAAGCGACCCCGACCAGCGCAACTATATTGTCTCCAATCAACGATTGCGCGAGGCTGGCTTTGTCGCCAACCGCTCGTTGGATCAGGGAATCCAGGAGCTGCGCAAGGGGTTGCGCATGTTGGGGCGGTCGCCCCACAAAAATAACTAGCCGTCACAAGTGAGCAGATCAACAGATGATCAGAACCGTGAATGAGGTAAGCGCGCTCATCTTGGCCGGTGGATTGGGCACCCGGCTGCGGACGGCGGTTGCCGATCGACCCAAGGCATTGGCTGAGATAGAGGGACGACCATTTCTCAGCTATCTATTGGATCAGCTGCTTGCCCTTGGGGTACGCCATGTTGTGTTGTGCACCGGCTATCTGGGCGAGCAGATTGAGGCTGCTTTTGGCACCCACTATGGCTCGTTGGTCCTTGAGTATTCACACGAAGCGCAGCCCTTGGGCACAGGAGGAGCCGTAAAATACGCCCTGCCCAAGTGCCCGTCAAACCCCATGCTTGTCATGAACGGAGATTCCTACTGTGTGGCTGATCTAAACGCCTTTTGGACGTGGTATCAGCAACGGCGAATCGCAACCGGTGCGCTGTTGCTTACCCATGTAGAGAATGGGCAGCGCTATGGTCAGGTTCAGATGAGTGATCGGGGACGGATTGTTGCATTTCAGGAAAAGGGTGCTGTCGATCAACCAGGCTGGATCAACGCCGGCATCTACTTACTTGATCAAGCTTTGTTTACGGCTGTTCCCGACCAACAGGCAGTTTCGTTGGAGCGAGAACTTTTTCCAAGCTGGTTAGCAAGGGGACTCCATGGCTATCCGAGCAACGGCGACTTTATTGATATTGGCCTTCCCCAGAGCTATTACGCCGCCGCTGATTTTTTCACAGGGTAGTCTTTCACAGGGTAATGTTGAAACCACATGAACGTAATTGAAGAATATTTACAACAGAGTGCCAGTGTCAAGCAGAAGACCGCCGAGTGTTGCCGATGGGAGATCCAGGCGGCCGCTGATTTAATTGCCAGTGCCTACCGTCAAGGTGGCAAGCTCTTGCTTTGTGGCAATGGGGGAAGCGCAGCCGATTGTCAACACTTGGCATCGGAGTTTGTGGGCCGGTTAACCAAAGAGTTTGATCGACCGGCCTTACCAGCCATTGCGCTCACAACGGATACTTCATTTTTAACCGCGTTTGCCAATGACTCTGGCTATGAAAATGTCTTTGCCAGACAGGTTGAAGCGCTGGGCCAAGCGGGAGATGTGTTGCTGAGCATTAGCACCAGCGGGCTTTCGACCAATGCAATTCGTGCTGTACAGCAGGCACAGCGCCAATCCATGCACACGATCGCGCTCACCGGCGAATCCTCTTTTGCGCCTTCGCAGCAGTTAGCCACGCTCGCAGATATTGTAATTTCGGTGCCCAGCCACCATACCCAGTACATCCAAGAAACACACTTGGCCATTGAACACCTGATTTGTCAACTGGTCGAACACAATTTGTACGGTGCCACTCGGTCGGTTAAAGAGACAAATTTGGGCGAAAACCATCGCGCTTGGTAGCGCGTGCCATCTGCTGATTGCTCCGAGAGAAGCGCTCCTGTTTTCTGCCCAGATATTTCGCCGAATTGAGCTAGTTCGGCCCAATTCTCAATGAAACTAAATCACCTATGATCATTAGCAGAACACCCTATCGGCTCTCCTTCCTGGGTGGTGGGACAGATTATCCAACATGGTATCGGCAGCACGGTGGTGCTGTGTTATCGACCACGATCAACAAATATTGTTACCTGACATGTCGCTATTTGCCTCCATTTTTTGAGCATAAGTTCCGCGTCGCTTGGTCCAAGATTGAACTTTGCCAAGCCATTGATCAGATTGAACACCCAGTGGTTCGAGCCCTGTTGCACCATTTGGGGATCGAGCGCGGTGTTGAAATCCATCATGATGGCGACCTACCGGCACGTAGTGGAATGGGATCAAGCTCTGCCTTTACGATTGGTCTGTTGCATGCGCTCTATGGGTTGCAAGGCCAGATGCGCAGCAAGCAGGAACTAGCCACCGAAGGAATCTACATCGAGCAGGAAGTGCTCAAAGAGACAGTCGGTTCGCAAGACCAGGTAGCGGCAGCTTATGGCGGGTTGAATCAGACTACTTTTTTGCCGAACGGTGAGATTACGGTGCGGCCCATGTTGCTGTCGCCTGCTCGTCTCCACGAATTGAACAGCCACCTGCTGCTCTTTTACACGGGAATTCGCCGCACCGCCTCTCAAATGGCCCAGAGCTACGCCAATAAGCTCCAAGCGCAACAGCGCCAATTGCAGCGCATGCAAGCGATGGTTGACGAAGGGATCTCGTTGCTACATGGGCAAGAGCCCATGGCGGCATTTGGAGAGCTGTTGCACGAGGGGTGGCTCTTGAAACAGAGTCTAAGTCCGCTGGTTTCCAATCCAGAAATTAACGATCTCTATTCCGTGGCCCGTGCTGCCGGTGCGGTTGGGGGCAAGATCACTGGCGCGGGTGGTGGTGGCTTTCTACTGCTGTTGGCCCCGCCGGAAAAACAAGCCGCGCTGAAAGCGGCGCTCCAGCATCTGATTCATGTGCCCTTTCAATTTGAATCATTTGGCAGCCAGATCATCTTCTATGCCCGTGGAGAGGATCTGTCGCAGGCAGAAATTGCTCGCCAAGGGCAGGTTTTGAAGCCGTTTCGCGAGTTGGCGCAACCAAAGGAATTAGCATAAATAGAAATTGACATAAAAAGGAATTGACATAAAGCAGTGATGATGGAGAAAGATGCAACCATTTATGTGGCCGGTGCAGATACGCTGCTCGGTTCTGCCCTGCTACGGGTTCTGCACCAACAGGGATATACGCAGGTGCTGACCGATCTGGCCGGTGCCAATCTAACCGGTGCCGATCTAACTGATGCCGCCGCCCTGACAGAATTTTTCCAAGCGAGAGCTCCTGCCTATGTCTTTGTGGCAGCGGGGAAAGCGGGTGGCATTGCGGCCAATCAACAATATCCGGCCACCCTGATGTGGGACAATCTGGCCATTGCCTGCAATCTGACCCAAATTGCCTACCGACACAAGGTACAGAAATTACTCTATTTGGCCAGTTCTTGTAGCTACCCACGCCTCGCGGAGCAGCCCATGCAGCCATCGGCTCTCTTGACTGGACCGCTAGAACCGACCAACGAACCCTATGCCGTTGCCAAGCTCGCGGGAATCAAACTGTGCGAATCATTTCGGCGTGAGTACGGGGCCAATTTCATTAGCGCCATTCCCGCCAATTCATTTGGACCAGGTGATGACTTCTCGTTGGAAAATTCCCACGTGGTGAGCGCCCTGATGCGCCGCATGCATGAGGCAAAAATCAACAATGCGCCCGCTGTGGAAATCTGGGGGACAGGCACCCCCCGCCGCGAATTTGTCTTTATCGATGATCTGGCCGCGGCAACGATCTTTGCCATGAATCACTATGATGGGCTGGAGCCAATTAATCTAGGTGGCGGGGTCGACATGTCTATTGGGGAACTGGCACAGGCCATTCAGGCGGTTGTGGAATACCAGGGTGAGCTCTCTTTTAACCCCAAACGTCCAGATGGCATGCCAATCAAAATTCTAGATGCGACGACTTTACGCACATTGGGCTGGCAGCCCACGACCACTTTTCAGGATGGCTTGGTCAAGACCTATCAGTGGTTTTGTAGCCACGCGCAGCCTCAGAGATACCCATAGTAGGGAGACGCATTGCCTGTGTACGAACAATTTTACCGAACCTTCTATCGCATCCGACGTGTCGAAGAAGAGATCGCCCGCCTCTATCCGTCGGACAAAATCAAAAGTCCCGTCCACCTGGCGATTGGACAAGAAGCCATCGCGGTGGGCGTTTGTGCAGCACTACGCCCGGAAGACATTGTCTTTGGCACCTATCGCAGCCATGCGCTCTATCTCGCGAAAGGTGGCGACCTAAAGCAGATGATGGCTGAACTCTATGGCAAGGTGACGGGGAGTGCCAAGGGCAAAGGGGGGTCGATGCATCTGATTGATCGCCAGCACGGTGTAATGGGCACGTCTGCCGTGGTCGGAACCACCATTCCCAATGCAGTGGGCTACGCCTACGCCGTGAAGATTCAAAAGAAGCCGGGCATCGTGGTCAGTTTTTTGGGCGATGGTGCAACAGATGAGGGTGTTTTTCACGAGAGCATGAACTTTGCCGCGCTGAAGGAGCTACCCCTGATTTTCATCTGTGAAAACAACTTCTACGCAATTCATACGCATCAGCGGCTGCGCCAGAAGAACCCCAACATTGCGGAACGGGCACGGAGCTATGGCATGCCCGCCCATTGCATTGAAAGCAATCACGTTCCAGAGATCCATGAGCAAGTCGACAAAGCCGCACAAGCCCTGCGCCATGGTGAGCCCGGCCCCTATTTCTTTGAATGTTGGACCTATCGCTGGAAGGAGCACGTGGGCCCGGGGGAAGATTATCAGTTGGGCTATCGCACCGAGCAGGAAGCCCAACCCTGGCGCGACAAGGATGATCTGGCCTGGTTGCGTGGCAAGGTGGCGGACGAGCAACGTGTCCAAATTGAGGCCGCGGTTGAGGCCGAGATTGCAGAAGCGATCGAATTTGCCGAAACCAGCCCTTTCCCAGACGCACATGAGCTGTACACAGATGTTTATAAGGTGTAACCACTGCACACGGGGTTGACTACCTCACAAGGCGCATTGGCTACAAGCTACAGTGCGGTTGGCTTGAAAACGGTAGGTTTCCCGCTTGCCGGAACTACTGTTTTCAAACAGAGCCCACTTTAGGACGAGTTCAAGCCGATAGTTGTATAAGCCGATAGTTGTATAAGAGATGACGACCATAAACTGGACCTACCGGTGCATAAGTCATGATTAAATCTAGAAAGAAGAAAATGGAACGCCCACTATCCTATGTCGAGGCAATTCGCGAGGCGACGGACCAGGAGATGGCATGCGATGAATCGGTGGTTCTCTTTGGGCTGGATGTGGATGATCCCAAGGCGATCCAGGGGACCACGCGCGGTCTGGTGGAAAAATATGGTGCAGAGCGTGTCTTTGGAACGCCCTTGGCCGAAGATGCCATGACTGGTGCTGCGATTGGCATGGCGCTGGCTGGCCTACGCCCCATTCACGTTCATATTCGCATGGACTTCTTAATGCTCAGCATGAATCAGCTGATCAATGTCGCGGCCAAAAGCTACTATATGTATGGCGGTCAGGCTCATGTACCCATGGTTGTGCGCTCGATGATTGGCAAGAGTTGGGGCCAGGGTGCCCAACATTCACAAGGGTTGCATGCCATGTTTATGCATGTCCCCGGCTTGAAAGTGGTTGCGCCCACAACGCCCTACGATGCCAAGGGCGCTCTCTTGCACGCCATTCGCGACGACAACCCGGTTCTCTATGTTGAGCACCGCATTCTGCATTTTCAAAGGGGACATGTGCCCGAGGAGCGTTACACGGTGACACCGGGCAAGGCGCGGGTGGCTGTGCAAGGCTCAGAGATCACTCTGGTGGGTATTTCGCAGATGCAGCTTGAATGTCTGCGTGCTCAGCAATATCTGGCTGATGTGGGCATCCGGGCCGAGGTCATCGATCCGATTTGGTTGAGCCCATTGGATATTGAGACCATTGTCGCTTCCGTCCAAAAGACGGGGCGGCTCTGTGTGGTCGATAATGGCTGGACTAGTTGTGGTGCCAGTGCAGAGATCGTGGCCCAGGTTTCCGAACAGCTCGCCAATATTCGTGTCGCGCGCATGGGCTTTGCACCAGTGAGCTGTCCCCCCTCGCCGCCGCTTGAGGAGCGCTTCTATCCCAACGCTCAACGAATTGCAGCCAAGGCATTTGATATGGTCAACAACACGGTCAGTGGCTGGATGCCCGCCCCGCGCGAAGATCTGCAAGAGATCGAGTTCAAGGGCCCCTTCTAACGCAAGCTCTGTTTGCAAACGGTAGTTCACCTTCTTGGGTAGACCATGAAAAAAGCTATCGTCTTCAAGCCAACCGCACCATGGGCATGGGTGCCATTGCATTGACCACGAGCGGGAAACAGGCCGGCGCAGCAGCTTGCGCCCACGCAGATTTTTACGTGCAGGTTTTTACAGTGCAGGTTATTGTTTGGAAAAATTTAAGGGAACGGAATCTATGGCTGTACATGATCTCAACTGGCCATTAATGAAAAATAATATTGCCCGGGAAGATTTGGATGCGGTCATCGCCCACCTGCAACAAGACGATCCGATCCTCACGCAATCCAAGCACGTGCGTGCATTTGAAGAAGAGTGGTCGGCTTGGTTGGGCGTCCGCCATAGCGTCTTTGTAAATTCGGGTTCATCAGCCAATTTACTCTCCATGGCCGCTATTCAACAGAGATATGGGGCGGGCGAGATCATTGTTCCCACCTTGACCTGGGTATCGGACATTGCGTCGGTGTTGCAGTGTGGCCATACCCCCGTCTTTGTGGATATTGATCAACGAACCCTGGGCATGGATTCAGAAGAGGTACTGCGCAAGATTACACCAAATACCAAAGCAGTCTTTCTGACCCACATTCTTGGCTATAATGCCTTGAACCAGCAACTCCTGGACGCCTTGCAAGACCAACAGATTCCTTTGGTCGAAGATGTCTGTGAATCTCATGGGGCTACGTTCCAGGGGAAAAAATTGGGGACCTACGGCTTGCTCTCCAATTTCTCTTTCTACTATGCCCACCACCTGACCACGGTGGAGGGTGGCATGATTTCGACGGATGATCCAGATCTCTATGAGCTCATGCGCATGTATCGTGCGCATGGCATGGTGCGCGAGGCCGATTCAGCAACCTTGAAGCAATCATACCAAGAGCAGCACCCGGATTTGAATCCCGATTTCATCTTTGCGTTCCCTGCCTACAATGTGCGCAGCACCGAAATTAATGCCATTTTCGGCCGTTCACAGCTAAAGCGGCTGAACGAAAACAATCAGATCCGATCAGAAAATTTGGCGCTCTTTTTAGCCAATTTGGATCCAGAAAAATATGTCACCGACTTTGCCACCGAAGGCAGCTGCAACTATGCCTTTACCCTGGTTCTCAAGAAGCCTGACCCGATCCTGTATGAACGGGTCGTCGCCATGTTGCGAGCTCACGGTGTTGAATTTCGGCGTGGCACCTCTGGCGGTGGCAATCAATTGCGGCAGCCATACTTGAAAAAGCTCCTGGGGGAAGATGCCCACAAGCACTTTCCCAAAGTCGACCATATTCACTTTTATGGCTTTTACATTGGCAACTATCCCGATTTGGAAAGAGCGAAAATTCTGAAACTCTGTTCCTTGCTCAATGAACTACCCGTCACTTGATGGGGGAGCAAGGAAATCTACTGACTATTTGCCCTGCAATTCTCTGCCTCGACATGGCTGGCCTGAGGTGGTCTACGCATCACCACTAAATTTCAGGATAGGCTCTACATCGTAACAACGAACTGCAGCAAGCAGACCAAGTAATCGAGAAATCATTGAAACGCTGCACAATGGTGGAATCAGCGTTCTCTAACGCTGGACATGCGCAGTAGAGAATGTGCACTCCGCAAGGTGCAAAGTCTATTTGCTTTCTCTATAAGGTGGAAGACGCATTATGCAAAAGAAACATCAGGTTGATCTGGTCTTGATCAATCCTGCCAATCGCAAGCGAATCTATCAGTCGTTGAGCACCACCATGAGTGCCATTGAACCACCGGTGTGGGCCGGGTTGATGGCAACTTTTGTTCGCCAGAGAGGCTTTTCTGTGGCGCTGATCGATTGTAGCGCCGACAACCTCTCCCCGGATGAGGCCGCACAACGGGTCGCGGCGATGCGCCCGCTTCTAACGGCCATCGTTGTCTATGGGCAGCAACCATCGGCCTCTACGCAAGTCATGCCCGGTGCCTCCGCTGTTTGTCGAGCCATTAAGCATTTGCAGCCAACGCAACCGGTTCTGCTGGTTGGTGGTCATGTTGCCGCGCTGCCACAACGCACCCTCGCCGAAGAATCTGCCGACTTTGTGGCGAGTGGCGAAGGCTTGCACACGATCGTGAATTTGATCCAGGCTCTAAAGGCCAAAGATGATGCCTACCACAAGGTGCCCGACCTGTGGTACCGCGCAGATGGTGGGATCCAATTTAGCCGACCAGCGCCATTGTTGCAGGATCTAAACCAAGAAATGCCAACTATTGCTTGGGATCTCCTGCCCATGGAAAAGTATCGGGCACACAACTGGCACTGCTTTGGTGGTCTGGATCGCGAACCATACGCGGCGATCTATACAACGTTGGGTTGTCCATTTCATTGCAGCTTTTGTTGCATTCAAGCACCTTTCAAAAGTGGGGAAAAGGTACTTGGGATCAAGGAGCGGGTCAATACCTATCGCTTCTGGGATCCGCAGGTCGTGGTCAAGCAGATCGATACATTGGTCAATCAATATGGGGTGCGCAACATCAAGATCGCCGACGAGATGTTTGTTCTCAATCAGCGCCACGTTATTGGCATCTGCGATCTGCTGATTGAGCGTGGCTACGACCTGAATATCTGGGCCTATACCCGGGTAGATACGGTGAAAGATAACATGCTGGAGAAGCTCAAACGGGCAGGGATCAATTGGTTGGCCTTTGGCATTGAATCGGCGAATGAGCGGGTGCGGGATGAAGTCCAAAAAGGGATCGGGCAAAAAGATATCTTCGCCATCATCAAAAAAGTGCAGGATGCCGGTATCAACATCATTGGCAACTATATCTTTGGCCTGCCAGAAGATGACCATGCAACCATGCAAGAGACCCTGGCAATGGCGCTGGAACTCAAGTGCGAGTTTGGCAACTTTTACACGGCGATGGCCTACCCAGGGTCGGATCTCTACCAGAGTGCGCTGCGCGAAAGATGGACACTACCAGAGAGCTGGGCCGGCTACTCGCAACATGCCGTGGACACGTTGCCACTGCCAACCAAGCATCTGTCGGCAGCGGAGGTACTGCGTTTTCGCGATGATGCCTTCCAGACCTACTTCCACCATCAACCCTATCTAACCATGATTGGAGAGAAATTTGGAGATGAAACGGTAGCACATATTGACGAAATGGCAGCCCACAAATTAGAGAGAAAATATGCTTAGTACGGTTGGGCGTAAATACCACGGCGGTCAACAAGCCCAAACTACTGGCGTGAAATGGGTCAGGTTGCCATGGGCTTATGTACGCCGGGATGGTCTAGCCTACAACAGCCCTTTCCTCAGCAGCCGGTCACTCTGCCCACGCTGGGCCGTGGCGATCATCAGTAGCTCGTCGAAATTTGACTGTACGATGCAGGTAACCCAGGAATAGACCCCATGCGCATTCTTGTAACTGGTGCAGCAGGCGTGGTCGGGGCGAAGCTCTGCCGCTTCCTTGCCGGGCACAGCCACCAGATCATACCGGTAGATATTGTGCAACGAGACGGGATTCTGTCTGCTGACTTGCGCGATGAAGCTGCTGTGTTGCGTCTGGTCCAGGAGTATGCGCCGGAGCTGATCATCCATCTAGCCGCGATCAAGAGCATACAATACTGTGAGCAAAACAGAGCAACGGCCCACGCCACCAACTATGGGATCACCGCGCATCTCACCCAAGCATGTGCAAACGTTGGTGCGCGTCTACTATTCTTTTCCTCGGATTATGTCTTTGGCGACAGTGTTCAGCCTTGGCTGGAAAGAGATTCGCTTTGCCCAACGACACAGTATGGTCTGGACAAGGCTGCTTCCGAGCAGCTGATTCAAGAACGGCTGGCAAACTATGCAATCGTTCGCACGGCACAGCTCTATGGGTTTGCCGGCGACTTTGTGAGTTTGGTCTGCACCGCGCTGGCCACACAGCAGCCATTCAGCGCCTTTGCGAATCTAGTCAATTGTCCAACCTGGATCGGCGATCTATTTCCCATGGTTGATAACATCATCGCAAATCATCGCACGGGGATCTTTCACTGCGTTGGCCCAGAGGCTCTGTCACGTTATCAATTTGCTCGCGAAATAGCCAGTGCACTGCGGCTAGAAAGCGATCGAATCGAGGCTGTCGATCTAGACTTTTCAACCGATATTCGACCTCCTGTTGTGCAGCTAGATGGGAGAAGCACCTATGAGGCGCTGCAACTCTATCCCGGTCGGCTACGGGAAAATCTGCCCTTCTGTGCGAACTATGCAATGGAGGGACTAGGTGCGCAGTAGTTCCTCGACATCTCGCTTCTCCACAGTGGTAGAGCGGCTGACGGTGTTGTTGCTGTCGCTGCTGGCACTGCTCTTTCTGGTGGAGCTTGCGCTCTCGTTACGCTGGCGACTGGGCGGCGATTCGGCCTTTTTGCACTATCTGGCCTATCTGATCAATGAGCATGGGTTTGTGCCCTATCGTGATCTTTTTGAACTCAACATGCCCGGCACCTATCTGTTCCACATGGCTGTGGGTAACTGGTTTGGCTATTCTGATCTTGCCTTTCGACTGGTAGATGTTGTCTGGCTCTCTACGACCCTTGGCGCTACTTGGCTGATGATGCAGCCAATGGGTCGCTCCGTGGCTGCGGCAAGCGCTTTGCTATTCGGGCTCATCTATCTGGGGGCCGGTCCGCAAATGAGCCTGCAAAGGGATGTCATTGCCATTTTGCCAATTGCCCTTGCGCTCTTGTTGCTTACACGCCGTCGACCCAATCAGTCGCGGTGGATGGTCCAGCTTTTGTTGGGTATTCTCTTTGCCATGGCCGCGCTCATCAAACCGCACATGGCCATTGGACTTCCAGCGGTCGTGGGATATAGCTGTATTCAAGACAGCAATCAAACCGCCCCGAGCATGGCCCAGCTCAACCGTTGGCTTACGGCGGGACTGTTCGCCCTGATCGGCTTTCTGGCAATGTTTCTCCTGCCTTTCCTGTGGCTGCGGCAGATTGGCGCGCTGGCATCGTTTTGGGAGATCACCTCCAGCTATGTACCGCTCTATGCCGAGATGGCGAGGGATTTCGAATTTCGCGAACCCTTGGCCCGTCTGCTCAACCTCGTCTATTGGTATCTAGAGTTTGGTGGCTTTGGCACGTTGCTAACAGCCGCAATATTTGGCGTCAACCTTGTTCTACACCGATCTGCAGATCTGGCGCAGAAAAGGTTGGCTGTTTTGCTACTGACACTCACTCTTTTGTACAGCATCTACGTCATGATCGGTGGCAAATTTTGGCCTTATCATTGGATGCCCTGTGCCTATTTTGCCAGCTTGGGGACAGCCATGCTGATCTTTTCCCCATCTACACGGGCATATGGACAGCACCTCCTCCTGCCGCTTGTTGCGTTTGGCGTGACCACGGCAATGGTATCTCTGCTCCCGGCCCACGATGCGATCCAACAGGCGGTCTATGGCCAACCACCGCCGCCTCCCATGGAAGGCAGAGTGGATGAGATTGCCGCCTATCTTGCCGAGCAGCTTGAGCCCACGGAGCAAGTGCAACCGTTGGCATGGATCAGTGGTGCCACCCATGGCATGTTACTTGCAGAGGCCGTTGTCGCAACGTCCTTTGTTACAGATTTTCAGTTCTATCATCATGTTTCCGATCCCTATATTCAGCGGTTACGAAGCGAGTTCCTGGCAGAACTGGAAGAAGCAATGCCGAGCCTGATCATCGAGGTGTATGCAACACCGCGCGTAGCTGGGGTGGACACAAATCATCACTTTCCCGAACTAAGAGCATTTATCGAGCAACACTATCAGACCGACTACACAGGCAATGGTTTCGAAATTTTCCGCAAGAACGAGAAAATAAAACAATGAGTAACACGTCTTTCATTCTGCGCCCCAACCAATATTTCCGCAGCGCTGTAGACGGCTTGAGGTTCCTATTTCTTGCCCTGCTGGCCTTGCTCTTCTTTGTGGAGCTCGGTCTGTCCTTGCGTTGGCGAATATGGGGTGATGGTACCGTTTTACACTATATTGCCTACTTAATCAATGAACACGGATTTGTGCCATACCGTGACATTTTTGACCCCAATCTACCAGGAGCCTATCTGTTTTACATGGCAGTGGGTAAGCTGTTTGGCTACTCCGATTTGGCCTTTCGCATGGTGGATGTTGCCTGGCTCACAGCGACCCTCACGGTCACCTGGATGTTTATGAAGCGGGTTGGTCAGATGGTTGCTGCTGCTGGATGTCTCCTCTTTGGTCTCATCTATTTAGGCGTCGGACCCTATATGGGGCTGCAAAGAGATACTATTGTCCTGTTGCCAATCGCTACGGCTATCTTGCTCATTACACAACGCAAAGCCCATCATTCGCCTCATGTTATTCATCTTCTGCTGGGCATCCTCTTTGCGCTTGCAGCGCTTGTTAAACCATATGCAGCTATTGGACTGCCCGCGCTGCTCATCTATAGCTGCATACAGGATCGCGATGAAACGAAGTCAGTAAAGGCTCTTATCAAGCTCTGTTTTCTAGGAAGCATCTTTGTATTAATCGGTTTTCTAACAGCGCTGACACTCCCTATCGTATGGCTTTGGCGAATTGGGGCACTTGAATCTTTCTTGGAACTCTATTCCTCTTATATACCGCTATATACACAGATGTCCGGCGACATTACGTTTCGGAGCACCTTCGCCCGTCTTCTCAACATCGTTTATTGGTATCTATACTTTGGTGGATATGGACCTCTCCTTGTCGCATCTCTCTTTGGTATCTATCTTGTCGTCGTCCACTCTACCTCTGTCGCGCTCAAACAACTGGTCCTCCTGTTACTGTCGCTCTCTATACTGTACAGTGTATCCGTCGCGATTGGGGGAAAATTTTGGTACTACCACTGGATGCCTTATATCTATTTTGCAAGTTTGTGTACAGCCATGGTCCTTTTTTCTCCTTCTTCTACGACGAATTTACGCCGTTCAATAATCCTGTCCCTTGCTGTTTTCATTGCGACAACGGTGCTGAGCCTGCGCCAGGCCTACGATACCGGCCAGCAACTCGTGTCTAGCCCATCGATGCCAGTGTCTCGGAATGCCCAAGTGGATGAAATCGCGTCCTACCTGAGGGACCATCTCGCGCCAACCGATACAGTACAATCCTTGGACTGGACAGGGGGCGCGCTGCCTGCCATTTTTATGGCTAAAGCAGTCATTGCAACGCCCTATATCTTTGACTTTCAATTTTATCATCATGTATCAACCCCCTATATCCAGCAGTTGAGAAAGGACTTTCTAACCAAGCTGGAACAAGAGAAGCCAAGATTCATCATCGATGTATACGCAATGCCGAGCGTGTCGGGCATAGACACAACGAATGAATTTCGCGAGTTGAGAGCACTTATCGAACGGGATTATCTAAAAGATTATACAGGCAATGGTTTTGATATTTTTCGCAGAAACGATGCCCGGATCCACAGTAAAAGTACATCCACGATGTTGACGACCAGGCAAAATGACAAGAGAGCTGAATATGAAAAATAGTCATTGCATGAATTGCCATAGTCCATTTCTAGAACGCTTTATTGATCTGGGTAGCCAGCCAAATGGCAACGTTTTCCCTAGCGTAGATGAACTCCAGCGGGAGCAGGTCTTCCCTTTTGCCATGTCGGTGTGTACCCAGTGTTGGCAGGTACAACTGGAAGAGTTCCCGCCCGTTGATGATATGTTCACCAACCACCCCTACGTCACTGGGGTGAATCAACCGGTGGTTGCCCACTTTGAACAACTTGTGCAGGAGATCATCCAGAAATTTGAGTTGCCAGCCAACAGTCTGGTGCTAGACATTGGTGCCAATGATGGCACGCTGCTCTCAAAGTTTCGCGAGCGCGGTATGCGGGTTTTGGGCATTGATCCCTGTGTGCGCACCAGTGCGTTGGCGCGCGCGGCAGGGATTACTGTATTCGAGGCATTTTGGAACAGAGAGAGCGCCGCGGCATTGCATCAACTCGGGCTCCGTCCGGATCTAATAACAGCGACGGCGGTCTTCTATCACGTAGACGATATTCACAGCTTTATTCAGGGCCTAGCGCTGATTATGGGCGAGAACACAATCTTCTGTACCCAGTGTATTTATCTCAAGGACCTGCTCGACAAGGCACAATTTGATCATTTTTACCACGAACATACGATGATCCATGCGATTCGTCCACTCCGCGATCTCTTTGCCAGATATGGCCTGCGCCTGTTGGATGTAGATTTCTATCCGATTCATGGCGGCTCTTTCGTCTTGTACGTGGGCCGCGAAGAATCACCTTTCCCAACATCGCCGAAAATCGGGGAAGCAATTGCCACAGAGCTACAGACAGGGCTCGATCGGCTGCAAACATATCTCACGTTTTCAGCACGCGTACAACAGAATAGAGAGGCCCTGGTCACACTATTGAACCAACTGAAACGGGCAGGGAAACGTGTCTTTGGCATTGGTGCTCCCCTAAAAGGCAGCACCTTGCTCAACTACTACAAGATCGGGCCCGATCTTGTTGAGTGTCTCACGGAAATCAATCAGTACAAAATCGGCCGTTATACCCCCGGTACGCATATTCCAATTGTGGGCGAGAATGCCATTGAGGAAGTACCCGATTACTATTTACTGCTCTCTTGGAATTTTCTCGATTTCCTAATCGAGAAATATTCAGATTATCTCAGCTGCGGTGGAAAGTTCATTGTTCCCCATCCAGTTGTCAAGGTCATTGGCGACAATGGAGCGAACTTTGTCAGCCAAGAGAGATTGCAAGTTGCGGAGTACCAACCATGAAAACGTCGCTCATCATCCCATTTAAAAATGAAGTGGACTATGCGGCGACCACCTTGAAGCGTCTGCATACCTTCTTGACCGAACATCAGCTTGACTTTGAGCTAATCGCCGTGGACGATAGCACAGACGACACTTGGCAGATTCTACAATCATTTGCCAAGCAGCACGAAAATGTTCTCCTCGTGCAGGGTGGTGAACCACCAAGTTATGGCAAGGCGTTGCAAGCTGGATTCAGCGCCGCTACGGGCGATATTCTCATCCCATTCAATGGCGACCTGAGCGATTCGCCCGCCGATCTGCTCATCTACATCCACCTCATCGAGCAGGGAAATGATATGGTCTTTGGCTCGCGCTTTATGCAGGGTGCCAACGTGAGTGGGTCGACCGTCGTGAAAGGCATGATCTCGCGCATTGGCAACGCATTCCTCCAGTTGCTCTTTCAGACAACCTGTAGCGATCTGACCAACTCCTTCAAAGCCTACAGGCGGACCGTGCTGGAAGAGATCCAGCCAACGGCGATCGGCTACAACATTAGCATGGAAATCGCGCTGAAAGGGATCCGTGGGCGCTACACCTATACAACGATTCCCGTGACATGGACCGGCCGCAAATATGGACGTTCAAAGATGTCCTTGCTGAAGGCAATCCCTCCCTATCTGGCTACTGCGCTACGCATCAGATTTGTGAGTGTAGCGCCTGCCCCTGTGACGTGGCTACCGTAACCAGCATCACAGGGCGTGCTGCTTGCTTGTGCTGCAGTACGCCGGCTACAGCATGATCCCTGCTGTTGCAAACCGTTGATGTATTAATTGTTTGTCCTGAAATTCTCTGCGTCACGTAGCTGGTTGGCGTTGGTTCAACCACCACAACCGAATTTCAGGATTGACGCCAAATGCAGAAAAAGGCCGAACCATGAAACAGCAACCATACCTGAGTATCATCTTGACCTCGCGCAACGATGATTATGCAGGAGGTATGCTTCCCAGACTACAGATCTGTATCGACAGTTTGCTGGAACAGGCAGCAAGACATTGCCTGGCACTCGAATTGGTGCTAGTCGATTGGAACCCACCTGCCACTAAGGCAGCCCTGCAAGATGCCGTCGATTGGTCACGGGTGGGCAACGGCGCGACCATTCGCGCAATTCAAGTGCCGCCGGAACTCCATCGTCAACTGCCCTTTGCAGATCAATTGCCATTTCTCGCCCACACGGCGCGCAATGTGGGGGCCAGACGGGCAACGGGCACATTTGTGCTGGTGACGGCAACCGACATTCTCTTTTCAGAATCATTGATCGCCTACCTTGCCAGCCAACCATTGGATGCGCACAAAAATTATCGGATCGATCGCGTCGATGTACCAGAGCAGGTAATTCAGATTGACTCTGTAGCGCAAAGACTGACCTTTTGCGAAAATCACATGGGCTACACATACCAACGGCCCACAGAAAAAATGTACAGCCTGCCATTGTTACACACCCGTGCGCCCGGCGATTTCGTGCTGCTTTCCAGAGAAAATTTCAACAAGCTCCATGGCATACCTGAGGAACGGGACTATCACTCGATTCACTTTGATACCGTCTTCTGCTACATGATGTACGCGCTGGGGCTCGAGGAAGAGATCCTGCTCCCTCCCCATCGGATCTACCACATGGATCACCCATCCTTTACCACGCCACAGCCGATCTGGTTGCAGTCTCACATCCAACGACTTCCCTTGCTAAAGAAGCGGCGACGCAATCAACTGAGTTGGCTGGCAGGGAAACTGTTTGGACCGCCCAGTTCGCTGGAACGACTTGGCGTGCCTTCCATTGATCAATATGGGCGACGCAAATTGAAGCGCATGCTAATTGATTTGGCCAACAAAAGAGAACCCATTGCCTACAACGACCAGTCGTGGGGGCTGGGGGAGCACGAATTACCAGAAACGATCATACAGCGTACGCAGAGCACGATGTCACCGGTTGCCAACAAGTCAGATCTATATGTAGATGTCTCTGGCACTGCCGAATGTGCAACCTGAGGTGACGCGATCGATCATGAGTCGTCAAGCACATGCAAAACCCGCTGTTGCACTAACTGCTGGGTTAACTCGCAATATCTTTTTTAACACAGTGGGCCTGGGGTGGTCTGTGCTCTTGGCCTTTGTTACAACGCCCTACATCTTGCGTGGGTTGGCCCATGAAGGCTACGGGCTCTTTGGCATTGTTACCCTGTTGGCCGGCTATGCTGGTCTCTTTAGTGGGCCCGTGGCAACAGGCTCCGTGCGATTTTTGGCGCAGGCCTATGCACGCCGGGATTGGCCACTATTTAGAGAGACGGCCATTGCCGGTGTCATTTTGAGTGCTGGATTAGCCATCGTGGGAACGGTGATCATTTTGTTGGCAGCAGTGCCCCTAACCGAACTCTTTCGTGTATCCGATAGCATGGAAGCCCAAGCCGTTGTTGCATTTCAACTGGCTGCCATTGGCTTTCTCCTTAGCAGTGTCGCCAGTGCCCTGGAAAGCATCCCCGCGGCCATTCGCCGCTACGACATTGTCAATGGCGTCAAAATGGTGGTCAGTACCTTGCGCATTGGTGGCATACTCCTGGCCATTTGGCTGGGGCAGGGCTTGCTCGGTGCCGTGAGCGCCCAGCTATTGGCCAATTTGGTGGCACTGTTGGCCCTACTCTGGGTGGCCATGATTCACGTGCCACGGTCGGTGACCAAGCAGATCGAAGAGAGAGGAGATTCCCTCCCCGCCGTGGAGAGCGGGAATCTCCGTCCGGATGGCAAGAAACCAACGTGGACGGTGCGATCACTACAGTCGACGGTGCGCCAATTGTTTACCTTTTCTCTCGGGCTGTTTCTCCAGCAGGCTGCATCTCGCATCAGCCAACAAGTGGATCGCACGGTCATTGGGCTTTTCTGGGGGGCAGCCACGTTGACCTTCTATACCGTCCCACTGCAGATCAGTGATCGTGTCCCAATGTTGGTCTCTTCCCTCACCACCGCGCTCTATCCGTTGAGTTCGGAAGCGATTGGGCGCGAACAGCTCTTGGAGCTACAGCAACTCTACCTGCGCGCGGTGCGGCTGTTGGTCTGGCTCTCTGCGTTCTTGGCAACAGTGATTGTGGCTGGTGCCCAGGATCTGCTGCAGCTCTGGGTTGGTCCAGAATTTGCCGAGCAATCCTGGTTTGTGCTTGCCATTTTAGCCATTGCCGCGGTTTGGCGAACGCCGTCCACGGTTGCCTTTCAGGTCTATAACGGGTTGGGGCGCTCTGACATTGGTGTACGCCTTGCCTTGCTCTATCTTGGTGGGGTAACTGCGCTCGCGCTCTGGCTGACGCCAAGATGGGGCATCAATGGAACAGCCGTGGCCGTTTTGCTGGCCACCGTTCCATCCGCACTCTATGCGGATCTCTTCACCCAACGCACGCTCTTGCAGCAAAAAAATTGGGTCGTTTCCGTCTTGCCCTATGCCAAACCCTGGGCAGTAGCATCCCTGCTTGGCCTCGGGATTGCCCTATTGCCAGAGCGGGGGAGCTGGCAGAATCTGCAGATTCAAGCGGGGCTCATTAGTTGCGGTTTTCTCGGTGGTCTACTCTTGCTTGACCGCTCCCTGGCTTGGACGATTTGGCGCAGGCTCGCCCTACCGATTGCACCGCTCCCTTTTAAAAGCACCATGGGCAATCGGTGATGGCGATGACGATTGTGGTTTTCAACCTTGAAGTGGGTGGTCACTACCCTGGTTATTTGCGCCACCTGTTGCGCTATTGGCCAGCCACGAATGACAAGCTGATCTTTGTGGTCGCCCCCAACTTTGCCACGTTGCATCAAGATGTAGTGCAAACGGCGTCGCAAGCTCGGATAACCTGGCAGCCAATTACGCAAGCCGAGTTGCAATCATATCAGGCTAGCAAACGCTCGCTCGTGCGGTGGGCGTGGGTGGAGTGGCGGCTCTACTGTCGCTATGCAACCAAGTTGCAGGCGGATCAAGGATTAATCATGTACATGGATCGCTTTCAGCTGCCGTTAGCATTGGGACTTTTTTTACCTTGTGAAACGTCAGGTATCTTTTTTCGACCTAAGTTTCATTACGATAGGCTTGCCAATCGCCAGCCAGCCAGAGGCGCATGGCTGCGTACCCAACGGGAACAACTGCTCTGGCGCAATGCGCTGCGACATTCCCAACTGCGCACTGTGTTTTGTCTTGATCCCCTGGCGGTTGCGCCGCTGCGTAAGCTAGGTGGCAGCGCAAATGTAATACCCTTGCCGGACCCCGTCGAGGTCTATCCAGAGGCACCCGATAACAGCGCACTAGTGCGCCAGACCCTGAAGATTGATCCGGCGCGCAAGGTCCTGCTACTCTTTGGTATGATCGACCGCCGCAAAGGAATCCATCAAGTGCTGGAAGCGCTTGCTCAGCTGCCAACAGCTGAGCAAGCGCAACTTGCCCTCCTGTTGGTGGGGCAAGTTGCCGAAGCTGACCGCGACGCGGTATCGGCTAGCTTGGGCAAGCTCCGCCGCGACCATGCGATCCAGATCATTCAAAATGATAGCTATATCGGCGATCCAGAGATTCAACCCCTCTTTGCAGTGGCCGATCTGGTACTTGCTCTCTACCAGCGACACGTGGGCATGAGTGCGATTCTGGGGCGGGCAGCCATCGCCACGAAACCAGTTTTGGCTTCCAACTTTGGGCTGATGGGCCACCTGGTGCGCCAACATCGACTTGGCATGGCTGTCGATAGTACGCAACCGGCGCAGATTGGCCAGGCGTTACGTGCCTGGCTTGCCCAGGGCAATGTTGGGACGTTTGATGAACAAGTAGCGCAACGATTTGGCCAAAGCAATTCGGCACGTGCGTTTGTCGATGCCGTGCATGCAGCGTTGGCACCGGCACTGCCAACTGCAGCGGCCATTGACCAAGAGGCTATTTAGCGTCTGTCCGTTTTTGAGTTCGCAATGTAGCGTGCTGATTCACCCGGCAAGCGTTCAAAACCGCCCTGTTATTTTTGGACAGAGCCGTAGCCCCGTGAACGGGGCTTCGCTTGTTAGCACGGCTCATTCATGACCGTGCGGCAATGACCGTGCGGCAATGATCGTGCAGCAATGACCGTGCAGCATGAATACGCGGGGCTAGCAAGCGACGCAGGCTGAAGCCCGCTTTGTGAAACTGTCAGCAGCGGGTTTCCTACGCTGCTGCTAGAATTTTCTTGAAGGATACAATGCGCATTTCTGTTTTGTGGAGTGAGCTTTCTGGATATTTCAATCGCTGTTTGCAGCAGTTAGTTGCAGATCACGCTGTTGAGTTGCAGGTGTTTCGAATTCATCGCGAACAAGCCGATCCAACCGCTCATCCCTATCGTGATGATCTGTTTGCCTGGATCTCTGAATTGCACACCTTGCCCGATGGATCGCTACAGAGTTATCCGCAGCTGCAAACAGCTGTAACACGTTTTCAACCAGATCTTTTGCTCATTAGCGGTTGGACACAGCCGGCCTATCTGCGGCTGGCCAGCATTCTGCGCCAACAAGGGGTCTATGTCATCTGTGGCGGGGTGGACAATCAATGGATGGGTACCGTGCGTCAATGGAGTGGGGTTCTAGCGGCGCGTTGGCGTCTGCATCCCTATTTTGATGCACTCTGGACAACGGGCCGGCGTGCGACACGCTTTGCCCACAAACTGGGCTACCAAGGCGACCGGTGCTTGCAGGGCTTCTATACTTGTGATTACGCAACATTTGGTGCCATTGGTCAGTGGCGGTTGGCGCAGATGAACGCTGAAGCAGCGTGGCCCGCCCGTTTTCTATTTACAGGCCGTCTGACGACTGACAAGGGAATCCTGGATCTCTTGCAGGCCTATCGGGCCTATCGGCAAGCGGTGGACAATCCCTGGGAGCTGTGGATCGTGGGCAGCGGCCCTTTGGCTGCGCAGATCGAGCAAATGCCGGGTGTGCAGATGTTGGGCTTTCTGCAGCCAGATGAATACGTGGCATTGCTGAAACAGGTGGGCGGCTTCCTGTTGCCCAGCCACAGCGAGCCGTGGGGCGTTGTGGTCCACGAGGCCGTGGCCGCGGCCTTGCCCGTGATCTGCAGTCAGCAGTGTGGCAGCAGCGAGGAGCTCGTGCAAAATGGCCACAGTGGCTATCTCTTTGACGCTGGTGATGTTGCCCGGTTAACCGGGCTGCTCTCTGTGGCCACCGATAATCCGCAGCAGTGGCGGCAACTCGGTAGACAGGGATTTGCGCAGGCCGATCGCTATACACCCGCCCACTGGGCAAGGAATCTCGTCTCTCACTGGCAGACCTATTCAAAGAGCAGAGCAGATTGATGACAAGCAATACAGTTATCTCTGATGCAACAGCCCTTGAAAAAAGGAGCTGGATAACACTCTTTTTCTGTGGACTCGCCACCACCATTGGTGGGCTGGTTCTCTTGTGGCTGCGCGCGACACCGTCGGTTGGCCTCATGGTGATGGCCGGTTGTCTCTGTTTTCCCCTCCTATTTCGCTGGCTAACCCACCATCTCACCGTGCTTGGCGCCATCGCCGTGCTGGGGGTCACCTTTATGACGGGGTTCTTGGGTAGTTTTGTCAATGAAGTGGATTGGGTGGGACCGCTATATACCAATCTACGTTGGCTGGCACCGCTGCTTCTCTTTGGGTTTGGTCTCTTGCGCATTGGCTTCTCTGCCCACATCTGGCACACATTGCTGACATCCTGGGGCTCCGTGTCGCTGCCCTTGCTCCTGTTTTTGGCCTATGCCCTGCTCTCTACGCTCTATTCCTCTGCCCCGGTAACGACCTTGGGACGCGCGGGAACCTTTGCTGCAATTAGCCTGGGTACGGGAGCAGCGCTTTGGCCCATCATACAACACAGAAACCAAGCTGAGCGCCTGCTCAGTTACATAGCCCTCCTAATGGCAGTGCTCATCTTGCCAGGCGAGATCTACCTCTTTAGTTCATCAAGCATTGGCTGGCATACCTCTGGGCGGTTCCGATCAACCTTTTGGAATCCAGTCACCTTTGCCCATCTCTGCACCTTACTGTTGCCCCTCTATCTCTGGCTGATGGTGAAAGCGCAAGCACCGACATGGCAGCGCTTGGGGGCCGGCATCATGAGCGTGATCTTACTGATCAACCTCTACTTTGCCTATTCGCGGAGCAGTGCCCTGGCGCTAATCGTGATTATGCCCCTGCTGGCCTGGCACTTTGTCACCCCACGCATTCGCTTTGTGCTGACGGCGCTACTGCTCTTGGGATCGACACTCGCCATCGCTTTTCAAGCTGAAGAAATTCGCCACTTTTTTACCCGCGGGGCAGATTGGACCAATAACTATCAGTTCTACAGTGGCCGCCTAACCGATTGGCAACAGGCACTCGAGTTATGGTCGCAATCTCCCATTGTCGGCTATGGCTTTGGTTCGATTGGTAACGATGATGCCGTCTTGACGAGCCAGCAGCAACCGTGGATTGCCAGCCGCGTCTCTGCTACAGCAGGTCTACGGCTATCGAATCTATATTTGGAGACACTAGGCTCGGGAGGGGCCATCGGGACACTGTTGTTGCTCTTTCTATTGTACCGACTCTTCCGAGCACTGAGCCGCGGCCAAAACCCAATGTTGCCTGTAGAAACACAGCTTTTTGCCATCCTCGGGCTAACCACCTTTTGGGGAGGGCTGGTATTGAATCTAACCGAAACCTGGCTGGTGAGCGCGGGAAGTCCCTATGCAATGTATTGGTGGCTCGTTCTCTTTCTCGTGGTCCGCGTGAATAGCGGGCAGCAGGTTGTTCGACGTTCTCCCGCTGCCAACGGCCAACGGGAGACGCCACGGGTTTGGGGGCATGTAGCGCTCGGTGATGAAGCGTGGCGCGGACGTTGAACGCTCTACTGAATACAGTTTGATGTAAGTTTTGTGGATGAACCCCGAGGCTAGCGAAGATGCAGGGTAACCCGCTTCAGCGGGCGCTGTATGCTAGCACCGTCCATTTATGGCGGTGCGGACGTCGACGCAGCGAATTTCAGGACAGATAGTAAATAGTGGAGAGAAAATGCGTATTTTGATTCATGCCCTGGCTGTGCGCCAACATGGTGGGACAGCTCGTCACCTTTTAAACTTTCTCCCCGCGCTCGGCGCGGTCACACCAGAGCATCACTATACACTCTATGTTGATCAAGAGGCGCTATTGCCAGCGATGCCGGCCAACATCACCGTTCACCAGCTCTCGGTGCGCACTGCGTGGCAGCGTCTCTGGTGGGATGTGCAAGAATTGCCCGCCGCGGTAAAACAGACCCAGAGTGATGCTGTCTGGAACTTATTGGGATTTGGCGCGCTGAATGCGGGCGTGCCCCAGATCATGTTTCAGCGAGCACCAGGCTACTACTGTCGCCATTACCTCAAAGCGGTGCCGGCCCGTGTCCAAGGAGAAGCTACATTGCGGCGTTGGTGGCAGGCCGTGGTCATGCGACGCAGCAGCCACATCATCACACCAACCGCGGCCATGCGTGACATGATCCGACGGCATCATCCCGATATTCCGCAGCAGCAGTTCAGCGTTATTCCCCATGCATTTCGCCCAGAGGCGCTTGCGGGAGAGCTTACACCAGAATTGCAGCGGCATTTTGCCGATTTACCGCCGGCGGCCCTTACGTTGCTCTACATCGGTCATATTCTGCCCTACAAGGATCTGCTCTTTATGCTAGAGGTCTTTGCCACTGTCCGGCAACAGGTGCAACGCCCCCTCTATTGGTTTCTGACGATCGATCGAGAAGATTGGCCCGAAGGATATACAAAATTTTTGGAACGACGGCAGTCGCTTAACCTGGAACGTGAGGTGATTTTGCTTGGAAAGCTACCGGGCAATGTCATTGGCGCTCTGTACCGGGCCTGCGATGTCGTGCTCTTTACATCGTTATGTGAATCCTTTGGTTGGCCTCTACTGGAAGCAACCAGTTTGGCCAAACCATTGCTCGCCGTAGATACACCGCTGAACCGGGAGATGGCTGGCACCGGTGCCGCCTACTATGCGCCAGGCGATGCAGAGGGGGCAACGCAAGGGCTTGTGCAACTGCTGTCGGATGAGAAGCTGCGCCAACGTCTGGGAGCGGCAGGTCGTCGTCATTTTGAAGAGACTCAAATTGACTGGCAACGCTATGTCCTGCAATGTCATCAGGTGACGCAACGAGCAGTAAATGCTCACCAGCACGTCTAAAGTAAGCTCTGTTTGAAAACGGCAGTGTTCCCCCTTTGACAGACCGTCAAAAATTCTACCGTTTTCAAGCCAACCGCACTGTAGAAAATGGATTACAGATGGTTTCGCTGTGCAAACATGGGATCTTTCGTCGACTGGTGCTACAGAGTACTCATCCGTCTGAACCGGAAGCAGATGTGCCTCTGCCCCGCCAGACAGCGGCTGGCAATCGCGCTTGGGCCGGACAGAGGCAGGATGCACAGACCGGGAATCGACCGTCGATCGCGGTGGTCATTTTGACGCACAATGAAGAAGCAAACCTGCATCACTGCCTTGCCTCTGTACAGTGGGCAGACGAACTTCTGATCGTCGATTCGTGTAGCGAGGATGGAACGCTTGCCATTGCTCAAGCGTGGGGCGTACGCACCCTGTCGCACAAGATGCAGCCCTTTATCATTTCAGAGCAACGCAACTACGCGCTCGATGCCGGCAATCTAGCTGCCGATTGGATCCTCTTTATTGACGCAGATGAGATTGTGACCGATGCCCTGCGCCGTGAGCTGTGCCAGACATTGGCAACCGCACCGACGGAGGTTGTGGGCTATCGTCTGACGCCCAAATTTATGTTTTTGGGCCGTTGGCTCCGCCATGCGCAAGGCTATCCGCTCTGGCATGACCGCCTGTTGCGTCGGGGGCAAGTTCGATTTGGTGGCGGTGTATGGGAATCATTTGACTTGGTTAACCAGACTCACGCTGTGATTGGCTATCTACAGGAACCGTATATTCACAACAGTATCAACAAAGGTATTGGTGAGTGGCTGACAAAACATAGCCGCTACGCCACCGTAGAAGCACTGGATATTTTAGTCACCTTGGGCTATGCAGTAGACGACACCTCCTATACAGAGCGCACGACCCGCAAGCGCCTCCTGCGTACGGCAACTGCATTTGTTTGGCCACTGCGCCCGTTGCTTCGCTTTCTGGTCATGTATATTTGGCGACGTGGCTTTCTCGATGGTTTTCCTGGTCTTCTGTACAGCTTGATGATTGCCTGGTACGAATTTGTCATTGTCTTGAAGGTCATTGAATTTCGCCGTCGTCGCCAGGGCCTGCCGATCTAATCATCTCTTTTGCTTTGGCACTGATCGGTGTTCGCATAAGTGTCTGCGTCAACGTCAGTGTCAACGTCTGTGTCAATGTCAAAGTCTGTGTCAATGTCAAAGTCTGTGTCAATGTCAATGGCTGTGTCAGTGTCAATGGCTGTGTCAATGTCAATGGCTGCGTCAATGTTAAAGTCTGCATCAATGCAACAGTTGCGCCAGCTTATTTACTTTCTTTAGTTCGATGCTTGGAAAATGGGAAATGCAAAAACGTTTAGCCATCATCTGTCAGCATTTTTATCCTGAAATGCTATCGACCGGTCTCTTTATCACACAGATTGCCACGGGGTTAACCGAACGCGGTTGGAAGATTCGCGTCTATTGTGCGAACCCAATCTATCTGCCCAAGCCGTCAGCCCCAGCGGATATACCCAAATTTCAACGGTATCAGGGCGTCGAAATCATCCGTGTGCCCACCCTCAGCACAGCACGCAACACATTGCCGCGCCGTCTGCTCAATGCCATCACCTTTCTACTGGCCATTGCCTGGCACCTTTACCGCGATCGCAAAGCGTTGCTCGGTGTGGTCAATACCACCAATCCTCCCTTTCTGGGATTGGTTGCCTGGTTGGCAAAATGGTGCCTGGGCTTGCCCTACCTCACCATTGTGCACGATATCTATCCCGATGTGGCCGTCTCGCTCGGGCTGTTGCCCAAACAGGCGCCAATTACTTGGCTGTGGGATCGGGCTACCCGGCTCATCTTCAACCAATCGTCCGGGCTGGTTGTGATTGGGCGGGACATGGCCGAGCTGGTGCGGCGCAAGGTACGCCACCGCACCTCTGTCTCCATGACGCTCATTCCCCACTGGGCAGATGCGGCATCCGTTTACCCAATCGCCAAGGCCGATAATCCCTTTGTTCAGCAACATCAACTGGCCGAACGCTTTGTGGTGCAGTACTCTGGCCGCATGGGCCGGGTCCACAACCTCGAACCATTAATTGAAGCCGCGGCACTGCTCCAGACAACACCGGTCCTCTTCCAGTTGATTGGCGAAGGTGCCAAGCGCGCTGCACTCGAAGCGCGGGTTGCCGAGTTGGGCCTGACCAATGTCCAGTTTCTCTCCTATCAACCGTACGAACAGCTAGTACACACGCTCTCGGCGGCAGATGTTGGTGTAATTTGCCTGGAAGAAGCGTGCGTTGGTGTCTCGGTCCCCAGCAAAACATATGGGGTCTTGGCCTGCGCTCGTCCCGTGTTGGCCCTGATGGATCCCAAGGCAGAAATTGCCCAGATGGTCGCTGAAACGCAATGTGGCCTGGTCCTCCCCAAGGCAACGGGGGAAACAGTCGCCGCTACGATTCGCCGCCTATTAGCGGATCCAGCAAGCGTCGAGCGAATGGGGGAAGAGGCGTACCGCGTCTTTCAGCAAAATTATCAACTTGATGCAGGAATAGAGCGGTATGACTTTTTCTTGCGCCAGCACTTTGGCGTGCCTCTGCTGGCAGAAACACAGCAGCCTAGCCGCTCATGGCAAAGGGCGAGGACCGTTCACAACGAATTTACCCAAACGAACCCATGAACATTTTCGCAACTGATCAACAAGACCTGCTCTTTCGCTGCCTGCGCGCAGAGTGGACAGATGGCACAATCGACGCCCTCGCGCAGCTGACTCCTGCGCAGTGGGAAGCTGTCGCAATGGTGGCGGAAGCGCAACAAGCGGCACCGCTCTTCTATCACCGTTGTAAGCGTCACCAGGTAGGAGCACTGCTTCCGCCACAGGTGAATGCAAGACTCCATCGCCACTACTACCAGACCGCCGTCCGCAATATGTTGCTGTGGAAGGAGCTTGGCGAAATTCTAGATAGCTGGCATCAACAGGGAATAGCCGCGATTGTTCTCAAAGGAGCAGCTCTGATTGGCACCGTCTACCAGAACAAAGCGCTGCGACCAATGTCTGATGTAGATTTACTGGTGCCGGAAGCTGCGGTTGGTCGTGCAGTCGATCTGCTGTTGGCGCGAGGCTATCAGCCTCAATCACAGATTGGCACAGAGGTTGCTGATCACTTTGCCCTGTTGCATCATCTCCCGCCGTTCTTTCATGCCGAGCTGCAAATTTACATTGAAGTGCATACGACCATCGCGCCGCCCAACCGCTTCTACTCGATCAACATCGCCGATTTGTGGGCCGCGGCAGAGCCTCTCTCTGTTGCTGGAAAGGCTGCGCTCACGTTGGCAGCGGAGGATCTCTTGCTCTATACCTGTATGCACGCTACCTATCGCCATCTCTTTGACCTGGGGGTACGCTTTCTCTGTGACATCGATGCAATTGTGCGCCATCATTCCACCGCGCTGGATTGGGATCGTTTGGTGGCGCGAGCACGGGCATGGCAGTGGCACAAAGGTGCCTTTTTGGGACTATATCTGGCCCAACGGCTGCTGGCAACCCCAATTCCCGCGGCTGCTCTCCAAGCATTGCACCCGACTGCATTTCGCGAGCAAGGCGCTCGCGAAGAGATCGTGGCAGAGTCTCTGCGCTTGCTCTTTGCTGATCAACAAGCAACCGCGGCCGTGGATGGTGAATTTGCGCAGAAGTGGCATACCCTCCCCTGGCGCGCAAAAATTGGCAAAGGGTTGAGGATGCTGACGATCTCCCGTCGACAGATGGCGACTTACTATCCCAGCGCACCGAATTCATTCAAAATTTTCCTGTACTACCCCGTGCGCGTGAAAGATCTGTTGCTCCACAACTTACCGCGCCTACGCCTGCTCTGGTGCAAAGAGCCAGCTATTGTTGGGGCGATTTACCGGAAACGACGGCTCTTGCATTGGCTGGAAAAATCGTAACGTTGCTCAATACAGGCCACTTATCTAACCAAGCTGGCTCAGCACACGGCAAAAATTATCTAGAACTCGATTGGCAGCACCAAGCGCTCTGGTGATGCACCATTCCAAAGATAGAAAGCGAGAGCATGATGAGGCGTGAAGAAGCATTTCGAATCAGTGCACCACAAGTGATTGCAAAAGAAATGTCAACTATCGCTAATCAGGCCACAATGCCGGTGACCTTTGCCGAGCAACGGGAGTATCGCTTAGCGGGCACAGCGACTTTGACGAGGCGTGAGCGCATTCTACAGCTGCTGCTAGCTGCCTGTCGCTTCCAGAGCCGGCACCGGCCACCCGGCACTCCCGTTCGCCTATCGCTCACCGCGTGGATCCCCTATCGCTTTTATCAATGGCGATTGGAGCATTGGTGGCAGTGGCCCACGCAGTTGGTGCGCAAACTCTATGCAGCGTGGCAGCGACATCGATTCTCAGCAGAAGGCGTCTAGTGCATCCCGGTGTAAATAAGCCCATGGCAAATTGACCCATTTCACGCAAGTAACTTGGGCTCGTTTACCGCCGTGGTATTTACGCCCAACCGTACAAGTCACGCATGCGCTGGGCGCAAACTCGTCAATGTCTGCCTGAAAGAGCAGATTGTATCTCTTGCAATGAAGAGCAAAACAGCATGTTAACCTGTCAACATCTCAGCAAAGAATTCATCACCCGAGATGGCCTCATTACGGCCCTCATAGACATCAACTTGTACTTGGCCACCAATGAATTTGTCAGCATTGTGGGGCCGAGTGGTTGTGGCAAATCGACCTTGTTGCGCCTGATCGCCGGACTCACTGCACCATCGGGAGGAGAGCTACACTTTGCCACCGAGAAAGCCCTGGGACGCCAACGCACCGCTATGGTCTTTCAAGAGCACGGACTCTTTCCCTGGATGACTGTGCTGGAAAATATGGCCTTTGGGCTAGAGATGCAAGGTGTAAATCGTCGCGAGCGGCAGGAACGGGCGCAGCAATTTGTGGAAAAGCTGCGGCTACAGGGCTTTGCCAAACACTATCCACATGAACTTTCCGGCGGCATGCGCCAACGGGTGGGCATTGCCCGGGCCTGGCTAGCCGATGCAGACCTACTGCTCATGGATGAGCCCTTTGGCGCGCTCGATGCGCAGACACGGTTGCTCCTCCAGGAAGAGTTGCTGCAGATCTGGAAGGACGCGCGCAAGACGGTGCTTTACGTTACGCACGACATTGAAGAAGCGATTCTGCTCGGTGATCGTGTTCTGATTATGAGCGCGCGGCCGGGGCGCATTTTGGAAGAGATTTCCATCCCATTGGCGCGGCCGCGTAGCTTGTTGGAGCAGGCAAATGCTCTGGAACAGAGACTCATTACGGAGATACGATGGCATATTTGGAACAGACTCAAAAGCGAAGTAGTGCCGTTCAGCTAGACAACCGGCAGGAGCAACCGAATCGGCACTGGTTGACAGCAGAACAACGGTTTTCCCTGCTCATCCTGGTCGGGGTGATCGGCGGGTGGGAAATTGCGGCGGCAATGGATTGGGTCAATCTTCTCTTTTTCCCGGCACCTTCTACCATCGTCTATACGTTGGGCGAGGGTCTGCTCGAGGGAACATTGCAAGCGCACCTGAGCGCCACCCTTGTGCGGTTGGGTGGTGGCTTGTTGCTGGGGGGGGGCACTGGCTTGGCAGTCGGCGTATTGATGGGCTGGTCGCAGCGGCTCTGTAAGATCATTGAGCCCTTTGTGGCAGCGTTCTACCCCATGCCCAAGATTGCCCTCTTGCCTTTGGCCATGATCTTCTTTGGGATGGGGGAAAGCTCGAAAATTTTGCTAATCGCGGTGAGCAGCTTTTTCCCCATGCTCATCAATACCCTGGCTGGGATTCAGCAACTGGCACCGATTCATTGGGAGGTGGCGGCGAATTACGGGGCAAGCTCGTGGCAGCTGTGGCGACGTGTGCTACTTCCCGGCAGCTTACCCCTGCTGTTAACTGGGTTACGTATTGCCCTCAATACCGCGCTGATCGTCACGCTTTCGGTGGAGCTGCTCAGCGCACAGACTGGATTGGGGTCAACGATTTGGTTTGCCTGGCAGACCATGCGTTTGCGCGAGCTCTATGCCACCCTGGTCGTGATTGGCTTGCTCGGCTATGGGTCGAACCGATTCGTCGCCAATTTATCAGTACATCTGACACCCTGGCAGCATCGGGTCTCATAGAACTGCAACCAGTTGCTGCCCATTGCATGCAAGCCACCACTCACCAGCTTTACACGAGATCGTCTGCCATCGGTCTGGTCCGTTGTCTGATTTTTGGAATTTAGTCCAATAGGAGTCTTCTTGATGATGAAAAAGCAACTTTCGTTCCTGCTCTGCTTGCTACTCGTGACCGGCTGCACAGGAATTGTACCAGTGTCGACCGCTGCAACGGCACAGTCAGAATCCTCAGCACTGCCAGAATTGATCCCGTTACGGGTAACAGCGTTTCCCTACCTGTCATTTGCACCACTGTATATTGCCGAGGCCGAAGGTTTGTTTGCGCAACAAGGGATTGACGTTGAATTCGTCCGTTTCCAAGGCAATGCCGAATCATTACCGGCCTTGCTGCAAGGCGAATTGGATGTAGACGCAATCTTTACCGTTGGATTGTTAAATGTGATTGCCAGTGGGGAATCCGTACGTGTGGTCGCCAACAAAGGCATGCTCATCCAAAACGGCTGTCCCGCCGATGGGTTTGTCGTGCGGACCGAGTTGGCCACGCAAATGGCTGCACTAACCGCTGAAGAAGTTGGGGCGCTGACATTTGGCGTTGATCCCACTTGGCTCGATAGCTACTTACTCCAACAGGTGTTGGCGGGACATGGCCTCGACCTGAGTGATGTCACCACCGAGTACATTGCCAATCCCGCGGCGCGCGTCGAAGCGCTGCGCCAAGGTCTCCTGGACGTTGCATTTATGAGTGAACCGTGGTTGACACGTGCCCAAGAAGAGGGCGCGGCCGTTCTTTGGCAACCGGCTGCCGATATTATTCCTGGCTATTCCCTCGGGGTTCTCAACTTTGGCCCCTCTCTGCTAGAGCGTGACGATGATCTCGGTGTGCGCTTTCTACACGCCTATCTACAGGGGATTGCTCGTTACAACGCGGGGAAAACAGCGCGCAATCTTGCCATCCTGCAGGAGGCAACGCAATTGGATGTTGACTTGCTGGAGCAGATCTGTTGGCCGGCTTTCCCCGCCAATGGCCAGATCGATGCCACGGCTATTCGAGACTATTCGGTGTGGGCCACAGAGCGGGGGCTGGCCGATCGGCCACTAACGGTAGAAGAATTTTGGGCACCAGACCTGCTCATTGAAGCGATGGAATCAATCGAGTAATGGCGAATCAGATATCATTTGCAAAGGCGAGCGAGCAGGCGTTCGACGCAACTGGTGCACGATCAGCGCGCCAGACCAACCGTGGGACATTCGACCGTTTTGCGGAAGAGTATACCTTTTGGATGGATCACCACCCACAACGGTTCACTGCCAACACGTATGCGCACCTGGCACATGCCGATAGCAGCATACTCGATGTCGGTTGTGGCGATGGCCGGCTATCGGTGGCGCTGGCCCGACACGCTCGTTACGTCACGGGGATTGACCTGGCACCGGCCATGATCGCGCGGGCCAAAGCGCGCGGCCAACAGGCTGCTCTACAGAATCTGACCTTTCACGTTGCCGACCTCAATCAGCTGGATTTTGCACCGGCACAATTTGACCTGATCGTCTGTAGCTTCGTGCTTCATCACACCGATCAACGGGTCAGCATCCCGCGCCTGATCCAACTGCTACGCCCGGGGGGCTCTCTCTATCTACAGGAACCACTCTGTCCGATTGGCGCGGGCTGGGCACGGGGACTCTGGTTTCGCGGTCAGGGGATGCGGCAGATCCCGGCCATCACCCGTCAACACGGATTCTCTGTGGCTTGGCGCGTGGCCCGCTTTCTCCAAAGCCGGGCGTGGATCGAACATCAGCTTGAAGATGACCTTTGGACACCAGCTTTTGCACGTGCCCAATACGCGGAACGATTCCCTGGCGCTGTGATCGAGGTAGCTCCCGCTTCGACCACTATCACCGTGCTCTGGCAACGACCCGAATCGCACTCTACCACACCGTCCAGCGCGCCAGCCACCCAGGATGACAGATGCCAAAACAGTTTCCTCACGCCAGTTCACCGAACGTATGCCGGAGCTGTGCCAGCTGCGTACATTCCGTTTCCACGCAGCGCCTTGGACCAAGCCGTTCCCGTTCGCTTCGAGGAACAGGTCGTACGCTACGGTGAACGCAGCGCCCTGCGCACGCCCCACGCCCACTGGAGCTACAATGAACTCAACGCGACGGCCAATCGGCTGGCCCACCGTCTGTTACAGGGTCGCCGTCAGGCAATGAAGCCAGTAGCTGTTATCATGGACCAGGAAGAACCGGTCATTCCCACGATTTTGGGCATCTTAAAGAGTGGCCAACCCTATGTCGTCATCGACCCTGTTGACCCACCGGAGCGCCAGGCACGCATCCTCCAAATGGTCGATGCGGCTGTTGTTGTAAGCACGGCAGCACGTCAGGATGCCGTCGCTCACCTTCCCGATCTATCAGCTCAACTGTTGATCGCAGAAGAGGTGGATCGCGACCCAACGCCAGATAACCCCACCCTGCCGCTGGGCCCGCACCAGCTGGCCGCCATCTTTTTTACCTCTGGTTCCACAGGTGAACCCAAAGGTATCGTGCGCGATCATCGGCAGTTTCTACACTCCACCTGGCTGAACACCAATACCTACTATGTCGCCCATACCGACCGGCAGTCGCTGCTCTACTTCCCCGGCTTTACGGCCTCGGTTCCCAATATCTATGACACATTGCTCAATGGGGCAACGCTCTGCGCGCTCAATCCCCGGTATCTCTCACCATTTGATCTGTTGGTTTGGCTACAGCAAGAACGTATTACCCATTTCAATCCACCGATTGGTCTCTTCCGCAGCCTCTTGGAAGCAGCCAGGCCCGAGCTGACCTGGCCCGAGCTGCGGCTGATTACTCTGGCTGGCCAGCCACTCTATGGTAAGGATGTGCGTGATTTCCAGGCGCGCTTTGGCGCCCACACGACCCTGCTCTATGTGTTGGCCATGACCGAAGCTGGAGCCATCACCCAAGCCTATATCGACCAGAGGACCGTGGCGGGCGATGGCGCGATTCCCGCTGGCTACCCGGTGGCGGACAAAGCGATCACGGTGGTCGATGAAGATGGGCAGCCCGTCGCTAGTGGCATAGCGGGGCAGATTGTGGTGACCAGCCCCTACCTGAGCCTGGGGCAATGGGACGATCTGCGGGCAAAGAGCACACAGGCACAGGCTGCTGCTGATGAACCTGTCTCACAACGCCTCGTAACAAGTGATCGGGGACGATTCGGTGCCGATGGCGCGCTGGAATTTTTGGGCCGTGCTGACTTTGTCGTCAAGATTCGTGGTTACCGTGTTGAACTGGGAGCCATCGAAGCCGTGTTGAATAGCCATCCCCAAATTAGCAGTGCAGCCGTCGTGGTTGACAGCCAAGCAACTGGTCATGAGCGTCTGCTTGCCTATCTCGTGCCGATAGCCAACAGCGCGGTGACCGTGGCCGAGATCCGCCCTTTCCTGGCGGCACGTGTCCCGGTCTACATGGTGCCGGAACATATCATCTTTTTGCAAGCGATGCCGCTAACGGCCAGCGGAAAAGTAGAACGTGCCAATCTGCCAGCTCCCACGGCAATTCGTCCCGAATTGTCATCGCCGCTCATTGCACCGCGCACAGCCCTGGAACAGACGCTAGCCCACTTCTGGGCTGATCTGCTCTCGCTCGATGGCTTGGGCGTGGCCGATAGCTTTTTCGAGCTGGGCGGAGATTCGATCACATTGATGAAATTGCTCATGCTTGTTAAACGGGAGCTTGGCCAAGACGTAGACATCTCGACTTTTTTGCAACAACCAACGATTACATCACTCGCCGCGCAGATAATGGCAGAAGAGACTGCATCCATGGCTGACTCCCCCGGTTCGGCCACAGATGCAAGATCAGCAACCCTGTCCCTGGCAGACCGGGCATTGGTTGAACGCAATTTGTCCGGCCGGGCCTATACACTGGGCGCAACGACCATCATCCAGACATTGCGCGATCGCATCATTCCCTTTGACCTACGGATCCGACTCTTTCGGATGGTGGCTCACAACCGTTGGCTTTCAAGGCACTACGTTCACCGAGTCCGGAGTACCGTTGACCAATTTCTGAAGGCAAGCGCCATAACGCAGCATGAGCCATCTACCGTGCTTACCAACTTTCTCATGCGCGATCTTTGGCGCCGCTATGGCCAGGGAATCTTGGCCCGGCAGTGCCGGCAGGATCTAGCTGCTCGGGCTCTGATCTCTGGCAGTGAACACTTGCAACGAGCCACCGACGCAGGCCATGGCATTATTCTGCTGAGTAATCATACGCTCTTTCCCAACATGGTCCTGCCAACGATTTTGGAACAGCTTGGCTATACCGAATATCGTTTTTACGCCGGAAAAGCAGCATTGGAACAAAATTCAGCGTTGCGGAGCGCAGTGCAGACCCACTTTGGAGACAAGGATGTGACGACGGTTGCGGCAAAGTTTCTGGGGGGGCAACTCAACAGTGCGCTACCTACTCTCTCCCGCAACGGCATTGTCCAAATTGCTGCTGATGGACTAAGCGGCAGCAACGCCAAAGGAGTGCAATTATCCTTCTTGGGCCGTCAACGTTTATTTATGACAGGATTTGCCGAATTAGCCCTCCACACAGGAGCCACGGTGATTCCCATTCAAACGGCGTTGACGCCAACTGGTCAGGCAATGATTACATGTTTACCGGCCCTAGACATTGGGCTGCCAAGCCAATCACATGCGGAACGCGTGCAAAGGCTGGTTCGGCAATATGTTGCTTTCCTCGAGGACACGTGGGAGCTTGATCCGGGGAATTGCCCCCTCACCCACCTGCAGTGGTATCTACAGATGCCACTCACACCTGCGGCTGAGCGTGGGGCACCAGCCTCTACCGTAGCGGAAGTCCAGTATTAGACGTGGTGGTACAGCCGGTATCCAGCGGAGTGGCGCTCAGCTGTGGGGACACTCCTTCACATGCCGCAAATTACTGGTGGTTTATCTGCCGGCCCTTTGCCAAGCCAACCAGACCGATCTGCTGCTCGTGAACCGCTGCCCAACGGGACACCGCCAGTTGAAATCGGCCTGGCAGCGTACAGGCGGATCGGACTGAGCGCTTTAGCAAGGAAGCAAGATGTGAGAGAAAATCTACGAGTTTACCGAGAAATCTTATCTCTTCTCAAGCAGTATCCCAGATTGGTCGCCGCGTTGCTCGGCACCTCTTTGCTCGGCATCTTTACAGAAGGCCTGGGGCTGGGACTGATCCTGCCTTTGCTCCAGCCGGACCTGGTCAATCACTTTTTCAGCCAGCTTCCCCTGCTAGCGCCCATTGAGGCTGGATTACAAGAGCTGACGCTCGTTGAACGGGTGCGGTTGGCTGCTTGTTTACTCGTAGCGATCATGTTGGTGCGCAATGTGCTGGTGGTGGCTTCTCGCTTTGTCTCGCTCAGATTGCAGGAGCAGATCGAATACGATCTAAAGATGCAGACCATGCGCCAGATCCACGCTGCGGAACTGCGCTACATCTATCAGCAGCAGGCGGGCGGTCTGCTAACCACGCTCACCCGCCACACGTGGCAGGCCACCTGGTTAATGAACTATGCGACCGGGGCAGTCGCCGATGGCTTTGCGCTGTTTGTCTATGCCGGCTTCATGTTGCTGCTCTCCTGGCAATTAACGTTGATCGCCGCACTCCTTCTCGGTGCTGTTCTCGTTTTGAATTACGCGCTCTTTCACAGTCCGCTGCGGCGGCTGGGCGAAAGCGAAGCGAAAACAGATCGAGCGGTTCATATTGTGGCTGTCGAGAGTCTGGCGGCCATGAAGTTGCTACACCTTTTCCGCAAAGAGCAGACGAACATTGAACACTATGACCAAGTGTTGCAACAGAGCCAACGGGTGGTCTACGCGGGCAAACGCTTGACCGCGCTGCTGATGCCAATTTTCAGCTTTCTAGCGGTCTTTGTGCTGAGCACGTTGCTGTTGGTGACTACCTTTCTCCTGCCGGGGCAGCTCGAAATGTGGTTGGGTCGGCTGGTTATTTTTCTCGGAATCATCTTTCGTTTGATGGCACCGGCCAGCAAGCTTCACTATACAAGTGGCCAGATCCGGAGACTGGCCCCTGCTTTCCAAGCAGTTATCGACTTTCTGCGCCACGACGACAAACCGTTTCTACAGGATGGAACGGTGCCATTTGTTCAACTGCAACAAGAGATCACGTTGGAAGGGGTTGATTTCCGCTATGCAACGGCAGAAACCGCGATCCTGCATCAGGTATCCTTTACCATCCCGCGTGGCAAGATGACTGCACTCGTCGGTCCTTCAGGGGCAGGAAAAACCACCATTGCCAACCTGGTGGCGCGCCTGCATGACTGTGATGGCGGGCGCATTGCGGTAGATGGGGTGGATGTGCGCAACTTGACCCTGGACAGTTGGCGCGGTGCGTTGGCCGTGGTGAGCCAAGATACTTTTCTCTTTAATGACACAGTCTGGAACAACTTGCGCTTTGTCAAACCGGACGCGACCGATGCCGAGATTGTACGGGCGGCCCGATTGGCGCAGGCGCACGGGTTTATCGTGACGTTGCCCCAGGGGTACGCGACGTTGCTGGGCGATCGAGGCGTGCGACTCTCTGGCGGACAGCAGCAGCGCCTGTCCATTGCCCGCGCGATTCTCGCCGACCCCCAATTGCTGATTCTTGACGAAGCGACCAGCGAACTCGATTCAGAGACAGAACGGGCCCTGCAACGTGCGATTGAAGATTTCGGCCGCCATCGTACCCTGCTCGTCATTGCCCATCGGCTCTCCACGATCCGCGCCGCCGATCAGATCATCGTGCTCGAAGGGGGGCGAGTGGTGGAAGCGGGTACGCACCAAATACTCGTTGCCAGCGGTGGACTCTACCGACACCTGGTACAGGCACAACGTTTGGAAGGGGGGATGGAAAGCAGCCAATTCGGTCTTGGCAATCAACAGCAGGGTGGGCCGGTTCATTGTTGCAAGAATTGGGATATCGCGAGATGACTACTACTGTTGGGCATAAATACCACGGCGGTAAACAAGCCCAAGCTACTTGCGTGAAATGGAGCGTTTGCCATGGACTTATTTACGCCGGGATCTACTACAGCGATTCAGGCGCGGCTATTTCTGGTCGGTTGCCCGCGCTCCGGCACCACCCTGCTGCAGAGCATGTTGGCCGCGCACAGCCAAATTACCTCGTTTCCAGAAAGTCACTTTTTGCTGATCACCAGCCGCTCGCGACGGGGGCGGTGGCTACGTAAATTGGGACTTGTTGCGCCGGAAATGCGCCAACGATTGCAGCAGTTCCTGACCGCTGTGGACCGACCTGATCTGATGCCACCCAGGATGGTGCGCTTATCGCCCTTTGTGCAGCAATTTGTCGGGATTTTGGATGAGCTGACGATGGCGCGGGGCCAATCAATCTGGCTGGAAAAAACACCCGGTCATCTCTATTACATTGATGATTTTGTCCGCGCTCGACCGGATGCACGGTTCATTCATCTCCTCCGCGGTGGCGCGGATGTGGTGGCTTCGCTCTTTGATGTGACCAACCACTATCCGGAGCGTTGGGGAGGTGCATATACAGTTTCGCAGTGCGTACGGACGTGGAATAACGCTGTGCAGCTGAGTCGGTACTATTGTGGCAGGAATATGCACTACTGCGTGCGCTACGAAGATCTGATCTCCCAACCGGAAGCAACGTTGCGTGCGCTCTGTCACTTCATTGGCGTCGCCTTTGAACCGGCCATGCTAACCGAACGGTGCACTGCCGCCACGCGGCTCTTTGCCCCCGATGAACATTGGAAAGCCGCCACCCTGACTGAACTTGATCTGGCCACCCATGCGAAATTCAAGCGCATATTTACAGCAGAAGAACAGCGTACAATTGTAGAACAACTGATTGCAATCGAGGCATGAGTGAAGCAACAATCTGCATTTCCAACGACAGCAATTGGCAAAGGGATCCGAAAGCCGTGCATCTTGTTTGTCACGGAAATTAAACCCTATCCGCTCCATGGGGGTATCTATATTCACATCTACAACGTGTTGGAAAGTTTATGCCAACGATTCAACATCATCGTATTGGCACCGCTGGTCGCAGCGGAGTGTCCATTGCATGAACAGGTGGTGGCGTGGTACCCGTTGCCATCCCATGCAACCGGTCTAGCGGCCAAATTTACCAATGGTCGCTATCTGCTCCAGCCGCGCCCGGCTTGGCGCGGTTCTCTCGCGAGCCTGTTGCAGCGATACCGGCCCCAACTGGTCTGGTTTAACTATGGCCATTGGGGACAGTACGTGCCCCTTGTGCGCCAGCATGGGGCGGCAGCGGTGATGCGCACTCACAATGTGCAATCGGCGCTTACGCGCCAGCGTGCAACCACATTGCCATGGGGACAGCTCTATGGATTGACCCTATTGCGGGCGTGGTGCGAAATGGTGCATGAACGGTATCTCTTTCGCCACTTTGACCGCATCGTTTCGGTCACCGAGATCGACCGCCGTTATCATGCCCGCTTTGTTGGTGACAAGCGCAGCAGCATGATCCCCAACTATCTCAACGAAGCCGCTTACCTACGCGATGAAGCGCCGCCGCGCGAGAATGATTTGCTGATTGTCACCGGAAGTTTCTGTACCTTCCAAAATGTGCAGGGTGTCGTTTGGTTTCTGCGCGAGATTTGGCCACAGATCCAGGCTGCGCATCCGGCCGTGCGCTTGCAACTGGTGGGCAGCGGCGCAGGCCGATTGCCAGCGGCCATCCACCGATCGACACAGATAGAGGTGATCGATGGGGTCCCGGATATTGTGCCCTATCTGCGCCGCGCCACCATTGCGGTTGTTCCCATCTTGCATGGCAGTGGCATGCGCTTCAAGATCCTGGAAGCCATGGCCACCGAGTTGCCGATCGTCAGCACCACGTTGGGCGCGCAGGGGATTGCGCTAGCCCATGACCAAAATGTTCTGCTCGCCGATAGACCGGCCGAGTTTGCCCAAGCCGTGATCACTCTGTTGCAGGATCGTGGCAAACGTTGCCAATTGGCACAGAGCGGGCACGCTCTGTTGCGCCAACACTACACGGTGGCCGCCAATAGCCACCGCATTCAACATCTGATAGAGGAAATCCTATGCTAGACTTTGCATCATCCCCCATGAACAGCAATGTTGCAGCTTGTTTTGAAGAGATCGCGGCTACCCATGCAACGGAGTGGGCGCTGCGTACGAGCCAAGGCTGTTGGCGCTATGGCGAACTGAACCGGCGAGCCAACCAAATTGCGCACATGCTCATCCAAGCCTGTGGCCAGAACCAGGGTCGGGTAGCCATCTATTGTGACACGCTCACCTGGCAAGTGGCCGCGATCTTGGGCGGGATCAAGAGTGGCAAGACCATCGTACCCCTAGATACGACCTTGCCCGCGAAACGGCTCTGCCAGATTCTGGCCGATGCCCAAGCAGAGGCGCTGTTGGTGGATAGTCAGTGCGTTGCTGCCAGCGGCACGCTTAGCGCCGGCAGTGCCGCTCAGTCGCTCAAGACGATTCAGATCGATCTGCGCCCGGACGATTACAACGACGAAAACCTGGCACAACCCATTGCGGGCAGCGACCCCCTCGTCTTCATGTACACCTCGGGCTCGACGGGCACACCCAAAGGGGTGATAATCACCCATCAAGCAGAACTGCACTGTGCCTGGAGCAAAAATCAGATCATCCCGCTGGGACCAAAACCGCGCGCTGCCCTGCTCTCTTCGCTCTCCTATTCGGCTGGCTGGGGGATGCTCTTCCGCCTGATCCTATTTGGCGGCTGTCTCTGTGACTATAGCCTGCAGCGCCAGGGACTCTCACCGTTAGCCCCTTGGCTCAACTCGGAAGAGATTACCCTGCTAATGCCGCCAATTACCCTGCTCCGCCAGTGGTACCATATCCTTGAGACCCCTGTACATCTGCCCAATCTACGCTATTTGGATCTGGTCGGCGCGCCAGCTGGCAAATCAGATTTGGTGCAGATCCGCAACAAGATCATGGGCGACTACACCATCATCTTGCGCTACGGCTCCACCGAAGCACTCAACATTGCTTGCTATGCAGTTGATTCGATCGATGCCCTGTCCGATGGTCCACTACCGGTTGGCCATCCCTACCCCGATCGGCAGGTGCTGCTCATCGATGAAAAGGGACGGCCTGTCTCCGCCGGCGAGGTGGGCGAGGTCGTGGTGAAAAGCCCCTATATGTCCCCCGGCTACTGGCAAAATCCACTGCTTACGCAAGCAAAGTTTGCCACCGATCCCCAAAATCCAACGCTCATCTCCTACACCACAGGCGATTTGGGCCGGCAAGATTCCGACGGCTGTCTATATATCCTTGGGCGCAAAGACTCCATGGTGAAAATCCGCGGCTACCGGGTTGAGCCGACAGAAGTGGAACGTGCCTTATATACCTTGCCCACGGTTGTTGGTGCGGCAGTGGTTGCCCACGATCGGCCCGCTGCCAACCAACAGGACATGGCGGAAAAAGAGTTGGTTGCCTATCTGGTCTTTGCGCCGGGGCAGGAAGTCCCACTCACTCATCTGCGCGAACAGCTGGCGGCAATCCTACCAACCTACATGATCCCTGCCCACTTTGTCACAGTGGAGGCGCTACCGCTCACGCCAACCGGCAAAGTCGACCGCAAGGCGTTGCCGCGGCCAGAGGAGATTCAGCACCGTAGCAGAGCGTCGGTTGTGGCACCACGCACCGCCACCGAGCAAGAACTTGCTGCGTTGTGGACGGCGTTACTCCGAGTAGAACCAATCGGCGTGCATGACGATTTTTTTGCATTGGGTGGTCATTCGCTGCATGTGCTGGCGTTGTTTGGCCAGATCACACAGCAATATCAGCGAGCGGTCCCGTTGCATAGTTTTTTCGAAAAGCCAACCATTGCACATCTGGCAACTCTGTTGGCTACCTCACCCGTGACCACGCCCGCGACAGGATCCACAGCGCACGCCCAGTCGGACGCAGAGAGCAACCCTGACATTACCCCCCCGCCGACAGTCACCAACACGCAGCCGCCCACATGGGAACCAGCTCTGGCCGAACTCTATGCGGGGCTTGGTCACGCAGGGGTCGATCAATGGTCTACCTATCAGAAACGAACGCAAAGACGAATGAGGGGCCGCCGATGGCTGCTGGTGCATCGTGCACTGCAAGCCGTGCCCAGCCAACTGCTGCTCCCCCTCCTTGCCCGCTTGGTTCGCCAGCCATCCATGCAAAAGCAGCTGTTTGGCCATCAGGTCGAATTGATTCAGCGCTTCTGTGCCGTTCTGGAGACAGCCGTTGATGAGCGAGAAATCATCACCAAGAGCTTGTTCTATGGTTGGATGCATCACTATCAAGTCGCTTCGAGGCGCAGAGCGCGCGGCGTGGATACGAGCCCAGCCAACACGGCGGGGCTGTGCGACAGCCTGATGCAACAGGGGCAAGGGGTGCTTTTGCTGAATAGCCACACTGTCTTGCAACCATGGTTGCCGCCACAGTCATCACCACAGTCGCTTGCGCACTACATGATCGGTCACGTGCAAAATGCGTTGCCAATGACCGATCCCAACTATCAACAGGTAACGGCACTGCTCCTCACGCGCCAGTTGATAACGGCAGAGCAGCTCTTGCGTCAGGGTAAAATTGTGCAAATCGCTGGAGATGGACATCAAGGTACCAGCCAAGGGATAGCATATTGTTTCCACGGCAGAGCGCGACGATTTTTTACCGGCTTTGCCGAGCTGGCCGTGCGTACAGAGGTGCCGGTGGTACCGCTGATCCATGGCCTCTCCACCACCGGCGATGTGCACTACACCCTCGGGGAAAAATTTGACGTGGCGGAGAAAAACCTATCTCCTGAGCAGCGGATTGAGCATCTGCTCTCGCTATATGTTGCATTGTTACACGAGCAGTGGGCAAGCATGCCCTGGTTAATCCCTTGGTATCAGATGGAGCGGCATCTTGCCTATCCCGAGTCGTCTGTTGCGCACGGGCGCGTTGAACCTTTGAGCTACAGTGCGGTTGGCTTGAAAACGGTAGGTTTCCCGCTTGCCGGAACTACTCTTTTCAAACAGAGCCCACTTTAGAAGGCTATTATTGATGAAAAACCATTTCTGGCGAATTGCGAAAATCGCCGCTTATCGTTTGGGTACCATACTGTTCTTGATGGTATCAATCATCCTGGTCATGGCGTTGTGGGCCATGCTGTCACAGCCGTCTCTCCGCACGTTGCCCAGCCTCGGTGCACAAGCTAGCGAACGCATGGATGGTCTGCTGGCGGCAGAGCTAGCCGAGCGACAGCCACGCGCCCAAATAACAGCCACATCAGGTCTCTCTGTGCCGCGTCTGTTGATCCCAACGCCCACACCCGCGACACCGTTGCCAACTGTTGCTGCCGCCCAGGTTCTCTCGTCGACGCTGACCCCAGCCGTGATCTTTGCAACAGCTACGGCTGCGCAAGAAGCCACGCTCGCCGCGCGCCTGGCGCTCACCGAAACCGTCATGGCTACGACCACGCCCACGCCCACGCCCCTGAGTGTCTATCTCACCCCTGGCAGTCCGCCGGATGCCACGGCCACCGCCCGGCAAAGTGCCGCCGAAGCCACCGTCGCGGCCGTGCTGACGAGTGTAGATAACCCTGCGTTGCGCCTTGCTACCTATACCCCATCGCCAACACCGATTGTGGTCACAGCCACGCCCACGCCGGATACACTCTTTCGGGCTGCAACGCAAGCTGCCCAGGTAACGGCAATGGCACGTGCGACCGGTACGTGGACACCAGTGCCCGCGAATTGGCGAGTTGTCACGCCGATTCTCATCTGGGCAACACCAACGCCCGCCAACCGGGCCACAGCCGAGGAGGTGGCCAAGATAGCGACTGCACAGGCCGCCACAACGGGGACTCCCGATCCATATCGCTATACATTGTTGATGACAGTGGTGACCGCCACACCAACGCCCCCGAGCCTGGTTGCGGCCGCGCAAACGATGGTGGTTGCCACCCAACAGGCAATCCAGATTGGCACGGCCACACCGCTCCCGCCCAATTGGCGCGTCGTGACACCCGTTGTCGTTACCCATACACCGACCCCTGCCAACGCGGCCACCGCGGCAATGCAAGCCAACATGGGACGCGCCATTGCGATTCTCACCGGTACGCCACCACCCTATGCCGTGATTGTCGTGGCTACGCCAACCTCTGTACTGCTGCCTGTGGATGATGTGGCCCTGCTGCGCGACGATCCGCAATGGGCACCACCCAAATTAACCTTTCCCACGGCACTGATGGGCAAAATTCTCTTCATTGGCGAATTTAATCGCTATCAAGGCGCACGTCGCGAGGTCGTCTATGCGATCAATCCAGATGGCAGTGGACTGGCCGAGGTGACCAATCGCTGGGCCCATCAGATTGCTGTCGAGCGGGATACCTATAATGCTGACGGGAGTGCACGTGCCTTTGCCAAACGCGATCCAAATGATCAGCGGATCCAGATCCACGTGGAAGATTTCAACTATCAGACGAGTAAACCCCTAACCGCGTTTGGTGCCGGCGTGGCATGGCAGCCCGCGTGGTCGCCAATCTCCAATCGCATTGCATTCGTCTCTAGCGAAAGTCGCAATGATGAAATCTGGGTGGTGGAGCGCGGTGACTGGCCGGCGCTCCAATACACGCACAATGAATGGGCGTGGGACCATCATCCAAGTTGGTCCCCCGATGGCAGTACGATTGTCTTTTCATCGAACCGAACGGGACAGAATCAGCTCTGGCTGATGGATGCCGATGGGAGCAACCAACGGCAATTTACCGATTTTGCGTTTGAAGCATATGAGCCTGTCTGGGTGAAATATGCCAATCCGTATTTGCCCATTGCTGCCCCGCCCGATGATGGGGATCCCAAAACCAAGGAACGGGATTGCTTGGTCTGTATTGACCCCGCTGTTGCAGAATAATCTGGGTCAGGTTGGCAGTTGCTGCGACAGCACTCTCTTGTCTACAGCGTTCTGTCATAGTTATTCTGTCGTAGTTGTTCTGTCGTATTTATTCGGTCATATTCATTACAGCATCGCGTGGGTTTATTGCTGTGTTGCCGCTTGCTATATTGGGGTCGTGAACCGCCACATCATGGGTACCATTTACGGCTCCTCCCCCAGTTTGCCCCAACGGATACCGAGATTGGGAGGGGAGAACAAACGCTTGAACTATAGGTTACACGCTGGTTGTTGTGGGGGAAGGAATGGCAAATAATGCGTTACCGGATGATTTGCTCGCTTGGGACTCTGCCTACATTGGTGCATTATCTAGAGCCATTAGTGGGGTAGGAGAGGGGTTGTGAGTTGGAGCAGCGTATGAATGAAAACAAAGTCATCTCAATCCGGCGCAGCAGAGACAGCGGCCGGCAGCGGCGATCTGCCTCTGTCGTCCATCGTCTCCTGGCTCTGGAACCCATTTGGCTGCTCTTGCTAGCACCATCCTTGTTATGGACAGAGCAGCTCTGGGATCCGGTGATGCGTCCGTTCTTGATCCTTGCGCTCTTTCTCTTCTGGCCCTTGCGTCTCAAGGTTGGTCTCCCGGTCTTACCCACCGGCGCGGCCGGCTGGTTTGTTGGCTTCTTGCTGATCTGGATCCCGATCACCATCTGGCGTGCACCGGCCAGCGACGTGGCCTGGGCAAGTGCCGGGTATTTCTATTTTGCCTTGGCGTTTTTCCTGGCGGCGACCCACTGGCGATTGCTGCAAAAAAAGCCAGTGATCCTGGTGCTGCCGTTGCTCTTGTTGGGCACGAGCCTGGCGATCATTGGCCCTGAATCGTTTTCTGTAGATCCAGATAAAATGTTAAACTTCTATACGGTGACAGATTTTGAAGACCCAGCATTGAGCCTGCGAGATACATCGCTTGCGTCCGGCGACAGAAGCCGTCAGGGGCAACTGCATCCATCCGGCAGCAACACCGATTCTGACGTCACCATTGTCTCTGCTCTGCAACAATTGCTCAGCCAGGAAACCATCAATCCCAACATCCTCGCTGCTTTGCTCGCGCTGCTCCTGCCATTGGGGCTGGCATTGGCCGTGCGCTGGCCTTGGCGACACCAGGGGTGGCGTTGGCTCCCGCTCTGGCCGCTGCTGTTGTTGATGGGAAATGCCTTGCTCTTGAGCCAAAGCCGCGCTGCTTGGTTGGCCACGCTCGTTGCGCTTCTTTGCCTGGGGCAGTTGCTGTGGGACAGTGCGTTGCGTTGGCCCGCAACGAGAATCATCCTCTTCTATGGTGGCTTATTTTTGGTCGGAGCGTCATTCGTTCTTCTGTACCTCTATCCACGCCTCTGGTACTTTGGGGCCGATTCAGCCGTTGTGGAAAGTGCTTGGTTGAGCTTACAAAGTCGAGTGGAGATCTGGCAACTCTCCTTACAATTGGTGCTCCAAAATCCACTCTTTGGCGTGGGGCTGGGTATGTATGTGCCAGCCTTTCAGAATGCATTTCCCACGTTGCCATCATTCCATGGCCGGGCGATACCACCACATGCACACAATCTTTTTATACAGTTGGCACTCGACCTGGGCCTGCCTGGCTTGCTGGCCTATCTCGCTTTTGTGGCGGCGCTCGTGCGCTCGTTGCTGGGGGTGCTGCAACAACAGGCCAGGGGTGGTAGATCTATCCGTCTGATGGTCGGTGTGCTAGCTGCCTTGGTTGCAATGGTGACCATCGGGCTCGTGGATAACGCGCTGTGGGGCACCAAATTGATCTTTCTGCCCTGGAGCATCTTTGCGCTTGCCTGGCTACTGATCAAAGCCGCCGGCGAACAGAAAGAGAAAGCTTCGCGGCGGTGAGCTGGCAAACGGATGGCCATACGGGTAGGCGGGCTGTTGCCCACGCCGAACAATTCAGCGAATCCGCTTGAGCCTATTGCTGAAGCGAGCGAAATGCCCAACAGCGTAAATTATTAGCGATTACGATGGCAGCGATAGCGGGGCCAGATTCGCAATCGGTCTTCCGCTTCCAAGTGGGGCTGAAGACGGATAATAGGGAATACGAATTTTTGTTTTTGCCGTGGCAAATGATGGAAACAAGTATTTGGGATTAGAAAACAGATGAAACGATTGTGCAGTGGCTCGATGAAGAACCGATCCGAAAAGTTAGTTGTGATGCCCGTCTCTGCTCGATCCGGCGTGGTGGGCGCAGAGCGTTTGTGGACAAAGAGCAACTGCTCCCATTGGCGGCTGTGGGTGATACTGCTGCTGCTCTTGTTGCTGGCGACCGGTTGTCGCTTGGCACGAGAACTTCCCCCGACCCCGGCATCAGTGGGTACCAGCGATTTGCAGTTGCAGCTACCCGCTGCCGAGACCTATCTCGTTGAACAAGGGGATATTGTCAACCTGCTCACCTTTCCCGGCACCATCACCATGCGCCGTCAGGTTGAACTCTCTTTTGAAGAAGAGGGCCGCATCCAGACGAGCAGTGTGCAAAGTGGTGATTTTGTCCGAGCCGGTGCGCTCTTGGTTGAATTGGATACCGATGCGCTCAACATTGCGCTTGCCGAAGCTGAGTGGGATCTGGAGATCCTCCAACAGCAACATGCCATCGCGGCCGAAGAGCAACGCTACGCACGCCAGCTCGCCGACCAAGAGATCAAGATCGCCGAGCTGACACTTGCGTCGCTGTTGGCCAAAGAGCTAGACGCCCCGGGAACAGTACTCCCCGAAACCATTGCCGCGGCAGAGCACGCGCTCACGGCCAGTGAACTGGCACTAAAACGACTCGATCGGACTGACGGGCTGTCACAACAGAAAGAAGTGGTGACTGCTCAGGTTCAGATTCAACAATTGCAGCGCCAGCTCGAACGAAGCCGAATCGTGGCCCCCTTTGCTGGTAACGTCTACTTTATCGCGCCCTTCGACGCGCTTCAGCGGCTGCCTGTCAATGCCTACGAACCTGTGATCCGGCTCGTCGATCCAGACTCACTTGCGGTTGAAGCAACATTGCCGGAGGAGACGCTGCGCGAACTAGCCGAATCGATGGCCGCTTCATTGACCCTGCGCTATCGACCGGGCGTGGTCTTGCAAGGCACGATCCAACAGCTGCCCTTTCCCTATGGCGCGGGTAGCGATGGGCTCACATACCTGACGGTTCCTGCAACCGAACAGAGCATGCTGCGGGTTGGGGGAACCGTGGATGTCACGATCCAGGTGCAACCGCGTACCGATGTGCTCTGGTTGCCACCACGAGCTTTGCAAGAGGTTGGCGGCCGCTTTTATGCCACCGTCAAAGAGGGTGAACTGTTGCGCGAAGTAACTGTGCAGGTGGGCGTACAGACCAACGAACAGGTAGAGATCGTGGCCGGGCTCGCTGCTGGCGATCTAGTTGTGCGTCGCTAATCGACGATCTAGTTGTGCGTCGCTAATCGACGATCTAGTTGTGCGTCGCTAATCGACGACCCGTGAAAAAGTTGCAAACATATGCGTACGTTCACACGCAGATAAGTGGGCAACTGTTGAGGGGTGTATCTATAAATCTCTGCACATGCTCCCTCGCTGTCGGCTTAGCTTTACCCATCAGTCGAGACGGTGGCATGACTCTCTCTGGGAGATGACCCCATCTCTACCTCTGGTAGAAAAAGATCTGGGTAAGGGTAAGCACTATCGGCTGGGGCCAGTCAGCGAATCGAGCGGGTCCGGTGGATAGCGAGAAATGCAGAGAGAGATGTTTTGCGCTGCAACAACAGTTACTGCGATCCCTGGCGGATCGCAACCATTCCAATAGACCAAGGGGTGTGATCGGCCGATCGCCCTCATGTTGAAAAGATAACTCGCTCATGATTCCTACTTCATCGTCTCGGCTACCGAGCAACCCTTCCCCTGCGACTGGCTCACACGTGTCCGGCTCGTTCCAGGGCACCCCTGATCCAACGGCGGCCATTGATCTGCGCATCATTCTGCAAATCTTGCGCCAGTGGTCTTGGCTCCTGTTAATCGGCGCCCTGATCGGTGCTGCACTGGGCTATGCCGCCACAACCCAATCTCTGCCCCTCTATCGAACAGAAGTCCTGATTCTGATCGAAGAGATGAGCCCCAACAACAGCTCCGATTATGTCTTTGGGCGTACGAGCACCTATCTGGAACTCATCAACCAAGGCATCATGTTGGAAAAGACAGCCACCGCGCTCAACCTCGACTCGCAGCAACTCGCTCAAACTGTAACGGGCATGCGCGTCGAATCGCTCCGCAACACGCAACTCTTTCGCGTCTATGTCGAAGGCTATCATCCCGACTATCTGGCCGCGGTTGCCAATGCGCTACCGGATGTGTTGCGGGCCGAACTCTCGTCGGTGCGCACCGAACGCTTTGAAGAATCGCGGCGTAATTTAACCACGCAGATCGATGCGCTCAAGGCACAGATCGATGTGACGCAGGCCAACATCGATCGCGTTGGCACGCCGCGCAATACGCAACAAGAGAATCAGCTGCGCGATCTGCAGACCATCTTGGCCCAACAGCAAAATAGCTACGCCAATCTCGTGCAAAGTTTAGAGAATTTGCGCTTGGTTGAGCTACAATCCCTGGACAACATTGCCACCGTACGCGCTGCCGAAGTGCCCGAACTGCCCGTGCGAAGCAATACCATTCCCAACCTTTTGCTGGGCAGCCTCATCGGTGTTGCCTTGGCTCTCACCGCCATCTCCCTCATCGAATATCTGGATGATCGGGTGCGCTCGCCCCAACAGATTCAGGATACACTTGGCCTGACCGTGCTCGGTGGGATCGGGACGGTTCCCACTGGTGGCAATGCGTTGGGGGTGGAAGAAAAGTTGATCACCCTGCATGAACCGCGCCACCCACTCTCCGAAGCGTATCGCAGCATCCGCACCAATCTGCGCTTCACCATGCTTGATAGTCAACGCAAAACGTTGGCCATTACCAGCTCCGTGCCCGGCGAAGGCAAAAGCCTCACCGCGGCCAACCTGGCCATTGTCCTGGCACAGCTAGATCAGAATGTCATCTTGATCGATGCAGATATGCGCAAGCCATCGCTCTATCGACTCTTTGGCATCAAGCAACAGCCTGGCCTGAGCGATGCATTGATTGCCAACGATGCTGCCCCTTGCCGCTATCTACACCCGGTCGCTGATCTCAACCTGCGGCTCTTGCCCAGTGGCATGATCCCACCCAACCCTGCCGAACTGTTGAGTTCACAGCGCATGCACCACCTGTTGGATGCGCTACATGCCGAGGCGGACATTGTGATTCTGGATACGCCGCCCCTGCTAAATGTTACCGACGCTGCCGTGCTCACCACCCATGTCTCTGACATTTTAATGGTGGTCAATGCGAAAAAGACTCAACAGGCGACCCTCGTGCATGCATTGGAAGCGTTGAAAAAGACGGATGCCCACCTTTGTGGCGTGGTTGTCAATGAACTCGGCCGCTCGGCACGTCACTATGGATATGGCGACGCGTATTACGCGTACGGTGCAACCGATGCTACAATAGTCAAATAGCGTTCTACTCGAGCGCCACATCACAATCCATCGGCCCACCGAATTTATCTGTCGAGCTGCCCCATGCAAAGTAATCAATCGTGGCATTTACTGCGCGCTTATCTGCGGCCCCACTGGGTTGGTCTGCTCTTGCTTTGGCTGGCATTGCTGGCAACCATTGCCACACAGCTCGTCAACCCGCAGATCATCCGCCAATTTCTCGATGCGGCAATGGCTGGCCGCCCGTTGACCACGCTTCTGGGCGCGGCGGCTCTCTTTGCGTCCATTGCCTTGACAGAACAGGGGCTGCGGCTGGCCATCACCTATCTGAGCACCAACATTGGTTGGGCGGCCACCAACCAACTGCGGGAAGATCTGGTGGCCCACTGTCTCACGCTCGATCGTGATTTCCACAAGGCCCATGCGCCCGGCCTCATGCTCGAACGCATTGATGGCGATGTGCAGGCATTGGGCAACTTCTTCTCGCAACTGGCGCTCAATCTCCTCAACAACCTACTGCTGCTGCTGGGCGTCTTGGCTATGCTCTGGTGGATCGACTGGCGCGTTGGCCTCTTGATCACACCGCTGGCCGGGGTTGGGCTGCTCGTCATCGAAGCGGTGCGACGACGAGCCGTGCCACACTGGGAGCGCGCGCAGCAAGCTGATGCCGCGCTCTATGGCTTCCTGGAAGAGCGGTTGCACGGTGCCGAAGATATTCGCGCCAACGGTGCTGTTGCCCACACCCTGCGCCAACTCGTGGCACGATTGCAACAGGCGTACCGCGCCTTTCTGCGCGTCCGCCCCCACAACGTTGGCGGGTTGATGGTACCGATCTTTGTCTTTGGGCTGGCCTATGCTCTCTTCTTTCTCGTTGGCGACTGGCTGCATCGAATGCAAAACATGACAATCGGCACGCTCTATCTGGTGGTGCATTATCTGGGGCTGCTCAGTGGCCCACTCTGGCAGATCGTCAACGAAGTGCAGGATCTGCAGCGCGCGGGCGCGAGCGTGGCACGGGTGCAAGAACTGCTGGGGCAGCGAAGCCCGATTCAAGCGGCACCGGCCAGACCACGAGTGCCGCTCCTGGAAGCAGGTGCCCTCGCGGTTCACTTCACTGGCGTTGGTGTGCGCTATGTCGATGCGGATGCGCATGTCGATGCGGATGCCCATGTCAATGCCGATCAATTTGCCTTGCGCGATGTGAACTTTCGCTTGCCCGCGGGCGCTACGCTCGGTCTGTTGGGGCGCACGGGCAGCGGCAAGACAACGATGACGCGTCTGCTACCGCGCTTGGTTGATCCCACGCTCGGCACAGTTCGATTGGGGGCAAACGAGGTCGACATTCGGCAACTGCCACTGGACCACCTGCGCGGTCGCGTGGGGTTGATCACACAAGAGGTGCAGCTCTTGCACGCCACCGTGCGTGACAATCTCACCTTCTTTGATGAAGGAGTGGATGATGCGCGGCTTTGGGCCGTTGCCAAAGAGCTGGGGCTGGCCGAGTGGCTGCGGACATTGCCCGCGGGACTAGATACCATGTTGGGCGCGGACGGTCAAGGTCTCTCTGCGGGGCAGGCACAGCTGATCGCCTTTTTGCGCATTGGGCTACAAGATCCGGGGCTGGTAATACTCGACGAGCCGTCGTCACGCCTCGATCCGCACACCGAGCGCCTGCTCGACCGGGCGATCGAACGGCTGTTGGTGGGACGGACGGGGATCATCATTGCCCACCGTCTGCGCACCGTGGCCCGGGTGGACAAGATCATGGTGTTGGCCGCGGGCAAGGTCGTTGAGTTTGGCGACCGAACCAACCTATTGGCCCACCGGGGTTCTCACTACGCGGCATTGCTCGCAACTGAAGAGTCAGCACCCAAAGAGTCAGCACCCAGGGATGGATCGAGCCAATGAACCCCTTGCACGCGTTGTGGCGGCTGGCCCGCTTTCGTCCCGGCCTCTATCTGACTTCCCAGCTCTGCTACATTGGGTACACGCTTTCGTTGGCCTTCTCTGGGCTGATCTTGCGCGCGTTCTTTGATCGGATCGCGGCTGAACCGGGCGCACTGACCATCCCCGCGCTTGTTGGGCTGCAACTGGGCAACAGTCTGTTGGCCATGATTGGGTTGGGCTGTGCCAATTACTTGAGCTTTGTGCCCTTTCGCCATGCCAGCCGTGCCCTCTTTTTGCACAACGTTTTGGCCCGTCTCTTTGCTCGGCCCGGTGCAAGTCCGCTGCCGCCCACGGCAACGGTCGGTGCCGTGCTCAACACGCTGCGCGATGATCCCGAGCAGCTCTTTGACTTTCACATCGAATTGGGTGATCTCCTTGGCTTTGGCCTGACCGCGACGGTGGCGGCAATCGCAATGCTACAGGTGAGCGTGCCCATTACAGTGGCCGTCTTTGCACCGCTGTTGGCGATCGTTCTGATCACGCAACGGTTGCAGTCGCGGGTCGCGCGCTATCGGGCCGAGCGCCGCGCAACCAGCAGCGCGGTGGCCGCTACAATTGTCGATCTCTTTCACGCGGTGCAGGCGATTCAAGTAAATCGGGCCGAGGCACGGGTGTTGGCCCATTTTCGTCAACGCAATCAGGCGCGACGCCGGGCCATGGTGCGCGACCGTCTGCTCACCCAACTGATCGATGCATTGGCTGGCAACACGGTGGCCATTGGCACCGCGTTGGTGCTCATTGCGTCGGCACGTGCGATTCAGGCTGGACAATTTACCGTTGGCGACTTTGCGCTCTTCGTGGCCTATATCTGGCCAATAACGGTGCTGCTGCAAAATATCACCAGCCAAATCATGCGCTACCAACAGAGCAAGGTGGCGCTCTCGCGCTTGCAAAATCTGATGCAGGGCGCGCCCCCACAACAGTTGTTGGCGTTCAGACCACTCGACCTGCAGGGGCCGCTGCCAACGGTGCCCGCCACGCCGCGATCTGCCGCCGAGCCGTTGCACCAACTGGCGGTAGCGGGTCTGACCTACCATCACGCGGCTCACGCCGCACAGTCAGCGCCACCGGAACCGCCCCGCGGCATCGATGAGATCGAGTTTCGTCTCTCCGCGGGCACCCTGACGGTGATCACCGGTGCTGTCGGCGCGGGCAAGACGACATTGCTGCGTACGGTGCTGGGGCTGCTGCCCAGGCAAGCCGGCACCATCCGCTGGAATGGCACACCGGTGGATGATCCCGCCACCTTTATGGTGCCGCCCCGGGTGGCCTACACGCCCCAGACACCGCAGCTCTTTTCCGAAACCCTGCGCGAAAACATTCTGCTGGGCTGGCCTGCCGAGCAACGGGATTTGACGTGGGCAATGGCGCTCTCTGTGCTTGCGCCCGATGTGGAACAGATGGCCGCGGGATTGGCCACGGAGGTTGGTCCCCGGGGGACGCGGCTTTCCGGTGGACAGGTGCAACGCACGGCCGCGGCGCGCATGTTTGTGCGTCGGCCCGCGCTCCTCGTCTTTGACGATCTTTCCAGCGCCCTCGATGTGGAGACAGAGCAGCTCTTGTGGGAGCGGCTCTTGCAGATGCCCGAGCGCCCCACCTGTTTGGTGGTCTCTCATCGGCGGGCCGTTCTGCAGCGCGCTGACCAGATCCTGGTGTTGGCCGAGGGGCGGGTGAGCGAGCAGGGTACGTGGGCCGAATTATCCACCCGATCTCGCTTTGTGCAAGCGCGGTGATGATTCGCTGACGTACTTGGCGGATTGTAGACATAGTGCTAAAGTAGCTAACGTTTCACCGCGCTGCTGCGTCTGGCTGCCATTCGTTTGCACGCGGGTAACGCCGTACTACAGTGCGGTTGGCTTGAAAACGGTAGGTTTCCCTCTTGTCGGAATTACTGTTTTCAAACAGAGCCCACTTTAGTGCTGTTGGGCGTAGATACCACGGCGGTAAACAAGCGCAAGTTACCTGAGTGCAATGGGTCATTTGCCATGGGCTTATTTACGCCGGGATGTACTAGACTTGTATTCCCCGAGGAGTCGGAACATGAAAAAAAGTGCAAATCACCACCGCTGCCTTGAACAGCTGCGTGAGACGGCTGCCCACTTGTGGCGGCCCCGGTTGCTATTGAGCATCGGTTGCTTTGGCGGATTTTTTGGATTATTTGTGGCGCTTTTCATTGCGCCGACCGCAACCGCACCCCGGTCGGCGCTAGCTGCAGATCAACTGTCCATGGAGGAGGCCCCGGCGGCCCTGCCCACGCTGGTGCTTGAACCACTGGCCACGGAGCTGACGTTGACGGTTGGCATTGTGAGCGCCGGTGACGAACGGCTCTTTACCGTGCAAAAGCCGGGGACAATTCAGATCGTGCAGCCCGACGGGCAAGTGCTCACGCCCCCCTTCCTCGATATTACCAGCCAGGTGCGTTCGCTGGATCAGGAGCAAGGGCTGTTGGGCCTCGTCTTTGCGCCCGCCGATGCCACCACCTTTTACATCTACTACATCAACCTGAAGGAAGAGATCACCATTGCCCGCTATCGAACAATGGCTGGCAATCCCAACCGGGCGGACACCGCTAGCGCCGAGGTGCTCTTTACCCTGAAGAAGCCCTACACCAATCACAACGGCGGCGACATGGCCTTTGGGCCGGATGGTAACTTGTATGTGGCCATTGGTGATGGCGGCGCTGGTGGTGATCCCGATGAACTGGCCCAGGATCTGAGCCAATACTTTGGCAAAATTCTGCGCATCAACGTGACGGGGGTGCCCACCTATACGATCCCCGGCAACAATCCGTTCCTGCTGGACGATGACCCCAACACCCTGCCTGAGATCTGGGCCTATGGCATGCGCAATCCCTGGCGCATGACCTTTGACCGTGCCACCGACGATATCTACTTTGGCGATGTGGGCGAAGGCAGTTGGGAAGAGGTGAACCGGATTCCGATTACCAGCACCGGCGGCATGAATTTTGGCTGGGATTGCTACGAAGGCTTTGAGCTGTTTGAGCCTGATGGTTGCGGTCCGGCTGCCGAATTTACACCGCCCATCTACGCCTATCCCCACGCGGGTCGCTGTACATCGGTAACCGGTGGCTATGTCTATCGCGGTGCGCTCTACCCCAATCTGGATGGCCACTATCTCTTTGGAGATTTCTGTTTTGACAAACTCTATAGCTTGATTCCCAATCTGCAAGGAGGGTGGGACGCCGTGACGCACACCGTTGCCATCAGTGGCCCTTCGGCCTTTGGCCAAGATGCCAATGGCGAGCTTTACGTGGCCGCGGTCTTCAAAGGCATTGTCTATCGGATCAAAGATACGTCGTTGCAGCCCACACCGGATCCGAATGCATCACCGACACCGACCAAAACGCCGTGGCCCTCGGCAACGCCAACCCCAGTGGCCACCGGCACACCCACCGCCACCGGCACACCCACCGCCACACCCACCATCATGGCAACCGCAACCGTTACGCCCGTTGGCACAATTACGGCCAACCCCACCGAGGCGATTTATTTGCCCTTGATTGCTAATTAATTACAGGCGTTACGCACCCTGAGCTTGTCGAAAGGTACGTAACGCCTCTTCACGGAAGCCAGCGCCGAGCTGCTTCATCGTGCCGCCGCGGATGACAGATCCCTGTGGCACACGAGTGCATTGCACAGCTCTCAACAGCCCAACGCCGCCCCACGATCACCTCACCTGTGCGCTGCACACCCGCTGCGGATGGCAGATCCCTGTGGCACACGAGTGATGGACGAGTGCATCGCACAGGTGAGACGTTCAGGGGCAAAGCCACTTGCTTGTACCTGTGCAACGCACTCTGCTGCGACCGGCTTTGCCCCTGATTGCTAATTGAGTGGATCCCGCGGACAGCGCCAGCGGGCTACAGCGGCCAGAAATAGGGCACGAGCATGAGGGCAATGCCATAAACGAGCAGCGTCAGCAGCGAGCCAACTTTGAGGAAATCGGCAAAGCGATAGTTGCCGGGGCCATAGACCATTAGGCAAGATGGTTCCAGCGGCGTGAGGTAGGAGGTGCTGGCCGCGATCGCGATCATCATGGCAAAGGTGCGAGGGTTGAGGTCGAGTTGCAGGGCCGTTTGCAGTGCCACCGGCACCACCACGATCGCGGCGGCCTGGTTGGACATTGGCTGGGTGAGAATGACAGCCAGGGCAAAAAAGGCGGTGAGCAGCCAACGGGGATCTCCGCTGGCGCCCCACTGCACCACCTGGGCCGCCAGATAGCTGGCCGTGCCCGTCTCTTCCATGGCCACACCCAGCGCCAACATGCTCCCAATTAGCACGAGCGCGCGCCACTCCACCCGCCGATAGGCCTCTTCCACCGAGATGCAGCGGGTGAGAAAGACAATCAGTGCCCCCAGCAACACGGCGACTGGCAGCGCGACCAGATCAAACGCAACCAGCGACAAGGAGCCCACGAACGTGGCAATGGCTATGGGTGCCCGGCCCCACTGATAGCGCTCTTCGCTGACGGCACTGAGCACATGCAGGATCTCTTGCTCCTCCAGATTCGGCAGCGACCGGAGCTGTTCCCGCTCTCCCTGCAACAAGAGCACATCTCCCACCCGCAGCGGCACGCGGCTCAGTTTGCGTTGCAACGTTTCGCCATGGCGATAGATCGCGAGAACCTGGAGGCCGTAGCGTTCGCGGAAACGGTGACGAGCCAGCGTCTCGCCAATTAAGGGTGAGCGCGGGAGCAAGAGCACTTCGACCAACTGCAATTCATCGGCTGCCAGAGTGGAATCTGCCTGTTGCAAATTCGCCCGGATCTCCAGCCCCACGGTTGCTTTGCTGTTGAGCAGCGAGTCCCGTTCTCCCTCCACCAGCAGCACATCCCCCGCGTGCAATCGCCGTCCCTGACGCGGGACCAGTCGCCGATTTTTGGGTTGTGTCGAGCGTGGGTCGTGGGTACTATCGCGGCGTGGCATGATCCGCAGCACCTTGAGATCGAGATCGTGGCCCAACGCGGCTTCGGCCAAGCTCTTGCCGACCAATGGGGAGTGAGGCTGAACGACCACCTCTGTCAAATAGAGCCGGTTGCCCAGCTGTTGCAGATCGTCGTTGGGCTGGCGGTCGGGCAAGAGCCGTCGCCCAATTGTGAGCATATAGAGCAGACCGGCCACGGCCACGGGAATGCCCACGGGCGTCAGCTCGAACATACCGAGCGGGGCCATACCATAGCGCGTCAACAGACCGCTAATTACAATGTTGGTGGAGGTGCTAACCAAGGTGACCGAGCTGGCCAGGATGGAAGCAAAGGCCAGGGGCATCAGCAGCTTGCCCACGCTAATGCGCAGCCGGCTCGCCAGCCCCAGCACAATGGGCACGAAAAAGGCGGTGCTCGCGGTGTTGCTGAGCAATGAGCTGAGCGTGGCCACCGCGCTCATGATGATCAGCAACAGGCGGTTGGGGCTGTTGCCGGTGTAGCGCAGAATCGTGCGCCCGGTGCGCTCCACCACGCCGGTGCGCAGCAGCGCGGCCGTCAGGATAAAGAGCCCCATGAGCGTAAAGACCGTCTCGCTGCCCAAGCCGGCAAAGGCTTGATCCGCAGAGAGCAGTCCCGTCAGAATAAGTGTGATCAACAGACCCAACGCCACCACATCCGCGGCCACCCACTCAAACGCAAAGAGCACCAGGGTCACCCCCATGAGCCCCAATAGCAGCAGCATGTCAGCCGTAAGAGGAATTGCCGTAGTAGTTTCCATGCACTTCCTTATACCTTACCGGCGGCACTTTAATCAACTCTCACTCGTACTGTTGGGCGTAAATACCACGGCGGGAAACAAGCCCAAGCTACTTGCGTGAAATGGGTCAGGTTGCCATGGGCTCATGTACGCCGGGATCTACTAACGTGGGCCCTGTTTAAAACAGTAGTTCCGGCAAGAGGGAAAGCTACCGTTCTCAAGCCAACCGCACTGTAGTCGTCAGCCACGTCTCCAGTTGATGCTGCAGGCGCTGCACACGTAGCTGCAGCGCTGGCGATCCGGACAGATCCGCTACTTCCGCGGGATCGCTGGCAATGTGAAAGAGCTGGAGTCGATCCGCGCCCACGTTGCGTGCTGGCGAGTGGCGATAGCGGATCAACTTCCATTCCCCCGCGCGAATCGAGGCCATGATCTCCTTGTAGATCGTACAGAGATAGGGCCTGCCCGGCGCGCCCTGACAGAGCGGCAACAGGTTCATGCCCTCCACATGGGGCGGCGGCTCAATACCCGCCAGCGCACAGAGCGTGGGGTAGCAATCGTAGCTGTAGGTTAGCTCGTTGACGCTTTTGCCCGTGGGCAGCCCCGGCCCACACATGATCAGCGGCACGCGAATGCTGTGATCATAGAGGTTCTGTTTGCCAAAGAGGCCATGTTGACCCACGGCCAATCCATGATCCGCCAGATAGACGATCACCGTGTTTTCAAGCTGGCCGCTGGCGCGCAAACTCTCGATGACGCGGCCGATCTGCGCGTCCATGTGGCTGATCATGCCGTAGTAGTCGGCAATCTGCTGGCGTGTGTCCGCCGCTGTGCGCGGGAAGGGGGCCAGCTCTTCATCGCGGTTGATCAATTCGCCGTTGTCAAAGGGATGTTCGGGCTGGAAGTTGGCGGGCAGCGGAATCGTTGTTGGATCGTACATTGCCGCGTACTCACCGGGTGGGGTGCGCGGGTCGTGGGGCGCGGTGAACGCGAGATAGCAGAAGAAGGGATCATCGCGATCATAGTTTTGAATAAAGTCAATCGCGGCGTCGGCAAAGAGTTCGCTCGAAAAGCCATCGCCCATGTACCCTTGTTCATCCGCATAGGTGCCAGTGGGATCATAGTCGTGCAGCGGCACCTTGTCATGATCACACATGCCGCCAAAGAAGACGCGGCGGGCATCGGCAAAGGCGCGGTGATAGCTGGCCCGGTCGTTGTGCCACTTGCCCGTGCCAAAAGTGTGGTAGCCCGCGGCGCGCAAGGTCTCGCCCAGCGTGGGCAGGCCCGGATCGAGTGTCATCAAGTTGCGCGTGTCATCAACCGTGCGGCTCTGCACCGCGGCCAGCGTGTGCGCGCCCGTGTGCAGCGTCGCCCGCGTCGGCACACAGACCGCACCACTCAGCCCGCCCATGATGTAATTGGCGCGGAAGGCCGTGCCCGCGGCCGCGAGCTGATCGAGGTTGGGCGTCTGCACGGTCGGATCGCCAAAGGCACCGATGGCATCGTGCCGGTGGTCGTCGGCGATCATGAGGAGAATATTGGGTCGGTTAGGCATGAGTACCTCATTCATGTGATTATGCAGGAACTACCGCGGGAGACTTTGTCAGGTGTGAGTGGTGCCTGCGTCGCTTTTATGTGAAAGATGATAGGCTGCCATTAGTTTTTTTGGTGTATAGTTTGATTGGTTATTGTCGATTCCATCAACGAATTGTTAGGCTGGCACATCCTGTGCAGAAAGGACTTCCCTTCATGGCCGCACCCTCTACAAACGCTACCTTTCAGATCTGGCAGAGTCGTTTCATTGCAATTCGACAGTTGGTAAAGTTGATTCAAGATCGACCAGAAAGCGTGACTGAAGCCAATGCAATTGATCGCACAACGACAATTGACAATCTGCTCGCTGCGCTGGAAGCCATCGGTCAGTTACAGTTTGACTTTTTCCATGCCGGATTTACCGACGGCGGTACTCTTACATTAGAACCTGATGCTGATGTTACACCCGTTCATGCCATGAGCCGTACCCTGGACCAGATTGCCAATGACGTGGTTGTGATTCAGCGGGCGCAAGAGCAGCGTTTCACGAGCTTGAACTCCAATCGATTCCTATTGACAGGATTGACACCGGCCGAAGCGCTCGCCGTTACCGACATAGTCGCCTATATGGTACTGTTGACCCTGGGTCAACATCTTCAATTGAACGAGAAGACGACCGTGTTAACCTACCTGCACAAGGCGACCAATGTGCGTGTGATCCCGTATGCACCTGTGGCGTTGATCGGCATTCCTGTTTCGCTGTTGAATATGCAGCTGGGTAATGACGGAACCCCGGGCACAGCGCGTGATCTGCTTGCCATTCCCCACGAATTTGCACATCACCTCTACTGGAATGGCAAACGTACCTTGAATGGCGATGTTAGAAGCCTCCGCTCAATTCTGGTGGAAAAGCTGCAGTCACAACCGGTATGGGTGCAAAACTGGGCGGAAGAGATCTTTGCTGACGTGATCACCTGTCTGGTTGGTGGGCCGCTCGCCGCGTTGAGCTTTCAAGACCTCTTGTTAAAAACACGTGTCACTGATCTGCTCCACGACAACCACCGTCACCCGTTGCCACTCTTCCGCCCCTACATCTACACCCAAACCCTGCGCAAGATGGCGGGGATGCAGCATGCACCGAACAAACTGGAGGATCGCTGGCAATATCTGTTGCAAGGCCAAAAATTGCTCAACCTGACGGGTGATCCCAAACAGATGGTAACGCTTGTGCCCCAGGGGATGGGGACGCCCGGTGCCAGCGCCAATAGCTACTGGATCATCCATCCCTATGCCCATATTGAAGCGGTGGTGAACATCATTCTGGAAGAAGTCCTGCCCAACACAATGATCGCTGCCGGGATGAGACCCTGGTCTGCGGATTTCGCACAAGGGGACGATCTGCGTGACAGCAACACAGTGGAGACATTCTACACCACCTTTGGCGAGACAACGGTGGTGGGACTAATAGACGAGTTCGAAGCACAAATTCCTGAGGGTTCTACCGCACAGGATCTCCTCAATACCGATTTTACCGTGCCAGGGTGGAAGACGATTCTGGCTGACAGAGAGACCTTTGCCGATGTCGATCTGAAAGAGGAAGACGTACCAGACAATTTTTTAGAAAGACTCGAAGAAATACTTATTGCAAGCGAAGTCGAAACCCCGGGCGAAGCAGCATCAGCATCAATGCCTGAACTAAAATTGCCACCTGCCATCTGGCGACGCATCCTGCTCTTTGCCGGCTGGACCACCGAAGGTCCCGAAGCCGCGGATGACCAATAGCTCCGTTGAACCCTGAGCGATCCCTGTTGCTTGGGGGCAATGGAGCGGGCGATCAGGGCGTATGAGACAATACTTGTTGCAAACGCCCTGCTACCTGTGCACGCACCGCTTCATTCTCTTGCTCGGTGGCTAGAACTGCTGCTTGTTGCCAAAGCTGTTGACCGTCCTCTTTCTGTTCAAGCGCTGCATAGAGATCGCCAAGGAGCACCAACGCATACAATTTGCCCAGGGGATTCTGCACGGTGTCGAAGATGCGAATGCTCTGTTGCACGTGGGGCAGAGCTACTGTATATTGCCCATCTTCGTGCAGCACGGCTCCCAGTTGATAGCGCACCATGCCTTCCAGCCGTTGCAGGCCAAGGCGCTGAAAACGGTCCAACGCCTGTTCGGCATGGTGTTGGGCCGCGGCCGCATTTCCCCGGCGGCGCTCGAGGATCGTTGCGGTGTAATGGACCGTGGCCAGCTCAGCTTCATCACCCAGCGCCGTACACAGTGCCTCTGCCTGCTGACAGTAGCCATGGGCTAGGGCAAAGTCTTCTTCCCGGGCCGCGACCTGGGCGAGTAGCCGCAAGGTGGGGAGCAGTGCTCGGTTCTCCTCCACGCGCTCCTGGATAGCCAATGCCGCCAGCAATAGCGCTTTGGCCGCGGCCAGATCCCCATGGATAAAGCAGACACGCGCCTGATAATATTGGGTCGCGGCAATGCCCGCCTGATCCTGCAACAGTTCATGCAATGCCAGGCACTCAGTCAACAGCGTCTCGGCCTCACCATGCTCTCCACAATCAATGGCTATGCGCGCCAGATTGAAATAAGCTTCGGCCACCCCGGCATCCTCTTCCAGCGTCATCCACAACTGCAGTGCTTCCGTGAGCAGCGCCTTGGCCCGTGGATATTGACTCTGCTCGATCGCCACAACACCCCAGCGGACCAGCGTTTTGGCGAGCCGCGCTTCATCATCTAGCTGTTCGGCCGCTGCCCGTGCCATGGCATAGGCAGCGCAGGCATTGTCATAGCGCGAGTGGGAGAGCCAGATGGGGGCTAGCGTATCGGTGAAATCGAGGACGAGTTGCCACCGTTGCTGGTGGTGGGCCATTTCGATCGCGGCAGCAATGTTGCCCCACTCGGGCTGCAACTGTGCTCGCTCGGCATCCTCCTGAACAAAGCGATAATAGTAATTGGAGAAGCGGTTGTGGGCCGTGGGCGCGCTGCCCAGCTTCTCGCGCGCAAAATCGGCCAACAGCGGGTGTTGCTGATAGTGGATCTCGCCTTCTTCTTTCACCAAGGACAGGGCAGTGAGGGCATAGAGGTGCTCTTCGACGGCTGCTTGATCTAGCGCTGCAATGTGTGTGAGTGCCTCGACGGCAAAGAGGCGACCGGCAAAGAGCGCGAGCAGCGTAAAGATCCGTTGCTGTTCTGCATCTAACGCACGCCAGCTTGTCTCGAACGATGCACGCACGGCCAGATCGCTAATGCCCAATCCCAACCGCTGTTGCTGATCCTGAAGCTGGACCACCATCTGCTGCAGCGGCATGCGCCCCCGCGATCGCAGCCGTTGGGCCACGATTTCAATAGCCAGAGGCAGGTGCTGCAACACTGTGCCGATCTCGTCACAGGCATCTAGCGCTGCGTCCACGCGTTGCGCGCCCAACATCTGCACGAAGAAATCGCGGCTATCGGCTGCGCTCAATTCATTGACCTGTTGGGGCTCTGCATGGATCGCATGTGCGACATCGAGATCGCGTGTGGTCAACAGCAGCGCACCTGCCTTGCCCTGCACGAGCAATGGCCGCACGGGTGAAACTCGTTCTACATTGTCTAGGACCACCAGGATCGCTTTATCCGCCAGCAGATCGCGCAGGGCCGCAGAACGGCTCTCTACGTCACTGAGCCCGCTAAAATCATAGCCAAACGCTGCTGCCCAGCTCTGCAAGATGTCCAGCGGCGTGCTAATGGCGGTCTGTGCCCAGAGCAGACCGTCTGGAAATTGGGTGCGCAACTGGTGAGAAATATGGGTGGCCACTGTTGTTTTGCCGATGCCACCCATGCCGACCAGCGCCACCCGCCGCGGTTCATTGGGCGCGGTGAGCCGCTTGATCACTTGCTGCTGCAGTGCAATCCGTCCCACGAAATGGGGGGTGACTGCAGGTGCCTGAAAGGGCACGCGCTTGGCCCCAACGGGTTGAGCCGCGCTTGTCCCTGCGGTTTCCCCCCCCCGTTGTGGGCGGGGTTGGGTGGTCAGGCGGTCCCACTCGCGGTCGCCGATTGATTCCCAGCCCCACTCCTCCACCAACAGATCCCAGACATCCTCAAAGCGCGTGGGATCGCTGCGCAAGCCGAGATCATCCCAGAGATAACCGAGCAGGTGGGCGCGCCGTCGCCCCTCGTTGGGCACCATCTCGCCCCGCTCCCACGCGCCCGCGGTCTGGTGGCTCTGTCTGCCGCGCAGGCCACAGCGCCGTGCCATGACGCTGAGCGTGAGCCCGGCGGCCTGGCGCAGCTCGGTGAGAATGGCGAGACGCAGCGGATCAGGATTGGCCATGATGGGTTCACCAACAAAATGATGGGTGCAACATGATGGGTGGATTGATGGGTTTGATGGGTGACGACCCCTCGCCCATTCTGCCATGATGGGGCCAGAACAACAAACTCCGGAAAATTGTTGTTCGCCTGCATCGGTCAGCGAGACCCATGACAGGATATGCCAAGCTCATTGGGGCCACACATGTGTGCCGGTGAAGACTCACCTCGAAACCGGCGGGATCCCCAACCGATGAGATTACTTTATTTGTTGCCCGCACTCGCGTCATTGCCTGCAATGGCAGTGCAGGTCTGTTGCCCGCACTCGCGTCATTGCCTGCAATGGCAGTGCAGGTCTGTTGCCCGCACTCGCGTCATTGTCTGCAATGGCAGTGCAGGTGAACCCATTCGGAGGATTCTCATCATGACTACAAATTTGCTTCAATCAAAACTTTCTTGGCTAATGCTGTTGGCAATGGTTGTGCTCATCTGTACCACTGCTACGTATGGCTCGATATTGCTGAGTGAGGTCTTCGAGACATCTGTCGGAATCTCTTCTGCATTTGCATGTCAGGCACAGGGCGGTGGTGGTTGCTAGCGGTACATCCCAGTCACTACTCTACCTAAATCTCTGTAAGTACAATTTATGAAGTTTCTAGAGAATAATACCCATGCAACAGGAGTACCAAACCCTAGAAATTAACTTTTTTGTACTTATCCGGCCGTAAAGCTTAAACATGGCAAGCAGGATAGTATAGCGATGTCCTGCTTGCCCTCGCAATATCTTCTCACAAATACTAGAACAGGATTCTGTTACCTTCTCGCCGAAAGCAAATGTACCCATCTATTGTTCTGCCTGTCGTAAATGTTGGTGGAGGGTACGTACCAAATAGTCATAATTTGGCTCATCTGTAACTGTAGGTAAGAGTTCTATTCCTTTGTAGAGAATATTTACCGCCTTATCCCGTTCATTGATTGCTATATAAACCGTCGAGAGCCCATCCATTGCATTTAGATACCAATTTATTAATCCCAAAATTTCATACAGATTCATTGATTGGAGAAACGCCTCTTCTGCTTTGGAATATTCTTGAAGTGACAGGTACGCTAATCCTAAATTGGACAGACTTCGGGCCAGTAATTGCTGGTTAAAATGCTGGGTGAATGCCTTCCTTGCTTCGAGTAGATGGGTAACAGCCTGTTGAGGCATTTGGTTTGTAAGAAACAGATAACTGAGATTTAGTCGAACAATTGCAGCGTGAGTTCTGTCCTGTATTTCTTCAAGAATTGTTAAAGCCTTTTGATAGGTAACAATGGCTTCTTCCATTTTCCCGAGTTTTTCAACTGTATAGGCAAGATTTTGCAAAGCCCATGCGAATCGACGCGTGTCTTGAGATTGTTCAAAAATGGCTAATGCTTCACGATGATAAGCCTCTGCCTGCAACAGATTTTCTTGTTCAACTGCGATCATCCCTTGCACCCGATAGCACATGGCCCGTTGTGGGTCGTCAGCGGGCAGCAGGGCAAGTGCCTGCTCGACGTGGTCGGTTGCCGCGTCATAGCGCCCTTCCAACTGTTCGAGCCAGGCCAACTCGTTGAGCGCCCGGGCCTGGCCCGTGTCGTTGGCGTGGGCGGCAAAGTGGGCAACACTGGCTTCGGTCCACCGTTGTGCCTCGGCATAGCGGCTCTGCAACCGATAGAGCATCCCCAGTTGCAGCTCGCATTCGGCCACCGCTTCCCCGTCATCTTGCTGTTGGGCCACTTGCCAACCGGTTTCTAGATAGGGGATCCAGTTTTCGCGAAAGCCGGCCATTTCCATCCTGGGCGCCAACGCCAGCAACAGCGCACGCGTCGCTGGCCATGCCTCGGCTGATTTCAGCGCAAAGCTCAACAGATGCCACGCCTGTTGGCGGTCGGCATCGGGTACCACATGGCCGGCCGCCTGCACGCGCGCCAGCGACGCTTCAACACCGGCAAGAATATAATTGGTGAACAGCGTTCGTGTTTGCATATCTGTTATCGTAGTTGCTGCAGGAGGCTACACGACGTTTAAGGGGGGCTTCCCAGCGGTTGCCCCGCAGAACGCACACAAAAAATAAAAAATTGGTGTTGACAAGTCATGAATTTGGAGGATATAATGAGAATACCCCTTTCTTCAGGTTTCACCTCTCGTACCCATTCAATCAAATCTATAGGAGAAACTATCATGACTACAGCTCTACAGATCACTCGTCGTTGGATCGTTGCGCTCGTCGTTGCCGCCCTGATCGCCGTGACCGCTGCCTATGGCCCGGTTGCGCTGGAAATGGCCGGTATCGAAGCTGCTACAGCGGCCTATGCGTGTAACCCACCTGGTGCTGGCTGTTAGGAGTATCTGGTCGATATGATTTTTTGATTGTTCGACCTGTAACTAACCATTGTTGGGGTTAGAGTTAACACGGGATTGACTCTGCCCCAACAATGCTTCTGCGAGATGACCGTTAAGTTTGTCAGACAAATTTTCATAATAAGAACTTTTTTCAATCTTGACCAATCGCGACTGTGCATGTTCAATCGCTGCAACAGCTTCCGTGTAGCGTTTGCTGGCGATTAGAGTCATAGCCAACCCATCCATCGCGTTGATGGTCCAAACTTCGTTGTGCAAAATTTTGTAGAGGTGAATTGCTCTTTCAAACGCGGCACGGGATTCTGCGTATCTGTCTAACATGAGATAGCAGAGGCCCAGATTTGTCTCTGCATTTGCTCGATTAAGCGTATCGTCAATTTGTGCAAACACCTTGGCAGCAGCCAGATGACGTGAGCACGCGATCGCTGCCTGCTCTTGGCGATAGTAGGCAACACCCAGGTTCATCTGCACAATGGCCCAGTGATAGTGATCGGCGAGTTGTTGCAGTGTAGCCGCAGCCTGTTCATAGAGCAGAATTGCCGCTTCGGGCTTCGCTTGTTCGCTCAGTGCATAGCCAAGATTCTGCTGGCTCCAGGCGGTGCCCCGTCTGTCACCAGCCTGCTGAAAGAGCTGCAGGGCTTTGCGGTGTAACTGCTCTGCCGTTTGCCATTGACGCTGTCCCATGGCGATCATCCCTTGCACCCGATAGCTCATGGCCCATTGTGGGTCGTCAGCGGGCAGCAGGGCAAGTGCCTGCTCGACGTGGTCGGTTGCCGCGTCATAGCGCCCTTCCAACTGTTCGAGCCAGGCCAACTCGTTGAGCGCCCGGGCCTGGCTCGTGTCGTTGGCGTGGGCGGCAAAGTGGGCAACACTGGCTTCGGTCCACCGTTGTGCCTCGGCATAGCGGCTCTGCAACCGATAGAGCATCCCCAGTTGCAGCTCGCATTCGGCCACCACTTCCCCGTCATCTTGCTGTTGGGCCACTTGGCAACCGGTTGCCAGATAGGGGATCCAGTTTTCGCGAAAGCCGGCCATTTCCAGCTTGGGCGCCAACGCCAGCAACAGCGCACGCGTCGCTGGCCATGCCTCGGCTGATTTCAGCGCAAAGCTCAACAGATGCCACGTCTGTTGGCGGTTGGCATCGGGTACCACATGGTCGGCCACCTGCAGCCGCGCCAACGACGCTTCAACACCGAAGCCTCATCCCAGTCCATTGTTCATGCATCATGCGGCAACTCTTCATTTTCATCGTTGCCCCACTTCAACACCTGTTCCTGCAAGAAGGTGCGTGTCAGGCCGTGGATGCCATAGCACCGCTCGTGAAGATCACCGTAGCTGTCGACCAGATTTTGCACGACCAGCCCTTCGAGCGCGTTGCCCGCTTCTTCGGCACTCAGCCCGCCGCCCGCGGCCATGGTGGTGAGGTAGTCGAGATCGCCACCTGCCTCGGTGACCAGGGGCATGAGCAACAGAGTCCGTTGGGCCAGTTCGTCCAGATTGTTCCAGACCTGCCAATAGATGTAGTGGTAGAGCTGCTCCACACTGCGCCCGCGCGCCGTATGCAGATCCGCTAAAACCCGGTTCAGGCCGTGGATGTGCGTCTGCCCCACCACCAGCCGCAACGCCAGCGGGTTGCCCCCAACGGTTGCATAAATGGGGCGCAGCTCCTCATCACTGGCCATGGCCAGACCGCGGCTGTTGCGCATTTTCGCTTCGGCCCGCAGCAGTGCCAGCGAATCAGCCTCGCTCAATTCTGGCACGGTGAAGTGAAAGATGTCCGTCTCGTAGAAACGGCTAATGCGCGAGGTAAGTAGAAATTTCGTCGGGTTCATCCACTCGCGCAGCGTGCCCAACAGTGTCTCCACATCGAGCAGCGTCTCCAAATTGTCGATGACCACCAAATGGGGGTGGCGTTGAAAGCGCTGTTGCAACAGCGAGCGCTTCTGCTCCATGCTCAGCGCCGAGGTGCCAATCTCGTCGCGCAGCAATTGCTCGACCAGGCGGTCGACCAATGCATCCGTGGTCAACGCCGGCCGCTCGATTGGCTTGATCGCGCCGCCACCGTTAAAGATCTGCTGCCGGGCCGTAACCCAGGCCATGTCGTGCCAACGAGCATCGCCCAGCAACTGGCGGGTGAGCACGGTTGCCAGCGTGGTTTTGCCAATGCCGCCAATGCCTTCAACGGCAATCAGCCACGGCGCTTTGGCCTGGTCAAATTGTGCCACCAGCTTGGTCAGATGGCTATCGATACCAAAGAGCGTGGCACCGCTGTCGGTGGGGAGCCGTGTGGCAAAGCGTTCAACGCGACGGGCGCGCGCCGCTGCTTCCTGATTCTGAATGATCACAGTCAACCGGCTGATCGCCTCGCGCTGTTTGCGCCAGACTGTCCCTTCGGAAATATTTAGGATATTGGCAATGCGTTGGCCCAACTCTTCGTTCAGAAAACGCAGCTCCAGAACACGTTGGCCCGTGGCATCTTCATGCGCCAACTCGGCCATGCCATCGAGCAACACCTGATTGGTCGCGCGCCGAATGCCCGTCTCACCCTGGTTGTGGGCTAGGGTCCAGATGAGCAGATCGTCCAGTGTTGTGCCGTGGGCATCACCCTGGTGCCAGAGTGTTAGGGCCTGGTGAACTTGATCTTCCTGCAACATCGTCTTCACGGGCTACCTATCCTTTGTACAATCCTAAAGTGGGCTCTGTTTGAAGAGAGTAGTTCCGGCAAGCGGGAAACCTAACGTTTTCAAGCCAACCGCACTGTAGTAGATCCCGGCGTAAGTCAGGCCATACGGATGTTGCCGCTTGCAATCAGGTTCCATGGCCTGATTACCTGCCGTGATATGTACGCCATCCCGTTAAAGTGGGCTCTGTTTGAAAAGAGTAGTTCTGGCAAGCGGGAAATCTACCGTTTTCAAGCCAACCGCACTGTAGGTACTCTTTAACCACACTGAAAAATCACATTGAACAACAACATTGGAAAACCACACTGGAATATCTCTGGTTGCCTGGGGAGCAGGAAAGAGTTTGGTCTGCTGTTTCGCTACGATAAGTTTCACAACTGCTTTAAATTCTCACAACCCGCTTTTTCACAACCCGCTTTTTTACAACCCGGCTTCCCACAACACGCCTTTGCAAACACGGCTGTTGCGGTGCCACTGTTGGCACCTACCCGTCGATGATATTGCGGCCATCGATAACGCAGCATGGAATGTGTCACGTACTTTTGGGAAGGGCACGTAGGACATATCACGTAAAATAAAACGTAAGCAAGGCGTTCGGTTGTGGCAACGGCAAATCACCGCTCTGGGCAGCAGCGTGGGTGAGTGGCCCAATTAACGTTGTTATACCGCATCTGGATCGTTCTGTCAACCAAATGTAGAAAATTTGCACGATTTCGTAATCTGTGCTTCAGGTTCGGCTCGTTTGCTTGGCCTTGTCCTCGATCCACACGGGAACTGTGGTAACAAAAGTGGTAAAAAAAATAGTTGCGATAGAAAAAGATCAGTTGTGGATCAGATAAAAAATGCTACGCTATTGGTGACAGCGCCCCCAATTATCTATCAGACGAGGATGACGACCAATGGCTTTGACCCAGCATTGTGCTTGTGTGCTGTGGGGGGAACAGTGCGATGAAGCGGTAGCAACGCTCTTTGTGACCCAATTGCGCGCCGCGGGGCTACGGGTGTGGCTCGTGGGTATGGGCGGCAAGCAAGGGGCCGGACTTTACGGCCTGCGCCTGGTACCCGATCTGACGCTAGAGGAGGCACTGCCGTTAACTCCCCAGGTACAGGCGGTGATTGTTCCTTGCTCAAGCGAGCAGTGGCTCCGCTTTTTAAATGACCCGCGCTTGCTCAGGTTTTTGCAAAGCGCGCTGGTGAACCGGGCTCAACTCTGGTTGGCCGACGGTACAACGTTGCCCACCGAGCTGGCCCAGGCAGTGCAAGACGCGCGGCTTCCCGATCCACGAGTCTTCTATACACCGGGCGCAAACTTGTGCATGGCTCTGCCCGCCCTAATCCGTTCCTTGGGCTGAGCAGTGCCCTGCACGTTAGTTGGCAGACCCACGGCACCAACGATGACGCTAGTTACCGCCCAACTTGCAGGCAAGAGTGGCGGCAGCGCATCCGGTGCGAGGACGCTGCCCCTGGATTTCAAAGCAAAAGCGATACTAGCAACATATCACTTTCCCTAAGCTGCGGAGTACGGGTCTTCCTGGAAGGGGGCACAAGCGGTTTGTCTGCCGTAGCACCACTTGACCCCTTCCAGGAAGACGTTGTCTCGCTTCATCCATTGATAAAAGTGAGGAGTGAAAGGTCCCCGGCACGGCTCACGACCGGCTCGGTTGAAAGACAACCACTGAGCCGTGCCGGGGACCTCCCAGACGACCGTTATTTTCTGATTATTTGCTCTGATCTACCCAGGCTCGGCTAGATTTTCGGGACCACGCTAGGGCGCAGCCGTGTACGTTGTCCACCAACAGATCAATCTTGAGGAGTGAAAGGTCCCCGGCACGGCTCACGACCGGCTCGGTTGAAAGACAACCACTGAGCCGTGCCGGGGACCTCCCAGATAACCGTTATTTTCTGATTATTTGCTCTGATCTACCCAGGCTCGGCTAGATTTTCGGGACCACGCTACGGCGCAGCCGTGTACGTTGTCCAGCCAAAGATCAATCTTGAGGAGTGAAAGGTCCCCGGCACGGCTCACGACCGGCTCGGTTGAAAGACAACCACTGAGCCGTGCCGGGGACCTCCCAGACGACCGTTATTTTCTGATTATTTGCTCTGATCTACCCAGGCTCGGCTAGATTTTCCGGACCACGCTACGGCGCAGCCGTGTACGTTGTCCACCCAAAGATCAATCTTGAGGAGTGAAAGGTCCCCGGCACGGCTCACGACCGGCTCGGTTGAAAGACAACCACTGAGCCGTGCCGGGGACCTCCCAGACGACCGTTATTTTCTGATTATTTGCTCTGATCTACCCAGGCTCGGCTAGATTTTCGGGACCACGCTACGGCGCAGCCGTGTACGTTGTCCACCCAAAGATCAATCTGGTTGTGGGGGGCGCACCCTTGGGTCGCCAGTGTGTTACTTGCGGGTTTCAACCCGCTTCTAACCGAGGCAAGTCGCGTCAGCGGCTGCCCATTCAGCGGTTGAGACCGCTTCTCACTGTTAGAAGCCCAATTGATTGGCGCGTTTCCGAAATGTCAACGGATTACCGGAACAATACACATTGCGGTCTGCTTACACCGGAAGAAGCCAGAGCAGAAGATTTCACAGCGGAAAAATTTATAGTGGGAGCAATAGCAGTCATGGATCAAAAGTTAGAGCTGACATTACTGGACACCTTCCAGGCAACGTGCAATGGCAAATCATTGCACACATTCGATTCCCCGCGCGTGCAAGCCTTGCTCACCTATCTGCTATTGCACCGAAGCGCACCCCAGCCCCGGCAGCAGGTTGCCTTTCAGCTGTGGCCCACCTCTACCGAAAGCCAGGCACGCACCAACCTGCGCAAACTCTTTTGGCAGCTGCGCCAGGCCCTGCCCGCGGCGGACGAATTCATCCATTGCACCAATCAGACCCTGCACTGGCACGCCAATGCGCCCGTTGCGGTGGATCTCTTTGTCGTGCAGCAGCATCTACAGCGCTTGCAAGAGCAGCCGTGGGATCAAACGACCCTGCAGCAACTGAGTGATTGCTACGGCGGCAAGCTGCTGCCCAACTGCTACGATGATTGGATCGAGCCCTGGCGGCAACAGCTGCACCAGGATGTCATCGCGGCGCTGACCCGTCTGGTCACAGTGCTGGAAAATCAGGCTGCCCATGCCGAGGGCATTCGCTATGCCCAACGTTTGCTCGCATTGGATCCGCTGGAAGAGCGTAGCTATCAACAGCTAATGCGACTGCAGGCACTCAATGGCAACCGTGCCGGCGCGCTGCGTACCTACCAAAGCTGTGTGGCCATGTTGGAGCGGGAGCTGGATGTGGGACCAAGTCGCGAAACCGTGGCACTCTACCAACAACTCTGCAACCAGAGACCACAGACGCGCGCGCCAGCCACCCCTGCAACTCCCCATGCCAAGCGCATTGCACTGGTTGGGCGTCACGAGGAATGGCAGCTCTTGCAGCGAACGTGGCAACAGCGCAGCCACGGCCCGGCGCACCTGCTCTGCATCCAAGGTGAGGCCGGCATTGGCAAAACCCGGCTGGCCGAGGAACTGCTGGATTGGGTTCGTGACCAGGGCGCGCTCGCGATCCGCGCCCGTTGCCATCAGGCGCAAGAGGCTGTGGCCTACGCGCCCGTGACCGAGCTCTTGCGCGCTGAACAGATCCGCAAATCGTTGGCTGGTCTGGAACCCATCTGGCTCGCCGAGCTCACCCGGCTGTTGCCAGAACTGCGCGAGCAATACCCCACGTTGCCGCCGCCCCAGCCATTGGTCGAGAGTTGGCAGCGCCAACGCTTTTGTGAAGCGCTGGCCCATGCACTGTTGCAGGCCGACCAGCCGCTGCTCATTGTGATCGATGATTTGCAATGGTGTGAACGGGAGATGGTGGAGTGGCTCGACTATCTGCTGCGCTTCAATGCCAAAGCCCCACTGCTGGTGGTGGCCACGCTGCGCACGGGCGATCTTGGTGCCACGTCGCTGCTGCCCACCTTCTGTCACAACCTGCAGCGGGATGGATTGAGCACGCTCCTGCCGCTCACGCCATTGACCGCCACCGAGACGGTCCAGCTGGCCCAGCAGTTGATCGACACGGCACCCGTGACAACAGAGCCCTCCGCGCGTCCAGGTGCCGCCGCTGGAGCAGCGGATGATGATCCCGCGGCGGCGCTCTTTCACGCAACCGCGGGCAATCCCCTTTTCGTGATCGAGATGGCGCGCGCGGCCAAGGCTGCCGCTCTGCCGACAATGTTGCCCCCCAAAATCCGTGCGGTGATCCAGGCGCAACTCGCTCAACTCTCCCCGAACGCGCGGACTGTCGTTCAAGTGGTCGCGGTCATCGGAGGCCCCTTTTCCTATGCGCTGCTGGCCGCGATCGTGCCGTTGGATGAAGAGCGGTTGGTCGACGCCCTGGACGAGCTTTGGCAGCGACAGCTCATCTGTGAAGAGAGCACAACGCTCTATGCCTTGCGTCACGAGCAGATCCGCAACGTCGCCTATGCCGAAATCAGTTGTGCCCGCCGTCGCATAGTGCACCGCCGGGTGGCACAGGCGCTGGCGCAACTCCAGGATGGCGCGTCGGAGCAGATGGACAACCTATCCGCCCGCCATCATCGGCAGGCGGGCAACGAAGGGCTAGCAAGCGAATCTGGGCCACTTGCTGGCGCGGGCACCGTCACGCGGCAAGCCGGTGACAAACCTCTCGCGCCGGAACGCACGGTGGCGCGCCCTGCTCCATTTGTCACGGCAGTGCCCCGCGATCCCGTGGTCACAAATCAAGTTGCAGAGTTGCTGACGCCGCAGGCACAACCAGTGCCGCTGCTCCGTCAACAGGCGTGGCTTCCAGCCGAACCTAGCCTCTGCTGACGTGGGTGCTGTAGCTGCTGCTCGTGCCGCGCGAATAGCCAGATCTGCTGTCAAAAAAATGCCATGTGCTAATGTCAACTATTGTGATACACTGAGTATCTGTCCTGAACTTCTCTGCGTCAACGTAGCTGGATGGAGGTGGTTCACCCACCACAGTTCTTGTGAAAACGGCCAGCTCCCCCATGAATTTAGAAGAATCTGGTTTCTGATTTGTTTTGGTTGCCCGACAATCAAGCGTGGCGGCGCAGGTTGCACGCCACGCTAACCCGTGGGGTACCAATAGGTGGTCGATAGAGGAAACTTTGTACAAAAATAGTTGCATTACAGACAACAGCGCTTCTGTTCCACTTTGCCAAACAGCCAATACCATCCGTACCGCACTCTTCTCCCACAACGCTATCCGCTGCAGATCGCTTGCACCTGATCAAACCATTCTCCCTGATCAAGTCATGGGGCGCGCCCACGCCCGCGGCACAATACAGGGGGTGCCAGCCTGATGTCATCAACGGAACCATTGCAGATCCAGCTCCTTGGCACATTTCACAGCCAGTTCAACGGGCGGCCGATTGCGTCGCTCAATGGTAGCCCGCGCCTGCAAGCATTGCTCGCCTATCTGCTGCTGCACCGCGACGCGCCCCACTCGCGCCAGCAGATCGCGTTTCAGCTCTGGCCGGTTTCGGGCGACAGCCAGGCCCGCACCAACCTGCGCAAGCTCTTTCTGCAGCTCCGTCGCGCGCTGCCGAATGAGGATCAGTTCCTCACCTTTGACAATCAGACGATTGGCTGGCGCGCGGACGCGCCCTGCACCTGTGACCTGTTGCAGGTGCAGGCGCTGCTGGCCGCGGTCGACGCGGACCCCACCGACCGCGCTGCCCTGACGCAGCTGCTGGATCGCTATGGCGGCGAGCTGCTGCCCGACTGCTACGATGAGTGGGTGTTGCCGCTGCGCGCCGAGTTGCATCAGGATGTAATGGCCGCGTTGACTCAGTTGGTGACGCTGCTGGAAAACCAGCGCGCCTACGATGATGGCATCCGTTATGCCCAACAGCTGCTCACCCTGGAACCGCTGGCAGAGCAGGGCTATCAGCAGCTCATGCGTCTGCACGCGGCCGAGGGCGATCGGGCCGGTGCGCTCAAGGTCTATCAGGCATGTGTCGATACGTTGGCGCGCGAATTGGGGGTCGAGCCATCCGCCGAGACCCAGGCGCTCTATCAGCGGTTGCGCCAGGCCAAGAGCAGCGCCGCGCACCGGGCGCAGCCCGCGCCGGTGCCGAACTTGCCCCCATTGATCGGACGTCAAACGGAATGGCAGACGCTGCACGCAGCGTGGCAACGGGCCATGACCGGGCGCGCAACTGTCGTCACGGTGGCCGGGGAGGCGGGCATTGGCAAGACACGGCTGGCCGAAGAGCTGTTGCAGTGGGCGGAGCAACAGGGGATCGCCGCGGCGCGCACCCGCTCCTATCAGGCGCAGGGCGCGCTCGCCTATGCACCCATTACCGACCTGTTGCAGAGCGAGCCGTTGCGGCACAACTTATCTGCACTGGACAAGCCGCGCCTGACGCAGGTTGCGCGGCTCTTGCCCGATCTGCTGGTGGAGCGTCCCGAACTGTACGCGCCGCAGCCCATGACCGAGAGCTGGCAACGGCAGCAATTTTTTGAAGCGCTGGCCCACGTCTTTGTGGGTGATGGGCAACCGCTGCTCTTGCTCTTTGATGATCTGCAATGGGCCGATGGGGAGACGCTGAGCTGGCTCCACTATCTGTTGCAGGCAAATCGGGCTGCCCGGCTACTGGTGGTGGGTACGGTGCGCACGGGCGAGATTGAGCGTGGCCATCGCCTGCATACCCTGCTGCACAGCCTCCAGCGCGAGGAGATGGTCACACAGATTGCACTCACGCCGCTGGCACTGGATGAGGTGCGTGCGTTGGCCGAAGCGGTGCAGGCCGGTGCCATTGCCGACGGCAAATTGGCTGAACTCTACGCCGACACCGAAGGCAACCCGCTCTTTGTGGTCGAGTCGGTGCGGGCACAGCAGGGCGCGCCGACCACCGTGCCCCAGATCGTCAACGCAAGTGGCCTGCCCCCGAAAATTTACAGTGTCATCCGCTCGCGTCTGACCCAACTCACGCCGGAGACGCAGACGTTGGCCAACTTGGCCGCGGTGGTTGGCCGCTCCTTCAGCTATGATGTACTCGCCGCGGCCTCTGCCATGGCGGAAGAAGAGGTGGTCGACGCGATCGACGAACTGCTGGCGCGCCAGATCATTCGCGAGCAGAGCATGGAGAGCTATGACTTTAGCCACGACCGCATTCGCGATGTTGCGTATGGCGAGATCAGCCGCACGCGGCGACGCCTGCTCCATCGTCGCGTGGCCGAGGCATTGGAAGATCTGCACGGTCAGGACCAAAGCCCCGTGAGCGGACAGTTGGCCGAACATCACGCGCAGGCGGGCAACCACGCACAAGCGATCATCTATCTCTTCCTCGCCACTGAACGTGCGCTGGCACAATTTGCCTATGGCGAGGCCTTGCGCTATCTGGCGCGTGCCCTGGCACTGGTTGAGCCATCTGACGATGCCACGCGTTTTCGCCTGTTGGATCAGCGGCTGCAGGTCCATGCCAAGCAGAGTAATCTGGCGCTCTGGCATGCTGATCTCATGGCGTTTGAGCAGCTCGTCGCTCGCCGTGCCAGCCACGCGGCAACAGTTGATCACCAGCAGCAGGGATTGCTCGCGTTCCACCTGCATACCTATCAACAACAGATGGGCCACTACCAGACAGCCATTGAACATGCGCGGGAGGCCGTTGCACACGCGCAGCCCGCCCAGGATTTGGAGACAGAGGCAAAGGCGCTGTTGGGGTGGGGGTTGGCGGCCTGGCTATCGGCAGACTTTGACGAGGCAAAGGAGAAGTTGGAGTTGGCCTTGGCGCGGGCGCGGACCGCGGCCCTGCCCGCGATTGCCGCCACCAGCTTGGAACGGATCATGCAGGTCTATATGTTTAGCGGTGGCAGCGCACGGCGCATTGGCAGCGCACTGGATGAATGTCTGGCGCTCTATCAGCAGGCGGGCGATCAGAATGGTGTTGCCGCCATCTACAACAAATATGGCTACCTGCCCGTGGCCCAGGGGGTGGGAGATTACGAGCAAGCGCGCCATCACTACGAGCGGGGTCTTGCGCTCTATCGGCAGATTGGCAACCAGATCGGTGCCATCGGTATTATGCGCAATCTGGGGGTGCTGTACACCTGTTGTGGCGATTACCGGCAGGCAGAAGCAAGCCTGCAGGAAGCACTTGCAGTGGAAATTACAATCAATCGGGATGACTTCACCGAAGTCGTTTACAATTATCTTGGTTTCGCCTACTTCCACGGCGGACGTTTGCAAGAGGCCAAGACCGCGCAAGAGAATGCGCTGCAACGGTTGAAGACAAATCTCTGGCGGGTGAAAGCACTGACCGGGCTGGGTTGGATCCATTTTTATCTGCACGAGACGGCAACGGCATGGGACTATTTGGAACAAGCACTTCAGCTGTGCCAAGAGTTGAACGAAGTGCGGCAGGAGGGCTACACCCGCACCTGCATGGGCCATCTTTTGAGCGAGCGCGAACAGTGGACCGAGGCACGGGTCTGCTATGCCGCGGCGTTGGATGCCCACCAGCGCATGGAACAACCGAACCGAGCCATGGAACCGTTGGCCGGGCTGGCGTGGGTGGCACAGCAGCAAGGGGAGAGTGCGCGGGCGCTCGAACAGGTCGATGCCATCCTCAATCATCTGCAGACGCACATGCTCGATCGCACGGAAGATGGCTTCTACGTCTACTTATATTCTTATCGCATCCTCGCCGCCAACCGCGATCCCCGAGCGGCGGATCTGTTGCAGAGCATCCACGACCAACTGCAAGCCCGCGCCGCCACCATCGACGATCCCGAACACCGTCGCCTCTTCTGGGAGGCGATGCCTGGCCACCGGGAGATAGAGCGGGCCTGGGCACAGCAAAAAGGGGAGCGAGCGGTTGCGAAGAGAGCCAATCCATGAGCCTGAAAATTGCCCTGCTTGGCACATTTCACAGCCAGTTCAACGGTCAGCCCATCGAGCCGCTCAACAACAGCCCGCGCCTGCAAGCATTGCTCGCCTATCTGCTGCTGCACCGCGACGCGCCCCACTCGCGCCAGCAGATCGCGTTTCAGCTCTGGCCGGTTTCGGGCGACAGCCAGGCCCGCACCAACCTGCGCAAGCTCTTTCTGCAGCTCCGTCGCGCGCTGCCGAATGAGGATCAGTTCCTCACCTTTGACAATCAGACGATTGGCTGGCGCGCGGACGCGCCCTGCACCTGTGACCTGTTGCAGGTGCAGGCGCTGCTGGCCGCTGTCGACGCGGACCCCACCGACCGCGCTGCCCTGACGCAGCTGCTGGATCGCTATGGCGGCGAGCTCCTGCCCGACTGCTACGATGAGTGGGTGTTGCCGCTGCGCGCCGAGTTGCATCAGGATGTAATGGCCGCGTTGACTCAGTTGGTGACGCTGCTGGAAAACCAGCGCGCCTACGATGATGGCATCCGTTATGCCCAACAGCTGCTCACCCTGGAACCGCTGGCAGAGCAGGGCTATCAGCAGCTCATGCGTCTGCACGCGGCCGAGGGCGATCGGGCCGGTGCGCTCAAGGTCTATCAGGCATGTGTCGATACGTTGGCGCACGAATTGGGGGTCGAGCCATCCGCCGAGACCCAGGCGCTCTATCAGCGGTTGCGCCAGGCCAAGAGCAGCGCCGCGCACCGGGCGCAGCCCGCGCCGGTGCCGGACTTGCCCCCATTGATCGGGCGTCAAACGGAATGGCAGACGCTGCGCGCGGCGTGGCAACGGGCCATGACCGGGCGCGCAACTGTCGTCACGGTGGCCGGGGAGGCGGGCATTGGCAAGACACGGCTGGCCGAAGAGCTGTTGCAGTGGGCGGAGCAACAGGGGATCGCCGCGGCGCGCACCCGCTCCTATCAGGCGCAGGGCGCGCTCGCCTATGCACCCATTACCGACCTGTTGCAGGTGGAGCCGATCTACAGTCGCCTCCCATCTCTGCATGAAAATCAACTGAGCCATGTGGCACGCCTCTTGCCAAAGTTGTTGGAAGAGCACCCCAACCTTGCGCCGCCACAACCAATGACTGAAGGCTGGCAGCGGCAGCAATTTTTTAATGCACTGGCCCAAGCAATATTCGCCACGAAACAACCGCTGCTCTTGTTCTTTGACGATCTGCAGTGGGCCGACGGGGAGACGCTGAGCTGGCTGCACTTTCTGTTGCGCACGGCAAGCTCGTTTCCACTGCTGTTGGTTGGCACCATCCGCACCGGGGAGATTGACGACAGCCATCCATTGTTCCCGCTGCTCAACACGCTGCGACGTGATGATCTGCTCAACGAGATCACCCTCTTCCCACTCGATGCGGCGGAAGTGGCGGTGCTGGCACAATCGCTCCAATCGACCGCTCTGGCCGCGGGCGAAGTGGCACAACTCTACGCCGATACCGAAGGCAATCCGCTCTTTGTCGTCGAGTCGGTGCGGGCGCAACAGGGCACGACGTGGGCATCTGTGGCTGGTGCCAACGAAAGTGGCCTACCGCCAAAGATCTATGCGGTCATTCGTTCGCGCCTGACCCAACTGACGCCCGAGACGCAGAGCTTGGTCAACCTTGCCGCGGTCATTGGCCGCTCTTTTAGCTACGACGTGCTCGCCGCGGCCTCCGCCATGGTGGAAGAAGAAGTGGTCGACGCGATCGACGAACTGTTGGCGCGCCAGATCATCCGCGAACAGCGGATGGATGGCTATGATTTTAGCCACGACCGTATTCGCGACGTGACCTACGCAGAAATCAGCCAAACGCGACGACGTTTGCTCCACCGTCGCGTGGCCCAGGCGTTGGAGCTTCTCTATGCCGAGGCATTGGAGACGCAGTGGGCTGTGCTGGCTGACCACCACGAAAAGGCGCGCAATGCGGTGGAAGCGGTTGGCTACTGGCAGAAGGCTGGTGAGCAGGCCGCGGCCCAGTTTGCCAACAGTGCCGCTGTGGATTATTTTTCCCGCGCCCTCGCCTTGGTTGCCAAGGATGAGATCCGCAAGCGTGTGGAACTCTTGTTGGCGCGCGAGCGCGTCTATTTCTATCTGGCGCGTCCAGAGGCGCAGAAAGCGGATCTAGATCTCCTGCTCTCGCTCGCGGAATCGTTTGGTACGCTATCGGCCGATGATGCTGCCGAATGCCGAAAGTTGAACGCGTTGATTCAGATGCGGATCTCTAAATGGAGCGCGGCCGTGGGTGATTATCAGGCGGCGGTGCAATTTGCCGAGCAAGCGATTCAGGTGGCCGAAGATTGTGGGGAACACGCAATCGAATCCGATGCCTTCTGCGGCTCTGGTGTCATCTATTTTGAGCTGGGGAAACTCTCCACCGCACGCGATCGGTTGCAACAGGCACTGGCTGCAGCCCGTGCCGCGGCCAGTCCACAACGCATTGCCGAGGCGCTCGACTGGCTCAGCGCCGTCAGCATGTTCACTGGCGCGCCCTTTGCCACCATCATGGGCTATTTGGAGGAGGCAATGACCATTCACCAGGGGAACGACGATCTGTACGGTGAAAGAAATATTCACCACAAGATGGCCTACGCGCTCATTGCCCAGGGCGAGGGTGAGTACGCACGGGCCATTGCGCATATTCACGAGGGACTGGCATTGAGCCGCCGCCTGGGCACGCTCGTGAACGATGGCCAGCAACTGCGCAATCTCGGTTGGTTATACGTCTATACCGGTGATTACAACAAAGCGTATGCCGCACTCCAACAGTCGATCGACCAGCTGGAAGGAACCAATGTCACCTTTGCCGCCGCCGCCCATTCATACCTCGGTTTTCACTATCTTCAATCTGGCGATTGGGAAAATGCGCAACGCTGGCTAATGCACGCGCTGGACGGTTTTCGCGCGGTGGAAGAGACCCGACCCCATCGCACCCTGGTACTTCACTGGTTGAGCCAGCTGCATCTCTTGCGCGAGGCATATGAATCTGCACTGGATTACGCGCAGCAAGCAGTGCGTGCTGCCGAGCCGCGCGGAGACAGTCGCCACCTGGCTACAGCCCACACCTTGATTGGGCATGCGCTTGTGGGTTTGGAAGAGTATTCTGTCGCGGCAGAGCATTACCAACAAGCGAAAGAGCTTGCGTTGGCCTTGGAACAATACAATCGGCACCTGGAGCCGATGGCCGGCTTGGCCGACGTGGCGCTGCAGCGGAGTGAGCCAGCGGAAGCACTAGCCATTGTCGAAGCGATTCTCGAGCACGTCGAGACAAACACGCTTGATCGCACCGAGGAAGGGTTGCAGGTCTATCGCACCTGTTATCGGGTGCTGCGGGCCAATCGGGATTCCCGTGCCCAGTCAATTCTCGCCACCATGTACGACCAACTGCAAGCCCGCGCCGCCACCATCGACGATCCGGAACAGCGCCGCCTCTTCTGGGAGGCGATGCCGGGCCATCGAGAGATCCGCGAACGATTCGATCCGTAGCCGCTTCAATTGTTCTGCATGCCACAAACTACCCCCTTCAAACCGCTGTTCAAGGTCTACGCAACGGCAGTGATCCAGCCTGCCGCTAGAACGTGCCGCGCGTTTACCGCAAGTGCGCTGCACTTCGCAACCCCCACTCCCCAATCGAAACGCTACGTCATACGCAACGCATAGACAACGCTCGATCTGCTATGCTGGCGATATACCCACTTTTGAGCAAGTCGCGGATGTTTTGGCCAACTCGTCGGCTGGCCACGCTGGAAGCGAGCGCGCATCCGTGGGCGGAAGAGTGGGGGTTAGCCGCGTTCTCAGAACGCGACAACGAAACCGCCCTTTCCTCATCAACACATTGGTCCCATGAGCGCGCTGGCACGGGCTGGCGGCGCGAGAAGCAGGGCGAAACTCGTGGGGCGGAGTCGTAGGCGGTGGAGGCAGGAATGCTTACTGCGCGGCAATCAGCTCTTTGATTTGCCTAGTCAGTTGCGGAATTGAATCTGTGGCTGTGTGCCAGACTTCCTCAACATCCACATGATCATAGGCATGAACCAGAATGTCACGCATGCCCGCCATCTGTCGACAACGGATATCTGGATGTGTCGCACGAAACTCGGCGGACAAGCGTTTCGTGGCTTCCCCTATAATTTCGATCTGTCGAATGACAGCAGATTGGCGCATAACGTCTTGGTAAAACGTTTCCTCCTCCACATCCTGAATGAAGCTCGTTACCAGTTTGGTCGCCTCTAAAATATCGGTAAGGTAACTCAGATTGTCATGCGGCATAGATAACTTGTGCTGAATCCAAGATGGCTCTGCGCCGAATTGGGTTGCGACTGCGTTCAACCGCGCGTTTGGTAACTAGGTCAACCTCGCGACCCAAAAGGTGCTTGAGTTCATCCTGCATTTCAACGTGGTCAAAGAGTGTCCAGCGAGCTGACGGATCAAATTCAATGAGAACGTCAATATCGCTGTCAGGGCCGAAATTGTCGCGTAACACAGAGCCAAAGAGGGCAAACTCATTGATTTTCCAGCGAGCACAGTAATCTGCAATTTGTCCTTGAAGAACGGATAATCGAGCGTTAGCAACAAGATAGGTATCTTCCATATTAAACTCCCTCGACCGTAGGCAATGGTTGAACAGATATCAACAAGTATAACACACACTGACGACGTCTTTGAAGCGATCCCCTAAATGAAGGGTGCGTCCCAAAATTGGGCGGAAGAGTGGGGGGCAGGCATTTCGGGAATGAGCCATTAACTTGTCGCCGACCAACCATGACCTGGTCTATTCCCAGAGGCGCCTGGCGCGGGTGCCCATACCTTCCACCCGCAACGTCCACCCCCCAATGAGCAACGCTCCGCCACGTCACATGCAACGCTTGCGCAACGCCCCCCTGGTTATATTGGTTCTGTCAACAAGTAGAGCAACCCCGTAGCCAGAGGAGCGAAACAATGTTCGTCAAAGCAATCATGACCCAACCTGTTTTCCAGATCCGCCATGATGTCACCCTACAAGAAGCGGCTAAAGCAGTGGCACGTGCGGCGACCAGCGAGCTCGTTGTGGTCGATGCCACGGGTCGCTTTGTCGGGATGATCACCGAAGCGACAATTCTCTCTGCCCTGCTACCCGATACCAGCGAAGTATTTGCCCTGGGTGGCGCGGTGAATGATGCATATGCTGTTTTTCTCCAGAAGGGCAACAGCGCGGCACGGCGCTCGATCCAGCCGCTAATCCACACGGACTTGATCACCTTGCGCCCGGATAGCCACATCGGCGAAGCCGCGCTAGTTTTTGCCGAGCAGCCACAGCGCTCCTTGCCCGTTGTGGTGCGGGGGACGCTGTTGGGTGTTGTGACCCGTGCGGCCGTTTGCCGTGCCGCCACCAGGGATCAGCGGTCGCTTCAACAGGTCGCTCGCGAGCGTGTGCGCTCTCTGTGGCGCTCGACGAGCCGTGACTGCCGAGAGTGGCTGGAAAGCCTGGGGAGACGCCTGCGCTTGCCACAGACCGGACCGGCGCGTGAAACCGCATGAGCAGCCAAATTTCTGCCCGTCACGTACTGCACAACGCAGAAGCGGTCAATCGACAACAGGGGCATGCGAACCTGGGCTTTCTCTCGCACGACCACGGCTTTATGCCGTCAACGCCCCCACTGCGCCACCTCCCAACCAGCCACCGCGCGTGGGATGAGGTGGCGAGCGAGTTGCCCACACTCTATCGCACGCTGCGTCTGCGCCAAACATTCGAGGCTCTGCCGCTGCTCTCTGCCGCAGAAGAATCCTTGCCAGATGCCTATCTCTTGCGCGCTTCGGCGCTGCTCAGTATCTTTGCCCACGCCTGTGCCCGCGCCGAATCCGCCACGCCCACGGCGCTGCCCGATGCGATTACCATTCCATGGCAGACCGTCACCAAGCGGTTGGGACGCAGAGCACCGGTGCTCTCGTACATCGATCTCATTGTCTACAACTGGCAGTTGCTTGAGCCCACAGACGCCGGCCCCCTGCGCCCGGAATTGGTGCGTCTGGCAAATCTGCGTCTGCTTCTGCCAACGGTCGGCAACCGCGAAGAGGAGATCTTCTACCTGACACAGACCGAAATGCTGGCGCAATCTACCCCGATTGTCCGCGCCTGTGTGCGGGCACAGGAGGCCGCCCTACAAGATGATCCCGCCGTGCTCAAGCGGGAACTGGTGACCATCACCGATACGCTCTACGCCATCACCCATGGTTCATTCATGCAGATCAACCCCAATCCCCGCAGCGCCACATACGTGGACCCGGTGATTTGGGCCAAGACGGTTGCCCCCTTTGCCGTGCCGATCCACGCAGGCGTGCAGGGGCCAAGCGGTACCTCTTCACCAATCTTTCACCTGCTCGATCTCTTCTTCAAACGCAGCACCTACGATTCAATTTTGGGACAAGAATCGCTCCATCTGCGCGGCTGGTATCCGCCCCACTGGCAGGCATTCCTGGCCGCGGTGGACCGCGTCTCTGTGCAGGAGTATGTGACAGCCAAAGCCGACCGGGAGCTGACCGGCCTCTATCAGGAAGCGCTCAATGCGTATGCCGGTGAAGATGGATTTTTGGGCCGCCACCGCCTCAAGGTCTATGGCTATTTGGAGCTGGCGTTCAAAGTGGGCCGCAGCGTGACCATCGGCGGCTTTTCCGGCCTCTTTCAGGATCGTACCTGGGATGAAGTGGATGATGCCCTGGATGCCGCCCGGCTGGAGCGCGAGCAGCGGGGCTTCCCAGGGTGGCACACCGTTGCTTCGTTGCCAGCAGAAGCGGCCGAAACAGCACGGTCGGTTGGGGCGCATGAGCGCCACGTGCATACGCTGCGCCTGGATGTGACAGACGCGGGCATTCGCTATCACCCGGGCGATCGCTGTTGCGTGCTGCCGGAAAACGAACCGCCGCTGGTGGAGAAGACGCTGGCCGCCTTGCAGGCTACGGGGACAGAAACGGTTCTGTTGAATCAGCGTTGGCGGCATAGCCTCGCAATCCGCCCGGGCCATGAACAGTCCAATCACCTCTCCCTGCGTGATCTGCTCCGTTTCGGCCAAATCCGCCCGGTTACACGCGCGGTGGCAACGCTGCTCTATCAGGTGACGGCCAATGTAACGCTGGCGCAGATCCTGGCATCTCGCGCCGAGGATCAATGGGAACTGTGGGATCTGCTCTTGCTGCTTTCAGACGATGGGTTTGATCCAACGGTGCTTTGGCAGGCCCACCCCGCGGATCGGGAAAGTATCTGTTGGATCATTCCGCCCGAGCGCTATCGCATGTACTCGATTGCCTCTGCCGCGGTTACTAAATTCGACATTGGCTGTGGCGATAACATTGGCTGTGGTGATAAAGAGATGGGCCAACAAGAGCTACACCTGCTCGTCGGTCAGTTGCACTATCAAACCGGAGCAAGCCCGCACTCGCGACCGGCGCAACGCCGTGGCACCGGTTCTTCCTTTGTGGCGCGGGTGGCGCAAAATCCACAGCCACAGACGCTCGCCGTGAAACTGGTGCGTCCCCCTCGCTTTCATCTGCCCGATGACCCGACACAGCCGCTACTTTTGTTTGCAGGCGGAACAGGCATTGCGCCATTCCGTGGCTTCATCCACGCACGGACTGCGCAACCCGGCGCGGCTCCGGTGTGGCTCTTTTATGCAGCCCGCACCCATACCCATTTCCCTGTGGATGCAGAGGTGGCACGTGCCATGGCAGCCGGTCAACTGCATCTGTACACAGCTTTTTCACAGGCAGATGTGCAACTGGTGCTCGCCGCTGATCGTGCCAGCATTGAGGCCGTGCCCGGCCAGCGGCAGCGCATTGATGATCTGATCTTGCAAGCAGAGACCAGCACCGTGTTGTGGCAGCTTCTGCACCAACAAGCCAGCATCTACATCTGTGGCCAGGCTGGTTTTGCACACACTCTCCTCGCGGCGTTAAAGACGCTTCTGGCGCGCAAGGTGTCCGGCACCCAAGAGGAGCGGATGGCATCCGCCCAGCAGCAGCTCTATCAGCTGGTTGCCGAGGAGCGGCTGCACCAGGAGATCTACACCACCTATCAGCGGGCCCAGCCTCAGCTACAGAGAGAAATTAACATTTCTGAACTTGTGCTGCACAACGACGAGCGCCACGGTTATTGGATTGCCCTCGAGGGTCGCGTCTATGATCTCAACGAATTTCTCCACATGCACCCTGGGGGCGCCAAGATTTTGCGTGGCTACACGGGTATGGACGGGACACCGGCCTATCAGAAGGTGCTTCACCACGCCCGGCCCGAAGTGCACGCGCAGTTGGCGCTCTATGAAATTGGCTGGATCCGTCGGCTCGAATTTGGGACAGTTGGGGGTGTTGCGCTGGCAGAGGATCGCCCCCGCCACGTGAAGTTGTCAGAGGCATACCAGCAGTACGTGCGCTTTCTCTACCTGGTGGTGGAGATGGAGAACGCGCTGCAGAACGATTACACCATTGGCGAAGGGCGCTTGACGCGTGATCAGACCGCAGAAACACCCGCTGCCTATCAATGGCAACTGGTGGCAGAGGTCCACGAACGTTTTCTGATCACCTATCTCCACGAATTGATGGGGCCACCGTCTATTTCGCTCTGGTCGATCTTGGTCGGCCTCTCTGCTCCCGGGGAAGACGTGCGTTGGCTGGAATGGGAGTTTGCCGCGTTGAGGCAACGGCATGATGTGCAGCATCTGGCGAACCACGCGAAAGCCATGGTGCAGTTGGCGAGCGGAGATCAGTCATCCACACCAGCACAATTGGCGACCCTCTTGGGGCAGCTGGAAGAGGTGGATAAACAGTTGTTGCGTGAGTTGAAACTGCTGCTGTGCCAGGGGTTGCGGCTGTTGGAAGTGCACGAGGCAGCAACACTCGATCGAGCTGGCCCGGCACTTATTGCGCCCTTCCAACAGATGCCCGCGCTGATTGGAGATTACTTTTCGCAGCTGACGCACCTGGTCGAATAGTCACTTGCCCGACAAAAACAGGTTGTGGCCGCACTTGCAACGCTTGATCTCCAAAAAGAAACGCTTGGCAACGGCAGACGCAACGCTTGGGCAACGCTGCAACGGTTACACTGGATTCATCAATCAGTGCCGGAGCTGCCGTTCCCCTCTGGCAGCTCACTCTTCCAGAAATGGTTACTGGAAGACCGGTCGCTTGAACAACCATGGAATGACCGTTCAACCAATTGGAGATTCATCATGCAACGTTCTCTTCGCTCTCCGTCTCTAATTCCGGTTCGCTGCTTCAGCCTGTTGCTGCGCTGGTGGCTCACAATGCTCGTCTTGCTGGTTTTGCTCTTGCCGGGTGGTGTGGCCAGGGCCGCGTCGGCGTCGGTTAGCTTGCTCTATGGGGAATATCAGCTGCCGCAGCTGATTCTCATGGATGACCCGGCGGTGCAGATAGACGGTGAGCGGTGGCGTGGCACGCTGACACTGCCGACTCTGGCCGATGGACCAGTGCCGCTGGTGGCGCTGACCGCACGAGAGAGCCGACTCGAAGCGACCTGTGCCACGGCGACGACAACTGTCGGCGTACAGTTCCTGGGTGATGGCAACGACGGCCATGCCAAGATTACCGTTGGGGAGCGTGAACTGGTGGTGGAGACGCGTGGCGGTGCAGTCGTCTATGATCGCTATGTCGAATTTACCAACTTGCCGCTGGCCCAACACACGATTCAGGTCGAGCCGACGGTGGTCGCGGGAGAGCAAAGCGCTCACGTCACGGTTGTTGCTCTTGGCTGTGGTCCAATCACAAGCGTAGCCCCGCAGACGTTTGCAGAGCGTTCTGTGACGGTTGGGGGCGAGGGGCTTGATGGCAACCCGGCGCAACGACTCTATCTTCCACACATTTCAACGTGACGCCTGGCATGCTTCCTGATCTGGATTTTGACATGACCAACGACCATTCCACGCCCCTCGCTGTTCAGGTGGCAATCCGGCGTGCCAATCGGGACTATGTGCAAGCATTTCAGACCCAAAATGTTGCCCGCATTGCACGCCAATACACCGAGCGCTGTCACCTGGTGGTTGCACATGACCAACTTGTTGTTGGGCAGCAGGCGATCCGAGCCTTTTGGCAGGGGGTGGTGGATATGGGGATCTACTGTGCAGAGCGCAGCACGCGCGAGATTCAGAACAATCTCAGCTTTACGAACGAGATTGGCAACTATACCTTGTGTCGCCTGCGGGATGCGAGAACTGTGGATCAGGGAACGTACGTGGCGCTGTGGCAGTGGCTGGAAGAACGTTGGCAGATCCGCTACGAGGTTTTGCGCAGCAGTTCGCCCGAGGTGTCGTGATCCCCTGTAGGCCCCGTTGCCATTTGGAGAAAAGCGCCAATCCATTGGGCTTTTAACCGTGGGTAGCGGTCTCAACCGCTGAGCAGAAGCACCAATGAACTGGGCTTCCAACAGTGAGAAGCGATCTCAGCCGCTGATGCGGCTTCACTCGGTTAGCAGCGGAGTTTACCCTCGCAAGGCCTGGCCAACCACATGCTGCGGTCTATCTGTAGATAAAATCGATTTATACCGTCTATTAGCAAAGGAAGTGTCATGCCCAAGTATGTAATTGAACGCGAAATCCCTGACATCGGCAATGTCTCGCCCCAAGAAGCAACCGGCATTGCCCAAAAATCGTGCAGTGTGCTGCAGGAGCTCGGTCCCCAGATCCAATGGGTGGAGAGCTACGTGGCCGCCAACAAGACCTACTGCGTCTACATCGCGCCCTCGGAGGAGCTGATCCGCCAACACGCAGAAAAGTCTGGCTTCCCCGCCAGCAAGATCAGCGAGGTCAAGGCGATCATCGACCCGACGAACGCGGAAGAGTGAAAAGCAAGGAACCATGCTATGCACGCAAGAATAACGACGGCAACGGTAAAGCCCGGGCAGATGGATGAATTTATTGCCCTCATTCAAGCCAGCCAGGCAGAGGCGCACAACCACGCCGACGCCCGCCAGGGTCACCAGGAGACCTATCTGCTGATAGATCGAGAAAGTAACAAAGCGGTTTCCATCGGATTGTGGGAGACCGAGGAAGGGATGCGCGCCAGTATGGCCAGTCGTTGGAACCAAGCTATGTCCCAACGCCTCTCCCCGCTGATGGTCGCACCACCACACCGTGAATTTTTGGCAGTAGTTACCAAAAGTGAATAGATCAAAGGAGCAAGTAATGCAATACCCCAACCTGTTACGCAAGTTATTCCGTTCTTCACTGGTCGTTGCGCTGTTGTTGACGTTGGTGTTGCCGGGCGGACAACTCCTGGCCCAGGATGCCACGCCGACACCGGCCCCCGAAGAAGAGCCGGCCGCGGAAGCAGCCGAGAGTGAAACGGAGGCTGAGACGGATGCCGAGGAGGATCTGCAACTGGTCACCGCCACCGTCAAGGCCGATCTGGTGCGACCGGGGCGCGTGCTCATGTCCGCCCGCGGCAACCATTGGGTCTATGATTCGGTGCCGCCGCTCAACGGTCCCAACGAAGAGGTCAACCCGCTCGATGGCATGTTGGCCGCGGTCATTGCCTGTGGCATGTACATTTATGAAGCCGTGGGCATTGAAGAGGGCATTACCACCGACAATCTCTCTGCCACCGCGCAGGGACAACTCGATGGCCGTGGCGTGGCCGGGGCCAATGTGAACCCGCGCTTGCGTGCCTTCGATATCACCATAAATGTAGATGGCCCCACCGCGGAGGAAGCCGCGATGATGGCCGCAGCCTTTAGCGAACGGTGCCCCATCTATACCACGTTGGCCCTCTCGGCCCCCATCACCGTAACCAACACCGTTGATGGCACCGAGCAGGAACCCTTTACCACCGCGGCCGATCCCATTGTCGACAATGACATTGCCGGTGAAGAGCCCACGTTGGGCATGCCCAGTGCCAGTGGTCGCATGATCGAGTTTGGGCGTAGCGTTATGTCTGCCCGCGGCAATCACTGGATCAACGACTCGGTGCCGCCGATCAACGGGCCAAATGAAGAGGTCAACCCATTGGATATGTTCGTTGGTGCGCTGCCCGCCTGTGGCATTATGATCTATGAAGCCGTGGCCCGTGATGAAGGGATCGACCTGCACCACATCGACGCCACCGTCGAAGCCGACCTGGATCCCCGTGGCGTGGCTGGGGCTGCTGTCAACCCCCGCATCCGTGCCTTCCGGGTCACCATGAATGTCGATGGCCCGACCATGGAAGAGGCCGCGATGATGGCCGAGCACTACAGCCGTCGCTGCCCCATCTACACCACCTTTGAGCGCGCCGCACCAATTGAGATCACGAATGTGCTGATGGATCAAGGTATGGGTGAGGAAGCAACTGGCGCGATCCTCGAAGTGGACTTCACCTATGACTTTGAGACAGCCGACGACTACATCGCCGAAGTGTCGCCCATGGCCGATGTCTTTGCCGCGGTTGATGGATTGGTCTGGAAGGCGTGGACGGTCAACGCCGAGGAAAAACGGGCTGGCGCGGTCTATCTCTTTGAGAGTGCCGAGGCCCGCACTGGGTATCTGGAAAGTGAGCTGGCCGCCGGGGTCGCCGCGCACCCCGCGCTGAGTGATTTCCGTGTGCAGGAGTACGCGATCATGCAGGCCGAAAGCATGGTCACCCATGCCCCCATTGCCGGCGAGATCGCCAATGACGCCGACGGTGTTGGCACCATGTTGCAGATCAACTTCACCTACAACGTGCCGACCGACGAGTTCATTGGCGAAGTCTCACCGCTGGCCGAGGACTTTGCCGCGGCCGAAGGGCTGCGCTGGAAGATCTGGGCGCTCGACGAAGCGAACAGCCAATTCAGCGGCGTGCTCTTCTTTGACAGCGCCGCGGACGTGCAGACCTTTGTCGAGAGCGACTTGGCTGCAACCGTCATGGACCACCCCGCGCTGAGCGATTTCTCCGTGATGAGCTACGCAATCCTGGGCCACGCAAGCATGGTGACCCGAGCACCAGTGGGGACGATGGATCAGTAGAATGGCGTTGCCATGACAGATATTTGAACCTTCATGCTGTCACAGCACAGAGGAGTGCGTTGCACAGGTGGAATAAAGCTGGGTTGACCACTCAGCTTTTCACCTGTGCGATGCACTTCAGGATCGTTTTGTTGGTGTATGCAGCAACATTGACTTTGCCAGCACTGAACGCCTTGGATATAGGTCAGTGAAGGAGATTTATGATGATAAAGCCAGAAACTAACGGTGTAATCGAGACAGCCACAGCACAACTTGCTTATCTTGAAGATGCAGATACATCGTTGACGAGTGATAACGATTTTGATATCGAGTGTGGTGAGGCGACATTCGCTGAATCAACGCGAGCTGTGCCTTGGATCAGATGGCGTTTCCAAGATCATCGCCACAGTCCAATGTTCTATACCCAAATCTGGTTCAAGGTTTATCGAACGGGTGATTGGGAACACGAATGTACTGTCCATAACCAGTCGAGGCACAGCGATTGGGACGTTTGGCTAGGCTGGTGGACCTATTCAACAATTACTAACACGGTTGCATTTAATGTATGTGATCAATGTTGGTTTCAGGACTTATAGTGCGGTTGGCTTGAAAACGGTAGATTTTTGGGCGATCTACCAGGGAAGTAGCACTACCGTTTTCAAACAGAGCTCACCGTAGATAGTGGTGAACAATTTAACAAATCAGCCGCAGGTTTCAACACGAACTTCCGCGATTCGTGGAATGATTTATGGAATGGGACCTATGGAACGATTCGCCCGAAGTTTAGAACAACAAAGCGCCGTGACCCTTGATTGTAACAGCACCTGTATACTGGTGGAATGGTATTCCAGAAAATTTTATGTCCTTACAAGCCTTGCCAAGAATGCTATCGTCCCAAAGACTGAGGCAACAAGATGGCCATCACTCGACCCACCTGTCCCAATTGCGCCACACTCATCAGCTGGAACCGCTTTCTGATCAACCGCAGCATCTGGAGCCGCTGGTCCTGCACGGGCTGTGGCAAAACTCTTCGCTTCACCTGGCAGCGGGGCTTGCTCTATGGCATTGCGCTGCTGGCGCTGATTGGCGTGCTCACCCCACTCGCCGTTGCGCTGCTGCAGATGACCGGCCTGCCCATCTATCTGCTTGCCGTGGTGCTCTACCTGCCACTGGCACTGTTGCTGCTGCTGCTTATCGATCGGGTGGAGCTAGCCTGAACGTGGGCTGATGGGCGCGCTGATGGGTTTGCTGGGTGACGACCCATCACGCCGTGTGCGATAGTATTCCATGTTGCGCCCGATGGAATGGAGCACACAGAGTGGCATTTATTGCTCCCCGTAACGCCGCAAGCTTTGAGCGCAGCACTCGTTTGACTAGGAACGATAACCAGGACTGCAAAGGAGCACAAGCAATGACACAAGCCATCTGTTTTCACTGTGGTAATCGGAAATTTGGTGCCTTTGTGCGCTGTCCCAGCTGCTTGACCCGTCCCCAAGAGGAAGAGCAATTGGCTGTCTCGTTTCTGCTGACCGATCACTTCATGAACGCCAAAGAGTTGGCAGCAGCGGCCCAGAAAATTCAAGAGCGTGGCGAAAGGCCGGTGATCGCACCAGCGACGCGTCAGGCATTCCAGGAAACATTGCAAGTCGGCACCGCCTTGTTCCGTGAGAAAAGCGGGCGGGATCCGTTCGAACCACAGTCAAACGAACCGCAGCCAAACCGACCACAGCCGAGCAACCCAGCATCAGGTGAGTAGTCGTTAACATTGAAGGAAATCCACCATGCAACCTCATCAGTCTGTTCAGCCAAAGTTTAGTTCGCTCCCCAGCATAGCGTGCAACAGTGCTGTTGGTCTCCTTGCCATTCTGGCGCTGACACTTATTATTGCGCTGTTGCCCACGGCCACACACGCCCAAGCTAACTGCGACAGCCCCTATGTTGTGCAGCGGGGCGACAATCTCACCCGCATTGCTCGCAATTGTGGTGTGGCCTATCGCGATCTGCGCGCCGCCAACCCCCAAATCGAAAATCCCAGTCGCATTGAAGTGGGCGACCGCATTACCATGCCCGGCGCGGCGTTAGCACCGGTGACCATGGCCGAGCGACTGGCCAATGCCACCTATTCGCTAGTAACCTTCCCCACTACCCTTGCTCTGCGCAATGGCATCGTTCAAGGCCCCACGGATCGCGGTGATCTGACGGTGGCCCTGAGTGGCCCCACTGCCGAGGGCGATATTGATGGCGACGGTGTGACCGATGCCGCAACGGTTTTGCGGGAGGAGATCGAACAGACCACCGGCCGCTTTTACAGTCTGCACGTCATGCTCGGCAACAGACAGGGCACAGTGACGGAAGCGGGCGCGGCCTTGCTTGGCGACCGGATTGGTGTGGAGAGCGTGCAGATCCAGGCCGACGGCGACATCGTCGTTGCCATGACCGCCGAAGGTCCCCACGACCCAATGGCCGGTGCGTCGCTCAACGTGGTGCAGACCTACCGACTTGAGGGCAACCTGTTAAACGTGGTGGCTGCCAAGCCAGTGGAAAGCAGCGGCACCGGTGTCGTCTGCCCCAACAGCTATCCCACCCGCCTGCAACAGGGGGACCGCGCCTACGTCTTGCCCGAACCGCCGCTGGCCAATACCGTGCGCAACGCACCCAGACGTAACGGCACGCGCATCGGTCGCATTCCCGTGCGCGAAATGATGACCATTCTGGATGGCCCGCAATGTGCGGATGGTTGGATCTGGTGGTATGTGGACGCGGAGAGCGGCGTCACCGGCTGGGTGGCCGAGGGCGATTGGGAGAATTATTGGCTGCAACCGGGCGCGGCCATCGAGATTGCACCACAGCCAATCACGCCGGTCGTCTCTGCCATCACCTTCTGTACTCGTGTGAATAGCACGGGCCGTTGCTTGAACCCAACCTCCACCTTCCCGGCCAATCTGTCGCGGATCGAAGTAAACTGGCGCTTTGTCGAACTGCCGATTAACACGCGCATCCACCACCGCTGGTATCGCAATGATGTGCTGGTGCATCAGCGCGACAACGTGATCTGGGATGAAAATGTCACCAGCACCAGTGCCACCAGTGACACCTATTACGAGCCGACCAACGGCTTTCGCACCGGCACTTGGCGGCTGGAGTTTGTGCGGGCCAGCGATGGGGTGCTGTTGCAATCCGGCACCTTTGTTGTGGGCGATGTCGCGCCAGAGCCAGTGACCGGCAGCTTCGATGGCACCTGGCAGACCAACTTTGCCACCATGCGCCTGACGCAGAGTGGCAACCGCGTCAGCGGCAGCTATACCCGCTACAGCCGCAGCGCCTCAACCGATCTTTCCGGCACCGTCACCAATCGTCTCTTCCGCGGCACCAACGAAACCGGCACGGACTTTGCCCTGCAACTGAGCGCGGATGGGCGCTCCTTTACCGGCCACTGGATTGGCCGCGATGGTCTGCGCTATCCGTGGTGTGGCGTGCGCGGTGGGTCGCTGCCCGACGGTTGCGGCTTCAGCGGCATCTGGCAGACCAACCACCGGCCCAACGGCTGGGTGGAGCTGGTGCAGACCGGTGATCGGATCCGGGGCGTCTATTTCAACGGCGCCACCACCGGCACGCTCAGCGGCGACTTTGAGTTCTATGGCAACGGGCAGGATTACAGCGTGGCTGGCTCCTTCCGTGCCGATGCGGGGACCGACCGCGGTTCCTTCCGCTTCACGCTGTCCAACCTGGACAGCGCCGAATTTCAGGGCTGCTGGCGCGACGATGGCACTCGCAAGACGGGCAGCTGGTGTGGCTGGCCCGGCCAACCGGGTGCCTGTGTTGAATTGCCAGCCTGTTAACCGTCTTGATACGCTGGCGAAGGATTATCCCCTGTTGCTCGCAGCATGAGACGATAGAGATGCATTCACTGAAGACCCAAAGGAGGGGCTGATGCAACGGCAATGGATTCTGTTAACGGGAGGCATTATACTCGTTGTGGCGATCCTTGGTGGCGGCGCGTTCTACTGGCCGAGCACCACGGCGACCGCGCCGTCGCTGCAGCGGCTGGCTTCGAGCCTGAGCAATCGCATTGCCGTGGTGACCGATGTGGCAGATCTGCTCCACCAGACGCCCTACAGTGACACCTTTCTCGATCCCCACACCGAGTCAATCGAGATCAACGGCGAGAGCTGGCGCGGTGTGACGGAGATCCACCAGCGTGCCGACCCCTATGTGCATCTGGTTGCGCTCACCATGCCGGGCAGCCAACTAACCGCGACCTGTGCCGCGCCAACGAGCACCATTGGCGTGCAGTTTTGGGGTGATGAGAACGATGGCTGGGTACAGGTGACGGTGGACGATGAATATGAGTGGCGGGGGAACACGCACGACAACAAGAACTACGTTGAGATCACCGACCTGCCCTTTGCCGAGCACACCGTGCGGATCGAGGCTCTCGGTGATGTCGGTGCAACTGGTGGGGGGAGCCACGTCACCATCGCGGGGATTAGCTGTCAGCGGCTGGGGCCGGGTGGCATCATCAATCAACGCATCTTTTTGCCACTTATTTTCAACTGATCAAAGATACCATCCAACATGCATCACCGCGTTTTCGTCAGTGGAGCATCCTGCGGAGCTTCATATAACACGATGATATCTGAACTCATTGAATCACGTACGAATGAATAGAGATCATCGATGGGAACTAAGTCGATGGAACGACCCAAGAGCTGTTCCATTTCGAGTTGAATAGCAGTGTAATCGAACAATGTAACGGGATGAGCGAATCGAATGGCCACGTCTATATCACTGTGAAACGCGGCATCGCCACGAGCAACAGACCCAAACAGCGCCAGATAAGCGATGTCGCGTTTTTCGGCAAGCTCGGCAAGCTTCTCTCGATCAATTTTGCTCATAATTGACATGGCAAAGATTCCTGTTCTAAGTCTCTGTTCGCAAATTCTCTGTGCCGGAGTTTGCAGCTAGAGAAGAATGCGAGCACCATAACCGAATTTACGCATGGTCTCTACGCTGTTCTGTAATTCCTGGCTTTGATCTGATCGGCCATCGGCGTAGCAGGAGCCACAACCAAATTTTAGGATAGGCTCTAACGATTCATCTGCGCTCTGATAAGTATACCATAGATTCGTCGGACACTTACCGACGTCTCAATCCGAAGATTGTGACGCAAAAGGAAAATCTAATGCCAATGGTCCCCAGTTTTTTTGAAATCGTGATGTTGATCCCCATTGCGCTGTGGACCTTTGGTCTGCCGCTGCTGGTCATCTACGCCATCTACCGCTTCTGGCAGCGGCTCGGCGCGGTGGAGCGTGAGTTACAGGAACTGCGCGAACAGATGGGCAACGGATAGGCACAGGAATTTATGACCCGTCGCAGTGGGTACAGAAGGTAAAACGCAAGGAAGGGGCAAATCGCATGAATATGCTTGTCGAGCAGGTTGGGCAGATCTATCCGCGTTCTGTCACCAACACCACGCACACACAGACAGCCAATCTAATCCGTGTAAACGGTCGATCGGTTTCCTACCAACCAGCTGCCCCGTTTACTGCACTTCACCATGAAGACGTAGAGATGCATCAGGCACAACGCGATGTACTTGCCCAAATTGATGAGTATTTCGGCCATGTCTGCGAGAATATGTATGATGAGCCGGAACTGCAAAACGAATTGCTCATGCGCCTGCAAACGGCCAAGGAGCGCACACTCCAGGCCACAGAACAACCGGCAGAAACCGATCCGGCAGCGCTGCTGGGCCGTGCCCAACTTCATGTGCGTCGTGTGCACATTGCAATCGCGCGCACCCAACGCAGTCGCGAAGCGGAACAGCATATGCGTCTCTGGGTGCCAATTCTTTTCCTGATCTATATTGCATTGATCATCGGCACAATCGTGTGCGTGGGTATTACCCAAAAACGTGTTCCAGTTGCAACCGGGCAGCCTCCGTTAGTTTTGCTACCGGTCATTCAGGTGCCACTTTCTGTGTTGATCTGGGCGGCGTTGGGCAGTGTGGCAGCCATTCTCTACCGTTTCTATACAGTGAAGCAAGGGCCGGTTGCCGATGAGATCCGTTGGTTAATTGCGCGTCCCATTATCGGTATTATCATGGGTGCCCTGACTTACGTTGCGATTGCCTCCGGTCTCTTTATCCTTGGCTCGGCTATCGATAGCGACAAGACCACACCCAACCCCCATCTGCTGTGGGTCATTGCCTTTTTTGGTGGATTTAGCGACCGCTTCTTTGGTACCTTGATTGAGACAGTCATGGGGTATCTGCCGCATCGGGAGCCACAAGTGGAGGAGGTGTCGGCCCAAGAAACTGCGGTGGTGGTGAAACAGGCCACTGTCCAGCTACAGGACGATGAGATGGAAGCGCCGTTACCAGCGTCCACCGACGATAATTTGCCTGCTACAGATCCGCCAACAGAACAGAAGCCGTAACCGCAATTCAACCTACGTTGCAGGAAAGAATCGGAGAACCGCTATGACCTCGTCCCAAGCAGAATCCGCGCGTGACGTGGCCCCGGATCAAGATGAGCTACGCCCGACACCGGTGGTGTTGGCCGCGGTCTTGCTCGTTCTGGGCAGTGGCCTAAACATCTGTGGCCGCATCTCTCCCATGGGGACTTTTGACGGTTCGTTGTTGTGGCTGCTGCTGTTGCCGGCCAGCTTGTTGGTGGCGTGGGGCCTCTGGTCGTTGCACCGTTGGGCCTGGTGGGCCATGGTTGCGCTGATTCTCATTGCCGTTGGGCAAAATCTTTGGCGTCTTTTGCTACTGCCAGAACGGACAGATCTGGTCTACCCACTGTTGCGTCTGCTGGCGCTCGGCGCTTGGGGCTGCTATTGGGCGCGCGCCAGCACACGAGCAGCCTTTGCCCGTCGTCCTGAGTAGTCTGTACCTTCGATTATTTTGGGTATGCTTGGATTGCTCTTTGGCATTGGGTGCGCGCGGGTACGCGATCGCTCGGCAGCGGTCCAACGCGGACATTGCACACCAGCAATGTTACGTGACACCGCACTGAGTAGACTGTCACGTAAATTGTATGAGCAACGCCGCGGCGCAGCGGAGTGCGTTGCACAGGGGCAAGCGAGCGGCTTTGCCCCTGAACGTCTCACCTGTGCGATGCACACCAGCATCCTAACCGAGCACAAGATAACCTGAATTTTTGGGTGCCTCTGCGTTGTGCAATCTTCGTCGTAGGGGGCAGGCCGCAACAGGTACGCACGCACAACCAACGCTATTTCAACGGGTGCCATGTTATGCTCTCTCTAGCGCCCGTGGCCGGGCGTGAATGTGAACCGACTGGAAGATGGATAAATTTAGCATGACTTACGCGCCGAGCAGAGCTTATCGAGACATCATTTACATGTTGCACCATGGAGGAATCAGCGTTCTCTACCGCTGGAGGTGCGCAGTAGAGAATGCGCTCTCCGCAAGGTGCAAGCTCTATTTGCTTTCTCAATTACCAGTGGAGAGCAGACAACGCGGTTGATAGCTCTTTTCGGCAAGTTGCGTGAGTCCAGTTTAGGAGAAAACAAAATGGGACAATTTGAAGGCGAGGTAAAGACAGAATGGCTGCGCCATGCTGGTGCAGACCGCACAATGCGGCTGCTGGAAGAATTCGCATTTGTCGACAATCGGGATGTGCGTTGGGTGGCGCCCGCTGGCAGCATCATTGATGGTGCCAGCATTCCCGAAATGTTGTGGTCCTCGATGCACGGCACCCCCTTTGTTGGCGACTATCGCCGCGCGACAGTCCTGCATGATGTGGCCTGCCAGGAGCGCACCCGCCCCAGCGCGGATGTACACCGCATGTTCTATGACGCGATGATCGCGGACGGGGTGTCGCGCGGGCGGGCATTGAAGATGTACACCGCGGTGCGCCTCTTTGGCCCCCACTGGCTCATTCAAACGCCACGTGGTGCCGCGGTGCCCCGTGCCTATGCCGTAGAGCCAGAGCTAAATATTGATGAGGTCGAACGGGCGCTGGATCAAGTGTTGGGCGAGGAGGTCTAGAATCTCTCGGCAGTAACACTCTTCTCCCGCGTGCATCCGAACATGCCTTGCGCCTCATTCGCCAACCCTCATTGGCAACCCGACAGCCATCCACACAGTTCCTGCGAGGTGAGCATGAGTGCAGAAGCGAACCGAACCGAAGCAAGCCCCCGATCAGCGCATGCTGCGGCCACCACGAGCGTAGACGCGCGAACATTAGCAACGCCACCGGCTGATAGCAGCGCCAAGAGCCGCAACGTGCGTTTGGCCGAGACGAGCCGCAAGGCCAGCGCGGTGCGCGCCAACTACTACGACAAAAGCTGGGGACTGGTCATCGGGATCAACGATTACCAGGAAGAGCATCCCACGCTGGCCAACGCGCGCAACGATGCCGCGGCCTTTGCCAATCTGTTGCGTACCAGCTATGAATTTGACCAAGTCATCACGCTCTTTGACGAGGAGGCGACCTGCGACACGTTGATGGCCTGGCTGCGCGACCAACTGCCCGAGCGCGTGGGCAAAGAGGACCGGCTCGTCATCTTCTTTGCCGGCCACGGCACCACCCGCGAGAGTGGGCAAGGCGAAAAGCGCGGCTATCTGATCCCGCACGATGCCAAAGCGGGCAAATATGCCGAGTACGTGGACATGAGCGAGCTGCGTGATGCCTGTGGCTGGATCACGGCCAAGCATATCCTGCTGATTCTCGATTGTTGTTTCAGCGGTGTGGCAGCCATCACTTCGCGCTCCGTGCCCACCACGGCGCAGCAGACCATCAACGACGCCTATCTGCGCGAGATTACGCAGCGGGGTGCGTGGCAGGTGCTCACCGCGGGGGCATCGGATGAGTTGGCCGCGGACAGCGGCGCGCGCCCCGGTCATTCGGCCTTCACCAGTGCACTGCTCGCGGGGCTCGAAGGGCAGGCTGACCAGAACAGCGATGGCATCATCACCGCGTCCGAATTGGCTGGCTTTGTCAAGCCCGAAGTGAGCCGCCACAGTGCCAGCGGCCACGCCCGGGGACAGACTCCCTTCTTCAACTACCTCTCGGGCAGCGAACAGGGAGACTTTGTCTTTCTGCGCCACGACACCGAGATTCACATTGCGCCCGGCCCATCCCAGGCGCCGGCATTTAAGCAGCTTGCAGAGAAGATTCCCACAACCTCGCCCCTGTTGCTGGGCTTGCTGGGGTTGCTGGGACTGCTCCTGATCGCCGTCTTTTTTCTTGGCGTCTCATGGTGGCGCATACAAGATCAGTTAGACAAAATCCCCACCTCGGCCACGGCAACAGCCGCTCACATAGCCACTGTCGATCGAGCGATCCTTGCCGCGGCCACGAGCCAACCCGCGGCCCAGCGCACCGCGCTGGCCGCGAGTCAAACCGAAGAAGCCGCGACCCGTGCCGCGAATGTCGCCGTGACGGAAGAAGCAGTACGCGCGGGCGGCGCGTTTGCCAATCCACCCACCGCGACGGCGACGGTAACAGTGACACCCACACCCACGGCCACAGCCACGCGCAGGCCATCTACCCCAACACCCACCGCCCGTCCTCCGGTCTATGACCAGCGGCAGCCAAGCGTGGCTTTCCAACACACGGCGCGGGCGGGCGAGAGCTGGGCCACCGTTGCCAGCACCTATGGCATGACAGTCGATGAGCTCAAATCATACAACCGGGCGCTGTTGGAGTGTACCCAATACAACACGATGTGTCGCGGGGAGCCGGAAGCGGGCGATGATCTGCTCATTCCCGCCCTGGACGGCACCACCCTGATTCCCCGTGGCACGACCTATGTGGTCAAGCGCGACGACCGCGCCTATCGCATTGCGATTCGCGCCGGGTTGAGTGTAGCCGATCTGCAGACGGCCAATCCGGAGGCCCTGCGCGATCCCAACATGCTCATCACGGGCACCCGCCTCACCATTCCCAGCGCCCCGGCCGGTAGCTCAATCAACAATCCGGCGGCGACACAGAACGATTGCAAGGGGCTATCCAATCCACCCATTCAGCTCGACGATCGGGCGGAAATCTGTTTGGCCAACGGGGGCACCCTGGGCATCCGCACAAGCCCGGCCGGTGACAGACTGAATCAGCGTTTGCAGGATGGCACGGCCTTTGCCGTGATCAACGGCCCCATCTGTGCATACTATACCCATGGTAGAGCGACCTATCCCTGGTGGGAAATTGAAACAGATGATGGTATACGGGGCTGGCTCGTTGACGGTGGTGATGAAGAGGATCCCATCTATCTCTGTCGATTGAGCGCATCCCCGGCACAGATGGATGCCATGGAGAGCGCGTCTCTTCTGTCAATCTCGGATGAGGCGATTGGCACAGTCCAACGCTATTGGTCGTTGTGGGGCGAACGGGGAAGCTGTCACGATGCATGGTCCATGCTATCGACGAGATTCAAAAGCGTTAGCGATAGCGCGGCAACGTTGGCCAGCTTCCTGCCCAACTGTCAGGACAACATCGTGCGGGTGACTCATGTCTATGATCTCGACGCAGCGGATGCCGCGAGCGAGATTGAGGTGCGCGGTGCCTGTGCCCTGGTCCGGGTGGATCTCGACTACAGTGGTTACGAAGACGAGATAACCTTTGGCCTGATCAAGGATGAGACGAGCAGTCAGTGGCTGATTCACCTAGTGGTTGCAGAGCACGCGGAAGCCATTGAGCGGGCAAATGAAGTCTGTTATTGATGATAGGTCAGAACAGTGCACTCCCAGCAGGGGGTGCACTTTTGGGGTCTACACACCCTCACTGTTGCCACAGCGGGTGGTTGGCATTTGAACCAAATCACGCAAACCGGCGTTACTTCACAACAGCATTACCCAGCACCGCGGCACCTTTGTACGCTGGCAGCAATGACCGATGGCTGAAGCTGGTAACCTGCGGTACAATGGGTCTAACTTACTGTAAACTTACTTGCTGAGGAGCAACGCAATGGCAGCAGAACGAGAACGTAACATCATGACGACGGATCTTTTGGCCGAAGCCGAACGCGTGGCACGGGGCAATACGGCACCGGCCGCGACGGATGAACATGCTGGGCTGGCGCGCCTGCCAATGTTTCCCGCGCCCAATGATGAAAACTCGCTGGCCCACGTGGATCCCAAGCTCTATGCCGCCTGGCGCACACACATGGAGCGCGGTTTCGAGAACAACCAGATCATGTTCGAGCAACTGCTCACCGGTTTCATGAATCCCTACTGGACGACTGTCTGGATGTACCGCATTCTCTTTGGCGTTGGCGTGAGCGCGTTTGTCGTGGCCGCGATCCTGGCCCTCTTGGGGCGGGGTGATGTGGCGGTGGCACTCTTTGGCGGCCTGAGCGTTGCCGCTTTTCTCGCCTACTTCGTCAACCGGCCACTGGCCGCGCTCGAAGAAAATCTGCAATTTATCACCTGGCTCGGCGTGATCTATAATAGTTACTGGACCCGCCTCGTCTACGTCACCGACCTGAAAACCGTGCAACAGGAGCTTGACGATGCCACGCAGGATGCTGTGGCCCAGATCAAGGAGCTGGTGGAAAAACATGCCGAACGCCGCGGGCAACGACCTTCTGGCTTGGAGTGATCGTCAATATCGGCGCGGAGGCGTGCGTTGCACAGGTACAAGCAAACAACTTTCCCTCTGATTGTTTCACCTGTGGGATGCGCTCGGCACAGGCTACCTGGACAGGCAGCGAGCAATTGCGTACCGAGCGCGATGGCTGTCAAAGAGCGATCCAACCATGTATGCCTGGAATGTGCCAATGCAGGCACTATGTAGAAACCAACATCACAGAGTATTGTGTGCAGGAACCCTTGCGTGCAAGCCCCCTGAATAAAGGAGATGACCAATGCAGCGTCTGTTGCGGTGGATTCGTTCCCTTCTTCAAATTGCCCAGCCCCCAGAAACGAAAGGAAAACGTCCGATGAGTCGCACACTCTACGCCCTCCTCGTTGGCATTGATGCCTACCCGCGGCCCGTACCACCGCTGCAGGGTTGTGTCAATGATATTCGCCGTGTCGAGACGCTGCTGCAAGAACGTGCCAACGCAACGGAAAGTGCCCTGAATGCCGTGGTGCTCACCGACGAACAGGCCACGCGCCAGGCGATCATCGACCAATTCCGCGCCCATTTGGGCCAGGCCGGGCCCGCGGATCAGGTGCTCTTTTACTACAGCGGGCACGGATCGCAAGCACCCTCGCCACCAGAATTTTGGAAGCTGGAGCCGGATCGGCTCGACGAGACGCTGGTCTGTTGGGACAGCCGTCTGTCCCAGCCCGCCAGTGGCCCGCGCCACTGGGATCTCGCGGACAAAGAATTGGCCCAATTAATTGCCGAGGTCGCCGCCAACGAGCCCCACGTCACCATCATTCTTGATTGTTGTCATTCTGGCTCGGGCACGCGCAACGTACGCGCGGAGGACGATACCGTGCGCGTCCGCCGGGTGGAAAGTGACAAGCGCACGCGGCCCATTGAAGAATTCATTGTCACCCCGGCCCAGGCCGAAGCGGTGACTACAGCTGCCAATACGCGCAACCTAGCGGGCGCGGGCGGTTGGTTCACACTGCCCCAGGGGCGACATGTGGTCTTGGCCGCCTGCCGCTCTGAAGAAGAGGCCAAGGAGCTGTACCTGGGTGGCGAACAGCGGGGCGCTTTCTCCTACTATCTGCTCGACACCCTGGCCCAATCCACCACCACATTGACCTACCGCGATCTCTTCAAACGGGTGAACGCGCTGGTGCGGGCGCGGGTCTCCTTGCAGGCCCCGCAGATCGAGGCGACGCAACATCCCGATTTGGACCAACCGTTTCTGGGCGGTGCGATCCAACGCCAGCACGCTCATTTTACCGTGCACCACGACAAGACGCGGGGCTGGGTGATGGATGGCGGGCTCGTCCACGGTCTGCCCACACCGGAAGGTGCCGAAACCACCCATCTAGCACTATTTCCCTTTGATGCCAGCGATGCGCAGCTGCAACAGTCGCGGGCCGCGGTGGGCACGGCCACGGTTACCGCCACTGATGCAACCGAGAGCAGGGTGACGTTAGCGTTGGGGGATGGCAGCAGCCTCGATCCCGGCACCGTCTACAAAGCGCTGATCACCGCATTGCCATTGCCACCACTCAACGTGGCGTTGGTTGGTGACGCTGCAGCACTCGAGCAGGTGCGCACCGCGTTGACCACCGCGCGGGGCGATGCCCCGTCGTTGCTCGTGCGCGAGAGCGACGCGGCGGCTGCCCGGCTGCGACTCACCGCGTCCGCGGGACGCTACCAGATCCAGCGGGTGGGGGACGCCTATCCACTCGGCGTGGAGACGGCTGGTTTTAGCGCCGAGAGCGCACGGCTGGTGGTGCAGCGGCTGGAACACATTGCTCGCTGGCTACGGGTGGTGGAGCTGACCAACAGCGCCAGCCAATTGGCCGACGATGCCGTAACCATGGAGCTGGTGCGCGGCGGCGCGGATGCAGCGGATAATGAGCTGATCGATACCAGCAAAGATATTTACCTCACCTATGAAGAGCGTGACGGAGAGTGGCATCAACCGCCCTTCCGCATTCGGCTGCGCAACAACAGTCAACGGCGGCTCTACTGCATGTTGATCGACGCCACCGAGAGCTACGCGGTGAATGCCTTTTTGCCGGGCGGTGGGCTCTGGCTAGATGCGGGCCAAGAAGCCTGGGTTGGCGGTGGTCAAGCCATCTATCCCGAGGTGCCCCAGCCCCTGTGGGAAGCGGGCGTAACCGAATATCGGGATACGCTCAAGCTCATTGTGACGACCAAAGAGACCGATGCCACGTTGTTGGCCCAGGATGAGTTGCCAACGGTCGTAACCCGCAGCAGCAGCAGGACCGCGCCCCCTGCTCACCTGAACACATTGAGCCGTCTCTTTTATCGCACCCAAACGCGTGCCCTCAGCTTCTTCCCGGCAATTGATGAGGAGATCGCAGAGTGGAGCACCACCACGCTCAACGTGACCACGGTGCGCCCCCAGGCGGCTACCGCGATCGCGGCGCCCGGCAGCCGCGCCATCGTCGGGGCCGGTGTCGCCATCCACGGCCACCCACACCTGCAGGCCACCGCCCGCCTGACGAGCCTGCCCCAGGTGAGTCGCGACGCGGGCAACCCATTGGTGCCGCCGCTCCTGCGCGATCATCCCGACCATGTTGTGCCGCTGTCACTCTCCAACAGCCGCAGCGGCCTGCCCGGCCTGAGCGTGTTGGAGCTGAACAACGTGGCCGATCACAGCGTGGTCACCCCAGAGGAGCCGCTGGTGGTAGATCTGGCAACGCCACTGGCCGCGGATGAAAAGGTGTTGCCCGTGGGCTTTGATGGTGAATTCTTTTTGCCCCTGGGCCACGCCAGTGCAAGTGCAGCCGGGACTACGGTGACGCTCGAACGGTTGCCCGCGCCCACGGCTGGCGGCACCCGTGATCTCAAAGGCTCGATCAAGATTCTCTTTCAAAAGCTGGCTGCCGAGACACTGGGCTGGGAATATGAGTATCCCCAACTGGCCATTGGCGAGATTGCCACGGATGGCACGATTGCCTATGTGACCAACCCCGGTGTGATCCGCGAGCGGGTGACAGCGGCCGAAAAGATCGTGCTCTATCTCCACGGCATCATTGGCGATACACGGGCCATGGCGGGCAGTTCCCGCACTGACTGGCAAAAGTGGCCCGAACCAATTCCAGCGGTGGGCGCTGATTATGATCTGCTGCTCACCTTTGATTATGAGAATCTCAACACGCGCATTGAAGAGAATGCCCTGGCGCTGAAAGAGCGGCTGGTCGAGGTGGGGCTGGGTCCAGAACATGGCAAGACGCTGCACATCATCGCCCATTCGATGGGTGGACTGGTCGCGCGGTGGCTGATTGAGCGTGAACAGGGCAACCGCATGGTGCAAAAGTTGGTGATGTTGGGCACCCCCAACGCCGGTTCCCCCTGGCCCACGGTGCAGGATTACGCGAGCATGGCGCTGGGCATTGGGCTCAATGCACTGGGCGAAGCAACATGGTCGATCGGTGCGCTGAGTGCATTGGTGGGCGCGTTGGAAGAGATCGATGTGACGCTGGACCAGATGAATCCCGGCTCCGACTTCTTCAAACTGCTCAACGTCAGCCCGGACCCTGGCATCCCCTATGTGATGATCAGCGGCAACACCGCGTTGGTCGCTGCTGCCCTGGCCGCGGACGCTGCCGATGGCAGCAGCATGATCGGGCGGCTCTGGCGCAAGATTATGCCCAAGAAACTGTTGCATACCCTCACCGCGCCCGTCTTCTTTGGCGAGGCCAATGACATTGCCGCCACCGTGCGCAGCGTGCACAGCGTGCCCCGCGATCGCGAACAGTCGCAGATCCGGCTGGAGTGTGTTTCGGATCACATTACCTATTTTGAGAGCGCTGATTCGTTGCAAAAATTACATGCGGCGCTGGCCGAATAAGATCGATGCACGCCGCAACTTTCCCCCGCTTGTTTTTATCTACCGGATTCTTTGCAAAGGAGAACGATGAAACCGAAGATTTGTGTCGTGGGATCCTCCAACGTGGATCTCGTGAGTTTTGCGCCGCGCCTGCCACGGCTGGGCGAAACCGTGGCAGGCAGCACTTTTCTCACTGGCTTTGGTGGTAAAGGAGCCAATCAAGCTGTCATGGCCGCCAAATTGGGCGGCGCGGTGACGATGGTCACGCGCGTTGGCGATGATTCGTTTGGCCGCGACTACCTGGAAAATTTTCAGGGATTGGCAATTGAGACGCGCTATGTGCTGGAAACAGCGGGAACGGCCACTGGCGTTGCACCCATTTGGGTCGATGAAGCAAGTGGCAACAACGCGATCATCGTCGTGCCCGGTGCCAATGGCAAACTCACCCCCGCGGATGTGGAGCAGGCGCGGCCTGCCATTGAAGCCGCTGCTGTGCTAGTCTGTCAGTGGGAGGTGGCGCTGGACACGTCGCTGGCCGCGCTCCAGATCGCGCGTGCCGCGGGGGTACGTACCATCTTTAACCCCGCGCCCGCCCAAGGCGAACTGCCCGATGAACTCTTTGCCCGCTCTGATCTCTTCTGTCCCAACGAGAGCGAAACGGAAGCACTCACCGGTCAATCGGTGGCCACGCTGGACGAAGCCGAGACCGCGGCGCAAGAATTTCTGCGGCGCGGTGCCCGCAACATTATTCTCACCCTGGGTGAACGGGGCAGCTTGCTGGTCAACGCCGAGCAAACGGTCCACGTGCCAACGACCGCGGTGAAAGCGGTGGACACCACCGGCGCGGGCGACTCTTTCGTGGGCAGCCTTGCCTACTTTCTCGGCGCGGGCCAGGCATTGGTCGCGGCCATTGAGCGCGCCAGCCAAGTCGCCGCGATCAGTGTGCAGCGCCCCGGCGCGCAGACCAGTTTCCCCGCGCGTGCCGAATTGCCAGATGCGTTGTTTACCGCGTGATTTTGCTGCTGGCTGAATGGACTGTGGCTGAACATGGGGCTGGAAGCGGGGATGGAGGCGGGGATGGAGGCGGTAGAGCCGTGGCTGTGTGCGAGTTGCCCGTGCGTTCCCAGGGTTTGACAATATTCCCCACCCTTGCCACAATGCTAGCCGATCATGGAATTCCACAGCACGCAAGCTCTTTGAAACCCAGCCTGAAGTTCGAAGGTGATTTCCGTCAGGCCGCTGGCCAACGGGATCGACGCAGCGAAGTTCAGAACAGATTATTTGAGGATAGATTATGCAACTGACCGACCGCCAGCGCAATCTGTTGCGCCGCACCTTTGTTGATTACCAGCCGACCGCTGGCTTTTTAGAGAACCCGCTGATCGTCTCACGGGCCGACGGCCTTTACTATTGGGACACCGACGGCAAGCAATATTTTGATGGCATCGGCGGCATCTTTGTTGCCGCGCTGGGCCACCGCCACCCACGCGTCATGGAGGCGATGCAGCGGCAGATGGAGCGGCTCAGCTTTGCGCCCCCCATGCATGGCACCGCGGATGTGACGCTCGACTTTGTCGAAAAGCTGGGCAGCGTCGCGCCGGGCAACCTGAATTATGTGAAGGCATACAGCGGCGGCTCGGAATCGGTGGAATCCGCGCTCAAATTTGTGCGTCAATATTGGAAGCAGGCGGGCCATCCCTACAAGTATAAATTTATTGGCCGCTACTTTGGCTATCACGGCGGCACCTTTGGCGCAATGTCCGTCAGTGGCACCGGCAAACGCAAGACCCCCTTCGAGCCAATGATGACCGGTTTCCCCAAGGTCTTTCCCCCCACCTACTACCGCGACCGCTTTGCTTCGTGGGACGAGTGCAACCGCTTCTGCGCGCGCATGGTCGAAGATGTGATCATTAACGAGGATCCCGAGACGGTGGCTGGCGTCATCGTCGAGCCGATTGGCAACACCGGTGGCATCATCACCCCCACCGTGGAATACTACGAAATTCTACGCGAGATCTGCGATCGCCACGACGTCACCCTCATCTACGACGAGATCATCACCGGCTATGGACGCACCGGTAACATGTTTGCCGCGCAGACCTTTGGCGTGACGCCCGACATTATCTGTGGTGGCAAGGCGCTTTCCAGCGGCGCGCTCCCAATGGGCGCGATGATCGTGCGCGAGGATATGGCCGCGGCCTTTGATGGCCCAATCGAGGCCGAAGTCAACTTTGCCCACGGCCACACCTACGCGGGCAATCCGCTCGCCTGTGCGGTGGGCATTGCGGTCATCGATGAGATTGTCGAGCAGGGGTTGGCCGAGCGTGCGCGTGAACTGGGCGACTATCTCGCTGGCAAGCTCGAAGCACTCAAGCGCCACGGCGTGATCCGCGAAGTGCGCGGCAAAGGGCTCTTGCGCGGCGTTGAACTCGTGCGCGATCCCGAGAGCAACGAGCCTTTCCCCGCGCTGGGCACCGCGCTCAAGAAGACCGCGCTCAACAACGGCCTCGTCATGCGTGTCGATCCCAACTGGTTCGCGGTCGCGCCCGCGCTCATTGCCACCAAAGATCAGATTGACGAGCTGTGCGAACTGATTGAACGCAGCCTGCTCGATGCGCTGGAAGTGGCCGGCGCGTAGGGGATGGGCTGACAGCCTGGCGTGCATTGCACTGGCTACATGTGATCCCGTGCGGTGGATCGGCGTGGACCGGTGCAATGCATGCTGGTAGTCGCCTGCCAAAGCGCACGGAGAATGCTCACGTGCCATGCCCCCTTTCCTCCCCAATCCGCAACAAACCGTGCGTTGCACCCCCTACCTTTCCAACAGATTCTACTAGCGTCAATGCTAGCCCCGCGGCCCGATCTCTGCTATAATTGAACACTCGAACAGAACATTCGTTTGTGCTGTTCCCTGCCGATTTTTTGGCCGAATGACCACCCGCTCAACCGTCTTCTCAATTACTTTTGACTGGCATTTTCACCAGCAACTTTCACTGGCAATCTTACTGGGGCACCCAATGACCAACGACTTCGTCCACCTGCACGTTCATTCCGAATATTCCATGCTCGATGGGCTGGGCCGGATCAAGGATCTGGTGAAAGAGGCCAACCGGCTGGGCCAAACCGCGCTGGCGCTGACTGACCACGGCGTGATGCATGGCGCCATTGAATTCTTCCGCGCCTGCAAGGCCGGGGATGTGAAGCCGATCATTGGCGTCGAAGCCTATCAGACCGTTTGGGGCCGGCCCATGGGTGGGCGCGATTCGCAGCTGGATCGGGAGAACTACCACCTGCTGCTTATTGCCCAGAACATGACCGGCTATCGCAATCTGCTGAAGATTGCCAGCCACAGCCAATTGGATGGCTACTATTACAAGCCGCGCGTGGACCATGAGTTCTTGGCCGCGCACGCGGAAGGGCTGATCTGCACCACCGGCTGTCTCGGTGCCGAGGTCCCGCAGCTGTTGATGAATGGCAAGGAAAAAGAGGCGTACGAGCGCTTTGGCTGGTATGTCGATGTCTTTGGCAAAGATAATTTTTATATTGAGCTGCAAGAGCACAGCATCCCCGAGTTGATCCCCGTCAACAAAGCGCTGGTGCCGTGGGCCGATAAATTTGGGATTGGGCTGCTGGCAACGAATGATGTGCACTATGTACGCGAGGAAGACGCCGACCCCCACGAGATGTTGCTCTGCGTGCAGACCGGCGAGAGCATCAAATCGGACAAGCGCATGAAGTTGAGCGATCAGAGCTACTTCCTCAAAAGCCGTGAGCAGATGGAGGCGACTTTCCGGCCCTATATTGATCTGCCGGCGAGTGCGTATGACAATTCAGTGCGCATTGCCGAAATGTGTGAGGTGGATCTGGAAGATGATCAGTACCACCTGCCCGACATTGAGATTCCCGATGGGCACACCTACGAAACCTATCTGCGCCATGTGACCGAAGAAGGACTGGCGCGGCTCTATGGGGAGCGGGCCACCGATCCCGACGTGCAGGAGCGCAAGGAGCGCGAGCTGCGCGTGATCCATGAAATGGGCTTTGATGTCTATTTTCTGATTGTGGCCGATCTCTGTGATTTCGCGCGCAGCCGCAACATTTGGTGGAATGTGCGTGGGTCGGGCGCTGGTTCGGTGGTGGCCTATTGTACCGGCATCACCGGGCTCGATCCGTTGAAAAACAACTTGATTTTCGAGCGTTTTCTCAACCCGGCCCGCGTCACCATGCCCGACTTCGATCTCGACTATCCTGACGATCAGCGTGAGGAGATGATCAAGTATACGATCGAAAAGTATGGCAACGATCAGGTCGCGCAGATCGTCACCTTTGGGCGCATGAAAGCGCGCGCGGCGATCCGTGATGTGGGGCGCGCGCAGGAAGTGCCGCTGCACGAGGTCGACCGCATTGCCAAGCTCATCCCCGCCATCCCGGGCAAACCGGTCACCATCAATGATGTGATGACCGAGGGCCATGAATTTTACAACCCCGAGTTGGTCGAGTTGTATCGAAATGAACCGTGGGTCGCCAGCCTGCTCGACTATTCGATGAAGCTGGAAGGGGTGGCACGCCACTCGGGGATCCACGCGGCCGCGGTGATTGTGGCGGATCGGGAGCTGACCCACTACACGCCGTTGATGAAGCCGAGCAAGGGCAGCGTCACCGGGACCATTGCTCAATTTGAGTTTCCGGTGCTCGAATCGATTGGGCTGCTCAAGGTCGATTTCCTGGGCTTGAGTACGCTCTCTGTGATGCGCGAAGCTGGGCGCTTGATTCAAGAACGTCACGGGCTCGAACTGACGCTGGCCAACATACCCTTTGAAGGTGAGGAGACCGCGGAAGCCTTTAGGTTGCTCTCCAGTGGCGAAGTCAGTGGTGTCTTTCAGGTGGAAAGCGCGGGCATGCGCCGGGTGCTCACCGAGATGCGGCCACAGCTTTTTGAGCATATCATCGCGACCATCTCGCTCTATCGACCGGGGCCGATCGAGTACATTCCCAACTACATTCGGCGTCTCCATGGCGAGGAAGAGGTCGAGTATAAACATGAAGCACTCAAGTCGATCCTCGAAGAGACGCTGGGGATCCTGATCTATCAAGAGCAGATTATTCAAGTGTTGAGTGAACTGGCTGGCTACACCCCTGGCGAAGCGGATCTCGTGCGCCGCGCGATTAGCAAGAAGAAAGCTTCGGAGATCGAGAAGCACAAAAAAATCTTTATTGCTGGCTGTGCCAAGAACAACATTCCCAAGGATGCCGCGGCCGCGATCTACGGCGACATTGAATTTTTCGCCCGCTATGGGTTCAACAAATCACACGCCGCGGACTATGCGGTGATCACGGTGCAGACGGCCTATCTCAAGGCGCTCTATCCAGTCGAATATATGGCCGCGTTGCTCTTGATCGAGCGCGACAAAACCGACAAGGTCGTCAACTTTCTCAATGAATGTCGGCGCATGGGCATCAATGTACTGCCGCCGGATGTCAACTACAGCCGGTTGGATTTCGAGATTCAAGAGCTGCCCGCGGATGTCGAGCCGGTTACCGGTGACCCGATGATTGCGTATCGCTTTCCGGTGCCCGCGGGTAGCGCCATTCGCTTTGGCATGGCCGCGGTAAAGATGGTGGGCGAAGGGCCGGTGCAGATGATTCTGGATGCCCGCGACGAGGGTGGCCCTTTCAAGAGTTTGGAAGAGTTTGCCGATCGGGTCGATCTGCGCAAGGTGGGCAAGCGGCCACTCGAGTGTCTAATCAAGGTGGGGGCTTTTGATCGCTTTGGCAAGCGCAGTCAACTGTTGGCTGTGCTTGACCAGATGGTGGCCAACTCGGCGAGTGTGCACGATGCGCGCGCCAGTGGCCAGCTCTCGATGTTCGATCTGCTCGGTGGGGATGGCGCTGCTTCGATCTCGGCGATCAATCTGCCCGAACTGGAAGAGGTCAAAGGGCGCGAAAAGCTGACTTGGGAGAAAGAGCTGTTGGGGGTTTACGCGGCGAGCCACCCCATGCAAAATCTGGGCATCGATCTGAGCGAGATTGTCACCTGTCATTGCAACGAGCTCAACGAGGAGTACCACGACAAAAATGTGGTGTTGGCGGGGATGATCAGCGATGTGCGGGTGATCAACACCAAAAAGGGTGACCAGATGGCCTTTGTCAATCTGGAAGATCTGCAGGGCAAATGCGAAGTTGTGGTCTTTCCACGCACCTATGCCGAGGTGAAGGAGCAGTTGGTGCCCGACATGGTGGTGGTGATGAAGGGGAAGGCACAGACGCGCGAAGGGCAGACCAATCTGCTTGTCGATTCGATCCAGAATTATGTGGAACAGGCCCGGGCCGGTGGCGAAGAACCGACCCAATATCAGCAGCCGCTGATCGACACGGCGCCGACGATCAATGGGGTGGCGGTGGCTAGCAAAACCAACGACGAGCACGCCGCTGCACTGCTGGCGAATGGCAGTCACAACAATGGCAGTCACAACATGGGCAGTAGCTACAACAACGATGCATTTGTGCTGGATGTTGGTGAGGCCGAGCAGAGCGCCACGGGCGAAGAGAGTCCTTTTGCCAACGAGATGCCCGCTTGGTTACAGGATCCTGCACCAACTGCTGATGAAGCTACCGTGGCCGCGGTTGTCACGGCGAGCGATGGAGAGCAGATGAATCAGCGCGATCAGGGCAAAAACAATGGTGACAACGATGGAAGTATCGATCCCAGTGGACAGAGCGGCAATGGGAGTGCCAACAACGCTGTTGACGCAAAGAATATTGACGCGAAGAGCACCGGCGAGAACGATAGTGGCAAGGAGAATACTGGTCAGAAGAGTGCTGCTGATAGCAGTATTGGCAATGGCAAACGCTTGAATCTGCAAGGAGCAATGAGTGGCATGAGTGCTGCCAAAGCAAACGATGCTGATCCACCTGCTGCGCTACACAGGCACGAACGTGAGAACGGAGGTACGAATGGCAACGAAGAGCGGAACGGCGCACAATCCACTGATTCCGCCGTGCCTGACGATCTCTCGGCTCTGGCCAAGAGTGCAGCCCCAGAAGAGCGTGCGCAAGAAGCATCTGAACATGGGCATCGGCGGGGCCGCGCCCCGGCGGCGGGAACTCGGGGGGCGCGTGCGCAAAGCCGTCACATTCACATCACATTCCGCCGCAGTGGTGATCTGGATCGGGACAAATTTCGGCTGAAAGAGATCTTTGACCGCGTGCGCGATCCGCGCGGGCGCGATGAGTTCTTTATTCTGTTGGAATCAAATGGGCAGCGCTATGAGTTGTCATTTCCCAACGATCCCTGTACCGTCAACGAGCGGTTGGTAAATGAACTGACAAAGCATTTCCGCGTCGATGTGGCGGTGGATGAGTAGCCGCCACGGCTTTCAGCGGCGAATTTAAGCGGTAAAAAAAGAGCGTCCCAGCAGTGGGACGCTCTTTTTGTGTATAAGCTTGATGCTACGATTCTGGTGATTACTCCGCGGCGCGAGCTGGGCGGAAGATGGTTTCGTCACGTTCGGGCGGTGTGGCGGTGGCTGTTTGCTGGGGTGCCGCCTCACCATCGGGCTGAGCCGTACGGCGATTAAAGAGATTGTTGGCCGCGGTTGGCTGTGGCTGGCGTGGTGTGGCCGCGCCCAATGTTGTGCGCGCTGCGGTTGCCTGTTGGGCCGTGCCACAAAAGACGCAAATTTCCCACTCGTTGCGAACCAAATTCTTACAATTGACGCAGCTATGTTGTAGCTGTTGATGGCAGTTGGGACAGTAGACCCAGGTCTCTTTCACCGGGATGCCGCAGGTGATGCAGGCCAGTGTCTCTTCGATCTCACGCAGGAGCGCTTCTTCTTCCAGCGCCCGATCGTAGACTTCGGCGAGTGTGTGTTTGGGGCGGATCATGAGATAGAGCACCAACCCCACCAGGGGGAAGACCAGTACCAGCAGACAAGCCAACAGGATAGCGAGCCAATCGCGGCTGCGCGAGCGGATGTCATTAAAGGTCCAAATGCCCATGGCGATCCAAAAGGCAAAGAAGAACGCACCGAGGATGGCCACGACCACGCTGACGGTTGTGGCAATTGAGTTAAACAAATCAGAGGGCATAGACTTCTCCAAAGCCGATACATAGAACAAGTGCTCAGGGGCAAGGGTGCCTGTGAGAACAAGCGGGTGTCTCTGGGCATGAATTCAGAAAACCGTGCACCATTTTCAATAGCGCGTTGGCAGCAGTTTCCACAGCTACCGATTGCATAGCACGTACATCGCTCATCGAGAACAAAACCACCCGCAGCAGGTGGTTTTCACTGGCATGCCGTTCACAGGGCACTCACAGGTCACGTTGATGAACTTCGTATCTGTCCTGAAATCCGCTGTGTCAACGTAGCTGGCTAGAGCTGGTTCAAGCACCACAACCGAAGTTCAGGATAGACTCTCAATGGTTGCGGATTATAGCGCAGATGCAGCCAAAGCCCAAACAGAGGGCTGTAACAGAGTGCAAAGGAAGGTGGGTAGAGAGCTTGATGGTTGCGGAATGAACGGCCCGATGGACAGATCGTATAGACCATTTGATTGAATCGAATCGAATCGACCCAGTGGGGGTGGATCGACGATGTTGTAAGGATTGCTGGATAAAAATCAGGAGAAAATAGTTCAATTGACGTAATAGGCAGCGGATTATTGGTGCTGATAGTCTGGGACGCCCGTCTGTGGACAAGGTCATGTATTTTATATAAAGTAGTTGTACATATGATCTATAGGAGTAGACATGCGTTACCTTCTGCTTTTTTATTTGCAGCCATTGTTTCAGAGAATCTATGGTTCATCTGCTACCCAACCATTGAAGCGCCATATTCTGTTGTGGGTCTTGCAATATGCAGGGCTCATGTTTGGAATCAGTGCGCTGAACAATTATCTGTTGGGCATTCCTACCGTGTGGATTTCGCTGCTGAGTAGCCTTGCCTGTTTCATCACTCTGGTGGCCGTGCATCGGAACACCTCTTGGAACGAAACAGTTCTCGTTGTTCCCCTGTCGACCTATCTCTTTGTAGCCACGGATGCGTGGTTTTATTCCGCGGGCATCAATGGGAGCGTGCCGCTCTTTTTGAGTGTGGCTGTCATCTCGGTCACTGTGCTCGTGAACGGATGGGCGCGCACGCTCACGCTCACGCTTTTGATCCTGCATCTCACGATTCTCACCGGTTTTCAGTGGTACAGTCCTGCGAGCGTGCTTGCCTATGAGAGCACTGCAATCCATTGGATAGATATCTGGATTTCGGGAACATTGGTCTCCATGTACGTTCTCGGCTGTGTGACGATTATCAACAGCCATCTCTACGAAAAACATCGGCAGGCTGAAAGTCTGCTGCTGAGCGTTCTACCGCATCCGGTTGCCAACACGTTGCGACACGAACCGACCGAACGAGCGGTGATTGCCGAGAGTTTCGACGATGTGTCGGTAATGTTTGCCTATGTCGTTGGGTTCAATGAAATTTCGGCCAAACTGAGGCCAGAAGATCAGGTTCTGTTTCTAGATGAACTATCTTCCTATTTTGAATTGTTGGTGAGCGCCTACCGCGTGGAAAAGATCAAGACATTTGGGCCCAACTATATGATTGCCGCTGGCGTTCCCTATTCAGAAGCGGGCCATGCTTCCCGTTTGGTGCGCATGGCGTTGACGATTCAGACCTACATCAAGCGTCAACGTTTCTATGGTCATCAACTCGAATTTCGGATTGGGATCAACTCGGGGCCGGCAATCGCTGGCGTCATTGGCAAACAGCGCTATGCGTATGATCTGTGGGGGGATACCGTCAATGTGGCGAGTCGCATGGAATCTCAGGGGCTGCCGGGCGCAATTCAGATCACCCGACGCACCTATGAACAGGTCGCGGCAGATTTCGATTGTATTTATCGTGGCACGATTGATGTGCGGGGGAAAGGGGCAATGGAAATATGGCACGTAGTGGGGGGAAAAACGGCACCGGTTGTGCCAGATCTGTCAATCGGCGCGAGTTCTGCCTGAAACCACAATGAATAGAGAGAGCAACAACGGGCTTTCAGATCGACCACATCACTCACCGCGGCCACCGGCACAATCCCGGCAACTTGGGATGTGTGAATCATTACAGCAGAGGTTTTATGGCAGTCATTCCTAGAAAGCAGTGGGGCTCATGGATCGTTGAACGCATTTGTGGACCCTCGCGGCTCTTTACGCTGGATCGACAGATCGTCCACTGGATCACCTTTTGTGTGTTTCTGATGGGTGTTGTCTTTGTGGCTACAAACGCACTGTTCAACGGCGGGCTCTTCTGGTCATTGTTCAGCATGTTTAGCTCTTTTGGAATCTATCTGCTGGCACGCCTGCGCGTCTATCCCCACAAGCAGATTGTGCTCTTGAGCATGGTCTGCTATTTGATAATCGCCACCGGCACGTGGTTGGCTCACGCTGGAATCGAAGGCATCATGCCTGCGCTCTTTATCGTACCCCTCGTCGCCGCGCTGACGATTCTCCATGGGTATACTCGAATCATCATGCTCGTGGCCATTCCACTTCACATTGCCCTATTGACCTATGTTCAGCTGCGTTATCCCACGTGGATCACTTTCCATCAAGATGAGGTTGCCCATCAAGTTCATCTGTTGGTCGGCTACTACCTGATCGTGCTGTTTTGCATCGGTTTTGTGGCTGTTTTCATGCACAATCTAAAGACACGTCAACGACAGACTGAGCAAGTGCTGGACAATATTTTGCCCGCGTCCGTCGCGGCTACGTTAAAGGATAACCCCGAACGCAACATCGCCCACTACTTTGAAAATGTCTCAATTCTCTTTGCCGATATTGTCAACTTTACGCCAATGGCCGCGGAAATGTCTCCCGTCGAACTGGTGACGTTGCTGAACGAACTGTTTTCGGATTTCGACGCCCTGGTATCTGCCTATGGGGTTGAAAAGATCAAGACAATTGGGGATTCATATATGGTTGCTGCCGGTGCACCGCGGGCCCGGATCGATCACGCACAGATCCTCATCCAGATTGCGCTGGAGATGCAGCAGATCACCCGCCAGAAGCAATATCAGGGCCGTACCGTACAGCTACGCATTGGGATCAACTCTGGCAGCGTTGTGGCTGGTGTAATTGGCCAAGGCAGATCGACCTACGATCTTTGGGGCGAAACTGTCATCCTGGCCAGCCAAATGGAATCATACAGCCGCAGCGGTGTGATCCAGATCACCCGGTCCACCTATGAACTGGTACACCAGGATTTTCACTGCACGGCTCAGGGACTGGTCGAAATCAGTGACCGTGGTGCCATTGAAATTTGGCACGTGATCAATGCCCGATCCGCACTGGCCAACATCCTTTCTCGTACCGGCCCGAAAAACCTGCTCACCCGTTCCTTGAAGAGACCGCTGCGTGTTGGCGGTGATTAAATCCGCTTCTACTCCTGCGTCCCACTTGGCTAGAAGCTGTCGTGCCGTTGGCTGGGTACCGGGGCAGTCGTCTCGCGCTGTAAACACAAACAGCATTCAATGTTGCTACAGTGCGGTTGGCTTGAAGACGGTAGGTTTCCCGTTGGCCGGAACTACTGTTTGCAAACAGAGCCCACTTTGGGTGCCGTTGACAGTGCAAATTCGCGGGGGTAACAGCCGCTTTTCCCCGTCAGCAGCCCAATGGATTGGCACTTTTCCCCCAATGTCAACGCGACCTAAAATAGTGGGTGCGTACCACATTGGGAGCCTAGACCGGACGCTCAATCTGCTCCTCTTCTGTACGTCCCCGCAAATGGGACGCACCTTAGTTCTCCCCCCACGGGCGTTGCTAGCGCTGTTATCTCTTGCGTTGTTGGGCAGCTACCTGATGTTCTGTAACCAACTGGCGAATTGCCGATTCCTCTGCTTCGATAGAGGCGACGAGCTGAAACTGAACACGGGCGCGCTGTAGATTGTGTTCGGGATATGCAATCTTGAAGTAGCGATCGCCGGCAAGATAATCGCTGAAAAAGCGCAGCCCCAACTCAAACGTGATCAGATGAATGCTGTCATAGATGTAAGCATAGTCCGCATCTGTAAAAAACCCTGCTGTCTCGGCGAGGTAGCCCGCCAAAATCTGGTTGCAAAGCTCAATATCAAAGCGAACGTTGGCTACTTCTTTGGTCTCCTCCCCCGCGGGATTGCAGCAGGAGCGCAAGGCATCGCCAATGTCGTAGTGCACCAACCCCGGTTTCACGGTGTCTAGATCGATTATGCTGACGGCACGCGCCGACTGATCGTCAATGAGGATGTTGTCGACTTTGGGATCACCATGAATGGCGCGCAGTTGGAGTTCGCCACGCGCTGCTGCATCTTCGAGGACGGAGGCAACGTGGCGGCGTTCTGCAATGAAGCGCTGCAATTCGGCCACGACCGCGGCCTCCTCGCCCGCCTGACGTTGTTGGGCCGTCTCACTCGCCTGCACCTGATCGTAGCCGGCCAGGTACCGCGGGGTGATGTGAAAGCCGGGCAAGGTATCGTGCAACTGGTTGGGATCAAGATCACTGAGCAGGCTGTGGAAACGGCCCAGCGCGTAACCCGATTCGCGTGCGTGGGCCCGATTGCGGATCTGAGGATAGGTCTTTGCCCCGGCAATTAGTGTAATCGCCCGCCAACAATCTTGGGCTGGATCATGATAAGCGTCCGCTCCGTGCGCGGTTGAAATAATGCGCGGCATGCGCCATTGATCGAGGGCTGACTTTGGCTGGGCTGCGGCTTGTTGAAGACGCAGGTCAATATGCCTCAGAAAGGTGCGCATGTTGGTCAAGATCAGTTCGGGCTCTCGAAAGACGCGACGATTGATCCGCTGTAACACAAACTGTGCGCCGCCAATGTGAGGCGCGGCGGCTGCCAGCTGTACAAGATAGGTGTCGTTGACGTTGCCTGCCCCATAAGGGTCGACCGCAACAACTGCAATCTCGCCTGCAAATTGCTGGGCAATAGACTGCAAGATGGTTGCTTCGTTTTGCACTACCCCGTCTTGCACTACCCCGTCTTGCACTACCCCATCTTGTGTTACCCCCGCGGCACTCTCCGCCTTCACCGCATTCCTCTTCATCGCACCTGTCCCCGCTGCATCTATTTCTACTGCATCTATTTCTACTGTCCAATCGCACAATCGTTGCCAGCCGCCGTCGATTCAAGCGGGCCAGCAACGATTGCACGGTCTCTCCGCACCAGCTCTGATCAATTATTTTGGCTTGGCTCATCGCTGTATCTTAGCGGAAGAGGCGCTTTGTGGCAAGCAAACCCGGGCGCCGCGGCAACCGATGTAGGCTAGCGCAGAGTGTAGAATAAGCATACGTTGACATCAGATGAACTGGGGCCCGACCACTGCCTTGGCAGGTGAACGGCATCAACTTGCGCTACCTGTTGCTGACAATTCCCCGCAGCGCCGGGGCTTCTCTAGGGCGTTGGGGTTGGGGTTGGCAACGGAATGATCTCGATTGGCACTTCAACTGCTATGGGCGTGGGCTCTCGATAGATCCGGCTTACCGTGGGCAGATAGACCTGGCCGATCACCGGAAAAATCTGAATGCTATATTCTGCTTTGAATTGCCGCGACAACCAGTGGTTGTCAACCTGAATATAGTAGGTGCCATCGGCTGGTGCTTCCCACTGTAACCGCGACGCGTCCGTGCCAACGGTGCTATCATCGTTGTATCCGAGCGCGGTGACCCCATCTGTGCCATAGAGCCAGAGGATGGTATCTGTTCCGTACTCCATGGCAAATGTTTCGATCCAGTAGGTTGTGCCTGCCTGCGCCTTAAATTGTAGCCAATCTTGGTCTTCACTCGAATGAAAATTGTGGGTTTGGCTAATGCCGTCAGTTGTAATGAGTGACGCCTGTGCGGGTTCATCATCGGGCTCAAACTCATCACCAGCCAGACACGCTGCGGCATTGGGATTTGCCAGACAGTCTTCGATCCACTCGCTATGTACGGCCACGCGTGCATAGACGTTGTAGTTTTGTATGCCGCTGCAACCATACCGTCCCCAACTGACCACGCCCACTTGTGTCCAACCGCCTGTAGAATCGGTGGGAATCATGAGTGGGCCACCGCTGTCACCATAGCAAGCACTTTTGGCACCTTTGGCATAGCCCGCGCAGATCATGCTTTCTGTAATTGAGCCATAACCGTAGCCAAAGTACGCTTTGTTGCACGTTGCCCGATCAACCAGCGGTAGCGAAACTTCGCGTAGTACGTCGCTGCCGTTGTAAAGATCATCCGTGGCGCCCCAGCCAATCACCGTTGCATTGAGCGAGCGCTCCTCTGCAACCACCGCTACATTATCATCGAGCGTGACCGTTGTCTGGGTGGTGGGCCGCGAGAGCCGCAACAGTGCCACGTCGTTGCCGCTGAGTGTACTGATGTATTCGGGATGAACGAGAATTTGTGTCAACGAAATGCGCTCGCCCTCATCTAACGAGAGTTGATGGCGACCGAGCACCACCTCAATATTACTTGCTCGATCATCATGGACACAGTGGGCTGCCGTGAGAATCCATTCGGGATGGATCAGTGACCCACCGCAGAATTGACCTGCGTAGGCATCATTGTAGGCGTAAACGAGGGCTGCTTGCCAAGGCCATGCCCCCGGTGTCGCCTCGCGTCCGCCCCGGATATCTGGATCATGAACAGCTGCAGCGTCTATGTCGGTGGCTGTGGGCGTTGCCACAGGCTGAGCATGCAGGGACACTGGCTGCGCCGCCAGCATGAGAAGCGCGCCGAAAAGAGCAAAGAGCGAAAGGGTAACGGTAGTGGCCAGCAACAGGTGCTGCCTAATGAGGATCAGATGCATAGGGGGCTCCTTTGGGTTGAGAGCTGCTATTGTGCGAGACCAAAACTAGCGTATGCCTGGCTTTGAAAAGGATCGTTGGTGCAGAAATTGTGAGTGCCACGTTCAAAGAGCGTTTACGTTCATTTCCAATCTGTTCTGAAATTCTCTGCGTCGATGTAGCTGGCTTGCGGTGGTTTAAATACCAGAATCAAATGTCAGGATGGGCTCTACTACTACAACGCGACATCGGGTCGCTTCCCAGTGCAAAATCTCGTGGTAGTACCAAAAACAACCATAGCATAGCAGGGGTACGTTTATTGAGCGTTGATGGGCCACTGTTTCCCATCACTATCTACCTTGAGATGATCTACCGTGCCATGATCTACCGTGCCATGATCTACCGTGACAGGATCTACCGTAGTGGGGGCGTTGCAAGTATTTCTGGTAAATGAGGCGTGAACTGTGTATTGTAAGGTTGCAAGAATAGGTTGTCAACTTGTGGTGCCTGCCGCTCAATGGTAGGGGCTCCAAACTTCAATCATGTTTGTGGGTCAGGCCCGCAACGGAGAATGGAAAGCGCCGGTGCTCATCTGGTAGAGCGGCTAGCGTAGCCAACGATCGAGCTATTTTTCAACATCAGTACGCCATTTCGTCGCTGCCATCATAAAGTTTGCAAATGCCTGGAGCCTCAACAATAATTGTTGCACACACTGGTAAACCATGTTACACTTTAATGTATTCTTACCCGCTTCCAACAATGATCTGAGTAGGGTGTTGTATCCTCAGCTATGGGGTGCGCCAGCCACTGTTCGTCTCAATCACATCACACCAACACCACAAGACCATGTAAGAACAAGACCATGCAAGAAGTTGTCTGCTTTAACTGTGGGCGAATTGTCCATCTTTCACCTGATGCCGAGCTTTGCTCTGTCTGTGGGGAGAACTTGCGCGAATTGATTCACCCCGCGTACAGCTCCAAATATTTCTACGATCGAGCAGCGGAGATGGCTGCCGGAGATGATCTGCTCCAGGCGCTACGTGAGGTCGATCGAGGCATCACCTATTCCGAAAGTTCAGAATTGCGTCTGTTGGGGGCTATTCTTTCCCAGCGGATCGGCGATTTTGAACAGATGCGGCAGCATGTCGCGGCTGTGCCACTGCATGATGTATTGCGCCCCGAAGCCGAATGGCTGTTGCGCTCGCATCAGTCGCGCCAACGTGCACAGCGCAGCGGCGCCAACGGAATTGTGGAAGAAGCAATGACCGAGTTGGAGCCGCTGCCTCCACTGCCGCTGGAGATGCAAACCGCACTGTTGCCGCCCCAACAAGCGGCGGTGCAAACGAGCCGGGCAGAAGAACAGCGCTCATCCTCGGCTCAAACGTGGGGCTATGTTTTGCTGTCGCTGGCAGCGATTCTCGTCCTCGTGCTGCTGTTTGGGGGCGATATCTTGCCCTTCTCACTGGCTCCATCAGGTACGACCTCGTTGGGTGGAGAGAATAGCCTCACCAACGCTGGTGATGAGCTATCCGCGCCTGTCCATGCACCGGCGACAAATGGGCTGGACAATGGCGCGAGTGGCCAGATCACGCCCACGGCCAACGCTGTCATTGTTCTGCAACCAACGGCAGTCCCACCCACCATCGAGATCCAGGTACCGCCCGATGTGGTCAACAACGGCACGTCAGAACCATTGGCTGGCACTACCCCTGGGCCTCTACAGATCCCGCGGCTCGCTTTTGAATTGGAGAATTTTCTGCGCAACAGCAATCGACCTGACCTGGCTGCACTGGGGGTGGTGGCAACGAGCCAGGATGGGGTTTTGCTGCTAAAGGGAATCGTGCCATCCTATCAGATGCGTCAGGATCTGCTGACACTGACATCTGCAGCCGAGGGGGTGAAGCGAGTGAGTGGGGCCGATTTGCTCGTCCGCCTGCCACCGACCTATACCGTACAAGAAGGCGATACGCTCTGGGCAATTAGCGCCAAATTTTATGGCGAAAACCAGGTGGAGCTGCTCCTGGAGGCCAACGCAGATTCGCTGGCTTCCGCCGAAGCATTGCGTGTGGGGATGGAGCTAAAAATTCCCGACGTCGAGTGATACCCAAGTCAAGCTAGTCTGTGTAAAGCAAGCGCTGTTTGGAACTGTACGGCTACCACACCTTTGGTAGACCACGAAAAAATCTACCGTCTGCAAGCCAACCGCACTATAGGTGTTGTGGGCGGCGTAGTAGGGTGGGTATGCGCACTGCCGAACTGCCTCAATTGAGATGCAGCCGATAATAAAAAGCGGGAAGGGCACATGAACAGTGCCCTTCCCGCTTTTCTCTCTTCTACTTGCAAATGCTACCGTGGCGGATGCATGGGCATGATGACGTGGAGGAACTCCTCTTCGCCCATACCCACCGGACGCAGTGCCCCGGGGCGGGTTGGCTGGGTCGTCTCCAGCACCACCTGGGGTTGATCGACCTGTGTCAATACATCGATGAGATACTTGGCGCTAAACGCGATCTCCAGATCATTGCCTTCTACCGTGGCGTCGATGTCACTGATGTTGTCGCCCATTTCCGTGCTGCTTGCAGTCAGGCGCATCTGTCCCGCGTGTTCGCCATTGGCGGGTTGAACGCTCACCCGCACAATGTTGGCATTGTCGCGGGCAAAGAGCTGGGCGACGCGAACGGCTTTGAGCAAGGCTGCCGTGTCAACCGTGGTCCTTGTTTCATAGCTTTTGGGAATGGTGGCGTTATAGTCGGGAAAGCGTGCATCAATCAGTTCGCTCACCAATTCGACCCGATGGAAGGCTCCCCGTGATTCCTCACCCTTGCCCCACAACTGAAAGAGGATCTGATTGCGGGCCTGCGTCAAAATGACCTGAACGGGCTCCTCTGCGTTGGCATCTGCACTGATGCGGGCCAACTCGCCCAGACTGCGCGCCGGAACAATTACCGTGACATCATCGGGAAAGTGTCCCTGTTGCATGGGCACCCGACGCACGCTCAGGCGAAAGCCATCGGTGGCCGCCATGGAAAGCTGGTCGTCGGCAAAGCGCACCTCAACCCCGGTGAGTGTTGGGCGATTTTCATCACTAGATGCCGCAAAGATAACCTGATCGATCATTTTGCGCAGGCCCCCGCTCTCCAACTCAATGCGGATCCCATCAACAATGGGTACTGAATTGGCATCGGCCTCGTCATCTTCCTGTCCCTGTGTCGTTGGGATCAATGGGAATTCATAGGCGTCAATGCCCTTCATGTTGGCATTGTAGCGGGCACAGGCCAGGTGCAACGTCTGGGTGCGCACTGCCAATTCCATGTCGATCCGTTCCGGCGGCAGGCTATTGACAAACTCGCTGAGCAGCCGGGCCGGTACGGTAATGGCACCTTCGTCTTCCACCTTGGCCCCGATCCAGCAGTTAATGCCAATTTCGCGGTTGGTGGCTGCCAGTCGCAACTCATTGTCCTTGGCCTCAATCAAGATGTTGCTCAGGACTGGCATCGTTGTGCGCGAAGAGACGGCACGGCTCACAATGGAAAGACCCTTGGCTAGATTTTCTTGATGACAGCTTACCCGCACTGGGGCCTCCTCTATTTTGACAGGTTGCACACCAGAATGAACCGGAACGGGCCACTCTGGCAAACTCATCTTGACTGGATTCTGTGGTCGTGGTTGTGTTGAAGGCTGTGCTCATCGGGAGCAGTGGGCACTCTGCTGAAAGCTCGCATCAGATCGTTCAACACAGCGATTGACAAAGCTGTTAGAGACTAGCCTGAAATTTGGTTGTGGTGCTTGAACTACCTCGAGTTAGCTAAGAGTTGGCTGCGTCGACGCAGAAAATTTCAGGGCAGGTATGTAGTATATCACGAACCGAGCGGAAAGCGAGAATTTTTCAAAAAGATTAACACTCTATGCTACCGGTTCAATGAACTGGCGACTGTGTAATTCTGCATAGAGTCCGCCCTGACGGAGCAGCTCTTCGTGCGTGCCCCGTTCCACAATCTGCCCGGCCTGCAAGGCACAGATGAGATCGGCATTGCGGATGGTACTGAGCCGGTGGGCGATCACGATTGATGTGCGTCCGCGCAACAGCCGGTCGAGTGCTTCCTGAATCAACGCTTCGGTAACCGTGTCGATGCTGGCTGTTGCCTCATCCAAAATCAAAATGCGCGGGTCGGCCAACACGGCGCGGGCGATGCAGATCAACTGCCGTTGCCCCACTGACAGATTAGCGCCCCCTTCCATGATGGTCGTTTCGTAGCCGTCGGGCATGGCCACGATAAATTCATGGGCATTGGCCGAACGGGCGGCGGCTTCCACGTCCTCATCCGTGGCCGCGCCTTTGCCAAAGCGAATGTTGTCGCGGATGGTGCCGGAAAAGAGGAACGGATCCTGTGGCACCAGCCCCATTTGGCCGCGCAACGATTGTTGGGTAACGGTGGCAATATCCACACCATCAACCAACACCGCGCCTTGGCTAGCTGCATAGAAGCGCGAGACCAGGTTGGCGATCGAGGTCTTGCCCGCGCCAGTTGGCCCCACCAGGGCAACTGTCTGCCCCGGCTCAATAACCAGATTGATATCCTGGAGGACTGGCGTGCCTGCCCGGTAATTGAAATCGACGTGACGCAGCTCGACGCGGCCATCAACCGGCCCCAGTTCCTGGCCAGATGGCGGATCTTCAACATCGGGTTGGGTGTCGAGCAGATCCAGGACCCGTTCGCCACCGGCCATGGCGCGCTGCATGGTGGTGTAGAGCTGACTCATATCCTGAATGGGTTGGAAGAAGCGGGTGACATAGGCCAGAAAAGCGACCAATACCCCAATGGTCACGGTCTCGTTGACCACGGCACGACCACCAAACCAGAGCACCACCGCAGTGGCCAACATTCCCAAAAATTCAACGGTGGGCAAAAAGGCAAAGGAGAGTGAGACCGCGGCAATATTGGCATCCCGATTTTCCCGGTTCACGTCGTCAAAGCGGGCCTGCGCGGCATCTTCCTGGGCAAAGGCCTGAATGACCCGCATCCCCGAAATGTTCTCGGCGAGATCGCCCACCACCGCGGCCACTTTGGTGCGCGTCTGGCGAAAGGCCACCTTGGCACGGCTGGCAAACAGATGGGTTGCCAACACCATGAGCGGCAGAACCACGAAAGTGTAGAGCGCCAGCTTGGTGCTCATGCCGAGCATGACAAAGATGATCCCGCCCAGCAGCAGAATGTCACCGATCAACGTGAGGAGCCCCTGCGATAGCAACTCGTTGATCACCCCGACATCGCTAATGACGCGGGAGACGGTGACCCCAATGATGGTGTTGTCGTGATAGCCGAGGGAGAGCCGTTGCAGGTGGGTAAAGAGCCGATTGCGCAATGTCGCCAACACCCGCTGGCCAACCCAGCCCAACAGATAGCGTTGCAAGGCCGTGGCAAAATAGATGCCCACGAACGCAGCCGCCGTCCACAGCGCCACCCGGTTGAGGCCAGCCTGATCGCCGCCGGTGATGTGATCATCAATCGCGACCTTGACCAGATAGGGCGTGAGCAGGGTTAGCCCGGAAGCAACCAACATACAGAGAAATGCCAACGACATGCGTCGCCAATAGGGTCGGACGAAGGCAAGCAGCCGGACCACAATCTGAAGATCAAAGGCACGGAGATCGTCGTTGCCCGCCCGCCGCATCATGCCGCGCGGGCCACCCATTCCGCCAGTGGAACCAATCGAAAAACTCACTGTGCCCTTCCTTCCTCTGCAGCCTGCTGCCCCGGCCGATCTTCCTGTGTCAATAGTTGGCCGTGGTAGATCTGCGCATAGATTTCCGATGTGCGCAACAGCTCTTCATGGCTGCCGCTGGCCGAAATGCGTCCTTTGTTCAGCACCACAATCAGATCCGCAGCACGCACCGTGCTGAGCCGCTGTGCAATCACGAAAGAAGTTCGTCCCTGCATCAGATTGGCCAGCGCCTTTTGAATCAGCTGTTCCGTCGCCGTATCGACGCTGGCGGTGGCATCATCCAACATCAGAATGCGGGGATCCTTCAGCAGGGCGCGCGCAATGGAGATGCGCTGCTTCTGGCCGCCCGAAAGGGTCGCCCCCCGCTCCCCCACTTCGGTTGCGTAGCCCTTGGGCATCGCTTGAATGAAATCATGGGCTTGCGCTGCCTGAGCCGCGGCAATGATCTCTTCCTCGCTGGCATCGGGGCGACCAAAACGGATGTTTTCGCGGATCGTATCGGCAAAGAGCGTGGTCTCTTGCAGCACAATGCCAATCTGATCGCGCAGCGAGTTGAGCGTCACCCGCCGCAAATCATGGCCATCTATTTTGACGTAGCCTTCGGTGGGATCATAGAAACGGGGGATCAGGTTGATCACCGACGATTTGCCCGAGCCCGTCGCGCCCAACAGCGCGACGATCTGTCCCGGCTCTGCTTCCAGCGTAATATCGTGCAGCACCTGGTGGCGCTTGAAGTAGGAGAAGCCCACATGTTTGAAGCGCACGTGCCCCTGTACAGGGGGCAATGGATAGGCATCGGGTGCATCTTTCACCGACGATTCCGCGTCCAGAATTTCAAAGACCCGTTCGGCCGCGGTGGCTGCCATGGAAATGGCGGGCACAATCATCCCCACCCGGCGCACCGGCTGGATCAGCTGGCTCAGATAGGTGGAAAAAGCGACCAGTTCCCCAAGGGTCAATTGGCCATTGATGACCAGCCGACCACCGTACCAGATGATGAAAATCGAGCCAACGTTGGAGATGAAATCGAGCAGGGGAACATTAACAGCTTGCAGCCGCGCTGTGCGCGCGGCCAGATCAAACCAGTGGCCATTCTCCGTTTCAAAGTGTTGGATCTCGGCTTCTTCCTGGGCAAAGGCTTTGACCACGCGCGCCCCGCGCAGGTTCTGTTCCAGCCGTGTGGTTAGGACAGCGAGCTGCTGTTGAATCGCCATGGAAAGAGGGCGCATGCGGCGACCGAATTCGTAGGCACGGTGGGCCAAAATGGGAATCGCTGCCATGCTCAGCAGGGCCAGGCGTGGATTCATCCACAAGAGCACCGCGGCCGTGCCCACTGCCAACATTACGCTGCTCACCAGCCGCAGTGTGGCGCGTCCGGTGAGAAAACGTACCCGTTCAACATCCTGCATGGCACGGGAAAGCAGTTGCCCAGCTTCGGTCCGATCATGATAGGCAAAGGAGAGCGCGGCCAATTTGCTGTGGATGTCGTTGCGTAAATCGTAGGCCACGTTTTGTGATTGCACCTCGGACCAGCGCCCTTCGAAAAAGGTCAGAATACCCTTGATCAAGGTGAGCACAAGCAGACCCAAAACGGCCCAGGAGAGGAGCGAGATGTTCTGTTCCCGGATCCCCCGGTCGACAATCCAGCGGATCAGTTGGGGGATCGTCAATGCCAGCCCCGTAATTAGGATCATCACACCATAGGTCGAGGCGGCTGTACGCCAGTAGGGAAAGAGATAGTGGTAGCAGCGCCAGATGAGCTGCCAATCATCACCCTTGACAGCCGTAACCGGTTTGGGACTTGGCGATCTCTGTCGGGATGGAGTGTAGGTAGTCATGGTTGGGGTTCCTATCGCTATGTGACAACAATAGAAAATTATAACACAGCTCGAAGGTTAGCGGTAACAGCTACGAAAGTGGCTCCCCGAGCATCCCACCTGAAGCAGCAGACTGCGACGAAATCTATGGGACATTAGAAGGATAGAAAATTAGAAATGGGTAGGAGGAGATTACAGTGCGGTTGGCTTGAAAACCGGAGATTTTTTGGCGGTCTGCCAAAGGGCTAGCAGTACCGTTTTCAAACAGAGATTACTGTAGAAGTGGGTATGAAGTAAGCACAAAACGGTGCAGATTGGACCACGCTCGCTCGGATCAATTCGCCTGGTGACTGTTGTGCGTGTGCAGCGTGTGGTGGTGCGGCGCGACCGATTGCACGGTGACAGCAGCACAAAATTTGCGCCGCGAGCTGATCTGTCATCCGCGCAATCGAGCAGGATATTGTGGGGCGTGGACAGAAAATCAGTGGCTGTAGATGGATGATGAAGAGGAGAGCAAGGTGGGTAAAGAGACGATTCTTGACCAAAGCAAGGTTGGCAGGATTTGTGAGCGCATGTGACGCTGAAAAAGTGCATGGCCCAGTGGTGACGGCAACAGATCGCGCACTGCAAACATTGTTGTGAAAGTAGGATGTCAACAAATGTTACGCACACATAAAATGTTACGCACACATGGTACGAACAGATGTTGCGAACACACAGTGCTGTTGCGAACACACAGTGCTGTTGCGAACACACAGTGCCGTTACAAACACACAGTGCTGTTATGAACGCGTAGTGCGGCGCTCGCGTATCCAGCTGACACTAAATCCCAACAAGGCGATGCTAGCATAAAGCAGGGCAATGATACCGAGGCAGACGAGATTTTGCATGGAAACTCCAATACAATCATGGGCGGTAAATGTTGATGTGAGCTGAATGGATAAAGGATGAGAGTCGGTAGCTGTCGACCATTGAAGGGTATCAGATCAGCTTGCAAATGACTCTGACATTTACCTTAAGAGAAGGTTGTCTGGCAATGGTATCAAATGTTGGAGTGTGTGTCAATAGTACTAATTATAAAGTGAAAAAAATACGTCAAATGTCTTTTCTGGTGTGGCATACTTTCTACTCTGGACAAAAAGGACTATCTTGTGTCGGATCCCCAGATTCAGTTTGGGTTCCGTAGGAATTCCGTAGGGTTTGCGGTTGATTTGTTAAGCGATTGATGCGTTCTGGTCATGTGCATATGAAGCGCTAGGTTCCGTTGACATTTGGGGAAAAGCGCCAATCAAATGGGCTTCTAACCGTGAGCAGCGGTCTCAACCGCTGAATCGACAGCCGCTCACGTGGCTTTTCTCGGCTAAAAGCTAGAAGCGGCGTTTACCCCCACGCATTTGCAATGTCAACAGACGCTGTACCTATGTAGCTTGTGGTGGGCGTGGTGCATCCCGTGGCGATCCGCCATCGGGATCATTGATCACAGTTCCCGGGGGCTGGGGAACAGGCTCGCCCTGTAAAAGGGGATCATCCGTGCGTCGCATCCATTCGTCGAGTTCATCGCGCAAGGTTTGCAATGTCGATGCATGGTCTGGGTCGCCCGCGAGGTTGCATTGCTCGTTGGGATCGAAGAGCAGATCATAGAGTTGTTCCCGGGCAATGGGGCGCTCTGCCCAACCGTGCGCCACCCACAGTTCCTTGCTCAGGCTATCGTCACAATTGGGCAGCGTGGGTGTGGTGCGTTCGCCATAACGACGGATATATTTGTAGCGCTGGGTGCGCACGGCACGTTGGGGCTCATAGGCTGCGTGATAGGTTACTTCACCAAAGATCGCCGTGTTCACTTCGGCGCTCTCTTCCCGGATGATTGGCAGAAACGAGTGGCCCTGTAACCACGCCGGTGGTTCAATATCGAGCAGATCACAGAGTGTGGGGAAGATGTCGATGTGAGAGAGCAGGGCATCAACCACGCGCCCGCCGTGGAAACCGCCGGGACCGCGCATGATGTGGAGCACACCCATGCCGTGATCGGTCAGATTGCATTTCATGGCTGGAAAAGCCAGCCCATGATCGGTGGTCTGAATCACCAGCGTCTTCTCCGTCAATCCGGCGGCATCGAGCGCATCGAGGATCACTCCAACGCCCCGATCCAGATCCGCGGCCATGCGCCCATAGTCTGCCATATCTTGGCGCGTGGCCGGCGTGTCGGGCAGTGGGGCCGGCGGGCGCAGGTAACGCGCTTCTGCCGCCGCGGCCTTGGGGAAATCCCGATGGGTTTCAAAGAAGCCAACGTCCAGAAAGAAGGGCGCGGTTGGGGCCGCTTTTATATAATCGGCAACAATGGGCGCGACATCATCCACACGGGTGCTCTTTTCCGGCGCAATGATTTCGGCAAAGCCCAACTGCGTGCGGTCGCGGTGCAGATGTTGCAGTCCCCCAAGCACGGTGTGGTAGCCCGCGGCGGCCAGGGTGTACAGCAGATGTTGGCCATAATCGTTGAGCTGCCACCCCCGATTGACCAGCCCCGTCATTCCCGCTTGGTGGGCGAATTGACCGGTGAGGAGTGCCGCGCGGCTGGCAGAGCAGGTGGGCGCGGCACAGAAGGTCTGACGAAAGAGCACCCCCTCTTCGGCCAGTCGTTGAATGTTGGGAGTTGGAATGTTGTAGCCATAGGGCGCCACGTAGCGACCGGTGTCGTGCGAATGGAGATAGATAATGTTGGGCAGGGCCATGATGATTGACTCGTTCTTGTTGGGTCTATGCTTGATAAATGGTGGCTCGAATTGTCAGCGATTGCTGCCGCTTGCACGCGTGACGTCAGCCGATTGATGGGCCGCGATGGGTTGGGCATTCGCGGCAAAGGCGCTTATAATTAAATTTTTGCCCAGGTCGAATGAGCGTCTTCAAGAGCGTGTTGGTGACACTGGGCAGTAGAGGTAAAGGATAGAAATTCACGTGTCGTCTAATTCAGAAGAGGGCGGAGCTATTTCAAACCATGGTGGAGCAGCCGGATCGACCAAAGAACCGTTGACAACCAACCGGATCTTCAAGACTTGGTGGCCACTGGCGCTCGGTTGGCTGATCATGACGGTTGAGATCCCAGGTCTCAGTGCCATCGTTGCCCGTCTGGCCGAACCGGAGCGCAATCTCGCGGCTTGGGGAGTTGTCTTTCCCCTGGTCCTCATCCTGGGTGCCCCGATGATGATGATCCTCAGTGCTTCCACCGCGTTGAGCAAAGATTGGGCGAGCTACGTGCGGGTGCGGCGCTATATGTGGGTGCTGGTGAGTAGCTTGACCACGCTGCATCTGCTGTTGGCCTTTACGCCGCTCTACGATTTTGTGGTGCGCGAGATCATTGCGGCACCGCCCGAAATTATTGAGCCTGCCCGTTTGGGCTTGCGGCTGCTCATCCCCTGGACCGCGGCCGTGGCCTATCGCCGCCTGACCTATGGCGTGCTGATCCGCTTTGGGCACACGCGCTGGGTCACATTGGGCGCGATGGTGCGCCTGGCCGTGGACGCCATCTGTCTCTTGTTGCTGTTGCTGCTTCAACAGTTGTTTGCCATTGAAATTTCCGGAATCATGGTCGCCGCGGGCGTCTTCACCTGCGGCGTCGTGGGGGAAGCCTGTTACGCGGCTTGGCGAGTTGGGCCCGTGCTACACAATCAATTGAAACCAGCGCCAGCCGTTGCCCAAATCTTGACGTTGCCTAGCTTCCTGCGCTTTTACATTCCGCTGGTGATGACATCACTGCTACAGGTGATTGTCCAGCCCATCACCGCGGCCGCGCTGAGCCGCATGCCCGATCCACTGCAGACGCTCGCAATTTGGCCCGTTGTCTACGGGTTACTCATCATCTGGATGAGCGCGGGCATGGCTTTCACCGAAGCCGTGGTGGTGCTATTGGACGAACCCAATGCCACCGAACGACTGCATCGCTTTACCGTCCGACTGGCGCTGGCAACCTCGGGCCTGCTTTTGTTGATGGTGGCCACACCGCTGGCTGAGCTCTGGTTTCGGCAGGTGGCTGCCCTGCCGCCCCTGTTGGTGGGGCCAGCGCGCCAGTCGATCTGGTTGGGCATCTTGGTCCCGGCGCTCACGGTGATCCAAAGTTGGCACCAGGGCGCGTTAATGAGCGACCGTCGCACCGGCGGCATTACCGAAGCCATGTTGATGGCGCTCGTCAGCCACGTCACAATTCTCGCAATTGGTGTCTACTGGGGCGGAGTCTCCGGCCTCTACATTGGGCTGACGGCCTTGGTGGGCGGCAGCCTGACCCGCAGCGCCTGGCTGTGGTATCGCACCCGCCCCACCATGCGCACCCGCCGGCAACAAGATCTGCAACCCGTGGGCGTTGGCGGTGATTGATGCCATCTCGGTCTGTCGGCATCAATCACTACATGTGCACGGGCCATTTCATTGCACCGCGCATCACGTGCGCCCGTTGAAGTAGACGCGCATCACGTGCGCTTGTTGAAGTAGACGCGCGCCACCTGCTCCGTAAAGTGGCGCCCCATCACTTCATAGCCTGCTGCATCGGGATGAAGCTCGTCGGGGAGCAGGTGGGCGTTGTCGGCACCAAAGATCTCTAGCCCGTTGACATAGTGTAACGCTTCATCACCAGCTTCGCGCAGGGCTGTCACCGCCGCGACGACTTCATCACGCATCGCTTGCAACGTAAAGCCCACCGCGTTGGGTATCTGTTCGCGCGGCGGCGAATAGATGGGCGACATGACCACAAAGGGCACCGTTGGGTGGGCGGCCCGGATCGTCTGGATGAAGCCGATGATGGCGGGTCGAAATGTCCGTGGGCTCAGCGATGCCGCGCCATAGACATTGATCCCCACGCAGATCGACAGGTAATCGACCGGCTGGTCGGCAATCATGGTCGCGATCATTGGATCAAGGTGGCATTGGCCGCCAAAACCAAGGCAAGTTAGCTGCAGATCCAGGTTGCGGGCCACCAATGCTGGCCATGTGCGGGTCGGCGAGCTGGCCGTTCTACACTGAGTGATAGAGCTGCCATAGGTGATCCACCGCGGCCGGTCATCCGCGTGCGCCGTGAGCGTTGCATCGGCATCAATGGCTAGATCACGCAGTCGGAATTCGCCAAACTGGGGCAGCCACAGCTCCAGCAGCTTCTCGCCCGCGGGCAGATCCACAAAATCAAATGTGTCGTCACCTTGGAGCGCTGCCGTACCAATCCACGCCCCGTTGCAACAGAGGTCGAGGGGTGCCATCTCATTGTTCTCTCTATCACCCACGCTATTCGCTGCTGTGGCCGCGGGGAGAACCAGCCGACCGCTGAGCCGACGCGTGTTGCTGCGCAATGTCAACCGCACGCCCGCGGGCATTGCGGCACGTGCCTGCAATTCAGCCGGTGGATAGAGGGCGCGCGTCGCGTGCGGAATGCGCCAGGGCATGGACCATTCGTCGGTGTGGTGGACCGAGATGGCACCGGCCCAGGTCAACCGGGGGTCATTGGCTTGGATCTGCTGCATGGTTAGCGGTCCTCTGGATGGAAGCGGGGAGTTTCGCCCGGTGTGGGAGAGTTGTCAAAGGCACCGCGGGCACGCACCGCGGCTTCGCCACCCATCTCGGCTAGCCGTGCCTGTTGAGCTGCTTTGGCCTGGGCATCGATTGCTTCGGGATCGAGCAGCGCGTGCAGCCGTTTGCGCATGCGCTGTAGCAGATCCTGGTGTGCTGGCTCTGCCGCCAGATCATGGATTTCATTGGGATCGGCGATCAGATCAAAGAGTTGGGCTGGTTCGTGTGCGTAGTGAACATATTTGTAACGTGCATCGCGCAGCATGTAAAAGGCATGGGCAGTGCCCACGGCATGATATTCGCTGAAGACCGCTCGATCCTGGTTGGCGTCGGCCGCGATCGCCCAGAGCGAATCGCCCGGCAAATCCGCGGTGAGATCCGCGTCTTCCGCGCCCACGGCTGCCAACACAGTGGGGAACGCATCTACCAACGAAACTGGTGTCTCCACCACTTTGCCGCTGGGCACATCCGGCCCCGCCATGATCAGGGGGATGCCTGCCGTCTCTTCGTACATGAGAAACTTGCCCACGTGCCCCCGTTCACCCAAGCTTTCACCGTGATCCGACGTGTAGATTATCCGCGTCTCGTCAGTCAATCCCAAATCGTCGAGGGTGTCGAGCACTTGGCCAATCTGCTGATCGAGAAATGTCGTTGTGCCGTGATAGGCCGCGTGCAGCCGCTGCAACTCCTCTTCGGTAAAAGGTTCCTCCAATTGGAAGAAATGACGCATGCGGGCCAACGCTGGATGTTCCGGCCATTCGGACGGTTGCCACTGGCGCGGCATGGGCAAGTTTTGCTGCGCGTACTGCTCGTATAGCTCCGGTGGCGCAATAAAGGGTGGATGGGGGCAGACCAATGACAGAAAGAGCACCCAGGGCTGCTCGTCATTGGCATGTTGTTGCAGCCACTGCTTGCCGTTGGCCGCGTTGCGTCGGTCATATTGCAGATAGGTGGAGTCGCCGGGGCCGGCTTCGGCAATGTTGCGCCGTTGGCCCGAGCGGGTGGGTGGATTTTCGCGGATGCAGGAGAGCACATCGCCAACCCCTTCGACCACATGCAGCGGCTCAACCTCATTGGTGAAGCCGTGATCGGTACCCTGACCCTGGAAGTGGAGCTTGCCAATGGAATCTACCTGAATCTTTTGCCCACGCAGATGGTGGTGCCAACTGGGGATGCTGCCGTCATAGGGAAACGCATTATCCCAATTGCCGATTTCATGGACATAGCGGCCCGTGGCAAGCGATGCGCGCGCGGGCACACAGATCGGGCAATTGGTATATGCATTGGTAAACCGACTGCCCCGTGCTGCCAGTCGATCGAGGTGCGGAGTTTGCACGGTGGGGTGGCCTGCACAGCCCAGAAAGTCGGGGCGATGTTGGTCCGAGATAATAAAGAGCAGGTTGGCTGGCTGCAAGAGAGTTCCTTTCGGTTTTACATGGAAGAGGAGGGGGCAATCATCTCCTCCATTGTACGAAGGAACCGCCATTTCTGCAACCGCATAAACAGATCCGCTGTACCCATCAGCGTTCTCTCTTTACTCCACAGGCGTGGCCGATTCAACCCACTCAATATCATCCAGAAAGAGGCTGCTGTTGCTGCCGCGCGCCAGTTCGACACGAAATTCCAACCAGACCACCTTGCCTGCATAGCGGGAGAGATCGACAGTTTTGACGGACCACGGTTGCGAACCCTCAACGCAGAGGCTGTATTGAGCGGCGAGTTGGACTGAATCGATGACGATGCTGGCCAGATCCCGGTCGCAATTTGGGGAGGGGAGAATGGCGCTCCAGTATTGCAAGAATGGGCTCGCTTCGGGCACAATCGTCTCTTGCGAGAGCACAGAAATCTCCCCACGAATGCCGCCAAGCCACGCAGCCCACTCACCGCTGTGTGGCACCGTCCCGCTGAGCTCTTCCGTCATAAAGATCAGCCGATATTCTTCGCTAGAGCTTTCGGACCAGGCTTGCAAGCCGTTCTCGAAATTGCCATTGCGCAATGTGGGGGTAATCAGCTCCTGCTTGTAGAGCAAAGGAAGGTAGACGGACGGGGGTGTGGCTGCCGTGGGTATCAATGTTGGGGTCGTGGTGGGCCTCACAGTAGCCGTTGCAGTGGCTGTTGCAGTGGAAGTGGCCAGCCTTTCAGTGGCCGTTGCACTGTCTGTTGCTGCTGCTGCGTCGGCCAAGGCAAGAGCATCGTGATCTTTTCGTGCAAAGAGGGCAACAATCAGAACGGCGGAAAAACAGAGTCCGACCATCAACTGTTTGGGCATGATGAGATCTCCAGACGTGATCGAATAGACGGCAAGGAGGCTTGGGTGTGTCCACCACAGTCATTCTTGTGCAAGGATGCAACAGGATATTTTCAGTGGACGAACTCGAGCAGGTACCATCGAGCAGCAGCGGCACAGACGGTGTCTGCGGTTCCGGTTGATGCATTGGACGCTACTGAACCCCTTTTCGTCCCAAAATAGAATCCCCAAGTAGGAGGGGCTGGCTAACTGTCTAAAGTGGGCTCTGTTTGAAAACAGTAGTTCCGGCAAGCGGAAAACCTACCGTTTTCAAGCCAACCGCACTGTAGGCCAAATGACGTAGTGGAACTCATGACAAAGTTATAGCGCGAAGTCTCGAAATCGTCAAACTTGCCCCAAACTTCAGTTATCAGATAACTCTCGCCCGTGCCATGGGGACAGCGTTGGGGGCGTTCCCATATACGTGTACGTCAGTTGAACAGATGTGCGCATTCATGATACACTGTAGCTAGCCGTTGCAATCTAACAGGCGCGTTACGGTTTCCTCTTATTTTGGCCTGGGTACACCCTTGCTCGCATCTGCAGAGATGACCGTTCGTGAACCATAATTTTTGATTGTAAATTTTTGATTGTAAATATGTGGTGATTGGGTGCTCGGTCAACTGTCTCTCGTTGTGGTGAGTGATTGACTCACGTGCCATGTGTTGGGCCTTGCCCATCATTCCATGCCTGCCCTATGAAACGAAAAATACCCGAACGAGTCGTCCAGAAACTAGAAAATCTGCCTGAGAATTCAGGCTGCTATCTCATGTACAATGGAGATGGCAAGGTGATCTATGTGGGCAAGGCGGTTGTGCTGCGCAACCGCGTGCGCAGCTATTTCCATGCTTCGGCTCAGCACACGCCAAAGACGCAGGCGTTGGTTGCCGAGATTGAAGATATCAATTGGTGGGTCACCAACAGCGAACTGGAAGCGCTGATCCTTGAGAATGAGCTGATCAAGCGCCATCGTCCCCGTTACAATATTCGGCTCAAGGATGATAAACAGTTTCCTTACATCAAGGTCAACTGGCAGGATGATTTCCCCAAAATTGAAGTGGTGCGCAAGGTGCGCAAAGATGGCGCGCGATACTTTGGCCCCTATACCAGCGGCCGCGCCTGCTACCAAACGCTGGACGCGCTGCGGCGCATCTTTCCCTATCTCGACTGTGATCGCACCATCACCGGGCAGGATGAACGCCCTTGTCTCTACTATCACATCAAGATGTGTGGTGGACCCTGCATTGGCAAACAATCGCGGGAAGAGTATCGGGCCGTTTTGCAACAGCTCATGGACTTTCTCAGTGGTGACACCGATCTGGTGATCGAGCAGCTGGAAGCACAGATGGAACGGGCCGCGGAGAACCTGCAATTTGAGCTCGCGGCGCTCTATCGCGACCGGCTGAAATCGGCCAAGCAAATTGCAGAGCAGCAGAAGATCGTCAACACGCGGCTGGAAGATGCCGACTATGTGGCCCTGGCCCAGGACGAAAAGAGTGGCGATACGGCTGTGCAGGTCTTCATGGTTCGGCGCGGGCGCCTGATCGGGCGCGAGAGTGTGTTGCTGGAAGGGACCGAGACGCCACAGGCTGATATCAACCAGCAGGGGCTGCTCATCGACGCGTTCTTGCCCCAGTTCTATGACAATCTCGCCTTTGTTCCGGGCATGATATTGGTGCAAGCCATGCCCAATGATTGGCAGATCTTGGAGGAGTGGCTGAGCCAGAAGCGGGGCAGCAAGGTGGAGCTGCGGGTGCCGCAGCGCGGGGCCAAGCGTCAACTCATGGAGCTGGCTCAGGAGAATGCTGCCGAGTTTTTGCGGCTGCGTCAGGCTGAGTGGGCAGCCGACACCAATCGCCAAACCCAAGCCCTGGCCGAACTGCAAGCGTTGCTGGCGCTTGATGATCCGCCGAATCGCATCGAATGTTATGACATCAGCACTTTTCAGGGCGCAAGCACCGTGGGATCAATGGTGGTCTTTGCCCAGGGCGCACCGCTGAAAAGCGCCTATAAACGGTTCAAGATTCGGGGCAAAGGCAGCCAGGGCGCGCCGGATGATTTTGCCAGCATGCGCGAAGTGTTGCGTCGCCGCTTTCGCCGCGTCGTCGAAAGACACGACGATCCCGATCCCGGCAGCAAAGCGCGCAGCGGTGACGACAGCTGGCGCATTCTGCCCGATCTCGTCATCATTGATGGGGGCAAGGGGCAGTTGGGGATTGCCGTCGAAGTGCTGGAGGAGTTTGGCCTGCTCAACCGCATTCCACTGGTTAGCCTGGCCAAGCGGGAGGAGGAGATCTTTCGGCCCGGTGAATCCAAGTCGCTGTGGCTGAAGCGGGGCAGCCAAGCACTCTTTTTGGTGCAGCGCATTCGCGACGAAGCCCACCGCTTTGCCATCACCTATCACCGTAATTTGCGTGGGAAAGCCCAGACCAAGTCACTGCTCGATGAAATCAAAGGCATTGGCCCCACCCGACGCAAGGCGTTGCTCACGTACTTTAGCGGAGACATTGAGAAGATCCGCACGGCCTCGGTGGATGAACTGATCGCGGTGCCGGGCATGAATCGCAAATCTGCCGAAGCAGTGAAAGCCCACCTATAACATGACGAATCAGTTTGGGGGTAGTCAGTTTGGGGGTAGTCAGTTTGAGAGTGGGCGCGGCGCGGATCGCCATGGCACCAACGCGGGCACGCCAGATGCGCTGCAACTCCTCGTCACCCACTTTCCCGAGCTGGAAAGCTTTCCCCAACATGATCTGGTCGAGATTGTGGAGGGCGCGATCGACTACCAGTTTGATTATAGCCGTCGCATCCTCTACACCCAGGATGAGCCCATTACGCACCTCTTTCTCGTGCTGGAAGGCCAGGTGGAGGAGCGGCAAGTTCCGCCACCCACGGCCACCGATCAGGCAACAATGAAGCGTGTGGTGGGGCCGGGAACGCTCCTGGGTCTCTATGATCTCTTCTATGGCAAAGTGCACAGCACGCGGGCACGGACGTTGCAAGGTGCTACCGTGGTGGCAATTCGCTCTGAGGCAATTGAGCGGTTAATCTATCGCTTCCCCGCGCTGCGCAATGCACTCGCCCCGCTCGCCATGATCGCACGGTTGCGCACCATGCCGCTGTTGGCGCTTGCGCATCCGGTGGCATTGGGTTTCGTTGCCGATGCCTGTCAAGTCGTCAGCTGGGATGCGCAAGAGTTGATCTACGCCAGCGGTGACCCGGCCGAATGGATTTATCTGATTGACCAGGGGCAGGTGCGGCTGCGTTGGCCCACCAATGGGTCCGATGAACAAGCCGAGAGTTTGTTGGGCAACGGTAGTGCCTTTGGCTTTGTAGAGGAAGGCGCGGCGGCCAATGCACAGCCATCGTTGGCGCACAGTGCAATTGCCACCATTCCCACCACCGCCTACCGCATCCAACGACGTGCCCTCGACGATATTGTTGACTTTCCACTGGACAGGCGGGGGCACGGTCAACGGCGGGCGATTGAATACACGCTGGAACATCTGCCACTGCTGCGCAACTACACGCCAGAACAGCGGCAGCGGCTGGCTGGCTTTGTCAGCCATTATGTGATCCCCAACAACCACATGATCATGCAACAGGGCGAGATGAACGACAGCCTTTGGGTGCTGATGCCCCAACAGCGGGCCCGCATCCATGCATTGGATGAGCAGGGCCAGGCGCTGCAGAGTGCACGCTCGGAAGGGATCAACTACTTTGGCGAGATTGCCCTGCGTGCCCAGGTGCCCGTGGATTCCACCATCGAGGCCGAAGCAGGCAGCCAGTGGCTGCGACTCCACCAGCGCGATCTGGAAGCCTTTAGCGCTCAGGAAAAAGAGGATTTGGTGCAGAAACTCGCGTTGCGGGTGGACCAGAGCAAGCTGCCGCGCCCGGTGACGAGCCGCAGTCACCACCTCGAGTTGCAACCCGGTGAATTTATTGACACCTTTCGCCAGCACCACTGGATCGTGTTGGTGCGCAAAACCTGGTTGGGGCTGCTTTTGCTCGCCGCTTTCTTTTTGCCCGGTTCGATCTATGCTGTGTTTGCTGCAACCCCCGTCTCCTTTTGGTGGACCATGCTCATGTTGGTCATTGGTCTCATTGCCACCGTGCAGTTAACGTGGGGGGTGATCGACTACATGAACGATTACCTGATCGTCACCAATCGCCGGGTGGTGCGCCAGGATGAGGTGATCTTTTTAAAGCAGTGGCGCCAGGAGGCTGCGCTGGAGCAGATCCAGAATGTAGATGTGCTGATGAGCTTTTGGGGCAATCTGCTGCGCTACGGCAAACTGATCATTCGGACGGCTGGTACCGAAGGTGCCATTCCCTTCTATTATGTCGCCGAACCGGAGGAAGTGCGCAGCGCGATCTTTCGACTGCGACATCGGCGCCAGGTTCACGTCATGGCCGAAGGCAAGGGCATGATTCAGCGCATGTTGGAGAATCGCCTGGGGTTGCAACTGCAACTGCCACCCACTGTCTACCGGGCGGCAGCCCCTACAACCGGAAAGCGGCAACAGCCGCGCTGGGTGCAGCAATTGCTGCGTGGGTTGCGGCCGCGGCAACAGCCACCACCGAGCAATGAATATATCATCTGGCGCAAACACTGGTTCATCTTGATCCGCAATCTAGTGCCTACCTTTGGCATCTTTGGCCTGATCTTTGTGCTGTTGTTCACCCAGTGGTTTGCGTGGGTGGAGACGTTGCGTCAAGCCTTTTTGGCCCTCGATCTGCTGCTGGTACCAGTGGGCATTGCTACCTTGGGATGGGCGATCTGGATCACTGCCGATTGGCGGAACGACACCTATGAGGTGAGCGGAGAAAATGTGGTCGATGTGGAGAAGAAGCCACTCTTCTTTGCCGAATCGCGGCGCACCGCGCGCCTGACCGAAATTGAAAACGTGGAGATCAACATTCCCAGCCCCGTCCACTACCTATTGAACTTTGGCAATGTGAAGTTGCAGACCGCGGCCACCGAAGGCGACTTTACCTTTGATTGGGTGCCGGATCCGCGCGCGGTGGCCGCGGAAGTACAGCGGCGGATCGAGGTTTCTCGCCAGCGCGAAGCGCAACAGCGCACTCGACAGCGTGCCCAAGAACTGCCCGATTGGTTCGAGATGTACAATCGGCTGGGGCGCGGAGAGCAGGGTCCGACCAACGCGGACATCAATCCAATTTGGGAATAGCCAAGTGGGGAATGGCCAAGCGGGGAATAGCCGGTGCAGCTGAATTGTGGCGCAGTGGCTACAGCCCAAAGCTCAGGCGGTCGATCAGGCGTTTGGGCAACTGTGCCGCACGCATCTGATTTTGTGTTAATTCAATGGGATAGGCAACGCGGTGATAGTGCCAGGTGGAGGTCTCCAAGTCGAGAATGGCATAGGCCGCGCGCGCGTCATTGTCACGCGGTTGGCCCACACTCCCCGGGTTGATGATGAGCCGTTCCCGCTCCGATGTGTGCAACTGAATAATCTCCCCCGGCGGCGGCAGGAGGGCATCGACCGTGGCAACCATGCGCATGGTTGCCTGCTCGTTGATGGTCGCCAACTCCGCTTCCGCCTGATCTGAATCATGATCTCGATAGTCGTCGGGCTGATTGGGGACGGGGATATCCAATTCTGGTGAGAACTCTTCGTGCAATTGCCAGCGGAAGATTACTGGCTTGTGGGTGTGGCCAAAGAGGCAGATCGGCTCCGAGAAGACGCTGAAGTTTTCGAGCGCAATGCCCGGCGTTAGAATATATTCGGAGACTGGCTGCCGCGGACTGGCATGGGTCAACAGCAGGTGGGATGCTTCTTTGGGTTGGACTGGCGTTGCCGGTAGTTGATCGAGATAGGCCACGCTCTCCGCGGTGAGCGCCTCGCGCGTCCACAGCACAGCCTGCCGGGCATGGGGGTTGAACTCATCCACGTTGAGTCCTGGGCGTGCCAGCGCGGTCCAGTCGTGATTGCCCATGATACAGACCGAAGCAATCTCGCGGATCAGCGCAACGCACTCATTGGGGCGGGGTCCATAGCCCACCACATCGCCCAGACACCAAACCGTGTCATAGTCACCTTCGGCCGCGGTCAGTACTGTTTCCAGCGCAATTAAGTTGGCGTGAATATCGGAAAGCACTAATACTCGCATAATGGATCAATCATAGCACAATCAAAAGACATGTGCGAGAAAGATTTGAGCCGCGGATCGTTTGGACTTGTTCGGTGGCACCGCCAACGCGCCTCTCATTTGACGGAATGGCCGGGGTGGTCTATTATCGGCGGCAGGATGGGCCCAAGAGCCATTTACCCGGCGGCTTGTCCCCAACTTCTATCCGGCATGCTAGCCAACGCTACATGTAACGGATCAAATCCATAACCTGGTAACTTTCATGACTTCTTCGAAAAATTTGCCTGACTCCACCGTCCAAGCTGTGCCTTCGGCCTCGCCTGCTGGTGGCCCACACTTCCGCCGCATTGGCATTTTGCACCATCCCAAAAAGGATGACTCAATTGAATTGGCGGGCAAGATTGAAACCCTTTTGCGCGCTGCAGATATCGACGAGATCTGGCACGAGTCGGCGTGGGATGCCGATGCCGCGCTCACGCACCTGCCCGATGTTGATCTGCTGATCACACTGGGGGGAGATGGCACGCTGTTGCGCGCGGCGCGCATGGGTGCCTCGCACGGGGTGCCCATGCTGGGGGTCAAGATGGGGCGTTTGGGCTTCCTGGCCGAAATCATGCCCGATGATTGGGAGAGGCCATTGCAACGAATCATGCAGGGCGATTACTGGGTGGAAGAGCGGCTCATGGTGCGCACCCGTGTGGAACGGCGCACCCAGGAGGGACAAAGCCCCAAACTCATTTGCGAGCACGATGCCCTGAACGATGTTGTTTTGAGCCGGGGAGACGTGGCCCGCGTCGTGCGAATTAGTGCCCAATTGGATGGGGGATATCTGACGGAATACACCTGTGATGGTTTGATTGTGAGTACCGCAACGGGCAGTACAGGCTATGCGCTGGCTGTGGGCGGGCCGATTTTGCCCCCCGAGCTGCGCAATATTCTCGTCATTCCCATCGCTCCACACCTGAGCATGGATCGCGCCGTAGTGCTTTCGGAAGGCTCGGAAGTGCGGCTCAAGGCATCGAGCGACTACCGGCCCATTCTCACGGTCGACGGGCAGGTGGTGGTGGAGATTCATGCCGAGGACGAAGTGGTGGTGGTGGGCAGCCCCCACCTCGCCCGTTTTGTGCGTTGCTGTGATCGCAGCTATTTCTATCAAGTATTGATGGACAAGCTGCGCTGGGCTGGATGAGTGATCCGTTGCTCTTTGTGAATGGCGCCGGATCTGTTCGCAAGACTGTGGAGTTGATGGTATATGACGGAAGAAACTTTGCAAGAAAAAAGTTTGCAAGAAGCAGAGACAACAGAAGAAGCAGTGCTCTATTGCGCCAACCATCCCAACCGGGAGACGTTGCTGCGTTGCAACAAATGTGGCAAGCCGATCTGCATGAAATGTGCCACGCTGACGGATGTTGGCTACCGGTGCAACGAGTGCATTCGTTCACAGCAGAATGTCTATTTCAATGCTGAGAGCTGGGATAACCCCATTGCCTTTGGGGTCAGCTTTCTGGTCGCAGCCATTGCCACCCCAATCGTCTCGGCATTGCTTGCGTTTGGTGGTTTCTTTGGCTGGATCTTTGCCTTTATTCTTGGCCCCAGCGCGGGCGGCGTGCTCTCACAGATCATTCGCAAAGCGGTGGGACGACGGCGCGGGCGCTACATGCGTTTCTTTGCCATTGGTGGCGTCGTGTTGGGCATGGTCTTTGGCACCTTTGCCGGGCTCTTGTTTGGGGTCGGCGGTGCAGGCATCTTTAGCCTGCCGGTGATTTTATTCGCGTTTCTCGCCGCGTCCACTGCCTATCAGATCCTGCGTTGAGCGGGGCGTGGCATCTACAACATCCTTGAAACAAATTCTACCTATGTCTTTGTCCAAATCGGTGAAGCGGTTTCTCAACGTATTCGCTCAAGTTGGTTTGGATGATTTTTCAACAGGCATGAAATATCCACGGTCGAACATACCTTCTGGGAAGTATTCTGGTGGCTGGCGACCATCAGTGTCTGTGAAGTTGTACTCTCTCGCCAACGCACCAGAACTCAGTGCGCGACCTGTTTTGTCCATCACATGGGGATCTGAGGCGAGGGCAACAACAGCGCGTCCAACATAGCTAGGTGTTTCGGAGTTGATAAAGTCGGGGATACGCTCAACAACCTCTTGCCAATTTTCCTCGGTGACACCAAATCCATCCAACATTTTCTCTGAACGAAGCCAGCCCGGTGTGAGTGATACAGCAGCAATGTTATGAGATTTCAACTCTTCTGACATGAAGTAAGCCAGCAAGACAACCGAGGATTTCGAGAGGCTATAGTAGACGCCGACATTATTATATTGCAGAGCGTTTCCGTCGTTAATCTCGACAATTAATCCAGCGCGATTTTTGACCATAAGTGGAGCGGCAAAGTAGCTTGTAATGAGGTGAGTATGAACACCGTTCTGCTGTGTCGCCAGCCCTTTTTCAATAGGATATTCCCAGAATGGAATCGGTTCTCGACCGGACAGCATTCCACGCGTAAGAAACTGGTCACCGGATATATTGTTGACAAGAATGTCCAACTGGCCTTGTTCTTTCTCAACTTTTTCAAAGAGACGTTGCACTTGTTCTGGATCCCGATGGTCAACTTGTGCCCACATTCCTCTTCCTCCCAAACTGGAAACCATTTCCGCCGTTTCTTCGATGGTTTCCGGGCGACTGATCTCTGACGGTTCGCCTCTGACGCTCCGGCCAGTACAGTAGACGGTTGCACCGGCTTGGCCAAGCATACAAGCAATGCCACGACCTGCGCTTCGGGTTGCTCCAGCGACAACTGCGACCTTTTCTTTCAATAGTTGCATCGGTTCCCCCTGCATTCTAGCTCGATTCGCGTCGTTGCACGTCTTCAAACTGATTCCTGAGTTCTCTGGCATACGATCAATCTATAGGGCCAATTCTGAAATTCGGTTGTGGTGGGTGAACCACTTCCGGCCAGCCAAGTCAAAGCGGTTTTCATCGCAGTTGCAAAAATTCAACGTATGGAAAGACAAAGAACTTGGCACACAACCATATGAGTTCCAATGAACAGAGAATATAAACCCAATTGACAAAATGCAGCCAGCACTTTTATTTTAGGGCCGTAATGAGCTGCTCACGCTGGGCAGACGACAGGAGCGTTGCCCCGGCCTCTGCGTTGGTCGCTGCCTGTTCGGGCGATTTGGCCCCGGGGATCGCGGTGGAGACAGCTGGGTGTGAGATCACGTAGCGCAGTGCCGCTGTCACCATGGCTGGCCCCGGCTCGACTGAGGATTTCAGTGCCTGCACCTGGCCAACTTGGGCGAGAAATTGGTCGCGAGCCGGACCAGCTTCATTCCAGGGCTGACGCACGGTATCGGTGAAGGTCGATGACTCATCGTAGCGGCCCGACAACAGCCCCTTGGCCAAGGGTCCCCGCACCATCACCCCAATGTTGTGCTCCCGACAATATGGCAAAAAGTCTGCCTCTGGCGCCCGATTGAGCAGCGAATAATCGACTTGAACAACGCTGCAAGTGCCGTTGACATTAAAGCGTTGCAACACGTCCAGACTGTTGGTCGAAATGCCATAGGCGCGAATCGAACCTTCTTGCACCAACTGCTCGAACCCTTCCAGATAGATCGACGGATCCGCCAGATTGCTCTCGTGGCAGAGACTCACATCCAGATAGTCGGTGCGCAAGCGACCGAGCGAGGCATGGATGCAAAGCCGCACCATGTCAGGGTGGCTATAGGTGAGTGCATGGCCCGAGCGGCGCGCCCAGTTGCCCACTTTGCTGACGAGATAGATCTGGTGGCGCAGCCCCGCCAAGGAACGGCCCAGACGCTGCTCCGAAAGACCAACGGGGATGCCATAGGCATCGGCCGTATCAACCAGATTCATGCCTTCTTCAAGAGCACGGTGAACCGTTGCGTGGGCCGTCAACGGATCAATTTCGCCCCATTGATTGCCAATGTTCCAGGTCCCCAGGCCAATGGCCGAGACTTCCCACCCTGTCTTTCCAAATGTTTTGTAGTGCATGATCTTCTCCTATTTTGTCTTTACCCTTTTCCTGAGGGTTCTTCGCCATGGTTAGAGCGTGATTCGGATGACCGCTTGAGCGTCAAACCACTTGCCAACCTGGGCGTGTGCAGATAGTGTACCTGATTGCTGAGCTCCCATCAAACCGGGTATAATAACCCCACGCATAGAAGTGACCGAGCGTTTACTGTAGATGACACCGCCACCAAGTATCTGTCCTGAAATTCTCTGCGTCGACGTAGTCGGCCCAAGGTGATACAAGCAGCACAACCGAATTTCAGGATAGGCTCTGAATTCAGGAGAACCATTATGCAGTTTGGTTGTTGTTGCCCAATCGAGAGTGCCAGCATTGCCCACCACGCGGGCTTTGATTATATCGAGACCACCGTCGTCTCGCTGTTGCCCGAAGCAACGGAGGCGGTCTTTGCACCGGTCTTGGAAAAATATCAAGCTGCACCCATTCCGGTGCAAGCCTGCTGTGTCTTTTTGCCCGGCGATCTGAAAGTAGTCGGTCCCGACCTGGATCAGCAACGGATCAAACAATATGTGCAGACCGCGATGCGGCGGGTCATGCTCATTGGCGCGCGTCTGGTCGTCTTTGGCAGTGGCAAAGCACGCATGGTGCCCGAGGATTTTGCGCGTGCAGAAGCAGAAGAACAACTCGTCGCTTTCTTGCAATTGGTGGCCGACGAAGCCGAAGAGCACGGGATCACGGTGGCCATTGAACCATTGAACCGCCGCGAGAGCAACATTGTGAACAGCGTGCCCGAGGCCGCTGCACTTGCCCAACGGGTAGTTCGCCCCTCCATTCAAGCCCTGGCCGATTTCTATCACATGGCCGAGGAACAGGAGCCATTGACAAACATTGTCGCCTGCCAAGAGCAGTTGGCCCATGTTCACGTGGCCGACAGTGGACGCCGGGCACCGGGCACGGGGAATTATCCCTACGCCGAATTTGTGGCACAGCTGCGGGCCGCCAACTACGATGGCATGGTCTCGATTGAATGTCGCTGGGATGATTTCGCCGCCGAAGCCGCGCCCGCCAACGCCTTTCTGCGTCAAGTCTTTGCCGCGAATTGACGCGGACGGTCTGGCCCTGGCAAAGCACTCGGTACTCTCGTTGATCGCCTGCATTAACCGCACAAGCGCGCCTGCCCATCCGCAACGAGTCTTTCCAAGCCCATGTCATTGATAGCGGCAAAGGGGCGCTCGTAGGGTCGTCCTGGTTTCATGCTATAGCTACAGCGCAGAATTTTTTCATTGCGTGTTGCCGCAAATGGTGCTCTGCTTGCAATTTTGTCAGCAATATATCAGGTAATCCTGTGCTAGAATTGATGTTGCTCATTGTGGCTACATTAATGCCCTGGGCGAAGCTAGCCGCTGCTTGCACCAGCGACTAGCACCCTTCACCTTTCATCTATCTCACCCTCACTGCACTTCCGCGCTTGTTGTTTGTTATCTCTCTCATCTCTGCCACTTCCATGGAGTGCAAAAACTTGCCAATAGACGCGCCAAACGATGTGAAGTAACGGTGGTGGGTCGCCTCTGTTGTTTCTGCTACGTACGGGCCGCGATCAATGCCATAATCTTCTCTGAAACCTGTAATTTTCATGCAATGAAGGTTCATGCAGTAAAGACTCATGCAGTAAAGACTCATGCAGTAAAGGCTCATGCAGTAAAGGCTCATGCAGTAAAGAGTAGTGGAGGTAAGTACGCGGAAAACAAAAAAGACCACGCACTTACCCCTTACCAGGTAAATACGTGGCCATCTAACTCCCATGAAGAATGGCAGAAGCAAAAAACCAAAAGTCGGGGAGAGAGGATTTGAACCTCCGACCTCTTCGTCCCGAACTCGTCAATTAAATACTGTTGTACGGGTCATAGTAACTCGTGTGTTAGGTGTCCTGAGGTTAACCCAAAATACGGTTACTATGAAGTTGTAAAAGTGCAATTGCTGCTAAGACATTTGTCTTGTCGTGCGCTTGCGAGAGCGCAACTGAACACGCCGACGGCGCACAGCCTCAATCTCCTCCTCTGTCCACACGTAGTTGATACCAACTGTTGTGGAAGGGCGATAATTTGGATGGCGCTTCAACCAATTGCGTAGTGCTGCATGGCTGATGCCAAGTTTTGCGGCTGCCGTAGGTGTATCTATAACGTTCATGATACAACAGTGTATTGATTTTGTAGAAAATATCAAGTTTTTGATATCCCTTTCATCAGCCAAAGACAACGTTTTACGAACTGCCACGCGAAATATTCAATCATAGGAGCTGATTAAACGCTAAAGTGACGCCTTTTACCAGTCTGCTAATTACTCAGTTACGCTTCAACTTCCAGCCCAAAAAACTTTTCAAAGATATGATAGCGCCAGATGGCGCGGATGAGGAACATCCATACTACAGTTACCGCAAGAATTTCTATGTACACAAAATCAGGCTTTTCCAATAATCCAAAGTAGGTGCCTATACTGGGGACAAAATAGAAGATCTGGAAGAGTATGAATAAAACCACAGCCAGGATAGCAGGGCGCTTATCTTCGCTAACCTCTTTGCGCCAGCCAGTAAAGAACTGTATGGGAGGTTCGAGAAAGAGCAGGAGCAAGAAGGCTGTAAACGAAACAAAGATGGAAAGCGCTCCTTGGGCTGCAATGGTGCCAAAAGCATCGCCAAAGGCCGGATCATCCTGACTCACGCCAGTATACGTGCTATAGTTTTCCAACAGTCTTTGCATGCCTGGGCCCTCATCAGGGTCAGAATCGGAGTCGGTGGCAGGAGCACTGGCAGCAATATTTTCCGGTGCTGTGCGTGCACGATAGAAGTCATTGACGTAGATACCTACACCCATCAACATGGTGAGCAACGCCACGGGAATGACAAAACGCGCCAGCGACTGCAAAATGTTTTTCTGCAGCCCACGCGGTTTGGCCCAGAGTGTCAGAAAGAAGGCAGGAATGCCCACGGTAAAGGTCGTCAGTGCAACTTGTGCCGGATCAAAGGGGAAGCTTAATCCAACCATTGTAATACCAATGATGATCAGTGTGGTTGTGATGGAGCGCGCCAAAAAGAGAAAAAGCACGCTCGACATGCCAGAGATGATGCGTCGACCTTCATCAAAGGCAGGACGCAATGCAGCAAAAGAATCGCCTAGCAACACCACGTCGGCCACATTACGCGTGGCGCTGCTGCCCGACTGCATGGCAACACCCAGCGACGCCTTTTTGAGCGATAGCACATCGTTGACGCCATCGCCTATCATGGCCACGTACTTCCCGCGCCGCAAGAGCGAATCAACGAGAGCTTCCTTTTGCTGTGGGGAAATGCGTCCAAAGATTGTTGCTTCGGATGCAGCCTGTTCAAATTCTGCTGTACTCATCTCGGCTAGTTCAGGTCCAGAAACAAGTGTGATGTCATCGGGCAGACCAGCCTGTTTTGCGAGGGCCGCAACTGTATGAGGACTGTCACCGGAAATGACTTTGAGGTCGATACCCATACGTGTAAATTCGGTAATGGTCTCTTTAACCATTGGGCGCAATTCGTCACGCAGGCTGACAAGAGCCAGCGGCGTGAGAGTCGGCAACACGATCCCGTTAGTTTCATTGTGAAAGCTGGTTGTATTTGGCGCATGGGCAAAGAGCAGCACACGCAGCCCCTGCTCGGTCCATTCCTGCATCTGCCGTATGAGGTTGCCGTCGACAGCCATGCTACCAGAAGGTAGGTGCTCTACCAGCATCTCCACGGCACCAAGCACATACAGCCCTTTTCGCTCTGGCTGATTGAAGGCTACTCCGCTCCACTTGCGCGCCGAGGCAAAGGCAACTTCATCGCTGACGGGGCGTTTTACCCCATCGGTATCGGCCAGAATGGCTTCGCTCGTCTTGTTTTGTGCGCTGGCACTGCGCACAAAGTCACCTAGGGCAGTTTTGATTGTTTCTAAGCTTTCTTCGCCCAGTGGATAGAGATCGTTGAACTCCAGCCGATTGGCAGTCAGCGTTCCCGTCTTGTCGGTGCAGAGGACATCAATGTTACTCAGTGATTCCACTGCGTTGCTCTGCTGTACCAGCGCGCCCTCACGTCCTACTTTGGCTGCGCCCAGTGCGTAAGCGACAACGATCATCAGGAACAGGCCGTAGGGAACCTGTCCCGTTAGCACGGCAGCAATCTGCACGAGACGAATGTTGCTGGAACCTTCCAGGATGAGGGCCGCAAAGATGAGGATGCTAAAGACTGCCACCAGCAGCATAACCATCTTGACCAGCAGATCGATATGTTTTTGCAGTGGCGTCTGCACGATGGTCATTTGGCGTGCCGTTGCGGTGAGCTGATTGGCGAAGCTCTCCCCGCCCACTTTCTGCGCTTGGAAGTGACTATCTCCCGTCACGCAGAAGCTACCGGAAAAGAGTTCGTCACCTGCTTCTTTACGTACCAGATCTGGCTCGCCTGTCAGCAGCGATTCGTCCATCTCTAATGTGCCGTCACCCACTACGGTACCGTCAACCACAATTTGGTCACCGGAACGCACGCGTAGAATATCATCCTGCACAATCTCGGCGGGATCAATTTCTCGTTCTTGGCCCTCACGCACAACGGTAACGGTTGGTTTGGAGAGCAGCGAAATCTGATCCAGTTGGCGCTTGGCGCGGATCTCTTGAAGGGTGCTAATCAAGGCGTTGACCAAGCCAATGCCTACACTGGTAAAAGCATCATTGATGCGCCCCATGGCGATCAGCGCAATACCAATCGCAAAGAGAATATTGTTGAAGAGGGTAAAGAGATTAGCGCGCACAATATCAAAGTAGGAACGGCCACTCTTTTGCTTCAAGTCGTTTCCTAGTCCCTTAGCGCGTCGCTGCTGTACTTCCTGTTCGTTTAGTCCATTCAACATTGGCTACCTTTCCGTTTATTCAGCTTTAGGCACCTGCTCCAAACACCAAGTTTCTTTCTGGGCTACTTCGGCATGTCGTTTGTTTGGCATACTTGGTGCCGTAGCCACTGATTAGTTACGATAGATGCTGTATCAACAACACCATCAAATGGTGCCTCTACTCCCGTGCCTTGGGCCTTGATATTTATGATAACTTCGCCACTCGCTGAGGTAGTAGTGGCCTCGGCTGATGAGGCACACGCGGCTAGGGTTGCAACGAACAGTAGCGAAAGAAAAGCGTTCAATGACCTTCATATAAAAATCTCCATTTGGTGTAACTGCTTTCTAGCTGCTGCCGTCCCAGTAGACGCGCTTACTAAATGCAGTGCGTATCTGCTCTGTCCACGTCTCGACTTCGTCTCTAGAAATCACACCATTCTCCACACCTTCTTCTAGATGCGGAACAAAACTTGCCGTTAGCGTATCGATTAAATTCTCTGGATCAAAGCCGAAATTTTCACAAACGGCTGCCAGATTCATGTCTGATTCTTCCATCAAAATATGCATTTCATCGTGAGAGATACCCAGGTAAGCTTCAAGCACATTTTGGATTGGTGCATGGCCGCGGTGGAGATCCAACGATCCGTCACCCCAGGCAACCGCCACTAACTCATCAAGGTCCGATGCAGTATCAACAGTCCCGTCAAATCCTCCTGGCCCTGTACCAGGGGCCGTTATGTTTGTAATGACCTCGCCAGTGGCAGAAGTCGTAATATTTTCGGGTGATGGGGCACACGCCATTAAATTTGCAGCGAGCACTAGCATAAGAAATGTGTTCAACAATTTCATATCGATATCCTTTTGGTTACGCTTTTTTTTGCGCAACAATTAGTCCATCACGAATAGGCATGAGCGAAACAATCCAATTGGGGCTGGTCGTAATCAGTCGCGTGAATTCACGTATGCCAGTGACATTAGGCGATGTATTGCTGGCATCGAAGATACGCCCACCTGAAAGCATGTTATCAATAATTAGTAGACCGCCTGTCCGCAACTTTTCGGTAATGACAGGTAATGCATTGGGGTAGCCTTCTTTGTCAATGTCGTTAAAGATCAGGTCGAAAGGACCACTCGTTGCGCGTAGAGTTTCCACGGCTTCAGCTATATGGTATTGAATCAGACCATCGTAGCCGAGGACAGACAGATGTTGCTGGGCCATCTGCGATAGGTTCTGATCCCAAACAGTATGATGAATCACACCACTGCTGCTACCACTATCAGCCATATTTTCCTTTACAGCCTTGGCAAACCATGCGGTGGAATAGCCGTAGCCGGAACCAAGCTCAAAGATGTGTTGCGCACCGATCATCCGTGCCATCTGATAGCAGAGTTGCCCGGCAGCGGGTCCGATAATAGGAAAGCCATGCTCACCTGCATATGCTTCCATCTTTTGTAGCTCCATTGGACGCTCTGGAACAAGTGTCGCCAAATAATCTTGTACCTGGCCGTAAGTAAATTGTTCTGACATAATGCCTCCTCGTAGATTAGGTTACTATTTATTTGTAATGACCTCGCGTACCTGAGCTTGACATGCTTCTACAACTTGACGCACGCGACGAATCTGCTCTTGATTACCCTGTGCAATGGCGTCTCGTAATCCATTCCACACAATGCGACTGAGATGCTCTAGCTCATCCTCCAGAAAGGTAACTTCAGGGCTATCTATTGTCCTTGCCTCTTGGGTTGAAAAACGTGACCAGAAGGCTGCAATGGATTCGGCCTGAGCTTCTAGCTCTGCTTCTCCCGCATTAGTTAGTTGGTAGACGCGTCGCTCAGATTCCTGCTGTGCATGTAGTAGCCCCTGTTCTTCCAAATATTGCAACGTCGGATAGACTGTCCCGGGGCTGGGAACATATTCGCCTGCCGAGCGTTCCTCTAGCGTCTTAATGATTTCATATCCATGTTTAGGACCGTCGCGTAATACATCAAGGAGGATATAGCGTGCCTCGCCACGTCTGGCGCGCCTGCGTTTCCCTCCGTGCTCTCGGCCATGATGTCCACGTTTGTAACGGTCGCGTCCTTGTCCACCATGGTGATGGCCATGGCTACGTCGCCTTCTAGATTTCATAAAAGTCCCGCTTTGATACACTATCAAGATATATCGTTATACCGCCAGGAATAGTATATGTGATGGAGATAAGAATTTCCAATTATGCTATCAAGATATATCGTTGATTCGATCTTGTTTGTGGTTTGATAAATAATTCTCTTGAATGCGTTCATTGAAGCTCATTCAGATCTAGGGGAAGGTGAGTATCAGCAAATTCCTTCGGACGTTTACGCGCAAATCTTTCTGGTACCTACTTATACCGACCGCACCAGCTTCGACAAGTAGTCACCCATCTTGTTGCGATCACCGACTAGCCGTTCTAGCAAAACTGGAACATCTTTTTTCACAGTTAAGTACAATTTATGAAGTTTCTAGAGAATAATACCCATGCAACAGGAGTACCAAACCCTAGAAATTAACTTTTTTGTACTTAGTACCTAACTCCATTTCAGCCCATGTCCAGAGGCTTGAGAGCGGTATCCAGGCATCATGTATGCTGCGTTTACTATAATTCCGGTCGTCTGCCAAATGATTGAGAAAGCGCCTTACATCGTTGATCAAAATGGCGTCAAATTCAATGTCGCCAACAAAGGCGAGAAAGTAGCCAAAAAATCGGTTATAATTCCGAAAAGTATTCCGGCTAAATTCGCGCTTTTTGTCCAACCAATAGCCATCAATGGCAGTGGAAAGTTTCATTGGACGATGAGGTTTACGGTAGGAAAATTTGGCAACAAAAAAACCCGTCAAAACTCTCGTGAAAGAGTCTCAACGGGCTATCTGCCAGAAAAGAATTTGGTTAGAAGCTAGAAAAGTCGGGGAGAGAGGATTTGAACCTCCGACCTCTTCGTCCCGAACGAAGCACGCTACCAAGCTGCGCTACTCCCCGAATACCCGAGTAGTATACCCAACCCGACTGCTTCTGACTCTGTGTTTATGTTGTTACGATGTGGTCTTAGGTTGCCGGCAAAACGGTAACAAAAAACCCCACCGCTTGACCAGTGGGGGCACTCTACGTATACTTGGATACGTCGGTGTCACCTCACCGGCTCGGCTGGTTCGATGTTACCGCATCGGCCAGCCTTTTTTATTTCCTCAGTTGTTAATGTGCAAATACTATATCAGTTTGCCAGATCGTGCAAAGCGGGGATTTACTGCTTGTTCTCTAGTAGCTGTAAGCGCCCATCTATCTCTTTGACTTTTGCTGATAAGTGTTTCACTGCACCCGACAGCATTTCGATTTCACCAGGGTTGTCAGCTGCCACGTTGCCAGCGTGAGCTTGCTGTATCAGTAGCGACAAGTAAGCCCCCATTTTCTTTGGCCCACCTGCTAGCTCAGCTAGCTTCTCGGGCACATCAGGCTCTACATTTAAGTTCATGCGTACCGTATCGGCCATAGTGTCGAAAAACCTCATTTTTACACTGTGTGTATTAGACAAGCATAGGTTACCATTTTTTAAGGATATTGTCAAGTTTTCAACGTAATTCTAGTAACTTTTCTATTGACATCATCGTCAAACGTTGCTATACTTAGCTTATGATATTGACTGTTATCGAAAGCTAAATGAGAGATAGAGTGATGACGTCAACAGTAGACCCGCGAATAGTAGAATTGAATTACTGCGACAGGCGCTTGGGTGAACCCTGCAATATTGCTGAAGCATGCGCTAGCCTCGTTTCCCAGCTCAGGCGCATATACCCATCTCCCAACGGCGAAGAGGGTGAAGATTGTGAACCATCGCCGGTTGGGCTGCAGAGGGCTCACTTTCGCCACAATTGCACAAATTATGATGAGGTAGTTTCAGAGCTGCCTGGGTGTTGGGATTCTGACGAAAGTGGAGATCCTTGCAAGGCTCACTTCGATGCCTACATGTCAATCAAGCATGGAGCGAACGATCTGCAGGGGGGCAACTAATGACCACCTTAGCCACCATCAACACCAACCACATTCAGCCCGTCATCAAACTTGTGACCGATGCCGTAACGAGTCCACACACCAAACGCGCCTATGAACGTGCGTTGACTGACTTTATTGCTTGGCACCGGGAAACCTCCCAGCATGGTTTGAGCAAGGCAACGGTCCAGGCTCACGTGGCCACGCTGAAGGATCGGGGCACGTCGGCATCATCCATCAACCAACGATTGACCGCTATTCGCAAGTTGGCATTGGAGGCAGCTGATAATGGACTGGTCGACGAAGCCACAGCAAAAGCCATTGCACGCGTTGAGGGGATTCGCAAAGAGGGTAAGCGCCTTGGCAACTGGTTAAGCCAGCAGCAGGCCCAACAATTACTAGAGTTGCCAAATGTGGCCACTGTCAAGGGGTTGCGAGATCGTGCTATCCTGGCTGTGCTGTTGGGTTGTGGGTTGCGTCGTGAAGAGTGCGCCAGTCTCACAGTAGAACATATCCAGCAACGGGAAGCGCGCTGGGTGATCGTTGACCTTGTCGGCAAGCGAAGCAAAACCCGCTCTGTGCCTATGCCTAGCTGGGCAAAGTATGCGATTGATGCCTATATGGTTGCCGGTGATATTCAGGATGGCGTATTGTTTCGTTCCATGCGTCGTGGGGATAAGCTGCAGAGCAGCGGCATGTCATCACAAGCCATCTTTGATCTGGTACGCACCTATGCCAAAACGTTAGGAGTAGATGTGCGACCGCATGACCTGCGCCGAACATTTGCGAAGCTGGCCCACAAAGGTAATGCCGGCATTGACCAGATACAGCTATCACTAGGTCATGCTTCCATGCAGACCACAGAACGATATTTGGGAGTTGACCAAGACCTGCACAGCGCGCCGTGTGACGCACTCGGTTTGAAGCTGTAGGTTTTATTGGAGTTTCTCATATCTGGGCAGCGCAGAGGAAAGAGTTTCTAGGGATAACCATTATATAAAAAGCACGAGGGTTGATTCGCCCTCGTGCTTTTTTGTTCAGTAGATGTGATGAACATTGCGGCTATAGTTGCCTGATGTAGTGCTGCAGCAAGGAATGTCAACCCGATGATTTATCAATCAGATCGTACCGGCTCGGCTGTCGCCCCCTTGGCTGCTGTACTTTCGTCGGCTGCCTCGGTTGTGCCTCTTCCATGAACTGTGCGGTATGCACTGACTGGTTCTGTGGTTGGGGTTCTGGTACTGCCTGTTGTACAGCTTGTGTCGGCTGCGAAAGATACTCAAATGATCTGGCGACACAGTAGGGTATTACCACGCAGGCCGCAGCCATCGCCGCGCCTGCTGCTTGCTGTGGCGCACTGTCGGCACTTGTGAACGCATCAAATAACAGTATACTACCGACTATCCCGCCGAGGATCGTAAAAATGTAGACTAGGCTGGCCATGCTTTCTATTCTCCTATACAGATTATTGGCATTGGCAATAATCATCTGTCCAATTCTTCTTTATGATGAATGCTCCAGATGTTTAGTTTCAAGCTTCTGCCGGGTGCACATGTGGATAGTCACTCAGCGTAGTTCCCTACTGTTGCTTTTAGTCGTTCGGCATACTGGTATATGTCACTAACTTTGTTGATCGGCCTCTTGTCCTCCTGGCGATCCTCTGAATCAAATAAACCTATATATTTTTGGGATGTGTTAAACCACAAGCGAGCCAACGGTTTGCGATTGTTATCATCGAACAAGATTCCACAATATGTTTGTTGGTCACGAATTGCTACACGTTCAGGTTCCACTGTTTGACTCACTATAGCTTTAACAATATGGTAGGCTTCCAATTCTTCAGGAGTAGTGACTATCTTTGCCTCGCCTGTACACTCATCTCCTGAATCGCTAACCGAACTGCTTTCGATAGTGATTGAGTCTGACTGCGAGGCCTCCGACGCAAGAGCCGTTTTCAGTCTCTCTTGCACTCGATCGTTAATGAATTGGCGAAATGCCCGCTTGGTCATTTCAGTAAACTGTTCTTTGACTGACTGAGTCATGCGACCTTGATAAACTTGTGAGCCAAATAGGCGGACAAAGTCCTCTGATGGCTCCTGTAACTGTTCTGCTAGTATTCGTTTGATTTCTTTTGTGTATTTCAGTTCACTTGCCGTGGTCAATATACCATCAAGGTCGAATGCAGATTTCGTGAATTTCTTCAGCTCCTCAACATCCTGTTCACGGATGTCGAGCATGTTGAACTCGAAGAACGGCTTGTTATCCATCTTGTTTGGCGCATCGAGATCGGTGTAAAACCAGTAAGCAATTCCATTTGTTAAAACGCTAAATCTTGCCTCAGTTACACTGAAGTATCGATAGAGCTGAGAGGTATGAGCTTGACCCAAATCGCAGCTCGTAGACTTGCATTCGACAAGCATAATTACTTGGCTATCCTTGCGAATCGCATAATCGACCTTTTCGCCTTTTTTTGTTCCCACATCTGCATTCAGTTCAGGAACCACCTCGGTAGGGTCAAATACATCATAGCCAAGGGCGGCAATGAATGGCATCACCAGAGCGTGCTTGGTTGCTTCCTCAGTTTGTATAAGCTCTAGTTGCTTTGGGATACGTGTCCCCAGTTCGCGGATCCTGTCAATAAAATCCATAAGTCACCTCTCACGGCAATTTTAAAGGGATGGTTGAAAAAGAGCAGACCGATGTGTATTTAGTTAGTCTAGCAGAGAAAAAACTTGGAAAATGGTATTGCGAGGCGTGCTTATGAACAGATTAGCACAGTTTTTGCAAGGCAAAGCTTACATTTGTGCAAGCTTTGCCTCGGTGTACCAACATTAGGTAGAGTTGGACTAGTGGGGCAATTCACAGACCACGGCGGCATCCTTTTAATGTGCCAAGTTGAGAATGATTCTCAACAAGAATCTCAACTTTTTTCAATATTTCGGCGCAACCGGGACCAGGCTATACGCTTGTACGCATCACGCCGAGACTTCACCGCAAAGCTTTCGTTGATGTTACTACGCTCACGCTCCACGGCTGCATAGTAATTGCGCTGCGCCATGGCTAGCTCGTTGTGCATCCGCTTGACCTCCAGGCGCAAATTGCGCATTTGCTGTTCAGCGTCGCTTGCGAGGTCTTGCGCTTTGCTCCATAGCTCGTCAGCTGCTTTTGCGATAGATCGAGCTTGTGCAAGGTCAGCGGGTGCTGTGTAAATGTCAGCATCATTCAGCATCTGGCGTTGCTCTGCGCCGAGCTGCCACAGTTCACCAGCTCGGCGCTGGTACTCATCATATTGTTGTTCAGCCTCTACCAGCTCGCACAAAATGCTGTACGCTTCGGACTCTTCCGCCGGTTGCCATTCTCGGTAAAACTCGTGATTTTCAACGGACACTACGCCACCTCCAACGCCAGCAATTCAAGCTCTAATTTCATCTTGCGCACTTCGGTTTCGTCGTAGACCTTAGCATGTGGCCGCAATACCTTCGCTGCTTTCGTGGCGTCGTGGCTTTGCACCAGTTGCCATGCGTTTTTGCAGTTCGCTCGTCTGGCCAGCGCCTTGGCAGCTGCAAGCGTGTTTTCTGTCAAGTGCAGGCTCTGCATAGGCGTTACTGTCAGGCTATCCCGCTTCAGTGGCCAGGTAATAATGCGGCCATCATCAGCCCGTTTGACGCCAGCTGGCACAGCCTCACTTGAATTGCTAACAAGCCCCGCCTCTATCAACTCCTCAAGCCACTTCACGTATTGATTGCGCCGGTTCAACACGCGTTCGACAAAGAGCCCGCGCTCGTCAACCTTGGCTGTTTTCCAGTCAACATAGCCCAAAACGTCATCAGCCCCCAACACATCCATTGCGTGCTCGAAGTCCACATGGAGCGCGCCAATTTGCGTATATGGACTATCGAACACTGTTGCTTTCGTGAAGTATTCGCCGGTGCTGCCGTCTCTGTTTTTGCGTCGGCTGGCGATGCCTTCCAGATCGCGATGGTTGAAGATCACCAAGTGGTTGGCAACCCTCAATTCGTCGCTGGTTTTTCGTACTGCCTTCATTGTGTTCATTTGGTTGTTGCCTCAATTTCTGGCTCTGTATGCCGTCTTAATGCTTCAATAGTGGTATATGTCCACTGCACTCGTTTTCGTTGATTCTGGCGCAGCGTCTCACGTAAATTTCACGTACAACTAGCCATTCTACGGGCGTTAATTTGCGTCATCCGCTCACGTCGTTTGGCTCTTTCGTCATCAGAGATGCACATTGCTTTGCGTTGCCTGATAGTGACGTTGATGTCGTGCAATGCTGCGATGTATTCGATAAGCTGTTGTGCTGTGCAATCGTAGCTCGCACAGTGTCTGTGCGTGTCCGTCATGGTTGCGCCAACGCTCTTTAGAATGGCTCGTGACTTCGCATCGTATGCGTCGATGTGCCAGCTATCTTCGTTGTCGTAATTCGTGATGTGTCGTTCGTTTGCATCGTTCATTTGTTCTCTCAAATTCTTGTCTCCACTCTGGCCACACGCAATCTAGCCATCGCCTCGCCTGTCTGCCTGTCGCGTCTTTGCGTCTGGTGGCGTCTTTGATTGCCTGGTTGACCACAGCTGCCACCAAGTCGAGCGCAGGATCGCCGGTGCTGTTGCTCTGCACGCGCATCATCTCGTGTTTAGGCTTCGACACATACGCTCCTTTTGCTTATCGTCGCCGCCTTTGGATTGCGCTTGCCACTCTATATGCCATTGCCTCCACATCGACATTGCTGCCCACGTTGGCGACGTTGATGGTGACGTTGACACCGCCACCACCGGCCACCATCTGTTGCGATTCGCTGTTGCTGAAAATTCGTGACCCACTAGGCAGTGCCACAATCTCTGGCCCCGTCTCGCCAACCCACGTAAAGCCACCACGAAAATTACGTGTACCAATGGCGTTGGTTACGCCGGTTCCGCCAGTTCCGCCGGTGACTATTCTGACGAATGCGCCCCACCCAGGGAATGACGGGATGCTGGGCCATTTTAGTTTGGGCACAAACGATGACCAGCCGGGGAACGAGGTAACACCCCACCGCAACCTGCTGACAAACGATGACCAGCCAGGGAACGAGACTGACGGCCAGCTTAGCCTTGACACCCACGTGCTCCAACCAGGGAAGGCTACGCTTGGCCATTTTAGGTCATCAACCCATGTGTCCCACCCGTCAAAGGCGACACTGGGCCACTTTAGGTCTGAGATCCACGTATCCCAACCTTGGCATTGCGCACGGTTCTGTCGCTAACATTTAGCATTTCTGCCGCATTGGCCTGAGAAACTTCGCCAATTGGCGAAGTTTTGTTGGGCCTACCCTCTCGCATGTTTGCAATACGTGCCGCCACCATGCCGCGCTGGCTTTCGTGTGTCGATTGTCCAGAATTTGGACAATCGACACACGCCCGTTACAGCAATCTCGGCTGTTCGTTGCGCTGGCTGGCCACAGTCACGTCAACACAGAATCCGATGCCCCTGCAAGCATTTTTGAAACGCTGGCCGTGCCTGCCGATATAGATCAGCACTTGCCCTTGCAAGGGTGAACCTTTGCGACCGCCTGGCTTCAAAAAGCGTACGCGTCCCTGCGGAAAGCAGACGACAGATGCTACGCTGGCTAGCTCCTGAAACCACCCTGTCTCTGTGGCGTTGTTTACCAAGATCACCATCTGGTTGATGTCACCCTCTATGCAGTGGTGTACTGCCTTGCTGCAAAAGCGATCTATCAGTCCCTTGGCATATGGCGGATTCATCCACACATTGCCGTACCAACGCTTCGATAGGCCGTTATCTTGTGCTGTGTAGAATGTGGTGGCGTTGACTGTCATGTTTGCGATGGCGCTGGAGGCTGGATCTAAGTCGATACTACCCATTGCTTTACGTGCTATCTCGATATATTCAGCCGGTGTATACCATTCGTTGTCACCGCTGTTGTGTGTCACATGGGGCTGCGAGGCTGTCACCGCCCCATGTTCAAACATTGCTGTCTGCATTTCTAAAACTCCAACCCTTCCAGCTCTTCAACCTCATCACGCCCTACCACGTCCGCTGTCTTGCGTGCCGCCTTGATAGAGCGCACAGACATTGCAAATAATGCGTTGGGGTAGTCCAGCGCCGCCCCATAGCCACAGAGGAGCGCCGCAACAATGAATTGCCCGTTGCTGACATACTCACCAATATGGCGCTCTGCGATGTGCTTGAGCCCATAGCTGCCGCAAAATCGTGTCACTTGCTTCGTGTGTGCGATGTTGGCGTTCAGCCAGCCACAGACCCTGCCGATGGTGGCCACACTGTCAGGTGTCAGCAACTCATTGCGCCCGGCCAAGTCAGGCCCACAGTAGTGGCTGTTGCCGTGATAGTGTAATCCCCTGTGTTCGTCTAGGATTGCTTGAATATCTTGCGTTGTGATCGTGTGACCGTTCATGCTGCCACCTCGACCTTCACCACGCGCCATTCACATGGCCATTCGTCTGTCATCCATTGCCCCCACACGCCGAAGCCCTCGGCACGTCCACGTGCTTGAAGAGTGTCCATTTGTGGTTGCGTAATAATTTGGTCCAGAAACAATGTGGGATCCGCTGTTTGTGCGTCGGGTTGTGGCACATTTTGAGGCGTGTTCTCGGTTTCAGTCCCAACGTTCCCGGTTTGCCCCTGTTTCCGTTCCCGGTTGTTCCCGGTGCCGGGAACGCGCTCTACCACCTGTGAATCACCCAGCGTTCCCGCGTTCCCGGTTTTGGATACAAGCACCCCCCCTTTGCAACGCTTTGTGTGGTGTGTGTTTTTCTCATCGCCAATATCAACACACACACAAGGGGGTGTATACGTATCTATTACTTTTTCGGGAACATAGGGAACGTAGGGAACGTTGACGCTTTCTACAGGTGTAGTTCGCGCGTTCCCGGTGCCTTTGCCCGACCGGGAACGCGCGGGAACGTTGGGAGCACCCTTTTTGAACTTTGTGTATTTCACAGCCCCATGCCCTCCGCATCTACCTCGTCAGTATCGGCAATATACGCCATTGCCTTGGTGTATGCGGCCATGTCATCAAATCCCATTTCGGCAGCGAATACATCCATGTCGACAAACCCCATCTTATAAGCGTGTGCCTCTATGCCTTGGAATCCCATCCCGACTAGCAGCTTGGCAACCTCAACGAAACTAATAGCCAGAACAGTTTGCGGTTTTGCCCATGCGCCGGGCTCACGCTGTTTTGTAGTAAGCTTGCCCTTTTCGGTTTTTGTCAGGTATCCAGCCCGATCCAGCTCTTTGCGTAGTGTCTTTTCGTCAGACGGGAACGCCCATCCCTCATTGTTGGCATAGCGACACACAGTGTTGTATGTTCCTGGCAACAGGTATACATTGCGATAGTCATGCCATCCTAACTTTTCCGTGGTCCCGAAACCTATGTTGTCGCGCTTGGGGTTGCCCTCCGCGTCGGTCACTTCTGGCCCTGATAGATGCGCTTTGTTCTGTGCAATGAGAGTGGAAACGATGGTCATGTATTTCAGCGCCGGATCCTCGGACTCTGTGACCTCGCTCTGAATTTCTGCCATCTCTACCAGAGCGGCCCTGCATTCGTCAATGCGTCGCTGTGCCTCTGGTTCGTCAATAGCGCCGATCTCCAGTGCATAGCTCATTGCGCACTCGAACGCCACAAAGAGCGTAGCTGTGGCGTTTGGTAAGCGCCGGTGATGGCCGTTGCTACTGCCCTCCGTCCTCACCTCTATCACACGCTCTGGGATGGTCTTTTTCAGTTCGTCCCAATCCTCAGCGACGCTCTGAATAAATCCCTTCATGGCGTAGCCATAGACATGGCGCTTCTTCTGTGCTGCTGACAATTTCACAGGATCTATATCACCCTGCTCCACGTCAATGGCCATCATGCGACTGTTTACGCTGTAGCCTACAGCGTTTTTCTCTGCTGTTGTGGCCACAACGCCACGGGGGGCAAACGCTCGTCTGAAATTAGAGTTTTGGTCTAGCCTAACCCGAGCCTGTTGGTTGCCGATAGCTCTAGCCAGCCTGCTAACCGCAGCATCCAACTGCTTTTTCTCTGTCGGGTTGGTAGACGGTCGAAGATCGTCAATGATCAACAGAACATCTTTGGCGTGAAACGTTAGTTTCTCTAGGCTGTTAGCAGTGGCTAGCCAGTCTGCTGGCATATCATATTCGCTGAACTTAGCGCCAAAGTGATTCAGAAAAACAGCTGTATAGGATGATTTGAAAGAGCCCGACACCCCTTTCACGATAGGCATAAACGGCGCTACTATCATTTCGCAAAGAATAGCGAGATAGGTCATTGCAAACAGTAGTGTGCTAATTCGTGATGGTGCTACATCCATTAGATTGATGCTCTCACGCATGGCTATCACAGCATCAATGGCGTCGTCATCAGGCAAAACGTAATTGTTCAACTGTTCAGGCAATCGCACCGATACGCCATCCATGCCCACGGCCCCACCAGCGTGCAAGAAGACACGCTGCCCATCAATCACACGCCATCCGGTGTGTGTGTAGGATCTACGTGATTCGATGCCATCCATTGATAACACCTGCATTGCGTGACGGACTTTATCTTTTTTGCCCCGCCCCGGCTCTGTGGCCACCTTGCCGCCCCACAGGTCAACTGGCCATTGCATCGGCTCGAAGTCCTTCGCAGGTATCAGAATCTCAGGCAGCTTCTCCCCTGTGGCCAGCTGGCCAGCGATGGCCAGATGCTTTGTTACTTCCTCCCCATCATCCATATCGACGTCAGCCAGGATGGTGGCGCTGAAATTGCACAGAGGGTTGTACCCCGACACTGTGACCAGCTCCTCCCCCCGCATCACTTCTGTTTCAAACCGCTCGTGGATGGCACCGCCCAACACCTTGTAACGGGGCTCGTCGTCTGCTACCGCCGCCAATGCTGATTGGCGCTTGGCCTTCTCTGCTGACACGAGCTTTTGCAAGTCACGGTCGAGCCACGTCTGTGTGAGCCCGCTGCTCTTCAGCGTTAACTTGAGCCGTGCTAGGGCTGCACTATCGAGTTTGGCGATATCCGGCATGTGATCGAGAACCCACAGCGTTACAGCGTCCTTTACGGCCGTCTTGCGCTCCGCTGGCTTATCATCCTTCATCGCCTCTTTGGTTACGCTGGCCACGTCTGTGGCGTCATGGATTAGCTCGTCAATCCCTATGGTAGGGTGCAGCGTGCCGGGTGATTCTCCGTAACCATCATGGCTGCTCGAGTCGTCGGTTTTGGCCCTGGCGTTGGCGATAGTTAGCGACAAGTATCGATCGCCCTTCTCGGCATAGGCGCCTTCGGTGCCGATGGGGTAGTGCTGAAAAAATGCGAGGATCGCATCATCGCTTGCCCCGGCTTGGATTAACTGTCGAACTACGCTCCAGTCCGCTTCACTGCGTCGCCCCACAGGTGCCGGGTTATTGATTGAATCGAGCACCCATGCTGGCAAACTCCATTGCGCCAAGTCCGGCTTCTCTGTGGCTGCCTCAGTAAACACCACCTTGCCCGCCGCAACAGCTTTTGTGGCCGATTCTGCCAGAATGGTATCGAGGGCATCGGGAATTGGTTTCAGGCCATCCCACGGCGCTTGTGACTCGTTCCATTCGTAGTTGTTACCGGTGTAGCCAACAGACGGAGCTAGCACCACAAAGCCCCCAACGCCGCGGATGTCGATTCCCTCATAGCCCTGTTTTTTTACTTCGCTGTTGGCGTTCGTGTAGGGTTTGTCCTCACGGTCAAAGACAATGTGAGCACCACCGGATTGGCTTTGCTGTTCGGCTGTGTCTAACTCATCAGGCAAAAATGCATCCTCCAGATCGCAAGCGTAAAATTCCTTGTATGTGTCTTTGTCCAGCACCAGCCAGTTAGATGGCCCGGTCAATGCTCCGACGTTGGGCACAATGGCAACCTGTGCGCCGGTGTCAACGTCCGTGGCGTTGCTCAACTTTGACCATAGCGCCATCGCCTGTTTCAGTGATAAACCGTCTGTCTCGTCTCTCCATCGCCCGTACGGGTGTTTCCCCGGATTGGGGCACTCAAAGTTTGGATCGAAGTCCTTGCCCCTGCCCTGGCCTTCTAGCCACTCTCTATATTTGTCGCTGCGCTTGTATGCCTCACAGGTGCAACCTACACGCCCGGACTCGGAGAAAATAGGCGTATGGCAGCGAACAATAACCACACCGCAGCTGAGGTACTTCTCAACGTGATTGCGCATATTCTCCAGTTGTGGCAACAGGTGGGCATGATCATGCAAGTTAGTCATGTTGTCGTGGGTAATCATCAGTAGCCACCCCCCACCCGGCCAACGCTGCCAAGGTCAAACAGTGTAGTCTGTTCGGGCACCGGCTCGGTTGGCTCGGGCGCTGGCTCTGGCAGCTCTGGCGGCTCACCGTCAACGCTCCAATAGCCAATGGCCAGGCTGCGCTGGTGGGTGTCGTACAGATATTCGGCTGTGCTGTATTTGCGGATAGTCTCGACGCTGGCGGAGTACGTGATAGTTTTGGCCAGCGTGCGATAGGTAACAACGATCTCAATAGTCTCAACGCCATCGGCAACGGCCTCATCAAAAATAGCTGTGTTGATATTGAGGCTGTTCGTCTCGTACCGCCTACGGTTGCGAACGCTGCGAAAAATGCGAGGTGGTACGCCAACGCCAGCGGTTAACCAGCGCCGCCGGTTTTGATCGTAGACTCTGTATCGTTTGCCGAGATAGGCAGTGTTTGCCGTTGGGGAGTTTGAACCGCGTTCAGCTGAAGAAAAATTTAAGTTGACAGCGCGCGCCGTCTCGTGTACAATGGACATTGTGAATTCCATTCAAATATTGTGTGTCTACCCCACTAAAAGCTCGTTGGCCCGAGCTTTTTTTATGCAGTGAGATAGGCACGATGTTTGGATAATTTACGCTGCAATAATGGTGCGTTCGTCCTGAGAAACTGACGCACCATTATTTTTTTTGCTCAAAATGGGTATGGCTGTTTTGGTTTTTACCTCTCTCACCTCCGCATTTGCCAGCAATGCAGACAAAACAGCGTTTCGGCTGCGCATCCCCAGCTGGCTCTTCAATTCGTCGAGCTTACGGAACTCCTCATCCGAGAAACGAACTCCTGTGTTTTTCATGCTGTAATCTCCTACCAGTTGACTTAACTGTTTGTTAATCGTAGTTACATTATACCAGAAACATTGTCCTGCTGCTAGGAATTGCGCCAGTAGCGTCATGCAGAATTGCAGCCTGTACCAGTTGAATTAAATTCAATTTTCACCGATCCTAAAAAACATGCAACAAATATTGCCTACGATGCAGTGTCTGCCAGAGCGCAAATTTGAATTAAATTCATATATTTGTGAATTGAATCCCATTCAACGTAAAATAAATTGCAGAATACACGGCGTTTGGCTCATTTTAGCGTAGGGTAATCGTAGGTTTGGTGCATGCTATCTAGAACCATTCTAGTTAACATATGCTATCTAAAATGGTTCTGGCATCGCAACCAAAATCACTCACCAAAGAAAATTTCTCTAATGACAGTTCGCTGGTCACGCTCCGTACTAACCGGCAAAATATGTCCATTCGTCCACACCAACAAGAAAACATTTTCCGTGCCTCTGTATGTAAACTTTTCATCGAGGTACGTGTGATTAACTTTGCGCTCTACACCATCATCATCAAATACAAACTCCGGCTTTTCTGGCTCTGGCTCTTCCTTGCGTTTCGCCATGATGATTCTTTCCTTTGCGGTTCAAACAATGATTTGTAAATTCGACTTGCACCGTAAGCTGATGTCGTAGTAAACTTAAGGTGCTCATGTGATTCCCCATCCAAGAGCGTTGTCGGTTGCGTGCTTGCACCATGCAACCGACAGTTTTTATTTTACCTCGATGTATTTCCGCTCGCGTTGCTTCTTTGACGTCTGCATATTGCGTTCTGTCACCTGGTTGACTCGTCGTTCTTCCAACAGTTCCCATCGTTCCGGCTCTGTTAACCAATCCGGCTCACGTGTCCGCGGTGGGGGGCTCGGCTGTCGTCTGTCGCTGGCCAGTACCAACAACACAACCGGTAACCCTGCCAAGATGCCAAACAGCAAGCCCAGCGCCATCTCAATTGCTCCTGGCGATAGTGCAGCCGTGAGGATCCACGCAAACAAGCATAGCCCACCAAAGATAATTAGTCGCTCTATTAGTCGATACATTTTCTTACCTCCCCTACTGTTATGAGCTAGGCCAACCCGCCCCACTCGCCAGTGTAATCGGTAGGATTTACGCAAAACCCTACCGAAATATCCTACCGGGAAACCTTACCGAGAAACCCTATCGGCAACGAGCCTAGTTCCATTCAAGTTGCCGGTTTCTAATCCGCATCGACAGCAATCCCTGAACCCGATAGCGGGACAAAGATCGGCTAATGGCAGCATTAATTTCATCGGCATTGTTGGTCACAAATTCACGTCCATTGTGAACCCTGCTATCCATTAGCAGTGCCCTGCCCCAGTACCAATGGGACCGTGGCATACCGTCTGCAATGCACTCATCACGGGACGTGGGATCGCCTGCCAAATGGGACAACACGAGATAATGTGCAGCGTCCAAAGCTGTCTTGAGTTGCCGAGACTCACGACAAGATTCACGTAGCTTTTGCCGTAGCTTGGCGTTCTCTTCCTGCATAACTTCCAGCCGTGCACGCAAATGTTCGTTGGTGGCTGTCAGGTGCTCATTCTCTGTCCTGCAAGCACGCAAGGCATTAAGAACCATCTGATATTTGCTTTGGTTGTTCATCGTTGCCACCCCCTACCAATTTCACGTATGCTTCGATCTTACCCATTGATACCATGCGTTCCGTCTCGGCACGATACGCTGCAACTTCCAGTTCACCCAATCGCGCCTCCAGTGCATTGTCACTGTCCCGCATGTTGACCTTGCCCCACTCTTTGATGTAGCGCCGGTCAACAGCACCGGGACTGTTTGCCTGTTGCGTACGATAGGCCCACAGCGTGAATGCCATACCACACAAGCCGGAGCCTGCAACCAAGAACCCCGCCATCTGTGCGCCTGTCCCATTCATATAGGTGAGAATGAGCAAACCGGCAATGGTAACAACAGCCAGCGCAAAGAACTTGATAGCGACCACGATCAAGCCTTCAGCTTCGTGGCGTGCGTCCCGTCCCTGTGCTGCTCTCATCTTGCTTTCACGACTCATAGCCTCTATATGTTGGCGTTGGGGCTCATCTGCAACCACGGTCACGGCATCAGCCACCATGCGCCAATCTGCGTCAACCGGTTGTTGCTGGCTCTGCACGGCTGGCACAAAGTTAGCTACGCTGTCATATCTGTTATGCTTGCTCATCACATGTCACCTTCCACGATCACCAAACCGAGCAGGCCGACAACCATCACAACCCCAGCGCTAACCACGAACAGCCAAAGCACCCACGTCAAGCAACCCATGCCCGACGTGGGTGCTGGTGGCAAGTCTGGGCTCTTGCCTGCCGCCTCGATCTCGTCTCGTAGTGGCCGCTCAACCGGCTGGAGCAATGCCCACAGTCCGACCACCACCAACAGCGGTATGGGCGATAGTGTGAGCACTGAGAGCAGCCCAAAAGCGATGATAAGCATTACCCAATAAAATGGCATTTGCCCACCTTCTTCTTTCGCCGCTCTGCATCTTCGATACTGGCTTGCTTAGTGCTGCCCGTGCCGGTGATGGTTCCACTTACTGTCACCCAGCCATCGCCCATTTTGAGAGTCGTCATCCGTGCACCTCAATTCCAACTCAGTTCATAGCGCACCGGGATCGCTAGCTTGGGGGCTGGCTTCGCTCGTTGCGATGACATAGCGTCCATAAGTATTTGGTAAAACATCGACTTTGCATCCACCGGCAACTGGTTGAACTCATCAAGCCAATCTAGTGGCACCCAGTGTTGCGACAGCAGGCACCTCACGCCAGGCTCCCAGTTCTCTTCGGACATGTAGCGGAATTGCGCACACTGTTCGTCACGAGGCAAGGTGCGCCATTTTTCAAACGATAGTTTTCGTCTGCCTCGATCTCGTCCGTTTCGCATGGTCATTAGCGCACCGCCTCTGCGAATGCAGCGCACAGCAGCTCCAGGCGGCGCTCTACTTCTTCTTTTTGTTCGAGGCACAGATCCTCAAAGTTGCGGGGCACAACAGCGTCCATATAGCAGTGGCGCAATATCCGCGGCAATTCAAACCAGTCCGCCGGGAAAGCTGGCTTTTCGCCGCGGCGCTTAATCAAGTCACCCCGGGTAATAATCTCTATCATAGGCAGCGTAGCGCGCAGTATCTGCTCACGGTCGCCCGTGTCGAGCTCATCGAACAATTTGACTCGGTGCTCGAGTTTCATTCGCTTAAATTGTGAAAGTGAAATAGTCATTTGTGTACCTCCCATAAGGTATAAAAAAGATGTGTGATATAATCGCATGAGCTATGCAGCCCATACTGTATGGTTAGGGGCATGGCAGTGCTGTGAACACTGTTGCGCCCCGTTACTACCTCTTAAAGCTTCCAGTTATCCGCTGGTGAATATCGTTGCGCCTGGTCAATGTCCAGCTCTGACAGCTTGATATACACCGTCAACGTTCTAATATCTGCGTGCCCCATCAGCTCTTGCAGCTCAAAGACATTGCCACCGTTGCGCAGGAATGTGACAGCGAACGTGTGACGAAACCGGTGGATCCCAGCGCCGTCTACACCGGCCCTTTCTCCAAACCTTCGCACCATGCTATACAAGTTATTGCGGTCTAGCCTGTTGCCGTCTTTGGTGGTAAAGAGCGATTCTATGCGCTTAGCCTCTGGCCTGCTGCCCAGGTAACGCCACAATGCTTTTCGTGTGCGCTTGCCTGTGATAACAAACCGGCCCTTGCCGCCTTTGCCGTGCCGGATGTGCAACCGGCCGCGCTGGTCGTCATAGTCTGCAATGAGTAGATCACACAGCTCCGATGCACGTATGCCCGTATCAATTAGCGTAAGGATTATTGCTCTGTCCCGTAACGCTGTTGGTCGCTTGCTCTTTGCTATGTTCCCGGCTCGGGTGCGCCACTGTTTATTGTGCGCTGCAACATCAAGCAACCGTTGCAGCTCGTGACGTGTGTATGGAATGATTTCAGGTTGCCGATATGACACGGGTGCAACTCTGCCCACAATGTTCTCTATGCCAAGCTCACCAGCCGCCCATGCCCATAAGGTTGATAGTATCGACCTGGCGTCATTTAGGCTTCGATTCGATAGCCCACGCTGCGACAAGTGGAGCAGAAAGCGCGTAATGTCTCTGTGAGTGATAGTCTCTATTTCACAGTCACAGGCAAAACCACAAAACTCGTGGAGATAGATTCTGTATCGTTCGGTCGTGGTGCTGGCCAGCTGCAAGCCACGGTCCAGAAAATAACCGTCAATGGCAATAGAGATTTTCATGCTACGAAGTGGTTTGAGGATAAAAATTTGGGGAAACAAAAAAAGCCCCCGGCTTATCCATTATGGATAAACACAGAGACTTTTGCAGGTGGTAGATAGGATTCTACCGCTACATATTAAGTCGGGGAGAGAGGATTTGAACCTCCGACCTCTTCGTCCCGAACGAAGCACGCTACCAAGCTGCGCTACTCCCCGAATACCCGAGTAGTATACCCAACCCGACTGCTTCTGACAAATTTCTACAGGCCAAATGTCGATTCAGATTGCTCGAATGGCGCGTCGGAGCTCTTGCAGATCAAATGGTTTTGAGAAGAAGCCATTGGCGCCGTGCTCTTGGGCGCTTTGAATCCAGTCGCGGGATGAGAGCCCGCTAGTCATGAAGATGATTTCATCGCGTCGCTCTTTGCGGATTCCCTGTAGTAACGCAATGCCGTCCATGCCGGGCAGACAAATATCCAGCAAAATAATTTTGGGCCGGTATTTGTCGACCATGCGCAGCGCTTCTTCACCGCTGCCGGCTTCGCGAATTGCATAGGGCGACGATTTGAGCGCATGGCGCAACAACATGCGAAAGTTGGCATCATCGTCCACGATGAGCAGGCTTTCTGCTGGTTGTTGGGTCTGGGAGTGCGATGTGTTCTGCGATGGAGAGCTCTTTGGTGTGGGCATAACAGCGTGAAGAGACGTTGTTTCCATGAAAGCATCCTCCATAAAAGAAGTACGATATTGATCCCAAGTGTGCAAAACACTTGGTGAGTTGGCAAGTATGCCGAGCTGAGTGCCATGGGCATTACCAGAAGGCTTGCGGTTATGGCTGGTGTGATGTAACACTTTGAGTTGCGTTCGGATACCACCTCTCTTGTATTCTGCTTCAGTTGTCGCTGAGCTGTTTTGTATCACGGTATGTGATGCTGTGCGATCTGTACCACAGCAGGATAGTGGAGTTTGAGTGCTATCCTGAAATTCGGTTGTGGTGCTTGAACTACCGCCAGCCAGCTACTTGTGGGCAGTAGCGAATTTGGCGAGCCGCATCCAGATAGTGGCGTGGTAGGGATGACTTACCCGGTGAACAATAGACCCGGTGAACAATAGAGTGCTGCAGGAGCAGGAAAGTCCTCGCGTGGCGGGTGTACGGTCAAGACGGAGCATCAAATTCGCACATCAGACGCTGAGCGGCACTATCAGCTCACAAGCCGTGAGTGTTAATTTGGTTGCGAAGATGGGCCAAATGGCGTAGGTGAATTGGGCGCTTTGTCCGCTTTCATCGCCAAATTGCCTAAGCAATTTGGCGATGAATCGTGCAAACATGGCGACTACGTGGACAAGTGAGTGGCCGTTGCTTTCCGCAGTGCGATCATCTGCCCCACTGCAAAGGCCCAGCCAATGCGGGTGTCCGCTGTGTCGCCCTCGATGCCTGGGGTGTGATCTGGTTCAATCAATCCATGATAGCCAGTGCGATGTAGGGCTGCCATACAAGCTACCATATCACACTCGCCTTCATCTTGAAAAGTCTCCAAATAGCGGTAATAGGGCGTATCCACCCGCACATTGCGAAAGTGTACCGCGCCAATGCGACCACGTTGCCCAAAATAGTCGATGGCCGCCGCTGCGTCTTCGCCCATTTCGGTGGTGACGCCCGTGTCGAAGAAGAGACAGTTGGCGGGGCTGTCTACGAGTGCCACCAATTGTTTGAGACCAGCCAGTGTGCCGAGGGGTTGGGCCACGCCGCGATAGGTGGGAATGGGGGGATCGTTGGGGTGGACGGCCAAACGAACTGCTGCTGCCTCTGCCACTGGGATCGCGGCACGCAAGAAGTGGTCAATGCGTTCCCACATGGCATCCATGCTCTGTTCGCCCACTGCGGGCAAGGGGGGCAGCGCTGCGATACGGTCATGATCAAAGTCACGGAGATCGGCGCCACCGCGTCCTTGCCCCAGCCGTGCACCGTAGCCTTCCGACGCACGCAGTGCAGTGAAATTGTAGGTCAATGTTTGCAGGCCAAGCTTGCCCGCCAGCCGAATATTCTGCTTGACGATTGCGAGATCGGCGGCGGCACCGTCACGTCCCATGAGGATGTTGCCCGACAGTGGCAGGTTGGCCTGCACCGGCTGCAAACCGGCCGCTTCGATTTGGTGTATGATTCGTCGTAGCTCATCTTCGTTCCACGCCGGTGGCTGTGCGCCAACCGGTCCCCGTTGCGTTTCGGGGACCAGCGGCCGGGTCGTCGGTCGCGTGCCGGGGGTCACATTCCAGCGGGTGGGTATGCCCACCACTTCCACCCCAATCTGGCGGAAAAAACGCAGCGTGGTTGCCGCCACATCACCCAGTTCTTTGCCAATTTGCATGCTGCTTACTCCAAGCTTATAGAGAAATGATTTAAACGCTGCACAATGGTCGAATCAGCGTTCTCTAACGCTGGACATGCGCAGTAGAGAATGCGCACTCTGCAAGGTGCAAGGGCTATTTGCTTTCTCTATTAGTCCACCGTGTATTCCCGGCAATCCGTGTTGAGCCAGCCCGATTTGAAAGGCGCAACTGCTTGCGCTTCTGGATCAAACTGGTGGCGCCAGATGCAGCCGTTGTCGTTGCCCAGCAGGTGCAACGAAACAGAGGTGATCTCTGAAGTGGTGCGGACGCGGTGGATATCGTTGTGAGGCAATAGCTCGTAAAAATCACCGGGTTGGAGCAGGTTGCGCTCGGTGATCTCCAACTCGGCATGCCCCGCTTGTTCGCCACCATCCTTGCGGCCAAAGACTTCTTCATCTTGTTCGCCCCGGTAGAGACCAACCAATCCCCAGGCAAGGTGATCGTGGACGGGGGTTTGGGCACCAGGGGGCAACACGAGCGCGGAAAAAGCCAGGCCCCCATCACCGGCCCGGTAGAGCAGCCACATACCAATCTTGCCACCCATGCCGCTTTCGCCATCGGCCTCGGCCATGAAATTTTCGGGCAGCCACTGTTGATCCGCCAACAGGCGGGCAAAGTGGGGACGGATCGCTGCCACTTTGCGCCGGGGATCCGGTTCGCTGGCTCGAATCTCGTTGACGGTGGCAATAAATTCGTGTAGCAATGGTGTGTTGAGCAACCATTCATCCTGATGTTGGCGGTCGTTCATCTTTCTCCTCGTTCCTCTTTGGGTCTCATGGGGCTTCTTTTGAACTGTGGCCGGTTACGCGCTGCCCATTACCTCGGCGTAGGCCCAATCAAGCCACGGGAGCAACGCTTCTATGTCACTGGTTTCGACCGTTGCACCGCCCCAAATCCGTAGCCCCGGGGGCGCATCCCGGTAGGCACCGATATCGTGGGCGACGCCTGCTTGCTCCAGCAACGCGGCTAGTGCTTTGGCCTTGGCCCCCTGTTCAGCCATTGGCAGCGCCTTGTAATCAGGTGCCACGATCTGCAAGCAGATTGAAGTGTTGGATCGAGTCGCCGGATCTGTGGCCAGAAACGCCGCCCATTCCGAGTGTTCCACCCACGCGGCAATGGCCGCAAAGTTGGCTTGCGACCGCGCGTGGAGTGCAGCGAGACCGCCAATGCGTTCCGCCCATTGCAAGCTATCCAGTGCATCTTCCACACAGAGCATGGAGGGCGTGTTGATGGTGGAGCCGGTAAAGAGGGCCTCATCCACTTTCCCACCTTTGGTCATGCGAAAGATCTTGGGCAGGGGCCAGGTGGGGGTGTAACTTTCCAGCCGATCCACGGCACGGGGACTGAGAACCAGCATGCCGTGAGCGCCCTCTCCCCCCAATACTTTTTGCCAGGACCAGGTGACGACATCCAGCTTTTCCCACGATATGGGCATGGCAAAGACTGCCGAGGTGGCATCGCAAATGGCCAGACCACGGCGATCTGCGGCGATCCAGTCGGCGTTGGGCACACGGACACCGGAAGTTGTTCCGTTCCAGGTAAAGACCACATCGTGCATCCAATCGGCCTGCGCCAGGTTGGGCAGTTGGCCATAGTCGGCGACAAACGCACGGCTGTCGTCCAGGCCGAGTTGCTTTTGCACATCGGTCACCCATGCCTTGCCAAAGCTTTCCCAGGCAAAGAGATCGACCGGTCGTTCGCCCAACAGTGACCAAAGTGCCATTTCGATTGCCCCCGTGTCCGATGCGGGGACAATGGCACAGCGATAGTCCGCGGGAATGTTCAGCACCGCTCTGCTTCGTTCAATGACTTCTTGCAGACGCGCCTTGCCCGGCTTGGAACGGTGCGAGCGACCCAGCAGGGCATTGCTCAATACATCGAGATGCCAGCCGGGACGTTTGGCACACGGGCCCGATGAAAAATTGGGGTTTTGAGGGCGCAACGTCGGTTTCTTTGCCATCATAAAGTGAACTCTACTTTCAAACGCTATACCGAATTATCGTCAAACTAATTTCTGTTTCAGCCGCATGATCCGTTGGTGGGATTCGTCAATGCGCTGTTCGTCGATCTTGCCAGCTTCCACCAACTGCATGATGATTTCATGCAGTCGACTACCGTTGGCTCCACGCCGCAGCGGAATGTTGTTGGAAAACGCGATCATATCGACCCCGGCATTGATCGCCAATTCCACGGCATTTGCCAGATCGTATCGGCTAGAAATGGCACCCATTTGCATGTCATCAGAGATCACAACGCCATCATAGCCCAGTTTCTCGCGCAGCAATCCCGTGATAATTTTGTGTGACAGTGTGGCGGGATGGTCAGGATCGAGCGTTGCGTTAAAGATGTGTGCGGTCATAATGACATCGGTGGCCTGGGCACCAATCAGCGTGGCATAGGGGGCCAATTCCAGCACATTCCAGCTGTCGGTCACATCGACAAAACCCGCGTGCGTGTCGCCCTGCGAACTGCCGTGGCCAGGGAAATGTTTGAGCGTGCAAAGCACGTTGTGCGGGCGGTGGGCATCGATGACCACCTTGGCATGTTCCGCCACCACCGCGGGATCCGCAGAATAGCTGCGTTCGTAGCGCGCAATGATGGGGTTGGTTGGATTGGTATTGACATCGACCACCGGGGCCAGGTTGAGATTGATCCCGAGCTTGGCCAATTCGGTTGCAGTGCTGGCACCCTGGGCCGCGGTGATCGTCAGGTCATTCTGTTGGCCCAAGTATTGGGCAGAGTGATTGGAATGGATCCCAAACGAACGCGGCAGCCGGTTGACCCAGCCTCCCTCCTGATCAATGGCAATGAGCAAAGGCTGGGGGCTGACACCGTGCAGTGTGGTGGTCATTGCCTGCAGTTGGGCTGGCGATTCAACATTGCGCCCAAAGAGCACGACGCTCCCCACGCTACCATTGGCAATGTCCTGCACAATCTGGCTTTGCATGGTGGGATATCGGCCACCAAAGCCCACCATGATCATCTGGCCAATTTTGGCTGCCAGCGACGGTTGTGGTCTGGGAAGGGCTGGGACGATGGGGACTGGTTGCGAACCAAGCACAATGGGATCGGCAAACGATTCAGTGGGGATCAGCTCCCCCACGGGCTGCTGTTGGGCACGTGCATTGCGACTGATCTGGCAACCGCTCAGCAGCGTGGCGGTGAAGAGCTTGGCACCGTACAGCAAAAGATGACGACGAGAAGTAACAGTCATGGCTTCCCAAAACCTGAATTGATGGAGCATCGGTTGAAAAGTTGATGGGGAAATTGTAACGCCTGCCTTGCGAAAGGGCAAGCTTTGGGGCGGACATGGGATGGGAAAATGCAACACAGTGGAACGGCACCGCAAGCCTCAATGCTCGCTGCATGAGCACCGGGTGAGCAGGCTGACGAGAAACAGTTCTGTTCACCCGGTGCTAGCTACTTTCTGTTGCACTGACGAGCCAAACTTGTCAGCGTTGGATCACGGGCAGATAGATCTCCATTGTTGTATCTGTGCGATCCGTTACGGTCGGTGTTGCCTCTGGTGTGGCAACCGCGGTGGATGTGGCAGTCGCGGTAGCTGTAGCAACTGCGGTAGATGTAGCAACCGCAGTGGATGTGGCAGCTGCGGTGGATGTAGCAACAGCGGTAGATGTAGCAGCCGGTATGGCCGTTGCGGTTGGCGTGGGCGTGGCGAAATTCGTACAGTCGTTGGCTTCACCCGGTGATGGCGCCACTTGCACAAACCCGCTGCTGTTGCGAGCGGCACCGCCCCCGTTTGGGCAGCGTGCATTGGCGTGCAGCTTGCTGTCGCCGCCGCCATCCTCGTTGACTTGCGGTTGCCCCGCGTGCAACAGTTGCAGCAGTTCAAGATCGGGGTCATCGTTGGTGCCATAGACCAGCGCATCCACGAGCGTCATGCCCAGCAGATCGGTGACGGTGGTGCTGGTGGAGATCGTTGCGTCGCAATCCAGCGTTGCAATGAGCGCCACCGCGTCGGCACCATTTTGCAGCGTGGCATCGGGCAACACAAAACCAACATTGGCAACAGCGGCATTGCCGATGACGTAAAGACCTGTCTGGCCAATCGTGGCGTCGGTTAACGCTTCATGGAAGTAAACGCGATCATCGCTGCCGTTAATGCCGACCAGGCAGAGTAGGTCCAGCGAAGTGCCCGGCGCTCCGCTCAGTTCGACAAATTCGGCGTTGTCGGCACCATCATTGTCTGCATCCACCTCGTTGATGAGAACCGCGGGCGCGACGGGGGTGGCGGTCGGCGTGCTGTTCTGTACCGTCGCCGTGGCGGTTGCCATTGGGGTGGCAGTCGGCGCGCTGGGCGTGGCCGTGGGCGTGAATGTTGGCAGAGGGCTGCCACAGTTGTTCGGCTCGTTGGGGCTGGGCGAGACCAAAGCCATGGCAGATGAATCTCGTTGCCCGCCGCTGCCATTGGGGCACCGTCCCATGGCGACGGCATCGGCGTTGTTGGCTCCCGCTTCGTTCATCTGGCCGCCAGCCAACAGGAGTGGCAACAGACCGGTAGCATCGGGATCATCGCTGCCGTAGACCAATGCATCGAGCAGGTTGACTGTGGTTACTGCCGTGTTGGCCGGGAAATCGGCGGCGTTGCCGGTGTAGAGCGCCACCGCGTCGGCGCCATTTTGCAGGCGGCCATTGGCAAAGGTGATGGGGGCCGAGGCCACGGCGCTGTTGCCCACCACCAGATAACCATCCGCATTGGTGGTCAGGCCGTCGAGATCCAGCGCGAGATAGGCTGCACTATCGGTGCCATCGAAAAAGACGAGAACCAGGCCGTCCAGTGGTGTGTTGCCTGTACCACCGTCATAAAACTCGACAAACTCGGCGGTGTCGGTACTTGGTGTATCCGCGTCCACTTCGTTGATCAAAATACCAGTTTCGGGCGTGACGGAAGTGGTTGGCGTGGGGGTGATGGTCGGGTCGACCGCGGCACAATTGTTGGCTGTGCCCGGCGAAGGTGGGATCTGAACGTAGGTGTTGGTGTTGCGTTGGCCACCGCTACCATTGGCGCAGCGTTGATTGGAATGATCGGCTGCACTGCCGTTGGCGGCTTCGTTCACTTGCGGCTGCCCGGCATTGAGTAGCGCCAACAGGTCGGCATCGTCTCCATCATTGGTGTCGTAGACCAACGCATCGATCAGGTTGGTCGTGGTAAGTGCTGTCCCATCGCTAAAGTTAGCGGCACTGCTCTGATAAATGGCTACCGCATCTGCCCCCTGTTGCAGGGCGACCGTCAGGGTAATGGCCACGCCATTGACACCTTCGTCACCAACAACGAAGTAACCGTTGGCGTCGGTGCTGTGGCCATCCAAGGCAATGCTTGCATAGGAGAGGTCGTTGGAGCCATTGAACAGGACCAGTGTCACGCCATCGAGCGTGGTGTTGCCCACACCACCGTCATAGAGTTCAACAAATTCGGCAATATCCGTGCCAGGAGTATCGGCATCCACCTCGTTGATCACAAGGGTCGCAATGCCAGCGCGCGTGGTAACGGCGTTGATGGTATTTGCGTTGGCGTTGGGCATGAAGAGAACGAGGGCAGAGAATAACAGTGTCACGATAAGCAACACAAAGGACATGAGAACTGCAAAGTGCTTGGAAACACGCATAACGCACTCTCCTTTGATCTATAATTTTTGTTTTGCCAAGGAACCTGCCAGAAATGACATTGCCGCCAGTATATGCAAGTGGGCGGGGTAGCGACCATCCGCAAAAGGAATACGCGCCCTTTGACAATATGCCTAACTATTCAGGTTTTTGTTGTGGCTGAAGGTTGGAGTGGATGTAGGTATCACGCGGAAGGAGGCATGACCGCAGTACTGTGGCTGTTGGTGGGTATTGTCTGCTGTGCAGTGGTTGGAGTGGCCCGAAATGTTCCCGATGTATCGCGGGATTTGGGCTGCCGTACAGGAGTGATTTTTGCGACTTGACATCTATCGTGCGATATTGTACAAATAGTTTGCGTGCCATTCGCACGCGTAAACCTCTACCCCAACAATCCAAGTAGTTTTGCAAAATCACATGTAGCAATCGTTGCAGCAGTGTGTCGATAGTAACGTGTTGGAGCAATCGTTACATCTCTGAGTACAGCTGTTTGAATGTACATAACGCGCCTGTTTGCATGTACATGTTGTCAGCCGCGAGCGCGCGCCATCTGCTTGGTTGGGCAACAAGCTCTCTAATTTACATGACTTCCGCACCGGGAGGAGCTTACCATTGGAGCGCAGAGAGCGTGATTGTTGGCTCTGCTTGGCAAGTTGTGTAAGTTCAGTGATTAAATAGACTCTTGCAAATTCAGAAGGATGCTGCTATGGCTGAGATTGGTCTGAATCGACTGCCCCAGACAGCACCCAGCCGGCGAAGTTTTTGGATTTGGCTGGTGGGTGCCGAAAGTAAATTTCAGGCTAAGGATGCACTTCAAGGCTACATCTTTGCGCTGCCCTGGATCATTGGGCTCTTTGCTTTCATTGCCGGTCCCATGCTTGCGTCGCTTTTTTTCAGCTTCACCGAATACAGCGTGCTCGATCGGCCCAAATGGATTGGTCTCGAAAATTATCAGAGGGCATTCTTTGATGATGACCTCTTTTACACATCCATGTGGCGTACCTTCTATTATGCCATTCTCGTCGTGCCGCTGACGCTCGTCGGTTCGCTCCTCTTGGCTATGCTGCTGAACCAACAGTTGGTGGGGCGCAATATCTATCGAACACTCTTTTTCATTCCCCATTTAACACCCGAAGTGGCAATGGCCGTGATCTGGCTGTGGTTGTTGAACCCCCACATGGGACCGTTTAATTACATCTTGCAATCGATTGGTTTGCCCGAATTTCCCTTTTTGACTGATCGCGACACGGTCATCCCATCGCTCGCTCTGATTGCATTTTGGGCCGGGATGGGCGGCAATCGCATGTTGATCTTCCTGGCTGGGCTGCAGGGTGTGCCCAACGATCTGTATGAAGCAGCGGACATCGATGGCGCAACGCGATTCGCCAAATTCCGCCACGTAACCTTGCCAATGATCTCGCCCACCATGCTCTTCAATCTAATTTTGGGAATCATTGGGGCCATGAAAGTCTTTAATATTGCGTTTGTCGCAACACGGGGTGGGCCAGCCTATGGCAGTTGGTTCTTTGCCCTGCACATCTATCAACAGGCATTTGAATTTTATCGCTTGGGCTATGGCTCGGCCTTGGCCTGGATCTTTGCCGTGGTGCTCATCGTCTTTACGTTGATCAATTTGCGCCTATCCAATCGCTGGGTCTTCTATCAAGGAGGGGAGTAGTTAGGTGGCTGTTAATAGTTCGGCTCAATCGACCCGTCCCGTTCGCTCCGCGTCGACGCTGTTGGCGGTCCAGCGCAAATCGGGCACGATCTTTCTCTATCTGCTCGCGATTCTGCTCTGCATCACATTTGGCTATCCCTTTTTCTATACTGTCTCCAGTTCGCTCAAAGCGCCGAGTGAGATCTACCTTTTCCCGCCGTCGCTGCTGCCCGCGGTTCCCCAGTGGAATAATTATGTGCGTGTGCTGAGCGAATATCCCTACGCAACTTGGTTTATGAACACCATGTTCATCACGGTGGTGGCAACGTTGGGGACGGTGCTTTCGGCATCGTTCGTGGCCTATTCCTTTGCCCGTTTTAGCTATCGTGGGCGCGATGGGCTCTTCCTGCTCACACTGGCAACCATGATGCTGCCTGCGCAGGTGACGTTGATTCCCCAGTTCATCCTTTTTTGGCAGATTGGGTGGCTCGACACCTTCTATCCGCTGTGGGTGCCTGCGTGGTTTGGTGGGGCAGCGTTTTTTATCTTTCTGATCCGCCAATTCATGATGTCGTTGCCACGCGAGCTAGACGAAGCTGCACTGATTGATGGTGCTTCGCGCTTCCGGATCTATTGGAACATCCTGTTGCCACTCTGCAAACCCGTCTTGGCAACAGCCGCGATTATCTCTTTCATGGCCGAATGGAATCGCTTCATTGAGCCAATTATCTATCTCAACACACCAACAAAATTTACACTTTCAGTGGGTATTAGCTTCTTCAAGCAGAACGCCGATTCAACATCTGAGATTCTCCAACACATCTTGATGGCGGCCGCGGTGATGATGATTGCACCCACGTTGGTGGTCTTCTTTGCCGCCCAGAAATATTTCGTGCAAGGGATCGCCATGTCCGGTATCAAGGGCTAAATTTTCCACTGCGCCCCAAATGTTGCTCCCCACCATCTGCACGACCAGCAGATCAACCAGGATCGAAATTAGCATCCATCTGCTGCTATCACATCAGCTATGTGCGAAAATTCTGCGCATGGCGATTAGACGAGTTTACTGACAAGGAGGTAACTCACATGCCCAGCAATGCTTTTAGTCGACGTTCGTTCTTGCGCGGTACAGCTGCATTGGGTGCCGGTGTTTTCGGTACTTCTTTCCTCGCTGCCTGTGCCCCCGCTGCATCGGAAACCACCGCTGGCAGCGACGGGGCTCCGGCTGGCGAAGTCGTTGAGATCCGGGTACAGGTCCCAGGCAATCGCATCAAAGAGAGCGAGTTTGCCATTAATCTCTTTAACGAAAGCCAAAGCGATGTGGTCGCCATCGGCGAGACCATTCCCTACAGTGAATTGGTGAAGAAGACAGAAGTGGGCTTTGTCTCTGGCACGCTGCAAGATTGTGTCTATGGCCACAACAAATGGTACAAATTCAATTCCTATCGGGGTGTCTACCTGGCTCTCGACGATCTGATTGATAGCAATCCCCCCGACGATTTTGAGGACTTTTTCCCACTTGGGATCGAGGGGTTGCGCTTTGACGATACGCTCTACTGCCTGCCCAACATCATCAAGCCTGGCCCCGTGAGCGCGCTCTACTGGAACAAGTCGCTGTTGGAAGAAGCGGGTGTTGAAGAACCCACAGATGAATGGACCATGCTCGATCTGGAGGCTGCCGCACGCAAGGTGGCTGATCCAGAAAATGGTATCTTCGGCTTCGAATGTCCGTTTGACAGCGATCTCCACCGTCTCTCCTGCATCACCCGTGCCTTTGGCGAGCCCACAACCGATGACAAACGCGGCTGGCCCGTGGACGAAGAAGGACGCGATTTCCGTCTGTTGGAGCCGTTGGTCTCTGATGTCATGCAATGGCTGATCAGCATGGTGAATGACCAAGTGATGCCGCGTGGCGCTGACGACATTGAAGGTGGTCTCTTTGATAGCGGCCGGGTCGCTTTCCAGATTGCCAGCATTGGCGAACTGGTGCGCTACAACGAAACGAGTGGCGATCGTTTCGAGGTTGGCTACATGGTGCAGCCTCCAGGGCCGGAAGGCCGTCGCGGCAGCTGTATTGAAGGCAACCAGTGGATGATCAACAGCAATACCGAGCAAGTCGATGGCGCTTGGGAGGTGCTAAAGGGGCTGACGAACAAGGAATCGAACATTTGGGGTGCAATCAATTCCACCAAGATCCCGGCCCGCAAATCGGCCTATCTCGATCCCGCTGTCAACGAAGTCAATCCGCTCTATGGACTTTCGGTGCCGGTGATGGAAGAGTGGTTGGAACCGTTCCCAATGGTCTGGAATCTGCGCTACAACGAAGTCTTCCAGGTTTACTCGCAGGAGATCGCCTTTGTTGTCGAAGGCGAAAAGAGCTGGGACGAGTATGCGTCCACGGTCTATGAAAAAGTGCAAGAGATCGTTGATCAGGATCGTCCGCCGCAAGCAATTAACTAACTCATGTACCGCAGGATTTCCCATCCGCGGCGGCACGACGAAGCAGCTCAGCGCTTGATCCAGTGAAGAGGCGTTACAGGGGTGAATGGGAAGCACCGCGGCGGGAGTGCAGCGCACAGGTGACCGGATCGTGGGGTGACCTAATCGTGGGGCGGCGTTGGGGTGTTGAGAGCTGTGCAACGCACTCGTGTACCGGAGGGAACTGCCATCAGCGGCGGCACGACGAAGCGGCTCAGCGCTTGATCCAGTGAAGAGGCGTTACGCACCCTGAGCTTGTCGAAGGGTGCGTAACGCCTGTAACTAACCCTCACCCTACAGTGCGGTTGGCTTGAAAACGGTAGCTTTCCCGCTTGCCGGAACTACTGTTTTCAAACAGAGCCCACTGTAGACAGCATGGCGAAAAGTCCACGGCAGGTAATCAGGCCATAGAACCTGAGTGAAAGCGGCAAAATAGGTGTGGCCTGATTCATGCCCAACAGTACTTGTGCTCTGGAAAGCTGGATTTTGACATGTTGCTTGCAGGGTTGGGAACCCGCTGCTGACAGCGCCAAGTCGCCGCAGCGACCCGGCATCCGGCGGCTGCGTTGACAATGTGAGATTTCCCGTTAACAATGTATTACTTCCTGCTGGAGACGTTGCGCGCTTTGGAATGGCTATTCGCTCTTTCAACGTCTTCTCAAATCCAGCGTCTTCTCAAATCCGGCGTCTTCTCAAATTTAGCTTGTTCTCAAAACTTGTGCCAGGGAAACTGACCTTGGCCAATGGTGTTGAGGAGAGTATCGGTGCGGCGTAGAATCGCTGCCGTCTTGGCTGAATCGACTAGCCCAATCTCCAGCGCCTTGCCCAAGTCAGCGAGATCGAGCAGTTGGTAGCTTTGACCAGACCGATCAACCAACAGATCACAAAATAGATCCTGGTTGACCCAACAGCTGCGTGCGCTGTCATAGTAGATATCGGCGAGGTGGATATACCAGTACCAATCATCGTGTGGCGGTGCCAAATGAATGGCTCGAATGACCGTTAGCCCTTGCTCAATCAGATAGTAGATACGGGTATCATTGCCGTAATGGAGTGAAGGCGCTGGCGTTTCCAAAATAATCTTGCCAGGGTCGTGCCACTGCCACGTGGTTGTGCCCCGCCCTCTCTGCAACTTGCTGTCGAGATGCTCATCAACAACATGGGGCGGGTTGACGCGGAAATCACCCCCCTCATCTTCTTTGCCAAATCGCCACCAGATTACTCGAGGCTCTTCTAAAGGATCCACCTGCTGCCTCCCCAAATTGCTCCTGCCTACTGCCGCACTTGTTGCGCCTGCATCTGCTCAAAGAAATTTCCCCAGTGAGGCCGACGGCCATCCAGATCCACAAAATCATACTCTTCCGAAAGCGTCCAGGTGGCAACAGTTTTGCCATGCTTTTCGTGAACCTTTGGATCGGTTGCCAGCGCCACAATCGCACGCCCCAGATAATGTGGCGTCTCACTTTCGGCAAAGTAGGGGTCTTGGTTGATGGCCTCTCGCCATGTCTCCGCCGTCACCCCAAAATGGTCGAGCATCTGTTCCGAGCGCAGAAAGCCTGGTGTCACGGCCAACGCGGTAATGCCGTGCAACTCCTTGGCCGTCAGATCCGCGGCTTGGGCCAGGGCCAATCGCATGACGCCCGTCTTTACAAAATCATAGGCCAAGTTGCCCCGGTAGTCAAGTGTGTCGCCATCGGTCACTTCGATGATCAAACCCTTCCCGCGCTCGACCATGAGCGGCACCCCATGGCGGCTGGTGATGATGTGGGTATGGATGGCACGCTCGATCATGGTGAATGCCCGATCGAGATCCATCTCCCAAAAGCTAGCCGCCCATTCCATCAACTGTTCGCCGCCCCAGATGTCGTTGATCAGGATGTCGAGCCTGCCCTGCTGCTCCTTGGCAACGCGGGCAAAGAGCATCTCTACCTGCTCTGGCTGCGAGTGATCAACTTGCACCGCAATGCCCACACCACCCTGGGCTGTCACCAGCTCTGCCGTCTCTTCAATCGTTTCGGCGCGATTGATGTCGGAGCGCTGGTCACGCGTGGTGCGCCCCGTGCAATAGACAATCGCACCCGCCGCGCCCAACTCCATGGCTATGGCGCGGCCCGCGCCGCGCGTTGCGCCCGCCACCACCGCCACCTGATTGTGTAATGCTCTTTCTGTGCTCATGCTGCTTGCTGCTCCCGTAATGAGAATTCATATTCCATTGGACAACCAGTGGTCAGATTCGTCAGCCCCAGCCGCCCCAGCGCGTGAATCACCGCCAGCCGTCGGTAGGCCGAGAAGTTGATGACATGCGCAAGCATGCCCCCATAGGTAAAGGTTTCCGGCGGCTCGCAGAGCAGATCGATGAATTCGTCATCCCACAACTGCTCGTCGCGAATGCGGCGCGCCAGGGCCAAAAATTCACCATAGGTCGCTTCCATGCGCTGACGCAACGCCTCCACTGTGGGCTGACTGGGCTGTTCTTGCAGTGGGCGGCCCTGCACCGCGGCCACCCAAACTTCTTTCGTGAAGATCAGCCGCTCCAACAGCTCGCGCACGCTCCTTTCAGCCGGTTCAAAGGGCAACAACTTTTCGGTGTGGGTCAACGGGGCATCGAGCTGTTCATCGCTGAGCTCGGCTGCTTTGGCCAACAGCCGCTGCATCAGCCAGAGATCGTGTTCCAGTAGTCGATCAGTCAAATCCATCGTTCCTCCTTTGTTACGCTTTTGGGTTAGCCGAATTGCTGCACCCACCACCGGATCGTAGTGAATGTCGTTGGGCGCGGGCAGCAACCAATGCAGTGGTTCTAGCCGACGGTAGTGGCTGGGCGAAACGCCGTGGGCGCGGCGAAACGCGCGCGAAAAGCCTGCCAACGAATCATAGAGCGCTTCAAAGGCAATATCGGTCACCCGCAGTTGGGTATGGCACAGCTGATAGGCGGCCCGCTCTAGCAAGATCCGCCGCCGACAGTCGCCTGGCGTTTCGCCGGTGCGCTCGCGAAAGAGCCGTTGAAAGTGAAAGCGGCTATACTTCGCCTCTTCCGCCAGCGCCGCCCCATCAAGCTGTCTGTCTAGCGGGGCGTGAATCGTTTCTGTGATAAAATCGTTGGTTGTGTTATCACTTGTCATTTCGGCTGTCATCTCTGCTCTTCTGTTCATGCCCTCATTATAGCAGGGAATGCCACGGTTGATTTGACCAAAATTGCGCAGTCGGGTGCGTGCTCGCTGCAAGGGAGAAAGCGCACACGGGTGCTTGGCTTCTACCCAATGTTGCTATAGGATGCTTATGCCCCGTGCTTCGATCCGGTATGAACAGAAGCAGCAAAGTCGATACGTTAAATCACCATGTTACGTTTACTCATTGTTGAAGATAACTACAACTTGCGCCGTGCGCTGAAGAGTGGGCTGCAAGCCACCGGCAAAGCAACCGTCATGCACGATTGTGATCGGGGGGAAGATGCCCTCTCCTTCTGCCTGGAACAGCACCCCGATGCCATCCTCATGGATGTGCAGCTGGCCGGTGAGATGAATGGCATTCAAGCCGCGGTCGCGGTGCGCCGCGAATTTCCGCGCCTGCCCGTTGTCTTCTATTCGATCCAGGATGACGATGCCTACTATCGTGATTTTCGTCGCTCCGGGATCCTCAGCCATTATGCCTACGTGCGCAAATCCAACTACCTGTTGCCACAGATGGTGCTGCCGCTGCTCGCCGACGCAGTGGATGGGCGCAGCTTCATCGATCCCGAGATCGAGGCGCGCGTGCAGGAAGTACGCCATCTGGATGAACATTCACCGCTGGATCTGCTCGAACCCAACGAGCAGGTGGTTGCGCGCATGTTGGCACAGGGCATGACCAACGAACAGATTGCCGAGCGCCTGGGCTTTCGTGACAAACGTACCATTAGCCGCACCAACGGCCAGATCTATGCCGCCTGGGGATTGGATGCCACCGCAACCGATGAAAAAGTTGCACGCACCCGCTCGGTCATCATCATGCTCACCGGACGGCTGATCTATTGGGACGAACAGGGTGTGGCCCAAGTTCAGAATGAAAAGGGAGAGTGGGTGGCATGGAATGCAGTGTGTTGAGCCTGACCATTACACCAAGTGTGAAAACGCTAGCATCCGATGACCGGTAATTTCTGGCTCGATTGGGCGTTGATGGCGGTTTCGCTCATCAACGTGATCCTCATCTCTTGGCTGGGGCTGACGGTGCTGCTCAATGCCGAGCGACGGGCGTGGGGCGTCTGGTTGGCCGGTGGTGGACTGCTCCTCGGCGCGCTTTTTTTCGTCAGCCACACCGTCATTCTTGGTCTGGGGCCAGACTTTGCCAGCCGCGGTCTGGAATGGTGGTGGCGCGCCGGTTGGGTGCCATTGGTGGCGCTGCCCTTTGTCTGGTATGCGATCATCGCGTGGTACACAGGCTTTCTCGATCTGCCACTGGAATCACCCACGCCAGATGTGCAGGAGTTGCGGCACCGTCACCACGTTGGTTTCTTGGGTACCATGTTGCTGGGCATTGCACTGGTGGGCATGCTCTTTTTCACCAGCCCACTTCCCACCTTTAGCCAGGCCGCCCAGCTCAATCTATCCACCCAATTGCAGATTGGCGGTCTGCCTCTGATCCTGTTGATCTATCCACTCTACATCCTGATCTGCATTGGCCTATCGCTGACCGCGCTGCGCTATCCCTTGCCGTCGGGGCGGATGATGGGCGATCTGGCTCGAAGACGGGCACGACCATGGTTGATCGGCGCGTCGAGCATGATGTTGCTGGTTAGCTTGCTGGTGGGTGGGGTCATTGCCTGGGCAATCAACACAGCACAACGGCCCGATCTGCTCTATGATGTGGCGATTGTGAGCAACACTGTCGGTCTGTGGGATCTTGTTATCGGACTCTTCATCACCGCTGCCGTCTTCATGGTCGGTCAGGCAATCGTGGCCTATGAAATTTTTACGGGCAAGACGCTCCCGCGCGGGGAATTGCGCCGCCACTGGATGAATGCCGTCTATCTGGCGATTGGCTTTGGCTGCGTGGTCAGTCTTGCCTTTGCCCTGCAACTGCGCCCCATCTATAGCCTGGTAATGGCAACCATGCTCATGATCTTCTTCTATGCCCTGCTCGGTTGGCGCTCCTATGCCCGGCGCGAAGAGTATATGCGTCAACTGCGGCCCTTTCTCGGCAGCCAGCACCTCTATGAACGGCTGCTCGACCTGCCCAACAGCGACGCCAGTAGCGAGCCAAACCGCGACACCGGCAGGAACGCTGACATAAACGCCAACCCCAGTCTCCCCCACCAGCCAAAGCAGGGCACTCATTTGGAGCACGGTATGTTGGCCCAGGTTCCGTCCACGCTGGATGTCTCCTCGCTCTTTCAAAGTTTTTGCAGCGATGTGCTCAATCTGCGGCGCGCCATTCTCGTGCCCCTTGGCCCCATGGCGCCACTCGTTGGGCCGCCACTGACCTTCCCACCGGGCGAACCAGTGGATCAGGAGATGATCAGCACCCTCGCTGCACAATTTCAACAGCCCGAGACGATCTGTCTTCCGCTCGAACCAGCCAGCCATGACAACCTGCTGTGGGCGGTGCCGCTCTGGAGCGAGCGGGGGCTGATTGGGCTCTATTTGCTCGGTCCCAAACAGAATGACAGCCTCTACACCCAGGAAGAGATCGAGATCGCCCGCGCCAGTGGCGAACGGCTCATCGACACGCGTGCCAGTGCCCAATTGGCCCGCAGCCTCATGTTGCTGCAACGCCAGCGCTTGGTGGAGAGTCAACTGCTCGACCGCCGCACCCGCCGCGTGCTCCACGATGACATCTTGCCTCAAGTACATGCCGCGCTCATTGCGCTCGGTGGCAGCGGCGCTTCGGCCATTCCCGATGCAACGGCTGTCCTCATGACCACCCATCGCCAAATTTCCGATCTGTTGCGCGAAATGCCAGCGCGCAGCGCCCCTGCCGTGGCCCGCATGGGGTTGATCGCTGCCCTGCATCAACTGATTGCCGACGAATTGCCCCATGCGTTTGACCGGGTGGATTGGGCGATTGAGGCAGAGGCCGAGGAGCGTCTGCGCGATCTGCCACAGCTAACAATCGAGGTGCTCTTTTATGCCGCGCGCGAAGCGATCCGCAACGCCGCGCGCTATGGCCGCGGCGAGGAGCAGCAACGGCGGTTGCATCTACAGATCACCATCCGCGAAGAGGCAGGGCTATTTATTCAAATTGGGGATGATGGTGTTGGAATCGATCCCGTGGGGAATGGCCAACCGAGCAACGGCAGCCGCCAGGGATTGTCGATCCACAGCACCATGTTGGCCGTGGTCGGCGGCACGCTGTCAACCACCAGCACGCCAGGCGAACAGACCATTGTCACGCTGCGCCTGCCCACCTATGAACCGGTGAACGCACTATTTCCCGCGGGGTGAGTGGTGAGCAGCAATTCCTGCCACATCGAGAGGAGGTCCCCGACCGCTACTGGGCGCGACAAAGCAATGTCCAGCGCGGAGTCGAATGCGCGCCTCTCTTTGGGCAACCGCTGTTCAATCACAAACTCTTGTATTTCTGCTGTGGCCCTGCCGGTACATGTATATTGCCTATCCAGCAGCGACGGTTGCACCTACAGATCACCAGCCGCGACGCAACAGGAGGCTCATTCAGATCGGCGAGAATGGTGCCGGATTGGGTTGCTCGGCTGTGGCTGCGCTACCAAGGTGCGGTGACAGCTCGGTGAGTTACGTGATATGCAGTTTAACAGATCCACGATGTAAATAGATTGTAAGCATCGCTGTGGGGTGGATACCCGTCGTTATGATAAGATAGATCCGATAAGATAGATCCGGTAAGATAAATTGACCCGTAAATACCCGACAGAATAGATTTTAGCCACTCAGCCGCTGAAGATCTCTCCTACACCCGTCACTGCCCACACTGAACATCAACCCACGCTGAAAACAAATCGGTGCTCTACCCGCCGGATTACAGCCGAACAGCAACCGATCAATGGAGAGTCATGTTGTGTTAGCGCGTCTACTCTCGACCATTTCTGAAAACCACAGTCCCACGATAATTTGCCATAATATTGATGATGCCTTGGCAACGCTGGAGACAGCACAACTCGACAGGTTGCGCGTCGAACCCCATGTTTTAATTCAAGATGTTGCTGGTGTCCCAACTAGGCAAGATACCAACCACGTCATTGACGCCAACCGACAGGCTGACAGTCAACTTGAACTTAACTACAAGGTGTTGACCCAGCGGTGGCAACGTGTTCCACCGCAAGAGCACCTAGTGAGTGATCTGTTGGGACACATGGCCAATGTTGCGTCGGGGCTGTGGCCCCGATGGTATGGCTTGGATGATCTTTCGACAATTTGCCACTTTTCCAGTACATTGCAAAATGAACCAGGCGTTCACAGGCTGTTGCAGCATCTGCAAACCAATGCCCCGGCACAGTTGTCTGGGCTGTCGCTCACATGGTTGCAAGCGGCGGCGGCACTGTGCCGTCGTGGGCAAGCACCGGTGCTTGCCCACTTCCCACATGATCGGCAGTTGGCCCAGCTGGCCTGCGCGATCGAACCGAGCCGCCTGATCATTCTCCTGGCGGTCGATGATTTGGCACCTGCTCGTTTTCATCTGTATGGATTGGCACGGCTTTTGCTCTGGCTGCGGCAAGCAACGCCCATTCAGATCGCGCTACTCATCCCCACCGAGCTAGCCGAACACGACGAACTGGAGAGCGTGCTCTACGGGGCCGTGCAACTACCGGGTACACCCAAGCCGCAGCCAGAGCAGATGGAGCCAGATACATCGGAGGACCACCGCGAAAGTATTTGGCCCATTCAGGGCCAGCCGCATCCCTTTAGCCCGGGGGAGCAATGGATGGCTGCCCAACTGGCCGCGGATCCCGAACTAGTGACCCTCTTTCACTGCAATGCCACCGTGATGACTGTGCGCGGCTCCCGCTATTTGGTGGATCTGCTGTGGCCAGATGGACGGGTTGTTGTAGAGATCGATGGCTACCATGTCCACAGCAGGCGCTCGACCTTTTGCGCTGACCGACAACGAGATTACGAGCTGTTGATCAGTGGCTACCTTGTGTTGCGTTTGAGCCACGATGAGGTAATGCAAGGTGGGGCGCTAGCGGTGGAGAAAATCCGCGATGTGGTCCGTTTTCGACGCGAAAATTTGTGATCAGAATTTGTGTGTAAACTGTCCAATACCCAAAGCAAAGGCGATAAATTTATGAGTTTTCAACCCAACCCACGACAGGCGCTGGTTATGTGGGATCTGTTGATCACACGTGACGAGCCAGCCCAATCAAAAGTCCGACTCAGTACCTTTACAGCTGCAGACCGCAAGGAGCTGCTCGACGCCGGTCTGATTGCACTGGAAAAGCGGGGCCGAGCACAGCACATCGTGTTGACTGACAAAGCCTGGGACTGGGCACCGGACCATCTGAACGCTACCATATCACAATCCAAGCTCGGTGCCTCTGTTTTGCAAGACCTACTGGGCACCTTGCAGGGGTTTCTGCGAACTCACGATATGCCGTTGGTTGAATTGTTGACACCACCCACAGCAGCTTTGGTCGATTCTGTCACCGATTCTGCCCCGGTAAACGGCCATGCGCGAGCCGCTGCCGTCACCACTGATCTGCCACAGCGCATTCTGGCCGCCTACCAACTGTTGAGTGGCGGCCGCTCTCACACAAGTGTACGTCTGGCCGAGTTGCGGGCGCAGTTGCCCGATGCATCCCGCAACGATGTAGATCGAACGTTGCTTCAAATGCAACGGGATGGACGGCTCGCACTCATGCGTATGGACGATCCACAGCGTGTTACACCGGAAGATGCCAAGGCTGCTCTGGATATTCACGGTGACAAACGGCATATTGTCTACTTGAAAGGCTAACCGATGACGAATAGAGAACTCGCGTTGGAGGCACTGCGCAAGGTTGACCTCGCGTGGACAATGCATACCCAGAGTGTATGGGAAGCCGTGGAGACCGATGTTGCAACGCTCCACAGTGGAGAGCGAGCCAAGCTTGTCGCCGAGTTGGCGCACCTGCAAAGTGCGACGGACATGACGTCGCCACTGGGCCTGGCTCTCATCGGTGAGGCCGGTGCTGGCAAGACCCACCTTGTTGCCGCTGCCCATGCCCACGCCAAACAAAATGACATTGCATTCATCTTCATTGACATGACCGATGTCCACGATTTCTGGGAGACCGCGCTACAGGGCTATGTCAATTCATTGCAGGTCCCCGATGAGGAAGGGATTCAACAATTTCAAAAGTTGTTGGATTTTTTAATTCAATACGCCAATGCCGCTTTTGCGTATGACCATCTTGCCAATGCCAAACCGCGCAATCTCAATTGGTTCAGCATGAAATTGCTGAGTGCATTGAGCCGCAAACACCGTGCAGAGGTCATGCAACATCAAGATGTAATTCGTGCGTTGGTGCTGCTCAACTCCAATGATTTCATGCTTCAGAATCTTGGCTACAGCTGGCTTTTGGGGATCGAGATCGATGAAGATGATCGTCGCTTTTATAACTTTACACAGCCGGTGACAGTCCAGATTAGCCAACGAATCGCAGGGCTTTCGTGGTTGATGAGCCTGCGGGGACCTACGTTGTTAGCCGTTGATCAGATGGACTCCATCGTGACCCAACATCACCTGGCGTCTGGCTCGAGTGATGAGATGGACATCTCTGACGAACAGAAGGTCTCGCGAGCCATCATTGAGGGGATTGGCGGTGGACTGATGGGGCTGCGTGATGTGACCGTGCGCACGCTTACATTGGTCTCCTGCCTAAGTGATACCTGGGAGATCCTTGGCCAAACAGTTGTACAATCTTTTCGCGATCGCTTTCAAACGCCAATGTTGCTCAGTGCCGTGCGCCATCAGAATAACGCTGAAGAGATCATTGTGAAGCGGCTCGAGTGCGCCTACCAGCAGGTTGGGTTCGACCCACCGTATCCGTCGTGGCCCTTCGCTCCGCAATTCTTGGCAGAGGCACTCGATACCTCTCCGCGGCGCATCTTGCAGCGTTGCCACCACCATCGCGAGGCGTGTCTGGCCCAGGGTGAAGTGTGGGAATTGACAAGTTTTGGTGACTCTGAGCGAACCGCCCCTCCTCCACACCACAACGATTTCGTAAATGTTGAAACGGCACTGCAAACTCACAGGCAGCAGGTCGATCCGTTGCTGTTGCTGGACGAGTCAAATGAGGATGATCAGCTGGCTCGGCTCGTCAAGAAGCTCTGTACCTGGGTGGTCGTTGAAAATCCTCTGCCCGATCACATTGATTCGCAGATCGACATTAACTTTGGGGGTGGGCACCGCACCAAGCCGCTGCATGCGCGTCTGCGTCTCATCTTTCGCAACGAAGGCGATCGCGAGCGCCATCTGTCGATCCGCGGCTTGCAACGCACAAATGCCATTGCCTATCAGTCCCGCTTACGCTCCGCAATGGTCGTTTCGGGGATCGACCGCTCACTGAGCTTTCGCCATTTGATGATCCTGCGTGCTGGTGATGTCCCTAGTGGAAAGAAGACAGCGGCTTTGACGAATCGATTCACCACCGCTGGTGGCCATATTGCCGAACCCACCGAAGATGATCTGCGCATCTTGCTCGCGTTGGAGCATCTGGAAAACGAACCCGGCTTTCAGGCATGGTTGCGGAGCCGCCGTCCGGTTTCCAATCTTGCCTTTCTGCACGAGGCTGTCACCTGGCTGTACAGCGGTATCGATATGCCGCTGGTCAACCAGCCGATACATTCTCAAATCAGCGCGGTGCCGATAGAACCCTTGCCTGTCGCCAAGCAAACGGACACATCGTCTGCTAATGGAGCAGGGCCGCAGACATTCCCTGCTCCATCCCTAGTGTCGACTGCTGAAGAGGCTGATCCCGCAGATGGGGCGGAGACAAAGCGAAATGGTTCCGATGAGGATCAAGACGATTCCGCACAACTATCCGACCAGATCATTGCAGTTGGTCACCGTCTAATTGGCACCCAACTGCAGAATCCGGTGACTGTAGGGTTGGAAGCGTTGCGCAAACACACAGTTGTGTTGGCTGGGAGCGGTGCCGGTAAGACGGTATTGGTCAAACGGTTGATCGAAGAAGCCGCGCTGCTGGGGGTGCCGTCGATTGTTGTGGATGGTGCCAACGATCTGGCCCGCCTAGGCGACGAGTGGCCCGAACGACCAGATCTCTGGTCGGCAGAGGATGCCGAGAAAGCCAGGGCTTATCATCAGCAGAGTGAGGTGGTGGTCTGGACGCCAGGGTTGGAGACTGGTAATCCGCTCAATTTCGAACCGCTACCCGACCTCGCGGCCACTGTCAACGAACCGGGTGAACTTGAGCTTGCGGTGGCAATGGCATGTGATTCTTTGCAGGAGATAGTCGCGGCTGGACGCACCCATTCAGATAAACTGAAGCAGGGGATTCTGCGTGCCGCGCTGGAACAGTTTGCGCGCATTGGCGGACAAGGGTTGGAGAGCTTCGTCGAATATCTGTCTGATTTGCCAGCGGAAGCGACTGGTGGTATTCGTGACGCGGCGAAAAAGGCGTCGGATATGGCGGATCGACTTCGCGCGGAAATCCTGGTCAACCCACTGTTACGGCAATCTGGCAATGTGCTGGATCCTGCGTTGCTCTTCGGGATTGCTGCTGGAGAATCTCACAGTGGAGAACTTCAGCATGATGCTGCGCACCTAAAGCATGAAAGAGCACGCATTTCAGTGCTCAATCTGAGCGGTTTGCCAGGGCTCAATGCACAGCAGCAGTTCCTTAACCAATTGGCGATGACACTCTTTACATGGATCAAGAAAAATCCTGCACCCGCGGAGCAAGCGTTGCGGGGTCTGCTGGTTATCGACGAGGCCAAAGATTTTGTTCCCTCGCGCACCACCACGCCCTGTAAGTCCAGTTTGTTGCGTCTGGCCGCGCAAGCGCGCAAGTATGGCCTCGGACTTATCTTTGCCACCCAGGAACCAAAGAGCATCGACCATCAGATCATTGCCAACTGTGCCACCCAATTCTTTGGGCGAGCCAGTTCCCCGGCGGCCATTGCCGTTGTCGAAGAACAGATTCAGCTGCGTGGTGGCAGCGGGCGAGACGTGGCTCGGCTGACACGTGGTCAGTTCTATGCGGCCTTAGAAGGGGCAAGTGCGCCGGTTAAAATTCAGGCACCTCTTTGCCTCTCCTATCATGCCCCTTCGCCCCTAACTGAAGAAGAGGTGGTTGCTAGGGCCACAACCGCACGCCCACAAATGCCTGCGTAAGCTAGGAGCCGACACCCTTGGGCGGTCTCAGGGGTGTCGGAACGCCCATGTGGGAGATTCCTCCCAGCACGTTACCCAAACTGGATTCCCTGGGCCAGTGGCAATTCGGTGGTCCAGTTGATCGTGTTCGTTTGCCGGCGCATGTAGCCTTTCCAGGCATCCGAGCCAGATTCGCGGCCGCCACCGGTCTCTTTTTCGCCACCAAACGCGCCACCGATCTCCGCGCCGCTGGTGCCAATGTTGACGTTGGCTATGCCACAGTCAGAGCCGGCGTGCGACAGAAAGCGTTCGGATTGCAGCAGATCATTCGTGAAGATGGCGCTCGACAGACCCTGGGGCACGCCGTTATGAATGGCGACCGCTTCATCCAAATCGCGGTATGACATTACATAGAGAATCGGCGCAAATGTTTCGTCACAGACGAGGGGCGTCTGCTGTTGCATGCGCACAATGGTTGGTTCCACAAAGTGGGGGCCCTGCTCGGGCAGTGCCTTGCCGCCAACGAGGATCTCGCCGCCGTCGGCTTTGGCCCGCTCCAACGCCGCCATCATCGCCGCAACCGAATGCTCCGAGACAAGTGGCCCCATCAGCGTGCTCGCGGCCATGGGATTGCCAATTGGCACGCTCTTGTATGCGTTGACCAACCGTTCCGTCAACTCGTCAACAATGCTGTCGTGGGCAATGATGCGTCGCGTGCTGGTACAGCGCTGTCCAGCCGTGCCGACCGCGCCAAAGACAATGCCCCGCACGGCCAAGTCAAGGTTCGCCGCTTCGGTAACGATGATGGCATTGTTGCCGCCCAATTCGAGGATGGTACGGCCCAATCGACCGGCCACGGCCTGTGCCACGTGCCGCCCGACCCGAATCGAGCCGGTGAAGCTGATGAGCGGCAGCCGCTCATCATTGATCATGCGTTCGCCCACCGCATCGTTGCTGCCAATGACCAGGTTGAAGATGCCGTTGAGTCCATGATCGGCCATGACTTGATTGCAGATCTGTTGCACCGCCACCGAAACCAGGGGCGTCGTTGGCGACGGTTTCCAGATCATTGTGTCGCCACAGACGGCCGCAATCGCCGCGTTCCACGACCAGACTGCCACGGGAAAGTTGAACGCGCTGATTATCCCAATGGGACCAAGTGGGTGCCACTGCTCATACATACGATGACCGGGACGCTCCGAGTGCATGGTCAGGCCATAGAGTTGGCGCGAGAGGCCCAGGGCAAAGTCACAGATGTCGATCATCTCCTGCACCTCACCAATCCCTTCGGCACGGATCTTGCCCATCTCCAGCGTCACCATCTCGCCCAGTGGCTCCAGATTGTCGCGCAGCGCGCTGCCCAGATCGCGCACGACAAGTCCACGCTGGGGAGCCGGCAACATGCGCCACGAGTCAAAGGCACCCCGTGCGCTGGTAACCACTTGATCATACGTAGCCGCGGTTGCCTGTACAACGCTGGCAATCGGTTCGCCAGTCGTAGGATTGTAGGAGACCAATTTCTCCCCCTGCGGATCACTGATCCAACCATCGGGGCCAGTGCACGCGCCGGGATTGGTGTCGGTCAGATTGAGTTTCTTGAGTAGAGCGTTCATGGTTACGTCCTTTTCGTGCACTTTGATGTTTGGGCTTGCGCAATTTTTGGGCTTGCACAACTTGTCGAGAAGAGCCAGCAAGCGCGTGGCCTGCTCGCCACGGGTACGCTCTTCTCGGTGTGTACGTCATCTGTTTTTTGCACTTTGATGTTTGTTCGCTTTAGCCAACCCACTGCACCGGATCGCCAATGCGAATTTCGCCGTCGTTCAACACTTCACCAAAAGCGCCACCGCCCCAATCGCGTTGCATTGCCGCTTGCAGGCCAGGGTGGGCTTCGTCCATGCGTTCACACGGGCGGGTCTCATTGTAAATTTGGATACGCACGGTCCCGACTTGCAACGTTTGCCCGCGGCTCTCTGCCAGATCGATCCCGCTAACTAATAGGTTTGCACGGCGCGTCACGGGATCAAGTTGTGCCCCCGTTTCGCTCATTAGTGCTGCCCACCGCTCGCGCGCGATGATCGTCACCTGCCGTTTACGACCCTGATCGGCATTCCCCACGATGCCGCGGTTGGCCACCAGTGTTGCCTCTGCCTTGCGATCCATGGGACCCCGTTTGGCCCGCTTGATCCAGATTGCTTCTAATTTTCCCGTGGTCATGGCACTTTCCCTGCTCATCTACATGGCTTGAGTAATGGTTCCGCGAGTGATACAACAGATAGCACACCGAATAGCACACGGAATCGCACACAGACTAGCTCGACAAGTGCCCTTGGCCACCGTCGAGCTGCTGGATGCTGTCAGTTGTCCAAGTTGCAAACGATGTTACATTCTTCGCGGTATGGCAGAGTATATCATATAATAGCGGACAGCGTCAGAGAAAAGGGGTTCTGCCCATTGCACGAGCCATCTCTCTGTCCGTGGATTGTTAGCCACTGAATATTGCCGCTGATTGTTGCGTGCCAGTGTCAGGTGCTGATTGTCAGCTGCCGATTCGGACTCTTGCCGCTGCTGTTGCAACGGGTATTGGCCAGCCCGCTAGGGTGCAACTCGATGAACGGGCAACACAACGAAGGGTGTGGCACAACAGAACCGCGCGACCGACCCTATCCCTCCCCGGTTCAACCGTTATCAACCTACACAAGCGTTATCAACCTACACAAGCGTCATCAAGAGGTAAACCACGATCGTGAATATCACCGTAATCAGCTGTTCGCTCCACCCCCAGAGCCGCTCCTTTGTTTTGGCCCAAGCCGCGGTTGCCAGTCTGAAACAATTGGGCATAGATGCGCCACTCTATGATCTGCGCGAACATCAGTTAGAGATGTGTGACGCCACCACCACCCACAAAACCCCCGTCGCCATAGAGATCATTGCGGCCATTCGCCAGGCTGACAGCGTCCTGTTGACCATGCCCGTCTATAACTATGACGTCAATGCCGCGGCCAAAAATCTGTTGGAGATTGGCATGCGCGCGTGGAACCACAAGCTCGTTGGCTTTCTCTGTGCCGCCGGTGGACAACGCAGCTACATGTCGGTAATGCCCTTTGCCAACAGCATGATGCTCGATTTCCGCTGCATCATCATCCCACGCTTTGTCTACGCCACCGGCGCGGATTTCGGCAACGATCGCCAACCGGCCATGCATATTGCCTCGCCAGAGATCGAGGAGCGCATCGAAGAATTAGCCACCAACACCGTGCGTCTAACCAAAGCTTTGGCGGCGGTTACGTTCGCCTAGCTGTCATCAAATCCGATTATAGTTGAACCAGATTCCAAAGGAGCATACTGCCAATGACCTGGAACGTCGTCTGCCAATGCCTCTCCGGACTCACCTGGCCGCGGCTGGGGGGAAAGCTGCTGCTCCTCGTTATGCTGGTCGCCATCACGGTGGCGTGCCAACCCCTGTTGGTGGACCCAAGCCTGGGCGAGGGGACGATCCCGGCAGAAGCAGCGCCAATCCAGGGGGCACCGGGGCTCGACGATCCACTCTATCCGCTCTTGGGCAATGGCGGCTATGACGTGCAACACTACCAGCTCGAGCTGACGGTCGATCCCGCCACCAACACGCTAACCGGGACAGCGATCCTGACGGCAACCGCCCTGGCCGACCTTGCCACTTTCAATCTCGATCTGCTTGGCCTCACCGTAACCGCGCTGACCATCAACGGTGAATCAGCCGTCCATGAACGTACCGGCCAGGAAATGACCCTCATTCCCGCTGCGCCGTTGGCCGCGCGGCAGAATTTCACCGTCGCCATTTCCTATGGGGGCAATCCGCAGGCCGTGGTCGATCCCGGCGTGCCGTTTACGGGAGTTGGCTGGCTCTACTATGCCGATGTGGGCAGCTACGTGCTGAGTGAACCATCGGGGGCAATGGGCTGGTTCCCCAACAACAATCATCCCACCGACAAAGCCACCTACTCCTTTCACGTCACCGTGCCCGCCGACTACATGGTGGCGGCCAATGGGCTGTTGCAAACGATTATTGAGCGTGGTGATTGGCACACCTATCACTGGGAAGCGACCGATCCAATGGCGAGCTATCTGGCCACGGTCAATGTTGCCCGCTTCGAGATGGTGCAGGAGACCGGCCCCGCTGATCTGCCAATCATCAACTTCTTCCCACCCGAACAGAGCCAACGCTTGCAGCGTAAATTTGCCGTCACCAACGAAATGCTCGACTATTTCAGTAGCGCCATTGCTCCCTATCCCTTTGAGAGCTATGGGGCCATTGTCATGGATGCTGCATTGGGGGGCGCGCTGGAAACCCAAACCCGCTCGATCTTTGGGCGTTCGGCAACGGTCGATCTGATCATTGCCCATGAACTGGCCCATCAGTGGTTTGGCAATCACATCAGCCCCGCCACCTGGCGTGACCTCTGGCTAAACGAAGGCTTTGCCACCTATTTCCAACATCTGTGGACGGAGCACAGCAAGGGCAAAACGATCTTTGACGCGACCATGCGCGGGATGCACGTGGCCATTCGTTCACAGCAATTGCCGCCCCCGGCAGATCCGCCGCTCGATGATCTCTTTGGTCCATCGGTATATATACGCGGCGCGATCACGCTGCATGCGCTGCGGCTCACGGTTGGTGATGACGTTTTTTGGGAGATTGTACAGACCTACTATGCGCGTCACCAGGGTGGCAACGCCAGCACGGCAGATTTTATCGCGGTGGCCGAAACCGTGAGTGGAGAGGATCTAACGGACTTCTTCCAAGCGTGGCTCTACGCGGCCGAAATTCCCGAGCTACCTGGGCAACCCGAGGGCAATGCAGCGCCATAAAGCAAAACGTTGGACCGTCCGGCCAAAACTCAGCAGCATACCGGATGTCCAACGTTTTCACTCTCCATGACTTACGCACCGAGAGCAGCTTCCCGGTGGCGAGCAGGCCACACGATTGCTCGCTGTGCTTGAAAACTTGCGTAAGTCTGATATATTCTCTCTGTCACTTCTTCTAGCCAGTAGCCAACACTTTGCGGTTGCCATAAACCCGCTGATAGTACGCTTGAAATTCACCGTTGCGAATTGGCTCCCACCATTGGGGATTGTCGACATACCAACGCACCGTGGCGCGAATCGCCTCTTCGTGGGTGTAATCGGGTTCCCAGCCCAGGGCCAGCAACTTGTTGACATTCATGCAGTAGCGCCGGTCGTGTCCCTGGCGATCCTCAACATGCTGGATCAATTCACGACCTTTGCCCAATTCATCGAGCAAAATTTCCACCATTTGCAGATTGCTCATCTCGACGCCGGTACCAATGTTATAGACTTCGCCAATCGTTCCCTGGTGCAAGACGAGGTCGATCCCCTCGCAGTGATCCATCACATACTGATAATCGCGCATCTGCTGGCCATCGCCATAGACGGGCAATGGCATGTCGTTGAGCGCGTTGGTTACAAAGAGCGGGATCACCTTTTCCGGGTATTGATAAGGCCCAATGTTATTGGCCCCGCGCGAGATCGTAATGGGCAGATCATAAGTGATGTGATAGGCATTGACAAAGTGATCCGCACTGGCCTTGCTTGCGGCGTAGGGGCTGCGCGGCTCCATCTTGTCGTTCTCCAGGCTGCGGTGGTCGCCATGAATGTGCCCATAGACTTCGTCGGTGCTGATCTGATGGTAGCGCAGGTTGCCCGCCTTGCGCGCTGCTTCCAAGAGCACATAGGTGCCATGTACATCGGTGCGCATGAACGCTTCGGGATCGAGAATGCTGCGATCGACATGAGTTTCAGCGGCAAAGTTGACGATTGTGTCGATCTTGTGTTCGCGAATCGTTGCTTCGACGGTCGCTGCATCGCAAATGTCCCCGCGTACAAAGGTATAGCGATCCGAATGTTTGTCGGCAACGTCAGCCAAATTCTCCAATCGCCCCGCATAGGTCAACTTATCATAGACAATGATCTGATAGTCGTACTTCTCCAACATGAGGCGCACAAAATTGCACCCAATGAAGCCGGCACCACCGGCAACCAGAATACGTTGCATCATCTTTCCTCTTACCTTTCCTGGAATGCAATATTCGCTCACGCGATTCGGCAAGTCGATCTGCGCTCGACGGCACGCTGGCTAGTCGGCACAAACTGCGTTGATGCTCACACCCGAAAAGCGAACCTGATTCGTGCCACCGCTTCACGGAGATGAGTGATTATGTTTACAGCAGACCCTGATCGCGCGAACGTTGCGCACGGCGCCGCTCGCGGCTGCGGCGCAGGCGGCGCAACCGTCCCGGCTGTTTCTGTGCAGGCAAGGCAAATTGAATGGCCAGTGTCAATGTGGGAATTGTGCCCAGGTCGGGTGCCAGCGCCTGATCCAGCCCGGGCACTGGTGCAACTTGCCAGAGCCCCTGGCGACGCATGCGTTCATCTTCGGCCCCACTGGTCGTCAAAAAGCCAATATCCTCTAGCAAGAGGGTGCGTGTGGTTGTCAATACCTCAATCAGCGCTGCCCACTTGGTTCCCATGGCTGGCTGCACCGCTTCAAAGAAATGGCGGTAGGTCGTCGCGGATTCTTCCCGATTCTGATAGGCCGGAAGCATGGCTGTTGCCCAAAAATGGGCTGCGTGGCGAAAGGTAGGGAGCAGCAGATCCGCAAAAAAGAGCACATGAACGGTACTGGCCCGCTCCACCACCCGCACAATCTCTGGCGAGAACTCTTTGGGTAGATCGAAGTAGGCCGAGGCATCAAATTCCTGCCATTCACCATACGCAACCACCAACCGGCGCATGCGTTCCGAAATTTCGCCAACGACGCGAACCGCGCTCTCCACTTCTGCCCCAGCACAGTGAGGATCCTCACTGCCGTGGATCCGGTACATGGGTGGCAGCGTCTCTTCGGCAGTGGGGATCGGACGGAAATTGGTGGGGCCGCTATCCATCTGGCGCAGCGCCGCGGCCAATGCCGGTGTCGATCGTACGTTAACCAGTTCCTTCATGGAAGTTCAAGCAACCTCTACAGCAGCGTCCTCGACTAAATCCAGCAGATAGGTGCCATACGCGTTATCCTTGCTCATGGCGGACGCCTGATCCACGAGCGTGGCTCTGTCAATATACCCGAGCCGATACGCGATCTCTTCGGGGCAAGAGATCATCATCCCCTGCCGTTCCTGCAGGGCCTGGACAAAGGTCGATGCCTGCAACAGCGACTCGTGGGTGCCAGCATCGAGCCAAGCAACACCGCGCCCCATGACATCCACCTGCAACTCACCAGCCCGCAAATAGGTCATGTTCACATCGGTGATCTCGAGCTCACCCCGCGCCGATGGCTGCAAACCGGCAGCGATATCCACCACCTGATTGTCATAGAAGTAGATGCCCGGCACTGCATAGCGCGAGCGCGGGCGCTGGGGCTTTTCTTCAATGCCCAATGCCTTGCCGGTATAGCTGTCGAATTCCACTACCCCATAGCGGGATGGATCTTTCACGGCATAGGCAAAGACCATGGCACCATGTTCAAGTTCGGCCGCGGCTCGCAACTGTTGTGGCAGCCCATGCCCATAAAAAATGTTGTCGCCTAGAATCAGGCTGACGGTGTCGTCGCCGATAAATGAACGACCCAACACAAAAGCGTCAGCGATCCCGCGCGGCTCATCCTGGACCAGATAGCTGAATTCTAGCCCCCAGCGGTGGCCATTGCCCAACATCCCCTGAAAGATCGGAATGTCGCGTGGCGTACTGATGACCAGAATCTCGCGGATACCCGCCAACATCAACATTGTCAGCGGATAGTAGATCATGGGCTTGTCATAGATGGGCAGCATCTGTTTGCTCAGCCCGGTGGTGAGGGGCTGCAGCCGGGTTCCATGCCCACCGGCAAGTAGTATACCTTTCATGCAATTTCATCCTTTGTGGTTATGCAGTTGCAGCGAACGCAATCCGCGCGGTCAAACGGTTATCGGTACCCAGGCAAGGCTGTGCAGAGGTTGTTGCCGATTCACCAGCCCGACATGGCTGCATCATTTTCCACATTTAGCAACACGGCGCCAATGATCCGTGCATGGACCTTTTCCAGCACGGCGCGTGCCCGCATGGCATTGTCGCGCTTGGTACCGCCCGCGTTGACGAGTAGCAACACCCCGTCAACTTGCCCGGCCCAAAGCGCTGCATCCGTAACCGCGAGCACCGGTGGCGCATCACAAAGGACATAATCAGCTTGATTCTTCAGTGTAGTCAACGTATCGGCCAATCGCTTTTGGCTCAAGAGCGCTACCGGATTCCCCGTGGTTGGCCCCGCGGGCAACAACCGTAGCCGTTCGATGTTGGTTGATTGCAGGGGCGGTTCTCCACCGGCTGTCAACCAACTGCTCAACCCGGCGCTGTTGGGCAGCCCAAAGATCGTGTGCTGCTGTGGGCGACGCAGATCCCCATCCACCAGCAAGACCTCGTCGCCGGCCTGTGCCATCACAACGGCCAGATTGGCCAAGGCCACGCTTTTGTCGATCTGCTGATCAACGCCCGTCACCAACAGGGTGCAGAGCGGCTCTTCCAGGCTGGCAAACTCGAGATTGGTACGCAAACTTTGGTACGCTTCTGCCGCCGGGCTTTGTGGATCTGTCAACGTAATTAGATTTGTCATGTTCCATTCTCGTCAATCGTTGGGATGCTGATGGCGTTCTCTTTGTCGTCGAACCCAACAGGGCCTAGTATACCGAATCAATCCGGAGAAAGTATTACACCGAATTTACAATTTCCTGTCGATCTACCTACGTCATTGTGCGTAGCGTTTCTGTGCTATTGCACCGAAAATTGCGCAACCGTTGCCAGCTCTGTCATTGGTTCACCCCCTGGTTCACCCCCCGGTTCACCCGCTGTCACCACCAACCGCTCCCCCGTTTGCCAGTTGTAAACGCCAATGGCCAGGCGATACTCTCCGGGCGCAAGCGTAGCTGGCAACGGCAACTGCTGGCGATCCCAGAGCGTTTCCTCCGGCCGCCAACTCGTCATGGGGCGCGGGCCAAATAGGTCAGTTGGCTGCCAGTCCAGTTGCGCCACCTTGGCACCATCCGCGGCAAAGAGTTGCGCCGTAATCGCATAGTCAAACGCTGGTGGCGCTTGACCGGCCTGCCAACGGAGGGTAAAGTCCAACGTATCGCCAGCGCTCCGTGCAACTGCTGCTCTGTCGACCATGACACCGCGCAATTGCAAGTCCGTCGTCGGCGTTGCAAACTGCAGGGCAAGCGGCATTGCCTGGGCTCTATCGATCATCGTCACCGGTGGGTTGTCACGGTCAATTGGTTGCCAGCCAGTGGCCGTCTGCTGATAGCTCGCCAGGCGCACGACTGTTTCCCCGGCCAGTGCCAACTGCTCGGGGCCAACCGGTGCACTGAGCTGCAGCCGCTGACCCTCCTCCCAGCCCGTTGCTTCTCGATAGATACCCACCAGCAGGGTTACCTGCGCCACATCAATCTGCCATGGCAGAGTCTGCACCAGAACAATCTCATTGGGCTGCCACAACGACGTAGGATACCACAAAGTGGCAACAGGTGGGTAAAAGAGGGTATCGTGCAGAATGTTGCCCCTGCTGTCGGCGTAGGCAATGTAGATCTGCAGATCATCCGCCACCGGACCGTTGGCCAACTGCCAGTAAAGTTTCGTGACGGTCTCGCCCTGTGTGTCCAGCAGTAGCTCGTGGGCGAGCAGTGCATAGGCATCATCGAAGACGGCCAAGAGCTCGCTCTTTTCCGCCCCGAGTGCAGAATGAGCGCGCGGCACACGAAAGGCATCATAAAAGGACGCGGGCATCTCAGTGTTGCTGCTATCCTTGCGCAACAGCAGGTACCCGTCATCGGCCGCGGCAATGCCAAAGTCGCCCGCCAACAGCTGTTGGATATCCCTGTAGAGATCGCTGGGGTGCTGGGGCCAGGCCGAGCCGGTGACATCCACAAAGATGGTATCGGCATCTTCCACCCGGGGAAAGATATAGACGCTCTCGCGGCCCGCCACGTGGGGGTCGAGCCTGTCTTGCGCAGAGACCTTGGCCGTTGGTGGAATCTGGGCAATGATCGCCGCGGCGCGACGATCATGGTCGGTGACGCTGTAGGGGCGGTAGTTGCCGCCGCCGGGCAAATACCCATGGCGCTGCTGCGCAATTAACATACCGCCCACTGCCAACAGCAGCAACAACGGCTGCATCCATCCGGGCGCGAGCGTCGTGGCAAAGTGGCGCAGGCGGGCTCCCGCTGCTGCGGCTCGATCTGCTCTGTGGGTCAATGCCTCGACCGTTGCCAACATGACAAAGGGTAGAATCGGCGCGGCGTAGATCAATGTGTAGACTTGGTGCATGGGTGGGAAATCTGCCAACAGATTGATGGCCAGCGAGGGCAGTGCGATCAACAGCACGCCCGGTGCAAAGAGGGCCGCAAAGCCAACGGGCCAGAGCAGACGCAAGAGGTAACCCGCGGCATCGGCGGCCCGTAGTTGGCGCCAAACTGTCTGTGGGTCCGTCAGCAATGTGAGCACTTTATCGAGTGGCGACGCGCCGAGATAATCATAGCGCCCCCAGTGGATGTTGCCCGCGGCAAAATAGTGCTGCAAGCCCAACACGGCAAAGAGTGACCAACCAAGTGCCAAGACCATGGTGATGGGACCCAGGCGTCGCCGTTGCAACACGAGCAGTGCATAGAGCCCCAGCATGAAGAGCAACAGTCCGATCTCTTCTTTGCAACTGGCCGCGAGCAGCGCGCAAATGGTAAACCAGCCGTTGCGCTGGGTGACGAGAAAATAGTAGGCGGCCATGAGCAGCGTGGGGGCCAGCGTGACCGGATGAAACTCGAGCCAGTTGGCTGCCTGAATTGTCGGGTTGAGCAGATAGAGCAGCGCACAGATGAGACCGATCCAGCCAGCGCCTGGGCGCGCGCGCCAGCGGTGACGGGCCAGCGCATAAAGTGGCCATGCACCGAGCGCCACCACAATTGATTGCAGAATGAGCAGCGTCTCCGGCCCATCGTGGAGCCAGTAGAGCGCGGCAATGGGCAGCAGAATCGGCTCCACGTGCAGGCTCAGCCGATTGATTGTGCCCGGCTGATTGGTCATGTGAAAGGGGCGACCGTTGGCCGTGTTCCAGACTGTCTGGTGGAGGTTGCCGAGATCGAGCGCGCGCGCCTCGAACGCGGCATAGCGGTTGACCGTCAGATAGCTAAAGCTGAGGGCGTAGATCAAAATTGCCAGCCCCAGCAAGAGGGCCGGCAATCTGCGGTGCTCGAAAAAGAAGGAGCGCGCGCGCGTGGTCTTGTGTGTCACGGTGCGGGGGTCAAGCTGCTTTGGGCACGCCGATCCCACCGGAAACGGGGGCGGGCGTGGTGGCGGCTGTCGACGGCTCGGCCGCAGGGATCGCGCCGAGAATGGGTAGCTCCAGGGCTCGCTCCGCGGCCAACGGCGTGCGCAACAGATCGCTTTCCAGCCAGGTGAGGAGCAGCACCAGGGCAATGCCGAGCAGCAGCCCGAGCACACCGCCGGCCACACCATTTAACATTGGTTTGGGCTGGATCTGATCCGCGCCAATTGCGCTGCTGCGGATCTTGACCTCGATGCGGTTGTCTTTGTCCTGCTGTGCATAATATTCGGTGCGCTCTTCTTCAAACATTTGCGCGAGCGTCAGGGCCATGAGCTTGGCCACCTCGCCATCGGGGTTGCGTGCCTCGATCTTGATCGCAAAGTTGTCTGCCTCGGTGGCCACCTGTACATTGGCGAGAAACTGGTTGGGATCTTGGTCGAGCTTGGCACGGGCAATGGCTTCGGCTGCGTTCTCATAGGTGCGCAAGTTGAGCGCAAAGTTGCGCATGAGATCCTTGGCCGTATTGCCCAGGCCCCAGTCCGGCCGTGCCGGCACCGTGCTGACATAGACAGTGGCGCGGTAGAGATCTTCCTGAAATTTGCTGATGCCAAAAGCGGCTGCCGCGGTCAAGAGCGTGGCGACCACCACGATCCAGCCACGCCGCCGAATTATGCGAATGTATTCTTGAATAGACATAAAGTTCACCAAAGATCCTTCTACACAGCGAGCCCATGCTCAACTGTCACTATCGCAAAGCATTATAACCGATCTTGAATGGCTTGGGTGTATTGCGCGAGCGGGCAAACGAGATTGCCACCTTCACTGCTTCGGAATCGCCCCCATGACAGCCACCCCCATCTTTTCCAAATCCTGACTGTTGCGGATGGATGTGTCTAGATAGTCGAGCAGAAAGACCAAGCCAATGCCCACCAAGAGCGCCAAGAGCACGCGGAGTGGCCACTCCGTGCGGCTACGCAGGCTCTGCCCCACCGCGCTGATGGTCGGTTGATCGAGCACGGTGATGATTGTGTTTTCCGTGCCGAGTTGGGCAAAATAGAAGCTGCTGTTCTCCACCAGTTCAGCAACGACCGCGGTGGTAATGGCAGAGAGCTCAGCCTGATCGGGCCAGTTGATTGTCAGCGTGAGAATGCGGTGTAGGCGGCCGGTGGCTGAATTGCCCCGGATTGCGCCGGGGGGAATGTCGATGCCCTCTGCTGTCAGCCGTTCGCGCACATGTTGGGCAAAGAGTGAACTGCTGACCACTTCTGTAAAATCATCGACTAGGTATTCGCTCGTCTGCCAGGCATAGAAGCGCGCGTCATAGGCAGTGAGGTCGGCGTCGGTGACGGGCAACACGCCAATGAGCAGGCGCATGGACGCGCTGTAGGTCGGCGGCGGTGTCTGCCACGGGCGCAGCTGCAGCGCGCTCAACAGCGCAACGAGCAGCGTCAGCACCACGGGCAGCCACCAACGGCGGCGGAGAATCCGCCAATAGCTCCATAATTCCATCGTGACTCCTAAAGTTAGAGCAACTGACCGCTGGCGGGGCGGAGGGTTGTATTCTGTTGAGCATGGGGCCCAGTCATGACCGGGTTGACCACGGTGGTGGGCACGCCGCTGACAACCTCTTCCAGATAGGTGAGCAGGCGACGGCGGAAGAGGGAGACATCAAAATGTTCTGCTTGTAGACGGCAGGCGATTGGATCGTAGACGTGGGGCTGAAAGCGTTCCAGCACCGCGTGCAGGCTCTCCCACCGCTGTTCGGCAAAGAGTTCGCCCGTGGCACCGGGCACCACCGTGTCCAGTGCACCGCCGCCGCCAAATGCAATGACGGGCCGCCCCGCGCTCATGGCTTCCACGGGGGCAATGCCAAAATCTTCCAGCCCGGGGAAGAGAAACGCTTTGCAACTGCGCAGCAACCTGCGGATCTCTGGGCGAGGCTGTCGGCCCAAAAAGGTAACGTTGGCTCCCGCGTGTTCGCGCAGGGCCGCGGCCGCGCGACCTTCACCCACGATCAGCAATTTCTCGTGGGGTAGGTGATTGAACGCCTCAACCGCCAGATCGATCCGTTTGTAGGGGATCAGGCGGCTGACGATCAGGTAGTAATCTTCAATGGGTGCCGGGGCCGGGGTGAAGTAGCTGGTATCGACTGGTGGATGGATCACCGTGCTCTCGCGGCCATAGAGTGCCTGGATGCGCTCCTGTACCGTCGTGCTAATCGCAATAAAGTGGTCGACCTTTTGTGCCGCATGCCAATCCCACCGCCGCAATAGGTTAAGCATCGGTTTGAGGAGAGTGCTCAGCAGCCCCAACTGTTCCCGTTCGCGATACTGGTTGTACATCCACAGAAAGCGAGTGGGCGTCAGGCAGTAGCAGACGTGGGTCGCCTTGGCCTGTTGACCATTCGTGCGCACGCCGTGGCAGAAGCCGCTCTTGTTGCTGATGACCAGGTCGTAATCGCTGAGATCGAATTGTGCAAAGGCAGCCGGGTAGAGCGGCAGATAGCTCTGGTGATGGCGGGCAACGCCGGGCAGTCGCTGCATGAAGCTCGTGTGAATCGGCCAATCCCGATAGCTGCTCGGCATGCGATCGGCTGCATACATGCTGGTGTAGATGGGCGCTTGGGGGAAGAGAGCTACCAATTCCTCCAACACATTTTCGGCACCCCCGATCTGGTTCAACCAATCATGGACGAGGGCAACGCGTGTATCTGCTAGATTCACGTCGATTCTGTCACCTTAACTCTGTTGCAATCGAAATGCCACGGATTTTCATAGCTGCTATTGTAACGCAAACCGTAAGAAGGGAGAAAACTTTGTGACCGCTCATCTGAACGCACTGTTGCAAGCTAGATAGCTGTCCTTTGAGTAGTTGCGGGGGCACTGGAGCGGTTAACGCCCAGATCGCCCGCTGTACATTGTGCGGGCAATTGAGATCCACAACCGTGCGTAGGGCAAACGGTGTGTGGAAGCACAGCCCTGGACAGAGACGTTTGTTCGCGCTAGTCTACAGCCGTTGCCTCACCAGCCACGCCCAGCTCTTCGGCAATACCTTGCATGGCAGTCAGCACCCGTTCCACATGTTCATCAAAGGGTTCGCCCAGCTGTTCGATGAAGTGCATGTTCTCCTGGCGATCAATGGCCGCGGTGAAGGCTTTGTCCTTCCACTTCTTCTTGACTGATTTTAGCTTGACGCTGCGAATATCGCGGTCGGGGCGGACATAGGCACAGGCCTGGATCAGGCCGGTCAATTCATCACAGGCGAGCAGCGCCTTGTCGAGCGTCGATTCCGCGGGTACGCCCAAAAAGGTGGCGTGCGCTTCGACGGCATGGATCAGGTCCGCAGGATATTCGCGCTCGCGAAAGAGGCGCAGCTCGGTGCGCGGGTGGCCATTTTCCGTGTCATCCATCTCCGGGTGGCGTTCATAATCGAGATCGTGGAGCAGACCGGTGAGGCCCCACAGATCTTCATCTTCATTGTAGTGGCGGGCATAGGCGCGCATGGCCGCCTCGACGGCCAACATGTGGCGGCGCAGGCTTTCGGAATCAACCCATTCGTGGAGCAGGGCGACGGCTTCTTCGCGGGTGGGTAAGGACATGTTGGGGCGAGCCTTTCTACTTGGTAACGCAAATTGCTACTACCATCTCTACACGAGTGTGATTGCTTGATAGATGTTTCTACACAAGATTTCTCTAGACAAGATTTCTCTACACAAGATGTCTCTATACTATGAGATGGGGAGCAGCTTGGATTCGTTACTAATCAATTGAGAATGAGAATTGTTTTGGAGCGTGCCTATGCTGCTGACATTTCAGCTGACATTTCAATCGCCATTTTGGTTAGCAAGTTTGAGTTGCGGGTCTCGATTGAACGTTGCTTCCGCATTGAAATTGTTGCGAAAAGCTGTCTCGAATGGAACGCATGACAATTGGCGAGTAGTGTCAACTCACGTGATAACGTTTTGCTCGAATTCTCCTCATTCTACAAATGTTTTGTTGATTCGACAATGTTGCACAGCTTTGGCGGCAGGGCAATGGGGAACGAAAAACATACCGCAATCGCATCGAGCAGCAGTGGTTAGAATCATCTGCAAAGATGCGTGGCATGAACCTTTGGACCCAATAAATAGCCTGGTTTGAGGTACTCTTTTTTGGTTTACGCAGAGACAGTACTATAGTCCCGTTTGCGTGGGACAAATTGCTGACCACAAGCTCTCAGGAGGTAGTGTATAGTCGGGGTCTGACTATCGCTGCACCGACAGTTTCCGACAACACGTGTCATCCGTTTGAAAACAGTAGTTCCGGCAAGCGGGAAACCTACCGTTTTCAAGCCAACCGCACTGTGGTAAATTGCGGCATAAATTGGGCCACTCTCGTTTTGCCGCTTGCACTCAGGTCGTATGGCCTGATTACCTGCCATGGTTTTTACGCCATCCTGTATACGTCATACTGTAATAGTGATGAGGATACGATGCCTTTTGTGAAGCAGATGTCAGACTACGAGCACACGAACTTTCATCTCTACGCGAGTTTCTGGAGTGGAAAGATAGGCCATCAAAGCAATCGGTCCCATACTTGTAGTCCGGAGGAAGCAATGACAGAAAACAGCGCACCGACTGATAAGCAGCTGTTTATTAAAGTGCGTGAGCAACTTCTATTGACGCTTGGAGATCATTGCCAACGCTGCGGATACCACGAATATAGCAGCGCCCTAATGCTGTATCATCCCTGGGGCAAGAAGTGGGGGGAATCACTTGTCAGCCGTCTGCTCCGCAAGTTTATTCTCGCGCCATCTGTCCAAAACTGGGCGGGGGTGCTCAATGCAGCTAGCAACTGCTCTCTCCTCTGCAATAACTGCTATCAAGCGTTGGACGCGGGTGAATGGGAACTGAGCGCAGTCAAATATCAGTAGCAGTACCTATGGTGTCTGTTCCCCAATGCGACCGTGCATGATGAACAAACGGTAGAAGATGAACAGGCGTTGATTAGCGCATTGCCCTGCACAAAAAGAGAGGGCGTTTCCCCGTTACGCAAGGGGAAACGCCCTCTCTTCATTCATCTTCTTTACAAGCGCAAGGCGCTAGATTACATCATGCCGCCCATGCCGCCCATGCCGGGGTCGCCAGCGGGCATTGGTGTTTCGGGCTCGGGGATGTCGGTCACCAGCGCGCTGGTGGTGAGGATCATGGCCGCAATCGAGCAGGCGTTCTCTACCGCGCTGCGGGTCACCTTGACCGGATCGATAATACCAGCTTCGAGCATATCAACGTAGTCGTTGCTCAATACATCGTAACCGGTGGTCTGCTTGCCTTCACCATGCAAGCCACGGACCTTTTCGATCACCACGGGGCCATCGAGGCCAGCGTTGGTGGCGATCATGCGCATGGGCTCTTCCAAGGCGCGGCGCAGAATGCGAACACCCGTGGCCGAATCGCCGGTCAGCTCAATTTTGTCCAGCGCGGGAATGGCGTTGATCAATGCCACACCACCACCGGGGACGATGCCTTCTTCTACGGCGGCGCGGGTGGCGCTCAGCGCATCTTCCACGCGGTGTTTCTTCTCTTTCAGCTCGGTCTCGGTGGCAGCACCGACACGCACGATGGCCACACCACCGGCCAGCTTGGCCAGGCGTTCTTGCAGCTTCTCGCGATCATAGTCGCTGGTGCTGTTTTCGCTCTCGGCGCGAATCTCGTTGATGCGACCTTGGATCGCGTCACTTTCGCCTGCGCCACCAACAATGGTGGTGTCATCCTTGGTGCTCACAACCTTGTCACAGCGGCCCAGATCTTCGAGCATGACGCTGTCGAGCTTGCGGCCCACTTCTTCGGTGATGACTTGACCACCGGTCAGGATGGCGATGTCGCGCAGCATGGCCTTGCGGCGGTCACCAAAACCAGGTGCCTTGATGGCCAAAACGTTGACCATACCACGTAGTTTGTTGAGCACCAGGGTCGCCAGTGCTTCGCCATCAACATCTTCGGCGATGACAACAAACTCACGTTTGCCAATCTGCACCAGCTTCTCCAGGGTTGGAACGATGTCCTGGGCGCTGCTGATCTTCTTGTCGGTGATGAGGATGTAGGGATCTTCGATCTCTGCTTCCATGCGTTCGGAATTGGTGACGAAGTAGGGGCTCAGGTAGCCACGGTCGAGCTGCATACCTTCGACATACTCGGTCTCAAATTCCAGACCACGGCTCTCTTCAACGGTGATGACACCATCTTTGCCAACCTTGTCCATCACTTCGGCAATCAGGTTACCGATGTGGGAATCTGCAGCAGAGATGCTGGCAACCTGGGCAATTCCGTCTTTGCCCGAAACCGGGGTGGCCATCTTTTTCAGCTCGGCGACAATGGCGTCGCGGCCAGCTTCGATGCCCCATTTGATCTGCATGGGGTTGGCACCGGCGGTGACATTCTTCAGGCCTTCTTTGACGATGGCCTGGGCCAACACGGTGGCGGTGGTGGTACCATCACCGGCAACGTCGTTGGTCTTGGTGGCAGCTTCCTTGAGCAGTTGGGCACCCATGTTCTCAAATGGGTCTTCCAGTTCAATCTCTTTGGCAACGGTCACGCCATCATGGGTGACGGTTGGGCTGCCCCACTTCTTGTCCAAGGCCACGTTGCGACCCTTGGGGCCAAGCGTGGTCTTGACAGCATTGGCCAGTGCATCGACACCGGCTTGCAAGCGCTTGCGCGCGGAATCTTCAAAAACAACTTGCTTTGCCATTTTTTATTTCACTCCTTGAAAATAAGTAGCCTACCAATATGGAGTTTTCCAGGTCTAAGCGCTGCCGAGCTTTCACTGTGAGTTTTCACTGTGAGCTTTTCATGTGGATGTAGTGGCAACGACCCCCATGGGGAGACTACCTGAAAATAGTTTCTCTATGAGTAAAGAGCTATTGTTTGCGGCGAGTGAGAACAATTGAGTTTTGAGTCTTCTCTCCTGCCGCGGGTCCTTCCGGGTGGAACCTTACTCGACAATCGCCAGAACGTCGGTTTCCTTGAGAATCAGGTACTCAGTTCCTTCGAGCTTGATGGTGGTGCCGGAGTACTTGGCATAGAGCACCGTATCATCTACCTTGACTTCCATGGCGACGCGGTCGCCACTGTCCTTGACCGCACCAGGGCCAGCAGCAACAACCTTGCCCTGCTGGGGTTTTTCCTTGGCTGTCTCGGGCAAGAAAATACCCGAGGTGGTCTGTTCTTCTTGTTCCAGTGGCTTTACGACCAGGCGGTCACCCAATGGTTTCAGATTCATCGTTCAATCCTCCTTGACTTTGAAGCAGATCGAATTTCGTGATACAATTTGCTGAAATTTTATATTCATTTGCCGATGCAGCCCGTGGTTTGTTTTGCAAAAACTATTGCGCAAGCACTGTTTCATACTGCTCATCTATGCTAATCAGGTTTTGCTACTCAAGTTTTTACTACTCAAACTCGCTACCACTAAAAGTGCTGGCAGGGCTGTGCGACAAATCAACATAAGCAGTTCACTACAATTACTTTTCGACAAGTACTTTTCGACGTACTTCGAAAATATTCTGACAAAAAATAGCCTGACAAAGAATTAGCACTCTTGATGTTAGAGTGCTAATTGGCCCTATGATACCGCACGCTTTTGCTCTGCGCAAATTGGCGTTGTGCGTGATATTCTTTATTTTGGTGGCAATTTGCTAATTCCACGCAAATTTATTGTTAGAGTTTTGTTTGTTTTATATACGCAATCATCTCTTCTTCCTCTTCCATATATTCTTCCAACTGAAACGCAGCATAGAGTTCACGGCTCTGCTCAAAATAGATGAGCGCCTGTTCGTGGTCACCCTGTTCCACCGCCACGTGGCCCAGGTTGTGCAGCGTGGCGGCCATGTCGGTCCAGGTGCCACGCTGTTCCCCCAATTTCAAGTCACGTTCATACCACTGTAGTGCTTGTTCAAGGTTGCCCTGGGCATAGCTGGCCGACCCCAGGTTGTTGTAACAGGTGCTGACGCCAACCACGTTGTCAATGCGTCGAAAGACATCCAACGCATAGGAATAGGCCGCGATCGCATCGTCGATTCGCTCCATAGCCTCCATGGCGAGGCCCATGTTATTGAAGGCACTGGCCGCCAACTGGTCATCTTCGAGCCGCAGTGCAATGCGCAGTGCCTGGCGATGCTCTTGCAGCGCCTGTTCCGGGTTGTTCAGGCTGTAGTGTGCGCTGCCCCGGTTCATGTAGGCAGTAGCCAGCGCGTTCTGATCGCCCAGTTGAGCCACCGCATCAAAGGCCGCGCTAAAGTAATTGAGCGCCCGGCGTGGTTCATTCATCACTCGATACGAGGTGCCCAGATCGGTGAGTGCATAGGCAAGCGCCATGAGCTGATCGCGCTCGTCGAAGGTAATCTGAGCGCGTGCCAGCCAACCCACGGCTTCCTGCACATTTCCCGTGAAAAATAGCTGCCGCCCGATGCTCATCTGCAGCCAAGCGTAATCCCGCAGATCGGTGAGGGCCAGGGCCGCAATGGCCCCCGAAGCCAGCCAATCTATAATGCCGGGGGGATGACGCCAGAACGCATAGTGAGCCATGGCCATGCCATAGTTGCGCGCCAGCCGCAGATCGTCATACACAGTCTGGTCGCCTTCGGGCACGCGCAGTGCGCTGTCGCTCTCCTGTTCGCGGGCCAACAGCTCCCACGTATCCTGCTCCCAGAGCCGGTTGGTGCGCTGTGTACACCAATCTGCACCCTGATAGATATTGCCCCATTCAACATCAACTTCGTGCCAACGGTCGATGGGCACTGCACCGTAGCGTTGGGCAAAGGAGAGATAGTAATTGGCGTGGGTGCGCTCCCACTCTTCGCCCAACATGATCGCATTTTGATTCAGGTAGGCGCGGATCAGCGGGTGGAGCACAATGCGCTGACGATAGGGATCATGTTCGATTAGGCCACGATCCAAGAGCGCCTGCAAGGTGGCATCCAGTTCACTTGCCGTGCCCAGGTCTTCCCAAAATAGTTCGTGTAGCGCACGAACAGAAGCGCCTCCCGCCGCGCTCACCAGCCGCCCCATGAGCGGCCCCACCTGTGGATTGAAGACAGCAAAGTTTTCCACGGCAAAGGCGACCAGATCGCTGGCGTGGACCGCGCCCTGTTCATCGCAGCTGCTCTGCAACAACAACCCCAACTCTTCGGCCTGAAAATCGAGGAGCAACCCCAGCACCAGTCGCATACTCAGCGGCCGGCCCCGGGTCAGGCGATAGAGAAATGCGAGATGTTCCAGCGCTGCATTCTTGATCGATGCGGGTGCACGCTTTTCGACAAATTCCGCGATCTCGGTCTCATTCAAGCCTTCCAGATGGATGTGCTGGAATTGAACCAGATCGGCAATGAGGGGGTGAAAATTGCGTTCGATTAGCAGGATGCGGGACTGTCCGCCTGACTCATGCAGGTGGCTGATTACATCTACCAGCGTAGCCAACTCCTGTTCCGTGGCGCCGGCCAGCTTGTCGATGATCAAAAGGCGACGACGACGATAGAGCTGTTCCAGAATGCTGATCCCCCAGCGCTCTTCGCTGGAGCGGGTCAACTCGGTGCCAAAGACGCTATCCATCGTGCGCACCACATCATAGAGCCGAAAGCGATTGGCCCCGGCCGCGCTCACCCGCACAATGCCATCGCGGAAGTGGTGAAAGTGATTCCACGCCGCGGCCGTGGCCAGGGTGCTCTTGCCATTGCCCTGTTCACCGCTGATGGCGATTGCGGGCAGATCATCTATTCCCGTGAGCCATTCGTGCAGGGTTAACAAGGCATCGTGATTGCCGCTGAACCCTTCGAGCCGATAGAGCCCCAGATTGTGGGGCGTGGCATGGCTCAGTGGCGATTCTTTGGAGAGCTTGTGCGACAACAGATCAGACTGACTGGAAAGATTCGAATAGGAAAATGTACTTGCCATAATGCAGTTGGGTACCTTTATGATCTTCGAGCGAAAAAGCGACGCGCCACGGGCCACACTTGCCGGGAGCACTGTTTCCAAGCAGCAGGGGCGGCTCTACTGCTTTCGGCGGCGGATTCATCCGCAATATCAATCCAAAACAATGCAAGGATACTCGCAAGCCGTGGCCATCTCATAGGTCATCGCCTCTGAAAGCGCGCTGCCCCCCGTCACCCGGCCCCAGTTGCGTTCCAGCGCGCCGGCATCGATCAGAATGAGATCAGGGCGCACACGACGTGCAACCTGGTTGATGTTGAGCGACGTTATGCGTTCCACGTAATCAATGTGATCCAGCGCTCCCTCGACCACGGCTTTGGGTTGATCACTTGGATCGCTCACGACCAGATCGATCTGTGGACTCTTTTCGAGCTGGCGAATCGCTTCTGTCCCTCGCTCGTCGGCACCAATGAGCCAAATGCGCATACTTCCCCCTTATTTTGAACAGCCGTTGCAAGCAGATCAGGATTCACGCAACTTGTCGAGAACAACTCTTGGCCATGGCGAGTGAAGTTCGCTGGCAATCTGTTCTCGAGACGTGAGTTGGCTAGATGCAGCGTGCAATCGATCAAACATGGTAACTCGATACTTACAGAGCATCACTACAGAGCATACCTACAGGGCATTCCTACAGAGCATACCTACAGAGTACAACCACGGACGATACTTGCGAGCCACTGCGAATAACTGGGCTCTCACTGCACTGAATATCTCTGCTGAGATTCTCTCGCTCGCCAGCTGGCTGGTGGTGCTGTAGGCGTCAACCGCACTTTCAGAGAGGCGCTAAATGAGGCCAAATCTGCTCAACGCGTAAAAGAATGCCAGGATCACAAGCACGGATGGCACACCGACAAAGAGACCCGCCCGCACCATATCCTTGCTTTCGACCGCGCCTGTCACCGCCACCAGCGTCATGCGGGCGCTGGCACTGGGCAGTGTGTAGGCCAGCGCCAGCGAAAAGATGGTGGGCAACAGCAGTCGCATGGGGGCAATCCCGCTTGCTTCACCCAGCGTCACCAACACCGGTGTTAGGATCGCACCAAGTGTCACGTTGTTCATAAATTGGGTGAGGGTGAACCCCATCACTATCAGTGCAACCAAGATAACAATGTAGGGCAGGGGTTGCAACACCGGCGCTAGCAGCGCGGCAAACCAGGCATTGGCCCCACTCTTTTCCAGTGCATAGCCCAACGTGAGCCCCGCCCCAATCACAAAGAAGACACCCCAGTTCACCCCCTTCAGATCGTTCCAATCGATAATCTCTTCCACCGAGAGCACGGCCACCGCGCCAATCGCCACCACGGCATTGCTCAGAATGCTGGTGGGCAGGTTGAGCCACTTTTCAATGTTGGCACCCGCCACCCAAAAGACCACGGAAACACCGAGCACCAGCAAGATTTCCCGCTCGGGCATACTCAACTTGCCCGAGCGCTCCAGCTCCTGTTCCACCGGTGAGGTATCAATCTCGATACTCGGCAACTTGATCGCCTGAAAGAGCAGCAACCAACTCAGGGGCAGCAGAATGATCACCAGCGGCAATCCATACTTCATCCAATCCAAAAAGCCAAATCCGGTGGCTATTGACTGATCGAGCGCGGTGCTCGCAATGGCATTTTCTCCACTGCCCATAACGGTTGCCATCGCGCCAATGCTTGCGCTGTAGGCAATGCAGAGGATGAGCAACGTCAGAGCCCGCTGGGCATCTTCGGGGCGTTGCACCCGCTGTGCAATTGTAATCGCCACCGGGATCAGCACCGCGGTGGTCGCGGTGTTCAACACCCACATGCTCAACAGCCCGGCCGTCAGCATGAGCCCCAGCACTAGGTAGCGAAAGTTACCCCCGCTCTGGATAATTGCGTAGAGTGCCAGGCGTCGGGTCAGGCCATGTTTGCGCAGGGCTTCGGCCAAAAAGAGGCTACCCAAGATGAGAAAGAGCACGGGCGTACCAAACGGACTAAAGGCTTCGCCTGCCACGCTGATCCCCAGCGCAATCTGGGCAACGGGGACCATGAGCGCGGCAATGGGCAGCGGTGCCGGTTCCAGCGCCAGAATGGCACCGGTGAAGACAAAGAGTGCCAGTGCCCGATGGCCCTGTAATGTCAGCCCGGCGGGTGTGGGCAAGAGCAGCACCAGGATCGTCAACGCCAGCACATAGAGCATGCGCCGCAGATCAAAGACCTTGCGCACACTGGCCTGAAATGGCTGTTGCAAGAGCTCCAACGGGGCGATTCGTCGCTGCAGGCGCCGTTTGCTGGTGGTGGTGCGTGCGGCCGTGGTGGGGGGCGCGGGCCGGCGTTCGGTCGCCTCGGCTGCCTCCGCTTCTTTCTTTGTCGAGGGCGACGGTTCCAGTCGGCGCCGTTTATGTTGATCGGGTAGCGTCCAGCTGGCAGAGCGAGAGGAATCGGATTTCAGACGAGATTGTTTTACAGACATAGTAAGTTTGACTCAGCTTTAGCAGTCGACTATCGAAAAAGTTTAACAAAGCGGGCTTCAGCCTGCGTCGTTTGCTAGCCCCGTGCATTCATGCCGGGGCTTGAGTTACGTAGCGTGGGGCGTGAAGGGTTTTCCAAAGGCACCCTTTGGCGATGAGCAGAGCATCTTTAAATGGTTGATGCAAGCGCTGATGGAAATGGCAGGATTTCAGCCACCGACACAGGCACGCATGCCATCCAGGGCAGGGCCGTTGTCTGGCACAATGGCCAGCGCCCGTTGCAACCAGAGAATTGCTTCTTCACATTCGCGCGGCTCCTTGTAAATATAGGCCAAGCCCAGCGTATAGAGCTGCTCGACCCGCGCCTTGTCACCCAGGAGGCGCAGCCCGGTCTCCAGGTGTAGCGCGGCGTCTTCAAAATTGCGGCGCGCAAAGAGCGCCATCCCCAGGTGGACCTGCGCGGGACCATAATGTTCGTCCATCTCTACCGCGCGCCGCAATTCGCGCACCGCCTGTAGGTGATCCCCCTGATTGTACAGCCCCTCACCCAGTGCATCGAGCGTAATGGGCGCTTCGTAAACTTCCGCGGCCTGACGATAGGTATCGACCGCCTTTTGAAATTCGCCCAACCCAACGCTGTATTGGCGACCCAGCTCAATATAGAGATCAAACCGATGGGGCGCGGCCTCGATTGCAGCCAGATAGCCCTGCACCGCTGCTTCGTAATCGCCGCGCCGTTCATGATAGTAGGCCTGATTGCGCAGCGCGGTAATATTATCAGGCTCTACTGTCAGTGCTTGTTCCAGATAGTCGGCAGCGCGATCCCACAGCCCCTCATCGCTGTAGATTTCGCCCAGAACCGCCAGGGCCGTGGCGTGTGCGGGTTCCAGATCGAGCGCATCCAGCGCGTCAATGATCGCATTGTCGTTATCGTTATTCCAGTTGAGCGCCCGGGCACGAGCCACCAATGCATCGGCACTTTCCGGGGCCAGGCCAACGGCACGTTGGGCCATCTGCAGCGCCGCCTCTGGATCGCGAAAGATGATGTACAACTGTGAGCGTGCAATCAGCGGATTTGGATTGTTGGGTTCGAGCGTGCTCATGCGCTCATAGGCACGAAACGCCTCATCGTAGCGCCCATTGCGCAAGGCTGCTTCTGCCTCTGCCTGGTAAAAGACAGCGCTGCGGGTGGGGGTCGGCGTCGGTGTGATCTGTTGAGGGATCAGCCACGTCGGCTGTTCTTCATAGAGAATGACACCCAAGATCAGCAGCAGAACGAGTGGCCAGTAGCGACTGAGCCCCCGATTGCGGCGGCGTGGGCGATAGGTTCGATCGAGATACATAGCGCAATTATACCGCACTCATCCACAGATGAGAATGGCACAGAGGTTTGGATTGAGGGTTCCCCCAGGGGCTGGCGTGGCGTGTGGTGCACGGACGAAACCATCAACGAGTAAAAACCTACTCATTTGCACCCGTATGATTTTGTACCTGTGCAATATCATACCTGTATGACGCACGCCGCCTCGCCATGTTGTGGGGCTACCAACTTGAGCGGCCAGTGAGGAATGTGGCAGAGCAGTGACACCCTGTTGCTGTGTGGGGTGCGTCCCATTTTCGGGGAGGTACAGAAGAGAAGCAGATTGAGCGTCCGGTCTGGGCCCCAAATGTGGTACGCACCCTGTTGCTGTGTGAGGTGATTTGCCGCAGCCAGAAATCTGTGATATAAAATTGGTTGCGGCATGACACGTGCCCCCGTAGCTCAGGGGATAGAGCACCGGCCTCCGGAGCCGGGTGCACAGGTTCGAATCCTGTCGGGGGTGCTAGCTGTTGTTCCCGCATTGAACTCATTCAATTTGGCAAAAAGAAGCGGCTCCCGCGTTGCAACCAACGCGGGAGCCGCTTCTTTTTGTGTGTCTGTGCCGTGTGCTACTTCCCCTGTTCGGGCTTTTCCGTGCTGAGTTGTAGCCAGAGCAGGGGGAGCAGCATGCCGATGAAGACGACGACCGCCGCGCTCCATTGGCGGAAGGAGGTGGCGAGGGAGCGTGAACCCGGCAATACGCCCACGGCAAAGAAGATATAGGTTGCCAGACCAAAGATCGTCGCCCAGAGCATGTTCTTGACTAGAATCGTGCGCGAGATCAGGTGGATCTGCAAAATCAGCAGCAGGCTCAGGGTGATGATGATCGTAAAGATGGCAATGAGTAGCGCTCGCCAGTCCGCTTGCCCACCTGTCCCGCCCGACGGTTCGTCGGCAGTGAGCGTTGTCAGCCCTTCACTGGCCGCGGGGGTAGCGCCCGTCGCCGCGGTGACGGGCGTAGGTTGGGTGCTGGTAATCGCCGCGGTGGCTGGCTGTGCGGCTGTGTCCCCACCACCATTTGCTGTGCTCGGATCCTGTACAGTTAGCATGCGCGCCGCAGCGGTGCTGGCTTCGCGCGCACTGGCCGCAATGGCGAGACGACCGGGTTGGGTGAGCAATACCTCTGTGGCCGCGCTGCCGTTGCGGGTGAAGACTGGCTCAACAGCCAAGGTCATCTCTGGATTTTCATAGACCAAGTGGAACTGGACCACTGTGCCATCGGGAACCAAATGGCCGTTGTGGTCGGTAATCTGTTCCACTTGCAAGCGCAACAGCGAGTTCGCATCCACCACCGGCGCGCCATTCTCGGGCGATGGTTCGAGCAGTTCCCCATTCACCCTCACACTCAGTTCAAGATCTTCCGCGGGATTGGGCTGTAGCCGCTCGGCCAAATTGTCGAAGCGGGTGCCGGGTACACTGACAGCGGGCGCGCCGGTGGGGGAATAGCTGCGGAAGAGCGCGCGGACCGCGCTCTCCAGAAAGGGTTGCGTCTTGCTGTAGAGACCGAGATAGGCGGTCAGTTTGCTGATCTCGGTGGCGTCGAGGTAGTAGGGCGCATTGAGCGAGAGCACGATCAGGTGTTTGTCGTTGAGTTGTTCGCTTTCCTGACGCAGAAATTGTTTGACGACGTCACTGCTGGGGTTGCGCTCTGGATCCACATCGAGCATGGCAAAGATGATCCAGTCGGATTCATCGATCAGCTGCTGCAAACGTTCGGTTCCACTCAGTGGCTGCTCCACCAAATCTTCTGCATTGTCTGCCGCTTCACTATCCACCGGTAGCGGTACGGTTGTGGCATCTACCGTCACCAATTCATTGGCGCGCGTCGGATCGACCGTGGTTGTAATCGCGCGAAAGGGACCGTTGCCGGTGATCGCCACAGTTGTGGTTAGGGTCGGGGCTGCCTCTGCTTCCAGCTCGGCCCGATTTTGAGCCGCCAGCAGTGCCGCCAATTCGGTAAAGCTGCGACCTTGCACCTGCTCCGGCACGATCTGGCCCGTGGCCCCTGGTTCGGTGCCATACAAGCGCGTCATGATGCTCTTCAACTCCTCTGGCCCGAGCATGGTCTCGGCAGTGCAAGTTGCACATTCCTGAAAGAGCCGACTATCGCTAAAGATCAACAATTGATCGGACGGCTGGGGCGGCGCGGGAACGCTGCTCGACAGGCTCGTCAGATCGGGGTAGAGCAGCGTCATGCTCTCGCGGGCTACCTGGCTCACCGTGGCCGCGGCTTGTTGATAGTGACTGCTCTCCGGCGCAAAGATGGCGAGTTCGTCCCGCTTGACCAGCAACTGCTCCAGCGGGCTGAGTGATAGCCGTGCCGCCACTGGACTGGGCCCAGTAGCAAATGTTCCGGTAGCAAGCGGTTGGGACGTGGCCGGCGAAGCCGTGAGGCTCTGTTGGCTGTTGCGGTTGCGATAGAGATTGAGCTTCAGGCGTAGCACGCGTCGTGCAGCCACATCAATTTGGGCCTGAAAGTCAGCGTCGGTCTGGTATCGCTCCTGAAAGAACTGAATCACATCCTTGATGTGGCGCTTTTCACTCGCCCAATCCTGGCTGGGGCTGAGTTGTGCCAGATAGATTAAATCGTGACCAGCCGCAAACGCGTCCAATGCGATCACTCGATACGGCGACTCCTGTTGCGATGTCTGATAGTAGCGCCGGATGGCCGGTGTACCCAGTGCATTGGTCATGAGAATCCCGCCATTTTCATGCCAATCGGCGATACCCACCTGTTCCAGTGCGATCTGCAATTCAGGGGTAAAGCTAATTGGTGGAATCCGCGACGAGGTGGTGCCCTGAAAAGCGCTAAAACGCATGTGGCTGGTCATCAACCCATCGACCGCGCCATTGCTGGCTGCTGGATCGGATAGTGGTGTGGCGTCGCTCGTAACCGCTTTGAAGGGCGGCAGGGCAATGCGCTGCAACTCGGCTAGGCTCTGTTGGACTGTGGCGACCTCTTGTTCCGGCAAGCGGTCGATGCTGCCCTGGCCGGGAAAGTGGCGGGCAATGGCGGCGAGACCGTTGTTGCTCCCGGCGTGGATGCCACTGATATAGGCACTGCCCATTTTGCTAACCCAGTAGGGATCGCCGCCAAAGGTGTGGATGCCGAGCGCACCCACTGGATCTGTCCGCGGCTGGTCCACAACATCCAACGATGGCCCCAACAGCAGATTGACCCCCACGGCACTCAATTCGCGCCCCACAATCGCCCCCACTGTCCGCACCAGCTCGGGATTCCAGGTAGAGCCGAGGGCTAATTGGGAAGGCAGCGGCGTAAAATTGCGCCGCAATGCCGTGGCCGGATAGCCATCGCCCACCTGTTCCACGCCAATCAGCAGCGGAATCTGCACATTCTGAATTGGCTCGCCCTGTTCATCCAATGCAGGCAGCGGCTGAATCCCCAAAATGCTCTGGGTGACACTTTGTGTTGCAGTCGGTGATAGGGTTGCCGTGAGGGGGCGGGTGGCGGCAACGGGAGGCAGCGCCTGATCGGCCGCCAGCAGATAGCCATAGGCAAGAGCCTGTAGCTGATTGGTGAGAATCGCAATCTCTTGCGGTGTGTCCACGCCTTTCGCATTGGTGAGATTTTCGTGATTGGGGGTCAGAATCACGGTGCCCACGTGATAGCGGTGGATCAATTCAATGATATCGCTCTCGGCTGTTACTGCACTGCCCTCGATGTGAATGGCAAAGAGTTGCCCAACTCGCTCTGCTGGCGACATGTTCTGCAAGAAGTGCTCGATCTGCTCTTCCGTCTCTTCTTTCAGCTGCTCCTGCGCGGTTAGTTCACTGGCCGGAGTGGTCGTGGCAGGTACAGTCGTGGCGGGTACAGTCGTGGCGGGTACAGTCGTGGCGGGTCTGCTAGCGGTGGGTGTGGTGGCGGGGCTGTCGGTGGCTTGTTCCGTTGCCAGCACGGTCGCCTCTGGCTGTGGCATGGCCGAGCTTGTCGGTGCGACTGCCGGGGTGCTGGTTCTGTTCTGGGCCCAAAGTGTATGGGGAAATAGTGTACAGCAAATGATCCACAAAAGCGCGTGATAACGCCAGCAACCGCGTGCCGTGCTTCTCTTCTCTCTGGTTGCAAGGGTGCGTGTCCGCATGGCTCGATTGATTTTGTGGATGGATGGAATCGATAGAGAATGGTTCGTGAAAGACATGTTCTTGAGTATAACTTTTTCACTTCTATTTGGACAAATCTATTTCAAATCAGTATACTTACACGATAATCGTTATCTTTGATCGCGATCGTGTTCGCTAACTTTGTCAGCGATCGCCATACAGAACTGTTATAGGCACTGTTACAATCATACTGTTGCAATCATACTGTTGTATAGAAATCCTGTCTCTACGAACCGGTCGGTCTATCTATCGGGTCCATCAGTTTGGAAGGTGATTTGGCTCATTCCATCGCCGTGGTTTCAGCCGTGGAGGGGGGACAGATCAGAGCCGGTGGTCCACTGCTCGGGGTTTCTTCCAGAGAGTGGCAGAGCGAAGAGTGGCAGAGAGAAGAGTCTTGTTTATGCGAGATGAAAAATTTCATGCGGTCGAGCCGGGGCATGCGGTGGCCGGCCAAAGAGCTAGTTCGCCTGTGGCTGCTTCAATTCACACAGCACCCGTTGATACAGCACCCGTTTACCCAGAAATGGATGTCATCAACCACCACGAGCGGACAGTCGCCACAGTAGAGCCCAGCCGCGTGGGCGGCTTCGTCCTGCGCGAGCTCGCGCAAGTACTCTTGCCAGCGCTGCTGCTCGCCCTGACGATCCACCTCTTTTTGGCCCAGGCGACCATTGTCTACGGCCGGAGCATGCAACCCAATCTGTACGAGCGCCAGCGCCTGATCGTCGATAAGTTTACCTATCGTTTCTTTCATGCCCCGCACCGCAACGATATTGTCGTGATCAAGTTGCCCGCAATGGATGAATTGCTTGTGAAGCGGGTGGTGGGCTTGCCGTACGAAACAGTCTCCATCGAGAATGGTAAGGTGTACATCAACGGCGAACTGTTGCCCGAGCCTTTTCCCCATGAAATCTATTTGCAAAACATGACGGCTCGCCCACTTGGCCCGCTGGAGTATTTTGTACTGGGGGACAACCGCAGCAATAGCAATGACAGTCGCATCTTTGGCCCGATCATGCGCGAAGATATCAAAGGCCGGGTTTGGTTGCGCTACTGGCCCCTGAGCGAATTACGAATTTTTTGAACCAAATCCCCCTCCTGGCGGTTGGTCTCTTCCCTGTCCACAGAGTCGCAGCCGCATGATAGAGCAGAATGAGCCGCCATGCCCTCGCGTCGCTGGAACAATATCACCAAGATTGTAGTTACCGCTGCCCTCGTTATTACCCTCCTTGCACTGATCATTACCTTTCGAGCCATGATCCCGCCGACCATTGTCGCGTTCCTCATGGCGTTTATTCTAGGCTACCCGGTCAATTGGATTCAGCAGCGGACTGGTTGGGCGCGTGCTGCCGCTGTCGTCGTGCTCTATGCCGGGCTGATTTTGGTCTTGGCGCTGGTCACCGTGCTGATTATTCCCCGGGCCAGTGGCATGGCTGCTTCTCTGCAACAGACTGTCGAAGAGATCAGTGCCAGTCTACTTTCAATCGAAATTCAACTTGGCGATCGCCTGCTCTCGGTTGGCAATCTCTTTCAACCACTCGATGATGCCCTGCAAAATGTGATCAGCGTGATCACTGCCAATCCAATTCTAATCTTTCGAGGCGTAACCACCAGCGTGCTCACGGTGGTCTACGTCATGGTGCTCAATTTCTGGCTGCTCAAGGACCTGAACAAGCTACAGCGGTTGATGCTGGAGCAGATCCCCCTCGACTATCAGGAAGATGCACGGCAACTGGGCCAGGAGATCGTACAGATCTGGGAAGGATTTTTACGCGGGCAATTGGTGTTGGCGACTGTGGTGGGGATCGTCACCTGGATTCCGCTGGCGATTGTTGGCATGGCCAATGCGGGTGGGCTGGCACTGCTAGCCGCGATCATGGAATTCCTGCCCTCCATTGGTCCCGGCATTAGCGGTACCATTGGCGTGTTGGTTGCGCTCTTCCAAGGCTCCACCTGGATGAATGTGAGCAACATCGTCTTTGGGCTGATCGTGCTCGCAATCTATGCCGTAATCGCCCAGGTCGAGAGTATCTATTTCATCCCGCAACTGGTTGGAGGGCGAGTGAAACTGCACCCCGCGGTGGCCTTCGTCTGTGTCATCAGCGGTGCGTTGGTCTTTGGCGCGCTGGGCGTGCTGCTCGCCACGCCCACTGTTGCCAGCGCGCGTACCATCCTGCTCTATATTTACCGCAAGTTGCTGGATCAAGAACCATTTGAGCTGCGTCAGGGTAGGCAGGTCGGCGTGCGCATCCGCGGTCTCATTGGCGGGCGCAAAGTTGAGGCAATTATCTTTGATCTCGATGGCACGCTCACCGAGCTGGATTGGCAGGTGACGGCCTGGGCCGCCCAACCTGCACGCTGGCTCGATTGGCTCATTCCACCCGACCATCGGCGCGATCAAGCGCGCCGCTTGATGATTGGGCTGGAAGGCTTCATCAACTTTCTGATCAGCCAATTCAGCCGTTCCGACTCCGTGACGCTGCTCGAACGTTCGCTGCCCCTCTTCAACCGGCTCCGGGGCTATCCACCGCCGGAAGCGCTGACGCTGCAGCCCGGCGTGTTGACCGTTTTGGAGCGGTTGGCACCGCACTATCGGCTCGCCTTGATCACCGCCCGCGATCGACATTCGTTGCAGCTCTTCTGCCGCCGCACCGGCATCGACGAGACCCTCTTTCAGACCATTGTGACTCGACAGGATGTGCGCAATCTCTTGCCCCACAGCGAAGGACTCACGCTGATAGCCGAACAGCTGCAAATGGAGCCGGAGCAATTTCTGGTGGCGAGTGATTCGGATGTCAACTTGCGCACGGGGCGGGCCATGGGGATGGCCGCGGTGGGCGTTTTGCAAGGGCTGGGCGAGGAACGTGACATGCGCGATGCCGATATTGTTCTGCAAAATGTTTGCGAATTGGAAGAGTGGCTCTGACCCCGTGGTCTACCTAGCTGCTGTGGCCTTTCTCCCCCCACGCCACCTCACAGAGAAAGCAAATAGAGCTTGCACCTTGTTGAGTGTGCATTCTCTACTGCGCACGTCCAGCGTTAGAGAACGCTGATTCCTCCACTGTGCAACATGTAAATGATTGCTCAATTAGCTTTACCCATCAGTCGAGCGGGTGGAATGACTCTCTCTGAGACAGGACCGGCATCTCCCAGATGCCGGTCATATTGACCCCACCTCTACTTCTGGCAGAAAAAGGTGGGGGTAAAGGTAAGCCCACGCCACCAGCCACAACAGCCCCGCACCGCAGACGCGAAATTGTCGACGCGGGGCGTACCTCACTTGGCACTGGTGGTTGTCATCCCCTGGCAAAAATGTTACTATTCGTCTTACAATATTGGACCTCCCCAACCGCAAACTGAAACCCTGAACCGATAGCTGCCGAGGAGCATGGCATGACTGAAAAAGAAACGGCTACATCCACCGCGCCCTTATCCGTTGACACAAGCGACACCTCTATCTATGATGTCTACACCAGTGCAGATGGTCCCGAAGGCGCGCTCCCGCTTGATCCAGAACTATTGCTCAATGCACCCAGTGGCGATCTCTTTGCCCTGAGCCAAAATGTGGGCATGGGCTGGGATCCCTCAATGTTGCGCCGCAAAGAGTTTTTGATCCTGAGCACCCAGGGTGGCATCCGGGCCCCGGATGGAACTCCCATTGCCTTGGGCTATCACACTGGCCACTGGGAAGTGGGTTTGCTAATGCAGGCCGCGGCCCAGGAGTTTACCGCCGAAGGTGCCATTCCCTTTGCTGGCTTTGTCACCGATCCTTGTGACGGACGCAGCCAAGGGACGCTGGGCATGATGGACAGCCTACCCTATCGGAACGATGCCGCGGTTGTCTTGCGCCGTCTGATTCGTTCGTTGCCCACGCGCAAGGGCATCATGGGGGTGGCAACCTGTGACAAAGGCTTGCCCGCCATGATGTTGGCCCTTGCTGCTCAACATGAACTGCCAACGATTCTCGTTCCTGGTGGGGTGACGTTGCCCGCCGCGGAGGGGGAAGACGCGGGCAAGGCTCAAACAATTGGTGTGCGCTACGCACATGGCGCGATTACGTTGGAAGAGGCCGCGGAGATCGGCTGTCGTACCTGCGCGACGCCCGGCGGCGGTTGTCAATTCCTGGGCACTGCTGCCACATCCCAGGTGGTGGCCGAGGCATTGGGGCTGACGATCATGCACGCCGCGCTCGCACCTTCTGGCCAACCGATCTGGCTGGATCTGGCAAAGCGTTCGGCATTGGCACTCATGGGGCTGGAAGCGGCGAAACAGAGCACGCGCGACATTTTGACTGCAGATGCACTGCACAACGCAATGGTGGTGCACGCGGCCTTTGGCGGCAGCACGAATTTGCTGCTGCACATTCCCGCGGTGGCACACGCCGCTGGTCTGCCCCGGCCCACCGTTGCGGATTGGCAGCGCATTAACAACCAGGTGCCCCGGCTCGTCGATGCCTTGCCCAATGGGCCGGTTGGGCACCCGACGGTACAGGTCTTCATGGCCGGCGGCGTGCCCGAGACAATGTTGCATCTGCGCGAGTTGGGGCTGTTGCGGCTCAACGCCACCACCGTCATGGGGCGCACGCTCGATGAGCTGCTCGATGAATGGGCGGGCAGCGAACGTCGTGAACGGGTGCGGGCGCGGCTGCAAGAGCAGGATGGTATCGATCCCGATGATGTGATCATGAACCCCCAGCGGGCGCGCGAACGGGGCCTGACCAGTACCGTTACTTTCCCCGTGGGCAATCTCTGCCCCGAGGGTTCCGTGGTTAAAAGCACATCGATTAACCCCGACGTGATCGATGACGACGGCGTCTATCGCAAACGCGGTCCTGCCCGCGTCTTTACCAGCGAGCGGGCGGCCATTGCTGCCATCAAAGGCACGGGCGAAAAGGCCAAAGTGCAGGCTGGTGACATTATTGTGGTGGTGGGGCGTGGCCCACTCGGCAGTGGCATGGAAGAGACCTATCAACTGACCGCCGCGCTCAAACATCTGGATTGGGGCAAAGAAGTGGCCCTGATCACCGATGCCCGTTTCAGCGGCGTCAGCACCGGCGCCTGTATTGGCCACATGGGGCCAGAGGGATTGGCGGGCGGTCCGATTGGCAAGCTGCGCGAAGGCGACACGGTGGAGATCATCATCGACACGGTCAACCTCACCGGCTCCGTCAATCTAGTTGGACATGACGGCGTGGACTATAGCGCGGAAGAGGGGGCCACGGTACTCAACACGCGCGATCCCCACCCCGACATGCAGCCCGAACCCCGGCTGCCCGATGACACCCGGCTCTGGGCCGCGCTGCAAAATGCCAGCGGTGGCACCTGGAGCGGCTGTGTCTATGATGTGGATCGCATCATCGAACTGTTGGAAGCGGGCAAACAAGCCCTGGCCGACGCCTAGTACATGCCGGCGTAAATAGGCCCATGGCAAACTGACCCATTTTACTCAGGTAGCTTGGGCTTGTTGATTGCCATGGTATTTACACCCAACAGTACTACAGTGCGGTTGGCTTGAAAAGGGTAGGTTGCCCGCTTGCCGGAACTACTCTTTTCAAACAGAGCCCACTTTCACTGTTGATTGGAATGAACGTTGGAATGAACGAGCGAAGGAACGGATGCAATGGAATTAACGCAATTGGAAGCGGGCATGCCGGTATTGGCCGCGGGCGGAAAAATAATACGAGTCTCAGCCGAGATTGCCGCGGCCTTCCAGCCAGGCGATGTATTGGCCGCGGTTGCCGAGCCCGAGCAGCTCCTGCACATTCCCGCCGCGGAACAACAGCTGGCCACCGCGGCAGTCGATCGGGCGGTCGCGGCGTTTGCCACCATGGGCACCATCGCCGACAGCCAGATATCCACCTTTTACGAGCGCTTTGCCACCGCGTTGGCGGACGAGGCGATCTGGAGTGAAATTCAGCAGGTTAATGGGGCTGATGTGGAACGTGCCCAGAGTAGAGGACGCTCGACCACCCGACTGGTGGCCAGCGAAAAGATGCGTCAGGGGATGATCGACGGGCTGCGCGGCTGGATTGATGCCCCTTCACGCCGGGGACAAGTATTGGAAACGGTGGAGCACGACGGATTTTGCGTCGAACTCGTGGGCGCAGCGCTGGGCGTTGTGGCTTTTGTCTTTGAGGGGCGCCCCAACGTATTGGCCGATGCGTGTGGTGTGTTGCGCGGTGGTAACACCGTCGTCTTCCGCATTGGCAGCGATGCGCTGCAAACGGCCCAGGCGATCATGCGGTTAGCGGTAGAGCCGGCTTTGCGTGCAGCCGAGCTACCCGCGGGCGCGGTGGTGCTGGTGGAGAGTGCTGCCCATGCCGCGGGCTGGGCGCTCTTTTCCGATCCTCGTTTGGGGCTGGCGGTGGCGCGTGGCTCTGGCCCAGCCGTGGACATGCTGGGCGCACTGGCGCGCAGTGCCGGAGTTTCGGTGAGTCTGCACGGCACCGGTGGCGCTTGGATCGTTGCGGCGGAATCTGCGGATATTGCTACCTTCCAACGCATTGTCACCCGTTCACTGGATCGCAAGGTCTGCAATACGCTGAACACCTGTTGTATCGTGCGCTCGCGCGCGGCAGAACTGGTGCCAGCCGTGTTGGCTGGATTGCATGCCGCGGGCGCGGCACGTGGGCAAAGTGGCAAATTGCATGTGGTGGCCTCGGACCGTGATGCTGTCCCCGCCGCCCTTTTCGAGCAGATGGTCAGCGTGCAGCGGGCCGCGGGCGCTGTTGAGGAGCCCTTCGCCGAACCAATTGCACGCACCGAACTTGGCCACGAATGGGAGTGGGAAGAGAGTCCAGAGATTACGCTGGCCCTGGTCGATTCGGTTGATGAAGCGGTCGAACTCTTCAATGTCCAAAGTCCACAATTTGTAGCCTCGCTCATCAGCAGCAATCCCGCGGAACAACAACGCTTCTATGAATCGATCAACGCACCCTTTGTGGGCGACGATCACACCCGCTGGGTGGATGGCCAATACGCGCTGAACAAGCCCGAGTTGGGGCTCTCCAACTGGCAGCATGGGCGGCTCTTTGGGCGCGGGGGCATTCTGAGCGGTGACAGCGTTTACACCGTGCGCACGCGCTATCGCCGTGGGGAGGGCGCAGCGGATGCAGCCTAACGGGGAGAAGCGGAAACAATGAGCAACACCAAGAATTATCTGGCATTTGACTTTGGCGCGGAGAGTGGTCGCGCCATGATCGGGCGTTTCGACGGCGATAAGCTCACCCTGGCCGAAGTGCATCGCTTTCCCAATGTGCCCGTGCGGCTACCCAATGCGTTGCACTGGAATCTGCTCCAGCTCTGGCAAGAGATCAAGCAGGGGATCGAGCGGGCGCAACAGACGCTGGACGCCGCGCCCGCAAGTATTGGGCTGGACACGTGGGGCGTGGATTTTGGTCTGCTCGATCGAAACGGTGCACTCATTGGCAATCCGGTGCATTATCGCGATGACCGCACCGATGGCATGCTGGCCGTGGCCTTTGAACGAGTGCCCAGAGCGGCGATCTTTCAGCAAACGGGCATTCAATTTATGCAGATCAACACGCTCTATCAGCTCCTGGCGCTCGTGGAACAGCAGAGCCCGGCGTTGGAGCAGGCCGCCACCTTTCTCACCGTGCCCGATCTGTTGAACTACTGGCTCACGGGGCGCAAGGTCTGTGAGTTTACCAACGCCACTACAACCCAACTCTTTAACCCGACAACGGAGGGCTGGGCGATCGACCTGTTGGACTCGATGGCGATTCCGTCCCACATCTTTCCCGAGATCGTCAAGCCTGGCACCACGCTGGGGCCATTGCAAAAGAGCATTGGCGACGAGGTGGGGTTGCGTGCCGCTGTGCCCGTGGTTGCGCCCGCCTGTCACGACACGGGATCTGCCGTGGCCGCGGTGCCCGCGGCCAATCAGCGCTTTGGCTGGATCAGCTCTGGCACCTGGTCGATCGTGGGGGCCGAAGTGCCCAACGCCGTCGTCAACGCAGAGACATTGGCGTACAACCTGACCAACGAAGGGGGCGTCAATGACAGCTATCGGCTTTCGAAAAATGTGGCTGGGTTGTGGCTGGTGCAGGAGTGCCGGCGCAGTTGGGCCCGGGGCGGCACAGAGCAGAGCTATGCCGAGTTAACAGCCCTGGCCACCGCGGCCGCACCCTTCCTGGCCATCATCGATCCCGACCACGATGATTTCTTGAAACCGAGCGAGCCGGGCAATGATATGCCCAGTCGCATCGTTGCCCGTTGCCGGGCCACCGGACAGCCCGTACCCGAAAGCAAAGGCGCGATCGTTCGCTGTGCGCTGGAGAGCCTCGCGCTTAAATATCGCTGGGTGTTGGAAAAACTGGAATTGATCCTGGGCCATCGGCTGGAGCCGCTGCACATTGTTGGCGGGGGGACCCAAAACCGGCTGCTCTGTCAACTCACCGCCGATGCCACCGGTCGCCCGGTGGTGGCTGGGCCGGTGGAAGCGACCGCGATTGGCAATGTAATTATGCAGGCCGTTGCCCTGGGCGATTTGGCCGATCTAGCTGAAGGGCGCGCACTGATCCGCCGCTCTTTCGATGTCGTCACCTATGAGCCATCCGGTGACCGTGCCGCCTGGGACGAGGCCTACGCGCGGTTGCAGCGACAGTTGGATACGTGATGTTCCAGAGCAACTTTGTAGGTGCGGTTGTTATCACACTCGCCCGCAATGCTATTGCTGAAATTGAACGAAAAGAAAATCAGGAGAGTTTTCGATGAGTGATCATACCAAAGCCTACGAAGTCTTGGCCGAGTCGTTGACGGCACAGGGCTTTGATGTCGAGGCGATGAAAGCCGCGATCAAAGCGCACAAAATTGAGACACCCAGTTGGGGCTATGCCAACAGTGGCACCCGTTTCAAAGCGTTTCCCTGGCCCGGCGCCGCGGTGACCACGCGCCAAAAGATGGACGACGCGGCCATGGTCCACGCGATGACGGGAATTGCGCCTTCGGTAGCGATCCACATTCCGTGGGATGTGCCGGAAGATGGCGATTACACGGCCATGCGCCAATATGCCGAAGAGCAGGGCGTGCAGATCGGCGCGGTCAATCCCAATGTCTTTCAGGACAACGAGTACAAGTTGGGTTCGTTGGGCAACCCCGATCCGGGCGTGCAGGAACAGGCGCTGGATCATCTCCTTGAATGCTGTGAGATCATGACCAAGACCAAGAGCGATCTGCTCAGCCTGTGGTTTGCCGATGGCACCAACTATGCTGGCCAAGATAGCCTCATTGCGCGCAAGCGGCGGTTTGAGCGCCACCTGGCGACGGTCTATCAGCATCTGCCCGCGGACAGCCGCATGTTGGTGGAATATAAATTCTTTGAACCAGCCTTTTACAGCACCGATATTCCCGATTGGGGCACGGCCTATGCCTGGTGTCTCAAGCTGGGCGAACAGGCACAAGTGTTGGTCGATCTCGGTCACCACGCGCAGGGGGTGAATATTGAGCAGATCGTGGCCTTCCTGCTCGATGAGGGACGCCTGGGCGGTTTCCACTTTAACAACCGCAAATATGCAGATGATGATCTGATGGTGGGCGCGGTCAATCCCTATGAGCTGTTCCTGATTTACAATGAGCTGGTGAGTGGCGAGCAGAGCGACGACGAGGCCGTGCGGCAGACGGCCAACAAGGTTGCCTATATGATTGATCAGGCGCACAACGTGGAAGGCAAAGTGGGCGCGATGATCTACTCCGTGCTCAACTGTCAAGAGGCGTATGCCAAGGCGCAATGTGTGCCCCGTGCGCAATTGGCCGCGGCACAGGCGGAAGGCGATGTGCTCTTGGCCCACGCGATCATCACCGATGCCTATCGCATTGACGTGCGCCCGTTGTTGGCCCAAGTCCGTGCAGAGATGGGCGTGCCCACGGATCCAATGGCGGCTTTCCGGGCCAGCGGCTACAATGCCAAGGTGGCACGGGAACGCGGCCTGGCCGAAACCAGTGGCGGCTATCAATAGGCCGTGTCAGATTTGTCGTTTATAATCGGGTTGCTCTCAGATGGTAGAGCGACAATTTTCAGCAATCACGCCCGTGTAGAGATGGTAGATAGCAACGTAAGTTAGGTACATGTAAACTCAGAGAGAACAGCTTTATGCCACAAAATTTATGGAACGATGCTGAGTATCAAAAGAACCCCGCAATCGATGGCCTCGTCTATCGGAGTAATCTGCTCGGTGCCGATCGCTCCGTTGTTAACATTTATGGGGGGAACACCAGCGCCAAGTTGATGGAGCAAAATCACCTGGGCGACGAGGTGGAAGTATTGTGGGTCAAGGGATCGGGCAGCGATGTTGCCACGATCAGCGAGCAGGGCTTTGCCGGTCTGCGCCAGAACGAGATTATGCCGTTGATGGCCCGGGAAGAGATGAGCGACGAAGAGATGGTCGCCTATCTCGCGCACTGTGTACATGCCCAAGGCCGGCCCCGCCAATCGATTGAAACGCTGCTGCACGCCTTTACGCCGGCTCGGCATGTGGATCACACGCACCCCGACGCCGTGATCAGTCTGGCTTGCACGCCAAATGGCATTGAGCTGTGCCGTGAATTGTGGGGCGATCGCATGGTCTGGGTCGATTACATTCGTCCCGGCTTTACGTTGAGCAAATGGATCGGTGAAGGCATTCGCGCCAACCCCAAAGCCGAGCTGGTGGTAATGGGCAAACATGGCCTGGTTACCTGGGACGATGACTGTCGCACCTGTTACGACAACACGATCCGCACCATCCAGGAAGCCGAGGATTTTATCGAACATCGGCGCAATGGGCGCACAATCTATGCCAGTGCAGAGATTCCGGCCCTGTCCGCACAGGAACGGCGCTCGATCTTTGCCCGGGTATTGCCAACACTGCGTGGAGCCGTCAGCCAAGAGAACCCAACGATTTTGCAGATTGATAGCAGTGACAATGTGTTGGAATTTGTCAATGCCAAAGGGGTCGAAGAATTTTCGCAGGTCGGCGCGGCCTGTCCCGATCACTTGGTTCATACCAAGCGGCTACCTCTCTACATTGATTGGCAACCCGACCAGGGCATCGATGCGTTGAATGAAAAGTTGACCAGCGGCGTGGAGCGCTACATTGACGACTACCGCGCCTACTTCGCTGAGTGTAGCAGCGAAGGTGACCAACTGCGCGATCCGTCGCCGCGGGTGATCTTGATCCCGGGGCTGGGTATGGTCAACACCGGCCCCGATGCCCAGGGCGCGGATGTGAGCAACCAACTCTATCACCGGGCCATCGATGTGATCGAGGGCAGCAAAAGTGTGGGCGAGTATATTAGCCTGACGCCACAGGAAGCGTACAACGTTGAGTATTGGCCGCTGGAGCTCTATAAACTTTCGCTCAAACCGCCACCCAAAGAGCAGGCCGGTCGCGTGGCAATTGTCACTGGCGGTGCCAGCGGCATTGGACGGGCGACGGCGCGGCGTTTGGCCGCGGATGGTGCCCACGTCGCGATCTTCGATATCAACCTGGAAGGCGCGCAGCAGGTAGCCGAGGAGTTGAGCGAAACGTATGGCCACCGCCGCGGCATGGCGCTGCACTGTGATGTCACCAGTGAAGAGGCGGTGATGCAGGGCTTTGAAGAAGTGGTGCTCGCCTATGGAGGGGTTGATGTGGTTGTGAGCAACGCCGGTATTGCCATTGCCGCGCCCATTGAAGAGACGACTGTGAAGCAGTGGGACCTCAATATGGACATCTTGGGCAAAGGGTACTTTCTCATGAGCCGGGAAGCGTTTCGGGTTTGGAAACGTCAGGGGCTGGGGGGCAGCCTGATCTATGTGGCCAGTAAAAATAGCGTCTACGCGGGCAAGGGTGCCGCGGCCTACAGCGCGGCCAAAGCAGCCGAATTGCACATGGCACGTTGTCTGGCCGAAGAAGGGGGCGCGGCGGGTATACGCGTCAACAATGTCATGCCCGATGCGGTGCTCCAGGGCAGCGGTATTTGGGACAAAGGCTGGCGCGAAGAGCGGGCCCGTGGCTATGGTATCAAGCCGGATGAGTTGGAAGAGTTCTACCGCCAGCGCACAACGTTAAAGGTCAATGTCTTTCCGGAAAATATTGCCGAAGCGATCAGCTTCCTCGCTGGCCCCCGGGCCAGCCGCACCACCGGCGCTTCGATTACCGTCGATGGTGGGGTGGCCTCGGCCTTCATGCGCTAACGACAGTTCGGGCGAGCGGCACCAAATGATCTCGCCCGAATTTTTCCTTTGCTAGCGGGGCCAGGCGACGAGCGGCCAGTGTGTCTCTGCTTCGATGGCGAGCAACCGGTTGTATTTGGCGAGTCGTTCCGATTGGGTGATCGAGCCAACCTTGAGCTGATCACCCCGCCAACCCACCGCCAGATCTGCCAGCCAATGATCCTCAGTTTCACCGCTGCGCGCGCTGATTGTTACCTGCCAACCAGCGTCGCGTGCCAGTTGATAGGCTTCGGCTGCCTCGCTGATTGTACCGATCTGGTTGACCTTGAGCAACAGCGCAGTGGCAGCTTCGGCGGCAATGGCTCGGCGAATCCGTTCGGGATTCGTGCAGAGAAAGTCATCGCCCAGCACCAGCAGATCCTCGCCCACTCGCTGCCGCAACGTCGGCCACGCCGCCCAATCTTCCTCGGCCAGGCCATCTTCCACACTGACAATTGGATAGCGTTGCGTCCAATCGACTAGCTGTTCGACCATAGCCATGCTGTCGAGCTGCTGCCCGTCGAGCGCATAGGTGCCATTCTGGAAAAAATGGCTGGAAGCCACATCAACTGCCAGCATCACATCTGTGCCGGGACGATAGCCCGCGCGTTCAATGGCGGAGACGGCATCGGATAACATCGCTTCCGCCGCGGTGAATGGCGGAGCGAGCCCGCCCTCGTCGGCTGTTAACAGACGCATGTTGTATTTTTCCTGACAGAGATCGGCTGCGGCCTGATAGACGGCCACGGTGGTGGAGAGTGCCTCGTCGACGGTGGTGGCCGCGGCGGGGACCACGAGCACATCCTGAATCGGCGCTTGTCCACCGGCATGTTTGCCGCCACTAAAGAGATTGATGGTGGGGCGAGGCAGCGTGGGGGCTGTTGGCTTGGCAAGCAGCGTTGTAAAGTAGGCGTGGAGTGGTTGCTGCCGTTCCTGGGCCACGGCCCGGGCATAGGCCAGCGAAACAGCCAGAATTGCATTTGCCCCCAGCCGGCTCTTGTTGGGGGTGCCGTCGAGTCTGCACATCTGTTGATCGAGCTGCTGTTGGCTTTCCAGCGGTGCACCGACGAGGGCAGGGGCGAGTGCTTGGTGAATGTTGGCCACAGCTTTGCGGCAACCGAGTCCGCGGTAGCGAGCTGGATCGCCATCGCGTAGTTCATGCGCTTCGGCCGCGCCGGTTGAAGCCCCCGACGGGGCAGAGGCTGTGCCAGTGGCCCCGCTGGCCAATTGGCAAGTTGCCTGTACCGTGGGACGTCCACGGCTGTCCAAAATCTCCAGGCCACTGAGGGCCGTGATGGTGGTCATGCGTCTCGTGTGCTTTCTATTTTGGCGTTAGTATTGAGGAGCGGTCGGCTCCCTCTCCAGACAGGCTTGTAAGAGAATTCATTTAAAAGCCGCACAATCGTGGAGTCAGCGTTCTCTAACGCTGGAGGTGCGCAGTAGAGAATGCGCACTCCGCAAGGTGCAAACTCTATTTGCTTTCTCTATTCGCTTTACCCGTAAGTCGAGAAGGTGGAATGACTCTCTCTGGGAGATGACCTCACCTCTACCTCTGGTAGAAAAAGATGTGGGTAAGGGTAAGCTCCAGACAGGGGAGGGCTGGGAGGGGTCCGGAACACCATGAAACTTAATTTACACAGCAATGAGTACATCCTTCCAAAAGTGCGCTGGTATTCGTAATGTCATCTGCTCGCCGGTATCCCGGGGCCTTCTAAAGTACGCTCTGTTTGAAAACGGTACTGCTACTTCTCTGGTAGACCACGAAAAACGCTACCGTTTTCAAGCCAACCGCACTACAGGCGTCTACAAAAGATCTTCAACCATTTGTTGAATTGTACTCAATCCAGTGTAACCTAAATATTTAGTATTCGCTGCCTGAGCTTGTCGCAGGTGTGCGTGGTTTCACCAAGCTCAGCTCGCGATTACACCGACATTATTTGGTTACCATTGATCGCTAGCTCGGCAGTTCATTCCCAGGCGGTCGCTGCGGAAAAGTTTTGAGACAGAAAGTAGCGTACACAGTATAGCATTAGGTGGTGGACAAAAAAAAGCCGGAGCCTACAGGCGTCCGGCTTTCATCTGCTATTCACTTATCTCTGCGCGCCACCGAATGGATCGAGGGCCGGCACCGTTACTCACCAATGGCGTAGGTGATTTGCAGCTGCATCACCAGTTGTAGCTCGCCGGGGCTGATGGGGGTGCTGCCGCCACCGCCCATGGCACGGCTGGCCTCGGCAAAGTTGGAGGAGTAGTAGCCACCGGTGTTGCCAATGACTTCGCTGACGCTGACCACGCTACCCACGGTGGTGCCGGTGAGTTCAGCCAGATCTTCCGCCTTGGTTTGTGCATCGTTCACGGCGTTGGCGCGCGCTTCAGATTCAATGGCGCTGCTATCTTCGAGGCTAAATTCCACGCCATAAATGTTGTTGGCACCCGCTTCAATGGCGGCATCGAGCACGGCACCCAGTGAATCGAGATCGCGCACGGTCACGGTGACGTTGTTGCTGACGCGATAGTTGATCTGGTCATCCGGTAGCGGACCATTGGGGCCAAAGCGCTCGGCATAGATGTTGAAGCCAGAAGTCTGGATGTCCTTCTCGTCAATGCCTTGTTCTTGCAGCGCGGCCAGCACCGATTCGAGCTGTTCCTTGTTGGCTTCGCTGGCTTCTTTGACCGAGTTCATCATTACTTCGACGCCGATTTGCACGCGGGCAATATCGGGCTTAATGCGTACCTTGCCTTCACCCACAACCGTGATCGTGCGTGGCATCGTCGCTGTTTCTGTGCTTTGTGCGCTAGCGGTGGAGGCGGCTGCCCAGAAGGGGGACTGTAGCGCAACAGTGCCCAGGATCAGCGTAGCAACAAGGAGCAAGGCGCTAAAAAATTTTGTCTTTGCAGTGTTCATCTTCCATCTTCTTTCATAACAAAGGATTTGCTACAGTTGCAGATCGAATGTTTTCGATTCAACCATGTGGCTGTAATTTGTTTGGCCCTGGCAGTGGGTAGCTAGCATCTTCACAGCCAGTTCCGAGTAGAAGACGGTGAGGAGAAAGCGATTGTTCCGATGAATTTACATGGAAAGTTTACATTGCATTGGTGGCCGCCTCAAAGATCATGCCACCAATCGTAACGGTGGAGGTATCGCGCTCATCCGCAGGGCAACTGGCATAGCCACTGGCTTCCCCGCGTACCGCGCGAATGGTCTGCATGGTGAGGTAGATGGGCGCAACACCGCAAACATTATGCTGATCATTAATCTGGCGGATGGCAGCGAAGAAGCCGTCCACATCCCCCGCGGCCATGTGCGCGAGCAACGATTCATCCGCGCTGCGCAATTCATCGCGCTTGGAAGAATCAAGCGGTGCACCACCAAACGCGGGGCCAACGTGTGCCAGATCCCCGGACGCCACCACGAGGGTACGGCGACCAGCGCTGGCTTGGCGCAGGGTTGCTACGACCTGTTGCAGGAGAGGGTCATTACCGGGGTGCTTGCCGTTGTGGAAAAAGTGGTGGAAGCCACCACAGAGGATCGGAACCAGATGACAAGGCGCACCCGCGCGCATGTGGTGGAGCCAGACCGCGACCAATTCCAGTGAGTGTTCACCGCGGTGGCGCAATTCACCGGCAAAGGCTGCTTCTTCTCCAATGACATCCACCAGCGCATCGACAACGGCTTGTTCGGTGGGAAGAATGCCATAGGGAGTGGCGTAATTCTGTCGCGTCAGCGTAAAGGGATCGCTGCCATAGTGGTCGGTGCCAAGCATGATGACAAGCTCGGCTTCGCGTGCGGCCTGCATGGCCCGTTGCCAGACTTGGGCATAGACGGAGCTGCCCCGTTGGTAGTCGATGTGGGGACTGAGCAGCCCCACCGGTCGGGACCAATCGACGGGCAGCGGTTCAATCCTCTCACTCTCTTCCAGATACTCCTGTAGCTGTTGCCAAAGGGCCTCGGGCGATTGTGCATAGGAGAGGCCAGCAAGGGTGGCCGGGCGAGAGGGTGCTCGGCGAAACTCAGCAATGGACTGCTGGTGCGCGGTGCAGAAGCGTTCATTTTCCAGAAAAAGAGCATTATCCAACGCGGTCAATAGATCTTCGACCAAGTCGTGATTGAGGGGCACGCCAAATCTTTGGGCAAAACAGTCCGTCATCTCTTCGACGGTGTGGGTGCCGTCACAAAAGGCGAGGAGTGGCCCCAATGCCTGTGGCACCAACAATGTCTGATCGGTGATCTGTTGTGGATCGCGCAGAAGGTAGTACGGTCGACCAGCTTGGGTCTGCTGCCGAATATCGAGGGCACGCAATTTGGGACGAGATTGCAGCTTTACCATTGCAAGAACCTAATTGCTTGTTTGTCTTTGGCTGTTTAGCTTGTAGTTTGGTTGGTTACCTCTGCCCGAGGATGGATGTGCAGCGGTGGCAGAGCGAGGTGTTGGGGTTGGTCCCGGCAATGGATTGCGGATTGCCGGGACCCGTTGCAAGAATTGCGGTTACAGCGTTACTTTACTGCAAACATTACACTGTGAACATTACACTGTGAACATCACTTTGTTGCGTAACCACTACTCACAATCGATCTGTTGCAGAGATTACTGCATGGCTTCCAGTGGTACGATCATGGCATTGTCGGGTGCTTCAATCGCGTCAATGGCGTTGAAGTCCGCCGCATCGTTGATGATGTCAATGTTGATCACCGGTGCAATACCTTCGGGCAGTTCCAGGCTCGCGTCGGCCATTTGGGCCACGGCAATGATGGAAGAGAGATCCCAGTGGAAGGTCAGTTCACTTTCGTGGACGTAGGAATCTTCCATGCCAATGCGCTGAATGATCTCAAAGTCCAGGCCCGTGAAGAGCATGGGCCCAAACATGGGCAGCAAGGAGAGCGCTTCGTTCAACTGGCTTTCCGTGAGATCCATGTCGATTGCGGCATTGATGGCTTCGCGTTGGCTCATCAGGATCTCGGCGAAGACTGGGCTACCGATGAAACGGCCAAAGTCGAAGGAAGTGCTGAAGACGGCTACATCCTGATCACCGACGGTAGCATCGGCGACGCGCTCTACTTCGATGTACTCTTCCAGCATGGCACGACCTTCTTCAGAGTTCATGAAGCTGGTTAGGCCAAAGCCAGTCATGGAAGCGGCCATGTCGGGGCTTGTGCTCGAAGCCGACATTGATTCTTCGAAGCCCATCTCCATGAGCGAAACAAAGTCGATGCCATACCAACCCTCGAGTCCGGTCAGTTCGGGAATCTGGGCGGCCAGCTCATCGATGTTGGCGTAGCCATAGCCATCGACCATGCGTACCATGGCCGAAAGTTCGTTGGGTACCGCGATGCCACCGGCTTGTGCCGAAATCAAATCGGCAATTTCCTGGGGCATGGTAAAGCTGATATCGGCATCGAGGCCAAGGTCGCCGTAGAGATCGAGCAGCGCTTCGGTCATGCCGTCCATGTTCTCCATGAGCTCATCGGGGGCCATCTGTTGCATCTCGGCAATTTCCATGGCTAATTCTGGATCGAGCGAAGCGACTGCGTCCTGCGTGTAGTTAAAGGAAAGTTCGTCGGCAGGCAGGCCCGGAACGCCAGCAATCATGATGCTGACATCCACATAGCTGCTGGCAGATTCAACCGCCATCGATGCATCTTGTGAATCTGCCAAGATTGCACAATCTTCTTCCGAGAGTGAACCACAGAACGGTTCTGGAAGCTGTGCAAAGGCTGGCACTGCTGTGGCAACCAACAATAGGAGCAGCAGTGTTACGGTTGTAACCAGCTTTCTGCTTTTCTTCATGTCCATATCCTTTCATGAGTGAGTCTATTTGGTTGATAACTATACGTACATCAGAGAAAAGATGCGTGGTGAAACGCAGCTACCATTCTCTTTGTGTATAGCGTTTGCGCTGACAACGGTGGGTCACAAGTCGGGATGAAGTTCCCGTTGCGACGCCACGTTTTCAGTCGCGTTGATGTGCATACCATGATCGAAGACCCATTTTGTGTCGAAAATATAGATTGACATTGGTCGAGAACATCTATCGTTACGTCCATGTATATTTTCAGGTTCATGCGTTGGGTGAGTTTCCGGCATGATACGCACAAGCATATGAGAGGAGCAATTCGTGTGGCCTCTACAGCTTATCAGTGAAGCTTGCTTCTCGTCAAATCCATTACAGCCGAAATCCACCAGCGTTGCGATCAATGGGCTGCGCCACAATGTCCGACGATCTGCTCGGTTTTTGTTGCCAGCCAGCGACAATTTGTCTGGAATGGTTGTGCTGTAGCGGTGGAATGTGAGCATTTCTGTAGTTGCCACGATTACTTATCATCTCGGCCTCCAGCTTATCGCAAGAGTTGCATTGGGTATAGTTCATTGGATTACATTAGAGTCTACCAAGGAGTACCCGCGCCAAATTTGGTTGTGGTGGCCGCTACACCTCATCGAAGCGGCTGCCGTCCGCGGTTGCAGGCGTAACGCCCGTTCACTGGATCAAGCGCTGAGAACCTGCGTCGTGCCATTGCGGATGGCAGATCTTACGGTACACGAGTGACTAAATAGCTGGGGTGGATACCGGGCATCCGGTGTAGCCAATTCGAGCAGGGGTACTGCGCCCTTAGCGGCTGGCCCACAGCATGCCCCGGATCTGGATCTCTTTGGCCTGTGGCACAGCAAAATCGTGGGCTTTGTGGCCAAGTGAAGAGAAAAAGACCCGACCCTGATCCCACATCCGCTTCCAGACAACGGGCATTACGGTGCCTTTGACCCAAGCCGCGTGTTCGCCGGTGAAGGTAGTGGTCGCCAGCACCTCGTTGGAGGGATCGACGTGCATGTAATATTGCTCCGAGTGCATCTGGAAATCGTCGAGGCCGGCTGTGATGGGATCGGTTTGATTCGTGATGTTCACCTCATAGTCGATGACATTGCCCGGGTGCGCAACCCACTGCCCACCGACCATCCACTGGTAGTCCACACTGTTGCGGAAGGAATCGCCCATGCCACCGTGATGGCCGGCAATGCCCACACCAGATGCAACCGCTTCGAGCAGGCCACTTTCCTGCTCTTTTGTGATTGTGCCCATGGTCCAGATCGGTACAATCAGATCCAGGCTGTGCATCAACTCCTTGTTGAGATAGGTCTCCAGCGTGTCGGAAATGGTGACATCGTACCCGCGTTCACGCAGGATGGGGGCGAAGATATCGACACAGAGCTTGGGTTCGTGCCCATCCCAGCCTCCCCAAACCATTAATGCTTTTTTCATCTTATTTCCTTTCAGATCGTGTTTTCAGGTCGTGCCTTAAATTTGCTGTCTTCAAATCGCTCTCAATGATTCCGGTTGCTGTGCCGAGGGGCCACCCTGGCAACTTGCACAGACTCAACTTGTACAGACTCAACTTGTACAGACTCAACTTGCGTCATTTTCTTCATTTTCTTGCAGGAGCAGCGCCATATCAATGCCATTGAGCAGCTCTTCTGTCCCGCGCAGGCGCGCCAGCCACGGCTGAACAAATGGGGCGAGGAGCGGTTGCTCGGCCAACAGTGCTCGATAGCTCTGCTGCCAGACGAGCAATTCATCTTGCAGTGACTGTAATAGGGCTGGCAGCCGTTCATACTGTGCCGCCGTGCGCAACAGATTGGTCAACATCTGTTGGCGGCTGCCAAAACCGCGGGGGATGCGGTGCGCCCGACCCAGCTGCTCGATCAGATGGCGGCTGAGAAAGAGCCCGCTGTGGAGGGGGGTCGTCAAGCAATTGACAATATCCTTGAGACTCGTGCTAGAATCGGCCAGCAGCGCCGGCGGGGCGGGGGGCGTCCAGGTAGTTGGCGTGTCGGCCGCTGTCGCAGTGAATGTTGCAGTGGATGTCGCAGTGGATGTTGCAGCGGATGTGTAGTGGTTGGCCACCAACGCCACGGTGATGGTGGCCAGTTGGGTGTAGAAGGGATCCGCGTGGCGCTGAATTGCGGTTGTGCAGGGCACGAGCCAGCGCAACAGATGGCTGCGCAGAAAATGGTGCTCTGTCTGCTGCAGCCGTTGTGCGGTGATGAGTTGCTCATCTGCCCACGCTTCGGCCTCTGCCGTGCAGAGGTGTGCCAACAGGCCCAGCTGCTCCCCCAGGTGGTCGGGCGCGCCGGCCCGTCCGGTTGGTTCATGCGCGGCGGCCGTGTAAGCGGCCCGTACGGCTTCACTGATCGCACCCCCCAGTAGCCCATCTGTGCCGAGAAAGATGCTTTCATAGGGAAAGAGCTGAAAACCAAAGAGTGTTTGATGGTTGGCCGCCAATTGATCCGCTGTTGCGGTCCGGCGATCAGCCGCTGAATGGGGCACGTGCGCGGCTAAATCGGGCAGCGCCATGACCGTGGGCAAGGTCTCTGTCGTCAGACCATCCACGTAAAGTTGTTGGCAGAGCTGATAGAGGCGGCTGCGTGCCAATGCCCTGTCTGCCAAAGAAAGCTCCTGCGCTTTTGGCGACTCTGCTGCTGGATCTGAATCTGGCTGTCGTGGCATGGCGTGCTTCTCTTCATCCATTCCGGGCATCCTAGCCTGCTTCTGCCCTTTCGACTGGCAACCAGAAGAGTGCAGGAATGCTCAAAAAGCCCAGGATCGCGCTCCACAGGAAGGCCGAGTAGAGCCCAAAGCGATCTGCCAATGCGCCCACAACCGCAATGGCCAAGGCGCGGATCACGAAATTCATGGCCATGAAAATGCCATTGGCCACCGCTCGATTTTCGGGGAAATTGTCCTGCACAATCGCCAGCTTAACGGGGGTCTGCGAAATGGCAGTGAGGCCCAGACCGACCAGGAGGATCAGCGACATGGTACCTTGAGTAAAGAGGAAGAGCAGCAAAAAGAGTGGGGCAAGAATCAACAGGACCAGTAGGATGGTGCGGCGGCCAGCTCGATCGCTGAGCGTGCCCGTGCTCAGTGCACCAACCACGCCCGCCGCTTCCAAAATGGTGAGCGAGGCCGCGGCCAGCCAGAGACTGCTGTTCAATTCATCGGTCATGAATGTGGGGAGATAGGTTGTAATGGCGACGATCATGAACATTTGGGGCACCATCATACCGGCCAGCGCACCAAAGACGTGGCGCAACTGTGGCGCAATCGACTTCAGATCACTCTGCCGGACGCCGGTGGGCTGGGCCGAGACTGTGTGTAAACGCCAGTAGAGAATCAGCGACACGAGCCAGCTGACTCCGGCGATCCGCCAGATGCCTTCCAGCCCCCACCAGCCAACCGCGGCCACTGCCAACACCGGCCCAACCGTGCGCCCCAACTCGCCACTGGCCATAAAGATGCTCATACCGGTGCCGACCCGCTTGCCCGCCATTCGGCCCACCATGGCCGGTGCGGGGGCGTGAAACGCGGCCATGCTCAGCCCCGCGGCAAAGAGCAGCATGGCAAACATCAGATAATTGGACATGAGCCCCATTAAGCTCATGAGCGTGCCCGTGATCCCCGGTGCCAAGATAATGAAATAGCGCAGGCTGACCCGATCCGCCAGATAGCCAATAAACGGATTGAGCAGACTGGGCAATTGGGTGAGAATGACCAAACTGCCTACCCCCGCATAGCCGGTGGCCAATCGCTCTTGAATCAACGGCAGGAGTGGTGGCAAAAACGCGGTGAAGCTGTCATGAGCAAAATGCCCCCCGGCCACAGTCATCACTTGGCCTGTCTGAAAGGATTGCTCCACTGGTGCAGCTGGGGAGTCCGAAATTGTCTGTGTGGTCATGTCCTGCCTGTAATTTCTGTGCTGTTTCGTGTTGAAATCGGGGTTGGTGCTTTGTGGATGCAGGGGGCGTGCCGGGCTTGCAACAACTTACGAACAATTGCTGAAGTTGTGCCGCTTCTGTTATGCCACTTCTGAAGTGCCACTTCTATCGAATTAGACTGCAATGGGCGCAGAATGCAACAGTACGTCAGCCCCAACTGCCGAGCATTATCGCATACCTTGGGAGCATTGGCGAATCGTCCGCCGCTGTACCCACCTGCCCCGGATGTTGCAACAGAACCCCAATACTTTTGACTCTGCGCTCTCTGCCACTTGCACCTTGTCATTTCCCCGCGCCTCTGGCATCATCAAGCAGAGCATCGAGCCAGAGAGACAAGAACACTGGCTAAATCAATCACTGTGTCCAAATTAACCACCGTGTTCAAATTAACCAATATATAATGACAATTCTTAGCCGCTCCCTGATTCTGAGTGCGCCGCAGCAACTCTGCTGGCAAACCATTGAACTCTCGGAACCCGGTCCCAATGAACTGCTCATTGAGACAATTCGGGGTGCAATTAGCCTGGGCACGGAACTACCCATTTATTGGGGCACACACCGCGGCGATCCACTAACCTTCCCACGCATGACGGGCTATGAAAATGTGGGGCGCGTGCTGGCCCGTGGCGCTGCCGTGACAGATGTGGTGGTTGGTCAACGGGTGCTTGGTTTTTATGGTCACCGCACCCACGCGTTGTTGCCACGTGAGCAGATCGTGCCCTTGCCAACTGATGTTGCCGTTGATGTCGATCTGGCGCTGCTGGCGATTCTGGGCTGTGATGCTGCCAAAGGCGTGAGCAAACTGGCGCTGCCCGCGCAACAGCCCTGTCTGATCACGGGGGCTGGCACCATGGGGTTGCTGGCGCTCTTCAATCTGATGGCCAATGGCAATGGCGCTGTCGATGTGGTGGAGCCGTTGGCGGGACGCCGAGCGTTGGCCACTGGGTTGGGCGCACGCCACTGCTTTGCTTCCTCTACCGCTATGTTGGCACATGCAGCGCGAGCACCGTATGCCAATGGCATTGAATGTTCCAGCCGCGACGCTGCCTTTGGGGTGTTGCAACGGGCATTGCACGAGCATGGTACACTGTGTGTCCTGGCCGATGGCAACCGGGAGCCATTGACACTGCTCCCGGCATTTCACACGAAAGAGCTCGTGGTCGCGGCTTCGAGCGATGGGCTTGATTATGCCGAGTACGCAGCTTGGTTTCTGCATGCTGCGCCGGCACAAAGCCAGCAGCTGACTGCTCTGTTTGAAGAGAGCACGAGCTTTGAACAACTCGCCGCGTGGTTTGCGGCAACGCCGCATCGCAAGGCGCTTCCGGTAAAGGTCTTGGTGCACTATGCGGAGACAGCCATGGCTGTTAGATAGTTGAGGGCCAGCCCAAGACCAGCGCAAGACGAACGGGATGGGATCGGTGATGAGGGTAGGGAGGAACTGATGAGTGATCAACGTGACATTCGATTGACATCTAAACTCTATTATTACGCGGCCAACGTAACCAGCGTCTACGACGGCGACACGATCACCGTTGACCTGGATCTGGGGCTGGGGATCTGGCGCAATGGACAGACCATTCGGCTTTGGAAGGTCGATACTCCCGAAGTTCGTGGGCCTGAGCGTGCAGAGGGACTGCGGGTGCGGGATAGGGTGCGCGAATTGATTCTAGGCAAAACCATTTTGCTGCGCACGATTCTGGACAAACGGGGTCTCGACCGTACCGGCAAATATGGACGTTTGCTGGGCGAAGTGCTGGTGCCAAATCCGCGCGGCGCGCTCATCAACGTCAACGATTTGCTATTGGGGCTCGGTATGGCAATTCCAATGGGTGAAGATGGCGGTCGCAGCCGTTCGCTACAACCCAGCGCGGCAGATGCCAGGGCCGCGGCCCCAACGCCCGCTACGGTGCAATGTCCGTTCTGTGGCGAAGATCGAGAGGTACGCGTGTCAGAAGAGCCCCTGCTCGTGGCGCAATGCCCCAACTGTTTCGATGGGGCACGACCCCTTGCAGCGTTCCATTGATCGAGTGGCTCGAATAATCTGTTGACCCATCTGTCTGTTGCAGCCCAGCCCAATTGAGTTGATCTGTTGAAGCCCTTTAGAGAGCAGCCGATGAACCACGCCTACCCCGATGCCAATACCCGTCGTCGCACGGTACTGGTGGCCGTTGTCAACAATATGGTCGATCTGCAACATGCTGCCTCCCAAGGCTGGTATCGTATCCCTCAACGCCGAGCACCAAAACGGATCGGCGCAGATTACCTGGCCTTCTACCAGACCGGTGCCTTTCGGGCCGATGCGGAAGCACAAACCGTGACCTATTACGCACCCACCCAACGCTATCAACTCTTGACCCGGCGCGAGCTGCTGCCCGCGGAGCCGGATCATCCGCGGGCCGATGATTACTACTTTCGCATTGAGATCGGGCCACTGCAACGGTTGGCACGCTCCATTCCCGCGGAAAAATTTCGGCGCGTCACCTTTATCCACACCACCTTTGAGCATCTCTTGCAGGCCGAACGGGTGACCGATCTCTTTCGACAGGAAGATCCCTTTGAGCGGCTCTGGCACTCCCTGCGCGAATACAAGCTGCGCCCACTCAAAAACCGCATGGTTGGTGATCAACCCATTGACATCACCCTGCGGGCACGCGGCGGCTATTTGGGGATCGACTGCACAGAGCAGACGCGCACCCGCGAAAGCGGCATCTTGCCGTTGGCCGACCGCTGGGAATTTCTCAGCCTCTCCACCTCCCTCATTGAACACGATCTAAAGGGCTGCCTGCGACAGATCGGCGCGGCGTTGGTCAACCTGGGTGGTTCAAATTTGAATCAAAGTACCGACCCATGATTGACCAGCACACCATAGCTCGGTGCCATCTGTGATTCGTCGCTACCGGCCGCGGGCCCACACTCTGTCCGTGATCCTCTATGGAGCCGTTGCCGTGGGCCTCTGTTGGCTGTTGTTGCGTCAGGTCGATCTGTCGGAACTTTGGCTGCTCTGGCGGCAGCTTCACCCCAGCCAACTGAGTCTGCTGCTCGGGCTCAACAGCTTGATCCTCGTGGGGCTGACCGTGCGTTGGCATCTGCTGATCCGGGCGGCTGGCTATCGAGTGCCCTTCGCTCTCCTCTTTTGCTATCGCCTGGCTGCATTTGGGATCACCTACTTTACGCCCGGCCCCCAATTCGGTGGCGAGCCACTACAGGTCTATCTGCTTCACAAGCGCCATGCCCTGCCCTTGCAAAGCGCCATTGCCACCGTTACCCTGGACAAGGTGTTGGAGATGGTCGCAAATTTTGGTTTTCTGGTTGGGGGTGCGCTGCTGTTGCTCAATCAAGGACGGGCCACGACACAGCTCGGCTATCAATCGCTCGTGGGAGCGTTGCTATTGTTGGCGCTGCCCCTCTACTTGCTGGGGGCGCTGGCGCGCGGCAAACAGCCAGTAACCCTGCTGTGGCAACGGTTGCCACCGTGGCTCGTGCGCCAGCTCAGACCCGCTCAACACCACTGGTTCAACCGTACCGGCCGGCTAATCGCCGAGAGCGAGCATCAACTCACGTTGCTCTGCCAACGGCACCCGTTGTTGGTTGCCCTGGCTCTGTTGGTTACACTCCTCAGTTGGGGGCTCATGTTGCTCGAATTTGCCTATGCCGCCCGGCTCTTTGGCGCTCTCTTTACGCCTGCCCAGGTGGTGCTCGTGTTGATGGCGGCGCGCGTCGCCTATCTGTTGCCCATGCCCGCCGGGATCGGCACCTTTGAAACGAGCCTCGTGCTGGCCTTTCGCTGGCTGGAGATGACCCCAACGGCTGGCCTGGCGCTGAGCTTGCTCATCCGCGCACGCGATCTGTTTCTGGGAGCTGTGGGATTGGGGTTGGGTGGCGCTGCGTTCATCTTCCGTGGGCAAGCCGCTGCCGAGCAACAGGTGAAACAGCACATAGCCGATGGCGAGGCGTCACCTGGGCAAGATGATTTTTTGTTAAAGTGACACAGGTCTTTGGTGAAGCGCCACAGGTCTTTGATGAAGCGCCACAAAGTAGCGACACAAATCATTGTCATTCTGATTGAATCGGGACCGGCCGGTTCGGGAGCGATTCTGTAGGCATGCGGGCGTTCACCCAAAATTGAACAACGTGAGAACAATGAAAAGTAAACGGTCTAAGTTAACAGTCTAAGTGAACAGTCTAAAGTGGGCTCTGTTTGAGAACGGTAGGTCCGGCAAGCGGGAAAGCTACCGTTTTCAAGCCAACCGCACTGTAAGTGAACAGTCAAACATGCAAGATCAACAATTGAGAAAGATAAATAATTGAGAAAGATGGACAACGAGCAATGAATCCCAAGAAAATCAACATCGCACCTCTCGTCGCCGCCACTGGTCTGATTCAAGCGTCATCCCGAGGCTATCTTTCCATTCGTCTATTGCTAGCGATCTGGCTGCTCTGTTCGCTGGGCAGTATGGTGGCCACAGAGCCGCTCGCTGCCCAGAGCAACAGCAACGATGATACGGTGCCGGGCGTCGTCCGGCTCTATCTGCCAATTATCGCCCGCCAACAGGCCGCGGGCACGATTCCTGCGCCCACACCCACCCCAATTGTGGAACGCATCTTCGACGCGATCCCAATTGCCAGCGCACCTTCCGATCGCCCGGCCGTGGCCCATCCGGATCTGAACCTGGCGCTGCGTAGCTACGTTGCCACCAACGGCGAACTCGCGCTGGTCGACAACAATGGTCCCACCGATCAGGATGCCCCGCAACTGGCAGGCATCTTTCAACCGGCCCGTCTGTCCACCTTTGTGGCGCTGCATCGAGTGCATGATTGGGATTGGAGCTGTGCCCCCGACGGCTGTCAGGGCGGGCCCATCAGTACGCCCCCGGTGACGCTGTTGGAGCTCGGCACAACGCCGGGGGAGGCACTCCACATTCCCACCCGTTCGCCAGAAATTTACGGTGGTGGCTACAAAGCCATGGTGCTCTATGCAGAAGCCAACCGCATCACCCTCAGCTACACGCGCGATGATACGGCCGCGGTCGGCTACATTGTTCACATGGAAGATGTGGTGGTTGATCCCGCGCTGTTGGCGCTCTACCAGGCCAACGATAGTGCGGGGCGCGGGATGTTGCCGGCCCTCCGCAATCACGAGCCATTTGCCACGGCCGCGGGAAGCTCCATCAAGATTGCCATCCGCGATACGGGCACCTTTATGGAGCCGCGCTCGCGCAAGGATTGGTGGCACGGCTATTAGAGCTCTTTCCCATCCCACTCCCCATCCCACTCTCCTTATGCAGTAGAGCCAGCCTCTAGTAGAGCATGGCGTAAATACCACGGCAGGTAATCAGGCCATACGACTTGAGTGCAAGCGGCAAAAGTAAGTGTGGCCTGATTTACGTCGGGATCTACTGGACTTCCGGCTCAATCCACGCAAATGCTCACCCCGCTTCCTTGCTCTCCTCACTTGCATGGCTAGCTCTGCTGGGCCGGGCAGTTCACCTGCCCGGCCTTTTCATCACCACATGCCCACAACAGCATCAAAACTTCCGCCTTCTATCCTGTTACCAGTTGGGCGACAGTAGATTCCGTTCAACAACTGGCCCCAAACAATCCATCGCACCGCTGCCAGTCCGGCGTGCGCTCGCGCAGTGTCATTCCGCAAACGGTTTTAGTAGATCCCGGCGTAAATAAGCCCATGGCAAACTGACCCATTGCACTGGAGTAGCTTGGGTTTGTTTACCGCCGTGATATTTACCCCCAACAGTTCTAGTGCCAAACCATTGCCCATTACCGAAGGTAACTCAAGTTGGTCCCGTCCATCTCTACACGAGCATGACTGGGCGAAAAATGCCTTCCTCATCTGATCTTTACCAAACAATGTGGAGCACTTTGAGTTCTGTAAACTTGAGTACTGTAGACTTGAGTACTGTAGACTTGAGTACTGTAGACTTGAGTTCTGTAAACAGGAGTATCCAATGTATTCCTTTACCATGACCGCCGAACAGAAGATGCTCGTGGATACGGTTCATCGCTTTGCCGAAAAAGAGATGCGCCCCCACCTGCGTGAGGCTGAAGAAAAGCACGCTGTGCCACCGCAAATTGCCCAAACAGGTTGGGAACTGGGATTATTGCCCGGCAGCATCGAGGCCGAGTATGGCGGCTTTGGCGACTATTCCGCGGTGACAAGTGCACTCTCGCTAGAGGAGCTCGGTTGGGGCGATGTGGCCATGAGCCTGCACTTGTTGGCCCCCAACCTTTTTGCACTGCCCATTGCCCTGTGGGGCACGGCGGAGCAGAAAGCCACCTACCTCGCCCGCTTTTGTAGCGACAAGTTTGTCTATGCCACCGCCGCGCTAATCGAGCCGGTCTATCAATTTGATCCCGCCGAGCTGGCAACCCGTGCCGAGAAGCACGCTGATCACTATCTGCTCAATGGCCAAAAGAGCTATGTACCGCTGGCCGCCGATGCCGACCTATTGCTTGTCTATGCACGCGAGAATGGACTGACCCAAGCCTTCATTGTGCCCGCGGCGACCGCCGGTCTGCAGGTGCAAGATCGGGTGCAGCTAATGGGGGCCAAGGCCTTTGCGCTCTACACCGTCACCCTTGAAAATGTCCGTGTGCCGCTGGAAAACCGGCTGGGCGGACGCAAAGGAATCCGATTGAACCGGCTGCTGGCCATTAGCCGCATTGGGTTGGCAGCGCTGGCAGTGGGACAGGCACGCGCCGCTCACGAATACGCATTGACCTATGCCAAAGAGCGAATGGCCTTTGGCGAACCCATTGCCTATCGCCAAAGCATTGCCTTTATGCTCGCCAACATGCGCATCGAAATCGAGTCGGCCCGTCTGCTGGTACAAGAGGCCGCTTATAAGTATGACCAGCGGGAAGATGCCACCAAGGCCGCGGTGTTGGCCAAACAATATGCAGACCAAATGGTGCTGGATGTCACCGATAGCGCCGTGCAGATTCTGGGTGGGCACGGCTACGTGCGTGATCACCCGGTGGAGCTCTGGTTGCGCAATGGTCGTGGCTTTGCCACCTGGGATGGCCTGCTGATGGCATGAGCCATTGCAGTCCTCAACGCCACGCGCTGCGTGAGTGTGAGAGCATCTAGACAAGCATATGTGACAGCATGGGAAGAGCAGGTGAAATATTATGAGCATTGAATTCAAGCAGCCAGAAGAGATTGCCAAGGAGCTGCGCCCGGTCCAGGTGATTGCCGAAAATGTCATGCGTCCCGAAAGTCGCCACCTCGACGACCACGAACACGAGCGCCCGATCAAGTTCATCCAAATGATCTGGCCGCAGATGAAGGTGATGGAGCAAGCCAATCTGGACGCAGCGCTTGCCCGTTTGGCCCCTGCGGCAAATGAGAAGACTGGGAACAATGGCACGAATGGCAAGGTTGGCCACGGCGGTGACAACAGAGCGAGCCACGGCAATGGCCAGTTGCAGAAGCAGGGCAGCACGGCTAATTTGCTGCTGATCCACATGATTGAGATGTTGAGTTGGGGAGATGCCGGCGTCTATCTCTGTATTCCGGCCAGTGCATTGGCGGGTGCAGCCATCAACGCCGTGGGCACCGCCGAACAGCTCGATCGCTTTCTGCGGCGTTTTACCGAAGGCGAACCCAAATGGGGTGCCATGGCCATGACCGAACCGCAGGCTGGCTCCGACACCAGCAATATTCAGACCACCGCCACCTACGACGAAACGACCGATGAATGGGTGCTCAATGGCCAGAAAATCTTCTGTACCAGCGGCAAGCTGGCTTTGGAAGAATCGAACGGATTGGTTGTTGTGTGGGCCACCGTAGACAAGAACGCTGGCCGTGCCGGCATGAAGCCTTTTGTCGTGGAAGCGGGCACACCCGGTGTTGTCATCGCCAAAGTCGAGGAAAAGCTCGGCATCCGCGCCAGCGACACGGCCACCATCATCCTCGACAACTGTCGGTTGCCCGCGGCAAATCTGCTTGGCGATGCCACGGTCCAGCGTGGCGCTGGCAGCAAAGGCTTCAAGGGCGCGATGAAAACATTCGATGCCACCCGTCCCATTGTTGCGGCCAGCGCCATTGGTATTGCCCGGGCCGCGTTTGAATTTACCCGCGACACCCTTGCCAACGAGGGTGTACGGCTGGATTATCAGGCACCGCGCTGGAAACAGAGCAGCGTACAACGCGATCTGTTGGAGATGGAAGCGCAGTTGAGAGCGGCGTGGCTGCTCACGCTCAAAGCAACAGCGCTGCTCGATGCCAAGGAGCCGAATCAGCTCGAATCATCGATGTGTAAGGTGAAAGCGGGCAAAGTGGTGACGTGGGTGACACAAAAGGCCGTGGAGCTGTTGGGCCCGTTGGGGTACAGCACGGCAACGTTGGCCGAAAAATGGATGCGCGATGCCAAGATCAACGACATTTATGAGGGTACGGGTCAGATCAACACATTAATTGTTGCCCGCCAGATTTTGGGCTATAGCCGTGCCGAGCTGAAATAGCGCTGAATCGGGTCGCGAAGCCCAACGACTAACAAAGCACATACGCTTCACCGACGTGGTTCAAACAATGGCTTGCTATCATGTAGCCAATCATTGTTGAGATCACGGAGGAAATTTCGATGGTTAGAATCGACCAGAACACGAACGATCGCATCGTGGCCTGGCGGGTGCGCGATGCGTTGGCGGCCCATCCCCTGTTGGGCGGGCACATGGCCCACATCGTGGTGACGGCAGGCTACGAGGGTGTCCTGCTCTCGGGCTGGGCACAGGATGATGTGGTGGAACGGCTGGCTGTGAAATTGGCCCGACGTGCCGCTGGCTCCCGCTCAATCCAGACCGATCTGCAGCGCCGTTGCAAACGGCAGCATGCGTTGCTCTATTAGCAGCACACGCATCGATGGATTTTGCCTACTTTTACTTTGCATACTGTTACACGGTGCTGCATGCAGGTCAAGTGCAGGGAAAGTCCAGCTATACCTTTGGTTGTGGGGCTAGCCGCGGGCCGAGTCACTATGGTGCACGGTAGAAGAGTGCACAGTACACCATGGTGCACAGCAGAAGAGTGCACAGAGAGCGTTTACAAATAGCCAGTAGATACAGAGATACAGATGTTAGCGAAAGAGCGAGTGGTAGCCGACGGAACGGTGACCACTCGTTTTTTTGTACAGAACGTCGATTTGTACACGAGTTATACACGGGTGACCGCGGCGCTGGAAGTGGCTGCGGCGGCTCCGCTAACATAATGTTGACAGAGCACTTATCTTTCGATGACAGAGCGCAAATCTGATGATAACGGACCGTATACGCTCAACTAACAGACGGCCCTTATAGTAGATAGCGTAACAAACAACGAAAAACAATCGCTCCATTCAGAGCAACGCCAACAGACCGACGTCACACCGCACACATGTGTGACACCCCTTTGGATTACGGTGCAAAAGATGGGTAGCGAATTCAATGTCGCAGGTATTTTCTGTGAAAGGAACAACAAAAATGCGTACAGTAGTTTACAACAGCCCAATTCGTGATTTTGCCAACTTTGCCAATGCCGTCAACCGTGCCTTTGGCCCCACCTTTGGCAACTATGACTTCGCCCGCAACGGTGGTCATACTAATAGTGGTCATGCCAATAGTGGCCACAGCAACGGCAAGAGCGAGAGCAAAATGAAGCTGCCAGTTGATATTTGGTCTGAGAACGATACCTTTATCGTGACAGCCTACGTGCCCGGTGTCGATCCCGAAGCGGTTGAGATCACCATGGAAGGCGAAGAGCTGATCATCCAGGGTACCTTCCCGGCCCTGCCCCACGCCAGCGAGACCCCTGTGGCCGCGGGTGAGGAAGCGGCCGAGAACAGCGAGGAGAAGAACGAAGAGACAGCCACCGATGTTGCGGCCAATGATGGCGCGGCCAACAATGCGCCCCAATTCATCAAACGGGAGCTCTTCCGTGGTGCCTTCGAGCGGCGCATGACCATTAACGTGCCGATTGACATCGATAACATTGAGGCCACCTACACCAATGGTTTGCTAACCCTCCGTCTGCCCAAGGCCGAAGCTGTTCGCCCCAAGCAGATTAAAGTTGTCACCAAGTAAGTATCATACAAGTAAGATCATAAATGGTAACTGTCAGATTGCCGCTCGTTGGCTAGCGACAGGCATTTGATGTAACGATATCAAGCGCCCCTGGGATCTACGGATCTCGGGGGCGTTTGGTTTTGCGAATTATTGCTCACATCCGGCTTCATGGTAAAATAGACGCAATGATCACCGCCGTTGACTGTTCAGTTGGCGTGGCGTCTAATGTCAATTTACCTGTGCCCCCGAGGCCAGCCGTTATTGGTCATCCGCTGCGCAGTAGAGGAACCTCATGTTAAAGAAATTTTATTACGCCATTGCTGGCGATCCCAATGAAAAGATGCTCAACAAGTATCGGCCCCTCGTTGAAGAGATCAACGATCTGGAGGCTGAGTTTGCTGAAAAGAGCAATGAAGAGCTGCGGGCGATGACAGCCCGCTTCAAGGCTCAGGTGCAGGAAGCCACCATTGAGCTGCGCGAGGAGTTGAGCGCGGCGGAAGAAGAATACATCGCCGTGTTGGGTACGGATGAACAGCGCTTTGCCCGCGTCGAGGTTGATCGTATTGAGAAAGAGATGTTGGCTGTCGAGGGCGAAGTGTTGGATGAGATCCTGCCCGAGGCTTTTGCCGCGGTGCGCGAAGCCAGTAAACGCACCACCGGTATGCGTCACTACGACGTGCAACTCATCGGTGGCATGGTGCTCCACTCCGGTCGCATTGCCGAAATGAAGACCGGTGAAGGGAAGACGCTCGTCGCCACCTTGCCGCTCTATCTCAATGCGCTGGCGGGACGTGGTGCCCATTTGGTCACCCCCAACGACTACCTCTCCAAAGTCGGTTTGCAGTTGATGGGGCCAGTCTATCAACTGCTGGGGCTGAGCGCCGCGGTGATTCAGAACAGCGCCGGGAGCCCGGACAAAGGCAGTTTTATCTACGATCCCGAATTTCCCGCCGCGGACGACCGTTTCCTGGCGTTGCGGCCCATTGCCCGTGCCGAGGCATATCGGACCGATATTTTGTATGGAACCAACAATGAGTTTGGCTTCGACTACCTGCGCGACAACATGGTGCACAGCACCAACCGGTTGACCCAACGGGCGCTGCACTATGCCATCATCGATGAGGTCGATAATATTCTCGTTGACGAAGCCCGCACGCCGCTCATTATCTCTGGCGAGGCACGGGAAAGCTCGAACTATTATGTCGAGTTTGCCACCTTGATCAAGAATTTGAAGTCCGAGAACCACTTTGTTGTCAATGAAAAAGAGCGGGTCGTCACCCTCACCGAGGATGGCATTGCCTTCATCGAGCAGCGCATGAATCTGGATAATCTCTACAGTCCCGAGCATTTTGAGATGATCCCCTATCTGGATAACGCACTCCGTGCCCACGCCCTCTTCAAGCGCGACAAGGATTACATCGTTCGCAACAGCGAAGTGATCATCGTTGATGAATTTACCGGTCGTCTGATGGAAGGACGGCGTTACAGTGAGGGGCTGCATCAGGCCATCGAGGCCAAGGAAGGGGTCAAGGTTCAGAAAGAGTCGATGACGCTGGCCACCATTACCTTCCAGAATTTCTTCCGCATGTACAACAAGCTCGCGGGGATGACCGGTACGGCCAAGACGGAGGAGGAAGAGTTCCAGCGTATTTACAACCTGGAAGTGGTCATGGTGCCGACCCACCGACCCGTGGTCCGCGACGACATGGCTGATCAGGTCTACCGCACGCAAAAGTTTAAATTTGACGCACTGATTGACGATATTGCCGAATCTCACAAAGCTGGCCAACCGGTATTGGTGGGTACGGTTGCCATTGAAACAAGTGAGTATGTCAGCCAACTGCTCAAGCGGCGCGGCATTCCCCACGAGATCCTCAATGCCAAGAATCACGAACGCGAAGCAACCATTATTGCCCAGGCGGGTCGTCCCGGATCGGTAACCATTGCCACCAACATGGCTGGTCGTGGTGTCGACATTTTGCTGGGTGGCAATCCAGAAGGGTTGGCGCGCGATCAGTTGCGCAAGGAAGATATTGATCTCACCGAAATTCCCCAGCAGGATTGGAATGACGCGCTGGAAATGTTGAAACATGACCAGGATCCGCGCGAGCGCTACCCCGAACGTTGGGCCACCGTGCTCTACAGCAAATGGCAAGAGACCGAAACGAATAAGGACAAAGTGCGCTCGGTCGGGGGACTTTGTGTGATCGGGACCGAACGCCATGAGGCGCGACGCATCGACAATCAATTGCGTGGGCGCGCGGGCCGTCTGGGCGACCCTGGCGTCAGTCGCTTCTATCTAAGCATGGAAGATGATCTGATGCGGCGCTTTGGTGGCGAGCGCGTCAGCAGCATCATGAATCGCCTTGGCGTCGAAGATGACGTGCCCATTGAAGCGGGGTTGGTCAGCCGTGCCATCGAAAATGCACAGACCAAGGTCGAAGGGCACAACTTTGATATTCGCAAACATGTGTTGCAGTATGACGAAGTGGTCAACGAGCAGCGCAACCGGATCTATGATCAGCGCCGCCGCATTCTCACTGAGCCTTCGCTGAAAAATTCAGTCGAAGGTATGATCGAAGAAGAGATCGGCGCAATGGTGGATCAGTTCACCAGCAGCGAATATGAAGATGAATGGCAACTCGAGGAATTGCTCCAGGCGCTGCGTGGTGCCTTTCCTGTGCCGGCCGAGTTCTCGGCCACCAGTTGGCAGGATCTGAGTGCCGAAGAGATTGAAGATCAAGCCGTGGAGATGGCGCTGGATGCATACGCTGCCAAGGAAGACGAGCTGGGCGAAGAGACCATGCGCCAGGCCGAGAAGCAGATCATGCTCTGGGCCGTGGACAACCGTTGGGTGCGCCACCTGACCGATCTCGACCATCTGCGCGAGGGGATTGGTCTGCAGGCCTATGCCCAGGTTGATCCGGTGGTGGCCTACAAGCGCGAGGCATTCAATATGTATGCCGAGTTGATGAATGATATTCGCAGCGATATTGTTAAGGCCGTCTACAACGTGCAGGTGCAGAGCCAGCAACAACAGGCGATGGCAGCGCCCATTGCCCGCAACATCCGCACCAATCGGGATGGCAGTGGTGGTAATGGCAAACCACAGACCGTGCGCAAGAGCGGGCCACAGATCAGGCGCAATGATCCATGCTGGTGTGGCAGCGGCAAAAAGTACAAACAGTGTCACATGAAAAGTGACCGAGCCAACGGCGGTGCGCCGAGTACGGAGCGTCAGAAAGTTCAGGCATAGATCATGGCCAAAAAGGGTCGTTCCAAACGCAAAACTCTCCATAAACGTCAGCAGCAGCGGATGCATCGCCCAGCACAGCGGCTGCGAGATGCGGAAGCGGCCCTCACCGATGGCACGTGGGAGGTTGCAGCTGACAAGGCCGAACAGGCGTTGACGAGCGGCAATGATCCTGCCACAATTCAAAAGGCGAAACAAATTGCCGCGGAAGCACTCTTTCAGCAGGCGGCCCGGGCAACGACCAATGCCGAATGTGTACGGCTGTTGCAACGAGCCTTGACCCATGCCCCAGAGCAGGAACGCCTCTCCTATCAACTGGCACTGGCTGAATGGCGACGGGCCGCTCCCGTTGCTGCTGATGCGGCGCTTGAAACGGTGAATTCAACAGCAGCTGCCGCGGCTGGGCAACCTGCAAATTTGAACTATGTGGTGCAGCTGACCAATCTGGCGGTTGGCAAAGAGGTACGCTATCAAGAACTCTCAACCGCAGAAGAGAACAGCCTGCGGCTTTTGGCGCGGTTCAAGGCGGAGACGGCTACCGCTGAAACGCTACCAGCGGTAACTGAACCAATACTGGGTGATACAGCCCTCTGGTCGCTGCTCTTGCAGATGTATGCCAGCACAACGTCCATCCCCGTGACCTCCTACCAAAAAGCACTCGCAGCTGTTGACGCGCCCAATCCGATCTATCTCTATTATGCTGGTGTGGTTGCCATGCGCAATGGGGATTCTGCCACCGCACTCGAAGCATGGCAGGCCGCGGCACAACGGGTGGATACACCTTGGCTGCGTGAAAATTTGCATATTGCTCGGCGTGAACAGGCCACCGCCCTGGCCGATCAGGGCAAATGGCAGGCTGTTGTTGATCTCCACGCAGAGAGCTGTGCTGAAGTTGGCAGAGAGGGCGTGGACGCTGCTTTCAATGAGATGGCAGGTCATGCCTACTTCCACCTTGGCTTTGCGGCTGGCCAACAGGGCAAGTGGCCCGAGGCTCACAAGCTATTCAAGGCTGCCAGCGAATTCATCAAAAGTCGCCTGCTTTCGCAAAACCTGGCATTGACGTCAGAACAGTTGGAGATGTGGCGAGAAGCGGCAGAGGCGTGGCGCGAGATGGTCCGCCGTCGTCCACGCAAAGCAACTCATGCCGATTATTTGACCGATCAACAGGTGGCTGCCATTTGGGAGCACGCCGCCCACTGTTATGAGCAGATCCAGGACAGTGCAGAGGCGATCGTCTGCTTGAAAAACGCCATCAAGTACAATGAAAGCAACGTTCCGTTGCGACTCAGGCTCGTTGATCTCTATGAGGATGAAGAGCGGATCGATGCGGCCGAGAATGAATTGTGGCGCATCCTGGAGATCGATGAAGATAATGTACCTGCGCTCATCCGTTTGGCCGCCAGCCAGAGTCAGTACTACGGTGATAAGGGATTCCCGCTGTGGAAGCGTGCCCTTGCACTGGAACCGAACAATGAAGACGCCCGCATGGGATTGGCTCGGTGGTACCTGGACCATGCCGAGCTTCCACATATCTATCAGGCTGTGTCGGGGAACCGTAAACAACAAACGCCGCTCGAAATTTTGCTGGCTGGATTAGAGGATGTTCCCGAACACCCGCTCCTGTTGGCTGACATTGGCTTGGACTACCGGTATGCAGATGCGCCGGAAAAGGCATGCGAATATTTTCAGCGTGCTGCCGAGGCCGACCCGCGCAATCCTCATCTGCTGGAATTGGTATTGCATGAACTGCTGCATGTGAATGGCGATGAGATTGTCCGTCACTTGGTGCCCATGGTCCGCCAAATCCAAGGATTGCGCCCCTATTTTTGGGTTGACCAGGGAGCACGGGTGCTACATTGCGAACTGGACGAAGCGTGGGCGCATTTCTTTTGGGAGATTGCTGTGGAGGTCGCCCAGCCTCTGCAGGGGGCCGATAGCCCCGCGGCGGTGCTGCTTTCGATTGTTGAGGAAGCATTGGATTTCAATGCAACAGACCTCGTTGCCCGTTACAAGGATCTGCTCACAGAGAATCATGCCCGGAGTGGTGCCCCTGAATATGTGCAAGCCCTACTGCTTCAGCAACAGAATCCGGCGCAAGAAGCAACGATCCGTGCCCACCTGCGCAAGGCCAAGCATGCAGCAAAGAAGGCCAATGAATCGGCAATTGTTGAGCGCGCTACCGCTTTTGAACGGGAGCTGGAGATGGGCGAGCTATTTCCCTTCGACGCGAGCCATCCGCTGTCCCACTTTTTTGCCGATTTAGATGAACTCGACATAGATGAGGAAACCATATTCGATGCCTTCCGCAAACAGTTCCGATAGACAGAAGGTCACGGCTGCTGATCCTTACTTGGCCCTAGAGCTGACGCGTGATGCCACAGAGGCAGAGATCAAGCGAGCCTATTTTCAGTTGGTTCGTCAATATCCGCCCGAACGTGAACCAGAGAAATTCCAGCAGATCCGTTTTGCCTATGATCAGTTGCGCACACCCGACAAACGAGCAATTGTCGATCTCTTCCTCTTGCAGCCACCCCCTCCATTGCCCAACCGTCGTCGGCCCAGCTATGATCTCGCCGTCCATTTGGAAGATCTGATGCTGCTGACGGTGGAAGAAGCTGTGGCGACACCGGCTGCAACCCCACCCACAACTGCAACCCCACCCACAACTGTTAACGTGTCGCAACGGGAGAGGGTAAAAGAGGCACGCTCATGAGTGGGGAGCAGAGAGATGAACATCCGGAAATGACAGCCGGAACACTGTTGCAGATCCAGCAACAGTTTCAGCAGATCGCTGCCCAGGTTGAGCGTCTGTATCAGCAGGTGGCAACCGTGCAAACGGCAAGCAACCAACAGAGCCAGCAACTTGATGCATTGATTTCCCAGCTCACAAATAGCGAAGAAGTTAGCCCTCTATTAACGGGTATGGCTGATTTGACCACCGTCTTGGATGAAACCCAGGAGCAACTGGTTGAGTTGACGCAGCGCACTGCACGACAGGAGCAGCTGGAACGGTTGGTGGAGGTAGTTGCCGGTCAATCACAGCTGGACGCACTGGCCGCAGATCTGAAGAAGCTGACCCGTACCCAATTTAAAAGTAATACCCTGGCCGAGGGCAAGAGTAAGCAGGTGGAGCAGGCACTGGCGACGCTACGTACCCTGGCTACACAGCGTGAAAATTGTGCCGATGCAGAAAATACACAGCGCAATCAGCAGGTGACAGCTGCCCATGCCGCCGGTCGCACTGAGTTCGCGATCGAACTGCTCTCGGCGCTAGATAGTCTAGAATTGGCGCTGAATCATGGGGCTGATTTGCAAGACCGTCAACAGGAGCGCGCCAACGAGCTGACTACGCTCCTGACTCGGTGGGCGACCGAGCATGGGCAAGCGAGCACTCCGGCTGCTGGTTTTTGGCAACGCATCTTTGGCTCTCCAACGGTAACGTCAGCTGCATCCCCAGCCCAAAATGCGCCACCAACGGCCACAATTGATGAGTTTGCCACGGGTACAGGACAAGCCGTGGCGGCCTGGATTCAGGGTTTGGTGCTGGTTCACGAGCGGCTGCTGGCATTGCTGGAACAGGAGGAGATCCAACGAATCGAGGCGTTGAATCAACCCTTTGATCCACGGCTGCACGTGGCGGTCGAGAGTGTGCGCCGAGATGATGTTGCCTCCGACACTGTTGTCAAGGTCTTGCGTCACGGTTATCGGCAACGGGGGCACGTAATGCGCTATGCCGAGGTGGTGGTGGCACGTACTGCAGATGGCTAGCAGATCCTGGCGTAAATCAGGCCACCCTTCTGTTGCCACTTGCGCTCAGGTTGTATGGCCTGCTTACCTGCCGTGGTATTTGCGCCATACCGTACGAAACCAGCCAGACGGTGACGGAGACCGCCGGGTGAAGCAGCTAAACGCGGTCCGGAACGTTGATTCAATAACAAAGTAGCAATCGATGGGCGGCCTGAGACGGTCGTCCGTTCTTTTTTTGTAACTTCTTTACGAAATCGAAGGTTTCTCGCTATGACAAAGACTGCCGCAGGTGACAAGGGACGATTAATTGGCATCGATTTAGGTACAACAAACTCTGTCTTGGCCGCAATTCAGAATGGCAGGCCAGAGCTGTTGTCGGTGCAAGGGGAACGCCTGTTGCCATCGGTCGTTGGCCTCTCACCACAACAGGAGTTGCTGGTCGGTACACCAGCCCGCAACCAGTGGGTGGTTGCGCCCGAACGAACAGTTCGCTCCATCAAACGCAAAATGGGTAGTGACGAAACTGTAACACTGGCAGAACATAAATATACGCCGCAAGAGATTTCAGCCCATATTCTGCAAACCATGAAAGCGGCCGCGGAGCGTGCACTGGGTGAGCCGGTGACCGGTGCCGTGATCACAGTGCCCGCCTATTTCAATGAAGTGCAACGACAGGCCACTATTGAGGCTGGCACCATTGCTGGTCTGCAGGTTGAGCGGATCATCAACGAACCGACAGCCGCTGCACTCGCCCACGGCTATGGCATAGACACAGATGAACATTTGCGGGTTTTGGTCTACGATCTGGGTGGGGGAACTTTTGATGTTTCGATTATCGAAATGAATTTGGGGGTGGTCGATGTGCTGGCCACCGCGGGCAATAATCTGTTGGGGGGGGATGATTTTGACGAACGGCTGGCCACCCAACTTGCCACAGAGTTTGAAGAAGAGCATGGCGTCGATTTGCGCACCGATCACCAGGCCCGGGCCCGCCTGGTGCGCGCTGCCGAGGAGGCCAAGATCGCACTCTCCAGCGAACCCGTCACCATGATCCGTCTGGAGTATCTGGCCCAGGATGGTAAGGGCAATGCTCTGCACTTGCAACGTGAATTGGCGCGCGAGGAATTTGTTGACATGATTGTTGACCTGTTGGAGCAGACCATTGCCAGCATTGAACAGGCGCTCGCCGATGCTGACCTTCAGAGCAGCGACATTGATCGGGTGCTATTGGTCGGCGGCTCGACCCGGATTCCCGCGGTGCAGACGATGGTGGCAGATTTGCTGGGACAGGATCCACACACCGAAATTGATCCTGATGCCGTGGTGGCGTTGGGCGCGGCTGTGCAGGCTGGCATCATTGCCGGCGAAGAGATCGATGCCATCCTGGTCGATGTGACGCCAATGTCACTTGGGATTGAAACCGCGCGGATCACCATCTCTGGTGACTTGCGTTCCGACCACTTTGTCCCGCTGATCACGCGCAACACCTCCATCCCAGTGCAAAAGAGCGATATCTTTACCACACTCTTTCCTGGCCAGAATACAATTCACATTCGTGTCTATCAGGGTGAACAGAGTGTTGCTTCCCACAACACATTGCTCGGCAACTTTGTAGTGGAAGACGTGGAATCGAACCGCGCCGATGGCTTGGGCGAAGTCACCGTGAATTTTCAGCTCGACATTAATGGCATCTTGAATGTAACAGTCACCGATCGTAGCTCGGGCAAACAGACCAGCGAACAGTTGCATGCCAAGCGCCAACGTCTCTCGCCAGAAGAGATTGCCGCTAGCCAGGCCCGACTGGCCCAACAGCAGAGCAGGAGTACAGCGGCACACGATACTGCCACAAATGTTCCATACTTTGACGAGACCACCCGGGCGTTGCTGGATCGCGCACGTGACTTGTTGGAAAACAGGCCAGTCAGCGCCGAGTTGAGTAATCGCATTCTAGCCGTCATTCAGGATATCGACCAGGCTGCCCGCGAGGATGATACCGCAACGATGGAGCAGGCCAGTGATGATCTCGTCGATCTGCTCTTTGAAGCTGAGGATGAATAGGCAATGTCCCAATCGCTATCGCTACTTTCGTACAACATTCGCTACGACAATCCCGCGGATGGGGCCAATAGCTGGCCCCATCGACAGGAGCAGGTGGCAACCCTATTGCAGCGCCAGCAGCCCGATCTGATTGGATTGCAAGAGGTGTTGCACCACCAACTCGTGGATCTGGCCGCGGCGCTGCCCGCTTACGACTGGATTGGCGTGGGGCGGGATGATGGGCAACAGGCAGGTGAATATGCCCCCATCTTCTATCGGCGGGCACGCCTGACGTTGCAGGAGAGCGGCCATTTCTGGCTTTCGTCTACGCCCACCATCGCGGGATCGCTGGGCTGGGATGCGCATTGTGTGCGCGTGGCCACCTGGGCCAGCTTTCGCGACCGCGAGAGCAATGCCACGTTTGTACACCTCAACACCCATCTGGATCACCGGGGCATGACGGCACAGCTCGAATCGGTAAAGTTGCTCAAAGATTTTCTGAACCGTCAGCCACAAACCGAGCCCACCCTAATTACCGGTGACTTCAACTGCACGCCCAGCTCCGCGACCTATCGGGCGTTGACAAGTGGTGACGGAGATGACGCGCCGCTGCTGTGCGATGCCATGCACGCTAGCATCACGCCCCACGCAGGACCCAACGCCACCTTCACCACCAACTTTGCCGATCCGCTGCAAGAAAAGATTGACTATATCTTTCTCCATGTCGGGGCCGGAGCAAAACAGGACACAACAGTTCAGCGCCACGCAGTGATCGACGAAAAGTTCAACAACTTCTATCCATCCGATCATCTTCCCGTGCTGGTTGAGTTACAGCAGGCACAGTAGATGAGTGACAGTGTCTTTCGAATGAAACAGTTGGCGTCACGGTCAGTAGATCTTGATGACTGACATAAAGGTTCCCACGTTCAGTATTTCCGGATTGTCTGAACTGTGATAAGTATATAATTCAATTTGATCGCCAGCCGATAGCTGGATTGAATCTGTATGCGATACGTTCATGTTGTTGGGAACGACACTGTAAATCTCTGCCATCGTGTGTACACCGCCGTTAATATAGATGGCCGCAACTACCGCCGCGCCAGCATCTGGGTTGATATACGCCACCCCGACACTGACAATGTAGATTCCATCCGCCTTTGCTGTAAAGGTGCTATTTGTCAATTCATCATTTAGATCAAAATGCTCTCCTCCATCCAATGGCACTTTGACGAAGACTCGTGAGGGAACAGAGAACGCCTGATCCCGTACTGCTCGAGCTGCTGACGGTGCTGGCCCGCGGCAGTCTAAAACATCAACAACACCATCACCGTTGGTATCTTCACCGGGTAGATCGCCACTGCCATTGCCATTTAAATCCCAACAACTGAGACCCTGGTCACCCTTGGGACCGGCCGCACCGGGGATGCCCTGTGGCCCAGGCTCGCCCTGGTCACCCTTGGGACCGGCCGCACCGGGGATGCCCTGTGGCCCAGGCTCGCCCTGGTCACCCTTGGGACCGGCCGCACCGGGGATGCCCTGTGGCCCAGGCTCGCCCTGGTCGCCCTTGGGACCGACCGCGCCGGGGATGCCTTGAGGTCCAGGCTCGCCCTGGTCGCCCTTGGGACCGACCGCGCCGGGGATGCCTTGAGGTCCAGGCTCGCCCTGGTCGCCCTTGGGACCGACCGCGCCGGGGATGCCTTGAGGTCCAGGCTCGCCCTGGTCGCCCTTGGGACCGGCCGCGCCGGGGATGCCTTGAGGTCCGGGCTCGCCCTGGTCACCCTTGGGACCGGCCGCGCCGGGGATGCCCTGTGGCCCAGGCTCGCCCTGGTCGCCCTTGGGACCGGCTGCGCCGGGGATGCCTTGAGGTCCAGGTTCGCCCTGGTCGCCCTTGGGACCAGGTGGACCCTGTAAACCAGCCGGGCCAGTTTCATTCCAGCTAACCTGTGTTTCATTGCCCCTGCAGGGTCTTACGGGCACGGTGCCAATGGCAACATCCTTGAGTTGTCCATTTGATTTCAAGCATCCGGTATAAACATTGCTACTCGTGGTCTGTGCGACTGTCACACCTCCAAGCAATGCAATCGCAACTATTCCCGTAAACAGTAATCGGCGCGCAAATTCCATGGCTCATGCTCCTTTTGAACAATTGACTCAGCACTATCTGTAAATTTAGTTTTGGCCCACTTGATTGGTCGACCCAACATAGTGGACGCAGCAAATTCACAGACAGAGACTCAAACAGTCCCGTTCGTTACAAGCAGATGATTGCGATGGTATGGCCAATATCATGCGATAATTTGGAAGAGACGATACGTAATGTGCTGTGACGCTCGTGGCGGCGATACGACTTCTGATAAGCTGCTCACAAAGAACGCCACATGCCAAAGTTGCAGGTTTACGTCAAATCTTGGCATAAATAGAGTTAAAGACGGTAAAAGGAGAACAGGTGCAGCGTACATTCGGCTAGAGAGGCAGGGGGACGGAAAAACTCGTAGAGTTAAGTGGCACCCAAGGTGGTGGCACGGCAGGATGAGCGGTCGTGTTCGAATAGAACGTGTGAAGCTGATATGGGTAAATGGTGGCGAGAAAGGAAACAGACCTTCCCATGCTAGCCTACCGCGTGGTAGATCGACGGTAGGCTAGATTCCCATTCGTTGACAGCCACCGTGCAATCGATAGCAACAAGTTGTGGGGCTTCTATCATCTAGCGTAGCCGGTGCGTCGGTTCGGGGGGCAGTGGGCTGAAACATTCAAAGTGGGTGAAGTAGTAGCGAGCGGTGGGCGCGGGTTTCTTGTTTTCCACCGTCTGCGTCACAATCTGCTCTAGCAGGGCCGGGGTGGCATTGACCCGCACGTTGAGCAGGAAATCGAGCTGCTCGGTGGCCTCCCCTTCCGTGCGCACATCCCAACTGATTGGTGCACCGCTCTGAATGAGGCTGGCTTTGTAGCGGGCCGTGGCGGTTGTTACCAGCGTTTTCACGTGTGCAATGGGCGCCTCTGCTTGCGCAAAACTATGGGCAAGCTGCTCGAGCACCGTTGCCGTCCATGTGGCCGCATCAAAGGGGGTGTCGTTGCGCACGGTTCCCTTGACGTTGAGCCAGCCCAACGCAGCTTCGGCATCGGCATAGCGCGTGTAGTCGATCTGAAGCGCCCGTGGGTTGCGGCTGCGCTGGCCCAACACGATGGCGAGCCATTCATCAATGCCCGTGCCCTGTTGAGCAGAAGCAGTCAACACTGTTGCCGCGCTGTGGACTGAATCCAGCTCCCCTTTGATCTGCTCGATCTGTTCCGTCGACAGCTGGTCCACTTTATTGAGCAAGATCAATTCAGCCTCGGTCAGCTGTTGCTGATGGAGGTAGGCGACATCCGCGGGAAAGCTGGCGAGGTCGCGGGTGCCATCGTGCAACACCGTCAACGGTGCCAACTCATACTGTTCGGGGTGAAACTGAATCAGTGGACGCAGCACCGTGGCAACGAGATCCGTGCAACTGCCAACCGGCTCGGCCAGAATCACCTGTGGATCCGCCACTTCGCGCAGCCGATCCAGCCCGGCAATGAGATCGGGAAAGCGGCAACAGAAGCAGCCCCCTGCCACTTCAGTGACCGGGATCTCGGCACCGTGACCCATGGCGGTATCGACCAGATCTTCGCCCTGATCGTTGGTGATGAGGCCGACGCGGTAGCCCTGTTCGGCCAGCCGTCGGGCCGCACTTAACAGCAGCGTGGTTTTGCCCGCGCCCAAAAAGCCGCCGGCAATGATCAATCGAATTGGCATCTGCTTACACACCCATCCACTGTTCATTTTGAAAAGGAGAAATCAACGGTTCATCGGTCGGGCAGTGTGGTTTCCCCGCCCGCACCCAGCCACAATCGCGCTCGCTCAGTTCCTGTACCAGATAGCCGCGCCAGCGCTCGACTTCGGCCTGGCGCGCGTCCACATCAATCAGATCGTCACATTCGCCGGGATCGCGCTCCAGATCAAAGAACTGTTCTCGGTCGAGCCGGGGCAACCAGATGAATTTGCGCTTGCCATCGGTCACATAGTGCATCTCTTGCTCAGCGTGATAGCAGGTGCAGTGCTCGCCGTGGATGTAATCGCGCCAACCTTCTGTCTCGCCCTGCATCAGCGGCAGCACACTGCGTCCGTCGACGTTGGCTGGGATCGGCAGCCCGGCCGCGTCCAAGAGCGTCGGCATGATATCGCGCAGTTCGACCACATTGGAAACCACCGACTGCGTTGGGAAATTCTCCGGTTGACTGTGGCGTTGGGGCGGGCTCACGATGAAGGGCACGCGGCTGCTACCCTCGTAGGCATAGGTCTTGCGCCAGAGGTTGTGGTCCCCCAACATGTCGCCATGATCCGAGGTGAAGAGCAGCCAGGTATCGTCGGCCAATTTCTCACGCCGCAGCCAATTCATGAGCCGCCCGATCTGTGTATCGATGAAACTGATCTCGCCATAGTAGCCCGCGCGGGCACGATGGATCTGCGCGGGGCTCATGTGGCCCCGCCACGCATTGGCATCGACAGCGGTTGCCGGATCGTCGTGCATGGCCGACCAGTCACCCAGGTGTGGTCGCGGCGTCTCGCCCTGCGCATAGCGCTCAAAGTAGTGGGAAGGTGGTACATAGGGTGAATGGGGCCGGGCAAAGGAGATGGTTAGAAAGAAAGGACGGTTGGGATCACGGCGCTGTAGAAAATCAAGGCTGCGCATCATCGTCCACGCCGTAGGGTGCAGATACTCCTCGGTGTGCCAGGGGCGAGCGTGCCACGAATTCCAGTCCACGCCATGGTCGTCGGGGGTGACGCCCGCGGGCGCGTGAGCGGCAAACCAGCGGCGATGATCGCTTTCGTCCATGCGCCCCGATTCATCCAATTCGGTGGTTTCAAAGCCCATGAGACTGCGTTGGGGCTGAAAGTGGCCCTTGCCCACCAGATGGGTGCGATAGCCTGCGGCGGTAAACTCCCCGGCCAACGTGTGGGAAAAATCGTTGGGAATTGGCCCCTGACCACGTCCCATGCCAAGGACGCCAGTGTGCCACTGGTTCTGCCCAGACCAGAGCGTCGCCCGCGCTGGAAGACAAGAAGGCACCGCGGAATAGGCACAGCGAAAGCGGCTGCCCCGCGCGGCCAGATGATCCAGATTCGGTGTTTCCAGCACGGGGTGGCCGTCAGCACTCAGGCAGTCACCGCGCATCTGATCAGTGATAATGAGGATGAAATTTGTCATGGCTATTTTCGCCAGACCAGTGGAAACGCGTCGCCGGTTACTGTTGCACCGTCGGCCACGCTGATGAAAGGCTTCATGGGATGGTTACCGTTGGCGTCGTAGGTGGTCTGTTCGTTCATGTAGTGAATGGCAATGGCGCGACGGGGGCGGTTGCTGCGGTTGCTCCCCGAGCCGTGCCAGGTGAGCGAATGGTGAAAATGAACGTGTCCCTCTTTCACCGGACACATGATCTGATAGAGTGGATTGCCCTCAAATTCGTCGAGCATGGAGCCGTCGTGGGGCAGGTTGTGCAGGAGGTCGCTTTGATCGCCCCACCTGTGCGAACCGGGCACCATGTACATGCAGCCGTTGTCATAGTCCGCATCATCGAGCGCCACCCATGCCGTGATCTGCGCGTGCTTGGGTTGGAGCGTGGGCCAAGCTGGCGAATCCTGGTGCCAGTGCAGGCGTCCTCCCTGTGCCTCGGGTTTGTACTGGATCTGATCGTGCCAGACACGCAATTCGTTGGCGTTGGTTAACTGGGCCGCCATCTCTGCAATGGCCGACCCCATGATCAGCTCTTCAAACGCCGGACTCGCCGCATAAATATTAACGATCTGCCAGATGGGCGCGCTGTCGTCGCTGTTGAGATTGCGGCAGAGCACCGGCTGCGGAATATCGGTTCGTTCCCGCTCCTCAATCACACGCAATACCTCGGCGCGCAGCGTTTCCACCGTATTGGCGTCCAATACGGGGCCACCGTTGACAAAGCCATTGCGGTGGAAGAGATCGATCTGTTGTTGGTTGAGCATTGGGTAATCCCTCATTACTTTAGAGATGAAACGTAAATGCTGTGGGTAACGCCGGGGGGTGCCGGTATTGTCGCACCGGCGGAGACAATTTGTCAATTGGGTTGGTGCGTGTGGACTTTTCGTGGCGACAAGGATGGTTTCACTATAGTGCGGTTGGCTTGAAAACGGTAGAGTTTTTGGTGGTCTACCAAAGAAATAATAGAAGCGTTTTCGAACAGATCTCCCTGTAGTTGGTCATTGATCAGAATCTGTTTGCTACGCAGCGCGCCACCACGGCATCTGGCAGTGGCCCGCGCTCGGCATAGGCAACCGCGGCTTCCAACTGCTCCAGGTTCGAGACGCCGACGAGTGCAGTCGACACCTGGTGTTTGCTGATCACAAAACGAATGGCCCCTTCAATGAGATTTTCCACGTGGCCTTCCTCGACCAGCCACGCGAAATGGTGGGCCGCGGCCACATCGTCGGCATAGTTGGCAGCAGAGGCAATGGGGTTGGGCGCGGGCGCGGCCACGGGGTGGCGGTCGGTGGTGCCACTCAACGCACCGCCTGCCAACACACGGATCGCGATGACCCCGGTGGTCTGCTCTCCCGCCTGATCAATCAACTGCTGGTAATCCTGATGCGGAAAGTCCGTGGGTACCCTATGGCCCGCGCTGGGATTGAGCAGGTTGAAACAGCACTGTATCGAGTGCAACCCCCCATTGTTGAGCATCTGATGGAGCGCCGCGGTTTCGCCCAGACCGGTGATGCCCCAATACCCGACCTTGCCCTGCTCGGCGAGGCGGCCAAAGGTGGCGGCAACGCGCTCGGTATCCTCAATGCTAACCTGGTCTTGCTGCATGTCGCGGCTGGTGCCAATGCGGTTGTGAAACTGGATCAGATCCACCCGTTCCATGCCCAGACGACGCAGGCTCTGTTCAACAGAATCGACCACGAATTTCTCAATCTGGTCCAACTCTGCCGTGTGGCGGAACCGTACTTTGGTTCCAACCACCACGGTTTCGCCCAACTCGCGCAGGATCGCACCGAGATTTACCTCGGATTGACCCACGCCGTACATGGACGCGGTGTCAAAGTAGGTGATGCCTAGCTCGATGGCGCGGGCAACGACCGTGCGCATGGTGGGGTAGTCGCCCCGCACGAGCAGACCGCCAATGCTGCCGCAGCCAAAGCCAAGAGCCGAGAGAGTGAGGTCGCTGTTGCCCAGTTGTCGATATTCCATGAGCTTCTCCTTTACCGGTACTGCTCTGCGCTATCCTGCGGCTCGAAACCGACCACCTGGCGCGGGTGGCTGAGATCTCGGTAGCCCCACTGGTTGTTGGAGAGGACAAAGAAAATGTCGAACTTGAGATCATCTGGCGCTGCAACGGAGCGTTCGATCATCTGGCCGATGTCCCGCTGGCTACACCAGATCGAAAAGTCGCGTCTGCTTTCCGGCCGGTCCGAGCGGGTAACGTGACCAATGCGCAAACAGATGATGGAGAGATCGGTTGTGTCGGTGAAGTGGCGAGCCAGTGCTTCGCCCCAAACTTTGGTGGCCCCATAGATGCCCGCGGGGCGCGTTGGGCTTTCATGGGTGATTGCCGGCCAGGATTCGCCCACATCAGCATAGCGTCCTTCGACCAATGCACCATAGGGGTCTTCGTTCTCCCAGCCAGCCACGGTGGAGCCACTGCTGGCATAGACGACTCGCTTCACCCCTGCCTCCCGCGCCGCTGCAAAGACATTGTAGGTGCCAACAATGTTGGCTTGGTGCAGTTCCTGCCAGGTTGCGCCGCCGCTGGCATTGGCCGCCAGATGAACCACTGTATCGATCCCGTTGAAGGCTGGACGAATGGCATCAAAATCCGCGAGATCTGCACGGGTGCAGGGGACGCCGGCCACATCGCTGCGGTTGAGCGCGCTCAGGCTGGCTTGATCCGCCAACCGTTGTCGGGCCACGCCGCCAATCAATCCACTCATACCAGTGATGAGAATTTTCGGTTGTGCCATGATTTCTCCTTTGCAGATATTCCCTGGACTCACACAACTTGTCGAGCAGAGCCACCAGTCGCGTTGCCTGCTCGCTACTGGTACGCTCTGCTCGGTGTGCGTACGGCATGATTCCTTCACACTGTGCTGGTTGCGCTGGAGCGTCCTTTTAGATGGAAAAGGGATCGACCGCGTCGCGCAGGCCATCGCCCACGAAATTAAAGCTCAATACCGTTGTGATCACGAAGAAGGCAGGAATGAGCAGCCACGGCTGTTGCACCAGCACGCTGACGAACTGTGCTTCCTGCAGGAGTACCCCCCAGCTAGTTTGGGGTGGCTGAATGCCCAGGCCGAGAAAGCTGAGCGCGGTTTCGGCGAGGATCATGCCCGGAATCGCCAGCGTGGCAACGACGATAATGTGGCTAAACGCGTTGGGCAACATGTGGCGAAAGATAATGCGCCGATCGGTTGCACCCGCCGACCGCGCCGCGGTGGTGTAATCCATCTCGCGATAGGAAAGAACCTTGGCCCGAACCTGGCGTGCCAGGCCCGTCCACTGGATCAGCGAAAGGATGACCGAAATGGTGAAGAAGCGCTGCAGCGGCGACCAGTTGGGGGGCATGGCCGCGGCCAACGCCGCCCACAGTGGGATGGCTGGGAAAGACATGAGGAACTCGATCAGGCGTTGCATCAGCGTGTCGATCAGCCCGCCATAGTAGCCCGAAACGGTCCCCAGGGTAGAACCAAAAAAGATGGTGAGCAAGACGCCCACCAACCCGATTGTCAGCGAAATACGCGCGCCGGCAAAGCTGCGGGCCACCATGTCGCGGCCCAGGCTATCGCTGCCCAACAGATAGATGATCCCCGGCTCTTCCACCCCATAGAGATGGCGGTTGGCTGGAATGATGCCAAAGAGTTTGTACTCATAACCTTTGACAAAAAACTGGATCGGATAAATTTCTTCCGGATTGGGTTCGTGAACCCAGCGAAAGGTCTCCATGTCCAGCGTTGTCTCCAGTCCATAGACGAACGGGCGCAGATGAAAATTGCCCTCATCATCAAAGAAGCGGGGCAGCTGAGGGGCCAAAAAGATGTGGTCTTCGCTTTTGGTGTTGAAATGAACGGGCGCGATAAAGTCAGCTAGCAGCGCCGAGAGATAGAGCGCAACCAGCACAAACAGGCTAACCACCGCCATGCGATTGCGCAGGAAACGACGCCAGATCAGGCGCGTGGGCGAAAGGGCCGTCGCAGCGGTTGCTTTGGCCGATGCCAGATCAAGCTGACCGTTGGGGACAGTCAACTTCTGGTCAACTGTTTTTTTTGAACCGGTTTCAATGGCTGTCATATGGACTTGCGAGTACTCTCCCCGTGGCAAGTGGTTATCATATCGTCACACTGGAATCGTGGCGGCTGCTTATCGCTGTACAACGCTGTCCCGGCAATTCGACCGGGCTGCTGTTGTGCGCCGCGCGATGGATGGGCCAAGGGCAGGTGAATGTCTACCCCTCCTGGCTGTGTCGAGTGCTTACTCATAGCGAATCCGAGGATCGACCCAGACGAGCAGCAGGTCGGCCAAAAAGTTGCCAATGACCAACATGCCTGCCAGGAAGACGAGAAATGTTCCGGCCAAATACATATCCTGTTGGCGCAGCGCCGCAAAATAGAGGGGGCCAGTGGTGGGCAGGCTGAGCACCATGGAAACAATGGTGGCGCCAGAGATCACCTGCGGCAGGCTCGAACCCAGGATCATGATCAACGGGTGGATGGCATTGCGCAGGGCGTGGCCATAGATAACCCGCCGCTCCTGCAACCCCTTGGCCCGGGCCGAAGTAATGTACGCCATCTTCAACACATCGAGCAAATTCCCGCGCATGATCCGCATGAGACCCGCCGTGCCAGACATCCCCACGACGATAATGGGAATCCAGAGATGTTTGAGCAGATCGATCACCTTGGCCAAGCTCCACGGCGCGTCCACATAGGCTGGCGAGAAGAGCCCACCGACCGATTGTCCAAAGCCAAGGGCCGCGATGACCATGATGATGAGCGCGAGCAAAAAGTTGGGAATGGAGAGGCCGATTAGACCCACAAAGGTAAAGAAGTTATCGCCAATCGAATACTGATGTGTCGCCGAGTAGATGCCAATGGGAATGGCGACTGCCCAGGTGAAGAGCAGCGCCCCGAGCGAAATGAGCATCGTCAGCCCCAGCCGTTCCCAGATCAATTCGCTCACATCGCGGTTGTATTGGAATGAACGCCCAAAATCACCACGCACAAAGCCACTGATCCACCGCCAATATTGCACGTAGATCGGCTGATCCAACGCATATTGGCGAATTACGCCCTGCAACTGTCGTTCCGTGGTCGGTGTACCTTGTGCCTCCAACTGGGCCCGGTAGACATCGACATAGCTGCCGGGGGGCAAGTTGATGATGATGAAGCCCACAATCGAAACAAAAAAGAGCGTGGCAATCATATAGGTGAAACGTTGAAGTATGAACCGCTGCAATGCTATCTCCTGAGCCATGAGTGGCGGGTAATCCGGTCTTCCGCGCGACCGCGAACGCTCGGATCACCCGCCGCTTACGCTACTGTTCTCTGTTATTCGCCAGCAAAGTAGTAGATCTCTGGATAGGTCAATGCGCCGGGCATACCGAGTACACCTGGCCCAAGCCAACCACCACCGGGCATGTCATCACGCGTCGGCACATTCTGGATCTCATTGTTGGCAATGACAATATTGGGTGGGTCGGCAACACCACCGAGCAGGAAGGGCCCCTGATCGATGTGGATCTGCAGGATCTGGAAGACCAGCTCATCACGCTTGGCCTGATCCGGCTCCTTGATGGCCTGTTGGTAGAGATCCCACATTTGCACATGGGGATCGTCCGCTGGTGGTTCTTCCCAGGCCGGGCTGCGATCGCGCGGGTCTAGATCGGTTTGGGTATCCTGTTTATCGGTACCCTGGATCGACATCCACGCCCCATAGAGCGGTGCCCAGCGGCCGGTGCTGCTGTAGGAGATGAGCCATTGTGGATAGGTGAGCAGATCGGGGCCATCGGGCGCGCCACCGCCATAGAGTCGGATATCATAGGTCGCGCCGGTCGTCATGACGCCCAATTGTTCGCCGGGCACGGTGTTGACAAAGGCATTAATGCCAATGTTCTGCCAATCTTCAGCGATCAGTTCCGCTGTTTCCAGGAACTGTGTGTTGCCAGCGGGAAAGTCGAGGGCCACTTCGAGCGCCGCGCCACTCGGCAAGTCGCGCCAGCCATCGCCATCCTGATCGGTGACCTCGATTTCATCGAGCAAGCTCATGGCCAGTTCCGGATTGAACTCGACCGCGGATTCTCGCCATTCCACCAAGAGTTCCTGTCCGCGCTCCGTGCGATTGAACTGCGCGGCGTTGGGCGACATGGTCCCAGTGCTCAGCTCTTCACCGAGCCCCAGGAAGGTGACGGTCTTGATCCGTTCGCGATCCATGGCGTGGGAAAGAGCACGCCGATATTGCGTCGTGCGTACAATCTCGCGCTTCTCCTCATCCGGCTCGTTCCAATTGAAGCCCCACGCGGGCGCGCCCCCCGCGCCATTATCCCAGAGCAAGATGCGATAGTCGCCTTGGGTTTCGTTATCTTTGAGCACGGCCAGATCGCGCAGCGACAGGTGAGGATGGGCGTGGAAGTTCACGTCGCCATTGAAGATGCGCAGCTTGAGCACCTCGGCATTTTCAGAATAAGTCACTTCCATGCGATCGATGTAGGGCAATTGATTGCCATTGCGGTCGACCGCGTAATAGTAAGGGTTGCGTTCCAGCACCATGCGGCTACCGACTTCGATCTGCACCGGCATCCAGGCATTGAGGACGGGGCGATCTGCATTGTTCCACCAATCCATCTTTTCGACAAATTCTTCAAAATCGGTGGCATCCGAATAATCGGGATGAAACTGTTCCAGATAGTGGCGCGGGTAGAAATCAAAGACGCCGCCCGTGCCGCCCGTTCCGCCATTCACCCAGGCGGCCAACTCAGGTTCGAGCAGTGGCGCGGGGCCAGCAAAGCTAAATTGCAGCGTGTAATCATCGATCTTGGTCGCTTCCATCGGTGCTCCGCCGACCAACGCCCAAGCCGGGATCACCGTGGGATGATCGGGATTCTGTGCCATATCTTCATACCAAAAGAGAAAGTCATCCACCGTCATCGGCTCACCGTCGGACCATTTCGTGCCTTCGCGGAAGTAGAATGTCCAGACCGATGCGTCTTCGTTGTGCTCCCAGCTCTTGGCCAACCCCGGCCCCACCGACGAGCCGCCTTCCGTCCAGTGGATTGGCGAGTGACCATACATGTAGTTGGCCGTATCATCGAGATCGCTGTCAGTCGTGGTGCGCGAGAGCGTGCCGCCATAGGTGCCGACGTCGGTCCACGGCAGATCAACCACCAATGGCTCCGCGGGTAGCCGTTCATCGACTGGGGGCAGCTCTCCCGCCGCAACCCGTTCGGCCAACATGGGCGCTTCGCCATCCGCCGTTGCGTTGGCCGGGGCAGATTCTGCGTTATCGCTTGCTGCGTTGTTCTCTTCGCTGCTCTCCGCCGCTGGTGCGGGTGCTTCCTCTGCCGCTGGTGCGTCACCGCCTCCACAGGCTGCAACCGCCAGCAGAATCGCTGCTAGTAGATTCATTAGGAACCAATTACGCATTACATCATCCTCCTTTGGTTGTTGCTCCGAAAATTGTAGTAAGAAGCATGGGCGCTTCCTACGCAGCGGTTAAGACCGCTTCTCACCGTTAGAAGCCCAATTGATTGGCGCTTTTCCCCAAATGTCAACGCTTCGATTGTGTGGCCCCACGTCAGGTCAAGCCGTGATGAGAGACGAGAGACGCAGAGAAGTTACGGAAAATCTAGTGGCGGACATCCACCGGATGGAATTCGGTGTGATAGCCGGGCCAACCACGGTTGCGCCGGTCTGCCGTGCTCTCATTGGGAACAGGCAGTGTGATCAGGCTGCCATCCTGAACCAGGGCGGAGCCACGGTCGGTATGGCGTCTGATGAGTTCGGCACGTAGCCGCTCCCGTTCATTGGCGTGGTCGGCTAAATCGATTACATTGTTGCATTCGTGGGGATCTGTTTCCAGATCAAACAATTGCTCGCTCCCACCGATGGGGAACCACAAATATTTCCAGCGCCCATCGGTAATGGCCAGATTGCCCGGCGCTGCGGTGGATCCATTCATCGATTCCAGATAGGAGCGTGGTTCTGCTTTGCCGCGCGCCAGTGCCACCAGATCGATCCCATCTACATCAGGTGGTGGTGTGCCGCCCGCGGCCGCAACTACCGTTGGCAGAATGTCGGCCAACGTGACGAGGTGGTGCTGTTGCGTGCCATGCTGGCGATTGTCCCAGCTTTGGGGCATGCGCAGAAAAAATGGTACGTGGGCCGATGGCTCGTGAAAGAACCCTTTGGCCCCGGCGTGGTGATCGCCCAAATATTCGCCATGATCAGAGGTGTAAACAATCAGCGTTTCGTTGAAGATGCCCATATCTTGCAGGGCCGAAAAGACGCGCCCCATGTTGTAGTCGATCTGTGTGATCACCCCGTAATAGGCTGACCGCGCTTCGCGAATGATCTCCGGCGGCACCAGATCAAAGGATTGGCGCTCGCGCATGGCGCGGAACGCATAGGGCACACTGTCGCCCTCGCTCCAATCGCCAAAGACCGGCGCGGGTATATCACAGGTTCGATACATGGAATAGTAGGGCTCGGGCGGGTCGATGGGTGGGTGGGGCTTGGAGAAGGAACACCAAAGAAAGAACGGACGGGTCGGATCACGCCGCTCGCGGATGTACTCGACACACTGTTCCGCCGTCCACGAAGTTAAGGTGAGTGCTTCGGGAACCGTGGCCATGCCAGGGTACAGTTCATTCTGCCCCAGGCCATGATGCATCGGCTGTACATCATAGCCGCGCTTGGCCATGTGGCGATAGTAATCTTCCGGCAAGATCATCTCTTGAAAGCCATGGCGCGCCCGTTGCGGCGTAAAGTGCATCTTGCCAATGGCCGCGGTCTGGTAGCCCAGGTCGTTCAGGCAGGTGGGTAGCGTGTTGACCGGCGTTGGCATTACCTCTGACGAAGCGCCATTGCCGGACATCCCATGCGTCGAGACGTACTTGCCCGTCATGATCGACATGCGCGAGGGCACACAGATCGGGCAATCACCGTAGGCTCGGGTAAAGGTGATGCCTTCACGGGCAATGTGATCGGTGTGTGGTGTGCGCATGAAGGCCGGTGCATGGGTGCCAACGGTGTCAAAACGTTGTTGATCGGTCGTGATCAACAGAATATGGGGCTGTTCAGTTGTCATTGTGGTCCTCACATTGCATCCGTACGGCTGGTATACGCCGGTTCAACAGCGGAGTTGGCCCGCTGCAGTTGCGTGGTATGATCAGGTTGGAGAGCGGACCATACCTGGGGAAGTACAGAGACAGTTGCGCTCTATTGTAGCAGAGGTGTCATGTGCTGTCGAATGACGAAAAACAGACGGGCGCGTCCCATTTTCGGGAACGTACAGAAGAGGAGCAAATTGAGCGTCCGGTCTAGGCCCCCAATGTGGTACGCACCCAAAACAGACGCAATGCGCTTTCGCCTTGGTCGCTGTCCGATGCAGAGAAGCAATTTGACATTTATTCGCCACTCCTTTATGATTGCCAGCCGCTGTGGCCGGTGCACGTTGACAGACGCAAAGCACCGTGGGGACAGCGTCTAGAAATCCTGTGAGCTAGCTGCGCATGCGGCGCACTGCTTTGGTCTGTGAATCGGGTTGAGAACACAAGCAGATGACTTCTACAATTTATCGATGGCGTGGCTGGAAATGGCTGTTGCTGCTGGTGAGCCTCGTGCTCGGCGCGGGGCTACTTGCCAATTGTCGACAGTTGCTGCCGGCAACAGGTGAAACCGCTCCTGCCGTGATTGCAGAGGGTGGTGATGCGACGGTAAGCATCTATCCCGACCGGGGCCCCGGCGGTACCTATATTCAAGTGACGGGGCATGAATGGCCCGGGGCGGTTGCGGTAACAGTGATGGTTGCCGATGAACATGGATATAGCGAAGCCTTGGCCGAAAGCACAACCGCAGCCGATGGTGAACTGTCCACTGGCTTTCTCTATCCGTTTGACGAGCGTTGGCTGATCCCCGGCGTCTATGCAATTGTGGTGGAGACAGCGGCGGGAGATTACCAGACGAGCACGCCGTTCCATGTTGAGCCGCGAACAGGGCAAACACCAGCTGTGGAGCCAACCGCGGGAACGGTGGTGGCGACGTCAGCCATTGCCACGGCAACGCTAATTATGAGCGCTACAGAGAGTGCAACAGAGAGCGCAACAGAGAGTGCAACAGCCACGGCAACCGAGCCCTCACCTACCCCCTCGTCAACCGCGACGTCAATTAGCACGCCAACAGCCACTGCGACAGCCACTGCGACAGCGACTGCCACTTCCTTGCCACCGACGACAGCGCCAACAGCCCTGCCCGCACCGACCGATACACCGTTGCCGCCGACCGCCACTGTGGTGCCACCCGCAACAGTCGTGGCACCATCAAATTTACCGCCCCACGTGGATGCTGCGCTCATGCCGCTGCAGGACGATGTACACGCGCGGGAAGGCCGCTTCCAGCTCCAGGTGGCGGCGACCGATCCCGAAGGCGATCTGCAGGAGCTGTTGATTGTGTTGCAAATGCCGGACCTCCCTCAGGCGCGCGAGCCCAAGTTAAAGGATGATCGTGCGGTCAAACTGCGCTACAAGAACAAGCGCTGGACAATTGAGGCACCTGACCCACACCTGCTGCTGGCCCAAATAAATAGCTACGGCGGCATCCTCTTGGAGAATGGTGCTCTGTTGGATCTGCAGATCCAGGAGCAGGAGAAACAGGAGTTGACCCTGCGCAAGGAAGGCTGGCGGCTGAAGATGAGCTCGGTTGTCATTGTGGTAATCGCGCGGGATGGCGATGGTCTGCAGAGCATGGTGCAGCTGAGCCCCTGTTCCAACAACGACTGCCCACGGGCTGCTGCAGATCGTGGCATGACTGATGATGAAAAGCAAGATGATGATAAAGATGAAGAGCAGGATGATGATAAAGATGAAGAGCAGGATGACGACGACGATTGATGCTGATCGAGAAATCATTTAAACACTGCACAATGGTGAAATCAGCGTTCTCTAACGCTGGACATGGGTATTAGAGAATGCGCACTCGGCAAGGTGCAAGATCTATTTGCTTTCTCTATAAGTAACAGTCCGGCTTTGAGGTAGCAATGTAGCGTGCTGATTCACCCGTCAAGCGCTGAGCTGCTTTGTCGCGCCGCCGCGGATGGCAGAGCCTGCGGTACACGAGTGCATTGCACAGGTCTCAATACCCCAACGCCGCCCCACGATCATGTCACCTGTGCGCTGCACACCCGTCGCGGTGCTATCCATTCACCGCTGTAACGTCTCTTCACTGGATCAAGCGCTGAGCTGCTTTGTCGCGCCACCGCGGATGGCAGAGCCTGCGGTACACGAGTGCATTGCACAGGTCTCAACACCCCAACGCCGCCCCACGATCATGTCACCTGTGCGCTGCACACCCGTCGCGGTGCTACCCATTCGCGGAAGCCGGCTTGGCAAGCGCTGAGCTGCTTTGTCGCGCCGCCGCGGATGGCAGAGCCTGCGTAACGCTTGTTACTTAATTGCTGAAGGTGGCAACGTAGCTGCTTCTCCCGTGAGGAGCCACGTTGCCGCCTGCGTGCTGCCGGTTGCAATCACGTTCGTTGCCGTGGCTCAGGTAGCCAGCTTCAGCACCGAGAGATCGCGCGCGGCTGCCGTGAGTACAACGGTCTCACCTTCTGCATCCGCCTCTGCACCCCACAGTGTGACGACTCCTTGAGCCGAAATTTGTACGTTGTCGCCCAAGCCCAGGCGCACGGGCCGATCCTGACGGGTGGGATTGGCAACCCACAGATAGGTGCCACCATCGCCCGTGTGCAGGCGGGCTTTGATCTGGGGATCGCTGCTGGTCACGTGCGGACTTTTGCCGGCAAAGCTCAGAAATTCGGCAAAGAGTGGTGATGCCCCTTCCTGGGCATGATTGGCATAGCCCGCACCCACCATGGTGCCGAGCAAGCGTGTCTTGCCCTTGCCAAAGTGGTGGTCTACCGCGGCAACCTGCCCATCTGCATACCAGCCAACCGGCGTACCGGTGGTCGGCGCATAGGCTTGCAAGAAGATGCCTCCCCACGTTGGAATGCCACTCAGGTTGAATTTGAGATCCTCCAGAATATCCGGCGTGAACTCGACATAACTTTCGCGACAGCCAAAGAGATCATCGAGCCCCAGGTTGGGCTGCACCATGCCCACGTGCGCCCGATCACCCCAATAGGCGGGGCACCCTTCGGCGATGAGTGTTCCCCCCGCGGCCACCCAGGCTCTAAGCTTTTCCGCGCTCTCTGTCGTCAACATCACCGGAATCGGCAGGTAGAGAAAGTCATACTGCTCGATATCGTCAATGTGGACCCAATCAGCCTGGATGTTGTTGGAGAAGAAACCCTGATAGGCCCCGTGCATGGCGCTGGCATAGAAGTCGGTGCTGCCTTGCTGGGCATAGATGAAGAATTGTGTCTCTGGCGCATAGATGATGCCCACCTCTCCCTGAACGGGACGTGACCGCCAGAGATCGGCCTGTTCCGGTGCCGTGGCCCATTTGCCCACCGCGCTGACCATCTCTGACCGCAGCGTGCGCGAGCCATCCATCCCATAGCCGCCAAAGGCCCCAAAGAGCGGCCCATCCAGCAGTGGTCGCCAACGCAGGTAGAGCATACCGCTGGCCCCCAACATAAAGCTGGTGAGATCCCAATAGCGAATATCTTCCGGCGTGGCAACGCGCCCATCTTCACGGGGGCGGCCAAGGACCTGGGGTTGCATCCACAATGGCCCCGCATAGGTTTCCGCGTGCCAAAAGGGCTTACCCCGCGCGGCCGCGCGCACGAGATCAACAGCGTGAAACTGTTTCCACGGTTCGTCACCGTGGCGAGAAGAACCCCAGGTGTAGCCGTAGGTTTCGACTTCCGCGGCGGCACGCCAGTCATCGGCCCCGCCCGGCGCGGCTTTGGTCAATGTGCCAACGATGCCATGCGCTGTGATGGCGTTAATGGGATCCAGCTTGCGGATGAGCTGTACCTTCCAGCGCATGAGTTCATACGCATTGTCAATGCGGAATTGGAGCCAGTCAAGCACGTGGGCATAGGGGCCAAGGTGACGTGGTGGTCTAATCTCTGCCCACTCGGCAAAGCTGTGGCGGTGCCACGCCTGGCCCAATGCACGCAGATCGCCGTACCGCTGCTGGAGCCAAGCCCGAAATTTTTCCGCGGTGCCAGCACAGTAACAGACATTGGGACGATAGTTCGACTCGTTCCAAACATCATAACCACCCATGCCGGGGTGATCTTTGTAGCGGTGGACGAGTTCGGTCAGAAAGTTTTCAACCAGTGCCTTGTAGTCATCATTATCGAGACAGAGACCGGGAAAGCCACCGGTGGCGCAGCTGGCACTCATCTGGCTTTCCAGCCGTTGCCCATCGATCGTTTCGTAGCGGGCGTGGGCATAGCGGGCAAACGCCCATTCGGGCGCGGCCATGCTGAATTCGGCAACGATGGTCTGGATGCCATTCTCAGCAGCCAGATCCAACTGACGGTCGTAGTCGCTCCAATCAAAGACACCCGGCTCAATTTCAATGGCCGACCAAAGAAACCAGTGACGGAAGAGATTCATGCCATCGGCCGCGGCCACGCCATAGTCGCGTGCCCAATCGGCCCGCGGTGGGTTTGATTTGCGAAAATAGACCGCACCATAAGGGAAGGCGGGAAGAGTGGATGAGCTCATTACCTGTTGGCTCCTTTCAGTGCCGGAAGGGTCGCATCACTGCCATACTGATGGGTTACCGACTGCATGTTCCGTGAAAAGTGGTTGTTGGGGGGCGGCGAAGCGAAAGCGCGCCTTCGCCACCCCAGGCGTCTGCTGCCGCGCAGGTTAGCTCTCCTCGGCCCAGAACTGTTCCGGATTGTAGGGGGCCGGCGTGGGATAGATCCACGAATTGGGCAGGCGCTTGGGAACATTGCGCATGCGGTTGGTGACAATGCCAAACGCGCTCGGCTCCAGGACCGTGCCAATGGCGTAGAATTCTTCGGCGGCAATATCCAACACCTGCATCATCAGCTGAAACTGCTCTTCGTCGTCCGCGGTGAGGCCAATCGCGTCATATAGGTCCATGGCCCGTTTCACATTTTCCGGTGGCTCCTCGGCCAGCTCATCCTCTCGATCGTTATACCAGAAGGACCAGGCTTTGGCATACATCGAGCTGCCGTTGTTCATGGGCAACCAATACCGTGCGTCGAGCACCACCGCGTCGCCGCTGCCGCCACCAAAACGATGGCCAGATGCATGAAAGTCGAGGCTCCGCCCACGACAGCGCTCTTCCCACAACGACCGTTCCATGGTGCGCACGTTGACTTCCACGCCCACCGCTTCCCACTGGGGTTTGATCAGCGCCATGGCATCGATGTAGGTGGTGCGCCCCTGGTCCAGCTCCATGATGAAGGAGATGCGGTTGCCATCTGGCCCCAGGCGGAACCCGTCGGCATCGCGCTCGCTGTAGCCAGCTTTGTCCAGATGTTCGTTCGCCAAATCGACGTTGTGCTCGGTATATTGGGTGGCCAATTGCTCGTGGTGGTAGCGGGATTCTGGCCGGGGAGATGCCTGCCAGGGCTCGCCTTGCCCCACGTGAACCAGGTCGATGATCTCTTGGCGATTGATGGCGTGGGAAAGCCCAATCCGGAAATCTTTGTTGCGAAAGATCTCGCGCAACACGTCGTCGGTCGTGTTGAGATTGAGCTGGATAATGAACTCGTTTACCGTGGTGGGGTAGAGTTCATAAAAATCATAGTCGCCAGCTTCGCGGTTGTCGAAGAAGACTGCTTTGTTGGCCGGGTCGGAGATATGGCGTTCCTGATAATCAAGTTCACCATTGAGTCCCTTGAGGACGAGCACCTGTGGGTCATTGGCAATCTCGACGGCAAAGTGATCAAAGTAGGGCAACTGGTTGCCAGCGCTATCGACCTTGAAGAAGTAGGGGTTGCGCACGGAAATTACACGACCGCTGCTCGATTCGCCAATGCTTTCCTGCATGATCCACGGGCGCAGGCTGGGCAATTCGGCATTCTGATGCAGGGTGGATTTGGCCCCAAAGTAGTCGAGCCACGTATCAAAGCCCGCGGCCTTGGCTTCTTCCGCTACATTTTCGTTGTAATTGGCGTGGAACTGTTCCAGATAGTGGCGGGGAAAATAGGCAAAGACATCGGCGTTGGTCTGGGTGGCACGTTTGATAAAGAGACCGTGTGATTGGTCAAAGCTGAATTTAACCGTGTAATCGTCGATCTTCTCCACGGTTACTGGCGTTTCGCCCCGCCGTAGCCACGTTGGCACGGTGGGGGTCAGCTCGCTGTTCATCAGCACATCTTCATACCAGAAGAGAATATCATCCGCGGTCAGCGGCGCTCCATCTGAATAACGCACACCCTCGCGCAGATGGAAAATGAACTCAGTGGCATCTTCATTGACCTCGTAGGATTCAGCCACGTTGGGCACAATGCCATCCCACTCCGGTGTCCAGCGCAGCAGCTGCTGGTAGCCACCGTTGCGCACCCAAAAATTGCCGTTGGTCTCAATGGTGCCACCATTCCATTCCCCACCATACTGGCCCACGCTCTCAACAGGATCCAGGGTGAATGGATTGCTGGGCAGCCGCTCATCGACCGGGGGCAACTCGCCGGCGCGCACTTGCTCGGCCAACATTGGTGCTTCGTTGTACTTTTGCCCGGCAACAGCTGGCTCGGCGGCTGCAGAATCGGCAGCGGGCGCGGGCGCGGCTGGGGCCGGTACCTCTGCTGGTGCACATGCAGCAATGGTGACCGCGGCAACTGCGAGCGATGAACCATACAGGAACTGGCGTCGGTTTATCGTACGTTTTCCTTGCTGTTTTACAGACATGGCATTTCTCCTTTGTGAAACCGCAGTAATGTGAAACCGTAGTAACTGAAAAAGCAGGAATGAGAGAAAGTAGCTGGTCGAGCAGCACTGTTTGCACAGCTAACGAGGGCATCGGATGAGGTGGGGAGTCGGTGTGACCGGTCACACCGTGGGGTGGAAAATAACACAGTTCGAACCGGATGTCAAACAGCTTTTTTGCACCGGCTCGCCTTCTGTTTTGGGGGTGAGAATCGACGGCACGAGTGTGCAATTCACGGTTGGCCCACGCCGCGCGCTCCGCTGTGCCCGTGGTCGGTGCAATAGACGCAGCTTCAACGGTGCCTACCCGTCATCTCTACCGCCCATTCGTCCCTTGCATTTACGCCACATTTGTCAGTCGTGCTACAATCAGCCCATGAAATCACGAGTGACAATACGTGACGTGGCACGCGAGGCTGGGGTTTCGCATCAGACAGTTTCGCGGGTCATCAACAACTCTCCAAAGATCAGTGCAACCACCCGACACCGCGTGGAAAGTGCAATTACCAAGCTGAATTTTCGGCCCAGCCGAACGGCGCGCAACCTTGCCACGCAGCGCACCATGTCGGTGGGATTGCTCGTGCCCAATATTGCCAATCCTTACTTTGCCGAAGTGGCGCATGGCGCCCAGGAGGTAGCGCGCGCGGCAAATTATAGTGTCTTCTTGGGCAATACGGAGTGGGATCCTCAAGAGGAGTTGCAACTGCTGCAGACGCTCGCCGCCTATCCGGTGGATGGTATTATCGTGAACAGTGCACGGCTCGTCGACAAAGAGCTGAGGGCCTTTTGCGATACGTTTCGTCCGGTTGTGTTGGGGGGGCGTATCTTTGCCCATCCAAACACGAGCATGGTGCGCAGTGCTCACAGCAGCGGGATGAGGCTGGTGGTGGCCCACCTGCAAAAACAGGGGCATACCCACATTGCCATGCTGGCGGGGCCGGATGTGCCGCCGACCATGAGCAACGCCCTGCGGCTCAACGCGTTTCGCCAGGCGCTGGTCGAAGCGGATTTACCCCGCGATGAAGCGTGGATTTTCCATGGTCCATTGACCATGGAAGGGGGCTATCAATCGGCGCTGCGTCTGCTGACGACTGTGCCAGAGATCACCGCGATCTGCGCACACAACGATCTGGTCGCCATTGGCGCCATGAAAGCGTGCCGCGAACTTGGCCGGCGGATCCCAGCCGATTGCGCTGTGCTCGGCTACAATGACAACGACTTGGCGGCCATGGTCGAGCCGGCGCTGACGACTGTGCGTGTGGATACGTTCGAGATGGGGCGGCAGTTGATGCAACGGTTGCTAGCGATGATCGAGCAACCAACGGCTGAATTCCCCGAACTGCTGTTGCCCGTCACCGAACTAATCGTGCGGGAATCTGGATGAGTGAGGGGCACGTCGGTGGCTGCGCGTTGCTTACGGGCGAGCCTGAAATTCGGTTGTGGAGGTTGAACCACCTTGGGCCCGCTACGGTAACGCAGAGGATTTCAGGGCAGATGGTTAGTCGCCACTGGCCAAGTGCCCGTTCAATCTCTCCATTGCCGCGGAAAAATCTGTTGCCAGCGTGGGCCAACCTAACTCCCCCGTCGCCGTCCAACGTCGTTTGAGTTGCCACTGCATGAGATCGATTTCCAGCCCAAGCTCCCGCTCGTCTCGGCCATAGGAGAGAGCATAGCGTCGTTCACCCACGGCTGGGTAGGTGTAGGGCGCATCCAGATCTTCCGTGAAGTTGCCGCTGTTGACAACGCTGGCAAAGGCAGCGCCATCGCTGTATAGGCTCCGCTCGGCCAGCTCCAGGTAAAAGGCAACGATTGGTTTTCCCTTGTAAAAAGCCCCTGGCCAGTTCAATTCCCAGAACCGTTTCTCCGGCCCCCGGTAGTTATAGAATTCCAACACGAGATCACCCGCCCGTTCCACCAACTGGATTGGTCTCTGTTTGCCCAGCGCGGTGATCGTCAGCGGACGGATGGCAAAGTAGAGATCGCCGCTGCCAATGACGATGAGCTGATCAGCTGACACCATTTGTGGTAGCTCTGCCACCTGTTGGGCACCGATCCAGATCTCGTCGACCTCTGCCCGTTGTGTCCAGATCAACACAGCTTTGGCGCTGTGGCCCTGTTGAAACGATTGGGGGCCATAGACACAGAGTGCACGGTTCTCCTGTTGGGCGCTGAAAAAGACCCCTTCATCGGGAAGATTGCGCGTTTTGGTGCGGTCGGTGGCGTGATACGCATCGCCAAACCATTTGTCATTGGTGATGTAGCGGCTGTAGAGCACGCCGGGACGCTCAGCCCCGGGGCGAGTAAAGTGCGCCATGCAGACATTGGCCTGGGTATGAAAGCTGCTGGTGGCAGTACCCAGGGCATGGGTTGGCGTCTGATAGGTTGTAATCGCCAACTTGCGGTCGCGCTCCGCCGTCTCCACCACTTGAAAGGTAGCCGGCCGTTCATCGAGCAGTTCGGCGACCCAGGCGGGCACCGTGCCATCGGCGATCCAGTTGCGTACCAGTTCAATCTCTGGCGGCGTTTCGCAGACGACAGAGGGTTGATAGGCGCGGCCGTGGGGGCCTGCCCAGCGGCCCGTGCCACTGTGGATGTGCAGCGCAATGCTGAGAGCCAGCCGTGCCGTCATGGTCTGTGCATTGATCCGGGTCTCGTCATCCTGGACCAGATCGCGCAACCGTTTCAGCGCACGGATCGTGACCGCTCCGTAGGTGGGACTATTGTATTCCAGTGGGTGACCATGCTCTGCGGTGAAGGCCATCCAGGCTTTTAGCTTCGCATAGCCTCGTTGGGCAATTGCTTGCTCCTGCAATAGTTCGCCACCCAGGCAGCTATTGAGAACGTCGAGGACCGTAATGTTGGTGTAGGCCACCAACACATCGAGCCGCGCAATCTCCTGCAGCCCCAGGCGAATGGATTGCCGTACCCGTTCCTGCAAGGCAGTAGGGAGTCGCTCGCTGTGGTGGATCATCATCGGAATCAACGATTCCAGGTTGAACTCGACCGCGTTCAGATCCTCCACATGACGGTCTTCAGCCATCCAGTAAAAGTTGCCATGGTGGGGGTCGCTTGGGTCGAGTTCTTGACAGGCCAACACCACTGCCAACACCTGTTCTGCCAGTGCCAGATCTTCTGCTGTGCCATTGGCCACCAGATCGGCTGCCAAGCGCGCGCCGCGGCGACTTTCGTGAAAGTCGCCAAATTCGGTTGTTTTGCGGATGAGATGAGTTTGCGGGTTAAAATCCGGGGGCAGCAACAGAGGTTGTCTCATGTGAATACTTATTCCAGGTCATGCCATAGGCCCGATAGGCGGGGTGGCGGTTGAAGACGATCAAGCTCTGCTGCGTGCGAGTCATGGCCACGTAAAAGAGGTAGGGGCTTTGGGCCTTCCAGTAGTGATCATCGGCAGGTGTCACCAGAATGACATATTTGAGTTCCCAGCCTTTAAAGCTGTGAATGGTGCTCACCTTGAGCCGTTCATCGGTAGACACAAACGTGCGTTTGCGAAAACGGCGCTGTTTGCGGCCGGGGTGGCTGTCATCTGCCGTCAAGATGTGATTCACTGCCCACCCCTGTTGTTCCAGATGGGTAACCACGTGCCAGCCATCCTTTTGGTGTGGGGTGAGGACAACAATCTCCGCTGGTTTGGCCCCATCGCGGAGCAGCTGTTGAATCGTCTGATGGATTCTGTCTAGAATTGTATCAAACTCTTCAACATTGTGCCATATCATCTGAACAGCTGTATCTGGGGCCGCGGTCTCCATTGGGCCTGCTGGCTTGGGATGAGGCTCGTTGTCGTCTTTGCCCCCGTTCTGTTGTTCAGTGGCTGCGGGCTCGGTTAAAAACTTGGCGGCGAAACGATTGATCTCGGTGGCGATGGTAGCTGGCAAGCGATAGCTCTGTTTCATCTCGCGCCAGCGTCCGCGGAATTTGGTGCCGTGCATGTGGGCGAGCCAATCCTCATCGCGCAAATAGAGATTTTGCCTGCGATCGGCAACAAAAAGCACTTCGTCGTTGTCGCTGAGAAAGAGGCAGAGGGTGTCATAGTAGGCGCGCAAAAAATCTTGACCTTCGTCAATTAAGATTGCATCGTACTTCCGCGGGTTGGTGGTCGTTTCGGCCGTTTTGTGAATGAGCTGGGGAATGATCTCATCCAGCGCCTGTTGCGGGGTACGGCCGGTGGCACGGGGCCACTCCACGCAGTTTTCGGTGAGCACATTTTTGCAAAAGCCGTGAAAGTGGTGAAACTCAATATTTTCCCACGAAAATTCAACCGGGCTCTGATCGACGAGGTGACGAATGTATTGCCACAGCGTTGTGTTAAAGGTGACAACCAGCACCCGTTTTCCCTGTGCCGCGAGATTGGCCGCGCGCTGTGCAATGACAACGGTCTTGCCGCTGCCGGCAACACCGTGTAGCCGTTGGTGGCGCAGGGGTGCCGGATCAACGTGGCGACGTTGTTCCTCTGTCAATGGATAGTTTGTCGACTTGGTTGACTTGTGCACGGGGGGAGCGAGCCAGAAACGCAGCCCGTCGAGCCAATCCTGCGGCAGACTCCGATTGCCCGGCCGCTGTGAAGCGGGCAAGATGCGGGCGAGATCCTGTTCTTCAATGGCATCGGAGCCAAAGACGGTCCCGCGGCCGGGCGCGATGGGGGCAAAGAGCTGGGCGGCGTGGCTGTTCACCTCTGGAAAGTAGAGACCAATCTGAAAAACCGAGAGTGACCGGCGATCCCGCGAGATCGTCTCGCCAATGTAGGGTAGGTAGAGGTTGATCAGATTTTCAACGTAGTGCTCAACTTGGCGGACCGGATTGAGGATCGGCTGTTGACCGCTCTCCGTTCGCACAAAATAGCGCAAATGGCGGCCGCGCTGTTCGTGGCGATACGTGCGCAGGTTCCATGGGAAAACGCCAAAAATAGTCAACCCATGGATAGGGTGCAGCGCGGCCAATGGTGGATAGTCACCGTTGAGGAATGGTCGCAGGAAAAGTTCCCAGGATGAGTCGAGCGTCTGTTCCAAACAGTTGTGAAGCTCACTGACGACAGCGGTCGAGTGATGTGGTTGGGTTCTCTTTGGCTTTTCTGGGGGGGCAGACAAAATGGGGGATAACTGATTCACTGCAACCTCTCTTGATTATGTGGTCTCTTGGCTGAGAAATCGTCCATGGGGTGTGCCGGCATGTGCTGGTATAGACAAAGCTTCCCTGGGCGGTTGGTAAAGACTGAGATAACCAAAACTGCTCATGTCTGAGAAGATTGATTGCGGCGAACCTATGCAGCAACGAAACAGGTCAAATCACTTTTTCGGTAGATGAACCACTGAAATCATGTGGCCATCAGCCCGTTGGCTGCCAACCTTGGAGTGGACAATATTCGAAACAAGAAGACGAAAATGTACAGCAACAGATAGCGGTATCGTCTGTAGTTTAAGGCATCTGTAGTTTAAGGCATCTGTAGTTTAAAGTGTCTGTCGTTTAAGGCGTCTGTAGTTTAAAGTGTCTGAAGTCTAATGGGTATAAGTTCTTTGGCTCGCAACTGATAGTTGGGCTTGCGTATAAAGTGCCGGTTTGGGGCAGAGCTATGCTTGGATCTGCATGGGCTTGTCGTGAGCTTCTTTGGCAGCAGCAGCTTGCAATTTTACCAACCAATTCTGTGCGGTTGGCTTGAAAGTGGTAGATTTTTTACGGTTTACCCAAGAAAGCACAGTATCGCTTGCAAATGGAAATCACTTTAGTTGCCCAGATGATCAGCGTGCAAGCGATGTAACAGTTGATACAACAGTCTGTGAGTAGTTCGATTTGTGCAAAATTCGATGCAACCGTTGGCGCAATCGTTCACCGCTGTACCCGTCGTAAATGCGCGTGGCGGGAGCAAGCCAATTGTCTCAATAAATCCCGAATGCAGAGAGCGGACAATGAAGATTTATGCAATACACGTTTGGCAAAGTAGGGAAAATTTGCAACCACTTACCTGATGTGGATTCATTATCACATGCTGCTTTACCAGTGTCAATGCAATAAATGTTTCACCACAATGGCCCCTTTGACGCATTTTTTTAACCGTCATTGCTGTTCAAATCGCAGCGCGTTTGCACTATCTGCTACGTCAATTTCTATATCATCAATTTCCGTTGTTGATCCGCTGCTGTTAGCGACTGCTACTCAGTTGGTACCAGATGTTGGCTGCCAAGTCTCTGTGTGGCGATCGTTATGGCGCGGAAAATGGTAGGCGGGGATACCAGTCGCACGAATTTTGGCTGTAGATCCGATCCAGCACTGGCGCGGGTAGGGCTAACCCGGTGGTGGCGTAGCCGCGCACCTGAACAGGACCCCCCTGCTCCAGATAAGCACGGTGCATCTGATAGACCTGGCGGAGATCGGACAAGCGCTTGTGGCGCGCGTCAGCTCTTTCGGCAGTGGGTTGGCGCAACACCACATCGGTGCCAAAGAGAATTCGCTCTTGATAACCGATAAAGAAGTCGCGCACCTTGGCTGAATCCTGAATCGCGAGATCCGATAAACGCGCCGAAATATCGACGGCAAAGTTGGGATAGCGATCCAGGCGAGTGGCGACCTCGTCAACATCATATTCCAGGCTGCCCAGGTGGGCACCGATCATGCGCAGACGCGGGTGTTTGGCCAGCACATTGTCCCGTGCATCCATCAGTGTCCCGTGGGCTGGAAACGCTGGTTTATTGTACATGTGCCATTCGGGATTGCGGCTGTAGTAGCCATAGTGAGGGCTGCCTGCCTTGAGTGGCAGCCAACATTCGAGCGGCTCGGCAATGTGGGTGAGGAGTGGCCACCCCTGGGCACTCAGATGCTCATAGATGGGGTCGAAGCAGGGATCATCGACCATGAAGAAGCTGCCGTCAGGCTTGAGCACTTCCATGCCAATGTTCTTCCAGATCTTGCACGCAACCGCGCCGTTGGCAAAGTCAGCATCGAGCGCCTGAATTACCTGATCGATGTAGTGTGGATCATCGAAACGGGGCAGATCAAAGCTGGTGCACCAGGCAAAGTGAGCCGGATCGGCCGCGGCCAGGGCTGCATAGGTGGTGGCCTGCTCGCGCCAGCCACCATTGCTATCGCGTGCCACACAAATGTTGAGCAATTTGAGGTTGAATTCGTCCAATAGTGCCAGCAATTCGGCACTGTCATCGCCATAGTGAATGTGGGCGTCAATCATCGACTTTTTTCCTTTGACAGTGGGGGCAGATGAAAAGGGCGTTGCAAAAGCTCATGGAGAAGACAAATAGCGCTTGTACCTTACACTTTACACCTTGCACTTTAAACCTTGCACTCTATACATTGCGCAGTGCGCATTCTCTCATGCGCACGTGCAGCGGTAGCGAACGCTGATTCCACCATGGGGCAACGTTACCATGATTTCTCGATCAGATACGCTCGGTTCAGCTGCTTGCAACGAGCGAGATGCCAGTGTGGTCAGCTGAGAGCAATTTGGTTGCGGGAGACCACCCGTTTTGTGGGGATGTCAATCTTGCACGTGCAAGGGCTGCTTACCCAGCAAATGCTTCGGCGGCTATTTCACCGTGACAGACTCTGGTGACCGCGCCCGTCATTTGGATCGACCAATCTTCGCCAATCACAATGTCGATGATGCCACCGGGACAGTGAACGCGGACTTGATTATCACAGTAGCCCAGGCGGTGAGCCACCGCGGCCGCCGCGCTGCTGCTGCTGCCCGAAGCGAGCGTGTAGCCGACGCCGCGCTCCCAAATTTCGATGCGAATGTTGGCCCGATCCAGCACCTGCATGAACTGCACGTTGGTGCGGTTGGGGAAGCGCAGATCCTGTTCCACCATGGGGCCGAGCCGTTGAGCCAACGCCGCGCTCACTTCATCTAGCTTCACAACACAATGTGGATTGCCCACGGTTGCCGCACTAAAATATAAGATTTCTCGGTCCAACGCCAGGGTTTCGTCGAGCACCTCGCGCGCCGGGCCGATGACAGGAATGGCTCGGCTATCAAAGCTCACCTGCCCCATATCGACCTGCACCTGTTCTCCGTCCTCGAATACTCGTGCCGTTACAATGCCACCGGGGGTCGAAATGGTGAAGGGTGCCTCATCGACCAACTCTTCGTCCCACAGATAGCGGGCAAAGATGCGCAATCCGTTGCCACTCTTTTCAAATTCCCCGCCATCAGGGTTGAAAAAGCGCAATTGAAAGTCTGCCTCTGCAGAGAGCAGCGGTCCAAGTAGGATGCCATCGGACCCCACACCATAGTGGCGATCGCAGATGCGAATGATCTCGCGGTGGGTCAGTTCGGCTTGGTCCGCGGTTGGGGGGATCACAATGTAATCGTTGCCTAGGGCCTGATATTTATAAAAATTCATGGGTGTAGTTCTCACTGCGTTTGTGATTGATATTCGATTGGTACATCCCGGCGTACGTCAGGCTACACTTACTTTGCCTCTTCACTCGGGTTGTATGGCCTGATTACCTGCCGTGGTATTTACACCATACTGTACTAGTGCCGTCCGAATGCTGGTTGGTATGGCGGTGGGGCGATTCCCATTTTCTCGATCGACAAAGACATGGACAAAGTAGCCGGTGGCGGCTGGCTCTGCCGCGGCTGCCGTGAAGATACCGACTTCATAGCGAACGCTGCTGTTGCCAATGTGGGCCACACGCATGCGTGCCTCTACCACCTCGGGGAATGTAATGGGCCGCCGGTATTGACACTGGCTTTCGATGGCAAAGCCGACCACGGGAGCGGTGGCAAAGTTGAACTTGCCTTCTGTGATCAGAAAGTGAGCGATGACCGTGTCGAAAAACGAGTAGTAGTGGACATTGTTAACGTGCCCATAGACATCGTTGTCCATCCACCGGCTAGGAATTTCCACGCCAAATGGGTAGTCGGCGCGACTCTCTTGCACTGTATCCATTGCTTATTGCTATATCCGTTAGATTGCATCTTTTGTTTGTAGCGCCAGCGTTGACACTTCTCGCCCTGTAATGCAGGTGTGTCAACCGCATAGCCGTCCAGCTTCGAGCAAGCCGAGCCGGGCACCAATCTCTTTGGGATTGGGGTACAGCTATTGTGCGCGGCGTTTCGGCACCTGGCGATTGACTGCCACGCGAACCTATGGCCGTGGGATCAGCTTTTGGGGCTGTACAATCTGGCGGCGTTCCGGTGTCAGCCGTGCCAACAGTTCTGCCGATGGTTGATAGCCGTGGCGGAAGTTGCCCCAGGATGGACCGTACCGGTAGACCAGATTGCGCCGCATGCCGGGCGTGGTCCGCTTGGCCGAGCCGTGTGAAATGGCATCGACAAAAAGCAGCGCATCCCCCGCTTTCATCTTCACTTCCACGGCGCCCGCCACCCCATCGACCGATGCGCCGTGGGCCATGCGGAACTTTTCGAAATGGGGATGATTGAAGTTGGCTTTGTGGCTGCCTGGAATCACCATTGTGGCTCCATCGCCCGGGCCAAAGTCGGTCAGTGCCAACAGAATGTTGATCTGCCCACAGTGGAACTTGCCGTTGTGGACGTGAAATTGGGTGCGTTTGACGTGGGTGTGGCCACCAGAATGGAGACCGATTGCTTCGCCGGGGCCGCGGAAATTGGCAAAGTTTTCATCGATGAAGAGCGGTCCGTGGTTGTAATCAAAGGTGCCTTCGCCGCCCACAAAGTGCTTGACTTTGGCAATCCACGCGGGGTGATCGATGAGCTTTTCAAAAGGCTCGCCCGCCTCGTAGATCTGCTGCAAATTGAGCCCGTCGGTAGTGCCAAACGAGTGCGCGTGAACATTGCCCCACCACTCTCCCTGTTGCACTTCCGGTACCCCATCCAAAATCGCATTGAGATCCGCCACCTCTTGTGCAGAGAGTGCATCTTCCAGCACCAGATAGCCACGTAGATCAAAGAGATAGATGTCGAGCTCAGTTGGTTGAATTGGTTCAGCCATGATGCTAAATTCCTGTCTTGCGCTTTCAAATCGGTTGAACAAATAGCTTGTACAAATCTTGCGCGCTCATGTCCGAATCGTATGAATTCGGCAAAGCTGTGCAGCGATGGAATGAACCAGAACATTTTTCTGATCCGTAAACCATCGTCGGGGTGACTTTACTATACCCCATGCCGGTCGATTTATCATAGTTGTTGAAATTAGAGCCCACCACCTATAATCATGCGAACGTGGCACCTGAACTCCATCAATGCAAAATTCGATGAGAGCAAATTCGTAAAGTTGTCAGTTTGCTAACCCCCCCAAACCCGTAGCTATTCAAAGACCGGAGCGTTCTTGATGCAGATCACAGCTGTGAAAACTTTTATTGTGGATGGCGGCTTTCGACCGTGGACCTTTGTCAAAATTGAAACGAATGAAGATGGACTCGTTGGTTGGGGTGACTGTACTGATTGGGGCTCGCCGGGGCCGGTGGCGGCAACGGTGGAGCGCTACAGCGAGTGGATCATCGGGCGCGATCCGATGCAGGTGGAGGCGATCTGGTGGGAACTGACCGCGGCCTCGGCCCGGCACCAGGGCGGTATTGCTTGGAAGGCAATGAGCGGGATCGACTCCGCGCTCTGGGATATTCGGGGCAAGGCGCTGGGCGCGCCGGTCTGGCAACTGCTCGGTGGCAAGTTGCGCGACCACTTGCGCCTCTACTGGTCACACTGTGGCACAAATCGCAGTCGCAGTTGGGAGCGGCTGGGGTTGCCCAAAGTCGAGACCACTGGCGATTTGCGAGCCCTGGCCAAAGAGGTGGGCGAGCGGGGCTACACCGCGCTCAAGACCAATCTCTTCCCACTGGCGGATCGCCCCGACGCAACTGCCCTGCGCAATGCTTATTCCACACACGTTGGCGATGCCGCGCCGGCCGTGTTGCGCAATGCCGAGCTGATCGTCGGTACCTTTCGTGACGTGTTGGGGCCGGATGTGGGGATCGCGCTGGATGTGGCATTCACCTTCAAATTGGGCGGCGCAATCAAGTTGGCCCAAGCGCTGGAGCCTTACGATCTCATGTGGCTGGAGACAGAAACGTTCGATGCCGCTGCGCTGCGTCTCATTCGGGAATCGACAAAGACCACGATTTGCACCGGCGAGAGCCTCTTTGGCTTGCACGGCTATCGGCCCTTCTTCGAGCAACATGCCCAGGATATTATCATGCCCGATTTTGCCTGGAACGGGATCACCATGGGCAAAAAGATCTGCGATATGGCGCATGCCTATGATCTACTCATTGCACCCCACGCCTGTCACAGTCCGCTCAATACGTTGATCTCTGCCGCGGTGGCTGCCACCGTGCCCAATTTTTATATTCTGGAAATCGACGTCGACGACGCGCCTTGGCGCAACGATATTCTGACCCATCCGCTGGCAATTGAAGATGGACTGTTGACGCTGAGCAACCGTCCGGGGCTGGGGGCCGATCTCATTGAGGCAGAGTTGTTGAAGCATCCACCCGTCGATTATCCCGGCGCACGCTAATTCATGCCCATTTCGGGCCCGCTTGCGCAACGGCGGGAGTGCATTGCAGTGGTGAGACGAGCACGGGGCAAAGATCACGGGGCAAAGCGGATCGCTGGACCGGTGCAATGCACCGGAGCAGGGATGGGGTGAACAACTAATCAAAAACGGCAAACGGGAATGGGTAGCGGCCAGTATTGAAGTTGCGTGATTGCTGCGGCAAACTGGGCCACTGTGGCTTCGACAAGCTCAGCAAGCGATTACACGGAATATTTTCTCAACTGGACTCTGGCGATGCCGAGCAGAATGCTGTTCACGGTCAGATGGACCACCGTAAACTTGTGATAAGGCATGCTTTCCGCTATTGTATCCGTCTAATCGAGAAAGCAAATAGACCTTGCACCTTGCGGAGTGCGCATGAGAGAACGCGCACCTTGCGGAGTGCGCATGAGAGAATGCGCACCTCTAGCGGTAGAGAACGCTGATTCCACCATTGAGCAACGTTGCCATAATTTCTCGATTAGACCGCCGCAATGCCGCGCTGTAGATGGTCAATGGTGGACCACGGCGGCGAGTGCTGCGGCGGGAGACGATGTACAGTGGTGTAGATGTGAGGGCGGCCAGAACGTTGAGCCTGCCCGCCCCTCGGCACGAACTGTCACCTTGGGTGCAGACAAGGTGCTGCTTCCAGGATGACAGCGTGAGTGTTCATTCTCAAGAACGGAGCGTTTATCATGACGAAATCAGACGTACAACGCGAACACAATGGGCCCGTGGCTGATAGCCATGCGGGCAATGCCAACGGACATGAAGCGCCGATGGCCCACGCCGTGGCCTACGATGATCCGCTCTATCGCTCCGCGTTGGATCACGTCTGGATCCACGCCTCGAATTACATAGAGTTGGCCGAAAAACAGGGGCTGCATGTCTTCGAGCGCGGCGAGGGCTCCACCCTTTATGACGCGCGCGGTGAGACTTGGCTCGATGGTCTCGCGGGCCTGTGGGTGGTCAATGTCGGCCACGGGCGACAGGAGATTGCCGAGGCAATGGCCGCGCAAGCCAGCCAATTGGCCTATGTCTCCTCGGCCTCCTACACATCCGCGCCAGCTGTCCAACTGGCCGAGACCCTCGCCCAGATCACACCGGGTGATCTCAGTCGTGTCTTCTTTGCTTCGGGCGGCTCCGAAGCGGTGGAGAGCGCCATCAAAATTGCCAAACAAGTGCAGGTGTTGCGTGGCTTTCCCAAGCGCTACAAGATTATCGCTCGGCGTGGCTCCTATCATGGCATGACCATGGGGGCCATGAGCCTGACCACGGGGAACCGGACTGAAATGGAGCGCTTCTTTGGCCCGATGATGGCCGGTGTCTACCACGTGCCGTCACCCAACCGCTATCGCAATGACTTTGGATTGACGGGCGAGGCTGGGGATCTCATGTGCGCGGATTGGGTGGAGCAGGAGATTCTTTTTCAGGGGCCAGAGACCGTTGCCGCGGTCATTGGCGAGCCGATCTCCTCCTCCAACGGGTTGCACGTGCCCGCGCCCAGCTATTGGCGGCGGCTGCGCGAGATCTGCGATCGACACGGTGTGCTCCTCATCATGGATGAAGTCATCAATGGCTTTGGACGCACCGGCACCTGGTTCGCAACCGAACATTTTTCTACCCCGGATGCGCCGGTGGTGCCCGACATCATGACATTGGCCAAAGGGCTTTCCAGCGGTTATGCGCCAATTGCCGCCACCATCGTTACGCCCGCGGTCTATGCAGCCTTCATGCAGGGCAAGAACGCACTCTCGCATCTGCTCACCTTTGGCGGGCAAGCAGTGGCCGCGGCGGCTGCGCTGAAGAACATTGAAATTCTGCACCGCGAATCATTGCCGCAGCGGTCCGCGGAAATGGGTACCTATCTTTTGCAGGCGCTGACGGCAATGGCCAGCGATCATCCCACGGTTGGCGATGTCCGTGGGCTGGGGCTTTACTGTGCGTTGGAGCTGGTGAAAGATCGGGAGCGCAAAGAGCAGATGCCGCGCGATTCAGATTTTGTCCAGACACTTAACATGGCCATAGCCAATCGCCGCCTGTTGACGCGGATCTGGAACATTGTTCACATCGCGCCGCCACTCGTTGCAACCCGTGCCGAGCTCGACCAAATCGTCACCATTTTGGACGAGAGTCTGACCGAGGCCGAGCAGAAACATGGCTATGTGTAGTCAAGCTCTTCCCCACGCCGTCTAAGCGTGCGGCGGAGCAGCGTTCGCGGACGCTGCTCCGGCCGTGCCGTGGCGGTTCCACTCACGCTGAACCCACCTCACTCTGTTCCCAACAGCAACAGATCCGCCACGATGTAGCGGTGATCCGAGCCGGCAATGGTGCCAGACCAACTGCGTTTGGCATACCAGCCCTCACCGTGAAAGATGTAATCGAGCCGTATCAGCGGAACCATGGGAATGCCGTAGATCTGTTCAACTGCGGGAAAGGTGTAGCCAAAGCCCCACCCTGCCGTGCGAAACGCATCGGTCAGCAGCGCGGTGACGCGGAGATAATTTTGTTGCCGCTCGCTCGTGTTGAGATCTCCCACCAGCAGCAAGGGGCGCGGCGCGGTGGTGATCCGTGCCAGCAGTGCATCAAAGGTGGCGTCTTGGTACGCCGTGCTAAACTCCATCATCGTTGCCAATAGTTGGCTGGGCGCTATTCGAACGCGGGGCGGCCAGGGGTGAGCGTTGAGCAGGGTAATGGGCTGCCCCGCCACTTCTATCACCAACTCTTGACAGTTGCAACCCTCGCCATAACGAAAATCGGGCACCCGCTCGCGCACGATTGGGTAGCGACTGAGGATCGCCATGCCCGATGCGTCGCCCGCCACATAGAGCGCTTGATGGGGAAATTGCGCGGCCAGTTCCTGGCGCGTTACCAGCCCCAGCCCATAGCCAAATTCCTGGATCGCCACGATATCCGGTTGCAGCGCTTCCAATGTGGTGCGGAATGCCACGTCCTCTGTGTTGGTGTAAAGTGCGTTCCAACTCATCACCCGCACGGTTACGCCACTGTTGCCGGCAGCATGGAGCGTTGGCCAACGCGGGAGAAAGAGCTGACCGTAATTGTGGGTGAAAAGGAGCAATGGGAGGGCCAGCAGCAAGAGCAGGCGCTTCTGCCGTTGCAAGAGCGCCCACCCCAACAGCGGCCACAAGGGTAGATAGGACCACGAACCGAACACAGCCGTAAATTCAAGCCACCCCTGCTTCTCCAGTGGCAGGAAAAATGCCCCATACCAAAGGAGAAACGTGACGGTGTAGCCGAGTGTCGCTGCACCAACTCCACAGCCAAAGCGCGCTGAACGCCGGCGTGGCTGTCGCTGCACAGGGCGGCTACTCACGCGGGGATCCCCGCGATCCTTCGCTGCTCGCACAGGTTAGCGTCCGGCAATGCCCGACATTTGGATCCCGCCGATGAAATAGCGCTGGGTAAAGAAGAAGAGGATCAGGAGCGGCAGAATCATTGCCGTCGACGCGGCCATCATCAGGTTCCAACTGGTGGAGTAGAGGTCGCGGAAGCCCTGCAAGCCAATGGCCATTGTCCACATGTCAGTCTTTTGCAGATAGATCAGCGGCAGGAAGAAATCATTCCAGTGATGAATGAAGGAGAAGATGGCCACCGTGGCCAACACGGGTGCAGAGAGGGGCAAGATGATGTTCCAGTAGATCCGGAAATTGCTGGCTCCGTCGATGCGGGCGGCTTCATCCAATTCGTACGGAATGGTCATGAAAAATTGGCGAAAGAGAAAGATGTTGAATGGCCCACCGCCCAGCCAAAAGGGGACAGTCAGCGGCAGAAAGGTGTTGATCCAGCCGAGATTGCGAAAGACGATAAAGGTGGGGATCAACGTGACAATACTCGGCAGCATGATCGTCGAGAGCACCAGGCCAAAGAGAAAGCTCCGGCCCGGAAAGCGCAGCCGGGCAAAGGCATAGGCTGTCAACGAAGAGGTGAAGAGGGTGCCCGTCGTGGCCCAAAAGACAATCGTCAAGGTATTCCAGAAGTAGCGGTGAAACGGCACCGTGGCAAATGCATTGGGAAAGTTCTGCCAAACAATCGGATCAGGAATCCACTGTGGTGGCATGTAAAAGGTCTGGGCGCCGGTCTTGAACGCGGTTGAGACAAGCCAGACCAACGGCAGCGCCAAGACCACGGCAAAGAGGCTCAGCACGATGTACCAGAAAAAGTTGATGAAAAACTGTTCTAACGGTGAATTTGTACGCATGAAGTTACTCTGTTGCTGGTGAAGAACCCCTGGCGCAGAACTACTGGCGCAGGTCGCCCTCGTAAAAGACCCATCGATCCGAGAGCCGAAATTGAATGAGCGTGAAGAAGAGAATGATAACAAAGAGCACCCACGCCATTGCCGATGCGTAGCCCATGCGGAAATTTTCAAAGGCCATGCGATAGAGATAGAGCAGATAGAAGAGCGTGGCGTAATTCGGCCCCCCTTCGGTCATGATGTAGGCTTGGGTAAAGACCTGGAACGCACCAATGATGGCAATAATGAGATTGAAGAAGAGCGCCGGCGTTAACATTGGCAGGGTGACGTTCCAGAAGCGATGCCAGGTGTTGGCGCCATCGATCGCCGCGGCTTCATAGAGCTGTTGGGGAATACCCTTGAGGCCAGCCAGCAAGATCACCATCTGTCCCCCAATGGTCCAAAAACTCATGATGATGAATGATGGTTTGGCCAGTTTCGGATCTTGCAGCCAATAGAGACCTTCCAGCCCAAACCACTGCAAGAAGGCATTGGCCAGCCCCCACTGCGGATGAAAGATCCAGAGCCAGAGAATCGAGTTGGCAACCGCAGGGGTTAGCGAAGGGACATAGTAGAGCGTGCGGTAGATACGAATGCCTTTGAGGTTCATGTTCATGGCCAGCGCGGCCAACAGCGCCAGCGCAAGATGCAACGGAACGCCGAGAAATACGTAGAATGCAGTGTTCCATAGCGACAGATAGAACCGATCATCGGCAAAGAGGCGTTGGTATTGGTCGAGCCCCACCCAGACAGAAGGCGTGACAATTTCCCAACGGGTAAACGAAATGTAGAGCGAGCCCAGCATGGGCCCAGCCGTAAAGATGACAAAGCCAATCATCCACGGCAGAATAAAGAGATAAGCATCGCGCCGCTCGGTCCAGAGAACACTGCGGCGCTGTTGGTGGGTAGGTAACATGAGCTTCCAAAGATGTGAGATGCTTTGAACAAAAGAGACGCTCCACGGGTGGCCATGGGCAAACCCGTGAAGCGTGTGATTCATTGTTCGTTGGCTGCTAGCGGCCTTCGGCTTCGGGGATTGCGGCGATCAATTCATTGACACGATCCGCGATGCTGTCGAGCATGGTCTGGGCATCGGCGGCTTCGATCCCGTAGATCGAGTCGAGCGCCGGCTGAATCTCGCGGTGCACGCCAATCCAGTCCCCAGCGACCGGCTCGGGACGGCCATAGTCGAACGCGTCGATGATGACTTGGCTGTTGGCCGGCGGCGTACCGGGATCTTGCAGTTTGGGATCGGTGGCGACGCTGCGCAGCGAGGGCAGCCGCAGGCCCGATTCCACCCAGTGCCAATAGGCATCGGCAGAGGCCAACTTTTTCAGGAAGCGCCACGCTGCATCCTGTTGCTCTGTGCCGCTGTAGATGCTGTGCCCCGCCGAGGCGACGCGGGTGGTGCGGATGTCATCCGGATCGGCGGGCAGGTGGGCAACATCCCACTCAAATTCAGCCGCGGCGATTCCGGTGAAGACGCTGAATTGGGGGAACATGCCAATGCGGCCGGTGGAAAAGAGATCGGCAGTGGTGAAACCGCCCTTTTCGGCGCCGGGAATATGGAAGCCATCTTCCCCGTGCCAGCTGGCAATCTCGCGCACAATTTCCACGTTGATCTCATCGTTCATCGTGTAGGTCGTGCGTTCATCGTTGAGCACGTCGCCACCCTTTTGCCACATGCGACACCAAGTATTGCGATTGAGATTCCAGTCGGCCGTACCAAAGATCTTGTCGGTCCCTTCGCCTTCGGTCAAAGTATTGGCGGCTTCGAGGAACTCGGCCCAGCTCCAGTTGTCGGTCGGTTCGGCAAGGCCATGCTTGTCGAAAAGTTCTTTGTTATAGATGAGAACCGTGCTGGTCGTTTCGCGTGGGAAGCCGATCTGTTTGCCATTGACTTGGAAATCCAACCAGGCCGCGGGCAGAAAGTCGTCGCCGTTGATGTCCGTGTCGGTGGCGAGGAAATCGTCCAGCGCCAGCTGAATATCACGTTTGGCCTGGCCAGCATTCGTGTAGCTGTGGGCCCAGTAGGCATCGGGCGCTTCGCCAGCCGCAATGAGCGTCAGCAGCTTGGTCTGTACTTCAATGGCCCCACCCGGCTCCAGGAGCATCTCTACCTGAATATCCGAGTTGTCGGCCTGGAATTGGTCGATCAGGGGTTGGTAGCGATTGACGGAAGCTTCATCACCGCCCTGTGAGAGATAGGTGATCTGGGTGACAGCGGCGCCGGGTGCATCGCTCTCGCTTGCCCCTGGCTGCATGGGGACACAAGCGGCCAGCGCCAATGTGCCCGTGCCGACGGCTGCCATGCGTAGGAAGTTGCGGCGGCTCAGTCTGGTTGGTTGGGATTGTGATTGAATCATACCAATACTCCTTGTTGTTCTTGTGGGTAAACCGTCGATCTGAATAGATGATTTGTAAACAGGTTGTACAGATCTATCTCGTGGGGGAGAATAGGATGACATCTGACGTGTCCTTTGCTACAGCCAAACAGGCAGCACAGTACGGGCAACAAACGGATGTGGGCAAGCGGATCAAGAGCGGATGGCCTGGATCGGGCCAAAACAAAAATGAGATCCGTTGCTATACGCGAAAAAGCAGGTGCGCTCTGGCTACAGCCCCTGGCGCATTTGGCTGCTGACCAATTGCCGAAACAACGGGTTATGTAAGCGGCTCACCCAAACCGGGCGCAAAAATCGATTATGCTTGTTGAATCCAGGTGACGACTACGGCTCCCATTGCTGGTCATTCATTGCTGCTGATCATGGTTGATCGCTGAGCTGCGTTGGTCTGTCCGTGTGAACCCATGTGATCTATCTGCTTCCCTGCTACGGCGGTTTGCTGCGAATGCTGCTATCGTTGATGATGTAGCTAATGAGGTAGCTGATGAGGTGTAGGACACATTTCGATAGATTATAGTCTTATCTCCAGAATTCCCCAAAAGTCGACTGCTCATACAGTCTTTGTCCCTCTATTGACCCAGAGCACCACAGCTCGCAAACAGCTTTGGGCCCAGCTCACTGTGTTCGTTGTTGCTGACACAACAGCCTGTTGATCCTTGGGAGGAAATTATATGTGTACAGAAGAAAATCAGTATGATGTAGCCATCGTTGGTGCTGGCATTGGGGGAGCATCGCTCGGCATGATCTTGGCTCGCCACGGATTGCGGGTGATTATTTTTGAGGCCAAAAGCCATCCCCGCTTCGCGATTGGCGAGTCCATGATCCTCGAGAGCTCAGAGACCATGCGTGCCCTAGCCGAATGTTTTGATGTGCCTGAGTTGGCCTACTTTAGCTCGGAAAATTTTTTCAACTACATTGGGACCTCTCACGGCGTCAAGCGACATTTCTCCTATCTCCATCACACGGCGGGCAACGCGCATCAACTGCCCCACACACTGCAAGCTGTGATCCCGCGTCAGCCCCACGGCCACGAGCTGCACCTCTATCGGCAGGATGTTGATTATGCGTTGGCGGCCTATGCCGTGCGCCACGGCGCCACCCTGCGTCAGAACACGCCCCTGGTCGATGTGACGTTGGCAGCGGGGGGTGTTACGGTAACGACGGCGCAAGGGGAGCAGATCACCGCCGGCTATTTCGTGGACGCGGGCGGTTACAAGTCGCTGTTGGCCGATCGTTTCGCGCTGCGCGATCACGATCTGCGCACCCATTCGCGGGGTCTCTTTACCCACATGATCGACGTCCCGAGCTTTCATGCGGTCGGGGCTTCGCAACGTGACTACGACCTGCCCTATTCGGTCGCAGAAGGCACACTACACCACATTTTCGACGGGGGCTGGCTGTGGGTCATTCCCTTTGACAACCACCGCCGTTCAACCAATCCACTCTGTAGTGTGGGGCTGGTGCTCGATCCACGTGTACACCCCCAGCGCGATGAACTGAATCCGGAAGAAGAATTCTTTGACTTTATCGCTCGCTATCCCTCGATTGCCGCACAGTTTGCTGGCTGTCGTGCCGTGCGACCGTGGACGCGCGCGCCACGCATTCAATACTCATCCAAGCAGGTCGTTGGGGAGCGGTGGGCGCTGTTGGGACACGCGGCCGGTTTTATCGATCCACTCTTTTCCAAGGGCATCTATACCACAATGAGTTCCGTGGGTCTGCTGGCCCACTTGTTGCTGGAGGCACAGCGGGATGGCAACTACTCCGCCGCACGATTTCAGCCCGTGGAAGCAGTTACATTGGGTTTCATCCGTGCCAACGATCGGTTGATTGCCAACGCTTTCAAATCCTTTGGCAATTACAAGCTGTGGCAGGTGTACAGCGTGCTTTGGCTGTTGGGGGCCTATACCGAATTGGTGAAGCTGTCGGTCATGCGGGTGCAGGCACGGGATCGACACGGCTATTTTGAGCAGGCGATGCAACTGCGGTTGGCCGGCGGGGCGTTTCCAGAATTTTCTACATTGGCCAACCAGATCGACGATCTGATCGAGGCGGTGGACCCCGCGAATGAAGCGGCCGTCGATGACACAGTCGCTGCAATCCGCCATGCTTTTGCCCAGATCGACTGGCTGCCACTGCCCTTTCAGGATATCTTGGCTGGCAAACGCTATCTGCCCAAGCACAAATTGCGCCCGGACATCTTTGGCCGACGGGGCTTCATGCGCAGTGGCGCGTATCGACGTCACTTCTTTGGCTCGGCCTCCATGCAAGCCGTGATCCGGGCATTCGTGCGCGAAACATTTGTCTACACCACATTGGCGCTCAACGTGCGCCGGTTGCGGCACAGGCCCGGACAATAGCTGTTGATCCTTTGCAAACAGTGAGTTGCTTTGCAAAAATTGACTGGCAATGTATCATCAAGGCTGTCCTGTCGCTGTGGCAGGCCAAAAAGTCGCTATTGAACTGAAGCAGGAGAATGGTGAGCATGAGTCAAATCATCAGCGAGTCACCCATTGGAAAACCGGCACCGGTGGCCACGCCCAACGGCGCGACAACATTTGCAGGCCGCTTGCAACGGGAGGATGAGATAGACGAACGTGTCATCGAGTTCTATCGGCAGCAGGGCTACCTGATCGTGGAAAATGCGATCGGCCCGACGGAACTTGCGGAGCTGCGCGCAGAAACCACACGCATCTGCCGGGGCGAATTGGGAGCGGTGCGGGGGGTGGAACCGGCCGACCCCATGGAGAGTGATGATGATGTGTTGCGCCGCTATCTCTGTATTCACTTCCCACACAAAATCTCTCAGACCATGTTACGCTATCTGGCCCACCCGACCATGCAAGCTGTGCTGACTGGTCTGATTGGCCCCAACGTCAAATGCATGCAATCGATGCTCTTCATCAAGGCAGCGGGCAAGCCGGGACAAGCCTGGCACCAGGATGAGTATTTCATTCCCACCCGTGATCGCTCCTTGATCGGTGGCTGGATCGCGCTGGATGATGCCACGGTGGAGAATGGCTGTCTCTGGATCATTCCCGGCTCCAACCGCCACGGGCTGCTCTGGCCGCAGCAGGAGCACAACGACCGCCGCTTTGACTGCACCGGCGAGGCCTTTCACTTTCCCTATACCGATGCTGATGCCATTCCCGTCGAAGTGCCAGCCGGTGCCATGGTCTTCTTCAATGGTTATTTGCTACATCGTTCCTTGCCAAACCGGGCACAGAGTGGATACCGGCGCGTGTTGGTCAATCATTACATGAGCGCGGAGTCGCTCTTGCCGTGGTGGCCGCCAACGGAAGGAACGCACATGGCCATCGCGGATTATCGCGACATTGTAATGGTGGCAGGGAAAGATCCCTATGATTGGAAAGTGACCACTGATCTGGCCAAGCCATTTGTGCGGGCCAGTGGTGAAGGCGGTTGTAGCAAGGATGGGAAGAAATAGTGGGGAGAACTAGTGGAAAGAACTAGTAGTGAGAGATCGATACATGACGTACGCACCGAGAAGAGCTTGCCGGTCGAGAACAGCCCACGCGCTGGTTGGCTCTTCTCGACAAGTTGCGTACGTCCACAGCTAGTAGCGAGCAGCATGAGCAGTCGACCACGTAAGCAGTTTGGCTCTTCATGATCCACACCGATAAATTTCACGGCTTGCTGGTCAAAACCGGTGATATTCTCTGCACGCGCGATGGCACGGACCAAGGCTGGTTTGGATTGCTCTGGCAGTTGGCTGGCTATTTGGTCCCCGGGCCCATTGATCACGTGATCATGTACGTGGGGCCAAATGGCCGCTGTGTCGAAGCCGGCGGTAAGGGTGTCATTGAATTCGAGATGCCTCATCACCAGTGGGATGCCCAACGGGTGAGCGACAGACGCTACATCGCCGATCGGCTGGTGGGGGTTGCCTATCCGCTGAGCGGCCTTGGGGTTGCTGCCAATGCAGAAGAGCAGCTCCGTGCCAACGTGGCCGACTACTGTCTCAATCACATTGGCAAGCCTTACAATGCGAATTTTTTAAATACCGTAACCGATGAGGCATTTTACTGCAGTCAACTGATCTACTTGGCCTATCGCGCGGCGGGTATCGATCTTGGCACGCGGCCCGTGCAGGTTATTGCCGATTCGCAGGCGAGAGAGAGCCCACCGATTGTGCTCTTGCCAACGCAACTCATGCGCAACTGCGCCCATCAACGGTTGTAACAAAAAGCCGCAGATTGACAACTATTGGCAGAAGCCGCAGGTTGTCAATGTGTGGCAAAAGCCGCAGGTTGTCAATGTGTGGCAGAAGCCGCAGGTTGTCAATGTGTGGTAAACATCACCGCATCGACTCGAAGTAGCAAAAGAGCATCGCAAAAGGGGCCACTTGTTACTGAATCGTTGCCAAGAATTCGTCTAACGCCCGTCCCGTCAATATGCCCGTCCAGACCGTTGAAATGTTGCCCTGGCGATCAATGAAGATCGATGTCGGCATCCCCCGCACGGCATATAGATCGCGCAGATCGCCCGCTTCGTCACGAACAATGGGCATGGTCATTGCAAAATCTTCGGCAAAGGGTGTCAGCTGGGGCACTTCTTCCTGGACATTCACCGCTAGGACAACCAGATCTGGATCATGATTGGCCGCGGCAACAATCTCAGGCATCTCCAGGCGGCAGGGGCCACACCAGGTTGCCCAAAAGTTGATTAAAATTGGTCTACCCTGCAGATCCGCCAACGCAAGATAACGTCCATCTTCCAGCACCATGTGAAAGTTTGGTGCTTGCTCACCCGCTTCGAGTCCAGTTGCGCTGTTGTCGATCTGAGCAAGCGTTGCCACCGGGAAACCGCGCCCGATACCCGTGGGGAGATCGGCCAGCGCAATGGGGGTGGTTCCCTCGAATCCGTTGCTGCTGCAACCAGCCAAGAGCAGCAAGATGCTCACCAGCAGCGCTCTTCCCGTTCGTGATAGCTGTTGTTGCACTCTATTCTTCTGCATACTTGCTTCCTTATCATTGATGAAAAATAGACTCGATAGCGGCGTTCGCGCGGCTATCTTGCTGCGCAGACTGTTGGCGCAGCGTCCAGGTGCTCGTCCAGGTAATGGTCCAGGTCATCATCGCACCGATTGCACATCAGCGCTGTATCGTTGCCTACGCACTTGCAAAACGGAGGCAACTGAACCTGTGTCATATTTTCTTGCCTGTATAATGGAGTGGTGCAGGACCGCCAAAATGGGTGCGTCCCATTTTCGGGGACGTACAGAAGATGAGCAGATTGAGCGTCCGGTCTACAGTGCGGTTGGCTTGAAAATGGTAGCTTTCCCGCTTGGAACTACTGTTTTCAAACAGAGCCCACGTTAGGTCCCCAATGTGGTACGCACCCCCGCCAAATTGGCCAGTTGCAATTCTCTCTCATTCCGTTATAATTAGCTCTCATAATCTATCGCATTGCTATCATGATCTATCACATTGATAGACCTACAGCCCCAGATGAAGTGGGCTAAGGTACCGTGAATTCCTCCTTACGCACTGGCACCACCAGCTCGACCTGACTACCACAAGAGCATTCTTGGTGTTTGAGAAGATCACTCACCCTCATCATCGTCTGTTCAAACGTCGTTGCCGCCAATCATTACGCTATCTTCTTGCCAGATGCTCAGCTTGTTCACGCAACTGCTCCCGGGGCGGTTAACATAGGAAGTATCATTGATATGGCAACTTTGGCACCAACCGCTGACCTGTCGTCTCCCCAGCCGGACATAGTTTTGGTACTCGACTCACAAGGTACCTGTCACGACTGTCTGACTGACTTTGCCGAGTATGCCGCTCTGGAAGCTAGAGCGGCCCTACCCCCGCGCGAGCAAGCAGTGGGCCAGCCCCTTGCCCAGTTGTTGCCAACATCGCTTGCCTTGCAAATTCGGACATCACTGCTCACTGTGCAAGAAACACCCGGAACCCTTGATCCACTGATCATCAATTACGCGGGAGCAATTGGTTTTACTGAGTCAGCCCTTGTTGAGACGGGGGGCGCAACGGGGCAACGCCAGTATGAGATCCGCCTGAACCCGTGTGGCCCCGACCGGTTTCTCTGTGTAATTCGTGAGATGACCGCCGAAGCGACCTCACCTCCACCATTGGGCCAGCTGCAGCATGAGCACCACAGCTCACTCTTCACGAGCTCGAGCTTCTCTATTGCGCTCACCGATGCCCAGGGAACCATTATTGAAGTGAATCAGGCATTTGCCAGCATGTTAGCCTACGGTCCAGAGGATTTGATCGGCATCCCAATTACCGATCTGCTCGTGCCGGAAACTCGGGCGCTCGACCAAAAGAGACTCGCCGAGCACATTGCCGACCCAACCTACCTGCACAAGAATAAGTGGATCGAGAGGCGTTTCCTGAACCGAATGGGCGAGACCATCTGGGTGCGCATGGCGTTTTCGATCCAGCGTAATGTCCAGGGCGATGCGCGGCTGTTGACGTTTCTCGCGGAAGATATCACGGCCACCAAAGCGGCGGCTGAAGATCTGCAAGTACGCAATCAGATTTTGGAACTTATGCCCCACGGGGTGATAGTAATCGATGCACGTCACCCGGACCTACCGGTGCTCTATGTCAACGCAGGCTTCGAGCAACTGACGGGCTATTCTGCCACAGAAATTGTTGGCAAAAGTTGTAAAAATCTACGCGGCTTCATTGTCGAACCCGCGACCGCGGCTAAGCTTTGCACAGCTGTCGAGCAACGCCAGCCCGTGCTCGTCGAACTGCCAAACTATCACGAGGATGGCACTGCCTTTTGGAATGCGCTGTCGATCATGCCGATTGCAGACGAACGCGGGCAGATCGCCTATTACCTTGGGCTCCAAACAGATATCACTGACCTCAAACGCCGGGAGCTACAACACCGCCGATCCCAAAAGTTGGAAGCAGTGAAACGGCTGGCTGGTGGCGTTGCCCACGAGTTCAATAACATATTGACGGTGATCACCAATTACAGTGAACTGGTGTTTATGCTGCTTCCCACCGACAGCCCGCTACGCAATAAAATTGAACAGATCCAGACAGCGAGCCACCGTGCAACACACCTGACTCAACAGCTGCTGACATTCAGCCGTCGCCAGCATTCTGAGCCGATTGTGCTGGATCTCAATGAACTGCTCTCTGGTTTAGAAAATATTCTCAAGCGGCTGCTTGGCGAGGAGACTCAGCTGCACTACCAACTGAGTGCCGAGCCAGCGCTCGTTGAAGCCGACCCCGGTCAGATCGAACAGATCATAACCAACTTGGTTGTGAACGCACGTGACGCCATGCCACGGGGCGGGCAGCTGAACATTCAAACTGAACGCCGTTATGTCGCTGACACTGCACTACCTGCCGAACCAGAGCTGCTGGCCGGGGAGTACATCTGTCTCACCGTGCACGACACGGGAGATGGCATGGATGAAGAGACGCAAAGCCACATCTTTGAGCCTTTTTTCAGCACCAAAGATGTGGGCCAGGGTTCGGGGCTTGGACTCTCAATGGTCTTCGGCATTGTGAAACAGCACCGGGGATTCATTGTGGTGGAAAGCCAAATCGATCGCGGTACCAGCATGCGCCTCTATTTTCCATATCGCAACAATGCCGTCGCAACACCCCTCAGCTCGACAACATTTTTGTCCACACCGGTAGCGCAATCGCCCGACGGCACCAAAATGACCGTCTTGATCGTCGAAGATGAAAAGCCGCTTCTCGAACTGATGACAATGATTTTGGAAGAGCATGGCTATCATGTAATTCCGGCATCCGATGGAGCGGCTGCTCTGGATCTGATAGTGGCGCGCGAAATCACGGTCGATCTGCTGCTCTCTGACATGCTCATGCCCCAAATGAGTGGATATGATATCTATGAGCAACTGATGGCAACGCAACCCGATCTAAAGACCATCCTCATCATCGGCTATCCAGAAAACCAGGTGACTTTGCAAGATGGTGACACTACAAACCTCACCTTTCTGAGCAAGCCATTCACTTGGCAACAGCTGCTGCAAAAGGTGCAGGCGCTCCTTTCCCCTTAACCGCTCTTCATCCATTTGCTAATCTCTCTTACAGATTCGCTTCATGGCTGCCGCAGTCCGTGCAGAGAAATTGCCCACCAATTCCGCTTGAAATCCACCATCTTTCTGTGTTACCTTATGCATCGTTGTGGATGCAAGAGCCGGGGTATGTAAACGCCCGACAGTGCGACTGCCAAACAGATCCTGTTGGCGAGCCGCCCGCGTATAGCTGACATGAGCGTGAGTGTTGTTGGGCCAGTAGATCGTGGCGTAAATCAGGCCACACTCGTTTTGCCGTTTGCATTCGGATTGTATGACCTGATTACCTGCCATGGTATTTACGCCACACGACACTAGTTATGCAACAGTTGGTGCGCAACAAGTTTGTCGCACCCTCTATTGCGGGCACGGTGGAATCGACCAGTCCGGGAATCCTCGCAGCCATCCTCTAGTATAGACAAAGTTTGCGAGGCTGGGTGTTGCAAAAGATGTTCATTACCTTTGGATCTGCACTGGCCAGCAGATTGATCTTCATGCAGACCTGGACCAAGGTGTAGAACAAAGACCAGGGTGTAGAACAAAGATCTGATCTCTGTGCCGCTAATTCGCATTATCTGCGGTGGCGTCAGCGGTGCGAGCACCACCCATTTTGCACACCGTCACTCATATTGCTGGTTGCGCACAATTACGACGCTTGCAGATACCCTTCGATGGTGCCAAAGGGTTCATCGATGGGTACGAAGATCTCATTCTGGTTTTCCAGGCCAAAGGGAGAGAGGTCGACGAGCAGGTTGTGTTGGTTGGGCATCACCAGATGCAGATCGGCCAGCGCGGGGAGCGCGGCCAACACGGCACTGCCCATGACGTAGAGGGTGTTTTGCAGCGAGTGGCTTTCGTGGGTGGCAAAGTGTTCGATCAGAAGCTCGCGCACGCGGGCACGGGTCTGGTCAAAGTCGACCGTTGTGTCGCGATAGTGCCAATGCGCGTGTAGCGTTGTGCCCAGGAGCCGATCGTCGGTTGCGGCCAATGTGGTGAACTCATCCTGCAGAAAGTTGGAAAAGCCGGAGCCAGTTGTCTTCAAAAGGACGAGATTCTGAATGCTCGATTGAATGTCAATTGTATCCGTCGTGCCGGCGCTGCCGTGGGTGATCCGGCAGCGAGCCTGTTCCGTGTCCGTGCCAGTGAAGGTGTGCGTGTGCGGTTGACCGCCGACGGTGGCCCGCTGCCAATGGCGCTCGGCGATCTCCACCTCGACCGTGGTAACGTGGGCCAAGCGCTCTTGAAAATATTGACTGAGCACCAGGCCGAACTCTTCAATTGTCTGAATGGGATCTTCTTTGGCCAACACATAGATGCTGTTCTTGATCGTATCGGTGGGCAACACGGTGCTGTTGTCGCCGGTCAGATAGGTTGCCTCGAAATCCCCCGCGAGGAGCAACTGAACGGTCAGTTCTTTGAGCCGATGTTCCCGTCCGTCGCGGGTCACTTTAACCAGACGGACATTGCTCTTTCCATAGCGATTGTTGCGCAGTTGGGGCGGCATCGGTTCCTCGATTTCTTTGGACAAGCTACGCTCGACTTTGTACAAAAATATTTCTTGGTTTTCACCGACTTACTCTGGTGGAATTGCCCAGAGGTGATTGATTGTGGAATTTCGTTACTTTTCAGCGTGTCAATCCAAAGTACGACCTTTTACTAAATCACGTCCGTGTGTACCACTGGAGCGGTGACGAGATTTCAAAAATGTACAAAGTCAAGCTACGTAGCTGTCCACAAACAACAGAGCGGTTGTGAACGCTTGACGGGTAAATCAGCACGCTAAATTGCCAACTCAAAAACGGAGCGTTATGAGCTAGCTGCCGCGATAGGTAGTGTAGCCAAAAGGGGTCAGCAGCAGCGGCACGTGGTGGTGCTCTTGGGGTTGGCGGATCGTAAAGACGATGGTGATGGCTGGATAAAAACTTGCAACGCCCTGCTGTTGAAAATAGGCACCGGTATGGAAGATGAACCGATAGTTGCCCGCGACAATGGCCGTTTCGGCAGGGAGCAGATCCGTGATGCGCCCGTCGGCATTGGTCGTGCCGGTGGCCAGCACGCGCCAAACGCGCTTCTCTTCAACCGCCAACTCGACGCTGACGCCGCTGGCTGGTCTTCCGCTCGTGGTATCGAGAATATGGGTGGTGATTGGGCTTTGCTGCATCTCACGCGCTCCTATCCTCTGTGGACGGTGGTGGCGTCGCCAATTCCTCCAGTAACTTTTGGAGCCGAATTTGGGTGATCTTACGCTGTTCTTCCGCTGCAATGCGCAGCTCTGCCTCTGGAGGATTGGGAAGTCTGGCTTCCAACAGGTCGAGCATCTCGCGGGCGCTCTTGCCAGTGGCACAGACGATGAAAATGTAGCCAAATTTTTGTTCGTAGGCGGCATTGCCCGTGGCCAGCTGCGCGAGAATTGCCTCCGACGCGGTGGCCGTACCCGCCTGTTCGTTGGCTGCCCACGCTTGCGTAGCGGCAAATCTGGTGCGCAGACTCGCCAGATCACCAATTTGGGGGTGGTGGCGAAAGGCTTCGAGCCAATCGGCCGGGGCCAATGCCCACCAGCATGCATTGGCGGCCCGGAAGAGCGCTTCCACGTTTGCGAAGGGGCGTTGAGCCCGCATCTGGAGCACCCAATTCATTGCGCCACAGCAGTGGGTTAGTCGCTCTGTGGCTTTGTCGGTACGCAGTGCGTTGAATTGCTGCAGCCCACTGTGCATGTGCGATTGCCCTCGATTGCTTGCTGTGGCAGGTTAGCCTACCACATGGTACAATGCGATGGATGCCGGCCATCTCTATCCTATTGCTCGCTTGTAACAATACTTGCGATCCCGTCGTGCACTGCGTCTTGCAGGTGCATTGTGACCCTCCCGTGTATTGTAACATTGGCATCAACTACCGGACCAAACAGAATCCGGATTACACGTTCGGTGGGCCAGAAATGCCCAGCCACTGGCAATTTGTGAATCCGTTTAGACACAGAATTAGACACAGAATTAGACACAGAAAGAGAATGATCATGACCATAGCAACGTCGCAAACAACTGACCTTGGCGTAACCCACAACCCACAGGCTTCGCCGGCAACGATCGATCTGTTACTGAAACGGCGTTCGCTGGTGGTTGCCAAACAGTGTGATCCTGGGCCCACTGCCGCGGAACTGGAGACGCTGTTGCGCTGTGCCACCCGTGTGCCCGATCACGCCAAGCTAACCCCGTGGCGGATCCAGGTGGTGCAGGGCGCGGCGCAACAGCAACTGGGCAAGATTTTTGCCGACGTCTTTCAACAGAACAACCCTGGTGCCAGTGAACAACAGGTAGAGTTCGAACGCCGCCGTCCGGCTCGGGCGCCGCTCTTGTTGATCGTCAGCACCAAGATTGAATCGGAAGAGCGCATCCCCCGTTGGGAGCAGATTATGTCGGGGGCCGCGGTCTGCCAGAACATGCTGGTCGCTGCCACTGCGCTGGGCTATGCGTCGCAGTGGCTCTCTGAGTGGCCCAACTATGATCCCGTGGTCAAGCAAAAGCTGGGTATCGCCGAGAGCGATGAAATCCTCGGCTTCATCTATGTTGGCAGCGCAAGCGAGAAGCCACAGGAACGCCCACGGCCCGAACTGGCGGATGTCGTTGAATATCTGTAGACCGAAGCGCCGTAACGAAATCTCTGGAGATTGAACCGTTGTTGAAAAGAAGTTGCGTCACCGCAACAACTGCCGCGTGGTACAGACGCTAGTAGATCCCGGCGTGGATAAGCCCATGGCAATCTGACCCATTGCACGCAAATGGTTTGCTCGTTGCTGCTAGCGATGATGAGAAGTATTGGCTGTTAGCCAAACCGCTCGACTCGAAAGGGTTCGATCGCGGCATGACTCTTGCCCGTCAGTGCCAGCTCGGCAGCAATCTGACCGCTGTACGGCCCCAGTTGCAAGCCGGTGGGGCCGTGGCCCGTGGCGAGGATTACTCCTACGGCATTGGGTACCCGACCGAGAATGGGCAAGCCATCGAGGGTGGTGGAGTAGGGACGTAGGCCGACGCGTACTTCGTGTAGCTGTGCCTCTGCCAATCCCGGTGCAACGCGCAGCCCTTCGTCAATTACCTCGCGAATGCCCGTGGCGGTGGTGTGGGCCGCAAAGCCTGAATTCGTCTCGCGCGTGGCCCCGGTGACGATTCGTCCACCGGGCCAACAGACGATGTAATGACCGTGGAACGCATTGACGATTGGCCAATCCGCGGTGGTATGCCCGACGAGATCCCAATGGATGATCTGGCCTCGCTGTGGGGCAACGGGGATGATCAGACCCAGCTGTTCGCCAAAGTGGGGCGACCATGCACCCCCGGCAATGATTACGGTTTCCGTGCCAATATGTTCACCCGTGCTGAGCCGTACGCCGCTCACGCGCCCCCGTTGAATCTGCAATTGCTCGACGGTGGCTTCCCGACTCGTCAGGCCATGATAGCTGCCTGCGTGGTGTAAAGCATGGGTCAACTGACGGCCATCGACGCGTGCCGCGCCCCCATACCACATGGCAGCATGAACCGTGGCTAACGGGGGAAAGCGTTCCTGCGCTTCTTGGGGGGAAATGTCATAAAGTTCGCTGGGGGAGGGAGCCCCACGTTGGCGTTGACGGGCCAGCACCCGATCGCGTGATTGGGCAAAGGCTGCCATTTCATCTTCGCTCGCCGCCACCAATAATTTGCCACAGACTGCGTAGCTGGTGTCGCTGGCACCGGTCTCCGCCAGATCGGCAACGAGCTGCGGATAGGAATCGACCGCGGTCACTGCAAAATTGAACCATTCGTCGGATTCACCGCCCGACAGTTCAGGGGCCAGAATCCCCGCCCCGGCATTGGTGGCTCGGCTGCTATCGTTGCGATCGAGCAGCAGCGTGCTTGCCCCCGCTTTGGCCAGCTGATAGGCTGCTGCCGCACCAACCACGCCGCCGCCAATGACAATGGTATCAAATTGCTCTTGCATCTCTGGCCCCTGCCTCTCAAATTTCCTGCAAATTGGATGGGATGTCAGTGTACCATTGCCCCGTCGATTCACCAATCGACCGTGCCAAACAACCATTCTCGCCAACCGTGAGTTGACCGGTGACAAAGCCGCATGGTCTCCCGTACACCGTTGTCCAGGAGAGAGCTAATGCACGGGCACCTGTGCAACGGGATTGGTCGCCAACAGTTTTTGCTGTACCGTCCAGGTGAAGAAATGGCACAAGATTGCTGCCGCCTTGGTCGGTTCTGGGGTCGCAGCCAGATAAGCGGCGAGCCACTCAGTTGTCAGTGCGTTGAGCTGATTATCGCCACCCGTGGCCAGCCACTGGTCGAGCAGATCGGTCAGTTGGGCTTCGTGGCGCTCGGCGCGGTGGGGCTGCACGTGGTCGAGGGTGGCAATATAGCTGTCAATGGCACCCCCCAACATTCCTTCGTGAGTTACATGTTTTGCCAGCGATTTTAGAGTGGTCATGCTGCTGCATTCCTGCTTTCCTTGAACTTGATACACGGAACGGTCTGTGGGCACATGTCCAGCTATATGGCTGCCCGTTCGAGATCCAGAACGCAGCAGAGGCCCCAACTCGTGGAACACTCTGCTGCGTAAAAGCGGTCTACTGTTCAACCTGCGTCATACCAGCGGTGCGAGCGAAAAGTGTTCGCCGTGATCACTGCTTGGCACGGCCGGGCCTAGGCCGGAAACCCGGTAATGGCAACCGTGGCAGGTTGGGGAACTTCGCCCGCGCTGTTGGGCCAGTTGCTGGTCAGCTCCTCCAATGAAGTGGAGCGTTCGCCCGGGTGTTGGATCGAGAGGAACATGGTTTGGCCATCGGGTGTCCAGGAGAGACCGGTCAGCTCGCTTTCCACCGGGCCGGAAGCAAACTGAAAGGCGTGGCCTGCCAGTGGTCCTGTGGTGTGGAAGAAGAAGAGTGCATTGTTGCCCTGAAAGGCATAGATGCCCTTGTTCTGGCGCGAGGTGGAAATATCGGTCACCATCCAGAGGTTGCCCTGATCGTCGAAGATCATGTTGTCGGGCGAGGAGAAACCGCTTTGAGGGCCACCCACCGCAAAAATGCTCCATTGGAAGGTGGTCGCGGCGGGTTCTGTTTCGGTCATGCGGACGATTTGACCATGGAAGTTGCCGTGGCTGGTGTTGTTGGTCAATGCCACGTAGACGCTGCGATCCAGCGGGTGGACTTCGATATCTTCGGGGCGGTCGACTGGCGTGCCACCCAGTTCCAAGGCTGCGTCGCGGGCATTGGCCAGCACATCTGCCTGGGATGCGAAGAGAGGATTGCCTTGCTCGTTGACTGCTTCCTGCAGCACTGCGCTCGTCTCGTAATCGAGCAGCACCCATTCACCAGCTCCAAAGTTGGCCACGTAGAGCTTGCCACTTTCCAGAATCGATAGATTGCTTGCGCGGTCACTCGGATCAGTTAGCTTCTGATCGGCAACGAATTTGTAGACACAAGCATCGCCCCGATCGTCACCCATATAGGCCACGACCGTGCCATCCTCGGCCACCTGCACCGCAACGTTTTCGTGGCGGAAGCGACCCATGGCCGTGTGCTTGCGCGGGGTGCTCGCTGGAGCAAAGGGATCGACTTCGACGATCCAGCCGTAGTGGCGCTTGCCATAAATCTCGGGATCCCAGCCATAGCCATCTGGCACTGCAACGGGATAGTTCTGATAGTTCTCTTCACAGCTCAACGCCGTGCCCCAGGGTGTCATCCCACCGGAGCAGTTGGCGAGGGTTCCAATGGCTTCGGGACCGCCATCTAGTTCTGCCGCGGGCCCGGTCATGAGCATGGGGGTTGTGGCGTCGATGCGACGGTTTTCTGGCGCACCGTCAACAATGTTCCAGGTGCCATCGTCGCTGCGCTGAACATGTAGTACGCTCAGCCCAACCGCGGCCTGTTCAGTGTCAATCTGTTCTGCGTTTTTGATCGCGTCAACTTCTTCATCATAGCCGCTGACAAAGAGTGGATTCACATACTCGTGGTTGATCACCAACAGGCCATCGGTGCTGGACATCTCTCTGCTCAAGAAGCCTTTGTGCAGCGCATTGAGATCGACTGCTTTCTCAGTGAAATCGATTGGATAGAAGCCAGTCCAGTCATGGTTGAAGCCAATGGTATCGCCATTGTTCAACGCTTGGCCCCACGGAGCAACCATTTGGTACTCATAACCGGGAGGCAGCAGCAGCTGATCGTCGCTGCTGGGACCAATGGGGGTAAAGATCAGGCGGGGATTGTGCAGCGGTGCATTATTGGCTTCCACAACCGGGGCGGCGCTAACAGTTGGGGTGCCGTTCCCAACGGCGGAGGCGAGGGCGGCGCTGGTGCCAACGGTGGCGGCACCGAGCAGCAGGGAGCGACGATTGACTTTCTTTTCGACAAGCTCGTGCCACGGACTGCGATTTTTCTCTGTCATGGAACCTATCTCCTAGCAGTGTGCCGGCAATCTCCAATGCGATCCATGGCGGGTAGCTGTGGTAGCGACTGTCGAATGCCAAGCTTTGGTAAATTGTACGTACTCTAGCCAGGAGTGTAGGGGAAAGGTATTGTTGTGGAATCAACAGCTTGTTAACGCTGTACAAAGAAAGTATCAACCGTTATCGAACGCTGTTAACAGACTGTTATCCTGTCTGTTCGGTTGCTTGTCTGTTCTGTTTTGCAGAAGCAGATACCCGTAGATCACATTCCGGGCGAGCTGGATCGATGCAGCGGCATGTGATCTACGGGTATCTGTTGTGAACTAGACTCTGTTGTGAACTAGACTCTGTTGTGCATCAAAGGGTGATCACCTGGTCGGGGGGGCTGCCCGCGAGCGCGCCATAGAGATCGGGGAAGCAGCCGACCTGCACGCCATCCACCACGTTCACAACCCGACATTCGCCCGGCTCGGTCCGTCCCTGGCCGTCGGCGTCGCACCAGCGGGGCTCACCCTCGGCCAGACCTCGTTCCAGTGCACACATGTCGCACATCATCAGCAAAATGTTCTGTTCCTTGGCAACCTTGGCCAAGCGTTCGCCGATTGGGTTATTCTTGCTCAAGAGCAGCGTATTGTCGTCAAAAAAGAACATGCCCACCACATCGACGCCGTGGGTTCCCGCCTCTAGCTGGGGCAGGATCATCTGGGCGAGTTTATAGCTGGCCGAGCGGGGCATGGCAAAAACATAAGCAATCTTCATGGCAATCTCCGATTCGTTGTTGTTGACTTGACTGTTACTGGTAGATGTTGGGATCTGTTTTCACTGCGATTTGGATAGGCCCACATGGTGCCAGGGCGGGGCAGTTGCGGTGATGGGTACAGCCGTCGCGCGGGCGAGATCGCAGCGTGCACATGGGGGCGCCGTGGAAAACAACGCCGCGGAGCTAGGTACAGCGCAGCCTAACGCTCAGCCCGGAAAATTCATTTCAACTCAGCGATGAAGCCCCACCCAAACGGTCCCGCTTTGTTGGGCGGCTCACGGTAACCACTGTGGACGTTGTCCAGGATTTGCCAGCTGTTGCTCCTCGCCCGTCTCCAGATCGAGCACCCAAACACTCAGTGTAATCTCTGGCCCTTTCAGTGGCAACTTGTGAAAAAGCAGATAGCGCCCATCGGGTGACCAGCTCGGTTGGCTGTGATCGACTCCTGGATCATTGGTGAGCGCGGTGGCCATGCTCCCATCGCCACGCATGCGCCACAACTGTTTCCCGGGCGTTGCGGCATCGCCGGTCAGTTCTTTGCGACGAAAGGCCAACCATTCACCATCGGGCGACCAGCTTGGCGCGTTATCTTCGACGAGCCTCTCTTCGCCACTCAAATTGATCTCGCGTCCGGTCAGTGGCTCCACCACGTGAATGTGGGTCAAGTAGCGTGTCATTTCGGGGGGGGACGCTTGGGTAGGTGTGGTTTCCGTGGTTGGGGTGGCTGGGGTGGCTTCCGAGGGTCTACTTTCTTTGAGTAACGTATACGCAAAACGAGTTGACTGTGGATGCCACACGGCAACTTCCCCCGTGGTTGAGGGATAAAAGTGGGTGGTGCCCTCGCGCAAGTGAACAATGCCCACGCCCTGCTGATCGGGCGAAAGGTAGCTGAGCCACTCGCCATCGGCAGACCAATTGGGCTGAAATGACAAGGTTTGGCTGTCGGAAAAGAGCGGTACTGTCTCACGTGTGGCCACATCAAAGAGCCAGAGCCGCGGTGGATTGGTCGCTGCCATGCCAAAATCTGAGGTGTTGCGGCGGCTGTAGGCCAGCAGCTTTTCGTCAGGCGACCACGCGACGCTGTTGCAGACGGCATTGGGGCAGGGCACAAAGAGTTCCGGCTCCTTGCCCACCGAAATCGACCAGAGATCGCTCGTGCCATCTGCTTTGATGGCCGAGTAAATGATCTGGCTGCTCTGGGGCGCGGGGGCAAAGTCCCAGATGTTGAGGGTGCCAGCCGTGAGCTGTTGGGGTGCTGCGCTCACCTGTTGGCTCTTCCCATGCTGGCCAAGTGTCGGGTCAACGAGAAAGAGTTGTTCAGTGCCGGTGGTGTCCATGGCTGTGTAAACCACCTGAATCCCACCTGTTGTAAACTGCCACTGCAATGATTCGCGCAACCTGCCGCCCTGTTCTCCGCGCAAAACGCCATCGAGCGTAGCGGTATAGGTGGTGTATGGCTGGAGCGCCACAGGCGTGAAGAGAACTCGATCTGCTGCGAGCTGCAGCGTACCGGTCACTGGTGGGGTAAAGCGCAATTGGGTGGTGGCCGCGAGCGGTGCCAACATGCGGTCAAATTCGATCTCAACTTGGGCGCGGGTAGAGATGTTGGTGCTATCTGCCGCGGGATAGGTTTGCAGTACCGCAATGCTGGCTTGATCGCCACGAAGAATAACCAGCCCAATGAGCAGGCAGACGCCAGTGAGGACGAGCCAGACCAGTCGATCAAAGGATGTGGCGGCGGGGCTGAGCGTGTTGATCTCTGTTTGCATGGCGTGTAAATCAGGTTGAGTGTTGGCGAATGGTTTAATAAAAGTTGGCAACTGCGCAGTTTGCGCCCTGCCTGTGACTATGGGTAGAGGTAGGGTTGGTTTGGGACGTCAATGGGGCTGATCGACTCGGCCACGACCACGGGCATGGTCCATTCTGCCGTGTTGACCGCTGTGCCGCTGGGGTTGGCAAAGTAGCCCGTGACTTCGACCCATTGATCATCCGCCCACTGCTCGGCCTCTGTTGTGTGGACCAACAGCCCAAGCACATTGGCATCGGCAACACAGCAACTCACGACGAAACGGGTCACCATGAATTGATTGGCGCCATAGCGGGCATCTCGGTAGACAAAGCCCTGTACCCGCACTTCTTGGCCAGCAAAGCGCTGGCCAAGCGTTGCACTGCCGGGGGCTGCACTGCGAAAGTCATGCCACCAGTCCATGATATTTTTGTCGAGCGACGACTTCTCCCGGGTACGCAGACCAACGGGCAACGCCGATTCACTCATGCTGAGTGCAACATCACGATTGGCCAGTGCCGCCGCGCCCAGTGGTTGTGGGGGAATTGCCAGCCCCAACAGCACCGGCAGCGCAATGATGGCGATTCCCACATAACTGAGCGCATGGCTGTGATCGTGCGTGTGATGATCCGCTTCGGTCTGGATATGTGCTTCGTCTGCCTCGGCCCCGGGTGCACCGGTCGTCTCCGTGGCATTGGGCGTGGATGTTTCCCATCGATAGGCCAGCCCCAAAAGAATCAGGCCGCCAATACCAATCAGGGTGAAAAAGGCAAAGCGTTCGTTGATGTAATAGTAGAGGGTGCCATTGGCAATACGGCTGTAAAGAAAGGTGCCCAGCGCCACCAATAGCAGGGTCTTAATTATCTGTTGTAGACGTGGTCCCGGCATGGCGTTGTTCCTTTACATCCCTATATTCAGATTCCAGAAAACTCCGATTAGCATGGTCAAAAAGAGCGGCAGCAGAATGAGGTAGATGACAATGCGTCGCTGAAAAACCCCCAGGAACATGAGCGCACTTTTGATGTCGACCATGGGCCCAAAGATTAGAAAAGTGAGAATGCTGCCCGTTGTGAAAAGACCACTAAAGGCCAGCGCCAGAAAGGCATCCACCGTGGAACAGACAGAGAGGACAAAGGCAAGCGCCTGCATGGCCAAGACAGAAGTCACGGCTCCCTGCCCAATGGCAAGCAACATGCTCTGTGGCACGAGCGTTTGCATGGTGGCCGCCAGCAACGAACCGATGATCAGGTAACGTGCCATATCCAAAAAGTCATCGCCCGCGGTGGTTAATGCCTGTTGCGTGTTGGTGAGCCAGTGGGTCTTCCTTGTCTGCTCCGGTTGGCCAGTGCCGTGGCAACAGGCGGAGTGCGCCTGATGGATGCGCGGTAGCAGGATCTTACCTGGCTTGGCAATGTGAAAGAGTAGCCCCACGAGGGCGGCGACCAAAAAGCTAAAGGCGATGCGGCCCCACAGTACCGCGCCCCAGCCAAAGGCTGCGTAGGTGCTGATCATCACTACGGGATTGATCACGGGGGCTGCCAGCAAGAAGGCTACCCCAATGGACATGGGCAACCCCTTCTCATAGAGCCGCCGGGTCACCGGCACCACACCACATTCACAGACGGGGAAGATCATGCCCAGCGCAGCCCCCGCCATTGCTGCGGGGAGGGCACGTCGGGGCAAGTAGCGATCGAGAATGCTCTGATCGACAAAGACGGCAATCAGCCCCGAAACCACCGAACCAATGAGCAAGAAGGGGGCCGCTTCAATGAAAATGCCTAAAAAGATGGTGACAAAGGTCTGCAATCGCTGAGTTAGGTAGAGGCGACCACCACCTGTTGTCAACGCGTCGCCAAAGATGGCCCACAGCGTCAACAGGCCCAGGCCCAGCGAAAGCAGAATACGCAGCCAGCGCTGTGTTGTTTCGGTCCGCAACCCGGCCGCGGGCAAGTTGGTATTCTGCAAAGGAGACTCAATCGAACGCTTTTGCTTTAACATGGTAGCATTGTACTGGTTGAACCCGATTCTATGCAATATGGCGAGTAACGCATCTCAATCCCGACTTGTAGCGCTCGACTTGTAGCGCTCGACTTGTAGCGCTCGACTTGTAGCGCTTGACTTGTAGCGCTCGACTTGTAGTGCTCGACCCACCTGTACCCTCATAGCTTTCATTGCCACACTGGGATTTCCTGCACTGGCATGTTCAACATTCCTTTTTCTGCCAATCTGCAAAGAGTGTCCGCCTGACTGGCGGTTGGCGAATCAGGTACGAGGAGCAATCAATGAACAGAACTCGGCGACAGCATCCCCCGCGAATTTTAATTGCCCTGCTGCTCCTGTTGAATTTGGGCTGGCCACTTCGTCTGTATGCATTGCCAACCGCGCACGGTGGGGGAACGCCACGGCTGGTCAACCTGGTGGTAGAACCCTATCGACTTTGGCTCTGGACGGAGCCGGAGCCGCTGCGGGTGGGCGAGGCCCACTTTACCATTGCCGTGGAAACGATGAACATGGAAACGATGAGCATGGAAACGATGAGCATGGAAAAGATGAGCATGGAAACGATGAACATGGAGAGGAGCACCGGAACGACAGCTGTGGACGCAGCCACACCCCTCACCGAAACCCAGGCGGAACTGACCGTGCAACTGCTCCTCGTGCCCAAGGACGCAACACGACCGCGCCTTGATCTGAATCTGTCGCCTCAATCTCGCCTGTTGCAGAGCTATCTCTCCCAGCAATATTATGCACGTGACTTCGCTTTGCCAGTTGCTGGGGAATGGCATGGTGTGGTGCGGATTGAGGGGGACGCTGGTCAGGTTAATGTCCCCTTTGCCTTTACTGTTGCCGCTCCCCAGCCCATCAACTGGACTGTGACTGGCTGGGGCATCTTCGCCGTGGTCGCCCTGCTCGGCCTCATCTGGGCGCGCCGCGGGCCACCACCATGATCCACCTTTGACTCGTATCTGCTCGCGCGCTTTAATTGCTATTCAGTGCAGTCACAATGGCGTCGACGTTGTGGCGCATAAAGTCCAAATACGTTGCTGCCGGCCCCTCGGCATGGCTCAGGGTATCGGTATAGAGCGGCACCACCCTGATCCCCAGATCTTGGGCCAGTTGTTCGGCCAGCCCGGGGTTGGCGGTGGACCCAATAAAAATGGCGGTGATCTCTTCCGCAGCCAGTTGGTCCTGAAGCGCGGCAAAGCCTTGGGCCGAGCTTTGGGCCGTGCTGCTCAGTGACTCCACCAGCGCACCAACCACGATAAATTCATATTCGGTTGCGAAGTAGTTGAACAATTCATGATCGCTGACCAGCTTGCGTCGCTCCGCTGGAATGGTGGCAACTTGGGCACGAATTTCGTCGTCGAGCGCTTGCAATGCCTGCTGATAGTCGGCCGCGTTGGCGTTGTATTGCGCGGCATGTGCGGGATCGAGGGTGCTGAGCGTTGCCTCGATTGTCTCCACCCACTGCATCACATTGGGCACGCTCTGCCAGGTGTGGGGATCGACCGCACCGTGGTCGTGCTCATCATCGGCACCGTGTTCCTCATCAGCACCGTGCTCCTCATGAGCACCGTGCTCCTCATCGACAGCGTGCTCCTCATCGGCACCGTGCTCCTCATCGGCAGCGTGCTCCTCATCGACAGCGTGCTCCTCATCGGCAGCATGCTCCTCATCAGCACCGTGCTCCTCATGGGCACCGTGCGCTCCAGGGGCATCGGCCATGATCGGTGTGACCAGTGCATTCACGGCAACGACCGGCACACCGGCATCGGTCATTGAATCCATCAGTGCCGCCTCGAGTTGGAGACCATTGATCAAGATCAGATCCGCTGCACTCAGCGTGCGTAGGGTCTGCGGTGTAATCGTATAGCTGTGTGGATCAATGCCTGGCTCCATCAACGTCACGAGCTCAATCATCTCGCCACCCACTTGCGCAACCACATCACCAATGATGCTGGTGGTGGCAACAACTTGCAGAGTCTCGCCCGCCGCGAGATCGAGCGCCTGCAACTCTGGTTGATCCTGCACGGCCGCACCTGTCTCTGTCTCTGTGCCTTGTGTTGTCACGGCTGTTGCGGGCACCGACGGTTCCGTTGACGCCGTCGGTTGCGTTGTAAAGGTGCTGCAGGCGGTCAGTAAAATGGCTAGCACCAGCAGCACGATTTGTGGCCAGAGCCGTTGTATTTTGTAGTTGCCGGGCCAGCCATCTTGCGCTGGCCATCTTTTCGCATTGAACGTCGAATCGATCTGTTGCACGAGTACCTCTTTTTGTTTGTATAATTTATGATCAAAAATTTGCGCCACGCTCTATTGACGTGGATAGATCAGCATTCGCCCGTCAAGAATATATCTATCGTTTAGTGGTGTGGCCATTATCTGATTGAGCCCGTGGGCTGGCCACAGAGAATTTACGGACAGTTATCTCCTATTTGAGAACTAATCTCATTTGTAGGATGCCAACAAATCGAAGGCTTGTCAAATTGGCAGCAGTCACCAATGGGCATATCGTTCTGGTTGCGCATCCATTCCAACATTGCTGTTGAGGCACAAATCTGTTGAGGAACAAACGGGGCAGAGCCATTCAGCTGCTACTTACCTGGCAAACTTTGTGACGAATCAGATGTTCTATGGTACACTACCTGTTTGGAGAGTCTACTTGTCTGGAGAGTCTACCTGTCTGGAGACTCTACCTGTTTGGAGAGTCTACCTGTCCAGAGACTCTACTTGTCTAGAGAGTCTGCCGAAAACTATTGCAGCAGCGAGTGCCGCTAACATTGAACTGGTTGGCAAGGCTCGCGTGAACCGTTACCGACAGATAGACGCTTGCCGTGGTTTCGTGCGTTTGCTATCAGCCATTTGCACGTCAACGGGGGCTCTGTTTGCAAGCGGTCGTTCCGTCAAGAGAAGCTCTGTCTAGTAGATCCCGGCGTAAATAAGCCCATGGTAAACGTACCCATTTCACGTAAGTAGCTTGGTTACCGCCGTGGTATTTACGCCCAACAGTACTAGAAAAACAATGACTGAGCCAAACCAACCGAACCATAGGAGCAAAGTATGAGTTACGATGGCCGCCTCTACACGGTCCAAATTGGTTCACTGACCCGCGAACTGCCGATCTTTGAAGTGGCACCGGGTGTCAAGATCGCAATTTTTAATATGTTGGGCGACACAGAAGTGGTGGAGGTCGCGGCCGCGGAACTGGTGGACAAGTTACCCGCCAATGCCGAAGTCATGGTTGTGCCAGAGGTCAAGGCGGTTCCCCTGGGACATGCGCTCTCTGTACGCTCCGGCCTGCCCTATGTGGTGGCACGCAAGGTGCGCAAGCCCTACATGGTCGATTGTATTGAGGCCGAAGTAGTGACGATTACCACCGGTGCACCACAGACGTTGTATATTGATGGCAAAGACCGACACCTGCTCCAGGACAAACAGGCTGTCATTGTGGATGATGTAATTAGCACGGGCAGCACCCTGCGCGGGCTCAAAACATTGTTGCACAATGCCAATGCCGGACTGGCAGGGGAAATGGCCGTCTTTACAGAGGGAGATGCCGCGGATTGGGACCATGTGATTGCACTGGGGCACCTGCCTGTCTTCACCGATTAAGCAATGTGGACGGTCGCCAGCATCTCTGGCAGAACATCATGTGCTACTGCTGTTTTGGGTCGTTCACGATTACCCAATTCCAGCTGAATGAAGCGTTTGGATGAGACGTTTGGATGAGACGTTATGTCAAGATTAAATGCACAACTCGATAAAATTCAAGCTCGTTTTGCCGAAATAGAGCAGCAGCTGGCTGATCCAGAAGTGTTGGCTAACTACAGCCGGATGACCGAACTGGCCCAGGAACGCAGTGAGCTGGAAGAGTTGGTCGAGGCCTACCAGCGTTCGCGTGCGGTGGCTCGACAGTTGGATGACAACCGCTCGCTGTTGGAGGATAGCGATCCCGAAATGCGCGAGCTGGCCGAGCTGGAAATTGCCGAGCTGGAAGAAGAGCAGGAGACCCTGGACCAGCGGATGAAGCAGTTGCTGCTGCCCAAAGATCCCAAAGACGATAAGAATGTAATCGTCGAAATTCGCGCGGGGGCTGGCGGTGATGAAGCAGGTCTCTTTGCTGGCGAGCTCTATCGAATGTATCTGCGGTGGGCAGAGAATCATCGCTTCAAAACCGAAGAGCTGAGCCAGAGCGAGACGGGCATTGGTGGTCTGAAAGAAGTCATCTTTGCCGTCAAGGGCAAGGGTGCCTACAGCCGGCTCAAATATGAATCGGGCGTGCACCGCGTGCAGCGAGTCCCCGCCACCGAAAGTCAAGGGCGTATTCACACCAGCGCGGCCACGGTTGCCGTGCTGCCCGAAGCAGACGACGTGGAAGTGGACATCAACGAAAATGATATCCAGATCTCTGTCTTTCGCTCGAGTGGACCCGGTGGACAGAGCGTCAACACCACCGACTCCGCCGTGCGCATGGTCCACACGCCAACCGGAATCGTGGTGGAGTGTCAGGATGAGCGCAGCCAGCTGCAGAACAAGCTCAAAGCCATGCGCATCTTGCGTACCAAACTCTACGATCTGGAATTGCAGCGACAACGTGATGAACAGGACGCCGCGCGCAAAAGCCAGGTGCGTTCAGGTGACCGCAGCGAAAAGATCCGCACCTACAACTTTCCACAGAGCCGGGTGACCGACCATCGCATCAATCTAACGATCTATCAGCTGGATGCTGTCATGAACGGTGAACTGGATCAGTTCATTGAAGAGCTGGGGCAGTTTGATCAGGCTGAGCGCTTGCAGGCGCTTGCCGAAGAAGAGTAGCCAGCGTAACAGCTACAGAAATAAGAGCTACAGAAGTCCATCATACCGTCATCAAATCCTGTTTGGACCCACGCAACTTGTCGAGAAGAGCCAGCAAGCGCGTGGCCTGCTCCCCACGGTTATGCTCTTCCCGGTGCGTGAGTCATGCCTGTCATCAAATACTGTCATCAATTTGTCAGACTTGTGTAGGTATTATTGCATTGTTTTTTTGAAGAAACCTGCTACAATAGATCACGCAGCTACTGATAATGACCTTGCACAATAGCTGCACATCGCATTGTTTCTCCACTGGGCTCGAGCGCCACGGATTACTTCTGTTGGCTCGAACCGCAAAATGTGATGAAACTTACCTCGTTGTTTTTGTTCCGGGTGTACCTTAACACCCGCTAATTCGCTACGTTTTCTAATTTTGTATTGCAGAGCAGTCACCCCGGCATGGGGCCGATTGTTAGCTACTACTGCCAATTTGCCCTTCTGCTGCTTCATTGCTGGGGCTATCAAAGTTCTTATCAAACTGACAACCGAATAGCAGGGCGGTTGATAGCGTGTGTCGCGGGCCATGATGCGTCCAATGCTGTGCACATCTTGGTCCATTTTACGTAGAAAATGCATCGATTCGTCAACAATGGTGTTATCAATCGATGAGGGTATGTGCGGTAAATGTAGGGTGTGGATTTGCAGCCAGGCAAACGCATGGCAGAAGTGCTCGTCGAGCTCTTTGCCCATGCTGATTACAGCACTGGCGGAGCCACAACCCGAATGTATAAGGAGGTACTTTTGTCTATTTTGCAGGTCAACGTCCGACCAGCAGTAACTTTCCGCAAGTCAGACAACTCACAACGAAGAGAGAACGCTGGCGGCATCTCGATGAATCAAAAGACTGAATTTCCCGTTGAACAGACCCCGGGCACTTCCCAGTTATCTGAACCAATAGCACGCCATCCACAGAACACGCTTCGACAGGCTGCGAGGCAGCAGCAGTCGAGCGTAACGCTGAGTGAACAGCAGAGATCTTCACTTCGCAGCGTCGAAGCCCAAGCCGCTTCACTCCATACCAAGGAACATCATGAACCGGTCGCTGCCGCAACCTTGAATGAGGAACACTTTGCCGCAGAGGCCGTGCAAACGAACCACAGAGGCGTCGCCACAGAGGCGATGGTTGAGCCCCCTCCCTCCATTTGGCAAAATGTTGTTTGGAAGCTGATGCCTGCCACGACTGTTGGTCGGGCACTGAATTCGGCGCGCGGGCGCTTGGACGAGGCTGGCTGTTCTACGGCTAGCCTCGATGCACAGGTGATTCTCGCGCACGTATTGGGGGTCGACCGCAGTTGGCTCTTTGCCCACCACGAATATAAGCTCAATCCAGAACAGGCCGATGCCTTCACCAAACTGATTGTAAGGCGCACGAACCATGAACCAGTCGCGTATCTGATTGGACGCAAAGAATTTTACGGTCTGGAATTTCTGGTGGATCGGCGCGTGTTGATCCCGCGACCAGAAACAGAGCTTCTGGTGGATGCCGTGCTCGATCATGCCACCGAACAAGGGCCAGTGGTTGTGGCCGACGTTGGCACCGGCAGTGGCGCGATTAGCCTTGCCATTGCCAACCACTGCGAAGACGCACGCATCTACGCGATTGATCTGAGTCTCGACGCGCTTGAAGTTGCCAAACGTAATGTTGAGCGTCTCGATTCACGTGGGCAAGTTACGCTGGCACAGGGCGATCTTTTGACCCCACTGCCAGAGAAAGTTCACGTGGTTGTTGCCAACCTGCCTTACATCAGCAACGATCTCTACAGTGAATTGGATGCCGATGTGCGCGAGTTTGAGCCGCAAGTGGCGCTGGAGGCCGGGCCAGAAGGGTTGGATGCCATTCACCGGCTTTTGCAACAGGTCCATTACTATCTCTTGCCGGATGGAATTGTGTTCCTGGAGATCGGCCACGATCAGGGGCCGGCCGTGCGAAGTTTGGCTCAAGCTTGTTTTCCCCACGCCCAGCACATTGCCGTGCGCCGCGACTATCACGGCCATGATCGGCTCGTGACGATCATTCCATAAGAATATTCCACAAGAACGTACACCCCCATGCATACGCCCTGGGCACTGCTTGGGATTGTCCGCCATGTACACAACAACTTCATGGCTGAACAGTAATCTTCCAGGAAGCCAACTGCTTTCTGGAAGATTTTTTGTGCAGTGGCCCTGCCCACCATCTTGGCCCAACCGGGCGCGGGCAACAGAACCAAATCTTCAACAACGCAAATTATTCATCATGTTTTCATCTTCTGCAATCGATCTCATTATTCTGGATTTAGATGGTACAGTGATTGACCTCTTTCACTCGGGGGTTCCCTCGCCACGTGTGAGCGCTGCAATGGCTGCTGTACAGGCCGCGGGTATCCCGTTGACCATTGGAACTGGACGCACGCTAACGTACATTCAGCAAACGCTGGCCGCGCTGGATCTGCGCTACCCCGTGGTGACGGCACACGGCTGTGTCGTGGGCGATCCGCGCAGCGGCGAGATCTATCATGAAACCTATATTGCACCTGCCGTGGGCAAACGCTTGCTGGCGTGGCTAGACGCGACACCACTGGTCACCGCGCTCTATGCCACGGTCGATGGCACTCTGCAAATCTATCAAAACCGACATGGCCAGGGAGACGACATGGCGTTTCACGATCATGTTTTCGGCACGCCCCGCACCATGCAGCCCAAGTTGGCGGAGCTCTATCAGCGATCCACACCGCCCGCGCTCATGAAATTTATCTGTGACAACGACCCGGTTGCGGAGCAAGATTTTTTTCCCACCATCGTGGCCACGTTTGGGGCCGAGCTTTATCTCACGCGTTCTCACCCGCGGCTTTTTGAAGGAATGGCCATGGGCGTGAATAAGGGGACGGGTCTGCAGGCGCTGTGCAAACTCTTGCAGATCGATCCGGCACGTGTGCTGGCCATTGGGGACAATGACAACGATATTCCCATGTTGCAGGTCGCCGGTCACGCGGTCGCCATGGGCAATGCAACCCCCGGCGTAAAGGCTGTTGCCGATTGGGTGGCACCGCCGATTGACGAAGATGGTGTCGCGGTTGTGCTGGAGCAGCTGCTTTGAGTCCGTTCCACCCATGAGTGTTCCCGACAATGCCCCAATCTTTCGTGGCCTGCTCTGCTATTCTTGATCCGTGCGGTACTCGCGATCTGAGCCGGAGCCGTTACGAAATCCACTTGCCTGGATCAGCCTAATCTGATTTCTTCCCACCTCACCCCCCCTGATTTGGGTTCAAAAACAGAGATTCTCATTCATTGCGCTTTGCGGTATAATGCAACTGTTTTTCCAATATTTCCCATGCAGCATCGCATTTCTAGCTGTCCACCAGCAGTGGTTGTGCGCAACCACGGTGCAGACGAGCAGAGTATATTGAACCAGAGGAGGAGATAGTGCTTACACAAACTCAGGTCGATTTCTATCGCGAGAACGGTTATCTCGGTGTGAACAACGTGCTCTCATCCGCAGAGACCGATGAACTGCGCCAGGTCACCGACAGCTTCATCGAACAGTCGCGGGCGGTGACAGAACACACCGACATTTTTGATTTGGAACCGAGCCATACACCGGAAGAGCCACGTCTGCGGCGGCTCAAGAATCCCGTTGAACATCATCCCGCCTATGAGCAAGCTTTGCGTCATCCCAAGATCCGCGCAATTGTCAGCCAGTTGATCGGCCCCAACATCCGTACCAATGGCAACAAACTCAACATTAAGTATGCACAATTTGGCAGCCCGGTAGAATGGCATCAGGATTGGGCATTCTATCCACATACGAATGACGATCTGCTGGCGGTTGGCATTGCCATTGATGCCATGACCATGGAAAATGGTTGTTTGCTCGTCGTGCCCGGTTCGCACAGAGGCCCCGTGCTGAGCCACCATCACAGCCAAGGTTTCTTCGTGGGCGCTGTCACCGAACCTAATTTTGCCCCCGATGATGCCGTGCCAATCCTGGTGGAGGCTGGTGGAATTTCGATTCACCATGTTCGTATTTTGCACGGCTCCGCGCCAAACACCTCACCCAACTCGCGCCGCCTGTTGCTCTTTCAATATTGTGCCAACGATGCGTGGCCGCTGGTTGGTTTCCCCGGCTGGGAAAAATTCAACGCCGACATCGTGCAGGGAGAACCGACCCAGACTCCACGTCTGGCGGATGTGCCCGTGCGCATGCCGCTACCCAAGGGCGAACGGGGTGGCTCACTCTATGAGACGCAGATGATGATGGAAAAGCGTATTTACAATGTTCCCGCGTTGGGGCAAGCCGCGGGTGGCTCCTAGCGTGGCCGCATGACCCAAATGACGGAAGAACAATATGAAGCGGGAATTGCACAGTTTGCCCAGATGGTGGGGGCAGAGCAGATCGATGCACTGCGGGCCCGATTTCAGGCGGTCTCACCTGAGTTCGAACGGGCTGTCATGGGTATTATCGGTGGGCAGATTTGGAACCGACCCAATCTGGATCTGCGCACTCGCAGCCTGGTGAGCATTGCTACCCTGGCGGCTCAGGGGCGAGTTAACGCGTTGGCGCTCAATATCGAGATGGCACTCAACAATGGCGCGACCGAGGCGGAGATTGTCGAGACCTTTTTCCACGTGGCTATCTATGCCGGTTTTGCCGCGGCGTGGGACGCGTTGGAAAAAGCGCAGCCCATTTTTGCTGCCCACCGTGCACGCCAAACTGACCCACCTGCGCACGCGCAACAGCACGATGAAAAATAGGCTGTCCGAATCGTTGGCTTTATAATAGCGCTCGGTCTGTTCGGGTCATGACTTGCGCACCGAGAAGAGCTTGCCAGTGGAGAGCAGCCAACGCGATTGGTGGCTCTTCTCGACAAGTTGCGCAAGTCCAGAGGGTTTGACCCGATGGCGGTCCACACAGTTGTTGGTTTGAATGCTGTGGCTTTCGCCGATCTTCTGATGATGATTTTTATTGCCAACTCGCGTTTACCTTCGATCCATCATGTCGCTGGCCGAATTCACATTCGAACAAGATGGGGGACGCAGGAGATGTGGTTCGTGTGATTGAGTCGAACCGTGTCAATTCTGGACACAGCGATAGAGACATATCTCACAGCGCAGAGTAAACTCCACGTATATCATGTGCGTGGAGTTTTGTGATCAACGCCGATCATCTCTGTTCACTCATCTGGTTCCCTGTTGCAAACAGCGGCTCCTGTGCCGCTAGAATCCATTTACAGCGGCTCCTGTGCCGCTAGAATCATGAAGAAAACATACCCACTCATATTGCTGGAGAACACTCCTGTACTCCGGGTTTGGTACATTCGCCTGTGACTGCAATGCAAAGGGTCTACTCTGCCAGAAAGAGATAGTGCGCAGGCGCAAAGTCTGGGCACTGTACGATAAATCCTGATAAATTTTGAATAATGGGAGTTCTATCGCTGTGGAACACAATGAACTGTTGATGATTGCTGCGGTATTGGCCGCGGGGACCTTTTGCCAGTGGTTTGCCTGGCGCGTGAAGATACCGGCCATCCTGCCCTTGTTGGCCGCCGGTTTTCTGGCCGGGCCAATTCTCAATTGGCTGCACCCACAAGAGGCGCTGGGTGCACTCTATTTTCCGGTGATCTCGCTGGCAGTTGCCGTCATCCTTTTTGAAGGTGCCCTGACCCTCACCTGGCGAGAAGTACGTGCCGTCGCGTCGACCGTACGCAATCTGCTGGTGGTTGGGTCGCTCGTGACCTGGATCGGTAGCGCAATCGTCGCCCGCATGTTGCTCAACCTGCCCTGGGATCTGGCTTTGCTCTTTGGCGCGCTCATTATCGTGACTGGCCCCACCGTCATTGCACCGCTGTTGCGTAATGTACGCCCCACGGCCAAAATCAGCTCAATTCTGCGCTGGGAAGGCATTATTATCGATCCGATTGGTGCTTCCGTGGCGGTACTCGTCTTTGATTTCATCGTGGCCATTGGGGCTGAAAATCCAGTCGTCGGCTTTATCCGCATTGTGGGCGTGGGCACGATCCTGGGGCTGGCCGGCGGCTATCTGCTCACCTATCTCGTGCGCCGTTTTCTCGTGCCCGACTATCTGCGCGATATTTCAGTGTTAACATCGGTGCTTGCCATCTTTGCCGTCTCGAACACGCTGGCCCCGGAATCGGGCCTGCTCGCCGTTACCGTCATGGGCATCTACATGGCCAACACCGACCTGCGCCAGCTCCAGGAGATCTGGTACTTCAAGGAGCGGCTCAGCGTGATGCTAATTTCAACGCTCTTTATCCTGTTGGCCGCCAACGTCACCATGGCTGATCTCAGTATGTTGGATTGGCGTGCCTTTGCACTGTTGGGCATCGTTCTCTTTGCCATTCGCCCGCTGGGGGTGCAGCTGAGCGCACTGGGCAGTGATCTGACCCGCAACGAGCGGCTATTCCTTTCGTGGGTGGCGCCTCGTGGTATTGTGGCGGCCGCGGTCTCCTCGCTCTTTGTTTTCGAGCTAATCGAATTTGGCTATGAAGAAGCACGGCTGCTCAGTCCGCTCGTTTTTCTCATCATCGTGGGCACCGTGTTGATTCAGGGCAGCACGGCCAAACCATTGGCGCGCGCCTTGGGCGTGAGCGAGGCCGATCCCCAGGGCTTCTTGCTCATGGGGGCGACGCCATTCTCCTGCGCGTTGGCCGAGGCATTGCAAAAGGCTGGCTTTTTCGTTCGCCTCATCGATTCAAATCGCCAGAATGTTCTCCGTGCCCGTCTGCGTGGGCTAGATATTGAATATGGCAACCTGCTCTCTAGCTTTGTGGAAGATACATTGGAGCTGGCTGGCATCGGTCGGCTGCTGGCGCTCACTAGCAATGACGAAGCCAACGCCTTGGCTTGCCAGCACTTTGAAGATGAATTTGAATCGGAGAATGTCTATCAACTGCAGCCGAGCCGGCCCACCGGCAAACAACATTCACGCAATCTGACGCCACTGGGACGGTTGCTCTTTGCCGAACATGCAACCTACAACAAGCTCACGGAACTGATTGAAGGGGGAGCCGTGATCAAGCGGACACCACTCACTGCACAGTTCCAACTGGAGGACTACTGCAAGCAGTATGGCGACAGCGCGCTGATCCTGATGGCGATTCAGGATGAAAGTGTGATCATTGCAACGACCGAAGAACCCTTTGAACCGCAACCTGGGTGGGAATTGATCAGTCTCGTCTCTCCCAATGGCACCTCTATAGCCGAAACAGCGGCGAACAGCAGCAAGGAAGATGCCGAGCAGGGCGCGAGCAAAACGAACGTAATGACGGTCTAATTCACCACTTGTTCGCCTGTTGTCCCTTTCTGCTACCGGGGCCAGCGTACTTTGTGCCCGCGCACGGCGTGCTTTTCAGCACGCCGTGCGCGGCGGTCTCTGCCCAGATTCTCCAAAGCAGAGATATCCCCACAGGAATACTCTCACTGTAACATCCTCACTGTAACATCCACACCGTAACATTCTCACTACAATATCCTCACTATAATATCCTCACTGTGCAAGGCTCGGCCAAAGGCTGTAGAAACCGCGCCATGACCCGGTCCGCCTCCTCTCCGCTTCTGTTGCTCACCCCAAAATAAGCGGAAGTGCGGAAATAGCACTTGGCTGGTATAATTGCTGGCGTCTACTTTTCATCACCCTGCACTCTGTCCCAAAATTTTCTGCAACCATCCGAGCTGTCAGCTGCATTGACGGCATCCATTCCCAAATTTTGGATAGATTCTGAGCCACTGGATGCACTATGGATTCGTACCTGCCCTTTGTTGCGCTCTCTGCCGCACTACTGCTGATTGTCTTCGCCGCCCAGCAAGTGGGAAAGTTGTTTGTTCGCTTTCAACTACCACTGATCAGCGGTTTTCTGGTTACTGGTATCATTGCTGGCCCCTTTGTCCTCGATTTCATTCACCAAAATGATGTGCCGCAGTTTCTAATTTTGGATGAACTGGCCCTTGCCTTCATCGCCTTTGCCGCCGGTGCAGAACTGGAACTACACGTGATCCGCGGCTACTTCCGCAGCATTGTTGCCGTGATCAGTGGCCAAGTGATTGCCGTCTTTGCCATTGGTATTGTAACCTTTCTGGCCATTCAGGATATGGTCCCTTTCATGGCAGATCTCTCCCCAACCGCGGTCTTTGCCGTTGCGGTCCTGGGCTCGACCATCATGATTGCCCGTTCGCCTTCATCAGCCTTGGCCATCATTAAAGAGCTGCGCGCCCGTGGTCCCTATACCCACAAGGTATTGGGCGCCACCGTCCTCAAAGATGCCGTTGTGATCATCATCTTTGCGGCTGCCGTCTCCATTGCCAACGTACTCCTTGAAGGGGGGACCTTTAACGCGGGATTGCTGCTTTACATCGTCTTTGAAGTGCTGCTGGACATTGGCCTGGGCATTCTGATTGGGCTGCTCTTGCGTCTCATCACGACCATCCCATTCCGGCTGATCAAGAGCGCGCTGATTCTGACGCTGGGGCTTGGCGTCTTTTGGCTCTCGGGCGTGCTGCATGAAATGCATCTCTTTGGCCTGCCGCTGGGCATCTTTTCGGAACCACTGTTGATCAGCATGACTGCCGGCTTCTACGTCACTAACTATACTCGCCTGGCATCGGATTTCCAGCATACGTTGGAGGAGATGGCGCCAGCCATTTTTCTGCTCTTTTTCACACTTGTCGGGGTCGAGCTGGAGCTGGATGTACTGGGCGAAACCTGGCTCATCCTGCTGATTCTATTTGCCGTGCGGCTCATTGGCATCTTCGTTGGCAGCTACGCAGGTACACTGATCGCGCGGGATCGCAGCCCCGGCAATGCCTATCTTGGATTGGGATTTGTCACCCAGGCCGGGGTGAGCGTTGGACTGGCCAAGGAAATTGGCGTGGAGTTTAGCGAGTGGGGCGCGGAGCTGGCCACGCTCTCCATTGGCGTCATCGTGCTCAACCAGATTGTGGGTCCACCGATGCTCAAGTGGGCGATCAATCGGGTGGGAGAATCACATACCCGCAGCAGTAGCCCAGAATTTGACGGGGTGCGCGATGTGGTCATTTTTGGCTGGGAAAATCAGTCACTAGCCTTGGCCCGGCGGTTGCTCAATCATCACTGGAATGTGCTGGTGGTGAGCCGACGCCGTGAAAGCCTGGAACACCTGACAGAAGATTCGCCCCGCATCAAATTCTTGGCAGATTTCACCGTGCCCTCTTTGCACAGCATTGATATCGCACGAGCCGACAGTGTGGTGCTCATGTTGTCCGACGAGGAAAACTACGCCATCTGTGAAACTATCTATGAGCACTTTGGCGTGGAGAATGTGGTGGTGCGGCTGCAAGATCCCGCCAACCTGGAGAAGTTTCAGGAGTTGGGGGCGCTTGTTATCCAGCCGGAAATTGCAGTGGTTAGCTTGCTGGATCAGAGTGTTCGCTCGCCCTTCGCCGCGTCATTGCTGCTGGAGAAAGATGCCAAGGAGGTATTCATGGAAGTTGAAATGAATAACCCCACGTTGCACGGGGTGCCGATCCGAGATATCCATTTCCCCCACGATGTGCTGCTGCTTTCGATCTCGCGTAATGGCAGCCGTCTGGCCTCCCATGGCTACAGCCGGCTTGAACTCGGGGACGACGTCACAATGGTCGGTTCACCCGATAGTCTGACGGAAGTGGAAGTCAAATTTTCCAACTGAGCGGCAGCCCGATAGACCGCTCCAAAGCTGAATCAACCATTGCATGACAGCCAACCCTTTTCGCATTGCTAGGGCCCAACATGAGGAACCCAATTATGTCTACAACACCAACGCTCAATGATCTGACCGAACTTTGGGTCGAATCCGCTTTTCTCTCCGACGCGCTAGATCGATTTCCCGATCACGTGAATATTACCGTTTCTGATCCACCCAGCCAGCAACCGGCAGCGGGCGCACCCTATCAGGCGATCATCGCTTCGTCGCTGATCCAGTACGATGGCGCGCTGATGGAGACGCTGCCCAACCTGCGCATGATCGCCCGCACGGGCATTGGCTTCGACAACGTAAATTTGGCTGATGCCACCGCCCACGGGATCGTCGTCACCAACACGCCCGATGGTCCCACCGAATCGACGGCCGAACATACCGTGGCAATGATGTTGGCGCTCACGAAGCGGATCAAGCAGGGGGATGCCAACATGGCCGCGGGCCAATGGGGGCCACGTGTTGATCCGCTGATCGGTGTGGAGGTAAAGGACAAAACGTTGGGGCTGGTCGGCCTGGGACGCATTGGCAGACGGGTTGCCAACATCTGTCGCCTGGGGCTGGAGATGCGCGTGATCGCCTACGATCCATTTGTGAGCGCGGAACAGGCAGCCGAGCTGGGAGTGGAGTTGACCGACCTGGAGAATGTGATCAGCCAAGCTGATGTGCTGAGCGTCCACGTGCCTGCCACGCCAGAGACTCATCACCTCGTCAACCGAGAATCTATCGCCAAGATGAAGCAGGGTACGGTTGTGCTCAACATGGCCCGTGGGCCACTGGTGGATGAAGAAGCGCTGCTCGAAGCGGTGGATAGTGGGAAATTGCTGGGGGCTGGGCTGGATGTGTACAACCCCGAGCCGCCAGCCGTCGCGTCGCGGCTGCGCAACCACCCGCTGATCATTACCACACCCCACACCGCTGGGCTGACGCTGGAAGGCCGCGAACGCACCGAGGTAATGGCAGTTGACCGGGTAATGGCCTTTTTCCGGGGCGAAACCCCGCCCGATCTGCTCAACCGTGATGTGCTGGGCTTATAGTGTGGTGTAAATCGTAATGCCCATGCCGCGACTGCACAGGCATGCCTTGAGCGGGTGCTGTAGTATGGCACCGTTGACGCCGTACAGCGCGTAACAACAAAAAAACCGCGGGGTAAACTCCGCTTCTTCTAACAGGGAGCAGCGGTTGAGACCGCTGAGTATCCAGTCGCCAAGTCGCCTCAGCGACTGGATACTCAGCGGGTTTTCGACCCTGCTGCAAGCAACATGTCAAAATTCGCCTTGCGAAAACACTATTGATACGTGGGCAACATGTCGCCGTGGGCTTCGATCATGTCATCGACCAGATTCCAGATCTGTTCCAGGCTCAATTCGGCCGCGGTGTGGGGGTCGAGCATGGCCGCGTGGTAGATGTGTTCACGCTTGCCCGTGAGCGCGGCTTCCACCGTCAGCCCATGCACGTTGAGATTGGTCTGCATCAACGCGGCCAGGTGGGGGGGCAGCGTGCCAACGGCAACGGGCTGCACGCCATTCTTGTCCACCAGGCAAGGCACCTCGACCGTGCAGCCCGTCGGCAGGTTGTCGATCAGGCCGTGGTTGGGCACATTGCCATAGATGACCCGTGGCTCGCCCGTCTCCATGCTGTGGATAATTCCCGATCCATATTCATGGCTACGCTTGATCTCGTTCATGTTCTCGAAGTTTTGTACCACAAGTGGCATCTTTTCTTCGGCAACGCCCGCATCCTTCATGGCCGCGGCAAACGCTTCGGTCAGATCCGCACCGGGATTCTCGAGCTTTTGCTTCATGAATTCCCAGCCCGTGATCTGCACTTCGCAGCGGCGGATATACTCGTCCAGCGGAATATTGAACTCTTCGAGCAGGTCGGGGCGGTCGCGCTTGATGAACCACGGCACATATTCGCTAAAGTGCTCACTCGATTCGGTGACAAAGTAGCCAAGCCGTTTGAACATTTCGTAGCGCACGCGGTTCCAATCCGGCACTTTGCCTGCTGCCAAAACCTGCTGAATACGCGGGTAGAGATCCTCGGTTCCCGCTTTGGTCTTGTGTTCAAAGGTGAGGTAGAAGGCCATGTGATTGATGCCGGCACAAACGTAGTTGATCTCGTCGATGGGCACCTGGATGTCGCGCGCCAACTGCGCTGCCGTGCCCTGGACGCTGTGACAGAGGCCCACCGTCTTGATCGACGTGGCGCGGTTGATTGCCCAACAGTTCATCACCATTGGGTTGACATATTGGAGGAGTGTGGCATTGGGACAAAGCTCCTCCATGTCGCGACAGAGATCGAGCAGCACCGGAATGGTGCGCAGACCGCGCATGATCCCGCCAATGCCCAGCGTGTCTGCTATGGTCTGGCGCAGACCATACTTTTTGGGAATTTCAAAGTCAATCACGGTGCTGGGCTTGTAGCCGCCCACCTGAAACATGGTGATCACATAGTCGGCTCCGGCAATCGCCGCGCGCCGGTCCATCGTCGTTTCGATGGTGGCGTTGGCCTGCAACGTCTCGTTGATCTGGCGCGCAACAATGGCCGAGGTTTGCAGCCGTTCCGCGTTGATATCATGGAGACTGAGCGTGCTATCTTGCAATGCTGGATAGCTGAGGATATCCCCCATCAAGTTTTTGGCAAAGACGGTACTCCCCGCCCCGATAAATGCAACTTTAGCTGGCATAAATAAACGTCCTTCTGCTTGGAATGTTTGAAGCCGCGCTGTCCCATAGTGCATGGTCCTGACGGAGTATTGCAGTAGTAATCTAATCGAGAAGGTGGCATGTTGACGCCACCTCTACTTCTGGTAGAAAAAGATCTGGGTAGGGATAAGGCATTCAGGCTGGGGCGGTCATCACGCGGTCTCCTCTGCCACATGCTTTCACCCGCTAGCGTTTGTCACCTTCGCCACCAATCACGCCCCGTTCAAGCCGCGAAAAGAGCTTGGTCAGGTTGGCTTCGGCGACCTCTTCCAACGTCAAGTCTAGCTCGGTGCAGATCTGGGTGAGATACCAGAGCACGTCGCCCAATTCGCCCTTGAGCGCTTCACGATCGGCATCGCTAATTACACCGTCGTGGTCGCGGAAAAGCTTCTTCACCTTGCCCGCCACTTCACCCGCTTCGTTGGCAAGGCCAAGGGTTGGATAGACAATGGCGTGATCGGTCTGAATGAGCGACCAGGTTTTGCGCGATTCTCGTTGGTAGGTTTGAAAAGTTGAGGTATCCATCCGTCTCGTATTGCTCCCAATCATCATTTTTTGCTGGCGGGTTTGCTGCTGCCCTGGCCACGCGCTGTTGGCTCTACAACATGGCGTTGCGGCTGCGTTCCTCGCCACGACAGCCTGTATACGTATCCACGCATTGCAAGGAGAAAATCTACAACGCATGCATCGAGAAGAGATTGCCCATGCAATCGCCACCGAGCCGGCCATATCAGCTCGACAAGTTGCGTGCATTGCACACCAGATCATGAGCGGTGTCTGAACTGATCAGGTGGCGCGCTGCTGCGCCGCTTGCAACACCGAGCAGCGACTCTTCTTTTGCTGTGGGGCAGCCTGTTTGATTGTAAATGGAAGCGAGAGGTTGTCCAAATAGTGCGCGCCAAAATTTCCTCTCTGTCGGGGCTTTGGCTCGGAACCGGCACTTTGCACAGGGGAAAAAGTGCCGGTCGCAAAGAGAGCGCAAACTCTAGTACAGTTGGGCGTAAATACCACGGCGTAAATCAGGCCTTGTGACTCGAGTGAAGAGACAAAATTACGTGTGGCCTGACTTACGCCGGGATGTACTAGGTGTCGAGCAGGGCGCGAACTTTCGTGGCCAACGTATCGGGGGTGAATGGCTTGGGGAGAAACGCATGGTCTCTGCTCAGTCGGGTACTCATATTCAGTTCGCCGTCTGTATAGCCAGAGATGTAGAGGATCTTTGTTGCCGGGCGCAGCGCCGCCATTTTGTGCGATAATTTTACCCCCGACATGCCCGGCATGATGACATCCGTGACCACCAGATCGATGGGACCACGGTGTTTGGCAGTTAGCGTCAGCGCCTCTTCACCGTTGGCAGCGGGGAGGACTGTATAGCCTGCTTCCTGGAGCGTTGCACTTGCCAGGCTACGAATGCTATCTTCATCTTCAACGAGCAGGATGGTCTCGACACCCGAGGCATCTTCGCGCTGATCCTTCTCCTGTGGTGGCAGCTGCATGGCGGGGAGGAAGCTGGGAAAACAGATGGCAAAGGTGGTGCCACGGTTCAGTTCGCTCTCGACAGAAATATAGCCATAGTTCTGCTTCACCGCACCAAAAACAATTGCCAATCCCAAGCCGGTGCCTTTGCCCGCTCCTTTGGTGGTAAAGAATGGTTCAAAGATTCGTTCCTGGGTTGCACTGTCCATGCCACAGCCATTATCGGTCACGCTGAGGAGAACATAGCGCCCCGGCTCCATGTCTGGATGGGGACGCGATTCATGGGGGGCAAAGTGAACATGTTCGGTGGCAACCTCAATTGTGCCGCCTTCGGGCATGGCATCGCGTGCATTGACGACCAGATTCAGCAAGATCTGCTCAATCTGTCCGGGGTCGGCTTTGATCGATCCGGCTGCTGGATCGAGGCGAATGTCCAGATGAAGATGTTCGCCAATTAGCCGTTCGAGCATCTCTTCAATGTCAACCACAGAACGATTCACGTCGAGCGCAACGGGGGCAACGGTTTCGCTGCGGCTAAAGAGCAGCAGTTGGCGAGTGAGCCGGGTCGCCTTTTCCGCGGCTTTGCGGATCTCCTTCAGCCGCAGGCGCAGCCGTTCTGGCTGGCCGGCTGGCAGTTGGCGGAGTGCCAGCTCGCTGTAGCTGATGATCACGGTGAGAATGTTGTTGAAGTCGTGTGCAACTCCACCAGCCAACCGTCCCACGGCCTCCATCTTCTGCGATTGCAGGAGCTGCTGTTCCAGTGCCTTGTATTCAGTGATGTCCATCTGGGTGCCAGAGAAGCGCAGCGGCTGGTTGTGGGCATCACGGCTGACCACGCGGCCGCGACAGCGCACCCAATACCATGTATCCGGATCGGCTTGCAACCGATACTCCTGTTCAAAAAAGGTGCTGCGCTCGTCGAGATGAGCATGCAATGCGTGGAGAACACGCTTTCGATCATCGGGATGGATGAAGCTCACCCAACTTTGCACCGTATCGTAGAAATGGTTGAGCTGATGGCCGGGAATCTCGATCTGTTTCTGTTCGCACGCGCGTTGGCGCTTCTGCAAATCAATATCGATCAAGCCCAGATCTGCCCCGTGTAGCGCCAGTTCCAGACGCTCCTCGCTCTCGCGCCGGGCTTCCTCGGCACGGCGACGCTCCTCGACCTCAAGCTGTAGCTGCTCGTTGATCATGCGCAATTCGGTGGTGCGTTCCAGCACACGCTGTTCCAGCTTTTCGTGCGCTTCCTGGATCGCAGATTCCGTCTCTTTGCGGTTGGTGATGTCACGGATGATCAGCAACGCTTCGTGTTTGCTGCTGGCCACAATGCGCTGTTCCCAATAGCGACTCTTGCCGTTGAGGTTGCTCAGCTTGTATTCGTTGATCTGAATACAGTTGTCAGCCAGGGCCGTGGCCAACTTTGCCATGAACTGCTCGGCAACTGCTGCTTCAAAGACTTCCGTTGCGTGGCGGCCCACAAAGTTTCCTGCTTCCATCAGCGATGCATTGCTCGCGGTGCCGTAGTAGTCCAAAAAGGTGCCATCCTGATGCACGCGAAAGAGCATGTCAGGAATGCTGTTGATCAGGGCACGATTTTCGGCTTCGCTGGCCCGCAGCGCCTTTTCAGTCTGACGGGTCTCGGTGACATCACGGAAGTACCAGGCGCGCCCATATTGGTGGCCATCATCTCCCGTAATCGGTGCCGTAAACCAGTCGATGTGGCGGCCATCCCGCAGATGTAAAACATCGGCAGTTTTGGTTTCGGTGTCGGCCGAGAGCCGTTGAACTTGCTGCCGGAAAGGGGCGGGCTGCACCAGTTGGGCATAGAGATATTCGAGGGCAACATTGCTATTGCTGGCCTGTGCTAATGCCCGTGGGAAACGCCAGATCTCTAGAAAACGCTGATTGGAGGTGAGCCAACGACCATCGGGCGAAACCACCCATATTCCATCGAGCGAGCTTTCACTTTGCGCTTCGAGCAGCGTCTTTTGAAAGCGCAGCGCCTGTTCGGTACTCTTCAGCGGGGTAATGTCATAAATGAAGAGCATCAAGCCGTCGATTTCCCCATTATCTGCCATTGACGGCACCCGATCAACCCGCACCCAATGCGTCTCTCCATCGGCTTGATAGCTTTCAACCACGCCGATTTCGCGCTTGCCGCTTTTAATGGCCTGTAGATTGCGGGCCTGGCTTTGGTCGGCATCATTCCAGTGGGGCAAGAGCGTTGACATGAGAAAGCCCCGGGCTTGAACCGGCGATTTGTGGAGAAATTCTTCCGTGTACAAATTAAAATCGATCACCCGCGCTGCTGTATCAAGATACCAGACCTGGGCGTGGAGCGAGCCTAGCGTCTGGCGCAGGATCTTATTGCTTTCAATCGCCTGCGTCTCCCGATCATTCGCCACAATCTCTGTCTTGCGTTGCCGGATGGTGGCAATGAACAGGCGAAATGTTGTCACTGCCAACATTGTCGCCAATAGGAGCATGGCTGCGCTTACGAAAAGTCTAGAATCTAACAGTGCCCAAAATATGTTCATTGTATTGTGCCAAATGTCTGTTGTGCCAAATATGGGTTGGCCAAGATAGCTTGTAACAATTTGCGTCCAACAACCTATATTGTGCCAGTGTTGCGCCAGTGGGTCTTGCCGCAGATGCGGTCTGCACTATGCATTGCCGAGGAGAGGATCATTGTCGACTGCCCACACTTAGTCTCTCTGTAAACTCTCTGCGTCCAAGCGCTCGGCCCGAGGTGCTGTCGGCACCACAACCGAATGTACAGAAAGCTGCCTATTCAGTGTGCTAGGCAACGCCGTTGGTGCGCATCCCGGTGCATCTCCCATGCTGCTATTGAATGATGGATGAGTCACTATCGCAGCTACTTGGTTCAATTGAGCAAAATCATGATCCTTACCGTCTGTCACATATCACTTACGAAGAGGAAGCGGTGACAAAGGCAATTATCGATAAGGGAAATTTAGCTTAACACAAATTTGGACGACTTATAAACTAGCACGTAAGGCAAAACAAGTAGGGGTTTTTATCCACTTACAGGACAAAAAGACCCAAAATGGCCAGTAAAATTGCTGATTGCGCAACCTTACAAAATGCTGACTCTTTAGCAATCAAGCGATATAATTGTGGGGTATCGGGTGAGTCAAATGGAGGGGTGTTGCTCATTCAGGGTTGCAGTCGGGGCGCAAGAATAGCCAGGATCGCTCCTGAGAATCTCTGCATTGCCGCCCTTGGCCAGCGCAGTGAGGAGCATCACCAGCACCTCTCTGGGCCGACGCTCAGCTCTGGTCGATTTGTGGAATTTTGAGCACCCACCCGCTCTGCAAATAGTTGGGATCGTCACCGATGAGCCGTCGATTGGCGCGATAGATGGTGGGCCAATGGTGGGGTGAGTTGTAATAATGTTTGGCAATGTGGCTCAGGGTTTCCCCCCGTTTCACCGCATGTTCTGCCAGGAAGTCGGTGGGGCGCGGCTCTTGCCGTTGCCGCCGTTTCGTGCCCGCGGCCACTCTCCCGGCAAATGGTTGCACTGCAATTGCCCGTGTTGCAACGTGACGGTTGGCGGTCGGTCTCAGCGTGGTGGGGGATGTGGCTGCGAAGGGATCGTTCGTACTGTGTACCAGCGCAACCAGCGTAAACTGCATTGTGTCGCGCAGCTGGCCCGGTGTGGGCAACTGATTGGCCGTCAGGCGAAAGGTGGCGATTTGGGGATGACCAGCGCGAATTCCATGTAGTGTGGCAAAGCCAACCGTCTGCCATTGGGCAGATGCAATGGGCAGCCCAGCCCGAACGTGATATTCATGGTTGGCGGGCAAAGGGGGCAGCGTCTCGCGTGCCTCGCTGCTCGTCGCCAACAGCAACATCACCCGGACATTGTTGGCTGTGACCAAGCCCCGGTTGTGAACCTGCACATAGACTTGCGTGTGAACATTTAACCGACTGTGGGTCACGACAGCGCCACGGTCGTTGCCGAGCTGGGTGGCAAAGCTGTAAAAGTCAACCCCTTGCTGTGCTTGCGCAGCCTTGGTAAAGGGTGTGACGTAGAGCGGGTCCGCGCCAGTTAGCCGGTACCGTCCGTCCGCGTTGGGAGGATCCAGCTTGATGTCTGGGCTCTGCTTGGCTTGCACGGTGGCACCTGGCTCGGTGGGGTGGGGCACTCCCGTTGCAGCTGGCTGTCGCCCCAAATCCAGCAGATGATCGCGAATGTAGAGATCTACCGTGCGCTGTGGCCGGCCCAGATCAAATTCATAGACCCCGCGCCCGTGGGTGGCCGCACGCAATAGCCGGCTCGCGCTGTGTAATTCGAGATCGACCACCGCTGCATCGGGCAGCCCGCGCGCAAAGACAGCCCAGCTTGCGCCACCGTCGGCAGAACGCCAAACCCCAATGTCGGCGGCCACATAGAGATGGCTGGGGTTCTCTGGATCGACAACGATGGCATTGTGCTGAACATTGAGCAGTGAGTGGGGTGGCGCGGCAGGCGGGGTAGCCGCGGATGTAGCACTGGCGGGTGTAGCAGTCGTAGGGGTGGACAACCCGCTGCGTGGTTGCCACTGCTGTCCATCATAGTGCCAGACGCGATGGGGGTTGTGCATGCCACCGAGCGTTACGTAAATGGCGTTACCGCTGGCATCAGCTGGATCGACGGCTATGGCAGTGACGGGACCAATCTGCGCGGCCACGGTCTCGCTGGCAATGGCTGGCAGTTGCGTCCGTTGCCACTGCCCCTCCGTCACCTCTTCGTAGCGATAGAGGGTGCCAGCTGTTGTGCCCGCATAGAGTTTGGTGGCAGTGGCAAAGAGCAATGCTTCAACCGTACCGCGGACGCGATCGGTCGTCGGATCGTTGCTGGGCAACGAGATCCAGTCAACCTCGCCGGCCCAGCGGCGACCATCCCACCAAACACCATCCCCCCCAAACTGCTCACTCAACCAGACGCGACTGCCGCCAAACGCGAGGCGCGTGGCTCTTTCCGGTGCCGTGGGCTGGTGGGGCGTGCCCGCCAACGGTGCATAGAATTGCACGGCCTCGCCACTGGCTGGCAGCACGTGGATGCTCCCATAGCTATTGCGCATGCCGCCATCCCGCGAACGGAAGATCTGGTTCTGGACGTAGGTGGTTGCGACTTCATGAGGATTGTGCCAGTTGACGACGAAATAGCCGCTGTCGCCACCGGAAGAGTAGAGCCAGACCGCGTCGCCGGTGTAGCGTAGACCGCCATTGTCCTGCGTGCCACAAAAGAGGAGCGCTGCTTCGGTTGGGTGCATGCCCAGATGGTTCATCGTCAGCGTGGATAGGCCGGTGTTGCAGGGGGTAAAGAGGCCGTTTTGGTGTGCGCTGTTCAGCGGATTCGCCGTGGGGTGGACCGAGAAGAAGAGACCACCATCACAGCCAATCCAGAGCCGTTCTGGATCGCCCGGCGCATGTTGGATCGCATGAATGTCCCCGTGGATCGAGCCACCAATATAGGTGCTGCGGCTGCTGATCTGTTGGGTGGTGGGCTGGATCTCCAGCTCGCAACGATAGAGCGCCCCCGACCAATCCCCCGCGGTGGTGGAAGGTTGCACGCCATCGGAGTGGACAATGGATCCACCGACGTAAACCCGGTTGACATCCAATGGATCCACGGCGACGGCAAGGTCGTAGCCTCCTTGGCCCGGCTGTTCAAGATCGGGGCCAAAGAGCGTGGGCGGGATTCCGCGGACCGGTCGCCACCGTTCCTCCCCCCGATCGAGCCGATAGAGCCCCAGCAGATGGCCGTTAACATTGGCCACCAGTGCATAGAGGATCTCGGGGTTGTCTGTTTGCACCGCGAGACCAATGCGGGCCACGACTTCATTGGGGAAATCTGTATCGAGCCGCGTCCACTGGGCACCATCTGGAGAGTGCCAAACTTTGCCGCCCCATTCCGCCGCGTAAAAGATGGTTTCTGCATTCTGTTGGCTAGCCACCACCGCGCAGAAGTAACCTTGTTGTTGGCGAATCCAGCGAAAGGTGCCGCTGTCGTCCGGCTCTCGGCGATAGAGCCCTTGCAGCGTGGCCGCGATCACCCGCTGTGGCTGAATAGGATCCACGGCGAGGGCATAGAATGCGCTGCCCGCCAGTGATGGTTCACTCGGTTCGGTGAGCCAGTTGAGGCCACCATCGGTTGAAACAATGGGACCCACCCCAAAGTAGGCGCTGTCGCCCTGAAACCAGGGCGACACCCCCGGCTCGCCCGACCCCACGTAGATCACATCTTCGCCCGCCCAATTGCCGGGCACCAGCGCAATCGCGCCACAGGCCAACGAATCTGCCCGATAGAGCGACGGGTTGAGATCGAAGGCATCCATCAGTGAAAGCCAACTGTGCCCACTATCTTCCGAACGCCAGACCCCACCATTGGCCGTGGCAATATAGAGCCGCTCGCCCCCCGGTGCAACGGCAACGCCGCGCACGCGGCCACTCATAGCCGAGCGCTGGCCACTCTGGCCATCACGCACAACAGAGGGACCCAGCAAATTCCAACGGTTGGTCTGTAGAAAATCTCTTTGGGGCGCCGCTGTGGTGGACAGGGCCAGCGGACCACGGCGCATGGCTGCCAGTGGCCCGTGAGTGGTGGGGATCGCACCCGTTGTGGCAACCTGTTCCAACTGGCGCGTGCGGAAATCAGTCAATTGACGGCGTCGATCCTCGGCCAGGTTGGGGGCTGCCGATGGCTGTGCCGTGGCAACAGCGGCCACCGAGCGCATCGTCGTGCTCTGGCCGCTGCCTGCGCCGGCCAACCGCTCTTGCAGAAAGGAGCGTTGGCGGGCGGCAGGCCCACTTTCGTGCAGATCGGTGACAGTGGGTGGAATCGCTGCAACCGGGTTCGCCCCGTCGTCTGCTGCGGAGGTGGCAGCTTCCGTTGTTGATTCTGCTGATGGGTTGGGTTTATACGGTGGCATGGGCGATGGAACCTTTGGCTGCTTTGAGCCGTGTACAGGGGCAATCGATAATGGCAATAGGTTGTGAGAAGAACGTACTCACGCTCGATCTCTAGGGTGGACAGCTATACAGTGGACTACCAGACAGTGAACAGCTATACAGTGGGCAGTTCCAATGAACTGTGGTGATTCGCTGGGGTGCTCGAAAGTATAGCATGGTTGTCGGAAAGCTAGAAGTGTGCGGGCCAGGGGCTGTTGGTACGCTCACGTTCGGTCCGCCTAATTTTGAGAGGTTGCACTGATGTGGATAGAAAGCTATACTAACCGCAGTTGCTTCCCATCGCGTGGTAAAAGCACTTTTTTGGCAATGACTCTCCTGTAGCGATGGTCGGTAGCAACTAGCGTCACCAAGACCGCCCTTGGAATTTTCTGCGTCGACCTGGCTGGCCAACGCTGGCATCGGTATCACTACTGACTTGCAAGCTATGAATTTCAAGCTGTGAATTTCAAGAAATAGATTTCAGGAATAGCGCTAATCGCGGTTTGACAGTGGCATTGCCCGCAACGCCTGCTGTTACCTGCCTATACCTGTCGTCTGCCGGGTATGTTCCTGCAGCCACCGTTCGGCACAAACTCGTGGCTGGGAACAGAGCGACACAATGCCGGGCTCAGCCACACCGTGTGCTCGCTGCGCAGACGAACACAATTTCATTCCCCCGACTCCCGACTGTAGCTAAATCCACGGCTTGCGCGCCGCAAACGAAATGAACGGTGAAGAGCCGGTGAAGAGCCGATGAAGAGTAGGCGCTGGACATCATGCTCGTTCTCGACGGGCTGCGCAAGTCTAACAATTAATGTGTGAAGCAGGATGTACAGCAATCTGCCGTAGAGGGTAGGCACACCGATAGACGGACACTATCCGCGCGCCCGGTGAGCATGTTGCACCTCAACGGTGAAAAGGTTGATCTGGAACCGTGAGCCGGACGCTGCCTGGCCTGGGGCATAGCCACCATCGTTGTGTGGTTCGTTGCATGTGAGTTTAGAACCGTAAATTTTCTGCAGCCAATTCTCCAACGATTCCCATTCAACCTGCTGTCATAATCAACTATTGAAGCCATCTCAGGAACGGACCAAAGGAGCATTACACATGAAGCACATGGGACTCTCTCATGCCTCTCGCAAGTTTGTGCACGGCGTTGTCTGGGCCCTTGTTGGCCTGTTGTTGTTCTCCCATCCTCTCAGCGTTGGCTCGCTTGTCGCGGCTGCAGAGCAAGCCCCGGTTGCCCAGAGCGCCACGGAAAAATTGCCGAGTGGTGTGGGCAAGATTGAATTGCAAGAAAAACAACAGGTGGTGCTAAAGGTCAGTGGCATTGTTGATACTGTCCACGTTGATGTGGGGGATCAGGTGAACGCTGGCGATATTCTGGTCGAGCTTGATACCCAAAATCTGGAGTGGGCTGTGCAAGCGGCCGAGATGAATCTCGAATCTGCCCGCATTCAATTGGCCAAGCTAAACGAGACTGTCGACGAGATCGACGTTGCATTGGCCGAATCGCAATATCTGCTGGCCCAGGAAAATTTAGCCGTGGTCGAAGCTGGCCCCACCGAAGAACAGCTGCAAGCCACCAGGAGCAGCCTCGCTGCAGCCCAGGCCGCGTACAGCGAGTTGCTCGCTGGCCCCAGCGAGACCCAACTGACCCAAGCCCAGGCCAATCTGCGCCGGGCCGAGATCACGTTGCAAGAGGCCCAGCGCGAGTATGACGAGATCGCTTGGCGCCCCGACGCGGGCGCAACATCCCAATCCGCCAACCTGCAACAGGCCACCATCAGCTATGAAGCAGCCAAGGCCGCGTTCGAAGAGACCACCGAACCGGCGCGCGCCTCGGAGTTGCAATCTTCGCTGGCCACGTTGCAACGAGCCCAAGATGCACTGAATGAACTGGAGAAGAAACCCACGTCGGCAGAAGTAGCCGCTGCCCAGGCCAATCTGGCCGAAGCCGAGGCCGCGCTCGCCAAGATGCGCCAAGGGCCGGATGAAAATGACCTGCGCCTCACCGAGATCAGCGTGGAACAGGCTTTGACAGAATTGGAGCAGGCACGGCTCAATTTGGCCAATGCCGAAGTCACCACCCCCATCAATGGCACGGTCCTAGCGGTGAATGTGGAGCCGGGTGAACAGGCCAGCGCTGGCACGGCAGTGGTCACCATTGCCGACACCGCCGCCCTGCAACTCGTGGTGAATGTTGAACAGCGTGATATCCCCCACATTCGCATCGGCCAAGAAGCGACTGTATCCGTCTACGCGCTGGGTGATCAGGAATTCAGCGGAGTCATCGAGCTGATCGTCCCCGTCAGCGATGAAAGCTCGGGTCTGGTGACCTACCCTGTTACCCTGCAAATCACCAACGAAGATCAGAGCGGACTGCTGCCCGGTATGACGGCCACCGCTACCTTTACCGATGGCAGTGGCGCGGGCGCAACCGAAGCAACCGAGGCCGAGACCGCCACGGATGCAACCCCTGCAGAGAGTGCAGCAGATGCTGAGGGTGAAGAACCTGACGCCGACGCTGCAACTGAGGCAGAAGAAGCGACAGAAGAAGCGGCAGAAGAAGAGACAGAAGGCGAAGAGTAGTGACCGCCATTACTCATTACAACTGGCGTGGCGCGCCACGCTATGTGCAGATGGCGCGCCATTCCAGGTTTCGTTGCCATTGTCGTTTGTGGGCAGTTCCTTAGCCCCGTTACTGGGGCGTCGCTTGTTCGCACGGCTCATTCATGGCTGTGTGGCAACGGCTGTGTGGCAACGGCTGTGTGGCAATGATCGTGTGGCCATGACCGACCCGTATGAAATGGGAACACGCCCAACCGGAATGACCTGCACAATTATTTGTACGAGATTATATTTGCATAAGATTGACAAACCGAATGCATAAAAAACACGCTGTTTTCCCATTGCTCGCCATCACCCTCACGCTCATGGTGATCACGCTGGGCATTCAACACCCCACTGCACTTCGGGCGCAATCCCTGGCCCCCACGTTTCAACCGTTGCCCGCCCTCGATAAACTTATTGCCGTGGCGGGAGGGCACGGAGCCGATCTCTTTGCTGTGGATGGAACCCACCTCGCCACCATCGCGCCTGGCGCGCGGTTCGTTGTCGATCGGCAAAGTACCACGGGTGAATGGCTGCACGTCGTCACCGCTGATGGTGATACCGGGTGGGCCCGGCGCGACCAGTTGCTGATCTTCGACCGGATCGCGCTGCCCACGACCAGCATTGCCATGACCCCCGCGCCAACGCCAGTGCCAACGGCTATGCTGGCAATCGAATCTGACCGGGCAAATGCTGCCCCGGTACATACTGAAATAGTGAATACTGAGACAGAAGATTCTGAGACACCGGATTCCGGAACAGTCGCTGCCCCTGCCCCGGCCGACTCCACGGGTACGCTTGATGTCGCCACCACGACCGAGGCATTGGTGCGCACCGGCGCCGCGCGTCTAAATATTCGCAGCGGCCCCGGCACGGCGTATTCCGTTGTGGCCAAGGCTGCATCGGGCGAGACGCTGACGTTGTTGGGCCGCAGCCAGGATCAGCAGTGGCTCTACGTTGCCCGGGCAGATAGCACCGAACCGATTGGCTGGGCCGCCACCCGCTATGTTGCGGTGACGGGGCCACTGGTCGCGCTGGCTGTGCAAGATGCCGGCGCGGGTGCCAAGCGCGACCGCGCGACACCGGCCACAGCGCATGTTCCCGCCGGACAATCTGCCCCGGCAGCCGCTGCACCGGTTGGGCTGCGCGGTAAATTGGTCTTTACCAACCGCAACGGCGGCGACATCTATCTGTACCAATTGGCAACAGGCCGGGTAACGCGACTCACCACCGGGCTGGATCCGGCGCTCAGCCCCGACGGCACGCAAGTTGCATTTACCCGGGGTGGCGGTGCCAATGGCATCTATCTGATCAACGTCGATGGCAGCAACGAGCGCAAGATCTTTGGCGAGCGGGAGCTGTTGCGCTCACCCAAGTGGAGCCCCGATGGCCGGTGGATTCTCTTTAGCCGCGGCGACGAGTTTAACCGATGTTTTCTAAACGAAGATACTGGCGAGTGTCTGCGCTTCACTCCCTTTGACACCACGGGGCTGGAGACGGGCAAGGATCACATTCGCAAGTTGGCGCGCATTGATCAAAATGGCGAAAACTATCGTGATCTCGCGGTGGTGGAGGATGCGGTCGCGCCCGATTGGAGCAGCGGCGGCGTGGTCTATCAATCTGGCGCTGGTTTGCAGATCACCCAGGATATGCCAGCCGATCAGAATCGCCTGCTGCACTTCGAGATCAAGCGGCAATATCATCAGGATCCCGATTGGCAGCCGGGCGGCGGGCGCATCGTCTTTCAGCAGCGCCAGGGTGGTCACTACGAGATCTTCGCCATCAATCCCGATGGCAGCGGCTTGACGGCGCTGACCCGCCCCGTGACGACGCTGGTTGACCAATTGCCCAGCAACGTCAGCCCCGCGTGGAGTCCCGATGGACAATCCATTGTGTTCCTCAGCAATCGCACCGACAGCCACAATGCTGGCCCTTGGCGGTTCTGGGTGATGAACGCGGATGGCAGCAACCAGCGCCCTCTGCCACTCGATATGGCCATCGAGTATCGTTATGAACTGGCGCAGATGGTGGACTGGGGTCCCTGAAGATTGCCGCCATCTCTAACATGTGGGTGCGTCCCATTTTCGGGGAGGTACAGAAGCGGAGCAGATTGAGCGTCCGATCTGCGCCCCAAATGTGGTGCGCACCCCTAACATGTTGACTCATCGAGAGATCATGGTAACGTGGTACCGTGGTGGAATCAGCGTTAGAGAACGCTGTACGTGCGCTTGAGAGAATACGCACTCCGCAAGCTGCAAGCTCTATTTGCTTGTGCTGTCAGATATCAGCGTAAATCAAGTGTCCACCAACCCTGGTAGGATGCCGGGCGCAAGCTGGCGTCCAATGGCCCCCTTTGAAACGCCTGTGCGCTGCACAGCGCGAAATCCTGCCGGACAGCACCGTACCTATGTCGTACACCACGTAATTCGGACTTACGCAACTTGTCGAGCAGAGCGAACAATCGTGCGGCCTGCTCGCCATCGAGGGCTGCTCTCGGTGCGGAAGTGATGTTAATGTAAAAATTTTCAGCCAATTCTCGTGCTTTACCCAATCAGGCACGGTCGACTCACTAATTCCTATTTGCAAATAGATATCTGCAAGTAGATAGTTGCGAGCAGATAATTTGTGAGTGCAGTGAATCTCAAAGACCGCGCTCCATCCAAGCCTTTTCTTCTCACAAAGCGAGCTCCCTATGATTCAACTCAATCAACCCATGGCCGCGCCCTATTGGGCGCTATTGGAACGTGAACTGTTGCGGGCACAAGCGGATGCCTGTGAGGAATTTTACCAGCACTACTTTGACGAACGTGGCTATTTGCTCTGTGTGCCGCGCTGGGGTGGCAACGACGGCCCGGATGACGCGGCGGAAAACTTTCTCAACTGGACCATGCTGCACGCCTTGGGCGCGGATGACAACGTGTTGGCCCGCTATAAACAGGCGTGGGAGGGGCATCTGCTCCAGTACACCGAGGCCAAAACGGTCGACGTGCCCTTTGCCCGCGATGGCATGTACTATAAAGAATTTCCCGTGATGTTCGACTGGTTTCACAACGGCGAAGGTTTTGGCGCATTCTTTTTGCAAGGGCTCTCTGATCCCGATGATCTCAAATTGGAACGCCGAACGCGGCGGTACGCGGGCTTCTACATGAATGAAGATCCACAAGCGCCCAACTACGATGCCGAACACAACATCATTCGCAGCATGTTTAATGGCAGCCGTGGCCCACTGTTGCGCAAGGCAACCGGGCTCGATTGGGCCGGCGATCCAATCGAGATCGAAGGACGCTTCCGGGCTGGCCACGGTGAACAGAACTATCAACAATTTGTGGAGCACTTCCAGGATTACAACGATATTGTCGGCGATCATCCGCTCAACCTCTGCACCACAACGCTGGCGCTGAATGCCTACATGTTGACCGGCGAAACCAAATATCTGGATTGGCTCACGACCTATACAGACGGTTGGGTGGAACGCACAAAGGCCAATGGCGGGATCATCCCGACCAACGTGGGGCTGGATGGCACGATTGGTGGGGAAACCGGTGGCCGCTGGTATGGCGGGGTCTATGGCTGGGGCTTTACCGTGACCGTGCCGCAAACGGGAGAGCTGGCCCACCGCACCTATTTCCACCGCCGCGCGCTCCACGGCTTTGGCAATGCGTTGATTGCCACCGGCGATCAGAAATATGTGGACACCTGGCGCAGCGTCATCGATTACATCAATGCCAACGCCCGCGAGATCGACGGTCAGACCATGTGGCCCAATGCCTACGGCGACTATTTTGGCGAGGAGGATTGGTACGACTGGCAGCCCCATCCGTTCCACTCTGGTGGGCAAGAGGTCTACTACTGGTCGATGGATCCCGCGGATCGGCGGCTGGTCTACGAGAATCCGTGGATCGACTATCTGCATGGCGAAGCAGCAGACTATCCGGTGCAGGCGTTGCAGCAGGATATGGACCATTTGCGCCGCAAAATCGAACTGATGCGTGCCGATACGGCCACGCCGGACACTCGACTCTCTGACGACATGAATCACATCAACCCGGCAACCACCGACGCGCTGATCCGACTCATGTTGGGCGGCATCCCCACCGGTCGCGAAGGGTCGCCCCTCAATGCCCGGCTGCGCTACTTCGATCCAGCCCGCCGTCGGGCCGGGATCCCGGAAGATGTCGCGGCCCTGGTGGAGCGCATGAGCGCGGACGAGACGGTGGTGACGCTCGTCAATACGAGCCCCATGGCCGAACGAACGGTGATCGTGCAGGGTGGCGCTTATGGCGAACATCAGATTGACAGTGTGCACTGCAATGGCGAAGAGAGCGCCATCAATGCCGCCCATTTTGCCGTGAAGATCGCCCCCGGCAGCGGCGCGCAGCTGACGTTGAAGATGCAGCGTTACGTCAATCAGCCCACCTTTGCCATGCCCTGGATCTAACAGACGACCCATGTAGATGCCCCATGTAGATGCCCCATTTAGACGCCCAGTAAAAGTCGCACAACCACGCGTACGCTTACACGCATGTTTGTGCGGCTTTTCAGGGGCTGATCGAGAGATCATGGTAACGTTGTATAATGGTGGAATCAGCGTTCGCTACTGCTGGCGGTGCGCATGCGAGAATGACAAGCGCCTGGGGTTCCGACAGAATGACGTTTTTTTGATAACTTTAGTATGCAGCTCACCGTGACAACTCACCGTGGCAGCCCACGCGTGAGAGCTGATTTGCGATGCTACAGTCAGCTCTCACGCGTGGGCACGCAGCAAGCGAAGAGAAGGTAACAATGGTTTCAGCAAGCACCCGCCAACCCAACGTAATCGTCTTTTTTACGGATCAACAGCGTTGGGATTCGACCGGCATCCATGGCAATCCACTCGATTTGACCCCAAATTTTGATCGCTTGGCCCAACAGGGAACGGATGTGCACTATTCATTCACCTGTCAGCCCGTCTGTGGGCCCGCGCGCTCCTGTCTGCAAACGGGCATGTACGCCACCCAAACCGGCGTCTGGAAAAATAGCGAATCGTTGGCGCTCGATGCCAGAACCTTGGCCCACCACTTTGGCGATGCTGGTTACGCCACGGGTTACATTGGCAAGTGGCATCTGGCCGATCAAGATCCGGTGCCCGCGGATGCACGCGGCGGCTACGATTACTGGCTGGCTTCCAACCTGCTCGAATTTACCTCTGGACCCTATGATACGGTAATGTATGACAACGACAACGTGGCCGTGAAGTTGCCGGGCTATCGGGTTGATGCGCAAACTGATGCCGCGATCCGCTATATCGACACCCACCAGCAAGATCCATTCTTTCTCTTCCTTTCGTACATCGAGCCGCACCATCAGAACAACATGGATGACTATCCACCGCCCGATGGCTATCGCAGCCGCTACACCGGCAAGGCGATCCCGCCGGACCTGGCCGCGCTCGGCGGCTCGACCCACGCCCACCTCGGTGGCTATTACGGGATGATCAAGCGGTTGGATGAAGCATTGGGGCGTCTGATCGATGCGCTGAAAAGTCTGGAGCTGCTCGACGACACCATCATCCTCTTTACAGCGGACCACGGTTGCCATTTCAAAACGCGCAATGCCGAATACAAGCGCTCTTGCCACGAAAGCTCGATCCGCGTGCCGACATTGCTGCATGGCCCTGGCTTTACCGGTGGCGGACGGGTGCGCGAATTAGTCAGCCTGGTCGATCTGCCCCCGACGCTACTCGACGCGGCGGGGATTCCCGTGCCTGCAACAATGCAAGGGCACTCGATTTTGCCCTTGTTGCGCGGCGCAAAGAGCGAATGGCCCGCCGAGATTTTCGTGCAGATCAGCGAGGCCCAGATCGGTCGTGCCATTCGCACCGCGCGCTGGAAATATAGCGTCAGTGTGCCCGGGGCCAGCGGCGGCAGCGCTCCTGGATCAGACCGGTACGTTGAGGAATTTCTGTACGATCTCGAGGCCGATCCCCACGAACTGACGAATCTCATTGCGGAAGAGGCCTACGCCGATGTGAAAGCTGATTTGCGCGCACGCTTGATCGCGCGCATGGTGGCGGCCGGTGAAGAAGCACCGACCATCGAAACTGCCGCTAAAGTGCCGAGTGGCCAACGCAACCCGGAGATCAGTGCAATCCGCAAGCAGCACGTTGGGTAGGGGTGCGTACCACATTGGGGGCCTAGACCGGGCGCTCAATCTGCTCCTCTTCTGTACGTCCCCGCAAATGGTCGCACCCATTGGGTAGCGTCCGCTCTGTCAGCCAAGCATGGATCGACATGTGGGGGCAGCAGTGGCAAAGCTGCCCCCGCGTCGCGCTGGATGGGTTGCCATGAAGAGCGGCGGGGTGCATGGTGCGCTGCTGCATGCTACCCTCGATCCAGAACGGCCAGGAACCCAGGATCGGCGAATGAAAATTTTCACTTGATTGTCGCGGCAACCTGTTGTATGATGGTCCGTTATGATAGACCACCAATTAACCGCGAATCCACTGCAACTCTTCGAGCAAGTTCAATCGGCGCATCTCGCTCTGCCCAAGCGCCTGCGTGCACTTGGGAAGTTGTTGCGTTCTGTGGATGCACTTTTTACGACACGTACGGCCCAATCGTCTCCCCCTGCCGCTACATTGCTAGCCCCTCAAACGTCGAGGCCGGCCCCGACGCCAACTGTGGATGAGCACCAGCATTCTGGTCTCCCCTTTGACAATGTGGACGACCTGATCACAACACTCAATCAACTTGTCAACCATCAACTGCTCCCACTCCTCAAGCAGTATCAGCTGCAAGTTGCCAAGGCCGATGAGCTGACCCAGCCACAGCTTTGCTGGTTGCATGGCTACTTTCGCAAGCGCCTCTATCCACTGCTGACCCCTTTGGCTGTCGATCCGGGACATCCCTTTCCGCGCCTCGTGCCGGGGGCGCTCTATTTTCTGGTCTCACTGCGCACCGCCAGCCGGATTGGCCGCAGGTCTGCTTTGCCTGCACCGTCACACCCATCTCATTTGACACCGGCCACCATGAGACCTGCTACCTGGCCCGGCAGTGAACTCTATAGCCTGCTGAAAATTTCGGAACATGGTCCCCGCCTTTTGCCGGTTCGTGCTGCGGGCGCGGAGACTGACGAGCAAATGAAAACGCTATTTCTACGCGAGAATCTCGTCAAGTTATTTCTCTCCGAGCTATTTGTGGGAATGGAGATCGTCGGGGCCTATCAATTCCGTGCCTCCTGCGCGGCCACACAGCCCACCCTTACGCACATCGAGGTGGAAGAGACCATGCCGCCCCATTTGGTGCTCTGGCTGATCAACCACTTGCAGGTGGCTGCGGACGCAGTGCTGCATGCCCCGTTGCCGCTGGGCATGGCCGACTTGAGCGAATTGGTCGATTCTTGCCTGTCGCAACAGCCAAGGGTAGCGGACGCTGCCAGGTGACATTCGCGTTTGCCAACGGCTGCGTCTCATGTTGATGGGATGGACAGGGAGCAAGCCGAGTATCCGACGCGCTCTCCAGCACAGAAACGCACCCGTTCTTCGCCCTCTGCTTGACCGATAGCTCTTTCCTATGTACAATAAAATCGGACCTACGCAACTTGTCGAGAAGAGCGAACGATCGTGTGGCCCGCTCGCCACCGGGCAGCGGCTCTCGGTGCGTAAGTCATGTACAATCAAGCCTCACGGCCCAGAACAGTGATTAGCTTGTCCGCCGCTGCAGTGATCGCACCCAAATCACATGTTGGCTGTGAGCGAAGGTTAACCCAATGCAACGCCCGATCCTCGCTTACGTTTTGATTAACTGTCCGCTTGATTACCTGTCCGCTAGACAAATCGTCCGCTAGATAAATCGTCCGCGCATCTGACCTGAAACAGTTAACTGAAGAATCTGCCCGTTCCAGATCCGCTGGGCGCAGAATGGCCCACTGCAAGCTGTACCCGCTGTGTGAGCCTGGGAACCAAGATCTCTGTCGCATCTGCCTTGTGCCCAGTGCCAATCTACCTTACGCTCGACGTTTTTCTTCTCCATCGTTTTGTCATCTCCATTGTTTCTAGACAGCATAGGACTTTCCATTGCCATGAAAATGCCTCCACCCATTTTGCCTCGCCTGATTCTGTTGCTGTGGATATTTGTGCTTGTGACCAGCGCTTGCTTTGGCAAAGCACAGGAGATGGTCGGCGATCGTCCTGCTTCGCGCCTGCCGATCGTTGTGGAATCATATCTGCAAAAGTACCAACCCGGACCACTGCCACGCCTCTTTCAAACCACCTACCTTTATGATCGAAATGGCGTGCAGCTTGCCGAATTATTTGAAGAGGGACGCCGCACCTGGGTGGCGCTCAATCGGATCTCGCAAGATCTAATTAATGCCACGGTGGCAACAGAAGATGCCAGCTTCTACGATAACATTGGCATCGATCCCTTTCGCATTGCCGTGGCTGCCTGGCAAAACCACCAGGGGGGACGCATCGTCTCCGGCGCGAGTACCATTACCATGCAACTGGCGCGCAATCTCTTTTTGGGGCCAGAGGAACGCTACAACCCCAACATGGATCGCAAGGTGTTGGAAGTGGGGCTGGCGCAAGAATTGACCACGCGCTACACCAAGGCCGAGATTCTGGAGATGTATCTCAACCTGCTCAACTATGGCAATATGGCCTATGGCCCGGAAGCCGCCGCCCAGACCTACTTTGGCAAATCCGCGGAAGAGTTAAATCTCGCCGAATCGACGCTGCTGGCTGGCATCCCCCAGGCACCCAGCCTGCTCAATCCCTACCGCAACTTCGAGCGAGTGAAAGCTCGCCAAAAGATCGTCTTGCAACTGATGGTGAAGCGCGGCTTGCTGAGTGAACGCGACGCCAATTGGGTCTATCGCCAGCCAGTAAAGTTGCAGCGCGATATCAGCCCCGACCCAATGGTGGCACCCCACTTCGTACAATATGTCGTGCAATCGATCGACAGCCGCATGGGACGGGGGTACACCCGTCGGGCTGGCTTCAATCTCTTTACGACACTCGATCTGCGCATGCAGACGTTGGCCGAAACGGTGATCCGGCGACAGATCAGCAAAATGCAGGAAAAGCATGATTTGGGCAACGCCGCGCTGGTCGCCATGCGCCCGGGGACTGCTGAAGTCTTGGCCATGGTCGGCAGTGCTGACTTTTACGATACGAGCATCGACGGCCAAGTCAACATGGCCTTGAGCCCGCGCCAGCCGGGGAGCAGTTTCAAGCCGTTGCTCTTTGCCACGGCCCTCAGCGACAACCTGATCAGCCCCGCTTCCATTATGTGGGATGTGCCCGTTGCCTACGACCTAGGTGGCAATCAGTTCTATCAGCCGTTGAATTACGACGAGAAATTTCATGGCCTGGTAACCACTCGCTCCGCATTGGCCAATAGCTACAACGTGCCAGCGGTACGGCTGCTCTCTGGCCTGGGCATCGAACGCATGGCCGAGAGCGCTCGTGTCATGGGGTTGCACAGTCTCGATCCAAAAGAGCAGTACCTGGGATTGAGCATGGCGCTTGGCAGCACCGAAGTACCTCTTATTGAAATGGTCAATAGCTATCACACAATTGCCAACAGCGGTCGCTATCGTGCCCCCGAAGTGGCGTTGACCATCCTGGACAGCCAAAGCCAACTCATCCATCCATTGCCCGAGACAGAAGCCGTGCAAGCGATTTCGCCCGCCGCGGCCTTCATGCTCACCGATATTCTCAGCGACAACAATGCACGGACACCCATGTTCGGTGCCAACAGCGCACTGAAGATCAGCCGCCCCGCCGCGGTGAAGACGGGTACGACCAATGATTTTCGCGATAACTGGACCATTGGGTTTACACGCCACCTCTTGGTTGGCGTCTGGGCGGGCAATGCCACGGGCCAGGTGATGAAGGATGTCACCGGTCTCAGCGGTGCCGCGCCGATCTGGCGTGATTTCATGGAGAGTGTGTTGGCAGATTCGGCGCTGCTGACGGCAATCAATGCCCCGGCCGATACCAAAGGGTGGCGCTTTACCCCGCCCAACGATGTGGTATTGCTGAGTGAATGTCCGCCGCGCCAGGATTGTCGCGGTGACGACACTGAGTATTTCAGCAAAGAGTGGGTGAGGATGGCGGGCGCGGCTGGCCCACTGGCCGATAGCTTTGAACGCCAACCCACGGTGCCGGTCTATACCACCCGCTACGGCGGCTTCTGGCCCATCTTCTGTGCCCAGGCGGGGGGGCGTCTCCGCAGTGTGCTCCGGCTTTCCAATCAACTGGGGCTGCCAAATCACAAGGCGCCCAACCCCGTGGCAACGGTCGACACCTTTGCCAATGGTGAGATCCCACAAGTGAACTCGCTTTCTGCCGTGCGCATGGCAGATGGTGGCTATCAGGTTACATTTTATCCAGAGAGTGAACTGGAGCGCATGCGTCAACTGCGCTGGGCGCGCCAATATGGGCTAGAGGTGAGCATGGGCGAATGCAATTCACTCGAATATTATCAAGTGCAGTCAGGAGATTTCTGGACGCGATTGGCCAGCCGATTTAGCCTGACGACTGGCGAATTGCAGGCTGCCAACCCACATCTGATGCGCTCAGATGGTGTGCTGCATCCGGGTGACCGCCTGCTCGTTCCAACGGGAATCCACATGGAGATTGAGCAGCATGGCAATTTCTACACCGTGCGCGATGGCGATTCCTGGCTAAAGATTGCCAACGAATTTGATCTGCCCCTGACCCTGTTACAGCTGATCAACCCTGACATGGTGCGTCCGGGCTATATTTTGCAGCCAGGCGATGAACTCTTTATTCCCGCCAATGTCACCCACGATCTGCCTGCCAATGAACCCGCCTATGGCCCTGATATTGCAGTCGGCGAGACGGCGGGGTTGTGAAGGGTTGACGTAGGAGAGGCGACGAGGACAGGCCGGCAACCACAGGAACTGAATCGTTGGCCGCAACGTCATGTTAATGGACTCTGATTTGCTGTCCGCAAACAACAGGGTGGTTACCGGTGCGACCGAGCGACGCACCGGTAACGGGGCTCAGGCACTCGCCACGAACGACGGGGCGTTTTTGAACGCTTGGCATCTGAATCAGCACGCTCCATTGCGAACGTAAAGACGGACAGGTAATTAGTTGCTGGGCAACGGGTGTTTTCCAACAATCCCGCTGAGAAACAAGTAATGGCCCAAATGAAGATGGTGGGGTGCACAGCGTGCACCCCTTTTTTCTTGCCGTTCTGTTTTCGTGTTTCTTCCGAGCGCGAGTATAGTACACACTATGCAATTCATATCTATGCAATCCATATCTATGCAACATGTAACTTGGCAACAGATACAAAATATACGAAGAAAAAGGTTGGCGTACCATCCGGTTGTCGATTACCTGCAGCGCCCCCAGATCATTGCACAACAGTGGGGAGCACGACAGTGGGGGCACAGCCGGATGGGCCGAAGGGGATGGAGCGCCGCTCTCATCGCGCTGATCGCCCTGCTTCTGCTTACCGGTTGTGGCCGCAATCGAGCAGAAGATCCCTCTGCATCCGGAGCGGCTGCTCAAACTGTAGACGCGGCAACGGCGCAAGCTCGACTGGAGCCCACCTTTACACCCACCACCGGCGCGTCCACCAGCGGCACACCTACCATGGGATCGGCCAATCAGGACGGCACCAGTGATGGCAACAGCGAAGTTGACACTGCGGGCGTGCGCGATGGGGTTGCACAGCGATCCGCCGCAACATCCTCATCCACCGCAACATCCTCATCCACCGCACGGTCGGCAGCTGCTTTCTCCACGGCCACGCTGTCGGCTGCAGAAGTGCTGGAGATGGCCGCGTACCAGTACCGCATCGGCGACTATGCCGCGGTCCGTGCCATGCTGACCGCGTTGCTCGATCGCCTGCCCCCGGATGAACTGCGTGGCGCGGAAGCTCGTTATCTGTTGGCCCGCACCCATGTGGCCGAGGGCGATCACGCCGCAGCCGCTCTCCTGCTGCAAGCATTGCAATTGCAAACGGGCCTCGCCCAAGAACTCACGCTAACATCTACGCTAACGAGCACAGCAACAACAAGCACAGCAACAACAAGCACAGCAACAACAAGCACAGTAATAACGAGCGCCGCAGTCACGAACACAGCAGTGACGAACACAGCTGCAACGACCCCAACAGTGAGCGAAACGCCGGCCACTCTTGGCGCAACGGGCCAGGGGACGGGCGAGACAGCCGATAATTTGTCCCAAGATCCCGATGCAACGACGGCACTGCGGGCCAAGAGCGATTATTTACAGGCCATTGCGCTGCAAAATCTGGGCGAGCCAAACCAGGCGATTGCCGCGTATTGGCGCTTCTTGGAAATTTACCCGTGGATGGGTGAATTTGTGCAGCCGCGGATTGCCGCTGCCTATCTAGCTTTGAATGATTGGAATGGGGCCGCGACGGCCTATCGGCGAGCTGTTGACGCCACGCCGGATCGGGTGGCCAAGGCTCGGCTGTTGGAGAAATTGGCCGATACCCACAAAGGCGCTGGCAACTATCGAGCGGCGGTGGCTGTGTATGATGAAATCTTGGCGTTGGCGCAAAATGCTGCCTACCGTGCCGCGATCTACTATCAGAGTGGTCAAGCACTGGCGGCTGCTGGCGATCTTCCCGCCGCGGAAGAACGCTGGCGCGCGGCCACGGATGAAGCGCCCACTGCCCCCGCTGCCTACCAAGCCTTGATCGAGCTGGTGAATCGTGACCTGCCTTTCGATCTCTACCAACGGGGGTACATCGATCTGCAGGCGAACGCGCTGCTGCCAGCCATCAACGCCTACCAAGCCTACATCGATAGTGTCGATGCCACCGATAGCCGGGTGGGCGCTGCCTGGGCCGGCATGGGCGAAGCTTATCTTCGGGCCGAAAACTATGCCGCGGCCATTGAAGCGCTTGATCAGGTGATTGCCAATTATGCAACGTGCACCTGCCTGGGGCAGGCGTGGTTGGACAAAGCCGCGGCCTTGGCCGGCCAGGGCGATCCGGTGGCCGCGCGGCGGACCTACCGCACCTTCGCGCGCGAATATCCCAGTGATCCATTGGCTCCGGAAGCGCTGTGGCGCAGCGGGTTGCAGGCGCTCAATGAAGAAAATCAGGTGGAAGCCGCCGCCGATCTGTTGCGTCTGGCCGATGCGTTCCCTGCTAGCGAACGGGCACCATTGGCACTCTTTATTGTTGGCTTTGGTGCCTATCAGCGCGGCTTCTATGATCAATCGGTGCTGCTCTATGAGCGCTTGCAGACCGATCATCCCACCCATAACCGCGCGGGCGTGAGTTTTTGGCTGGGCCGGGCACAGCATGCATTGGGGGAGACGGCAAAGGCGGACGCGGCCTGGCGTGCCTTGGTCGATCAATCACCTGCCAGCTACTATGGAATCTTGGCCGCCCAGTCATTGAGCGATCTGCCCTTGGTGGCCGGAAATTCGTTGAACGCCATGAGCAGCATTGCCGGGCCAGCCACAACGCTGGTTGATGATGATGGCAGCCGCGCCTTTGCCGAAGCGTGGTTGGCGGCGTGGCTGGAGATCGACACCACGACGTTGGCGCGCTTGCCTGCCGCTGTTGCCACAGCACAGGATCTGCAGATTGGGCGCTTATTGTTGGATCTGGATCAACGGGGCGAGGCACTGGCCGCGCTGGAACGGGTCTATAACGCCCATCGCGATGATGCTCACGCACTTTACGCCCTGAACCTCACCTTTGAGGAGTTGGGCGCGTACCGATTGAGCATCATCAGCATGGCGCGCTTGTTGGAATTGAGCCCCGCCCCATTAACCGAAAACGCCCCGATCTTCCTTCAGCAGCGTCTCTACCCGCAGCCCTTTGCCGATCTCATTACCGCAGAGGCATTGGCCCACAACATCAACCCATTGCTCTACTTTAGCCTGATCCGGCAAGAAAGTCTCTTTGAAGAAGGCGCTCGTTCCTTTGCCGATGCACAAGGATTGGCGCAGATCATTCCCGATACGGGGCAGTGGGTGGCCGATCAACTGGGCCACCCCGAGTATACCAACGAGGTCATCTATCGGCCCCACATCAACCTGCGCTTTGGCGCGTACTATCTTGCTTGGACGCGCAATTATCTTGATGGTAATATCATATCGGCCTTGGTTGGGTATAATGCGGGGCCGGGAAATGCCGACTTCTGGCGCGAGGTCAGTGGGAGGGATGACACGCTCTTTGTCGAGCTGCTCACGGTCAACGAGCCACGCATCTATGTGCAGGCGATCACCATGAATCTCTATCACTACACCAGGCTCTATCAGAATTAAAGCCGCACCTGCTCATCTGGCTGCCGCCGGGTGGATAGATGTGGCACCAACCGCTATCAATCAAGAGTAAGGATTGCTTTCTTGCGTCTATTAATTACAGGAATTGCTGGCTTTGCCGGTAGCCATCTGGCAGCGCATCTGGTTGAATCGACCACCGTGGAAGTCCACGGGATCATCCACCGCCATGAACGGCGCATTCAACACTTGCAGGGCAAGTTGCAGCTGCACCGCGGCGATCTGCGCAACGCACTGTGGGTCAGCGAAGTGATCCAGCAGGTGCAGCCGGACATGACCATGCATCTGGCCGCGTGGAGTGATGTCGGTGGCAGTTGGCAACAGCCGTGGACCACCTACGAGCTCAATATTCAGTGTCAGCTGAATCTGTTGGAAGCATTGCGCCGCTGGTCGCCTGCCTGTCGGACATTGGTAGTCACCTCCAACGAAGTCTATGGGCTGGTGCGGCCCGAGGACATTCCGATTGATGAGGAGACACCCCTGCGCCCCAACAATCCCTATGGTGTGAGCAAGATTGCCCAGGATATGATGGCCTTGCAATATTGGAACAGCCACCGGCTGCCAACCGTTCGTGCCCGCAGCTTCAACCACATTGGTCCCGATCAGGCCGACGATTTTGTGGCGAGTGCCTTTGCCCGTCAGATCGTTGAGATCGAGCTTGGCCTGCGCGAGCCAACGGTGGCCGTGGGCAATCTGGATGCGGAACGGGATTTCACCGATGTGCGCGATGTCGTGCGCGCCTATTGGCTGTTGCTCAAGCAGGGAGAGGCTGGATCTGTCTATAACATTGGGCGCGGAGAGCAGTACGCGGTGCGCCATCTGTTGGAGCAACTGTTGGCACTCAGTTCGGCAGCGGTCGAAGTAACAATCGATCCCGCCCGTCTGCGGCCCAGTGATGTGCCCAGTAGCCGCTGTGACAACCGTCGTTTGGTGGCGGCGACCGGCTGGCAGCCCCACTATTCGCTCACGCAGTCCCTATCTGATCTGTTGGTCCATTGGCGCAAGCAACTGAACGGTTAGATCCGTGCCATTGCTGATCGGTTCGGCAGACGTACGCTTGGCGGGCGCAGGCTGCTAGCACCGCTTATTCGTGGCGGTGTGGATGTCGAATGCTAGCAATTTACTTTACACAGCAGTGATAGCGGTGCGGATTCCGAGCACCAGACTGCGTCGCTAAAAAATTTCAAGCACACAAATTTCAAATCGAATAAATTAGCAACTCTACCGGGATGTCCTTGCCCAAACATTCAACTAAAGTGGGCTCTGTTTGAAAACAGAAGTTTCGGCAAGCGGGAAACCTACCGTTTTCAAGCCAACCGCACTGTAGTACTGTTGGGCGTAGAGACCACGGCAGGTAATCAGGCAAAACGAGTGTGGCCTGATTTACGCCGGATCTGCTGATGAACGTCCACCGTTGAAATGTACACATGGAATTTCAAAATTTGAGAATCCACTGTAAGTGGATGGCAACAACTTACCGGCGAGTGCTACAAAAATTAGTGGAGGAAAAAAATGCCAACTGCATTAGTAACCGGTGTCACCGGGCAAGATGGCAGTTACCTGGCCGAGTTTCTATTGGAACAAGGGTACAAGGTGATTGGCATGGTGCGGCGCACCAGCACCCTCAAGTTTGAACGAATCAATCACATTCAGGATCAGATCGAGATCGTCCAGGGGGATCTGCTGGACCAGATGAGCTTGATCAGTCTGTTGCAGGAGCACGAGCCGGACGAGGTCTACAATCTGGCCGCCCAAAGCTTTGTGCCCACCAGCTTCAGCCAGCCGGTGCTCACCGGCGAATTTACCGCGCTGGGGGTCACCAGAATGTTGGAAGCAATCCGCTACGTCAATCCGAAAATTCGCTTTTATCAAGCGAGCAGCAGCGAAATGTTTGGCAAAGTGATGGAGGTTCCCCAACGTGAATCGACCCCCTTCTATCCCCGCAGCCCCTATGGTGTGGCGAAAGTATACGGGCACTGGATTACCATCAACTATCGCGAGAGCTTTGATCTCTTTGGCTGCTCGGGCATTCTCTTCAATCACGAGAGTCCACGCCGCGGCCTGGAATTCGTGACTCACAAGATCACCGATGCCGTGGCGCGCATCAAGCTCGGTTTGGCCGATGAATTGCGGCTTGGCAACTTGGAAGCGCGGCGCGACTGGGGCTATGCCAAGGATTATGTGCGCGCCATGTGGCTCATGTTGCAACATGATGAAGCCGATGATTATGTGGTTTCCACTGGCGAAACCCACAGCGTGCAAGAATTTGTGGAAGAGGCCTTCTCCTATTTGGATCTGGATTGGCAGGAATATGTGGTGCAAGATCCACGCTTCTATCGTCCCGCCGAAGTCGACCTGCTCGTGGGCGATCCCGCCAAGGCCGGCAAGATCCTGGGATGGGAGCCCACCGTCGATTTTCGCGGTCTGGTGCGGTTGATGATCGACGCTGATCTGGCGCTGCTGCAGGATGCAAACAACAGTGCCACATGAATATTCTGATCCTGCAGTGTGGTGGCCCAACGCCGGTCATCAATGCCACGCTGGCCGCACTCATCGCTGCGGGACAGGCAAACAGCGCAGTGCAGCAGATCTGGGGCTGTCGAGCGGGATGGGCGGGGCTGGCCGCCGGTGATTGGGTGGCGCTGACGGCCCTTTCCGCGCGGGAACTTGCGGTGCTCCAGCAGCAGCCAGCTGCTGCCCTCTCTGGTGGTCGTATCCCCCTCAGCGCCGTGCTGTTGCCGCGCGCGTTGGCACAGTTGGCTGCACGGCAGATCGATGGGGTGCTTGTGATTGGGGGCAATGGCACGATGGCCGCCGCGCAGAAGCTGGCACACCACGCCAACGCTCATCAATCACCAACGCTTGGTCGCCCGGTACGGGTGGTGGGTGTTCCCAAAACAGTGGACAACGATCTGCTGGGCACGGATGTCGCGCCGGGCTATGGCAGCGCCGCCCGCTGGATCGCGCAGACCACCCGCGATATCGCGCTCGATCTCCAGGCCATGCGCACCTTCGACGATGTCTCTGTGTTGGAAGTCATGGGACGCCACGTGGGCTGGTTGGCCGCGGCCGCGACATTGGCCCGCCAGCAGCCGACCGATCCACCCGATCTCATTTTGTTGCCAGAAGTGTCATTTGACGAGGCCGATTTTTTGGCCAAGGTGGCTGCCATCCACGCACGCCAGGGGATCTGTCTGGTGGTGGCTGCAGAAGGGATACGCGATGCAGAAGGGCACTTTTTGGCCGAGAAGCTGGGCCGCACGGAAGAGGATGCAACTGGCCAGCGTGCACTTGGATTGGCACCCGGTGTGGCTCCGTATTTGGCACAACAGATACGCGCTGCGCTCGGCCTGCGTTGTCGCGCCATCCGCCCGGACGTGATCCAGCGTTCGAGCAGCGCGTTGGCGAGTCCGGTGGATCGGAGACTGGCGATGCAGGTGGGCGAAGCCGCACTGGCTGCCATCGCGGCTGGCACCACCGAAGTGATGATCGGCTTGCAACGACAGGGCAGCGCGTGGAGCACCGCGCGGGTGCCCTTTGCCGATGTAGTGGGGCGCGAACGGTCGTTGCCCGCGGATTATTACGCCGCGAATCGCTATGATCTAGCGCCCGACTTTCGCGCTTATGCCCAGCCGCTGGTGGGGGAGATCAGAAACGATGCCCTGCGCCTTTAGCGAGCCGGCCGCAGCCGTCGCCGGGCCTGCCACAGCCGCAGCGCCCCCAACAGCCGTATCCCCCCCAAGACCAACTGATTGACCAGCCAGGGGTAGCGCGCCGCAAGATGTTTGCGATAGAAACGTGCCATTGCCTCGGTGGTCAACGCGGTCATGCGCAACTTGGTGGCGGGGGTGGCCGTGGTGAGGTCGCTGCTCTGTTTGCGGATGCCAACGCTGGCCCCCTTGTAGTGCAGCACAGTGAACTGTGGCAGATACATTATGCGGTAGCCCGCTGCTTTTGCGCGATAGCAGAGATCCACATCCTCGCCATAGAGAAAGAAATCTTCGTCCCAGCCACCCAGCTCGTGAATCAGCGCGCGGCGGGTAAACATGAAATGGGCGATGCAGAGATCGATTTCATGTGGTCTGCTCAGATCCCGATTGCCCAGAAAATATTGGTTGAAGAGCGCCGAGCGCGGCAAGAGCCGATTGAGTCCACTGAAGTGGGTGAGCGAGGCCCACGGGGTGGGAAAGCCACGGTGCGCGTCCATGTCCAAGCGACCATCGCGCAGCCGCAGCGCCGCGGTGCTGATGCCCACGGTAGGGTCTGCTGCCATATAGGTTGCCAAGCCCCTCAGTACACCGGCCTCGGGAAAGGCATCCGCCCCGAGATAGAGCAGATAGTCGCCGGTGGCCTTGCGCAGCGCCAGATTGGAAGCGACGGTGAGCCCCCGGTTGTGGGGCAGCGCGATTAGGGTGACGGTGGGAAAGTCCCGTGCCACCATGGCCGCCGAACCATCTGGTGAAGCATTATCGACGACAATAATCTCATCGGCTTCAGCGAGCGCGAGCAGGTTTTCCAGACAGCGAGCGAGCAGCGCGCACGTGTTGTAATTAACAATGGCAACCGAGATCGTTGGCGCAGGCATGTTTGTGGTGGGGCTGGATTCGGTGGGGCTTTTCGTCATAACTTTTTGCGTGAGATATCCAAATGGTACACTTGTGAATTATTGCGCAGACATAACAATGATTTGGCTCTGATCTGTGCCTGTGTTACACTATTTTGGCCTCTCTTGGGGCAGAAAACGGATGATGTCTACCTTATTTTGGATTGATGTTCTTCGTTCATTGAAAATCATTTACATTCGAATCAAAGATACGATTCAAACATCTTGGATCGCTGCGTACGCTTCTGTACAAGTGGCTCTGTCCAAGTGGCTCTGCTAGGTAACGAGCAAACTTGCGGAAGAGCATACTATAGTCAGTTGATCCAAACAAGATAGTCTAGTGCCGGTGGAGGTATCGATGAATTCCCTTGTACGCGTCTTGCGTGTACCAATCGTTGTTGGGTTGTTGCTGCTTGCTGTTGTATTGGTTGTAGCGGGGTGCGCGCCCAACGCTGACAATGCCCTGCTTTCACCTGACCTGGGCCCCCAATTGGTCATGGCCCAATCCGCAGGTGCCGTTGAAATTGAACCAACAGCCGTCCCACCGAAATTGGCTGAATTGTCCGAGGAAGAGATCTATGCGGGGCTGGATGCAGATGTGGCCACTGCCATTGCCACCGCCGACATTGCCGATGGCGAAACGATTGCCCTGACCTTTGGCTGCGTGGGTTGTCACGCCGTTGATCCAAACGAAGTTAAGACGGGACCAACGTGGCACAACATGGGCGATACCGCCATTGTGCGTGTGCCCGATGAGAGCCCGGCCTACTATCTCTATCAGAGCATTGTTGCGCCCGGCGCGTACATCACGCCAGATTATCCGGCCAACATCATGCCCGCCAACTTCAACGAAACAATGACGCCGGAGCAGATTGCCACCATGGTCGCTTATCTGTTGGCGCAGAATGGCCAATAATATAGCTGGCCAATAATAGAGCTAGAGAGTACTGAGACTGGCCCAAAACGGTCAGTTGGAGCTACTTCCCAAGAAGCCGCCGGGCCTTTAGGCCGTGCGGAGTGTCACAACAGTAGAAACTGGTGGTGCAACCCACCAGTTTTTTTATTGGTAAACGTTCTACAGCCCATTGCAGCAGGCTACAGCGGTACCTTCGTGAGGCTGATCGATGAGCCACTGTGCAAGTGCAGGTCGGTTCACCCAACGCACCGTTAGATATTCACTTTGTTTCCTCTTCCACAGCGGCAGTGGCTACTCACATGCAGGTGCCTCCAAGTCAACAATTCGCTACAGCCAACTTTCGCATCCCACCTGACCTAGTGCTATAATGGTCGCATGGCACGTGAACCCAATTCTTCCAATACAGTAGAGCGCCGTTGCCCAAATTGTGGCACACGGGTGGCGCGCGATGCAGAAAGTTGCTTCATGTGTGGCCACGATCTGCGCATTGCCCCGCGGCGTGCCCAGCGTATCTCCATTGTTGATGCGCTGTTGGTGCTAGCTGTTCTGGCGGTGCTGGTCCTGTGGTGGCAAATTGGGAGCCGCCCGCAACAGGATGCACCCTTGGCAGCTGGACAAACGATCCTGCCCGGTGATGTGCCATTGCTCGCGGCGACCATCACGACTACTGTGGAAGCCCCACCTACGCCCACACCCACAGAATCGGCACCAACCACAACCTACATTCGCCATCAGGTGCTCACCGGTGAAACACTGCTCTCTATCTCAGAAGAGTACGACATTACCGTGGAGGAGATTCAGGCTGTCAACAATCTGGAAGATGAATTAATTCGTGCCGGTGATCTGTTGATCATCCCCGTGGACCAGAATGGCGCGGTTGCTGGTGACGGGCCAGCTTCGCTCTTCCGCTACACCGTGCGCTCCGGTGACACAATCATTTCCATTGCCGTGAATTTTGGCAGCACAGTCGACGAGATCTTGACAATCAACAATCTGACGGCAGATGATCTGATCCGCCCCGGTGATGAGTTGATCGTGCCGCTGCAACAGGCTCCGCCCGCGGTGTTGGAGAGCGCGGCAACCGCGGTTGTGGATAGTGACGCGGCCGCGGACGAAGCCGCGGCCACAACAGAGACCGACACAATCATCTATCTGGAGCCACAATTGATTGGACCCCCGGATGGGAGTTCAATCGCCACGGCTGACGAGATCCTCTTTCGCTGGATCAGCGTGGACATCCTCAAGCCCAACGAGTGGTATGTGCTGCTGATCTACCCTGAAAATGCCGCTGCCCAAGCCTTGCCTTCGGTGTGGACCAAATCAACCAGCTATCGTCTGGGGCCAGAATTTGCCCCGCCAGCCGGTCAGCGCGCGGCCTATGCTTGGCAGATTTCCCTGGTGCGCGTGAAGATGGACGAACGTGGCCAGATGATTTTGGAAGCCGCCAGCCCCGCCAGCGCCGTTCGCCGGCTGGTATGGGAATAAGCATGTTGGCCCACCGGTTGATCCCAACTTGAAACTTTGCTGAATCGTGAAATTGATCCTCAGCCGCAAAGGGTTTGATCTGGGCAATGGTGGGGTGGCCAGCCCCATTCTCCCCGACAACACTTTGCTCTCCCTACCCATTCCCGATCCCGCTAGCCCCATTGCCTATGCCGACTTGAAATCAGGTGATTGGCCATTGGGTGGTTTGGTCGAATCATTAACCCGCAAACGGATAAAACGACAGACGCGAGCACACCTGGATCCAGATCTCGATCATGGGATCTGCCCACGGTTGGCCGGGTGGCAACCGCTCTTTGGCCAAGATGGCGCGGCCCAAAGCCATTTGCGCAACCAGGGCGTTAGTGTTGGGGATCTCTTTCTCTTTTTTGGGTGGTTTCGTGCCGTGCAGCGGGTGGGGCGCGGCTTTCGCTATTGTGCAACCGCGCCGGATCAGCATGTTGTCTACGGTTGGTTGCAGGTGGGGCAGATGTTGCAGGGAAGAGCGCTGGCAACAGCGGTACCGGCCTGGGCAGTTGATCATCCACACTGCCACGGCAGCCGGGGCAAGCAGAACACACTCTATCTTGCCGCGCCACGGTTGACGCTGCCGGGGGGGATCGTGCCGGGCCAACTGTCCGGGGCGGGTCGTTTTCCCGCCCATCACAATAAGCTCGTCTTGACGGCACCCGGCGCGCCCCGTTCGCACTGGCGTTTGCCCCGCTGGTTCTACCCCACCGGGGAGCGACCACCCCTGACCTATCACGGCGATCGCCGCCGCTGGCAATTGGATGGTGAGCATCTCCATCTGCGCAGTGCGGCACGGGGCCAGGAGTTTGTGTTGGACACCGCCAATTATCCCGCGGCATTGCCCTGGTTGCACGAGCTCTTTGCCACCGGAGCTGCCCCGCGCCCGCGCAAGCTTTGAGGAAATCTGGTCAAGCGACCTTGCGCTCGTTTTCCTGCCGTGCTGCCTCCCAGGCGAGCATCGCCTGCTTGCGTGTTGCGCCCCAATGGTAGCCTTCGACCAGGCCACTTTTGCGGATCACCCGGTGGCAGGGAATCAGGTAGCCAATGGGATTGGCGGCCACGGCATTGCCAACGGCCCGTGCCGCAGCCGGTTTGCCGACGGCCGCGGCAACCTCTTCATATGACCACGCGGTGCCGACGGGAATCTGAAGCAGTGCCTCCCACACTTTCAGCTGAAAATTGGTTCCTTTCAACAATAGCTGGGCCCTGTTGGTCGGTTCGCCCCGCATAATGTGGGCCGCCAGATCGGCATGGGCCGCGGTGTGGGCTGCATCTTCGTTGAGCGTTGCCGCGTGCCAACGATTCTGCAACCCGGCCACACTCCGTTGCCAGTTGCGGTCCGGCACATCATCGTCGATAAACGAGAGTGCACAGATCCCGCGTTCGGTAGCGGCAATGAGCAGATCGCCAAAAGGCGACGGATGGCGGCCATAGCTGATCGTAATCCCTGCCCCGGCGCGTTTAAATTCGCCGGGAGACATTGCCTCCACGGCAACCATGAGATCGTGGAGGCGCCCGGGACCCGAAAGACCGCTGGCGTAGGTGGTGTCGAGCACACTGTGAGCATTTGCAAGCAAATTTTTGGCGTGGCCCGCGGTAACATATTGCAGAAAGCGTTTGGGGCTAATGCCGGCCCAGCGGGTAAAGAGGCGCTGCAGATGAAAGGGGCTGAGGTGTAGGTGAGCAGCGAGATCGTCGAGCGTGGGCTGTTCCCGATGATGCTCCGCCAGATATTGAATGGCTTGGGCAATTCGCGCGTAATCTGTATGCTCATGATCTTCCCGTTCATGGGCTGCACTCTGTTCGTTCATGGACGACCCGTCCAATATAGGATTGACTTGTGTTGTACATGCAGTGGACATCTTCTTGTCTCCCGAATAGTTATGCTCAACTCTTTTGCCCGATCGGCAAACGCTGGCCCGCTTTTTTTGCCGGTATCAACGGGACCAACGGCGTACGATATCACGTCGCTGTAGCCGTGAATGTGCCGCTATTCTCCATACCATAACATACCGGCTATTGCTTAGCCACCCGATTCTTGCGCTGCCAAGTCGACGGGATCGTTGCCCCTCTACCTGCTTGATTGTCGATTCCCGTAAAGGCGGGTAAAATGGACTGCGTCAACCGCAGGTGGCCCTAAGAACCTATCCGTAAATTCAGTTGTGGTGCCTATACCACTCCTAGCCGACGACGTAGACGCAGAGAATTTACGGACAGATACTACGTGATAACTATAGTGCAACCTAAATTTTATGATCTATACCACGGCACAACGCGCGCAAAAGATTCTGGCTGGGCCGACTCGAAACTTCGGTTACGCTGTACTTAATGCACTGTGATGTAATTTTATGGGGATACAAAGCTGCCGGGGACGCCACACATGTCTCGTCGTACTCTACGCTCGATTCGTGGCGTCCCCGGCAGCTCTGAGCTAGGGTTGTTGCTACTAGAATAGGCAAATTGACCTTGCACCTTGCGGGATATGCATTCTCTCATGCGCACGTCCAGCGGTAGAGAACGCTGATCCCACCAGTGGGCAACGTTACCATGATTTCTTGCTAGGAAACAGGTTACGGCGCGGTAAACCGAGCAGCTCTGAAGATCCAGCCTATACATGACTTACGCACCGAGAAGAGCGTACCGGTGGAGCGCAGGCAACGCGATGGGTGGCTCTTCTCGACAAGTTGCGTAGGCCCAAATATAAGAGGTTACGCACCGAGAAGAGCGTACCAGTGGAGCGCAGGCAACGCAATGGGTGGCTCTTCTCGACAAGTTGCGTAAGCCCAAATATAAGAGGTTACGCACCGAGAAGAGCGTACCGGTGGAGAGCAGGTAACGCGATGGGTGGCTCTTCTCGACAAGTTGCGTAAGCCCAGATACAAGAGGTTACGCACCGAGAAGAGCGTACCGGTGGAGCGCAGGCAACGCGATGGGTGGCTCTTCTCGACAAGTTGCGTAAGTGCAAATATAAAGTGAGGTAGAGTGGTGGCAAAAACAAGTAAACGCACAGTCAAAACGACCGAAGCTACGGCTGAAAGCAGTGACGCAGATCTGATAGCCGTCGAACCCGCGGGCAATGCCGAGCTAGCTAGCTTGAGCTATGAAGCGGCGTTTGCCCAATTTGAGGAGATCTTGCAGAAGCTGGAGAGCGACGATCTTCCCTTAGATGAATCACTGACGCTGTATGAGAATGGAGTGGCCTTGGTCTCCCATTGTACCCAACTGCTCGATTCGGCCACGTTGCGGGTGCAACAGTGGCAAGATGGAGAAAACATTGCTGATGTCGACAGCTGGCAGGAAGGGTAGGTTGAATGGAGGCTTTACAGGCAAACAGTGCCTTGTGGATACCGGTGAGCATTGCGCTCCTCGTGCAACTCTTTAAATTCTTGTGGGAGTGGACTGCCACCGGTACACCGGATTTGCGCATCATTAGCCGATCTGGTGGAATGCCCAGCAGCCACACGGCAATGGTCGTTAGCCTGGCAACAACCTTGGGCTTGCAACATGGATTGGGCAGTCCTTTTTTTGCAATGGCAGTGGTTTTAGCCATTATCGTAATGTACGATGCAACTGGCGTACGTCAACAGAGCGGTAAGCACGCTCGCGTGCTCAATCAGATCCTGCGCGAACTCTTTAGCGGGCAACCAATTAGCGAAGAAGAACTCAAGGAGCTATTGGGGCACACGGGCTTTGAAGTACTGATGGGGGCCTTATTGGGGATCGCCTATCCCTCAGCTCTCTTTTTTCTTTGGCAGAACAGCTAGCAGGCACTCTTTGCTCACGTGTCACTAGTCTTTGGCATGATTGATGTTCACTGGATTACCGCTCTCGACGCGCTTCCGGAAGCGTTATCAGGTGTGACAGCAGCCACATGTTGACGCGCCCCACGCAGATGCTACATTTCGATGGTACAGGTGGCGCTCTGAATTTTTATGAAAACTTTTTGATTAATTTCTTGTTTATCCCTCACACCCTGTGATATGATTATCCAGATTGATTTGTGTCAATCAGCCGATCATGCTGTTTGATAACATTGTGCTGTTTGATAACATCGTGCTGTTGGATAACATCGTGCTGTTTGAAAATATGCAATCATTTGCGTCAGTCCACTGTCAGCCTGTGTTGTGCAGCATTGCCATGCGGATCTGTGTCGCTGCTGGTACCGAAAGAACTGGTACCGAATGAACTGGTACCTGTTGCTTGTTCCCCAGCCGCAGTTCGGTGGACAGTTGATGTGAGCCCGGTTGGCAAGTGGTACCTTGCACAAAAGTGAAGATGCCCTGTACTATCTATCCTTAAATTTTCTGCATCGACCTGGCCAGAGAACAGCGACCGGGGCAGAGAGTGGGGCAGGAGCCACAATCGAACTTTGGGATGGGCTCTTATTGCACGCCGAGTTGCTACCGCGAAACAGGGAGCAACTTGGATTACAATGGACTGATATGTACTAATATGTACTGGCAGCAGTGACCTATTGGAGGAATTATGCGACGTGTCGTGCTCATTCAACCCATCCGTGATGGCCGTGTCTTTGGCAAAGCGCCAGGCTCGCCATATACGATGATGCGCCTGGCCTCACTTGTGCCAGAAGAAATCCCCGTGGAGATCTGGGATGAGAACGTGCGTGATCTGCCCCTGGACACGCTGCGTGAAGGTGATCTCGTTGGGATCACATCAATGACGGTGACCATCGAACGCGCCGAAGAGATTGCTCGCTATGCCATGAAGCGGGGCGCTGGGGTTGTGCTGGGCGGGGTCCACGCCACCCTGATGCGCGAACACAGCAAAACCTTTGCCCACAGTGTCATGGTGGGGGAAGGTTACTTTACGTGGCAACAGCTGTTGAAAGATTTTGCGGCTGATGGGATCAAAGGCATGCAGCCCTTTTACGAAGACGAAACGTGGGCCGACCTCACGGGCATTGCCTCCATCAGCGACCGCGTGATCGATATGGTGGACGAACACAACAACTATTGGACGCCCTATCTGGAGATCACCCGCGGTTGTCCGCGCAACTGCTCATTCTGCACAGCCATCCGGGTGAGCGGTCGCAAAATGCGCTTGCGGCCCGTCGAAGAAGTGGTGGATGAGATCCAACGCCGTGGCATCAAGCGTTTCTTTCTCACCGATGACAACTTCGGCCTGAACTTCACCACTGATCCAGAATACTGCGCCGAACTCTTTGAGGCACTAGCCAAGCTGGATCTGCACGGTTGGACCTGCCAATCAGAGATGAGTATTGCCAACCATCCCGAGCTGATGGAGATGAGCATTGCTGCTCACCTTGACAAGCATTTCATCGGCTTCGAGAGCGTCAACCCGGACAACCGCGGCGAGTTGGGCGGCAAATCCAAGGGGGTCGCACTGCAGGCCACCGACGCCATCCGCACGATCCGGGAAACTGGTGTGGGCGTGGTGGGGCTCTTTGTCATGGGTTTTGACGAAGATACCCCGGCTACTTTCCAGGCCATGTGGGATTTCATCCGCACCAGCGAGTTGGACAGTGCCAGCGTAACCATGTTGACACCCTATCCCGGCACCCCGTTCCGCGTCCAGGTTGAATCGGAAGATCGCCTGTTGGATGTGCCGTGGAGCCACTACGATACAGCCCACGTCACCTTCGAGCCAAAGAATTTTACCGTGGATGAACTGCGCAGTGCCTACGACTGGCTCTGCCGCAAGGTCTATAGCCCCACGCAGATCGCCCGCCGTGGCGTGCGTTCACTCGGTCGCTATCCCATTGCCCAGGCTAGCAAGAAGCTCTTTGGCAGTTTCAGCACGGACTACGGCTACCGCCGCACCTATGCCTATCGCAATGTTCTCTAGCTGAACTTTGTTGCCGTCCTCGTTCACCGGGGTAGTGGCCAACCAGACAGTTGGCACTGAGGAAACGGACGCGGCGTAAGTATGATCACAGAAGGCCACTCTGGTTGCCGGTAAGCTTATCACACTTTAGAAGAGCTTCCACACCTTGCTGTCTCGCTTGCTTCCCAGTGGTGGAGCTAGGGTAATCAGCGGTTTTGGATGGTGATGAGCTGCGACGGGAGAAACTGTGATGAGCGTTGGGCAGGACCAAATCGAAGAGCAGTCTGGCATGTTGAGTCGGGAAGGGATGGAGGATTGTGGCATTGCTGATGCAGCACGAGACGCAACACCGTCTGCAGCCGAGTCAACGCAAGACGATGTTGTGATCGAAATTTTTATCAGTGAGCACTGCTTTGTGTGCGACTATGCCCATGAGGTTGCCGCCACAATTGAACGTGATTTTCCGGCAGTTACGCTGCGCATGATCGATTTGCAACAGACGGACGAACCAATCCCCGAGGCTGTTTTTGCGACACCAACCTACTTGCTCAATGGTAAGGTTTGGTCGTTGGGGAACCCTTCGCCGCAGAAGGTAACAGAAACTTTGTCAGAACTTGTTGGTGCTATTTGTAGATAATGTTGGGGTGGGCTTTGCAGCCACGTACGTTCGTTGGTCAATCGCTGCGCATCTCAACGAGCTACTCGATAATAATTACTTGTAATGGCTATTTGTAAGTCGTTCCTATCCACAGTGACCGATTTATCTTTAGTTACAGCTTGCGGGGCCAGAGAAAAGGCGCTGTCTCGATAGCAGAAAGTATAAATGCCAGTGAAAACAGACGACAGAACATTATTGCACCCGGCAGAGAAGATGCGTTACCTTTCGGAGCTGACTGTCTTTCAGGATCTGACGGCGCGCGAGATGGATGAGCTCAATCGCATCACCACCATGAGCACCGTACCCAAAGGCCGCGTTTTCTATCGGCCCGAAGAACCGGGCGAAGTACTCTTCATCCTAAAAGAGGGGCGTGTACAGCTCTATCGAATTAGCCCCGAGGGCAAGAAGCTTGTCATTACAACGCTTGGCCCCCACACGCTCTTTGGCGAAATGGCGCTGCTCGGGACCAAGCTCCACAATACCTTTGCCGAAGCCATCGAAGATTGCTTGATCTGTGTGTTGAGCCGCAACGATTTGGAGCGCCTGATCCTGGGCAAGCCACAGGTGGCGCTGCGCATTTTGGAAATCACGGGCAAGCGGCTGCGCGAGGCCGAAGAGCGGCTGGAGAACATGGCTTTCAAAGGCATTCCCGCCCGACTGGCCAGCCTGTTGTTGCGTCTTGCCGAAGAGCAAGCGAGCACGACCATTACGGGATTGACGCACCAGGATCTAGCCGAGAGCGTGGGGACCTATCGTGAGACGGCAACTCAGGTGCTCAACGATCTCAAGTCCGAGGGCTACATCGACATTGGACGCAAACGAATTGAACTCCTGGACCGTGATGGCTTGGAGGCCGTGGCCGAAAATTAGGTCAATCGGGGATTTTTGAGAAATGGGCTTGACATTTCACTGAAAGAAAAGTACAATCCACACATTACTTTTACTTTGTGCAACAGTGAACAAACGCATCCCAAAGTGAGCTCTGTTTGAAAGCGGTAGCGCTACTTCTCTGGTAGACCGCCCCAAAATTTACCGTTTTCAAGCCAGCCGCACGATAGCTCCGATCAATCTGCCCTGATGGGTTGTTTCGTGGGAGCCCAACAAGTAGCACGATCCATCGTCCGCTCCAAGTTCGTGGCTGCCGCGGTAGGGACCGAGCGTTTGCACGAAATGAACGTAGCAATAACAATACCGGCATAACCCAGGAGGTTTTCTACAATGACCCATGTGATTTTTGACCTGTGTATCCGCGACGGTGCTTGTGTGGAAGTTTGCCCCGTCGAATGTATCATTCCTGGTCAACCTGAAGAAGAATGGCCTTGGTATTACATCGATCCAGAGACCTGCATCGATTGTGGCGCCTGTATTCCCGAATGCCCGACAGAAGCAATTCTTCCCGCCGAAGATCTGCCCGAAGAGTATGCCTACACCACTGAATTGAACGCTCTCTATTTCACAGAGGGTCCAGGGTATGACGCGCTGAACATGTAGTGCCACAGCCGTACTGGATCAGCATGCGTTCGGTGGCAAAATGAGCCAAGTGGCAAGTTCACAATCCTTTGAACTTCAGCCACCCCTCATTGTCGAACCGGTAGCAAACACGAGGACTTCTGTCACGACAGAGGTCCTTTTTTTTTGGACCATCGCTGAATGGTCCACCGGGGCGGAGCCGTTCAGGTGTTGGCAATGGCTCTGGCTGCGGGGGACTGACCAACAACTCCCCATGGGGAGAGTATCCTTTCCTGAAATGCAACGAAAGCGAACGATCATGACCGAGGAAGTAACCTATCTTGAGCCAGATTGGAAAGATCTCAACCGTGTGCTGGTTATCATGGCCCATCCCGATGATCCCGACTTCATCTGCGCGGGAACGGTTGCGCTAATGGCGCGGCAGGGAATCGAGGTGACCTACATGATTCTCACCAACGGCGACAAGGGCAATCACAATCCCGAAATTACCCGCAATCAGCTCATTGCCTTTCGCAAGATCGAGCAGCGCGATGCAGCCGCCGCGTGTGGTGTCAAGGCAGTTCTCTTCATGGGTGAAGAAGATGGCTTCCTGCGTCCCACGCCCGAAATTCGGCGGCGGGTGACGCGCGAGATCCGGCGCATTCAACCCGAGTTGATCATCTGCCAGGATCCAGATCGATACCTGGTTGGCGATCGCTACATCAACCACCCGGACCATCGCAATGCAGGGTTGGTGGCACTGGAATCAATCTTTCCTGCCGCGGACAACCCCATGTTCTACCCAGAAATGGCCGACGAAGGCTATGGGCCGCACAAAATTCAACAACTCTATGTCCACGGCCCCACTCATTCCAATGTCCGGATCGATATTACCGACGTCTTGGATGACAAAATTGAGGCGATCCTCTGCCACAAAACCCAGATCACCGATCCGGAAAATGCGCCGGCCCGATGGCGTGAACAGTGGGGAGAAAAGCAGCTAGATGGCAGCTTGCGCTACCATGAGCAATTCAAAGCCATGCGCTTTGATTGACTGTGAATTTTTTCAAAAAAAAGTGTGTGCCAGGGGTTGACACTGCAGAAGAGGTGTGCTATCTTTGGGTTTGCAAAATTGCGAAGTGGGTCAGTACTGTAGATAATAAGATGACTTACGCACCGAGAAGCGCTTACCCGTGGAGAGCAGGCAAAGCGATTGGTGGCTCTTCTCGACAAGTTGCGTAAGCCCAGAATAACCGTCTAGCAGTGCTCCCCAAGTGTCTGTTAGCTGCTAACGGTTAACAGAGAGAAAACGCAACAGCGTCAGGTATTCTCATGAATGGCCATCTGTGGAGTTTATCCGAACAACAGCATAGCAACGGGTACACAGTAGATCTTGCCGTTTGCACGCTGGTGCTCAACAGCAAGTCAACGTGGCAGACGCTCTGTCGCACCGTCGTGGCACCGAAAAATTTGGTTCACACTGGGGCAATGGATGAGTGCCAACAGCGTGTCTGGTGTAAACAAGAAATGCCTGAGGTTGCAAGGTGGCGGCATGGGGGAAGATATTGAGTGTGAGCTAACCCCACCGCCCACAGCACATTCTTTTGAATTGCCAACCGCAATCCGCAGGCACATTGCCTGCGGATTTTGTTTTTCCTGTCCACCGTGACAGCGCTCAGTTTGTCCTCTCGTTCTCCTGCCCCGTTCCGGCGTGGGTTGACGAGCTTTCCCCCAGTTCGTCAACCTGCTCCGTTGTACAGGGCCAAGTAAATTGTACTTGGCTGACGCCCTGTTAACCATCTGAAAACAATTTGGTGTATAATAAATAAGAGATACGCACCTGGTGGTGGCTGAGCCCGTTGATGTCACCAATGTTGCACCCCTTGGCAGAAATGGGGTGTGAAACTCCTGCAATAATTCAAGTTGCCATCTATCATCTCTACACGAGCCCGATTGCGCAATCAATTGCCGCTACCACGAGATGGGGCAACGTGGGTGTAGAGAACGGTCGGTCTATCAGCTCCGCCCAAGATATTGTGGCTGGGCATCGATGCAACCGCTCTTTTTTGCTAGCCTACCCGAAGAACGTTCAAATATCGGCAACGACTCCGATCATATGGGGAATCGATGGGAGTCACCCTTTCGGGCAGACCATTTGATTGTTAACCTGTGGAGACTGTAAGCGTGTTGGTGTTATATGAACGCAATCCTACTGTTAAACGCAAGCTATGAACCATTGGCTGTCATTCCCGTGCGCCGTGCGCTTTCGCTGCTGTTGCGCGAACGTGTTGACGCGGTGACGGATGACCTGGTCAGCATTTCAACCGCGGCCCGAGATCTCTCGATCCCGACTGTGCTGCGTCTGCGCCACTATGTCCGTGTGCCACAGCGGGGGGTGCGCTGGAGCCGTCGGGGCATCATGCGCCGCGATCACTTTCGCTGTATCTACTGTGGCATTCGTGCCGGCGAAGCCCACGGAGCGCTCGTCATTGCCAAGGGTGACTTCACCATCGATCACATTATTCCCAAAAGCCGTGGCGGACGCAACACCTGGGGTAACACCGCCTGTGCCTGCCCCAAATGTAACCAACGCAAAGGCAACCGCACGCCACACGAGGCTGGCATGCCCATGCTTTGGGAGCCAAAGACCCCGAGGGTGGATTACCTGGTCGCGATGGGGGAGATTCCAACCGCGTGGAAATTTTATCTTGAAGTGTGAGAGAGTCAGACAGCTGCTATTGTCTGACTTTTCTTTTGCCCGGGATCGGTGCCACGCTTGGGAATCAGCCGTTGCCAGTGCTGCCATGGGGGCGGATCTAGCGTCTCCAGCGCAACCAGGTGGCGAATAGCCGCTGCACGGTTGGTGTCAACCGAGTACGGTTATAGGCATCCGCCACCTTTTTGATCGCCTCTGCCTGCGTGGGATAGGGGTGGATCACATTGGCGATCTTGCCCAGGCCCAGTCCGGCTGTCATGGCCAATGTAATCTCATTGATCATCTCTCCAGCATGGCGGGCAACAATGGTTGCGCCCAAGATCTTGTCGCTGCCCTTCTTCACGTGCACTTTGACAAAGCCTTCGTGGTCGCCATCGGCCCGCCCGCGATCGGTATCCCCAATCTCATGGATAAAGGTCTGGACGGCAATGCCCTCTGCTTCGGCCTCGCTTGGATAGAGCCCCACGTGGGCCACTTCGGGATCGGTGTAGGTGCACCAGGGTATGACCAGATCGCTCACCTTCTTCTTGGGGCCAGGAAAGAGCGCATTCTGCAAGACGATTCTGGCCGTTGCATCTGCGGTGTGGGTGAACTGATATTTGAGGGCGATATCGCCCGCCGCATAGATGTTGGGGTTGGTCGTCTGCAGCGCGTCGTTGACGGTCACACCCTTTTTGCCATACTCAATGCCAGCCGCTTCCAGATCGAGCCCTTCCACATTGGGTGCACGGCCCGCGGCAACCAGAATCTCATCCACCACCAGCGTCTGTTCCTGATCATTCACGGTATAGGTGATCTGCTTGCCCTCTTCGCCGCCAGAGACCCCGGAGATTTGCGCGCCAAGGGCCAGCCCAATGCCCTCCCGTTCAAAGGTCGTGCGCACAATGGCCGCGGCCGCTTCATCTTCGCGGCCGAGCAAGCGGGGCACAACATCAAAGAGGGTGATTTCGCTCCCAAACCGGCGGAAGGATTGTGCCAACTCGGCACCAATTGGCCCCGCGCCAATGACAGCCAGCCGTTGCGGCTGTTCGGTCAGTTCGAAGAGTGTTTCGTTGGTCAAGAAACCGGCCGCTTCCAGCCCGGGGATGGGCAGTGACATTGGGCGCGAACCCGTTGCGAGCAGTGCTTTTGTAAAGGTCAGTTTTTGCCCGTCAATCTCCAAAGTGTCAGGCCCCGTGAAGCTGGCCGTGCCCAGATAGAGATCGATGCCAAGCGCTTGAAACCGATGGGCCGAATCATGTTCGCTGATGTTGGCCCGAATCCGTCGCATCCGTTGCATGACCGCACCAAAATCGACCGTGACACCCTGCGGGATCTGCACCCCCAACTGGTCGGCCACGGCCAGATCGCCAAAGATCTTGGCAGAACGGATCACCGATTTGGAGGGCACGCAGCCCACATTCAGACAGTCGCCGCCCAGCAGATGCTTCTCAATCAGCGCCACCTTTGCGCCCAACCCGGCCGCGCCCACCGCGGCAACCAGGCCCGCGGACCCACCACCGATCACCACGAGATTGTAGCGGCCACTCGGTGTTGGATTTTGCCACGTCGGGGGATGGACATTGGCGACCAGCTGTTGATTGTACTCATCGAACGGTTGCACTTCAATTCTGTTTGTCATCAGCTATGCTTTCTTGGTAGAATAATGCTTGGAATATTTCTGATTGATTGCATGAAATATTTCTTGTGGCGGCAAAAAAAATCTACTGGCCGCTCAAAATTGTGCAAAACCACTCTTGCCAGCTGGGCAATACACCTCCAGCCGTCAGCTCGCAATTAGCGCAAGTTGTAGTGGGCCCACCAGACGCGTTGGCTTGCCGTGAAGAGCACCAGGATAGCCATGATGCAGTAGAGCCATGCCAGTTGGCTGGGCAGCAGGTAGAAAAGGGTGTAAAAGAGGATGGTTTCGGCGCCTTCAATGAGCCCCGTGGGCATCTCCATGCTGGTCAGGCGATTGACGGTTTGGCGTTGGCGCTTTTCCAGCAGCGCGGACAGAGTCGTCCACGATATGCTGTTCATGACGTAGGCGGCCAGCAGCGCAATACCCGCCCAAAGGTTGGCTGTGGTCGGTAGCGCGAGCATGAAGGCAATTGGTATGGTGAGGTAGATGACAAAGTCGAGCACCAGGTCGAGATAGCCACCAAAGTCGCTCTGCTTGTCGTAGACGCGTGCGATAACGCCATCCAGGCCATCGAGAATTCGATTGAGCACCCAAAGCGCCAATCCAATCCAGTAGAGTTGCAGAATGATGGCCGCAACAGAGCCAAGGCCAACCAACATGGCGATGATCGAGACTGTGTTGGGGTGAATGGATGCAAAGGCTGAACCTGCAACGGGCGTTAGCAGGCGATCTTTCTGTCGACGAAGAAATGCATCTTGCACATAGACCTCCTGTGAATGATGAGGCGGACCTCCGCGATGGCAGTGACTGTTGCGACAGCCGCCCTCTGGTTGATGATGTTGCGCTGCTTTGGCACTATACCGTTCAATAGATCTTCGTTCTGTAAGTACCTCTACACGCGTCGAGCAAAATGCGAGAGAGCCGTTGCTCGGTTCCAAGCAACGGCTCTCCTCTGGTCAACTATGGGAGATTGGCAAAGGGTGGGCGCTCAAGGGCCAATTGCCCGCGTCCAGCCGCATCCCACCCGCCAATCTTTCTTCTGATCAATGGTGCTCAAGCGCGGTTGCGCGGTTACTCCAACTCCCGTTACCCCGCAGCTTGGATGAGATCCAACCCACCCAGATAGGGCCGCAGCACCTCGGGCACCACTACGCTGCCATCCGCTTGTTGATAGTTTTCCAGAATGGCAATGAGAATGCGTGGCAATGCCAGCCCCGAGCCATTGAGCGTGTGCAGAAATTCTGGGCGTCCGCCATCCGCGGGGCGGTAGCGCAGATTGGCGCGGCGGGCCTGAAAGTCACGGAACCACGAACAGGAGCTAACCTCTAGCCATTCGTTGCAGCCAGCCCCCCACACTTCCAGATCATACTTCATGCAGGCAACAAACGAGAGATCGCCAGTGGCAATGGCCAACCGTCGATAGCGGAGCCCCAGCCGTTCCAGCAGCTCTTCGGCGTCGCGGGTGAGCGTTTCCAGTTCATCGCGTCCCTTGTCCGGCTCGACAAACTTGACCATCTCTACCTTCTGAAACTGATGCACGCGCTTGATGCCGCGCACATCTTTGCCCGCCGAGACCTTCTCGCGCCGGAAACAGGGGGTGGACGCAACGTGGTAGATGGGCAGTTGGGCGGCATCCAGGATTTCATCGCGATACATGTTGGTTACCGGTACTTCGGCCGTGGGAATGAACCAGTAATCCTCCTCGGCATCGCGGTAGAGATTGTCGCCAAATTTGGGCAAATTGCCCGTGCCCTCCATGCTCTGCTCGCGCACCATGAAGGGCGGATAGACCTCCTCGTAGCCATGCTCCAGCGTGTGCACATCGAGGAAGAAGGCCGTCAGCGCCCGTTGCAACCGCGCGCCCGCGCCGCGCAACATGTAAAAGCGGCTGCCCGCGACCTTGACCCCCCGTTCAAAGTCGATGATCCCCAGCGCCTCGCCAATGTCCCAATGGGGCTTGGGCTCGAAATCAAATTCGGGCACATCGCCCCAAACCTTCAAGGTCTCGTTGCCCGCTTCGTCGGGGGCGACCGGCGCGGCGGGATCGGGAATGTTGGGAATACGCAACATGGCATCGCGAAACTCTTCTTCGACCACCCCCAACCGCTCGTCGATCCGGGCGATCTCCTGGCCGATTTCGCCCATGCGCTGCTTCAGCGCGTTGGCCTCCTCGCTCTTCTTCTCGCGCATGAGCGTGCCAATATTTTTGGATCCACTGTTGCGATCGGCGCGCAACACCTCCACCTTGGTCAACAGCTCGCGACGTTCTGCATCCAACGCCAATGCTTGCTCCCACGGGGCCTCGTTGTCGTTGAGCTTTTGCATGGCCGCGGCCAATGCTGCCCGATTTTCCCGCATCCAACGAATATCTAACATCGTACACTCCTTTATCTTGCTCTGCTCGATCCACCTTTTGGCAACATCCGCTGCGCTGGCCCGGCCCATCTGGTCGCGGTGCCACCCAGCAAGCAACGGCCGTAAAACAAAAAATCCCATTCGCCGCTACAGGACGAATGGGACTCGTGGTGCCACCTGATTTCATAGCAAGGCACTGCCAATGCGTTGCCCTTGCTACCTCAACACAGGATAACGGCTGTGAACCGCCTGCTTTTCTGTGCAACGAAACAGCGTGATCTGTTCGGCGCACGTCCGCCAGGAACTCGAGAGGGGCTGACCCACCATCTGCTCATCGCCTCGCAGCAACCGGCGACTCTCTGAAGAGCAACAATGGTGTGACTTGGCCTCTGTCAACGTTGGTCTCACCCAGCCAAACAGCTGAGTTTCAATAATTGGCAACATCCTAGCACAGCTCAAAACGCATGTCAACCAATCGGAAGAATTTGCGCGGAGAATCGTGCTAGGCAGGTGCATGGTATTGCAAGCTCCGTGCCGCGGCCTGGCGCAGACCAGCCGCCAGTTGTGGATCCCAGCTTAGTTCCTGTAGCACGGTCGCTGCGCGCGGATCCGCCGGCAAGTAGCCCAGCGCGTGGATTGCGGCACCGCGCACCTTTGCTGCGCTGTCGTTGACGGCAAAGTCAATCAGCAACCCAACCAGATCCAGATCGATTTTGCACTGTTTACACCGTTCGCAGCCCAGGGCATGAACTGCTTCCATCCGCACCTTTACCACTGGATCGGCCGCGAGCCCGAGCAACGTGTCGATACTCTCTGCCGTGGCCAGGTGGTCCAACTCGTGGGCACAGAACCAGCGTACTTTGGGATTGGGGTGCTTGGCCGCGTGCAGCAGCTGGGCCATGGCGGTGTCACTTATCTGATAGGTCGCTTTCACGCGGGTGTGCATACCGTGCAATGGCACCAGCAGCGGGTGGCGCGCCAGCCATTGGTCAAAGGACTCTGGCCGCGGTCGATTCAACTGTTGTGGTTGTTGCATATCAGCTTACCTCCTCTTCTCAATAATCGTCTCTGACGACTTGGGCCCAAACATGCGAGGTTGGTGCTCGTGAGCACGGGGACGCGCAAAAACCTCCCACGCATGGGAAGCCGTTCCTGGACAACTTTACCAGTGAACGTCTCTGCCGGGTTGTGTTGGCTGGAACAGAGAGCGTGGCAAAGAACGTGAACGCTTACTGCCTGCCCTGTCGTTGGTTGGCCACCAAATTGATGGCGGCAACAGCAGCGGCGGCAGCTTCGCGGCCTCGAGCCCTGCCCCGCACGGAGCACGGTTGCAGAAGGTGGAGCGTGGAAGCGTAGCGGTATTGTTTCATTAGCATCGGTCTACCAGCGTGCCATCAGGCAAATTCAAACTGCTCAGTCACTATCTCTTGCGCATGCTTCGGCCTGGCCTCAGCAAGGCGAGGTTCAAAAGTGCCGAAACACCACTGCATCCGCTCTTTCGGATCGAATGGTGCTGGCTGAATTGAAAGAGCTTGCCGCTGTCCTGCCTCTGTTTCAATATCCGCTCTTTCGGATCGAATGGTGCTGTGCTTGCTGTATCATCGCAAGTATCAGCATGTATGTCGTTTCAATATCCGCTCTTTCGGATCGAATGGTGCTGTATGGCGACCGGCAAACTACCACAAGGGGATAGCCGGTGTTTCAATATCCGCTCTTTCGGATCGAATGGTGCTGTCTTTAGCCGACAGATTTACGCAATCAAGCGATGGGACGTTTCAATATCCGCTCTTTCGGATCGAATGGTGCTGTGAAACATCGTGTTCGGTTTGACACTTGCCCAGCCTGTTTCAATATCCGCTCTTTCGGATCGAATGGTGCTGTGGGTGGGGTTCGACGTGCTGAGGGCGAAATGATGCCAGTTTCAATATCCGCTCTTTCGGATCGAATGGTGCTGTTTATATTTGCGGTTGCGCTGGTTTTTGGCGGGTGGTGTTTCAATATCCGCTCTTTCGGATCGAATGGTGCTGTGGTGCCCACGTCATTGCTCGTGGCAAGCTGCCCGATGTTTCAATATCCGCTCTTTCGGATCGAATGGTGCTGTGCGAAGCCGAACGAACACCCTAAGGTCCAACATTGTTTCAATATCCGCTCTTTCGGATCGAATGGTGCTGTACGCCAGAGTGGTGGCAAACAGCGGCAGGTGGCTAAAGTTTCAATATCCGCTCTTTCGGATCGAATGGTGCTGTTTCTCTCCTAAACTGTGTAAATCCTGTTGTCAAATGTTTCAATATCCGCTCTTTCGGATCGAATGGTGCTGTGTGATGGCCGCTTATGCCGATGCTTTGTTGCTGGTGTGTTTCAATATCCGCTCTTTCGGATCGAATGGTGCTGTTAAAACGGTCGAGAAGAGTACTTCTAACATACTTGGGTTTCAATATCCGCTCTTTCGGATCGAATGGTGCTGTGATTGATTCATCTACGCACGGATCGTTGCCGCGCACGTTTCAATATCCGCTCTTTCGGATCGAATGGTGCTGTCGATCGCCTGCCTCTGCGATCTCCTCTGCCTTTTCGGTTTCAATATCCGCTCTTTCGGATCGAATGGTGCTGTTGTGGCCACGGTAGACAAACCTCCCATAGCTCTGTGTTTCAATATCCGCTCTTTCGGATCGAATGGTGCTGTACCGACGCCGAGCTGCGCCGCCTCTACATCGATGAGTTTCAATATCCGCTCTTTCGGATCGAATGGTGCTGTAATGTGCCTAGTGTCGCCAAATGGAACCCGTCCCGAGTTTCAATATCCGCTCTTTCGGATCGAATGGTGCTGTCAACATGCAGGACCAACGCATATTAGAGCTGGCGCGTTTCAATATCCGCTCTTTCGGATCGAATGGTGCTGTCGCTGCCTGTTGCAGGCGGGAAAATGGGCGAGATGACCTTGGGCCGTGGTAAAGAGGCGTGGGGGGCGTTCTGTGGCGTCGATTTTTGCTACCATTGTGTCAATGCTCCGCTTGTTTCCGCTCCGTTTCGCAAACCAAATTTTGTCCAAAAACGGGGGAGGTTTGCGCAGCGTTTTTCTCTGGTGCGTAATGCTGCTCATTCCAAATCGGCCAAATTCGCCGCTGCCTGGGCCAGGTTTGCGAAACAGGTGGCGCACGAGCCCGGTTTTGGTTGCTCTGTGCCCCGTTTGCCAAACAGTACGTGGCCAATCACGCTGCCGGCACAATCCCCGTGCAGCAAGTATACCAGAAAAGCATGGCGTTGTCACCTGGCGAAAAGAGCGGGTGCGCTGGCTTGCCGGGTGTCTGCTGCGCGCTGCGTCCTCCAAATTCAATCGGGATCCAAAGCCTCCTCGCGCAAAAATGGGGTTGACAAATCAACCGCCTTTGGGTATTATGAGTGAACACTCACTCACGCAGGAAAGGATGGCAGCGCTATTGGCCAATCAGCACGCAAACCAGCAACACGAGAGCCGGGACCGCATCATTCAGGCTGCGGCCGATATTATGTACCAAAAAGGGATCGCGCGGGCAACCACCAAAGAGATCGCGCGCCGCGCGGGCTGCTCCGAAGGGAATCTCTACAACCACTTTGGCAGCAAGGAGGAGATCTTCCTCGCCATTCTCAATGAGCAGTTGCCCGAGTTTGTGCCCTTGCTGGCGGCGCTGCCCGAGCGGGTTGGGCAGGGCACGGTGCAGGCGACACTGACCGAGATCGCCCGTGCCGCACTGTGCTTCTTTCACCAATCAATTCCCATGGGCGCGGCTTTCTTTGCGGAACGCACGCTGCTGACCCGCCACCGCGCGCTGCTCAAGGAGCGCGACGCGGGCCCCCATAAATTTAACGCCGCGATTAGCCACTATCTGCAAGCTGAACAGCAACGGGGGCGAGTCGCGGCCAAGCTCGACGCTGACACGGTGGCGGACATGCTGTTGGGCAGCTGTTTCATGCGTGCCTACTGGCGCCAATTTCTGGGCGAGGAGAGATCGTCAAAGAGTGACACCGAATTTATCGATCATCTCCTCCAGACGTTGCCGCTCTGATCCCGGCACAGCGCGCGGCGACTGTCGCTTGTAATGATCGCCAGTTCTCCCATACCCAACGACCCAACTACGCATCTATACGCATCTGTCAGACAAATTATTGCACAGACAAATTTTCGTTCAGACAACTAATCGATCAGGCAACGTACGCAACAAGGAGGAACATTGTGGCAAAGCTGAGAAGTAGTACCACCACCCAGGGGCGCAACATGGCTGGCGCGCGCGCGCTGTGGCGTGCCACTGGCATGACCGACGGTGATTTTCGCAAGCCGATCATCGCCATTTCCAACTCATTTACCCAATTCGTGCCGGGCCACGTCCACCTGCACGAAATTGGCCAACGAGTCAAAAAAGTCATCGATGCCAACGGCGGCTATGGCGTCGAATTCAATACGATTGCCGTGGACGATGGCATTGCCATGGGACACGATGGCATGCTCTATTCGCTGCCCAGCCGCGATCTTATCGCCGATTCGGTCGAATACATGGTCAACGCGCACTGTGCCGACGCGCTCATCTGCATCAGCAACTGTGACAAGATTACGCCCGGCATGCTCATGGCCGCCATGCGTCTGAATATTCCGACAATCTTTGTCTCCGGTGGGCCAATGGAAGCGGGGGTTAGCGGCGACAAGAAGCTCGATCTCATCGATCCCATGATCGCGGCGGGGGATAGCAGCGTTTCGGATGAGAAGTTGCTGGAGATGGAGCGGCTCGCCTGCCCCACCTGTGGCTCCTGTTCCGGCATGTTCACCGCCAACAGCATGAACTGTCTCAATGAAGCGCTGGGGCTGGCGCTGCCCGGCAATGGCACCATTGTCGCCACCCATGCCAACCGCTGGAGTGTCTTTGAGCGTTCGGCCAAACGGATTGTCGAAATGGCCAAGGAGCATTATCTGGAGGGGGATGATTCACTGTTGCCCCGCTCGATTGCCGGCTATGATGCCTTTAAAAATGCCATGGCGCTAGACATTGCCATGGGCGGCTCGACCAACACCGTGCTTCACATCCTGGCCATTGCCCACGAGGCCGAGCTTGACTTTACCATGCAGGATATCGACGATATTTCGCGCTACGTGCCAACGCTCTGCAAAGTGGCGCCCTCGTCTGACTTCCACGTGGAAGATGTCCACCGCGCCGGCGGTATCATGGCGATCATGGAGATGTTGAGCGAACGGGATCTGGTCAATCTGGAGTGCAAAACGGTTTCGGGCGCGACCATGGGCGAGCAGATCCAGGCATACAGCATTCGCACCGATCCAAATTCCGAGGCCGAAGAATTCTTCAAGGCCGCGCCAGCCGGTGTGCGCACCACCCAGGCTTTTTCCCAGAGCAGCATGTACAGAGAGTTGGACATTGATCCCGCGGCCGGTTGTATCCGCTCGCCCGAATTTGCCTATAGCCAGGACGGCGGTCTCTGTGTGCTCTATGGCAACATTGCGCAGGATGGCTGCATTGTCAAGGCCGCGGGTGTCGATGATAGTGTCTGGATCTTTGAGGGGCCGGCCCGCATCTTCCACTCGCAGGACGCGGCCTGTGATGGCATCTTGAATGACAAGATCAAGCCGGGCGATGTGGTGGTGATCCGCTATGAAGGGCCCAAGGGTGGGCCGGGCATGCAAGAGATGCTCTACCCCACTTCGTACATCAAATCCAAAAATCTGGGCAAAGCCTGCGCACTGATCACCGATGGTCGCTTCAGTGGCGGCACTTCGGGGCTGAGCATTGGCCACATTTCGCCGGAAGCCGCCGAAGGGGGCAACATCGGTCTGATTGAAGAGGGCGACATCATCGCCATCAACATTCACGAACGCACGATCAACGTCAAGCTTTCGGTTGCAGAGTTGGCTGAACGCCGCCAAAAGATGGAGGCCAAGGGTGACGACGCCTGGACTCCCGGCGAACGACCCCGCCTCGTCTCCCGTGCATTGGAAGCCTATAGCCTGGCCGTTACCAGCGCGGCCAAGGGCGCGGTGCGCGATCTGAGCCAACTGCGCCCGATCCGCGCCAACCGCCAGAACGGACAGAACGGCGCTCACTGAGATTTTGGGATTTGGCTGCAACGATAGCAAAAGGTGGATGGGGAAGCAGCGGGAAATATCCGGTTGCGCAAAGCAAGCAGCAGCTCTCTTCCCCGCCAGCCCTATTTCACCCAACTAGTAGATCCCGGCGTGAATAAACTCACGCTACTTGAGTGGAATGGGTAAGTTTGCCACGGGCTTATGTACCGCCGTGGTATGTACGCCCAAGGGTACTACAGTGCGGTTGGCTTGAAAACCGTAGGTTTTCCTCTGGTCGGAACTACTGTTTTCAAACAGAGCCCACTTCAGGTGCCGCTCCAGCAACGGAGCGGCACCTAATTTTTTCGCCCCACCTGTTGTCGGCTAGGCGTACTCTACCCCAAGCTCGGCCAGCCAGACGTCAAGGGTGGTCATGTTGCCAAGGGTATCGTCCCAGGTGGCGACAGGTGCTTGGCGATTGGCAATGTGTTCGCCCACCATGTCCGCTTCATAGCTAAAGAGATCGCGGTCCACCTCGACGGTGATCTCTTCTGGCGCTGCACCCCGTTTGTGGAGCAACAGCGTCGCGGGGGGAAAAGTAGTGTCGAGGGGCAGGGCTGTTTGGGCCGTGCGGCACGGGCTCGACGGCAGCCACGGGTTGGGCACCGACAGAATTCCCTCTGAGCCGTAGATGACGGTATCGGGGGGTAGGTTACACGCAACGGCCGTTGCAATCTCCGCGACCACATCGTTCTCAAATTTGAGCGTGGCGGTGGTGTAATGATCGACGCCAGTGGGGCCGACCACGCCCGTCGCTTTGAATGCCACTGGATTGAGAAAGGGCTTGCCCGCCGCGGCCCCGGCCACCAGCCGCACCATCGAAGCGGGATAGCAACCGACATCGAGAATGCCACCGCCACCCAGGTCACGGTTGTAGGCGCGCGAATCGGGATTGAAGCTGGCGTGATAGCCAAAGGTAGAGCGCACCACCAACACATCGCCAATGGCACCGGATTGAATCAGCTCGACCATTTTGGCGATCTGTGGATGGCAGCGGTACATGAACGCTTCCATGAGAAAAACATCATGTTTGGCCGCGGCCTCGATCATGGTGGCTGCTTCGGCCGCGTTCATGGCAATGGGCTTTTCCACCAGAATATGTTTGCCTGCTTCGGCCGCCATGAGCACCGGCTGTAGGTGGGCCGGGTGAATGGTGGAGATGTAGACGGCGTCAATGGCGCTGTCGTCGAGCAACTCCTCATAGCCCGTGTAGCGTTTTTCCACGCCAAAGAGATCGGCCAACGCGTCGGCCTTACCGGGAGTGCGGCTGGCAATTGCCGCGAGTTGTCCGGTTTTGGCAAAGCGCAAGCCATTGGCAAAGACGCGCGCAATACCCCCCGCGCCGATAATGCCCCAGTTGATCATAAGTTTCTCCTGAACTCCATACGGTTGATTGTTCGGGTACGGTCGCAAGCTGTTGCTAATCAGAGCCTATCCTGAACTTCGGTTGTGGCGCTAAGACCACGTCAATTCTGTTGTGGTGCGTGAACCACGTCAATTCTGTTGTGGTGCGTGAACCACGTCAATTCTGTTGTGGTGCGTGAACCACGTCTAGTCAGCTACGTTGACGCAGAGAAGTTCAGGACAGATAGTAAGAGTGATAAGCTATTGTACCGCGGCCCGTCTGCCTCTGCCAACGTCGGCGCGACGTTAGATCCGGGGACACGTATTACATGCTGGTGATATTCGCAGATGTGGTCAATGTCTGGGCACTACGAAGGCCAAACGCACAAAACTGCGGTTACACTGCATTCAGTGCAGCACAACGTCAAGGTTAAGAACTACACCACGGCAGAGCAGAGTGCATTGCACAGGGGCAAGCAACCTGGATTACGCCTGATCGTGTCGCCTGTGCGCTGCACACAGCACCCCCTACTTGGGCCGCTGGCAACCGAACGAAACTGCATTCAGTGCAGCACAACGTAAAGGTTAAGAGCTAGGCCACGGCAGAGCAGAGTGCATTGCACAGGTGCAAGCAACCTGGATTACGCCCGATCGTGTCGCCTGTGCGCTGCACACAGCACCTCCTACTTGGGCCGCTGGCAACCGAACGAAACTGCATTCAGTGCAGCACGACGTCAAGGTTAAGAGCTAGGCCACGGCAGAGCAGAGTGCATTGCACAGGTGCAAGCAACCTGCTTTACGCCTGGTCGTGGCACCTGTGCGCTGCACACAACCGATCCTACTTGGACGGAGACCGAATACGAAGAAGCGTTGGTCACACTGCATTAAATACACAATAGGTCATGCCCAACAGTACTACAGTGCGGTTGGCTTGAAAACAGTAGGTTTCCCGCTTGCCGGAACAACTGTTTTCAAACAGAGCCCACTTTAGTTTAGTCCGTGAACCTATCAATTGAAAGGAAGCATGAAGCATGCAAAGCAAGATCCGTGGCCGTAGCAGCAGTCTGTTATTGCTGTTGATGGCGATGGCGCTGCTCTTGACCGCCTGCCCAACTGAGCGGATGCAGCCCACCTTCACGCGCGAGGGCATCATGCGCGATACCATCTTTTCCGTGGAGGAGCGTGGTCTGGGGGCTGTGATGGTCTGGGTGACTCACAGCGATCAGGAGGGCTACTGTTTCACCGAGCGCGAATTGGCCGATCTGGCGCGCAACCTCATCTGGGAGCACGATGGGGAAGTGATTATCGAATACCGAGCCGCGGGCGCATTGGACTCGCTCAACCCCTGCGCCCGGGCCGAGAGTGATTCACAATTCACCGTCTATCTGGGCGAATCGCTGACCCCCGTGGCGGCGCGGTAGTCAGGCATTGCTGTTTGCGAAAGTGCAGTTGATAAGCAGTCGCCGAGCACTGAGCCACCGTTGCAATTGCCCTGGCGCCCGACAACTTGTTGGCCCAGCCTACAGGTGACCCAGCGCTTTGTGGGCAAAGAGAACAATGTTCCCCGCCAGAATCGCATCGACGATCATGATCAAGCCCAAGGCAAATCCCGTGGCATCGGGCGACGTGGGAAAGACTTTGCCCAGATCCAGCGCCACCACCACCACAAAGAGCCAACCGACGATTATTGCTGCCCAATGAGCACGTCGCACGCCGCGCCAAATCAACCAGGTGGTGATAAAACCGCTGAGACTGAGGGTGATTAGAAACGCATTGAAGCCCCAGAAGATCAGGCCAGTCAGGTGGGAGAAGTCGCGATTTTCAATTGGTCCACCCGGCACCAACGTGGCAAAGCTCAGGAGCATGGCCAGCAACAACGAGACAAGGGGCTGGCGATAAGTGGCCGCGGTCGCCCTGGCACCTTCTGCGCGGTCGGCAACTGAGGTACGATTGGCTGCATAGAGATTGGTTGTGGATACGTTCATAATGGACTCCGTTTGTTGTTGATGGATGTAGACTACTCTGTTCTAGGGTGCGGTTGGCTTGATGACGGTAGATCTTTTCGTGGTCTGCCAAAGAAGCAGTACTACCGTTTTCGGACAGAGCTTACTTTAGATGGTCTGCCAAAGTATTGGCGGATCTCTGCCAGCGTAGCGGCTGGATTTTCTGCGAACATGTTGTGCCCCGCTGCTGGAATTACGGCGAGCGTCGCGTTGGGAAAATAGTGCATCTGTTGCTCTTGCCAGGCAACTCCGATAAACTCGCTACATGCCGCGGCCATGAAGAGCAGCTCGCGCGTGAAGTTGCCAGCATTGGCAACGATCGATGAAAGGTCGGCTTGGGGGCCAAAAAGCTTTGTATACGCGGTTGCGCCAAAGCGCGGTTCGGGCAGGGGGAGAGTGGGTTGCACGGGTTGCACCGTGGCATCTGCACAGCGATAGCCAGATGCCGCGGAATCGACAAAAGCAGCTGACATGCGGCCAAAGATGTAATCCTGCTGCGCGTCGGCGTCTGGATCGACCAGGTGAAGACTTGCAAAGAGCGTTGGGAGCAACACCCGATAGTAGGCTAGCCCCTGTGCCGCGGCTTGACGTTCCTGAAAACGAGCCAACCCGGCATTGGTGACGGCGCCCGGTTCGGCCAACACAGCTTTTTCCACGTGGGTGGGATGTTCCCCCAGATAGGCCGCTGTCAACATCGCGCCCCATGAGTGGCCAACCAAGTGTACCATGCCGCCCTGTCCGTAGTGGGTGACAAATCGGTGGAGATCGGCAACGGACGATTCCAGCGACAGCTCGGCCGCGTCTACCCGTGGCGAAAGTCCCGCGCCGCGCTGATCATAGAAGACCACAAAATATTCATCGGCCAACTGGTGCAAGTTGAGCAGATCGCCATAATTACCCCCGGGGCCACCATGCACCACAATCACGGTTTGCCGCGCCGGGTCACCGAAGCTCTCGGCATGAAAGGTGACACCATCGATGGTCACCTGGGGCAGTGTGGGATCGGTAGCCACCGTTGCGGGCACCTGATGCTCACCCATTGTGTTCAAGTAGAGCGCGACTGCGGCCACCACGAGCATGCCAATGAGCGTGCCGCTGCTGTAGAGCAGATAGCGTAGCGCACGTTTCATTGCTGGCTCCATTCTGGCTGCAGCGTGGACGTAATTCTCGCGTGGTTGCGGCGGCGATGGTAGAGCCAGCCGCCCAACAGCGCAGCCATGATCATCATGAAAAAGCCGCTGGCCCCAAAAGTGCCCAGCCATTCCCAGCCCGGCACCAGCGTGACAATCCCCGTGAGCAATGTGTTGGCGATCGTGTTGCCGGTCCAGTGCATTAGCACCGCGGGCCAAAAGGTCCCCGTGCGTTGACGAATCTCGCCATAGAGCACGGCGGAGATCGTGCTGCCGAGCACAAAGCGGGGCACAAAGGTGACCATGCTCTCGGTGCTGTGGCCCCAAAGCTCGGCCATGTAGGGCAGATGCCACGCCGCCCAGACGATGCCAATTAGCAGATAGCCGGCCAGCCCATCGTTGAGCATTTGCATTCGGGGTGTCAGATAACCGCGCCAGCCCACTTCCTCAAAGAAGCCAAAGACAAGGTAGATCACCATGGTGGGCAATATGACCGGCAACAGTGCCGCCGGCGAAAATTCATGAAACACAACGACTCCCAATGCCGTGCCCACCATCAGAGTGATGGCAATGGTCACTGGATAGTAGAGCAGGCTCAGCAGATACCAACGACTGTTGGCACGCAGGACCGGCCGCATGCCAAAGCTGATCCGGTCACGCACGAGCCAGCGCATGATCAGGGCCGCGACCAAGGGCGCGCTGCCCCAGACGAAAAGCCCCGGTCCCGGTTCAGTCGGGCTGCCACCGAGCCATGGCCCCAACCAGGCCAATCCATTGACCAGCAGAATAAACAGCATAATGTTGCGCATCTTTCTCTCCCTTGTTTGCATGTGGTTGGGTTGCTAGTAGGTCCCGGCGGTAATCAGGCCACACGTAATTTTGCCTCTTCACTCGAGTCACATGGCCTGATTTACCGCCGTGGTATTTACGCTCAACTGTACTAGATGAGGAATGCTACTACTGATCCACCCAAGATTGGCCTTATCAATCTTAACGTTGCTATTGTTGCGTTGCTGTCACACGATTCAGCGCGATCAGGGTGAGCCCCACGTTACGGATCTTGGCCAGCACACCATGCAAGGCCGCCTGATCGGCGACTGGCCCGCGCAAAATTGTGTGGCCATCCGCTTGCTCTATCACCTCGAAGCCAACCAGCCACTGTTGCCAGCGCTCTGCCAGGTGACCCTGCACCTCAATCTCATACCATTGTGATTGCCCGTGTGATTGCTCGTGTGATTGCTCGTGTGATTGCCCTCTCGCTCTGTTCATGGGGAAAGTATAGGCGGGCCGGCGCGCCAAGTCACCACACATTTGTGTAGTGTGCGATGTAGTGTGCGATGTAGTGTGAGATGTAGGTTAATAGCTCATGTAGCGCAGGGAACTGCCATCCGCGGCGGCACGACGCAGCAACTCAGCGCTTGATCCAGGGAAGAGGCGTTAGAGGCGTAAGCAGAGCCATTGGCTGTGCCCAAGGGGACGAAGAGTCACTTGCCAAACTGACATCTGTTGACATTGCAGATGCGCGGGGGTGAACCCCGCTGCTAACCGAGGAAAGCCCAATTCATTGATGCTTCTGCTCAGCGGTTGAGACCGCTGCACGCTGTTGGAAGCCCAATTGATTGGTGCTTCTGTTAGGCAAGCAGCCCCAACTCGCGTGCCCGCGCCACAGCTTGGGTACGTCTGTGGACAGCAAGCTTGCCAAAGAGATTTTTGGTGTGATAGCGCACCGTGTTGAGGCTGATGAGGAGCGTCTCCGCGATCTCCTGGTTCTTGTGACCAGTCGCAATGAGCTGCAGGATCTCCTGTTCGCGCTCGCTCAGCGGCTCGACCAGCGGATCGGGAGGCAGAGCTGTGGACGGTGGGGTAGACGGTGGGGTAGACGGTGGGGTGGGAGTGGGTTTTGCCGGCAGGTGAGTTGCCAACAAAGCTGCAAATGCCGCGGCCCGTTCCGTCAACTGTGCGTGCACAGCTGCCAACAACGGTTGCAAGGGTATCCCCACTTCCATGAAGCTGCGCATGCTTCCATGAGTGGCCGCCATTTCCAGCGCGGTTTGAAATGGCGCACGGGCAGCCGCTGCTTGTCCCTGTTGAACAAGCGCCGCCGCTTCAATGAGCTCGAAATCCAGCGTGGCAAAGGGATGCGCTGGATCTGTTTGGGGGCGTAGTTGGGCAACGATGGCCAGGCTTGCCGCGGGTTGTTGCAAGTAGAGATGAACCTGACCCAGCAGCACCCCCAGCTCGTGCCGCAGATCCGCGGCCATGGTCTGTTGCAGATCAAGCTGGGTCAGCTGTTGATAGATCGTGGCGCGATCATCAATCGGCAGCGCGGCGCGCAGCCTTTGCATGGCCCACCAGAGGGGACCATCGGCCTCTTTGATCGCCCGGAAGAATGGTTGAGCCGCTGCTTGTGCCTGTTGGGCCGCGGCCGGCTGTTGCTGGACGTGGGCAATGCGCATCTGCAATTGATGGGCCAAGGCCACCCCTTCCACCATACCCGCGAGTTGGCACTGCTCCACGGCCACGGCTAGCTCGTTCTGTGCGGCCGCCAACTGCCACCGTTCCCAATGCACTTCGGCTCGCCCCAAATGGGCCAACCCCACCAATGGCGTTGGCCGGTCGAGTTGTTGATTGATCTGGATGGCTCGTTCGTAACACGCCTCTGCCCCGGCCAGGTCACCTTGCAGGCGCAGCAGCTTGCCCGCGTGATGGTGGGTGATGTAGATGATCAGCGCATCGCCGACCGCGGCTCCCTGCGCCACAATGCGCTGATAGTGGGCCAACGCGGGACCAATGTTGCCCTCAATTCGCTCGGCATTGCCCAATTGAAGCGTGAGTAAGTTGCGCATCACCAACGCATCCGGTGCCAATATGGTCAGCGCGGTTTGGCCATGGGTTCGGGCAGCTCCGATCTGGTTGAGGCTGACGGCCCAGGTGGTGCGCATGGCCAGTACCTGCCCCAACAGATCGGTTCGGCGCGCGCGCTCCATCTCTGCAGCGGATCGGATCAGCTCCTCCAGCCGATCGAAATCTGGCACTGGGTCGTGATGATCCATGACCGCGGTGGCGGCCCAGGCCTGCGCCAACAGCAAGCGATAGTTACCCTGCACGACGGCTTGCGGTAGCTTGGCCAGCATATTTTTTAGCGTTGCAACTTCGCCGCTGGCAAGCAGCAGGGGGGTTCGATCCGCGGTCCACGCCGCGGCCCAATCCTCCGCTCCCCCTTGCAGGGCATGGTCAATCGCTTCCTCGTAATGACCAGCCGCGGCATACCACCGCGCAGCGCGGCGGTGCAGTTGGGGGAGACGGTCGGGCATGGTGGCAGTCAAATGCATGCACAGAAAATCGGCAAAGAGGTGATGATAGCGAAACCACTGCCGGACATCATCGAGGGCAAAGGTAAAAAGGTTGTGTGCCGCAAGGCTTTCCAGAATCGCCTGACTCTCCTCCGCTCCTGCTCTTTGTGTGGGCTCATGCTGTGCTGCATCTGTTGCCAGCAGCGCAGCACAGAGGGGCGCGCAAAGGCGATTGAGGATAGCGGTCTGCAAGAGAAACTGTTGTGTGGCGGGCGACTGTTGTTGCAACACTTCTTCAACGAGATAATCCAGGATGAAGCGATGGCTGCCCCGAAAGCCATTGACAAAGTCGCCGATGGCCACGCGGGAGCGCCCGCGCAGCGACTGCCCCACCATTTGCAGCGCCGCGATCCAGCCCTCGGTCTGCCCATCTAGCGTTGCAACATCTCGGTCGCTAATTGGCAGTTGCAGGGTTGTTTGCAAGAGGCTGGCGCTTTCGGCCCGGGTAAAGCGCAACTCATCTGCCCGAATCTCGACCAGCTGTTGGCGGGCGCGCCAGCGGTGCAACGGCAGATCGGGATCGGCGCGGGTGGTGATGTAGATGTGCAGGGTTGGCGGCGCGTTGTCGATCAGAAATGTTAGCGCTTCATCGATGACACGGTTTGTAATGAGATGATAGTCATCCAACACCAGTAGGTGCGGGGTTGGCGCATTTGCCAACCTGTTGAGCAGCGGGACCAGGCGCGGCTCGACCGTGGTCGTATTTTGTGCGGCAATGGGCAGGTCGAGCGCCCCGGCCAGGTAGGTCAGAAAACGGTGGGGGTCATTATCATTGATATCGAGGGTCAGCCAGCCGAACCGCGGGGTCGATGGGTGCTCCGGGTGGCGGTTGATCTCTTGCAGCCAGGCTGCCACCAGCGCGGATTTACCAAAGCCAGCCGGTGCCGAGATCAGGGTCAGCCGGTGCTGACAGCCTTGGGCAAGCCGCGCGGCCAATGCTGGTCGGGGCATGTAATTGGGCGGCGTTTGCGGAAGGTGCAGCTTGGTGCGCAGTAGTTCAATCATGACGGATTCGTTCATGCTATAGATTATAGCAGAAAAGGAGCATGATGTAGTACCGCACGCCTTCCCGCGGGTGGTACCACATTTGGGGCCTAGAGCGGACGCTCAATCTGCTCCTCTTCTGTACGTCCCCGAAAATGGGACGCACCGCTTCCCGCTAGCTTGCAAATGCCACGTTATTCGGGCGGCTTGGGATAGTGCGTGTGCAAGTAGGCATACCATGCCGCTTCAAACTCACTGATCGGTTGGTCAAAGAGCGCTGGCACGAGCGTCTCCCAATCTTCGTGCTCCTCGAAGCCATCCAACAGCCGGGGTACAATTTCTACCCCGTACGTTGCGAAAATATATTCAAGAATGAGATCGGCCAACCAATAGGTCAGGTAGGGATCAGCAATATCATTTTGTTCCAGACGAGAGCGCGATGTTTCTGTTCTCTGCAACGCATGCGTCAAGGATACCTCTTGGGCGCGATGGCGCTTTCGCAGCTCCACCTGGCTGAGGCTCTCTTCACTTTGGGGACCAGCTGGTACTGCCAAATAGCGGTAGAGCCCATTGATCATGGGAGTCCATGACAGTTTTGTCTGGCGTGCTTGCAACGCTTCGTCCAGCAAGTGGCGCATGGTTTGCTGAGTAAAGTTCCCCTCAAAACGTTGGCGCACCGCAGTTCCACCAGCGGCCAGCATACTACTTGGTGAAGTGAGCAGAAAGGTGAATTTGGCCAACTTTTTGCCCTTGAAGAGTGGCTCCGTCCACGGTTGGCCATGGGGTGCTCCCGTCGCGTGCAGGCCAATGAGTACCTTCTTTTCCAGGTCCGGTGCTGCCAGACCCAGGCGTTGACGCAGTTGACCATAATGAGCATCGGCCTTGGTGGCCAGCGTGGTGACAAACTGCCGGTCACTTTCGGGCAGAATGAACCGAAAATAGGCTGTTTCCAGCGTTATCCACCCATCGGCCACGCCGACTGCCGGTTCCGTACTCTCTGTCCGAGCGGATTGTGAATGCTGCCCCTGTACATGCAGCGTGACAATCTCTGCACTCAGTGCTTTTATCTGCGCTTCGATGCTGGTGTAGCGCTCTTCCGCCTGCTGCCAGAGCAGCCCAATTACCGCACCCAGAACAATGAATGTGATGAAGAACAACTCGTAGACAAAGCGCAGGGGCTTGGGCAGATGGTTCTGTTGCTCAACATCCGTTGCCGTCAGTTGTTCATCGGGGGAGACAAAGGTTCTCCAGTCGTTATCATCCGCTTGGCCACCTTCAAAATGCTCCCATTTGTAACGTAGCTTGGGGGGAAGGAACGATTTCAACATCTGGCCGCTCTCCTCTCGAAATGCCTGCTCGACCGATCCATGGCTTACGCACCGAGAAGAGCTTTCCGTGGAGAGCAGGCAACGCGATTGGTGGCTCTTCTCGATAAGTTGCATAAGTCCAGAGATCTTTGGAGAGTCTGCCGTGCTAGCGTTTGTTGCATTGCTGGCAACAATGCTGCGTGATCATCGGCAAACCATCCCTGCGGTAGTAGCTGGCAGAATCCGGACATAGACAAATTCAGGGAATCTCCATCTACTCTACGATGCGGGGCGTTCCCAAAGCGTTCTACGCAACGTTCTCAGAGCATTTTGGCAAGCGTTTCCTGGTCTCAGATGAATGCTGCCTACCATGCATTTATGGTATTCAACATCCAAACCGCCATGATGACGATGGGGGCTAGCCCCATGCCCCTCTGCGCAGAGCTTGTAGAGAGAGCAAATAGACCTTGCACCTTGCGGAGTGCGCATTAGCGAATGCTGATTCCACCATTGTGCAGCGTTACCATGATTTCTCGATTAGCTTTACCCATATGTCGAGAAGGTGGAATGACGCTCTCTGGGAGATGACCGACATCTCCCAGAGAGCGTCATAGTGACCCCACCTCTACCTCTGGTAGAAAAGATGTGGGTAAGGGTAAGCTGCTCAAAGAGGGGCAAACGACGGGCGAACCATGGGCTCCTGCAACAGGAGCTACCCAGTAATTCATGTTGCGCAGGGATCTGCCATTTTGGGGAGGAACGACGAAGAATTTCAAGGCTGTGGCTCCCGCGAACGGGCGGCACAGGGTTCAGAATTCACACGGCGCTCTGTCGGACTACAAGAGTGGCGGAATCTGTTTGTTCCAACTGGTCGCTGCTTCATAGGCGTGGCCGGCGCGGCAGAGGAGCTCTTCGCGGAAGTGTCCTGCCACCAGTTGCAAACTGATTGGCAGATCGTCTTCATCAAAGCCACAGGGGAGCGAGAGCGTGGGATGGCGGCTAAAGTTGAAGGGATAGGTGTACCGTGCCCGAACATATCCCTCTTGCATCAGCGGCTGTCCGGTTTCGTCCATGCGGGGCGCGGTGGTGGGCATGCTGGGCGTGACCAGCAGATCCACATTGGCAAAGAGCTGCGTTATTTGGCTTGCGACCTCTTCGCGTAGCTGATGGGCCGTGGCATAATCCTGGGCCGTCAGTTTGGCGCCATCATCCAGCAACGCCCGGAACGGTCCATACTCAGCCCGACGAGCAGGGTAGAGATCGGCATGGGCCACCAGTGCATCCCCCGCGGTGAGCACATACCACGCTTCCACCAGCGCGTCCAGCGCTGGTTCGCGCACCGTGACGGGCACAATTTCCGCGCCCATTGTGCGCAAGACATCCACCGCCGCCAGAATTGCCTTGGCGACCGCGGGCTGTACACCCTCCGTCACATATGCCTCATCGACCCCAATGCGCAGGCTGGCCACGCTCGCTTTGAGCGCTGCCATGTAATCGGGCACCGGCACGTTGCTAGAGAAGGGATCGGCGCGATCGTGGCCGGCAATCGCCTGGAGCCAGGCTGCCGCGTCGGCCACGGTGCGTGTCAGCGGGCCGACATGATCGAGCGAACCGGCCAATGGAAATACGCCTGCTCTGCTCACGCGGCCAAAGGTGGGCTTGAGGCCGACAATGCCATTGGCCGCGGCCGGAAAACGAATTGATCCACCCGTATCGGTACCAATTGCGCCATAGCAGAGGCCAGCGGCAACCGCCACGCCCGAACCGCTCGACGAGACGCCGGGCCAGCGTCCTTCACCCCACGGGTTCACTGGAATTGGCCGATAGGGGTGGTGCCAACGCAGGGCAAACTCGGTCATGTGTACCTTGCCGAGCAGAACCGCTCCCGCGTCAGCCAACTTGCGTGTGACGGTGCCATCCGCGCCCGGCACAAAGTCACTCAACATGGCGGCGCCACAGCTGGTGCCAATCCCTTTTGTGTCGCACAAATCCTTGAGCGCAATGGGAATGCCATGGAGCGGTCCACGGTACTGACCGGCCTGAATTGCTTTTTCTGCTGCTGTTGCTTGTTCCAACGCCAGTTCATCCGTGACAGTGACATAACAATGGAAGCGCGGATCCAGCGCTTCAATCCGGCTCAATAGCTGTTTGGTCAGCTCCACCGGTGACAGATCACGCGTTCGAATCTGTTCAGCAACGGTTGTTAGGGGCGCAAGGGCCAGGTTACTCATGAAAATCTCTCGTTTCTCTGTTGATCGGAACTTTTGCCGCGGTCGACGAGCTCAACGGGCGCATCATTCGGCGCCGAGCTTGGGGTGGAAAAGCAAGCTGATGACCAGAACAGCTCTGATTGGTGCTGGCTAGCAGAAGTCCAAATTTTCTTCCATTGATGAAGAGCTAATGAAAGTTGCGTACCTACCCGGGTAAACCAGGCCATAGTGGCTTTGACCTGCTCAGCCCCGGCTACACCGAATTGTTTCGTGACTGTCCATTAGATCAGATTGGGTCCAGTTTGGGGAACTGCAGAGAAAGGAGTCGACATTGTTCAGCTCATCCCCATTTGTGGTACGCATCCAACAATGCCCCGAGTGTGGCGATCATTCAGAAATATGATACTATCAACTTGCTCAGAATTTGTCCAACGCAAAATTTGTGCTCGGCCCACAGTTCGCGGCCCAAGCAACGTCCGGGTATCCAAATCATTGGTTGAGGATGGCCTGCTGCAGGGCGGTTGCTGCTTGGGCTCTGTGCCTCAACTCCATTCTCTCAATCTCATTCACGAAAACCATGACCAATTTTGAAACTGTTTCCACTGATGTGACCTTTATTCACCTCACGGATCTGCACCTGACTGAAAGTGCCGACCATCTGGTCAAAGGATATTCGCCAACTCGCAAACTTGAGCAGGTCCTTGCTCGCATCTGCTCGATGGAGATCAACCCTGCCTTTATTGTGGTGACGGGTGATCTGGTCAACAATGGTACCGCGGCTGAATACCGCTATTTCCAGCAAGTAATTTTGCGTAAGTTTAGAACATTTGGTGTACCCGTGCTCACTGGGCTGGGTAACCATGATGATCGGCTCAAGTTTCGCAAAATTGTCCTCGATGAGCAGCCTGCTGCCGATAGCCCCTACTATTACAGCGTCGAGGTGGCCGGTATCAATGTGATCATGTTGGACAGCCATATCCCTGGACAGACCGAGGGTCTGCTCGATGACGCACAGCTTTCGTGGCTCGATAATGAGCTGACCAAGCCCATGCATCACGGGCATCTGATTGGGCTGCACCACCCGCCGGTGCCCTGCACAGTCGATCTCTTAAATGCATTGGGCCTGAGAAATCCCGATGCGTTGGCCACGATTGTACATTGTCACCGCAATATTCTTGGTGTATTGAGCGGCCACATCCATTACAGCCACATTGCCAGTTTTGCCAAGACGATTTCGGTTACCGCACCCGCGGTGCTCTACGGCATTGATCCCGGTGTGCAACGCAATCTCCGCACGCTCAACAACAGTGGCTTTGCTATCGGCACCATTCGCGCCGGTCAGCTCATGATGAACCCGGTAATGGTCTCTGGCGCGGAAGCGGAGATCGACTACCGTGAAGTTGATTTGAACACGCTCTCAGCCGAATAACTTCCCGTCGCGATCTTGCCGACCCGCCAGCAGTCGAATTGGCCCCAACAGACCCGATGGTTGCTGCAACCCTTCGTAGCGGTTGGCAATGGTGTTGGTTACGAAGAGATCGAGTTGATTTGTCCCCACCACCGCGTGCCCATCAAGCCGATATTGATAAGGTGCCCAGGCACGGGTGCCCACCGGCTCGCCATTGCAGTGCACTTCGCCAATATCGCCCACCATGCCCAAATCCAGGAAAAGGGGTGCCGCCAGATCAGTGTGCGCAAGCGTTACGGTGGTGCGATAGTGAACGGTACCGGCAAAGAGTTCCCAGCCCACCACCTGGGCCCAGTCTCCCGGCGCGGGCAGGTGCAGCGGGTTGCCCGCTTCGTCAAAGATCTGCCAAGTGGCTGTCACGGTCCGCAATGGCTTGCCGGGCACGGGCAACTGTGGCACGGTTGCTGCTGGTTCGCCCCTTGCATCAACGGCAAGAATAACAGTCGCCCGCCGCTCCAACTGCAACGGCACAGCGAGACGATCGCCCCGGCGTTCCCCCGGCCATGTCATTGTTTGCCCCGTCAGCGGATCCCAACGCTCCACCTGGCCCACGCTGGCCAACAGCAGTTGTCCCGTCAGCACTGTTTCTCCTTCGTTGACCAAAAAATAAAAGTCACGCTTGGCCTTGCGGTAGTGCAAAAATCGCAGGTCGGCTGCTTCGCCGTTGCTGCCCTGCCATTGCAGATCGGGATGGATCGCCTGTGATACTTCTGCCGCGAGCGTGGTAGGCTCCCACGCCGCGAGCAGCCGACCCCCCGCGGCCACAAACTGTTGCAGAACGGGATGTTCCTCCAGCAGATCGGTGGCTGGAAGCGGCGGGTCGCAGATCACAACCCGGTAGCGCGCTTCTCCAACCACGAGCGCACCCGCCTCGACCGTGGCTGCGTCAAGGGCCACGCTGTCGATGTAGAGGAAATCGATCTGCTGTTGATAGAGCACCTTAGCCGCGTCCCAGGCCGCGTTGTTGGCTGCGGTGAGCACGGCCACTTCACAGACCGCCACACCATCGCTCAAGAGCCAGCAAACCCGCCGTAGATAGTCGGCGATGAGACCGAAATGGGGCCACCAGACGTTGTGCAAGCCCAGGTCGGGCTCGCTCTCATAGGCGCGCCGCCCGCGCAGGGAATAGAAGACCGCGTGCAAAAAGAAGAGGTTGTTGCCGCGCACCAGATGCCAATCGAGCAGCCACTTGGTTTCGTCCAGCGTCAGCTGCCAGCCGTAGGCCCCCAGCGCTTCCGAGCCGACGCGACGGCTGCCCTGGAGTGCGGCTGCGCTCGTCGCCACTTTGGGGGCGCAGCTGTGGGCACCGGTCAGCGCACTCTCTGCACCCGGCGTCACCCAACGCCAGACCATATCCTGCCCTGGCCATTGGAATTGGCGGAGCGCACCGAAATCGTTGCTCTCCGCGGGGTGGCCGGTCAGCGCGATACCATGCGCCGCGGCCCAGCGTCCCTGCGCCCCATAGAAGACCCGCTCCAGCCGGGCGTGGACGGCATCGGTGTAATGTTGACGAAAGGCCGCGGTCCTGGCTCCACAATCGAGCCAAAGTGCTGGCAGCCACAGGCGAAGATCCTCTGGCCAGCCTCTCTGTGCTTCTTCCAAAAAACCTGTTGTGAATGGCCATGCCTGGGGCCCCCGTTTTGCACCCCGCCCCAGCACCATTGGCTCATCGGTAAACATGGCGATGACTGTTTTGCCAAAGTGTTCGCGCAAATGAGCATAATATTGCTCATGCGTCAGCTGAATGAAGCTTGCCACCGCCGCGGGGTTGAGCAGATCACCGGCCGCCGGTGCGAGTGCGTGGCCATCTTCCTGTTCGGGAAAGACGCCCCGAATGGCACCCCCGCTGTGAACATGCCAGATCGCCACCAACCGCCACTGGCCCACGGGTAATTCATAGCGCGCCAACTCCGATTCATGAATGGGTAGCAGTTGCAGCGTCGTTGGATCGAGTACATCAGGCGCAATCTCGCGTCCGGCCACCACGGCCACCAACTCATCAGTCAACGCCCGGCCCGGATTGGGGTGCCAATAGCCCGTTGCCGGGCCGGTGATCGTCTCTTGGCGGGCGATAATGGCGCGCGAAGCATGTTCCGGATTGGCGGCCACCACCTGCCCCGCGGCCGAACCCGATGGATAGGAGCCTTCGTCATAGAGCACAACCTTCATGCCCAGAGCGGCCGCCGTTTCCACCGCAATGCGAACGAAGCGGAAATAGGTTGCGGTCAGATAGCCAACCCGGCGGGAAAGCCCCACCCGTGGGTGGAGCAGAAAGCCGCCAAAGCCTTTGGCATAGAACGCGTGAATCTGCCGCACCAACTCGTCTTCATCCAGATCATCGTTCCAAAACCAGAAAGGCATGATGCCAAATTCGCGCGGTGGATCGGCAAAGAGCTGATGCAATTGCTGGGATGTGGTCATGATTGCGCCGATCCCGTCTTGGGATCGGCCTTGCGAGCTAGCACCGCCACGGTTAGCCGCGAGAGGCAGATGAGCCGCTCCTCTTTGTCACGAATTTCCGTTTGCCAGATCTGGGTGCTGCCGCCAATGTGAATTGGTTTCACCGTGCCCCACACATAGCCATCGCGCGCGGGGCGCACGTGATTGGCGTTGATTTCCAGCCCCACACAAATGTGCTGACTGGTGTCTACGCAGAGATTGGCGGCAACGCTCCCCAATGTCTCTGCCAATGCCACCGATGCGCCGCCGTGAAGCAGCCCAAAGGGTTGGCGCGTGCGTTGATCGACGGGCATTCTGGCCGTTAGAAAATCATCGCCAATGGCGGTGTATTCGATGCCGAGATGCGCAACCAACGTGTTCGCGGCCATGGCCTGGGCAGCTGCCAAATCCGGGGTTGCAAACCAAATTGCCATGCTATTCCCTCAGCTTTGCTTGTATGCTGTTGCCGTTTCTAAAGTGGGCTCTGTTTGAAAAGAGTAGGTCCGGCAAGCGGGAAACCTACCGTTTTCAAGCCAACCGCACTGTAGCAACCAACGGCACGGAGAAATGGGAAATCCGTGGCCTTGTTTGCAAAGCTGCCACGGATTTTTCCAACACTGTATATGCGTTCAGACGAATGGACAGACGGCAAGGGTGGAGCGACTTAACGCTCCACACCCTCTTGCATGGCGTGGTCGGGCTGCCAGTTGCGGTGACGGAGGTAGAGCAGCAGCGCTGCACCGATGACGCTGATCGCTGAAAGGAGGTGAACCACATTGAAGGGCGTCCCCGGAAAGAACCACGAATCGGTGCGCACAAATTCAATGAAGAAACGGCCCAATGGGTACCAGATCAAGTAGCAGAGAAAGAGATCACCGGCACGTAGCTGCTTTTCAAAGCGACGGGAAATCCAAAAAATCAGGCCAAACCCAATAAAGTTCCAGAGTGATTCGTACAGAAAGAGCGGCTGAAAGCGGATACTTTCGGGAAAACGGCTCAGATCATGGTAGGGGGGGATCCGGTGGCTGGGATCGATGCGTAGCCCCCAAGGCAATGTTGTGGGGGGGCCATATAGCTCCTGATTTATGAAGTTGGCCCAGCGACCAATCGCCTGCCCCAGTGGAATCCCAATGCCCAATCCATCCAGATAGACGGGTAGATTGAGACCTTGCCAGCGTGCGTAGAGCAGCAGCGCCAGGCCACCGAAAATAAAAGCGCCATAGATGTGAATCCCGCCGGTCCAGATCTGCAGAATTGAAAGTGGGTCGGCCATGAAGCGGCCAAACCCTTCTGGCCCACGGGGTGATTGAATAAAGACATAGTAGAGACGTGCGCCAATCAATCCAGGGATCAACACCCAGACCAACAGGTCCCACACCTTCTCTCCGTCATATCCCTTGCGTGTGACATAGCGGCTGGCCATCCAGGTGGCAACCATCATGCCCGTGACGAGCAACAACCCATACCAGCGCAGAGCGATGGGACCCGCTTGAAAAATAATTGGATCCACTGGTGGATACATAACGACTCCATGCATTTCTTCGATTTGAAACTCACACAACTAAAGTGGGCTCTGTTTGAAAACAGTGGTTCCGGCAAGCGGGAAACCTTCCGTTTTCAAGCCAACCGCACTGTAGTACATCCCCGCATAAGTCAGGCCACACGTACTTTTGCCTCTTCACTCGGGTTGTGTGGCCTGATTTGCTGCCGTGGCATTTACGCCACGCTGTAGTAGTCGAGAACAAGAGCCCCATTCTCTGTGCAGCATTGGCGGTGCATGAGTCATGTATTGGAAAACTTGTAATGATGGCGGCTAATTGTGAGCGCCTGTTACTCCAGATAGCCCAGCGCACGCAAGTGGCGGCGCAAGTTCGGATCATCCTGATCGGTGATTCGGCCAGCCTTTAGCGCTGCCTGCTCAGATTCACGCTCGAACTTCCAGAGCAGGTCGAGCATGCGCTGCACCTCTTCCGGCTTTTCGGCAGCGAGGTCGGTCGTCTCGGCTGGATCGTTGATGTAATCAAACAACTCGACCTGCTCGGGGCCGGTGCGAATTAGCTTGTATGTGCCGGACCAAACTGCCTTGCGGTGTTGATCAACCTTATGTTCCGCCACCAGGTCGGGCTTGAACTTGGTCATTAGGTTCAGCACATTCTGTGGTGTCTGTGCTTCGGCAAAAACCGTCTGCCGATCGGGATCTTTGTCACCCAGGTGGCTCAGGGTGTAGGCCTGTTCACTTGGTGTGGCAATCCCCGCGGCCGATACGGCTGTCTGGAAGATGCGGCGGGTGGAAATGGGCTGCTCCACCACCTCGCCGCGCGGCAGGGCACCGGTTGGGTCGCGCACGATCAACGGCACATGGGTCAACATATTGTACAGCGAGACCGAATGACCCAATAGATGCTTTTCCCCCAGATGCTCACCGTGATCGGCAACAACCATGACCAACGTGTTGTCGAGCGCGCCACTGCTGCGCAACTTGTCGAAAAAGAGACCAAGCTGCTCATCTTGGGTGGCCACTTCGGCGTCATACATGCCGTCGAGAATTGATTTGTGCTGTTCGGCCAGTGGACTGCTCAGCGGCGAAAGCCAGCCAAAGACATCACCATTAAAGCGGCTCAAAAACCGCCGCGCCTTTTTGTCACGCAAGACTTCCGGGGCAAAGCGTTCGATGTGATGGCGGGCGGGGTGAAATGGCATGTGCGTGCCCATCAGGTTGATGAAGCTGAAGATCGGCTGTCCCGCTTTGACTCCCGGCCGCTCAATGTGCAAGCTTGCAGCGTCCTTTAGCGACTTGGCCGTGTTCCCCTTAAAGCTCAGCGCCGTCTGCCAGAAAGGCACCATAATGGGGGTAAAGGCAAAGGCCAACAGCGCATCGGAGCGGGCAAATGAGTCCTGCATGCGATGCAACACATTGCCCAACAGACGTTTGAAGAGCTGACGATAGCGGCCAAAGAGGGTAACTGGTTTCCCCGCTTGATTGGGCCGCGACGTCAACCAGCCACTGTAGTTGAGGAAGCTGAAAAAGCCGCGTCGCAGACCATTGTTCACCACACCGACCAGTGGGTTGTTGCAAAAGGCGGACGTGTAGTAGCCATTCTGCAACAGTCGCTCGGAAAGGGGCGTCAACTTTTTGGGCAAGATCGAAAATGACTGTTGGGTGTTGTGCACCGATGGATAGAGCCCGGTGAACATGGATGAATGGGAAGGGACAGTCCATTGCGCAGGGGAAAAGGCGTGTCGAAAGAGGGTGGCATCAGCCGCAAAGGCATCTAGGTTCGGCGAAGTCTCTTGCTCATATCCATAGCAAGAGAGCCGGTCGGCACGCTGTGTATCGAGCACGAGTAGAATAATATCGGGACGATCAGACAACGGTACACTCCTTTGGGAATTTCCTGTCTCGCAATGGTGGCGTGTGATGGGTGGCCGGCCAGCCAACGTGCTGATCCACGTGCCACGGGACAGGGCTTCATCTTCTCTTTTCTCTCTGTGCCAAGTATAGCGCGAGAACCGGCACACGGCAAATCATTTGCCCAGATTCGGGGCACCGCCGGCGCTGCATTGCACCAACCCTGCTTCCAGACGGCGAAAAACACCGCGGCGGTAGTGGTTCCAAGATAATTGCACACCAGGGATCATGCAGTAAGTGCCTATACAGTAAACCCTGTCCGCAAGCCCTTTCCCGGTGGGAATTGGCAAATGATTTGGGTGGACGGATTCCGGGGCAGCGGCTAGGTGCCGTTGGCTTTCCACCGCCGCAAGGGCGCTTTTGCGCGGCTCGCGCCATTCACCGCGGCTCGGGCACTACACGGTAACTGTCAAGCCATCGTGGGCCACGTGGTAGCCATGTTCACGGGCAAAGCGCGCCAGCGCTTCGTGGATCGGATGGCTGTGGTGGGCAATGTGGGTCGCATAGATCCGCGCATCATCGGCCAACAGATTCTCCCGCTGCAGCCGCGCTACCTGTTCTAGAAACTGTTCGGCATTCATGTGGCCGCTGGAGCGCCCCTGAAAGCCAAAGGTGTGGTCGAGGATGACCAGGTGGAAGGGGCGGCCATACGTTGCCAGCGCTTGCCAGGTCGCCTCACCGATTTCGCCCGTATCCGTGCCGTAGAAAAGCTGGCGTCCAGCTCTGCTAATTACAAAGAGCATGGTCATCAACGGCGCCGCGTGATTTGCTTTGACGCTCAATATTTCGTAGGGGCCCGCTTGAAAATGTTGAAATGGCTCGATTGGGTGGACCGTTAGGTTCAGCTTGTCACCCACCGCGGGCGCGAGCAGACCCGCGGGGGGAAGATCACGTCCCAGGCGCGCTGCCGCTTTTGCCAATGCCCCTGGCGAGGCGTAGTAGTGTAGGCGCGGCGTGCCGTGAACACCACAAGAGGCGCTGCGCGAGTTGAAGTGGCTGGGATCCAGGTGGTCCTCATGTTCGTGTGTCTGCAGGCAATACTCGATCTTGGCGAGCGAAACGTTATGTTGCTGGGCCGCGGCCATGAGATCCGGCCCCAAATCGATTAGCAGATCGTCATTGATCAGCGCGGAGGTGCGCTTGCGCAGGCTGCGCCCACCCGCTTGCCGCGCGGCCGTACAATTCTCACAGTGACAAAAGGCATTGGGAAATCCTTCCGATGCCGACGTACCCAGGAAGGTCAGTTGCATTCGATCATCTCCTTGCCGACGAATCCCGCAGCAGGCCCACCGTTGCTCCCGTGTAAACGTTGCTCCCGTGTAAACGTGTGCATATTCGTGCAACTTTTACACGGATCGCCGGTTGGCTGTGCAGCCCTGTCAGAACCAGATGGGGTTGGACCAAGCGCGCCGCCCCTGGGTATCGCGCAGCGTGACGCGACAGTAGGGGCTGGTAAATTTGCTGATATCCAACTCAGCTTCAGTCAGACCCAATCCGTGGAGCCGCGCGGCGCGTGCCAACGTGCCGGTGGCAAAGATCGATTCAACCGGCGAACAGCGCACGTAGATGCTCTTGCCCGGGTTCACCTGAATGTCATGGATCTGGGGACCAGTGCTGGAATAGAAGTGGCCCGCCTTGAGTGCCGTCAAGAGTGATTCGGGCGTGAGCGTTTCGGCCTTGACGTGGACCCAGCCCATGGCAAAGTCACGGCGGTAGGGTAAATTGTGGAAGTCATCCGCGGCGTGGGCAAAGTAGCGGTGGCCGCGGCTCAACAACAGTTCCAGATAGGGCCAGCTATCGGCGCGATCATTTTCATCGGCCGAGCCCGCGTTGTAAATTTCGATGGCATGAACGTTGCCCAACGCCACCGCATCGTTCTCGGTCAGTACACAGCGGCTGGGGTGGGCCATGGAGACAAACGCCCCCGCCTCCACCGCGCGGGCCGCAATCTCTGCTCCGGTTTCACCATTCGTTGGTGGCGCGAAATCGAGCGGTAGCCCCACCGAAAGAATGTGCCACTGTTCACCCATCTCGGCTTGCCCCGTGTGCAGCTCCGCGCCCAGCAGGGTGGTGAATGTCGCGGTGCGCAGGTGGCGCGTGTCGGTAATGGGAAAACCATAGCGCTGCATAAAATGTTCGGTAATGGCCAAAAAATCATAGCCTGCTTCCGCGTAGCGCTGACAGACCGCTTCTGGGGCAAGCGTGCCATCCGAATTGTTGGAATGGGTGTGAATGTTGCCTTTCCAAAAGCGACCCGGTTGGTCAAATGGTAAGTGGTTCATGTGACTACTTTCTGGCGTGGTGCGCGAGGCATGAAGCGTAGAGCGCTTCATGCCTCGCGTCAATTGTTCATGCTGCTCTGGTCGACTTTGGAGAAGGAGCGTTGTGCAACCAGAAACTACTTTGCTGCGAAAGAGCGCAATTTGCCACTATTTACGCATAGGCCTCAATGGGCAGACAGGCACAGACCAGATTGCGATCGCCATAGACGTTGTCAACGCGCGCGACGTGGGGCCAGAATTTGTGTTCTGCCACCCACGGTGCCGGGTAGGCCGCTTCCTCGCGCGTGTATGGGTGATCCCACTCGCTGGCCAGCACCACCCGGGCGGGGTGGGGTGCATTCTTGAGCGCATTGTCCTGGGCATCAACTTCGCCCCGCTCAATGGCCGCGACCTCGCCACGGATCGCAATCATCGCCGCGCAGAAGCGATCCAGCTCGGCCAGCGACTCGCTCTCGGTGGGCTCGATCATCAGCGTGCCGGCCACGGGGAACGACATGGTTGGCGCGTGAAAACCGTAATCGATCAGCCGCTTGGCAATATCTTCCACCTCCGCCCACTGCTTCAGCGGGCGGGTGTCGATGATGCATTCGTGGGCCACGCGTCCCTTGCGGCCCTGGTAGAGCACCGGGTAATGCCCCGCCAAGCGCGCGGCAATGTAGTTGGCGTTGAGGATCGCGATCTTGGTGGCCTGGGTGAGACCGCTGGCCCCCATCATCGCGATATAGGCGTAGGAGATGGGCAGGATGGCCGCGCTGCCCCATGGCGCGGCGGAGATGGTGGCGTTGCCCGCGCCATCGGGCGCGGTGACAAAATGTTTGGGCAGATAGGGTGCCAGGTGCTCGGCCACACAGATCGGCCCCATGCCTGGCCCACCGCCACCGTGCGGAATACAGAAGGTCTTGTGCAGATTCAGGTGACAGACATCGGCACCAAAATCGCCGGGGCGGGTCAAGCCGACCTGGGCGTTCATGTTGGCCCCATCCATGTAGACCTGGCCACCATGTTCGTGGACGATTGCACAGATCTCGCGGATCTCTTCTTCAAAAACCCCGTGGGTCGAGGGATAGGTGACCATGAGCGCGGCCAGCTTGTCGCTGTGCTGGCTGGCCTTGGCCCGCAGATCGTCGAGATCGACATTGCCATCGTCATCACATTTGGTGACCACCACATCCATACCCGCCATCACCGCGCTGGCTGGGTTGGTGCCGTGGGCCGAAGAGGGGATCAGGCAGACGGTACGCTCTTCCGCGCCATTGGCCTGGTGATAGGCGCGGATGGTCAGCAACCCCGCGTACTCGCCCTGCGACCCGGCATTGGGTTGCAACGATGTGGCAGCAAAGCCAGTAATCTCAGCTAGCCAGCTCTCCAGCCGGCGGAAGAGTTCCTGGTAGCCCGCGGTCTGCTCAACCGGTGCAAAGGGATGGAGGTTGGCAAATTCGGGCCAGGTCACCGGGATCATCTCGGTGGTGGCGTTGAGTTTCATGGTGCAGGAACCAAGCGGGATCATGGAGTGGGCCAGTGACAGATCGCGACTCTGTAGCTTGGTGATATAGCGCAACATTTCGGTTTCAGAGTGATAGCTGTTGAAGACGGGGTGCGTCAGGTAGTCGCTGGTGCGCGTCTGGAAGCCATCGTCAAGCTGCACGTCGTCGGCCAGTGCCGCGATGTCAACAGCTTCGTTTGCACCGAAGACCATTAGCAGTCTCTTCAGCTCGTCGCGGGTGGTTGCTTCATCCAGCGAAACGCCCACCGCGTCATCGGCAAAACGCCGCAGATTGACATTGTGGGCCAGGCCGCGGGCCATCAATTTATCGGGCGTGTGGGCGCCACCGCTAATCTTCAGCGTGTCGAAGACTGGCGCCGCGTTGATGGTGTACCCCAACTGACGCAGACCCTGGGCCAGTGTGCCGGTGAGCAACTGTACCCGCTCGGCAATCTGGCGCAACCCCTTGGGACCGTGGTAGACCGCGTACATCGAAGCCATGATGGCCAGCAGCACCTGTGCCGTGCAGATGTTGCTGGTAGCCTTTTCGCGCCGGATGTGCTGCTCGCGCGTCTGTAGCGCAAGGCGCAGCGCGGGCGCGCCGGTGCTATCCTGCGAAACACCCACCAGTCGACCGGGCATCATCCGCTTGTACCGATCTTTGGTGGCCATGAACGCCGCGTGGGGGCCGCCGTAGCCCATTGGCACGCCAAAACGTTGGCTGTTGCCAACGGCAATGTCCGCCCCAAATTCACCTGGCGCTTGCAAGAGCGTCAACGCCAGCAGATCGGTTGCCACCACCACTATCGCTCCCGCGTCGTGGGCCTTTGCACAAAAGGCACTGTAATCATAGATCGAGCCATCGGTGGCCGGATATTGGAGCAGTACGCCAAAGGTTGCTTCGGCAAAGTCATAGCTCGCATAGTCACCCACAACCACCTTATAACCGAGCGGTTCGGCGCGTGTACAGACAATATCGATGGTCTGGGGATGACAACGTTCGTCAACAAAGAAGGTGTTGGCCGTGGATGAGCGGGGTTGGGCGCGCTGACAGAGCGTCATTGCCTCGGCCGCGGCGGTGCCCTCATCCAACAGCGAGGCGTTGGCAACATCCAGGCCGGTGAGGTCCATCACCATCGTCTGAAAATTGAGCAAAGCTTCGAGCCGACCCTGGGCAATCTCGGCCTGGTAGGGGGTATACTGCGTGTACCAGCCGGGGTTTTCCAAAATGTTGCGCAGGATCACGCCGGGGGTGAGCGTGCCGTGGTAGCCCATGCCAATAAAGGAGCGATAGAGTTTATTCTTGGCAGCCAGGCCGCGCATCTCATCGAGCACATCCGATTCGCTGCGGGGGCCGGCCAACTGCAACTCACCGTCCATGCGAATCGCTTTGGGCACCGTCTCGTCGATGAGGGTGTCCAGCGAATCGACCCCAATCACCTCCAACATCCGTTCGATATCCAGTTCGCGCGGCCCCAGGTGGCGATGTACAAATTGATCGAGCCGTGCAAATGGTTTCGTGCTGTCAGTCATGCTCATTTCCTTTCCGGGAATGTCTGTAAAATAGGTGGCCAATCGGGCTGCGAACTGTTGAGCCAATGGCTGGCCTACATAAAATTGCAACAAAAAACGGACATTCACAATGAATGTCCGTCTGCCCTGTCGAAAACCTGAGAGATTTAACAGTGGTCGGCGGTACGGTACGCTGCTGTCTACCAGATAGTAGCCTGCCCGTACTCTGCCCTGCCTGATCCGCTGTATTGCCCCGTCGGTGGTGTTGAATCAGCCAACTCGCTAGCGCCCGGCTTGCTGCCACGCAGTCGCTGTCACACAGTCGCTGCGACACAGTGGCTGCGACACAATTGCTGTCACACTATCGCTGCGACACAATCGTGCAGGTTTCAACACACTTTCCAGAGATGCCAGCCCACCACGATCCTCGGTACCTGAGAGAGTCACTCCCCGCACCGGCTGCGCGGAGAGCTTACACCTTCGGCGACGGAAATGCACCAGCCCTTCCGTGCTCTCTCGTCGCGGGCTATCGGCCTGTATATGCTGACATTATTGTACCTGATCCGTGACGAGCAATCAAATTATCCAAAACCGTGGGCTGCTAATTGAGAAATCATTTACATGTTGCACGACGGAGGAATCAGCGTTCTCTCCCGCTGGACATGCACAGTAGAGAATGCTCACCTCGCAAGGTGCAAGGTCGATTTGCTTTCTCTATAAGATCTGTTTGGTTGCTTGGCGGCAAACGTGAAATCAGCTACACTACAGTGCGGTTGGCTTGAAAACGGTAGGTAAGCGCAAACGGCAGCAAATAAACAGCAACGACCAGGCGATATAACGACCAGACGATATAACGACCAGACAACGTAATGGGGAAGGAAAACGACAATGAGTAAGCTGGCGATCAATGGCGGTGAGCCGATTCGGGCCGCGGCATGGCCCCAGTGGCCACAGTGGGGGGCAGCTGAGCAGACGCAGGTGAAGCGTGTGCTGGAATCGGGCGAATGGGGGGGCTTCAACGCGGCCGTGAAAGAGTTTGAGGCACAATTTGCCCAACGCCATCGGGCGGCCCACTGCTTCACGGCCACCAATGGCACGTTGAGTCTGGAGGCGGCGCTGCGCGTGGTGGGCGTTGGCGCGGGCGACGAAGTTATTGTGCCGCCCTATACGTTTATTGCCACGGCCAATGCGCCGCGGCTGGCGGGCGCAACTCCCGTTTTCGTGGATATTGATCCGGCGACCTACAACCTCGACATCAGTCAGGTTGAGGCCGCCATCACGCCCAAGACCAAAGCGATCATCCCCGTTCACTTTGCTGGCTTGCCCGCGGATATGGACGCGCTCCTGCCACTGGCCGCGAAACATGGACTCTATATCATTGAAGATGCAGCCCATGCCCACGGCAGCACCTGGCGTGGGCAGCCCGTGGGCGCGCTGGGCCACATTGGCTCGTTTAGCCTGCAGGCCAGCAAAAACCTCACCGCGGGCGAAGGGGGCATTTTGCTGACCAACGACGAAGCGTTGGCCGGTCAACTCTGGAGTTACATCAATCAGGGGCGCAGTCCCGATGGGGCCTGGTTTGAACATGGCATGTTGGGCAGCAACCTGCGCATGACGGGCTGGCAGGCGGGCATTTTGCTGGCCCAAATGGAGCGCTTCGAAGAGCAGCTGCAGCGTCGCCAAACGAATGCGCGCCGTCTGCACACGATTCTGGCCGAGGTCGATGGACTGGAGCCGCAGGCGTGGGACGAGCGCTGTGAAATCCACGCCCATCATCTCTTCATCATGCGCTATGATGCCGCGGTCTGGCAGGGTGTGCCACGCGAACGGTTCGTAGAGGCATTACAGGCCGAAGGGATACCGCTATCGAATGGGTACACGCGACCATTGTACGAGCAGCCGCCATTGGCCGCTCCCCACAGCCGCCATTTGCCTTGCCCCGTGGCCGAACATGCCTGTCGCAGCGAAGGTACTTGGCTGCACCACAGCGTGCTGCTTGCGGAACCGACTGCCATTGACGACATTGGCCGGGCGATCTTCAAGATCCGCGCCGCTATTGATGAGCTGTAGCAAATAGTAGCGTCGGTTGACATTGCAAATGCGCGGGGGTAAACCCCGCTGCTGACCCACGAAAGCCGCGTCAGCGGCTTGCTATTCAGCGGTTGAGACCGCTTCCCACCGTTACAGTGCGGTTGGCTTGAAAACGGTAGGTTTCCCGCTTGCCGGAGCTACTGTTTTCAAACAGAGCCCACTTTAGAAGCCCAAGTCATTGGCGCTTTTCCCCAAATGTCGACGGGACCTAGCGCGTTCCATGCGCCCACACCTCACCGCCGAGGGTGACCGCACGCGGGGCAGGGTGGGGTGAATCTCCGTCCTCTGCTGGCAGCAGGGCAACGATGGGCAAGCCGCCGGGCAGTTCCGCGGCGCGGGTCCACGTCTCTCCGTCATCCCGCGACTGGTAGAGCCCCGCGGTGGTGGCTGCATAATGGGTCTGATCGCTGGCTGCGTTGGCAACCGCTGCCAACGCCGTAACCTGTTCGCCCTGAGCGAAGAAGTGCTGCTGCACCGCGAGTTCGTTCGCTTCATCTCGAAAGAAGCGAACGATGCGGTGGCCCGTTGCCAGCAAGAGCGCTGCTGTCGGGTTGCCTTTTGGTGGGTAGACCAAAACAGAGGGCAGCTCGGTTTCCAGCGAAGCCTCTCCTTGCCACGCCTCTCCCAGATCCAGCGAGCGCCAGAGCGCCACCACATAATTGCCCTCTGCATTGGCGCGGGCGGTAACTGCATACAGGGGCGGCACTGCTGCCACGGCATCGGGGGCAAAGAGCAGATGGATCACCACATCACCTGCCCAGGGAACGGCACGCTGCTGCCAACTTTTGCCCGCGTCCACCGCGGTGAAGAGCTCCCCGGCCTGGTTGGCCAGCGCCACCATTGTCGCCGTGGCAGGTGTGGTCGCGGCCAGGGCCGTCACCGCTGTGGTTGGTAGCGGGTGCGACTGCCAACTCTCGGTCGCTGTGTCAGCGGCCTGCCAGCGCAGTTGGTCCGTCGTGGCATAGATCACGTGCCGTTGCCCATCTACAGCCAGCGCGCTCACCGCATCTGCTTCTTCAGAATTTGCCCGACTTTCCGCTGCTGGGGTGGTCGCCACGGCCCAGCTCGTGCCCCCATCGCGCGAGATGGCCAGCATGCCATCTGCATCCAGGCTGTAAAGGCTGCTCGGGCTCGTCGCCAGCGTGATTGGGGGCGCGTGCGCGGCGATTTCGCTCCCCGTGGCCGTCCAAGATTGACCACCATCGGTGGAGCATGCGATCCCATCCTGAAAGGTCGCTGCCAACACTGTGTCGCCAGCGGTAGCTAATTCCAGCGCCAACAGATCACCGCCCGCGGCCAGTTGCCAGCTCTCCCCCTGATCGGTGGAGCAGTAGATCCCCGCGGTTGTGCCGGCCAACAGTGTGTAGCGATCCCCTTGTTGGCTCGCGGCCAGAGCGTTGACACTAGTTGCGGCTGGCAGATCACCCGCAGGCTCCCAGGTGATTCCTTTGTCGTGCGAGCGGTAGACCCCTTCCTGTTCGGTGCCCACAAAGAGCAGCGAAGTGGTGGCAAAATCAGGCGCAGGCAGCACTGCCTGAATCGCCGTGTCTGGCAGGCCAGCACCGCTCTCGCGCCAAGCCAAGCCTTGATTGCGCGAACGAAAGAAGCCGCCCAACGCGGTGCCCGCCCAAAGCACGCCACTCGTGGCGAAATCGGGCGCACAGCTCAGGCAGAGCAGATCGAGATCCAACAGGCCAAAGGTAGCTGCCTCCCAGCTTTGGCCTGCGTCCAGCGTGCGGTACATTCCCGTGGGGGTGGCCACGAAGATGGTCTGGTCCGTGGCGTAGGTGGGCGCAGGGATAATGGCTGTAATCAGCCCCAAACCTGCCCAGTTGCTCACCTCGGCCCAGCTCTGACCACCATCCGCGGAACGAAAGAGACGGCCGGTTTCAGTCGAGGCAAAGGCAGTTGGGCTGGCGCTCGTTACAGTGGGGGCGGGTGCGTCGGGGGCGGGCGCAAAGGCCACGGCAACCACACTCAGATCCGTCAGCCCAGTGCCCGCGCGCTGCCATTGATGAGCATGGTCGGTGGTGCGATAGATGCCAGCGCTGGTGGCAGCCAATGCAAGGCCATCTGCCTCAAAACAAGGTGAGATTGCAACAGAAGCAACCGTGCCTCCGCGCCAGGCACCAACCAAATTCCAATCTGAGATCACTTCTGACATAACGAGTGTTCCTTGCAATAGATTCAATATAGTGAAGACTCACGCAACCTGTCGAGCATGGGGCGCGAGCATGAGGGTTACACGCGGAAATCAACGGCTTCGTCGCGATTGTGGCGTGGCTTGGAGACGAGCGCATCGGTGGTCATGGCCATGAGCGCGCCACTCGTGCCCACCTCCAGCGCCTTGATGACAACGGGCAACGGGTCCACGATCCCCGCCGCCAGCAACTCCGTGAACCGATGTGTCGTCACATCGTAGCCGACTTGTGTCGTCACATCGTAGCCGACTTGTGTCGTCACATCGTAGCCGACTTGTGCGGTGGGGTCGCCATGCACAGGTGAGCTGGCATCACACAAACGGCTGATAATCGGGGCCGCTTCAACGCCGGCATTGCGCAGGATCGCTCGTGCCGGTGCCTGGAGTGCCGCTTGCATTACCGTGCGCGCAATGGCCTCCTCTCCGGCGAGCTCGACCTGGTCGAGGATCGGTAGCGCGCGCAGATAGGCCACGCCGCCACCGGGCACAATGCCCGCGTCGAGCGCCAGCCGCAGGACGCCGACCGCTTCCTTGGCCCGATCCCGCAGGTAATCGCGCTCGGTGTCGGTGCTGCCGCCGACTTTGAGCAGCGCCACGCCACCGAGTAATTTGCCCGAACGCTCCAGCAGGCGGTTGCGGTCACGCCCATACGCGGCCTGAGGCAGTTGGGTTCGCAGTTCCGCGGCTCGTTGGCGGATGGCCGCGGGGCGTCCTTTGCCTCCAATCAGCGTGAAGCCGGAGCGGATGGCCTGGATTTCGTCCGCTGCGCCCAGATCATCGAGCGTGGCATCTTGTAGCCGCGTGGGGGCTTCGCTGAGGAACGTCTGTCCCCCACAGACGGCCGCGAGATCGTGCAGGATCTCATTCTTTTCGGGGCCGAGCCCCGGCGTTTTGATCGCCAGCGTTGGCAGGATGTCGCGCACCTTGTTTGAGACGAGCAAGTTCAGCGCCTCGCCTTGAATACCGTTGGCGATCACAACGAGCCCACGCTGCTGCTTGTTCTGTTTGCCAGCATTGTGGATCTTTTCCAGCAGTGGTACCAGTTCATCAGCAGCGGTTAGGTGGCGGTTGGTGAGCAGCACGTAGGGATCTTTCAGCACTGCCTTGCCCGCTTCGGTGGTAAAGGTAGAGGAAACCCACCCTTGGTTCCAAAAGACTCCCCGAATGTACTCGCGTTCGTGTGTTACCCCATAGTTGCGCCGTACATCCACGGCACCGTGCGCGCCCACAACGTCGAAGATCTCTTCAATGTGATCGCCCAACTGTTGGCTGCCCGTAACCGTTGTGGCCAGGGTGGTGATCATGGTGGGATCGTTCAGTGGCCGCGCCATCTCTTCGAGCGCTGCCAGCAGCGGCGGGAGTGTCTTTTCGAGCCCAATGCGCAGACGCATCGCATTGTAGCCGGCCGCGATGTGCCGTTCGGCTGCGTTGATGAGAGCACGGGCAATCACGACGGCGGTGGTTGAACCATCGCCAACCGTCTCTTCCATCGTCCAGGCGATTTGGCGGGCCAGCAACGCGCCCATGGATTCAAAGCGCTGGGGAAAGCCGGTGAAGCGGCGGGCAATGGTGGCACCATCGTTCAAGAGTACCGGTGGGCGTCTTGGGTGCTCATCTTGCATGACAACCGTGCGCCCCGATGGTCCGAGCGTTGTCGTGAGCAGATCGGCGAGTTGGTTGAAGCCCAGCACGAGCCGTGGGCGAGCGTGGGGTGATAGGATCAGTTGTGGACGGGACATAGCATTTGTGGGAACTATTTCAATTTGAATGGTTTGAGCGGTGGATTCTATTCACTGTAGCATCCATGTCAAGCATGGGTCATTGAGAGTACGATAAACCAAAATTTGACGGTAGATGAATGATTGACAGCAAAAAAACCTATCCGTAATTTGAGCAACGTATGTGAAAGATGGGAAGGGGAAAACCGCAAATTTTGGGAACTTGTCGATTACTGCTATCCTGATTATAATAGATAGCGTGGCACTGTCAATTCAGATACTATCAATTTGCATCTAGTGCCTGGATCTCTTTTGCTGACTCCTTTCGCCAGATATCTTTGGCCGGATATGATGATAGTAACATATACACCAGCAAAGTACGTACTCCCACAAACGAAAGAACGATAGACCAAATCTGCTGCCCACAGTACAGGTGTTCACGGTACAGGTGTTCACAGTGCTGTTGCCCGGTGTGGCAACGCGCAATCTCCATTGTACTCTGCTGCCACATCGTTCGCAGCTACAGTGCGGTTGGCTTGAAAACGGTGGGTTTCCCGCTTGCCGGAACCTCTGTTTTCAAACAGAGCCCACTTTAGATATGATCATTTGGCTAGCTGTGCAATCTTGACGGTCACATGCCACTATCGATCCTAGTTCATCGGTCCTAGTTTAGTGTATCGGTTGCACGCCAATAGAAGCATTGCACAACTCCCTCTCTCAAATTTCAGGCAGTTCGCCAGATTCTTTGTATCCAAAGCAGCGATAGGATTGAATCGATATTTGGCATCTGTTTGTGGTACGAAATAATCACACGCAATAATTACACGAAGCAATCATCAGAAGTAATCATCAGAAGTAGCGAACCTGCAGACAAACTACACTGCCAACTGGTTCTTTCTATTTGCCTAATTGTAGGACAGCTGTTTTGTAGGATAGGTTGCAATCCCCCGTAGACTGTAGTGCAACTGAACAACAGCAAGATTTAACGCCAATCTGGTAGACCGATCTGGCCACTCTGTTCTTGCCAGCATTCTCTGGACACAGCTACTGGAGACAGCTACTGTGCACAACATCGCCAACAGAGAAAAGATCAGTAGAGTATGGCGTACATACCACGGCAGGTAAACAGGCCATATAACCTGAGTACAAGCGGCAAAACAAGTGTGGCCTGATTTACGCCGGGCTCTACCAGCAGTTGACGATCTGACATTTGTTTTGTGAAGTCTCTGGACTAAATCGTGCATGACTTGCGTCCCTTGTAGAGAAGCGTCAGCTGCCGTTGATTGCACGTCACCGGTTTTCTCTGTTTGGTCCATGAGTAGTAATGCATGAATAGTAGTGCATGGGTATTGGGTGTGTGGATGTTGTTACCTTTTGGGATTGTTACGTAAAAGAGGGGCCACTTGAATGAATAAGCTGTACATGGAAAGTTTATCGATCTACAGTTCATCGACTTACAAAGGAGTAACATAGTGTCTGTAGCTGCTGAAAAGCTGGAACGCACCTCTGCTGCCCAGGATCTAACGTTTTTGGCGCGGCTGGTTGGCGCGAAAACCAGATTCCAAACCAAACGGGCCTTGTGGGGCTACGTCTTTGCGCTGCCGTGGATTTTGGGGCTGATTATCTTTTGGGGTGGTCCGATTGTTGCCTCATTCTATTTTGCGTTTACCGAATACGCTGTGATCGGTGCGCCAAAGTGGGTGGGGCTGGCGAACTATACCAAAGCGTTTACAGCGGATGATCTCTTCTGGACATCATTGGGCAGAACTTTCACCTTTGCCGCGGTCTACGTGCCGGTGGCTGTGGGTGGCGCGCTGGTCTTGGCTGTAATGCTCAATCAGAAGCTGCAGGGTACAAATATCTATCGGACGATCTTCTTCGTGCCCCACCTGCTGCCCGCAGTTGCGCTGGCCGTTGTCTGGACTTTTTTGCTTGATCCACGGCTTGGCCCCATCAACGAATTTCTGCGTAGCGTCGGGTTCGAAAATCCACCGGCGTGGTTGGCTTCGCGCAGTTCCGCGCTCTATTCTGTGACCATGATCAGCATTTGGGCCGCCATGGGCGGTAACACCATGTTGATCTTTCTGGCCGGTCTCCAAGGTGTACCCGTGGAGCTATACGAGGCTGCGGAGATGGATGGAGCTAGTCCCTGGGTCAAGTTCCGCCACGTAACACTACCGCTGCTCACGCCCACCATTTTCTTCAATGTGGTGTTGGCAGTGATCGGCGCGCTGAAGGTCTTTACCACTGCGTGGGTGGCAACGGCCGGTGGTCCTTCCTATGCCACCTGGTTCTTTGCTCTGCACATCTACTCACAGGCCTTCAAATATTTCCGGCTGGGGTATGGAAGCGCACTGGCCTGGGTGCTGGTGGCGATTTTGCTCTTCTTTACCTATGTTCAAGTCTCCTATTCGCGCCGTTGGGTGCACTATGAGGGTAGATAATTTATCATGGCACAACAAGCATTAACCCAACCGCAGCGACCAGCGCCGATCCACATGGAAGAGACGCGGCGCGCCCGGCTGACCCCGAGCCGCATTTTACTTTATCTAATGGTCATCGCCCTCTGCTTGATGTTCGGCTTCCCGCTCTTTTGGACGGTTGCCGCGTCGTTAAAGACGGCACCAGAGATGTTTGCCTATCCTCCCGCGATCTTCCCCGAAGTGCCGCAATGGTCCAACTACGCACGAGTCATTTTTCTGGAGCGTTTGCCCGTTTTGCAGTGGTTGCTCAACTCCACCTGGGTCGTGGTGATGGCAACCAGTGGCGCGGTAATTACATCGGCATTGGTGGGCTATTCATTTGCCCGCTTCGAATACCGGGGGCGAGACGTTCTCTTTATGATCACGCTGGCCACCATGATGCTGCCCGCACAGGTAACGCTGATCCCCCAGTTCGTGCTCTTCCACAAGCTGAAATGGATCAACACGCTATTGCCGCTGTGGGTGCCCTTCTGGTTTGGTGGCGGGGGCTTCGCCATCTTTCTCATGCGCCAGTTCTTTCTCACGCTCCCCCGTGACCTCGACGAAGCCGCGCTGATCGATGGAGCTAGCTACGCCCGGATCTTCTGGTCGATCCTGTTGCCGCTCTGCAAGCCTGTGTTGGCCACCCTAGCCATTATCACCGTCATCGCCACCTGGGGCGATTTCCTCGGCCCGTTGATCTATCTCAATTCACCGGAGAAATTTACCATTTCCGTCGGCCTGCAGTTCTTTAACACGGTGCCGGAACAGGGCGGCGAGCCACTGCAGCACATTCTCATGGCAGCCTGTATTCTCTCCATGATCCCAATGATCACCATCTTCTTCCTGGGCCAGCGTTTCTTTGTTCAGGGAATCGTCATGTCTGGGATCAAGGGCTAGGAACTGCTTCTGTATTCTTTTCTGTGAACAACGTGTCGCTCGCTTTGCGTCGACATATGTGAATGTTCTGTCTGCAAATTGCCGCGTTGGTGCAAACGCTTCGCCGTGGCACCACATAGGTTCGATTTGCAGATGGACAACAACTTGCGAAATAGCAAACAAAGGAGTAATGCATGTATCGCAAAAATGTAACACGTAGGAATTTTTTGAAGGGGTTGGCCGTCACTAGTTTGGGGGTTGCTTCCGTACAAGTATTGAGCGCCTGTGCCACGCCCGCCCCAAGCGGCGGCGAAGCCAGTGATGCCACGGGCAGCTCTTCGTCCCCAGCCGCAACCGACGTCACCTTGCGCGTGCAGGCCGCGGCGGGCGGTGGCGCGCAGATGGCCACCGAATTTGCCCAGCGCTACTCCGACGACAGTGGGGTTCAGGTGGAGATCGAAGAGACCATCTACGGCGAAATCGAAACCAAAACCCAGACCGGTTTTATTTCCGGCACATTGCAAGATCTGGTCTATGGCCATCATCGCTGGCTCTTCATCAACTTCCTCAAGGGTATCTACATGGAGTTGGACGATCTGTGGGCCTCTGATCCACTGCCCGATTTCGAAGATATCTATCCCAGCGTGTTGACCGGTAATTCGCTGGACGGCAAGAACTTCTGTGTTCCCGTTCACGTGCACCCCGGTGGGAACATTGCGCTGAACTACAACAAGACCATGTTGGAAGAGAAGGGCTTGCCCCTGCCCGAAGCTGGCTGGACCATCGACGATTGGACCCAACTGGCCAAAGACGCGGCTGATCCCGAAAATGGTACCTTTGGCATTGGCTTCGAGGGCATGAATTCCTTCCACTACTACAGCAACGTCTCGCGTTCGTGGGGTACACCAGACTCACAAGAGGGCTGGGTTATGGATGAGGAAGGCACCACGCTGACCTTTGATACGCCAACCCATGCCGAGATTGGGGCCTGGTACCGCGATCTGCTGGATAGCAAGGTAGCACCTCGCAAAGCAGACTACATTGAAGAGAATGCCAATAACATCTTTGTTGCTGGTCTCAGCGCCACCCATGCCAGCAATGCCGGTGTCGTTGCCAACAACGTAAAAGTGATTGATGATAGCTTCGAATTGGGGATCGCCCTGTTGCCCGCAGGGATCGAAGGTCGTCAAGGCACCTGCTATTCGGGTAATCAGTTCATGGCCAATTCGGCTTCGGAGCATCCCGAAGAGGCGTACGAGCTGTTGAAGTATTACAGCTCTACCGAAGCAGGTATCTATCAGGTCGTGGAGGGTGTGCGCATGCCCAACGGCCACAAGAGCGCCTGGACCGATGAAGATGTGAATCAAGTCAGCTCCATCTATGGCATCTGTGATGAGATTCTGTCGGCCGGCATCGAGCCATTCCCAATGCCGAAGAACACCCGCTTCACCGAAGCAAATGATGTCTTCCGCAATGAGATCGACCTGATCTGGGAAGGCGAAGTCAGCTGGGAAGAGCACGCCCCCGTGATTGAAGAAAAAGTTCAGGCCGTGCTCGATTTGGACCGCCCCTCCTAATCCAAACCGCGTCACTAAACCCTGCGCTGGATTACCACCTCCCTCTGCGGATCGAAGCAGTGCTTCGATCCGCAGCTGTTACCTTTTTGGCTTGTCCACAAGTTCCAACCACTGGTCATCACCTGGCCATGTAGTTCAACAACTACAGTGAATTTGTGGATGAAAATTTATATCACTCATACAACATAAGGAGAAGGCGATGGTAAAGCGGAATGTCACCCGTCGAAGTTTCATGAAAGGGCTCGCGCTCACCACGTTGGGCGCGGCGAGCGCAGGGGTCATGGCGGCCTGTGCCGCGCCGGCCCCATCTGGTGGGGAATCAACGGATGCCGCGGGCAGCTCTTCGGCACCAGCGGCAACGGATGTCGAGTTGCGGATTCAAACGGCAGCTGGTTCTTTGACCATTATGCCAACCGAATTCACCGAACGGTTTACCAGCGACACCGGTATTCCGGTTACCATTGAAGAGACGATCTATGGAGAGATCGAGACCAAGACCCAGACCGGTTTCATCTCGGGTACATTGCAAGATGTGGTCTACGGCCACCATCGCTGGATCTTTATCAATTTCCTCAAAGGCATCTATCTGGAACTAGATGATCTCTTTGCCTCGGATCCACCACCAGATTTTGATGACATCTATCCCAGTGTGCTGGCCGGGAACCAATTCGAGGGCAAGAACTTTAACCTGCCCGAAACAGTGCACCCCGGTGGCAACATTGCCATTAACTACAACAAAACCATGTTGGAAGAAAAAGGGATTCCGCTGCCAGAAGAGGGCTGGACCTTTGCCGACTGGACAGAATTGGCCAAAGCTGCCGCCGACCCCGATAATGGTATCTTTGGCCTCGGCTTCGACAGCATGAGCGCCATGCACTACTACAGCAATACCTCGCGCTCCTGGGGCGCACCCGATTCAAACGACAGCTGGATCATGGATGCCGATGGCACGACCATGTCCTATGCAACGCCACTACACGCGGAAATCGCGGCCTGGTATCTCGATCTGCTGGAGAGCAAGGTGGCCCCTCGCCAAGCCGATTACCTGGAAGGCTCGGCTGGCAATCTCTTTACGGCAGGCTTCAGCGCCACCCACGCCAGCACCGTCGGCAACGCCACCAACTTCCTGGACAAGATCGGTGATGGTTTTGAGATGGATGCGGTTTCATTGCCAGTGGGGGCAGAAGGACGACAGGGAACCTGCTATTCGGGGAACCACTACATGGTCAACTCGGCCAGTGAACATCTGGAAGAGTCCTATGAATTGCTGAAATACCTCACTTCCATTGAAGCGGGCATCTACATGGTGCTCGAATCCAAGGGACAGCCCAACGGCCACAAAGCAGCTTGGACGGATGAAGCAGTCAACGACGTGAACCGCATGTTTGGGGTGACCGACCGGCTGATTACAGAGGGTGTGGAACCGTACCCCATGCCCAGCAACACCCGTTTCACCGAGGCCAACGATATCTTCCGCAACGAGATCGACTTGATCTGGGAAGGTGAAGAGCCCTGGGAGACCTACGCGCCAGAGATCGATGCCAAGGTACAAGCGATCCTGGATCTGGGGCGGCCTGAGTAACACGGGAAGCCACTAAATAGCGTCGCACGCAACACTGGATGCGCAAAGACGCGGGAAATCACGCCACAACGGGTGATCTCCCGCGTCTTTTTGCTTGCCCGCAACAGCTCCGATTAGCGAGTGCTGCCGCTGCATTCAAAATGGATCGTTACCCATACACGCTCTGGATCAGTGCCCGGATATAGCCGATGGCATAGGCTTTGCCCAGCCATTGCGAGCGGCCCGAAGGAAACGTGGGGGTGTGATCCATCATGTAAGGACCGTTGAAGCCATTGTCCCGATAGATTGCCATGGCCCGCTGCATGTCAATATCCCCCTCATCGAGAAAGACCTCGGCAAAACGGGGCAACTGCCCGCGAACGTTGCGAAAGTGTACCCACGCGATCTGGTTGGCACCAGCCATTTCCGCGATGAAGTCATAGACGCCCTGACCCAACGCTTCGGTCATGCAGCCCTGGCAAAAGAGCATGGCATGGTTGGGGCTGGGCACCGTGGCAAAGATGCGCCGGAACTGTTCCGGCGTTGAGCAGATTTGGGCCACCCCCCCCAGCGGCTCCGGCACGGGCGGATCATCGGGGTGCAACGCCATGCGTACGCCAGCCTTCTCGGCCACCGGGATCACCGCTTGCAAAAAGCTTTCCATGCGTTCCCACATCTCTGCCTCACTCACCGGTGGTTCGTGGGGCTGGGGCCGGTTTTTGGTAAATTCAGCATAGTCAAAGGTACTGTATTTCACACCCCCACGCCCCACATCCGCAGTGGTGCGAAAATTGCCCATGGGTTTGAAATTCCAACCCAGGTGCGGAATTCCCGCCCGGCCCAAGCTTTCGAGCATCTGTTGCCACGCCCCGATTTTCTCATCGGCATCGGGTTTGCCCAGCGGAATCTCGGGCCAGCAGGACATGAAGACATTGTTGAGTTTGAGTCCGTGCGCCTCGATCTGCTCACGCGCCGCGCTGAATTGGTCGGTGCAATCAATGCCCTGGCGCAGCTCTTCACCCAACGATCCTGGCGTGGCCACGCTCGCACGCAGTTCAAGGTGGATCGTATCCACGCCAATCGCACGGAAGAAACTGAGTACTTCGTCGCGGCTCTCTGGGTCGGTAAACTCAGTCCAGCGGATCTGGTCTTGGATCAGCATAAAGTGGTTCCTTTATTTGGGATAGCTTCCTCGTAGCGGGTTGTTGCGCGTTGTTCCGGTACACTATCTTATTTTGTGGAGCTGAATAACAGACCGTTTAATTTTCACACAACAAGGGCTGTGTGTAAAATGAAGAAAAAATATGGCCACCTGAATGTGATCGCAAGTGAGTTACCGGGGGTTGACGCGTTGGCATGCAGCTGCAATAGGCACGTGCTGTGAATGGCCGCAGAAGACCGGAGAACAATAGAAAAGCTACAAGAACACCGGAAAGCAACCTACTGAAAAAGCGTTTGGCATTGGGTATAGTCGATTTCACAGTGATGTTGACCAATGATCAACTGCTCGCAACCCTATGACTGTGAGAAAACAATTTGGGCTGACCGGGGGCTGAATTTGTCGCAGCCACGATGGTCCGGTTTGCCAGAGCAAGTTTGCCGAAGTAGTTGCGCAATGGTCGTATCCATTGTAGTGACACCAACCTCGAATCGAGGTTTTTCTTTTCGCTAGCAACTAGACTGACTAGTCAGTCTAAGTTTTGTGATTGGACAGAGCAGCCTATGACCACGACTGATGAACAGCAATCGACCACTGCCAATGCAAAAGGCGAGAGCACGATTGGCCGCATTCTCGATGCCGCGCTCGACATCTTTGCGCGCAAGGGCTATCACGATGCGCGCATGGATGAGATCGTATCCTCATCACAGACGTCCAAAGGCTCGATCTATTTTCACTTTCCCAACAAAGAGCAGCTCTTTCTCGCCCTGGTCGATCAATTTGCCAACCTGTTGGAGCGGCGCATTATTGAAGCGATCAGCGAACATGATCGGGGGATGGTGAAGGTACAGGCCGCGCTCGAAGCGTGCCTCGCCACCTTTGGCCGCTATCGGCGCCAAGCCAAGGTGTTGCTGGTGCAAGCCTCTGGCCTGGGTAACACCTTTGAGCAGAAGCGGCTGGCGATCAACGATCGCTTTGCCGATCTGATTGCCATCTATCTGCAAGAGGCCGTGGATGTGGGCGAAATTGAGCCGATCGATACAGAAGTAGTGGCCCATGCGTGGATGGGCGCAATCTACAGCTTGGTCATCCGCTGGGTCTATACCGGCGAACCTTCTTCCGAGCGGATTGTTGCGGGATTGGTGCCAATGTTGCTCCAGAGCGTTGGCTATCAGCCGGAGCACAAGGGAACTGCCAACAGAGATTCCAGCAGAGATTCCAGCATAGATGAGGTGTCATGAATACCGCTCCTTCTGTAACCGCGCCCAAAGTCAGCAGTGACCGTCTGTTGACTGAATATCAACTCCAGCAACAGGGGCGTCTGGTGAGCATTGCCATGCCCGCAACTGAAGTCACCCCCGCCGCGTTCCTGCGCTATGCCCAGGGCAAGGCCCGCTTTTTCTGGCGTGATGGTCAAACGGGCATTACCTTTGTGGGCATGGGCACCGCGGTTGATCTCATGGCGTGGGGCGAGACCCGCTTCCAGGGGATCGAACGCCAGGCGCGCGAACTCTTTGCCAACGCATTGTTGCTGCCTACCGTTGGCTCTGCAATGGATCCACTGGCGCTGCCGCGGCTTTTCGGTGGCTTTGCCTTCCGCGAAGATTTTGTGCCCGATTTTGCCTGGCATGGCTTTCATCCCGCCCATTTCATTCTGCCCCACTATCAGTTGGTCCACCACGACGAGCAATGTTGGTTGACCCTCAACACGCTCTTTCCCGCGGACGAGGATCCGACGGCAACCGCGCCCCAACTGCAGGCTGCCCTCGCTCACTTTCATCGGGAATTGACGGCGCTCTCTGCCTTTGAGCCAGCAGCCGATCCACCCCAACCAGCGCGTGCACCGACGCTGAGCTATCCAATGCCTCAAGCCACCTGGTCGGCCATGATCGAAGCGGCACAGGCACGCTTTGCCACGGGTGATTTGGAGAAGGTCGTGCTGGCGCGTGTCTGCGAAGTGCAACAGTCTGCTGCCGTCGATCTGCACGCTGCGCTCACCTATCTGCAGCAGCACTACCCGGCCTGTTACACCTTTCTCTTTGAACCGCAGCCAAACCATGCTTTCTTTGGCGCAACGCCCGAACTGCTGGTCGCCACCAGTGGCAAGCAAGTCACCACCATGGGCCTGGCTGGGTCGATCCAACGTGGGGCAACCGCGGCAGAAGATGCTGCGCTGGCCACGAAGCTGCTCAATTCTGCCAAAGATCGGCACGAGCACGAACTGGTGGTTGCTGCATTGCGACGGCGCCTTGCCCCGTTGGTGGATGAGTTGACGATCCCGGCAGAGCCAGCCATCTATCAGCTGAGCAACATTCAACATCTCTACACGCCCATGCAAGCGCGGCTGCAACAACCGATGGGCATCTTGCCCCTGGTCGATCTGCTGCACCCCACGCCCGCGTTGGGCGGTGCGCCGCGCGCGCGCTCGTTGCAATTTATCAGCGAATTTGAAAGCGTGCCCCGTGGCTGGTATGCCGGCCCCATTGGCTGGATCGACCAACAGCTCGACGGTGCGTTTGGTGTTGCCATCCGTTCGGCCGTGGCCCAATCCAAGCGCGTTTGGCTCTACGCCGGGGCGGGTATTGTGGCCGCTTCTGTGCCAGAGCAGGAGTGGATCGAGACCGGTTGGAAATTTAAACCAATTCAGGCCGCGCTCGGCGTTGGAGAATGACATCTCGCCGCCATTTTGCCTCTTGGCCACACGAAAGGTTCTCTCTTGACACAACCGATCTTGACACAATCGCTAACAGAAGATGCTGCCACCAATGCCAACCTTGCTTGGGCAGATAGCTTTGTTGGTGCTTTGGCTGCTGCTGGCCTCACCGATGTCTGCATTGCGCCGGGATCGCGCTCGACGCCGCTGACGTTGGCCTTTGCGCGCCAGGCGGCCATTAAAACCCATTTGCATCTGGATGAACGTTCCGGGGCCTTCTTTGCGCTGGGGCTGGCAATGGCAACCGCGCGACCGGTGGCGCTCGTCTGTACATCGGGCACGGCCGCGGCTGAGTTTCACCCCGCGGCCATCGAAGCCTATCAGTCGCAGGTGCCGTTGCTGCTGCTCACCGCGGATCGCCCCCACGAAATGCGCTACAGTGGTGCCAATCAGACGATCGATCAGGTGAAGATGTTCGGGGATCATGTGCTCTGGGCCTTTGACGTGGCGCTGCCAGAGGCCGAGCCATCTGCCGTGGTACAGCGCTCGTTGCAGAGCTTGGCCGCGCGCGCCTGCCACATTGCCAATGGTGTCGTCAAAGGGCCGGTGCATTTGAATTTTCCCTTTCGCAAACCGCTTGAGCCGGACGCAGCACCTCTGCCCGCTCCCGTCCACCCCGCGCGTTCTACCGTGCAGATCGAGCGGGGCAGAGTGACCGCGTCACCCGAGCAAGTGGCCGCGCTAACGACATTGGTGCAGCAGCACGAACGGGGACTGATCGTCTGCGGTCCAGGCAGAGCGACGCCTGAGTTTGCCCGGGCGGTGGTGGCCTTGGCCAAGGCCACGGGGTATCCCATTCTGGCCGATCCCCTGGCTGGGTTGCGTTTTGGGGCCGCGGCGGAGAGCGGTTTGGTGCTCGGTGGCTACGAATCCTATTTGCGCGGTGGCACGCCACCCTGGGGGGGCGCGGATCTGGTGCTTCGCTTTGGGGCCGTGCCCACCTCGAAATGGCTCAACAGCTATCTTGAACAAGAGCCGCCCGCGCACGTGGTCCACGTGCGCGCAAATGGCATCTGGGCCGATGATCTCCATTTGGTGACCCACTTCTTGCAGGCCGAGCCAGCAGCGGTTTGTGAACAGTTGGCCGCGGCGATAGCCAATCGCAAGCGCACCGACAGCGCAGAACCGGCAAATGGTGCGTGGCTACAAAGATGGCTGGCTGCCGAAGCGCGGGCTCGTCAGCTGGTGCACGACTATTGTGATGCCCACTTCTTTGATGGGGCCGCGGTGCGCACGGTGCTCGATGCCCTGCCGCGGGGGGCACGGCTCATGGTTGGCAACAGCCTGCCCGTGCGTCATCTCGATCAGTTTGGGCTGCCCACAGCGTGTCCAATCACGGTCTATGGCAACCGTGGGGCCAGTGGGATCGATGGCGTCACATCGACCGCGTTGGGCATTGCCGCGGCCAGTGCCGAGCCGCTGGTGTTGATCACCGGCGACATCACCTTCTATCACGACATGAACGGCTTGTTGGCGTTGCGACAGGCGCAACTGGGCCATGTCTCCATTGTGTTGCTCAACAACGACGGGGGGAGTATCTTTCGGCGGTTGCCGGTCGCAAAGTTTGATCCGCCCTTTACCGATCTCTTTCTCACGCCACATGGGCTCGATTTTCGTCACGTGGCCACGCTCTACGGAATCGACTACGGGCACGCAACCAATCAGGCGGATTTGCAAGAGCAGATGGTACGCAGCTTGCGCGTCCAGCAGCCATCACTCATCGAAGTGCAGACCGACGGCGCGGCCGATCTGCAACACCAACGGCGCCTGGCCGCTCGGATCGTGGACGCGGTGGCACAGCTCGATTTTGCCGTTGATAATCCAAATTGATCAACGCTTCACACCCTGAAACAATAATCTATAAAGAACAAATGAAAGGCTTGAACATGGCTATAGAGAATATCATTGAAACCAGCGACGTGGAATGGCAGCAGGTCAAAGAATACTCGGATATCACCTATCACAAAGCCAATGGCATGGCCCGCATTGCCTTTGATCGCCCCGAGATCCGCAACGCGTTTCGACCCCAGACTATCGATCAGATGATCGAGGCATTTCGCGATGTGTGGATGGATGACGCGGTTGGGGTGGTGTTGTTGACGGGCAATGGTCCTTCGCCCAAGGATGGCGTGCACTCCTTCTGTGCCGGTGGGGATCAGAAGGTGCGCGGCCACGCTGGCTATGTGGATGATAAAGGAATGGCGCGGCTCAATGTATTGGAGCTGCAGCGGATCATCCGCACCATGCCCAAGCCCGTGATTGCGCTGGTGGCTGGCTATGCCATTGGCGGCGGCCATGTGTTGCACGTGATCTGTGATCTGACCATTGCTGCCGACAATGCCGTCTTTGGCCAGACGGGGCCGATTGTGGGCAGCTTCGATGGTGGCCTCGGTGCCAGCTACCTAGCCCGGATTGTGGGGCAGAAGAAGGCACGCGAGATCTGGTACCTTTGCCGCCAATATGGGGCCGAGGAAGCGGAAGAGATGGGCATGGTCAACAAAATTGTGCCGGTGGAGCAGCTGGAAAATGAAGGTGTTGCCTGGGCCCAGGAGATTCTGGATAAGAGCCCGTTGGCAATTCGTTTCCTAAAGGCCGGGATGAACGCGGATTGCGATGGTCAACTGGGGCTGCAATCCTTGGCCGGTGACGCGACGATGCTCTTCTACATGACTGAAGAAGGTTCCGAAGGCAAGAATGCGTTCGTCGAGAAACGCAAGCCTGATTTCCGTCAGTATCCCTGGCGCCCATGAGCCTGCTGTTTGGGCAACCATGGTGGTGCGTGTGCAAGCGCTGGTGCGTGTACACATGAGAAAATATGCGGGTGAACATAGATGGGCGATTGAGTGGGTGAGATGATGGAACAGGATTGGCTGGCCGCGCGGACGCGGGCAACACCGGACGCGCTTGCGTTGATGATTGATGGGCAACGTTGGAGCTACCGCGCGATCGATCAGCTGGTGGAGCGCCACGCGCTCGGCTTGTGCCAGCACGGGGTAGAGCCGGGCATGCACGTGGCGCTGTTACTGCCCAACGGGCTGGCCTATCTATGCCTGATCCATGCGCTCGCGCGCGTGGGTGCCGTGTTGGTGCCGCTCAATACCCGGCTGACGGCTGCCGAGTTGAGCTGGCAACTCACGCAGAGCGACAGTCGGCTGCTGATCTACGGTGAAGAATATGCCGCCACCGCGGCCAGCTTGGCCACGGTGGAGTGCTGTGAAGCGTTGGCCGTGGACGCGCTCCACGCGTTGGGTGAACGGGCAGCCGACACCGGCACCAAGCGGGCCATGCAACCCTTTGCACTCGATCGTCCCCAAGCAATCGTCTATACATCGGGCACAACGGGCCGGCCCAAAGGCGCGGTGCTCACCTTTGCCAACCACTTCTGGGGGGCCAACGCTTCTGCCTATCGATTGGGGCTGTTACCGACGGACCGCTGGCTCAGTTGCTTGCCGCTCTATCACGTGGGTGGGCTGGCGGTCGTCTTTCGGTCGTGCCTCTATGGCACCGCGATTGTGCAACAGCCGCGCTTTGATCTCGAACGCTTCAACTACAGTTTGGAGCGAGACGAAATTACCCTCACCTCGGTGGTGCCGACCATGCTCCACCGGCTCTTGGCCCACCGCGCAGCAGCACAGCAGCCGTGGCCCGCTTCACTGCGCCATCTGCTATTGGGTGGGGCCGCAGCAACTGCGGAGTTGTTGGCAGCGGCGCGCGCCAGTCAAGCGCCGGTGGCGACGACCTATGGCCTGACCGAAGCGGCCTCGCAAGTGGCAACCATGCGCCCAGCCGATCTGTTGCGCAAGCCCGGCAGCGTGGGGCGTCCGCTCATGTTTTCGAGTATGCGCGTTGTGGATGAGCAGGGAAGGTCGTTGCCACCCGGTGCAAAGGGCGAGATCGTTGTGCGCGGTCCCACGGTAATGACTGGCTACTATAAAAATCCCGCGGCCACCGCGGCAACGCTCCGTGATGGTGAACTCTACACGGGCGACATTGGCTATCTGGACGAAGAGGGTGATCTGTGGTTGGTGCAGCGGCGCAGCGAGCTGATCATCAGCGGCGGCGAAAATGTCCATCCCGCCGAAGTCGAGGCGGTGCTGCGTCAACACCCCGCTGTGGCCGAAGTGGCCGTGGTTGGCTTGCCCGACCCCGAGTGGGGGCAGCGGGTGGCGGCGCTGGTGGCACCTCGTCCGGGTGTCGAGGTGACGGCCGCGGAGCTGGTTGCACAGTGCCAGACGCAGTTGGCCCGCTACAAACATCCTCGGCTGATCCGCTTCACCGACGCGTTGCCACAGACGGCATCGGGGAAAATCGAACGACGGGCCGTCGTGGCCCAACTGCAGGGAGAAGATGAATAAGCATGGCCACTGCAGCGGTCAACGGCGTAAGCTATCACTATCAGATCCTGCCGGCACCTGCAACCGCGCCTGCAAAAGCACCGCTGGTGCTGCTCCACGGCTTTACCGGCAGCGTCGATAATTGGCTGCCATTGCAACGCATGCTGCAGCCCACCCGCACCACCATCGCCATCGATCTGCTTGGCCATGGCAAGAGTGATGCACCCACCGACCCGGCGCGCTATGGTATGGCCGCGAGCGCGGACGACCTCCGCACGCTGCTGGCTGCCGTCGCGCCGGGGCCGGTGGATCTGTTGGGCTATTCAATGGGAGGGCGGTTGGCGCTTTACGTGGCACTCACCCAGCCGACGCTGGTGCGTCGCCTGATCCTCGAAAGTGCATCACCGGGATTGGCTGATCCTGCCGCGCGTGCCGCGCGGGTAGAGAGCGATGAAGCGTTAGCCACGCGGATTGAGCGCTCGGGAATCGCGGCGTTTGTCGAACGCTGGGAAGCCATTCCACTCTTTGCCAGCCAGCGCATACTGCCCGCGGCGACCCGCGTTTGGCTGCGCAACCAACGATTGCAGAATCGTCCACGGGGGCTGGCCAACAGCTTGCGGGGTATGGGAACAGGCGTGCAGCCAGCGCTTTGGGATCGGCTCTCTACGCTGGCCGTGCCCACGCTCTTGCTCACGGGCGCTCTGGACACAAAGTTCTGTGCCATTGCCGCGGAGATGGCGACACAGCTCCCCATCGTTGAGTGGCAGAAGGTTCCCGCCGTGGGGCACACCATACATCTGGAAGAGCCCACTGCTTTTCAAACGGCGATCCGTCCGTTTCTGGATCGAGACAAAGCTGATTTTGAGGCCCAGTAGTGCCGCGCGTTCTGCTCAGCTATTCTATTCTCTAGAGTTGCCCGTGCCAGCGTTCTGGTCAAAGAAGATGGGGTTGGTTACGGCCAGCATCGCGCCCGTCTCGCCGTCCCGCAACTCCACCGTGCACCAGCGGGTGCCGTGGGTGGGCAAGCGCCACGTCTCTTCACCATCATCCTGCACGTTGGCCTGTCGATAGCGTGCGCCGTTAACGATCCAGCGCAGCACTGAATCGGTTGGTGCATCGTGCCATTTGCCGCGCACAGTCACCTCGGCCGCTGTCTCAACTGTCAGCTGATCGCCCATCATCGCCCGCTCGCCATCGGCTGTCTCCGCGGTAAAGTCAAGCGTTGGTCCCGTGCTCAGGTAACTGTGTCCGGCGGCCAAAGCGCGCAAGATTCCCTGCTCTGACAATTCGCTGGCAAAGACGACGTTGAAGCCCGGCCCCCGCTCGTAATGTTTGGGGCCGTGTGCGTCGCTGCCCGCGGTCATCACCAACCGCCGTCCCTCATTCAGGCAACGGTAGTAGAAGGCCAAACCATCCTCGTTGCAATTGTGTTCCAGCGGATGACCGCCAAACCAGGGGCCATTCCAGACTTCAATCAACCGTGCCGTGCCCGGCATCATCGCGGTGTAGAGCCAACGGCAGCCGGTGCAGTAGGGATCGCCAATGGCATGGGGATGGGCGATGATGTAGAGCTGTCCCTCTTCGTATAGCTCGGTGGCCAAGGTCGCCATCTTTGTTCCCGCCCGGTCCACTCGCCAATCGAGCCAGACCTGGTGCGCACCGAGACAGACCGCGTGCCCCCAAAAGGTGGTCAACTCCTGGCCACCCATGGTCAACAATCCATCACCCCCCAATGTGGCCATTTCGGCCAGTGGACTGATGGTGTTGTGGTCGGTCAATGCAATAAAATCGAGATCGAGCTGGCGCGCCGCGGCAACCAGCTCTTGGGCCGTCCAGCTGGCATCGGAATGCAGGGTGTGGCTGTGCAGATCGCCGCGATACCAGCCCGCTTCAGCAGTGATCACCCGTGAAAAATCGGGTGTGGGGACGGGCGTGGCCGCGCGATCGATAGTGGCCTCTTCCACCGCTACCTCCAGCGTATAGTGAACTGGTTCCCCCGGCAATACCATGTGTGTATCGATTTGCACGGTCCATTCACCAGCGGGCAATGCACCCGCCAGATAGCCGGGAGTCGCCGCATCTGGTGTCAGTTCAACCGTGTGGGTATCGCCGCCGCGGTGGCCAGCCCCCCGAAACCCGTTGGGATCAAAGAGGGTCAGCGTGAGCAGATTGGTCATTCCGCTTGCCCGGCGCGGGGCATAGTGAAAGTGAAGGCTGAGTTTGGCGCATTGCGCCGGCACGGTAAAGGTGTGGGGAATGTGGCGTTTAACATCGGCGGCCGTGAGCGTGGCCGTAAATTGCTGGTTCATTGTGAATTCACCGCTGAATCATTGTTTGCGTCGTTGGTTTTTGTACTACAGTGCGGCAATGGCCGCGGATGATTCTACAGTGCAGCCATTGCTGCAGATTGCTATACAGTGCGGCAGTGGCCGCGGATGATTCTACAGTGCAGCCATTGCTGCAGATTGCTATACAGTGCGGCAGTGGCTGCGGATGATTTTACAGTACGGCAGTGGCCGCAGATGATTCTACAGTGCGGCAGTGGCAGCGGATTGCACTTCCACTGGTTCGTTATCACCTTGGTAGACCAGATAGCGTTGGGGGTAGAGCAGAACCGTTTCGCCATCATTGATGGGTTGGCTCTTGGCAATATAGCTCTTGAGCGGCTCGGCAATGCCCGGTAGCCCGACCAACACTTTGCGATAGTGGCCCATGTCCATTGTCTGTTCCACGGTGCCTTGCCAGCGCTCTTCAGCGTGGGGCGTTGCGGTTGCGGGGAGCAGGGTGAGATCTTCGGGGCGAATGGCCACGGTGGCATCAGGCTGATCGCGCGGGCCATCGGGGAGAGGCAATCTCTGTGCACCAATCTGTAGCTGACCGTTGTGCAGCTCCGCGGGTAACAAATTCATCGCCCCAATGAAATCCGCGGCAAAGAGCGTGCGCGGGTTGGCATAGAGTTCGCTGGGCGAGGCCAGCTGTTCAATGTGGCCGGCATTCATCAGCGCAATGCGGTCGGCGAGGCTGAGCGCCTCTTCTTGATCATGTGTAACAAAGATGGCAGTGATCTTCAATTTGCGTTGGATGCGGCGCAGTTCTTCGCGTAGCCGCACGCGGAGCAAGGCATCGAGGCTGCTGAACGGTTCGTCGAGCAGCAGGATTTTGGGTTCCAAGACCAAGGCCCGGGCCAGCGCAATCCGCTGTTGCTGGCCGCCCGAAAGTTGGCGTGGATACCGTTCATCATAGCCTGCCAGCCCCACCAACTCCAGCCCTTCCTGCACCCTGCGCTCAATCTCCTGGCTACCCAGGCGCCGCAGTTTGAGGCCAAAGGCAATGTTTTCAAAGACAGTCATGTGGGGCCAGAGCGTGTATTGCTGAAAGACCATGGCCGTGGGGCGGCGGTTGGCGCTCATACGCACGATGGAGCTGTCGTCAATGCGAATGTCGCCACCGGTGGGTGCTTCGAAGCCCGCGATCATGCGCAGCGCCGTGGTTTTACCACAGCCCGACGGCCCCAACATGCAGAGAAATTCACCGTCGGCCACTTCCAGGTCGATGCCATCCACAGCACGGACCCGGCCAAAGTGTTTCGAAAGTTGGGTTAAGGAGAGAGTTGACATGAAAGTTGTCTGGTTGCTTTCCCGAATATAATGTAAATCAGATTGTGTTGTAGCTATTCAAGGGCACCGGCAAGCGAGTGCCCCTGCGACAAACCAGCGCTTTCCAAGGCTGGCTTCAGTGAACGTGCGCAACATGAGTTATGATCTGGCGCGACCGCAGTTACACGCCAAAGCCCGCGGCCAACGTTCCCCCACGCAGCACGCGCTGGGCAAAGACGAGCAGGATCACCGAGGGCACCCAAAGCACCACCGATAGAATTGCGCCATATTGCACGACGACTTGGTTGTTGATCAGGAGGATCATCACAACTGGGAGGGTGCGTACGTTGGGCACGCCAATCAGCAGCGCCCCTTGTGTCTCGTAAAATGCCCCCACGAAGGTGAGCAGCAGCGCCGCGCTGAGCGCAGGTAAAACCAGTGGCAATGTAATCTGTACAAAGACGCGGAAGCGCGACGCACCTACGTCGAGCGCCGCCTCTTCCAGCGCGCGGTCAACTCCCTGGAAGGCCGCGGTTGGAATCCAGATCATAAAGAGGAGGGTATTGATCAGTTGGATCAGCACAACGCCGGCCACGGTTCCCACCAGTTGCAGCCGGAAGAAGATCACCGCGATGGTAACGTATAGCCCGAAACGGGGAAAAGCATTGGTGGCCAGAAAAGAGAGCAGCAGTGGTGTGCGGCCGGGAAAATTGAGCCGGGCAAAGGCATAGGCCGCGGGCAAACAGATGATCGCCGAGATGAGGGTCACCAGCAGAGATGTGTAGAGGCTGGTGATAAAGCCCTGCGTGATATCGGCACGGGCAAAGGTATCTGCCCAAAAGCGAATGCCCCATTCCGTCGGCAAGAGTGCAGGGTAGCGCCACCGTTGGGTAAAGGCCCACAGAAATACGTTGAGCATTGGCCCCAAGATCACCAGGGCCAACAACACAGCCATGCTCAGACCATACCAATCCTGGCGCAACATTTCGCCAAAACTGCGCCGGCTGTTGCGGAAAAATTCACGCCAGAGCGTAGACCTGCCCGTGGTATCGACCATTGTTATTCCCCCTGTTCCAGCCGCTGGCTCACCACGGCCCGCACATAGAAGATGCTGACCAATGCACTGATCAGGAAGGTGATCACCGCCTGTACCTGTGCCTGGCTGGGTAGATTGTTGTTGAAAGTGCGCTGCATGTAGGGTCCCATCATTTCGGGCGCAGCAGGCCCCAACAGATAGGGAATGGTGAATGCACCGAAGATCCCCAAGAAATTGAGAGAGAGCACAATCAACACTGGGCGCTTGATCAGGGGGAGAATAATTTTCCAGAAGATCTGCCAGCGATTTGCCCCCACATCTCTGGCTGTTTCCAACAACCCATCGGAGACTTGGGTGAGACCAGCCGTGAGGATCAACACGGTGATTGGAATGCCTTCCCACACCAGTCCAAAGACGATCCCCGATGGGCGCAAATAGGGTGAGACGAAGCCTTCATAGCCAAAGAGTACTTCCAAGAAACGTTCCAGCCAACCGTTTGCGCCCAGAAACCGGATCAGCGCATAGGCGGTGATGATTCCCGGTACAAACATGGGGAAGAGGGAGAGAAATTGGACGGTGCCACTGAAGCGGCTGCTGATAAAACGCAAGTAGAGTGCAATGGGAAAGCAGACCAGAAAGAGCAGCGCCACCGTCAGCACTGTCAAATTGATGGTAAAAATAAGATTGGTGACGGCCAGCGGTGTGTTAAAGAAGTCGATGTAGCGCTGAATGGAAAAGCGCACCACACCCTCGCGACGGACGAGCAGCGTTTCGAGCACTGCCAGCGATGCCGGATAGATGATCAGCGCCAACATTATGAGAAAAGGAGGGGCGACCAACAGGTAGCCACCCCAGTTAAGACGTTGGGCCGATGAGGAGCGGACGAGCGATTCTTGAGCCATAATTTGTCGTCTTCAATCGCTGGGGGCGCCGCAGGCAAAGCGTGCTAAGCCATGCCCAGGGGCACCCCAACAAGATTAGAATGGACTGCTATTCGCTGGTGACATCCGGGGCGACCGAGGTGTACCAACCTTCGTACATGGGGCCAGTCCACGGACTGCCAAAGGAGGGCACGTTGTCGGTGATCACGTCGTTAAAATCTTCCTGCAATTCCGCGGGCAAGGTATCCCAGTTGACTGCCGGGAAGCCACCGATATCCCGCACCACGGATTCTTGCACCTCGCTGGAGAGCAAGAAATCAGCCAACAGCAGCGAGCCTTCCAGATTCGATGCATTGGTGGGGATGGCGGCTGATGCATAACCACCGACCATGGGCAGATCGGAGAGCTGAATAAAGCGGGTATCTTCGGGCAATAGTCCAGCGCTCTTGGCCTGCAGCGCCTGATCCGACCAGATGGGCACGAGTGTCACCAGTTCATCGGTGAGCAAGCGAGTTGTGGCCGCGGCGCCGGACGGATAGGTTGCATTATCATAGAGGCAGGGCTCAATCTCGTTGAGCATCTCCCACGCGCCAGCAAAGTAGGTCTCGTTGATCTCGGCGATCTGCTCGGATGTCAACTCATCGGTGCCATATTGTTCCGTAAAGGCATCGATGGTAAAGGTCTCCTGATTCAGATCGTTGGCTTCCAGCACGGCGCGAGTGACAAAGTTGCGGCCAGCGCCGGTGGTGTCCGGCCGCGGATAGATGAACTCGCCGGGGAACTCGCAGACCCACGTCATTAACTCGGGCCAGGTTGACGGGACCAATTCTTCGGGCACCTCGGTTGCGTCTTCCGCCACTTTCCCCTGTTCTTGCGCCAGCATGAGCAGACGATCCGCATTGTAGGCAAAGAGCACCTGTGAACCGCGATAGGGGATATCATTGCCAGTGCTGCTCTTGAGTGCCGGTTCGATCACATTGGCAATGTTGGGCACATTTTCCGGTGTAATCTCTTGCCAGAGCCCTGCTTCCAACGCCCCGGGGGGCTGGAGCACGTTCCACGTTTCAAAGAAATCAACGTCCGGATCGTCATTCGTCTGCAGTGCTGCATAGGCGCGGTCGGCAATGGGGCCATTCCCCGACCCGCCGGAACCACCCGTGTGCACGACAACCAGATCGTAGTCCGGGTTGGCGGCTTCAAAGGCTGGCTCAATGGTGTTGCTCCACCAGTCGGAAATATTTGTATCGGAACCAATGTAGACGCTAATCTGCCCATCACCAGCAGCGGTTGTATCGGCAGCAGCGGTGTCGGCAGCAGCCGTGTCGGTTTCACTTGTTGTGGACGCGGCGGCGTCTGTGTCGCTGCCCTCTTCGCTAATTTGCGGGGCAACGGCACAGGCGCTGAGCAAGATCAGCAACAGGGCAAGCAACCCCGTCTGCAGGTATGGTCGGCGTTGTTGGCCATCGGTCAAGTTTTGCATTGAATTTTCTCCTTTGATACGGCAAAGATGTTGGCAATTGGGGGATCCGTAGGACAGAAAATGCACTCGGTGATTGCGTTGCGAGCTACCATTGCGCAGATTCCGCATTGGGGAGCAGCATACCGATTTCAGCTTAACTGGCGGTAAAGGGGACAACAACAACACGTTAAATTTTCAACAGCGGCAAATATTCAACAGCAGCAAATTTTCAACAGCAGCAAATTTTCAACAGCGGCAAATATTCAACAGCGGCAACGTCTAATTGAGAAAGCAAATAGACCATGCACCTTGCGGCGTGAGCATTTTCACATGCGCAACTCCAGCGTTCTCCAACGCTGATTCCACCATTGTGCAACGTTTACATGATTTCTCGGTAAGCAGCGGCTCAACCGCAGTGATGCTCGCGGCTAGTTGACATCGCCGTGGCCGCGCCAGAAGCGCTCCACCTGTTTTTGCAGCGCATCATGTTGCGCCAATGTTGGATCGTCTGCAAAGAGCCCTTGCGCTGCCTCGCGCGCCATGCCCAGCGTCACCACATCACTCAGGTGGGCAATGCGCAACTCGGGCAGACCACTCTGCCGCGTGCCAAGAAATTCGCCGGGGCCACGCAATTCCAGATCCTTTTCGGCCAATTCAAAGCCGTTGTTGGTCTCCGTCAATGCAGTGAGCCGCTCTTCGGCCTCGGCCCCATCCGCTTTGCTGATCAGGGCGCAGTAGCTCTGGTGTTGGCCGCGCCCAACCCGGCCCCGGAACTGATGTAACTGCGCCAGCCCAAAGCGTTCGGCATCTTCGATCATGATCAGCGAGGCATTGGGAATGTCGATGCCCACCTCAATGACGCTGGTGCTGACCAAAATGTCATAGTCGCGGTTGGCAAAGGCCTGCATGATCTCATCTTTCTCGTTGCCACTCATGCGGCCGTGGAGCAGCGCCAGCCGCAGATCGGGGAAGATCTCATTGCTCAGGCGCGCGTGTTCTTCCACTGCCGAACCGACGTTGAGCTTTTCGCTCTCTTCCACCAGCGGATAGATGATAAATGCCTGCCGCCCATCCTCTGCTTCGCGGCGGGCAAAGTGATAGAGCCGTTCGCGCTCGCGCGGGCGGAAGCGTTTGGTCTTTACCTCCATGCGCCCCGGCGGCATCTCGTCGATTGCACTCACATCCAGATCGCCGTAGACCGTGAGTGCCAGGCTGCGTGGAATTGGCGTGGCGCTCATCACCAGCAGGTGGGGTTGCTGTTCAGATTTGGTGCGCAGTGCCCCCCGCTGTTCCACACCGAACCGGTGCTGTTCATCAACGACGACAAAGCCCAATCGGTTGAACTGCACCTGATCCTGGATCAGCGCGGTGGTGCCCACAACAATATCGATGCTGCCATCTTGCAAGCCAGCCAACACCCGTTCCCGCTCTTGTCCCGTCACCCGGCCCGTGAGCAGCGCCACGTCGACCGTGCTGCCATCGGGGCGTTGGGCGTCGGCCAGCAGCTGGCTAATGCTGCGGTGATGTTGCTCGGCCAAAATTTGGGTGGGCGCAAGCAGCGCGGATTGAGCGCTGTTGCCCAGCGCAACCCACATAGCACCGGCGGCCACCGCGGTCTTGCCACTGCCCACGTCGCCCTGGATCAGTCGCGTCATGGGGACAGTACGCTGAATGTCGCCGTGGATCTCGTTGAGCACCCGTTGTTGCGCGCCGGTCAACTCAAAGGGCAGGCGCTCCCGGAATTGTTGCAGCCGCGCCTCATCACCAACGAGTGCCAGTGCTTCTACCTGCTGCAGCGCGTGGCGGCGCTGGAGCACCCCAAGTTGGATGTAGAAGAACTCTTCAAATGCCAGCCGCTTTCGGGCTGCCTCCAACTCAGCCTGATCCGCGGGGAAATGGATCTGGCGTAGCGCGGTGGAAAGATCGGGCAGATCGTACGTTTCGCAGATCTCCTTGGGCAGCGGATCGGACATGAAGTGGACAAATTCGTCGATTACCTGTGCGATGATATCGCGCATCCGCTTGTGGCTCAGCCCTTCGGTGAGTCGATAGACTGGCGCGAGCCGACCGGTGGCCACCATCTCGGCATCGGCATCTTCAAAGACGGGATTGTCCAGCGTCTTTTGCCCCATGTAAAGGCCTACTTTGCCACTGAAGCGCATGGTGCTCTCTGTCTTGAGCTGCTTGACAATATATTTGTTCCACCAGGTGGCGTGGAGCGTGCCGGTACCATCACCCAGGATGGCTTGCACCATTTCCCGTTTGATGCCAACTTTGCGGCTTTTGATATCCCAAACGTTGGCAATAATGGTAACCTGTTCGCCCGGCTCTAGCTGACTGATGGTGCGGAGCTGGCTGTAATCTTCGTGGCGGGTTGGCAGATGCCAGAGCAGATCCACAACCTGATTGATGCCGAGTCGTTCCAATTGTTCTGCCGTGGCCGCGCCCACACCGGTGAGGATGGTGGGTGAGCCCTGTAGATCATGTGGGCTGCGGTTGACCCGCTTCTGCTTCTGTTTGCGCACTCGCTCGCGCGCCACGTGGGTTGCTTCGGCCGGTTCGACGGTCGCCGCGGAACGCTTTTGGCGCGCCTGACGTTGCTGCTTTTTGGGGCGCGACGCGGCGTGGCGTTTGCCCTTGCCTGCCCTGCCGCTTTCATCTTCGCCACTTTCGTCGTCATCGTCGTCGTCATCGTCGTCGTCATCGTCGTCATCATCATCATCGTCATCATCAACGGAACCATCGTATTCGGTGACGTCTAGTTCGTCTTCCTCTTCGACCATACCATCGAGCAATTCATCATAATCGTCGACCTCGCCTGTGAGCGCCGTGCGCATCTTTTCGATAACCGCGGCGCGCCCGCGGGGGGCCACCGTTTCATAGTGGACCATGAGCGCGATGACTGCCTCGACCATTTCGCCGTCGAGATCTTCGGCATGGGCGTCTTCCACCCAACGTTCACTCATGGCTTGCAGGCCGCCGATGACGGCACGGTTGCGCCACCCTTGTTTTTCTTCTAATTCGAGGACACGCAAAAGACGTGTGACTGAGGAGCTAGGCACGGGTTGTTTGATCCTTCTGATTAAGCGGCAAGGTGCCGGTGTGAGCGATTTTTCTTGGCGCGGTTGGGCTAGCCATCATGGGGCTGTGGGTTGCGGCCTACCAAGCCCGAGCGATCAGTACGCCCCTTCATAGACCACCACCCCGATCATATTGGGGCCAATGTGGATGGCCAAGCTGGGCGGATAGTCGAGCTTGACAATCGGCACGTGGGGCAGGGTCTCGCGCAGCTGCTCAATTAGCATGTCGCTATGCTGCGCATAGGCGTGGTGCATAACGCCAATCCGCTCAACATTGGCAAACTCCACCACAAACTCATGCAGCTTCTCAATCGCTTCTTCACGCGTTTGCACCTTTTCCAGCGGCATCAGCTTGCCCTCTTCCATCATGAGCATTGCTTTGATGCCGAGCATGGAGCCGAGAATGCTCTGCGACGCGCCCAATTGGGTACTGCGCTCCAGATAGTTCAAACTTTCGGCAAAGACCGCCATGTAGAGGTGGGGGGCTGCGCCATTGACAATGCGGGCGATCTCGTGGACCGTCGCGCCCCGCTCTGCGGCCTGGGCCGCCTTCTCCACCAATAGCCCCAACCCATAGGAGGTGCTCAAGCTATCGAAGACGCGGATGGTGTGGCGGCCGCGCAACATTTGCGAGGCACGTCGAGCTTGTTGCCACATTGGGCTCAGCTCGTTGCTCATGTGGATCGAAACAATCTCTTCGGCGGCATCGGTGGGGCCAGTGTAGTGTTCCAGGATCATGTTGACGTCCGCTGGCATGATATCGGGCAGCCGATCCAGGCCACTGGCCTGCGTTTCACCGAGCTTTTCAAAGAGATCGTCCGCGGTAAAATCGGCCCCTTCATCATAGAACGCGCCACCGATCTTGATGCGGTGGGGAATAACTTCAATGGCATACTTTTCCTGTAAATCCGGGGGCAGAAAAGCATTGCTATCTGTGACAATTCGTACGTTTCCCATAAAAACTTTCTCTTCTAGCGTTTTGAAGTGACAAACAGTTTGGCAAACGGAGCACAATGTTTGGTCTCTGTTCGGTCTTTTTACCCAGCCGAATGTCGCTTGGTTGCGGCGGGTATTCAGGTGGCTCCGCACAGAAAATGCGCTGGGAAGTACAACCAAACCCACCCCCGAAAGTTTGACAGTGTTGTTTGCAATATGTTAGCATAAAAAGGTTGTGGATTACATGCAAAAGTAATCCACTGCAATGCGCAAAATGGTCATTGCTGGTATTTTTATCGGCAGTTCGGTAAAGCGTTTGCGTGTTGCTATTCAGATCGTTGCAATATTGGCTGTTTGCTTCTTATACTTATTTTTTGTTTGTTTTTCCAGAGTAGTCCAAGCACTGTTTTACTTTTAGACCATTCTTTTTGGATTGTTCTTTTTAGATGTTCTTTAATGTAAACTGTGTGATACAGCTATTTTGCTCTGGCACAGGGCAAGTCTCTTTGTAGAGAAATGACTTTGATTTCGCCACAGGGCACACACCGTTAGGGAGGATTTTACAATGGCTAAATGTCAAAAGTGTGGGCGTGGTCCCCAGTTCGGCAACAACCGTCCTTGGTCACGCAAGGCAACTCGTCGGCAGTGGAACGTGAATGTTCAGAAGATCAGCATGTGGGAGAATGGTCGTTCTGTTTCCAAGCGTCTCTGCACATCCTGCATTCGCACAATTTCCAAATCGGCGTAGAACATCTACCGGTCCGATTGGTCTATATCCGGATGGAGTCGTTCCCAAAATCGAGCCGCTAGCGGCTCGATTTTTGTTATTGGCCAGCTTCTCTTTGTGGCCAGCTTCTCTTTGTGTCAGTGCTCTTGGACATACGCAACCGGCAAGCTCTTCTCAGTGCGCAAGTCATGTGCTCATCAAGTGTGATAGCAATGTGAGCCGGTTGCCGGTTGATTGCTTTTAGGCCTGCAACTCAATTGTCCCCTGCTCGGCCTGGCCACTGGCCGACTGGCGCAACTGCCCACAACCCGCGTTGATCTCAATCCCGCGCCGCAACCGAACCGTGGCCGGAACCTCATGGGCCCGCAAAATTTCGACGAAGCGTTCGGTATCTGCATCGCTCGTCGGCTGGTAGGGGCTATCCGGGATGGGGTTGAGTGGAATCACATTGACGTGACAGAGCAACGGTGCCAGCTTTTGTGCCAACTCCTCTGCCATCTCTGCACTGTCGTTAATGCCATTCATCAGCGCGTATTCAAAGGTGACTCGACGGTTGGTCTTTGCGATGTAACGGGCCACCGCTGCAAGCAGATCGTCGATCCGATAGCCACGATTTACGGGCACCAGCCCCGTGCGCAGCTCGTCGTTGGGCGCGTGCAGGCTCACCGCCAGATTGATCTGCAGCGGTTCATCGGCCATGCGGTCGATCATCGGCACGAGGCCAACTGTGCTCAATGTAATGTGGCGCGCGCCCAAGCCAAAGCTCTCTGGCTCGGTCAATCTGTGCAGAGCCGTCCAGACGTTGGCGTAGTTATGCAACGGCTCGCCCATGCCCATCAAGACAATGTTGGTGACGTGGGTGGGGCGGTCCACCTGCAGCGGGCGATCCTCGCTCGTCTCGCTCTCTGCTGCATCAATCGTTGCTCTGTCAACTAGTGCTCTGTCAACTCGTGATGTGCTAACTTGTGATGTGTCGGCGAGATAACGTGCGAAAAAGAGCACCTGCGCCACAATTTCGCCCGGCGTTAGATTGCGGGCCAACCCACCCTGTGCGGTTGCACAGAAGGTGCAGCCCATGGCGCAACCCGCTTGGCTGCTGATGCAGAGCGTACGGCGTTTTGCATAGACCATGAGCACCGCTTCGATGGTCTGGCCATCATGCAATTGAAAGAGCACCTTGCGCGTGTTACGCGCCAGCGAGGTCACCTCTACCACTGGCGTGAGCGGATCAATGGTGGCTACACGAGCGAGCCGGGTACGCAACTGCTTGGGCAGATTGGTCATCTGCTCAAAGTCTAGCACATAGCGCTTGTAGATCCACTCCCAGATCTGGCGGGCGCGAAAAGCAGGCTCACCCAGCGTTGCCAGATAGTCGGTCAATTCGGCAAAGGAGAGATCCAGCAGCGCGATCCGTTGCTCGCTTGGCTCTGTTGCGGGCGCGGTTGGCGCTGAAGTTGTGGGCTGGCTCGTTGGCAATGAACTCATGTTCTCATTGTAACGCACCGCTTCGCGCCTCGTCAAAAAGTCGTTGGGGTGGGTCTGACTCAGTGGACCGCTGTGTAACGTACATTGCACTCACGTACTAAATGTGCCTTCACCCGGCAGCGTGGCAAGCCTCTGCGGCAGGGAGCTATGCCGTGGAGGCTTGCTGCAGATCTGCAACAACATCGATTCCCCCACGACATCGATTCCCCCACGACATCGATTCCCACCTGTACCGTGCCACCGCCACGATGGGTGTCGGTTCGCTCGGTTACGCCTGATCGGCGCGGCGGAAAGCATCTAGCAGCGCCGGTAGCCCGTCGAGGATGTAGGTGGGGGGCGGGTCGCCTGCTTCGTAGTCAGCCCGGCTGCTGATGCCAGTGAGCACACCAGCAGTGACCAGCCCCAGCTTGGCTGCACCGGCAATGTCAGTTTCGTAGCGATCCCCCACCATGAGGGTGGTACCAATCTCTGCATCTAGCCTGTGCATGGCCAGCTCGTACATGCCGGGGTAGGGTTTGCCCACGATCTCAGCCTTGACCCCTGTCGCTGCTTCCAACATGGCGATGATGCTGCCGGTGCCAGGGATCTGCCCGCGCTCGGTTGGGTAGGTGGGATCAATGTTGGTGCCAACGAAGCGTGCTCCGTTGCGTACCGCGAGCGCAACATTGGCAACCTCTTCATAGACGAGGTTGAAGTTGATCCCGGCCACGGCAAATTCGGCCTCGAAGGGATCATCCACCAAGGTAAAGCCCTCTTCAAGTAAAGCGGTGCGCAGTCCTTCCATACCCAACATGATCACCTTGCCCTTGGCTGGTACCTGCTCGGCCAGCCAGGCCGCGGTTGCCGCGGCACTGCCCAAAATATGCGCCGGATCGACCTCGATCTCCATTTTGGCCAATTTGTCGGCAAACATGGGTGATGTGTTGCTGGCATTGTTGGTGATAAAGAGCCAGCGTCGCCCCGACTGATCCAGGTAGTCGAGGATCTCCTGTACCCCGGGCAGCGGTTGATTTCCCACATAGACAACGCCATCCATGTCAAACAGGACGGCACGAACATCACGTAATTTTTCTAGTTGCACAGAGGCACCCTTTCGGTTCTCATTGGCAGCTGTCCAAGAATTCTCTGCGGTCATGGCAGGGCTGGCGCGCTGCTGGCGTACACAGGTAACTGGGTTGCTGCTCAGTCAGTTCATCCGCGATCGTGCTTGCGGCCACGTCACAAAAGTATACCGTAGGTTTGGTACCATTCTAAATCTGCTTTGGACCGGCGCGCCGCGTGGCGACAAGGCGCTCGCAGCAGGTGACAAATTCCTGGCCAAGGGCTTGCCAACTGTAGTGCTTCTGCACCAAATCGTGGCCGGACGCGCTCAACCGTTGCGCCATCGCTGGCTCGGTCAGCACTTGCTGCAGCGCATGGGCAAAGGCTTGGGGCTCATCGGCCAAGAGCAGATGCTCAGCATGATTGACGGCCAGCCCTTGCGCGCCGATGGTGGTGGAAACCACGGGGAGCGTTGTGGCAAATGCTTCGGTAATCTTGAGGCGCGTGCCACCGCCCAGACGTAGCGGCACAGCCATTACCCAGCTACGTGCCATGTAGGGACGCACATCGGCCACAGAACCGGTAACCGTGACACCTGGTCGCTCATCCAACGCAAGCAGATCCGGCGGTGGCGAGTGGCCCACAACCAGCACCTGGATCTCTGGCACCAGCGTCTGCAGCGTTGGGTAGATGTGCCGAAAGAAGTAGTGCACGGCATCAATATTGGGATAATAGTGCATGGTGCCCAAGAGCAGGACGGTCGGGCGCGGGTCTGGTTGACGTTGGGGCCGAAAATAGTCCGTGTCTGCGCCGTTGGGGACGACGCAAAGAGGCCCTTGCATGCCCTGGGCAAGGGTGGTGGCACGATCATCGGGAGAACAGACCACAGCCCCGGTGTACTGCTGTAGCGCAGTCGGCTCGTAGTGGCGAAAGCGCAGGGCGTCGAGCCAGTCTAGCCAACTGGCGCTGCCCCAGGGCCGTTCGGCTGCCATTTCGGCATAGTGGATGTGATCAATCTTGGGGCGCGAGAGCAGCCGTGGCGTCGTTGGCAAGAGCTGTGCAATGTAAGGGGTCATCATCACTTCATCACAAATGATCAGATCGTAGGGGACAGAGGGATCGGTGAGCGCGGTCGCCACTGCGGCCTTGGCCCGGGCGGTGGTGAAGTAACTGACTGCACGCGGACGCGGCTGCAAGAGGTGCCAGAGCTGTCGCCAGCGGGAATAGCGCTCCCCCAGCGAGATGAAATCGAGGCGGTTGCATTGTGTGGCCAGGGGACCGGGATCTGGCGGCGCGCCGTAATGAAAGGTGTAGAGATCGACCGTGTGGCGTTGGGCCAGTTGGCGCAAGAGGTAGTACGTGCGCGTTGAGCCGCCGCTATTGGCTGGCCAGGGCAGGGCGGGGGTGAGGAACGCCGCGCGCACGGTTATACCTGCTACTTCGCGGTCGGTGTGGCCACTGCTTCGGCCGCTGGGGCTGCTGCTTTGTAGCCACAGACAAAGTATTCGCGCGGCGGGTTGAGAAAGTGCAGGCTCTCTCCCACCTGTTCAAAACGCGCTTCTTGTTGGGCAATAACGGATTGCAGGGATTGCGTGAGTTGATGATTGTGTTGCTGCAACTGCTGGATCTGTTCTTGTTGGGCTTGCACATAATTGTAGAGGTCGACGCTCTGCTGTTGCTGTTGAGCAAGGTCGTGGCGCAAGAGCGCGATGTACGGTTCTAGAAATTTCTGGTAGAAGAGATGCAACAGGCGAAAAGCCAGCCGTTGACGCCAAGGCACCTGGGCACCCGGTGGTTCGGGCAGCGGGTGGAGCGTGGCTGCTGGCGTGTTGGGCACGGGGGCGGGCGGTAGGTCGGCCATTTTCACAACGGCCACGGCTGCATGGTGGGCAGGATCCAGCATGTGAGCGAACCCTTCCCAACTGGCCGCGGCATTGTTGCCATTTTGAATATTGGTAAAACCAGCATCCGCGAGAAAAAACTCGACCAATTGGCGATCGTAGAGCCGCACGTGTGTCGGATCGCGCCAAAATTCGTGCAGCTGCACAATCACAGATTCAGGATTGGGCGTGCCCAACAGGAGCATGCCGCCGGGGCGCAGTGCCCGGTACGCGTGGCGGCTCAACTGCTGTACTTGCTCAACTGTCAGATGTTCGATTACATTGGACGAGAAGATGGCGTCGAACTGTTGATCCTGGGTGGCGAGCCAACTGATGGCGTCGGCTTCAATGGCAGTCAATCCCTCGGCCTGGCAAGCCGCGACCATGGCCGGATCGATATCAACGCCCATTGCATCGTGCCCCGCCTCTTGCAGGAGCTGTAGAAATTCGCCATGCCCACATCCAATGTCGAGGACACGCTCGTGGTTGGCAAAATGGGGCAGATAATCGCGCAATACGGCCACCAATGCCCCGGTGGAGGAGTAGTCGTGGCCGCGCAGATATTGATAGTAACGGTGCTCCAGATCCGTGGGCGATTGGTCCGATGCGGCGGTGGCATCTGTGCCTGTGCCCCTTGTGCCGGTCTCTGTTGCGCCGGTATCTGTTGTGCCAGTATCTGTTGTGCCAGTATCTGTTGTGCCAATATCTATGTTGCCGGTATCCTTCGCTCTTTGATCGGCGGACAGATTGGCAGAGATGTTGGCGGGCGCACTGTTTGGCTCAGCTGTCATGGGTGAGTTCCTCGGTTGGCGCGACCCTTGGCACGGCTCTGGCTGGTCTCTGCCCGTGTGCCAAAGACGTGGCGGGCTGCCCGTTGTGGCTCCACGAATTTGGCATGACCACATCGCCGTGGATGATGGTGGAATCGGTGACCTGAAATTGATAGAGCTGATCGTGGAAGTCGCTGGGATAGGCCCACAGGGGCGGGTCGGCTTCCGGATAGACCGCTGCCGACAGCCGATAGCGGCCGTTGGTCAGTGCCAGACCATCTACCTGCACCTGCAGTTCACCTCTGCCCGCTTCCTCAATGGGCGCAACGGGCTGATCAAATGTGTTGCTGGCCCAGAGGTAGTGGCCATCCGCTTTGTGGATCAGAACGCTGAAAATTGGCTCATCAATTGGAGCGCTGCTCTGATAGTGAAGCTTAATGGTAACCGGTTCCAGTGGCTGGAACGACCAAGTGACCTCACCAGCCCGATTGAGCATCTGTACCTGTGTGATCTGAATCGGACCACTGCCCCAACGGCGGGGGCCTGTTTCGACAACGTCGACCTCTGCTGGTTCTGGTTCCGCTGCGGCCGGTTCAAGGGCAAGACGCTCATTCTCGTCCAGCAACCGGGCCGCGGTTTCGTCGTCAACCGCCTGCAGATAGCGCCGGATCACCTCCTTGGTTTCACCCAACGCCATCACCCGGCCGTCATCGAGCCAGATACACTGATCGCAGAGTTCCAGCACCTGGCCCAGGCTGTGTGAAACCAGCAGAATCGTAACGCCGCGGGTACTCAGTTGTTGAATGGCATCGAGGCAGCGGCGCTGAAATGCTTCATCACCGACGGCGAGCACTTCGTCAACGAGCAGCACTTCGGGCTGCACGTGAATGGCAATGGCGAAGCCGAGGCGCGCATACATGCCCGAGGAGTAATGTTTGACTGGCGTGTCGATAAAGGGGCCCAAATCGGCAAAGTCGATAATGCGATCCAATACCAAGTTGACATTGGCTCGCTTGAGGCCCAGCAGCGAGGCGTGCAGGTAGATGTTCTCGCGGCCGGTCAACTCAGGGTGAAAGCCCGCTCCCAATTCCAACAGCGCAGAGACACGGCCGTTGACGGTCAGCTCGCCCAGTGTCGGCTCCAGAATCCGGCTGACGAGCTTGAGCATGGTACTCTTGCCCGAGCCATTTTCGCCGATAACCCCCACTGTGACGCTGTGGCCAATTGCAAAGCTGGCACTGCGGAGGGGCCAGAAATACTCCCGTTCTTGGCGCCGTCCAAAGAGTCTGGCAACCAGATCCAGATAGGAGCGACTCTGTTGTCGGTTCAGCTCGAACTTTTTGGAAACTTGTTCAAAGCGGATCAGCGGCTCACCAGTGCCGAGTTGGTTGAGCGTTGCCGTGGGGGCGGCGTCTGCATGTGGGGCGGATTGAGAGGGGTGGCCAACGATGTGGGATGACATGCTACACTTCCTCTCCAAAGCGACTGCTGTACTTGCAGAAGAACCAGTAGCCAAAGATCAACATACCCACCGCGGTGACTGCCGTGCGCGCGAAAAAGTCGAAGTCGGTGCGGTAGCCCCAATAGAGCAGATCCCGATAGGTGCCGATGATCGAGGCCATTGGGTTGAGGACGTACATCAGCCGATGCAGGTTCAGCTCAATGCCAAAGAGCAGATAGCTTTGGGGGAGCTGGTCGATTGGATAGAAGACCGGTGTGAGAAAGAACCAGGCCAGGATCGCAACATCCATGACCATGAGCGTGTCGCGGTAAAAGACATTCAGCGTGCTCAGGATAAATGCCAGGCCGAGAATAAAGCAGCTTTGGATCAGGATCACAAGCGGCAAGAGCCAGAGCCAGGGGCTGAAATGGGGCCGAAAGAGCAGCAGCGCGGCAAAGAGCAGAATCAGGGTCAACAGAAAGTTAACCAGGTTGGCGAGAACGGTTGCAATGGGCAGGGCCTCGCGCGGGAAATAGACTTTGGTAACGAGATTGGCGTTGCCGACGATGATGTTGATACTGCCCAACACCCCGGCCGTAAAGAAGTTCCACGGCAACAAGCCACAGAGGATGAAGATGGGGAAATTTTCCAGCGCCGTGTTGCTGATAAAGACCGTGAAGACCATGGTGAAAACGAGCATCATCGCCAATGGGTTGAGCAAGCTCCAAAAGAAGCCCAGCACGGTATTTTTATAGCGCGCCTTGAGCTCGCGCAGGGTCAGGCTCAACACCAATTCGCGATAGTGCCAGAGCACGCGCAAGCGCGTGCCCATATTGGCTCGATTTGCCTGAATGGTCTTGCCTCCGGCTACGATTGTTCCTTTGGTCGCCGGCTCCTGTGCGGGGGAGGGCACAGGTTTTGAGGCAGCAGGCTTAGAGGAGGCAGGCTGTACGGTCATCGTTGGCTAGTTAGGCTTTCCACCGCATAATCTCGATAGCGTTGGCCCGCCAGCGTAATGTTCTTGTTGTCGCGATCAAAGAGGACGGTGTGGGGATTGAACTCCCATTCCACATCTTCCAAGCTAAACCAAGCCCAACGCTGCACCAGCCGACAATCATCCGCGGCATAACCAAGATCGCAATCTTTGGTATTCATGAAGTAATCAAAGGTCCAGAGCATGAAACCGTGAACTACATTGGGATCTTCCAGATTGTAGGCATCGGGATCCGGACAGTCGTTGTTGCAGGGCACGCTGCTGTATAGAACCCCATACTCGGTAACAATCAACGGCTTTTGCTGTTGGCCGCGCTCTTTCATCCAGGCGCGGAAGGCACGGATCTGCTGGTCAAATGTTGGCCGGTCAATATGCTTCCAATCTTCACCGACGTAGGAGCCTTGCTTGGCCGTCTCACCGGGCGGTACGCCGGCACCATAGCAGCGCAATACCCGTTCCCCACCGTCGGGTCTTTCCCACTGGCAGAATTCAGAGGCGATGAAGGCATGCACATTCCAGACATCCACCGGCATCTCTGTGCCGTAGAGATTTTGATAGGTATCCCAAACTTTGGTCAGATAGTTGAGCCGCATGGGAGTTGCCTGAATGATACCACCAATTGCGATCTTGGCCGTCGGATCGGCACCTTTGATGAGATCATAGAGTTCTTTGTAGGCAACGGCGTATAGCTCTGGCAACATCTCATCCTGGCCACCACCTTCCCAATCCAGCCGGTCCATCTCGTTGCCCAGCAGCCAAGTCAACCCCGGGCGCTCCTGCGCCATGGCGGTGATCGTGTTTGCGCTGGGCACATAGGTGTATTCGTGCGGTTTGACGTATGGACATGCCGCACGATCGGGCATCACATAATTACCACAGCTCACGGTCTGGTGCATGCGTACCATGGGCATATATTCGATCCCGCTGGGGCGCTGGGCATTGCGGTTGACGCGCCAATCCACATACCAACCCGCCTTTAGCGAGCGAATTTCGGGATAGACCGAGATGTTGGAAACCGAAGTGCCAAAGCCCATGCGGTCAGCGAGCTGTGCATCATAGTCATTGGTGAGGATGGGGAGGAAGAGGCGACTTTCGAGGCCATCTACCGGGGCACTGTCGATAGCCGTACTGTCGATAGCCGTGTCGTCATTCTGCTGCGCCACCGCATCTGGCGCATCCGCGCCGTCAACCTGTTGGGCAAAGAGGGATTGCTGTGAATGGCTCAGCAGCCCCATACAAAGTAGAATGGCCGCGGCGAGCGTCAGATAGCGCCCACTGTGCAGGGCTAACCGTCTGCCTGTTTCGATGACGCGAGACAGACTGGATTGGGGGGTGATGCGTAGATTACGCAACATATAGTTCTCCTTCAGAACAATTAGGCCAACGCAAAAATGAAAATCCGCCACTCGCTTGGAACGAATCCGTTGCTGCTAGCGAGCGGTGGCCAAAGCCACTGACGTATTCGTTTTCTCAACAATGGCCTTGCAACTTATACTGTACTGCTGCTAAAGCAAAGGATATGCCGTCGCGTTTGCAACTTCCACGCGACTATTCGCTGGCACTCTCTATCCATTCTCGGAATAGAATGCCGGTGTCGGTCAACTCTTTGGTTTCGGGATTGAAGAGACGGCTGTAGGGGTTGAAATTGCCCCACGTGTCATCCAGGCTATACCAATTCCACTGTTGGACCAGTCGGTACTCGTCGGCGGGGTAGCCTAACTCTTCATCTTTGGCCGTTGCGAAATACTCAAAACTATTGGTCATGAACCGTTGTACGTAAACGGGCGTGTCGGGTAAACCCATTAGCGAGTTGTGGTAGAGCGCCCCATATTCACTGACAATCAGCGGTTTGTTCTGCTGGCCCCGCTCTTTCATCCACATGCGAAAGGCTCGAATCTGCTCGGCAAAGATGTGCATGTTGATGTGGCTGCTGGGCTGATCCACATAGAGCCCCTCGGTACCTTCGGTGCCTTCGATGCCGGGTGGGATGTCGGCACCCCAAGAGCGAGCTTTCTCCTGAATAATGAAGTTGTGAACGTTCCAGACATCTACCGGCATGGTTGTGCTGTAGGTTGCCTGGTAGTGATCCCAAATTGCCGAGAGATAGGCCAGCCGCAAAGGAGTCGGCTGGATCACACCCCCAATGGCGATCTGCGCTGTTGGATCAACCCGCTTGATCAGGGTGTAGAGCTCGTGGTAGGCCACGGCATAGGTTTCGGGCAGGATCTCATCTTGCCCGTTGTAAGCCACAACATCGCAGTGGTCATTGTTCCACTCTTTGCAGTAGGCCCAGTCAACGCGATCCATCTCATTGCCAATTAGCCAGAGCGAACCAGGGTTGGCCTCTGCTGCCGCTTCAATAGCGGCCCGACCAGGGCGAAAAACATAATCGAGCGGTTCGGCATAGGGACAGAGATTGCGGTCACTGTGATACCACTCCCCGCACGCCAGTTTCTGGTGAACACGGATCATCTGCACATACGCAAGGCCGGCGGGACGTGGGGGCGCTGATCGAACTCGCCAATCCAGGTACCAACCGGCGTTGAGGGTGACCACATCCGTATAGGCGGCCAATGAGCTGCTGGTGAGACCGAAGCCCACCCGCCTTGCCACAGTCATTGGCTGTTGCGCCGCCACATGTGGCAAAAAAGTGTTGTGTGCTGGTATGGTGCTCTGCTTTGCCAGCTCGACCTGAGTACGCTTATCCATGTCTCTACTTGGCCCATCATCAGTGCCGTCCATGGGGACGGCGCGGAGCGGAGCGGCCAGAGCATGATCGCCATGGAATAGGCTGCCATAGCCCGCAAGCAATAGCAGAATGAAAAGGCCGAAAAGCAACTGGCTGGGGGAATAAAAATTTTTCATGAGCTTGTTGATTATTTGTCCTGTATGCCGCGTATCATTGTCTTTCAATTTTGTGCAAATAGTTCCATCAATTTATTGCCATGAATGGCAACGTCTGTCTTCTTCTAGCGTTTGTATTTCTCTGCAGATAAATAGCGAAATAGCGCTTCTCTACAAATAGCGCTTCTCTACAAATAGCGCTTCTCTACAAATAGCGAAACAGCGCGCAAGGCTTGCCACGTAAACTACCCGGTCTCACCACTCACATCCCTGCTATTTTGGACCCGATGAAAGGATGTTCGTGATGGTGTTGAATTCGATCTTGTCTGGGCTTTTGTGGCTGGCGCAGGATCTATCAATGCTGTGTATGCTGCTGTGATTTTGTGGCCTGCCGCCGCCCACCCAAAGCGCTCGATCGCTCGCTGGCGCAGAACCGCGCCCATGGCTGGCTGCTCCAGGGCAATCTGTAGCTGTTCAGCCAGACTTGCGACGTTGCCACGCTCGGCCAGCAATCCTTGTTCACCCAGATATTCGCGTGCCACCGGCGTGTCAAATGCAACGGTGGGCAATCCCACACCCATGTAATTCAACAGTTTGCCCGCACCCTCGGTGAGGCTCAACTTGGGCGCGGCAGCCACGTCGCCCAACGCCAAATAGTTGGGTGCTTCTGCATAGGGGATGCGGCCCGTCAGGCGCACGTGATCAAGAATGCCGAGTGCCGCGGCCTGGTGACGATAGATATCAATCCCGGGGAAACCCATCAGTAATAAGTAGACGTCCGACCGGTGGCGTAAGATACGCTCGGTTGCCTGCAACAGCAGATCGGTTCCTTGGTAGGGTGCAAGTAGACCCAGATAGACGATTACTTTGGCAGTGGGTGGAATCCCCAGTTCAGTGCGCAGGGCCAGCAGCGTTGCTGGATCATATCGGTCTGCGGGTCTGAACACATCGGTGTTGACGCAGTCGACGAGTGCGTGGACCTGTTCGGCGCTGCACTGGAAATTTTCCAACAAGATACGTCGTGCCTCGGTGGAGCTGGTGAAGATTACCGGTGCGGTGCGGTCAATCCACTCTTCGAGGCGGCGCAGCGGTTGATAGAGCATGCTGTCGCGGCGGATGAATTGGTGGTCGATCATCTCTTCCGTCAAACTACCCTGAAAATCAAAAACCACGGGTAGGCGGAAAAGCCAACCAAAGCAGTGGGCCAGGAGTGCACCTTCGTGTAGGTGCGCGTGGATCAGTTCGTAGCGCTGGCCGGTGATCAGCCCCCACAGCAATAGCTGCAAGACCCGCAACGCCAGCAGCAGATCAAAGGCGAGTTTGTGTCGGCTGGAGCCTACTTCATAGTGTGCACGCCAGGGGATCGGTAGGGTGCGGCGAATGTCGATGCCATCCACATCATTGCCATTGTGATAGGTGGCAATGGTGATCCGATGTCCCATGGCTTGCAATGTGCGCGTCTCTTCCAGAATGCGCACGTGGCAGCCATAGTCGGCGAAAAAGCTGGTGGGTGCAATGACGAGAACACGATAAGTTGCTGCTTTCATGTGGACTGCTGTGGAATTATCGATAGCCATCTTCTCTGCTCTCACCTGTCCCCGAACTGAACGAGCTGTCAAAAAGGAGCTGCCAACAGAATGAGATCTGTCTGCCAACTGTTTGAAAAAGCGAATGCCGTTGGGCACTGGCAGCACGTCGAGCATACATCGGTTTGGAAACCGTCAACCATTGCTACCAACGACTGGCTGACAGCCTGACATTGTATTGCAACCGACGCGCATTACCAAATTGCTTTGGACAACTGATCTACTTCCATGCTCTGTTCCACTGCTCCACGGTCGAGCACTGTTGCTGCCTTGCACAACATCAAGTGCCACGCTAGCTGGGCGACAGACAGATGATGACGCAACGCTGGACCGCCGTATGCCGTCCATTGGCAACAGAACCGGAATGAGTGCTCAGGTTTTGGGGCGAGTGAAGATGCGGCGCAGCAGCTGCCCATCCTGGAGGACAAAGAGTCCCGCCAGCCAGGCAAGCAGTACAAAAGTGCTGATGCTGGCGAGGCCACGCCAGACCCATGCAACTGGTAGATAGCTGCCCAGGAAGGTGGCCAGCAGCGTGATAACCACAATCGGCCCCATTCGTTCCATGCGCCCCGGTAGGTGCCAGTGTTGGAGCAAGTAGATGCTGCTCAAGGTTCCAATTCCCGCGGCCAACAGGGCTGCAACCGCGGCCCACGTGGCACTGTTGTCCGCCACAACCGCTAGCCCCAACCACGCGGTGGAAAATTGTTCAATGGCAGCCGGTACCCATTGCACCGTTGTGAGCCCCGGCAACAGAATGAGCAACGCCAACAGATGGAGACCAGTGATCCAAAGGCTTTGTAGGGGCCGCTGTTCCACCATCAAGAGTGTTTGTGTGTAATTTTCCACCAGATAGAGCGGGATCATCCACAGCAGGAGCTGGAGCACAACTGCCGCTTCTCCATAGCCACTCCCATAGATCAGGGTCAACAGCTCTGACGTAATGCCTGTGCCGGTTGCTGCCACTGCCAGCCCCGCCAAGAGCGTGTAGCGCAGACCGAAGCTCGCGAGCCGCTGATAGTGATTCGGTTGCTGACGCAACAGACGGCTCAGGGTCGGGTAGAGCGCGGCCCAAAAGTTTTGGATCAACTTGATCGCCACCCGCAGCAGATTGTAGGCGGCTCCATAGATCCCGGTGATGATTTCGCCACCAAAGATGCTGAGCAACACAATATCTGCCCGCTGGAGCAGCACATCGGCCAGCGCCAACCCATAAAATGGGCTGGCCTGCTGCCAGAGCAACGACCATCGCCATTCAACAGTTCGCTGTTCGCCGGCAAAGAGCTGGCTTCGGCGCAGCAAGAGCCAGCTGAGTAGCGCCGATACGAGCTGAGTGACCACCAGGATTGCAATCAATTGCCAGATGTTGCCCCCGCGCAGCAGTGCAAACAGGCTCAGACCAAGGATTAGCGTGTTGATGAGAAATTCCACCCCCATCACATATTCCATCTGCTCGCCCGATTGAAAGAGCATCTGACAGACCGATGTGACGGCGTAAAAGGGCAGCGATGCACCGATGATCCAGAGGAGAAGGCGGGTGGAAGGGGGCAAGGGGAGCAGGCTGGTAACAAGCACCAGCCCCACCCAGGTTGCCACGGCTGCCGCCACTTGGAGGCGCAGCGCCAGTGTGAAATAGGCGCGTCGCAACCAGGGCCGCTGTGCCAGATCGCGCACGAGCAATGCTGGCAGCCCCAGTTCGCTAATGATTTGGCAAACATTTAGATAGGCGAGCGCGATTGTATATTGCCCCAAACTCTCTACACCCAAGCGGCGAGCGATCAGTAGTTGCAGGACGAAGCTAATGGCAATGCGCCAAAGACTAGAACCTGCGAGCGCTCCCGTATTGACGAGGACGCGGCGGCCCGTCTGTTGTGGTGTGGGTAAGGGTGGAGTGGCAGGGGGGAGAGGAACAGCAACAGTTGGCGATCTGGTCGAATCGGTGGCCCCCGCGGCGCTTTCGTGGCTCGTGGGGGAAGAGTTGGTCGTTCGGTTCATTGTGTGGTTGCCTGTGCATCCGCCCTGTTCACAACAGCCCAACGTCAGCTGAGCAAGAGAACAGAGATGCCGCTACGTTGGCGCATTTCTTTGTTGGGTGAGGCAGCAGATTGCCCTTAACAGCGAGCTGTAATGTCTGCTACTGGGGAAATGGTAGCGCGTCGCAATTGTTTAAGTTGAATCACTTAGTACCATCGTAATCTATCGTTTATCAATAAGTTCTACTAAAATAAGCTTGTGATCCTCAAAACAAATGCCACAGGATTCGTCCTGTGGCACTCGTTTGCTGCACATCGCTATTTTGCGTTTTTGCCGATGACCGTGGCAGCGGTTTGGGCATCACCGCAATGTAATGGCACGCCTGGAGGGATTCGAACCCCCGACACTCGGTTCCGAAGACCGATGCTCTAGTCCACTGAGCTACAGGCGCTTGTCTGCATTGCCGAACCAAGCTGGGCAACAGAGCGTAAGGATAAACATCTACAGATACATTAATACTTGTCTTGCGTCTGTTGCGCATCCATTGAGCCAAGCTTACACAAAAGCAGTCAGCTCAAATAGAAGGACGCTGGTTCAAACAGGGATAGTGTATCACAAGGCGGCTCTTCACCACAAAGTTGGCTACGCTATAAAGTCAGCTACGCTATAAAGTCAGCTACGCTATAAAGTCAGCTACGCCAGAAAGTCAGCTACGCCATGAAGTCAGCTACGCCAGAAAGTCCACTTCAATAAATGGTTGGACATGATCTGTAGGGGCGCACCCTTGCGGTCGCCCCCGAAACATTGCCAAACCCAGTTTGCGTGGGCAGGTGTTTGGCTGTTGGCTCATGCGATCTAGCTGATGAGTCGTGTGATCATCTGGCTGACGGCCGGGGCGTGAATCTGGGGCAGGCGCGGGCGATGGAGCACCAGTCTGGAGCTGTGTCTGAGCAAGGAGAGGGGTACGTTAAGCTGACGATCGCAAGAACTGTAAGTTTTTTGTCAGAGGAATTTCCTGATGCTGGTGGTAAGATTTGCCTATACCGGATGCAAAAAGATCTTGAAATACATCAAAAAGCATAGTAAAATAGATGCACCAAATTAAACATTCGTTAGTTTTTTAACGCCACCACCTGTGCTCTGAGTAAATTCAACATTAGGTGATAATGCATCTTAAACTGGCTTTCACTGGCGCTTGATTGTAGCAAATGTGAATTGATCATTGATAGATGTGATTCAACTATAAGCAGAGATTAACCATCCACTCACTCCTCACTGCACCTGCTTATTAATCCGATGAGAATCGGAACTAGTTTCCAAACAGAACTACTTGACATAGCACCATTTGTACGATGTTGGTCCAAGCTGGAGCACGCTAGATTACAATCGGGAATCTTTGGCTGTGCCAGATGGGCAAAAGAGTTCCCGCACTATCTATCTGGCCTGAAATTCTCTGCGTCGGCGTAGCCAGTTATGGTGCGGTTGGCTTGAAAACGGTGGATGTTTTCGTGGTCTACCGAAGAAGGTGAATTACCATTTTCAAACAGAGCTTACTTTAGAAGTGGTTTACGCACCAAACCGAATTTCGGGACAGGCGCTATGTTAAACAGTCGATAGTAAGTAGAAAGATCAAGTGGCCGGCTGCGGAGGCCTCACTTCATGAAAGACTATTACGAAATATTGGATGTGCCAGTGACGGCATCCCCAGCAGAAATCAAGGCCCAGTATCGTCAATTGGTGCGCATCTATCATCCCGATCGTTTCCGCGATCAGGATGATAAAATTTATGCTGAAGAGAAGCTCAAAGAGATTAACATTGCCTTTCAGGTTCTTTCGGGAAGTTCGGTGCAGCGTGAGCCATTTGAGGCGCGCGTGGCACCACATCCTGTCGCCCAGCCATCTCATCTGGACTTCGGTACAGTTCCCCTGGGGCAAAAGCGCACGCAAACGCTTCGGATCGATAACTTTGGCGGTCCAGCCGAGGGTGTAAATTTTGTATACAGCGATGAGCATTCTTGGTTTCAAGCTGCCAAGGGCAAACGACTCCACGCGGGACAGCCGTTTCCGCTGAATGTTGCTGTTACGGTCGATACCAGACGGTTGCAACCCGGTGAGCGATATCAGGAATGGCTTGAAGCCGTGTTGGATGGCATTCCCGTGCGCGTGGGTATTCAGCTCCAGGTGGCAGAGCGACAACCGCAAAATCTGTTGTCCTACCCCAGAAGTTTGAGCCAACGGACTTGGGCTGCCCTGGGCACGCTCGTGCTGCTGCTTTTGTCTCTATTCATCTTGGTGCTAAATACCAACGGTTTTGCATTGCCTGGCGTGTCACTCGCTGCTCGTTCGGCCTTTGAGTTGGACCAGAGCAGCATGCTTTTTCCCGTCTATGAAAACGGTGTTCCCGTGCTCTATGCTGATTCCGGCGCGGACGTTATGCCCCGGCGGCTAGATGTTGTTGGTGCGCGTGCAGCCGGTTCGCACTCCGGTAAACGGCTTGCCTATCTCAGCCAGGTGGCCGATGTGGAGCAGATCTTCCTGTTGGCGTGGGGTACCGGTGAAGTAACGCAACTCACAACTAGCAGTGCCCCCAAATCGATGCTCTCCTGGTCTCCAGATGGCAAATACCTGGCCTATCTCACTGGCGATGCACAGAATCGTCAGATTGGTGTCTATGACGTTGCGCTCGGTGAAGAACATCTCTTGCCAGGTGAGCTTGTTGCCGGTGTGAGTCACTTTGATTGGTCTCCAGATGGACAATCGCTGCTCTTTGAACGCTGGCAAGACGACGAACGGCGAATCTATCGCATGGGCATTCACGGTGATGGTTTGCGTCAGCTCACCGATTACAACAGTTGGGGTGCTCTCTGGGCTGCCAACGGCGCAGAGATCCTCGTGGCAACAGAGAATGGGCTCTACCTGTTGGGTGAAAGCGGGCAGCAGCTCTATCAGATCAGCGACACGATAGTGGATACATTTAGCTGGTCGGCTAATGGCGAGTGGATCGCTTACACGGCCAAAGCCTCGCAATCAAGCCAACGAACCGTACAACCGTTGGAAGACAATACGATCTGGTTAATGGACCGCGACGGCCAAAACGTGCGACAGATCACCCACGAAGGTGTCTGGTATCAGTGGAATCCTGCCGATTCTACGCTGGGCTTTGTCACTGGTAATCAGGATAGCCAAGAACCCCTGCTCTATCTTTGGACATTCACACCAGGGGCACAGCCTGCTTTGGTTGCAGAGGTCAACGAACCTCATTTTGCATGGTTGCAGTAGCCGCGAGCATGTTTCTTCCGCAACGGCAGTCGTAAGCCAAATATAAATAGAAGTTTACGCTCTAGCCTGAATCCCCCCGGTCTTCAGAAATCTCTGGGCCGGGGGATATCTTGTTCTACCCCACCCCTCTTCCTCCCAACACCACTGCTCTCAATGCTATTCTACTTGAGCGTCAGCCCGGTTAGGCGCTAGCCGCGGTAGCAACGTCCGGTAATCACTTTCTACGTCAAAAATATTATACTGTTCGGTTTTGGCATGCGTAAGCGGATACGTCAATTGAGGTAGCCTGACAGCTAATTGTAACATTAATTGGTTGATCCCCGCGAGCGGTCCATGTAAAATTTTTAGTTGGAATCATGCCACTAATTCATTTGTAACGTTCGTTGCAACGGCCATTGGGCGGATGGTGAATCACCGTTGTACGCCTGCCACTTCTGATGCAACCTGTTCTCGGTGCTGCATCGGTGTTTTGCGCTTGCCCAAAAGAGAGCCTGACCTGCATCCATGCCAAACGTTTGGATGGCTACTGTTGGCGTTTTTTACTGACGTCTTCACTGACGTTCTTCACTGACGCGGCTTGCTGGCGCTCTTTGGTAAAGCTAGTTGCTACCGTCTATCTCTACACGAGAGTAATTGCGCAGAAATTACCCTCTACCACGCACCGAGAAGGCAACCAGGCAGCAACTTTAGGGTAGTAGCGATCTTTCATGCCAATACCGATGTAGCGAGCGTTAGAACTGCCTTCTGAGGACCTCTGGAGCATCCTTGTGAGCTATAAAACTGAAGAATACTACGACTTGCTTGAACTGGCCCCCTCGGCTACTCAGGAAGAGATCAAAAGCCAGTACAAACAGTTGGTGCGCCTTTACCATCCCGACCGTTTTTTAGAATCCAGCGAAAAAAGCGCTGCTGAAGAACGTCTGAAGTCGATCAACGAAGCATACCGGGTGCTCTCCAGCCGCGCCATTGAAGGACAACTGGTCCGCTACATGCAAAAGGAACTGGGGCTCACGGTAGAGCCCAGCCTGTTGGATTTTGGCTTGATGGAGCGGCGGCAACAACAGAATGCTACCTTTTACGTGCGCTTTGAAAAAGAGGTGGAGGCCGTCGATTTTGTGCTCAGCGAGGAAGACGGTTGGTTCCACGTCGCTAGAGTCAGTCACATCTATGGCGCTGAATCTGCTTCGCTTGAATTTGAAGTCGAGGTGGATAGCACGGGGCTGGGGGCAGGAACATACCAGGGTTGGATTGATATCTACCTCGATACCACAATGATGCGCGTCCCGTTGACCATGCAGGTTGCGCAGAGTCGCTGGCTATGGATCAGTCGCGTGGATCGTCTGCTGACATGGCCCCGCCTGTCGCGACAGTGGGCACTGGGGCTCACATTTGTCCTTGCGCTGCTCGGTTTTACAGTGGCCCTCACGTTGATGAGCAGCGGTTCATTTACGCAGCCCCAACTTGCCGTGGCCGGTGCTTCTGTCGCGGGAACCTCGCCGCATCAGCTCTACTTTGCCCTGTCGGATCAAGGCGAGTCAGCACTATATAGCGCTTCTGCAGAGAGTGCCGCGCTGCCGTTGCAATTGACCGCGGGAACGCAAGCCGCGGTGAGCGCTCGCACACAAAATATTGCATTTTTGGCCATGCAAGCGGAGCAGCCACAGATCTTTCTGCGCACCGGCACCGCCGGTGCCACGATTCAGCTGACTGACGATGATCTGCTGAAATCTCGGCCTGCCTGGTCCAGCGATGGAGAGCAACTAGCCTACCTCGTTGGTGATAATCAGGAGGCACATATCGGCATCTATGATCTGCATACGCAGGCGGAGTACCGTCTACCTGGCGCCGTGACAACTGGCGTCAGTAATTTTGTGTGGTCTCCCACCGACTCGTTGCTGCTCTTCGATCTCTGGCAAAATGGCGAACGACGCGTCTATCGCATGAGTGTGCCGGATGGCGAGCTTGAACAGTTGACGCAATTTGATAGTTGGGCCGGAACTTGGTCGCCCGATGGCAGTGAAATTATTGTTGCCTCTGCACAAGGGCTGTTCCGGTTGGCCAGCAGTGGCCGTAACCTGCGCCAGATTAGCAATGTAGCTGCTGAACAGCCACAATGGTCCGCGGATGGAGAGTGGCTGGCCTACACAACTGCGCCGCTCTTGCGTGCAGATGCCGACTCACCAGAACCGCAAGCGCAAGCAGCGCATACCCTCTGGTTGATGCACTTGGATGAGAGCACCTTGCAGCAGATTTCCATCAATAGCCTCTGGCATGCTTGGGCCCCAGATGGTACACAGCTTGGCTATGTAACGGGCAGCAACCAGCAGCCCGCAAATGGCGAGCCCGCACTCTACTATCTGTGGGCACTCTCGCCCGGTGAAGAAGCGGTGCTGGTGGCAGAGGTCAACCAACCATTCTTCACCTGGTCGCAGTAACGCCGCTCGAACGCTGGATCTGGTCTGTTGCACTGCCCTTTGAGTGCAGAAGGAGCTGATAGAGAAAGCAAATAGAGCTTGCACCTTGTGGAGTGCGCATTCTCTACTGCGCATTCTCTACTGCGCACATCCAGCGTTAGTGAACGCTGATTCCACGATTGTGCGACCTTTAAATGATTTCTCTATGAACCCAAAATTCGGCTGTGGCTCTGCTCCGCCGCTGACCAACGATAGGGCGGTTGGCGTGAAAACGGTAGATTTTTCCGTGCTCTAGTGCTCTACCAAAGGGGTAGCATGACCAAAGAAGTGGCACTACCCTTTTCAAACAGCGCTTGCTTTAGGTATGAGATTTGCAGGTATGAGATTTGTGGGTCTGGTTGCGCAGCCCATGGGCTCAACGTCAGTTGGCTCGTCAGCTTTCGGGAAAGCGCCGAGACGGGTTCATTTCCCAAAGTATGAGTGGCGCTTTCCCGAAATGTGTCAACAATTGTAGCAAATTTGCGTTACACTGCACTGACAATGCACGGGGCTTTCTTCTATGTCCACCCGCCAGCAAATAGTTACCCACCAACAAGTAAACCGTCCACTGTCCGCTGCCCCACAAAGAGAGCGGAGGTGGCCTCTGCGCGCTGCATTTCTCCTGTTGTCTGTGCTTCTCCTGCTGCCGGCCCCGCTCTCTGCCCAAACTGGTGGGCCATCGCAGAGCGTGCAGAATATGCTCACGGATCGTCCCAACACGGTGCAACGGATCCGCTCGCGAGGAAACCAGCTGATCGTTGGTTTTCTACCTGACCATGCGCCGTACACTTTTCTCGATGAAAATGGTATCCCTGCTGGCTTTGAACCGGCGGTGGTACGTGCAGTGGCCAAACGGTGGGGCGTAGAAGTCACATTTGTCCCCGTGACATCGGCCAACCGGCTGCCGCGACTATTAGCTGGACAAGTCGATCTATTGGCTGCCGCGTTACCACACACGTTGGCAAATGAACTGGTGGCGGATTTCAGTGCTGACTACTTGCGTGATGAGAGCGCGCTGCTGATCCCCGCTGAAAGTCAGATCACGAATGTTCAAGAGTTGGCGGGCAAAACTGTGGCAGTGGTACAGGGTGCCGCAGCCCTCACGCAGCTCGAAACAGAGCTGACCAATCTTGCAGTGGATGTTCTCTGGCTGACTTTCCCCGGATCAGATGCAGCACTTGCGGCGCTCAAGGCTGGTCAGGTGGATGCACTTTTGGGTGATCGTGCCCATCTCACAGTGGTCGCCAGTGAAGAGTTGTCGCTGAGCGTGCTCTTGCCACTCCAAGGGCACACCTATTTTGGGCTCGGCACGAGCCCCGGTGACTCAACCTTCCGTGCCATGCTCAATGCCACCCTGCAAGAGCTTTACGCAAGTGGTGAATATGGCGCAATTTACGCTGAATGGTTTCCGCCCCGACTCTTTCCCCATGTGGCTGCCACGTTACAAGCAATGCCCACGCTGCTCGGTAGCTGGCCATACACCTTTGACACGCTGCCCGTTGCAAGTGTTGCTGTCAGCACCTCCCGTCTCTCTGCCTTGCGCACGCGTGGGAAGTTGCTCGTGGGCGTTGCCGATGATCTGCCCCCTTTTGGCTTCCTGGATCAAACCGGCGCCGTGGCTGGTTTCGAGATTGACTTGGTGCGCGAATTTGCCCGCCGTTGGCTCGGAGATGCCGAGGCAATTGAATTTGTGCGAGTGATGCCAGACACGGCCATCCCGCTGCTGCGCGCCGGACAGGTTGATCTGCTTGCAACTGCGCTGCCACAAAGTTGGCTGCGCACCACCGAAGTCGATTTCAGCAGCATCTACTACCGTGACTCGTTGGGTGTGCTGACGCGGCATGCCGACGCCGGGCAAACTATCGCCGAACTGGCGGGGCAGACTTTGGCAACGGTCGCTGGTATCAGTGGCTGGCGCACCATTGTGCCACTGTTGGCCAACAGATTGGCGGCCGAACCGACTGTTTTGCCCTTTCACGAATATCGTACCGCGGAAAAGGCGTTGCTGGCTGAGCAGATTGACGCGGTGATCGGCAGCACCGCCATTCTCTCCCAAATTGCCGCCGCATCGTCCGACCTCGCCCTGTTGCCTGAATCGCTCGGTTCACTGCCCTATGGAATTGCAGTGCCACATGCCGATGTGGCAACGCGCGATCTGGTCAACATCACGCTGCAAACAATGTACTATGACGGCACTTACGCAACGCTGTACCAACAGTGGTTTGGCGATAGACCGCCACCAGCACCGCTACTCTGGCTGGAACGTGAGCTGGCGCAGCCGCCAGCAGCACTGTTCACCACATTGCAGAGTGTTGACAGATCGGTGCCAGAGGTTGCAAACGCACTCGCCGCAATGGCACCCAGGCAGCTACGATTGGAACCAGTTGCCATGCAGAGCCCGAGCAACGATGTCGTGTCCACGTCCATTCCCATGCCATCGACCGCTGCCACCGTGGGTGCCCGGTTGCAAGCCACACCGACCACCGTGCCAGTACCCAAGCAGCCCACAACCACGATGGTGCGGCCAACGGCAACACCCGCTGTGGCTCAATCGGAGCTAAATCCAGCAGGAGTGACCCGCGACCCCAGCGGTACAGCAACCAATGCACCGCTTGCCACCGCGCCAGTCGCTGATAGCGCAGTGGCTGGTGGGATAGCAACAGATGCAACAGAAACAGATGTGACAGAAACAGATGTGACAGAAACAGATGTGACAGAAACAGATGTGACACAAACAGATATAACAGTGGCTGATAGAACAGTGGCCGATAGAACAGAAACAGATGTAACAGCGGATGCTACTGAAGCGCCCGCTGTGCCGGTGGCTGATGCGAGCACGGCGATGAGGCCAGCCACGCGATCTACGTTGAGCAACGTGGATACGCCTGTACCCACGGCAACAGCAACCCGCGTCATCGCCCCCACCGCGACACCACTTCCAGCATTGGTCGTGCAAGATGAGCCGCTGGAAGTGGTACTCACGAAGATCGCAGAGCCAACGGCACCCGCCACAAGCGCGACGACAGGCTCTCTACCGCCAACTGTGACCATACTCGGCACCACCAACATCAATGTTCGTGTACAGCCCACCACTAGTGCACCGATCTTCAAAGTCATTGGTGGTGGTACCAGCTGGCAGACCGTGGCGCTCTCCGCCGATGGTGAATGGATCCAGATCCTGCTTGCCCCAGGGGTGAGCGGCTGGGTGGCACGGCACCTGGTCGCTGAAGCTGCCGATTTTGAACAGCTGACCCCGACGGCACTCCCCGCTGCAACCGCGGGCTCTGCAGTTGCCGCTATCACGCCCACGCCGCGCCCGCTCTCTGCTGCGGCAACAACGCACCAGGTTCGCTCCACCGATTCGCTGACAAGTATTGCCCAGGAGCATTACGGCAGCCAGGGCCTGTGGCGTCTGATCTACGACAGCAATCGCACCCTGATCGGCGACAACCCCAACATCATCCCCACGGGTGCCGAGCTGGTCATCCCCGCGGTGCCGTAGCGTAATCCCGCTTTACGTAGCATCGCTGTTAATAGATACTCGCCCAGGGGAAAATGAATCGCTCTCAAGCCAACTGTGCTGTGGAGGGGCGCTGCTCCATGGCGCCTTGATTGTTGCTTGGGCGCTGCCCAACATTCCTCACATTTGCGATTCGGCCATTTTCCGGGCGCGGAATTGTACGCAGTAGCTGCGCAGCGCATCTTCGGCATTGATACCGGCAGCGTGGGCCGCGGCAACCACCGTCCAAAGCAGGACGCCCAGATCGACTTCGTCAACTGTGCCACCTTCGAGAGCCGGTGCCAAAGCGGCAAATTTTTCGTTGAGCGTGGCTGCGGTTTGGGCGCGATCAAGCAAGTTCGCCTTTTGCGCTTTGGACTGCAACTCACGTGCTTTTTCCAGCGCGGGCAATGCCGCGGGTATCCCATCCAGGGGGTGGCTGACCGGTTCGCCCTTGGCTCGTTTCTCTGCCGCTTTGATCGCATCCCAGTTTTTCAGCAACTCTTCGTTAGTCCTGAGCTCCAGATCACCGAAAACGTGGGGGTGACGGCGAATCAACTTGCTGACAATGCTCTGCATGGCATCGGCTAGCTGAAACCGCCCCTCGTCAATGGCGATTTGCAGCGTCAACACGCCGGCCATAAAGAGATCGCCCAACTCTTCGGCAATGTGTGCGCCATTGTCCGTGCCATCAACCTCGCGGTCGATTGCCTCCATCACCTCTACGCATTCACCAAGCAGATCATGGCGCATTGACCGTAATGTCTGTTCTCGATCCCAGGGGCAGCCAGCGGGCGAACGCAGGTGCGCAACAATGGCTTGCAGCGCGGAAAAGCTGCTGCCCGCTGGCAGTGGGGGCAGACAGAGCGCGATTGATTCAGATGTGCCCGTAGGCGGGGCAGGCTGGGCCGCAGCTACAGTGTGGTTGGCTTGAAAACGGTAGGTTTCCCGCTTGCCGGAACTACTGTTTTCAAACAGAGCCCACTTTAATTCGCGTAGGGAAACTGTGTGGGCGAGGATCTGCTGCTCAGCACCTACCCGCAGAATGCTGACACCATGTTCGGCTGGATAGGCATTGGCCAACATTGTGCAAAGATGCTGCCACTGTGCTGTCTGCCCCTGTGCTGTCTGCCCCTGTGCTATCTGCCCCTGTGCTGTGGCAATGCCGGTAATGAACAGGGGCAGTTCTACTTCGACCGTGGGATGGTAGGCCGACAGCAAACGCTGGGCTGGCACCCACTGAAAGCCCTGTTCGATGGGGATGCCAGCCGCGGCAAATAGACGATCTGCTTGTCGAACCAAGGCCAACTCGGTTGGATGTTGCATAGCTAAACTCCTTTAACACCTCTCCTGCTCTGGTGATTGCTTGCCAACCCACACTCTACCACTCCCGGGGAAAAGCTCGAAATCACTCTTCTGGCGAGCACTTACACCGGTCCAGCATCATCCCGGTAGCGTACCGCATCTAGCAACGTGCAAGACTGGTGGGCTCGGTATCCGCTTCGCGCCGAATTTGTGGTATACTGTAAGGAATGTGCTTTGGCGCTACTTTGATCCTGTCGTCGCCCCTGTTCCGGCCCACGGCAACCGGTTGCCAGCCGAGACCAGGGCCGGTTAGCAACCGGATCAGAGCGTGCTGAAGCAGGGCACCGCAAGTTAGCTTTTGCTGCCTGGCGTGCGTTGCCACCGCGGTACCTTCCGCTATTTTGCGTATTCAGCATGTGGCTTCTCACTGTCCAGCCAAGAGATTGAGAACCCATCCTGAGAATTCGGTTGTGGCGCGTGAATCACCGCCAGCCAACGCCGTCGGCGCAGAGAAGTTCAGGATAGCTAGTAAACAGATACTATAGTGCGGTTGGCTTGAAAACGGTAGCTTTTTGGGTTGTCTACCAAAGGGGTAACCGCACCGTTTTCAAACAGAGCTTACCGCAGGTAGTGATCGAGTTTGTTGCCGTACACTGTACCAATGTTACACTGTACACATGTGACACTGTACACATGTGACACTGTACACGTGTGACACCGAGATGTAATTAGATGAGGGAGATCATGAAGAAACGATATACCCGCAGCCAAAAGATTTTTTACGTACTCAGTTTGTTGATCGTCTTTAGCATGGTAATCGGTATGATCGCCGTTGCCATTACCCCCTACTGATCGAATCGAAAACTGTAGTGGTATTTTGCAATGGGCCGGCCAAGACGAGCCGGCCTTGTTGCGTTGTCTGACTGATATTGATGGTAATCATCTGGGCGCTACCGTGTAGAGACCCATCTGCACTCCAAGATGCATCTCGCTGTTGCGGCTGGAACGAACGATATTGTAGCAACCAAGCCAGTGGCGAATCAACCAGTGGCAAACGAACCAGTGACAAGCAAATCACCAATGCCAGGGCAAATTGAACAGCGGCTCCAACTCTTTCCGCTGACCACTCAGGTTACTGCTTCCCCAACTGATCTTCCCGCACCTGATCCTGACGAGGATACCCACCGATTATCCATTGCCGGTTGCGATCTGACCAAGCTCGCGGCTGTCCACGGCACGCCACTCTATCTCTATGATCAGGCCACGATGGACGCCGCGGTTGGTGCCTATCAGCAGGCACTTGCCGACCACTATCCGGCTGGCGGTGGCATTACGTACGCGGGCAAGGCGTTTCTCTGCACGGCCATTGCCCAGTGGACACAACGGCACAACCTGCTGCTCGACTGCACCGGTGCTGGAGAGTTACATATTGCCGCGACGGCTGGTGTCCCGCGCGCACAGATTCTGGTCCACGGTGTTAACAAATCTGCCGCCGACCTCGACGCGGCTGTGGCACAAGCTGGCGTGATCGTTGTCGACAATCTGATCGAACTGGAGCGCCTGGTTGTCCTGCTGGCCAATCGTTCGCCGCAGCCCCAACTCTGGTTGCGAGTGCGCCCTGGCCTGGCTGTTGATACCCACGCCTATCGCCAAACCGGGCAGGAAGATAGCAAATTTGGCATGGCACCGGCCGCGGTGAAGCGTGCGGTCGCCCGCTGTCAGGCTGCGGGTCTTCACCTCACGGGCCTGCACTTTCACCAGGGCTCTCACTTTCACAATGCCGAACCACTGGCCCCCGCGCTGGAAACAATGCTGGAGTTGATCGCAATGTTACGGGCCGAACTGGGCTGGATGCCCCAGGTGCTCTGTCCCGGCGGTGGTTGGGGAGTGGCCTATCACGAGGCAGACTTGCCACAGCCCGACGTGGAGACCTACGTTGCATTTGTTGCACAGCGGTTGATCGATGGCTGTCGCAAACGCGAACTGCCACTGCCGCGGCTACAGTTTGAGCCGGGTCGCAGCCTGGTGGCCCGGGCCGGTGTTGCGCTCTATCGGGTGGGCGCGGTGAAAGAGACGGCAACCCGGCGCTGGCTCATGCTCGATGGGGGGCTGGCAGACAATCCCCGGCCCGCGCTCTATGGCGCCCGCTACACGGCGTTACCGATCCGCGATCCGTTGCGGTCCACCGTGGGGTCGGCTTGGCTGGCGGGGCCTTTCTGCGAAAGTGGCGATCTGCTCATTGAGGATCTACCGCTGCCCGCGTTGGAGGCTGACGAACTGCTCGCCGTCCCCGCGTCTGGCGCGTACCAACTGGCGATGGGGAGCAACTACAACGGTGCCCAACGCCCCGCGGTTCTCTGGCTGCACAAGGGTGAGGCCCAGCTGATCCAACGTCGCGAGTCGCTTGCCGATCTGGTGGCGCGCGATCTGCCGCTGCAACACGTGGATTAAACATGCAACGGCCAGGGGGGAAAGTGTGGACAGATGGCGCTCATGGTGGAACTGTTTCTGACCCGTTAACGAGCTGCTTACCTGCTGTTAACAGCGCAGCGAACGGCCCTTAACAACGCCCAGGTAGAGTGATGGGTGTTACGGCATTTGATGGGAGCCAAATGTTGTGGCAGAACGTCTCCTCTGGAACTTCCTCCAACTCTGACACACCGCATGCACTCCTCGCGGGGGTGGCGAACCAAAGCATCGGTTCGCCACTTTTTCATTGGGCACCGATTCTCCTGGTTTGACTTCTGTTGCCTTGCCCACTACACTGCAACCATCTCCATGTGCAACTACATGAACAACTGGCACTTTGCTGTAACAGACGGGAGTGAGGATGGCCCTCTTTAAAAAATTTTGGCATGGATTGATGCAGCCTTCGGCGGCAACCACCACCACCCAATCCACAATTACGGTTGTTTCGGGCCTGCCTCGCTCGGGGACATCGTTGATGATGCGCATGTTGGCGGCCGGTGGAATCCCCCCGTTGACGGATCACCAGCGCACGGCAGACGATGATAATCCCGGTGGCTACTATGAGTTTGAGCGGGTGAAACAGCTTGAGAAGGGAGATACCGCCTGGCTTGCCACGGCGTCTGGCCAAGCGATCAAGGTAATATCAATGTTGCTGCGCCATTTGCCGGCCGACTATCATTATCAGGTGATTTTCATGGAGCGCGATCTGGATGAAATCCTGGCGTCGCAGCGCAAAATGTTAGTCAACCGAGATGAGGATCCAGACGCGGTCGACGCGACTCAAATGCGTGCGCTCTTTGGCCAACATCTGCAGGAAATCAACCAATGGTTGGCTGCACAGTCCAATTTTGAGCTGCTCTATATCAATCATCGCACCTTGCTCACCGAGCCGGAACCCGCGATCAGTCGCGTCGAGCATTTCCTGTCGCAACCCATCGATTCGGCGGCCATGGCTGCTGTCATCGATCCCACGCTCTATCGCAATCGGCAGGGTGAATAGCGGTACTGTTGGAGACGATTTTGGAGCCGATTTTGGAGCCGATTTCAGAGCCGGTTTGCGCGGTAAGAGATTGACCGACCGTCACTTTCTGCCACCCTGCTGCAAAGGTTGCGCACGCAGATTTGCAGCAGATGCATGTGCAGGACAACGGGTGACCAGCACGACTCCTGCGCTCATCCCACTTGGCCACGGGTGCAGGCGCGAGATAGAAGTGCCCCATCACCGGGCAACAGCTGGCAGATAGATCTGTTCCGGCAGATCCAGGTCGGGCATTGGCATGGCCGCGGCATCCATGCCAATGACTTCGATTTCGCTGAGCGCGGCAATCTCTTCGGACCACCAGCGGCCACTGATCGCATCGATCTCCACGCGGAGCGCGTCAATTTCCAGCGGCGTTGGCAGCGTAATGAGCGTGCCTCCCGTTGCCATCGGCTCCACGCGCTCGATGGCAATGGCCGCCCCCTGCTGTGCTCCGCTGTGATACAAGCGGAGCGTCCCCTGCTCCACGTAATAGGGTCCCTGGTCGGGTGGTTGACCAAAGCCGTCCCAATCGCCACCAAGTGGTGGTACGCCAACGAGTCGCACTGCCCGCACACGCACCGGGCTGGTCCACCGCAGTGTGATCCATTCACCCGCCGCACTGCCCTGCGCCGACAGCCAACTCGACTGATCATCTTGATATGCTACCTGCGCCACCGGTGGAATGGTGCCTCGTGATGCCGGCCGCTGCGCGGAATCCGGCTTGACCGACGCGGGCACGACTGTCGATGCTTCAGCCAACGGCAGGCCGAGTCGGGCTAACAGTGCACGGTAGCGGCGCAACTCTGCCTGTGGTTGCAGAAAGGGCGCGGTTGGTCCATCCGTGGGCGTGGGCACCCAGCCACGCCGGTCATTCAAGAAGTGCGGACGAAACGGTTTGTAGTCGGGCGCAGCGGAATCATTGTGGGCAAAGAAGCTGCTGGCACTGACCGTGGCATGGGGCGCAATGTTCGTCCAGCCCGCGTCGCTGTCGCTGGCTGATGCCATTGACCCGCTGACGTGGCCCATGTGACAGCCCGTGCAGGTAACCTCTTCACCCGGACGTGCCCACGCATTGCCCTGGGCAATGGCCATGTAACCGCGCTGCCAGTTGCGGACGATCCGGCCATCGGCTGCGCGCAGGATGAAAAAGCTGGGTGTGTCCGCGGGTATGGTCATGGTGAAGGCACCGGCGGCACTCACAGCTGCTTTATTCCAGAGCACGGCCCGCACCTGGCTATCATTCTGGAAATCCGCACAGGGTTCAGGGTAGTCAGCGTAGCAATAGGCACCGGTAAATTGGTTGGCATCAACCCACACTTCCACCGTGGCCACGCTGCCAGGCGGCGGCGAGTTGTTGACATAGGGCAGTAGCAGATCGGGATTGGCGTAGACGTTGCTGTTGTGTACGGTGGCGGTGGCTATCTCCGTGGGCCCATGTAGGCTAAAGCGATAGGCGGGCAGCGTGTTGGGCAGGTTGCCGGTCGTGGGATCGTCGCTGGCAACCGTTCTGTAGCGGTCGCTGCGAGCTTGCCATCCCACGCGTGCAACGATTGGCTTGGCATCCATAATATCCGCGGTGGACAGGCCAATGGCACCCAGATCCACAGAGACCTCACGTTGATTTGCGCCCCCGAGGCTTTCCGTCAGATCCATGAGATAGAGTCGATAGCGCAGGTTGGAGCCTTGCAGGGCAAATTCCTCTTCGCCTTCGGTGTAGGTGCCGGTCCGTGGCAACGTTGCGTCGGGCACGCTCTGCGAATAGAGCAGCCGGCCATTGGGCAATCCCCACGGATGGAGCGCATAGGGCGGCGATTCATCGTTATCTTCCCACGCTTTGGTGTAGGTGAGCCCGGCAATGGCATCGGTGGTGTTGGCATACATCATCTCGATCCCAGGGCGTGCCACCCGAATGCCCGTTTTGAGGGTGGTGTGAAACATGGTGCTATCTTGTTGGGATGTGTAGGCGACGAGCAGTTCATCGCCCCGTTGCACAATCGCCGGCTGGGTGGCGTGATAGGTGTCGTAGAATCCCGTGTCGCGATCGAGCGTGTAGCGGGAATAGGGTGTCCAGGCAAAGCGCTGGAATTCCGTGCCATCGGGGTTGAGGGTCATCAGGTGCCAGCTGTTCGGTGCATCGCGAATGGCGAACCCATCGGCCAATGTGCCCGTTGCGGGATTGAACTGTTCATTGGCATTGGCGTGGATAACGGTGCCGTCGGGTAGCTGCTGTTCCTGGCTGCGATTATCGATGCGATTGTAGATGCCCGTTTCTGTTGGTTGATTGAAATTGAGCCACCAGCGGGTGGCCAGAATCCGACCGTCGGGCAGGGGCGTGGGGTGCAGGATACCCCCCCGTTCACTCGTGATCCGGTGCAGGTTGCTACCATCGCCATTGATCAGATAGAGATTGGTCACTCGGCGCTCGTCATAGTGGGCGCGTGCGGGGTAGCGGGTGGAGACAAAGACGATCCGGCCATCGGCCAGATAGGCGGGGAACAGATCGTCGTAGGATTCATAGAGGCGCTGGTTAAAGAAGCGCGCTGCATGAGGAATGGTGATTGCGCGGTCGGCGAAGGTCAACTGGCGAAAGTTGCTGCCATCGACATTGATGGCATAGAGCCGCCAGCCCGATTGCTCTGTCTGCGCGCGCACAGTGGTGGCGCCGGCAAAGACTATACTGGTGCCGTCAAAGCTGACATCCGGTGATTGAAGATCGACTAGTCCCGGTGTGGAATAGACGAAGAGTGAACCATCTGGGTTGCGGCGCACCAACTTGCTGCCCGGTGCAAATTTGGCTATCCCCGTGCCAAATTGGCCAGCGGGGCCAACCTCGTCCCGAAAGATGGTGTCTGGGGTGGCCAGGTGGCTGCGGGCAACGAAGATCAGCGGTGGCAATGTTTCTTCAGCTGCCACCGCTTGGTGGGTCTGAAAATGAGCGACCAGCAGTGCGATTCCCAGCAGCAAGCCAATCGCGCTGTAGAGGCGCGCGCGCGAAATCAGTGGGCGCACCAGAGGGTAACTTGTTTTTGGGCACTGGTTGAACAGAAAGCTGTTTTGTGGTTTCATTTATTTTTTAGGCACTACTTGGCAGGCAATCTATCTTTGGCATATCTATCTTTGGCATGTTGTCAACGGCTCTTTTGCTGCGGCGGCGACAGATGCACTGTGGGTTTTTGATGCTGTGCGTTGATAGGGTTACATGGCGTTCATGATACCAGAGACCTGCGCGGAGAACTCAACGGGCAACTGATGAACGCTTGCCTCTCCAGCGCTGCTTTGGCAACGGCTCTGCCATGCAATGAAAGCGAGTTGTCCACGCCGACCGCCGCGTATACAATACTCATGGCATACGACAGCTCGGTGACAGGGCTCTCTGCCACAATCTCCGCAGCCCATTGCAGCGGGTGCTCTTTGATGGCACGGTGCGGAAGGTTCCTTGAGCGACCGTTGTATTAGCGCAAGAGATTAGCGCAAGAGCCGATAAACCAAAAAATGAGTAACGAGGAAACTATGTTAGCGTACACGCCTGCTACTGAACAGATCGAACAATTTGACCGTGATGGCTATCTGATCGTGCGCAACGCACTCGATGACGAGTCGATCTCGCGCTTCATTGAGGCCGGGGACCGTCTGATCGCCAGCGACAAAACAGTCAACCGCCAGCGGCGGCACGATGGCCGTTACGATGGATTCCGCAACGCGGTTACCCTGGATGATACTTTCATTCCATTGTTGACCCACCCCAAAATTCTGCCGTTGGTGGTGCAGCTGTTGGGGGCCAACCTGCAGTTGATGACCTCGCACCTGATCTACAAACAGCCAGATCCCGCGGGCACACCGACCACACACCGCGATCCGGGTTGGCACCGTGATTATCTGCAAGCAATGAACGATCTCGGTCACTTTAGCATTCCGCGGCTCGAATTGAAGTGCGCCTATTACTTCACGGATCTGAGTGAGCCCAACAGCGGCGCGACCATGGTGGTTCCCGGCAGCAACCAACTCAAGGAAGCGATCACCATTCCCGACGGCGCGGCGGATCCCGCTGGCGCGGTCGAGCCACAGCTCAACCCTGGCGATTGCCTGCTCTTTGAAAATCGCACCTACCACGCGGGCGCGGCCAATCTTTCCAGCTGGACCCGCAAAGGGATCATGATCGGCTACGGCTATCGTTGGGTGATGCCCATGGACTTTCGCAAGCAAGAGCCCGCGTTCGTGGAAAATCTCAATCCATTGGAGCGCTATCTGGTCGGTGAGGCGTACGATGATGTTGATGGCTTCCAGCCCAGCGGTGGAGCCAACCCGCTCAAAGAGTGGTGCGCGGAACATGGCGTGCCACCCTTCCGCCATTTGCGCCCCGAGGGAACCTACGTTGGCTACGGCAACAGCTAACCAAAGCGATAATCAAAACAGGAGCGAATCTCTCATGCAAGCGATCATGACACCGGCTACCGTTCCCCAAGCAGTCACCCAGGAGCAGCTCGATCATTTCCACGAATTTGGTTATGTGGTGGTGAAAGATGCGTTGCCCCAATCCAAAGTGGCGGAACTGCTCGCCGTGACCGAGCGGATGAAAACCGAGTTGGCAACGTCGGCGCAGCGCAAGGCAGTCTTTGGGCTGGATGTCCGGCCCATTGTCGACAAGGATGATGCCTTTCTTGAACTGTTGGAGTGGCCCACGACCTTTCCGCTGGCCGTGCGTGCGCTGAACCACTTCAATATTCAACTCATGACCTCGCACCTGATCATGGTGCCGCCCGATCCGGAGAAACGCAACATCGGCTGGCACGATGACGGGGGCCAACCCGCGTTATCTGTCAACGGGATCCGGGCGTTTGGCAGCCTAAAGGTGGGCTATTTCCTCACCGATCTGCTGGAGCCCAACATGGGATCGCTCATGGTGGTGCCGGGCAGCCATCGCTTGCAGGGGCGGCCTCCCTTTGAGCCAGGGGCCCGCGATCCAATCGGCGCGGTGGAGTTGAAGGTTCGCGCGGGCGATGCAGTGCTCTTCCAGCAAGGGGTTTGGCACGCGGGCGCGCCCAACTTGTCGACGCAGACGCGCGTGGTGCTCTACTATGGCTATGGCTATCGGGTCTTTCGGCCCATTGATTTTGAGCAGATGCCCGCGGAACTGCTCGCCAAATGTACACCGATTGGCAAGCAACTGTTGGGGCACAAGGCATCACACCTCGGCTACTTCATTCCCACCGCGGCAGATGCCCCGTTAAAAGCCTGGGCCGAGGAGCACTTTGGTCCAGACTGGATCTCTACATAGAGCTAGAGCCTATCGTGAACTTCAGCTGTGGTGCTTGGAATACCTCCAGCCAGCTACGTTGATGCAGAGAATTGCAGGACAGAAATATAACCTCATTGGAGTGGCGGGCTGGTGCAGCGGGTGGTGTGAAGCTTGGAAAGTGGCTACTCTTCCTTTTGCTCTCTCTGCTGCCACCCCTTTCGCCGGGATGACCCCGCGGCCATTAGAGGTCGCTGCTCGCCTGCTGCAACAATTTGGCCACCAAGCCTGTCCACCCGGTTTGGTGGCTGGCGCCCAGCCCGGCCCCGTTGTCGCCGTGAAAATATTCATAGAAGAGCAGATAGTCGCGCCAGTGAGGGTCGTCCTGAAAGATCTGCTGACCACCATAGATGGGCCGATTGCCGTCGCAGTCGCGGCGGAAGAGTGTAATCAGCCGTTGTGACAGTTCCGCCGCCACCTCTGCCAATGTCATCATCTGCCCCGAGCCGGTGGGGCACTCAACCTGGAAGTCGTCGCCATAGTAGTGGTGAAAACGTTGTAACCCCTCAATAAGCAGATAGTTGATTGGAAACCAGACCGGCCCACGCCAGTTGGAATTGCCGCCAAAGAGCCCACTCCGTGATTCAGCGGGTTCGTAGCCCACGGTAAAGGTAGTGCCATGCAGCGTTATGCTATAGGGCTGATGGGCGTGGTATCTGGAGAGCGAGCGAATGCCGTGGGCTGAAAGAAATTCATCTTCATTCAGCAAATAGGTGAGGACGCTGCGCAGCCGCTCTCTGGTGAGAATCGACAAGAGATAACGCTGCCCTTCGCCCTGAACGTCGATCGAGGCCATGTTATCGACCAGGTGGGGCCGGTTTTCCACGAACCAGTGCATGCGGCGGTCAAAGTCGGGCATTTGGCGCAACAGCTCTGGGTCAAGGGTTTCGACCGCGATCAACGGCAGCAGCCCCACCATTGAGCGCACGCGTAGCGGCACCATTTCGTCGCGCCCGTCGCTGTAGTGGATCACATCGTAAAAGAAGCCATCTTGCTCATTCCACAGCGATTCGCGGTGACGACCGTGGCCGCTCATGGCCGTGGCAATGCGCAAAAAGTGTTCATAAAACTTGGTTGCCGTATCCTGATAGATCGGCTCTTCCCGCGCCAGTTCGAGCGCAATCTTGAGCATCATCAGGCTGTAGAAACCCATCCACGCGGTGGCATCGGACTGATCGAGGTGTCCATCATCGGTGGGCAGTTCGCTGCGATCAAAGACGCTAATGTTGTCCAGCCCCAGAAACCCTCCTTGAAAGACATTGTGGCCCTCGGCATCTTTGCGGTTGACCCACCAGGTGAAGTTGAGCAGCAACTTGTGATAGAGCCCCTCCAGCCACGCACGGTCGGCAGTACCCTCTTGTTTGGCCGTAATCTTGTAGAGCCGCCAAACTGCCCAGGCGTGGACCGGCGGGTTGACATCTCCCAGCGACCATTCATAGGCTGGCAGCGCTCCATTCGGATCCATGTACCACTCCCGTGTAAATAGCTCCAACTGACGCTTCGCGTAATCTGGATCGACCAGTGCCAGCGCAATGCAATGAAATGCCAGATCCCACGTGGCATACCACGGGTATTCCCACTTGTCGGGCATGGAGATGATGTCGAAATTGTGGAGGTGTTCCCAGTTGTTGTTGCGTCCGCGCCAACGTTCTGCCGGTGGGTCGGGCATCTCTGGATCACCCTCCAGCCACTGCTCCACATCGTAATAGTAGATCTGTTTGCTCCAGAGCATGCCCGCCAAGGCTTGGCGCTGAATGGCCCGATCCTCTGGCGTGAGGGTTGGTGCTTGTACAGCCTGGTAAAACGCATCTGCCTCGGCAATGCGCGCGGCAAAGATCTCATCAAATGCACTGTCAATGCCCGCCACTGTTTCGTCGTTGGTCAGACGCAAGCGGAAGGTCGCAGTCTCGCCCGCGGGGATCTGCGCGCGGTAGTGGATGGCCGCCTTGGTCCCTTCCTGCGCTGGGTTGACAGCCCCCGCCTCGCCTTGAATGAGGTGACGGTGAAATGCATCTTTCACAAAGGGGGTGGCGTTGGTTGCGCTAAAGAGACGCTGGTTATTCGTCTCGTTCTCGGTGAAGAGCACATCCACACCGGCTTCTGCATGCAAATGATAGGTGCCTAGGATGGGGTGCTGGGCGTGCAAACGATGCTCCTGCGCCGCCGCGTCCGTTGGGTCGGCCAACCGCAGGATCGGCTTTTCTGGCGTATCGCCCAGTGGGCCAGCGGGATACCCCCACCGCCAGCTATTGCGAAACCAGAGCGTTGGCAGCAGATGACAGGGGGCTGCATCGGGTCCACGATTGGTAACGCTGACTCGCACCAGCAGATCATCCTGCGCGGCCTTGGCATACTCGACCAACACATCAAAATAGCGATCTTCGGCAAAGATGCCCGTGTCGAGCAATTCGTACTCGTGCTCATCGTAGCCGCGCGCTGCGTTCTCGCGTACCAGCTCCGTGTAGGGGAACGCGCGCTGTGGATATTTATAGAGCATCTTCATATAGCTGTGCGTGGGGGTGCTGTCCAGATAGAAGTAATATTCCTTGACATCTTCGCCATGATTCCCCTCTGGCCCCGTCAGGCCAAAGAGCCGCTCTTTGAGGATGGGATCTCTGCCATTCCAGAGCGCGAGGGCAAAACAGAGCATCTGATTGCGATCACAGATCCCGGCCAATCCATCTTCATTCCAGCGATAGGTTCGACTGCGCGCATGGTCGTGGGGGAAGTAGTGCCAGGCATCGCCATTGGTGCTGTAATCTTCACGCACGGTCCCCCACGCCCGCTCCGCAAGATAAGGCCCCCAATGTTTCCAGTTCGACTGACGGTTTCGATATTCAATGAGTCGTTGCTGTTCCGCTTGCTGCGTCATGGCCTATTCTCTTTGTCTGTTGGTCTGAAGGTTGCCCGCCGAACGGTCGGCTGTGGATCTTGCTAGTACATCCCAGCGGTAATCAAGCCGCACTTGATTTTGCCTCTTCACTCGAGGTACATGGCCTGGTTACCGCCGTGGTATTTACGCCCCACTGTACTAGGGAGTGTTTGCAAAGTCTCCGAATCTGCATAAACTAAGGGTTATGCGAAGAGGAGAACTGACAGATCAACAATGGAAGCGGCTATGTCCGCTGCTACCGGCACAAAAGCCGAAGACGGGAAGGCCAAACAACGATCATCGCCAGGTCATCAACGGGATTCTCTGGATCCTGCGGACGGGTGCCCCGTGGCGAGACCTACCAGAGCGCTATGGTAAGTGGACCGCAGTGTCCAGCCGTTTCTACCGCTGGCGCAAAGCAGGGATTTGGGACCGAATCTGGTCTGACCTCCAGAGCGCTGCCGATGAGCGAGGGGCCATCGACTGGGATGTTCACCTGATAGATGGCACCATTGTGCGTGCGCATCAACATGCTGCTGGGGCAAAAAAACGACAGCGGACGCCGAAGCCTTAGGCTACAGTCGGGGTGGCTTTAGCACGAAGGTTCACCTGCGTTCCGATAGCCGGGGGCGCCTGATGGCCCTCTGGTTAACCTCTGGGCAACGCAATGAAGCAACGGCGGTTGACCCTTTGCTCTCGACCGGCGCTGTCAAGCGCTATGGTCGAGGACGGCCTCGGCTACGGCCCAAACGGATTGTCGGCGACAAAGGCTACTGTGGTCGTCCCACCCGTAGCCTCTTACGCAGGCGCGGAATTCGCTTTACCATTGCCAAGCGTTCTAACATGTGCCGTACGGGTCCTTTCGACCGCACCATTTACCGGCAACGCAATGTCATTGAACGCTTGATTAATCGCTTTAAGCAGTTCCGTCGCCTTGCCACTCGCTATGAAAAGCTGGCCGCTAACTATCGCTCCATGTGGGTTATCGCTGCCATCTTCCTTGATCTTTAGTTTGCAAACACGCCCTAGTACATCCCGGCGTAAACAAGTCAAAGGCAAACTGACTTATTTCACTGGAGTAGCTTGGGCTTGTTTACCGCCGTGGTATTTACGCCCAACAGTACTAGTATCTGCACACAGTACCGGGCTTAGCCGCCAAAGACCGTAACGCGAAACACACTGCGCTGCTATCATTTTGCTCTCAAACAATTTCACGGGTCTCTTGTTTTGTCCACCTTTTCGCGGATACGTTACAATCGGAAGCATGGCACAACCGGAAGCATGACACAATCGGAAGCATGGCACAAAGGCACGACATGAGCGGGAACAGGGCATGATCAACGACACAATGTATCCGATAACATGGCCGGCGGGTGTCGTGAAGAGCTGACCGGTCGGTGTCGGGAACATTTGGGTGCAGGTTTGAGGAGTCCACGGCGGCGAAGAGCATGAGCAATAAACGAATCACCTACAAAGATGTGGCTGAATATGCTGGCGTTTCGATTGCAACGGTCTCTTATGTGCTGAACAATGGCCCGCGCCCCGTTGCTGTCGAGACGCGCAAACGGGTGGAAGAGGCCATTGCAACGCTGGGTTACTATCCCAACGAGGTTGCGCGCAGCCTACGTTTGCAACAGAGCTCAACCATTGGTCTGGTGGTGCCAAGCGCAACCAATCCTGTCTACGCGGAAGTGGCTCAGGAGTTGGAGCGGGTCTGCACCGAAGCGGGATTTTTGGTCCTGCTCTGTAACAGTGCACGCCAGCGTGAATGGGAGAGTAAGTTCGTGCACATGCTGCGGGCCAAGCGGGTGGATGGCGTGGTGATCATTCCGCTGCATGATCCGTTGACCCTGATTCAACCGTTGCAACAGGCCCGGATCCCCATCGTTGTGCTGGAGCACAGCCTGCCCAATGTGCACTGCCTGGCCAGCACCGACCGGCAAGGAGGGCGGCAGGGGACCCAACATTTAATTGAATTGGGCCACCGTCGGATCGGCCTGATCCGGCGTCAGCCGAGCAGCGCCCTCAGTGCCCAGCGCCTGACAGGCTATCAACAGGCACTGACCGCGGCCGGGTTGCTCTATGAGCCTGATTTGGTCGTTGAATGCATGACGGGACAAGCCGCGGGGGCCGCGGCCATGCGCCAACTGCTGGCCCTGCCCCAGCCACCAACCGCGGTATTGACGCACAACGATGTGCTAGCCATGGGGGCCATTCATGCCATCCATGCCGCGGGGCTCTCGGTCCCCGGTGATATTTCCGTGGTTGGCTACGATGACATCACCAGCGCGGCCTATCTCTATCCGCCATTGACGACGGTGCGTCACCCCAAGGCCGAATTGGGAACATTGGCCGCAGAGACATTGATCAAGCTGCTGCAATCAAGCGACGAGTTCCCGCCCCAAACGATTACCCTGCCCACCGAATTGATTGTGCGCTCATCAACCGCACCCCCACCGACCCTCTCTGCTTAGTGGCCAGTGCCACTAGCAATTCCCCCGTGGCCAGTGCCACTAGCAATTCCCCCGTGGCGAGTGCCACTAGTAATTCCCCCGTGGCGAGTGCCACTAGTAATTCCCCCGTGGCGAGTGCCACTAGTTATTGTCCTCTTCACTGGATCGAGCGCTGAGCTACTTCCCCGTGCCATCGCGAATGGCAGATCCTGCGGTACACGAGTGCATTGCACAGGTCTCAACACCCCAACGCCGCCCCACGATCAGCTCACCTGTGCGCTGCACACCCACCGCGGTGCTACCCATTCACCCCTATACCGCCTCTTCACCGGAGCAAGCGCTGAGCTGCTGCGTCGTGCCACCGCAGATGGCAGATCCCTGCGGTACACGAGCTAGCAATTCCCCCGTGGCCGGTGCCACTAGTTTCTCTCTTAGCGTAGTGGCCAGTTGATTTTTGGTGGGGCAATGTAGGTGTAATAGCCCGATCCAAGCTGGGCCCGCTCATGCCGATAGCGAAAATCTTCCATGGGCGAATAGGCGCGCCGGCCGGCCGGCTCTGGATTCTGGGCCACAAAAAAGGTCCCTTTTTCGTAGTCGACACAGCCAAAATTTTCCCGAAAATCGCCAAGCAGATCAGCGGCGATCTGCCAGCGGCCAAATTGGCTGCCGGGTGGCAACTCGCTGCCCGGTAGACGAATTTGCTTGCCCTGGGAATCGAGGCGATAGATACAGAAATCCTTGCGGTGGGCAAAGCAGGTGGCTCCATCCGCGGCCCAACCAATGGCGGCGTAGCGGTGGGCTTGGTGGCGGGTCAATTCAATCCACTCCCGACCATCGGGGTAGAAGATGGGAAAGTATTCCCGTTCCCCTTTTTCCGCCGCGTGGATCATCAATTCATCGCTCACGCCATTTCCCACACCAACATAGTGCCCAATCCACGACCAGTGAGCGTGACCAAACGGAACCTTCCAGCGAGTCTGTCCCTGGGCATCCACGAGGTAGACGCCGGGGTTCTCCTTTTCCACCAAATAGAGCACCTGCAACCCAGGCACATCGGGCAGAAAGTTTGCGGGCTTCGAAACATCCGTGTGACCAAAGGGCTCTGCTTCCCAAAGTATGGTGCCATCGCCGCGATAGCAGATACCACCGGCGATCACCTCCATGCACCCATCGCCGTCAATGTCGTCGATGTCCAGATTGTGACCGCCACCCCTTGGCTGCTCTACCTGCCACTGAACCTTGCCCGTCACCCCGTCAATGGCTGTGAGCAACAGATCGCGATAGGTGCCATCCTGCACGACGATCGAGGGTGGCTGATCCACGCCGCGCAGGTAGCCGGTGGTGAACATGACACGGGCGCGGCTGCCGGGCCACGGCGTCTCCCAGATGGTTGCACCGGTGGCACCATCCACGGCAATCAAGGTTTCATCTGGCCCGGCCGCGCCGTAGAAATTGTCGGGAAAGGGCACGCCCGGCCCCTTGTGAAAGAGCACTTCGCTGCGTCCATCGCCATTGATGTCCCACACCGTGACCGGCACGTGATTCATGCGTTGGTCCCAGCCGCCCCGGCTCGGCAATCCGGTCTCATGTTCCCAGAGCAGAGCGCCCGCCAATGTGTAGGCACGTACCTGCACCCGATCATCCTCCGATTCCAACACGACCACACCGTGACGACCGTTGTTTTCCAAATCCCCAATGGCAAACCGATAGGGGTAGAGCCCCGGCGGTGGCGGCGACTTGAGCGGAAATTCCACGGCCAAGTTGGTCGGTGGCGCGGCCGCGTCGACCTGCACCGGCTGCGAGGGCACTGCATGGGCCACCACTCGATATTCATAGTACTGCTCGTGGCCAGTGTTGCCAGCGCCATCGACCGGCGCGTGGTCAACAAAGTCGGTGCTATCGGTGATGGGGGCCGCGGGCGTCAGGTCGAGCCAATCTCCCGTTGGCTCGTTCGGTTGACGCAGTCGCCGCTGCACGGTAAATGCGGTGGCGGGCTCATCGGTTGCCAGCAAACGCCACGTGAGATAAACCTGACCCTCGCCACGTGGCAAGGCAACGAGAAAGCGATCAATTGGTGCTGTCATTGGCAAGATCTTCTTTAATTGTGGCACGGATTCGGTTGGCAAATTCGTGCATGGCATAGATGTTGATTGAGTGGGTGTCTCGGAAAAGCGCGTGGTTGTCGGACAGCTCGGTGACAACCAGAATGGCATGTTGTGGATCGAGCTGCATGTGAGTGGACATTTCAGAATATTTCTGGATGTACTGGTGATAGTCGCTGCTCTTGACTTCGATCCAGAAAAAATGGCCGTTGACGTGAAAGAGCAGATCGAGCTCGCGGTGGGCACCCGTGGGCAGCACAATCTTGAGATTGGACAGATAGGCAAAGGCGAGCGTACTTGCTTGCTCTGCCTGCAGCCCATCCACAACCATTTGCACCTGTTGCACAATGTAGCGCTCCAGCCAGCGGCCGGAAAAGAAGCCCTGGGCCGTGGCGCTGCTGCTGCTTTTGGCTTTCATGCCAGCGGGGGAACGATAGAAATGCGCCAGCAGCCCGGCCGCATGGGCCCGCTGCCCAAACGCGTGAATCCGCTTGATTGTCGCGGCGGATTGGCCATTGAGCCGCAGCGTAAAATTGTTGCCATAATTCAGACTGCGCTTGATCAATGTGTGGAGCGGTTTGAGATCGCTGTACTGGGTCGCCAACTCGTTGGCCAGTGCGTCGAGCGTTGGCTCCTCCTCTGGCACCAGGGGCAATTCGAGCAGCGCAATATCACATGTGGTCAAAAAGCGGATGATCCGTTCGCTGGCAATCGGCCCGTTGGCAGCACTCGTTGTGTCGAGATCGGTAGATTGCTCCTGCGGCTGTTCGGCTCGCGCGGGCGCTGCGGCCGGTGGGGGGTGGATCTCCTCTGGATCCGGGGTGGCTGGCGTATCGGGCGTGGGGGCAGTCGCGGGAGTGTTGGCCCCATCGAGCAGCCGCTGGAGCGCACCGATCCCTGCGGCGAGGCGGCGGCGCAAGGTCACTTCGGCCACATGCGCTTCCTCGAGCCGATAGAGTTGCTCGCTCTTGGTCAGGCGATCCCTGCGTACCTGATTGAGTTGCCGTTGCAACTGGCTCGCCACGCGCGTCGTGTTGGTCAGCTCAGTTTCCAGATCGGCCAGCCGGATCGTCTCTTCGCGCGACTGTGCCTGCAGCTCTTCGATCGTTTGCAACAATCCATCGCGCACCGCTTCGGTCATGGCCAGCTCTTCTGCCAGTTCACTCTGCCGCTGGCGCTGTGTGGCCACTTCTGTGCGCAGATCGGTCGCCTCTTGGCTCTGCAGATTCAGCACGTGGGCGAGCTGTTCCTGCACCGCGGCGATCTCTTCTGCTTGCCGGGTGAGTGCCTGCTCTTTGGCGGCGATAGCGCGCTGTAGTTCCGTGTGCGCTGCTGCCGCGGCTTGCGTCTGTTCGTCCAGTGCCCGCTGGGTCTGAGCCAACTGTTCACGGTATTCACGTGCTTCTCGCTCGCGCGCGGCCAGCTGCTGTTGCCGTGCGGCGTCGTTGGTGGTGTGGTGTTGGTTCTGTTGACGCAGTTCGGCCAGCTGTGCTTCCAATGCCCCGAGCTTCGCCTCCTGTTGGCGTTCAAGCATGGCGGTGCGGCGACTGTAGTAGCGCCAGAGCACACCCGCACCGAGCACCAGGCCCACGACACTGAAGATCGTTGCATTCAGATCAAACCAATCACCCATCCCAAACCCCTCCTATGTTCGCTGAATCTCACAGACGAATCGGGCCGCAGGCGAAACTGTGCTCCTCCCATGGTAGCAGATGCCAGATGGCACTGACCTATCGAAACTCTCTACTGTTGTCGCCGTTACTACCGTGTCATACAACTCCCGTGTCACCCCTGTTACGCAGGGAGCTGTCATGCTACGGAGGAACGACGAGGCATCGCGGCGCTGACGCCAGTGAAGGTGCGTACCATGCGCTGTGGCAACAAATACTGGTCAGTCAAAGCGCAACATTGCCTTGACGACACCTGTCTCCGGTTCCAGCCAGCTTGGAAAGCGTTCGATCAACTCTTCTGGCGTGGCTTGGTGGGTCAGCCAGGGGGTGAGGTTGAGCTTGCCCGCGTTGAGCTGCGCAACCACATGGGCAAAATCTTCTGCCGTGGCGTTGCGGGTGGCAAAGAGCGTCAGTTCGTGGCTGTGGAAGTAGGGATCGTGAAAGGTAATGTCATCCTGCACCAGCCCCACAAAGACCAGCTTGCCACCGTGCGCGGGGTAATGAAAGGCATTGGTCATGGAATGGACGTTGCCGGTGGCATCAAAGACGGTGGTCGGCAGGTCGCCGAGCAACCCCTCCAATTGCGCGGGCACATCGGTGCCCGGCTGAACAAAGTTGTTGACGCCCAGGTGGCGCTGGCAGAATTCGACGCGGCGGTCGTTCATCTCCATCACCGTCACCTCGGCCCCGGCCAACTGGGCAAAGGCGGTCGTCGCCAGCCCAATCGGACCCGCGCCAATCACCAGCACCTGCTCGCCCGGCGCCAGGTCGGCCCGGCGCACCGCGTGCGCGCCAATGCAGAGCATTTCGACCACGGCCAGCTCTTCCAGCGAAGCGCCCGCGGCCTTGTGCAGCTTCTCAATGGGCACGGTGATAGTTTCACGCATGCCGCCATCGGTGTGGACCCCCAACACTTGCAAGCTCGTACAGCAGTTGGTCTTGCCTCGGCGGCACGCGCTGCAGACGCCACAGTTCAGATAGGGCTCGACCGCGCAGTGGTCGCCAACAGCCAGATCGTGGGGCTGCTCGCTCGCGCCCAGCGCCACCACCTCCACGCCCAGTTCGTGGCCCAGAATGCGCGGGTAGCTGAAGAAGGGTTGACGGCCGCGGAACGCGTGCAGATCCGTGCCACAGATGCCAACCCGGCGCACCCGCACCAACGCCTCCCCCGCGCTCGGTCCGTCCGGCGCCGCGGTCTCGGTGAGGGTGAATTGGCCGGGAGTATCAAGAATAATTGTTTTCATGCAGACTTCGCTTTCAGGATTTGTATGTACTCCGAGGGCACACGCAGTTGCTGGCGGCTGAACATTCGACTGTATTCATGCTGGTGGCTTGTCTGGAGTCCCAGTGTTTGTCCCTTTCGCCAAGCTCAGGGTGCGCAACGCATTGTGTAACTGTTCGTTGGACTAGTACAGTTGGGCATAAATACCACGGCGGTAAATCAGGCCATGTGACTCGAGTAAAGAGGCAAATTACGTGTGGCCTGACTTACGCCGGGATCTATTAGCTACATATCACTGTTCGTAAGTTGCGGTGGTACGGGGCTTCCTGGAAGGGGTCACAAGTAGTTCGTTTACCGCAACACCGTTTGACCCCTTCCAGGAAGACGTTGCCGCGCTTCATGCAGCGGCAAAGGTGATATGTAACTGTTCATTGGAAATTTGGTAGACCAATAGCGCAAGCGTCTTACCGTTGGCTGTGGTGGTTGTACGCTCCCGTACCACAGTCCCACCTAATGATTCGGGTATTTTGCGGCTGGGGATATTGTTCCGATCGACAGGATAAATGAGGCAGGCAAATGTTATGTGATCGATTGCCCACTTTGCCAGTGCCTGGATCGCTTCTCGACCGTAGTGCTCGCCATGAGCACGCTGTTTCAGCCATATACCAAGTTCAGGTCTGGTGGGATCATCTTTGCCATGTAGACCACAGCAGCCCAAAAATTCACCATTTTCCTTGCGGGTAATGGCCAAAACCAGATCATGACCTGCAATCATGTCCGCTCGGGACTGTTGGATGAATGCCATGCTCTCATCCAATCCTGCCGGCGGTTCGGGAAACATGTAGCGCGTGATTTCGGCGGTGAACTCCTGTAAGATCGGTTGCGCATCCTGTGGTAAGAGCGGGCGCAATAGCAAGCGTTCACTCTGGATCTGCACACGAATCAGGTCGATTGCTGCTTCTGTACAGCAGCGAAGGCGTGATGATGTTGGCATGACGAGCAAATCCTCTTTGCTACCGCACCCGGCCCAGCAGATAGCGGTGGTGGGCCCAGATCGCTTTGATCTGCCAGGGCAGGGGCGCGTGGTCGAGCCAGGCATATTTGATCACCCGGTCGTAGAGATCGGGCTCCTGGCCCAGGTAGTAGGCCATGGTGCTCCAGTGCCAATCGTCGCCGGTGAACTGTGCTTCGAGCTGTTGGCTGCGAATGCCCAGCCGTTTCAGCACCTCGTTGGCGGGCATGACGGTGTCCGGCCACGGCGGCGTGTCGAGCACCCCCTCTTCGATGATCTCCACGCCCGCCGCTTCCAGAATCTGGCGAATGCGCCCGATCTCGGTCCAGCGTTCGTCGTGGTGGCGAAAGAAGTCGCGGTCAATGAGCAGCTTGCGCATCCAGTAGCCAACCTGAATGTTGTTGGGCATGGCGACAAAGACGAGATCGCGGCTCGTGCGCGCCAGCTCGCGCAGCAACCCCGCGGGGTCGCTGATATACCAGAGCCCGGCCCACTGCCAAGTGAGATCAAAGCTGTTGTCGGCAAAGGGGAGACTGTGCCAACGGTCGGCTGGATTGTGGACCAGATTGACCGGCAGCTGCAAATCCTCTGCCCAAATGCGCCGCACGCCCGCCAGCCGCTCCTGGTTCTCGTCGACCATGGTGACATCGACGCCGTTTTGGGCGAAGATGACATCGTTGATGCCGCTGACGCCCGCCATGCCATAGAGCGGCGCTTCCAGTACCGAGCGGATCTGGTGGCGTTGGCGCAGATCTGCCAAAAAGTCGTTGAGGACAAACCGCTCGTAGACCAGGCCCAGGCCCTCGTTGTAATCGGTGAGATATTTGCGCCAGCTGTTGGCGGGGGTGGCTGGCGCGGTTTGGCCGCCACGGTTGGATCGCTTGTAATCTGTCATAATGGCTCGCTGCGAAAAGAGATATACGAAAAGAGAGTAATGGGTACCGGTTCTATCCGGTCATTGTAACATGTCTGTAAAGAAGAGGCTATCTAGTTATTTACTCAAGTACCACAGGATCTGCCCTCCGCGGCGGCACGACGCAGTAGCTCGGCGCTGCCTTCCGTGAAGAGGCGTTGCAGGGGTGAATGGGTAGAGCCGCGGCGGGTGTGCAGCGCACAGGTGTGGTGATCGTGGGGCGGCGTTGGGGTGTTGAGAGCTGTGCAATGCACTCGTGTACCGCGGGATCGGCCCTCCGCGGCGGAACGACGAAGCAGCTCGGGGCTGCCTTCCGTGAATGGGCATTACAGGGGTGAATGGGTAGAGCCGCGGCGGGTGTGCAGCGCACAGGTGAGCTGATCGTGGGGCGGCGTTGGGGTGTTGCGACCTGTGCAATGCACTCGTGTACTGCGGGATCGGCCAGCCGCGGTGGCACGACGGAGCAGCTCGGCGCTGCCTTCCGTAAACGGGCATTACAGGGGTGAATGGGTAGCACCGCGGTGGGTGTGCAGCGCACAGGTGAGGTGATCGTGGGGCGGCGTTGGGGTGTTGCGACCTGTGCAATGCACTCGTGTACTGCGGGATCGGCCAGCCGCGGTGGCACGACGGAGCAGCTCGGCGCTGCCTTCCGTAAACGGGCATTACAGGGGTGAATGGGTAGAGCCGCGGCGGGTGTGCAGCGCACAGGTGAGGTGATCGTGGGGCGGCGTTGGGGTGTTGAGAGCTGTGCAATGCACTCGTGTGCTGCAGGGATCGGCCCTCCGCGCTTGATCCAGTGAAGAGGCGTTGCGCACGCGCTCTTCCTCAAGCCTTCTGGGCGTTACTTTGCTCTGCCCTGGTTGTCAAGCGTGGTCAACGTCTGCCAGTGGCCCAGCAAAAGCCGCGGCGGCGTCGTGACCAATACTCGGGGCGCGGCGGCCGTTGTCAGCGGAATCATTGGGAGCGGCGCGTTGGCACTGCCATCCCACACAGTCAGGCTCAAGGGTAGCTCGGATGGCGTGTAGTTGGGGGCCGCGGCGTGCAGATCTGCCAGCGGGGGCAGGGCCACCCGTTCCACCAGATAGCCCCCGCCATCACGCAACAGATCATGGCCCCCAAGCTGATAGGCGAGCAGCGGATCGGCTGCCTCATCATTGGCCAGGTAGAGCAGAACGAGCAACTCGTCGGTCGGCTGGAAGCTGTGGGGAACGGCCCAGGTGGTTAACAGCTCCCAGCTCTGTGGCTGCTCTGGGGTAACGCGTGTCTGCTGATCGGGTGAGACCAGCCGGGCATTGAGCAAGGTCAGGCTCGTGGCACTCTCCGCGCCGTCGTGGCTCGCGGCCACAAAGCGAACGGACTGGGTCGGCTTGGTGGGGAAAGTGGGCAGTGTGAACGCTGTTGTCGCTGTGGCGAGCTGTCCCGCGGCAAAGAAATGGGCCTGTGTCGTCGACACAGCGGGTTGCCGGAAATACGTTGCGTCTGCTGGATACCACACCCCAAATTCGACCTCAAGGGGCATCAAATCGACTGCGTTTGCAGCATCTGTGGGCAGCGGCGCAAAGTCATAGAGCAGCCTCTGCTCGCGATCAAAGAGGTGGCGCTCACCCAATGGATGGTCGGCTTGTGCAACGACTCTGCCCACTTCATCTTTGAAATGAAGAAAAATGTTGGGCATGGTGTGGGGCGCTGTTGTCAACCGTGTGGCCAGCAGCGGATCGAGCTGCCAGACGGTCATGAACCAACCGGGCCGAGGGCGTGGCGGCGCGCTGGGGGATGGGGATGATGGGCGGAGCAGGCGCTGTTGCAGCAAGGTCAGCGTTTCGCCATTGGCCGCGGTGAAAGCGGTGGTGGGCGTCTCCTCTGGCGGGAGGATCTGCCGGAGCCGCACGCTTACGTTGTGCACGCAAAGTTGTGCACACGCTGCGGTGGTATTGCTCTCTACCCCGACAGACCCCAGCGGCTGGATCGTGATCTCGTGGGTGCCCGCTGCCAACGTGCGTTCCGTCGACCAGGTCACGCCATAACCGGCGTAGAGATCAGCGTGCAGCGGCAGCGTTGCCCCGTTCAACTGCACCTGGCTGGTGGGGGCCAACGCGCCGGAAAGGATGCCCTGCACGCGCCAGCTGCCCGTGTAGGGCACGGTAAATCGAATGGTGCCCCGGTCGCTGCTGTCGGCGAGATCGAGCTCGCGCGAGCGGTGGGCGGGGCTGAAGTCAACGGGGATGAAGGTGCGGTCATGGTCGAGCACCACTTCGGTGAAGTATTGAGGCAGCCGCTGCGTTTGGTAGCCTGATTCGATGACTGGGTGCAGGCGATGGGTCGCCTCTGTGGCCGGGGCTGTGGCGGTGGGCATCCCCAGCGCCTGGCTGAGGATTGGCGCCGCCGCGAGGCAGAAGCGTTGTGCTTCGGGCACTGTGCAGTGCAGCAAAACCGCGCCGATATCAGCTTGGGACAACAGCGCGGGCGCGTGAAAAATATCCGGCGGCCAGTAAGGCTCGGGCAACAGTGCAATGTCGCTCAGATCAACGGCCGTGGATTGGCGGCGGTCATCGGTGAAGAAGCGGCGCACAAAGGGCAGTGTTCGTTCCGGTTCGTGTAGCCGCGCGGGACGACGGCCCAGATAGCCAGAGATGGTGGGGTGGCCGTGGCTGCTCTGGTAACGCATCCACTGAGCCACTGGTTGGAAGAAATTATATTCGTGCTGGAAGTATTCGCCCGCGGGTAGCTCCAACAGGGCATAGGGTTCGCTCCGTTCGGGTAGCTGCTGATAGACCGTGGGGATGGTCATATCGGTGAGCGGGTGGGGGAAAAAGGGGAAGACCGTGAGCAGATAGAGCAATGCCCAGCCCGCCAGCAGCCAACGCTGGCGCTGCAAAAAATGGCTGCGTGTGAAGAGCTGCTGCAGCATCAGCATGGCGATGACGCTCAGCGCCAATGCCGTGGTGATGCCGGTGCGGCTGGGAATGCGGAAGGTGCCAAAGCCGGGGAGTTGCAATAGCCAGTGGTAGGGCAATCCGTCCACGATGACATTGCCCTGAATCTGCAAGGTGGGGCCAAGCGCCAGCAGCAACGCAATGATCGTGAGCAGTTGCCAGAAGCGGCCCGTCGCGGGGAGACGCCGCTGCACCAGCGAATAGAAGAAGAGCAACAGCGGCAGATAGCCAACAAAGAGGGTGGTCTCCATGAGATTGGGAGAGCTGAACCGTTGGTAAATGGGGGTGGTATGCTGGCCCCACCACGGGTGTAGCCCCGAAGGCAAGAGCCACGACAGGAGATCGGCACCGTTGCGACTAATTTCAATGGTCAACGTCGCCGTCAGGGCATAGATATCCCGATCCAAGAAAAGATAGTGCAGGTACAAGGGCACGGTCAGCAGCGCGGCGATTCCGGCCCCGGCCAACAGCGCCCGCCAGAGCCGGGGACGCCACAGCGCACGTCCCTTGGTCAATGGCAGGTAGAGCGCAGCGGTAAGGGCAACGGGCAAGAGAAAGAGGCCAATGTAATAGGGCGAGGAGAGCGCAACCAGGGCCGTTATCGTGCCAAGCGCAAGACCGCGCTGCAGGGTTGGCACGCGCCAACATTGTAAGCCCAACAGCAGAAGCAGGGGCATCCATTGGGTGGTCAGCAGACTCATGTGCCCCAGCCCCCGCATACCACGATAGGCACAGAAGGCAAAGATCACGCCGCCCACGAAGGCAATGCTGGCCCGACAGCCCAGTGCACGACCGAGCAGATAGGTGAAGTAGCCGGAAAGCAGATAGCTCAACAGAAAGAGCAGATTGTAAAAGAGTACCAGGTTGGTGCCAACCAGCAGTGGCAACATCAAGGTTTCGTTGATTGGCGTTTGCGCCATCACCGGTACATCGGTCAGTGGATAGAAGATTTGGCTGGTCTGATAGGGCAGCTGTTGCAGATCGAGTGGGGCGTATTTGAACCACCAGAATTGCCAGAGAAACCAGGGCGCATCTCCACCGCCAGGAATGTGGGTGGTGAAGTTCAGCGCCAACGGCCAAGTGACCGCCAGCGTGATCAACAGGTATCCCAGCAGCGGTTGTATGTGGTTGGTGCGCCGCATTACCTCAACCAGCCTTCTGGCCAAAGATGGTCAACCCATCGTAGGGGTGCAGCAGGCCAAGCAGCACGCCGGGCGCAAGCCAACGTCCCACAACAGGGATCGCCTGGATCCCGTTCAGCAATCTACGCCAATTGGGGGCCAGGAACCACTGATCGCTGGTGGCGCGCATGATCTCGGTGGGGCGCAGCTCGGCGCTGCGATAGGCGCGCAGGTAATCGAGCAGCGTGTAGACATGTTCGTTGATGCCATAGGCCTTCTCTTTGTCCTGCGACGGGGCATCGGGCGCAACGAGAAAGGAGCGCACCCCCTCGCTCAAACCGGCCACCGTGCCGCCGGGCCGGGTAACGCGCGCCAATTCGCGGAGCATTTGGGGCAGATCGAGCGCGTGGTGCAGCGCGGCCACCGCGTAGACGAGATCAAAGCTGGCATCGGCAAAGGGCAGATATTCGGCGTCGGCCCCAATGACCTCATAGCTGATGTCAAAATGGGATTGATAGAAGTGCGCCCGGCCCAAGCCAATGTTGGCATCGGTGACGAGGTCGCAGCCAACGTAGGTGCAGCCCTGCTCCACGAGATAGTGGCCGCCCCAGCTTTTGCCCGCGCCAATCTCCAGCACGCGCATGCCCGGTTGGATGTAGTGAGCCAGCAGGTGACGAAAAGAGTGCGCCGCCCCCAGCCAATTTGACGCAGCCGCCGCGGGCCAGCCAAGCTGCTCGACCACGAAGGGGAGCGCCAGATCGACCGTGGGGTCGGGTTCATACCATGCTTCGTCCTGGGCCAATGCCACCCACCCGCGCGCTTCGGCCACTTTGCTGGCGTGGCCGGGCAACGTGGGGGCGAGCATGATTGGAATGCCCGCTTCGATGGCATAGCGTTCTCCACAGCCGGTGCACCGCAACTCTCCGTCGGCAATGGTGGTTGTGATCGGGGCCACATCCACATTTGCGGCGGCATTGGCTGCGGCGGTTAGCTGCAACGCGCCGCGGCAGACCGGGCAGACGAGGATCTCCAGTGAATCGCTCTGCACGGATCACCCCTGGGTTCCTTGGTCCGCGGACTCTGTTCCTGGGGTGTGTGTGACTATGCTACCGGTGGTTGCGAACGCTTCAAAGTTAGCTAACTGCTCTGGATTGCCCATGACCGCCACAAAATCACCGGTTACAAAGCGATATTCTGGTGCTGGATTTGTGTGGAGATGGCCCTGATGAACGATGCCAACCACCACCACGCCGGTCTGGTTGCGGATCCGGAGTTCCGCAAGGGTCTTGTCCACGAGCGGACTGTTGACGGGTAACTGAAACCAACTAAATTCCAGCAGATTGGCGAAGCTGCGCAGCTGGTGAAGGAGCCGATAATCCTCGTGCACATCAAAGATGGGCGAGTAGAGTTCATGGCGCACGGTATCGGTATAGCGGTTGATCTCGGCCACGGAAATGGGCAGATGCAAGAGCGCCTGCCGGGTGATCTCCAGGCTCGCTTCCAATTCGGGCTGCACCACTTCATAGACGCCCAATTCATGCAGCCGCTGCATCTGTTCAACACTGCTGGCACGGGCCACAATGTGAACATCGGCATTGAGCTGGTGTACATGTTTGACAATGGTTTGGGTGACAATGGTGTCGGGGGTGGTCACCAACATGAGCCGGGCATGTTCGATGTGGGTGGCTTCCAGCACAATCTCTTGGCTGGCATCGCCATAGATCACGGGAAAACCCGCATCTTTGGCTTCCTGGACTCGATATTGATCCAATTCAATGAGGACGAATGAAAGTTCGAGCCGCTGGAGGACTTGAGCCACGTGATAACCGACGCGACCACCACCGGCAATGACCACGTGATCGGCCAACTCTGTGGCGGGTAGATTGATGGTCTGGAGTGGTTCGCTCGGCCGGCGACGGCGTTGAAATGCGTAGAGCGGCGTCGTCAGATTGGCAATAAAGGGCGTGAGAAACATGGTGACAATCGCGGTGGTCAGGATGAGCCCGTAGAGGTAATCGCCAATTGAGTTGGTGCTGACGCCGACGCGCGCCAGGACAAAGGAAAATTCACCGACCTGAAAGAGACCGAGCCCAACAGCCAGCGGCACCACATTGCGATAGCCAAAGAGCCAACTGAGCCCCCCAAAGATGATTGCCTTGCCCAATGTTACCAGCACCACCACGACCAAGATCGCGGACCAGTTTTCGAGCAGGAACATGGGATCGAGCAACATGCCCACCGAAACAAAGAAGAGCAGCCCAAAGAGATCGCGCAGCGGGATGATGTCGCTCAATGCTTGGTGCCCATAGTCCGATTCGCTGAGCACCAAGCCCGCGATAAAGGCACCCAGGGCAAAGGAGAGCCCCACCAGATAGGTGGCATAACCAATGCCCAGGCCAATCGCGGTGATGGCCAGCAAAAAGAGCTCGCGTGAATTCCAGCGTGCGATCCGGCTCAATAGCCAAGGGAGCACTCGGGTTCCGACCAGCAACATGACTGCCAGAAAGAGCACCGCTTTCACCGCGGCCCAACCCAAGACCGGCAAGCCAGCACCAAGATCGGTCAGCTGGGGCAGAATGATCATCAGCGGTACGACAATCAGATCCTGCACAATCAACATGCCGATCATCACCCGACTGGACAAGGTGCCCAACCTTCCCTGGCTCATCAACGTCTTGAGGAGCACCATGGTGCTGGAGAGCGCGATCATGCTGCCGAGCCAGATCGACTGAAGCCAATTCAGCCCCAACAGTTGACCAATTCCCAGCCCCAGCGCAATCGAGAGCAAGACTTGCAACGGCGTGCCCAAGAGTGCGATCCTGCGCACCGGCTGTAGCTCTTTGAGAGAGAATTCGAGGCCGAGCGCAAAGAGCAGGAGCGCCACCCCAATTTCGGCCAACAACTCAATGTCATGCACGGCACCGACAGTCACACCACCCGTAAAGGGGCCAACCACCACACCGGCCAGAATGTAGCCAAGAATCAACGGCTGGCGAAGTTGCTGCATGAGCAGCGCGCCAACTAGTCCGGCCACAACAATAATGGCAATATCTGCTGCAATTCCCACAACATTTTCCCTTTATCTCTGCAATATTCCACGTACGTACGATTCTACGTCTGTAATATCCTGTGCCTGTACTATCCTTGCCTGTACTATCCTCTGCCTGTGCTAGCCTGTGCCTGTGGCGTTGTACAATTGACCGTTGCACAATTAACGGTCGACGCTACTGGATCGGCTCCAGCCAGAGCAGGTGACCGCCACTGGGCAGTAGCGAGGCCCCAATCACACTTTCGCTGGTGACGGTCAACGTTGTCTGGCCAACGGCTTGCACATCTTGATCCCAATAGAGACGCGCCCGATAGCGTTGACCGGGCGGCAAAAAAGTCAGCGGCAGATCGACCTCGCGTGCCGTTGCGTTGGTCAACGTGCCAACAAACCACCGCGATCCGCTGCGTCGCGCCACGGTAATCTGTTCCCCAATCTGGCCATCCACCACAATGGTTTCGTCCCACGTTGTGGGCAGCGCACCAATGAGGGCAACTTCCGCTTCGCCGTTATAGTCTACTGGAGAATCATACCAAAAGACGAATTGCAGGGGACTGAAAAAGACAATCATTGCTGCCAACTGGTGGGCGCGCGTAACATTGAGTCGCTTGTGATAGTAGGGAAACGTGTAGTCTCCCGCTCCGGCCAACAGGCGCGTGAAGGGCAGGATTGTGTTGTGGGTGGCACCGGAAAAATGTTCATTGCCACGCATGCCCTCCTGGGTTAGCAGGTTGGGATAGGTGCGACTCATGCCCGATGGGCGATAGCTATCGTGAATGTCAATAAAGAGTCGATGGGTCGCGGCTCGTTCTACCGCACGGTGCAGAAAGTTGATGCCAGCTTGCGTGCGCCCATCTTCAAAGCCAAACTTGATCCCGCGGATGCCCCAGGCTGCATAGAGGGGCAAGATTGTGTCGATCTGTTGGCGCAACGCCACCCGGTTGACGTAGAGTATCATCCCCACCCCCTTGGCTTTGGCATGGGCTAACACTGTGGGGAGATCAATCTCGGCAATGGCCCGGGTTGCGTCAGAAGCGGGATCAAATTCGGCCCAATAGCCATTGGGATACCAGCCCGCGTCAAACTCTACATACTCGATGCCGTGGGTGGCGGCAAAGTCGATCACCTGGTGCGCCGCCGCTGTCGTGAGCGTGCCAATCCGCATGGCTTGTCCCGGCTGGATCCAACTGATATCTGCCAAACGATTGGGCGGACTTAAATTTGTGAATAACGATTTCCCTTGGAGCAGCGCCGCGGCTGAATCGGCAACCAGTAGCACCCGCCACGGGCTTTGGCGGGGCAATTCACCCCCAGCCGCGCCAGCCAATGCCACCGTCACCGTCTGGCTGATATTGGCGTGGCGCGTCAACATCATGCGTGGATAATTCTCGACATGGGCTTCGCTGATGCTGGTGAAGAGACCGTCACGCTGGGCCAGAGTCAGCGGGTTTTCATTCTTCCCCTGCATCGCTGAAAGCAGCGTGGGTTGATAGCTTCCCTCTGTGCCCTCTTGTAGATAGGCTAGATGATTGCCACCAAAGGCAAATTCTGTGGCTTCCCCCACGATGGTGGCCCCTTCCCAAGCCGGTACGGCTGGCAGGGTGTAGCGCAACGCGATGCCCTGGTTGTACGCGCGCAGAGTCACCTGCAGCGGGCGCTGTTGGCCACCACGTTCGCGCAGGTATACCTGCATCTCATTGTAGTAGTCACGTAGTTGACTCTGTTCGCCAAGGGGGGTGGCGTACCACGCATCACCCCGTTGAAAGATCAACCGTTCGATCTGTAGATCACTCAATGGTGGTGTTGCCGCGTCAAAGTGTAGCCCAAGCGCTGAGGGCTGCAGGATACTCTTGCCGCGGTAGTGTAGGCTGTAGTGTAATTGGTTCCCCGTTGCCGCCCCATCTGCCCCGTTGCCTGCCGCTGCCGCCACCGTAATCTGCAACCGGAGCTCTCCATCCGGTGACGTCAGGGCCCGATTGCTGTACTCATGTAGCATCAGCGGCATGAACAGGGTGTAGCGGGTCGTGGATTGGGCTGCGGGCTCTGCTGTGGCTGTTGGCGTTGGAATGGTTTGGGCCGTCGTTGCGGCGCTCTGCAGCGGCAGGGTCTCGGTGGCGGGAAGCAACCACGTTCCAAAGAGCAAGATCGCTGTATTGACGAGGCAAACAAGCGCATAGAGCAGAATCTTGAAATGATTCTGTCCTTTGCGTGATCTGGTCTGATCCTGCTGTGTAGAAACAATTCTCATTGCTTATCCTTCTGCCGCGGCTAGCAACGCGCCAGCACCCAGCGTCCATAGGCCCGTACACATCGCCACAGCCGCAACGGTCGCCTTGCGCTCGGCCGTTTGTGAATGGTCGTCACCAGCCAGCGATTCCCGCCGAACAGTTGGTTTGATAATCCAAAAGTCGATCTCTGGCTGAATTCCACTCTGCCACTGCTGTTGTACTGTTGCCTTGGCGTCTGTTGGTTCGGGCCGTGCCAGGTAGCGATATAGGTTGTGCATCACTCGTTTTCCGCTTCTAGTGCATAAATATAAAGTGGATGAGCAAAATTCCAAACTGGTGGTGGATAAGGTTTGCGTGTTTGGCCAATCATGGTCGAGCGCCACTCCATCTGCGTTGTCAGCGTGGCCCGGTGCCCGGGTGGGAGCAGCGGTGCGGGGAGCGGATCCTGTTGGGTTATGAGATAGATCGGACGTCCCGTCGCGGCCAATGCTTCCACCGCGATCGGCCACAAAGTGGGGTCGGGGATCTCCCCATCCAGCAGCAGCGTCCAGCGGCCGTAAAAGGAGTAGAGCGGCGCGGCGAGCCAACCCACCCACGAATTGTCATCCTGATCCTCAAAAATTAGGATGGCATCGGTGGGGAGCGTCGCGTGCACTTCGGCGAGAAATGCCGCGGTTCCCGCGCCTTCCTCGATCTGCAACAGGGGCCAACTCAACCACAGCATCCAGAGCAATGGCCCAATCGCGATCATCCAGCGCCACCAGCGCCACCCTGGGATTGACCACGGTTTGGCAAGCACCTGCCCAGCCAGCAGCACCATTAGCGGCAGCACATCACTGATCAACCGCCGCAGCGAAACCGGGTAGACATTGGCCGAGGTATAGCTGTAGAAAAAGATCGTGCCCAAGCTGTAAAAGGTGGCCAGCAGCCAGAATGTGCGGGCGGTATACCCCCCCAGGAGCAGCCGTCCAATCCCCAGCAAGACGAGCCAATAGAGCAGCGGCGAGAGATAGTCGCTGCTGAACCAGATGATCTCTTGAAAATTGCGGGTGACGGTTGGCTCGCGCAGTGGGTTGGGCAGGGTGGCCCAGAGGATGACAAAGGCGGTCAGCAGCAAGAGCAGCCCGTGGAGCAGCGGCGCAACATGCTGCAACAGCCGTTGGATGGCCCGTCCCCACAGCCAGGCAACGGCCACCGCCAGCGGCAGGGCGACTGCCAGTGCCATCAGCGCGCCGCCAAACCAGGGCCAACGGATCTGCAGAAATTCATAGGTCGCGCCGACGTAACCCCCGTTGGTGCCCAGCCAAATCAACCCCCCATAGCAGGGCAACGAGAGCAGTACCCAGCGCAACGAACGCCGATCGCGCTCCACCGCCGCGTAGATCAGCAGCAAACCAAATGATCCAAGCAGCAACAGCGCGTCGATGCGGCCGGCCCACGTTGTCACCCAAAAGAGGCCGGTGAGCAGGAGCCAGTGCGGCGCCCGTTCTTGAATCCAGTAGAGCGCGGTTAGGATGCCCGCCACCGTCCAAAGCTGCCCATAGATCTCTGCATAGGCCGCGCGGCCAAAGTGGATCTGCGTGTAGCTGACCGCGAGCAGCAGGGTCGTCCAGAGTGCCACCGGCCACGCATAAAGTTGCCGCGCGGTGGCGTAGAGCAGCAGCAGACCGAGAATGGCAAAGCCCGGTGTGCTGGCCAGCGCCAGGGGCAGACCCCCCAGGATATGAGCGAGTGCCAACCAGACCGTGCTCAGCGGCATGCGGCTCAGCTGAATGGTGGCGGTGGCCGCGTCTTGCACGTAGTAGCCGCGGAAGAGTAGACCATCGTAGGATTGAATGGGGTGGGCGGGAAGCTGTTCCCGCGATGTGAGATAGAAGAGGGTGCGCGTCGCCGGCGAGAGGCTGGCCAGCGGTGCAAATTGGGTGCTGTCGCCGCCGGTGCGCGCCACAAATGCTCCTTCGTTGAGATAGATCGCGGCATCGCCCGATAGGGCCAACTCTTCGGCCGGCGGTGTGTAGAGCCAGAGACCCAACGCGCAGAGCCCCACCACAATTGCGCGATCGCGCCACTGCTGTTGCCAAAAGGCCCAGAGCGCCCCAGCCACCGTGAGCACGAGCAGCGGGCTCACCAGCAGCCAAAGCTGAAACTGGTGTAGTCGGGTGAGGGCAATCAGCAGCCAGTGAGCCGCGGCCAGCGCGCCGAGTGCCCCAATGCCCACGTTGCGGGCCGAGCAATGGGCCCAGCGGTTGGGGTGGGCAGTCGTTGGCAAAGCAGCGTGCACGGGCTCTATTCTCCGCGATCCACTGGGGTGGGCAGTAACGCGGGGGTAAGCGTCAACGGCTGACCGGGGCGGTGCTGTTCCACGATTGCGCGGTAGAGCGCTTCCAGCCGATCGATGTAGCGCTCAAAGGTCCAGCGCTCTTCCACATCCGCGGCAGCCCGTTGGCCAATTCGTTCGTAGAGCGCCGGCTCCTTGATCAGCCGGACAATGGCCGCGGCAAGCGCGGTGGGATCATCTGGCTTGATGAGCAGCCCGTTGGTCTCATCGGTTACGGCCTCTGGTGTGCCGCCAGCGGTTGTGGCAATGGTGGGAATCCCAGTGCCCATGGCTTCGAGCAGCCCCCCAGAAAATGGCTCATCCCACAAGGAACAGAAGAGATAGATCTGGTGTGTGTGGAACGCTTTGACCAGCAGCGCGTGGGAGACAAAGCCGTGGATCTGTACGGACGCCGCGACCCCCAACTCGCGAATGAGTCCGTGTAGATAATCAACAAAGGCAGTGGTGCCGCCGCCGTAGATGTGCAATTCGAGCGGTGGGAGATCAGCCGCCTGTTGCTGCAAAAGTTGGAGCGCTCGAATGGCAACCTGTGGCCCCTTGCCTTCCCACAGTTGGCCCACAAAGAGCAGCCGCCACGGTGGGCTCTCTGGGGTTGCGGGTGGGTGGGGGTGGGGCTGGTGAGAAAATTTGCTGGTGGGCACACCCAGGAAGGTGGCAATGCTCTGGTCGCGGCTATAGCCCGCTTGCACGTGCAGCCGGCGAATAAAGTCAGAGACAGTGAGCAGGTAATCGGGTTGCGCCAGCTTGTGCAAAATGGGCTGGACAGAGCGTTGAACAAGCCCCAACCCCACGCGATGACGCGCGGTTGTGCCCGGCACCAGCGCACGGATATTATCGAGCATATAGAGCAGCCACTTGTCCGCGGGGTGGGCAATGAGCGGCGCGGGGTGGTGGCGCGCGGCAATGAGCGGCGCGGCCGATGCCATGTAGAGATTCCAGGCAATGATCAGATCGGGCTGGATCTGCTGGAGCGCGCGGCGGACACCGCGATAGGTTGGATGGTGGTAGAGGTGCCATTGAACCAAACGGCGCATGGTCAGGGGCAAGCCACCCAAAAAGAGATTCTCTTTGTCTGCCAGATCAATGTCGAGCGCGGCGTGGGTGTAGCCATCCCGCGGCAGATCGGGACCGCGACCCGTGAGCACGTGGATTTCGTGTCCCCGCTCACGCAGTGCACCGATCACATCGCTGGCGAGGATCTCATTGCCCCCAACAATGTAGGGTGGATAGAGGTTACAGATAAACGCGATTTTTAATGGTTGCAAAGATAGTGGTTGCAAAGACATAGGCACTTGGGTTCGGATCCAAAGGTGTAAGCGAGAAATCATGGTAACGTTGCCCAATGGTGGAATCAGCGTTCTCCACCGCTGGACGTGCGCATTCTCTCATGCGCACTGCACAAGGTGCAAGGTCTATTTGCTTTCTCTATAAGCTGCAGGTAGAAAGAATAGGTTCGCCCATTGGCTGGGAGCTGTGCAGTTGCACCTTGCAATGGGCCCAGGGTTCGTAGCGTCGGACGGATTGAGCGTGTGCACTATCCCGCCGCGATTTGATGGCAGAAGCTGGCAAAGCGCTCACCCAACTGTTGCCACGAATAGCGCTCCACCACGGCCTGGCGACCTCCATGGCTCAAGGTGGCGCGGCGTTGCTCATCTTGCAAAAGGGTCTGCACTGCACTGGCAAAGGCCGCGGGCTCGTCGGCAATGGTTACCAGCCGTTGGCTAATGTCGTCTAGCCCCTGGGCTCCCACGGTCGTAGAGACGACGGGCAGTCCGGTGGCCATTGCCTCGATAATTTTGAGCCGTGTGCCACCCCCCAACCGCAGCGGGACGGCCAGCAGCCAGCTGCGCGCCATGTAGGGGCGCACATCATCGACGCTGCCGGTGACCGTCACGCCGGGTAGAGCGCCCAGCGCGGTTAGCTCTGGCGGGGGCTGGTGGCCGACGATCAACACCTGCAGATCGGGCACGGTTTGGACCAACTGTGGGTGAATCGTGCGGAAAAAATAGAGCACCATGTCAATGTTGGGCTGGTAGTGCATGGTGCCGAGCAGCAGCAGCGTTGGCCGTAGGTCGGGCTGACGTTGGGGCGTGAAGTAGGTCACATCTGCCCCATTGACAATGATCTCAATCTCCAGGCTGGGACCCTGGCTGGCCGCCACCTGTGCATCGCCCGGTGAACAGACCACCGCGCCCTGAAATTGGGGCATCATCGTCGCTTCAAAGTGTTGCAGGCGGCGCGCTTCCAGTGCATCCAATATCCGGGGTATGCCCCACGCACGGCTCGTTGCGCTCTCGGCATAGTGCAGATAGTCGATCTTCTGGCGCATGATGATGCTGGGCAGATCTGCTTGTCCCGCAAAATAGGATGCCATGGCGATTTCATCGCAGACGAGCAAGTCATACGAATTGGTGGCTAGTTGGGCTTGGATCTGCTGCAAACTCTGTTCATCTTGAAAATAGCGCACCGAGCGGGGCCGGCCATCGAGCCACGCCCGGAACAGCTGCTCGCGTTGGGTCGGCGGCTGGAGCGGGATCACAGTGACCTGGCGGCAAAACTTGCCGAGTTCGGTGGTGGTTGGTGCTTTGCCATGGCAGACCGTGAAGAGATCTACCTCTGCTGCTGCTGCCAATCCCTTCAACAGGTAATATGAACGCAGTTTTCCGCCCGTGTCCGCGGGCCAGGGCAAATAGGGTGTTACAACCGCTGCACGCAAGTGCAAACTCCTCTAGCTTCGTGCTTGTGTTGACTTGGGTCCAATTCAGAAATTCCGGGTTCAGAGGCGTTCGATGTCGTGGGCATACCACCAGGCGCGGCGCAACAGCACGTACAAGGGCGTGGGGGTCTGTGCCCAGAAGTCAACGGCCTCGGCCAGGATCGAGCGTGCCTGACGCCACGCGGCGCGGTCGTGGCGGGGAAAGTGCCAGACATCTTCATAGATGAGGAGATAGCCCTGGGCACGTATCCAGTTTAGATCCCGAATGCCCTCCTCAAAGGCATCCCAGTTGGGGCGATAGTAATCGGGAAAAGAGAGGGCCGCACCCGCCACGCGCAGAAAATCCGCCTTGTTCTTGACGAGTTGACCTTCAATGTAAAAACCGCGCCAGCCCTGTTGATTGAGCGGTGCCACCATGTAATCGGCATGAATGTTGGTGCGCAGCCGATAGATGCCCGGCGCTACCTTGCCCGCCAAAATCTGTTCCACCGGGTTGGTCTGCTGGCGCTGCATCAAGGGGAACTTCATGGTAGTACAATCCAGGCAAAGGACTCGTAGTGATCGGCCGTGTAATAGAGTTCACCCGCCGAGCCGACCACAATGCGGCGTGCCCCGCGCGTGCGCGCACCGGGCGTGATCACCGTGTATTCGCGGTAGTAGCCGCGGGGGTGGTCGGGCAAGAACCCTTCGCGATTCTGAAAGGTGATGCCATCGCGATCAAAGGGGAATGGACCGTTGTTGGCGATTAGCCGCAACGTATCCAACGCCTCTGGGGGCAATTCGTCGAGCTCGATCTCCGGCATGCCGGGTGGTCCGGCACGTGGCGGGTTGGTGGGGGTGGCCGTTGGGGTTGGTGGTGTCGTTGCCGTCGGCTGGGGCGTTGCTGCAACCGTCGCGGTTGGCGCTGCCAAGGTGTTCGTTGCCATCTGGGCGGCTGTTGCGTCCGCCACTGGCCCATCTGCCACTGGCCCATCGGTCACTGTCATTGCCACAGTGGATGTAAGCGTGGATGTAAGCGTGGATGTAAGCGTGGATGTAAGAGTCGTGCGGTTGGCGGTTTCGGCAACGGCTGCTACCGGTGTCGCTGCTACCGGTGTCGCTGCTATCGCTGCGTTTTCAGTGGGCGCGGTGCTCGTTGCCTGCTCGTCGCCAGGTAGGGAGCCGGTGAGCCACCAATAGGCAAAGACAATGAGCAGGGTGACGAGTACGCTGCCAATGCTCGCTTGCTGTTTGCCGGTTGTGCGCCTGGGGGATGACTTTTGCGCGCCTCTATTGCGTTTGGTCACATGCTTTTCGGTCATGAATGGTCTCTAGCGTTGCCACTGGCAGATTTCGCCCCAGTGCAGTTCTGACTCAGTGAAGTTCAGCCATTGAGATAATCGCCACACCGGTGTGCATCTGTCGGGGGCGGTGTCCGTTTTTGATCTGCGGGACAGTATAACATAACATTGTGCGAACTCAATTGTGCGAATTCAATTGTGGGACCCCGGTTATGCGAATCCGGTTGCGCGAACCCAACCGTCTCCCCGCCACGTTGGGAATCTACTTGAGAATCTTTGGTATCGATGCGTGCTCAATGCGGGTGGCGCGGCTCGCCAAAAGAGCTCTCTGCCCTTGCCTTTTTGTGTACTTGCTCCCCTGTTTACTTTCCGGTACAATAGCTTTAATCAGAGAGCAGATGATGATGGGCACTGTTTATGGACACTGTTTACGAACACTGTTTTGCATCATCGCTGCAATGTAGCTCACCGAAGCATGACCCACCGAAATATTGATGAACCACGATAGACAGCGTGATTATTTTCCACACGAACGGTTGATGCTCTATCACGCCGGCGCTGCTCTGAATTTAGTACTGTTGACATAGGTCCCCTGGGATAGCAGTGCTGAGATGACAGTCCTGTTGAAACAGTCACCTTTTTCGGGGCGGAGCGTTTGTAACGAGCGGACAGCCACTTAATTCCCATGACAAGAAATGGATGAAGCTTTATGTTTGACGTCCTGATCCGCAACGGCGTCATTGTTGATGGCATGCAGACGCCTCGGTACCAAGCCGATGTTGCCATTCGAGATGACCGAATTGTTGAGATTGGCACCATTGCCGCGGATGCCGAGGCGCGCCAGGTGATCGATGCCGCGGGCAAGATCGTTGCCCCTGGTTTTATCGATGTCCACAACCATTCCGATGGCTGGCTCTTGAAGGTCCCCCATTTGGTCTCCAAGACCAGCCAAGGGTTTACCACCGAAGTGATCATGGCCGATGGGATCTCCTATGCCCCGGTGACGCGCGCGACGGCCAATGAGTGGATCTACTACTTGCGCGCGCTCAACGCGTTGCAGCTCAGCGAATATAGCGGCTGGGAGACATTGGCTGATTACATGGCCCTGCTGGATGGGGCCAACGTGCAGAACAGCATTCCGCACATTCCCTATGCCAATTTGCGCACCCTGGCCTGTGGCTGGGGCCGCGCAACCCCCGACGATTTTCAGATGCGCCAGATGATTGCCGAGGTGGAAAAGGGCATGGACGCGGGCGCGGTGGGGCTTTCGACCGGGATGGATTACGTGACACAGCAGTTCGCCACCACCGATGAACTCGTGGAAGTCTGCCGGGCCATGGCACCGCAACAGGGGCTCTATGTGAGCCACGTGCGCTATAAGAAAGGGACGTTGGCTGCCGTGCAGGAAGCCGTCGAAATTGGTCGGCGCGCCGGGGTGCCAGTTCACATCTCGCACTTCAAGGGAACTTCACCCGCGGATATCGAGACGCTGCTCACCTATGTGGACAAGGTAGCTGTCAACGAAGTAGATTTCTCGTTCGATGTCTATCCCTACCTGCCCGGCTCAACGATGCTCAACTACCTGTTGCCCTATGAGGTGTGGGAAGATGGTCCGCTGGGCGTAATCGCCAAATTGCGCGAGCCCCACATCCGCGAACGCTTTGCCCAAGCCCTGGCCTTTACGCCGCTGGACGAGACCTTCATTGCCTGGGTTGCCAGCAAAGAGAATGCACAACACCAGGGCAAGACCCTGGCCGACTATGTGGCGAGCACGGGGCTGGCACCAGTGGATGCCCTGTCGACGCTGTTGATACAGGAGGGGCTGGCCGTGTTGCTCGTCTTCCGGCTGGGCGATGATCGGCTGATCGACGCGTTCCTGCAGCACCCCTGCTACATGATGGGATCAGATGGGATCTATCACCCGGACAGCGTTGTGCACCCGCGCCAATATGGCTCGGCCAGCCGCTTACTTGGCCCTTGTGTTCGGGATTGGCAGCTCTTTTCGTTGGAAGACGCGGTCTACAAATTGAGTGGTCATCCCGCCCAGCGCTTTGGCTTGAAGGAACGGGGTCTGCTGCGCCCGGGCTACTTTGCCGACATTGTGCTCTTTGATGCCGAGCAGGTGCACGATCAGGCGACTTACCTGGAGCCGCACCGTACCTCCACTGGGGTCGAGATGGTCATGGTCAATGGCGTCCCCATCATCACGGGGGGCGAAGCTGTCTCCGACCTGCCGACACCACTGCCGGGGCGCTCATTGCAGTTCCATCGCTAGCGCTCTTGCCGCTGTTAACCGGGGCGGCTACGCACGACAACGGGCATGGGCTTCTCGGATCAGTTGTTTGACACGACAGAGGGACAAAGCTATGATTAAGGTTGTCGAATTATTCATGTGATGAATGTTGTGTGGTGGATGCACCGAACAGATTCACGTGAGTTGCCCTCTGTTGATAGGTGTACAGATTAGGCGATAGATGCGCCATAGATGCGTTGCCTCGCCAAGAAAATTTTCCGGTTCGTTACTTCTGTGAAAAGTTAGTCTGTGGGAGATTCGCTGCCCAAGGATAAATCCCGACCTAAAGTGGGCTCTGTTTGAAAACAGCAGTTCCGGCAAGCGGGAAACCTACCGTTTTCAAGCCAACCGCACTGTAGCGAACAACGCAGGCAAAAGTCTGCTCATGAATGTTGCGAAAGTGCGTCGATAGATCGGGCTGTTGTGGCTTCGACAAGCTCAGCTCGCGATGACACCGAATTATGTTGTAGACGTTCATCAACAGGTGTCCCATGCTGGTTCACTGCCCATTCATGGCGGTGCAGACATAGAACTGAATGTTTATAGAGCAAGCAAATAGACCTCGCACCATGCGGAGTGCGCATTCTCTACTGCGCACGGCCAGCGTTAGAGAACGCTGATTCCACGATTGTGCGACTTTCAAATGATTTCTCTATTAGAACGTGATTTTTTGATGTGAATATGAATTGCGATGTGTATGTCGCCAAGGAGTCTTCTGTTGATTCGAAAAAAATTGCTATCTGCCGGAACGATGCTGGCAACGCTCATTGTCTTTAGCGGCTGTTCGCTGTTGCCCGCCAATCGGACCCAACGCGCGGCTGCCGACGCACCCACACCCACGCCGATTCCCACGCCGGTGGTGCCAGTCAAGCCGACCTATAAGGTGCAACGGGGTGAAATCATCGACGAGATTACCTTTAGTGGTCGCATTTCGCCAGTGGTGGAGGAAGAACTCTTCTTTCGTGCCAGTGGTCGGGTGCGGGCTGTCTTTGCCAAGCGCAACGATATGGTCACCGCTGGACAGGTGCTGGCCGAGTTGGAGATCGACGGGCTGGAACGTGAGTTGAACTCGGCCCAGTTGCAGCTGGAACGAGCCAACGTACTCTTTGCCGACGCCGAGCGCGAATGGGAATATCAACGTGAGGTCGCGCAGATCAATCTGGAAAAGGCGCAGGTGCGTCTGGCTTCGCTGCAAGCCCAGGGTTCGCCCGATGTGGCGGCCGTGGCCGCGCAAGAGCTCGAAGTGGAACTGGCCCAACTGGCATTGGATAAGCATGTTGAAGATGGCGTGAATCCGTTGTTGGCCAACGATGTGGAACGGGCCAAGTTTGATGTCGTCAAGTTGGAAGCGGAGATTGCCGAGGCGCAAATTATCGCGCCCTTTGATGGGCAACTGCTCTCGCTCTCGCTGACACCCGGCCAGGCGGTGGAAGCGTTCCGCCCCGTTGCCACGGTGGCCGACATCAACAATTTGGAAGTAAGCGCCGATTTGCTCAGCAACCAAATGGAAGATCTGGCCGAAGAGATGCCTGTCTCTGTGGTGTTGGTGAGCCGACCCGGTGTCGAGCTGACTGGCGAGATCCGCCAATTGCCCTACCCATATGGCAGTGGCGGCAGCAGCACTGCAACCGTAGAAGAACGGGACAAGTCAACCCGTTTCACGCTCAATGAATCTGCCGAAGAAGCTGGCTTTGATCTCGGCGATCTGGTGCGGGTGACGGTGGAGTTGGAGCGCAAGGATGACATTCTCTGGGTGCCGCCACAGGCCATTCGTGTCTTTGATGGCCGTCGCTTTGCCGTGGTGATCGATGGTGAGGCGCGCCGCCGGGTGGATGTCAAAGTTGGAATCGAAACGCCTGATAGATTAGAGATCGAAGAGGGCCTGGAAGAGGGCCAAACGATCGAGGGACAGTAACCATCCCATGAAGTTTTTACTGCGTTCGCTGTCAATTTTTGCCGTCGCCATTCGCCGCCTCTTTTCTCAGCGCGGCTTGGCCCTGGCAACGGCTGTGGGGTTGGTGGCCTCCATTGCGCTCGTCATGAGTGTGCCACTCTATACGGATGCTGTCTACTACAGCATTTTGCAGGAAGAGTTGAGCAGCTCTGATGATGGTGATGCCGCGCTCCAACGTCCGCCTTTCGCGTTTATGTTTCGCTATGTTGGCTCGCTCTATGGCATGAAGGAGTGGGACGACATTGTTCAAGTCGACGAATATTTGACTGGCGCGGCTGTAAAGGCACTACGCCTGCCCCATCGGCTCACCGTGCGCTACGCCAAGACAGATAACTTTCGGCTCTTTCCCACCGAAGACGCCGCGTATGCCGATGTGCGCGATCCATTGGCATGGGTGAACTACGCGTTTGTCACGGATTTCGAGCAGTACACCACCATGGTGGAAGGCACCTACCCCGCGCCAGCAACGGCCAACCCCGATGATGCCGTCGAGGTGGCCATTAACGAGAGCATGGCGCAGGAGTTGGGCTTGCAAGTTGGCGAAGCGTTCCTCACCTTCCGCCGCGTGGAGCTGGAAAATGGCTCGCGCGTCGTGCAGATTCCCATCCGCATCGTGGGCGTTTGGCAAGCCACCGATCCAATGGACGAATTTTGGTTCTATCGGCAAAGTGTCTTTGACAATCAGCTCTTTGTGCCCGAAGCGACCTATCAAGGGCGGATCAGTTCACTGCTGAATGATGAAGTGGCACAGGCGCTCTGGTATCTCATCTTTGATGGGGACAGCGTGCACGCCGGCGACGTGGGCTGGCTGACTGCGCGTATTCAACAGGTGCAACAGCAGGCCGCCACGTTGCTCACCAACACGCGGTTGGAGGTCTCGCCCTACGACGCGCTCAACAACTACCGGGTTTCGACGCGATTGCTCAACGTGTTGCTCTATGCCTTTAGCATTCCCATTGTGGGACTCTTGTTGGCCTTCATTGGGCTCGTGGTCAGTTTGGCTGTGAGCCGGCAACGCAATGAGATCGCGGTGCTGCGTAGTCGCGGCGCAACTGGTATGCAGATCCTGGGCATTGCCGCGCTGGAGGCGTTGATTCTGGGCGCGGTGGCGTTGGGTGCCGGGATCCCGGTGAGCGAAGGGATCTCACACATTATTGGCGCAACCCGCAGCTTCCTCAACTTTTCGGTGGAGAATGATCTGCGAGTGAACATGACCTTCACCACGTTGCGCTTTGGGTTGGGCGCGCTCGGTGTGGCGCTAATCGCCCAGGTGGTGCCTTCTTTGGGCGCTGCCCGCTATACCATTGTCTCCTATAAACAAGAACAGTCGCGCAACATCAAACCGCCGTGGTGGCAGCGGGCGTGGCTAGATGTGCTCTTACTGATCCCTGCTGGCTATGGTGCCTATCTGTTGCAACAACAGGGTGCAATCGCCATGATGGGCGAGGGTGGTACCGGCAACCCCTACGAAAATCCGCTGCTCTTCCTCGTGCCCGCGTTGGCCGCGTTTGCCCTGACGCTCTTCATTTTGCGCCTGTTACCTGTGATCATGAAAGTGGTGGCGTGGATTGCGGGGCAGACCAATAGCGTCGGCTTCCTGCTGGCGACCCGCTATCTGGCGCGCGATCCCGGTTTTTACACGACGCCATTGGTGCTATTGATCCTGACATTGAGCCTTTCCGCGTTCACGGCCTCGCTGGCCCAAACGCTCGATAACCATCTGTATGACCAGAGTTACTATCGCACGGGCGCGGATATGCGGCTGGTCGAATTGGGGCGCAGCGATCTGGCTGCCGAAAGTGGCGGCAGCGCAACCGGTGGCGGCAGCGGCGCGTCTGCCAGCACATCCTCTGCTGCCGAAGAGGGGCCGAACTGGGTCTTCCTGCCGGTTTCAGAACATCTGCGCGTGCCCGAGATCACCGGTGCAGCTCGCGTTGGGGATTTCGGCGCATCGGTTCAGGTACAGGGCTCGTGGCAAGAGAGCATGTTCATTGGCATCGACCGCATCGACTTTCCCACAGCAGCCTATTGGCGGCGGGACTTTGCGCCGGCCAGCCTGGGCGCGCTCATGAACGCGCTGGCCGTGGCACCGGATGGTGTCCTGATGCAGCGCGAATTCATGCAAGAGAATTCAGTGCGCGTTGGCGATGCCATTCAGGTGCGAGTGAGCACCTATGGACAGCGTGCCAACATGACGATGAAGGTAGCCGGGGAGTTTGACTACTTCCCCACGTGGTACGAAGATGAACCACCGCTGCTCATTGGCAACCTGGACTATCTCTTTGAGCAGGTGGGGGGCGAGATGCCCTACGATGTTTGGGTGAAGACTGTGCCGAGCGCTGATTTCGAACAGGTTATCACCGATCTGCGTGCGCTGGATTTCTCCATTCTCGATTGGCAAGCGGCCACGATTCGCATTGCCGACGAACAACGCAAACCAGAACGACAGGGACTCTTTGGCGTGCTTTCGGTTGGCTTTCTGGCCGCGGCACTGTTGACTGTGTTGGGCTTCTTGCTCTATGCACTCTTCTCCTTCCGCCGCCGCTTCATCGAGCTGGGCACGCTGCGGGCCATGGGGCTTTCTTCCGGACAAATGACCACTTTCCTTGCTTGGGAGCTGGCCTTCCTGATCTTTCTGGGACTGATCGCCGGTACCTTCCTGGGCTCCCTGATCAGTGAGATCTTCATCCCCTATCTGCAAGTGGGGGCCGATCCACAATCCACAACACCGCCCTTCCAGGTACAAATCGCCTGGGATGCCATTATGCGGATCTATGCGCTCTTTGGTACCCTCTTCTTTGTGGCGCTCAGTGTTTTGGCCGTACTGTTGTTGCGGATGAAGATCTTCCAGGCCATCAAGCTTGGCGAGACAGTGTAAACGGATGAGTGTCCGACGCTGAACCACATTCAGGGATCAGATGTAGCAATGAGAGCCAAGAATGAGACTCAGTGTCGTATCGATAAGGATATTGTATGAGCGATCCATTTATTTTGTGTGATGGTCTGGTCAAAATTTACAAGGTGGCCGATCTGGAAATGGTGGCGCTGCGCGAGTTGAACCTGACCATTAACAAAGGCGAATTGGTCGGGATCATCGGCTCCAGTGGTAGCGGCAAGACGACCATCATGAACATTCTGGGTGGCCTGGACCGCCCCTCCGCTGGCCGCGTGATTGTGGATGGCCACGACCTGTTGCGCATGAGCGACCGCCAGATGAACCGCTATCGCCGCGAGAAGGTGGGCTTTGTCTGGCAACAGAGCGCACGTAATCTCGTGCCCTACCTCAATGCCATTGATAATGTCATGCTGCCCATGACCCTGGCGGGTATGACGGGCAGCGGCAAAAAGAAACGTGCCGCGGAACTGCTCGATCTCGTCGGGTTGAGCGAGCGCATGAAGCACTATCTGCCCGAGCTTTCCGGTGGTGAGCAACAGCGCGTCGCCATTGCCGTGGGCCTGGCGAACGAGCCAACCCTGCTGTTGGCCGATGAGCCGACTGGTGAGGTAGATTCTGCCACGGCCAAAACGATCTATGACACCTTTCGGATTTTGACGGGCGAGATGGGGATCACGACATTAATCGTCAGCCATGATCCTGGCATTGCCCGCCAGGTTGAGCGGGTGGTCGGGATTCGCGATGGTATGTTGGCCAGCGAAACGGTCCGCCAACTTCGCCCCACGGATGCCGAGCAGGGTGGTGAGAATGGCACCGCACCCGAACAAGAAGAACACCACTTTGAAGAGTTGGTGGTCGTGGATCGGGCGGGGCGCTTGCACATCCCCAAAGAATATCTGGAACAGTTCAGCATCAAGGGGCGTGCACAGCTGGAGATGACTGAAAACGGTATCCTGATTCGGGCAACCGAGCAGGATCGGGTGGAGGTCGAGGTGACCAAAAAGCAAGAGTCCGAGGGCCAGAATATTGGTGGCCTGTTGGGACGCTTTGGTCTGCGCCGAAAGAAAAATGAGGCGGCTGAATAACGCATGCTAAAAAACTTTTTTACAACTGATGGAAGTCGTAGCAACGGCAGCAACGCGAGCAGCAACGGTGGCTATGCCATTGAAACAATTGACCTGCGTCGCATCTATAAATTGGGCGATCAAGAAGTCCACGCGCTGCGTGGTGTGAACCTGCAAATTGGCGTGGGGCAGTTTGTGTCGTTGAAAGGCCGCTCGGGTAGCGGCAAAACGACGTTGCTCAACTGCCTGAGTGGCCTGGATCAACCATCCGAAGGTGTCGTACGCATTTTTGGCGAAGAGATCGGCAACTGGCGTGAACGCAAGCTGACTGCCTGGCGCAGACAGCAAGTTGGCTTCATCTTTCAATCGTTGGGCCTGTTGCCCGCGCTCTCGGCCTATGAAAATGTCGAACTAATTTTGCGCATGAACAAAGTGGGCACCAAAGAGCGCCGCAAGATTGCCGAGGAGTGTCTGGAACTGGTGGGGCTGACCAAATGGATGGATCACCGTCCCTATGAAATGTCCGGTGGTCAGCAGCAGCGTGTGGCCATTGCCCGTGCATTGGCCAATCAACCCAAGGTGATCATTGCCGATGAACCGACTGGTGAATTGGACAGTAAAACTGGCCATGAAATTTTGGGCATCTTCCGCTCAATCGTCCACGAACGCCAGATGACCATGTTGATGGCAACTCACGATAGTCTTTCGGATCAATATGTGGATCAGGTGTTGCACTTGCAGGATGGCCAGATCCAGCGCATTGAGATTCCCGAGGTTAGCGAGATCGACACGACCCACGACGTGGCCGATGAGGCCCTGGCCGCCGTGGGCAAGCGTGCCGATGACGAGGTATCCGTCGAGGTCTAGCGCAAATGGTGGTGGGGTTGCCCCGCCACCATTCACGCTAGACTGCACTGCGTTCCGTTACAAAACTCACGGTGCTACCTACTCTCTACACGGGAGTGATCGCTAAAAAATAGCCTCTATCACGCGCTAATCGAGAAACCATGGTAACGTTGCACGATGGCGGAATCAGCGGTAGAGAACGCTTACTCCGCAAGGTGCAAGCGCTACTGTTTTCTCCAGTACTGTTGGGTGCAAATACCACGGCGGTAAACAAGTCCAGGCTACTTGCGTGAAATGGGTGAGGTTGCCATGGGCTTATGTTCGCCGGGATGTTAGTAGGCAGCCGGGGAGCAACTTATGGACGACCCGTTTAAACGTTGTACAAACATGTGTACGTGCACACGGGAATAATTGTGCAACTTTTCAGGGCTAATCTATTGGGTTACAAAAGATCGGCCACCGTTTGTTGCCTCCCGCTCTCTGCTGCACGGATCATCGCCTCGACAACGGCAACATCGCGTAACCCTGCCATGGCCGTGTTCTCGTGAGCTTGCCCCTGTTGGATGGCCGCGGCAAAGGCCCGCAACTCCTGCTCAACCCCATCATACTTGGGACAGGAGATCGTCTCTTCTTCAGCGGATTGCACCAACTCGATCAGCCCCCGCTGTACCCGCAACGCACCCCGAGTCCCCGCCACCTGGACAGCGCCCCCCCACGGCGATCCCCAGCCGTAGGTAACCAGATAGGATCCAATCGCGCCGTTGGCAAAGTGGAGCGTGGCGCTCATGGTCTCGGGTGTGGCAAAGTGACTTGACCTGTTGGCCATCTGCGCGGTGACGCTGGCCACCTCGCCCAACAACAGGCGGAAAAGCGCCACGTGGTGCACACCGCCATCCATCAACATGCCACCAAAAAATTGATCCGACCGACGCCAACGCGTGCCAAAATATTTGCTGCCCTCTTGCATGGGCAGGTGAAAGGCAACGTGGCAAGTCTGTGGCTCGCCAATGGCCCCGTCGTGGATCAGCTGTGCGGCTTGGACAAATGCACTTTCGTAGCGCCAGTTCTCGCCGACCATCCACACCTGATCCGCCTGTTGCCGGGCCACGAGTTGGCGCGCCGTGGCAACATCGGGTGCAATGGGTTTCTCGCTGAAGAGATGCTTGCCACTCTCCAGCGCCTGGCCCACGATCGGCGGCATCACCGGGATCGGCAGCACGACGTCGACGGCATCAATGGCCGGATCTGCCAACAGCGCGGTGAGGTCGGTGTAGATCTGGATCTCGGCCGGATCCTTGCTGCCCGGCTGTTGCTTGCCGAGCGCCGCGCGTGCCGCCGCGGCCAATGCCGTGGCCGAATCCGTGGTGCGGCTGTAAATAGCCTTGAGCGTGAACTGTTCGCTCAAATTTACGAGCGAGGGGAGATGCGCGTCGTGGGCAAAGATGCCCGCGCCAATCAGTGCCAGTTGGATCGGTTTCATTTGGTGGCTTTCGTGCTTGGGTTTCGACAAAACGACATTTGCCCGGCAACCAGGCGAACGGTCGGCAGAGCGTGGCGTGCATTGTCAGCGATGGGTGAACAGCTTTCGGGGGAGTCAGCCATGCCGCGTGGGGAAGGCGAGACACGTTCCAAGATACTGCACATCTGCTTCCTTGTCAACTCAAAAATCACAACATCCAGCGGAACCATAATACCCAGCGTGGGGGTGCAATCTCGATGTTTGCAGGTCTCCCCTTAGCCCGTCCCTACTTCTCTTTTGGGGCGGGGAAGCCATCCCACAGGAGGCACAAAAAAGTGATTTGCTTTTCCGGTCATCCTATTGTAGGCTAGCGGTCGGTGTGATGATATTGCTTTGCGCCCAACAATCACCCCTCTACGACAATTCTACATGTATCAATTTTTCTGCGCTGGTCTGTACAGATTTTCGCCCCATTGCATGGACCGGGCTTGCCCACAGTAGCGCTCCACATCCGGCGCATGCGGCAGTGGAAATAAAGGAGATTTTCGTGAGCATTACTTATGTGCTGCAACGAGTCATGCAGCTCATCCTCATTGTCTTCATCGCCGTCACCATCAACTTTATCTTGCCGCGCATGATTCCCGGCGATCCCGTCGAGGCCGCGCTCTCGACCAAGATTGCCGTGTCGGGCAATGTGAGCGTGGACGTGCAGGAGGTGGCCGCGGCCTATCGGGCCAAATTTGGGCTGGACCAGCCACTTTGGCGTCAATATCTGAGTTACTGGAACGATATATTGCACTTTGAATTTGGGGTGTCGCTGGTCAAATTCCCCGAAACCGTTATGTCGCAGATCCAGTCGGCGCTACCGTGGACCATAACGCTCATGCTCGTCTCCACGCTGATTGCGTTTGTCTTGGGCTCGATTTTGGGCGCGCTCTTTGCCTGGCCACGGACGCCAAAGCTCTTTCACATTCTGGTCTCGCCTTTCATGTTGCTCTCCACCATCCCTTTCTTTCTGTTGGGCATCATCTTGCTCTCGCTCTTTGCCGTGGAATTTCGCATCTTCCCGCCCGGCGGGGGCTTTTCGCCCACGCGTATTCGCGCCTTTAATTTGGGCACCGCGCTGGATATTCTCTACCACTCCATTCTGCCCGCGCTTTCGATCATCCTGGGGGGCATGGGCGCGTGGGCATTGGGCATGCGTGCCATGATGGTGACGGTGTTGGGCGAGGATTACGTCACCTTTGCCGAGGCCAAGGGATTGCCCCCGCGCCGTATTTTCCTCTGGTATGGCATGCGCAACGCGCTCCTGCCCCAGGTGACGCAGCTAGCGCTGGCGCTTGGCTCCGTGCTCGGTGGTACGGTGCTCGTCGAGGCGATCTTTAGCTACCCAGGCATTGGCACCTTGCTCTTTGCCGCCATCGCGTCCAAAGATTATTTCGTGATCCAAGGCATTGTGCTGATCCTGATCTTTGCCCTGGCGGGTGCTCTGTTCATTATCGATCTCATCTACCCGCTCTTGGATCCGCGCATCCGCTACAGCAACTGAGTCGACCCAATGGACCATGCCCACAGATGATGAATGTTCACTCATGAAGGAGATTCGCCGATGACTCGGCTGCTACGCATTTTGAACAGCCCACGCATCACGGTTAGCTTGCTTGCGGGGTTTGTGATTCTCGGGCTTGTTGTGCTCTTCAGCGCCGTCGGCCCGTTCTTTGTGGATCTGGATCTGGCACAGGTGGCAGAAGTACCGCCCTCGCAGCCACCCTCGGCGGAGTATCCGCTGGGAACCGATTCCCAGGGGCGTGACATGTTGGCGGTGATGATCAGCGCCATTCCACAGACCCTGCGCATGGGTCTGATCGCTGGTCTGGTTGGGGTGGGGATCGGGCTCTTGCTCGGCCTGCTCTCTGGCTTCTTTGGCGGACCGGTCGACACGGTGATTCGCATCATGGCCGACTCGTTGATGACGGTGCCGGGGATTGCGATTTTGCTCATTATCGCGTCCAATATCGAATTTATGACCGTGAGCATCATGGCCTTGACTGTCGCCGCGCTGGCGTGGATGTACCCGACGCGCACCATTCGTGCCCAGGTGCTCTCGATCCGCGAGCGCCCCTACATGGCCGTGGCACGCGCCAATGGCGAAAGCGAGCTGGAAGTGCTCTTTCGCGAGGTGATGCCCAACCTCATGCCCTATGTTGCGGCGAGTTTGGTCGCCTCGATCAATGGCGCCATCTTGGCTACCGTTGGGCTGGAATCGTTGGGGCTCGGCGCACAGAATGTGCACACCCTGGGCACCACGATCTATTGGGCACGACGCTACAGCGCAATCCTGCGCGGCCAATGGTGGTGGTGGGCACCGCCAATTCTAGTCATCTCGCTGATCTTCATCGGGCTTTTCCTGCTCTCCATGGGGCTGGATCGCTTTGCCAATCCCACGTTGACCGGCCAGGGGTCGGCATTGGCGCGACGGCGAAAAAAGCGCAACGAAGAGGACGAGAAGCCAATGCCCGCGCCACTGATTGAGCCCAGCGCCGCCGCGGAACCGCCGCTGTTGCGCGTGGAAAATTTGCGGGTGGTCTTTGATACCGCGGCCGGCTCCGGTCCCGCGGTCGATGGCGTCTCTTTCACCATGCAGCCGGGCGAACGCATGGGGCTGGTGGGCGAATCGGGCTGTGGCAAGACGACCATGGCCACCGCGATCATGGCGCTGGTGCGGCCACCGGGGCGCATTGCGGGGGGACGCGTCCAATTGGGCGAAACCGACCTGCTCTCGCTGAGCGAAGAGGAGCTGCGCCAGATGCGGCTCAAGGAGATCGCGCTGGTGCCACAAGCTGCCATGAATTCGCTCAACCCGGTCATGCGCATTCGCGAACAGATGGCCGACGCCATCCGCGTGCACCATCCCGATATGCCAGAGCAGGCATTGACGACCATGATCGAGGAAGCGCTGGTGAAGGTGGGGCTGCCCACAGAGGCGGCCAACCGCTATCCCCATCAGCTCAGTGGTGGCATGAAGCAGCGGGTGGCGATTGCCATTGCCACAGTGCTTGGTCCACAGCTGATCATCGCCGATGAACCGACGAGCGCGCTCGATGTGGTGGTGCAGCAACGCGTGATGTTGACGCTGGGCCGGGTGCAACAGGAACTGGGCGCGGCAACGGTGCTCATTGGCCATGACATGGGGCTGATTGCGCAATTCTCCGACACCATCGGTGTGCTCTACGCGGGCAAGATGGTGGAGCGAGGTGATATTGACACCGTGTTGAATGAGCCCTGTCATCCCTACACCCAACTGCTCATCGATAGCCTGCCCAAGCTGGACGAGGAGAATGAATTTGTGGGCATTCCCGGTTTGCCGCCCGCGCTCTTTGACCGGCCCAACGGCTGCCGCTTCCATCCCCGCTGTCCCTTTGCCTTTGAGCGCTGCGAACATGAGACGCCGGAACTGCAAGCGGTCAATGGTCGTCTCGTGGCCTGCCATCTCTATCCCGAACAGAGCAGCTTGCCCCCAATCCCCGTGGCCGCGGTGACGGTTGCCGGTGATGGCGGATTGCCCGCGGCTGTAGTGGCCGACGGTAATGGGCAATCCACACCAAAGAATAAACTTGATCAAGCCGGCAATGGCCGCAGCGGGAGCGTGGAGGTACAACCGTGACGGAGCTGTTGGAAGTACGGAATGCGTCGAAAATTTTTCGAGACGGTCCCCTGTGGCGACGGGAGAGCACCGTGGCCGTGGACAACGTCTCCTTTTCCATTGCCGCGGATCGACCCTCGATCACTGGTGTGGTTGGTGAGAGTGGCAGCGGCAAAACCACGTTGGCCTTGATGCTCCTGGGCTATGCCGATCCGAGCATGGGCGAAGTTGCCTATCGTGGTCAAGATCTGGCCACGATGTCGAAGGATGAACGGTTTGAGTTTCGCCGCGTGGTGCAGCCGATTTTTCAGGATCCCTTTGCCGCGTTCAATCCATTTTACCGGGTAGACCATGTGTTGCAGATGCCCATTCAGCGCTTTGGGCTGGCCACATCCGAAAGTAAAGCCAAGGAACTCATTGACAACGCATTGCAGTTGGTGGGGTTGCGGCCCGCCGAAACGCTGGGTCGTTTTCCCCACCAGCTCAGCGGTGGCCAACGACAGCGGATCATGGTGGCGCGGGCGCTGCTCTGTCAGCCCCAGCTGATCATTGCCGACGAGCCAGTCTCCATGGTCGATGCGTCGTTGCGGGCCACCATTCTCGCCAGCCTACAGACGCTCAACCGCGATCTCGGTATCTCCATCGTCTACATCACCCACGATCTCACCACCGCGCACCAGGTCTGCGACAACATCATTGTCATGTACGCGGGGCAGGTGGTGGAGGCGGGCGCGGTGGGCCATGTAATCCGCAATCCGCAACACCCATACACCCAGCTCCTGGTCTCGTCGATCCCACAGCTGGATCGATCGCAGCGTTGGGAATCGCAAGAGCTGGAGGAGCCGACCGGGAGCAACCGCCGCGTCTCCAAGGGCTGCCGTTTTGCGCCCCGTTGCCGCTGGGCCGAGGAACGCTGCTGGAACAGCCCCCCACCGCTCTACCAGCCCGAGCCAGACCGGGCCGTGGCCTGCATCCTCCACGACGAGCATCCCGTGCTGGAAAGCCACGACGTGACGGATGTCTTTGGATAGCGGCAAGTCGTTTCTGACCCTCTAGACAGGTTCCAGAAAATGAGCAACTTCTCGATTCAGTCCTACATTGATCGCTATGTTGCCCACTTGCAAGCAGACGGCGCAATCAAAAGCGAGAGTGTGCGGCGTGTGTTCGCCAAAGTGCCACGCCATTGCTTTCTTGATTCGTATTACAACATCTCGCTGCAAAAGACCACTTTGATTGCAGCGGATTATCAGTCAGACGAGTTTCTGGCGCGTGTCTATTCTAACAATGCCGTTGTGACTGAGATCGACGCTGGCATGCCAACCAGCTCAATGTCGCAGCCCGCTCTGGTGGCGAGGATGCTCGAACAGTTGGCATTGCAGCCGGGCATGAAAGTGCTGGAAATCGGTGCTGGCACAGGCTACAACGCAGCGCTTATGGCAGAACTCGTTGGCAGACAAGAACTCGTGGTCTCTGTCGATATTCAGCCAAAGGTTGTTGAACGTACGAGCCAGTTGCTTACCCAAAATGGTTATGTGAATGTTCGGATGTTCTGCCGAGATGGAGCGGAGGGGGTGCCCGAGGCAGCACCGTTCGACCGCGTTGTTGCCACCGTCGGCTGTCCGGATCTCTCACCACAGTGGGAGCAACAGCTAGCCGCCAAGGGCTTTATGTTGATTCCGTTAATGTTGGGTGGCTGGTACCCACTAGTTCGCATCTGGAAAGACGGTGCCGATCTGCTTGGCAAGTTCGTTGGTAATGCCGGTTTTATGTTGATGCAAGGTAAATTGAACGCCAGTTTCTGGCCTCACGTGCATGGCACAGTTATGTCCCTGGAAGGCACCAGCGGATATCCAACGGTTCCACAATTCGAGGCAGATCATGTCGCAGATTTTCACAAATTCTTGGCTCTCTCTGACCGGCGAACGTTCTGCAACTATGAACCAAAAGGCTATGGTTTGTATGCCAGCGACGATGAGTTCGCCATCTTGCTAATAGAAGGTGGTGAGATAGTTGCGAAAGGCGGCCAACAGCTTTACCGCGAGTTGTGCGCCCACTACTCCCGTTGGACAGCACTTGGACGACCTGTTGCAGACGATTGGCTATTTAAATTTGTCTTGCGCGAGCAGTCTATATCAGAAGCAGACGCAACTATCGTACTCACGCGTAAGAAATATCAACAAGTCGCGTACTTGAGCTAGCCTGCGCAAGCCACTGTCTTGTAAAACTTGACCCAGGAAAACTGCAAATTCAGCCACAATTACGGAGAACCACTGTGACGGATGCACAAATCAAACAGTCAATTGAACGAGTCACCGCGTTCTTTACCGACTATCCCGAAAAGGGACTGTCAACCGATACCGTGGCCGTGGCCGTGATGGAAGCGGGGCTGCGTTGCAAGGCGGAAGGTCCCAACGGTGCCCAATTGATCAGCGATATGCCTAGAGCTGTCGGTGGTGGTGAGGCTGCGCCATCGCCGGGTTGGTTCTTGCGCGCCGCGCTCGCCAACTGTGATGCCACCGTCATTGCCATGCGCGCGGCCCAGCTGGGCATCAGGCTGACCCGGCTGGAAGTGGCCGTGGATGGCGAATCTGATGATCGGGGCATGTTCGATCTGGGCGTGGATGTGCCGCCGGGGCCGCTCAAATTGCGCGTGCAGATTCGCATTGCCGCGAATGAGGCCGAGGCTGACGAGTTGCGCCAGCTTGTTGCCTGGGCAGAAGCGCATTCGCCGGTGGGGGATGCGCTGCGCCGAGCCATTCCCTGCCACACCGAGATCGTCGTGGGTTGATGAGCTACGCCAGAAGCTTCTTTGTGCCCAAGCAATGCAACAGGGAGAGAACCAATTGAAAGTCACGGCCATTGAAACGTTTGTCTGCGATGCCTATCGCACCAACTGGACCTTTGTCCGGGTGCAGACCGATGTGGGGCTCTATGGCGTGGGCGAAGCAACCCTGGAGATGCGCGAGCTGACGGTGGTGCAGGCCATTGCCGAACTCGAACGCATTCTCGTGGGTCGCGATCCCCACGATATCGAGGCCTTTCGCCACGACGCCTATCGCGATGTCTATTGGCGGGGTGGACCGATCCTCATGAGTGCTCTGGCCGGGGTGGAGATGGCGCTCTGGGATCTAAAGGGCAAGGATCTGGGCGTGCCACTCTATCAACTGCTCGGTGGACGCGTGCGGGAAGTGGTGCCGTGCTATGCCAATGCTTGGTTTGCCCCCGCCCAAACGCCCGCCGAGTTTGCGGAAAAGGCAGAAGCGGCGGTGGCGGCTGGCTTTCGTGGGCTCAAGTGGGACCCATTCGGCAAAGCCTACATGACCATTTCGCGCGCCGAACTGCGCGCGGCGCTGGCGTGTGTGGAGGCCGTGGTGGCGGCGGTGGGCGATCGGGCAGAGATTCTCATTGAGGGCCACGGCCGCTTTGATATTTCATCGGCCATCCGCATTGGCAAGGCGCTCGAAGCGTTCGATATTTTCTGGTTTGAAGAGCCAGTACCGCCGGATAATCTGGCCGCACTGCGTGAAGTGAAAGCGCGCACGCGTGTGCCCATTGCCGCGGGCGAGCGGCTCTACACCCGGCGCGATTATGCAACCTTTTTTCAGATGCACTGTGCCGATTTTGCCCAGCCCGATGTGAGCCACGCCGGTGGGATTCAAGAGATGCGCCAGATTGCGGCAATGGCTGAGAGCGCGTATGTGCCCTTCTGCCCCCACAATCCCAGTGGCCCCGTCGCCAACGCGGCGACACTCCAACTGGCCGCCTGCATTCCCAACTTTGCCTTTCTGGAGACAATGACCAACGATGTGCCGTGGCGTGCCGCTATCACCACCGAAGATCTGCAATTTCGGGATGGTGGCTTTGTGATCCCCAATGCACCCGGCCTCGGCATTGACATCGTCCCCGCAGCAATTGCTGCACACCCCTACACCCCGCACGACCTGCGCCACTACCGCGGCAATCTGACCGATATCCGTCCGCCCCAAAGTTGTCCCTATTTCACGACGATGTAAGAGCGGTCCTGCTGCGCTGTTGGCCCCAAAGCAAAATAAAGAACGGCGAAACTGGGTGGAGGATCCCCGGTTTTTCTGCTATAATGGGCCTCGATTTCAATGCACTGCTCGGAACGCACAACTGTCGGCAGAGCGGCATCTACACAGAACAGGCGAGCCATGTCCACGCCCATGTTGGCAACCAAACTCTACATCCCTCCCCCGCGCCCCAATCTGATCGCGCGCCCACGACTCTTCGCACGGCTGAATGGCGGAATGCAGTGCAAGTTGACACTTGTTTCCGCGCCCGCCGGTTTTGGCAAGACCACTCTCATCAGTGCCTGGGCTGCCCATCAAGATCAACGCCTCGGCTGGCTGGCGCTAGACGAAGGCGACAGCGATCCCAAACGTTTTTTGGCCTATCTCGTTGCGGCCCTGCAGCGGGTCGCCGAACAGATGGAGAGCGAACCCGTGGGCCGCAGTGTGCTGGGGATGATCCAGTCGCCGCAATCACCGCCCGTCGAAGCGATCCTCACCACGCTGCTCAATGACGTTGCCACCCTGCCGGCGTCATTCGCCCTCATTTTGGATGATTATCATCTGATTGACGCGCCGGCGGTCGATCAGCTTCTCACCTTTTTGCTGGAGCACCTCCCGCCGCAGATGCATCTGATCATTGCCACCCGTGAGGATCCGCTGCTGCCGCTGGCCCGCTACCGCGTGCGGGGGGAACTAACCGAAGTGCGCGCCACCGATCTGCGCTTTACCGCGGCCGAAGCAGCCGATTTTCTCAATGGAATGATGGGGCTGGCGCTCTCGACAGAGGCGATTGCCGCGCTGGAATCCCGCACCGAAGGCTGGATCGCTGGCTTGCAACTGGCGGCCATTTCCATGCAGGGTCACCACGACAGCGCCGCCTTTATCAACTCTTTCACGGGCAGTCACCGGTTCGTCATGGATTACTTGGTGGAAGAGGTGCTACAACAGCAGCCCGCGGCGGTGCAACGCTTTCTCTTGCAGACCTCGATCCTCGACCGCCTCTGTGGTCCCCTGTGTGATGCCGTGGTTGAAGAGCGCACCGCAGCGCGCGTTGGCGAGAGCCCAATGGGGGGCGCGGCAGAGAGTGATCTCCATCCGGCGCAGGCAACGCTCGAACAACTGGAACAGGCCAATCTCTTTATCGTCCCACTGGACAACGAGCGGCAGTGGTATCGCTACCATCGTCTCTTTGGCGATCTGTTGCGGCAGCGACTGCAACAGAGCAGCACCACACCGACAGACGTTGCTGAACTGCACACGCGGGCCAGTGCCTGGTATGAAGCGAATGGGCTGTTGCTGGACGCGTTTCATCACGCTACCGCGGCCAATGACGTGGCGCGGGCCGAACGGCTGATCGAAGGTGGTGGCATGCCGCTGCACTTTCGCCCCGGTGGGGTTGGCCCCGTGCTCACCTGGTTGTCATCGTTGCCCACCGCGGTGCTGGACAGGCACCCTGCACTCTGGACGACCTACGCTTCGGTTGCGTTGGTTACTGGCCAAGCGAGCGCTGTTGAAGAGAAGCTGCAAGCCGCCGAGGCCGCTTTACAGGCTGTAACCCCTGCCGCGGGGCCAGATGAAAAGCTGTTGGATCTGATTGGCCGGATCGCAGCAATTCGTTCTACCGTTGCGGCTGGGCAACAACAGATCGACGCCATCATTGCTCACTCGCAGCGTGCGCTCGAATTTCTGCACCCGGATAATCTGGCCTTTCGCACCTCCACGGCCTGGAAGCTGGGCTATGCCTATCACCTGCAGGGCAACCGTGTTGCGGCGAGCAAAGCCTATGGTGAGGTGATTGCAATTGGTGAATCGACGGGCAACATTATCTTTACCAGCGTGGCCGTCATTGGTCTGGCGAGCCTGCAAGCAGCGGAGAATCAGCTGGTGCTGGCCGCGGAGACCTTTCGGCGTGCGCTTGATCTGTACGGCGACCCACCGCTGCCCGACGCTGGGGTCGCGCACCTGGGATTGGCGCGCATTTATTACGCGTGGAACGACCTGCCGCTCGCGCAACAGCATGTCGAAGAGAGCATGCGGCTGGCCGCGCAGAACGAAAATCGCGACCGCGCGGTAGAGAGCGCAATCTTCTATGCGCAGCTCGAACTAGCCCGCGGTAATGTCTCTGGTGCGGCGGCTCACCTGCGGCAGGCTGCCACTGCCGTGCGCGAGCACAACCTGCAAACGCCCAAGCTCGTTGCTGCTCAGGTACGGCTGCTGCTCTGGCAGGGCGATCTGGCTGCCGCGGCCGAGCTGGTGCAAGCGCACGATCTGCCCGTCAGTCGGGCACGGGTGCATCTGGCGCGGAACGAAGCTGCCGCGGCATTGGCCCTGTTGGTGCCGTGGCGACAGCAGATGGAAAGCAAGGAATGGGCGGACGAAATTCTGTTGTGTACGCTGTTGGAGGCGCTGGCGCACCATGCTGGCGGGGACGTGGAGCGGGCACTGCAACAGCTCGACCACGCCCTGACGTTGGCCGAACCGAGTGGGATGATTCGGCTCTTTGTGGATGAAGGGGCAGCCATGGCGGGGTTGTTGCAAGTTGCCGCGGCGCACCAACGCTCGCCAACCTATGTGGCAAAGGTGCTGGCTGCCTTTGATCTGCCCGAATCCGATGCCGAGCTGACGGGTACTGTGGCTGGTTCGGTGCCGCAGCCGTTGGTAGAGCCGCTGAGTGAACGGGAACTGGAGGTGCTGCAACTCGTGGCCGAAGGGTTGTCAAACCGGGAGATCGGTGAGCGTCTCTATCTGGCACTGGACACGGTCAAGGGACACAACCGCCGCATCTTTGGCAAATTGCAGGTGCAGCGGCGCACCGAAGCGGTGGCGCGGGCACGCGAATTGGCGTTGCTCTAGACGGCGCTGGATTCTTCAACACTCCGCAACCTACCTCTTTTTGACTTTGCTGCCTCGTGCCAGATCACGGTGAGAAGTGTCACCGCACCAGTGCGGTTTACGGCTTCTCCCGCAGGCAGGAGCTGTTGTGTGCAACGCACGCTGCTTTTGACCCCTCCCCAGCCCGCCACAGCGGGCTGGGGAGGGCTGCCGCCTGATTGTTTCGTAGCCCAACGCGCAAGGCGTTGGGCTACTATTGTGGCTTATTCAGCAACAGGCTGGATGTTGTGAACGATCAGGTTCCATGCTTCCCACGGTGGGTAGGGAGCCACATAGGGATCGGATTCGTTGGGCCAGCCGGTCCAGTAGGTCTCGTTGAAGACCACAACGTGCAACTCTTCCAGCAACATCAGTTCGGGCATATCGCGCAGATAGATGTCGAGCGCGCGATTGCTGAGCTCTACATAGCGTTCATTGTCGATTGAGCCGACCATGCCCTCCATCTCGTCAATGAGCGCGTCGTACTCTTCGTTGCGATAGCGTGTGCAGGCAATGGAGCTGGGACAGGGCTCGCCCAGCGGCACGGCAAAGCTGCTGTGCAGATCCTTCAGTGTTTCGTATGGCTCTGAAAGACTGCCACAGTGGACGCGGAACATGGTGTCAAAGTCGCCGACCAACAGATCGTCGGTCCAGGCGGTGGAGCCTTCTGCCTCCAACAATTCAACCGCGTCGAAACCGGCATCCTTTAGCTGTGACGCTACGACCGGTGCCAGTGGGGCCAACCATTGGGGTGTGCGTAGCGGTACCGTTAGCACCTCGCCATCCTTGGCCCAGAGACCATCGGCGTTCTGGCTATAGCCCGCAGCTTCCATGTGTTCTGCCACCAGTGTAAGATCCGTTTTGTTGCGATCGTATTTCTCCAGGATCGCCTCTGCTTCGGGCGTCATCCAGCGGTCGGCCATGTATGCGGAATAGGGCACGACAATGGGATAGTTAGCATTTTCATAGGAGAGCGTCGCGAGCTCTTCCCGATCCAGCGCATAGTTGATGGCAATGCGCACGTCTGCATTGTCCCACGGTTCCCGGTCGTTGTTAAAGATGAGGTTGTAGCCACAGCCATCGGGTGCGCCCCAGATCGGTCCTTCATCGTGCCACGAGCGCAGATTCGGGTTGCGGTCAATGGCGGCGCGGAAGGTGCCGGGTTGAATGGCCTGACCGCTGTCGAGATCGTTGGCGATGTAGAGCTGACCCAGCGATTCATCGCTGTTGGAGCTGATGACGATGATGCGTTCGGGCGCGGGCATGTCCATGAAGCCGGTCTTTTCGCCCCACCACTCAGCGCGACGGTCAAAGACCATCTGCTGCGCATTGGTGCTCACCAGTTTGTAGGCACCGGTGCCAATTGGCCAGCCCGCTTCCAGGTCAAAGTTGGTGAATTCCTGGGGATCTTTATCGGCCCAAATATGCTCCGGTAGGATCACCTGGTGATTTTCGTGGCCAAGGGCGAGGTTGTTGTGAAACCAGCGCGGGCCGGGCTTGTTGAGCGTGATCACCGCGGTCAGTTCGTCGGTACATTCAACGCCGGCAAGCCATTCTTCGTAGATGTACGAATAGTTGAATTCCGGTGCATTATCGCGCAACAGTTCCAACGTAAATTTCACGTCATCACAGGTAAACGCTTCGCCATCTGCCCATTCGACACCCTGACGCAGCTTGACGGTAACCTCGGTAAACTCATCGTTATACTCGAAGCTTTCGGCCTGCCACGGAATGAGTTCACCTGTGTTCAGGTTCGTATACATGAGCGCTTCATAGATCGCTTTGCTGCCCATGTGGCGCTGGTTCTGATTTCCGGTCTGATAGATATGCCAATTTTCCGGATTCGACAGTGGACCATAACCCCAAGGAGTAATGATCAACGTTCGGTCGCGTGGAACATCGCCCTGTTGTGCTTGTTGGCAGGCGGAGACAAAGAGCATTGTCCCGATGCACAACAAAATCCACAAAAGGCGGGAACGCACAAAGCTCATGATGGATCCCTTTCCCTCATAGTAAGACTGCTGAAAGTAAAACTGCTGATAGTAGAACTGCTGATAGTAGAACTGTTGGAAGTAAAACTGCTGGTAGTGAAAACGCAACTGTGCGCTGCCAAATGAGCATGATCCCACTGCAATGTCATGGGGAGTGCAGCGATGATCGCCATTGCCTGGTCTGGCGAACCACTTCGGGAGTACCTACAGTGCGGTTGGCTTGAAAACGGTGGGTTTCCCGCTTGCCGGAACTACTGTTTTCAAACAGAGCCCACTTTAACATCTGTCGTCGACAGATTCTCGGTGCATAAGTTACTACACGAGTATGAGGAGAGCATGGGCATTATACTTGCTTTGAAATTGACTGTCAATCAGCTTTTTTTGCCCGGGTGCGTACCACATTTGGGGCCAAGTAACTGTCCGTAAACAACAGGATGGTTTTGAACGCTTGGCGTGTGAATCAGCACGCTACATTGCCAACGCAAGAACGGAGAGTAATTGAGGGGGTCACAGCGGTTGATGGTTGAACCAAGCGGGCTTCAGCCTGCGTCGTTTGACAGCCCCGTGCATTCATGCCGGGGCGGTCATTACCGCAGGTCATGAATGAGCCGTGCGAACAAGCGACGCCCCGGTAACGGGGCTCAGGAATTCGCCACGAACGACGGGGTGGTTTTGACGGCACCTGTTTCTGTCACCAGCCGTTGTAAGCTGCTTTTTGACAAGGGGAGCCGTGTTAATGCTTCAAATGCAGCAGCTCGTTCATATGAGGCAATCTCGACTCGCAGACGCACTGCGTTGCGGATGGTTTCAGGGCTCCAACTCTGCTTGTCTCCTTCCAGATGGCTTATCCCTCTTACCTTTGGCCCTTCCCCTCGGTTTTGCCAGCACAAGTCGGACATTCTGTTGCCAACGCTTCCACCTCCAGGCGCGTTTCTACCGCTAGTTCGGCAAGCAACTGCCCCATCAGCTCTCGGCGTTCTTGACCCACCGCCTCTGCTATACAGTGTAGAACAAATACAGTGCAGAACAAATACAGTGCAGAACAAAGTTATTATTGCACTCAAGTTGCTACCTACATCCCACACGAGCGTGATTGCGCAAAAAATAGCCGCTGCCACGCGCCCAGCAGGCAACCGGGGAGCAACGTCGGTTATCGTACTCTTCTCAGTCTCCTCTGCGGTTTGCTTGGCTGCGTGGCGTCAGATCGAATTTGGTGGCGTGGCCCTGAAAGAAGCGCTCGAATTCATCGACCATCAAGCCAAAGAAGGGGTTGCGCTCGTCCGCCGCGCGCAGCCCCGCGGTGTGCGGCGTGACAAATGCGTTGGGCAGGTGACGGATCTCGCTATCCGGCGGAATCGGCTCCGGATCCCACACCTCTAGCCCCGCGGTGATGTCGTTCCGTTTGAGTCGTTCGATTAGCGCCTCTGAATCGACAATGGCCCCGCGCGAGACATTGACAAAGGCCGAACCGGGGCGGATCAGCTCAATCTCGCGTTTGCCGATCATGCCGCGGGTGGCGGGTGTCAGCGGCGCGACGCAAACGATGACATCAGCGTGGGAGAGCACATTGTCAAGTGTGGTTTGGGTGAAGTTGAGAATGTCGGCCACTTCGGGTGCCAGATAGGGATCGTGCACCCAAATATCGACATCAAAGGGCTGAAGATAGCGGATCAAGCGGCGGCCCATGTTGCCACAACCGATCAACCCCACCCGGCGGCCCGTCAGCACACCGCGATAGGGTTCAATTTCAGTGGCGCGCGGCAAGCCAGCAATCACCCGACGAAATTGGGTACCAATGTTGCGCAGTGAGATCAGAATTAATCCCAGCGCCCACTCTGCCACGGGATAGGAGGAGGCGTTGGTGGTGTCGACGGTGCGTACCCCGCGCGCCCAAGCCGCGTCCAAATCAATGCGCGCGGCAAAGCGATCTCCCTCCAGTTCACCAATGATTTTGAGCCGGGGTGCCCGGTCGAGCAGTGTGGCGTCCACGCGTGGCGCGCCGTGGCTGACAATCAGACCATCATAGTCGCCGATGCGCTCGGCCAGCGTCGCGATGACCGCGGGATCGTCGTTGGCCCAATCGAGCCCCCACCCATCACATTCCAACCAATCGTGATCGGCAAAGGTGGCGAGCCGGTCAAGTTCCGCCGTGTCGAGCGCGCGCTCGTGGGCGCGGCGACTAAAGGCCATGAGCACCTTGGGACGGACAGGGGTTGTTGTCATTGAGCGTGTTCCTCGCCGTCTACCGCGTGCAGCGCAACGGGATCAGCGACCTGTTGCTGCCAGCGCTTGAGGCGGTTCGTCAGATCCGCCACGCGCGCACGTTGATCGGGATCATCAAAGCGATTGGTCAATTCGTGGGGATCCGCGGTTAGATCAAAGAGTTCCCCTTGATCGGTGGGGCAGAGGTGGAGCTTCCAGCGGTCGGCAGTGATGATGGTGCGGCGGGGGCTGGACATGGTTGGGTTTACCTCTGCTTCGCCGGGAATGGGGTGACCGTTGTTGCCATTCCATTCGATAAAGATATCATTATCGGTCAGCGTACTTTCGCCAGCCAACACGGGAACCCGGCTCTCGCCCTGGAGATGCTCCGGTATCGTTTGATCCATCAGATCGAGGAGCGTGGGCAGCAGGTCGATGTGGCTCACGTTGCCGGGGATGCGGGTTTGTGTGCGCCCCCGGCGCGGGTCGCGGATCAACAGGGGCACGCGCACCGATTCCTCGTACATCACACACTTACCCAGGATGCCGTGGTCGCCCACCATTTCACCGTGGTCGCTGGTAAAGACGACGATGGTATTGTCAGCCTGTCCACTCTCTTCCAGCGCGGTCAGGATCTTGCCCACCGACCGATCGACGAGCGAGACATTGCCCCAATAGCGCGCACGCACGCCGCGCCAGCCCGCTTCGGTTCGCAGATCAAAGCCATACTCTTCCGATTCCATGTAATAGGCTGCCATCACTCGATTGAGCAGCGCGGCATTGGCTGCTGGCTTTTTGCGGAAGTTGGGGCCGACTGGCACGGTGGCTGGATCATAGAGATCGTTGAGGGGGCCGGTGTGAGGTGGGTGCGGTTCAAGGTAGCTGACAAAGGCGACAAAGGGGCGGTCGCGCTCGCCCTGGGCGCGGATAAAGTCGGCGGTGCGCTCGCCAAGAAAGGCTGCTTTGGTCAACGGTTCGGGCAGACTCGCCTCGAAGTGGCGCGAAAAGACCCGTTCGCCCAGTAGTTCCCGGTCGGGCTCCAGCCCTTGATCGAGCAGAAAGTGGTGGTAGTCGCTGAGGTGGCCGAGCCGTTCGGGGCTGGCGTAGTGGGCGCGGTAACTGTCTTCGGTGCCGACCCAGGTATCGAAGCCACGTTGGGCAAAGATCTCGTTGCCCAGGTGCCATTTGCCCAGCCAGGCACACTCATAGTCGTCGTCGACCAATTCGGCAATGGTGGGCAGATCTTCGGGGAGCCGTATGTTGCACGCCGGCACCCGCGCCGTGTGGGGATAGGTGCCGGTCAGCAGGGTTGCGCGCGCGGGGCTACAGACGGGCTGCGAGACATACGCGTCTGCAAAGACGAAACTCTCGTCGGCCAGTCGGTTGAGGTTTGGGACCTGTACGTGGTTATTGCCATAGCAGGCCAGCGAATCGGCCCGTTGCTGGTCAGTTAGAATAAAGAGAAGGTTGGGTTTGCTCATTGCGTGGCCATCCTTTGGGTGGGTTCTGCAACTGTCCGTCCTGAAGCTGTTGTGGCAGCTCGATTGAGCGCCTGGCAAGCAGGATGTGGGTTGGTGTGAGGGAGCATTGCACAGCGGCACACCAGGAAAACGGGTGGCAGTGCCGTCTGTGCGGTAGTATAGCGAAGAATAGATGGGGAGGCAACGTGCTAAATTTTGGGGCGTGGCCCGTGGCGCTACGGTTGTGATGCCATTGTGCGCGTGCGCGCGGCCGTGGCCAACAGCGCTTCCTGATCGCCAACGTAGGCATTGTAGGCGAGGTGATCGAGGCCAATGTGGAGGTGACAGGCGCGTAGCCGGGCGGCGTATTTCTCTGGCCAATAACCTGCTGCCCGCCACGCTGCTTCCAATGCTCTGCGCAAGAGCGTCACATCCTGTTGCGGGTACCATGCCGACCAAAATTCAAACCAGGCAAGCTCATAGAGATGATCCCCATAGAGCGAGCACCCCCAATCAAAGATACCATCGATGTGGTGCCCCTGCACCAGCACATTGCGATTGATCAGATCGCAGTGCAGCAGGGAGCGAGGTACGTTCTCCACAACAGACTGTTGCAGCAATTCATAGCCCCAGACAAAGGTCTCGTTGGCTTCGGGGCAGGTCATCAGCTTCTGGCGCCAGCCATGGGAGCGCCGATCGGGTGTGTCAACGTTCACCGTCAATAGATGGTCGGCCCAGCTATCATGGGGTGCCGTGCGGGTCGCGTCCCAGCCCCCAAAGCCGGCCGTGTCCGCCAGATCGGTCAGACGCATGGTCTCTAGTGCCGTGGCCACCGCGGGTACCAATGCCTGCCACTGGTTCGCGTCCACACTTTCGAGTGGCACACCGTGGGCGCGGGCAGAGATGGCATAGTAGCCATCAAAAGCCTGCCCAACCGCGAGCACCGTGGGAATGGGCAGGCCCGGGGTGCCATATTGTTGGGCCACTTCATCTTTTTGAAAATCATCGACATAGTTGCCAAAGCGGATCACCAGATCCGATTCGCCGTGCCGAAAGCCGAAGCAGCGCGACCACGCACCTTCGCCCACCAGCGCAATAGCTGTCACTGTTTCACCGTAATATTCGCTGTAATATTCGCGGAGAAACGTTGCTGCCTGCTCCCGATTGACACCCGCACCTTGATCTGGGTTCATTGTTCCTCTACCGATTCTAGCTACCGATTCTATCTGTCTTGATATTCTCTGCGTTGACGTAGCTGGCTGGCGGTGGTTCAAGCAGTACAACCGGCTTTCAGGATAGGCTCCATCTTCCATGCGAACAAGAAGCGGCCTTGTACGTATGGGGAAGCTACGTGCGGTTCACGCTCCTGAAGACCATCCTCGCCCCAACAGAGAAATAGACCCGAACAAGAAAAGTGGTTTGACAGTACTCTACTTACATGATAGCCTATGTGCGGACTGGCACCCAGTCTCCAAGCTTCCCAAAGTAGGTTCCCAAATACCATCCCTCGACATTTCTTGAACGGTTCTCTCGCTAAATCCGGGCTCATCTGCCCCGGAAGATCTTGCTCGACTTATCGGGAAGACCACTAAACTACCGTTGAATTAATTTCATACAAAAGAGGAGAGCATCCATGACTCCACACATATCGCGTCGCGGTCTGCGTTGGTTTTTGGTTCTTGTATCACTTTTGCTGGTAACCGTTGGGCTTGCCGCCTGTGGTGGTGCTGCCGTTGCGCCAGAAGAAGCTGCCCCTGCTGCAGATGCTGTTGCCGACGACAGTGCTGCTGCCGACGACAGTGCGGCTGCCGATGTACCGGAAGGTGTGAGCGCCAACCAGGCACCACAGTGGCAACAGATGGTGGCCGCGGGCGAACTTCCCCCGCTGGAAGAGCGGTTGCCGGCCAACCCCAAAGTCATTGAACCGTTGGAATCGATTGGCGAATATGGTGGCACCATGCGCCATCCGCTGCTTGGCTCCTGGTCATCGCGGCTCTATTCCTTCATGGGCAATGAGAATCTGGTGAACTGGACGGCAAATTGGGACGGGCTGGTACCCAATGTGGCGGAATCGTGGGATGTGAATGATGATTCTTCTGAATTTACCTTCTACCTGCGCGAAGGGATCAAATGGTCCGACGGCGAACCATTTACCGCGGATGACATCATGTTCTGGTACAACGATATTGTGCTCAACGAAAATATTACACCCGCGCTGCCCGGCTGGCTCACGGTTGATGGCGAGTTTGTTGTGCTGGAGAAGATCGACGACCACACCATCAAATTCACCTTTGCTGCCCCCTATGGTCTCTTCCTGCAGCGGCTGGCAACGCCAAGCGGGTCGGATATGATGGAATTTCCCGAACATTATGTGCAACAGTTCCACGCCGATTACAACACGGAAAATCTGGATGCGCTGGTGGAAGAATCGGGGCAGCCGAGCTGGGTGGAGCTGTTGCAATCCAAGACGGGATCGCGCTCCAACAATGGCGCTGGCTGGACCAATGAGGAGTTGCCCGTCATCTATGCATGGCGTACGGTGGAGCCGGCCGGTGGGAATGTAACCCGTGCCGTTTCCGAGCGCAATCCGTACTATTGGAAGGTGGATACCGAAGGCAATCAGTTGCCCTACATCGACCGGATTGAATGGGAATTCCTGGGCGATCCCGAAGTGTTGTTGCTGCGCACGCTCAACGGCGAGGTCGAGTTCATGAATTACTACGCCAACGCGCTGCAGAACAAAGCTGTCTTCTTTGATAACATGGAAGAAGGCGACTATCGCTTCTTCGATCAGATCCGCGACACCGCCAACACATTGATGCTACATCTGAACTTGAACACTCAGAATGAGGCACTGCGCGAAGTCTTCCAGAACAAAGATTTCCGGGTTGCACTCTCCCATGCCATCAATCGCCAAGAGATCATTGATACTGTCTTTGTGGGGCAGGGCGTTCCCTATCAAGGTGCACCCAAGCCAACTAGCGAGTATTACAACGAAACGCTGGCGACGCAGTACACCGACTATGATGTCGCCCTGGCCAATGAGATACTCGATGGACTCTATCCCGAGAAAAATTCTGATGGAATCCGACTTGGGCCAGATGGCGAACCGATCCGCTTTGACATGATCGTGGATGCGACGCGTTTCCCGGCTTGGGTCGATGTGTTGGAACTGGTTGATCTCTACTGGGATGCCGTGGGTATCGATATGAACATCGCGGGCATTAGCGGCGAGCTGCTGACTGAGCGACGCGAGGCGAATGATTACGATGCAACCGCCAACTTTAGCGATGGTGGGCTGGCAACGCTGCTGAATCCTGGCTCCTTCCTCATGCCCGGCTCGGGCGGTAGCACCTTTGCACCGGCCTGGGGCGCGTGGTATGAACAGGGCAGCTTTGGTGCAGAACCCGAAGAACCCCCAGCCGCGGCTCTGGAACAACAACAGCTTTACGATCAGGTCAAAGCCACCGCTGATCCTGAGGTGCAACGCGAGTTGATGAACCAGATCATTGATATTGCGATCGATCAGTTCTGGGCAATTGGCATCAGTCTGGATATGGGACAATATGGGGTGGTGAAGAATAACTTCCACAACGTGCCAGATGCCATGCCGGAATCGTGGAACTATCCCGATCCATTCCCGACCAATACCTCGACCTACTGGATCGAGCAGTAGACTTGATGGCCATTGAGACGGTGCGCGTGTAGTGTGACATTTGCTTACGTTCCACCGCACCACACTGGAGCACGGGCCACGCAGCCCGTGCTCCAGGCAATAGCTGCGAATCGTAACCGTTCGTTGCCACGCAAATCTCCCGTACTCATTGCATACATTTTCATTGCATACATTGCCAAACAGAGAGCCACTATCGCACATCACTGTCGCCCATCACTGTCGCAAATCACTGCCGCAAATCACTGCCGCAAATCATTACTGAACATAGACCGACAGCATCTGCCACCAATATCTATCAGCAGCGCATCGATTGCGGCTGCATAGAGCCATCATTGCAAAGATCCCGCACTGTGTAGTTTCACCACTGTGTAGACCCACCACTGCATGGACCCACCATCGTCTGTGGACAAAGGAGGAATGGGTGATCCAGTTTATCGTACGTCGGGTCCTCTTCATGATTCCGACGCTCTTTATTATTTCGATTATCTCATTTGCCATCATTCAGCTGCCCCCTGGGGATTATTTGACTTCGGTTGTGGCGTCAATGACAGCAACCGGTGAGACCATTGATGCTTCTGCCCTGGCTGCAATGGAGCAACGCTATGGGCTGGGGCAGCCGATCTACGTCCAATATTGGAAGTGGATCAGTGGCATTCTCTTGCGCGGTGACTTCGGTCAGTCGTTCGAGTGGAATCAACCGGTCAGCGAATTGATCTGGGGCCGTCTGCTGCTGACCTTTACGGTCTCGTTGGCTGCGCTCCTCTTTACCTGGGTGGTTGCCTTCCCCGTTGGCATCTATTCTGCAGTCCGCCAATATTCGATCGGTGATTACATTGCCACCATTATTGGCTACGTTGGCCTGGCCATCCCCAACTTCCTCTTGGCACTGGTCTTGATGTATGTCGCATTTAAATATTTCAACCAGAGCGTGGGCGGGCTCTTTTCGCCCGAATATGCAGACGCGCCACTTAGTTGGGGCAAAATCTGGGATCTCTTTCAACATCTCTGGATCCCCGTTGTCATTATCGGCACGGCAGGCACGGCAGGGTTGATCCGCATCATGCGGGCCAATTTGCTGGACGAGCTTTACAAACCATATGTGGTCACCGCGCGTGCCAAAGGGATGCGTGAGAATCAACTGTTGCTCACCTATCCCGTGCGCGTCGCGCTCAATCCCTTTGTGAGCACGGTCGGCTGGACATTGCCGACGTTGGTCTCTGGGGCTGCGATCGTTTCAATTGTTCTCGGGCTGCCAACGACGGGGCCATTGCTCTTGCGGGCGCTGCTCTCGCAAGATATGTATCTGGCCGGCAGTTTCATCATGTTGTTGAGTATCCTGACAGTGATCGGCACACTGATCTCCGATATTCTGTTGGCATGGCTCGATCCACGTATCCGCCTTACACAGTAAAGGGCCTGCTGTATGACTACTGAAGTTCGTTCAATTCCTGAAGAGCGCGAGCAACGAGGTGGCTCTGTGCTCCCCATGGGTCCAGATGAGCCGATGCCCGAATCCGAGGCAAAAATTCTGGTCGCCTCGCAGTGGGTGCTCATTTGGCGCAAGTTTCGCAAACATCGCCTTGCCATGGTGGGCGGCTCCGTAACGATTCTCATCTACCTCGTTGTGCTCTTTGCCGAATTCCTGGCCCCATTCCGCGGCGTTGCCTTTAGCTCGGAATTTACCTACGCCCCACCACAGCCCCTCCATCTCTTTCAACAGCAAGCCGATGGCTGGCAATTTGATCCCTATGTCAACGGCTATCGCGTGGAAATCGATCCGGTGGCATTGCGGCGGTCATTTGTGATTGATGAAGAGCAGAAGATTCCCGTTGGCTTTTTTGTGCAGGGGACACCCTACACGCTGTGGGGGCTCTTTGAAATGGACACTCATCTGATCGCACCCGCTGTCTATGATGGGGATCCAGATCGGATCCTAGCACCAATGTATCTGCTTGGTGGAGACCGTCTGGGGCGCGATCTCTTGAGCCGCATCATCTACGGCACGCGCATTTCCATGACCATTGGATTGGTGGGCGTGGCCCTCAGTTTCTTCCTGGGGATCATCCTGGGGGGGCTATCGGGCTTCTATGGTGGCGCGGTCGACAATATTATTCAGCGCGCGATCGAGCTCTTGCGCTCGATCCCGACCATCCCGCTGTGGATGGGTTTGGCCGCCGCGCTGCCCTCTTCCTGGTCGTCGTTGCAGGTCTTCTTCGGGATTACAATTATTCTGTCGTTAATTGGCTGGACCGGGCTGGCCAGAGTGGTGCGTGGGCGCTTTCTCTCCCTGCGTACCGAGGATTTTGTTACGTCGGCACGGCTGGATGGGAACAACCGAATGCGCATCATTCTGGTGCACATGGTCCCCTCCTTTTTCAGCCACATCATCGCCTCTCTCACCCTCTCCATTCCCGGCATGATCCTCGCGGAAACCTCGTTGAGCTTTCTCGGTCTCGGGTTGCGCCCGCCAATTGTGAGCTGGGGTGTTCTGTTACAGGAATCGCAGAATATTCGCTCGGTCTCGACGGCGCCGTGGCTGCTGCTGCCCGGTCTGGCGGTGGTCATTGCCGTGTTGGCATTAAACTTTTTGGGCGACGGGCTACGCGATGCCGCGGATCCCTATGGGCAGTGAGCAAGTCTGTCATGCCGTGGGCTGGCGTGGCATCTGGTGCACAGGCGACAGCGTGGCTTCCCTCAATCGGAGCGCGCTCAGCGCTGCAATGCCCTCCGCCACGCGTCTTTGGCGTGCTACCAGCAATTCGATAGCAAGGACTACTTCATGAGCAATTCAGATTTTCTGCTCGAGGTGAAAGATCTCAAGACCCAATTTGTTACCGATGATGGCGTTGTGCGTGCTGTCGACGGTGTCTCTTTTACAATGAAACGGGGCAAAACCCTCTGTATCGTGGGCGAAAGTGGTTGTGGCAAGAGCGTCACCGCGCGTTCCATCTTGCAGATCCTCGATCGTCCCGGGCGGGTGGTTGGTGGTCAGATTCTCTTTCACCGGTTGCGTGGCGAAGCGGGCTCGACCGCAACGGAGACAGTGGATCTGGCCGCGCTGGACCCACGTTCCGCGCAGATCAGGGACGTGCGCGGTCGCGACATCTCAATGATCTTTCAGGAACCGATGACCTCCCTCAGTCCCATTCACACCATTGGCCACCAAATTACCGAGGCCATTCGGCTGCATTTGCCCGTCACGAAAGAGGAGGCAAACGAACGTGCAATCGAACTGTTGCATCGCGTTGGCATCCCGCGCCCGGCAGAGCGAATGGGTGCCTACACCTTTCAGTTGAGTGGGGGCATGCGTCAACGGGCCATGATCGCCATGGCGTTGAGCTGCGGGCCAAGCCTGCTCATTGCCGACGAACCGACCACGGCCCTCGACGTGACAACGCAGGCGCAGATTCTGGATCTGATGCGCGAGCTGAAGGATGACATGGGCATGAGCATTATGCTGATCACCCACGATCTCGGTGTGGTGGCGGAAATGGCCGACGATGTGGTGGTAATGTATCTGGGCACCGTGGCCGAGCAGGGTGAAGTCAAAGAGATCTTTCACGATGCCCACCATCCCTACACCCAAGGCTTGTTGCGTTCCATTCCCAGGCTCGGGCTGCGCGCCTCGGGCCAACGGCTAAATTCGATCCAGGGAATGGTGCCGGATCCCTACAACCGGCCCGCGGGCTGTCCCTATCACCTGCGCTGTGATCAGGCAATGCCCGGTCTGTGTGATCGGGTTTCGCCACCCCCCGTTGTCATTGGGGAAGATCGTGTTGTGCGCTGCCTGCTCTACAGCGAACCCACAGAAGATGTGGAAGCGGCGACCGCAGGGGTCGCCTCACCGGCGGCGTGAGAGCCCCGCCACTGTCAGCGCTGTGTGAATTTCATCCATTCAACTGATATGCCAAGCATTAGAGGTAAGTTTTATGTCTGTCCAAGAAGAAGCCAACCGATCGGGGAACGATCGCACGCCAGTGGACACCCACACCATCCGCAATGACGCCATGGTAGAGGTGCGGGATCTGAAGATGCATTTCCCGCTGCGCCAGGGGCTGTTGCGCCGGGTCACAAACCACGTCAAGGCTGTTGATGGCGTCAACCTCTTTATTCGGCCCGGTGAAACCTTGGGCTTGGTTGGCGAAAGTGGCTGTGGCAAAACAACGACGGGGCGCTGCATCATTCGCGCCTATCAACCGACCGCCGGCCAAATTCTCTATCGCCGCGCAGATGGCCATGTGGTGGATCTGGCCCCACTAAATGACCAGCAGTTGCGCCCCTATCATCAGCAGATCCGACTGATCTTTCAGGACCCCTATTCTTCCTTGAACCCGCGCATGCCTGTCATCAACCTGGTGGGCGAGCCGATGAAGCTGTACAAGATCGCCCGTGGCCAGGAATTGGAAGATCGCGTGGCGGATCTGCTGCGCCGGGTGGGGCTGCGTCCCGAATACATGCGACGCTATCCCCATGCCTTTAGTGGCGGCGAGCGGCAGCGGATCGGCATTGCCCGCGCGCTTTCGCTCGACCCACGACTGATCATCTGTGACGAAGCCGTCTCCGCGTTGGATGTGTCGGTGCGGGCACAGATCCTCAATCTGTTGGAGGATCTGCAGAGCGAATATCACCTGACTTATCTCTTCATTGCCCACGATCTCAGCGTGGTGGAATATATCTGTGATCGCGTGGCGGTGATGTATGTTGGCAAGCTGGTTGAGTTGGCGAGTACCGACGAACTCTATGCCCAGCCAATGCACCCCTACACCGAAGCACTGCTCTCCGCCGTGCCCCAGCCCGATCCGCTCCTGCGCGATCCCAAGCGGCGGATCGTCCTGGAAGGCGATGTACCCGACCCCGCGCACGCGCCCACCGGTTGCTATTTCCATCCCCGCTGTCGCTATAGCGATGGCTCCAGCTGTGTCCACGAAGAGCCCGCACTGCGCGAGATTACACCGGGCCATTTCGCGGCCTGTCACTATGCCGAAAAGCTTGAGCTGCGCGGCGCGAGCGTGCCAACAATTGCAATGGCATCGACGCCCTCTACACCTTCTACGCGAGCCAATGGTACGCCCTGATCAACTCCAGCGGATGCAGCATTCAGCGTAGCAACGCGCCGTAGAACCGCAACGCCGCCACTGAATTTGACAAGCAGATTACGCAGCACCAGATGCTTTGCGCGGTGACAGGCAAGCTTCAATTAATACGTTGGCTTCTACGGTCGGCACCGCTCTATTGAATTCCTCAACGAGCGCGACATGTCGTGCCTTTGCCGTGGGGACTTCTTGGAAATGGGGCTTGTGGTGGCTCGTGGCCCATTCATAGAGTGGATGGCCTGTTTCCGCGCGTGCATAAACACCGGCCAGCGTGCTGCGCCCGAGATGAACGAGATAGCCATCTTTGGCAAATGGGAATGAGTGGGTCGAAAGCCCCTGTGCTCGACACGCTTGCTCAAACTCGCCAATGGGATCCCCACCATCCGGGATGGTGCCAATCTCCGGACGCCAAACCTGTGCCGGATCCAGCAACAGGGAATAGCCCGCAAATTGCGCCATCTGATTCCATCGATTCCAATATGCTTCGCCCACCAGCGCCGCATTGGCGCTGGTGGCTGCGGCGATTACCGCTGTTGCTGCAGATGCACGCGCAATCATGCAATCCGAATCAAGCAGCCAGACCCAAGGTCGACCGTTGGGTGCTGCTTGTCCTTGCTCTGCCAGATAAGAGAGCCCCTGCGTGAGCGCTGGCCCATGATGCCGATTCTGTTGGTTGGCAATGAGGTGACAAAGTCCACCATCGGCAACCGCCCGGAGCATTGCGGCTGATCCATCGGTTGAGCCGTTGTCGACAATGACCACTCCAGCTAGCTCTGGGCCAAGAAACCGATGGAGTGACCAGAGCAACTGTGCAATCAGTGCTTTTGTATTGTAGTTGGCACTCACAACCACAACACCGGATGGCGGTGTCGTGGCTGTGGTGGTGGGCCACCAGTGTGGCGGGATAGTGGTTGTAGACATCGCTGTGGCCTTCCAACGTCTCCTCTAATAATTCAGGCGGTCTGCCCGAGCGGGACAATCCTACGCGCTTTCTCCTTGGCTGATCGGCAACCCTTCCCCTGCCCACTCGGACATCGAGCCATCGTAGACCGCGACGTTTTTGTTGCCGGCCATGAGATGGGCCATGGCATTGACCGTGGCCGCAATGCCCCCGCCACAATAGGTGATGATGCGCTCGTGTTCTGCTTCCGATTGCAGGCGCGCCGCCAGGGTCTCATTATCCACGAACGCGGCCATCTCGTGCATGAGATCGCCGCAGGGCAGCAGCGTTGAGCCGGCAATATGCCCTTGCGCATAGCTCTCGGTGGTCAATGTATTGACTGTGCAGACATTGCCCGCTTGCAGCGCGGCAAGTACATCTTCTTTGCTGGCAAACATTTCGGGCCGAATCTGCGTGACAAAGGTCGTGGGTTCGTAACGGTTGTCGCCCTGCTCAATCTCGCCACCGGCTGCTTGCCACGCGGCCAGCCCGCCGTTGAGCACGCGCACGTTGTCGTGGCCGGCATAGCGCAATACCCACCAGGCACGGGTGGCGCAAGGCAGCATCCCTGGCGTGTAAAAGATCACTTCCGAGTCTGTCGCGATGCCCAGCTTGCCAAGTTGGGCGGCCAATTCTGCTTCCGGCGGGATCATGTACATATAGGGATTGTTGGGATCCGAGACCTGTTCGTGGTCAAAAAAGGCCGCTCCGGGGATGTGGGCACGTGTGTATTCTGCGTGGGCGGTCGGCTCCCCTTCTTGACGAAAGAAGAGGATGGTAGCGTCGTAGATGCGCAGGTTGGGATCACCCAATTTGGCGATCAATTCCTCGGCTTCAATCAACATTTGTTCGCGATTCATCTGTTGCCCTCCTGTGGCTTGTTTCCGATTGTGAGTCTCTACAAGACGCCTGCAGGCGCTAATTGTTACCTTTGGTCGCTCTCTGCAATCGCGATGATTACCTTGCCGCGGGCGCGCCCCGTCTCCAGATAACGAATCGCTGCCGCGGTTTCAGCGAGTGGATAGGTGCGGTCGATCACAGGCGTTAGCTGACCATCTTCCAACATGGTTTTGAGTGTGGCCAAATCTGCCTGATTGGGCTGGGCCGCCCCCATGCTACCAATCTGCTTTGCGCTCGTTTTCGAGACCCATGCGCCCATTGCAACCAAGCCCACCATGTGGCCCAGTGTGGTAAAGCCCGCGACCACACAAACCCCCGCCGGTTTCAACGCCCGCTTGTACGCGGCCACCGATCGATTGCCAATGGCATCGTAGAGCAGATCATACTTTTGTGCGCTTTGGGTGAAATCCTCTTGCGTATAGTCCACCACATGATCAGCGCCGATTGAGCGCACCAGCTCCAGGTTGCGTCCGCTACAGACGCCGGTCACCTCTGCGCCAAATGCTTTGGCGATCTGTACGGCAGCCGTGCCCACACCACCCGACGCGCCATTGACCAGCACTTGCTGCCCCGCTTTGATCCCGCCTTTGCGCAGCCCTTGCAAGGCAGTGAACCCCACCACGGGAATCGAAGCGGCCTCGGCAAAGGTGAGGTTGGCCGGTTTGGCGGCCAAATTCGCCGGGGAGACCGCCACATAGTCGGCAAAGCCACCAACCGCAATCTCTCCAAAGACTGCGTCACCCGGCTGAAATTCCGTTACCGCGCTGCCCACCGCCTCGACGCGCCCCGCAATATCTGCCCCCAACCGTGGATCCTTCGGCCCAAACAGACCTTTGCCCAGGCGAACCAGGAACGGGTCGGCGCGCATGTGGTGCCAGTCGAGTGGGTTCGCCGCGGCCGCATGGATCTTCACCAACAGTTGGTCGGGCTGGGGTGTCGGCTTTTCCACCGCCACCAGCTGTAACACCTCTGGCCCACCGTAGGAGGTGTAGCGGATTGCTTGCATCTGACTGCTCCTTTTCTCTGCATACCTGCAGCGATTATGATCGATTTTCTTGTGTCAGAAGAGGAGGACTTGTTCCATGGCATCTATTGTACAGACCGATCTCGGCGTTGCCTCTCCCCGGCCTGACCTCTTTCTGACACTCACCCACGCGATGGTGCTGCCATGTGCACGAGAACGGGCTCGGGGCGATCTATGCTGGGGCCGTGGCGTTGCTCGGCATCAGTGCATCTGTGGTCACATTCGGTTGGCTGCGCAAGAGCACGATGCCAGCCGCAATGAACCAGAGGATGAAGCCCAGCCCAAAGATGGCGGCCCCCGGCTCGCTCAGCGCGGGCACCATGGTGAGCAGACCGGCCAGACCAATGAGCAGCCCCAGGCTGTTGAGCATCCAGGGCAGGGCACGAGTACGCAGTGCCTCGCTGCTAATCAAGAGCACCCACAGACCACCGGGTAGTTCGATCCCGCCACCCAACGCATTTTCCACCGCGGCCAAGGCCAGCCAAACTGTCTCGGCCTGCGCGGGGTCGCGGGCGTAGATTTCGGCGACGACGCCAATGTCTTTGAGAAAGAGCATGCCGCTGGCAATCACCAACCCCGCCCAGATCAGCCCAATGGCGGTGGCGATTTGAGCGGTGGCCGGTGCCACTGCCTTGAGTCGTTCGTGTAGCGCCAGCATCAGCGGCACCATAAAGACACCTGCAATAACGTATATGATCAGATGCCAGACATAGAGCAGGGTCTGGTTCTCGGCCATGAAGGCGAGATAGGCTGCGGGTTCGGCGTCCAGGATGGGGGCCAACATGGTAAAGACCATCCCAAAGCCAATCAGGTAGGCCGTTGCATTTACCAGGGCGGCCACACCGCCTATTTTCTGTAAGTTTGTCATGATTGCTCCCCTGCTGTGTGAATAGTTCTGCTTGTGTTTATGTTTATGATTACAGTGCGGTTGGCTTGAAAACGGTAGGTTTCCCGCTTGCCGGAACTACTGTTTTCAAACAGAGCCCACTTTAGGTGGTTGCTATTTTGCCCGCGGTTACCGTCATGCCCGCGATCACCACCGTGCTCGCCAGATCATGAAGGTGGCAATCAGGGCCGTGATGAGAAAAAATAGACTCCAACTCTCCCAAGCTACCCCCACCGATGCGCCAATACCTGACGCGGTGCCACTGATCCAACCCCAGCTGAGCTCGCTCCATGCTTTCTTCTCCTGCATCATTGCTTCGGCTGCTTTCATCTTCGGCTTCCCTTCGGTCTGATGACGTTGCGTCAATCTTTCCACGGATGTTGCCAGTATAGATGAGCAGGGTGGGGGCGTATAGACACTTTGGTGTTGTCCGGGCTGTTGCGGGGTGTGGTTTGGCGCGTCGTGATGCGACCAGAGCCTCTGTGTCTGTGAGTTGGTGGTTCCTCTACCAAATGGGGTGTAGTGGGGTATTTGCGCCTGCGAACGATAGACACATTCGCCAAAATTACTCTTTTCAGAGATGCACAATGGGTGATATAGTGTTGGGGAAATCAACTTTGGCCCTCGACGCTCCAAGGGCGCGGGCAGCACCGCGGGCCACAAACATATGGTGGAGTTGAAGATGAAACGCCGATTATTCTTTGGGATCTGGCTGCTGGCGCTACTGGGCGCGGTAGCCATCATTCCCTATCTGTTGAGCACACAGGCAGAGCTGTTGCAAAGCGCGGATCTGCCCTTCTCTTTGCCGATCCTGCTGCTCATTGGTCTGTTGCAGAACGGGGTGCTGCTGGCTGTCATGACGGCAATTGGGCTCGCCTTGGCCGCGCGTGTTGGGTTGCGCTTGCCACTGTTTGAGGCGTGGTTGCAAGGGGAACCACTCGAAAAGCAGTGGCGAAAGAGAGCCAGCCAAGCAGCAATGATTGGTATTTTGGCCGCGCTAATTATCGTTGGGCTGGAATTGCTCTATTTCAAGCCAGCAATGGCCGGGCAGGGGTTGGCCTTCCCCGATAGCGCGCAGCCGCCAGCCTGGCAGGGCTTTCTGGCTGCCTTTTATGGCGGTATCACAGAAGAAGTCATGTTGCGTCTCTTCTTGATGACCCTGCTCGTCTGGTTGGGCAGCAAGCTCCAGCGCAGCGCGACGGGCCAGCCAACCGCGGCCATTCACTGGCTGGCAATTATCCTCGCGGCCATCTTCTTTGGCCTGGGACACCTACCCGCGACCGCGGGGCTTGGCGTGCCATTGACCGGATTGGTAATCGCGCGTGCGTTGGTGTTGAATGGCATTCCCGGCCTCTGCTTTGGGTGGCTCTACTGGCAACGCGGGTTGGCGTATGCCATGATCGCACACTTTGCAGCCGACATTCTGCTCCACGTGATCGTCCCGTTGGTGCCGGGTGCTCCCTGAGCAATTCGCAGCAGCTCTACATCCGTCTGCCGCCTATGCCTCCGCGGCCAACAAGGTAGAACGCAACGATTCGAGCGCCGCTTTCTGGGGCAGATAACAACGTTTGATCTCCCAGCGGTCGGTGGCGAATCCGGAAAGCGCCATCACCGCAACGGTGGCCAGGGCAAAGAAGGGCGAGCCTTCATAGAGCAGGTAGCCGGCCATGGCCACTGTGAGGGGCACCAGATACCAGAGCATCAACTCATGGCTGCGGCGGATCAGATAGTTGATTCGCCAGATCGCTTTGTCGAGATCGCCCAACATTGTGGGCTCAAAATGGACATCCTGTTGGCGGCGCCCCCGCCGCCAGAGCCAGGCAACGAGCGCGTAGCCCATGTAGAGCATTGGCAACAGATACGCGTAGAAGGCCGAGCCATTGAGCCAGGCAACCCCCGTCAACAGGATGCCAACCAGAATATTGACCCCGATCATGACGAGCTCAAATCGTCGCAACAAGCGGGCAATTGTCTTGCCTTTGCCCTTGATCTGTTGATAGAGAGCGCTCTCATTGATCGCGTATAACCGTTCTCCGTTTTGGCTGTCCCAGATCACTTTCATCTCAGTAAACTCCATCATTTCAGCAAATTCGTTTTGGTTTTCCAGTGGATTCATGGATTCTGATTCGTCACTTTTTGCCCACGCTTGGGCATGCTCCTGTTCACGTTTAGACGCCATTGGCGACTTCCTTTCGTGATTGCCCCACCAGCCGCTGTTTAATGCGATGGAGCTTCACCCCCACATTGCTCTCCGAGATCCCCAACATTGTGGCCATCTCTTTGTAGCTAAAGCCTTCCAGCATGAGCAAACAGACCGAGCGATCAATTGGATCGAGCTGGGCAATCTGCTCATAGAGCCACGTCACCCGCGGATCGGTGGGCTCTTCCAAGGCGGTTAGCGTCTGCGCCACCGCGGTGAGCGGCGCGGTGTTCGGTTGCTTCTGCTCGCGCCGCGTCCAGGTGGAGGCCGCATAGAGCGCCACCCGATAGATCCAGGTGGAGGCTTTGGCTTCGCCCCGAAAATCGGGGATCGAGCGCCACAGTTGCAGTGCAATCTCCTGAAAGAGATCGTCCTGATCGGGTGTGGTAAAGGCATAGGCACGCACGATTTTAAAGAGGATGCCCTTGTGTTGGTCGAGCCAACTATCAAAGATTGCTTTTTGTTCCTGCTCATGCATCGGTCGATTTCTCTCCTGAATTTGTGACTCGCTCTAATTAGTATCAGGATGAGGGGATTTTCTTACAGATCCACGAAAATTTGCCAAAATTGGGGTAAAACAGACCCGGCTTCTGTCAGAAGCCGGGTCTGAAATCTGCATGCAAAAGCACCAATCAATCGGGCTGCTAACTGTGCGAAGCGGTCTCAACCGCTGAATTGTGCGCTTGAAGCGGTTTCCTGCTGTTGGAAACGAGTTTTAACTGCGCGAACTATGTCGCCAGCGGTGGTCCGCTGGGAATGGCAAAGGGCTGCTCGAGTGGTTGATAGTGCGTGCGGGTGGCGCTGAATTGGGCGGTCAAATATTCGCCGAGAAAGAGAGAGCCGTGCATCTGTTCGTCCTGTTCATCGACAACCTGGCCAGAGAAGAGAAACGGAATGCGATCGCCCGGCTGTTGCACCTCGCTGCGCAGCTTCAGCTCGTTTCCCTCCACCGTGCCGACGATGGGCTGTTCGGCAAATTCGCTGCGGTGCGTGCCAGTGATCCAGTTGCCTGCCTGTTGGAGATAGAGCCGGTGGTGGCTGCTGCTGGTGAAATAGTCGACGGTGAGATCCCAGTGGCCGCTGATGTCGACGGTGGCCGCGGCCAATTGGGCTGGCTGTGGTTCACGCGGTGCCGAGAGAATCTCGACGATGCGCTCGGCGACAATCGACTCGTTGCCCGGTTGCATCTGGCTGGGATTGATGCGGATCGCGGCTTGGGTGGCGCTATCCTGGCTGCCCACGGCAATGCGCGGACGCTTGCGTGCGAAATCTTCTGCCACGGCTTCGCCCGTCAGATGCAGCGCGGCGGGATCCCAGCCAATTACCAGTGCGGGCGCACGGTTGACGAGCCCACGCGGTTGTTCCACGTACGTTTCCACACCGGGCACGCTGCTGGCCCGCTGCGCAATGTAGTCGAGCCGATCCAGCCAGCTTTGCCACTCAGCCGCATGGTCGCGCAGCACCCACGCTTCCACCGCGGCGAGCATCCCCATGGTCTCTTCGCGGCCAATTTTGTTGTCGCGGTTGGGGCCGTGGTGGGGCGCACTGGCCTGCCACGCGGCCATTAGCAGATCCTTTCTGCCCAACAGCAGCCCCGCTCCTTGCGGTCCACAGAGCGCTTTGCCGCCGCTGTAGGCCACCACATCGGCGCCCCGCTCCAGATGCAGGCAAGGGATCGTGAGATTTTCGGCCGCGGCATCGACCAATACAGGCACACCCGCGGGTTTGGCATGGGCCACAATCGTCTCCACCGATAGTGGTTGCCCTGTTGCCGTCTCCTCACCGGAAACCAGGTAGATCATGGCTGTCTTGCTGTTGATCGCCTGTGCCAATTCCTCGGCGGTATCGACCATGACGATCTCGACGCCGATGTTGCGCAGCGCATGGTCATAGGGATTGCGCGAAGTGCGCGGGACGATCACCTGGGTCTTGGCGAAGCCGGTTAGTTCGGGAATGCGGATTAGCTTTTCCGGATCACCGCCAGTGACACAGGCCGCGGTGACATGCTTCATGCCCGCGGCGCAGCCCGCAGAGACCAATCCCCATTCCGCGCCGGTAAGCTCGGCCAGCCGCCGCCCCACGCCCTCGGCCAATTCGTCGTATTGTACGAAGTGGCGGGCGGCCTCTTTGATCGCCGCCTGTACCACGGGCAATTCTACCGAGCCGCCGATGATGGTAAAGGTGCCGCGGCAGTTGATGATCGGCTCGACGCCAATGGCACGAAAGATACTCTGCTCGCCAGTCGTGCTTTGGTGGTCACTCGCTTGCAAGTAGCGGTGAATGGTCAATTCTTCCAGGCTCTCTTGGGCGCTCATCTAGTTGCTCCTCGGTTTTGGCTGATTACGGTGAAACATCTGTCTCGCGAGTATAAACCAAGTAAAAGTGACTTGCCAAGGAAGGTAATAACCTAATCGAGAAAGCAAACAGAGCTTGCACCTTGTGGAGTGCGCGTTCTCTACTGCGCACGTCCAGTGTTAGAGAACGCTGATTCCACGATGGTGCGATTATTAAATGATTTCTCTATAAGTTGTTCCCCGGTTGCCTTCTGGGCGCGTGGTAGAGAGAAAGTTTTCAGCAATCACTCTCGTGTAGAGATGGCAGGTAACAACTTGAGTTGACAGAGCAGCAATGGTGATGCAGTTGTTCGCTCCTTCGGCTGTTGGCAAACAACGGACAGCGCGTGGTCCCGACAATGGCACGAAGGGCCGCTGAGGATCCGCCAAATTCCACTGACATAGGTATGATTTACTGTATGGTTTTGGTCCATTTGCTTTACTGGTGATTGGATAAAAGACGTGCAATGGCTAGCGGGCCCTATGGTACAATCATCTTCGTTGTCTTTGGCAGATATCCGAACCCAGCGCCGGTTTGGGTGCCATGCCCTCACAAATGGAACTGTCCTCGGCGCACCAGTCGATGTACCAATCGATGGCCCAAGCAACCGCAGAATGCTCCCCATTCATTACTCTTGCTGCGGTCTTCCATTTCAACAGAAACCGTGGAAGAGCATCGTTACTCCTACAACCGCACAGCGCAATTTGTGATGCCAGGGCGATCAGCATGCAAAAACTCTATGCAGCAGACGCAATTTCACGCGGGTAGACAGTGCTTCGCGTAGCTTTGTCTGATCTCGCGAGCCATAATTTGCGCCAACCTCAGGCAACATGAAACATCTTGCGGTCGGTTTGGCTGTGACCATGAGAGCCTTTGTCGTCTCTCGCTTTGGCATGCAAACAGCGGTTGTAGCTTTCATTTCATTGTAGCCAAAGTTTTGTCGGTTTTTGTCTCCGATGCCGAGAAGCCTTCTCTTGCGGGAAGGGGTCAGGACGACGTCAACTTACCACGCTAGCATGCAACCCCCGCTGAAACGGACTTTCACCTGCATCGTCTGCTAGCCTCGGGGTATCGATCGTGAAATTTACGCTACACTGCAATGAATAGGCTATAACTTACATCGCGTTGAGTGACGCATTCCGGGCAAGCGCTCCTGTGCCCCTGAACAACCAACAGCTCCTGGCGCTTTCCCAGAATGTCCTGGACATCCATTGGCATCGGGGGCGTGCGCGTACGCACTTGCGCAACATCTGCCCGGACGTCACCTGCCCGTACGTCACCTGCCCGTACGATAGGATTGACATTGGTCTGCGCTCGACTTTGGACAAAAACGTACAAAGTCAAGCTTACGTGACCTTTCTCTATTTTTTCTTGTACCGAATTGTTGGTCTACAGGTTAGCCCTCGAGAAGAGATCCATGCACTCATTATCACATTTATCGATTCAAGGCCGTCTCGTTTTCCTGCTGCTATTTTTGCCCATTGGGATAATTTTCTATTCAATGCCTCTCGAGGCCACCAATTCGGAACCCACGACTGCAATGGTTGATGTGTCGTGGCAGCGTGGTCATGGTGATGCACAAGTTGTAATGGATGCAGAAGAGCATGTTGACTTCAGGCTTCGTCGCAAGTCAGCACATCAGGCGTTGGCGATCAATGCTAGCCTGTCCACAACTTCGGTTCTCTTGCCACTATCGAGCCGGGCCACGGTGATGGATATAGAGAATGTGTGGACGGGTATGAGCTACCGTCCTGGGGCAGCGCTTGGTGCAACCTCTGCCTTGACCCTGACTGACCACACCCCTGCGCCCAATGCGCGGGGTGTGGCTCTTGACAGCCGCATCGTGGTGAGCTATAGCGCTGCGGTGGATGCGACCACGGTGAACAGCCACACGGTGGCCGTGCACAGCATGTTCCAGGGGCTGGTGACGGCCACCCACAGCGTCAGTGATAACGTGGTGACGGTGACACCGGTGAAACCCTTCTTGCCCGGCGAACCCGTGGCCACCAGCGCCAGCAGCGCCATTCGTGGCATCATCTACACCCACCCCCTCTCCTCGACCGTCTGGCAATTCCAGAGCGCAGCGCCCACGGGCCATGGCTACTTTGGCAACGTCAACAACTTTGGCACTGGCAGTGATGTTACCTATAGCGTGGCATGGGGTGATGCAGATGGGGACGGGGACCCGGACCTGGCGGTGGGTAACGCCCACGCTCAGAATGAGCTCTATCTGAACAACGGGGATGGTACCTTTGGTAGCCCGATCAACTTTGGCACTGGCAGTGACGCCACCCTCAACATGGCGTGGGGGGATGCGGATGGGGATGGGGACCTGGATCTGGCGGTGGGTAACAACTATGGTCAGAATGTGCTCTATCTGAACAGCGGGGATGGTAGCTTTGGCGACTCCGTTAATTTTGGCAGCGGCAGTGATCGTACCTATAGCGTGGTGTGGGGGGATGCAGATGGGGATGGAGATCTGGACCTGGCGGTGGGTAACGACAGTGGCCAGAATGTGCTCTATCTGAACAACGGGGATGGCAGCTTGGGCGACTCCGTTAATTTTGGCAGTGGCAGTGAACGTACCTGGGGCATGGCGTGGGGGGATGCAGATGGGGATGGGGACCTGGATCTGGCGGTCGGTGCCTACACGGGTCAGAATGTGCTCTATCTGAACAATGGGGATGGCAGCTTTGGCGACTCCGTTAATTTTGGCAGCGGCAGTGATGGTACCTATGGCATGGCGTGGGGAGATGCGGATGGGGATGGGGATCTGGATTTGGCGGTGGGTACTTTCGGTGGTCAGAATGTGCTCTATCTGAACAATGGGGATGGCAGCTTTGGCAGTAGCGTTAATTTTGGCAGTGGCAGTGATAATACCCCAAGCGTGGCGTGGGGGGATGCAGATGGGGATGGAGATCTGGACCTGGCCGTGGTTACCTACAATGGCCAGAATGTGGTCTATCTGAACAACGGGGATGGCAGCTTTGGTAGTGACATCAAAGTTGGCAGTGGCAGTGATATCAGCTGGATCGTGGCGTGGGAGGATGCAGATGGGGATGGGGCGCTGGATCTGGCAGTGGGTAACAGTGGCCAGAATGTGCTCTATCTGAACAACGGGGATGGCAGTTTTGGCAGTGACATCAAAGTTGGCGGTGGCAGTGAGCGTACCCATAGCGTGGCGTGGGGGGATGCAGATGGAGATGGGGACCTGGACCTGGCAGTGGGTAACAGTGGTCAGAATGTGCTCTATCTGAACAATGGGGATGGCAGCTTTGGCGACTCCGTTGGTTTTGGCAGTGGCAGTGAGAGTACCTATAGCGTGGCGTGGGGGGATGCAGATGGGGATGGAGACCTGGACCTGGCGGTGGGTACCTACAATGGTCAGAATAAACTCTACCTGAACAACGGGGATGGCAGCTTGGGCAGTGGCATTAACGTTGGCAGTGGCAGTGAGCGTATCTATAGCGTGGCGTGGGGGGATGCAGATGGGGATGGAGACCTGGATCTGGCGGTGGGTACCTACAATGGTCAGAATAAACTCTACCTGAACGACGGGGATGGTAGCTTTGGCAGTAGCGTTAATTTTGGCAGCGGCAGTGAGAGTACCTATAGCGTGGCGTGGGGGGATGCAGATGGGGATGGCGACCTGGACCTGGCGGTGGGCAACAGTGGCCAGAATGTGCTCTATCTGAACAACGGGGATGGCAGCTTGGGCAGTGGCATTAATTTTGGCAGCGGTAGTGATACCACACTGAGCGTGGCGTGGGGGGATGCAGATGGAGATGGGGACCCCGACCTGGCGGTGGGTAACAGTGGTCAGAATGTGCTCTACCTGAACAACGGGAATGGCAGCTTTGGCAGTGGCATTAATTTTGGCAGTGGCAGTGATATCACACTGAGCGTGGCGTGGGGGGATGCAGATGGGGATGGAGATCTGGACCTGGCGGTCGGTAATGACAGTGGCCAGAACGAGCTTTATCTGAACAATGGGGATGGCAGCTTGGGCACTGTCATCAACGTCGGCACCGGCAGTGACGCCACCCGCAGCATGGTGTGGGGAGATGTGGATGGGGATGGGGACCTGGATCTGGCGGTCGGTAACAACTACGCTCAGAATGTCATCTATCGCAACGTATCCCCCACGCTCAGGGTGAGGAAGGTGGGTGAGGGTGAGGGGCATGTCACCAGCCTGCCCGCGGTCATTGCCTGTGGCCTCACCTGTACCGCAGCGCTTGAGCTCAACAGCACGGTTACCTTGACGGCCACCCCAGACGACAATATGGTTTTCAAGGGGTGGTCGGGTGCGTGCAGCGGCACGGGCACCTGTACCGTCACCATGAGCGAAAGCAAGCTGGTAATCGCCACTTTCCTACAAATACCACTTCTGTTGGACAGCCACAGTCCGGTGGCCAATGCGCAGGGGGTTGTGCTCGACAGTGGCGTGGTGGTGAGCTATAGCGCTGCGGTCGATGCGACCACGGTGAACAGCCACACGGTGGCCGTGCACAGCATGTTCCAGGGGTTGGTGACGGCCACCCACAGCGTCAGTGATAACGTGGTGACGGTGACACCGGTGAAACCCTTCTTGCCCGGCGAACCCGTGGCCACCAGCGCCAGCAGCGCCATTCGTGGCATTAGCTACACCCACCCCCTCTCCTCGACCGTCTGGCAATTCCAGAGCGCAGCGCCCACGGGCCATGGCTACTTTGGCAACGTCAACAACTTTGGCACTGGCAGTGATGTTACCTATAGCGTGGCATGGGGTGATGCAGATGGGGACGGGGACCCGGACCTGGCGGTGGGTAACGCCCACGCTCAGAATGAGCTCTATCTGAACAACGGGGATGGTACCTTTGGTAGCCCGATCAACTTTGGCACTGGCAGTGACGCCACCCTCAACATGGCGTGGGGGGATGCGGATGGGGATGGGGACCTGGATCTGGCGGTGGGTAACAACTATGGTCAGAATGTGCTCTATCTGAACAACGGAGATGGCAGCTTTGGCGACTCCGTTAATTTTGGCAGTGGAAGTGATCGTACCTATAGCGTGGCATGGGGTGATGCAGATGGGGATGGAGATCTGGACCTGGCGGTGGGTAACGACAGTGGCCAGAATGTGCTCTATCTGAACAACGGGGATGGCAGCTTTGGCGACTCCATTAATTTTGGCAGTGGCAGTGAACGTACCTGGGGCATGGCGTGGGGGGATGCAGATGGGGATGGGGACCTGGATCTGGCGGTCGGTGCCTACACGGGTCAGAATGTGCTCTATCTGAACAATGGGGATGGCAGCTTTGGCGACTCCGTTAATTTTGGCAGCGGCAGTGATGGTACCTATGGCATGGCGTGGGGAGATGCGGATGGGGATGGGGATCTGGATTTGGCGGTGGGTACTTTCGGTGGCCAGAATGTGCTCTATCTGAACAATGGGGATGGCAGCTTTGGCAGTAGCGTTAATTTTGGCAGTGGCAGTGATAATACCCCAAGCGTGGCGTGGGGGGATGCAGATGGGGATGGAGATCTGGATCTGGCGGTGGTTACCTACAATGGCCAGAATGTGCTCTATCTGAACAACGGGGATGGCAGCTTTGGTAGTGACATCAAAGTTGGCAGTGGCAGTGATATCAGCTGGATCGTGGCGTGGGAGGATGCAGATGGGGATGGGGCGCTGGATCTGGCGGTGGGTAACAGTGGCCAGAATGTGCTCTATCTGAACAACGGGGATGGCAGCTTTGGCAGTGACATCAAAGTTGGCGGTGGCAGTGAGCGTACCCATAGCGTGGCGTGGGGGGATGCAGATGGAGATGGGGACCTGGACCTGGCAGTGGGTAACAGTGGTCAGAATGTGCTCTATCTGAACAACGGAGATGGCAGCTTTGGCGACTCCGTTGGTTTTGGCAGTGGCAGTGAGAGTACCTATAGCGTGGCGTGGGGGGATGCAGATGGGGATGGGGACCTGGATCTGGCGGTGGGTACCTACAATGGCCAGAATAAACTCTACCTGAACAACGGGGATGGCAGCTTGGGCAGTGGCATTAACGTTGGCAGTGGCAGTGAGCGTACCTATAGCGTGGCGTGGGGGGATGCAGATGGGGATGGAGACCTGGACCTGGCGGTGGGTACCTACAATGGTCAGAATGTGCTCTATCTGAACAGTGGGGATGGTAGCTTTGGCAGTAGCGTTAATTTTGGCAGCGGCAGTGAGAGTACCTATAGCGTGGCGTGGGGGGATGCAGATGGGGATGGCGACCTGGACCTGGCGGTGGGCAACAGTGGCCAGAATGTGCTCTATCTGAACAACGGGGATGGCAGCTTGGGCAGTGGCATTAATTTTGGCAGCGGTAGTGATACCACACTGAGCGTGGCGTGGGGGGATGCAGATGGAGATGGGGACCCCGACCTGGCGGTGGGTAACAGTGGTCAGAATGTGCTCTACCTGAACAACGGGAATGGCAGCTTTGGCAGTGGCATTAATTTTGGCAGTGGCAGTGATATCACACTGAGCGTGGCGTGGGGGGATGCGGATGGGGATGGAGATCTGGACCTGGCGGTCGGTAATGACAGTGGCCAGAACGAGCTTTATCTGAACAATGGGGATGGCAGCTTGGGCACTGTCATCAACGTCGGCACTGGCAGTGACGCCACCCGCAGCATGGTGTGGGGAGATGTGGATGGGGACGGGGACCTGGATCTGGCAGTCGGTAACAACTACGCTCAGAATGTCATCTATCGCAACGTATCCCCCACGCTCAGGGTGAGGAAGGTGGGTGAGGGTGAGGGGCATGTCACCAGCCTGCCCGCGGTCATTGCCTGTGGCCTCACCTGTACCGCAGCGCTTGAGCTCAACAGCACCGTCACCCTCACAGCCACCCCAGACGACAATGTGCTCTTCAAGGGGTGGTCGGGTGCGTGCAGCGGCACGGGCACCTGTACCGTCACCATGAGCGAAAGCAAGCTGGTAATCGCCACCTTTGTGCTCGACGACATCCCCACAACGCTCGTGCTGACGACGACGCCCAATCCAGCTACGGTCTCTACTCCGTTGACGCTGACTGCCACCCTCTCGCCAACGGCTCCGGGGGCAGTGCAATTCCACGTCAATGGTATGCCCTTCGGCTTGGTACAGAACTTGACGGCTGGCGTGGCAGAGCTAGTCACCACCACATTGCCGGTGGATACATACGTGATCAGCGCCACCTATGGTGGTGAGGGGCTCTATGTGGCAAGTGTGACCGAGGTAGTAACACAGGTGGTAACGCGGGCCGCAACGACAACGACGCTGACGAGTTCTGCAGAGAGCACCTTCTATGGAGCAAGTGTCATCTTTACGGCAACTGTTGATGCAGCGGTGGCAACTGTTGGGGTCCCAACCGGATTGATCACATTGACCGTTGACGGCAACGCCTTGCAAGCGCACACATTGAGTGAGACTGGCGTCGCAACCTGGACGATCAACAGCTTGTCGACCGGCAGCCATGCGATCAGTGCACACTATCAGGGCACTACCAACTTTGGCGCGAGCACAGCCACCGCAGTGACACACACGGTGATCACCCAACCGACGGCAACGCCAACGAGGACAGCTACAGCGACAGCCACGGATACAGCCATACCGACGTTGACGCCAAGCAACACCCCAACGTTGCTGCCAACGAGCACTCCCACGCCAACCCCGACGGCAACGCCAACGGGGACAGCAACAGCCACGGGCACAGCGACAGCCACGGATACAGCCATACCGACGCTGACGCCAAGCAACACCCCGACGTTGCTGCCAACGAGCACACCGACGGCAACCCCGACGGCAACCCCGACGGGAACTGCAACAGCCACGAACACAGCGACAGCCACAGACACAGCCATACCGACGTTGACGCCAAGCAACACCCCAACGCTGCTGCCAACGAGCACACCGACGGCAACCCCGACGGCGACGCCAACGGGAACTGCAACAGCCACAAACACAGCGACAGCCACAGATACAGTCATACCGACGCTGACGCCAAGCAACACCCCGACGTTGCTGCCAACGAGCACACCGACGGCAACCTCGACGGCAACGCCAACGGGAACTGCAACAGCGACGGGCACAGCGACAGCCACAGATACAGCCATACCGACGCTGACGCCAAGCAACACCCCAACGCTGCTGCCAACGAGCACACCGACGGCAACCCCGACGGCAACGCCAACGGGGACAGCAACAGCCACGGGCACAGCGACAGCCACGGATACAGCCATACCGACGCTGACGCCAAGCAACACCCCAACGCTGCTGCCAACGAGCACACCGACGGCAACCTCGACGGCGACGCCAACGGGAACAGCAACAGCCACGGACACAGCGACAGCCACGGATACAGCCATACCGACGCTGACGCCAAGCAACACCCCAACGCTGCTGCCAACAAGCACACCGACGCCAACCTCGACGGCGACGCCAACGGGGACAGCAACAGCCACGAACACAGCGACAGCCACAGATAAAGCCATACCGACGCTGACGCCAAGCAATACCCCGACGCTGCTGCCAACGAGCACACCGACGGCAACCTCGACGGCAACGCCAACGGGAACTGCAACAGCCACGAACACAGCGACAGCCACGGATACAGCCATACCGACGCTGACGCCAAGCAACACCCCGACGCTGCTGCCAACAAGCACCCCGACGGCAACGCCAACGGGGACAGCAACAGCGACGGGCACAGCGACGGGCACAGCGACAGCCACAGCGACAGCCACATATACAGCCATACCGACGTTGACGCCAAGCAACACCCCAACGCTGCTGCCAACGAGCACAGCGACGGCAACCCCGACGGCAACGCCAACGGGGACAGCAACAGCGACGGGCACAGCGACAGCCACGGATACAGCCATACCGACGCTGACGCCAAGCAACACCCCAACGTTGCTGCCAACGAGCACACCGACGGCAACCCCGACGGCAACGCCAACGGGGACAGCGACAGCCACGAACACAGCGACAGCCACGGATACAGCCATACCGACGTTGACGCCAAGCAACACCCCAACGTTGCTGCCAACGAGCACAGCGACGCCAACCCCGACGGCAACGCCAACGGGAACTGCAACGGGGACAGCAACAGTGACGGGCACAGCGACAGCCACGGATACAGCCATACCGACGCTGACGCCAAGCAACACCCCAACGCTGCTGCCAACAAGCACACCGACGGCAACCCCGACCCAAATGTCGACTGTGGGGGCGGTCCGCGGGATCGTCTTTGAGGACCGCAATCGGAATAATCACCAGGATGTGGGTGAACGAGGGCTCGGTGGTGTCGTCATTTCGCTGCTGCAAAAGGGTGTTCTCGTTACGAGTGTAACGAGCAGTGCCGATGGCCAATATACCATTGGCGAATTGCACTCCGGCGGCTGGCTGGTGCGCGTGCAGCTACCAAACGGCTTTGTTGCAACAGCTCTGCACGAACAATCGATTAGCGTGCACAATGGCAGGATGACGGCGCTAGATTTTGGGCTGCAGCCACAAGGCAGCGTGAGCGGTATCGTCTTTCACGATGCGAACGGCAACGACGCCCAGGAAAGTCGTGAGATGGGTGTTGTAGGGGCAACGCTTGAATTGTGGCGGGACGAAACCCGCTTGCAGAGCAAAACGACCGCGGCGAACGGCGACTACCATTTTGCCGATCTCGAACCGGGGATCTATCGGCTGCAAATTGGCGTGCCAACGGGTTATGTGGCGGGTTCGCGCCAGGAACAGTCTCTCACGCTCGTTGCCGGAGGCGCTGCCGGCGTTGATTTTGCGCTCCAGGCCCAAGGGACCATTGGGGGCATGCTCTACCATGACCACAATGGCAATGGGAATCAAGAGGAAGGTGAACCGGGCATCGACGGTGCCACATTGACACTCATCAATGCGGCGCAACAGGTGATTGGATCGGCTACGAGCAACGGTGGTTACTATCAATTCACGGGCATGACGCCCGGAGTCTATCAGGTTCAGGCCGATGCGTCTGAAGCGTGGGTGGCACAAGGTCCAATCCGTAAATCGATTACTCTTGGCAGTGGTGGTGCCGCGGTGGCCAACTTTAGCTATCAGGCAACGGGGGCCATTGGCGGTGTGATCTTCCAAGATCATGATGGCAATGGTCGCCAGGGTGGCAACGAGATGGGCATGGGCGCGCTGACAGTCCAGCTCTTGCAGAATGGCGAACTGGTAACAAGCACAGTCAGCGCCGCGGATGGCACCTACACAGTGCACGGGTTGCCATCGGGTACCTATGTGGTGGCGTTGGTGATGCCCACCGATTTTGCCGCCGTTACTGCACAGCAGCAAGGGATTGTGCTTGCCACAGGCAGTGCTGTTAACGTCAACTTTGGGTTGCAGCCCGTGAGCACGATAGCTGGGCGCATCTATCATGATCGCAATGGGGATGGTGTGCGTCAGCAGAGCGAAACCGGCATCGCTGCTGCAACGGTCATGCTGCTGACCGCCGGCCCAGACGGCATCTTCCGCAGTGGAGATGAAGTCGTCCTGGCTCGGGTAGCTAGTAGTGGTGATGGTACCTATCGCTTTCGCAATCAGGCCGTTGGTGCCTACGCGCTTCAATTGACCACACCCGCCGGCTATACGGCGACAACGCCCGGCGAAGTCGTGGTAAATCTTGCCCAGGGTAGTGTGGCGGTTGCTGACTTTGGCAACCAGGTGGTGAACTCAATCGTTGCCACAATCTTTGACGATCACAATGGTAACGGTCGTCAGGATGAGACTGAGGAACCGCTTGCCGGTGTGCCGGTGAACCTAGCGGTAACTGCGCGCGAACAGGTGATTGCGGCGCTGGATCAGTATCGCACGACCACCAATAGTGCTGGCCTGGCCATTTTCCACGACCTGCCCACCAATTCGTACCGGGTCCAGATTCAGGTACCCACGAGTGGCTTTGTCGCTTCCCGCACCTTGGCACAGCTGGTGTTGGCAGAGAATGGGGCAGCGGGTGAGCAATTTGGCTTTCAACAGGCAGGTACAGTCTCTGGCGTACTCTTTGTCGATAGCGATGGCAACGGACGACGAGATCCCGGTGAAAATGGTGTGGGTGGTGTAACCGTGATGGTGCAACCCGCGACAGGAGAGGCCAATGGTGCACATGGCAACCAGATGAGGATAGTGACAACTAGCGACGGAACATATCAATTCCGCGCGATGCCTGCTGGCAACTTCCAACTGACAGTGAACGCTCCGAATGGCTACACCGTCACCACGGCACAGCCCGTGAACTTCACGCTCAGTAGCGCAGGCGCTGAGGCGGCCAAGAGCTTCGAGATCGGGTTGGTCTCACTGGGCACAGTGAGTGGCAGAATCTTTGCTGATCTCAACAAGAGTGGGGAACGGGAAGCAACGGAATTCGGGGTAAGCGGGGCAACCGTGACCTTGCGGGGCAATGGGTTTGAGCGAAGTGTGCGGAGTGTCGTCGATGGTACCTTCGCATTAACCGGCATTCCAAATGGGAGCTACCGGATCACCTTGACATTGCCACCCAACCACGTTGCTACCACCTCGCTCGATAGAATGGTAACCGTCGACGCAACAGGTGGGGCCACGCTGCGCTATGGGGTGCGTCCCGATTTGCCCAACCAGCCGCCCACTTTGGCTCGCCTCCCCGACCTTGTCTATCATCTGAGTCAGGATGTGGTGTTACAAATTCCCGCTACCGATGCTGATGATCTGTTGTTGCAATACAGCGCCACCGGATTACCCGCGGATCTTGCCATCGACAGCAGCACGGGCCTGATCAGCGGCCAGATCGCAACGACCAGCGACGGTTCCCATCTGGTAACCATCACCGTGACCGATCCTCAAGGCGCGTACGCAGAGCGCAGCTTTACGCTGGAGGTGGTGACACCGACGGACCACGAGGAGACCGCGGAACCCATGCTGAATCCACGGATCTATCTGCCGCTGGTGCTCCGATAGTCGCGTTCACGCTGGGTACTCATTCGTTGGTGCCACACCTATCCCATAATTCTTGGCGAACAACCTCAGGTTACCCGTCGATTCGCAAGTCGCTCTGCCCGATCGAGCCGGCGGAGCGCATCTGCGGCACAGAAACCATTGACGCCCGCATCCTCTTTCTATGCCCTCAACTATGTACAGAGTGTAGCCAAGATACAGCATTGTTGTTGGTCTCGGTGTGATACAGTAGCGGTCCAGATCGGAGCACAACTCGATCTGGACTCGATACTTACGTTGGTGCGGTTGGGTTGGATGATTGCGCCAGCTACTTCTAACGTGGGCTCTGTTTGAAAACGGTTGTGCTACCCCTTTGGCAGACCAGGAAAAAATCTACCGTTTTCAAGCCAACCGCACTACAGTCAACAATTGAGAGAGACCATGACATCTTCTGTCCACGATGGCCACCTGCAGTCGATCAACCTGCGATCATTCGCCGAAATGCACGAAGGGGAGCGCGCCTATCTCTCCCTCTACGTAAGCAGCGAAGAGAGTCTGAATCAGCTCGACCAGCGGGCAGATCGCATCCGAAGCCTGCTCAGCGACGACGCAGATGAGCTGGCCTATTTTGAGCGGAATCTCACCTTGATCCGTTCCTGGCTCAACGAAAATGGCTATGGCAACGGCTTCACCGGTACGGGGCTCTGTGTCTTTGCCTGCGAGATGCTCGATTACATTCAGGGGATTCCGCTCACCGTCGCGCCGGATCAGGCTGCGGTGCGCGATGCGTTGCGCGTCAGCACGGCCCCCTATCTGCGGCCGCTGGCTGAGTTGCAAGATGAGTATGAGAATTTTCTAATCGTCGCTGCCGACAACCACGCAACCCGCATTGTGCAGGTGGCATCTGCCAAGGCTGAAACGGTTAAACAGGTTCATGGCGACATCAAGAACCACGTGCGCAAGGGCGGGTGGTCGCAACAGCGCTACACTCGTCGGCGCGACAAAGAGCTACAGCAATATGCCAAGGAGATCAACGAGGTGCTCGGCGACTTGATGCGCACAGAGGCCATCGATCGCATTGTATTGCTGGGCGCACAAGAGACCTTGCGCGAGCTGGAAGCGGTGCTCTCCGCGGATGTGGCTGCAGCGGTGATTGGCAAGGAGACGGTGGCGTTGCATGATACAGATGCCGATGTCGTCGATGAAGCATATGCGCTCTTTTTCCAGGAAGAACGGGAAGAAGAGCAACGCCTGTGGGAGCAGATTAAAGCAGAGTCGCTGCGCGAAGGGTTGGCCGCCACGGGACCGAGCGCCGTGTTGGATATGCTTAAATTGGGGCGGGTTGACGAGATCATCATCACCCGTGATATCGAGATCGATGGCAGGCAATGTCGCGCGTGCGACAATCTCTTTCATGGCACGCCCAGCGCCTGCCCCATCTGTGGTGCAAGCGATCTCTTTCCGGTAGATCTGGTGGATGAGTTTGTGCGTCAGGCGGAATTGACCAGCGCCGCCGTTGAATTTAGCGATCCCATTGGCGGGCTTTCCGCTGTTGGCGATGTTGCTGCCCGCTTGCGTTATTGAAGGTCTGGCCGAAAACTTTTTGTCTCCGTCTCGGCGGCCAGTGTAAAGCAGGAGTCACAAACAGATTATGGAGTAGACGTCAGGGGCGCATGGTAAAAGAGCGCTAGACCCTCGACCACCACAGTGACGCCCATCACGCAAGTATTGTTCTGGCGCTCCTGCCTACTGAAATCCTACTGAGAGCCGCCCCACCCCATGTTTGTATAGCCTCGAAATGGGGTGGGCACCGGACCATTTTAAACTCGGTTGACATGCGATACAGCTGTGATATCATTCGGATCGTGCACGATGCACGATCTTTTTCATTTGCATGGGCACTGCAACCAAATTATCTTGAGCGACAGTACAGACCCTAAAGGTAGTATGGCCGTGGAGACGGGGACATTGGCAGATCGCGTCTATCGAACCTTACGGGAGCAGATCCTACAGGGCAATTTTAAGCCAGGACAGAAACTGAACCTGGACCAGCTGGCGCGGGAGCTCAACGTGAGCAATTCGCCGCTCCGCGAGGCGATGGCGCGACTGGAACGGCTGGGGCTGGTCGAGATAATCCCATACGCTGGCCCCAAGATCAAGCGCTTGAGCGCGACAGAGTTGCACGACACCTATGAAGTGCGCATTGCCCTGGAAGAGCTTGCCGTGCGCCTGATCGCGCGCCGCAACGAGCCAGAGCGCTTCAACGACATGGCTGCCGCGCTTGAAGCACAAGAGCGTGCTTGTCAGGGCGATGATCCACGTGCCGTGATCGACGCGGATCGTGCGTTTCACGATGCGCTTGTCGAGGCGTCCGGAAACAGTCTATTGCTGGAGATGTTGCCGAATCTGTCGGATCGCACCCGCAATAGAGTTGAATCGACCCCCATCGGAAGGGATCAATAGAGCCGCGGCATTGCGCGGTCTACAGGGGCACAAACGCATTTTTGCAGCGCTGCGGGCAGGGGATGCAGATGTGGCAGCAGCGGAATTGCGCCGCGAATTGACGCGCTGTAAAGAGCGCCTGGTCGAGCAGATGATAAAATTAAATCAGAGACCAAAGCGCTCGTCGACGCAAGGCCGACGAGCCGGAAAGACGAAACGTGAACACAATGAGCAATCAGCTGATCATCAAAAAAATTGAAGTGCATCAATACCAATGGGAGGTAGATGATCTGGCCGCGGATGACTACTACAATGGCTTCAACACGGTCTACGCGCCGGGGGTAAAGTCGAAGCGTACGGGGCACATTCTGAAGATCATTACCGACCAGGGTATCGTCGGCGAGTTTGTGGGCGGCACCAAGGGCGATTATGTGCAGATGGAAATGTTTTTGCACTACTTGATTGGCAAGAACGCGCTGCAGCGGGAGCTGATCTACAACGATGTAAAACGAGCCTTGCGCAAGTACGATCGCATGAGCATGGGGCCGGTCGACATTGCGCTGTGGGATATCGCTGGCAAGTTCTACAACGCACCCATCTGGGAGCTGCTTGGCGGATATCGGACCAGCGTGCCGGCCTACGCCTCCACCTATCACGGTGATGAAAATGGCGGTCTCGACACGCCGGAGGCGTTTGGCGAATTTGCGGTGCAGTGCAAGGAAATGGGCTACAAAGCCTACAAGATCCACGGCTGGAGCCATGCCCCCATTGAGCGGGAGGTCGCCAATGTGCTCAAGACGCGCGAAATGGTCGGGCCAGAGATGGACCTAATGCTCGACCCGGCCTGTGAGTACGAGACCTATGCCGATGCGTTGAAAGTGGGTAGGGCTTGCGACGAAGCCAACTTCTACTGGTATGAAGATCCGTTTAAGGATGGCGGCCTCTCCTTTGCTGCCCACCGGCGCCTGCGCCAGTCGCTCACAACCCCCATTCTCATGGGCGAACATGTGCGCACCCTAGAGCCCAAAGTGGACATGGCCATGGCCGAAGCCACCGATTACATGCGGGTCAATCCCACCTATGATCTGGGCATCACCGGTGCGATGAAGGTTGCGCACGCGGCCGAAGGAATGGGCATGGATCTGGAGATCCACGCCCCCGGCCCGGCCCAGCGACACTGCATGGCCGCGGTGCGCAATGCCAACTACTACGAGCTGGGATTGGTGCACCCCCAAGCGCCCAGCTCAGCTCCCCCAATCTACACCAACTATAGCGATGCACTGGACGCCATCGACGAAAATGGACACGTGCCCGTGCCGACAGGGCCTGGGCTGGGCGTGGAGATCGATTGGGCCTTTGTCGAGCAACACCGGAGCGGCATGACGGATTTTTCAGCGTAATCAAGTTGTACATCGGGGCGTACCCTTGCGGCCGCCCCAGGGCACCGGCAGGCGAATGACCCCTACGTGTGATTCGTCGTAGAAGGGTGGGGAGAACCGATGGAATACAGATATCTAGGTAATTCCGGGCTGTATGCATCGACGGTCAGCATCGGCGGTGTGCAGCTCGGGGCAGAGGATATTGCGCAAAGCCAAGTGGATCGGATCATTGGTGCCATGTTCGATGCGGGCATCAATCTCATCGATACTGCCTATATCTATGGCAATGGCCGGTCGGAAGAACGGATCGGAAAGGCATTGGGCACAAAGCGAGAAGATGTGATCCTGGTGACAAAGGGCGGACACTACAAGGCGGATTATGATCCCCCCAGCATCGGTGCGCCTTCGCGCAGATACTTGGTGCGGGAGGTCGAGACCTGTCTGAAGCGGCTCAATACCGACTACATCGACGTCTATATGTGGCACATGGGCAATGCAATCTCCCCACATGAAATGCTCCGGGCCATGGATGATCTGGTAAAAAGTGGTAAGGTTCTCTACATCGGCGGCTCGAACACGCCAGCCTGGAAGTTGGGCGTGGCGTCGGAGTATGCCCGCCATCATGGCATGAATCCAATCGTACTTGAACAGAGCGGATACTCCATGCTCAACCGGAGCTGCGAGTTGGAGAAGATTCCGTGCTGCCAGGAGTACGGAATCAGTTTCATGCCCTACAGAGCGCTGCAGAGCGGCTTTCTCACCGGTAGATATCAAAAAGACGCACCGGTGCCAGAGGACACTGCCACCAGAAGGTACAACAAGCCGACGCTTGACCGGATGTCGACCGACGAAAACTGGGCAATCCTGGCACAACTCCAACAGGTAGCTGGGGATCTCGGCATCCCGCTTCCGCGTCTGGCCCTCGCATGGCTCCTGCACCAACCCGTGGTGGATACGGTGCTCGTCGGTGCCAGTAGCCCCGAACAGGTGGCGGAAAATGCCAAGGCGGCAGCGGTCAAACTCAGCCCGGATCTTCTGGCTCGGCTGGACGAAATATTGGAGGGCAATGAGTGATGAGATCACCCAAGAAAGTGCTCGTTACCGGCGCCACCGGACATGTTGGCAGCAGTACCTATCTGGTGCTGGCGTCCCAACCGGAGCAGTATGATGTCTATGCGCTGGATCGGCAACGTGAGTTTTCGGCCCGTGTACCAGCCCACAACCAGGGACTAACAATCCCGGACGAAAAGTTTCACCTCTGCGATCTGGCAGATGCCGAGGCAATTCGGCAGGCGGTTGCGGGGATGGATGTGGTGGTTCACCTGGGGGCCGACCCGGGCGACGACGGCCGTTGGGAGAGTCTGTTGAACAACAACATTGTGGGGACATACAACATATTCGAAGCCTGCAAAGATGCCGGTGTGCCCCGGGTGGTTGCAGCCAGCAGTATTATGGTCTCTCAGGGGCAACGGGAGCAAGAGCCCTATGCATCAATTGTCGATAAGCGCTTCGATGCCGTACCCGAGAATTACCCAATGCTCACACCGGAGACACCAGCGGAGCCCCGCGGGATCTACGGCGCGACCAAGGTGTGGGCAGAGTCGCTGGCCCGAGTATACGCGAATTCGCATGGCATGTCATGCATCTGCATTCGCATTGGGCAGGTGGAACGGGATCGGCCCCGTCCGCCCCATGGCCACGACTTTTTTGTGAGCCAGCGGGATATCGCCCAGATCATTGAATGTGCCGTTAATGCCGATGAGAGTTTGCGCTTTGGGATCTTCTACGGCGTATCAAACAATGACTGGCGCTGGATGGACATTGACGATGCCCGCGCAAAACTAGGGTACGTGCCGCTGGACAGGGCGGAAGACAACCATCTTTACTGAGTTGAATGTACGCTCTACATACACAGCGCTGTAACACAGAGACGCAACTTCATTATGACAACTGAGATGGTTCCCGTCCCGGAAAGAACCAAAGGCATCTACCGTGGCTGGTATATTGCCGCGGTTTCGGCACTTTCGATTGGCGCTGTGCTGGGGACGGCGCAATTCGCGTTCAGTCTCTTTATCCTGCCGCTTGAAGCAACATTTGGCTGGTCGCGCACCCAGGTTAACGGGGCGTTGGCTTTTGGCGTCGTTTCCAGTCTGCTCTCGCCAACCATTGGCAAGCTCATCGATCGTGTGGGTGCCAAGTGGACAATGGCGGTATCGATCACGCTCGTCGCGGCCGCATTTCTGCTGCGTTCCGTGATGACAGAGCTCTGGCACTTCTATCTATTCAGCGCCGTCATGTTTACGGGGATACCCGGCGCGACGATGATGCCCGCGGGTCGGCTGGTGAACCTCTGGTTCGCACGCATCCGGGGCCGGATGATGGGCATCGTCACCGCGGGCAACAACTTTGGCGAGTCAATCGCTGTGCTGCGTGCGCTATCGGTGCCTTGCAGACCCTTGATACGCTATGTTAGCCGATAGCCTAAAATGCACCCTTCTATCGAAAGAGTGCGTCCCATTTGCGGGGAGGTACAGAAGAGGAGCAGATTGAGCCTCCGGTCTAGGCCCCAAATGTGGTATGCACCCCCATCGAAAAACGTCATTGACGTACCGTTTATTACGCTGTAAGATGGTTGCAACCTCTAAACGGCAAACACTCATTTGGCTTCTGCACAGAGAATATGCTGGTGGTCAACAATAGTGGCGTTTGCCAATCTGTTGCGTAGAGAACGTCATCTCTCATTCTGTTACCGAGCAAACAGTGCAATGAGTCCACAGCAGATATGCCCCCTACAACTCAACGTGTTGGGGGACTTCAAAGTGAGCCATGCTGGTCAAGTCATCACTACCATCTCCGGCACCCGTCAACAGGCGCTACTGACCTTCATGGCGTTGCACTATGGCGCGCCCCAAACACGCCAGCACGTTGCCTTCCAGCTTTGGCCGGATTCATCAGAGTCACAGGCCAAACACAATTTGCGCAAGGCGCTCTACCATTTGCGTCACACTTTTTCCGCAATTGAACACTATTGGCAGATCGATGCCCGCACCATCAGTTGGCGCGCAGAGACTCCTTGCACGGTAGATGTGGTTGAGTTTGAGCAGAAACTTGCTCAAGCCGATACTTTGGCCGCCGATGCTGCTGCCCAGCAAGTATGCCTGACAGAAGCGGTGGCGCTCTATGGCGGTGACTTGCTGCCCACCTGCTACGATGATTGGATTACACCGGAACGAGAGCGCTTGCACCACCTCTATCAAAAGGCTTTGGTACAGGCTGCGCAACTCGCTGAACGGCGGCGTGATTACAGCGCGGCCATTCACCATGCCAACGAATTACTGCGGCTCGATCCACTGCATGAGGCAGCCTACGGCAGAGTAATGCGCCTGCACATGCTCAACCAAGACCGAGCGGCGGCTCTGCAGATCTATCAGCGTTGTGTGATTCGGTTGCAGCAAGAGTTGGGCGTCCCGCCAAGCATGGAGCTTCAGAAGATGCATGGCGAGTTGCGACAGACAGAGCGACTGCTCTCGACGCGGCCACTGGCTCAAAGGGCAGAGCAACAACTCGTGGGGCGTCAGGCCGAGTGGCAGGCGTTGACGATGGCCTGGCAGCAGGCCACGCGTTCACAGGTGCACCTTTGTCTGCTCAACGGTGAAGCGGGTATTGGCAAAACATACCTGGCAGAAGAGATGCTTGCTTGGGCCGCGCAACAAGGCTTTATCACGGCAACCGCCCATCTCTTTGAAGCGGCTGCTTCCTTGGTCTACACGCCCTTGGTCGATTGGTTGCGTGAACCGGCGCTACATGCCACGGTGCTGCAAATGGATAAGATCTGGCTTGGGCCGCTAGCAAGGCTGCTACCTGAAATAGCAGTTGCCCATCCCGAGCTCTCCCTACCGGCTGCCACATCCGAACAATGGCAGCGGCGCTGGCTATTTGACGCGTTGGCTCGGGTTTTCCGTCAAGGTGACCGGCCAAAGATATTGCTCATTGATGATTTGCAGTGGTGTGATGGCGAGACGTTGGCCTGGTTGCGCTATCTCCTGAGCTTTGCCCGCAGTGACCAAACCGTGGATCACAGCAATCAACCATTGCTCATTTTGGCCACCGTACGCCATGAAGATCTTGATGCAGATCATCCACTGACGCAATGGCTTATCGAGCTACACAGCGCGCACCAGATGTCAGAGATCGCTTTGGCGCCACTTGATCCCGTTGCCACGGGTGAATTGGCGGCGCAAGTGGCACACACCTCAATCGATGCCAAACAGGTGGATGCTATCCATCACGTAACACACGGCAACCCCCTCTTTGTGGTAGAAATGATCCGCGCGGGCATGGATCTAGATGGTGACGACGCTACCGAAGTGACCGGGCCTCTGCCTTTTCCACTGGACCCGGCGCACGCTACAGCAACAAGACTGCCGCCCAAAGTGCAGGCTGTCATTCAACGGCGCTTGGGGCGACTCTCGGCGCCAGCCCTTCATGCTGCCAATGTGGCAGCAACCGTGGGGCGTGCCTTTTCGTTTACCCTGTTGCGCCATGCCAGTGGCCAAAGCGAAGCAACACTGACCTCTGCCCTGGATGAATTGTGGCGACGCGGCATTATACGGCTACAGGGGCTGCAACACTATGACTTCAGCCATGCTCGGATTCGGGAAGTTCTCTATGCAGAACTCAGTCCCATCCAAAAACCGTTGCTCCATCGCCAGCTGGCACAGACCTTGCAGACGGTGTATGCTGACAATTTGGCCCCTGTGAGCGTGCAAATTGCCGCACATTATGAACGAGCTGGCGCGATGACAGAAGCAATTGCGCACTATCGTCAGGCTGCCGATGCATCTCATGCACTCTTTGCCGATAAAGAGGCAGTAGCCTTGCTCAAACGGGCATTGGCTCTGCTAGAGACATTCCCCACCACGCGCATTAGCAAGCAGCAAGAATTGGCGATCTTGTTGCAACTAAGCCGCTCGTTGGCAAATGCCTATGGCTTTCTGACACCCGAAGTGCCGCTTACATCCGAGCGAGCACGACAACTTGCCATTGAAGTTGGGACTTCTACCCAACTCTACCATGCGCTGGGCGGCTTGAAACTAGCCAATCACATGCGTGGTCAGTTTGCCCAGGCACAGGCCATTGCCGAAGAGATGCACACGCTTGCCTCGCAACGGTCGGACATCGATCCCTCAACACCGACAGCCGACCTTGACCATCAGTTGGGCCTCATTAACTGGCTTCAAGGCCAATTGCGGCCCGCTCGTACCTTCTTTGACCAGGCGATTGCCAAAGATAAAACTACCCCCCTGACACGTTCATTTTCTGCATTTACCTTTTGGCTGCTTGGCTATCCGGACCGTGCCCGCTCCGAGGCCTATTGCGGGTTGCAGAGCGCCAGCCAACTGGGCAACCCCTTTGTGCTGTCCGGCGTCACGGTCAATCTGGCACGATTTAACTACTTCGTGGGTCGCCCCATCCAAATGCGATTGTGGGCACAGAGGGCAGTCGCGTGGGCCGAAGCCTGTGAGAATCCCTTCTGGCTCTCGATTGGCAAGCTCTTTCTTGGCTATGCACTGGCCCAGGGTGGAGAGAGCGACGCCGGCATTGCCCTTGCGGAAAGGGCGATGGCGAACAGAAGAGAAGAGGAGCAGGCAGCCTTTCGTACCCATTTTGAATGTATATTGGCGCAGACCTATGGGGTGGCGCAGCGTTATGCCGAGGCGTTGGCCACCATCGACAAAGGTCTGGCCCTGGCAGACCAGACAGGCGAAGACCACTGGCGGGCGGAACTCATTCGGGTGCGGGGAGATTTTCTCTTCCAGCAAAAGGGTTCCCAAACTGCCGCCGCATCTTGCTATGAAGAGGCCATCGCTATTGCACAAGAGCAAGAAGCCAAGTCATTAGCTTTGCGGGCGACCATGAGCCTTTGTGAACTCCCGCAAGAGCAAGCGCAGCGCACGGTGAATCGACAACGGTTAGCTGCGCTCTACAATGGGTTTGATGAAGGGTTCCGCATGCCCGATCTCCGCAAGGCCCGTTCTCTGCTCGCGCTGTAAGAAACGATTTGGCCCGGATGCCATTACAGGCCGATGCCCAACGCCACTGCATGCCCCGATACCCTGTCCCATACAACCGACAATTCATTGCCTGGTCCCTTGCGCCGCACTGCCCTGGGATCGCCTGGGATCAACAGCGGATCGCTTTTTGATCGTTTCAGGGCACAACCTGTGTTGTTTTCTCCTCTTCCAGGTACGTTTGGCGAATGCCCTCGCTGCTATTCTATGGTTAGCTCTGTTTGAACAAGGTCGTCTTGGCCAACTTGCAAGAGGCAGGGGAACTTACCATTTCCCATCCAACCGCACGTTAGAGTCGCTCTTTCTTGCTTCGTGCCTCACGGAGCGAGGATTTCCCAACGCAACACGCCATGATCAAGCCAGAGCAACCATCCTCTGCTCATGGAGGTGCCTTCCTGAATTTGTGCCGCTTTTTCCAGGGCGAATAGGCGAACGTTATCTGCGCACCGGCATGGGCCAATCCCAAAGGAGAACCAACAATGCAATGTGTCAATCGATCGATTTCTATTGTTCTGCTTCTGCTGCTGTTTGTCACGATGGCACCAGCTTCCATGAGCTACGGACAGGACGCTACGCCAACCCCAGCCGCCCAGGAAAAAGCAGAGATCGAACTGGCCACGGCCTCTGTGCAGGTGGAGTTGTCGAACCGACTTGGTAACTCCATCATCAGTGCCAGGGGCAACCACTTCATCATCGGTTCTGCGCCGCCCCTGGGTCACCCATACGAAGAGATCTCACCAATAGAAGCCATGCTGGGTGCGTTGGCTACCTGTGGTCTCTTTGTCTATGAAGCCGCGGCCGCGGAGATGGGAATCCCCCTTACCTCCGCCCAGGCCACCGTTCAGGCCGATTGGGATGTGCGCGGGCTGCTCCTCACCGCCGATGTGAGTCCCCGGATGCAGGAGTTTCGGGTCCACTTCGATCTGGCAGGGCCGGATGTCGATCAGGCGGAGATGCTGGCGGAACAATTTGCGATGCGCTGTCCGATCTATACGACGCTGGTCCAATCCGCGCCCATTCACGTTACCACAACTCCACAAGAGATGGGTGGGCCGGTGGCAGAGAAATTGATCACATCCACTGCCTCAGCCACTCTCTCCAACCAAGCGGGACGCGCAATTCTCTCCGCCCGCGACCACTATCTGGTCGTCGATTCGGTCCCACCGTTGGGTGGCCCCAATCTGGATATCAACCCGCTCGATCTGCTGTTGGGGGCCCAGGTTTCCTGCGGATCCCATATCATGGAATCGGCAGCGAGCGCCAATGGAATCCCCTTTAACCGTGTTCAAGGAACTGTCGAGGCAGACTATGATCCACGAGGGATTCAGGATGGTTCGGTCAGCCCTGCCATCCAGACCATGCGGGTACACTGGGAGATCGACGCGGAGACGTCCGAAGAAGCCCAATTCTTTGTTGACCAGTGGCTTGCCCGCTGCCCCATCTATGCGACACTGATTCGGGCAATGACTATCGATGTTTCTCACAAGTTGATGGGCCAAGGAACGGTTCTCCTGGATCTGGCGTTTACCTATGCCCTGTCCACCGCTGAGTTGCAGGCCGAAATTGCACCCCTGGCAGAGCAATTTGCCGCTACCGACGGTCTGCTCTGGAAGCTGTGGACAATGGACGAAGCCAACAGCCGCTTCAGCGGTCTCTTCCTCTTCGAGGAGATGGCCGACGTGGAGGCGTTTCTGGAAAGCGAGCCAGCCGCGACGGTCATGAGTCACCCAGCATTCAGTGAATTTGAGGTCGCCCCCTACTCGATTATGGCGGCGGAAAGCGAAGTGACGCGAGGCCCGATTCGCTAGACCCACCAATTCTCAAGTGCGTGATGCGCGCGGCGCGACTCTGCAAAGCCCGCTCAAGGCGATCAGCCCGCTCCCGCCCTTTCCGCTCTCGAAGCGGCTGGGGCGGCTGGTGTGCAACGTTCCATGATTGCTCAATGAGTTGACAGATTGCTTATCGTCCGGATAGTGAGACGATCAAAGAGACGATAGTTAGCATGGCGGTTATTGGAACAAAGATAATTTTTTCAACGGTGCTTTGTGACATTAGGTTGGTAACTGTGTTGAATGCCATGGTAGCAGTGACAATCCATGCCAATCCGTTGATCCAAGCCGCACTGCTTTCTGCTCCCGTTAAACCTGCTCGTTGCCGGATTATGTACGCAAAGAGCCCCAAGATAAGTGCAGAAAGTATGCTTGCAATTCTCAGACCTTGTGTTAAGCGTGCTTGCCTGCCGCCCCAGGCCATTGTAATCGGAAGAAGACCTGTGGCAAGCAGGAGTTGCATGAGCATGACAATTCCAAATAGGAGCGTGGCGATGTTCGCTGCATTCTTGACCATTGAAGCACCTTGCGCGACAGACATTGTTCCTCCTTTTCCATCAAAGCAACAGCATGAAGGTAATCGAGACCAAAGTTGCTAGCAGAGTCCGCAAAGCATTCCAACGATTCCACCGCGATTCAAACTCGGTGCGAGCCTGCTTCTGCATGGTGGTATCTGCCGCAGATGTATCGAAAGTTTGTAGCCGATTGTTTAACGGAACATTGATGGTAATGGTGGGAAGCTGAACCCCAACAAGATAGACGAAGGTAGCCAACAACAGGGCAACTCGAGCAATGTCGTCCAGGTGCCAGAGACCAAAAAGTGCTGCAACGATGGTGGTCACCACAGAGCCGGCCCAAACGACGACAAAAAGTGGATGATTGTTCTGGATGATGCGATCCATCACCTGAAATGCCCGAATGAACTGGCGATCCGGTAAGGCTCTGATCCCTGGCATCACGACAATCGCAAAAGCAAGCAGGAATCCCGCCACCAGCGAAGTGAGAAAGGTGGCCAAGATCAACGTAATTGGAAAAATACTTTCGATGGACATGAAAAGCTCCCTTGAAAAATGAGCTGTACAAATTGGTAGCAACGGTGGCGGGTATACGCTGACTGGATTGACAAAGTCGGGGTGCCATGGTGATGCTCTCAATCCCAACGTGGGCTCTGCTTGAAAACAGTAGTTCCGGCAAGCGGGAAAGCTACCGTTTTCAAGCCAACCGCACTGTAGCCAGGTGAATTGGCCTCAATCTTCCAGCGGTGTGATCTCGAGGTCCAGAAAATTGTATAGCGGCAGGGTCTGGGCGATTTCTTGGACTTGGTTGTACGATTCACAGCGCCAAACGGTCCATGCGCCAGATTGATCAGCCGGGAGATATAAGGCTTCGAGAATCCCTTGCGCAGCTAGCTCGTCCGCTCTCGCTTCCTCGGCAGGCAAAAGGGCCATCATCGTCGCATTGAGTGGTTGTTTCCACGTAGCTTTCAGCATAAAACGCATCTGTATCTCTCCTTTACAACTGTTTTTGTCTCTAGCTACACATGACTTTACAGACATCCCCGGCACAGGCCGAAACAGGTTGGTTATCCCACGATCTTTGGCTTGTGTCGGGGACACACATGCCCGATCACGCGGGCAATTTCCATGCGCCAGCAGCGGCGGCACTGTGCGCATACGCAGCGAAATCACGTGGTGGGCGGCCCAGGGCACGCTGCACCCCATCGGCCAGGTAGGCATTGCGCCCATCCAATACCGTAGAAAATAGATAATCCAGCATCCAAACAACATCCTTGGGGGCACCGGAATCCGCCACTGCACCAACAAAGGCGTCATGGGGGACCTGCATGTAGGCGATCTCGCGCGCTGTTGCTGTTGATAGCTCCTCAGCGATCTCGGCAAAGGTCAGCAGATGGGGGCCTGTTACTTCATAGATCTCTCCGGTATGACCTGCCTCGCTCAACGCGGCGATAGCAACATCCGCAATGTCATCGACATCCACAAAGGGTTCGCGGGTATCGCCTGCTGGCAAGGTGATCTGTCCAGCAGAAACCATATCGGCAAAAGCGCCTTCAGAGAAATTTTGATAAAACCAGCTGGCACGCACAACAGTCCATGCCAGTCCACTCTCTTGCACAATGCGTTCACAGGCCTGTGCCTCGGCTTCGCCCCGGCCCGATAGCAGCACCAAGCGCTGGAGACCGTGTTGTTTGGCTCGATCAACCAGTGCTTGAATGGCATCGGTTGCGCCGGGCATAGCTAGATCTGGTGAATAGGAGATGTATACCGCTTCAACATCTGCTAAACAAGCATCCCAACTGTTCTCATTGTTCCAGTCAAATGGCGGAGCAGCAGCGCGCGATCCAACTCGAACCGGAATGCCCTTTGCCCGTAGGCCGGTGACGATGCGCCGTCCCGTTTTTCCAGTTCCCCCCAGAACCAGCACAGGCCCTGGATCATCAGCTGTCGTGTGATTGGTAAAATGTGTCATGGCTTGCCTCCAAAGGTAAAGAAAGTGGATGGGATTGCCTTTCGGATCTGTCGTATTGCAAACCCAAAAGCAATATGGAGATGAGAAAGGGTCTATCCGTGAATTCTCTGCGTTGCCATTGTTGACTCAAAATGGTCTACGCAGAGAATTTACCGACCGGTTCAAAGCATCCTTCGTCACAAGCAAGAATACCAAGGAGGCGCTGATAATGATTGACGATCTCTGCCAATTTTTTGACCGATCACGCCAGCTATGTAGGTATTGGGGTTAGATCTGATGATGAATGCGGAAATTACGCGGGGTTTGCCCTGCCCACCGTTTAAACGCACGGGCAAAAGCACTCTGTTCGGAAAAGCCGGTCATGAATGCAATTTCAACCAGCGAAAAGTCGGTCTCTCGCAACAGACGCTCGGCCAACTGTCGCCGTGATTCATCAACGAGTGTTTGATACGAGTATCCCAACGCCGCTAACCGACGTTGCAGGGTTCGTCCACTCATGCCAAAATGCTGGGCCACGGCAGAGAGCACGGGAATGCCTTCGCTCAGCGATTGCGTCACGTGACGCCGGATCTGCCGATCAAGTTCGACCTCATCTTCGAGCTTTGCCAGTTCAGTTGCGAGATGCGATTCAAAGAATTTTGAGATGCTGGCATCACCCAGCTTGTTGGGTGCGTGGAGAGTTTCATTGGCAATGAGGAGGGCATCTCTATCTGAGCCAAAATGTACCGGACAGCCAAAAAAGGTTTCGTGCTCGGTAATCGACTCGGGCGCTGCATGTTTGAAGTAGACGGCTAGCGGCTGAATTGCCACTGTGGAGACTTCCTGGCTGATCGTCAAGACGCTGGCAATGGTCGCCTCGTTCGATAGGCGCATACCGAGATGCCTCTCGCCAGCGCGGTGCAAATGCATGTACGCCCCTTCACTCGTGGCCTCTACTTCATGGGTGGAAACGGTGGTGAGCACCCGCGCGTAACGCTCGGCGCGACTGTAAGACCCGCGCAGCGTGGTCGCCGATTTCCAGGCAAGCCCAAACGCCCCATAGTCATCGCTACGCATGGCCGCGCCGACCCGAAGCGGCAACGTCGTTCCATTTCGATCTACAGCGGCAGCCCTTGCAAAAAATGAATAATAGTGTGCATCAGAAATCATGGCAGCCGGTCTATCCAACTCGATTCCCACCGACCGCAGCCAGGTGTCCTTGTCGATGTCACCATCGATTTCCTCTAAGACTTTTCTGACAAATAGTGTGGTTATTTTTCCCATAGCGAAAACACTTTTTTATGCCAAAAGATAGCACAGCTCGGGGTGTGCAAGCACTTACTCGTCATTTAGTGACGCAATGTTTTGTTCTTTGAGTTTAGCTAATCCCGCTTTCATTGTTTCGACTTGCTCTGGTGAATGCCCTTGCCAAATTGTCACTTCGCCGACAACCTTGAAGGGATGTACCGAGCGATAAGACTTTGTGGGATTGCCAGGAAATCTTCTGTCTGTTAAATCAGGGTCGTCTTCGATTGGCCCCGTCGGCTCTACCAAATAGATTCTTTCACGCCCTTCTCCACTGGCTAGTTCGGCCCCCCAAACAGCGGCATCTAAAGTTGCTGTCAGGAAGATGTAGTTGGCTTCTTTTCTTGCTCCAAAATTCGAGTGAAAACCGGTTTCGATAAAGTCTCCGATCTTTAGGTCAACCTTTGTTCCATGAAAATATGTTTGTGAAAATGGCGTTGCTTGAGAACCATTTGACTCACTCGTGTTTTCATTGCTCTCCATGTGCCCGGCTGTCATGATTTTTCCTCACCCTTTCCAGACCTCTTCATCATTGAGGTATTCAATACCTCGAAATAATTTGTGACACAGCATTTTCCAGAAGCTGCGGCGGTACGGCTCTTCCCGGCAGGGGCCACAAGCGGTTCGGCTTCCCCAACAGCGATTGGCCCCTGCCCGGAAGACGTTGTCTCGATTCATCCAGGGGCAAAAGTGATGGGTAACGAAAGTGGGCTCTGTTTGAAAAGAGTAGTTCCGGCAAGCGGGAAACCTACCGTTGTCAAGCCAACCGCACTGTAGATATACCCAACTTGCGATGCATCGGGCGCGGAACTGCGCTAAACATATCATCAATGAGAAGCTCTGGTCAAGCGTGCGACCACCATGGCCGCAACCAGATCACCCGTGGCCTGGTTGCGGCCATGGTAGGCATTTTGAATTGAAGAACTATCTGTTGGGCGCGTTTTTCAATCTTCGATCAACAACAGAATGTGTGCTCGATGTAAGTTTGTCGAATGCACATTTTTCCTGTTTTTCTCGCTTACTCTTTCGCCGGACGCCACATGGGGCCGACAATCAGAAGCAGGACGATAATATTGAAGAAGGCGTTGGAGACGGCTCCGGATGCGATGGAGCCTGCGCTGTCTAGAAAGAACCATGCGAGTGAACCGAGTAAGAGAGACCGGCGAACGCCTTCGGGCGCTGTGTCATAAATCCACTGGCGCATCCCCATGACCATCATACCCCAGCCAAAGAGAAAACCTCCTGTAAGGGCCGAGAGAAAGTGCATGGTCGGGTCGCCATAGGTCTCTGCTCCATCGACGGGCCACTTGAGAAAATCTAGCACTAGGCGAGCGGGTTCCGCTAGCGATTCCACAGATGCCAGGGCGGCAAGTGGACCAAAAGAATAGATGACGAATGCAGATATCAATAGCCAAAATTTATGGAATTTGTGAGTCATCATTGTCTGCTTTTCTCCTATATTGCTCTTTTTACGGATTTATATTACCCTCTTACCAAAGATGCACTGACCAACTTATAGATGCACTGTGAAGCACCCGCTACATAAGATAGTGTAGCGGGTGCTTCGAAAAGTAATGTAGTACGTGTTACATTTCAGTCGATTATGGATAAAGTAACGGCAAAAAAGGCAGAAATTATTCAGCAGGTTATGCACCACTTTGTGCAACATGGACTCTCTGATATTGGGCTGCGCAGGTTGGCTGCCGTCACGGGCACAAGCGACCGAATGCTCATCTATTATTTCAAAACCAAAGATGCATTAATCGGGGAGGTGCTCCACACAGTAGCCGCAAATTTGGCGCAGCAACTGGATTCTGCGCTGGGTCAACAGCGGCGCAAACCTGAGGTGCTGCTGCAAGAGTTGCTGACCCTGAGCCACACGCCTGAGTTTAATCTGGTCACACGTCTCTGGTTCGAGGTGATTGGGCTTGCCGCACGAGCAGAGGAGCCATATGCCTCGAACGCAACCGCAATCGCCAACAACTGGGTCGAATGGATTGCTAGCAGGCTCGAAGATTCCCACAGCCATCAGGCCGCTGCCCTCTTTGCCGAGCTTGAAGGTCGTTTGATGCTTAGCATTCTCGGACTTACCCCTTCGTAAAAACAATCAAATTTTAAACGTTATGCAGTTGAATTGTGCACTCGCAGAGAACCCATGGGACGCGAGGGCATTTTTGGGCTGCACTGCGCAACGCTTACATGCAAGAAAACCCATGGGTGCGTCCCATTTTCGGGGACGCATAGAAGAGGGGCAGATTGAGCGTCGGGTCTTGACCCCAAATGTGGTACGCACCCCAAACCCACGGGTGCTTGACAATCGGCTCATTAGATGATATATATAATCTAAAGGGTCAAGCAGCCGACTCTTTTCGTTGATGATGAGGAGGAGTATGTGCGCTATTCCAAAGATCACAAGCGTCAAACCCGTGAGAAGATGGTGCAGGTTGCATCAAGAAAATTTCGCAGTAGTGGCTTCGATGGTCTGTCGATCAGCGACTTAATGGCGGAACTCAAGTTGACGCACGGCGGCTTTTATCGCCATTTTTCCAGCAAGGAGCATCTCTATGTTGAAGCATTAACGTTTAGCATCGACGATGTACAGGCCCGAATTGCGGAGCAAGCGGGGGGGGCGGGCGCGCTAACGCTGCGCCACGTCATCAGAGCCTATCTTAGCGATGAGCACTGTGCGAGCATTGCTGACGGCTGCCCGGTGGCCGCGCTATCCGGGGAGATTGCGCGCCAGTCCGCAAGCGTGCAGAGCAGCTTCGATGGGGCGCTGACAGCCTATATGGATCGATTTCTGCCGCTCATGCCGGGCACAAACGCAAGCGAACGCCGAGAGCAATTCCTCGTTCTTTTCTCTGGCATGGCTGGCGCGCTGAGCGTGGCGCGTGCGACCTCTGATCCAGAGATGCGGCAACGAATCCTTGAATCGGCACGTGACTTTTATACGAAGACTTTTTGCGAGTGAATCATGTCAAATTATCCATCCATGCAGGGCAAAGTTGTTCTGATCACCGGGGCCACCAACGGCATTGGGAAAGAGGCCGCGCGGCAAATCGCCCAGACCGGGGCAACGGTTGTCGTGGCCGGGCGCAATGCAAAGAAGCTGACGCAAGTCGTAGCCGAGCTACAGCAGCAGACAGGTAATCCACAGATCGACGGGCTGCTGGCCGACCTCTCCACCGTGGCGGGAATGCGCAGCTTGGCAGAGCAGTTCCTGGCGCGCTATCAGCGGCTCGATGTGCTGCTCAACAATGCTGGCGCACTCTTTACCGAGCGCAAGCTGACCGTTGATGGCTATGAACGCACCTTTGCGCTCAACCACCTGAGCTACTTCTTGGTGACCCAATTGCTGCTAGATCTGTTGAAATCCAGCGCGCCAGCCCGCATCGTCAATGTGTCGTCGGGTGTTCACACCGGCGGGCAGATTCGCTTTGACGATTTGCACGGCGCATCACGCTATGCACCCCTGCGTGCCTATAGCCAGTCCAAGCTGGCAAATCTTATGTTCACTTTTGAGCAGGCTAAACGGCTTGCAGAGAGCAATGTCACCGTCAATGCGCTGCATCCCGGCATGGTGCAGACGGGGTTTGGGCGCAGCAACCAAGGCTTAATTGGACGAGTGACGGGCATTGTGCTCGGTCTGTTGCAGCGCGTGCAAGGCATCGGGGTGAAAGAGGGGGCCGACACAGCCGTCTATCTGGCCTGTTCGCCAGCGGTTGAGGGCATTACAGGAGCATACTGGTACAAGCGCCAGCAGGAACAATCCAGCCCCGATTCGCACGACAAAGCGCAGTGGCAGCGGCTTTGGGCTATGAGTGCCGAGATGGTTGGATTGGAGGAGACCGCCACGTGAACATTGTGACACTTGATGCTACGCCGACCCGTGTGGAGCAGCTGTTGAATCAGCCGGAGATTGAGACCGCATTCTACCAGGTGCCATGAACAAACCGTGCTCAAAAAGCCGTGATGCCTTGGGCTTTGTATTTGTGCCAAGCGACGATACGCTTCTTCATGACTCAACACAACAGGCAGTTTCTGCGCCGTGCGTGGTCGGTGGATGTCGAAATTTGAAAGGTATCCGTTCGCCCGCCCCAACGCCTACGTGGGCAGGAGCAGCTTGTCGAACCAACGCCGGCGCAGGAGCAGGCGAAAGCCGAGCAGCCACACCAACAGGAAGATTCCAAGGATCCCCCAGACCCACGGTGGTGCTTCAATCATGCCGAAGTATGCGGTGACGGGCCGGATGCTCAGGAGACTGAGAAAGAGCACGATGAGCACGAAGGTCATGATCGCGGGCCGCCGATCCGGGGTCAGCGGTCGCCAGCCGGTGAAGAAGGAATGGGGCGGGTGCAGAAAGAGCACCAGCAGCATGGTGATGACAGAATAGAGGTGACAGAATAGTGGTGGAGAATACCCCAAACCAGTCGATTTGCAAACGGGCCAGAAACGTCAAAGCACGCGCAGTTCCTGAGGTCAACTGCCATGGATGTTCGGTGGAGCTACTTATGCTCTCATACTGCAACGTTCCATTGATTATGGAAGGTAACAACATCTACTCGTCAGAATCACCGCTTTCAATGTACCTTACAAGAGTTACATGAGGATAATTGAGGATCTTTCTATCAGCAGTTAACAATGCAATGCCATGTGTTCTCGCAGTTGCAACAAGCATCTGGTCCGCGGGATCACGGTGAAACGTGCCTGGAAGCTGCGTCGATTCAACAGCGGCTCTTGTCGTCAGATCAAGCAAGTGGATTCCAGGATATTGTAACGCCGCTACCAGCCATTCTTCAACAGGAATACTCAACCGAAGCCGTCCCACTTCAACCAGCTTCGCCACTTCCCAGCAGGAAATAATGCTAACGCCAAGCCCCCCTGTTTGCTGTAACGCAATAATTTGCTGATGTTCAATTGAAAGATCTTTACTCTCACTGACCCACCAGACCCAAATATGCGTATCCAGCAAGATCATTGCAAAACAGCCCACTCGTCTTGCACCACCGGTTCGAGTGGGTCGATAAACTCGACTATGCTTCCTTTCAAAGAAGGCTGATGCTGTTCCTGCGAACGTTTGCTTGGCAAAATGATTACCTGTACAACCTCGCCAGCCACGAAAGGCAGTGTGTCTAATAGGATCTTTCCATCGGGACCAATCACTTTTTCAACACTGTAGGCTGGCATATTGTCTGCTCCTGGCTCGTGCATCGTCAACATAATTCGTTCTGCAAGTATAACAGAAAAACTGGGTTTGCTCCACTCAGTTGAAGATCGCATTGTTTATGGTAACCAACGAGCTGCCAAATGTTGCCATGGGTACAGTTGCCATGACGGTAGGGTTTGGCCTTTTCCGTAACTGCGACTTGCGTACGGATCTTCGCACCAAGTGGTCAACGATTGTTACGCTGGATGGATTATCATCCATCCCCTCTTCGGCATAGAGTGTCACTGCGTACTGCCGACTGACGGCGCAACAATATCCCAAACAGCGCCTGGATGTTTTGCCCGTATAAAACTTCTCGAGTTTTTTCAAACGCCTACGTGGGCAGCAGCAGCTTGTCGAACCAACGCCGGCGCAGGAGCAGCCGAAAGCCGAGTAGCCACACCAGCAGGAAGATTCCAAGGATCCCCCACACCCACGGCGGTGCTTCAATAATGCCAAAATATGCGGTGACGGGCCGGATGCTCAGGAGACCGAGAAAGAGCACGATGAGCACGAAGGTCATGATCGCGGGCCGCCGATCCGGGGTCAGCGGTCGCCAGCCGGTGAAGAAGGAATGGGGCGGGTGCAGAAAGAGCACCAGCAGCATGGTGGTGACAGAGAGAAAGAGCGACAGATTTGACTGTGCAATCAGCGTGACAACGACCTCGTTAAAGTCAATATCCACACCGTAGGTCAATCCGGTGGCCCGTTCAAAATAGGTGACGGCACGCGGCGGCACTTCCTGTTCGGCAAAGCGATTCGTCGTCTGAAAATGGAAGAAAGAATAGAGCACCACGCCCAACAGCATCGTCCAGAGGGTAAAGGGCAACACAAAGCGCACCATCGACGCGAGCAGCGGCTCGTTGCGCTCTTCGGGCCGCGCCCAGATGGTGAGCATGAAGGCCGGAAACCCCACGCTAAAGGTCGTCAACCCCAATTGGGACGGCTCAAAAGGAAATGCCAGCCCCACCATCATGATGCCAATGATCACCAGCGCATAGCTCAGGCCACGCCCAATGAGCAGATAGGTTGCGTCGGTAATGCCATTGACAATGCGCTTGCCCTCGCTCAGGGCTGGAACGAGCGCGGCATAGGAATCACCAAGCAGCACCATGTCGGCCACGTTGCGGGTGGCGTTGCTGCCGCTCTGCATGGCAATGCCCAGCTTGGCCTTTTTGAGCGAGAGCACATCGTTGACGCCATCGCCCATCATCGCAACGTAATGGCCTTGGGCAATCAGTGCATCGACCAACATCTGTTTCTGCTCGGGGGTGATGCGGCCAAAGATGGTCGCCTCTTCTGCCACATTGGCAACCTCTGTACTGCTCATCTGGGCCAGCTCGGGGCCAGAGACCAGTTTGGGATTCTCGAAGCCTGCCTGCCGTGCCAGCGCGGCCACCGTCTGTGGATCGTCGCCAGAGATAATCTTGAGATCGATGCCCAATTCGGTAAATGCGGCCAGCGTCTCACGTGCCTGTGGACGCAGCTCGTCGCTCAGGCTCACGAGGGCCAGTGGGGTAAGCGACGAAATTGTAGGGTTCCCGTCCGCGTCGTGGAGGTTGTTGGCGCTTTCGTTGCGGGCAAAGAGCAACACGCGCAGACCCGCGTCTGCCCGTACGGCTGCCTGCGCGGCGACTGTCGCGGGGTCAATAGCCCCATTGGGTGCCAGAAAGGGTGCCATCATCTCTACCGCGCCAAGCACATAGGTGCCCGTAAGTTGCTCCGCATCAAACGCCAGCGCACTCCATTTGCGGGCCGAGGAGAAGGGCACCTCGTCGACAGCCGCGACTCGCTCGCCAGCGGTGCCGGCCACAATTGCTTCCCCCGTGACATTGGTGGTGGCTGTGCTGCGTACAAAGGAGCCAAGCAGCGCAGCGACACTCTCCTGTGATTGATGCCCCAACGGTGCAATCTCATTCAGCACCATGCGGTTGGCCGTCAGTGTGCCAGTCTTGTCCATACAGAGCACGTCTACATTGTTGAGCGATTCGACCGCGTTGCTCTGCTGCACCAGTGCACCTTGGTTGGCAATGGTGACACTCCCCACCGCATAGGCCACGGCAATGGTTAGGAAGAGACCGTATGGCACCAATCCAATCAGCACCGCGGTGGCTTTGACATTCTCGAGAAAGGTAAAGTCCTGCACAAAACCAGCAATGTAGAAGATCATGCCCATGATGACGGCAGTGACCATTAGCAGCTGCACGACGTAATTCACACGCTGCTGGAGCGGTGTCTGAATGGGGTCAAAGTTGCGTGCGGCCGCGGTCAGTTGGTTGGCAAAACTCTCATGCCCCACCTTTTCTGCCGCGAAATATCCATTACCGGTGACGCAAAAGCTGCCCGAGAGGATCTGATCGCCCGCGGTTTTGCGAATGAGGTCACTCTCGCCCGTTAGCAGCGACTCATCCATTTCCAATGCACTGTCATCAAGCAAGCGGCCATCGACCACCGCCTGATCGCCCGACTGGAGCCGGATCAGATCGCCCACGACTAGCTCGGTGGCCGCGATCTCCTGTTCAGCGCCATCGCGAACAACCGTGACCGTGGGCCGGGCCAACACAGCGATGCGATCCAGCTGCCGCTTGGCCCGGATCTCTTGCACGGTGCTGATCAGCGCGTTGACAATGCCAACAATGACCGTGATAAAGGCGTCGTTGTACTGTCCCAGCAGGGCCAGAATCGCTCCCACGGTAAAGAGAATGTTGTTGAAGAAAGAAAAGAGATTGAAGCGCGCAATCTCCCAATAGGTGCGGCTCGTGCCGCTGGCAACCGTGTTGCCCTGGCCCCGGGCGCGGCGCGCCACAACTTCGTTAGCGGTCAAACCTTGTGGATGAGTCATGGAAGCTTGCTATCCTTGTTTTGTCCATTGTCGGGGCCACAGAAATTCCACGCTATTTTCTCGCCTCAACCAGCACTTACTATGGTGGAGACGAGCATGGATTCTTCTACTTGTCCCTACAGTGCGGTTGGTTTGAAAACGGTAGGTTTCCCGCTTGCCGGAACTACTGTTTTCAAACAGAGCCCACTTTAGTAGCACACAAGTAGAAGCCGGAGGGCTGTTCTAACTCTTGGCAACCAGCCCCTGAACAGAGTCTACTGTATAGCACTTTGGCGGGCAACTTGGGCTCGTTATCGATCATCCTACAACTGTGCCCATGGAGAGAATGAGCCGCCATGGGCACACCCGGGTGACACGGACAAAACCATTCTGCCCGGCCAATATGAGCCGCGGTCCCGTCATATTCACGTGAAAGTGAAGCTGGATGGACAAACCCATAAAATAGCACAAACCCCACCGAGCCTTCACCGCGGGCATCGTGGGCATCGTGGGCAAAGACCGCCATACCCGCGACAGCAAACATTTGCAAACAGGTAAACATCCGAAGTAGGTGCGTCCCATTTTCGGGGGCGTACAGAAGAGGAGCAGATTGAGCGCCCGGTCTAGGCCCCAAATGTGGTACGCACCCATCCGAAATTTGGGGGTTGACAAAATGATTGTCTTACCCTATTATTTAGCTGACTAATATATAGCGAGCTAAATAATTTATGAAAATTATCAGACATCCCGACACAGTTGAATCGTATTTAATGCGAGTAGGCCACGCGCAGCGGCGGCTGGTTGAGAAACGCTTGCAGGAAATGAATCTTCATCGTGGGCAACCGCCACTGCTATTTGTGCTAAACCAACGGGATGGGCTATCAAGCTCGGAGTTGGCTGAGTTGCTCAACGTCACGCCGCCGACTATCTCCAACATGGTCAAGCGGATGCGACAGAACGGCTATGTCGAAAAGCGGCGCGACAGCAATGACGAGCGCGTGACCCGCGTCTATCTGACGGAACAGGGGCGCGCGGCGATGGGCGCGTTACAGCAGATCGTTGATGATGTGAATGAAACGATGAGCGCGGGACTTTCGGCCGAAGAGATCGCCATCCTGCTGCCCATTCTCAAAAAGATCATGATCAACATTGAAAATACACTTGGAGAAAGCGGCTGTTGACGCTCTTTTTTTATCCATGAATTTAGCTGACTAAATATTAGCCACGCAAGGAAACTATTACAGTTGGGCGTACAGACCACGGCGGTAAATCAGGCCATGTGACTCGAGTGAAGAGGCAAGATTACGTGTGGTCTGATTACCGCCGGGATGTACTATGTGAACACGTTACCCAAAATGGTTTAATCTGTATAACTGAAAGGAATACATTGTGACAACAGAGACAACGACTGATATCAGACCGACAATTGCGCAAATTGCCCGTGCCACGGGTCTTGCCATTCTCGTTGCCCTACTTATCAACGTGATTCTCTATTTCGTCAGCATTCCGCTTGGCTGGCTGCCCACCGAGAGTACGCAGGGACCCGTGGTACTTGCCAATGTGGTGATAGCCAGCGTTGTGCCAATCATAGCAGGCGCTATTTTATACGTGGTGCTGACTCGCTTCCTCACCTACAAACGCGCCAATAACATCTTCCTGATCATCGCATCCATCGTGCTGATTCTCATGGCTGCTTCACCATTTGCCGCTCTGGTGACCCCAACATTTGGTGCCGTGCTGATGCTGGAACTTATGCATTTGGGGGTTGGGCTGCCAACCATGTATTTCCTGACGCGCTCGGCATACTGAGCAGTTGGCTAGGCTTGATGGGGTTGGTAAGCGAGCCGGCTTTTGCCATGAAGCAGCCATCGCGGTGTTGCATTCTGCTTTGCACCAATGTACAGAGATGTACCAAGTACAGAGATGTACCAACGCATCGTTCGAGAGCGAAAGCAACAATTTCAGAAAATCTGAGAGGAGAAGTAACAATTGAGATGGAATTATCCGCAACGAAGACGACCCAGCCCGAACCCGAAGGCTTTTTTACACTTGATCAACGCAAGGAACACTGGTGGTTAATCACACCCGACGGAGAACCCTTCTTCTCACTTGGAATTAACCACATCGATCCCGCAACGATGCGCTATCCAGAGAATATCGACATCTGGCACAACAAATACGGTGGCAGCATAATTCGATGGATCCAAGAATCGGTTGCGCCTAATCTCAAAGAGTGGGGTTTCAATTCTGTTGGGTGGGTGCAGGAGGTGACGGTGCGACAGTGGCAGCATTCCCGTGCATTTACGCCCGAAGAATACCGTGCGCTCAACATGCCCTATTGCCATCTGCTGCCCTTCACCGAGTCCCATCAGTGGGAACAGCACGTCCGTCATTATGACTTCCACAGCGCGGAATGGGAGGAATGGTGCGACTATGTGGCGCGTTCGCAGTGTGCGGAACTGAGTGAAGATCCGAACTTGATCGGCTACTTTTACAGTGACTGCCCGACCTGGATCCATACCCGGCCTGCGAATGAATGGCGTGGCCCTATTTTCGACCCCGAGCGCCTTGCAACGGAAGCGGGCCGCAATGAACTCACCGACTTGGCGCATCAATACTATGAGACCACCCACGATGCCATTCGCCGCTACGATACCCACCACCTCATTTTGGGGGATCGCTACGAAGCCAACGCGCCTATTGCAATGGAAGTAGTCGAAGCAGCGCTGCCCTATATCGACGTGCTCTCATTTCAGGATTTTCGTGATCCGGTAACCCATCTTGCGGACTGGCACCAGCAGACGGGGAAGCCCGTGCTGCTGGCCGATGCAGCGAAAATGAAATGGCAAACCGAGCACGGTGAGGTTACCCACAACAACGGTCAATGGTACGCGGAGACGCTGGAACAACTATATCAGAATCCTGGCTGTATCGGCTTCCATCTCTGTGGTGCCTACCAGCGCAACAGAGCACGGCGTTACGGGTTGATAGATGAAATGGAGCAACCTGATCAGAAAAATGTTGAGCTGATCAAGACAGCCAACGAGAAAATCAGCCAATGGATGGATAAGGTTACACTTGACCAAAATTGAAGGTAACTAGCGAGAAACGGGTCGGCGCAGAACGAATAGGCAATGAACGTTTCCAAAGTCTAGCGAATATCACGAGTAGATCCCGGCGTAAATAAGCCCATGGCAACCCGACTCATTTCACGCAAGTAGCTCGGGCTTGTTTACCACCGTGGTATTTCCGCCCTACCTAAAGTGGGCTCTGTTTGATAACAGTAGTTCCGGCAAGCGGGAAAGCTACCGTTTTCAAGCCAACCGCACTGTAGTATCTGATCCAAGTGCATCCATGAAAGCTACATTCATAAAAGTTACAAAGTCTTCGTGCAACTTCGCATACTTCGTCAACATATCTCTATCTTTGCTAACAAGCAATTGGGTTACAGGTATGAAACGCCCGTCAACTCTTCCGACCGTTCCCAGAATCGCGTGAGCAGCGCACCATCATTCACCGCATCATTCACCTGCTGCTCGCTTGGATAGCCGCGCAGACGCAATGTCTTCGGACCATAGAAGACCCCGCCCTTTGCCTCCGGTGCGGTTGACGCGTAAAGCTGTGGCAGCACGCCCATACTCACATCCTGCGCGAGGAGTGACCCAAAGGCCGAATAGAGCAGCCGCTCCATCAGCGGTGCGCCCGACTGTTCGAGGCTGTTGGTCTGCAGGTTGGTCATGACGAGACCGGGGTGTGACGAGTTGGCAATTGTGTTGTGCCCCGCGGCTTTGAGCCGTCGATCCAGTTCAGTGGCAAAGAGGGCGTTGGCGAGCTTGCTTTGGCCGTAGGCGTCCCAGCGGCCATAATTCTGTTCACCCATCAGATCATCAAAGTTAATTTCACCACGAAATGCGGCACTACTGGACGTGCTGTGGATACGTGAACCGGGCGTACTGGTAATCACGTCGAGCAGATGCCCGGTTAGTGCAAAGTGCGCGAGATGGTTGACGCCAAGCTGCATCTCGAAACCATCTGCGGTTTCAGCGCGCGGTATCGCCATCACGCCCGCGTTGTTGAGCAGGAGGTCGAGCCGGTCGTACCGCGCACTGAAGGTATCGGCAAACGCGCGCACCGAAGCCAGGCTGGCATTATCTAGCTCCATCACGTCAAGCTGTGCATTGGGCACGGTCTTTACCGCATCGGCCTTGGCCGCTTCCGCCTTGCTCATGTTGCGGCACGCCATCACCACGGTTGCGCCTTTGGCGGCAATGCGCTTCGTTGATTCCAGCCCCAATCCGCTATTGGCCCCGGTGATGACGACGACTTTATCGGTTAGGTCGGGGATATCGTTTGCTGTCCATTTCTGGCTCATTTTCAGTGCTCCTGGCTAGCTCATGAAATTTTCCATAGTTCAGTGTGATTGTTCTCAGTGTAGTATTGGCCGGTGCAAAAATGAATACACAAAACTCTATGATGCTTGCATAATCCTCTACGCGTTGGGGGCTTTGGTTGACTTTACGTCGAAGGGTACTATACTAATGTTGACGTGGAGAGATGGGGTTGGGCGCAAAAGCAATTCATATGACAGAGGTATGTGATGAAGAAAATAGCAGCAAAAATAGCCGACTACGTTGCCCTTTTGGCGCAGAATGCAACCGATGAGGGCATGAATCGTACCGCGCTGGACAAAGTCATCACCTATCGTGCGTCTGCGCCAGAGCAGTGCAAGAAGATGCTTTATGAGCCAATGATTGTGTTGGGGGGGCAGGGCCAGAAGCAGGGCATGTTGAACGGCCAACGCTATACATATAGCGCAAGCAACTTTCTGGCGGTGCTGCTGCCCATGCCGATTGAGGTAGAACTAGCGGAAGCCACGCCGGAGAAGCCTTTTTTGGCAACCTATATTCGGGTGGATTTGCAGCGCATGGCTGGCCTGGCACTCAAGATTGACCGCGTTGCCAACCTGGCCGCAAAGGAATCTCCCGTACGTCCATCTGGCATTTTCTCTGCGCCGCTGCACGACAATCTGCTCGACCCGGCCATTCGCCTGCTGAAGGTGCTGCGCAATCCAACCGATGCCGCGCTTCTGGGCGATGCCATTGTGGACGAGATCTATTACCGCATCCTTTGCGATGAGCAGGGTGGTTCGCTCACCTATCTGTTGCAGCAGCGGGGGCAAATTCAGCGCGTGGCGCGCGCGGTTGAGTATATTCACCATAATCTGGATGAGCAGGTCTCGGTGGAGAGGTTGGCCAGTCTGGTCAACATGAGCAGTTCCGGCTTTCACAAGAGCTTCAAGGAAGTCATGCATTCGTCACCGCTCCAATACGCCAAGTCGATCAAGCTCTTTCGCGCCCAGACCTATCTGCAAGAGGGCAAAAATGCGAGCGAAGCAGGCTATCTGGTCGGTTACAATAGCCCGGCGCAATTCAGCCGCGAGTTCAAACGTCATTTTGGGGTTCCGCCATCGGCGTTGATCATGTAGTCCGAATATCCGCAAAAAGTCCCGTTGACATTTGGGGGAAAGCACGAACAGTAAAAAGCGGTCTCAACCGCTGAATAGGCAGCCGTGGCCGCGGCTTTTCTCGGTTAGAAGCGGGGTTTGCCCCCGTGATTTTGCCAGGTGGACAGAGGTTGGCATATTCAGCCTGCTCGCGTCGAAGCTGATGTATGTGAGGGGGCTTGAGTTGATACTAACCGCTACGATAACACCGAATGATTTGCCGGTGGCTGGGAACTCAGCTATAGTTGTTTGGACTTGTTTCGCCCTGTTATTCATAGGTTTGGACAATAGGTTGGATAGGCAAAGAGTGTTGGACAAAATCGGATTTAGGCCATACAATAGAGTAGCGCAAGTAGATAGAATCAGTGCTCGTTGTCCCATGCTTCAGTCTCCCCGTGGGAAGTTAATACACGATATCTAAACACGCATCTTGATTAGCATATTAATTCCCAAATGATGAGCACTGCTTGTACCGGAGCAACCTGATTGTGGGGAATGACGCGCTGCCCAAGAATGATGAATACGCGGCTGCAAGGCGCTTATACCTACCCATATCAGTAGCCGCACACACTATCGCCGCACACACTATCACAGTAAATCTCATCACAGTAAATCCGCCAGCTATTTTCCTGGTGTGAAAACCACAAACCGTACAGAATATTCCATACAGAACCGTATAGAAGAGAACCGTATAGAAGAGCAACAGTACAGCAGACCAACAGTACAGCAGAGCATTGGAGAACACATGAGTAGCGAAAACAAATGCCCAGTAACCGGTGGACACGACGAATATGATGACAATGCAGTCGTCTTGGAAATGTCGAACCAGGCTTGGTGGCCAAACCAAGTAAACCTGAAGATCCTCCATCAGAACTCTGCCCTGTCTGATCCAATGGGCGAAGGGTTTGATTACGCGGAGGAGTTCAAGAGCCTTGATCTGGATGCCGTGCGCAATGATCTCTATGCGTTGATGACCGATTCACAGGAGTGGTGGCCTGCCGATTATGGGCACTATGGACCGCTCTTTATTCGAATGGCATGGCACAGCGCTGGTACCTATCGCACTGGTGACGGCCGTGGCGGCGCATCCTCTGGCACCCAACGCTTTGCGCCGCTGAACAGCTGGCCCGACAATGCAAACCTGGACAAGGCCCGCCGCTTGCTCTGGCCGATCAAGCAGAAGTATGGTCGCAAAATTTCCTGGGCCGACCTGCTGGTCCTCGCGGGGAATTGCGCACTCGAATCGATGGGCTTCAAGACCTTTGGCTTTGCCGGTGGACGCGAGGACACGTGGGAACCTGAAGAGGATATCTACTGGGGACCTGAAGATACGTGGCTCGGCGACAACCGCTACACGGGCGACCGGGTGCTCGAAAGCCCACTCGCCGCGGTGCAGATGGGCCTCATTTATGTGAACCCCGAGGGGCCAAACGGCAACCCCGATCCGCTCGCGGCCGCCAAAGACATCCGCGAAACCTTTGCACGCATGGCCATGGATGATGAAGAGACCGTCGCGCTCATCGCCGGTGGTCACACCTTTGGCAAAACGCACGGTGCTGGTGACCCAAACCAATATGTGGGTCCCGAACCCGAGGGCGCAACCATTGAGGAGCAGGGCCTCGGCTGGAAAAACAGCATGGGCAGTGGCAATGGCAGCAACACCATTACCAGTGGTCTCGAAGGTGCTTGGACCGCTACGCCAGCCAAATGGAGCAACGGCTTCTTTGACAATCTCTTTGGCTATGAATGGGAGCTGACCAAGAGCCCCGCTGGCGCGCACCAATGGAAACCAAAGGGCGATGCCGGTGCCGGTAGCATCCCAGACGCGCATGATCCGGCCAAGAGCCATGCACCCTTTATGCTGACCACCGATCTTTCCCTGCGCATGGACCCAATCTACGGTCCGATCTCGAAACGCTTCCACGAGAATCCCGACCAATTCGCGGATGCCTTTGCGCGGGCGTGGTACAAGCTGACCCATCGCGACATGGGTCCGCCTTCCCGCTATCTCGGTCCGTTGGTCCCCGACGAGGAATTGATCTGGCAAGATCCAATCCCCGCGGTCGATCACGAGCTGGTTGACGAGCAGGACATTGCCGATCTCAAGGGCAAGATCCTGGGCGCGGGGCTCTCGATCGCGCAACTGGTTTCAACTGCCTGGGCGTCAGCATCCACCTTCCGCGGCTCGGATCATCGTGGTGGAGCCAATGGCGGTCGCATCCGTCTGGCACCGCAAAAAGATTGGCAAGTCAATCAGCCTGTGCAACTGGCCCAGGTGTTGGAAGTGTTGGAGAGCATTCAGAGCGATTTCAACGGTGCACAGTCCGGCAACAAAAAAGTCTCGATTGCCGATCTGGTCGTCCTCGGTGGTTGTGCCGCCATTGAAGCGGCCGCACAGAAGGCAGGCCACAATGTTACGGTGCCCTTCACACCGGGTCGCATGGATGCATCCGCAGAGCAGACCGATGTGGCAAACATTGACGTGCTTGAGCCAACCGCGGATGGATTCCGCAACTATTTGAAGACTGAGTACAAGATGGCGGCCGAGAAGCTGCTGGTTGACCGGGCGCAACTGCTGACGTTGACCGCGCCAGAGATGACGGCACTCGTGGGTGGTCTGCGTGTGCTGAATGCCAACACCGGTGATGCACAACATGGCGTCTTCACCGACCGCCCGGAGACACTCACCAACGACTTCTTTGTCAACCTGCTTGATATGAGCACGGAGTGGCAACCCGTTGCAGACGATGGCAATCTCTTTGAAGGGCGCGACCGCAAAAGCGGTGAGCTGAAGTGGACCGGCACCCGCGTCGATCTCGTCTTTGGCTCCAACTCCCAGCTACGCAGCATTGCCGAGGTCTACGCAGCTGACGATGCCAAGCAAGACTTTGTCCAGGACTTTGTGGCCGCGTGGGATAAGGTGATGAATCTCGATCGCTTCGACCTGGACTAACGCAGTCCGAACAACCCGGCGCATGCTGCACGGGAGCAACAACGAGATAACAACGAGATAACAACGAGATTAGAGAGCACCTGCCATTGTGGCGGGTGCTCTTTTGTTTGTTACCAGAGGACCGGAATCGGTCCACTACCTTCGCCACCACACCCCACCAACCGCTCAACAACACTCCCATCGACACTTTGGTGTCTACCGTGCAACACCCCTTCGCCCGTATACTTGCCGTATAGCCACAAACCAACAGCAAGTGTGCTGTATAGTCACAAACCAACAGCAAGTGTGCTGTATAGCCACAAACCAACAGCAAGTGTGCTGTATAGTCACAAACCAACAGCAAGTGTGCTGTATAGTCACAAACCAACAGCAAGTGTGCTGTATAGTCACAAACCAACAGCAAGTGTGCTGTATAGTCACAAACCAACAGCCGGAAGCAATCCGGCCAGCAGAGGAAGCGGGCAATGGCCACCATCCACAACCAACCAACGGAACCAGACCGGCCGGTGAATTACCAGATCCGGCTACAGGGTCACCTGCACGGCGAGTGGACCGAATGGTTTGCGGGCATGAGCGTCACGGTGGAAGCCAATGGCGACACACTCTTGACGGGCCCGGTTGCCGACCAGGCGGCCTTGCACGGCCTGTTGCGCCGAGTGCGTGATCTGGGCATGCCACTGCTCGCGGTCCGGCGCATGGCTGACGACTGATCCACAACCAACCCAACAGTTTTTTTACCAACAGGAGAAACTCAAATGACGAACCAGACGCTTCCCTTTCGTGCCACGGCTCGCGTGGCGGGCCTGCTCTACCTGATCATCATCGGCACCGGTATCTTTGCAGAGTTTTTTGTGCGCCAACCGTTGATTGTGGCTGGCGATGCCGCGGCCACGGTCGCCAATCTGACCGCGGCGACATCGCTCTTTCGCCTGGGCATTGCCAGCGATCTCGTGATGCTGCTCTGTGATGTGACCCTGGCACTGCTCTTCTACATCTTGTTGCGGCCAGTAAACCAAGCGCTTTCGCTCCTGGCCGCGTTCTTCCGGTTGATGCAGGCCGCGGTGTTGGGCGCGAATGTACTCAACCTCTTCGCTGTGCTACAGCTGATCGGTGGGGCTGATTATCTGGCCGGCCTGGGGGCAGCACAGATCGAGGCGCAGGTGCTACTCTCGCTCGAAGCACATGCCATCGGCTATACAATCGGGCTGATCTTTTTTGCGGTCAACAGCTTGGTCTTTGGGTGGCTCGTCTTGCGTTCCGGCTATCTGCCCAAGCTGTTGGGTATCCTGCTCATGGTGGCTGGTGTGGGCTATCTGATCGACAGCTTTGCCCTGACGCTCCTGCCCAACTACGCGGCGTACGCCGAGATCCTGGCGCTCGTTGTCTTTGCACCGGCAATCATTGGCGAGCTGGCCTTCTGCCTCTGGCTGCTGGTACGGGGGATTCCCGAGCAGCCGGTGAGCAACACCCACCTCTCAACCGCGCCACAGGCCAAAGCTGTTGGTGCGTAACCCTCTGGCACGTGTGGGGTCTGGTTTGGGCCCCACATCCGTGCCTCAGTTGACCTAAAGTCGCCTTCGTATCTGGGCTCGACACAGGAACTCGGTACAGCAGCTTATAGAGAAAGCAAATAGAGCTTGCACCTTGCGGAGTGCGCATTCTCTACTGCGCACCTCCAGCGTTAGAGAACGCTGATTCCTCCATTGTGCGACTTTCAAATGATTTCTCTATTAAATTGAGCAGCTCGACAGAATAATTCGACGCAATAACTCGACAGAACAAAGGGAGAAGCAAAATGAACGTATTGATCGCTGGCGCAAGTGGGGCAACGGGACGATTGCTGGTGGAACAACTGCTGGCACGGGGGCACGGAGTGCGGGCCATTGTGCGCTCGCCGGAGCGGTTGCCCGCGGCCATTCGCAACCACGAGCGGCTGACCATTATTCAGGCGGCCATTCTCGATTTGTCCGACGCGGCACTGGCCGACCACGTGCGGGGCTGTGCCGCCGTCGTCTCCTGTCTGGGACACAACCTGACCTTCAAGGGCATCTACGGTCATCCCCGTCGGCTCGTCACCGATGCAACCCGTCGCCTCTGCGCGGCCATCAAAGCGAATGGCGCGGCAACAGCGACCAAGTTTATTCTCATGAACACATCGGGCAACCACAACCCCGACCGCGACCGACCCGTTGCGTTGGCCGAAAAGGGCGTCGTTGGGCTGCTGCGTTGGCTGGTGCCGCCACACGTCGATAATGAACAAGCCGCCGAATACCTGCGTACCACCATCGGCCGCACCGATGATGCCATCACATGGGTGGTTGTCCGCCCCGACAGCTTGCTCGATATAGAGGCAGTAACGGCCTATGAATTACATCCTGCCCCCATCCGCAGCGCCATCTTCGACTCGGGCAAGACCAGCCGCATCAACGTGGCGCACTTCATGGCAGAGCTGCTCAGTGATGATGCATTGTGGCAGCACTGGCAAGGCGAAATGCCGCTCATTTATAACCGAGATGCCAAGAGCGAAGTTGCCGAATCAGCAGAGGAGAGACACCCCAAAAATGAGCGAGCGGTGAGCATTAACCACTGATAAAGAATTTGTATCCATGGTATCTCGCCAGCCCTACGCAGGCTGTGGCTAGCCGACTTTGCGTGGGCTCAATCAATGTAAGTCATCTTCACCCATCAATAGTGAGCAAAAGGAACGAAAAAATGAGTGCAACAATGCAGGCAATTATCGCTACCGGTTACGGTTCACCCGACGTCTATGAAGTGCAGACAGTTGCCAAGCCGATTCCCAAGGAGAATGAGATTCTGGTAAAGGTCTATGCATCCACCGTCACCGCTGCGCACACAATGATGCGCACGGGGTATCCCCTCGTTGGTCGTCTGTTCACCGGCCTGCGTCGCCCCAACTATCCAACACCGGGCACCGAACTGGCGGGCGTGGTGGAAGCAGTGGGCTCGGCGGTGCAGCACTTTCGCGTTGGCGATGCGGTCTTTGGCGCCACGGATCTGGAAGGGGGCTGCAATGCTGAATACACGATCTTGGCTGCGGATGGGGTGGTGGCGCTCCAACCGGCCAATGTCTCCCACGGCGAAGTAGCCTCCCTCATCGATGGCGCGTTGACAGCCATGCACTTCCTGCGCGATCTTGGTGAGATCCAACCGGGGCAGCGGGTGCTAATCAACGGTGCTTCGGGTAGCGTTGGTTCGGCCGCGGTGCAGCTTGCCAACTATTTTGGTGCCGAAGTGACCGCGGTCTGCAGTGGTGCCAATGTTGAAATGGTCCGAGCCCTGGGCGCAGATCACGTGATCGATTACACGCAGACCGATTTCACCGCGGGTGCGCAACAGTATGACATTATCTTTGATGCCGTGGGCAAAAGCTCCTTTCCCCAAGCCAAAGCTGCACTGACACCAAACGGGATCTACCTCACCACCGTTGCCGGGCTGCCTGCAATGACCCAGACCGTTTGGACGTCGCTGCGCAAGGGCAAAAAAGCCAAGTTGGGGACCGCGGGCTTGCGCGCAACAGGCGCCAAGATCAAGGATCTGCATCTACTCAAAACGTTGCTTGAAACCAAACAGATCAAACCCGTCATCGACCGCTGCTATTCGTTGGCAGAGGTGCCGGCGGCCCATCATTACGTGGAGACCGGGCGCAAAAGAGGCAATGTTGTGATTACCGTGGCACAGGCTGGGGGCGAGTAGAGCGGCACTGGTACCATGGTCAAGACATTGGTTGGCGTGTGAGGGAGCTCGTGGGTGACATAAAGTTGTCAAAGCTGGTCTATCAGAATCAAGGAGGGTCGGCAGTATGAACAGGTTTAGAGAGATTGCACAGCAATGCAATTCTAAAAACAGGCTCGACCCTCTGAATTTCTACTTGTAACAGTCGATAAATTTGGCATTCTAAAAACTCCTTTTTTATAAGCGAAAATTGGCTTCATGCACTGCATCCGGTTTTCGGATCTAGCTGATGGGATTTTGCAGGGGATGCCTTGGAGATGGCGTTTGCACATGTCCAAATAGATGGAGATGGCAATCGCCGAGAGGCGCGCTTCGTTGAGAAATAGGTGGGCCTTTATACCGCCGCCCGGCGTAGGTTAACTCAACATGGACATAGTTGCGTTCAGTGCCCTGATAATCATCATCGGGGCGCGCCTGACCGTAGCGCAATTTGAGGGCGATGTTGTGACTGAAGCGTTCGAGAATGGGGGTGGCGTGGCCCAAAATATATTCCGGGCTATGTTCATCAAAGAGTTCGCCAAAGGCTTTCAACGCCCCATTAACATCACTACTACAATATGGCGCAAATACCACGGCAGGTAATCAGGCCATACAACCTGAGTGCAAGCGACAAAATACGTGTGGCCTGATTTACGCCGGAGGTTACTACGTTTACGATTTTATTGAGCGCAATCTCTTCCATGGTCGACTGGAAAAAATCTTTGAGCGCAGAGGAGAGCGAGCTTTTGCCGCTGCCATTCTCGCCCTAAAGTGGGCTCTGTTTGAAAACAGTAGTTCCGGCAAGCGGGAAACCTACCGTTTTCAAGCCAAACGCACTGTAGATAAAAAGCTACTTGCCGCCGACCTGAATTTAATGGGTGACGTGGCAGGCTTTGTAGTTAGTGATCTCGATCGTTTTGATACGCATATGGTATAATTCAACAAGAAGTAGGTTTTGTGTCTATTTTGAAGGGTTAAGATGATGGCGATATCAACGACAGTCACAGTATCCGAGCATGTTGCGGAAAAGCTTCAAAAATTGGCACGCGCCCGTCGACAAAACGTCAATGTTGTGCTTGAAGCATTGGTAAACCAGGCATGGCAGCAAGCAGATGAAGGAACCAAGGAAACCATTGAGAAGACCACTGTCTCTACGGCAGAAGATGCGTTTGTACCACGTCCCGGCACTATGACTGAAAAATTGTGGGGGGCTTTAGGACGCGGCTCTCAAGCAGAGCTGGACGAGGTTTTCTCCTATGACTATGATTATGAATTGAGTCAGCGGTGAGTAGCCATGTTCATGAATTAACTGAAGGCAACGTCTATCTTGATACCATGATCCTGTATAGCAACCTGCGTATGACCAATTCAGACGTTGCCAGTTTATTTCAACGCATTGAAGATGGTCTGCTGCAAGCGTTTACGGCATCCCTGACCTTTGATGAGCTTGCATACCGTTTGTTACTGGGCCTGATTCGTGACAAGTATGGCAAATCTCCATTAGATCGCCTGCGCCAAGCGCAAAATATGATGATTGATGAGTTTTACCCTTTAATTGAGCCGCAACTTGTGGCGTTGCAACATTTCCCCCACTTTACAATTGTGCCGGTCACCACGGTTGATTTAGCAGCAATGCACCAGAATGTCCGTCAATTTCATCTCCTGCCCCGTGACGCACTCCATCTGAGCGTGATGCAGCGCGTTAGTTGTAACCACTTGATTAGTGAAGATCGCGATTTTGATGAAGTTGATGGTATCCGCCGTTTTACAGTGCGGTAGTTTTGGCACAACCAAAAGTTTGACAAAGGCCCAGTTGCGGGTGATGACAACTTACTTCTTCAATGCCTCTTGAATGACCCGCACTGCCAATTTCAGCATAAGTTATTTTTTCCAATACCTTCGCCCCTCCCTCATAGATAAACCCCTTGAAAGCTGCACAATTATCCCCGTGTGAAAATACACGTATTTGTGCAACTCTAAAACGGGTCGTCCATTATTTGGCGATGGTCTTATCTACCATCAATAGTTTCCACTGAAAATTTCGCTACTGTTTATGGCGCTGTGGCTCGCGGGGCAAGGGCACCTGGGGTTGCACGCTCTGACGTTGAGCGGGGGTGAGGCGCTCATAGGGATTCGTGCGGGTGGCCAAGCCATGCGGGATGGCATCGACATTCTCTTATTCAAGAGCGGTTGGAGATCTGTTGCACGGCCCACTCATTGCCATCGGGGTCGCTGAAAAAGACAAATCCGATGTTGTCAAGTTCATCGCCCACAAAGTCTGGCCGATTCTCGCCCATGCGTCTGATCTCGCTGACTGCAACGCCATTTTCTGTGAGTTGGGCATGTGCCTTGTGAAGATCGTTGACCACAAGCTGCAAGCCCTTCAGCGAACCTGGTGCCATCGCCGTGATTCCAGCGCCAATGACAATGGAGCAGCCAGAACCCGGCGGGGTCAGTTGAACAAATCGCATCGATTCATTGACCTGTGTATCGTGATCTACGTGAAACCCCAGCTGCTGCGCATAAAAATCTTTGGACCGTTCCACATCCGCAACGGGGACCACGATCACTTCCAGCGTCCAATTCATCCTCTGTCTCCCCTATCATTAATTGCTGCACGAAATGCATTTGACCAGCCACATTCTACCTACATCCTACCCACACTCGCCCACACTCTGCCGGGTTGACGCTACCAGAACGAATCATCCTCCCGTTCGCTGACAACCCGCAGGCAGTACTCAGCCATGCGGCGAACCAGATCCGCGGGCACCGGTTGGCTGTACGGGATCTGCAGATAGTTTTGGGTCGTCTTGTGCGCTTGCAACTCTTCGCTAAATGCCTCCAACGCTGCCGACATTGGCGCGAAGTTGCAGTGCGCTTTGGTGGCGGAAAAGGAAAAGAGAAAGCGCGGCTCCACAAAGAAAGGCGCGCCCCACTTGATCGTCTCCTCGGCCTCCGGCGCAACGCTCTTGAGGATTGCATGGATCTGGCGCAAATGGGGTTGACCAGCAGGCGGTGCTGCCTGAATATACTCTTCGATTGTAGTTGGCTTTTTGCTCGTCATTGCTCTCCCTCCATCGCTTTCTCTCCCTCTATCTCTTAGCTCCATGTGGAACAGAGGTTGCTCTTTTCCCAACTTTCCCCTGCACCGGATCGTAGACAGCCCGGTTAGCGCAAGGTGAGATACGCAGAAAACTGTGAACTCTTGACAACGATGCTCCCGCTACACAATTGGCAGACCGACAAGCTCTGCACTGACCGTCCACAGCCGCTCTGCCGCGCCATCATCGGTGGCCCAGGGCTTCGGGTGCTTTTCCCGACAGTTCGCAAAATAGCGGCCGGTCACATCTGCCAATGCGGGCGCGGTGCTGGCATAGATCAACGTGCGTGCACCCTGCTCTGGCGACTTCAGGAACAACTTCATGAGCGGTTGGACCATCCGCCCCAGCAGCCCATTTTGCGAGCCGAGGCCCGTGGCGACCGCGCCGGGATGGACCGCGTTGACCGTCACCCCAGAGCCATCCACGCGCTTTGCCAGCTCCCGTGTAAACAGGATGTTGGCGAGCTTGGAATGGCCGTAGACCTTCATCCCCCGAAAGCCAACCTTGAAATTCAAATCAGCGAAATTCATGCTTTTGACGAAGGCATGTGCATCAGAGGCAACGTTGACAATGCGCGCCGGGGCACTTGCTTTAATGCGGTCGAGCAGCAGATTGGTCAGCAGATAGGGGGCAAGATGGTTGACCGCAAACATCTCTTCGTGACCATCCACCGTGCTCACGCGTTGAAGATTGATGACCCCTGCATTGTTCAACAGGAGATGCAAGGGTTGCTCGCGGGCCAGAAATGAGCGCGCGATCTCTCTCACCGCCGCCAATGATGACAGATCGCCGACCAATAAGTTGACCCGACCGTTGCCGGTCTGAGCCTGAATATCCGCCGCGGTTCGTTCGCCCTTGGCGCGGTCGCGGCAGACCAGGAACAGCGTCGCGCCCATTGCCGCCAGCTCGTGGGCAGCGACCTGGCCAATCCCACTGGTGGCACCTGTCACCATGCATACCTTGTCATACAGCTCTTTTTGCGCCATTATCGTTACCCGTGCTAGTCACCTGGTTCCAAGAGCGCCCACCTGATAGAGAAAGCAAATAGACTTTGCACCTTGCGGAGTGCGCATTCTCTCAAGCGCACGTCCAGCGTTAGAGAACGCTGGACCACTGTGCAAGGTATAAATGATTTCTCGACTAGAAGTGTGGTACCTGCAATGTTTCCTGCAAATATCGGCAGTTAATCCCGATCTTGTCATCGACCGAACCTTCGCCTTCGTTGGGCCGGGGTGGATCGAGATCGAGCGTGATCCAGCCGTTGTAGCCGCGCTCCTTGAGCATCTTCCAGATCGCGGGGTGGTCGACGCCACCGGCACCGAGATCCTTGTAGAGAATCTCCTGCGCGTGCATCTCCTTGGTCGGTGTTGGGCCCGTATAGCCCCGGTAGGACGCCTTCGAATCCTTCCAGTGGACCGCGGCCAGGCGATCATAGTAATCGTCGATCAGCTGAACGGGGTCGCCGCCGCCAAGGTTGAGCTGCGCGGTGTCGGGAATCCAGTAGACGATCTCCGGGTCCGTCTGATCGAGCAGCGCCCGCACTTCTTCGGGCCGCTCGATTGGTCCCCAGATGTGGGGGTGGGGTGCAATCTTGACACCCATCTCCAACGTCCGCTTGCCGATTTCGGTCACGGTTGCCGCGATTGCTTGAATATCTGCCGCGGTTGTTCCATTGGCCGGGCGGCCCCCCATGTTGATCTTGAAGTGCTTGCAGTCGAATACCTTTAGAAAATCGCGGCAGAACGCAACGTGATCGTCGATGGTTTGCTGGCGCTTCGCGGGGTCGATAAACTCTGTTGACTGGCCGGGGCCGCCATTCGACGCAGTGATGAGCTGGATATTGTGCTCGTCGAGCAGCGCCTTCAATGCTTGTGGTCTGTCCAGCCAGTCGGTTAGCCAGCCTCGGTATGGTTCAAAGCCCGGCAGACCGTATTTGGCGATCAGCTGAGCGGATTCCGCGGTGAAGTTGCCAAAGATGGCACCACCCATGGCAAAGTGAATATTGGATGACACAGGGATCTTCCTTTCGGTCGTGGGATATCTGGTTCCTCTGTTGCTGCCGGCTGCCCGGGGGGAGGCGGCGGCTGGAATTCTGTTCCTGCGCCATTATAACAGAAAAACCGGGTAGACTCTACCCGGTTTTAAATGCCCCGTGTGCGTTTTCGTGCCGATGTCCGTTTATCTAGACAAGTGCTTGTCCACACAAGTATTGTTCTACATGAGCATAACCACAGACATTACTCACTGCCAACGTCAACCCATTGCCCGGACTCGTCTGAGGCAATGGCGGCATCAATAACCTGTACGGCCTTCCAGCCCTCATAAAAGCTCGGTACGATCGGTTTCTGCTCAAGAATTGCATTGAGGAAGAGACGACAACCGATCGGTTGGTGAACGAACATGGGTACGAACTGCGTGATGAACGGTTCTGAGGCATTGACACCGGCTAGAAAGTGAGCGGGAATTGTCACGGCTTCATACGGATCCGTGCCCTTTGCCACCCGTAGCCTGGATCCACTGCCCATGGCAAAATCTGCGACAATTGATCCGGCATCGCCGTGGAGGGCCACGTGCTGCTCCAGAAACGGGTCTTCGACACGAGCCAGCGCACTAAGTTGAACTACGCCTTGTGCACCGTTTGCGAATTGCAGCATCGCCATTGCCGAATCGTTGGCCTGTTCCAGTGGCTGGCCCGGCAATGGCTCGCGCTCAACATGGACTGCCAGGTGCGCGTTTACCTTTGCAATATCCCCGACCAGGTAATGAGCCAAATCAAACATGTGCGACCCGCTGTCACCCAGGATGCCATTCGCCCGTTTGCGATCAAAGCGCCACCTGTACTCACGCTTGCGTCCAAAGCCCATCAAAAAATCAAACTGGCAGTGGTAGAGGCGGCCAACCACCCCTTGATCAATCAGCTCACGCATGTACCGGATATGGGGCATCCAGCGCCAAGTGTAGAATGTCATGTGTCGGACGCCCTGGGCTTCTGCCTTTTCGTACATTGCCTTGGCATCGTCCGCATTCAGCGCCAATGGTTTTTCGCACAAGACATGTAACCGGGCGTCAAGAGCACTCATCGTCATCGCATAATGCTCATCATCCGGTGCGCCAATGACAATGGCGTCCAGCCCGCCGTATTCGATCATCTTCTGATAACTTGTAAAGACGTCCGGGATCTCAAATTTAATCGCTATCTCCTGCGCACGTTCTCGATTGCGCCCACAGATTGCCACCATTTCGGCGCGAGGATCGGCATGAAAAATGCTCAAATGCGACATGTCCATCCACGGGCTCGTTCCAATAAAACCAATGCGAATGCGATCTGACATCGTTGTGCCTCCGTTAGAACAATCAGGATGTTAGCGCTTACCCATCCCCCTCCTCATCGTTTGAACAGTCGTTCACTGATACAAATCATTGATCGGTTGACCCAAGATAACAACATGACTTGGCTATCAATCCTTCAATGTCATACCCACGGTGCGGTTGGCTTGCAAACGGTAGGTTTCCCGCTTGCCGGAACTGCTGTTTTCAAACAGAGCCCACTTCAGGTAGAGAAACCGGCGCGGTAGCTCTGCATCTTGGCCGCCAGCTTTTCACGCAGCGCGGCCATCCACGGCAACTCACCTGCCGGGTCGACCGCTGTTAACGCTCGGTGCAACCGGGCATAGGCAACTAGATTGTGCAAACAGAGAAAGAGGGGAATCTGCTGCAACGTCGTATCGTCAACCGCGCGCACGCTCCGGTAGCCAGTGAGAAACTGCAGCAACATTGGGTCCTGTAGATTGACTTTGTTGGCGTTGTCATCAAAGAGGTCGCGCAGCGCGAAGGCAATATCGGCGACAAACCAGCAAGATAGGCTGTCGTCAAAGTCGATGATGCCAATCTCTTCTCCATGCCAGATGAGATTGTCTAACTCAAAGTCGTAGTGGATCAGGCCAAAATTCTCCTCATCTACCGCGAGCTGATCGAACTGACTTTGCAGCTTCTCTACCGCTCGTTGGGCCAACCGCTCGTCAGCTGGCAGGATCTGGGCTACCGTTGCCAATTGATCGCGCCAGCTTGGTCGCCCCGTGATTCTGATCTCTGCTGCGGCATTGTGCAGATCACCCAGCGTCTTGCCCCACTGAACAAACTGCGCTGGTGAGAGTGCTTCGATCTCATGCTGCTCGCCTTGCAATGCTGCAAATGCCACCGCGTGAAAGGTACCGTTGGCCGTTGCAACCGATTCCACCTCGTTCCCCGCAAGCGACGGAATCGGCTTTGCCACCCGGACGCCCCGATCCGCGAGCGCGTTGACAAAAGCAAGCTCGGCTCGAATGGCTGCAACGGAACGTTCCGCAGCATGGTTGAAGCGCAGAACCGCATCCTGTCCTGCACCTTTGAAGAAGAAGATAAAGTTGGCACTGGCGCGCCAGTATTTCGCACGATCCGTTTCGTCATGTGCCCAACGTTCCAATATTGCGTCGGCAAGGGGACTCTCCCACTGCTCATCAACAGTTGCAACAACCGCTTGCATTGTGCGCAATGTCATCATCGACTGATTCTCCGGTTAGAATGTAATTTTGTCATTATGGGTGTGATGAGATCGTTGATCATTTGTGATATCTGTAGGAATGGTAACTATCAAACAAAGTGCAGGATACCATCATCAAAATCAGCCTGGGGCAGGATCTCTTTTTCCTGATAGTAATTCTGACTGTTGAGCCAGGGGTCTCGATCACCCTGCTTGGGCAAGCGTCCCGCGCCACGCCGCATGTAGCCCGGCGCAAAATCAGCGGGACCAATAAAGGGTTTGGCTGCCATCGCCTGATCCTCGGGCCGCAGCCGGGGCATACAGTGCCGGGCCCCGATTGTCGCCATGTGGTTCAACAGACGGCAGACAAAGTGTGCGATCAGAGATAATCACATCCCAATGTTGCAGCGTTGTCTGGTCTGTCACCCTTACCTCCCCCCCCCCCCGGCTTGCTGCTGTTGCTGATCCACAAATTTACACGCAGCCCCACAAAGAATTGCTTGCTCCCCCACGGTGATGTTGCGTGCCCTTCGTGGATCACGCAGAGCTTGATCTGTGCTGATATCAGAAATTGCAGTGTGTGGTTGTCGGTCTAGAAGAGTTCCGGCATCTCGATTGGCTCGGGCTGTGGCCGGCAGAGACCGCAGAAGAGTGCATCGCTGACCACAATAGCTTTGGGCGTCTGCTCTTTACCCAAATAGAGGGTCAGAATAAAGGGCATCGTTTCCATATGATCGTGGCAGACAGCGCGGCCACAAAAGCGGCATGTACCGCGTGCTGCATTTTCACATTGAAAGCAGAGCATGAATATTTCGGTTCCTTATCGAATCTTCAAAGGGGATCAGATTCAGATGTTGCGTTCTCTCTCTTGCCCATCTTCTGCCCAAGCGAACGCCAAACGTTGAGTTCCGGGGTCTGCGGGTTTTCGACCCTGGTCGCCAACGACGCCCAAAGTGATTCGATATCTGATGGCAGCAGTGAGCGAACGTAGATGAGACAATAGAGGCCAACTCTCTGACGTAGCGCGTCTACCTGCTGCCGCATAACGGTGATCTGGTCGACCAATTCGGCGCGCAACGCTGGGTCGGGAGTCATCGCCTGTACTTTGTGTTTGAGCCCAAGTTGCGCTTGCAGGCGCAGAAATTTTTCTACCTGCCGACGCTTTTCCACGCCAAATCGCAACTCAATTGGTTGGAGCAAAAGAGCCAGATCCGGCAGCCGTTGCACCACGGCTGCCTCTCCGCCCGAGACACCGAGCTGTAGCCCAAGGGATTCATGCAGCCAGCGTCGCTCCTCGCGCAGCCCATGGCGAATCAGCAACACGGTGAGCAGCACGCCGCCCAATCCAACAGCGAGTGCCTGTAGCAACACGCCAGGCGAAAGTGGTTGCAGGATGATGCGGTTAAAGAGGGCGTGTACGCCGATGGCTGCGCTCCAGCCGATGAGCAATGATGCAGTGCGTGTGGAATGGCGACCAAATCGCATTTTCCCCAACGCGACACCCATCAGAGCACTGGTGCTCCCGTGCATGAGCGAGGTGGAAAAAGAGCGCATCAGGCTCAACTGAAGCCCACTCTCAAGCGTAATGAGATAGTAGGGTGTCTCCAGAATAGCAAAGGCTGTGCCCACTGCGAACCCGTAGATGGCACCGTCAACAAAATAGGTAAAATCGGGGCGACGAACATAATAAACAAGAACCAGAGATTTGAGGAGCTCCTCGACAATGGGCGCAACAAATACCAGCATCACCCCAAAGGAGAGCCAGCGCGCGAAGATCGTGTTGATGCCAAAGGCAAGGGCAAAAGCAATGAATCCCCAGACGATGCAGACCAACAGGGCACGGCCCGTCACCGATGCATAGAGATCCAGACGTCGCACGAAGACCAGAAAGATCGTTGGAATGGCGATGGCAACAAGCACTGCCGGAATCACGATTGGCTCTTTCCAGCTTCTGGCTTGTCAATTTTTTCATCAAGTGCAGCCCATATATCGAGTGGAAGCGACGCACCGCGCTTGCGAGCAAAGCGAACCCGATAGCAGACGTTTTCTTCTCCGGAACCGTCCTCGATCCTGCGCAAAAAACCCTGCTTCACCAGCGCATCGAGCATCGTTCTCACGCTCTGTTCGTTCTCCCCTGCACGTGCAACAAGCTCGGGAAAACTCGCCTCGTCTTGGTCAAGAAGCCAATTGATGAGTTTGCGCTCAGCGTCGGGCAGGGAGAGCACGTCCGCCATGCTTAACCCACGCGCATTTTCGCGCGCCTGGATTTCATCCTGGAGACGGTCAAATAAGCCTCTGCTCATGTTCCCTCCTCGCAGATTTGCACTGCAATCTCGTGGATGATGGCAGAAATCGGGTGCTCAGGATGGTGCAGGCAAAAGATGCCGCGACTGCCCAGGCGAATCATCTCTTCATCGAGCGGCACGACCGCGGCAACCGGCGCATCATAAGTCGATTCGACCTGCCGGCGCAAATCATCCTTGTCCGACGTGGGCAATACCTTGTTGAGCACCACGAGCAAGCGTGGCACGTCCAGCTTGCGCGCCACATCGATCGTTACGGCTGTGCCCTGATAATCCTGATGGTCGGGCCGCATTATGACCACGAGCGTATCCGAGATTGCCAGCGAAAGCAGCGTCTCTTCATTGAGGCCAGGATGGGTATCGATTAACAGATAGTCGAGATTCAGTTGTTGCACAAGTGCACGAAAGCCAGCGTTGAGCAAGCCAACATCATAGCCGTCGCGCAGCACGCGCGTGATCTCCCCCGCTTTCAAGCTCGAAGGAATCAGGTACATCGTACCCGACGTGGAGGCATCTGCACCCACATGGAGTACCGCGCTGACATCGTAGGCCGCTTCGTTGATCGAGCAGTTACCCCACAGATAATCATTCAGCGCGCGATCCATTTGCGTTTCGTCCATGCCAAAGATCAGATGAATGCCCGGCGACTGAATATCGGTATCGATCACGCCAACGCGCTTACCTTGCTGCGCAATCGTGGCGGCCAGATTCGCGGTCAGATTTGATTTTCCGGTTCCACCGCGGTACGAGTGAACAGAGATAATTTTGGGCATGTTCTTGTTCCTTTGGTGCCTAGCCTGAAATTCGGTTCTGCCGTCCATCACCCCGTTGGCCGACCCCATTGGCGCAGCGAGTCACAGGGCAGCTCGTGAAGATTTGCGCTCGGCTCGGCGTTAACACGGTGAATGGTCCGCTCCACCAACAACGAACGGGAGCTTTGGCCCGCACATTTGGTTCATACCTCGTCAATATTTTCCTGCCGCATCTGCTGTGCACGGGCGCGCAATTCCTGAAAATAGTCACTATCGGTAATTTCATTGACCTGTCGCACGCGCTTTGTCTCATCAATTTCAATGCGCAATTCCTGCACCTGTTGGCGCAGATCCTGTGCGCGCGTCTGTACATCCCGTGCCATTTTGTGGACGGTGCGGGCCAGCAGCCCAACCTCGTCCTGCCGCCTTGCAACCTGAACCAGTTGCGTCTCTTCAAAGATTTCTTCACCGACGCCCGCCGCGGCATCGGCTACAACCAGCAGTGGGCGCGTAACCTGACGCGCGATTAGATAGATGCCTGCAACCGTTGCCACGGCAAGCATGAGCCCGATTAGCAGCATGGTGGCGGCGAGGCGACGTGCTGGAGCGGTGGCCTCACGCTGCTCTAGCTCGGCCAATAGCCCGACGTTGAGCGTGTCCAGCCAGCGATAAACACCGACCACCGCTACGCCCGCATAGTTTCGATAAAGACCCGCCCCTTCGTTCTTGGTGATTGCATGGCCAATCCCCAGGCTCTCGATGTCCACAGCATGGCCAACAACATGTCCGTCAGTGTAATCATCTGATGCACTCGCCATGGTGCGCTCTCCCGCTGTATTCACCAGATAGGTCTCACCGGTGCGACCCAGCCCACTATCTTCGGCCAAAATGCTGTCCATGCGTGCCAGGTTCAGATGTGCCACGAGTCGACCGCCGACTTCACCGTCATCCAGATAGAGCGGTGTTGCAATGGTGATTGTCTGCTTTTCGGCAATGGGACAAACGTGGAGCATCTCCACCGTGGCCATCTGGCGCCATCCGGGGGCAAATGGTGGCTCACCAAACTCCTGGGCGATAATGGCCGCCTCCGCTTGTTCATGGGCGACATCAGTGGAGATGAGCAACTGACCATTGCCATCAATAACAGAGAGTAGATCCAGATCGGAGCGGCTTTGTACAGATGCTGCAAGGGAGCGTGCAAGCAGCGCGCGCGCCTGACTCTGGTGATGCATGCGTAGCAGCTCTGTGCCCAGCTCGATCTGCCACAACCGTGCACTGCCATCCGCGCTTGCCGTTGCAACCCGTTTGCCGTCTGGGCTGATATCAAAATCTGTAACCTGATTATCGTGCGTCAGCTTTGTGGTTAACTCCCCTGCCGCCCAATCCCAGATCGATAGGTGGGCGGCATCCTTCTCCCGTGTAATGAGCCACCGTCCATCATCGCTAAAGCTGATGTCTGCCAGCGGATTTTCATGCTCGAAGCGAGCAATTTGCTCACCCCGTGCCACATCCCACAGCATCACCACCCGATCATCGCCGGCCGTGGCCAGCACGCGTCCATCGGGGCTAAATTCTACAGCGGCGAGCCAGTCATCGTGGGAGATTGTCAGAATTTCGCGGCCGCTGGCTGCTTCCCAAACGCGTGCGGTTCCATCTTCGCTGCCCGTGGCCACCCATTCGCCATTGGGGCTGAATGGGGCAACAAATACCCAGCCATCGTGTTCCATGCGCGCAATCTCTGCGCCGGTTGCCAGATCCCACGTGCGCCCCAGGAAGTCGTCGCTTGCGGTGGTCAGACGGTTGCCGTCCGGGCTAAAGGCAATCGCGTTGACAAAGCCGCCCTCCGCCATTACCTCAATCTGCCTAATTGGCTCCAGTGTTTCCATCGACCAGATAGCCACCGTGCCATCTTTGCTGGCAGAGGCGAGCAAAGTGCTGTCTGGGCTAAAGGCAAAATCGCTGATCTGATCCTGATGCGGAATGCTGGTGACCAACTGTCCAGACGTTGCCGCCCACACGCGCAGAGAAAAATCGTCGCCCGTTGCCGCAAGCAACTGATCGTCGGGACTGAAGAGGGCAGGCCAGTGCGCGGTCTCATTTTCTACAAGATAGCTCTGCGCACCCGTTTGCAGATCCCAGACGCGCAGCGTTCTGTCGATGCCCGTTGTCACAAGTCGCTGCCCGTCGGTGCTGAAGCTGACGGAGTAGACGATGTTGCCAACGGTGTCTGGATTGCTCTCTGATTTATTGCCAGTTTCGTTGGGGTGATTGTTGGCGTTCTCGTTGGCGCGGTTGAGCAGCAACGAGGCATTTTGGCGAACACTTGGCAATTCGGCGATCGATGCAACCACGCTCTGCTGGTCCGCAATCCAGCGGACAAGCTCCTGTTCCTTGAGCGTCGCCGCGGCAGTCAGCCGCTCCACTACCGACTGTTCCAGTGCATCTCTGGCTTGTACATAGGCAACGTAGACAGCGAGCGCACCGATGCTCAGCGAAAGCAGCAAGAAGTAGGTTGTCAGACGGGCCATCAGGCTCTGTTGCCAAAATTTCATTGGGACTCCTGATCCGGATGTGGGGAGCGTCATTGTATCATCGATAGAGTTGCACGTAAAGAGCAAAGCTTCAGAACCCCGGGGTTCTGAAGCTTTGCTCCTTTGTCAAGTAGGTATGTGGATTCGAGTTGACGGTAAGTACCGTTGACATTTGGGGAAAGCGCCAATCAATTGGGCTTCTACAGTGTGGTTGGCTTGAAAACGGTAGGTTTCCCGCTTGCCGGAACTACTGCTTTCAAACAGAGCCCACTTCAACCATGAGCAGCGATTGAGACCGCTGAATGGGTAGCTGCTGCTGCGAATTTGCAATGTCAACAGACGCTAACTGATGGGTACATTCGTTGCTGGGAACTTACGGTGATTGGCAAAAGGGGACAGGAATCCTCTGCCGCCCATCCCGGTTGCAAAACGGTAGAGGTTAATATGGCTTCTGTCCACCGACATTGCCACCTTTGTGGTAGTTGCAGACCAGGTAATCTTGTCCATTGGCTGTTGCTTTGCCACAACCGACAAACTGGGTGTTCTTCCAAACGACCTGCGTGTAATGTCCACATACCCCCGTGCATGTGTTATCGGCGTAATTGTAACTGGCCTTTTCATTGATCCAGTCTTGCACCTGCTCTGCCACGGTCCAGCCACCAGTGGAACCTCTCCACAAATTTTCACCAAGCGAATCTTGGCCGGGAGCGAGCGGATTTTTGCTCTTCAGATCCGCGTTGGAGCGATGTTCTAAGTTGCCATTGGCTGCAAGCTGCTGCGCCCACTCGGCAGCGAACTTTGCTAGCTCTGGCGACCATTGCAGCGGGGCAACGCCAGGGGTATTCGCTCGCTCGGCATTGTGTGTATCAAGCACAGACTTTTCCTCGGCGGCGGTTAGGCCGGATGCACCGGCCGGTGGCTGTGCAGGGGGCTGTGCTGGTGGTTGTGCAGGGGGCTGTGCTGGTGGCTCACCAGCCTGTCCCCCAATCGTCACCGTGAGGTTGTTTGCATCTGTCTTTGTTCGCAGCAGCAAGTCGTCGCTATTTAGTTTGTAGACTGTCCACTCCTGCCCCACCGTTGCCGGCTGATTCTGGCTCTGCCCGGCGGCCAGATCAAACGCCCAGTTCTCAGCCCCATCGGCAGCAACAGACCAGACCTCAACTGTCTCGGTGGTCTGATTTTTGAATTGCATTGTCAGCGTCTGCTGTGCGGCGGCTGCACCAGCAAGTGATGACCCAGACTCGGGCTCAATCATTGTACAGCCCGCCACCGTTGCCGCAACGAGCGCAAGTATGGTGATGAGCGCCTGTGGTAACCCGAAACGCAATTGCATCATCTTTCTCCTTTTTCCGGTACATATGCATTGAACTGAAGGAATTTGCATAATCCTCTGCTGCCTCACCTTTTTAGAAACAAAGGGGGAATGAAGAAATCAATTGTGCTGTTTTGGCAGAAGTCAACTAAAGTGGGCTCTGTTTGAAAACAGTAGTTCCAGCAAGCAAGAGGGAAACCTACCGTTTTCAAACCAACCGCACTGTAGAGGATTTATGCTCGCCTCCATCGTAGCAGCGCACCGTTTCCTCACCGTTTCCAAATCAAACATTTGGCGTATCCACAGCGCTATTCCAATGTATCTGAATGCATATTTACTTCAGTTGGGGAAAGAGTGATATTGCGACGGGAGCCGTGGCCATTCACAACCAAATACAGAAGTGCAGCAACATCACATTGCACTCTGATAGCAGAGAGCTATCGATTGCTTTGCTTGATGAACGACAGTGCCGCTATTGCAATCAACAGGTCGGGGAACGCGACAGAGGCTAGCTCCTCGTCCCCTGCCGCAGTAATAGGTTCACCTGTCTTGCTGAGTCTGCTTGTCCACTAATGAGGCGGCAAATCCGGACGGGTATTGCTGGCACCAATCTTCACGTAGAACTCCGAAGCCCAGTCCGTCAAAATAGTTGCCATCGACAATTCGTGCCTTGCGGAAACACGCTTCTTGTTGATAGCCGAGTTTGTTTGCGAGCCGAACCATGCCGCGGTTTCCCGACCAGGTACGTAGGTCGACTCGAACCCAATCGGGAAAACAGTTGAAGAGGTAGTCGGTCCACAGGCCAAGTGCTTCATGGCCAATGCCTTTTCCCCACAAAGCTGAATCATAGATAACAATGCCAAGCGCTGCCCAATTCGTCTCCTGGCTCACCCAATAGCGTGAGACAAGCCCAAGCAACGTGTCGGACGTTTGGTCCGCAATCACCAGGCGCGTTCGTGGCTCGGGCCACTCACTGGAGCTGATCCGTCTTGCAATCGCCTTGATCGTTGATTCGATCTCTTCGGGTGTTGCGCGCGGATAGTAGGGACCATCCAGTGCCTGCCAGCGGTGACCCACTTGCTGCCAGTAACGGTAGCGCCCCAGATCATTCATCTGGATATCTCGGAGCCGTATGTTAAAGCCGTCAATGCAGGTAATAGCACACCTCCAAAATCAGTTCATCTCCACCGAAGCGGTGATTGCCAGCTCATCGAGCGGAAATCTTGTCACCGCTATACCCGAACAGTGCCGTATTCAGGGTCTCATCCTGTCACAACGATAGAACCGGCAACGCGGTCGTATAGTGACCGATGGGTCGCGCTTTGCCAGACCATGAGCAGATAAAGTATCACCAGCCCATACGCCGACAGATAGAGCAGCCACAGCACAAGCTGTGACAACATCCCATTTTCACTGCTGTGAAAGATTGCCGTGTGCGCCAATTGCCAAGGCAGAAACTTGATCAGCGAGCGCAGCAACGACCGCCAGATCTCCAGACGCCCCCCATCAACCCGAATAACCCGAAGACCTAATTTTTGCTTGCCCCAGGTTGCCCCTTGTTGGCTGCTCTCCGCAATTGCAAAATAGAGCACCACAGGTAGTACCAAGACTACGAATGCAGCCACATCACTTTGCACCGGTTGCCGAAAGAAAATCTGCAGCGCCGGCAAAAGTAGCGACAGCACCACGAGCAGCATGATGTAGAGCAGGATCAGCAGGTAATCCCACAGCAAAGCGCGCAGTCGAAGCACTAGACCCGCATGGTTCATCTTTGCCGTTGCATTGTTCGCTTGCAAGTCCATCGGTTACCTTCCTTGCTCACTGGGCTACAGTGCGGTTGGCTTGAAAACGGTAGGTTGCCCTCTTGCCGGAACTGTGTTTTCAAACAGAACCCACTTTAGAGACCATTCGTACGTCAGCCAGGCTCGCCCAAGCCGTTTGAGTGCGCGGTAATTGATGGCATTGAACGGAGGGTTGTTCATTGCCATCAACGCTCTGTTGTCGCCTCGCGGTGGGTGGCCAGAGTTGATGTTACCCGAAACAATGGCAGAGCAAAGCAGCTTCTTTGGGATAGCACTGTTGGGTGGCCTTTATCCTACAGATCTCTGTGCATTTATTCATGTTCCAGATAGGCCTGTTCAAATGCCGCGAGACTCGTGTAGTCTCTAATGGGTTCCCCAACCTCTGTATACAGCCGTTCATATTGTGCCATGGCTGCATTGAAGTGCTCTACCGACTGAAATAAGTGGTCAGTGTGAAATGCTTCGAATAGTTCCACACGTTCAATAGGGTAATCAGTCGCAAGATCATCATAAAACTCCTGACAACTCGCCAGCGTCATGCATGCCAAATAGGTATCATTTGTGCACGCTGCAAAGTGCATTTTGTTTTTCCAGTTCGAAACGATCTCTTCATAGGTGCCGCGCAGAGATTGTGCTGTGATCTCCTTCTTCACTGCAACACGCTCATTCAAGATCGTGACGAATGTTCGTGTGGTCTTCATGAGCCTCGTTGAACAGGATTGGATCTCGTCACGTGAATGTGCTGCAATCAATTGCTTGTGGTCGGCCAAGAACTCTTCTGGGAGTCTCTTCATCTTCTGAATATCTTCCGGAATACGCCGAACGCCCCGGCGTATATAGCACTTGTTGGCCAGATAGATCATGTACTCTATCGACTGAAGCATTCTGACCGACGCATATTTACACTCGGCAACGGTGTCACTGAGCATGACGATCGCATAGGCGTTGATTGCGCGTTCAAGATGCACTGCTACATTGTGGGCATCCTCGGTAGAAAATGGCGCATTCAGTCTGTTTTGGACTTTTTCCCGGAGGCCCATGTATCGTGCTCTGTACGAATCGTCTGCACAATAGACAATATCAAGTTTGAGCAGCTTCGTAACATGTGGCGTCGTATACTCAGCCACGGCCTCCAGACTCTCCCATGGTGTGCAATAGATATCGTGGCCAATCTCATCCAGGATAAAACAGTTGGCAATCTTCGAACCATCAGCATCGTTGGTTACAATACATAAATCTAGATCTGACCGCTCATGAATGTCACCTGAATAGAAAGATCCGGTAATTCCAATGAGTGCAATCGAATTCGGACACACGATTTTTGCCTTTTGGAGAATTGCCCCAATGATTCTCTCGTTTCTCATTTTCAGTTCTGTAAGCAATTCTTGTTTCACTCGTTGTCCCCGTCTCTGTTTTCGCTATCTCTGATATTTCTGTCTATCTGTACCACTGAACATTCAACCATGACCTGAGCGCTCGGTCAAAAATTCAGTCGTTTCATCAAGGTGCGGCTGGTTTTGAGCCATGTCAGTGTCGCAAACTTGATGAAAGATGTTGATGGCGCACGCTGGCCGCAGAATTTCAGGCGGGAAGCACTTCATACATCAAACTGGAAGAAACCATAGAGCATGGCACGCCAAAGCAGTTGGCCCTTGGGAATGGTAACTTTCCACATGAACATCGCTACGATCATTGGTACCGCTGCCAATGAAAACCGCAAACCAGCACCCCAAATCGGAGCTAGCTCGCGATTGCTGAAACGAATTGCAACTCCATTAGCGCCAGCAAGAATAGCTTCAGCAACAAAGGCCAAAAGTACGATGTGCTGCTTGAAGAAACTCGTAATTGAACGGATAACTAAGCTCATGTAGTTCACCATTTTCTTTTACCCATGACTTACGCGCTGAGAAGAGCTTACCAGTGGAGAGCAGGCAACGCGATTGGTAGCTCTTCTCGACAAGTTGCGTAAGTCCAGTTACCTTTGTACGGTATGATCCAGTGGTAAAGAAATGAACAGCTTGTAGTCTTGACCTTGAAAGATTCTGCACGCAAACCTGCGTCTTGGCAGTTGTACAGGCTGGCATCCAGTAGATGTAGAAAGCTTTCTCCAAAAATAGTTGCTCACATTGCGAGTGGCCAACAAGTGTGACCCAAGGGGAGAGCAAATGCAGCGCTGTCTAGTTGCGAAGTTGAGCTGATGGGAGCGCGCGGGCACGAGCCAGCAGACCCGTTGGCGTGGGGGCATCCGCTTGCCGGTGCCCAAGGGGAGGAACGGTCACTTGCCAAGCTGGCTTCCATGAAGAGGCGTTGCACAGGTGAATGGGTAGCACCGCGGCGGGTGTGCAGCGCACAGGTGACCTGATCGTGGGGCGGCGTTGGGGGTTGAGACCTGTGCAACGCACTCGTGTACCGCAGGAGCTGCCATCCGCGGTGACACGACGAAGCAGCTCAGCGCTTGATCCAGTGAAGAGGCGTTACGCACCCTGAGCTTGTCGAAGGGTGCGTAACGCCTGTTAGTAAAATATATGACGAGAGAAGCGGCCAACGCTAGTGTGTGAAGTGGCCGACGCTGACCAGAAAGCTGCGACAGAAGAAGCAACGGAAACCCTTCACCATTTCCCATTTCCCGTTCCCCGTTCCCCCTGCCCCTACCGCACCACCGCCACTTCCAGCCCGTCGGCCAGCAGCGCGGCCACATCGACGGCCAGCGCTGCTTCGTTATCTGCTTCATTCACTTCCGCCACCGCGCCATAGGGATCCACGGTGACCGCGATCTCGCGCGGCGCGGTCGCCGTCATCTCGCCGGGCAATACAAAGCTGACCTGTGCGGCCGCGGCAATGCCGGGATCAAGCACCGACAGCCGTTGCAGGCCGCGCAGGGTGGTGCCGTCGCTGAATTGCACCAACACGCCCGCCACCGGTACCGCCCCCGCGTTGGCCACCGACGCGGCCACGGTCAAGAGCGCGTCGTTTTGGCCCAACGCTTCGACCGTGACTTCGTCAATGGTGACGACCAGATTGTTGGTGGCGGGGGCAGCGGTGGTCCCGGCCACCGCTGCGGTTGATCCCACTTGCGCCGTGTCCGCGGGGCGCACGGTCAGCGTCTTGGTCGCTTGGTTGTCCTCTTCGTTCGACTCTTCAATCGCGTCATCCGGATCGGCAATGACCTGGATCTCGCGGCTGCCCTCGCGCTCCTCCGTGTTGATCGTCATGCTGATCTCACGGCCATCCCCCACCGCCAGGGTGCCGGTGATCGTCTGCTCGCCCAGGATCTCGGAGCCGCCATCGGTAATGTCCAACACCCGGATCAGTACATCGTCCGCGTCCATGGTGCCCTGGTTGAGCACGTTGACGGTCATCGTCACCGGCTCGCCCACGGTGGGGCTGCTCGGCGCAAAGCGGATGTTCCCCGCAAAGATCGCGATGTTCGGCAGTTCCGGCGGCTCTTCCGCTTCCGACGCGACGCGCAAGCTCTTGACCGCTTCATTGTCCCGCTCATCGGTCTCGAAGATCTGGTCATTGGGGTCCGCGGTCACGCGAATGCGCCGTTCACCCTCCTTGTCCGTCGTGTCATAAGTCACGTGGAGATCGCTGCTGCCGCCGGCGGGAATGCGATCGATCGTCTGCGGATCGCCGATGAACTCAATGCCGCCGTTGGTGGCATCGACAAAGTGCACGACAACATCGCTCACCTCCACGTTACCATCGTTGTGCACCGTAGCGGTGATCTGCACCTCGTCGCCCGCGACAATGCGGGTGGGGCTGTACGCAATGTCACCGGCGCGGATGACCAGGTTGGGGATCTTGGGTGGCGAGATCGTCAGCGTCTTCGTCGCCTGGTTATCCCCCTCATCCGATTCGGCGACGCCATCGTTGGGGTCGGCCGTCACCTGGATCAGCCGTTCGCCCGGCTGGTCCGTGTTGTTGTAGATGACGCCAAGGGTGGTGCTTTCGCCCGCGGGCAACTCGTCGATAATGCGCTCGGCACCAACGGGGCGCGCCCCGCCACCCGTCACATCGAGCACCTGTACCACCACGTCGGTCGCCGGCGCGTTACCGCCATTGATCAGCGTTACCGTCACCGACACGGCTTCACCCTGCGCGGGGTCGCTCGGTGTAAATTTCACGTTGCCCGCCAGCACCATCAGGTTGGGCGCGGGTGGGGCCGCAACCGTCACCAGCCCCATGGCCGCGTTGTCCCCTTCGTGCGTTTCGGCAATAAAGTTGTTGGGATCCACGTTGACTTCAATGCGCCGTTCGCCCGTCAACCCAGCGCTCTCGAAGCGCACCTCTGCCGTGCCACTGGCCCCGGCGGGAATGCTGTCGATGATCTGGAGCGGGGCCAACGGCACGTGCGCGCCGCCAGTCACATCGACAAATTGCACCGCGATGTCGCTGGCATCGTGCCGGCCCCTGTTGAGCACCACCGCGTGCACCGTTACCAGATCCCCGGCCACGGGCTGGGCGGGCGCAAAGCCAATGTTGCCAGCCAGCATCACCAGATTGGGGCCAGCCGCGGCGACGATGGTCAACGTCTTGCTGCTCACCGTGTTGTCAGTCTCTTTGCTTTCGGCAATGAAATTGTTGGGATCGACCACCACTTTGATCTTGCGCTCGCCGCCATCCTCTGGATCGCTGGGATCGACGCGGCCGCTGGTTGGGTAGATCACTGTGGCGCTGCCACTGCCGCCCACCTCGATGGTATCAATGACCTGTGGCTGGCCGATGATCTCGCCCGCGCTGCTCTCGGTGACATCGAGGAACTGCACCACCACATTGGTCGCCACCGCGTTGCCATCGTTGATCACCAGCGCACGGATGCGCACGTTGGTGCCCTCGCTTGGCTCGCTGGGTGTAAAGCTCACGTTGTCCCGATCGAGCACCAAGTTCGGGGCCAATTCGGGTACGAGGCTCAGCGTTTTGGTCGCTTCGTTATCTGATTCCTTGGTCTCGGCAATAAAGTTGTTCGGATCGGCCACGACGCGGATCTTGCGGTCGCCGCTCATGCCCGTGGTGTCATAGACAATCTGTGCCATGCCGCTGCCACCCGCGGGAATCGCCTCGATCGTCTGTGGCTGGCCAATGGGCAGCGGTGCGCTGCTGTTGGTGGCATCGACAAATTGCACGAGCAGATCTGTGGCGTCGCTGGTGCCATTGTTCACAATGGTCGCATAGACCGTGACCTGGTCGCCGGGATTGGCAGCGGCCGGATCAAAGCCAATGTTACTCACTTGGATCATGAGATTGGGCGCGGGCAAGGCCATTACTTCGAGCGTGGCCGTGGCGCTGTTGTCATTCTCATTCTGCTCCACAATCAGGTTGTTGCGATCGGCAATTACCTGAATCTTGCGGTCGCCCGTCTCTCCCACCGTCGCGTAGAGCACTTCGGCCACCGCGCTACCGCCCGGCGGAATGTGGGAGATCGTCTGGTTGGCAGCAATGGGGATGGCGTCATTGTCAGTGGTATCCACAAATTGCACCATTACATCGTGCGCGTCGGCATTACCGCTGTTGAGGATCGTGGCCCGAATATTGACGCTTTCGCCCGTTTCGGGGTCGATCGGGCTGAAGCCAATGTTGGCGCTCTGCACCACCAGGTTGGGCGCGGCCGCGGGTAGCACCGTCAACGTCTGGATCGCGCTGTTGTCCCCTTCGTTGCTTTCGGGGATCACCGTGTGCGGATCAACCAGCACCTGAAGTTTGCGCGCGCCCTCGCGGTCAGCGGTTGCATAGGTTACCTGGGCCGTGGCGCTGCCCCCCGCCTCGATCAGCGGGATCGTCTGTTTGGCATCGACGGGAGTCAGGTTGCCATCGGTCACGTCGACAAATTGCACCAGCACATCGCTGGCATCCAACTGCCCATTATTTAGAATGGTGGCGGTCACGCTCACCGCTTCGCCCGCGGTGGGCAGCGGCGGTGCAAAACCAATGTTGGTCGATTGCATCACCAGGTTGGCCGCGGGGGGTGGGGTCAGGATCAAGGTCGCGGTATCCTTGTTGTCAATCTCGTTGCGCTCGGCAATGAAATTCGCCGGATCCACCGTCACGCGAATCTGCCGGCTGAAGCGTGTGCCGCGATTGCCGCTCTGCAACGTCGCGAGCAGGTAGCTGCTGTCGTAGATCACAGCGGCCACACCACTGCCCCCCGCGGGAATCGAGGGTATGATCTGCTCCTCGCCAATGGGGGTGGGGCGACCATTGGTCACGTCCGCGATCTGCACGGCCACATCCGTGGCATCGCTGTCGCCATCGTTGCGGATCACCACGCTGATTGTCAGCGGCTCGCCGACGCGCAGGGGTTGTGCCCCAAAGCCTATGTTCTCGGCGTGCACCACCAGGTTGGGCGCGGGCGCGGCGGCCACGATCAGCGTTTTGGTCGCGCTGTTGTCCCGCTCATTGCTCTCGCCAATCAGATTGTTGGAATCGACCAGCACCTGAATCTTGCGATCCTGACTTTGGCCATTCAAGTCGAGCGTTGCCTCGACCGCGGCACTGCCACCCATCGCGATCCGTTCAATGTACTGTTCCCGGGCAATGGGGGTGGCCACGCCCGTGGTCATGTCAATGAATTGCACGAGCACATTGGTGGCGGGGGCCGCGCCCTGATTGAGCACCACCGCGTGCACCGTCACCCGCTCGCTGTCAATGGGCGCCGGTGGGTTGAATTCGATGTTGGCCTGATCCATCACCAGGTTGGGACGGGCCGCGGTCTCCACACGCAGCGCCTTTTTCACCACGTTGTCCGACTCGTCGCTCTCGACGATCAGGTTGCCCGGATCGACGACGACTTGCAGCGTGCGTTCCCCGGCCTTGTCCGCGGTGGGATAGTTGACCTGTACCGTGCGGCTGCCGCCCGCGGGAATGGCATCGATCTGTTGCCGTTCACCAATTGTCAGGGCGCCTCCATCGGTGACATCTACAAATTGCACCTGCACTTCCGCGGCGTCGGCGCTGCCGTTGTTGACGATGGTGGCGTAGATCACCACTTGGTCGCCGTCGGTGGGGGTGCTGGGGCTAAAGCCAATGTTGCCCGGCTGGATCACCAGATTGGGTGTCGGTGGCAGCGCCACTTCCAGTGTCTCTTCGCTGCTGTTGTCGCTCTCTTTGGCTTCGGCAATAAAGTTGTGGGGATCGACCACGATTCGGATCTTGCGATCCCCTGTCTTTTCGCTGGTCTCATAGCTCACCTCTACGACGCCACTGCCGCCCGCGGGGATCGACGCAATGGTCTGCTGCTCCCCAATTGGCGTTGCCCCGTTGCGGGTGACATCAATAAACTGTACAAGCACGTCGGTCGCCTCGGCAGTGCCATCGTTGAGCACCGTGGCCCGCAGCAACACTGGAACGCCCGCGGTGGGGTTGGCGGGATCAAAGCCGATGTTGGTTTTGAGCATCACCAGATTGGGCGCGGCCGCGGCGCTGAGTGTCAGCCGCTTTTCGGCGCTGTTGTCGCTTTCGCTGCTCTCGGCAATGGTGTTGTTGGGATCGAGCACCACGCCCACATCCCGGTTGCCACTGAGTCCACTGCTGTCATAGGTGACCTGCAACGTGGCACTTTCCCCCGCGGGCAACAGGTCGATTGTTTGAGCCGGGCCAATTGGGGTGCTGCCACTGCCAGTGGCGTCGATAAACTGCACCTGCACATCCGCGGCCTCCACGTCGCCATCGTTGCGCACGGTGGCATGTACCGTCACCTGATCCCCCGGATCGGCGTCGGCGGGATCGAAACCAATGTTGGTCGATTCAATGGTCAGGTTGGGCGCGGGGCGGGGATCGATCGCCAACACTTTGGCCGCGCGATTATCGGTCATGCTGACTTCGGGGATGAAGTTGCTTGGGTCCACCGTCACCAGGATCGTCTGTTCGCCCACCTGCCCGCTGCTATCAAAGATCATTTCCGCCACGCCGCTGCCGCCCGCGGGAATGGTGGCAATGGTCTGTGCCGGCCCCAACGGTGTTGGGCTGCCCGTTTGCGCTTCATCCACGTGGGCAAAGAAGACCTGCACATCGTTGGCCTCTGCCTGTCCATTGTTCAGCACCACCGCGTGCACGAGAATCTGAGCACCGGCGGTGGGGTTGGCACGCAGGTGGCTCGAATCACCGTAATCCCCAAAGCCAATGTTTTCCGTTCGCATCACCAGGTTGGCCATGGGCCGTTCTTCACCGGGCGTTGTGCGCTTGGCCACCAACACCCGCACATCATCGATGAACCAACCTTCGTAGTTATTGAAGCGGTCGTTGACCGTGTCGAACCAGAAGCGCAGATGGATCACACCGCTGCGCTCGATGTAGGGCGACAGACTGACCGTCTGCTTGACCCAGCTCGCATCGGTGCCGTGCGATTCAAAGACCGTCTGCCAGATCTCGCCATCGGTCGAGACCTGAACCCGGGTGCGGTCGAAATCTTCGTTGCTCTGCAACTCGCTCCATTCGGCAAAGGTGAGCATCACCTCGTCGGCATCGATCAGGTTGATCGCGGGGGAGACCAGATAGCCGCGATTGCTGGCACCGGTATCATAGTTGCGACTCTCTTCCTGGCCATAGTACCAGGCGGTGGTGGGGCTGTTGGCCCGCAGCTGCGAAAGATGCCAGAGACTTTCATCACCCTCAATCGTCCAACTGCCCTGGCCATTCTCCATGGTATCTTCAAAGACAATGGTCCCCGCGCTGGTGGCAAAGACAACAATGTTTGACAGCTCCGACGCGTTGCCCACGTTGTCCATCACCTTCATGGCAAAGTAGTAGGTGGTGGCGGGCTGTAGATCGGTGACGGTCATGCGTTCGAGCGTGCCGGCCGGCGCGGGCTTCGGTTCGCCATCGACTGGCGTCGCGTCCTCCCACGTTGCTTCGGAAATGGGGGTGGCGGCGTAGCGAATGTCATAGGCGTTTGCCGTGCCCTGCAGCCCATCATCGCCGGTTGCGGTCCAGCGCAGATCGACCTGTGTCATCAACACGCCAGCCACGGCCAGATCGGTCACCGGCGCGGGGGGCGTCTCATCCTCTTCCAATGCATTGAGCAGGTTGAGCCGTCCATTGGTGAGCGTGCTTTTGCTGGCATCGGCCAGCGCGTCGACGCCGGACATAAAGCGTCCCTTGACCTGTTCGTTGCTCAGATCGCCGTGGGCCGACCAGAGCAGCGCGGCCGCGCCGGCAACGTGAGGTGTGGCCATGGAAGTACCACTGGCATTGCGATAGCCGCTGGAATCGCACATGGGGCACGAGCCCGTTGGCACGGTCGAATAGATATCCACACCGGGCGCGGCAAAGTCGACCCAATCCGCGCCCCAGTTGGAAAAGCTGGCATAGAGGTCATCGTGGTCGGTCGCGGCCACAGCAATAATGTTGTCGAGATCGTAGCCCGCGGGGTAGGCGAGGCGACTGCTGTTGGCGTTGCCCGCGGCACAGAGATGGAGCGGCGCGTTGGCACCATCCATGGCGTCCCGCAGCGCGTCCGAAGCGAGGCCGCCGCCCCAACTGTTGTTGGTCAGGACAATATTTTGGCCCTGTTTCTCTTTCAGCTCGGTGATATAGTTGAAGCATTTGATGGCGTTGGCCGTGGAGCCACTGCCACTGGCGCTGAGAAATTTGCAGCCGAGAATGCGAACTTGCCAGTTGATCCCAACGACGCCCGTGCCGTTGTTGCCCACCGCGCCGATGGTCCCGGCAACGTGGGTGCCGTGGCCAAAATCGTCCATGATATCGCCGCTGTCGTTGATCGTGTTGGCACCATAGAAATCGTCAACATAGCCGTTGTTGTCATCATCTTCGCCATCGGCCGTGCACTTGCCATAGCCGCCCGGGCACTCCTTGGGATTCACCCACATGTTTGCGGCCAGATCTTCGTGGTTGAAGTCAATGCCCGTGTCGATGACCGCGACAATGATCTCGCGTGAGCCGGTCGCAACGTCCCAGGCCGCGGTGGCGCGCACGTCAACGCCATTGGTGCCGCCGGTTTGGCCCACGTTGTGCAACCCCCAGAGCTTGTCGAAATCGGGATCATCCGGCGTCTTGGCAATGTGGAGCAGATAGTTGGGCTCGGCGTAGCGAATACGCGGATCGCTCTCCAACACCTGGATCAGCTCCGGGGATATGTCAACCGGCAGCGCGGCCAGCCGAATACCCTGTTCGGAATCTTCGAGATCGGCGTCTAGATTCTCTCGTTCGGCCAACCCATAGGTGGCGTAAAAATCGGCGATCTCTTCTGCCGTCACCCCGGCGCGAAAGCGGATGAGCAACTGGCCGGGGACAAAGGCTGCCTCTTCAAGTTGGGGAAGCGGGCGCGTTGCTGGTGCAGCGTTGACCGCGGGCGTCGCGATGCTCAACAGGACCAAGAGCGTAATTGCAACAGAGAGCAGATGGGAACGATGGTGCAAAGACCGGTGCATCGAGCTATGCTCCTTCTCTACCCAGGGTGGAGGAGTCTGGGTAGCTGAACTGTCTTCTCAACGAGCGGAATAGATTGGGTGGGACCTATCGAGTGTCACTTGATCTGAACGCGGAGACAAATCGTTGTGTTGCGCGAGGGGCATCCTGCAACGATTGAATAGGGTTAGATCAGAGGTGATCACTCAGTGGTGATCAGGTGGTGTGGACACGAGCGCTGCCACCGGGCAGCGGCACATGTCATGAGATGTTGGTGGTATCGGGACTTGGGTCTGCGTTCTCTACTGTCTACCTGTAGCCAGCACGTGGGTCGAACACTACATATGAACGAGCTCGAATGAACGAGTGATCATGAACGAGTGATCATGAACGAGCACGAATGAACTATGTAGTCCGAAATATTCCGAGATAGATAGTCGCAGTGCAAACGGTAGCCACAGTTGAACGTTCTGAGTGCTACGATGATTATGCCATCAAGGAGAGGTGCTGTCAATAGCACGGCAAATTCCAGGACCGATACGTAATCTAATCGAGCAATCATGGTAACGTTGCCCAATGGCGGAATCAGCGTTCTCTAACGCTGAACGTGTGGATGGGAGAATGCTCACGCCGCAAGGTGCGCCCTGGTTGCCTTCTGGGCGCGTGGTGGCGAGAAAATTTTCAGCAATCACGCTCGTGTAGAGATGGTCGGTCGCAACTTGAGTTACTAACCCGTGTACCGCGGGATCTGCCATCCGTGGTGGCACGACGAAGCAGCTCAGCGCTGGCTTCAACAAAGAGGCGTTGCATCAGTGAATGGGTAGAGCCGCGGCGGGTGTGCAGCGCACAGGTGAGGTGATCGTGGGGCCTGCGTTGGGGTGTTGAGACCTGTGCAATGCACTCATGTACCGCGGATCTGCCATTCGTGGTGGCACGACGAAGCAGCTCAGCGCTGGCTTCAACAAAGAGGCGTTGCATCAGTGAATGGGTAGAGCCGCGGCGGGTGTGCAGCGCACAGGTGAGGTGATCGTGGGGCCTGCGTTGGGGGTATTGAGAGCTGTGCAATGCACTCATGTACCGCGGGATCTGCCATTCGTGGTGGCACGACGAAGCAGCTCAGCGCTTGATCCAGTTATCATTGTGGCTCCTGCGTGTCACAAAAACCGACCGCGGTCAGGGCGTAGACCCGCGCGACACGGAGCAGCTCGGCCACGGGCGCTTTCTCTTCCAGCGTGTGTGCACCGGTGGCGGCCGGACCGTGTGAAAGCGCGGCAATACCACCGACCCCTATATATGTGGTGCCATCGTCGACAAAGGGCTTGTCGCCCAGCGGCAGCTCGTGGCCGGTGACGGCTTGGTGTGCCGACTGAAACGCAGGGATCAGCGGGTGCTGTTGGTCGACTTCAAATGCCTCGCCCTGCACGTGAAACTCAACACCGATCTGGGTGTTCGTCTCCGTGGCCACGGCCGCCAACAGTTCGCGCAGTTCTGTTTGGATGGCCTCTGCCTGTCCAGGTGTCACCCACCGCCGCGTACCCTGAATGGTGCAAAGCGTGGGCGATTGGTTGTAGATTTCACCCGCCTGAATGTGGCCCACAAAGGTCGAATCGTGGCCGCTGTGTGGGTGGCGAATCGATTGGATGGTGGCGTGTAGTTCCCGCAGCCGTTGGACCACGAGCGCCCCGGTTGCAATGACATCGGGCGTGTTGGGGGGGCGCAGCACTTCGTGTGAGGGCTCGCCCGGCCGCGTAATGGCAATTTCAAAGATCATCATGCCCCGACCCGCCACCGGCAACCGGTCGGCCAGATATTCGGGCAGCAGCACGGCATCGCCCATGATTCCATCGCGAATAAAGGAGTAGACCTGTCGCCGGTCGCCCCATGGGCCTTCGTGGTGATCGTGGGCGGTGAGCAGGATTCCACCAGCCGTCAGGCTTGCACTGTCGCGCAGCACGCGCAGTGCTTCCACAAAGGCCGCAATGCCCCCTTTCATATCCGATGCACCGGAGCCATAGAGGATACCTGCTTCCAGCCGTGCCGGTACAAAGGGCAGGTGGACCGTGTCGAGGTGGCCATCAAACTGGAGCGTACGACCGGGCTTGCCGGTGGTGTGGCGCACGACCACGGCTGGTGCTTCTGGCCAATCCGCAACAACGCGTTCCACGGCAAAACCATCTCTGCTGAGGATTTCAGCCAGCTTGTCGGCACAGGCCCCGGCAGAGCAGGTGGGGCTGGGCACGTTGATGAGTGCCATCGCGGTTTCCAGCAGCCGCTCTTCGTCAACGGCAGCATCGATTTTGGCAACGGTTTCGGCGGTGAGCATAGTTGAATCCTTGCGATTTTCAAGTTGCACCCATCTCTACACGAGCATGCTTGTGCAAGAAATCGTCTCCACGAGAGATGGGTGCAACTTTGGTTAGAATGTGCTTTCCGGCGTGGTGGAGGGGCACCAGCGTGAATTGAGGAGATAGTCAACGAGCACCGATTGTGCGGCTGGTGTGCCAATGCGATTGAGTGCATCGACCGCGTTGGCACGCACATAGCGGTTTTCGTCACGCAGCGCCTGTTGCAGGGCGGGAACTGCCGCGGTCGCGGCGCTGCCCAGTCGGGTCAGGGAGAGTGCGCTGGTAAAGCGGACCTGTCCATCCTCATCCTGCAGGGCCTGCACCAGCGCGTCGACGGTTGCCGCCTGTGCCGTTGGCTCTGTCGCCGCAACGATACCCAATGCTTCGGCACCGTTGCGCCGTACCCAGACAGATTCGTCGTTGACGGTATTGCCCAAACCTTGGACGGTGTGCTGTGGATCGTCGGCCGCGTTCAGGCCAATCTCGCCCAGGGCAAAGGCCGCGTAGCCACGTGTTTCTTCAGCCGGGTGGGAGAGGCACTCGAGCAACGGTTCACGCGCGCTTGTGCCCGCTGCAGAGAGGCCATAGGCAGCGTTGCGCACGACATTTTTCTCGTCGGCGGCCAGCGCCGTTGCCAGCGCGGCGACTGCACTGTCGCCCATGTGTGCCAGGGCATATGCCGCGTTGAGCGCCACCGGTTCATAGTCGTCCCCAAGCCGCTTGGCCAGCGCCGGGATCGCATCGGCCGCGGCCGTGCCCATCATTCCCAGTGCATCCGCGGCCAACAGCCTTGTCTGCTTTTCTGTGCTGGTCAGCTGATCGATCAGCTGGCCAACGTTGCCGTTGGTCGACTGATTGCCGTTGCTGCCACTGCCGCCCAGCCACTGCCACTGGTGCTGCCAGATCGATTCGTGTTGATTGGGCGGGCCATCGCCATTCATCTGCTGCCAACTGCTGCCGTTGGTATTCCAGGTGGGGGTGGTGGGTCGATTCATGCGCACGAACTGAAATTTGAGCATGGAGCGGGTGCGGTCGGGCGAGCGGTTGGCGCCACCGCGATGCCAGAGATCGTAGTGAATGAGCGCAAAGGTGCCCGCTTCTCCCTTCATCCGCACATCCTGCTCCTGCTCGTCGCCAGTGCGGTTGTTGTAAAATTGTGTACCCGGCATCAGGCCAGATGGTCCCAGTTCGTCATCCACGGCATGGTTGTAATAGAAGATCATTGCCCACCATTGGTGGTGATTGCGCACTTTGGCATGGCCCCAATAACTATCCTTGTGCCAACTTTGCGTCTTGCGCCCGGGCAATGTAAAGTGACAGTGGCGGTGGGGGTGCATGATATAATCGGGGCCAAGCACACTAGTCAGCGCACCGCGGATGGCAGGATGGTGAAAAATTTCCTGAATTTCGGGAACGCGCGGCAAAATGTTATTGCCCGGATTGCCTTCCTTGTTCATGACATCGGCAATTGAGTGGCTCAGCGTTTGGTGAAACTTGGTTGAAAAATCGGTCTGCAGGATGAGGTAGCCATGTGCAATAAATTGGCGCATCTGCTCATCGGTCAAGAGTAGTGGCTGGGACATCGGTATCTTTCCTCTATAGACTACTGGGCCCAAACGAGTGGGGCCAAACGAGTGGGTCCAAACAACTATGCCCAAACCGGTACGTACAAACTACCGGGCAGCTCCAACCTACCGGGTTGAGCTATCAGCCCAAACAAGCAGATGTGAACGCCAGGCATGTAGACCAAAGGGCGATGACCCGGCAACCGGAGGCAATGGGAGAGAGTGCCAATAGCAAGGGCATTGTCTCGATTGGACCCAAGCACCGGGTGGCTCTGAATCAATGGGGACATAACTGGGTAACAGACATTTTCTGTAGCTCTAGCCACATATGATAGAAGATTATCTGTTTTCCTGCAACGTAAAAAATTGGGTGTGACCCCTGTTCTTGATGGATAAACCGGTGAGAAAGGCTGGATGCAAGTGGTGCGCTGGCAAAAATTACGGCATCAAGGCAAGTTTTGTATAATGCGGATGAAAAAGAGTGTGGGTGTACGTATTTTGTGGCAAATGTGATAGAGCTTCAGTACTATTTACCTCTTACTTTTTGTCGATTATGCGCTATACATGACGACTTGCGCACCTACTGTAGACCAATTGTGCACCGATCACCCGCCAATCGCGCACCCAGGGGGGCGGTTTGCCGGTGGATAATAGCCTGTACCAGGAGAGTTGTGCTCACTGAGTTGTATCGAGCTCAGCCAACTTTTACCGCAACATATACTGTAAATATACTGTAACATAAGCGCAGCATGTAAATTAATCGAGTGTTACTTTTGGTAGCCATGGAGGAGCCAAACCAGTCAAATGAGCGTTGAGAATTTGTCAACATGTGCTACATTTACACTCAAAAGCAGACGATTCCACACAATCGTAATCTTTATGTCAGAAGTCTGCCCAGCGACCTGTTTGAATAAATTAACGGATCCCAAAGGGGTTTTATCCCTGCCACTCCGTTTATCAGAAGAGAAATCATAACGTAAATGCACAAGCAATCCCCAGGTTTATCGATGACATCCAGAATCATCTCTGAACAGATGCGAGCATATGGCACCGGTGGTGGGGAAGTGCACTTGTCCGGGGAGCATACGCAAGTGGAGCCTCAATCCACCGAAGCAGCACCACCTTGGAAGATTCTCGTCGTTGACGATGAAGAAGACATTCACCGTGTTACCAAGCTGACATTACAACAAAAGACTTATAACGGGCGCAAGTTTGAATTTCATTCAGCTTTTTCCGGTCAAGAAGCCTGTGCCTTCATGGCGCAACATCCCGATGTGGCCGTGGTGCTGCTCGATGTGGTGATGGAGAGCAGCCAGGCCGGGCTCGAGTTTGTAAAGTATTTGCGCGAGTCGCTGCAAAATAGACGCACGCGGATTATCTTGCGCACGGGGCAGCCGGGCGAAGCACCGGAAGAGCTGATCATTCGCGAATATGATATCAACGATTATCGCACCAAGGCCGAGCTAACACATCAGAAGCTCTATACATCAGTCATACTTTCGCTGCGGACCTATGAGCAGTTGCTTGCCTTTGAAGCCAATCAACGAGAGATGGAATTGCTCTATCGGCACATCCGCGAGCGCAACTATGAACTCCAGCGTGCAAAGGATCTGGCCGAAGCTGCCAATTTGGCCAAAGACGAATTTCTCTCGCTCATGAACCACGAACTGCGTACCCCGCTCAACGTCATTCTCATGCGCTCAGAAATTCTGGATAATGGGATCTATGGCCACCTCACTGCCAAACAGAAGAAATCGCTGGACTTGATCCGGAACAGCGGTCATCACCTACTTTCCATCATTGATGACATTCTGGATCTGGCCAGCATTGAAAATGGTGAACTCACTGTCAATAAGCACAGCATTTCGGCCATTGCTCTCTGTGAACAGAGTATTCGCAACATTCAGGAATTGATCCAGTACAAAAAGCTCGACGCCCGTTGCACCACCAGTGCCGAGGGCATTCAGATCTGTGCCGATGAACATCGCATGTTGCAGATCCTGGATAAATTGTTGAAAAACGCAATCAAGTTCTCGGATGAAGGGGGCACGATCGGGGTGGAGATCAGGAGCAATGACGTTGAAGGGGTTGCCTTTCTCACGGTTTGGGATAAAGGGATCGGCATCGAACCGACAGATATCCTGCGCTCTTTTCAGCCATTTGTCCAGCTCGAGCGTAGTCTCACCCGGCGCTATGAAGGAACTGGCCTGGGACTTACCATTGCATCGCGTCTGGTTCAACTGATGGATGGCGAGATCACCGTGGAGAGCGCGCCCGGACAGGGAAGCAAATTTACCATTACCCTGCCCCTGGCCGATGCAGACAGTCAACCTGCCGCTGAATCCGCTGGCTGAACTGCTCTATGCCAGCAGCCGCAAAAGCCCTTCCACCATGAGGCGAGCGCTGGCTTCATTGGTGGCCAACGGGATATTATAGACATTGCATATTCGCAGTAAACTCTGAATATCCGGCTCATGTGGGTGTGCATAGAGTGGATCAACCAGAAAGATCACTCCTGCCACCTTTCCCTCTGCCACACGCGCCGCGATTTGTGCATCCCCACCATATGGCCCACTCAACATCCGCTCTACTGTCAACCCCGTTGCTTGCTCAATCCGCTCACCCGTGGTTCCCGTTGCAATTAGCTGAAATGGTGCCAGCAGATCCTTGTGTGTGGTAAGAAAGCGGACGATATCATCTTTTTTGCCATCGTGGGCAATTAGTGCTATTGTGGACACCAGCATGACTCCTTCTGTCTCTGTTCTATGCCTTAGCTTTTTCACGCCAACCGCCTGTCCACCAACCTGCCATAAAGAGCACAGCTAGCCACCGTTTGAAAAGCCCGATTGGCGAGTTTGGAGACAGGTATAATCCTACCGTCTGCATGACCCCTGCATGACTCATCTGTCGAAACATGTCGAAACATCATGTCGAAACATATTGTGTTGAAACTACGCACTGAAAATCTCGCGACGAGGATAAAGCGACAAGGATAAAGCGATGAGGATAAAGGGATGAGGACAAGTAGCGAACACCAACTGTCTCTCCATAAATCCTCTGCGTCGACGTCATCGGCTTTTGGTGGCGGCGAATTTACCGATAGGTTCTACGCACCTGCCTCGACCCGTTGCATGACTTCTAATCTGTTTCACGCCATGCCTACAACATACCCGTGTCTGGAATAAATCCATTGTCTGAAACTCACCCATTGTCTGAAACACACCAATCGTCTGAAACAAACTCGTCAGAATCATCCGTTGCCGATCTGCTGATCCTCGTTGCTGTTCTCTTGCCCCCGCGTACGTTGGACATCTTCGGTGAATTGATCGACGATCGAACCATTGAAACACCATTTGGCCCGGTGCGGCCGCTGGGGCTACGCAAACCGGCTTCTGGGCCCGCGGTATGGGTACAACCATACACTGGTTTACCCACCCGTACCGATCCACGCGCCACCCTCTATGCCGCACGCGAATTGGGGGTCAACTACGTCTTGAATTGGGACAGTGGCATTGGGATCAATCCCCTGTTGCAGCGGGGCCAAAGCGCAGTTGCAACCGATTTCATCGACTGGACACGCCATCAGCCCCACACCTTTGGGCGTCAACTTATTCTGGAAAGCGGCCGTGAGCAACAGCCGCGTCCCCCGACTTTCTGCCCCCATATGGTCGACACCCTGTTTCGTATTCTACCAGAGCTAACTGGTGCCGTCTATCTTGGTGTTGACGGACCGCGCCGTGAGTCGCCGGCCGAAGCACGGCTCTTTCGGCAACTGGGCGCGGATGTGCTCGGCTATAATCTGGTTCCCGAGGTCTATCTCGCCCAAGAGCTGGGGCTCTGCTACGCAGGGTTGGTGACTGTCGGTGAACGGAGCGCAGAGCAGGTGCAACAGCCGCCACAAGGCGAGGTGCGAACAGAATTGGAACAGATCGTGCAGGCGCTCCCCAACTATGTCAATCTATTGGGCGCTCTGCCTACCTGTCAATGTAATCTGATGGACTACAATACAAATGTCTGAACAACACAACACCTCTGCCACACCCCCTAGCGCTGCCACAACTGATAGCGCTGCCACAACTGATAGCGCTGCCACAACTGATAGCGCTGCCGCAACTGATAGCGCTGCCGCAACTGAAAATACGACACCGGTACATGGCTTCCAACTCGTGCGCGATGAGTTTATCGACGAACTGCAGACGCGTGCCCGCATCTATCAACATCTGCAAAGTGGGGCGGAGCTGCTTTCGCTGGAAAATGATGACGAGAACAAAGTGTTCGGCATCACCTTTCGCACACCGCCCACCGACTCCACCGGCCTGCCCCACATCATGGAGCACGCCGTCCTCTCGGGCTCGCGCAAATATCCGCTCAAAGAGCCATTTGTCCAGCTCATCAAGGGGTCGCTCAAAACCTATCTCAATGCCAGCACTTTCCCCGATAAAACTGTCTATCCGGTGGCAAGCACGAATCTGCAAGACTTCTACAATCTGGTTGATGTCTATTTGGATGCCGTGCTCCACCCGCTCATTACGCCCAATCACCTGGCCCAGGAAGGGTGGCACTATGATCTGGAAACGCGCGATGGGCCACTGCGCTACAAAGGTGTGGTCTTCAACGAGATGAAAGGCGCGTACTCGTCGCCCGATAACATGCTCTACCGGTACGCCCGCCAGGCACTCTTTCCAGACACGGCCTACCAACATGATTCCGGCGGCGATCCCGCCGAGATCCCCAACTTGACCTATGCGCAGTTTCGCAATTTTCACGCCACCTATTATCACCCCGCCAATGCCCGGATCTACTTTTATGGCGATGATGATCCCGTGGAGCGGCTGCGTTTGCTCGATGAACGCCTGCGCGAATTCCAGTCGATCCCGGTCAATGGTGAGGTGGCGCTGCAACCAACCTTTGCCGAACCCGTGCGCACTGAATATCGCTATGGGGTAGAGGCAGAGAGCGAACAGAATGGAAAGACTTTTGTCCAGCTCAGCTGGCTTTTGCCCGAAAATGATGACCGTGACGTGGCAATGGGGCTGGCTATTCTTTCCTATGCACTGTTGGGAACGGCTGCCTCGCCGCTACGCAAAACGTTGGTGGAAAGTGGTTTGGGTGAAGATGTCACGGGAGGTGGGCTGAGCACTTCGCTGCGCCAGATGACCTTTGGCGTTGGCATGAAGGGGGTGAAGGAAGCGGATGTGGAGCGCGTCGAAACCTTGATCCTTGAGACGCTGCAACAGTTGGCGGCGGAGGGATTGAGGCAAGCAACAATCGAGGCAGCCCTCAACACAGTCGAATTTAGCCTGCGTGAAAACAACACCGGTTCTTCCCCACGTGGTCTCAGCCTCATGTTGCGCGCGCTCTCCACTTGGCTCTACAGTCGCGATCCCCTCATGCCCTTGCGTTACCGCGCCACGTTGGCAACAGTGCGTCAGCTGGCAACGACCGATGGGCGCTATTTCTCCAGGTTGATTCAAACCTATCTGCTGGAGAACAGCCACCGCAGCACCCTGATCTTGCGCCCAGATGTGAACTTGACGGCAGAACAGGAAGCTGCCGAGAATGAACGGCTGGCACAAGCGGGTGCACAAATGGACGAGCAGCAACGACAGCAGGTGATCGATGCCGCGCAAACGTTGCGCGAGATCCACGAACGACCGGATCCGCCAGAGGCGTTGGCTGCTCTGCCCATGTTGACGCTGGCGGATCTGGAAAAAGAGATCACCACCATCCCCCTGGCCATCGAAGCGGTGGACGATCGACAGATCTTATATCACGATCTCTTTACCAATGGCATCCTCTATCTAAACGTGGGCTTTGATCTCCAGACTGTGCCCACAGAGTTGTTGTCCTACGTACATCTTTTTGGCCGTGCCTTGAGCGAGATGGGCACCGAGCGCGAGGATGATGTGCAGTTGCAGCAGCGCATTGGCCGCGCAACTGGCGGTATCTGGCATTCGGCCATGGTGGCACCGCTGGCCACAGAGGCCACCACCGCGACAGTCGCCAAATTTTTCCTCAGCGGCAAAGCGACTGTTGCCCAGGTGCCCGAACTATTGGCGATCATGCAGGATATGCTGTTGACGGTGAATCTGGACAACCGCGAGCGCTTCCGGCAAATTGTGCTCAAGAGCAAGGCGCGCAATGAAGCGAGCCTGGTGCCCGCGGGCCACAGCGTGGTCAGTGGGCGGCTACATGGCTCTTTCAACACCGCCTATTGGGTGGCCGAAGAGATGAGCGGTGTGCGCTATCTCTTCTTCCTGCGCGAGCTATTGGCAGAGATCGACCGGGATTGGCCGGCGGTGCTGCAAAAGTTGACCCGATTACACCAGCTGCTGATCCAGGGCAATCGCCTGATTGTCAATGCCACGGTGGACGGTGAGAACTGGCGCACCATTCAGCCCCAACTGCATCAATTCATGGACTCGCTCCCCGCGGATGACCATCCGTTGAACACGTGGCAAGCGACGTTTACTACGGCGAACGAAGGCTTGGTCGTGCCCGCACAGGTGAACTATGTGGGCAAAGGTGCCAATCTGTTTGACCTGGGCTACGCCTATCATGGCTCGATCAATGTCATCAATAATTTCATTCGTACGAGCTGGCTGTGGGAAAAGATCCGCATGCAGGGGGGCGCCTACGGCGCGTTCTGCCGCTTTAGCAAACAGTCGGGGCTGTATACCTTTCTTTCCTATCGCGATCCCAATCTGCTCGCTACGCTAGATATCTACGACGAGACCGCGGCCGTGCTGCGCAACGTGGCGCTGAATCCACAGGAGCTGACTCGCAACATCATCGGCGCGATTAGCGCCATCGATGGCTACCAGCTGCCCGATGCCAAGGGCTACACCTCGATGATCCGGCATCTCTTCCACGAAACAGACGAAAAGCGGCAGCAGGTGCGCGATGAAGTGCTGGGCACAACGCTCGCCGATTTCCACCGTTTTGCCGAGGTGTTGGATGCTGCCAGTCAGAACGGTCGAGTGGTTGTAATGGGCTCGCAGCAGACGCTGGCGCAGGTGAATGAAGAACGCCCCAATTGGCTGACATTGCAGAAATTAATGTAGGCTGGCGGCCCAACAGTAGAGCTGGACCTAAGTATCTGTCCTGAAATTCTCTGCGTCGACGCAACCGGCTCGAGGTGGTTTACGCACCACAACCGAATTTCAGGATGGGCTCTAAGCCCGCTGCGCCTGCAGATAGAGCACGCGGTGCACTCGATCGGGACGGTCGGCGGGCAGTGGAATCAGCGGGAGTTGCTGCTCTTGTTCAAGTGTGGCCGGCGACAGGTTGGCCGGCAGCACGGTGAGTTTGCCATAGGCTACTTGTTTCAGCACGTTGCCCAGCCGGCTCGCCGGGACAATAATGCCACTCTGCAATAGACGCTTGCGCAACCACGTGCGCAGACGCCCCCTGCTGCCGGTTGTTGTCGCTGGCAAAGCCCCATGGCAGCGGATCGATTGGAAACCAACTTCGGCCAGCCATGCCTGTAACTCCACCAGCGTCGGGTAGCGAGTCGTGAGTGCGCCGGCCACAAAATTGGGCCATTCTGGATTGCTGGTGCAGAGCAATAAGGTGCCGCCGGGGCTGAGCACCCGCTGTGCTTCGCGTAGAAACGCAAGCGGGTCAGCCAGATAGTAGATGGCCTCGAAGTTGAGCAGCAGATCAAAGCTCGCGGTCGCAAAGGGTAACTGTTGTGCATCGCCCGCGGTCAGCGCACGTTGCACGGGCGTTTGAGCACCCTGGGCAACTGCGAGCACTGCCGTGGAATAATCGAGCCCCACCACGGAATCGGCCACCGTTGCCAGCGCAGCCAGTCCGTTTCCGGCACCACAGGCTACCTCGAGCACCCGCCGGCCCCTGGCCAGCTGCATGGCCAGGGCATAGCGTTGACGCATCCGCGCGATCTGTTCGGTATTGAGTAGGGTGCCGGGAACTTCGGTGATGGCTATGTAATCTTTCACGGGATGCGCTTGCATAGGTTCCAGAATAAATGTGATGGTGGTCGGGCGTCGCCTCAGTCAGGTTACTCTTGGTGCCGAGCCGAGAGGCTAGGCTCGAAGACATTCTAGCACAAATTCCACTGTTGTTCCCACACCGGAACAACACCAGGACGCAGGACAGTAATCTCTCTCCGGACAAAGCGTCGATGTCAAGCGCTGTTGGATCGCTTTGGACTGCACGGTAAGAGAACAGACTGAAGGCATACGTTTGCGGAAGAGACTAAGTGTCTGTCCGTAAATTCTCTGCGTCCATGTAGCCGGCTCGAGGTGGTCTAAGCACCACAACCGAATTTACGGATAGGTTTTAATAGCAAGGAGTTGATTGATGTCCACTGACCAAAGTGCAGTAAACTTGTTGCGTGATCAATACAAACAGGCCTTCGAATGGCTGCAAGGAACGCTCGATGGCGTGACGACGGAAGTGGCCCACCAAATTCCTGCTGGCACTGTACCCACCATTGCTGGGCAGGCCGCCCATGCCGTCATGACCATCGACGGCTTTGTGTTGGGCGCGGTCAATGGCAATGCGCCTGTCATGGCCGCGGGCAATTCGGGCGTCAGCGAACCACCGCCCCAGGGTGAGTTTTTGGAATGGAGCAAACAAGTTCAGATCGATCTACCGCTCTTTCACGATTACATCAAGGCTGTTGCGGCGGCAACGGATGAGTATTTGGCCTCGATCAAGGATAGCGATCTGCAACAAGAGCTGGAACTCCCCTTTGGTAAATATTCGGTGGCGTGGCTCTTCAATATCGGTCTGCTCAACACCTACAGCCACACGGGCGAAATCGCCTGTCTGAAGGGACTGCAAGGCTTGAAGGGCTATCCAATGTAGGCGGTGCGTCTCTCTCTGCACTCAAAGCACGGGCGCAATGAGATAGATCTATTCGGATAGATCTATTCAGATAGATCGATTTGGAGATAGCTCTATATTGTCTGTGGCGCCGGTGAGCCATCACCGGCGCTTTGCGCGCGCCCAGCAACCTGCCACAGGCGTTAGCACAGCCATCTGACGAACAGATCCATGCTTGGTGCCATACAACGGGTGTGGCGTTACACCCTTTCGGCCAACTCGCGCTATAATTAGTATAGCGCGTTTGTTTTGGAGCAGAACAAAGTCGTTCATCCCCTGTCGACTGTTGCTTCGGCCCATTGTTGCGTTGATTCACGCTCTATCGCATGAGCCAATGCTGCCGTAAACGATGTTCTGCTTGGACAGAGAGAAGTTAAGCTACGTCAAGAAGCAGATAGACCTGAGGAAGACAAATGACCAGACCTTTTCGCCTTGGTTTTCTCACCCATCTCGAGGGAACCGGCACACCACGTGAGATTTACCAAAATGCCCTGGACCTTTTTGTCGCGGCCGATGAATTAGGCTTCGATGTTTTCTGGATCGCCCAGCATCACTTTACCGGTCACGTTGGCCGCATGCCCGCGCCCTTTCCTTTTTTGGCCGCGGCCGCCGAGCGCACCAAGCAACTGCGGCTTGGCACATCGATTATTATTCTGCCGTTGGAGACCCCCCTACGTGTGGCCGAAGACGCGGCGGTGGTCGATACACTGAGCAACGGTCGGCTGGAATTGGGCGTGGGCAGTGGCAGCGATTTCAACGAGTTTGAAGCCTTTGCCGTTGATCCCGATACCCGCTTTGAGCGTACCACCGACGGATTCCAGCTAATGAAGCAGGCGCTGCGCGGCGAAGCGTTGGGCGAAAATGGACAACACCTCTTCCCGCCCGCGCCCACGCTCATAAACCGTCTTTGGCAGAGCGCGGGCAGCGAACGCGGGGCAGAGTTTGTGGCAAAAAATGGCGCGGGCATGTTGCTCCCCCGCGCTGCTGGTGGGATCGACCAAGAGACCGATACGCTACAACTCAAAGCGGCCGAACGGTATTTTGATGTGTGGCAGGAAGCCGAGCCGCCTCGGCTGGGTCTTTCGCGCAGTATCTACCTCGGCGCGGACCAACAGAGCGTGCTCAACGAGATTGGCGATGGGATGATGCGCGATGTCGCTGGGCGCATCCGCAAAGGATCATTGCCCGCGGGGTTGCCGCTGGAGGAGTATTGCCGGGTAATGCACCTTGCCTATGGCCACCCCGAAGAGGTTGCCGCCATGTTGCAAAAGGATAAGGTGCTGCCGCACACAACTGATCTGATCTTGCAGTTCAGCCCCTGTTTCCCGCCGCTCGATCAGGCGCTGACCATGTTGGAACAGACGGCAACCCAAGTGGCACCAGCGCTGGGCTGGCAACCAAAAGCGGCCAAGGTTGCCGTCTAGAGAGAGCTAGGGGTGCGCCGCCTCTACGTGCACGGCAACCCCATTGCGTGGCCGCAGCGTAACCACAGTCTCTGGCTCAAAGGTCTGGCCCGGCGCCAGGGACAAGGTGAGCGACTGGATCATTGTCGCCAAAACAACCTGCATTTCGAGCATTGCAAAGGCATTGCCAATGCAGGTCCTTGGCCCGGCCCCAAAGGGAAGGTAGGCATAGCGCGGGGGTTGCGCTGCCGTTGGCGCAAAACGCTCTGGCCGAAATGTCTCCGGGTCCGGATAAAAGTCCGCCTGGTGATGGACGGTATAAATGTTGACGATGAGGGTGTCGCCGGGCTGGAATGTGGTGCCCTGCACGGTGAAACGTTCCGTTGGCGTGCGGCCAAAGCCGGGGGCCGGTGGATAGAAGCGCAATGTCTCTTTCACCACCTGGCCCAGATAGGGCAGATTGTCGAGATCGGCGTGGGTTATGGGGCGATTGCCAATTGTTTGGTGGATCTCGTCCTGTAACTTGGCCAACATCGGCGGGTGTTGCAAGAGCAGCAACCATGCCCAGGTTAGGGCCACGGCCGTGGTTTCGTGGCCCGCAACAAAGATCGTCATGCACTCATCGAGCACTTCCATGTCGCTCAGGGGCTGATCTTCTTCATCTCGGGCCGACAGCAACATCGACAGCAGGGTTCCATTGGGGTCGCCCCCGCTGGCAAGCCGCATCTGCTCTTGGTGGATGAGGGTGAGCAAGAGCGCTTTGATGCCATTCACCGCCCGTCTTTGGCGGCGTAGGCCCGGCAATGGCAGCCAATCGGGCAGTGGCAATCCCAGGCGGAGTTGTGCTTCGGCTTCCACCATTGCACGCTGCATCAGCGTGCCAATTTCCCGTACCTGGGCCGAGACATCGCTGCCAAACATCGTCTGGCAGATGATGCGCAATGCCAGCCCCATCATCTCTTGATCCAACTGTTGGGTGGTGCCTGGCTGCCAACTGGCACAGATGGCACGTGCCTGTTCGGCAAAGCAGTCAACATAGTCCTGGATGTGAGCCGCGTGAAAGACGGGCTGAACGAGCTTCCGTTGTCGTTGCCAGGCCCCATCTTCCGCAATAAAGAGACCATTGCCAATGATGCGACCCAATACCTGCGTCGTAACTGGGTCTCGATGTAGGTGATTAGATTGTCGCACCAGCAGCTCGCGGATAACTTCCGGCTCACTGATCAAATAGACATTTTTCCCAAAAATGCGGAGGTGGACCACGCGTCCCAACTTTGCTGTCAAACGGTAGAACGAGTCGAGCTGGTTGTGCCGAAAGTGCTGAAACTCGCGCCAGCCAAGCTGATAGGGTTTACTCACTTCTCTGCTCCTTTGACTGTTGCCCATCGTTGGAAATATCAACCTCTGTGCCCATTGTACGATGGCTCGGTTTTCACGGCAACAGCAGAGGAACCTACCGAATCTCATTGCAACAAATTTACACCCACACCGGAGCAATCTGCTCCCTTGAAAGGAAAGAACAATGGCCATCTCGCCAGAACGCTTTGCCCAAGGGCTCACCTACGAAGCCTACCGTGCCCAAATGAATCGGAATCAGGAGCGCTTTCTCGAGAACGAAGCGGCAGTCACATTCAACCAGGACGATCTCGCCTTCTTCCAAACGCTTGCTGAACCACTCAACATCGTCGCCATCGGTGAGGATTGGTGTGGTGACGTAATTGCGAATCTGCCTGTGTTGGGCCAGCTGGTGGAGCAATCCCCCCAACTGGCGTTGCGCATCTTTCTGCGCGACGAAAATCTCGATCTCATGGACCAATACCTGAAAGAGGGCAAGTACCGTTCGATTCCCGTCTTTGTGATCTTCGACCAAGATTTCAACGAGCTTGGCCACTGGATCGAGCGCCCGGCCAAGATGACGGCGATGCAGGCAGAATTACGTACCAATCTCTTTGCCACCGAGCCGCTGCTTGCCGGAATTGATCCCGAGACCCCCATTGGCCAGATGCCAGAGGCAGCACGCAACCAGCTCATGGCAGCCTTTGGTGCGTTTCGCCAGGAGCAGCGGGATTTCTCCAACCAGGAAGTGGTGCGCGAGCTGCGTGCATTGGTGGAAGATGGCACCGTGCAACAGCAGCCCCAGCAGCCCACCACGCAATCCGCGGTAAATGGCGCCAACGGTGCCGCGTCAACTACAGCTACACCAACCACAGCTACACCAACCACGGCAGTCACAAGCGCCAACGGCCGCGTGAAGGTGAGCATTACCTATTGCGCCGACTGTGGCTACGAACCCCAAACCCTGGGGTTGACCGAGGCATTGATGAAGACGTTCATTCATGACTTGGGTGGAATCGAGCTGATTCCGTGGCAGGATGGCGCGTTCGATGTTGTCGTCAACGGTGATCTCATTCACTCCATGTACCGTGATGGCGGCTTCCCTGCCCACGAAGCGGTTATTGACGCCGTGCGCGCACGCATGCCGCACAACGATACAGCGCGCGCACGCATGCCGTAAATCGATACAGCGCGCACGCATGCCGCAGAACGATACAGCGCGCGCACGCATGCCGCAAAAGGCATCATCGGCGTAGCAGACAACGTAGGCGTCTGACCCATGCAGCAGAGAGGATCTCTCTGCGTGGGTCCAACCGTTCACAATAGAAGGAACTCGTTATGTCATCTACAACAAATTCCGCTGATCTCGTGAATCAACTTGTTGGCATTGCACCCGAGAGTAGCCTCGCCGCGGTGCGCAACCAGCGGCCCGATGTGGTGGCCCACACCCAGGGCAGTTACACCGCCATCTTTCAGCCCGCCGATCCCGCCGATCTCTCGACCGTTGAACGACATCTGGCTGGCTTGCGCGTGGCCATTTTAACGCCCAGCCCGCTGCTGATCGACCATCATCGGGCAGAGGCGGCCCAACAGGGGGCATCCGCGGCAACGTTGGCGGCTGTTGCAGCCGTACCCGCGGGTGATGCGTTGGACGAGCGTCTGCGCGCGATTCTGCAGCACGTGGATCGCCTGACCCTGGAGCCCGTCACCGCCGCGCCAGAGCATGTGGCTGCGCTGGAAGCCGCGGGGGTGAGTGTGCGTGCCATTGTGGCCCTGTCGCAGCTGATCGCGTATACCAGCTATCAGGCTCGTCTGTTGGTGGCACTGCAACTATTGCAAGGGGACGAAGCTGCACCAGCCACCCAACCCCGTGCACCGCAAGCCGATGGCAAAGGCGTCTCTGGCTGGACGGCAGCGTCACTTGATTGGCAGGCGTGGTTGCCTACCCTCGACCTGGCCGATGCAACCGACGCGCAGCTCGCGGTGCTCGAAGAGAGCACCCCCACAGCAAAGCAATCGCCCTATTATCTGCTGCTGGTACAAGAAGTGGAGATTCTGCGCGAGCGCTCCAAACTCTACAACGCCATTATGTATGGGCCCCGTGGCCTGCGCCGCGCCGACCGCGAACTCGGCGCGCTGGCAGTCTCGCGCGTCAACGGCTGTGTCTTCTGTGCATCGGTCCATGCCCAGCGTTACACACAACTCGCGCGCCAGCCCGAAGTGGTGGAGCGCATCTTTGCCGATGGCGTGGCGGCAGCGCTCGACGCGCGCCAACGGGCCGTGGTCGATTATGCAAGCAAGCTCACCCGGCAGCCCGCCCAAATGGGTGTGGCTGATCTGGAACCGCTGCGCCAAGCGGGGCTGGAGGATGGAGAAATTCTGGATCTGACCAACGCAGTTGCGGTCTTTGCCTGGGCCAACCGCCTAATGTTGACATTGGGTGAGCCAGCGCCAAAGGCTGCCTGAGCGTGAGGCAAGACCATGCAATTGGACGCATAGCCGTGTAAATTCAAGCTGTAGACAGTTGGTCTTGGCAGCGCCCGAAATGGGCGGGAACCAGGCATCCATGCAAAGAGCAAAGCGGCCGGGGAAGTAGATCCCCCGGCCGCTTTTTGCTGGTCAGATTTCATGGTTGTGCTGTAGTCGTGCTGTAGTTGCACTGCTCCAGGTAAATTGCTGCTGCAGCGTGCACGTTAGCATCGTGCCGCCGCAGATGGCAGGTACACGAGTGCATTGCACAGGTCTCAACAGCCCAACGCCGCCCCACGATTAGGTCACCTGTGCGCTGTACACCCGCCGCGGTGCTACCGATTCACCCCTGTAACGCCCGTTCATTGGATCCAGCGCCGAGCTGCTGCGTCGTGCCACCGCGGGTGGCAGATCCTGCGGTCCACGAGTGCATTGCACAGGTCTCAACAGCCCAACGCCGCCCCACGATCTGCTCACCTGTGCGCTGCACACCCGCCGCGGTGCTACCCATTCACCCCTGTACCGCCTCTTCAGTGGAGCCAGCGCCGAGCTGCTGCGTCGTGCCGCCGCGGATGGCAGGTACACGAGTGCATTGCACAGGTCTCAACAGCCCAACGCCGCCCCACGATCAGCTCACCTGTGCGCTGCACACCCGCCGCGGTGCTACCGATTCACCCCTGCAACGCCTCTTCATTGGATCCAGCGCCGAGCTGCTGCGTCGTGCCACCGCGGGTGGCAGATCCTGCGGTCCACGAGTGCATTGCACAGGTCTCAACAGCCCAACGCCGCCCCACGATCAGCTCACCTGTGCGCTGCACACCCGCCGCGGTGCTACCCATTCACCCCTGCAACGCCCGTTCACTGGATCCAGCGCCGAGCTGCTGCGTCGTGCCGCCGCGGATGGCAGCTCCCGCGGTACACGAGTTACTTTAGTAGAGCCGTTCAGTATCCAGTACATTGCGCAGCGGTTGTCCGGCCAGATAGCGCCGCAGGTTGTCGCAGAAGAGAGCCGTGAGCCGAGCATTTTCACGATCGCTGGTGCTCGCCGAATGGGGGCTGACCAATACGTTGGGCATTTCCCAGAGCGGGCTGGTGGCGGGCAACGGTTCCGTGGCAAAGACATCGAGTGCCGCGCCCCCCAACTGGCCCCGTTGCAAGGCCGCGATCAGCGCCTCTTCATCGATCACGGCCCCGCGGGCAATGTTGATCAGATAGGCATCCGGCTTCATGTGAGCCAACATGGTTGCATCGAACATGCCGTCGGTGGCGGGAGTGTGGGGCACAATCAGAACGACCACATCGGCTTCGGCCAACATGGCGGGTAGCTCTTCGGGCGGATAGAATTGATCGACTGCTGTGGAAGTGCCGCGGGCGCGCGTGCCAATGGTGCGTAGCCCCAATCCCTTGCCCATGCGCGCCACTTCCTGACCAATATTACCCAGCCCCACCACCGCCAGAGTCCGCCCTTCCAGATCGGTGGCCGCATAGCGTTCCCAGTGGTGGCGAGCTTGGTCGGCCAGAATGTGTGGCAGCCGTTTGTAGTGCATCAACAGCGCCATCATGCAGAATTCGGCCAGGGGGCGCGCGTGCACACCGCTGGCGGTGGTAAAGCGGGTATTGGGGAGCCGCTCTGCGTAGCCCATGCGCTTGACAAATTGCCCAATGCCCGCGCTGGTCGCCTGGAGCCAGCGTAGCTTGGGTGCCAGTTCGGGCAGCTCTGCGCGGTGCGTATAGTCAAAATCAAACATGATCTCCGCTTCGGCCAGCAAGGTTTGCCAGCGCTCCTCTTCCGCTGCCGAACGTGTCAAGGGCGCGCCCGTGTGATCGGCCGGATAGCGGGGAGCCGGGATCAGGCTTGGTTCGTAGATCACGTTGAGTCGCGGGTCCACCTGGCGGATCTGCGCCACATGGTCAGGTTCCAGATAGCTGGCGATCAACAGATTGTGCGACTCTGTACCCGCCGTCTGATTGGCTCTTTGTGTATTGCCGTTGGACAAGATCTCTTTGCTTTCTAGCGTGAAATGGGAATATCGTGATTGTGGTGGACAACCTTGCGGTGGAGCAGCGGACAGTTCATCAGGATGACTTGATGGTGGGATCAAGGGCATCATGTAGCCCTTCCCCCAAGAAATTAATAGAGAGAACCGTAATCAGAATCGCCAGCCCTGGAAAGATTGTCAGCCAGGGTTTGGTGGCCATGGTCGATTGTGAGTCCTGCAACATGTTGCCCCAGGTGGGGATGGGGGGCGAGATGCCCAAGCCCAAAAAGCTGAGCGATGATTCAATAATAATTGCCCCGCCGACACCGAGCGTTGCGCCAACAATAATGGGACCCATGACATTGGGAATGATATGGCGCAGAATGATGGTCGAATTGCGCAGACCCATCATCCGCGCCGCGGCGACAAACTCTTGCTGCTTGATCGACTGGACCGAGCCCCGCACGACTCGTGCGGTGGACATCCAACTCAAGAGCCCGATGATCAGCACGATCATTGGGATCGTGGCGGTGGTGTAAGAGCTGAGTACGATCAACAGGGGCAGGGAAGGAATGGCAATGGCAATATCGGTGGCGCGCATGATCAAATTGTCGCTGCGTCCGCCATAAAAGCCAGCAACGGCACCGAGCAGCGCACCAATCACAGTGCTCACCAGCGCCGAAAAGATGCCGATGGTTACCGAGATCCGGCCACCGTAGAGGATACGTGTGTAGAGATCACGTCCGAGATCATCTGTGCCCATGTAATGGGTGATGCTCGGAGGCTCCTGACGATTTTTCAGATCGATCTCGTCAAATTCATAGGGGGCAATTGCAGGTGCCAAATAGACCAGCAGCGCCAAGGCTATCAGCACGACCGCCGCGATCATGGCTGCCCGGTGGCGTCGGAATTTGTTCCAGATAATGCTGCGCTGTGTGCGCAGTTGTGGTCTGTTGCGTTTCTTCTGTCTCTCCACATCAACTCCAGCTGAATGGTTATTCGTAACTAATCCGTGGGTCCAGCAAGCCGTAAACGATATCTGCAACCAGGTTGAAAATGACCACCATGAGCGAACCCATCATCAAAATGCCCATGAGCAGCGGATAGTCCCGATCAAACATGGCCTGGATAAAGAGCCGGCCAATGCCTGGCCACGCAAAGATCGTCTCTGTGATCACTGCGCCCGAAAAGAGCCCGGCCAAATCGAGCGCCATAATGGAAACCACGGGGATCGCGGCATTCTTCAACGCGTGCAACAGGGTGATCCGTCCCTCGCTCAATCCTTTGGCCCGTGCGGTGCGCACGTAATCGGCATGGACAACGCTGAGAAAGCTGGTGCGCATGTAGCGTGACCAACCGGCAATATAACGCAACGAAAGCACAACTGCTGGCAAGACCAGATGTTGCAGCTGGTCGACCCAATCGCCATTGCCCACGGTGATGCGGCCCGAAGTGGGCAGCCAACCCAACTGTACGGCAAAGAGCAATTGCAGGATCAGTCCAAACCAAAAGACTGGCATGGCCACCCCCAAAAACGAGAGGCTGGTTCCCAGCAGGTCGATGATGCTGTAACGCCGGATGGCACTGTAGACGCCCAGTGGCAGGGCAACGATGGCCGCCAGCACAAAGCCCGCGATCATCAATTCCAACGTGGCGGGCAACCGTTCCCAGATTAGCGCGCTGACGGGTCGGGCCGCGGTGTAGCTGTAGCCCAGATCGCCCCGCACTGCCGCGCCAATCCAGCGCAGATATTGAATGTGGATCGGTTGATCCAATCCCAAACGCACCCGATATTGCTCGATGATCTCTGGATCAACAAAACGACCCGTACCCAGAAAGACTGTCTCTGGCCCCCCGGGCGCGGCTTGGATCACCAAAAAAATGATGATCGAGATGCCAATCAACAAGGGAATCGTCTGGATTAACCGGCGGGCAACATAACGACCCATGAATGCTCCTCAAAGATTTGAACAGCAGCACAGTGTGACAAGGGCACGGGCAAGCATGCCAATGTCACATTGTGCTGCCGATCCTCACTGACCCAGATTCACCAGCAAAGCGTGAAACACCGGGCCAGCGCTTCAACTATTCGTTCTCGAAATCCCACTCGTAGCTGTTCCAGTAGCTCCCGAGATTGGTGCCGCTGCCCTTGAAGTTCTCGAAATCTGCGCGCAGCACAAATGGGTTCACCACGTAGTAGAGCGGCAGTGACCAAGCTTCTTCGGCCAGGATTGCCTGCACTTCATCCACCAGTGGCTTGCGTTCGGCCAGATCCAACACCTTGTCAGATGCTGCCATGGCAGCGTCCAGCTCCTCGGAGCAGAAGCCGGTGAAGTTGTTGGAGGCTTCGCAGGCGTACAGGCTCGTCAAGCTCGGGTCGGCCGGAATGATCCAGCCGCCAACGACTGCTTCCCAATCTTTGCTCAGCCAGCGATCGAGCCAGGCTGCATTTTCCAGATTTTCAAAGGTAATCTCCACACCGACATCCTTCAGATTGGCCTGGATGACCTGTGCAATGGCGACGCGCTCGGGGCGGCTGTTGCGGTTGATGATGGTGAAGGAGAGGCGCTCGCCATCTTGCTCGCGAATGCCATCGCTGCCAACCACCCAGCCTGCGTCTTCCAACATTTGGGCCGCCGCTTCAGGATCATAATTGTAGACTTTGAGATCGTCATTGAAGTAGGGGCTGTTGGGGGTGATGCCGGTGTTGGCCAGCTCGACCGTGCCTTCCATCAGATCGTCGGCAATTGCCTCACGGTCAATGGCGTGGAAGAGTGCCTGGCGCACTTGCTTGTCACCAAAGAGCGCTTGACCGCGCTCGGTGGCCACGTTAAAGTCAAAGTGGAGCCACGAGTTGGTGTTGACCATTTCGATTTTGTAGCCTTCCAGATCGCTGACTTCGCTAACCTGGTTGGGCAGGATCTGGCCAAAGTCATATTCGCCAGCCTTGAGGGCGTTGACACGCGTGTTGGGGTCGGGAATAAACTGCACGATGATCCCGTCGAGCTTGGGATATTCTGGCCCGCGCCAGTAATTCTCGTTCTTTTCCACCCGGACATATTCACCCGATTTCCACTCTACAAACTTAAAGGGACCGGTGCCGAGTGGGCTGCGGTTGTAGGCATCATAGGTCACCACATCCTGATCCACCAGCATGTGCTCGGGCAGAACAGTGTCGAAGAGGCTGGCATACGGGGCATAGGGACCATCCCACGTAAAGACCACGGTGTTGGGCTCGGTGGCATCGCAGTCGATGATGTGCAGATATTCTGTCTGGTTGTAGACCACTGCACCGGCATCGCTGACAATGAATTCCCAGGTGAAGCAGACATCTTCGCTGCTGAATTCTTCACCATCGTGCCACTGAACATCCTCCTGCAGCTGCCACGTCATGGTTACGGTGCCGTCTTCATTTTCCACCACACCACCATTTTCCAGCGTGGGGATCTCTTTGGCCAGCACGGGAATGTAGGTGTTTTGATCATTGCTCATGATCAACCCTTCCACCATCAGAATCTGGATGTCGGTCAGGTTCTGGCTGGTCAGCGCGTTGAGGGTATCAATTTCGGCACCATAGGCAATGCGCAAAATCTTTTCGCCCGGCGCACTTTCGGCCACGGCTGTTGGGGCTGTGCTCTCTTCGTTGCTGCCGCTGTCGGGGGCGCTGGCTGGTGCGGCACAGGCGCTCAACACGAAGATCAACACCATACAAAAGCTAACGTACCATCGTTGTTGCATTGGGTTGTGCTCCTTTACAATTGGACTTACGCAACGTGTCGAAAAGAGCCAGCAAGCGCGTGGCCTGCTCCCCACGGGTAGGCTCTTCGCGGTGCGTAAGTCATGTATAAAACAGATAGCGTTAAACAGATCGGTAAAACAGATTGGGTAAAACAGATAGCATAAGATAAATTATCGTGCGGTCGGCTCGAAATTGGTTCGTTTGCTCTTGCGCAACGTACGATTTCAAACAGAGCGCCCGTTCCTACATAAACCACTGAAACATTTTGACGGTCGCCAGTGAATGCATCCGTCCATAGAGATAGCGGATGAATTCCACGCGTCGGGTAGCCGGTACATGCTCCCAAACCGCGGTCACCACCGGTTCCCCCCACCAATACGACCAGATCAACACGGCCCGGGATGGGGCGGAGATAAAGCGCATTCGGTTGGCAGCCCAGCCTTCACCACCGGAGAGCGCGTTGGCGCGCAACCAGTGGGTAACGCTCTCCGTGCTCTCTTCTTCTGCGTGCAGCTTCCACGCGGCCACCGTGCCAATACCCGCGCGGTACCGGTTCATGAGCATCTGGATCCGATCGTTCTCATCCTCATACCAATTCAACATGGCCATGCCGTTGTCGGCAATGCCTTCAAAAGGCGAGGAGCTGGCTGTGTTGACGACAGAGAGCAGATTGTCGGCTGGCGCTGTGCCCGCCCGGTACCAGCTCTCGCGCAGCTTGAATTGAACATAGTGGCCAGGACACGCCTCATGAATCGCCAGATGTTTGAGGCCAGGTCGCGTCAAGATGGGATCGGTGTTCAGTTCCACCTGGCGCTCCAGGTAATTGCAACGGGCGTTAAAGGCCACGCCAGAAACCCCCGTAACTCGCATGCCATCCGATTTGGGGGCCGGGATCGAGAAGAGTTCTTCTGTGCGGTCCCAGGCTTCATCCAACAGCGCTTCCAACACGCCGGGGATTTCATCGGCTGGTACACGGTTGCGAGCTTCCCACGCTGCACATTGGGTGGCCAAGTCGCCGCTGTAGCCCATTGTGGTGAGCAGGGACCGCAACTGACCGCGCAGTTCGTCAAGCTGACCGTCGCTGGCTGGTGCCGCGGGAACATGGAGAAAACGGCTCAACTGCTCTTGAAAGGGCAAGCCGTGCTCGCGCCATTCAATAAATGCCAATGTCGATTCGCAAAGTTGCATGTAATAGCAACGTCGATCGAGCTCTGGCAAGCTTGCTGCTTGTTGGCGCAATGTTTGCCAGGCAGCCGCGGCGTCGGCATAGGTTGGGTAGGGTGAAAAGTGGCGGGGTGACTGGGCCATGTTGAGCACTACCAATCCATCTTCGTCGCCGCTCTCCTGGCGGTAGAGCGCGTCCACGCTCAGCAAAGCATCACATACTTGTTCGCCAAATGCCAACGTCTGTTCACTCAATGCTAAGCCGTCTAGCACTCTCTCGTCTCTCGTCGTTTCGTCTAGCACCGTTTCGTCTAGCATCGTCTCATTAGACATCAACTCTCTCCCTGATTTTCTCAGATGGATTGGCCACATGGTTGGCTGCTCTTCTCTCGATTTCTTCTCTCTATTTCCAGCATTGCAGCCCGAATCAGGGTGACTGGAATCGAGCCATAGCGGAGAAATTGATCGTGGAAAGCTGCCAATTCAAATGCTTCTCCCTGCATTTGTTGCAATTCCGTCCGCAGCTGAACAATCGTGTCGATCCCCATGAGGTACATCAACGCTGCACCGGGGAACATGCTATTCTTGACTGCTTCACTCTGGGCCGCGGCCGCGGACATACCCGCATTCTCAACATAGTAGGCCGCTGCCTCTGCAAGGGTAAAGTCGCCCCGGTGGAGCCGGATGTCCACGACGGCACGGGCACACATGCGCATCCGTCCTTGATATTCGCCATACGCTTCCAGATCGGTGAGGAAACCGGACTCGCTCATGAGCCGGGTGGCGTAGCACGACCAACCCTCGGCCATGGTGCCGCCGCAGAACATGGCGATACGTGCGGCTGTGTCAATGGCCGCCACGCGACCAATGCGAGATTCAGCGCGATACGCGTGCCAATTCTGTACGTGGTGGCCCAACCCCCCGTGATGGACGACGTGGTTGAGCTTGATCACGCTGTCGTTGGTATTGCGCAAGAGCGCTTCTTGCGCCGCCGGGGATAACCCTTCAATGGGGGCCAACAGATAGTCATGAACGGCTGGACGTGCCTGGGCTGCCGGCGCACGGTAGAAGAGAAAATAGAGATAGGGCGCAGCGTCACGTGCCCACTCGGGGCGAGGCACATAGCGGATCGGGAAATCGGGCCAGGTAAGCAGCGCTTGATCCGCGGCCCAGTCGCGACTCTGTTGCCACAGCTCGGTAAAGCGGGTGTAGTAATCCGTTGCGGCGGGATGCAGATCGGCCAATTGGGCCAGCGCCTCTTGCCATGTCGCCGCGCCAAAGTCGCTGGCATGAGCAATCAGCTGCGACTCTGCCTTTGCCCGTTCGGCTTCGGCATGGGCCAGGATCTCCTCGTCACTCTGTGCCAGGCAGTGCCCTTCACGGATGAGCAGCGCCAACGCGTCGGCGCCACAAGCCACTTCCTCCCGTGGCTGATGGATCAACTCATCGGCTAGGTAGTCCTGAAAGGTAGCGACGCCACCAAGCGCTACCGTCGCCGCAGTCTGGAGCGCTGCCGGGTCTAGTCCGGCTCGTTGGAATTCACTGCTGCCAACGAGCGCGGCGACGCCTTTGGTGAGAAATGCTCGCATTCCCGTGCATTCCTGCAGCGCGCGTTCTGTCCAGGCAACCGGGGCGCTACGCACGTTCTCCTTGCCCTGCATCAACAGCGTTGGCAGCGCGTGCATCCGTGCCACCAGGGCCAGCACCCGTTCTTCCAGCGGAGCAAAGTCCGTCAGCAACAGCGAGAGCAGGCCAAACGCGGCCTCGCCACTATAGAAGGCGGGATTGCCGCGCTCGAAATGCATGGAATCCAACTCCCAACATTGGATGCGCAGAAACCCAGCGGCCAACTGGCGGTCGATCTGCTGTGCCGACGAAAGCACTTCGTCGGGCAGGCCCTCCAGGCGGGCGAGCAGATCGTTCATGCCATCTCGCATGGCTGCCATACCCGTTGCCGAGCGATCGGGCAGCAGGTGGTCGTAATCGTGGCGACCGATAAAGGTCGCGTTGACAGGCCGATGGCGGTAATAGTCAGCAAAGAACGCATCGAGCCAGCACTCAAATTGAGGTGCGGTAGCGGTCATCTCAGTCATCTTGCCCGGCCAATGGCAGGTGTACCCACCGCTCTTCGTGGTGCGATTTTTCCACTGCGTTGATCACCTCTTGCACCCACGCACCATCCGCGAAATTGCCCTGGTTGCGCCCGCAACCTTCCGTGATTTCATCGATAAAGTCACGGATCAGGTTGGCGTAAAAGAGTGACCGCCAGGACTCGCGCGCGTGGCCACCCGCGGGGTAAAACTTTTGGGGAATCTCGACCTGCTTGAACTCAACATCATCGGGCGTGGCAATTCGGATCGTTTCGGCCACGCCAAACTCTTCGACCAGGCGACAGATAATCGCGCCCTTTTCGCCATAGATGCGGGCTTCAATACCGGGATAGTTGCCAATGGTGACGAAGCTGGTCTGAATCGAACCGAGAACCCCATTTGTATATTCGCCAATGAAAATGTCACCATCATCAATATTCATCGGCATCATCTTGCCCGTCGCGCGCACCATGCGTTCGGGGATGAAATTGCGCATGGCCCCCACCACTCGCTGGTAGTCGGCATCGACCCACCAATGGCCAATGTCAATGATCGGCGCGCCATAGCCTTCGAGGGACGAGGTCTGAATGACCGACTGATCGGCATCAACATTGACCTGGCGCAGCGGATTCTGCGGATCGAGCCACTGGGAATTCTGTTCGTAGCCATTGAAGATAAAGGGCCGGCCAACAAAGCCTTCGTCAATGAGCGACTTGGCGTACTGAACCCCGGGGCTGTAGCGAAAGGTAAAGCCCAGCTTGGTCTTCAATCCCTTGGATTTGGCCAGTGCCGCGGCCCGTTGTGTATCGCGATAATCATAGGCGACCGGCTTTTCGCAGAGCACATGTTTGCCCATCTCCAGTGCGTGCCAGGCCAACTGAAAGTGGGTGGCCGAAGGGGTGCAGACATCCACGACATCGATATCTGCGCGGCCCAAGAGCGTTTCCCAATCATCGGTTGCTTCGGGAATGGAAAATTGCTGGGCAAATGCCTGGGCGCGGCGGAGCTCGGGATCGCATATGGCAACCACTTTGCAGCGCGGGTCGCGTTGCCAGCCCGGGATGTGGGCAAACTTTGCCCACGCGCCAGCCCCCAACACAGCGACACGCAATTCATTTTTTCCGGTCATGAAAGTTCCTTCAAATTTTCTCATGACTTACGTACCGAGAAGAGCGTACCCGTGGCGAGCAGGCCACGCGTTTGCTGATTCTTGTCGACAAGTTACGTAAGTCCAATAATTTCTAGGTAAATTTAAATTGGCGTGACGCGTTTGCTGATGGCATCTAGCGAAGCCATCGGTATTGCCTTCTTTGTCAAGCATAGGGTGCGTTACGTCAACTGAACAGCGTTATCCGTCTATTCCGATGAACCGAACCTACCGTGCGGTTGGCTTGAAAACGGTAGGTTTCCCGCTTGCCGGAACTACTGTTTTCAAGTAGAGCCCACTTTAGTTCTGCTGTTGCGTCAGCTATGCTGCGGGCGTGGAGGTGACACAGTGAACAGAGTAGGTGATCAGAGTAGGTGATCAGAAGAGATGATCAGAACAGAGCGAGCAAAGCAGGGTGAGGAAAACGATGCGTCACTCGCTTCAACCGCCGCCAGCAGGATTGGCTGTGGTGAGTGTGGGGGACGCACTTGCATTTTATGGGTCGATAACACCGGGGACGGAAGCCGCCTGTGGAATCTCTGTGAAGTGGTGGACGTTCCTGGCTTCGCTACGGATGTAATGGGCCACAATGGCCTGTTGCATCCGCTCCAGATCACCGGTGGCCAGGCCATCGATCACCCGGTTGTGAATGGCCACGGCATCGCTGATTTGAATCTGCTGTTGCTCCAGCCCACGCAGCATGAGCGCACCCATCTGGCCATTGAGGCTCGACCAGAGGGTCACCAGTTTGGTCGATTCTGCCGCGGTGATAATGATCTGGTGAAACTGGAGGTCGAGCCGAATAAACTGGGGGAGGTCCTGGGGTAAATTGCACTTGCCCATGGCCGCAACCACCGTGCGCAATTCGTCCAACAGTTCATCATCAATCCTCTTCTGACCACTGGTGACAGCAAAGGTCTCTAGCAGTGCACGTGCCTGGCAGAGTTCGCCTGCTTCATCATCAGAAAGGCGGGTGACAAAGGTGCCACGCCGCGGCTTGCTGCTGACCAATCCCCGTTGCTCCAACATCAACAGCGCTTCGCGAATGGTAGATTGGCTAACCTGATGTTCATCTGCCAATTGGGTGACCAGCATTCGTTCGCCCGGGCGCATTTCGCCCGACAAAATGGCATCTTCCAAAAGTTGGCACAGGTCGTCAATTAGACGTAGTCGATTTAAACGGCCCATAAGCTTGGTAGCTCCCGCAAGGATAGAAGGCTCTTGCTCTTCGTGGATGATTTGTAAAGAAAATGTTATTATCGATTATCGATAATAACTATACGGTAAAATATTAGTGGTGTCAAATTCCACTGCTCTAATATACGATTGTCTTTGCAACATGCTGATAGCATGATCATACAGATTACGAGCGGCAGTTGTGCCGTGGAAAATGTAGGCGGAGAGGTGCTCGTGGGGTGATACTAATCAATCTGTCATAAATCAATCTGTTATGCTTCTATTATTTGGCAATTGTATCTATTTGTCCTTCAACGATACATGTTGGCACCAGAGTTTTCTGGTATGCTGCCCGTGTGCTACAGCGTTGGGTTTGCAATGTCAGTTGCACACGTCAGTTGCATACATCAGGTTCACACGTCAGTTGCACCCGGGTGTAACCCACTGCGTTGCGCCATGGGTACTTTACAGGACTACACTTTACATAACTGTAATTTGGCTACCATATGTGCCATATGTGCTACGTTATTTGAAATATCAACCTGAGCGAGAAATCATGCAAACGTTGCATGATGGTGGAATCAGCGTTCTCTACGGCAGGATCTGCCATCCGCGGTGGCACGACGCAGCTGCTCAGCGCTGGTGCCTGTTCATAAGTAACTTGAAACAATAAGTGCGGGAGAACACGGACGAGCCGCTTTGCCCGGTTCTCTCACTGCCGCTGAAAGGATAAACAATGCGATACACGTTGAAAGAACGAATGTTTAGTTTGCGCGAACGCTATGTGATCCAAGATGAGCACGGGCAGGATGCTTTTGCCGTGCAAGGACGTCTGCTGTCGCTGCGCGATTCGCTCACCCTGCGCGATCTGACGACTGGCGAGGAGATTGAGATCCAGGAAAAAATGCTTGCACTGCGCCCGGTCTATAACATTCGCCGCCCCAATCAACCCAATGTGCAGGTGCGCAAGGATTTTGTAAATCTGTTGCGAGATGGCTTTACCATTGATCTGCCGGGCGACCAGCCTGACCTGCGTATCCAGGGCGATATTCTCGACATGAGCTACACCATTTCCCGCGCTGGAACGACGGTTGCTCAGACATCAAAGAAATGGATTTCGTTGCGGGATAGCTATGTTGTGGACATTGCCGCCGGCGAGGATCCAGCATTAATCATTGCCTGTGCACTCATTGTTGACCGCATTGCGCACGAAGGTGATGAAGGGCGTTCGTGAGGATAGTGTCCATGCGCAAGATCTCACATGCACTGGTTGTTCTGCTGGGCATCGGCTGTATCATTACCGTCATCTTCGCCCTCACCACGCGTGATCAATGGTGGATGCGCATGTTTGACTATCCACGCTTGCAGATTGCGATTCTCTCGCTTGGCCTGTTGCTGATCTCGCTGCTTTTCAGGCAGTGGCACGCGTGGTGGAACAGAATATACCTCGCACTGTTGCTCTTGGCCGTTGGCTATCAAGGCTATATCCTAGCGCCCTACTACCTGCCGGTAGCTCCAGTGGTACCCACCCACAGTGTGGAAACATCAACGCGCACCTTTAGCTTGCTGAGTGCCAATGTGCTGATGGAAAATCGCGATGTTGAGGCATTCGTCGAGATCGTCGAACGTACCGAGCCCGATCTGCTGCTGATCATCGAGCCGAACCAGTGGTGGTTGGAGCAGTTGCAACCACTCCACGACCGCTATCCGCACCGCATTGAGCAGCCACAAGAAAATCACTATGGCATGGCACTCTACTCGCGCTTCCCGCTCCGCGATCACGAAATTCTGTATCTTGAAACGGAAAATGTGCCGGCCATTGTAGCGGATGTTGCGCTACCCACTGGCGATCTCATTACCTTCTATGGCGAGCACCCGCGTCCGCCGCTGCCAGAAAATTCGGTGACCGCCGCGGACAAGGAACTCATCCGCGTTGCGGAGCGGATCCGTGCTGCGCAACAGCCGGTCATTGTTGCGGGTGATTTCAACGACGTGCCCTGGTCCTATACCGTTGAAAAGTTTGCCGCGATCAGTCAGCTGCGCGATCCGCGTGTTGGGCGCGGCTTTTACCACACATTTGATGCCCAAAGCCCGATCATGCGCGTGCCCATCGATCACATCTTTGTCTCGCCTGGGGTGGCGCTCGTTGAATTGGCCGACCCGATTCGCTTTTCTTCCGATCACTTCGCCCTCTTTGCCCGATTTGCGATCCACGAAAATTTGGAGTAGCCTCTGTGTGCAATCCTGGCACGCTTTGGGTGCAATCGAATTTTGACACTATCGCTTTGGCAAGCTGAATACCGGCTCGCCGAAAAATCAGGGATGGAACAGTTGATGCGTTGGATAAAAAATATGTTGCTCTATCAGAGCATCCTGTTTGCGCTGTTGCTGCTCATCTTTGCGGGCTACGTGGGGCCATGGGTTCCCCATCCAGTTGCTGGATTGGTGGTGACCGGGCTGGATTTGGGGGAGTATGTAAAGTTTCTGCCAGTGGTGCGCGGCGGCCAGATCACCCTGTGGCGTGCAGGCTTCTATCTGCCACTGGTCACCATCAGTTTGGCCGCCAGCCTGGTGGCCTTTCAACCCCACCGAATTCAGCGCCTCAAGAGCTATTGGGCTGCGAGCTGGCTGTTGCGGCTGTTGTTGCTGTTGCTGGCCATCGTGGCCGCGCTGAATCTTCTCCCACCTGCCTGGAACCAGTCCACCTTTACCAATCCTGAATTTCGGCAGCAGATTGGCGCGCTGCTGCTCTGCCTGGGGATCATGGCGACGAGCCCGCTTTGGGCACTGTTGCCCCGGGTGCTCACCGCCACCGTTGTGATTCTCTTGGCCGTGGGCGCGCTTTGGTTTCCCACGCGCGACTTTCTGCAGGTATTGCCTGCCATTCAGGCGCTCTACCAGCAGCCACTCTCGCCGGGCCGGGGGCTATATCTGATGAACAGTGGCTTGTTGTTGTTGATTGCTGCCCATGCACTGGAGCTCCGTGGCGCGTTGGCGCGGGAACGTGGGGGCGAGCAAGATTCCTCGGCAACAGCAGATTTTTCAACAACGCTCACAAAGTAATTCAGCTAAAGTGAGCTCTGTTTGAAAACGGTACTGCTACCCATTGGGTAGACCACGATGATACCTGCCGTTTTCAAGCCAACCGCACCATAGGAAAACAGACTGATGCAACTGGGCGCTGTTAGCAATCCAAGAAACAGCTTGGCCGCGGAGATCAACTGGCTGGCCGATCATCACTTTTCGCTCATTGATCTGGCGTTGGAGGCCCCGGCCGCCGCGCCGGAAAGCGTGAAATGGCCCGAGGTGAAGCAAGCGATCGCCGATCGTGGTCTGACGGTTGTCTGCCGCGCGGCCACCTATTTGCCGTTGGAGAGCCCAGCGCCACTGGTGCGCCAGGCTGCAATGGATGAGGTGCGTCGTGCCATTGATGCAACCGTGGCTGTGGGTGGTGCAATCTGCACGGTGCGTTTCCGCGGCTGGCCCGCACATTTCAACGAAACCACCGGTTACGACTACTATCGACAGCTATTTAGCGTGCTCATCAATCATGGCGATGCATGCGGGGTACAGGTGGCGTTGGAAAATCGGCCGGAAAACGAGCACCAACTCAAATGGTTCCGCGAAATTTTCCATCGACTGCCTGGGCTCAAACTCTGTTACCACGTGGGGCATGGCAATGTGGGGACGCTGCAGAGCATGACACGCGAATATCTCTTTGCCCTGGCCGAGCGGTTAATCCACGTGCGGATCAGCGACAATGATGGTCATCACCATGCCTATTTACCGCTGGGTGCTCCTGCAAGTGGGGGGCTAAATTTCCAGCGCGATTTGCAGACGCTGCGCAGCTTTCGCTACAGCGGCGCTCTAGCGCTGGAAATTGCTGGCGATCGACGTTGGACCAAAGCGAGTGCGGAGCTGTTGCGCGAGCTCTGGGCACGGGCCGGGTGAGCCTGCTACTATTCGCCCGGAGCAGTTGGCTGCTCTTGTTCGCCCGGTCGCGGCACCGTGCCCTCTGCTGCAAAGGTCTCCACCGTAACAACGTGATCCAGTTGGGGTAGGCCCTGGGGCAACGGCTCACATTGTGTCGTTGTCTGCCGGTTGCTGTTGGCCATTGGTTGCGCGGCCCACACACCATTGACCACCGCCCGCACGCGTCCGGGGTCGCCTATGCCCAGAACCGCCGCGCCTTCGGCCGTGCGAAAGTCATACAGGTCGGCCAACGTCAAGCCGCCGGCGCGCACATTTTCGGCATTAAATGAAAGCCCCAAACGGGTGAGATCAATCAACTCGACCAATGTCAGGTCAGTTGCAAAGCTATCGGAAAACGCGCCCCACAACTCAGGAAAGCGGCCGATGAGATTCGTGTTGAGCATCTGATCGCGCAAGGCCCACAGAAACTGCCGTTGGCGCTGTGCTCGCTCGATGTCGCTGCTGTGTAGCCGGAGCCGGACAAACCAGTACGCGCTGTCACCATCCAGCCAATTATCCCCGGCTGGCAGCGTAAAATAATCCCAGCTGTTGGTGGTGAGATTGAAGATTGGCTCGGCAAAGGGACAGTCGAGATAGATATTGACCCCACCCACGGCATCCACAATGCGCACGAAGCCATCCATCTGAAAGCGTACCCAATGTTCAGGCTCGATGCCCAACGTCTGGCTGATGATCGTTGAGACCAAGGCCGGGCCGCTGCCATAGCGCTGTGGGTTGCGCTCGCCAATGAAATCTGCCTGATTGATCCGCCCCATGCCATAACCAGGGATATTAACGTAAAGATCACGTGGAATGCTAAAGACCACAGCCTGGCCCGCTGCCCGATCAAACCCAACAACCATCACGACATCGGTGCGCCAATCGCTGCTGCCCTGCCGTCGGTCTGTTCCCAAAAAGAGATAGGTCTCTTTGTCCTGCCAAGTGGATGCCGGACCAACCGGCGCTTCCCAGGTTGGCGCCAACTGCATTCGTGCTCTGACCAGTGGCTTGGCGGGTGTGGGTGCAATCACCCTGGCGACAATGGGTGGGACAGGACGTTCGGGAGCGGGATGGACAACGGGCGATGCGCTCTCTTCCGTGGGCAGCGGCGGCGCGGGCTGCAACAATCTTGTTTGCCCAACGTTTTGGGGTGGGTTCAACGCTGCCGTGGCCGCGTGGCCACTTTGATAGCGCAGCAAGCAAAGCGAGAGTGCAAGCAGCAAGCTAACAGTGCAGAGAAGGGTGCGCGAATTCAACATCGGATCAATGCTCCACAAACCAATTAAGGCTCCACAAATCAAACAGACAGAGAAAACCAATAGACAGAGAAAACCAACAGGCAACAATATGATAGGTTACCGCCAGGCTATGGCTGACCATAGCAACGCTGCCAGTCGGGTGATGGTGGGGGGTGTTGGTGCCAACTTACTTCTACTTGCGCTGCATGAGAGCGTTGCAACAGTTAGCTGGGACAGCGGGACGGTGTGTTCGTTTCGACAAAGGCACGGCTCTCGAAGATCGTTTGTAGTGCAGCTTCAATGGTGGGCCAATCTGCGAGAAAGACCGACATGCCCGAACGCCAACCGGATTTGAGCAGGGTGGGCGGTGCCAGCACCAGCCCGTGTACGTCAGCTTCTTCAAGCCCAAGGGCAAAGCGAACAATGCGAATGGCACTGACGATGCCAATATCTGTTTGCACTGAACCGTATAGTGCACGGTAGAGGTCCGGGATGTGGGCGATCATATTTTCATCACGGATCTGATTGCGCACTGCCCAGACAAACCGTTGTTGACGGCGTGCCCGATCGAGGTCTCCCCCCATGCGCCGATCGCGCACATAGCGCAACGCTTCCTTGCCATTCATGCGGGTGGTGCCCGTTTCTGTCTTCAAGACCAAATCGCCGGTTTCGGCATAATTGTAGTGGGGACAATCAATCTGAATCGTCACGCCACCCAGTGAATCCACCACCTGTTGAAATGACTGAAAATCGAAGCGCAAATAGTGATCGATGCGGATCTTCATGCGCTCCCGGATGATCGCTGCCAGCAACGCTGGGCCACCGCCACCAGGGTCATCCTGTTCGCCCAGATAGTCAATGACGTTGATTCGATTGGGTTGGTGATCGGGAACTTGGTCGATGTAGACATCGCGTGGAATGGAGACAATCCCAGCCTGGTGATTGGCAAAATCTAGCGCCACAATCATGATCACATCGGTGCGCCAGTTGGTCGTGTCCAAACGCTGATCACTACCCATGATCAGAATATTCTGCGTTGTTGTAAAGGGCCAGATCGGTTCCGTTGTGGCCGTTGCCGTGGGAGGAGGCGAGGCTGCCGCAACGTCTGCGGCGCTGGTTGCAATCGGAGGATTGTTCGCTGAGGCAACGGCCGGCTTCACTTTCACCGGCGTGGCCGTGGCGACCGTCGTACTGACTGAGCGCTGTGGGGCAACAGACTTTGCTGCCCCAGTTGCTGCTCTGGTAGCTGTTGCTGTCGTCGCTGCAATTACGTGGGTATTGGGGGTGAGTTCACGCAGCAGAGAGCTTCGCGGCGACATCAACCAGAAGCCACTGAGCAGGAGAGCACCACCCATAAAAATCAATAGAACGGTTGGTAGCTGATGAGTCGATAGCCACTGCATGGCGCGCGACGTACCATTCTCTTTCACTGCTACCTGTATGGGATTATTGGGCATAGGGTAACGAATCGTGTTTGCCAGAGCGAAGCGAGTGACGGTGCATCACAGTTTGCTCCGCTTCCAGCGCGAGTTAATGAGCAGTTGTCTAGCGGCTGCGGCTCAATCGCAGTGGGTAGTCACTTGGCTCGCGATGGCCGAGGTGAACCCCATCACGTGAATCAGCACATTGGCTGTAGCTGCTAAAGTGCGCTCTGTTTGAAAAGAGTAGTTCCGGCAAGCGGGAACCCTACCGTTTTCAAGCCAACCGCACTGTAGGTAGATTATCTTTGCTGTCTGGTCGCATTGGGTAAACAGGGTTGCACGTCGGTTCTATTCTACGTCTGTTCTATTCTACGTCGGTTCATTCGTTGGCAGTACGCTCTGTACACAGTCTCTGCCAAAGTGCTTCGGTGGCAGGAAAGTGCCATTCATGGCCGCGCCAGAAATCGTGCAAATTTTGGTAGCCACTCTCGGCATAGCGGAGCGCCTGAAAGAGCATTTCCAGCTTATCGGCATCACGCACGAGCCGACTTTCTGGCGTGGCACCCGTTGCATATGCGTGCCAGCAGGCAATGTATTCGGCACCGTTGGCCATGGGCCGCAGCAGCGCTTCAACCGCGGTTGCCTCGGCCCGATGCTTCTCTGCTTTGCCCAACAGATCGGTGCTGCGTTTGGGCAAGTCTGTCAACACACTTTCGGCCAGATCATGCACCAACGCAATCTGGGTCACTTTGGCACAATCCAGTGGTGCCGAAAGCCCATGTGCAACATAATCTTGATTGATCTCTTCTGCCAGCAGCAGCGCCATCCAGATCGTGCCATAGCTGTGATCTGCAATGGATTCGGGCTGGCGTACACCTGCAAAGAGCCAGCCCGTACGTGGCAGTTGTTTGAGATAGTAGATATGCTGCAATATGTTCAGGGAGATTGACATAGACTGATAAAAAGTCCTGGACTGGGAAACAGACAGATGACTTACGCACCGAGAAGAGCGTACCCGTGGGGAGCAGGCCACGCGCTTGCTGGCTCTTCTCGACACGTTGCGTAACCCCATAGACAGTTAGACTGCCAGTGCAATTTGTCCGCGGAGCGATTTAACCCGATCCGCGATCTCGGTGCGGCCACCGGAGCGTAGTTCTTGTTCGATCGATTGCATGGCACCGATGAACTCGGGCGTCAGCTTGGCTCGGTTTGCCTGAATCAACTGGTTGACGGTCGCCTTGTCTGGCGCTGACACCAGCTCATTCAAGAGCCGCATCTCTTCCGGCATCTGTTCACGCAGAATGTCCAGCGCTGCATCATGAACCTGTTGCAACCGCTTGGCCGCGGCTGTCGACTTGTTCTGTTGTGCCTTCTGGATATTGGCAGACAGGAAAGCCAGGAAGTTTTCATCGATGACATTGGCATGTTCACGCAGCTTGGCCGTGACATCCGGGGCTTGCAGCACCTCTTGCAGCAGCCCTTGCATCTGTTGCGCCATCTGCTGCTGCGACGCCTGTTGTTGCTCTTGGATGGCCAGGATCGTCTCGCGCAGGCTTTGCAAGTGTTCGCGCTCGGTTTCGTCGGTTGCGGCTTCCAGCCGTTCCGAAACCTGCATCAAGAACTGATAATCGAGCATGGGCACGAGCGCCGAAATCAGCCCATTGGCTACTTCGTCGCCATCTTCGCCGTGCCAGGCTTTGAGAATGGTGTCGAGCACATCCTCGCGCGTTGCTTCTTGCGAAATGCCAGATGCAATCTCCCGAATCTTGTCCTGAATCCGCTTGACCTCTTTACCCGCCGCAGTGGTTTCCAGCAGGCGGTTGCGCAATTGCATCAACGCTTGCGCGCCATTCTGTTGGCCCTGTTGGCTGGTCATCATTAGCAACCGATCGAGCAACGCAAAGAAATCACGGTCGATTAGATCCTTGCTCTGCTCCAGTGCCATTTCAAGTGCTTTGGGATCATTGGCCAGCGTTGCCAGCCGTTGCACCAATTCACTTTGGCTGCGTTGGCGGCGCAACATTTCCGGGGTCACTCCTTCGAAACCCCACAACTGCTCCATGAAGCCCTGCCAATCCATGAATTGTTTGGGTTGGAGCATGTAGCCCTTGCGTGACTCGGTGGGCAATTTCCGCATGAGGGTTTGGGTGAGATCACCAATCGCCTTTTGCATCTTCATGTGATCTTGCTGGCCCTGTTGTGCTGGCGGTGCAAAGACGCCCAAAAACTGGTGCTCGGGTTCATGTACCAACAAGGGAACGCTCAGTGCGCCACCGGCACCACAGTTGGGGCAGGATGCAACATTGATCTGCCCGCCCAGCAGCGCCCCTTTCAGTTCGGGATTTGCACCCAAATCGATAATCGAAAAGACCGGCACCGTAAATGGCGTGCTACAGCTGGGACATTGAACCTGGGCACCCGATGGTGGGAAGAGAAATTCTGGCTGCTGTCCACGGGGCGCGCCCTGGGGGGGAGCTGCCGGTGCCTGGGGTGGTGTTGGTGGCGTGGCTGGCGAGTCTGCCGGTGTGGCCGATTCGGGCGCAGTCTCTTTGGGCGCACCGGCTGCAGCATCCCTGCGGCGCGAAAATCCCTTGGGCAACTCAATGCCCCCGCCCTCTGGTTTCGGCTCTTTATCCTGACCCGGTAGTAAAATTCCGCTCATAATTTCATTCTCTCTTTTGTCATCGGCTCAGTAAAAATACTGGATTTTTGGCGAACCGTTCTCTGGGCAATGAATCCTGGGCAATCTATCTCTAGACAATGTAAACGAAGAAAACAATTGCTACATAAAATAAACAGACCGGTGTTGCGTGCTCTAGAGTCTTTCAATCTAGAGTCTGGCAATGTTTGTCACCCTACCCACATCGGAATGACAAAAATGCCAAAAAATTTGAGCTAATCCCATCTGCAGGTACAGTGTGCTGCAAGTCGCTGTTACCATCAACCTGGTGCAACTGACCTATCCCCGTGCCTGCACAAAAATTCTTGTCGTGACATCAAAATCAGCTCTAGCGCGTCCAAAAATAGAACGAGCTTGTTTACATAATTACCGCTAATTGTAGCGCATAATGGTTCTGTACCCAAAGTACTATCCAACTGTCTGTGCAAAGTGCACCTGTGGCCATGCTCTTGGTCTGCATCTACCATGGCATTTTTGGGGCTGCTTCCGCTTTTTGGGCTGCTCCCTTGCCGCTTTCGTCTACCAGCCGCGTCCATCTCTCTGGGATGTGCGGTTATTTCAATACCCGCAACGGCCCCAAAAAACCCAGCGATTCGTCAGGTACCCGCGCTTTTCGATGTTGGCAATCCGGGGCCTTACTACCATGGCAAGCTTTGCGATTGTCCTGCTCATGGCGTATTTGGGGGTTGACAGTGCTCTGAAACAGTCGCTATACTAACGATATTCGTAAGCTGGACTCGGCATCGTCTGCGTCTTCCGGCTCGTCTGCACATGTTTACGTGTATGCTTCGTGTGTGTTGCATAAATACATTCATGTAATCATGTGCGTATTGTGACACTGTGCGTATTGTGACACTGTGGGTACTGTAACAGTACAGACGCAGCGATGCTCTTGGTAACGCTGCTCTCATCATCAACACATTGCCGTTCGCGGAACAACGCCAACCCTGTGGGAACAAAAGCAACTGGCTAAGCGCTATAAGTAAGCGCCATGAAGAGAACACCAAAACTTGATCAACTGTTTACCAGTGACCGGTGCAGTGATCATGTCAGGTTTAGCAATCAGATTCGCTGATGTTGTTCATCGGGCATGTCAGCAGTTCACTACCTACCCTCTGTGCGCGATTACCGATTCCCCGGTGGCTGATCCCCCGGTGGCTGGTTTCGCCAACACCCTCGATTCTAAGGAGGCTCATCTATGTCTGAAGTATCCGCGTCCGAACATCTCGATCCGGCAGCAGCCGCGTCTGCCAGCGAGATCAAAGCTTGTATCGACCGAGCGTTGCCCACATCCAGCCTGTTGCACGCGAGCCGTGCCGCCATTGCCGAAAACCCAGACAATGCCCCGGTGTTGCCCAGGGGACGAAGCCTGCCCGGTGCCTTTATCAATTCCCCCGTGGCTTTGGCCGCGCTGACGGGTAAGCTGTGGCAGCCGGGACGCACGTTGCGCGTCCATTTTCTCGATGGTGAACCATCGATTCAGGAACGGCTGGAACCCTTTGCCCACCAGTGGAGCGAGCATGCCAACATCAAGTTTGATTTTGTCAACGATCCCGATGCCGAGATCCGTATCTCGTTTGCGCAACGTGGCTCGTGGTCTTACATTGGGACAGATGCGTTGAGCATTCCCAAGGGGCAGCCGACCATGAACTTTGGCTGGCTCAAACGGTCGACAACCAACGATGAGTATTCACGCGTGGTAATCCACGAATTTGGCCACGCACTCGGCTGCATTCATGAACATCAGAATCCAGCGACCAATGTGCCGTGGAACAAAGAGGCTGTCTACGAATATTACGCTGGCCCACCCAACAACTGGTCGAAATCGCAGACCGACATCAATCTCTTCACCCGCTACAGCGCCATGTTGACCCAATTCTCAGCCTTTGATCGGGATTCGATTATGCTCTATCCCATTCCCAATGAGTTTACCCGCGGTGACTTTGAAGTGGGCTGGAACCGTGTGCTCTCTGCCCAGGATAAGCAATTCGTGGCAACGCTCTATCCTGGCGTGGTGCGGCTGGAAAATGAACTCAAGATCGATGCCGCGCCCATTAGCGCTTCGATTGGCGAATTTGGCGAGATCGACAAATATAGCTTTGCCGTTGGCACGGCTGGGCGCTATCGCATGGAGACGGAAGGCCGCATCGATCTGGTGATGGGGCTCTTTGGCCCCAACGACGAGACGGCCGGTATCACTGAAGACGACGACAGCGGTCGGCGGCTCAATGCCAAAATTGTTACCGATCTGCGCCCCGGCGCCTACACGCTCAAAGTGCGCCACTACAGTGGTCGTCGCACCGGCGAATATAAGATCGGCGTCTACCGCGAAGCATAGGCAGTCGCGTGATTTGGTGCAATCACTGCCCAGGGGCAGTTGATCGAGCAGTGATGGGCAGATGGGTGTTTGACGCAGTAGCGAATGGTGCGATGGGGATAGGTGCAGTGAGTGATGAAAAATATTTGGTCCGTGCTGTGGCAGCGATGGCAACGCCCGCGCGGGCGCGCTGCGGCTCAATCCATGCCACACGTCTGTATTGACCGAGCATTGCCCACGGCCGTTGCTGCACCTCTTCTGTGCGGTGCACTTGATTCAACTGCCAACGACTTCTCTGCTGAATCTACTGCGCGCGGACGTGGCGCATTGGCGCGCACGAAGATGTGGACGCCGGTGGGGCGGCAGCTGCGGGTACGCTTTCTCAATGGCCATCCCACGGTGCAACAGAAGGTCATGCAATTTGCCCCGATCTGGAGCCAACACGCAAACTTGCACTTTCATTTTGGCGAAGATCCCGCGGCCGAGATCCGCATCAGCTTTGATCAGCCGGGGTCGTGGTCATACATTGGCACCGACGCACTGCAGATCCCGGCCACCGAGCCGACGATGAATTTCGGTTGGCTGACCCCTGGCACCCCAAACGATGAGGTAATGCGCGTGGTCTTGCACGAGTTTGGCCACGCCATCGGGCTGATCCATGAGCACCAGAATCCCGCTGCTCTCATTCCGTGGAATCGGGCTGCTGTCTACGAATATTACGGCGGCCCGCCCAACTACTGGAATCGCGCAGCAGTGGATCGCAACCTCTTTCAACGCTATGCCGTCGACAACACACAATACTCAACCTTTGATCCCGCTTCAATCATGCTCTACCCGATTCCGCCTGAATTTGCTCAAGCGGGGTTCTCCGTTGGATGGAATCAGGTGCTCTCACCGCTCGACCAATCATTTATCGCATCCTGTTACCCCTATTCGCAAGCTTGAGCGCGTTGCTGGCGTTGTGGTCTTCTCGACGCCAAGGCGAATGCTGCCCCGGATTCAACCAAGACTTTCCCACTGAACTTACAGACAATTTGCTCAAATCATCGATAATCCGTTACAGTGTGTGCTTGTGTACAGGGCAACAGAGCAGGACGCGTCGGCGTCATCAAGGACCAGAGGTTACGCAATCTCTGGTTGTTCAATTGCTCGGCGGCCGGTGCAGTGACAAGCGAGTGATGTGCAGGTTACCGGTCGACCCCGCGCCTAGTGCTGTTGCACAAACTATAATAGAGAAATCATGTAAACTTCGCACCTTTCACCGGTGTCCATACCATTTGGACTTGCGCAACTTGTCGAGAAGAGCCAGCAAGCCCGTGGACTGTTCTTCACTGGTATGCTCTGCACTGGTATGCTCTGCACTGGTATGCTCTTCTCAGTGCGTAAGTCATGACCATAACTATTTGTGCGACTTTCATTTGGTTTATCAATGAGATGTTCTGAATATAAGATATTCTGATGGCAGAGTTGCTGCCATAGACAACTCTTGGAAATGAACAAAATCGCTTATGACAAAATTAGTAATTGTAGAATCCCCGACCAAGGCGCGTACCATTCGTGGCTATCTGCCCAAAGAATATGTGGTGGAGGCGAGCATGGGCCACGTTCGCGATCTGCCTGCTTCTGCGGCCGAAGTGCCTGCCGAACACAAAGGCAAACCGTGGTCCCGCCTGGGCGTCAATGTGGAGCAAGACTTCGACCCACTCTATGTGATCCCTGCCGGCAAGAAAAAAGTGGTGACGGAACTGCGGAAAAAATTAAAAAACGCAGATGAACTCATTCTCGCCACCGACGAAGATCGCGAAGGCGAAAGCATTGGTTGGCACCTGCACGAGGTGCTCAAGCCCAAAGTGCCCGTGCGCCGCATGGTCTTTCACGAGATCACCCGCGAAGCCATTCAACAGGCACTAAAGGAGACCCGCACCATTGACGATGATCTGGTGCACGCTCAGGAGACGCGCCGTATTCTGGATCGTCTGGTGGGGTACACGGTCTCGCCCCTGCTCTGGAAAAAGATCGCGCCCAAGCTTTCCGCGGGTCGAGTGCAGAGCGTGGCGGTGCGCTTGCTGGTGCTCCGCGAGCGCGAACGGCGTGCCTTTCGAACTGGCGCCTATTGGGATCTCAAGGCCCACCTGAACAAGCGCCCGGATCAGCCCGAACACCGTTTTGAAGCACAGCTGATGACTGTGGGCGGCGTGCGCGTTGCCAGTGGCCGCGACTTTGACGAGAACACGGGCAAGATTGCCGAAGGTAAGAATGTTCTGCTGCTCAACCGCAAAGAGGCCGAAGCGCTAAAAGCACGCCTCTTTCAAGGGCTCTGGCGCGTCACTGATCTGGAAGAGCGCGAGCAAAACCGCTCGCCCGCGCCACCCTTTACCACCAGCACTTTGCAACAGGAAGCCAACCGCAAGCTCGGGCTGGGCGCCAAACAGACCATGCGCGTCGCTCAGTCGCTCTATGAAAACGGCTACATCACCTACATGCGTACCGACTCGGTCAATCTAAGCGACCAGGCGCTCAATGCTGCCCGCCGCCGGGTGACTGAGCTTTATGGCAAGGAGTATCTTGCGGACAAGCCACGCCGCTACCGGGGCAAAACCAAAAATGCCCAGGAAGCGCACGAGGCGATTCGCCCCGCCGGCGATCAGATGCGCCCCGTTGACACGTTGCCGTTGAGTGGTGAGGAACGCAAACTCTACGATCTGATCTGGAAGCGCACGGTGGCAACGCAAATGGCCAATGCACGGCTGCGCTTTACCACGGCCACCATCTCCGTGGAAGATGCCACCTTTCGGGCCAGTGGACGTACCGTGCTCTTTCCCGGCTTCTTTCGCGCCTATGTCGAAGGCTCTGACGATCCCGAAGCCGCGCTCGAAAGTCAGGAATCGCCCCTGCCACCGCTACGCATAGAGGAAGAGGTCGATTGTCGCGATCTGGAAGCGGTGGGCCATGAAACCAAACCGCCCGCCCGCTACACCGAAGCGTCGCTCGTCAAAGCGTTGGAAGCGGAAGGCGTTGGCCGTCCCAGCACCTATGCAACGATCATTGATACCATCCAGCAACGTGGCTATGCCTTCAAGCAACGCCGCGAATTGGTGCCGACCTTCACCGCATTTGCCGTGACCAAATTGCTGGAAGATCACTTCTTCGATCTGGTTGATATGAACTTTACTGCCACCATGGAGCAGAAACTGGATGATATTGCCGACGGTGACGCGGATTGGCTAGCCTACCTGCGCCAATTCTATCTGGGGCAGCGCGGCTTGGAGACACAGGTAAAGGAGAAAGAGGCGGGAATTGATCCGCGCTTTGCCAGTGGAGTCGAACTGGAAGGGCTGCCAGCCGAGGTGCGGATCGGCCAATTTGGTCCCTTCCTGGCCAAAGAGGTCAATGGCGAGCGGCTAACCGCGGGCATCCCCGCGGATATGCCCCCCGCGGATCTCTCGGCAGAACTGGCTGAGGAACTCTTTAGCCAAAAGGCCGATGGCCCCACGGTGTTGGGGACCCATCCAGAACACGAGCTTCCGGTCCTGCTCAAGGTGGGCCCCTATGGCCCCTATGTGCAGTTGGGGGAAGAGGAAGAGGGCAGCAAGAAGAAGCCGAAGCGGGTGAGTCTACTCAAAGGCATGGAGCCGGAAGATGTGACCCTGGAGTTGGCGCTGCAACTGTTGAACCTGCCGCGCAACTTGGGCGAACATCCCGAATCGGGCAAAAGCGTACGGGCCAGCGTGGGGCGCTACGGTCCCTATGTTGTGCACGACGGCAGCTACGCCAGCTTGAAAGAAGATAGCGTGCTGGAGGTCCAACTGCCGCGCGCGCTGGAACTGCTCGCAGCCGCGGCTGCCCGCAAAGGGGGGCGTGGTGGTGGCGCGAAATCCGTCTTGAAAGATTTGGGGGAACATCCCGATGGTGGGCCGATCCAGGTGCTCGATGGCCGCTATGGTCCCTATGTGAAGCACAATAAGATCAATGCTACCATCCCCAAAGAGGTGAAACCAGAAGATGTGACGCTGGAACAAGCGGTGGCGTGGGTCGCCGAAAAGGCGGCAAAGAAAGGCACGAAGAAACGTACCAGCAAGAAGAGCACCAGCAAAAAGAGCACTGCCAAGAAGAGCACCAGCAAAAAGCGCACTGCCAAGAAGAGTGCTGCCAAGAAGAGCACTTCGGCTGAAGAGGTCTAGCGACTTATGCGGCGGCCAGTGACTGCCCGTTGGCGCCAGCGGCTAGCCACCTTGATTGTGGCGCTGATCATGGCCTACATCTTCGTTCGCGTGCTGGATCGTCTCTTCCTCGTGGTCTGGGTACAGATGCCGTGGTGGGGACTGATCCTCGCTGCCATCGTGCTCTACCTGCTCATCGATCACTTGGTACGCCGTGCCATCGAATGAAGGATAGAGTAAGGGCCGTTCTGGAGCGACTGCCCTTTGCCGGTTAGCGTGCGCGGTGACCACTGGTCACCGCCATCAGCGTCGCCGACGTGGCCCACGGTTAATTCAACAAGATAAAGTTTTGCGAATCCTCGACAGTGCCGCAAATATCAGCGTAGAGTACACCAGCTATGGTCAGTGCCGGGAGCTACAGGGTTGGAACCGCCAAACGCAATCAATCCTCGTCCAACATTGGGCTGCTGCAAGCAAAGCAATCATTCGGCGGCTGCACCCCAACGGTACTGACCTCTCACTCTTCGCAACCGATTCCATGTGAGCAAGCGGCGGATCTTCATTGTTGCAAATCTCCTACACCCCAGCCGAATGACGCAGCGACTGGGTTCGCGTCGCGAGCCGGGTGCGCTGTTGCCCCTGTGCATCAAAATTAGCCGGCGCCAGCCACTGTTGAAAGAGAGCCGCGAGCGCGGGCCAATCCTCATCGGTAATTGCATACCAGGCAGTGTCGCGGTTGCGCTCCTTGTAGATCACGGCCTGGCGGAAGAGCCCTTCATAGCTGAAGCCAAAGCGTTCAGCCGCGGCCCGCGACGGTGCATTCAATGCATCGCATTTCCATTCACAGCGACGATAGCCCAACTCAAACGCCTGTTGAATCAACAGGTAGATCGCCTCGGTGGCCGCGGGCGTGCGCCGAAATCGCGGTGCATAGGCAATGTGTCCCACTTCGATCGCACCGTTGCCCCGGTCGATGCGCAGGTAGCTGGCAATGCCACCTGGCTCCCCCGATTGTCGATCCACGAGTGCGTAGAAGAGCGGATCATCCCCAGCTTCCACGCTCACCATCCACGCGGTATATTCGTCAATGCTGGCAAATGGGCCATAGGGGAGGTACGTCCACATGGCCCCCGTATCCGCGGCGTTGGCGGCAAAGATCGGCCCCGCGTGGCGAGCGGCAACGAGTGGCTCGACCAGAACATGTTGGCCGGTGAGTGTCCGTCTGGGTGGAGCTGGCGGGGAAGTCCAACTGGCCATGGAAAAACCGACGGGCTGACCGAACTCATTTTGATTGTGGATTGCCAAGCTCATTCTCCTTGTGTGCGTGGGGCAGGTTCCCACGATTGCGACGCTTGCTGCCGAGCGACCCACGCCTGAATTTCCCGGTGGTAGCGCTGGCGCAGGTCGCTGGTGACGCTGCCGAGCTTGCCCGTGCCAATGGTTCGCCCATCCACATTGCTCACGGGGGTCAGCCCGCCAAAGGTGCCGGTGACAAATGCCTCGTCCGCCGAATAGACATCAACGAGGGAGAAATTCTTTGCATAGACGGGAATATCAAAGCGGCGGCAAAGTTCAATAACCTTGCCCCGGGTGATGCCATTCATGCAATATTGGCCCGTCGAGGTCCAGACTTCTCCCCGGTGAACGACAAAGAAATTAGTGGCATTGCACGTGGCCACAAAGCCGTGAATGTCGAGCATCAATGCTTCGTCGTAGCCCGCTTCTAACGCCTGGACCAACGCGATGACTTCGTGTAGTTTGCTGTGGCAATTGAGCCGTGGGTCGAGATAATCCGGTGAACCGCGTCGGATTGTCGAGGTAAAGAGCCGCACGCCCGCGTCCGCGGTGACGGGATTGGCCACTTTGTGCTCGGCAATGATCACAACGGTGGGTGGGGTGATGGTGAGCCGAGGATCCTGTGATGGGGTCTTTTTGATGCCACGGGTGATCATGAGCCGCACGTGAACCCCATCATCCATTTGATTTGCCTGCACGGTTTTGTGCAGCGCGTCGATCAACTCCTGGCGCGTCATGCCGATCTCCATGCCCGTCATCTTGGCCCCGGCAAAGAGGCGGTCCAGATGTTCATCGAGAAAGACAAAGACACCTTCATGCAAGCGGATGCCCTCCCAAACGCCGTCGCCCACGAGATAACCACTGTCGAAAACGGAAATTTTGGCTTCGGCACGGGGCACGAGGTCACCGTTGATGTAGATCAATACATTGGCATTGCGTTCATCGGGCAGCGCGTCGTGAGTACCTCGGTCGCCGGTTGTTGCTTTGTCCACGTTCTCATCCTTTTTTTTCTGATCGATTCAGACTTCGTTGACCAAAGGCAGATCCGGTCTGATTGTTGAGCCACGCTGTCCGGTTGCCATCGAGGCACCATCTGCCTTGTCGCCCCAAATTCGACAGCACTATGCAACTATGTTACATTCTACGCAATTTCTCTTTGCCCGCCTAACCATTGCATTTGTCGTGGCAGATTGATATCCGGTATCGTTCAACATCCGGTATCGTTCAACATCCGGAAAGATTCTCGTTCATGGTCGAAAAGTGTGAGGGTAACGGACCTTTTCTGCGGTGGAACGAGCCAAATCATCCTTCAACACCATGGGCCAAATTCTATGCAAACGTATACCCACTATGTAATGACCGCGCTCATCAATCAGCATCTGAACAAGCGTTCGGCAGTAGACCCATCAGCAACAGATTCAGCAACAGATCCAGCAACAGCAGGCCCTGCAACAGCTCTCCCCCCGTTGCGCTCAGGGTGGCTCTTGCTCGGCTCCATCATGCCCGACGTGCCATTGATCCTCATCTTTTTTGGCACCTTTGCCGCGGATCTCCTGGCGGGCAATGCGATTGATCCTGGTAATGAAGGGGCTGTGGAATCATACACCGGCTATCTCTTTCGCTATGCGTTCTTTGAAGATCCGTGGGTCAAGGCGGCCCACAATCTTTTCCACGCACCGCTTCCGATCTTGTTCTACATTGCATTGGGCTACTGGCTCTGGAAAGGTCATAGAGAGTCAGAGCGGCAGGCAACGGTGCACAGACGCGGACAATGGGGAGCAGCGCTCTTTTGGTTCGGCTGTGCCTGTGCGCTGCACACGGCAATCGACATCCCCGTCCATTACGATGATGGGCCGCTGATCTTCTTTCCCTTTGATTGGGAGACACGCGTCTATGGTCCCATTAGTTACTGGGAGCAGGGGCGGGGTGGCGAGTGGTTTGTTATCGTTGAGCACCTGTTCTTGCTGGGGATGTTGATCTACTGGGGAATCACCTGGCAGAAGGGGCGCAACAGACGACGTGTTGATCTGGCGCAGAACCGCGCTGGGCAGGAGCAGTAGGTTGCCCTCTTCACGCCCACCTTCCATGCCTGGTAGCACACACGCTGTTCCCGTTGATCCGACTGCCGTGACCAAAGGCAATGCGGGCCGCGCCGGTTCCATGGCGGTCATCCTGCCGCTGCTGTTGCTCTTGGATAGCCTGCACTATGTCTTTGCCCGCCTGCTTGCCCCGCACATCATACCCGACTCTGGGGCTTTTTACGTCTTGGCAGTTGCAACCGTCGTCTTTGGGATCTACGCGGTTGGCAGCGGTCGGCTCGACCTCGCTCTCTTCTGGCGCCACCGCTGGTTTTTTCTGGCCATTGGGTTTTTGATTGGCGTCAGCACCAATTTGGGCTACGTGGCCATGCTCTACATTGATGTTGGCACCGCCTCAATGTTGAACAAGCTGTCGACGCTCTTTAGCGTGCTCTTTGGTGTGCTTTGGCTGCGCGAACGATTTCAGGCCGGGCAGTGGGCGGGCGCGACGTTGGCCCTGCTCGGTGTCTTTACCATCGCCTTTCAGCCAGGCGACTACCTGCGGTTGGGTGCGCTGCTCATTGTCATTGGCACCCTGACCTATGCGTTGCACACCGCGCTCGTCAAGCGCGACGGTGATCAGATCGATTTCGTCAACTTCTTCTTTTTTCGGGTGGCAGCCAGCACGCTAGCCTTGTGGCTGATCGCATGGGGGCGGGGACGCCTCGTCTGGCCGAGTGGCGGCGATGTGTGGTTGTTGCTACTGGTTGCTGGCACAGTGGATGTTGTGCTCAGCCGGCTCTGCTACTACTGGGCTCTGCGCCACATGACCATGAGCATTCACGCGCTAATTCTGACCCTCAGCCCTGTGTTGGCCGTGCTCTGGTCCTATCTGCTCATTGACGACCTGCCCACCCTGCAGCAGTTGCTCGGCGGCGCGGGTGTGATCAGCGGCGTGTTGCTGGTCATGCGCGGTCAAGCGCGCTAGCACGTCAGGGATACGCCTGCTTGCGGCGAACAGGCGGCTACAGGATATGTTTGCTCGCGGCGAATGGGCCGCTAGGACGTACGCACGGCTGCACTGGAGTGCCGTTGGATCAACTGACAATCGATGTATTGCTGGGCCGGTGGCGTTTCCAGACCACTGTTGATGCGGTTGATCAACAGTTGAGCCGCGGCGGCTGCCATTGCGGCGTAGGGCACGTGGAGCGTGGTGAGGGCCGGCACCACGTGCGCCGATTCGGCCGAGTTGTTGGTGCCAATGACAGAGACATCCGTGGGTACTGCAATGCCTGCCGCGCGCAGTGCCTGCATCACGCCAATCGCCATCAGATCGTTGGCCGCGTAGTAGGCGGTGGGGGCAGCCGTACCCAATGGCACCATGCGCTCCACCGCATGGTGGCCCCCCTCTTCGCAAAAATAGCCAAAGTGAATCCACTCATCTCGAATCGGTAGCCCCGCCACGGTCATTGCGTTGCAATAGCCCTTGAGCCGCTCACGCGTCACCGAAACTTCCGGGTCGCCGCCTATAAATGCAATCTTGTGGTGACCCAGCCCCAGCAGATGACGCACAACCACCTTCGTCCAGTGTACGTTGTCAGCATCGATCCAGTCGATATCCTGATGTTCGTCTGGTGGACGGCCCACCAGTACAAAGGGCGTGGCCTGATTGCGCAGTGCCCCCACTGTGTCCACATCCAGCCGATTGCTCAACACGACGATGCCGTCGGCCTGCCGAGAACGCAAGATCTGAAAGGTCTGGTCGATGACATCGGTGTGGCTGTTGCTGCCCGATACCAACACGCGAAAGCCATGTTGATAGGCGGCGTCGAGCAGCCCACGCATGATCTGGGGAAAGAAACTATCTTCGAAATAGCCCGCGAAAATATGGGGTACGACCACGGCAATTGTGTTGGTACGTCGCACGCTGAGGGAGCGCGCAATGGCATTGGGCTGAAATGCAAGCGCTTCCGCCGCAGCTAACACACGCTGACGGGTCTTCTCGCTGATCGTGGCCTTGCCAGAAAAGACTCGACTCACGGTGCTGGGATTGACACCAGCTTTGGCTGCAACATCACGAATAGTTGTCATGAATCGATCACAGAGTAGATTCGGGGCGTAGATGATGGTGCGGCATAATCCGCACCGCACTCATCTGGCGCTGCACAAGATATTGACGATAGGGAGCTCAATGCAACCGATTGCATTCTAGTCAGAATGAGAACAGTTGTCAAGTTGCGCAAATCCACGACCTGCCCACGGCTCGCCGCACGACGAACTGGTCCGATGACGTACTACTGTTTGGGTTTGGAGCTGATGAAGACCCAGTAGTATTGGTAGCGGCTACCGGGCACCCGGGCAAAGCCAATGCCATACTCGATCTGCTGTGCATAGAAGTCACTGCTGGCCAGGAGATGAGCAAAGTGGGTTGGCGAGTTCATCCAGGCGTTCCACATACCTGCTGCGTCGCCCGCGCCCGCGCCGATCGATTCAATGTTGTTGGCATCGGCGGAGGTGCTGTACTCGGCCGGCAGCTCGTAGCCCGCCGCGCGCACCAGAAAGTTGGGGCCGTGGCCATCGGGGTTGACGTGGCCAAAGTAACCGCGCTGGCCCATATCTTCGGCCCTTGCACGGGCAACCGCGGCCAGGGTTGGATCACAAGAGAGCGTGGCGCGTCCTTGGTTAGATTCTGCCATGAGCAGCTCTTCCAGCAGCTGCTCCTGTTCGTTTAGTTCACAGGTGGGTTCGGTGGTGCTGGTAACCACGGGTATGAAGATTTTGTGGGGCTCGTTATCAGCTTCGGCCCGTACCGCAGTAGGTGCCACCAACGCAATACATAGCATGCACATCACCCATTGAAGGCGTCGTGCATGGTTGAGTTGTCGTTGATTCACTTGCCGTCGGCTTGCTTTCATGAAGTCTACCAATCCTTTTTCTCCAACTGTCCAAGATCGATTTTGGCAGCCCAACATTGGCGGATATTCTCTAAATGGGTTGTGTGAGAGCGTAAGGTCTCGACTCGTCTCTGTTTCGCTGCGGCCAGAAACTTTACTATGGAGCAAGTAGGTGAAAGATTACAGTTTGATTGCAATGTGATTCGCGTGCCCACTGCTACAGCAGGCAGATTTAAACCGAAATGACAGGCTTTACGTAAGCCATTGGAGAGCGCGCGACAATTGTCGAATATCGATAAACAATATTCGATAATGTTCTGCGCTATTTGATGTTCTCTTCCTGCCAGACGCATTCGGACAGTTTTTGAAGCAATCTTTGCTGGAAATGGGGTCTGGGAACAAGTGGGGTGCAAGCGGTTGTTTACCAACGGCTGCCGGTTGATTTTGTGTAGAATCGAGGTTTCTCCTACCAAGGTCAATCCAATCTGTCTATGGTCCCCGAAGAACACAAAGTTGCACCAAGAACAAGCACTTCTTCGTGCCTCTTGGTGCTCTTCGTGGATCTATTGCGTTCTCGATTGACCCGAGGCGGTTTACGCACCACAACCAAATCTCAGACTAAAGTGGGCTCTGTTTGAAAAGAGTAATTCCGGCAAGCGGGAAACCTACTGTTTTCAAGCCAACCGCACTGTAGGCTCCATCTCTCCATCGCGGTGCAGATGCTACGCGCACCGTCATAAATCTAGACTGTTATAAATCTAGCCCGTTATAAATCTAGACGGAGTGTAGCGTGTTTTTCGCGCTTACACTCTCCACTCAACAAACAGTTGCACCATCCTTTTTCTACTCTTCTCCCACTGCTGCGACCTCCGTTTTGTGCATGTCAAACACGGTCGCCCATCTCTATTGCCACGCTTACCCTACACCGTGATAGCGCGCCCGGGTAGATTGTCTGTGTGGAATGTTTGAAGTACACTGTGGCAGTTGACTGTGGCAGTTGACTGTGGCAGTTGACTGTGGCAACCATCACCATGCTCATTCTGGCGTGTGAAGCAAAGCAAAACGAGGCGTTGTGGATCCAGTGAAAGCTGTACCACCCAACCAGTGGCACGAGCCGCAGACCAAACGTGAAGCGCGATGGTGGCGGCTCTTCACTCGCGAGTTTACAATCACAGAAGCCAGTATCATTCTGATGGCGAGTTTTTTGCTCTCGGCGCTGTTGGGAGCCGTGCGCCAGATGTTGCTGAATGCTCAATTCGGTGTGGGCATGGAGGCAAACGCCTACTATGCCGCGTTTCGGCTGCCCGATACGCTCTTTTTGCTGATTGCCGGGGGCACTCTCTCCAATGCCATGATCCCCGTGTTGATCGGGACGAGCCGCCAAGAAGGGCGCGCCGCGGGCTATCGGCTGGTGAGCCTGGTCTTAACCAGCCTAATGGCTACCGTGGCCGTGGTGGTGCTGTTGCTGGAACTCTTTACGCCCTTTTTTGTTCGCAATATCCTCGCGCCCGGTTTTGATGATGCAACTGCTGCCCTGACAATTACTTTGACGCGCATCAAGCTGTTGCAACCGTTGATCCTCGCCATTGGCAGTGTGGCCACTGCCGTGCTCAACAGCCGCAACCGCTTTCTTCTGCCCGCCATCTCCATTGCCACCTACAACATCACCTTGATCTTGGGAATTCTGGCCGTGCGCGTCTACCCGTCGATTGGCATCTATGGCCCCACCGTGGGTACCGTGGTGGGCGCGATCTTTCAGGTGCTCATCCTTGCCCCTGGCTTGCTGGTCTTGCGCGGGCGGCGTTGGTTTACGTGGGATCCTAGCGACCGCCAACTCCGAGAGGTGGTCTATCTGCTGATTCCCAACGGCTTGTCGGCTGTGGTCAACTATGGGGGGGCCATTGTGGATACGGCCTTTGCGTCGCTGACGAACAAGCTCGTCTCGCTGCCCGCGGTCTACAATGCGGTGCTGCTGGCCAATCTGCCGGTCACTCTTCTTGGCTATGCCGTGGGCCTGGCCGCGTTTCCACGTTTTGCCGAGCGAGCCGAAGCCGGCGAGTGGCGGGCGTTGCGGCGGTTGATGCTCATTGTGTTGGTGGCTGCCTGTTCGCTTTCGCTGTTGGCAATGGCCACCATCTATTGGGCGGGGCGCACGGTGATTCGTCTGCTCTTTGAACATGGCCAATTTGATGCGGCGGCCGGGGATGTCACCTACAGCGTGCTGCTCGTCTATGCCCTGGGGCTGCCCATCCACATTGGGACGGAAATTCTTTCGCGCGGATTAATTTCCATGCGCGATACCCGAACCCCACTCTTCACCAATATCGGGCAGCTCGCGAGCCGAGCCACCGTCATGTGGCTGCTCATCGAGCCAATGGGGCTGTACGCGATTCCCATTGCGTTCGTTTCTTCGTCTACGTTAGAGACAATCGCGCTTGGCGTGGTCTTTTTTACAAAAGTGCGCCGCCGACTCAATGCCACGCGCCAACAGATTAATCCGGTGTAGGAGTCTATAGAATTTATCTAGCACTACTAAGTATCTGTCCTGAAATTCTCTGCGTCGACGCAACCGGCTCGAGGTGGTTTACGCACCACAACCGAATTTCAGGATGGGCTCTAAATATCTAGCACTACTAAATATCTAGCGCTACTAACCTACGTTGCTTCCCAGTTGCTTTCTAAAGTGGGCTCTGTTTGAAAACAGTAGTGCCGGCAAGCGGGAAACCTACCGTTTTCAAGCCAACCGCACTGTAGGCGCGTGGTAGAGAGAAGATATTCACCAATCACTCCCGTGTAAGGATGATGGGTAGCGACTTGAGTTAGTAGTAATATGGAGGTGTTTACATGCAACAGCTGTCTAACCAAGCCTTTCAGCGCGCGGCTGCCTATCTGCAAGCGCAGGCGCGCCCCGTGGATCAAGCTCGTTTTGCCTTTCATTTTGCCGATGGACAAGCCGCTGCTGTACGGTCGGCCTTGGCCGCATATCAGAACGTGGATGGCGGTTTTGGCCACGCGTTGGAGCCTGATCTGCGTGCGCCTGCATCCTCTGCAATTGCCACCCAACAGGGATTGCAGATCTTGCGCGAGATTGGTGCCGACGCTACCGAACCGTTGGTGCAGCGGGCCATCACCTATCTGCTCGCCACGTTGGATCGCGATCTGCTGCGGTGGGAGATTGTGCCACCTGCCGTGGAAGAGGCACCCCACGCTCCGTGGTGGACTTACGGCGCGAGCGCGGGCAGCGGTGACGGCTTTCGTTCCAACCCGCGTGCCGCGCTCATCGGCTACCTGTGCCACTACCAAGCGTTGGTGCCAGCCGAATTACTTGCCCAATTGCTCGACGCGCAAATGGACCACTTTGCCGCGCAAACCGCGGCACAACGCAGCGAACTGCATGTGTTGCCCTGCTATCTCACGTTGGCCAGCGTTGACAACGTGCCGGCACAGACGCGTGCGCGATTGATCGAGACGCTACTGCAAGACGTGCAGGGATCTGTCGCTACCACACAAGCTGACTTTGGCGGCTATCAACTCTTGCCCCTGGATGTTGCAAGCCGACCAGATGCACCTCTGGCAGCCACGGTCGATCGCGCCGCCGTGGATGCGCAGCTCGACTATCTCATTGCAACTCAATTGGATGATGGTTCCTGGCCCGTCCCTTGGTCCTGGGCCACGGTAGATCAGGCCGCCTGGGCACGGGCCGAGCGTGACTGGAAGGGGCAGATTGTGGTCAACCGCCTGCGGACGTTGGCTGCCTATGGGCGCATGGAGCAGTGAGCGTGGTTTCACTGTCGGTACTGGACGGGATCTGCTTGGTTGAACAGTGCCAGACAACACATTATTTGTTGCCAACGAGTTGATTGTTATCGACGAGCTGGTCCAATTAGGGAATGTCAGCTTGCGGATAAATTGTCAGCACCTGCTCTGCCATATCTCGCTCTACTTGTGCCGTGCATCAAAAAAAGATAATGCAGGACGGCTGGACAGCTAACTGGCCGAAGACCTGCTCCGTGCTGCTGAACAATGGTTCTGGTGGCACGCTACGGTAAACCAGCTCGAAACCAGCTCGCGCCCGTCGCTAAACAGGAGCGATGGTGAGTTAAACCATCCAGTTGATAGAAATATACGCAAGCAACGATCTCAGGAGCGAAACCCATGTCTGGCCCAATCCGAGTGCCACCAGCGCATCCTCTCCATTCCCTGGCCCAATTTCCACTCATTGACGCACTGGTGGGCCGCCGTTCGCGGCGCTTTGCGCTGGGTGCCACCTTGCCGGGTGGCCCACTCGCCCACCAATCTCAACACGAGCCGCTGCCGTTGGATGAGCTGGAGCAACTGCTGCTGCTGGCCACCATGACCGGCAACACCGGTTGGAATTACCTGATCCCACACCATCCCACCGTTGCGGCACAGCTGCCCGCCTACCCCGCCGCGGCCGGTGGTCGTGCCCACCCCTCTGCTGCGGGGATCCACACGAGCGAACTCTTCTACACCGACGATCGCGGCTGTTTCCTCTTCCGCACCCGCGACCGCCCCGCCCTCATTGAACCTGGCCCCGATGGCACGGTCGACCTGGAAGCGTGGCTGGCTGCTCAACGCAGCTGCATCCATCCAATCCGCCCGACGCGGCTCGTGCTGCCCGCCAATGCCATGGACGCGCACAACCGCTGGTGTGCCAACGTGGCGGGGAGCACGCTTTTAATTCCCGTCGCCGACCTGGCGCAACATCTGATTGGCGTCTTCTGCTTTCTCGTACAAAATGGTGGCTGCATCTACGACAACATCCACAACGAACCGATCCCCAACATGGCGCAATTCCGCCACTTGGTTGACCTGGACAACCCGGCCCCGCTCACCCAGTTAGAGCAGAATTCGCTGGTGATGGTGACCGCGGAATTGAGCGCGGCCAGCCAAAATGGCTCGTTGCTGTTGCAGGCAATGGGCTTGGGCGGGTGGCTCTTCACGGGGCTAGATATGTACGCCGTGCTCGGTGGCAGCGGCGACCCGACTGTGCCTGGTCTCGGCTTTCACCGCGTTACCGATCCGCGCTGGCCAGTGCCCAATGTAACGGGGCTGCCGGGCCATTACGAAGGCTTTTGCCCACCCCATTTCCCCACCATGCGGGCAGCCGTCGATGCCTATGTCGAGCGCAAATTCGGCCCCGGCGGTCCATTTGATCCCGACACCGCCGGGCCGTGGCAAGCGAATCGGCAGATTCGGGGCGCGGTCGAACCGCACAACGAAGAATTCAAGGCGTGCGTGGCGCACATGGCGCAGACTGTCTACGACCGCTTTGGCAAGTTCCCAGCCACCGTGCCCACCATCTTCGCCGGCCCCTATTTGCAAGCGCACCATCTCGATCTAGATTTCTACGACACTCATTTCCAACCCGGGGCCTATCTCGCCACCCACGCCCACCACATGGCGCAATGGCACGGTCGCTAGCATCTGGGCATCTCCCAGCGCCATTGGATTGTGGAAACAGACCCGTTACCAATTAGCAATCTCAACGTCTTTTTAGTTGAACACCTTACGTCACTGTTTGTCTAGGCCAAGTCAGAAGCATGCTGATCTTCGGATCCACAAAGAGAGAAGAATGCTGATCTTCGGATCCACATAAAGAGAGAAGAAGCCCGGCTTTCCCGTGATGGAATTCCATGCGCTTCGGGGGATCACGTGACTTTCGATTTGGCCGTTATAGATTACCCGTGAATAGTCACACCAGTACGCGTGTACGCGTACCTTTGCACGAGAGTAACTGTGCGACTTGTCAATGGGTCGTCTATTCGTTGCGGGCAGAGCGCCACCGACCTGTGGCATCGCCTCAACTTCCGTGGAAGGCAACCAAAGTGGGCTCTGTTTGAAAACAGTGGTTCCGGCAAGCGGGAAACCTACCGTTTTCAAGCCAACCGCACTGTAGGCAGTGAAAAATGAGATTGTAAAATGGATGGGTATTCACCATGAATCGGGAGCGGCGCCGTCAGATTGCACGCATTCGCACTGAATTGGAACGGATTTTGGAAGATGAAGAAGAGGCGTTTGAAAGTTTGCCAGAGTCGGTGCAAGAATCTGGCCGCGGTGACCGCATGCGCGAGGTAATCGATTTTCTACACGAGGCCGTTGAAACGTTGGAAGACCTGCTCAATGCTTGACGCGGCACGCTGGGGAAAAAAGAGCCGTCACCGTTCCATGCTGCTCTCTCTTCTCCCAACGCTTACGGCTCATTACGGATCTATTCCGGTAATCCGGATCCCACTACCTTTCACCTTGTGGCGAATGTTAATGCCAATCAAAACCGCGGTCAATCCTTCCAGCACAGCTGCGTTGGCCAGCGGACCCGCATCAATGCCAACAAAGCCAGCGGCCTCGGCCAGCGCAATTGTCTGCGCCTTGGCCCCCTTTTGATCGCCAGCAATCAAAACATCACAATCGGGCTCCCAGCTTAGATCCTTGAGATGGCCCGCGGAAATGTTCTGAAACGCGGCCACCACCTGAACCGTCTCGCCCAACTGTGCCTGTGCTTCCGCGGCTGCCGAGCCACCGGGAGGACGCCAAACCGTGGCAACTTTGGGCGGTTTCAGCGGCACCCCAACGGTAATGAGAACTTTGCCCCGTGCCCCATCCATGATCTGCGCGATCGTCTCTTGCTGCGCGGCATAGGGCACGCTGAGTAAGATCAGATCGCCCGCGCTGGCTGCCTCGCCATTGGTGGCTCCTTGAATCGTTGCGCTGCCTGCCGGTAAACTGGCACTCAGTTCCGTGGCGGCTTCTGCGGCTTTTTGCGCGCTGCGGCTGCCAATCACAATGGGATAGCCTGCCGCGGCCCAGCGCACGGCCAACCCTGATCCTTCTGCCCCGGTGCCGCCAATCACGGCAATGGTTGGATTTGTCATCACTTCTTCTCGTTCTCTGCTAGCGTTCAACGCTTCTGCTACTTCACTTGTAAAATGATCTTGCCGATGTTCCGGTTCGCGGCCATCTGCTCCTGTGCGGCGTTGGCTTCGGCAATGGGATAGATGGTCTCGAGCACCGGTTTGATTGAGCCCGCTTCAATGGCATGCCAGAAGCGCTCCGTGAAGCGCTCCTTGATCGCCACCTTTTCCGCCAGCGTACGGCTGCGCAGGACAGAGCCAATCAGCCGCAGCCGTTTCCCCATCACCAGCCGCAAATTCACCGCGGCATCAGCCCCGCTGAGCGTCGAGATAAAGACCAGCCGCCCCTTCAATTTGAGTAGCTCCAGGTTGCGCGCCAGATAATCCGCGCCGACTATATCCATGATCACATCGACACCCGTGCCGTCGGTGTATCTCTTGACTGCCTCGGCAAAATCCTGCTCGCGATAGTTGATGGCCAGATCCGCGCCCAAGTCGCGACAGGCCGCGACTTTCTCATTAGTACCCGCGGTGACAATGACAGGGTTGCCACTGGCCTTGAGCATCTGGATCGCCGCGGTGCCAACACCGCTTGCGCCACCGTGCACGAGCGCCACTTCACCGGGCTGGATCGCGGCTTCCATGTAGAGATTGACAAACGCCGTGAGAAAGACCTCGGGCAGACCCGCGGCCAGGGTGAAATCCCAATCATTGGGGACAGGCATCAACATCGACGCGGGTACCACCACCTGTTCCGCATAACCGCCACCGGACAAGAGCGCACAGACCCGATCGCCTACCTGCCAGCCCTGTACGTTGGCACCGACTTTGGCAATCGTCCCCGCCATTTCCAGCCCCAATATCGGCGACGCGCCCGCGGGCACCGGATAGTTCCCCTGGCGCTGCATCAGGTCGGCCCGATTCAACGCGGTGGCGTGAATATTGACAACCACATCATCCGGGCCTTGCTCGGTCAACTCGCCACCCTCTTGCCAGTGCAGCGTACGTTCGTCGCTCTGTTCGTCGATGAAAATAGCTTTCATGCAATCTCCCCTCTCACTGCGCCGGATTGAGTGCTCGCAACAGGGTTGCGTTGTCCGGTGCCTTCTCCATTAACTTCAAGAGCCCCCGCATGGCTGCCTGGGGTGAACCACCGGCCAACCAACGGCGCAATGTTGCCAGGCGCGCAATTTCGTCTTCGCTGTAGAGCAATTCCTCTTTGCGCGTGCCCGTGGCCGGAATGTTGATCGCCGGATAGATCCGGGCTTCGGCCAACTCCCGGTCCAGCACGATCTCGCTGTTGCCAGTGCTCTTGAATTCTTCGTAAATGTAATCATCCATGCGCGAGCCGGTTTCGATCAGAGCCGTTGCCAGCACCGTCACCGAGCCGCCATTTTCCACGTTGCGGGCCAAGCCAAAGAAGCGGCGTGGCATCTCCAGAGCCTTGGCATCGATGCCGCCGGACATGGTCCGTCGCGCGCCCGCGCCGTGCAGATTATAGGCACGCCCCAGCCGCGTCAGGCTGTCGATGAGCACCACCACATCGCGGCCACACTCCAACTCGACACAGATGTGCGCCATGGTCAGCTCCGCCAAATTGACGTGTGCCTCGATCCCCTGATCGTTGGAGCTGGCCAATACCTCGGCCTCGACATTGCGCTTGAAGTGGGTCACCTCTTCGGGCCGCTCGTCGACCAGCAGCGCCACAATGCGTGTCTCGGGATTTTCGGCGTGGACCGCGGCGGCAATCGCTTCGAGCAACTGTGTTTTGCCAGCCTTGGGCGGTGCAACGATCAACCCACGCGTGCCTTTGCCCACCGGCGCCAATAGCTCAATGACGCGCATGGAGACATTGCCATTGTTACCCAGCTGAAACCGTTCATTGGGATCAATCGCGGTCAGCCGCTCAAAGCGGGTACGTGTTTTGAATGCAGCAGGATCCAGGCCACAGATTGTGTCAACGGTGGCAAGTTGCAGTCCTTTTTTGCCCGGACGCACCGTGCCGGTCACCTTCGCACCATTCACCAATCCATGCTCTTTGATCAGCTTGTTCGACACCCACGGATCATCGGGCAGTGGTTGAAAGGAGACATCAGGGTCGCGTAAAAAGCCACCCCCTCGTTTCAGCGCCTGAAAGACGCCGGAAATTTGGTCACTCATTGTTCATCGTTTCGGCATTCATTGTTCATTGTTTTCATTGCTGCCCTCGTCGCTTATTCCGGCTGGTTATACAGAAATTAAACCAAATGGGCTGCATTGGCAGGTTGACTCGATTATTGATTTACCCGAGCAACGTAAAGGCGGCTCACATACTCACAGTCCAGCATACCACCGTGCTGCACCACCAACTCATGGATCCGTGTCAGCAACGCATCACGAACGTTGGCGGCCAATTGCTGGATCGGTGCATAGGTCTGCAACAGTTTGACATAGGCATCTGCACTGTACTGCTCTCGCCATGCATAGCGTTTCAGCGTCACGTCGCCCAACGCTTCAACCGTGGCAAATACCGCCAGCGTCTCTTGTTCCAACTCGGTACGCGATTTGTTGCGGCCAGCCCAAAACTGTGGAGCTGCCGCGCGAAAGAGCGCTTCACTCGCCGCGTGAAAGGCCGCGGGCACAGTGTGGCCACCCGTCCAAAAGATGGCGGCGGTGCCACCTGGTTTGAGCGCGGCCACTGTTTTGGGCCACTGCACTGCTGGCGAAATCCAATGAAATGCTTCGGCACAGATCACCAGATCGAACGCATTCGCTTGCAGCGGCCAATCTTCATAGGTGGTGACGCTAACGGTTACATTCGGGTAATCCGCACACTTGGAACGGGTCATTTCTGCCAGTCGCGCCCCCGGCTCAATGCAGAGCATTGGGTAGCCTCGCTGGGCAAAGGGTACGGTCGCCTTGCCTGTCCCACAGCCGATTTCGAGAATCCGTCCACCATCGGGAAGGTTTGCCAGTGCAAAGACATCCTCAACGAGTTGCGGCGAATAGCCAGGCCGCATCTCATCATAGAGCTCAGCAACCTGGTCAAAGGCATCTTGAAATGGGCGCGCTGCACACATGAGGATATCCTCTTCTTCTCTACATTGGACCAATGCGACGGGGGCCTTTGTCAATGGCCAACATGGAGGCATCGAAGCTGCGCTGCATGAGCGTGAGCTTGATTGCTTGGTACCCCTCATTATCCCACAGATTGTCGAATTCGTTGGGATCCGCGTGCAGGTCGTAGAGCTCGCCAAGATCGTGGCCGTGATAGATCACCAGCTTGTACTGTTCATCCCGATACATGGTGGCGTGGCTCTGGTCGGCCAGGCCCAGCGCATCGTAATATTCGCAACGCACAAAGTCCCGATGTCGATCGGGTGATTGTTGGCCCGTGAGAATGGGGAGTAGCGAGCGACCTTGCATCTCTTCGGGCACAGCTTCACCGGCCAGTTCCAGCAGCGTCGGCGCGATATCTGTCAATTCAACCAGCGCGTCGCTGCGCACACCGGTGGCAAAATGGCCGGGCCATGACCAGATCATCGGCACACGCACCAGCCCCTCGTAGAAACGACAGCCCTTCTGGATCAATCCATGATCACCCAGCATTTCGCCGTGGTCGCTCATGAAGATGATCACCGTATTCTCCCGCTGCCCCGTCGCTTCCAGCAGATCGAGCAGACGCCCCAACTGGTCATCAATGAGCTTGATCATCGCGTAGTATGCGGCCTGCAAGGTCTTGGCATCGCGTTCACCCCCACCCTGGGCATCCAGCCAATCCGCGTTGAGCGGCGAGCGGGGGACAACCGGGCTTTTGATGTCGAGTTCAGCGGGATGTTGCGCCTGCGACTGAAAGTCTACCGCTTGCAACTTTGCCTGCTGAGCCAGATCGCTTTCCCGAAAGTGGGGGCCAGGCATCTCTGCCGGATCGAACTGGGCGCGATAGGCCGCGGGTGGATTGAAGGGTGGGTGGGGGTCATAGATATTGACGCTGGCTAGCCACGGCTGCTCCGCGTCGCGCGCTTGCTGGATGAAATCCATCGTCTTTTCGATACACCACGTCGTCTGGTGTAGTGGGGCGGGCACACCATCGAGGCTAGCGGTCAATTCCCTGAGCGACGCGCCCTGCTCGCGCACCCAATCCGCATAATCATGGCCGGTGGGCCAATCATCGCGCGGCGCGTGGCTATATTGCCAGTAGCGATAGCCATCATCGACGCGCGGCTCAATGCGCTGATACGCGCTGGCAAGGTGCAGCTTGCCGATCAGCCCACAATCGTAGCCTTCATCGGCCAGCGTTTTAGTGACCAATGGCGGGTGATCGGGAAAAGATTCCAGCCCATTGCCATTGATGTGAACGGTGCTTGGGTAGTGGCCGGTGAGAAAGCTGGCGCGGCTCGGCGTGCAGATTGGGCTTTGGCAATAGGCGTGGGTAAAGGCAACGCCCTCGGCCACCAGGCGATCAATGTTGGGCGTGGAGACGTGGGGATTGCCCAGCGTGGCAATGGTGTCGAAGCGCTGTTGGTCGGTACAGATCCAGAGTATGTTTGGTTTATTCATGGTAAATTCTGATTGTTCATGTGAATGATAAATCACCTGATAGAGAAAGCAAATAGACCTTGCACCTTGCGGAGTGCGCATTCTCTACTGCGCACCTCCAGCGTTAGAGAACGCTGATTCCTCCATGGTGCAACATGTAAATGATTTCTCGACGAGTTGCTCCTCAATACTGTGCAAAATAAGGTTTATGGTATCCGGACCCCCTCCCAGCCTCCCCAGGTGGGCTGAGGAGCAGTCACTTCCGCGACGAGCGGTCGGCTCCCTTTCCTGGCAGGAGAGGGTTGGGAAGAGGTCAGAAAACGCAAAAACCTATTTAACGCTGTGCTCAATACACTGTAACTGAAGTTTTTTGGTGTTTGGTTTCTGTCCAGGTGAAATCTTCTGCGTGCATCGCACAGGTGACACGATCAGGGGCAAAGTGCTGTGCTTGCACCTGTGCAACGCACTCTTTTGCGCTCTGCTGTAGCTAACAAAATTGTCTCGGGTATAGAGAAGTCCCTGATCTCGGCCGATGACTAAAATTCGAGAAACTAAAGTTACACTGTCCTCAACTTGTAGCGGGTAGTTCTTGAATAATTCCCTTCGTATAGAGATCGTAAGTGGCAACTGCGTTAACTAATGTGGCTGCGACAGGCTCAGCCCGCGCTTGGATCCCACAGCGTCGTGGCGATGTAGCGCTCGCCCTGTGGATCATCATTGGTGTAATAGACAGTCACCATTGTGCCGTCGCTGCGTTGGATGGTGCGCGGGTAGCCCAGATCGTGGTTGCCTGCACCATTGCTCAGCTCAATTTCCTCGCCCCAGCTTTGGCCATTGTCGCTGCTGATCAGGCCACGCATGCCAAAAGGCTCGTCCCGATAGCCATAGGTCATGGCGAGGCGGCCATCCTGCAGGATGGTCAACGTTGGTGGATTGCCCCCACGGCCCGCGTCGGGAACGGGTTGATTGAGCTGTTGCCAGCTTTCTCCATTGTCATCCGAGGCGTAGAGGTCGATCCAGCAGGCGCGTGAGTTGGTCGTTTCAAAGGATTCGCTACAGCGCACCGCGGTGAGAATGCGGCCCGGCTTTGCGTCGCTGGCGGGTAGCCGCACGCTGGCGGGCATGATGGTATAGCCCTTGGGTTCCGGCGTCACCCAACCAACGAAATGAAAACTTGTGCCACCATCGGTAGTGCGTGCACAGAAGACGCGGCCCTCTTCACCGTCGGGCTTGGCCGCGGTGAGCAGCAATGTGCAGCGATCCGGCCCGTCGACCAGATAATCGGTGCGCGCGGCAATGCCGGTCTGCCCGAACATGGGCAATTCGTACGGTCCCTGCCAGGAACGACAGCGGTCGGTCGACGTGTAGAACCAGGAGCGGGCACCGGCGCGCAGCCCTGTTCGTCCACACATGAGCGCAAAATCAGGATGGGTAAAGTCGATGTTGCCGGGGGGCGGCAGCAGCGGATCATCAGTCAGCGCGTTGAGTGCCCACAAATCGGGGTTCATGTGTTCATCCGCGGAAAGCCCGCGGTTGCCCGGTAAATGGCAGGGCGTCTGCTGCACGTCCCAGGTGATGCCGCCATCGAGGCTGCGCGCCTGCATGGGGAGGAAAGGGCGGGTTGTGTCGCGGGTGTGGAACTGCTCACCCCCTTTGAAATAGCCCAGGGTAAAGCCAACGACGATCTCATCGCCCCAGGCCCAAATGCCATAGTTCGCGGGCCAGCCCGCATAACGGCCCGGCTCACGATAGATTGTTACATGTTGCAATGGTTGCTCCTTCTCATGATTTGAATTGGTGGATAAGTACATTGTTGACAATGCACTCTACTGCGGTTGGCTTCAATATGATTCGCTTCGGCCACCTGTCTTGGTCTACTCTCTTGGTCACCTGTCAAGCACAAACGAGGCACAAACTCTTTTGTGCGATCCTACCTTGTAGCTCTATCTCTATACAGAACTCGCGTTGGGTCAACGCTGTGATTGTCCCTATTTACCGGCGCAATTTGCAAGTGGCACCAACTCGAGTGCGAGCTCCATCCCCTGCCTTTCCGCCCGAGAAATTCACCCCACACTGCACTTGCTTTATGGGATCACAGAGAGCCTCTGTTCTTCCCCGTATGAACCTGATTTGGCTTGTCTGATTTGGCTGTGACATGCACCACACGGTCGATGAAAAAGGAGGAAACTCATGCGTAAACCGATGCTTCAATCTGCACTGCGCTACCAACTGCGTGCAACGGCTCCCAGGCAGCCGCGAATGTACTGGCGTAGCTTTTGGATCGGTGCTTCTCTGACGCTACCATTGTGCAGCTTGCTCTATCTGGTGAGCCAGCTATTCGGCTCGCCATTTTTGCCGGGTGTATTTTTCACCTGGTTCATTCATTGGCTACCGGGCCTCGTCCGTTCTCTCGGCTTTTTACTCGCTGTGGGCACTGCATTGACGTTAGATCTAATGATCGATAACGTGCTCTTCTTCATCGGTACATTGGGCCTCTACCTGCTCTTTGGGGTGAGTGGTGGGCTCGTCACGCTGCTCTATATGCTGCTGAACCGAGCGCGTCTGTGGCAGAACAGATGGCTCGTCAGCGCTGGCTGCGGTACGCTGTGGGGGGTGGGGTTGACAATCCTCACTCTGTCCCAGAATCCTATGTTGCAGCCCGTGGCGTTCAACACCGTGGCTGGATATGTGGGGGCTATTCTCCTCTTTGCACTCTGGGGCACCATCAGTGGTCGAGCTAGCGTCAAGTGGTTCTCCCCCGCCCAGCCGCCAATCCCAACGCGCACCTCGTCACGTCGGCGCTTCCTCTTGCAGGTTTCGGCAACGATGCTCACCGTCACCCTCTGTAGCGGCGCGGTCGGCTTACAGCTGGCACGGCTACGGCGGAGAGGGGGCAACCCAATGCAGGCCGCGGCGTTTACCAATCCCGCCGCTTTCCCCAGCACGCTCAAAGCGCGGATTTATCCAATGACCAACGCCAACGGAGAATCGTCTGTCGCCCCCGTTTCGATGCCAGAATTTGATCGCTCCCGCTATCGGCCCGACGCTCATCCGATTGGCGTCTGTTTTTCCAGTGGTGGTCCACTGTCGGCTGCGGCTTCCGTTGGCCAAATGCGTGGTTTGCACGCGTTGGGGCTGCTGGACCAGATTGGCGCGATCTCCTCTGTTTCCGGTGGAGCCTGGTTTGGCACGGTCTTTAGCTATGCCCCCACCACCATCAGTGATACCACGCTGCTGGGTGCCGTGATAGAGCCAGAAGCAATCACCCTGGACAATCTCGCTATGCTCGATCCACAATATGGTGCCGCTGCTTTTGCCCGCTTTTCCACCGAGCAGGTCGGCACCATCAAAACCGGCATGATGGTTGAGATTGGTCGGTATGCGACCCCGCCCTTCAATCGTCTCTACTCACGGACCCTCAATGAGTTTCTGCTCAAGCCATTTGCTCTGGATGATCCACACAAGCTATTTACATTGGATCAAACGGCCGTCGCAGAGATCACCGCCCGCAATCCCCAATTACAGCCCGCAGATTTTTACACCATGCGGCCCGATCGTCCCTATCTGATTGCCGGCGCGGTCCAGGCCCATCCAGTGGGGGCAGACCAGCGTCTACGCATGGTGGAGATGACGCCACTCTACACGGGATTGCCGCAAGCCTTTCCCGGCGAAGGTGCGGACGGACTGGATATTGGTGGCGGCTATGTGGAGAGTTTCGCTTTTGACTCGCCCGCGCCGCTGGCACGCGAAACCGACGATTGCGTGCACGTGGCAACGCCCAATCCGCCCTTCCTCTTGTCAGATTTAATTGGCAGCAGCGGTGCTGCGCCCGGTGCCCTACTCAATTCCTTTGGCCAGCCAGAGTGGTTTCCCAAGTTTAACTATTGGTCGCCAACCCAGCGGCAGACGAACACCTTGGTAGAGCAGACGGCTGCCTACAGCTTCATCGACGGGGCCTTGTTGGAAGGCAGTGGCATTATTCCGCTGCTGCGCCGCCACTATCCAATCATCCTGGCTTTTATCAATGTCGATTCCCCCCTTGGGGCAGAGACAGGGTTCACCGTTAACGGCTTGAATCAGGCGATTACCAAGCTCTTTGGTCTGCAACCCACGGGACCGTATCAGATTGCGCAGGAGGCCCATGTCTTTCCACAACACCAGCTCCAGGCGCTGCAAGCGGGACTAGAGCGCGCCAAGGCTGAGCAGCGGGCACCCTGGTTCATGGATTCCTATGAAGTGATCCAACCCAATGTCTTTGATATCCCACCCTATCCGGGGGATGGCGAGCGGCCGGGCAAAGTGACCGTGATCTGGTTCTACAACGATCTCAATCAGGCATGGTGGGAGAAATTGCCGCCATCTGTCCAGGCACTCTTCCAGGTTGATGACCCGACCAATCGATTGAGCAACTTTCCCAACTACAACATCTTTGCACAAAACAGCGATCAGGCCGGGTTGCCGCAACTGCTCAATCTCACGCCCCAACAGATCAATCTACTCGCCCACATGTGGTGCTATACTGTCATGCACGATGCCGGTGAGACCCTCCAGGCCGTGGCGGCCACCGAGCCGTAAGCGCCACCGTGTGGGCATTGATGGCTAACGGGCCTCAGGCAGCAATCGTGATTGGCTGTCCCGTCTCGGCTGATTCCTGACAGGCGAGGGTGACGGCCAACGTGCGCGCCGCGTCGGCATAGTCGCTGAGAATGCCATCCTGCTTACCACTGCGTACGCTTTCGATGAAGGCCCGGTTCATCAGATCCCCATCGTCGGCATCGGGCAAAATCTCCTCAATCGGCTGGCCGGCGCGGTGCACCTCGCTGCGGCTCTCGTTGACGTTGAGCACCATGTCGGCCGCGACCACCTGCACGCGGTGGGGCGGGTAGAGTCTGCCTCCCGCTGGCGCGGCACACGAGTTGCCGATCATGCCCGGCGCGCCGTTGGCAAAGCGCACGGTGCACGCGTTCATATCAAAGATGTTGAGATCGGGCACCGCTTGTGAAAGCTGATTGCTGCCCACCGCATAGACGGACTCAATTTCGCCACAGAGAAAGCGCATCAGGTCGACCGCATGCGTGTGTTGCTCCGTCAACATGCCGCCCGATTTCTCCTGCATGCGCCACCATGGCGTGCCGGGCAATCCACTGAGCCGGATTGCGATTGCCATGCCAATGGGCTGGCCTGCCAACATTGCTTTGGGGTTGCGCACGGCGGAGCTGTACCGTTTCTGGTAGCCCGCCGCGTTGATGATCTGCTGCTCGGCCAGATGGTCGGCAATTTCGTTGGCCAGGCTCATGTCGAGCGCCACTGGCTTTTCAAAGAAGATCGGCTTGCCATAGTCGATCAGGTCGTGGTCGATCTGACCGTGAACGAAGGGCGGCAGACAAAGATAGACACAATCCGGCGTGGTCTGCTCGAGCATGTCACGGTAGTCGGTGAAGATGGCGGCATCGAACGGATCACTGGTGTCGGCGCGGCGTTGGTTGGCTTTGGCTTGCGCCTCACGCGCGCGGTCGGTGTCGAGATCGGCCAGCGCAACCACACGGACATCGGGTATCTGGGAGAGCGCGGCCATGTGGCTGACCGAGCGTTGGCCCGCGCCAATCATGGCGACTTTGGTGACCTTGGCAGTCATGGGGTTACTTGATCCTTTTCTTGATCGGGTTGGAAACAGCGTTTTCGCTTGCAACGAACAACAGCCGCAGCGGGTCTGTCGCGTCTATGAATTGCAGCTATGGATCGCGCCTATTGAGCGCATCTATCGAGCTCACTTATTGTTGAGCGCATCTATCGAGCTCACTTATTGTTGAGCGCATCTAGCAAGCGCGCATGTTGGGCGCGTCTAGCGATTGTCAATAATCTCTTTGAGCCCGGCAAAGGTTTGGCGCGTACTCTCCGCTTTGTCGAGACCCTCGCCACGCCAGTGGGTTTCGATGGTGAAATGTTGTACCGGCTCGTTCTCCAACAGTTGCAACTGTTTGGCCCAGTCGGTGCCGCCATCGCCAATCCGTGCCCACGCGGTGAGGCCGCTCGCTTCGTCCTCAACCCGTGCATCTTTACAGTGCACGTCGACGATACGCCCCTGGACTTCCCGAAAACCCGCTACTGGATCTTCGCCCGCAACATGTGCGTTGGCCGGATCCCAGATAATGCGCAGGTTGGGCCGATCCACCGCGTCGAGCACGCGGCGCATGTTGCCGCCGGTATTGGCATAGAGCGAGCGCGCGTTTTCCAGCGCCAGCGTCAAGCCTTCCGGTGCCAGTCGATCACAGGCCAGTTGAATGCCCTTGGCGATCTTGGCGAGCGTCTCATTGTCCATGCCGCCGCCATCCGCGGCGCGCGGCGATGGATTGGTGCCGCCCACATCGCGCGTAAAACCAAAGGTGCGGATGTAGGGCGCGTCGAACCGGTGCGCGATCTCAATGAAGCGCTCCAGCCGTTGCAGATGCGCCTGAATGCTCGGGTGCTCTGACAGTGTCGCCAGCTCCACATCGGCCAGCGAAACGGGACGATAGAACATGCCACAGACGAGATGCGTCTCCAGCCCATGATCGGCTAGAATCGCCTTGGCGTTGGCCAGTTCATCATCGCTCAATTCGTGAATATCTTTATCCCAAAGTTGATGAAGTTCCACGTACTCCATGCCCAGCTCCGCGGCAATTGCGCAGGCGCGGGCAAAATCCTGATCGATTTCATCGGTGATGACACCAAATTTGTAGATGCGTTGACTCATGATTTTTCTTTCTGGTGAAGTAAATACACTGTAATGTAACTTTTGCGCCATCAATCTGCCATCGCCTGATCGAGCGATCATGTGAGCGTTGCACAATGGTAGGTTCAGCGTTTTCTGCCGCTGGAGGTGCACATGAGAGCATGCTCACGCTGCAAGCTGCAAGCTCATAGAGAATGGTAAACGGTAGAACATATCCTTCGCTCCAGGGACCAATCAGCTTTCAGTTTGCACAGTGTGAAAGGTGAGTAACGTTGTTGGTAGATGTCCGGTATCGTTGAAGGCAATGAGCTTGCATTCCCCATCGGGCTGAACCTGGACGATGCTCAAGCCACCGTTGTGGGTGTTCATGTTGACCCACGCGTCCGGCGTCACTTGTAGCGCGCGACAGATAAAATAGCGAATCAGATTGCCATGACAGACGATGAGCTCGTGACGTTCATCCGCACCCAATGCCGCCTGGAAATAGCGGTCAAAGGCCCGGCTTGCCTGGGCCTGCTCACGTTGCAACAGGCTGGCAGGATATTGCTTGGTCCACTCCCTATAGTGTGGCGGCACGTGGGGAATACATTCCCACAGATCGCGGTCCGCAGATGTGGTGAGCGTGGGGTGGGCTGCTGCAATGAGCGTTGCCGTCTCCACCGCTCTGCGCATCGTGCTGACATGGATGGCATCAATGGGCAGCGGTTGCAGGCGTTGTGCTGTCAGCTCTGCCTGTTTCACACCCGTTGGAGTGAGCCCCCCATCTCGCCGACGTTCAAATTCGTCGATCTCTTCGTGGGAAGCCTGCACCCAATCTGGTGGCCTTTGCTCGTATTGATAATATTGCCCATGCCGGATCAGATAGACGGTCTTGATTGTCATCTGTTCACGCGATTCCTTTCCCATCCGGTGCTGGTTCACCCCAGATCACGTGGCCGCTGATTTCCAGCGGCACCGTGCCCGCGGGATAGTGGCGCACCATCAGGTCGTACATGGCATCGTCAAATGCACGCGCGTCTTCTGTGCGCATGCGGTCGCGCGAGAAGCCATTGCGGGAGTGGAAAGATTCAATGTAATCGCGGATGCTCTGTGGGCGCGACAATGGTGCCGTATGAAACTCCCCCTGTTGCTGAAACAACCCGCGACTGGTCAGTTCGTCGATCAGATTGTAGGGCTGAAAATCCTGATTGGTAGAATAGCGTGCAATAATCGAGATTTGCTCTGCGTGCCAGGGCTGGCGTGCCTCCGATTGGGAGACAATCGCCAGCACCCCGCCGGGGCTGAGCAGGTCGCGGAAGCGCGGCAAGACCACCGTCCACTCCATCCAATGCAGGCTGCTCGCGGCAACGATCAGCGCATAGGGTGGACGCAGCGGTGCCTCCTCGACGCTGCTTTCGATCCAGCGCAGATTCGGGTGATCCCCATTGGGCAACTGGCGACCGGCTTCGATCATGGCAGCCGAGAAATCTACCGCGTCAACCTGATCCACCAGGGGCACCAGGTGGCGCGCCACCGGCCCCAACCCACAGCCGACATCGAGCACCACCTGTGGCCCCGGCGCCATCATGCTCAAAAGTTGCTCAAAGACCGGTGCCGGAAGCGGCGGGCGATGGACATATGCATCAACGATGCTCTGTTCCTTGAACTGTTCGGCGTAGGTCAGGCCCAGGTGTTTCGGTTTATCAAGCATCTGTCCTCCAATTGCTGCCAGCATCGGTACTGTGACTGAACACGCATGGCAGCGAATACGGATTTTCAGCCGGGTGCTGTGACCATTGGACCATCAGAACCGCGACACGGTCTCCTCTTCCTTGGTCATCACCTCGATCAGCGCTGGCTTACCTGCTTGATTGGTGGCGATGGCCTTGCGAATGGCCCCAGCCAGTTGATCCGGTGCCTGCACGCGCTGTGCAAAGACACCCAGCCCTTCGGCAACGGCACTGTAGTTCCCGCCCAGTTGATTCAGATCCCAATGTTCGGTGGCATAGGGCATGTGCTCGTGGTAGTGGGTCATCACGCCGTTATTGAGCACAATGGTCAGCGTGGCGATCCCGGCGCGGCTGGCTGTTTCCAGATCCAGGCCGGCCATGCCAAACGCGGCGTCGCCCATGACGTTGATCACCTGACGCTCCGGCGCGGCAAGCTTGGCCCCTAGCGCCAGCCCCAGACCATAGCCGAGTTGGGTGGACTTGCCCCAGCCAAGGTAGCCGTGTGGTTGGGTCGGTTGCCAAAAGGGCACAAACTGTTCGCGCGGGTATCCAGAATCGTGGGTAATGATCGTGTTGTCAACATCGACTGCCTGCTGCAACTCGCGCAGCACACGATAGGGGCTGATCGGCACCTCGTTGGAGGTAAAGTGCGGCTCCCACTGGCCCAGCCACTCTTCCTTCAGCTGCGAGATACGATCGGTCGCGCCGTTGACATCACCTCGGCCTTCCGCACCCAACTGGCGTTTGGCCTCTTCGATGAGCTGGCGCAGCACCAACTTGGCATCGCCAATCGCGCCGTAGGCCACGTCGTAATCCTTGTTGATATCCTCAGCGCAGTTGGTCACCTGTGCCATCACCACGTTGTCGGGCATGGCCGCGGTAAAGGTGTTGCGTGTGAAGCTGGTGCCGATTCCCAGGACAAAGTCCGTTGTCTGCAAGAAGCGATGGACCATGAGCGTGCGCGAAATCGCGCCGACGCCCAGGGCCAGCGGATGGGTTTCCGGGAACGCGCTTTTGCCCGCGTGCGAAGTCATCACCGGAATGTTGATCAGTTCCGCAAATTCAATGAGTTCGTCGGTCGCTTCGGCATAGAAGATCCCCGCGCCCGCGCAGATGATCGGGTCTTTGGCCTTGAGCAGCGCGGTCACCAGATCGCGTACATCTTCGGTGGACGCGGCAGAGGCAAAGCGGGGCACCGGGCTGTACTCCGCCGCGCCCTCGGGCACATCCATTCCCATTACATCGCCAGGCATTTCGACCATCACCGGCCCCAGGCGGCCATGTTTGAGCTGGGCAAAGGCGCGGCGCGCCATCGTTGCAATATCATCGGGGCGGTGGATGACCGCGCCCCATTTGGTAATGCCTTGGTAGTTGGGCACTGCGTCAAAGGTGGGGTGGATGCCGCGGCGGCTGTGGGGTTCGCCACCGGGCAGCGCCAGGATCGGCACCGAATCTGCATAGGCTTGGGCAACGCCGCCAAAGGCATTCTCCGCGCCCGGTCCTTGTTGCATGGAAAAGACACCGATCTTGCGCCCGTTGGTGACGCGGCTGTAGCCATCGGCCATGTTAACCCCGGCCCGTTCCTGGCGACAGAGAATGGGTCGAATACCCGCCGCCGCTGCCACATCGATGAGGCGCTGCGCGGGAAAAGCAAAGAGGGTGTCAACACCTTCTGCTTTTAATGCTTGTGCCATGACTTCGTAGCCGTTCATGCAATTTCTCCTTTGGTTCGGGTTGACAGATAACAGAGTTGCGTTAGTCGGAGGGATTGAGTCCATATAGATGGGCTGCCGTGCCGCCACAAATCTGCCGCTTTTCGCCATCGCTCAGATAGGGATTGGCCTGTACTTCCGCGGCCGGGCCACCAATCGGCCCCATGTCAAAGGGATAGTCGCTGCCCAGCAGCACGTGATCCGCGCCAACGGTATCGATCAGGTAGCGCAACGCGCGCGGGTGAAAGGACATGGAGTCAAAATAGAGCTCTTTGAGATAGTGGCTCGGTGGGTGGGGGATGGCCGCGGTGCACTCTTGGGCGCGTACCCTGTAGCCATGATCCATGCGCCCAACAATGTAGGGGAAGACACCACCGGCATGGGCAAAGATGATGCGCAGCGTTGGCCAACGTTCGAGCAGGCCACCATAGATCACGCTGGCAATGGCCAATCCCGTTTCTGCCACCATGCCCAGCAGATTGTGCAGATAGTAATCTTGCATGCGCTCTTCGCCCGCGGGGATGTAGGGGTGAATGAAGAGCGGCACATCTAGCTCGGCCACCGTGGCAAAGAAGGGATGATAGTCAGGATGGTCCAAATTTTTGCCGCCCACGTTGGAGCCAATCTGAAAGCCGTGCAAGCCCAAATCGGCAATTGCCCGCTTGGCCTCTGCAACCGACGCGTCAATATCCTGCAAGGGTACGGTGGCCAGGCCCACAAAGCGATCGGGGTGGGCCTGGACGCGTTGTGCAATGCTCTCATTCATGGCCGTGGCCAGCTCGCGCGCGGCCGCGGCCTCTGCCCAATAGGAGAGGGTTGGCGGCGCGGCCGAGATTGCAGCCATCTGCATGCCGGTCTTGTCCATGTCGGCCAACATCTGTTCGGCTGCATAAAAATCAGGCGTTAGTGGATGATCAAAGTTGCCGGGGCAGACCAGGTGCTCGCGGCCGTCGTCCCGGCGTTGCAGCGAAGCGCGGAACGAGTTGGGTTTGCGTGCTGCGTCCAGAAAAGCTTGGGGAAAGAAATGACAATGGGTGTCGAGTGTAAACAAGTAACGATCTCCTGAGTTTGAGCGGTAAGCTGAGCTATAGTGCGGTTGGCTTGAAAACGGTCGGTTGCCCGCTTGCCGGAACTACTGTTTTCAAACAGAGCCCACTTTAGTCCAGTGTGGCGTAAATACCAGGGCAGGTAATCAGGCCATCCAACCTGAGTGCAAACGGCAAAATAAATGTGGCCTGATTTGTTACTGTGTAAATCAAGTAATATGGTATTCGTAGGGGCACGCCCTTGCGGCTGCCCCAGGGTGACCGCAAAGGCCGGTGGCCTTCCAGGTGCCTACAGCAAGTAACTGAAAACGTGTCTTACGCACTATTTACGCCGGGATCTATAATAACTAGTAGATCCCGGCGTAAATAGGCCCATGGCAAACTGACCCATTTCACGCAAGTAGCTTGGGCTTGTTTACCGCCGTGGTATTTACGCCCAACAGTACTAGGGTGTGTTGACAGTTCATGGGAGGGAGAGATAAGGCGATCGTGTTCCCGGCACGGGCTACAGCGTACTGGTTTAGGCGGGATCATAACAGCCCGTGCCGGGGACCATTCCAAGCAAATGTCAACGGACCCCAATGACTGGTGACTTGTAACAATTATCCTTTGATCCCCGTCAGCACAATGCCTTCGACCAGCGCGCGCTGTGCAACAAAGTAGATGATCACCACCGGCACCACCATCATTGTCGCCATTACCATCACATAGTGGGTCCAGTCGAGGCCGCCTTCAAAATATTGCAGTGCGTTGAGACCGAGCGCCAATGTATACATGTTACGTTTGGAAAGATAGATCAGTGGGCCGAGAAAATCGTTCCAGTGTTGCAGAAAGGCGAGGACCGTCACCACCGTGACGGCCGGTCGCGCCAACGGCAAAATAATGGTCCAGAAGATGCGCGGACGGCTCGCTCCATCAATGCGCGCCGCGTCTTCCAGCTCAATGGGAATCGTGCGGAAGAACTGGCGCAACAGGAAGATCATGATCGGCGCGCCAAACCAGTCGGGCACGATCAACGGCAGAAAGGTGCCCACCCACCCGATCCGGCTAAAGAGGATGTAGGTTGGGATCATGGTGACGGCAAAGGGCAACATGATCGTGGCCAGAATAATGCCAAAGACGACATCGCGCCCCTTGAAACGCAGGCGGGCAAAACCATACGCGGCCAGCGCGGAGCTGAACACGATCCCCGCGGTGCCAAAGCCCGCCACGATCAGCGTGTTGACCGCATAGCCCACAATCGGCACCACCCCAAAAACTTCGGTGTAGTTTTCCCAGCGGGGCGGATTCGGTATCCATTCCGGCGGGAAGACATAAATTTCGTGGGCTGCTTTGAGCGAAGAAGAGAAGAGCCAAAAGAAAGGGACGAGCATGACCAGCCCGCCCAAGGTCAGCACCAGATGGGTCAGGAGCCGACTGCCCAGCCCATAGCTACGTGTTGCAGTCATGCGCTTTCCCCATCCGTTTCATAGTAGACCCACCGTTTCTGGCTGTAAAAGAGCAGCGCTGTCAGCAACATAATAACGACAAAGAGCACCCAGGCCATGGCCGAGGCATAGCCATTGCGGAAGTAGCCAAAGGCATTGCGGAACATGTAGAGCACGTAGAAGAGCGCGGCATTATCCGGCCCAGCCGATGACGCCGATGGGTTGGAGACAAAGAGGACGTAGGCCACACCAAAGACCTGAAAACTGCCAATGACACTGACGATCAGTTGGTAGAAGATAATTGAGGAGGTGAGCGGCAACGTGACGTGGCGGAAGCGTTCCCATGCGTTGGCACCATCCACCTCCGCGGCTTCGTAAAAGCTGCGTGGAACACCCTTGATGGAAGCCAAGAAGATCAAGACTGTATTACCCAACCCCCACAGGCTGATGAAGACAATCGATGGGATGATCCAGTCGGGGTCGGTGAGCCAACGCGGAGCAGGCAGCCCCAGCACTTTGAGCGGATAGTTAATCGGCCCAAATTCGGGATGCAGCCCCCAACGCCAGATCGTTGCGCTGGCCACCGCGGGCACAACCGACGGCAGATACCAGACGGTGCGATAGAAGTTGATCCCACGCAGATCGTGGCTCATGAGCATGGCAATGGCGTAAGCGGTGATCAGCGCCGAGGGAACAAAGAGCCCCACATACTTGAGCGTCACCCAGACCGACTTCAGCCACAGATCATCGTTGATGAGCTTTGCGTAATTGGCTAGGCCGATCCAACTGGGCGCACTGATAATTTCATATCTGGTAAAACTGAGGCCAAGGCTGGCGAGCACCGGCCCCAGCTTAAAGATGATGAGGCCGAGGACCGCGGGCAAAACAAACGCCCACCCCCAAAAGGTCTCTTCAAAGCTAAGCCGTTGATAAAAGCGCTGGCGTTTGGTCTGCTGCGTTGCACGCCCGCGCAGGACAACAGATGACATAGTATGATTCCAATTTGTTCTCAATGGGGCTGATTAACTGTCTGCAAAGAAGATAACGACCTGCGCGCGAAGTCAGGCTGATGCGATCTGGCCCGCGCTGAGTCACGATGCCTCACCTGTTGCAGAATCCCACCCCCTGCCCCTCCTCGATGGCAAGGAGGGGCAGCAAATCACCCTTTGGGAATGGGGGCGCAACTGGCCAACGCCTTGGCTACTTTGGCTCGCAACCAAATTGTGCCACTTGCAAATCGTTACTTTGAAAATGGACAAGTTGAAAATGGACAATCAGTTAGGAAATTTCGCCCGTCTGCAAGATCTGTTCCGAGCCCGCGCGCACTTCCGCGGCCATATCTTCCCATCGCGCTTCACCCAGCCAGAGGCGATCCAGATAGGGACCCCAGTAATCGAGGAAGGTCTGGTACCAGCCGCCATAGTATGATCCAATGGTGTCGCCGGGCCAACGGAAGGTTTCTGGATCTTCAAAGGCATCGTAGAAGACCTGGCGGTATTGCGGTTCCGGCGGTGCTTCATTGGTGAGGAACTCTTCGCGCAGATCTTTGCGGATCGGCTGTTGCATGCCGAGATCGACAAGGATCTTCTGTCCATCGTAGCCGCAACAGGCCCACGAGATGAAGTCATAGGATTCCTGGGGATGCTCGGTTTTCGAGAAGATGCAGAGCGGCGAGTAGTGCCCGTAGGAGACTTTGGTCTTGTTGTAGGGTACCTGGAAGGTTCCCCAGTTGATGCCTGCTTCGTTGATGCGACCCACCATCCAGACGCCAATGTGCTGCATGGAGACGGTCCCAGCCTGAATGCTGGTTTCGCCCGCGGCTTGGTAGGCGGGTGAAGGAGCGACGTAATGTTCCAGCCCGAGATCGGCCAGCCAGTTCATCGATTCAATGAACTCTTCAGAGTCCATGGGCATGGTGCCATCGGCCGCGATGATCTCGGCATTATTGGACCAAATGTAGGTCTGGCGACCGTGGCCGGTATCCAACGCAAGACCGTACTGTTGCACACGGGCGGGATCAAAGCCGTCATCGTTTGGCGTGTTGCCATCCAGATCGAGGGTGAGCTGTTTGCCCAATTCAATCGCTTCGTCCCAAGTCAGCCAAGTATTGGGGTCGGGATAGTCAATGCCCGCGGCGTCGAAGTGATCTTTGTTGAAGGCCATGGTCATGGCACCGCTGTCCCAGGGCAAACCCCAGCGCGCGCCATCATAGGTCTGTGCGATCCAGACATTTTCGACAAAATCATCTTCGTTCCAGTTGGCATCGGCCTCAATAAAGGGTTCCAGGTTGGTGGTGACCCCTTTTTGGGTCAGGGGACCAGTGGTGCGGTTGGCATCGAACCAGATATCGGGCCCAGTGTTAGAGGCGATCATGGTTAACAACATCTCTTGATGCGAGGCACCGGCAACCGCGTTGATCTCAAAGTTAACATCGGGATTGGACTCGCGGTAGAGCTCCATCTGCTGATTCATCACATTTTCAATAAATTGGCCGCCGCGGTTGAGAAAGCTAAGGGTAACCCCTTCAGCGGTTGCCGCACCACCTTCCGCGTCCGCGCCTCCGGGGGCAGCAACGGGGCCAGCACAGGCTGCCAACAGACCAACTGCCGTGGTGCTGGCTGTCAGCTGCAAGAATGATCGTCTGCTCAGTCGTCGTTCTGCCATACATTCCTCCTTGGTATGATAAATTGGGTCGTGCAATACAAGTTGGTGATAGAAAGAGTGATGATAGATATTTGATTGTTGCTGGTTACGAGCATGAAGTGTCTAGCCCACGAGTCGCGCCCACCTAACGTGGGCTCTGTTTGAAAACAGTAGTTAACATTCAAAATAGTGCGTAATTGAAGTATACTGAGAGTCATGATCTGCCAATACGAGTATCTCAGAGAACAGCGGAAAGTCTTTGCAAGCATGACAGGATTGTCGGTGCCAGAGTTCGACGAATTATATGTCGAGGTCGAGCCAAAGTTTGTTGAAGCCGAGCAGGAACGGTTGAGCAAACGAGCACGTCAGCGAGCGATAGGCGGCGGACGGAATCAGGAGATGAGCATCTGCAATCAACTGCTGCTGAGCGTTGTCTGGTTGCGCTGCTATCCCAAACAGCATGTGCTGGCCTATCTCTTTGGGACAAGTGAGTCAAGCGTCTCACGGGTGCTGGCCCGCATGTTGCCGCTGCTAGAGGCAAGCGGACGGGACACGATGCGCATGCCAGATCCAGGGCGCAAGCAACGCCGTGAGTTAGATGTCTTGTTGGCGCAAACGCCCGAGTTGGCGGTCTTGATTGACACCTTCGAGCAGCGAGTGCAGCGCCACAAAGAGCCGCAGCAAGCTGACACGTACTACAGTGGCAAGAAGAAGCAGCACACCCTCAAGAGCCAAGTGGCTGTTGACGAGACAACCGGTCTCTTTGTGGATGTCTCTGACAGCGTGCCCGGTCCAACCGCGGACATGGCTCTGCTTGAGCAGAGCCAACTGTTGACACGGTTACCGGATGGTGTTGGGGCCATCGGCGACCTTGCCTACATCGGTATCGACAAGCTCCATCCAACAGGGAATGCTGCTTCACCAAGGCGCAAACCTCGCAAGCGGGCGCGCCCCCCAGAGGATGTTGCCTTCAACACCGCTTTTGCTCAGCGCCGCATTTACGTCGAACACGCCATCGGTCGCGCCCGTTGCTTTGAGGCTATCACCCAAATGGATAGGCATCATCGGCGCAATCACACCGCCCGTGTTGTGGCTATCTGTGGCCTCGTCAATCGCCGTTTGGCACGCATCTTAGCTCTACGGCAGCCCGACTTGCCTCTTTCATAGTCCGATGGGTAAGGGCTCTTTCATCTCTTATCCTTATTCTGAATGTTAACTAGTAGTTTCGGCAAGCGGGAAAGCTACCGTTTTCAAGCCAACCGCACTGTAGTTGGTGGGGGGGAGTGACGATTCGCACTAGTACTGTTGGGCGTAAATACCACAGCGGTAAACAAGCTCAAGCTACTGGCGTGAAATGGGTCAGTTTGCCAGGGGCTTATGTGCGCCGGGATCTACTAAAGTGAGCTCTGTTTGAAAACAGTAGTTCCGGCGAGAGGGAAAGCTACCGTTTTCAAGCCAACCGCACTGTAAAGTGGGCTCTGTTTGAAAACAGTAGTTCCGGCAAGCGGGAAACCTACCGTTTTCAAGCCAACCGCACTGTAAAGTGAGCTCTGTTTGAAAACAGTAGTTCCGGCAAGTGGGAAAGCTACCGTTTTCAAGCCAACCGCACTGTAAAGTGGGCTCTGTTTGAAAACAGTAGTTCCGGCAAGCGGGAAAGCTACCGTTTTCAAGCCAACCGCACTGTAGACAGGGAGATATGGTGCCATTATAACTGGTGTCCAATTATCCTGCAACCATCCCAAAAATCTCGGGTGCGCACCACATTTGGGGCCCAGACCGGAGGCTCGATCTGCTCCTCTTCTGTACGTCCCCGCAAATGGGACGCACCCAAAAATCTCTTGCATTGGGCTGCTTGCGTCTTCTCTGTTGTCGATCTAACCGGTGCAACCAGCCGCTTTTTGAGGCATTGTTGAACGGCAGGGAGTTTGGTATGATTCAACCCGTGAATGGCATCAGTCACCCAAACATTTGCATGACGTACGCACCGAGGAGCGTACCATTGGAGAGCAGGCCACCCGCTTGCAGGCTCTTCTCGACAAGTTGCGTAAGTCCAACTTTGAATAAGGAGCATACTCATGTCAACTCGCATTAACCGCGCCATTGAACTGTTGTCGCAAGACCAGCCGATCTACTATACCGGCGGCCACACCGGCCACGTGCTGACCCATGAACAGGGCAAGGCCGATGCCCACACCTGGGCCGATTACATCAACGTCGGCATGGAGCATGGGGCATTTGACATGGCAGGGCTCGACGCGTACATGCATGGATTGGTCGACGGGGGGCCAACCAAAAGCGGCCACCGCACCCCCACCGTTATTGTCGAAGCACCGGTCGAGGGAATCAATGCAGAGATCGTGCGTTACAACGCCTGGCAGTTTCGTCAGATCCTGGCGCGTGGAGTGCATGGCATTCTGCTCTGCCAGGCAGAATCGGCTGGCGCGGTGCGCGCGTTTGTGGAAGCCTGTCGCTACCCGATCAATCGAATCGGTGTGGGTGAAGGGTTGAGTGAAGGGCGGCGGGGCGTTGGATCCGAACCTTCGGCCATGCCAATTTGGGACGTGTCGCGCGATGAGTATCTGCAAAAGGCCGAGCCGTGGCCCCTCAATCCCGATGGCGAGTTGCTGTTGGGGCTGAAGATTGAATCCGCCGCAGCGATTCCGCACATCGAAGAGATCCTCAGTGTACCGGGCATTGGCTTTGCCGAAATGGGGCCAGGCGATCTGAGCCTCTCATTGGGCTACCTGCATCGTCCCGATCCGCTGCCCGCGGTGATGGAAGAGGTGCGCCAGCGCGTGCGTGCGGCCTGTCTGAAACAGGGCATTGCCTTTCTGGAAGGGGCCAGCACCGAGACCATCGGCCAGGTGATCGACGACGGTGCGCGGGTGATCAGCGGCGGACGCGAAGCGGTGGCCAAGGCCGGCCGCGCGCACACGAAACGAACAATGCCGGTATGAGCGCAGAGCCATTGGCAAAACCGCTGGCCCAAGCCGAGATCATCACTTTTCTGTTTGACGATGATGGCCAAATACCGAACCACCCCACGTTGCCGCTGATTCTCTACCGACGAGTGCTGCACCTAAACGCCAGCGATCCCGCGGCCACCGCGGAAGCACTCTTTGCCCAACATGGGTGGCAGGGGCTGTGGCGCAACGGAATCTTTGATTTTCACCACTATCACAGCACCGCGCACGAGGTGCTGGCCATCTGCCGAGGCGAAGCCACGGTCTGTTTTGGTGGCGAGGCGGGCACAACCATCACCGTTCGCGCCGGTGATGTGGCGCTGTTGCCCGCGGGCACGGGACACAAACGACTCAGTCCCAGTGGGGACCTGCTCGTGGTGGGGGGCTATCCATCGGGACAAGAGCCCGATCTCTGTCGCGGGCAGCGCTCGGAACACGCGGCCGCTGTGCAAACGATCCAGCAACTGTCTCTGCCCGATCGGGATCCCGTCTATGGTGCGGTGGGGCCACGCTGGGAACAGTGGCACTAACGCGACTTGTTAAACGGCTGGATCGCTTGCCTGATCCGGCCGCTGTAATCTCTGCTGTGATCAGGAATTACGTTTGGTGCCACTGTACGTAAAGGCACTGCTGATCATTTTGATGTACTCCCCTTCATCGACCCCGATCTGCTTACCACAAGCACAGGTCACGGCGGCATCAGTCGTTGCCGCTGCATAGCGCCGCGTGATGCGTTCCTTGTAACAGCGCAGCACCTGGCCCCGCCCGATTTTGTCATACTTCCACAATTTTCGTTTGCATGCTGCACATTTGATGGTAAGCATATCTTTAGTATAGAGTGCCCGGTTCTGCTTTGAAAATATGGCAGCCAGCAGACCCAACGCGCAATGGTCCGGCCCGAAAAAGCTACACTGCGTACTCGCTCAAATTACCAGAGGTTACCCCACGCTACCACACCACTGGTGGGCCGTGGTGGCACTGCTCCAGCCACCGGAGTGCCAATCCGACCACCAAATCATAAACTAATGTGTATTTTATTGTTTACGATAAATGCGAGATATTTTTTACATCTCCGACAAAATGATGATGTCCAAGTTTCGAAAGGTATCTATAATGAAATGCCACCATCGTCTGTCACCGCGCGGAGTATCCATCATGAAGATCATCTAAGCCATCCGCTAGTCGAGAACAACCGCTCATTGTACTGCTTCATGCCTGTGAGTGAGTTGTCGCCTGCGGACCTGCATCCGCGCTATTTGCTACCATCAGGAGGTCTTTCACTTGTCTGTAAATTACACATCCGATGCTGGATGTTACGTATTTATTTGTCGCCTGCTTTCATTCTGCTACTGTCGAAGGGCGTGGCCTGGGGGGCAAAGAGTTGTGGTGCTGTCGCTGCTGTTCATCTTGAGCATTGGGATCAGTGGCTGTCAACGCGAGAGCAAATTCGATGAGATCTATCAGCGCGTGAGTGAACCTGCTTTGATCCCGGGGATGGAGATACCACGACCCAACGAAAAGCCCATTCTGACGGTAAGTGGTCTGGTTGGCGTGACAAACCAGGCCGATACGCTAGTGATGGATCGCAACATGCTGGAGGCAGTGGGCACGGTCGCTTATCGGATTCAGGATCCTTTCGAGGGACGGCCCATCACCTTTTCCGGGGTGCTGATGCGCGATCTGCTTGCGTTGTGGCAGGTCGATGAGCGCGTGCAACAGGTGCGCTTGACTGCCCTCAATGATTATCAAGTTACGATCCCCGTGGAAGATTTTTACACCTATCCCATTTTGCTTGCCCTGCGTGCCGATGGGAAATTGATGGATGCTCGCTACCGCGGACCGGTCATGTTGGTCTATCCTCTCGGTCATTACGAATTTGATATTCCCCTGGTGCGGCGACGATGGATCTGGCAGATTAGAGCCATCGAACTGTTATGACACAGATCAACTTCATCGGCTATATGATAGACCCAAATAAGATTGGAACAAAGCACGTTTCTATATTTAATCGTAGACAATGGTTGGGCCTTGCCCTCCCCAGACTCGTCTATATTCTGGGGGCACTGCTGATCGTGCTCTTCGCCGTGTTGGGATTCGTCTTCCAGATAAATCGTCAATTGACCGATCAGCGCTACATTGTGCTGAATCGCAATGCACATGATGCCGTGCGCACTGCTTCGCAGTTAATGCGCGAACACTTGCGTCTGCAGGCAGTCTTGCAGGAGCAGAGCCCCGAGCTAGACATTGACGAATTTCTGCTGCGACAGGATTTGGTCTGGAGCCGTCTGCACATTCTGGATGTTACGTTGCAGACCGTTGCGCCAACTTATGAGGTGACTCAGTATTACGATCGGTATGCCGCGGCCTGGACGGCGTTTCAGCCCCAGCTACAGTTGTGGCGTCAAAATTCGCAAGATGAAGTGATGAGGCAGCAGGTCTTGGCAGCGATGACGCTGATGGAGCACGATATCGGTCACCTCACCGCCGAGCTGCAACTCTACTTTGAACAAGGAATGCAACAGTGGGCAGAGCAATCAATTTTGCTAAACCGGCTTTTGATCCAGAGTAGCGCTGGCTTTGTTGTTGTGATTTTTATCATGGCTGGTATGATCCTGCGCTACGCCCAGAAACAGGCTGCCAATGAACGCTCTTTGCGTGCCAGTGAACAGCGCCTGCGAGCCGTCTTGGATACCTTGCCAGATGCAGTCTATCGAGTGCGTCAGAATGGAATCTGTACGCACTACAAGCCTGCCAAAACCTCCGATGCCGTTGACCCCTTCCCCATGCTCGTGGGCCATAGCATAGCAGACGTGTTGCCATTCGATATTGCTCAGCGTTGGTTGAGTGATATTGCAGAGGTGTTGATTGATGGGCGAGAGCGCGTGCTGCGCTATCAACTGGCCGGGCCGACGAATGATGAGATGCGCAGCTACGAGGCACGTCTCTTGCATTCTAGCGAGGACGAAGTTCAGGTCATTGTGCGGGACATCACCGATGTGAAACGGCAGGAAGAGATGGCGCTGCAGGCTCAAAAGATGGAGAGCCTCGGTATGTTGGCCGGTGGCATCGCTCACGATTTCAACAATTTGCTCACGGGCATGATGGGCCAAATCTCACTCGCTCTTCACAAGCTGGATCTTGGCCTTCCCGCTGTTGAGCATGTGAAGAAAGCCTCTGTTTCTGCTCGACATGCCGCCGGCCTCATTCGCCAACTGTTGGCTTACGCCGGACGTGGTAAATTGCACGTTGCGCCGCTCGACATGAACCAGCTGATCAGAGAGATCACTGGGTTGATGGAAATCGCTCTGCCCAAGCAAGTTCAGCTCCGTCTGGATTTGGATGAGCAGCTACCCACCATCCCGGCTGGTCACAGTCAAATTCAACAGGTTATTATGAATCTCTTCATGAATGCGGTTGACGCAGTAACCGATGAGCGAGCAACCGATGAGCGAGCAACCGATGCGAGGCCATCGCACACCACAGCAGCCGGTGAGAAGCTTGCTGAAACTGGTGCGTCAAGCCAAAGTGGTGAAATTACCATTACCACCGGTCAGCGGGTGCTCAAGGAGTCGGTATCCCTGGTGGATTCAGCTAATGGGATCCTCGCGCCTGGTACCTATATCGTGACTACAGTATCCGACACCGGGATTGGCATGGATGCAGCCACCGTGAGTCGCATCTTTGATCCCTTCTTTTCCACCAAGAAACAAGGGCATGGTCTGGGCTTATCGGCCATTGTCGGCATCATCCGCAGACATCAAGGTGGGCTTGATGTGGAAAGCCAATTGGGGCAAGGAACGACCTTTACTGTTTGGTTGCCAACCACGCCCAAAGTACAACCCGAGACAGAAGTTGTGGAGAGCAACCACACCAAAGAAGTCGCACTGAGCCCACCACTCTTCGAAGGATCTTCAAACTAATTCCCTTGCTAAAGTGGGCTCTGTTTGAAAACAGTAGTTCCGGCAAGCGGGAAACCTACCGTTTTCAAGCCAACCGCACTGTAGGAAGAGGTTGCCTCAATGTCAATGATCCGGTCTTGTCAATGATCCAGTTTAGTGGACAGTGGTAAAAGTGATGGGGGAGTAGATTCCCTTGTACCCATCCCTCTCTTCGAGTACAATAGAAACCTGATCGTCAACCGATAGCAGCATCCCCCCCTGCCATGCATACACAAACTGAACCACAGTGCACTGAACCACAGCATATTGCAGCACAGAAACGCAAGGGAGAAGTGAAGATGAAAGCCATTCGCGTTCACGAAACTGGTGACGTTAGCAAATTAACCCATGAAGAAGTCCCGCTGCCTGAACCGGGCGCGGGTGAAGTACGCGTCAAAGTTGAAGCCGCTGGTCTCAATTTTATCGACACCTATCACCGCATGGGGTGGTACCCGATTTCCACGCCCTTTACACTGGGGCTGGAAGCGGCGGGCGTGGTCGATGCCGTGGGCACCGACGTGAGCGACTTCAAGCCCGGCGATCGCGTCGCCTATTGCATGCACCAGGGCGCTTACGCTGAGTACGCAGTCGCTCCCGCCAATCTACTCGTCCCCGTGCCCGAGGGTGTATCGACCGAGCAGGCCGCGGCCGTGCTGTTGCAAGGCATGACGGCTCACTACCTCACCAACAGCACCTATCCACTGCAACAAGGCGACATCGCGTTGATCCACGCCGCGGCGGGCGGAACGGGCGCACTGGTGGTGCAAATGGCAAAATTGCGCGGTGCTCACGTAATTGGTACCGTTGGCAGTGACGAAAAGGCCAACGTTGCCAAGGCAGCGGGCGCGGATGATGTGATCATCTATACCGAGCAGGACTTTGAAGCGGAAGTGAAACGCATTACCGAGGACAAGCTCTGTCACGTTGTCTACGAATCGGTGGGCAAGGCAACCTTTGACAAGAGCATGAACTGCCTGCGCCCGCGTGGCTATATGGTGCTCTTTGGGCAGGCCAGCGGCCAGGTCGATCCGCTGGACCCGCAACTTCTCAATCAGAAGGGGTCACTTTTCCTCACCCGGCCCTCGCTCGGTTCCTATGTTGCCACGCGTGAAGAATTGCTGGGACGAGCCAACGACATCTTTGGCTGGATCGCGGCTGGTAAGCTCGATGTGCGCATTGACAAGAGCTATCCGCTCAGCGCAGCCGGAGAGGCCCACAGCTATCTGGAAGGGCGCCAGACCAAGGGCAAAGTATTGTTGATCCCATAACATGAAAACAATTGTCATTGGCTTTGCTGAAGAACAACTGCCGCGGCTCGATCTCTCGCAGATCGCCGCGGCGGCTCCCGATTACGACCTGCTGCTCACCACCGATCGCCAGCAACTCGAAGCAAGATTACCTGACATTGAGATCGTCTTCAACAGCTTTCCCCACGATCTGATCACACAGGCACCAAATCTGCGCTGGATCCAGCAGTGGGGGGCCGGGGCCGATTGGCTGTTGCGCCACCCCGAAGTCGTTGCCGCAGAACAGGTGACGATCACCAACGGATCGGGCATCCATCCCATCCCAATCACCGAGCACATTTTTGGGCTGCTGCTTGCCTTGGGCCGGCGCATCCACACGCAGATCCGGCAGCAGAGTCGTCGCGAATGGCATTCCATGCCCGGAGAATCGCTCTTTGAACTGGCCGACAAAACACTGTTGCTAATCGGGGTCGGAGCGATTGGGGAGCAGACGGCCCAGGTGGCGAACGCGTTTGGCATGCGGGTGTTGGGCGTGCGCCGTGATCCTAGCCAGGCGGTGACGGGCGTCGAGGCAATGTACGGTGCGGATGCACTGCTGGAACTGCTGCCCCAGGCCGATTTTGTGGTGTTAACCGTGCCACTCACGCGCGAGACGCGCAACCTGATCAGCACCCGCGAATTGCAGGCCATGCGCGAATCGGCCTACATCGTCAACATTGGCCGCGGTGGTACCATTGATGAAGCCGCGCTGGTGGCTGCCCTGCAAAATGGCACAATTGCCGGCGCTGGGCTGGATGTTGTGGAAGAGGAGCCGTTGGCCGCTACTTCACCGCTGTGGGCCATGGAAAATGTGATCATCACCGCCCACTACGCCGGGGCAACTCCCCGCTATTACGAACGATTGACCGCGCTCTTCCTCGATAACTTGCATCGCTATCTGGCGGGCGAGCCGCTGCGCAATGTGGTGAATAAGCATTTGGGCTATTAGCGAAAGATAAACGTAGATGGATCAGATCATCAGCGGCGAGGGGACAGTCTGTTTCCCCGTGGATCGGGCAGAGCAGCGCATCTTGCTGGGGCTGAAAAAACGTGGCGCGGGCGTTGGGCGCTACAACGGCTTTGGCGGCAAAATCGAATGCGGCGAATCACCCGTGGTTGCCGCGGCTCGCGAGCTGTGGGAAGAGTCGAGCCTCACCACAAGCACGACGCAGTTGCTGCCAATGGGCCATGTCTATTTCCCTTACGTGCAGCAGCGGATGCACATCTTTGTTGTGGACAAGTGGGCGGGGCTACCGCGCGAGAGCGATGAAATGATTCCCCAATGGTTTCCGCTGGCCGCGCTACCCCACGACCAGATGTGGCCCACGGATCGTGACTGGTTGCCCCACGTGTTGGCCGGCCGCTGCATTGCAGCCGTGGTACACAAGGACGCCAGCGGCCAACGATCCAGCGTTGTCACGGTCATCGATACCCTGCGCGTGCAGCCGTGAACGCGCAACTGGCAGCACCGGTTACCCGCGCCCAACTCCTTGCACAGCTGCAAGGCGCGCTGGAATCCTCGCCCCATGTCTATGCCGCGTGGCTCGAAGGCGCGGATGCCACCGGCCAGATCGATGAGTATTCCGACATCGATCTGTGGCTCGATGTGGCAGATGGAGAGGCAGATGCACTCCTCGACTTGATCCGGCAGACCCTCGCTGCCCTGGGCACGGTAGACATCGACTATGAGCGGTCCCATCCCCATCCCCAGATCCGCCAGGTTTTTTTGCACGTGGCGGAAGCATCACCCTATCTGTTGCTCGATCTCTGCCTGCAAGCACACAGCCGTGACCGCCGGGCGACGAGCTTTATTGCTGGCCAAGACGCGGTGACTGTGCTCTTTGACAAAGCCAACGTGGTGCGTTTTGTGACGGCCAAACCGTGGGAAGATCCACTGGCAGAACTCGCTTCCCTGCGCCAAGAATTTGCGATTTTTCAACGCTGGGTCGACAAATGCCGGTTGCGCGGTGACTTCTTGGAAGCGTTGACCGCGTATCAGCAGTACACGCTGGCACCACTGGTCACCGCGCTGCGGCTGCGCCACGCTCCGCACAAAGCCGACTATCACCTCAAACATAGCCGTCGTGATCTGCCCGCCGCCGCGGTCGCCCGGCTGGAAAGGCTCTATCAGATCGCGGCATTGGCTGATATCGCGGCCAAACAGCCGCGGGCCGTGGCCTGGTTCGAGCAACTGGTCGAGGAGATTTCCAATCAGCACGCCAGCCACTAATTTGCCGAGCAGAGAGCGCTTTCCATGAGCACCCTTGGTACCCACGAACCCGCGACACCGCCCACACCGTTACTTTGGCGTGCCGAGCAGCTGTTGCAGATCAATCGCACACTTGAGCGAGCCGACGCCATCCAGGAACCGGCTCGCCAACAGTTGCTGCGCGATGCCGAGCAAGCGTTGACCACGGGCCCTTTTTCGGTGCTCGACAAGCCAATGCTGCCGCCAAGTGGCGACAAGCATGACTATTACAGCGTTGGCCCCTATTGGTGGCCCAATCCCGCAACGGCGGATGGTCTGCCCTATGTGCGCCGCGATGGCGAGGTGAACCCCGAGCGGGAAACCTACGATGCCGGCGCGCGCAGCCAGATGGAAAGCGCTGTGATCACGCTGGCACTGGCCTGGTTTTTCAGCCGCGATGTCCGCTATGCCGACCGTGGCGCGCAGCTGCTGCGGATCTGGTTTTGCGATCCACCCACACGTATGAACCCCCATTTGGCGTACGGCCAAGCCATTCCCGGCATCTGTGACGGCCGGGGCATTGGCATCATCGAGACACACACCTTCCCCACGTTGTTGGATGCCGTTGCCCTGCTCGCTACGTCGGATCAGTGGCAGGCTGAAGATCAGCACGCGCTGCAAACGTGGTTTCGCCGCTATCTGGATTGGCTGTTGACGAGCAAGCAGGGGCGCGACGAGGCACAAGAGCACAACAATCACGGCACTTGGTATGATGTGCAGGTCGCAGCCTTTGCCCTCTTTGTCGGCGATGAGCGAACCGCCCGCCGCACGTTGACACAGAACACACCGGCGCGCATCATGAGCCAAATTGCCTCCGATGGCAGCCAGCCCCGTGAACTGGCGCGCACACGGAGCCTCAGTTACAGCGTCATGAACTTGATCGCGTTCATGGACGCGGCAACGTTGGGCGCTCACGTCGGGGTTGATCTTTGGCACTACGCTGCCGATGGTCGGGGCATTCGCACGGCAGTGGATTATCTCGTCACCAACGCGCTGGAACAGCCGTGGCAACAGCCACAGATCACGCCCGCGTCGCCTGCACTGTTGTTGCCATTGCTCTACCGTGCGGTCAACATCTATGCTGATGCGCGCCACCTAACGCACCTGCAACAACTCAGGGCAGAACATCCCGCAGATCGCGTGCACCTCCTCTACACAGCTGATTGAATGGGTCCGCCCCTTGCTCTGTAGCCAATGGCCGACGTCAACACGGGGTCGGCTTTTTTTGCATTTGCTTGCTCTCCCAAACGAGCCAAGCTCCAACTAACGAACGGACTGAGAATGAAGACCAATCCAACACTCGATGTGATCCACGCCCATCGCTCCATCCGCGTCTACAAATCCGACCCCGTGCCCGACGAACTGGTCGAGCAGATTGTGGCTGCTGGGCAGCGGGCCTCGACCTCTTCCAACATGCAGTTAACCACAGCCGTGGCCGTGAAAGATGCCGAGAAACGGGCCAAGCTGGCTGAACTGTGTGGCGATCAGGCACAGATCCGGCAAGCACCGATCTTTGTTGCTTGGTGCGCCGACCGTCACCGGCTCGATCTCGCCTGCAAGCAGCAGGGCTATCGCCAAAACACCGACTATCTCGAAACATTTCTGGTGGCTGCCGTGGATGTGGGCATCTTTATGTAGACCGCGACCATTGCTGCCGAATCAGTGGGATTGGGCATCTGCTACATCGGCGCGATCCGCAACAACCCACGCGCGGTCATCGAATTGCTCGAGTTGCCCGACCACGTATTTCCCATCTCGGGCATGGTGTTGGGGTGGCCAGACGCCGAACCGATCCTGCGACCGCGTCTGGGACTCAATGCCGTGTTGCACTGGGAAACCTATGATCGTCAAAAGCTCATGCCCGAATTGGAGCGCTACGACCAGATGATGGCCGACACGGGCATCTATGGCGGGCGACAGGTGCAGAGCGCGGCTGGCACGGTCGAGATGAAGAATTATGGTTGGCTCGAACATTCTGCCCGGCGTGTCGCCACCCCCGCGCGCCAGGATCTACGCCAAGTGGTGGAAGAGCAGGGCTTTGGGCTGGCGTGAGTGTGAGCATTCAACCGCCGGGTTGCAATGCGTCACTGCTATATCAGGGTTGTGTGCCACTCGCCACGGCACCGGCAGATGTCACTGCGCGACGTTCATTCCCCGTGGTGAAGCGCCATTCCCCGTTAAATGGCACGTCTCCCACCGTGCCGGTCGCGTTAACGACGTAGGTGGTCTGTGGTTGCAGTGGTGCAATGGCAATGAGCGCGAGGCAGCGCCCCGTTACACAGCCCGGTGGGTTGGGGTGTGTGGGCACCAGTGCGCCCGCTTCTGTTTGCAGGGTTGCCGTCTGAATGGTCAGTTGGCCGCCGACTGGCTGGAGCGTGAACGGATAGCCAACGGGGCCGCTGGCACCGGGTGGCAGCGGACTGGGCGCTTCCGCTCCGTTCCAGCTAATGGGAACCCCGTTCTGGCCATTGGCCGGATAGGCGAGCGGGAATGGTGTGGCAGAGATCCAGAGACCACTCGCCATGGGACCGCCCCCAAAGTCCATCACATCCACCGAGCGGGGGCTCCCGGCATGATGGGCGTAGCCAATGTAGTGGTTTTGGGGATCGAGAATGGCAAAACGGTGGTAGACGGTGTCTACCCAGCCGTCAATGCTGGGCAACACATCGCCCAGGCCATGCATCACTTCGGCCCCACCCCACCACGGATAGTTGGCCGCTTTGATCCGATCGGAAGGCCATTGTCCGGTGAAGCTGGGCTTGCCTTCCACTTGGCCGTGCGCACCATGTTCCCACGCGCTCGGGTCCCCATGATTGTCAATCTGATACTGCACGTGGTTTTGGGCTGCCGCAACCAGCGCCGAGTGACCCTGTAGCGGGGCCACTCCTGCCAATGCGCGGAAATGATTAACCCGTAGCACCGCTTCTTCATTGGGCGTTCTCTGCGTTTTATCCGTGGCCGCCCCATGAACGGCGGCGCTGGCGCTGATATCCGCTGCCGTTGTGGCGGGCGACGCGGCAGCCGTGGTCGAGAGATCCATCTGCACCAGCGGCAAGTAGATGGTTGCGGCCGGTACAAAGTTGGGCATGGGGCGATTGTCGAGCCGCCAAAGTCCCTGGGCACTCTGGGCATAGAGAATATTGGGATCGTGGGCGCTGTTCCAGAGCTGCTGCAACTGTTCTGGTGCAGACCACTGCGCTGCCTGCCAACTCGTGCTGTCAATTTGCAGTTGCCAGGTGTCGGTCAGATTGCCACCGGCCACCTTTTTGGCTTCGCCCGGCACGGCAATTAACGTGGAAAATTCACGCGCGCTGTCACTGTCTTCCCACGTGACCCCCCGATCTTCACTGCGCAACAGCCCCGCCCAGTGGGCAAGGTAGAGCGTAGGCGGCGAGTGGCGGTCGAAGAGGGGAACACCAGCATAGCGCACACCAATGGCTGCTTGCTGCCAAGTTGTTCCAGCGTCGGTGCTGCGCCAAGTCTCTTCAAAAGTCGTTGCGACAATCGTATCGGGTTGATCGGGGGCAACCACGAGTTTGTGAAACTGGCGATCCAGAGCGGTGGCTGGGCTGATCCAGCTTTGGCCCCCATCGTTGCTGTACACAACGGGCGGCAGGTCACTCTCGCCACATTGCCTGGCATAGAGCCGGTCCGCTTGTGACGGCGCAACCTCGAAGCCACAGATGGGCGTTGGCATGGCAAATTCCTGCCAACTCGCGCCGCCGTCATCGCTGCGGTAGCCATTCCAAGAGCGGACGTAGAGCCGCTGGGGGTCGCTCTCTGCCAGCGTAACTTCAAAGATATAGCTGTCGCCCAGCCCGTCCACCCGCGCCCAGGTTGTGCCGGCGTTCGGGCTTTTGTAAAGTCCTTGTTCTGTTGCCAGATAGAGCACTGCCGCATCGTGAGGATGAACCGCCAGATCCTTGACAGTTGCCAACGTCACCGCCGGCGGCAGCTGCAGCGGTTCCCACGCCGCCTGAGTCTCGGTTTTCTCTTGGGTGGGCGTGGCTGAAAAAAGAGTGACCGGCATGGAAAAGGTTGTCAGCAATAGGATCAATGGCAGTGAGGCAAACATGAGTCGATTCATCAATAACTCCTTCATCGGTTGGCAGCAGCGGATGCGTAGTACCGGATAAACAGAATAGTTGTTCTTGGCGCTGACGCGAACGATCGGTCGAGCGCTACGGTAGAACAAGAGCAGACATATTAACTTGCAATGGGGATAGGCATGGTGGGGGAATTCTGCTGCACCGGTCTGCCCAAATTTTTTGGGGGACAGAGCAGCCCAAGCAAGACGACGAGAGACAGGCACAACCTAAAGTAGACTTTGTTTGAAAACGGTAGTGCAACTTCTTTGGTAGAGCATGAAAAAACCTACCGTTTTCAAGCCAACCGCACGATAGCACAGTGTGGCGTAAATACCACGGCAGATAATCAGGCCGCCCAACCTGAGTGCAAGCGGCAAAACGAGGGTGGCCTGACTTACGCCGGGCGCTGCCAGAGTCAATCCAAGACCTTTAGCACAAGATATTTACTGTAACATATGTAACGCAACAGTGAGTTCGACAGCGATGGTTGGCACAACAACAGCGTTCGGTCGGCAACTCATTGGCTGATGCGGGCAAGCGGACTTTAGTATAATGCCCCTCTACGAAGCGGCATAACTGTAGCGAGAATGGTAGCCAACATTTGGCTGTCTATTGGCTGCCATTTGGCATACGATTGGTAGACACTTGATCCACGACTGGCCCCCAATCGATCGAGAAATATGTAGCGAGAATAACCAGAAAAAAGTGAGGTGACAAATGGTAGCGAGCAAAGGGCAACTTGGCGAAGTCGATGTGACGGAACTGGCGGAGGTGTTACGTAACACCCGCGTCAGCGAACGTTTTCCATCCATTCTGGATCGACCGGCCTGGGCGGCGGTGGCAGCGCGGTTGGGTCAGACGGCAACCGCCGCATTGATCGAACAAGCAGTGGCTGATGCCGCGCGTCCACCGTCACCATTGCCAGCCACACTTTGGCTAGATTTCGCACGCACGGGCCAGCGGCACGCCTATGAAGAGCCGGCAAGCTTGCGGCGGCGCATGCTTTGGAATCTGACGGTGGCTGAGTGCTTGGAAGACAGGGGACGGTTTCTCGATCCGATCCTCGATCTCATTTGGGCCATTTGTGAAGAGAGCAGTTGGGCCTACCCCGCACATGTCGATGCATTGCCCAATGTGACGCGGCCTTATCTAGATTTGGGTGCTGCGGGCGTTGCGCTGATGTTGGCCGAGGCAGATGCGTTGCTCGGCCCAAAGCTTGATGGGCAACTGACCAGACGGATCCGCACGGAAATTGAGTGGCGCTGTTTCGGACCCTATCTGACTCGGGACGATCATTGGTGGCTCTTTCAATCCAAAGGGCGCAACGCGGCCAACTGGACAGCGGTTTGCAACAGCGGGATCGTTGGCGCGGCAATCTATCTCGAGAACGATCCGGCACGCCTGGCCACCATGCTTGCGCGTGCCGTGCGCTCGCTGCAAGATTATCTGGACAGCTTTGATCCCGACGGGGGCTCCAGCGAGGGGCCCGGTTATTGGGGCTATGGCTTTGGCAACTATGTGCTGCTGGCCGATCTGGTGGCTTGGAGAACCGGTGGCAAACTCGATCTGCTGGCCAGTGAGCGACTGCACAAAATTGCCACCTTTCCGCTGCGCACCTTGCTGAGCCGCGGTACTTATGTCAACTTTTCCGACTGTGATCCCGATGTTGCCCTGGAACCGGCACTCCTGCACTATCTGGGCCACCGGTTGCATCTGCCTGAACTTCATGGCCTTGCGATTGTGCAGCCCGATCATGCACCCCACCGTGCCTACTTTGATTGGGGATTGCGGCATCTCTTTTGGTTGCCACCCGCCGCGCCCCCAACAACCTATGCCCCGGCCCATCATGATTGGTTCAGCGGTCTGCAATGGATGTTTGCTCGCTACGATCCCACAGATGCAGACGCGCTGGTGTTGGCCGCCAAAGGTGGGCACAACGATGAGATGCACAATCAGAATGATGTGGGCAACCTGATCGTACATTGGCGCGGTGAATCGTTCCTTGCCGACCTGGGGCGCGGTCACTATACCAAAGAATATTTTGGTGAACAGCGCTATGACTATCTGGTAAACTCTTCGCTTGGGCATTCGGTGCCGGTGGTGAATGGTCAGCCCCAAGGGACCGGCGCTGCCTTTGCCGCGCGGGTACTGGCCCACGAAACCGATGCACGACAAACGATGCTCCTGCTGGACCTGACCCATGTCTACCCTGCTGCCGCGGGGCTGGAATCACTGCAGCGCCGGGTGACCTTACATCGTGACGCACCCCATGGCTGGGTTGCTTTGCAGGATCAATACAGGTTCGCCGCGGGAGCGGCACCGTTTGAGAGTGTATTGATTACCTTGGCAACGGTGACCATTGGCGAAGATGAGGTGCTGATTCATGGCGAGCGCGGCAAAGTGCGGGTCGGTTTTGATCCAACGTTGGTGAATGCGCAGGTGGAGGCACGTGCCGTGGCGTACGACCATGGGACGGAAACGGTGCAGCGGGTGCTCTTCACCATGCACGCGCCGGTACAGTGGGGCAAAATTGATCTGGAAATCAGGTGTCAGGCCTAAACAATTGCTGCTGACCGTGGGACACACGATCCGATACCCCAAATTTGACGGCAACTTGTGAGTTGTGGGCTCGGTTGGCTCCGATGGCGACAAACCACGGTTGAAAGAGCAGGTTTGGCGGATCCCTGCCGGGTAAACAAAGGACTTTTGGCGCAAGGATGCTTGATAATGTCAGCAAATCGTTAGAAGCTTACGCTTTGGCATGAGCTGTCAGCAAATTGTCAGCATTCTGTAATATCTGCCATTCCGGCAAAGGTGTATAATAAATGACGTACCATTTGCTGGTAAAATGCGGTATTTTTGACGAATTGCTGCGCTTCCAGTAAGGTTCTTTTAATTCTTGTCGATCCGAAATTGACTGCGTCCCACTGAATCCATCTCTACTGATCCATCTCGATTGATTTCCCTGGCTGGCAGCGCACCTGGTGACGCGCCAGCACAGAGTGGTTGTGTGTTTGTTACACGCAGCTGAGTGGGGTCTGCCTTGCCCCAATTTGTTGCGCCGTGCGGCGCTCACAGCGACCGGCTGTGGCGCTAGCATGAAGTAACGTCAGTTTTCGAATCGATCCTGCTCTCACTGCATTGCAGAAAACGTCATTGCAGAAAACGTTGGGGAACAAGTGAATGATGCTGGGTTACCTCCATCCAGACTATGCTCACTCTCTTGCTGAATTCGGCCGTCCCCTCATGTTGCCGCGCAGCCAGGGTTGGCTCTTGGCGCAGTCGATCGTAGATACACCTTATGTCGACGCATCTGATTGCTATCCACTGTTCTGCTGTCGGGAATGGTCTGCCTTGGCTGCCGATCTACGCGAGCTGAGAGATGAGTTCGTTTCACTCAAGATCATTACCGATCCATTTGGCGATTATGACTGTCGTCTGCTCCACCACTCTTTTCCAGATCGCGTTTCACCCTTCAAATTGCACTACATTGCACGTCTCGATGAACCCTCCGAGCAGTTCGTCAGCCACCACCACCAACGCAACGCATTGCGCGCCCTGCGTACAGTTGTGGTTGAAGCCTGCCGCGAACCGCTCCAGCACCTGGATGAGTGGGTTGCGCTCTATGCCAATCTGATTGAACGCCATCAGATCTCTGGGCTGCAGGCGTTTTCCCGTCAAGCGTTTGAACAGCAGTTCGCTGTTCCCGGTCTGATGGCCTTGCGTGCCACAGTAGATGGTGAGACCGTTGGGATGATGCTCTGGTTTCGACAGCGGAATGTGGCCTACTACCACCTGGGCGCGTACAGTGCCGTTGGCTATCAGCACAAGGCTTCCTTTGCGCTCTTTTGGGTAGCCTTTAAAGAGTTGGCCGCGCTGGGCGTGGAATATGCCAGTCTCGGCGCTGGGGCTGGGATCAAGGAAGATGGTCGGGATGGTCTCACTCGCTTCAAGCGTGGTTGGTCTAACGAACAACGCACTGCCTATCTCTGCGGCCGCATTTTTCAGCCTGAGCCATACCAACAACTGGTCGCGAGACGCAATCTCGCTGCATCTACCTTTTTCCCGCGCTATCGTGCGCCAGGCTAGCCACAACGTCTGGTGCCTACCAATTAGAGCAGTATCATTTGCGATCTGCCCTGAAATTCTCTGGGTCACCGTAGCTGACTGATCGGGTTCAAGCACCCCAACCAAATTTCAGCGTAGGGTCTGCAAGCGGTGCCGCTCACTGTTGCACGTTACTTCAAATTTTCCAGCTTTCCTGTCTACTGCTACACCTGTGTTACCTTTGCCCAAAGCCCGCCTCATTAGCTGTTGTCAAATTTCTACCACATCGCACTATATACTATGGGGATACTGATGGCACTTCAACGAACCGACAGACCACCTATATCATCTGAATCAGTTGCCGCAACTACAGAGCCGGCACGTACAGAGTCGCCAGTGTACTCTGTGGCAACCGCTACCTCACCTTCCTCTCTCGATCTGATCGAACAGATTCGCACCCAGGGCTACTGCCGGATCCCGGCTGTCTATACGCCAGCACAAACGAAGCAAGCGTTGGTGCGGCTCCAACAGCTCTACCAAGAGGGCCAGGAACAGCTAACAGAAAACATTCCATTTCTCAACCGTAACCATCCCATGGTCTACAATCTCGAGAATAAGGACTTCGATTTTCTCACGATGCTCTTTGCGCCCCAACAGGTCCACGCTGTGTTGCGACACTTCCTAAATGACAAGTGGTACCGTGCCATTCCCGCTGAAGAGCCCAATTACATCTTGCGCTCCTTTCTGGCGCGCAGCAGCAACGATGCACTGCCGCTGCACATCGACTCTTTCATGCCCTATGTAACGGAAGAATCGTTCATTATGCAACTGGCCATCATTCTCGAGGATCAAGATGAAGAGAATGGCTGCACCATCGTCTTGCCCGGGTCACACCAATCCGGGGAATATGCCGACCGCAGCCGTGCGGATGAATGTGTTCCCATCTATTCCAAGGCCGGAGATATTGTGATCTGGGATAGTCGGCTTTGGCACGGTACGTTGGCCAATGTCAGCGCAAATCGCACGCGCTGGTCCATCATTGCCACCTTTGGCCGTTGGTGGATCAAGCAGAATTTCAACATGGTGGAAAATGTGCCGCAAGCAATTTATGACCGGTTGACACCGGGACAAAAGGCAATGTTGGGCTTCTCTTCCATTCCGTTCAGCGATGAAACACAGGGCATTGATTTCAAGCAGGGATTCGACGCGCTGCTGCCAGATGTGACGGACTATCGCTCGGCACGTCAATACCATCCCGGCTAATGCACGCTCTGCGCTTTGCAGCAACCTGATTCTCACTCAGCATCATTCCATTCAATCCAAAGAAAGTGCTCGCTACCGCGCACGCAGCGGTTGTTTTCACAGCAATCGCACCCATGAGTCAACGAGTTGTGGTTCACGTGTTAATTGACGTCTTGATTGACCTGTTGATTAACGCCTTGATTCACGTTGCAATGCGCGTTGCGGTTGCTGCATGGTACCCACGCTCCCTTCCGCAGTTTGTTTAACGTATCTCAAAATGGCTGAAACGGGGATCGCCAAACGCGTGGCAAGCAACGTTTCTCGCCAGGGAATGGTTTCATCTGGTTGCACTGCTGCGCTCTCCCAGTGCGCCACCAGAAAATGAACGGCAAACAAGCAACCCATCTGCAAGGAGATTGGTCATGGCCAAAGTTGTCATTTTTGGAAAGCTCGACACGGCATCGCTTGCGCATTTCTATCTGCGTCACGATAGCGAACATGAAGTTGTCGCCTTTACCGTCCACCAAGAGTATCTGGCCGATGAGCAGGAATTCGAAGGGCTGCCACTGGTCCCTTTTGAATCTGTAGAAGCGCACTATGACCCGGCAACCCATGCCTTCTTTACCCCAATGACGGGTCGCCACATGAGCAAGAGACGTGCCGATGTCTATGGCGCGGCCAAAGCCAAGGGCTATCAGCACATCAGCTACATCAGCTCCAAGGCAACGGTCTTCCCCGAGGCGCAGATTGGCGAAAATTGCTTCATTCTGGAAGATAACACCATCCAGCCCTACACCACGGTGGGCAACAACGTGGTGATGTGGAGCGGCAACCACATTGGCCACCACGGCATCATCAAGGATCACGTCTTCTTTACATCACACGTCGTTCTGTCGGGGCACTGCACTGTCGAGCCGTATTGCTGGTTTGGCGTGAATGCAACCATTCGCGATTACACGCACCTGGCCGAGGGCACGCTGGTGGCAATGGGGGCTTGCCTCACCAAGCAGCAAACTGAGCCGTGGGGCGTGTACATGGGGGTGCCAGCGAAAAAGGGGCACATGAGTAGCTTGGAAGCCAACAGCTGAGCCACACTGCGACTGCCATCGCACACAACAGTACCAACTTACTGCAAATTATTGAGCGCCTGTCCTGAAATTCGGTTGTGGTGCTGAACCACCTCTCACTGGCTACGTTGACGCAGAGATTTCAGGAAAGAGACCAAACGAACGAGCGAGGACAGAGATTATGGGTTGGGAGAAAAAGGGGCTGATCTTTTCACCCCTGTGCAACGACTTGTCGGCCGCGGGGGCCACGTGGATGAAGACGCATGCCCAATTGCCAATTGCCCACCATCTGACAGCCGACAGACTGCGCATCTACTTTGGCGCGCGCACGGCCGCCAACTGTACTTTGCCCACCTACATCGAGGTGGACGCCGACCAGCCACAGCAGATCCACTATCTCCACCCCGAGCCGCTCATGGCCTTGGGCGAGTTGGGCGCTTTCGACGATAGTGGTGTCATGCCTTCGTGGATTGTCGAGCGCGGGGGAATGCTCTACCTCTATTACATTGGCTGGAATCAGGGGGTAACCGTGGGCTACCGCAACTCCATTGGCCTGGCTGTCAGCGACGATGGGGGCACCTCATTCACGCGGCTCCACAAGGGGCCGATTGTGGACCGCTCGCCCACCGAGCCCCACTTCTGTGCCGCGCCCTGTGTGCTCGTTGAAAATGGCCTCTGGCGCATGTGGTATCTCTCCTGTGTCAAATGGATCCAGTACAAGGGGCAGGCCGAGCCATTCTATCACATCAAATATGCCGAATCGTCAGATGGTATCCATTGGCGACGCCAGGGAATCGTTGCCATCGACTTCAAATCGCCCGACGAAGCAGGGCTCGTGCGCGCCTCGGTAATCAAGGCCACCAACCACTACAAAATGTGGTACGCCTACCGCAGCTATCGCGACTATCGCACCGAGCGCCAGAACAGTTACCGCATTGGTTATGCCGAATCGGACGACGGCTGCTCGTGGACGCGGCTCGATGAGCAGGCAGGTATCGACGTGGCCGAGAGCGGTTGGGATTCGGAGATGTTGGCCTATCCCTACGTCTACCGGCACAAGGAGCAACTCCACATGTTGTACAACGGCAACGGCTTTGGACAGTCGGGCTTTGGCTATGCCGTAATGGCCAATGCCACCACCTAATCGAGAAATCATGGTAACGTTGCCCAATGGTGGAACCAACGTTCTTTAACGCTGTGTGCGCATGAGAGAATGTTCACGCCAGGGTGCAAGGTCTATCTGTTTTCTCTGTAACATATCGACACGTCATTTGCAGCGCGGTGCACCCGCCACCTGATCATCTTGCCTGCCTGCGCCCAACTGCAATAGAGCCCGTGAAGCGTTCTCCTCACGGGATTCGCTTCATGCGCAGCCAAATCACAAGCTCATCAGTGCCCGTGACAGAGAGCGACAGTGGGCCAAAGGGGGAAAATTGATTGAGGGCGCTTCATCAAATCGAGATGAATTAATCCGTTACGTGCAATTGGCGCGCCGCCGCATGAATGTCATCCTGCTTGGCACGCTGCTCGCTGGTTGCCTTGGGCTTTGGGTTGCAACCGAGTTGCCCCCTGTCTATCGAGCCGTTGCCATCTTGCATGTGGACCAGCTGCCCGATACACCAGCCACCAGCCAATCCTTTGCTTCCGCGGAAACTGTCAAAACCTATGTCGAGCTGACCCGACGGCGGCCGGTCATCGAGGCCGCGGCCAAGGGTTTGGGCCTCTCTGCTGCTGATCTGCTGGACCAGATTCGCGTCCGTCACATTGCAGATACGCCCTTGATCGAGATTTCGACCGAGGCCGCGGTGCCCCAGATCGCCCAGCTTCACGTGGCGCGAGTGGTCGATAGTTTGCTGGCCTTTACCGAGCGATCAAAAGCGATCTATCCCCACAATCTGGTGATCGTGGAGCCAGCGGGATTGCCGCAAGGTGCGGACTTCAGCCTGGCAATTCGCCTCGCGGTGGGCATGGTATTGTTCGGCTTCCTGCTCTCGGTGGCCGCGGTTGTCCTGTACGATTTTCTCGATGAACGCTTTGCCGATGTCGCCACAATCGAGCAGATCGTCGGTGTGCCCGTCTTGTTGGCCACGCCTCTGCGGGGGCAGCAACACCGCGCACTCTTGCGCCAACTGCCAGCCATGGATAACTTGCGCCCCGAGCTGTTGGAAAATTATCGTGCCATGTGTTTTGCCTTGCGCAACTATCTGGATCGGAGCGAGCCCTACACCATTCTGATCACCGCGCCGGTTGGCAATGAGGAATCGGCCGCGGCCACGCTCTATTTCGGTCGCGTGTTGGCCGATGCGGGCAAGCAAGTGCTGTTGCTGGATGCCAACCTGCGCCAACCCAAACTGCACCGGGCATTTCAGCTGAAGCGCAACACGGTGGAGGAGTACAGCTTGCGTCCTCACACGTCGATCTTCACCTACACCACCAATATACCCAACCTTGCTCTGATGACGATCAAGGATGCGATTGAAGAGCCGCTCCAACTGCTCAGTTCACCGCTCATTACCAAAGTCATCAATCGAGCCAAACAAGGCAAAGATGTGGTGCTCATCAGCGCCCCCGAAGTGTTAGAGTCGATGGATGCCGCGGTGCTTGCCAGCTATGCAGACGACACCTTGATGCTCCTCGACCATCGGCGCACCCAAAAGGAGATGGCGCGCCGAACGTTCCAAGTGTTGAATGGTGCCGGTGCCAATGTCATTGGTGCCATTCTCATCAACTATCGTTCCACGTTGCAGAAGTATCACATCGACTTTCAATTGATCGCTGCCACCCGCTTCGGGCCGGTGGAGCTGCTCCAAAAACGGGAGATTGCGCGGGCCAACCACAACCATGTTACCAAAGAAGTGGTGGATTCGACGGAGCCCACTCGATGATTACGTCGAAGACCGAACCCAAACAGACGCTGCCCGGTGTGGCCGCCGGTGGTCTCTCGTTGCGGGCCAACTTCTCGTGGACCTTCGTGGGCAATCTTGTCTATGCTGGCACACAATGGGGCACGCTCGCCGCGTTGACCAAGTTGGGCACCACTGAAATGGTAGGGCAATTTGCCTTGGGGCTGGCCATCACCACGCCCATCATCATGTTGACCAATCTGCAACTGCGCACCGTGCAGGCCACCGATGCCCGTGAACGCTACCACTTTGCCGATTATCTGAGCCTGCGTCTGCTCACCATTCTGATCGCGTTGTTGGTGCTGGGCACGCTGCTTCTCTTCGCTGGCTATACGCGTGCCACCGCCGCGGTGATCTTGGCCGTGGGCATTAGCAAGGCGGTGGAAGCCGTGAGCGATCTCTTTTACGGATTCTTGCAGCAGCGCGAACGCATGGATCGGATTGCCCAATCGCTCCTCTTGCGCGGCCCCCTGGCCATGATCGCCATGATCGCTGGCCTCTATTGGAGCGGCTCGCTGCTCTGGGGGATTGTTGGCATGATCGGCGCGTGGGCCGTTGTGCTCATTGGCTGGGATCTGCGCTGTACTGCCTGGCTGTTGGCCGATGCAACAGCGTTGGGTGAGCGTCCGCTCTGGCCCCGCTGGCAGTGGCAAAGGTTGGGCCAACTCGCGTGGTTGGCGCTACCGCTGGGGGTTGTGATGATGCTGTTGACGCTGAATGGCAATATTCCCCGCTACTTCGTCGAAGAGCAGTTGGGCACCAGCGCGCTGGGGATTTTTGCGGCCATTGCCTACCTAAACGTGGCGGGCGGTACAGTTGTCACCGCGCTGGGACAGTCGGTCAGTCCACGGTTGGCCAAATATTGTGCCGCCGGAGAGATCGCGGCCTTTCGCCATCTCCTGTTGCAAATGGTTGGCATTGGGCTGCTGTTGGGCGCGGGCGGTGTGGCCGTTGCCTGGCTCGCTGGTCGGCCACTCCTGACGCTGATCTATGCAGAGGCGTACGTGGCGGCGGATCTCTTTGTCTGGATCATGTTGGCTGCGGCCGTTGCCTATGTTGCCTCTTTTCTCGGCTATGGCATAACCGCGGCCCGCTACTTTCGGATCCAGATCCCGCTTTTTGCTGTGGTGGCATTGGCAACGGCGCTGGCCTGTTGGTGGTTGGTGCCGGGCCGTGGCCTGGTGGGCGCGGCCATGGCGCTGTTGATTGGCGCGGGCGTACAAACGGCAATTTCTGCCGTGGTCATCCTGCGCATCCGCTAGGCTCGACACAATGAGCACGGCCGGCTATTCCGGCTAACGCAAAGAAGGCGATTTTGAATGGGCGAACAACAGAGACCAATTCGAATCTTGCAGGTGGTCGGCAGCATGAATCGCGGCGGCATCGAGACGTGGTTAATGCATGTTCTGCGCCAGATCGACCGCACGCGCTACCAGATGGATTTTCTGGTCCACAACCAGGAACCCGCGGCCTATGCTGCCGAAGCCAAGGCGCTGGGCAGTCAAATCATTCCCTGTCTGCATTCGGAGCAACCCTGGCGCTATGCCCAGAATTTGCACGAGATCTGGACAAGCACAGGGCCGTATCACGTCGTCCACAGCCACGTGCACCACTACAGCGGCTACATTCTGCGTCTGGCTCGCAAGCTCGGCGTCCCGGTGCGAATCGCGCACAGCCACAATGATACCCGTGTGCCCGACCGGCGTGCCACCGTTGTGCGCAAAAGCTACCACACGCTGATGAAGCGGCTGCTCTGTCGCGAGGCGACCGTGGGGTTGGCCTGCAGCGGGGCCGCGGCCGCGGCGCTCTATGGGCCCCGCTGGCAGACAGATGCGCGCTGGCAGATCCTGCACTATGGCATTGATCTGCAGCCCTTTGCCACGCCCATCGATTGCCATGCGCTGCGGGCCACGTTGCAGATTCCGCGCGATGCCTTTGTCATCGGCCACGTGGGACGATTCATGGAGCAGAAGAATCATGATTTTCTGGTGGAGATCGCGGCGGCTGCCATGCAACAGCGCCCCAACACCTATCTGCTGTTGGTGGGCGAAGGCGTACTAGCCGCGACCATTCAACAAAAGGTGCAAGCGCTTGGCATTGCCGACCAGACCATCTTTGCTGGTCTGCGCACCGATGTGCCCCAGCTAATGCGGGGGGCAATGGATCTCTTGCTCTTGCCTTCGCTCTTTGAGGGATTGCCCGTTGTGTTGCTGGAGGCACAGGCCGCGGGGCTGCCCTGCCTGATCAGCGATCTGATTTCAGAGGAGGTAGATCTCATCGATCTGCTTGTGCAGCGCCAATCATTGCAACAGCCAGCCACCCGGTGGGCCGCGGATCTGCTCGCCATGGCCGAACGTGGACGACCCTGCGTCTCCACGCAAGCGTTGCAGAAGGTACAGGCCAGCAGCTTTAACATCGAGCAGAGCCTGCACCAACTGACGGCAGCCTATGCGGGAGCGTACCGTGGTTGATTCATTGCGACCGTCACTGCCAGCTCGGCTCTTTGCCCTGCGGATCAGCGATCTGGCCATGGCGGCATATCTCTGCCTCGCGATCTTGCTTGGCGCTATTCTCGCGAGCGCGGAGTTTCTGCACTGGTTTCTGCTGCCCATCTTTGGCTGTGGCATATTGATCGGTGCCGATGCCGTGGCCTGGATCCGGCGGCGGGTCGATATTTTTGATCCCATTGGGGTGTTGGGACTTTACGGCTTTTACTTCTTTTTCCTGGCCCCCCTGCTACACGTTGGCTGGGATCAGTACACGCTCTTCAAGGTGACGCCGCCATTTGACTGGCGCAATTGGTTGGGCGCCATGGCCCTGCTCAATCTCCTGGGTCTGCTCCTCTATCGACTGGCCCGCTGGTTGACGGCCTTGACTGCCGACCGTCCGCGGCGCTTGCTGGCCTGGCGCTTGCAGGGATGGCGCTACACGATCGTCATGGGCGCTGCCTGGGCGCTTGCCGCGTTGCTGCTCGTGCGGCTCTTTGCGTCGTTTGGCGGATTGGCCGGTTACATTGCCTCGGCCAACAATTCATCGAACTGGGATGGCCTGGGCTACACCGTTGCCATTGCCGAAAGTCTGCCCATATTGACCTTTATGGCCTTTGTCGTTTTTGCCGCCAACCGGGCTCAGTTGAAACGTTGGCCGGTGCTGTTGCTGGTGTTGGTTGGCATCGTTGCGCTCACGCTCTTTGCCCGGGGGCTGCGCGGCAATCGCAGCGATCTGATCTGGCCCCTCTTTTGGATCCTGGGGCTGTTTCACTTCAACCTGCGGCCGCTCTCGCGCAAATGGATCTATCTGGGGCTGCCACTCTTTCTGCTCTTTATGTACGCCTACCAATTCTTTGATCATTTTGGCCCCGCCGGGCTGGGCCAGATCACCCGTCCCGCTGCCCACGAAGAACTGGCGGAGCAAACTGGCTACAGCTTTCAAGCGGTCATTCTTGGGGATCTGGGGCGCAGTGATGTGCAGGCGTTTCTGCTCTATCGGCTGGCGCAACCAGAGAACGATTACCACTATGCCTGGGGGCGAACGTACGTCAGCGGTGTCAGCCGCATGATCCCCCAATCGATCATGGCCCGGCCGCCGAACAAAGTCAAAGAAGGGACAGAGGCACAATATGGCTGGGGCACCTGGGTGCCAATCAGCAACTCGTCCTCCAAAGTCTATGGTTTGGCCGGGGAGGCAATGTTGAATTTCACCCCCTGGGCCGTGCCAATTGCATTTATCGGTCTTGGCATCTACGTGGGTAGCTTGCGCCATCTGCTCGCCACGTTGCAACCCGGCGACAGCCGTTGGTTGCTGGCCCCTTTTCTGGTCAACCTGGCCATCATTCTCCTGATCGCCGATACCGACAATGTGGTCTGGTTTGTTGCCAAAGATGGGGGGCTGGCCATGCTCGTAACCGTGGCCGCTTCGGCCATAACGGTCCGGCGGTAGCCATGCTGCAAGACCAGGTGACAGCACGGAAAAATCTGTCATCTATTCAATGATCCGCCTGTCAACGGATCTGATCTGTAAATGATCCGCCTGCCAACGGATCTGATCTGTAAATGATCCGCCTGTCAACGGATCTGATCTGTAAAGGAAAGCGCCATGAACGTGCTGGTTTCATCTAGCCAACATTTTGTCTTGACAGCGGATGGTGAGTTGTGGGTTGCCAATGCCGCGGAAAGCTACCAATTCTGGACCCGCTACCTCGAGGTCTACGATGAGGTGTTGCTCTGCGTGCGCGCCACCGAACAGGCCACCCCACCCAGCGGCTGGATCCAATCGTCGGGGCCTGGGGTGCGGCCCGTTCCCCTGCCCGATTTTTATGGGCCACTGGAATACCTGCAAAACTACCGCACGATCCAGCGGATTGCACAGCCGCTCGTGCAAGAGGTGGAGGCAATACAACTGCGCATTCCCTGCCCCGTTGGCAACCGGCTCTGGCAGTTGCTCGAATCCCGACGTCCCTATGGGATCGAGGTAATCAGCGACCCGTATGATGTCTTTGCCGCGGGCGCGATCCAGCATCCACTGCGACCCTTCTTTCGCTGGTACTTTCCCCACGTGTTGCGCCAACAGTGCCGCCGGGCTTGCGCCGTCTCCTATGTCACGGCACAAGCACTACAGCAGCGCTATCCGCCGGGCAAAGCCACGTTGGCAACCAGCTATTCGGATGTGGAACTGGCGGACGACGCGTTTTGTGAAGCCCCCCGTCCGTTGCGGGAAAAACCCCGTCTGCGCCTGGTCATGGTGGGGCATCTCAACCAGCTCTACAAAGCGCCGCACATTTTGCTTGACGCATTTGCACAATCTTTACCACAGATCGACCGTGAGCTCGAATTGATCTTTGTTGGCGACGGTCAGTTCCGTTCACAACTGGAAGCACAGACACAGCAGCTGGGTGTTGCCGAACAGGTCTGCTTCACCGGCCAACTTGCCGCGCGTCGGGATGTAATCGAGCAGCTGGATCGGGCTGATCTCTTTCTGTTGCCTTCGCTCACCGAAGGGCTCCCGCGGGCCATGGTGGAAGCGATGGCCCGCGCGCTGCCTTGCATTGGCTCCACTGCCGGTGGAATCCCAGAACTGTTGCCCGCCGAGGATTTGGTGCCCCCCGGCAACGTCACCGCGCTGGCCGCCAAGATTTGCGAGGTGGTGGCGGATCCGGCCCGCATGGCCCGCATGTCCAGCACCAATCTGACGCGGGTGCGTGACTTTCACGAATGTGCGTTGCAGGAGCGCCGCGTGAGTTTCTATCAACATGTGAAAAAGCAGACGGAAGCATGGTTGTGCAACAACTAGCCCAGAATGAACCCAAATCAGCCGGGCAACCATCCGTTGCGCTGGCCAGCCGCGACCCCAGCGCTACGTTGGAACGTCCCATCCGCGTGCTCCATCTGCTCCACTGGTTGACCATGGGTGGGGTGGAGCGTTGGTTGATCAATACGCTGCAAACGATCGATCGCGAGGTGGTGGCAATGGACTTCTGTTGCCAGGGCAGCACACGCGGCAATCTCGTCTCGCAAGTGGAGGGGCTGGGGGCACGGGTCTGGCACGTGCCACTGGGGGTGACGCACCTGCGCTATACCGCGCAACTGCGCCAACTGTTGCAGCGCGAACGCTACGACATCGTCCACAATCACCTGACTGTCTACGCGGGGTTGCCCACCTGGCTGGCGGCTCAACAGGGGATACCGACCATTGTCTCGTTTCACAACACGGACTTTGCGGCCACGGCCATAACGAACCCGCTGCTGTTGAAGCTGCGCAATCTGTACGCCCGCTGGAGCGTGCCATTGGCCCTGCGCCATGCCAGCGTAATCACCGGCTGTTCCACCGCGGTGTTGGATGCCGTGGGCCAACAGTATCCGTTTGACGCCAGTCGGAAAGAGACGCAGACGCTCTATTACGGCGTGGAGACGCCACCTCCGATCGAGGGCAAGGAACGAGATGCGATTCGAGCAGAATTAAAGCTGAATCCGGCACACAAATTGATCATGCACGTGGGACGTTTCGACGAGCAGAAAAATCATCGGGGTCTGCTGGCGATTGCTCAACGACTCATCGCGGCGCACCCTCACTGTCACTTTGCGCTGGTTGGCGATGGCCCGTTGCACGGCTGGATCAACGCGGAGATCCAGCGCTTGCAACTGCAGAACAATGTGCATTTGCTCGGCCTGCGCCACGATGTTACCCGCCTGCTGCGGGCTGCGGATCTGCTGCTGTTGCCCTCCCGGTGGGAAGGCTTTCCGGTGGTGGCGTTGGAAGCGAGCGCCGCAGGATTGCCCGTGGTCTGCTCCGACTTGCCCGGCTTGCGGGAATCGATCATCGATGGCAAAACCGGCTTCCTCATCCCAACCGAGGCCACGGACTGTTTTGTGCAAGTGCTCTGTCAGCTGATTCAAGATCCAGCGTTGATTGCGCAAATGGGAGCCGCCGGGCGCAAGCGGGTCTGCCAGAACTTTTCCAACGCGGTCACCAGCCAGCGGTTGACAGCGCTTTACGCAGCCTGCATCTAATCGTCGAGCAGCTTGGTTGCCGCGGTAGATGGCTACCGCAACGGTTGATTTCGCGCTGAACCCAGGGGCATCTGCCCAGAAAATTTGCTCGACATGCCAAGAGACCAGGCTCGCCAAAAGATCAAACGTTACTCTATTCACAGGTGCATATTGATGCGATCATTGAAGAGATTTTCCATTAGTTTCCAACGCAAGCCGCTCTGGCTCGGATTGCTGCTGATTGCTTTGTTGGCAACCGGTTGTTTGGGGCAACGTCTGGCCCGGGCACAGCAGGCAGTCGCCACGGTGAAGCTGCCCAGCAAAGTCGTCACCTATCCAGCGCCGGTCAATGTCGACCACGTGCGCGACAGCGAACGCTTTCAGGTGCGTGTCAACGGCGAACCGCTCTATGTGGAAGAGTATCGCAATGTTAGCTACGCCCACTTTTCCTTTGCGGGCAGCGTAGAGATCGAGGTGACGGTGCCGGGCCGGGCCACGACCTACACCCTGAGCCCCACCAGCTATCAATTGCAACCCAAGGCCACGGCCGACACGCTACGTTTCGATCTGCAGGTGCCGCGCAAATTGGTTGTGCACCGCAGCCAGGCCAGCACCGGTCATGCGCTCTCGGCCCCGATCCTCTTCCTCTTTGCCGATCCATTGGAGGCACCCTTGCCGGCAACCGCGGCGGTGATCGATGTGGGGGCACGTGACATTGATCAGACGGGAGAACGGGACGAGACCGCGCGGATTCAGGCGCTCATTGACGAAGCCGCGGCCACCGGCGCGATCCTGCATTTTCCGCCGGGCACCTATCGCATCACATCGCTGCGCATGCAGAGCGATCTCACGATGCATCTGGCCGGTGGTGCCCGTCTGCAAGTTGCGCCGCCGCCCGCTGGTTTTCGCGAGCCAGCGCTGCACTTCAATACAGTGGAGAACGTGCGCCTCTTTGGCCGGGGTGTGGTCGATGGCAACGGTGTCAACATCCGCTATCTGCCGAAAGAGACAGATGATCTGCGCGCGGTTATCTATGCCTACCAGGCCGAGAACATTGTGGTGGAAGGGATCATCATCCAGAACCCAAGCATGTTCAACGCGCTGATCACCAATTCCGAACAATGGTCGATCTACAACCTCAAGGCCATCGACTATGCCAATGAAGATCTCGCGCTCTTTGCCGGTGACGATGGGATCGATCCCGTTGGCTCCAGAAACATCCGCATCGACAATGTCTTTGTCTCTAGCGGCGACAGCCCCATCTCGATCAAAGGCGGAATCCGTTGGCCAAAGATCGGCGACATTGTCGTGAGCAACAGCGTGATCTTTAACTACGCTTCCGGCGGTTCCATTGGCTCGTCTGATCTACACAAAAATCACATCAGCAACGTCACCTGGGAAAACATTGACATTGTCTCTGCCCTTTTCGGGTTAACGCTTTCGAACCAGGATGGGCCGGGCAGCCTGAGCGACTATCTCTACAAAAATATTCGCTACGAGCATATCCGGGGCAGCCTCTTCTGGGTGCGTGCTCCCCATGGGCCCATGCGCCGGATCCGCTATCAGAACATCTCAGCGGCCATGTGGGGCACGCGGGGGGCCGGTGGCGATACGGGCAACCAATTTTCGGCGGGCGGTGTGCTGAACAGCATTGATACCGTCATCTTTGATGGCGTGCGCGTGGCAGGCGAGTTGTTGACGGCCGCAAACTATACCGACACCCTCACCATCAACGATGCGGTGAAAAATGTCAGCTTCCGCAACACAATGCCAACGGTGGTTACCGTGACCGCGCCGCGTCTCTTTACCTATGCCGGTGCCCAGCCCGCGGAATTCCGCTTTCAACGCACCGGCGATCTAGCCGAGCCGCTCACCGTTCCCATTATCGTGCGCGGCACGGCCCGCAACGGTGTCGATTACAGCCGATTGCCCCAGCAAATCCGCTTTGCCGCGGGCGCGGCCACAGCCACGTTACCCGTTGAGGTCGATCCCGCGTTTCGTACCGCCGATGTAGAGACGGTGATGGTCTCGCTGACCGGCTCGCACAGCGACGCGACGATGATCGGGCCGGACTTTCACGCGGTCGTTGCGCTCGTGGTACAAGCGCCCGCGCCGTCGGCATCCGCGACACTGGCCGAATAGTTGGATCGCAGCCAAGGGGTACCGAGGCCAAGTGGAGTTGCATTCTCCACATCGCCCAGCATGAGCGTTCGACCCAAGGTGCAACGGGAATCACCTGCTGAAGAGCACAGTGACCTTCTGTGGCTTTGAGTTCCAACCGCTTTTGCAGCCAGCGCGCAAGTATGCGCGATTAATCGAGCAAGCAGGTGGAATCAGCGTTCTCTACCGCTGGATGTGCGCATGGGAGGATGCTCACGCCGCAAGGTGCAAGGTCTAGCTGTGATTGGAATCCGAAAAACTTCGATTACAGAACAAAAATACAGTTCAATAAATGGTTGGACATTTTCTGTGGGGGGGCACCCTTGCGGTCGCCCCCCCACATCGTTCATTGATTGGGATCAAATCATGTGTGGCATATATGGCCAGTTAAATTTTACCGCACCTGCCGAACCAGGCGCTCATCTACCCGCGGCCTTGGCCGCATTGACCCACCGCGGGCCCGATGAAGAGGGCAGTTGGTGTAACGACCGGGTGGCACTGGGCATGCGCCGTCTCAGCATCATCGATCTGGCGGGCGGACAGCAGCCGATCTGGAATGAGGATCGGCGCTGTTGCATCGTCTACAACGGTGAACTCTACAATTACCTCGATCTGCGCCCGACGTTGCAGGCCAGGGGCCATCGCTTTCGCACCCAAAGCGACACAGAAGTGATCCTGCACGCGTATGAAGAGTGGGGTGTCGATTGTCTGCAGCGGCTCAACGGTATGTTTGCCCTGGCCATTTGGAACGAGCGCACACAAACGCTCTTGCTCGCCCGTGACCGCATCGGTGAGAAACCGCTCTACTACTATGAGGAGGCGGGGCAACGCTTGCTCTTTGGCTCTGAGATCAAGGCGCTGTTGACCGACCCAACGGTGCCGCGCGAGGTCGACCTCGGCGGCCTGCGCAATTTTCTGACCTTTGGCCATGCCGTGGCCCCAAAGAGCATCTACCGCGGGATCAACAAGCTGTTGCCCGGCCACTATCTGTTGGCCCGCAACGGACGGAGTGAGATCCGACAGTATTGGGATGTGGAGAGAGCGGCGCGGGTTGCCGGTAACGGCACCACACCGGCCAACGTCTCTGATCCGGAGCAGTACATCACCGAAATCCTGACGCTGCTCGATGATTCCGTGCGTCGCCGCATGATCGCGGATGTGCCGGTGGGGGCGTTTCTCAGTGGCGGCGTCGATTCGAGCGCGGTGGTGGCGTTGATGCAACACCACACCGACACGCCAATCAAGACATTTTCGCTGGGCTTTCAGGCCGATGATAGCTACAACGAACTGAGCGACGCCCGCCGGGTGGCCGCGCATTTTGGTACCGAACATCACGAGTTGCAGGTCACTCACATTGATCTGATCGAAACCCTGCACACGCTGATCCACCATTACGACGAGCCCTTTGGCGATCCGGCGGGCTTTCCCGTCTACCTGTTGAGCCAACTGGCCAGTCAACAGGTCAAGGTTGTCTTGACAGGTGATGGGGGGGACGAACTCTTTGGTGGCTATCGACGCTATGTGGCCGACCAGGCGGCGGGGCTCTATCAACGCCTGCCCGCCCCGCTGATCCAGCGTTGGATTCCGGCCTTGGCCGCGCGCCTGCCCCGGTCCCGCTCGATCAAGCAGCTGGCACAGACGCTCGCCGTGGCCGATCCCGCGGAGCGCTATGCAACCTGGCTCACGCTCTTTACGCCGCAGATGCAAGCCAACCTGTTGCAACCAGCCTTTCACGCCGCGCTGACTGAATATGATCCCGTTGTCCCGTTTCGACACGATTACCGCCGCTTTGCCGACCGCCACACCGCCGACCATCTCAATCAGTTGATGTACATCGATCTGAAACGGTGGCTGGCCGATGTCTATATGGAAAAGACTGACAAGGCAACCATGGCTTGTGGGTTGGAAGCGCGGCTCCCGCTGCTCGATCACCGGCTGGTGGAGCTGGCTTTTCAGATGCCCAGCCGCTACAAGATCCGCGGTGGCGAGACCAAGTATCTCTTCAAGCGGGCCATTCACCCGTTGATTCCAGCGTTTGTATTAAAGAAGCCCAAGCATGGTTTCTCGGTGCCAATCGATCCCTGGTTTCGTGGTGAGCTGCGCGACTATGCCTTTACCGTGCTGCTCGATCCCGCGGTGCGGCGTCGTGGCTACTTCAATGTAGATTTCATTGAACAGCTGTGGCGGGAACATAGCGAAGGCAAGCAGGTTTGGGATATTCAACTGTGGTTGCTGCTCAACTTTGAGCTGTGGCACAACCACTATCTCGATGGCATCCCGGCATAGCAGCCGGTGTGTTGCAGCGAGACCCAACAGAGGAAAACGAGATGCAACCCATCAAAGTCTTTCACATCATCACGGTCAGTTCGTCACTCAAGGGATTGATGCTCAACCAACTGGTCGCGCTGCAAAAAGCTGGCTACGAACTCACCGGCGTTGCCTCGCCCGGGCCAGAACTGCGCGATGTCGAGGCCGCGGGCATCCGCTGCATTGCACTGCCCATTGCCCGCGATCTCGCCCCGCTGCCCGATCTGCGCACGCTCTGGCAGCTCTATTGGCTTTTGCGCCGGGAGCGGCCCACCATTGTGCACACGCACCTGGCCAAGGCCGCGCTGTTGGGACAGATTGCCGCCCGTTTGGCCGGTGTGCCCATCATTCTGAACACGATTCACGGCTATCATTTTCACGAGCAGATGTCGGCCCCCAAACGGCGCTTCTACATGGCGTTGGAAAAGTTTGTCACCCGCTTTTCAGATCGGGTGCTTTCGCAAAATCGCGAAGATGTGCAGACGGCGCTCGCCGCTGGCATTGGCTCGCCCGCCAAGATGATCCACATTGGCAACGGGATCGAGCTGGCCCGCTTTGCACCGGCACAATTGGAGGACGCAGCCGTGCAGGCCAAGCGGGCCGAGCTTGCCATTCCCGCTGATGCCCCGGTGGTTGGCTTTGTCGGGCGTTTGGCTGCCCGCCGCAAGGGCTTCCTCGATTTTCTGGCCGCGGGAGCACGTCTGGCCGAGCAACTGCCCAACGTGCACTTCTTGATTGCCGGCGAAACCGACCACGGCAAACCAGACGCGGTGGAGCCAGCCGCGGCCGCTGCGTATGGTATCGCCGACCGTTGCCATTTCATCGGCTTTCAGCCCAACAACGAAATGCCGCTGATCTATGCCATGATGAATGTGCTGTTGTTGCCCTCGCCCTACGAAGGCATCCCCCGGGCCATCATGGAGGCCGCGGCCATGGGGGTGCCCGTGGTGGCAACAGACGTGCGGGGCAACCGCGAAGCAGTGGTTGATGGCGATAACGGACACCTGGTGCCCCATGGTGATGTCAACGCATTGGCGCGAGCCGCCCTTGCCATTCTGACGGATCGTGAATCTGCCGTTCGCATGAGTGAAGCTGGCCGTGAACTGGCCCGCAGAACCTTTGATGAGCAACTTGTCTTTGCACAGATCCAGACCATCTATGCCGAATTGTTACAAGAAAATCAGTACGCTGTCGTGACCCCTTCCACAGCAACCACAAAAGCCGCCTCTGGCAACTCTGTGGGACAGTAAACAGATCTCCTGAAGCTCTCTGCGTCGACCTTGGCCAGAGCGATAGCCCACAGTCTACCGGTTTCAGGAGAGGCTCTGAAAAGAGCGAGCCTGTACATGGGTGCAGGCCAACCGTCATTGCAAACATTGTACCAATCAGGAGATGGAAGATGACCTATTATCCACACGGCAAAAGAGCTTTGGATCTTGCAATCATCGGCCTGTTGTTACCAACTGTACTCTTGCTCTCTCCCCTGTTGTTGCTCGCTTTTCTCGGGTTGCGGTTTTGGCACGCGGACGGCCCCCTTTTCTTTTCACAGATCCGGGCCGGGCGTCACGGCAAGCCGTTTCGGATCTACAAATTTCGGACGTTGGTGGTTAACGACCAGGACAAGCTTGCCATGGGGCACGTGCGCCCCGATCACCCCATGGCAACACCGCTGGGACGAATCATGCGCCGCTTCAAGATCGACGAATTGCCGCAACTCTGGAACATTGTGCGGGGGGAGATGAGCTTTATTGGCCCCCGTCCCGTCTATCTGGAGATGGTGGCGCACTATTCGGAAGAGCAGATGGCACGGCTCAACGTGTTACCCGGCCTGACGGGCTGGTCCCAAATTAATGGCAACTGTGAGCTGACGTGGGATGACCGCATCCGGCTCGACATCTGGTATGTGGATCATCTCTCTTGTTGGCTGGATCTGCGGATTCTGCTGCTGACCACCTGGGTGGTCTTTAGTGGCGAGATCGTCAACCCGGATGCGCTTACCAAGGCCAACCGTTACTGGCAAACACATTCGAATCACATGTCGGGCTGAACCAAGCAATTGAATTTTTGACGTCACCGCCACCGTTCACGAATACCAAAGCAGCTCCCAAAAATTCTGGTCATGCCGAACTCACGTGGATGGAATGGCCCACCTGGAATCCAAAATACGTTGGAGATGACTATGCGGAGAATGAGGTTATGATCACCACACAATCAGGGCTGGAGAAGCCCGTGGCCCTGGGCGGAAAGCCGAGCGCGCACTGTCCGCTTCACATCGTGCGCCCCGTCTTTCCCGATCTGGCTACGATTGCAGAACCACTCGCGGCAATGTTGCGCAGCGGCCAACTGACCAACCACGCCCGCTATGTCCCCGAGCTGGAAGCGCGGCTGCAAAGCACGTTGCGGGTGCCACACGCGATTACCGTCTGCAATGGCACGTTGGGGCTGCTTTTGACGCTGGCGGGTTTGCACTTAACGGGTGAGGTGATCGTGCCCAGCTTCACCTTTGCAGCCACCGCCCACGTGTTGCAGTGGGCTGGCCTGCGCCCGCGCTTTGCCGACATCTGCCCGGCCACCTTTAACCTGGACCCGGCCGCGGTCGAGGCCGCCATCACCCCGGCAACTTCGGCCATTCTTGCCGTGCACGTCTATGGCCATCCCTGTGACATCGATGCGTTGCAACAGATTGCGGATCGGCACCAGCTCGCGCTCATCTTTGATGCAGCGCACGCTTTTGGGGCCAGCTATCGGGGGCAACCCATCGGCAGCTTTGGCCGAGCCGAAGTCTTTAGCTTTCACGCGACCAAACTCTTTCCCGCGGGTGAAGGTGGCGCGATTACCACGACCGACGCCACGTTGGCCAACTATTTGGAGCTGGCACGCAAGTTTGGGATTCCCGGTGGCGAAGAGTCGCTCTTCCCTGGCATCAACGCCAAGCTGCAAGAGTTCAATGCACTGTTGGCACTCGAAAACCTAGAGAGCGTTCCACAGGTCATCGCCAATCGCCGCGCCTATGTCACGCAAATTCAGGAACGTCTCGCTCGCTTGCCCGGCCTACAGTTTCAACAAGTGCAGCCCGACGTGAGCGTCACCCACCAAAATTTAGCCGTTGTCGTTGATGCCGATTTGTTCGGTCTCACGCGCGATCAACTCTATGACAATTTGATGCTGGAGAATATCTTTCCCCGCAAATATTTCTATCCACCTCTGCATCAACACACAGCCTACGCCACGGCAGATTCGGCTGCCGCGCCTTGCCTGCCGGTGACGGAACGCGTCGCGGCCAGTGTGCTCTGCCTCCCGCTCTATTCGCAGATGAGTGAAGAGGAAATTGACTGCCTGTGCGGGGCCATTGAAAAGCTGCATCACTGGGCGGGCAGGATCAGAACAGCGCCATAATGGCAACCGCCTGGGTTCGCTTGCGAGTGCCAACCACTTGCCAACTTGCTTCACCACCGTTGCATCAGCTATCACCGCACTATTTCGCTACAGACGCCTGGAGAGGGAGAGGAGCACTATGAAAGAAGATCGCTTTTGTTACACAAACCAGACCTATGACAACGATGAGCTTGCCAATGGTATTCTTGGCACTGGCAACTCAGCCAATGGCAACTCAGCCAATGGTAACAAAATTCCCCCAAACAAGGTCTGCGCTGAACTGTTTGAGACATCGAATGAGGATCAACGAACCGTGAGCACCGCATGTTTTCAGAACATTTTGGTGACGGGGGGCGCGGGCTTTATCGGATCCAACTTTGTGCGCTATATGTTGGACAAGTACACGGACTGTCGCATCATCGTCTATGATGGCCTGACCTATGCCGGCAACACCAGCACGCTCCATGGCCTGTCGGAAGCACACGGCGACCGCTATGCCTTTATCATGGGCGACATCTGTGATGAAACCCAAGTTGCCCATGCAATTGTCGAGTACGAAGTCGATTGCATCGTCAACTTTGCTGCCGAAACCCACGTCGATCGCTCTCTGATCCAGCCCAATGTCTTTGCCCGCACCAATGTCATGGGTACCTGTGCATTGCTGGAACAGACCAAGCGTTTTGGCGTAAAACGCTTCCACCAGATCTCGACCGACGAGGTTTACGGTCAAATTCTAAGCGGTAGTTTCAAGGAGAGTGACAACCTCGACCCACGCAGTCCCTATTCGGCCACCAAGGCTGGTGCCGATGCGCTCTGCCTGGCCTACTTCAACAGCTTTGATCTCCCCGTGACGATCAGCCGGGGCAGCAACAGCATTGGTCCCTATCAATATCCCGAGAAGGTCGTGCCGCTCTTTGTCACCAATCTGTTGGAAGAGCAGCCGATCCCGGTCTATGGCGATGGTTGCTATGAACGGGACTATCAGTTTGTCCAGGATCATTGTGCCGCGGTTGATCAGATCCTGCGGCATGGTACGCTTGGCGAAGTCTACAACATTGGCTCGGGCCGCGAAACAAAGAACATGACCCTGGCGTTGACCCTCTGTGAACTGTTGGACAAGCCCACGTCACTCATCCGGCTCGTCACCGATCGGCCGGGGCAGGATCGACGCTATAGTCTCGATTGTACCAAGCTGGAAAAACTGGGCTGGCGAGCAAGCCACTCGCTGGTCGATGCGTTGCAGCTGACCGTCGAATGGTACATTCGCAACGAGTGGTGGTGGCGGCCCATCAAAGCGGGGAACTTTAAAGCCTACTACGAACAGCAGTATCGTGCCCGGATCGAGCAGGCACTGCCCAACCCCTTGCATTCGGCGTGAACCAAAAGGGCCACCGCCCTGTCGACACGAATTACCACGGGTCGACAGGGCGATGGCCCCTTTTTGTCTGGTCATAACTCATCTGAGCCACTTCAGCTGGGCGAGCCGAGCTGATCACAACCAGCACAGTGGATTATGAACGCGTGCGCTGTTGCTGAGTGGCCTGCTCTGTTGTGCGTCCGGACAGCGAATCAATGCCCAGCGGCACTGGGTCGGCTACCAGAGAGGAGCTGGTGCCACCCGGCAGGTGAGCTGCACTGAAATACATTGAAGCTGCATACTCCATCTCGCTGACGTAGGCAGCCGACGCGCGCTCAGAGATCATAATCTTCATCATTTTGGTTCTTCCCTTCATCATTGAAGAAAACAATTGCCGACAGCCCCGTTGCTGCCGACAAGATCCTACATTGCTACCCTATCACATTTCAGTGGTTTTGCCTCTGTCATTGTGCTTACAGTATTGCAGAGATCTTGCGTGGAGCGTCAACCACTTTTGGCCATGCGCAACACGCTGCAGGCCTCGGCCCATGCCGCTGCGGGATTGGCGCAGCTCTCGTAGGTGCCGATCTGTCCTTCCCATGCCCACACGTAAAACGCGTCCGGCTGACGGCGCACCATGATCTCTCCCTGTTCACGGATGCGGGCTTCGCGGCCCGCTGCGGCGCGCCAACACTCGAGCCACTCGTGATGCGTTTTTCCGTGTGCCTGGGCTACCGCGGCCATCTGGTCGATAATCGGCCCCATCTCCGCGAGATCACGATCATTGTTGGTCCAATAAATATCGGTACCCAAATTGTCGAGCGCATCGATCTGCGCCACCGCTTCCCACATGGCATCGTCGTGGGGCATCAGACAACAGAAGGTTTCCAGCCGGGGGTGATTGGCTTTGCAATAGTCGGCAATCTCTTGCACATAATCGATGACAGATTGTTGGCGAAATTCTTCTCGGTGTGCCGTGGGCGCGGTGGCTAGATCTCCGCCCACGGTCTGCTCGTAGCGGGCGCGGCACGCGGGGCAATAGCAGTCGCGGAGCGGTGTTGGCTCATCGATGAAATAGCCCGCATAGCCCGCGGCGGCCACGGTATCGATCATGCGCTGAATATGGGCCACGGCTTTGGGATTGTTGTAGCAGCCCGCGGCGCGATGGGAACCGTCGATCCCGACCTGAAAACAATCGGGATTCTCGAGCAAAAAGTGGCTGGAACGCCCGCCACCAAAAAGATTGAGCGCCCCCCAAAAGAGCGCCAACGGACGGATCCCTGCCTCCTGCGCCAGTTGGGGTGCAAAGTGGACTTTGCCTGGAAAGTTGACAAAGTCATTCTCCTGCATGCAGACAAAGACTTCGTCCAATTGCAGGTTGCGCATTGCCTCGAAATCACTCTTCAGATGCTTTGGGTTGTGATGACCCATATAGGAAACACCGGTACGCATCAGATCACTCCTCGACAATTACAAAGATCAGATCGTTGACGTTGGTTTGGGTGGGGCCGGTCAAGAGCAGATCGTTGGTTGTTTGCAAAAACGGATAGGCATTGTGCGCGCGCAAAAAGGCTAGCGCCGAGAGACCCGCGGTCGCGCCCCGGGCGACGGTCTGGTGATCGGCCACGCCGCCCGCACTATCGGTGGGACCATCGGTGCCGTCGGTGGCCAGCGCCACCACGGTGATGCCGGGCCAACCCTGCAGCGCAATGGCCGCGGCCAACGCCAATTCCTGGTTGCGCCCACCTTGGCCTGGATCGGTGCCCAGGGTAACGGTTGTCTCGCCACCCAGAATGAGGCAGGCGGGTGCCGCGACCGGATTGCCCGTCTCCTGCACCTCTTTGGCCAGGGCCACCGCGACCTTGGCCACCTCGCTGGCTTCCCCTTCCACGTGGGTGGTGAGCAACAGCGTGTTGTAGCCACTCTCCGCTGCTTTGGCGAGCGCTGCCCGTGCCGCGACCCGATTGTCTGCCACCACCACATTTTGCGTCTTGGCAAAGGCTGGATCGCCCGCTTTGGGGGTGTCGGCCAATTCGCCGTTGAGACCGGCCCGCAGCCGTTGCACGATCGGCGCTGGCAATTTGTCTGCCAATTCGTACTTCTCGACAATGGCCCAGGCATCGGTCCAGCTGCTGTCGTCGGGGACGGTGGGGCCACTCGCAATCACATCGAGCGGGCTGCCAATGACATCGCTCAAGGCGAGCGTGATGAGGGTGGCCGGGGCCACGGCCCGTGCCAACTGCCCCCCCTTCACCGCGCTGCAATGTTTGCGCAGACAGTTCACTTCGTTGATCGTCGCGCCACACGCGAGCAGCGTATCGGTTAACCCTTGCAGATCGGCCAGTGTCAATCCCGGCGCTGGGGCAACCAGCAGGGCCGAGCCTCCGCCCGAGAGCAGCGCGATCACCAGGTCATCGGCCGTGGCAGCTTGGGCGAGCGCCAAAATCTGTTCGCCCGCCCGTACGCCTGCCGCGTCGGGCATGGGGTGGGTGGCTTCGGCAATCTCTACCGTTTTCGTCGCGCCACCGTGGTCTGTCTTGACCACCACCAGCCCCGCGTCGAGGCGATCGCCGAGGATTGCCTCGACCGCCTGTGTCATGGGCGCGCCTGCCTTGCCCGCGCCGACAATCAGCACGCGGCGAAAGTCGGCCAGGTTGTAGCGACGCCCGCCCACCGTGAGGGTATCACCGTCGCGTTGCAACACGTGGTGAACCGCCTCTTTGGGATCGACAGCTGCCAGCGCGGCTTCTAGAATCGGTAGAATTCGGGCACGTGTTTCTGAATTGGGGAGCAAAATTGATTGGTCAAAGGGCATAGGATGTTCTCTTCCCTGCTTTATCTGTGGCATGGATTGCCGTGTGTTCCGTGCACTGTAACGTGGGATTTCGATAGTCGCCGCCTGCGCTTGTCCAAGGCGTGGATGGCCTTGACAAGCGCAGCCAACGGCAAATAGATAGGTTTCATAAGATCATCGGCTCGCCGATACTCCGCGGGCAACCGCAAGGGTCGGTGACCTTCTCGGCGTCCACGGGAAATGTGAAACGATCTACGTCACACTGTATGGATACAGTGTAACCTATGTTGTGGCCTATTTGCATCTGGCATTTTCACCAGCCTGTCTTCCTGGAAGGGGTCACAACGATCGCTGTAAATCGGCGAGAATTCTTACCCCTTCCAGGAAGACTTGACGCCGTACAAATATCTGGGATCCTCTGTTACAGCGGGTTGAAACAGTGTAACCTATGTCTGTTGCGTTCGGTCTCTGTCCACGTAGAAACTCTTGAGTGCATCGCACAGGTAACACCATTTGGCGCAAAATGGTTTGCGTACACCTGTGCAACGCACTCTGTGGCGCTGTGCTGTAGCCAGTAAGAATTGCGTGACAGTGTATTGCGCGCACTGTAGTATTGAGTACCGCGTAAAACAAGTTTCTTCGTGTTCGGGATCCGCACCGCCCCGAATGAGCTGTGCTCCAAAAGGTCTACTGCGGCCAAGCCTTGGCCTGGGCCGCAATCAGCGTATCCATCAGATCATCCATCTTCTCATCCAACGTCTGGCGCGCGGGATCAGCGTCATACCAGGCCATGACCTCGCGTGCGCCCCGGCTCAGCGGCGTGGTGCAGAGGAAATCGGGCACCAGCCATTTGACTTTACTGTTGTCGAAGACCATGCTGGCGGCTTTGTCACCGAGCAGGCCCGCGCCGAGATCGGGATCGTAGGCATTGATTAGCGCTGACGGGATGTGGACCAATTCTGGTTCGTTCACCCCCGCGGCCGCGGCGAAAATGGTGTAGATCTGGTTCCAGTTCAGCCATTCATCCGACGTGATGTGAAAGGCATCACCCACCGCGCGGCTGTTGCCCATCAATCCCACGAAACCTTTGGCAAAGTCGGTGTGGTGTGTCATCGTCCAGAGTGATGTGCCATCGCCATGAACGACCACCGGCTTGCCTTGGCGCATGCGATTGATCGTGGTGTAGCCACCCATGAAGGGAAACATGGTTTTGTCATAGGTGTGGGACGGGCGCACGATGGTCACCGGAAATTTGTGCTCTCGATATTCGCGCCAAAGCAGCTCTTCACACGCAATCTTATTTTGCGAGTAGCGCCAATAGGGATTGTCGAGGGGGGTGGATTCGGTGACGGGCAAGCTGGCCGGCGGCGTTTGATAGGCCGAGGCCGAGCTGATGAAGATATACTGGCCCACCTTGCCCCGGAAGAGATCGAGGTCAGTTTGGATCTGGTCGGGTGTAAACGCGATCCAATCGACGACAACATCGAAGGTATGACCTTCCAACGCAGCCGCGACTGAAGCTCGATCGCGGATGTCACCGTGCAAATGCTGCACTCCTTTGGCCACGGGGCGGTCGGTTTGGCCGCGGTTGAGCAGATACATGTCGAAGCCGCGTTGGGCTGCCAGGGGCGTGCAGGCAGAGCTGATCTTGCCGGTGCCGCCGATAAAGAGGACTTTCATAACGAGCCTTTCTCATGCTGAACGATAAGTTGCGGACGGTAAACTCGAACGGTAGATGATGAACGGTAGATGATGAACGGTAGATGATGAACGGTACGCCGTGCATTACTGACCGCGGTTCGTGTAGAGACGATTCGCGGCGTCGAAATAGCCATTATAGATAGTTTCATCATCTGGGGGGAGTGCAAGGATGAACTGAATCGCCTGGCTGGCGGTGGGGATCATCGCGTGGGTGGGCAACTGATCGATTGCGTAGAAATCCAACTCGCCTTCGCTGCAACTGAGGTCTGGCGGCAGCGCGGTGAGTTGACCGGTGTACCAGAGCAAGATGACCTGTAATCGATCGCGGGTGAGAATGGTCGAGAGTCGCAGCCGCACATTGACGACCATCGTGGCGGGAATGCAAGTCTCTTCGCCAAATTCACGCCAGACCGCGGTGGTCAGGTCGTTACCTTCGCCTTTGCCCAGCTCTACCTTGCCGCCAATGCCGGTGATGTGGTTGGGGAAAATGTTTTTGGTGGGGCTGCGGCGCAGGAGCAGCGCCTCTGCCGCGGTCGGGTGGCGCAGCACGAGCACGTTGAGAACAGCGAGTTGATGCATGGCTTCTATGCCCCTTGCCGAAATTCGCGCTCACGGATGCCAATGAGAAAGAGCAAGCCGTCGAGACCGAGGTTGGTAATCGCGCGTTCAGCCTTTGCGCGCACAATGGGCTTGGCGTGAAAGGCGACCCCCATCCCGGCAGTGCTGAGCATGGGAATGTCATTGGCACCGTCGCCAACGGCAATGGTTTGGGCGAGGGTGAGATTTTCCTTGAGCGCAATCTGTTGCAACAGTTCGGCTTTTTTGGGGCCATCAACAATTTCGCCCACGACGTTGCCGGTCAATTTGCCAGCGACGATTTCCAGCCGGTTGGCGTAGACATAGTCGAAGCCGAGCTTCTGTTGCAGGTGATAGCCGAAATAGTCAAAGCCGCCGGAGATGATGCCAATCTTGTAGCCCAGCCGTTTGAGCGTGTCGGTGACGCGTTCGGCGCCTTCCATGAGTGGTAGGGCATTGGCCACCTGTTGCAACACGCGTTCATCCAGCCCACGTAGTTGGGCCACGCGCTGGCGCAGGCTCTCTTTGAAATCAATTTCGCCGCGCATGGCCGCCGCGGTCACCGCGGCCACTGCTTCGCCCGCGCCCGCCAACTTGGCCAGTTCGTCGATTACCTCGGCCTGCACCAACGTGGAGTCCATGTCAAAGACGACCAGCCGCCGGTTGCGCCGGTAGATATCGTCGATGTGGGCCGACAGATCAATGCCCAATTCCTGCGAGAGCTGGAGCAGATGGCTACGCAGTTCCCGTTCATCTGGCACGTGGCCGCCAACGATAAACTGTACCGCCGCTTTGGGATGAATTTGGGGATTGACAAAAGAGCGCCGACCCGAAAGGCGGTTGATCAGGTCGATGTTCAGCCCGTAATCGGCGCAGAGTGTGGCCACGGCAGCGATCTGCCGCGCGGTCAGCTGGCGGCCCATCATCGTGATGATCCGACGTTCTTTGCCCTGCTCGGCCACCCATCGCTCATACTGCTCCAGCATGATCGGGGTGAAGTTGACCTGCACCTCCTGCTGGTGCGCGGCGTAGAGCAACTCTTTCATCACCGTGGCCGCGGACTGTTCGGCTGGCAATTCAACCAGCAGCCCCAGCGAGATGTGTTCGTGAATGACGGCTTGGCCAATGTCCAATATATTAACGGCACTCTCGGCCAACACAGCGGTCACGCTGGCCAACAGCCCAGGATGGTCGCGGCCGGTGACGTTGATCAAAAAAACTTCATTCGACTGGTTCATGGTTCATGAATTCTAGTTGCGCGTTCTATGCTAAATCTTGCGTAGCCGTGGGCGGGTTGGCAGTGAGCGCTGCCATCTGTTCGGTGGAGAGTGGTCCGTGTGCCAGCGCCCCCACATTCTCTTCCACCTGGGCCACATTCTTAAAGCCGGGGATGGGAATGGTGACGGGGCTGCGTGCCCAGAGCCAGCCAAGCGCAGCCTGGGCCAGGGTGCGGCCATCAATGGTGAGCGTCGCTTGCAACTGTTCGATCCGATCAAGGCGGGTGGCCTGTTCCCCCCGTTGCAGATCCCAGCCATGGCGTACGTCGTCGGCGGGTAGCGTGCTGGCGTGGGTGAATTTGCCCGTTAGCAGCCCCATGGCCAGTGGCCCACGATTGATGCTGGCCAAATTTTCCGCTTCGCAGAGCGAGAGAATGTCGGCGTTGCCCTCAAAAAGATTGAATCGCTGCTGGATCGCCGTGCAATGTTCGCCCTGGGCAAAGTACGCCGCCCGTGTCGGATCGTCGGTGCTCCAGCCATAGGCACGGATCTTGCCTTCCTCCACCAGCGCTTCCAGGGTGGCCAGCACCGCGTCGGCCTTGGCCAAATCGTAATCGCCAACGTGAAATTGATAGAGATCGATGTAGTCGGTGTTGAGCCGACGCAGGCTCGCTTCACACGCGCGGCGGATGAAGTCGGGGTCACCGCTGGCACCGGTGATGCGGCGCGTGGTTTCGTCAAAGACATTGCCAAATTTGGTGGCGAGCACCACCTGCTCACGCTGCCCATGCAACGCCTGGCCGAGAATCCGTTCACTGTGACCACAGCCGTAGACGTCGGAGGTGTCGAAGAAGGTGATCCCAAGGTCCAGCGCCTTCTGCAACGCGGCCAGTGATTGTTGGTCATCGACCTTGCCCCAGCCGACTGGCTGATCGCCGCGCCAGAAGGGCCCGCCAATGGCCCAACAGCCCAGCCCCAGCGCGCTGACCGTGAACGTAGAACGACCCAGTTGTCGAGTAAACATGCCTTTGCTTTCGTTTTTGGTGTTGCGTTGCGTGGTGCAGCCCAATTATAGTGCGGTTGGCTTGAAGACGGGAGATTTTTTGTGTGCTGCCAAAAAAGTAGCACTACCGTTTTCAAACAGAGCTTTCTTTAAATGCGTTACTCCTCTTGCACCAGCTTTGCAATCATCTGTTGCATCCGTTCTTGGTGGGTGCCGGGCCAATAGATTTTACCGCAGGCGCTGCATTGAAAAAATTCGTCGTGGTAGCGGATCGTCTTTGGCTCCAGCTGATCGAGGATCGTCGCTTTATCCACCGGGGCCAGCAACCCATTGCAGACGAGACAGCGCTGAAATGGCTGCAACTGCTCCCGGAGATGAAAATAATCGATGACCTCATGCAGCTGCTCGTCTGGATCGGTGGATTGGACGAGATAGCCGCGAGTGGCGGCCCGCCGCTGGATGATGCCACCATCGCGGGTCAGAATCGTCCGTCCCTCTGCCGCGGCAATGGCGACGATCTCGGGATCATCATAATCGTTGCGATAGAGCGTGTCGAAGCCGAGCATCCGTAGCCGCCGCGCCAACGTACCCAGATGAACATCGAGAATAAAGCGAACGGGTCGCTCTGCTGGCGTATGGGGCCGCAGTTGCAATCGAACGGGGCCGCGTACGGTGCGGATGTCAACCTGCTCGCCCCGTTGGGTGACGATGATCCGTCCTTCTTCGACCAACCGCTGGGCCATGGCCCGGACCGGATCCATGAGTGCTCGCCAGTCATCGGTCGCCAGTTCTCGGGCCACCGCCGATGGGCAGATGCTCTTGTCTGGCCCGCGTGCTTGCACGAGCCTCAACATGGTTTCACGGATCTGGTGGGGTGATACGGAATGGTTGTTCATGCTGCTCACCACTGGTATGGCCTCAAACCGACAGTAACGCGCCAGCAATTGGGCACGACGGAGCTGATGAACCGATGAGGTGTTCTCTTTTCGATTCAGCTTCTCTTTTCACGGTAGCCTCGTTATGGCCGCGCCGTGCGCTGCGCGGTGCGGCTCTGATCATAGCATACTTCGCTCATTCGATGAAGCATCCATCAACGACGGGATTCTTCGCTCTGTTTGGGCGCGGAAGGTGCGCAGGGGGATGCACTGTACCGACAGGCGGCCCGATGAGCCTTCTGGGGTGCTTCTGGTTGGTGCAACGCATACAGCTTCCCCACGTTGAAATATAACGCAACTACTCCGTTAACAGCTGCAACGTGGCTTGAAACTCGCTGCCGGTTGCACCGGCAAGCCAGGTGGTGAAGTTATGTGCATCGCCCAGACGCTCGGTGAGCCGAACTGTCTCACCCGTTGTCAACTGCCGCCCAAGCCACCAGATCGTTGAGACAGCATTGCGCAGCCGCATGAGCCAGGGCAACGCCGCCACCTCGGCTGGGGTCAACGGTTGAACTTGCGCATAGCCACGACAAAAGGCCGCGGCGTTGACCACTGGATCGGGGTTTTCCCAGGGGCGCATGGAAAAAAAGAGCCCCGCTGCCAGATCGACGGCACGAACATCTTGGCCAGCAAACTCGAAATCAAGCACCGCGCTGATCCGTCCCTGTGGTGGGTTAGGTAGCGCTTCGTTCGACGTCGCTGTGTCACTCTGATAGAGGGTGTTGCCGTGGGCAAAATCGCCGTGGGTCCACTGCAAAGGCAGCGCTCGGTAGGGGCCATCGACAAAGGCTTGCAGCGCTGCTATTTCATCCCGCCACCAATGCAACAGCGTCTCATCCGCCGCTGTGGTTGGGCGCTCGAATTGTGTCAATGTGAGATGGGCGGGGTTGGGGAGCTGGGGATGAATGCGGTTCAAGTCACCGTAGCGGATGGCGTGAGGGCTGCCCGGCAGTGGACAGCGGGCCAAGGCTTGGTGCAGCGTGCTCAATGCAGCGCCCACATGGGTGATTTGGTGAGGTTGACGCCAATCCGGCGGTGTGCCGGGCAAGAGCGGCATCAGGAGCAGGTAGCCATTTTCCACCCGCAGCAGCAGCTCCCCCTGTTTGGTGGGCAGCGGCGCGGGCACGGCAAAAGGCAGCGGCTGATTGGCCAGCCACTGCAACAGCGTCTGTTCCTGCTGCAACAGCGCGAGCGAATGGGGGGCGACAATCGTCTTGAGTGCATAAGCATTTGTACCACTGCGCACGCCAATGATCTGGTTGTTGCTGCCCGCCGCTATTGGAAAAATTGTGAGAGGTGTGGTGATCTCATAGTGCGCGGCCACCGTTTGTAGCAGTGCACGCTCATCTGGCAGCTGTTGGTTTGCCGGCGCGGCTGTCGTCATTGGAGCTTTACTTTTGCCGTTGATCCAACAGAAACTGAAAGTCCCATTGCCCAGCCTGCGCCGGGCTTTCGGCGCGCAGCACCACCCGCGTCAACTGCTCGCCCCACGTGCCGCCCAGCCGTTCATCGGTAATGGGAATCGTTTCGGTTTGCACCGTGAAAATGGTGGCATCATAGTGTAATTGACCCGTGCCCGAGAGACGCCCATCGCGGATCGTCCGCTCGTGGAAGTGAATTGTGCCAGCGGTATCCACATGGACTGCCGCGGGTGTCACAATGCTCAATGTAATCTCTGCCGGATCCGTTGCCAAGGCGTACTCATCGCTGATTGTCACCGACTGACCACGGCGGAGGGTAATCGTGCGCCGCCAGCGGTCGATATTGGCCGCGTCTGGATAGGCGGCATCGATGTCGAGTGCAAAGATCACCTGCTCTTCCTCTGCCTGATACGTCACATTGGTCGCTGTGAAATCGCGGCCTGGCAACTGTTGCAGACCATCGATCGTCGGTAACAGATTGTGATAGGCCGATTGCATGGTCCAGATAGCATAGCGTTGAGCGCTGAAGGTCTTGGCCGTGTAGGTCTCCACCCCAGCATCTACAATCACTGGCTTGCCATCTACATAGATCACAAAGTTGCCAATGTCATTGTGGTTGTGGCTTTCAGCATTGTGACCTCCTTTGGCTGCAACAAAGAGCCCCGCGCTGGAGCCAGCTTGGTCACGTGCCACCATCACCTTGATCTGGTCGAGATAGAGATCGCGGGGCAGTGGTGGGGTGGCGGGGGCTGCGGGGAGTGTTGCCGCGGTGAAGAGGGCGGGAAGCCGGCGAGCCATGCTCTGCGGCACGCTGCCTCTTTTCGATATTCCCGAGTTGCGCTCGATCGATTCATCGCTGCCGCCGCTCTGGATCTCTTGGCGCTCGGCCAACCACGCACCCAACGCTGTCATCTCCGCATCTTCAATGCGCAATCCAAAGCGGTAGACGAGCATGGCATCGGGGTAGACGAGTGCGGGAGCGTCGGCAAAATTGATGTAATAGTCACCGGAAATCTGAACGCGATAGATGAAGCGGCCGATTTCCCGAATCAGCGGTTCATGGTAGTGAGCAATCTGGCCAGCTGATGCACTGTAGAGCAGCTCCAGATTGTCGAAAAGGGAAGCGCCGGCCCGTCCCCAATAGCTTGGTCCTTCGTCGCAGCCACCATCGCTGGGGTAGGGATCAATAAAATTGTCGAGCGTGCGCAGGATCTTGTGAACGCTGGCCACGCGTTGCTGGGCATTTTCCTCCAGCAAGAGGGTACAGGCCAGCCAGTTGGAGCAGATCCAGGGATTCCAATTGTTGACGGGGCGTCCGTCGGCCCGATCAATGAAGCCCATCCAATGGTAGTCGTCTCGCTCCAGGCAGGGTGTGAGGATACGAGCCTGCACCGCGTTGCTGATGCGCCAGCGCACCATGGGGGCAACGGTATCCAACTGCGGGCCGAGCAGGTAGTCTATCCAGGCAAGGAGCGCGCCTGTTTCCGCGGCAAAAAGATCAACGATGGTCTCGTTTGGATCGGGGAGACCGCGTCCACTTGCCTGTGCACCAATGTGCGCGGGCACGCCCCAGAAGCTCTCTTCGCAGATCATCCAGATCCCGTCAACAATGGCATCTAGAAAGCGACCTTCGTTCTCAATGCACTCGGCGATAACGAGTTCGTTCAAACGTCCGCGGCGTTCGAAGTGGGGGATCTCGTAGTTGCGCCGGTTGCCATTGCGGGCAAATTCGAGGAAAAGTGTGGCGGGCAAGGCCGGCCAATCGTGGGCAAGCGCCGCGATTCCGGTCTGCACCGCGTGTTGGCGCACTGCCGCGGGCAGGGCATCCCACGGCGCGCGATCGTGGCTAGTGGGGTATGGCTGCCACTGTGCCCGGGGCACGAGCGTGCGCTGCAGTTGGTCAAGCGAATAGCGTTGTGCAAGCATCTGATTCCTCGGGTATTCTGTTTTCCGCATAGCGGACCGGCTGTGCTGTTGGGAGAGCTGTTCTGACGGTGAATTATAGCCCATTGGCTGGGGAACGCAACGTGTGGAGGCGGAAGGATTTGCATCATGGCCGTGGTTGACGGCGGCGTGCAGTTGGCGGAGAGAATAGTTGCTGCTGCACCCAATTGCCCCGACTTTGCGCATTGCAGGGCAAATGCAACTCGGCCAAACCTAATCCACCTACAGTGCGGCTGGCTTGAAAACGGTAGGTTTCCCGCTTGCCGGCACTACTGTTTTCAAACAGAGCCCACTGTAGTTGGACTCTTTCGGGATAGAGTGAAACCGGTATCGGCACTGGTGCCGGTTTCCCCGAGGGTTGAGGAAACAGTCGAGAAGGTATAATCAGCTTGGCTCGGGCGCAGCCAACGCATGGTAAACTGTTTGCAGCAGCTGATCGATGTTGTAGGGCTTGGCGAGAAAACCGACGACATTTTTGCTTTGCATATTGTCGTCAATGTCGGTTTCCGTGTAGCCCGAGGAGAAGATGACCCTCAGCGTGGGCTTGATGCTGTGCAGAATATCGAGCGTTTCCATGCCATCGAGACCCGGCATCTTCATGTCCAACAGGACCAGATCAATCGTCTCTTTTTGCTCGCGCAACTGCGCCACACCTGCTTCGCCGTTGGCTGCGTCGAGTACTGCATAGCCTTCACTGGTCAGAATCTCTCTCACCACCTCGCGAATCGCTGCTTCGTCATCAATGACCAAAATGTGGTTGAGAGCATGCTTGCTCGGTGATGTCTGGGTGGCTATCGTCGTTGGCGACATGGCTGACTGTTGGGTGGCGGGTAGCAGGATTTCAAAGCTGCTGCCAACGCCGGGCTCGCTCTCCACCTGGATCGAGCCGCCGTAGCTGCGCACAATGCCCAGTGTTGCAGCCAGACCCAAACCGTGTCCATTCTGCTTGGTGCTAAAAAATGGATCGAAGATTCGTTTCAGCGTACTCTCATTCATGCCAATACCACTGTCCTCAATGCGCAGCAAAACATAGAGCCCCGGCTGCATTGCATCCGCTTCGGGCATCTGTTTGGTGAAGGCGGAGATGTCGTCAATTGTCATCTGCTTGGCGCTGGTTGTAATTTTCAGATAGCGGTGGTTATCGGCAGCCCGGGCAGCATCCTGGGTGGAAGGTATGGTCTCCGTCCCCACTAGATGCTCACAACGATTACTGTTGATCTCGGCGGCAGGAGAGGCAACCACGTGCTGAATCTTCGATTGCGTCTCTTGCTTGTGCAGCGCGTCGGCTGCATTGATGGCAATGTTCATGATGATCTGTTGCATGTGACCACGATCTGCTTCGATCAGGGGCAGAGACTCTGTTAGCTCCAATTGCAGGCGTGCACCGGTGGGGAGCGCCGTCTCCAACAGCCCCAAATTGTCCTCTATGAGTTGATTCAAACTAAACACCAACATCTGAAATTTACCCTTGCCCGCATAGGCCAACAACTGATGGGTGAGATCGGCAGCCCGTTCCGTGATGATACGTGCTCTATCCAGCTGTGGATCGGGAGACTCCCCGCGTGCTCGCCTCGCCTGCGCCAGCGTGATTTGTGCCATCATGCCCGTGAGCAGGTTGTTGAAATCGTGCGCTACGCCACCCGCCAGCAGGCCGAGACTTTCCAGTTTTTGTGCCTGTTGCAACCGTTCGGCCCGTACCTTTTCCTCCGTCACATCACGAATTAACACCTGTACTTCATCGGCCCCGGTTGGCATGACCCGTGCTTCGTAATCAGTCAAGACCCCCGTTTTCAGGTTGGGCATGCGATATTCGTGACACAGTTCCTGGCCCAGTTCGAGCGCCTGTTCTGCGACTGCCAAGCTACTATCAGCAATATCGGGGGGCAAGATATCGCTGATATGTTTGCCCACCAACTCTGCTGTGGGAATGGGAGGGCCAAAGGTCCGCGCCGGTTTGTAATAGGTGTAGAGCCCGGCGCGGGTGCGGCGCAGAACCATATCCGGGATGGCTTCCAGCAATGTGCGGTGGTAGCGTTCTTCGGTCTGTAGGGCAAGTGCCGTGTTCTGATGTTTCTGTGCAAAGTGCCAAAATCTATGGATCGTCACGAGAGTCAGGACGAAAAAGAAGAGTGTTAGGGTAAAGAGAATATTGTCGAGCAGCTGTGCCTTGGCGACGTTTGTCTGTTCCTTTTGATAGGCGGCTTGGTGGATCAGTAAGAGTAGTTCTTTGACAATGGTATCCATTTCCAGCAGGTAGCTTGCAAGCGCCCTCGGCTGGATCTCGACCGAGCCGTCTGAGTTCGACTGTACCTGGTTATCTACTAATTCCCAGATTGCCGCATACCGTTCAATGTGAGCGTCGATCGATGCATTCTGGTTGGCACTGGCCGCATGGGCGGTCCGGAATGTATTGATCTGGGCCACCGCTCTCTGTTGCAAGTTGGCGTAACTGTTGTCGAGCGTCTGCATGGTCGAGGGCTCATCTCTATCTGGGGTGAAGAAGAACTGACGCAGAGCGTGTGGGCTGCGGTTTAACTCAATCCCAGACCCATAGAGCGCGTGAAATTGATCCATATCGGCCCGTTGGCGAAGTGTGAACTGTTGGCGTTGCACAATGGCCACGATGATGGCAATGGCCAAAATAAAGAGCAGAATTAGATTGCTCAGGATGAGCCGTTGTGCACTGAATGCATAATTATTGCCGTCGTACGGTTCGGACCGGTTCATGTAACTCACCTACTATGCCAGAGTGTAAATCTCCATTATACTAAAAATGGCGGGAGGTAAATCGGTGATACGACGGATTGTCTATTGTACTTTCGTACAATACGGGTAATGAATTTATCGAATTGATTGCCTAATTTGGTTATCTGTGGTGGTCCTTTTATAATCTGGCACAGCGAAGGGCGTTACAAAAATTTGGGTAAACAAACAAACGTTTTGCACCAAAAGAGCGTCAGGAACTGTGTGAACAGCAAGTGAACAGCAATAGGTACAAACAAACTTCTACATACAGGCTTGCAGTATACAGAGTTGCAGTATACAGAGTTGCAGTGGGTCTGCTCTCGCTGCTTTTCCTCTTTGTTGCTGCCTGTCGCGGAGAGTCGACAACACCAACCGCTGTACCCGCGCATGCAAACCTGACCCCGTTGGCCACATTGCCGACTGTTGCTTCCATAGCGCCAACAGTCACGCCACAGAATACAGTCACGCCACAGAGTATCGTGGTGCAGCGAGTGGAGCGTTCAACAACCGAGCCTGCCCAACTGACGACGCGCGCAACAGCGGCGAATTTGCCCACGACGCTGCCTCGTTTGGCTGCACATCTGGCCGCGGTACGTTCGGCGTTGGCCGAGCCCGTGCCCATTTTACCGCTGCCAGATGTCGATGCAGCGCAAGCACTGGCCCAAGAGCTTGCGCTGCAAGATCCGCGTCTGCTGGCTACACTTTACGATCAACAGACGGGCGCTCCCCTGCGCAACGAAGTCTTTGGCATCTATCCAGTGCGTCCCAGTGATCTCACGCCCGAAACGGCGTCCTGCACCGAGCAACAATGCTATCGGGTCGAGATCTACCATTACGCCTACAATGCCAGCACAATTGCCATGGTAAATCTGGAGCAAGCGACTGTATTGACTGTCAATCAGTTGCTGGACGCGCAGCCGGATATTCCGCCCCACCTGACCGCGGTCGCCCGTGAGATTGCCGCCAATGCACCTGAGGTGGCGGCGGCGCTGGGCGTGAAGCCCGAATTGATGGACGCGACAATGGCCAACACCAAGAGTGCCCTGAACGAATCGCGTTGCGAACGTTCGCGTCATCTCTGTGTCGCGCCCACCTTTATGATCGGTGAGCGTGCGCTCTGGGCGATTGTCGATCTCACCGAGGGCACAGTTGTCGGTATCCGTTGGACCGACCTGGGGGCGGTTGGGGGCACCGTCAGCACCGTGACCGAAAAGCTGTTGCAAGATGAAGTTGTGACCAGAGACTATTGTGAGAAGAGTACAAGTCTGGCTGAAGGGGAGTGGCAACTCGACTATATCCTCACCAGTTCCGATGGCTTGCGGATTAGCGATGTGCGCTTTGCTGGCGAGGCGGTTTTGCAGAGCGCCAAATTAGTCGATTGGCACGTGAGCTATTCAAATACAGATGGCTTTGGCTACAGTGATGCCATTGGTTGTCCCATCTTTAGCCAGGCCGCAGTTGTCGCCTTTAATGGCCCGCAAATTACACCGATTCGCGTTGGCGAAGAGGCAATTGGCTTTGCCCTGATCCAGGAGTACATGAGCGAACTTTGGCCGGCCCCTTGCAACTATTTTTATTCACAGCGCTATGAATTCTATTACGATGGTCGCTTTCGCATTGCGTTTGCTAACCATGGGCGTGGCTGTGGCGACAATGGCACCTATCGACCCGTGGTGAGAATTGTGCCCGCCGGTGACTATTCATTCGCGGCCTGGGCCGATGGCGCCTGGGAGAGCTGGGAGACAGAGCAGTGGAGCGCCCCCTTTGAATCGGCAACCGCGTCGGGCTATCAGTTCCGTTTGTCACGTGCGGGTGCGAGCGGGTCGAGCGGCTATTGGATCGAGCCAAGCCGTGGCCAGTTTGACGATGGCGGGCGGGGTGATCACCCATATCTCTACGTAACGCGCCATCACAGAGCGAGCACCGCCCCCGATGAAGGCGATAGTGATCTCATCACCATCGGCCCTTGTTGCAACACCGATTATCAACAGGGGCCAGAGAAATTCATCAACTCGCCACCGGAATCGCTGACCGGTGCACCGTTGGTGATCTGGTATGTGGCGCAGATGCAGAATGATGATACGCCGGGGCAGGAGTATTGTTGGGCCGATGTCACGCTGCTAGATGGTCTCTATGTGCCGGTGGATTATCCTTGTTACGGTGGTCCCATGTTTGTGCCAATGCAACCGGCGACCAAGGCAGAGTAGCCACCGCGAGATCTATCCGCAGAGGTATCGGGATCGAGCGCACGTTGCGCTCTACCTGCAGGTTGCACGGTAACCTGATCGAGCAATCATGGAAACGTTGTCCACTGGTGGAATCAGCGTTCTCTAGCGCTGGAGGTGCGCATTAAAGATTGCTCACGCCGCAAGGTGCGAGGTCCAAGGTGCAAGGTCCAAAGTGCGAGGTCCAAGCGGTAAGGTCGATTTGCTTGCTCGATAAGTTGCTCCCCGGTTGCCTTCTGGGCGCGGGGTGGAGAGAAAACTTTCAGCAATCACGCTCGTGTAGAGATGATAGGTAGCAACTTGCGTGTAGTAGAAAAGTTGTACAGCTAAAGTGGGCTCTCTTTGAAAACAGTAGTTCCGGCAAGCGGGAAAGCTACCGTTTTCAAGCCAACCGCACTGTAGAATGAGGGGAAGATGAGCAGAGCCAGAGCGAAGGCCCGACGCCAACAGAAGCGCAGCGGCAAGCGCCATACCGCGGCAACTACCTGGTGGTCCCGGGGGCTTGCCATTGGGGTACTGCTGCTGATCATTGGCGCGCTTGGCTATGCTTTGGCAGCTTCTTTATTCCCTGCTGATCCCGAAGAGGTAGCTCAACCGCTGCCGCCGCGCGTTGAAGCAGACAGCGCCGCAACCGAAGCCGCGGACGCTACAGCTGTTGCAGAACAGGTAGCCGCGACGTCCCCCCCGTCACCGGCCAAATTGGCGCTTGGCCCAGCGGATCGCTGTCGGCGTCATCCCCGCTTCGCCCGTCAGCTCGGTTTCAATCAACGTTCATTTCTATCTACCTCTGCGCCGTCGATCAAGGGGTTGGTCCTGATCCAACCGGCAACTGGTAGTGACGCAGAACGTCTATATCAAGATCCATCATGGGATGATGCTGGCTATCTCGGCCACATGACCTTTGACCCCGCTGGCAATCTCTATCTCTTTCCCTCGCCGCGTGAGAGTCTCGTCGATAATCCGCCGGAAGAGCAGAACACCCTCTACCGTGTGGATACAGAGAGCGCCGTAATGACCACGTGGCTTTCCCTGACAACAGATGTCGCTGTTTCTTCCACCAATCCCTATGGCATCATGGGTACAACCTATGATTGTGATACGCACAGTCTCTACGTCTCTACGGTGGCTGGTTCAACCGCTAGTCAAGAAACCGGTAGAATTGTTCGGGTCGACGTGGCAACCGCGGCGGTCGTGGCTGAATTGCAAGGGATCGATCCCTTTGGGGTAGCAGTTTACAACGAAGCAGGGCAAGTCAATGGTACGGTGACCAAACGGCTCTATTTTGGGGCAGCCCGTGCTGCGGAAGTCTATTCCATCCTGCTCGACAACGCCGGAGACTTTGCTGGCCAACCCCAGCTCGAGCTCCTCCTCCCTGACCCCTCGCTTAAACCGTGGCGAATTGTCTGGGCCTCCAACGGTGATCTCATTGTTCGTGCCATGCCCTTTGACTACAACCTAATTGCCACCAGTGAGCGCATTGAAGTTCCCTTCCGTTTCCAGCGTGATGCAGCCGGGCTCTGGCAATTGGTCGAAGAATAGCGGACACTGACCCGCAAGTCGGTGCATGGCGTTTCATCACCGGATCTGTGTGGCATCTTGTCGTCTCATCCTTGACCTGCCCGTGATCGCGGCGAATCAAGGAGACCAATCTCCAGCGCTAGACAACTGCCAGATCGTCATTTTGCATAGTCGTTTCCCGCAACCGCTCTACATCCCGCATCGGCGGAAGCCCAAAGAGCCGTTTGTACTCCCGATTAAAATGTGAGGCATCCTCATAGCCCACCTGGTGACCAGCATTGGTTGCATCGAGCTGCTCACCGAGCATCAATCGGCGAGCCTCCTGAAGCCGCAACTGTTTCAGGAACTGCAAGGGGCTCAACGCCGTGACGGCCTTGAAATGTTGGTGGAAGCTTGAGACGCTCATGCCTAGCTCTTGCGCAATATCTTCCACGCGTAGCTGCTGATCAAATTCTCGATGAAAGCGCTGGATAGCCGCGGCGATACGATGGGTATGACCCCTCTGCATCGTAATGTAACGCAGACGGTCGCCCTGCTTTCCCATCAGCAGGCGGTAGATAATTTCCCGCGTGATCAGGGGAACGAGGAACCCAGCGTCGGCAGGTGAATCCAGAAGTCTGACCAGCCGTACAGTCGCATCCAGCAGGTTCTCTTCCAACGGACTGACGTTGAGCGCCCGCACATTGGCCCCATTGCCCAATGAGACGTGACCAGCCGCGACCATGACGGAACTGACGAGGCTCGGATCGAGGTTCAGGCGTAGGCTGAGATAGGGTTCTTCCGGCGACGCTTCGATAGTTTGGCTCACGTAAGGCAACTCTGCGGTAAAGAGCAGATAGTGCGCCGGATCATATTGATAGCGCTCCTCGCCAAGAAAAACTGCTTTGCTGCCCTGGGCAACAACACAAAAGGCTGGTTCAGAAACACCATGCACGCTTCGCTGTGTGGAAATACGGTTGAAAAAGAGACCGTGTAGGGGCTCGACCCGCCCATCTTCGCGCACGGCCTGGTTGATCCGCTCTACCAACTCGGCTCTGTATGCTTGCGTCCTCTCCTCTGCACGCGCCCTCTGTTGGCGCGTACGTATCCCCTGTACGGCGCTTCCACTCATTTGATCACTCTTCCCCACCTTTGTAGAATTGTACAAACATTTTAGAGAATCATCATACCACTCCGGTGCCACTTTCTGCTAGCATAGAGAGCGGTCAGACTAAAATGATGACAGTCGATGAATTTTCTGGAGTTTTATTCAAGCAAGCAATAGGAGAACAGACCGTGCAAACACGTACACTTGGCAATACGCTAGTGATCTCAGCCCTGGGATTGGGCTGTATGCGCATGAGTTTTGGCGATGCCCCCATTGGCAGCAGAGAAGAGATGATCAATTTTTTGCACAAAGCGGTCGACCGCGGCATCACCTTCTTTGATACCGCTGAGGTCTACGGTCCCTTTACCAACGAGGAACTGGTGGGCGAAGCGCTTGAACCCTTCAAGCGGCAGGTTGTGATTGCCACCAAATTTGGCTTCAAACATGAGGAGAATGGTCCGGCGCCCAGCGCTGGCCTGGATAGCCGGCCCGAGCAGATCCGGCGCGTGGCCGAGGCCTCACTCAAGCGCCTGCGTGTCGAAGCCATCGATCTGTTTTACCAGCATCGTCCTGATCCTAATGTACCGATGGAGGACGTGGCCGGAGCCGTGCGAGATTTGATACAGGAAGGCAAGGTCAAACACTTTGGCCTCTCTGAGTCCAGTGCCGATCAGATCCGCCGCGCCCATGCAGTGCAGCCAGTGACCGCACTGCAAAGCGAATACTCGATCTGGTGGACACCGATTGAGGAGAATGGTGTGCTCGCCGCCTGCGAGGAACTCGGCATTGGCTTGGTGCCCTACAGTCCGCTCGGCCGCGGCTTCTTGACCGGGAAGGTCACGGCGGAGACGACCTTTGCCGACAACGACATCCGCAGCCGCAACCCGCGCTTCACGCAGGATGCGATTAAAGCTAATCAGGTGGTGGTGGATTTGCTGAAACGCATCGGCGCGGAAAAAGGAGCGACCCCGGCGCAGATTGCCCTGGCCTGGCTGCTGGCGCAGAAGCCGTGGATCGTACCGATTCCTGGGTCGCGCAAACTGGAACGCCTGGAGGAAAATATGGGTGCAGCCGACATTGAATTGACGGCAGATGACGTGAATAAAATCAGAATCGCCATGGCCGGCATCACGGTGGTCGGCAACCGGTATTAGCCGCAAGACCATCCAAATAAGCCGTCTAACCGACTAGTGAGCACGCCCCGTGCGGCTATTGTCCCGTTGAGAACCGCATGGGGCGTGGTTCATTCCTCATTATCTAAACGGTCTTCGTAACTCATGTTCATATACTTCCCATGCATCCGGGAAAGTGCCCCTGCAACGCTGGGCAACCAACCGCCCCTGGCGCTTTCCCGGAATGCGTCCAACCGAACAGAGTGCACGTTACGCTGTACCAGGTCGGGTCGAGAAGAGTTCTCCGTCACTCTGACGAAGAATGACGGATCCCTGCGTAACAGGAGATGTAGAGCGCTAAGTGGGCCGCACTCGGTGTCTCCTGAAATTCTCTGCGTCGATGTGATTGGCTGGCGGTGGTTTACGCACCACAATCAAATTTTAGGCTAGGCACTATCCAGCTGTAGCTAGCTCTACGAGCACAAAACGATTGCCGTAAAGATCATGGAAGTGGACGAACTGCTCGCCCTCTCCCACCTGTGGATCGGCCAGAAAGTGTACCCCCGCCTGCTGCCATCTGTCATGGGTGGTCTGAAAGTCTTTGGTATAGATGACACCACAGACCATATCGGGGAGCTGTTGACCAATGAGCGCGCGTTGTGCCGGTGTATTGGCTCGCCAGAGCCACAGACCCACGGGGGGATCACCCGGTGTCCCGATGTGAACATAGCGGGTGGCTTCCCCCTCTTCATCCACACCAACATCAATATCAGCAAGGATGGCGAAACCCAGCTTGTCCACAAAAAAGTCCAACGCTTCTGTGTACTCGCGAACCAATAGTGTAAAACGGCCGATGGTATTGAGATCATTGCTTATGTTGCTTGACATGATTTACCTTACTATCTGTCCATAAATTCTTTGTGCCCACGATCCTGGCTTGATCGTGCCCCAACTTTCTCAACCTTGATTCAACCCGAAGTGGGCACCACAAGTGAATTTTGGCGCGATGCTTATTCTGTGTGATTTACCTTGACAACGCTCTTGGTGGCTGCCGCTTGATAGATCGCTTCGACCACCGCCATTGTGCCAAGATTGTCGCGCCCCGACGTAATTGGTTCGGTGCCATCGCCAACACAGTCGAGAAAATGACGGATCTCTGCATTGACCGACTCGCTGTAGGGATAGGACGGGATCTCTAGTTTTGTCAGTCCACCGCTGTACTCGGGAATCTCGGTGCTGTAGATGTACCAGCCCAACACGTTGTGGATGACTCCCTTGTCGCCGTAAAAGACGGTGAGTTCGCTCGTTGTGGTGGGGATGGGTGACTTGTGGGCGCCGAATAGGTAGAATGCTTCGCCAATGATCCCATTGGCAAAGGTCATGAGAAACGCAACAATATCTTCGTTGCCCCCTGGTTCATAGCCGGGATTTAGCCCCGTGTACCCCTGAAAAGCAGCCACTTCGGTGATCTCCCCAAAGAAGTGCCGCATGAGATCGATCTTGTGGACCGCGGTCTGTGCCACCATGCCACCACCGGAAAGCTGCTTGTCGAAGATCCAGCTATCGGGGGGATACATCTTTTTCACAAATTGGTTGCAATCGAAGCGCAGGGCAACAATGCGGCCAATCGCGTCGCGATCCAGCAATTCCTTGATCTGAATGTGCTCGGGCTGAAAGCGCTGATTTTGGCCAACCATGAGCACCGTGCCCGCGGCATCTGCCGCGGCGACCATGGCGCGGCTCTCGGCTAGATCCATGCCCATTGGCTTTTCCACCAACAGATGCTTTCCCGCGGCCGCGGCTGCTTTGGCCACCTCTGCATGTTGATAGGGGGGAAGGCAGAGCGAGATTGCGTCCACATCTGGCCGCTCGATGACCGCTTGCCACTGATCGGTCACATCGGCGCCAAAGGGAGCCGCCATCTTTTCAGCAAGCTCAATGCTATATTCGTCACAACAGACGACAACCTGGGCCAAGTCACCAGCGGCCTGATAGCCTCCGGCATGCAGACGGGCAATCTTGCCACAGCCTAAAATTCCAACACGTATGGTCATTTTGATTCCTTATCATTTGGATCGATTGATCGGCGCTCCCGCCTGCAAAGGAGCCGGGTGGCCGATCGTGAAAGCGCGCAACGTCCTGTTGCGCGCCATGAGTATACCAAGCTGCTGCATTTTTGTGGAGTGGGTCAAGTGGCAACGCATGATAAGTAGCCGCTTACACTGACTGTGCTGAGCCCCGCGCACCGGTGGGCATTTTTTCTGCAATTGACAGCGGTTCGGGGATTGGCTACGATAGAACGCGTCTGTTACCCAAAAATCTTCCCAACACACGCGACCGGAGAGAACCGCAACAATGAAAATTACCAAGATTGACACATTTCTAGTGAACATGGGCCACCGCAACATTCCCTACGTCAAAGTGCATACGGACGAAGGAATTTACGGCGTGGGCGAGCCCTATTCCTGTGGGCCAGATAAGGCGACGGTGGAGGTGATCAAAGATTTTGAGGAATGGCTCGTTGGCCGCGACCCGCGCGACATCGAAGGGCTCGTGCAGCTCATGTACGCGGGCTCGCGCTTTCCGGGCGGCATGGTGCTCAATGCTGCGATCAGTGGTATCGAGCATGCGCTGTGGGATATCGCGGGCAAGGCCGCGGGGTTGCCCGTCTATCGGCTGGTGGGGGGCAAATGTCGCAACAAGATCCGCGTCTATCAATCCCCGCGCGGCAACAGCCCCCAGGAGATCGCCGACAACGCGGTGGCGCTGATTGAGAAATATGGCTACACCGCGATCAAGATGGGGCCACTGCCGGGCAATTGGCAACAGATGCCCTGGAATCAGGCGTTGCGCGAGACCGAGGCGCGGGTTGCCGCTGTGCGCGAAGCAGTGGGCGACGACATTGAGATCGGCCTCGACCCCCACGCCCGGCTCTTTGAAGTATCGCGAGCCATGGAGCTCTGTGAAGTGGTCAAACCCTTCCGCCCCATGTTTGTCGAGGAACCGTTGCGGCCAGAAAATTACGACGCGTTGCAGAAACTGAGTCAGAAGGTTGATGTGCCATTGGCCACCGGTGAAATGCTCTACACCCGCCACGAATTCCGCGAACTGTTGGCGCGGCAGGCAGTAAATATTGTGCAGCCCGACATCTGCGTTACCGGCGGTCTGTGGGAGATGAAAAAGATCGCGGCCATGGCCGATGCCCACTACATGACCGTTGCACCACACAATCCCTGTGGCCCGGTGGCTACCGCGGTCAATGTGCATTTTGCCGCGAGCACCCACAATTTCCTGATTCTTGAATATCACGCCGATGATGAAGGAACCCGCCGCGAAATCGTCGACGAACCGATGAAGCTGGTCGATGGCTATCTGGAGATCCCCGACAAGCCGGGGCTTGGCATTGATCTGAACGAAGAGGTGCTGGGCAACTATCCCTTCAAAAGCTGGCACCGCAACTTTAGCTGGCGCGAGGATGGCTCGCTCGCCTATCAGTAGATTTATGGCGGCGTCAAAAAAAATCCGCAGGACACCATTAGGGTGTCCTGCGGTTCGAGTTCTATTAAACTGTTGTGATTATCTTGAGGCTGGCAATGTCAACAAAATCTTTTGGGTTATGAGTAACGAGTGGAATGTCGTAATGAGATGCAGTTGCTGCTACCCAAGCGTCTTGGGAAGAGATGGGTTTGCCGATTGATTGCCTTCCCGCTCTGATGTCACCCCAGATCTGACAAAGTCTGACATCGAATGATAGAACCGTATAGTCTGCTTTTAACTTCTGCGTAAGCTGGCCTCGACGACGCTCGCCCCATTTACGAACCGCTGCCCACTGGTAAAGTTCAGCCACGGTCACAAACGAAATTGCTAACTGTTGATCTTTCTAGCTACATATCACTTTTATCAATGAATGAAGCGAGACCCGCCCTCCGCAGGTAATGGAAAGTGATACGTAACTAGGCGTTACACTACTTGTGCCTGTTGGTCTATTTGGTTACCAGTGGCAGATAGATCGCATGCCCATCGCCCAGCGAACCGGGAGTGGGGGTGGGGACCGGTGTGGTCGTGCCATCGGGTGTTGGCGAAGGGGTAAGCATCGGTGTGGGGGTCGGTGTGGGGGTTGGTATTGTCGCGACGTTGCCGATCTGAACATCGCGGGTGGTGCTGACGCTGTTTAGTTCATTTTGCACGGTGATGCTCAGCGTTTTGGTGCCAGAGAGAGGCCACTTGTAGGTGAGCAGTATGGCACTGTTCTGGCTCGCATAGACTTGGCGAGTGCCATCGGTGGCGCTGTAGGTATAGGTGAAGGGTGCCGTGGCGTTGGGTGAATCCACAGTCACCGTAAAGGTCACATCGCTGCCCACTGGCGCCTGCTCTGGTCCATCGATCTGCACGCTACGCATGGGCAGGTAGAGCTTGGAGGCCTCGGCGCTCATGCCCGCGCTGTAGTCGACAATGACATCATCTTCGGTGCTGGTGCTGATGGTGTGCAACCCCTGGTTGGCGGTCAATGGGCTATCCAGTGTAAAGGCGAAATCACCGTTGCCATCGGCCTGGGTACTGCCCAACCATGCCAGCGCTTCGTTGCGGGCATCATCGTCGTCGAGGTAGAGATCAATGATACAGTTGGGGCAGTGGTGGGTGTTGCCGATAATATCGACGCCGTTGGTTCCTTCGATCTGTACCCCATCCATCTTGGTAATGCGGCCTGAACGGTAGAGCCGCAATGCTGTGGGCAATCCAGGGCCAAATTCATAGAAATCTTCTGTGCTCGGCAAGATGCCATCGCGCACAATGTTGCGCCGCACGGTGATCCGGTCAAACTGGGGCGAGGTGTCGCTGGCGAGGATGGCCGATGTATTCGGATCATCCGGGTTAAAACGGCTGGCACCCACAATCAGGTTGTCGAGAATGTCGGTTGCGTAGCCAGAAACCTTGATACCCTGTCCACAGACGCCCAACTCGTAACCGTTGACGTCAACGCCAATGGTGTTGCTGATAATCTGGTGGTTGTTTCCAAAGATCTCAACGGCCATGGCCGGGGTATCATTGGCCGAGCGCACGTTGTTCATCCCGACCAGGTAGTTGTTGCGGATCACGTTGCCGCTGCCCCCTACAGAGATGCCCCATCCCCCGTACCAATCATTTGGGTCATAGTAAAACGCAAAGGGATCGTCGGGATTTTCAATGACAACCTTGCAACGAATCGCCGGATCGACCGCGGGCACGGTGCCATCGGCGCGGGTGCCGATCCAGTTGTCTTCAATCAGATTGTTGTCGCCACCGTCGATGTCAACGGCACGGGCAAAGGCCCCGGTGAGCACGCTGTTGCGTATCACATTGCCATGGGAGGCGAGCCGGATGCCGCCAAAGGCCATGCGGTTTGGCTGACCGGGCGTGCGCAGTTGAAGCTGCTGTCCGTCATCGCTCAAACCCATCCAAACATGTTCGATGGTGGTGGTGGGGGCGACACTCTTTACCAGAATCGCGCCACCGTTTTTAAAGGCCAGGTGGCGGATCACATTGCGTGAACTTTCCAGCTCCAGCGAAAAGTCGCTGGTGTCGATGATAATCGGTGGCCCGTCGCCGCGCCCGCCGGGTTGGGTGCTGCCATCGATCGTCACCTGACCGTTGCGGTTGGCAATTGAGTCGGTCGCAAGGGCTGGCAACGCCGCTGTCACCGAGATCACCCACGTGCCCGCGACCGCGGGGCTGTGGCCACTGTCGGTCATGGGGATGTTGAATTGAATGGCAATCGGGCGGTCAGATTGGGGACGTTCGGAGGCTTCAAAGAGCGCACGGCGCAGCGTGCATTTGCCATCGGGAGCCGGGCGACCCAATGCACCCGAGCCAATGGTGTAGCCACAGGTATAGGTGGATCGATCCGCTTCCAGATCCGCGGTGGCATCGACGGTGATGATGGTGGTAAAGGGTGGTTGCGCATTGGCTGTCCCGGCACGCAGCAGCACGTGTGCCACCGCGCCAAAGGCCAGCACCACAATCATGGGGATGATGGCTTGCAACAGATTTCGTCGTTTCATTTGTTACTCCTCATAGATATCAGTTAAAAGATGTCAATCAGAAAGATGGCAATTATTCCCTCATGCTGTGCAAGGATCTGCCATTCCGAATTGGAACAACGCAGCATTGCAGTGCTGACCGCAGTGAATGGACGTCACCTGCATAAGCAGAGCCATTTGCGTCGGGGCATCCGCTTACCCGTGCCCAGGGGGACCGCAAGGGTCCCCCCTACAAAATGAACCATTGCTATTCAAGCTGGCACTGCACGCTGCGCTAACGTTGTGGCCTGTGGTCTGTCTGGCTAGCGCACAATTACGGGTAGATAGATCTTGCTGTCCTCATCGGGGCCAAAGCTGCCGCCCCCTTTCTCGTCAACAAGAATGCTGTCGGAGGCAACTTCCTCGCTGATGTTGCCCGCATTGTCACGGAAGCGTGCATAGACGGTGGCGCGCCCGGCTTTATCTGGCTCTAGCTTCCAGGGCATGGTGCCAATGAAGGGCTGCCATTTGGCGTTTTGAATGTCAGGCGTGTTGCTCAGCTTGACGTGGGTAATCTCCGGCTTGCCATCTTCATAGCTCTGCCCCAGCTTGAGCGTAACCGTCGTCTCATCGGTCGAGTATTGATCCCCATTGATGAGCAGATAGCTTGCCGGTGGGTAGGGATCGGCCGCGGGCTGGCAGTAGCTGACTTCGGAGAAGCGACCTTCGCTCTTGCCATCGCTGTGCACCGGCTGCAGCCGATAGAGATAGACCGTGCCATTGCGCAGACCGACGTCGATATAGCTCGGTTCGTTGATTTTTACTTCGGCGAGCAGGCGGAACTCGTCGAGGCCGACCGGTGCAGTTTGTAGTTCGGCTCGGAAGATCCGCATGGCACCATATTCACCCCGCAAATTGAAGTGTAGGGTTGCGGTTTCGATGCCACTTTCACACCAAAAATCGCTGACGTGGGGCAACTCGTCATCCGTGGCCGAGAAGGGATTGCGGCCGTTGATCAATTCGCTGCTGTCATTTTCCCCGCCGTGGTCAGTGTCATCGAGCAGCGGATGGGTGCCCGCCAACATTTCCTGGCGATTGGTCAGCCCGTCGCGGTCGGGATCTTCATCTTGCCCTTGCACGCCATAGCGATCCTGCCACTGATCGACCAACCCATCGGCATCTTTGTCGGGGCGGCTGGTGTCCGTGGGATGGTACGTCAGCCGTTGATAGCGGGTAAAGTTGCTGCCGCGAGCCGTGATGTCAAAGGTGTAGGTGTGGCGTTCCTGGCTGTTGATGCGATCATAGCTGTAGCCATAGAGGCCATCGTTGGGAGTGTCGTCGTGGGGCGCAAGCCCATCGTCGCGCAGGATGATCTGTTCGCTCGTACCACCTTCTGCCCGATAGACGGTGGCGCTCACCGCTGCTCCCGTCACCGGCCCGCTGCTGTCGGTGATGCTGACCTGGATGTTGGCTGGCAGCAAGAGCTTGCTCTCTGCTTTGGCCGTGTCCACATAGGCGTGCATTGCGGTGCCGCTGCTCTGGCGAGCCGAAAGGCTGGCGATCCACTCATTCTTGCCATCGATTGTGAGTGTATACTCACCTGCTTCCAATTGGGGGATGAAGAAGAGGGTGTGGTTGCTTTTGTCGCTCAAGAGAATGAAATCAGCGCTATTCGGCCCGTCGAACTGTACGGTCAACGGTGCGTTGGGATCGCGCCATGCCAGGCTCAAGAGCGCGTCGCGGCTATCTTCCGACACCTCGATTACCAGCTGGCCGCTGCTGCTGCCTGTCTGTTGCCAGATGCGTTGGTGACCCACAATTCGTTCACCGATGCGCCGATAGATGTCCATCAATTCGTTGGTGAGTGGATAGGCGGTCGTGCTGCTGCTGGCGCTGACTGGCTGCCCATCGTTGTTCAGACTGTGGAAACAGTGGTCGGCGAGCAATTCGCCACAGGTGGCAACGGCAATCGCACGCATGAGCGGACGGTCCGCGCTGTTGCCCAACGCAATCGTCTGCACCTTGGTATCCGTGGGTGCAATGTGCTGGTTGACAACTTGCATGGCAAAGGGTGGGGTGGTCTCCTGGCCGTCGCTGAGCAGGATAATCCACGGTTCCGCTTCGGCGTTGCCAGCGGTATTGAGCTGACCCTGTGCCCGTTGCAGCCCAGCACCAATCGCGGTCTGTCCCGTCGCGGCCAGTCGATTGACCGCGTCCTGGGCATCGGTCCGCACGCCCCGTGCATCATCCTGATCAAGCACATCGGTTAGCCCGAAGTCAACGGTGGCGTTGTCGCTGAAGCTGACAACGCCAATCTGATCGCCCGCATTGGCGCCCTGAATCAACAGATTGGCCGCGGCTTTGGCAGAGATGAGTTTATCTTCGTCGAGCATGCTGCCGCTGCGGTCGAGAACGAGCATCTGATCCGCGGGCATGAGATCAAAGATGACTGCGTTGGTTTCGGTGTCGCTGCTGCCACTAGCGGTCAATTCCACGGTGAGATCGTGTAGGCTGCCCACGAGCGCGCCGGGAATGGAGGGTACCTGGACCAACAGCCAGTATTGATTTTGAATGTAGCTGCCGTTGAGAATTTCCGCCTCGACGCCGCCAATGGAGACGGTGAAATCTCGTTGCCAGTCAAGCCCCAGCACGGCATCGGCGCTGCCACCGCCATCCTTGACGGTTAGGAAAATTTCAATGCGACCGAGTGCATTGGGCGCGCCCGCCGCCGCGGGCAGATCAGTCGTGGGTACTTCGATTTCGACAATGGGGTTGCGGCAGCGGGCACGCCAGGCAAAACCGGTGCGTTGTTCACCCGTTGCCACAACGGCAATCAGGCGTGAATAGCTGTTGCGGTTGAGCAGGCCACGCACAAAGCTGCCGCCCTTGTGCCGTTCCAGCGCGGTGACATCGTTGACGCTGTCGCCATCATCATCCCACTCCACCAGCAACAGGCTGTGCATTAGCGGCACACCAGAGCTGTTGAGCGCTTCCCACGTGGGCATGGGGCACTGCTCGACGGCAGGCAGTTGCAGCTCGAAATACTTGGCTCCATAGGCGGGCATTGCACCAGCATCGTCGACACCCACCTGCATGGGCTCCACCGTACCACTCGCACCGTTGAGCAGCTCTGCCGCTGTGATCTGCTCGCGCATAACCGGGCCATACCAGGTCCAGTTGCCGTTGTCCAGCTCATCGCGGTGGCGCAGCACATCCATTGGATCGCGGCCATCCAGATCGCTGAGCGGTAGGCTGGAGAGATCATAATCCTTGGCAACGTTGGCAATGGTGAAATCCCAGAAGGTATCTTCAAAACCCTGCCCAGTGCGGTCGCGCAGGACGGCATCGGTGGCGGCCCAGCCGGTGAGCGGTGTGCGTTCCAGCCCTTTTTCCAACACGGCCTTGAGGAAATCCATCCCTTCGCCGGGAGTACCCACGTATTGCGTGCCTGCCTGTTCAACCAGATAGCTCCACCAGAGCGCCGCGTCATACGACGCGCCGAGCAACCCGTGGGCCTGATTGGTCTCCGGTGTGCCATCCTCATCCAGATCTTCGTTGATGACCCAGGTGGGATTGCTGAGGTATGTCGCCGTGGAATTCTGAAAGCGTCCACCAAAAAGGGTGTCGATTACATCCCAGACGCGGTCAGGGACCATCCGTGCCTGCCCTTCGATGGACCAGCGGCCTGCCCCGCGGTTGGCATCGAATTCATGTTGCATCATGTGCCAGACTTCGTGAGCCAATGTCTGGCGCGGGTTGTATGACGTGCGGGTCACCAAATCCGCGTCCAATTCGACGCGACTGCCATCGCCATAGGCAATGCCCCACGGCGCAATATCAAAGATCCAAATGTCGCGGCTATTGCCATTGAAGATGCCCGCGGCCCAATCGGGGGCCGGGAAACCCCAGCTGGTCATGAAGACGTCCAGCACTTCGTCAAGTTTGTTGGGCATGCTTTCCGAGAGGCCCGTGTTGCCACCGCCGCCGGTCCAACTGGGATCAACGATGTCGGCGATACCGTTGTTGTCGCTATCCTGCACCGTGTCAAAGATCCCATCGCCGTCGCTGTCGACCACAGCCAGACATGAATTTTCACTGTCGCTGTCGTTGACACCATCGCCGTTGGTATCGGCATCAGGTAGATTGTCACACTCACACTCCACGCCGCCGGCACAGGTAGCGGTGAACCAGAATTCGTAGTTGTCGCCGTTGCTGGCAATGGTGCTGCTTTCAGTCAGAAAGGCGGGGCGAGCCAGCGCAAAGACCACCCCTGCCGTGAGCAAGAAGATGAGCATTGCCAACGGCCACGAGAGTGGGCGCAGGCGCAATCTGCGTGAAAAAGGTCGATGGTTCATTGAAAAATATCTCCTCCATTTACTACTGATTCAAGATTCCGTCTGTCGAGATTCCGTCTGTCAAGCGTCACGCATCATCTGTTGCACAGTGGCTTCCCTCAGCGATTGATTGAGGGCAGATAGATGGTGTTGCCGCCAACCTGGACGTTTGCCGCAACGGGGCGGGCGTTAGCATCCTGGTTGTCATCGGCATAGAAGACCACGCGATAGGTGCCATTTTCGTTGAAGCCATCAAAGCGAGCGCCATACCAATCGTTGCCCTGGTCGAGCAGCACCATGGTCGGCAATGCTTCCTGAACCAGCTCTTCGCCTTCGGTTGGCGCTTGGTAGCTGGGCGGATAGATGATGGCCCAGACTCGATCGACATCCACATCGTCGCGCACCTGTGCCCGCAACACGGCCCGGCCTTCGTCATCGGGCTGAATCTCCTGTACCTCGGCGATAAAGGGGGGCCAGATTTCGTCGGGGAAGGTGCCAGCAAAGTTGAAGCCCCGTTGGGCCGCCACGGTCTGGCTGGCGTCATCAGTACCATTGCCATCGCCATCGCCATCGATCCAGGCACGCTGGTTGGGGTGGGCGATCTGGGCGGCGATCTGGGCGTTGCGGAAGCTGGTGTAGAGACTCTCGCCACGGGCCAGGCTGTCGAGCAAGTGATCCGAGAAGATGGCACCATCATTGGAGGCCCAGGCCAGGTTTACGTCATCGGTTGACGAGATAACTACCCGGCCTGGCTTGCTGATGCTTTGGTCGCCACTAATGAAACTGCCCGATTCGCACGCTTCGTAGATGACGTTGATCTTGAGCGTGGGGCGGAGCGCCTCTAGTTCGTTGAGCCAACCATCCAACTGCGCCGGTTCGAGCCACTCGCCGCGCAGCTTGTCCAGATAGAAGATGTCGTGGCCGCCATGATCCATCATGTAGATGGTGAGGGATTGTGCCGTCGCGGCTTGTTCATCGGCCCACTGCGTAATCGCCGCTTCCAGGTTGGCTTTGCTGGCCGAGGCATCGACACCCGCGCGGCTGAGGTCCGGGGCCAAATAGTAGATCTGATCATCGGTGGCACCTTTGTCGATGAAGAGCTGGCGCACGGCATCGGTGACGTGATAGATGTTGGGCTGGACGGGGTCGTTGTTTTTGATCTCGCCGGCAACAATGATCAACAGCCCGGGCGCGGCTTGGGTTGACAGCGCCCGCACCGAAAGCTCATAGGTGACGTTGTTGCCCACGGTGGCAGGATTGTTGTTGGCAAATTTCAGATAGATGGGGCCAGTGGTCGGGGCGGTGTAATCGAGGCGGATGGCGGGGCTAAAGGAGAAATCCTGTGCCTGTACCGTGGCTCCATCACAACGCTCATAGAGTTCCATTGCCACATCCGCGGGCGAGTCGTTGGGAATGTTGACTTCAATGAGATACTGTTCGCCCGCGGTCACATCAACATAGACCCAGTCGTTGTCGCCATTTTGGTGGAAATTGTGCTGTTGCACCAAGCCATCGCTGGTAATCTGGCGAGCGGCACTGCACTGGTCGTCATTTTCAAAGCGGTCGCTGCCCGGCCCGGGTGTGGCCGTGGGCGTGCCGGGTTCCGGTGTGGGCGTGGGTGCCGCTGGGGTTGGTGTGGTCGTGCTCGTCTCCGGCGTGACGCTGGTTGTCGGTGTGGGTTGTACGGCTACCGGCTGTGGGTAGAAATCCGCGGCGTGTTGCGTGTAGCGATATGCCGTGAGCGCGCCGCCTTCGTTGGCAATGGGTTCGACGCTGCCATTGTCGTTGAGGTCTTCGCCTGCATAGACACGACTGCCAAAGCCGGCAACCTGGTTGGCCGCGTCCTGCGCTTCGGCGACTGTGGTTGCCGCCAGCAGCGCTTCGGCCCGGTCGATGAGGGCGGTGAGCCATGCGTTGTCCGTTGTGCTCTCACCATTGCCAATGTTTTCCAGCGCGATCTGAACCTGGGCAACGCGGGTGCGAATATTCTCCGTGGCATCCGCGGCTGCTGCCGCTTGCGCGAGGATGTTGACCATCTGTTGTCGATAATTGAGCAGCCCATAGCCGTCGCCGGGGTTGGTCGGCAGGCCATCGTTGTCGTGATCGCCATAGCGGGGATCGTCGGTGCCATAGAGAATATTGAGCACATGTTCGGCATGGCGATGGGCTTCGACGAGGTTGCCAGCCGTGGCCGCGTTTTGGGCAAAGCGGGCGTGGTCGGCCAGAACCTTGGCCTGATCTGCCAGTCCGACGCCATAGCCAACATTGTCGGGCGTTCCATCGGCTGCATCCATGACCGTGCAGAGATAGCCCAGCGCCAGCGGGGGCAACTGATCGTCGGCCACCATCTGCCCCACAGTGACCACCGCGCCCAATCGTCCGTCCGCCAGGTTGCGGCTGGGGATGGTGAGGCTACCTTCCACCATGCCACCGTTGCCATCGACCGCACCGACCACCAGATAGTCGCCATCCATGCCGAGCAGATAGATCCAGTACTGTTCGCCTGGCTCCGGTGTTGGCAGATCGGGCAACTTCACGTCGATTGTGTCGTTGTAGGCACCGGCCGTGGAATCGCTGAAACGCAGGTAGCCACTGCCAGCGCTGGTCAACAGATCGGCCGCGAATTGGGTGTGGCGCCAAGCGGTCACTGCACCGCCTTCGTTGGCAATGGGTTCGACATTGCCGCTGTCGTTGAGGTCTTCGCCCCGATAGATGCGATCGGCCAGCCCCGCCATCTGATCGGCCAACGCTTGAATGGTGGTGCTCTCATTCTCGGTGAGCAAGGCCGCGCCCTTTTCAATGAGCAGATCGCTCCAACCGCTGTTGTTGGCATCGCCATCGCCGTCGCCAATGTTGTCGAGGGCAACGGCTACTTCGGCCACGCGCGTGATGATGTTGGCAGTCGCCGCGTCGTGGTTGGCCGCGGCTTGCAGCGTGGCCAGCAGCTGTTGCCGATAGCGCAGCAGGCCATAGCCATCGCCGGGGTTGGTGGTGACACCGTCATTGTCCTGGTCGCCGTAGCGGGGATCGTCCGTGCCATAGAGCAGGTTGAGCAGATGTTCCGTGTGCCGCTTGGCCGCGGTGAGGTTGCCCGCCGCGGCCGAGTTTTGGGCAAAGCCCGCGTGATCGGCGAGCAGCCTGGCTTGGCCCTTGAGCCCCATGCCATAGCCAACTTCGCCCGGGGTGCCCGTGGCGCGCACCAGGGCTTTCTGCAAATAGTCGTGAATGGCATTGTCATGGGTGGTCCGCAGTAGCTCCATCTCCTGTTGCAGGCGCAGAAGGTCGTAGCGACCGATGAGGGTGTGGCCGGGGAAATCACACGTATGGTTGATGGCATTGTTGACGACGGGCAGATCCGCACAGCGCAAGCCCGTGGCTGTGTCGCTGGCGATCAGGTAGCCGTTGAGCGTACGATCGCTTGGCGGTGCAGTCACGTCGCTTAACGCCAACGTGAGCCGATCGCTGGCGAATGGCGGGCCGTTGGGCGTGATATCGGTGGGCATGGCGCGGCCACCGAGCGCGAAAACGGTTCTTGCCTGTGCCTCCACCCCCCTTGCCCATTCGGGATTTACATAGAAGAGGATGAGCAGCAGCACTATCCCGCTGCCACAGGCGATGCCCAGCCGACTGATCTGGCGTGCTGGAAGAGCTACAGTGCGGTTGGCTTGCAAACGGTAGGTTTCCCGCTTGCCGGAACTGCTCTTTTCAAAGAGAGCCCACTTTAGTAGCCTCTCTTTATAAACCGTTGTGCGTTTCTGGCTGTTCATTGATTCCTCCGAAATAATCAATGGGCAAAGTAATGGTGGTTTGGCGAGTTCTGTTGCACAAATACCGATGATGTAGAGCCGCTCCTGAGTCGGTTCAGCCGCCGGTGCGGACGATGAGCCAGACAACACCCGCCACCACGAGCAGCCCGACCGCTTGATCGGCAGAGCGCCACGTTAAGAACGTGCCTCCAACCAAGGCGATGCCAACAATGGTGACAACAAACCATGCCCCAGCTTGCAACTCTGGAGCGAGGACGCCACTCTCTTGCACATAGCGAATGGCAAGCCAGTAGCAGGGTATGCTCAGGCTAAAGGCAAGGGCGGAGCGCACGGCTGCGGGCCACTGAAAGCTGCCCCCGTGCCAAATTGTGGTTGAATGGATAAACCCCTGGGCATCGGCATAGCCAGCGAGAAAGGTACAGGTGACTATGAGCAAAAATGTGAACGGCTGCATCTCTCTTTCCTTTCATGAACCTGTTGCAAACGTTACAAACCTTGGGGTTACGTGCGGCTCTGTCAGTGCGAAAAGTCCAGAACAACTGATGAGTCAAGCATAAACCGATTGCCGGCTTGTTGATGCGTCTAAAAAAGTGCATTTTGCTTCTTTTGCAGCGCGGTGGAAGAGTAGATGACAGGATCGAAAGGCACTGTGGCAGCGTTACCTGTCCCATTACTTGGTTCGATTTTTTGTTGTTGACGCTATTGGCGGGTCTGCGGTGGTTGAGCAAGGCGAGGTAGCGGTGGTGGGGGGAGCGAGGTGGCTCTGTTTGTGGTTGCCAGGGCAGCCGATTGCGCGCGTGTTCAGTGCGCGGGCAACTGCTCCAAGGGTGGTTGTGGGGGTGGAGAAAAAAATAGGGCGACCCCAAAGGGCCGCCCCAACTGTGACAAGCGATTTGCTGATTGTTTGCTATGTTGTCGGTTTAGCCGTAACCAGCCTTCGGTGGATCAATGACGAGCGTGTCGAGCTGGAATGCTGGAGGCGGTGTGATCGTGATTTGGGCTGCCGACGTCTGGAAACCGGTGGTCAGATTGCCCGCCATTGTGGTCGTGCCCAGATCGCGCTCCTGCTGATTGATGGTCACCGTATTTTCGATTGTGCAATCGGCATTGGGTCGACACACAAAATAGTTGCGCATGGTGTGCGTCGCGGCATTGATGGGCTTGAAGCGGTTGCTAGTTGTGGTATGTACATCCCAGGCGCTGGTAAACCGTGCCTGATTGCCGGCGAAGGTTTCCACGGCAAATTGTAAGGAGGGATGGCTGACGACTGTGGTATGTTGTTGGGGGAGATTGGTGCTCCAGGTGCCGGTCGCTTCGACAAAGATCTCTCGATACGATTCGCTGGGGCGAACCCGCAGCGCTCGATCTTTGAGATCGAGTTGGTAGTATGAATCTTTAATGGCACTCTGAATGTCTAGATCACAGACGATCTGCCCACGGTTTTGCGTGCAGGGGACAGGGTAGGTAAACTCATCAATGATGTTGATGATTTCGTGGGTGTAGGGATCTTGTTCCACAATGGTGACATCCAGAATTCCCTGATTACCATGTGCCTGATAGGTGAAGCGCCAAACGTGCGCAACTTCTACGCCCTTGGCACTAACCGGGTGGGCAGGTGTCACCAGTGCCACGGCAACAACAAGGGTTGCCGCCAGCAGATGAAAAGTGGAATGAATAGTTTGCATACAACGCTCCTAATTTCAAAGACGAAGGTGAGACGGCACACAGAAATTGGTGTGCCAGGAAATGATGGGCAAGAGAATGCTTTGGCTTGGATGATGGCTGTGGCCGATACTGTGGCCGGTACTGTGGCCGGTACTGTTGAAGTCAACGTCCACTAGTGTATCACGGGAAATCGTGGAATCATGCGTCAATTTTCTGTTAATTTGCTTCATTTTTGCCAATGCTTACCTTTTGTTCAGTCGATCTAATAGAGGGACCAAGTAAAAGTCGCACAAATAAACCACATGGTTCCACTGGTAAAAAGTGCGAAGTTTGAATGATTTATCCATAAGTATCTTCAAAGCATCGGGCGGCCCGAGCCACCGCTGTTGCCACCCATTTTCTGAGCGTTGTACAATAAGTGTGGCCGACGGTAGCGCGCTAGCTAGCTCCCGATGACATTGCAAATTTGCGGGGGTAAACCTCGCCGCTAACCGGGGAAAGCCGCGTCAGCGGCTGCCTACGCAGCAGTTGAGACCGCTTCTCACCGTTAGAAGCCCCATGGATCGGCGCTTTTCCCAGATGTCAACGCCAGCTAGCACGGTATGGCGTAAATACCACGGCAGGTAATCAGGCCATGCAACTTGAGTGCAAACGACAGAATAAGGGTGGCCTGACTTACGCCGGGATGCACTAGCGGTAATGGTCTGTAGTCGAAAGATAGTGAATCGGTTTTGCCATGATGAGATTGAGCGGCAAGATTGCCAAGCGGTATCAGAACGCATCGACATTTTATGAACAGTTGAAATTAGCACTGGAATATCAGGCTAGCCCGGAAATTCTGCGCACCTACTCTCCATTGGCCAGGCCATACTTTCTCAACCAAGGCAATCGGCCCGCGGAACCCAATGGCGTGGCCGCGGCAATGGATTGGGGGCAAGTACTGTGTGATCGGCTCTACGAAGCCGCGGCTGTGCTGTGGGGGGAGGAAGTGCCCGCCACTGCCGCGGCACTATTGGCTGGCGTGGAGGAAGAAGCCACCACGCAGGGGCGTGGTCCCCGCTATGATTTTCTAATATTGGAGTTGAACTATTTCAAGCGGCTCTTTAACCCGCCGCCCAAAACCCAGGCTGTCATCTACAATGATATTCTGCACATTTCGCGCACATCTCACGATCGATACTTGAAAGAAGCCGTGGAACGCTTGGGCACGGTGCTGCTGCAACAGCTGCGCCCGCCACTGCGGCTTGAATCACCGCTGGTGGCGGGGCCGATCGTTGGGCGTGACGAACTGCTGACACAGGCGTTGTCCACGTTGCAAGGGCCAGGCAGCGTCTCGCTAACTGGCGCGGGGGGCATGGGCAAAAGTGCCCTGGGCGCGGCGATTGCCGATGCGTGGCAAACGCCCGCTGTCTTTTGGTTTACCATTCGTCCGGGGCTCAATGATCGGCTCAATAGCCTGCTCTTTGCCCTTGGCTATTTTTTGCACCAGCAGGGCGCGTCCGCGCTCTGGCTGCAGCTAATCGCCGACGAGGGCAAACTGGCCGATGGCAATTTGGTGCTGGGGCTCGTGCGCGCGGATCTCGAAACGTTGGCCCCATTGCCACTCTTCTGTTTCGATGAAATGGATCTGCTGCGGGCAACGGATATTGATCGTCCCAACCCCCACCACGCCCAACTCCTGGCCTTCATCGAGAGTCTGCGGCCCCACCTCGCGTTGCTCTTGATTGGCCAGCGTGCCGTGTTGGAGACTGAGATCACGCTGGCGGTGGAGCGACTGCGGCGGGCTGATATTGAGCACTGGTTGCAACGATTGCAGATCCACCACACGCCGGAAGAGGTGGCACAGCTGGACGCGTACACCCAGGGCAATCCACGGCTGTTGACGCTCTGCATGACGTTGCATCAGCTGCACCAGGCTGCACCAGTGACCGCCGCGCGTGCGGGGGAGTCCGGTGTTGATGTGCAGGCGTTGCAGCCGAACCATCTCGCCAGCACACTGCTGCGACTGCCCCACACACCGGCGCTGGCCGCGATCTGGGATCGGCTGCGTACCCGACTCTCGCCGCGCGAACGGCAGATCATGCAGGCGCTTGCCGTCTTTCGGGGCCCCGCGCCCAAAGATGCCTGGCTCTTTACAGACGATTCCACCGCGATCGATTCCGTCGCGAACGCCAACCGTGAGGGGGCACCCACAGAGAGCAGCGCTACGATCATTGCACAACTGCAAGCGCGCCATTTGATTCAGGAAGATCAGAAAGAAGGTATTGTCGTGCTCCCGATTCTGGCGGTGACGCTCTATGAAGAGCTGACCGTTGAGCTGCGGGAGACCTATCACATTGCCGCGGCTCACATCTGTGCCGCGCGCGGGGAATTCACGGAAGCCGCCTATCACTTCTGGCAGGGAGGACAGCCGGAAGCGGCGATCAAAATCTGGTATCCCGAGCGCCAGCGCGAGATCCGGCGGGGGCAGGCGGGCGCGGCGTTGGCCGTTCTCGAAGCGATTTCGGCGCGGCGGCTTGGGCGGCCCCAGCAGAAACAGCTGGCACTCGCCCGCGGCGAGTTGTATGGCCTGTTGGGCGAGCCGCAGAAGGTTGTCGAGACGTTGGAGCAGCTCGAGTGGGCAGAGGATGAGATGGAGCGGATCGAGGCGCTGCGCATGTGGGGCGAAGCGCTCAACACACAGGGTGACCCCATCGGTGCCCAGGAGAAGCTGCAAGAGGGCGTCTACGTCACCGCCTATCTACTCGAACAATTTGCCCATCTGCATGTGCAGCGTGGCTTGATTCACATGCAGCAGCGCGAGATGAAAGCAGCGTGGCACGAGGCGACCCGCGCCCGCTACTACGCTGAAAATCTACAGGGTGCGATCCAGGCCAACCTGGGGAATTATGGCATCGCGCGCACCCATTACGACGCGGCGCTGTCGTTGGCCCACGAGTTGAACGATGGTCAGGCAACTGCCCGAACCCAATATTATTTGGGCATTGCGGCCATGCAGCAGCATGATCTCGCCACCGCGTTTGACCATTATGCCACCGCGATCCAAGAATATAAGCGCACGGGCAATCGGGCCCAGGAACTCTACGTGCGCAGTAATTTGGCGGCCGCGCACCTGGCCGCGGGGGATTATGCCGCGGCCATTCGCGAGGCGCGGGCCGCGCTTGCGTTTTGCCAGCGGATGAACGCGCCCTACTGGATCGCGATGAACGCGGCCAATCTGGCTGAAGCCCACTTTGAATTGGGCGAGCTGGCAGCGGCCGAAAGCTATGCCTTGCAGGTGATCGACCACGAAGAAGTGGACAGCTACCCCTACGCGCTCTACACCCTGGGCTCGGTCCGCCGCCAACAGCAGCGTTTTGACGACGCCCTGCACTTCTATCAACAGTCGGCGCGCATAGCCGAGCGCAACGAGGATCGGTTTCTGTTGGCCTATGCCCACCGTGGCGTGGGCGCGACACACGCGGATCAACAGGAGTGTGCGCTGGCACGCGCCGCGTACGAAGCGGCGTTGTTGCTCTTTCGGCAGCTGGCCATTGCCGACGAAGTTTGCACGACGGAAAAATTGATCGAGCAGTTGGAACAGTGATCCACAAAGAGATCCACTTGTACTATTCAGAAAAGGTACGCACGAAGTTTTTCCCCAGCCTCCCTTTGCCTGTGACAGCATCATTTGGGTGTGTACCACATTTGGGGCCGAGAGCGGACGCTCAATCTGCTCCTCTTCTGTACGTCCCCGAAAATGGGAGGCACCCGCATCATTTTGGCTCATTTGACAAAAGCAACCCCATGCGTTATAAATCACCCCATACCACGGTTTTTCCCAAACCCTCCCCAGTGAACGATTTCAATTCACATCTGACGAGAAACCGTACCCGTCAATCAATCTATTCATGTGGTCCGTACAACTATAGTAAATTGAAAGTCGAGTTGCTACCTACCATCTCTCCGTGAGAGAGAGTGGCCAGACGCTTGCTTCTGTCACGAGATGGGGAGCAACTAGATTCGATAGTTGTATGCTCGGTACGTGTGCACCTGGCATGCGTATGTCTCTACCCAGTATTCATAGATACAAGGAGTGAACGAATGCGAAGAACGAACCAACCGCGTCTTCTGGTGTTTGTCTCGTTGTTTATTGTGCTGTCGCTCTTGATCGCGGCCTGTGGCCCGCGGCCAGAGCTGCCCGATGCGGCATCGGATCAAGCGACCACGGATGAGAACGTTGCCGAATCGAGTAACGAGGCGGCAGATAGCCAGGAAACAAGCACAGAGAGTGTGGCCACCGCAAGTGGCGAACGCAACACCAACACTGAATTCGACGGGACGTACAACGAAGCACCCATGTTGAAAGAGATGGTTGCTGCTGGCGATATCCCGCCGCTTGAAGAACGGCTACCCAGCGAGCCGTTAATCGTCGAACCTTATGAGTCCATTGGCCTCTATGGCGGCACTTGGCGACGAGCCTTTACCGGTGTGAAAGATTTTCACGCCTGGGGGCGCGTTAACTATGATCCCGTCCTGCGGTGGGCACCCGAATTTAGTGACCCGATCCAGCCCGGGCTGGCCAAGGAGTGGTCGTGGAACGATGAAGGCACGGAGCTGACCCTCGTCTTCCGCGAAGGGCTGAAGTGGTCCGACGGCGAGCCGTGGACAGTCGACGATATCATCTTCTGGTGGGAGCACATTGAGTTGGATACCCAGATCACCGCCTCACCCCACATCGAGTGGACGGTGGATGGCGAGCCAATGACGCTGGAAAAGGTGGATGATCTGACGATCAAGTTCATCTTCCCCGGCCCCAGCGGTATTGTCGAGTCGATGGGTCTGGCTTTCCATGGTCACCAGTGGCCATTGGCATTTGAACGTTTCGGTGTCTTTGCGCCGGAGCACTATCTCGCCCAGTTCCACCCCGCGCTCAACGATGACATTGATGACTACGCCCTGTTTGAAGAGATGGCCTTCGATTACAACATTGAACGCCCCGTCATCTGGGCCTGGAAGCCCGTGCAGTGGGATCCGGGTGGCACCGAGCTGGTCCTCGAGCGCAACCCCTACTACTGGAAGGTTGATCCCGCGGGTAATCAACTGCCCTACATTGATCGGGTGCACATGGCCCTGGTGGAAGATGGCGAGGCAGTTGCGGTGAAGGCGGCTTCTGGCGAACTCGACATGCAATCACGTCACCTGGGCTTGGGGAAATTGCCCGTGTTGAAAGAGAATGAGGAAGCAGGCAACTACACCGTGAGCCTCTGGTCCAGCGATGGCGCTTCCAGCGTCGCGCTGCAACCCAACCAGAGCTATGACGATCCCAAATATCGGGAGCTGATGCAGAATCGTGATTTCCGCTACGCGCTTTCACACGCCATCGACCGCGACCTGATCAACGATATTGTCTATCTGGGCCAGGCCACCACGACGAATCAAGCCGTTGGTCCCGCCACCAGCTGGTACGTGGACGAACTGGCCATGTTCAAAGCAGAATATGATCCGGAAGAGACACATGCGCTGCTTGAGAGTGCCGGGCTGGTACGCGGTGACGATGGGATCTACACCTTTGGCGATGGCTCCGAACTAAACCTGGTCATCGAATCTTCCTCCACTTCGGGTGAAGGGCTGGATGCACTGGAGCTAATCACCGAGCAGCTCAATGACGTTGGCTTGCAGAGCACGCTCAAGACCATGAGCCGCGATCTCTATTGGCCACGCGCGATTGGCAATCAGGTGATGATCAACGTCTGGGGCACGGGAAGCATCTTCCCGCTCATGAACCCCGATAACCTGCTTGCCTTCAATGAAAAATCCTTCTGGGGTCCCCAATTCGGGATCTGGTATCAGACGGGTGGTGCGTCGGGCGAAGAGCCGCCAGATCACATCAAGGAAGGACAGGAGATCTTTGCCGAGATTCTGCGCACGGTCGATTCCGAGGCACAGGCTGAATTGGGCAAGGAATTGGTGCGCAACGCCACTGAGAACATGTGGACCATCAACGTGGCCGGGCGCGCTCCAGTTATTGTGCTCGTCAAGAACAACTTCAAAAATGTCTGGGCTGACACTGACTACACAGCTTCGTGGATTGCCATGACACCGGGGAACCAAAACCCGGCCACCTATTACTTTGATGACGCTGAGTAAGACGCTGAGCAAGTACGCTGTAACCGAGTTTCCTGTGTTGTGAGTTGGCCCAAGTAGGATCTGTTGAGTGCATGGCACAGGTGACACGATCTGGCGCAAAGCAGGTTGCTTGCACCTGTGCAACGCACGCTGTTGTGCCGTGACGTAGTGACCGAAGTTTCGTACGTTGCGAGTCGGCACAAGTAGGATCTGTTGAGTGCATCGCACAGGTGACACGATCTGGCGCAAAGCAGGTTGCTTGCACCTGTGCAACGCACGCTGTTGTGCCGTGGTGTGGCTTGCAAAAAGCTGGGTTGCAGTGTGGTACGTATTGTGTAATCGATCGAGAACACCGGGGACGCGAGAGTGCTCCGTCCCCGGTGTTCTGCATTCTCACTACCATCAAAGGCATCTATCGCCATGATTGCATTTATCATTCGCCGCCTGTTGGCGATGATTCCACTCCTAATTATTGTTTCCATTATCACCTTCTTCATTATTCAACTGCCCCCGGGCGATTTCTTTGACACCATGCAGGCGGAAATCGCCGAGACTGGCGGTGCCCAGGACGCGCGGACATTTCAGGTGTTGCGCGAGCGCTATGGGTTGGATCAGCCCTTTTGGGTACAATATCTCCGCTGGATCCAGGGCTGGCCCGAGGGTGACTTTGGCTGGTCGCTCGCTTGGAATGCGCCGGTCTGGCCGCTCGTGCGCGATCGGCTCGCGTACACCGTGCTGCTCGGTGCATTTTCCTTGTTGCTCACCGTCACCTATGCGATTCCCGTGGGCATCTACTCGGCCACACACCAGTATTCATTGGGTGACAATGGTTTCTCACTCATTGGTTTTTTGGGCCTTTCGCTGCCGGGTTTTCTGCTGGCGCTCTTTTGGATGTTTGTGGGCGCGCTGGTATTGCGCATCAACGTGGGTGGGGTCATGTCCGCGGAATTCTCCAACGAACCAATGAGCGCGGCCAAGCTGCTGGATCTCTGGAATCATTTCTGGCCACCGGCGATCATTCTTGGCCTCTCCAGCACGGCGCAGATGCAGCGGATCATGCGCAGCAGCATGTTGGATGTGATGAACCAGCAATTCATTACGACGGCCCGCGCCAAGGGACTGAAAGAGAGCAAGGTTGTTAACCGGTATGGCGTGCGCGTGGCCATCAACCCATTGATCAGTGTGCTGGCGCTAGAGATCCCCAAGATCATCTCCGAATCGGCGTTGGTGGGGATCGTCATGTCGTTGCCGACCACGGGGCCACTCTTCTTGCGTGCCCTGCAGACGCAAGACATGTATCTCGCGGGCACCTTTTTGCTCTTCATGACCTTTCTGCTAATGCTTTCCAACCTGCTGGCCGATATCGCGCTGGCGTGGGCAGATCCGAGGATTATTTATGAGTAGTCGTGACCTGCAAGCGACCAGTGACGCGAACAGCAACGATCCGCTGCTGGCGCAATCGAACGAACTCTTTGGGCTCTATCGTGAGCTCGATGCACGGCTGGCGCAAGAGCGCTACGCCGAAGATATTGTCGAATCGGCCACTACCACCAACGAAGACGATGGCCGATTCTCGCTCTCGCAATGGCAGCTGATGTGGCGCAAATTCATTCGCAACCGCGCCGCGCTGTTTGGTGGCATCGTTATTCTGCTCTTCTATCTCATGGCGCTCTTTGCCAGTTTCCTGGCGCCCTATACCCTGACCACCCGCTTTCGCGATCGAGTTTACGTACCACCGCAGGCGATCCACTTCTTTGACAATGGCGAATTTGCGCCTTTTGTCTACGGCGTGCAGACGGGCATGAACATGGAAACATTGGAGCGCATCTCCGAAATCGACCCGACCATCAAATATCCGGTCGAGTTTTGGAGCCGCGGCGAACCATACACTTTCCTGGGCATCTTCGAGACCGACCGCCACCTCTTTGGCGTGGCCACCGATGTTGACGAACGTGCGGCCATCAACCTGTTGGGCACCGATCGCCAGGGACGCGACATGTTGACGCGCATTATCATTGGCAGCCAAGTTTCATTGACCATTGGGCTGGTGGGCGTGGCGCTGAGTTTGAGCTTGGGCACCGTGTTGGGGGTCGTTTCTGGCTTCTTTGGCGGCTGGATCGATGATCTGATTCAGCGTACCATTGAACTCGTGCGCTCCTTTCCGTCGATCCCGTTGTGGATGGCGCTCTCCGCGGCCATTCCCGCGGCGTGGCCGCCCATGCAGGTCTATTTTGCGGTGACGATTATCCTGTCGCTCATTGGCTGGACCTGGCTGGCGCGCCAGCTGCGCGGGCAAGTCTTGACCTTGCGCAACCAAGATTTTGTGCTGGCCGCGCGCTTGATGGGCGCGGGCAATGGACGCATCATCTTCCGCCATCTGGTGCCCGCCTCGATTGGCCACATCATTGTGGTGGCCACCCTGGCCATGCCAGGCATGATCCTGGCCGAGACCGCGCTCAGTTTCTTGGGGCTGGGCTTGCAGCCGCCAATTACCAGTTGGGGCGTACTGCTCAAAGAAGTGCAAAATCTTGAATCGATTGCCATCTATCCCTGGGTCTTTTCACCGGTGATCTTTATTGTCGTGGCGATCTTGGCGTTTAATTTCTTGGGTGATGGGTTACGTGACGCGGCTGACCCATACACGCGTTGAACCCATGCACGCGTCGAGGGGTGAACCTGGCCATGAACGATGCTATTCAACGGGCATTGCTGCAAGATGAGACGATTGATATTACAACAATCGGCCGGCAGAGCAACCGGCCGCGCCGCATTGAGATCTGGTTTCGATCGGTTGACGGCCATATCTACATCACGGGTACACCGGGCCCGCGTGATTGGTACGCAAACCTGCAGGCGAACCCGCGCTTTACCTTTCACCTGAAAGAATCGGTCCAAGCCGATTTGGCGGCGCGAGCACGGTTCATTCGCGATGTCGAAGAGCGCCGCCGAATTCTGTCCGCACCGGCCATGGCATGGTATCACCGTCAAGTTGCAGCGGTGGAAGAACTGGTCGCGGGCAGTCCGCTGATCGAGGTGCTCTTTGACGAAGAAAATCTATCACCTGATAATTGATTGGCCGTTATGAATCCTTTGCTTGAAATTAACAATCTCAAAACTTACTTTAATACCATGGATGGCATTGTGCGTGCGGTCGATGGCGTGACGCTCCAGGTGCCCGCGGGCAAAACATTGGGGCTGGTGGGGGAATCGGGCTGTGGCAAAAGTGTAACAGCCCATTCGATTCTGCGTCTCTTGCCCCAGCGCACCAGCCAGATTGCTGACGGTAAAATCTGCTTTCAGCGTGCGGCTGGCGAGACGGTGGATATGACCCAACTTGCGCCAGATGGGGAGACGATCCGGTCGATTCGTGGCAACGAGATCTCCATGATCTTTCAGGAGCCGCTCACCTCGCTCTCGCCGGTCCACACCGTGGGCGCACAGATCGCCGAGGCCGTGGCGCTCCATCAAGGTGTGAGCCAGAGCGAAGCGCGCGAACGCACGATCCACCTGTTGGAGCAAGTCGGAATCGCCGCGGCCGCGCAGCGCTTTGGTGAATATCCCCACCAGTTCTCTGGGGGGATGCGTCAGCGTGCCATGATCGCCATGGCGCTTTCGTGCAACCCGCGCCTGCTGATTGCCGACGAACCAACAACCGCGCTCGATGTGACGATTCAGGCCCAGATTCTGGCGCTGATGAAATCGTTGCAGACCGAGTTGGGCATGGCGATTCTGATCATCACCCACGATCTGGGGGTGATCGCCGAGATGGCCGATGAGGTGGCCGTGATGTATATGGGCAAGGTGGTGGAGAGTGGCGATGTGCGCACGATCTTCAATCGTCCGCTCCATCCCTATACTGTCGGGCTCATGCGTTCGATTCCCAAGTTGGGGGGCGATATCAAAGCGCGGTTGACACCAATCCCAGGCACCGTGCCCGATCCCTTTGCCGTACCCGCGGGCTGTGCGTTCTTTCCGCGCTGTCCCGCGCCCAAACGTCCGAGCTGTCAGCAAGAGGTGCCACTCACCGAGGTCGAGCCGGGACATTGGGTGCGCTGCACCCTTTATTGATGCCCGCTCTTCATTATCTCCAGGATCGAGAATTGTATCCAGGATTGAAAGATTCACGACTTATGCGCCCAGAAGAGCTTACCAGTGAGAGCGGGCAACGCGATTGATCGCTCTTCTCGATAAGTAGGTAAGTCCAGAGATCAATGGTCACTGCCACAGTCGGCTCATCAATGGCAGACTATCCAGAAATGAATATACGCTCACTATGTCTTTAGAACGCACGACACTGCTTGAAGTTCAGAATTTAAAGAAGCATTTCCCCATTACCAAAGGCTTGTTCCGCCGCACCGTGGGCCACGTTAAAGCGGTGGATGGGGTCGATCTCACTATTCTCGAAGGGGAAACATTGGGGTTGGTCGGTGAATCGGGCTGTGGCAAAACCACCACGGGGCGGCTAATTTTGCGTGCCACCGAGCCAACGGCTGGCGAGGTCAACTTTCGGCGCAACGGTCAATTGGTAGACATTACCAAACTGCCACCAGATGAGATGAAACCGCTGCGCCGGGACATGCAGATCATCTTTCAGGATCCCTTCTCGTCGTTGAACCCGCGCATGACGGTCTTTGATCTGGTGAGCGAGCCGCTGGTAATTCACGGTATAGCGCATGGGAGCAACCTGCGCACGCGCGTGCGCGAATTGCTGGAGGCGGTGGGGTTGAAGGCGCAGCACATGAATCGCTATCCCTATGCATTTAGCGGCGGTCAACGGCAGCGCATTGGGATCGCGCGTGCGCTGGCATTACAGCCCAAACTCATTGTTGCCGATGAACCTGTTTCCGCATTGGATGTCTCGATTCAGGCACAGGTGATCAATCTGTTGGAAGATTTGCAGAAGGAATTTGGCCTCACCTATCTCTTCATCGCCCACAATTTGGCTGTGGTAGAACACATCAGCAACCGTGTGGCGGTAATGTATCTGGGCAAAATTGTAGAATTGGCCAGCGCAGAAGCACTCTATGCCCAGCCCCAACATCCTTACACCGAAGCGCTCCTCTCGGCCATCCCCCACGCCGATCCCGATCATCAGTCGCAGCGAATTATCCTCAGTGGAGACGTACCCAGTCCGGCTGATCCGCCAAGCGGTTGCAAGTTTCATCCCCGTTGCCGCTATGCCAAAGCGATCTGTCAACAGGAAGAGCCTGTGCTGCGCGAGATCCACGCCGGTCACCAGGCTGCCTGTCACTTTAGCGAAGAACTGGACTTGGTCGGCGTTGGCTGATTGGCGGGTGGAAGGCCAACGTGGTGCCGTGCTCACTACCCTGGTGTAATCTCAGACAAGAGCGTGGTCAACTGAATGGGGCTCACTGCCTGGGAATAGCGGCGATTGCCCCAATCGGTCAGCGAGCAGTTCACTGATGCGCTTTGGAGAATACTGACTCTCATTGCCGGTTTGGTAACGCAACATTCACTGCGAGGCGGATGTTGCGTATCAGCAATTTACGTTCCACTGGAATAAGTGCAGGTCGACAAATGTATAGAGAAAAAATGCCCGGCAACTCCATGTTGCCGGGCATTTTGCTATTAAATCTTTGCTCAAACTATGTTTATATCTGAGCCACTTCAGGTTGCGGCTGCTTGCGAAAGAGTGCAACAATGGCCGCAACTGCTAATACCACTGCCATTGCCAATGCCGTGTAGGCCGTGATTGGCGCATCGGCTTGCTTTACGTAGATACCCACGAACGCCCAGACCAGGACGAGCGTGTAGGCTGCATCGCCCAGATAGAGCGCAATCAAGAGGCCAATGGCCGTTGCCACCAACACCAGGATCGCGGCCCAAGTTGCAGCCGATAAGGGCGCGCCTTGCCAGCCCAGTGTGTAAAGTGTGATCGTGCTGTTGGCAATGGTGGCCACCGTGAGCCACCCAAAGTAGATGCGGAATGGGATGTGAACCGTCCACCGCTCTGCCCGAGAGACAGAGGGGAAACTTGGATAGAGACGATTGTAGATGATAAAGAGCGAGACAAGTAGTGTCGTGATTACCAAGAGCGCCACGACATAGAAACCGTAGTGCCAGGCAAAGATCCAAGTGCTGTTGGCAATGCAGCTGAGAATAAAGGGCCAAGTGATGGCGCGCAATCTGGGATTGGCACGCTGGCTGGGCAATGCCTGGTAGATTGCATAGGCGATCAGCCCAAGATAGATCACGCCCCAAATGCTAAAGACATAACCTGCCGGGGTAAAACGAACCGGAAACATGTCAGAAATTTCGCCCGCGGTTCGTCCGTTGAGTGGCAGAGCATTGGAAAGATAATTCACGAAGATTGTCACGGCCAGTGCCACAATGATCATAACCTGGCGCACAACATCGCTGCGTGAACTCGGCCCACGGTAAGCGGTGACGGCTGGCGCTTCATTTTTTTGGCTGGAAATCGTTTGAGCTGTCATAAATCCCTCACTTGCTCGGAAAAAGTTGAACGCTTCGCGTTATAGGTTTGTTACCCGATAGTTACGTTGCCCAGCCTATCACCCCTATGTCATGGCAGCCATGTGCCTCGATAGAACGAACAGATAGGTTTCGCTAGCGCCGGCGTTGATGCGTGTTTTCTGGGTTGCGTGGCACGGGCATCCCCTCTTTGCGCCAACTTTTCAATCCCTCGCTGATCAACTCAATGCCCGAAGCCACAGAGCGTTCACTCCCCTTCCCTTCACCATAGACCGAAACCACGGCCAATGCTGCCACCTTGCCCGTGGCCATAACTGTCTTGATCGCGTTGACGACCTGCTTCATGTTGGGGCCGTTGGGCTCGCGTGTACCATGGTTGGGCACGTATGATTCATCTAGGATGTCCGAATCGATGTGCAGATAGAGACAATCGCATCGATCGGCCAATTGCGCCACGGCTGGGGCCAACTCCTGCCCCGGAAAGCCACGGGCGGGCGCGGCGATAGTCACATCTGTGGCCCGGATCAACTGCTCTTCCAGCGGATCCAGATTGCGCACATCGACCATGAGGATACGCTCCGTTGGCAGCGGGGCGACAATGCGCGAGGCCGTGCGCCAGCGGGCATACCCCAGCCCCGCGGCCACCGCCACCGGCATGCCACCGAGCATGCCAGAAATAGTCGTCTTGGGCGTGTTGAAATCACCGTGTGCATCGAACCAGACGAGGCCAATGCGCACATCCGCGCCATGTGCCGCTTGCAGACCACCGATCACCCCAGTAATGTGACTGCAGTCCCCACCGCTCATGAGAATTGCACTGCCGGCCCGGCTCGCGCTGGCCACGGCATTGGCAATTTCGCCACCGAGAATGCCCAGATTTTCCGGTTCTGTTTTGGCCCGCCGCAACTCGGGAAAGCGTGGTTCTACCACGGTAACGGGTACATTGGCCGCGCGATAGAGATCGGCCGCCAGGTAGGCATCGAGGCTTCGTTCGTCACGTTCGGCAACTTTGCTGCCCCGATAGCGGACACCAACTACATTCAGAGCCGTTAACGGCTGGTGAGTTTTCATCGTATTCTTTCTCTGTTATATGGGAGTTACATCGGATCGGTGAGCAATTCGCTCGCATCCTATCACCCAAAGATCCTAATCGCAAACCCGTAAAAAACGAGGGGCCTGGACTGCATTTTGGCGAAGCGCTTCCCTGTTACCCTCATCACCAGTACCACAGTTCGATCAAATGCTACAAAAGTCTTTGGGGCAAGTAAGCATTTCTGGACCAAAATGATAAGAGTTGCCGTTTGCGCCTCGAGTCGACAAGCTGTGCCGAAACAAAAGATTACACGCATGGATGCCGAGATACAGGAGTGTTTAAGGCGATAACAGCCTTCATGTAGTGGAATGAATAAGCAAATAGTTATATCTGTTTATTAGTGCTGCAAATTGTTTACGTGCTTTCTCAGTGGCAGCGATTGTGTATCTATGTAACCATTGTCACTATCATCAAACACGCAACCATTGACGTTACTAAACACGCAACCATTGAAGGAGTTCTTGCCATGCAAACATTGTTGAACAAAAAGAAAGCTTTTCGAATAGTGCAGATTTTGCTGCTCTTCGCTCTGGCGCTCATGACAATCGCGCCCGTGCAAGCGGCTGAGCATCAGGTACCATCGAAGCCGGTTGCAACCACTTCCGATGCCGAGGTTGTCATACTCTATGTGGGACCGGAACTGAAGGAGTGTACGGGGGTTGGACCGTGGCAGTGTATGCAGGTGCGTAGCGATCCGAGTGAGCCCTGGCAGAACTTTTATAGTAGTATCGAGGGCTTTACACACGAGAGTGGCTATATCTATGAGCTGCGGGTCCTCAAAGAGCAGGTGCCCAATCCGAATGCCGATGGCTCCTCGATGCGCTATACGCTGCTCGAAATTCTGAACCGAGTCCATGTTGGTGAGGAGATCACGCTCTATGTAGGACCCTATTTGCAAGAGTGTACGGGGGTTGGGCCGTGGCAGTGTATGCAGGTGCGTAGCGATCCGAGTGAGCCCTGGGGAAACTTTTATAGCAGTATCGAGGGCTTTACACACGAGAGTGGCTATACCTATGAACTGCGGGTCCTCAAAGAGCAGGTGCCCAATCCGAATGCCGATGCTTCCTCTGTGCGCTATACGCTGCTCGAAATTCTGAGCCGAGTCTATGTTGGTGAGGTTGTTACGCTTTATGTGGGCCCCTATTTGCAAGAGTGTCAGGCGGTTGGGCCGTGGCAGTGTATGCAGGTGCGTAGCGATCCAAGTGAGCCCTGGGGGAACTTTTACCCTAGTATCGAGGGCTTTACGCACGAGAGTGGCTATACCTACGAGCTGCGGGTCCGTAAAGAACAGGTACCCAATCCGAATGCCGATGCTTCCTCTGTGCGCTATACGCTGCTCGATATGGTGACGCGAACATATGTGGGTGAGGAGATCACGCTCTATGTCGGGCCGCAGCTACAAGCGTGCACCGGCCTTGTCCCCCAACAATGTCTGCAGGTGCGCGAAGATCTGAATGACCCCTGGGGCAACTTTTACAACAACATTGAAGGCTTTGAGCATGAGAGTGGTTATACCTATGAGTTGCGCGTGAGCAAAGAACCCATTTCAAATCAAGCCGCGGACAGATCATCCCATCGGTACATTCTGCTCGAAATTGTGAGCAAGGTTGCCATGGAAGAGCCGGCGCCGCCGCCCTCGACGACGCTCTATATTGCATCGTACAAGACAATGTGTAGTTTTGCTTTCTTTCGGGCCCCGTGTTTGTTGGTCCGCACAGGTGCCAATAGTGAATGGTTCCAGCTGAGCGAAAGGCTTGAAGGCTTTACCTATATGCCTGGCTATCGCTACGAGATTCTCGTGAATAAAATACCACTCGATACATCGACCTGTGCCGATGATTGCCCACACTTCAGGTGGATCTTCTTGCAAGAGGTCAACAAGGAGTTAGCGCTTTCGCTGGATGGCGACAACGATTTTGATCAGCTCAATGACATCGCCGAAGATCGCGATCGCGATGGGAATCCCTACAATGATGATACCGACGGTGATGGCACGCCTGATTTCCTCGACGATGACGACGATGGCGATGGAATTCCCACCAAAGATGAAGCGTCCGATCCCAATGGTGATAGCCAACCGGACGATGCTCGCGATTTGGACGGGGATGGGGTCCCTGATTATCTCGATAGCGACCAACTTGGCCTGATTACCATTGTGAAAGACACACAACCCGATCACAGGGCAAATTTCCGCTTCGTCGGTGCTTTGGGGAACTTTCGCCTGGATGATCCCGCGGTTGATGATGGCGACGCCCATGGAGCATCAGCAACATTTGCGTTGCCCGCAGGTACCTATACTGTCACGGAAATTATCAACCGGTATTGGGCTTTGACGGCACTCTCCTGTGAAGCAGAGTCGCTGAATCCATCTGAATCCGTTGATCAATTGCCACATTATCCCGTAGCCTATTCGCTGCCATTGCATCTCAGCGCACAAGCTCACATCACCTGTACATTTGTCAGTGAACGCGCGGGAATCATCAAGGTACAAAGCTTCAACGACCGCAATCAGAACGGCCGCAAAAACCGCCGTGACAGCGGGGTTGCGAATGTCAGCTATACGGTCTACAACAGCAGTGGCAATGCCGTCGCCACCAAGAGCACCAACCGGAAAGGGCGGGCGAACTTCTACAGCCTTCCCGCCGATACTTATACCGTCTGTGAAGAGCTCCCAGCTGGGAAGCAGAGCACGTTGCCGCAACAACTCAATGCACAGTATCAACAACCCTGTCATGTCTTTGCCCTGGGCACGGCGCAGCAAGCGCGACTCTTCTTTGGCCTTGCCAATGCCGGTGCCGTCCAATCCGCTGCACTTGAGGCCCTGCAAGATGGAGTGATTCTTGAGCCACTGCCCGACCTCTTTGATGACGACGATGGCTATGCGGATGATCGAACAGCAGGTGATGAAGAGGTTGAGTTCGTAATCAATGAGATCTATTTCCCAGTGGTGCAACGGTAGGAGGGTTTTCTATGTCTTTCAGACGACCTGCAGGATTCGATTCTGACCTGCTACCGATAGTAGCTTCAAAGAGTTCTCGAGCAAACACTTGCTCACGGGAATAGCAGAGGTTGATCCAAGTCTCTTTTGAACTGTAGCTGTGATATCTACCACACCTCTTAGCTTGCAGAGCAGTTGGGAAGATTCTCGCTAGGGGCAGGTGGCCCGGGTATGTTTCAGTGGTCCACTGCCCCTGACGAGCAAAATAGCATGGTGTGAAATTGCACCAAACAACTTCTGATTCCCCGGCCGTCCCCCGTGCCGGGGAATCTTCGCGTGGAGCGCCAATACTCGCTTCTTATCAAGCAATTATGGTAACGTTGTACAATGGTGAAATCAGCGTTCTCTGCCGCTGAACGTGCATGAGAGAATGCTCACTCCGCAAGGCGCAAGGTCTATTTGCTTGCGCTATGAGCTGCAACCGAAAATACTGGAGCGGCTTGGCACAAGCGCTAGCCAACAGGTACACTTGACTGTTCGCAAAACAAGACGCCGCTTGGTTGTCCCGTCCGCGTTTTGTTCGTTGCACGGTTCATGCGTTTTTCCAGTTGTCACCAGCTAGCCAGCAAATTGCCGACGATAGGCCGTTGCCGATAAGCCATAGTAGCTCTTGAAGCAGCGCGCAAAGTAGTTCTGGTCTTGAAAACCTGTCTCGGCTGCAATCTGTGCAATCGGCCAAGTTGTGTGCAACAACAGATTGGTTGCCTGTTCCATCCGCTGTTGATGTAGATAGGTCATGGGTGGCACCCCCATCTGTTCGCGAAAGAGCCGCGAGAGATAGGCAGTGCTCAGATTCACCGAACTAGCCAGATGCCCCATCGTCCATGTCTCGCTCACATCCTGCGCCAAGAGTTGTATAACCTCTAACACAGCAGGGTGGACATGCCCACGCAGCTGTTGCACTGGGGCTACGCCACGCGCCAACTCGCCAAAGAAATGGAGCAGTGAAGCCAACGTAATGATTCGATCTGCCATGATCGGTTGCTCCTCCAAGGTGCAGAGTTGCCTTACCCGCGCTTCACACGCATCTACATGCGCGGAGCGCACTTTCGTGGCGAGAATGCCAAAGCGCCCATGGGAAAGCGGCCCCCCTTGAAAGAGATAATTGAGCCGTGGCTCTTCGCGAAACCAGGCCAATTCGTGATTGAGCAGCTCATAGCCGAAACAGCAATTGTAGAGCTGCAACTGCTGACAATCTTCATAGGTGTGCCACGCGCCAGGTCGGATTACGAGCAGTGCCCCCCGTTCTATCTCAATCACCCCTTCGCGCGAGCGATGTAGACCATTGCCATCCATAACCAGGACAATCTCCATGAAATCATGGCTGTGAGGAGCGATCCGACTGTCGACTTCGTAAAAACGTGTCATTGCAATGGCTGCATGGCTGCGGAAGAGATCGCGGCGTAAATATTGCGGTAGCCTCATTATCGATAACCCATGTCATGATTCTGCTAATTTTGCTGGCCAAAAATCCTAGCATCGAGTCTATTTTATCATATACTACCCTAAGCTGCTCCCCGGTTGCCTTCTAGGCGCGTGGCAAAAGAAATCTTTGAGCATCGCTCTCGCGCAGAGATGGCAGGCAGCAACATGAGTTACTAACTGATGTTCCGCACGTTCACTGAAGCCAGCTTGGCAAGCGATGGTTGGTCTTGTAGCGGAGATCCTTGCGCTCCCCCTGGGCACCGGCAAGCGGATGCCCCTACGCAAGTAAAATTTGCTTACGCATGTGACGCCCTTTCAGTGGTGCCAGCGTTGAACTGCTGCGTCGTTCCTCCTCAGCTACTATACATGCTGGCCCGGACGCGCACACTGCTACCCAACTGCGGAACCACGCTGGCTCACACGCCATTAGCTATCCCCCGAGTACCATTGGCTGCTCTTGCAATGGACAGATGAAATCACCGGCTTCTCGCCGGTGAACAGGCGCAGATCAAACCACCCCACGCAGTCGCTGCAGCCAATTTCGCACTGTTTGCCCGGCTGATGCCGGAGATGTGGGCTCAACGAGCCATGACAGAAATTCAACCCCAAGAGACAGAGGACTGGATCATGACTATCACAACCGCGGAGATACTCTCCGAACAACAGATCGAACGCTATCGGCAGCGCGGATTTATCCACATTCCCGGCATCATCTCCCGCGAGGAAGCTGCAACCTATTGCCAGGCTGCCTTGGATGCCACATCCCGGTTGCAGGATCGCAACCAGGAGACGGAAAAGAAGGTCTTTTCGCAACATGTAAACGTCTGGCAGCAGGATGAAGCGATGAAAGCCCTGACGCTACACCCAAATGTGGCCGCGGTGGCTGCAAAATTGGCCGGTGTCTCATTGCGGCTCTGGCACGATCACACGCTGATCAAACCGCCACACAATCAGGCGCCCACCCATTTTCACCAAGATGGCCCCTATTGGCCACACGATCAGCGCCCGGGCCACAGTTTGTCCGCGTGGATTGCGCTGGTGGATGTGCCGGTCGAGCGCGGTTGTATGACCTTCATCCCCGGGCAACACAACACAAGCGATTTGCGTCCCCAGAATTTGCGCGATGCCAACGATCTACTGGGGCTGGCACCCGAAATGCAATGGCAGGAGCGCATAACGGTTCCGCTGCGCGCGGGAGATTGCACCTTTCACCATCAATTCACGCCCCACATGGCCAACGCCAATACAACCGATGATCCGCGAGTGGCGCACATCATCATCTACATGAGTGCCGATACTCGCTACACGGGCAAAAATCACCCGGTGACCGATCCGCTCGATCTCACGGTGGATAGCCCGCTGGATCATGAACTCTTCCCGCTGTTGGCATAGATACCCATTCATGTAACAGATCCGGCAGGTAATCAGGCCACACCTGTTTTGCCGTTTGCACTCAGATTATCTGGCCTGATTACCTGCCGTGGTATTTACGCCACACTGTAGTCGTTCTCTCTGATCAGCGGCTGTCGGGTCCTGTTGGTGGTCGCAAGCTCTGGGCCCGGCTAGCAGCGGATCTTGATTGAACGAGCAACGCGCGAGGAGGCGCACGAATTCAATTTACCAACGCCAACTTGGGCAACGTGCTCAGCGCGCCAACAATAGCGGCGAACAGTTCTTCTTTCGCCACTCGCTGAATCGCAGTCCGCAACCAAGTTAGCGCCACTTGCAGATCGCCAAGATCACAACTGCCAATCACTGCGACCTTGGCAAACCAACAGGCCCGGCTTCTGCGCGAAGCCGGGCCTCTTCTCATGATGTTGCTTTCGCTGTTTACGTGCTAGCGTTCCACCGTCTCGATGAACCGACGCAGCGCGTCCAGGTGTTTTTGCGGTTTGGTAAAGCCGGCGCGCATGGTGTTAACTTGCACAGGCTCTCCCGCAATTTATATGAAACGATGGTTTAACAGGTAGAGGATAATCTGTGTCTGCCCGCGTCTGATCCATGCCGTCGGGGTCAATGCACCGCCGGGACCGTGAATGTCCAAACGGGGGCAGGCGTGGCGCGGGATCGAGAGCCACTACCCTTTCTGCAACTGGAGCGCTTTGCCGTCAAAGGCCGCGCCCAACTCTTCGATGACCGGCAGTGGGCCTGCTGCCGAGTGAAGCGCGTGGGGTTCGCCCTGTTGCGCCACGAATGTCGCGCCCGACTCGCTGAAATTCCAAAAGCTGATTAGCCCGGGAATCTCGGCAAGGGTGGTGGGGAGGAGTAGGTTTGGTTTTGGTGACGGTTGCGTGTGGAACTCGCTTTGCTAAACTTCTATATATGAGGAGTAGGCCATAACTCTTTTGTTGGTTTACCATCTCATCAAGATTTTCAGATCTTGTCCCATTGCATTACTGTTAGATACCAAGTTCTTTCCTCTTGCAATTTAGCCTTTCCGTGGCACAATGGACTATGATAGCAGCAATTTTCAGCCGATTTGAACTGTTTTCTTGCCATAGCAGTTAGCCTAGAGGGAATAGAACAAATGAGTGTTGCCACACTAGAACTTGCTCAGTCGATGGGACTATCAGAATCAGAACTAATGCAGCGCGCACTGACAGCCTTTTTGCAGGAACAGCGACGCGCTGTATTGCAAACGCGGTTGGAGCTATTGGCCCGCTATGGGACAAAAACTATTGACGAATTGGCAACCAAAATTGAAGAAAATCTTGTACCCGAACATCCGGCATGGGAAGATCTGATTGTCGCTGAAAACCTTGACGCACGGTTGGAGGAGCTAGATGCCTATCTCCGCAACTTATGAAGCGTTGCGACGCATTGCGCAAGAAGAGTTTGGAGAGTTGGTCGTTGTAGCGGAAATCCAGCGATTATCTACCGGTGACCCACGCAAATTGCGGCTTACATTAGTCGATAACTCATTTATTGACATCTTTATTTCACTCAAAGGCCGCTATTCCTACCACTGGGATCGCACCAGCGCTCTGCCAAATATAATTTAGCGCCACGATAATGCACCACACAAGGCATGGCGCACCATCGCCACCTACCCCAAACATTTCCACAATGGCAGTGAAGAAAAGGTCACAGAAAGCCATATTAGTGACCAGCCACCGACCGCTTTGCGCGAATTTTGCCATTTTGTTCTACAAATTCTACGAACAGAAGCACAAGAATGGAAATAGCTGTAAAGCGCGGATGACAATCCCACCGCCTCCACGTTCAACCGCTCTACCAACCCACCATTCCAACAACAGCTTCATCGCGACCGCTCGTGACAATGCAATCGACGACTGCATCTGGTGCTGCACCGAGAAACACGCGGGGTGCACCTGGCGCTCCGCGAGCACTAGGCAGTAGTCGCGCCAACATCACCAGCGACACTCCATCCTCTGCCTCATGAGTTGCCCACAGAATAGATTCTCCCACGGCGTCTCTTGGTCGACAGGTTCTCGTTGCGACAGCGGCGGTAGCATAATTGATCTGGGCAGCGCCATTGGCGCTGCGCTTCAGCTCTGCTCTTCTATTGGGACAGACCACCGACAGGCCCGGCTTCTGCGCGAAGCCGGGCCTCTTCTCATGATGTTGCTTTCGCTGTTTACGTGCTAGCGTTCCACCGTCTCGATGAACCGACGCAGCGCGTCCAGGTGCTGTTCCGGCTTGGTAAAGCCGGCGCGCATGGTGTCCACCGCTACATGCGTTGCGCCCGCTTTTCGCCAGGCCGTGGCCCGCTCCGCCCACACATTTGGGCTGCTCTTGCCCACGCTGATCCAGGGCGCGATGCCAAAGTCTGTGGGCGACCGTCCCTCTGTTTCCAGATGACCGTGGATCTTTTCGATCATAGGTTTCGCCTTGTCCACTGGTGTGCCAGCCGGGAACCAACCGGAGCCATACTTGGCCATGCGTTGGAAGGTGGCATCTGCATAGCCCCCGAACCAGATCGGGATCGGTCGCTGCACCGGCAGCGGGTTCAGCCCCGCGTCAGAGACAGTGTGGTATTGGCCATCAAAGGTCACCAGTTCTTCGGTCCACAGCTTTTGCAGCAACTCGATCTGTTCTGCCGAGCGTTTGCCCCGGTTGCGAAAGTTTTCATTGAGCGCCTCATACTCCACCTGGTTCCAGCCAACCCCGATTCCGAGCCATAGCCGCCCACCCGAGAGCACGTCGACTTGTGCGGCCTGTTTCGCCACCAGGGCCGTCTGTCGTTGCGGCAGGATCAGGATCCCGGTTACGAGCTCGATCGTCTGCGTCACCCCTGCCAGGTAGCCAAAGAGCACAAACGGCTCCTGGAATGAATCGGTGTGGGTATATGGCCCCTTCCAGCCACCCGGCCGGTCCGGATTGGCACCGAGCACGTGATCGTAGACGAGGAAATAGTCATAGCCCAGTCCTTCTGCTGTCTGCGCATAGTCACGAATGAGAATGGGATCAGATGGAAATTCGGTCTGGGGAAAGACAGCGCCCAGTTGCAGGCGATTGGTTGTCATGGGTCAAAAACTCCTTAGCTATAAAGCGGATAATAGGCTCCCATTATACCATTGTTCGCTACTTGTTCCACTTAATCTCGCCTTGTTCCACTCAATCTCGCCACTGAATTTCGAATGGGAGCTCAACCGAGAATAGCTTCAGTCTACCCTTGAGCGGGATGAGTTCTTCGAAAGGCAGCGCACCGTCAATCAGCCAGGCCAGAGATTCTCCATCCCACCATTCTGCTACCCATTTGGAATCCGGCTCTGCCGTGATATCAGCCAAATAGACCGCGCCAACCAATCCACCGGTTTGTAGCGTGGGATCATCAGCTGCAGGAATAGGTATCTTGCGCTCGTTACAAATGTCGCGTAGATAAGCCCAATCACCTTTGGTCATTGCCTTGCTGCCGGCATGAATGATCAACGTGCCCCGGTGCTTTGTTTCCCAGGTGCGGTTTTCACAAGTTTTAAGATCCTGTACCAGCAACCAGGCATAGGGCTGGCGTACAGAGAGCGCTTTATATGTTGGCATGGGGATTCTTTCTAGCTTATTTCAGTCTTGATCTCGTTTAGTTTCCGTTGCTTTTACAATTGGCCGCCCACTTCAGTGGTGCTATCACAGCGCCCGCGAATACCTTGGTTGGTTTCGATGGAACCGCCTCACTGGAACCGCTGCGATGGCTTAACGCCCCAACACGATTATAGCGAATTAGCTTACAGTTGTGCAAGCTGCTCCCAAACTTACCCTGTGTCCAACACCACACTTTCCCTGTGTGCCGCGACATTGACCCGTAGACAGCGCCGGGGAAAAATGCTACACTCATTACTAGCCGTTCGTGCACGCGCTCAACGGTCTCTTCTCTGCACCACCGCCTTCCTCATCTACCTTTCATCGGCTGTATATCTCTTCGCTGAGCATTACGTCTATTTTGACATCGGAGGCGATCCCATGTATCCCGCACGTACCTTTGCAATACAAGCCATGCTGAGCCTGCTATTTCTGCTCACTGCGTTTTTGGTTCCATCTGCAACTACAACTACATCGGTTGTTGCCGCGCCGCGCGCCGCGCCCGATGATACCCCCATCACAGTGGTGAGTGAACCACTCAATGAATGGACGATTGGCAATGGTTTGCTCTACTGGGCCGACCGCTGCTTTGGTGGCGAATTTCGGGGCGATGGCTATCTGCGTCGCAAACCGCTCAACGGTGGCACCCAACGGACGCTGGCCACGGTTGATGCGAACAATTGTGTCACCTTTCTCAACGCGGTTGCCGACGAAACGGGGCTGTACTACTACAGCTCTGACCGCTACAGTGAAAGCGCGCCCACGGGTATTCACCATCGCCCGGCTGGCGCGCCCTTTGATCCGCCCCAGGTGGTAACGCCCATTGGCAGTGGCCAATTTCCCATGCCGGGAACGCGCCTGGCCTTGGGCCCGGACCACATCTATTGGCTGACCACCGACTTTACTACGCCGCCCAAACTGCTGCGCATCCGCCGCGATGGTAGCGGCGCGGTCGAGACGGTGGCCAACGTATCGAGCGGTGGCACCGATCTGCTGGTCAATGGCTCGTCGGTCTTCTGGCTGGATGATAGTGGTCTCTGGAGCACCAACGTGACCAGCTGCTCGACAGTGCCCTGTGCCAAGACAAAGCTGCTCACGACCACCGGCAGCCATCTGATCTATCGCCGGGATGGTCTGCTCGCGGGCTATCAGCTCTATTGGGTGGAGCGCTCTTCGCCACAGCGCATCAGACGGCGCAATTGTGTCCTGATCCTGCAACCTGGTGGCGGTGTGAGTGAAAGCTGTTCGCTGAGCACCCTCTATACCGCCCCCACTGACCACCCCTGGCGGATCGGACTCCCCTCTACCGATGGCAGCAACCTCTTCTGGAAGGAAGCCTATTTGGAGATCGGCGGCAGTAGCGATGGTCGATTGCGACGTCGCGCAATTGGTGGCTCGGTGCTTGGCCCGGTGGAGGACATTGCGGTCAATCTGGGCATTGACGCGGGGCCCACTGAACTCTACAATGGCGAGGTCTACTTCGGCTTTGAAGGCATCAAAAAACTACCGTGGAACGCGACACCCATTGTGCGCGATCTCACGGCCGTTGCGCTGGAGGTAACGCAGGGCATTCAAAGTTTGAATAACGATGTGGCATTGGTGGCGCAGAAGCGCACCTATGTTCGCGCCTATGGCGGCCAGAACAGCGGCCCGCATGCCAACGCGGTCGCGGCAAGATTGGTGGGTACGCGCGGCAGCACGCCGCTACCCGGATCACCGCTCAACAGCATCAATGGAACCCGACAGCTGTTCAGTGGCGTAACATTTGATCGAGCAAAGCGCAATGATGGCTGGCTCTTTCAGCTGCCAACTAGCTGGACCAATGCAGGCTCGATCTCGCTGCAACTGGTGGTCGATCCACAGGGGAGTTACAGTGACCCCAACACCGGCAACAATCAGCTCAGTCGCACGGTGAGCTTCCAACAAAAGGCACCGATCTGCACGGTCTTTGTGCCGGTGCGCACCCATGCGCCCAAAGCCACAACCGACCTCGCCAGCTTCTGGCCCATGGTCAATCTGGCCAAACAGATGCTCCCCACCGCGGACATAAAAGCCTATAAGCAGAACAGCGATATTGCCGAGCTTCAGGTCTGCTGGGCCGGGCCGTTCCCATACCCGTGCTTTGGTCCCTATGAGTTGCCCAGTGATGACTGGAAGATCATGGCGAGCCTCTGGACCCGCGATCTCTTCTCCGACGATCCCGATTCGTGCGATGACGCGGGCGCGGTCACCCACTATGTCGGGCTGATCCACCCCAGCACGTCAACCGGCGGTCTCAATGGCATGGGCAATCGACCTGGATCCAACCTGATGATTCACATGCCCGCTTTGAGCGATGTTCCCCTCAATTGGCGCACTTGGTCAGCGGGCGAGCCACGCTCTGATCGCGCGGCCTCCTTCCCCCACGAACTGGGCCATAACTACAACCGCAAACATATTGCCTGTGGCAGCCCCGCCGATCCCGATAACAACTATCCCTACACCAACCCCGATCGCTGTCGCCTCGATGATGGCGCGCTCAACGCGGCGAGCACCCACTATGCTTGGGATACCAGCCGACTGGAGCCGACCGCGCCCAACATGGCGACCGATCTCATGTCCTATGGCCGTCCCCGATGGCCGAGCGATTACACGTGGACCGCGATCATGAACCGGATCAACAACTCGTTCGTGACCGCGGCTGAACAGGGTACTGCTGCAGCCGCGGCCGGGGCCAACGCGGCGCTGCAAGCCTTTGCCGGGGCCGAAAACGTTGTGCTCGTAACCGGTGCCTACACGCCAACCAATGTGGTGGAGAACGGCGGCGTGATCAACTATGCCTATCTCTTCCCCAAAGCAGCCGCCAGCCAGGGACAGCTACAGAAATGGCAGCAGGCACTGCTGACCGCGTTTGGGGATCAGGAGCTAGAGAGTGCAGCGGCCGCGGATACCGTGCTCTTCCAACTGCTCGACCCCGATGGTACCGTCCTGGCAGAACAGCCCGCGATCATTCTGGAGCTGGCGGACGATGACAACGTCCAGCTTGCCGTTGCGGCCACCATTCCCGAACCAGCGGGCGATGTAGCGACGGTGCGGCTCGTTGTCAATGGCGTTGTTGTGGCCAAGCGTACACCGGGCCCCGCAACGCCAACGCTCACGCTGGCGCAGCCAACGGCCGGCATCACCGTCGACGAGACACTGACTGTTGCCTGGACGGCCGATGATGCGAATGAGGGCGATCGGTTGCTCTATGTGGTGCAATACAGTCCGGATGGCGGCGCAAACTGGCGCACCATCAGCAGTGACATTGCCGGGCCGGGGAGTACCGCTGGCGAGAACGTGTTGCCGGTTACGGTGCAATTCAACGCCAGCGATCTGCCGGGCAGCAATGGCGCGAATGGCCTGGTGCGGGTGCTCGCCAGCGACGGCTACCACACCGCCATTGCAACATCGCCACCCTTTACGGTGCTCCCCCGCAAGCCCGAACCCTTTATCATCACGCCCCATGCGGGCGCGACTGTTGCCGTTGACCAGCCGTTGCTGCTCACTGGCGGTGCCAGTGATGCTGAAGATGGAACAGTTGCTTCCGCCAACCTGGCGTGGCAACTCAATGGTGTGGCTGTGGGTAGCGGCGAGCAGCTGATCGTCACCGGCCTGGCGCCGGGTGAAACGACGATCCAGCTAAGTGCCACCGATAGCGATGGCCAAAGCGCTACGGTGGAGCGCACCGTCACCATGCTGCCGCTCACCATTCCCGCGGGCACATCACCAACTTTGGATGGCTATTGTGATGAGAGCGCCTATGCTGGCGGGAGCGAGCTCCCATTGGCACCCTATGGTGACGGGACCCACGCGACGGTGCATCTCTTGCGCAGCGGCAACTATCTCTATGCCTGCTTTCAGAACATGGCCCTGGGCGCAACGAATCCGGGTGCGTTTGCTGGCGTGCGTGTCGACAAAGATAACAGCCGCGATGCTCTGGCGCAGAGCGATGATTATGGCTTCTTTGTTGGGGAAGATGGCGGGCAGTTCACCTATGCTGGCGATGGCGCTGGCAACATGAACGCTGCCGGGCCAGGTGGTCTCGTTGCCCAGATCAGCGCGGGGCCGAATAGCTGGGCCGCGGAGCTACGCATCGACGTAGCCGGTGTGCTGGACGGTTGGGAACATCCCGTGAGTTTGAACTTGGGCCATTACTGGGTAGGTAGCCAGGGCGATGATTACGAATGGCCCTATGTGACGACCTGGAATGCACCAAAGACCTGGGCCACGACCGCGCTGGGAACGACACCGACGATAACAGCCTTGGAACCAGATGCGATTACGGCTGGCAGTGGCGCGGCGACACTGGTGATCAGTGGCACCAACTTCCGCGACGGAGCCAGCGTGCAGTGGCATGAAAGTGTGCTGGCTACTTCCTTTGGGAGCAGCACATTGATCAGCGCCACCCTGCCTGCCGATCAGACGAGCGTCCCATTCATTGCCGCACTGACGGTGCGCAATCCGGGCGGGCTCGAGTCGGTGCCAGTACAGCTCCCGGTCGTGGCACCGACACCGACAGTTGCTTCCCTGGTTCCTGCAACGGTAAAGGCTGGCACGGGCACGACCAACGTTCAGGTCAGCGGCAGTGGCTTCCTCAGCGGCGCCACCGTGCTCTGGGATGGGCAGCCCGTGCCGACGACCTATGGCAACGGTGGCGTGCTAACGGCGGCGATCGACGCGGCGCAGCTGGCGTTTGGCGGAGTTGCGGGCGTTGCCGTGGAGAATCCCGGCGTGGATCGTCCGGTATCGAATAGCCAGCCCTTTACCATTGAGCCTGACGAAGCGGGAAGTACCCGCCAGGTCAAGATCTATCTACCGGTGGTGCTGAAGGAGTAGGACTCACGAAAATCACCGAACCGTTTGGGGATAGATGAGCGTCCGTCTATCTGCAAGCGCTCCCCGGCCCGTCGTTGAGTCAGGTAACTCTGTGGCAATGCAGGAGCGACATCATCGTTATTTGATGCCGCTCCTGTTCTGTTTACAAGAGCGACTTTACCGCGGCCAGACGGCTGATGGAAGCCAGGGCCTTTTCCTGATCCGCGACCAGGTTGCGCACGATGATATCACTGTAGCCCATGGCGGCATAGTCCTGAAAAGCAGCAGCCACCTGCGCTACATCGCCGACGATAGTGGCGTCTGGCGCAAAGCCGCGATAGCCGGCTGCGACGACTGCGCCGCCGGTTGCCGTGGCTTCGGTTGCATTCTCACCAACATAGATATCGCGCCGCAAGGCAGTGACGCCCACCTTGCGTCCATGGTCGGCACACGCTGTCACGTATAGGTCCAGACTGCTTTTGGCCTCTGTCGGTGAGAGACCGGGCGCGGCGAGCCAACCATCGCCTAGTCGCGCAGCACGTTCGATTGCAGGCCGCGCGCTCGCGCCAATCCACACAGCAATCGGTTCTGGTGGTGTGGGCAAAATCTGGGCATCGGTGATTTGCCACCGCCCGTCATGCGAAACAGTTTCGCCCGCCCAAAGGCGGCGCATAATGGCGAGAGACTCTTCAAAGCGCGATGGCCGATGTTTGGGGTTGATGCCAAAGGCGGCAAATTCACGGTCCCCATAGCCAATGGCACACTGCATGATGAAGCGATTTGGCATCAGTGTTGCCAGCGTGGCGATCTCTTCTGCCAGGAGAACGGGATGGCGAAAGGGGAGCAGGTAGAGCGCGCCCGCGGGTGCATCATGCCATTCGGCCAGGGCACGGGCCAGGATCGGGCTATTCTGGTAATAGGGATTGGCAGTGACATGATGGTCGCCAAAGAAGAGGCTGTCAAGCCCCGCGTCTGCCGCGGCTTTGGCTCGTTCGAGCATCCACCGAGCGCCTTGCCGGTAGTCGGTCACGTTGTAGCTGGAAGCAATTGAGATGCCAATGCGCATGAGGTTTCCCTTTCCCGCTGGTGTCTGCAAAGCGTATGCAACCTCTTTGTCTCTATCTAGAAAATCCCCAACTTGACACTTTGTATAGAGGATGCTGTGCCCGACTACTGCCCCGTCACCGCGCTGGCGTTGCGGAAGATGTGGCGCAGCTTGGCCACGACTGCATCGGGGAGGGGCGGTTTACAGAGTGAATCAATGTTGGCCTGCAGATGATCGGGATTCCCGGTGCCCGAAAGCACAACATGCACGCCCGGTTCGTAGCGGCAAAAGCGGTAGGCAGCGTCGACAATGCTGGTGGCGTCAGACTCTGCGAGCACGAAGCCAAGTGGGTCATTTGCATTAAATTCGCTGGGATCGACTTGCCCCGCGTCGACCAGTTGCTGCATTGCTTCGCGCAGCTTGTCTGGCTGGCTGAGCGCCCGGCGCACGGCAAACATGATCTGAATCGCAACGTTCTGTTCAATTGTCTTGGGAAAGACATGCTCCCGCGCGGTCTGGTGCAGCATGTTGAAGCCGATCATCGCCACATCCCACACATCGTCGGGCAGCGAATCGACCATCATCTGGTGATTCTTATCCTCGTTGAACATCTCTGACACCCCGATAAAGCGGATCTTGCCCTCGTCGCGCAGGTCAAAGAAGGTGGGCAGGATTTCGTCGCGCAACATGGGGTAATGCTCGGGGTTGACGCCGTGCAGGTTGTAGATATCGATGTAGTCGGTCTGCAAGTTGTGTAGGCTCGTCTCGACCCCTTCCCGGACGAGTTGGGGGCTAATTTCTTTGCGATAACTTTTTTTGGTGGAGATCACTACGTTGCTGCGGTCGATGTTCTGGATCGCCCGGCCCACCAGCGTCTCGGTGTTGTACGCTTCGGCGGTGTCCAGAAAATTGACGCCTGCATCGAGCGCGGTGCGAATGATGGCAACGGATTCTGCGTCACTTTTGTCGGTGCTTTGGCCAATCCGGCTGGGTCCACCACAGCCCAGGCCCATGACGCTGACATTCAGGCCCGTGCGGCCAAACGTTATGTAATCCATGAATTGGGTCTCCTTCGTTCATCTGTGGTTTAGCGGTTGACTGTTGCAGGGGGAAGTGTGGAAATACGCTGGCATGAAGCAGCGAACGCCCCGCGCTGACAGTGCATGTGCATGCTCAGGAAAATAGATAGCTGTGTGTGAGGGTAGGCGCTACACCGTTGTAGTGGCTTTCCGTCCGTGACTGCAACGCGAAAGCTGATCCGAACGTTGCGGTGGACCAGCAAGCCAGATCACTTTTGCATTCGCCAGCAGGTTGAGACCAATATCTCTATCCACAACTATCTCTATCCACAGCATGTGGAGAATGGCCCGACCACTCTCTGGCGGCTGAGAATCTCACTGTTCTTGCCCACCAAGCGTTTACCTCCCGATTGTGCTTGCAGTGGACGCAGAGAATCTCCGTCAGCCGTTAAGTCTACCGCATTTGGGATAGATAGCAAAGCAGATGAAAATGGTCAAACAAGCTCGGCCCTGATCAGGCGCAGCAGATGGTCGGCAGCCATCTCCATATACTTGGCATCTTGGGCCGTGCGCGTCAGCCCAATGGCGCCTTGCAGTGTAATGACAATGATCGTGGCAAGCTCCTCTGCATTGGTCGTGGCGCTAAATTCGCCGTAGCGCTTGCCATTTTCAATCACCCGAGCCAGTGTGGTAATGAGATCGCTGTGTGCCTGTTGCACCCGCGCCTGTAACAGCGGATTGCGATTGTCGGCTTCGACTGTGCCATTGAGCACGGGGCAACCGCCTTCAATGATGGGTGCCAGTGGATAGGTGCGGTAGAAGCTGATGAGCGCTTCGAGTTTGGCCAGCGATGTTTTTTCCCCTCTGATGACCGCCACCACAGTTGCATAGACCTGGGCCAGCGCGTGGTCGAAGGCCGCCAGCAACAGCTCTTCTTTGTTGGCAAAATGATTGTAGATCCCCCCCTTCTTCAACCCTGTTGCAGCCATGATGTCGGCCATGGACGCGGCTGAAAAGCCTTTGGTGTTAAAGAGCACCGCGGCCTCGTGGACAATATGTTCTTTGGTTAGCTGACCTTTGTGAGGCATACTCTCCTCCTGAATGCGGACTCTACTCGAGTAATTCTTGTGCTGGTGAACTGAGATGGCGCCGACGCAAGATTAGGCCGCGCGCGCTGCTGCAACATGGGCCGCAATCTTGTCCATGATGGCACGCTCATCATCATATTCGGGCTTGTCAAAGAGCTGGGCTACGTCGGCTTTGGCGCGGCGGCGGGCTGGCCACGCTTTTGCGCTGGCGACGCGCAATGCAAAGCGGGCAGCCAATGCCGCGGCCTCGCGCAGGTTGCTGATCGTCGCCTTGTCGAGTGTATCGTAGCGCGTGTGGCCATAGCCGCGACCGCCCAGATCGCGCTGGACCGGCTGCAATCCACCGGTGGGCACCCCTTCGAGCAGGAAGGGGAAGTGATCGGAATGGGCGCTAATGGATTGGCCGACCAAAAAATCGAGTGCCATCTGCGCCTGCCACTCCTCGATGAGCGGTGCCAAGTCGGGCCATTCATTCAGCACAATATCCTTGGCCCGGTTGCCACCGGCGGCATCCATGTTGAAATAGAAGCGAATGTTATCCAACTCATCCCGATGGGCATTCACATAGGCATGGGAGCCGATCAACCCGATCTCTTCCACACCCCAGAGTGCCACACGCAGCGTGTGTGGTAACTGGCCGGCGTACTTGGCCAAGACCCGGCTCGCCTCCATCACCGCTACCGCGCCGGACGCGGGATCGATGGCACCCTGGGAAATATCATGGCCGTCATAGTGGCAGCCCACCATGACGATTTCGGGATCTGCCTCGCTGCCGGGAATCTCGCCAATCACATTCCACGAAGTCATTGGTTCCGTGCGGTCGGTGCTCTTGAGCCGCACTCTCACCTCGCCGTGACGTTTGATCAGCCGGCTGAGAAAGGCTCCATCTTCATGGCAAACGGAGATGGCTGGGATCAACCCTTCAGCATTGTCGCCAATGCCGCCGGTGGCCGGACCATAGGCCGGGTAGTGGTTGACAAAGATGAATCCGGTTGCCCCGGCCAAGATGCTGCGGCCATACTTCTCCATGCGATGTACCCACCGATTGGCCCCACGCGGTTGGGTCTTGCTGTTGACCATTGCGATTTTGCCCGCGACCTGATCGCCCCGTTCTTCAAAATCAAGCGGTCCACCATCGCCGAGATCATAGAGCGTGGCTTCCAGATCCGCGGGCGGCGAGTGGGGCAGGGTGATACAGTCAATCGATCGCTGAATCGGGCTGATGATCTCAAGGGCAACATCTCCCCGCACCCAACCCATGTAGTCGACGGGCTCCAGGTGGACGTTTTGCAGCCCATACGCTTCGAGCTTGGCTTGCATGAAATCGGCGGCCTCTTTTTCGCCTGGTGTACCACCAAAGCGTGAGCCAAAGTCATCGCAAAGGGTGGTGAGATTGTCCATCACATCGGGCGCGGTGTAAATGTCACCGACCATCTGTTGATCGATTGCAAGGAAGGGATTGTGGCTCATGATCTCTGCTACTCCTTTTGGTCGGTTGTCACTCTGTGGGTCGAGTGCAAGGTGGGTGGACCCGCACAAGCGCACGTCGTTTGCGGGTGGATTCTCAACAGGTGTAATCGAGCAAGCACGGTAACGTGGCCCAATGGGGGAATCAGCGTTCTCTACCGCTGGACGTGCGCATGAGAGAACGCGCACTCCGCAAGGTGCAAGGTGCAAAAGGTGCAAAAGGTGCAAGGTGCAAGGTCTATTTGTTTTCTCTAGTACTGTTGGGCGTAAATACCACGGAGGGTAAACAAGCCCAAGCTACTTGCGTGAAATGGGTCGGGTTGCCATGGGCTTATGTACGCCGGGATCCACCGCAGTGCGGTTGGCTTGAAAACGGTAGGTTTCCCGCTTGCCGGAACTACTCTTTTCAAACAGAGCCCACGTTAGCAGGTCAACCTCAACATACAAGTCAAGCTGAGCAACAGGGGGAATGCTCTCTTCATTCAACAGCAGATTGGGCAAATCCGCAAACTTGCTGGACGCGTCTATCCTGGTCGACGACGTGTTGCTCATCGCGCACAAGCGCACGCGTCATCGAGTCGCAGCAATTCGCGCCGATCGAGGATGCATCCTTGTTGTGGGAAAGGGATTGGATCAAAGCTGATCGTTGGCTGTGAAGCCATTGCTTAACATTTGGTAATTACTTGTTAAGCCAATAGCGTTTTGCGTTAAACAATCGCTATAGTTATGTGATACCGGTCGTGACATGCTGCTGATGGGGAGGCAGATCGTCGTGAGAGCATCAGCCAATCTATGTAGCAAGGACAACATCTGGACCTTCTGGTCCTACAACAGTTCGTCCATTTGCTGGATGTAAGGAGGGGAATGAGATGCTAAAATTAATTATTGCTCTATAGAATGCTGTGGAATTACAGTGGCAGCGGAGATGTTGGCAATTGATAATCGCCTGCTGCATATTGCTAGCTGGTTAAACAGTTGTTGCAAATGTGATGTGGAAATGACAGGTAACTGACATCAAGTTCATTCTCATTAAATGTTATAGTGAAACGAATAGCTTACGAATTTGTTTGTCTTGTAGAGTAAACAGCTGTTCGGTTTGTACAGTGAACACTCGTCCGGTTGGGCGAGGGTAGTGAGGTTCTCGCTGTTCCCTTGTGGTAAGTTTTCGTGTGCGAAGAAGAAGGTGAAAGACGTGTCGACGGCTTCGATGATGGATGGGATATTGCAAAAAGAGCGTGACCGCAAGCATTGGGTCCCCTACTACACGGGGTTCATTTCGCTCTGTGGTTTTACTTTGGCACTTGTTGCTTTCTTCCGCTACGATAATAGCTGGGTAACACTCGCTTTCTTATCTGGGGCAGCTGTCTTGGCCGAACTGATGAGCGTGCAACTTTTTGATTCAAGCAACAGCCGCATATCCATTAATGCTGTCATTACAACAGCCGCCATTGCGCTGCTCGGTCCTTGGGGAGGGGCACTGACTGGACTGGCAAGTGGATTGATGACGATCATCACCACCACCAATTTTTTTGTCAAAGCAAAGCAACAGAAACCGCGCGTCGAGTGGTGGCGACGCTCTGCATTCAATATAAGTCTGCGCGTGATTGGTCCTGCCGTAGCCGGTATTGTCTATCAGGGTATTGTTCTCACCAACTCTTTTCAGGCAAATGTAGGTTTTGGGCTTTTCTTGCCACTGCTGATTGCCGTGGTTATCGATGAATTTATTACAGTTGTATTGCTCGCCGTGGTAATCAACTTGCACAGCGGCCGAAAGTTCAAAGACATTTGGCAGACGGATTTGAAATGGGCCTACCCAATTACAATTGGTAGCAGTGTCATTGGGGGAAGTGGAATCGCCTTTGCCTATCAAACCACAGGGTTTCTCGGTCTGTGTATTTTTATGTTACCCATCGCGGCAACTGGGTATGCATTGCATCTCTATGCAAACCACACCCGCACCTATGTGGATCAACTGGAAGTTGCGAATAAAGAGCTCGAGGAGAGCAACCTTGGTCTTCTGCAAACATTGGCCGCGGTTGTGGACGCCTACGATATCTACACGTTTGGTCATTCCGCCCAAGTTGCGCGCTATGCAGAAGCAATTGCAGAAGCAATGGGTCTCAGTAAAGCTGAGCAGGCAAAAATTGTCAGGGGGGGACTGATTCACGACATTGGCAAGATTGGCGTAACAGATGCAATCATCGGTAAAAAAGGGCGGCTGACTGACGAAGAATATGCAGCGTTGAAATTGCATACTGTAATTGGCGCAGAGATCGTTAGTCAGATGCCCCAGTTCCAAGATCTGCTGCCCTTGGTTCGCCATCATCACGAACGATGGGATGGTCTCGGCTATCCAGATAATTTGAAGGGCAATGAGGTTTCGCTCGGTGCGCGGATCATGTGTCTGGCCGACAGCATCGAAGCCATGCTGTCAGATCGACCCTATCAGTCAACCCGATCGTTGGCAGATGTTATTGAGGAAGTGAAGCGTTGTTCTGGCGCACAGTTTGATCCTCAAGTCGTGGAAGCATTTCTCAAGGTGACACAGAAGCGCGGGAGCGAATTTTTTATCAATTCTGCATCAGCAATCGCAAAACAACTGGAAGAAAATGGCTCATTGGATACGCTCGACGGCATCTGCTATGCAAAAAAGAGCATGATTGCAATTCACTTGCAAAAAGCGAACTCCCATTGAGCCACTGTCATTGTTGTCAAAGATGTATCGTCACAGCTTCTGTTGAATTGACGTGACCGCACGGTCCAATAACTCATCCGTAGCGGTCTCAGGGTTGTCTACCAGTCGAATGTCAGGTGTAATTCCACTGCCGTCAATCGATTCATTAGCGGGGGTGAGCCAGTGGGCAATGGTAAAATGTAGCAGATGATGCTCATCCAACGCAACAGTATCCTGCACTGTGCCTTTGCCAGTAGTTTTTTCGCCAATGACCACGGTCTCTTTGTACTCTTGCAGACCAAGCACGGCGATTTCTGCCGAGGAGTTGGTGAATTCATCGACCAGGATCACAATGGGGATGTCGGGGACAAATGCGTTGCCATTTGCCTCGAAGATGTGCTGAGAACCGTCACGGAACTCTAAGGTGTACAGCGCTCCGTTCTGTATGAAGTAGCTGAGAAAACTTCTGGTTGTGTCGACCGAACCGCCATCATTCCTCCGTAGATCCAATACCAAAGCCTTCGCACCAGCGTCCAATAGTCCCTCTAGCGCTACTTGGAGACGCGTTTCCAGCCCGGGAATAAACAGATCAATATCCAGATACCCGATCCCATCCTGTAACATGCGGCTGGAGACAAATGTTTGTGCCTGGCGAACGATATCAAACGCAAGCAGTTCGTTACCTCGCTTCACCTGCAACTGCAACGTGGAACCAATTGGCCCTCGCTGTAAAAAACTTGCCTCATTGCCAATGTTTGTTTCATCAAAGATAGTGCCATCTGCACTGACGAGGATGTCTCCAACCTGGAGGCCAGCCTTATCCGCATTGGAACCCGCGGCAACATCCGTCACCACCATTTCCCCACCAGTTACATCAAACCAGTAGCCAGGAACGCCAGTTAAACCCTGTACATCCATTTCATAGCGAGCGGCAGCAGCAGGACCATACAGATCTGCATTGCCATCTTGGCTCCAGGCCAGCATGCCATCAATGGCGGCTTCTCCCAGCGCGTCGGCAACGGCCGCATCGCTCATTTGCTCGTCATGTCGCAATTGCCGATTGGCGAGCAGAGTATGTGCTTTGGCAACACGAGACTGGGCTGGAGCAAGAGAAACATAGCCCTGATAATTGGAGAATAGCGTATTTGCAAACCAACCAATTGCAAACCAGATCAGACTTACGATGAAGAGATGAAGAAAATTTTTAACCGTTGATGCCATAACTATTTCACATTGGACTTACGCAACTTTTCGAGAAGAGCCAGCAAGCGCGTGGCCTGCTCACCACGGGTATGCGCTTCTCGGTGCGTAGGTCATGTTACATTGAAAAGCAGCGATGGTCGCGACCATCGCTGCTTTAAACTTTGCCTACTATATCCAAAATGCTGATAACGGCTGTTGCCGTCACATTGTTGGGTGGCCTACGTGCAAAGCTTAGCCAGTCCAGCTTGGACTACCAGCTGTCCAGTTGAGGGTCGGCAGGCTGTTCCAGGAAACATCGGCCAGCTGCATGCCAGCATCTGTGAATGCAACGGCGCCAAAGAGGACAGCAACCAACAGGGCCAAGCTCACGAGTACATACACTTTCGTCATAATCTGTCTCCTTACGAGTCTTAAGAGGTTATTTTCATATCGTACCATTCGGAGGCGTCTGTCTTGGCAGCAATGAAACACCTTGACAATAGATAGTTATCAAATTACTTCGGCAGCGATTGATAAACGTCCTGCGTCCGTGCATGATATGAAATCAATGGAAGAGGACAGATAGCGCTAGTTCAGGTGCGGTGCGTATCTGGGGGGTGCCCTCAACTACAACATTCTACGTAGTATTTATTGGTTTGTCAAGAACTAGTATAAATGTTGTACGGAATTGCCAAAAATGGTAGCTTTGTCGTCGGCAATCCGTCTTAGAACAGTCAATGTTGCTGCTGGATGTTGTCTGGGGGAGTTTGTGATAGGGGTTGGAGGCTGGTGATGCAGGATTAGTGCCAGGCCGCTAGCATCTGCTGGCGTTCAACCCAGCTCTGGACCAGTTGCTGCAATTGGGTGGCTTTTTCAGGCGACAGGGCTGCCGTGGCTATAACCGGGTCGTGCCCGAGGCGCTGTTCAATCTGAAATCGGATCAGCCCATCCTGTGTGGTGCGCAGCAGAGGGCGGAGAAGTGCCCTGCTCATCTCTAGGCTATGAGCGGCCCCGTGGGCAGTGGCGAGCCAGATCAGATGCATGTCGGGGCTGATCGTTTCATTGAGTGAACTGTTCAGGAGTTTCATCGTCTCTTCAACCTGGCCACCGAAGGCGAAGAGATAAAGATAGGCATAATTCAGTATGAGTGGAACTCGCTCCATCTTGGGCTGGTATTGCAAAAACGCGGTGACCATCTCATCGAGCTGACCGGTTTCGCCCAACGCACGCACATAGTGGCGAATTACGTCTGGGCGCTCTTCCAGTCGATCGGGATCTGGGTGGGTCTCCCACCATGCCAGCAATCCATACCAATCTTGGCTCATTACAAAAATTAGCACTTCGCGTTCGGGCGTCACTTCCACAACGTCCAGGGCAGCTTGCAATGCGTTGATGGCTTTATCAGGCTCGCCAGCATGTAGATCGATGTGCGCCTGATAGAGCGCTTCTTGCCACGGCCAATCCTTGAGCGGATGTAGCCACTGTAGAACGCGTTTCACCCGTCGTGACTGGGCATAGCGGCCACGATTATGCAACTGATTGGCATAATGAAAGCCAAGCGATGGAATCACAGCGACCACGATCCAAAACCCAGCGCTAAGATAACCGGCAACGGTTGGCAGCAGCACAGCCAAGAGGAGTGTACCAACAATCAGAGCTATCGAGATGGGGATCCAACGCGGGCTATTGGTGATCGGGTCACGATGGGTCTGCAGAATGGTGATTGAAGATGCAACTAATACAAGGGTCAGTAGAATCAGGTTGAGACCCGTGGGGAGTGTAATCATTCATTTTGCTCTTCAATGCAGAGTCGAACATTTCGGGAGATGGACCATCCACTGAAAATCAGTGCTTACAAATGTGTAATTCGGTGAGTATACTGTTTTGTTTACAATAAGTCAACTTCAGTCGTTTTCTGGGGTGCGTACCACATTCGGGGCCTAGACCGGACGCTCAATCTGCTTCTCTTCTGTGCGTCCCCGCAAATGGGACGCACCCCGTTCTCCGGGACTGACGAAGAAGGATACGCCGGCTGTACAGCGCCTGCGCAAGCGTGGAATCTATGCCCAAGCAAGGCGTTTAGTCCTATTGTTCACCCATGTGGCGCCCGTTCACTGGCACCAGCGCTGGAATGCCAATGAACGACCGAGGCATTCGGCACACCCAAAGCCATGCAAGGTACGCTGTTTTAAGCAGGGTTGCAATCTGGGCAAGCGGATGCCCCCACGGATCCTCCCCCAGATTGCATCCAACGGGTACCCGGGTAGAGAGGAGTCGCAGAAATCTTTGGCACATCAGTTGCACTGAACGGACTGCCATTTAACGTGAATGTTGGTTGCAACTGGTACGTTGCGTGGGAGCAGACGTACCAGTTGCAAGAGATGCGCACGGTAGAGTGGGTGGATTGGATGACAATGGAACAGCCAATCTAGCCCTCTGCTCACCCAAAAAGGCTGTCCGGGGGCTACTCCGGGCTGCGATGTAAGGGTGATTGAGGTGCGGGAATCAGTTGATTGTGCAGTGGATCGCCAGCGAGAAATGCGCAAATATTGGTATACTCATCCTGCCGCCCTTGCGCTTCTTCTGTGGGCGCAGCCCCCGCCGCGGTGTGGGGCGTGAGCAGCAGATTGTCTGTTTGTTGCCGAGCCACCTTTACGAGTGGATTGTCAGCACGCAAGGGTTCATATTCAAAGGTGTCCAACGCCGCGCCTGCCAAATGGCCACGTTGCAGGGCGGTGGCCAACGCTGATTCGTCGATCACGCTGCCGCTGCCAGCACTGACCAACATGGCCCCCCGAGGCATGGCGGCAAAGGCGGCGGCATCGAGCATCTGATCGGTGGTGGGGGTAAAGGGCAACAGGGAGCAGAGGAACCGTGACTGGGCAATGATCGTGGTGGGAGGGGCGTACTGTAGGCCCAGCTCTGCCTCCACGGAAAGTGGCAACCGTTGTCGCTTGTGATAGAGAACCTTTGCCGGTCGGAACGGTTGCAGACGGCGTGCCAGTTCGGCACCGATCTCGCCAAAGCCGAGAATGCCGACGGTCTGATTGTAGATGCCAGCAATGTCACGCTGCTGTGACCAATTATAGGCAAAGGTATTTTCATTTGTGCGTAGCGAGGGGCGGTTCCATTCGCCCGCGGCAACAGCCACCCGATTCACGGGCAACAGCCGTTTGACCAGCGCCAACATCTGCATCACCATGTGCTCGGCGACCATGATACAGCCGGGAATGGGCCAATAGCAGACGGGGATACCCCGCTCTGCCGCGGCCGCTACATCGATGTCGTGGGTCAGGCTGCCCAGTCGTTGGATCAAGCGCAGCTTGGGGGCCGCTTCAATCAGCGTCCGGTCGATTGTGTCGGCGCGCTCACTGATCAGGATTTCGGCCTCCGCCAACTCTTGCAACAACGTGGATCGGTCGGGCCGGCGCAGCATGGTGATCGCCAACGCCGGTGGGGCCGCTTGCACTGCTGCCGCCTGATGATGGGGGCTGCGATCGGTGAGGAAGAGCGTTTTCATGGCCCGTGGCATTTAACGTCCCAATCGTTCCAACAGCAAGCAATAACCCTTCTGTGCCCGCTCGAAGTTATGCAGGCGGAAGAATTCGTTCGGTGAATGTTGCTTTTCGTCGTTGAGGGCAAAGGCAAAGTTCACGGTGTAGACGCCCAAAATCTTCTGAAAAAGGCTACAGAAGGGAATGCTGCCACCGGAGCGGACGTAAAATGGCTCCTTGCCATATAGTTCCAAATGCACATCGCGCGCGGCCACATTGCCCGGGTGGTCCGTTGGCATTAGATACGGGTCGGCAGCACTGGCCTCTGGTGCAACGGTTACCGTCACGCCGGGTGGCGTGTTGGCGTGGATGTGTTCGGTGAGCAAACGCACAATTTCTGTGGGATCCTGATCTGCCACCAGTCGGCAGGTAATCTTGGCATGTGCCTCGCTGGGCAGCACAGTTTTGGTGCCGGTGCCCTGGAAGCCACTCCAAATGCCGTTGACTTCCAACGTGGGGCGAGCCCAGATTCGCTCCAGCGTGCTGAATCCAGGCTCGCCATGGGCTTCTTCGACCCCAACCTTGCCCAGGAACTCGGTATCATCGTGGGGCACGGCCGCGATTTGGGCGCGTTCCTCTGGCGACAGATCACGCACGGTGTCGTAGAAACCGGGGACGAGAATCTTTCCTTCCGGTGAGCGCATGGAAGCCAGAATCTGTACGAGGGCGTGGGCCGGGTTATTGATGGCACCGCCGTACATTCCCGAGTGCACATCGACTTCGGGGCCGCGCACGTCAATTTGGAGCGCGGCCAGCCCGCGCAGGCCCACTGCCAGTTCGGGCTGGGTGTCGCTGTATTGGCTGCCATCTGAACTAATCACCATGTCGCAGGCGAACTTCTCTTGGTTGGCAGCGACAAAGGGAGGTAAGGTTGGGCTGCCGATCTCTTCTTGCCCTTCAAAGAAGAACTTGACATTGACGGGCAGGGCACCACTGCTCTGCAGCAGCGCCTCGGTGGCGATGATGGGGGTGAGCATGTTGCCTTTATCATCATTGGCCCCGCGGGCATAGACACGTCCATCGCGGATTTCAGGCTCAAAGGGTGGACTCTCCCACAACGCCAGCGGATCGACGGGCTGTACATCAAAGTGGCCGTAGATGAGCACGGTCGGTTTGCCGGGCGCGTGTAGCCAGTCGCCATAGACCACGGGGTGGCCGTCGGTCTCCATCATTTCCACGTTTTCAATGCCCGCGGCTTGCATGCGTGCCATCACCCATTCACCTGCCTTGCGCACGTCCGCGGCATTCTCCGGCAAGCTAGAGATGCTGGGTATGCGTAAAAAATCGAAGAGTTCATTCAAAAAGCGGTCGTTGTTTTCGTTGAGATAGCTCTGCCAGCTCATGGTTGTTTCCTTCTGTTTGGCTGCAATTTGCAGCGCTGCGAAACGATTGACATCTGCGTACCGATTATACGGTTTCTCGAGATGGTATTTTCAGGGGCAGCAATGAGCACGATATTGATGGTGCTGACTTGATGGTGCTGACTTGATGGTGCTGACTTGATGGTGCTGACTTGATGGTAATGACTTGATGGTAATGACTTGATATTGATGATTTGATAGTGATGACTTGATATGGATAACCGGACCCTCTTTGCAAGGGGCTATCAACGGCTGACAATTGGGAGAAATGTTTGGTTCGCCGTGCGAAATGTTGCTGCACTGGCCATACCTTCACCACAGCCATTGAGTGGAGTCACTCGCCAGTGATAGAAGTGATTGGGTTGCAATGGTTGGCGCAACAAATAGGTGGTTGCCTCCAACTGATCCTGAAAAATGATTTCGGTAAAGTCAGCATCGGTGGCAATCTCCAGCCGGTATTGATGGGCGCTTTCGCTTGCGGTCCAGTCAAACACCACCGGTCTGGAAGCGGTGAGCGTGGTGGTGGGGACAATGAGGGCGGGTGCCGTGGCCACGTTCGTTGCCAGGTGCACTTGCAGGGGAACCTGATCCAGCCGCTGGGCATCGGGGGCTTCAACTGTGAGGGTGAGCTGATTGGCCCCGGTCACCAGTGTGCTGGTATTGAGCATCAACGTGCCCGTGGCCGTGCGTTGGGTGCGCAGATCCAGCTCGAGCGGAACGGTGGCCACCGTGGCCACACCGGCTGTCGTCGTTGGGTTGGCCCGTGCGGTAATGCTGGCTGTGCGCGTATAGCCATTGCGCGCCCGTACCGTCACTGTCGTGGTGTAGAATTCAGTGCCCGATATGGGCTGGCAGAGGGAGAGGTTGGGCACCCGATCCACAACAATGGCATCGGCCGATAGTTTGGGCTGCAGCACAAAGACACCGCGCTCGATGGTGCTGACAACTGCGATGCCACTTGGATAGTAGGGATAGGCGCTCCACGCGCCCGCGTAGATCGGATCATCGTGCTCGGGGAACGTGTCGAACCCCGCGACCTCCTGCAAGTGCCCGCGGGCAATCTCTTTGGCATCGAGAATGCGCAACCCAGAAGTGTAGTTGGCTTCGTAAATGTAGGTGTCGCTCACATAGAGATTGTGATCAATCGATGGGAATGGCGCGGTGTACGAGCCGATCAATTCGGGGGCATCCAGGCGCGTCAGATCGATTATGTAGGTGCGGGTGTTGTGGTCGTTGCGCCACTCATCCATTTCATCGTTCAGAAGAAAGAAACGATGGTCGGCTGTTAGCCAGCCTTGATGGATATACTCACTGCCGCTGTGAGTCAACCGGCCGATGCGCTGCGGCACGCGTTTGTCCGTTACATCGACGACAGTCATCTGCTGCACTCCGGCATTGATGCAGATTTCACGTCCCCGATAGCGTTGATCAGGTCCCCGATAGATGACACACTGTGTGTCGTGAATGTAGCCATCTTCGGTGTAACAGCCTGCCTGCACCGGCATTGTGATCGGTTGAATGTCGATCATGTGCAGTCCCCCTTGGCAGCTTTCACCGCCAACTGCATAGGCCGTGCCACTGCTCTGGCCAATGGCAATGTTGTGGGCATCACTGAAGTTTCCGTAGTGGGCCGTTTCTTGAAAGACAACTGGCGCCTCTGTAACGTTGCGCAGCTGCGTCAGGTCAAAGATCTGCAGGCCATGGTCGCGGTTGTAATCTGCCACGATGTACACGTGATCGCGATAAACCTTGAGGTCGCGCCAGTTGCTGGTGGTGCCGTGGCTGGGCAGCTTCCCCAGGTAGCGCGGCGCTGTAGGGGTGCTGAGATCGAGAAAGATCACGCCATCGCGCGCACCCACCAACGCATATTCGGTCCCGTCCACCGGATCGACCCATCCCCACATATCGTTGTTGAATTGGCCCCCGATTGAGGCGATTGGCAGATAGGCGAGCAGATCGATGTTGCTGCAAGCGAAGACATCGGCGAATCCGTTCTCGCACTGCACATTGTTGAGGGCAGTCGGTGTCGATGAACGGTGTGTCCCCGCGCCAGTCAGCTCGGATGGCATGGGGCGCAACCATTTGCCATCCGCGGGGCGAGTCTCGGTCACGGCTGCGCCGGGGCGGAACGGCGCGTGGTGTACTGCTGACGAAACACAGCGCAGGTCGGCTACGTGGCAGGCTGGCAACAACGGTGGGGTAACCGGTGCAGCGTCGTGTGCATGGGCGTTGCGGCTAAAGAAGAGGCCAAAGGCAAAGAGTAGGCTGACCGCCACGCTCCCCACGAGCACGAGCGCGCGAACGCGGCGATAGCCATGGTGGCGACCAACGATTGGCTGGAAAGGCGTACGAGCAAAGATCTGTTGCAAACATTGGGAGATAGATGTAGACACGGGAGACTCAGTTTCTGGCAAAGAGTTGCCCACAATAATTTCACGTTTTTATCACGAAAAACAGTTCAATGAAGTACAGTTCAATGAAGTACAGTTCAATCGAGGGTTCGACATTTTCTGTCGGTGCCTAGAAGGCCACCGACCCTTGCGGTCGCCCCGGGATACCCGCAAGCAGGTGATCCTAGAAATACCAGATTACTCATGTAACGCAACATTTGAATGCGCTGGGGTTGGCTGCGCTGTGTTGCGTTTCCCGCCACTGTTTGTCCAACAGCTGGAGCGTAACGATCCGCCGTTGGCACCCGCCGCGCACAACCCATCAAGGAGCCCGAACGCTCCAAGCTTGCGGTAAAGTGTAGCACAACTGGGGCGCGGAGGTGAAGCGCGCGCTGGCATGGCTTGCGCCTGCGTTGTAACAAAAGCTGCTTGCGTCTCTGACACCTGCCTGGGCACAAGAAAAGTGTGCGAAAAAAAGAGTGAGGCACAGTTGCCTCACTCTCGCTAGCTATATTGTTGATCCACGTGCCAAAAGATGAGCAACCGTCCCACTGCCGAACGAATTACCAACACTATGCTTGGACGTGAATGCTATTGTGAATCGCTAAAAAATCAGTCCACTACTCGGCCTGCACACATGCTTCATCAAGCGCTTCATCGATCACATGTTCAGCATCCCCATCGGCTCGTTTCATGGCAATGGAGACTTCCTGGATCAGCAGTTGACGCCCGTGGTCGAGCAGCCGTTGATCTTCCATGCCCAGATGCTTTTTGTTGCGGCGACGCCAGGTTAGTTCGCGCACAGCCTCGGCAATTTTGACTGGATAGCCAGAGAATATGAGTGTCTCGAGCTTCTTCTGTCGCTTTTTGTGATCTTTGGGTAAGATTTGGGGCTCTTGGCGCAAGGTAGATATGACTTGCTTGACCTTCTCTTTATTCATAATTTTGCGCAAACCAACAATGTTCGCGCGTTTGAATGGAACCCGCACGGTGAGTTGCTTATCGGCAAAACGGAGCACGTAATACTGTTGTGGATCGTCGTTGAGTTGGATCTTTTCTACACTGATGATCTCGCCAGCGCCGTGGGCAGGGTGAACGATAGTCTGACCAATGGCGTATTCCATTTGACCTCCCTTACTAAGCCCGCTGAATACGTACAGCAGGAACTTGCTGCTAACAAAGATACAGGCTCATGTACTAGCACTGTGATTTACGCACGGTGCTTTACGCACAGTGGTTTATGCACGGTGATTCGGTCCAATGATCCGGCCCGATGCTCCGGTTCAATCCATTGCTGAATCGGTTTGTGAAAATCATCTATTGCGCACATGAGCAAAGTTATATTGCAATTTTTTCTTCAATGCGATCTCATTATAGCACAATTTTTAAATAGTGTCACATTCGCATATTCAGCGTTTGGGGCAACGCTGTTTTGGTGTGGATAAATGAGGGCCTGCACGCAGCGTGTGCCACACCAATGGAGCAGAATTTCTATTGAGCAGCGCACTGTTGTGGTAGAGTGCAACAGCGTGCACGAGCGTAAACTCATTGCAACTACAGTGCGGTTTGCTTGAAACGGCAGGTTTCCCGCTTGCTGGAACTACTATTTTCAAACAGAGCCCACATTAAAACGTGATTTACGCACCGAAGAAGCGCGTACCCGTGGAGAGCAGGCCACCCGCTTGCTGGCTCTTCTCGACAAGTTGCATAAGTCCCAGTAGAGATAGAAGAGGATCTATGATTTCACCAGAATTGTACGCCGTCACCGATCAAGGGCCGCAGCCCCTTGCCATCCCTGCCAATGCCACTGATTTTCCCGAGCTTTACACGGGCCTTGCCTTGGGTGTCTATTCGAGTGTACGCACGTTTCGGCACAACCAATTTTTGCAGCTTGACTACCACCTGGCCCGCACGGTCACTTCCATGCGCCTGTTGGGGTGGACCTACGTGCTGGATGAAGCACGTTTGCGCCATGCCATTCACACGGTCTGCACGGCCTATCCTGCGCCAGAGATGCGGGTGCGTATCGATCTGTTGGCCGAGCCAGCAACCAGCCGCGGCAGCAACAGCCGTGAACTGATTGCGCTCATGCCCTTCTCACCACCACCGGCCACCCTCTACACAACCGGCGTTGCGCTTGGTTATGCCACGGGACTGCATCGGCAAGATCCGCTGATCAAGCGGGCGGACTTTGCCAGCCAGCGCAAGGGGAGCGCCACTGCCAATTACTATGAACAGCTGCTTCTGACCACGGATGGACGAATTTTGGAGGCAACCAGCGCAAACTTCTACGCGGTTCGCGCCGGCGAGATCTATACGGCAGATGAGGATGTGTTGGCGGGAGTGACGCGGCGAATCGTGCTGGAGCTGGTGACGGCAGCGGCTATTCCTTTGCATCTACAAGCGATCCACCGCAGCGCGGTGCCGACGTTGACGGAGGCATTGATCAGCAGCTCGTCACGCGGGATCATGCCGGTCACTCGTATTGGGGAGCAGACCATTGGTGATGGGCTGCCGGGGCCAGTGACCCAACAGTTAATTGCTGCCTACGCTGCCTATGTTGCCACCCATGTGCAGAGAGCGATTGACGGTTGATCGCTTGCGCCGTTGGGTGGTCGATGTGGGCGATGCAGGGCTACCCTTGATTGCTTTTGCCCAGCTTGTCACGAATCTTTTCCACCACCGCGCGGAAGAGGTCTGCCCAGGCGGGATTGGCAAAAATTTGAGCGCCGCCAAAGACTTGCAGTCCATAGCTTGGTTGGGTCGATTCGCCCGTGGCGGCCAGGCTAGCGGGAAAGTCGAGTGCATCGAGGATCAGCTGCACCTTGCGATCCGCGGGGACGAACTCGGGCGCGGCCGCGAGCCATGTCGCCCCCCAATCTGCCCCACGACCACTCTTCGTGCCATAGATGAGCGGCGTGAAAATATCGATTGCCGGGGCCATGAGCGTGTAATCCTGGGCAAAGATGCGCCGACGTGCGCCATCAAACTCGTCGGGGGTCCACGGACACATGTATGCACCGACCACACAGTCGGGCAGTTGTTGACGGATCATCTGCGCGTAGTGAAGCGCGTGGCCCGCCACCCGTTCACACTTGTGCCGGCTCCACGCCGCCTGGTGCGAAGCGAGAATGGCCGTGGGCTCATCGGCATCTATACCCGTGGTGTCGCAAAAGTCGGCGATGCAAGCTGGACAAAAACAGCTCTCTTGCAGATCGGGCTCTGTGCTTTCGAACCAGCCGCCATAGGTGAGATAGTCGAGCCAGATTCCAGTCGGTTGAAAGTCGCGCAGGCCAGCGCGCAAGTTCGCTTCGGTCTCTGCCAAAAATGCCTTTTGTGACAGGCAAACGCCCTGCACCAGTCGGCCGTGGCGGATCGGTTTGCCGTCGACGCCAATGGGAACCAGCTCTGGGCGCTCGGCAAAATCGGCCCGAAAGGTCTTGAACTCGACACAGGCCGCGATCTGATGAGCGGCACAGGTTTCGAATGCCGCGGCGTTGAAGCCATGAAACCAGAGTGCATTGGCACCATACTCGCGGAATTGTCTGATCTGCTCTTGGGCGTTGCTGCCATAGGGGCCAAAGAGCAACGGTAACTCACGCTGGTTGTTCTGTCGGGATGTGGGTTGGGTATTCATGTTCCACGCAAACTCTCTACCTGTGCGCGCAGACCCTCGGCCAGTGGTGTGGCGGGAACGTGTAGCCCATCTCTCCGCAACTTGCCCATGTCATAGATGCGATGACAGCAGAATGACGCGCGTTCGGGTTGATCGGCCAGAAATTGTTGCACTGGCAACTCGTCGAACTGCACGTCGACGCCGAGCATGTCGCCGATAATCGTGTAGTAGGTACGCGATTCAACAACCTCTGGTCCCGCGGTGACGTAGATCTCGCCATGACACTGTTCGTTGCCAGCACAGCTGAGGATGGTCTGGGCAAGATCGGGCGCGTAGATCGGTTGTTGCAAAAAGTGGCCACCACCGACCAACGTCAGACGTTCGCCCCGTTCTATCTTGTCGAGCAGCGCTGCATCGCGCCCGTGGAGCGGCAAACAACCGAGCAACGAGCCGGGGCCATAGATGTGGCAAGGGCGCAGCACTGTCCATTGCATCGCGCCCGTGTCACCTTGCTGCAACGCGACCTCACATTGGCGCTTTTGGCCGCCATAGCCCTGGGCCAGATAGTGGTCGCTCGCTTCGGACTGTGGGAATGCCCGCTGCTCTGGATCATAGACGAAATCGGTGGAGATAAAGACCAACTGTTTGGTCCGATCTCGAAAAAGGGCGATATCCTGCTCGGCATCCTCAACGGTGTATCCAATACAATCGACCACCAGATCCCATGTTTGGTCCGCGGCGCGAATGGCGTCGGCAAAAGCAGCGCGCTCCTGTCGATCCGCGACAATGGGATTGACGCCTTCGGAGAGCGCCCGCTGCCCACGGGTGACGGCCCAAACCGTGTGGCCCGCGTTGAGCGCCACCTCGGCCAGGGTGCCGCTCACGAAGCCGCTGCCGCCAATGAGTAAAATCTTCATTCGGTTCCTTTCTCATTGTGTGAGAGTTGCCACAGATCACCCATGAGTTGAATGTGGCCCACGTGGGTGGCCGTGTGTTCCAGCGCGTGCAGCAACGACCAACCCACGGTAAAGGTTTCATCGTGGGTTGGTGACGGGCACTCTGCCGTCAGTTGCTCCACGGCAAGCTGCGCCAACGCTGCTTTGGAATCTGCCAGCGTTGCAGCGAGCAGTGCTTTGAGTGTGGCATGATTCAGACCGCTGACCTGAAATTCATCCGCACGATTGCGCGCGGACGAACCCCGCACCGTCACATCGCCAATCCAAAAACGTTCTGCGCCCGCGGTGTGCGCAATCAACACGGCAATGGAATTCATGTGGGGAGCCGGCTGCCAATCCAGCGCGGCTGGTGGCAGTCGTTCCAAAACATCGATTAGATCGCTGTGGAGTTGGGTGAGTCGTTCAATATACTCCTGAAAAAATGGGTGCATGTTCTCCTCGGTATATAGTCGCTTCGGGATCACGTGTGACTGAACCACCGGTGTCGCTTTTTGCTTGTGAGGTTCGCTTTGGCTCCCCTGGTCTGTGGTGGCAAATGGGAGTTATCCAACAGCACACAGCGTGGGAATACTATACCTTGGATCTGGTTCGTGTACAAGCATTCGTATACCAGCATCTGTATGCCAGCAAACCGCCCAGCAGGAAGGTTAGGAACCAAATGAACGGACAATCGATTTCAAGCCGAAGTCGCTCCCCGGCTGCCTGCAAGGCAGGTGGTAGAGCGAAAATTTTCACCAATCACGCTCGTGGAGAGATGGTCGGTAGCAACTTGAGTCTTTCCAAGATCCGCAGCCAGATCGAACGCTGTGCCAAAGGCGCGATGTTGATTGGTGTGGTTGCTCTGCTCGTGGCCTGCCAGCCAGTTGTGGCACCAACCTCCCCCCCACCCAACACCGCCATGCCCGATCCGCCACTGCCAACAGCCGCCAACACAACGCCAACCGGGGCAAGCACAGTGACGAGCACAGTGACGAGCACAGTGACCAGCAACGAGGAGACACCAATGCCCGTGGATTCCACCAACCCCACGCCCGCCAGCGCCTCCAATGGCACGCCAGTGGAGGTCGCCAAAGCCGACCTGGCGCAACGTCTCTCGGTTGCAGCGGACGCGATTGAGGTCGTCGCTGCGCGGAACGTGACCTGGCGCAATGGCAGCCTCGGGTGTCCAGAGCCGGACATGATGTATACACAGGTGCTCATCGAGGGAATGAAGATCATTCTAGCGGTTGACGGCGAGGAGTATCACTATCACAGCGGCAGCAACCGTGGTCCCTTTCTCTGTGAAAATCCGGAACCTGATGGCAACATCGATCAGTAGGAGCAATTAGCAGAACGAGGGAAAAGATCGACCGACGACGATTCTCCCGAGCGCTCTATCTCTGGCAAATTATACGGGTGAAAAAGCCCCACCGCCTGCAAGCTCAGGCCGGTGGGGCTTTTTTCTCGTAATCTACCCGGTCTGTCAAACCCGGTCTGTCAAACCCTGTCTGTCAAACCCTGTCTGTCAAACCGTAGTAAACATGGCGTACGCACCGAGAAGAGCGTACCCGTGGAGTGCAGGCCACCCGCTTGCTGGCTCTTCTCGACAAGCTGCGTGAGCAACTGTGTTACTTGTCAAGTTAAAGTCGTGAATCAGACTGCTCGTGCCCGGGCGACCTGCCATGCCCAACAGCAGCAAGCTGCCGGGCATGGCAGAGCTAGCGCCGGCCACCATTACTTTTGAATTGTCGGCAGATAGAGCTGATGGTCGAGGACGATTTCGCTATCATCCAGTCGGTCGTCGTCAATCTCATCGTTCAACTCTGCTTCGGTATCCTCTGGGATAGCTTGAGCCTGGGCCGCACTGACCATGGTGACCATCGCACCATAGCTGAATCCATCCAGCCGTTCACCAGCCAATCCCATTTCCGAACCATCGAGGATCGAACGATAGCTGCACGGTTCACCGACGCAGCTAAAGATGTCCGCACCGTCACCGTCGAGCCCGGCCACGCTGAAGTCGCCCCGCGTTGTCAGGAATATGCCCGCGTCGCCACCAAACCAGGTTCCCCAGATATCTTCGTTGGGGTGCTCCAAGCCCTCTGCGGAACCATCGAGGAAGAGTAGCCAGTCGCCTGCTGTTGTCTCACCGAGGCTGGTGGGAGCAAAGAGCAACAGATCTTCATCTTTGGCCCGAATGAGGCTGCCGTCGGCTGCCGCCACACTGGCCGAGCCAAGCGTGCTCAACAGGATCAGGCCGTTGGGCGCCACGTAGAGTGCATCGATATCCTCACCAGAACGGTCCAGCCCAACATCACTGCCGTCAAAGATAAGCTCGAAGGTACCAGCCGTGTCCCAACCGAGCGAATAGGGCCGGAAGCGATAGATGCTGGTTTCATAGAGCCAATCCGGGCCGTGATAGCCGGGCCGATCGTGCATGTGGCGTGACTTGTTAACGCTCAGGAAGATCGTGCCATCGGCATTGACCTGGAGTGCATTGATGTCGTTGGATCGGAGGCTGACATCAGAACCGTCAAAGATCATCTTCCATTCACCGCTCTTGCTGTCATAGGCCACAATGTCTTCATCGCGGAAGTGCAAGTCGGCCACCCGGCCAGAAGAGCTAGAGCTAAAGTAGAGCACACTCGTATCTTCCACCATCAGATCAACGCTAGCCGTTGCTGCTTTGCTGCCGGGGTTGTCCGTATTGTGTTGCACCACATTCGTGATTGGACCAGACGCTACCTCCTCTTGTACCACGGCATCGAAGCTGATCACAGCCGGACTGAGCCCCACATAGTCCAGACAGATCACCAGCCCGTTGGCGGGGGTAAAGCTGTCGTGGGCAAATTGCGTCGCCGCATCTCCGTCATCATTTTCCACACCAATCGTGCCAATCATATCGGCCACGTTGACATTGTCATAGACGAAGAATGCATCGTAGCTGCCCTGTGTTGGGTCAATATCGTTCCACGCCATAATTTCCATGTCCAGCGTGGTTGATGGATCATTGTAGGCCTGAATGTCATCGAGCTCGACCAGCCAGAAGATACCACCGCCGAACGTTACCGCCGTGACACCGCGGTTGGCCGCTTCGTCATAGACGATTTCCAGATCGCGCCAGTAGGGGGCATAGAGTCCATTGGGGGCTTCGCTGTTGGGCAATGCCTGATGGACCCACGGTTGGCCGGCGTACTCGCCAAAGACAACGATCCCATCGTCGGTGAAGAGCGGGGAGCCATTGCGTTCCGTGCCATAGAAATCAGTCCCCGCGTGGGAAATGTATGACCAACCGAACGTATCACCAGAAATGTCTGGATCTGTTGGGAATCCGTAGGTCGTTTCGGCATCAATATAGCCACCATCGCCAATCGGTGGGGCACACATCTCATCTTCCTGGTTGGTTGTAATGACGTACCCACCCACCGCATTGGTCGCTGCAGTCATTACACCAGTCCAACTGAGGGTGTTGCCATCGACTGTCACGGTGCCGTGGCTCGCAGTGGCCGAGCCCGCTACATAAGCCAAGCCCGCGGGGATCACGTCTGTCAGGGTATAGGTGAGATCCGTTGGCGTGACATTGGTGTCAATGACAATCTCATAGGTAACAGCTTCGCCGGGGGCTGCTGTGTCGGGTGAGACCCGTTTGGTAACATCGTCGCCGCGGCGGTTGAGCGTGACCAAAATCGTGCCCACGTTGCCCGGGTTGGCTGGGTCGGTCCCGATGGTAATGCCGCCATACCAGGTTTCACCAGCGCTGAGTGCCGGTTCATCCCAATAGAGGCGCAGATCAAATGGTTCGCTGGCGGCAACACTCGTTGGCCCTTCGACCCACATGTTGCCAGCATCGCCAGCCACCAGCGCAATGGCCATGGCTGAAAGGTCGGGCGGATTCTCCGACGCACTCCAATTTTGAACCAGAATCCACCATTCACCCGCTTCTGGATATTCGATCTGGCACGTTTCTGCCGAAGAACCGGATGTGCTGGCGCAGATCGCTGTTGTTGCATTTGGTACCGAGCCTGTTCCCAGATAGAGATCCAGATCAGGTGCGGTTGATGCCACGATGTTTGCTGCCAGCAGCAGTGCCTCCGATGGCACGGTAACGGTGTAATAGATTGTGCTACCATCATTCAGATTGTCATAGGGATCGCTGTTGGTTGGATCTTCAGTCAGCTCAAATTCAACCAGATTGCCACTGGTTAACCCATAGGTCTCAATGGTGAGATCGGTGATTTCGATGGCCTGCAGTCCTTCAATCAGCTGCGAGCCTGCATCGCGACGGGTCTCGATCTCAACAGATTCGGGCAGAATACTGGTCGTCGAGACGACGGCAACCGGGAAGTGGGCCGTGGGACTCTCCCCACTAGGTGTGAGCGTCACCTGGCCAAAGAGCCACTCGTTCAGCGGTGCACCCGCGGTGTTCGCGGTGATGACGAGCTCCTGGGTGGCACCCGGCTCAATTGTGAACTCGGCGGGTTCAATGCTGATACTGATCCCTGTCCCTGCACTGCCCGCTGCCGTCCAGCTTTCGGCCACGTCGCGTGCACTGCGCACGGTTCGGGTCCAACTGCACTGCAGCAGACATTGGCTATTTGCCATGCTGGGCAGGTTCAGCGACTTGGGGTCGCCCCCGGCAGCGGGATTGGCGGCCCACAGTGCTTCCGGTTCCTCGTCGAGCAACAGGCCAGCGTAGGGCGCCTTGGTCAGATCGACGCGCCCCGCGCCCATGTCAAAGGGATCGGCCTGGCTGGCCGCGTCCTCTTTCAGAACGCCCTCGTAGCGCGCGGTGGTCATCAGCGCCGATTGCACCTCGGCCGGTGTCCATTCGGGGTAGAGATCACGCAACAGTGCCGCGGCCCCCGCCGCGTGTGGGCTAGACATTGACGTGCCCTGGAAAACATCAAACTCGGGCGGAACGCTCTCGTCTGAGCTGCCAATTGCGGCGACAATCCGACGGCCCGGCGCGGTGACATCCGGTTTGATCACATCGGACAGCGGTCCATTGGGGCCGCGGCTGCTGAAGCCCGCCATGATGTCGCCCCGCGACGCCTCGCTTGCCACACCGCGGATGGTCGCCATCTGTCCGTTGCCACTGGCGAGCCACGTCTTCAGTGCTTCACCTGCATCATGGGGAATACCCATGCCGGGCAGGGCGTATGAATCCACCATGAGCGCGGCTTGCCAGTCCGAGCGGTTGATCAGAATGAAACCACCGGCCCCGGCTTCCTGGAGATTGATGCTCTTGTTGACCCGGCCCCCATATTGGGGACCAGAATTGTACTCACAGACGACAATCTCGCCGTTAAATGTATTGGCCGCATAGGGCACATCACAGCCAACGTTTTCGGGATCAATCGCGCCAGCATAGACGATGGGCGCCGGACCATAGCCAGCGGTGACACCCTCGCCAATAATATCCGCGGGCGGTGTTGTTTCCCCTCCCGTGAGATCGAGCAGAACGTTGCTAAACTGACGATTGTGTGAACTCGAGGCAACGGTCATGAGCCAGGGCGCATTGGCGGGTGAGCCGATGGTGTCGGCCGCGGCCCCGCTGTTGCCTGCGGAGGTGGCCACAAATATTCCCGCGGCCCGGACGTTATACCAATGTTCGGCCGAGATCCAGGGGTCGGCTGCCCCGCCACCAAATGAATAGTTGATCACATCAACCTGGTCTTCAATGGCCTGTTCGGTGGCCGCAATGATTGTCGCGCCCGACGCGCTACCTGTGCCGGGAAACGCTTCAATGTTATAGCCGATGATGTTGGCATGGGGGGCTACACCAGAGATACGCGTCACTGTTACATTGGTGGTTGGCGCGCGGATCACCACTGTTTCCAACACGTTGCCCGCCACGGTGCTGCCCACGTGGGAGCCATGTCCATCGGCATCTTCCGGGCTATCTTCATCGCCACTCCAGAGACCAATGAGTTTGTCGTTGCAGGTGACGGTTGGGTCATACATTGCGTGCTCGGGATCACACCAGCCATAGAATTTGCCACGTGGATTGGTGTGGTCGTAGCCATCGCCGCCAATGTCGGCAAAAGAGGGATGATCAATGTTGATGCCGGTATCGACGATCCCGACCACCACCCCTTCGCCCATGGAGCCGCTGAGCATTATCTGGCCGCGAATTTCGCCGCTGGGGTGGGCTGCGGTGTGCACGTTGATGTAGAGCCCGGCATTGACCAGCAGCGCCTGTTGCTCCAGATCCAGGGTGACGGTGCCGCTGATTGGGTTGACGGGATCAAAAGTGCCGGTTCCATCATACAGGCCAAAGAGCACCGGTCCATTCTCGCCAGCGGCACCGACATGGATGTGTGCGGCCGCAATGTTGGTAATATCGGCGACGCTAATGGTGTAGGCTAGCTCCCTGGTGTCCATGTTATAGGTGAAGCTACCAACGCCGCTGGCGCTGCTCTCTACGGGTGGCTCTTCGTTGCCGCCAGCCAAGGCCGCGGTGTAGCTGAGATTGGTAAAATCACCCCCCCAAATTTCGGTGGCCCCTTGCCAGGCCGGGCCAGCATCGCTCTGTTTGGTCTCGATCCAATCGGGGATCACGGCTTCGACGCCGGCGACCTTGGCGAGACGGGCAGCTTCCGCAGGGGTTAAAAGGGCGGCAAAACCATTTAGCGCCCGTTGATAGCGATAGGGAATCGCTACATCACGACCGAGCGTGCGGTTCATGCGGACGATCACGGCCGCCTGCTCCTCTTCCAAGTGGTGCAGATAGGCCAGACTTGCCGGGGACCGAGGATTTAGTCTTTCGCGCCCCGTTGCTTGGGGGGCCGTGGCTGCCAGTTCATTGACGCCGCCGCGATAGGTGGCCAGGGCGTCGCCTTCCAGCACGACAATATAGCGCCCCTGCTGCATGCTGGTGCCCACGCTGCTGGCGCTTACCAGATCGGTTGCCGCCGCGGGCATTGCGCTTTTGGCACCGCTGGCTTGCATGACTGTTGCTTGGGATTCATCGAGAGTGCCGCGGCCAACAGGTTCATCCTCTGTCAACAGGTCAACCTGTTGTTGTTGGTCTGTGCCGCTGCCTATGCCAGTTGCTGATGCGCCGACCCTGTTGGCTGCAGCGGGACTGAGCAGCATCGAGAGTATAATGGCAATGGTGCTGACCGGCCTGAGCAAGCGATGAATAGGTGATAATCCTTCCATGTTCCCTCCGTAGATAAAAGGCTGATTATATGAGTGGTGGCTGATCGTATCGGTGCAAAACTGAGGAGAAGTAGAGTTTTGCATGAGGCAGTTCTACAGTGCGGTTGGCTTGAAAACGGTAGGTTTCCCGCTTGCCGGCACTACTGTTTTCAAACAGAGCCCACTTTAGGTGAGTTTGGATGGCGTTCTCAGGATTTTACAGTGGCAGGTAGAATGAACTGGATGAGACCTCCTTTATCTGGGTATCTTTGACTGGTTATCACAGTCTGCAGAATCACTTGGGGAAGCGTGATCTGGCTGCAGCAGCGCGCGCATTGCCAAATTAAGCGTACCTCGACGGAGAATTGCTGGTCGGGGTGGATTGTTGGTATGCAATGAAAGATGGCAGTGAAAGACAACCCGGGTGCGTCCCATTTTCGGGACATATAGAAGGGGAGCAGATTGAACGGCCGGTCTGGGCCCCAAATGTGGTACGCACCCAAGATAACCATGAAAGATGGCGATGGTGGTCAGGTATGATACCATAGAAGCAGCAAATAGTCCCACGCAGATGTATTAAATGTTCAGGGTGAAGTAAGCTAAATGACGGAGAGGTGCTGACATTTGGCTTGCATATTGCTTGCATGTCGCTCTCATATCGACAGTACCTTGTGCAGCAGCATGCCCGATCCCTGTCCGCGCCTGCTTACAATCCCCCCACTGGTCGAACAACATGAATGATTGCAACCGAATGATTGCAAGCGATACAGAAAGAATAGTCCGATGACAGAATATACAGTTGCTGCCATTGATCTCGATGATACGCTGTTGCGTAAGGATGGCTCAATCTCTGATTACACCCTCTTGCAGCTGACGCGCTGGCGCGAAGCAGGCCACGAGATCTTTGTTGCCACCGGTCGGCCACCGCGCAGCATTGGCCATGCCTTGCCCGAAGCGCTTCACGCGATTCCCTGGGTTTGCTACAACGGTGCCGAAATTCACATCAACAACGAGCGGATCTATGATCACTGGATCCCCATGGAAGATACCAAGACCATTGTCGAGCAGATTTTGCAAGAGATTCCCGATGCACTCGTGGGGCTGGAGATCCAAGGGCAGCTATACCTGAACCGCGCGACCGCACGCAACACACCCTATGAAGTGGCCGATCTGCTGCAACTGACCGAACCCGCGGCAAAAGTGTTGATCTTTAGCGAGTCGGCGGAGCCACTGCCCCCCCTGACCTTTCAGATGCCCGTCACTGCACAGCCACTCTATTCCGGACGCTACCCCCACTTTATTCAGATCTTGGCGACCGATTGCAACAAGGCAACCGCGCTGCAACATCTCACGCAACAACTCGGCTACGCCATGGATGCGGTTGTTGCGTTCGGTGATGACACAAACGATGTGGAGATGCTAGAGCGCAGCGGGTTGGGCGTGGCCATGGGCAATGCCGTGGATGAGGTGAAAGCAGTCGCCGATCGCGTGACGGCAACCAATGATGAAGATGGCGTGGCCGTCATGTTGGCTGCGCTGCTGGAGTGAGCAGACCGGACCAACAGCCGCGCGATTGGGCAGATTGCGGCAGCTGAGCAATCGTACAGTTGTGAAGTGGCAGTAACATTTTGCTTGGCAACTCCGTCATCTTCTGTGCAACCAAGATGCACAAAGATAGCGGCAGAAATATAGCACAGAGATCTACAGCAGAGATCTACAGCAGAGAGCGACTTCATCGGTAATTGACCGTGACGCGCCTGCCTATTTTTGCCCCGAAGATGATGAGAGGATCTTCATTATGCCAACTGTTGTCCGTCTATTCCCCCGTTTCGTTCCGTTGCTGGCGCTCACATTTTTGTTGGCAGCGTGTGTGATCCCGTTGCCGATCAGCACGGCCGCTTCAACTACTACAGATACATCCGCCACAGATACATCTTCGCTTGAGGCTGCTGCCGATCGCTATGCTGCTGATCTGACGGTTGCCCTGCAAAATCGCGATTTTGCGGCGCTACAGTCCATGATGGGTGCTTCATTTCACATGGCCCACTGGCGCTCCGAAGGCATGGAACGCCCACCCGCGCTCGCGTTGATGCAGCTGCGCAACGTGATCCTGGGCACTGGCAGTGCGCCACTCTTCCCCGCTGATGTTGACCAAGCCGTGTTGCTGGATGGAACGGATCCGCGTTCTCTGTGGGGGCCGACTGTAGAGGTCGTCCGCACCATCTATGCGACTGGCCTGGGCGCTGAACAGAAGGATGCAGCGATCTTTGTCATTGCGCGAGCTGCCGACAACTCCTTCTATTGGCATGGCATGTTGATCGCCAACCGCGGCTTTGCGGGCGATGCTGGGATGGCCAGCGAGCCTGATGGCGCGGTGGTGCTTGCTCCAACGGCGCAAGGGGCCACGGGCGAGGCGCCAGCAAGCGGCAGCACGCCGACCCCCGCGGCTACTGCAAGCGCATTGCCTGCCGTGGCCCCGGAACCGCTGCGCATTCAATTTGCCCAAGGCAGCACCGGCACGGTGGTGCGCGGTGTTGCGCAGCCAGGCAACAGTGGTCACTATCTCTTGTGGGCACGGGCGGAGCAAGTGATGACTGTCGAGTTGGTTTCCAGTGGCGGTGTGGCCAACTTTGCCATTACGGGGGCCGACGATGGTCAGCCCTACAAGCGGCTCGTCAACGAATCCCGAGTCTGGACGATGAGACTCCCCCAAACCCAGGATTACCGGTTGACGGTGGACGCCACCGACGCGGTCCCTTTCGAATTGCACATTACGATCGAGACACCGCCCGCAATGCCCACGGCTGTGCCGACGATGGCCACGCCGGATCTGGCTACCGAACAGATTCGCTTTGCACCGGGGGCCACCGCAGCAACGTACAGTGGCGATCTGCTTCCGGGCGCTACCAAGCGTTTTGTGCTGGAGGCTGCGGCTGGCCAACAGATGAACGTGCGTACCAATGGCTATCGTGCACCGGTTGATTTCACCATCACTAGCCCCGCTGGTAGAAGCTGGCGGGCCGAGCAGTTTGGCAGTGAGATCTATATTTTCGCCGCGGAGCTGACACTGCCCGCGGATGGCGAATACACCGTCACCATCTCAACGCCAACCGAGAGTGAAGCCACCAATTACGACATTACCTTCTCGATTGTCACTCCCCCAGTTGTCACCCCCCCGGTTGCCACCCCTGCCCCACCAGAGCCCGCGGCGCCAACTGTGCCCGAGCGCATCAACTTTGCGGCCGGTGCAGATTCTGCCACGGCAACGGGTACATTGCTTGCCGGGGGCGGCTTTGCCCACTATCTGCTCGGTGCAGCCAGTGGTCAGACCATGAACGTGACCGTTACCACCACGGCCGTGCCCGTCGATCTAACGATTGCCACCGCGGATGGAACGGTAGTTGCCGGTGCCCGGGGTACCGGTGCTGTCAACCAGCTCGTCGCTGTGCTGCCCGTGAACGGTGACTATCTCGTGTCACTTGCCACACCGGGGGCCGCGCCAGATGTTGATTACAGCATAGAATTTACCATCCGCTAGGTGCGCAACATGGGAGCGCGCTTTTGGTGTGCTCCCATTCCTAAAGTATTCTCGCTGCCAATGAAGAATCTCCGGAGCAAAGCCGGAGATTCTTCATTCCACCTAAGGTGGCTCTGCTTGAAGACGATAGTGCCACTTCTCTGCTAGACCGCCCAAAAATCTACTGTTTTCAACCCAATCGCACGATAGGCACGAGCACCTCGCGCGCTACCAACTGCACTTTCTCCCTAAAACAGCAAACCCCCAGCCGTTTCATAACACGCTGCTCGATGCAGTGTGACAAAAGGGCTGGGGGCAGGGGGATGAGGGCTGTTGCCAATCGCGTAGCCTACGGCGATGCCTCGAACGCTGGCACTGGCCGGGCCTCTGCGTCGGTTGCTGTAGTTGCCTTGCCATTTTCCGCAATATCCTCCAGCAACCAATTCATCTCCTTAATTTCACGACGTTGTGCTTCAATGATTTCATCGGCAAGCTCTCTCACCCGCACGTCGTCAATCTCAGCGCGTTCACTTGTCAAAATGGCAATTGAATGGTGTGGGATCATCGCGCGCATGTACGATGAGTCCTGCACCGTTGTCTGGCTGCGGACCAGAAAAAGTGCAGCCACAAAGACCACGAGGCTGCCAAGGTAAATCGCCAGGTTGGCCTTGCTGTTATTGTACATCCCCCGCATGAAACTCAGCATGATCACCGCCATTGCCGCCCCCATGATAAATGTCATGTAGAAGCGGGTCTCGCTCCAGCGCACATGAGGAAGTGTATAGGTGTTGAGGTACATCAGGCCAAACATTACCACCATCGAGGTGCCAATCATCGCTGCGAATAGACCATAGTTAGATTGTTTGTTGTGCATCTACGTTTCATCCTTACCTGCTGCCACTGTGTCAATAGCCACTGTGGCGATAGTCATTGTGTCGATTGTTCGCACGGCAATCTCGTGGACAAAGATTGCTGTGCAGATTCAGTGGATTGATTTTTTGGTTACCAGAACCACTGCTCTCTCAGCTAAGCATGGGCAGGTAGCTGTTGCAATCGATAAGGATACACTAATAAGATATAAGGATGTTGTGCCTGTTACGGCTGGGTAAAATCGACAGTGACGATGTTGCAGGCCCCGCCCGGGCCGTCGGTACGAAATGACGCCAAGGTAGAGATGCGCACGTTGTTCTCATCCACCATCCACGCGTACCAGTCGCCCGAGCGCGCCACGCCCGCGCCCAAGATGTGCGTGTAAAAGCCGTTGCCGTCGCTGCGCGCCGGTTCGCGGGGCACCCGAGGACCGTCGGGCTCGTAGCTAAAGGTAATGGCGTGCCCCGCGGCCGGTTGCCCCTGGAGGTAAACGTGGCCCTCGAACCAACTGCCGCTGTCGTTGGGCTGACAGGTAACGACCGCGGCGCTGAAAGCATGGGTGTTGTTCATAGTTGGTGTGGGGGACGGTGTGGGGGACGGTGTGAGAGACGGTGTGGGTGTCGGCGTTGTCGATGGAGGAGCGGTTGTGGTGGGGGTGATGGTTGCTGTCACCGGCGCTGTTGGTTGGATCGTGGCCGTCGGCGTCACAGGTGGCGTGGTGGGCGCTGTCGGTGTGACTGTTTGTGTTGGTGTCGCTGTAGCCATCACTGTAGCAATCGCTGTTTGTGTCGGGGTCACTGTAGCAGTCACTGTTTGTGTCGGGGTGACGGTTGGGGTAGCGTTTGGCCCGGCAATGGTCCAGCGCCAGGTGAGGCCATAGCTGGTGTGGTGGGCCATGTGCGGCTCGTCAATTTCACCCAGCCCCATGCCTTCAACGCGGTCGGCGGGTGCCCCATCATTCGGTTGGGCGCTGTAGGCCGGTGCCAACGCATACATGGGATAGTTGGCCGCAAACGCTTCGCCGGGCTTGGCCTCGGTGCGAACACTCGCTTCGCCACTGGACCACAGAATTTGGATGGGAAGATCGACGCTGCGTTCGTCGTTGGCAGTGAGCGCGTCTAGGAGGATGTGATGTCGCCCCTGCGATTCATTGTCATCAAACCACGTTGCCGTCACCAGACGCCAGTAGCCTTCGCCCGCTTCGACCGTTGCCGGCACAAGCACTGCCCCACGCGCATCCAGCCTGGGGTCCCAGTCGCGTTCCGCTCCTTCATCGGCTTCATTGTCATCCGCTGTGGATGAATTGGCTTGGATCAGCGGCAGAAAGATCTGAAACGCTTGCGGAGGCGATTCAGGAATCTCATCCGCCCGCACCACGGCAAGCGCGTCGAAGCCAAACAAGAGGCAGAGCACGATGAACAGATTGCGCTTGCTCTGGCTGTGGTGCTGACGTTGCTGCGGTTTTGAGCTGCTGGCACTTGGGCGCGAAATGCGGAAAGGGGGCATTGCACAAATCTCCTGTAACTATCTCTATCGACAAGACATGACGTACGCACCGAGAAGCGCTTACCGGTGGAGAGCAGAGCGCACAATCGTTGGCTCTTCTCGACAAGTTGCGTAAGTCCAAAAACCAAAAGTCAAAACAACGGTCAAATTCGAACTGTGAGAGTCTATTATATGGTTGTAAGTTAGTTGAGCAAATCGTTGTTCGGGTTAACAGGAGTGACAGTTCGGTATTGTGCTGGAAGGGCAAGCTAGCCACTGTGCAACAGCTATCGGGCTCCCGGCGACGGTGGCAGTCAATCGCTACACAACGCAATGCTTGGTGAAAAATGAGACGCGCCGCGCGTTTTCCATCTCTAAAGTGAGCAGTCGTATGTTTGGCTCTGCACAAAAATTAAGGTGATTTCAATCCCAGGGGGCACGTCGGTGGGGTGTGGGGTCAGCAAGATCCGCAAAATCGCGGAGCGTTGCCGCGTTGCCAGGGATTCCTGTCACTGCAACGGGCGGAATTGGCAATAGCGTGGGTAGTTCGCAACCGATGTGATTGGCTCATGGCAAAGCGTGCATTGACATGGCTTGCGCACCGGGAAGAGCTTACCCGCGGAGAGCGGGCAAAGCGATTGGTGGCTCTTTTCGACAAGTTGCGTAAGTCCAGATTTAAACGGAAGGGCCCTTGCTTTGTGCTTTGTCAGCTTTGCGCTTTGTCACAAACGGATCGAATCGCTCGTCAATAGAGTGAAGTAGCTGTTTGCAGCAGTACGCTGTTGCGAACCCCAATCAATCAGACGCGCAATAGCAAGAGACGGAGCAGCAAGATGAACAAAAGCACCGAGCAGATCTACCGGATCGTCATTCTGGGCGCTGGCTATGCCGGCATGTTGGCCGCGCTGCGGTTGGCCGGCAAGAGACGCAAGCTACCAGTGCAGATCACCCTTGTCAACGGCAGCGCGAGCTTTGTGGAGCGGATTCGGCTTCACCAGCGCGCCACGAATCAGCGTCTGCCCCAAATTTCGATCCCGCGCCTGTTGCGGGGCACGGGGGTACACTTTGTACAGGGCTGGGTAACAGAGCTGCAACCTACCGGGCAGCGGGTGAAGGTGCAGCGGGAGGATGGCGAGCTAATCCTCTCCTACCATTCATTGATCTATGCCCTGGGCAGCACGGTTGACCTGACCAGTGTGCCTGGTGTGGCACAACATGCCACGGCCCTGGGCAGCACGGCCATGGTCGATGCAATTCGAGATTCCATCCCTGCCTTGGCCGCCGTGGGGGGGCGCGTGCTGGTGGTGGGCAGCGGCCTAACGGGGCTAGAAGCGGCCACCGAGTTCGCCGAACAATATCCAACGCTTGACGTGCATCTGATCACACGTGGTAAAGTGGGGGAAGAACTATCGCAGAAGGGGCGGCGGCACGTCGCCAGCACGCTCGAACGTTTGGGAATCCATGTGCGCGAGAATGTTCTGGTTCGCCAGGTGCAGCCGCAGCGCGTTGTTGATGCAGCCGGTGGGTCATATCCATTCGATCTCTGTCTGTGGTCCGCGGGCTTTACCGTGTCGCAGTTGGCCGCCGATGCACAGATCGCAACAGATAGCAAAGGTCGCATCATGGTGGATGCCAATCTCACATCGACGTCACATCCCAATATCTACGCGATTGGTGATGCAGCCCATACGCCACTGCGCATGGCCTGTGCCACGGCAATGCCAATGGGAGCCTTTGTGGGGGAACAGCTGGCCAAGCAACTAACCGCTGACTTCGCCAATTCTGCAGGCGTGGCAACGGCACCGACGGAGACCGCACGCGAGTCCACGCCCTTCGAGTTTGCCTATGCCATGCGTTGTGTAAGCTTGGGCCGCAGGAATGGGTTGATTCAAATGGTCGATGGCGTGGATCGGACGCAAGAGCGGATCGTAACCGGACGGCTGGCGAGCTTGGTGAAAGAGTTGATCTGCCGCTATCCACTCTGGATGATCAGGGCAGAACGACGTTGGCCTGGCATCTATCAATGGCTACGGGCGCCGCTGACACGGCACGAGCAACACCATTCCCAATCATCCACATTTTCGGCTTGAACCCACACACTCTCCCATTTGCGGCGTTGGCATTCTCTCATGCGCACGTCCAGCGCTAGAGAACGTCCACGCCACCATTGGGCAAGGTACCCCTCTGCGCCGTGACGTTGCCGTAAATTTGGTCATGATCGAGCAACTGTAGGAATGAAAGTTGAGCCAATGGATACAAACGAGAGCCAGCGGAAGAGCCCTGTCCATGGGCAAAGAGCGGGGGAAGCCGACCCACAGACGCAGGTGGCGCAGCTTTTCGAGCAGCACCGAGCCCATCTCTTGGGGTTGGCCTATCGGATGTTGGGCAGCGTGATGGAGGCGGAGGATGTGGTGCAGGAGGCTTATCTGCGCTATCGCGCCGCGGCCGCACGTGAAACCATTGAAACGCCCAAAGCCTATCTGACAACAATCACAACGCGCCTCGCTTTGGATGTGCTCAAGTCGGCACGCGTGCAGCGCGAAGCCTACGTGGGCCCGTGGCTGCCCGAGCCCATGGTAACTGCGGCAGCACCCGCCGAATTGCTTGTGAAACGTGAATCGCTCAGCAACGCGTTCTTGCTGTTGCTAGAGCGACTCTCTCCCCTGGAGCGCGCGGTCTATCTGTTGCGCGAAATCTTTGATTACGGTTATCAAGAGATCGCGACGATTGTGGAAAAGAGCGAGGTCAACTGTCGTCAGATCTTCAGCCGAGCGCGCAAGGGGCTGGCAAAGCATGGTGTGCGGCCAGCCCTCGCAGCGCCGGCACGGGATCGCAAGCAGCAGCAACTTTTGCGTGCTTTTCTGCAGGCGGTGGAGTTGCGCGACACGAGCACCCTGACCAGATTGCTGGCCGAAGAAATACGTTTCGAATCAGATGGTGGCGGCAAGGTGAAAGCTGCCCTGCGGCCCATCCAAGGGCGCGAGCAGGTCATCCGGTTTCTCTTGGGGATCGAGCGGTTGCGTCCAGCGGCGTTGGAGCTGACGCTGACCGAGATCAACGAGTCGTCCGCAGTGGTGATGTGGGTCGATGGCACGCCCATTGCCGTGTGGACCGTTGCCATTGGGCAGGGACAGATTGAGCACGTTTGGGCCGTGCTCAATCCGGAGAAGCTGCACTATGTTATTCGCCAGTAATGCAATTGTTCGCCAGTAATGCATGCATGATGCAGCAGATGTTGCGGCTGCACCTACTGTTCGTCAGCATTCGGTGGGCGCAGTGGTTCGAGTTCGGCGTTGCGCAGCCCCACCAAAACGCTGTTGCCTGCTGCATCCACACGCAGTTCGCCATAGACGGCATCGGCATAGCGTTCAGCCGTGCCTTCTTGAAAGAAGAACGAAGGTGCGCCCAAATCAATCCGCCACTCGTGATGATAGTAGTTGAGCAGCCGTTCACCGGGGGCCAACGGCGTGCCATCGTCTAGCCGCACAAAGGTGGCGACACCATCGTCGTCGAGTCGTATCACGATCTGCCCGCGACGCGGGATCTCGCGATCTTCCAGATCAACGGCAATCGCATAGCGCAGGATCATGTAATCGCCTTGGATTAGCGAGCGTGGGTCGACGGGGGCCAGCTCCAACAGCACCGGCTGCCCGTTGCGGATCAGTTGCTCTTTGCCATAGATGCCATAGTTGACGAAGCCCAGGGCCCCCACCGCGATCAGCCAGAGAATCAGATGTCGGATCTTCATTCGCTCGCCACCTTTCCCGCTGTTGCATTGCCATTCCGCGCGGCCATGGTCCTGTTCACCTGATGGAGCCCAAAACGAGCCACCAGCAGCACCACACCCGTGCCCGCCAGAATGTAGGATTTCTGCAAGAGCGGCAGATTCAGATTGTAGTAGTAGGCGCTTAAAAAGAAGAGCAAGAATGCCACGGCCAAGCCGAGGATCAATCCGCTGCTACGCCAACGCCCCAAGAGCAGCACAATGGTCGCGGCCAGGATGCCTGGTGTGTTGTGGGCCGGGATCAGCAAAATGCCCAACGCGACAATCGCCCACAATCCCACTGGACCCAACAGCGGTACCCGTAAGTCCCGCAGTACCTGTTGCGCCAGGTATAACAGCAACAGGGCCAAGCCGGCGCTCGTAATCCACCAGCGGGTGATCTCCGTCACATCGGTGAGTGGTAGAATGCAGAGCGCAAAGAGTGCAATCGCAAACCCATAGGTCAGCGGCAGCCGGAATGGGTGCAGGCGGCTGGAGAGCAGTTGTAGCTCATATTGCCAGGTGATGATTGTGCCGATCCCACAGAGCACGATGAGTCCGTGCAGCCAGTGCATCACTTCGTAATCATAGAGCAGAAAGACCAACGCACCCACCACAGCCAGCAACGAGAGCAGCCTGTGCAGGGCATCCGGATAGAGCAAAAAGAGGACGACCTCCAGCGCGATCAACGCAAAGGCCACGGTCCGACCTTCGTTGGTCTCTGTTGCCACACCTGCCAGCAGCAGCCCCTGGCCCGCCAGGATCAACGCAAAGGCAAGTTGGCCCCAAAAGATTTGCTCTCGCCTGGCGCGCTTCAAAATGACGGCGCCAACGGTCAGCACCCCACCCAGGATCACCATGCTCTGCCAGCTGTCGATCAGGCCGGCCGCGCCAAGAAAGATGGCGAGAAACGAGGCGGCAATCCACGCTGCAATGCCGACCAGCAACTTGACATACCAGGGCGAACTCTCACTGTCATGCACGGGCGAAAGTGTCGCGGGGAGCGGTGCCTCTGCCAGTGGCGGCGTGAGATCTGCCGCGGCCAGCCGAGCAATGACGGCCCCAAGCGTAAGTGGTTGGTCGGCTGCTGGGGTCGGTCCGTTTCCATGCTGCTCACTCATGCGTTCTCCTCCCAACGTAGATGTAGCCGCCGCAGAATGGTCACGGCTACGCCTGCCTGTGCAATCACCGCCGCGCCCGTGACAAAGTAGGCGAGCGTCTCATTCACTTCGACTGTGGCCCGTCCGATCAGTGCCGTGAAAACGACGAGCAGGCTGAAGAGTGCCAGCGTGATCATGAAAAGATCGGGCTTCCAACGGCTGTAGACAAACCAGACCGCGCCCACAAAGAGCAGGTAGAGCAGCGGCGCATAACGGTGAACCAGCGGAACTTCTTCACCATCGAAAAATGCAAAAAGATTCCACAGCGTCGGGTAGAGCACGAAGGCGAAGGCAACCAGCGCGGTCACGCGTGCGGGCCAGCGTTGGTCCCACCACTTCGTGCGCGCTTCCAGCCCTTCCCACAACAGCAGTGCCGCAACATTCAGGGCGAAGATTGTCTCTGGTTGGGGATACTCCGCGCCCGACCACACTTGGTTCCAGTATAGATAGAGGGCGAGATTGAGCAGCAGCAACAGCCCCATCCAGAGCAGATCGAACCGTGCAATGAGCACCCAGCCCACGATGAGCAGTGCCCAGTTGGCAAAGAGCGCGTACGAATCGGCCCCCGTCTGATACTCCTGGCCAAAGACTGCCAACAGCGCGCCCACCAGCAGCGCCGCAACCGTCAGGGCAATTTTGCCGCCGATCCGATCCAACCCGGCCCAATGGGCCAACGCAACGGCGAGCAGCACAGCCCCTTGCACCGTGGCAAAGCGGGCGAAGCGGGGCAGTTCTTCCCAGTTGTAGGCAATGAAAAAGAAGATGCCGCTGGTCAAAAAGAGCGCGCCCAGCACCAGCAATAGATAGTCGAGGAAGCGGCCCCACGCACGTCGATCCGGCAGAACCGCGATCAGCTGCAACCCAGCCCGTAGCGCCCGGTGATCCAAGTAGCCGAGCCGGCCTAGGCGACGCAGCCGTTCGGGAGTTGCCTGTAACTCTGAAAGTTCATTCATGGCACACTGTCTATTTCTCCAATACCTCGGGATTGACCGGGGCTGGTGGGCGTTGGCCAGCCAACACTGCCAGCAGATTGTCAACGGCCAGATCGCGCATGGCACGCCGGGTTTCGTGGGTTGCCGACCCAATGTGGGGATAGCAGATCACATTGGGCAGGGTGTAAATGGGATCGTCGGCCGCGGGTGGTTCACTCTCCAGCACATCGAGCCCGGCCCCGGCAATGGTGCCATTCTGCAGCGCCGTGGTGAGTGCCTTTTGGTCCACCAATCCACCGCGTGCCGTGTTAACGAGATAGGCCGTGGGCTTCATTTTGGCTAATGCAGCGGCACCAATCAAATTTCGGGTCGACTCATCCAGGTTGGTGTGCAGGCTGACAAAGTCGGCTTCGGCCAGCAGTTGATCCAGTGGCCGGTATGTGCTGGTCGGAGCATCGGGATGGGGCGTATCAAAGACATCGTACCAGATCGTCTTCATCTTGAATGCCTGCATGCGTCGGGTTACTTCTTGGCCAATGCGACCAAAGCCAATGACGCCAAAGGTCTTGTTTTGTAGATCGATGCCTAGGTCGGGTCGGCCTGCGTTCTGCGCCCAGCTTCCCCCACGCACATACGGTTCATTTTCATTGAGCCGCAACGCCAATGTGAGCACAATGCCCGCGGTGAGGTTGGCAACGGCATCGGTCAAGACGCCGGGGGTGTGGCAGACCACCACGCCATGTTTGGTCGCTTCGGGAATATCAAAGGGATCGTAGCCGACGCTCGTGGTGGAGAGCACACGCAGGTTGGGGGCAGCGTCGAAAAATTCTGCGTCACCGCGCACGCGTGGCGTCAGGAGCACGCCCTCGGCATCTTGCATGGCGGCCAGCAGATCGGCCCGCGAGGTGCCCATGTCAAGGTAGCGCACATCGCATGCTGCTTCCAGCTTGGCTTGCAGATCTTCTTCGATGTGGACAATGACATTGATTTTCGGTTTACCGCTCATGAAATGTTTTCCTTCAGTTGCTTTGATAAAGGCCATTTAAGGCTTTATCTGCTTTGTGATATGATTTGTCGCGAGAGATGGAATTGGTTGCGAGATGCAACTACTCAAATTGTACAACAACTGTGAATTGCTTGCACTTCGCTCCATCGGCTAGTGTAATCACGGACAAAAACAAGGACAGAACTATGACCGTTGCCCAAGATCAGACCCCCTGGTATGTTCCCGCCGATCCCGATGCGATTGCCTCGCCAGCACTGCTTGTCTATCCCCACCGTGTTGAAGAAAACATTCAACATTTGATTGAGATCGCAGGCAATGTTGACCGACTGCGTCCCCATATTAAGACGCACAAACTACCCCAAATTGTTGCAATGCATCAGGCACGTGGGATCAACAAACTAAAATGCGCCACCGTTGCCGAGGCTGAAATGGCCGCGCAATGCGGTGTGTCCGATATTCTGTTGGCCTATCAGCCGGTTGGTCCCAATCAGCAGCGGTTGGTCGAGTTAATGCAGCGCTATCCCAACAGTCAGTTCGGGTGTCTGGTCGACAACGAACGAATTTTGCGCGAGTTGGGGGCCAAGGTGGATGCCGCGGGGTTGCAGATCAATGTCTGGATCGACGTGGATAATGGCAACGGTCGCACGGGCATTCAGCCGGGCACCGGGGCTGAAAATCTGGCCAAACTGATCACCGATACGGCCGGGGTGCGTTTTGCTGGGCTCCACGTTTATGACGGCCAATTTGGTGGCCTTGGCATTGACGAGCGTCGAGACGCGGCGAACACCGCGTTTGCGCCCGTTTCAGCGATGGTTGAGAATCTGGCCGCGGATGGGGTAGAGGTGCCCAACATTGTCGCCGGCGGTTCCCCCACCTTTCCCGTTCACGCCGAACGGGGTGGGGTGGATCTGAGCCCAGGCACCTATTCCCTGTGGGACATGAGCTACACCAATTCTTGTGCCGAACAGCCCTTCATCTGTGCAGCCGTTCTGCTCACGCGCGTGGTCAGCAAGCCGGGGCCGAACCGGCTCTGCCTGGATTTGGGGCACAAATCGGTGGCCGCGGAAAGCCCAATTGATCGACGGGTACGTTTTCTCAACGCGCCAGAGGCCGAATATCTAGACCAGAAGGAAGAGCACTTGGTGATCGAGTTGCCCGAGGGACACGGCTTCGAGGTGGGTGACGTGCTCTACGGTGTGCCGTGGCATGTCTGTCCGACGGTCGCGCTCCATCAGGAGGCGAACGTGATCAACGAAGAACATGAGTTCATTGAGCGGTGGCCCGTCACCGCGCGCGTGCGTCGTCTGGCCATCTAGCGTTTGCGATCTAGCGTGCGGTTGGCTTGAGAACGGTAGATTTGTTGACGGTCTACGAACGAAGGTACAGTACCGTTTTCAAACAGAACTTACTTTGAGCAGCAGCTTGCACCTTGCGGAGTGAGTATGCGCTCATGCGCGCGGCCAGCGGTAGAGAACGCTGATTCCACCATTGGGCAACAGGCGTTATGCACCCTAAGCTTGTCGAAGGGTGCATAACGCCTCTTCACTGGGTCAAACGCTGAGCTGCTGCATCGTGCCACCGCGCATGGCAGATCCTGCGGTACACGCGTGCGTTGCACAGGTCTCAACACCCCAACTCTGCCCCATGATCACCTCACCTGTGCGCTGCACACCCGCAACAGTGCTATCCATTCACCCCTGTAACGCCTCTTCACTGGGTCAAACGCTGAGCTGCTGCATCGTGCCACCGCGCATGGCAGATCCCGGCTGCACACGCGTGCGTTGCACAGGTCTCAACACCCAACTCCGCCCCATGATCACCTCACCTGTGCGCTGCACACCCGCCGCGGCTCTACCCATTCACGGAAGCCAACTTGGCAAGTGACCGTTCGTCCCCTTGGGCACCGGCAAGCTGCTTCGTCGTGCTGCCTGGGATCGCAGATCCCGGCTGCACACGCGTGCGTTGCACAGGTCTCAACACCCAACTCCGCCCCATGATCACCTCACCTGTGCGCTGCACACCCGTCGCGGCTCTACCCATTCACCCCTGTAACGCCTCTTCACTGGGTCAAACGCTGATCTGCTGCATCGTGCCACCGCGCATGGCAGATCCCGGCTGCACACGCGTGCGTCGCACAGCTCTCAACACCCCAACTCCGCCCCACGATCACCTCACCTGTGCGCTGCACACCCGCCGCGGCTCTACCCATTCACGGAAGCCAACTTGGCAAGTGACAGTTCGTCCCCTTGGGAAGAGTGCAGCCTTGACATGGAAGAGGCACCGCTTACTGCTCCTCTTGGGCAACCAGTATGCGGCGCAGAATTTTCCCCGAAGCCGACTTGGGGATCTGATCGATGATTGCCACCGCGCGCACCCGTTTGTGGGGTGCGACGCGCTCGGCAATGTAGGCCATGATGGCATCGGCGGTGACCTCTTCGCCTGCTTTCAGCACAATGAAAGCTTTGGGCACTTCGCCCGCTTCTTCATCGGCCTTGCCTATGACCGCGGCATCGGCAATGGCCGGATGGGTGAGCAATGCTGCCTCAATCTCCGCGGGCGCGACTTGCATGCCCTTGTATTTGATCAGCTCCTTGAGCCGGTCCACAATGTAAAAATGACCGTCTTCGTCCACGTGGCCAATGTCGCCGGTGTGGAGCCAACCGTCGGCATCCACCGTGTTGCGCGTGGCCGTCGGGTTGTTCAGATAGCCCTTCATCACCTGTGGCCCCCGGACCCACAGTTCTCCCTCTTGGTGCGGTGAAAGAGCTGCACCACTAACCACATCCACCAATTTGCATTCTGTGCCGGGAATGGCCGGGCCAATACTGCCGGCTTTGGCCGTGCCGCCGGCGTGCAGCCGGAAATGGGTGACGGGGCTGGCTTCGGTCATGCCATAGCCTTGCGTAACGAGACAGTTCAGGCGCGTGCTACACGCCGATTCCAGGTCGGCCCCCAGCGGCGCGGCCCCAGAGACAATGGTGCGCAGGCTGGAGAGATCGTAGCGATCGACCAGTGGATGTTTGGCCAGGCCCAGGACAATGGGCGGCACGAGATTCGCATAGCTAATTTTGTGCGCTGCGATGAGTGAGAGAAATTGCTCCATGTCGAACCGGGGCATGGTCACCACGGTCGCGCCGACGCGCAGCGCGTAATTCATGACCACGATCATGCCGTAGATGTGGTAAAAAGGCAGAATTCCCATCAATACATCACTAGCACGCACCGTACAATCATCGTCCGGCATGTTGGCGAGCTGGGCAACATTGGCAACCAGATTGCGGTGGGTGAGCATGACCCCCTTGGGCAAGCCGGTGGTACCGCTGGAATAGGGCAGAGCAACCACATCATCGGGGTCAATTGAGACCGTGGGCACGTCGCCGTCGCTCTGCAACAGCGTGGCAAATGGCGTGGCACCTGCAGCTTCGCCAAAGACAAAGATCTCTTTGATGCCTGCTGCTTTGGCCGCTGCCTTTGCGTTGTCGAGAAAGGGTGGAACCGTCAGCAGATATTGGGCGTTGGCATCCTGCAGTTGATGGGCCAATTCGTGGGATGTATAGAGCGGATTGGCGGTGGTGACGATCCCGCCCAACATGGCAACGGCATGAAAAGCGACCGCGTATTCAGGCACGTTGGGGCTGTAGATGGCAAAGACATCACCCTTGCCAAAGCCGCGGCCGGCCAACGTGGTAGCCACCTGCCGAATGGCACCAATGGTTTGTCCATAGCTGAGCGTGCGCCCACTCGGTCCATCAATCAGCGCCGGTTTCTCCGCCAACTCTGCGGCGCGTTGATAAACATAATCCGTAAAGGACAGCGCCGGAATTGCCACATCGGGGTAGGGACTGCGAATGACACCTTGTATAGCCATGGGAGCCTCCTTTGATCGATAGGCCGACCGATCACCAAAACTTGGTCGACAATATGTTGTTTGCGATGGTTCAGTAATGTGAGATGCGTCTGATGGATTTCAACGCTCTGTTTCGTCTCTGCGGGTAAAGCGCCATCATCAGGGTGGAAAGAGAATATTGCTTGGCGCTTTGCCAGCTGCGCCCAGCGTTGGTGATGATCCATTTAAAAGCTGCACAAATATGTGTACACTCACACGGGGATGAATGGGCAACTTTTAAGGGGTTTATCGAGCAGTGACGACTGCTCCTTGCAACCTTTGGCACCTAAAGTGGGCTCTGTTTGAAAAGAGTAGTTCCGGCAAGCGGGAAAGCTACCGTTTTCAAGCCAACCGCACTGTAGCGTTTCCGGGAAAGTGTCGGTGCCATCCATGCAGCTGTGGCGTCGCTTGTCTCCAATGGCGTCCGAGCGCTTCTCCTGAGATGCAGCCGTGACTTTGATTACGCACTTGGTTGGGCCGTTGGCCGAATGAGTTGATCGTAGAGAATTGCGGAACCCAGATAAATGTTGCGGCAGTGGACTTCTGCTGTCAATGCTGTTGGGCAGCACGTGGTAGTGTGCCGAGCTGCCGTTCAGCGGGGAAAAGGAGAGTTCTATAAATTACGTATCTGCTCGCCCAACGCACTCACAACTGAATCACAATGTACGACTGCTCCACTGTTACGGCATAGGTTTCGGCAACGTAGGGACCCGGCTCCAAGCCGGGGGCCGGTGGTTCCAATGCTTTTGGTCCCAGTTCTTCGACCGCTACTTGGTAACTGCGCACGCGCATTTTCGCTGGATCAAACCAGGATTGACCATTTTTCACGTCAAACTCCCACCCATGCCAGGGGCAACGGACGATCTCTCCACGGCGGGTATAGCTGTATTCGCCGGGCTTGTCGGCCATGACAAAGCCAGTGAGATAGCCAGTACAGAGTGGGGCACCCTGATGAGGACAGCTGTTGCGGATGGCGTAGAACTCACCATTGACGTTAAAGACGCCGATCGAACGACCGGCAACTTCAACAATCTTACGTTTGCCTGGGGCAATTTCGTCGACAGTTGCAACAATATGTTTGGGCATGGTTTCAATGCTCTCTGCACTTCTTGCGGCGCGTTTGGGGTCGAAGATAAGTATACCGCATGATTTGCATCCACAAAAGTTGCTTTGCATAGCGCAACAAACGTTCTATAATCGATGCAAAGTAGTACAAATGATGTACATAAAAGGGCAAATGACGGAGAAAAGTAAGTTTTTTGTAAGCTCAAGTATGTATGTTTCAAGGCATAATGGGTTTGTTGGACCATGACTGCCTCGACAATTCGGGAATCGTGCTGATTGAATTCCTCTGCATGCCTGGAACAATTGACCTCGTAATCACAGACTCGTAAAAGATGAGGCAAATAACTCTGATGAACTGTAACTTCCTTGTGGCCCTCTGCAACGCATGGAGATGTTGGCGGTGGACGGTCCGTGTTATTATGTGGCTTTCTATGTTTGCGGGAGCACTCTTTGGGTCGCAGACGTACCTCCATGCACAAGAGGCACTACCCTCCTTTGCGCTACACAGCAATCTGCCGTTGACTGACGATACCTTTGCCGTTGAAGCCGCCGATTTCAATGGGGACGGCGCGTTGGATCTCGCTGTCGGTAATCGGGGCCAAAACGTCATCTATCTGATGGATCGTGTGGGCAATGTCATGCAAACTCGCTACTTCGGTGCCGATGAAGAGACCGTTGATCTTGCTGTTGGGGACCTGAATAATGATGGTCTGCTCGATATTGTCGCCCACAATTTGAATCGACCGAGCCAACTCCTGCTCAACGACGGGAATGGGAATTTCGCATCAACACAATCGCTAGCTGCTGCCACCGCGCCGACCGATCAGGTTGTGCTGGGGGATCTGGATGGCGATGGCGATTACGATCTGTTGAGCGTCCGTGCAGCGCAATCTACCCAACTCTATACAAACGATGGGCGGGGCCAACTGACTGAATCGGCGCAATTGCCAGCTGGCTTAGCGCCTGTTCTGGTTGATGACGATGATGATGGCGATCTGGATCTCTTTCTGCTCCAACTGCGCGACAGCCAGCCCGACACGAGTGATCTCTACCGTTACCGGAATCAGGGTGGCACCTTTGCAGTGGGCGAACGGCTGAACTTGCCTGGCGGCAAATCGCTGCAGCAGCAAGTTGCCATTGCCGATTTCAACCAGGATGGCAAGCTGGAGTTCATCATCAGCAGTGTGACGCCGGGCTGTACAGGCCGCAACTGTGAGAATCTGCGGCTGCTGGTGGATCGGGGCGACCTCCTTGGCTTTGGATCGATTCAGCTAGACGATGCGGCGGCCACCACGCTGCAACTGGTTGATCTGGATAACGACGGCGACCAGGATCTGGTGGCAAGTGGATTGGCCGCGGACAGTCAACAGCCCAATGACCAACAGAGCCGCGTTTACATCAACAATGGCATTGATCTGCTGCTGCAAAGAGCCGATTTTGTACCGATCAACGTGGGTGCTCCCCAACTGCACGCGCGCGCGCTGGCCGTTGCCGATCTCAATGGCAATGGACTGCTCGATCTGATCCTTGGTACCAAGGCAGCCAATCGGCTCTACAGCCAACACGCCGGCCATTTTTTCGCCACTTGCGCAACAAGTTTGCTGCTGCAAGAGCCACGTCTCGTGGCCGATTTCAACGGGGATGGTCATCAGGATCTGATTCTGCAGAATGGCACATTGCTCTTCAATGATGGCACTGGCAATTTTCAGACATCAACTTCCTTGCCACTGCTGCTGGAGCCCAACTCTACGCTGGCGACCGCCGATTTCAACGCGGATGGGCGGCTCGACCTGGTGGCAATTCATCGTCGCCAGCCAGCTCAGATCTTTTTGCAGAACGCACAAGCACGCTTTGCCGCCACGTTTACGCTAGATGACCACTCCCACCCAGCCACGAGTGTGGCCACCGGCGACATTGACAGTGATGGTCATCTGGATCTCGTGATTGGGCGCGGCTCTGGCGCTGATTCATCAGCCCGGGAGCCGGGGCAGAACCTGATCTATCTCAACGATGGTACGGGAAATTTCCACACCCGCCAGCCATTGAGCTTCATAGTTGACGATACGCAGGAGGTCGCGGTGGGGGATCTCGACGCCGATGGCGATCTCGATGTGGCCGTGGCCAATGCCATTGCCGCCCAGGGAGAGCAACAGGGACAGCAGAACTATCTCTATTTCAACGATGGAGCGGGCTCATTTGGCGAACCGGTTGCACTTGGCCCGGGAACCGATCAAACCCACGCGATTGCCATTGGTGATCTGAACGGCGACGGCCAACTGGATTTGGTGCTGGGCAATCGGGATCAACTAAACGTGGTTCATTTCAACGATGGCAGCGGGCGTTTTGCCCAGGCACACGCGATCGGCCAATTGCCCGATGCCACCGCGCAGCTTTTGCTGGCTGACTTGGACAATGATCGGGATCTCGACCTGATTGCCGCCAATACCAAACAAGCAGATGCGCTCTACCTCAACGATGGGGGGCAATTGCTGGCTGCATCACCCTTTGCCGAGCCCAACGTCAACGCCCGTGCCTTTGCCATTGCCGCCGCCGATCTGGATCACGATGGCGATATGGATCTGGTGGCCGACCTGCAAGAGCTTTCGCTTGTTCCCAACCTGACCGACTGTGTTTTGCCGGGGCAGCGAACGGAACCCAAAGCGGCTACCAATCGGTTGCCACAGTTGCAGCTGGCACAGCCAAAACTCACTGTTGTTGCCCCCGCCTATGCGACCGCCAAGCTCTTTGCCCAGGGCGAAATCGCGTTTGATTTTTCGCTCTTTGATCCCGAAGGCAAACCGGTTGACATTCAGGCCTTCTATTCGCTCAGTGGTGGCGGTCAGTGGTTTCCGGCCCTGCCAACTGCTGGCGTAGCCACCAGTCAGCTGGCAACGCTCGATGGGGAGCATGCGGCCCGCCATCGCTTTGTCTGGGATGTCTATGGCAGCAACTTTTTGGGGCACAGCGATCATGTGCTCCTACGGCTCGAAGCACGCCCCTCCCATCGGCCCACAGCCAATGATCAACCGGGCCCCTTTGCTCGCCCCTACGTTGCCGCCGCGAGCGCGCCACTGCGCGTGCGCGGCACGCAGGTCCGCGTCATCGATGAAGCTGGGCAGCCGGTGCTAGGAGCGCTGCTCTACAAGCTGTCCGCGGGTACAAGCGGCCGCGCCGATACCTTTCCGTTGCGGGGTGGTCTGCCCGTGCGCACCAACCCTCTGGGCTTCATCGAAAGCCGGGGGCAGCTCAATCCCGGCGATCAGCTGGTTGCGCTGCAGCCGATCCGCACCACCCACGCCTTTACGCTCTATCACACCAGTGCTGCCCCCACCCTCACTGGCCTGGATGCATTCGTGGTGCAAGCTGCCGGCATACAGACGCTAACGGTTTCCGCGGCCAATCCGCTCGCCCTCTTTAATCTCCGCTTTGCGTTGGAGTGGGATGCACGTAACGATGGCACCTTTTTGACTGATTTGGAAAATGCCATTATCAATGCATCTGAAGTGCTCTATGATGTGACCGATGGCCAGGTTGCGCTGGGCGATATACAGCTCTATCAGGCCAAGGAAAACTGGAGCAACGCCGACGTGGCGATCTACGCCAGCAACAGCATTCACCCCAAGGCGACGATGGGGGGTGTTGTGCTCACGCCAACCGCGGAGATTGGCATCAATGGTCTGATCCCCAATGCCTATTGGCCCGGACAAATCAACATGGGTCCGGTGTGGGACCCTTACGGCCAAAGCTCGGCTGAACTGCGCCAGGATTGGTGGTTGGCTCTTGCCCACGAACTTGCCCACTATCTCTTCTTTTTGCCCGACAACTATCTGGGTATTGAAAATGGCGTGTTGCGCAAGACAGACTGTCAGGGCAGCTTCATGACCAGCACCTACGAGGAATCCTACCGCGAATTCCTCACCCGCGACCGCTGGGACGCACAGGAGGAGTGTTGGCGCAAGAGCATTGCCGCCCACACCACCGGGCGTACTGACTGGGAGACGCTCGAGCACTTCTTGCCCTGGCTGCAAGTGCCAACAACCGTGGCAGAGATCAACCCTGGTCCATTCCGGTTGCCATTGCGCGTCACCCATGTTCACGTCAATGCACCCCAACGGCCGGGAGCACTCGCCGTCTTGCCAGCGCGTAATGTTGACCTGCGTGATGCCGCTGGCGGTGAGGTGACACGTCTGCGCAATGTCGAAGCCTATCTGTTCAAGACTCGCAATACACCGCAGCTCGAGGATGATCAGGTGATTGCGCTCGGCTCGACCGGCGCGGGCAATGACCGCATTAAGGTGCGGGGCGCCGAACCAAACGACCGCCTCTGTCTCTTCCAGAGCAACAGCGCCGAGCCGCGGGTGGGCTGTGCAACCATCTCTGAATACAGCACATCGATCCAGATACAGACGGTACCCGGCTGGCAGCCAGAGATTGTCGTAACGCCAGTCAATTCGACGACGCTGTCAATCGAGGTTACGCAGGCGGTTGATCCGGGCGTCGAACTGCGGGTGCAAGTGCTGCCTGCGTATGGCAATGCTGCGCTGGCAACATTGCCCGTTGCACCGTGGACGGTGCTGCAACCGAGCGGCAGCGGCGAGCCGCACCACTATCAACAGACGATTACGCTGGAGCAGCCAATCTTTGAAGGCTTTGTGCGGGTCTGGATCGCAGATCGCCAGCCCGTGCATGAAGCAATCAGTCACTTCTTCTTGAGCGTGGGGTGGGGGCCAAACATGCGGCTGACCTCGCGCGCCAACGCGGTTTGGGGGCCAAACATGCGGCTCACCTCGCGCGCCAACACGCGAGCCTGGGGTGCCAACAGTCGCGCCATGCATGCGCCCGTTGCTTCTGGCGATGGCAAGGTAACCATCTTTAATGTTGACGATGTTCTGGGTGATGTCGGTGCATCGGCGCTGCAGGCCCTGGCTACCTTGCCCGACGTACCGCTCTGGATCACCCCCATCGGCAAGGGATACCGATTTATCGGCACCAAAGCCTTTACCGGCACCATTGCCTTTTACTATCTGGAAGGGGACGTGCCGCGCGGCTATGAACAGACACTGAATATCTATTACCTGACCGACCGCGACGCAGCGGATGGCGCGCCCCGTTGGCGGCGGCTGGCGACCGATCTGGATACCGATGAAAATCTGGCGGCGGCCCAGATGCCCACCAACAGCCATCTCGGTAAAGGCATCTATGCACTCATGGCCACGGTAGAGATGCCACCGTTGCACCCAACGTGGAATCTCTTCTCCTACCCCATCCCCGGTGAGCGTCGGGTGGCGACCGCGTTGGCTTCATTGGGTGATGCCTACACCTCAGTTTATCACCAGTCCGACTATCACCAGCAGGCCGCGGGTGACCCGGTCTGGTATCTCTATGACGCAACGGTGGTGGCCGAGCATCCCGACTTTGCCGACTTGGTCAATGATTTGGAGGTGCTGCGATTCGGCCACAGCTACTGGCTCTATGCCACCGAATCAATCACGCCCTATCTGGCAATCGCCAATATTGATGATGCCGTGGGCGCGGCGGCGGTGGACGATGTGGGTCTGCCTCCCGTAACCTTCTATGGCCCCGTGGCGGCAGATGAGCGCGTTGCCTTGGCCGCCGGAATGGATGTGACCGCGATGGTTGGGGACGCACGCTGTGGCCGGGGCACGCTCGTCGAGCTCAATGAGAACCTGGTATACAAAGTGCAGGTGATGGCAGCCACCCATAACAACGGCTGTGGCTCGCCGGGTGCATTGGTGACTTTTGCGGTGGATGGTGGCATTGCGACCGAGCAGCCAGCCTGGGACGACAGCCGGGCCCACTACCAGCCCCTCTTCTTTTCTGCGTCAACCACACAGCCCCCGGCCGACCCGGTGGGGCCGAGCGACCCCGGTCTATCAGATGATCCGACGGAACCGGATGGTTCTGGTCGCGAGCACCCTGGTGGGCCAGATGCAGAGATGGTCCATCGGATCTTCCTGCCGGTTCTACAACGGTAGCGCTGATTGCCGTGGCATTGCCGGGGCACTGCCGTGAAGAGGCGCGGATAGGCATCTGTGACGCAGGCGTTTTGACTCGAGCAACCGTTTGAATGGGTTTCCATTGGACAGCTACTGAGTGCAGATTGGTGGCAGGTGTCCGATGGGGACCCATTTTCATGGCAGTTGGTAGGGAGAGCTGCAAGGATGGACGGGGATACGCATGTCGCTTACAGCGGTGCAGCGGTGGGTTGTTCAAGCCGCCACAGTTCCAGCACTTTGATGTTGCTCGCCACGCCGGTGAGAAATAGCTGGCGCAGCTCGGGATCGGTAATTTGCATGGCTCGCTGCTGGATCAGGTGATGGGCCGCCCGTAATGTGCGGTGGGCAACCTCCCGGTGCTCTGGGTGCGTGGTCAGCGACTCATGGATGATCTGGTAGCAGAGCAGATAGACCTGTACGGGGAATTCGAGCCCATCGGTTCCGTTCGCTTCGATCTGTTCCACAATGGAGAGGGCCATTGCCAACGATGATGATGCCTGATCCGCCTGCCATTCGATAAAAGCCAGCCCGGTCAGGCTGTCGACTGCCGCGCTCTCGGCACCCAGTTTTTGGCGAATTGTCAAAGCGGCCTGGAAGCAGGCGTGTGCCTGTTCCCAGGCCGCTTTGGCCAGGAGCGTATAGCCCCAGTGAGTTTGGGTGTAGGCTTCCCCATGTTGATCGCCCAGCTCCTGTTGGATCGCCAGCGCCTGCGCGTAATATTGTTCGGCAGAATCGAGCTCGTGGTGGCTGTGGGCGATCAAGCCGAGCGTGTCCAGACTCACCGCCTCCCCTTCGCGATCATTGATCTCGCGGCAGAGGTGCAGCGCTTCCAGATGATAGGCGCCAGCTTTGGTATAATCTCCCACATCAAAATAGGTGTTGCCAAGATTACTCAAGCAAGTGGTCTCACCTGGATGCCACCCCAACTTGCGCGTAATGATGAGCGCGCGCTGAAATAGCTGTTCTGCCTCGGTGAAGATGCCCCGGCCATAGTAGATTGCGCCAAACATTAGCAGGCAATTCACCTGCCCCTTTTTGTCATTGGTCTGTTGATAGATCGCCTCGGCTTGGCTGTAATACGCAGTCGCCTCTTCGTATGTCCCCTGCACGTAGGCAAAGTGACCAAATTCGTGTAGACAGTTGGCTTCGAGCAGTCGATTGTCGGTTTGGCGCGCAGCGCTCAGTGCCTGTTGCAGCTGCTGGTGCGCCTGACGGTGCTCGCCCTGGTGGCGCAGTGCCCGACCCCAGATGTAGTGAGCTTGCCCTTGCAGCGTCAGAAGCTTCAATTCGCGGGCAAGGGCAACGGCCACTTTGCTGTTGGCCACGGCAGCATCATAATTTCCCATAATTCGCTCGTAGTCGGCCTGTTTGATCGTCGCCTCGATCTGCCAGTCACGGTTATCCGCAGCCGCTGCCAGGCTGAGTTGCAACAGGATATCGTTCAGCTGTCGCTGGTGATTGCCTAACCATTGGTGAGCTGCTTCACGCGCAACGGAGATTGCATAGCGCTCTTCCAAGTCATCTGCTGCCGCCAAAGTCAGGGCACGATTGTAATAGCGGATCGCTTCTTCGTTGAGATAATTTTGAACCGCGTAGTTGCCAGCCAAATAGCCATAGTGACACTCTTCGGCAGGCTGGTCAGCTTTATAATAGTGATAGACCAGCGCCGCGTAGTGAGGTTGCAGATCTGCTGCGTGAACGGCTTGAATGGCTGTGGCTGCCCGCAGATGCAACCGCTGCAGTGTTGCTCTGGATTGCATGCCGTAGGCTGTGTCACAGAGCAGGGCGTGGTGGAAGCGGTAGGTTGTGGGGCTGACGACATGCCAGATCCCACTGTCGCTGATCTGCCCAAACGCATCCGCGTCTAACACTTCGGCCTCTATCATGTGGGCGAGCACGGACTGTTCATACTCATAGCCCAAGACCGCGGCAATCTGCACCACGAGCTTCATGGCATGTGGAAGCCCATCTAGCCGGGCCGTCAACAGCGTACGGATATCTGGCGAAAGTGGGGAAGGGTTTTCGACAAAGGGCATCTCTTGCTCCTCCTCAAATTGCCAACCCTCATCGCTCCATTGCAACAACTCTTGTTCTTGCCAATAGAGCAGCATCTGTTCGGCAAAGAAGGGGTTCCCCTTGGCGCGCTCCTGAAGCAGAGCCAGCATTGCCGGTGTCACAATACCCCCCAGCTGATTGGCTGCCAGCGCATGTAGCTCCTGTTGCGGCAATGGCTGTAGCTGGATCACTGTCCGGGGTTTGGCCGTCCACGCCGCCTTGATCCCCACGCCGTTGTCGCTTTCGGCCGGCGCGGTGTCGCGTGTGGTGATGAGCAGCAACAGTGGATGTGCTTCCATGTTGTGCGCCAGCTTGTCGAGGAATAGTGCCGATTCGTGATCGAGCCAGTGGGCATCTTCCAATTGAATGATCAGCGGTTGCTGATGGCTCGCCGCCTTGAGAACAACCTTGATCGCTTCCAGTGAATTTTCCAGGCGCAGGGCTGGATCTAGCTGCTGATAGAGTTGATCTTCCCAGGGCAAGTCAATGAGCGTAGCCACCATCGGGCGGAGCCGCATCAGCTCCCTTGCCAGGGGGAGATCTTGAATTTTGGCGTGAAGCGCCGTGAATTTTTGCAGGAACTGCTGGCGGTTGACCACGAGATCCTGCGAGCTCAACTGATGAAAATAACCCTTGAGCAGATAGCGAAAGGGATTGAGCGGCTGGCGCAGAATCTCATCGGCGTGGCAATAGAGCCAGAGTGGTGGCAATGAAACGGCGGTCGGCTCTTGAAGGTTTTGAGCTCCCGAGCCATTGATCTGATCCGCTGACGTGGTTTGCTGTGAGCTACTGTTGAGCCGGTGGCGAACCTCGCGCAGCAGTCGGCTTTTGCCGATCCCCGCTTCGCCACTGACGACGACCACCCCGCCAAATTGTCCCCGTACGATCGTCTCGGTGGCCTGTTGCAGCCGGGTCAGTTCATCTTCGCGGCCAAATAGCGGGGCATCCATTGCACGGTTGTCGTGGCTTTCGCGGCGACGCTCACGCCGCCGCTGCAACAGGAAGACCGGTAGCTCTTCGACAAAACCTTTGAACTGACGTTGGCCGTGGTGCTCCACGTGAAAATGGCTACCTGCTTGCAGCGCACTCTGCTGATCGAGCAGGATCTCACCCCACTTTGCAATGGTCATCTGACGTGCGGCCAAGGCAACGTGGACGCTGTAGCAGGTGTATTCGGCACGCCACGCCGACCCAATAAAGCCTGCATAGGCCAAGTGATAGCTGATCCCAGCCCGCATGGAGACGGTGGTGACCTGCTGTAGATCAAGCACAAAATTCAACGCGCGGAGAACATCGTTCTCGCGGCCAATGGGCGCTCCCCAAAAGAGAATCAAGGTACATGTTCGATCTTTGCGCCCAATGCGCCCAATGCTGCAAAGATAGCCCCCATACTGAGCCAGCCGATCAAAGAGAATCCGTTTGAATTCCACGGCCGTTTGGCCGGTGGGCAACTCGGCCAAATTGATGAACATGGCGGTGATCTGACGAAACTCGCCATCGCGCGGGCGCTGGAGCAAGTCGAGCGGAAAGAATGCTCCACCCAGTTCACCGCTCGCGGCTGGTGGATCCGACTGCGCACCAAAGGCACTGATGGCCGGCCTGGCAAAGTTGACGAGTTGTTGCAGATGGGCGCGACGGTCCAGCGCGACGAGATCTGGCGACAAGTGGGCGCAAACAGCTGCGGTGAGCACAATCCCGCCGGCCGGTACAAATGCGTCGACCTGGAAACATTGATCGATCGCCTCGCCGATAAAATAGTAGGTTGCACGTTGTTGCTGCCCCGCGTTTGCCGTGGCTGGGGCCTGCCAAATACCCCATTGTACCATGCCGTCGGCGATTGATACCTTGACGGCAAAGGTAAAGGTGCCAAACCGGGTGGCTTGTTGGGCGTTCGTTTTGACGAACTGGTTGCATTGCCAGGCCGCGGCCGCCGCGCGATGATAGCTGTCCGTAGCTGCTGGACCGCTTGTTGTTGGGGATAGCGGTTGGGTTGGAAAGAGCGCGGTAAAGGCATCACCGGCAAAGGTGGCTACAAAGCCACCGTGGGCATAGATGATGTCGATCAATGGTTCAAACAGCGTTCCCAGCACTTCGGCGATTACTTCGGCACCATCTGTACTAAATTCCATGAGCGCAGTGGCCAATGGGGTAAAGCCAGAAACATCGACAAAGAGGCTCACGGCATGAAAGTGACCCGTGGACCTTTCTCGATCCATCTGCTCTAGGATGAACTGGGGTACAAGCTGTTGCATCGAATCTTCAACTTTTCTGGAACTGATTTGCAGCGGTTCTCGGGTTTATCGACATCGCAAGCGATAAGGGGGCGTCGCTATTTACCACGGCTCATTCGTGACCGTGCGGCAATGGCTGGTGCCACACCATCTTTATCTCGACGAAAGAGAGCTCTGTTGGAAGCCGGTACTTTACACAGGAGAAATAGCGATTTGGGCTAACCGTACTTGCAGGTAACGGATGTGATGACATGGTAGCGCTACTGATGTAGGGTTACATTGTATTTGATGTGGCAAAACTTTGAAAATCGTCAGGTTATGGATCTGAAAGCGGCCATAAGTACCGGTCAACAGTAATGTTGTGAGCCATGCCACGGCGCATCCGAGTGCGTTGCACCTGTGCGATGCACGCAAGAGATCTTATCTGGATAGCGACCGAACACGCATATTTCGCAATTCCTGCCCGAGGCGAACGCTGTTGGACTATCTACACAAGGGCCATTGGGGGACCATTTGCAAGTCGCACGAACGTGCGTACTTTTACACGAGAGTACCTGTGCGACTTTTACGGGGCCTATCTAAGCGTCGGCTGATCCAGATTGTCGCGCACGTGCGATTGTGTGACGGACCGAGGACAAGTAAGGGTGTTGAGAAATGAAAGTGGCACGGAGGAAGGAGCGAATCATGAATGCTCCTCGTGCCGGTGCGTTGCGAACGCAGTAGATGTTGCTGCAGGTTTTTTCTGTTGCAAATCGTCTCTGATAGAGAATGCAAAGAAACCTTGAACCTTGCGGAGTGTGCATGAGAGAATGTGCACGTCCAGCGGTAGAGAACGCTGATTCTACCATTGTGCAACGGTACCATTTGCGCAACGGTACCATTATTTTTCGATGAGTTGCCAGATTGGGACCACCGGAATGGCTCGACAGTCTGGCTGTGCTTTCCGCGAGCACAGCCAGACTTTTTTGCGTCTCAACCAGTTGCTTGTGGTGTAACTACAGTGCGGTTGGCTTGAAAACGGTAGCTTTCCCTCGTGCCGGAACGACCGTTTTCAAACAGAGCCCACCGTAGCCGCCTACGCTCTTTGCAAGGCATCAAACCGATAGAGCTTGCGGGCATTTTCCGACAGAATCGCTTGCGTCAATGCTGGTGAGGTACCCGCTGGTAGCGCCCGGTCTGGGGCATCAAAATCCCAGTGCGGATAATCCGTGGCAAACATGAGTCTGTCATTCATCTTCATCTGTTCCAACAGCTGAAAGAAATAGGCCCGTTGCGGCGGCTCTTCCATCGGTTGTGTCGTAATCCAAAAATGTTCGCGGATATATTCAGAGGGCAGACGTTTGACGTGGGGCACTTCATCCTTCAGCCGTTGCCATGTCTGGTCAAGTCGCCACATGAGCGGCGGAATCCAGGCAAAGCCGCCTTCAACCAACACGATCTTCAAGGTGGGAAATGCTTCAAAGATTCCTGCCGTGACCATGCTGACCACCTGTGCATAGAAGGCCTGTGGCATGCCACCGTGATCTTCAATGTAGTGGCTGGGCCAACCAGCGCCGGTGATCGGGCCACCGCCCGCGCCGCCAAAGTGGATCGCGATGGGCAGGTCGTGACGGCAGGCTGCTTCGTACATCTTCCAATATTTGCGGTGACCCAGTGGTTCACGCGTGCGCACCACCATCAGCGCCTGGACAAAACCGGGGTGATCACCAATGCGGTCGAGTTCCCGTGCCGCCAGCTCCCCATCTTCATAGGCCAGCAGCGCCGAGGCCCGCAGCCGTGCATCCGCTTCCACCCACTCCGCGATCTGCCAATCATTGATGGCGCTGGCCAAGGCCGCGCCATAGTCCAGATTCACCTGTCCACCCGCGCCAAAGAGAGGCGTCAGCACCCCATATTCAATGTTCCAGGCATCGAGCAACTGCTCTTGCATGAATGGGAGATCACCGCCCGCGGGCAAGCCCGAAGGGGGCCACGAATCGACGCGTGCCGCGTTGGGCACGGCGCGTGGATAGGCCCCGCCAACGTGTCCTCGCATGCCAAACTGTTCGTGGTGGCGCCGCCAACGGGGGGCAAGATATTTGTAGAGCGTGGCATCATTGGGCATTGCCGCGTGAATGTCACAGTCGATTACCGCCAACTTTGCACGCTGCTGGCGTTGTGGCTGTGGCTTGGAGATAGGTTGGGGGGGAGCACTCAAGGTTGCGACCATGGTTCACCTCGTTGTAATCTAGCTAGCTGTAATCTATTCGGCTGTGATGAATTGGGTTGTACTCTAGACGTGCACTTGCAATCATCAGCATGTATGGCGCGTTATCGATAGCTGTAGTGCGGTTGGCTTGAAAACAGTAGATTTTTCCGTGGTCTAGGCAAGAAGCTGAACTACCGTTTTCCAACAGCGCTTATTTTAGAGTGTATCACCAAGCGGCGATGGCTGCAACCTGTTCCATGGGGCGTCACCTGTGCAAAGCAAGGTTCAGGTGCCGAAGATGCAAGCAGCGTTGGTTGATAAGTAATCAGTGGATAGCATTGAGGAGGTAGTGGCGGGAATCACGTTACCATGCTGTAACGGCGTGAGGTCTGGTACAGAAATTTGGGGGCAGTGTTACGCAGCACTTATAGATAAACCCATCAAAAGTTGCTCAACTATCCCCGTGTGGACGTACGCATATTGTGCAACTTTAAATGGGTCGTCTATTGGATTCTGCCAAACGAATGGTTAGAAAAATAGATTGCCCGACAACTCATCGTTGCCGGGCAGGTTAACGCCAAATCTTTGATCAACAAATCTTTGATCGAGCGGTGCTAAATTTCGTGGACGAGTCACGGTCCTCCTGCAGCACTGGATTACTTGGGGCTGCTAGCCAATGCAGTTGCAACTCGACAAGCCAAATGTTGCAAAATGAGTGTTGCAACAGCGATGGTACAACAGCGACTAATTAGGTTGCTCTTGTCATCGACCGGCGTTCCTGGCGTGAAATCAGTTGCACAAAGCCTTGCATAATCAGGTTGCACATGAACCAAGCTGTCAACGTCAGCTGACTTTCAGCCGGGGTCGACCAGAGAAACAGCAGCACCGGAATCAAGGTGATTAACGGACAGAAGATTGCCAGTGAATTTTTGGGAGATAAGCTGGTTAGTGTGCTCATGATACCTTTAGTTTCTGTGCATGTGGTTTCTATGAGTGGACGACGCATCGTTCCGTTTGATCTGCTTGAGGAGTGGGATTTCATGCTGTAAACACCTGCTTGGCCTGTAGCTGAATGTGTGACGCTTGATTACCTAGTTGCTAACTTGATGGGAACGGCTGTTGTTCCTCTGTTGACTGATAGTTTATTACATCTTCCTGTCATACTCAATGAGATCAATGTTGTAAACCGATCGCATGGATTCGTAAGCTAACTGACGTTCACTCTTGCTTGGTGACTGGGCCTTGCGCCTGTTTCTGTAACCGCTCCGACGGACACCTGCTCTTGCAGGTTTGAAGTACAACGGAGAGCCCAGCATCCCTCCACGGCAACCTTTCTATGCACCGACTGGGGCCTGGCTAGAACCACTCTCCTGGTAATCGGTTAGTTTAAAGCAGAGCACTTCACGACCATCTTCATTTTTTACCCGGGGTGGTGGCACACGGCGACAGATCTCCTTGACATAGGGGCAGCGTGCGGCAAAGCGACAGCCCACATATCCATACTCCTTTGTCTCCATATCGGGCAGGCGCACGAGTTCACGCCACTTTTCGCCGATCTTGGGCACCGAATCGAGCAACAATTCGGTGTAGGGGTGGGCTGGCTCTGTGAGCACAGTGGTCGCGGGGCCGTACTCCACGATCTGTCCACGATACATGATCGCAATGAGGTCACTGACGTAGTAGGCTGTCGAGAGATCATGGGTGATGTAGAGAATGTTGATCTGAAACTCATCGCGCAGCTTCTTGAAGAGGTTGACTACATTCATGCGCAGCGACGCGTCGATCATGCTGACTGGTTCATCGGCCACGAGCAATTCGGGGTGCGGAATGATCGCACGGGCCACAGAAACCCGTTGCAACTCGCCGCCAGAAAATTGGTTGGGATAGCGCCCCATGACTCGCTCGGCTGCGAGGCCGACATTGACCAGCGCTTCGTCGACTGCTTCGTGCGCGGCCTTTCTGCTTTTGGCTCCCCATACATTGCGTGCAGTTTCAAAGAGATAGCTATCTACGGTTTTGCGACTGCTAAAGCTTTCAAACGGATTTTGAAAGATGGGCTGCACCTTGCGTCGAAACGCCGCGACCTGGGCGCTGGTCAACTTGCCGCTGGCTGCAATACCATCTACCAGTATCTCGCCGTTCGTGGGGCGGATCAGGCGCAGAATCATCCGTGCCAATGTGGTTTTGCCCGAACCAGATTCACCGACAATGCTCAGGATCCGCGGCTTTTCTTTGTCCAGCGTGAGCGAGACCTGGTCGACCGCGGCCAGTTTGCTGCCCTTGAGGATTCCTCCGACGCGGTAGATCTTGGTCACATCCTGAATCTCCAAAAAATTATGGCTCATGGGGTACGGCTCTCTTCCAAGGCAATTGCCACGGTTGCGGATTCTCGTTTCAGACAGGCCACAAAATGACCCGGTTCCAGCTCGATCAATTGTGGTTCAATCTGGGTACAGCGTTCATCGGCCAGGGTGCAGCGTGCGGCAAAGCGGCAGCCGCTGGGCGGATCGAGCAGACTGGGGGGGCGGCCGCTGATGCCAACTCGTTCGGTATCGTCGCCCAGGCGCGGGAGCGCGTGAATCAACATTTCGGTGTAGGGATGGCGTGGCTGCTCGAAAATCGCGTCGGTGGGTGCGATCTCCACGACCTTACCTGCGTACATAATCACCATGCGATCGGTGATCTGGTAGTGGACACCCATATCATGTGAAACCATGACAAAGGTGTTGCCCTGCTCCTGTTGTAGTGTGCGTAACATTGTCAAGATGCCCCGCTGCACCACCACATCGAGCGCGGTTGTTGGCTCATCGGCAATGACAAACTTGGGTTGTACAAAGGTAGCCAGGGCCACGATCACCCGCTGGCGCATACCGCCACTGAGTTGGTGTGGAAAGGCGTTGAGCACATCTGCGGGCAACTCCAACTCCTGTAAATAAGCAGCCATGGCATCAAGCAGTGCCTTGCGTCCGTGCGCCTGAATCTCTTGTTGTGAATATGAATCAAGGAACTGATCCTTGAGACGGACCACTGGATTCATCACACTCATGGAGGCCTGGGGAATGTAGGAAAGATGTTTCCACCAATATTGGGCGAAGGCTGTGCTGGGAATGACCGTGCGCTGACCTTCCCCGTCGACCTCTAGCTCGATGGAGCCACCCGCAATGTACAGGGGCGCTTCGATATTGCCATAGATGCCCTTCATCAAAGTGGTTTTGCCGCAGCCCGATTCACCGGCCACACCAACGATCTCGCCATCGTACAGATCAAAAGAAACATCTTCCACAGCTTTGACGGTGCCCTGGACAGTTTGATAATAGAGACTGAGATTTCGTATGCGGATCATTGACGTCCTCTCCGCGTTGCAAAGTAATCGGACCAGCCGGTAGAAACCAGAAAGAGGCCGATAAAGAGTAGCATGATGGCAAAGATTGGGGAGAGAATCCAGAGCCATTTCTCCAACAGTAGCGCCTGATGCTGCATGGCCCAGTAGATCATGGTGCCGAGCGTGGCATCCTTCAGGCTGGAGAGGCCGATAATGGCCAAGCCCGATTCTGCGGAGATCGCGACGAGAATTGTATTGATGAAGTTGGCCAATGCCCAGCCCACGACAAAGGGCATGATCTCCACCAGTACAATCTTCAGCGTGCTTTCCCCGGATGCCTGGGCGACATTGATGAACTCGCGCTCGCGGAGGCTCAGCGCCATGGCACGTGCTTGGCGTCCGGGCCACGGCCAATTAAAGATCACCAGCACCCCCGCAATGATCAGGAGTGATGTGCGGCCACCCAACAGGGCCGACATGAGGATCAGGATCGGTAGCGACGGCACGGCAATGACAATATCCATCACCAGGGTGAGGATGCGATCGACAATGCCACCGGCAAAGCCAGATAGCAACCCGACAATGACGCCAATCAAGGTTGCCAATCCCGCCACGGAGAGACCGATCCAGAGTGAATTGCGGATCGACCAGGTCAAGAGCCAGAATATATCCTGCCCCAGATTGTTTGTGCCCATGAAATGTTCGGAGCTGGGCGGTAAGTTGCGAAAGTAGGTGTTCCAGGCCGTGGGGTCTTCGGGGGCAAAGAAGGGGACGACCAGCCCCAGAATCAGAAAGGTGCCCACAATGACGATCCCCACCACCAACCTTGGTTTGATTAAGCGCATTATCCCTCGGTGAATCTTCTGTGCTGCTCTGGTTTGTGACGCTGCGATCACTTGTACCGAATTCTTGGATCAATAAATGGATAGACGATATCCAGAATCAGCGTGACCGTGGCAACGGCAATAATGGAGAGCGTAATGGTGCCCATGATCAGGTTGTAATCGGAGCCGAGGATCGCACGGTAGATCAGGGTCCCAACGCCGGGATAGCCAAAGAGGATTTCCGTGATCAACGAACCGCCAAAGACCCCACCCAGGCTCAGCGCCAGCACCGTGATCTGGGGTAGCACAGCGGTGCGCGCGACATAGCCAAACATCACCTTGTTATCGTCGACACCCCGGTAGCGTGCGTATTGCACATAATCTTCCTCTTTGGTATCGATTGCCATCGCCTTCATGCTAATGATCCACCAGCCCAGGCTCACAATGACAATGGACATGAGCGGTAGAAAGGAATTGTAGGCGACACTCTTCATCCATGGCCACGTGCCCGGCTCGCCACTGACCAGAAAGACAAACGGAAAGATGGGCCAGACATAGGCAAAGAGGATTACCAGCAGCAGGGCGAGGATGTAATAGGGGATTGGGTAGATGACAATCGCCGCGGTTTCGATGACTTTCGAGCTAAGTTTCCGGTTGTGATAGCCCGCAATCAACCCAATAAAATTGCCCAAACACCAACTGACCAGCAGCGCGGTGAGCAACAGTCCCAACGACCAAGGCAGTGCTCGCCCGATCAGCAGGCTCACCGGCGTTGGGTAGTAGGAGAGGGAGGGGCCAAAATCTTGCGTCAACAACACGCGTTGCAAGAACGCGGTGTACTGTTCCCAGAGCGTTCCTTCCAGGCCAAACATTTGGTTCATGGTCTGGCGCATCTGCTGCACCAATTCTGGTTCCATGGTTGTGCCCTGTGCCATGAGCCGCCCCAGCATCGCTTCCACGGGGTTGCCGGGCATAAAGCGAGGCACAAAGAAAACAATGGTGATGCTGATCCAGACCACGAGTAGATAGGTGAAGGTACGAGCGAGTAAAAAACGCAAAAATGGCATGGATATTTATTCCTTCAAAAGGGCAGGGTCGGTCAGCCGGCAAGGTAGCAGGGCTGTCGCGCGAGCCGCGGCCCTGCTACCTTTGGCGCTTCAATAATGCTGCCTGACCACACTACGCCTTACTTGGTCTCAATATTGGCCACAATGTACTTGAAGTTTGACCACCACCACCACGGACCTTCGTAATAATTATCGGCGGTGGGGAAGTTGGTGAAGTAATATTCATCAACAGGCACAAACTTGGAGGTGCCGAACATTGGAATCCAGTGCATCTCTGCGGCCATCTGCATCAGCAGATCCTTGCTGAGCTCGACATTTTGCGGATCGTCAGAGGTGAGCGTTTCCAGTTCGTCGAGTAGCGCGGCAATCTCATCACTGCTGTGACGATTTGGATTGCTGGGTGCCACTTCGCCGGTGGGCACAATATATTTCTGATGCCAACCGCGGATGTTGGGGAAGATATCGGGACCAATGGCGCAGCCGGGCCAGTAGGAACCAGCTTCAAACTCACCTGTGGATTGGGCACTCCAGAAAGAGCCCGCGGTCATGGTGTTGGCTGAGGCATCGATACCAAATTTGGACCACGAATCGGCCACGGCAAAGGCCAGGCGTCCCGACTGCACCTCAAAGTCAATCGGCGCGTTGATGGCAATTGTCCAGGGTGTACCGTCGGGCAAGAGCCACTGCTCGTTGTCGTCGCGCGTAAAGCCCACGCTCTCCAACAGCTTGGCTGCCTGTTCCACATCATATTTCCACCAGCCCACACCAAAGAGATCGACCAACTCTTCTTCCGTGGTTGGCAATTCGTCGCCCACCCCTTGTTCCTTGAAGATCTCCGCCATATCAGTGGCAAAGTTGGGATCAAAAGGCGCATAGCCATCGGGCAACGTCATCTCCTGCAGCCGCTCGACCAGCGGTTTGTGATAGGTATTCTGTACCGCGGCAACCGGTGGCACGGCCAACGGTGAAACACGCAACATGCCGCCAAAGGTAGCTAGCGACACATTTTTAATGTCGGTTGCCAATGCGAGAGCCCAGCGCACTTGCCATTGATCATAGGGGAACTCAGAATTGTTGAACGAGATACCCCGTTCACATGGATCGTCAAAGTCGGCATAGGGGAAGCCCGCGTGCCAGGCTCGGGCCGTATCGCTGCGTTGGGTCAACACTTCCATCGATTCTGGTGTGATATCCTGCAGAATATCGATATCGTGATTGATCATGGCCAGGATGCGCTTCTCTTCGGTCCCAACAAAGTTCCACATTACATATTGCGGCCCCGATTTGCCGGTGATCTGACCGACGCTGGTGCGTTCCCAATCTTCACGCAACTCCCAAATAGTCCAGTTGCCGTTGGGATCGTGATCCTTGTATTGGTATTGGCCAATGCAGACGGGAGGGAAGAAGTCAAAGGTTACCGGATCTTCATTTTCCCAAATGTGTTTGGGCATGGGGTAGAGGCGATTGCCCCAGATGGTGACACCCAGATCTTTGGCAAAACGGGGCTGTGGGCGCGTGGTATTTACGGTAAGTGTATAATCATCCACCGCTTCCACGCTCTCCAGATAGTCGATGGCCCAGCCGTGGATTGCCAGTCCTTCTGTTTCCAGCCACATGTTCATCGTATACGCAACATCTGCCGCGGTAAACTCGACACCATCCTGCCAGTAGATGCCTTCGCGCAGCTTGATCTCGAAGCTCGTCATCTCTTCGTTCAGGGGAGTGGGGAGGGCCGCGGCCAGCGAGCCAAACTGTTCGCCGGTTGTGGTGTCGATCTCCCACAGATGATCGGTACACAGCTCGTGAAAGCCGCGGCCCGCGTGTACACCGGGTGCATAGATGTTGAAGAAATCCGGGCGATCCAGCGAGCCATTGAGCTCATCCAAGATCAACGTCTCGTTGCGCGGCGTACCAACAAAGGTTGTCCCACCATCCGGCGCAGCACCACCCTCGTTGCCATCGGCCGCCGGTGCCTGGGGCGTAGCACAGGCATTCAGCAGCAGAACCATGGTCAACGCAATTGCTAACCAGTATTCTCTTTTCATCTTCAGTTTCTCCTTGTTGAATCAACTTCTGCTCTTTAGGAAACAAATCAAGCAATTTAGAAAACCAAGCGATACAGACCGTACCGGGCAATCTTAGCGTTGTGCGCGGTGCCAACCAAGAGTGAGCACCCACTCTAGCCTACAACGCAGGTGCTGTTTACTCGCACTATCCATGGTGGCGGTGGGATGTTGTTAATCATCATCCCATACATGGGGGCAGCCCTGGGCATTATCAACGGATTTGCCAGCCGGGTGGGGGGGAAGCTCTTGTTGTGCACCACACGAACGCCGGATCACCAGCTGGGCTGGTAGTACAATTTCACGGGCTGGGCCACTGTACTGGCCCAAAATCCGCTCAATGAGCAACTCGGTTGCCTGACGTCCCATCGAATGTTCGGGTTGGCGCACGACCGTCATGAAGGGGTCCAGATCCGATCCAATGCCAAAATCATCAATACAGACCAGCGCAATATCCTCGGGCACCCGTAGGCCCTGTTCACGCAGGGCACAGGCCGCGCCCACAGCCAAGCGTGGACCAAAGGCAAAGATGGCGTCGGGCCGCTTCCCCTGGATGAGTTGGTTGGTCATCGTGTAGCCATCGCGTGTCCGCCAACCCTCTGAGAGAACTAGCGAGTTATCAACTGGCAGTGCCACCGCGTTCAGTGCCGCCTCGTAATCCCCCAGGCGTATGCTGCCCTGGAAAGAAGGCATCGGTGGGCCCAAAGCTGCAATGCGACGATGGCCCAAGCTGTATAGATGACGAACCAATTCAACTGTAGCCTGGCGAGTGTTGCAGCGCACCAGATCATAGGGATAGCCAGGTTGGGGATTGAGCACGCGCGCCGCGGGAATCGCATGACGCTCGAGAATTTCGGCATACTTGGGCGATGAAAAGACATGTTGCAGCACCAGTCCATCCACTTTGCGCTGGACCAACATCTGCATGTAATTCTCTTCCCGTGCGCTACTCTTCCATGGGTGTGAACTACAGACAATGACAGTAAAGCCCTGCTCATGGGCCGCATCTTCAATGCCTGCTGCCACTTTGGTGAAAAACGGGTTGACAATATCATAGACCAAGACCCCAATGGTGCGCGTCGGACGGCCACGCATGGACTGTGCCAGGGCGTTGGGAATGTAGTTCAACTCTTCGGCGGCGCGCATCACTTTGGCACGTACGGCCGCACTGGCATAGCCTTCCCCGCGCAGAACGCGCGAAGCGGTACTTACGCCGACGCTGGCGCGCTTTGCCACATCTTTTAAGGTTGCCATGAAAAGCCAGGTTGCAAAGGGGGGGAGACAGTCGTTTCGAGAAAATAGAAGGTTGGGAATATTGCCATGTGGGAACGTTCCCACATGGTAGCATACCCACCTTTTTTTGTCAAACACGTTTTTCGAGACAGGATTAAGGAGAAACCAAGACTAGCCAGTGAGTGGGTGACGTCCCCGACAGCTCCGAAATGGGATCGTTTCTATGAAAGCCAAGTTGCACAGGGTTGAGCACGCTGCAACTTGAGTTTTTATATTTTTTGAGACATCTCTCCAGGTAGGGGCATGAGAGATGTCTGTGCAACAGGAGGGACCACGTAGGGTCGAGCAGGGTGTGGGAGGTCAGTAGCTCGTTCTGCTGGGGGGCCCCTGGCGGCCCCCTTGGGCACCGGTGAGCGGATGCCCCTACACAGATGGTGCTGCTTACTCACGGGACGCAATATACCGAATGGACGGTGTTGGCATGCAGCATCCGCTGCGGTGAACTTGGGTCTGCGTTGCTCGCTAGCTCAGCGGATTCACCCCCCCCGTGCAGTAAATGCCTTACGACTATGCTGCGGGCAAGATTCGCAATCGTTATTTCTGCACAACAGGTAGGTAGATTTGGCTTTCAGGAATCGGTGTCCCGGTTGTACTGGCAGTCGGTTCTGGGCTGCTCGTAGCTGTGCGCGTCGGTGTCGGTGTGAATGTTGGTGGTAGCGTTGGCGTCGCCGTGAGCGTCGGTGTCGCTGTTGGCGTTGGCGTGAGCGTTGCCGTCGCTGTTGGCGTTGCCGTCGCCGTCAGTGGTGGTGGCAGCGTTGGAACAAAGCGTCCTGGCTCCAGATTGGGCGCGACATAGGGTTGTGCTGGAATCGTCTTTGCGTTGCCGTTGCTTGTCGCGCTGTTGCGGTTTGTGGTCATGGCAAGAGTCTGCTCTCCCTGCCCGTTGCCAAGCGCAACCAATAGTCGGTAGGTCGCTGCCGTGTATCCCCACACTTCAACCTGATATAGCCCTGTTACGGGTGCGTTAAAGCTTATCAATTCATTGCCTGCTTCGGCTTGACGCACCCACGGTGCACGCGTCGCATAATCTGGTGCCCATATGTAGAGATCGGGATCGCCACTGCCAACTTCCAGACGGGCTGCCAAGCGTTCTCCCTGTTCGAGATGGTAACGATAGAAGTGGGTTTCTCCCCGAGCAATTGCCTGGTTAGCTGGCTGGTAGTTGATGTACGCTTTGGCTGCATTGGTCGAAACATTGGCCGCACCATCACTAACCCACGCTTGAAAATATTTGGTCCCAGAAGTTTCCGAAACTTGCCAGGGATGTCCCGCACCGCTCCCCGTGTGGGCAAACCACCCCGATGTATGGGTGGGTGTCCAGATATTCGTCCCTGCCAAATATTCAAACTCGATCAAAAAGAGTTGAGCAACACCGCTGCCCGGTTGGGGATCTGCGGCCGTCACCTGGAGCTGTATCGTGCGCTCGCTGGTTGTGGCTGCCCCTCCATTTGCGCTAAATTCAGTCACCCGCGGTGGCGTTCGATCTTCAGTCACTGGCAGCACTGTCAGGGTGCGGCTAATGAGGTTATTCTCCTCATCGGTTTCAACAATTTGGTCCGTTGGATCGATCTGCGCGAAGAGCGTATATTCACCTGGGGCGGATGGCAGCCATTGCTCATAGGTGGTGGGTGCCTCGCTGTGGGGGCCCAACAGGGGCACGGTCACCGTGCCCAACTCGACCCGCCCGCCGCCTTCATGCTCAACCGCCAATTTCACTTCAATGTTGGCCAGGGTTGTCTTGCCGCGCAGGCGGTGAACAATCAATCCCACTTTGCTCGTTGCCCCGGCTACCGGCGCAACTGGCTCGGTCCACAGCTCGTGCGCAAAACCAAAGAGATCATCGCGCGTGTCAAAGGTGGGCGTGGGCGTCGGGGTGCGCGTTGGGGTTGTTGTTGCGGTGGGTGTGGATGTCGGTGTTGCGGTGGGCGTTGTCGTCGGATTTAGGAGTGGGGTCGCGGTCGAGCTGGGCATGGGTGTACGTGTTAGCGTTGCGGTTGGTGTGGGGAGCGGTGTATCTGTACGGGTCGGCAACGGTGTATCAGTGCTCGTGGAAGTTGGCATGGAAGTTGGGATGGGCGTTGGCGTTGACGTTGGCGCTGCTTCCTCGATGGTCACCCTGCCATCGACGCCGGAGGCAGGCAATGGATCACCGTTGGCATCTGAGAGGAGCGCGGTCGTAACGTGCAGAGGTGTCTCGCCGTTGGCCGTAGCCGTGGTGGTGTAGTGGATGGTAAAGATGGGACCGCTGCCCGGTGCCACTTGCAGATCATCCAAATTGAAAAAGAGCAGGCCAACCTTGGTCAGATTGGGATCACTGCGATTGATCGTTTCATCACTGCTGAATCCTTCGAGTCGCTCTGTCAACGCGATCGACGTAATATTGACGCCAATGGTCGGCGTGTAGACAAAACGCAATTCCCCGGCCGCGATTGGATCGCTGTTGTCCAGATTGATGCTCAAGGAACCACTCTGTCCGGGCTGAATATTGACCGTCTCCAGCGCAACCTGGTTGGTGCCCACGGCCAGGGTTGGGACGATGGGGAGAATTGAGGCAGCCAAGCTGGCAAAACTCAATATGCTGATCAATATCCAGAAAGTTTGTGTGCGTTGCATGGAATGCTCCTTGGCGGCATGGATCTGAGATCGATTGCTCTGCTGTTTGAAAGGTATGCTGGCTTGCATGTTCATCGGGCTACTCCTGCTGCGCCTGAATCAGATTGATCAACCGCTGCAGATCAAAGACATTCCAGCGACCATCGCCAGTCAGGTCACCGCGATTCCAATGCGCAAGTGGATAGCGGCTTGCATCCGGTTGCGTTTCATGCAAGATCATGGTGATCAGCCGTTGCAGATCAAAGATGTTGAGTGCGCGGTCGGCGTTGATATCACCATTGACGACCAGATGCACAGTGGCTGCAGTCGCCCGTGCATTGTTTGCGTAATCGCTCTCGGGAATACGACCATAGGGATTCACCACCACCTTGACCGGCACTGTGCCACTAAAACCGGTGGTGTTCCACTCGGTCTCAACCGTGGTTGCTGCCCCCGGCTGCAAATCCTCGATAAACGCGCTGCCCAAGTACCAGTCGCCCCAGCCTTCGGCCTCGGCAAAGAAGGCCGCGGTCAAGGGACCGCTGGCCAAATTACCACTGTTCTGCAGGGTCGCGGCAACTTGCACGCGATCGCCCGCGTTGAGTTCCCCCGTGCTCAGTTCCCCCGCCATGCTGGCCTGGACTTGACTTGTCACCGCGCCGAGCTGAATCGACTGTGCCACCAGATCCGCGCTGCGCTCAAGGGAAGCCGTGTATTGGTTGAGTGTCACGGTGGCCGCGGGGTCGACATAGAAGCGGAGTGGCAGATCCACCGCACCATCTTTGTCGCTGAGATAGGCGTTGAGTGGATCGGCGAGGTTGCCTGTTCTCTGGCGTGCGGTTGTGGCCGTGCCATGCCAATCGATCGAGCCATCATCGCCGAGATCGAGCGCCACGCTACCGGCGTTTGCCAGGGCAAAATCAAGGATGAAGCGCTCGTTATGCTCTGCCGGTAGACGCAGCCGGCGCAATTGGCTGCCCACCGTCTGAACCCGCAGATTGGTGAGTAACAGTTGCCCCGGCTGGCTCAACCCCACCTTGATTGGCAGATCGATGGTACCCGTCAACGGACTACCCTGGCTCTGCCAATAGGCGGTTACCGCGGCAGCCAGATTGTCGCTCTGGTTGGCCGAGTTGTTGGCCACAGTCTCGTCAAACTCCACCGAGCCATCGTTGCCCACATCAAGCGTCAGGCCCGCGCTGGCTGGCAGACCACTGACCAGCGCATCGAGATAGGCACTGCTCACCATGCCCACGGGCACGCGTAGGGTCGTCACCTGTTCGCCCGCCGCGGCAAAGTCGAGCTTGCGCCCAAACTGCACCTGATAGGTCGCCGTGCCGTTGACCGCTGCGGGCAGGTTCAGACGGAACGTGCTGGGCGCGGTCTGTTCCGTGCTGTAGCAATCGAGCTTTTGCGTGCTCGCCGGTGGGTTTGTCGTGCCGGTCAGCGTTTCACAATATTCAATGCGGATGCGACCATCGCCGCCGGTGCCGCCTCCAGCAGCTTGTGCATTTCCTAGACCACCGTTGCCCCTAATTGCGGAAATGTTAGTTGAACCGTTAGCAAGAGATTGGGTTTGTATGAAAATTGAACCGCCAGCACCACCACCACCACCACCAGCCAAGTGATGTCCACTACCTGAAGCGTTCTCGCCCTTCGTTCCTATTGACTCTATACTTCCCGAAACACTTAAACTTCTGGCTGATAAGAAGACAATCCCACCACCATCCCCGCCGGCACCACCATCTTTACTGTCATTTTTTCCAGCGCCACCGCTAGCACCGCCACCTCCGAAAAAAATGGTCGCCAATGTATGATTGCCAACGCTCTTTGCTCCGCTACCAACACACCAGCCATCATAAGACGGAGATTTGCCATTGCCTCCATCGCTCCCGTTACCACCACCTCCGCCGCCAGATGCATGTTTGTGTGACTCCCACACCCATACATACCCGTGGCCTGCACCGCCGCCATTCCCACGTGAATTGTTTTGTCCCCAGCAATCAATGTCTGTTGCGTTGTAGTAACCGAGATATCCTTCTCCATTTTGTCCCCTATCTGGATTATTGTTTAGGCGCCGTTCTCCACCTCTAAACCCTTTCCCATTCATATTGACTGTTCCACCTGTGCTAATCACGGTTTCGCCTGATGATTGGAAAGCAACAATACCACCGGTACTCCCATCCCACATATGTGCAGTCAGCGTACCACCACTTTCTACTGTAACATTTCTATACTGCGATATTCGTAGCACCTGGGCATTAGAATTCGGCGTAGTGAAGGTCTTTAATAATGGTCTATTCAATGTTAGCCAACACGTGCTTATAGCTTGGATGGTAGCAAACTCATAGTTGCCTGCTCCAGTGCCCTGGATTTGGACAATTAATATTTTGTCACCTATCCTCAATCCATTTGTCGATGCTACACAGATGGTGATTTCGCCTGATGCTGCACTGTTCGATAATACTGTACGCACGTCGTCTGTATACTTCGTTTCACCAGATGTCACCACAAGATCCCCATCGCGGCCATCACCGAACATGTCTGCCGAGGCCGTGTTGTCACTAAAGTTGGTTGCGACTTTGCCAACGCCCCACAGATTCTCGTAGTCACTGCTATAGATTTTCACCGGATGTAGCGTTGCCGGATCAGAACCAAGATCGTGCGTCTGTTCAATCCATTCACCCTGGCTGTGCGTACCCGTTACCAAGACCGCCACATCGAGCGGTCGTTGGAGGGTGCTGGCCGGAATGTCGGGCGTTTCTGCCGCTATCGTCCCCTGGACCGTCAGCGTGAGCGCGGGGAGATCCCCGTCGTTCGTGCGCAGAGTCACGGTATTGTTGTAGGGACCCGCTGGTAAAGCGAGCGTATCGAGTTGCAGCCGGTGATCGCCCGTGTCCGCCGCGCCCACCGTGCGTTGGCCCGTGCCGACCAGGGCCAATCCCGCTGTTGGCGGCAGGTAGGTATAGAGGCGGCCGTGGCCTTGATTTGCCAGCGCAAGTCTGTGATGCAGCAGCGTGCCCCGCGCTGCCGTGCCAAAGTCCCAGGTGAGCGTTGCCGCGTCCGTTGCCAGCTCGGGCAACGGATCCATTTGGAAGCTGGAGAGGGGGCGCCCCGCGGTGTCGAGGATGTTGCCCTGTTGATCGGTGAGGAAGGCGAGCACGATGTAATCTTCCGTGGCTTTATGAGGGGGATCAAAGGTGCGGCTGTCAAAGCTAACGGTGGTGCCGGTTGGGCCGGGCGGGAGCGTCACCTGCGTGGGTACTTCGGCGACAACCGTGCCCGAAATATTGATGAATTCGAGGAAGAGATGCGCGTCGTGAAGGGTTGTGTCGCTGGGGTTGTTGACGAGCAACGTGAGCGAACCCTGTGGATCCTGCGTCGCGTCGAACGCTGCTGTGGTGACCAACGCCACCCCCACGTCGGCACGCATTGTGCCTGCAAAGGTCTGTAAATTTTCTGTGGGCGCGCTGAGCTGCATGGCCGCTGGCGGCAGCACAAAACGATGATTGCCCTGGGGATCGTTGTAACTGACAATCACCAGGGGCTCTGTGAATGGCTCCCGATTGATGGTGTATTGGAAGGTATCGCGTGGGGTGTTGGCCTGTACGGCAAAACTTTCGCCGTTGCCGACTGTGCCACTGTGCAGCGCAAGCGTAACCCCCAACTCGCCAACGGGCAGAAAGGTTGGCGATGCGTACCCCGCACCAAAAGCGATCTCACCCTGTTGGCCACGGCCATCGTTCCAGGCCATTGTCCACGTGCCACTACCGACCGCGCAGCTCCCCGCGGCGCAGTTGGCCGTGAAGGAATAGGTGCGGTCGGTGCTGCCTGTGTAATAGCCCCCGACCGCGGGCACCGCGTGGCTGTTCTCGCCATTCCACGGGGTATTGGCAAGTTGGGGCAGCCGCACGCGACTGCCCACGATCACCTGTTGCAGGGCCCTCACCCGCCCCGAACCGCCGACGGTGTTGTTCTCGATGGTGATCGAATCATCGGGCGCTACCATCACCGCTTCCACGCCATAGGCATCGTAGATCCCCGTGTTGAGCAGCGAGAGCGTCGCGGTGACCCGGTCACCATCGACAATCTGATGGAGCCCCGCCAACAACTCTGGCCGCGGGAAGGAAGCGGCATCGGCGGCATCGGTTCCCAGCCGCGCCTCGGAACGGTCGCTAAAGCCATCGAGATCCGTATCTTTGTTAAAGCGGAAGAGCGCGGTTGCGCCCGGCGTGGCCCGCGCACTCTGGAAGCCCTCGCTGCCATCGCCCAGCCCATCGGTGTAGATATTCCACCAATCCGCGGTTGACAGTTCATGTTTGCACCAGAGCGCCTTGTTCGGTTGATCCGTGGGCCGCCGCGGTGAGCGACACCAGCCCGGCTGATCGCTGCGATATTCCGGTGTCCAGATCGCCGTGAGCATGCCATTGGCATCGGTCGCGTGGGGGAAATAGCGCGCCAGCACGTTGAGCACCGTCTCCTCGCCCCACGTGGGGATCAGGTAGGTGTCGATGCTCTCGTCACCATCATCGGTGCCATCTTCCAGCGCAATGAGCACGCCCGCGTTCGCCGCGTCCCGGTAGAAGAGCTCGTCAATCCCATAGGTGAAATCCTCCACCACAATGCGCAGCGGACCGCCGAGATCGATCGCCTTCATCTGCTCCAGGCTCAGCGGGATACGCCGTGAGGTGTAAGGGTGTTCTTCGCTGGGCATAAAATTTTCAAATTTGCCGTTGCCACCTAAATCGGGCGCAACAAAATAGGTATAGGCAGGATTGGGATCATCCCCAATGTAGAGGTTGAAGACCAGGTTAGCGATCTCACGCGCATACTCAGTGCCCGTGTTGCGCACCCGGTAGCTAAAGGTGAGATCCGCCGCGTGGGCCGAGTTGACTGCGGTCGCCGTGCCCCACGCTTCACCAGTAGAGAAGGCTTCGCCGTTGGTGACGGTGTGTTCTTCGTATTCGGTATGTGTGGTTGTTTTTGAACCACCCTGGGATTGACCTGAAGTGCTGGTAGCTGTTCGAACTGGGGCAGCCAGAACCTGAGAAATTCCAAATAAACTATCGGCTATTAATTCACCCGTTTGCGCATAAGTGAATTGTAGTCCTTCTAATCCAGTTACAATGCTATCTGTGTCAAAATTATGATTGAGCAACACATTATTTTGTCGAGTATCAAAATTGATTGTTTCATAACTATTGTTGACAGTGTGATATGTGTTCTGCTCATTGATTTGTGATTCAGGTAGCGGGTAATTCTCATTAAATTGGCCTGAGCCTATCTGGTGGGCTCTCCTCAGTGATGCCAAACACCTATTATCCGTAAGTACCTCACTAAATTGGGTTTTACCAAAATCATACTCGGTAGAAAGTCCTAACGAAACCTTTTTGTATTCGAGACCTAAATCTCCTCCCACAGTCCATCCTTGACCTACTTTGAATTTACATCCATCTTCTGCTACTTGTTTAGCTTCATAATATTTTTTAGCCTCTAGGCATCTACTTTTTCTTTCCTCATTCCCCCAGCTACTAAACCAGCAACGACTTGGTTCATTGGATAAATGGGCCGCAGCTACTATAAGATCCCTTTCTTGCATAGATTCAGAAATCTCCTGCCACTCATTCCACGTTTCTGTATTAGCAACACTGCTACTCGTCCCCTCCATTTTCGCCGTGCTATACGACTTCTCCGTCCCCTCGCTGATCACATGATCCGTCGTCACCACCGTCACCGTTTCCACCTTCAGCGACGACTGCACCACATCCACCTCTGGCACCGGGAAAGCCGCAACCAACGGATGGTTGCCCGGCGCTTTCACCCACGAGGGCATCTCCGCGAAGATCACGCCCCAATCCTCGTTGCGGGGCAGCGGGCCATAGGAACAGAAGCCCCCTTGACCCGTGCAATAGGTGAGGCCAAAGAGCTCCTGGCCATCATCAAACTTATCGCGATCCGTCGATTCGCGGTTGGGATTGAGGCCCAGGAAGAGGCTTTCGGCCAGATCGGGCACGGCATCCTGGTCGTCGTCATAACAGTTGGCTTTTTGGGATGGCCAGCCTTGGAACGGCTTGCCGGTGCTGGGGAAGCTGGCGCGTCGGTTGCCCAGCCAATCGGAGAGCGCAGCCACTTCCGCACCATCGTCGGTACCATCAAAATCGCTATCGCGTTTGCTGGCATCGGTACACCACCATCCCTCCTGATCATCCGTCAGCCCATCCCCGTCACTGTCGACAGCAGTGGCTCGTGCCAACGCATGGCGGTCTGTGGCGCTGAGGGCATGCATGGTGGCGCGCAGTGACTGGCGCACCGTGGCTTGACCATGCGCATCGGTCGCGACCTGGGCGCTGGTGAGCTCGGCCTGCAGTGTAGCCAACGCTGACAGCACCGGGGCCAAGGCACGCTGTAGCTGAGCATCAGCCGCGGCCAATGTTTCCAATGCGTTGGTTGCGGTGGGCTCGTAGCGCAGCCGGGCCAGGGTCGCCAACTGTTCCTCATCCACGAGCAGCAACGCCCAATCCGCACCACGTTGCAGCGTCACAACGCCAAGCGCGGACAGGTCGTGCCACGCGGCTGGTGTGTGGACATTCACGTGGGTGCGGTAGAGCAAATCGGTGGGTGGCAGATCTTGTGGAGGCTGTCCATTGGTGATCAAGGGCAAGTAGATGTCTTCCTGGGCGACCGCGGCCGGTGCAAGGCTGGTGAGCAGCAGGGCAGCAACCAGCAGCGCACGAACAAAGCCGTGTGGCAAGTAGAAGCTAGGCATTGGTATGACTCCGTTGATTTGGGGGGAACGGGGCTGCAATGTCGGCTGCGGTGGCTAGGTGTTCCTATTTATTGTAATGATGCACTATTTTTTTGTGAAGGGACGTTTGTCGTAGATAAAGTCCTAATGTTTGGGCGGTGGGGGTCTGGAATATTGAGATGTACCTTGAGCAAGCTGTCGGCATCGAGCTGTCGCAACAAACAGAAACCGATACTGTATGGGCAATACGCTTTTGCTTTGTGAAAGCGTATTGCCCACGAGGCTACATGTTAATTACCTGGTGATAATCGGAAGATAGAGCATGTGGCTGGAGGGGTCTGAATAGAGTATATTGATGCTAGCCATTAGCCAAAATATGCGATGAAATGACGAAGTTGTTCGCATTTGGCTAAAGCGTCTTAATGCCAAAGAGATGACAGGACTATGACAAACCTCGCCCATGGCACTCCAGCGAGTCTCGGCAGTGTACCAAGAGCCACTGGTGCAGGGTGTGCGTCAGTGACTCTTGGACAAGCATTCTCAATGTGGAATTTGCAGCGTCTCGCAGACCATATCGCCGATGCAGCCCGTTATGCGTGGCGGCCGTCATCGTCCACAGGATCCTGGCTAGGCAAGAATATATTGAGTGGTCTGCTACACAAAGTGACGAGTCCCGATCCGAATATCAGGTCAAAAAGACGAGCGAAACGCAACCATTTGAAGGCTTTGACTGTGTCGATGATTCGACATCAGTTGGCTGCCAGATGCTGCGGGCCATGTGGTTACCCAGTGGAGAATAGGTCATGAATTTCAAGCCGGGTAAGTTTACCGGGCCTACGGCATTGATCGTTCAATGATTGGCAAGAAAATGCGATTGTCGGCTGGCACGACATCAACGGGCAACGCCAACTTTGTTCCAGCAAGGTTTGTCTTCTGAACTGGTGCAGATGGATCGATAGTAAGCAGCACCTTCGTGTCACTGTCACTGATGGAAATTATATATTGTCCTGTATGTACATCATCTGTTGTAATTACCATTGTGAATGAACCGTTCTCGTCCGATTTTACTGTGCCAAGAGCTATATCGTTAGACAAGACCGTCAACACCTGACTAGACGGGAAATTCGCACCGGTGATGGCAAATTGGCTACTCGGAGCCCCTGTCGTGATATCCTCTTCGGCTGTTAACCTACTAACACCAGGTGATTGCTTATCTGTATCGGCTGCGTATGCTGGGTAGGGCTCAGCGATATTGCCATTGCTGTCCGCAACTTGTACCCACATAACGCGTCGTTCGTCAAAGGTCCATGTAATTGTATCAGTGTAGGCTGTGGTAACTACATTATCGTTCATGAGTGGGTCGTTGCTGATACGAATTGTTTCCAGATAGGCTAACTCATCATAGGCAAGCACATCAACTTGACGGGTTAATGTGTCCCCAGGTTGTACTTCCACATAAACTACCGGAGGCATACGGTCGACCAGATAGTAATCGCTGTACGTTGCCGAAATGTTACCAGCGGCATCACGATACTGGACATAAATCGTGCCCTCTTGTTCTTCATCGGTGAGATAGAGTGGCCAGGTAAGTGATGTTGCATAGGGTTGCCAATCTGCGGTGGATAGATTTGCACTTGTGCCAATCCGCATTCCATTGACCCCACTTAGACTATCTACGGCGTTCAAGTGCAATGTCAAATTTAGGTCATCGGCTGCTACAGTGGCAGGCTCAACCCGTAGACTGCCGGTTGGCGCTGCTGTATCGAGAACAAAGGCATTTTCGACTGCATCGGAGACGTTGCCCGCTGCATCACGGAAGCGCGCATAGACATTCTGCTTGCCATCACCACTGGACGGGGACCAAGCTTTAATTGCAGAGTAGGGTTCCCATGATGCATTTACCAAATCAGGCGTGGCGCCGATTTGCATTTCTACAATGCCGCTGTTGTCATCCAATGCATAGAGGAATAACTCAACCGTGTCAGCTTCTGTTAAGCTATGTACCGAGAGTAGGCGTGGTGTGTCAGTTGCATGTTGCATGATATAGAGCTGACCATTTACCTGTACCCTGAGCGGTTCGTTGTTCGCAGTCGTTGCTGCGGCTTGAATGAGCATGCTTTGTGCGAATTGTTGTGCTTCTGCAACTTCCCACGGATCGCCCACTATGAGTTCGCCTGTAGGGGCGCTCGGATCATAGATAATCTCGTCTAGATAGACACCGTGTGTAACGCCGTCATCATCTTTGAAGGCAACATAGATCCACCGCGGCAGTACATTTGCACCATGAGTGGTAATGCTCCATGCTTTTGTCCGTGCATATGGTTCCCATGGACTATCAGCAAATCCACCATCGTTACTAATCATCATTTCGACGGCACGCGGTGCACAGATGCTGAGCGATACAGCGGTGTCATTGGTAAATATGGCACCAGTATTAATGCTAACAGTTGGAAATTCGCATTCTGGTTCTGGTTCCGGCTCTGGTTCTGGACCAGGTTCCGGTGTTGGAAGGACCACCGCTCCTGACTGTGCTGGTGTCGATGCCAGGAAACCGGGTTGATGTTGGTAGCTGCTGCTTGTCAACGTCGTTTCATTGTTAGGTAATCCCACTTCCCCCAATGTGCCGATCATTTGGTAGGTGGCGGATTGCATGGTCTGCGCCACGATACCCGACGCAAAGACGCTGTTGATATATAAGTATTCGTCATGACCAGGAACGATTAATGGGATCGCCTGACTTCCTGCCTGATAACCACCCACCAACTGGTATTGGGTACTAGCAACAGAGACTGAGTCCATTACTTGTCCAACGGTGCTCTGGCCTTTATAGCTCCCCGATGTGTGGGCACCCGAACCAGCGCTCATTGAGGTATCAAAGAGACGATAGTTGGCAGAACGGGGTTGGGCACGATTGACCTCAAAGTAGATCTCTTGGCGAGCAATGGCAGATTCTAATCCAACTCCATCGCGTACCTGGGCATAGACCGGCCACGATTGACGCCCAATTGCAGGAATGCTCCAAAGGCGAGTAGAGGCATAAGCTTCCCACGGTGTCCAGGTGACTCCATCATGCGAGAAACGCATCGCCTTCACACCACTACCGGTATCACTGGCGTTAATTTGCAACGTAACAAGACTTTGTGCTGTCTCTGTTACATTACCGGGGAAGGTGAGATCTAACGTCGGTGGGGTGCCGTCGTAGCGTAAGGTAAATGCAGTCGACCAACCTTCAGCCTGATTACCAACCTGATCGACTGTACGAATGCGTAGGTAGCCGCTACAGGTTGCGCCTGTGCTACATAATGGAGAAGTAGATTGCAAACCCGCCCCTGTTTGTACCGTATTTACGATGCCATCGGCATCCACCCCCCAATAGACCTGATACCCCTTGACACCCGAGCCCTCATCGTGTGGCACGGGCCAGGTGAAGTTCGGTTGTGCTGTCACACGTTGCCACTTATCGTTTTCAATCTCGGCTACATGTGTGGCCTCCTTGGGATTCTCGGGCGCGGTGTTATCGTAGCGCAGTGTGAACATGGTAACCCAGTCACTTAAGTTGCCTGCCCTATCTCTTGTCCGCCCACGTAAGGTATATACGCCAGTGGATAATTCTGCCGATGCAAAATTTCGTTGCGATTCAAGGCGAGTCACTTGCTGCTGTGTATGACCACTCGCGTTGACCAGTTGAATTTCGTAGCCGATAACACCAGAATGCACATCAGAAGCTGCGGCCCACGTCACATCGAGCTGATTCTGAATCTTTTGCCACTGGTCATTGGGCGCGCCATTGCTGGCACTTACGCCGCCTGGGGCTGTCGGTGGGGTCGTATCGAGCTTGAATGAAATACTCTGTTCGTCACCCCGATTGCCTGCTTTGTCAATGGCATAGTAGCGCACGGTATGGTTGCCGTCCGCCTTGATGGTAAGGTTGGCACTTCCACTGGCTACAACTTGTTCACTGCCGTTGTCCAGCCGATAACGAATTTCTCTGATACCTGCACGTGCCCCACCTGTTCCCTGGTCAGTGGCTTGCAGTTTGACAGTGACTGGTGTGCGGTACCAGTCAACGTTTGGCTCGCGTTCCCCATTGAGACTCGCTGTCATCGTCGGTTTGGCGTGATCGATGATGAGCGTGACTTTACGGCTATCGGTACACTGCTTATCATCACAGGCACGGAAGTAGATTTCGTTTTTGCCCAACATCCCATTGCGATGGATGGTCCAGTTGTTGTTGGTAGATTGGTTGTCACCGTTGCCACAGTTATCACCGTTGCATTTGAATTCGACGCGACGCAATTTGCCTTCGGGATCGGATGCCGTGCCTGTGAATTTCCAGTCGCGATCGCGAGTAATGATGGTGCTGGAGCCGCTGCCATTGGTGGATTCAAAATCGATGGAGGGAAGTTTGTTCTCTTGTTCAATAGTGAAGTGGCGTGTTTCACTCCAACTACTTTCAGCGCCATAGCTGTCGCGTGCTTTGACACGCCACTGGTAGTTGAAGTAATGACCGTCAAGTGCATCAGGTCGCCAACAGTCACGGTCTCGCCAGCTGCTTTCGGCGCTTTTTGCACCTTTTACTTCGACGCGATATTCAGTTTTGTCGCCATCGGGGTCACCAGGCCGATTCCAGCAAAGGGTTGGAGCACGACCATCTTTGGCTATATGTCGATCATTTGGAATATCCAAGTTGGGTTTATGCGGAGAGCTATTACTATCTGAGCCATCTACAACAATTGCAAATGCATTTGCAATTGGTCGAAAGGTTGAACCACCTGTAAAAATCCCATTATGGTACATTCCCGTCGAACCACCACTGTCAAGCCGTAATATTTCTGATGCACCTTGATCTTTCAACCATTGTGCTAATTGTGTTACAGTTTGGCCACCCTTAGATATACCCATGTAAAGGTAGCGGCCATCGGTGCTGATCCCTACCATAGTGATCGGACGAGTATCGCTACACCAATAACTAGAGTTACCATCAAATTCTTCACCTGACAGTTCGAATCTAGTTTTCTCTCTACCATCCCAGTTATAATTTGCTTGACATGAGGGAGAACTATTATTAATGACTATACGGGGTCCCCCTGCAATAGTAGTATGCTTTTTCTTTTGGTTACCGCCAGTGGTTATTTGTACATTGTTGGACGAGTCAAAGCCAATATTACCTCGTGCCTGCCACGTATTACCATAGCGTGACCAGTTACTTCTGTGCTCACCATTAATATAAGTTAAGCCCTGTCCACAATTTACTTTACTAGGGCAGTTGCTGCTAAATAAGTCTCCATTTATGATTGCCCATTGTGAATATCCTTCATTTTCTAATTGTTTCTTCATCATTGCAAGTGATTGACGTCCACCATTGCCATTGTTTGCCAGCAATACTTTTGGACGAACCTGCTTGTTTTGAAGGTCGACTTTTAGAAAATAATTTCTATTCTCATTTAAGACTTGAATAGGATAGGCGGATGACATTTGTGAAATATTATCCTGTCCCCAACTCGTCGACGGCACCCCAAGTAACCCTAGGATCACCAATAGGCGCAGACATTTCCAGGCTGGATCGTAGATGTTTCTGTTGTACATATCACTTACTCCTGTCCAACTGATGTTGACTTTGCGGACATGACATGTCGCACTACTGTTTGCAAATAAACGCTAGTGCATAGAAGGGTGGGCGATTCTCATGAGGCTGATTGCCACCGATGGCACCTGTTGACTTGTTTTCAGAAACATATCGAGGATTCTTATCACTAGTAGCATCCCAGGCATGGCTACCACTATCACGGTTGCCGTCGGTGAACTTGTCGGTGTAACTATGGGCGTGGGCAGGCAGTTGATCGACGGTTAGAGTTACCTCGGTTGTACCGCCCATATTGCCTACACTATATGTGCTTCCAGCTCCAACAATAAACCGATTTCTTAGGTCCGGTGTGCCGGCTGTGCCGTCACACAGTTGCCAACCAGTGGGAAGCGTCGCCACTGAACCATTCCACATAATAATTGCGCCCTGTGGCATCAACTCGATATCGGGCGCCAATTTTTCTGTCGTAATACTGCCATCCGGTACGGTCAGTGCCTGAGTAGCAAAGGGCACACTACCCAACTGCACCCGCGGACTCATTTCGCTGTCTGTGCCCACGGTGATGCCGAGGAAGAGATTGCCATTGCCCGTGATCACCGCCTGCCCAATTGAGTTGACGCTGCCCAACATGACATTGAATAGACCATCGCTGACTTGCACACTGTTAGCGCCGGTCCATTGTTCTTCCCACAGCGGCGCACCGCCAGCAGCAGCGGCATAGAGACGAAAGGTCATGTTCACAGTGTCAGTCAGCGGACTACCCCCGGCGTCGGCAAGGCGGCCTTGATAGGCGATGGTTCCGGTTGAAGCGCTTCGGATATTAGGAGCGGCAATGAGGGAAATCGTACCGCTGTTCTGTGTCCAAATTAGAGTGACAACTACTACAATTGTGAATAGTATGTTGCCAGGGGTTGGTAACCATCGTTGTTTCAATGGTTTTGGGGGACAGGCAGAGATGTTTTCTTTTGCTGTACGATGTTCAGCGGTATAGCAGTCAATTGTTTCACCTAGCCGCGTCAATAATCCCTTTTTGTTCAATTTTCGAGATGTAGCTGTCGACATGATCTTTTCCTTTGTTGAATGATACAATAGGTCATCTAGTGTCGATATCCTCGAACTGTTAGTGTTCGCTGCTCCCGTACATTATTGGTGGCATTAAACACTAGCTGAATCGTACTACATGTGGTGTGCCATTCAACTTCAACGATATGAGTCTCTATGCTCAAAACATCAATCCTGTGCAATTAAACTGCGCACACGCACTGTAGTACGATATTCGATTGAAGTGAAACACTTTCATCGAGGCATCTACTGACCGATTGCGATCCAGTTGACAGTAAAGCTTGCATCCTTACGAACGCTCCAGCCCTGAACATCTGCACCTGTATTACTGACATTCCTTGCCGTCACGCTGACCTCATTTCCGTTATCTCCACCCACAGCAGAAAAGATAATATATGGCGTTGAAGTAAATGCAGTAGGAAATGTCAGCGTGGTCCCACCATAGTACATGCCAGTCCCAGACTGTTCGACGGCGGTAGCAACTGTTAATGCACCAAATTGAATTTTATAGTCACTTGATGAATTAACGAGCCGTAGAAATTGACCACTTGCTACTTTGTTTGCCGTTACAGCTAGATCCATAAGTTTCGCAGTAGTAATACTGCCATCCGGCACAGTCAACGCTTGAGTTGCAAAAGGTACACTGCCCAACTGTACCCGGGGACTCATCTCACTATCAGTTCCCACGGTGATACCGAGGAAGAGATTATTGTTGCTTGTAATCACCGCCTGCCCAATTGAGTTGACGCTGCCCAACATGACATTGAATAGACCATCGCTGACTTGCACACTGTTAGCGCCGGTCCATTGTTCTTCCCACAGCGGCGCACCGCCAGCAGCAGCGGCATAGAGACGAAAGGTCATGTTCACAGTGTCAGTCAGCGGGCTACCCCCGGCGTCGGCGAGGCGCCCTTGATAGGCGATGGTTCCGGTTGAAGTCGTTGTGGCATTGGGTGCTGCAAAGAGGATAAATGTTCCAGTAGTTTGTGCTGTAATTATGACGATTACGACAAAAAGGGTAAATACCACATTTCCTAGCGTAGGTAGCCACTGGTTGCGCCTCGTGTTCTTTGTTTGTATTATCTGCTTATCTGTAGCTGCGTATTGATGTTGCTGCCACCATTGATCCAAAAAGTAGAAGATACTTTGAGAATTTTTCATTTGATGAACTCCGGGAGACTTTAAAATCGGTAAAGAATGTATACGTTTAATAGGAACGCACTTCTGATTCAGCTGTTCTAACGTCCTCTTGTATGCGCGCTATTGTTTGCTACACATATATGAATAGCACTGAACACCATTACAATCGAAGTTGTTGATGCCATGAGGTAATGTGCCCACAATCTGAGCATTGAAGGCGGATGGGCAACTGCAGCTACTGGTGAACGGATTGTTGCTCTGACAAATACCAGTATGAGGGTTAACAGTATACATACCACCGAATTTGTATAGCGGCTCAAAGCTGATAGTAGGATCGAGCTTTGCCTTGGTCACAACACCATCACCAATTTTGGCCGTAGTAATACTGCCATCTGGCACAGTCAACGCTTGAGTTGCAAAAGGTACACTGCCCAACTGCACCCGCGGACTCATCTCGCTATCAGTTCCCACGGTGATACCGAGGAAGAGATTATTGTTGCTTGTAATCACTGCCTGCCCAATCGGATTGACACTGCCCAACATGACATTAAAGAGCCCATCACTGACTTGTACGCTATTGGCACCAGTCCACTGTTCTTCCCAAAGTGGTGCGCCACCGCTCGCCGCGGCATATAAGCGAAACGTCATGTTGACGGTGTCACTTAGTGGGTCACCCGATGCATCGGCGAGGCGCCCTTGGTAGGCAATGGAGCCGGTGGAAATGGATTGGGTATTGGGTGTGGCAAAGAGAGGTAAGATCCCATTGTTTTGCATTAATAGCAATCCGCAAATCATGAGGAAAGTGACGATTGTATTGCTTGGCGATGGAAGCCAGTTACTCTTTCTATACTCATTGCCGATTTGTTCCTGTTCCCGTCGTAACTCCCACCATTCTGCAAATAACATGATGAAACTCTTCGTCTTTTTCATGAATAGAGAACCTTTTCGATTATGCAGTTCAACATCCCAGTTTCGATATTCAGTGACAGCCAATATCTATGTTTCCCATGGAGTCGTCTCGTGCTGAAGTTGCTGTTATGGTGGCGGGCAACAACCGCCACTTTATCTCCATAGTATGATTACTTGGTGCAAGATCTTCAATCCACAACAGAGATGTTCCTGTGCTATAAACCATTAGTTGGAATCCGATTGGTCCAAAAAATAAAATATACATTGTGATTCATTCATCTGATAAACCTGATTGGCCGGAAGCATTGAATAGAGAAAATTGACCTATGCATTTACTTTTTGACTCAAGGCATCTTGTCTGTACCAATTTTTCAGATCCGGATGATTAGGAGCCAAGAATAACTACTGAAAAGACTGAACTTTTATTGTTATAACCGATACCAGCATGACGGTAGTTGGCATCATACGACGATGCCATTACACGCAACTTGATGCTGTGAGACCCCGGTTCTACGGGGACCAATACTGTAAATCCTGCTGGTGCAATTTCTGGATTTGGGGCACAGCAACTTCCACTCCACCCAAAGATATCTTGATTGACTAGATCTGTACGATCAATGCCATCAACAGAAATCGTTAACGATGCCCCAGCCGCTGAATTGGGTTGCATCAATGTAAATAAATTCCCTGTGTAAATAACTTGTAAGAGAGAAGATTTGTCTGTTGAAATCGAAATTTCGGATCCTGGAATGTCTACAAAGCTTTCAGAAGAAGTAGAAAAGTGACCAAGTTGAACAGTGTTCTGAGCAAACGTTACATTTGCTGCTGTGAGTCCGCTAGCTAATTTTGTTGTAGTTACTGCACCATCAGCCAGTTTTGCAGTGGTAATACTCTCATCGGGTACGGTCAATGCCTGCGTCGCAAAAGGAACACTCCCTAACTGCACACGTGGACTCATCTCGCTGTCCGTACCCACGGTAATGCCAAGGAACAGGTTGCTGTTATCTATTATCACCGACTGTTCAATTGGATTGACACTACCCAACATTACATTGAAGAGTCCATCGCTGATCTGTACGCTATTGCCCCCAGTCCATTGCTCTTCCCACAGTGACACACCACCACTGGCAGCGGCATAGAGACGAAATGTCATATTGACAGTGGCGGTGAGCGGACTGCCTTCAGCATCAGCGAGACGGCCTTGATAGGCGATGGTGCCAGTGGCGGCAGATTGTGAGTTGGGTGCGGCAAAGAGGGTGAGTGTTTCGCCGTTTTGCATCCACAATAGGCCTCCAATGAGTAGTAGTGTAAAGATGATATTACCGGGGGTGGGAAGCCATTTCGACAAATTCCACTTAATTTGGGGAACATGGACACTAATTTTGAAATCGTACTGCTCTCGTTTCATCGAGTTCACTCCAAGTGCTAGGGAATTCTAGAATACGTAACATACCTTTACATACTTTAAGAATGTTATAGCCGCCCTCGCGCTTCACTACCTGTGCCCAATGTGACGCCAAGAAAGATTGCTGTAGCCCGTGAGCACAGCCTGCCCTATCCGATTAACGCTGCCCAACATCACATTGAGAGCATATCCATGAAATAGAAAATAGGGTAGTGAATGTGACGATGAAACGCACCTTATTGCAGCGTGACGTTCGTCAAATGAAAATTTGAAGCGATAAGGTGCGTAATGAGCGAACCGGATGTCACAAAATCAAAGAAAATCGACTATTTACAAATGCCAGCACAGATGTGAGCAAGATCAAGCTAATGACTGAGATTAGAATGGCAGGTAATGAATGCTTTTGCATGGTTCTTTGGTTCCTCTCAGCTATCCTTACGGGTTAGAAGAATCTTGTACAGTATGTGGTGGCGCAGGACTCATTTGGCAGTGCTTGTGGATAAAGACTCCACCCACACTAGCGCGACACCTGTTTGAGAATTCGTTGATTGGCGCTGGAAACGGCCATGGCACCCCAGATGACGCAGATTGGCCAGGTAACAAATAAGCTGAATCCGGCCGTGACCAGAGCCAGAAGCAGGCTGATAACCATCATGATGCTCCCTCCCCAGATGGTGGAATAGAACATGCCCAACGGGCCAAAAAGTATGGTGAGAATGAGCGAGATGCCGACGCTCTTTGTTGATGTCACGACAACATGCTGTGTCGTCTGTTCAGTTTGATTCATAACGATTTACCCTTCTTTTCATGAACTTTGTGATTCATTACGCTTTGCCGGATTGGGGAGCGAACTGGTATGTTGTCAGCACAATTGACAGTTCCTCCACAAACTGGGAGATTCAAATTTTTGGATTACACGTTGCGGTGGAATCAGATGCTATTAGTATATTTTTTCATGATTGCCTGTCGTGCACTTTCGTAGGCGTCTAGGTTTAGTTCGCGCAAGGGCGCAATTGTCTTGAGTTCCTGCTCCATACCCTCTGCCGTGAGTTGTGCCACCATCTGTTGCATGGTTTCCTCATGTTCTTGACGATGCAATTCGTTTTGTGCGGCTCGGATCATCTGCGCAATTTTGCCATTGTCGTCTGTAAAGTGCTGCTCAATGCGCAGGTATCCCACTTCGGGATGTTCAATGGCAACAGCATCCCGCAAGCTAACGTGTGACTGGATGGCGAGGCGCAATCCTTCCAAGGGAATGCGAAGCGTTATATCTTTAGGATAAATATTCAAGGCAATTACCTTTTTATCAACAAGGCCGCTCAAGAACATGTTGACCAATCCTCCTTTGGAAAGAACTGGTGGATACGCAGGGAAGTGCTTTGAGATTGGGTGATGTGCTTGGAGAATAATTTCCTTTGTAGTCACAATCAAGGAACCGGCTGCTTGCTCACCATAGATCTGTCCCTGATCAACTATGTTGTCGCCAATAATACTTTTGCCATACTGGGTTGAGCTGCTAATGTTCCACAGAAAGTAGACGAGGAAATAGCCATATATCTCAAAAGGGTATTCTTTGTTATCAATGAGTTCACATAGATCTGACCAAGCCTGATCTTCTAATTGACGGTGTGTATCCTTAACTCCGGTTACTTTGTGATAGGTATCGGGCACGGTGATAGCACGAGTTGGTCCTCTCTTTTCCATATTTTTCTCCTAACAGTCGCATTATTGATCTACTAGAATTGTCACAAGCGCATGGGGAGCAGGCCGGTAGCATTGCTATGCAACAGCTGCTCTACAGCAAAGAGTGAAGGGAGACTGCCAGCACTTCTACCTTACATCGATCCTTACAATGGTTGACTCTCCAATGCCTGCCAAATTTCTTCGCGAATTTCCGCTGTTTGCCGTTTCAACCGCTATTCCCACACGGTTCTTGCAGTGCAGACCAGATTTCTCCCAACAATCTACCCATCTCTTCCACGAACCCGACCCCAATCTTGTCGCGGGGTACCTGTTGAAGCCTACCGTTACTTCTGTTTACAGCGCTTGCTCCCATTCGGACGATCCGACCGATCTGTAGTACAATGGTGTTGTCCGTAACTGTACGATTATGATCAGTATGATCACCGCGAGCGGGGCACGCCGCACCGTTGAAATGCTTGCGGTGGATGGCGGTTCCTGTCTCGTCACTGGTCCACCTGGGTGGCCACAGAGACTTCCAAGCGAACGCTTGAGAGCCACGCTGCCTCGTCAGCTCGGTTTTACTCCTCATCTCTGCTTTTACTCGTAACGATACACGTCTCTTTTTGAGTAGTCCGCTGGCTGGCGTTGTGCAGGTGTAAGCACCGACAGAGACGCCAGCAACATCGATACATATCGATTACACATCGATTACAAGACTGATGGCGGAGACTATCTCTTGTAGCTTATTACCGTGATTAAACGGGTGCTTCGTGTACCATCAACCAGAACCATAGATGGATTCTCCTTTGCCATGAATGAACGATCCCCTGACACAGATCCACCTGATCCCACTGCATCGCCCCATTCCATTGATGATCTCGCGACCTTATATGACTATGTGCGCCAGGCGTTCCGCTTGTGGTATACCCCGAGCCGCGAATCTCCCCTGGCCCAATTGCTGAGCTTCCAGCCACCGGACGGTGAGGATCTACATCGGTTTGTCAGTACACGGCTCTTGGCGCTCTTGGACGAAATGGCGGAAGTCCATGCAGAGGAGGCGCAGATTCTGCGCCTGCGCTATCTAGAGGGCATCACGGCAGAAAATGTGGCCCATCGATTGGGAATGTCTGCTTCGAACCTGAGCAAGGTGCAGAAGAAGGCTATCTACCGCCTGGCCGAACGGATCGACCAGCAAGAGCAGCGGATGCAGGCTGTGCGTCGCAAGATCTTTTTGGATCGGCTGGAACCAACCACCTATGATTCTCTCTTTGGCATTGAGGAACAGCTCCACGCGTTGTTGCAGCTGTTGAATGCTGTGGGACAACCCTGGCTGGTTGCATTGGAGGGCATCGGCGGCATTGGCAAAACAACAATGGCCGATGCACTGATCCGCAAGGCAATTGATGAGAGTCACTTTGCAGGCTTTGGCTGGGTCAGTGCCCGTCGCCAACGTTTTCAATTATATGGCACCATTCAAACCGATCCCCAACCTGCGCTGACCGCAACCGAACTGCTCGAGCAACTTGCGCTACAACTGCTGACTCCCGATTCTCTGGCCATCCACAATGCCCTACCCACCGGCGGTACGTCCGCGGTTGATTCAAATCTCGTCTCTCAGCTAACTACCTATCTGCAAGCGATACCTCATCTCATTGTCATTGACAACCTGGAAACGGTCGCCGATCTCGATGCGCTCCTGCCCACCCTCTCCCGGCTTGCCAATCCCACCAAATTCCTGCTGACCGCGCGCACCAGCATTTACAGCGAAACCGCGACCTATCCGTTTCCCATTCCAGAATTGGACAAAGAGGCTGCACTGGCGCTGATCCGCCACGAGGCGGCACTGCGTAATCGAGATGACCTGGCAACCGCGTCCGATGCTGAACTCGCCCCCATCTATGCTGTCGTTGGGGGCAATCCGCTTGCGCTGCGTCTGATTGTCGGCCAGGCGCGCATTCACACGCTCGATTTGATTCTGGATGATCTGCGCGCGGCGCGCGGTCGAGCCGTGGGCGAACTCTATACCTACATCTATCGCTATGCCTGGGATCGTCTGGATGATCTGAGTCAACGGGCGTTGATTGCCATGCCTTTGGCACCTGCCTGCGGCGCGACAATTGAAAAATTGGCCGATATAAGCAAATTGCCACCCGAGGATCTGCACAACGCGCTGAATCAGCTCGTCTCGCAGAGTTTGGTCAACCGCGCGGGTGACTTTGCAACCAGCACCTATACAATCCACAGCCTCACCCGCACGTTTTTGCTGGAACAAGTGGTGCATTGGCGGCAATGAACGCAGATCTCTCTGGCACTGGAAATTCCGCTACCCATTTTCCTACCCTCTTTCGCACCTATCTGGCGAATGGCGTCAAGCAGGCCCTGTGCCAAATTGAGCGCGATCCACAGTGGGTGCAACAAGAGCTAGTACGCGAACAGATCTTGCAACTGTTGACCTTTGCGCTGGATGCACCGGATATCGAGGAGTTGCTGTGGACGATCGTCAAGCGCATTACCCCCACCCTAGAGCAAGCTGGTTTGTGGGAGCACTGGGTCGAATATCTCGTGAAATTAGCCAAACGTTGCGACCTGCGTGACGAGCAGAGCGGCGCAGCATTTTGCGCATTTTGGTTGGGTCAGTTCTATCAGAATCAACATCACTTTGACGCGGCACACGCACAATGGACGCGGGCTCTCCAGCTCTTTTCCGCGTTGGGAGAGCAGGTGGAGCAGGCTAAATGTCTGAATCGGCTCGCCTATTTGGCTCGTCTGCAACGTGCCTACACCGCAAGCGAACAGTATGTCGATGCTGCCTTGCAACTGCTCGCGCCCGGTGATCCCGAACGCGCTCACAGCCACTTCGTGCAAGGTGTCAACGCATTTGACCAGCAACAGTGGCTGGTTGCGGTTGATCGCTTTCAGCTTTCACTCTGCATCAGCGAGCAACATGGCGATGAGGTCACCATTGCCCGCCACCTGCGCAATCTGGGGCCGGCGCTGCGCGCGCTGGGGCGCTATGCAGAAGCCATTGCCTGCTATGAACGGGCCATGCAACTCTTTGATCGGGTCTATGACCCCGTGCAGAAGGCGGTGACGCAGATGAATCTGGGCGTGGTCTATCTGCTGACGGAGCAACCGACCGCGGCGTTGGCCCAATTCGAAGATTGTGAAGCCATTTTCCAGCCGGTTACCGATCGCCTGCACCTTGCCATGCTCTACACCAACCGTGGCATTGGCCACCGCATGTGCCAAGAGTGGGCAAACGCCGAAGCGGCCCTGACCGCAGCCATCCGACTCTGGCACTTCCTGGGCCATGTGGCCTCGCAGGTGAATGCCCTGGATGAACTGGCGCTGACCCACATCGAGCAGGGCCGCGCCGATGCGGCCATCCAGATCCTGCAACAGGCGCTCGGCCTGCTCGAACAGTTGGTGGACGATCCAGCCTACTGCACACAGCAGAAAAATCTCATGCTGCACCTGGAACAGGCCCAAGCCCTGCAATGAAGGGATCCGCACAATCTTCTTTTCATGGTGGTTCACCGCCCATGGTGATTGACCGCTTCCAGAAACCGGAGCGGGCGAGCAGAACACGGGTGGGGAACTATGTGCCAAAGCCTTCTTCCGGCCCACCCGCGTGTGCCCAGTTACTTCTGTGGATCGATAACATCGCCGTGGAATCTTCTGCCACGGTTACCTGCTGCGCGTGCAGGGCAACCGATAGCGAGAGTAAAATTGCAGTGCACAGGGCAGCGATCCAATGGCGCGGTCTGTCGCGCCCGGGGAAGAGTGGGTCTGTTGATTTCATGTCAATGAGCCTTCCGCAGTCGTGGGAACAGAATAGAGTTCACCCTGCTGTTGGCCGTCAACCTCTCGCGGGTGCACGATAGGTCAGCAACAGGGCGACCGTTTTGTGCAGATTGACCAATGTCGTTCCCTGGTGTTAAGATAGAGCAACAGCGCTGAGCGGCCAGATTTGCAGGTTATTCTACTCTACCCCAATTCCCCTCGGGCTGCCTACAGAATTACTACAGACCAACTACACTATAACTCTAACGCAACAGCGGAAACTCTAACGCAACAGCGGAAACTCTAACGCAACAGCGGAAACTCTAACGCAACACCGGTTTCACTGGAATCAGGGTTGTGTCTATCGGCACATGTCAGGATAAAATCGTTTCACCAATGGCGCAGAACTCCAACTACTCTCCAACTGAGCTCGAACAACATGTTCGCGAAGCGCTTCAGAATCGCAATCGCATCGATCGCTTGCAAAACTCGCCACTTTTGGCATTGCCATTGGTTGAGCAGCGTCGGAGCGACGAACAACTGGCGCGCTACGAGGCGTTACAGGTCGTCTTTGATGCAATCCTGCTGGAACTCCGCCAGAGCAACAGCGACTACGCCGATCTGCTCCACGGCCGCTATTGGGAGGGAGTGCAGGTAAAGAAGATGGTGGCGGATGAGCGCCCGGTTTCCTGGAGCGAAAGCTCGTTTTACAACCACCAGGCACGGGCAATTCAGCAATTCGCGCTCATCTTTCAAGAACAGAATGCACTGGCCGCGCGTCAACAACCAGTTTTGCCCATCTCAGCGCCGGAGGAATCAACCCAAATAGACGCTGATGCAACTGTTGGGACCACTGCCTCTCTGCCCCAAACGCCAAAAAATGTGCCACCCGGCTCCATGTTCTCGCCCACCTTCACTTGGTCTAGCCTCTTTGTCCGCCACCCCTACCTGCTCTACCTCTCCCTCTTTTTGCTGGTTTCCATACCAATTGCGTGGTTTCTGCTCAGCTACCGGCTGGAATCTAACCGTATTATTGGCACGGTTCCGCCGCCGATTGCAGTGGCGAGTCACTGTGGCGAGGAGGCGCGACTGGAGACCCCACCGCCACCCGCGCCGCGCTTTCTGGCGAGCCAGGGCGTCAGCCTCTTTACCCCACAAAATACACCGGGCGGTCTGTTGAGCAACTTCGTGCGCGTCGTGACCTTTGGCCCCACGGGGTTGTGGTTGGGCTATCACGCACCACCAGAGCAGATGAATCTGCGCGGTCTGAGTCATTTTGATAAAAAGGCATGGAGCAACTGCAATCGGGCGCTGGGGCCTCTCGGCAAAAATGTCAACGATGTACTGTTGGATCGGGCGGGGAAACTTTGGGTGTCAGCCGAACAGACCGGTGGCGTTCTGCACTTTGATGGGCAGCGGTGGCACAGCTTTACCATCGAGGATGGGCTGCCGAGCAACGATACTTTCTATATGGCTGTCGACCAGGAGAATAATGTGTGGGTGAGCACCTATCAGGGTGTGGCCAAATATGATGGCCACCGGTGGTCGGTGCCCTACACGCGGCAGAATGGTACGCTCTTTAGCGACCACGTGCACGACATTGCGTTTGACAAGGGGGGCGGCATCTGGGTGGGCCACCATGACGCAGGGATCAGTTATCTGCCCATGCACACCAGCGAATGGATTCAGATCACCACGGCCGATGGCCTGGGGAGCAATAAGGTGCGTCGCATTCTCATGCACACCGACAAGACTGGTGTGGAAGCGGTTTGGGTGGCAACAAAGGATGGAGGCATCAGCGAACGTCGCAATCTACGGTGGACCCAACACACGCAACGGACGGGCCTGCCCAGCGATGTTGTCGAAGATTTGGCGGTGGATAAACATGGGCGCGTCTGGGCAGCCACCGCGGCCGGGGTGGCCTACTGGAATGGGGTGGCGTGGCACCGCTACCACGAACTGCCGGCAATCAGCGTTGCCTTTGGCTTGCGTGATTGCAACCAATGTCCCTACGATGACGATCATGTGGTCACGGGGACCATTGCTCACGGTTTCACCCACTCTCGGCTTCCCTACCCCACGGCTGCCGTCGGAGTCGATATGGTCTGCTTCGTCGTCAGCCAATCTGCTGCCAGTGATGAGCTGCCACCGGTCTGCCCCGAGTCACAAGTGGACACCTCACGGCGCTATCTGGTGACCTATCCCCAACCACTGACACCGGGAACTGTCGTGCGGCTCGAAATCACCATCAATGTCATGGCGCCCTATCAATTGCAGGAAAAACGGGGTGATTATCTGTCGAATCTGGCCGATGTGGAAAGCGAACGCCACGGTGCCTGGAGCCTCATGCCGGTGCGTGGAACGGTGGAGCCGGGGCAAAGCTTTACCTTTACCAGCTATGATAATCCCCTGACCATCCCCACGCTAGCAGCCACGGAACCACTGACGCTCACCAGCTCGTGGCGAGTCTGGACGCACACGCGCTACGCGGGGCCACGGATCGATCTGCTGTTGCCGGTGCAACCGGCTGATACAGGCGAGCAAACGCCTGCCGCAGCCCCCGCGGCAGCGGCAAGTTCCTGATTCATCGCTGCCTACTCTTCCCCCGCCCATTTCACCACCACGCCCAGCAACCCCGCTACATAGGCTGCCTGCACCGGTTCGACAATCGCGCCTGGCAGTTCCGCAATGCCAACCCGCATTCGCTCAATGGTGGAGCCGCGGAAATCAGTTCCCTGCAACGTAGTGCCAGAGAGCTGTGCAGCGGTCAGATCGCACTGCTGAAAGATGACCCCCGAGAGGTCGCTGCCCTGAAAGTCCGCATTGCGCAGATCACATTCTTCAAAGCGCACCCGTTGAAATTTGCTGAAGCGCAACTTGAGATACTCTGCCCGACAGCCGCGGAAGATTATGTCTTGCCAGCGCGCTTCGTGTGCGTCGAAGCCAACGAGCTGGCACTCCTGCAGCGTGAGGCGCTGGGCCGAGAGCCGCTCCCACTGCGCGTTCGCGAGATCGCAGCCGGCAAATGTTGCATCGCTCAACCGCAAAGCTGCAAAGCGGCTGTCAGCCAACCGCACCTGATGGCAGACCAGGTCGCGCCACGTCAGATGAGCAGCTTCCTGGCCGCTGAGATCAGTGGTGCTTAGTCGCGATGCCACCAGTTCATCGAGATCGTGCAGCGTCAATGGCACGTTGGCAAGCGTTTTGTGCACTTTGGAGAGGCGGGGTCGGCGTAGCTTTGGCGTGGACACAACACTAACTCATTCCCAACGACGCAAAGTCCCACTCTGCCACCGGCACAAATTGTTCCACATCCAGCGCAAAACCGACGCCAAAAGGGGCGTTGGCGACCGATGCAAGGCTCATGTTCCCTGCTGCGATTGCCACGGCAATCAGATTGCCCTGCCGCCGGTAGAGATCCGGGTGGTGGGTCAACAGCTGCTGTTGGACCCCTGCAGGGAACATACTCAGCCCCGCGTAGTAATGCTGGCCATTGCGTTCTGCGTGGGTCACTCCTAGCGTGGCCAACACTGCCAGATCCTGCAATAGTGCCACTGGGCCAATGTTCGTTAGATCTTCGCCACTGAGGAGGAATGGCTGTTGGGGCTGTTGCTGATTCTTGTGTGCGATCAAGCACGCATTGATCACCCCTTTAAAGATACCTTTGCAATTTTTGTGGCTCGTCCCTTGATAGCCAAGCGCAAGCGCGGTGGGCAAGCTTTCCAGGCTGCCATCCGCTTCGTCGATGATCACCGGGGGGTGATTGGGCCATGCGGCCAGTGCTGCCCCCACCTCTCTGCTCAAGGCCAGACCGCGATGCAGCGGCTGTTCCACAAAGATCAGCCGCTCGACAAAGGCAGGAAAACGGCCAGCCAGTGCTTCCCAAAACGTACGGAAATCAGCAATGCTTTTGTATTGTTCGTTGCCGTCGAGCGTAAAGGCATACTCATCGCGCACATTCTCTTCAATCACAGCAATTAACGCTGTCAGGCGTGCCAGATCGGTGTCGACATCGCCACCCACCTTAATCTTGAAGTGGGTGAGACCATAATGGTTGATACAAGCGGCGAAGGATTGGGGTAAACCATCGCTCACTCGTTCGTCCGGCGCGATTTCGTCATCAGTCAACGGATCGACCAGCCCAATGGTGTGGCGAGCGATCAGCTGTTGGCGTGGGGTCGCTGGCAGCAACTCCGCCGGTTCATAGCCCCGCAAGGCTGGCCGGATTGCACCGAGGTCGATACCCAAGCTATTGGTCCGGATCGCATCTGCAAAGGTGGTGCCGGTGGCGCGACAAAAACCGTCGATCAGTGCCCGCTCCACCAAGCTCACGCCAAAATTCCACAGCAGGGGCGGGTAAGCCCGCTCGTCTCCTGCTGCCCACTCTTTTTGGCGGGCATACAGCGCCTGCCAAAAGGCAAAGACGCTCTCCGCTTCGCCAATTGCTTGTGCATGTTGGCAGGCCGCGTCGATCACATCAAGCATTGCGGTAATATCCGCCTGCATGGTGGTGGTTGGATCTTTTGTGAACCATTTCGGGGGCAGGCTGTCGGCCGCGATGCCTTTGGCTTGCACACCATCCACCACCACCTGGGCGCGGACAAAGAGGTGGGGCACGACTGTGAGCGTGGCAATGCCATACTTAAAGGGCATGCGGGTTTCAATGTTGTGAATGTGGCGATCGGTCGCCACCAACTGAACGGTCATGCTGCTGCCTCCGCTGACTGTTGCTGCTGAATCTCGGCGGCATACGCTTGCAGTTGGGCCAGCTCACGGGGCAGATGGACCGCGTGTGGCTCCCAGTTGATCCACTCGCCGCTGAGATAGCCCCCATAGCGATTGGCATGGAGCAGCTCCATTGCGCTGCGATGGTCGATATCGCCCGTGCCAATTGGCAGCATCTCCAGCAGATCCCGGCGGGTAGAACCATCGTGGACGTGCACATGTTGGATCCACGGTTGCAGGGTTTGGTAGGCGGCGGTCATGGTCGCGCCACCTGCCCGCACCGGGTGCATGATGTCCCAGTTCACGGCAATTGCCGGGTGGTCGACCCGCTGCATCACCGCGGCAACGTGGTCGGGATCACACCAGTCGTCATGCGTTTCCAGGCAGATGGTCACATCCCGATCCTGGGCATGTTGTGCCACGCTTGCTAGGGCTTGCGCCACATTCTCAATCGCCGCGGCCCGCGTCACACCCGGGGCAATTTTGCCCCCAAAGACACGCAGCCGTGGCGCACCAATATCTGCCGCCAGATCGATGTAGCGCAACGTGGCATCGATCTCCGCCGCCACCGTGGCCGGGTCCGCGTAGCGGCAAGAGGTGGCGAGACAACAGAGCGCCACCTCTTGTTCGGCGGCCTGGGCGCGGCAGTGCTGTCGGGTGGCTCTGTCAATGGTCAGCTCCACCCCATGTTGGTGGTTGCTCCCGGCGCGCGGTTCGATGCCCTGATAGCCCAACTCACGTGCCAGCGTCAGCAGCTCTGCCAGCGTCAGTTCTGGGCAGGAAAAACTCATGAACGCAAATTTCATTCTCGACTCCTTGCTCTTCTCAATCTCGGTCGGTCGCTCACGCGTCCACCGTAACCGCGTTGCCGCTCTCGGCTGATGCATAGATCGCGTCGGTCATCGCTTGGATCAACAGGGCCCGTTGCAGATCTGTTTTGGGTCTGCCGCCACCGCGTACTGCCTGGGCAAAATCGTTGACGGGGCCACTGTGCACCGCCCCAGGATCCTCGTCAGTCCGACAGAGGGTACCCGTGAGCGTGCCAATGGTTGCATCGGCCTGAACGTAGTGGTGGCTCTTGTCCACCGCGGGCGTCATCTGCAGACGCAATGACCCCTCTTCGCCAATGATCTCCCAGGCCAGATCGGGCGTGGCCGCGACAAATTCTGCCCGTTCATAGCTCACCGTGATCCCGTCGGCACAGCGGAAGAGCGCGGTTACATGGGTTTCCGCGTCAGAGCCGGGCGCGGCATAGTGGCGAAACCGCGGCGGCGTGGTCCAGCACTGCGCAAGCACACTTTGTGGCTGCACCCGCCACCCCGTGATCCCAAGGAGATAGTCAAGATCGTAGCAGCCCCAGTTGGACATGATCCCTCCGCCATTGAGCGCGCGCTTGAGCCGCCAGGGGGGTGGATTGGGATTGGGACGGCCCGCGGGCACAATGGCTCGACAGCGCAGCAGCCGCAGTTTGCCCAAGCGGTTGGTGGACAAAAAGTCGGTGACCGTGCGGGTGGCCGCCAAAAATTGGTAGCGGGACGAACAACAGGCCGCGACGCGATCGCCTTGGGCCGCCAACAGTTGGCGCACCTCGTCGGCATTCATCGCAACCGGTTTTTCGGTCAACAGATGTTTGCCCGCGGCAAATGCTTTCAGGGCTAGCGCTGTGCGAATGTGCGCGGGCATGGCCAGCACAACTCCTTCAACCGCCGGATCGGCCAACAGCTCTTCGGCCGGCCCATAGACGGTTGGCCGGCCATGTTGTTGGGCGACTGCCTGGGCTACCTCCAGCCGCAGATCGGCCACGGCCACGAGATCGACCTGGGCAGATGCTGCCGCGGCGGCAATGTGGCGGCTGCCAATTACACCACAACCGATGACACCAAGTTTCACTGGTTTCATGCGGTGCGCCCCAGAAATTGATCGCGGCCGGCAACCAGGGCTTGCATCTTGCGATCGGCCACCGAGCGGGGCAACATCCAGAAGCCACAGTCGGGATGAACCCACTTGACGCGCTCAATGCCCAGGGTGTCAACGGCCAACTCAATGCGTCGTGCCACCTCATCCGCGTGCTCCACTTCATTGTCCTTGATGTCGATGACGCCAATGCCCAGGGCAATTTCGGGACGTAGCTCGCGGAAGATGGTCAGTTCGTCGTAACCACGTCGGGCAAATTCCAGCACCAAATGATTCACGTGCAGATTGTTGAGGAAGGGGAGCAGATTGGCCCACAAGCCCCGTTGTATGCTCTGTCCCCCATAGTTGCCAAAACAGAGGTGCAGGCCGCGCTCCCCGTCAATGGCGTCGAGCACCCGGTTGATGGGCTCGTGTGCCCAATGGGCATCCTCGGCGTGGCCAGGCAGATTGGCTTCATCGACCTGGACTATCGGCGCATCGATTGCCGCGATCTGATCCGCCAGCACATCGGCAATCGCCATGGTGAGGTCGCGCAGATCGCCATAGTGTTCGTCCACCAAGGTTTTGGCCAGCATGTAGGGCGCGGTGACGGTAAACTTCAGAGGCTTCGTCGTCAGTGGCTTCACCTGCTCCCACGCCGCGGGCAGATTCAGCAGCCCCGGCCCAATCGCCCCGCGCACGACCCCTGCCGGTTGGGTGCGAAAGCCCATGCCTGCTTGCGCACGAAAGGCTTGTAACTCGGCGTAGCTCAGCGCGGTTTCAATGCCGGCCATGGGTGCGACAAAATAATCGATCATACCGTTGGTTTCGGGGTGGTTGATGTTAAAGCGGGAAAGCTCGCCGTCGGCCACCACGTCGAGCCCCGCCAATTCCTGCGTCTTTAGGATGACCAACAGCGCGTCGCGCAAGTTGGGACTCGATGGCATTGCCGCCAGCCACGTGGGCAGTGGATAGCTGCCGACCACGGTTGTTTGAATGGAAGGTGTTGTCATGTTAATTCTCGATCTACAGTGCGGTTGGCTTGAAAACGGTAGGTTTTCCGCTTGCCGGAACTACTGTTTTCAAACAGAGTCCACTTTAAATGTTGAACTGCTAATAGAGAAAGCAAATAGAGCTTGCACCTTGTGGAGTGCGCGTTCTCTAATGCCCATGTCCAGCGTCAGAGAACGCTGATTCCACCATTGTGCAGCGTTACCATGATTTCTCGATAAGCTCTGTACGCTTGCTGGAGCTTGCTGAAGCGCTTTTTGGCGTAAACGTGGATCAGACATCGGGGGCAACAGCGCGGTCCATCGATCGCTCAGTCGGCGGCCACGCCCGTGGGGGTTGCCAGCGGTGGCGGCGCGGTGCGGCGCAGCCCCGGCAATTTCAGGATGACCAGCCCCACCAGCAGCACAGCTAGCCCGGTCTGAATCGAGATCGCGGCTGGCGCGCCCAATCCCTGAGCCAATCCACCCGCCTGTAGTCGCCCGAGCGGTCCGGCACCAATGGCCAGGACCAGCGTACCCATGGCCCGGCTGCGCATTTCATCGCTGGCGGCAACCAAGATGATCGAGCTTTGCATGGTGCTGAAGCAGGCTTGCCCCAACCCAGAGCAGATGAGCAGCGCCAGGGAAAGCCCCATTAGGGTGGAATTGGCAAAACAGAGCAGTGCCAACGCCTGCAAGCAGGAGCCAATGCCAAAGATCCAGCCGGGGTCGACGCGGTGGCGGATCTGGTTGATCACCAGCAGGCCAACAAACGCGCCAACGCCACTGCCCGCGCCCAGGATGCCGAGCCCCACTGGTCCCTGGTTCAACACGTCACGGGCAAAGACCGGCAGCAGCGTCATGTAGGGGAAGGCCAACATGTTCATGACGGCGGTGATGAGCAGCACCGCCAGAATGGGCTCGCTGCTGCGAACGTAGCGCAATCCCTCTTGGGCCGTGGCAATGGGTGAACGGCGCACGGGCATTGCCGTGCGGGGGATTGGCTGTTTCGCCAAGCCAGTGAGCAGTAGAAATGTCAGCGCGGAAGTGAGCGTGAGGACCCAATAGCAGCCCTGTGCACCCAACAGTGCAATCAAGGTGCCACCGGTGAAAGGGCCGAGAATGCGGGAAAAGTTTTGGGCAAAATTCTCAACCAACATGGCATCGATGGTCCGCTCTTTGCCGACCAGATCCGGGACGAGCGAGCGTCGCGCCGGCCAGTCGAGCGACCACGCGACGCCCGCGAGCAATGCACCGGCGATGAGGTGCCAAAGGAGCAGCTGGTCGAGCCAGAGCAACAGCGCAACACCGGCATAGATGAGGGTGTTGCAGCATTGGGCTGCCAGAATGATTTTGCGCCGTCCAAAACGGTCGACCACCTGGCCGGAGATCAGGCCCGCCAGCAGATAGGGCGCGGAGCGGGCAAAGCCAGCCAGCGCCACTTGCCAGGGCGAATCGGTCAGCTCTAGGACGAGCCAACCCAGAACCACCTGCTCCATCAGATTGGCTTGCCACCAAAGCACATTGCTCAACGCCAGCCGACGAAAATCAGGGATCGATAATGTGGACCAAACGCGCTCCCGGCGCAACGCAGATGGGCTGCTATTCATTCTGTATCATCCTGCAATCTTTGCACTGCTGCTACTCTGCAGCTTTTGAAATTTTCGGAAAGTGCCAATCTGGCTATCCCGTCACTCTTGTCTGGATCTACAGGCGATACCATGCCCGCGCATTTTCACGCAAAATCTTTGCCAGCAAAGGCTCGTCGACCACATCGGCCCAAGCTTGTTCGGGTTCGTCATAGGTTGTCTGCGGCGCATGCCAATGGGGATAGTCGCTGCCAAAGAGCAACATCTCCTCCGAATCAAGCTGGGCAATGATCTGGCGCAACTGTTCCCGATCCGCGGGCGCATCAACGGGTTGGGTTGTCAGGCGAATGTGATCGTGAATGTACTCGGACGGCAATCGTTTGACCCAAGGCGTGTTGTGGCGCAGCCCTTTCCACTCCTTGTCAATGCGCCACATGAGCGCTGGCATCCACGTGAATCCCCCCTCGATCAAGGTGATCCGCAGATGGGGGAATCGATCAAAGACTCCTTCGGCAATTAAGCTCATCACCTGGGATTGAAAGACCTGTGCCATCCCGGCATATTCTTCAAGGAAGGTTGTTGCCCAGCCCACGGGGGTGGAAGGGTGGCCGGCTGCACCGCCATATTGGATGCCAATGACCAGATCGTGTTTGACCGCGGCAGCATAGATGGGATCGTAGCGCAGATTGCCATAGGGGGCGTCGGAGCGCACCGGTAGCACAACCTGCACAAAGCCTGGATGATCGCCCCACCGTTCAATCTCGGCTGCGCTCCGTTCAGGATTTTGGCTGGGAACCACAAGTGAGGCGCGCAGACGCGGCTCCTTTTCCAGCCAATGTTCCACCTGCCACTGGTTGATCGCGGTGGCCAATGCCGTGGCCAGATCGTGGTTGTGGACACTTGCCGTGCGATAGGCACAGTTCAGAATACCGATGTCGACGTTGTAGTGGGGTTGCTCGAGTGCCTGTTCGCGTAGTAGCTCCAGATCCGCGCCCGCGGGCCCGGCTTGGGGCTTGCTCGCGGGGCGCGCAGTTATGGGTGCGTTGGGCGGATAGTCGTTGGCATCGGGGCCACGAAACGCGGATTCACGGCAGTAATCAACCCAGTGATCGGCAAGGTAGGGATAGAGTGTTTCCAGTGCAGGCAGTTCATTGTGAAGGTCACAATCGACCACTGCTTGATCTTGTAACGTCATTCGTTTTGCAGTTCCTCATAGATAAACCCCTCAAAAGTTGCACAGTTGTCCCCGTGTGAAAGTGTGCATATTTGTACCACTTTTGAATGGGTCGTCCATCAGCTTGAAGTTAACCAGATGAGTTGGTACTGATCAGATGAGAGTTGGGCAGCTGAGACTCATTGTAGCCGATCTTGAAATCGCCATCAACTTGGTAAAAAACCTAGATTGCTCCCCGGTTGCCTGCTAAAGTGAGCCCTGTTTGAAAACAGAGGTTCCGGCAAGCGGGAAACCTACCGTTTTCAAGCCAACCGCACTGTAGGCGCGTGGTAGAGAAAAAGTTTTTCGCAATCTAGCAGAGATGGTAGTAGCAACTTGAGTTGAGCAGGAGAAAGTGTTGGGAAGGCTGCTGATTGAGCAGCAAACAAATGGGAAGCAAGAACAGGGAGAGAAGCAGCGTGGCAAAGAGCAGCGGCGAGGAGCAACAGCTAGCCAGCAAAAGGGATAGCCAACAAAAAGTCAAAAAAAAAGTCAAACACAGCGTTCCCCCGATAGCGGTTGTTAGACCGCACGCTGTGTTTGACTTGATGGCAAGTATAGCATGGCTTTCAATGAATTGCAATACCCAATTTTAACGAATCATGAACGAATTTTTTCTTTGCAATGACAGCTCATTTTGTTGCCGAATTTTTCCGCAATACCAACATCAATTCGGGGCTAGACAGCTGCTGCTGCCAGTGTAATCGGTCTATCAACTGCCGCCCCCCACTTTACCAATGTCACTGATTGCAGATCGCGATTTCGGCATGAGTTTTGGACTCGAGGCCGATTTTTTAAGGTTTCAAAAGCTACGTAAGTTTACAGCGAGTTAACGATCTATCACAGGTAGTACCCACTATCTATTGCAGCTATCCCCCGCCGCACACTGCCTCACCCTTACCCCATTGGTCGAGAAGGTGGAATGACTCTCTCCGGGAAATAACCGAATAATCGGCATCTGGGAGATGCCGGTCATCTCGACCCCACCTCTACCCCTTGCTCGCAGATCATTTCCGATTTGCCCTGTTCCGTGTCGGCGCTCGGCAAGCTGCCGATGGCATGGGGTCGGACCGCTGCTCAACGCCGGGGCCGGATCATGGCGACGCCGGTAAAGAGGCCCATGATAAAAGCGAAGAGCATGAGAATGACAACATGTTCCAGGATCATGTACATGATCGCTCCGTGTGGTGGACTTGGGGGCGCCATGAGTGAGCAGCCGCAGTGACCCAATAAGTGTAGGTGCAGGGGTATGGCAACAGTAGCACGTGGCCAAAGGTTTGGCGGCATTTCGTGTGCGGCTGGGCGCGCACCTGCGTGCGGCTGCCGTGACATTTGTGGAGTTTGTGGGATCTTTGCAGTGGGATCTTTGTAGTGCGCTGCCTTACAGCCCTTTGGCTGCCTCTTCCGCGGCCGCGAGGAGCGCCCCGAGTGCGGTGGCATGCCCACCGTGCTCGGGCAGGTGAAAGGTTTGACCATAGAGCGCCCCCACGGCCGCCAATACAGCGCGTAGCGTGGGCATATCCAACAGGTGGCCGGTGATGACGACCTGTTCGGTCTGAATGCTGCGGGCCGCATTCACCGCCAGCAGCGCGATGGTCTGCCCAATGAGCGTGACCAAACCCGCGGCGAGATCAGCGCGGCTGGGTTCGCCTGCCATGCGCGTCACCCGTCCAAAATTGACCGCGGTCGCCGCGGCGGGCAACTCCCCAATCGGGCCGGTGATTACATCTGCCAGACTCAAGTCGACACCGTTGGCACTGCCCTCTGCTGCCAACTGCTCAATTTCAAGAGGATCAGTGCTTTGCAACAGCAGTCGCCCCAACCCCAACAGCGTGCCGCCACCGACTGCGCTGCCGGTAACATGGCTATACCGCGACGCTGCTGCCCGCACCATGGCTGTACCCGATCCGGCACTCACCACCAACAGTGGTTGCTGCGGGTGCTCTTTCGGCGCGCTCTGCTTCCGCTCCTCTTGCTTGAGCATGGCCTCGCCGCCGCGGCCGATAGCTGTCAGTTCATTCACCCCGATGATGGCACAGTCGCCGAGCCTCGCTGGCAGCAGGCGATGACGGCCGCCGGTAACGCCCAGCCAGCGCAACTCCGCGAGATCCACACCGCCCTTGGCCATGATACCACGAACCTGTTCAAGGTCAGGCTGGCCGGTGTATGGTTCGGTCCAGCGGTGCCATTCTCCACCGATGCATGCAATGCAATCGGTGTTGCTGATGCCAAAGTCGATGGCGGCTTGAATTGCGGTTGTGGTCTCTGATGTTGATGGGATCACGGTCATTGGTTTCTGTGGCACTGATTGCATGTAACCTAATCGAGAAAGCAAGTAGAGCTTGCACCTTGCGGAGTGCGCATTCTCTAATGCGCACGGCCAGCGTTAGAGAACGCTGACTCCACCACTGGGCGACATTACCATGATTGCTCGATTAGCTTTACCCATATGTCGAGAAGGTGGAACGGCTCTCTCTGAGAAATGATCGGCATCTCCCAGATGCCGGTCATATTGACCCCACCTCTACCTCTGATAGCAAAGGCTGTGGGCGGGGGTCCCAAATGCCGCGCAAATTTGGGTTGCAGCGCCGAGAATCGTCGACGCTGTTGCTGGTTGATTGTCACGGGCAGGCGCTTCCACCGGACCAGCTTGATTCCGGTAGATCACCGATAAGGTCAGGGTGGGCCAAGTATAGACCAAAGTGGCGGGCGGGTCAATCGGTTGGATTTTCTTCCAAGACCGTCTGCAGATGGGCGTTGAGCAGCCTGCCGGCCGGATCCAACTGGCGCCGCACTGCCTGGAACGAATCCCACTGTGGATAGAGCGCCGCCAACGCACTTGCCCCATGGGTGTGAATCTTGCCCCAGTGGGGTCGGCCCCGATGATTGCGAAAGATCGCTTCAACCTCGGCAAAGAAAGGCTGGTGGGGCAACGCCGCGGCCTGATGGACAGAGATGGTCACGGTGGCGCGGCCATGGGCGGGACTGAGCGGGATGTCGTCAGCCGCCAACGTGCGATACTCGATGGGCCAGGTAACTTGGGGATAGCGTCTCTGCATGAGCTGGCGGATTTCGCGTAGACAGTCTGGCCCATTGGCCGCGGGCAGGGCAAATTCGGTTTCGTTGAATTTCAGGTTACGTTCGGAAGGAAAGATGCGGTAGCTGCGGTCGGTGCGTGGCGCGCCGACGTAGCGTGCGAGACGGCCTTGGGACGGAATTACCGGCGCGGTGGGCACGGCTGGGGCAGGGTCTGTTGTGGGCTGCAATACTTTCATGGCGCAGAGATCGTCACCGGGCACCCAGAAGAACTCGAAATGGCGGCTGGCTGCAATCCGCTCATCGAGCGTTGCCATGCAGGCTGCAAAGGGCGCAATCCAGCTCTGTTCGTGAAGCTGATAGGCGGGCCGACATCGCAGCGTCACCCGCGTGATGATGCCCAACGCCCCCAGCGACACCTGTGCTGCCTGGAAGATGGCCGACTCGTGGGTGGGGGAACAGTCAATAATCTCACCGGCGACCGTGACCAATCGCAGCGCCACCACCTGCGTGGAAAGATTGCCCAAGGTCGGGCCAGTGCCGTGGGTACCGGTGCCAATGGCGCCGCCCAGCGACTGGCGATCAATATCGCCCATGTTGGCCATTGCCATGCCGCACTCCCAGAGCGGATCACCGACTGCATAGAGCTTGGTGCCAGCCCAAAAAGTGGCCGTGCCATCCGTGGCCGAAGCATGGATCAGCCCTTGTAGGTCATCGAGCGAGATGAGCAGATCGTCTGTTGTGCAGAGAGGCACAAACGAGTGGCCACTGCCGACGACGCGGATCTGGTGGCCATCCCTAGCTGCTTCTTGCAGCGCAGCACAGAGCGCGGCTTCACTGTTGGGTCTCAGAACTGTTTTGGGGCTGCATTGGAGATTGCCAGACCAGTTGGACCAGTGATGGGATGTTGGCGTCATGGTGATTGTTCCGGTACAGTCGACTTGAGATGTTTGGGCCAGATGCCCGCCGTGGTGACAGGACAGGGGTTGCTGAGTTTCGTGATGATGTCGGCTTTCGTCTGCGCTGGCAATGCCGGTTGCCGCGCCCGTGGCAGACTAATGCACCCAGCGCGCTTTGGCCATGGTTGGCGCGGGAACGCGAAAGTTTCAAGCAACGCTTACAGACTGGCAGTCAGGATTGTGGTAGCATGGCCGGATGCCGTTTGTCTGAACGTTAGAGCGCAGGATGCCCAATCAACCGCCCATCAAAACCATATTTCTGCAAGAGAAGATTAACACCAATTCCCACTGGCGCGCCAATGCCGAGACGATTCTCGCACGTTTTCCCGCGGCCACCGTGGTGCCCGTGGCTTCCCATTGGCAGATCCCAGAACTCTTTCACGCTGACCCGGCCCAATGGATGCAGAGCAAAAGAGAATATCTGGTGCTCGGTGTGCGGTCAACAATGCGTCACATCGAGAATGGGCGCTCTGCCGATTTTATTGCCGCGGGAAGCTCCAATGGCTGTCTCAGTGCCTGCCAGTATTGCTATGTGGCGCGGCGCAAAGGTGGATCCAATCCGCTGACGATCTTCGTCAACATCGAAGAGATTGCCGCCTCCATCGCCAAACACCAAGCGCGACTGGGGCCCAAGCGCGCGCCCAATCAGACCGACCCCACGCTCTGGACCTATGATATTGGCTGCAACAGCGACCTTTCGCTCGATGCCATGATCTGCGACAACCCCGGCTACCTCATTGACGCCTTTCGCGCTATGTCCCACGCCAAGGCAACGTTTGCCACGAAGACAGTCAACGATGCCTATTGGCTGCGTTTTGACCCCGGCGGCCACACCCGCATCCGCTATTCGATCATGCCGCAAGCAGTGGCGCGCTACATCGACATCGGTACCAGCCCCATCCGCGAACGCATCGCGTCGGTCAACCGCTTGGTGGAGGCGGGCTACGAAGTGCATCTGAATTTTTCACCGATTATTCTCTATGGCGATGACAAACACGGTGATGAAGCGTGGCGCCACGACTGGGTGGAAACGTGGCAGGAGATTGACGCGACATTGACACCCGCTGCCAAAGCACAACTCGCTTGTGAAGCGTTCTTCCTGACTCACTCCGCGGCACTGCACGAGATCAATCTACAGTGGAACCCACGTGGAGAAGACTTTTTGTGGTCGCCCGCACTACAGCAGCCAAAACGTACCAAACCCGATCTGTTGGTCTATGACTATCCACGCACGCAAAGGGAAGTCGCGCGTTTCAAGGCCGGTGTAGAGAAGTTTCTGCCCTACTGCCCAGTGCGCTATATTTTTTAACACCACTTCGATCCGAGGCGACAATGGCCGACGCCATCATTGCATCCCTGCCCCAAATCGGCTACACTTACCCCAAATTGTCATTCCTACACAAAGCTGGAAAGTGAACAATGACCCATCCCTTCCACTCCATTTATAGCCATGGTTTCATCCGCACAGCCGTCTGCGTGCCGTACCTACGCGTCGCCGACCCTGCCTACAATGCCGAGCGCACACTGCTCATGGCCCAACAGGCAGATGCCGAGCAGGTGGCGGTGACACTCTTTCCCGAATTGGGCCTCGCCGGCTACTCCAGTGATGATCTCTTTCACCAGGATGCCCTGTTGCAAGGGGTGCTAGATGGCTTGGCGACAATTGTGGCGGGCAGCCGCGAACTCGGCTCGATTCTACTCATCGGCGCGCCGTTGCGCTTCGAGGGCAAATTGTTTAACTGTGCGGTGACCATCTATCGGGGCATGATCCTGGGGGTGGTGCCCAAGAGCTATCTGCCCAACTATCGTGAATTTTATGAAAAGCGGCAATTCACGGCGGCCCGAAGTGCGATCCAGCCCGAGGTCATGTTGCTGGGGCAGAGGGTGCCCTTTGGCAACGATCTGATCTTTGATGCCGAAAATGTGCCCAATTTTGTGATCCACACCGAGATCTGTGAGGATGTGTGGGCACCGCTGCCGCCGAGCACCTTTGCCGCGCTGGCCGGGGCAACGGTGCTCGCCAATCTTTCTGCCAGCAATATTACCATTGGCAAGGCCGACTATCGCCATCAACTCTGTGCCGGGCAATCCGCACGGTGCTTGGGCGCGTACCTCTATTCGGCAGCGGGCTTTGGCGAATCGACCACCGATCTGGCCTGGGATGGCCACGCGCTGATCTATGAGGATGGCGACCTGTTGGCCGAGTCCGAGCGCTTCTCTGATGACGAGCAGTTGATCATCGGTGATGTGGATCTGGAGCGGCTGGCCCAGGAGCGTACCCGGCTGACCAGCTTCAACGATGCCATTAGCGACTATCACGATCAGGTGCGGTCGCTGCGCCGGATTCCGTTTACATTTGAATTGCCCACGGGCAACATCCCGCTGCGGCGCAACATTGAACGCTTCCCCTACGTGCCCAACGACCCACGGCTGCGCAATGAACGCTGCTTTGAAGCCTATAACATTCAGGTGCAGGGACTGATGAAACGGCTCGATGCCACGGGCATCCAAAAGGTTGTCATTGGGGTTTCGGGCGGTCTCGATTCGACCCACGCGCTGATTGTTGCGGCCCGCACCATGGATCGCTTGGGGCTGCCGCGTACCAATATTCTTGCCTATACCATGCCCGGCTTTGCCACCTCCGACCGCACCAAGAGCAATGCCTGGAAGCTGATGGAGGCACTCGGTGTCAGTGCCAAGGAAATTGATATTCGTCCCTCGTCAATGCAAATGTTGCGCGATTTGGGCCATCCATTTGCTGCGGAAGATGAAAGAGCAGAAGCGCTTTACGATGTTACTTTTGAAAATGTGCAGGCGGGTGAACGCACTTCGCATCTCTTCCGGCTGGCCAACTACAACGGTGCGCTGGTGCTGGGCACAGGCGATCTGAGCGAGCTGGCCCTGGGCTGGGCCACCTATGGCGTCGGCGATCACATGTCCCACTACAACGTCAACGTCTCGGTACCCAAAACGTTGATCCAGCATCTGATCCGTTGGGTGATTGGCACCGGCGAGTTTGGCGCAGAGGCGGACAGCGTGCTGCAGTCGATTCTGGATACGGAGATTTCGCCTGAACTCGTGCCCGCGGTGACCGAGCGGGGCGAACAGCCGGCCCAGAGCACAGAAGCCAAGATCGGTCCCTACGAGCTACAGGACTTCCACCTCTACTACATCACGCGCTACGGATTCCGTCCCAGCAAGGTCGCTTTTCTGGCCCACCATGCCTGGGGCGAGACCGGTCGCGGCATCTGGTCCGATCTGCTGCCGCTGGACAAGCGCAACGAATATGATTTGGCGACCATCAGAAAGTGGCTCGAACTTTTCCTCTACCGCTTCTTTCAGATCAGCCAGTTTAAACGTTCGGCCATCCCCAATGGGCCGAAAGTCGGCTCGGGCGGTTCACTCTCGCCGCGCGGGGATTGGCGTGCACCCAGCGATTCGCCAGCCACTGTTTGGCTCGACGAATTGCGGGCCAATGTGCCGGAGGCGTAGAAACAATGGCGGAATGGAGGCTTTCTGCTAGCTTTTTGCTGACTTAATTTTGGTGTTCTACAGTGCGGTTGGCTTGAAAACGGTAGGTTTCCCGCTTGCCGGAACTACTGTTTTCAAACAGAGCCCACTTTCGGGTGCGGTTGGCTTGAAAACGGTAGGTTTCCCGCTTGCCGGAACTACTGATTTCAAACAGAGCCCACTTTCGGGTGCGGTTGGCTTGAAAACGGTAGGTTTCCCGCTTGCCGGAACTACTGATTTCAAACAGAGCCCACTTTAGAGTTGATGTTATACCTTGTTCGTTGCTTGATCTTGGAATTGTTACGAATTCAGTGCTGCAGCAGAGATGTGGCGAAAGTACTTCCCGGTACCCATCCCTGATCTGCCCGTGCATTCAATTCGTTGTGTACAACAGAAAGCAAAGCCATGCAATTCAATCCAGAAACAATTGATGCCGCGCTCAGTTACAAGCTGCTCTCGGGCGCGATTGTCCCGCGTCCCATTGGTTGGATCTCGACCGTCGACGGCGCGGGCGTGAACAATCTAGCCCCCTATTCATTTTTCAACGCGGTGAGTGGCGACCCGCCCCACGTGCTTTTTTGCGCTGGCAAGCGCCGTGGCAACCACAAAGATTCGGCGGGCAATGCCCTGGCAACAGGTGAATTTGTCGTGAATCTCGTCTCAGAATCGACTGCCGCGGCGATGAACATCACGGCTACCGAGCTACCCGCGGGCGTTGATGAGTTTGCCTACGCCGGGTTAACTGCACTGCCATCCGTGACGGTGGCCGCGCCGCGGGTGGCCGAAAGTCTGGTGAATTTTGAGTGCAAGGTGGTGCACTCCCATGAAATTGCAGGAGGTGGGTCGGTTATTGTTGTGGGGCGCGTGGTAATGATGCATGTGGCCGACGAGATTCTGGATGATCGCTATCGCATCGACTATGCTGCGTACAAGCCAGTGGGCCGTCTGGCCGGGAGTGGCTACTGTCGGGTAAACGATCTCTTTGATCTGGAGCGTCCCCCATCACAACTGTGATGGGCATCGCTATACAATTGGCCTTTATGACCGACACGGTTGTCGTTGACGCTGGGGTGGGGCGGAGCGTTACCGGCCCGCCAGTGCCAAGGCCCGTTCCTGTGCCTTGGTGAGAACTTTGTTGCTCTTCCCCCACTGATTGGTTGCCAGGAAAGGCTCGCGCGGCAATTCGTCGAGCCAGCGTCCATCGTGCATCAGCCCCGCCGCCACCATGCCCAATGTATCCGAGCCAGCCGCGCCCGTGCCATTGCCGCCGGTGGCGACAAAGAGTCGACCATGTGCATCACCCGGCGCCCGGTCGATCGTGGGGTAGCCCGAAGGCGTGTAGGTGACGATGCAGCGATGCGTCGTAATGTCGAGAAATTCTACCGCGGGCAGGATCAGCCGGAGTGCTCGCTCCATTGCCGCCCGGTCACGATCACTGTCACCCTGTTGAAACCACGTTTGCACCGCGGTCAATGTGTTGGGCCACAGCTCCCCGGCAGTGTTGCAACCCAGCTTGATCTTCTGTTGCCCGTCGGGGTAGCGCAAGGGCGGTGCCATGTAAATGTCGTCGATGTCGGGATCGTCAATGTTGTAGCCAACACCGGGCATCGTACGCAACCGCGCGGCCGTGGCCGGCGCAACATCTGCCCAGATTGTTGTCTCGCTCTTCAACAGCAACGGCAGCGGCGCGGGCAACAGGCTGTTGAAATTGGCAAACGCCCCAGCGGCGATGAGCACCTTTTCGGCCCGAAATGTTTGTCCATTGGCCGTTGTAACTGCAACAGCGGTAGCCGTGGTCGACACGTCGACAACCACTTGATCGATGAGCGTGGCCCCTTGCTGCCGCGCGATGCTGTTTTGGGCACGCAACAGGCCGCGCGGGTTGATGTAGCCGGCGGGGGCTCTCTCGTAAAGGACGCCATAGTCGGCTGGAAAGTGTAGAAAGGGAAATTGTTGCTCCCACCCTTGCTCCCCGGCATCGAAAAAGTGCAGCTCTTTGCCGCTGGGATCGGTGGCCGCCATCCACGCCCGCAGGGCCGCTTTTTCCGTCGCGCTCCAGCGGTTGGCAATCACCCGCCCCACGGGGCCGTGAAACTGAATCTTCGATTGTGCCTCCAGCTTGGGATAGAGACGCACCGCGGCCCGTGAGATCACCGACCAAATGGGGTCCTGGCTGTGCTTGTGGGCCAGTCGACCCTCGTCGTAGTGGCTGCTAAAGACGCCGGTGTGGGTCTCGGGCGCGGCCGGTTCGCCGGGGCCGATAATTGCGACGCGTTTGCTCCACTGGCTCAAATACCGAGCCGCGGCACTGCCCATCAATCCATTGCCAACGACAATATATTCGTAATCACGGTCCACTTGTTGCATAGATTTCTCGACGCTCCTTTGCACTGGCTTGCGGATAACGGTTTCAGGATTTGTCTGCTGGTCGAAGGTTTGCCCCTGTGTTTGTCGACGGCAGGGTATGGCCGCGAAATTTCGACGGGGGGCAGCCACCAGCAATCGCATAATGCCTACATTCTATCAAGCCAACGCCAAAATGAACGAACCCACGCTGAGACCGATGTGGGTCGATTGGGTGGGTTCTCAGCGCGATTCTCAAATCCACGGCCTTGTGCTACGCTATCGGCATCGATTCGTTGGTCCAATATCACTTTGCCTCAATGCAAGTCAACATGTACTCAACGCAAGTTAAAATATAAAGGAAAGACAATGTCCACAACAGCGCCCAATATCATCTACATTCTGGCCGATGACATGGGCTATGGTGACCTCTCTTGCCTCAACGAAAATGGCAAGATCCACACCCAGCATCTCGACCGCCTGGCCGCGGGGGGACTGATCTGCCGGGACGCACACGCCACCGCCGCGGTCTGTACACCCTCGCGCTACAGCATTCTCACCGGTCGTTACAACTGGCGCTCTGCATTGAAACAGGGCGTCAACCGTGGCTATTCGCCGCCCCTGATCGAAGCAGGGCGACTGACGGTGCCCGCGTTCCTGCAGCGGCATGGCTATCGCACCGGCTGTGTGGGCAAATGGCATTTGGGTTGGCAGTGGCACAAGCATGGACCGGACGAGACCGATGTCGATTTTGCCCAGCCCATTGACGCTGGCCCCACCAGCGTCGGCTTTGACTATTTCTTTGGCATCAGTGCGTCGCTCGACATGCCCCCCTATGTCTACGTGGAAAATGAACAGCCCACCGCGATTCCCGATCACGTTGTGGCCGATCGCACGGGCAAAGAACTTTTGCGGGCTGGCCCCACTGCCCCCGATTTTGTGCATGAAGAGGTGTTGCCCACGCTCACCGCAAAGGCCGTGGCATGGGTGGAAGAGCAGGCGCAGGCCGATGAACCTTTCTTTCTCTACTTCCCGTTACCCGCCCCCCACACACCGATCCTGCCCACCGCGGAATTTCGCGGTAAATCGGGCGTCAGCACCTATGGCGATTTCTGCTTGCAAGTTGATGATCTGGTGGGCCAAGTCATGGCTGCCCTGGAGCGTCACGGTGCCACCGAGAATACGATTGTGATCTTTACCAGCGACAACGGCTGTGCCCCACACGCGGATCTGCAAGAGATGGCAGCCGTGGGTCACAATCCCAGCTATCACTTCCGTGGCCACAAGGCCGATATCTATGAAGGGGGCCATCGCATTCCGCTCGTGATTCGTTGGCCAGCCACCATCGCCGCCGGCTCCGTGACCGACGAAACGGTCTGCCTCGTCGATCTGTTGGCCACCTGTGCCGCGATTGTGGGGGAGACGCTGCCCGATGACGCGGGGGAAGATAGCGTGAGCAATCTGCCGCTCTGGCAGGGTGCACCACTCGACAGTTCCCTGCGCGAAGCGACGGTCCATTCTTCGGCCAATGGATCGCTTTCCATTCGCCAGGGGCGCTGGAAACTGGAAATGTGTCCCGGATCGGGCGGGTGGAGTTATCCCAAGCCGGGGCCTGAGACCGAAGGCTTGCCGCCGTTGCAGCTCTACGATCTGGTCGCGGATATTGGGGAGCAAGAGAACGTGGCCGCCGCGCATCCCGATGTGGTAGAAGGGTTGACTGAATTGCTCACGACCTACATTCGCAATGGCCGCAGCACCCCCGGCGCGCCGCAGGAAAATGTACAGGGCGCGTACTGGGAACAGCTTTGGTGGCTGGCTGCAAATTGAGAGTCTACAGTGCGGTTGGCTTGAAAACGGTAGGTTTCCCGCTTGCCGGAACTACTCTTTTCAAACAGAGCCCACTTTAGTTTAAAAATAGATGGTAAACGGTGAATAGGTCACCTATCACTTTTGTCCCTGGATGGATCGAGACAATGTCTTCCAGGAAGAGCCGTACCGCCGCAACTCATGGAAATGGTATGTAGCTAGTACGGTATACGGTGAACAGTGAACCGTGAACGGTGAATGGCAGGTTGCCAAGCGTCGGGTCTCCATCAACCTGGCTACCCGTGTTGCGGCTCATCCCATTGCCATGGGAAATGTCAGCGGAGAACTTCAGCGCGGATAGCAGGCGTGAGATGAATCGGGGTAAATAGACATGACAAAGCAACCGCTGGACTACTTGATGGTGCTCTTTTGCTGTTGGCTCTTTGGCCTGCTGGCACTGGCAAGTTGCACGCTACCCGCTCAACTGCTGCCAGCTACGGCCACCCCCGTTGCTGGCACCGCACAGATGGAGCGAGCTGTCATAGCAGATGCACTGTTGACTGAGTTGACCTTTGCCGAACAGGGCGAGACTTTTCTGGATCAGATCGCACGCGCCGTGCAATCAGCGGGCGCGCCGGTGGAACATCGCTACATCTCGTTGCCCGGCGCGGATGAGATTCTTTGGCAGGGGGAGTGGATCACATTTTCCGACCGCTCGTTGATCTTTTTACAAGCAGCCAACACGGGGGGAACGCATGGGGTGCAGATTCAGTTCACGCCCCCCATGACGAGCTCTGCGGCAGCCGTGGCTGGTTTGGCCGAATTGGCACTGCCAGAGCCACCACCCAAGGTAAATACTATCGTGCAGCCCACCATCGAATTTGTGCGTGCTCGGCTCACCGGCCGTGAAGGCGAGGCGGAGCAATGGGCGTTTGATGTGACGCTGCGCTACCCCGATCGCGGGTGGGATGACTATGCCGATGGTTGGCAGGTGGAAACGCCAGACGCGGCGATTCTCGGCACGCGGATCCTCCTACACCCACATGTCGACGAGCAGCCGTTTACACGTACGTTGAGCAATGTTGTGGTGCCACGGGGGGTAAAAACAGTACGGCTGCGGGCCCATACCCTCGTTGGAGGCTATACACCCGCAGCCGTTGAAATTCCACTTTCAATAGCGCGTTCGACGGACCGCTATGTGGTTGAGCGCTAGCCAATCCGTACAGTGGCCAATGCTGGTTGGCGTTGCCACTCTTGCAACATGAGCAGTGCCAGCGCTGCCGCTGCCGCCGCGGCCACGAGCCATGCAACAAAGCTGATCATCCACTGGGGCTGAACGCTAACCGGCTGTACCGGCACTCGATCGATGGTTGCGGCAACGAGCGTTGAGGTTTCACCCAGCGCTACCGGTGTACGGCTGTGGGGCGTGAGGGCAAAGACCGCGCCGGGCAGACCACTCACCGGCAACAGTTCCGTCACGGCCAGCGCATCGGTCGTTGGCAGCGTGGCCCAGCTTTGGCCGCCATCGGTGCTCATTGTCACCCCCAGCGGGCGCTGGTGTATGGCTGTGTGCCCAAAGAGATAGCTGCGGGCAACGTAGAGCAGTTCGGGTTGTGCCGGATCAACTGCCAGCGCGTCGACGTGCAGTCGATTGCCCGCTTCGCCAAAGAGCCCTTCATCGAGCAACTGCCACGTGACACCATCGGTGCTCTGCAGCAGACCCCGGTCGGTGGTGCCAATGTACGCTGTCGCCGGGTGACCATTGGTGACGGCAAGTGCCGTTGGCGTGGTCGCCAGTCCATCGAGTGGCAGCCACTGTTGACCGTTGTTCATGCCACGGTAGACTGTCCACTCTGTACGGGCAAAGATCAGCCCCGCGCCGAATTGGTCTGATACCACTTCAATGATTGGTTCGGCAAAAGGCGTATGTCCGCTGAGAATCAGGCTGGAGCCCACATCGCGCAGCCGGTAGATCCCCGAATTGTCGGTGCCGACATAGAGCGTGCGTTGAGCGCCGTTGATGGCAATATCGGTCACGCCGCCAAGGTATTTGTCGTCGATGCCGATTCGCTCCCAACTTCGGCCCTGATTGCGCGAGAGATAGAGAGCCATCTCGTTGGCTGCCCCCAGATAGAGAGTGGCGGGATGGTATGGATCCACGGCAACTGCACCGGCAACCACATCACTGGGAATCGAAACTGCTTCCCACTGCTCTGCTCCACCTACGTAGAGATAGCCACTGTCAATGGCATAGCTCGGCGCCACAGCCTCACCTGGCAATGGCCAAGCCAGGGTATAGTCACGGACATTGTCAAGCGTGGCTTTTTGTTGATTATCGGCCTGAACAGCAGCCGTGGTAACAATGGCCGTGTAAAGTGCGCCAATCAAGATGCACAGTAACGAGATTTGAAGAATCTTTCTCCAGCGAATCATAGCATCACTTCCTTTTGCAAAAACTGCACGGGAGATTGCAGCAATGCGTCTTTCGAGTCTCCTGTGTTTGTCTAGCGAGCAACGGTCTGTCTTGATCTGCGTGGGCGGTTCACCGCGGTCGCCAGGGGTGCAACCCGGACCGGCGGCGATCTATCTGCCCCACGCAAGGGGTGGTCGTCTCTGTTGCTGTAACTGTATGTCACCGTCCACGCCTATAGCCCAGCCTGAAATTCAGCTCCTGAAATTCGGTTGTGGCGCGCAAACCATCTCGGGGCGGCCACGTTGATACAGAGAATTTCAGGCCAGATGCCTAAGATCTACTGATTGTACAGCTTGACAAAAAAGCCGGTTGTACGCTATCAGTTGAGATCTAGACAAATAAGATCTAGACAATTACTATATAGACGCTCCAGCTACCTGTTGTGTTGCATGGACGGAAGAACAATTGCACTGTAACAGCCTTCAGTTTATCGAACGTTGATCCCGCTTGCTTGACTTTATTGACATATAAGTCGGACCACAATTCTGCGGTTGCACAAACTATTCGCCACTCAAATTTGACGGTTCAGACGCCCTTTGGTATACTCGTTCAGGTTGCACAACGGCAACCAACAAGCGGGGCTGTAGCTCAGTTGGGAGAGCGCTACAATCGCACTGTAGAGGTCTGGGGTTCAAATCCCCACAGCTCCACCACGGCAGAATCGAAGCAGGCGGGAATCAGAAATTCGCAGGACAAAAGTCTGCATCGGCTGCCTACAAATTTGGCTTTTGGGCCAACATCCGGTACAATTCTACCTGTTGTTCAGAAGAACCCAATCGCTGCACAACAGACCGTACGTTTACGGGGCTATAGCTCAGTTGGGAGAGCGCTACAATGGCATTGTAGAGGTCAAGGGTTCAAGTCCCTTTAGCTCCACTAGTACCCCACATCTACTTTTACAGCTACAAAATCTGCTGTGAAAGCCCACCAGGAGAGCCCTTCCCTTTGCGGAAGGGTTTTTTGTTGGCCCACTTTATTGTTTTGCATATACTGCTCCTGGCCAGTGCTGCTGGCTATTGCTCGTAGCTCTCTCGCATATTCCACAGAAAGGCTCCACCGTGTCACTTGCCAACCGTGCTCCCGATGAACTGCGCCCCATTCACTTTGAACTTGACTATGTAATGCATCCAGAAGGGTCGGTGCTTGTTTCCGCCGGCAACACGCGGGTGCTCTGCAACGCAACCGTGGAAGAGAAACTACCCCCCTGGTTGCGCTATTCAAACAATCGCCACGGTTGGGTGACGGCTGAATATGCCATGTTGCCACGCAGCACCAACAGCCGCAACAACCGCGAAACCACCAAACCACGCGGGCGCACACAAGAGATCCAGCGACTGATCGGGCGTAGCTTGCGTGGCGCAGTCGATCTGAAAGCACTTGGCGAGCGCCAGATCATCGTGGACTGTGATGTGATCCAGGCGGATGGTGGCACGCGCACGGCCGCGGTAACTGGCGGCTATGTTGCGTTGGCACTGGCAATCAAACGGCTGGAACAGAAAGGGACCATTCAACCCGGCGCTCTGCTCCACGCGGTGGCCGCGGTGAGTGTTGGAATCGTGGCCGGCAAGGCCGTGCTCGATCTAGATTATGAATTGGATCTGGCGGCTGACGTGGATATGAACGTGATCATGACCAGCGCCGGTGACTATGTGGAAGTGCAGGGGACAGCAGAAGGGCAACCTTTTGACCGCACCGCGCTCAACGCCATGCTGTTGCTGGCCGAATTGGGGATCAAAGAGCTGTTGCAGAAGCAGGAAGCCGTGTTGGCAACGGCCCAGCTGTAGCTGACTGTTTGGCGCTGATAGCTGCTGGTGTCACGGCGGGGCTAGCCAAACCCGTGGCGATTCAACGAACGGCTCGGGTGCAAAGGCGCGGCCAACGCCCGGTCAATCTGATCGTTGCGGCGCACGCGATAGGTCGAGATGCCAGCGGCCTCTAGCTCGACCAGGAGTGGTTCATACTTGACCTGTCGGCCAAAGGTGCTGCCGTCGACGACAACGGCCACGCTGTTGACGCCGCGCCGTTGCAACTGGTGCAGTGCAATTGCCCAATCGCGCGATGGATCGGCGCTAACGGCAACGACCGTGTCATTGCGGTTGAGGCGGATTCCGTCGGTGCTCACGAGGTGGGCAAATGGCACGTTGCCATCTGCCTCGACTACGGCCAACGTCTCCAAAATCTTGTTCAGTTGGCGCTCCCCGCGGTCAGCTTGAATATATTCTCGCACAGCCCCCCAAGCGGTCATTCCCAACGCCCGATTGTTCAACAAAAAATAGCGGGCCAGGCTGGCTGTCACCGTCACCGCATATTCTGTTGTGATGGGGGGCAACTCAAAGTGGCTTTGCGGTTCCCGTCGGTTGCGCAGGGCAAAGAGTCCTGGTTCGGGTGCTTTGGGGTGCCAAGGCAGTGCCCCTTCCGTTGTCTGGGCCAAATCGAGGAAGAGCCAAATATCAGCCGTGGGATCGAGCTCAAATTCCTTGACCATGAAGCGGCGGGCACGGGCTGTTGTGGGCCAGTGAATCCGATTGAGACTATCGCCACGCACATATTCCCGTACACCCGCCACATTGCTGGTGATCTGGTAGGTGCGGCGGTGGCGTGCTTCACCGCCGGAGAGATCAGAGATCGAGGGTTCAAACGTGGTTAAATCCACAACTAGCGGGTAGACGATTAATTGGCTCGTGTTGCTCTTTGCCTCGGTTGGATTAAAGATACCCAACGGATCGCCGCTGTGCAAGGTCAGTGGCCCCAGCCGGAATCGTCCACGTTGGGTACAGAGGGTTTTGACTTGCCAGCGTTGGGTGCTGTTGCGCCCCAGATTGTTGATGACGCGGCTGGCTGGGTGCCAGGGCAGGGTGGAATGATCTTCGATCTCCACCCATAACTTGGGCCAATAGTTACGGTTGGCAATTTCAAATTGTTCTTCAGCATATTGCCCAACCTGGCTCCGCCGCGTGCGGGTAAAGCGGCGCAAAGTGAGCCCGCGCATGCTGTTCATCGCATAGGCGTAGCTGAGTACCAAAACGGATGTGATGAGATAGGCAATATTAAAGGCAAGTTCGCGCCCACTGTTAAAAGCGAGCACCCAGGTGGTGATCAATGCTGCCAATAAGAAGAGAAGCCTAGAGGACATGAATGATTCGCGTAGACTGATTAGAGCTGGCCGGAGCCAACGACTTAACGGGCACGTGCACCGGGCACCGGTGTGTGGCGCAGGGCATCTTCAATCACCTGGTGCGCGGTCACATTTTTAATGCGTGCCGACGGGCTGACGATGAGCCGATGGGCCAGGGTCGATTCGGCCAGCAGCTTGACATCATCGGGCACGACGAAATCACGCCCATCCATTGCGGCCCAGGCCCGAGCTGCCGCATAGAGCGCCAAACTGCCACGTGGGCTAGCCCCCAGATAGATGTCGGGGTGATCGCGCGTGGTGGTGACGAGATCGACAATATATTCCTTGACCAAATTGTCGACGTAGATCGTGCGCACGCCACGTTGTGCCTCCACCAACTCCTCCACCGTCACTACCTGATCGACATCTTGGATGGGATGATGATCCGTTTGCCGAGTCAACATTTCAGTTTCATGGCTCTTCAGTGGATACCCCAAATTGATGCGCATCATGAAACGGTCGACCTGGGCTTCGGGCAGCGGAAAGGTTCCTTCATATTCGATTGGATTCTGCGTCGCCAACACCATGAACGGTCTGGCCATCTCGTACGTAACACCATCGACGGTGACCTGCTGCTCCTCCATCGCTTCCAACAGTGCAGATTGGGTCTTGGGGGTGGCGCGATTGATCTCGTCGGTGAGCACAATCTGTGCAAAGATGGGGCCGGAGCGAAATTCAAATTCCTGCGACTTTTGGTTGTAGATGCTTACACCGGTGACATCGCTGGGCAACATGTCGGGCGTAAATTGGATGCGACGAAAGGTGCAGCCAATGCTCCGTGCAATGGAGCGAGCCAGCATGGTTTTGCCGACACCGGGCACATCTTCGATTAAAAGATGCCCTTCACAGAGCAAGGCGAGTAGGGTAAGACGAATCTCATTCTGTTTGCCAATGATAACATTTTGAACATTGTTTGCCACACGATTGGCAACGGATTGAACGGTTTCCATCGATTTCTCCCAATGATTGTTTGGGGTTTGTATGCAGATTTTACGGAAGAAAACAGCTCTGGGCACGCTGACTGCTCTTGCAGAGCCGATGCTGCAATATAAACGTACACAAATGAGCAGCCACAATCATTACACCATAGGTGATTTTGGCCAAAAGTTGTGTACGCATGCGTACAATGCCAGCGTCCGTTGATGTGGAACTCTAGCGCACAGCCTACCACAACTCGTCATTCCGTCACAAGATTTGGTATACTGAAGCAATTCAGCTGTGCAACAAGTGTGGCTCAACGGTTGAACTCTGTTCAGAGCGCTTTCCTCCTTTTGATAGCAGCGCGAGCAAATTGGGTTATGATGGGATTTGGTTATGGACTTACATGAATATCCGCGACCGGCCAATGATACCGGCATTGGGATTCATTGGACAACAGGCTATGCAACGGCCATTGGCATGCGCCAGATTCGGGAATTTTGGATCCCGGAGATGAAGGCGCTCGGCGTCAAGTGGGTCAAGATCTACAACCATGATGGCGCGCTCGATTTCGCCGAGTTGCTGCTGGCGGAAGGCATTATGCCCATTGTGCGCATCTATCGGCCAACGCCCAACCCAAGCCGCCTTGACGTCAAAGATGTTGTACAACTGGATTCCTTCCTGCGCGTGGGGGTCCGCTATTTTGAATTCAACAGCGAGCCGGATCGGGATGCCGAATGGAAGGGTGGGCGCATGCCTGCCAATGGTATCAATCTGGTGGTGGAAAACACGATTGCCAATCTGGAAATTATTCTGGAGCGGGGGGGCATGCCAGCGGTGCCCGCGGTCTCCAGTGGCAGCCGGTGGGATCTCGTCGGCAAGATTGTGGCCTTTGGGCGCAAGGATCTCTTTGCTGGCCCCGTCTGGCAGGCGATCCACAACTATTCGCGCAACCGTCCGCTCGACTATCCCTATGATATTGGTAACCAGGAGGGCGCGGCCTATACCTATCGCTTTTACCAAACCCTGAACGAAGAAGCGTGGCAAGAGAATGCCTGGCGTGGTCGTTCGCTGGAAGAGATCAACCGGCTGCGCAGCGACCGCAGCAACAAAGGCAGCACCGTCATGGATGATGCCTCGTGCTGGTTGGCCTACCAATATTTCAACGCACTGAATGAGAAGCATCTCGGTCACAGCATTCCCCTGCTTGCAACGGAATGTGGCTATTTGGTGGGAGAAGACATTGACCCACGCTACCCCGCCACGACGCCAGATCTGCACATGGCCCAGACATTGGAATCGGCTCGGATCATGATGGGCACGAGCCAGCGTTTTGCCCCGGCGCCCGACTACTATTTCTGCACCGCGTTTTGGCTGCTGGGTAATGCACAGCTGGGCAGCACGAGCAACTGGTGGGAGACGCATGCCTGGTATAGCGAACGCTGGAAACAGGGGGCGCTGCCGGTGGTCTTTGCGCTCAAGGCCGAGCCAAAGGTGGCACGCCACTGGCACGGCGATGTGGCCGCCGATCTGGTGACGCTGCACGGCACCGTGGCCCACGCGGGCAGCCAACACAAAGTACACCTGCATAAAGGGACAGAAGAAGTGGCTGTTGCCGAGCTGGATTCGCAGAGCCGCTATCGTTTTGCCGATCTGGCTCCCGGTTCATATTTGGTCTCTGTACCCGGTACCGCGGTGGAGCAACGGGTTGAACTGAGCGCGGGGCAACAGGAATTTGTGCTGGATCTCGATCTGGCCCCCCCGCGCGCGCCCGTGAACAAGAGCCGGATCGAAGGGGTGGTGCGCGGCGGCGCGGGCGCGGTTTTGGTGCTGGTGCGCAGCGATGATGGTGAAGAATGGATGACCATGGCCAATGACGATGGCACCTTTCGGTTTGTAGATCTGGCCGCGGGGGACTATAGCCTACGCGTCGATCCCGCGGGCAGCCGGCTGGAGCGGGTGGTGTTGGATGGCATCAACCAACGTACCGTGGAACTGGCCGTGGCCGGTTGGGGATATACGATCCAGCCTGTTCCCGCAACAGTACAGCGCGAGGCAAAGCTCAATTCTGCCTATGTCTCGGTGCAGGGACACCGCGGCTTGCCGGTGCGCGTGCACGCTGGCGAATGGAGCAGTGAACCTGTTTACACCGGTACGGCACCAGAGGTGGACGGCTATGGCTGCGAACTTACCGGTCTGGAAGCCGCCCATTATATTGTCTCGGTTGAAGGGGTTCCTGATCACGAGGGACGCTATATTGAACTGGAAGCACATCTGCAGGTGGACAAAAAGTCCACGCCATGGGTCGATTTTGTCTACACCGAAATGATGCCCACGCCTACCTACGCGGCATCGCGTATTCATGGGCGACTCATTGGCGGCATGGCTCCGGCGGTTGAAGCGACACGGGGAACGCCCGTGGCCACGCTGCTCGATGGCATGGGGCAGCGCACGCAAGCGCCCGTGCACGCGGATGGCACCTTTCAATTTGACGGGCTCGCCGCGGGGCTCTATACGGTGGCGCTGCAGGGGCATGAGGATGAGACCGCGGTGGCCGATCTGGCGTTGGATGGCAACAACACAGTTGCCGTCGAACTGCGGCTACCTTTTCAATCTGCCGAACCCGAAGCTGTTGTCGGGCCCGCAAAAAGTGTGATCCACGGCATTGCGCCGGATGCCGCGGGCAAGCTGGCTCGTCTGGTCGATACTGTCGGCAATGAATACCAGCAATATGTCGATGCTGACCAGCGTTTTCACTTTGCCGGGTTGCCCGCCGGCACCTACTCGATCGCGATTGAATCCGGCTACGCAGAATCCGCACTGGCTGTGGATGGCACCAACGGTCTTGAAGTGCACTTTGCCGAGCTGTTGCCCACCTGGGAGGCCGAGGTGAGCAATGCTGGTTCCATGCCTGGGTATAGCCTGGTACGTGTCGAAGTGGAAGGTATGCGCGAACTGCCGGTGCGGATCTGGAACGATGAGTGGGAAGGGATGGTGCGCCAGACCGGGAGCAAACCAGATTATGGCCCCCACGTGCTCGAGTTCAGCCCGCTGGGGCCGGGTAAATATCTGGTGGAGCCGGAGGGGTTGGGCCTGTGGGCCGAAGTGGAGCTAACGGGGCTGGAAGCGCTGTGGGTACACTTCCGTCGTCAAACCGCGCCCTTGGGGGAGAATCGCGTCCTACCGATGGCACGCGCGGAACGCCTAACCACCCCGGCGCACGAACCGAGCGAAGCAGCCGCGGCACCGGCTGAGCCTGTAAGTACTTTCAGCCCAACCGATGAAACCGAATTACCAGCCATTGCAGGTTTCACGGCGGAAGCAGGGCGGGTGGAAGCACCTGAAGAAGCTGATAATATCGCGGATGCACCTCCCATCACCCCACCGCAGGCAACAGCCGCCGACGCCGAAGCGCCTGATGATCTCACGATACCTACAGCAACCGCGCAACTTGGTTCCGCGGCGAGCGCAGAACCGCCGGCTGATGAGCCACCATCAAAATCCTCATCCAATCACTACCTCTTTCTCTACGCGCCCCCGCGGGACGTGGACGATCTCTCGGTGCTGTTGCGCTATGTGGCGCGCGAACAACCGCAGCTTGGTCGCGACCGCTGGGCAGCCTTTGACGCGGAGCGGGTTACGATTGTGGGGGCCACCGAAGAGACGGTGGATCTCCATGAATTTGTCCGTGCCCTGCAAGCTGCCGAGGTCGATGTGCAGCTGCTAACGCGTAACTTCGCGGCGCAGCTGCCGGTCGATTGATCTTGACTGTGACCTCGACTTTGACCTCGAGCAGCTGCATTCGGTGGGGGCGGTCGACAGTCACGCACCGACGATTTTCCACAGATCCATCACGATCCATGCACAGGTTAAACAATAGCGGGCCAAAGTGGTTTGCTGTGGCAGCATAGGCAAAATTGCTGTCATTTGCAAATTCCAATTATTTGGGGCTTGACAGCGCCCCAATTGCTTGTTATAGTAGTTCTGTAAGTGCTTTCATGTAAGATGCCATGTGCGATTATTCTGTCAGACAAATTGCTGGCATGAAATTGCTGGCATGTAAACAATTTTCCGAAATTGTGTTAGCCCGCTGCCTGCAGAGTCCACGATTCTGCTGACACAGCTGGTAACCATTCCCCGACGGAAGAGTGCCGACCGTTAGCACTTTGCAAACCGAACCTCTGCAAAACGAATCTCAATAGAATCGATCATCTCTCATGGCGAACCCAACCATCTATGATGTGGCGAGCCGTGCAGAAGTCAGCATTGCGACTGTTTCGCGTGTGCTCAATACACCGCACCGGGTGAATGAGAAGACACGACAACGAGTGTTAAAAGCAATTGATGACCTGGCATTTGTTCCAAAGGCCGAAGCCACTGCGCGAGCACGCCGCAACAACTATCGGATCGGTGTTCTGGCACCTTTTTTCACCTATCCGTCATTTGTACAGCGGCTGCGCGGGGTTGCCAGCGTGTTGAACGGCTCTGAGTATGAATTGGTGGTCTACAGCGTCGATTCAGCCAAGCACTACCAGGGGCAGCTCGAAACATTGCCCATTGTGCGCCGCATCGATGGGTTGATCATCATGTCGCTCTTGGTCGATGATGACGCTGCCGACCGTTTGTTGCGCCATAAATTGCCAACTGTCTTAATTGAGTCCCATCATACAGCGTTCAGTGGAGTCGAGATCGATAATAGAGCAGGTGGCGAGATGGCAGCCCGTTTTCTGATCGAAGCTGGACATCGCACGATTGGCTTCATTGGTATCGATAGCGAAATCCCCGGCTGTACATTGCCCACCAGCGAGATCCGTCTGCAAGGGTTTCGCGCCGCAATGGCCGATGTTGAGCTCCCCGTGCACGATGTCTGCATTCGCAATGCTGAAAATGATATGGATGCAGCCTATGCCGAGACCAAAGAGCTGCTTGCGCTGCCAGAGCGCCCCACCGCCATCTTTGCCACGAGCGATCTGCTTGCGCTGGGCGTCTTGAAAGCGATCCGCGAACTGGCGCTGCGTGTGCCCGATGATGTGGCCGTGCTTGGCTTCGACAATCTTGACATTGCCGACTACGTGGGTCTATCGACTATTGGTCAATCGCTCGACGAATCTGGCCGCGTGGGGACAGAACTGCTGCTTGGGCGGCTAACGGAACCACAGCGACCCGTGCAACATGTTCGATTTCCATTGCAGGTGATTCAGCGCTCGACAACGTAGGTCTGCTGATTGAGCGCCGCTCCTGAAATTCGGTTGTGACTCCTGGAACGCTTCTGATCGATCAGCTCGATACAGAGCATTGCAGGAGAAATGCTACGTGAGCTAAGCCATCTCTCCCCCTGGGTTCTGCTCGCAAATCTGCACGGTAGTACAGCACTTGTGCGGGAACGAATTTCGTCTGCTCCGGTTTACAGGTGCTTTGTTCTCTATGCTGTTGTATCACTGTTGTTGTATCAATGTTGTTGTATCAAGCGATCTACACCGACAAGCTACACCGACAAGCTACACCGACAAGCTACACCGACAAGCTACACCGACAAGCTACACCGACAAGCTACACCGACAAGCTACACCTACAAACAAAACCCATTGTTACATCCATTGTTGGCACAAAGGAGAAAAGAGTTATGAGTCGTAAATCTGTGTCGTTGTTGACGTTCTTGCTGGTTTTGGCGTTGATGTTGACCGCCTGTCCAGCTTCCAGCCCAGGTGGTGGTGATGAAGCCGCAGCGGGGGATGGGGAGGCTGCCGCGGGCTCGATTGAGGGCGCAACCGTAACCGCCATGTTGTGGGATACTCCCCGCCCCGGCGATGAGGAAGCCGTTGAGTATTGCGAAGAGCAGACGGGCGTTACCGTTGATGTCCAGAGTGGCCCTGAAAGTGCCACCGATCGCCTGGCCCTCTATCTGCAATTCTTTGGTGCCGGTTCCGGTGATATTGATCTGATGCAGATCGATGTGATCTGGCCTGGGATTCTGGCGGAACACCTGATTGATCTGCGCCCCTATCTCAGCGATGAGCAGTATGATTCGTTCTTCCAGGCCATTGCCGAGAACAACACGGTTGACGGCGCATTGGTCGGAATTCCCTGGTTCACCGATGCCGGGCTGCTCTACTATCGCTCCGATCTGTTGGAAAAATATGGCTTTGACGCTCCACCAATGACCTGGGCCGAGCTGGATGAAATGGCAACGACCATTCAAGAGGGCGAGCGGGCCGAGAATTCTGATTTCTGGGGCTTCGTCTGGCAAGGTGCCGCCTATGAGGGGCTGACCTGTGATGCGCTGGAATGGCAATACAGCTGGAATGGTGGCACCATTGTCGAGTCAGATGGCACCATTAGCATCAACAATGAAAATGCCGCTGCCGCATTTGACATGGCTGCCAGCTGGGTTGATCGCATTAGCCCGCCCGGTGTCGTGAGCTACATGGAAGAAGATGCACGTGGCGTGTGGCAGGGCGGCAACGCTGCTTTCATGCGCAACTGGCCCTATGCCTATGCGTTGGGCAATGCCGAGGATAGCGTGATCAAAGATAGCTTTGGCGTGGTGCCGTTGCCCATGGGTGGCGAAAACGGACAGCACGCGGACACACTCGGTGGCTGGCAAGTTGCCGTCAGCACCTATAGCGAGAATCAGGACGCGGCCGCCGAAGTCGCGGTCTGCCTCACCAGCTATGAAGCGCAGAAATTCCGAGCCACGTTGGGTAGTTCGCTGCCGACCATTGGTGATCTCTATTCCGACGAGGATGTGCTGGAATCCAACCCCTTCTTTGGGCAACTCTTTGAAGTCTTCAGCGGTGGTGCCGTGGCCCGGCCCAGCACGGTGACTGGCGAAGATTACAATCAGGTCTCGACGATTTACTTTACCGAAGTCAACAAAGTGTTGACTGGCCAGCAGACCGGCCAAGAAGCGGTTGAGTCAATTGAGTCGCAACTGAGTAGTCTGTTGCAGTAACAGATGCCGGGGTTAGAAGCGGTTTGAACGTTTGGGGGCTACCTTTGGGCAGATCAAGGTAGCCCCCTTGCTATCATAACAAATTTTTGTCACACGGATATCTGTCACACGGATTTCTGTCACAAAGGAGGAGTCTCTTGGCTACACAAGCAGTTTCCGCTCCGCCACCAAAACGGGCCATCAGTGAACGGGCCCGCAGAGAAGAACGATTGGCCTATCTCTTCTTGATCCCGTCTCTCCTCGTGGTCATTGGGGTGGCATTCTACCCACTATTCAACACGATCTATGTAACCTTCTTCGATGCAAGATTGGGCAGCTCGCGGGCCTGGGAATATGTGGGGTTGGAGAACTACACCCGCTTGTTAGCCAGTGAACAGTGGTGGCAGGCGGTGTGGGCGACCATCAAGTTCACCGTCGCTTCTGTCTTTTTTGAATTGGTCCTTGGGCTGGGGATCGCGCTGGTGGTGAACAGTAAATTCCCCGGGCGCGGTCTAATGCGCACGGCCATGCTGGTTCCATGGGCGATCCCCACGGCAATTTCATCGCAAATGTGGAAGTGGATGTATCACGACGTCTTTGGCGTGATCAACGATCTCTTCACCCGCGTGATTCCGCTGTTGCCCACAAAGATTGCGTGGATTGCCACCGCCGAGACCGCGCTGTGGGCATTGGTGGCTGTGGATGTGTGGAAAACCACCCCCTTCATGGCGCTCTTGTTGTTGGCTGGCTTGCAGTTGATCCCCGGTGATGTCTATGAGGCAGCTTCGGTGGATGGCGCAAGTGCCTGGATGCAATTCTGGGCGATTACATTGCCCAATCTGCGTGCTGCAATCGTGGTGGCGCTGATCTTCCGCACGCTCGATGCCTTGCGCGTCTTTGATCTCGTCTGGATCATGACCAGCGGTGCCTTCAACACTGAAACAATGGCGACCCTGAATCAGCGCAACCTGATTCAGTTCCAGCAACTGGGCTATGGCTCAACGATTAGCGTGGCGATCTTTGTCGTCATTGCGCTCTTTGTTGTGCTCTATGTGACAACCATTTTCAAAGACGAGGAGGCCTAGCGTGGCAGGACGACGTGGAAACTGGGGCCGAGATCTACTCTTCTGGCTCATCGTTATCGGCATTGCAATCTATACGCTCTTTCCCTTTTACTGGGCGGTTGTCTCTTCGCTCACCCCTGCGAGCGCACTCTTTACAACCCCCGTCCGTTATTTTCCGGAAAATCCCACAACGAGCGCCTATCTCACAATCCTCAATGATCCCGCTTTTCGCCGGGCGTTGATCAATTCGGCCATTGTTGCCTTCACGACGGTGATCATCTCTTTGGGGATTGGCTCTTTTGCGGCCTATGCACTGGGGCGACTGCGCTTTCGGGGGCGCTCGATAGTGCTCTACATCATTCTCTCCATGACTATGTTTCCAGCCATTGCCATCCTTGGCTCGCTCTTTACCATGGTGCGCTCGCTGGGAATCTACAACACGCCGTACGCGCTGATCCTCACCTACATGACCTTCACGCTGCCCTTTACCATTTGGGTATTGAGCAACTTCTTCAAGAGTCTACCGCTGGATCTGGAGCAGGCGGCCTATGTAGATGGTGCAACACCTTTCCAGACCTTCTACATGATCCTGTTGCCCCTGACGGCACCCGGCCTGGTGACCACGGGCCTACTGGCCTTCATTGGCGCGTGGAACGAATTTCTCTATGCGCTCACCTTTACCATCGATGATCGGACACGCACCGTACCCGTTGCCATCGCGCTCTTCTCGGGTGACCAGCTCTTTGAAATTCCCTGGGCGGATATTATGGCCGCGGCGGTTGTGGTGACCATTCCGCTGGTGGTGCTGGTTTTGGTCTTTCAACAGCGTCTGGTAGAGGGGCTGACCGCGGGCGCGGTCAAAGGCTAGCTTCATTGTGAGAGAATAGCCATCGGCGCAAACAAAAAGGCCAGCCTGCATTTATGCGGGCTGGCCTTTTCTGAAATATCTTACGTCAACAGGTGGTATGGTTAGTATCGATCGCGATTGCCGCGATTCCCACCACCACGGTTCCCACCACCACGGTTTCCACCGCTGCCACGACGCTCACCACCGCCAAACCCACTGCCACCAAAGGAACGTTCCCGCTGGGGACGTGCTTCGTTGACTGTGAGCATGCGACCATCCATTTCTGTGTTGTTTAACGTTTTGATGGCTTCTTCGGCTGCTGCTTCCGTCTCCATTTCTACAAAGCCAAAGCCTTTGGAACGCCCCGTGTTGCGGTCGGTGATCAAGGAGACCGATGCAACTGCGCCCACTTTGGCAAAAAACTCGTGTAACTCCCCTTCAGTTACAGAATAACTGAGGTTGCCCACATAAAGCTTTTTGTTCATAAACTTTCCCTTTTGACAATAGGATAATACGAGCGGGAACACGCTTCTCTCGCCGGTGCAGACCGCCAAATTGGTTGACAGCACGTGGCAAGAGCAGCGGAGGCCCAGAGAAAAAGATCCGTAAGAGCCTTGGAAGCACTTTGTAGGTGATCGCAGGAAGTTACGGCCAAACAAACTTGCAGATTACAATACTTGCTCTTGTATCACTTGTTCTTGTTTTATTGCGACTCTTACTGCGGCTCGTATTTCGACATTTGGGTGCCACAGAAAAGTGCAGAGCGATAGAACGTAAATCAACAAATAATGTTCGCCAAATCTGTTGCAGTCAGCAACAGTAACCGTGTGAAAATAGAGGATACAACAAACGATTGCGCAAGCATAGCAGCAGAAGGATGTTCTGTCAACTCCGTTTCAATAATTTTTGCCAATTCCAGCGGCTTCGATCAATTAACGCACGTTGCTACCGACCATCTCTACACGAGCATGCTTGCTGAAAACTCTCTCTCTACCACGCGTCTGGAAGACAACCGGGGAGCAACTTGTCGAGCAATCATGGTAACGTTGCCCAGTGGTGGAATCAGCGTTCTCTACCACTGGACGTGTGCATGAGAGCATGCACACTCCGCAAGGTGCAAGCTCTATTGGTTGTCTCTATTAGGTTAAATCAACGCTCCTTTGTGTGCTGCGCTGTTGTGCGTACCGTAGTTTTATGGGCCACATCACGGGAGCAGAGTGCGTTGCACAGGTGTAGGCAAGTGGCTTTGCCCCAGATCGTTACACCTGTGCGATGCACACCAAGCGTCTTGTTTAAACAGAGACGGAAGCGATAAAGTTTTGGTTAGACTCGATTCAGCACTGTGTTCAACAAATTGTTGGACATTTGCTGCAGGGGCACACCCTTGCAGTCGCCCCGGGGTACGCATTGCGCGCAACTACTGATCACAGATGGCAAAAGTCTCGCGCAGCGACGCAATGGGATCGCCTTTGGGGCGAAACTCGTGCCCCACATAGAGCTCGTAGCCACTCTCTGCAATTGCACGGCAGATCCCCCGATAGTTCAGTTCCTGGCTGTCGTCCAAGTCATTGCGTCCTGGGTTGCCGGCCGTGTGAAAATGACCGATCCACCGGATATTCTCACGAATGGTGCGGATGATATCGCCTTCCATGATCGCCATGTGATAGATATCATAGAGCACTTTTACCCGTGGACTGTTCACCCGTTCACAGACGGCAACGCCCCAAGCCGTCTGGTCGCACTGATAGCCGGGATGGTCCACCTTGGAATTGAGCAGCTCCAAATTTAGGTTGATTCCTTTCTCTTCGGCATGGGGTGCCACCCGGCGCAATCCATCCGCGACCGCTTCAATTGCTTCGATCTCGCTCATGTGCGGCTGACGATTGCCGCTGAAACAGATGAGCCCGGGAATATTGTGTTGTGCGGCCAGTTCGATCGATTCGTGTAATTCATCCTCAATGCGGTCGTGATTGCTGCGCTTGTTCAGGCCATCGGGCAGCGAGCCGTGACCGCTCATGCTGGCAACGGCCAAATTGTTGGCCTGTGCCAACGCCACAATATCGGCAAATTCTGCCGGGCGTCCCCACAACTCAATCGCCGCGTAGCCGATTTCGGCTGCGGTTTGGACGAGCTCTTCCAGTGCCATCTCTTTGGGCATAAAAAGTGGATAGCAGATCGATTGTCGAATTGGCATGAGATCTCCTTCAAGCTTCTGTTGGTGCGCCGGTGGCGTCGGGATCGTGGATGAGTTTCCTTTGGTGCCCACCCTGAAATTTGCTCCTGTCCTGTCGCTGGCCCGTGCACGAGGCACTGGCTCGAAAGCAATACGCTTTTCCTGCTGCAAAAGCATGGGACCACTACCGAACCGCGCTCACTTCGGGTGGCGACAGGGGGTTTCAGAACAGGTATTGTCTGTTTGACATTCAACGACTTGGCAGCTACGATGTAGACGCTATGTTCATCATCGTGGCCGGATCTGGGCGATAGCAGAACCACGCAAGTCCGGTGTAACCGCCCAGTTCGCAGTGAATAAACGGCTCGCAGTGAATGAACGACCTTCCCATCATAAATCTTCTTTACCCTTTCGACAACTCACCCGTAAATCGGGGGTGCGTACCACAGTTGGGGCCGAGACCGGACGCTCAATCTGCTCCTCTTCTGTACGTCCCCGCAAATGGGACGCACCCGTAAATCGGGGCCAGATGGTGCAGAGCACGAGTTTCCCATCTTCGCCACTGCTCTTGTCCAAACCTAGCCCAACGATTTACTCAGCTCTCAACAGAAAGAATGACCCATGCACTTGCTTATCACCGGCGGTAGGAGCGCCTTTGCCCAGATTGTAGCGGCGACACTGGCCGCGGAGCACACGATCCGCCTCTGCGATACGGTCTTGCCCGAAGCTGCCGAGATCACCGCTGCAGCCCAGGAAACCGCACACCCCATCACCCGCATGGTTGGCGACATACGCCAGCCCGAAGATAGCGAACGGGCTGTCGAGGGAATTGATGCCATTCTACATTTTGCCACCCTGGCCCAGCTTCAAGCGGAGAGCCTGACGCCACAGGAACTCTTGGATTATGCCAGCCGGGGTACTTTCGTGCTCATGAACGCGGCGCGTGCCGCGGGCGTGGGACGCATTCTGCTGGGCAGCACGTTGGCTTTCTTCAAGCGCATGCCCTGGCACTGGCGCGTGAATGAAACGTGGCGGCCACGCCCCGAACCCGCCATTGAGCAGTTGGCTCCGTGGATTGCCGAGTTGGCCACGCGGGAAAGCACCCGCGTCGGCACCATGCAGGCGCTCTGCCTGCGCTTTGGCCAGATGGTTGACGATGCCGTGGCTCGCTCTGAACCCTATGATCGCAATTGGCTGCACATGGATGATGCCGTGGCTGGGGTGCGCGCGGCGCTGGCCCATGAGCCAACCCGACAGCCCGACTGGAAAATCTTTCACATCACTGCGCCGGGGCCATACGCCAAGATCCGCCACCAAAATAGCGCGGTGGTTGAAGAATTGCCCGATTACCAGCCCACGCACGACTTTGCCGATCTGGCAGCTGCTGCACCAGTGCCCGCCGTCGATGAACGACCGTGGCGAGCAGTGTTGGCACCAACCCACCACACGCCATCTCGTCCCATTCGCAATGTGTTGCTGCTGGGGGCCGGGGGACCCATGGGCGTTGTCACCACACAAGAGTTGCTCTCCTCCTACACTTTGCATGTAACCGATCTCCTGCCGCTGGCCGAGATTGCCGCGGCGGGCAAGCCACAGGGACCGGGCGCACCCTTGCCGATCCCCGTTCCCCCGCCCCACACGGAAAGCCACATCGATGTACGTGATGCCGATGCCGTGGCCGCGGCGGCCGCCAACATGGATGCCATTATCAACTGCACCGTGATCCGCCATGATCTGGCAAATGCATTTCTCGTCAACACCATTGGGGCCTACAACGTAATGCAGGCTGCCGTGGCCCACGGAATTCGTCGGGTGGTGCACACGGGTCCACTGGTGCAACATCTGGAAGGCTTTGGCGACTACAGTTGGGATTTTGATATTCCCGTCGATGCGCCCGGACGTGCGTTTGATCATCAATACATTCACTCCAAATACCTTGGCCAGGAGATCTGCCGCGTCTTTGCCGAGGCGTACGATCTGGAAGTGCCGGTTCTGCTCTTCTGTGCGCTCTACAATCCCGATGTCGTGAAGAGCGGCTTTGAAGAGTTCACCATCTCCTGGGCCGATACCGGACGTGCTTTGCGACGTGCCCTCGAAGTGACCGAACTCCCCTCCCCGTATGAAATGGTAAACATTAGTGCGGATCTGCCCCACAGTCGGTTTGATCACCGCAAAGCACAGCAGCTGTTGAACTGGCAACCACGTGATGGAATGGAACATCTTTGGCAAGCGCGTGAAGCGTAAAAATCAGACAGAGTTTAGGCAATTTCGTCAGTAATTCGCTACTTGACGCTGCCCCAAACTAGGGGTATAGTGTGAGCAGGCTGACAGCACTGGGCAGGCCCCCTACCAGATACTGATGCTAGTAACAACAGTATTGCTGACTTTTCGTTGGAGCATGCGCTGTTGTGTTGTCGGTCTTCTCCGTAGTTGTTCTGCAACAGTTGATAGCACACATCTGACTGCTATACTTCCGATGTTGCTCTGAATGCAGTCCCTGTCTCAAGCACGTTGACGATTTCGCCTTCATCACTGTCTGTCGGTCTGATACTCTCGATCTGACACTATCGATGCTTACCTGGCGTTTTTTGCTGTTGCTGCTCATGCAGCGATAATTGACGGGCAATGCAACAGCAAAGCACCACTTTGCACGTGCAGTTGCGCTACCTGTTTGGTGGTTACGGTTGCTACCGCTTCGCTGCGGTCTGCAACCGAATTCCACGCCGAAAGTTAACAGCGAGCTGTTGGCACCTCCATTGCACCTTCATTGTGCAGCAACAGCTTCTGACCCGGGCGTGTGCTGCTACATGGTTATGTTTGAAGTGTACATATCTCTGATAGAGAAAGTAAATAGACCTTGCACCTTACGGAGTGCGCACGCTCTCATGCGCACCTCCAGCGCTAGAGAACGCTGATTCCATCATTGGGCAACGTTACCATGATTGCTCGATGAAGGATTGCTCGATGAAGTGTACATGTCTCTGAACAAAGTGATAAATAGAGGAGAATTCTTGTGCTTGAGATACAATATAATGGTACTGATCTCGTCATACCCAAAGACACCATTGAAGGTCAATACGGCTATCGCCCTGGCGACATGTTGCGGGTCCTGATTCCCAACAAGCTGCAACTCAAGCCGCTTTCCCGTCTGCCCGAAGAGGTCACCCACCTGCGCAATACGCTGGAAGCGGTGGGAGGAAGCTGGTCTGTGGATGACGCCGAACGCTTTCAAGAACTGCGTCAGGAGCTTTGGACGGAATGGCAGATTCCAGAATCTGTGTAGATACAGATATTGTTGTCGACTATCTACAGGGGAAACACGACGCCTTCCTCGATGCAATCTTGCGCTTTGATGCCTGTATCACATCCATTACCCTGTTCGAGCTAGAGTCTGTCTCTAGCCTGAGCACCCGGCAGACACAGCTGCTCTATCAAGTCTATTTGGCGGTGAACACGCTTGCCTTTGACGATGAAGCCGCCCGCCACACCGCGCGCATCATGAAGACACACCGCGACAATGAATGGCAGATCGGTCTCAACGATGCCTTGGTGGCAGGCATCTGCATCGCGGCCCAAATTCCCTTGCTCACCCGCAAAGTGCGCAGCTTTCGCCACATCGAAAATCTGCATGTGATCACACCCGAAGATCTGGCAGAGATGTAGGCGTGCTTGCAACCTATCCGTAAATTCGGTGGTGGTGCCAACACCACCTTGAGCCGACCGCTTGGACGCAGAGAATCTACGGACAGACGCCCAAAGTGGGCTCTGTTGGAAAACAGTAGTTCCGGCAAGCGGAAAACCTACCGTTTTCAAGCCAACCGCACTGTAGGATGTACAACACAACGAACACGCCCACTAGTACAATGGGCTTGCCCCGAAAGTTCACCATGATTTCCCAGACAAAATTGTACAAACAAACTGCTGCCCGGTGGGGAGAGAAGAAGCTGTTCTTCACTACCGTCAGCTCTCTGCTCGGTAGCCTGTTGGTTGCCGCTCTTTTCTGTGGCCTCAGCACTTTGTGGCTGGTGCAGCCAGCAACGGCTGCCCCTGCAAACGCAGATTTCTGTGCAGCGTCACCTGTGGCACAGTCCCAATCCAACGAGCCCGGTGCCGTCGTCGCTCAAATCTATTTTCAGAGCTTTGACGAATTGCAAATCCTGGCCGGTTTGGTGGATATTTGGGATGTGCACCATGCCGATGGAAGCGGACAGGGTTACGTCGTTGCGCTCTTGCCCGCCACGCTGGTGGCTGAGCTGCGTGCCGACGGCTACACAGTAGCAGTGGACGAACTGAAGACGGGGCTGTTAACCTGGCAGCCCGCTGTCTCTGCCCGTCAACAGGCGGGGATCCCCGGCTACCCATGCTATCGCACGGTGGAAGAGACCTACGATGCGCTGGAAAAGTTGGCCACCGATCATCCAAATCTGGCGCGTTGGGTAGATATTGGCGACAGTTGGGACAAGCAGACAGCCGCTGATCCCCCTGGCTATGATCTGCACGCGATCGTCGTGACTAACCACGCGCGGCCCGGCCCCAAGCCCGTCTTCTTTTTGGTGGCAGCGGTGCACGCACGTGAGTTCACCACCGCGGAAACGGCCACTCGCTTTGCCGAATATCTGGTGGAAGGCTACGCAACCGACGCGGATATCGCGTGGTTGCTCGATACCACAGAAATTCACATCGTCGCCCAAGCCAACCCGGATGGACGCAAAGAGGCGGAAAAGGTGGTGCTCTGGCGCAAGAATACCAACAGCGATGGCTGCCCCAACAAGAATCCTTTCTTCTCCTACTATGGTGTTGATCTGAACCGCAACAGCAGCTTCAAATGGAACCAATGCGAAGGGTTCAACTGCTCCAGCTCACAGCTCTGTGTCGATACCTTCCGCGGGCCAAGCGCAGCATCGGAGCCAGAGACCCAGGCGTTGGAAAGCTACATGCGATCGATCTTTGCCGATCAACGTGGCGCGGCTGACACCGATGCCGCACCCGCCACCACCACGGGCCTCATGATTTCGCTCCACAGTTACAGCGAACTGATAATTTTTCCCTGGGGCTGGCGCTCCACGCCCAGCCCCAACCACGCCGAACTGGAGACGTTGGGGCGCAAGTTCGGTTATTTCACCGGTTATGAAGTCTGTCAATCCGGCGAGCCTGGCTGCATCTATCAGACCGATGGTACGACCGACGACTGGGCCTATGGTGAGCTGGGTGTCGCTGCTTACACCTTTGAGCTGGGTACCGAGTTTTTCGAACAGTGTACCTACTTTGAAGCGGAGATTATCGATGATACGATTGCCGCGTTGCACTACGCCGCCAAAACCGCGGCTCTGCCCTATCAGCTCCCCGCTGGCCCAGAAACGTTGGCGCTCTCTGTCACCCTGAGCAACGCTCTACCCATTACGGGAACAAATGGATTGACAGATACGCGGCCAATAACCACCGCGGGGCCGACGCTGACGGTTACCGCCACCGCTGACGACACCCGCTACGCGAGCAACGGATGGGGAATCGAGGCCACGCAATCCATTAGCGCGACCCGGCTGCTCATCAGCCCCATCGATGAGATCACGGCCACGCAAGTCTATTCCATGAGCGCCAGGGACGGTAACTTTGACAGCGCGGTGGAAGAAGTTGTGCTACAGCTGCCGCTGGAGGCTCAATCCACAGAACGCTATCTGTTGCGTCTGCAGAGCCAGGACAGTGATGGAAACTGGGGCACCGTCACCGCAACCTATGCTCTCCTCTCTGCACCGACTGCACTCCGGCCCGAAACAGAGCCGGAGCCAGAGCGGCGCATCTATCTGCCCTTTATCGAACGGTAGCAGCAACGGCTGCTCGACAAAAAAGACCGGCATCCTGACGATGCCGGTCTTTTGATCTACTTGATGTCTACAATTTGCCACGGTTCGGGGACGTTCATGCCCCGATTGTCTCATTCTCCAACACGCTCTCATCTGCAACCCAAAAGCTGCCTTCGCCACTGTGCACGATCCGCACGTGGCCCCGAATGGTCACGTTGCGGCCAAAGGTTACATCCCCTTCGACCTCCAGTGATTCACAGTCGAGCAGCGAGGGCGCGCCATGGGGAAACCGAGCTCGCGCATCGTCGATCAACTGATAGAAGCGCGCATCAAGGGTGACGAGTGGCAGATCGGCATACCCCCGCTCGAGGCGTTCCGGATTGACCACCAAATTGTTGGCTGCATCAAGCTGATAGAGATCAGACCAGAGCAGCAGCAAGTCGTTGTTCTTCTTCACCGGTACAAACCGACTGCGCGGCACCACGAGCGCCTGGGCACCCGCAAAGCTGGCAATCGCCGAACCCATGGCCGTTTCCAGTTGATAGACTCGATCCGAATCTGGCTGGGTAGGGTCGATGGGCTTTTCGTTGCGGATGATGGGCAGCCCAAGAATACCGTTGCGCTCATCGAGCAGGCGCTGCAAGCTGGGCAGGTGAATCCACAGGTTGTTGGTGTTAAAGTAGCGGTAGCGCTCAATATCCTGAAAGCTCTCTAACTCTTCTGCCGGGCACTGTGCAATCTCACGCAGAATGAGCTGTCCATCTGGCCGCTGTGCCAGGTGCCCCCCTTTGCGGTCGGCAGCCGTCCGCTGTGCAACCTCGAGCATGAATGGCACTTCATGTCTGCTCAAATAGCCCAGAATACTTGGATCGAGCGTTGCGCCCAGATTGTCCGAATTGCTCACGAACGCATAGGTATACCCTTCGCGCAACAACCGCCGCAGCAGACCACTGGTGACGAGCGCCGCGTAGAGATCCCCATGACCGGGTGGACACCATTCCTTGGCTGGATCCGCTGGCCACTCTGCCGGCCACAGATCCGCCTTCCAGAGTTTTGGCTCTTTGTGTTGCAAAAAACTCAACGGGATTTCCTGGCGAAAGCCAGGGTGATGGTGGAGCGCAGTCAATGTATCGCGCTCGGTGCTGAAGCTGTTCATCAATACCAGGGGTAGGCGCGCCTGATGCTGCTCGCGCAGGTGGAGAATTTGCTTGACGATGATGTCCAGGAAGGACCAATGCTCTTTGACGGTGAGGAGCGACTTGGCACCCTGCATGCCCATGCTGGTGCCCAAGCCACCATTGAGCTTGATGCAGACGGCTTGGTCGAGTGCCGCACGGCCCGCCGCTGCATCTGCCGCGGTCAGCTCGGCAACGGAGGGCAATGCTGATACCGGTTGTGCATCCGCGTTGTGGATGTAGCCACTTGCCCCGGCAACGAGCTGTTCATAGTAGTGACAGAACGTCTGAATCATTAGCTCGGGCAGGCCGGCCCGCTGCATTTTGGTTAGCAGCGCATCGGTTGCAGTGGCAAACGCTTTTGGGTCCCGGCTGGAACGGGGCTTGCTCCTGCCTTCTCCCGGCGCTTTTGGGGTTGTTGATGCGGCACCTGCCGCCTCTGCTGGATCAGATAAAACCGTACCGACTGGCCCACGCTTGGCTGCTGATTGAGCGCCCGCTGTAGAGATGGGTGTAGACACTGTCGTAGACATTGTCGTAGACATGGCAAATGTACTCCTTTACCGTCAACCTGTGTGATGGTTTATTACATTCCGCAGCAATCCTTGTGCCACTGATATTGGCTCTTGCTCTGCTGCGGTCAACCGCTGCCTACAGAAATTGTCGGGGCAAAACTCGTGTAGTTCGCAGGCAAAATGTACGGCAATCATGACTGCGCGGTCAAACAGTAAGAGCCATCATACACCGAATGTTGCAGGCCAATGCTTACAACCAATTTACAATGTTGCTTTCTGGATAGATCGCACGGAGCCACCACCAGATCTAAAGCAAGCGCTATCTACAGTAAGCGCTATTTGAAAACGGTACTGCTACCCTTTGGCAGACCACGAAAAAGTCTACCGTTTTCAAGCCAACCGCACCATAGAAGGTGAGATGACAGTAGATGAGCAAGGCCCCAGTGTGTGGCTATTGTGTGTGGCTATCGTGCGTGGCATTCACCCATGCATTGTGGGTTCGTAGATGCTACCAACCGATGGCCGCTCCATCTTTGCGCGGTTCGCTGCCACCGATGATGACACCACTTTCCGGATCGCGCACGATGATCTGACCGCCACCAAATCCAACACGTTGATAGCCGTTCATGGGGAGCAGACGGTGACCACGGCGGGCTAGTTCCGCCAAGGTGTCAAAGCTCCAGCCTTCTTCGATCTGGACCAATCCACCGGCCTCATCCGCACCAAGTCCAGCACTGGGGCCAGCCAGCTGCCAACGAGGCAGATCCAACGCACGTTGCGGCGAAAGGTCGAAATCTACCAGGTGCGACAACATTTGAAAGTGGCCCTGCGGCTGCGTGTAGCCACCCATGACGCCATAGCAGGCGTGGAGCTCGCCCTCACGCACGGTCATGGCGGGGATGATGGTGTGATAGGGGCGTTTGTTGGGGGCCAGTGCATTGGGATGTTCGGGATCGAGCACAAAGAGCGCTGCACGGTTTTGCATGCTGACGCCCGTGCCCGGCACCACCAGCCCGCTGCCCGTGCCCATGTAGAGGCTGTTGATGAAGCTACACGCATTGCCTTCGCCATCGACCGCGCTTAGATAGACGGTATCGGAGCCAGCCAGCGGATCACCGTAGGGGACATTCTGTGCCGCGCGCCCCGGATCAATGGCCCGTCGCCGTTGGTCGGCATAGCCCTTGCTCACCAGCTCTTGCAGGGGAATCGGCACCACATACGGATCACAGACCCACTGTTGGGCATCGGCAAAACCGAGCCGCATGCACTCGATCATCGTGTGCAGCCGGTCCACTTCATTCATGGCGGCCAGATCAAAGCCCGCGGCCAGGTTGACGGCAATGATGGCCGCCAGCCCTTGGCCGTTGGGGGGACATTCATAGAGTGTCGTGCCCCGATAATCCGCGGTGATTGGTTCGTCCCAGGTGCTCTCGTGTGCAGCGAGATCCTCCGCCGTCAGCCAGCCGCCGTAGCGCTGCACGTGCGCACTAAATTTCTGGGCAAAGTCACCGTGATAGATGTACGCTTTGCCGTCGGCCGCAATGCCGCGCATGGTTGCGCCCAGCGTGGGAATACGCATGATCTCGCCCGCCCGCGGCGCGCGTCCGTCGATTAACAGTTCATGTCCACTTGGCTGCTCCGGTCCATTGTCCAGATCCCCACTTTGCCAATCCGTGTCGCGCCGTAATTTTTTCTCTTGCGAGCGCCAACCGTTGGCGATGATTTCGCTGACGGGGTAGCCATTTTCCGCGGTCCAAATGGCTGGTTGCAGTACATCCGCAAGCCCCATGCGCCCGTGACGTTCCAACAGATCGCTCCAGCCCGCGACCGTGCCGGGAACGCTGACAGCATGACCGGTAAACGATGGCATCTTTGCATAGCCCAGGCCACGCACGCGCTCGATTGACGCGGCAGCGCCCGAACGTCCCGAACCATTGAGCGCGGTGACTTCCTTTGTCTTTGCATCCCAATAGAGGGCATAACAGTCCCCGCCGATGCCGGTGGAGACCGGCTCGACAACGTTGAGCATTGCGGCCGTGGCAATGGCTGCGTCTGCCGCGTTGCCGCCTGCCTTGAGGATTTCGACACCGGCCTGTGCTGCCAGGGGTTGGCTGGTTGCAACCATGCCGCGCGTTGCCATTACATTGCTGCGCCGCGAGTGAAATCCTGGATCAATTTTCATGAGAACTCCTCAGCTGTTTCTGATTAACTTTGGACTTACGCAACTTGTCGAAAAGAGCGAACAATCGTGCGGCTGGCTCTCCACCGGGAAGCTGCTCTCGGTGCGCAAGTCATGTAAATTTGACGGTACGCTCATATCTGAGCAAATGAGAGGGATCATATGAGAAGGATCATATAAGAGAGTGGTGAATGTGTCCAACTCTTCTATTGCATCTACTCGCTCCACGCTTGTCTCCACGCTTGTCTCCACGCGTGCATCCACCATGGTTGGGGAACAATGCGTTTCGCCGCGTCTTTACCGAGGCGTAATTCCGTCGGTTTTTGGGGATTGTTTGGGTCTGCGGTAGACTATCAGATCGTATGAGCATCCTAATTGATTATGTCGCCACCTACGCACCGTGGATCTATTTTGTCTGTGGTGTCGTAGCTCTCTATCAGATGTATCGCACCTGGCTTGTGCGCGCGGAGCGTCGCCAGGCTGTCTTTTCGTTGGAACGCGAAAAGGCGGTCCGCGACTTGGGTAACATCTTCTCGACGGCCATGATGCTGCTGGTGGTCATGGGCATTACGTACTTCACCAGTACAACCCTCGTGCAGGCCTTGGAGCCAATGGTCGAGGAAGCACGCGCCCCGTCGCCCGAACTGGATTTTGTTCCCACGCCCACCAACACACCGCTTGCCAACGGTGCACCTGGCGGCGTGCTCCCCGGCGGCGAACCACTATTGTTGGCCACCGCAACCACGACACCAATTACCGCGACCAATGCGGTGGCTAGTGGCGTGAACAGTGGGGTGAACAGTGGCGTGAACAATGGAGTAGTTGCTGTCGCCACACCGACACCGCCGCCCGTCCCACCAACGAACACGCCCGCTCCCATTGTACAGTCACCCTCCTGTGCCAATGGCAGCTCGGTCATTTTGCGCCCGGGGGCCAATGAGACGGTGCGCGGTGTGATTACCATGGTCGGCACGGCAACGCATCCCGATTTTCAATATTACAAGATTGAATACGCGCCCGCTGGCACTGCGGATTGGGGCTACCTGGCCGGTGATCAGAATGCCGTGGACAACGGCGTGTTGGCGAATCTGAACACAGCTCAGCTGGCCAATGGCGCGTGGACGCTGCGGTTGGTTGTGGTTGACCAGACGGGCAACTATCCAGAGCCATGTCGGGTCACGATCTTCGTCGAAAACTAGCCACTCTCACCCATAAACAGCCAATTTACCCATGCGCAATCAACTCCGATCCGGCTTTTCCATCTTTTCAATCTTCACCCTGGTGCTGGTGATCCTGTTGCTCCTGCTCGCCTACAACCTGGGCTATCGGCGCGGGCAAAATATCTTCGCCGAGCTGCAAGCCACCCTCGACGCCCAGGCATTGGCGTTGGCCGTGCCCACCTTTACCCCAACGGCAGAACCGCCGACCGAGACACCCATTCCAACGGTAACGCCATCGCCCACGGCCACTTTTTCACCCACACCGACCCCCACCGAGACGGCCACCCACACACCCACCCCCAGCCGCACGCCGGCATCGGCAGAGGAGCGGGCCCAACGCTTTGTGGATCAGGCCGTGGCGTGGCTGAATGCCCCGGCAGATGTCGCGTTCAGCACCGAACGCGCGCTGGAACTCGTGCGTCGTGCTGCCCAGGAGCAACAGTTGCCCTTTGTCCCCGTCAGCTTCTACCCGATCAATGCAGAAACCTGGGCTGCATTTGTCATGCCGCGCGCGCTCGATGGCAGCGTGATCCCCACCCTCTTTTGGCGCGAGCCCAACGCTGGCAAGCAGATTCGCGGCCAGCTGCTCACGACAGAGTTTGGCACGTTGGCGACCGGTGCCGCGGCGCAACAGTTTGCCGCGGGCATTGCCCAGGCACTCCTGCGCACCGATGACCAAGGCCGCATTCATCTGTTGCTGGTGGAGCGTCCGGGCGCGGACACACTCTTGCAGATCCATCTGCTGAGCCAGCAGCGTGCGGCGGGCGACTTCGAGCTGGCGTGGCAGAGCAGCAACAGCGCCAACTGGTCGCTACAAGCGCTCGGTAGCACCGTCGATTTTGTGGCAGTGGAGGGGGCACGCTTTCCCAATTTGCAGATCACCGCGCCGCTCGCCAACGCGGGGGCGCTGCGCCAACGGTTGCAGGTGAGCACCCTCTTTGTGGAGCAGACACCCTTTGCCCGCCACTGGGTAGAGACACGCTGGCGACCGGTCAATGAGAGTGAGCAGCGCGATGGGGGCGCCGACGTGATTGCTGGCTATCAACTGGCCGATGTGACATTGCGCCCCACGCCGCTCTATGCACTGGGCGAATTGCTGGCAGTGTTGCAGCGTGGGGAGATCAACGACGCCACGGCCTTTGCTGCCCGGGTCGATCTCTTGCAACAGATGTTTGAACTGGGGCTCAATGAACCAGCAGTTTGGGTGGCGCTCTACCTCGATGACAACAACGAGCCGATTCGGGGCAACGCGGTGACGTCGCGCCTGCGTCTCTTTGACAACAGCAACCGTGCACGCACCTTTGATCTGCAATTTGAGGTGGATGAAGAAGGCAACTACCGCGCGGTTGCCATTGAGCCGAGCTCCCCATACCAGACGGAGCTGATTACGCCCGTGCCAGCCGGGGCCCAACGCACGGCCACCCAAGCGGTGACACCAATGGTGCCGCTGCCCGGCAGAGAAGCCACACCATCGCCGTCGGCACAACCAACCAGCGACGCCGACGCGGCCCTGTTGACGGATATCCTGGCCGCGGCCACCAACGCGCCCCAGGCAACCGACGCGATCTTCGTGCCTTCTTCCACGCCAGAAGATACAGCAACCGCAACCTTTACCCCCAGCATAACCCCAACACCGACCCCCACGCCAACGCCGTCGGATACACCCACCGTGACACCAACCCTGACGCCCAGCGCAACCGCAACTGCCACCGATACGGCGACCCCGACCCTCACGCCAACGGCAACAGAGACGCCGCTGCCGATTCCGGTGATCCCGCCGGAACAGGTCGCACCGTTGACGGGGGTTACTTTCGTCACCGAACCCGCGCGGCTGCGCGGTGCCCCCACCTTTGACACCATTGTCATCACAGCCGTGGAAAATGAAGTGCCGGTGGAGCTCTTTGGCATCACCGAAGCTGGCGATTGGCTGCTCATCCGCGCCAATGGCGTTTTGGGTTGGATGTTCCGCGATCTGATTATTGTCAGTGGTGATCCCGCACTGATCCCGCGCTATCGTGCCGACGGTACGCCGCTCAACCCGGCTGATCCCGCGCCGCCCACCGCGCCCGCCGCGGCCGCGGCGCTACTCAACACCAACACACCGACCGTCACCGCACCGCCCACGGCCACGGCAACACCCCTGGCCACACCTGCGTTGGCCGCGCCCGATCTGGTGCCCGCGGACGGCGCTGCTGTCGCCGCGCCGGCTCCCAACGCTGGCGAGACAGTGATGGTGATCGACGGTGGTTCCATTCCCGCCAACACGTTGGCCGATCTTCCCGTGCGCACGGCAGCGGGCCAACGGCTGGCGCTGCGGCTCGATCGGGCACTGGTGCAGATCTGGGGTGGGCTCTTTGGCGTGCCCGACGCGGGGTGGGTTGCCGCCCCGGCTGAACTGCTCTGGGAGGGCGCGGAGCTTCACGTTGCCGGTAGCCCCTTGCCCGCGGAACCGACGATCTGGCGCACTGAGCGCATTCGTATTGTTGCCGCGCCACCACTGAATCGCACGCTCATCCGCACATTTACACCGCTGGCCGAGAGCGTGGCCGCTGGTAATTTCATGGCGCTGCTGGGCAGCCACAGTGCCAACGGCGTCTATCTGCTGGAACGCACTGGCGTGGCGCAGCCACTCTGGGGCGCGGAACGCAATGCCCGCTGGCTGGGGCCCACGCTCGACGCTGGCCTGTTGGTGACGACCGCGGAATCTGCCACCGGACGCAATGAGTTTACCTGGGTGCGCGCCGATGGCACCGCGATCCAGATCAGCGCGCAGCCCTTTCACCGCATCCGTGGCGTTGCCAGTGATGGGGACCAGGGGATCTGGTGGATCGAAGTGCCACAGGCCCTGCTCGATCAATGGCAGATCTGGCACTATGATCCTCGCAGCCGCCAGGTTGCGCGCCGCTTGCAGGGTGAGCACGCACTCTTCCAGCTGCCCGGCTCGGCCGAGATACGCACGCCAACGCTGTTGGGGGTACAGCTCGATCCCCCGGCCACACTGCCCACGAACACGCGTGGCGTGACCCTCTATCTCGACACGCTGGCCACCCGTTCCCAGCAACCTCATCAAGGGCTCTTTGCGCTGACATTTTCACCGGGCGCGCCAGCGACAAGTGCAGTGACCTCGACCCCGGAGCTGCTCTTGCCGCCCACGGCCTACCGGGGGCCGCTGCGAATCAGCCCCGATGGAACACAACTGGCCTATCTGGCCCACGATGCAACCTTGCCGGGGCTAACCATCCCCACCGCACAGCCGCCAAATAGCATCCGTCTGTTTACGCTCGGTAACGCCGCGAGTGGAGACTCATTTCCCATCTATGGCGTGGGGCGTGATGACGAATTTCTTGCCCCCGATCTGCAATGGGTGGACGACGCGCGGTTGCAAGCGGTACGCAGTCGTTTTGCCCCCGGCAGCACCATCGAACTCGAGCGTTTTGCCGTGGTAGATCTGCGCCTTGGTGCTGTGGATGCACGCGAACCCGCGACGGTCAACAGTTACCTGCTACGCACGGGCTATCAGCTGCAATCGGCAACGGCTTGTCGCAATGATCAGACATTTTTATTGATTGAAGAGAGTAGTGCCGGGGAGGTGGAGTTGGTGCGGTGGAATGGCCAATCGGCAGCGGTGCCACTCTTTGGCCTGCCGCCCTATCTGACCCATACCTTGCTCTGCTGGCAATCACCGTGAGCGACGCGAGCGCCATGCGCTGGCAGGAAAATTGTTTGAGGCCGGTCTGCCATGACGTGGATTGAGCGTCTGATCAACGATGCTCCGATCTGGTCGGAGCAGTGGGTCTATTTCACCGATTGGCAGAGTGCAACGCTGGCCGGTGTGGGCATCGTTCTCCTGGTTTTGCTGGGCATCTGGTGGCGACAACAGATCGAACCGTGGTTTCGCGTGCTCATGGCCACCTTGCTGGCTGCACTCTGCATGGCCATTGGGAGCTACTACTTTTTCGAGGTGCCCCCCTACGGTGCCAACTGTCCCGTTGGTTGCACGGGCTGGCGCGGTTTTCCGCTCCCCTTTGCCCTGATCGACCGCGGCGGTACCGCTCATCTTGCCGTCATCGATTTTGCCCTGAATCTGTTGGCGCTCTGGCTCTTGTGGCTGGCCGCGAGTGTGGTCTGGCGCATCTTGGCCATTGCCTTGCGTTGGTCGGAGCGTCCGCTGCGGCTGCGCTTGCTCTTTGTCCTCCTGTTGATGGTGCTGCCGTGGGCTGTTACACCCCGTTTCATTCTCCCGCCCCAACCCCAAATCAGCGGTGAAGAGGCACGCCTGGCGATCAATGCTCGTCGTGCTGCCGAGTTTACCTATCGCATCACCGGCCTGTGGGTGCAACGGTTGGCGCTGGAAGATGTCCGCGTCCTGCCTGTGGTCAACGCAGACGAGCGCGATCTGGTGAATCAGGTTGGCGGTCAGGTCTGTTTGCGCGGCTACACCTACTTCTTCATGCCCTGGCGTCACTATCGGATCGATCTGGACGGGATCGGCCGCACCGCCCTGCGGCTCGTGGAGCTGCCACTGGACGAACCCTGTTGGAATGGCGAGACAACAGAAGAGAGGTGAGATGAGGGACATCTCACCCCCCTGTGCGCATATCGCACTAAACCGGAGCACGACAATGCTTCTACCCGCGGTGCTCATCCGTGCCCCATCAGGATGCGTAGAGTCCCGTCTCCGGATAGAAGGCCGACCACGCGAACCAGAAGTGGTCGAACGCGATCACCTGTTCCAGCTGTGATCCCTCGAGCTCACCGGCGGTGGCCGCGCCCAGAATGTTCCAGGTGCTGCCCGTCTCGGCATCGGTAAAGGTGCCATCGCCGTTGGCTGTAAAGGTCAGCGTCTCTCCATCGAGCTGCCGATCAAAGACGGCGACGCTGCCAACATCGCGCCCTTCGCTAATCGAGCGTTGGTCGAGCGCGCTGGCGGTGCCCGCTTTGTGAAAGACCACGATCTCGCTCCCCCCAACCGCATCGTTGATCGCGCCTGCTTCGGCCACCGCCGCGAAGGCATAGGCCATGACATCGCCGTCGATCTCCAAGCCAACCACCCGTTCCGTCGAGGCGAGCCGGTCATCTAGCGTGCCGTCAAAGAGGAAGGGGCGACCGGTGGTACTGTCGTAGCTGGTGTAGGGGTTGGCACCGTAGCTGCGATTGGCGGCGGGCCGTGCCATCACCTCTCCCGCGGGGAACTCCGCGGCAAAGTCGCCGAAGCTGATCACCTGGCTGGTGAGAAAGTCGAGCTGACGACCTGCGTACTCGCCAATGATTGCTTGGCCGGTGAACTGCTGCCACCAGCTCTCCGTCACCCGGTCGTACATAATGAGATCACTGTTGCGCAGCCGCCCCGTTGTGCCAAATTCATGCGCGACTCCATCAATCGTCGCGTCAAAGACAATGCTCGCGTTGCAGAGTGGACAGAAGGTCACCGCCACCGGCATTCCCCCCACCACATCATTGACAATCTCGTGCCAGATGAGAATCGCCAGCGGATAGGCGCGTACATCCCCATCGTGCTCAAAAAGGATGACTGGATCGCGCTCGGAAAGCCACTCGCTGGCCGCCGTGACATTCTCAAAGGTGGGATCATCCACCGAGGGAATCCCATCCTTGGGCGGGCCGCCAGAGAGGATCTCATCCCACTCGACGGTACGACGGCTAAAATCGGTCTCCCAGTTGAAGGTGTTAAAGGGTGGCGACTCTGACGGCAGGAGTTCCACGCCACTGGCCGGGCTCGAACTTGTCTCGGCCGCTGCATCGCTCGCCGGTTCATTATCTGCCGGGGCCGCTGGTGGGGTGGGTATCTGGAAGGTGCAGCTCGCCAGAATCAGCACGAGAATGGCTCCTATTCCCCACAGCCAGCGCTTTTGATATGTAAACATTTGCTCTCTCCAGTGTATAGATACGAAACTTGTAGAGTCGAATCAGCGCCACGCACACCCGGCGTGCACGATGCGTCGACATAACAGGATATCCTCTTATTACAATGCCACAGTCGCCAGCAGTCCACTGTAGCGTGCCCTACGCAAGCAGCAGCCCAATTCAACGTGACATTTCGGTAGCTTGCATCGCCATGGGTCTCTTGTTAGGATGATGCAGAGATTACAACCGGAGTTGGACAACCGGAGTTGAAACTGCAACCAAAATAAGCACCGAGTCGTAAATTCGGTTGTGGTGCCGACACCACCTCGTGCCGACTAGTTGGGCACAGAGAATTTACGGTCAAAACAACATGGACAAAACAAGAGGAGCACGACTGTCATGCCGTCACATCTTCAGGTTGGCGTGGGCCGCGCCAATATCACCCCGCCAGCCGGAATTTCGCACGCAAACTGGGGCGCGCAAGCGCATGAACGCGCGTGTGGTACCGATCTCGATCTGTGGGCGACGGCCTTGGCCCTGCACCATGAAGACGAAACATCGCTCCTGATCGACCTGGATCTGGTGGGGTTGGAAGTTTCAACGGCAACGGACGCAATTCAAGCGGTTGCCGACCTGACGGGGCTTCCCGCCACCCACATTCGGCTTGCCTATACACACACCCATTCTGGCCCCACCATTCGCAACGCATGGGTCGTCGGTGGCGCGGAGATGGTGGAACCCTACCTGGCTAGTCTGCCGGGCAAGATCGCCGGCGTGGCCTGGCAGGCACTCAACAACTTGCAGCCGGCGCGCATGGCCGCTGGTTTGGGGCAGTGTGATATTGCGGTCAATCGGCGGTTCGTCACGCCAGCGGGGAGTGTGGTGGTGGGGCACAATTGGGATGGGCCCGTGGATCACGATGTGCAGGTGATTCGTTTCGACACGTTGGCCGAGGAACCACTGGCCGTGCTCGTGCACTACGCCTGTCATCCGATCATCGTCGGCCCTCACAATGACCTGATCACACCCGACTACCCCGGTGTGGTCAAGCGGACAGTCGAGGCTGCCACGGGGGCCACCTGTCTCTTCTTGCAAGGGGCCGCTGGTGATATTGGCCCCATCGATGGCTGTGCCAGCCGAGAACCGTTGCCGATCTATCGTCGGCTCGGTGCAAAGTTGGGCTATGCCGCGGTACAGGTTGCGCTGAACCTGCAACCATTTCCCAAACGCGAAGTCTATGTGAGTACCTTGGAATCGGGCGCGCCGTTGGCCATTTATGCAGCAGAACCGTGCACCGAACCGAGCCCCCATCTGCGCATTTCCACGCGCACGATCGATCTGCCGCTGCAAGCCTTCTCCGCGCCAGAAGCTGCGGAAGCGGAGGCCGAGCGCCGCCGCACCGAACTGCAAGAGATCCGTCAATCCGGCACGGAAGCGGAGATTCGTTGGGCAACCATGTTGGCCAAACGTACGCAGCGCCATGCCACACGTGCACGTCTCTATGCCGGGCAAACGCACGCACCACTCCAGATTCAGGCTATCTGTCTGAATGATGTCGCTTTGGTTGCCATTCCGGGTGAACCGTTTGTCGAAATCGGACTGGCGATCAAAGCCGCGTCCCCTTTTCGGCAGACGCTCTTTTCCGGCTATTCAAACGTGGGCAGCCATTACATCCCAATGCCAGACGCCTATGCAGTTGGTGGCTATGAGATCGATTCCACACCCTATGCACCCGAAGCAGCGACCGTCATCATTGCCGAAACAGTGGCTCTGCTCAGGGAGATGCACCAGGTTGAGCGGACCTGAGCGTTTGGCACGCGCCTGGAAGATGAGAGTCGGCAATGGAGCAACGAGTCTGTTGCTCCGGGGCAAATGCGAATGGTGAAAAGCAGGGGTAGAGCGGGCAACGGACACTGAAAAGCCGGGAAGTCCACTGGGCCTAGCGGCTACATTGCCTCGCGATTGAGCATGTTCGTCGACGTCGAGTCTCCCCTACATCAATGCTGCACATGCAGTGGGCTACACATCCATATAGAGAAAGCAAATAAATTTGCCCCTTGCGGTGTGAGCATTTTCCCATGCGCACCTCCAGCGTTAGAGAACGCTGATTCCACCAGTGTGCAACGGTTACATGATTTCTCGATTAGTGCTATGCATACACTGGGCTACACATACGTTGGTGCTACAGAAAAGTAACGATTGCCGTACCGTTGCCCAGGATGCTTTGAGTAAGCAACTGTAAATGGTAGAATGATCAGATTGATTATCATTTTATAGCATTAGTTGTAGCACTAGGCTTTTGTGTAGAGCCTAGCCTGAAATTCGGTTGTGCTTGCCCGCGCGCCGCTGGCCAATGGGATCGATAGAGAGAATTTCAGGAGAAATACCTAGCAAGGATTCAAGCCCCGTTGACAACTCTTTTATCGAAGCAAACGCCGCTGATCAGATGGACTTGGGCGCAGAAGCTTCCGACCGCGCACTGTCCATCTTGGGGGTATCTGTTGGCGCTGCTGCTTTTTGCCGTGGCGACCACGTTTCTCGTTTATGTAGAGATCGCATACCGGGCCTTGCCCTGGTGGCGCTGGTCCGCGATCATGGTGTTGAGTTGGTGGCTGCCGGGTCTGCTGCTGCTTTGGCGTTGGGCACCACCGGGGCTAAATCTGCCCTTGGCCGGAGTCATGGCGTTGGGAGTGGGCTGGTGTTGGCAGAACGGTCTGCTCGTGCTCATGCACTGGCTGCCCGGTCCACTGCCCTATGAGCTGCTCGTGGGGAGCTATGCCACGGGGACGGCTGGTTTGCTCGTGCTCTGCTGGCGACGGCCCTTTCCTCTGCAGCCGATCGCGCGCCGAGTTCTCCTCGGCTTTCTGCTGCTGACCATTCTGGTGGTGCTGCTGCGCGTGCCCGAGCTGGGCTATCACGAATTTCACCAGGACGAGACCCATCTTTTGCGCCGGGCCAACGAAGCACTCCGTGGCGGCGACGATGCCCTTGCCCGCCACACCAAGGGCATTGGTGAAATCGCCGCGGTGATGGTGGTCTACCGCGCGCTCCACACCATCGACGAAGGCACCGCGCGCCTGCCCTTTGCCCTCTCTAGCATTGGCGCGAGCCTGGCCTTGGCTGTGTTGGGCATGCGCTTGTTCAACCATCGCACGGGTCTAGTGGCGGGTGCACTGCTCGCCTTCAATGGCTTTGCGTTGGGGCTCTCGCGCATTGCGCAATACCAAGGGGTGGTGCTGCTGCTCTCGATTCTCGCGGTGTTGGCCATGTGGGAATTTTATCGGCAGCAGAGCCGCGTCTGGCTGGGGCTGGCTTTAGTGCTGAGCGCCTTTGGCACAGTCATGCACTATGAGTTTCTGCTCAATGCACTGCCGCTGGCGCTGCTGTTGCTGGTTGGCTGGTACCGGGCCAATCGGCAACAACGGATCGGCAGAACAGTGCTGGTTGCCGGCGCGGTCGCGGTTGTGGTTGTGGCGGTTGCCTACTTGCCGCTCTTGCTCAACCCCTATTTTGCCACCACCCGCTCCTATCTGGGCACACGGGTGGCTGACTTCCAGGCCAACAATTTTGCCTTTTTCCTGGAAATGGCAACCTTCTACAACTCAATCTACTTTGTCGTGGGGCTGACATTATTGTTGGGCAGCGGCATCCTGATTGGTCTGCGCTATCAGCGCTGGCAGACGCTGTTGCTCGTGGGTTGGTTTTTGCCCGCGGCGTTGCTCTACCTGCTGATCGTCCAATACCCGGGCACGCACTTCTACTTCCTAATGCCCAGCTGGTCGCTGCTGGCCGCGGTCACCCTGGTGACGGTGGATCAGTGGTTGCGGCGTTCGACCTTGCTGCGCTGGAGCCGCCGCGGGCTCGTGCTGATCTGGCTGCTGATCTCGCTCTACTACCTCTACCTGCTCTTCTTTCGCCAGTCACCAGCCTATTTGGTTAACTATCCCGATAGTCGGCTCCCCCTCTACTGGGCACCCTATGGTGAACAGCTGCCTGCAAAGCCGCGCTTTGGCTTCCCGATTCAGCAGGGGTGGAAGACGCTCGGTCTGTTGGCGGAATGGAACTATTTGGACGAAACCTATGCAAGCAACGAGCGGTCGGATGCCCTGCGCTGGTATCTGCGGAACTATGACCGGCGCGAGCTGGAAGACGATCCCGCGCTCGTTTTCGTCGCTCGCTATGTGCAAGAGCCGGATCCAAATTTCGATGATGATCGGATGGAAGCACGTGGCTACCAGCGGATCGGCGAGGTGCAGGTGCGGGATGAGCCACAGATTACGCTTTGGGCCCGCAATGGGCCGAGCAGTGCCTATCTGACCTATGATGCACTGCTCTATGAACGTGCGTTTGACCAAGATGTACCCGCGCTGCGCGAGGGCATGGGGCAGACTGTACGCACGGTCGATGAAACGCTGGCGGAGACCCTAATGCTCAAACGCGTGAGGCAATCCTGCGTGCAATGCAAACGGGGAGAAGTGCTCCAACTCGCCTTGGATTGGCAGGTCAACCAGCCACCCACGCAAAACTACAAGCTCTTTGTGCATATCACCGATGCCACACAACAGCCGGTGGCACAGTGGGATGGCTTGCCGGGCCAGAACACAGAGCAGACCGCGAGCTGGCAAGCAGGCGAACAAAAGACAGATCACGTGCTGATTCTCCTGCCGACTGATCTGTCCCGAGGTCCCCACGCACTCTGGGTCGGATTTTACGATCCCGCAACCGGTGAGCGGCTGGGGGGGCAGGCCATCAAGGCAACCGAAATTCAACTGCGCTAGCTGACGCCCGATTTCGGCTTGAGGGTTGACTTAACAGTGGCGACGTGCCAGTGCCAACACCTCGCGGTCGCCCCGGAGGCACCGGTTTTCAAAACTTCTGCTTCACGTTATTGAGGACTGTGCAAAATAAGTTTTCTGGGATTTCAATCATCGGCCGGGAGCAGGGATTCGCAGGGAGTCGGGCTGCTCTATACCCGAGACAAGATTCGCAAAGGGGTGCGTTGCACAGCTGCAAGCGAGTGACTTTGCCCCTGATTGTGTCACCTGTGCGCTGCACGCAGGAGATCCCACCTGGACAGAGGCCCAACATGAAGAAAATTAATTTCCACGGTATTGAGTGGGTTGAGATAAATCGAGTGGGTTGAGCCAATCAAAAAGCGTGGGGGTGCAGAATTCAACCGCGCCCCCACGCTCAATGGAATGTCATGACAACGTGGCCATGAAGGCCGGTGTCACTATGTTGCGATCCACCCGAACCGGGCGCAAGGCCATCTTTGCTGTCGGCACGAATGGTAATCAAACCGGGGCCATCGCTGATATCTTTGGCGAACATTCACGGTGACGCCCGGTATCTTGGCGTTATTCGTCATCCGACATCTCGTCATCCATCATCTCATCGTCCATCATCTCATCGTCCATCATCTCATCGTCCATCATCTCTTCATCCATCATGGCTTCATCCGTCATCTCGTCATCCATCATCTCATCGTCCATCATAGCTTCATCTGCCAAATGGGTGACGGTAATGCGCAACACGGGATTTTCCCAGCCATGTGCTTCCGTGGACAGGTCGGCGTTGCCTGCAATGCCGTTGTGCAACTGGATGACGGCCATTGGTTCGGTGGTTACCTCTGCGTTCGCATTCCCATTGGGATCACCCATTAGCATGAGCGGACCCAATCCCGTGCACGGATCTACCAGATCGGCACTAACTTCTGTATTCTCTTCGCGGCCAGCATCATAGCCATCCGCTTCAAAGACCATTGTGCCTGTTGCCGGTAACGTCACGGCATCTATCCCTGTAAAGCCATCATTTGTGCAGATCAACATGGTGACAATGGACAGGTGATCACCAGGCGCACCGGTAATGGTAAACGTGGCACTATCGCTGATTCTGTTGCCGCCAACAATGGCTGCTTCGTTTGCCGGTGTGAGTGGATGCCCGACGTTGACGACCGCGGTCACGCCGCTCTCCATGGTACGGAGCATTTCGACCATTGGCATGGGATTGCCATCTTGGGCAATGGCTGCCAGTGCATCCGAGGCTATCTGACCTTCTGCAAAGAGGTGCAATGTGTTGGCATGGGTAGCCGCCACTGGTGGCGAGACAGGTTGACCCGTGGCCAAGTTCTCGATGGTGACTTCGTAAGTCGCCAGCGCGCCCATCATCTCGTCATCCATCATGCCTCTATCGGTTGCTGTTGTTGCGAAATTTTCCAGCGCGGTCGTGATGGTGTTGAGTACCTCGTCCTGATCGTCAATGCCGTGGCGATCGGCCAAGTATTGCGGATCGTTATAGGTTACAAATGTGTGCTCATTTTCATCTTCCCAGACCAGAAACTTCTGTGGCAGATCAATGGCAATCGAACGGCTGCTCTGCATGAGTGGCGTGCCCAAATTCGGGTTGCCAACCAGGATGAGCGAGGTTGGCAGCAGATCCAGCTCGGCACTTGCTGCATTGGCTGTGTGATCAACAACCGCCATGATGGTGAGACCTTGGGCTTCGAGTGCATTTTGCAAGAGTTGAACAGTCTCGCTAAACGAATTGCTGCTCTGCACAGTGACAAGACCGGTGTCCGTGGACATGGCGTCATCCATCATCTCGCCATCGTCCATGGACTCATCCATCATCTCGCCATCGTCCATGGACTCATCCATCATCTCGCCATCATCCATGGACTCATCCATCATCGCGCCATCGTCCATGGACTCATCCATCATCGCGCCATCATCCATGGACTCATCCATCATCTCGCCATCGTCCATGGCCTCATCCATCATCTCGCCATCATCCATGGCGTCATCCATCATCTCGCCATCATCCATGGACTCATCCATCATCGCGCCATCGTCCATGGACTCATCCATCATTTCCTCGGTCATCATACCGACGCGGGTGATGGTCACGGTTGCAACGGGATCGTCCCATCCATGTGCATCGACCGAAAGACTGGCACCACCCTGAATCCCTTGGTGGTTGGCAATGAGTTCGATGGGATCCGAGGCCACAGCTTCATCTCTGTTGCCATTGGGATCACGGTTCAAGGTGACGGTGCCAAGTGCCGTGCAGGGATCAACAAGATCTTCACTCTTTTCTGTATTCTGCTCACGCCCGGCATCATAGCTGTTCAGCTCATAGGTAACTGCAGCATCACCCGCGGGCAACACCGCCGAATTCAGCCCGGTAAAACCATCATTCGTGCAGATCAGCATTGTCGCCAATGAAAGAAATTCGCCGGGTCCGGCTGCGATCATGAAGGTGGCTGAATCCACGATCTCATTGCCTTCAATGGTTGCCGTCATCCCCGCAGGGGTCAAAGGCCGCCCCACATTGACAACATCGGTCACGCCAGAATCGAGCCCGTTGAGGAGCTCGACCATCGGCATGGGATTGCCGCTCTGTGCAATGGCCGCCAGCGCATCTGAAGCTGCTGCATCCACGTGAAAAAGCTGTACATCTGCGGAATGGGTGACAGCAACGGGTGGTGAAAACGGTTGTCCACCTGTCAAATTCGTGATTGTCACCTGATAGGTAACCAGGTCCGTGACCTGTTGCGTTGGCGCGGCAGCAGATGCCGTCACCAGCCCACTGAAGCCAGACGTGGCTACAGCCACGGCCAGGAGCAGCGAAGAAAGTAAGCGTAGAGGTAACATTGGTTCTCCTTTGTTATCTTCGGCGCAACGATACCAGTCTATCCTTGCGTTGGCATTGGATTGGTTGCTGTTCTATTGTCAGAGACGTATCTGGGGAGGAATGCATGTGATGATCAAGGACTAGCTTTGCCATCAATGTACATCTCTCGACAACAGCCTACCGGGCCCGTGTAAATGATCTATAACAGAGGTATTACACGTTTCTTACACATTCTAAAGTGAGTGCATTCTGGAGTGAGTGCATTTTAAAGTGAGTACATTCTGTATAACGTCCGTCTCTATCCCGATACATGTCTGATGTCTCGCCGGTTGCCTTACAATCTATGGGTCTTACACGCATTGCTATGTGAGATGATTCCTTTACCAACCTCTCGTGCCGAATGAATATGCCGATCAATTCGTCGTCATACGACAATTGGTGTGATCCAGACCCACGCTGCTTGCGTCAGGAGAGATGACGACGGCACTGGGTTGCTCAAATCGTAGCTGTTGCACCCGATTAGGCTTACTCATCACCACCCTCTTCAACTTTCCAATAAGTCTGATTCCCAGCAAGTCCAAATTCTGTGAACGTCATCAATCGTTTGCTGACAATTGAAGCCCGAGCTTTGTCCTGCTATCGAGCAGCCCTGCCCCGTCAATGTGCTTCAGCTCTGTAGCCTCGTCTCTCCCGCGACTTCATCGATAGACTGATGAGAGCAGGATGATCACCTTGCTGACGTCGACAGTGCGGTTGGCTTGAAAACGGTAGGTTTCCCGCTTGCCGGAACCTCTGCTTTCAAACAGAGCCCACTTTAGTTGCGCAAAGACTGGTAGCCACAAAGGAGTCTTCGAATCTACTCAATCCTTTTCATCTTCTTCCGTCGCACGATTACCACCATGCAGCTTGCCATACCTTGTAAATTGTTCTGACACCTACCATTACTCACCGCTATTACCTGTTTAGCTGTTACCTGTTTAGCTGTTACCTGTTTGACCGTGACTTACCCATCTACTTTTGACTTCATTGGTTGCTCGATATGTCATAAACCTGGCAACTGCTCTGCTTTCGAGAAGCCAATCATCCAGCTGTAATCTAACCAAAGGGAAATATCCTGATGCTAAAGAAAAAACCGCCAAGAGTGTACTTGAACTTGCTGGCAAGCTGTATGCTCGCCTTGCTCATAACACTCCCAACCGTGGCCCATGCGGCCGGTACCATTACCGTGGACACCTTCGACGACGAATTTGGCAACGAAACCAATGCAACCTGTTCATTGCGCGAAGCGATAGAAGCCGTGAATCTGCACAACGACTTTGGCGGCTGTCTACTCAACGGTACTGCCCCTTTTACAATTGAACTCGCCGCCGGAACCTACACCCTCACCCGGACTGGTGCCGATGAAGATTTCAACCAAACTGGTGATCTAGACCTGCTCGCGCCGCTGCTCATTAGCGGAGCCGGGGCCGATGATACGATCATTCAGGCTGGGGACAGTGTGGAAAGTGCAATCGATCGCGTCTTGCATATCATGCCCACCACCGAAGCAACCATCTCTGGCGTCACCATTCGGAACGGTATGCCCGCGGGGGATGCCTCTGGCGGTGCAATTGCCAACATGGGCGGCTTGATGCTCAACGACAGCATCGTCACCATGAACCGCAGCAACGGCAACGATCCGGGCGAAGGGGGTGGTGCGCTCTACAACGCGCCCAACAGCTATGCCATCCTAACCAACACGCTCGTGGCCACGAACGAGGCCACAACGGGCTTGGGCAATGGTGGCGGCATCCTCAATGGACCCAACGCACTCCTCACCATTACCGAGAGCGCCATTGTTGACAACGTCACGGCTCGCGCCGGGGGTGGTGTGGAAAACAACGGCGGCTTCGTCACGTTCAACAACAGCATCCTCAGTGAGAACCGTGCGGGCATCAACGGCGGCGGGCTGCACATTTCCAGCAGCGGCACCGTCCACATGAGCGGCGGCGAAGCCAATAACAACGTGGCCGCGGCCGAAGGTGGCGCGCTCTGGAATTCAGCCGTGGGCACGCTCACGGTCAAAGATGCCCTGATCGCGGAAAACCGTGCCAGTGGCGCGGATGCAGACCAAGGTGGTGGCGGCCTCTTCAACGACGGTGGTACGCTGACGGTTATGAACAGCACCATCATGAGCAACACCGCGGATGGCGCAACGGGCAGCGGTGGCGGTATTCTCGCCACAGTCGGCAGCACGCTGCACGTCGAGGGCGGCACGATCAGTGGCAACAGTGCCAACCGTGCTGGCGGCGGTATTGAACTCAACGCCACTGATGAGATGATGGTTCACGCCACCATCGATGGCACCGAATTTTCGGACAACACCACCGGTGCATCCCCTGGCAACGGTGGGGCACTCCACATCACCGGCCCAGCCAATGTTACCGTCAGCGATGCCATGGTGTCTAACAATCGCGCCGCGGCGGAAGGTGGCGGCCTCTGGAATTCTGCTGTGGGCACGCTCACCGTCATCGATAGCACACTCACCGACAACTGGGCCGCGGGCAACGATGCGGACCAGGGCGGTGGTGCGCTCTTCAATGATGGTGGCGAGATGGTCGTCATCGACTCAACCTTGCGCAACAACATGGCAACCGGCACCGCGGGCAGTGGTGGCGGAATTTTGGCCAACCCCGGCAGCAGCTTGCACGTTACCGGTGGCACCATTGCCGCCAATAGCGCCAACCGCGCCGGTGGTGGTATCGAGATCAATGCCACTGGCGAGATGATGGTCGACGCCAAATTAGAGGGTGTTGACCTGACTGGCAACAACACTGGCGATGCGCCCGGCAACGGTGGCGCGCTTCACATCACCGGCCCCGGCCAGGTGACCGTCGCCAACAGCACCGTGAGTGACAACAGCGCTGCTGCCGAGGGCGGTGGTCTCTGGAATTCGGCCGTGGGCATGTTGACGGTGGTTGATACCACGCTGACCGGTAATGTGGCCAGCGGTGCCGACGCCGACCAAGGTGGTGGTGCGCTCTTTAACGACGGCGGCACCATGCACGTCGCCAACTCGGTGATCACCAACAACCGTGCCGACGGCGCGGCGGGCAGCGGCGGCGGTATCTTCGCCAATGCGGGCAGCGTGTTGGCGGTGAAGCATAGCCAACTCGATGACAATCAAGCCAATCGCGCGGGTGGTGCCATTGAGGTCCGTGGCACGGCCGAGGCAGCAGCAATGATGACTGTGAACGATACCAATTTCATGGGCAACGCCACGGGAGCGGCGCCCGGCAACGGTGGTGCCGTTCACATTACCGGGCCGGCCGATGTGACGATCAACGGCGGTGTGGCCATGGAGAACGTGGCCAGTGCCGAAGGCGGTGCTTTCTGGAATTCCGCGGTTGGCACGCTGACGGTGAAGAATGTGATGCTGGAGAATAATACGGCCAGCGGTGCCGATCCCGACCAGGGCGGTGGTGCGCTCTTCAACGACGGCGGTACCATCTCCGTCTTCAACGCAACCCTGACCAACAACCGTGCCGATGGCGCGGCGGGCAGCGGTGGTGGTATTCTGGCCAACCCCGGCAGCATGTTGGAGATCACCGGTGGCACCATCATTAGCAACACGGCCAACCGTGCCGGTGGTGGCATCGAGATCAACGGTACCGTGACCGATTCCGTTACAGCCGTGCTCAACGGCGTTCAACTCCACGAGAACATGGCTGGGGCTGCGCCCGGCAACGGTGGGGCACTGCACATCACGGGTGTCGCCAATGTAACCGTCAATGGTGGTGTGGTCATGAACAACCTGGCCAGCGCCGAAGGTGGTGGTCTCTGGAATTCAGCCGTGGGCATGCTCACCGTCGATGGCACCGCGATCAAAGCAAACAGGGCCAGCGGCAATGATGCCGACCAAGGCGGTGGCGGTCTCTTCAACGATGGTGGCGAGCTGATGGTCAGCAACGCGATCATCCGCGGCAACAGCGCCGATGGTGCCGCTGGCAGTGGTGGTGGAATTCTCAACAACCAGGGTACGCTCACTGTCATCGACAGCACGATCGCTGGCAACAGCTCCAATCGTGCCGGTGGTGGTGTTGAGGATAACGCCGGCGTGCAGGTCCGTCTGCACAACGTGCGTCTGCTGAAGAACAGCACCGGCGACGCACCGGGCAACGGTGGCGGGCTCCACATTACTGGGGCTGGCACTGTTGAGGTGGTCAATGGCACGGTGGCAGAGAACAGTGCCGCTGCCGAAGGTGGTGGCCTCTGGAATTCTGCGGTTGGCACGCTCATCGTCTCGCGCACGACGTTGAACAAGAACATGACCGATGGCACCGCGGATGATCACGGTGGCGGTGCGCTCTACAATGATGGTGGGGAATTGACCGTTAGCAATAGCACGCTGACCGGCAACATGGCTGCCAATGGCAATGGCGGTGGGCTGCTCAATGGGGCAGGCACCAGCACGGTGGTAAATGTTACCGTCCATGCAAATGCCGATAGCGGACTAGCCAATACCAGCGGCACCATTGCATTGGCGAACAGCATTGTGACGGCCAACGACACCGATTGTGTCGGCCCCATCAGCACCAATGGTGCACCCAATCTGGACAGCGATGGCACCTGTAATGCTTCGCTCACAGCCGATCCCATGCTGGGCATGTTGGCCAACAACGGCGGCAAAACAGCCACGTTGGCATTGCTGGATGGTAGCCCCGCAATTGATGCCGGGCAGAATGGCATCTGCGTATCGGCACCGGTAAATGGCATTGACCAGCGCGGTGTTGAGCGACCACAAGGTCTCAACTGTGATCTCGGTGCCTACGAAGCTGGCACTGGCAACGGTGGCGGAAACGGTGGCGGCGATGATTGCGCGGTGGTGCCAAACAATGTGCTGCGCAATGGCGGCTTTGAAGATGGCATTGATCCGTGGCGGTTCTTTACCAGCGGTCGCGGCGATTTTACCACTTCGGAGCAAGCTGCCGAGTGTCGCGGTGCCGCGCTGGTCGAGATTGATGAGAGTGGACGCAATGTCCAGCTCTATCAGCGCAACCTGGATCTGGACGCGAACACCACCTATCGCCTGAGCTTCATCGCCTATTCATCGACCGGTAGCGACATGGGGGTCTATGTGCACAACCATGACGCACCGTACGAGAACTATGGCTTGCGCATCAATCAGCTAAATCTAATGACCGATTGGCAACGCTTCACCGTGGAGTTCACCACCGGAAACTTCAGTGGCACGGCAGATAACGCCCGCTTGCGCTTCTGGCTTGCGCCCTTTGCCCACAGCGGCGATCTCTATTACATTGACGATGTACGCCTGGAGAAAATGGATGGCACGGAATCAGCGCTAGCTGCCGTGACAGCCCAGATTGTAACCGCAACGAGTGCCGGTTTGCTGGTCGGCGTGAATGAAGCCGCTTTTGATCCACAGATCCTCGATGCGGTGGAGGCTGGCAATACCGTTGATCAAGAAGCAGAGGCTCAGGAAACATATCTGCCGCTCGTGAATCGCTAGCGGACAATGCGTTTGCCGGCTCTCCCGACGTTCTCGGGTAAAAGCGCGCAAAACGTGCGACCTTTCAATGGCTCGTCTGTACGCTTGCGCTACTGCCGGCATCACTGATTGCTCGCCAGTAGTAACGAACATTGCATTGATGAAGGTTGCCCACGCTCTTCAAGGCTGAAGAGCGTGGGCGACGCAACCGTCCTCTCTGATCTCTCTGAACAGTTTCGTTTACCCCGATTTAACCTCACCTGTGCGCTGCACACCCACCGCGGTGCTACCCATTCACCCCTGTACCGCCCGTTCACTGGAGCAAGCGCTGAGCTGCCTCGTTGCACCACCGCGGATGACAGATCCTGCGATACACGAGTGCATTGCACAGGTTTCAACACCCCAACTCCGCCCCACGATCGTGTCACCTGTGCGCTGCACACCCCCCGCGGCTCTACCCATTTACCCTTGTAACGCCCGTTCACTGGAGCAAGCGCTGAGCTGCTTCGTCGTGCCGCTGCGGCTGGCAGATCCTGTTGTATACGAGTGCATTGCACAGGTCTCAACAGCCCAACTTCGCCCCACGATCAGCTCACCTGTGCGCTGCACACCCACCGCGGCTCTACCCATTCACCCTGTACCGCCTCTTCACTGGAGCAAGCGCTGAGCTGCCTCGTTGCACCACCACGGATGGCAGATCCTGCGGTACACGAGTGCGTTGCACAGGTCTCAACAGCCCAACTCCGCCCCACGATCAGCTCACCTGTGCGCTGCACACCCACCGCGGCTCTACCCATTCACCCCTGTACCGCCTCTTCACTGGAGCCAGCTTGGCAAGTGACCGTTCGTCCCCTTGGGCACCGGCAAGCGTATGCTACCCACGTCAATGGCTCTGCTTACCCCTGTATTGATCTATTTGACTTGGCCACAACTGGCTGGTGGCAGTAGATTCTTGATGAAATGCTTGACAACGGAACCCACCGGGTGTATAATCGAAATCACCGACCGACCGTCGGTCACTATGTTGGACATGGTGGATCAGATGATTCTTTTGATCCAGCCGACCAGGTCAATAGTTGGTGCACAAATAGCTGAGGCAGAAATAGTTGACGCACAAATAGTGGAGTGTGAGATGACGCACGCAACATCCGATGCAAAGAGCTATGTAATTCCGTTTTCAGAGCTGGATAAAAGTGACTTGTCCGTTGCCGGCGGCAAGGGGGCCAATCTGGGTGAAATCTGCGCGGCTGGCTTGCCCGTGCCGTCGGGCTTTGTGATCTCAACCGCAGCCTATGGGGCATTTGTGCAGGCCAATGAGTTGCAACAGTCCATTGTCGAGCTGGCAGAAGCGGTGGTGGCCACGGACCCACACTCGGTAACCGCGGCTGCAGAACAGATCAACGATCTGTTCATGCGTGGGACGATTGGCGAAGATTTGGTCAGCGCGATCACCACTGCCCATGCACACTTGGTTGCAGAGAGTGGCACAGAAGATGGCTTGGCAGTGGCAGTGCGTTCATCGGCCACCGCCGAGGATCTACCCTCGGCCAGTTTTGCGGGGCAGCAGGATACCTACCTCAACATCCGCGGAAGCGATGCCCTGCTCGACGCGGTGAAGCGCTGTTGGGCTAGCCTGTGGACTGCCCGCGCCATTGCCTATCGCGCCCGCCAAGGGATCGATCCGGCCAGCGTTCGTCTGGCCGTGGTCGTGCAGCAGCTGGTTCCCGCTGACGCGGCCGGCATTCTCTTTACGGCCAACCCGGTCAATGGCCACCGCGACCAGATGCTCATCAACGCAACTTGGGGATTGGGCGAGGCAATTGTGGGCGGCGAGGTGACGCCAGACACAATTGTCGTGGAGAAGGCCACCCAGGCCATTCTCGCCCACGAGATCGCCACCAAAAGAGTGATGACCGTGCGCACGGAGAGCGGTACAGAGCAGCAACCCGTTCCTTCTGCACAGCAAACGCGGCCCGCGGTGGACGGAGCCACGGCTCAACAGCTGGCTCACTATGGCGCGCAGATTGAAGCGCACTATGGCATGCCAATGGATATTGAGTGGGCCATTGCCGCGGGGCAGATCGCTATTCTGCAGGCACGACCCATTACATCGCTGCCACCGGCTCCACTGCAAAATGTGGTGTGGGAGCCAGTTGTGCCCAACACCATCTGGATGCGCCGTCAGATTGTCGAACACATGCCAGAACCGCTCTCGCCACTCTTTGAAGATCTCTACGTGAAGCGGGGGCTGAAGCAGTCGATTGCGGAGCTCTTTCAGATCATGGCGGCCGCGGGCAATGTGCAGATTGAGCTTGATGATTTTATGGCGCACAGTTTTGCCGCCACCATTAATGGCTATGCCTACACAACCGGCAGCTATACAATGACGCCGCGGAATTTGTGGGCAATCGCGAAGATTTACACCCGCATCTTCAAGCTCTTCAAAATGCCAATGTTCGACTGGGAAAAGAGTGTGCTGCCCACCTATCAGGCCACCATCGAGCAGTGGCGCAACCTTGATCTGACGACGGCCACGGATGAAACATTGCTGCGGGGTATTCGCGAAATGGCGCTTGCAGATAGTCGTTACTGGTTTGGATCGGCGCCCAATCTGGGGCTCTCGCGGCTCGTGGATCCGCTCTTTGATTGGCTGCTCAAGTCGCCGCTGTTTCGCCATGCACTGCCCCCGTCGCGCCCCGGCAGCTCCTCTTTTTTGCGCGGTTTTGATTCAAAAGCGTTGGCTGCCCAGGCCGATATGGAAGTGCTGGCCGACACAATCCGTGGTGCGCAATCATTGCGCGATCTGGTGATGGCAACTGCCGCCGGCCAACTGCGCACCGCATTGGCTGCACACCCCGACGGGCAACCGGTGCTCGACAGCATCCAACAATATCTGGATGAATATGGCCACCAGATTTACAATCTGGATTTTGCAGAACCGACCCAAAACGAAGATCCACTGCCCCTGTTGTTGAGCTTGAAGGCGCTCGTAGCCAGTGCCCCGGAGCAGCGGGCGCGCGACCGCCAGACAGCGATGGCCGCGGCGCGCGAAGCATTGGTCACCGATACGATGCGCGCGCTGAATCCGCTGACACGACAGCTCTTCCAGTGGGTTTGGCGGTGGACAAAGCACTACGCGCCCTATCGCGAGCGGGTAATGTTTTACATGGGCGCGGCGTGGCCCACGCTGCGCGTGTTGGCACATGAATTGGGGCAACGGCTGACCGCGGCCGGGGTCATTGCCGATCCCGATGAGATCTACTATCTGCAGAGCAGCGAAATTGCGGCGGCCAGCAGCGCGCTTGCGAACAGTCAGGAGCCACCCGTGTTGGTTGCCGTGGCCCAAGAGCGGCGGGCGTTGCGCTCGGCACGTCAACGGTTGACACCACCCCCCAAAGTGCCGGAACAATCGAGCCTCAAGGTGGGACCGATCAGCCTCTCCATGTTCGATCCGACGCCCGGTGAGGCCGACAGCGAAGGGCCGGTTTTGCACGGCTACGCGGTTGGCACCGGGCGCGTCACTGCACCCGCCAGCGTCATCCGCTCCAGCGCCGATTTCGGCCAGATGCAGCCCGGCACGATTTTGGTCTGCACCACGACCACACCGGCGTGGACCCCGCTCTTTTCCCAGGCCAAAGGGCTGGTTACCGATGTGGGCGGCGCGCTGGCACACGGATCGATCGTGGCGCGCGAGTATGGGATCCCCGCTGTCATGGGGACCGGGGTTGCCACCGAACGCATCCAATCTGGCATGTTGCTGGCCGTGGATGGTGACGCCGGCACCGTGACCCTGGTGGACGCGGCCACGGGTGACGCAACCGTGGCCGGGCACGGCGATGAGGATGGCGAAGGCGAGCACGAGCAACGTGCGCTGGGGAAATGGCTGCTATTTGCCGCCGCAATTGTTGCACTGGTGGCGTGGTGGCGCAGGCGGTAGCCGCGGCAACGAGCGCGGCAACGAATCATCGCAAATAGAAAAGGAAACCCATGAGTCGAGTTGTTAAAGAATATGATGAACGCTATGCAGAGTTTCTCGATGTAGCACAAGAGCTCTTCTATCAAAAGGGGTACGAACCAACTTCGGTGCAGGAGATAATCCGGCGGGTGCAGGTGGCCAAGGGCACCTTTTACCACTACTTTGAATCCAAAGCCGCGCTCTTGGATGCACTCGTGGCGCGCATGATTGAGCAGACGTTGGCAGCATTGCAGCCACTGATAGACGATGCATCGTTGGACGCGCTGACAAAGTTTCAACAGTTCTTTGCGGCAACTGGCAACTGGAAAGCTGCCAACCGAGATTTCCTGGTTGAGATGATGCAGGTACTCTATCGGGATGAGAATGTACTGTTGCGCACGAAGATGGAGGCCGCGGCCATTGCCCTGACGGCTCCGCTGTTGGCACAGATCATTGAGCAAGGCGTTGCGGAGAAGCATTTTTCCGTCGCCCACCCCACAGAAGCTGCCGAAATCGTCCTGACGATGGGGCGCGCCTGTTCCAATGCACTCGTGGCTTTGCTGTTGACCAAACAATGGGATGCCGATGCACGTGCCGCGGTGGAGCGCAAATTATGTGCCTATGAGCGCAGCATTGAGCGGATCTTGGGCGCGGATGAAGATTCGCTCCAGCTGATTGCGCCCGACGTGCTGGATGTGTGGCTACCAATGCGCGAAGCGCAATCACACGACGAAGGGCCCGTTGGCTGAGCGTTGCGTGGCGTGAATGATCACCGAATCGAGCAATTGAGTTGGGAACTTGAGTCGGAAAATAGAGCCGAGATATGAGTCGGAGATATGAGCCGGAGCTATGAGTCGAGATGTGAGTCGAGATGTTGAGCGAGTCGGGATAGTGAAAGGAAGAACATTGTGATTGCAACAAAGCCGCAGCTTGATCTGAAGATCAAACATCCATTGAACCTAAACAACAAGGAATTTATTCGGAACCGCTACGCATACTATCGCTGGTTGCGTGAGGAGGCACCGGTCTACCGGGGCAAAATTAGCGTGATCAACGCGTACTTTGTTTCGCGCTACCAAGATTGTGTGGATCTGCTGAAAGATGAGCGCTTCGTGCGCAATCGCACCACGGCCACCGGTGGCGGCAACCGCATGCCCTTTCCCATGCCCAACTACATGCGGTTCGTGGCGCAGAGCATGATCATCGAAGATGAGCCAGAACATCGGCGGTTGCGCAATCTGGTGCACAAAGCATTTACCCCGCGCGCCTTGGCTCGGCTCACCGCGCGGATTGATACGCTGACTCATGAGTTGCTCGACAAAGCTGAAGCCGCGGGCCAAGTCGATTTGAAAGCGGCGTACGCATTGCCCATTCCCGTAACGGTGATCAGCGAGATGGTGGGCGTAACTGATCGCGACATGGCGTCGTTGCGCCAAACAATCTCATCGCTGATGACCAGCGGGATGACGCCGTGGAATCTGGCGCGCACCTTCCTGTGGGATATGCGCAAATCGGCCCGATTTGTGCGCGAACTGGTTCAACGCAAGCGGGCCAATCCGGCCGATGATATTTTGACCGGGCTCATTCAGGCCGAGGATGAGGGGCAGCGGTTAACGGATGATGAGTTGGTCTCCATGGTCTATCTGTTGATCGTGGCGGGCTATGAGACCACCGTACACCTGATCACCAACAGCGTCTCTAGCCTGCTGCTGCATCCGGAACAGCTGGAGCGCCTGCGGGCCAATCCTGAGCTGATGGATTCTGCCATCGAGGAGATCATGCGCTACACCAGCCCGGTGCAAGCCACCAAACCCGGCTATGCCAGGGAAGATGTGACGTGGCATGGTGTCACCATTCCCAAAGGATCAACGGTGATGCCGCTGTTGGGGGCGGCCAACCATGATCCGGCTGTCTTTAACGAGCCCGAGCGCTTCGACATTGGTCGCACGCCCAACCGCCACTTGGGTTTTGGGCAGGGCATCCACTACTGTCTGGGCGCACCACTCGCACGCATGGAGACCAAGATCGCGCTGACCAACCTGCTGGAGCGCAACCCAAACCTGCGCCTCGCGGTCGAGCCATCTACATTGGAGTGGCTGCCCGTGCCTTCGCTGGTGAGTTACCGAACTTTGCCCGTTGCCCTGGGCTAGTACAGTTGGGCGTAAATACCACGGCGGTAAATCAGGCCATACAACTCAGTGAATAGGGCGCACATTGGCCCATTTGTACTGATGGGGTCAGCGCGTGGCGCCGGGGCAGACGCGTCACACGCTGACCACACCGGATCCCGCACGGTCAACGCCCGTACCGCCGCGCCAGGGTTGGACGCGGCCAAGCGCCGCTCCGAAGCTGCACAGGGGCGGCGTTCAAAATCCGACTCTCACCACCTTCTCACATGACTACGTATGCAGTTACGTATGCGGTTACGGTTGACCGCTCGAACGGGGCCAATTGCTGACGGGGATCGCCGCTGCCTGTGACTGTTGGGGCAGCTGTGGCTTTGCCCGTTGCTCGCGCGGTCGTTCCGTCGGTTCCTCGTTGTCATCCGCCTCGTCATCCTGAATCCACCAGCAATAGAGCACCAACAAAACGAGTGTAATGGCACCTGCCAGGATTGGAAACATCTGCTCCTCCAAGAATAGCACCACGGGGAACATTTGTGGTGCAGCCACTGCTATGAAGGATGACGTAGGTATCTGCTGTTTCGATACTGACGATTTAGCGTCCGTCCGTAAATCCTCTGCGTCGACGTCGTCAATTTGAGGTGGTGTCGGCACCAGAACCGAATTTACGGATAAATCCCTAGGGTAATCAAATTTCAACCGGTCACTCCTGCCACGAACGTGTGATTGTGATGAAACGTTGCCGGGGTGGAACGACCAAATCACTTCTCTGCTGCATGAGCCTCATCCGTGAGTTTGCCGATCACTTCTGCAATGATGCGGTTGGCAACTGCAGCCTTGCTCTGGAGTGGCAGTGTCTCGCGCGAGCCATCACTGCGCAGTAATGTCACGCGGTTGCTATCGACGGCAAAGCCTGCATCGCTTGCGCTAACATCATTGGCCACGATCAGGTCGAGCTGTTTGCGTTGCAACTTGCCCAGTGCGTTCTCCAGCAGATTCTCTGTTTCCGCGGCAAAGCCGACTGCCATGCGTAGTTTGCGTCTGTCCGCGTAATTGGGAGACTGGCGCTCGGTTGCCAGCGTTGCCAAAATATCGGGATTGGCAACCAGGGGCAGCGTTGGTGTGCCCTGCGTCTTCTTGATCTTCTGCTCGGCCACCTGTGCCGGGCGAAAGTCGGCCACGGCCGCGGCCATCACCAATACATCGGCATTGCGGCAATGCGCGAGCACGGCATCTAACATTTCCTGGGCACTGTTGACCGCGAGCAGCTGGGCGCCCGCTGGCGTGGGCAACGCCTGGGCCGTGGAGATCAGCACAACCTCTGCCCCGGCATCAAGCGCGGCCTGCGCCACCGCGTACCCCTGTTTGCCAGAGGAGTGATTGGTGAGGTAGCGCACGGGGTCCACCGCTTCGCGCGTGCCCCCGGCAGTCACCACCACTTTGCAGCCCGCCAATGGTCCCGATTGGGCCAGCAAATGACGAATCTGCCCCAACAGCGCCAACGGCTCGGTCATGCGCCCGCGGGCCACCAGGCCCGAAGCCAGATGTCCCTCCTCTGGCCCAACCACGGTAACACCACGGGTCGTGAGCGTCTGTAGATTTGCCTGGGTGGCGGGGTGACTGTACATGCCGCCATCCATGGCCGGCGCCACGAGCACGGGGCAGGTCGCGGCCAGCGCGGTCACGCCGAGCAGATCGTTGCTCTGTCCCTGCGCCAGTTTGGTCAGTGTGTTGGCCGTTGCCGGCGCGATCACCAGCAGATCGGCATTGTGGCCAAGGCCCACGTGGAGCACGTGCGCCTCATTGCCCCAGAGGTCGGCGTCGGTGTAGGCGCGGCGTCCGGTCACCGATTGAAAGGTGAGTGGTGTGACAAAGTGGGTGGCGGCAGTGGTGAGGATGGTCTCTACCTGGGCACCGGCCTGGCTCAACTTGCTGGCGAGATCCGCTGCTTTATAGGCAGCAATGCTCCCGCTCACGCCGAGCACAATGCGTCTGCCCGCGAGTGGGTTCGTTGTCATGATTTGGCTCCTTGATTGATAACGGCTACTGGTTCATGGCATAGACCATGCGCAGGCCATCGAGGGTGAGCCAGGGTGCAATGTGCTCGATCACGGTGGTTTCATTGGCGATTACGGTTGCCAGTCCACCGGTGCCGATCACCTGCATGTCGTCGCCCAATTCGGCTCGAAAGCGTGCCACCATCCCTTCGACCAGACCCACGTAGCCAAAGAGCAGCCCCGACTGCATGGCGTGGACCGTGTTGCGCCCAATGGCCGCGGGGGGCTGGGCAATGTCGACTTTCGGCAATTTGGCGGCGTGACGGAAGAGCGCCTCCATCGAGATGCCAATGCCCGGCGCGATCGCGCCGCCCAGGTAGTCACCTTCCCGGTTGATGGCATCAAAGGTGGTGGCGGTGCCGAAATCCACGATGCAGGCGGGACCCCCATAGAGCTGATGGGCCGCGACCGCGTCAACGAGCCGATCCGCGCCGACCGCGGCGGGATCATCATAGAGGATGCGAACGCCCGTCTCTGTTTGCGCGGTGACCACCAGCGGTTCGAGCTCCAGATAGTTGCGGCAGACTTCGACCCATTTCCCCGTGAGCGGTGGCACCACCGAGGCCAGTGCCACGCCGTGAATTTGGGTTGGATCAAGCTGGGCAAAGTTAAAGAGTCCAATGAGCTGCATGGCAAATTCATCGGGCATGCGGCCATGGTCGGTGGCCAGCCGCCAGTGTGGGCCAAGCTGGTCGCCTTCGTATAGCCCAATGGTGATGTTGGTGTTGCCAATGTCGATGCACAGTAACATGAGCGCGCTCCAGTCTGTGTACAGGTGCAATAGAAAATCCCTTGCAAGGGCGGCAAGGGATTGATTCAGTCACTTGCATCGTAGTGCATGATTAGCGATTATGCAAACTGCTTTCGGAAGTAACAATTGGTTCTACTCTCAGCGGGCGAGATTGGAGCGGGTAGCACTGATAGCTGCGTGTCGCGCGCAATTGCAAGATGAGAGCAGAGCCGAGACCGATCCCGGCCGATAGGACTGTGAGAATGATGAAGACCATGTTTGCTTATCTCCCTGAGAGGTCAGTACATAAATGGAAAGTACGCTGTAATAGCTACACGGTAACAAAAAATTTCAGATGTTTACACGGCGTTATATCTTCCTGGGGTGGGGCGCAACAATCGCTGTAAAGTGGCGTGAATAGTGACCCCTTCCAGGAAGACGAGCTGATGACAATGCCAGATCCAAATAGACCAAAACTTACAAACGACCCCATTCAAAAGCTGCACAAATATTATGTGCGTTCACACGGGGATAATTGGGCAACTTTTAAGGGGTCTATTTATTAGGTTACGTTGTAATTGAAATTACGTTACATTGCATTCATTGCTGCAACGTAATTTATTGCACAGTTCCTGTGGTCGCCCTCGGGGTAGCCGCAAGATTGCATGCGTCTTTTGTCCTGAATATCTCTGTCTAGTGTAGCATGCTCCCCTCGCGAATTCATCGGTTCTATTGCGTACTTCGTCTCCAATTTTGCCACTGAATTGAGCGCACTCTCAACCAGCTTGGTTTGACTTTCCCCAAAGCCTCAACTACCATTTCGACATGCAAAACTACAATGTGCAAAACGAGCGTGTCTCCTCCACCCCCGTGGACCGTACGCCCACACCTATTCAACGGCCACCAGCGCAGCAAGTTGTGGCCGAGCCAGCGTCAGTACAGGATCGACGGCGCTATCGTCGGATCTTGTGGTTTTTCGCGGGTGTCATCGGCCACTTTATCGTGGTGGATATTCTGCTGGGACGGCTGCCGCTGGTGGGGCAACGGGTTCGGGCCAGCCGCACCGCGCGCATGCGCCGGATCGCCCAACGTTTCCGCGCCCTGGCCGTGGAGATGGGCGGTGTCTTGATCAAGTTGGGGCAGTTCCTGAGCGCGCGCGTGGATGTGTTGCCCGTTGCCATTACCGAAGAACTCGCTGGCTTGCAGGATGAAGTGCCCGCGGTGCCCTGGCCTGCCATTGCCGCCGTCTTGCAAAGCGAGCTGGGCGACACTGCTCGGCATTTCGCCGCGATGGAAGAGACGCCCCTGGCCGCGGCATCGTTGGGCCAGGCGCACCGGGCCCGTCTGCAATCGGGGGGGGAGGCCGTTGTTGTCAAGATCCAGCGCCCCAACATCGCCAACATTGTGGAGACAGATCTCGCCGCGCTGCGTGTGGTCGCGGGGTGGATCATGCGCTACAAACCGATCCGACGTCGAGCCAATGTACCCGCGCTCATGGAAGAGTTTGCCCGCACCCTGTGGGAAGAGCTGGACTATCGGGCCGAAATTGCCAATGCCGAACGCTTCGCCACCATCTTTGCCGATGCCGACGATGTGCGGGTGCCCACCGTCTATCACGATCATTGCACGGCACGGGTCATCACGTTGGAAAATGTGGAAGGGATCCGCATAGACGATGTCGCGTCCATTCAGGCCGCGGGCATTGTACCGGCGGTGCTGGCCGAACGGCTGCTGGATATCTACTTTCGGCAGGTCTTCCAGGAAGGCTTCTTTCACGCCGATCCACACCCCGGCAATATCTTTGTGCGGCCGTTGCCGCGGCCGGCGGAGCTGCCCACCGACGCGTCAACCCCCTTTCAGATCACCTTCATCGACTTTGGCATGATGGGCAATATTCAGGCGGTGACGGGGGCAAACCTGCAACGCATTTTGCTGGCCGTTGCCCGCCGCGATGCCCAGGCGCTGACTGATATCTATAATGACATGGGCTTCTTTTTGCCCGGCGCGGATCTGGCCCGGATCACCGAAGCACAAGAGACCGTGCTGGCGCGCATTTGGGGGCGCAGCCTGCAAGAGATGGCGCGGCCCAGTGCCAAGGAAGTGCGCGAACTCACCGTCGAATTCAAGGATCTGCTGCGCGCGTTCCCCTTTCAGATCCCACAGGATTTTATCTATCTGGGCCGAGCCGTGGGCATGCTCTCGGGCCTCACATCGCAACTGCACCCCGATGTCAATCTGTGGGCACAGATGGAGCGATACGCGGTGACGATCATGGGCGACGAGCAGTTCAAGCTCTTTGACCTGGGCGTCTTGCGCGACGAGTTGCAAGATTTCATTGCCCTGCCCCTACAACTGCGGCGATTGATTACGCTGGCCGAAACGGGCCGCCTGCAACTGCGCGTACAGCCCGATGACCCCACCCGCCGCCGTCTGGCACAACTGGAAGAGCAGACCGCCCGCCTCAACCGCACCATCTTGGCCAGCGCCACCCTCATTGGCGGTGTGCTGCTCTATACCAACGGACAGGGCGGAATCGCGATTGGCTTTTGGATCGCGGCCGCCGCGTTCTGGTTCTTTGGCGGTCGCGATGGGCGCGAGACGTAAGCGGTAGACACGACTTGCGAGCGTCAGAGATTACGTAGAAAAGCGAAAGCAGCATCAGTTACCGGTTGCAGGTCAGGCAGCGGTTGGCGCGTGATCAAAGGAGTCGGTGGCGTGAGAATGGGGAGGGTGCATGCTGTGAGCAAAAGTAGGGGCAAGATAATCGGATGCCCGGTAACCTCCTTACGAATACTCCACCGCAAAGCCCAGTTACCATGGAATTCGTCACGAGTTGCACTCTGAAAAATCGACTTGACACACTTGCGTAAGTTATATTACACTGCAATCATTCACTCAATAAAAAGGGAACGGCGGCAACCATTCCCTCGCCCCACTGCTAACTCTCACGTCGCGCCACAGCCGGTTTCTATACCACACTTTGTCATCGTTGCATCCCTGATAAGCTGCTTTCTTCAATGGTTTGCCGGAATTTTTTACTGGGGCAAAAGGTTGTTTGGCTTCGGACGTTTTGGCTAGATTGTTATATCCGCAGAGCTTGCAACGATAGGCGGATGCAGCGACGATCCATATAGACGGACGCCGCAATCCACGCCAAGTACACTAGGCGTTTGGGGAGATTGACGGACGTCGTAGAAACATGGTTGGCCGTGATCTTGTGCTTGAAAACCGAGCGTTTTAGCCTAACAAAAATTTGTTCGGTCTGTCGCTGGAGCAACACCAGGGCAGGTCAAATAGGAAAACTACTTGCAATGAAGCAACTTGAAACGGTCTTGTGGCAAGATAGGACAAGTGCAACTTATGACTATTGATCATTGATGAAGAGCGATGCAGGCTTTGTGCTCAAAAGAGTTGTTATTCAGAGCAACCTTGCCGAATCGATGATCGAGTCATCTGTAGCCAGGAATGGCAAACTGAGAAAGTCGAAGTCGCGATTAAAAGAGACGGCGAAAAGCAGTATATTGGATTGAATGCAAAGCAGAGCCAATGGTTTCGGGACAATGATGAACTCTGCTTATGTCGGGATTGTACAGCAGTTGATTTGGGGTTCACACTAGGGACGAACACAATCGCAATTCGCTGGCTTAATTTGGCCGAAGACGAGAGCAGAGAACTGGTTGCATGTTGGCTGAAGTATCCTGAACTGACAATTCAGTCGTATCCACAGCGATACACGCGAACCGCAGCAAGACGCTATCTGTATGAAAGTGGCGCATCGGATTATAAAGCCGAGGTTATAGTTAGCGAACAATGGCTAGTTCCCGACTATGACGGATATTGGCGAGCCACTGCAACAGAGTGAAATGCAAAGCTCGATTAGTCACAGGCATGGCTTATGGGAGCGAAAATGATAGCGTGCACATGGCCAACGGTGACGCATTGCGAAGTGCTGGTGTAACATCCTTCAAATAGGGCAAACGTCGCATCGCAAAGTCGCGTTGGATTAGGTCTCCATCGAGCGCGGAATTTGTTGTAAGTCAGAATCAATATGGCTTTCTATTTACGTTAGTGGTGCAAGCGGGCAGGCAAGAGGCCCGGCACCATTGAGGATCACAGCCAACACCGGCTCAACCGGACCGCAGGTGATCTCTGCTCATCAATGTTGAATTCACGCTTGACGAGTGGTTTTCGTCGGTGGTATCCTCAGCGCAGTCCTGCGGCCTGTTAGCCAGTTCGTTAGCGGGCTTCCGACGTCAATATAACATTCTGGGCTATTGAACGAAGTGTCACAGATGAGTTTTCCAGATGTTTAAGGTGAAGTTGTCAGTACAGAAGCACAGAGCCAGATGTCCGAGCCACGCGAGAGAGGCATCCGACGTTTCCGAAAATCGGTGGGAGGGTGAAAAGGCATGCACCTTAGTACAAATCGTGGCCTGTCGATTTTCGGGCAAGCTTCACTACTCTGTTTCAAGTAGCTACAATCATGTTGAACTTGATCATCCTCTAACCGCGATAGTATAGAAAGCAACCTATTTAGTTCATGAGTGAAATACACGTACTCCGCATAAAGACAAAGCTCTTTCAGGAATTTGATAGCTTAATTGATCTCTCGGACTCCCAAAATGTATCTGAAACGGAGCAGGAAAACAGATTTCTCACCAGAGCCCAGGCTGCGATGGTGTTGCGGTATTCAACCGAAATTTCGAAGGAGGCCGCGGCCAATTCAATTACAGATGGTTATGATGATCAAGGCATTGATGCAGTGTATTTCGATAGGGATACTAGGGAGTGTTTGCAAAGTCTCCGAATCTGCATAAACTAAGGGTTATGCGAAGAGGAGAACTGACAGATCAACAATGGAAGCGGCTATGTCCGCTGCTACCGGCACAAAAGCCGAAGACGGGAAGGCCAAACAACGATCATCGCCAGGTCATCAACGGGATTCTCTGGATCCTGCGGACGGGTGCCCCGTGGCGAGACCTACCAGAGCGCTATGGCAAGTGGACCGCAGTGTCCAGCCGTTTCTACCGCTGGCGCAAAGCAGGGATTTGGGACCGAATCTGGTCTGACCTCCAGAGCGCTGCCGATGAGCGAGGGGCCATCGACTGGGATGTTCACCTGATAGATGGCACCATTGTGCGTGCGCATCAACATGCTGCTGGGGCAAAAAAACGACAGCGGACGCCGAAGCCTTAGGCTACAGTCGGGGTGGCTTTAGCACGAAGGTTCACCTGCGTTCCGATAGCCGGGGGCGCCTGATGGCCCTCTGGTTAACCTCTGGGCAACGCAATGAAGCAACGGCGGTTGACCCTTTGCTCTCGACCGGCGCTGTCAAGCGCTATGGTCGAGGACGGCCTCGGCTACGGCCCAAACGGATTGTCGGCGACAAAGGCTACTGTGGTCGTCCCACCCGTAGCCTCTTACGCAGGCGCGGAATTCGCTTTACCATTGCCAAGCGTTCTAACATGTGCCGTACGGGTCCTTTCGACCGCACCATTTACCGGCAACGCAATGTCATTGAACGCTTGATTAATCGCTTTAAGCAGTTCCGTCGCCTTGCCACTCGCTATGAAAAGCTGGCCGCTAACTATCGCTCCATGTGGGTTATCGCTGCCATCTTCCTTGATCTTTAGTTTGCAAACACGCCCTAGCATATTCTACATTGTGCAATCTAAGTGGGTTAAGAGTGGAAAGAAGTCCCCTTCCCTGGAGGATACAATTAAGTTTACCGATGGATTCACTTCATTGGTGGCAGGTAACCTTGATAAATTCAACTCAAAGTTTAACCAACATACCGACGAAATCAACGAGGCATTGCGCAGTACCGACGTTACCTTTATTTTGATTCTTGCTTACACCGGAACTCAGCCAATTTCTCAACATACCAAACAGCGCCTTGATGAACTATTAGAGGAGTACAACGATTCAACGGACATAGTCACATATCGGATCTTCTCTCAGAGAGAAATCTACAGCGCAATATCGGGTGATTCAGAATCTATTAATTTAGAAGTGGAACTAGTCGAGTGGGGGGAGATTCGCGAGCCGTTTCAAGCATATTATGGTCAAGTTACGGCGGAAGCCATTGCTCAGTGGTATAGCGAGTATGATTCTCGTCTATTTGCCCGCAACCTCAGAAAATTTAAGGGAAATACAGAGGTCAATCAATCCATGAAGTCTACGTTGATTGGAGATTCAGGGAAATTCTGGTACTTCAACAACGGCATCACGGTCTTGTGTGAGAGTGTAAAGAAAACACGAATCGGTGGGCAAAATCGAGGCATCGGTCGTTTCATTTGTGAAGGTGTGTCAGTGGTCAATGGTGCTCAAACAGTTGGAAGTATTGCATCTACTGTTACCCACGGATTTCAGCTCGCAAAAGAAGGGCGTGTATTGGTTCGATTTATTTCACTAGAGAACTGTCCACCAGATTTTGCAGCCGAAGTGACAAAGGCTACTAACACACAAAACAGAATAGAACGCCGGGACTTCGCCTCGCTTGATCCGAATCAGGAGAGGTTAAGTCAAGAACTAAAATTGGATGTGGGCAGAATCTACGCCTTCAAGTCTGGTGATACAGTTCCGTCCCCTGGAGACGGCTGCACGATCGATGAGGCAACAGTTGCACTTGCCTGTGCCTACAATAAATTGGAACTCGCCACGGAAGTTAAGCAAGCAATTGGTAGGCTATGGAAGGACATAAAGAAGCAACCATACACGTACATTTTTAATGATGACCTTTCCGCATTACGGCTTTGGAATTCTGTTAAAGTCATGCGGCTTGTAGATAACACTCTTGAAAGAATCCTATCTGCCAAAGAGATCAGCGATGTTGAGCAAAGAGTTGCAATTCATGGCAATAGATTTGTCCTCCACCATGTTTTTCAGAACTTCAAACTCTATGAATTCGATGCGCCAGGATTTGAGTTCGATTCGATAAGTGGCCAAGTTGAAAAACTGACTGTTGCAATATTCGGTCATGTCGTAGAGCTTATTCAACGTGATCAAAATTTTGGACAGGTATACTTGAACACGTTTTTCAAAAATCACGATAGTGCAACCGTTTGTCGGCAATGATTCCCAATCCCATGAAAGTGGGAGAGGAAATTCAGGTTCCTGTTGCGATGCAACCGAAATTGTTCGAGTAGTGACATTCCTACGGCCACTTTCTTTTTTTATCTGCCTATTGGAGTTGGCCCGCTTTGGGCGAGGCAATTACCGAAGTTGATGAACAACCGCTTGTCTGGTTTTCCACTTACATGCCAGTCTGGTCAGCCGCCAACCGTAGTTATAGCTGACCCGGCCTACCTGGTGCCGTTTTCAATTTTGGCGGCATGCTCAGCGAATCTTGTATGCAACGGTGTCCGCACGCTTTCCGGCCGGGGATCTAAACAGGCCGTCAGGGTCCAGCGTGTGGTGAAAGTCGAACGGCGAAGCCCAATAAATAGTTGCTCAACCTATCGCTGCAATAGCGGCAGAGCAGGTTAGCATTCGGCAAGAGGTGGAATCTCGTTGGTATCTACTGAGCGAAACAGACAGAAAGATATTATTGTCATTGGTTCAAGCGGCTATTTGGGGCAAAAGATGACGAAGCTGCTTGGTCAACGAGCAGTTCCGACACATCGAAGCACGCCCAAGTTCTCTGGCTCATTGCGCTACGATTTTTATCACGACAAAAAGCTACCGATTGAAGCAGGTCGCAAGACGATCGTATTTGCTGCGGCAGTCGAGATGAACCAATCGATGAACAAGCTCGAAGCGGGAATGAAGAAGCTTCTGGTTCAAGTGTCGGACTGTCGATTCATCTACATTTCAAGCGATGCAGTTTTCAGCGGTAGGAAGGGTGACTATACAGAAGCCGAAGAACCTGATCCGGTCAACGATTACGGGCGCAATCTCGTGTTGTGCGAGCAACTGGTGCAAAAAATGGTCGAAGACCACTGCATCGTTCGACCAAGCTATATCTTTGGTTTTGTTGATGGTCAGCTTGATACTCGCCTATCTCGAACGCGAGAGCGATTGTCGAGCGGCGGTGAATACGTTGCATACGAAGATTACTATAAATGTCCACTGTCGGTACATGAAGTGGCAAATGCGGTGGTTCAACTTGCGGATTCTGAGGAAGTCGGTCCGATTCATGTTACTGGTCCACGAATGAGCGCCTATGAATTTCATCATAAGGCGATGGAAGCATTAGATGTTGATGTTTCGCGTCTAACACGCGAGCCAATGCCAGATGATGCAACTCTGATGCGAGACACATCCCTCGATTCTTCAAGATGGTGGTCGATGTGCAAGTCGCAGCCGCTACCGATTCGAGATGCGTTGCAAATCGAAAGATTCAGTTGAGCAAGCCGCACCAAAACAGCCGCGTCTGGAGTAGTTTCATCGGACGCGGCTTTCCTGTTGTGCCTCTTTTCTCTGTTCTGTTGAATTCACCTGGATGAGCCGCACGGCAAGCGCCCCGAAGCAGTCGCATCACGTGCTTTCAACTCATAATGCATGCACCTGCTCGCGGTTATCTACAATGAGCCGCACGGCAAGTGCCCCGAAACAGAAGCCAATGAGCAGGAGGTAGTGTGAATTTTGTCGCGCGCGGTCCTAAATGTTTTTGAAAGGAAACAACGTGAATTTTATTGTTCGCGGTCCCGAACTTGGTCGAGCCACTGACTGTGAACCAATCATTCGTTCTCTTCCAGAATGGTTCGGCATTGAAACAGCGATTCAAAAATATCTTCACGAGATTGCCGCACTGCCGACCTTTTTGGCCAGTGACGACCAACAGGTAGTCGCCTTTCTTACGGTAAAAAAACACAGCGACTGGGCAGCAGAACTCTTGGTGCTTGGCGTGTGCCCTTCCTATCATCGGCGTGGCATCGGACGGCAATTGGTCGAGCGAGCTGAAGCGTATTTGCAGCAGCAAGGGGTGGCATTTGTGCAGGTGAAAACGCTTGGCCCATCGCGACCGAGTCATGCGTATGAGCATACGCGAGCATTTTATACCGCGTTAGCATATCGTCCGCTTGAGGAACTGACGAGCGTGTGGGGTGCAGAGAATCCGTGCCTGATTCTGATCAAGTATATAGCGCCAACAGCGGCTTACGCAACAAGACGATGAATGCGCAGTAAAGGCCATGAGACCAGATCTACCAAACACGAGTGCACGGCTTAGGGTCCGTTGACATTTGTTTGGAGATGTCCCCGGCACGGGCGGCTATGATCCCGTATAGAACAGTACGCTGTAGCCCGTGCCGGGGACACGATCGCCTTGGTTCTCTCCCTCCCATGAGCTGTCAACACGGCCTCGTGAAGCCTCGATCTCAAGCATCTTCATGAGTAACCTGATTCCAATATCCGTTGCTGGCATCAGACCATCACATCTGTGACGCAAAACTATCCGCGAGGTCGAATCCAGTTGTATAGTTTCTTGGTAGCGCGGCAAGTTTGTCACCGCCAACACTATATCAAGCTGGCCCTTGGGGATCTTGTTACGCTGGTCAGAGTGGCGCCGCCGCCATCATGCGGTCGCAATGTACTATCATTATCAGCGGCGGCGCACTTCTACTGCATATCTACAACTGCATAGCTACAACTGTAGTACTACAGTGCAGTTGGCTTGAAAATGGTACGTTTCCCGCTTGCCGGAACTACTGTTTTCAAACAGAGCCCACTTTAGTAGCACCACGTCGATGCGATATTCCCACCGGCATCATAGAGATACCCGCAATCTCCTCTGTTGTTCCAGATGGCACGGCCGGAGCGGAAGCTGAAACCACCGGTTTCCGGATGTACTTCATTGGTGTAGACGCGCACACGCTGGCCAGGTGCCAGCTCCACGTTGGGGAAGCGGAAATCCTGCCCGTCATCACCAGCGTTCAATCGCCAGCCACCAATATTCGTCGAGGCCGTACCTGTGTTGGCAATGACCGCGTACTCATCACTTTCTACGCGTGACACGTAGCCATCATAAAAAACCGATTGAATGACAACATTGGCTGTGCCCGCCGGAGCCACCGGTTGCGCGGGCACGGGCGTTGGTGTGGGTTGCGCGGGCACAGGAATCGCCGTTGGTGCTGCTGGCTCTGGCGTGGGTAATACCGGTGCCGCCACGACTTTCAGATCCGTCGGTGCGCCATTGACCAAAAAGGCCGCGATCCAGGCCCCACTCTCAAGCTGGTACCAATCTCCCGCGCCATTGCGCCCGGTAAACACCAGTGCCTGCCCCTGTTGGGCACTGCCGGCGACTGCGTAGTTGGTGCCCGGACCGCCGCGCAAGTTGGCATTGCGGTTGGCAGTGGGATTGGTAGTGGGAAGGGCAGTGGGATTGGCAGTGGCCACCACCGTTGGTTCTGCAAATCGCGCTGTCTGTTCATTTGGCCAGAGACGGGCCAGCACGGGCCGGTGATCGCTAGTCGTATGATCATCGGGAAAATCATTGGGTGCCACCACAATCTCTGATTCCGCGCGCCAGTTGCGCGCCGCACCCGCCACAAAGACGAAGTCGAGCACGCTGTTAAAGGTGCAGGGCCACCCACTGCACTGCGTGGTCACAAGCGGATCGGGTTGTATCCACACAAAGCGATCGCCTGCCGTCAAGCGGTCATAGCCCTCATCGTGGCCGCTGCCGTTGACATTCCAATCAAAGTTGAAATCACCACCTGTAATCACTGGCAACGTCTGCGTTGCTGCCCATTCGTGTAACAGCTCGGCCTGCCGGTGACGCTCGTCAGCGCGACTGCGATAGAGATGGTTGACGAGAAAGAGAAATTCCGTGCCGGTGCCCTGATCGTACAACTGGAGCACCAGCGCTGCCCGCGCGTTGCCGGTGGTGTTGATGAGATCCACTTCCCAGGAATCAATGAGCTCGAAGCGCGTTGCGTCATACATGGCAACCATGCGATCACCGCCGCCCGACTGGCTGAGAATGCTCTCAAAGTCGGCGGCTTCACCTGCTGCGGCCGCCTCTGTCAACACCGCCTGATGTGTGGAGCGGTTGACTTCGGTCAATCCCCAGAGATCCACATCCTCGAACTCGGCAATGCGCTGGTTGATGATGTCAATATCTGCGTCGTTGAGCTCCGTATTCCACGTCACCACCGTGATAACGGCATCATCGGGCGCTGGCGCTACCAACTCAACAAGAAACGTGGCAATCCACTCACCGCTCGCGAGTTCATACCAGTCACACGTTGCATTGCAGCCAATAATCTCCACTTGATCGCCCTGGCTGGCACCCCCACTGATGGTATGGTGCGTGCCCGGTCCCGAGCGCAAGTTGGCATTGCGGAGGATCGTTGCGGTTCCCCGAACATCCTGTGCAAAGCTGGCTGGTGCAACCAGCAGGGTGACAGTTAGGACGACGACGCTGATCAGCGCGCGCCGGTACATGCTTTTCATTGCAAGAGTCTCCTTTGGGGTGGTCATCTATCCTGTTTCAGGGCTGGGCGTTCGTTGGTGGGGTGGCAATGAGGTGGGGGCAGATCCGCGACTGTGGATCAAGTGGTGTCAAGAAGCTTGATAGACGGTATTGATAAAGAATGTGTAGGTAAAGAATGTGTAGGTAGAGAATGTGTAGCTAAAGAATGTGTAGATAAAATAGTATAGATACAACGTAAATTGGGACGATACATTGTGAATCGTCTATAACATATATCGCATGCCGAGAGCGGATCCTTTGTGTAAGGTCTTTACAATTTTTATGGACTTTTTGAAAAGACGTAGCAATAAAAGTAAGCTCTGTTTGAAAACGGCAATGGTGACATTTGTCACCATATGTAGTTCCACTTCTACGGTAGACCACGAAAAGATCTAGCGTCTTCAAGCCAACCGCACTAACGTTTCCGTAATCTCAATTGGCCAGCGGTGGCGGACGCAGCTCCCAACCATGGCTGCCGGTACCGTGGATGATTGACAATCGCGACCTACACCGATATAGTTTGCGTTGATTTGGCACTGCGCGCCGATTGATTGGATAGCGGTGCAGCATTGCTGTGATGGTTAGCGTTGAAGCAAAGGATCGTGATTTGGCGACAGAACGAGGCATGCGGCTGGTGCAGGAGTATGTGGCGCGGCAACCGATCTATGAGCAGAGTTGGGCGATTGTCGTGGGCGTCAACGACTATCGGCATGGCCACGGACGGCTCATCAACGCGGTGAACGACGCCACGGCCGTGGCCGCGATCCTGCGTGATACCCACGGGTTCAATGAGGTCCACACTCTCTATGATGGCGCGGCCACGCGGCGCAACCTAATGGGCTGGTTGCGCGATGAACTGCCCGCGCGCACGGGTGAACACGATCGGGTGCTCTTCTTCTTTGCCGGCCATGGCGTGACGCAGGAAGGCCGCCGGGGCAACACCCGCGGCTATCTGGTGCCCGTCGATGCCGAGTCAGGCTTTTATGCTGATTATATCGAGGTGCGCGAATTGGCCTTTGCCTGTGGAGCCATGCCCGCCAAACATATTCTCTTCATTCTCGACTGTTGTTTCAGCGGCGTGGCCGCGGTCGCGGCCCGCGCCGAGCCAAGGCGCACGCCCAATCAATTGGATGACCGCTATTTGCGGCGCATCACAGAGCGCCATGCGTGGCAGATCCTGACCGCGGGCAACAAAGATGAGCTGGTGGCAGATAGCGGATTGCGGGCTGGCCATTCGATCTTTACCAGCGTGCTGCTCGATGGATTGGCTGGCGAAGCTGATCAGAACCGGGATGGATTGATGACCGCGACGGATCTGGCCGCGTATGTGCAGCCACGGGTGGCGCGCGAATCAGCCGTGGCTGTTGGTCATGCCCAGATCCCGTTTTCCAGCTATATCGCCGGGAGTGGCCAGGGAGAATTCACCTTTCTCCTGCCTGCGGTCACCGAGCTTACAGAGCAGCATGGGGCCGTGCCCGTGGTGCCAGCGGTTGCCCAACCTGCCGCGTTTGATTGGATAACAATTCCAGCCGGTGAATTTCTCATGGGTAGCGACAAAAGGCAGGATGCCATGGCCTACGATGATGAGCTACCCCAGCATCGTGTCGATTTGCGTGAATTTCGGATCGCGCGCGTGCCCGTGACCAACCAGCAATACAAGCAATTTGTAGTGGCCACCCACCACAGAGCTCCCGACCATTGGACGGCTGGCGAGATTCCCAAGAACAAGCCAGAACACCCGGTTGTCAACGTCAGCTGGCACGATGCCATGGCCTTTTGTGCGTGGGCCGGTGTCCGTTTGCCCACAGAGGCCGAATGGGAAAAGGCAGCCTGCTGGGATGCCGAGCGCAACGCAAAACTGGTCTATCCGTGGGGCAATGCGTTTGTGCTGGCGCGTTGCAACGCTTTCGAATCGGGAATCATGGATACCACGCCGGTGGGCAGCTATCCGGAAGGAGCCAGTCCCCACGGTCTGCTCGATGGTAGTGGCAATGTGTGGGAATGGACGAGCAGCCACTATCAGGCATATCCGTACGCTCCCAGCGACGGGCGCGAAGCAGAGGGGGACGAGGCTCAGCGCACAGTACGTGGTGGTTCTTGGGACTATGATCGGAAGAGCGTGCGTTGCGCCACCCGCGACCGGCTCAATCCACATTTTGCCGCCGACAATGTGGGTTTTCGGGTTGTGCTTGTGTCCGCCGGTTTGTGAGCGTTGGCAAGGGATCGACCGCCTCCACAGAGAGCTGCTAGAGCTGCACCAAAAGCGGTTGGCGTGGTTCAATTTGGGCAAGATGGGATAACTATCCCATCTTCACACCGCCCCCTTTGACACAGATAGCTTGCGTGGGGAACCACGGATAAATCGTCGTGCATCGATACGGTTCCTATCCATGCTGCATTTGGGGATCCATGGGCACGAGCGTGGGCATATGTAGCATAACATGGGCTACCATCTCTGCGCGTGAACTGACATGAAGTTTGCTATAAATCCTACGTAAATGGGTACTCACTGTCCAGTGACTAATCTCTAAAATTTGTGCAATTGCCTTGTTGGGATACCCTTTGGCGACCAAACTGACAATTTCACGCTCACGTGGGCTCAACGCCTCAACTTCACTGGAAGTCGCTTGGAGCCGCACTGGCCGATATTGTTCCCCATTGACCCAAATGTCGAGCATGAGCGTCAGGGGATCAGCATCGTGATCTGCGTACACCTCTAGACTAACACTTGTTTGTGCAAACGTGGACTGATGTTTGCAAACAAGCAGCATCAGTTGCTTCACAAGCGCGACAATTTTGTCCCGGTTTGAGATATCCCGGAATTCCTCTCCGATCTTGATCATCATGTGGTTGTCTCCCGCTATAGCAGATCGTATGATCTGGGTGTACACACGGCACACCAAAGCTGCGACGCTGGCTGGATCAAGCGGTCAACCTGGGCATTTATCTCCTTGCTCGGCTAAAACTAAAGTGGGCTCTGTTTGAAAACAGTAGTTCCGGCAAGCGGAAACCTACCGTTTTCAAGCCAACCGCACTGTAGGGATTTTAAGCGATCTTAGCTTTTCATCTTGTGAATCATGTCCTGAACTTGCTCGAAATAGAGAAAATTTACTCCCCCACTGTGCAATCCCAATTCTTTTTGATCTCACAAAAAATCCCAAATTGCCCTACATCACCGCCTTTCTGCCTCTCCTAAAATACGCTGCAACATACACTCACGCTGGTGCAACAGTTGCTCTCAACCGATTCTCATAGTTCACAGCGCAACGCGATTGCGCTTTTCGACCTCATAGAGAAAGCAAATCGACCTTGCACCTTGCGGCGTGTGCATTCTCTCGTGCACACGTTCAGCGTTAGAGAACGCTGATTCCACCATTGTGCAACGCTACCATGATTTCTCTATTAATCCTTGTCCATTATCCGCAGATCAACATCAATCAAGTTTATCGATCTGATGGCACATTGATGCATTTCGATCACGAATAGTTTGTAATTTCAGGTCGTTTGTAATTTTAGATCGTAGTGTGCCAGGTGTTTGACCATGCTGACATCCATTTGAACCTCTAGCATATTGTGGGCTCGGGGGAAAGTGTATTTTGGTCGACAAAACCAGGCCAACACAGCTTTCCCGTACGCTTCACTGCAACGGGCAATATTGATGTACATGGCATTGCTATGCATTAAACGAATTCAGAATAGGGAGGAGGGGGTCATGTTTCGCAAAAGCTATCGCGACTACCTCCATCCGTAAATTCTCTCTCTTCACCCAATCGGCTTGACGAATGAATTGGTTCGTAACTGAATTTACAGATAGATTCGTGGCATCTCTTGCGAAGGTTGGTGCAACGTCTAGTATACGCGCAGAAGCGATACTCTGCAATACCTAATCTATGTGTCCCCTATTTGAGTTACCTACAACATGTCTCCCCAAAAAATGGGACTAGCCATCTTTCTTCTTTGGCAGTACCGTAGATGCGTCAGGTCTCACAAGAATTTCCATGCAGACAAGGAGCGATATGATGACGAATAATGGATATGAACTGCTTGAGATGGAAGACTTGGATGAATTTGGGGACGAAGAACTTGATGATCTGTTTGAAGACGACGATGAGTTCGGTGATGATGAAGATGAATTTGGGGAGTTCGAAGCATACGGTGAATTTGGCGATGAGGAATATGGCGATTGGGAGTACGGTGATTGGGAAGCCGCTGACGATGAAGGTGACGATGAGTTAGCGGCTGTTGTGCGCCGCAAGGTTCGCTCGCGCGCCGCGTCCAAAGCAGCAGTCAAAGCGATTCCCAAAGCGTTGGCCAAGGCTGCCCTGCAGGTGAAACGTCAGATCCGTGCCGGGCGTCGTCCAACCCGTCGGCTCATGGCCAAAGCGATCAAGCAACAGTTGGTCAAGACGATTGCCAACAAACGCCAACTGGCCAAAGCTGCGCGTGATAACCGTGCCGCGGCCCGCCGCTACCGCACAGGTCGCAGCCGCGAGTGGGAACCCGAAGCAAGCTTTGAAGACGAATTTTCCGCCGAAGGTGGCGATCCCACCTTGTTGGATGAGATGGCCTACTATGCTGAGTTGGCAGCCGAATCTGAGAGTGAAGCCGAGGCGGATCAGTTTCTGGGCATGTTGGCCAGCGTCGCGGGTCCGTTGCTCTCTTCGCTCCTGCGTGAGGATGAGCTGGAAGATGACGCGGATGAATTCATCGGTGGCCTGTTGAGCAAGGTGCTCCCCATAGCCAGACGAGTCCTCCCCAAGGTCATTCGTGGGGCCGGTCGCCTGATCCGTGGTGCCGGACGTCGCAGTCGTCGCCGCAGAGGGTATCCACGTTCGCGTCGACCCCAACGCCGTGGCCGACGTCGTATCGTGCGGCCCCGCTACTGTGTGGTTGGCTAACCAGTTCGATACCGCCCACACCTATACTACTGGCACATCGATCACTGGCACATCGATCACTGGCACATCGATCACCGGCACATCGATCACTGGCACATCGATCACCCACATGAGCGATGACAATATGTAACAGGAAGGAATCCATGGAATGAATGGGGATTATGAACAACTCGCGCTGGATGAGCTAGAGGATTTTGACGATGAATTTGGTGATGATGAGGATGAGTTCGCCGCGTTCGAAGCTTATGATGAATTTGACGATGGCGAATTTGATGACGGGGAGTATGGCGATGGTGAATTTGGCGATGGGGAATATGGCGATTGGGAGTACGGTGATTGGGAAGCTGCTGACGATGAAGGTGACGGCGAATTAGCCGCTGTTGTGCGCCGCAAGGTTCGCTCGCGCGCCGCGTCCAAAGCAGCAGTCAAAGCGATTCCCAAAGCGTTGGCCAAGGCTGCCCTGCAGGTGAAACGTCAGATCCGTGCCGGGCGTCGTCCAACCCGTCGGCTCGTGGCCAAAGCGATCAAGCAACAGTTGGTCAAGACGATTGCCAACAAACGCCAACTGGCCAAAGCTGCGCGCGATAACCGTGCTGCGGCCCGTCGCTACCGCACAGGTCGCAGCCGCGAGTGGGAACCCGAAGCAAGCTTTGAAGACGAATTTTCCGCCGAAGGTGGCGATCCCACCTTGTTGGATGAGATGGCCTACTATGCTGAGTTGGCAGCCGAATCTGAGAGTGAAGCCGAGGCGGATCAGTTTCTGGGCATGTTGGCCAGCGTCGCGGGTCCGTTGCTCTCTTCGCTCCTGCGTGAGGATGAGCTGGAAGATGACGCGGATGAATTCATCGGTGCGCTGCTACCTGTGATCTCTTCGGTTGCACCAGCCATTGTCCGTGGGGTGGGCAAGCTCTTTCGTGGTAGACGCCGCCAATCACGCCCACGACGACGCGTGCCTCGCAATCGGCGGTCACGCTCGCGCCATCGGGTACCGCGCCGCCGCCGGCGGATGATTCGACCTCGCTACTGTGTCTTGTAGGGGCTACGGGAGAATATTGGAGGCAACAGCACCATGGCTACACATGATTCACAAGAGCTTGGCCCACTGCAAACAAATGGCAGGGTGGCAACGGAGGTAACAGCAGGGCAGCGAGCCACAAGGGATGAAGATGCAGCGCTCGCGGGCGAGGAGAGCGGTCACGTTGCTCCCGCGGCTGGCGAAGAGCGCCTAGCTCGCAGGGAGTCACTTGCCCATGTCGATGATCCACGTCGCCAGTCCCAGGAAAGGAGTGTGCCCAAGCGGGCGGCGCGCATTGCGCTAAAGTGGGCTCGTCACGTGACGACCCTTCCCTATACTGTCCAGAAGCGACAGCGTGGACCACACCAACCGACCTTGCTACCCATGGAAGATGCGATTGTGCCCGACCGCTATGGTTTTGACCACTATGATTTTGACCACTATGATTTTGACCGCCAGGACCTTGACCGCCAGGACCCCGACCGCTATGAGTTCGACCGTGATGATCGTGCGCGCTATGCAGATATGTACGATGCAGATATGTACGATGCCGAAGAACCTGATGAACTGTTTCCGGAGGATGCATCGCTGCAACGCTGGTCAGCCGCGCTCAGAGAGCATTTGATAGCAATGGAGACGCTGGCCAACGCCGCAACTGAGGCTGCCAGCAAAGAGGAGGCTGGAGAGTTAATGGCCGCCGCGACCACGCTGGTGCTTCAACTGGTGCCGCAGGTCTATCAGCCACTGTGGCCTTTCCTGCCTGTTTTGATCCGCTCCACTGTGGGAGTGACAAGAGATCTACACAGTCGAGAGAGCACCCGGCGCGCGATTGCACAGCTCCCACTGATTCAGGTGCGAGCCGTGGAAAAGCTAGCAGAAGATGTGGCTGCAATGCGTCCCATCACGCAAAAGCTAGTGGCCGATCGCTTTGCCCGAGCAATTCTCGTTGGGCTGCACTCCAACACGCGACCGTTGCGCAGCACAAGACGCTAACGCACCATCGGCCCGCAGGCAATTTTCAGTGGTAGGTATGATTCGGAGTGGCTAGATGAGAGCTACGAAATTGAAACGGAGACCCAAGGCCACCAGCCCCATTGCACAACAATGGCGGCCATCGGAGCCATCGTCGCGAGAGCTGTTGTCGCGCTTTGCCAGTACCCAAGCCCTCAACGCTGACCGCGACACAGCAGCGTTGCGACCTTTTCGCAAGCAAGAGTTTGGGAGTGGCCCAGCTGCTCCCTCGCCGGCCCATGTGCAGGCGGCCAATGACCTGATCCGCCAGCTACAGAGCCGAATCATGCGACTTGGAGACCAGGTGTCGCAGGCAGCAGAGGATACAATCAGTGAACCTTCTGCCACACACACAACCGAGCTGCTGCTGCGTAAGGAACGAGTTTTGCAGGGAATCCGGCTCGTGGAGAAGATCTGGGATTTCTATTTAGAACTCTTTGGTCAGCGCCAGACTCCCATTGCCCACTCGCTCCTAGCCACCGATCGCATTGCGCTGGATTGCTACCAATGTGTCTACACCCGGCTTGGTACAGCGCGCTCGATTCCAGCACCAGCGCCCTTTACGTACATGGAGACGGGCTTCACACCTTCTACCTATCGTCGTGGCGTGCGCCTGACACGATTGGGCAGGCAGATGAACCCATTTCCCATTGTTCAGTTGCCCTACCACCGTCTGGTCAATCCATGGACACTTGGTGCAGTCCATCACGAGGTGAGCCACAATCTGCAGAGCGATCTCGGTCTCTGGCAAGCGGTACCCAAACGGATCTTGCGGCGTCTGCGCAACGCGGGATTGGAGCAGCAAAGTAGTCTGATTTGGAGCCGATGGCACAAAGAGATTTGGGCCGATCTCTGTGGTCTGTTGTTGGGGGGGCCTGCCATTGTCCTTTCTTTACTCGATGTCATTGCCCGTTCGCCAGCAACCACCCTGCGCTTTAATCCACGCGGGGTCCATCCCACTCCCTATTTGCGGGCGTGGATCAACTTTGAGCTGTTACGACGAATGAACTTTCCAAAAGAAGCAGAGGCGCTCCGGCGTCTGTGGCATCAGCTATATCCAGCCGATACACCTACCAATATTCCCGTGCAGTTTCTTGACACTTTTCGGGAAGCGAACCGGCTGGTGGTCGATACCATCTGCTTTCAACCGTACCGGCAATTGGGCGACAAGCGTCTGGTCGACGTGGTCACCTTTACCCCCAACTTCCAGCAGATGACGGAAGAAGCGGCCCAACGTCTTGCAATTGGCACTGATCCCGGCATTGTTCCGGCCCGCTTTCTCGTTAGTGCTTCCCGTTGGGCCGTGGATCAAAAGCTCGCGTCCCCCCAGACGATTACACGGAACTTTTATCAGGCGCTCAACAAGAGGTAGTTATGACGCTAGTTGCATCGTTCCACAAGTTGGCAGAGCAGATCGAGGCTCTGCAACAATCGTTTAACCATCTGCACTGGGCCATCGTTGAAGGCAAACCCAATGCAGATGTGGAATTTCATGTGCTAACGTTGCAGGATGAGCTTCTACGTTGGCAAGGTCTGTTGACGGATGCCACCGATGCTGTTCACCGGGCAGGAGAGCAGATCCAGACTAGCTACCATCTACAACAGATTCAACAGGAGCTCACAAGCTGCCACGAGTCTGTGATTCAGGTTTCCTGCGACTTCTATAACAGTGTCGTTACGTCGGATGCCTATGGAGATCTGCTCGAGCTCGCGTGTCAGGATGAGCGCGAGTGGGCACAGTGGGCCAGTGGCGTCTGTGATGCCTTTAGCCACTGTCCCGACCAGCTGATTGCAATTGAGCGGGCGCTGCTGCAAGCTTGGCAAGAGTTGACCGACAGCAGATATATAACCATGATCTCGACCCAGGCAACCGCCACCAGTTCCCAGATTTATCGGCCAGAACCAGGTGGGCAAGTGCCCATCTGAAGATTCGGTTCTGCAGTTGGCACCACATCTACCGAGTGAAAGCACAATCTGTGCGTTTTGAGAGCACGAAACGGAACGGTAACGGCAAATAGATGCAGCAGATCCAGTAGCCGAATATGGAGGTATAGGTATGGCAGAACAGACAAGCAGTAGCAACAAGTTTATTCGGGTTCAAGTGAAGGGTATCGAAGCAGATATCGAGAACCTAGAAGTTGAGGTGTGCGATACACAGAAACAGCCGATGCTGGGCGGCACAAAAGGAACGACAGATAAGAGCGGCTGTTGCGATCTGCCCTGTGACGACACCACCTTTAACAAATTGGCCGCTGGCAATGAGTCTGTCGTGATTCGTCTACGTGCCGAGCGCGCAGAGGCATTTGAAGCAACGACCAAAGTGGAAAAAAAATCGGATGATATCCTCTTGGCTGAAATGACATTTGTCTGTGTGCCCAACGTCTGTGGCTATCCACGCCAGAAGGCCGAAAAGAGCCTCAACCAACATGGGCTCCAGATGCAGGCAACGGATGAACCACTCAACGCCATTGCGCCCGACAAGGTTTTCCAGCAAGACCCCGAGCCCGGTTACTACACCACCGTGCCACAAAGCACGGTCACCGTCAGAATTGCAGTACCCGCACTGGTCGCGGTTCCAGATGTTACGGGAGACTCTGAGTCCGACGCCATCCAAAATCTCGAGGAAGAAGGACTGAAGCCGAGTGTAAAAAATAAGCCGAGCCGACGACAGGCTGGACGGGTTTTTCGCCAGAGCCCTGCAGCTGGTACCCAGGTCTCGCCAGGCACAGAGGTAGAAGTTCACATTGCCGAAGCGCTTGCCAACCAGATCCACGGCGAACTCTGCTGGGTGCAGACACGCAATCGCAGTGAGGTTCAGCTAGAAGGGGTCTTTGTCGAGCTCCATGACGACAGTACTCAGCACCGTTTTGCAACGACCTGCACGGACCAGCAGGGGCGCTTTCTTTTCGACCAGGTTCCAACCGGTGACTGGACGGTTGTGCTACCGGCCACGATCGATCCCAATGATCTGCCGGCAGAGTGGCTCCAATCCTGTGGGGACAAATTGCCGTCCACCTTACCCGAGCTACGTCTGGATAACGACGCCTTAGCGCAAATCAGTGTGCCGCTCGCAAATGGCGAAGTGTTTGATGCTGGGCGGATCGACTATGTCGCCGCGCAGAGCGTTGTCCGTGGTACTGTGGTGTGGCGTCAGGGAGCGGATGCCACGCGGGAGCACCCTCTCGCTGGCCTAACCGTTACTCTCGCCAACCTCACCACCGGCAAGCAGAGCACCACCAAGACCGATGGTCAGGGGATCTTTACCTTCCATCCAAGCGAATCCGGAACCTATGTTCTGGAGGCCAAGAGAAGCATCTCCGCGACAGAGAGCCAAAAGCTCGGGCTCGGTCAAGAGCAGTTGCAGCTAGACAAGGAACATTCAAGCACCAGGTCATTTGCCGCGGGTCCCGGCCGAGAGGTCGATAATCTCGAGATCATCTACACAGCGGTGAGTGGCGATGTTCATGGGGTTATTTTTCTCGATCAAGACCAGAACCAGCAACGGCTGGGCTCCGAACCAGGCATCCCTGGCATACCGGTATTGCTGGTCGATCAACAGGGAGGGGCAGTTGCCTCCACCTACACTACCCAGAGTGGCGAATACTTTCTGGCTGCGCCTCCCGGTCATTACACATTGCGTTTCGCTGCCAACTATACCCTCTCAGCTGAATACACGACCACGCCAAATTCGGTTGCGCGGCCGGTGGTGAGCTCATTCATTGCCCGACATGGTGCTGAGTTCGAATTAACCAGCGAGATGGAGCAGCGAGTCGAAATCATGGCGGGTCTGTCAACCGAAGCAGAACCGACTGGGTATCAGCGTGAAGTCCATGAGATTCGCGGGAAGATTGCGTATCAGATGCAACAGGGTGCAGCGGAGGAACAAGGAATTCCCGATGTCCTCGTCCGCCTCTACAATGAAAACGGTCAGGAACTGGACGCGGTGCTAACCGACAAAGATGGCAACTATGTCTTTGCCAACCGCCAAGGCACATTTTATGTGCGGTTCCCAGAATCCCCGGCTAGTGGAGAGCTCATTAGTCCAGAAACGCGAGAGATCGTGGTGAACTCAGTAGCCTGGCTGCCTACGGTCTATTACCGGCGGCGGCCTACAGACACAAATGGCTCTGGCAGCGGTGGTGTGGCACCGTCAGATAGTGCACTGAGCGATGCCGTCCTGGATATTGCCGCCTATATGCCGACGCAGGAGACTGGTGGCCCGGCAACAAAGGGTAACGGCTATGGTGCCCATAGAACAAGTGATAGTGGAGCGCTGCAGGAAATCTTGGATGGGGCGCTGGTGAATGTGCTCGGACGCCGCTTTGACAAGAATGACTCGCGTGCATTTTACGATTCACTCACTCGCTCCTTTGCCGTGGAAACGGTCGATGGCAAACGCCAGATCAAGCTCACCCAGCGGGCCTATGCGGTCCAGACAGAGCTTGGTGGCACAGTTACCGGTGCCGCAGCCAGTCTCTATCACCGTGGGCAGGCAGCACTCAACGATGCGCTCCTGCTGCTTACAGGTCTGGATCCGCTTGATCCCGATTCAGACAAGCAGGAGTTCGCGGCCATCCGCTCCATTATCAAGACAGAGTTTGTAGAGCTGGTCAACGAATTTGGGTTGGAGGAAGGGCCACGTCAACAGCGGGTTAATGATACCTTCTCTCTCCTCTTTGAGCAGCTCGATCTGCTTGAAGCAGAAGGTGGGTATTCGGACCAGTTCATCAATACCGTTGATGAAGAACAGCACTTGACCAATTTTTTGGTGGTTCGAGACTATGTTTCAGCCCTCGATGCCACGTGGCGGACCTTCCAGCAAGAATTTGACCAGACCAAATTCCTTGGTACGCAGCTGGTTTTGTTGGAGCGGGCCTTCTTTTCTGTGGGCGAATCAGTCAATGAGACCTATCAGCTGATGAACTCAGTCTATCTGGGACCGGCAGAGCGGCAGGCTGTACGTATCATCTTCCCCAGAACTGTGACCCACAATGGCCAAAGCATTCCGATCCTGGACGACAATTCCATTCCTGAACCACTGCTGGTTGAAGAACTGCTCAGCTGGGTCTCGCGCTTTGCTCAGACGGAAGGACCCACCCTGATTAGAGATGGGGGACGCCGCGGAGTAGAGACGATTAAGAAGAAGGCCTCGCTTCTGCAACGATTGGTCCTCGGTGCAGCACAGACGCAGAGCGTCAGCCATATTGGCTACAGTCGTGTCCGTGTGCGCCGGTCGCTGAGTGAACTGGCGACACAACTGGAACAGGTTGCGACACTCTCGGGCGAGATCCGACGCAAAGCGTAATGGTGCACAACCCTCTGGCCCACGCGCCAGACAAAGTGAATTGCAACAGAATCAGAGCGGACGGAGCCTGTCCCTTTATTAGGAGGTCGCAATGCCACCGAACGATGAGAAGCTAACGTTTGAACGCTATCAAAATCTATATGACCGAGTCGCAGAACTCCGGAAGACTCTGGTTGACCGCCTGGGGCCAGAGCTAATCCAAAACCCACAGCTGGGAGATGCTATCGTTCGCCAGCTCGACGATCTGCTGAGTGGGGTCGTGGAAGAGGAAGCCGGGATTACGCCACCAGCGGATCATGGGCTGTCTCAACTGGTGGGACTTGGTCCCGACGCGGCCCGAGCACTGATGGAGACTCGGGTTCCGCAACAGGTCACAGTCTATGATGAGACCGTTACGTCAGAGCGCATCTTGGCAATCGCGGATCTCTATTACCTCTTCCAGCACGATGAGATTGGGGTCTTTCAGACCGTCATCAAGTTACAGCAGCTCTTCCGTGCCGGCACCATCCGTCTCTCGTCCGGACCAGGTGCTTTTGGTCTCTATCAGTTTGATCGACGTCAAGTGCTGCGCTTTACACGTCGTGACCGGTTGCAGGCCTATCGCCGGGTCTTTGGCTATACCAACACAGCACCCCCACCCGGTGCCAAGCCCAATCACGAGTTCCATGCCCTCTTTGGTCACTTCATGACGCAAGTTGCGCAATTCTACCGCGACAAACGAATTTCTGAACTCTTTCAATCGCGTGCAACGGATCCGGGCTATGGCAGCATCGCGGTGGTGCGGCGAGCGGGGCTCGACCTGCGCAATAACTTGAAGGGGTCATCATATGGACACATCAATGTTTTACGGGTCGAAGTCCTCCAACTTCTCGATGAAGCATTTCGGATTCTGAATACAGAGGATGTCAAGAAGCTCTTTGGCGCGGACAATGCGTGGGACGTGATCGAGGAAGTGGCCAAGCGCCATCTTGGTCGCCAAATTAACGCATCACAGCGCAGCCGCATGGCCATTGCCGGACGGACGGTCCTGCGCTGGTTGGCCCAGGCGCATATCCTCAATGCTACCCGCGCTGAGTTTGAGGCGCTCCTGCTCGAGATCGCCGATGATGCCGAAGAATGGCTGACCAGCGCCGAAGTGCTGGGCCGCAGTCCACGCAACCGCCGGGGGCGTCGCCTGGTCAAACAGAACAGACGCAACACCTTGGCCACGCAGCCAACACGCGAGAGTGTGCTGGCCTACGATTGATCCGGGAGAACGGGGCTGCACCAATGATTATCGACTGTCACTGTCACGCCGGCAAGGGTGATCTCATGACTGCGCCTTGGAACACAGATGCGCCGCTACGGAGCTATCTCCGACGGGCGCGCGCCGCTGGCATTACCAAAACCGTGGTCTTTGCTCCCTTTCACAGTAACTATGCCCAAGCCAATGCCCAGGTTGCCCGCATCGTACGGCAACGGCCCCAACAGCTGATCGGTTTTGCTTTTGTCCACTGTGCCCGGGATGCCAACCGCATCCGTCCCATGGTCGAACAAGCCGTTGCGGAGTGGGGATTCCGTGGGATCAAAGTCCATGGCCATGATGCCATGGCCACGCGCGAAGTATGTGATGTTGCCCGTCACTTCCGTCTGCCACTGCTGGTCGATGTCATTGGCAAGACGCACGTCGTCGAAATGTTAGCCTCCCAATACCCAACGGTCAACTTCATTATTCCCCACCTGGGCAGCTTCCGGGGCGACTGGCGAGCGCACCAACAGACTATCGATCAGCTGGTGCGCTACCCCAATGTCTACACAGATACGTCAGGCGTACGCCGCTTTGATTATCTTGTCCAGGCGGTGAAACGGGCGGGCGCACACAAGGTGCTCTTTGGTTCGGATGGGCCGTGGCTCCATCCGGGGGTGGAGCTGGCCAAGATCCGACTGCTCCAGCTACAACCCAGCGCGGCTGCATTGGTCTTGGGCGGCAACATTCAACGAATTCTAGCGCGCACCCCACCCCATGTAAACCGCAAGCAGAGGAGGCTACCACCCCAGCAAGCAGCCCCCGTGGTGTTTGCCGCTGGGATAGATGCAGCGGAGATGGAACTGTAGCAGAGTGAGAGAGGGCGAGCAATGACTCAGTATGAGCAGCTGATCAGGCAAATGCCGGCAGCAGAAAACGAAACGAATACGTTTGTCCGCAACCGCCGCAGCCAGCACTATGTGCGCTGGCTGCAGCGTGCACTGAACCGGGTGCTCCCGGCGCGGCTGGCTGTGGATGGTCGACTGGGGCCGCGCACCAGAGCAACGCTGCGCCGCTTTCAACGGCGGGCCGGGCTGGTTACAGATGGCCGTGCCGGGCCCAGGACGGAACGGGCGCTGCTGCGCGCGGGCGCACCCCCGCTTCCCGGGGGTAGGGCGCGACCGGGCCGCAGCAGTTCGCTCTCCACCACACTTCTCAAACGCAATTTGGTGCAGTTGGCACGACGCGAGTGGCGCCGTTGGAATCGGGGCAGAACCAAAGAGGGGAACCCCCGCATGCGATCAGTATTGGCTGCGTATTGGCGTCGTGGTGCCGGTTGGCTGCCGAGTGGCAGCCGTTGGTGGCACCGCTACCCCTGGAGCGCCGCCTTTATCTCTTGGCTCATGCGCAAGGCTGGGGCAGGCCACCATTTTGCCTATGCTGCTGCCCATGCCCACTACATTGCCCAAGCCAGGGAGAACCGCCGCTCGGGTGGGCGTTCGCCCTTTCAGGCGTTTCGCACCACCGAAATTGCACCAGAGCCAGGTGATCTGGTCTGCAAACGCCGACAATCAGGGGTGACCTTTGACAATGTACGCCGTGGCCACAAGACCCATTGTGATGTGGTAACTGCCGTGCGTCCCGGCCATTTGATCACGATTGGTGGCAATGTACGCAACTCTGTTTCGCAGACTACTGTACGCACCAATGCCGACGGCCAGATCACCGATCCCCGCTACTTTGCGATCATCCGAGCCACTACGGGGCGTTGACGCCAACGCTAGATCGCGGAGTTCCGCGACAATGCAAACTGAGCCCTGTGCAATGTGGGGTGCGCAGCACGCCCGCCCCACCCATGTGACGTTTCAAATAGTTAGATGATCGCGGTCGTCCGCGAGGTCGTGAGCCGTGCCGGGGGACCTCGCGGACGGCTCACGACCTGCTCGGTTTAGAAACTACCGCTGAGCCGTGTCGGGGACCATCCGGCCTCGACGAGTGTACATCGATTTTCAAAAACTTTCTCGCTTTCACTCAACAGTGCGAAAATTAAGTTTCTTCGTGTTCGATCTCCGTCCGGGTGGGATCTCGAGTGCATCGCACAGGTGACACAATCAGGGGCAACCTGCGCTACTTGCACCTGTGCAACGCACTCTTTTGTGCTGTGTCGTAGCTACGAAAATTGACAGTACAGTGTACTGAGTATTGTGTGACGTATCTTTTGTGCATCTTGTCTCGGGTATAGAGAAGTCCCTGGTCGCGACCGCTGATTGAAATCCAAAACATATAATTTGCGCAATACTCAACACCGTCGAAAAGATAATCCTGTGCAGAAGAAGGAGGGACTCATGGCTGTTAACGTGCGCAGATCCCGCCGTCGCCGACCGACTCAACGACAGCCCCATCGGAAAAGAATACGGTTGCAACAACGTACCCCTCGTCGGCTCGTGGGTGTGCAACGTCGTCGTATTCCTCTGCGGCGCATCCCTCTGCGCCGGATTCGACGACAGCCCCAGCAGAAAAGAATAGGCTTGCGACGACGAATTTCCCGTCGGCCCGTGGGTATGCGGCGTCGACAGCGGATCCCGCTGCGCCGGCTTCGACGACGGATCGTGCGCCCGCGGCGCCTGCGCAGACGACGCCCGTTGGTGACTCACATTGTGCGTCGCTGGGTACCCCGCCATCGCTATCGGCCACGTGTCCTCTGGATCCGCGATCTACCCACCTCCCAGCCGATAGTGCGCGGTACCCATTCCTATTCACCCCGACTCCGTATCTATCATGCTGCTGCACAGGCTGCGCTCCACCAACAGGGGCTGTTGGATGGCATTTGGCGTGATCGACTGGCCACGGGTGATCACGAGCTGGTCCGCTTTATCAACCGTTTCCATGCGGTGCCCGGCTTTCACCATCTCGTGCGCGATTATATGGCTAGCCCCTACCAACGTCGTGCCGCACGACTGGCCATGCGTCTCGCCCACCGGCTTGCTTCGCGCGATACCCGCTATGCAAGCAGCATGCGTTTTGCCCGGAGCCTGGGACTCTTGCCCGACGGCACCACCGTGCCAAGTATCACGGTGGTGCACCAAGAGCTTCACTATTTGCTGCAACCACACCCCAGGCTTGAACAGCCGCATCTGGTGGCGCAACTTGGCCACAGCAGCATCCTCTACCCCAATCCAGCCACCGTTCGTTGGGTCTTTGATGGCCGTGCACTGGCCATGGATAGACGTCAGGTGGTCAATCGGATCTGGCACGCGCTGCGTCGCAACGCGCCTGGTCACTGGCTGGCAAACCTGCCTCGCCTGATCGTGGTTATCTGATCACGGCTGTGTCAAGTACGGGAGGCGTGTCGGTGTCAAGATAAAATTCCTCAAAAGTGCCGGAATAAAAATCCCCAGAACAAACGTGCGAATGGGGGTTGGGCCGTTCACGGAGTGGTTGCTTGGCAACAACCAACAACCGTCCGGTTAAGAGCCGGATGCTCTGCCGCGCCCAAAGGGCACCCGGCTACCGAGGAGCATGAACGTCAAACAAAAAAAACAGACCACATCGTGAAAAATCACGTGTGGCGTATTAAGAAGCTCCCCGGGTAGGACCGATCACGGAGTGGTTGCTTGGCAACAACCAACAACCGTCCGGTTAAGAGCCGGATGCTCTGCCGCGCCCAAAGGGCACCCGGCTACCGAGGAGCATGAACGTCAAACAAAAAAACAGACCACATCGTGAAAAATCACGTGTGGCGTATTAAGAGGCTCCCCGGGTAGGACCGATCACGGAGTGGTTGCTTGGCAACAACCAACAACCGTCCGGTTAACAGCCGGATGCTCTGCCGCGCCCGGGGGGCACCCGGCTACCGAGGAGCATGAACGTCAAACAAAAAAAATACACCACATCGTGAAAAATCACGTGTGGCGTATTAAGAGGCTCCCCGGGTTGGACTCGAACCAACAACCGTCCGGTTAACAGCCGGATGCTCTGCCGCGCCCGGGGGGCACCCGGCTACCGAGGAGCATGAACGTTAAACAAAAAAAATACACCACATCGTGAAAAATCACGTGTGGCGTATTAAGAGGCTCCCCGGGTTGGACTCGAACCAACAACCGTCCGGTTAACAGCCGGATGCTCTGCCGATTGAGCTACCGAGGACTGTGTTTCGACAACGACGCTCATTGTACTGAAGGATGGGGTTCTTGTCAAATCGGGAAAATAAAAACAGCGCAACGTTGTGTCGTGGGGTGAAAAAAGTGGTTTGCATAGATCATGAATCGGACTATAATGGGAGCTTGTGTTGGCTGTTGCAGTTGTTTACTGCCTACAAAATCGATGAACCCACAGACGAGGATCCACTGTTATGAAAATTACGCAGGTGCACGCGACCGCAACGACTGAACGCCGCACCGAGCCCGTTCGCGATGCATTGCAGACGCTTGACTCGCGTGGCGAGTGTCTGATCACCATCGAGACGAGCGAAGGCATCCGGGGCACTAGCACCACCTACTTTGGCCGCGTGGAGAAGGCGCCGGTGCTGCTTGCCCAACTGGTTAACGAAGTGCTGGGTCCGGCCATTGTCGGCACCGATCCATTTCTGGTGCGGGGCATCCGCGATCAACTGTGGCGCTTGAACGACTATCATGGGGTACAGGGGTTGGTGCTCTTTGGGATTGCTGGCATTGACGTTGCGCTCTGGGATATCATGGGTCGCGCATTGGAACAGCCGGTCTGGCGACTCTTGGGCGCACAGCGCACCAAAGTGCCCGCCTATTCCATGTCTGGCTGGCTCAACTATCCAATTGATGAACTGAAGCGCATCACCGAACAGGCAATGGCACAAGGGTTTTGTGGCGTCAAGGTCAAAGTAGGGTCGCCAACATTGGAAGCGGACATTGAACGTATCGAGGCCGTTCAATCAATTGTCGGTGACAAATTGGTGATGGTCGATGCCAATCAGGTCTTCACCGTCAACGAAGCGCTGCGCCGTGGCCGCGTCTATGAAGAGATGGGCTGCTATTGGTTCGAGGAGCCGCTGCGAGCCGATGATGTCGACGGGCTGGCACTGCTGGCGCACGATCTCACCATTCCCATTGCTTCGGGTGAAAACAACTATGGCAAGCGGCAATTCCGTGAACTCTTTACCCGTCGCGCCGTGGACATTGTGCAGCCCGATCTGCGGCGGGCCGGTGGTGTCACCGAATGTCTGGAAATCGGTCTCATGGCCGATGCATTTAACATTCCCTATGCTTCCCATGGCGGCGGTATTCACCTGCACGTGTTGGCCGCGCTGCCCAATACGCTCTTCATGGAAAGTGGCATCTTGCCCGCGGATTCACCGATCAAGCTGGTGGATGGCTGTTATCCGCTGCCCGAGGAACCTGGCTTTGGTCGCCTGCATTGAGTGCATCGCAAGCTGCGCGGTTCCGGCAAGCAGTCGTTGCCAGAGCACCGCGCTGGGTGCGATGATCAATTCCCGTACAAACCGATCGCTCAACTCCCCAGTAACCATTGTTGGGGATCACGTAGCCGTTGGCTCACATCCCGGCTGGGGTATCGATTTGCAGGCAACAAAAAAGGTGAAGCTATTTGAGCCTCACCTTTTGTATTGAGAGCATAGCCTGAAATCTGGTTGTGCTCTTTGAATTACCGCCAGCCGCCTACGCTGACGCAGAGAATTTTAGGACAGATATTGCGGCTTCAGCCCGTGTAGCATGCGGCGGGTTCTGAACTTTGTCATGGGGAAGATGCGCTCGTACATGGCTGTTTACAGATAATCGCGCAACTTGCGGCTGCGGAGCGGGTGACGTAATTTGCGCAGTGCCTTGGCTTCGATTTGCCGCACCCGTTCACGGGTAACGTTAAACTCGCGCCCCACATCTTCCAGCGTGCGCGTGATGCCATCTTCCAGCCCAAAGCGCATGACCAGCACCTTGCGCTCGCGCTCGCTCAGCCCTTCCAGAATCTCGCTCATGTGCTCTTGCAACAGGCGACGGCTGGCAACTCCTTCTGGCGCGGGCATGCTGTCATCTTCGATGAAATCACCCAGCGAGCTGTTCTCTTCCGTGCCCACCGGCGTGTTCAGGCTAATCGGTTCCTGGCTCAGACGCTTGATGCGTTGCACCTTTTGCGCTGCCCGTTCCAGCCGCCGTTCCACGTCTGCTTCCAGCACCAGTTCCGCGGTCATCGCCTTGCGGATCACCGAGACATCTTCTTCATCAAGGAAATCCATCTCCAACGCAATCTCTTCAAAGGTCGGCTCGCGTCCCAAGTCTTGTTGCAAACGACGTTGAATACGCCCCTGGCGGTTGATCGTTTCGACCATGTGCACCGGAATGCGGATGGTTCGCGCCTGGTCGGCAATGGCACGGCTAATCGCCTGGCGGATCCACCAGGTGGCATAGGTGCTGAACTTAAAGCCGAGGGTGTGGTCAAATTTGTCCACGGCACGGATCAGACCCACATTGCCTTCCTGGATCAGATCGAGGAAGTTTAGGCCGCGACCAATATACCGCTTGGCCACGCTCACAACCAAGCGCAAGTTGCTTTGGGTGAGCCGGTTGTGTGCCCGTTTGCCGATGAAGATCAGGTGCTCCAGTTCGCTGCGTTCCTCTTCATCCGGTACTTGCTCAATCTCATCCAAGGCGCGGGTCATGCGTGTCGAAAGGGCAATCTGACCATCTAACTCGCCAATGAACTGTTCCACCCGTTCCAGCGGCCCAATGCCATCTTTGATCTCTTGGGCCAACTCTTCTTCCTCTTCGCCCGTTAAGAGTGGATGACGTCCAATTTCGCGTAGATAGATACGAACCGGGTCGAGGCTCTGGTTGAGTTCAGGGACATCAGCGACGAGTTTTTCGATCGGGACATGTTTTTCCGCCTCGATCTCTTCTTCGAGCTTGGTGTCGCGCTCGATCCGAGGAATGGGCGCGGTGGAATCGTCCTCCTCCTCATTCTCCTCCGCTTCATCGAGGAGATCTTCATCCTCTTCTTCTTCTTTCTGCCCCAGATTGATATACTCATCTAGTTCACTTTCGACGGAACTAGTCGAGCGAGCGATGGGGGTTGTCGAATCGCCTTGTGCAGAGTTTCTAGAAACGGTCCGTCGTCTTCTGTTCATGGGCCTTCCCTACCCGCGTCTGCGGATCATACAAAGTGAACAACAGCAATTGAGATGGGTTGAACTTCCTGTAAGCTGCAAAACCGGCTGTGCAACTTACAGGGCATCGAGTTTTGAAAGTTTCAAGTTGAAATCATGTTTGCGCTGTTGCAAATGAAAAAGATCACGAATTTGCTGGTTGCTCAGTTCGGCAAACTGTTTGGCTGCCTGCATGTCTCCCTGGCGTGCTGCGTCATCCTGCAGAAACTGAATATTGCGCGCTTCGGTGCGCAGTTGTTCAATGCGCATCAGAATCATGGTTGCAGCAGTGTCCATGCGCAACTCAAATGCATCACACTCTGGCAACTGAGCACTATAACTCAGCAACCTGGCCAGATCACCATGGAGGTGAGCAGTGAGTGTTTCCTGAAAAAGTTCCCAGTCCCACGATTCATCGCCCTGTAAATAGTAGCGCAACGCCTTGAAAATCTCCTGATTCTGCACCGATTTGAAATCGTCGGTCTCCAGTGGATTGATTTCCAACGTTTCGGCCGCATTCGCCAGCCAAACAAGCAACTCTGGCGCACGGAGCAAATTTGCGAGCAGATGATCTTCCTGTGAGATCGCCTTGGGCCGTTCGTCGCGCCCCTCTGCCTTGGTCGTTGGATCTTCAATGGTGCGCCGTGGGGCACTTGGGGCTTTGCCAACTGTTTTCCCTTGGCTGGGCGGTGTTGGCGTTGGTTCGTCTGTGGGCGTTGCCGCCTCTTTGCGGAGTGCGCCGAAACGGCTCGCCGAACGTCTGCGTTTGGTTTCGGTTGGGAGCTTGCTGGTCTTTGCCGCGGCCTGCACCCGGTTCAGAATGGTCAGCTCATCGATCTGAACCTGCCGACTCAGCTGTTGAATGTAGTGCTGGCGCTCGATCTCATCATCCAACTCGGCAATCAGGGGCGCAACTTCGGCCACGGCCAGCCCTTTGCCCTGGGCACTTTGCAGATCATACTGGGTGGCAACAAAGCGCAGGTAAAAATCGACCAACGGCTGTGCCTGCTCCACCAACAGCTGCCAACGGTTGGGCTCTTGCCGGATCACATCATCCGGATCCAACCCCACGGGCATGGAGACAATCGTGAGATTGGCGCTCAGCCGTTCGGTCAGGCGCACCTGCCCCGTGGCCATGACCGTGGGCTTTTGCACCCGCAACAGTGATTGACGGGCTTGGTTCAGTCCCCGCATGGTTGCTTGCTGGCCCGCGGCATCTGCATCCAATGCCAGTACGAAATTGTTCGTGAAACGATGCAACTGCTGCAACTGGTCGGCCGTCAATGAAGTGCCCATGCAGGCGACGACGTTGGCAAAGCCATGTTGATGGGCCGCGATCACATCCATATACCCCTCGACAATGACAACTTTGTTGGCCTGTCGAATGGCATCGCGAGCTCGGTCGAGCCCAAAGATAATATGTGACTTTTGAAAGAGCGCTGTTTCTGCAGTGTTTAGGTATTTGGGCTGTGCATCACCCAGGACACGACCACCAAAGCCGATGATGCGCCCCTGGCGGTCACGAATGGGAATCATGACTCGCCCACGAAATGCATCGTAGATGCTCTTGCGTTCTTCGTGTTGTTTTACCAGCCCAGCCGCCAGCTGTTCGTCGATCGACCAGCCTTTTTCGCTCAGATAGTCGCGCAGTGCAGACCATTGGTCGAGCGCATACCCAATTTGAAATTGGTGGGCTGCGTCGCCATCAATACCCCGTTGTTGAAGATAGCGGCGAGCTTCTGCGGCACCACTGTGGTGGCGTAGCAATTCGTGAAAGTAGGTGGCCGCTGCCTCGTTGATCGCATAGAGCCGGCTGCGTTGATCCTGCGACGCATTCTGCTCCGTTTCGAGCGTAATCCCCAACTCATCTGCCAACTGTTGCAGTGCCTCGCGAAACTCTAGGTTTTCGCGCTGCATCAAAAAGCTAAACGCATCACCACCAATGCCACAAGCGCCAAAGCAACGCCAGGTGCCGGTGTGGGGAAAGACCACAAAGCTCGGTGTGCGTTCATCGTGGAATGGACAAAGACCTTTGTATGTGCTCCCTGCCCGCTTCAGTTCCACATAACGACCGATGAGCTCGACAATATCGATACGCTGTTTAATCTCATCAATTGCGGTCATTGAGTTTAACGCTGTTCACTCATAATGCAAAGAACCGATCGGCGCGAGGCTGTGGATCTCTCCAAAATTGCGCTTTACAGAACAGGTTGGCCACAGAGATCGGCAACCTGTTTGCCCCATTTCCAGGTGAATTATAACGTGTGTTCTATGGGGTGTCAAAGCACTTTACAGCGAAGATGCATGGAAAAGTGATAAAATACCCGTTACGCATCGGGCTTTTGTTTTGAAAAAGAGCACAGCTTGCGGGATTTACTCCGGTGTAGGTGGGCTAAATTCTGTATATCTCGGCGTGCAGCGAATCATCAGAATGACTTAGACTGCTCCTTCGGTTCCACGGGCAATGGTGTCGGCCTAGTGTGTCGGTCTACTGTGTCGGCCTATGACCGGCGATGAGCTTATCGAGCAATCATGTAAACGTTGCACAATCGTGAAATCAGCGTTCTCTACCGCCGGACGTGTGCATGAGAGAATGCGCACTCCGCAAGGTACAAGCTCTATTTGCTTGCTCGATTAGCTAGTCCGTGGCCAGATCATATTTGGCCACAATGGCCGGGTAGACCCGCTCGCATTCGCGAAAGAGATCGAGTAGCTGCGTGGCCTTCAACAGATTACCCTTGGTTTTGATCCGTCCACCAAAGAACGCTTCACTGGCGCTCTGATCGCCCAGCCAAATGCGGTGCAACAGATCCGCCGCCATCTGTACGTCGAGATTGGCCTTGCCCGGCCGTGCTCCATAGAAGACTTCGAGCGGTGGCTGGCGACCATCCAATAGAATCTCGGCGTCGGGGTCGCTGGTCTTCATGCGAATCACCAGATTGCTGCGTGTAAAGGGTTCGATCAGTTCAGGCGTGGCCGTGACCGCGGCAAAGACATCTTGCAGCACACTGTACAACTGCTGATCACTTTGAAAAATAGCCATGATTGTCTGTGTTGTCACTGCTTCGGGACGGTTCAACGGAGCGAGGCATGCTCACGCAAGAGACTGATTGTACCACAGTGGACGCAAATTGAATAGTTTGCGGTGTATTGAAATTGGGGCAGTCGGTGCGCCGGTACTGTTTGCGGCTCAGCAGGGAGCTCTCATGTGGAGGCAGAACGACGCAGAACCATTTCTGTGGGGACATCCGCTTGCCGGTGCCCAACGGGCGAACAATTGCTGGCCCAAACGCTCGCAACCTCACCTGGTAGCGTGTGACTTGCACTCTTGTGGTTGGATGCCATCAGGAAAGCGCCAGGAGCAGTTGATTTGCCGGGATCCCAGCGGCGCATCTCCGGAATGCCTGGGTTGTGCATTGGCATTGGCTGCTCTGATATAGCAGCGCCCACTCATGGCAGGGGAATAGCAAGCAGGGGAATAGCAAGCGGTGAAATTTGAAGTGGAATAACAAGCAGTGAAATAGCAAGCGGTGAAATTTGAAGTGGAATTTGAAATGGACTTTGAAATGAGCGACCGGTGACACAAACCAACAGAGCAGTGCTCCGACATGCGAAGCACTGCTCTGGGACATGCCAATTGTGCTCGGTGTCAAGTCAATGGGGACCTGCCACCGGTGACGTTTCTGCGTTGGCCGATTGGGATCAACGCAGAATCATGGGCAGATAGAGGGAATGGCTATCGCGCACTGGCTCTACGCCCGGTTCCAGGTTGGTGGGCGGGATGAAGACGATGGTGTCAGTCGGATCACCCAGAAATGGTGTGTTGGGATCATCCGAGCCAGAGACGTTAGTCCCGCCCGGTTCGCTCAACGAACCGTGGCTGAGAAAAGCCTGATTGCGCAGCAGGGTGGTTCCAGTGCCGGGCCGGATCAGCACATCGAACTGTACCGTTGCGGTTTCCCCAATCGCCAAGTTGCCCAGCAACACCGTAACAAATTCATCCCCCACACCGTTGCCCACCAAAACAGTGCCCCGATTGGTCGTCACCGAGCCAACGATCAAGCTGCTGTTGGGGTCGGGCGTGTCTTCCAGCACCACCTGCTCTGCAGCGCCATTACCCTGATTGCTGATCTGGATCAGGTAGCGGATCGTGTCGCCGGGCGAGATCTTGCCCTGATCCGCCGGATCGTCAAAGAGATCGATCAGCAACTCATCGCTCTTGCTGTGTTGCAGGTCGGGCGCAACTGCCAACAGGAAGATTGCCGCTTCGTCACTCACCTGCTGTTCGTTGCCCTCATCATCGCCAACCACCGCTCGGAACTGATTGAGCGGTGCATCGACAAACTGATCACCCACGCCGCCACGGACGACCCGTGCTGCAGCCGCGGCAAGCTGTTGCGCTTGTGCTAGCTCGGCGCTGCTGATGAATTGCGTGTAGCTACAGCTGTAACGACCACCGTTGGCGGCCAGCTGCTGGGGCAGTAGACAGGTGCCAACGCCGTTGAGATCGCCGCTGATGGTGTTGCTCAGGGTGAGCACGGTTGCCACTTCCGGGCTCTCATTGGCCAGGGTGACGCGCATGGTGACGTCGCCGCCGCTCTCCAACAGTTGATCGGGCGTTGCAGTGGCGCTCATCACCACGTTGGGCAACAGATCGAGCACATCAACCGCCAACAGATCAAAATCCTGGACCACAACCGCGTCGTCATCGATCCCCGTGACGGTGATGGTGCTGTCGGTGCTGGCAAATGCATTGCCGCCAATGAACTCGCTGAAGGTGCAGCGCAACGTTGCGCCCGGTGCCAATGCCTGGGGCAGGGCGGGCTCGCAACTGTCGCTAATGTTCCCGCGGCGGCTCTCTTCCAACCGTTGAATCGTTACCACATCCACCGCACTGGTATTGCGCACGCTGACCGCAAAGTTCACCTCGCCCCCCGGTTCGGCCACACCAGAAGGGGTGGCGAGCTGGATAATTTTGAGCGTGGCTGGGGTATCAGTAATGCCAATGGCACTCTGGCTCTCATCCATTAGCGACAACCCATCGTCATCCGTGGCCGTCACCGTGGTCTGTTGGTGCAGCAACGTGTTCACATCCCCGGTGACAAATTGACTGAAACGGCAATTGATGGTTGCGCCCGGCGCCAGTGTGAGGGGCAATGCCAAGGGACAGCTCGTGCGCAGATCACCGAAACGGTCGTTGGTCAATGATTCGATGGTGACGGCATCGACCTTGCTCGTGTTTTTAATGGCAACGGTAAAGCTCACCGTTGCGCCAGCTTCGGGCACGCTAACGGGGAACGAGCTTTCGGTGAGCCGGATGCTGGAGGGCAGATCGATGATGTCAATGCTTTCGTGGCTATTCTGGCTCAATTCGAGCGTCTCGTCATCTCTGCCGTGCACGGCGACTCTGCTAATGTGGCGCTGCTGAATCGGGCCAACAACCACTTTGTTGAACTGACATTGGAGGGTTGCATTTGGTGCCAGTGTGGTGGGCAAGGCTGGTATGCAGGTGTCACCAATATCAATTGGCCCAGTTGATTGCTGGCGTGTCGCTGGCAAACCGACCAGATCAACTGCGTTGGTTTCCACGCGATCGATGGTCACATCATCCGTGAGGCTAATGTTGCGAATGAAGGTGGTGACGGTGACAACACCGCCCGGCTCGGGCAGATTGGCGGGCTGGGCAATCTGTGTGATCGCCAGTCGCGCGGGGACATCGGTAATTTCAATGCTCTCCAGATCACTGTCGCTGACGGCCATGCCATCATCATCGGTGCCGTTGACCGTCACTTCGTTGTGCTGAATTGAGCCCACTGCGCCGGTGACATTGCCGATGAAGTCACATTGCAACGTTGCGTCTGGGGCCAGGGTGGCCGGCAATGGCGATTGGCAGAAGCGCGCGAGATCACCAAAGTGATCATCCACCACGCTTTCAATTGCAACAGCATCGACCGAGCTCGTGTTCTTGATCGCCACGGTAAAGGTGACGTCATCGCCCGGCTCGGCCAGGGTGGTGCGGTCGGCATTCACCGTCACCGCAATCGAGGCGGGCAGGTTGTTGATGTGCAACTGTTGGGTTTGCATTGGCTGAATGACGCTGCCATCGTCATCACCCACCGTTGCCGTTGTTGTTACGCTGTAAGTACCGGCATTTTTCAAGACCGAACCCTGGAAACTACATCGATAAGCAGTGCCCGGTGGCAGCGTCTGGGGCAGCGTACAGTCAGAGATCACGTCCTGGCCCAATTGGAGGAACGTCGTGCTGAGCGCGGTCACGGTTACCGTTTCGTGTTGCATGACATTGGTGATGGCGGTGCTGAGTTGAATGTCCCCGCCCGGTTCATTGCGCTCTTCGGGAATCAACGTCGCCTGGAATGCAACCGCGGGCAGGAGGTTTTTGATCTGGACCGATTGTTTGTTGGTCAACTGCAAACCGTTGCCCTCGTCGTCTCGCCCGCGCAGGGTGAGCGTGTCGGTGATCGGGCCGGGGTTGCCAGTGACCTGCACGGTAAAGGTGCAGCGATAGACCGCGCCCGCTTGGCCCGCGGGCGCGAGCGTCTGTGGCACGGCACAGCTGGTGGATTGCACGGCCCCGGCCGTCACGGTGAGATCGCCAAAGGGCAGATCGACCAGCTCGGTAATGGTGAACGATTCCCCCAAGCTGCTGTTGGTGACGGTGATGGTGTGGGTGACGGTGCCACCCGGCTCATTGAGCGTGTTGGGGGTAAGTGCGCGCGCTAGACGAGCCCGGGGTTGTGCATCGTGAAAGGTGACGGTGGCCGCGGCAGTGGCCGTGATGATCTTGCCGGTGGTTGTTTTGGCCGTTGCCGTAATGATGTTGGTGTGGGGGGTGCCCCGATTACCAGCCACGGTTGCCGTGATCGCGCATTGATAGCTGAGCCCGACACCAAGTTCGATCGAACCGTCGGCCACACAGCTGCCCTGGGTATTGAGATCGCCAAAGTGGCTGTCGAGCAAGCTCTCAACGGTGACGGTTTGAGTGCCGTGGTTGGTCAGATCCACGGCAAAGACAACGGGCGCACCACTTTCGGGCACGGTGGTTGGGTTGGCATCTTTTTGGACGGCAAGTGCGAGCCGCGCGTTGTAGACGTCACAGGTAATGAGATCGTTGGGGCCAACGGCAAAGGTGGCGGGCAGCGCGGTCACTGTAAAATTGTTGCTCGTAAAGCCGCCGACCACGTCCAATGTTTTGCGCGTACAGCTGGCCGACTCGAAAACGTGACCCCGCTGTGGCACTTCATCCAGGCGAAAGTTGGAAGCCCACGGCTGCGGATTGGCCAACGTGCCCGGTATCCATTGCCACTGTGCCGTGCCATCCGCTGCCGTGGGCACACGTTGGGGATCCGTGTTGCTCGCGGTCGGTTGCAGCCAGACGAAGTCATCGGCTGCCACACCGGTTGCCTCGATCTGAACGCTGCCGGTAAACGCTTGCCCTGCCACCGGCGCAGTGGCTGTGCCCTGATCCACATATTTGGTCACGGTGACAGAGGGACCGCAGAGGCCAAAGACGATTTGGCGCAGCGCGGTGGCCAGCTGATCGAAATCGGTGCGGACGTAGTCGGCGCGGGCCAGGTCATCTTCGCCATCGGGATAACGCGCTGGCCCGCTAATGGCAATAATCGGTGCTTCGCTGCCAATGTCGCCCACGCCCACCACAAAGATGTGTGAGCCCTGACCTTTCACAACATTGGCCGATGCAACAGCCTCGTCCAACGCCTGGGTGTCGTCGGCACCAACAATGCTGCCAAACTGATTGGTATAGACGGTGGGATGATTGTCTGTCACGAAGATGACCAGTGGCGCCACGCCATTGTTCTGGTTGATCTCGGCAACTTGGCCAAAGGCAGCGTCCCAGTTGGTGAAATCATTGGGCACGTAGCCATAGGTCAAATAGTCATCAAAGAGACCGCCGGGGCTGATCGTGCCGCCGGGGCCGCTCGTTACCGGACGAAAGTCGGGGCCGGCGGGGAGCGGCATGCGTGCGTCCAGGTTGAATTCCACCAACGCCACGCTGGATCCTGTGTCGGCCAATGCTTCCAGCAAGCCACGGACACTGGCGCGCACGGTGGCTGCGTGGGGCAGCAGTGAGCTGGATTCATCGAGCACGAGCACAATGTTGAGCCCACAGGCGGCTGGCAGATCTGGATTGGTCTGTGGTTCGGTCTGTGCCCGTGCCGGCAGCGCCGTACTTACGCCCAGCCCAAGCAAGGTCACCAGAGCGACCAGCAACCAAGAGATTTGCTTTGGGAAGGCTGGCGTTGGCGATATTTTGTGGAGTGAGGCGCGCACGCGCTCATCTTCTGCCGGACAGACCTGGTTGGGCACTGCGCGATTCGGTGCAACGGTCATTTGTGGCTCCTTCATGGGTTTTCTCATTCGTTCTTCAAAAGCTGAGGCGGCAGTGAAGTAGAGAGAACGTTTACGCAACCGGACTTTACCGGGAAAGCAGCAAAACGGGACAATCGAATGCCCCGTTTCCATCGCGGATCGGTTGTGCCAATTGCAGCGCAAGCAAAGCCAGCACAAGGATGTGGTGCATTCCGGAAACGGGTGGGACAGCGCATCTGTCAACGCAAAATGAGCGGCAACCAGATCTGTTCTGATGAACTTTGGCCAGCAACAATTGTGGTCGTCACTGCCAGATCATAGTAGGGCACCAGTTGACCGCTGCGTCTCTCCTCGACCAACAGATAGGTGTATTGCACGCTGTGTTCATTCGCACTGTGTTCATCCGCGCTGTGTTCATTCGCACTGTGTTCATTCGCACTGTGTTCATTCGCACTGTGTTCATTCGCACTGTGTTCATTCGCACTGTGTTCATTCGCACTGTGTTCATTCGCACTGTGTTCATTCGCACTGTGTTCATCCGCGCTGTGTTCATCTATAGAAGCAGAACGTGCGTGCTCGAGAGCTGTGCTATTGAGAACTGTGTTGTCGAGAACTGTGTTATCGAGAACTGTGTTATCGAAATAGGTGTAGGTACCCCCCTGGATACCCTTGCTCAACCGCTCGCCACTCAAATTTTCAAATCCTGACGATTGGCCAAGGGTGTAACGGCGAATGGTAAAGGCACGTGTGTTAATCTCTTGATTGGTTTTCCAGGAGAGCATTACACCGTCCCGTTCAATGGTCGCGGTGAAGAATTCGACAATGGTTCGGGCGGGGACGGTGGGGACAAAGGTGGGTGTCGGCGACGGCGTCTCCGGTCGACCCGTGGCCGAGGGCGAGGCCGTGGGCGACGGTGTGCCCGTGGCGATCGGCGTCGGTGTGGCAGAGGGGGTACTGGTGCTGGTGGGAGAGGGTGGCGTTTTGCTCAAGATGGTGATCTCGCCATCTTGCACAGTGCCAATGACCGAATTGCCTTCGGGGCCACCAAAACTCGGTTCTGGATCATCCGAGAATCTGACGTGGGCAACGCTGCTGCCCCCTGGGGGCGGGGTACAGCGCGTGGAAAAGGTCAGCTCGACAAGTGGGAAGGTGTCGGGGATGAGCACAAAGGGTGGAAAGTAGTCGGCAAAAATAAAGTCCAGCTCCCCATCACGATCGCTTGGATCCACTGTAACCGACGCGCTGCTGCCCGCGGGCGCGTTCAGGTCGATGCTATCGGGCCGGCCATTGTTGTCGGCATCGGTCAGATCGAGCGCCAGGCAACTCTCGTCGTAATCGATGGAAAAGATCATGGCGGCAATCTCAGTGCCATGGGCCAGGTGATCAATGGGCACAGTGACACTCATCGCCTCTTGCACCGTGATCCCCGACGCCACCGCCAACCGGGGGCCGCTTTGGGCCGCCGCGGTTGGGGCACCAGAACGGCCAAGTGCAAGGCCAAGGGTCAAGAGCATGGCCACCAGGAAGAGGGAGATTGGATGTTTCCATTGCATGGTTTATGAGGTCCTCACTCTTGAATTGCCGTGCAAAAATTATTTTGCGCTGCGCTTTGCGTTTCCCGTGGCGGTGTGCCACCCGCGGTGGAATCGTGGGCTTGCAGGATGATGGGCAGGTAAAAGAGATGGGGTTCTTCGCTGCCGCTGTTGCTACTCCCCGTAACAATGACGACGGTCTGTTCGCAATGTGCGACAAGCGTTGCATCCTGTTGCCGTTCAACCACCAGATATTGATAGGTTGTGTTGGCGGCAAAATCGTCGTCGATAAAGAGATAGGAGCTGCCCTCACCATCTTTGCCGGGGACCAGACCACTCAGCGGGATAAAATCTGAATTTGCTGTGTCGTTGCGACGGAAGATATAGAAGCCGCTGCCCGGCGCTTCACTGCTCGTCTGCCAGCTGATCTCAATGGTATCGGTCAACGGGATCCCTTCCATCAGTTCGATGACCGTCTCGGGCGTGGGTGTGGACGTTGGTGTCTGCGTTGGGGTGCTGCTGGCTGTTGGCGTGGCCGTGTTGATTGCGGTTGTTGGTGTGGCGGTTGCAACCGTATTTGTGGGTGTGATTGTTGGTGCAGTTGTTGGTGTGCCGGGTTCGGTTGCCCTACTGGTTGGCGTTGCAGATGCGGTGGCGATACGCGTCGCAGTGCTGGTGGCTGTGCTGGTTGGCACGGGCGTCTCTGTTGGCAGCAGCGTCATCGTTGGTAATGCAGTCGTGGTTGGCAGCGCCGTAAAGGTCGGCAGCAGCGTATAGGTGGGCGATAGCGTTGCGGTCGGTAGCAATGTATTGGTGGGCAGCGGCGTGCTGGTTGGTTCTGCCGTGGCTGTTGCCGTTGCCGTGTGAATAGATGTAGCGGTGGAGGTGGGGGTCTCCGTCGGCACTGGCGTTTCGGTTGGGATCAAGGTCTGCGTCGGTGTGTTCGTCGGCAGCGCGGTCGATGTCATGGTCGGTTCTAGCGTTGCGGTGGGGGGCGCGGTCGGCGTCTCGGTTGGGGTGGTGGTGGGCAGGTCGGTTGCCGTGCTCGTGGGGGTGGCACCGCGTACGGTCACAGAGCCGTTGACGGCTGTCCCGTTGATGGTTTCACCCTCGGGTGAGCTAAAGCTCGGTGGTGGTGAATCTGAAAAATTAACCGCGGCTATTTGCTGGTTGCCAACACCCGGATCGCAAGTGGCGGTGAATTCAAATGTCAAGAGTTGAGCACTGTTCTGCAATGACGCGATTGGGGGCGAAATATCGGCGACGAGGATGTCGAGCTCGCTATCAGTGTCAGTGGCGTCGTAACTGATGCTGATAAATGTGAATTGTCCCGCTGGTCTGATATCACGGGTGACTGAATCGGGGTAGCCATCGTTGTTATTATCTGTGTCATCAAAGACGAGGCAGCTCTGGTCGAAGTCGATGGAGAAGGCAAGTGAGCCCACATCGTTGCCGCCATCGTGAAAGGCCAGTGGCACCGCAACTTTGGCACCAAGATCGACCTGCTGACCACTGCTGATGGTCAGCGCTGGCTCGGCCAACAGTGACGTGGCAAGGGCGGGGCCATTGGGCGTGGCACCGCTCGCTCTGTTCTGGCTAATTGTGCCAATGAGGCCAACTGTGAGAATTCCAAAAATAATCAAATAAAAAGGCAATTGTAACTGTAGCTTGTTGCGCCTCATGGGTCGCTGTCCTTTGGTCGACGCTGTTAACTGGGCACAGCGTGGTTTTGCAAAATGTACGATTGCATGAACGAATGGGTGGGGCCATCAACCGCTGTGCCACGTGAGTCTGTTGCTGAGGTGGCCCCTGAGAAAATCTTCCGGGTGAGCGCCAGGACAACGCGAGCTCGCTGCGACGCCATGACGCCTGCCCGGAAGAGATATCTCTGCACGACCGCTGGATGCGCCACAAAGCAAGCTCTGCTTGGCGTTTTGCGCCGACTTTGCGGAAGATCCAGCGGCCATCTACCAGCCACTTGTTGTAGCTGGCAGATGGTTCAGTTGAGAAAGCTTAGCGTTGAACAGAGGGCAGGAAGAGGCGAACCGGTTCTGCGGTACCTTCCACTCCGACTTCCACGGCGCTGTTGGTGACTTCGAGCGGCACCGTCTGGCCCTGATCATCACCGAGTGAACTGTCGGTCAGGGTAATGGGGCTTGCGCTGGCGCTTGCATCTTCGCGCACGGTCAGGGTCACCGTAGCTAGCTCGCCATCCGCCAGGATGGTAAAGGGAGGCAGGCTGTAGAGAATGATCTCGACGCGACCTGCTTCGGCATTGTAGTTGGCCGAAACCTCTACGCTGTCGGGGACATTGAAGCGAACCGCATCGGGCACGGTATCGCCGTCGCTATCGGTGCTGTCAAACGCCAGCACCTCACTGTCAAAGTCCACGGCAAAGGCCGCGGCCGCGACTGAATTACCGGCCGCGGCTAACGTGACCGGGATAGCGATGCTGGCACCGGGGAGAGCACTCAACTCGTTGCCCACGGCCAGGGTGGCGGTCGCCGTTGTGCCAGCGGCCACCAGCGTATTGTTGCAGGTGCCACCAAAGATAATGATCCCGATACAGGTCAGGTCGGATGCACCAATGTTGCTATCCTGGTTGGCGTTGCAGCCATAGGGATCACCGGCAAAGGAGCCGCCGCCCGTGGCATGCCACTGCGAATTGTCGTCGCCATCAAAGAGCTCCAGGCCCAGCGCCGTCAGGTCCGCCGCGTTGATATTGCCATCCGCGTTGCAGTCTGCTGGTTCAAATGCTGGCTCGATCTTCACTCGGACGTTGGCGCTGTCGGTCAGTCCGCCGTCATCCTTGATGGTGTAGCTGAAGGTATCGTTGCCACGTCGCTTGGGGTCGGTGGGTGTGTAGGTGACAGTGGTGCCGTTGTGAGAAACTGTGCCATAGGTACCCTGGGTGACAGAATGGATGGCAATGGTGTTAAATCCATCGGGATCATTATCATTGGCCATGACATCAATCTCGGTGGGGCCGTCTATGGTCGGTGGCGGGTTATTATTCTGGTTATCGTTGAGGGCCTGTGGTGGCTGGTTGACATTGGTTACATTGATTGTGAACTTCTCTTTGAAGCTGCCACCAAAATTGTCAGTCGCTTCAATACAGACTTCCGCTGTTTCACCCGAATTTAGCCGTTCGCCGCCTTTGAGCTTCAGGTAATCAGCATTGTTGGGAATGACAAACCGATCTTGATTGGTTTCGGGGCCAGGGCAGTCAGCTAGTTGATAGGTGTGAGTATCACCTGTGTCATCATCAGTTGTGGTGATGAAGCCAACGAAGGCACCGGCAATCCCTTCGGGAACGGCATTGCCCGAGAGTTGGATATCTGTGGAGATCGTGTTGCCGCTGACCGTCGTATTCAGGTTTGTTACATTGCCGCCGCCAGGAATGGGGTTGGCATTGACATCGCCAAACTGTGGTTTGCCTTGGGGGGACGGATTCAGCTTCAGATTGATGTTGGCATTACCATTGTTCTGGTTGCTGATGCAGGTATTATCGAGCGTAAACTTGACGGTGCCAATGGTGCGCTCGGTTGAATTACCATTGGGGCCAGCCAAGACTGAGGCCGGATTGGTTTTGGATGCGGTGATGATGTGCAACAGCCGGTTGGCCTCGTCCGATTGTGTGTCGAAGAAGAACTGACCGGCTGGCGGAGTGGTGCCAGCCAAAACTTCCGGTGCCAGTGGACAGTTATAGCCCAGATAAAAGTCGAGGCTTGCCACATCAACGTCTGGGCTGTTGAGCACAATATCTACGGTGAACATGTGATCATCGACGACACTTAGGTTTTCAATTGCGAGCCGCGGCTTGTCGTAAACACAGTTCACTGTGACTGTGACCGTGGCCGTGTTTTTCAACACAATGCCGTCGATAGTGTCATCATCCTGCAACTCATAGATAAAGCTATCGGCGGGGCCGGTGAAAGCACCATTGTCGTAATTACAGTAATCTTCGTCTGGTGTATAGAGAATTTGACTAACGGCCGAGGGGCTTGGGTCAAGCTCTGCCGTGCCATGTGTTGGCTGGGTGGTAATGGTGTAGACGCTCACCCCTTGTACTTCATTGGCTGGGCCAGCGTAGTCGGTTCCAGGCGCCGGGGGGGTGGCCGCGGGTTGTTTAATGACGTTGAATTGATTGTCGACACTATCTTCGTCGACGGTAAAGCCATCGTCATTGGCAATGGGCTCATCATTTACACAGTCCACATCAACCGTGACGGTGGCCACGTTGCTATTTGCGCCACCGTTATCCTGCGCCTGATAGGTGAAGGTGTCTTGCCCGCAGAAATCGGCCTCTGGTGTATAGCGCACCTTACCATTGCGGACCTCTGCGGTACCATTGGAGTTGGTCGTGTCAATGTTCACGATTGACAATGATTGATTTTCGTCTGCCGGGCCAGCATTATCATTGTCCAGCACATCGATGGTCACGGGCGTGTCTTCATCGGTGGAGTCGTCATCATTCGCTGCCGTGGGTGCATCGTTCACCGCAGTGATATTGACAGTCACGGTGCCCGCTGTACCACAGGAGCGGGGGTTGGTGGTCGTACAGAAATGATAGTCGAAGGTAACCGAAGTAGTCTGATTGGCGCCAGGCGTGTAGTTCAGCGTATAGTTGCCACCCACATTGGGGCCGGGAGAGACTGTGCCGTGGGCCGGGCTGTTGGGGCCGGCATTGGTCTGCGCAACGATATAGAGTTGGTGGCGAGCCTGCCCCGTGTCGATGGTCACAGCCGTATCCTCGGTTGTGCTGACCGTGATATCGTTGGCATTGGGCGGTGTTTGGGCCCAGGCCGATTCAATGCCGACGTGGGTCAAGAGTAGTGTTGCTGCCGCGAGCAGCAGTGCCACTAGCAGATGTACGCCGCGGTGTCGGTGCAGACGGCGAGGCGTAGCGGGCTTATTCATGGATTTCCTCCAAAAGTTTACGGTCGAAAGTTTACGGTCGAAAGTTACGGTCGAAAATTTACGGTGCAGATCTGTTTACGGTAGAAGAGCTTGAGGTAATAGCGCTAGTAGATCCCGGCGTAAATCAGACCACACTTATTTTATCGTTTGCATTCGAGTTGTATGGCCTGATTACCTGCCGTGGTATTTACGCCTAACTGTACTAGCGTCATCGATGCAACATGGGTCAACCAGGTAATTTCACCAACGGTCACTTCAGGTGCTTTCGCATCTTCAACGGATAAACGCACGTTGCATTGATGGGCTGGCAATCACGATAGCTGGCTGAGCGTGCTGCTGTAGGCGCTGCTGCGAAGCAATACTTGGTGGTTCACCACCTCCTTTCACTAGCGTCTGTTGACATTGCAAATTCGCAGGGGTAAACCTCGCTGCCAACCGCGAAGAGCCGCGTCGGCAGCTGCCGATTGGGCGGTTGAGACCGCTGCTCACGGTTGAAAACCCCATGGATCGGCGCTTTTCCTCAAATGTCAACGGCACCTGATTTCTATTGCTGGCGCGAAGAACGCTACTGCTACATGCATTTCATTGGTCCGATACAGGGCAGATGATCGAGCAGCGGTACCGTCCCCGTCTATACCGCGGATGATGCCACGCACCATCCAAAGCAGGCTCGCTCGGAGCGCACCATTTTACACAGAGACTAGTAGATCCCGACGTCAATCAGGCCACACGTAATTTTGCCTCTTTACTCGAGTCACATGGCCTGATTTACCGCCGTGGTATTTACGACCAACTGTACTAGGTGCCGCGTTTAAGCCAGCCGCGGAGGCTTGCTTGTTGCAACTGCAACAAGTAGACCGGGCAGTTGCAGTTGCAACAGTAGATTACGCAGTTGCATTTGCAACAATGGACACATGTGGGCGTGGAGCGCAGGTGTGAGGTAAGGGAGGTGATGCAAAGCGCCGAACACGAATCATGAGCGGTATGCCAACTCAAGCCGTGTTTTCAATGGGTGGTCTGCTAGGATTGTGTCACTGTCTAAAGTGGGCTCTGTTTGAAAACAGTAGATCCGGCAAGCGGGAAACCCACCGTTTTCAAGCCAACCGCATTGTCAAAGTGGGCTCTGTTTGAAAACAGAGGTTCCGGCAAGCGGGAAACCTACCGTTTTCAAGCCAACCGCATTGTAGTACTGTTGGGCGGAAATACCACGGCGGTAAACAAGCCAAAGCTACTGGCGTGAAATGGGTCAGATTGCCATGGGCTTATTTGCGCCGGGATCTACTAGAAAATTGTCTAATTGCTTCCTCTGCGAATTCGTTGGTATACTGGTACATGCTTTTGGGGCACTTCTCGCGCCTTGTTCTGGGGAACCAATTGCCCTGCTGAATGAAATTGCTTGCAGCATCAAGTTCAGGTAAATTATACATCAATGTCTGAGCAAAATTGCTTACATTTCGCTTATAATTACGTCATATTGCTGACATATTTTGGTTAATATGTGTCTCAATGACGTAAGGGACTCATCTGTCTGCTGTATGGATTGGGTGCACCCCCGTAAGCTCAAAGGGCGTGAACCACCCTTTCCCTGTTCGACCCTGTGTGGCGTCAATTGACATGGCAAATGCGAGGGGCCGACCCTCGCTTCTAACCGAGCGAAGCTGCGTCAGCGGCTGCCTATTCGGCGGTTTCTCACAGGTAAAGCAAGCTCTGTTTGAAAACGAAGTGCGACTTCTTTGGCAGTTCGCTATTGCCGTTTTCAAGCCAACTGCACTGTAGAAGCCCAATGGATTGGGGCTTCCCCCAAATGCCAACGGCGCTGTTCGCTGTTTGCAACGGATGCTAGCCGAGCAAGCGGCGGATTTTCCTTGTCGCATGTTTGTGCTCATCGTCGACCCGTTCTGGTTGGCCATTTGCGAGCCACGGGTCATGCCGCGACCGGATCACGCCACAATCGGGTAGCCCCCACGTCAAGATTCAGCGCTGAGGTCAGTTGGCGCTGATTCCCGCCAGGATCAACGCCCGTCTCTCCCCCGACCGAAAGTGCATGCGTACATTTACTGCTTGCGTGCATTTACTGAATGCGTGCATTGGGTGATTATCAATTGAGGAGAGCTGAATGGGTTTTGCCAGCTATGAATAGGGGGAAAGGTATGCTGACCTGCCTGGCGGTCTATTGCACTCCCCTGAATACCAGCCTCGCACCAGAACAAAATCGAATCTTCAGATCCCCTGGTGTACAAACTTGCCATCATCGTGTACAATAGTAGAATAAATTTTTTGTCGAATATTCCTCTAGACTGTACTCGTGCCAAGCAGACCATCCGATTCCCTAACTGTCTCTTTTGCCACGCGGCAAACCCTTGGCTTGACGGCAACCAGCCACGAGTATAGTCCTTACGTGATCAAAGGCAGGTATAACCAAACCAAACATGACGAAACCCGCTTCATTTCAATCCACTTCCAGCGCTGATGGCTCAGCGTCTTCCACCGACAATTTGACCCAGCGGCGAGCACACCAACCGATCCGCCGTGATGAGGATGGCATGGTGATCACCCAAGCACCCACCGAGGCAACCATTTTGGTTGGGGTGGAGCTGAACGGCGATCCTGGTTTGCTCTCTCTGGACGATTCTTTGGCCGAATTGACAATGTTGGCCAAGACAGCTGGGCTGCGTGTTGTAGGCATGCTGTCTCAACGGCTAGACACGCCGAACCCGGCCACATTTATTGGCTCGGGTAAATTGGATGAGCTGCATGCATTTGTTGCCGAAGCCAACGCAACCGTGGTTGTTTTTGATGATGAGCTTTCACCGCGCCAACAGCGCGAGATCGAACGTGTCCTGGGTGAAGAGGTCAAGGTGCTGGATCGCACGGCGCTGATCCTCGACATTTTTGCCAGCCATGCACGCACCCGTGAAGGCAGTGTGCAGGTGGAATTGGCCCAATATGAATATCGCTTGCCCCGTCTGACGCGGGCATGGACTCACCTTGCGCGTCAGGCTGGTGGCCGGGCCGGTGGTGGCAGTGGGGGCGTGGGTGTGCGTGGCCCCGGTGAAACACAGCTAGAGGTCGACCGCCGCGAGATTAGCCGCCGCATTGCATTTCTCAAGGATCAACTCGAAGAGATCCGCAAACAACGGGGGCTGCACCGGCGTCAACGCCGCCAATCGGGCGCGGCTGTGGTTGCATTGGTCGGTTACACCAATGCGGGCAAGAGCACGCTGCTCAACGCGCTGAGCACAGCCAATGTGCTGGCTGCCAATCAGCTTTTCGCCACGCTCGATCCAACCACCCGGCGCATGAAATTGCCCAGTGGTCACCTGATCATGTTGACGGACACCGTGGGCTTCATTCAGAAACTACCCACCATGTTGGTGGCGGCCTTCCGCGCCACGCTGGAAGAAGTCACCGAAGCCAACGTGCTGTTGCACGTGGTTGATCTCTCTCACCTCAACATGGATGAACAGGTGGGTGCAGTGGAAGAAGTGTTGGAAGAGCTCGACGCGGGCGACAAGACAGTGATCACTGCACTCAACAAAGTGGACCAGGTCGATCTGGAAGATCCAGCGCAACAGGCACGCCTGCAAGATGCGCTGGACGCCTATCCCAACGCGGTTGCCGTGAGCGCGCTCACGGGCGACGGGCTCGAAGAGCTGCAGAATACAATTGATGAAGTGCTCTATGCGCAGATGGCACCAGTCGACGTGTTGATCCCCTATGCCCATGGTGAGCTCGTCTCCTATTTTCACCAACATGGATTTGTAGAGCTAGAGGATCATACCGCGGAGGGCACCCATCTGGTGGGCCGAATGCCGGTGAAGTTAGCTGGGCGTTACGCCGATTACTGGGTTCAATCCTAATACGAGAACGAGACTTTGACGACAACAATACTTTGACGACAACGAGACTTTGACAACAACGAGACTTTGCACCGGGAAGCGACCAGAATCTCTGAGCGGTAACCCGAGAGTGCTTTTTTTTCAAGCCCACTTTCGATCACCTCCCGAAGGTCACCTCCGAAGCTCTACTCCCGCTCTCTCGTTGCGGTACAAAGCGCAATCTTTTTTGAGGAGCGGCCAAGAGCGAGCCGTAATTCTGACGCTGAGCATTTTTGGATCGATAGCAAGCCTAGCCTAAAGTTCGGTTGTGGCTCCTGCTCCGTCGCTGACTGGCCAGGTGGACGCAGCGACTTTCAGGCTGGTTATTAACTAACCTAAGTTGCTCCCCGGTTGCCTTCTAAAGTGGGCTCTGTTTGAAAACAGTCGTTCCGGCAAGCGGGAAACCTACCGTTTTCAAGCCAACCGCACCGTAAAGTGGGCTCTGTTTGAAAACAGTCGTTTCGGCAAGCGGGAAACCTACTGTTTTCAAGCCAACCGCACTGTAGACAAGTGGTAGAGAGAAAATTTTTTGCAATCACTCTCATGTAGAGATGGTGGAAGCAACTTGCGTTAAATAGATGATGAATGAGGAGTGTTTTACATGAGCGGTACCAACACGTTAACCGTCACCGACAATCGTACGGGTCAAACCTACGAATTACCGATTGAAAACGATACCATTAACGCCATCGATTTACGGCAAATCAAAGTCAATTCCGATGATTTCGGCATGATGACCTACGATCCGGGCTACAGCAATACCGCTTCTTGTAAAAGTGATATTACTTATATCGACGGTGATCAGGGGATTTTGCGCTATCGAGGCTATCCCATTGAGCAATTGGCCGAACACAGCAACTTTCTGGAAGTCGCCTATCTGCTCATCTATGGGGAGCTACCCGACAAGCAGACAGGCGAGGAATGGGAGTACAAGGTTTGCCACCACACCTTTGTGCACGAAAACCTGACCCGCCTCATGCAGTCCTTTCGCTACGATGCTCACCCCATGGGCATGTTGATCAGCGCCATCGCCTTCATGTCCACGTTGCACAAAGATGCCAAAAATGTTGAAGATAAGGCGGTGCGCGACAAGCAGATCCTGCGCATTCTGGGCAAGTTGCCCACGGTGGCCGCGTTTGCCTACCGCCACCGTATTGGCCGCCCCTACAACTACCCCAACAGCGATCTGGGTTACACCGCCAACTTCCTCTACATGCTCGATTACATGCACCAGAGCAACTACGAAGTCAACCCCGTGTTGGCCAAGGCGCTCGATGTGCTCTTTATTTTGCATGCCGACCACGAACAGAACTGCTCCACATCCGTGATGCGCGGCATTGGGTCGGCCAATGCCGATCCCTACAGCGCGATGGCCGGTGCCACCGCTGCCCTTTTTGGTCCGCGCCACGGTGGTGCCAACGAAGCGGTTATCAAGATGTTACAAGAGATTGGCACGGTGGATCAGGTGCCCAAATATGTCGAGCGCATCAAAAATCGCGAGTTTCGGCTCATGGGTTTTGGCCATCGCGTCTACAAGAGCTATGATCCGCGGGCCAAAATTGTTAAGCAGGTTGCCGACGATGTCTTTGCCGTCACCGGCAGCAATCCACTGTTGGATGTAGCCATTGCCCTGGAAGAAGTTGCCCTGAAGGATGATTTCTTCCTCGCCCGCAATCTCTATCCCAATGTCGATTTCTACAGCGGTATCATCTATCAGGCCATGGGCTTCCCCCCGGATATGTTTACCGTGCTCTTCACCTTGGGCCGTGCCCCCGGATGGCTGGCGCAATGGAATGAATTGGTAGACGATCCAGAACAGCGCATCGCCCGCCCGCGCCAGATCTACCTCGGTGCTGGTGAACGCGACTACGTTCCCGTGGACGAACGCCAATAGACGACCCATCTAAACGTTGCACAAATATGCATACTTTCACACTGGGACAACTGTGCAACTTTTAAGGGGTTTGTCATGAGAGCCCATCCTGAAATTCGGTTGTGGCGCGTAAACCACCTTGAACCGGCTACGTCGATGCAGCAAATCTAGGACAGAGACGACATGCGGTTGACGAGGCGAGGGCCAAGGGTGCTCTGAATCTGTAATTCTGTGGGCGTGTGAATGAATTTTGCACGCCCACTGCTGCACCTCCCTGCTTCTTCTGACGACCACAAAGCCTTGATTGCATTTGGCGTCCAGGCCTATACAACCCCAATATAGCCAGAGCTGTCTCCAGTGCCGACTGGTGCCCACGACTTTGTTCTGGGCTTGCTCATGTCCAAAGCATACAACCACCGACAGATTTACCAAGCAAGCAATAATGCTGGGCCATGCTTTTTGTACGAGTGCCTCAACATGCTACCGTTCCAATCTACTGCTTATCGAGAGCGGTAGATTGACAACCAAAGCTAACAATTTATGACAAACGTTTCAATTGCCAAAACGTCAACAGGTATCAGCGGATTAGACGATGTCCTACGCGGCGGGATCCCACAAGGGCGTTCAACGCTCTTGACGGGAGGACCGGGCACGGGCAAAACAATTTTGGGAATCGAATTTCTCTATCACAACGCAATGCTTGGCCTACCTGGCGTGCTCATCACCTTTGAAGAAGGTGCCGCGAGTATACGCCGCAACGCACACGCATTGGGTTGGGATCTCCAGAGCTTGGAGGATGAGAAGAAGCTACAGATCCTCGAGGCTGAAATTCCCATTAGTCTGGTCCTCAGTGGCGAGTTCACCATCGATGGCTTACTTGCGATTCTGGCCGGCCAGATTGAAGCCATCGGTGCCCAATGTATAGTCATCGACGCCATTGATGCACTGTTGCGAATCTTTCACGATCCCCTGCAACAACAGAACCAGATCCATATCTTGCATCACTGGTTGCGTCAACAGCAGATCACCACGATCTTTACGGCGAAACAGGCCGCATATAGCGCGGACATTTACCACTCTTTTGACTACTTGGTGGATTGTGTGATCCGACTGGATCAGCGTGTCGTTTCCCAGGTCACAACGCGGCGTCTGCACGTGCTGAAATACCGGGGCTCTGGCTTCCTGAGCAACGAGTATCCTTTCGTTATCACGGACCAAGGGGTCGAGTTGGTACCTGTCTCGACCACCCAACTGCGTCAAGAGCCGCTCGGTCCGCCCCTCTCCACTGGCCACGCTCAGCTAGATCAGCTGCTGAGCGGTGGCTTCCGCAGTGGGGCTTCCATTGTTGTGGCTGGATCCAGTGGCGTGGGCAAAACAACGCTGGCTGCAACCTTTACCCGCGCGGCCTGTGCAAGGGCTGAACGAGTACTCTTTATCAGCTTTGAAGAATCATCAGAAGCATTGGTGGATGCCATGCTCAGCCCCGGCATCGATCTGCGTTCGGCGCTAGCCGAGGAGAAGCTGTTGATCCTGACTGCATCGCCAGAGTCCATGGGGGTGGAGGAGCATCTGCTGCGCATCTTGCACACAATTGAAGATTTTCAGCCCAACCATCTGGTCTTTGAAGCAATGTCAGCTTGTCGCCGCATGGGGTCGGCGCAGGCCGCTTTTGATTTTGTCGTGCGTCTGCTCGACATCTGTAAAACGCGCGGGATCACTGCTCTTTTCACGAATCAGGTTCGCCCCAGCTTCCCCAAGCCTGCGCAGGATGTCGAGTATGTGAGCAACATTGGCATCTCTTCGCTCACCGATACGTTGCTCTTGCTGGAGCAGCAGTGGGTGCAGAACACCTATGAACGACGATTGTTGATCATCAAATCACGCGGTACCCACCACTCCCACCGCTATCACCCGTTTTCCATCAGCGAGCACGGAATCCACTTTGATGACCTGAGCACCGAACCCTCGATCAACCAATCGACGGGGGCATCGCATGACTGAGTTTGATATGTCCGATGCCAATATGCCCGAGCCGCAATGCGAAAAAGTGGTCTATCATTTTGTACTCTTTGTGGCTGGGGATGAGCCAAATTCTGTGCTGGCGCGTCGCAATCTGGAAGAAATCTGCCAGAATGAATTGCTGGAACCGTATGAATTAGACATTGTCAATGTCTTTGAAGACCACTCGCTGGCTCTGAAATATCGTGTGTTGGTAACGCCTTGCTTGGTTATGCTAGAGCCATCTCCCTCGGTAATGATTGCTGGCACGTTGCAGGATACGGAAAAAGTGCGGAGAATTCTGCGCTTGAAGTAGGAGGGCTCCATGACTCACCCGGAAAAAGAGACGGACAGACAGCCAGACAATCAGACAGCGCAGACGGAATATGCCGAAGCCGCGACCACATTAGAGGCACTCCGCCGCCGCGAAGTAGATGCAGTGATTGGTGATGGCAAGGTGTTGTTGCTCCGCCTGCAAGAGACCGAAGAGGCGCTGCGCACAAGTGAAAACAATCTGCGCGAGCTCAACAAGACGCTGGAAGAGCGCGTGGCTGAACGAACGCTCAGGCTGGAACAGCAGGCACAGCGGCTGCGCCAACTGGCCACCGAGTTGACCGACATCGAGCAACGCGAGCGGCAGCGCCTGTCCAAGTTGCTGCACGATGGCTTGCAACAGATCCTGATTGGTATCGAATTTCAACTGACCATGGCCATTCGCGATGGTGACAGCGGCGCACTGCAACAGGCCAAACTATTGGTTGCGGAAGCCGTCCAAACTTCGCGCTCGCTGGCCTACGAGCTTGCCCCCCCCGTGCTCTACGAACTGGGCTTTATTGATGCACTGCAATGGCTGATCCGCCGCTTTCGTGAAAACCATGGCTTCGAGGTGACATTGAAAACCGTGCCTGCGTTTGCGGCTGTGACAGAAAGTGCGCGGGTCTTTCTCTTTCACGCTGTACGCGAACTGCTGCTAAACAGCCTCAAGCATTCCGGTGTGCGGAACGCTGAAGTCCACTGTAGCAACAAGGGCGATCAACAGTTGTGCATCGAAGTCCGCGATTGGGGTCGTGGTTTTGATGCCGATACAATCAGCACCAATATTGACGCGGAACAGGGACTTGGGCTCTTCAGCATTCGCGAGCGTCTCTTTGCAATCGGTGGCGAATTTGAGATCAATGCCAAACCCGGTGAGGGTTCCCACTTTATGCTCACCTTTCCCCTCAATGCCAGCCTAGCTGCTACTGATTCATCTGTAAGGGGCACAGCCGCCGCGCAAGTGCATCCATCTACCTGGCAAGAGCCAGCTCAGCACGCAGCGGAACAGGTCCATCGCTCGCGGGAGGATGCCACCACGGCCGCGGATGCCGCAACACCAGCGACGAGTGCAGTTGAAAAGAGGGCACACGGGCAAATCGAAGATCAAGAAGTTGAGCACAGGCAAGGTTATTTTGTCCGCTATCCACGGGTGCTGATCGTCGACGATCATCAGATCGTACGCGAGGGGCTGGCTGCACTTTTGAAACAGGCTGGCTTTGCTATCGTGGGAGATAGTGGCGATGGCGTCTCGGCAATTGAATTGGCCATTGAGTTGCGGCCAGATATTGTGCTGATGGATGTCAGTTTACCCAGCATGGATGGGGTGGAAGCAACTCGACAGATCTGCCAGCAGTTGCCCAATTGCAAAGTCGTGGGTATCTCTTGGCATGAAAAAGCCGATATGGAGCAAGCCATGTACGATGCTGGCGCACAGCTCTATCTGCAAAAAGAGACCGCACCAAGTTCGCTCATCGCGGCCTTGCTCAAGTTGGTTCAACAACCTGTTGCATAAACAGAATTCCTCACAATCTACAGATCGAAACGAGCTTGCCGGTGAAAAAACGACAGCCGGGGAATCTAACCCGCCATCCAGCTACATAACAGTTCCCGTATGCTGCGGCGGTACGGCTCTTCCAGGAAGACGTTGCCTCTCTACCACGCGCCTACAGTGCGGTTGCGGCGATGTCAAACAGGGTCATCGTGCCTTTCCTCTCTACCACGCGCCTACAGTGCGGTTGGCTTGAAAACGGTAGGTTTCCCACTTGCCGGAACTACTCTTTTCAAACAGAGCCCACTTTAGCAGGCAACTGGTGAGCAACTTATCGAGAAGTCATGCAAACGTTGCCCAATCAGCGTTCTCTAACGCTGGCCGTGCGCATGCGCGAAGGCTCACGCCGCAAGGTGCAAGGTCGATTTGCTTTCTCTATTTGCCGTGCTCCACAACACAAATCCGTAACTGATCTGATTCCTCCCAACAAAAATGCAGGAGAACAAAATGAGTGCCAAAGAATGGCAAATCCACAACGAACAAGGGACCAAGCGTGTGGTCGTCACAAAGACACTGCCCGGTGAGCGCTGGCTGGAGATTTTGGCCGCGGCTGATTGCCGGGTGGAAGTTTGCACGTCGCCGGATATTTTGAGCGTTGATGAGATCAAATCCGCAATCGGTGACCGCTGTGACGGTGCCATTGGTCAGCTCACCGAGGATTGGAGCGAGACGCTCTTTGCCGCGCTGGAAGCCGCCGGTGGTACGGTCTACAGCAACTACGCGGTTGGCTACAACAACGTGGATGTCGACGTGGCCACCGCGCACAACATTCCCGTGGGCAATACTCCCGGCGTCCTGACTGAAACGACCGCGGAGATGGCTGTCTCGCTCACCTTTGCCGCCGCGCGCCGGATTGCCGAAGCGGACAAATTCATGCGAGCGGGGAACTATCATGGCTGGCTGCCCACGCTCTTCCTGGGAAACCTCATGAAGGGTGGTACCGTTGGCGTGATTGGTGCCGGCCGCATCGGTGCAGCCTATGGCCGCATGATGGTGGAAGGGTTCAAGATGAACCTGGTCTATTACGACCTCTACCAAAACAAGGCGTTGGAAGAGTTCGTGGCCGCCTACAGCCAATTTTTACAGGCACAGGGAGAAGCGGGCGTCACCTGCACCCGTCTGGATGCACCGGAGGATGTTCTGCGCCAGGCGGATGTTGTCAGTCTGCACCCGGTGTTGGATGAGACAACTCACCACTTGATGAACAAAGCGCGTCTCGAATTGATGAAACCGAATGCCATTTTGGTGAACGCCAGTCGTGGCCCGGTGATCGATGAGGCCGCGTTGGTGGACCATTGTCGCGCCCATCCCAATTTTCGAGTGGGTCTCGATGTCTTTGAAGATGAACCGGCAATGAAGCCCGGTTTGGCTGAATTGGACAACGTGGTCATTGTGCCCCACATTGCCTCGGCCACCAGCTGGACGCGCGAGGGGATGGCAATTTTGGCGGCCAGCAACGTAGCGGGGATCCTGCGCGGCCATCCTGTCTGGTCTGATCCCAACAATGTCCTGCCCTTCCTGGGGGAGGATCCACCCGCGGCCGCGCCCAGCATTGTCAACGCGGAGGCGGTGGGCATCCCTGTTGCCGCCTCTGCATAGCGCCAGCTGAACGAAACCGAGTGCACGGGACCGGCATTAGCTCAATGCCGGTCAACCATTAAAATGGCTACCAAAAACGGGGGGTGACTCCCGTTTGACAACGGGAACCGCACCGCTGAACAAATCCACCGCGCGCAGGTCCCCACAAATGAACGTAAGCTCTGTTTGAAAACCGGTAGTTCCACTTCTTTGGTAGACCACGAAAAAAACCTACCGTTTTCAAGCCAACCGCACTATAGAAGCGATATCATGACGCAAAGAGAAAATTCGCAGGCCACTCCGCTCGTCGGGGTGATCATGGGCAGCAAATCTGATTGGGCCACCATGCAACACGCAGCTATCACGTTGCGCGATTTTGAGGTGCCCCACGAATGTCGTGTCGTCTCGGCCCACCGCACCCCTGATTGGATGGTCGACTATGCCCATGGCGCGGCCGACCGTGGGCTGGCGCTGATCATTGCCGGGGCGGGAGGCGCTGCCCACTTGCCCGGCATGGTGGCTGGCCACACACTGCTGCCGGTGATCGGTGTGCCGATCCAGAGCCGAGCGCTCAACGGGCTGGATTCATTGCTCTCCATTGTACAGATGCCTGCGGGTGTGCCGGTGGCAACCATGGCGATTGGCAAGGCTGGTGCAATCAACGCGGCGCTGCTGGCCGTTGCCATGTTGGGTGTCACGCGACCAGCGCTGCGCCAGGCGCTGGCCCAGTTCCGCGCGGATCGAGCCGAACAGGTAATGGCCGAAGAACTCACTGTTGAAGAAGCGCCAGTGAGCTAAAATTTGCTCGGTTTGGAACCAATAGCGAATCTTTTGCAGTCGGCGGACAGAAGAACTATTGTTGCAAACCTACCCCATTGCGCTGCTCCACCTCCCCGGCTGACAACTCCACTGATCTGCGTTGCTTGTGTGAACGCGCGTTCACACAAGCCCAAAACCGACGCGCAGATCAAGCTCGCATGGATCGGCCGCGGGCATAGACGCTGGCTACCCTCAGCCACGTGCCATCTTCATGAACTACCCCTCCCAATGCAACGAAAGCGGGCTCTGTTTGAAACAGTAGTTCCGGTAAGCGGGAAACCTACCGTTTTCAAGCCAACCGCACTGTAGGTTCCGTTGACATGTCAGATCTGTTGACAGTGCAAATCCGCGGGGGTAAACCCCGCTGCTACCCGAGACAAGCCGCGTCAGCGGCTGCCTACGCAACGGTTGAGAGCGCTGTTCACCGTTAGCAGCCCAATGGATTGGCGCTTTTCCCCAAATGTCAACGCGATCTAGTGGGAGGGGTGCGTACCACATTTGGGGCCGAGACCGGACGCGCAATCTGCTCCTCTTCTGTACATTCCCGCAAATGGGACGCACCCTAATCAATGGGGTGCGTACCACATTTGGGGCCGAGACCGGACGCGCAATCTGCTCCTCTTCTGTACATTCCCGCAAATGGGACGCACTCTAAACAATGGGGTGCGTACCACATTTGGGGCCGAGACCGGACGCGTAATCTGCTCCTCTTCTGTACATTCCCGCAAATGGGACGCACTCTAGACAATGAGTGCAATACGCGCCAGGCACGGTTAGACTGCGCAGACCGCAATGACCATGAGCGTGGCGTCAAATTTTATGGTGGTGGTTGCGTCGATTCCGTTTCCGCTTTCCAGGAAACTGCGCGTTTGGGAGACCCATTGAGTATGTTATACTGATACGGCAACGAAACTTTGCACGATGAAGCGAATTTCGGGATAGGTTTTAACAACCAGAATCGGAGCATAACTTGGTAACGACATTGCTGGGTTGATCCGTGGCAACAGTGGCTGAGTTGCTGCTTCTGTTGTGTTGTACTGCGATGAAGTCAAAGGATGAAGTCAAAGGAGTTTATCCTGCCAAAGAGTAAGACAGATCCGATTCTGCCCGGTGCCATCATTGGCATCTTTGGTAGTGGACAATTAGGACGGATGTTGGCCGTTGCCGCTCGCCAAATGGGCTATCGCGTCGCCACCTATTCGCCCGATCAAGATTCACCGACTGGTCAACTGGCTGATCAGGAAATTAGCGCACCGTATGCAGATCTCGAAACGGTGCGCTCTTTTGTGCGCGGGGTTGATGTGGTGACGTTTGAGTTTGAAAACGTTGCCGCGGATGTAGCCGAGATCGCCAGGGCAGAAGGCGTTCCCGTGCGTCCCGGCGGCCACGTTTTGCACACAGCCCAAAATCGTCGGCGCGAGAAGAGCTTCCTGGCCGAACATGGGTTGCCAGTCACACCCTTCCGTACCGTCCAGACGTTGGCGGAGCTGCAGCGGGCGCTCGCTGAATTGGGCACGCCCGCTGTGCTAAAGACAGCTGCCTTTGGCTACGATGGCAAGGGTCAGGTGAAGATCGATACACCGACAGAGGCCGAGGCCGCGTGGCTCGCGATTGATGAACAGGAAGCTGTTTTGGAAGCCTTTGTCCCCTTTGTCAAAGAGCTGTCGGTCGTTGCTGCTCGCGGATTGGATGGCAGCTTCACCCACTATGGCGTCATTGAAAATCAACATGCCAACCATATCCTGGACCTCTCGCTGGCTCCGGCCCATGTCAGCGGCAAAGTGATGGCCGATGCGATTGAACTTGCGCACAGCGTGTTGACTCAACTAGATGTGGTGGGGGTGCTCTGCGTCGAATTTTTTCTGCGCGCGGACGATACCCTCTGCATCAACGAACTAGCTCCCCGGCCACACAACTCTGGCCACCTAACCGTTGACGCCGCGGTTACCAGTCAATTTGAACAACAGCTGCGTGCCGTCTGTGGGCTGCCACTGGGATCAACAGAATTGGTGCGCCCCGCGGCCATGGTCAACCTGCTCGGCGATCTGTGGCAGGCGCGCGAACCAGACTGGGCCGCTGCGTGCGCGCTACCGGGGGTCAAGCTTCATCTCTATGGCAAGGCAGCGGCTCGGCCAGGCCGCAAGATGGGCCATCTCACCGCACTGGGCAACACGCTGGCAGAAGCGGCTGCACTGGCCCAGCGAGCACGCGCAGCACTCTAACGTGCGTTTTATTTGAATGGGTTCTTTTTCTTGTCCAACGTCGCTCTCCGTAATCGCCCGACATCCACCGCCATGGCGCAACCCGGTGCTGGCCACACGACTGGATCTATGGAGAGGCTCAATGCACCGGTCTCGAGCCAACCGCACCATAACATGTAACCTGTAGCCAATCGAATCTATCGTCACAATCGATACCATTTGAACCAGAGTAAGTACCACAGTCAAATCAGACAGTTGTCGAGGAAGGCTCATCTATGCAACATGTGAATACCCGTGCTGTTCGCACGGATATTCACATGTTCAACTGGAGAGCACCGAGGAACAGAAGAAGGTAAATTGAGGATAAATCATGTACGCTGACGATAAACCACAAGAGGAGTGCGGTGTCTTTGGCATCTATGCCCGGAAGAATCAAGTGGCTCGCCGTTCATTTTTTGCGCTCTACGCGCTGCAACACCGTGGCCAAGAAGGGGCTGGTATCGTTACTTGTGATGGACGGGTGGCACATGTTCACAAAGGTTTGGGTTTGGTCTCTCAGGTTTTCAACGAAGATAATCTGAGCCACCTGGCTGGCAATATGGGGATCGGGCACACTCGCTATTCGACCACTGGTTCTTCTCAACTGCGCAACACCCAACCCTATCTGCTCGAGACCCTGGATGGTCCGCTGGCGATTGCACACAATGGGAACCTGATCAATGCCCCCCAACTGCGACGTGAATTGCTGGAGCGGGGAGTGGGTCTGCAGACCTCCACCGACAGTGAACTGTTGATCCATCTGCTTTCCGGTGCTGGTGGCCACGACTGGATCACACGCATTCGCATTTTGATGGCCAAGGCCGAGGGCGCGTACTCACTTTCCATGCTCACCCGCGATGCCATCTACGGTGTACGCGATCCGTGGGGATTGCGCCCACTGGCGCTTGGTGAACTGGAAGATGGCTATGCCATTGCTTCGGAGAGCTGTGCGTTTGCCACCATTGGCGGCCAGATGATTCGTGAGATCGAACCGGGCGAGGTAGTGCGGATCGATGCAGATGGCTACGAGATCATGCAGGGGGCACCGCCAGAAAAGCGCGCCTTCTGTACCTTCGAACAGATCTACTTTGCCCGCCCCGATAGTACACTCAGTGATAAGCTCGTCCACCAAGTGCGCCAAAAGCTGGGCCAGCGCCTGGCAAAAGAGTCTCCCGTCAAAGCGGACATTGTTGTGCCCGTGCCCGATTCGGGAACCCCCCATGCGATCGGCTATGCCCAACGCAGCAAAATCCCCTACAGCGAAGGCTTGATCAAAAGCCGCTATATCGGTCGCACCTTTATTCAGCCCAGCAACGATCTGCGCAAAATTGGCGTTGCCATGAAATTCAACCCGCTGCCCGACAACCTCGCGGGCAAGCGCGTGGTCCTGGTTGATGATTCGATCGTGCGCGGCAACACGTCGGGGCCGCTGGTACAGATGCTGCGCGATGCTGGTGCCAAAGAAGTGCACGTGCGCGTGGCCTGTCCCGCCATCAAATTTCCCTGTTTCATGGGCGTCGACATGGCAACCCAGGACGAGCTAATTGCCGCGAACATGACAGTCAACGAGATTGCCGAGCATATTGGCGCGGATTCGCTGGCATTCCTTTCCGTGGCCGGTCTGATGAAAGCTCTCAAGGCCACCGACGGCTATTGCAACGCCTGCTTTACCGGCGACTATCCCTTCTCTACCCCCATCCCACTCTTCGAATTGCAGGAGAAGGAAAAATTTGCCGGGGTTTGGGGCGAATAACCGCCTGTGACAGGTGTGACCGTAGTCCGTACATGAGCTTGCACAGGCACATGAGTGTGTACAGAGTGCAGCGCAGAGATGGAGAGAGGAGCGCAGAGATGAGTGAGCAACAGGAACTGCTCTATCAAGTGACCGCTGGGGTTGCCACGTTGACCCTCAACCGCCCACAAAGACGCAATGCCCTGACGCCAGATCTGTTGCAGGCCCTGTACGCAGCCTGTACACGGGCCGAGCGTGATCCCGAGGTGCGCGCGTTGTTGATCACGGGCGCGGGCAAAGGCTTCTGCGCGGGGCAGGATCTCTCCATCTTCGATGGCGTTCCCAGCCCCGCAGAGGTGCGCTCCCTCGTGCTTGAAAGCTATCGGCCGCTGATCCAGCGCATTGTCGGCCTGGAAAAGCCGGTGATCGCCGCGATCAACGGGGTGGCGGCGGGGGCCGGTGCCTCCCTCGCCCTGGCCTGCGATCTGCGCATCATGGCCCATGACGCCACGCTGCTCATGGCCTTCAGCAACATTGGCCTGGTGCCCGATGCCGGAGCGACTTACTTTCTGGCTCGTCTGGTTGGCTACAGCCGTGCGTTTGAAATCGCTGCCTTGGGCGAACGCATTGCCGCCAGCCGTTGCCTGGAACTGGGACTCACCAACTGGGTCACCGGGGCCGATACGTTGGCCGACGATGCAATGGCGCACGCGACGCGGCTGGCAGAGCGACCGACCATCGCCCTGGGCCTGACCAAACGCGCGTTGCATGTGGCCACCCAAGAACCGCTGGCGGAAATTCTCACGTTGGAGGCCGAGTTGCAAGCCACGGCCGCGGCCACCGCCGACCATCGCGAGGGCATCCGTGCCTTCGCCGAAAAGCGGCTGCCAGCTTTCCAGGGGGCGTGAGTAACCACATGGCGCGAACACCCATTTCACAATTTGATCTGTTGGGCAAGGTGGCGCTGATCACCGGTGCATCACGTGGCATTGGTGCCGCCATTGCGCATAGCTACAGCGCGGCTGGCGCACGGGTCGTGTTGAGCAGCCGCAAGCAGGCAGACCTTGATGCCGTCGCTGCGACCATTCAGGCTGCCGGGGGCGAAGCGTTGGCGATCGCCGCACACACTGGCGATGCCGCCGGTGTGCAGAGCCTGATCGACCGGGCCACCGAGCACTTCGGCGGCATTGATATTCTGGTCAACAATGCCGCCACCAACCCACACTTCGGCCCAATCCTCACCAGCGACGAGAGCCATTGGGACAAAATTCTGGATGTGAACATCAAGGGCTACTTTCGGCTGGTGCAGGGCTCTGTGCCGAGTATGCAGGCGCGGGGCGGGGGCAAGATCATCAACATCGCTTCGATTGCCGGGCAGGCACCGTTGGCGGGCATGGGGATCTATTCGGTGAGCAAGGCCGCGGTGCTGATGCTCACCGAAGTGTTGGCGGTGGAGTTGGCCGCGGAGAACATTCAGGTCAACGCCATTGCCCCCGGTTTTGTCAAGACCGCGTTTAGCCGTGCCATTTGGGACAACCCCGAGATTCACGACGCCGTGATCGCGCGCATTCCTCAACGGCGCATTGCCGATGTCGAAGAAGTGACCGGGATCGCACTCTATCTCGCGTCCGCCGCATCCAGCTTCACGACGGGCGCAACATTTACCGTCGATGGGGGCCAACTGCTCGACCATTGAGCGTTGCAGATCGCTATTACTACAGCATTTGATTTTGCATGACTTGCGCACCGAGCAGAGCTTACCAGCGGAGAGCAGGCAACGCGATTGGTGGCTCTTCTCGACAAGTTGCGTAAGTCCAGTTTTGTTTAGAAAGCTTTTGCGTGTCCCAACTCTTACCCATCTTTGCCAATATTCTCCTGCCGGTCTTTGCGCTCGTGCTCGTCGGATATGTGACTGGTCCCCGGCTGCAATTGGATGCCCGTACCCTTTCTCGCTTTGCCTACTTCATCGTTACTCCCTCGTTCATCTTTAACATTTTCAGCGTGGCCGAGATTCAACTCTCCCTGGCGCTGCGTATGGCCGCGTTCATCATCGTGGTCACGTCGGGCACGGTGCTGGTGGCCTGGCTGCTGGCGCGCGCCCTGCGTTGTTCGCCCCAGATGACCGCTGCCTATGTGTTGGTTGCAGCCTTTGGCAACGTGGGCAACTTTGGCCTACCGATCATTCAGTTCAAATTTGGCGAAGGCGCGCTGGTGGCAGCCTCGTTTTACTTTCTGATGCTCAGCATCTATGGCTTCGTGGTGGGCGTTACCGCGGCAACCTGGCACCAAGGCGCGGGCCTCCGTGCACTGTGGATGGCCTTCAAGACGCCGGCGGTGCTGGCCGTCATCCCCGCCATTCTCGTGAATTGGTTCAACTGGCCATTGCCACTCTTCATCAACCGCGCGGTCGGGCTCCTGGCCGCGGCGCTGATCCCGGTGATGTTGGTGACGCTGGGGGTGCAACTGGCGGGCATGGGGCGACCCAAGCTCACGCGCGATGTGGTGCTCGCCAGCCTGGCACGGCTGTTGGTGGGGCCAGCGTTGGCGCTGTTGATCGTCGTCCCCTTTGGCCTGGTGGGGGTGGAACGAGGAGCGGGCATCCTGCAAGCAAGCATGCCGGTAGCCGTGCTCGCCGCGCTCATTGCGCTGGAACATCGACTGCTGCCCAACTTTGTGACAACCGTCACGCTCTTCTCCACCCTGGCCAGCGCCGTGACGTTAACAATCGTGCTCACGCTCGTCTGAGCCATCTGCGATTCTGTCCCGTCACTTCGTATGCGTATCTATTACGCAGCTTCACGTGGCCATCTGAACCGATGTGGGGCGCAATCACGGCCACGGTAACAACAAGACCCCGGGAAGCAACGCTTCCCGGGGTCTCTTGATCTGCTGGTGAGAGTGCGCCTCTGGCCACGGTCGACAGAAGAATCGCCTACCCGGCTAGAAAAGCAACTCTCTGGTACCGGTTGTAACCTGCCGTTACCGTTTGCAACTCTCCGTTACCGGGTAACCGTTGGCAGGAAGATCGTGTGACTCTGCCGCGTTGGTTCCTCTTCGGCGTTCAGGTTGGTTGGGTCAAGTCCAATGCGAATGGCGAAGGTGTCCGAGGCGGTGGTTCCATTGGTGTCAGTGGCCGTGACCTGTACCGTAATGGTGCCGCTGGCATCGGCCGGTGGCGTACCGCTAAAGGTGCGCGTGCTGCTGTTGAAGGTGAGCCACGCGGGGAGTGGCGAGCCCCCCTCCAGGGTAGCGGTAAAGGTGAGCGTATCGCCCAGATCCTGTTCGCTAAAGGTATCTGCCGGCAAGGTGAAGCTGTAGACTTCGCCAGCCTGTGCTTCCTGATCCTGCGGTGGGTTGTTGACCACCGGTGCCTCGTTGACATTCGTCACCTGCACCGTCACGGCGTTGCGCGCGCTGAGCGTTGGGTTGCCGTCATCCGTCACCTCGATGGTCAGCACATAGGTGGTGCGCACCTCATAGTCGAGCTGTGCACCGGCCACGCTCAGCTCACCGGTTGTCGCGTTGATGGCAAAATTGCTGTCACCCATGGTCTCTGCAATTGACTCTGCGGCGCTGACATCTGCTTCGCCCGCAATGGCAAAGGTGAGGGTGTCGCCCTTATCGCTGTCGGTCGCCACCACCGTGCCAATCGCTGTCCCTGTTAGCGAGTTCTCTGCCACCGTGAAGCGCTGGTTGCTCTCGATCGTCGGCGGTTGATTTTGCTTGTCGTTAACCTCTACGGTAATGGTTGCGGTATTGGAGAGCGCACCATCATCGTCGTTCACAGTATAGGTAGCGGTGACCGTGCCGGTGAAGTCCATGGCCGGCGTAAAGGTGATCGTTCCTCCACCGGGTGGCTGATTCGTGCTTGCAGCGGCAAATCCCGGTTGGTTTTTGACGCTAAAGGTTCCTTTGCCCGCTACAATAAAGGTACTCTGCTGGCCAGCACTCTGTGGATCGAGATCGACGGTGTACGCATTCACGCTGCCATCGCTATCGCTGTCATTGTCTGTCACAGTCAGATCGACCGGCGTGTTGATCTGGGTGACTTTGCTGTCGTCGACGGCCACGGGCGGTGCATTGACCCGGACGGAGATCGTCGCCGCGTTGGAGATGCCGCCATCGTTATCTTTGACGGTGTAGGAGATGGTGGAGGTGCCAACAAAGTCTGCTGTCGGAGTAAAGGTGACCGTTACAATCGCATCATTGGTGCTCGCCGCGGTGAGTGGCGGCAAGTTATTCATGCTAAACGTCCCTTCACCTGCAGCGATAAATGTGGTCTGTTGGCCTGCCGTGAGTGGATCGAGATCGATGGAGAAGGGGTTGATCGTGCCATCGTTGTCGTTGTCATTGCTCACCACATTGAACGTAACCGGCGTGTTGACCTGGGTGACTTTGCTGTCGTCGACGGCCACGGGCGGTGCATTGACCCGGACGGAGATCGTCGCCGCGTTGGAGATGCCGCCATCGTTATCTTTGACGGTGTAGGAGATGGTGGAGGTGCCAACAAAGTCTGCTGTCGGGGTAAAGGTGACCGTTACAATCGCATCATTGGTGCTCGCCGCGGTGAGTGGCGGCAAGTTATTCATGCTAAACATCCCTTCACCTGCAGCGATAAATGTGGTCTGTTGGCCTGCCGTGAGTGGATCGAGATCGATGGAGAAGGGGTTGATCGTGCCATCGTTGTCGTTGTCATTGCTCTCCACATTGAACGTAACCGGCGTGTTGACCTGGGTGACTTCGCTGTCATTGACAGCCACGGGCGGTGCATTGACCCGTACCGTGATTGTCGCCACGTTAGAGACGGCATCATGGATATCCTCGACCGTATAGGTAGCGGTGGCCGTGCCGATAAAATCAGTGTCAGGCGTAAAGGTGACCGGGAAATCCTCACCAACATCGGTGCTCGCAGCGACCAGCGTTGGGTAATCTACCCGAAAGGTCCCTTTGCCCTCAATAGCTTTGGTATTTTGCTGACCGGCAGTCTGTGGATCGAGGTCGATGGAGTAAATATTTATACTGGCACTACCATTGCTATCATTGTCGAGCACATCCACGTCGACCGGTGTGTTGACTTGGGTAACAGCGTTGTCGTTGTATGCGATGGGCGGCTGCGGACAGTCCGAAATTGCCGCTGGACAAATTAATTCCTCGGCCAGGAGGGGGGCAGGTTGGGTAAAGAGCAACGTACAAGCACCAAGCAGCACAGATAGCAAGCATAAACTCATGCGCAGCTGTTTTTGCATACGCGACTGTGACGTCCAAAATGAACTGGCGGTAGGGAAACTGAACATAGGTTGAGGGGACTCCTGATCTAGCGTGAGTTTCTCGACAAGTCTGCCGTCGACTTTCGGTGGCGTTGGTTGGCAAGCGAAGCGAGGAGCGAGGATAGCGCGTTGGAAAGAATCGTCATCTGTACGAGAGCACACTCGGTTTCAACGTAAACAAAATCAACTGTTGTAGTTTACAGGCGTGTAAGGGTGCTGTCAATGCATAAAATGTTGTATTTCCTCCTGCAAATGTCCTGCTCATGCCCCGATTCCCTCTCGGTTGTTTGCTCGTTGCCCTTCAATCTTCTGTAGATCCCATTGATAGCGCTCGGGTACTCGGTAGCCCCCATGATCCACTCTTCCCAGGCAAGTTGACTAACGATTCCCGTTACCTCCCATGGAACCGTGCAGAAGAAAATTACGCTTGGCGAGAAAATAGACATCATCGTTGCGAATATTGATCTATCGTGCTGAGGCGGTACGAAAGGTAGAAAGAGCATTCCGTGCTGGCTTCAGCGAACGCGCGTACCATGAATTATCACGTGAATCCCTGTGGAGTAAAGCCGATTGTGTAGGAATGAGAAACCCCGGGAGACAACAGCTCCCGGGGTCTTTCGATCTACTATTGAACAATGGTTGCGTTATTCACTGTTGATTTATCTTTGGTTGCGGTTGTCAGACCAACCACGCCACCAGCCAGCTGTTGCTACTGCTGCCATTACCGGGCAACCGTTGGCAGGAAGACGGTGTAACTCCTTTGCACTGGTTCCTCTTCGGCGTTCAGGTTGGTTGGGTTGAGCCCAACCGCAATGGTGAAGGTGTCCGAGGCGGTGATTCCATTGGTGTCAGTGGCCGTGACCTGCACCGTAATGGTGCCGCTGGCATCGGCCGGTGGCGTACCGCTAAAGGTGCGCGTGCTGCTGTTGAAGGTGAGCCATGCGGGGAGTGGCGAGCCCCCCTCCAGGGTAGCGGTAAAGGTGAGCGTATCGCCCAGATCCTGTTCGCTAAAGGTATCTGCCGGCAAGGTGAAGCTGTAGACTTCGCCAGCCTGTGCTTCCTGATCCTGTGGTGGGTTGTTGACCACCGGTGCCTCGTTGACATTCGTGACCTGCACCGTCACGGCGTTGCGTGCGCTGAGCGTTGGGTTGCCGTCATCCGTCACCTCGATGGTCAGCACATAGGTGGTGCGCACCTCATAGTCGAGCTGTGCACCGGCCACGCTCAGCTCACCGGTTGTTGCGTTGATGGCAAAATTGCTGGCACCCATGGTCTCTGCAATTGACTCTGCGGCGGTGACATCTGCTTCGCCCGCAATGGCAAAGGTGAGGGTGTCGCCCTTGTCGCTGTCGGTGGCCACCACCGTGCCAATCGCTGTCCCTGTTAGCGAGTTCTCTGCCACCGTGAAGCGCTGGTTGCTCTGGATCGTCGGCGGTTGATTCTGGTCATCATCGAGGATGGTAACGAGCGCTGTACCGTCGGCGACGACACCATTCTGCACGTTGCCTATGATCACGCTGAAGCTTTCGTCGGCTTCAATCACGGCATCGTCAACCAGCGCGATGGTGATGATCTGTTGGGTGACCGTCGGTGCAAAGGTGAGGGTGCCGATGGTCGCCACATAATCTGTGATCTTGGTGGCGCTGCCGTCGCTGGTTGCATAGTCGACCGTGACAGTGGCCACAGTGGCAGCCGAAAGAGTGACCGTGACCGTGGCGCTCTGATCATCTTCACGGACGGTAAGATCCTCAATTGACAGCGTCGGCAACCCGACAACCTCTACCGTAATGGTCGCGGCATTGGAGAACGCACCATCATCGTCGTTGACGGTGTAGGACGCGGTGGCAGTGCCGGTGAAATCCGTGGCCGGCGTAAAGGTAACAATATTACCACGCACACCCGCGGCGGTAACGTCGGGGGGCGGGAATGAGAATGTCCCCTGCCCATCAACCACATGGGTCATCTGTTGGCCCGGTGTTGCCGGATCGAGATCGACGCTGTAGACGCTCACCGAACCGTCGCTATCGTTGTCGTTGCTCAGTATATGCAGATCGACCGGCGTGTTGATCTGGGTGATAGCACTATCGTCGACGGCCACGGGCGGAGCATTGACCCGGACGGAGATCGTCGCCTGGTTGGAGGTGCCGCCATCGTTGTCATCGACGGTGTAGGAGACGGTGGCGGTGCCGATGAAGTCGATTTCCGGTGTAAAGGTGACTGTTACGACGACAGGAGCATTTGTACTCGCCGCGGCGACCGTCTGCCCGTAATTCACGGTAAAGGTTCCTTGGCCGGCAACAATGGCCATGATCTGTTGGCCCGGTGTGGCCGGGTCGACATCGATGGTGGCCGCATCGACCGTACCATCGCTATCGCTGTCATTGTTCACGAAATTGAGCGTGACCGGCGTGTCGACCTGGGTGACTTTGCTATCGTCGACGGCCACGGGCGGTGCATTGACCCGAACGGAGATCGTCGCCTGATTGGAGGTGCCGCCATCGTTGTCATCGACGGTGTAGGAGACGGTGGCGGTGCCGATGAAGTCGGTTTCCGGCGTAAAGGTGACTGTTACGGTGCCAGGATCATTGGTGCTCGCTGCGGCGACCGTTCTTCCGAGATTCACGGTAAAGGTTCCTTGGCCGGCAATAATGGCGGTGCTCTGTTGGCCCGGTGTGGCCGGGTCGAGATCGATGGTGACCGCATCGACCGTGCCATCGCTATCGCTGTCATTGCTCACCACATTGAGCGTGACCGGCGTGTCAACCTGGGTGACTTTACTATCGTCGACGGCCACGGGCGGTGCATTGACCCGGACGGAGATCGACGCCTGGTTGGAGGTCTGACCATATTCGTCGTCAACGGTGTAGGAGATGGTGACTGTCCCCGTGAAATCGTTGTCCGGGGTGAAGGTGACCATGCCTTGGCCAATCAAACGCGTGCTCGCGGTGGCGGCCTGTGGTCCGCTATCAACGGCAAAGGTTCCCTGCCCCACAACGATGAAGGTGATCTGTTGGCCAGCCATGAGCGGGTCGAGATCCACAGTAGTGGCATTAAGCATGAAACCATTGCCACTGTCATTCTCCAATACGTTTACGTCGACTGGCGTATTGATCTGGGTGACAGCGCTGTCATTACCGGCCGTGGGCGTGGGACAGCCTTGGCTCGTTGCAATACATGCCAACTCCTCGGCCAATAGCGCAGGGGTATGGCTGAAGACCAAGATACAGGCACTGAAAAGGGCGAAGAGGAGAAGGAAAACCGTGCGTTCCTGCTCTGGCGCACGCCACTGTGCGATAGACAACTGGCGCGAGGTCGGTACATTGAACATAGCTGGGGGAACTCCTGCTCTAGCGTGGGTTTCTCGCCAAGTCTGCACTCTACTTCTGGTAGCTTTGGCTGCGGTGCAATGAGAGGAGCGAGGAGAAAGCGTCGGTAGAAATGTCATCCATACGAGAGTACACTCGGTTTCTACGTAAACAAATGCAACTGTTGTAGTTTACAGAGGGGTAAGTGTACTGTCAATGTATAAAATGTTGTATCCGACCCTGCAAATGTCCTGTTTTTTCTTACATTTCCCCTCTGTGGTTTGCTCGTTACTCGTCAAACTTCTGTAGATCCCGCCTGTAGCACCCCGGTACTCAATCATCACCGGAGTATCTGGTCGTCACCCCATTACTTGGTCGTCACCGGTCCATGGTTCTGTCCCAGCAAAGCTGACGCACGAATCATTCTCCCCTCGTGCAGCCCCCGTCTGAGCTGCATGAGATGCGTTCGCTTCAACTTCCTGACCCACCCATGCCGCAAACCACATCTACCCATATGCTGCGAAGCCAATTATGCAGCGAAGCTACCTGTGCAGCGAAGCCAATTATGCAGCGAAGCTACCTGTGCAGCGAAGCCAATTGTGCAGTGAAGTCGCGCGCATAAAACAAAAGAGACCCCGGGAACTGTTGGCTCCCGGGGTCTCTCGATCTGATGGTGATGGCTGCCGTGGCCGTGGCCGGTATGCTCGACGTGGACAACAGTGAGCCACCGCTCAGAGTTGCCGCAAGAGTAAGCAGATGGACAGATTCTGCTCAGTGAAGATCGCTGTGGCTTCGGCCCGCGCCTCCTGTGCCTCCGTTGGGGGCTGTTTGTCAATCGTCAAGCTTCTGTAGATCCTGCTGATAGCGTGCCAGTACTCGGTAGCCCCCGTTCCACGGTTCTTCCCAGGCAAATTGGCTGACGATGCCCGTTACCTCCCACAGCTCGCCGCGGTTGACGTATGGCCGACGCCAGCCGGTGCTGCTGCGCACAGTGACGCGCACGGCGCGACGCTCGGGTGCCGCGGGGTCGCGCAGATAGATGCTGTCGCCCTGCCAGCCACTGACGACCCCCTGAAAGGTTACCAGGCGACCCTCCAGCGTCTCGCCCACTTCGCTGGCGGCAATGGGCAATGGCGCCAGCGGCCGCCCCGCCGCAATCCGCCAGATCCCGCTGGCATCGGCCAATTGCAACTCCAATTCGCCGCGGAAGGATTTCAACGTCCCCCGCACCCGCACGCGATCCCCCTCCTGCAGCGGCGGGTAGCCGGCGCGGCGCAAGTAGACATTAATGCCAATGCCGGCCAGTGGGCCGTTAGTTGGGTCGGGCGCGGGATCGGCCACGTAGATCGTCGCATTGAAGAGGCCCGGCGGTGCCGTCACGACCCCATAAAATTCGACCGCTGCCTCCAGACCCGCGAGTTTGGATTGAGCAACTGACGCCGGCGGTCCACCCGCCTGTCCGTGGGTGGGATCCAACTGCACGGGGGGCGGCAGGTCATTCTCGTCATCGTCATCTTCGTCGTCATCCTTGTCCTGGGGTTGTTGAGTGCCCGGATCGCGCGGTAGCGCGGTGGGATAGGCTGCAATCTGATCCACAGAAAAGGCAACATTGGCGCTGCCGGGGGTGGGCGAATTGACCGCCCATTCACCGCCATCGGCCAGCCGCCCCAGCGTGGCACCCCGACCCGGCTGAACCGCCCACGCGATCCGATCGACCTCCGTGCCCGTTGGGTCGAGCAGCCGCACGTGCTCCGCTTCGTTGTTGAGGCTGAGATAGGTCTCGTTGCGAAAGAGCAGCAGCCAACTCTTTGCGTTGATCACATGCTTCGTGCCCAATGTCACCGCGCGACCGTGGCCGTTGTCAGCCGCTGCATCCAACAGCTGCCAACCGGCCAACGAAAGGGGACTGTCGCTTGGGTTGTAGAGTTCAATGAACTCATCATCCGTGTTAACCTCGCCATCGCCATTGTAATCCCCCCAGGGCGCGGGCAGCACTTCATTCAGCACAACGCGTCCATCGGTTGCCGGCAGCACGTAGACCGGCGCGGTCACGGCAAAATCACCATCGGCCTGTGTGGCCACGGCATAGAGCAAGCTGTTGGGCAGCGCCGGGACAGAGACTTCCCAACGCTGTTGCCCAACCGGCAGGTCTAGCTGTTGGATCGGCCTGCCATCGCGCCAGAGTGCCAAAGCCGCTAGCTCCCCGCTGCGGTCGCCATAGGTGATGCGAATGGTAACGCTATTCTGTGCGCTGACGGTCGAGCCCATCCACTGCGGCGTTCCCCCCGCGGGCGTGAGCTGCATGGCGAGCCAAAGTCCGGGTCGGTTGGTGATCCAACCTCGGCGCGCGGCAATTGCCTCGTGCAGCGCCCCCACACGCTCATCGGCCACGGCCAACCCTGTGTAGCGAGGCGTTGCCGGAACCGCCCCGGGCAACGTGGGGCCGCTGTTGCCCGCGGGTAAGAGCGGCCTGCCCGCGGTCTGCCATGACTTTGCCAATCGATGTAAAGAGTCGGGAACCTGTACTGTATCCACGGCCAGTGCTGGCAGCAGCGGATCCGAGGGTAACGCACCATCCAGCCACTGAGCCACCGCACCCACATGCTGCAGATGGGCGAGCAGATCGGCGGTGCTCGGTGCCACCGCGGGTTGGGGATGGTAAACAACTGCCGCCGTGCCGTCATCCCCTTGCCACTGCCACGCGGGGATCGCTGTTACGCTGGTGGTGGTTGACCACGGCTGTACATATGTGGCGTCGGCAATGGCCACGAAATCGAGACCCGCGGCCGCGCTCGCGGCCAGCAGATAGTGGGGCGGTGCCGAGCCCGCGGGGCCAAAGGTGCTCTGTGCACCGAGTGAACCCCACCGCGCGTGGAGCCCACCGGGCAGCGACACGGCGACGGCTGTCTGGGCCTGGGGCAGCACAAGCGATGTGAAGGGGGCGGGCGGCGCAAAGAGAAAGCGATGGCGCTGGTCCGCGACAAGTGGAAAACGGGCATCTGGCACCCGCTGCAGCGTGTAGCCCCCGGGTGGGCGCAAAAATCCACTCACCCCCAACTCTTCAGAAGTCCCATTGCCATAGACGACCAGATCCGCCACCTCCCCGGCTGGGTTGAGCAGCAGAACCTCGTCGCCACTGTTATTGAGCGCCCACTGTCCACTGGCGAGATCGGTCCGCCGCGATAGCGATGGCGTCAATGGATCCTGATCTTCAAATTCAGCATCTGCGCTGCGGCCCCAGGCCGCGCGAAAGGCAGCCCCAGACCGGGCAATGATGAATAGCTGCCCCGGTGCCAACTGTTGCTCCACGGGCAGCGCATAGATGCCTTCGCCCTGGCCGGGGCTCTCTTCATCGCCAATGAGCCAGCCAGCGAGCGAAAGTCGCGTTCTGCCAGCGTTCACCAGCACCACAAACTCGCTGTCGCTGCCGCTGTAAAAGACTTCGTCGATCTGCAGCGCACTCGGTTGGGCGGCCAACGGCCACCGGCCCGCAACCGGGGTCGCGGTTGGCTGATCCGCAACGGTCGGCGTTGGGGCTGGCAGCGCCAGATAGGGTCCGCCGGGGGTACCTGCGTCCCCGTCGGAGCCGAGCCAAGGCGCGCCAGCGGCAACCCACGCGGGCACGCTGTTCAGCTCCACGGTCGTGCGCTGCAGGCTGACACCCGCTTGCACGGTCAATGTTGTGCCTTCACCCCACTGCACGCGGTCGATTTCACGGCCCCGTGGATCGAACAGTAGCAGTTCGTCGTGGCTGTTGGCCAGGCTGATGTTGGCATAGAGATAAGAGGCGCTGACGCCGCCGTTGGTTGCCGTATCGAAATTGCGTGCCAACACGAGGTACTGATCGGGCTCGATCACCACATCTTGCGTAATGGTGTGGCGATCGGTCCCTAGGTCGGCCAGCGTCCAATTGCGCAGATTAACGGCAATACTGTTGGGGTTATATAGCTCGAGCCACTCGCCCGCGCGGTCATTGACTGCCCGCGGGTCGGCCATGAGTTCACTGATGAGTATGGGCAGCGGTGGCAGGTCGGGGGTGGCAGCAGTGGTGGCTGTGGCTGTGGCAGCAGTAGTGGCCGTTGCCGACGGTTGCGGTGGAATGGTCTGTGTGGGGGGAATGGTCTGTGCATGCGCGCGCGGGCTGTGCAGGTGGAGGAGGCCAAACGTCAAGGGTGCAATGATGTTCAGCAACAGCAAGAGATGGATGCGCGAGTGCAGAATCTTTCCCAGACAGGAGAAGCGATGACAATGCATGGGCAGCTCCGTAGTTGGTTGATGATTGTGTAGAGCAGTGGATTGGCCGGGAGCAGTGGAATGGCCGGAAGAGCGGTGCATTCGCGTACAAGCGAATGGAAAACGTACCCACTCTTCCAGCCGCACTCACCTGGAATCGTTCTGCTTTCATCCTACGGAGATGGGGGATAGGCGTCAATGCAGCTATTGTTTGATCTTTCGTTGCCGCTGCGCCTATGCATTTGTGACCGGAGTACCAAGCGTAACCGAGATCAGTGGTTCAGTCCCGAGACAATACCCGATGTGAGTGAGCCTTCGCCCCACGCCTCATCGCTCTCGCTGAGGACCCGCAGATTGATTGCGCAATCGTGTCCCCGTGGTCCCTCCACCAACTCGAACTCGACTTCAGTTCCGGCCGAGACGGTGCGGTAGCCCAGCCCTGGAATACCGGTGAAGTGGAGAAAGACTGCATCGCCATTGTCGCGCCGGATGATGCCGTGGCCATCATCGACGCTGAACCACTCCACCGCGCCGCGAGCAATCAGGTTGCCGTTGGCACCCAGCGGAGGGATGCCATCGGCCCACGTCTCCGCGGGCACGCGCACGGTGGACTTAATGGCATCGACATTGTACGCTTCATAGGCATAATTCGACCGCTCCGACATTACAGCGCGCAGATCCATGCGCAGCTCTTCCAGGGTCGGGCGGCCCACGAAGAACCAGCCGTTGTAGATCTTGTGAATCGTCAGGTCGGGCTTGAGCACAAAGGTTGTGGGGATGGCACAGCCGGGGTACTCACCCTCGGTCTCATCGCGGATCCCCAATGTATCGATTACCCTGCTCTCCTGATCGCTGAGCAGCGGGAAGGAAGCACCCAGGCCATAGCGATATGCGCCCGCAACCAACGGCGCGTCGGCGCTAATCGCAACCAGCTTGCAGTAGTTGACCGACAGCTCTTCCTGGAATTGCACGAGCTTGCGCATCTGCGCGCCATCGCGTGGACAGTAAAAGCCGCGGTAAAAGACAACGATCAATGGGTAACCGTCGTCAAAGCCCTGGATCATATCGAAGGTGGTCGGTTTGGTTAGCGTGGAAAACTTCACGGGACGTCCACGATGATCGGGCAACTCAAAATCGGGCATCTTCGCGCCGATGGTAATGTCAGAATTCATGATGACTACTTTCTCAATCTTTTTACTCGAATTTACTCTTTTGGCTAACGCGATTCAAGCGTGAATAGTTTGTGCAGCGGGAGCGCAACGGGTGCCACCATCAGACCCTAGCCCAGGCGAATGCGCGGATTCAGCACGGCATAGAGCAGATCCGCGGCCAGATTGGCGAGGCCAAACCCAACCACCGTGAGCATGGTGATCGCCTGAATGAGCGGCAGATCGCGGTGATCAATGGCATAGACCATGAGCCGTCCCATGCCAGGATAGTTGAAGACATTCTCAATGACAATGAGGCCGCTGATGAGCCAGCCAATGCTAATGGCGATCACAGTGATCGTGGGCAGCAGCGCGTTGCGCAAGACATGTTTGACAATGACTGTGCGTCGGGGCAGCCCCTTGAGCGTGGCCGTGCGCACATAGGATTGACGCAGCTCTTCGATGACTCCGGCGCGGGTCAACCGTGCCACGTAGGCGAGCAGCACCAGCGTCGCGGTGAGCGCCGGGAGGATCAAGCTGGGCAGCGCTTCCCAAAAGGTGGCGTTGATGCCAATGGAGGAGTTGGCGGGAAAGAGCCGAATGCCAAAGAGGGGATAGAGCAGTCGGTTCAGCTCCAGCGAGAGCACCTGGATCAGGATGACACCGGTGACGAATTCGGGCATGCCCACAACCGAAAGCGACGTCAGATTGATCGCGGTGTCCACTGGTTTGTCTTCATTCAATCCCGCGATGACACCCAATGCCACCGAAAGGGGCAGGGCAATGGCCAACACCACGGCACTCAACATGAGCGAATTGCGTGCCCGCGAGAGCACCATGTCGCGGATCGGCTCGCCGGTGCTAAAGGAGAGTCCCCAGTCACCAATCACAAAGTTGCCCAGCCAGCGCACATAGCGCACCGGCAGCGAATCGTCCAACCGTAGCTCGGCGCGGCAGTTGGCCAGCGCGGCTTCCCCTGGCTCGCGCCCCAAGATGATCCGACAGACATCGCCGGGCAGATACTGCGTGATCGCAAAGATCAGGATCGACGTCAGCAGCAGTGTCAACAACAGAAAACCAAAGCGGCGTACGATATAGCGGGTCATGGGTTGTTTCCTGGTTCCTCGCGCTGCACCCCTGGTTCCTCGCGCTGCACCATTGGGACCTGATCTGCGTTTAGATCGGCCAACGGAATGTGACAAAAGATGCGATCATTCGTCGCCTGATCGACCTGCCACGGCGGTGTTTCGGTGCGACAGATTTCGCCCAGATAACGGGGGCAGCGGGTGTGAAAGGGGCAGCCCTTGGGCACATCTAACTGGCTCGGCACATCGCCGTCCAGCCGGATCTGCCGCTGTTTGATCGCTGGATCGGGCACCGCAATTGCTGAAAGCAACGCCTCGGTATAGGGGTGATAGGGGGGCTGCAATATGGTGTCCGCGTCGGCGATTTCCATGAGGTGGCCCAGGTACATCACCGCCACCACATCGGCCAGATAGCTCACGACCGAGAGATCGTGCGAAATGAAAATCATGCTGCTCTGGTGTTCGGCTTGCAATTGGTTCAGCAAGTTCAGGATCGATGCCTGTACCGACACATCCAGCGCGGAGACCGCTTCATCACAGAGCAAGAGATCGGGGCTCGAAGCAAAGGCACGGGCAATGGCCACCCGCTGTTTTTCGCCCCCGCTGAGTTGGCTGGGCAGGCGGTCCGCATAGTTGGCTGGCAAGCGCACTGCCTCCAACAGCTCTGATACTTGGCCCTCGGCCGCGCGTGACGACTCACCCAGCAGCCGGATCAGTGGACGACTGAGGGATTCGCGCACGGTGAGAAATGGATTGAGTGCTTCGTCCGGGTTCTGAAAGACCATCTGCAGATGGCGCAGAACCGCAATGTCGCGCTCGTGCAAGTTGCGCTGCAGCGGCAGATCCAGCAGCTCGATTTCGCCGCCCGTCCGCTCAACCAGCCCCACGACTGCACGCGCCAGGGTGGTCTTCCCGCTGCCACTCTCGCCCACGAGGCCCAACGTCTGTCCACGAGCCAGGTTCAGATCGACACCATCCACCGCCTTGACCACACCATTAGTGCGCGCCTGGCCATTGGTATTGCCAAAATGGACCTGTAAATCCTTGATCGCCAACAGATCGGGGTTGGCGTCAGCAGCGGTTTCTGCTCTTTCTGGCGCAGGTTGTGAGGCATCCACCGTTCCCGCTAAGATTTCGGGCCAGCGGTGACAGCGTACGCTCCGCCCCGGCGTCGGTCTTTCCAGTGGTGGCCGTTCGTCGCAGATCTCAATGGCCAGCGGACAGCGCGGCGTAAAGATGCAGCCGGCGGGGCGCTCCGTCAGCGGCGGGATCTGACCTCGGATGCCGCGCAATTGCTGGTGATCTTTGCGTTGTCCCAGGCGCGGCACGCTTGCGAGCAGCCCCTGTGTGTACGGGTGGAGCGGCTGGGCATAGAGTTCCGCCGTTGGCGCATCCTCCACCAATTCCCCGGCATAGAGCACCGCAACCCGATTGCAGAGGTGGGCAACCACGCCCAGATCGTGGGTGACGATGAGCGCGGCTGTTTGTCCCCCGGCAATCAGATCGCGGAAGAGATCCAGAATGGCCGCCTCGGTGGTGACATCGAGGCCCGTGGTCGGTTCATCCAAGACCAGCAGCCGCGGTTCCAGGCTCAGCGCCGCCGCGATCAGGACACGCTGCTGCATGCCACCGCTGATCTGATGGGGATAGCTGCGGGCGACACGCTCGGGATCGGGCAACCGTACTCGCGCCAAGAGTTCCAGCGTCTGCTGCCGTGCCGCTTTCTGATCCAGGCCGCCCTGATGGCGCAGCAACTCCGCGATCTGCTCGCCCACCCGGATCGATGGGTTGAGCGACGAGAGCGGGTCCTGGGGGACCAGTGCCATGTCGCTGCCCCAGATCTGGCGCATCTCCGCCTGTGAAAGCGCAAGTAGATCGCGCCCATCAAAGTGGATTGAGCCCGCGCTGACGCGACCGTTGCCACTCAGGTAGCGCATGAGGGCGAGCGCGACGGTCGTCTTGCCACTGCCACTCTCGCCCACCAGTCCGTAGATTTCGCCGGGTTGAATCTGCAGCGTGAAATCACGCGCGGCTTCCAGCCACTCGCCACCACTCTGATAGGCGATGGAGATGTGGTCTAGCGCGACCAGCGGTTCACTTTCCGCGCCAGGGATCGTCTGTTTTTGTCTGCCGTTGTGGATCACGGCTGATTGTTCTGCTGATGGTTCTGCTGTTGGTTCTGCCATTACTCTTCTCGTTGTTGTAGCACCCGTTTCAGCGCGTCGGCCACCAGATTGACGCTAATGACCAGCAGGGCAATCGCCAGAATGGGCGCATAGATGGCCCACGGGAGCTGCTGCATGTAGAGCCGGGCTTCGTTGACCATCAAGCCCCAGTTGGGGCTGGGCGGCTGTACCCCGATGCCCAGAAAGCCGAGCGATGCCACTAGAAAGATCGAATAGGAAAAACGCAGAGCCGCTTCGACCGTCAGGGCTGGCAGGACTGACGGGAGAATCTCTCGCCCGAGAATGTAGAACGTAGATTCGCCCCGCAATTGGGCTGCTTCCACAAAGCCTTTGCTCTTGACCGCAAGCACAACACTGCGGACGATGCGCGCAACAATCGGGGCATAGACAACCGCGATCACCAGGAGCACGCTGTTGCGCGAACGCCCCAGGGTGCCGAGCAGCAGCAGCGCCAGGAGCAACACCGGGATCGACATGAAGCTGTCAAAGAGACGCATGAGAATCTCGTCAAACCAGCCGCCCCGGTAGCCACTGAGCAAGCCAAAGATGGTGCCGAGGATGACGGCTAACAACGTGCCGCCACCCGAGAGCCCAATCACCGCCCGCGCGCCCAGCAACACCCGGCTGAAGACATCGCGCCCCAGGTTGTCTGTCCCAAACCAATGTTTGGCCGAGGGCCCTTGGCGTGCATCGGAGACAATCTGTTCGTTGACGCCATAGGGTGCCAGCCAAGGGCCAAAGAGGGCGAGCAGGATAAAGAGCAGCAGAATCGTGCAGCTCACCGCCGCGGCCGGTCGGCTGTAGAGCGCACGGATCGTGCTGACCGTGCGCCGCAAGCCATTCTGCCGGCCATGGACCGCGCCGGAAACCTCTGGTTGTGGTTGCGTGGACGCTGCTTGCATGATCTGTTTAGTCGCTCAGGGTAATGGTACGCATTTCGCTGCGGCCACCAAAGGCCTTGAGGCCAAAGTTCTGCACGCGATCGCTGCTGGCAGCAAATTGGGGGAAGAAGTAGGGAATGATGATCGGCCCTTCTGCCGCCAGAATGCGTTGGATCTCGTTGTAGGCTTCGACACGTTCTTCCTCATTCATCGTCGTCCCCGCCAATTGGATGAGCTCATCCAACTCGGGATTGGCGTAACGCGATTCGTTCCAGACCGCGCCGCTGGCAAGCATGACATTGAGATAGAACTGCGGGTAGGGCCGCGATCCCCAACCGGTGATGCCCCAATCCACTTCGAGCCAACCATTGTCGCCGTAATAGATACCTTCTTGCTCCACGCTCAGATCGACGATAAAGCCAGCCTGTTCCCACTGCTCCTTGAGCACCGCGCCCAGATCGGGACGGTTGCCCGTATCCGGCACGTGGAGCGTGATTTCCAGCCCATCGGGATAGCCGGCGTCCGCGAGCAACTGTCGTGCACCCTCTGGATCATAGGCCGGGACGGGCGCGTCGGGCAGAAAATATTGGGTATAGAGTGGACCGATGGGGCTGTCCAACCCAATCTCGCCATAGCCCTGGGCAATGAGCTGGAAGATTGCGTCGCGGTCGGTGGCCATCTTCATGGCGCGCACCACATTCGGGTCGCTGCCCGGCTCGCGATCGGCTCGCACACGCACCAGGTCAAAGCCATTTGTCGGCACCTCATAGGTGCTGATGCCAGGCTCCTGTTGCAGACTCTCGTAGAGTGGCGTCGGCATGCTGATGATCAGATCGATCTGGCCACCGCGGAGGGCATCCACGTACGCGGTCTGCTCACTAAAGAAGATAATCTCCATGCCCGCCACGTTGGGTTGGCCTTCAATGAAATAGTCGGGATTGGCTTCCAGTGTCAGCCGATCTTCCGGTGTGTATTCGACCACGCGAAATGGGCCGGAGCCATTGAAATCGGTGGCATCGGCTGTTTCTGCCTTGAGCACCAGCGCATGGTTGTCACTGAGATCGTAGAGAAAGAAGGGGTTGGTTTGGCTGAGAGTGAAGGTCACTTCATGCTCTGCCGTCGCTTCGATGGCGGTGATGTTTTCATAGAGTGTACTGGTGGCATAGCCGTTTTCCGGATCGCGCAGACGGTCAAAGGTCCAAACCACATCTGCCGCGGTCACGGGGTCGCCGTCATGCCAGGTTGCGCCTTCGGCCAGTGTGAAGGTCCAGGTCAGCCCGTCTTCACTCGTGCTCCATTCGCGAGCCAGACGCGGGATGACGTTGTTATCTGGGGCGATGTCAACAAGATAATCGTAGACCTGGTTGGCAATCATCACTTCTGAATCAGAAGAGATGAGCGCCGGGTCGGTCTGAACGATGGAAAGGGAGGCCACACGCAGCGTCCCCTGTGGTTCACCGTCCGCATCAGTGCCAGCTGTGGTGTCGCCCGTGGTAGCAGCCGCTTCGGTCGACGACTCTGAATCCGTTGTGGCGGCACCCTCATCACCGGCAGAATTACAGGCCGCGACCAATAGCAGGATGCAGAGTAGCAACATCCAGCGGGCTGGGCGCAGGTAGATGGGCAGAGCACGTAGTGGCTCTCTCTGGAAGGAGGTCATGACTTTTCTCTTTTCTCGCTGTTGGGAAAGGGTTAGAATGTAGTTCGCTCGTGACTGTGCAATCGCAATCGTGCTGAGGTCTTCCGTTGAAAATTTACTTTAAATGAGACTCAGTACACCTTTGACTTGCGCAACTTGTCGCGTAGACCAGCAAGCGCGTGGCCTGCTCTCCACGGGTACGCTCTTCTCGGTGCGTGAGTCGTGACACGGTAGCATAACTTTTGCACACTGTTGGCTTGTGCTAGAACATGGCGAAATGTGTCGCCTCACCAGTGCCAACTATGGCTCCTGCCCCACTTGGGGAAGGCTGGAAGGGGGTCCAGAATGCCAAAATTTACGGTACGGTCTGTTCAATGCAAATACCGATCTCGTGCTGTCTTGCTCACTTGAACAAATGTGCCAAAATTGACCGTATTACTATAGTACAGCTTCACCGTTTCCACTGTACACATGAATACAAACTTTGGGAATCAGCCATTGATCAATGATTGTGCAGTGGAGAATGTACCTGCTGAATGCGCCATTGACCGCCGAGCAAGAGGAGCCACAGCAACAGCCCCAGCGCGCTGAGCCAGAGTCCGCGTTGCCAGCTTGCAGGCCAATAGCTGAAGACAATGGTCTGCTTGCCAGCCGGTACCACGATGCCGCGGCCAAAGACGTTGGTCGCGTGGATTGGCGTGGGTGTGCCATTGATGGTGGCGCGCCAGCCAGGGAAGTAGCTGTCACTGAGGACGAGAAAGGCATCGCGCTCATTCTGGCTTTGAATGGTGATCGACTCGGGCGCGTACGCAACGATTGTGGCGCTTGCCGTGGTTGGCGGTTGTCCGGACGTGCGCGGGGCAAATGGGGGAGTGTCAAGACCCTCGGCCACCGCTGCTCGGCCCTGACGAATGGCTGGGTTTTCGCGTAGTTCGGCGAGTGCCATGTCGCTGTCGGCCACGGGAATCACCTGCTCGACAAAGTAGGCGCGGGGCCGCACTGCCAGATTCTCGTAAATTTTGACATCTCCGCTGTGGACCAATCGATATTCCCCACGATCGCTGGGCAAGAGCGGCGTAAACATGCGAGTGTCGGCATCATAGAGTGTCACCGCCTGCACGACAATCGGTGGTGCCGCCGGCATCAGCGCCACGGTAATGGTCACGGGGATGGTCGGTTGGGCCAGTGGCAGACGGACGCGGTACTCCTGGCGTCCTGCATCCACATCGCGTAGTGCCACTGGAATGGCCGCCTGGGAGGCAGCTGGACTATCCAACGCACCATCGGCCAGATGCGCGCCCGGTTGGCTGCCTGCGGTCACGGTGATGGCTTCGCTCTGGCCGTCGCTGCCGGTCACGCGTACGGTGGCCACGGGTCGGTTATTTGCATCCGTTGCGAGCGGTGCATCGACATAGCCAATGAGATCAACGTGGGTGGCCGCAAAGGTGTTGCTGCCGCGCATGGTGGTTTGGGGCGCGGCGGCCGTGAGCCGTGCACCAACCTGACGGTCATAGAAGAGATCTTCAAACCAGCGGTCGCGCACCTTGTCGGTGATCAGATATTGGACGTTGAGCAGGCCCAGCAGATCGGTGTCAGGCACGACGTCGATCTGTTCGCGGAGACGGCCATCGGGCACCAGTTCGTCGGGGGGCACCAACAGGGTGAGCAGCTTGTTGTAGCGCTGCAGCGGCAACACCCCGCCATCAAAGCCATCTACCGCGGGCACGCGCCAGAGCAGCGGCAGGTTGGGCACGAGTAACTCTTGAATCTTCAGCCCGATAATAAACTCATTGAACGCGGCCGCGCTGAGTTGTGGCTGCTCTCCCGTGCGCAATACCCGCTGCCAATCAGCCATGTCGCCGGGATCATAGGTGATGGTGCTCATGCCGAGAAAGCGGCCCATGGCCGCGGGATCGAGCGCGCTGCGCACGGGATCCGTGAGTAGATGCGCGGGAGCCGTGCGCGTGCCATAGACAGCCTGGGGCGCGGTGGGGTGTGCGTGGGGCAACGCCTGCGCCGCCCAGAGCAGGTCGATTGCAAGCAGAACGAGCGCCAGCGTCGCTAGCCCCGGCAGCAGCCCCGAAACCAGCCGCAGGCGCACTGCAAACGCACGCCGCCGGACCATCTGTCCGAGCCAGGCCAATCCCGTACCCGCCAGCAGCGCCATGCCCACCGTGTAGAGCATCATCCAACGGGCGGGCACCCGGAAGAGATCAAAACCGGGCACGATCTGATAGAGCAGGTAGTAGACGGGGTTCCAGCGGCCCAGGGCCAGAAAGAGCCCCAGCGCGGCAAAGAAGAGCCCCAGGCCGCGCGCCGGCCCAGTGCCACGCCACAGGCCCAACAACGCCAGCAACAGCCCCAACGTGCCCACATAGCCCACAAATTCGGTGTAGCCCACGCCAAAGATGGTGCCCAGCTCAACCAGGCCATAGCTCGGCAGGAGAGTCCATGGTAAGCGAGTGGGCCGCAGGCTAAAGCTGGAGACATCGCCATAGCTCAGGCCACCGCTGCGCAGCCCCAGCTCGCTCAACTCGAGCGTGGGGAGCAACTGCGCGGCCGCGATCAGCACCGCCAGCGCGACGCCGATGCCATAGGCCAGAAGTGGTGGGGCCAACCGTTGCCAGAGCTGACGCAGCGTTGCCCAATTGGCGCGCCACGCGGGCAACGCCATGAACGCTCGCCAGACGATCCAGAGCCCAATGCCAAAGAGATTGATATACGCGGTTTGGGTGTGGCCAGCCAGCACCATTAACGCCACCAGCAGCGCGACGAGAGCACTCCGGCCGGGCAACTGCCGATAGGTGTGGATGCCGGTGAGTGCCAAGAGCGCCCACGGCAGCCAGGCCGCGCCATTCATCTGGTTGATGTGCCCGATGAGCCCGCCATAGAACCCGCTGCCCGCCAACACCAGCGCCACCACCGCGCCCGCCCACGGATGCAGCGCCAGCCGCCGCGCCAGCTGATAACCGCCGTAGCCGAGCAGCCAACTGTGCAGCGCTGCGCTCCAGTAGATCTGTTTGGTCACCGGCAGCCAGCTGAGTGGCCAGTGCAGTGGATAGAGCACTGCCGCTTGGGGGTTGGCCAAGAATGGCACCCCATTAAACAGATAGGGATTCCAAAGTGGAATGCGTCCCTCGCGCAAGGCCGCGGCCGCGTAATCACGATAGGGGTAGAAGTAGAGCAGAATATCGCCGCTGGCCAACACCCGATTGGTAAAGAGCAGCGGAAAGTAGAGCAGCGCCACAAAGAGCGCCAGCCCCAGCGCCACCAACAGTGCCACCAACAGCACCTCCGTGGGTGCTTGGGGTCGCGCCCGTTGCGGGCTAGTTCGCGCCATTGATTCGGATGGCGCGCTTTGTTCAGTGATTGTAGCTTTAGTCATTGCATGCTTACTCATTGCTGGTTGAGCTATCGCTCGCGGCCCGTGGCGAGAATAAGAGCGTGTTTGCCGGTCTGCGCAGTGGCTGGAACGGCCCATGTTGTTTTGCAAGGCCACAGTAGCACCAATCACAGGGATGCTGCGGTTGATTTTCGATGACATAGAGCGTCATCTTGCCAAAACGGGTCTGTTCGATCAGCAGCAGCCCACGCGTCTGCAGATGGAGGCGGAGATTGCTGACGTTGTGCCAGGCTGGCTGCAGATAGTAGCGTGTGCGATGGGGAATGTTGGCGGCGTTATCAGCGAGACCAACTGCGTGGGCAAACCAGCGCAACTGGGTCCGCTCTTCCGCCGCAAGCGATAGTTCTTCAAAGAGATAGAAACGGTAGTGCCAGCCCAGCCGCTGATGGTAGAGCACAAACGGTTTCTCTTCCCGTTGGAGCCATTGCACAGCCGTCGTCAACCCCTGATAGGCCCCGCGATCGCCGCCAATGGGAAAACCACCTTGGCTGGCATAGACGGCCGTGGGCAGCGCGAGCAGGGTGCAGCCGAGCAGCAGCCCAGCCCGCCCGCCAGCCCGCCGAGCCGCTGCACCGCCCGCCAGCATCAGCATCACCAGGGGCACGATGGGCAGCAGATAGCGATCCCAAATCTGGATGGTGGTGGTAATGTGGAGCAGGAGAAACGCACCCACCCATCCCGCCAGCAGCAGGCTCAGTCGGCTGGCGCGGGTGGCATGGAATCCACGTTGACGCGCACGGGGCAGCTGCAGCAGCAAAAGCAACACCAACGTGCCATAGCCGCTCCACAGCCAGCCCGTCCCGCCCACGTACCAGAGCAGATCGCCCCACGCTTGCACCCGCGCCCACCAGAGCGCGGGTGCTGCCACGGTGAGCACCGCGTAGTTGCGCACGCTGAGATCCCACGGTGATGGCGCCACGGCCCAGCGTAGGCTGTCCCAATAGAAAATGGGCACCACCACCAAGGCAATGCCAAGCAGCAACCGGAGTCCATCTATCCGGCGTGTCCGCCCCACCCATAGCAGCGCCGCGCCGATCAAGGGGAGGTAGAGCACCCCCTGTTGTTTGGTCATGATGGCTGCGGCGAGCATGAGACCCGCGCCCAGCGCGCGGCCACGAATGGCCAGGTAGAGGGCAAGCTGGCCACAGAAGAGCAGCAGCGGATCCGTGTACGCGGTCGCCGCAAAACTGATGACAAAGGGATTCCAGGCCACGAGCGCCGCGGCCAGCGTGCCGGTGGGGCGATTCCAGAGCCGATGGCCCGTGACGGCCACCACCGCGACTGTGAGGGTTGTGAGACCAATGTTGAGCAGCCGGGCGGTGGCTTGGCTGCTGCCAAAGAAGGAGAGCGCAGCCGCCTGTGTCCAGATAAAGAGTGGGGGTTTGTCGGGCCACACGGCGCGCATGAGTGGATCTTCGTGGCGAAACGAGAGCGCCCAATAGCTGTAGAGCGCTTCATCTTCGCGCAGGGGAAAGCGATCGAGCAGCTGGAGATTGAGGGCAAAGCTGCTGAGCAGAAGCGCGGGCAAAAGCAAACGTTGCAGGTGTGGAGCTGCTTTGGCAAGCGAGGGGGAAACGTTGCCGAATCGCGATTGACTCAACACTAATCCACAAAGCGATATTTGAGCAGCGTCCGGACAGCCGGCCAACCGTCGAGCCAACTAATCTTTTTGCCCTCGTGAAAGACCCGGCCATTGTAACTGATTGGCACCTCGAAGATAGTGTAGCCCCGCTTGAGAATTTTGGCCGTCAACTCAGGCTCGATCTCAAAGCGTCGACTGCGCAAGGGCATCTCTGCAATTACATCGCGGCGAAAACATTTGTAGCAAGTCTCCATGTCGCTCAACGAGGTGCCATAGAGCAGGTTGGTGAGAATGGTGAGAAATTTGTTGCCCAACATGTGGCTCAGGCTCATGGTTGCCCGTGGCCCCCCCAAAAAGCGGCTGCCATAGATGACCGGCGAACGCCCTTCGAGCAGCGGGACCAGCAGTTTCACATAGTCACGCGGGTCATATTCCAGATCTGCATCTTGGATCACCAGCACATCGCCGCTTGCCTGTTGAAAGCCGGTGCGGAGCGCCGCGCCCTTGCCGCCATTAACCTCGTGATAGAGGATCTTCATGTCCGCGGGTTGCTCGGCCCGCCAGCGGTCAAGAATCTCGCGCGTTCCATCGGTTGAGCCATCATCGACAATCACAATTTCGCGGGCGAGGGAGATGGGGCCATTCAGGAATTGGTTCTGCCCATTGCGATCCACGACCAGATCCACCGCCCGGACCCGTTTGACGATCTCTTCCAGTGTCGCCCGTTCGTTGTAAACGGGAATAATCACCGAAAGCTTGACCTGCTTGTTAGTCGCTCCTTTTTTCCCCGCCGAACTCACGTTTCCCTTGCTTTCATCTCTGTAAATTTGTGCAACTTGGTTCGTGCAACTCAACACTAATTATCGTATAACTAAATTTTCTCGGATTTCAATCATTGGCCGAGATCAGGGACTTCTCTATACCCGAGACATCTCGTTCGCTACAGCACAGCGCACTCAGTGTAACCTATACGCTCACTGACTGCGCTTGCCGTCGCCCAAGATGTCACGCTTTGCTGATTCACTCTTCGCTGACTTGGTGGGCCAGGATAATCGCCTCGGCCACGGCCCGCATGGGCTTGCGATTATTCATGCTCATCTTCTGGATGCGGCGGAAGGCTTCGCTTTCGTTGAGCCCCTGAGTGTCCATGAGAATTCCCTTGGCGCGCTCGACGATTTTGCGAATTTCCAGTGCATCTTGCAGCGAATCTACCTCGCGCTCCATGGCGCGAAATTCACTGAAGCGGGCCAGCGCAACTTCAATAGCCGGGGCCAAATCGCTCTCGCGGAACGGTTTGACGAGATAGCCGGCCACACCGGCTTGGCGCGCCCGTTGCACCAACTCTTGCTGGCTGTAGGCGCTGAGCAACAACACGGGTGCCACCCGTTCGCTGGTCAAAATTTCCGCCGCTTCGATCCCATCCATGTCGGGCATCTTGATATCCATGATAACAATGTCTGGGCGGACTTCGCGCGCCAGATTGACAGAACTGCGTCCATCCCCAGCTTCGCCTACCACCAGATAGCCCAGGTTCGTCAGCATCTCCCGCAAATCCATGCGGATCAATGACTCATCGTCAGCGATAATTACGCGGGTTCGTTCCACGTTCGCACTCCTTCTTTTTATGGTATCGGGAGAAGCAGCACCGGTTGTGGATCGCTTTCCCCTCAGTCAATCCCCATTGAGCGTTTGGGAAACTGAATTGTTGCCCGCGCGCCGTGCGGCGCGTCGACCAGCGTCGGTTCGGCCACCTGGCCCGCATCAGTGACAGCCAGATCAGGGGCTACTGCAGCGGCGGCCTCCTTGGCAGGTCCATCTGCCGTGGATCGTTGCACCGCTTCCGCCGCTGCGTTCTCATCCGCACCGAGCGACTCCAACTTGACCGTCCCCTTGAGGTCATCGGTGACCAGCGTTTGGATGATCTGTAAGCCCAGGCTGCGACTCGCCTTGGTCTCGAAATCGATGGGGAGGCCACTGCCATCGTCAGTTACCGTCAATTTCACCGCGTCACCCAGATCTTGCAGCTCAATGGTGATCAGCCCTTTGCGGCGGTCGCGCAGGCCATGCTCCACCGCGTTCAACAAGAGTTCGTTGATCGCCATGGCCGCGGGTGTGGCTTGACCCGCGGGCAGCCGGATATTGGGGCCATCAACATGGATCACCACCTCTTGCTCGGGATTGCTGGAGACCTGGGCAACCTGGGAAGCGATGCGCTGGCAAATATCGCGCAGGCTAATCGGGCGGTGCTCATCCTGGCTCAAAAATTCGTGGATCACCGACATACTGAGGACCCGGTTCACTGCGTCGCTCAGGTGTTGTTTGGCCTCTTCATTTTCTGTGCGGCGGGCCTGAATACGCAAGATCGCCGCAATGTTCTGCAAATTGTTCTTGACCCGGTGGTGAACTTCCTGAATGATGGCTGATTTTACATTGAGTTCACGCTGCTTCTGCACCGTTTCGGTGGCATTGTGCACCATCACGATCACGGCATCAATTCCTGCAGATTTGCGTTGCGCCAACGCATACCACGACGCGCCCAGCCAATGCTGCAACCAACGGGGTGGAGGCATGTGCAGCGGCACGGCCCGCCGGATCCAGATGCGGCCATCGCTCGCTTCGTGCCGCTCTTCCAGACAAGCCTCTTGCCGAAAGGTCTCCTCCACCAACTCGGTGTCCGCGGCCTCCAACATCGAGATGTGCTCGCCGTGGGGGTCCTGTACAATCCCGGCTGAGCGAAAGAGGTTGGTGGCATTGCCACTCACATAACGAATGCGCCGTTCCTGATCAACCAGATAGATCCCGTCATAAATACCAAAGCGCCCGAGATCCGCGGCCTGTTTCATCTCGCCGTGCAGGCACATCTTTTGCACACCGGGCACCGCGCGGCGGAAGTAGCGATTGCGCCGCCGTTGGCGTTCATAGGCCAACATGTTCGTCTCCACCACCAGCGCGGCAATGGTGGTGTGGCCATCCGCGTCTGCGGCCGATTCCGCTCGCGGAATGGGGTAGACATCCTGGATGATGGGGGCGCCGTTGCGCAACAGCTCACGTTGCCACTGCCCACCGCTGCCACTGGTGAGCGCCTGCAGGATCAGCGGCTGTTCGCTTCTGGTGAGAATGCGCCCCGTGATCTCGTCGCGATAGAGTGGCGAGATCGAAGTGGGCATGGCGTGGCTGACCACTAGTGCACGCTGTTTGGAGAGCAAGGCACAGACGAGAATATCGGCTCGGCTAATATCCGCGGTGATCGGCAGCCCCTCTTCAATCCGTTGGAGCAGGTCATGGTCGGCCGCGGTCAGGCCGGGACAATTTTTTACCTGCTTATCCATAGCGCCTATCGATTCCGTCGTTTCTCGAACAATCCAAGCACCATCGCTCGCTGCAATCAGTCGAGCCGCGCACCCCGCAACTAACTCGCCAGACGCCACCCGTTGCAAATTTGTGTAAGTTTACCCTATTTGTGCCATTTTGCGCAATTGGTATCAGTTTGCCGCGGGAAATTGGGCGCGCCCCATCTGGTTGGGGATGGCAGCGCGGCAACCGCATACCTGCACCATAACCTGAAGCCCCATCCGGCTCACGCAGATCCCGGCATGCCCTGGCTGAGTGGGGGCAACGTCTCCTGCTAGCTAATCGAGAAATCATTTAATCTTGCGCAATGGAGAAATCAGCGTTCTCTAACACTGGACGTGCGCATTAGCGAATGTACACTCCGCAAGGTGCATGGTCTATTTGCTCTCTCTCTGAGCTAGAAAAAGAAGGTGAGTGGACCAAAGGTTCCCAGCGATATGAGCGCCCGTAGCGGACCGTCCCCCGAGCGCAACGTTGTGTATCATCATGGTTTGAGACCACCCCTTCCATAGTAATTTGACTGAATGTCCACTATGCTAGCTACACCAAATCTGTGTTAAAATTATCATGACTTATGCACCGAGAAGAGGGTAGCAGGCAACGCGATTGGTAGCTCTTCTCGACAAGTTACGTACGTCCAGATTGTATGGAATTCTGAACCTCTTGTCATTCGACTATTTTACTGTGTGATTTAGGAGCAATATGGTCATTGTATTGTTTATTGCCGGGCTCTGCCTGCTGATTGTCGGTGCGGAAGCGCTGGTGAGAGGTGCGTCTCGGCTAGCTGCCGTATTTGGTTTGTCGCCGCTGGTGATCGGCCTCACTGTCGTGGCGTTTGGTACCAGTTCGCCTGAACTTGCAGTCAGCATAAAAGCCGCGCTGTCAGATCAGGCTAGTATTGCAGTAGGCAATGTCGTGGGCAGTAATATCTTCAATATTCTCTTCATTCTTGGCTTGTCGGCTCTGATCATCCCTTTGACCGTTTCACAGCAACTGATACGACTCGATGTGCCCTTGATGATCGCGCTTTCCGTAATTGTTCTACTCTTTTCACTGGATGGCAACTTCAGTCGGATTGACGGTTTCTTGCTCGTTGCGGGACTTGCACTTTATATCAGTTTCTTGATCTACCAAAGCCGTCGGGAGGGTGTGCAGGGATCAGATGAATATGCCAAGGAATTGGCAGTAGAAGATCGTGCTAATACAGGCTGGCTAGTAAATGTTGCATTGGTTATTGGGGGGCTTCTGTTTCTAGTGCTCGGCTCACGTTGGCTCGTCAACGGTGCTGTATCCTTTGCCCAATATCTGGGCGTCAGTGAGCTAGTGATCGGTTTGACAATTGTCTCAGTCGGCACCTCCCTGCCGGAAGTGGTGACGTCAATTATTGCGGCTATTCGGGGTGAACGTGATATTGCCGTCGGAAACGTGGTTGGCAGCAATATCTTCAATCTAATGGGGGTGCTTGGTGTTGCCAGCCTCATTGCACCCACTGGCATTGACGTATTCCCAGCCGTTGTGCGGTTCGATCTACCCATCATGATAGCCGTGGCGTTTGCCAGCTTGCCCATCTTTTTTACGGGCGGCATCATTAGCCGTCGAGAAGGCGTTTTGCTGCTGGGCTATTATGTGGCCTATACCCTATACCTGGTCCTGGCGGCCACACAGCATGATGCGTTGTCTCAGTTCAGTAGCGTGATGTTGTATTTTGTCATTCCGCTGACAGTGGCTACTGTCATCATCATTGCTGTGCGGGAGATAGGTAATCAGCAGCAGCAGCACCAGCCCGAGTAGCCAAGGAGATGCTTCCGCGCACCTCAAAGCGATAGCAAGCCTGGGGATGGCGGTACTTTGTAGCTAGCGCTGTAGGCAGGCGAAGAAGAGGTCTGGGGGTGAACAGGATTTCAGCACACGAAGCGGGAGATGTCGCTCTTGACGTGGTTGAATAAAAAAAGCACGAGGGCAAATTGACCCTCGTGCTTTTGCTGCGCTCGACATTGTACGTTTTGATGCAAAGTTGAGCGCAGCGAGAAGACAAATCGGCCTTGCACCTTGCACCCTACACCTTGCAGCGTGCACACGTCCAACGGTAGGGAACGCTGATTCCACCATTGGGCGACGTTACCATGATTTCTCAATTAGTAGACGTAGACGTGGCGAACATTGCAATGCGATGTTCGCTCTTCCTCTCTGACGGCTGCCAACGCCTTCTTGGTCAGCATGATTGCCACATTGCGGGCGGCGTCGATAATCTCCCTATCTTCCTGACAATGGCATATTGTAGTCACCTCATGCCATTGCCTCTTTGCTCTCTGCTGGGCACCAATTACTGCCATTGTATCAGGAGTGAAACTCATCTCGAAACCTCCATCTTGCTGTGACCTCATAGATAAATCCCTAAAAAGTTGTCCAATCATCCCCGTGTGAAAGCACGCATAGTTATGCAACTTTTAGATGGGTTGTCTATTACGTCGATCGGGTGAGGCTATTATATATGCAATATGACTTACAATGCCTGACTTTTGGCTTACACTAAAGTCCTAAAAGGATAGGAAATCTTTATTGGTCAGTGGTGGGCGGCAGGCATTTCAACAAAATGTCTTCTATTTCCCGAAGAGAAAAGGGCTTACTCAGCACCGCACAGCACATTGTACTCAAATCCTTTATGAGAAGGTTGTCCGCCCGATCCATTGCCGGATCGGGCTCTTATAGGTAATGCTTGTTTAGTCTTCAGAACCGCTCTGGATGATGGCAGAGAGTACAAAGCCGTTGGCAAAGCCAGATGGAGACCGTAAATTGAAATGAGCAGAGGCGAAAACACCGAATACCTATCACGGTTGCCGGTAGGCGCTCCTGATTGCGAACATCCAGCTTGCCAACGTGATGGCTGTGAGAAAGTTGTGGAGCGCCGTAATCAGAAGGTTTGTTCGGCAAAGTATCTGGTGGCTGCTCATCGGGCAAGGGTATAATGGACGTTGAGTTCTTGTCGGGCACCACCTGCAATAAGAACGCCCACATAATATGTAACAGCTTCGAGAACCAGATATTTGACTTGGTTCTCGAAGCTGTTAATAGCATTTACTCTTCAGCCATATCCACCTGGGGGACAACCCGTAACCATCCTTCGGTCGATGATAATCGTAGCCCAACCACCTTCTGATACGCCGATGAATGGTAGAAATTTTTAACTGCCTCCACTGATTCAAATTCTAAAAGGGCAAGTCCTTGGCGGGATTTGCCATCTAGATCGATCGGTTCGAAGTCTACAGCGAGGTACTTACCACCACTGTCCAACACAAGAGGCACTGCTTCCGAACGGTACTTATCAAATGTTTCAGGATCGGTGACATCAAGGTTAACAACTACATATGCAGCCATTTGTCCTCCTATCACATGAAAATAAGGGGTGCGAGCCTGCGAGGCGGGGTAGCTACATTATAACATAGCTCTACACGGCGGTGGCAACTAAATTTACCCACAAATTGCGGTATTTGAGCGACATCGATGAAGTCCGAACCAAGAGCAAGTCCGCACAATGACCCAACGACGCGCAAGCAGCATCCAATGACCATCTCCTTTGGCGCGCTTGTTAGGTGAGAGCCGACACTGAATTGGGCCCCTCTATGCAGATCCAACGCACTTTTCTGCAAGCGCCATCTAATGCGATTTTCATGCAATGAAGAGTACTGAGGATGGGGAAAGAGACAAAAAAAGGTCCGTGTGTCTATCCTGACCGGTCAGGATAGACACACGGACCTTTTCACACCTGCAATTTTGCATACAGGCTTTTATTCTGGTCGGGGCGAAAGGATTTGAACCTTCGACCTCTTCAACCCCATTGAAGTACGCTACCAAGCTGCGCTACGCCCCGACACCGAGGGGTAGTGTACTATAGGTGTTGTTCGCTGTCAAATTTGGGATTTTGTTACAGCTTTTCTACTTTGCACAATTCAAGCTTCCCGGCGCAGATACACAGCCATGTGGCCCCATTGCACGCGGGTCTGCCTGATGTGCTAGTCGGTTGCCTTGGGACTGTTGGTGGTGATCGTCACGTAGAGGAAGGCAAAGTAGACCACGACGGCCAGAATGCCCAGCAACGCGGCGGTGACGCTGCCCCCCCAGCGGCCCGTGCCCGCCAAAAAGGTTGCCACGGCCAACAGCAGCCACGTCAGCGCATGTCCCCAGCGCAAGAGCAGATAGCGCCAGTACGGTGCGCCCACCGCTCGATAGCTGGGCCAAATAAAGACCCAGGTTCCCGCCATCACCAGACAGGGAATGGCCCAGTAGGCGAGTGAGAGTCCCAGAAATGTCGAGTCCATTGCTTGCTTCCCTCTCTTTGTCTTTGTGATCCCACCTTTGGCTAGACGCTAGACAGGCGGGCGACAGGCGGGCGATGGGCGGCCGGGTTATGACTGGCCCAACTGGCTGCCAATAAAATCGGGCGCGCCGTTGAGGAAATCGCGCGTCGACATTTGGCGCTTGCCCGCGGGCTGTACCGTTTCCAGCAAGAGCAGGCCCAACCCCGTACCCACCGCTGGGCCCTCTGGCGTTGCGACCACTACGCCGGGGTCGGCGCTGCCTGCATGAACGGATGCCGCCCAAATCTTGAAATTCTGCCCCTGCCAAGTGGTGTGAGCCGTGGGCCAGGGGATATATGCACGCACCTTCCGTTCGATCTGTTCCGCGGAACGTTGCCAGTCGATCTGACCATCACCTTTGCCAATCATCTGGCAGTGGCTGACTTCGCCGGGCAGCTCCGCCTGGGGCGTGGGCGTGAGGTCACCTGCCAGCCAGTGGGGCAACGTCTGTACGAGCAAAGCCGCGCCATCGGCTGCCAACCGCTCGCCCAATGTCGCCGCGGTATCTTGCGGCTGAATGGGCAGCTTGCGCTGTACCAGCACCGGCCCCGTGTCCACCCCCGCATCCATGAGCATGATCGAGTTGCCAGTGGTACGTTCTCCGTTGAGCAGCGCGGCAGTAATCGGTGATGCGCCCCGATACGCGGGTAGAATGCTGGCGTGCACGTTGATTGCACCGTGCCGCGGCAGATCCAATACCTCCTGGCGCAGAATTTGGCCAAAGGCCGCAACGACAAGCAGATCGGGCTCCAACTCGCGCAGCGCGTCAACCATTGCCGGTTCCTTGCCCAGGTTGTGCGGCTGCAAGATGGGCAACCCCTGTGCCACCGCATACTCTTTCACCGGGCTGAAGATCACCTTTTTGCCCCGACCCACCGGGCGGTCGGGCTGAGTTACAACTGCAACAACTTGCCACCCCTGCTCGACAGAGGATTCGTGGAGCTGTTGCAGTGTGGGCACGGCAAACGCAGGAGTGCCCATGAAGATGATACGTCTATTCTGTTCCATTGTACAACCTACTCTCTTCTCGGACAGCGCTCTGTTACGCGATTGCGCGGCACTGTGGCTAACCGGCACTGTGGCTAACGGTTCAAGCTGCGTCCACCACCGGCCAACAGACTCTCGACTTCTTCTGTGGTCGTCACCACCACGTCGCCGTGGATGCTGAGGCAGATGGCAGCGAGGGCCATGCCATAGTCGAGGCCGCGCACGAGATCGCCCGCCAGCCAGCCGTGGATGATGCCACCAGCCATGGCATCCCCCGCGCCCAGGCGATCGACAATTTCGACGGCCATTCCCGGCGCGTGGTGGATCCGGTCATTGTGCCAGGCCAACACGCCCCGATCGCTGATCGAAACGATCACCGTTTTGGCGTTGCTCAGCTCCACCATCTGTTGCAGGATCTCTTCGCCCGTGCCTTGGCAGTTGAAGAGCAATTCAGCATCACCCTGGCCACAGAAGAGCAGATCGATCCCTTGGATCATCGGCTTGATAACACGGGCAGCCTCGGCCGGCGACCAGAGCTTGCCTCGGTAGTTGACATCAAAACTGGTGGCCACGCCCGCGTCTTTGGCTCGTTCCAGCGCTTCACGTGTGAGCGCCAGACAGTTGGGCGAAAGGGCTGGCGTGATCCCGGTCTGGTGCAGGAGCCGGGTGTCGAGTACAAAATCCCAGTTGATCTGGTCGGCTTCCAAGCGCGCTGCGCACGAGTCGGCTCGGTCGTAATAGACCTGGGTAGCACGTGGTGGCGTGGCAAATTCGAGATAGTAGGTGCCGACGCGCCCTTCCTCGAACCAGACGATGCCCTCGGTGTTGACGTTGGATAGGTGCAGATGATTGGTGATGATGCGGCCCAGGGGATTGGCGGGCAAGCCACTGATCCAAGCGGTGTTGCGCCCCATGCTGCTGAGCGCTCCCAGCATATTTGCTTCGGCACCACCGGGGTGGATGGCTAATTCTTGTGCCCGTTCCAGTCGATGGCCAACAGGCACGCTATAGCGCAACATGACTTCGCCAATGGCGGTCACGTCAAAACGTGGCATGGTGGTTTCCTCTCTATTTGCGGATCGATTCTCCTTGCAGATCGATCTTGTCTGCGGGAAAGCGTTGTCTGCGGCCCAAACGTTGGGTAGCTGTCCAACGTTTGCTCACCGCGGTTGCCGATCGCCATGCGTCGTTGCCAACCGTTCTGGCAGCGGCCGATGATGGCGATTCAGCCATGAATTGACTCAAACCCCTTCAGTGTACCTCGAATCGGATGCTTGTCAAAGTGGTGAATGAGTTGGGGATGAACCGGGGCGGTTTGGGGGCTAGACTCTCTCTGCTGCCGCTCAGCTTCGTGGTTTTTTGGCCCATGCCCCTGTTTTATCGTGACTTGTGGCTTTGCCTCGCTTGCCATTATACTATCGTTACTTTCCAGTGGCCCACGGAACGTGGTATCAGCAGAAGCTGTCCTGCATGCAACAGATGCCGTCACGCCCTGTTGATGGGTTATTCACGATGAAGCCGCACCGGTGCCGATACCTCCCACGCTCGAGCCCGCCACATTAGATGCCACAGTCCCCCAAGAGTGCTTGGCTAATTTTAACAGACGACGTTCACAACAGACGACGTTTTGCTGCATCATCCATCTATACTCTGTCCATCTACATTCTGTCCATCTACACGCTAAACCTTTTGTAAATGCAAAGTGGTATCTGCATGGTAGCTTCGAATCACAATGAACCGGTGGTGCAACAAATCCACCAGACACTGCGTGTGCTTCATTCTCCCACCAAGTTGATTCATTCCCCGCTGCTTGCGTCGCCGCTCTTCATCCATCAACAGCGAATTGAACCGGACCGCTCTCACATTGCAACGCTGCATGCGCTCTTCGATCGGTTGCATGAGCAGCTGGTGGAGCAGGATAAAGCAGCCGCCGATCTGTTGCACGGCCGCTTCTGGGAGGGGTTGACTGTCGAAAAGATGCTGCAGCTTGAACGCCCAGAGGCGCAGTCGGTCAGCCGCTTCTACCAACAACAAGAGCAGGCGATCTTGCAATTGGCACAACTGTGGGAAGAGGCTGAGTGGGCACTGCGTAATCAACAGCGGGCCAATGCATTGTTCCAACGTCTGCCCGCGGCGACTTACACCAAGCTCTTTGGCGCGGGAATGATTGTGCAACAGGTAGTCGATCATCTGACCAGTCCCGATGGACCATCGATTGTCGTGCTCAAGGGAATCGGGGGGATTGGCAAGAGTGCCACCGCCGACCGGGCCGTCCGTCAGCTATTGCAAGAGCACAACACATTTACCAATGTGGCTTGGATTAGTGCCAAGCAGGACTTTCTGACGACATCGGGGATCGTACAACACCGGAGCGGCAACGGCCGTGAACTGCAACTCACCCAGATTTTTGACGAACTGGGCGAGCAACTGGAGCTTGCGGAGATCAAACAGTTTTCACTGGCGCGCAAAGTGAATGAACTGGCCCAGCCACTGCGTCAACAGCCCCATCTCGTCGTCATTGACAATCTGGAGACGGTAGAAGAGTTTCAGCAACTCGTGCCGTGGCTCAACCAACTGACTGGACCCACTCGATTTTTGTTGGCCAGCCGCGAAACGGTGCCCGCCCTGGCGCAAGTGATCACCATCGACCTGGATGGCTTGCCCAAGGAGGCGGCACTGGCATTCATCGACTACACCGCCACGGAAAAGCAGGTGAACGATTACAACGGCACCGCGATCTATGGGCTGGTGGGGGGCAATCCGCTGGCAATTGTTTTGGTGATTAGCCTGATGCGTCACCTGCCTCCGTCGCAGGTTTTGGGTGGAGTGCGCTCGGGTGGCATTGCCGATCTTTATACCTATATCTATTACAAAAGCTGGCACGAACTGAGCGAGGAGGCACGAGAGCTGCTCTTTACCATTCAGCGGGCTGGTGACGTTGCCGAATGGCACTGGCTGGAAATGGTGAGCGAGATAGAGAGCCATACGTTACAGAAGACCATCATGGAGTTGATGGATTTCTCACTGGTCTATGTACAAGGAGGGGAGGATGCTGCCCGCCGCTACGCCATTCATCGATTGACCTCCACTTTCTTGCGGACAGAAATTCTGGGGTGGAAATAATTGGCAGCTCGCGCGTCGGCCCACCAGCGTAGCCCTTTTGATGCAAAAGCGCCGCACGACAGCATCAGCAGCTATCGCGCGGCATTGCAGCCCAAGCAGCGGTTGTGGCGTGCTCGCCTGCTGGAGCACTACGCCCGCGATGCAAGACAGGCAATGAAGAGTGTCCGGGTTGGCTCGATTGAACCGGCGTTGCTGGAGCGCATCATCGAATTGTTGCGAACCTACACCGAAGTGCCGGGCGTGGCAGAGCGGCCACAGGTCGCTGACCTCCCCATGCTGCAGCTGGCGCACCTCGTGGCTGGCTACATAGTTGATCTGGGCTATTGGCAGCAGATGAATGCACTCTGGCCCAAGCTGAGTGAAGTGGCCGAATTTACGCCAGATGTTGATCTACATATACAGATAGTAAAGTACTGGGCCATTGTCCAGGGGCGGCAGCAGGGCGCCCACGGTTTGGCCTTCTACGAGCAGCTCATTCAGCATCCACGTTTCATCGCTGCCTCCTCCGAATTGCAGGCCGATACCTTGTGTCATTACGCAACCGTACTTTTGTGGAGCGGCCAGCGGCAGAAAGCGGCCCCGCTGCTAGCGCGCTGTGTGGCGGTTACCGAGCAAGATGCGCCCACGCCTTCATCAGACGCAACAGAAGCGCCGCTGCTGGATCGCCGGGGCACGGAAGTTCCCGCCTATTTGTGGGAGCTGCGCGCCTATGCATTGAATCAGAGCGGTGTCATGCATATGTTCTGTGGCCGATTTAAGCTGGCACACCGCTACTTTGATGATGTTTTGCAGATTTTCGTTACCCATGGGCAGGAAGAGAATCTGGCCTGTGTTGCCCACCAGTCAACTGGACGGCTTTTGCTCTATGAAGGGCATTACCGCGCCGCGTTGGCTACGTTGCAAAAAGGGCTTGTAATTCGGCGTCGGCGTCAAGAGGACGAGGGTGTCGCCGTCAACTCGATATATGTCGCTGCCGCCCATATCGCCCTGAATGAGTTGACCGCTGCCGAACCTTTGTTATCCAGTGCCCTCACGCGTTGCCGATCGGTGGATAACCTCCACGATTGGGCACTCTGCCATCTCTATTTAGGCGAGCTGGCCCTCCTGCGCAATCAGGATGAGCTTCTGCAGGAGCATTGGCTGGCACTTTGCCACATCGCCACCCAAACCGTGCTCCATTTTGTCGAGGTGCGCCTGCTGTTGCGGCGGTTGCCCCGGTTGCTCTGCCGCGGCCACTTTGCCCTCGCCGGGCGGCTGGCAAAGCTGGTCTGGCAGGCTGTGCGGCACGATCAGCTTGCGCCCCTGGCCCTCTGCCGTTTCCTCTGGCAGTAGCCACACCCCCTGCCCACGGTGGGCACCACCGCAGCGCTCCAATGATATAATGATGACAGATTGCATGTTGCCGTGCGACTAACGACTGTCGGCACGGTGGCTGATCTGAAGGAAAATAGATTTACATTAGGATTATCGGAATGAGCACCAATCGGAGAGCTGCCGCGGCGGCTGTTGTCGACTAAAGTGGGCTCTGATTGAAAACGGTAGGTTTCGGCAAGCGGGAAACCTACCGTTTTCAAGCCAACCGCACTGTAGCTACGGTGGAACCCTGGAACATTCTCTACATCCGCTGTGGACAGATGAACTACGCCATCTCCGGTAGCCTCTCAACAGACAGATTACACTAATCACATGAGAAAGAGCCATGAAAATTCGCGAAACTAAAGGACTTACATTTGATGATGTGCTTCTCATCCCCAAACGATCGCCCGTGGCCTCGCGCCACGACGTCGAGACGAGCACACAACTGACCCCAACGATTCAACTACAGGTCCCCATCCTCAGCGCCAACATGGATACGGTAACCGAGGCTGCCATGGCGATTGCCATGGCGCGTGTCGGTGGCATCGGTATTTTACATCGCTTTCTAACCGTCGAGCAGCAGGTGCGGCAGGTGCGGCAAGTGAAACGTGCCGAGGGATTGGTCGTTGAACACCCCCACACCATTGCCGCGGAGGCACCCATTGCAGAGGCACAACAACTCATGCACCGCCATGACATTGGTGGGCTGATTGTGACGGAGGGCGTGCTCGCCGCGGGTGGGCAGATGCTGGGCCTAGTTACCCAGCGCGACGTGCTGCTGGCCCCCGACGAACAGGCACCGGTGCGGACCGTAATGACATTACCCGACTCGATTGTTACCGGCACTCCCGATACGACACTCGATGCCGCGCGCGCCATTTTGCATGAACACCGGGTGGAGAAGCTACCGTTGGTGGACGCGACGGGCAAGCTCGTGGGCCTGATCACCGCGCAGGATGTGATCAAGCGGCGCCACCACCCCGAGGCAACAAAGGATGAACGGGGGCGGCTGCGCGTGGGGGCAGCCATTGGTGTGAAAGCCGAGGATTTGGATCGTGCGGGGGCATTGCTGGATGCTGGGGCCGATCTGCTGGTGCTGGACATTGCTCACGGCCACGCCGACCATTGCATTGCCATGGTGCAGCGTCTGCGCAAGAATTATCCGCGAGCACAGATCATTGCCGGCAACGTGGCCACTGCCGAAGGCGCGCGCGAACTGGCCGCGGCCGAAGCCACTGCGATCAAGGTGGGGGTGGGGCCTGGTTCGATCTGTACCACGCGCATTGTCACCGGTTTTGGTGTACCCCAGCTCACGGCCATCATGGATGCCGTGGCGGGGGTGCGACAGATCGATCGCACGGTCCCAATTATCGCCGATGGCGGCATCAAAACATCGGGCGATCTGGTGAAAGCGCTGGCCGCGGGCGCGGACACGGTGATGGTTGGAAGCCTCTTTGCCGGCTGTGACGAAGCCCCCGGTTCACCCGTGATCCGCGATGGCCAAAAGGTCAAGGTGGTGCGCGGGATGGCCTCGCTGGGCGCGGCCATGGCCCGGCGGCTGGCCGAACAAGAGCAGGATGAAAGCGCCGAAAGTCAGATCGATTGGGATAAGGTTGTGCCGGAAGGTGTCGAGGCGGTGGTGCCCTACCGGGGCAATGTCAAAGAGATTGTCTATCAACTCGTGGGTGGCCTGCGGTCGGGGCTCAGCTATGGCGGGGCCAGAAATATTCGCCAGTTGCAGGAGCAGGCCGAATTCATCGAGATCTCATCGGCCGGTGTGCGCGAGAGCCACTCGCACGATGTGCATCGGCTCTAAATTGCTGCCCAGAAATTCTCTGCGCCGACGTGGTTGGCTAGAGGGGCAAGCGTCACAACCGAATTTCAGGGTAGGCGCTGAGCAATGACGGGACCCCAACGAGGTCGCTGGCTGGGGGGAGCAGCGCCACATGAACTGGTTGTGCGTTACTGCCTATCGGGCCATCAGATCTGCTCTAGATCGAGCAGGCTAAAGTTTGGATCGGGATTGTTGACGTGCAGGTCGTCGGCATTCCATTCGGTATACCACTGCTGATCGATCTGGTAGCGGTATTTGTACTGGTTGCCAACCGGCAGATGCAGCGTCAAGCGCCAAGCGCCATCCCGTTCTTGGCGCATGGGTACTTTGGCAGCGTTGACGAAATCGCCAGTTAGGTAGACGCGATGTGCCCAAAAGGAGTTGGGCAATTCAAAGGTTACACAGATGTGGCCCGGGCGAGCCGATTTTTCCTTACGAACCATGATTCCTCCGCTAACCTTGGCAGATCAGCCATCTGATAGTAGGATAGTAGCTCTTGCTGTAGTTTCTCATGCGGAAAGGCTGCCTGCCCGCCGAATTTTCTGAGTTCTGGCAACATTCTCGCTTACTGAGTTGGGGAGCTGCTGGCAACACCAGCGAATCGGGGAGGGCAAGTGCGCTTGAATTAAGGATGCAACTTATTCAACCGTAAGCGTTTGTCGTGCGATTTTTTCAGAACCTGGTTACAGATCAGCTACAAACGCAAAGACACAGAAGGTATGATTCATCTGACTATGTTCGGTCTCTTTGCTTTGAATCGCTTGCGTGAGTTGGTATCGTACGACTGCTACCGTACAACGAATACCCCATGATTCCGCTTGATCCCGTGTACGCAAATCTGTGCGCAGACAACTATACTGGGCGGGTGGGTCTATAAAAATAGAACGGTGTATGGATGTGAGATAGAGCCGTTGCTGTGCTGCGGTGGCCCGGGTGGGTGTGTGGTGATGGGTGCAATCCGAGGGCTATAGCTAGTAGAGTATAGCTACCGTAGTAGGGGTTGTCATCCGCAAAGTTGCCGATATCGCGTACGCTAATTGTCGTATTGTGCACAATTGTTGGGGAAGAATACACCAATAAATGGTTAACAATCATCTCAAAAACGGCTATACGACGTATGCGCTGTCAGCAGAGTTTAGCTGACCCCAAACGGCTCGCTCGCGGCATCTTTTTTCAATGACATGATTTATGCATCGAGCAGAGCTTACCAGCGGAGAGCAGGCAACGCGATTGGTGGCTCTTCTCGACAAGTTGCGTGAGTCCAATAAAAATAGTTCTGTAGAAATGAATCGGGTCAATGTTATGAGTGAAGAGACGAAACGGACAAAAATCGGGATCATTGGCTGTGGTAACATTAGCGGGATCTATCTGAAATCTGACCAGGTCTTTGACAATTTGGAGATCGTGGCCTGTGCCGACCTCGACGAAGCGCTTGCCAAAGCCAAGGCCGCAGAACATGGGATCCAAGGCTACAGCGTGCGTGAAATTCTTGCCGATCCCGAAATCGAAATCATTGTCAACCTGACCATTCCCGCGGCCCACGCAGAGGTGAGCGCGGCGGCCATTGAGGCGGGCAAGGCTGCGTACAGCGAGAAGCCCTTTGCACTCAATCGCACCGATGGCGAGGAGCTGCTAAAGTTGGCTGCTGCCCGTGGGCAGCGTGTGGGTTGTGCGCCAGATACATTTCTGGGCGGGGGATTGCAGACTTGTCGCAAGCTCGTGGACGATGGAGCCATTGGCACACCGGTTGCCGCCACCGCGTTCATGATGTCACGCGGCCATGAACATTGGCATCCCAACCCAGATTTCTACTATCAGCCGGGCGGCGGGCCAATGTTTGACATGGGGCCCTATTATTTGACCGCGCTTGTCTCCATTTTGGGGCCGGTGCGCCGGGTGACGGGGATCGCACGCGCGAGCTTTGCCGAACGGTTGATCAGCAGTCAACCCAAGGCGGGGCAGATGATTCCCGTGGAAGTGCCAACGCACGTGACGGGGCTGCTCGAATTTGCCAGCGGCGCGGTTGGCACGATTATCACCACCTTCGACGTTCTGGGGTCGCAGCTACCGCGCATGGAAATTTATGGCTCCGACGCCACGTTGAGCTTGCCCGATCCCAACACCTTTGGTGGCCCCGTCCGCTTGCGGGGCGCCGAAGAGACGGATTGGCATGACCGACCCCTCACCCACAGCTACACCGAAAATAGCCGCGGGCTGGGTGTGGCCGATTTGGCCGATGCCATGCAGGTGGGACGCCCCCATCGTGCCAACGGAGAGCTCGCCCACCACGTCTTAGATATCATGCAAGCATTTCACGAGGCTTCCGAGAGCGGCACCCACGTGGAACTGACCAGTACCTGTGACCGGCCCGCTGCACTGCCCATTGGTTTGGAAGCGGGCCAAATTGGCTGAACCCTCACACGAACAGAGCGACGACAAAATAGAATTGTCGTCGCTCTGCTTTCCACGTACGCATCCGTTGGTGAACGCCAAAGCGCCACGGAACAGCCACCGTACTTACTGCACAGCCACTTCAATGTCTCGAAACTGGCGTGCGTGAAGTTGAGCGTATGCGCCGCCAGCCTCTAGCAGCGCGGCGTGGGTGCCCCGTTCCACAATCCGTCCATCCTCCAGCACCAACACCTGGGTGGCATCGCGGATGGTGCTCAGCCGGTGGGCAATGACAAAGCTGGTGCGCCCAGCCAATAACTTCTTCAATGCCGCTTGAATGACCAGCTCAGTGCGCGTATCGACACTGGCCGTTGCCTCATCCAAAATCAGAATTCGCGGATCGGCAATAATGGCGCGGGCAAAGCTAATCAGCTGTCGCTGCCCCTGTGACAGATTGCCGCCGCGCTCGCCCAATTCGGTCTCATAGCCGTTGGGCAATCCGATGATAAAGTCGTGGGCACCAACGGCCTGGGCCGCGGCCTCAATCTCTGCCTGCGTTGCATCGAGACGGCCATAGCGAATATTGTCGGCGACGGTGCCAGAAAAGAGGAAGTTGTCCTGTAGCACCACCCCGATCTGCTGGCGCAGACTATCCTGCGTCACGTTGCGCACATCGGTCCCATCGATGGTAATGGTGCCGCTGTCCGCTTCATAGAAGCGATTGAGCAGGTTGATAATCGTGCTCTTGCCCGCGCCCGTTGGCCCCACAATGGCTACCGTATCGCCCGGCGTGGCGTGGAGATCAATGCCTCGGAGCACCGGTTCCTCGGGGTCATAGGAAAAGACCACCTTTTCAAAGCGTACATCTCCCTGCACCAACGCCATCGGGTCGGCATCGGCGGCATCCTCCAGTGCAATCGGTTCATCGAGCAGATTGAAGATGCGCTCGGCCCCAGCCAGTGCCGATTGCACCAGCACCCACAGCTGGGCAATCTGTTGTACGGGAAAAAAGAAGCGGCGTACAAATTCCAGAAAGGCGACCACCACACCCACGCTAATGCTGCCGTTGAGCGCCAGATAGCCACCGTAGCCAGCGACAATGGTGGTGGCTAGTGCGTTGAGGGCTTCCATGGCGGGTGCAAAGGCCGCGGAGATGCCAACCGCCCCCACGTTGGCATCCTTGTTGCGACGATTCAACTCGGCAAAGCGTTCGGCGTTGGCCTCGGCCCGGTTGAACGCTTGCGCCACCTTCACGCCAGAAATACCCTCTTCTAATTCGGTGGAGACATCTCCGAGCGATTCGCGGCTTTTGCGAAAGGCCCGACGTGCCAAGCGCGAGAGATAGTTGGAGACCAAGAGCATCATCGGCACGACGCTGAGCGTTGCCAGGGCCAATCGCCAATCGAGCAGCAACATGGCAATGGCCAGAATGAACATGCGGATCACGCCGCCGACAAATTGCGTCAACCCCTGACCAAAGAATTGGTTCAACACATCTACGTCGTTCACCAATCGGCTCATGAGGTCGCCAGCATCATTCTTGTCAAAGAAACTCAGCGAGAGCCGTTGAATCTTTTTGAAGATCTGCTCGCGCAGATCGGCCATGACCTCTTGCCCGGCCAGACCCACGAAATAGAACTGCCCCCGAAAGCCAATGTATTGCATGATGTATACAACGAGCAGCAGCACCAACATCCACATGAGACCGGTCAGGTTGCCGGTGACCACATAATTGTCAACGGCATAGCCGATTAAGAAGGGTCCCGCGGCAATGGCGATGGCGCTAAAGAACATAGTAATGATCGCACCGGTCCACTGTTTCTTGTAGGGCGAACCGTAGCGGACCAAGCGCATGAGCACCTGTTGACGATTGCCGGCCGCTTCATTTTCCAGTTTGGCCGAAGCTTCAAAACGTTGTTGGGCAAAGCTCATGAGTTGTGCACCCTCTCTTCTGGTCTGCCTTGGGTGGTCTGTCCACGTCCATTGGTCGGCCCATTGTGGGTGGACAACGCTTGCGCTGTGGCTGGTGCATCAACCGACGGCAGTGGCTTGTCCTCGCGCAGCTGTGATTGGACAATTTCGGCATAGAGCGGGCTGTCCATCATCAATTCCTGGTGGGTGCCCAGGCCACCGATCTTGCCACGATCCAACACCAGTACCAGATCGGCGTTGCGCACCGTGCTAATGCGCTGCGCGATCACAAAGCTGGTGCGCCCCACCATGAGCTTGTCCAACGCTTGCTGGATCTGGTACTCCGTCTCTGCATCGACCGCGCTCGTGCTATCATCCAAGATCAAAATGCGTGGGTCGAGCAAGAGCGCACGGGCAATTGCCACCCGCTGCCGTTGGCCACCGCTGAGGCCCACGCCTCGCTCGCCAACCCGGGTGTCGTAGCCATTGGGTTGTTCGAGGATAAATGCATGGGCTTGTGCTGCCTTGGACGCGGCGAGAACCTCCTCGTCCGAGGCATCCGGACGGCCATAGGCAATATTGTCGCGAATGGTGCCGGAAAAGAGTGTCGTCTCTTGTAGCACAATGCCGATCTGCGAGCGCAGGCTGTCGAGTGTGACATCGCGCACATCGTGCCCATCGATGAGCACCTGCCCCGCGGTAACATCATAGAAGCGGGGCAGCAGATTAATGATGGTGCTTTTGCCCGAGCCGGTTGCGCCCAACACTGCAATCGTCTGGCCCGGCTGCACCGCAAAGCTTACTCCTTGCAGCACATCTTCGGTTTGGCCAATATAGCGGAAGCGCACATCGACAAAATTCACCTGGCCCTCAATTGCCGGTAGCGTGTCGGCATCGGGCTTGTCGACCACTTCGTTGCGTGCATCCAATACTTCAAAGATGCGGTCGGCGCTCACCGCGGCCCGGATCACCAACCCGGAAAGAAAGCCAATCGTCATAATGGGCTGAACCAGAAAAGTGAGATAGGAGATAAAGGCCACCAGCTCACCCACGCTCAGAACATCCCCCATGACCATCCAGCCGCCATAGCCGAGAATGAGCAACGTGCCCAGGTTGGAAAAGAAGAAGATGGCCGGGAAATTGGCCGAGGCTGCCATGACAAATTCGATGTTGGTCTCTTTATATTCCGCATTCGCAACCTTAAACCGCTCCTCTTCATAGTCGGAACGGGCAAAGGCTTTGACCACCCGGATTCCAGCCAAGTTCTCCTGTAGCCTGTCGTTAATCGTGCCCAGCCGCTCCTGGATCACGCTGAACATGGGGCGGATGTTGCGGGCGAAGTTGGTGAGGATAAAGACCAGCGGCGGGATGATCAGCAGCGTGGCCAGCCCCAGCCGCCAATTCATTGCCAGCAGCACCCACGCACTGCCCACAACCATGGTGACTGAATTGAGCAGCTGAAAGAGCCCTTGGCCCGTGAATTGACGCACCAACTCAACATCGTTGGTGGCCCGTGTCATCAGTTGACCCGTGTGGTTGCGGTCGTGGTAGCTAAAGCTCAGATCCTGGATCTTGGCAAACAGTTCGTTGCGCAGATCAAAGGCAACCCCTTGGCTCGCCTGTTCCCCCCAGAAATTCTGGGTAAAGTTAAAGATCCCGCGGGCAATGGAGACAACGGCCAGAATCGCCGTGCCCCAAATGATGACGGACATGTTGGCGCCGCTGATCCCGGTGTCGATCACCCAGCGGATCAGCTGTGGCGTAACCAGGTTGGTTGCCGTTACGAGAAAGAGACTCAGGGTTGCCCCGATTGCATAGTAACGATAGGGGCCGAGGTAACGCAGAATTCGGCGGATTGCTTTCACTAGATTTCACCATGTCTGTAAGAGTGCTGGCACAGAACATTCTTGCTTGCTCTGGAGCGGAGAGCAGATTCTGTTTAGCAAACGATGCGCTTCGATTTCTATGTGGTTCCGCTTTGTAGTATAGCATACGAACAGGTTTGATCGGCAGGACTTCATACATTTCCCGTGCCACACTACTGTTGGTGGACAATCTCGCCCCCCACCACCGTCAGGGCCACGTTGGTGGCTTGGATGGCCATGGGATCACAGGTGAAGATGTCGCGATCGGTGACGATGAGATCGGCATATTTGCCCGGCGTGATGGAGCCCATCACACTCTCCAGACTTTCGGCGTAGGCAGCGCCAATGGTATAACCGGCCACTGCTTCGGCCACCGTTAGCTTTTCGGCTGGGTGCCAACCCGCTTCATTGGGATAGCCATCTGCCCGTCGCCGAGTGACCGCGGCGTGAATTCCCACAAAGGGATTGGGCGTTTCAACCGGCGCATCGGAGCCAAGCGCCAGGCGCGCGCCGCTCTTCAACAGTTGACGAAAGGCGTAGGCCAGATCGCCGCGCCGGCCCCAGAAAGCATCCACGTTGTCCATGTCCTGTGTGGCGTGGATCGGCTGGACAGACGCGATGACATCGAGCGCGGCCAGCCGGGGCAGATCATCGGGGTGGAGCAGCTGCACATGCTCGATGCGATGGCGGCGTTGCTGACGCGGGATGCCGGCGGCGGCTTCCTCTTCGCGCACGGCGGCAAAGACATCGAGCACGTCGTGATTGGCGCGATCGCCAATGGCGTGGATGATGGTGGGGAGCCCGGCTGCACTGGCCTTGCTCGCCATTTCGAGCATCTCTTCTTTGTCGACGACGGTAATGCCATAGTTCTCCGGCTCGTTTTCATAGGGCTCGATCATCGCTGCCGTGCGCGGTCCCAGCGCGCCATCGGCAAAGAGTTTGAGGCCGCCAACGCGCAGCCATTCGTCCCCCAGCCCAACGTGTAGACCCAACCCCAACGCATCTTCGAGTTGGGCCATGGCCACGTGGCTCACGGCCCGCAATCGTAGCTCGCCACGCAGGCGGAGGCGCTGAAAGGTGCCAAAGCCTCGCTTGCCATCGAGATCGTGAACGGCCACCAGGCCAAAGCGATGGGCATTCCCCTGCGCCACCAGCACCGCCGCGTCGATCGCGTCGGCGGTGGGCTCGGGGATGTGGCGGGTGACCAATTCAATGGCTGGATCTTCCAACAACATGCCGGTGAGCGCGCCGTTGCCATCGCGGCCCAACTCACCACCGGCTGGATTGGGGATCTGATCGTCCAGCCCAGCCACTTGGAGCGCCCGACTATTGACGACCACTGAATGGCCGCTCTTTTCGCGTAGCAGAACTGGATGATCGGGTGCCACCTGGTCCAGATCGTGGCGGGTGGGGAAACGGGGATCGGGCCAGAGCGTTTGGTTCCAGCCCCAGCCGGTGAGCCACTGTCCCGCTGGCGTTGCCGCGGCCTTGGCTGCCACACGTTGCAACATCTCTTCGAGCGTGGGCACCTCAAAGATCGGGATCTGCTGCAGGCTCAGCGCGTAGTGGGTGAAATGAATGTGCGCGTCACAGAGGCCGGGGAGCACGGGAGCACCCTGCAGATCATGCACGGCTGTGTTGGGGCCACGGTGGATGTCAATGTCCGCGGCGCTGCCGACGGCCAAGAATTTGCCGTCGCGAATGGCCACGGCTTCGGCAGTGGGGTGGGTGGAGTCCATGGTATAGATCGTGCCATTGGTAAAAATCATGTCGGCGGACATATTTGCTCTCTTTCGGTCGTTTGGATCACTGACAGCTGGATCTGTGATAACCAGGTTGCCAGCCGGATCGTACCTGGCACTGTGCCAGCGGGATCACCAGCCGCGCGACTCACCTGCTGGTTGTACTGGATGGGCAGAACCGCAATGATCTGGCATACTGACAGTTGAGTGATTGATGCGTGTCATATGTGAGTTGCTCCCCGGTTGCCTTTCAGGCGTGTGCTGCAGTGCGGTTGCTTGAAAACGGTAGGTTTCCCGCTTGCCGGAACTTCTGTTTTCAAACAGAGCCCACTTTAGAGGCGATTTTTGAGCAATCACTCTCCTGTAGCGATCGTAGGTAGCAGCTTGCGTTATTGTAGCACAAGATGATCCGGGCATGAATCCGCTAATGGAGCCGTCCTTGAAATGACCGGTGAAAAGTGACCGGTTTCACCGAGAAATGAGTCTGACTTGCGATGTGGCTAGCATGAATCAACCGACCAAAGATTTAGTCGATCCCACGTTGCTGGCCGTGGACCTGGGGCTGCGCACGGGGCTGGCGCTCTATGGGGGGGATGGGCGTTTGCGCTGGTACCGTTCACACAACTTTGGTAACAACGCACGGCTGAAGCGCGGGGCCCATACCATTCTCAACGAGCTGCCACAGCTTCAACAGTTGGTGATCGAGGGCAGTGGTCCCTACGCCGCGATCTGGCACAAAGAGGCGGCGCGGCGGAATATTGCCCTCTTGCAATTGAGCGCCGAGGAGTGGCGTCCCCTCCTGTTGCACGAGCACCAGCAGCGCAGCGGCCGCGTGGCCAAGGCACACGCGGATCAGCTGGCCCGGGCGGTCATTGCCTGGTCCGGCGCGGCAACGCCGACCGCGCTCCGTCACGATGCCGCCGAAGCGATCCTGGTTGGGCTGTGGGCTGTGTTGACGTTGGGCTGGCTCGCCGAGAGTCCGCTGTAAACACCGCTACCAGCTGAAAGAGGGCGCTCATGAAACGCACAACCATCATGGTGGAAGAAGAGATGCTCTATGACCTGCAAAAAATTGCACGTGCCAAAGAGCAATCCATGGCCAGCGTCTTGCGCGAAGCACTCGCCGAATACATTGTCGAACAGCAAAAAGCACTGCCTCCCGAAAATCCCCTGCTGGATTTGATTGGCATTGGGGCCACTGCCACCACCACCGATGTAGCCGAGGGTGGTGATGAGGCAATGTTGCGCGCGGCGGCAGATCCCCTGAGCGGCTGGCATGTGGATCGTGAACACACTGGTTGATACGAGTTTTCTCTTTGCATTGGTAAGTGGACTTACGCAACTTGCCGAGAAGAGCCAGCAAGTGCGTGGCATGCTTTCCACTGGTACCCTCTTCTCGGTGCGTAAGTCATGTTGGTAAATCAGAATGACCGGTCGCACGCACGGTGTGCCCACTTTGCGCGTGCGACCACCGATCATCAAATTATTCCGGTCACCGTGCTGCCCGAGGTGGCCTATCTGCTGGATTCACGCCTGGGTCACCACGTCATGCAGCAATTTATTGCCAACGTGGCCCAACCCAACTGGACCGTCATGAATGTGGAGCAGATAGGTCTACAGCGCGCGGCAGCCATAGTGCGCCAGGATCAGGATCTGTGGCTGGATTTCGTGGACGCAACGGAGTTCGCCATTGCCGAACGACTGGGCCTGAAGCGGATCCTGACGCTGGATCTGCGTCACTTCTCTGCCATTCGTCCCGCCCACTGCACGGCTTTCGAGCTGCTACCGGCATAGGCTCTGCAACCTCCTCATTCCGCTGCTGGCAGATCTAGCCCATGCACAAAGCCCCCATCCACCCGCAGCACCGCTCCCGTAATATATTCAGCATCGTCGCTGGCCAGAAAGGCAGCGGCTTTGCCAATATCCTCTGGCTGCCCAATGCGCCCCCATGGAATCTGCCTGCCACCCCGTTGAATCTCTTCTTCGCTGAAATGATTGCGCTCACCCGGTGTGTCGATCCAGCCAGGATTGATGATGTTGACGTTGATCCGCTGGCGCGCCAATTCACCCGCCATGGTGCGGCCAAGGTGGGCAATGGCGGCTTTGGCCATGTTGTAGGCAGCGCTGTTGGCAAAGGCAATCTCTTCGTGTATCGAACAGGTAATGATGATCTTGCCCCGGCTGGGGCCAGCAAGTTCCTGTTTGGCCATCTGTTGCGCAGCGAGTTGACAGGTGTGAAAAACCCCAAATTGGGCCACTTCAATCGTGCGTTGTACCGTCTCCCATTTTGCCTCCAACAGTGGCTCGCGCACCGAGAGCGCGGCGTTGGCCGCAACAATGTCCAATCGGCCAAAACGCTCGACAACGCCGGCAACCATCGCCGTGACCGCGTCGCGGTCCGAGATGTCGGCCGGCCAATAGAGCGCCTGGCGGCCAAGAGCTTGCAGCTCGGCCACGGTCGCTTCTGCTGCGTCGCTCCCGGGCAGATCGTTGATGATAACATCGGCCCCGGCCCGAGCGAGACAACTGGCAATCCCTTTGCCAATGCCGCGGCCTCCGCCCGTCACTAGTGCCACTTTGCCGTTCAACTCCGCCATTTTGTTTGCTCCTTTACCTTCTGTACAGTATGATGGGCAGCACATAATCTATTCACTGTTCAACTAATCGATAAACCCTTGAAAGTTATCCAGTTGTCGCCGCGTGAAAGTACGCACATCTGTGCAACTTTTCAATGGGTCGTCTATAAGTCGGCTCGCGTGATCATCACTTTGCGTGACCAGAGTAGATGTTTATCAAATTGCAAGCAAACGATTGGCTGAACTTGTGCTACACTTGACTTATGACTACAACCGATGCGCTCGTACAATCAGCCCGTTCCCAGGCTGGGCGGATTGACGAATTAATTACAACATTATGCCGCCACCACGCCGTCGACCCTGCGACAATTCAAGTTGCGCGGGTGCCGCTGCGCATTTCGCCCCTGGGGGCACATATCGACCATCAACTGGGACGGGTCACGGGCATGGCTGTGGATCGGTCGATCCTCTTTGCCTTTGCGCCAGTTGCCGAGCCACACGTTCATGTTCACAGCCTTGATTTTGCCACGCCGACTCACTTTTCACTAACTGCGATTCCACCCCGAGTGCAGGGTGATTGGGGAAACTATCTGCGCGGCGCGGCCACTGCATTGCAAGCAACCCGTGGTCTGCAGCGGGGGTTGGTGGGAGCGTTGAGTGGCGATATGCCCATCGGTGGCCTCAGCTCTTCGGCGGCAGTGACCATTGCCTATCTGCTCGGGCTGGAAGCGGTCAACGGGCTGTCGATTGACGCGGCCGAAAACATTCAGCTGGTCACCCGCACCGAACATGAGTATATCGGCTTGAAAAATGGCATTCTCGATCAGACCTCGATTCTCTTTAGCCAACGCAATCATCTCACCGTGATCGACTGTGAATCGGTTGCCATTGAGCGTGCGCCAGCCAGCATTGCGCCCGAAGCGTATGCAATTCTCGCCGTCTATTCGGGGGTGGCGCAGGGTTTGGTTGGCACCGGCTACAACAATCGAGTCGCCGAGTGTCAGGCCGCGGCCCGCCAGCTGTTGGAATTTGCGGGCTGCAACGGCATTGCTGATCCACGGCTGCGTCACGTCGATCCCGACTATTTTGCCAGCTACGGTGCTCGGTTGGACGCGCCCCTGCGCAAACGAGCCACCCACTTCTTCACCGAAATGGCGCGCGTGCAGCAGGGCGAGGCTGCCTGGCGCGCCGGGGATCTCGGCCGCTTTGGCACGTTGGTGGCAGAGTCGGGCGAAAGCTCGATCAAAAATTATGAGAGTGGCTGTCCACAGTTGATTAGCCTCTACGAAATCCTCTGCAACACACCGGGTGTCTACGGTGTGCGCTTTAGCGGTGCCGGCTTCCGCGGGAGCTGCCTGGCGTTGGTTGATCCGGCGCGCAGCGAGGCCATTGCCGAGGCCGTGCACCAGCAATATCCATCCGCGCACCCCGAGGTGGCCGACGCGTACAGCGTTCACTTGTGTCAGCCCGCGGATGGAGCGGCGTTGGTGTGAGGGCGCCATTCATGCAAGGTATCATTCTCGCGGCGGGCAAGGGCACACGGCTGCAGCCCGTGACACCAGCCCGCTCCAAAGCCATGGCGCCGGTGGCTGGCAAGCCAATCGTGGCCCGAGTGCTCGATCTCTTTGTGCAAAATGGCATTCGCGACATTCTGCTGCTCATCAGCCCCGAGGATAGGCAGATCAAGCCCTACATGCAACAGCAGATGCCAGCCGATCTGCAGATCCGCTTTGTGGTGCAGCGGGAGCGTCTGGGCATGGCGCACGCATTGACGCTACTTGCTCCCCACATTACAGCAAACTTTCTCCTCTCTGCCTGTGACAACCTCGTCCCCAGTGCTCACATTGCGGCGCTCATACAGGCGCAGCAAACGCACGCGGCCAACGGCGTGCTCAGCTTGATGGAGATCGACATTGCCCGCTCGGCCAGCACTGGCATCGTGGAATGGCGCGGCGAGTGGATTCAGCGCATTGTGGAAAAGCCGCAGCCCGCGGCTGCACCGTCCAACATTGCCAGCCTGCCTCTCTATCTCTTTACCCCCAAGCTGCTCGACTATCTGCCGCGGGTGCAGCCATCGCCGCGTGGAGAATATGAGTTGCAGGATGCCATGCAGCTGTTGATGGACGATGTTGGGCGGGTGACTGGTCTATTGACGCCCCACCGTTGGCAGTTGACCAACGTGCAGGATCTGCTGGCACTGAATCGTCATTTTCTCGACGTCGAAGCAGAAATGGGCCAGCCTTGCGCCACGGCAGTCGGTGCCAACGCACAAATTCAGCCACCGGTCTCGATCGAGCCCGATGTGGTGATCGGCGCGGATTGTGTGGTTGGCCCCCACGTTGCCATTGAACGTGGCTGCCACATCGGCGCGGGCTCGCGGCTGCAGAATGCCATTGTATTGGCTGAGACCACCATTGCGCCCGGCAGCAACATCGCCAATGCCGTGGCCGGAACCGAGCGAGGCGAAGCATCACATGGCTGACTTTATACCCGGCCTCGAATTAAATCGACGCTTTTACCGCGAGATCATCCAGCCGTTGCTGGCCCGTCATTTCCCCGCGCTCGACCACAGCGCCGCACTGATCGGCTATGGCTCGGATGTGTTGGGCTACGACACGTCACTCTCGACTGACCACAATTGGGGACCACGGTTGCAACTCTTCTTGACAGCAGCGGATCACGCCACGCATCAAGCTGCCGTGGATCAGCTGCTGCGTCAGCAACTACCCCATCACTTTCTTGGCTATGCGGTCAATTTCAGTGAACCTGATCTTGAGGATGGGGGTACACAGCGCATGGCCGCTACCGCGGCAACAGAGGTGCGCCACCTCATTGAGATCGTCACCCCCGCGGTCTATTTCCAGCGCTACCTTGGCCGCGATCCCCATGCGCCCCTCAGCGCGCTCGATTGGCTCACGCTGGGTGAACAGAAGTTGCTGGAGGTGACCGCCGGCGAACTCTACCACGATGGGCTTGGTACGTTGGGTGAGCTGCGCCAGAAGTTTGCGTACTACCCCGATGAGATCTGGCGTTATCGGCTGGCGGCACAGTGGACGCGGATTAGTCAGGAAGAGGCTTTCATGGGACGCTGTGGCGCGGTGGGTGATGAACTGGGATCACACATTGTGGCGGCCCGTCTGGTGCGCGAGTTGATGCACCTCGCGTTTCTGTTGGAGCGCCGTTACGCACCCTATAGCAAGTGGTTGGGCACCGCGTTTGGCCGCCTGGCCTGTGGTCCAACGTTGACCCCGCTGCTCAATGCCGTGCTCGATCGCCACCCGTGGCAAGCGCGCGAAAAACCACTCTGTGAGGCCTATGTGCTGCTGGCAGAAATGCAGAACGCGCTCGGCATTGCCGAACGCGTTGAACCGACCATCACCGATTATTTTAACCGCCCCTATCAGGTTATCTTTGCGGGCCGCTTTGCCGATGCGCTCAAGGCTGCCATCACCGATGCGACGATTCAGGCGCTGCCCCCGGATCTCGGCGGGATCGACCAGTTGGTTGATTCGACGGATGTAACAGCCAATGCCGTGTTGATGCAACGGGCGCGCGCACTCTACGTGGAGTAGCGGTGATGGTGTAGCCTTGTTAGCTGTGTCGGCTCTGGAGCGCCAACGCGCCGAAGGCTACCGCGCCCAGGGACGAGCCGCGAAAGATCACCGGTGTGTGGTCGGTATTGGCATCATACTCATCGGCAATTGCCTGGACGGCCGCGTCGGCATCAGCCCGACCGAGAATGGCAACGGTTCCACCACTGCCGCCCCCCGTAATCTTGGCACCATAGATGCCCTGCTGGGTGCCTGCCTTGCGCGCCAGCCGCACCAGCGCGTCGGTGCCATCAGAGCCCAGGCCACAGGCTGAATAGCTGGCGTGAGATTGATACATCAACTCACCCAATTGTGGGGCATTGGCCAGCGCATCGCCGCGTAGCAGATCGCGAAAGGTTCGCACTCGAAAGTGTTCATAGATTGGGTGAGTGGTCGGTTTACGGACAGCATAGGTTTGGGTTGGATCGACCGTGGTCACCGGATCACCTGTACTGCCGTATTGGGCGAGGAATGCTTCACCCGTCATGGTGAGGGGGAGCTCGGCCGCGTATTCCTGTTCAAAATAGGAAGGCGTCAGGTTGGCGAGATAGCCGTCCCAGTCGGTGCCCGCCAATTCCTGCAGAATACGATACCCCATGAAGGTGCCGACGCGCACGGAGCCGTAGTCCGCGCCCGAAACCGCGTGTCGAATGCCTGAATCAATGCCCCAGACCGCCAATTCGGGGGGGATCGTCACCGCCGTTTCGATTTCGGCGGGTTGACAGAGCAGCGCCAACAGTTCTCCTGCTTCGCCACAGGCCGCACTCATTTGATCCATGATGCCACAGGGCGCGCCGACGATCAGATTCTCCACCTTTTGGCAGAGTAGTGCCAATTCACGCCCCGAAAGCGTTAGCCCGTAAGCCGCGACGAGTGCCGACATGACGGCCACTTCAATGGCTGCGGAGGAGCTGACACCCCTGCCCGCAGGCACGGCGGAGTGAATCAGGATCCGCACGCCGCTGGCAAAGCGCAGATCTCGCTCGCGCATGAGGACGAGAAAGGCACCGGCCACATATGCGGCCCACGCCTGATGGGGTTCGCGACGAAAGTAGGCTCGGGCCAGGTGATAGCCAATGGGCAGCGCGTCGTCAATAAAATCGGCAATGGGCATGGTAAAGCTGGCATAGCCATCCTCGCCAGCCTCGGTCTCCCCATGACCCGCGCCACCCTGCAGACTGATGATCTGAATGGTCGGTTCCCTGACGCGCTGGAGCGCCACAAAGGTGGCTTCGGCCAAGGGCATTTGCAAAACCAGCGAACCCGAATAATCAGCAATACCACCCATGAGATCGAGCCGACCGGGCGCGCGGGTGACGATCAGATCGTTACCATCGACCGCGGGTTGAAAGAATGAGCGGAGCGTTTCATCCGAATGTTGTGCCAGGTTGTTGAGCAGCGTTAAAAAGTTCTGTACATCTGGCAGATCATGCGTTTCGCCTCTGACAATTCGATACATTAAGCAATCCTCCACGTTGGATACTTGATCGGGGTGGCGTTGTGCAGCTTTGCGCAACCGCCCGAATCCTACATAGCTTTTTCTGTTCTGCGTTTACAGCGGCCTCAGAGCAAGCCCCGTCTGTGCAGTGCCTGTTGCAGCAGCGGCTCGATCTGTTGCCGAATCGCCTCGTTCGCGTAGCCAACCCAGCTCACATCGGTATCAACATCGAGTGGTGCCCGGAGTGGTGCTCCCTCGGCGTCGGTGACAATAACACCCAACTCGCGGGCGATGAGCTCAGTACAGAGGTCGTATGGGTGGCAGCAGATGCCCAGTGCCAGCCCCCGGTGGGCCAACACCTGTTCCAGCACGGGGCGAATGTCGGCGACAAATCGATCGTGCCCGGCCATCAGTTCATAGAGCTGGCCACCGGTGCAGATGTATTGATCCTCGAAACAGTGGGTTTTGCCCGGCTGCACGGGACCGAGCGCCCCACGTACGATCTCTTCGTCAATTTCGGCCAACACTTCACGTGCGCTGGGGAAGAAGCGAGCGATCATGGCAAAGCCGTGGGCGATTGTCTCGGCGCGTGATGGCTGCAATTGCAAGGGCCTTCGTTCGCCGGTGATCCGGTTGTACCGTTCTGCTTCTACCCCGCGCCCCTGGATCGCCCAGACTGTGTCTGAAAGGTATTGTTTGACCAGCGGGATCTCCGTCTGTACCGCCAATTCGATATCTTGTAGGTTGGTGGTTGGCCCCCAGTTTGGCGCGACACCGGTCAGAATCCACGGGCTCCGCTTTTGGTACATGACGCCGCGGGTGCCGTCGATGGGATCAACAATGATGCGCCAACGGGCTTCTGTGGCAGCCGTTCCCGCTGGCAAGACCACGTGGCCATCTGGTTCCAGCCCTTCGCCAATGAGCACGATGGGCGTCTGTACTGCTATCTCGTTGGTAAAGAAATCGACCAGCAACTCCTCGCTCACTTTATCGATGGCGTAGATGGTGTCGCCCGCCTCTTCTTTGGCAATTGCGGCAAGGTCGGTGGTGCTGCTGGCTTCACAGGCATCAACCACGGCATTGCGGATCTGCTCGTGGAGGGCACGGATTGGTGGTAACAATGTTTCTATTGTATCGTACATGCTTGTTTTGCCTTCAACTGGTTGCGTGTGTGATTTGCTGAGCCTGCATCGTAATGTGAATGGTCCACGAAGTGCACGAAGTTACAGGAAGGTGAAGCGGTTTTGGGTGTGAATTTGGTGCTCAGTGGGTTTTTGATGGTGCTGCGTGTGTGATTTGCTGAGGTTGTATCCGAATGTAAATGATCCACGATGAACATCGGCCGTTTGTTTGGCTAGAATCCGTTGCGAACCGTGATAAGTCTGGTACCCTTGGGGTACAGCCACTGGATGTTTGATTCTCTTGCAATAGCCTGAGTATAGTATGGAAACAAGTGTAGAGAAAAATATGGTGGCGCGCAAACCGCGCCATTCCACGTGGCGGCGATTGGGGCTGCTGCTGGTCATGGGAATGTTGTTGGGCGCGATGGGCGTGGGGCTGTTGGTGGCGCGCGGTGATATTGAGCCGATCCCACTGACCTCGTGGTCGGCATTGCAGCGCTATGTAGTCGACCGCGCCAAGCCGCGCTGGATCGCGCTACAGCGTCTGCTTTGGCCGGTGCCATTAGTTCACCAGCCCGCGCCCACTGCTGGCTCGGCACCAACGCTGGCGGATCTGTGGGATGGGCGCGCCGAATTTGTCGTGGATCTGCCGGTTACCGGCTTGCCCATGGGTGAGTCGGACACGATTGTCCTGCGTGATGGGCGGCTCTGGTCCTATGTCCATGCCAGCGATCGGTCGGCTGGTGTGCGTGATGCCTGTGGCGAGCCGGTGCCATTCCCCGGTTGCGCGGTGATCTATGAGAGCAGCGACGCGGGCGCTACCTTTGCCTTGGGCGCGGCGCGCTGTCTGACAACCTGCAACCAGTGCCCCTGTTCCGCGACCAATGAACATATTGATCAACAGCAATATCCGCGCGTGGCGTTTGATGGCCGGTTGCTACACATGGTCTATGAATATCGGGGCATGGTGATGCACCGCACATCGGAGGATGGGTTGCAATGGGAAGCGCCCAGCTTTGTGCCGCTGACCGGTTTTTGGGCAACGGATTTTCAGCCCTGTCCAGCCGGTGCCGCTGTTGGCGAGCACCCCCACACCACTGCCGTGGCCGAATGTCTGGTGGGCGGTCCACCGGGCATTCACATTGTGGAGAACGAACTCTACATTTTTGTGGGCATGGGGCAGAATCCCGGTGCGATGGGCTGCTACCGCGGGCGCGTCGATGAACCAATCGCGCAGTTGGCGGCATGTGCCGCCAACCCGCTCTTTGTTGGCGCGGCCGATTATGGGCCACCCGCCATTGATGCCACGGTCAACCCCCACTTTGATTTTCGCACCATTAGCTCGGCAGAGGTTCAGCAGGTCGGCGACCGTTACTACATGCTCTATGAAGGGGTGCGTGGTCCCGGCCCTGGCGATCCGGGGGACACACAATTTGGGTTGGGGCTGGCGCGCAGTCGCTCCACCCAGATCGACGGGCCGTGGGAACGCCATGCCGACAATCCACTGCTCGTTGATCTACCCGCCAATATTGGTATCGGTCACGCCGATCTGGTAGTCATGGCGGGCGTTACCTACCTCTACACCTCGTTGGATGGGGATACGCGCAGCCGGCTGGTGCTACGCTGGCGTTGACACGCTCGATGATCATGCAGGGCCAGTGCCGAGGATAGGGGGTGCCACCCGTGCATCGCTCTGTAAAATACGGGTAGTTACTTGGGCGTGTTCTTCCAGGGTAACCAGCAGCACGCTATCCGCCGGCCTGTGGCACAAGCGCCTCCGACGTGGCATTGGTCGCCGGTGCCGCACTGTTCGCGGTATTTTCCGTGGGTGCTGTTGTGCCTGTAGAGGCGGTGACAAGTACTCCGACTGCACTGCTGCCGGTCAATTTCATCCGTGTGCGAGGTGATAGACGATTTGACATGTGCTCTGCTCCTTGTGCAAAAGGTTGAAGGGTGAACGAAATTCTCTCCGCGCATGTGCTGCTTATCTAGGCTACAAGATGCCGTATTTGTCATAGACTTCGCGTAGACTTTTGCCATCCTGTAACTCGCGCCGTGTCTGCGACTCTTTGCTAATCTTTTCGAGGGCTAGCTCCATCACGACCGCTTCGGCGGCCCGTGGAATGACGACGATGCCGTCGTAGTCAGCAAAGATAATCTCTTGAGGATGTACCAGTACTTCTCCGCAGCGAACAGGCACATCATAGTCCATTACACGGGCGCGACCCTGTGAATCGAGCGGGCGAATGCCGGTGTAATAGACTGGGAACTGCATGTCGATGATCTGCACTGTGTCACGAATCTGGCTGTCGCAGACACAGCCAACTGCGCCGTTCTGCATGGCAACCGTGGTCATTAATTCGCCCCAAGGCGCGTTTGTGCCGCTAAAATCGGTGGAGTGGATGACAACATCACCAGTGGTTAGCGTGTCCATGAAATCAATTTCTAACCCATAGGGGTCTTCTTCTATTATGTGGTCGATCTCCATCCAGCGTATGGTGCGTGCCCGCCCAACGAAGCCACAGTTGCGTATGTCGGGCAGCAACGGGCGCAATCGATGATGCATGGCTTGGTGGCGATAACCCTGGCTGTCGAGAATATCACAGACAACCGCGACGTGTAGATTTTGGCGTACAAAATCAAATAACTCATGATCCTTTGGTGACATAATAGTTCCTTTTTATGGCGGGGAGAAGAACGGGCCGGTGATTCTGCTAAAGTGGGCTCTGTTTGAAAACAGTAGTTCCGGCAAGCGGGAAACCTACCGTTTTCAAGCCAACCGCACTGTAGACGCGACTCCGCTAGAGCAGCACTGGCCCGCTGTCACTCACAAAACCCGAAAACGCGCCAGCAGCGCTTCATCAATAGTGACGCCCAAACCGGGACCGGTCGGTACCGCTACGTACCCATCAGTCATCTGAATCGGCTCGGTGCAAAGCTGGTTGAGCAGCGATGCCGAAGAGACGTTGTACTCTAGATAGAGCGAATTCATGGCATAGGCGTTGAGATGGAGCGAAGCTGCTTTGAGCAGGTCGGTGAGCCAGGCGTGGGGAACGCAATCGATCTGTTTACGCAACGCCAGGTCCGCAATCTGTTTGCCCACAGTCAAGCCGCCACAGCGCGAAAGATCCGGCTGGAGCGTGTGGACTTTGCCAGCAGTTGCTAATGCTTCGAATGCTTCATAGCCCGCCATTTGCTCACCGGCGGCCAAACGCAGCTTGGTTGTGTGCGCGGCTACTTCGGCATAGCCCGCCACATTATTGGGGTGGAGAAAATCTTCGAGCCAAAAAATATCGAGCTCTTCTAGTGCATGGACCAACCGGATCCAATCGCGTAGCGGGCGTGGTTTATAGGGGTTTGCATAGCTCGTGCCATACCAGCCCGCGTCAACCATCAGCTCAATGTCGGGACCAGCCTCTTCTCGGGCCGCTTTTACCAACGCAATATCCTGTTTGAGATCATAGCCAAAGACACCCCAGCCAAATTTGATCGCCCGAAAACCGTGAGCCAGATATTCGGCAACGGCAATTTTCATTGCGTCGGGGGTGGGGCGAAAGAGGGTGGAGGCGTAAGCTTTTACTTTATCGCGATATTGCGCACCGAGCAACTTGCAAATGGGCTGGTTAAACGCCTTGCCCGCAATATCCCACAGCGCAATATCCGCGCCGGAGATCATCTGCATTCCCGCTCCCTCGCGCCCATAGTACGCCAGGTAGCGTGTCATCTTTTGCCAAAGCCGTTCTCGTTCCAGTGGATCTTCGCCGATCAGCGCGGCCCGCAGCGATTCGAATCCAACCGCCCCACCCGATGGTGCTTCGACAATGGCCTTGCCGACGTGGGGCTGAGTCTCGATGTCCGACCAGCCAACGATGCCAACATCTGTGCTAATTTTGAGCAGCGAAATAAAGCGCACGCCGTGGGCTTCCGCTGCTTCGCTTGGGTCGGGGTAATTTTTGCCGGTGTCGAGCACCATTGCTTCTACATCTGTGATTTTCATGGGAATCTCTCTACAAGTTGTGTCAAGGCCGCAGCGCCACTTTCACGGTCTGCTCTGGTTTGGTGGCGGCTTGGTGGAGCGCCTCTTGGTAATTTGCCAGCGGAAAGGTGTGGGTAATTAACGGCGCCAATGCTTCGTGCTCCGCTTCCAAATAGGCCAATGCATTATCTAACTGCTCCTGATCGTTACAAGCACCCACAATTTCCAGTTCTTTTGTCTGCACTGCCATCAGATCAATCGGTGTCTCGCCCAGCAGCGAGGCAAAGATCACCAACCGTCCTTTGCGGCGCAGCAGAGCGAGAGCCGTGGTCACTGCCGCTTTACTTTCCGTGGCCAAAATAATGGCGTCATACGTCTGTCCACTGTTTGCAGCCAGTAAACTGGCAACCGGATCTGTTGCTTGCGCCGTGTTCACTGTCTGGGCATTGCCAGCAAAGGTGAGCCGAAAGGGGTTGTGTCCTGCCACCACCACCCGGGCGAGTTCTTGGGTGGCTGCCAGCCGTGCCATCAGCAGCCCAAAGGGGCCATCACCAATGATGAGCAGATTATTATTTGCACTGAGCTTTGCTTGGTTCAGCGCTTCCAGACAAACACACAACGGTTCAAAGAGCGCGCCAACAGCAAAGGGCACGGCGTCCGGTAATTCTCTGGCCCGATCGCTGCGCACAATGTAATAATCAGCAAAGGTGCCTGGCATGTTGAGTCCGAAATGGCCCATTTCTTCGCAGAGGTGCGCCATGCCAGTTGCACAAGCAGTGCACGATCCGCACGGGTGGACTGGATGGGTGACGACTCGATCACCGACGCAGAAATCTACCACCCGTGCCCCAACTGCTGCCACCGTGCCCGTCCCTTCGTGGCCCAGCGTTATTGGTAAATTGATGCCAAAGGGGTTCGTCGCAATGTCATGAAGATCGGAGGTGCAGATGGTGCTCACCGCGGTTTGGATGAGCAGCTCATCCTCTCCAATTGTTGGCCGGGGCACATCGAGGTATGCCAAGCAATCGAGCGCCTTCAGGACCACTGCGTTCACTGCGCGATCCCCAGGCATGTCAGCGCGTCGCGCCGTAAAATGCGCTCGACTGTCTCTGCGCTCACCCGCGGCAGGCCACTGTTGGCGATGATCTGATTGACATTGCGCAACCCTGCAATTGACTCGAGCCCACCGGCAAAGGGATAATCTGTACCAAAAAGTAATTTGTCGGTCACGTTATACTCTTGTGCAGCAATGAGCATGTTGTAAAATTGCCACGGCCGATAGAAGAGCGCAGAGATGTCGGCGTAAACATGTGGATGTTTGCGAATCACAACCAAACATTCCTCGCAAAATGGATGGCCCACGTGGGCCAACACCATGTGCAATTCGGGGTAGCGATACCCTACTTCGTCAAAGAGCCAAGGGCGCGTAAATTCCAACGGTGCATTTTGGTTGAAGGTGGTGCCGGAATGGAAGAGAATTGGCACCTTGTTCTCCTGGCAATAGCTGTAGATGGTGTCGCAGCGCGGATCGCGTGGATCGAAGCCGGCGTACATCGGTGCCATTTTGAGTCCCACTAATCCCAACGTTTCGATTCCGTGGCGCAATTCGTCCAGCGCGCCGGTCTGGGTTGGGTCGGCACAGGCAAAGCCCAGCAGCTGCTCCGGCGCGCGCGCGACAAAGTCTGCCACGTATTGGTCAGGCACCCAATATCCGTTGCGTCGAGCCTTCAAGCCAAAGACCACGGTTTTATCAAAGGGTGCAGCGTCGTTCATGAACTTTTCGAACGGGGTGGAGAGGTCCATTGGTCGGCCGCGCGACCGATCTGCTTCGGAGCGTGTGGCTGGCGCAATATGCTGGTCAGGATCCCAGGCATGGGCATGAATATTTTGCATGATTACCTCTGTTTTGTGAACTGTCAAGCGTTCAGCGCGGGTGCCACCTCTTGCAGGTGCCCGCTGCAGAATAAATGTCTACCGATTTGCAGGTCTCCGTAGCGAACGAATAGTCTGCTCAAAACGTGCGCGGATCTGGCACATCTACTGGTACGCCGCCTTGCCGAGCCGATTCCAGTGCCAATGGACCAGGCAGTGAACAGTCGAGTGCTCGATAAACATCAATTGGTGATGAGTTCCCGCGTTGAAATGCATCCACAAAGGCTTTCATCGTCCAATAGTCGGAGCCACCATGGCCCGCTTTGTCAGCATCCTCACGCGCGGCAACTCGGTCGGGGATGTATTCGGCTGCAAAGTCGGCCAATTCACGCCAGTGCACACCCGGCCCCGATTTTCCTGGCCGTGCGGCAGGCTCCAACTCTTCCAGCCAGATGCGGGGTGGATCGCCAAAACCGCGGGTACCCTCAAAGGCGCCATGGGTGCCTTGCAGTGCGTAGTAATCCATGAGGTGGGGCCGGGGTGAAACGATATCAACGCGGATTTTAAGCACGCGATCCGTCGCGGTTTGAAATAGACTAACCACATTATCGGGGATCTGGATCGCTGCTTCCAGACGGCCCGGTTGCATCGTTGCCATTGCGGTCACGCGTGTTGTGCGGTCGTCAAGGATATAGAGCAATGGGCGCAGGCTGTGCCAGATGTAGACATAGCCAGAAAATGCATGCCCCCGCCACGTGAGCGAGCCGTCGGCGAACCGGTTGATACCACGACAGTCGTGGAGATATTCACCTTCGCCAAAATAAATATCGCCAAATTTGCCAGCTTGGACGAGACGTCGAATTAGTTCGATCTCGTCGCGGTAACCATAATTTTCCAGGAGCATATAGAAGCCACCGTGCTTCCGATAGGCCTGGACCAGCCGTTGCCCATCCGCGACTGTCGTTGCCGCGGGTACTTCGGAGATCACGCCAACGCCTTGCTCCAGTGCAGCGACAGCCATTTGGGCATGAAGTGTATCTGGGGTAGCAAGGATGATTGCATCGAGGCCGTGGCGCAAAAAACGTTCATAATCGGTGTAGGGTTTGGCCTCTAGCTCTGCTGCCACCCGTTCGGCTGCCACGGGCACAATGTCACAGACCGCTACGATCTTTCCAGCGTTGAGCGCGGCGAGGTGGCGGGCATGGCTGAGACCGCGGCCATCCCCCACTTCATTACCACCCGCGCCAACGAGACCAACTTTGATTGATTGCATGGCATGCTTGTCCTGAATCTTTTGGTGAAATTTCTGTGGCGTATCCAGTGAATTGCAAGGGGGAGCGCCTACTTTTCCACGGCTAGCTCACTGAGCGTGACAAAATGTACGTCACCCTGCGTACGCGCATGGGCAATGAGACGTTCATAAACACGCAGGCCCGCTGCCCATTGGCCAGTCATGGCATAGTAATGTGAGAGCGCCACAAAGGGATCTCCATTGTGGCGAGCGTGCTCAAAATCATTCCGGGCGAGCGCAAAATGACGGTCGATATCATTCGCTTCCAAATACCAGGTGTACTCAGAGTGCATGGGGATTTCTGTGAGCCCTGCCGGGTGGTGGTGGGGGCGCGGTGGCAGTTCCGCAACCCAAGATTCGTCAGCTGTGTACTCGCGGTTGATGTAGCGCCATCCCATTGGATTGATCACCTGGTTGGAACTCCACTGAAAACCCAGACTAGCCAGCGTTGTATAGGTGTTATCACACATGCCCAGGCATGGTGAACGAAAGCCGGTTGGGGTGAAACCTAGGGCGCGCTGGAAAATTTCCTGGCCCGCTTCCAACTTGGTCCGCAGCACGTTGGGTGCATGGAGTGGTGTCACGGATGTTCGATTATTCTGCCAGCGATCCTGGGCAGTGGGAATAATATCGAGCATGAAACTCGGTGGCACGCCAAACTCAAATGGCGTTTCGTGAGTATAGCCGTGGTGGGCCAGTTCATGGCCACTGGCCAACGCCCGTTGGAGTAATTCCATCCACTCGGGCTTTGTGTGGAGTGGTTGCCCGCCGGCATTGGGCACCACGAAAAAAGTGCCCGGCACCTGCTGATCATCCAAAAAGTCGAGCAACTCGGCAAAGAGTTCCGGCTGTTGCATGCCCGGATCATCGTTGGTAAAGGCAAAACGCATTTTCGTCATAGAAGCTCCAATCGGGCGCGCAAATGGTCTACGTTACCTGGCCGTGCGTTCCCGTTGAGATTGGTTGGTGACTCAACCCTTTACGCCCGAGAGCACAACGCCGCGGACAAAGTATTGCTGTGCAAAGGACAACTCGAGATTTTCAGGGGTGGCGTTGTTGTCGTCGCTGCCCGACTGGCCCGCCGGTGCACAAGCTGCCAACAGTACACCACTGGCCACCGTCGAGGTGAGCCGCAGGAAATTGCGGCGGGAGATAGAGGACGTGGATCTCATTTTGTTCTCCTTTTTGGACAAAGATGCAAAATAGCTGGATAGGTACAAGGGTAGAGTAGCTGTGAAGGGTAGATTTGAGTAACGGAATGAAGCCTCGTTGCCAACATTTTGGACAATGAGATTACTGGTCCGAGTGGCGCAAGTTTTCAAAAACCTGTTGTGAAAGTTCAAGAGAATTCTGCAACTGTTGCTCGATGCTCTGAATCGCCTGTTCAACCGCGCCAGCACAGATGGCATCGGCCAACTCTGTGTGCAGATGAAGTGTCTCTTGCCAGTTGCGTTGAAATTCGGTGTGGCTGGAAATAAAGAGAAAGATCGGGCCGGTGATTGAGTTCAACATGGAGAGCAAATAAGGATTCTCGGCCTGTTGCCAGATCAATTGATGGGCTTCGAGATCGCTTTGTACATACGCATCCCGGTCGCTCTGAGCAATGGCCGCTTGCATTTCTTGCAAATTGCGCCGGAGGGTCGCGCAATATTCAGGGGATCTGTGGCTGGCGGCCTCTCCGACGGCTAGCCGTTCCAGCACAAGGCGCACTTGAAACAGATGCTGAATATCAATTTCACTCACTTGGATAACATAGCGGCCATTACTTTTGCTCTCAATCAGCCCTTCATTTTCGAGCGCCATCAACGCATCGCGCGCGGGCATGCGGCTGATCCCCAACAGTTCTGCCAGATCGCGTTCGGTGAGTTTTGTGCCTTGTGGAATGTGGCCACCGATGATCTGCCTGCGGAGCAGACGGGTGCTCTGTTCTTTCAATGTGTTGCGATCAAGACGCGTGCTGCCGAGCGTAGAATTATGCAGCAATGGATTGGGTGTCACGTGAAAACCTTTGAGAAGCAGAGTGGGAATAATCCGAATTACTCTCACGCTGGTGCCAGAGGCAATGTGTTGAGCAATTGCTTCCGTCTAGAGATGGTAGGTGGCAACGTGAGTAGTACGGATCCACCGTAATCGATCATGCTTTGGCGGCACGGGCTGTGACCGCTAATCGTTTTAAGCATTAACATGACTTACGCACCGAGACGAGCCTACCAGTGGAGAGCAGGCAACACAATTGGTGGCTCTTCTCGACAAGTTGCGTAAGTCCAGTCATTGAGTATATGGTATACCAAGAATGCACCAAGTGTCAACTCTTAGTATATGGTATACCAATAAGGTGCGAAAATTCTCTGGACGGGCGGTTGACCCCTAATTCTGTAGGTTTTTGTTGAGAGAATAAAGTGGGCTGGTGCTACGCTGGCGTTGAGTGTCGATAGTGCACATCTGAGCACACGCGCAATTCGGCGGCTTTCTCTTCCGGTGCGGTGTCGCTTAGGAAGTTGCCACCGCCAATTTCTGGTCCAGCCAGATATTTGAGCAGGTTGGGTTTGCGCAGCGGTGGATGAAATTCGATGTGGAAGTGAAAGCCACTGTAGTCGCCGCCATCGGTGGGGGCCTGGTGCAGCGGCATGACGTAGGGAAACGGCATCTGCCACAGGTTGTCGAAGCGGATCAATGTTCGGCGCAAAATGTCGGCAAAGCCGCGGATCTCGGCTGCACTCAGGCTGGCGATGTGCGGGTGGGTCTGTTTGGGCGCAACAAAGACCTCGTAGGCATAGCGGCCAAAGTAGGGAATGAAGGCGATGGCGTGCTCGTTTTCACAGATGATGCGTCGACCATCTGCTTGCTCCGCGGCCAGAATATCCTGGAAGAGCACCCGTCCCGTCTGCTGTAGATGTTGTTGGCTGGCGCGGGCTTCGGTTTCAATTGTTTTAAAGACAAAGTTGGTGGCGTAGATCTGGCAGTGGGGATGTGGGTTGGAGACGCCAACCGCTTCCCCTTTGTTTTCAAAGATCAACACGTGGTTGATGTTGGGCCGGTTGCCCAGATCAATGTACTGCTGTTGCCAGGTTTGTAGCAATGCCTCCACGCCGGCTGGCGCCAACTCGGCGAGCGTGAGATTGTGTTTGGGGCTGTAGCAGACGACGCGCGCGGTACCGGTGGCCGGTCGGTTGCGGTAGATGCCGCCAGGATCAGGCAGATCAACGGGCGCGTGGTCGCCAACGCAGGGATGGTCATTGTCAAAGACATAGGTGCCGGTATAGTTGGGGTTGCTCTTGCCGCTGACCCGACTGTTGCCGGGGCAGAGGTAGCAGTCGGGATCGTAGGCGGGAATCGTCTTCGCGGTAGTTGTCAGCGTATCACCGATCCAGGGTCGGTTCTGCCGGTGCGCAGCTACAATCACCCACTCTTCGCGCAGCGGGTGCCAGCGCTCTTCCCATTTACCAATCGTATTGTTCATGCGTGCTTTCAGAATCAGCCCCGGTCCGGGCCGCGATGACTTGAGGCGAATGTGGTGAGCCACCCCATCTGTGCGTGGCTGCTTTTCCGGCGGGGCAACCCGTGGTATTCACCGTCCGCACCGCCAGCAATAGAGGGTACTGGCCCGGGGCACTTCAGCCCCGGGTGATGAATGGTTGGAGCCGCCTTATGCTGGCTCTTTGGTCATGTTGCCTTTGTCCGCGGCGGCCGCGTTGGCGCGGGCCGCGGCTTTGTCTTCAGCCATTTGGGCGACGCTCTTGGTGGGTTGGCGTGCGGCTCCCTGCCACCCCTCGCGCAGTTGGACACGTGTGCCATTGGCTTCGTGTTCGGCCAAGCGTGCTTTGGCGGCATCGATCTCATCGTGATAGTTGGGCAACCATTCGGCTTGAGCCACCAGCAGCTCATCGACCATCTGCCAGATCTCTGTGGGGTTGCAGACGGCCGCGGTCAGCGGATCGTGGAGCATGGCCTGCTTGAGCAGCGTCACATCGCCATGGACCGCGGCTTCCACGGCCATCTCTTGCACGCGCACGCTGGCGGAACAGGTTGCCGCGCATGCCAACGGCAGGTCACCGACCACCGGCATGTTGATACCGTTTTTGTCTACATAGCCGGGGATCTCGACGATACAGCCATTGGGCAGGTTGGTGATGTGATTGTCATTGGGCAGATTGAAGTGGCCGCGATAGATGCGCCCGGTCTCCAGCGCTTCGATAATATAGGAGCCATGTTCTTCGCTGCGTTTGTCCGCCGTGATCGTGGGCGGATCCTCCTTGAGCCAGTTGGGGAAGTCGGTTTCAAACCAGTTGCGCCCTTCCGTACAGACGCGCAGATAGCCGCCTGTTTCGCCGTTGATCCACCGGGAGAGATCGATCCAGTCGTTGATCTCATCGGGGCGTTTGCGATACCAAGGCACATATTCGCTGACGTGGCCGTTGGATTCGGTGGTGTAATAGCCAAAACGACGCAGCATGTCAATGCGTATCTTTTCCGTCTCGCGATAGTCGGGATGGTCTTCAAAAAGGTCGAGCAACATGGGGGTCATATCTTGGCCACGCCACTGCACCTGGATATACCACGTCTGGTGATTGATGCCGGCGCAGATGATATCTACATCGTTGCGGTGCAGAGTTTCGTCGGCACCGAGCAGCCCCTCTTTTTTCGCCCAACGTTCGATGCAGCGCGTAATTTGCCAATGGCCGCCCTGTACACCGTGACAGAGCCCAATCGTTGGCACGCCACCGTAGCTGTTGCAAGCCCAGACATTCATTGCCATGGGGTTGGAATAATTGAGAAAAATGGCATTGGGCGCGGCCACTTCGCGAATGTCATCACAGATGCTCAGCAACGCGGGAATTGTGCGTTGGCCATACATGATCCCGCCTGCGCAGAGGGTGTCACCCACGCATTGGTCAATGCCATATTTGAGCGGAATATCAATGTCGAGCTGGAAGGCAGCAAGTCCCCCCTGGCGAATCATTGAGATCACATAGTCGGCGTCGACGATCGACTCGCGCTGATCGGTGTGGGTCGAGATGGTGGCGGGCAACTGGTTGGCATCGATATCGCGCTGGGCGAGCTGCGCCACCATATTCAAGTTGTTTTCGTTGATATCCATAAAGGCAAAGTGGGTATCGGCCAATTCGGGCACGGCGAGAATATCGTGCATGAGTTTGCGTGTAAACCCGATCGAGCCTGCCCCGATCATGGCGATTTTGATGGGCATGAAATCTGCTCCTGGTATTTGTCTGGGGTCGCTGTAGAGGTGGTCTGTGACAGATACCCACCCTCTACGCAATGGCTGGGTATGAGTTGGTGGCTAGTATACACTGTCGCTGGTCTTTGAACAACTCGTCATCAATTCGTCTTTGGAAACCGGTTGCACTGCTCGTTGGCGCAACGGACGTGGCTTCCCCAGTGGTTCAAACGAAAAGCGCCCGATCTCGGCCGAGATCGGGCGCTTTTTGCATATTGAAAAGCTGTTGTTGAAAGTTCAGCCGTGCTGACAGATCAGGCAAAGAGATTGCTCATCTGCCGTTCTTGGAGCATGGCATCCATTTCGGCATTGGTTGGGCGCTGTTCAAAGCGGCTGGCTGCGTCAAGAATCTTGGGCAGCAGCGTAATATCGCCGGCTGTGTTGAGAAAGATGTTGGGGCGCCCGATCACCCAATGGACCGCGCGGTCGATGTCCGCCTGTTCGGTCAGTGGTTGATACCAGACGCTGTGGGTGCGTTCGGTGGTTGCCCACGGGCCACGCATCAGCGATTTGATTGTTTGCACGGCCACCCCACGCTCCTCACACAGGTGCACGACCGCTTCAAAATCGCGCATGTAGCGCTCATTCTGTTGCATGACATAGTTGTAGGGCAGCAGGACCGAGGCAAAGTCAAATGCCTTCAGGCTGCGCAGATGCATGGCCGCAATATGTAGCCCATGACCCGTGACACCAATCTGCTTGACCAACCCCTGCTTCTGGGCATCTTTGGCCGCTTCCAGCGCACCGCCAGGCCCCATGGCCGTGTCCCACTCATCGGGATGGCCCAGGTTGTGCAGCTGGAGCAGATCGACATGATCGGTCTGCATGCGCTCCAGCGAGCGTTGGATCTCTTCTTCGGCCTTTTCATAGGTGCGTTCACCTGTTTTGGTGGCGAGGAAGAAATCGTTGCGGTGCTTTTTCATCCACGGGCCAATCCGCAATTCGGCATCGCCATAGCTGGCCGCCGTGTCAATGTGGTTGACGCCATATTCGAGCAGCACATCCAACGTTTGATCCGCATCTGCCTGGCTGACTTTGCCCAGCGCTGCAGCGCCAAACAAGGTGACTGTGCTCATGTGGCCGGTGTTGCCAAATGGTCGTTTCTCTATCATCGTTATTTCTCCAGATTCTCTGCCAGGCAGCTCCCAATCACTTTGAGAGCCCAACATTGGCAATTCTCACAGAAAGCTACTTGTCCAGCACGGCGCGTACTTTTTCCGCTAGTTCAATGGGGGAGAATGGCTTGGGCAAAAAATCAACTTGCGCGGTCTGTATACCGTGGTGAACCACCGTGTCGTCTGTGTAGCCAGAGATGAAAAGAACTTTGCATTGTGGCTGAGCCTCCTTCACCGTTGTCGCCAACTCGGGCCCGCTCATCTCAGGCATCACAACATCAGTCAACAGCAGATCAATCTGATACTTTTTCAGCAACGAAGGTACATCTGCCATTGTGTCGACTTCCACGACAGTGTAGCCTTTTTCGGTGAGTACTGTCAAGGCCAGCTGACGCACCATTGTTTCATCTTCCACCAACAGAATGGTTTCCTGCCCACCAACGACATCTTTTGCGGGCTCTGCGCTTTGCTCTACGACGAGGCTCTCTTCGTTGGCTGGGAAAAAGATCTGAAAGACGGTGCCCACCCCAACCTGGCTGTGCACGGTGATATCGGCCCCACTCTGTTTGATAATGCCGTACGCGGTTGCCAAGCCCAGGCCGGTGCCTTTGCCAGGCTCCTTGGTGGTAAAGAATGGCTCAAAAATGTGGGCCAATGTTGCTTCATTGATCCCGTGGCCCGTGTCGCTGACCGAAAGCACCAGGCAGGGACCGACAGACATATTGAGCCGCGGATGTTTGGCAAGATACGCTTCATCGATATCTAGCTCACTTGTCTCCACTGTAATGCGGCCACCGGAGAGCATGGCATCGCGAGCGTTGAGCACCAAGTTGATGATCACCTGTTCAATTTGGCTGGCATCGGCCGTGACCGTGCGCGTGGTTGCTTCCAGGTCGGTCGATAAATAGATGTCCTCGCCGATGAGCCGTTCCAACATGTGGTGCAAGTTGCGTACCAATACGTTGAGATCGATGATCTTTGGTTTCAACATCTGTTTGCGACTGAAGGCCAAGAGTTGCTGTGTCAGCTGTTCGGCACGCTCGGTTGCGTGCTCAATTCGAGCAAGTGTTTTTTGCAGTGGATCCTCTGCGGGTGTTCTGCTCTGAGCAATAAAGGTGTAGCCGGAAATAACAGTGAGCAAATTGTTGAAATCATGCGCGATCCCACCGGCCAGGCGACCAATGCTTTCCAGCTTTTGGGCTTGGCGCAGTTGTGCCTGTAGCTCCTCTTGTTCGGCCGCGGCCTGTCGGCGGCCGGTGACATCACGAATGGTGCTGATCAGGCGCAGTGGCTCTTCTTCCGTGCTATATTTGATCTGGCCTACATTCGAGACCCAGCGAACCTCTTGCGTCAGAGTGAGAATGCGAAATTCTGCTTCGTAGGTCGTGCCATTATCGACTGCTCGCTGTTTGCGCGCCAACACATAATCAACATCTTGAGGATGGATAATGGCAAGAAATTCTGCCACGCTGCCCGCTAGTTTATCTCTGCCCAGGATCGCATAACATTCCGGCGACCAAACGATGGTATCAGTTTGCAGATCCCATTCCCAAACTCCCATCTGTGCACCTGCCAACGCCATCTTGAGCCGCTCTTGGCTTTCGTTCAAGGCTTCTTGGGTCAGGTAGCGTTCCTGTTGCAGGCGGTTCTTGGCGAGCGCGTGGCGAATGGCTGGATTGAGCCGTTGCAGGTTTTCCTTCAGCACATAATCATCGGCGCCCGCTTTCATGCAAGCGACCGCGGTATCTTCGTTAATGGAGCCGGTGAGGATGATAACTGAGGTGGTGGGGTAGGTCTGCTTGGCGATTTGAATTACGGTCAGACCATCAAACGTCGGCATTGTGTAGTCCGAAATAATCAGATCGGGTTGGTTCCCCTCCAGTGCCTGCAGGTAGTCTCGATAGGTGCTGACACAGTGGAGCGTGTAGTTTGGTAGACCTTTAGTTAGCTCACGTTGGACTAGTTCAATATCAAGTTCAGAATCTTCAACTAATAAAATATGAGTGATTTCGTTCGTCTCAACCTGCACCAAAGACTCCTTACATCCGATACGAGGCCAAATCTACCTGAACAGTGGCAGGTGCCTGTCGTTCATGGGCTCTGTTTCACGAGCCGTATTTCAAGGACTGTGAGCATCTGTCGTTGGTTCAATTCGGTGCTCGGTTGAGCAGCAACCAGTAGAAACCGAGATCCGCTGTCACTTCAATGAAGGCATCAAAGGCCACCGGCTTCACCACATAGCTGTTGGCGCCCCGCTCATACGCTGCCTGAATATCCGGATCCTGATCCGACGAGGTGATCACGACCACCGGTAGTGTCGCTGTGGCGGGTGTGGAGCGAATGGCTTCCAGGACTTCTAGTCCATTTAGCTTTGGCAACTTGAGATCGAGAAAAACCACCTTGGGGGTGAGTGCGCTGTCGCGCTCTACAAATGCACCGGAGCCAAAGAGAAAATCCAACGCTTCTTCACCATCGGTTGCCACAAAAACCCGATTCGCCAGCCCACGCTTGGTGAGCGCCCGCATCATCAGTTCAGTATCATAGCTGTTATCTTCAACCAGCAGAATGTCAATCGCATTGGGATTGGTCATGGCAATACTCCTTTGGCTCACGTCAGAAAAGGTATGGTGCTCGTGCTAGCACGAGTATTTGTCCCTGAAATTCTCTGCGTCGACGTAGCCGGCTCCAGGTGGCTCAAGCATCACAACCGAATTTCAGGATATGCGTTAAATTGTTGCGGCAAAAGCACTCTTTTCAGGCACGAGTGACTTGTTTTGCGCGCGCATCTCCATGGACGCACGTTACCATGCGCATCTTTTGTACACATATATACGTTGCAGCAAAGAGCGGTTAACTGGGGAGGCGCATGTAACGCTGGATTCTGCGGTATCCGTGACGCATGTAGCCGCACCACGCGGGAAACAATCTGCTCAACGTGGAGCAGGAGCGGGTGAACCAACGGTCGGATAAGTATCCAGTGAGCTTACGACTCTGGGACTACGGTAGATTCAGATAAAAAATAAGCTCTCATCACATTACCTGATGCACATCGACAACGCGCCGACAACGCGCCGACAGATTTTTCGTCATCCGTAGCGTAGCATTGCGTCAGGGAGGTGCCAACAGATCGCTCACTATATCAATGAGTGATTTTTATAGAGTTGAAATGTAACAATGGATTGAGCCCGGTTCGCTTCAATAGAGAGCATTCAGGGGTTCATGAGTGGGTGCTATGCTCATCAAAAGCACAGGCAACCTGCGTAGCGTACTGTACCAGTGGATTGATCCCGTTTGCCTTTAGGTTCAGGTGCGCTCGGGCCCACGATCGTTCTGTGCATTGTCCTCTTTTTGGGGTAGGGCGAAGTAGAACGTGGCCCCAATGTTGACTTCCCCTTCTGCCCACACGCGACCACCGTGGCGATTGACAATCCGTTGGACAATAGCTAGACCAACACCGGTGCCAGGAAATTCACGTGCGCCGTGCAAGCGCTGGAAAACACCAAAAAGTTTGTCGGCGTAGCGCATGCTAAAGCCTGCCCCATTATCCTTGACCCAATAGGTGACTTCACGTTCTGTCTGCGTTGCCCCCACCTCAACGATGGGTTCTTTGCGCTTGCTGGAAAACTTGATGGCATTGATGAGTAGATTTTGCCACACTTGGCGCAGCGTTGTGAGATCCCCAAAAGCATTGGGAAGCGGGTGCAACTGAAAGGTCGTCGCCAAGTTATCCTTTGGCAACTGATCGAAAACATCTTGCACCAGTTGCGCCATATCAATCGCCTGCGTCTGGAGCGCAACTCGGTTCAGACGCGAGAAGGCGAGCAGATCATCAATGAGCTGGCCCATGCGTTCTGCTTCGTTGCAGACAATTGTCCCAAGACGCATCGCTTCCGAATCGAGATGCGAGACATAATCCTCCATCAAGATCCTGGTGTACCCATCAATAGCACGCAGCGGTGCCCGAAGATCGTGTGAGACAGAATAAGCAAAAGCCTCCAACTCTTGATTGACGGCTTGTAGCTGTTCCGTGCGTCTGGCGACTCGCTTTTCCAACTCTTCATTGAAGCGCCGGATCTCTTGCTCCGCGAGCTTGCGTTCTGTGATCTCCAATACCGTAATCCCAATGCCAATCGTTTCTCCTGCCATGGTGACGGGGAAGAAGCTCTCGAGCCAATAGCGCTCTTTGCCCGGTTCCGCGGCGGTTCGTCCGCTGACTTCAATATTGCGAATTGCCGCACCGTTTTCGAGCATCTGTTGCCAAGTTGTAATGATCGCGTGTAACCCATCAAGGTCGGGAACCACTTCGCTGACATGTTTCCCCAGATGGTCTGCCACCGCAAGACCGTTGGTCTCGGCCAACGCCTGATTGATTCGGACAAAATGTAGCGTTGGATCAATAAAAGCAAGACCGATGGGCGCCGCGGTGAAGAGCGCATCGAGTTGGGCCACGGCTTCTTCTTTCTCGCGTAGCGTTTCGGACAACAGGCGTTCCGCTTCCTTGCGCTCGGTAACTTCCGTAATGGTCAGGAAGAAGAGCAACTCGTCATTTGCATCGCGCACGGAAGCACCACCATAGCAAAATATCCCCTGCCAATCGGTATCGAGACGCCGCACCTGCAACTCGGCTGCTTGAATTTCTTCGTGGCGCAATAACCGTGACATGGGCCATTCCTCAAAGGGAATGATGTCGCCGTCAAGTGTGGTGAGCTCGTAAATTTGTGGATATTCTGGCAGCGTGGCAAAACATTCATCCATGCTTGCAAACCCATGCAGATCCAGGGCGGCCCGATTCCAAAAAAGAATATGACCTTCCTGGTTTGCCAGGATCAATCCTTCGCTCAGATTTTCGACAACCGTCTGGTACCGTTCATCGCTGGCACGCAACTTGCGTTCCAGTTCAAAGAGATCGTGAACGTCGAGTGTACTGCCGTGCCAGGCCGTGATTGTGCCTTCCCGATTCCGTTGCGGGTGGGCCTGACTGTATTGCCAGCGATACTCGCCGCTGAGTGACTGAATTCGATGCACCGATTCAAAGTTGCTGCTTTTCTGCACGGCATCCTGCCAGGCCAATTGGATATTATCCCGATCCGCCTCATGAGTCAGCTTGAGCCACTGGGTGGTCAATTCACCTCGTTCTTCATCAGACACCTCCCGTCCCGGAGGCTTGCTGATGTAGTCAAGTGTTCCACCGGGATGGGTGGTCCAGATGAGCACGGGGGCATCTTCAATGAGGGTTTGCAACTGGATTCGCTCCCGCCGTTCGGTGGCAAGCTCTTCTGCTTGCTGGCGCAACTGCGTCGCTAGTCGTCGACAACGATGAGCCAAGTAGATTGTGCAGAGCGCGAGAAGAACAGAGGTGACTGCTCCCACGACAGACCAGAGGACAAAAGAGCTCATTTTGGTTCTCCAATAGAAATTGGATCGAGGGCGGGATGGCTCCCACCGCCCAGCAGCAGACTAGACCCATGCGGGCATTGTGCCGGAGAGAGGTTGAAGAGAATTCTCTTCAGTGTTCGTGAATTGACTGCAATTTGTCTGGTAGGTACGTGTAAAGGGGGAATGTGGCAACGACTTTTGTAACCTGCGCTAATGTTGGCGGCTGGGGACTGCTTCTACTCGTGCTGCTTCTACTCGTGCTGTTGTTGAGCGGCCAGCTGTGCTGCTTCGTGAACAACGCGCAAAGGCACATTGTGCTCGCGCGCCAATTGTAAACATTCTTCGTACTCTGGCTTCACCCCAATAATTTGATCATCCCGCCATTTGCGTTTCACGGTAACCGTGCCATAGGGCGTGGCCACCTGGCAGAAATCGCGCGTGGCCTCTTGCCGATTGACCAGATGACTGCGTACCCCCAGCGTCGTGGTTTCGCGCAGCAAAAGTTCCACCATCGACTGCTCGAGAGCTACATCTGCAAGCACGCTCAACAGCACACCCGGCCGCCCCTTTTTCATGCCAATGGCGGTTGTCCAGACATCGCGTGCACCGGCGGCAAAGAGCTGATCACTCACCGCCGCGTAAAATTCAGGGTTCATATCGTCAATATTGGTTTCAATCTGAACCAGCTGACCTGATCCGCGCGCGGTGCCAAGCCAGAGACGGGCAATGTTGGGCCAGGCAAATTCTTTTTGTCCGGCGCCCAAACCAGTCCGTTGAAGCTGCATGGTTGGCTGCTCAAAGATAGCTAGCGCCGCCAGGATGGCAGCACCCGTGGGGGTCACCAATTCACCGGGGCCAGGGGCCGGACGCGTGGGCGCACCAGCATCGGTGAGCAGGGCAAGCGTGGCCGGCGCGGGCAAGGGAATTTTGCCGTGAGCCGATTGTGTCCAGCCCTCTCCCAGTGGGGCGCCAGATGCATAGAGCTGGGTAATGCCGAGTGCTTCCAATCCAGCACAGACCCCAACAATATCTATGATGGCATCGAGTGCACCAACCTCGTGGAAATGTACCGCTTCCAATGTGCTGCCGTGAACCGTGGCTTCGGCTTGGGCCAGGCGACCGAAGATCGCCAGCGCGCGCTGTTTGATCGCGCTGCCCAATGCCGATGCTTCGATAATATGGCGGATGTCACCCAAATGGCGATGCTCATCACCGACCGCTGCTTGCACATCGACCAGCGTGGCGCGGAGGGGACCCCGCATCACCGACTGCTCGCTGATGGTCCAACTCTGGGGTGGTAGCTTCAACTCCGCGATGACCGCCCGCAGATCAGCCAACGGCCACCCGGCGTCTACCAAACAGCCCAAGAACATATCCCCGGAAATACCCGAGGGCATATCGAGATAGGCGATCATCTGGTCGCCACCGATCCCGTGCAGCTGTTCATCAGGCCAGTTCCATTTCGGAGGCCACCAGCGGGATCGCCGCGCTGCTCGCGCCATTTAGCGAGCCACTGCGGAAACCCGCGAGATCGAGCGCCACAAAGCGATAACCCGCGGCCTTAATGCCTGTGCTGATCGCGTCGTGCAGTTCAATGGCTTTGGGAAAATCTTCTGGCGGTAATTCAATGCGCGCGATCTCGTTGTGGTGACGGACCCGAAATTGGGAGAATCCCAATGCCACGAGTACATCTTCCGCCTGCTCGATCTGCCGCAACAGTTCGGGGGTGATGGGGGTGCCATGGGGCACGCGCGAGGAGAGACAGGCCATGGCCGGCTTGTCCCAGACTGGCAACCCCAATTCCTGGGCAATTGCACGCACCTCCGCTTTGGTGATGCCGGCTTCGAGCAGTGGCGAGCGAACTCCCTGCTCGCGCGCCGCTTGCATACCTGGCCGAAAATCGCCCACATCGCTGGCATTGTTGCCATCTAGCACCACGCCCCATGCTTTGGCGACGAGAACTTCCTTGAGCCGGTTGTGCAGCTCGGATTTGCAGAAATAGCAGCGGTTGTTGGGGTTCGCCGCGTAGTTGGGGTCGAGGTACTCCTCGGTGTCGACGAGCCGATGTGGCACCTGCAACTCTTCGGCCAGCTTAATGGCTGCCCGCATCTCGCGCGTGGGGTAGCTGGGCGAGACACCAATGCAGGCCAACGCTCGATCGCCCAATTCCTGGTGCGCCACCGCCATCACCAACGCGCTATCCACACCGCCCGAATACGCGACCAAGACCGAGCCACACTCGTGCATAATCGCGCGCAGGTGGGCAAGTTTTTGCTCTATTGCCGTTGTTACCATGGGTTCTCATCCTCTATCTATTCTATGCTGCCGTATCTATGCTGCCGGGTCTCTGCTACCGAGCGAAGTCAATGGATCTCGATCAAAGAAGTCTCTGCTCTGCATGCTGCTGGCAGCCGCGCACGTGACAAGGGGCGTCATCTCACTGTCAACCGCCTGTTTGCGCCCGCCCAACAATCCGGCTGTTGATCAGCGCTGCCTGATGACCTGCTCCATAGCCATTATCAATATTGACGACTGACACACCCGACGCACAACTGTTGAGCATGGCCAACAGCGCGGTGATCCCGCCGAGGCTGGCGCCATAGCCCACCGACGTTGGCACGGCAATGACGGGGGCATCGGTCAGACCACCCACCACACTGGCGAGCGCCCCTTCCATGCCCGCGCAGACGACCACCACATTCGCCTTTTGCAGCGTGGCAATGTGGGGGATCAGCCGGTGCAGCCCCGCGACGCCAATGTCGACAATCCGCTGGGGCGCGTGCCCCATGAGGTCGAGCGTGAGTGCTGCCTCGTCGAGCACGGGCAGATCGCTCGTGCCCGCCGCGACCACAACCACCCCCGCCTGGCGCTCCCGGTCTGCCTCGCGATCGATCCAGAGTGAACGGGCGCTCTCGTGAAATTGGACATCGGGGACGCGTTGTTGCACGGCCTGCTGGTGCGCGGGCGTAACGCGCGTCGCCAAGACTCGGGGGTGTAATTCGCTCAGACGGGCAAAGATATCAGCCACCTGTTGGGGCGTCTTGCCCGCGCCAAAGATGACTTCGGGGAAGCCCCAACGCAACGCACGATGGTGATCAATGGTCACATCGTGCAGTGCTTCAAAGGGGAGCATTCGGATGCGATCGACCGCGCTCTCCACATTACAGGTGCCCGCGGCGACCGCGTTCAGCAACTCCTGTAACTGTTGTTGATCCATCATGGGGTGCATTCACTTTCCAGGGTTCACGCGGCGCAGTTGAAACTGGCTCGGTTGGGTTTGCGGGTTTGGGTCGCCTTGTCGGACGCTCTTCATCTTCAAAGTGTAGTCTATGCGGGGAGCAGAACTTTGTCAAACAGAACTCAGAGTGCAGGGGTAAAAAGAGAGCCGTGGCAACAGGTGCCGCGGCCCTCTTTGATGTCGTGCAATTATGCGCTTTGCGCTCTGCTCTGTTCAACCCTCTTGGGGTCGGCAAGAACGCTACTGGGGACGGATCGGAAAGAAGAAGCGGTCTCCGGCTGCCAGCGTAAAGGTTGTGTTGTAATCGGACCAGGGTGATGGTGATGTTGAATCGACGGTAACCGTCACCGCGTAACCGCCCGGCTCGAAACAGCGCGTTACATCTTGATCGGAGGTGACCTGGACAGTCTCGCTAAAGCTACCGTCGTCGCTGGTGAAGATGAAGGAGAGGTCGGGGCCAAGCTGATTTTGCAGGACCAGACATCCCTTGTCCGCGGGGAAAGAATCGGTCGATACTGCCCTCTCCTCGGTGGCACTCTCTGTCGCGGCCTCTGGGGTGGCCGTTGGCGTTGCCGCGGCTGTTGGGACTGCGGTCGGTGCTGGTGCCACGGGGGTCGGAATCAGAATTTTGGCCGGTTGGCTGCTGACATTGTCATCCGCCTCGTCATCTGCTTCTTCAGTGGCACCGTCGTCACCGCTTGCGGTATTCTCATCCACCGAATTATCGCCCTCGCCATTTTCCGTCACGTCCGGGATCGCGGTGCACTCCCCATCGGCCACGGCAAAGTCGCCGCCACCAATCCAAGCAACGCCCAATTCGGGATGATCAATGCGATACCATTGACAGCCCAATGTTTGGCCGGTGATTGAGTATCGTTCACCCGCAACAGCCGCGGCAACGACGTCAAAGTCAACGCCTGGCCCAGATCGGATCCGCAACGAACGCACCAGCACCGTTGCCGTGTCTACGACGGGCAGCCGTTCCACTGTTGGCTCATCCTCAGTTACCGGTGCCGCCACCGATTCAGTCACTGCTGCTGTGTCAGTGACAATTGCTGTGTCGGTAACAGCCGTGGTCGCCTCCGTTTCTGTGAGTGTCGGAGTCTCGGTGAGTGTCGGAGTCTCTGTCATAACACCAGTCTCTGTCACATCACCAGTCTCTGTGAGTGTTGATGTCTCCGTTACACCGACTGTCTCTGTCATGGCCATAGTCTCTGTCATGGCCACAGTCTCTGTCATGGCCACAGTCTCCGTCGGCACATCGGTGGTGAGCGATGTTGCCGTGGGCACGACTGTTGGTGCCAGCGTCGGCTCCAGCGTTGGCTCCATGGTTGCGGTCGCCGTCGGTGTTGCCATTACAGGCTCATCGATCGCGGGGCCAGCTGCGGGGGCGTCGGTTGTGCCCATTTGGCTCAAGATTTGAGCGGTGGGCAAGATGGCTTGACAGCCAGTAATGAGCGTCAGAATGAGGGTGCCGAGCACGAGCAATAATTTAGATTTAGACATAGTAACATCCGTAGGTAATTTTAATGACAATCACCGGAAAATAAGCAAGAGCCCGGTGTCTAATTGGATCCAGATCTGATCTAGATTTGAGCTAGTGATGTTGATGCAACATCCGCTTACCAGTATAGCCTACCTCTTCCCAATGCGCATAATTCAAGAGTTGAATCGAGCGACGGTTGCTCGTTTTGTGTGGCGGTGAAGCGCAGGGCCATGGCTGCCACAGCCATGGCCCTGCTGCCCTGCAACAGCTAGCTCCAGCGGAACTGGTGCGGCCCAAAATCCGCTTCGTAAAAGGGCGAGACCATGCGTCCCGCTGGCACCAAGTTGTCGATCGTGCTACGATCCTCGTCCGTAATTTCAACGTCCAGTGCGCCCAAGTTGTCCGCCAACTGCTCCATGGTCCGGGGCCCAATGATGGGGCTGGTCACGCCCGGCTGATTCATGCACCAAGCCAGCGCCAATTGCGCCATTGTGCAACCTTTTTCCTTGGCCAGCGGCTCGATCCCTTCAATCACATCAAAGATGCTATTGGTCATGCGGGCCTGCAAACGTGGGTTGTCGGCAACATCTGCAAAGCGGCTATCTTCCGGTGGTGGGCTGTTGCGGCTATATTTGCCCGTCAGCAGCCCACCGGCCAGTGGGCTCCACGGGATCAGCGCGATCCCATAGGTCTGGGCCAGGGGAATCAACTCACGCTCAATGCGGCGGTCGAGTATGTGGTAGGGCGGTTGTTCACAGACAAAGCGGTTGAGCCCCAGCTCTTTGGCCACCCACAGCGATTCCATTAGCTGCCAGCCAGCAAAGGTGCTGGTGCCAATGTAGCGAACTTTCCCGGCGCGGATCAGATCGTCGAAGGCGCGCAGGGTCTCATCGATTGGGGTATCGGAGCGGGGCCGGTGGATCTGATAGAGGTCGATGTAGTCGGTCTGCAACCGTTTAAGGCTCGCGTCGCACTGCTCAATAATGTGGCGGCGGCTGCTGCCCGCGGCGTTGATGTCATCGTCATCCATGCGACCGTGGACTTTGGTCGCCAGCACAATCTGGTGGCGCTTGCCATTGCGCTTCAACGCTTCGCCAGTGACAGTTTCACTGTTGCCGCGCGAATAGACGTTGGCGGTATCCAGAAAGTTGATCCCCGCGTCGATCGCGCGGTCGATAATCGGGTAGGAATCCTCGGCGCTCGTCTTGCCCCCAAACATCATGCAGCCCAGGCAAAGCGAGCTGACGTGAACACCAGTGCGACCCAAAAGACGCTCTTGCATGTGATTTTCTCCTTCACTGTGAATTTGACTATCCCTGTGTTGTCAATGGTTGTGGTTGTCAATGGTTGTGGATGTGCCCGTCGTTGTTGATAGAGCGCTTGAGTGATGCAGAGAGTGTAGCCACCTATCGTGTCTGAATCATCGTGTCTGAATCATCGTGCTGTCAAAGAACTCTGCTTGGCAGTCAGGTGGTGAAAAGGTAAAATGGTTGTAGCCCCAGCGCACGGCTTTTGCTCCATCCCCGTTATTATGGCATGTGTGCCTGAACATGCCCAGTAGATTTTTTTCCATTTCACCGGCCGGCAACAACAGGTGCGCCCAAAACCGAATCGTCAACAAAGACCATAGCTACAACAGATTAAGGGTACAAACGATGTCTGAAAGCAGACGCAAAATTCTCTATCTTCCCCCAACGGGTCTCTCCAAAGAGATTCTCTCGCCCGAAGCTGTCGCAACGTTGGAACGGTTGGGCACAGTGCTCTGGAACGAGATGGATCGGAACTATAGCAGCGATGAATTGCTAGAATTGATCCCAGGCACCGAAGTGATCATCACCTCTTGGGGCTCGCCCAACATCACCGCCGAACATCTGGCCGCGGCGCCCGAACTCAAGATCGTGGGTCATGCCGCCGGTTCGGTCAAAACCCGGTTGGCGCCCGCTGGCCACGAGCAAGGCATCGTGCTGCTCAGCGCAGCGGATGTGATCGCCGCGTCGGTGGCCGAATATACGCTGTGGGCCATGCTCAGCGGCCAACGCAATCTCTATCGCTATGTAGAGCGCATGAAGGTGGAGCGCGGCTGGAAACAACGCAACGAAGACTTTGCCCACTCACTCTATGGCAAACGGGTGGGCATCGTCTCAGCCAGCATGGTGGGGCGTCGGGTGATCAATCTGCTCAAGCCGTTCAATTGTGAGATCATGGTTTACGATCCCTATCTCGACACGGAGGGTGCCGCGGCATTGGGCGTGCGCACCGTTACGCTGGAGACACTCTTTGCCACCGCGGAGATCATTTCGGTTCACGCACCGACCACACCCGAAACCGAAGGCATGATCAATGCGCTTCACTTTCAGTCGATTCGCACCGGCGCGCTCTTTATCAATACCGCACGCACATGGGTGCTCGACCAAGCAGCGCTGGTGGCGGAGCTGCAACGGGGCCATTTTCAGGCCTATATTGATGTTTTTGACGAGGAGCCCTTGCCCGCCGAGCATCCCGTTCGCGACCTGGAAAACGTTTTTCTGACGCCCCACGTCTCCGGCCAAACAACAGAAACGCGCCAGAGCCTGGTGGCAGAGATTGCCAAAGATGTCGAGCGCTTTTATGCCCAAGAGCCACTGCGTCTCGCCGTCCCGTACGAGCGGCTCAAGATCATGGCATAATTGCCAAAAGAATTCAGATGTACAGGCACACGCTCTATTGTGAGCTGTGCAATCGTATGGGCGGGGATAGCAGCACTTGACGATTAAAGAAAGGCTGAAGCGGTTGCTCCTCCCCCACCTGGGGGGAGGCCAGGAGGGGGTCCCGAACTCAAAAAAGTTACGTTACGCCACACTGCATTCAGCAGTGCGTTCGAACAAGAATTTGGTATTTGCAAGGGCGACCGCAAGGGTACGCCCCTACAACCAGCGCAGAGAAAGAGAAACGTTACAATGCAACTGATTATGTTTACCAAACATCTGGAAGGGCTGGATCTCCCCGCCTTGATCGAGGCGCTACAGCGTGTGGGCGTGGATGGCGCGGATCTCTGTGTGCGCCCTGGCTATCCCGTCAACCCAGAAAACATGGCCACGGCCCTGCCAGCCGCGGCCAAACAATTTGCCGCGGCTGGTCTCTCCATTCCCTTGGTTACCACGCCTGGCAGCCTGACCCGCCCCGACACGGATGAGGCGGAACGCTTCTATGCCGCCTGTGGCGAGGCGGGCGTCCGTCACATCAAGCTGGGCTATTGGCGCTGGCAGCCTGGCATGGATTACTGGGCCGAGGTGGAGAAGATCCGGGGTTGGTTGGGGCGCTTCCAGGAGCTTTCGGCCAAGACAGGCGTACAGACGGTGGTGCACACCCATTCCGGCACCTACATGGGGCTGAATGCTTCCGCGGTGATGACGCTGGTGCGCGATTGCGATCCCCAACATGTCGGTGTCTTTCTCGATCCGGGGCATCTTGCCATCGATGGCGAGCCAATCGACATGGCGCTCAACGTTGTGGCGTCGCATCTCTCGGTCATGGCTTTCAAGGATTTTGTATTGGAACGGGTCTGGAAGGAGGGCGCTTTGCACATGACCAAGGCCGTGCGCAAGTTGGGGTGGGGCATGGTCGATTGGCAGACAACGTTGGCGACGCTGCGAGCCACGAACTTTGGCGGTCCGGTCAGCATTCATTCCGAATATCATGAGCCGGCGGAGACAGTGATCGACCTGGCCCGCGCCGATACTCGCTTTGTCCGCGCGCTCCTGGCAGAGATAGATGGTGCCCAGGGCCCGATCCTGCCCAATCGCTCCTAAAGATCGATGAGCTGTTGTGAAATAGCGGAGACGTGTGTGCGAACAGTTGCTATTCGCGCCGTTCTCGCGCAGGGGTTTGATCTGTGCAGGTACCGTTTGCACTGGCTGGTAATCAACGTCAAAAGTGCCGCTGTAGCCAAACAGCCTGCCCACTACTGTCGCCCTTTTTGCCGATAGAGTGCCACGGCCCCCACGATCACCAGCCCCTCGATCAGATCCTGCACCCATTGGTTGATCTTTAGCACCACCAGCAGATTGTTGGTGAGGCCGAGCAACAGCACACCGCCCAGGGTACCAACGACACCGCCCCGGCCGCCAAAGAGGCTGGTGCCGCCGAGGATCACCGCGGTGATCGATTGCAGCTCCAGCCCATCGCCCACGACCGGGTCGCCAATTCCCATGCGGCTCAGATAGAGCAGACCCGTGAGCGCGGCCAACGTGCTACAGCCCATGTAGACCCCGTAGCGCACCCAGGTAATGTTGATGCCAGAGAGGCGTGCCGTCTGTTCATCCCCACCCACGGCATAGATGTAGCGGCCAAAAGTGGTCTGCCGGAGCATGAAATAGATGCCAATGACCAACAGTGCAAAGAGCACCACCAAGACGGGCACCGGCCCAATCTTGATGTCGTATAGGCGCAGCAGACCTGACGAGGCGCGTCCCACCGGCTTGGTGGCGACAGTGAGCGCGATCCCGCGCAAAATGCTGTAGGTGCCCAATGTGACAATAAAGGGCGCAACCTTGAAGCGGGTGATGATGGTGGCGTGTACAAAGCCAATCAACGCACCGAGCGAGAGCGTGGCCACCACCGCCAGCCACGTCTGCCCCGCCTGCCCATCATTGAGGATAGCAGCGACCAACATGGACAGCTTTACCACCGAGCCCACCGACAGATCAATGCCCCCGGCCAAAATCACCAATGTCTGCCCAATGGAGACGGTTCCCAGAAAGGCTGCCTGTCGCAAAATGTTAAAGAGATTGCGCTCGGTGAAAAAACGCTCACCGACCACCGTGCCAACAACGATCATCACGAGCAGGAGCCCATAGATCAGCAGCAGCGGCGAGTTTCGGCGCAGAAACGCGTTGCGCCGGCTGGCCGAAGACGGCGTGGCGGGCGCTGAGGAAAGATTGACAGAAGTCATGCGACTGTTGCCCTTTGCGTTGGGACGAACGTATCTGTCGGCACGTCCGCCATGGTGGCCAGCGCCAAAATCGCTTCTTCACTGGCTTCGTCACCGGCCAATTCGCCAACGATTCGCCCGCTCTGCATGACGAGCACACGGTCAGCCATCCCGAGAATTTCTGGTAGCTCCGACGAGATAATCAGCACCCCCAACCCCTGGTTGGCCAAATCACGGATGAGCTGATAGATCTCAAACTTTGCCCCCACATCGATCCCGCGAGTCGGTTCATCCAACATGATCACCGCGGGCTCAGTGGCCAGCCACTTGCCCAAGACCACCTTCTGCTGATTGCCACCGCTCAGGTGCTCTGCCCGCTGCTCGGCAGAGGCCATGCGAATTGCCAATGTCTCTTGCAATTCGGTGATGATTCTGTTCTCCGGCTGCCGTTGGATCACGCCCCAGCGCGTGAGTCTATTCAGGACCGCCATGGTCAAGTTGTGGCGAATCGGTTGATCGATCAAGAGCCCCTGCGATTTACGATCCTCTGGCACCAGCGCAATGCCCGCGCCAATCGCCTGCCGCGGCTCATGGGCACGCAGCTGCTGTGAGCCAATCTCAATGGTGCCCGCGAGCAATGGATCCGCCCCAAAGAGCGCCCGCGCCACCTCTGTCCGTCCCGAGCCCACCATCCCCGCCAAACCGACGATCTCGCCGCGGCGAATTTCCAGGCTCACCGGCTGTTGCAGCGCGTTGGTGCGTACCCCGTGGGCGGCCAGGGCCAGCTCACCAACACGCTCTTGCTTGGGTGGGAATAGCTCGTCCATTGTACGCCCGACCATTAGCTGGATCAACCGCTCGCGGCTCATTGTGTGCGTGAGATGAGTGCCCATGCTCTCCCCATCTTTCAGCACCGTAATCTCCTGCGCAAGTCGGAAGACCTCTTCGAGCCGGTGCGAAATGTAAATGATCGTGACCCCTTGCTCAACCAGAAGGGCGATGATTGCAAAGAGCCGCTCCAGCTCGTCGCCCGCCAAAATAGCCGACGGTTCATCCATGACCAGGAGTGTTGCCTCTTCTGACAACGCCTTGGCAATTTCGACCATCTGTTGGCTGGCTACCGGCAATTCCTCCACCGGCGTTGCTGGATCGAGCGCAATGCCCAGACGAGTCAGAATCGCCACGGTCTGTTGGCGCAACTGCTTGCGATCGATTACGCCCCAGCGATTGCGTGGCTCATGGCCCAAAAAGATATTCTCCATCACCGTCATGGCGGGAATCAGATTGCGCTCTTGATAGATGATCCGAATACCCAGATCCAGCGCCTGGCGCGCGGTCAGGCTTCGGTAGCTCGCGCCTTGGTAGTGAATCTCGCCGCTATCAGCTTGATGTGCACCGGCCAAAATCTTGATCAGCGTCGATTTGCCCGCACCATTTTCGCCGAGCAAGGCATGGACGGTGCCCCGGCGGCAGGTGAATGTCACCTTTTGCAGCGCGTGTACCCCCCCAAAGGTTTTGGAGATGTCGCGCATTTCCAGAATCGTTTGCTCGTCGTTCATTATCCGTCAACCATCGTTACGCTTGGGTGCTCGTTGGCGACCGCGGGTGAATCGTCGCAGATTGTGTGGCAATCCACCCGCGATTCCATTCGCGAGAGTCAGTGGGTCTGCCATGACAGCTACTAAAGTGGGTTCTGTTTGAAAACAGTAGTGCCGGCAAGCGGGGAATCTACCGTTTTCAAGCCAACCGCACTGTAGGTAACTTTTCGCAAAGAACAGTGCGACTCGGGCTTGAAGTGCGGCTAGCGCGACCCCCCATCCCCACGCAAGGGCCGGGATGGGGGCACAACCAAGTCGACGCTATTTGCAAATCGCTACGGTACAACAGACCATTACTGAGAATAACCGAGTTCCTTCATCTTTTCTTCGGGCAAGAAGATGGGGCCAGAAACATCGTCACTCCAGTTCGGGTTGTAGTATTCATCCAACCGGTCCACACCAAAGTTCTGGGTATTCTCCATTTCATCTTTGAGATCGATAAAGCGTGGCACCGACTCCCCCTGCAGGATCTTGATTGCAGTGTCCAAGCAGAGAATACCCATTGCATTGGGATATTGCCAGGCCCAGAAATCAATCTTCTCTTCTTTGGCCAGACGCAGGAATCCGTTGGCAAATTCACCGCCACCAATGGGTGGGATCGGCAAGCCCGCTTCGAGGTAGGCCTCAATGATTCCCTGTGACATCTGCGCACCGCCGGACCAGATGCCGTCGATCTCTTCGCCATGTTGTGCGATCCACTGTTCCATCAGCTTTTTGGCTTCCGCGGTGGACCAGTTGCCATACTGCACGTCGAGAATATTGATGTCGGGATTTTCTGCCCAGACCGATTCGGCCCCCAATGCCATTGTCTCCGCGGTATCGACGCCGGGGATGCCGTTCATCTGCACCACGTTGCCGCTACCCGCCAATTCATCGACCAAAAACTGGGCCAGTTCGGCACCACTGGCATAGAGATTGGTCCCCACCTCCGTGGCAAAATTATCCGTCTCGACGCCGCTGGCACAGAGGATCACCGGCACACCCTGGGCCATGGCCCGCTCTGTTGGGGCCGAAAGCGCGGCCCGCCCCATGGGCACCAGAATCAACGCATCCGGCTCCTGGCTCAACAGATCCTCGACCTGTGGCACCTGAATATCCGCGCTGCCGTTGGCATCGGCATAGATCAGCTCAGAGACAACCTCGTCGCCCAGCTCCTCGACATGGTGGCGCACGTGTTCGTCAAAGAGGGTGGCCCAGGCGTTGGTGGGGCCTTGGGCGGCAAAGGCAATGCGATACGGCCCTTCTTTGGCATATGGTTCGGCGTCGAAGGTCTCATTCTGCCGTCGGGTAATGCTTTCGAGATAGGGGTTTTCGCTCTCCGCGGTTGTTGCTTCTGCTGCGGCGGGTGCTTCTTCTGCGGCGGGTGCAACCGGTGGCGTACACGCGGCCAACAGCAGTGCAAAAACCAATGTGACTGCAAAGATCTGTTTGAACATGAGTAGCTCCTTGTGAAAGACTTGAGAGAATTGCAACGGCGGAAGAGCCGTTGGAGATAGAATTGTGCTACCGGTAGCTGAGTACTGTGTAACGTAAATTTTATGAGCGATACCCCAACACAATGGCGTACGTTGCACAGGTGCAAGCCACCTGCTTTGCGCCCGTGCGCTTCACCTTTGCGATGCACGCAACAGATCCGATTTGGGCCAACCGGGAACACCATGAAATTTTGGTTACACTCGAAAGTGGGCTCTGTTTGAAAACAGTACTTCCGGCAAGCGGGAAAGCTACCGTTTTCAAGCCAACCGCACTGGGGTGAGCACAGCGTTCAACAAATGGTTGAACATTTTCTGTGGGCGCCTAGGAGGCCACCGGCCCTTGCGGTCGCCCCAGGAGTACCGGCGCAATGGATCATTTTTCTTTGGAGAATCCTGAATAGAGCGCCACCGCCAGAATAACAACGAACCCCTTGACGACCAGTTGCATCTGTATGTTCAGGCCCATCAACAGCATCAGGCTGCTCAAAAATTGAATGAGCAGGACCCCAACCATCGCGCTGACCAGATTGCCGCGTCCGCCGGTAAAGGCGATCCCCCCGACCACCGCAGCCGTAATCGAATCGAGATCGAAGCCACGGCCCAGGTAGCGATCAACGTAACCGACGTAACCACTCAGGACGATGCCCGCGAGCACGGCGAAGAGGCTACAGGCGGTGAATGCGAGAAAGAGAACCCGATTCACCGGCACCCCCGAGAGCCGGGCCGCTTCCCGATTGCTGCCCACGGCATAGACCCAGCGGCCAACGGGTGTTGCTTGCAGGAGAAAAGCAAGCGCAGCCGTCAATACAAGCCAGAGCAGAAATGAGATTGGAACGGGACCCAGTGGAGCGCTCAGCAGACCCACACCATCGGGAATCTGGCCGCTGGGAATCCCGCGGGTGTAGGCAACCTGTGCGCCCCGAACCAAGACCAACATGCCCAATGTGGCGACAAACGGGGGGACGCTTCGCTTCACCACCAGCCAGCCATTCAGCAGCCCGATCAGTGCGCCAATGGCCAATGCAATGAACACGCTGGGCAGGATCATGCTGTTTTGGCCCGCGCCAACCTCGGCCATGATGACTGAAGTCAATACGATGACGCCCGTTACCGACAGATCGAGCCCACCCACCAGCATGACCAAACTTTGGCCAATCGTAACCAGCCCCAACTGTGAGGCTTGGCGCAGGATCAGAAAGAGTGAATTGCCCCGAAAGATCTCTGGACGAACCAGCGCGGCAAAGAGACAGAGCAGTGCCAGTGACAGGTAGACGCCATAGCGCACGAACAGTACCTGCCAAAAGGATTCGCGCGCGGCCGCGACCGAGTTACCGCTGCCCTTTACGGGGATGTGTACTTCTCGTGCCATTCAACACCTTCCCAGCTCACGATCTTGGCGGGAACAAACTTGATCAGATAGCGTGGCCGGTCGAGCGTTGGCACCAAATATTCTGGTCCCTTCTCACCCAAATAGCGCACGGCCATGCGATTGGCCACTTCCAGGCATTTGCCCTCCATTGGGGCCGGCCCAAACGCAATCTCTGCCGTGCCTCGCATCAGAAGGCGCGTGTAGGGGCTGCTATCCAGCGCGCAGGAGACGGCAATTTTGGGGTTCTTGAGCAGGTGACGAACAAAGGCCGTTTTCTCGCGCGGGACCACCCACAGCGCCTCCCCGTCCCACTCTTGCCACACCGGCGTAATATAAGGCATGCCCTCCTTATCAACTGTGGCAACGCGTGCAACAATGGGTCCATCCAGGAATTCTTGAATCTCATCGGCGGTCAGCCCGCGCATCTTACCCATCCATTCGGGGTGTTTCTTTTCGGACACGTTTCTCCTCCTTCATATTTAGTACTGGCATATTTAGTACTGGCCACAAATTTAGTGCTGACCAAATTTCATGATGCCATTTGCGATTGACTATCTCGTCTGCTGGCTACTCGTCTGCTGGCTACTCGTCTGCTGGCTACTCGTCTGCTGACTACTCATCTGCTGACTACTCATCTGCTGGCTACTCATCTGCAGGCCACTCATCTGCTGGCTACCGGTGCATGGTGGGGGAACAGCGCGTGGATGACAGCGAATCAGCCCAGAGCTGTTGGATAATTGGATAGAACGAGGTGGGGGAGATCGTAACCGAAGCTTTGGTTGCTGTCAATCGGCAGCCAGCACCGTGGCGCAGCTCACAAAAATTCAGGTGCACGGTACGCTGTACCGCACTCTTTGTGAATTTTGTCTCCAGCGTCGAGAAATCTCTCTTCTTGAAAGGAGTCAGGATTCACGGCACTTTATAGCGAATGTTTTGACCCCTTCCAGGAAGGCCCTGATCCCGACCACAATTCAAATTCAAGGAAAGTTACATTGCGCTGTGCTCAATACTTGCATCTCATGCTTTGTGCCATCTGGCCCGGCTAGAACGCACACAATTCCTCGACGAAGGCTGCCGATCCATCGCGCAGCCAGCCATCTAGCTGGGCCACTTCCTTTAGCTGTTGGCCCCGCTGGCGGGGCACCGCGACAAACTGGGCACGCATTTCGGGCAGCGCAGTCATATCTCCCCAAAGTTTTTCAAACTGGGCAACGGGAAAGATATCTTCCTGACCCTTGCCCCAGCGCTTCTTAACATCCTTGAGGGTAATATAGGTGGGCATGCGTCCGGCAACCCGTCGCACCGCGCGCGCAACCTTTTCCTCGTTGGCCAGATCGCTCGCTTGCAAACCAAAGATTGCCAATAGCTTGGGAATATCCAGCCAGGTGGTGCTGCTGTTGTAATAGGTGAGATTAAATTCAAGCTCCTCGCGTGGCAGCGCCAGCCCTTCGATCAGCCGTGGCTGACCATCGATGCGGGCCAGGCCGCCGCCACGGTCCTCAATGCGTCGCGTAATCACTTCGGCAGTCCAAGGCGTGCCTTGGGCGATGTGATAGCCCAGCAGCGTCGCCCCGAGATCACTGCCCACATCCGCGCCCAGCGTATCAACATTGTGCACCAGCAGATATTGCAACTGTGGACGTTCCGCCAGCAACTGGCGCAGTACGCCATTGCGCAACAGGTTTGGCACTTCGTACCAGTGGCCTGTTGGGTGCAGACATTGGCTGGGCAAATTATCGGTGTAATCGCTGCCTTCACCCATGCTCTCGGCCCAGCCAATGAGCGCGTTGTGCAGCGAATCCTGCACCTTCTGTGCCTGTTCATCGAGCAACTGTTGGGGCAGCTCTTCCCAGGCAAAACGCAGATCCCGTGCCATCGGGATCATGCGTAGCCCAATGGAGCGGCCCGGCGAAAGATAGAGCGGCCCTGCGTAACCATAATTTTGCTCGGCCACGAGGTACTGCTCGATCAGGCCATGGGTGAGGTAGCTGGTGGTCACCACGTGGGGCAGCTCGACCTCGAACCGCTGGCTGGCGCGCCGACTCTTGGCCAGGTGAATTTCCAGAAATGATCGGTGCTTCCCCGCCAGCTTGGCAAAAGGATTCAATGCCTTGATCACACCCGCGCCATGGGTCCAGCGGCTACCCGCGCCGCCGGCCAGCGTCACCACGGCCACTTTGCCCGCGCGTACGGCCGCCTTGCCGATCTCGCGCAATTCCGACGCAACCTCGCCGTTGAGATCATCCAGCGTAAAGACATCTTCGCGCTGAACGTCTTCAATGGTGGTGCTCACGGGCAAGCGGTTTTGCAGCAGCCCCACGCGACCGCTGCGCATGTCGCTCCGGATCTGCTCGTGTTGCACCCGATCAAAGCCAAAGGCACGCAACAGCGCATCCAGGCCCTGGCTCTCGTCATCGACCTCATCGCGCTGTGGCAACAGATGTTCAAAGAGCGTTTGCACCATGCCCACCAAATTGGGATTGGTGCGACAGGCTGCGCCAAAACGATCTAGCTCCAGCCGGCGAAATGGGCCAAGTTGTCGCTGCTCTTGGCGCAGCAGATCGGGCACGATCAGCGCGTAATAGCCCGGCGGCATGAGCGCGTCATCGCCGCTACGCAGCTCGGCAAAGGTCCCCCGTTCGTTGATGGCAAAATCATAGACCACAGGCTCCATGGCAAAGGGGACCGCGGCTTCCAGTTTGGCTTTGCTCTCGCGCATAATAATCTGTAGCCGCTCCTGGGCCGCTGCCTTGACGGCTGGATCGAAGATGAATCCCATGCCACCGCCCGCCATGCCACCCATCATCCAGAAGCCCCAAAACTCTTCGCCAAATTCGCTCCGAACCCGGTCGATCAGCGTTTCGGTGTACAGATTGCTGGCCCAGGGAATGATCGTCTGGATTGGGCCGTGAAAGTTGCGGTGGGTGGCCGCGCCAATGGCCTCAATATCACCGGCACGCAGTTGCGCCAAAATCTCGTCAATGATCTGCATCGCCTCTTGTCGTCCCGCCCACTCGGCCGCGGAACGCAGCAGATACTTCTCCGTCACCATCTCTAGGATGGGACCAACATCCTGTGCCATGCCGCCGTGTACCATCACCAGACTATCTTGCAACTTCTGGCGTGTGGCCGCGGATGCATCGTCCAAGTCGAGAATGCGATGGTTGGGCAGCAGCCGACCGCGACTGATCCCATACTCGGGATCGTCGGGCCCCGCCTCCACCCCTTCGATGACCTTCATGCCCGGCCACACACCGCCCGAATCTTGCCAGCCACCGCCGGAACCACCGAGCCATTCGCCGAGAATGGCTCGCGCGGCCACGGTCCGCCGCTCTGCTTCGCTCAGCTGGCCCGTGAGCGCGTCCGTCTGTCCGGTGGCACGCATGCAGACGGCAATCAGCGAAGCGAGCAGATTGGTGGAGACGGCGAGCCGGGAACCTTTGGGAATTCCGTTGACCTGGCTCACCAATTCAATGCCGTGGCCAGGTTTGATGAGCCGTGCCAGCAGCGTGGCCAGCGGTTGGTCGGCCCCTTCGAGCCCAGGGGGCACAATCCCCGCGGCGATTACCGCGGCCTTGAGCAGCCCCAGGTAATCTTTGGCAAAGTCAAAGAGTTCGGCCAGCGTGGTCAGTTCGGCACTGGCATTGAGATCAACGCTGACGAGGCGCAGCACTGGGCGGTCGATGACACGGAAGTAACTCTCGATGGGTGGGCGTGGTGAACTTGCGTCGTCGCCATCACGCACGGCCAGATCGACCGAAACATTGAGCACGCGCGCACCCTCGGGGTAATCCATGCCGAGGAAAAAGATATCGCTCCAGCCGCTGTGGGTCAGGTCCATGCGCACGGGGGTAGACTCATGCAAGATTGGGAAGAGGGCGGGTGGATTGGTGGCTTCGGCCGTCGCGGCGTAGAGTTGCGGGCGCACGCGCAGGGGGTGGTCGGCCGGGTGGCCAATGCGGAACATCCATTGGTTGCCGCGCACGGAACGCACGCTCTGCCGCACCTGATCCGCCAACGTCTGAAACCCAAGGCTCTGATAGGCCGCGGCCAGCGCGCTGGCAATGCCGTCGCTGGGGCCGTTGGCCCGTTGGTGGTTCAGAAAGATGTCGATGGCTTCCTCAAAGCGGCGCTTGAGAAGATTCGTGTAGCCGTCGAAGGGGATCAGCCCAATTTGGCTGGGGCCGATTTTGGTGGGCAGATGGTAACGATAGATCGCGTGGAGAAAAAAGAGCGCGCGCACCCGTTCATACAGATTGTTGCTGTGGCGGCGCAGTTCATCAAGCGCCGCGCATTCTGTCAGCAGCTGGGCGAGGGAGGCAGCATCACAGACCTCGGCCAGCGACCGATCGCGGATGGCTGGATCGCTGGCGGTAATGATTTGAACCAATTCACTCATGGGGGCTCCTTACCGTTGGGTCATGGTCAACGTGTTGACGGGGCTGCGTTCGCCAGTGGATGCCAACTCGCGTTGCGCCAACAGTTCGAGCAATGCAGTGAGCACTTCGTTGCGATCTTCGCCATTGAGCGCGAGGGCCAGCTGCGCAATGAGGAGCCCATATTTCACCCCCACATCATAGCGCGAATCATGCTGTTCCAGCGCCAGGTACTGTTCGCGCTCTGCCAACGTGGCCAATGCCGCAGCCAATGTCACGCCAGCGGGTTGGGCCTCTGGATTTGCGTGCAGCGCCGTGATCTGCTCCTGTAAAATGTCGAAGACAACGGGGGTCAGCACATGCATGCCAAAGAAACAGAGATACGAGCCCGCCCGCTGTCCCGGCACAATCAGCTGTTGTTCGGCCTGGGTGGGCGTCGGTTTCTCAATCACCGTTTCAACCTGATAGAGATCCGGTTTCCCCGCCATGCGCCGACCGCCGACGGTGCCATAGTAGGGCAACAGGCTTTCACGGGTTGCCTGCACTGCCGAAATGGTGCACGCCTCAACCGCGGCGACATCGACCAACCGTTGAGCACAGCCCGTCGCGCCCCGGCTGACATAAAGATGATCCCCGACGAGATGTAGAAAAGCCCCGTCGCCCACAAAATCGCGCGCACAGTAGACTGCGTGGCCATGGCCCAGTGGCTCGCTTTGGGGGACAAAGTGTAGACGCCCCGCATGTTCGCCCGTCACCTCGGCATAGGGCTGCTCATCGCCCGGGCGCACGATTACAGCAATCTCTTCAATGCCAGCCCGCACCACCTCCTCGATTAGCACGCTGAGTACCGATTTTTCCAGCCCATCGCGATCGGTCACTGTTTGCAGCGGTAGGGTGCGTTGTTTGCGTCCCGCCGCGGTAATCACCGCTTTTTGTATCTTCATGTCGCATACTTTCTGTTGCTAATGATACCCTGTTGCAAATGATGCCTTATAGAGAAAGCAAATAGAGCTTGCACCTTGCGGAGTGTGCATTCTCTACTGCGCACGTCCAGCGTTAGGGAATGTTGACGTTTACATGATCGCTCGACAAGTTGCTCCCCCGCTGCCTTCTAAATCAAGCTCTGTTTGAAAACGGTAGTGCTACCCCTTTGGTAGACAACCAAAAATCTACCGTTTTCAAGCCAACCGCACTATAGGCGCGTGATCGAGAATATTGTCTGAACAATCACGCTCGTGTCGAGATGGTAGGTAGCAACTTGAGTTATTCGCAGGCGTTGCGCACCCTGAGCTTGTCCAAGGGTGCGCAACGCCTCTTCACTGGATCAAGCGCTGAGCTGCTGCGTCGTGCCACCGCGGCTGGCAGATCCTGCGGTCCACGAGTGCATTGCACAGGTCTCAACACCCCGACTCCGCCCCACGATCACCTCACCTGTGCGCTGCACACCCGCCGCGGCTCTACCGACTCACTCCTGTAACGCCTCTTCACTGGATCAAGCGCTGAGCTGCTGCGTCGTGCCACCGCGGCTGGCAGATCCTGCGGTCCACGCGTGATTAGGTCCGCAGCGTTTCGGTGTTGCCATCGATCTGGAGTGCTTGCCCAGAAATTTTGCTGCCCGCGGGCGATGCGAGGAAGAGGATCATGTTGGCAACATCCTGGGCCGTGACAAAGGTGCGCAGCGAGTTCTGCTGGGTAATTTGTGCCCGCGTCTCCGCCAGGGTACGCTCTTCGGCCGCGGCTTTGGCGGCAATGACGCGGTCGATGCGTTCGCCTTCGACCAATCCTGGGCAAATGGCATTGACACGAATGTTGGCTGGCCCCACCTCCATGGCCAGCGATTTCGTGAAGCCAACCACTGCCCATTTGGAGGCCGCATAGGGGGTGCGGTTGGGGAAGCCAAAGAGGCCAGCAGCCGAGGCCAGATTGACGATCAGCCCGCCACCCGCGGCTTTGAGCAGCGGTACCGCGTGGTGGCTGCAGAGGAATTGACTCGTAATGTTGACCGCCAGCGTCTGCTCCCAATCGGCGAGGGTGAGGGTTTCAATGGGGCCGGTGGGGCCAGCGATGCCAGCGTTGTTCACCAACATGTCTAGCCCGCCAAGATGTGCCTGCGCTTCGGCAAAGAGCTGTTCAATGGCCGTGGGTTGGGCCACATCGGCTAGGGTTGTGCCCAGTGTGGGGTGTGCTTCCTGCAGCGCACTCAGCGCCGATTCATTCAGATCACAGACGTGGACCCGCGCGCCCGCGGCCAATAACGTTTCCGTAATGACCCGGCCAATGCCCGTGGCTGCCGCGGTGACGACCACCCGCATGGATTGACAAGAAATTTCCATTGCGATTCAATTCCTTCCTCTGCTGTGCGATTAACAGGCGGTTGTTGGAGGCAAAGAGTCAACGGCCGCCCTTGGGTCAGCCTCACTGGAGACTTGTCCGCGGAAAGTGCTTGCAACCAGGTTGCTCCCCATCTCATAGAGGGTATCTTTGAGCAATTACGCCGTGTAGAGATGGTAGGTAGCAACTTGAGTTTGTACGATACGTGGAAAGGAGTAGATTGTCAAACCGTTTTACTTTGGGTGCGTATCTGCTTGTGGTAGAATAACGCTGCGTTGCTCCTGGTCGCGTGGTGCTTGGCCGCAAGAATGCCCTGAGCGGCCTTTTTTCATTTGAGCTGTACACCTGCTTCTGGCCCGTCACTCTTCCACTACTGTACTCAACGTAAGTGAACAGCGTGAGTAATCAGCGTAAAACAAACTGGTGTGCGACGAAACCGGACTGTGACTGAACCGGTGCAATGTGGGAACCAAAGCCAGCGGCGAAATGTATGACGTGGTTCGCCAACCCAACCCAACCCAATGCGGTGCAGCGCCCGTCCCCTGTGAAGATGGATTGAGGATGTGCAGATTATGCGTGCAATCATAAATCAGCTCGTCGTTATTGTCTTTATGTTGTTGGCCTTTGTCAGCGGGCTCTTGAGCTACCCCCGGTTGCAGCCGCTGGTGACATGGGTGACTGGCCCGCAGTCGACCCAACCGCAGGTTGCAAGCGCCGACCCAATTGACATGACGCTCTTTTGGGAAGTCTGGCAGCTGCTGGAACGGGAATTCTATGGCGAGAAGCCAGAGACCATGGCGTGGCGCTATCAAGCCATTCACGGCCTGGTTGCGGCCTATGGCGATCCCTACACCCGCTTTGAAGAGCCGGTGCAAAGTCAGGAATCGTTTGAGCAATTCTGTGGCTGCTTCGGTGGCATCGGCGCTTCAATCGATGTCGTTGAAGATGGTTTTGTGCTGCTTCCGCTGCCCGATCAACCGGCCAGCCAAGCTGGGATCCGGGAAGGTGATCAGCTCATTCAAGTTGACGATACCGTGTTGACGCTGGAGATGACGTTGGATGATGTTGTACGGCTGGTGCGGGGCAAGATCGGCACCGAGGTGAAGCTGGTGGTGCAACGCTCGGGCGAGGGTGCCCAGCAAAATATGGTCGAATTGCTCAGCTTTGTCGTGCAGCGCATCGAAATTCAGACGCCGAGCATGGAGTGGCGGCTCTTGAACGAAGAACCATCGACGGCCATGATCGGCTACATTCGCCACATGCAGTTCACCGAGCACAGTCCGGACGAGATGGCCACAGCGTTACAAGAATTACAGACAGCGGGCGCTCAACGCTATATTCTGGATCTGCGCGACAACGGTGGTGGTTCGGTGGATGCTGCACTGAAAATCGCCGACATGTGGCTGGAAGAAGGCGTACTGTTGATCGAAGAAGAGGCCAACGGTGAGCAGAAACAGTTCAATGCAACGGCGGGCACTGCCGTGGCCAATGCGCCGTTGGTGGTGCTGGTGAACGCGGGTTCGGCAAGTGCCAGCGAGATTTTGGCCGGTGCGCTACAAGATCACCGACGGGCAATCCTCGTGGGCGAACAGACCTATGGCAAGGGTAGTGTGCAATCGCGCTACACGCTGTCGGATCAGAGCAGCCTCTTTGTCACGAGTGCCCAGTGGTTCACACCCAGCCACCACAGGATTACTGCCACCGGATTGACACCGAATGTAGCCGTTGACGCGGGCGCAGACGCACTGGCCATTGCCATTAGCTCGGTACAACAGATCGCGGCGATCGAATAATTATCTTTGTGTCTGTTCACAACTTCTCTGTGTTCACATAACTGTGTTCACGTCACCGTGTTCACGTCACTGTGTTCACCGGCATGGCTCGACCCGATGCTGACCCGGCACTCGAATTCAGCGGCCGAACGCAGGAACCAACGTTATGGACAGCATGTTATTTACTCAAGTTGCTAGCTCTCATCTCTGCGCACGTCTGATCGTTCAGACACTTGTCTCCACCACGAGATGAGGAGCAACGTAGGTTATTTGTGAAAAAAACTATGGAACAGAAGACAATGACGACCCCCACCACTCACTCATCGCCACCGTCCACCCCGCCACCATCGGCACCGCCACCATCGGCACCGCCCAAGCGGTACATTGGCCTGCTGGTTGTGATCGCCACCCTGGTGTTGCTCTTGGTCTTTGCCGCGGGGTTGGGTGCCGGCGTCGTGCTCTCGCGTTCTGCCGCCACCCCTGGCTGGGCCGCGGCAGATTGGTGGAACTTCACTGGCAGCTCCACGAATGAAAGCAAGTTTTGCGGTGGGGAAGATCAGGCGCTCTATCCCGAGTTCCACACCTTTTGGGAAGCAATGGGCCTGCTCTATCGCGATTTCTATGGCGAGTTGCCCACCGCGAAAGAGGCAACCTACAACGCCATTCGCGGCGTCGTGAATCAACTTGACGATCCCAACACGAGCTTTCTGACGCCCGAAGAGGCCAACCTGTTCCGCACCAATATCGCCGGTTCGTTTGAAGGCATCGGTTCACGGGTGGAGTGGGATGAAGAGTTTGATACGTTGCGAATCAACGAGCCTTTTGAAAATCAACCCGCCTGGAACGCGGGCCTGCGCCGGGGCGATCTGGTGCTGGCCGTCGATGGTGAAAGCTTGGTCGGCTCCAACCTGACCGAGGCCGTGAACAAGGTGCGCGGGCCCAAAGGCTCGGTGGTTGTGCTCACGGTTCTGCGCATCAATGAGGAGAATCCAGAAAGCTCTGAACCGTACGATGTGGAGGTCACCCGAGATCGCATTGAAACGCCGACCATTGCCACCGACACGCTGGGGGCCGACAATAATATTGCCTACATCAAGCTCAACACCTTCAACCAGAACGCGGGTGAATTGGTGCGCCAGGCCGTCGATGATGCACTGCAACGCAATGCCAGCGGGTTGATCTTTGATCTGCGCGGCAACTCGGGCGGTCTGTTGCGCGAGGCCGTGAAGGTGACCAATATCTTTGTGGAGGATACAGATGTGTTGATTGAGCGCTTCTCGGATGATCGCGAAGAGATCTATCGCACCACCGAAGCAGCCGCAACGACAGAACTGCCCATGGTGGTGTTGGTGAACGAGGGAAGTGCCAGTGCCAGCGAGATTGTGGCGGGTGCGCTGCAAGACCACGAACGGGCACTGCTCGTGGGGACGGTTACCTATGGCAAGGGGAGCGTGCAACTGCCCCACACCCTGGAAGGGGGCGGGATCATCCGTGTGACCGTGGCCCGTTGGTACACACCTGCGGACCGGACAATTGATGGAGCCGGATTGCAGCCCGATGTGACCGTGGAGATCTCGGAAGAAGATTGGAACAGCGAGGTAGATCCACAGCTAGATGCTGCCCTGGAATACCTTGAAACAGAGAGTGATCAGTAGATTGTATGGCGAAAAAAACAGCAGGAACTAACACAGAAAAGCGGGGCCCGCGTACCATCGCCACCAATCGCAAAGCGCGCTTCGACTACTTCATTGAAGATTCGATGGAGGCGGGCCTTGTGCTGACTGGCACCGAGATCAAATCGGTGCGCGCGGGCAAGGTGAACCTGGGCGATGGCTTTGTTCTCATCCGCAACAGCGAAGCGTGGTTGGTCAACGTACATATCGCGCAATTTGAACAGGGCAACCGCTATAACCACGAAGAGACCCGCCAACGCAAGTTGCTGTTGCACAAAGAGCAGATCGAGCGGCTCCACAGTCAGGTGACCCAACGCAATTGGACGATTGTGCCGCTGAAAATGTACATCAACGACCGTGGCCGGGCCAAGGTACAGATCGGCCTGGCGCGCGGCAAACAGCAGCATGATAAACGCCAGACCATTGCCAAGCGCGAGAGTGATCGCGAATTGCGTCGCGTCATGAAGCAGCGATATTGAGCCGATGCGCGCACCCGCCAATTTGACAGTGCCCCACGGCCAACTGCCACTGCCCACCTTCCTCCCCGACGCCACGTTGGGGGTGGTGCGGGCCGTGGATAGCATCGACCTCCACAATTGTGGGATCAATGGTCTGGTGATGAACACCTTCCACCTGATGCAACATCCCGGCTCGTCCACGGTGCAGGCGCTCGGTGGTCTGCACCAGATGTGTGGCTGGCCGCGGCCCATCCTCACCGATTCCGGTGGTTTCCAAGCCTATTCACTGATTCGCCAAAATGCCAAATATGGGCGGCTGACCAACAACGGAATTGTCTTTCAGCCCGACGGATCGAAGCGCAAGTTTCAACTGACGCCCGAAAAATGTATTCAGCTCCAGATGAATTATGGCGCGGATATTTTGATGTGTCTCGACGACTGCACCCACGTTGATGATCCGGCGGAGACGCAACACGAGTCGGTGCGCCGGACAATCGCCTGGGCTGAACGCTGCCGCGCGGAATTTGACCGGCTGGCCCGGCAGAAGAAGCTGGCGGACGACGAGCGCCCCCTGCTCTTTGGCGTGATCCAGGGTGGCGGGTCCAAGGAATTGCGCGCCGAATGTGCCACCGCCCTGCGCAAGATTGGTTTTGATGGCTACGGTTATGGGGGCTGGCCACTGGGTGCCGATGGTGAATTGCTGGCGGAAATGTTGGCCTATACGCGGCAACTGGTGCCCATGCAGCATCCCATGCACGCGCTGGGCGTCGGCCATCCGGTGAGCATCGCCACCTGTGCCGCAATGGGCTACGGCATCTTTGATTCTGCCTTGCCCACGCGGGATGCTCGGCGCGGCCGGCTCTACACGTACGCAACAGAAAATGCCCAACCCACTGCAAACCACGGCAACTGGTTTCGTTTTCTCTACATCACCGATGACAAATATATCAAAGCCACTGAACCAATTGACGAGCGCTGTCGCTGCCTCACTTGCCGCAACTACAGCCGCGGCTACCTAAACCACCTCTACCGCGCCAACGACGCGGCTTTCATGCGCCTCACCACCATTCACAACCTCCATTTCATGGCCCAACTAATGGCGCGGCTCGCCGAGAATGGGACGGCTCTCTGAGCACCCACTGACACTGTGGATCGCACAATGCAAACTGCCCGGGCGAGGCGGCTGCAACGCTCTCAGCGGCAGCCTGCCTCACACGGGCAGTGGTCCATCTGTGCTCTAGGCAATGGCAGAGCAGCCAGGCCGCTCTGTTCATTACTTCACTCGTGTACCGCAGAATCTGCCATCCGCGGCGGCACGACGCAGCAGCTCAGCGCTTGTTCCAGTGAAGAGGCATCACAGAAGTAAGCAGACCGATTGGCGTGGGGGCATCCGCTTGCCGGTGCCCAATGGGACGAACGGTCACTTGCCAAGCGGGTTTCAGTGAAGAGGCGTTACAGGGGTGAATCGGTAGAGCCGCGGCGGGTGTGCAGCGCACAGGTGACACGATCGTGGGGCGGAGTTGGAGTGTTGCGACCTGTGCAACGCACTCGTGTACCGCAGGAATCTGCCATTCGCGGTGGCACGACGCAGCAGGTCAGCGCTTGTTCCAGTGAAGAGGCGTTACGCACCCTGCGCTTGTCGCAGGGTGCGTAACGCCTGTTACTTCACTAGACTACTCCTGCCTACTACTCCTGCGTAACCATAATCGTGACCTCGGCTTCTCCGCCCACTTCGACGGCGTCAAAGCGTTGGATGGGTGCTGTCAGCACTTCCACGGTGTAGCGGCCCGCGGGGACCGTCACCGCTGCATCACCCACCGTGCCCGTGGCAACCACGGTGCCATCCGCCGCGAGCACACGGAAGGGGGCGCGCAGCGCGTCACGCAGCGCCGTGCGCAGCTCCTCCGCGTTGGTGGCATTGAAGTAGGCACCACCGCCCAGCGTGGCCCACGCTTCGAATTGGGCTTGCAGCGCGGCATCGTCAATGGCAAAGCCGACGATATTCACGCGCACGTCAAATCCTTGCTCTTGCAAGAAGCGAATGGCCGCGGCTGGATCGCCATCACATGTCTCCTCGCCATCGGTGACCAGCACGATGATCTTCTCTCCCACTGTGCCCGCGAGATCCTCTGCAACCAGTCGCAGCGAATCGGCAATGGGCGTGCGCGCCAGATTCATCGCGGTGATCGCGTTGAGCCGTGCCGTGACCGCCGCTGGATCAAGCGGTTGCAGCGGAATCTCCAGATCGGTGCGGCATGCGTCCGGCTCAATGTGGCCAAAGACACGCAGAGCCAGCGGTGTGCCCGGTTGCAGCAGATTGTTGGTGAGATCAACGAGCACCGCGCGGGCCACGTCAATGCGCCGTTCCCCACCCAGGAGCTGCAACATGCTGCCCGAGGCGTCGAGGATCAGCTCGATTGCCGTGTCGCCAGCAATGGGCGCGGGGCCAGAGAGCACGCTGACCGCGATGGTGCCGGGGCCAGCCGGGGTTGGCGTGGGCGTGATGGTGGGGGTGGGTGTAGCCGTTGGCGTTGCCGTGGGTATGGGTGTCAACGTTGGCGTTGCTGTCGCGGTGGGTGTCGGTGTGGATGTCGGCGTCGCCGTTGCCGTTGCAGTAGGTGTCGGTGTCGGCGTGGATGTCGGTGTTGGGCTGGGCGTCGGGGTGGGCGTGGGTGGATCGACGAAGGTCAACGCCGCGCTCACCTGATAGACCACGGGGCGGCGCAGGTGGCACTCTGCCCGCTCGAATCCAAGCTCCAACTCGCCAATGGATGAGAGATAGCTGTAGTACCCATTGTTGACACTGGCCCAATCCTGCATGAGATCCTGGGCATAGTCAGAGCCACGACTGCTGATTTCAAGCGTGAAGACCCGCGGCTGCACGCCGTTGAGTGCCTGCCACAGCTCGCTGGTCTCGCGATAACCCGGTGATTCGGCATCAGTTAGGATGACGACGGCGCGCGTGCCCAGGCGTTCTCCCAACTCTTGGGTGGCAAAGCGCAGATTCAGCTCGGCGTCGCTCGAGCCATCCTCGCGATCGTAGTTGGTCAACGTTTGCAAGACCACGTTGCGATCGCCACTCCATTCTTCAAGCAAAAAGCTGGGCTGGTCACTGAACACTTGCAGATTGATCGCTTCATGGCGCGGATCGATCTGGCTGGCAAAGCGGTTGAGCGCCTGGTAAGTCGTTTCAATATATGGACTGACGCTACCGCTGTTGTCCCAGACAAAGGCTACCGAACGGGGCGGTTCATAGATGCGCAGGTAGTACGCACCGGGCGCAACCGATGCACTGATCTGTTGCAGGTTGTTCTCCTGCAACAGCGTGTGGGGAACGGCTTCGCCAGCTTCGTCGACCAATTCATGAGCCACGGCTACCGTTGGGTCGCCGGCAATGGTGAGGGTCAGTTGATTGGCCGACGCGGGCACGTCAATGCGATACCAATCCTCATCCTCGCCTACGGTTGCCGTGCCACGGACTGTTTCACCATCGGCCAATGGCTGTGCCGAGTCGCGGCTCTCATTCTCCGTGGCTTCGCCCCGGGGCGTCACAAAGGGATGAACGTCGCGCAGCAATTCGTAGATCGCTGCTTGGCGATAGTGTCCATATTCCGCCAAAATGGTTCGATATTCATCTGCCGATGCCCGTTCGAGAATAGCAATGTTTTGGGGATAGGCGGCGCGTTGGCTTTCCCCGCCCGTGCGCCCGACAAAGCGCACAAAGCGTGCCCACACTGGCTGATCGAGCGTCAGCGTTTCGGTGTTGGTGCTGGTGGGGTCGAGCTGCCAGGTACTCACCGGCTGCCACGGCCCACTGGGGCTCACCGTGCTGACTGCGACCTCCACCTGTTGCAGCTGTTCTTCCGCGCTGGCATTGCGGTTGTTGAGCCACTGGAGCGTGCTGATCTGCGCGGCACGGTTGTGATGAAAGCCAATGACCCATTCCACGGTGCCAGTAATGGGCACCCGGGCAATGTCGCTATTCAGCGTTGGATCGAGAAGCGACCGCGGCTTGCCCAACAGTGGCGATGAGGTCACCACGTGGCCGCCCAACGCGGGATCGGCCAGATCAAAGCGGCGCTCGCCCAGTGGCTGTTCGAGCGGATCGGCAATGACCTTCAATTCACCCAGGCTGGCGGTATCTTCATCCAATCCGGCACCTGCAAAGACGATCTGAATAAAGCGTGCTTGCACCGCTTCTGCAAAGGCAAAGGCCTGCTCGCGTGGCAAGGGGCTGAGTTGGCCCTGGAAGACCGTTGTGTACTGCTCATTATCGAGTGAGGCACGGATGCTAAACTTGCGCAGATAGCGTTGGACGCGGCTGTCGGATTGCGGATTAAGCAGTACGCCGGTGATGCCAATCGGCTCGTCGCCCGCGAGATCAACGGTGACGGTGCTGGGAATGGCAACCTGTAACCCCGCGCCATAAGAGACGCGGCCATCGAACAGCTCGGGCGCATAGGTGAAGGCCGCCACATCTGTCTCGGCACCCAGTGCCAGGGCAGCCACATTCAGGCCACCAAAGAGCGCTCCGGCCGTGGTCCAGTTGCGGTTGGGGTTCACCGGCTCCGCGCCACAGCGTGCGGCCAACTCCGTTTGGGCGACTCTCTGTTGCCCCGCGGCATTCTCAACCTCTGCCGCGAGATAGACCGGGCGCGACGCGGGCACATCGGCCAACACATCAAGCGGCACATCGATCTCTGTGCTGGCACCAGCCTCCAACGTAATCGCCGCTTCCGCTAGCCGCGGCGTCCATGCAAGTTCCGAGCTGTGTAACCGTAGCGTCAGGTCGTGGGTTTGGCTATCTTCATTGGTAATGCGCAACGTCACCTGCTGTTCCTGGGCCATCTCGTAGAACGCGGCCAACGGTTGGGCTGTTGGCAACCACGCAAGCGTCACGGGCAGGGGCTCGGGCGCGGTCTGGGCCGCCAGCGGTGGGTCGGCCACCAGCGTCAGCGTATAGGGACCATCCGCAGTAACATAGATGGCCGTGGCCGCGGGATCGCTCACATCGGTGACGGTATCGGCCGCGAGGGTGACCGAGAATGTAGCTGTCTCTCGGTTGTGGGTAACGGGCAACCGCTCCCCGTCGCGATAGAAGCGTACGTCGGCCCGTGCGCTCACCGCGGTCACGCTCACCTGGGTGGCACCTTGCAGCGTGGGCAGTTGATACCAATCATTGCGATCGCCCGCCATGCCCCCCGTGCCCGTTACAACCAACGTGGCCGGCAGTGGCTGTGCGCCCGCCAGGGCATTGTTCACCGGCTCCAGATCCGCGGGCAGTGCAAAGGGATCGAGCAGGTCGATCTGGAGCGTGTACGCTTGATAGCCCAGATTGTTGCTATCCAGCGCCAGGAAATGATCGCCCGGTGGCAAGAGCAGATCGCGGGTAGCCGTGGTGCCGGCCACCACTTTCATGTTGCTAAAGTAGCCGTCCAGATCCAACTCCACGTCGCCATCCGTGGGCGCGGCTAGGGAGATGCGAACATAGGAGTCGCCACCCAGGTAGAAGCGATAGCGGTCGCGGTCGTCGTGGCTGCTGATCTGTCCGCGCTCGGCCCTGCCTGGGGTAAGCCGATGGGCGCGGCTCTCATCATCATTGGGCTCGCGCTCGCTCACTGCAACCAAGGGTGGATCGTCAACAGCGACGGTTTCACTGCTCGTGGTTGTCGGTTCGGCTGTGGCGTCGCTAGCGTTGGTCCCCACCGGCACCTCAATCTCGCTGGCATCGAGCGGAGGCCCGAGCGGCACCACCCGGATCGCGTAGTCACTGTCGGTGCCCAGAATACTGAGCCAATGGTCGCCTGGCAACAGATAGAGATTTTCCATGCGAACGCGTCGACCATCCTCCGCGCTGCTCTGTTGCACCATCTGTCCAGCCGCGTTCATGAGCGTGAGTCGTTGGATATTTTCGCCAACCGCCTGCAGACGCCACAACTGTGGTTCGCCAGTGACAGTGAAGACGAGAAAATCTTCTTCGCGGCCCGTGGCGCGCCCTCGGATCGCACCCGCTTCGCCGATACGTGCGGCATCCGCCTGTTGATCGTTTGGCTCCACGGCAAAGTCGGCGGGGGGTTGCCGTGAGGGCACGAGCTGCATGGTGTAGTCATATGCATCCGTCGCGCGGTTGTCAATCCTCAAGGTATACGAGAACCCCGGGGTAAAGGCTAGCTCAACTGGCAGCGCGGGCCCATCGCGCCGCTGCATTTCGCGGCCTTCACTGTCATAGATTGTGATGAGCATGACGGGTTCCGTCGCGGGATCGACCGTGGTTTCGACTTGCAAATCGTAGAGCGTTGCCGCGGCCGCGGCATCCAGCTGGATTTGAAAGAAGTCGTTCTGGTCTTCTGGCGCGAGCGTGCCGCTGAAACAGCGCACCGCACCGGCCACCGTGGCTTCCCGGAAGCGGTCGTTTGGCTCATCTTCACTAACGCAACTCTGCGCGTAAGTTGCTGTTGTCCCGATGAATGTGCAGAGCAGGGCCAACAGCAATACCAGTGCTGTCCGCACGCTAGTCTTTAAACGCCAACGTAGATTGGCAGACAACGATTTCGCAAAAGATTGTTGGGAGAACGCACTATTTAACATACAAAAAGCCCCGTAATTGAGAGAAGGAGGAGAACGCCATCCACGGCATCGGTGGGAAAGCGGGCAAAGGCAAAGGCCAACGAGAGGCCCAGGCAGCCAATGATCTGGCCACCGCCCACTTTGCCGACGGTGGTGGCGACAATCCCAATGCAGTGGGCAAATGCAATCGTAAAGAGGATCACATGCGCGCCCACTTTGATAATATATTCGGTTGTGGTCTGTGCCATGACACCGCCATAGCCATTACCCAGCATGCCCAGCGTTGTGCCGGTGGTGGGGTCGACGCGCCACCAGGCGGCCAGCTCAGTTGTCGGCTCGGGGAGTGGCAACGCCACCACAAAACCCGCATCCAGATCCCGCGCCAATGCACGGCGGCTTTGCTCGCTGAGCGTCAGCTGTTGTAGCGCGGCACGATCATTGGGTCTGATCACTTGCAACGGTTGGCCCGCAGCCAGCGCGCCACTGAGCTGGCTGGCTGCGCTGTGCATGACAACGTTCTCGGGTCCGCTCAACAGTGCCGTCTCCACCAGCGTTTCCCACACCCCCGCCTGCAGGGCTGTGGCCGGCGCGGCAACGGGCAGCTCATCCACAAAGACAAATGCTCGTTGCGTGTTGTTCATGACATCGACTGCCTGGGCCACGCGTTTGTCCACCAGCTGCTGGCTGAAGCGTACCAACGTCGGTTCGGCGCGATAGAGCAAAGCATCATCCATGGTTTGGCCAATGAGATCAAAGGCTTTGTAGAGTGACAGATGGCCCAGCCAGGCATTGTCGAGGGTGGCAAGGGCGCGCATGGACATCGGTTGCGCTTCCGCGGGCATCACATTTTGTGCCAACATATAGTGGAGCAAAGGGCCGTAGCTTTCCACGCGCGCCAACACCTGATCAAGCACAAAGGCAGTGTTGAGCGCGCCGGGGGCAACCATGAACGTGTGTTGCGTGGCCAACGCAGAGCGCATGGCTTGCTCAGTTGCGTCATCCTCAGCAGCAACAGATTCAGTGGCGTCGTTAGTTGGGGCGGACCAGACGGCGCGCCGGTATTCTTTGCTGCTGCCATCCGGGGCAATGAGCGTGTAGACGAGCCAGTGGGCGGTGAGCCGTCCATCGGCGTCGGTTGCTTCTGCTTCGCTCGTTCTGGGACCACTGCCCAGCGCGCCGAGCATCTCCGCGGCGCCGCCCAGCGCGCCGCCCAGTGGCGAGAGGGTAAAGCTATCGTCCGCGCCCGCCGAGCCGTCAAATAGCTCGCCGTTGAGAGCAAAGGCGCGGGCGTCTGGAATCGTCTGCTGATTGAGGATCGGCAGAAAGAGCTCGCTCTCGGCCAACACTGTTGTGAGATCGGCCAATTCCGCCAACTCCTGGCCGCCGTTGGGGTGGTTGTGATAGGTGAGCGGTTGGCCCACAATGTCGGCGACGGCTCTTTCCCAGCCAGCAAAGAGCGGCTCTGTCGTGCGTGTGCCATCCGCCTCGCGTTCGATCAATGCCTGCACGCGCAGCTTGTGCTGGAGTGTAGCCGGCAGATCGGCCGCGTGGACCGCGTCGGCGACGAGATCGGCGAGATCGGGTGTTGAGCTGCCAAAGGCGGGGTGGGCACCTTGCCACTCATCCCCCGGCCCCAAACGGTACTCAACCCAGAAATAGGATTGGGCTTCGGCAATGAGCGCGGCATTGGCAGATTGATCTGGCTCCGACTGTGCGGTCAGTTCAATGTCGGCTGCATCCAGGGCCGCCAGCAGCGCGGTACTGTTGGCCCTGGCGGTTTCATAAATTGGCGCTGCCGTGACCGGTGACGGCGCAAAGGTGGCATCGACCAGCGCGGCCATCTCTGCCGGTGGTTCAAAGCTGAGCGCGGCCATGGCTGTCATGATCTCGCGCAGCGCGGCTGCATCGCCCGGTGGTAGAGCAGCGGACCGCGGCGCGGCCATTTGCTGCACGAGCGTGGTGGCGCTTGCCACCGGCAATGTCCCCTGGGCGACACGTGTCTCGTAGCCAGCGTTGTCGAGCAGCGTGGAGAGCAGAGCTGCCTGATCAAGCGCGTTGCCGGCGCGGCCCAATAATGTGCCCTGGGCACCGCGCAAGAGCCCCGAATATTGTTCAAAGGCAATCTCGTCGCGCACGAAGGCGATCAGCGGTTCGGCATCAAAACCAAGCGCAAAGCCCAACTCAGTCAGATCGAACTGTGTGCGATCGATGGCTGTGCGCATCTCGCCCACCAGGGCCAGGAATTGATCGAGCCGGGAGACTGCTTCGGCATAGATCTCCTCGGCGCTCATGGCCGGTGTGGCGGGCGCTGTTGCCGTGGCAGCGGCGGTCGCGGGTGTGGTGGGTGTGGGCGCGGTGGAATCGGGTTGAATTGGGATGCACGCAATGAGCAGAAGCATCGTCAGCAATAGATGTAACGAGCGGGAGAATCGAGACATGACTACTCCTTGAGGAATTGTGAATGGGGATCGATGAGTGCAGCGAATTCTGAAAGGATTGACTCTTCTGGCAAGAGGGCGAAACGGTAGCTGCCGCGTTAGATGCCACAGTAGGTGTGACAGTAGATGCGACGGTAGATGCCACAGTAGGTGTGACAGTGGCGAGTAATCCTGTTTCCACACGCTTGTCTGATGAGCAAAAATCGGTTCGAGGTGTGGCGTTCGCCGTGATCTCAACTCGGGTCGGCTCACCGCATGGACGGTGAGCCGGTTGAGAAGCTAGCTGTAAGTTGCGGTTGTGGACCACTGCAATGCTCAGGTCAATCTGGTGGCGCAGAGAATTGATGGATGGATGGTAAGGTATTCAAACCTTTCCATGATACCACAGTGGGGAGGACGAGGAGTACGTAATTTGTCGCATTGTCCGGTGGTTGCTACAGATCCAGGGCATCGTCCAGCAGCTGATTGCTTTCGCGTACGGCTTCATAACTGTGGCGGGCATTGACCAGCGCATCGCCCAGGGCTTCAATGCGCTCGCCCAGTTCCGTCTCGCTGTGGCTGCTTTGCCAGGCATCGCGCAACAGATCTTCAAAGGATTTGTTGCCATCGAGGTTGCCCAGGATCAGATCTAATTCGCCAATGACCAGTTCAAACATGCGGATCTTGCGGGCGAGCAACTCGATGATGTGTGATTCGATGGTTTCGTTGCAACTGAGGTTGAAAATGGTCACATCCTGCTCTTGGCCCAGCCGATGCAGGCGTCCAATTCGCTGTTCGACCCGCATGGGGTTCCAGGGCAGATCGTAGTTGATCAACTGGTGGCAGAATTGCAGGTTGCGTCCCTCGGCCCCGCTCTCGGTGCTGATCATCACGCGCACCTCATCATCGGGATCATCGCCCCGAAACGCGGCCACGGCTGCTTCTTTTTGGTCAATGCTCATGCCACCGTGGAAGCCAACCACCGGGATGTCCCACTCGGTGAGTTGGCGCACCACTGTCTCCAGCGTTTGGCGATATTCGGTAAAGATGAGGAATTTGCCGGGAAACTTGGCCAGAATTTCTTGCACGGCATAGAGCTTGCGCCCAATGGGGATCGATTCGGCGAGCGCCAGAAAGCGTTCGAGTTCCGCACGGGCTTTATCGCCGTGGCCGCGATCCTGCACCATCTTGCGCAGCGTTGCCGCCACGGCCTGTGGGCTGCTGCTCAGCTCCCGCTGCAAAATGACCAGCGTCAGGCGCAAGAATTTATCGCTATCCACATCGCGGAAGCGGCGGCGAATGTAGTCGGTGACATCAACATAGAGCTGCCACTCTGGCTCGCTCAGTGCCAAGTGGTAGATCGCGGCCTGGCGGCGGGGAAATTGGATATCGACCTTGCTGCGGCGGTTGCGGATCATTACGTCGTTGAGTAGTCGGCGCAACGACTGTGTGTTTTTGGGTTGGCGCGCGTCCGCTTGTTCGAGAAAATGGCGCCGAAACGCGCGCACGGTGCCCAGTTGCCCGGGCGCCAAAATCGTGATCAGGCTGTACAGCTCCATCAGATCGTTCTGAATGGGGGTGGCGGTGAGGAGCAGCACATAGCGCTTGCGGATCTGATTGACAAATTGCCAGGCCAGCGTGCTGCGGTTTTTGAGCTTGTGTGCTTCGTCGATGATGAGCAGGTCATACTCGCGAGCCAGGATCGTCTCGCTCTGCTGCTTGCGCTTGGCCCGATCAATGCTGGTAATCCAGCGCCCCTCTTCGGCGTCGGCCACGGCGCGCCAATCGGCCGGCGTTTGCATTACGGTGAAGCTCTCGTGAAACTTACTTTCCAGCTCTTCCCGCCACTGCTCCGTCAGCGAGGCCGGGGTCAACACCAGAACCGAGCGCACGAGGCCGCGCAGCACAAGCTCCTTCGTGATGATGCCCGCTTCAATGGTTTTGCCGAGACCCACCTCATCGGCCAGCAGCGCCCGCCCGCGCATATCTTGCAGCGCGGTGAGTGCAGTTTCGATCTGGTGGTCGTAATGTTCAACCGAGATTTCGTCGAGGCAGACGAGCTGATCAAAGCCACGGCTCAGGCGCAATGTCTCGGCCCGCAGGCGCAGCTGATGAATCGGCAGTGGTTCCGGTGGCCGGATCCGACCGTGGATGCGGAAGAAATTCTCCAGATTTTGTGGCGTCTCGATGACGCGAGGGGGCAGCGTGATACCAAGGTTGGCGATTTGCCCCGCCATGTTGTGATCAATGTTGTAGCGATAGCCACAGCGGAAGCAGGTGGTGGCTGTCTCTTCATCGAGCCAATTACATTCTGGGCACCGTTTCCCCATCACGGTGGTCGGTGCGCCATCCTTGATTTGGCTGGTTTTGGTTGTTTCCTCTGGAATTTCCAGCCACTCAAAACGTTCTGTTGACATAAGGGTTAGGCATCCTGGCGGGCTATTCTACAGATATCCACTCTCTATTGCTGGACAAACGCCCGCAGATCGGTGGCCAATTGAGCCAACGACTCGTCGTGGATGTACATCATGTGCCCAGCCGCATAGTAAGTCATCTGAATGTTGTCACGGAGGGTGAGATCAAGCTCCAGATGATCGAAGGTGTATTCGGTGGCAAAATAGGGGGTGGCCAGATCATAGTAGCCGTTGGTAACGATCACCCTGAGCGCTGGATTTTTGCTCATGGCATCGCGCAGCGTCTCGGCCACATTGACGTACTGGTTCTGGTGTTGATTGTACTCCCACGTCTCATAGAGATTGGTAAGCACTTCATAGGCCAGATCGCTCTCGAACGCGAGTTCGCGACGGACGTAGTCATTCAAGGTGCCGGTGTACGAGCCCTGGATCGCGCTGATGCTTGGATCGTGCTCAAAGTGTTCGCCGGTGGCGTTGCGGTCGATGCCCTGGAAGCGGGAATCGATTCGTCCCACGGTGCGTTGTTGGTGGCGCAGCAATTCCTTGCAGAACTGCATGATCTGAATGCGCAAGTTGCTGTTTTCGATAAAAGTTGTGGACAGGCCGGTGTAGCGAGCCAGCTTTTCAACAATGGCCGCGCGTTCCGTGCCCGCCAGCCGATCGCCTTGCATGAGCGCCAGCGTGTATTCACTGCTGGCAAAGGCTTTGACCTCGGCCAGAAAAGCGACCAGGTCGTCTCTATATTCATCTGCAACCTGACCATGATAATGCGCGGTGGCGGCGTAGGTTGGCAAAAAGAGAATGTAGGGCAGATCGTTGCCGAGATCAAAACGGGCTGTCTGGAAGTTGAGAATGGAAGAGATCAGCATCAATCCATTGAGGAACATGCCGTGCCGATTTTGCAGATAGCCCGAAAGCCCCGCGGCCCTGGTGGTGCCATAGCTCTCGCCAGCCAAATATTTGGGCGATGCCCACCGTTGGTAGCGGGTGACGTACAGCCGAATGAAATCCCCGACTGATTCAATATCCTTTTCCAGCCCGTGAAATTGTTTGGCCTTTTCGCCCGGCACGGGCCGGCTAAAACCGGTGCTCACCGGATCGACAAAGAGCAGATCGGATTGATCGAGCAGTGTAAACTCGTTGTCCACGAGCCGATAGGGGGGCGTGGCCAGATCGTCCACATCGCCACTGACGACGCGCCGCGGCCCAAATAGCCCCAAGTGGAGCCAAACGGAAGAAGAACCCGGGCCACCGTTGAAGGCGATGGTCAATGGTCGGCTGCTGATCTCCACGACATCTAGCTTCGTGTAGGCAATAAAGTAGATCGTGGACTTGGCTTTGCCCTCTTCATTTTTCATGACCAGCGTGCCGGTGGTTGCTTGGTAGCGCAGGGGCTTGCCGTCGAGAATGATCTCGTGTTCGGTGGTTGCCAATTGATCGATAAGCGCTGCTGTTTGGGTGGAGTTGGTCTCTTTGGCAAAATCCTCGGCTGGCTTGGCCTCGTTTTCTTGGTTCGGCATGGTTATTCCAATCGGCTAATGGGACGGAGGAATAGTTGACGCTGCCACTGCTCTCCAGCTATCTGTTGACCTAATTATGTAGAGAGATAGTCCTTGGGCAGTGGCTCGCTGACAGCTGGGTCGGGCTTGATGAATCGGTGTCGTCGCATTTCATGGTAGCCCGAGTTGCCATCTACCATCTCTACACGAGCGTAGTTGCACAAAAGACACTCGTGTAGAGATGGGAACAACTCGGCGTACCAGAGCAAATTCTGCACCTCATTGTACCGTTGTGCGGTACTCTTTGGCAATATCTTTGCGATAGTGGGCACCGTTGAACTCGATCTGTTGGACCGCTCGGTAGGCATTGACGGCAGCCATGTTCAGATTGCTACCCTTGGCTGTGACGGCCAAAACACGCCCCCCCGCGCTGACCAGACGCTCATCAATCTGCTTCGTGCCCGCATGGAAGACGGTTGCGCCGCTGGCTTCCGCCGCTTCAATGCCGGTGATCTGGATGCCGGTTTCATAGTCACCGGGGTAGCCGTGCGATGACATGACCACGGTCATGGCGGCATCGGTAGACCACACTGGGGTGACCGAATGCAGCGTACCATCCACGACCGCGTTCAACAGCTCCAGCAGGTCGCTCTCCAGGCGTGGCAAGATCACCTGCGCTTCGGGATCACCAAAGCGGCAGTTGAACTCGATGACTTTGGGACCGTCATCGGTCAACATTAGCCCGGCATAGAGGATTCCCTGATAGGGCATGCCTTCGGCCGCGGCCGCGGCCAGGGTGGGGTGAATGATCTCCCGTTCAATTTGGGCCATCAAGGCTGGCGTGGCCAGTGGCGACGGCGAGAACGCGCCCATGCCCCCGGTGTTGGGGCCCTGATCGCCATCGAGCAGCCGTTTGTGATCCTGTGCGGTGGGCAAAATGAGCGCGTTGCTACCGTCACAAATCGCAAAGACCGAAAGCTCTGGTCCTGCAAGCCGCTCTTCCAAGACCACGGTTGCGCCCGATTCGCCAAAGCGCTCGTTGAGCAACATGTCGTGCACCACAGCGGCCGCGCCGCTCATGGTGTCGGGCAGGATCACGCCTTTGCCCGCGGCCAGTCCGCTCGCCTTGACCACGGGCGGCTCATCCTGCTCGCGCAGGTATCGCATTGCCGCGTCGAAGTCGCTGAAGATGGCGGCTTGCCCAGTGGGAATATTGTGGCGCAACAGGAATTCTTTGGTAAAAGCCTTGGAACCCTCCAACCGTGCCGCGGCCGCGGTGGGGCCAAAGATGCGCAGCCCCGCGGCGGTGAAGTGATCCACAATGCCATCTACCAGCGGAACTTCGGGGCCCACAACCGTTAGGTCAATTGATTCACGCTGGGCAAAGGCACTCAGTTCCTCAAAGGCGGTAACGGCAATTTGCAGGTTTTCCGCGTTGGGCACACGATTCGTTCCCCCGTTGCCGGGCGCAACATAGATCTGGCTGACAGTGGGGGATTGGCTTAGTTTCCAGGCAATGGCATGTTCGCGGCCACCATTGCCAATGAGCAATATACGCATGAAATCTTGGTCTTTCTCGCAATGTGGTAAATACTAATGTGGTAAATACAATGTAACAAATACGGTAATGTAATCAATCGAGTATAAATGCTGAATCGCGCTCGGCAGCAGCTGTCGGATCCACGCGTGAGCAATGGAACTGGTTGATGTTGGGAACGGCTAATTGGATTGAGAGAGTGGGGAGCGATTGGTAATGGCTCGTGGTGCCTCCGTGACCAAACGGTAGCGTTCGAGCACGTTGATGAGATCCGGCGGGCGAACGGGTTTGGTAATAAAATCGTCCATGCCGGCCTCCATGCAATTCCCTTCATCTTCCGGCATGGCCGCCGCGGTCAGCGCGATAATATAGGGCCGACGGCTCCGGTTGCGCTCGCTGCGGATCTGGCGCGTGGCGGTCAGCCCATCCATTTCTGGCATGTGCACATCCATGAGCACGACGTCGTAATCATTGGCGCGCACGGCCTCGACCGCTTCAATGCCACTGTTGGCAATATCGGCCTGGTAGCCCAGCCGTTGCAACATACGCGAGGCGACCTTCTGATTGATCGGGTTGTCTTCGACCAACAGAATGTGGACCGGCTTCCGATGTTGGACATCTGCCGGAAAATGTTTGCTGCTCCCTGAATCGGACGTCTGTGGCGTTGGCCGCTGGTCAAACTGTCGCAGCAGTGCATCGTAGAGTTCAGTCGGTTTGACCGGCTTGTTCAGAATCGACGCAATGCCAAAGGCGCGGCAACGCTGGCGAATGTTGCTTTTGGCCACCGGGGTCAGCAGAATAATCGGCAGCGTTTTGTGGGCTGGGTTCTGGCGAATCGACCGGATCAGCGCGAAATCATCCATACCTTGCAGCGTCAGATCAACAAGGATGGCGTCGAAGTCGCGATCCTGATTGAGGAAGAGCAGCGCTTCCTTGGAATTGGCTGCTTCCATGGGCACGATCTCCCACCGCAACAGCTGTCGCCGCAGTGCGAGCCGGCTGGTGACATTGTCATCAATGATGAGGATGCGTTGACCAATGAGCGCCGGGTGTAGGGCTGGCAGCCGAGCCGGATTTTGAGCCGCGGCTGGCAAATTGACGGTGAAGTGAAAGGTGGACCCAACCTTTTCTTTGCTAATGACCCAAATGCGTCCATCCATCATTTCGGTCAGCTGTTTGCTGATCACCAGCCCCAACCCCGTGCCGCCAAAGCGCCGTGTTGTCGAAGGATCGATTTGAGAGAAGGAACGGAACAGCTGTGGGATCTTTTGGCTGGGAATGCCAATCCCCGTATCGCGAACGCGAAAATGGATCTCGTAGACGCCGTTGCTCGGTCGTGCCCCAACGTGAACGAAAATTTCACCGCTCTCGGTAAATTTCACCGAATTGGAGAGCAGATTGACCAGGATCTGGCGCAGTCGCGTGATATCCCCAATGGGGGTGGTGGGCACGCTGTCTTCCACCATGCAGATCATTTCGACCTGTTTTTCGGCCGCTTGGGGGGCCATGAGGTCGAGCGCTTCCTCTATGCATTGGCGGATGTCAAAGGGCTGGGCTTCCAACTGCATGTTGCCCGATTCCACCTTGGAGAGGTCGAGAATCTCGTTCACGATGGTGAGCAAAGATTCGCTGCTGTTGCGGATCGTGTCTACGAAATCGAGCTGTTCGTCGCTCAACGATGTGTCTGTGAGCAGGTTGCTCATCCCGATGATACCATTCATCGGTGTGCGGATCTCGTGGCTCATGTTGGCGAGGAAGGAGCGCAGCCGCCGTTCTGCGTTGAGCGAGTTGTCCTCGGCCATGGCGCGCAATTCTTCAAACAACCAAGCCGACAGACCAATGGTCACGAGCACCAATGGCAGCGATGTTGCCAGATAATTTTCTGTTTCTCGCACCAAAATCAGCGGCTCGGTGGTCAGGGTACCCAAGTTCATGTAAGCGGACTGCACGAACCAATAGAGGAAGGATGCCAGCACTGTTGTGGCCAAAATCCAGGTTCTGCCCATTACAAAGGCACTGATGAGTACGATCACGGGATACCAGATGATCAGCGCAGGGTGGTTGCCGCCGGCCAAAATGGTGAGCAGGAACAGGAGCCCACACTGCTCCAACACGAAGAGCGCGCCCGCTACGTGGTACGATTCGGTTTGGCGCAACATCCATAAATTTGTCCAGTTGACAAAGCCAGCCATCAACAGCACGAAACCAAAATTGGCCTCCTCGCCCATTATGAGCAAGAGGCCACCAAAGATAAAAAGTCCACCAAACAGTGTGATGATAACCGCAATGTATTGGGTGACGTAGTAGGTATAGGTTTTACGAATTGGATAGTTGCTGCCGAGCGCAATTTTCAAAAAGCGCTGCACAAAGTTTTGCATCTTATTGAGCTTGTTCTTCGATCAAGCGAATCTCAAAAAGCTTTGGCCAGTTTTTGCCGGTTACATAGAGCTGCTCTGTGGCGGCACGAAAGGCAATTCCATTGAGGACATCAGTCGATGGGGTTCGATCGGCCGCCGGTAAGAGGCCAGCCAGGTCGATGATGCCGGTGACATTTCCGTTTTGGGGGTCAATGCGTACGATCAGATCGGTCTGCCAAATGTTGGCAAAGATCTCACCGCCAATATACTCTAATTCATTGAGATGATAGACGGCTTTGCGCTGTCGTTCAGTTACATCGTATACAGAGACAGCAATTTGATCAATCTGTTGCATCGTCGTGGGGTCGAGCCGGAAGAGTTGCTCGCTGCCATCACTCATGATCAGCGTGGTGCCATCGAACGTCAGTCCCCATCCTTCGGTGGGATAGGTGAAATCGCCGATTTTTTCAAAGCTGCTCTTATCGTAAATAAATCCCTGTTGCTCGCGCCACGTGAGTTGATAGAGGCGATCCGCCACGAGCGCAATGCCCTCGCCAAAGAACTCAGCGGGCAGCGCGATCTGTTGCAGTACCGTGCCGGTGGTCAGGTCGACTCGACGCAGTGATGATTTGCCATACAAGCCAGTACCCTCGTAGAGCACATCCCCATCGAAGAGGAGCCCCTGGGTAAATGCACTGGCATCATGTGGATAGGTCGCAACGACCTCATAGGTATAGCGGGTGGGTGGTACTGATGTTGTGGCCACAATGGAAGCTGGCGCTGCGGTTGGCTGCGCTTGGGGCGTAGCCGTGGCTGGCAGTGCAGAAGCCGCCACGCCCTCATCCTGCCGTTCCGCTGCACACCCACCAAGCACCAATGCGCAGCCGATAAACAACAGCGCAACCGGCGCAGCGCGCAACGTCGCGCTACTTTGGCCCGCGGCGCTTGGTCGCTGCCTGCGCATGCCGAATGGGGCCACCATGCGTACAACGCGGTGCAGCCGGCAACAGGCTGTTGCAAAGAATGTTAAACAAGTAGCCAGACGTGTGGCAACGGGTTGCAGTTGTTTCAAGATACCATCAGCCTCAAACAAAAGCCACATACAAACAAGTTGATTGCAGTGGTTATTCTATCAAAAAAATATGCAGCTGGCTAGTGTGGGAATGACTGATCCCCACGGCACCTGCCTGTGAATGGCGTCGATTCTCGAGCCCCAATCCACATGGAACAGACAACTTGTCGACAGCCATTGAAACAGGTACACTTTCCGTATGTAGATATGGCACGCATCATGTCAATTTTTCACCACAGCGCTCATCGACGACAACAGACGCACTCTGCCCAATCCAGGCTACCCAATGTATGGCTGCCCGATAGAGACTGCCCGATAGAGACTGCCCAATCCAGGCTGCCCAATGTGTGGCTGCACCAACCGTTGGCTGCAAGCGAACGGGATCTGGAACCTCACCGGGGTCTCGCGACACGCACTGATGTGGAACGTGAATTGTACTGCTAAACAGGTCAACGGGAAGAAGCAATATGGGAACGAGTCGTGTCCATGCGGAAGTATAGATAGTGCGGAAGTAAAGATAGTAAAGTATAGATAGTTAAGGTGGAGGCAAATTTTGCAAAGTAAAAGTGTGATATTGATTGTTGACGATGCCGAGACCGGGCGCGAAATTCTGGAAGCACTTCTGTCTTCACAATCATACCAGCTTGTTTTTGCCGCCAATGGATTTGAAGCGCTCGACAAAGCAGCCGAGATCACGCCGGATCTGATTTTGCTGGATGTGATGATGCCGGGCATGGATGGTTTCGAGGTCTGCCGTCGGTTGCGTGCCGATCCAGAATTGGCCGAGATCCCCATCATTCTGGTGACGGCGCTCGACGATCGAAATTCGCGCATTCAAGGCATCGAAGCGGGCGCAGATGACTTCGTCACCAAACCGTTTGATCACGCGGAGTTGCGAGCAAGAGTGCGCACGATTACCCGCCTCAATCGCTACCGGCGCCTCGTCGATGAGCGGGCTCGGTTCGAGTGGGTTGTTGAACAGGCGGATGATGGCTACATCATGTTGGGGGCAAACAACGAGATCATCTATGCCAATGGCAGCGCGCGTCATCTGCTCGACCTGCCCAGCAATCTCACGCTTCCCACCCCAGACAGCTTCCTTGCCTATGTCAAAGGGCGTTACCATTACGAGCCAGCCGCGGTTTGGGAGGCATTGCTCTCCCTGCCAATTGTCGCGGATGGAGTTGTCGCGGATGAAAGTGCCGCGGATGAAGTTGTCGCGGATGAAGGTGCCGCGAATGAAAGTGACGCGGATGAAAACAGGCAACAACAGGCGATGGATCTGGGCGAACAGTCCGATTTGCCGCTCTATCTCATTCGCATGGAAACTCCAAGCGCCCAGGCGCAGTGGCTAGAAGTGACGTTGATGAACCAGGTGGAGCACGGCCAGGTGTTGCGCCTGTTGCATTTGCGCAATGTCACCGCCCAGATGAGCACACAGCGCGATATCTGGACCTTTCACTCCATGGTGATGCATAAGTTGAACACGCCACTCCATGCCACGTCGGGGGGCTTGCAGCTTTTGACGCCCGACCTGGTTGCCAATCTCGAGCCTGAAGATCTGGAAGAAGTGGTGAATTTGGTCACCACGGGGATCAAGCGGCTCAACACGACCATTGGCGATATTCTCCAATATCTGCGCATGCCCGTCAGCGCCCATTCAGTTGATGGCTTTGCCCTGGAACAGCTGACGGAGATGGTGACGCAAATCTGCACGACGCTGGAACTACAACATCCCCAGATCATTAGCGAAATGGGCACTAGCTTGCCCAAATTGATGTTGTCCGACCAGGCGATGGAATGCGTGCTTTGGGAGTTGTTGGAAAACGCCAAGAAGTTTCATCCCAAACAGTCGCCAGCGGTGCTGATCCAGCTTTTGCCCCAGGAGGGCAAACGGGTGCTGCTGCGGGTGTCAGATGATGGCGCTTCATTAACGCCAGAACAACTTGAGAAGGTCTTCATGCCATACTATCAAGCAGAAAAATATTTCACTGGCGAAGTGCCCGGCGTGGGACTGGGGTTGACCATGGTCTCGCGCCTTGTGTGGGAAGTGGGGGGCAGCTGTCGGTTTGAAAATCGGCTGGATGGAGCGGGGGCGTTGGTGGAGCTGAGTATTCCACTGGCCAACTGATAACTGTTGCAACATATGCGTCTCTCGCTGCCAAATGACTCAAGCCGCTCAAGTCACTCCAACACGCGGACAGCGGTCACATTGGAATCCGTTGGCTCCGTGGCATTGCGCCGGTCGGCTACGATCACAAACGACGATGTAGCTGAAAACCGTTAATGCTGAACCACTTTGTTGGTTCCGTTGATCGCCGGTCCTGTCGGTCGCCGGTTCTGTCGGTCGCCGGTCCTGTCGGTCGCCGGTTCTGTCGAGCGCCGGCTCTGTCGATCAAAGTGTGCAATTGCCGAAACGAGCGTAAACAATGACATCTCAACAACCAATCCAATCAACCGATCCCGTGCACCTCTACCCAACCGCCACCAATGCAGCTGACCCCGCTGATGGCATGGCCGCCCAAGCGATTGCCTGTGCAGCGGCCGATCCGTTCCTGCCCCACCCATGGTTGCGCCAAGGCCACCTGCAGACCCTCTTATCACGCATTAAACCACGCCTCTTGGCAGCCAAGGACGATCAACCCGTGCTGATCGATGGGGGGCCAGATTATTGTGACACGGCTGCTCTGGCGGCTGGCCCGCGTCGGGTACGGCTCATGGGCTATTTCACCCCCCACACGTTGACTGACACGTTGACTGAGGATGAGTGCCCGACGCGCCGGGGGCTGGCCCTGTTACTGCATGGCTGGCAGGGTTGCAGCCACTCCAACTACAATCTGGCCCTGACGGGCGCGTTGACCCACGCCGGCTTTGATGTGTTGCGACTCAACCTGCGCGACCACGGGCCGGGGCTGCATCTGCAACCTCAGGGCCTCAACCCCGGCATCTTTCTCGGTGTCCTCATTGATGAAGTGGCCCATGCCGTGCAGCAGATCGCCGCGCTCGCGAATGGCACCCCCTTCTACATTATTGGCGCGTCGATGGGCGGCAACTTTGCTTTGCGGCTGGCGGAGTGGCACAGCCGTGCGCCATTCCCCAATTTGCGCAAGGTGATCGCCGTTAACCCCGTCATCGATCCCGCCCACTCCACGGATCGGGTCGATGGCCATCCCTTTTATCGCCGCTATTTTCGCCGCCGCTGGTTCGAATCGCTCTTGGCAAAGCAGCAGCTTTTCCCCCAGCTCTATGACTTTGCCGACTTGGCCGGCGTGCCAACGATCCGTGCCATGACCGAGCAGGTGTTGCAGCGCTATGGGCATCGTCTCATCAATATTCCCGCGCCCGCTGGTGTCGCTGGCGAAATGTTGCCCCACTTTGCGGATGCAGACGAATATTTTGCTGCCTACGCCATTCACAAGCAGACACTCTCGGCGCTGACGGTTGAGACGCAAATCATTTCTGCGCTGGATGATCCGATCATTGCCGCCAATGCTATGTACGACCTGCCCACCCACCCGCGGCTCACGCTACAGCTACACCCCACGGGTGGTCACGTTGGCTACGTCAATCTATTCCCAGTGGAGCACCATCTGCCACAGCTGATCCTGCGTTCGCTGCTGGCCGAGCAATAGGTACGTGGCTCGCCAAAAAGGGGGAAGACGCCGACCAACCGTTCGCTGTTGTGGACGACTCGTTGGTGGACGACTCGTTGGTGGACGACTCGTTGGTGGACGACTCGTTGGTGGACGACCCGTTATCAATCTGTCCCAACGCCTTGCGGCCATGGGTTGCGGCCAACATGCAAACACTTCGGCAATAGAACGACTCTGTGATATACTCGGCATCCGAACAGAGAATCCTGTCCATGGCCAACGGCAACCAGACGCACAGACCGCCCCTGCTCGGAGGGCTGTACTGCCCGGGCAGCAAAAACTTGTTTGATGGTGAAAAGATCGCGATACTTATGCACATACTGATTATTGGCGGAAAGGGGCAGCTGGGCCGTGCACTGCAAGCAGCCTGTACAGCACCGACTACGTTATCACCGGCTACGTTATCACCGGCTGAGTCAGCACCGACCGATATTGTGGTGACGAGCTGGTCTCGGCCAGAGCATGACATTACCCGGCCAACCATTGCCAGCCAGATTGCCGCGCTGCAGCCGGATGTAGTCATCAATGCCGCGGCCTGGACCGCGGTGGACGCGGCGGAAGCAGAGCCAGATCGCGTCTATGCGGTCAACGCGCTGGGACCAAAATATATTGCCGAAGGATGTCGCGCCTGTGGCGCCATGATGGTGCAGGTGAGCAGCAACGAAGTCTTTGCCGGTGAAGCTGGGGCCACGTATTGGGAATATGATCAGCCAGCGCCGCGCAGCATTTACGCGCGTAGCAAGTTGGCTGGCGAACGGGCGACGGCCCACGTGTTGGATCGCCTCTTTATCGTGCGCACTGCCTGGCTCTTTGGCGTCGGCGGCGTCAACTTTCCGCGCAAGATCATGGCTGCCGCGGACGAGCATGGCGCGCTGCGCGTTGTGGCCGATGAGCGGGGCAATCCCTCCTATGCACCCGACGTGGCCGCAGCCATGATCGAGCTGTTGCTAACGGAGCGTTTTGGCATCTATCATCTCGTGAACGAGGGCGCGGCCAGCCGCTTTGAATTTGCCCAGGCAGTGCTGCAGGCAACCGGACGGGGCGCGGTTCCACTCACGCCGATTGCGCACGCGGAGTGGCAACGTGGGGCGGATTCGCCGTTGCACGCGGTGCTCGCAAACCATGCTGCCACTGCATTGGGCATTCAGTTGCGTCCATGGCCGCTTGCACTGCAAGCCTACGTCGCTACCGCTGAAGTGTCAGCAACCACCGCCCCGGCCGTGGCCTGAGATTAACGAGAAAAGGATCGTCATGAGTACACAAAAACCCACACCGGATCAGAATTCGGTCTCTGAAGAATCCACCCAGAGCGACCCCATTGCAAAGGACGAGACCTACGGCACCTTGCGCGAGGAGAATCGGGTGGTGATGCGCCATCAGATCGCGTTGAATCTCGACAGCTTTCGCGCCGCCACCGAAGAGTTCGCGCCCCGGCCCGCCCGCGACTATCCTGCTTTGCGGCCCACCGTTCCCCCTTTCTTCTCGGTGATCGTGCCCAATTATAATGGACGCCGCTTTTTGCCCACGCTCTTTGCTGCACTGGCCGCGCAGAGCTTCCGCGATTTTGAAATTATTCTGGCCGATGACGCAAGCACCGACGATTCAATTGAGTACGTGGAAGCGCACCACCCGAACGCACGCCTGCTCATCAATCGGCACAATCTTGGCTTTGTGCGCACCTGCAATCTCGCGGCCGATGCCGCGCGCGGGCGGCTCATCGTCCTGTTGAACAACGACACCGAGCCGGAGCCCACTTGGTTGGCCGAGCTTGCAAAGGTGATCTGTGCCAATCCCGACGCCGCGATTGTTTCCAGCAAACTGTTGCTCTTCTCTGACCGCACCCGGTTGCATACCACCGGTGATGTTATGGGCACAGATGGCATCCCCAAAAACCGGGGTGTCTGGCAAGAGGATCGGGGCCAGTACGATCAGGCTGTCGAAATCTTTAGCGGCTCTGGCGGTGCTTCGGCCTTTCGGCGAGAGGTCTGGCAAGCGCTGGGCGGGCTGGACGAAGATTTCTGGATGTATTTGGATGATGTAGACTATGGCTTCCGTGCCCAACTGGCTGGTTGGCGTGCACTCTTTGCCCCCCAAGCTCGTGTCTACCATCACCTGAGTGCAACGGGTGGTGGCACCATGGCGAGTTACTATGTGGGCCGCAACACCATTTGGACCATTGCCAAAAATATGCCGGGGCAATTGCTCTTGCAAAATTTCCCCCAGATCTTTGCTGCCCAGATGATCATTGCCTGGGACGCCTTGCGTGGTATTCGTGGGGCCGAGGCACGCGCCCGTCTGCGGGGGCAGATCGCTGGCCTGCTCGGCTTGCCCCGCCAACTGCAAAAGCGCCAGCTGATCCAACGCCACCGCCGTCTGGATCTGGAGACGCTGGCAGCTCGTCTCTCTGATTGAGCTACAGCCAGCCCCGGCAACCTTGCTCGTGCCAATTCAACCCATCGCCTCTGCATCCCATTGATTTCGTCGCTTGTGGTCTGGCAACAGCTCGTGGTCTGGCAACAGCTCGTGGTCTGGCAACAGAAAGTGCAGCGGGCGCAATGGAATCAAGATGATGAGGAGCCAAGAATGCAAGCCCCGCCCGAAAAACTAGGATCCTTCTACCTCGGTGCCGAGTACGATCTCGCCTCGGCCCAGCGCAGCGAGCAGCCCGTCAACTACGATGCCCGTGACCTCACCACCCACGCCGTCTGTGTGGGGATGACGGGCAGTGGCAAAACAGGCTTGTGCCTGGGCCTGTTGGAGGAAGCTGCCCTGGATCACGTACCCGCGATCATGGTTGACCCCAAGGGTGATCTGACCAATCTGTTGCTCCAATTCCCCGAGCTGCAGCCAGCTGATTTTCGGCCATGGGTCAATGTTGATGACGCGCGCCGCAAAGGGCAGTCAATCGACGAATATACCGCGGCCACCGCCGATCTGTGGCGCAATGGTTTGCAAGGCTGGGGCATTGACGGTGAGCGGATACGCACCCTGCAAGAGAGCGTCGAGTACACGATCTTTACGCCCGGCTCGGATGCCGGTGTGACCATCAACATTCTCGGTAGCCTGGCCGCGCCGGGGCTCGATTTTGCCACCGAAGGCGAGATCGTGCGTGAACGGATCAGCGGCACGGTCGCCGCATTGCTTGGCCTGGTGGGGGTCAAGGCCGACCCGGTGCGCAGCCGCGAATCGATTCTGCTCTCCAATATCTTTGAACATTTCTGGCAGCAGGGGCAGGATCTGGATTTGGCACAGTTGATTCTGGCGATCCAGACGCCGCCCGTACGCCAGTTGGGTGTCTTCGACGTCGATACCTTTTTCCCCGAAAAAGATCGCTTCGAGCTGGCCATGGCCTTTAACAATTTGATTGCCGCGCCAACGTTTCAGAGCTGGCTGCAGGGGGAACCTCTCGATATTGACCGGCTCTATTTTACGGCCGATGGCAAGCCCCGACACAGCATCTTTTACATTGCCCACCTCAGTGATAGCGAGCGCATGTTCTTCATGACACTGCTGCTCGAGGGTATTCTCACCTGGGTGCGCCGTCAGTCGGGGACCACCAGCCTGCGCGCGTTGCTCTACATCGACGAGATCTTTGGCTACTTCCCACCAACGGCGGAACCTCCCTCCAAACGCCCGCTGCTGACGCTGCTCAAACAGGCGCGTGCATTTGGGCTGGGCGTGGTTTTGGTGACGCAAAACCCGGTTGATCTCGATTACAAGGGACTCACCAACACCGGCACCTGGTTCATTGGCAAGCTGCAGGCCGAGCGCGACAAGGCACGGGTGTTGGAGGGATTAAAGGGTGCCATTGCTGAAACCGGTGGCGACACCACCGTGGACTACGATGAACTGATCACCCAGCTGGGCAGCCGCGTCTTTTTGATGCACAACGTACACGCGGCGCGGCCGGTGGTCTTTCACACCCGCTGGGCCATGAGCTACCTGCGTGGTCCATTGACCCGGCCTCAGGTGCGCAAACTGATGGCCAGTCGAGTCGCCGACCTGGCGAGCACACCGCCACCAGCTGCCGCACCCAAGCCGCGAACCGCTGCCTCGCCTGCCTCTCCCGTTGCGCACGCGGCTGTCCGTTCTGCTGCGCCAGCACCAGCGGTCGCTCCGTCTGCGCCAGCCGTGCCCATTGGCTATGCCGCGGCCAAGCCAACGCTCGATCCCAAGTTGGCGCAGGCCTATCTGCCCATGGTCGCCAGCGATCAGGCCGCTCTGCGAGCCGTGCAGGACGAGCTGCGGCGCACGGTTGAGCCAGAGCAGGTGCAGTTGGTCTACGAGCCAGCGCTTCTGGGCATCTGTAGCGTGCGCTTCTACGATCGCAAGCGCGGCATTGACGAGCAGCGCGAACAGGTGTTGCTTGCGCCCGCGGACGCAGGATTGGGTGGGATCGACTGGAACAGCGCCGAGCCTTTGCCCATTTCAGAGCGCGAACTGCGCACCTCGCCCGATCAGGTTGTCCCGGAGCAGGGTCCCTTCTTTGCCCCTGCTCCAGAAGCAGCCAACAGCCCCCGTGAACTCACCAGCATTAAGAAAGATCTGGCGGACTGGCTCTATTACAACAGCCGGTTGCCCATTCAGGTTCATTCAGAATTGGAGCTGCACCAGGAGCCGGACGAACGCGAGCGCGAGTTTAAAATTCGGCTGCAACAGGCGGCACGGGAACGGCGCGATCTGGAAGTGGACAAATTGGAAGCGAAATTTGACAAGCGCATTGATCGGTTACAAGAGAAGCTGCGCAAGGAAGAACGCGATCTGGCTGCCGACGAAGCGGAACACGCGGCGCGCCGACAGCAAGAGTATGTTGGGCTGGGCGAAAGTGTACTGGGCTGGGTGCTGGGGCGGCGCAGTACCCGCACCTTGAGCACCGCGGCAAATCGCCGGCGCATGACGGCCCGTGCTGGGCAAAATGTGGAAAAGACGCGTGCCCAGATCAAAGAGCTGGAAGCAGAGATTGCCGAGCTGGACGCCGATCTCAAAGAGCAGGCCGAAGAGATCACGATCAAGTGGGCTGCCCTGTTGGATGAGATTGACACTGCCGAGATCACACCCAGACGGACGGATGTCAAGGTGGAGCTGGTGCTGTTGGCGTGGCTGCCTTCCTGGCTCATCCGCTACGACGACGGAACCCGCACCCGTGTGGAAACCATTGCCGCCTATCAGCTCCCCGCGGTCGGCTGATCGACCCTGTTCCATATCATTGCAACAAGCATCACGTCGAGCTTTGGTTGTGTGGCCAACATCTGGCCGAGTCGCGTGGGTGTAGACAGCGAATGACCCGTGTAATTACGCGAAAGAATTACGCAAAAGAATAACGCAAAGGATAACGCGGAAAATGTACAGCGAGACACAGCGCTGTCATTGCAATGATTCACACTGTAACTGTACTGTTGAGGAGTACGACTTGCCGACCCTACCTTCTCGTGCACCTGTTTTTGCGACGCTGGCGCGGCCATTGTGGCTGCTGCTCTGTCTGCTGTTGACTGGCGGCTGTGCCTGGTATCTGCCCCCACCGCTTGCCATTCCCGACGCCACGCTCATGGCTTTCGAGCCAGCCCCCGTCTCGATCCAACCCGTCACGACGATTCCATTGGATGGCCCGCTTGCCCTGCGTCACGCCGAGCTGTCCGGCCTGGCTTGGTATGGTGACCAGTTGGTCCTGTTGCCCCAGTTCCCCGAGCGCTTTGGTTCGCAGATCTTCGTGCTACCCAAGTCAGCCATTGTCGCGCAGCTGCTGGGGCAAGAGTCAGCGCCGTTGATGCCCCAGCCGATTGCACTGGACGACGGGGCGGTGCGTCAACAGTTGCAGGGGTGGGAAGGCTATGAAGCGATTGCGTTTGCTGGCGAGCGAGCCTATCTGACCATTGAAGCCAATGGCATTGGGGAGATGATGGGCTATGTGGTGGGTGGCGAATTGCAGCCGCTACAAAATCGGCTCGTGCTCGATCCCGAACAATTGTCGCTGATCGTGCCACAGACGAACCTGGCCAACATGGCCGATGAAGCACTCTTTCTCGTGGGCAATCAGGTGGTAACCATCTATGAGGCCAATGGGTTATTACTCAATCCCAACCCAGTTGTGCATCTCTTTGACGCCGCAACCCTGACGCCCATTGGCGTGGCACCCTTTCCGAGCACTGAGTATCGGATTACGGATGTAACCGAGTTGGACGCGGCGGGTCGCTTTTGGGCCACCAACTATTTTGCGCCCGAATCGGGCTATGTACGTTCATTTTTGCGGGCTCGGGGGGCAATGGGCGCGTTGAGTCCACAAGCCCGGCCCGTGGAACGGTTGCTAGAGTTTCAGGTGACTGCCGAGGGCATTGTACGCACGGCAACTGCGCCGATTGCACTGGAACTGTTGCCTGCCCACACAGCCGACGGCCAACTTTTCAGTGGCTGGAACACCCGTAACTGGGAGGGTCTTGTGCGGCTGCAAACGGCAGAGCTCGATGGCTTCTTGTTGGTCACCGATCACTTTCCCGCAACCATATTGGCCTTTGTGCCCAACCCGATCGCGCCCGCAGGTGAGTAGCAGTTGCAGCCTCTGTGGCGCAAATAATAGAGAAATCATTTAAAAGTAAAAGTCGCATAATCGTGGAATCAGCGTTCTCTAACGCTGGACGTGCGCATTGGAGAATGCGCACTCCGCAAGGTGCAAGGTCTATTTGCTTTCTCTATAAGTGCGCTGCATCGACCATGAGCACGGCAACCAACAGCACGCTGGTTTCCTGTTATACGTTGTTTTGTGTGAAATTTATTTGACGCTGTACTGAATTACAGGTGAACAACCGTAGGATGTCATGTTCAGCGTCATTTTGAGGAGCAGGAGACGAATGTCATTCTTGTTTATCCAATTGAGCAGTCGCTAGGCGAAGGAGCCACACATGTTGAAAAATTTAAATCTCGGGATGATCGGTGTCAAAGCGAGCCTGGGCGAGAGTATTCAGTGGGCGCGCCGCTTTGGCTTCCGCAGCGTTGATTTTTCCATTACCGAAGCACTGACACTGGCCGATGACATTGGCATTGTGGGAGTGCGCTCGCTCTTTGAAGACGCAGATATTTTCCCGGGCTCCTGGTCCTTTCCCGTGAATTACCGCGCGGAGGAGGCCACCTGGCGTGATGGTCTGATGGCATTGCCCCGCCAGGCCGAGTTTGCCCTGGAGCTAGGCTGCACCCGCACCGCCACCTGGATCTTGCCCGCAAGCGATGAGCGCACCTTTCAGGAAAACTTTACCTTTCACACCGACCGCCTGCGTCCCGCCGCTCAGATCCTGGCGGATTATGGCTGTCGTCTGGGGCTAGAATTTGTTGGCCCCAAAACGATGCGCGTCGACCGCACCTACAATTTCATTCACACGCTCGATGGCATGCTCGCGCTCGGCGCGGCAATGGGAACCGGCAATGTTGGCCTGCTGCTCGATCTCTTTCATCTCTACACCGCGCACGGCACGTTGGATGAGGTGCGCAAACTGCATCGCGATGACGTGGTGGTCGTGCACATCAACGATGCACCGGCCGGACTTGCCGCCGATGAACAGATCGACAATCAGCGCACCCTGCCCGGTGAGACAGGTGTTACGGATATTGCTGGCTTCTTGCAGGCGCTGCAATCGATCCACTACGATGGCCCCGTGACCACTGAACCCTTTAGTCAGCGGGTACGTGATATGTCGGCCGATGAAGCTGTCCGTGCCACCTCCACAGCCATGGATCGGGTCTGGCAGCAAGCTGGGCTATAATGTATTGGACTTACGCAACTTGTCGAGAAGAGCCACCCAGCGCGTTGCCTGCTCTCTACTGGTAAGCTCTTCTCGGTGCGTAAGTCATGATGTAATCAGCCCCAAAAAAATCAACTGAGGAATCTATGAAACAACTAGCACTCGTGGGCACGGCCCACATCCACACGCCCGGTTTTGTCAAACGCCTGCAGGCACGCGACGATGTTCGGGTCACCACTGTTTGGGATCATGAATTTGCCCGTGCCGATAAGTGGGCCACTGAACTCGGCGCGCAACAGGTCAATGATATCAGCACGATCTGGAGCGATAGTGGGGTGGATGGCGTCATCATCTGCTCGGAAACCGATCGTCACCAGCCATTGGTCGAGGCAGCCGCCGCGGCCAAAAAACATCTCTTCGTGGAAAAACCGTTGGGGCTGGGCGCTACCGATGCCAACGCCATGGCCACTGCGATTGATGCCGCGGGGGTGCTCTTTCAGACCGGGTACTTTCAGCGCGGCAACCCGGTGCATCTCTTCCTGCGCCAGGCAGTTCAGGCGGGGCATTTTGGCAAGATCACCCGGGTGCGCCATTCGAACTGTCACGCTGGTTCGCTGGGTGGTTGGTTCGATACCGACTGGCGTTGGATGGCCGATCTGGACCAGGCGGGTGTTGGCGGATTTGGCGATCTTGGCACGCATTCGCTCGACATTCTCATGTGGCTGTTTGGTGACGTGGCCAGGGTAACAGCTACCGTCGGGGTGGCTACGGGCCGCTATGGAGATTGTGACGAATATGGCGAAGGCATGTTGGAATTTCGGGAGGGTCCGGTTGCTACCCTGGCCGCGGGTTGGGTGGATGTGCAGCACCCCGTCAATGTGATTGTCAGTGGCACGGAAGGGCATGCGTACGTCTGCAACAACGAACTCTTCTTTAAGAGCAGCCACGTTGATGGCGCGGATGGCGAAACCCCCTGGACGGACCTGCCCGCGGCCTGGCCCCACGCGTTCGAGCTCTTTCTGGATGCGCTGATTGGCAAGACCGATGTCCCATTGGTTTCGCCCCGCGAAGCTGCCGCGCGCAGCGTGGTCATGGAAGCCCTCTACCAGGGGGCTAATCGCCATGAGTGGATCGCAATTGACGGGTAATGTGTCTGTGGTAGAAAGCAGGTGAAAACCCGCTGCAGCGGGCGCTGTATGCTAGAAATTCCATTTTCTGTATTCAGTATGGCGTAAAATTAGTTTTGGCCTATTTGGATCTGGCGTTCTCATCAGCTTGTCTTCCTGGAAGGGGTCGCAGCAATCACTGTAAAGTGGCGTGAATAGTGACCCCTTCCAGGAAGAGTTGACATCGTGAAACCCCTGAAAACTTATTTGACGCAGTAGTCAGTACACTTGGAAAAAGAGTTGGTCTTGTGCCCGGCAACGCTGCGTTGCCGGGCATCTGTTCCCAAAGCGATTGTTGAGCCTTACTTGGACTGAGAGGAAGTTCGATGGCTGCATTCTCAATGACCGATGTAACCAGGCGCGTGGCCGCCGGTCCCTTCTCTGCTTCCTGGGATTCACTGGAAGCGTACACCTTTCCGCAATGGTATGAGGATGGCAAGTTTGGCATCTTTATTCACTGGGGGCCCTACGCCGTGCCCGCGTTTGGCAATGAGTGGTATCCGCGCAACATGTATCTGCAAGGGTCTGCTGTCTATGAACACCACCGCGCAACCTATGGTCCACAGGATCAATTTGGCTACAAAGATTTCATTCCCCAGTTCAAGGCCGAGCGCTACGATCCACAAGCCTGGGCCGAGCTTTTTGCGGCCGCGGGCGCGCGCTTTGTTGTGCCCGTTGCCGAGCATCACGATGGTTTTCAGATGTATGCAAGCGATCTCTCGCGCTGGAATGCCGTGCAAATGGGCCCGCAGCGTGATCTGATTGGCGATCTGGCCGCGGCGGTGCGGGCCGAAGGCATGATCTTTGGCGCATCCAGCCATCGTGCCGAGCATTGGTGGTTTATGAATGGCGGCATGGCATTTCCTTCTGATGTGCAAGATCCCAATCTGGCCGACTTTTATGGGCCGGCCAAAGGACAGGGGAGTCCGGCGGAACAGTACTTTGACAACGCACCCGATCCGGCCTTTTTGGAGGACTGGTTGCTGCGCACTTGCGAATTTATCGATCGCTATCAGCCCCAGTTGCTCTGGTTTGATTGGTGGATTCAGAACATGGCTTTCAAGCCCTATCTAAAGCAGGTAGCTGCTTACTATTACAATGCGGCCGCGGCATGGGGCAAAGAAGTAGCGATCAATCACAAGTTTGATGCCTTTCCGGCTGGCAGCGCGGTCTTTGACATCGAGCGAGGACAAGTTCGGCAAATTCATGGTCTTTTCTGGCAGAACGACACCTCAGTCTCCAAAAACTCGTGGGGCTACATCGATGGCCATGATTACAAAAGAGCCACCGATATTATCGGCGACCTGATCGATGTCGTGAGCAAAAATGGTGCATTGCTGCTCAATGTGGGGCCACGGGCCGACGGCACGATTCCCGAGCCGGAAGAGCAGCTATTGCGTGAAATTGGCGCGTGGTTGGCTGTCAACGGCGAAGGGATCTATGGGACGCGGCCGTGGCGCGAGCATGGCGAAGGGCCGACGCGAGTGTTGGAAGGTGCATTCACCGACACCAAGCGGACCGCCTTTACCAGTGAAGATATTCGGTTCACCACCAAGCACGATCAGCTCTATGCTTATGTAATGCAATGGCCGGCAGATGGCAAGGTTCACATCCATACGCTCGGTGCCAACGCTGCTCTGCCGCGGCCAACGATCACCACGATTGAGCTGCTGGGGCAGCCGGCGCAGGCGCTGACGTGGCAGGTACATGATGATGCTTTAACAGTCGATCTGGCTGGCTGTGAACCGACCGAGCAGCCACTGGCGTTGAAGATTGCAGCGTAATGATGGAGAGGGTGGAGAGAGAAATTGTTGCATTGATGGTCGCACGCAAGCCACAACTGTTTGCGTGTGGCCTTGGCGATCAATCTGGATTCGCCGAGGGAGTATCTGGTTTGCGGGGCCAGGTAAAGATAACGGAAGTGCCTTCACCGAGGTTAGATTCAATCTGGATTGAGCCCTTTTGGTGCTCAACAGCTCGTTTGACGATTGCCAACCCGATTCCACTGCCCTCAACCACGTCGCGCGGTTGCAATGTCTGGAACATTTGAAAGATCCGCTCGTGATAGATCGGCTCGATTCCCGGTCCATCATCTGTGACACGAAACTCTATAAATTCGTTTACTTCGCGTGCCCAGATCCAGACGTGGCCCGTATGAGGCTTGTGGTGATGTTTGATGGCATTGCCAATGAGATTGCGAAAGATCAATTCCAGGGGTGCCTGTCGCGTGACGAAAACGGGCATTTCGGTCTCGGTGATGATTTGAAATCCCGGCGGTGGGGCCAACAGCTCGATAGCTTCCTGGAGCAGGAGGCTAACGTCAACTCGTTTCAGTTGGTAGTTCTTGCGGCCAACGCGCGAGTAAGCGAGCAGATCTTCCAACAACTGGTCCAGTCGATCGACACGACTTTGTAAGTTGTGCAGGTGGCGTTGGGACTGTTGCGGTAGAAATTCGCCTGCGTCTTCCTGTACCCAATCTGCCAACATTCTGATCCCGCACAGGGGCGCCTTTAGATCGTGGGACGCGACATAGGCAAACTGATCAAGGTCTTGATTGCTGCGTTCGAGCTCACGCGTCCGCTCTTGTACCCGTTGCTCCAGTGTCGTGCTCAACTGCAGCAGCGCTAACTCTGCCTGTTTGCGTTCGGTGATATCGCGGATGATCAACGAGACGCTGACGAGACCCTCAACCGCGACAAAATGAGGTGTGACGCTGATCGACACGTGGACCTGCTGTCCAACTTTGTTTAGGTACGTCGTCTCAACCTGCTTGGTCTCGCGTGGGGATGATTTTTTTAGCAGTGTTTCCAGCGGATCGGGCTGATCCACCGGTGTGATTAGCTCGGAAAAGTACGATCCAACCGCTTCCGTTTGGGTGTAGCCAAACATCTGCTCGGCCCCCCAATTCCAGGTCTCGATTCGACCTTGTGGATCGATATGCAGGATTGCATCCCCAGATGCTCGAACGATCATGGCTAGCCGGTCGGCTTTGCGGCGCGCGTGCAGCAACTCCTGTTCGTATTTGCGGCGGGCGGTCGCGTCGACAATCGTCACGCGGTTGAGTAGTGGCTTTCCCTCAGCATTAGAGACCTGAATGGCATTTACCAACACAGGCAGTGCGTCGCGGTTGGGACAGTGTAGATTAAATGCAACTTCGTTGACAAAGCCCTGCATTTGCAACAACGGACCGTAGTGCGTGTCGTGATAAATACGACCTGGCACGGTCAGTAATTCTTGGAACCGTTTGCCCGCGAGTAGTTCGGAACGTGAGTAGCCGGTCCAGCTTAGCAATGTTTGGTTTACTTTGCGAATCGTACCATTGGGTAGGGTTGTCAGATATCCACAGGGGGCATTTTCATAAAGCTCTTCCAGGCTTTCTTCCGGTAATTCGTCCGCCATGTAATCACTCCTGTGCAGACGTACCATTGGCGACAAAGGGTTTGATTGCGCTAATGGTTGCTGCCGGGGCGCTGAGGTGGGGACAGTGGCCTGTGGCATCCAGCAGTCTGTATTGACTCTCTGTCAGATGTTGATGGACATACTCACCCACGGCAACTGGTGCAATCGCATCTTGGGAACATTGCAGAACCAAGGAAGGAATCCGGCAATCTGCCAGATCGGCTCGGTTGTCGGAAAGAAAGGTCACCCGTGCAAACTCTTTGGCTATCTCGGGATCGGTTCGGCAGAAACTATTGGTCAGCTCTTCCGCTAACTCCGGCCGATCGGCATTGCCCATGATGGCTGGCGCCATTGTTGTTGCCCAGCCCAGATAGTTTTCGTCCAGAAAATTTAACAGCTCATCAATTTCGGGCCGCGTGAAGCCGCCAATGTATCCATCATCGTTGATGTAGCGCGGGGAAGGACCAACGTGGATCAGCTTGGCGAAGCGTTCCGGTTCCTGATTCGCGGCCAGCAAGCCGATCATCGCGCTGACTGAGTGCCCCACAAAGATGATATCGGTCAGTTGCAATTCGATGCAGATCTCCAACACATCTCGTGCATAGCCAGCCAGTGAACTGTACTTGGCCGATTGGTAGGCCGTTAGGTCCGACTTGCCCGCGCCCACGTGATCGAATAGAACGAGTTTGTAGTCCGCTTCAAAAGCAGGTGTAATAAAACGCCACATGTTATGATCACAACCAAAGCCATGTGCAAAAACCATTGGCTGCTCTCCTCGACCCGTGACAGTTACATTGTTCCTTTCCAATACAGACACTTTCTTCTCCTCTGGGTTGTAGCCAAATGATTCGGGATCCAACACTCTCCAAACACGGCTGTCGTCTCTTATCTTGGCTAAGGCTGATTGAGAAAAATTGTGAACCCCGAATCCATACAAAGACAGACGAAGAACTGCTTTACTTGCGTGAACTATTTACGCGAGTTGGCCAACGGTGCAATTACATCGCGACAAATCGATCTACACTTGTGGCCAGGGTGGGGGCAATGATTCAGATCACGTGCTTACTACCTGCCCTGAACATCTCTGCGTCGACGTAGCTGACTGAAGGTGATTCAAGCAACACAACCGAATTTTCAGGCTAGGTTCCTGCCTGACTAACGCTCAGCCGGTAATTTTCTCGCTGATGTTACCTTCGGCTTGATCCTTGGTGGCGATTTGCGCTGCGGGAACTTTTTTGGGCCATGTAAACTGAAATGTCGTACCTTGTTCGCCCGTGGATTCAACCTCGATAGTGCCGCCGTAATATTCCACTGTTTTCTCGACAATGGCCAAGCCAATCCCGCTGCCTTCAACTGCGTCGCGTGGTTGTAGTGTCTGGAACATGACAAAGATCCGCTCATGATGTTGTGGATCGATGCCTGGGCCATTGTCGCTCACCCGAAACTGAACAAACTCACCGGTTTCCTCTGCACTGATAGAGACTCGCCCGGCGGTGGGCTGGTGGTGGTGTTTGATCGCATTGGCAATCAGATTGCGCAGCGTCAATTCAAGTGGTGTGCGCGGCGTGAAAATTGTCGGCAACTCTTCGTCTACAATGACCTGAAAACCAGCGGGAAGCGCAAGAATTTCGATGATATTCTGAACCAGCGTCCCGATCTCCACCCACTCTGCCGAACCGTCACGCCGACCAACCCGTGAATACGCAAGCAGATCATCGAGCAGACGCTCCATGCGCAAGGTGCGTCCGCGCAATTTTTCCAGATGTGCCAGGGATGGAGCTGGCAGTAGCTCTCCCGCATCTTCTGTAATCCAGTTGGAGAGATTGGTGATCGCTCGCAGCGGTGCCCGCAGGTCGTGTGACGCGACATAGGCAAATTGGTCCAGCTCGCGATTGCTACGTTCCAACTCTGCCGTGCGCTCTGCAACTCTGCGTTCGAGCGTCGTGTTGAGATCGCGCAGCGCTTCTTCCGCGGCTCGCCGAATGGCAATGTCCTCGACGACCACAATCCCATATTTGGCAGAACCGTCCTCACCCCGGACAAGTGACGCGGTCATGTTGGCCCAAAGGATCGAACCATCTTTGCGGATGTAGCGTTTCTCCATGCCGTGGTGAACAATCTCTCCCGCCACCTGCCGCTCCATCTGTTCCAAATCAGCTTCCAGATCATCGGGATGGGTGAGCTCCATAAAAGTCTTTTGCAAGAGCTCTTCGCGTGGGTAGCCCAAGATCTCACAGAGCCGGTTGTTGACCCGCAGATAACGTCCATCCAATGCCAAGTGGGCCATGCCCACCGCGGCCTGTTCAAAGGCACTGCGGAATCGTTCTTCGCTCTGGCGCAGCTCCTGTTCGCTCGTTTGAATGGTCTGATAGAGCCGTGCATTTTCAATGGCTGCCGCGGTCCGGCGGCCCAAGTCTTCGGCCATTGAGAGATCAGCCTTGGTAAAGCTGCGGTTCGTCTCTGTGGCCACGAACGTAATGGTTCCCAGTGCCTGTTCCTGGGTGAGCAGCGGGACAATTATTGCCGACCGGTAGCCAACCGAGCGCAACAGTTCCAGCTCCTCGGGCGATTGGGCGACGGACTGGAGCAGCTCGTCGGTGATCTCTGGGTAGTAAATGGATTGACCGGTTTCAATTACCGAGCGTGTAACTTGCTGTCGGCTTGGCTCTCGTTGATAGTCCGCCATGAGCGCTTCCGCTTCTTTGACCTTTTCTGGATCGATGTGGGCCAGCGCAACATTTTCGATTGTGTTTTCAGCCGTCAGCAGATTAATGGTACACCAATCTGCCATACCCGGCACCGCGGCACGAGCTAACTCGCGGAGCGTAGTATAGTAATCGAGTGAACTAGTCAACATGCTGCTGGCCGTGGCGAGAAAGCGCAGGCGCTCCTCGGCCTGTTTGCGCGTGGTTATGTTGCGGTTGATGGCAACAGCACCGGTCGGCTCGCCATCTTCATTGCGCAGCAGCGTTGTGTTGTTGGAAATATAGAGTGGTTGCTTGTCCTTGGTCCACTGTAATACCTCGCCGTGCCAATGGCCTGCTTGCAACAGCACATCGGCAGCAATGGTGCTGCTGCCTTCAATGCCTTCCGTCTGGAGCAGCTTCGACACCTTTTGACCAATGGCTTCTGTCGCGGTCCAGCCATAGAGCTGTTCGGCTCCCCGATTCCACGTCCGCACGTGGAATTCCAGATCAGTCGAAATCACGGCATCCTGTACATTGGACAACAGCAAAGCCTGGTAGCGCAGCCGTTCTTCGTTCTGCTTTTGCAGGCTCACATCTTTAAAAAGAATCGCCACCCGTGATGAGACTGTTTCGCCCACGCGGAAAGCATAGACATCGAACCAGCGGCCCATCACCTCCGAGCCCTGCTGAAAGCGCAACGGCTCGCCGGTCCTGGCAATGTTGCCGTAGGTTTCCACCCAGAACTGTTCCAGATCGGGAATCATCGCATAGGCTGTCTTCCCGACTGCGTCTTTTAGCCCGGTGAAACGTTCGAACGCCGGATTGGTTTCCAAGAAGCGATAGTCGACGGCTTTCCCCGCTGCATCGGTGATCATTTCAATGATGCAAAACCCTTCATCCATGGTGTTGAAGAGATAGCGGTAACGCTCTTCAGATCGACGCAGCTGTTCTTCCGCCTGTTTGCGCTCCGTTACATTGCGGGCAACAACCAGCGAGCGCACGGGCTTGGTGCGTGCTGGCGTTGATGACTCGCTCTCCTGGTCAAAAAATACCTGTTTGCGCACATTGATCCAGCGTACCTCACCCTCTGGTGTGACGATGCGGTGGTCCATGGCGAACCATCCTTGGCTCGTCGGTGTCATCATCTGCTCGATCTGCTGTTGCACATCTGATCGGTCTTCGGGGTGAAAGAGTGCATGTACCGTGGAGCGGGAAACGGTCTGGGCTTCGGTTGCCACTCCAAAGAGTTGAGCTGCTTCCTTGCTCAAATGGATCACATCGAGTCTATAGTCCACCTCGGCGATGGCCAATCCCGCCACAATCGTGCCCAGCCGCAGTCGCGATTCACTGTTGCGCAGCGCAGTTTCGGTTCGTTGCCGCGCAATGGTAGCGGCGAGTGTGTTGGCAATGGCCTGCAAAAAATCCACATCATAGGTGGCAAATTGTCGGGGACTGGTGCTATAGACCCCCAACATCCCATATGGACCGTTGGCACCCCATATTGCGACGCTGATACCACTGCGTACACCATGCTTTGTCAAAAACTTGGAGCTCTGAAAACGGCTTTCTGAATGTGTGTCGCGCACGACAACCGGCCCTTGGCTCTGCAACGTGTATCCTGCCTGCAGATCAGCGTCCATGGGAACGCCACTGGTGTCGAATGCTTCTGCCTGCCAGCCAACGCCAGCCCGCAGTAAAAAGGTCTCCTCATCTGCCTGCAGCTCTAGGATTTTGCAATATTCCATCTCCAGGACGCGTGTCACTTCGGTGGTCGCAGTGGAGAAGAGCGCGGCGAGATCATCGCCGGCCAGTGCCTGCCGACTCAATGTCGTGAGCACCTGCTGTTGATGGCGTTGCCGCTCCTCGCTCTCTGCCCGCTTCAGATCACTAATATCGACAAAGGTGATGACGACACCTTCCACTGCACCCTCGATAGTACGATAGGGAAAGAGCCGCAAAATATACCAGCGATCGCCACTGCCCTGCACGGTCTCTTCCACCCGCTCCTGATGTTTCAAAACATGGTTGGCGAGTTCTGCCACTGCCGTGTGATAGATGTTGTGGGTGATGTGACCGATAAAGCGCCCCACATCAGCGTCGATCAGGTTGAATAGCTCGGTGGAGCGTGGGGTGAAGCGATTGATGCGTAACTGATTGTTGAGGAAGATCGCACCCACATCGGTGGAGGCGATAAAGTTGAGCAGATCGCTGTTGGCACGGTTCAGCTCATCGATCTTGTTGTTGAGCTCGCCGTTGAGTGTGATCAACTCTTCGTTCATCGACTGCAGCTCTTCTTTGCTGGTCTCCAACTCTTCAGTGGTCGACTTTAGCTCTTCATTCATCGACTGCAACTCTTCATTCGATGTTTTGAGCTCTTGTCCAAAATCTTCATACTCTTCCACCACAGATTGCATGCGCTCGCGGGTGCGCATCAACTCTTCTTCCATGCGCGTCATCAGCGCCATATCCAGCTGCTCGCCTTCGCCCGTTGTCGAGAGTTCGAGCAACGGCGCGCTATCCTGAAGGATAAACACCACCTCAATTAGATTTTCTGGGAAGCCCGGCTCATGGACCGGCCCCACGTGTAGCTGAATCAGATGGGCAGTTCCATCGAACTCCAGCTTGAGGAGGCGTGAAATGGTGCGTTCGCGTTTGTTAAATGCCGGGTAGAGAGCCGTTTGCAGGTCGAGGCGCAGCTCGGGGCGGATACGCTCCAAAATATTCTGGTTCACCGGGCCATCGCGATCCTGCAGAAAGTGAGAGCTATTCCCAAACATGTGCGTGATCTCATGCTCCTCATCGATGAGCAGGCGTGCGGGCGTGTGGGTACGCAACGACCACGCAGTATAGATCTCTTCCAGCGTACGTTCTGGCGCAGCTGCCAGGTTCGTGTTGCGCTCTATTTGGGGTGGACTTTGGGCAATATGAATGGCTGCGGAAAGGCGCGGATGGCTGCTGGCCACGACATTGCGCCGTTGATAGAGATGGTGCAGCTTGTCCACAACTGTAAAGAGATCAGGCGCGCCGTCAACCGATTCTGACGAGCCCAAGAAGAGATAGCCGCTCTCCTGCAGCGCGTAATGAAAGGTGGCAAAGAGTTTTTCCTGTGCATCGTGGTTGAAATAGATCATTACGTTGCGACAGCAGATCAGATCGAGGCGGGAAAAGGGTGGGTCCTTGAGCAGATCGTGGACGGCAAAGAGCACATGCTCGCGTACTTCAGCATTGATCCGATACGTGCCATTTTCTTCTGCTGTGAAGAAATGCTTTAGCCGTTGCGCAGTCAAATCGTCAGCCACGGTCGCGGGGTAGAGCCCGTGACGGGCAAAGGCGATGGCATCTTCATCCAGGTCGGTTGCAAAGATTTGGAAGCGGGGAGACTCCTTGATCTGCATGCTAAATTCCATTAGCTGAATGGCAACTGAGTAAGCTTCTTCACCGGTGGCACAGCCCGCCACCCAGACGCGAATGCAGTCGCCGCGCTTCTTGCCCGCAAAAAGTTGGGGAATAGAGGCTTTTTCCAACATGGCAAAAGCCTCTGAATCGCGGAAGAAGCTGGTTACGGAAACCAGTGAATCTTTGAAAAGTGCCTGTGCTTCCGCCCCGTTGTGACGCAATAGCTCTACATAATCTGGCAGAGTGGATATGCCAGCCATCTGCATGCGGCGCACGGTCCGCCGATAGAGGGTGGATAGCTTGAAATGGCTCAGATCGTGGCCGGTCTGTTTGTGGATCTGCGCGAGCACGCTCTGGTAGATCTCATCGAATTGACCCGCCTCGTTCTCGCTGTTCGCTTTTGATGCCACCGCCAGCGTGCCCCGCTGTTGAATGAGCTGGCGAGCCAATTCACTCGTTGTGCCCAGGAGCAGATGAGGGGCCTGGGCAGCGCGCAGGTGGGTGATCGCGCGCCGCAACAAGGCACTGTTTGGTGCATCATCTGGTTCTTGGATCAGAATCAATCCACCAGCTTCTCCCACCCGTTGCAGCCCTGTAATGCCGTCGTTGCCGTTCCCCGAGAGAAGTACGGCCACCGCCCTTGTGCCCTGTGCCTCGGCCAGCGATGCAAAGAAGGCATCTAGCTGTCCTGGCACCGTAGCCCTCTCTTCTGCTCTTTCAGCTGTGTGCGGCGGTTGGCCACCCTCCTGTAGCACTAGCTGATTGCTCTGAAAGGTCACTGCTGTTTCAGCGGGAGCCAAGTAGATGTGATCGGCTTGCAAACGCACACCATCCGCGGCCGCAACCACTGGCATTGTGGTCCGCTGTTGCAGAGCGGTGGGGAGCTCTCGTAGTCGTTTCCTGCCCATCTTTACGGTAACAACAAAAGCCAATCCACTGTCGGCCGGTAAGCTGCGGAAAAGTTTCTCTAGCGCCTGGCGGCTGCCAGCTGCACCACCAATACCAACCACAACGGGTTGGTGCAAGACGGATGGAACCGAAGCCGACTGAGGGTGTTCAACGGATTGATGTGCCATAGGTAGTACTTACAAATTCCTTTGAGTAGACCAAAAAATGTTAACAACTGAAAAATCGAGCAAACCAATAAATATTATAGCATGATAGGGAAAGATCGAATAACAGATGCGTCGCTCTCTCCTGCTGTATGTACAACATATGCACAGCGAAGCCGCACGCGAAACTCGCACGAGCAGAACCATGAGCGACACCCAAAAAATGACGCCCTGACTCTTGCATGATTTACCCCCAAGCAGCGGGGGTGCTACATTCGATAACAATCCCGTAAGGAATATGAACCGGAATGCCTTGGTGTTGCACCGTATGCAAATGGCTGCAAAAGTAGCTTGCCAATGCGCGAGATGAGGCTCAATAGATGGTATGCCCCAATTTGAGCACTCTTTGCACTGCTTTTCTGTAAGATGACAAGCCTTACCGACGATCATGGGGGGGTAATGTACAGACAGCGCTCTCCTGTGATGGGTAAACGCTTGATTGCATCCATATTGCCATCGTTACTTGTGGCCATGGGCAACGAACCACGGCGCCACTGATCGCATTTGCTTTGCAATGGGCTCCGAAGGTCTCCCATTTGGAAAATGAGATTTATTCTCAACAATATTTGGCAATGCTGGAGGGTTACATTACAATACAGCCATGGGCAAATGAGAATGATTCTCATATTGCTTGGCATTCCTTGCAAAGCAATAGTCATGTGCATTTGGGAACCGTCGAAAACCGACGCGCAAATTAATGACTCAGGCCTCGACCGATTGTCACTGGGGATCTTTCGCGCCAAGGGCTTTGTCCACCTGCAAGAATTTCGAGAGCGTCGTGGTCTCTTACAAATGGTGGGGAAACGGGTACAGATCACCGTTGATGAACCCTGGGGAGCAGAATCACCACGAACCGCTCTCGTTTTTAGTGGTGAAGCAGGCGTAACAGGTCCGGCCCGTCTGCAAGCAATGGTTGAGGCATGTCGTCCCGGCTCATCCAACCCTTTGGTTGAAAAGTTAGAGGATCTCATTCGCTGGATCCGCGAGATGTAATTATGTTGATGCAAACAGAGTATATTCCCCAAACCCGCAGCTATGCGCGTGGCGGCTTGCTTCCAAGTACGCCGGATCTGTTGCTGCAAGTTGTTGAAGGGGTCGTGGCGCAATTGGTTATCTATCCCGATGGGAGGGAAGTGCTGCTGGGCTTTTATGGCCCGAACCAACTGCTGGTGCCCCATCCCGCCGACAGTTGCTATATTCACTTTCAAGCACACACGGATGTCACACTTCAGATCCTACCTTGGGCTGAGGCGAACCGATTGCCCGATTTGGCCGAACGGTTACGCGCCCGGATTCGGCAACAGGAAGCATGGGCTGCCTTGCAAGCACGTCCGGCCAATGATGAACGACTGTTGGGAATGCTTTCGCTATTGGCGGAACAGTTCGGCGTGCCGACTGACGATGGCACGTTGCTTGACCTCCGCATCACCCACCAACAACTTGCCGGTGCACTGGGCATCACCCGACCGACGGTCACCCGCCTGCTCAACATCCTCCGTCGTCGTCGGCTTCTTTCCACTATCGGCAGCGGCAACCAAGAACGCTTTTTGCTCCACCAACATTCACCCACAATACGCCATTGATCCATTCTCGATTACAGTGGCGTAACACGCTTTTCCTAGCCCCATGCTTACCAATGTAACGGCAGGTTGTTGTGCGATTTGTAACAACATTTTGGTCTGATCGCGCACGTCATCGCTCCTCTTATTGAGATATAATCTCAATTGTCCTTTGGTAGCCCATCCAGATGAATGGCTGAGTTTACGCATGCAAACTGTGGGCTCAGCCAACTGCAGCTTTTCACATTACATGCCTATTTGCCAATGATGCACCAATCCACACTCCCTACAGATAGACCACTTGATGAATGGCTTGCTGACCTGCGCGCCGGTGGGTACCGGTTAACCGAAGCGCGACGAGTTTTGATCGAACTCATGGCAACAAGCTGTCGCCCCTTGAGCGCACACCAACTCTATGCGCTGGCGCAAAAGACGCAAGCCAATGTTGGGTTGGCAACGGTCTACCGCACACTCGAAAAGCTTGAGGAACTTGGGTTGGTGCAGCGTGTCCATGATCAGCAGGGGTGTCATAGCTATATCGCCAACACCGGTTTCCCCAACCCGTTACTCCTGCTCTGCGAAGAGTGTGGTCGTCTCGCGCCGGTCGATGACGCACGGCTGACGCGGCTGATTCAATCGATCATTGAGCGGAGTGACTATCAGATCCAGCATTACTGGCTCCAACTGAATGGGCTTTGTCCCGATTGTCAATCCGAATAATGAAAAGGAGCAATGATGTCTTTAATTGCTACCCCAATCGATCAACGTGTACCAGTGACCATTCTCACTGGGTTTTTGGGCGCAGGCAAGACGACCTTGCTCAATCGCATTCTCACCGAAAATCATGGCAAACGCATTGCTGTGATTGAAAACGAATTTGGTGAGATCGGGATGGACCACGAGTTGGTCATCAACTCGAACAAAGAAATCTTTGAGATGAACAATGGCTGCATCTGCTGCACCGTGCGCACCGATCTAATGCGCAGCTTGTCTTCATCGGCGAGCCAGGCGGCCTTGACCCCGCCGAACTGCAAAGTCGGCTCGACAGCTGCCGTTCCAGTGGTGGCACGCCTGTAGGCGATATCTGGGAGAATACGCTCGATTTTGTGCGTTCAGCTTGATGTCACACCACAATGGCTGTGACGTTTTACGCGCTACGCTCCTGTAGCCAACAGGCTGAAAGAGGCCGCATGGGCGTGATATGAGGCCGCATGGGCGTGATATATCGTGCCCGTACTTCAGTGCGTTAGCCACGGGAGCGATGCTCTAAACCACATCGATTTTCAAAAGGAGAAACCATGCAATTCCAATTCCTGATCCGCAACCGTCTGGGCCACCTACTGGCCCTACTCTTCTTGTTGACGGCCTGTACCGTTCCGGTTGCACCCCCTGCTGCGCCGGCAACCGACGTTCAACAGGGGCGCCTGCAGGTCGTCGGTAGCCACAGCATTCTGACCGATGTCATTGCAAATGTGGCGGGAGACGCGGCAGATGTCACTTCGGTGATGCCACTGGGTGCCGACCCACATAGTTTTCAACCGACGCCCAGTGATCTGACCGCACTGGCGGATGCGGGTGTGGTCTTTATCAACGGTGCATTTTTTGAAGAAGGGCTGCTGGAAACGATCGAGAATGTAGCCGACGAGATGAATATCGTCACGGTTTCGTCCTGTGTGGAAATTCTCGCCTTTGGTGGCCATCACGACGAACATGGAGAAGGCGAAGAACATGCACATGAGGCGGGCCAAGAACATGAGGGTGAAGAGCACGCGGATGAAGGCGATGAACACGCGCACGAAGAGAGTGAAGCTGGTGAGATGAGTGCATTGGCTGCGCTCTGCGAGCAGCATTACGCCGAGATGGAAGCCCTGCACGAAGCCAGTGGTGACCATGCGCATGAAGAGGGCGAAGAACACGCGGAAGAAGGTGAGGAACATGCGCATGAAGAGGGCGAAGAACACGCGGAAGAAGGTGAGGAACATGCGCACGAGGAAGGCGAAGAAGCGCACGCTCACGTCGAGACGTTGGGTGCACTCTATGCCATCGATTGTGGTACAGGTCACGGGCATGAGGAAGAGGCAGCCCATGCAGAGGGTGAGGAAGATGGCCATGGGAAAGGCGAAGCACATGCTCACGCCCATGGCACGTGCGATCCGCATGTCTGGATGGAACCGCACAACGTCATGTACTGGACGATGTTAATCCGTGACACGCTCAGCGAACTGGACCCGACAAATGCTGAGATCTACGCCGCCAACGCCAGCGCCTATCTCGAAGCATTGGATGCGCTGGCCCACGATTTTATCAAGCCAATGGTCGAGACCGTGCCGGCAGAAAACCGGGTTCTGATCACCAATCACGATGCCTTTGGTTACTTTGCGGCACGCTACGAATTTAGAGTCGTTGACACGATCATCCCCAGCCTCTCAACCCTGGCAGAAGCCAGTACAGAGGATGTCGCCACGGTCATCGATGTGATCCGCGAGCAGAATATCCCGGCCCTCTTTTCTGAAACCACCGTCAGCGACGACCTGGCCCAGCAGATTGCGGAGGAGACAGGTGCCGAAATGCATCTGCTATACAGCGGCTCGCTCAGCGAGGCGGATGGTCCAGCCAGCACCTACATCGATTACATTCGCTATAACGTGACCACCATTGTTGAGGCCCTCGGCGGCGGTATGTAATCCCATCTCATGACAGCCGTACAATTATCTGTAAACAATCATCTTCCGATATCCCCCGCATTAGATGTACGCGACCTGAGCGCCGGCTATCCGGGCGAGAAACGCGCCATCGAAAACCTGACTTTTGCCATAAACCCTGGCGAGCGCGTGGCGCTGGTGGGACCAAATGGGGCAGGCAAGAGCACGCTATTCAAAGCCATTGGCGGGTTGATCCCCTTCACTGGTGGCGAGATCTCTGTGCTGAGCGAGGACTGCCGCAGCAGCCATGCCTTTGTCGGCTATGTGCCACAACAGAACGAAATCGATTGGTCATTTCCGGTGACGGTCTATGACGTGGTCATGATGGGGCGTGCGCGCAAAAGTCGCTGGTTTCCCTGGTGGTCTTCCCCCGACCATGCCGCGGTGCGGGAGTTGTTGGCGCAGTTGAACCTGTCGCCGCTGGCCAACCGCCAGATCAGCCAACTGAGCGGGGGGCAGCGGCGACGGGTCTTCATCGCGCGTGCATTGGCGCAAGAAGCCCGTGTGTTGCTGATGGATGAACCCTTCACCGGGGTGGATACAACGGCGGAACAGGAGATCGTAAAGATGCTGGATCTGCTGACCGAGCAGGGGATCACCATCTTGCTGGCAACGCATAACATGGCCCGGGCATCAAGTGATTTTGACCGCATACTCCTGTTGAAGCGTCGCCTGCTGGCATTTGGTCCCCCCCAAGAGGTGATGCGACCCGATGTGCTGCGGCAGGCGTATGGCGGGGCGCTCGCTGTCTTTCAACAGGAGAACGAAATGGTCTTCATCGCGGATGAACAGGGTGTCGGAGCGTGACAGCATGAATGTGATTGACTTTTTCCTGGAACCGCTGAGCTACACCTTCATCCAACGGGGCCTACTGGCACTCATCCTGGTCGGCGGTATCAGCGCTGTGATTGGCTGTTTCGTGGTGGTGCGGGGGCTCTCCTTCTTCGGAGATGCGCTGGCACACTCGGTGCTGCCGGGTGTTGCAATCTCGTACACCGCTGCTGGTGGCGCAGTGGGCAGCAATCTCTTTGTCGACGGATTGGCGGCAGGTGTGCTCTCGGCACTGCTCATTGCATTCCTGACCCGCAATGAGCGTCTCAAAGAGGATACCGCGGTCGGCCTGGTCTTTGTGACTATGTTTGCGCTGGGCATTGCCATCATCAGCACGCAGGGCAGCTACAGCATCGATCTGGCGCATATCCTCTTTGGCAGCATCAATGGCATCAGCCAAGGCGACCTGCGGATCATGGCGGCAATGGGTGCCGTGGTATTGCTCGTGATCGGTCTCTTTTACAAACAGTTTCTGATCATTAGCTTTGATATCGGCCTGGCACACACGCTCAAACTGCCCGTTGAAGGGTTGCGGGTGCTGCTCTTGGTCCTGATTGCCGTCACAATTGTGGCGAGCCTCCAAGCGGTTGGCATTGCGCTGATGCTGGCGCTGCTCATCACGCCGTCCGCGACAGCACGATTGCTCACGCAAAGATTGCATCACATGATCGGGGTTGCCGCGCTGGTCGGTATTTTGAGCGGCATTGCGGGGTTTTACCTCTCCTACTATTTTGACGTGCCGTCGGGCGCGTCGATTGTGCTGACCATGAGCGCATTGTTTACGCTGGTTTTTACCCTTAAATCGACAATTCAATATCTCAGCCCGTTCACTGGAGGAAGCGATGTGGGATAAACGATAAATCATACGTTTAACAAAAAGGAGCATTTCTAATGGCAAAGTGTCAATTAACCGGCAAAGGGCCACAATTCGGCAACAACCGCCCCTGGTCCAGAAAGGCAACGCGGCGACAGTGGCAGCCAAATGTCCAGCAGTTTTCCGTCTATGTCCCAGAATTGGGGCGCACTGTCAAGATCCGCGCCTCGACCAGCGCCATGCGCACGGTCAATAAGATTGGCTTGATGGCCTACCTCAAGAAAAACAAGCTATCGCTAAAGGATCTATGCTGATGGCTCTCCAAACCCGTTTACCGGTCACCGCTTTAACGTATTCGTCGCCGCTCTGTGCACTGCGACCTACCAGCATCCTGCTCTCATGGCGGCATTGGGATGTGAACTCAATGCGATCTGCTCCAAGCAGGTAAATGTGCTGGCGCGCAACATGATTGCAGCGTCTATGCTGCCGGTGATATGACGCACCACAAGTGCGCGGTGCTCTTTGCTGCCCAAGGTGCCGCAGTCGGCGTCTAACCGCATAGTGCACTGATGCCGTGCCCTTTTATCGACAAAATAACCAATGCCAAACTCTTTGGAGAGAACACAATGAACCATCTACGTGCAATCCTACGATTGCTGCTCCTGTCTCTGTTCTTAAGTGCCTGTGTGCCGACAGCGCCAGCACCGGCAACCGATGGTGCTGCGCAACCAGCGACCGCGGAAGAGACGCTGATCCTGGCCTCTGGCCGCAACCTGGGGCCGGGCAATCCTCATGTCTACGATTCAAGCATGGTCTTGCTGGATTTAGTCTATGAACCACTCGTGCGCTATGCGACCGACGGCAGCATCATCCCCGCGTTGGCTGAATCGTGGGAGATTTCGGCGGATGGGCTGACCTGGACTTTCAACCTGCGCCAGGGAGTGACTTTTCACGATGGTACGCCCTTTGACGCCGCCGCGGCCAAGTGGAACCTGGAGCGCTGGGTCGGCAATGAGGCGCATAACTGGCTGCCGACAGCGACTCGAATTTCAAGTGTTGAAGCGCCCGACGACAGCACCCTGGTCTTGACACTGGCCCAATCCTACTACCCGGCCATGCAAGATTTTACTTTGATCCGCCCGGTGCGCTTTCTCAGTCTGGCTGCGGTTGATGGCGAGGGCGCGTTTGCCCAACCAATCGGCACGGGTCCCTGGCAGGTCGACACCCTCACGGATGAGGCAGCAACCTTGAGCCGTTATGCCGACTATTGGGGAGAAGCGTCTGCGCTGGACAAAATCGATATTGAAGTGGTGCTCGATGCCCAAACGCGTATTGCCGCGCTGTTAAGTGGTGATGTCCATGCCATTGGCGGTGAGTACTTGGGCAGCATTCCACCGGAGAGCATGGCCGCACTGGAGGCGAGCGATGATGTGCAGCTCTTAACGGCAGAAGGTGCCACGAGTTTCTACCTTGCCGCCAACCACGGCAAGCCACCCTTTGACGATGTCCGACTGCGGCAGGCGGTCAACCATGCGATTGATCGCCAAGGGTTGGTTGAAGCGATCTTTGGCGGGCGTGCAGAGAGCGCCACCGGTCTGCTGCCTAGTGTGATCCCCTATGTCACCCGCACTAACATCGATGTTTACAGCTATGATCAGGAGAAAGCCGCCGCGCTCCTGGCCGAAGCGGGATGGATGCCCAACGCCGACGGTATCTTGGAAAAGGATGGACAGCCGTTGCAACTGAATCTGGTGGTCGATCAGTCGCGCCTGCCACAGACTGCGTCGATGGCCACGGCGATCCAAGCCCAGTTAAAGGAAGTCGGCATTGCCTTGGAACTGCGCCTCTATGACTACAGCGGCTGGCTCGATTCCTTCTATGCCAAGGATTATGACCTGATCATGCGCTTTAGCTGGGGGCCACCCTATGATCCGCATACACTCTTGGCCGGTGCCTTTTACACCGATGAGCGCGCCGAATCGACCGTCTCCTATGCCTCGCCCGATCTCGATCCGCTGATCGATGCCGTCTTGGTCACCACCGATGAAAGCGAACGGCAGGCGCTCTATGACCAGATCTGGCAACATCTCGATGAACAAGCCGCGGTCATTCCCCTTGTCTACGCCGAACGGGTCTATGGGATTCGCAACGAAGTGCAGGGCTTCCGCCTGGGTGGCACCGAATATGATCTGAGCTATGCAGTGCAGGAAGTGACGGTGGCGGAGTAGATCAGTGATCAGTAAGTCACTGTCCATTAACTACTGTCCACTGACTACCGTCTGACTTTCGCCAAATAACGCTCATGATCCTTTACCTGCTCCAACGCCTCCTCCACTCGCTGATTCTGCTGATCGGCGTCAGCGTGTTGGCCTATCTCTTGATTTACCTGGCCCCGGCGGATCCGGCACAGATCATTGCTGCACAGCGGGTGGGTGGCACGCCTAATGCTGACCAGATTGCGTGGGTGCGCACAGAGTATGGGCTGGATCGGCCACTGTGGGTGCAATATGGACAATGGCTTGGACAGACAATTCGCGGCGATCTCGGCTATTCGATTCGCACGGACAAGCCGATCCGGCAGGAGTTGAGCAAGCACTTGCGCCTCTCGATTGGGCTGGGTGGCGTTACGATGGCTTTTGTGTTGTTGCTGGCCATTCCCGGCGGTGTAATGGCTGCGCGTTACAATCAGCAGGTGGGGGATCAGCTTGTGCGCTTCAATGCGTTGCTCTTTGTCTCGTTGCCCGATTTCTGGCTGGGCTTTCTGCTGATCCTGCTCTTTGCCGTCTACTTGGATTGGCTGCCTGCGTTTGGGGCCAAGAGTTGGCAACACTTTCTCCTGCCAATCGTCACGCTGGGGGTTGGTCATGCGGCGCGGCTGAGTCGCTTGCTCCGTTCGCTGTTGCTGGAACAACTGCAGAGTGACTATCTGCGCACCGCGCACGCCAAAGGGCTACCGGCATGGCGTCTGCTCTGGGGTCATCTGCTGCCCAACATCGCCGTGCCCTTTGTTACCGTGGCAGTGCAGCAGTTCGGTATGTTGATCAGCGGTACAATTATCATTGAAACGCTCTTTAGCCTGCCCGGGCTGGGCAACTACTACGCCCAAGCCGTCAGCTACCGCGATCTGCCGGTAATCCAGGCGACGGTCTTGCTCTTTGCCGGCCTAATCCTGTTGCTCAATCTACTGGTCGATCTCAGCTATCCCATCTTTGACCCGCGCATTCGCTATGGACGAGCAAACCGGTGATGCAAGCAGCGAAAGCCTTGACCAAAGTGCTCGCCCCGCCCCGCCGACCACGCTTGCCGGCTGGGGTTGCGCGCGCGCGGCTAGCCGCGCGCCATCAACCGCACCTGGTTGGGATTGGCGTGATGATCGTGCTCGTCGTGCTCTGTCTGGCCGCGCCGCTGGTGGCGACGCATGACCCGACGGCCGTTGATCTGCACATGGGCCTGCAAGTGCCGTCCGCTGCACATTGGCTGGGCAGCGATCAACTGGGCCGCGATGTTTGGAGCCGCGTGGTTTGGGCCGGCCGTGCCTCGCTCTTGGTGACTGGGGGTGTGCTGGGGCTGTCATTGTTGATCGGGCTGACTGTCGGGCTGCTGAGTGGCTATGGCGGCGGTTGGATCGATGACCTCGCCATGCGCGTCACCGATTTCTTTTACGCGCTGCCCCAACTTATTCTGGCACTGGCCTTGATCGGCACGGTGGGGCCAAGTCGGCCGGCCTTGATTGCGGCGCTGGCGATTGGCGGCTGGGTCACCTATGCCCGGTTGACGCGCAGTCTGGTGCTTGCCTTGCGTCAACGGGACTTTGTCACCGCCGCGCACGCCACCGGCGCCACCCACCGGCGCATTCTCACCCGTCATCTGTTGCCGGGGATTATTGGACCGGTTGCCGTGCAGCTGAGTCTCGACGCCGGCGCGACGATGTTGGCAATTGCCGCGCTCAGTTTTCTCGGCCTCGGTCTGCAACCACCGACGCCCGAATGGGGTGCCATGTTGGTCGAAGCCCGCCCCTATCTCGACCAGGCGCCGCATCTGGTGCTGCCGCCGGGCGTGGCGATCTTCCTGGTCGTCTTGGGCTGCAATGCGCTGGGCGAAACGCTGGAGGATTGGTTGCGGCCCAAGTGATATGGATAGAACGCGGATTTTTCTAATTGACTGGAATTAGCACAGTGCGGTTGGCTTGAAAACGGTAGCTTTCCCGCTTGCCGGAACTGCTATTTTCAAACAGAGCCCACTTTAGCCACGCCAATTGAAATGAACGTAAGAAAAAGGAATGAAATGAACGCATCTGAAGAACCAACGCTTGACATTGATTGGCAGCACTGGCTGGTGCGCTGGGACGCGCAGCAGACAGGTTATCTGCCTAACCGCGAGGATCGCTTTGAAGCGATGGCTACAGTGCTGGCCGAGCTATTGCCGGCAGAGTTTGTGCTGCTTGATCTCTGTTGTGGACCGGGGTCGTTGAGCCAGCGGTTGTTGACGCGGTTTCCGCAGGCGCGCAGCGTGGCCGTCGATCTCGATCCGGTGCTATTGGCGCTCGGCCAAGGCGTGCTGGGGACGATGGATGGGCGGTTGCGCTGGGTCGATGCCGATCTCTGTGATCCCTCCTGGATAGAGGCGGTGGGGGAATCCCAAGTGGATGCCGTGGTCAGCACCACCGCGCTGCACTGGCTACCTGTCCCCGACCTCGTGCGCGTCTACCACCAGGTGGCCAAGCTATTGCGTCCCGGTGGCATCTTTCTCAACGGCGATAACATGAAATTCAGCGCCCAACTGCCTTCCTTTCAAAAGGTGGCGAAGGCGGTGCGTGAGGAACAGTGGCGGGATGAAAGCTTTGCTCGGCTGGGCGTGGAGACATGGGCGCAGTGGTGGGATGCCGTGGGCCAAGAGCCCGCCATGGCCGACTTGCTGGCTGAACGGGAGCGCCGCTTTGGTTGGCGCTCGCCCGATAACTCGACCAACGCCGGACGCGATTTGCAAAGTGGGGCTTTGCAAGACGCAGGGTTTCGGGAGGTCGGCATCATCTGGCAACGCTTTGATGACTGTGTATTGATGGCTGTACGGTAACAGAGCTCGCGTGACATCAATACACAGCTTGACCATTCACCTCCATTCACCTACTGTCCAACCATTGGTGAGTAGCCAAGAGACTGCCTCTGGACAAGTTCGAGCAAGGGCTTGCCACCCAACAACTTCCGGGAAGTTGTACCCAGTTTGTCGGGTAATGAGCGTAGGGGAACAAGGTGACGTAGCCAAAACCTGTCGTTGATGCCGATGGGCCATTGGCAAAGAGCAAAGGACAAAAATATCCTCAACGGAGAGAGACTTATGAGTGAATCCAAATTATATGATGTGTGGTGGAACGATCCCACCCTAAATGAGCAGCACATGGAAGATACCCATGAGCGCTTCTGGCACAAAGTACTGAATGCCATCACTGAAACCGATCTCAGCACCCATCATATTCTTGATTTTGGTTGCAACCAAGGTGGGTTTCTGCGCTTCCTTTACCGGAAGCGGCCTTTTGCTGCCGGGCTGGGCGTTGATTTAGCCCGCCGATCCGTAGCCAAGGCGAATCAGCGCAAAGGGGGCCTACCACTCGATTATGTGGCTACAGAGAGCCTGGAACCATACGCCAACCGCTTCGATCTCGCAACTAGCACCGCTGTGATCTATCTGATCGAGGATATGGCCGACCACGCCCGCCAAATTCGTCACGCCCTAAAACCGGGCGGCATTTATTACGCCACCTATACCGATTATCAAGGGAATCCCAGTCTGCCGGCGATGCAGGCTGAAATTGACCGCTTTGGGTCAGTAAAAATGCAGCATTACAAGTTGGATGAGATCGCGCTCGCCTTTCAAGAAGCGGGGTTTGCCGTTGGCTTGCAGCGGCTGTTGCCTTCTGGTTTTATCCCAATTACGTTACCGGACCATTTGTATCAACGGGTGGTCGATAGGATGCAGTACGAATATGAACAAGCCTATATCTTTCGGTTTGTCGCACCAAATTCAGAGTAAAGGAGAAAAATGTATACCCAACGAATTCGCACCCATCTGGGCGCGCTAGCCGCCCTGCTCTTCCTCATGACGGCCTGTGCAACGCCGTCCGTGCCTGCTGCCACAACTGAGCAGAGCGCCGACAGCGCATTCCCCGTCACCGTGGAACGCTGTGGCGAGGAGGTCACCTTTACGGCACCACCCGAACGTGCCATCGTCTTTGAGGCGAACATGATCGAGATCATGCTCGAATTGGGCTTGGACGACCGTATTGCTGGCGTCTGGACCGGCGATACCCCCGCGGATAAGGTGCAGCCTGACTATCGCGAGCGCACCGAATCATTAGCCGTCCTCTCCACCGAATCCTGGCCACCGCCCAGCCTGGAAGTGGTGTTGGGGGCCGACCCCGACTTCGTCTGGAGCGGCTGGGGCTATGGCTTTAGCGAAGAATCGGGCTTGACCCCAGCCAAGCTGGCCGAAGTGGGCATCGGTAGCTACGTCGTCAGCGAATCGTGCGCACCGAGCAGTGATGCCCAATCAATGACCGGCTTTGCCCAGCTCTATCACGACATTCTCGCGGCCGGGCAGATCTTTGGCGTGAACGAACGAGCAGAGGCATTGGTCGCCGACTTACAGACCGAGGTGAAGGCGATTACAGATGCCGTCGACATGGTTGACGAGCCGTTGCGTGTCTTTAACTATGATAGTGGCCAGGATAGCCCCTTCACCTCCGGTGCGCTGGCCATGCCCCACACGCTCATCACCCTGGCTGGCGGGGAGCACATCTTTGCCGATGTCGAGGACGATTGGTTCACCACCAGCTGGGAAGAGGTCATTGGCCGCGACCCTGAAGTCATCCTGGTCAGCGATAGCGCCTGGGCCGCGTTTGACGACAATATCGCCTTCCTCCAGAGCCAGCCCAAATTGGCGGATGTAAGCGCCATCCAAAGTGCGCGCTTTATCCCGCTCACCTACAAACAGGCGACCCCGGGGCTGGAGAATGTGGTCGCCCTGCGCACGATTGCCGAGGGGCTCTACCCCGAGAAGTTTGCTGAGACAATCTCTGCCGATACCGCATCTGCTGATAGCACAGCGGCGGAAAACCCACAAGAGTGCGTCGCGTCCTATGATCCCGCCATCGACTACTTTCCGGACAAAGTCGAGGCAGAATACACCGCGCAGTGGAGCGTGACCTACCACAACCACTACAAGGTGATCACGATCGATTCCACCTACGACGATCCCGCCGCAGAGTCAGCCGTGGAGCAGTATGTGCTGGTGCAGTGTGGCACGCCGGTGCCAGAGGAACTGGCCGCGGCCGAGGATACGCTGGTGATTGAGGTGCCGGTGAAGCGCATGATCGAAGCGGGTGGTGGCGTGCTGGGTGCCGTGGAAATGCTCGATCTGCTGGATCCGCTGGTGGCCTGGCGCGACCAGTACACGACGGGTGTTGCACATTTGCCAAAGATCAGCGCCAAATACGAGGCGGGCGAGTTGGGCAATATTGGCGAATATGATAGCGGCTGGGAAGCCACGATCGAGTTTGAGCCGGAACTCTTGTTTTCTTACGGTAGTCGCACCGAGATTGAAGAAGCGCGCAGCTTGGGCATTCCGTATGTCTATTTCAGCCCCTTCTCCGAAGGTCCGCTGGGCTCTGCCGAACAGCTCAAGTTTGTATCGCTCTTTTTCAACATCGAAGCCCAAGCCAACGACCTCTTTACACCGATTGCCGACGAATATATGCGCCTGCGCGATCTTGCCCAATCTCAGGCTGAGAAGCCAACTGTCCTGTTGGGCAACATCAACGGCCAGGGAGGCTTCAACTCTCGACCCTACAATCGCATCGAATCGATCTTAATCGAGGATGCGGGCGGGATTCGCATCTTGAGTGAAGATCTCTTCGACTACAGCGGCTTCTTTCCCAGTGTTTCGGTGGAGGTGGTGCTGGAACAGGCTGCAGAGGCCGACTACTGGTTTAGCATGGCCTATTTGCCCACCGAAGAGACCGCGGCCGATTTCATCGCCACGGATCCCCTCAATGGCGAGTTCCAGGCGCTGCCGGCGGGCAACATGTTCCACCGCTTTGGCCGCGATGAAGATTACTTCCGCACGCCCTCCATCCGCGTCGATGAATTGCTCGCCGACATGGTCAGCATTCTTCACCCGGACTTGCTGCCTGAGCATGCGGTGATCCATCTCGAACGGGTGCCGGGTGTGGAATAGATCAGGACCTACGCAGCTGCCGGTGGCTGCGTAAGTCCTGGCACACATGAGCGAAGGACAGGACATGTCGATACAACTCAACCCAACCAGCCGCCGTGGATTGGCCCAAATCATCGAAGCGAGCCAACCCAATACCGAAAGGGAAGCAGACGCGATCCAAGCGGCCGTGGACCGTAAGCGCCTGCTGCTCTTTGGCGGGCTGGCCTTGTTCACGCTCTTTGCCTTCCTGCTCTCGCTCAGTTGGTCCTCCGTGCGCATCCCCGTGGGGCAGGTGTTGGCCGTGCTGATGGGGGGAGCCGTCGAGAAGGAGACGTGGCGCACGATTGTCATGGATATTCGCCTGCCGCGCGTGCTCACAGCCACTGCGGTGGGCATTGGCTTGGGGCTCTCTGGCTTGCAGATGCAGACCCTCTTTCGCAACCCGCTGGCCAGCCCCTTTACGCTAGGTGTCTCGTCGGGCGCAAGTCTGGGCGTGGCAATCGTGGTGATTGTGTTGCCCGTGACCGTCGGCTATGGCGCCATCGGTGGCGGATTGCTGGGTAATTTAGGTACGGTGGCCGGGGCGGCCATCGGTGCATTTGCCGTGCTCGCCATCATGCTGGCGGTGGCCGCGCGCGTCCAGGAGATGACGACGGTGCTGCTACTGGGCGTGGTGATCGGCGCGCTGGTCTCGGCGGTGGTGACGGTCCTCGTTTTCTTTGCCGATGAACAGCGCACGCGCGAATTTGTCGAGTGGGGCTTTGGCAGCTTTCACAAGGTGCGCTGGAACGAGATTCCTTTCTTTCTGAGTGTAATCGGGGTCGGCGCGGCCATTGCGGCATTGGCGACCAAAACTCTCAACGTGTTGCTGCTGGGTGAAAATTATGCGCAGAGCATGGGCCTGAACCTACAGCGCGCCCGGCTCATCATCATGACCAGCGCCGCACTGATGGCGGGGGCGGTGGTGGCCTATGCCGGGCCAATCGGCTTTCTGGGCATTGCCATTCCCCACTTGGCACGCGGCCTTTTTGGCACCTCGGATCATCGCATACTCGTGCCTGCGTCGATCTGGATCGGCGTGGTGTTGGCGCTCGCCTGTGGTATTCTCGCCGAAATGCCGGGCAGCAGCCTAACGTTGCCAATTAACGCGGCGACCTCACTCTTTGGCGCACCAGTGGCGCTATGGGTACTCTTGCGGGCGCGACGGGGAGGCTGGCTATGAGCGAAGCTGTCATTGTTGGACGTGACCTTGCCGTCGGGTATCGACAGGAGCGTGGGGTGGCGAAAACGGTGCTATCTGCCATCGATCTCCAGTTGCATCGGGGCGAGTTCGCTTGTCTGTTGGGACCAAATGGTGCAGGCAAATCCACCTTGCTGCGCACGCTCGCCGGTACGCAACCCGAACTCCACGGCGCTGTGACCATCGGTGGTGTGGCGCTCCATCGGCTGCCCAAAAAGGCGCTGGCACAGCGCCTCAGCGTGGTGCTCACCGATCGCCTTCAGGTCGGCAATCTCACTGTTTATGAGCTGATCAGCCTGGGGCGCTTTCCCTATACCGGACTGCGTGGACGGCTGACCCCGCGCGATCACCAGGCCGTACGCTGGGCGATTCAAGTGACCCACCTGACTGACCTCACCCACCAACCGGTGACCGAGTTGAGTGATGGCCAACGGCAGCGGGTGATGATCGCGCGTGCCCTGGCCCAAGAACCGGAGTTTCTGCTGCTCGATGAACCGACCGCCTTTCTCGATCTGCCCACGCGCGTCGAGATTACCGGATTGCTGCGGCGGCTGGCGCGCCAGACCGGGCTGGCCGTGCTCATGTCCACCCATGATCTCGACCTGGCGCTGCGCACAGCCGATACGCTCTGGCTCATCACGGAAGATGGTCAGTTCCTCTGCGGTGTGCCCGAAGATTTGGTATTGAATGGCGCGTTTGAGGCGACCTTTGCCAGCGCGGAGCTGGACTTTGACCGCGAGGTCGGCGGCTTCCGCTACCGGCAGGAGCAGGTCGCAGAGGTGTTGCTCGAAGCGGATGGGTTGGCCGGTCTTTGGCTGCGCCGCGCGCTGGAACGCGCTGGCTATGCCGTGGTCACCGCATTCATGAATGGTTCGGTGCCGGTCAAGATCACGGCGACGCCAGGGAATAGCTCTGGCGCTCTACCCGAATGGAAGATTGAGAGCGCCGCGGGTGTGGTCCGCTTTGGCGAGATTGGCGCGATTATTGCTCATTTGCGTCACAACCACCCGCTGTTCACGAGTGAGCGCGCTGAGCATGAACGGGGCTCGTGACTCCATTCCCCTCGATCTGGCGGGACGCACGATCATGGCACCGCAGGAGTTGCCTGTGGGGATTGTGACGGCTGCGCTGGAGGGACGGTTCTTTCTGTGGCTGTTGCAATGGCGGGGCAGATGACGGCTAGTGAGATATCGAAGGCCAATGGTGATACAAGGGAAATCTACCGTTTTCAAGCCAACGCACTGTAATCGTCAACATTATCATGAACTTGTGACAATCTATCTGCATCAATCAGATCCCGTGGTCGACCGGCTGCTCTATTTCGAAAAACTTTCGGGAAATGATGAATCGAGAAAACATGGAACGTTGCCCAATGGTGGAACCAGCATTCTCTCATGCTGGACGTGCGCATGAGAGAATGCTCACGCCGCAAGATGCAAGGTCGATCTGTTTTCTCTACAAGGTAAACTATGCAATTAGAAGTAAACAACGTTGCAATCCAAATTGATAGTCATCGAATTGTCGAAGAGGTCTTGCTCCAGGTGGCGCCGGGTGAGATCGTGGGGCTGATTGGTCCCAATGGCAGCGGCAAGTCGACCTTGCTGCGCGCCGTCTACCGCCTCTTGCAACCGGTGGCCGGCTATGTCCAACTGGGCGGCGAGGATGTATGGCGGCTCAGCGCGCGCGAGTCGGCGCGGCGTACGGGTGTGGTGGTTCAGGAGACGCCGAGCGATTTTGATTTCACCGTGCTGGAGGTGGTGGAGATGGGGCGCACGCCGCACAAAGGCATGTTGGAGGCGGACAACGCACGCGACGCTCAGCTTGTGGCCGATGCGCTGGCGCGGGTGCGCATGAGTGCCTTTGTCGATCGCAGCTTCAATACCCTCTCTGGCGGGGAAAAGCAGCGGGTGCTGGTGGCGCGAGCATTGGCCCAAGAACCCAAACTGCTGGTGCTCGATGAGCCGACCAACCACCTGGATATCCGCTATCAACTGGAGATTTTGAATCTGGTGCGCGGGCTGGGCATCACCACATTGGTGACTCTGCACGATCTCAATCTCGCCGCCGCCTATTGCCATCGGCTTTATCTGCTGTCGAATGGGCGCATCGCCACCGCCGGCGCACCGGACGTGGTGTTGACGCCCGACTGGGTGCGTTCGGTCTATGAGGTTGATGCGCATTGTGGTGTGCATCCCATTACGGGCCAACTACACCTGGTCTTTACGGCCGCGGATGAAGCGCAAACGGAGGTGTCCGCGTGATGTTGGAGTGGTTACTCATCGGCGGGGGAATTCACGGCACCCACATTGCCCATGTGCTCACGGCGACAGGCGCGGTCGCCCCCGACCGCATCCGCGTGCTCGACCCGGCCGGCAAACCTTTGGTGCGTTGGAACCGTTTGACGCGCAACACGGGGATGACATTCATGCGTTCGCCCTCGGTGCATCATCTGGGTGTGCAGACGGATGATCTCAATCGATTTTCCCAGTCGCCTGATGGCTTTGTCCATCGTGAATTTCGTCAACCCTATGGACGGCCAGCATACGATCTCTTCCAGGCCCACAACCATCATCTGGTGCAGCAGCACAAACTGGCTGAACTGTGGCTGTCCGGCATGGCCACACGGCTGGTCAAACGGCAGTCCGGTTGGCTGGTCGAGAGCGATCGGGGTGCGATAGACGCTCGCAACGTGCTGTTGGCAGTGGGACGTACAGCGCTCAACCGGCCCACGTGGAGCCAAGCATTGCGTGATGAGCAAGATGCGCCAATTCACCATCTGTTTGAGGATACGTTTACCACGGCATCGGTTCCGCCGTGGCACCATCTGGTCGTAATTGGTGGTGGCATTTCCGCCGCGCAAACTGCCTGCCTCCTAAGCCAGCGGGCCGCATACGAGGGGTTCGACGGGCGGGTCACGCTGTTGATGCGTCACCCGGTGCGCAACGCCCACTTTGACAGTGCTCCCTGTTGGAATGGCCCCAAGTGTTTAACAAAATTTCACCATACCGCGGATTACGCGCAACGCCGCGCCCAAATCGCCGCGGGACGCTACCGCGGCAGCATCCCCCACGATGTCATGCGCGCGGTGGAGCGCCACTGTAAAGAGGAGCGACTTCGCCTCTGCCAGGATGAAGTCGTTGGCGCGCAAATGCTTCCGCCACAACTGGATGCGCCACAACTGGATGTGCCACAACTGGATGCGCCACAGTCGGATACACCTCGTTTAATCCATCTCCAGCTTGCCAGTGGCGCCACCATCAACGCTGACCGCGTCATCTTGGCCACCGGCTTTGCACCGACACGCCCAGGCGGTGAACTGGTCGATAAAGCCATTGCCGCTCATGGGCTGCGTTGCGCGCCCTGTGGCTATCCCATCGTCAGCCCACAGCTCGAATGGCTCAATGGCCTCTATGTCACTGGGCCACTGGCTGAGCTGGAGTTGGGCGCAACGGGCCCCAATATCCGCGGCGCGCGCATGGCCGCCGAGCGCTTGCGGGCGGTGTCGGTGTATTAACGTAAGCACCGCCGGGATCTGCCATCCGCGGCGGTATGATGAAGCAGCTCAGTGCTTGATCCAGTGAATCGGCGTTGCAGGGGTGGATGGGTAGCACCGCGGCGGGTGTGCAGCGCACAGGTGAGGTGATCGTGGGGCGGGGTTGGCAAACACAAGCGAAAGGGTAGCTCAAATCATGTCTGAAGAAGCATTAAATGTGGATTATGCAAGCGCGGAATTGCGCTACAACGCCTTTATGCTGCCGGCCTATCGCTCGGCGCTAGCGGCGCTCGTTCTCCGCAGTGGGATGCATCTCGTGGATGTTGGCAGCGGACCCGGCGGTCTCTTTCCGCTGTTCGGTGAAGCGGTCGGTCCGCGGGGTCATATTACGGGGGTGGATGGCTCACAAATCCACCTGGATGCGGCAGCGGACTTTGCCCGACAACAAGGGGTACAGACGCCTCTGACACTGGTGCAGGCCGATCTGCGCCAACCGTTCGACTTTGCTGACAATACCTTTGACTGTGCGTGGTGTGCGGATCTGTTGTGGGCCAATCTCTTCCCCGATCCAATGCCGGTGGTGCGTGAAATGGTGCGTGTGGTGAAACCGGGTGGCACCGTCGCCATCTTTTTTGGCAACTTCTACCGGGCACAGTATTTACCTGGCTACCGGCGACTGGAGTGGCTGGCCAGCACGGCCGAAAATGTGCGCTGGCAGAACGAAGCGGAACCAACCGCCACGAATCCATACCCCAATCCGTACGAGCGTGCCCTGCAGTGGCTTCAGGCCAGCGGTCTGCATCAGTGTGCCATATCGATCCATCCGCTGCTCTATCAACAACCGCTGCCAGCCGCCGCCCGCGACTATTTAGAAGGGTATCTCTTTGCCGAAGCGTTTGGGCCGGCGGTGCAAAGCTGTGGCGCGGCCGTCGGCATGAGCGAAGCCGAGCGAACACGTTTCCAAGAATTGACCACCCCTGGCACTCCCGATTACTTGCTGGATCAGCCGGATTATTATTGTCTGCAAACGTCGGTCTTGGCGACGGGGCGAGTGGCTGCGGTAGGCAGCCATGCAGACTCGCTGCTACTTGGTGGGTACACCCCCTCGACTACTAGCTGGCGTGATGGGGGAGGCCCAGTATGAGTATGGCTGAACGTGTAGCGCACCGAGACGTTGCCGCGCTGGCGGCTACCCGTCCCAAGTTGCAACTCGCCGCGTTGCTTGGTGGGCTTACGGGCCTCCTGTTGCTCTCGGTGACGCTTGGCGTCAGCCTGGGACCGATCCACGTGCCTTTTGGGGATGTGTGGGCGATTGCCGCCTTCAAAGTGGGGTTGATTGAGGCGGGAACGTGGAGCAATGCCCATGCAAATATTGTCTGGCTGATTCGCTTTCCGCGTGTGCTCATGGCGATCTTTGTCGGCGGCGGCTTGGCGGTGGTGGGGGTGACCATGCAGGCGCTGGTGCGCAACCCACTGGCCGATCCCTATCTGCTCGGCATTTCGTCGGGCGCGTCGGTGGGCGCGGTCTTGGTGATTGGCTGGGGGGCCTTTGCGTTTGCTGACGTCTATGCGGTGGCAATGGGCTCTTTTCTTTGCGCACTGCTTGCTTTTCTGCTGGTCTTTGCAATCGCTCAACGGGGTGGCCATGTCACGCCCCAACGGCTGATCCTGGCTGGGCTGGCCGTCTCCTATCTCTTTTCAGGTGCCACCAGCTTTATCACACTCATCTCTGAGAATCGCCAACTCGCCGGACAAGTGCTGGCCTGGATGTTGGGTAGCCTGGCGCGCGCCGACTGGCTCGATCTCACGCTGCCCGCGCTGGGGTTGGCCGTGGGGACCAGCCATCTGGCGCTGCAGGCCCGTGCGCTCAACGCCCTGCTCATGGGCGAAGAGAGCGCGGCGGCGCTGGGCATTGCGGTGCGCCCCTTGCGTCGCCAACTCTTTGTGGCAGTTTCACTCATCACCGGCGTGATGGTGGCGGTGAGCGGTGCCATCGGTTTCATTGGTCTGATGATTCCCCACGTGGTGCGCCTGCTTGTGGGCAGCGATCACCGGCGGGTCCTGCCGCTCTCGCTCTTGGTCGGGGCGATTGTGCTGATTTGGGTAGATGTGATCGCGCGCACTGCCTTTGCGCCGACAGAATTGCCGGTCGGCGTGATCACCGCGCTGCTCGGCGGCCCCTTTTTTCTCTGGTTGATGCGTTCTGGGATCAGGCAAGGTCGGTGAGATCAATGCATGTACAGGCAGAAGATGTTCCGTGGTCGGGCGCTTCCAATGGATAGTGAAGCACAAGGATAGTGAAGCACAAGGATAGTGAAGCACAAATCGGGCATATTTCGACTACTATCCAAGCGGCCGATATGGTAAACACATGTAACCGTTAGGATGGGATGAGGATCATACTGTTATGATTGATATGAATAATGTCGATGACACGAGCAGATGAAGCAATTTCGACATTCATTTTCGGATATACGAATGAATTGGAGTAAAATAAATAAACTGGATGTTGCGGAGGCGTTGCCCGATTGAACTTGGCATCAGATTGTGGACAAATATCGACATACTACAAAAAAGTCGGGAAATCTCTACGCAAATTGCCCCAGCTCTATCCGTAAAGTTGAGAGATATAACGCGAATCTTCAATGTGCCGAGAAGAGCGGTGAACAGAGTGTTACTTCTGCAGAAATGCCAAAGCTTTCCTCTGGGCACTCTACCTGCCCGACTATCCTCAGCTGCAAGTCGAATAGGCAATTGGCGATCGGTATAAGCCCGGCGTGGTCGCGCTCCATCCCACTGATTCATACGCAGATCCACTCGATTGGGGCGAGTCTGGCAAGTTAGCGAGACGAAGACGCGTTCGCTGCTGTGCCGTTATCACAACACTCACTTTGCCATTGCCAAGTGGAAGACGGAACTATCCGTCACGCAAGCCAATGTCGTCAAAGCGATCGAGGGTATCACCTTGCAAGCCCCAGTTGATGTTTCGGTCTTTCCGGAGAATAGCGCCCGGCGCTTTGTTGCCGATGATGGGACAATTCACATCGAACATGCCGAATTGGACTGGGCGCGTTTGGGCTGACCAGCGCTCGCCCATGCAAAACAGAGCGGTTCATCTCGGCACCATCGTACAAGGCCACACCCGGCCAAGTTGACGCTCAAATAGAATTTGATCTGAAAAGAGAACCAAAGGATCGTAATTGATTATGATGCGAATCAAGCGTATCCGCATATTTTCCGCGGCAAAGATTGTGGGATTCCTATACGCGCTCATTGGGTTGTTGACGGGTGGACTCTTGAATATTGTGCTGCCCACGTTGATCCAAAGCAGTGCAGAGATTCCACCGGAACTTTTTGGCCAGCCCACCATTCAACTGTTGGCTATCGGGGGGATTGTGATCTTGCCCATCCTATATTGGATCATCGGCGCGATTGTGGGCATTCTATTTGCCCTGATCTATAACCTCTCCGCCGGATGGTTTGGGGGCTTGGAGATTGAGTACGAATAGCCCTACGACACAAACGGCTCACACGCGGGCAGCAAATTTGTAATGGCAAACCGCGCAACAGAACGTGCATGTGGGGCGGTTCCGGCGTTGTTTGCTCAGGCGCTGAAGAACTGTCCTGATAGAGCAAACAGATAGACCTTGCACCTTGCGGCGTGAGTATGCTCTCATGCGCACCTCCATCCGCCCCACGCCACTGGCTCTGCTTACTCCTGAAACGCCTCTTCACTGGAGCAAGCGCTGAAATCCTTCGTCGTGCCGCCGCGGCTGGCAGATCCCTGTGTAAATCGTCAGTGCATTGCACAGGTCTCAACAGCCCAACGCGGCCCCACAATTATGTCACCTGTGCGCTGCACACCCGTCGCGGTGCTAGCCCCATGCCACTGGCTCTGCTTACTCCTGAAACGCCTCTTCACTGGAGCAAGCGCTGAAATCCTTCGTCGTGCCGCCGCGGCTGGCAGATCCCACGGTACACGAGTGCATTGCACAGGTCTCAACAGCCCAACGCCGCCCCACGATTATGTCACCTGTGCGCTGCACACCCGCTGCGGTGCTTCCGATTCACTGCTGTAACGCCTCTTCATCGTCAGTGCAACAAAAAAGAGAGGGCATGGCCGCGGCCATGCCCTCTCTTGTAGGTAGTGGAGATGGTGGGAGTCGAACCCACGTCCGAAACATTCGTCCAGAGACCTCTACAGGCTTAGTTGCACATTTCTTGTTTCGCTGGCCGGACTCCGTGCAACAGGATTCCCATGGCCAGCTAGCCGATCTAGTTTCGGGCAACCGTATCGGCGTCTAGTTGCCCTAGCTCAGCAGTATATGTCGGCTACCGTCTAACCTGAGAGCACCATTAGTCCGAGCCGTGACCCTTAATTAAGGGTCAGTCTTCAAGTTGATTAAGCTGCAGCCGCCATTGGGGCGCTAGCGAAACCGAAGTTGAAGGATTTGCCTGTGTTGGCATTTATATGTGTTTGCGCCTATTTTAACGTAGTCGACACTCTACGGCCTGCCATCAAAGAACTTCCTGCCCCGTCGAAACCGGACATCCCCTTGTTGACATGAGCTAGTATAGCACATGAGTTCGTTTCTGTAAAGCAAATTTCCATTTGTCATTTGTTAGCGTTTCAACTGATCCGGTAGCTGTCACTCCGTTCGCTCTTCAAATTCACCCGCTCATTCAATGGGAATCACCAACTCCTGTCCTGGCGTGATTACATCGGGATCGGTGAGCTGTGGATTGACCGCGAGAATGGCATCGACCGTGGTATTATTGTTCTGCGCAATCCGCCACAACCCTTCGCCCGGCTGCACAACATAGATGAGCACGTCTGCATTGGCCGCGGCCGCGTTGGACGCGGTGACGGTGATGGCCGTCTCCTCCGCCGTGCCGGCACTCTCCGCCGGGGAGACCGCCTCGATCGCCTGTGGCTCTAACAAGACTGGTTGTTCGGCCGCTGGAACAACCAGCGGATTCGTCGTTGGTGATCGGTAGAGCCCAATCATGAGTAAGACAAGCAACAAAAAGATGAATAACGCAACGGTAGTCTGCAGAGTAGCCCCTTTCATCGTTTCCTCTCCATTCTTCTACCCTCGAACCAAAGAGACCGGAACTGCCGTGTCTAGCCGCGCCTCACGCACCGTCAGCTGACAGGTGTGGGCGTAAAGCTCCACCCCCGCGGCCGCGGCCGCTACCAGCGCTTCACCAAAATCAGGATCGGTGGTCCATTGCGGGCGCAGGCGTTGGGCATCCGCTCGTTGGATGATAAAGACGATCGCGGCCCGCTCTCCCCGCGCCGCCACGGCAGCTAACGCCAATACGTGGCGGCGGCCCCGAGCAGTTACCGCGTCGGGAAAGCGGGCACAGCCATCAATGACCAAAGAGGCCGACTTCACCTCGACCCAACAGGGCGGTTGTGATGGTGCCGTGAGCCGAAAATCGATCCGGCTGCGCACCGTTGGCCTGCCCCCCGCAGCGGTATCAACGTGAGGGCTTGACGCTGCCAAGGTTACTTCCGCCGTCCACTCGTTGTACGCTGCAAAGGGTTCAAAGTAGCCCGCTGCCAGCCCCTCGGCAAAGAGCTGATTGGGCAGCCTCGTGTCCAGGCTCACCAGTTGGCCACTCTCCGGGTGCTCTACAAAACGCAGATCATAAGCAGTTTTGCGGTCGCGGTGGGCGGCGGCGCTCACGTGGACTCTGGCCCCGGGCACCAACAATTCATGCAGTCGGCCCGGGTTGGGGCAGTGCGCATGAATGACTGTTCCACCCTGTTGTAGCTGTGCAACCACCCGGTAGCGATTGGGGCGCTCCAGAAAGGTTGCCGCTTCGGTTACAAATGGAAACTTCATGCGCGTGCCAACCAACCGGTTTGGATGTCAGCGGTGGTCATGGATAGAAGCCCCGAACTTGCACCGCTTCGACAATGCGGTTGATGGCAATGGTGTAGGCCGCCGTGCGCAGATCACAATCGCGCCGGACCATCACCCCCATCACTGCATCCAAATTGTCAAGCAGCTTCTTTTGCATGGCCTGCCGCACCTGGCCCTCATCCCAAAAGAAAGATTGCAAACTCTGGACCCACTCAAAGTAGCTGACAACGACACCCCCGGCATTGCAAAGAATGTCCGGAATGATGGTCACACCCTTGTCATTCAGAATCTGATCGGCTTCTGGTGTTACCGGTCCGTTAGCCCCTTCGGCAATGAGCGTGGCACGCACACGCTCGGCATTTTCCCGCGTGATCTGCCCTTCCAGGGCCGCAGGCACCAGAACATCGACAGCCAACTCAAGCAACTCCTGATTGGTAATGGCTTCGGCCCCGGGAAAGTCGGTGACCGTGCCGTGCGTGTTGAGGTGGCGGGTCAACTGGCGCAGGTCGAGTCCGTTGCCATTGTAGATGGCACCATATTGATCGCTCACCGCCACTATCAGCGCACCCCGTTCATGCATGCTGCGGGCTGTCCAACTCCCCACATTGCCAAAGCCTTGGATCGCCACGGTGACGTCATCTAGCGTGCGGCCAAAGCGCTGCTTGAGGAGCGCCCGTGTAACGTACGTCACCCCCAGCCCCGTGGCGTATTCGCGCCCAACCGTGCCACCCACGGCAATCGGCTTGCCGGTGATCACCGCGGGAATGGAGTACCCTTTGTGCATCGAATAGGTATCCATGATCCACGCCATCACCTGCGCATTGGTGCCAACATCGGGCGCGGGAATATCCTTTTCTGGGCCAATGAAGGAAGTCATTTCTGTGGCGTAGCGGCGCGTCATCCGCTCCAGCTCGCGAGCGCTCAATCTCTTGGGGTCGACAATCACGCCGCCTTTGGCCCCACCATAGGGCAGATTCATCAACGCGCACTTCCACGTCATCCACATGGCTAGCGCGCGGCATTCATCCAGCGTCACATCGGGATGATAGCGAATACCCCCTTTGGTCGGTCCCTTGGCCATGTTGTGGTGAACCCGAAAGCCGGTGAACATCTGCATGGTGCCACTCTCCATTTCCACGGGGAAGTGGACAATCAGCTCGCGCTGCGGCGTACGCAAAAAGAGGCGCAAATCATCATCTAGATCCACAAAGTCGGCCACGCTGTCTAGCTGGGCTTGGGCCACGGCATAGGCACTCTCGCGTTGGTGCGGGGCGCAGGCTGTGTTGTCACACGGAGGATGGTGCGGGTCGAAATCAGCAATGCGTTGCGTGGCTGCGCTTTCGTCGCTCGTCTCCATGTGCGCCTTCTCTGTCCCGTTCGTCCGGACGGCCCGTTCTGTCTGCTTTGCGGCCTGCTGCTGGTTGTCGGTGGTTGATTTGCTGCTGGAACGCTCGTTTTTCGCCATTGAAAAACTCCTTTCACGGTCTACTTCATCTTACGCAGGGATCTCTCATTCAGAGAAAGAACGACGGCAAACCATTTGTGGAGGGGCATCCGTTTGCCGATGCCCAGGGGGATCGCCGCACCATCTAGCTGTACTCTAGCGCAAATGGACCCACCAAAACGCAAGCTCGCCTACTACTTGCCTACTCCTCGGCCGTCACCCGTGGTCCCCTCTGCCGCGGTGCGTAATGTCTGATATTCGCTGCGCAGTTGGGCCAACTCTGCTTCGGTCACCGGCTGATCGCCATAGTGCACACGCATGTAGGCATCTGTCAGGCGTTGCAACGGCGCTCCTTGGTTCGGGAAGGCAGCCCGCAGCGTGGGCAAATACTCGTCTGGTGGTTGTGCGGGCTGCCGTGGATGGCCCCGTCGCTCGGCCAGGCGGCTGACATTGGCATAGAGATTCTGTACTGAGATCGCGGCCAAGAGCCCCGGGCGCAAACCGTGAGACCGCAACAGCGCAACGAGATCGCGCAGACGCTGCCACGAATTGCCACCGGTGGCGAGGCCGGTGGCATCGCTGAGCTCCTGCTCCTCGCGGCGTCGATCGCGGTGCGAACGGACGAAGAAGAGCCAGATCAACAGCAGCGCACCGACCAGGATGAAGGTGACCAAACAGTAGCGAACCAGCGCCACGTTGTTGACGATCTCGCCGAAACTGATCGGTTCAGCCATTGGCTCGGCCGCCCCCAACTCCCCTTCTGTGTTGGCCAACGATTCCCACGTGGTGAGAATTGCACGGATGGCTTCAATCAGGCGATCCATGAGTGGCCCCAACAGCAGAAAGAGCGCCGAAAAGAGATAGAACAAGATCCCGCCCAGCAACGACCAGAGGGGTGCAAACCACCCCACCACCGCGCGGATCAACTGTGGGGTATAGAGCAAGCTGCCGCCAATGGCAAGCGCAATGGCCCCGGCCGTCATCACGGTCAACTGGCCCAAGCGGCCCCACGGCAATGTCGCACCGCTGCTCTGCGTTGCCAGATAAGCCTTCTCATCCACCCGGGCCAGCGCCACCGCCAACAGCCCAAAGCCAAAGAAGAGCCAGAGATAGAGCAGCGCCTGTTCCGTTGGCTGCCTCGCCACCACAATCAGTAGCGCATTGCCCACGAGCGCCAAGAGCATCCCCAATCGAAAGCTCATGCCCACGCTCAAAAAGGTCAGTGAACGATTCGTCGCCGTGGCCACGCGAAACCAGAGAAAAAGATTCAAGCCGAGCAAAAAAAGTATGACGCTGCTGCCTGGCCCCTGGTCATAGATCCCGCGCACAACCATGCCCAGCCATGCCACGTTCAACACGCCAACCGTCGGAAAGAGCAACAGCCGCGCCGTCAAGAGGAAGGTACCCACGACGAGCGCGAGCATTACCAGTTCGCGGCCGGGAGATGCGAGCCGCTGGCGGTTGAGCAGATCCGCGCCAACCAGATCGAGCAGAAACGCACCCCAGCAGAGCAGAAATAAGAGCAGCGGTGCCCACTGGCCGCTGTAGAGCAGCATCGCCGGGAGCTGGATCGCGCCGCTGGGCTCGGCATTCAGCTGCCAGCGGATGAAGATTGTGAGGGCAAAGGGCAAAAACCAAGCCACTTCCATGGCGGCCAGGGCCATGAAGAGCACCCGGTGGCGGCGATTGGTTAAAAGCATCGATATTCTGGTTCCTTCAGCTCTTGAGTTACTCTGTCTCTGCTACTCTGTCTCTGCTGTAATGGACGGTGTTGGCTGGCCCAATCCAGAGGTGCCAGCGTCACCCTCGCATTGCAGTGCATGCGCTCGAGCATTCTTGCAACGCATCATTGTGCCTCCCTGCCGACGGCGAGAGCATCGGGGGACAAGCGTTTGGGGGCGACCACATCATCAACCAGGTGGGGCAGGTGATAGATCGTGACGTTGGGCAGCAGATCGGCGGGCGCTTCCGCGGCCAGTGTAAAGAGCACAATGCGTCGCCCGGCCGTGGCCAGATCCAAAATCGATTCCAGCAGCTCCGCATTGGCAATCGCGGTGACAACGACGAGTGTGGCACCCCAGGGCATGCGTGGCGCTTCTGCCAGCAACAGCCGCTCGATTGGCAGGGTGGCAAAGGGGGTGACCGCGGCCAGCAGTTCCAGAATGCGGATCAGTTGATTGGGATTGCGCCCCGGCAGTTGACGGATCGGCTGATCGCCGCCGGGCAAGGCACCATTGGCGATCAACCCCACCGGCAGCCGCAGTTCCGTGGCCAGCGCGGCCAGACTGCCCGCCACACTAATCGTCCGCTCCTGCAGTTCGGGAAAATAGCCATGCCAGTGGCGCTCCATGGTGGCCACATTCAGAAAGATCTGTACCTGCAGCTCTTCGCTCGGTTCATAGACACGGCTGAGCAGTGCCTGGTGGCGCGCGGTTGCCTTCCAATGCACCCGCCGTTGGCTATCCCCCTGTTGCCACTCGCGGATCCCCACCGTGCGCAGCGGATCCTCAAATAGACTCTGTTGGGCACGGGCGTCGCCAAAAGGATTTTTGCTGGGCAAGGCCAGTTCGGCAACGCTGTATAGCCGTGGGTAGACAATGAGCCGCTGCCGTTGCGCGAGTGCTGCCTTGCTGGCAAAGAAGCCAAAACCATCGCCCGTCTGCAAGGTGGCCGGACCAAATTCGTGGAACCCGCGCACCGCACAGTCGATCTGAAAGGTACGCGCCACCTGTTGAAAGGCTCCCGGCATCCAGAAGCTGTGAAACTCTGCCAGGTTGGTTGCCGGGTTCACCACCATGGTGCGCTGCTGTTGGCTGGCATCGATAACGGGCAGCTCGGCGGGAAAGGTGTCATGAATGTTGAGCCAGGTGAGGGGCAGCGGTTTGCGGTTGCGCACCACCAATGTTAGTGTCACCTGTTCGCCCAAAAAGGCACGCACTTCGCCGAAGCTGCGTTCGTAGTCGAGCCCCCACAGGCTCACCCGGTTCCAGAGCCAACCAAGCGCGGCAAAGATCCAGAGCGCCACGCCCGCCGTGGTAAAGAAGCGGTTGTCGGTCAGGGCGCCGATGATACTCAATGCAACGCCGAGGAGGACCCATGCATCGCTGAATTGGGTATCTTTCTGCCGGTCAATCGTATAGCGCCGACGCGTCCGGCCCAGTCCAAACATTACGAGACCACCGGCGCAGGCGTACTTTCCGCGATCTCACTGATGATCTGCGCGGGCGTGCGCCCCCGCAACCGGGTTTGCGCGCCAATGTGGATCCGGTGGGTGAGCACCGGTGGGCAGAGCTGTTTTACATCGCTGGGGATCACATAGGTGCGTCCTCGCAACGCGGCCAGCGCCTGGCTGGCCCGATAGAGTGCCAGCGTGCCGCGCGGCGAAACACCGAGTTGCACGGCATCGTGGGTACGGCTGTTGCGCACGATCGTCAGCAGATAGCGTCGCACATCTTCGCTGACGTGCACACCGCGCACCTGTTCTTGCAGCGCAAGCACCGTAGCGGCGTCGGCCACCGCCGTCAGGTCGGTCAGCGGATCTTGCTGTTCGTAGCGGAGCAGAATCTCTTCTTCTTCCGCTGCGGATGGATAGCCGAGCTGGATCTGCAGCAGGAAGCGATCGAGTTGAGCCTCGGGTAACGGAAAGGTACCTTCCAGTTCAATCGGGTTCTGCGTCGCAATCACCAGAAAAGGTCTGGGCAACGCCAGCGTCTCACCATCGACGGTTACCTGCTGCTCTTGCATGGCCTCGAGCAGGCTCGACTGTGTGCGCGGCGTGGCGCGGTTGATCTCATCGCTGAGGAGCAATTGGTGAAAGACGGGGCCCGCGCGAAACTCAAACTCCTGTTTTTGCTGGTTGTAAAAGTTGATGCCGGTGACATCACTCGGCAGGAGATCAGGCGTGAACTGAATGCGTGCAAAGGAGCAATCAATGCTGCGCGCCAGTGCCTTGGCCAGGGTGGTCTTGCCAACTCCCGGCACATCTTCGAGCAACAGATGGCCATCGCAGAGCAGCGCCACCAACATCAGCTCCACGGCTTCTTCTTTGCCAATGATGACGTTGGCCACATTGGTTTGAACTGCTTGGGCAAAATCTGAAAATTGCATGTGAGTATCGAATCAACCTATTATCAATGATCCCGTTTAGGGGGCCGGGAGGGGGTCCCGACTACCATGAAAGTCATGTGACAGAGAAAGTCATGTGACAGAGCAATTGCTACACTCTAACCGAAGTTGTGTAAGCCTGTGTCCTCTCAGCATAACTCTGTTGAGTATAGCAGTTCTGTTGAGTATAGCAGTGATGCGTTGGTGGGACAAAGCCACGTGGGATCAGCGCCATCGACCAACTGCTGAAGTTGGCAAGATTCTCATCGCCGCCGTGGGTATGCTATAATCGCCTCACCGCTCTGGCTGGCTTGCTCTCTGGCCAGCAACCGGTCAACTATCAAGCCGCATCTATCGAGCTGCATCTATCAAGCCGCATCTATCAAGCAACGTGAGTGCCATGTCAACTTCTGATCAACCCTTTGCCGCGCAGACGCTCTTGCGTCCCGAAATTGCTCACCTGGAACCATACACACCCATTCAGCCCTTCGAGGTGCTCAGCCAGCAGTTGGGCATTCCCGCCGAGCAGATCGTGAAGCTCGACGCCAACGAAAATCCCTATGGGCCGTTGCCAGCCGTGGCCGAAGCACTGGCCGAATACCCGTTCTATCACATCTATCCCGATCCGGAACAGCGGGAGTTGCGCGCAGCCCTGAGTGCCTTTGTTGGCGTGCCCGCCACGCACATCTTGCCCACCCACGGCGCAGACGAAATGCTCGACTATCTCTGCCGCCTCTTTTTGCAGCCCGGCGATACGATCATCAACTGTCCACCCACCTTTGGCATGTACAGCTTTGATGCCGGGCTGACCGGTGCCAATGTGACGGACATTTGGCGGAAAGCCGATCACGCGTTGGATCTGGAAGCGATCCTGGCGCACCTCGACGGACAAAATGGCACGGACCCGACAGCGTCGACCCTGGGTATGCAGCAGGGCCAACCCAAGCTGCTCTTCCTGACATCACCCAACAATCCCTCGGGCAACTGGCTGGCCGACGAGGATCTGCGCCGCCTGTTGCAGCTCCCGTTGCTGGTGGTGCTCGACGAGGCCTATGTTGAATTTGCCGACCAGCCAAGCCGGGCCGATTGGGTGTTGGAGCATGAGAACCTGGTCGTATTGCGCACCTTTAGCAAGGCCGCAGGTATTGCCGGTCTGCGCCTCGGCTATGGCATCTGCCCCGCTTGGTTGATGGAGACGTTGTGGAAATTCAAACAGCCCTACAATGTGAGTGTTGCAGCTGCCGTGGCTGGTATTGCCAGCCTGCGCCATGTGGATGAGATTCTTGCCGTGGTGGCAAAGATCAAGAGCGAGCGTGCACGGCTCCTGGCTGCGTTACAGGCCATTCCCTATCTGGCGCCCTACCCCAGCCAATCAAATTTCATCCTCTGTGACGTGGTGGGGCGCCAGGCCGCCACATTGAAGCAGGCGTTGGAGACGCGCGGTATTCTCGTTCGCTACTATAAAAAAGCTGGCTTGGAGAATTGCATTCGCATTTCTGTTGGTCGCCCAGAACAGACCGACCGGTTGTTGGCGGCTTTGCAGGAACTAGCTTGAACCACGGATAACCACGCGGGCCATCATCTTCCGCGCAGCTGCAATGGCTGTAGCCCCGCTTCAATTTCTGCCCGATGTGCTTCGAGAAAGGGAGGCAGGGCCAGACGCTCGCCCAGGTGTGCCAGCTCCTCGTCGGTGGTAAAGCCAGGGCCATCGGTTGCCACTTCAAAGAGCTGACCACCGGGCACGCGAAAGTAGATCGATTGAAAGTAGAACCGGTCGATAGGTTGCGTTGGTGCCAGCCCACCGGCCAACAGTTGACGGCGTACTGCCTGCTGCGCTTCACCGTCCGGCACGCGGAAAGCAATGTGGTGGACACCACCAGCGCCCAGAAACCCATTCATGCCGGTGGGATCTTCCACAATATAGATCTCTTGCCCCGCGCCACCCCCATTCAATGCAAAGACAGTGAGCGTACCCGCTGCTGTCTCGTATTGGGCAGATTGCGTGTAGCCAAGCGATGTTGTCATCACCTGTGCCATTGGTGCCAGCGCACGAACGATGAGCAAGCTGGCATAGAGCCCGCGAATGGCATGTTGCACCGGGACAGGGCTCTCTGCCCACGGCTCGCCGCCCGCAGCGCCGTCGTCATCGACCAGCGCCAGGGCCTGTCCTTCGGGATCGGCAAAGTGGATCAACTTGTGACCGTGAAATTCTTCAATGCCCTCGTGCTCGACCCCATGGTCCGTCAGATGTGTCGCCCACCATGCCAATGCGTCCGTGCTCGGCACCCGCAGGTAGGTGCGGGCAATGCTGCCGACGCCATTGCGGTTGGGCGCGGCTGCCCAATCAAAGAAGGTTACCTCGGTGCCCGCGTTCCCCACCTTGTCACCATAGAAGAGATGATAGGCTGAAACGTCATCTTGATTCACCGTGCGTTTCACCAGGCGCAGCCCCAGCACGCCCGTGTAGAAATCCAGATTGGCCTGCGCTCTACTTGTCACCGCGGTGACGTGATGTAAACCTGTGATCATTGTTCTGCTCCTGAAGGTTGAATGGAACCGTGCCTGCCCAACGGTTACTTTTGCTGCATTGATTCGGTACATCGATTCTACCCGTTTCCTCGCGCGCGGTCTGTGGTAATCGTGCCTTTTGTGGGCTTGATTCAGTTATTCCCGCGGCGGGTCGCTGCCCTCTATTTGGAACTTTAGCAGCACCAGCGTATGATTGGCGTACTTTTTTCACTGCGGTATATCACTGTGGTATCTCACTGTGGTATCTCACTGTGGTATCTCACTGTGGTATCTCACTGTGGTATCTCACTGTGGTATCTCACTGTGGTATCTCACTGTGGTATCTCACTGTGGTATCTCACTGTGGTATCTCACTGTGGTATCTTACTGCGGTACATCACCTGATCCGTACTGTTGGTGTGGTTGCAAGGGTTGGCAAAGGAGAGCTAATGATGTGGTGGATTTTGACCCTGTTCTTGGTGGGGCTGCTGGCGTTGACTGTCTATGATCTGACGCAACGGCAACACGCGATCTTGCGCAACTTTCCCATTGTTGGGCACTTTCGCTATTGGCTGGAGGCGATTGGTCCAGAGTTGCGTCAATACATCGTCACGGGCAACGATGAGGAACGGCCCTTTAGCCGTGACCAACGCCGCTGGGTCTATGCGTCGGCCAAACAGCAGAACAACTATTTTGGTTTTGGCACGGACAACGATCTGGAGCTGCGTCCCAACCATCTCATCATCAAGCACAGCGCCTTTCCGCTGCAAGATGCCCAGCGCGGTGATCCACATTACGATCCCAACTACGCCATTCCCTGTTCCAAGGTGGTGGGCGCACATCGCAAGCGGGCCAAAGCCTTTCGTCCTCACTCGGTTGTGGCCATCTCCGCCATGAGCTATGGCTCGCTCAGCTGGGCCGCGGTGGACGCGATCAACCAGGGCTGTGCGCTGGCCAGTTGCCTCCACAACACGGGGGAAGGAGGAGTCTCGCCCTATCACGAGCGGGGCGGTGAGCTGATCTGGCAGATCGGTACCGGCTACTTTGGCTGTCGGGATGCAGAGGGCCGCTTCAGCCTGCCAAAGCTGGTGGCCCAGGTGGAAAAAACACCACAGATCCGCATGATCGAGATCAAATTGAGCCAGGGCGCGAAACCGGGCGTCGGCGGCATCTTGCCGGGTGAAAAAGTCACCGCTGAAATCGCGGCAATCCGCGGGGTACCCGAAGGCAAGGATGTACTCAGCCCGAATGGCCACAGCGCGTTTCACGATGTGGATAGCATGCTCGATTTTGTGGAGCAGATTGCCGAAGCCACCGGACTGCCCGTGGGCATCAAATCTGCAGTTGGTGAAATGGGCTTCTGGCACGAACTGGCGCAACAGATGGTGAAGAGCGAGCGGGGCGTTGATTTCATCACCATTGACGGGGGCGAAGGGGGCACCGGTGCTGGTCCCCTCGTCTTCAATGACAACGTTGCGCTGCCCTTCAAGCTGGGCTTTAGCCGCGTCTACCGCGTCTTTGCCGATCAGAACCTGCAAGAGCAGATTGTCTTCATTGGCTCGGGCAAGCTGGGCTTTCCCGAGACCGCGCTCTTTGCCTTTGGCCTGGGCTGTGACATGGTCGCGGTGGCGCGCGAGGCAATGTTGGCGGTGGGCTGTATTCAGGCACAGCGCTGTCACACTGGCCATTGCCCCGCGGGGGTTGCAACGCAGAATCGCTGGCTGATCCGGGGGCTGGATCCCACCCTAAAGTCGGTGCGGCTCGCCAACTATGTGATTACCCTGCGCAAGGAAATATTGCGGCTGTGCCACGCTTGTGGGGTCAATCACCCGGCCCTGGTTTCGCCCGAACATTTTGACGTGCTCGATGACCGCTTCGGGGCCGCCACGTTGCCTGAGATCTTTCACTATGAACCACACTATGGTCTGCCTTCGCCCGAGCGTCGAGTGGAGATCCAGACGCTGATGGGGAAAGCAACGGTCTATTCAGAATGACCTCATCAACCGCAGCTCTCATCAACCGTAGAACTCATCGAGAAACCAAATCGATCATGCCCCTTGCGGCGTGTGCAATCTCTCATGCGCATGTACGGCGTTAGCGAATGCTGATCTCACCATTGGGCACCGTTACCCTGATTTCTCGATTCGCGCGATTACGAGCTTCTGCAGTGGGAAACGACCAGAGCTCCCGGAGCTCTGGCTCCAATGTCTCGTTGTCGTATTCGTCACAGTAGCGCATATTGGTAGCGCATATTGGTAGCGCATATTGGTAGTGCATATTAAGAGCCTATCCTGAAATTCGGTTGTGGTGCATAAATCACCGCCAGCCAGCTACGCCGGCGCAGAGAATTTCAGGACAGATATTAATAGTATCGACGAACTGTCTGTCTCGATGGCAGCGACCGGCCAGTGAGTGGCCGCGGGTGAACAGTTCTGGGTCAGCGTCCGCTGGAAAGTGAGCAACTATGTTATCGATTACCACCGATTACCAGAGCAGTCAAGGCGATCCGCTACCGGCATTGCGCGCAATTGCCGAGGCGGGCTTTTCCCACATCCATTGGTGTCACCAGTGGAACACCGACTTTGTCTACCATCCGTCCGAGATCACGCAGATCGAGCGGTGGCTCCGTGAACTGGGGCTGCAACTCGCCGACACCCACGGCTCGGAGGGCAAAGAGAAGTTTTGGTATTCACCCAAAGCGTATGCCCGCCAGGCGGGCGTGGCGCTCGTGAAGAACCGCATCGACTTCACCGCCGCGCTGGGCGGCGACGCCGTGGTGATGCATGTCTATCCCGAGACTGTGCACCCAGAGCTGGCAGCGCACAACGATCAGATCTTCGATCTGCTGCGCCGGTCGCTGGATGAATTGCAGCCGTATGCACTGGCGCGTGGGATCACCATTGCGCTGGAGAATCTGATCGACTTTGCCGCGGTCCAGGCCGGTGTGGTCACTGCTGCCGACGCCGCCGATAACTTTGATCTGTTGTTGCGCGTCTTCGACTACTATGAGCCTGAGTACATTGGCTTCTGTTACGACTCGGGGCACGCCATTCTCGGACGCAACCGCATGGATCGACTGGCACCGCTGATGGCCCGGCTCGCGGTGCTGCACTTGCACGATAACGACGGCGCGGGTGACCAGCACCTGCTGCCCTTTGCCGGCGCCGTTGATTGGCCCTTGGCTGCCACGCTCATTGCCGAATCACCCTATACCAAGCCGTTGAGCTACGAGGTTGCGATCCACAACACGGGCTTCGACGACGAGGCGATCTTCTTGAAAAATGCACGGCAAACTGGGCAACAGTTTGCGGCAATGGTTCAGTCGTGATCTGTTGCGCGAGCAGAACATCGCCCGAATGCGTGGCACGGGTGCCAGTCCCCGGGCTTGGCCCACGCACCTCTCACCTGTGCGATGCACTCCCGCTGCGATTGCTACTTGGACTTCGCTGGCAACCGCCCTCGGTGCGGTACATCAGTTACCTACTACTGTTGGGTGTAAATCAGGCCATTGAACTCGAGTGCATACGGCAGAATAAATGTGGCCTGATTCACGGTCGTGGGTTTTATGCCACACTGGACTAGTTGGCAACGACAACTGCTACCTCACACGGGGGCGGATAGTTTCCCGTGTCGTCTACGACGGTGACGCGGATTGTCGTTGCGCCATTGGGCAAGTCACGGGTCTCCAGATTGCCTAGCACGCCGTTGGCCACGGAACGAGTATTCCCGCCAAAGTAGGCGTACGCCGCGCTATCGGCTGGGGCCCACTCCAGCTTGTAATACCAGCGTTCCTCCAACGTCACACTGCCCACAATGGCAACCGATCCCTGCACCAGCGCATTGACCTTGGGCGCGGAAAGGGCAATGCGGTTGTCGGGGCAATCGGGGGCTGGGGCCACTTCGATTTGCACGGGGGCCACGGGGGTGGCCGTTGGCGCTGCCACCGCGACGGCCCCCCCATTTCTTGGGGGAGTGGTCGCATCATTGCCGACCAGATCCGCCGTTACCGTTGCCCCTGTGGTTGTTGGGAAGTAACGTTCGATGGCCGCCTGCCGCAATGCCAGCCCGGTCTTATCGGCCACTGCCTGTTGTTCCGCTTGCTCGTAGTAACCGATTGCCTCTGAACGGGCCTCCCGCCGCATCGCCTGATCGCCCAGGGCCAGATATGCCAGGTAGAGCTGCTGGGCAACCTCTGCCGGACGAAAATCGGGGTGGGCTTGGGTCAGCAGCAGCAGCAATTCCACGGCGACGCGCGGTTCATCCTCTTCCAGCGCCTGAATGCTCAGGCGCAGATCGCGCAACAATTCGGGCGCTTCTCCCCCCTCGCTGCTCGGTTGATCCACCGTGGGCACCAGTTGATTGGTGGGGAAAGGTGCATTGGTTTGCTCTGCTGCTCTGTCTGCTGCTGTTGGATTGGCGCTGCGGCTCTGCCCCGAATCGAGAAAGAGCCACGTGCCACCTTCCGTTGTGCTGTTCTCACTGTTGACATCGCTGGTTGTTGCGGTGCCCGTCACCAGCACCGCGGGCGCTACAGCGGCTACATTTTCCACACCCGTGTTCGCTGTGGCGGCCAGTTGGTTCTGGCTCATCAGCGAGAGCGAGCGGCTGTAGAGCACGCCAAACGCGATGATCACCGTTACCAGTGCCAACCCAAAGACCAAAAGCGTGCGTTGCCAGAATCTTCGTTCTGAACCGGGCTTTTGGAGAGCAACATATTTTGTCATCTGCCTGTTGTTCATAGCTGCAACTTCATCACAATACTTTCACACGGGTTGACGATCAGTTCGCGCACCGAATTCTGTTTGGGGCATGGAGCACCGCCACTCGCCATCAGCGGCATCTACGTCCTGAACACGAGATGCCGCTCGGCCACGCCTGCCCATTCGCGGCTATTTCAAAACAAAGGGCAGGAAGATCCGCTCATTCCGGATCGGTGTTGCGCCTGGTTTGATGATCTCGATCGCTTTGACCGAGGGGTTCTCGATGATCGAAATGAAGTCAACATCCAGATTCCCGTCCGCTACCTCTACCACGTGCGAGAGCCGGAACGCGTTGTTGGCACCAGCCTCTGTAAACATGTTGATCTCATTCATGTTGTCGGGGATTGAACCTTCGACGGCAATGGAAAAGAGTCGATCGTCGGGCGATGTAAACCAGATTTCAGCCAAATAGATGCGCAGTTCCACGGTGGTATTATTGGGCAGCGGGAAATCCCACGACATCTGTTGATCGGCTTCCCCACCGGTTTCCAGGTAGCGTTCGGCACGCATCATGCCTTCGGTAATCGACGAATTGAGCACAGAGGGATCATCAATGCCCACGGTGGTGCTGGTGACATAGGTGCGCAGATCCGCGCCCGATAGGTAGATGGATTGGGCTTGGTAGCTGTCGGCACTCCAGGTGACACTGCTGCCGTCGTTGGGCGGGGTGACGCCACCGCCCGCGTTCACTCTGTAGTATACATCACTTTGGCTTGCTTCCAGCACAGTGACCTGCACACTCTTGCTGTTGGTTGCATCGGTCTGGTCCGTCACCGTCAATGTCACCACATGGGTGCCCACCGGAAAATCGACCACTGGATTGGCGGTCGCGGGGATCTCAATGCCACTCTCATTACTCCAAGCATAGGCAACAATTGCATCGCCTTCATCCAGATCATAGCTGCCGCTGCCAACCAGCTGTACTGGCTGCGTCCCATCGCTATCCACATCAACGACAACCTGGGGGGCACCGGGGTTGGCAACGGGCGCTTCGTTGGGCACCGCGGCTGCATGGACCCGTTTGCGCCGGACCAGTGAAAGGAGGCTGCTGGCATCGTTGGTCACAAGCGGCAGATAGATCCGGCTTGGCCCGACATCCGGCGTTGAGGTGACGGTTAGGAAGTCCCAGCTGGCAGGGAAGGCGGTTGCCCCAGCCGATGTAGCGATGAGGCCCACGGCTGGCTTCATTGCGCCAGTGAACCAGTTGGCGGGGAGCGTCAGCGTGGAGCCGAGCCACCGCTGTGGCCCCTCATTCACCCGATACGAGACCGTTGCCTCTGCCGTTACCGGGTTGATGTGCAGCATGAGATCCACCGAAGCAGCACCCGCAACGGTGACCCCGTCGGCAGGTCCATACATTGTGTCGGCGGTCACGTTACCACTCTCTTCCAGTACCACCTGGATGCCGCCGGCACCGCCATTGGCCGCCACCACTGCTTTCAGATAGTTATCCTGGTCGCCTTTGCCAAAGAAGGCACCGACCGACATTTTGTCTTTCAGTGGCTTGTCGGCAAAGGGCGATTTTACCTGCGTGTGCACGGTAAAGTTCGCATCGTTTTGGTCAACGTTGATGCCAAACTGGAGACCATACTGTTGGGTATTGGTGTTGCCATAGGCGTCACCGCCCGGCACATTGTTGAGCGTCACAATGCCCGCCGCGCCGCTCGGCACAATCTGTTCGGGATCGTAGAGCGTGCTGTAATCAGTGCCATTGCTCATGAGCCCGGTGAAACCCAGGTTTAGAATGCCGCCGGGGTTGGGATCGCCATTGTTCCAATTGAGCGTGACCGGCAGGTCGGTCCCGGCACCATTCAGTTTGTCCAGGGCAAAGAGATCAGCGGTGTCGATGTGGCCATCGCCATCATCGTCGTTGTCATTGAGATCAGAGACAAAGTCCTTGTCGTAATCGGCGGGAAGGCTGCCAGCCGAGCAGGGATTTGTGTTGTTGTCGATCTCGTCGGCATTGTGATAGCCGTCGTTGTCTTCATCCAGATTGGCATCGTCCGCCCCCGTACATTCGTTGGGGTTGGCGTTGCCATAGTCGTTGGGCTCAAAGACCCAAATTGGGCCGTTGAAGTAGGTGCTCACCCAAATGGTGCCGGGAAAGATCCCACCATCGGGCTGGGCCGTGACATCCAGCGCGTGCGTATCGAAGTTGGTAAAGAGCAGCTCTTTGGGGCTGCTCAACTCAGCACCGGTAGCGTCGAGTTGCATGCGCCAAATGTGCCCGCCAAAGGAGGCCGTCAACAGGTTGCCCTGCATGGCACCCGTAAAGTTGCTGGCAGTGTATTCAGCAATGCCGTTGGTCGAAAAGCCATAGACCGCCAGCGCCCCCGGCTCTTCCCCCGAATCGATGTGGGTACATTCCACGGCTGTGGCCGCGGGCACCGGCGACTGGGGATTGGTGCTGTTAAAGGTATTGCTCTGACTGCCGCGGGTTGGATTGGGGTGACCGGCGTAGTAGCCGGGCCCAGAAATGTGCTGGAGGATGTCGAACTCATCCTTGCCGCCGTCGTCCAACGTGTTGGCACAACTGGCGGGCACGCCGCCCCAACCCGCGTTGGCGCCATTGTCTACCGAGTAGAGTTCACCGGAGCTGTGCCGCACAACATCATAGGCATTGCGCCACCCGGTGGAATAGATCTGCACTGGCCCAGTGGGATCGACGATGGCTTGATTCTTGCCCATATTGCCACCAAATGGATCGTTGGCATCTGCCGTGCCCGCTCGATCTTCGTCGTCCAACGTGGGCAGATCATAGGTCGTGTTGCCAATGGCGTCCAGATCAATGGTGAGCAGCGCCGCGGCCAGGGCAAACTCGGGCAAGCGCGAGAAGTTGGTCGAAGGTGCGCCCATGTTGGTGTTGCCCCCCACCATCAGATAGAGCGTATTGGTCGCGGTATCGAGTGCCATGCCATTAACGGCGTGGTTCTCCTTGGAGCGGGGCAGCCCGCGCACCAGATCGACCTTGTCCCAACTGCTGCCATTCCAGCGCAAACGGCTGACGATACCCGAATTGGTATCGATACTGGCCGAAGGCGGGTTCTGATCGTTCTTCGTAATGCGGGGATCCGAACTGCTCACGTACAACACGGGATTGCCCGCCGTCCCCGTCACCAGCAGACCCGTCACTTGCCGGGTGTTGATGGCTGGGGCTGGCGAGCCATCATCGTTGTGGTTCGGGATCTGTTGGATCAACGTGATGGTCTCGGTCATTGTTGCCGTATAATTATCCTTGGCATTGCGGGTGATGGTAAAAACCTTGATCAGACCATACTGCTCGCTCACATAGAGGCGATCGTCTGGCCCAAATTGCAATGAAGTTGGCGAGGTCACCTGAACGTTTTGTAATTTACTTGGCGTGAACCCAACATCCAGATCGGGGGCAGCAATTGCAGTGGCCAGATCAATTTGGTTGGTATTGCGGGATGCGTCTGTCTGTTGTGGTGAACGATCAGTTGCATCGGTTTGGGCCAACGCAGGGTCAGCGCCAATATAGCTCAGACCAATCATGGTGATGAGCAACAGGGACATCAATGGAAATACACGCAGAACAGAGCGCGAACATGACTGCATCAGGGTGTTCGCTGCTGTGGGTAACTGATTTTTCACCTTATCTACTCCTCAGAAAAAACGCTAAACAGTAGCCGTATTCGGCCAGTACAGTAAATGATAATCGGTTGGAAATAAGTTGCACTGGTCGCTGCAACAACAGCGAACTTGCAACGCTTTGGCAGAAGACTACCGTTAAATCAGAGTCCCAGCATTCTGATAACATTCTGCCAATCATGGTGCTGCAGAATGCATTTGGTCAGCATGAAAACGGGACCTCCACCCAGCTTCAAAACAGCCTTGAGCGATAGAGGCTCGTGGGTGGCCTATAGGGCAATGGGTATGGTGTGATGGTGGGTTCGATGCAACCGTGGGAACAGCCATGCTGTGCTCGCACTCATACACGTTCAGAATGCGCGTTACGCATTGGTTCACAAATATTTGACGAGTCGCCAATGATTTTGCTCTTCAACAGTTTCATAGTGCAATTCATCCAACAATTGCCGCGCCAGGAAGAGGCCATAGCCTTTTACCTGCGGTTGCGACAGATCGGGCTCTACAACAGTGGCTAGATCAAAGGTTGAACCCCGATCGTAGAGATCGATTGTGAACCTTTTGCTCGCCCAGGCAACAGTGACGACGATCCGGATCTGGCCTTGTTCGTGGCCATAGGCATGTTCAATAATGTTGTTACAGACTTCATGCACAGCAAGCTGCAGGTTGTACAGCAACTCTTCGGTGATCGGGAATTCGTCGATCCGTTCCAGGATAGCCCGGATCGAGCTTCCGATCATGTTTAGGTATCGGAATTTCGCAGGCACATCAATGCGAATCGTGTCGGTCAATGACTCGTTCGGTGACTCGTTCAGTGACTCATTCAGTGACATTGGGAAGTCTGTTGCTTCTATTTTATCTCCCAACCATGCAGGGGGCGACACGCTCACGGGCAAATGCCTGCATCGCATCACATGGCCTGTACGGTTAGGTGGTAAGCCGAGTATTACTCATGCTTACAGTGCGGTTGACTTGAAAACGGTAGGTTTTCCGCTTGCCGGAACTACTGTTTTCAAACAGAGCCCACTTTAGGTGGATAATAATTTAACCGGTAGCGTAACTGTACAGGCATGAATTGTCAACTGTATTACTATTTCATTGAGGCAATCTCCCCGCGGATTGCGATTCTCTCTCTGCTCTGCTACCTCCCTTTAAAGATCAACAGTGCCTGATCATCTTCATGCAGTTGATTGGGCGCAAAATCTTGCAAGGCTGCAAAGAGTCTGTCGGCAATTGTTGCCGCTGACTCTGCCGCCACTGTCTCGACCGTCTGCAATAGCTGTTCATAGCCAAATCGGTTGCCAGATGATGCGCAGACATCCACCAACCCATCCGTACCAACGAGCAGCAGATCGCCCGGGGCAAGGGTGAGCGTGTGATTCTGCCAGTGACCCTTTTGCAGCAGACCGACCGGTGTACCATCGGCCTTCAGGTAACGTGACGCGCCAGCGACGGGCTTGTAAATTACTGGCGAATGCCCCGCGTTTGCATAGGTGAGCTGCCGGGTTGCAGGCGAATAGTGTCCGGCAAAGATGCTGGCAAACATTGATGCCCCATTGAATTGCGCGTACATATCATCGTGAACAAAGGCCAGCAAGGCTTTCGGTGTCGGTTCGGCAACGTAGTTGATCGCCGTGCGCAATACCTTGCAGATCACTGGCATGAGCAACGCGGCAGACATTCCCTTGCTGGAGATGTCGCCGATGCTAAAGAAAAAGTCATCGGAATCGGTGGCAATGAAATCATAGAAATCACCACTGAGTTCCGTGGCTGGCCGCAATGTGGCAAAGAGCTCCACCGTGGGCACAGTGGGCAGCTCCTGTGGCAAAAATCGCTGTTGAACTTCCTGGGCCTTTTCCAAATTTTGCGACAGGTGCAGTAGATGATCGATGAGCATGTCATCCAACACCGGTTCCCAATCCTCGTGCGCGTCCGGGTCGCTATTCTCGGTCAGCGCCTCTTTCACACAGGCATAGAGCAATTGGCGGTTCTGCCAGATGGTTTCTGCATCTTGCACCGCGTGCGCTAACTTGGCCACTGCCCGCGTGTGGATCCGCCCCGTGTGCAGTGGCCGTGACGGCTCCTCTTGGCCTGCTGCTTCTCCCTGTGCCTCTGCCCGAAGCAACTGGGTGGACGGTCCGCGGTGTCTGATTGAAAGCCACAGCCTGGCCAACCGCTGCAGACCGAACTGGTAGGATGGGTTGAGTGTTTGTTGCATAGATTGCCCCCAAAACGTGTGCTTGTGTGACGATGAGTGCAGTGCGGAGCTTGGGCACCTGGACGGGCCAACGATCGACCGGTTGAGCCTTGGCCGATTTGGTTCGTCGCGCCCGGTCTGCTGGGCAAGCTCACTGCGTTGCACGGTTGGCGAACGAGGCCACTGCATCTGCCTCGGTGGGGAAGATCTCCAATGCTTTGTCCAATCTGGTTAGCTCTAAAATCATGCGTACAGATTGTTGGGGGGTACAAAGGTGGAGATCACCACCACGTTCGCGACATTTGTTCATACACTGCACCAATGCCGCCAGCCCGCTGGAATCTAGAAAGTCTACATCCGCAAGGTTGACAACCAGCCTGGACGATTTGGTTGCAACCGCAATATCGAGCTGTTGGTAGAGCGAGCGGACGGTGTACGTGTCGACGCTACCTTTAATATTCAGTACTGTGATGTCTTGCATTGAGTGTAGATGTAGATCCACGGGTTTCCTTCTTTACCTTCTGTCTGTTCAGACTTTCGCTGTTCTGAGAGTGCACAGAGCTGCGTCGCTCAGGCTGCTGTTGCTGTTGCGCAACTGATTTTCTTCATTGAACCGCTGGCTGTGACCGCACTTCGGATGATTGGGCCAGCTGTTGTTCATTTGGCTGCTGCTGGTTGCGCCCTTGCCAGTTCGATCTGGCCCAGACTTGTGGCGTCTGCCAGAGCAAGCGCACAGCCTGTTGCGTTGTCTCTGTCGCCGCGTAATAGCTGTCGGCCACCCAACTCTCTTCCGCGCCGCGGTCGTGCTCCTGTTGAACGTACCAGAGACCCGTGAAGCCAGCGGGAGATTGGTAACGGACTTTCTGCCACTCTTCTGTAATCGCGTCGGCTGCCGTGGCCGTCAATGGTTTGACACCGACCAGGGCGATTTCACCGCGGACCACGCTCCACAATTCAGGGAGCCGGTGCAACTCCCACTGTTCCAGCCATTCGCCCAAAGGCAGGTGCGCGTGGGCGTTGTCGCGGGTGCGCAACTGCAACAGACGGAGTAGAGCCGGTTCGCGCTTACCCTGCAAGAGCGCAGCCGGTCGCGTGCCAATGCGCGAGTTGGCCGACAGTGGTGCTGTTCCCGACGTGCTCCACAGCAGCAGACCGAGGAGGACGAGCAGCGGCAACAGCAGCAAGAGCAAAATTAGGGCAAATCCTCGTTCCAACACGGTGCGCAACAACATGGCGGGCAACCGGGGCGAAACCTTGCCGAGCAAGAAACGATCGGGGATGGCGACTGCGGTTGCCGTTGCCTGGTCGATCAACAAGTTTTGGGCCACGATCCGCCCCTGGACATCGACCATTTCACCAATATAGGTGTGGGGCAAAATGGTGCTCTGCTGAATGGTCGCCCCTTGATCGATGATGGTCTGCTTGCCGAGAAAGCTCTGTGGCCCAAGCTCGACCTGCGCGCCCACCCGGCAATCCGAGCCGATATAGAGGGGCGGCGTGAGCTTGGCCGTCGGGTGAATGATGGTGTGGGTTCCCGTCCAGATTCCCGGCGCGATCTCGTGGCCTTCGCCCACGGGATAGCGCAATGGCGGTTGTTGCCCCGGCAGCGGGGTGCCGATTAGGCTCGCAAACATATCCCGCTGCGCGTTGTGCAGGTCGGTAAAGGTGTGGAGCGGATTCCAGTATCCACCGCTCGCGTGTTGATGCACTGAATAGCCAGCCGCAAGCAGCGCCGGGATGAGTTGGTCTTCACAGTCGTGGGCTTCTCCAACGGGGATCAGCGCCAATACCTCTGGCTCAAAAATGTAGGCACCGGTGGGGCCGCCGCGGTTGCAGATCACCGTTGCCACAGCGCCGTGGGCTCGATGGTCAGCGACAGCCGCTTCAATGTCCAGGTCAAAGAGTACATCTGCCGGTAGCACAAGCACCGTCTCGTTGATGAGCTGTTCCGCACGTTTGAGCGCACCGGCCGTTCCCACTGCCTGGCGTTGCAACAGATAGTGAAAGTGCACATCCCACCGTTTGCCATCACCAAAATGTTCTTCAATGGTTGCGCCCTGTTGCAACAGGGCCACGAAGATCTCTTTGGCGCCATGGCGGGCCAACAGTTCGACACCATAGGTCATCACGGGGCGATTCAAAACAGGGCACATGGGTGATGGTGTCGAATTGGTCAACGGTCGTAATTTTTCTACTTCGCCGGTGGCTAGTAGGAAGCTTTGCATCGCTCAATTCCTCGACATCTTTCAAAAACGGTTATCCAACCCGGGTCGTGCGTTCGGTCTGTTAGTGCGGGAACGTAGTGGCTGGATAGATCATTCACTGCGGGTCCACGCTCCCCACCACCAAACAAGAACCACGGGCTTGCTAGGCCGCAACGGTCAATTGGGCACGGTGTGTTCTGGTCTGCAAGGCGCTGTCAATGTCATCGCAGACATCAAAAAATTGCTCCAACCGCAACAGCGACAACGTGTGGACGATGGTGGCCGGAACATTGGCCAACCACAGGTTGCCCCCATCATCACGTGCTTGTTTGGTCAAAGCCACCAATGTACCAATGGCAGAGCTATCCAAGAATTCTGCCCCCGCCAGATTGATGATCAGGTAGGGATGCGTGCTCAGGGATTGGCTTGCTTTGTCGGCAAACGCATGTTGGTTGCTGCTGTCGAGTCGCCCCTGCACGTTGAGAATGACGGTATCTTTCACAATGAAAAAATCTGATTTGGGCAGCACCGATGGCGGTGAACTGCTCTTGCGCATGACCCACCACTGCCAAAGAAAAAAGTAGCCAAAGCCCACGAGGTCGGTGGCGTAGCGTTTCCAAAGCCGGCGCGGCTCGCAAATGAGACGGTACAACCACTCCAGCCCGCTCTCTTGCATCCAGCGCGGCGCACGCTTGGTCACCCCGGCAATAAAGTCGAACGTGCCGCCCACGCCCATCATCACGGGAATATTCAGCTCCTTGGCATATTGTGCAATCCATTTTTCCTGTTTGGGATTGCCAAAGGCCACCAGCAAGATATCGGGGTTCGCTGCCCGGCACGCCGCGACAATGGCGGGATCCCCCCGCTCCACCTCGGCGCGCGAGGGGGAACTGCAGCCAGCAACCTTTAACCCTGGATAGCGCTGTTGCAGCGTCGTTGCCGCTTGTTCGGCAACGCCAGGGGCCGCGCCCAGGAAGTAGATTGAGTAGCCCTTTTGTGCGGCTCGTTCGGCCAGGGCCGGCACCATGTCCGCGCCCGTCACTCGGCCTTCCAGCGGCACGCCCAACAGACGTGCGCTCCACACGAGTGGCATCCCATCGGCGGTTGCCATGTCGGCTTCTTGCAGAATGCGGCGCAGTTCTGCGTCCCGCAGCGACTTGACCACGAAATCCGCGTTGATCGTCGCAATCTGATGTCCCCGGCGCACTCTACGACCAATTGCGATGAACTTGTCGATTTGAGCGAGTGCTTCATGCATGTTGAGGTCATCAATTGGCGCTCCCAAGATAACGAGCAACTTCCGCATGGTCTTCCTTTCTTCTTGGCCCACAGGTGAATTCTGTCCAAGACCCATTGCAGCAGATGTCGGTGTAGTTTCTCTATACAAAATCGGCCTCGTGATATCGATGTCAAAAGTGTCTGCTCATCGCCGAGAAGGTGACTTTGGTGAACCTTTTCGGCGCTGGAACGAGCCAACGTACGTTTCTGGTCTATGCGTCAGACCGTGCTTGCTGAGCTAGGCGGCAACCGCTGATCATGCCACCGCTAGATGTTACCTTGCTACGAAATTCAGAGTCTTGCGGTCGACGGTCTTGCGGTCGCCAGTCTCTACCAAACATAGTCGACCGGTGGCGCAGGTTCGCTAGTAGGCACCCCGCCCAAAGATGACCGTTGGTATGGTCTTGAGCAAAATGAGCACGTCGTTATACAGATTCTGCTTGCCAATGTATTCCAGATCCAACTCTACCCAGCGTTCAAAGGAGAGGTCGCTGCGCCCCGAAACCTGTTGCAGCCCCGTCAGCCCGGGCACAACTTCGAGCCGGCGGCGCTGTTCAAATTCATATTCGCTGACCTCGCTGGGCAACGGTGGCCGCGGGCCAACAAAGGTCATTTCACCGCGCCAGATGTTCACGAGCTGGGGTAGTTCATCAATGCTCAGTTTGCGAATGATGCGCCCCACCCGCGTCACCCGTGGATCATTCTGGATCTTGAAGATTGGCCCATCGGCTTCATTGTTCGCTTGCAACTCGCCCTTGCGCTCTTCGGCATCAATATACATGGAGCGAAATTTATAGCACGTAAAGAGCTGACCCCACTTGCCCACCCGGATTTGGTGAAAAAAAATTGGGCCGGGCGAGTCGAGCTTGATGGCCAGTGCCGTCAACAAGCCCAGTGGTAAGACCACGGGCAACGAAAACAAGAGCAGCAGCAGATCGAGCAGGCGCTTGAAATAGCGGCTGCTCTGCATCTGCAACAACCACAGCACCATGCGCAACTGCAAGCGCCAGGTGGCGAACCGGCTTTCAAAGCTGGCATTGCTATAGGTTTGCAACATCTGGGCCACTTTGGCATCTGGCTTTCGATTGACTGTTGACATTCTTCACTCTCGCTTGCATCTGCGCTACATTGGCTGGTACGGATGAGAGATTTCGTGGCTTTGTCCATCCAGCCAGTGGCATGGGCATGTGGCGCACGCTACCGTGGCCAAAACCTCTGGGGCGGATGTGTGATCTCACTATTTGAACGCTTTGTTAGCTACGGTAGATCGGGTTCAGAGTCGGGTCCGCTTTCGCTGGGAGCGATGGAGATATGTCGGCGATGAAACGGTGGCAGTGACTATGCGTTGTCACGTACTGCACGAACCCACCCTTGGGTTTCCAATTTAAAGAAGACACGAATATACAACCAGATTTTCCAGACCATGAATATAGGTATATACAGAAAAGATAGATATACTTTGGGGGGAGCCGCGGTCATCCGTAAGCCCGTTAGTAAGTAGAGCAGCTGTCCCAACAGGAGGTAGCCAGCCAACCAAAGCGCCCCCGCGCCCAGCCAAAGTGCCCCCACGGCAAAGAGCAAACTCAATCCCATTAGAATGGCAAAGGGGGGCACAAAGAGCTCCATCAATGCATCCATAAATAGAAATGATTGTTGCAGCGCGGCCCTGCCTTTGGCCTGCCTTGGTGCTTGCAAGGCAGCCCGCAACAGCCGCGGAATGTAGGTGCGTGCCATCTCCAGCCGCCCCTGCTCCCACCGTACATTCTGGGTGTGCGAATTGGCCAGGGTCTTTGGCATCTCGGCCCAAACAATGGCGTCCGGTGCAAAGTGAACCCGTGCCCCGTGCAAAATCAGCGTCATGTGATATTCAATATCTTCCGTCACCGAAGCCGACCACGCATGGCGTTTGAGGATCTGATGGTGAAAGACCATGCCATTGCCCTTGAGACCCGCCGAGCCACCAAGCAGCATTCGGCCCTGTGGGCGTACAAAGTTGAGCACCGCAATGGCCGCGGCCCGCAAACTCACGGCCCACGAGCGATCCGGATGCAACACACCATCGTACGCTTGTATTACCTGTGCCCCCTGCTGCAATTGTCCATCCATCACTTGCAGGAAATTGCTTGAGATCACCGAATCCGCATCGACGATCACCGCGGCATCAAATGGCTGACCCGAATCCACGATCCGCTGTAACAACCATTGGAGTGCATAGCCCTTGCCAACCTCATGCTGATTGAACCGCTCGTGAACGTATACACCTGCTTCGCGGGCCAATGCGGCCGTGCTGTCAGTGCAGTTGTCGGCAACAACGTGAACGGCATAGCGTGCCCTTGGGTAATTCAGGCAATTGAGATTTTTCAACAACTTAGGCAACAGCTGCTCTTCGTTGTGGGCTGGGATCAGAAAAACGAACTGATGCACCGCCTCTTCCGAGCCTGCCCCGGTTCTGTTGTTGCTGCGTCTGGGGGCGAACCACGCGGCCACCGTGAGCAAGAGCAGATAGCTGACCATGACAGCCAGAATGCCGCCACCAATCCACAATAGGCTTTGAACAATCGTTTGAAGTAGTAGAAGAGGCAGGTTCACTGTGCGACGTCCTTGATCTTTCGCTCAAATTCTTCGATTGGAAATCGGTTGCGTTGTTGGGCTGTATGGGTGGCTCGCGTTGCCACCGGTTGTTTGGCGATCGCGGCCTGTACAAAGCGATTGAGCCGCTCTGTATAACAATCGAGACTCATCTCGCGTTCCATCAGCCGTCGCCCCGCCTGGCCCATCCGCTCTGCTTCTGCCGGGTGCGCCAGCAAATACTCGATCGCCCGTTGCAGCGCTGCGGGATCCCCGGCCGGTACATAGAGACCGGTCTCTCCCTCGACGATCACATCTGTCTGCCCCGGCGTTGCCGTGCAGATGACCGCCTTACCCATGGCCATTGCTTCCAGAATCACGGTGACACCGGCCTGAAAATCGACGTTGTAGAGTGGCACAACCACAAAGAGGCTGTCGGCATAGAGCTGGCGCAACTCATGTTGCGTCAAGCGACTGATCGAAACGTTGGGCGGTATCTCAATGTTGGCGGTGGTGTCGCGCCGCTTGGAAAACGGACTATCCGCGGCAATGACCACCTGCACGTCGAGCTTTGGCGCCACCTGGATCAGCGTCGGGTAGTCACGGCATTCCCGCCCCGCGGAAGCGATCATCTGTCGCGGATTGGGGGTGACTTGTTCGGGCGCAAAGAACCGCGTGTCAACCATAAATGGTGTGAATGCCACCCGTTCGGGTTGAACTCGCCAGCGTTTTTCAATGAACCGTTTTTGCCAGCTCGAATAGACCAAAAAGGTATCCACATATTTTTGTAGGCGGAAGAGATCAAAAAAGAAGATCTTTTTGTAGACCGACAAAATGTGCGTGATCATCAGGTGGCGTGCACGCCGTTGGCCGCACAGCCAGCAGAACCAAGCCAGCGGGATTCCAACCTGTTCGCCGTCGGTAAAGATGACGGCATAGTCGTTGCGCTGCAAAAAAGTTGCCCACGCCAGCACCAAGTTGGGGCCACCGAGCTTTTCCAGCCACCGTCCAAAGCGGCCGCTGATGCGGCGTGCCTCTGCATAGTCGATCAGATCGGCTTGAAAGACCCGCGCCATCTCCAGGTAATCGACCCGGGGGCGCAACTGTTGAGCGATCTGCGCCTCTAGATCCGCTTCAATGACGGCCGAGACCGTTAGCAACGCGGGGTTGCGTGTCTGGTTCCGGCCATTGCCGGTCGCCTCTACCGGCCGGGATGCTATGTTCAAGGGCGCGCCCGGCGCATCTGCCCGCTCCTGGTTGCCGCCAATCATGGCCTGTCCCGCCAGAGCGAGTGTCCGCCAGGCGCCTTGCCACCCACCACGCCGAGCAACTGATCCGCGGGCTACTGAGGATGGCGCTGCTGCATGCTGGCGAGCAGCTACCACTTGTCGTGCCGGGACGGCAGCGCGCGCTCTCCCCCAAAATTTCAAGATAGTGTCAAAGCAAGACACGGAAATCCCTTTCCCGTAAAAATCGTCTAACTCGTACCGAATCAATTGTTACCGTCCTGGACAGGGCATGGCTGCTTTGAGAAGGGCGAGGATTTGTCCAGTTGTCTTTTCAGCATCAAACCGTTGTTGTGCAACTGTGCTGGCACGTTCGCCCAGCGTCAAACGCAGTTGCGGATTCTCGATTAGCCAGCGCAGCCGGTCGAAGAGCGCTGCTTGGTCCCCCACGCGGATGCGAAACCCGGTCTGGCCCTCTGCCACCACTTCTGCGGTCCCACCGATCTGGGTTGTCACCGACGGTAGCCCGGCGGCACTGGCTTCAATGAGCGAGAGTGGCAGACAATCGCCATTTGTTGGCAAACAGAAGATGTCACACTGCTGAAACAACGCCTTGAGCGCCGTGCTATTTGGCTGCATCTCCCGGTGCACATGGAGTCCCGGTGTACTCGGCGCTCCATCCGCAGTCGTCAACGCGGGAGGCAACGCCGATTTCGTCACCAGGTGCAGTTCAAGCACTGGCCCGGCGTCTCTCTCTGCCAAGTGGGAGCGCAACTGCTGAAAGACACTGATCAGCTCGTGACCGCCCTTGCGCTCCAGATCGCCACCGACAAAGAGAATCCGCACCGGGCCGCTGTTGACGCTGCGGGGTTGCTGTCGTTGCCACTCGGCCACGGCAATGCCCGGTGGGATGACCGTCACCTTTTCCGCAGGCACTTCATAGTCAGCGACCAGCCCCGCTTTGGCCCATTCCGACCAAGCCACAATCTGCTGGGCGTGGTGGAAACAGTTGCGGTTGAGCCGCCATTTCTGATCTTCCAGCCAATGGGCGCCACGCCGATGGTTGTACGCGCCCCCCAGTTCGTCATATTGCAGCGGCGTGGCATCGAGCGAAACAATGCTCGGAATGCGCTTGATCCATTTCGTTGCCAGCACGGCCATCACCTGCGTATGAAAGAAGAGGGCATCCAACCCCACCTGTCGTTCTGCCTTGGCAATGGCTCGCCGCGTGAGCCAGCCAGCTTCTAACGTCCAATTGCTGGTGAGCAGTGGCAAGCGGGCGATCCAGCCGCTCGTCTGATGTTCAATCAGATTCCAGACCGGACGAATCGACTCATCTTTGGGCACGTTGGCCTGCAAGTTCAGGCTGTGGGTGCGGTGGCCCAACCCCTGTTCCAAAATAAACCCGATGGTGTGCATGCAGTCTATCGATCCGTTTCCTACTGCACTTCCCGTACAGCGTTGGCGTGTTCGTGGCGAACTGTCTGTCGTTTTGGGCGATAGAGCACGTGGCGCTGATCGACCGGGTAGCGCAAGCTGCGCGCTACGCCCACCCATGGATAGATCAACTGTAGCCAACCCACCTGAACCTTCTGCCAACTCTGCCACTTCAGCAGGCCCGACAAAATCTGCCGGAAACCCTGATCGGCGAACCACTCGCAGAGCAGATAGATGCCACCCCAGTCGCCACAACGCAGATACTTTACCGTGGCTGCACCTGTGCCAACCGCATACCCCCGATAGGCCCGGCGTACTTCGGCCCAGTCGCGCCAGTGGCGGTGAAAGACCACGGCTCGTGGGGTGTAGACGATCCGTCCACCGCGGGCCAGAATCCGGTAGCCAGCATCGCGCTCGTCCCACGTTCCCAAGGGACCGCCAGCGCCAATGAAGCCGTCAAAGCCGCCCATTTGCAGAAAGGCCGCTCGTTGCCAGCCCATGTTGGCCCCATGCCCAAAGCTCAGGTTGAAGCGATTCCGTTCATAGATCCGTCGTGTCGGTCCATCTTTCAATGCCATGGGAATCGCCCGACTCACTGGCTGCGGCTGGTCTTGATCCTCAGCCGTTGGCGTCGACGGGGCGCTCCGCTCATCGGGCAACACTCGGCCAAAGACCGCTGCCACGCCGGGCGTTTGCAGCTCTGCCACCAGGTTGGCGAGCCACCGCTCATCCACCCGGCAATCGTCATCCACGAAAGCCAGCAGATTGGCTGTGCCTTGGGCTACGCCTTCGTTGCGGGCAAAATTGGCTCCACGTGTGGTGGAACGGAGATAGTGAACTCGGCTGTCTGTGTGCATCTTGGCCGACACAACTGCTTGGGTTGCGGAATCATCGCTCTGATCGACGATCCAGAGCCGAAAATTCACGTGGCTGCTCTGACAGACGCTTGCAATGGCCTCAGCAATGAGGGCCCCGCGATTTCGCGTCGGAATAATAATATCGATCGCTGCGCCCCGTTCGCCCGGCCCCGTGTGAGAGGGCTGGATCGGCTCTGTCGCCATGCTCTTTGCCGCATCACCAACCACGCTGTTCGCACCCATCTCGTGACTCATTACCCCATTTCCAACCGTTGCGCTACTATTCATCGAATCATCAACCGTTAGATCAGTACATATCTGCCCGGAACTTCTCTGCGTCGACGTAGCTGCCTGGCGGTACTTCAAGCACCACAACCGAATGTACAGTGCGGTTGGCTTGAAAAGGGTAGGTTTCCCGCTTGCCGGAACTACTGTTTTCAACCAGAGCCCACTTTAGATGCGCTACCTATCCGAGCGCTCACTAGTAGAGTTGGGCGTAAATACCACGGCGGTAAACCAGGCCATGTGACTCGAGTAAAGAGACAAAATTACGTGTGGCCAGAATTTACGCCGGGATGTACTAGCGGGCCACCAACAGCGCCACTCGATCAACATGAAAGGCGCGGTTCTGAAATGATTTGGTCTTGATGACGACCCCGGTGATGTATTCAAATTCTGGCCCAAAGAGCAGCTTATCCATTGAAAGCACGACCTGCACCCACGTGTTTGGGGGAATGGCATCGTTGATCGCCAGGTCATAGAGCGGAATCTCTGGGAAATAACCAACCTCGGTCAGTGCGGAAATATCATCCGCTTCCCAATGTTGGTTTTCATTGCTGCCCACCACCGCCACCACCAATGCATCGTTGCTCATGTAGCTGTTGTTGCTGTTGAGCCAGAAGCTGACGCCCTCTACCTGCTCCCGGGTATAGCTGACGGGTGCATCGGTTTCGAGTGTAAAACGAATTGTGCCCCAGCCTTCATCCGGCGTAACCAAGAGCGAAATGGCCCCCGAGTCGATCTGGTTTGCACGGTCCAGATCTTCAAACCAGTGCACCGTGCTCTCCGGCTCCAAAATAACATTCTCACTCTGGGCCATTGTCCAGCCAGGTGCCACCTGCTCGTCATAGATCAACACCTCGCGAAAAGCGGGCGTTGGCGCTGCACTGGTGGCGGTGGGGGCACGGGTCAGAATGGCCGGTGCCGTGGGGGTTGCCGTGGCAACCACTCCACCGTTGCTGCTTTGAAAGATCGGTGCCAGCGTGGGAACGCTCTCCACCCGTGCTGGCGCTTCTGCCGTGCAACCGAGCATAAAGAGAACCATCCACAAGCCAACTGTTCTCAGAGTAATCCGCAAGTGGCTCAACATAACATTAGGCCGGGTTTGCTGTTTTGGCTGTTTGGGCCACCAGCTGAAAAAATTGCTGTCGTCCCCCCAATTCATCGGTTACGCCTTGAAAGTGACGTAGATTGAAGATGCCGCTGTATGCAAGCCGGGCCACTGAACCCATCCCCAAGAAAGTGCCCAACTCGGCCACCATCCGCAAAAACAGAATGGCCAGATGGTTGACGGGCTGGCGCGAAATACAGAGTCGTGCCAACCAGCGCGTGAAGGAATGGCGGCTGTTAAACTCTTTGCCAATCGCGTTCAACAGCCAACGGTGCCCCTTGTCGCGGGCACAGATCACATCGTTCCGGCCATACATGTAGGGCGTTTGCAACCACGAGGCAAAGCTCCGCTCCGCGTAGTGATAGCCAATTGCTTCGGCATTAAAGACAAACTCGACACCCCGCTCGGCCAGCCGATAAGCTAGCTCGGCATCTTCGGAGCGGCGAAAGGTCGTGTCAAAGCCATTGGCGTCGAGCAGATGGCGGCGTGCCACCGATGCATTGCCGGTGTAAAAGCGGCGGGCTTCACACTTCCCATCCGTTGCGCTCCACATTGCATATTGTCTGTCCAACATCGCCTGTTCCCAACGCACCCACGGCTTCATGTTAAACTCGGTCGGCGTGTGCATGGGGCCCATCACAACCACCGCGCCCGTGTACCGCTTGTGCGAGGCCACGTGTGCTTCGATCAGCGCTGGCACCGGCACCACATCATCATCGATGAAGAGGATTAGCTCACCGGCTGCCTGCTGGATCCCGTGATTGCGTGCTGCCGCTGGCCCTGCATTGGCCTGGCGGACCAGCACCAAATTCAACGGCGTGCACTCTTGGAACGCGTCTAGAAAATCATCCGTGCCATCCGTGGATCCATCCGAGACGACGATTACCTCGAAGTTGGCAAAGGGATAGCTCTGTTTTTCCAAGCCAGCCAACACCTGGGCCAGTTGGGCCTGGCGGTTGTAGGTTGGCATGACAACACTTACTTCTGGCATTTCAGCTTCTCCATCACACAGATTGCGTCACACAGATTTTCATGACACAGACCCTGCCTTCTAAAGACAGCGTAGCGTCCATCACTTTGCAAACAGGCCATCATTACAGTTTCCACTCATGACGCCGACTCTCCCATGCGCTGGGGCTGCGCGTGCAGAGCTGTCCGCTCATCAATGCGGGCGGCACAATCGATCACGCCAAACGCAGTGCCAACATAGAGCATGCTCTGAATGTCCCAGGACATATCCACATAGGCGTAGAGATAGTGCATGAGCAGGTAGGCCGTCATTGTAAAGACCGCGGTTTGCAGATCGCGATCGGCAATGCGCCAAGTCAGGCTACTACCCCGCAACAGACTAAAGCCCATGAGGAAGAGCATGGTCATGAAGCCAAACAGTCCACTTTTCATCCAGATCCAGAAGACCGAATTGTGGACAATGTATTCCCACCAGACGAAGAAACTAATATCTGGCATGGGCACGATGATGTGAAACTTTTGCCCAAAGCCCACGCCCAACAATGGCGATGTGTGAATCGTGTGGCCAACGTTGATGTTCTCCAGATCTCGATAGAGATTGGACGATTCGTCGTGGCTGCCTGCGTCGGGCGCAACAATTGATTTGACCGCACGGGCACCAAATGCCAAGGCACTGCCACTGTTCCAAAAGAGCGCCAGGTAACAGAGCGCAAGCACCCCCACCGTTGGCACAACGATCCAAAAGAGCTTTCGACTGTGCCGATAGAGCATGAGCCCCATTAACCCGATGACAATGCCAATTGCGGCAAACGCGGCCCGCCGTTGGGTGGCAATGTAGGTGATGGCCACGGCTGGCACCATCAACAACCCCACAATCCGTTTGGGGCTGGATGTGCCAAAGAGCCAGCTGGCCAACACAAAGATAAAGAGCGCATTCATGTGAATCGCAGCCGAATGCTCGGTAATGGCCTGCACCCCCTCCAGGCTCGCCCGGTAGCGGAAGATGAAGACCAGCACGCCGATCACCCCTTCGATGAAGATTGCACTCATGAGCACCCAGAGCAGCCGAGAGACGTGGCGCTTTTCGGTGATGAGCTGGTTCACCAACACAACCATGATCGGTAGATAGAAGATCGCCCGCGATTCCCACAGCGCAATGTTGACGTTGCCACCGGTGCCCACCCCCCAGAGCACCCCCATCACCAGGAAACAAGTGAACGCCGCAACCGGCCAAAAGAGGGGGCTGGTCTGGAGCAACAGACGGCGCTGCACCAGTGCCTTGGCTGCCCACGCCACGAGCACAATCACCAGGTAGAGCTCCAACGGGCTGAAGATCAGCGCATCATGCACATAGAGTAGCGATTCGCGACTCGACAAATTCTTCACAAAAGGATAGCGGAAAAGCAGCACCGAATCCCCAACCAACGCGAAGAAGAGAATAAAGTAGAGCCCCCAACGGGGCTGGTAAACAATCAGCCCCACCGTTGCCAGAAAGGCAAGCCCGCCAATTGGCAACGGGGTTGGCCCAATGCGCAGCATGGCCAGCGCCGTCAGACAGGCTGCCCCCAACAGGCCGAAGAGCCAGAGGCGACGGTAGAGGTCGGTGCGATGCAGTTGATAGGCGACGGTGGCCCAGTTTGTGTTGTTGACAATCATCGGTAAATTCTATCTATTGCTACGGTCGCAACGCTGCTCTTCTACACAGATAGCTAACTTGGCTTGACACAACCGCCCGGCCCCATCAGCTTGCAACTTTCCAAGATCGACCTTTTCACTCGTTACCGCTGCGAGATAACGAGGAGCGTAATGCTGAAGCCGGGAAATTCAGCGGCTTCCAACGTTGCCACCGTCTGATCCGGCTGGCGCACAATGCCCGTGAGATCATCGGCACTGTACTGATAGCGTTCGACGCTGCTCTGGGCGGTGATGGCTGTCGTTGGCAGCGCTTGGAACTGTACGCTGCTGCGCAAGGTTGCCGCGCTCTTGTTGATAATCACCACCGTCACCGCGCCGTCGGCTTCACGCTTTGCGGCATAGATGGCCAACCGCTCCTGATCGCTGCTCTCGGCGGCAAGGCTCAGCTCGCCAAACTTGCCACCCGTACCATCATAGTTGCGATAGATGCGAAAGGCGTGCGCATAAGGTGCATTGGCCGGTGCAGGATCCCACAACATGGCCATGTCCAACCCTTCTCGACCAAAGATGCCCAAAATGTCGGCCTGCGCCAGGGCACCGTTGATGTGGTCGAGGGCACCCCAGTTGTACTCGGTGATCGCCAGCTTTGTTCCCGGATAGTTGGCGGCCACCCATTGCCGCATGCGGGGAATCAGCTGCACCGCTTCTCCAATCCAGCTTTGGTCCCGATAGGTTGGATCCCAAAGTGATCGGGTCGACTGCAAACGAAGTGCCTGGGTCGCGGCATTGCCTGCCGAACTCAACGCTACCCCCTCGGCCTGCGGATAGTAGTGCAGATCGAGATAGTCCAGCAGACGCACCCCAGTGCTCGCTTCATGCGCCTGCAACTGTTGCAGATACCAGGGGACCAAAGGGACGTCGGCATGGGCACTGCGGTCGGGGGCACGATTCCACCACTGCCCCCCCGCGGCCTGATCGAGCGCCGAATAGCTGTAGGCAGTCCAACCCCAGAGGGCCGGTCCCACTGTCTGGGCGGTTGGGTCGACCCGCTTGATCGTCGCCGCATAGCGCACCGTCAGTTCGCGCAATTCATCGTAGCTGAGCGGTTCGGGATGGACATCCCGGTGCGTTTCGTGCCAGAGCATTGGCTCGTTGTCGAGGCTGTAGTAGGCGACACCGCCCGCGGCTGCCGGGCCAAATTGGCCGATCAGATGTTGCATCCATTCGACCACAAAGCGTTCATCAATGGGCATGCTCGTGTCAGTCGGATCGTTGCCGGTGATGAACGCACCTTCCGGTGTGATGCCATTCCCACAGTCGGGCCGCCACGGGTCGGTTACCTGTTGCGGGCCATATTTCGCAACGCTAAAGCCACAGGCATAGTCGCGACTCTTTGGCGTCCAGCCAATCATAGGCATGGTCAACAGCGACTTGGTTCCCGTCCGCCGATCCTGCGCCACAAATTGGTCCGCGTGCGAACCAAAGGGGAGCTGTTCCGGATTCGGATTCTCTTTCGGAATATTCTCGAAGAACCAATCACTGGTATGGCTAGCGGTATCGAGCCGCCAATTGTAGCGAGTCGTGCCGTTGCCCCCCCAGCGACGTACCGGCAGGTCAAGGTCAGTTGCCAACGTCTCGTCGGCAAAATTTACACCATAGATATTTGGATCAATTGTATGTAGCGGGGTGGAAACATCGACAGTTAACACAGGGCCTGCAATGGGCACTGGTGTGGCTGTGGGCGGCAGGTTGATGTCCACCAAGGCTATGTTATCAAGGTAATAGGTCGGCTGTGCGCTTCCCGTTGCATCTTGCCAGACAATGCCGCTGATTTGGGCGACGTTGCCTAGTTCACGAACATTGATTTCGACGGGCGTCCACTGATCGGCAACTGCCGTAATGGTTACCCCTTGCTCTTGCAATGCATTGCTACCATCGGCCACCACGACTCGAACTTGTTGGCCACCACTGCTGCCACCGTGAATCCGAAAGCGCAGCAGATCCACTTCGCGTGCGGCAATCAGATCCTCGCGGTGGAGCCGAAAGCCAGCCCAAGCAACATCATGGGTGACGGCGATGGCTGCCTTGTCAACCGCTGCCTTGTCAACCGCTGTGTTGTCAACCGCTGTAGTGGCGGCGGATCGGGCCTCAGCAGCCCCCGCGATGGGTGCCGTGTCCGCAAAATCGACGGTGGTGTTCCAGGACCAGTTCTGCCATTCCGGCGCAAGTTCGTCTGCGTAGACCGGCACCGCGGCTGAACCAGTGTCCGGTGCCACCGCGTTGACGGCAGCAACCGGTGTGGGCTGTAGAACTTGTGCCGCGGTCACCGGTTCCGGTGTTCTGCTTCGCGTCTCTGTTGCCGCGGCAGCTACTGCTCTGCTCTCGGCTCGATCCTCTGTTGCTGTTGCTGGCGCTGTTTCCGCTGTCGACGAACTAGAACGCATGCAGGCTGTGGTGGCCAGCAGAACAAGGCAGCAGAGCCAGAGACGGCTCATGACAGTGATACCCATGCCAGAGCTACCCATGCCAGAGCTACTACGTGCGGGTAGATGGCTACCCCCTGCGGCTGTTGATTCGAACAATCGATACATCTCTTCCCGGTCTGTTGCTACAAATAAAAGTGTGCCTAAATTACGATGCCTGGAATACGATTCTGCAGGTGCGCCTTGGCCATGTAGATCGCACTTTGTTCTCGACCTGATCTTGACCAGATCTTGACTTGGCCTTGAACAGCGTATCCGACATCAGAGCAAGCCGGGGTTGATAAAATAGAGCAGCGTTAGCAAGAGAACAGAGACGATCACCAACCAGACCTGATGTTGCATGCTCATGTTGGTTGCCGTCATGCCAAGAATGAAACAGCCAACGAGAAACAAGAGAAAGAGCTCCACAAACCTACTCCTGTGGGATCCACTTCAACAGCCAGTCAGGAATATGGGTGTCGCTGCGGTTCAGAATTGCCCCCAACATGGGCAAGTGATCGACATCGGCCAGGGCGCGATTCGCCAACTCGCTGGTGCTGACACCATGGTGGATCACCAGACACCCGGCATCGGCCAACGATGCCAACGGAATCGCGTCACTGGTGGTGAGGATCGCGGGAATATCAATGACCAACTGATCAAATTCACCACTCAATTCGTCGATCAGCGCAGCCAACTCGGCACTGCGTGCCATCATTGCCCGCCGTTGTGGTGCCATAACGCCAGCGGAGAGCAGCGACAGATTGGCGTAATTCGTCGCAATGAGTGCACTCTCCAGCTTTACCTGCTGTTGCAGGATCTCGGCAATGCCCCGGTTATAGGCCCGACTCTGTTGCAACTGCTCGGCCGGGTGCCACCAGTTCAGATCCACATAGCAGACGCGCTTGGGCGTATCATGGGCCAGCAGCGTCGAGAGCGCCAGCGCGTTGTAGGTCACCCCTTCGGTGCGCAGCGCAGCAAGTAGCCCCAACCGGATGGGCAGCTTCTCATTGACCAACAGCCGCGTCGCCATGTAGCGCAAGGCACGAATCGTTGCCGCGGGAAAGGCCATGATCGGATGACCCTGTCGGGTCCGCAGGGCTAGTTGCTCCTCTTGCGCCAAGGCGCCTTTGCTATTGCTCGTGCTGTTGCTGATACCGGTCCTGGTACCGTTACTGATACCATCGACCGCGCCTTGGCGGTGGCCGGTACGCTGTTGCGTTGGGGCCGCCACAGATTGATGCGTTAGATCAGAAGATTTTCGGCGTGTAAAAAACATGTGCTTTCCTGTTAGCTCCCAATGGCTTCCGGTGCTGTTCGCTGCTCACGCTGAAAGAGATTTTGCACGGCCCGCAAGACCAGCGTGCGATCTTCCTGTGGCACCACTTGCAAGAGCAGAATCAAGCCGCAATAAACAACCGCACCGGCTGCGATTGGCACCACGACCATCTGGTCGCTCAACCACCACGCCACACCGGCCATGACAAATCCCGCCACGAAGATGCGCGCGCCAGCCCACAGATTGGCCCGGCTCAGGGTGCCCTTGGGCAAGAGCAAAATACCGGTAACGGCCATGCCCAATTCGGTGATGCCGTATGAGAGTGCGGCACCGATTGCGCCGTTGCCCCAGCGCTCGTGACACCACGGAATCAGCGTGATATCCAGGACAATGAGTGCGACCGTGGCTACTGCCATAATCAGGGTCCACGTGTTCTGTCGGTCAATCGAAATCATGAATTGGCCGAGCAGAACGTTCAGATACATGAAGATCAGAGCAATGCCCAACACGGCGAGAATTGGCCCACTGTTGACAAATTCCTGGCCAAAGAGCAACGTGACAATTGGTCCGGCAACAATTGTCATGCCCAGCCCAATTGGCACACCCAACAGCAACAGCGAATCAAAACTTTTGCCCATGAGCCGCTGCAGATAGGCCGTGTCGCTGAGCTTCAGACGAGAAAAGACGGGAAAGACCGCGGTCATAAAAATCGTTGGAATAAAGAGCAGCGTGTTAAAGAGCCGGTCTGCTGCACTGTACCAGCCAATTGCTTCATCGGTGAGCAGGAACGAGATGATCAACACATTCATCTGCAAATAGCCCACCAGGAAGATGCTCGACAGTAGATAGGGCAGACCGTTGCGCAACATGCGCACTGCCGTATCGATCCGAAAGGAAAGCTTGAGCGGATGCTGCTTTGCCAGGTGACGCAGCTGGATGACCAGGCGCACCGTACATGAAAGAATGAGCAACGCGGCAATGGCGTAAAGCCCCCAACCTGCCAGCAACAACAAGATGCCAAGCACGGTATCGATGGACTTGCCAACAATGTTAGCCACCGACATAATGCCCATCTCTTCCAAACCTTGCAGCGAAGATTGACAAGCCGTGGCAAATTGCTCCACCAGATTGGCCACACCGATGATGCCCACGACGATTAGCGTTTCGCTCGGGTAATCCAGGTAGTGCAGTAGCAGTACCGTCAACCCATAGCCCAAGCCAAAGAGGACGGTGCGAACGACCACGACTGTGCCAAAGAGTTCGGATGTACGCTCTGGTGCCCGGGCGATCTCTTTGGTGAGCAATGTCCCGGTGCCAAAAGAGATGATCATCCCAACCACGAGCCAGAGCGACGTACCAAATTGCAACTTGCCAATCCCGGCTGGCCCCAGATAGCGGGGCAGAAAAACCGTCAGCAGCAGTGTTAGCGTCCACGTCGTCACCTGTGACCCCATGAGGACGAAGATATTTTTGGCAATGGTATTGTTCGAACTTGCCATGGCGCTACTTCTGTCCAAGGAGCTGTTGCAGGCGACTGGGCGCTGGCCGGGCCGGCTCTGCATTGGCATCGGTCTGCGCTGGAGTGGCCGGTTTTGCACTGGCTGCTTGTGTGCTGGCCACACTGGGTGCCGACTGGCCCCGTGGGGCGGTGCGTTCACCGTGGCCCGCGCGGCTCTCGGTGGTGCTCGGCTGCTCCAAGTGGGGGGTGGATGCTCTCCCGGTGGGGAGCGATGAGCCATTGTTGGCGCTCCCCGCCGGTCTGCTGGCCGCGTGGTCTGGGGGTGTCAGCAAGCGCCCGTTGTGGATCCGATTTGTGATTGTGGCATCGATGGGACCAAGGAGTTGCCCCGGCGGTGTCTCTGGAATCACAGCCAAAACGACCAGATCCAATCCCTGTTTCACATCAACTGGAAACCGTAGGCTCCGATCCAGGATGGCACCACCAATCACGCCTGCAATGCTAAAGACTGCACCGACCATGAGAAAGATGGCGAGCACAACGGCTAGCTCTGTCTTGGAGCGCGTTGGCTCCAGCGGCACAGTCGGTGCATCGACGACAATGTAGCTCTGGCGGATATTGCTTTCCGTTTGGGCCAGCGCCAACTGTGTCTCTTCTTCCTTGTCTTCGGCGTTGCGCAGCCGCTCTTCGGCCAGTGCAACAGCCGCTTCGAGCTGGGCAATCTGTGCGGCTTCGACGGGCGGTCGTTCCCCACGTACCGGCTCCGGATGGCCCACCAGATAGTCGGTCAGTCGGTTCCGTTCCGCGTTGAGATCAGTGCGATAGGTATCCACCAAACCCTGGAAAAACTGTTGAGCAGCCACCCCTTCATCCCGGCTGATGTTGGTCTTCCATCGGGTATATGTTTCGATCGTCGAAGTTGCCAGTTGGGCCGCCACCTGTGGCAGCTCGGCTTCGGTATTCACCTCGACCAGATTGTTGCCAAGGCTGCGAAACCAAATTGAATCTCGCACCTGTTCCAGCGTTTCATCAACCACACGTGGCCCTTCGTTCATCAAGGGCTCCAGGTCGGTCTGCTGGATGATGGCACGCATGAAGCCGTCGGAATTCATGAGCTGATAGAGCTCACCGACAGTCTCTTCGGCTGGCGTGACATAGCGCCCAAAGACATTGGTGCGCACGGATGTCAGCGTGGAGAGCAGGGTCTCTTTTTGTACATAGAGGGTACCTTCCGCCACGTAGGGTGCTGGCACGAGCGTGAGATAGCCGACCATGGCCAAGCTCATGAACAGGATCGGCGATAGATATAGCCAGCGGTGGCGAAAATAGCTTTCAAGCAGGCGGAGTAGAATAAGCCTGAGCACAGTTTTCCTCTCTTCGTTGCTACCCAGTGTCGAGCAACCTATGTTCTACGTGCAATGATGGGGCTCTAACGTCCAACCTGTCGGCGAACCGATGTTGCAGCAGACAGATGGAAGAACACAGAAGCTTTTGGCAGATGGCGGTTGTAGCCAGTAGACGGTTCAGTCACTCAAATCATGGCTCACTACCAGCAACATCTGCACACAAATGGACTAAATTACAGGTGATCGTGCAGCCGTTGGTTACACCGGCAATTGTAAGTTAGCCCTTGGCCCAGGGCATTGGATCAATGGCTGGAAATGTTGTTTGTAACAGTCGAGGCGAATTCATTGCCTGCGGATTTTGCAGTGTCAAAACAATTTCATTCACGTGCAACCCATGTTCCGCGGATAGGCGACACGGTCGTCCTTCGGTTATGGCGTTGGCCAGTTCCGCTACACCTTTGCTAAAGTCTGCCGGTGGCATCGACCGGTGGTAGCGGGGATTGGGATCTCGAGCAAACGGAATGCGTTGGCGACCATAGCCAAGCAGCTTGGAGATCACCGGCATGGTTTCGCGTCGCCGGTTGAGCCTGATGCGTTCTCTGTAGACGGGTGAGCGATAGTCCCACGCTTCATCCATCGTCAGGGTTCCTTCTTCCCCGGCAATGGTCAGTTTGTGATTGTGAGCGACCACAATGCTACAGGTAATGCGTGCCACCACGCCGGATGCAAATTCAATACAGCCGACGGAGAAATCTGGTGCCTGCTCTTGCAGTGGAATATCCGTCTGCTTGTCCTTGATGACACAGGAGGCAAACGAGGTGACCGAGCGGGCCGGGCCGAAAAAGGCCGTCAGCCACGTCACGTAATAGCCCGCGTGTTCCAGGGTGCAACCGGTCTCGAATTCGTCGATGTAGGGCCAGGGGCTGCCCGATTCAGTGATCCACCCTTGGTAGTTGTTGCGGTGGATCAACCCATCATCTAATTCTGCATAGACGAGATAGGGCTGTCCGATCACTTCTTCGCGTAATGCCTTCCAGACAGTTTGGGCACTCTCGCCCAAAACGCTGCACGGGGCTGATGTCAGATAAAGCCCTTGCTTGTGAGCCAGATCAACGAGCGCTTGCGCCTGGGTAAATTCCATGGCAAGTGGCTTTTCACTGTAGACGTGCTTGCCTGCTTCGAGCGCCTCTTTGCTCACGGCGTAATGGCTGCGCGGGTTGGTCAAATTCACCACAATATCGAGCTTTGGATCGGCCAACATTGCTTCGAGGCTGGGATAGACATTGACACCATAGTGCTGTGCGTACTGTGCGGCCCGTTCCTTGCGCTGGTCATAAACGCCGATCAGCGTAAGCTGTGGGTGAAACTTCAATGTCTGTGCATAGAAATCTGCCACGTAACCACAACCTACAAATCCAACCCGTACCATAAAAACTCCACGTGCTTTCAACCCGAAAATCGTTTATCGCCACAATGGCGATATCCATCTGCTCGCTTGCTCTCTGCTGCTACGCCGTTCTGATCTGCTCCTGTGGGTAGTGCAGATCCCACTGGGCCCGAATTGCATCCATGGTCTCCATGACAAGCAAAGTCTCGTCGAGCGGCATAACCGTGCTCTCCGTCCGTCCCTGGCGCAAACAGTTCATCACTTCTTCTGCTTCGTAGCCATAGCCATTGCCCTTGGCGGGTAAGTGGATCTGCCGCTTCTGCAACCCCAGCAGCGGAGCCACCAGTGGCCGCAGCCGTTGATAGAGCTTGCGCACCAGCGCCACATCCCGCAACTGTGCCTTCAGACGTGCCTTTGCGGTTGGCGTGGTGGCCGCGTCCTCCGTGCTTTGGGCGCCAACCACAATTGTGTGTTGCTGAACCGATAGGGACTCGGGCCGGTAGAGCGGCTCGTGTAGGTGAATCTGCCCCGCAGAGCCCATGATCAACGCGTCGTTGGCGTTGTAGGTGCGTAGGCTGCTCGTTACCACCGCCAGCTTTCCGGCGTCATAGCCCAGGATCACCGCTCCCTGTTCATCCACACCGGTCTCGCCGATGTTGGCATGGCTAGTGATCGATGATGGCTTGCCCAAAAATTGGATAATTAACGAGAGTGCATAGACACCCAGATCGAGCAGCGCACCACCACCCAACGCTCGATTGAACGCCCGGTGCTCCGGGTCATATTCCATCAAAAAGCCGAGGCTTGCTTGCATCACGCGCACATCACCAATGGCGTTGGATTGGACGAGCCGATGGGCTTCGCGCACGGCCGGGAGGAAACGCATCCACATTGCTTCCATGCAAAAGAGTTGCTTGGCTCTGGCCACGGCAATCACTTCCGCTGCTTCCGCTGCGTTCAGGGCAAAAGGCTTCTCGCAGAGGATTGCTTTGCCCGCTTCCAAGCAGAGGAGACAATGTTCTTTGTGGGTGACGTGGGGCGTCGCAATGTACACCACATCAATCTCTGAATCTTGGACAAGTTCGCGATAGCTGCCATAAGCTTTGGCAACGCCATGGGCGGCAGCAAAACGCTCTGCGGTTGTGGTCGAGCGTGACCCAACCGCCGCTAGCTCTGCGTCGGGCAAAGCGCGCAATGCTGCTGCAAATTCACCCGCAATCTTGCCTGTGCCCAGGATGCCCCACCGAATCTTCTGCTCTCTCATTGCGCTACTTTCGCCGCATTCCGTTTATTTGCATCTCTATTCGTTGCGTCTCTGTAAATCTGGCTCTCTATAAATCTGGATCTCGACAAATCTGGCTCTCTATAAATCTGGCTCTCGACAAATCTGGCTCTCTATAAATCTGGCTCTCTTGCCAATCGGTCAATCCATCAAAATGCTGATTTTTATCATACATTTGGCATAGGCATATCGTGTGAATCTCATTCTTTTTGCGTACAATTTATACACATATTACAATGAAATGAGAAGGTTTTATCCCTTTCATGCTTACAATTTGCTGTCGAATCGTGTAATCTTTCACGATTAATTTGACCTGAATTGGCATGAAAACGGCCTATTCGTTCAGACAATAGAGGCAAGGGTAGCGATCCCCACAACCACACCTTTCACGCTGTAAGAAGGTTTGCTCCACTCTCTTGCTCGCACCCCTAAAAGGTACTACCGTGACCTGATACCCTTGTGCTCACTTGCATCGTAAGGTGGTGTTGGACTACTTACAGATGGTGAAATTTGCAAATGTAGCATGATAAACTAGATAATAGTATATCTTTGATTGTATTCAGATTTGCAAAAAAAGCCACTTTTCCCCAATCTGGTTTCGACGGCAGGATGACTCATGACGATCTCTGCACCTGCCCTCTGCACCTGCCCTCTGCGCCTGTTCTCTGTGTGACAGAGCAAGGGTCTGCCAAAATAGGCAGATTATCAAGTCAAATGACGTAACTTCATGACGCAGTGTAACATGCAAACGCGGGCAAACGGCTGTCAACTTGATGACATATCTTTGCGCGTGGTTCTTTGGGCGCGCACTCCTTTGCGCGCAGTTTTTTTGGCGCGCACTCCTTTGCGCACGGTTCTTTGGGCGCGCACTCCATTGCGCGCAGTTTTTTGAGCGCGCAGTGCTGCACCTGATTGCCCGTGACCCGACTGCCGATTCTGATTGCCGATCCTGGTTCCCGATGTGGGAGTGCCCGGTCTGTACGGCAGAATTGACAGTGCTTGCCGATCTCGGTATGATGCTGGCACCCCGCCACATACAGCCAACGCCACGGTACTGTGCGGCGACAGCAATGTGGTAAGCAATGTGGTAGATGCGCAGTGTCGACAGAGAACATTCACAGAACAGCAGGGACCATGCAAACCAGCCAAGTTACGCGCCAGGGCCAGATCGAACGTCAAACTAAAGAGACGCAGATCACCGTTGCCATCAACCTCGATGGCAGCGGTCGAGCCGATATACAGACGGGAATCGGCTTTCTCGACCACATGCTCGTTCTCTTTGCCGGGCATGGCCTCTTTGATCTCACGGTGGAAGCGACTGGCGATCTGCACATCGACGACCACCACACGGCAGAAGATGTAATGATCTGCCTGGGCAAAGCGATTGATCAGGCGCTGGGCAACCGACAAGGGATCACCCGTACGGCCCACAGTTTTGTGCCAATGGATGAGGCCCTCGCCCTCGTGGCCATCGATCTGAGTGGCCGTCCCTATTGCATCTTTGAGGCCGATTTTGTCACCCCCGCTTTGGGGCAATTGGGCACCGATCTGCTCTTTCATCTCTTTGAGAGCCTGGCCAACCACGCGCGCATGAATCTGCACGCCAAGGTTTTTTATGGCCGCAATGATCACCACAAAGCCGAAGCGCTCTTCAAGGCACTGGCCCGCGCGCTGGATGCCGCCACCCGACACGATCCTCGTCGCGGCGATGTGCCCAGCACCAAAGGAACCCTGACGGCTTAATCCAATGCTCTATCTCGTCGCCACACCGATTGGCAATCTGGAGGATATTACGCTGCGCGCGCTGGAGACACTGCGCACCGTCGACTATGTCGCCAGCGAAGATACCCGCAAGACCGGGCGTCTGTTGCAACATTTTGATATCAGCAAACCCCAAATTGCCTTTCACGAGCACAACGAACGCAAGGCCGTCGAGCGCATCGTCGGGCTGCTGCGTGATGGCCGCTCGGTTGCGCTGGTGACCGACGCCGGCACCCCCGGCATTGCCGACCCTGGTTTTATTGCCGTGCGCCGTGCCCTGGAAGAAGCGCTTCCCGTCACCATGATCCCCGGCCCCACGGGCTTGGTCATGGCGGTGGTGCTTTCCGGGTTGCCCGTTCACAGCTTTACCTTCCGTGGCTTCCCGCCGCGCAAATCGGGCCAACGGCAACGCTTTCTGGCCGTTGACCAACACACCCCCCACACCCTCATTTTCTATGAAAGTCCCTATCGCCTGGTCGCCTTTCTCAGAGATGCCCTCTCCATCTATGGCGACCGCCCCGCGGCCATTGCCAACGATCTCACCAAACTGCACGAACAGATGGAACGTGGCAATCTCTCGGCGTTGATCGATGCGCTCGAGGAGCGTACACTCAAGGGGGAGTTCATTGTTGTCATTGGTGGTGAACGCACCTAACGCTCCATCAGATTGTTCCTGCCGCCCCGTTCCCGCTCGAGTTATATCACACGCTATATCCTCTCGTTGTACCGCCACAGATGACGTACGTTGGTCGGTTGCATATGCTATGCATTAATATCCGACAACATACACGCGCTCATGTTGAACCAGTGCCGATCCCGACCGTGGCGCGCCATTCCCTGGCAATGACCCACGCTGGGCTCAATGGCTAGCAGATCCGTTGTGGTTCTGCCGTGAGCTTTTCGAAAGTGAACTCAATGAATCTAGACTCGCTATTGCCTGGCGGCTTCTTCTCCGCTGAATACATCGTCTATGCCGTGCTGCTGCTCACGCTCGTTTTCTTCATCTACGAACGCTGGCGCTACGATCTGGTAGCGTTGGTGGCGCTCTTGTCCTTGACCATCTTCGGGATTGTCCCCGTGGAAGCGGCCTTTGCTGGCTTTGGCCACCCCGCGGTGGTCACGGTGGCCGCGGTGCTGGTGGTCAACCGGGCGCTGCTCAATTCTGGTCTCGTTGATCTGCTGGCCCGTCAACTGGGGCGCGTCGGCAGTGGACTGTCGACCCAGATCGGTACCCTCTCTGGCTTTTGTGCCTTCTGCTCTGCGTTCACCAATAACGTTGCGGCCGTGGCCCTGCTCATGCCCGTGACGGTACAACTGGCGCGCAAGGCGAAACGCTCACCCTCGCTCTTTCTCATGCCGCTGGCCTACAGTTCTCTGCTCGGCGGCATGTTGACCCTGGTCGGAACACCGCCCAACATTATCATTGCCACCTATCGTGCCGAAGTCGCGGGACGTCCGTTTGGTTTCTTTGACTTTACACCGGTCGGGGCGGGCGTGGCCCTGGCCGGCATCACCTACATGGCGTTGATCGGTTGGCGGCTGTTGCCGGTGCGCAAGGGGCAACGCTCGCGCGCAGAAATGTTCCAGATCACTGACTACCTGACCGAGGTGCAGCTGACCAAGGATTGCACGCTCGTGGACCGGAGCTTTGGTGAATTGGGCTCTGTGCTCGGCGAAGGAATTGTGGTTGCCGGATTGGTGCGCGATCAACGACGTATCTTTCTACCTTCGACGTGGACTCGACTGCGGCAGGGTGATATCTTGATCTTGCAGGCCGATTCCGAAACGCTCAATGCCTTTGTGGCGGAGAGCAGTTGTGCGCTGGCGGGTAGCAAGGAATTGGATGAACAAGCGCTCCACTCCGAGGATGTGGCGCTGGTGGAGGCGGTGGTCCGGCCCGGATCATTGATGGCGGAGCAGACGGTGCGTCGGCTGGATCTGCGCCGGCGCTATGGGGTGAATCTGTTGGCGGTGGCACGCCAGGGAGAGCGCATGTTGGGACGACTGGCAAGCATTCGCTTTCGCCCAGGCGATGTGCTGCTCTTGCAAGGCGCACAAGAGACCGTGCAAGAAATGCTGCGCACGCTGGGCGCGCTGCCATTGGCCGAACGCCACCTGCGGATCGGCTATCCAAAACGCATTGCACTGGCTGTTGGCATCTTTGGCAGCGCCATTGGCGCAGTCTCATTTGGGCTGATCAACATCGAGGTGGCGGTGGTCGCCGCGGCCGTTGCGCTGGTGTTGGCTGGGCTGGTGCCCATGCGCGAAGTGTATGAAACCATCGAGTGGCCGGTGATTGTTCTGCTCGGGGCCATGATCCCCGTTGCCACCGCGCTCGAACAGACCGGCGGGTCCGATCGAATTGCCAATCTGTTGTTGCAGGCAGCTGGTGATTCCTCGGCCGTAATTGCGCTGGGGGTCGTGCTGTTGGGAGCAATGATTCTGACGCCATTGATCAACAACGCGGCCGCGGCCGTGCTCATGGCTCCGATTGCCATCAGCGTGGCCAATGGCTTGGGCGCATCGCCCGATGCCTTTCTCATGGCCGCGGCGGTGGGTGTCTCTTGTGATTTTCTCACCCCCATTGGCCACCAATCCAACACACTGGTCATGGGGCCGGGGGGCTATCGCTTTGCCGATTACTGGAAGATGGGGCTGGCAATCGAGCTGATCGTCATTGTCGTGAGCATTCCACTGCTGCTCTTCTTCTGGCCGTTGTAGCGTTACGCGTGCAAGAGGCTGGCGCAATGGCAGGCGTCAGCTACTCGGTACTGGGTGGCGCGTCTGCCAACGATCCCAGGCCATCAAGCCCAAGCCAAAGAGAGCCAGCGCTGCCACCACCCAAAAAGCCTCTTGCAGCCCCGCGATCTGGGCCGGAATGGGCGCGGCGGTGGCATCGCCCTGATAGGCTGGCCCCGCGTGAAAGAGCACCCGCCCCGTCCAGAGCGCGGCGAGGATGGCAATGCCGCTGCTGCGACCCAATGTGCGAATGACCGAGAGCATGCTCGATGCCATGCCCAGCCGCGCGCCGGGGACCGCACCCATGATCGCGCTGTTGTTGGGTGATTGAAAGATGCCCATGCCCAGGCCAAAGGGCAACACCCGCACAATGTAGCCCACGATCGACGTCTCCGCGCTCAACGTGCTGACGGCCACCGAACCGACGAAGAGCAACAGCAGCCCCACCGCGGCCACTGGTCGCACGCCGAACCGGTCGGAAAGAACGCCCGCCACGGGCGCGGCCGCGCCAAAAGTGATGGGGATGGCCGTGAGCAAGATTCCGACCATGCGCGGGCTGTAGCCGAGCATATTTTGCAGGTAAAAGGGCAGCAGCAGCGAGATGCTCACAAAGACGATGAAGCTGAGATAGCGCAGCAACAGATTAACGCTGAAGTGGCGATCGCGGAAGAGTGCCAGATCGACCACCGGCGTGGCTACCCGCGCTTCCACCACCACAAAGAGGATGAGCAATACCACGGCCCCAGCCAATAGCAACAAGATCGTTGGTTCCCCAAAGCCCGTGCGTTGGCCAAAGGTGGTTGCCGTTAAAAAGGCCAACAGGCTCAGGAAAAAGACAAAGGCGCCCAGGTAATCAAAGTGGCCACCGCTACCCTGGCGCAGATTCGGTATGTTGCGCAGGGCAAAGGGCAGGCTGAGCAGCGCAAAGGGTAAGTTGAGAAAGAAGAGCCCCCGCCACGAAAAGAGTTCCAGCACCATGCCGCCAACGACCGGCCCAATCACAATGCCAATCGAGACGACCGCGCCGATGGTGCCCATCGCCTTGCCGCGCTCTTCGGGTGGGAAGGCTTCGGCGGCAATGCCAAAGGCGAGCGCCATGGCCATTGCAACGCCGATCCCCTGCACCACGCGCAGCCCAATGAGCCAATAGATATTGGGGGCCAGCCCACAGAGCATCGCGCCCACCATGGCCACAATCACGCCAGTGACAAAGATCGGTTTTTTGCCAAACGTATCGCCCAGCCTGCCCATCACCAACATCAGCGTTGCCTGCGTTAAGACAAAGGCCAACACCACCCACTGCACCAGGGCAAAATCTGTCTGAAAGACCTTGACCAGCGTGGGCAATGCCAACGTTACCGCACTCGCATCAATCGTCTCTAGAAAACTGGCCAACCCCACTGCCGTCATAACGAGCCACTTGCGGCTGTAATCAACTTGCTCTGCTGGCATCTGCTATCTCCGTTGTGCGCCTTGGTCCCGGTGCACAGTTGTTCGCTGGTCGCTGAATTTGTGAATGTAATGCGAGTGTGGGGATCGCCGGCCATTGCGTGTGGGGCAGCTTCTGTGTTCGCCTGGCCAACTAGCGCGGCTTGCTCCCCCGCTGATGCAGCAGCCGTTGCAACGCTTTGCGATCGCGTGGACAGGCAACCGCGCGCCATTCCCCCGGTTGCAGCTCGTCTATACGCCAAGGCCCAATCGCATGGCGCACGAGCCGCAATGTGGGGTAGCCGACCGCGGCAGTCATGCGGCGTACCTGCCGGTTGCGCCCTTCGTGGATGGTCAACTCGATCCAGCGGTCGGGGATCTGCTGGCGTTCGCGGATGGGCGGCACGCGTGGCCAAATGGGTGGGGGATCGATCAAGCTCGCGCGGGCGGGACGGGTGAGGCCATCTTTCAGCTCGACCCCACTGGCCAACGCCGCCAACGCCGCGTCCGTGGGAATCCCCTCCACCTGTGCCCAATACTCTTTGGGCAGCTTGTATTTCGGTTCGCTGATCGCGGCCTGCAACCACCCCACATTGGTGAGCAGCAGCAACCCTTCGCTCTCATAGTCGAGCCGGCCCGCGGGATAGACGTTGGGAACCGGCACATAGTCAGCCAAGGTGCTGCGTCCGCTGCGGTCGGTGAATTGGGTGAGAACGCGATATGGTTTGTTGAAGAGGATCAGTTGGTTCGTCACTGGCGCGATTGCTCTGGGTCGGTCGGCTTTTGGGCCCGGGTGGCAATGAAAGTGGCCATGTACGCATCAAGTGGATGACCTTCCCACCGATCTTCGTAGAAGCCAGTGAGGACGAAGCCCGCGTCGAGCTGACCGCCAATCTGATCGTCCAGCGTGTGGCTGAATTCCAGCGGCTGCTCGTCATCCATGTACTGTTGTCGTTCCTCCGCGCTCAGGCTGGTCAGGTCGGAATAGGGCAGGGCGTGGCGAACTTGCAAGATCTGCTCATCCGCCAGCTTCTGATCAAAAATGTAGTTGGCGGGGTTGCAAAAGCCACTGAGCAACAGGCCCCCCGGCCGCAAGACTCGATAGCATTCTTGCCAAACGGGTCGCACCGCGGGCACAAAGAGGTTGGAACAAGGGTGCACGATCAGGTCAAACGTGGCATCGGCAAAACGGGTCAGATCCGCCATGTCGCCCTGTTCGGTCTCAATCGTCAACCCTTCCCGTGTTGCCACGAACCGATCCTGAGCCAACTGTTGCGGGGAATTATCAAAGATGGTGACCCGTGCACCGGCCGCGGCCAAAATGGGACCTTGCTGACCACCACCCGCGGCCAGTCCCAGCACGTTGAGCCCACGCAGCGGTGGAAACCAATGGGCCGGAACGGACTTGGTCGGCGTGAGGACGATCTGCCAGTTGCCTTGGCGTGCCGCTGCGATCACCGCGGCAGCGACGGGAACGGTCCATTCGCTGCCGCTCTCCACGGCCTTGTTCCATGCATCGCGATTATAGGCCAGGAGTGAACGCCGATCGCCCGGCAATTGCGCTTCACTGCGTGTGGTCAGGTGCTTCATAGCCATTCGTCCCGGATCCAGTTGTGCACATCGTGCAAAGATGCCACGACTCGATGGGCACGGGTTAACGCGTCGGGGTGGGGGCTGAGCAGATCGGGCACCAAAAATGTGCGCATGCCCGCGGCGGTGGCCGCGTATAATCCGGCTTCGGAATCCTCCACGGCCAGACATGCGGTTGCAGGGACGCCCAGCCGTTCGGCCGCCAGCAAAAAGATGTCGGGGGCCGGTTTGCCGTTGACAACCTGATCGCCTGTGACCACCACGGCAAAGCGCTCGGCCAATCCCGCCCGTTCCAGTGTGTAGCGCGCTTCAAAACGGGCCGACGACGTTGCCACGGCCATGGGGATCTGCTGCACTTCCAGCAGATTGAGCAGCTCCACCAGACCTGCCTTGAGTTGGATCCCTTGTTGCTCGGCCAGCTCTTGCCAGACCGACCACCACGTTGCCTCGAATTGCGCCTGGGGAAACTCTGCGCCGAGGGCGCGATACAAGATGGGCAAACAGTCGGTTGTGCGCTTGCCCAGGGTATCGTGCAATATCTTCGCTTCAATTGTGTAACCCAGGGAGCGCGCGGTCTGTTGCCACGCATGATGATAGAGCGACTCGGTATCGACGATGGTTCCATCCATATCAAAGATGACGCCGCGCACGAAAAATTCCTTTCCTTGTAACCATTCTGCTTGACCGGTGCCTTGCGCCTGAAACCGGCACAATTGTCCCACGACCTGGGGGCATGTCAGCGTCGGTGCCGCTGAACAAAAAAGTGGGGCCGGTCCTGTAGACCAACCCCTTTAGCCTAACACCAGGATCAACACCGCGTCAAACCGCTCACTCCACGGCGCAAGTTGCTGCCTACCATCTCTACATGAGCGTGATTGCTGAAAATTTTCTCGCTACCACGCGCCCAGAAGGCAACCGGGGAACCAACTTCGATCACAGTGCTCCTGTACTGGTAGTTCCTGTGCTGATAGCTCCTGCGCTGCCGCAGGGATCTACCATTCCGAGCAGGAACGATGAAGAATCTCAGCGTTGGTGCCAGTAAACGGCGTCACATGCGTAAGCAGAACCATGGGGCGGTGCCGTCACTGGCGTGGGCGACGCTGCAATGTCACTACAGTGCGGTTGGCTTGAAAACGGTAGGTTTCCCGCTTGCCGGAACGACTGTTTTCAAACAGAGCCCACTTTAGCTGGCGCTGATGGTTCGATAGCGCCAGACGACGAGCAACCCCACCAACGCCGTAGCGACATAGGTGGTGGGCAAGCCAAAGAAGCGCCCGATCGAGAAGGCCAACAGCGGTCCCAATGCCGAGCCCAGGTCCCCCGCGGTGGTGTATGCGCCGATGAGCAGGTGGGGTCGTTTGCTCTGCAAGGCCACACCGCTGGCCGCGGCCGAGAGGGTTACATTGATGCCGCTGTCGCAGAGAAAGTAGAGGAAGAGGCAGATTACCGCCAGCAGATTGGCCCCGGTGACTAATCCAACAATGGCGATGACGGCAATGACGCCCAACCAGAGCGCCATGTTACCCTGCCCCACCCGATCCGAGAGCCGACCAATGGTGGGGCCGACGGTAATATCACTGAGCCAGCGCACGCCCTGCAAAATGCCGGTGATGCTCGCCACCCCCAGCCCAAAGAGCAAGGACGATTCGCTGGCCTGCAGTCGCTCCGCGAGAAAGATTGACGTGGTGGAGACGACGACACCACTGAGATAGAGCTGCAGCGCACCCGCGGCCAACAGCCAGCGAGCAATGGGCAGCGTCAACACTTCGCGCCAGCCCTGCCAGCTGATTCCTCTGCTTTTGGTGCTGGTTGCGTTGCTTGTGCGTCCGTCCTTTTGTGGGCGCGGAGCCACGCTCTGCCCCGCGGTTGGCCAGCGCAGCCAAAAGAGCACGGGCAGAGCCAACGCGGTTACAGCGCTGATCACCCACAGCGTCGTTCCATAGCCATAGCGGTCATAGAGAAAGCCGCCCCCCAATACAGCCGTTGCACTGCCCAGCCGCACAATGCCCCACAGCAGACCCGTGAGCTGTCCCTTCGTTGCCTGCCCTCCGTGCCACACGGCCTGATAGCCACCCTGACGCAAACCCGACCAAGCGACCCCCCACAACATCCGTGCGCCCAGAAAGACGGCAAAGCCCCAACCCAGCCCGTAGAGCAGCGTGGAAATGAGCCCCAAAATCGTCGCGGCCAAAAAGGGCAGGCGCGGGCCAAAACGTTCAAAGATCGCGCTGGCCCAGCTATTGGAGAGCAGCCGGATAAAGCGATTGGCACTGAGGAGGATTCCCACCAGTGGCAGCCCAATGCCCAGGTTGGGGGCTTCCAGCGGCAAAATGCTGTACATCAATGAGTCACCCAAGATACAGAGGGCAATGACCAAGCTGGTGATGCTCACCAGTCGGAGCGGGGTTGGCTGGTGGATTGCTGGGGCGGAGAGAATGTTGTTGCGCTGCATGGATAATGCCACTTTCGTTGAAAAATTTGTTAACAATTCGTTAACGGTACACCAGCAATCTTATCCATGCAAATTGACAGAAAAAAATGGGTGCGTACCACAGTTGGGGCCGAGACCGGACGCTCAATCTGCTCCTCTTCTGTACATCCCCGAAAATGGGACGCACCCGAAAAAAATGGCCACAACGACTTGCGCGCTGTGGCCATTTTGCTGTTCATTCTCTGGTTAGCCCTTACTCCGCAGGCTCCTGTCAACTCAATTCTTCGTGGTGGAGCAGCGTTCTTTTGCAGCTGCATACCGCACAGCGTGATAGCTGTGACATCCAACCGCGCCACCCACTACCGCGCGATCATCGGCAGGTAGAGTTGGATGGTGCTATCTGGCTGACGGGGCTGAGCCTGTACGGTGATCGACGAGAGAATCAACGTGGCAGCCGGTCCCGCGACCTGTTGCTCGCCCGCGGCCACCACCCCGGTGGCTTCCGTTTCCAGCAGTACATCATAGGTGCGGAAGGGTTCATAGCGGTTGAACTGTACATTGAAGTCAACGTTGCCGTTGCCATCTTTGCCCAGCGACAATGTCCCGTTTACCGGTTGGCCAGGCGGCTGACCATTTAGCCCAGCCACTTCATTTTCACCCTGCATATCCGTTGGCACGATCCGCAGCGTCCACGGCAGATTGGCTGCACTGCCGCTGGTGTTCGAGATGGTGAAGCGGAGCGGCAGGGTGGTGGAGATGGGCGTCTGCACCACACTCGTCAATGGCGTGCCGTTGCTGATGGGGGTTGCGCAATAGTTGCGGTGATCCCACAGCGCGCTGTCTGCGCTAAAGAGGTTGCTCGTCTGCATGTTTTGCACGTTGGCCGTGAAGCAGGCGACTTGGCCATTGGCGGTCAACGTGGCAGGCGCTGCAATCTGCACCGAAATTGGCACACATTGCCCCGCGGGCACATTGATCGGCTGGGCCGTGAGAATGGTGTAGGTCGTCGGGTTCGGGAAGGCAACGCTGCAACTGGGATGAGCGCCCGCGGGCAGACCGACAATCCCACCGGTGGTGGGCATGACGTAGGTGTGCGCGACCACGTCGTGATTGCAGACCGAAACTGCCACGGTGACGTTGTTCTGATCTTTGCAGACCGGTGTATCCCACGGCAGCGAGATCTGGTCCTTGCATTTACCCGCGGCACCAGCGTCATAGATGCTGGCGATCTCACCTGCCGTCACCACTCGGTTGAAGATCTCGACTTCATCGATGTTGCCGTTGAAGATGTTGGTTACGGCCAACGTACTGCTGCCAATGCGCAGGGGTGAATCGTTTGCCAGCGTGTTGGGGTGCAACGTCGGGTCGCCGCGCGTGCCCACCTCTACGCCATCGACATAGAAGCGAATGCCATCGCTCTGATCCCGATCGACCGTCACCGCGACCAGGTGCCATTGGTTGGGGGTAACGGCAAAGCCCGAGTTGTAGACGCTTTCTGTGTTGTCGGCCAGGGACATGCCCAACAGACCGCCGCGCACGAAGAAGCTGTAACCACGGAGCCGGTCATTCTGACGCTGCCGCTTGTCCACGATCATGCGCAGATCTGACGATTCCTTCCAGAAGATCCACGCGTCGATTGAGAAATCACCCAATGCTGTCGAAGCAATGGAGGCGCTGAAATCCAATGATGGATGATCGGGCGCCTGCACGTAATCGTTCACGCCGTCAAAGCGGAGCGCCCCGGCCACCTTGCCCGTTACGGGCACCGGCCCATTGGTGTGGACGCCATCATTGACGTTGGCGATGTCCGCGGCGGTGGGTCCGCTCGCTTCGTCCAATGGCCACCAACCGACCAGCCCACTCGGCGGCTGCACGCATTGATCGCCCGTGACAATCAAGTCATCACAGTCGCGATTGTTATTGTTGTTCTCATCGTTCTCGGTTTGCACCTGTACACAGTTGCGCACCTGATCGATATCACCGGGGATCTGCGCGGCCGTGCCCACATTCACCGTGAGGCTAAAGACCAGCGAGTTGCCCGGTGCCAGCGGCCCGGCGTGGGTGCAGGTGACGGTCTGTCCCGTGGGGGTCACGGGCCCGGCCACACAGCTCCAGCCCGCGCCGCTCACCGAGCTGTAGGTGACGCCCGGTGGCAGCTGATCGGTGACGACAATTGGCCCGGTGGTTGGGCCACTGCCCACGTTGGTCACGGTGAGGCTGTAGAGACCGCTCTGGCCATACTGGAAATCACCCACGTGCTGCTTGTCAACCGTCAGATCCGGCGGTTTGGGTGGATCCACCACCGTGGTTTCGTCACAGTCGGTGTCGTTCTGTGGATTGGTGTCCCCCGTGCTCTCTACATCGGCACAATTCTTGACCAACGGGCCATTGGGGAAATCACTTGCTGTGCCAATGGCCACCGTGAGCACCAGCACCAGCGAGTTGCCCGGTGCCAACGGCCCGGCGTGCGAACAGGTAACGGTCTGTCCACCTGGTGTCACGGCCCCCGCGCTGCAAGACCAGCCCGCGCCGCTGGCGCTGACAAAGGTGATCCCCGGCGGCAGTTGGTCGGTGACGACGATGGGGCCGGTGGTCGGGCCGCTGCCCACATTGGTCACGGTGAGACTGTACATGCCATTTTGCCCAAAGACAAAATCATCCATGTGAACCTTCTCCACCGCGAGATCGGGTGGTTTCTGGGGTTCAGTCACAGTCGTCTCGTCACAGTCATCATCGTTCTGCGGGTTCAGATCGCCGTCGGTGTCCACATCGGCGCAATTCTTGATTTGCCCACCGTTGGGGAAATCGCTCTGTGCACCCACATTGACGTTGAGTTGGAAGCTCAGGCTGCCACCCGCGGCCAAGGGGCCAGCGTGGGCGCAGGTTATGGTTTGGCCACTTGGCGTGACGGCACCGGCCACACAGCTCCAACCCGCGCCGCTCACTGAATTGTAGGTGATGCCCGGCGGCAGTTGGTCGGTGACAATGATGGGGCCGGTGGTCGGGCCGCTGCCCACATTGGTTACGGTGAGGCTGTAGACGCCGCTCTGTCCAAAGTGCAACGATTCCAGGTGGCTCTTGCTCAGGGTCAGGTCGGGTTGCTCTGCCTTGGGATCTGGGCAGGCTAATTCAACATCGCCGATTTCGTTCTTGTCCTGCCAGAAGAAGCCATTTAGATCGGTGATGGTGCTGTTGCCAATGCTGCCCGCGGTTGGAGGCAAGCCCTGCAGACCATAGACAACACCCGTCTCGGGTGGCGGCGGTGGGGTGGTGAAGCGCAAGGCATCCCCCGTTGCCCAAACCCACCCACCGGGAGCGTAGTCATAATCGACACCACCCGCCGCGTTCGCTTTGGGGTTGATGTCGCCAATCTCAAAGGTGTTGGCGCTGGCCACCCAAACCGCGCCACTCAGCACAAATTCGAGCACGCGCGCCTGATGGGCCATTGATCCAGTTTCGTTGTAGATCCCCCGCTCCGCGGCCATCAACGCGCCGGTGGGTGAAAAGGAGATATCTGCCACGGGATTGGAATAGTTGCCACTGTAGGCCGGCATGGTGATCTCGAGCTGGGCCGGGCCGGTGGTAAAGCTGCTCAGCGGGATCGACCAGATCTCATTGGCCTCGCTGGCACTACCATTATTAAAATTCTCCCACCAGACGCCATAGTAGAGACGGCCGTTGTGAACTTCCAACCCCCAGATGCGGCGACCCACTGGGGTGAAACCGCTGCTCGGTGCATCGGCAATGGCACTCAACGTGGCGCTCGTGCGGCCAGTCACACCGTGATCATAGGTGTTGAGCGTTGCGCCGCTGCTATCCAGTTCGTAGATCAACCCGTCGTCCAAGTTGCTGACATAGAAGCGATTGCTGGCTGGATCATAGGTAATGTTGCCGAGCGCAGGGTTGACGGTGGTGTTGTTGGGCAAGCTGGCAAAGGTGCTGACATTGCCCGTGATGCCATCGATTTTGTAGATGCCCCCTGGGCCAGCCGGGCCAAAGATATCAACCCAATACGCAGACGTGGCCGTGACATACATGTTGCCCGCGTTGTCGAGCGTCAGCCCAAAGATGTTGCCCATCTTGGCGCGCGTCCAGTCGGGATGATGGTACATTGGTGGCATATATTCAGCCGGGTGGGTCGGCGCGGTGGCGTGGCCACTCACATCCATTACCCCCATCACGTAAATGTCATTTACGCCATCGGCATAACAGGTCGCCACGGCTAGCTTGTTTGTGCTCAGGGTATAGCTGATGGCTTGGCTGAGTGAGGGTCGTTTACCGACACAGAGGTTGGCTTCTGCCTTGCGGTTACCAAAGTTGACACCATCTTTGCCGCTGCCCGCGGCCAACGCAAATGTGTAGGTGCCAGGCGACGCGGGATGGGTCTGCTCCCAGCCACTCTGCATCACTTCCGAGACGGTGTAATTGCCCTGACCCGCGGGCAGATCGATACAGTAGCGGCCATGTGCACCGGTAACAACGCTGACCGTCGATCCACCGGGTAACTGTACTTCGATGGTCCAACCGGGCAGTCCCACTTCGCCGGGATCTTGAATCCCATCGCCATCCACGTCGTTGAACTTGACGCCACAGATCTTCGCCTTCTCTTGTGTGTTGCCAAAGATCAGTTTGGCATGTTGCGAACTTTGTCCAACGCTCACGTTGTACGAACCCGCGACTGGCTGCGTCAGCGTCCAACCCGTTTGTGGCACTTCGCTAACTGTGTACTCTCCCGGCTCCACACCGAGGCAGAAACGGCCATTGTCACCGCTGGTGGCACTGCCGACGGTTGCCCCCGTGCTTGTTGTCACCTCGAAGGTCCAACCGGAAAGCGGTGGCTCACCGGGATCCAGGACGCCATTGCCATTCAGATCGTGATATTTATAGCCACAGAGTTTGAGCTCGGCGTTGTAGTTGGCAAAATTGATGTTGCCAACGATACCCTGTGCCGGGACGGTCACCTGATGCAGCGGCTGATCGCCCCGTGGAAACGTAATGCTCCAATCATCGACTGGTACTTGGCGCACGAGATATTGCGCCTCCGTGTCGGTGTTGGGAAGGGCAATGCAGTAACGGCCGTTGTTCATGCTCGTCGCCATGCCAACCGGATTGTTGCTGCCGTTGGGGAAGGCCATCACCTGAAAGGCCGCGAGCTTGGGGGCAGCCTCGTCAATCTGCCCCGAGCCATTGCGGTCATTGTAGATGGTGCCACAGATGGCGGGCGGCTGCACGGTGCGCACCAGCCCCGCGTCCTGATCGAGGTTGGTGCCCCCGGCAGCCACGGCAATGGCACCGGTTTGGCCGGTGAAGGGGTCGGGATCGCTGTCGTTGGCCCGCTCTTTCCCCTGCCCCTGCAATGTCAGTGTATAGCCGGGGGGCGGTGTAAAGGTGAGATAGATGCTGTCCGCGCTTGGGTTTTGAATCTCAAACGCATAGTTCCCCCGTTGGTCGGTCACGGCGGTGGCCGCAACATCTGAACCACTGCAGGTTGCAGTTACCTCCACATCGCCCACGCCCATTTCCTTTTCCTCGCGGATGCCGTTGCTGTTGGCATCGTGCCAAACCAGATCGCCAACGGTGGCGCTGACCACCACGCTGCCCTGTACCCCCGCGGCCGTCAATCCACCGGGACAGTCAATGGTGGGACCACCGCTGATTTCGGACAGCGGCGCGGCCTGTGCCGGTTGCCTGGCAAAGAAGAGGCTGAGCGCTAGGATGAGCACGTAGAGTGGCCAACGCAAACGCCACCGAGCGCGTTGGGGCCACTGATGCCGATTGGAGGGCTTGACAAAGCACGATCGATCTGTATTCATGCGATCCATATTCATGAGTGATCTCCTTCACAATGTGTGGAGCAGTACGCGTTGTTGGCAGCTCTGTTGGCTCGGTAGGTTGACTGGTGGTGGTGATGCTGTTTGATTCAACGCGAGAGGAGTGCTTTTTCCGACACAGATTGCGAAAATAGGCTATTTCACTGTCTCGTGGTAGCGGCAGTTTTCTTGAGCAATCATGCTCGTGCCGAGATGGTGGGTTACCTAAAGTGGGCTCTGTTTGAAAAGAGTAGTTCCGGCAAGCGGGAAACCTACCGTTTTCAAGCCAACCGCACTGTAGCGGACAATTACGAACACCTCTTCACGGGATCAAGCGCTGCGATGCTTCGTCGTGCCACCGCGGATGGCAGGTACACGAGTGCGTTGCACAGGTCTCAACAGCCCAGCTCCGCCCCACGATCAGGTCACCTGTGCGCTGCACACCCGCCGCGGTGCTTACTGATTCACCCCTGTAGCGCCTCTTCACTGTGGCCAGCTTGGCAAGTGACCGTTCGTCCCCTTGGGCATCGGCAAGCGGATGCCCCTACGCCAGTGGGCCTGCTTACCCCTGTAACACCTCTTCACGGGATCAAGCGTTGCGATGCTTCATCGTGCCACCGCGGCTGGCAGGTACACGAGTGCGTTGCACAGGTCTCAACAGCCCAACTCCGCCCCACGATCTGCTCACCTGTGCGCTGCACACCCGCCGCGGTGCTTACTGATTCACCCCTGTAGCGCCTCTTCACGGAAGCCAGCTTGGCAAGTGACCGTTCGTCCCCGTGGGCACCGGCAAGCGGATGCCCCTACACCACTGGGTCTGCTTACTCCTGTAACGCCTCTTCACTGGATCAAGCGCTGAGCTGCTGCGTTGTGCCGCCGCGGCTGGCAGATCCTGCGGTACACGAGTGCATTGCACAGGTCTCAACACCCCAGCTCCGCCCCACGATCGTGTCACCTGTGCGCTGCACACCCGCCGCGGTGCTACCGATTCACTCCTGTAACGCCTCTTCACTGTGGCCAGCTTGGCAAGTGACCGTTCGTCCCCTTGGGCATCGGCAAGCGGATGCCCCTACGCCAGTGGGTCTGCTTACTCCTGTAACACCTCTTCACGGGATCAAGTGCTGAGCTGCTTCGTCATGCCACCGCGGATGGCAGATCCTGCGGTACACGAGTTACTAATCGAGCAATCATGCTAACGTTGTACAATGGTGGAATCAGCGTTCTCTAACGGTGGATGTGCGCCTGAGAGAATGCGCACTCCGCAAGGTGTAAAGTGCAAGCTCTGTTTGCTTTCTCTATAAGGGTTACAGCGGGCGATTGTTGCACAAAGCGGGCTTCAGCCTGCGTCGTTCGCTAGTCGGGTGCATCATGCCGGGGCGGACATTGCCCCACCCCGAGTAATCAACCACGAGTAATCAGCCACGAATAATCAACCACGAATAAAGAGAAAGCCCGCCCAGTAAAAGGGATGTGCTGTGGCCGCCAACCTGAGCTGTGCCTCGCGTAGGGCACGGCCTGGGTCGCGATCTTCCGGTGTGGCTGTAATACCGGTATAGAAGTGGCGCATCAGTTCTGCGGTTGAGCGATCGTCGATCTGCCAGCCGGTGACGATCAACTGACCCGCGCCCGCGGCAAAAAAGGCCCGAGCCAGCCCCAACAAGCCACCGCCGCGCGTGGCGCCTTGACCCGAGACACAGGTGCTCAACACCACCAACGGCTGACGTGACAGCCGTGTCCCGTGGTAAAGTTCGAGCAGCGTGAGTTGCCGGTCGGCGAGCTGGATCGCGGAAAAGAGTGGCCCGGTGGGCGCGAAGTGGGCGTGGGCAGCAATGTGAATGAGGGTGGCGTCACTTACTGCCGCGAAAAATGATGCTGCCGTCGCTGCACTGTTGCAGTAAAGCTCACAGCGAAGCGTACCGTGGCGTCCAGTGGCGAGTGTAGCTGCCACGGCTTCCGCCTCGACCACTGCGTGGGGCAGTTGGCCAGCGTTGGAATGGCCAATAATGAGCGCGCGCTGGTCGAGGCCACGCTCGATTTTGCTGGCCGCAACCGAACGCGTCAGCAGCGCATCTGGTGCCGACAGGTTGGTGAGCTGATAGTGCTCCAGCAGATAGCCATCGGACCAAAGCGCGGCAAAGGGTAGATCGTGCCAATCGGGCGGAAGCGAGAGATAGAGGTGGGTACAGTCGTCGAGATGAGCGGCGACTGGCGCAATCAGCGTCTGGTACAAGCGCGTCAAAATGCGACGTGCCATTGCGTTGGCCACTGCCGGCTGATTGGCAATCAGCACATGGTCACGGATGTGAAAGCGCCATGCCTGCAGGGTCGCTTCGATGGTCGCAGCCGCAGCCAGTGGCACCACCGTTATCGCATTGGGGCGCACCACCAACAGAGCACAATCATCACCTGTCTTCGTGTAGACAAGCAGTGCGTCATGCTGGTGGAGCTGAGCCTGGATGGCAGTGGCCATTGTCGTGGCCAACTCTTGGATCGACTCGGGAGAGGGGGGCTCTGCCGTTGCAATTGCAGCTTGCACCTCTCTCCCATCATTGAGCTGCCAAATGCGCAGCCGCCGCCAACAGTCTGCTATCTCCCGTTCTAGCGCCGCCAATTTGGGCTGCGTTTCTGCAAGTGGGGCATCGGGTTGATTGAGCTTGTTCTGTTGCCACTGTCGAGCCTCTTGCAGACGACGCAATCGTTGACGCAACTGGGCAACGGCCGGTTCAGCGTCCGTCACAGCTCGATTTGGTCGCAGTGGCAGCGGCGTGGTCGCGGCCAGGTTACAGAGATAGAGCAGCAGCGCTGGCTCCTCAAATGCTGCGTTTGCCCGAGCGGTTGGGAGAAAGAGCGCCGCGGCGGCCCAATAGATTGCTGTCTTATCTGCCAGATAGCCCAGCTGTAGCTCATCAATGCGGAGGGTGCTGCGGATCTCTGCCAACTGGAGAATGGCCTGCTGATATGCTTCCCATGCCGCGGCTGGATCGTCTACACATTGATGATAGCGACCGAGCAGCGAATAGCCATCCAACCGGTGGCGCGTCAGGTGATATTCTGTGGCAGTTGCAATGGCATTTTGCAGACGCAGATGGCTCTCTGCGCTGGGCGTGGGTTGGCGCTGCAATTCTTGGCGCACCCAGAGCAGTTGTGCCTCTACCGCCACTGTCGGCCACTCTGCCTGCTCGGCCCGATCATGGTTGGCCTGAATGAGTGCCAGGCTCTCTGCCGCTGTGGCCGGGGCCATCTGCAGCTCTGTTTCTACCAAGGCAAGTTGTGCGGTTGCCTGCCAAAATTCGGCCCGTTGTGTTGCGAAAGAGGCAATGGCTTGCTCCAGGTGCATCGCCGATTCTGTGTATAACGCCAACTGTCGCTCGGCAACGCCAATGACCAACAGCGCGTGCCCTTCGTCCAACTCCATGGTCTGTTCCACGAAAATTTGGCGGGCTGCCTGGGCCAGGTGCAGTGCTGTATCGGGTAAGTTGAGCCGGTTGTAGATCCGGGCCCGATTCAGATCTGCCGCGGCCCGATGGAGCGGAGGCTTGAAACGGGCGCGAGCCTGCTCCAGTGCTTGTAGCGCCTCTACAAATCGCCCGCTCCGTTCGGCCAACAGTCCCAGGTTGAAGTCAATCAATGCCACCTGTTGCTCGTTGTGATCCGTGGCCACCAATGGCGCGCGAGCCGCGATATAGGCGCTGGCGGCATCGGCAAAGCGATCCATCTCTTGTAGCACATTGGCCCGATTCATTTCGGCCCGTGCGACCCCTTCGCCATCGGCCAGGGCCACAAAGAGTGCTTTGGCCCGATTGCATGCGGCCAACGATGCTGCAAATGCGCCCTGTTGTTTGCGGATCGTGCCGACGTTCATCTCCAGGTGGGCCAACGCACGTCGCGCGGGCGCACCAAGCTGTTGGCAATGGGATCGCACCTGACGCGCCAGTTGTAACGCTGCCTGTTGCTGGCCAGTCGCGTTGAGCGCGTGAACCAAGGGTGCTTGCACGCTCACCTGCTGCACCGGCAGATCGAGCTCCTGATAGTGTGCTTCGGCACGACGATAGAAGGGCAGCGCGGCCGCGGCCTGGCCGTGGAAGAGGAGCGCCGTGGCTTTGGCCCGGGCAGCGATTGCATCCGCCTCGCGCTCCCCCAAAAGCGCGGCCGCGACCAGCGCCGCATCGGCAATGCGGAGTGCATGGGCGGGATCGTTAAATTTCTCTTCGTCAACTCGGCGCTGCAACTCGACCACCACGTCGTGCTGGAGTTGTGGCTGAAGGGGAGCAAGGGCCGCCAAGAGTTGATCGGCAACGAGTCCGGGATCGGTGCTCATGGTGCGGTCAGACCTTCAATCCAGATGGTGTGGGTGGGCAGCACCACAACCAGGCCATAGGGGCCACTGTGGTCGAACGAGAGCGCAAAGAAGCCCAGTTCGTCGAGCTTGGCGTTGGCGATTAATTGCGGTTCTCTAGGTACATCTCTACCTGCTTCCCTGCCTACTTCCCTTTCTACTTCCCTTTCTACTTCTCCAGTCGCGCTGCTCCAGATCTGAACATGGCCGTGAAAAATTGTATTGGGGTCTTGCTGATCGATCAGTTGGCCCTGGATCTGATGTGCAGTGGCGGCGCGTTCGCTGCTGGTATCATCAGCTATTGTTGCCAATGCCAGTCGATAGCGATCGGCAGTGTAGATCGCATGTGGACCAGGGCTGCCGCGTGTGGCTGCGACAGTCGCCACCTGTACTTTCCCAACAAGCAGCTCTGTGGCGGGCCACTGTTGTTGAAGCCAACTGCGCAGCCGCGCCGTCAATGTGGGGGGTGTTGATTTGGCTTCTGACTCGGCCTGCGGTTGATCGAGCGCTTGCAGCTGGGCCAACTCGCGCCGCAGCGCCGGATCGGTGGTCAGTGCTGCTTCAATGTGCCGTGCCTCGCTGGCGGTGGCGAGACCCAATACGTAGTCCAACAATTGGGTGGTCGCGGGGCGTTGCTCCGTGGCCGCGGTGGCATAGAGCGAGTGCAGCAGCTCCTCGAGCGTTGCGTTGAACGCTCTGTCCTTCACTTGATTATCAAGTGGCTGATTATCAAGTGGCTGATTATCAAGTGGCATTTCTGGTTCCCCTCAATCTGCTCCCGCCCATCATCGGGTTGCGGCTCGCTAACAATTGACTGTACCCAACGACCGTTCCTGGCTTTGCGAATCTCGTGATTGTCTGACTCAACGCCAGATCCGCCATTTTGCCGACAAGATTTTTTCAGCAACTTGCAACGAGCGGGAACTGAGCCCTGACGCCAACATTACAGACAGCGGCTAATGTATTGCTCGACGCGGCGACGTAGACGTTTCATCACCCGCTCCAATGCCTTGTGAACGTCTGTGGCGTCGGGATATTGCTCTGGATATTGGTGGCAGATCTCGCGCGGTTTCAGGTTTTCTACATAGCGCAAGACGAGCAACTCGCGCAGCTCGGTTTCGGGGACATCTAGGTGAAGTTGATGGGTAATGCAGCGGCGCAATTCCTCGATCTCCACCTGGGTAGCGGGCAGGTGGAGATCGCTGCTTGTGGTAAACGGTACCTGTTGGATCGCGGCGAGCAGCCGTTGTTGGCGCTCTTGCTGGCGCCGCAACTCCTGAACCGAGGAACGGATGCACTTTTGCAACACCTTGAGCACCGCACCAATGTGTTGAAAATTTTCGCTCAGTCTTTGCAAGCGGGCATAGCGGGTGACAAAGCGGCTGCGTGCTTCGGCCCACAAATCTTCCAGCTCGACGTACTCTGACTGACAGCCAAAATACGACAGATCCTGCTGCAGCCAACGGTAAAAGAGCGGCTGGAACTGTGCTTCAAACGCTAGCCACGCCGCGCTATCATTCTCTTCCAACCCACGCCGCAATAGCTCGAAGCAGGCACCATCTTCCGTGGGCGCGCTGACCCCAGCGCCGGGCGCAATCCGCAACAGTTCGTTGGGGTTGTGGCAATCTTGGGCCTGTTGACAACGCACCACCAGCTCGGCCACCGTGCACTCACAGAGTAAACCAGCCGGGCGCGGGGACTCTCCAGACCCGCTGGTCTTCTCCTGTGGCGATTGTTCGCTTCTGTTGTTGCCAGAGGCTGTCATGGAGCTTTCTGCCGTAAAACACGCACCATCAACGGGTATCAACGGGTAGATCCGCGGAAGCTTGTGGTCGCACGTTGATGGAATTATCTGAGCGGTGATTGCTTGGGCTACCATTGTACAACGGCTGTCGCGTTGATGCTAACCCCATTGCAGGATGAAAATGTTCGTGGACGGCGCAGGAGCGGGAAATTTAGACTGCCAATACCTTGTGCTCGGTGGTAACATAAACCTGGTCGCCGCGTTGGGGGCGGATGGTGCCATGGTCGACAAAGGCGCTAAACGCGGGCAAGACGCCACAGCGCTCCCCAAACCAAAAACAGGGCAGCTTCAGCTCCTGGCGACCTGGCCCACTCAGTTGCACCGCGGGATGCAGATGGCCCACAAGCGCATAACCCTTGGGTGGCTGCAGCGGCTCGTGATTGAGCACCCAATGGGGACCGGGCGTTGGTCCCTCGTGGATCTCCATCTCCCACGCTGGTGGTGGATCACCGGCATGGCGGTCGTGATTGCCACGCACCAGTTGGATGCGGAGATCTGGTTGCTCCGCCCGCCATGCGCTGACGGCATCGAGCACGCTGGGCTCCCGGCCCTTGGCCGTGTGGAGCAGATCCCCCAGGATGATCAGGCGGCGTGCTCTCGTGCGGGTGAGCGCCCGTGATAGGCGTTGCAGCTCAGCGTCAGTGGTACCCATGGGCAGTGGGATCGCGTGGGCGCGAAAGGTTGCGGCTTTGCCAAAGTGGGGGTCGGCGATAAAAAGTGTCTGGGTGCGCGGCCAATAGAGCGCCCGCTCGGGGAGCAGCGCGAGCGTCTCGTTGGCAATTTCAATGGTCAAGTCAGCTGCAGTGAGCATATCCATTATGCGTCTGCCCATTTTTCATAGCGCAATTGCATCTTGCGCACTCGATCTTCCAGCGTCTCTGACGAAACAGTGTGGCGCATGCGATCCACCAACAGTGGGAACGCCAGCGGTGTGGGTCGCGGCACTGTCATGACCGTGATCTTTCCAGTAGCAATCTGGTCCAGAACAGTTTGCAGCCGGCTCGCTTCCAACTGTCGTTGCAAAACTTCTCGTTGGGCCTGGGCCAAGAGCAAATTGTCCCGGTCGTAATCTTGTAGTACATCATAGATCAGACCGCTCGACGCTTGCAACTGTTTGGCAGATTTTTGGCCGCCCGGGTACCGTTGAATAACCAGCCCTGCTATCCGTGCCACCTCGCGAAATTGGCGTTTGGCCAACTCCGCGGCGTTGAGACTTTGCAGAATATCCTCCAAGAGGTTTTCCTGTGCAAAGAGCTGGCTGGCCGTGGTTGCATCCAATTGTACAGGCTCTGGCGCCAACAGTTCAAAGCCATAATCGTTGGCCGCGATTGTAAAGGTAATTGGCTGTCGTTCTCCCAGTCGATAGGCCGTGAGCGCGGCCAGCCCTTCATGGACCAGCCGCCCGGCAAAGGGATAGCAGAAGATGTGGTGTCCCTCGCGCGTCTTGGTCTGTTCGACCAACAGCTCATTGGGGGCCGGAATGGTGGACCACTCTCGTTGAACCTGGAAGAGCGGTTCCAGTGCTTGCATCTCCGCGTCGCCATAGTGTCGTTGCCTGGCTTCTTCCAGCTTGATACGCATGGCCGTGGTGAGTTCATCAGAGAGGGGCAGGCTGCCACCAAACCAGCGCGGGATCAACCCTTTGCGCCCGCGCGCCCGCCGCACCCAGACCTTCATCTCGCGCAGGCGTACAAATTCCAGCACCTTACCCGCCAGCGTAAAACGATCGCCTGGCTTGAGGCGCGCGGCAAACGATTCTTCGATCTGCCCCACCCGGCCCCCGCGTATATATTGCACCTGCAACATGGCATCTCCCAGAATGGTACCAATTGACATGCGGTGCATCTGCGCGATCGTCTTGTCCTCTACGCTGTGCCAACCCTCCTTTACCACGACACGGTTGTATTGCGCGTAGTTGTGCAGCGCGGCCCCACCACTGGTGACAAAGTCAAGCGCCCACTGCCATTCGACTGGTGTCAGCGTCTGATAGGCGTGGGTGGTGCGCACTTCGCGATAAAGTTCATCGGCGTGGAAGCCGCCGCCCAGCCCAATCGTCACCAGATGTTGCACCAGCACATCCAGTGGCTTGCTGATCGGGCGCCGGGCCTCGATCTGCCCCGACTGCATGGCCATGCGGGCTGCCGAGACTTCCAGCAATTCCAGTGCATGGGTGGGCACGCAGATCACGCGGCTGGTGGCTCCCGGTTGGTGGCCACTGCGCCCGGCGCGTTGCATGAGCCGCGCCACCCCTTTGGGGCTACCGACCTGCAGCACGCAATCGACCGCGGGGAAATCGACCCCAAGATCGAGGCTGGATGTGCAGACGACACAGCGCAGCCGACCGTGGCGCAGTTCGCTCTCCACCCAGCTTCGTGCTGCGGGATCGAGTGAGCTGTGGTGGAGGGCAATCTCGCCAGACCATTCTGCGCGCCGTGCCAAGATCTCCTGATACCAGCGTTCGGTCTGGTTGCGGGTGTTGGTAAAGACGAGTGTGCTGCGGTGGGCTTCGATCTGTTCGAGCACCTGCGGCAACAGACGCAGACCCAGATGGCCCGCCCAGGGAAAGCGTTCCACCGTTGGTGGAATAATGGCGTCAAAGTAGAGCTGCTTGCTCATCTCCCCCTGGATCAGGTGGCCCGTGCTGATCTCGCCGGTGACATAATCGGCATGGCCCACCAGCGTATGCAGCGCCACATCCAGATTGCCCATGGTGGCAGAGAGTCCCCACGTCCGCAATTCGGGTTGCCAGCGTCGCAGCCGGGCGAGGGCCAACTCGGTCTGTACCCCGCGCTTGCTGGCCATCAGCTCGTGCCACTCATCAACAATCACCGCTTGCAGCGTGGCAAAGAGTTCCGCGGCATTGGGGCGCGCCAATAGCAACGAAAGACTCTCTGGCGTGGTGACCAGCGCGGTGGGCAGCCGCTTGCGTTGACGATTCCGTGCCCCGGCAGCGGTGTCACCCGTGCGCGTTTCAATCGTCCAGGGTAGGGCCAGCGCCTCTATTGGTGCGCGGAGTGCTGCGGCTGTGTCTGCGGCCAACGCGCGCAACGGTGTGATCCAGAGCACCTGGAGCGGCGCGCCCGTTGCGCGTCCCCGTTTCCGTTTGGTGCTCGGTGCAGCGTTTGCCGTGGCACATTCACGCTTTGCCGCCAGCCACGCTGCCACGGGGCCAAGCCACGCCGCATAGGTTTTACCGCTGCCCGTGGGCGAATGAATCAGGCCACTTTCGCCCTGTAAATAGGCATTCCACACTTGTTGTTGAAAGGGAAAAGGGCTCCACTGCTGTTGGTCAAACCAGGCCAGGATCGGTTGGAGCGATTGCGTTGGTTGGAGCATGAGTTGATCTCTATTGCACAGGCATTGTGTGGTGCCGACTATTCGGCGGCGGGCAACAGTGCCTGGATGGTGGCTAGTGTGTCTGCTTCGGCGATCGGTTTATCCTGCCGCCAGCGCAGAATGCGTGGGAAGCGCACGGCAATGCCCGACTTGTGTCGCTTGGACCGTTGAATCGCTTCAAACGCAAGTTCAAAGACAAGTTCTGGCGTGACTGTGCGCACGGGTCCAAATTTTTCGCGGGTGTTGGCACGGATGAAGCGATCAACTTTGCGGATTTCGGCATCGGTCAATCCCGAATAGGCTTTGGCAAAGGGAACCAGGGTACCCTCCTCGTCCCAGACGCCAAAGGTGTAATCGGTGTAGAGGCTGGCCCGCTTACCCGACCCACGCTGGGCATAGATCAGGACCGCATCCACCGTATAGGGGTCAACCTTCCATTTCCACCAATCGCCCCGCTGGCGCCCCACCCCATAGGGTGAATTGAGCCGCTTGAGCATAAAGCCTTCGACCAGTCGCTCGCGACTTTCGTTGCGCAATTCGGCCAGCTCTGTCCAGCTATTTGCCTGCACCACGGCAGAGAGCAACAACGTTGGGCTCTCCATTGCGCCCAGCAGATTCACAAGTTGTGTGCGCCGCTGGTGCAGCGGTTTGGTCCGCCAATCCGCGCCATCAACCTCGAGCAGATCGTAACAGAGAAAGATGACGGGCACTTCCGCCAGCAGCTTCTTGCCCACTGTTTTACGACCGATGCGTCGTTGCAGTTGGGCAAAGGGCAACACGTGCTCCTCTTTCCACGGCAGCAGTTCGCCGTCAAGCACCGTGCCGTCGGGGAGTGTGGCGGCGGCGGCAGCCACTTCGGGATAGCGATCGGTCACCAGCTCCTCGCCTCGTGTCCAGAGAAAAGTTTCACCCGCACGACGGATGAGTTGAGCGCGAATGCCATCCCATTTCCATTCCACCTGCCACGCCTCGCGGCCGCCCAGCTCCGCCACATTCTCCGTCTCAATGGGATGGGCCAAAAAGAAGGGGTAGGGGCGGCTGTGGTCAGTGTCCGCGGTATCTTGTTCGAGCAGCGCCGTGTAGAAAGCTACGGTTGGCTCCCACTGCCCCATGAGGCGATGGGTCAGCGTGGCTGTCTCGATCTCGGTGATGGCTGCCAACGCCCGCACCACCAATCTTTGGGAGACCCCAACCCGAAAGCCGCCGGTGATCAATTTGTTCCAGATGAAGCGTTGAGCGCGGCTCAACTCTTGCCATGTTTGCGTAACAACCTGGCGCTGCTCAGCTTCTGATTGATCACGCAGGGGCAGCAGCTGCTCTTCTATCCATTTGTGTAGGGGACGGTCGCTTTCGGCATCAGTTTCAGGCAACAGCAACGTTATCGTCTCGGCCATATCACCGACGGCGTCATAGCTTTCCCCAAAGAGCCAGTCGGGCACACCCGCTTCTTGCGCGGCCCATTCAGCCAATTTGCGGGCGTTGATGGCCCGGCGCGGTCGCCGTCCGCTGAGAAAGTAGAGCACCCACACCGCGTCCTCTGCGGGTGCGTGGCGAAAGTAGTCAGCCATGAGCGCAATTTTGGCATTGGTCTTGTTGGTCTCATCGAGCGCTGTATAGAGATCGGCAAAGGCTTTCACGTGGCTACCTCGTTCGCGTTCTCATTTTCGTTCTCATCCTCGTTCTCTACATCTGCCACGGCTTCGCTGCTGTCATCCACTTCTCCCGAAAAGCGCGTTTCAATACCATAGGCATCCAGCCCCTGTTCGCGCAGATAGCGCACGACGACGGGCACATAGCCGTGGGTGACGCCAATGCGCTCTGCACCCGTGGCCTGAATGGTTGCAATCAGTGAGCGCCAGTCCACGTGATCTGAGAGCACGAAACCGCGGTCGACGGCGCGCTGGCGTCGCTGTCCGCGCACCCGCATCCAACCCGATACATAACCAGAGCTAAAGTTGCCGAAACGGTTGAGCCAACTCGTGCCGCGCACCGATGTTGGCGCACAGATGAGCGCGCCGCGAAAGTCGGCCTTATCGGCTCCGGTCGCATAGGTGGTGGGGGGGAGCGCCACCTGGCTGGCGCGATAGGCAAGGTTGAGCCGTTCGGTGGCGCCGTGGGTATAGATGGGACCAATCGACGGGTCGAGACCGGCCAGCACGCGCTGTGCCTTGCCAAGTGCGTAGCAGTAGAGCACACTGGCTCGCCCCGCCTCGGCATTGGCTTGCCACCAACTGTTGATCTCGTCGAAGATGGCCTGCTGTGGCTGCCATGCATAAATGGGCAGCCCAAAGGTTGCTTCGGTGATGAAACCGTGACAGGGCACCACTTCGAATGGTGTGCAGGTGTTGTCGGCTTCCGTCTTATAATCGCCACTGATCACCCACACTTCGCCCGCATGCTCCACCCGGATCTGGGCCGATCCGAGAATGTGTCCCGCCGGGTGAAAGGAGATGCGCACCTCGTTGTGGAGCAGCGATTCGCCATAGGGAATTGTCTGGATCTGGGCATCGGCACCCAGGCGCGCACGAAAGACCGCTTTGCCCGCGGCCGCCACCAGATAGTGGTCACAGCCCCAGGCGTAGTGATCGGCGTGGGCGTGGGTGATGAGTGCGCGCGGTACGGGCTTCCACGGATCAATGTGAAAGTCACCGATGGGGCAGTAAAAGCCCGCGTCTGTCGTCGTCAGTAGTGGCTCAGTTTGCATGCGGGTAGTATAGCATAAATCTGGAGCAGTAAAGTGAACTTCGTCCCATACTCATCTATCTATCTTTAGCCGAACGTCATGATCTAGCTTGGGCAGGATGATGTGACGTGGTCCGGCGCAGAAGTCTCGCCAAAATAGATTTGTTTCCGCATTTTACGATTATCTGATTTTGCTGATCTGTGGTATACTGATCCGGTTTGCGGTAAATTTTGCTGCGTGACAATAGTCACAACTGTCGACCGGCAATCGATGCCCAGCGTCAACGCAATTATGTCAGGCAATGAGTGGCTGGGGATATAGCGTCCGTTCTGTAATTCAGCTGTTCCCCGGGCGTGCTATTGTAATCTTGATGCTGTACGTGTACTGCCGGACGTGTGGCGTTGTAAGAGCGAAGTTGTAAGAGTGAAGTTGTACGCAATTGACTGTGGTACTTTGTAGGAACTGAAACCATACCCAATGGTTGCCCGGACCCAAAGGTCGGGCATTTTTGTTGCAACGGGTTGACTCTATCCAGGGTGCAATGACATCTGCTGTAATCGATTGCTGTAATCGATGTCGTTGTTTTGGGACTTGTGTAGTGGCTGGCAGTGGCAGAGCGGGAGCAACCGCCTGTGGTGGCAGCGCAGAGACGGGTCAACGATAGCGCAACATGCACGGGTGGTTCCGGCAGATGGGCCGGCACACCCGCGGTGGGGCCCGCGAGGGACCTGCTGCAGTTGACCGTTTCTGGTGCGAAGGTGGCCGAGGCTGCTTTCGCCAAGCAAGCACAAGTAGGAGTCTATGAAAACTGAATTTTCCAACCTAGATCTGCGCCCAGAGTTGGTGCAGGCTGTAGCCGAACTTGGCTACGATGAACCCACGCCCATTCAAGCCCAGGTGATCCCGGTATTGCTGAGTGGCCAAGATGTGATTGGCCAGGCACAGACGGGCACGGGCAAAACCGCGGCCTTTGCCTTGCCGCTCCTCAACGCGCTCGTGCCCGAGGTGGAGGGCGTGCAGAGTTTGATCCTCGCGCCCACGCGTGAACTTGCCCAACAGGTGGCCAAAGCCATTACCGATTATAGCCGGAAGCTGGACGTGACCGTGCTCGCGGTCTATGGCGGGCAGCCCTATGAACGGCAGATCCGCACCTTGCGCCGGGGGGTTGATGTTGTGGTCGGCACACCCGGCCGTCTCATCGATCTGATGAAGCGAAAGGTGCTCGATCTGAGCAACGTGCGCACGGTGGTGCTGGACGAAGCTGACGAGATGCTCAGCATGGGCTTTGTGGAAGACATAGAGACAATTTTGCAGGAGACACCAAGCGAACGTCAGACCGCGCTCTTCTCCGCCACGCTGCCGCCCGAGATCCGACGGCTGGCCCAAAGTTACATGCGCGATCCACAATCGGTGACGGTAAAGCACAAAGAGTTGACCGTCGCCGCAATCGAGCAACGGTATCACCTCGTCAATGAACGGGACAAGACCGCAGCCCTGACCCGGCTCTACGAATTTGAAGAGATTACCAGCGCGTTGATCTTCGTCCGGACCCGTCTCAATGCGGGGCGGCTGGCCAACGAGTTGACGGTGCGTGGTTTCCCTGCCGAAGCAATCCACGGTGATCTGAGTCAGGACGCACGCGAGCAGGTGCTCAACCGCTTCCGCAAGAATCAAATCACTGTGTTGGTGGCGACTGATGTTGCCGCGCGTGGGCTGGATATTGATGATATCTCTCATGTTTTCAACTTTGACCTGCCCCTGGACGCCGAAACTTACGTTCACCGCGTGGGGCGGACAGGGCGGGCCGGGCGCAGTGGCGTGGCCGTCTCGTTGGTCACGCCCAATGAGCAGTGGCGAATGCAGCGCATTGAGAAGTTTATCAAACAACCGGTCCCGTTGACCCCGCTGCCAACGGTCGATGAAATTTTGGCCAAACGCGAGCGCGAGCTGATTGAGCGCATGGAGATCTGGTTGCGTCGCGGCCGCTACCACCGCGAGAGCGAATTGGTGACGGAGCTAATCGAGGCGGGCCATGAGCCATGGCACGTTGCCGCCGCGGCGCTCAAGGTGGCCCGAGCAGAAGAGAAGCAAAGACCGATTGCGCAGATCAGTGATGCCAAGCCAACCCGTGATCGGGGTGGGCGTAAAAATGGTCGGCGCAATGAACGACGCGATGCTCACCGCAATGGCAACCGGGATGGGCAACGGAATGGACGCGGTGAAGGGCGTGGCGGTGCACGTAAGGGCCAGCATGCCCAAGAGCGGCAGATCAGCAGCCAATCGCACGAGTCTGGCATGGTGCGCCTGAGTCTCAGTGCGGGCAAGGCACAAGGAATTCGCCCCAATGATGTGGTTGGCACCATCGCCTACCACGCCGACATTCCGGGCAAGACCATTGGCGCCATCCGCATTCAACAGGATCACACCTTTGTGGATGTGCCGGAGCAATTTGTGCAGCAGGTACTCGCCAAAGGCGACAGCTATCGCATCCGCGAAAATAAACTAACAGTTGCACGCGCCTGATCTGGACTTTGGGTGGCAACTGCACTGACAATACTGTTTAGCTGACCGCCAACAAAATTGGCGGTCAGTGTTGTTTTACAATCATTAGACTTGCGCAATTTGTCGAGAAGAGCCAGCAAGTGCGTGGTCTGCTCTCCACGGGTACGCTCTTCTCGGTGCGTGAGTCTTGAATCAGTGCCATTTCATTTGCTCGCTGTGGCATGAGCTTTCTGCTACTCCCTATCGATAAACCCCTTCATAGTTGCACAGCTACTCTCGTGTAAAAGGTTGGATATTCGTGCGACTTTTAAATGGGTCGTCTATCATTTCCCTCTGCTTGCTGCGGCACTTGTCGCGAGATTTTGCGTGTGATCGCCAGCAACAGCTTCAATTCGGCTTCCGTGAGGGCTGCCCGATAGGTGATCTGGCGGAGCGTGCGCATGACCATGGCAGGGTTGTAGCGGAAGAAGCCGATGCGCTCCAAAATCTCTTCAGAGAGCTGAAAGAGTTGGGTCAGGCCACGCTGGGTCGCGGTTGGATCTGTGGGTGTTGCCACTGGGGCCGGTTGCTCACTGGCGGCCATGCGCATTTCGTAGAGCAGCAGCAACACCGACTGAGCCAGGTTGAGCGCTGGATAGGCCGGGTTGCTGGGCAGGCTGACGAGCAGGTGGCAGCGGTCGAGTGCATCGTTGTCGAGTCCATCATCCTCCTGACCAAAGAGCAGACCCACCCGCCCGTGAGTGGTGCGGCCCGTTAAATCAGTGCCCACGGCACGGATGTCGTTGGTTTGGGGACGTTTGTGATGCTGAATCGCGGCCGTGCCCACCACATAGACCAAATCAGCAAGCGCCGCGTCCAACGTTGCGTAGACGGTCATCTGCTCCAGAATATCTTCGCAGCGATGGGCCACGCGCAACAGTTCGCTCGCTTCAAACGCGGTGGGCTGCACCAGCCGCAGATCGTGAATGCCCATATTTTTCATGGCGCGGATGACGCTCCCAATATTGACGGCTTCTTGGGGCCGGTGGAGGATCACGGTGATTGCACTGAGTGGTGAATGCATTGCTCTTTCCAATACTGAACGTATGGTCGTTGCTGGCTGGGATAACGGTTTGTGCTGGTATTTTCCACCGTTGCCACTGATTCACCAAATGGTGGGCCAAGCTGGACGAGGGTGAGAACTATCGTCACGTTGCAGTTTTGCATTTGGCAAACACTGTTTGACGAGCGCTGTGTCGATGAACACTGTGTCGATGAACACTGTGTCGATGAACACTGTGTCGATGAACACTGTGTCGATGAACACTGTGTCGATGAACACTGTGTCGATGAACACTGTGTCGATGAACACTGTGTCGATGAACACTGTGTCGATGAACAGTGTGTCGATTAATATTCTTTTGATAGAAAATTTTGATAAACACTATTTTGTGAGCTTCGGGGAAATTTGGGTTAAGATAGCAGCCGTCAATCTTTACGCGACGCTGTACCTGGCTTGCTTTGGCGTGGATGTTGTCAAGTTACTGTTGCGTTTTGTTTACTGATATAGTTCAGTTACTATTACACAACCTGAGTTGTTCCCCATTCCATAGTAACGGGTGTGCATTGAAGGGTACTTCCTGTGTAGGGATGGTAGGTAGCAACTTGAATTTTACGATGGCAGATGAGATAAGGATCAAAGACTATGCTCTGGAGTACGTTTGCACTCTTTGCCGTGGGATTGATAATTTTGGTCACCGGTGCCGAAGTAATGGTTCGCGGTGCCTCGCGATTGGCATCCACTTTTGGCATCTCTGCTCTGGTCATTGGTCTGACAGTGGTCGCCTTTGGTACGAGTGCTCCGGAGTTGGCTGTCAGCGTGCAGTCTGCGCTAAGTGGGCAGGCTGATCTGGCGCTGGGTAACGTCATTGGCAGCAACGTCGCCAACATTTTGTTGATCTTGGGGATCGCTGCACTCGTTGCACCGTTGACGGTGGCGTCGCAGCTGGTTCGCTTTGATGTACCATTGATGATCGCTGCTTCCGTGGCTGTCTATTTAATGGGCATGGATGGCAGATTGAACTGGTGGGATGGTTTCATCTTGGTCTTTAGCGTCATCGCCTACACCACCTGGTTGATCCGCCAGAGCCGTCACGAGCAGAAAAGTGTGCGTGCCGACTACGCCAAAGAGTATGACGAGGCGCATGATGACAGCTGGTACGGCGTGCTCTGGAATCTGCTGTTGATGGTGGGTGGACTGATCATGTTGGTGCTGGGTGCGCGGTGGCTGGTCGATAGCGCAATTGTCATGGCCCGCTGGTGGGGCGTTAGCGAATTGGTAATTGGCTTGACTGTTGTCGCCATGGGCACCTCACTGCCCGAAATTGCTACTTCCGTCATTGCTGTGTTCCGGGGTGAGCGGGACATCGCCGTGGGCAACGCGATTGGTAGCAATCTCTTCAATCTGCTCTCCGTGCTCGGTTTTACCAGCCTGATTGCGCCGGGCGGCATCGGCGTGCCGATGGGAGTGCTTGGCTTTGATCTCCCGATCATGATTGCAACTGCGATTGCCTGTCTTCCCATCTTCTACACGGGCAATTTAATCGCACGTTGGGAGGGGGGCGTCTTTTTGGCCTATTACATTGCCTACGTCATTTATCTTATTTTTGACAGCGCTCAGCACGACGCCTTGCCACTTTACAGCAACACAATGATGTTCTTTGTCGTGCCGTTAACCCTGCTTGGGTTGGCCTTTTCCGTCTGGCGCGAAGCACGCATCCGACGAAACATTCAATCCACTGAATCAGAATTGGTTCACTAAAGTGGGCTCTGTTTGAAAACAGTAGTTCCGGCAAGAGGGAAACCTACCGTTTTCAAGCCAACCGCACTGTAGTTTTTTGGCAATGGTTCAGGGATCAACATTCCTTGCTCCACTACTATTTTTTGCGTAACAGGACTTTCACAACGGATTGAGCACGAGTTCTCTGGCGTTCGCTGCTCGCCACTGACATCTGCAATCCACTAACACTTGCAATCAATGCGTAAGGCGTGAATTCCATGCAATTTACGTCTGCTCTCACGAGCATCTACGCCTCCCAAAGCAGCATCCCCCGACAGGAAGATGTAATTGTTTATATAAATTTAGTGTAGTACTCTATTATTGATGACTACAGATGAGAGACAGTTCTTGACGAGGTGGATGATATGAATCACCCGCTCGGTATCCGTATCGATTCCCGGTGGCGTGTCTGGTCCTTTGTTGCATTGGTAACCGGTGCTATTGCCCTTACCTCTTGGCTGGCAACTGCCGCACTCCTGTGGCTTGGCCAGTTTGATGTCGTGCGTCCTGTGCTTATCATTACTGGACTCGTGCCTCTTCTGATCATCTTCCCCGTGTTGTACTGGCTTGCCCGCGCTCTTCACCAATTGACGATTGCCCAGGTTGAGCTGCAACGGTTGGCCCACACGGATGATCTGACGGGGCTCAGCAACCGGCGTGCCTTTTTTCAACAGGGAGATGCTCTGATCCATGCTGCTGTGCAAGAGCAGCAACCGTTGGGGCTGCTCTTTTTCGATGCAGATAATTTCAAGCACGTGAATGATACGTTGGGGCACTTGGCGGGTGACAAGGCGCTCCGGTACCTCGCTCAGAGCATCGCATCTTGCGTCGCAGAAGGAGATCTGGTCGCTCGTTTTGGTGGAGATGAGTTTGCTGTTTTGCGATGTGGGGCCACGCGCCTGGAGATGGCTGAACTGGCGGCACTTATTCAGAACCAGTTGGACACACAGCCCTTCGTCTATCGTAACATCCCATTTCCGCTCTCGATGAGTGCTGGTGTCGCTGATACGGAGCAGGTGAGAACCTTTGATGATCTGCTTTCTGCAACCGATGTCGCGCTCTACCATCGCAAGCCAGGCAATCATGGGTCTCATGCTGGTCACATATGTGTCGAACAAGCAAATGAAGAGCATCCCGCTGGAGAGTTGCTCGCCGAGGCGGGCGATAAAGGTCATGAATCGCACCCGCCCACGCTCGACCGTCCACAGCTAGATTTATCGATCAGCCGCAATGCTACCTAAAATAGGCTCTGTTTGAAAACAGTAGTTCCGGTAAGCGGGAAAGCTACCGTTTTCAAGCCAACCGCACTGTAAAATGGGCTCTGTTTGAAAACAGTAGTTCCGGCAAGCGGGAAAGCTACCGTTTTCAAGCCAACCGCACTGTAGTACATCCCGGCGTGAATAAGCCGATAGCAGACTTACCCATTTCACGCAAGTAGCTTGGGCATATTTCCCGCCGTGGTATTTACGTCCAACAGGACTAGTGTTCAGTTGGATTGCACCGTAGCGTGCATTCTATTGGGTCTGATGCGTTCCCAAAATGCTTGCATCGCTAGTGATCGGCACCTGCCCAGGCCGGAGCTAGGTTCAAAAAACGCACAAATTAAAGTTACGCGCTCTTGAGCACAGCATAGCATAACTTTGATCAGCTATACCACGGCACAACCGAGTGCGTTGCACAGGTGCAAGCAATCTGCCTCGCCCCTGAATCATTTCACCTGTGCGCTGCACGCAAGACTCCCCATTTGGGCCGACTGCAAAGAGCCAAATTAAAATTTGCTCTATTGAGCACAGCGCAACATAATTTTCATGAATTTCTTTTCCGGTATCGAGAAGACCCTGATCCCGACCGCTGATTGAAATCCGAGAGACTTGGCGTGCTATTCCAAACCAGCGCCAGTGGGGACGCGGGTGGAGTTCGGCGCGGCCCAGATGGGGGCAGTAGACGAAGTTCGCACCCTCCCTTGCGCTGCTGACGAGGTCACGCTTTGTACAACCGGCGCGTCGGTCGCGGCAACAAAGGCGACGTCATCCACAAAAAGCGTGCTGCCGAGAAAATTGTCGGTTTCCGCCCGCAGCTCGAGCGAAACTGTTCTCCCACCATAAGCCCTCAGATCGAGATGCTGCTGCTCCCATTGCTCACTCGCAGTCGTTGCACAAAGATCAAATTGGGCCACCACTTCATCGTCAATGACAACCCCACCAAAGTCATAGCCGCAATCATCATCTGAGCGGATCAACATCCAGAACGCAAGCACGGGTGCCGATTCAACCACCGTAACCGGCTGTTGTACAAATGCCACTTCATTCTTGCTGTTCCCCAGGTGAACCATCTGCTGACCACTGTGGGCCGTCACCTCACTCTCACTGCCGGTGGTAATGAGTGAGCGCTGTTGAAAAGAAAACTCGTACCACGCACGCTGATCGGCTCTTTCGAAGCCGCCATTGCGAAGCGGCAAGAAGCGGTTCATGGTGATAAAGGGCAGATAGAGCCGCACACCATCGCTGCTTTGATCTGGAGTAGCCGTGACTGTTGCCGTGGCCGATGGTTGCATCGTGGGCACAAATGTGCTGGTCGGTGTCACCGCAAAAATCGTGGGAGTTGCACTCGGTGTTGCGGTGTGGGTGGTGGGTAGGGTTGCTGAAAGGGTTGCCGATGCTGTGGAGGTTGGTGTCGCCGTTATTGGTGTCGACGTTGGTGTCGACGTTGGTGTCGCCGTGCTAAATTCGGAGATCTGCTCGTACACCCACGAATGATAGTTGGAAACGCGGGTATAGACACCATAATAATTGGGCTGCGCACAGCCTTCGCCCCAACTGACGATCCCCGCCTGTTGCCACTGTTGCCCATCGGCATTGAAGATGACGAGTGGACCGCCGCTGTCGCCCTGACACGAATCCTTGCCCCCATCTTCCAAGCCGGCACAGAGCATGTTCTCTGTCACCTTTTCATTGAAGATGCCATAGGAACGACGGCAGGTTGAGATGTCTACCAGCGGCACCTCAACCTGGCGCAAAACGTCACTTTCTACCCCATCCTCGGTGATTCCCCAGCCAATTACCGTGGCAACGATGCCGCTCTGTTCGTGCGTCGACTGTTCTGGTGGTAGCAGCCGAACTGTCGGCTGGGCGGCGGGAGCACTGGTCTGCAGCAGCGCCAGGTCATTGTTAAAGCGGTTGGCAATGAAACCAGGATGGCGAATAATCTGAGTGATCTGTAAACGCTGGCCGTCGGCCTGGCTGAGCCGGTGACGACCAACAACAACATCAATTTCCGCGGCAGATCGTGGGCGTCCGCTGAGATCATAGGTGCAGTGGGCCGCGGTCAAAACCCATTCCTCCCCGATGAGCGTACCGCCACAAAACTGTCCCTGCGTTGCATCACTGCTCTTTGAATGTACGAGTGCAACCATCCACGGCCAGGCATCCGGGCGTGCTTCCTTGCCCCCAATGATTGTCGGAGCATCGGGATTGTAGTGCGGCGCCATCAACCGGGCAGCTTGTGGTGCCGGTTGGTCACTGCGGCTTCGGGCCGACTGACGATTTACGGGAGCCGCCGCCGACTGTGGTTCCGCTTGTGACAGCGTCAGCTCACGTTGCCAGCCGCTTTGCCATTGCAGTGCCACAAATAGACTCACGCCCACGATGCACAGGTAGCCTACCCTCCACCGAGCAAGGCGTATCTTCATGCTCGGCCCAAATGATGGTGTCACTGCATGGCGAGGTCTCTTTTTTGCTGAACGCGAGGGTGACGTTACTTGCATAAACAAATCTCCTACAGAGTCGGGTATGCCTACCACTGCGAGTATATCATTGATTCCGCGGCGCATTGCTTACTCTTTCCTGAGGTTCCTGTGACTATTGGTACATGGCTACATCGGCACATGGCTACATTGGCATACTGTCAAATTGGACAGCGCCAAATCGGCACAATGAGAAATTGCCACACAGCGAAATTGCCACACAGCTGAATGAGAGATCCTTGCAGATCTTTTGGGCAGATTTTTACCCGTTGGGGGCGGAGGTAATCCGTTCCTTTGTACCAAAACCAGCCGCTGATTGGTACGAGTGCGATTGGTATGAATATCGAAACACAATAGCACATACCGGTAGGGCTGACAACAGAAATTAGGCGTAGGTTACAGCTTTGTAAGTTTGTTGCAGCAAAAAAAACGCCTCACTACACAAATGACGTAGAAGGCGGTTTTAAGTAACTGTCCGCAAAGAACTGAGTGGTTGTGAACGCTTGACGGGTGAATCAGTACGCTACATTGCTAACGCAAAGACGGAGAATTAATAAGAGGCGTTACGCACCCTGAGCTTGTCGAAGGGTGCGTAACGCCTCTTACTAAAAATGTTGTGGCTCGAGTCGATCGCTAGCTGGCAATCAGTGGGATGTGGGGCGCGGCGCTGTCCGCGGCAGGTGCATCAATCTGTACCTTTGTTGGGGAAAGTGAAACTCGCTCGGGTGTTTGCGCGTCCACAGGCGAAAGGTCACGTACAAAGCGGCCTTGCATGCTCCACGGGCCACTCCAACTGATTTGCACCTCAATCAGGCGGCCGCGCAATGGCAAGTCGCTTTCAATAAAGACGAGTTTGTTTTGACGAGTGCGACCGCGCCATTTACCCTTGTGCTCTTCTTCAACCAATACTTCTACCGTTGTGCCGAGGAAGCGGTTGTTGATCTCGGTGCAAATCTCTTCTTGCAGCGCATCGATGACCCGATAGCGGCGTACTTTCTCCGCATCAGTCACATCATCGGCCATGCGCCGTTCGCTCACGGTGCCGGGGCGCGGGCTATAGCGGGCCAAATGCACCTTGTCGAGCTTGAGGTCGCGCAAAACGTCGACGGTACGCTCGAACTGTTCGGCCGTCTCGCCACAAAAGCCAACAATGATATCGGTGTGGATTGCTGCATCGGGCATGATGGCGCGAATTTGTCCAACGAGCGCCCGGTAGTCAGCACTCGTGTACCCACGGCGCATCTGTGCCAACACCGCGTCGTCACCGGCCTGAATCGGCACTTCAATATGCTCGCACACCTTGGGCAGATCGCGCACGGTTTCCAGGATGTGCGCTGTCATGTAATTGGGGTGGCTCGTCAAAAAGCGGATGCGCCACAATCCTTCGATCGCGTGGACCGCACGTAGCAGATCGGCCAGATCGGGCACGTTGCCTTCGGCCAAGCCGTTGAAGGCATCCACTGTGTTGCTGTTGCCCAGCCCTCCTTCGCGCCAATCATAGCCATAGCGGTCGACAATCTGGCCAAGCAGAGTTACTTCGCGCACACCCTGGGCCACCAGACCACGGATCTCGTTGACGATCTCTTCGATGGGGCGGCTGCGCTCGACACCACGGCGAAAGGGGATGATGCAAAAGGTGCAGGCGTGGCTACAACCGTAAACGATCGGCACATGCGCGGCCACCGGAGCATCGCCACTCAGCGCCAAATGTTTGATCGACTGCACGGTGCCAATTGGCTGGCCCTCATCCTGCAACTGGTGGCGCCGCACGAGCTGCTCGCGTTCGATCGAGGCTATTTCGGCATCAATTTCATCCTGGCGCAGCCGGTTGACCAGGGGCGTTGCTTCGCTGGGTGGCATAAAGACATCAACATAGGGATATGAATCCAACAACTGTTGACTCGGCTTGACCCCCACCATGCAGCCCATGAGCGCAATGGTGCGTTCTGCTTTGGCCTTCTTCCATGGTTTGAGACTGCCGAGCTTGCCAATGGCTTTGTTCTCCGCGCTTTGGCGCACGACACAGGTGTTGAGCACCACGACATCGGCCTCATCGAGCTGGTCGGTCGGTCCATAGCCAATCTTCTCTAATTCGGCTGCAACGTGATTGCTGTCCGCAATGTTCATCTGGCAACCGATCGTCCAGATGTGGTATTTGCGATCTGCGTTTGACGCTTCGTCGGTTGCGATTTCATGGGTGATCACCGTGGCGGGATCAACATGTGGTCTAGTCATTGTTCTCTCCTGTTGTCCGGTGTAATCCGGGCAGGTCTGTCGATTCAGTTATACTCTATCTACCACTTCTAGGTCTCCACCATCCTGACCCGACACGATGTGAGCACCACGACCGAATTGGCAGATAGGTTCTCAATCAAATCGTTTCTCAATCAAAAGGTAAAAAGTCAATATGGTCTGGACTTGCAGGCGCCGGGCCAATAACGCACACCTGCCATCAGGAGGATTGTATGCGCAGTGGCGACGCCTGTCAAAAACGGTGAACTCAGACCGCAATCTGTTCGCCTTGTCCGCCCCACAGACGTCTGAAGAGCAGGGGCGCAAGACCAAAGATCCAGAGTCCCACAATGGCATAGCGCAGGTAGCGAAGCGCATAGCCCAGATTGCTGATCGCGGGGGCCAACGGGGTAAAGAGCAGATCCAAACCTTGCCAGAGCAAAAGCACACCAACCACGCCGATGAAATAACGCCCGATCTGCTGACCAAGCGGAATGTGCTGTGCCGATTCCTGCGGGTGCGCGATAAAGGTCACGCCCATGCTAAACCCGAGCAGCACCCCGGCAACCGTCACAATGTCGGTGAGGGCAAATGCAGCCAAGAGCGCTTCGGCCTCCAACGCCAATCGGGTTGGCCACCCGTCTGTTGCATTGAGTGTGGTGCTGCCGATTACCTGAGCCAGAGCGCCACCCAAGATAAAGAGAATGGAGAGGATCCCGCCGTACAATGCCCGCTGAAAAAGAGCACGTCGTCCCAGCCAGCCACTGATCTCATCGTGCCACTGCTGCCACCCCAGCACAAGCAATAGACCCAACAGCCACCCCACCAGGACATCCGTGGGAAAGTGAACGCCGAGGTAGATCCGGGCCACCCCGGCCAGCAACGCCAACAAAATTGCCCCGGCCCAGGCCCATGCCCGTTGCAGATAGTGGGCGAGTATTGCCCACATCACCACCGCGTTGAGTGTGTGGATCGAGGGCATACCAAAGGTCGGTTCTGGATCGCTCAAGAGTTGGATCGCGTCTGCGATCCAGTAGGGCCGTGGACCGTGGAACGCCAGCTTCAAGACGCTGCCCAGCCAGATGCTCACGAACAACATAAACGCCATCTGCATCCCCAGCCGCCGGTTGACGAGCCAAAAAAGTGCGGGCAAAACAAGCAGAAAAAATTCTGTGCTGCCAGTGAAGGTGATGAGATTCATCGCCCCCGCCAGATTGACCGCCTGTTGCATTGCCAAAATCAGTTCAATTCCCCAATCCCACATAAAATCCACGGTTGCATCTCTCGCTTCTGTTGTGCCGTTGGTTAACGCTCATATCGTAGAGTAGCTCATGAAGGCTCGATTATAACATAGTTTCCAGCAACCGGGGCGTGACGTGATGCTCATCAACCCATCAAGAGATCGCACTGATGTTTCGTTAAATTCCCTGTTGTTGTATCCACGCTGTACCTCTCCATTCTATCGATAGCTACTCCCTCTTTCGATCTTTTTTTGTAGACTGTCCAAATAACAATACCCCGTCGGCAGCCGCGCATGGCTGTCGGTCATCGTTCATAGACCCAAATTCATAGATCAAGGAGTATCGCATGCCATACGACAAGCGTTCTGAGCTACCTGATTCGGTGCGCAATAACTTATCCGGCCATGCCCAGGATATCTACAAAGAAGCGTTCAACAGCGCCTGGGATCAGTACGAGGATCCAGAGGATCGGCGGGGCGACGCCTCGCGGGAAGAGACGGCCCACCGGGTTGCCTGGAGTGCCGTCAAGGCGAGCTACGAAAAGAATGACAATGGCAATTGGGTAAAGAAAGACGAGTAGAGATGAAAAAGCTGTTACTTGCTTTTAAAGATGGGACGATCTCGGAAGAGCAACAGGCGCAAATCCACAAAATTGCCCCTGATTTTGAGGTGACCCAAACGGACGACAAGGAGCGCATCGCCGAGCAGATTGGCGAATGGGAGATTGTCGTTGGGGCTTTCCCCTTTGATCTGTTGGCACGGGCCGAGCAACTGCGCTGGTTTCAACAGTGGAGCGCGGGCGCGGATTGGCTGCTCGATCACCCCGAAGTGCAAGAGATGGATTTCACCTTGACCAATGCATCGGGGGTACATGCCATCCCCATTAGCGAACACATTATTGCCTTTTTGCTGACCATGGCTCGCAATCTCCCCGCGGCGTGGCGGGCACAGCAACAAAAATTGTGGATGGACGAGAATGAGCAGGGGGCTGATTCCGATCAGCCTACCTATCGCCGTGAAGATGTTTTTGAAGCAGCTGGCAAAACGTTGTTGATGATCGGCGTGGGCGAAATCGGCGAGCGCGCGGCCAAGATTGCCGAAGCACTGGAAATGCATGTCATTGCCCTGCGCCACAACCCCGATCAGCAGACTCCTGGGGCTGATGAAACGGTGGGCGATGATGAGCTGATGGATGTATTGCCCACCGCCGATGTGATCGTCTCCACTGTCCCATTGACCGATGAGACCCATCAGATGCTCGATGCCAAAGCGTTTGCCGCCATGAAAGATGGCGTCTATTTCATCAACATTGGCCGTGGCGAGACGGTTGATGAAGCGGCCTTGATCGATGCCTTGCGCAGCGGCAAAGTCGCCGGAGCCGCGCTCGATGTCTTTGAGACCGAGCCGCTGCCACAGGATTCTCCGCTGTGGGAGATGAAGAATGTTCTGATTACGCCTCATTCTTCCGGTGCTACCATCCATTACGACGCACGTGCTTTTGACATCTTTCTGGACAACTTGCAACGCTATGTTGCTGGTGACAAACTCAAAAACATCGTTGATAAGTCGAAAGGATATTAAATGCAAATCGAACTGGAAGTCAATGGCACCCCCCACATGCTGGCCGTTGAGCCACGGCGTACTTTGGTCGATACCTTGCGCTACAACCTGCAATTGACCGGCACCAAAAAAGTTTGCGATATGGGCAACTGTGGCGCTTGCACGGTAATGGTTGATGGTCGCGCCATGTATAGTTGCCTATTACTGGCCGTTGATTGCGCGGGCCGGGAAATTACGACCATAGAAGGGCTAGATGCCCATGGGACACTGGCCCCCACCCAACGTGCTTTTATCGAAGCCGATGCCTTCCAGTGTGGCTTCTGCACCGCCGGCCAGGTGATCAGTCTCCATGCCTTGCTGCAGACGAATCCCAATCCGAGCGATGAAGAGATCCTGCGCGCGGTCACCGGCAACCTCTGTCGTTGCGGTGCCTATCGCCATATTTTGGAGGCTGGCCGGCGTGCCGCATCAATGACTGCAAATCAGGGGAGGGATGAGCCGGGCAAAAATAACTGTGTTGGCGACTCCATCCAGATGGCTCACACTGGCATCAATGACCCAAATCCAGCCTAAGCAGGATAAAGGGCCTCAGCAGCTTCAACTCTGCGGTAACCCATGGTGTGTCAAGCGTCGATAGATGATGGCCCATGCCGCGTCAAGCGTCGATAAGCGGCCCATGCCGCGTCAAACATCGACAAGCGGCCCATGCCGCGTCAAACATCGATAAGCGGCCCATGCCGCGTCAAACATCGATAAGCGGCCCACGCCGCGTCAAGCGTCGATAAGCGGCCCATGCGGCGCCAAGCGTCGACAAGCGGCCCACGCCGCGTCAGCAGTCGACAAGCGGCCCATGCCGCGTCCAACGTCGATGAATGATGGCCCATGCCGCGTCAACCGTCGATAAGGGGCCCATGCGGCGTCAAACATCGATAAGCGGCCCCTGCCGCGTCAAGCGTCGATAAGCGGCCCATGCCGCGTCAAATATAAAGAGGTGATCCATGCCCATTGAACATATAGCTGTATTGCGCGAGGGTAGCAGCGACGAAGAAGATAAGCTCAAGATGGTGCAGACCAAGCAGCTGCCCACGTGGGATCAGGAGAGCCGACTCGCCATTGTCGGCAACCGCCATGCAAGGCTGGAAGGGGTGGAAAAAGTGACGGGGCGGGCGCGCTACAGCTACGATATTCGCTTGCCCGGCCAGCTCTATGTCGCTGCGTTGCGCAGCCCCCATGCCCACGCCCGCATTCAAGAGATCGACATCAGCAAGGCCGAAGCATTGGATGGCGTGCACGCCGTGCTCTGTTCCACCAATGCACCCGAAATTACCTGGTACGAGGAGGAGGTACCCATCTTTGGCCGCACGCTCCGCTTCATCGGCGACGAGGTGGCCGTTGTGGCTGCCGAGAGTGAAGAGATTGCCGAGGATGCCCTGCGTCTGATTGAGGTGACCTATGAAAGGTTACCCTTTGCCATGACCCTCGCTGCCACCAAGGTCGATGATGCACCGCGGATTCACCCTGAAAATGATGAAGCCAAGGGCAATCGCACGAACGAGCCCAAAACCTACAGCCGCGGTGATATCGAACAGGGCTTTGCCGAAGCCGATGTGGTCATCGACGAAATTTACACGACACAGACCCAAGTACACAATTCGCTCGAGCCCCACGGGTGCACCGCGCATTGGAATGATAATCAGCTCACGATCTATGAATCAACCCAGGGTATCTTCGAGGTACGCGAACAGATCGCGGCAAAGCTGGGCCTGCCAGAGCATCGCGTGCGGGTGGTCAAGCAGCACATGGGCGGCGGCTTTGGCAGCAAGCAGGTGCCGTGGAAAGTCACACTGCTGGCTTGTCTGCTTTCGCAACAGACCGGTCGCCCCGTGCAATTTATGGTCGACCGCAAGGCAGAGAATCTCGTCTCTGGCAGCCGGGGAGCCACCTGGCAACACCTCCGCATTGGGGCCAAGCATGATGGCACCCTGACCGCGCTCGATATAGAGGCGGACATTGTCAACGGCGCGTACATGGTCGGGGGCGAGGCGTCCAACGTCAGCGGTCTCTATCAACGGCTCTACCGCTGCCCCAACCTGCGCACCAAACAGACCGGCTGGTACACCAACACAGGGCCAAGCGTTGCCTTTCGGGCCCCCGGCCATGTGGAAGCGGCCTACGCCCTGGAATCTGCCATGGATGCCCTGGCGCGCGAGCTGGGGATGGATCCGCTGGCATTGCGGCTGAAAAACTATGCAGAGAAAGATCAGAAACAGGAAAAACCCTACTCATCGCCCGAGGGTTTGCGTGTCAGTTACAAAAAGGCCGCAGAAGCGTTCGGGTGGGAGAGCTACAAACGACCACCTGCCAACGGCGCCAAACGTCGCGGCATTGGCCTGGCCGCGCATGAGTGGGGCGGGGGCGGCAATCCACCTGGTTACGCCTGGGTCAAGATCAATGGCGATGGTTCGGCCGATGTGATCACGGGCACACAGGACATTGGCACCGGCTCACGCACGGGATTGGCCCTGATTGCAGCCGAAGAACTGGGCTTCCCCATCGATCAGATCGCCATCTATCTGGGTGACACCGCGGCTGGCCCTTATGCGCCAACGAGTGCCGGAAGCGCCACGCTGCCGACTGTTGGTCCCGCGGTTCGTGCTGCCGCCGCCGATGCCAAAGAGCAACTGCTGGAAGCGGCTGCCAAAATTGTTGAAGAAGATGATCCATCCACGCTGACGATTCGTGATGGAAAAATTTTCAAGCGTGATGATGATTCTGTGTCGGTCACTGTTAAAGAAGTGGCGGGACGCCTATCGCCCCACATGATTCTCGGGCACGGGGTGCGGGGCAGCAACCCAAGCGATGTGTCAATCCGCACCTTTGGTGTGCAGTGTGTAGAGGTGGAAGTCGATGTGGAGACAGGCGAGGTGACGCTGATACGTGTGGTAGCGGCACATGACTGTGGTCGCATCGTCAACCCCACCATGGTCGATAGCCAGGTTATTGGTGGAGTGACGCAAGGGATCGGATATGCGCTGACCGAAGATCAGGTGGTGGATAGCCGCTTGGGTAAAATTCTCAACGCTAATTTGGAGGAGTACAAAGTGCCAACGGTGGCTGATGTCCCAGAGATTATTCACGCGGCAGTCAATCTGCCCGACATCAACGCCAATCCACTCGGTGCCAAAGGTGTGGGTGAACCACCGTTGATTCCCACGGCCCCGGCCATTGCCAATGCGGTCTATGATGCCATTGGCGTGCGCATTTACGAAGCGCCCATTACGCGCCGCCGCCTGCTCGACGCAATGCGAGAGCAAGACGGCATCGCGGGTCATCAATCACACCAAACGAGCCCCGGCAAAAATGAAGCGAGTCACCACAATGGCAGCAGAGGAGCAGACGCATGAAAGCCTTTGACTACACCCGCCCCACCGACATTGAAGAGACATTGACGCTGCTCCGATCCAGCAATGGCAAAGAGTCCAGACCCATTGCCGGCGGCACTGATCTGTTGACGTTGATGAAGACCGAGATCAGTGCGCCGGCTCAACTGCTGGATCTCAAGCGGCTGGACGCGCTCTCCAATCAGATCGAAGAGCGCGAGAGCGGTGTCCGCTTGGGCGCTCTGACGACGCTGGCAGATATCGAGCAGAGTTCGCTGCTGCAAGCGCACTATCCACTGTTGCCCCAAGCCGCGGGGCTGGCAGCCACACCACAGCTGCGCAACATGGCAACGATCGGTGGCAATCTGTTGCAGCGCCCGCGCTGCTGGTACTTCCGCAACAGTGAGATCCCTTGTTGGCTCAAGGGTGGGGAGGATTGTCCCGCCAAAGAAGGCGAAAACCAATTTCACGCGGTCTTTGGCGACAGCCCTTGTGTTGCCGTGCATCCCTCTGATCTGGCCGCGGCGCTGCTGGCACTCGATGCCACCATCTGGACGCAGAGTGCTGCCAACGGAGAAACCAGCCGCCCCCTTGCCGACTTCTATGCCTTGCCCACTGCCGAGCGGCGGCGCGAGACCGTGTTGGCTGATGACGAGTTAATTCTGTCCGTGGCGTTGCCAGCACAGCTGGAAAACAGACGCAGCACCTATCTCAAAGCGATGGATCGCAAGGTCTGGTCCTTTGCATTGGTGGGGGTGGCGGCTGTTGCAGAAGTAAGCGATGGGCGCGTCGATGACGTGCGGATCGTACTCGGTGGCGTCGCGCCGATCCCATGGCGTGTGGAAGCCGCGGAAGCACTGTTGCGGGGCGAAACCATCACCGACGAACGGCTCGATCAAGCCGCCGAGGCTGCCGTGGCCAACGCACAGCCGTTGCAGAACAATGGCTACAAAGTCCCGCTGGCGCGCCAGTTGGTGCGGCGGGCACTGCACGCGGTGACGAGCTAAGCTGTTGCCATTGCTACTGGTACCTATCACCTCCTGTAACTACCACTATTTGCAAGCGGCCCACCTACGCACATAGGTGGGCCGCTTGCATGGGTGACAAATCCGTTGCAACTCAATTTGAAGGAGCGTGTGATGTAATGGGAAACCTGGTCCACTGTTGATCCGGCTACTCCACCACACAGCGCCCCAGGACCGCGTCCGCCTTGCCTACATCTTCTGGCCCGATTCCACGGAGCGACAGGCGCGCACAAACTTGCGCCGCGAACTTCATCAGTTGCGCCAACTGTCCCCACTTTTCGCAGCGTTGATTCAGCGTGACCGCCAAACTGTGCAGTGGCAGATGCCCGCTGACGGCACGCTCGATGTGGTGGAATCTACCCCAACGCAGCCTGCACCCGTTCTGGCGTGAAGGGTAATTGCCGCAGCCGTTTGCCCGTCAGATCAAAGAACGCGTTGCCAATGCTGGCTGCCACGGGACCAATTGGCGGTTCGCCGACACCGCGCGGTACCCCGTCACCGGCTTCCAGCAGAACAACCTCGACATCGGGCGCATCGCGCATGGTGAGCAGCGGGTAGGTGTCGAAGTTGTTGAGCGCAATGGCACCATCCTGTACCGTCACCTCCTCGATGAAAGTCGAGCCGACGCCCCACATAATGTTGCCCTCGACCTGGGCCGCGGCACCGTCGGGATTCACCGTCAGGCCACAATCCATGGCCGCGGTGATCTTGTGGACGCGCACGCGGCCACTGGTGGCGTCCAGCGAAATTTCGGCCACCTGGGCGACCGGGGTGTCGACGTCGATGCTACACGCGATCCCGCGGGCGCGGCCCTCTGGCAGCGTTTCACCCCACCCTGCGCTTGCCGCCGCGGCTTCGAGCACGGCCCGCATGCGTTGCCCCCGTTGATCATTCCCCAGATGGTTGAGGCGGAAGGTGAGCGGGTCGATGCCTGCCGCGTGGGCCAATTCATCCATGAAGCTTTCAATGGCAAAGACGTTGGCCAGCAATCCCAACCCGCGCCACCAACCAGTGCGCACGGGGAGAATGGCGCGATGGGCAACCGTCTGCAAGTTGGGGATGGCATAGGGCACCCGTGCCCCGCGGGTGGCGCCAAAGTCCGCGCCCATGATGGTCTGTAAGAAACTGGGCAGGAAGCCAAAGGCGACGTCACCGCTGGCCTGTTGGTGTTCAAAGGCTGCAATGGTGCCATCATCATTTAGCTGCGCCGCTAGCACGTGATGGGTTGGGGGGCGGAAATAGCCGTGGCGCAGCTCTTCCGTGCGGTCCCAGCCGACGTGGACAGGCACGCCAGCAGCCTGCGAAAGGCGAGCTGCTTCAACTGTCACCTCAAACCCAGATTTGCGCCCAAAGCCGCCGCCCAAATAGGTGGGGATGATTTCGATGGCCTCTGCATCCATGCCAATCGCCTCGGCAACCGTGTCGCGGGTCATCATCTGCGTCTGGGTGGAGGCCCAGACGCGTGCTGAATCGGCTTGGACATCGGCCAGCGCGGCTTGTGCTTCAAGCGGAGTTTGCACGGCAAAGGGGCTGCGATATTCAGCTTGCAACGTGGTCTTCTGTTGCAGCAGCCGGGGCGCGTCGCCCTCTTGTTGAATCTTGACACCGCCACGGGCTGGCACCGTGACCAGCTGATCGAGCTCTGCCTGTTGCCATCGCTTGCCTTCGTCCCAGGTCAGTTGCATTGCCGCGAGCGCGGCCCGAGCCGTGGCCCGGCTCTCTGCAACGACCCCCACGAAGTCATCCGCCGTGACGACTGTGTGGACGCCCGGTAGATTGGCGGCGTCGCCCGCCTCCACCGCAACGAGCTTGGCTTCGATGGTTGGGGGGCGAGCAACCGCGCCATACTGCATGCCCTCAACGCGCATGTCATAGCCATAGATCGCCGCTCCCGTCACCTTGGCGGGAATATCCTTGCGGGGCAGCGACTGGCCAATGAACTGGAAGTCGCTCGTGGCCTTCAGCACCGGTGGCTCTTCGGGTACTTCCCACTCATCGCGTGACGCGGCGAGTGTGTAAAAGTCCACCGCCTGATCGCTCGATCCATCGACGGCGAAACCGCGACCGGCAATGACCAATTGCTCTGCTGGCTGATCGAGTGTCGCGGCTGCCGCTGCGCGCAGCAATTCGCGCAGCGTTGCCGCGGCCTCGCGAATGGGTGTGTAGGTGCTACTCACGGATGTGCTGCCCGCGGTGCCAAAGTCATCGGCTGGGCCGAGCGCGGTGGTTGCCTGCATAACATCTACGTCGTCCCAAGCCACGCCCAGCTCTTCGGCGGCAACCTGGGCAATGGCGGTGTGAGCTCCCTGGCCCATCTCCACTTTGGGAATGTAGACGCGGACGCGGCTATCTTCCAACACTTCGAGCCAGCTCCACGGATCGGTGGCGAAGCCACCACCGGGCACGTTGCCGCTGTCGAACGATTCAGCCATGCGCAGGTGGAGATAGGGTTTGCCAAAGGTAATCCCGAGCGCCACCCCAACCCCAGTGACGCCCGCGCCAATTAGAAAGCCGCGCCGGGTGAGACGCCAGCGCCGTTGCTTGGCCGGTGTTCCACTTGCAGCGCGATCGGTGGCGCTCTCTGTTGCGGGATTGGCAGCGGGGGGTGTAGTGGATTTTTTCTGCTCACTCATGCAACCACCTCCTGTACATTGGCTGTGGCGTCCGTCTCGGCCGCTGCCGCTCGCGCCACCGCGCGTTTAATGCGCACGTAGCAGCCACAGCGACAGTAGTTGTTGCTCATGGCGTTGACAATCGCTTCGTCATCGGGCGTGGGATTTTGATCCAGAAAAGACGCGGCGGCCATCACCTGGCCACTCATGCACCAGCCACACTGGGGTACCTGTTCATCGATGAATGCCTGTTGCACGGGGTGCAGGATGATCGTGCCATCATCGGCCATGGCCGCCAACCCTTCAATGGTGCGGATCTCCCGCCCTTCGACAGCGGCCGCCGGTGTGATGCAGGCACGGGCGGCAACGCCGTCGATGTGGACGGTACAGGCGCCACAGAGACCAATGCCACACCCATACTTGGTGCCGGTGAGCCCCAACTCGTCACGCAGCACCCAAAGCAGCGGCACATCGGCCGCCGCGGTGACTTCATGAACTTCACCGTTGATTGTTAATTCCATTATTTCTCCTGACTTCACTAGCTGTTGACAAGATACGAAAAACACCTGCGCAGCACGCAGATCGCGAGAGTCTGGCTGCTATATCTCAAAGCCGCAGTGGCGAGCATTTGTTCATCACTGCTGGATCTGTTCGCTGAACTTGCGAAACGCGCGCCGATTCAAAGTTCATTTTTCTGTCGCGTTAATTTGACATGATGTAAAAAATACATTACACTGTGTACAGATTATTGTATAATCGAGTGACGAGTTGTTCAACAAACAGAGCAAAAAAGGAAAGTAACCGTGAATCTCTCATTTCGGGAAAAAAGTATTTGGACCTCTTTGATCGTAACCTTGTTAATCTTTGGCTATTACTATTTTCAGGCATTCAGCATCTTCAGCAACGCAGCGATTCCAAACGAAAGCCTAATGGGTCTCTTTGTTGGCGTTGTTGTTCTGACCATTGTTGTGCAAGTGGTGTTGCAAAGTGTGCTTGCCATTGCCAATCGCAAAGAAGCCGCGAGTGCCAGCGATGAACGGGATACCCTCATTGAGTTGAAGGCGACGCGCCTTGCTTATTTCATTTTGGCTGGCGGGGTTTGGATTGCGGGGATCAGCATCTTCGTGCTGCCCTCGGCACTGATCACGGCCAACATCATTCTCTTTTTCTTCATTCTCGCAGAAATCATCGGCTTTTCCACGCGCCTCTTCTTCTACCGCAGGGGCATCTAACATGGAAGACCGTCAAATTCGCAACAATGTTAGACGATTGCGTTTCGATGCCGACGAGATGACACAACAGGCACTCGCTGACAGGGTGGGGGTTTCCAGACAGACCATCCATCACATCGAGGCCGGAAAATATTCGCCATCGCTGGAGCTTGCATTTCGGATTGCGCTCGTCTTTGACAAACCCTTGATAGAGGTCTTCCAGTACGAGTAGGCTGTCGGCTCTTCCGGCGATTCAAGCGCCTGTCCCGAAACTGGGTTGTACCCGCTAGATCGACCTGTTCACCATACGAGAAGCGCAGCAATTCTGCAGTAGTATTGCTCCGGTTGTGTCAAGCAAAAGAGACCAACCAGTCTCGCAAGGAGCACGGGTTGGATAATCTGGGTTGTGGGTGCGGGGAGCGCAGGGGATGGATGGGTAATGGGGAGCTAAAGTGGGCTCTGTTTGAAAACAGTAGTTCCGGCAAGAGGGAAATCTACCGTTTTCAAGCTAACCGCACTGTAGTGCTCTGGAACGCTGGCTTTTGACATTTTGCTTGCAGCAGAAACCCGCTGCTGACAGCGTCAAGTCGCCGCAGCGATTGGGTACCTGGCGGCTGCCTATACAGACAGCGGTTGAGACCGCTGCATAGGCAGCCGCTGACGTGTCTGCTCGGCTAGAAGCGAGGGTACCCCCACGCATTTGGAAGGTCAACAGCCGCTAGCCGCTCTGCTGGTTACCATTGAGTTGAAGTTGCTGGAGGGCTTGACTGATTGGTCGGGCCTTGGGCGGGTTTTCCCCCGCGGGCCAGCCTTCACGTTGCCGGGTCCGATCGCCGTCGGTCTCTTCCGTCTGATCGTGCCAGAGCACAACCTGGGTCGGGAAGGGCAGGTCGACACCTGCATCGGCAAGCTGGTTGTTCATGGCCGTGATCACTCGGTCGCTCACCTTGACTACATCGGCCCGGGTGGAATTGGTCCACCAGCGGGCACGCAGGTTGATACTGGAACCAGCCAGTTCAACGGTGAGTACATCGGGTGCGGGGTCGCTGAGTACCCCTTCACAGTTGCGCATTGCCTCGAGCATAACCTCCTTGGCCCGCGCAATATCATCACCGTAACCAATGCCCACGTCATATTGGCTGCGGCGGTGGTCGTGGGCTGTGTTGACCACGATCGAACTGGTATAAATGTCTCCATTGGGAATCACAACGCGACGCCCGTCATAGGTCTTGATAATCGTCGCCCGCGTCTCGATCTCCTCGACCGTGCCTTCGAAGCTGTTGACGACAATCTGGTCACCTACCGCAAAGGGTTGGCGCAGCAAGATGAGAATCCCCGCCAAAAAATTTTGTAGGATATCGCGAAAAGCAAAACCAATGGCAACACCGCCGATCCCTAGTGTACCGAGAATATCAACTGGTTTTACCGATGGCGCGAGAATGGCTAGTGCAACCAACAGACCAAGCAGGAGCACGGCACCTTGGCTTAACCTGCCCAGCACAATGCCCACATTGGCAGATTCTCTTTCGGCTGTGGAGCGGCTGATAAGCGCCCGTATTCCCCGGGCGAGAAAGTAGAAGATCACGAGAATGACAATGGCGATGACGAGGTTGGGCAGAAGTGCCAAAAAGCCATTGATCATTCCGTTCACGGTCTCAAAAATATTACCGGGGTTGGCATCGATTTCGGTAGGTGTCTCGTTCATTACTTTCCTTCCTTTGGATCGCACAGTGTTGGATCACACAGTGTTGGATCGCACAGTGTTGGATCACACAGTGTTGGATCGCACAGTGCCGGCGCCGTCAAGCAATGCATTGTGCTGGCATGGCTCAGTTGCTCAGTTGGTGTTTGCTCTATTGTAGAAGGAAGAAGAGGATAGACCACCTATCACGATAGGGAAATACGATACATTGCGCAAGTGGTAGGTTCGGTCCGATCCATGTTGATGAGCTACCTTGAACGTGGACAGTGGGGCTTTGGCTAGTTTCCGCTCAGGTGAGGGTGAGGTCGGCAAGTTCCAGCCACTGTTCATGTTGGCAAGCGACCAACTGATGGCGCGGCAGGCTCCACGGCGTCACACTCATGGCCTGGTTGTCTTTCCAGATGACAAGACCAAGCGGCCCCCGTGGTGCACTTGGCGCGTGCAAGACGAGCATTTCGTCCACAAAAAATTGAACACTGTTGGCGCGCCATCTTATCGTGTAGTGATGCCAAGCTGTTATGTCGAGATCGAGCAGAGCTTCGTGCACCCCGATGGCGCGCTGCCCAATCGGCCACAGCCGCCGGTAGAGCGCGCGCCACTTCATCAGGGGCATGGCAATGGGGGCCGTGGGCGCCAGCAACAAAAAGGGCCAGCGCCAGGCATCGATGGTGGCAGCTTTCCAGCCAGGGCCGGGGACATCGAGCGCCAGGGCCATGTTGGAGGGCGGGGAGCTAAAGAAGAACCAGAGTGCCCGGGGCAAGGTCGGCCACCGTTGCTCGCTCATGCCAAAGGGATCGTTCCAAAAGCCGAATCCCGCGGTGCCGCGCAATTGATCTGCCCCGTGTGAGCAACGCGCCTGCAACGTGAGTGTCAACGGTGGTTTGCAGCGAAAGGCACGCCGCCGCAAGTGGTGGTAGTTGTCGAGCTGTGCATTGGTGTAGCGCTCTGTGCCAGTGGGGCCATTAGACAACCGATAGCCCGTTGGCAGAAGGTTGATATCGCCACCACCGACGACCCTTTGCTCGACGGCTAGTTGTGGGGACTCTTCACTTCGTTTCTGGTGCACGGTCCTGTTTCCTGGCTGTGCCCGGCGCTGAAGTACCCCGCGCCAGCGTCTTGGGCACTGACAATGTTGGTTGGGCAATGATGAGCTCGATTGTGGTTGATCCTTGTTGCTCCAACACGAGTTCGGGGTGGAGTCCCGCTTGTGCAAAGCGGGCCACTGTTTCCCGCCAAACATTACTGTCTGCGCGATTGGGGGCGAGCCACTGCAACAATAGGTGCCACGGTGAACGCCCATGGCTGATCCCCAACACAACCACCAATCGTCCCCCCGCTTCTGTCGGGGCGGGCGCTTGCAACAGTCGGGCACATTCGGCCAAGGTGGCGGGATCCACAATATAGCTGGTGGGAAAGGTGGCAATGATGGTATCAAATGCCGCGGTGGCAAAGGGCATCTGTTGGGCCCTGGCCTGAACGCGCGGGATCTGCATGGCCTGTTGGGCAAGCGTGCGCGTGGTCTGTCGGTGCATGGCTGTGGAATATTCGAGCCCGGTAACCTGATAGGATTGTTGGGCTAGTGTCGTCAACAGCTTCCCCGTGCCAAAGCCAATTTCCAACACCCGTTCTCCCTGAATGTGTGGGAGCGCAGTGGCCTGCCACGCTCTCCAGGCGCCCATGCTGACCAGCCAACTGACCCAATCATAACTCCACGCCAATTCGGCATAGAGCCGTTCGCAGGCCCAGCGGTAGAGTCGTTGTGCAAGTGTATGGCTTGGCATCATTCGTCGTCGCAAATATTCATAGTCTAAATCATCCATGGTCTGAATTATTCATAGTCTGAATCATTCATAGTCTGAATTATTCATAGTCTCGTGCGTGGCATTGGTCGATTTATTTGCTCCGCACGTGGAAGATGTTTGCAGTGCTGCATCTCCTACACAGTGGATGGAGCGTGGCGTCAACTGCTTCCTCTCTGTATATCACACCAGTACACGGCAAGGTGTATGGGTAGATACCGTTGCCCAGGATCTCCTGTATAAATAGCTTCATGCAGACAGCTTTGCATGTGTAGCGTAGAAGATCTATTGCTGAAGCGTCATCGTGACGTGGTCCAAGGCAGTTGAAAAATTGGATGACATAGCTTACAATGGTACTGTAGAGTCCGGCTCGTGCTCATTTTTGCTCTCACCACTGCCACTAGTTCGGGTGGATTCTCGATCCCTATCTGATATGCGTTGGGGTGGCTGTATCGTAGGACGATCAGAGTAGAGCGCTCAGAGAGGAGAATGCAATGCGAATTCCGTTTTTTACCAGACGATTTGATGATCGTGAACTGGATCAGTGTGTATTGACGTCTCTGGAAAACGATGGGTTGGTGGATGTGTCACGGCTCGCTGTCACCAGCAGCAATGGCATTGTGACGATCCAGGGCCAAACCCGCAATATCTTTGAAAAGAAACGCGCGGGTAATCTGGCACAACAAGGGCTAGAGGCATCTGGACTGCGCTTTCAACAGGTGGTTGACAATATTGTTGTTGGCTAAGCGGTGTTGGCTGACCCGTCATTGGATTCCGGTTCATCAGACAACTGTTTGCTGGCAGGGAACTCTGTAGGCCAAGGGAGAAAAATAGTGGCCTGCGGATTCACACATGGATAGACGAACATGGATCGATGAAGAAGTGCTTACCCTGCATGAATTCCGTTCTCTGCGTGGCTCATGTAGGTTTTTGATTTGGCCCCGGTACATTTGTGAGATGAATTTGTGAAGATGAACTTGTGAAGGTGTACGAGCGAATGTGTAGTAAGATATGTAGTCAGATATGTAGCGTACGATAGGCACTGGTCTCAACCGCCAGTGCCTTTTTTTGTGCAATTTTTCAGACCTCTTCCCGCTCTGCTTGCATTCTACGGTTGCACGCTCATCAATGTAACATCTTCGCCTCGGTAGGGTAGATTTTTGAGCGGTTGCCAGCCCAGCCGGGCGTACAGAGATTGCTGATCGGGTGTGATCAGATAGAGCGTTGCCACATTCAGCTGCCGGGCCGCCGCCGTGATCTGCGTTACCAGTGCCGAGGCAATTCCGCGGCGCCGGTGAGGCGGATCGACGTAGACGCTGGCGAGGAATGGCCCCAGATGGGGGTGGCTGCTGAGGTCGTTCTGCACCAGACTGGCCGAGCCCAATGCGCTTGCATCCGCAAACGCTACCACGGTTGTGGGAATTGCCGCTTCACCAGCGTGGTTGGCGAGCCGTTCGATGCGTGCCTGCACGGTTGCGCCTGCGGTCAAATGTCCCCACATTGCGTGCTGCCATTGGGCCAGCGTTGGAATAAATTGGGGCTGATTGCCCAAAAAGTCAAATTGCATGGTAGCGCTGTTCCGTTCATTTGCCATGCTGAATTGTTGTTGAACACATAGGTGAGTAGACTCACGCTGATTCACCTGTGTTGATAAAAATGGGGTTGGAGAGTGCCCAACGCCAGCCGCGCCAATCCACGTCGACGCTGAGATTTTCGGGGCGTTCTGCCGGCGCGACATCACCGACCAATTCGGCCCGCACATAGATTTGTGGTGATGCGGTAAAGATAATCTCCTCATCTGCCGCTTCGATCTGCTGCGTGGCTTCAACCTGGCCATCCACGATCAGCTGCAGCGTCAACCCCACACCATTCCAAACCGTTACCCGCACGGTGACTGGTGCAGCGGCGGGCAATGCAAGTGTTTCCCCCATGTGGGCCCGCCGCGTTGGGTCGTCCGTCACGGCAGCCGCCAGGGCCAGACGAGCGCCGTCGGGTTGAGCACTAATGGTGCAACGCCCAGCGCGAATGGCCTCCAGCACCCCGGCGTGGCTGCGTTCGTGCGCCTGTACCCACGTGGTTGGCTGGCCCAGCCGCAGCAGGTTTGTCTCTTCGCCCGCGGGGCAGTGATAGTCGCTGCCGCCCACCACGCGCACCTGTTTTCCCGCCAACAGCAGCCGATCCCACAACGCCAGGCTCTCATCGTTGCGATAGGGCCATGGTCCTTGCCACACCTCCATGGTGTCAGTCGGCAACTCAAATCCATACTCCCATGCCGGTCCCCCATCTTTGGGATGGTTGATCGAACAGATCCCGCCGTGGGCGTGAGCGCGATCGATAAGCGCACGCATGTCAGCTGCGGTCCGACAGCGAAAGTCGCACCAGCTTTGCGCCTGCCAAACATTCATGTGACCATAATAGGTTGTCACCTCCTGGCCATGGAGCAGGAGCAGATCCTCATTGGCCAACGCCGGTAAATGGGGATGGTGGCTGATGGTGTTGTGATCGGTAATCGCCAGAAAATCGAGCCCCAGCGCACGTGCCTTTGCCACCAGTTGCTCTGGTGAGCCTTTGGCGTCGCTGTGGTAGGTGTGGCTTTGCAGATCCCCGCGCAGCCAGTGGCTGGTGGCGCTCTCCGCGCGTCGTTCTGCTGGTGGGGCAGGGGGTGCTTCGGTTTGGGGAAATGTGGTGGGTGCATCATCATCCAGTTCGGCATGGACCACAATCTCATACTCTGCGCCCACGGCCCAGATCCGATAGAGACCCAGGATGATCTGATATTCCCCCGCGGGCAGCGGCCCGGGCAGATAGCCCGGCGTGGCCTCGGTTGGGGTGATGCTGAATTCGGAGCGCGCGGAGCCACTCCAGCCACGGAATCCTGCACCGCCCGGGAACGAATTGCCGCGTGGGTCAAAGAGCCCAATGTCAATGACATTGCCCCCCTCGACCTGTGCGGAGGACATGGGTGCAGAGTAGCTGTAGCGCACAGAGAGATGACGAGCTGTGCCTGGCAACACAAAGGGCACGTAGAAGTAGTCGCTGGCTGTCTTCTGTTCCGGCGCGATGTGGCCTTGCAACAGCTGATGAAATGTATTGGGCATGATTTACAGCGCTGGTGTGAGTTGCAACTCTTCGGCAAAGTGGCAGGCAGCCAGATGACCGGGGGTTACTTCGCGTAGCGGAGGACCTTCTTGTTGACAGATATCCTTGGCATAGGCGCAGCGCGGGTGAAAGTAGCAACCACTGGGTGGATTGGCTGGATTGGGCACATCGCCCTCCAGCACAATGCGCGACCGTTTTGCACGTGGGTCTGGTTTGGGAATGGCCGAGAGCAGCGCTTCGGTGTAGGGGTGAAGCGGATTGCCAAAGAGTTCTTTAGTCTCTGCCACTTCAACGATCTGCCCCACGTACATCACCGCCACGTGATCACAGATGTGTTTGATCACGCTCATGTTGTGGGCAATAAAGAGATAGGTGAGGTCAAACTGATCCTGCAAATCTTCAATCAGATTGAGCACCTGTGCCTGTACCGAAACATCGAGCGCGGAGACCGGTTCATCGGCCACAATAAATTCGGGGTTGAGCGCAAGGGCACGCGCCAGCCCAATGCGTTGGCGTTGACCGCCGCTAAACGCGTGGGGGTAGCGGTTCATCTGCTCGGGACTCAGACCCACCGAGCGGAGCAGTTGTGCAACACGATCTTCCAGTTCGCGGCCACGGCAAACCTGGTTGATCACCAATGGTTCGGCCACGATCTGTTTGAGCGTTTGGCGCGGATTGAGTGAGGCGTAGGGATCCTGGAACATGATCTGCATGTCGCGCCGAAAGATACGCATTTCGGTCGAATCAAGGCTCTCGATGTGGATGGGGCCTGCCTCTTTGTCATGATAGACAATTTCCCCCGCGGTTGGATCGAGCAGGCGCATGATGCAGCGCCCCGTGGTGCTTTTGCCGCAGCCACTTTCGCCCACCAACCCAAAGGTGTCGCCCTTGGCAATGGAAAAGGAGACACCGTCGACGGCCTTGACGTGCCCCACCACTCGCTTAAAGAAGCCGCGACGAATGGGGAAGTGCATCTTCAACTCTTTGACTTCAAGTAGATATTTCCGTGAGTCCGCCGTGCCATTGGGGGTAGCGGTGGCTTGCGGCGATTCCACGGTGGATTGGGCAGTGGTCATGCGTATTCTTTACCTTCGTTTTGATGTTGCATACCATTGGCCGCGGCGACAGAAGCGGCATGTTCCGAACTGTAGAGTAGGCAACGAACCTGTTGCTGGGGCGTGAGCGGAATCAGCGCGGGTTCGTGGACGTTGCAGACGCCGGGCATGAATTCGGGACAGCGGGGATGGAATGAACAGCCGGCCGGTACCTGCGATGGATCGGGCACGTTGCCTTTGATCACGGTCAGGCGCTCCTGCTTTTCCTCATCCAGCCGCGGGATCGAGCGCAGCAGCGAGCTGGTGTAGGGGTGCTTGGGATCGTAAAAGGCGGCATCAACGGATGTCTGTTCCGCGACCTTGCCCAGGTACATCACCGCCACCTCATCACAGATCTCGGCCACAACGCCCAGATCGTGGGTGATGAAGATGATGCTCATGCCCGTCTCTTCCTGCAGGTTCTGCATCAGTTCCAGGATCTGGGCCTGTGTGGTGACATCCAGCGCAGTTGTTGGCTCATCTGCAATGAGCAGTGCTGGATTGCAACTCAGGGCAATCGCGATCATCACCCGCTGCCGTTGGCCGCCACTGAGCTGGTGGGGGTAGCTGTCGAAAACCCGTGCCGGCTCAGGTAGCTGCACGCGCTCCAGCGTTTCAATCGCCCATTCCTTGGCTGCCCGGCGTTGTAGATTTTGATGCAGGTTGATCGCTTCCATCAAGTGGTTGCCCACGGTGTAAAGTGGGTCCAACGAAGTCATTGGTTCCTGGAAGATCATGGCGATGTCGTTGCCACGGATCTGGCGCATGATGCGGCTGCGGGGACGCTGGGCCGTAATGTCGATCTCGCCTACTGTGCCCGCGCCCTCGGTTGGACGCCGATAGTAGGTGATCTTGCCCCCGACAATTCTTCCGGGGTTGGGCACCATGTTCATGATGCATTGAGCCGTGACGCTTTTGCCACAGCCACTCTCGCCAACGATCCCCAACACCTGGCCCCGGCGCACGGTAAAGTCTACGCCCGATAGCGCACGGACGACACCACTTTCGGTGTGAAAATGGGTGTGCAGATCTTCAACCTGCAATATAATATCTTTATCACTCATAAAAGAATTCACTTGCTCTCTGGCCAAAAATTTCTAGGTCGTTCGGAATGGCTCCATGAGAACCCGAAACGGGCAGAAAATTTTAGCTAATTCATAACCCGGACTACAGTGCGGTTGGCTTGAAAACGGTAGGTTGCCCGCTTGCCGGAACTACTGTTTTCAAACAGCGCCCACTTTAGATGGAGAAGGGATCGGCCGCATCGCGAATGCCGTCGCCCACGAAGTTGAAACAGAGCACGGCAATGATCACAAAGAGGCCAGGGAACATGAGCCACGGTTTCTTGATCACCACGCTTACGGTCTGGGCATCTTGCAACAGCGTGCCCCAACTGACGGCTGGCGGCAGAATACCCAACCCAAGAAAGCTGAGCGCGGTCTCGGCCAAGATCATGCCCGGAATGGCCAACGTTGCCACGACAATAATGTGGCTGAGGGCATTGGGCAACATGTGAATAAAGATCACCCGCGCGTGCGAAGCGCCCGCGGCCTTGGCCGCGTTGGTGTAATCCATTTCGCGATAGGCCAGAACCTTGGCCCGCACCTGGCGCGCCAGCCCCGTCCAGCCGATAAAGGAGAGGATAATGGTGATCAGAAAGAAGCGAGTCACCGACGGCACATCTGCCGGCAACGCCGCGGCAAGTGCTGCCCACAGTGCAATATCGGGAAAGGACATGAGAATCTCGATGATGCGCTGCATCACCGTGTCGACCACGCCACCAAAATAACCCGAAATGGTGCCAAGTACCGAGCCAAAGATAATCGTGAGCGATACCCCGATTAGCCCGACGGTGAGTGAGACGCGCCCGCCAAAGATGATGCGCGAGACTAGATCCCGACCACTGCGGTCTGTACCCAGCAAAAAGACGGTGCCCGGCTCCTCTACCCCATAAAAATGACGGTTGGATTCAAAGAGGCCAAAGAGTTTGTAGGGCGCGCCTTCAACAAAAAAGTAGAGGGGGAAGGTCTGTTCGGGATCATCCTCGTGTACCCAATCCAGGTTGACCGTGTCGAGCGAGGTGGTGGTGCCATAGACAAAGGGGCGCAGGTGGAAATTGCCGTCGGCATCGAAGAAGCGCAGCTCTTGGGGAGCACGCGCCACGTAATCCTCGTTCGAGATTTGGTAGTCATAGGGCGCAAAGAAGGGGGCAAAGAGAATGATCGTGTACATCACCACCAGGACGAGTGCACCGGCCAGCGCAAAGCGATTGCGCAGGAAGCGCCGCCAAATGAGCCGGGTCAGCGAAAGTCGACCAATATCCGCGGCGACATCTTCGGCGCGTTCATATTCGACGCCTTGCGGGAAGGCCGGCTCGCGTTGGGGAGAGGAGACGGGAAATGCTTGTTCAGCCATACTAAGTTACCTTTTAGTCAGCAGGAGAATTACTCGTAACGGATGCGCGGGTCGATGAGCGCCAGCAGGATGTCGGCCAGGAAATTGCCGAGCACCAACATCATGGCCAAAAACATGAGAAAGGTGCCTGCCAGAAACATATCTTGTTGGCGCAGCGCGTTGAAGTAGAGCGGGCCGGTGGTGGGCAGGCCCAACACAATCGACACCACCAACGAACCGGAAATAATTCCAGGCAAACTCATGCCGAGCAACATGATCAGTGGGTGGATCGCATTGCGCACCGCGTGCTTCATGATCACAACCGGTTCGCGTAGACCACGAGCGCGCGCCGCTTGTACATATTGCATGTTGAGAATATCGAGCAGGTTGCCGCGCATGATCCGCATGAGCCCAGCCGTGCCCGCGGTGCCAACCACAACCACAGGCACCCAAAGATGTTTGAGCAGATCGACAAATTTGGCGAAACTCCACTCCGCGTCAATATATTCCCTGGAATAGAGGCCACCCACCGATTGCCCAAAGTAGCGTTGGGCCACGATCATGAGCACGAGCGCCAACATGAAGTTGGGTATGGATAGGCCAGCCAACCCAAGGACAGCGGCCAGATTGTCGCCGAGCTTGTATTGGTGGGTGGCGGCATAGATGCCAATGGGAATGGCGACCGCCCAGGTAAAGAGGAGGGTAGAGGCGGAAATGAGTGCCGTGTAGCCCAGCCGCTCCCAGATCAGGTCGCTGACTTCGCGGTTGTATTGGAAGGAGCGGCCAAAATCACCCGTGACAAAGCCGGTTACCCACTTCCAATATTGGACGTAGACGGGCTGATCCAGGCCGTAGCGCCGTTTGAGCGCTTCCAATTCGGCTTCGGCCGTGTGGGTCCCTTGTAATTGTCGTTGCGCCTGATAGACATCAATGTAGCTGCCCGGCGGCAGATTGATGATGGCAAACCCAAAGATAGAGACAAAGATCAGCGTCGTGAACATGTAGACGAGACGCCGGAGAAAGTATGAAAGCATGGGTCAATTCTCTGAAAGATAACGCGCCATCCATTGGTGAATTGCCCCCTTCATTGCCGGTGATAGCCATTGAATAGCCGTTGCGTGGCGTGTGGGGCAATGGGGGCAGAACCGAATGGGACAGCGCCCGGTACAATCGAAGAGCGGGTGGAGGCCAGCGTGAGTATCAGGAGCGGAGGTGGCAATCTGTACGGCCGTACAGATTGCCACCTCCCCATTCTCTGAGATCAGCTGACAGCAGCTAACGTCCTTCTACCCGGCCGCAATGGCGAGCGAAGGTGTAGCGTCTATTGTGCATTCTTATAGTAGAACTGTTCGGGATAGACGATACCGAAGTAGACCATGATCCACGGGCCGGTAAAGCCGCCTGCACCCAACTGTTCTTTGGTGGGGACGTTGCCAACGGTGTCCAGATAGGAGATCAATGTCGGCGCGTTGGCAACTGTACCAATGACAAAGGGACCTTCTTCGATGTGAACGCGGATGATCTCTTGCGACAGTTCCAGCCGTTTCTGATCATCGGGCTCGACGCGGGCCGCATCGTAGAGTTCCCAGAGCCGCCAGGCCGGATCCCCTTCATCGGGCTCTTCGCGCGGTGGGTTGCGATCCAGCGGATCGGCATCCAACTCGGTACCTTCCTTGTCGGTACCAATGACCTTGTACCACGCGCCATAGAGCGGTGCCCAACGGTTGTTATCAATCGGCACAACCCAGTTCGGGAAGACGAGGAAGTTTGGTCCATCGCCCAGGCCCCAACAGCCGCGGATATCCAGTTCCGAGTTATCTTGCAGGACGCCCATCTGTTCACTGGGCACGGCATTGACCTGTACGTTCAGACCAACGGCTTCCCAGCCTTCCTGAATGATCTCGACATTCTGGGCAGTGGCACGATTTTGCAGCCCATCGGCGTCGCAGTCAATGCGCAGGGTCAGCTCATCGCCGCTGGGCAGATCACGGGTACCGTCGCCATCGGCATCGACCACACCAGCCTCGTCCAGCAGCGACGCAGCCAGATCCAGGTCAAATTCCACGGCCAGATCGCGCCACTCTTGGTAGAGTTCTTGGCCCGTCTCATCGGCATTAAATTCAATCGCTTTGGGGCTCATGGTGCCGGTGGTCAATTCGCCGGTGCCAAAGTAGACGATCTTCTGGATCTTTTCCCGATCAATGGCATGGGAGAGCGCACGGCGGAAGTTCTTGTCCCGATAGATCGCCCGTTTCTGCGGATCGTTGTGCGTCCAGTTGGGATAGACGAGGAATTCCGCGCCACCACCAGCATCCCAGAGATCAGTCTTCAGACCAACGGTTGCTTCGGCATCGCGGAAGACGGTGAGTTCGCTCAGTGGCTGATAGCGACAAGGGCGACCACAGATCTCCTGCTCGCCAGCGATAACTCGCAGCTTGGCCACTTCCAGATCTTCCACATAGGTTACGTCGATGCGGTCGATGTAGGGCAGCTGATTGCCAGCTGTGTCAACGGCATAGTAGTAGGGATTGCGTTCCAAGACCATGCGGGTGCCCGGGTCGTATTGCACAGGCATCCATGGGTTCAACACCGGTACTTCGGGATTGACGCGCCAATCCAGTTTCTCATCCATCTCTTCAAAGGTGTCGTAGTCATCGGAATAGTCAGGATGGAATTGGCTGACGTAATGTTCGGGCACGAAGAGTTTCTCCCCATCCGGCACCATGCCATTGGGCCACATGGCCAGGCGATCGAGGAAGAGCGGCGCCGGCGCGGCAAAGGTGAATTGCAGCGTGTAATCATCAATCTTGTCGATCTGTGCCGTCTCACCACCAGAGATCAGATAATCTGGCGGGACATCGGGATGGTCGTCATTGAGGACCATGTCATTCCACCAGAAGAGGAAATCATCCACGGTAAATGGCTCACCATCGGACCAGCGAGTGCCTTCACGGAAGGTGAGGGTCCACTCACTCTTGTCCTCGTTCGAATCCCAGCCCTTGGCCAAGCCGGGGGCTTTTTCCAGACCATCCAGCCGCCAATGGACAGGCGAATAGCCATACATGGCCATGGCCAGATGATTGCTGTTGCTGTCGGTATCAAAGCGGTGCCACGTGCCACCATATTGGCCGATCTCGCTGTAGGGTTCGATTACCAATGGCTCCGCGGGAATGCGCTCATCCAACGGGGGAAGCTCGCCAGCCATTACCATTTCGTGCAGCATCGGCGCTTCATTGGTGTCGCTCGCGGCCGCGTCATCTGTGGACTCGGCTCCAGTATCGTCATCTTCGCCACCTGTATCGCTTGCGGCATCATCTGCTGCGGGCGCGGCATCATCTGCTGGTGGGGCTTCTGCTGCACCACCGCCACAGGCGGAGGTGAGCAGGAGCACAGTGGTCAGCAACAAGGCCAGCGCGGTATACAACTTACGCTTCATCTGGTTCTCTCCTTACATTGATTATTCAATTGATATGCTGGCAAACGTTTGCGCTATACAATCGATTACGCTGGACTTCTGCAACGCGAATATTGATTCGGCAAACGCCTGGGGAACGAAATCTTTGGAGTAACTACTTGATTTTCAGCTAGCCATCGTTGGAACAGCAATGGCGTACTAGCACGGCAAAGGACAACTCTCGGGGGGAGACGTAACAAGTGTATGGCCGCGAAGATGGAGTAGCAGCGCACTCTCTCGCTGGACCAGATTTACCTATGAGGTGCCACCTCCTTGTGCTACAAGATCTCACTTAGATATCTGCGACAAACTTGTTGACAAGCTCATCTGTATGATTGTGAGATGGGACAATGGGGCCTCAGTCATTGGGTCGAGGGATGAATTGTGCCCCTGAATAGACTGATCGTTAGCTTTTTGGAAGAACTAGCTGGATTCAACGCCCACTGACGAGTTCGCCACTTACAATAAATCGTAATCAATAAATTGTAATCGACAGCTTGTGGTCGACAGCTTGTGGTCGACAGCTTGTAATCGACTACAAGTTGTTGCTGATAACAGCCCGGCATCAGGTCGACATCAGCAAGTGGTTCTGTACAAGTGGTTCTGTAATTGTCTGTTTACAGTTCGCTTGGTTCGCTATAGAGTACTGTATAGCGTACTGTCGGCATAACTTGCGCCCAATGGGTGTGCGCTCGATACTGGTTGCTGCCTACAGTTAGCTGCCTACAGTTTGCTGTTGACCAATAGTGGACTTACGCAACTTGTCGAGAAGCGCCAGCAAGCGCGTGGCCTGCTCCCCATGGGTACGTTCTGCTCGGTGCGTGAGTCATGCAATAAAGATTGATCAACAAAGATTGGGCGGGTGTGGTCCCTTGTTCGTGCGTGGTAAAGCTGGGTATACTGCCAAGCTAGGTGCTATGCTACCATATTTTCTTGAGTTGACAAAGTTTGCATGTTGAATATTGGATCATCGCTTGCGTGGGGGAGCGTGTGCATGCCCAGGCCGCGGTTCGGGGCGGGGCATGTAGGCGGGGTACCAATATTCAGATTGCTTGCACCTGTGCAACGCACGGGCTTGCGCTGTGCCGTCGCTAACAACAGTAACGGTACAGTGTCTTGAGTATCGTGTAACGTATCTTTGGTAAATCTTGTCTCGACCGCTGATTGGAAGCCAAGCAAATTTATTTTACGCTGTATGGAATGTACTGTAACCAAAATTTGGGAGCGTTTTGATCTGGCGTTTTCACCAGCTTGTCTTCCTGGAAGGGGTCAGGATCACGTCGCTTTACAGCGATTGCTGTGATCCCTTCCAGGAAGACGCTGTGCCCAGACTTCTGATTGAAATCCGAGTGAACTTTGGTTACAGTGTACTAATCGAGAAATCATTTAAACGTCGCACAATCGTGGAGTCAGCGTTCTCTAACGCTGGCGGTGCGCAGTAGAGAATGCGCACGCCGCAAGGTGCAAGCTCTATTTGCTTTCTCGATTAGTACACAGCTAGCGAAAGCTTTAGTTTGCTAACGCAGCCGTTGCAGCGGCTTCCCCTTCCGCGGCTGAGAGCGCCTTTTACGGGTAGAAGCCCAGTTGATTGACCTTTTGCCCAAATGTCAACACGCCCTAGATCACAATGCCGGGGATGTTGGCATCCTGGATCAGACTGTTGACTGTTTCCAGGTCGTCGCTCAACAGCGCGTTGAGCGCGTCTAGCTCTGCGTTGGCGGCACTTGCATAGTCAGCAAAGAGCGTGCGTGCCTGGGCCGTCGGTGGTCGATCTGCGCTGCTGATAATGGGCAAGAGCGAAGAGAGTTTGGCATTCAGTCGCACCGGCTCATTGAGCCCGAAGGTGTCTTCCTGTTCGCCCGGCAAGATCAATCTCTCTTCGATTGCCGCCAATTTTTTGATGAATTCATTGGCGGCATCAACCACCGCCTGCTGTTCTGGCCGATCCGCCAATCGGGTGGCCCACCCCTGCGCCTGTTCCTTCACGGCCCGCAGTCGATTGACCCCTGCGTGCACGGCGGCGATCTGCGCGTAGAGTTCATCCTGCAGTGCCGCCTGTTCTGCCAATGTCGCGTCGGTGGTCTGCACCCGCGGATCGTTGCGCACGGTAAAGCTGGCACGCTGTACCAGATCGCCCACGGTCAGCCGAACCTGATAGGTGCCCGGCAGGACGAAGCGCCCGCGGTCAGCTTCATCCGCGGTTTTGTTGCCCCGCACTCTGGTGGCCCCCGCGAGGCGCAGATCCCAGACAAAGCGGTTGAGACCCGCCTGCGTGGGCATCCATGGGCCAGGGTCCAACCCCTTCTCCTTGTCGTCAAGCTTCTCATGGCCCGCTGGCTTGGGGGCAAAGTGGCGAACCAGCTCTCCGCGCTCATCCAAAAAATCCAAGGCCAAGTTGGTCTCGGCCTCCGGCGCAGCGGCCAGATAGTAGTGGATCAGAGCGCCCTGGGCCGCGCCTTTGCCCGCGTCCAATACAGTCAACTCCACTGCCCCGTGGTCATTGCGCTTGCCATCCAAGATTGCGTTTTTGCTCAACCCCATGCCATAGGCACGCCCTTCGCCGGGACCCCAATACGCGGCAAAGAGATCGGGCAAAATGCGGTGGGTGGTGCGTGGTGTAAAGAGATGGACAGAGCGATCCTGTTGCAACTGCGCAGCGGCTGCAACTTGCTGCAACGGCGAGAGATCATCCATGATCCAGATCGAGCGGCCGTGTGTGCCGACCACGAGATCATTCTCTTTGATCAGCAGATCATAGACCGGTGTAACTGGAAAGTCGCCCTGCCAACGGTGCCACTGTGCACCATCGTCAAAAGAGACGTAGAGGCCCGTCTCCGTGCCCACATAGAGCAGCCCCGCTTGGGCGGGATCGCAGCGGATCACGCGCGTGAAATCGTCAGCGGGGATGCCATTGGTGATTGGACGCCAACTCGCGCCGTAATCTGTGGTTTTGTAGAGATAGGGGTGATTATCATCGAGCTTGTATCGAGTGGCCGCGAGGTAGCAGGTAGCGGGATCGTGCGGCGAAGGCTCAACGGTGCGAACGAAAGACCATTCCGGCAGATCGGTCGGTGTCACATTCTCCCACGTGTCGCCGCCATTTTTCGACAGATGGACCAGACCGTCATCACTGCCAGCCCAGAGCACGCCTGCTTCCAAGGTGGATTCACGCAGGGTATAGATCGTGCAATAGTGTTCGGCGCCACTCGTGTCTTTGGTGATTGGGCCGCCGGATGCCTGCAACTTGGTGGGATCGTCACGCGTCAGATCGGGGCTGATTGCCTGCCAGCTCAATCCTTCATCAGTGGTGCGAAAGACGCGACGGCCCGCGGTGTAAAGTACATTGGCATCGTGTGGCGAAAAGAGAATCGGGAAGGTCCAGGGAAAGCGCTCTTTGAGATCCACGGGTGCGATGCCACCGTGGGGCTCGGGCGAGACATTGATCAGCTGGATGTGCCCGGTGCGGTGGTCATAGCGTTGCAGCGCGCCGCCGCCACCGGGTGATGAGCCGACCGCGCCAATGTAGACAATGTTCGAGTCTTGGGGATGGACGGCAATGTAGCCGCTTTCGCCCGTGCCCGCAGCATAGCAATCGCCCCAGGGAATGATCCCCTCGACCGTGTTGCTCGGCACGCTGATGCTCGAGTTATCCTGTTGGGTGCCATAGACGCGGTAGGGGAATTGGTTGTCGGCACAGATGGTATAGAACTGAGCGGTAAGCTGGTTGTAGATGGTGCTAAAGGTAGCGCCGCCATTGAACGAAACATTGGCCCCGCCATCGTTGCTCTGGATCATGCGTTGGTTGTTGGTCGGATCGATCCAGAGGCCGTGGTTGTCACCGTGGGGCGTGGGGATCGACTCCCAATGTCTGCCCCCGTCGAGCGAACGCCAGAAATCGAGGTTGCAGACGTAAACCGTTTCGGCATCCACTGGATCGGCGTAGACGTGCATGTAATACCAAGGACGATAGCGCAGATCCTGCTTGTCGCTCAGTTTTTCCCAGCTTTCGCCAAAATCATCGGAGCGATAGAGGCCCGGCTCCTCTGCGGCCTCGACCAACGCCCAGACGCGCCCCGCTTTGGCCGGCGACGCGCTGATGCCGATCTTGCCAATCAGGCCGTTCTGGGGCAGCCCTTTGTTCCGTGTAATCTCACGCCACGTGTCGCCACCGTCAGTCGATTTATAGAGCCCGCTCTCTGGCCCACCGCTGGAGAGCTCCCAGAAGTTGCGGTGGCACTCCCAGAGGCTGGCGTAGAGTACCGTTGGGTTGTTGGGATCAAAGCTCAGGTCGGCGGCCCCTGCCTTGTCGCTCTTGTGGAGCACTTGTTCCCAATGGTTGCCACCGTCCAGCGAACGATAGATGCCTCGCTCGCGATTGCTGCCAAAGACATGGCCCAACGCGGCAACATAGACGATCTGGGGATCTTTGGGATGGATGCGCACTTGGCTGATGTGCCGGGTGTCAGCCAACCCACAATGGGTCCAGGTGGCCCCACCGTCGGTCGATTTATAGACGCCATCGCCATGCGAGATATCGGTGCGAATGGTCGTTTCGCCCATGCCCGCATAGATCGTGTTGGGATCCGATTCGGCGATAGCCAACGCGCCCACGGACGCGGTCTTGAAGTGGCCGTCGGAGATGTTGCGCCAGGTCGTGCCCGCGTCATCACTCTTCCAGACGCCGCCGGCCACCGCCCCAAAATAGAAGGTCGCGGGGTGGACAGGATCGCCCGCCACCGCCACGACTCGTCCGCCGCGCGGTGGACCAATGCAACGCCAGGCCAGTTTGTCGAGCAGCTCTGCACTGAGAACAGACATAGATTTCTCCTCTTGTGTCATCCAGATGATGTGCCACTGGTTGTTACCTGGTTTTTAGTCGCCGGTTATAGTCACTGGCTGTGTTCACTGGTTGTGTTCACTGGATATTTTGGCTTTGCCGGCGAATAACGAGCCAAGGAAGAGCAGACGCCGGGGAATGGCGGTGGGTTGGTTGGCTGTAAACGCAATGGACATTCTGGTGAATGGGAAGTGAGTTGGTTGGAGGGTACGGTCAACATGCTACGCCAGTATTTTACCGTACGTGGCGAGAAATAGGGAAAGCAATGGAGAACTCATCTGCAGGCAAAGCAACATATCCATACTTGTTTTGTCGTAAGACTACGTGCTAAGCCATTACTGGCTGGCAGATTGGTACCATGGTGCTATTGACGCCGTAGCATGCGCAACATATACTTGCTACCGTACTAAACGCTTGTTGCAGCAATTGTTTCAGTGCTTACTTTCTTGCTACCCGCACAACTTTGCAACCTCTGCCAGCCCACTAAACACAAGTTTGGAATTCCCAAGCATTCGTACCATGGCGAATGCAGCAAGAGATGGTTCTGCCCGGGAACGGTTGGTGCGTGGCCGCGAAAAGTTCGGGGAGCGAGATCCTATTGCCCGCGTTTCATCAACAGCCTCTTCATCACGTGCGTAGATTCAAGCGTCAATTGTTACACAGACGACTCGCAGTACCGGTCGAGCTGCCGTAACGATTGCTCGCCGTTGGCATCTACGCCCAACCGCAACAGGAGATACACCATGACCAAAAAACTTCGTCTAATGGTAGTGATCACCCTCTTCACCGCCGCCACCTTCTTCACCGCCTTTGCCCCGGTGGCAGAGGGTGTACAGGCTTGCTGGCCTCAGTGTTGTCAGAATCCTCCTTGCTAGCTGTTAACATGTCAGCATAGCCGTGGCGGTTTGACTGTCACGCCCGGCACGGGCTGTTGTGCTCCCGTGAACATCACCACGCTGTAGCCCGTGCCGGGCACCCGGTCGCCTTGGCATCTACGCCCAACCGCAACAGGAGATACACCATGACCAAAAAACTTCGTCTACTGGTGGTGATCACCCTCGCCACTGCTGCCACCTTCATTACCGCCTTGACCCCGCTGGTAGAGAGCGCACAGGCTTGCCCTCCTGCCTGTTGTATGCCTCCTCCTCCATGCTAACTGTTGACATTTCAGCATAGCCGTGGCGGTTTGACTGCCACGCCGGGACAGGATGAACAGGCGCTCCGCTGTCACCGTGCCCATGTGGATCGCATGAATGCAGCCGGTTTTCTGCCCTATCGAATGGGGCTTCACGCCATGGATCGCTTGCCCGCGCGCAATGATCAGACCGGCGATTTTTTACAAATGCTCAAGCAGACAGTTGACCCCAACGGCATTCTCGCCCCCGGCCGTTACAGTCAGACCACCCTGGAAAGGTAGCAATTACGAATGGCCGACATCACGCAAACAGCAACCGATACTCTCCCCCGTACCGTGACGGCTAAAATCCGAATGATTCTGCGCGAGATAGCGCTGATGGTCGTTGTGGTATTACTCGCAGCTCTGATCACCCGCACCGCGGTGGAAACGCTCGTCGTGACCGGGGTTAGCATGGCACCAACATTGCAGACAGAAGAGCATCTGCTTGTGAACAAGATTGGCTACTGGTTGCGCGCGCCACAACGTGGTGACGTTGTGACCGCGCGCGAGCCGGAATTCCAGAGCATCGCTGTGAAACGGATCATTGGCCTGCCCGGCGATGAACTCAGCATCGAGCAGGGGCAAGCGTTTATCAACGGGCAAATGCTCGATGAGCCCTACCTGCCGCCGACCGATTTCGTTCCGGCACCGGTCTACGCCGTGCCCACGGCAGCGGATATTGCCGAAGGGGATGGTCGCTGGCTGGTTCCAGACGGACACTATTTTATCCTTGGCGATGATCGCCACTTTTCCAGCGATTCGCGTGACTTTGGCCCCATCCCCGTCGACGCGATCAGGGGCAAAGTTCTACTGATTGCCTGGCCCCCGCAACGATGGGGGCTGGTGAGACACCGTGAATGAGATGATCATCTGCGCACCAGCTGTGGGGGGCTTTGGACGCTCCTCCATGGCGAGCCAGATTGACCATGTTTAAGATTGTGTTTGCAGCCGCGGCCGCGGATAGCGCAGCGGCTGCAAACGCATGTAGGTCAGCGAGCGCCACAGCCACTCGAAGGGGCCAAAACGGAAATGGCGCAGCCAAATCGGCGAAACGATGAGCTGCACCAGCCAGATCAGCAGCACCACGATCATCTGCTGCCACCGTTCCACCGCCCCAAAGAGTCCCAGCCCGTGTCCATAGAAGATGAAGGTGGCTAGAATCGAGTGCAGCAGATAGTTGGTCAGCGCGGCGCGGCCCACGGCGGCCAAGCGCTGTTGCAGCGCGCCAAAGAGATTTGCCTGCACCATGCGCATGATAGCCGCTACGTAGCCAAGCGAAATCAGGACACTGCCAAAATAGTTGAAGAGAAGCCCCGGCCCAAACTGCGCGTGCAGCACCTCCCAGTCGTGTGCAAAATTATCGATGACCCCGTAGATCACCAGCGGCAGACCAAGCACAACCCCAATGATCATGAGCCAGTTGTAAAAACGCGCCGAGCGTTTGGCCGAGAAAACACCCCACTTGTAGAGCGCCATGCCAATCAACATCAACCCGCCTGCCCGCCACAGCGTATAGAAGATCAGAGAGGTGGTTTGCAGCGCGACCGAAGCGGGCACGCGCGCATCCATTTGCGCCAACCAACCAGCCCGATATGCCGCGATCTCCGCCGCGATCTCTGTCGCGCTTGGTGAAAACTCGGCAGTGACCTCGGCTACAGCTGCGGGCGGTGCAGATTGCAACATTGTGTATGTGCCAAACATGAGCAGAGGTGAGATCAGAAAGACGATGAGCCCGACGATGAGCAGGTTGCGCGGGCGCATGCGGCGCAACCAGAAGACCATGGCCGCACAGATGGCATAGCTCACCAGAATGTCGCCCGACCAGAGCAAATAGGCATGAGCCAGACCGATGATGAGCAGCCAAAAGGTGCGACGGTAGTGCAGCCCGCGCGCGGATTGGCCGCGCGCTTCGATCCTGCTTGTCAACAGCACAATGCCCGCGCCGTAGAGCATGGAAAAGATCGCCATAAATTTCTGGTCCGCCAGCACATGGCTGATGATCCACACCCAGCGATTGAGGCCGCCCAGATCGCCGTACACAGTTGGGATAAAGTACGCGGCTTCAGGCATTGAAAAGCTTTGAATGTTCATGATGAGGATGCCAAGCAGCGCAAAACCGCGCAGAACATCCAGCGCAACGATGCGCTCATTGGCTTTTGTTGGTACCGTGTGTATAGCTGTTGCCGTTTCCTGCACCATTATTTCTCCTGTTGTTAATGCTGTTTGCTCACGACATTGGCGTGAGTTTTTGAACCCGCTTTCAATACAGTTTACGTAAACCAGCGACAGATGGGCGCAGAAATCTTCAATCACGGAAGATCGCGGCTACCATCCGCCCGCCCGAACCGTAGGTGAACTCACTTTGGACGGTGGGACGCATCACATTGTATCATGATGAATGCTACAGTGGGACGCATTACATTGTATGACGGTGAATGCTACGGTGGGCCGCATCACATTGTAGCATGGTGAATGCTACGGTGGGACGCATTACATTGTAGCATGGTGAATGCTAATGACCGATAGCGTGGCCATCTGCTACAGATGAATGCTCTATTTGGTTGCGGTAGCGTTTGGATGGTTGTGGTAGCGTTTGGACAACTGTACAAATTTGTTGCATCCAAGGATTCAACAGAAAGCAATGGTGAGGGAATCTCGTGAAAGCGATTGTCTACAGAACGTACGGATCACCAGATGTTCTTCAGCTGGAAGAACGGGAAAAACCGACGCCCGAGGATGATGAACTCTTAATCCGGGTCCATGCCGCGGAAGCAACGAAATCTGACTGTGAACTGCGGAGTTTTCAGTTTCCCGTGCAATGGTTTTGGCTGCCCTTGCGCATAGCAGTGGGGATCCGGCAGCCAAAGCGACAGGTGTTGGGCGGCTACTTTGCAGGGGTAGTTGAATCTGTGGGCAAAAATGTAGAGAAGTTCAAGGTCGGGGATCAGCTCTTTGGGGCTGCGAAGCTGAGGTTGGGTGCATATGCAGAATACATGTGCTTGCCAGAGAGCTACACGATCGCGCCCAAGCCGACCAACATGAGTTTCGAAGCGGCAGCAGCCGTGCCACTGGGCGGGCTGAATGCACTCCACTTTTTGCGAAGAGCAGCGATCAAGCCTGGCGAGAAGGTGTTGATTAACGGTGCCGGGGGGAGTATCGGTACCTTTGGGGTGCAGATTGCCAAAACCATGGGCGCACACGTTACAGCCGTTGACAGCGCGATCAAGGAAGAGATGCTGCGTCAAATTGGCGCTGACCATTTCATCGACTATACCAAGGAAGATTTTGCGGCGAGTGGCCAAACCTATGACGTGATCTTAGATATGGTTGCCCAAAGCTCCTATGGCAACTGTATTCGCTCGCTAAACGCGACGGGTCGCTATCTGCTGGCAAATCCACGCAGCTCTGATATGCTCCGATCTGCCCTGACAAACAGCTTTACCGATAAGCGTGCGATCTTCGCTTTTGCCGGTGAGCAGGAGGAAGAATTATTGGCCCTCAAACAGATGATTGAGGCGGGCCAAATAAGAAGCGCCATCGACAAAGTCTACCCAATGGCAGAGGCCGCTGCAGCCCACCGCAGGGTGGAAACTGAACAGAGAGTCGGCGTGGTGGTCATCTCTATGCGCGAGCGTAAAGGCTAGAAATGTGCATGGTCTCTGATAGATAAACCGCTTAAAAGTTGTTCAATTATCCCCGTGTGAAAGTACACATATTTGTGCAACTTATAAATGGGGCGTCTCTGAGCTGAACAGGCACGCTGGCATCTATCACGACCACGGTGTCTCGCTCTTCTCCTCCAATTCGCCGTCAATGTAGATTGCGTCGACCTTTTCGTTGAAGAAGCAGAGCATGTTCTGAATCGACGCGACTGCCACTTCTGGCTGGCGATAGAACCAGACAATATCCTCGACCAACGTTTCACCCACCTGGACGGAGCAGTACTCCGCCGTGCCCTTGTAGGGACAGCGTGTCTGTTGCGAGCTGGGCACCAGCAGATCGAGGCGCGCGTCCACTTTGGGGATGTAGTAACGGGTGGGCAGCCCCGTCTCGAAGAGCAGGTGGGGGCGGTTGGTTTCCGCGACTGTCTCACCGGCCACGACAACACGAATGTGGCGCGAGCTTGCACAGACATCGACGCGCTTGTGTGGATCGCGCGGGTGGACGAAGATCTCCTGATCCTCTTCAAACCATCCATCCATCTTCTCCCAATAAAAGGCCATGTACTCCGACAGATCGGGCGCATGGGGCAGGGGCTCGGGATAGCTCCACACCGCGTTTTCCACCGTGCGTTCGCCAACGCTCACGTGCCAATAGGTGGCGTCGCCTTTGTGGGGGCAGTGGGTGCTCTGCTCGCTTGCTGTCAGCAACTCGCTGCGTACGTCGGCGCGGGGGAAATAGTAGACGGGCAGGTGCCCCGCTTCTCGCAGGAGTATGACCTGCTTGCTGTCGGCAACATATTCGCCGTTGAACAGCACACGCACCCAACGGGGACTTGGCTCCAAGGTGATGCGCTGCTCATTCTGTTTCATCTGCTTGACTGTTTGCTCTGCCGTAATCATTTCAATGCTCCTCATCACTGCTGTAGGTGTTGCCGCAACACGGGTTTGATGGATCTCGCTGCACTCTCTGCCTGGGTGGTGGGGTGGTCAAGTGCATTACCATTCTAGCAGACAAGTCTAGCAGACATGGCAAGGCCCGCCATCGGTCTCGATATAGCTTCCCGGCACAAAACAGCCACAGGCACCCGTGCGCCCGTGGCTGAGAAAATGGATGAATGTAGCAAACAGCGTGAGTCGTTGGCTCTACTCGCCAGATAGATTGATGCCGAGCTGTCGCAGGTATTCAACTTTGTCGAGTGCAATCCAAATGCGTGTCAATTTGCCGTCGACCACTTCGGCAAAGGTCAGGTAGGGCATCTCGATGCGGTTGCCAGTCGGCGGCAAATCGCGCAATTGTCCAAGATGTACCGCGCAGGGTGCCGCGAAAGGCGACCTTGCCTTCGTCAGCGAGGATGGCATCGATACGCTGTTCCAGATCGGGGTAGGCCGTGCGCAACATGGTCACATAACCCCTTGCCCCCTCGAGACCTTGAACCGCGGGGAAGCCGTAAAAGAGTTGTTGAAAATCCGGCGCGATGAATTTCTCTAGCTCATCAATGTTGCCGCTGTTCATGACATTGATATAGCGTTCTACAACGCTTTGTGCAGTGGCCATCTTAACCTCCTCGTGTTGGTGAGCACCACCGTCAACAGATGGTCTTTTCATCTGTCTTTTTACTCCGGCAATGAGGACTCGGTAAGTCCCGCGGCTTCATGGGGTGCGTGATTAGTCTATGACGCGGGCGCGCGATAGCCTGCGCCGCCGGCCATCTCCATTGCTTCGATTGCTTCGCTGGCGGTCAGCAGGCCAATGCTCTCAATGTGGGTTGTCACACCGCTGGCCAAGACTGCCATTGCCAGCGCCTCCATCGTTGTCCCATTGGGTACTTCCATCACGGTATAGATCGTGTTGCTGCCCACGGCAAACCAATACTCAACCAACGTCCCCCCCATCGATTCGACGACCGCGGCGTTGGCCTGGTGGCGGTCGCCGGGGTTCTTGACAAACGCGGCAAAGGCCTGGGGCGCGAGTTCCATTTTAACGAGATAACGATTCATGGGTGTCTCCTTTGTTGTTAGGTACAATGTTAGCTGCTGGGTAGCTCAATAATCACGCCATCAAGTTGAACGGGTGGGAAGAGGGGGTCGCAGGGCAGGTCGCCGGGATCTTCCGTGGGTGCGTGGGCGGTGACACGAATACGCAGCCCCGCGAGTTCGCCAATACCATGGCCACGGTGAGAGACATTGGGTCCGTCGGCCGTGATTGTGCCTTTGCCGGGAAAGATGAATGCACCGTCGACCAAATCGGGATAGAGAAATGTTGTTACCCAAACGTCAGTCTCACCACTCTCTTGATCTTCGACAGTGTCGACAACAATGTAGCTGGTGCCTTGGAGCATTGGATTAGCCGCGACAATGGCGCCCTTGTAGATGGTACCTCTGCTATAGACAACCCCAGCATCGTCATCCACAATAGACTCGCCTTCGTTGATCATTGCACAGGAGGCGTCGAGAGCAGTGAATTCGGTGACGCGGTTCTGTACCAGCAGCGCGTGCAGGTCGTCGGCGAGGGCTGTATCGGTGACGAGGGTAATGAGGTACGCAGCTGCTGCCGTGAGCAGGAGGATGGGCAAGAAGCGTTTACGCTTGAACATGGTTGATGCTCCTTTGCGTATCAGTAATCTACTGTGCGTTACGTGCGCCTATTCCAGAATCCACACTTCGTTGGTCCCGCCACTTTCAGTAATTTCCCTCCAACGCGGCGTGAACGATTGAGCATGCTCGGATTGATGCCACTGCTCCCAGCGTTCTTCCATCTCGGCCACGCTGGCAAATTCAAGTTCCATCACCGCCAGATTGACGGCACCGTAATGCGAGCGATAGAGACGCTTAACCAAGTCCGTCTTTTCAGCGTTCAATATTGCGATTACCTCATCCAGGTGGCCGCGTTTGGCGACAAAGGTGCGGCGGTTGACGATGGTCATGATCTTCTTCTCCTCTCAGTAGTTGTCCAGTACTTCTCTGCGTCAAGCTGGTCGGCTAGCGGCGCAACAGCGGCCACCGCCGAATCCAGGGCGAGTTCTATTGTGCAATTGCTGTGGTAGCGGGGCACTCAACTGAGCGCATGCCAGAGCTTGTCGAATCCCCGCTGTTGTTCCTGCGACAGGCCTTCGGGTGCGTAACGCCTCTCATCATTGCACAGCAGCTACCGTTCCTCGGCATTCACTGTTCGTCTCCCATCAACTGATAGTGGCCAGCGGCATCGATTATGATGAGCTGCCCTGCTGTGCCCAGCTTGCGGCGCAGGTTGCTCACCGCGCTCTTCAGCCGGTTTTTCTGATTAATGGCTCTCTCCTCGTTGGCCCAGACCCGACTGGCTAGCTCACGGTTGCTCGGTGGGTGCCCAGTCTGGAGCGCCAATGCCATCAACAGCCGGAAATCCTGGGGCGTCAGGGTCAGCGGTTTGTCGTGCAGCCATGCTTGCTGGCTCTCCCGATCGATCAAAAAGGTACCTGTCTGCACGAGTTGGTGGATTGGCTGCCGATGGATGAAAGAACGCAACAAGGGCGAGAGATAGGTGAGTGCCCCGTACTTCTTCTGGACAAGGCAGCTCTGTTGCAAGCGTAGGCGCAAGACCGACGACTCGGGCTGTCGAACCGCAAGCAGACCCAGCGCCCGTTTTTCTGCCGTGGCAAGATAGTGCCACTGATGGGACCAGTGGGGCGTGATCTCTTCGAGAAACGATTGGTGCAGTTGTTTCCGGCACTCTATTGATGTTGCTTGTCGCGTCCGCCAGTAGTGGTAGGCCGCAATCTGTAAAAAACCGGGATGGGGGCCAGCCATCTGCAGGATCTGCTCCTGTTCAGCCGCGGTCAACGGCTCTTCTCCGTGGGCTGCCGTGCCCGCGAGCAGTTGATGTGCTTCACGCAGTGACAACAACCCCAACCGCTGGGGCAAAAAAATATTAAAAAAGGGCGAACTCAATGCGCTCTGCTGCGCAAAGGTTAACTCAATCAACGGTGCAGCCGAGGTCGTTACAAAGCCGATCCCCTGGGTCGTCAGACTGCGCAGGCTGGAGAAAAAGAACTCATCGAGATTGCGATTGCGGCTCAGTGCATCAAACTCATCGAGCAACAGAACGAGCATGCGATCCGGCATAGTGAGCTGCCGCACTGCCCGTTGAAAGTGGGGAAACTCCAGTTTGCCCACCGTTGGGACCGGCAGCTCCTTGCCCGTGGGCCACTGCCCCGTGACGGCTGCGACTGCATCTGCAATGGCGGCCCACAGCGCGGCATAGACGACCTCGGGCGGTTGATCCTGCCACGCTTCGCCATTGAAATAGACCATGATCGCGCCTGCCCGGTCCAAGCCATGTGCCGCTTGCACCGCTGGTTGAAGAAGCTGAGCGAGCAATGAACTCTTGCCGATCCGTCGCGGTCCAACGACAGAAATACTTTGGCCGTTGACCACCAGGCTACAGAGTTGACGCAGTTCCTCGGTTCGACCAAAGAAATAGGCGGGATCTTGGACGGGCGTGCGGTGATAGAATGGATTCTTCATTTGCGCGTTATTGAGCATACACAGTGCTTCACTCTCATCTAAAGTAAGCTCTGTTTGAAAACGATAGTGCTACTTCTGTGGTAGACCACGAAGAATTACCGTTTTCAAGCCAACCGCACTATAGCTACTGTTGCTATCGGAATCCACAAGCCTGCCGGGGCAGAGTGGCAGGCAACTGCAAAACAGTCAAGGTGCTGGTAGTGGTGCTTGAACCACCTCGGGCTGGCTGCGGCGTCACAGAGAATTTCAGGGTAGATAGTAAGTAACTGTCCGTTCTTGCATTAGCAATGTAGCGTGCTGATGCACCTGCAAGCGTTCAAAACCACGAATAGAGAAAGCAAAAAGAGCTTGCACCGTGCGGAGTGCGCATTCTCTACTGCGCACCTCCAGCGGTAGAGAATGCTGATTCCTCCATTGTGCAATATGTAAGTGATTTCTCGATAAGTTGTTTGTATACAGATACTGAGTATAGTGAGGGCTCGGAGCGAGATCGGAGCGAGAATGGAGCAAGAGCAAACAGATCGTTTGCTTGTGGGGAAATTCAGCTCATTTGCACTGGTGCTGCCGTGGAAGATTGAGCTTGCGTGGCTCAATATTTTGGGATGATCTACTTTATGATACACTATTCTCATGCCCACGGTTAGGCTTGATGGAATCCCTCTCGATGAATTTATTACAGATCAATCTATTTGGTTCATTTCGCGTTTCCAGCGGTGTCCAGGAGATCACCGGTTTCCGTTCGCAGAAGGCACGTGCCCTGCTGGCCTATTTGGCTGTGGAAGCTGGACATCCATCGACGCGCGACAAACTAGCTGCGCTCTTTTGGGCTGAATCTTCCGACCAAAGTGCACGCACAAATTTGCGGCACGTTTTGAGCAATCTGCGTACTCTTTTCGCACATGGCGACATCGAACATGGCTGGCTCGACGTCTCCCGACAGCACGTCACCATGCATCCGCACCCGACGTGGCAGGTTGATACCACACAATTTGAAGCGCAGATCTTGCAGAGTGGCCTCACCGCCCCAACGCTGCCCACAGCAGAGCAGGCCAAAGCGCTTGCCACTGCTGCTGCTCTCTACACCGCCCCATTCCTGGACGGTTTCTTCCTCAAGGAAAATAGAGCCAACGAGTGTGCCGGGTTTGAGCTTTGGCGCAACAATGTTGCGGTTCGCCTGCACCAGCAGATCACCCTGGCGCTCCAGGCGTTGATCGACTATTACCAACAACAGCGCGACCTCGGCCTCGCCTTGCGTTATGCGCATCAATGGTTGGCGGTGGACCCAACTGCCGAGGAGGGGCACTATCAGGTGATGCAGTTGCTGGCGGCAACGGGCCAGCCGGATCTGGCGTTGGTGCAATACGAACGTTGTCGACAAATCCTCTGGGAAGAACAGGGGATCGAGCTGAGCGCTGCAACAACCGAGTTATACCGGAAACTCTTGCAGCAACGATTTACCCCCAGCGAGCAAACAGCGTCAGGCCAACAATCATCATTGACCGCCGCCGGTGGAGATGCAGGTGGGGCAGCAGCATCTCCCGTGGCAATGTTGCCGGCCGGCCGCCACCGCCTCGTGGGCCGTGCCGTGGAACTGCGTGGGGCCACAGAACAGTTGACCAATCCGAATTGTCGGTTGCTGAGCTTTGTTGGGCCCGGCGGCATCGGCAAGAGCGAACTTGCCTTGCAGGTGGCACGCGAAAACGCAGCTGCATTCACCCACGGTGCATATTTTATCCCATTGGTGACCTTGTCGACCCCACAATTTTTGCCCGCCAAGATTGCCGAAGCGTTGCAATTGGCTCACCTCAACGCGGCCAACCTGAGAGAGCAGTTGCTCAACCATCTCCGTGCCCAGAATCTGTTGCTGCTCTTCGACAACTACGAACAGCTGTTGCCACAGGTGGATCTGATTGGCGAAATCCTGGCCGCGGCACCGGCTGTGAAAATCATCGTCACTTCGCGCGAGCGGCTGCGGATGCGGCAGGAGTGGGTCTTTAACGTGGGCGGTTTGCAGGTGCCAACAGCTGCCGAAGAGATCGAATTGGGTGATGATCCGGCCACCTCTGCCAGCACAACGAGCTATGGCGCGATCCAGCTCTTTGTGGAACAAGCCCAACGCATTCAGCCTGATTTGGCGATCACGGCTGAAGTCTCAACCGCCATTACCCAAATTTGTCGACTGCTCGCAGGCAGCCCACTGGCCATCGAGCTTGTCGTCGGCTGGATCCGCCTCATGTCCTGCACACAGATTGCCACCGAACTGACGCACAACATGGATCTGCTCGCAATGAACTGGTCCGACTTACCTGCGCGCCATCGCAGCATGCGCGCCGTCTTTGAGCAGACCTGGCAGCAGCTTGCGCAGGTGGAACAGCGAATCCTGCAATCCATGGGCGCATTTCATGGCAAATTTGATCTGAATGCTCTTCAATCTGTGGTTGATGGTGTACCGTTGCCGCTACTGCTCGGTTTGGTCGATAAGTCGATTGTCAACAGTCACGGTGATAGTTCTTTCTCGCTGCACGAACTGTGGCGCCGGTTTGCGTTGGAAAAGTTACACGTCGATCCCGTGGCGACAGAACGAGTCAAGTCCGCGCATGCCGCCCATTATGCCGCTCTGCTTGCGGAGCAGACAGCAGGAATGATTCGCCGTTCGCAGAAGTCTTCCGACGTTGTTTCGCAGAATCTGGGTAATGTTGAGGCAGCGTGGTCGTGGAGTTTGCAAGCTGGCATGCTGGAGCAGATTGAGGCGATGCTGATTGGCTATTGGTATTTTCTCTGGTTGCGCGGCACAGATTCCAACGAGATCACTGAACTGTTTGCGCAGGCTGCTGAGCAACTGCGGAATTCCCCCATTGCCAGGCATGAACCGACAGGGTTGCCCGGTGCCAGCGATCAGGATGACCAAGCAGCAAAACGCCACGGCATCATTGGTGCATTCCTTGTGGCACAAGGCTCTTTCTTTGTCCGCAGGGGTGATTTGATAAAAGCAGTCACTTTTGCAGGTGAGGGTATTTCGCAGATGCGCCAATCGCCGTATGCAAGGTCGCGGCTCATGATCTTTGCTCTCCGCTGGACACAAATGATTTATTCTCAATATGGAGAATATAGCACCACCCAGGAGTATATTGTTGAATTAATTCAATTGGCAGAGATGCTTGACAATCAGCACGCAGCCGCCGCTGCCTATCATGCACGCGCTGTTGCAAATTTCGCTTTGGGCGATTTTCAAGCCGCAAAAATAGATTTGAGCCATGCCTTGCCGCTTGCCTACATGGTCGGTGACCAGCACCTTGAAGAGGCAAACAAGAGACTCCGTGCCATGATAATGGATGACCAAGGAGAATTTTCGGCTGCCTATAATTTGCTCCTGGAATGCTTAGATATCCTTAATGCACAGAATGATCTAGACAATGTTGCGCAATGTCTGCATCAGCTTGGTCTTTTATTGATCTCCCAAGGCGACTACGTTCAGGCAGAAATCCGGCTGCGTAAAGCCATGGAAATTATGGATCAGATAGGTGCAGATCTAGGCTTCCCGCGAACCCAGCGTGTACTGGGCTTGGCATTGGGTGGACAGGGACGTTTCGAAGAAGCAATTTTAGTGGCCAAGCAGGCGCTGCTTACGCAACAACAACGTGGACAAGAATCGGAAGTGGTATTGTGTTTACGTGAACTTAGCCGGGTCACTTTTGAGTCAGGTGCCTTCTTAGAAGCTGAATTGCTACTGCGTCAGACTTTGGGAATGAACGAAAAGTTACAAATGAAGTTTATTTTTTTCACCACGTTGCCCTACCTGGGCTATGCCTGTTTAGAGACGCAGAGCCGCTCGCGTGCTGACATTCGGGAATACTTTGCAGAGGCACTGGCGTTGGCACTTGAAGAAGATGCACTCCCTTGGGTGTTAGAATCCCTAACGGGTATGGCTATCCTCAATTTCTCGGAACGAGATCAATACGAGGCGCTGACGGCGCTCAAATTTGTTGCACAGCACCCGTCGAGCAAAGCCGACACCAAAGCACGGGTCGAGACATTTCTCAGCCAGCACGCCAAGACGATGGCGAAGATCGATCTGCAGGCTGTTGCTCGGCAGGCAGATGCACTCTCGCTCGATGACGCGATCGCTATGGTCGCCTAGCCCCATTCTTCCGCGCACAAACTCATGTGGCGCAGAAATCTGCCATTCTCAGACGGAACGACGGCGAAGCTCAGCGCTGGCTCCAGGGAAGGGGCATCACATGGACAAACAGCACCATTTGTGTAGGGGCATCCGCTTGCCGGTGCCCAGGGGACCGCAATGGTCCCCCCTACAGGACGAACCATTGCTTGTCAAACTGGCTTCGGTGAACGGGCATCACATGAGTCAATAAGTTGAATCCACGCCACTCTACCTGTTTCCACTGTGCAGCCAAAAGTCAGGATGGTAAAACCCCCAGCAAGCCAAAACCCAGCAAGAGCCAGTGCCGACGGTTCGGCAGCTGACTCTTGCTGGTGGTTACTTTTTTGTTCTGCTACCGCAGCTGGTTGGCCTCTCATTGGCGCAACCGGCTGCGGTCATGGGTTCAAACAGCGCTGATTGTGGAGATTAGCGCACGACAATCGGCAGGAAGATCTGTTCGCTCTCTTCCGGTGTCTCTGGTCCGCCGCCCAGGGCTTTGTCACCCCGCAGGGCAAACTCGGTGAAGTGGTCGACCTGACAGGTGACGATGTTCTGCTCGGCATCTACCGTGCTCTCCACCGGCTGCCATTCGTTGGTCGTTTCATCCAGCCAAGTGCAGCGCAGTGAAGCTTCGTCGAGCCCCGCTGCCTTCAGCTCTTCATCGGTGTAGTGCAGCTCCAGATCATAGGCGCTGTCGAAGCTGTCCACCACTTCCCCATCCTCATCGACACCCTCGAGCACGAAGCGGCGCATCTGGTTGTTCTGCTCGCCATCGCCAAGCTCCTGGTTGGTCAACAGAATGGTGGTGGTCTCCTTCACGGCACCGGCCGGGAAGCGCAGTTTGATCTGGCCCAGCTCATCCTGAATGGAACCGCCATTTTCGGGGCTGATCTGGCCGCTCTGCTGGCTCGGTTCGAGCAGCGTGCTCATGCCGCCGGGAACACTGGCCGAAAGTTCATAGGGACGGTCGGCGTCGAATTCACCCAGAATGGGCATGCTGGCGATGCCATTGTGGACAGTGGCTCGGGCCACGGGATTGCCATCCTGCAAGAGGGTGACCACCGCTCGTTCCACGGGGTAGCGCAGCTCCCAGATCTTCGGGTCGAAACGCAGCTGTTCGTAGAGAATGGGCAACTTGATCACCCATGGGTTGCTCGTCCACATCTGCATGGTCGGATCGCCATAGACGTGATAGAGCACGATGTCGGTGTTGGCACTGTTCTGGCCGACGCTGCCAGCCGTCTGTGCCACCCCAACCTGTCCGGCCAAGTAGCTCTTGCCATAGTTGAGGATGTCGCCCAGACGACGGATGGATGTGGCGCCCCCTTCGGGCACGACACCGGGCCACGTGGCATCAAAGAGACCGCGAGCCAGGGCACTGTTGGCCCAGGTGGGGCTGTTGCGGGTATCGCCGATGACGCCAACCGCGCCGCCCTCCATGCGCAGGATATTTTCCGCCCAGTAGGAGCTGTTCACCGCGGTGCCATAGTTCCAGTTCTGTGCACCGGGGTTGAGCGTTTCGTTGTCAAAGAGACCACTGGCACAGTTGATGCTGTAGACGACGGGCAATTTGGTCGTGTTGGTCAGACTCGCCAGGTGGCTGTTGCGGAAGCTCGGGCTGCTCCAGCCATTGACGCCACCATGATCGCGGTGGAACATGAGGAAGCGTCCATCGTTAATGGCATTGATGACGTCGGTGCTGGAACCATTCCAGCCAAAGCCACTGCCGGGGGCGAGCGCCGCGGGCAAGGCCGCGCCATTGCGATATTTCCGTGGTGTTGTGTCGCGACCAGCCGCTGGATAACCGGGATGGTAACCGGTGCCGGTGCTGTAGATGCGTTCCACGTTGTAGCCCAGGCCGGACAACTCATCGCGAACCAGCTCGGCTGTTTCGATGAAGCTGCGCACGGTGCGGCCATCGTCCGCCACATCTTCACGGCAACATTGGAAGTAGGCGCCAAAGCTCATCGATTTGTAGAAGTTGAATGAGAAGGGTGGTGTTTTCTCATAGCCAACGATCTTGTTGATGACAATGTTCGCTTGGTCCAGCGTATCAACCGGAATGCGACCGACAGCCAGGTCGGGCAGGATGTCAGCGTTGTTCATGAGCGCATAGTCCAGATCCGTGCCCGCCGAATCGCCATAGTGGGTCGTGCGATAGAATGGGTTGATATGTTCGGCATCGCCCAGCAACAACACATAGGAGGGACGAATCACACAGCTGTTAAACTTGTTGCGGATGTAGCTCTGGATCTCGGCGGGTGTTGTACCTGCCTCGCCCGCGCCGTTGCCCGTTTCGATAACACGTGTCGAGATGCCCTTCTGTACCTTCCAGTTGCGCAGGGTGTCGGCCGCGTCGCGGAAATCGGGGTCGGTGATGATCAGGTACTCGTGGCCCCAGCAGATGCGAGCGATGATGTCGCCAGGATAGGGCCATTTTTGCACGATCTCGTAATTGAGCGCCAGTTCATACATGGGTGTTGAATGGCTGTCAAAGGGATTGTTCATCATTTCGCGGGGCAAGAAGCCGCCGTTGCCGCCCTTGAACTTCACGGCCAGTTGAACCTTGTCAAAGAGTTGGAGCGTGCGTTTGGCTGCGTTGTATTGGCCAGCGGCAATGCTCACCTGCACCACATTCAGATCTCGCATCTTGCCCAGCGATTGGACAGAGACCGTCTGGGCCGGGAAATTCGTCTCGCTCTGATAGGCCTTCTCGTCGATGGTAAAGGGGAAGTCCATGAAATCTTTGGGATCGGGCATCTCGTCGCTGGGCCGTTCATCGCCGTTGCCGTTCTGGGCCAGGGCCACATCCGCCGGTTCGGGCTGGGTCGGATAGACGAGGACGTCGGTCATGTATTGGCTGACGCGCACCTCGACATCGCTGAGGACGACTTCAGCACCTTCGGGAATGGCCACAATGCGGTGAACAACGGGAATTGCGGGCAAGCCGGGCGTGCTGCCATTCATATCTACGCCGGGCAGCGCCAACTCCATATATTCGTTGCCATCCTCCGCTTTCACGGGCCAGAGCTGCGCTTCGGGCAGGTGAACTTCGGCGGCAAAGACGCTGTTGTCAGCCTGCAAGATCTCTACGTTGATCTGCTCTTTGGGGTTGAAGATGGGCAGCTCTGGCGCTTCGACCACTGGCTCGCGCTGGGCGGGTGGGCAGTTGTTCAACCCGTAGCGCACAGCATTGGCAAAGAGTTTGTGGCCGTTGTTGTTCATCAAGCGTGGGTTGCCCGAGAAGCCCCACAACTGATGACAGACATTGGCAAAGCGTTCGGCGATCAGTGGATAGTGAGTCTTGTCATTGGGTTCGCGGCCCAGTGGTGTCACCCCCGCGACGGGTGCCGGCAAGTGGATTCCCACCTCGTTGGTCGCTTGGTTATAGAGCGCCAGCGGCCCGGGCAAGAGGGCAGTCAGATCATAGGGTACCTGGAAGTAGGGCAGGGCGGCGTTGCCAATGATCTCTTTTTGGTTGCCGTGCCAACCGTTGGCCCAGCCAATCTGCATGTTGAGCTGACCAAAGTAGGCATAGCCCCCTTCGCCAACGCCGACAATCGGCGCACCACCGCGTGCCACGTGTTCGGCCCCGATGGGGTTACTGTGCCAGCTATCCAGCTTGCCGGTATCGTCACCGACGATGATTAGCTGGAAGTTACCGAAGTTGGTGCTCATGACATCATTCATGTGTACGAGTTGAACGCTGTAGCCTTCGCTGTTGAGCAGCGTTTCAAACGCGGCAGCCGAAGCCGTATCCTTTTCGTGAATGTAGGCAATGTCGGCGCGGGGGCGTTGGGGTGCCTTGGCACGCAACGTGTGGTTCAGCCCCACCGTACCGGTCAAGTGCGCGGGCACCACTTCGGCGGGTTGGCTGGAAGCCAGGCCAAAGAAGAAGGAGCTGTCACCCGTGCGCCCGCCAACACAAATGGCTGGGTCAAAGCGGAAGGTGATGGTGTCGCCACTCTGAGTTGCGGCGGCTGGTTTGATGTTGCCGATGCCACCTTTGGTAATGACAAAGATCTGGTCGGCTTTGCCATTGCCATCGTAATCGAGCGGGCTAATGGGGCCAAAGTCAATCTCCATCTCTGTGACACAGGCGGCCGCGGTGACGCCACGCGCGTTGCGCAGGTCGATGCGATAGAGATAGGGGTAGAGGCCAGCTCCGGCTGTGCCTGCTTCGCCAGCGGGCCAAAGTCGGGATTGTAAAAAGGCATCGCCCGATGCAGCCGGGGGCACAAAGTGGCTGGCGAGGTCATCGACGGTAATGTTGCAGTCGGCATCAAAGATACAATTGATCTTTGGAGCGCTAACCTCCACAATCGACAGCGCAGCATGCGGCGCTGCAACTGGCGCAACCGCGGGCGCTGCTGTCGGCGCGGCCTGGGCCGGTTGGGGCATGGCCGCCAACACCGACGAAAATAGAACGGAAAGAACAAGCAAAATCGTCCAAATTGGATGGGACTGTGAACGTGGGGTACTCATTGGAACCTCCTGTATGAAACTGTGAATCATCAACAGTGGTTGGTTAGCTGGCGTCGAATAGTTGGCGTTGGGGGCTAACGTTTTCGTGTGACGCGGGCACTACTCTCCGTCGTCTGGTTCGCAGTATACAGGAGGCGCTATGTTACTTCGATGGTCTGCGGCACGGGATGGGTGTGCGATAGGTCACAGGTGTTGCGGTGAGGGCCAATGCAGAGCCACATGGAAAATTTGCCGCTGCATGCAAAAGGGCCAAGGCCGCGCGCGGCCTTGACCCTTTTCATAAAACAGCGTTCATCTGTGATAGATGGCTACGCCAATTGTTTCTCGTGTTTCCCCTCGGCAATCTCTTCAACCATCTTGCGGTTGAAGGCGGGGATGTCGTCGGGATTGCGGCTGGTGACCAGTCCGTTGTCGACAACCACTTCCTGATCCACCCAATCCACACCGGCGTTCTTCAGGTCTGTCTGAATCGAATGATACGAGGTCATCTTGCGTCCCTTGGCTACGCCAGCATCAATGAGTGACCATGGGCCGTGACAGATCGCGGCAACGGGCTTGTGCGCTTGGAAAAACGCGCGGATGAATTGGCGCGCATCGTCGTTTGTGCGCAGTTTATCTGGGTTCAGTACGCCGCCGGGTAGAAGCAGGGCATCGTACTCACCTTCCTGTGCATTCTTCAGCGCCACATCGACGGCAAAGGTATCGCCCCAGTCGCTCCCATCCCACCCCTTGACTTCGTCCTCGTTGGGCGAAATAATGTGCGTCTGCGCGCCAGCCTCTTCCAATGCTGCCTTGGGTTTGGTCAGTTCAACTTGCTCAAAACCGTTTTCGACTAGGATTGCCACTTTTTTTCCAATTAAATTGTGACTCATTTGCTCCGTTTCCTTTCTCTCTTCTGCTGCTATCGTTGCTCAACAGAGAAATCTACCATGATCGCTATCATTGCTAAATTTCTCTGCGTTCGCGTCTGCGAATCACCTGAACTCAGGATAGCAGAACGAAGATGATTTGCGATGGGTAACGATACAAAGAGGAGAGCCACAATGGATAGAAAGCTTGTGCAGGCAAAGAAATGCGGAGTTTCCCGAACCATGCAAGTTGCACGGTACCAATTTATGCTGCAAAATGCCGCTGCAGTGCCGCGATCTCTGCGGGCCCCGTGCGACAGCAGCCACCAATGAGTCGTGCGCCCGCCGCGTGCCAGCGCGCGGCGGCGGGCGCGAAATCGGTCTGATCCTTGCTGGGCCGCCAACAGTGGGCGGCTTTGTCCCACCGTTCGCCACTGTTGGGGTAGGTGAGCAGTGCTTTGGTGGTCACACGCGCTGCTGCTTGTAACAGCGATTCAATGTGGCGCGGGGCCGTACAGTTGACCCCCACGGCAACGATCTGCTCACTCTGATTGGCCATGGCCACTGCGTCCGCAAAGGGCTCGCCATGGCAGAGATCTGTGCCATCGCGGCAGCTAAAGCTCAGCCATGCTGGCGTGTCGGGCACTTCGGCCAACAGGCGGATCAACGCTTCACCCTCGGCCAGCGACGGAATGGTTTCACAGGCCAAGAGATCCGCGCCACTCGCGGCCAAGAGTTGCAAGCGTGGTCGGTGCCACGCCATCAATTCTTCCACAGACAATCCATAATCGCCCGTGTATTCAGAGCCATCGTGTAGATAGGCGCCATAGGGCCCCACCGAGGCGGCAACGAGAGGAGGTAGCCGCTTCCGTGCGGTTGCATCACGTTGGGCCAAGAACGAGCGTCGTGCTTCCAGCGCCAGGGCAACGCTCAACCGCATGAGATCCGCGGCCTCTTCTTCAGTGAGCCTCCGTGCCGCCAGCCCCGGAAAGCTGGCCTGATAGCTGGCCGTAATCGTCACATCTGCGCCGGCCACAAAATAGTCGTAATGTACTTGCCGGATCAGCTCCGGTGATTCCAATAAAATTTTGGCCGACCAAAGTGGATCATCGAGCACGGCACCCCGCTCCTCTAGCTCGGTGGCCAGTGCACCATCGAGAATAACAACCCTTTGTGCGGCAAGATAGCGTTCAAACAGATTGGTCGTCACATTGCACTCCACATTGCACTCCACTTTGCACTCCACTTTGTATCGATTCATATTGAGTATCTCTCCTAAAATTCTCTGCGTCAACGTCGCTGGCTGGAGGTGGTTCAAGCACCACAACCGAAGTTCAGGATAGATTCAAACAAATCAGATCAAATGATTAGAAAATAGCGGTCGTCCGTGAGCTTCCCGGCACGGCTCAGTAATTGCCGCTAAACCGAGCCGGTTGTGAGCCGTGCCGGGGAGCTTTCACTGATCGAGTTCGAGCAGATTTGCTAACCGACCTGATGGTGTCGCATTCGTCCATGCGCTGATCGGGCTCGTCTCCGCGCCGCTGGCAGCGTGACGTACCTGCCCGCTCATCCGGTAAGTAGATAGCCGAGGAGATAGAGCAGCAACAAGCCGACAGCATAGCGACTGCTCTGTTGCAGCAGGCGTCGCTCCTGCACCGCCGCGCGCAGTTGGTGCTCCAGGTACATGACCAGGAAGAGCCAGAGCGAACCCCAGATCAGCAGCGAAAGCCGACTCACTGCAACCAGCGTGCCGGTGCTCCAACCGGTTGGGCGCAGGCTGGGTGTTTCGATCAGCAACGCCGCCAGATAGAGCAGCGCAATGTGGAGTTGCCAAGCCGTCAGCGTGGCTACGACCGTCAACCCCAGCCAAAGTAGGATGTAACCGAGCTGAGCCAGAAAATGCGGTTTGGTCACCGGTTCCTCTCTCCCAATGGTCATTTCTGCCAGATGTGCAAGTCGTTGATCGGATGGGGGTACGTACCACAGTTGGGGCCTACAGTGCGGTTGGCTTGAAAACGGTAGGTTGCCCGCTTGCCGGAACTACTCTTTTCAAACAGAGCCCACTGTAGACCGGACGCGCAATCTGCTCCTCTACTTTACGTCTTTACTGTACGTCTCTACTGTACGTCCCCGAAAGTGGGACGCGCCCATCGGATGGAAGTGTATAATCGAGTGGATAAATCTGCAAAACAGCAGCGCAGGACTGTCATTAGCTGGCGATAGGATTATGTCATTTGTCGTAAAATCCGTATACTGATTAAAGAAATTGTTTGACACTCCACACAACCCGAATCAGCGTGGTGCGCAGTGTGCCAAGATGATGGCAGAACCTCCCTACCCCAACTCTGTTCAGTCCCAGGCGTGTGTGCCACACCTTGATCCAGAAAAAGGAAGTTGTCCATGCGTAGTCTGGAATCGTATACGATCCTTGGACTAGTCTCATCGCTCTATGCCATCTGTTTGAATACCACCCCAGGCAAAAAATTTACCGATCGCTATACATGGGCCACCGTCTGTGTTGGCACGGGCATGGTTCTGGCGGTGCTGCGGATGCTCATCCCCAAAGAGCAATGGTACAAGCTGCTTACCGCCTTCACCGTTGCTGGTTTCCCAATGGTGGCCCGCAGTCTGTATAACAAGACTGTACGCGAAATACAACATGACGAAGCCCCTTTCTAATTCCTGGTCTCTACGGAGCGCTTGGCCCACCGATTGGCGGTCAAGCTGTCGCTATCTGCTTTTATTGGGTGGATTGGTAATTGGTCTGATGGGGGGTAGCCTTGCCGACGCGCGACATGCGCGCGCCGCGGCCTTGCTTCCTGCCAACGTGGCTTCTCAATCACAGCTCCCCGGCCGCGCCCAATCTTGTGAAGATGGTTTGCAAGAGAGCGGCGCTACCTACCGCATCTGTATGCCCGCGCAATGGAATGGCCAATTGCTCGTCTATGCCCATGGCTATGTCGCGCCCAACCGGCCCATTGGAATCCCCGAAGATCAGATGAGCATTGGTGGCTCGCCCACGGTCGATCAGTTGGCCAACGCACAGGGATATGCCTTTGTCACCAGTGGTTATCGCGCCAACGGCCTGGTCATTCAGGCTGGCATTGCCGATCTAATCGATGCCGTCGCGATCTTTGCCGAGCAGAAAGGGGACCCAACCGCGGTCTTGCTGGTGGGTGTTTCCGAGGGGGGTGCCATAACAGCGCTGGCTGTTGAGCGCCACCCCGACATTTTTGCCGGTGGACTAGCGCTCTGTGGACCCTATGGAGATTTTCGGGGGCAGATCAACTACTTCGGTGACTTTCGTGTGCTCTTTGATGTGTACTTTCCGGATCTGTTGCCGCCCACGGCTGTGGATGTTCCCGATTCGCTGCTGGAACAGTGGGAAAGTGGCTACTACACCACTACCATCCTCCCCGTCATCAGCGATTCCGCCAACATTACCAGCGTGAATGAGTTGCTCGCGGTCGCGGCTGCCCCGTTTGATGCCGCAGAGCCCGCGACCAAAATAGCGACCATTGAACGGCTGCTCTGGTACAACGTCTTTGCCACCAACGATGCGACGCTCAAACTGGGGGGACAGCCCTTTGCCAACGGCAGCCGGCGCTACACGGGATCGGCCGATGATGAGGCGCTCAACCAAGCCGTTGCCCGCTATGCGGCTGACCCTGTTGCCCTGGCGGCTATGGCGGCTCATGAAACCACCGGCCAATTGACCCGCCCGTTGATCACCCTGCACACCACTGGCGATCCCGTGGTACCGTATTGGCACGCCACTGCCTATCGGGAGAAGGTGATCGCGGCCGGGCGTGCTGCCTTTCACGAACAGATCACCCACGCGAACTATGGCCACTGTCAGTTCACCAGCGCAATCATCCTCGACGCCTTTGGCCGCCTGACCGCGCTGGTTGCGAACCCACCCCAGTTTCCAATTTATCTCCCCACTATTCAGCGCTAACTACACACAGCGCTAACTACGCCAGCGCTTTTTGCACCAGCTCTTGCACCAGCTGTGGATTGGCTTTGCCTTTGGTTGCGCGCATGACCTGACCCATGAAAAAGCCAAAGAGACCACTTTTGCCAGCGCGATAGGCCGTGGCTTTGGCTTCATTTTCGGCAATAATGCGCTCGATGATTGGCATGAGCTGCTCGGCATCAGAGATCTGCTGCAAGCCCTTGGCTTCCACGATCGTGGCTGGATCGCCGCCATTGGCCATGAGTTCGGCAAAGACCTCTTTGGCCGCCGCGGCCGAGATCGTGTCGTTGTCGACGAGTGCCACCAGCTTGCCCAGGGTTGGGCCGTCGAATGGCAGCTCGCTAATCGGATCCTCTTTGATCTCGCGCAAGAGTTCGTTCAGCACCCAATTTGCCACCGAACGCGGATTATCGTGGGTGCTCAACGCGGCTTCGTAGAAGTGAGCCAGCGCCAGATCGCCCGTCAACACGTCGGCATCCTCAAAGGAGAGGTCGAGCTCATCCTGATAGCGCGCCAGCCGGGCCACCAACGCTGGATCCTGCGCGCGGCGCTCGGCACGCAATTCGGTCTTTGATTTGCGGTTGCTCGCCTCGGCTTGATCCGGGGCGGGTGGCGTGCTGGCCGGTTTGGATCTTGTCGTTGTGGGCGTTTGTTCGGCCGTTGCCTTGCCCCAGGAATCACGCAGCTCCACGGTCCGGTTAAAGACTAGCGACCCCGGTTGGCTATCCACTGGATCGACCACGAAGTAGCCTTGGCGCTCAAACTGAAAACGTGCCTCTCTCTGTGCCTCGGCCAGACTCGGCTCCACCACACCTTGCACCACCGTCAAGGAATCGGGATTGACGAAATCGGTAAACGATTCACCTTCGTCAACATCATCTGGATTTTCAACGGTGAAGAGCCGGTCATAGAGACGGATCTCCGCGGGAATGCCCGCGGTGGCCGACACCCAGTGAATTGTGCCTTTGACCTTGCGACCATCTTTGGGCGCGCCGCCCTGTGAATCGGGATCGTAGCTGCACCGCAGCTCAACGACATTGCCCGCGTCATCCTTGATCACCTCATCGCAGCGGATGATGTAGGCATAGCGCAGCCGTACCTCGCCGCCGGGCACCAGGCGCCGAAAGCCTTTGGGTGGTTCTTCCATGAAATCATCCCGCTCAATGTAAAGCTCGCGGGTAAAGGGGACGGGACGGCTGCCCTCTTTGGGCACATCGCGCGGCCAGAAAGATGCGTCCAGTTCTTCATGTTGATCCGCCGGGTAGTTGGTGATCACAACCTTGAGCGGCCGCAACACCGCCATCACACGCGGCGCAGTCATGTTCAAATCATCACGGATACAGGCGTCGAGCAGCGCGGGGTCAATGCGGCTGTTGGTCTTGGCCACCCCGATCCGTTCACAGAAATCACGCAGTGCAGCCGGAGTCACCCCACGCCGTTGAATGCCTGCAATGGTCGGCATGCGCGGATCATCCCAGCCCGCGACATACTCCTCTTCCACCAGCCGACGCAACTTGCGTTTGCTGAGCACGGTGTTGCTCAGGCTGAGGCGGGCAAACTCGTACTGATGGGGACGCGGCTCTTCCAGCAGCTGCTCGCCCAGCCAATCATAGATCTCTCGGTTGTTTTCAAATTCGAGCGTACAGAGCGAGTGGGTCACCCCTTCCAGCGCATCAGAGAGCGGATGGGCAAAGTCATACATTGGATAGATCGGCCACTCGTCGCCCGTGCGATAGTGGCTGGCGTGGCGGATGCGATAGAGCAGTGGATCGCGCATTTTCATATTGGGCGAGGCCATGTTGCCCTTGGCGCGCAAGACGTGGCTGCCATCGGGGAATTCCCCCGCGCGCATGCGCCGGAAGAGATCCAGGTTTTCCTGCACGGGTCGATCGCGATGGGGGCTTTCCCGCCCCGCTTCTTTGACGGTCCCCCGATAGTTGCGGATCTCTTCGCCGGACAAGCTGTCAACGTACGCTTTCCCGTCCCGGATTAGCTGTTCGGCAAATTGGTAGAGCTGCTCGAAATAATCGGAGGCATAGTACATGTGCTCGCCATAATCATAGCCCAGCCAGCGCACGGCATCTTGCAGCGCACGCACATACTCCTCATCCTCGGTCTCTGGGTTCGTATCATCCATGCGCAGGTTGCAAACGCCGCCGTACGCCTCGGCTATGCCAAAGTTCAAGCAGATCGATTTGGCGTGACCAATGTGGGGATAGCCGTTGGGTTCCGGTGGAAAACGGGTGACCACCTGCCCACGATATTTTCCCGTCTGCATGTGTTTGTCAATGACGGCGCGAATAAAATCGCGGTTCTCTTCCGACTCGTGTGCTGACTGGTTGGGTGCTGGGGAGTTGGTAACAGGTTTCATAGTTGATTCAATCGTCGATTCACTTTTCGCACTCATATCAATTTGACGGCTCTTTACTCTTGGCGAGCTTGGTATACGGTCCAAAAATTGGTTGGCACAATTATACCACACGCCAGGAGCGTACTGGTTACAGCGATTTTTTGAGCATTGCCAGCGCGGGAAAACGGCCACTGAAGTGTTGCAAAAAAGCCCGTGCCACGGGAGAGAAGTGACGCTCCTTGTCCCAGATCAATTTCAACATGCGCTGGAGCGGCGATGATTCAATTGCAATGGTGTGGATCTGTTGTGCCGCAACTTCGTGGGTGACGACATAGGTGGGCAAAATCGACAAACAGAGCCCCAACATGACCGTGCGTTTGATCGATTCCACGTTGTCGAACTCGGCACTCACTTTGGGGTGGATCTGATTTGCCGCCAACACCCCCTCCAGCCAGATCCGGGTTTGGCTGGAGGGTTGACGCATGATGAAAGGCTGCCGATCCAATTCGCCGAGCGTGATCATCGCGCGGCCCCACCAGGGATGATTGGGGCCGACCACCACATGTTGCTCCACATTTTCCAGCTCCGCAACCCCAAGTTGGGCACTGGTCACCGCGTCCAATTCGCCTTCAATAAAACCAAGCTCGATCTTACCCGCCCGCAGTTCACTCACGATCTGCGGCGTGATGCCGGTTTGCAACGTGATGTTGAGCTGCGGATATTGGGCACGAAATGCTTGAATATAATCGGGCAACAGATAGATACTCACGCCCGGTGTGGCACCCAACGCAAGTTGCCCGGTCGTCAACTTCTGCACATCGGTGATTGCATTCTCGGCCTCGGCCATGAGCTGCAAGATGCGCCCGGTGTAACTGTGCAATGTCTCACCGGCTGGCGTCAGCGAGACGCCCCGCCGCTCGCGCACAAAGAGCCGGGTGCCAAGCTGGACCTCCAGATCCTGAATGTGTTGACTAACGGCTGGCTGGGTCATGAGCAGACTCTCGGCGGCCCGGCTAAAGCTCCCCTCGCGCACCACCCGTCGAAAAATTTCTAACTTGTGCAGGTCCAGCATGAAGCTCCTTTGCTATCTGACCTCTTAATAGGCTGAATAGGCTGAATAGGCTGAATAGGCTGAATAGGCTGAATAGGCTGAATAGGCGGAATAGGCTGAATAGGCGAAGTGATTGTGAAAATCGGCTGTGAGCGCGATGCCCTGATCGTTCACCCCACGCGCATCTCTGCTTCTCCTTCCGTTAATATTAGCGTTCACTTATGGCTATTATAAGCAGAATGGCAGAGTTCGTCCAGCCCATTGCGCGGTACGATCAATCCATCAAATTGACGTGCGATCTGCAAGCTGGTTCTGGTTGGACGGATCGAAAGTCGGACGGATCGAAACAAGCATTCATGAGGAGGGAAAGATGTTGCTACGCTATTTTTATGATGAACGACTGGCGCAGGCTTCCTATTTGGTGGGCTGTGTGGCCACTGGCGAAGCGATGGTGGTCGACCCCAACCGCAACAGCGCGGCCTATGTTGCCGCCGCGGAAAAAGAAGGGCTGCGCATTACACACGTCACCGAGACCCACATTCACGCCGATTTCGTCAGCGGTAGCCGCGAGTTGGCAGCCGCAACCGATGCCACCATTTTTCTCAGCAGCATGGGGGGCGAGGCGTGGCAGTACGACTACCGCACCGACCCACACGTGGTGCTGGTGCAAGAAGGTGATAGCTGGATGGTGGGCAACATCAAGGTTGCGGTGATGCATGTCCCCGGCCACACGCCCGAGCAGATGGCACTGGTCATCACCGACACCGCGGCCACTGTGGAGCCAATGGGGGTCTTCACCGGCGATTTTCTTTTCGTTGGTGACGTGGGCCGCCCCGATCTGTTGGAGACCGCGGCGGGCCAGGTGGGCACGAAAGAGGCTGGCGCCAAACAGCAGTTCCAAAGTGTTCAGCGCTTCAAGGAATTGCCCGACTATCTGCAGATTTGGCCGGGACATGGCGCGGGCAGTGCTTGTGGCAAAGCATTGGGGGCGGTGCCATCGACCACACTCGGTTACGAAAAACGCTTTAACCCTGCATTCCAGTTTGCTGAGGAAGCGGCCTTCACCCGTTGGCTGCTCGCCGATCAGCCCGAACCGCCGCGCTATTTCGCCCAGATGAAACGGGTGAACAAGGCTGGGCCCGCGCTGTTGGCAACGCTGCCTCCCATTCGCCAGCTAGATCGATTGGAAATTGATCAGTTACTTGCCGCGGACGCGCTGGTGGTGGATCTACGCAGCCGCGCCGACTATGCTGCTGCTCACCTTCCGGGCACCATCAGTATTTCTGCCCACAAAAATTTTAGCACCTATGTGGGCTACTTTGTGGATTATGACGCTCCCTGCGCCTTCGTCGCGCCAGCAGAGGAGGCAGTCGATGAAGTGGTGGCGGCCTTGCGTGCCATTGGCGTCGATCAGATCAGTGGCTACGCGCTGCCCGCGGTGGTGGAGAGTGATGCTGTACAGCTTCCTGAGTGGAGTGCCGATGAACTGGCCGCGGCTCAAGCCCACAATGGCCTTGCCGTGATCGATGTGCGTAACCGCGCCGAGTATGTGGCTGAACACATTCAAGGAGCAAAGCACATTCAGCTGGGACAGTTGCCCCAACGGCTCGCCGAGATCCCGCGTGACCGGCCGGTGATCACGCAATGTGCCAGTGGCTATCGTTCGCAGATCGCCGCCAGCCTGTTGCGCGCCCAAGGCTTTGACAACGTGCGCAACCTGCGCGACGGCAAAGAACAGTGGTCGAGAGCGTTGGCAACTACCAGCGGCGAGTAACGCGCTGGTGCCGTGCCAGGGGCGGCGGCGAGACGGCACCCCGGTGCTTCCTTGTACGACAATGACGAGCAATTTTGTGATTCACAAACAGCTGGCAACAATCGCGCCTACAGTGCGGTTGGCTTGAAAACGGTAGGTTTCCCGCTTGCCGGAACTACTGTTTTCAGACAGAGCCCACGTTAGAGAAGCAATCAGAGACGCGGCGGCGACTTCTGTTGGAGAGTGGCTATTGATCGATACTGAGAATTTACGGACGGACAGGTAGGTGAGAGCATGTGGGAATCAATTGTGATTGAGGTTCTTGTGGGCGGCATCATCGGCCTCACCCTGGGCCTGCTGGGCGGGGGTGGCTCGATTCTGACCGTGCCCGCGCTCGTCTACATCATTGGCCAGAGTCCGCAGGTTGCCGTAACCGCGTCGTTGATAATTGTTGGGGCCAATAGCCTGCTCGGTGCGTTCTTTCACCGGGCACAAGGCACGTTGGATTGGCGGGTGGCCTCGCTCTTTGGCGGCGTGGGCATGGGCGCAGCCTACTTTTCGGCGAGCCTCTCGCACCTGGTATCAGCTACCTGGCTCCTGGTGCTCTTTGGCCTGCTGATGCTGGTCGTCGGGATTCTGATGATCTGTTGCAAAACCCCTGACGCGGATGGCAAACCCAAACGCAATTGGCTCGTGATCGCGGCGGCTGGCCTCGTTGTTGGCCTGCTAACTGGATTTCTTGGCGTTGGCGGTGGTTTTCTGATTGTGCCCGCGCTGGTCATGTTGGTCGGCCTGCCCATGCGCCAGGCGGTGGGCACTTCTTTGGTTGTGATTGCCATGAACAGCCTGGCTGGTCTGTTGGGACATCTGGAACAGAGTCACCTCGATTATCTCATGCTGATCTTCTTTGTGGGCGCGGGCTTTTTGGGGACCCTGGCCGGTTCCACATTGGCGCGTCACATTCAGAGCGAACAACTGCGGCGTATCTTTGCAGTTATGGTCATTGTGCTGGCTCTCTTCCTGTTGTACGACAACCTGCCCAACCTGCTCTGACCAGCAATGGGCGCAACCGCCAGTTTCCTGCTGCTTGTCTCATTCGCTCTTGTGTGACAAACTTCTCGTGCGTTACTCAATGATTCACATCAGGATTTGTCCCCTGGGGAGTGTGACAACGCGCGTTGTCATCCCTCTCCCAGAAAAATCCCAACATCATCGGAGATGCAACCATGCTCACCGCGCTGAAACAAGTCAATTACGTGATTATTCTCTGTACAGATATGCCAAAGATGAAGACGTTTTATCGGGATCTGCTGCCCTTTGCTGTTGATTCTGAAACACCGACCAGCCTGACATTTCGTGCGGGCTCTCTGTTGTTTTCGTTGCGCCAACGCACGCGCGGGTATGATGGTCAGGGGCTGCGAGCTGATTTGCCCGGTGTGCAGGTTGCCTTCCTTGTTGAGCCCGCCGAGGTTGCTCATTGCTATGAACAGCTGCTTGAAAAGGGCATTACCATTTTGGAAGCGCCGACCGATCAGCCTAGGGGCCACCGCACCGTCTACTTTGCCGATCCCGAAGGCAACATGCTTGAGATCTACGCCGAAATTTGAGTCAAACTTGCGCGGATGCGCTCACGGTTGACAGCGGCCCGGGCAGATTTTTCGCGGTGGTGATGGCGGCGTCCGCCCGATTAGCGTTGGATTCTCCGCGCGATTGATTGCAAAAAAAAATAGTACCTACCACACGCCTATTGTGCGCTTGGCTTGAAAACGGTAGATTTTTTTGACGGTCTACCCAAAAAGGTGAACTACCGTTTTCAAACAGAGCATCCTTTAGACGGCAACGGGGAGCGACTTACGGAGAAAGCAAATAGCGTTTGCCCCTGGCGGCGTGAGCATTCTCTCAGGGCAGCGTCCAGCGGGTAGACTTGCCGACGTGGCACCCGCCAAGTCTACCCGCTGGCAACGCAGTGGCGTCTCAATAAATAAGTTGGAAGTTGTTATTGGGTGGAAGCTGCCAACGTCAGGCGCGGCGATTTGTCAGGTGCGGCCTTAGACCGGACGTTCATCGGGAAATTGGTCACGAACCAGATTCAGTTCAATACCATGTTCGATCCATGCTTTTAGCCCAGCCAAAACCATTGTGTAGCCGCCCTTCGAATCCACAGCCTGAGCAAGCAATTCATCTGTACTTCCAGGGAAACCCCAGTTGGAAATTTTCACCAGCGTTGCATCGGAACCACGGCCTTCAAAACACCATTCAACCACCGTTGGATCACCTTCCCACTCCATCACTATGCGGTGGTTCACTTCAAACTCCGTAACGGTCAACACGCCACCAACACCAAACATTTCCCAATCCCAGCGGACTTGCTTCCCAAGTGCCAGACGACCACTACTTTTCGTAAACCAAAACTTTGTGGTGATTTCCGGATTAACTATCGCCTCGAAAACGTCCGCAACTGGCTTGCGAACAAGCATTTGTGCTTCTATCGATACTGAATTCTCACGCTGCATCCATCGCCTCCCAATGCTCCCCTAGCAGTCTAGCGTTAGCCGATGGTTACCCCATCGCCCACAAACGTTGCAACAACATTGCTCAATGTTGCCATTGAATTTCTGGCTTCGTTGCCCCTTAAGATTCGTGCATCACTTCCCGGTACGCCCTCTGATGTTGTGTCAGCGCATTGCCATCAAGTGCAGTTTTCAACCAGCGATGCGCCAGCTGAAAACTGCACGTTTGGGCGCTTGGGATAAAAGTCATTGAATGAGGTTCTAACGTATTGGTTCGGTACTAATTCAGCTCAACCCGTATTACCGTCTCCGCTAGGCGCAATGCCTTGAGTCTGTTTTGTAGCAAAGTGTGTTGGGAAGTTCCTGGCAAGAATTTAGTTTGGGCTTGCTCAGTCTTGTCAATCATCGACGAAAATGCATGAAGAGCCTTCTGCAACTCGTCCAGCGTGAAAATATTGGTGTCGTCAGATCCCTTGTTCATTAACACAGATGCAGTTTGTAACGCTTTGAGGTTATCTTGCAGCATCATGTGTTGCCATGTCCCCGGCGTTAATTTCTGCTGTGCCTTTTCAGACTTGCTAATCAGTGAAGCAATTGGTTGAAGCATTGCTTGCATCTCATCGGTTAGGCTGTCATCCATTGTTTTCATCCTTGACTGAGTTCTTCTCCATGATGTACGGGCTGTCCCCTTGCCCATGGCTTCCATTATTGCCCACGAAGCAATTACACTTGCTGCAACACAAAATAGTGACCCGGATTCCAGGCCTGACAAACGAGATAGAGCTGATTATCTTGAATGTGAAAAACAACATTGTGTAGGTGTTGCGCTAGTTCGATCCCCAAATCCTCTTTTGGGCGAATGGTAGACAAAAGTTCATAGGTCACTGCGTCAATTATGTAAATCGGCGCAGGCCGACCTTCCTCTGCGGCGCGGAGACAGCCAATAGCGGCATACCACCTTCCTTGATATTCAAGGTAACTAATCCCGCACAGATATGCTCCCGATGGAAGTCGGTGGGAAGCCAAAAAGCGACCATCGTGAGCATGAGCCTGAATACGAGAATGGGGACGGTCGGCAATATCTAGATGGTGATGAACCGGATTGAAGTTGATACCATGGGCCGTTGCAAATTTGCCATCTTCTGTGGGGTCATCCGTTTTGCCACCAAAAATGCTTGTCCACTGTTGGGTGGTTACATCTGCAACGGTGATATAGTTTGAACCATAACCATCGGCAATGTAAAGTTTATTGTCTACCAGCACAGTATCGGTTGGTTTGTAGGGTACTTCTTCTGCTTGGTATTCATCAAAGACCGGTCGCGGCAAAATAAAGTCGACTTCACCCTCTAGGCTGAGGATGACCACCTGTTCATCATTGTTCGCGGGCAGAATTAATCGCTGGTTGCCATCAAATTCACCGATCTTGGTGCTGTGAAAATTTAGTGGTGTCAACTCATCAGGCAGACGAATGAGCTCTTGCTTCTGCAAATCCGTGTCAATTCGCATGATGCCACAACCTGGCATGCCATAATATAGCTGGCCGAAGTCCGCTCGGGCATCAACGGCGAAACCACCGTGCAAATTTACCTCGTGCTCCTTCGCTACTGAGGGAAGGTTCTGTAAATCTTCTCGATGGGTAAACAGAAACGGCGCTTGACCACTCGACTTGTCGAAGCTCATAAAAATTCTCCTGACTAATGTTTGTATTGCCTCGGTTACGCAAACAATTTTACGTACCATTCCAACGACTTGAGTTTCTCATGCATTACGCACCGAGAAGAGCGTACCCGTGGCGAGCAGACAAAGCGATTGGTGGCTCTTCTCGACAAGTTGTGCAAGTCCAGTTTCTATTGATCACGCTATGCACCCGGGACACAATGTTGGTGGCGGGCCACACCGATGCTGAAGAGATTGCCCTGCATGGCGCACCGCCAAGAAAACGTTGCCAAGCCCCTGAGATCCGCAAACCCGAAGCCGGAAACAACTGCTGATTACGCCACTTCCTCCGCGGCCGGTTTGAAGCCAACAATCTTCCAACTGTGGCCACCATCTTCCAGCTGCCCCCCAAAACTCTCAACAAAGGGGAGTGGTTTCATTGCTTCGGAGCTAAGCTCATCACGCATCTCTTCAAAGAGTACCTTCACAGTTCCCTGCTCGCCATCCTGCTTGTGTGACGAGTCCTCGGGAGCGTCTTGGATTCCCAGCAGAGCAGAGACAGGGCATTCGACTACGAATTCGCAAACGCCCATGTCGAGCGAGTCATCACTGGTTCGCAACGCCCAGATCTTCTCCAGAAAATGACGTCGCTCTGATACCAGTTCTTCGTCACCCAGTGGATCTGTTGCCCGTGCCCTATGCAGCAAGGACTCATCTTTCAAGACCAGCAGGTCCGCAGCACCACAACCCTTATTCAGCTTTCGTTCCACAATTTCGTCTAACAGGAATTTGGCTTCGTTTTGAAGAGCGTCGCAGTTTGCCGAGGACTCAGTCATCTCCTGTAAGAACAGGAGAAGATCCACGCCAAAATTAGCACCGGTCTCCTGGTCGACATCACCCTCGGCTTCGTGGGGAAAGAGGTACATTCGGACCGCCTTCAATAACCACTCTTGCCAACTCTCATAGCGAGGTGCTTGTGGTAGTTTGTTGATGTTCTTCCATTGTAACGCCGCTTCATCCAGCTTCCGCCCTTGCGCAGTGATCCACTGTGTGGCCAATGTTGCTTCCGTGCCGCCCCCGAAAAAGAGCTTGCACTTGGAAGCTTGCAAGAAGAGCGCCGGAAGATTCCCGGCGCGTATCCAGTCGGATGTCGGCAGCAGGGTAACAGACATGTTCCGAAAGACGCTCTTGTTGGCAATGAAGCCATTCAGCAACGCGCGCACATTGGAACTGTGGTGGACAAAGAAGTCTGAAGCGCGAATACCCGAGACTCGCGGAAATCCCGCGAGCTGATGTGTGTCAGTGGCATTATGCGAAGGTGTTGGCATGGCTTGGAGCCGATTTTGAGTTCCCGCGGTCCCGCGAAATTGCGATTGATGATCGTACCAAATGCACTCTGTTGCTTCAACGCCGAGAAAAACCTAGACCAGAAATCATTGCGTTCGGATTTATCGGGGGCTTGCACTGTTGCTTGACATCAGCGATTTGGTGTCACCGTACAAACTCATAGTCGAGGTGGGTAATGTGGCCTCGCCAGTACGGTTTCTCACCCTCTGGGAGCAGCCACGCCACCTCACCGTCTAAGGGCACCAACATTCCGTGGCGCTCCGCGTAGTTCCAGAAACGCCCGCGCCACGGGGTCGGCACGATCTCACCGCCCACCGTCCGACCGCGCGCCTCCGCTTGCACTGTGTCAATGAGGTCCCGCTCATCAAAGGTGAACAGCATTGTGATGCTCACATCGCCATCACTTAATGTACCGTAGGCGGAGCGCTCATCTACGGGCTCCCATGTCACCCCCTGGCTCGGCAGCAAAGCCGTGGGGTACCATGTTGCCTCAGCGAAGTAGCGCATCAACTCTCCCTTCGCTAGTTCTCCCCCGCCCCGCAAGTCTGCCACTGAGACAAGGCCGAGCAAGGAGACATGCAGGATACCTTCCTCCGCAACATACACGTCGTGTACTCGGGCGGGGAATCCTGGTAGCACGCCAACTCGCCCGCTCCAGACGAAGCCGGGGCGGCGAGGAATCACCCACTGGTCCGAGGTAAACGGCCTCCACTGCTCTCCCGTTTCGCTCATGTTAAAGGTGCCGTTATGCTGCAGATGCACCCCCGTCACGAACGGCTGTTCATCTTTGAGCACTGCGTGGAAGTACCGCTGAACTGGGGTGGGAAGTGTCTCAAGTTCACTGAAATCAACGGCCTGTTGCTGAACTGGTGAGCGGACTGCATCAAGCCGCGCCCGCAGCTCTCGTGTGTGTGCCTCCCATCGCGCGGCACCATAGACGAACGCCCCGCCATACACAGCCGCCATCGCGAGGACAACAACGGCGAGAATTTTCAGCCACATGCTCAACTGGGTTCGATCCTTCCTGCTGCTTAACGCCTGCATGAGCCGCGGGCGGGTGGAGGGACGACCTTGGTTTTCACCAAAAACTTGAATAGCCCCGATCGCGCTTGTCCGCTCCAAGTGTTGGTAGACGGTGCTTGCAGAACGCAACTTCACGATCTATTCGCTGCGGAAGAGAACAACTTCATCAAAGTCCAGCAGTGATCCATCATGGAATCTCAACCGTCCCTCAATAATACCCTGACGACCCGGCCGTTCATCAAAGTCCAGCCGCTCATCTTCGACATAACCACGAGAGATGATCGTATCGTAGAGGCGATGCAACTATCAATTCATTTTCACTGTTTGATGAGTCCATTGTGTCTTATCTTTGTAGACGCATTGAGTTACCTAAGCATTTTTAGCCGTCTGGAGCAAACCATGTTGGCTGCGGAGGTTCAAACTACCCCGCCAAGAAACTAGACGACACGCCCCGAATACCCAAGTATTTCCAAGCCCACAACCACATTGTACCCGATAATATAGATGGAAACAAGCAACTATTTTTTGCTTACGCACTCGTAATGAGGTGGCAATTATCGCCGTGTGTGTTTGGCCTTGCGATCTGCGAGTACCGATTGCCGTTTAGCACTTGATTTGTGTAGTATAATGGCAGACAGCTAACTTGAGCTTACTGCTTATACAAAGGAGTGCGACAATGAGTTTCAAAGGCTATGAAATCCTTGAAACTGGCATTGGCCCCGTGATCAGCCAAAGCCGTACCACAGTCTATGATATCTTACTTTCGCAACAAGAAGGAGCAGACTTCAACGCGCTTTGCGTAATTCATAATCTCAAGCCGCTGCAAGTGCAAGTTGCGTTGGAGTATATTAAGAAACATCGTGAACGGCTGGAGGCCAAACTTCCCAAATTGCTAGCAAAAAAGGCTGAGAACGAGAGATATCATCGGGCAATTGCTGCCGAACGCGAAAAGCAAATTGCAGCCTTACCGATGACACCTGAACGCGAGGCGTTCTATGCTTTACGCGAGAAAAACAAGCATTTGTGGAGCGAGAATGGCCATTAGGATCTTGAGTGACGAAAACTGTTATGGGCAGGTTGAAGCTGTGTTCAACGAACTAGATCAACTAGGCTATGTTACATTGCTCAAAGTCGATCTCTTAACTTGGGAGGAAGCGATGTTAACGGAAGGTATCGATGACGAAACAATCTGGCGTTTTTGCCAAGATAACAACTGCCTGTTGTTAACTGGTAACCGAACAGGCGATGACGATACCGAGTCACTTGAACATATCACGCGTACACTGGTTGGCCCAGATAGCCTTCCCGTATTGACCTTCGGCAATCTCAAGCGCGTAATACCAGACCGGGGTTATTGTAGAGCGTGCGCACAGAGGCTTGCTGACATTATTTTCGACCTGGAAAATTATCGTGGCGTACCTCGTCTCTATCTCCCTTAACTCTGCCCGTGCAATTATTTTTGCTTGCGTACTAGCAATGAATCGGCATTTGTCGCTGCGCAGTAAATATGATAAAGGCAACGGCCGAGTATCGGTGATACTCGGCAGGCAAATAAATGGTGTTATTTCGATGACAAGTAGAAAGTAGAAAGGCACGCGTATTGACATTGGGAGGTCATCTCAACCACACGGTAAAATTGTTTGGGTTATCCTTTGCGAATACAAATTAGGTTCATTCATTGATCAACCCTGACAAGAACCATATCGATTTGCCCTCTATTGTCGGAGTATGCACTTCGTTACTCAGCAGAGCGATTAATGAAGACTTGAACATGGGTTGCCCACCCCCTATTTCCTTCAGAGACATCAGTTGGCCATGGAGAATAGGCGTTGCCAACATATCCTAGCTGGTAAAATCCCGCTTTTGGAATGTCAACACTCGTACCGCTCTCGATATTGCCTGGTACGCTGAAATTCATTTCCACTGGTTCTGGTGCAAATGTTGAGGCTGGTTTGGGCGTGTCGGTTGGCGGCACCGGGGTATCAGTCGATGTGACGGTCGGTAAAGACGTATTCCCATCTGTTTGAAACCCAACCCCCAATGCGCAGCCCGGCCACGAACGCGGCGGCAGCCCCAAGCACTTTCCGAGCGATGTAACCTCTGCCCATGCAGCCCGGGCAGCGCAAAGGCGCGCACCTCTCCAACGCTGGGCTGGGCGGCAATTTCATCTGACGGCAGCGCCTTGTTGGGCGCGCTTCATGCTGATTTGAATCTAATCTGCATTCCTAACGACCGTTGCATCAATCTCCACCAGCTGCCCTTCATGGCCAAGCATCGACACGCCAATGAGCGTTGCTGGCGGGACATCATTCGAAAAATCCTCCAATACTGCCTTCCAAGCGGTGGTGAGATTATTGCGAGCGCCGACCACATAGATGGTGAGGTGCTGTATATCTTGAGCCGTAAAATCGTAGCACGACAGCAGAATCTTGAGATTCGTCAGGCATTGTGTGGCTTGGGTATGCGGATCGTTGACTTCTACAAGATTGCCCGCTGAATCATGAGGAACCTGACCAGCAACATGTAGTTGATTGCCCGTCAGTTTTGCGTAGCGATATCCCGGTGTTGACGCCAGTCCAGATTTGGTCTCAATTTCATTCATACTTTTGGTCTCGATTTCATACATACAATTGGTCTAGATTTTATTCGAACAACACTGGCATGACTTACGCATCGAGCAGAGCTTGCCAGTGGAGAGCAGGCAGTGCGATTGGTGACTCTTCTCGACAAGTTGCGTAAGCCCAGAATGGGGTAGTCTATCTATATTCTGTGTGAGCCGCGACCGTGGCACTAATCTTCGCTCCTTGATGCCGCCGATGGCAGGCGTTCCGCTTCAGTGATCTGTTCGCCCGCGCTCAAAGCTCATTGGGCCATGGTGCACCTGTTTGCAGTGCGGTTGAATATTCCTGAAGCCGTTGGTCATCGTGCCCCCGGATCTGTGCCAGGAAGGGAAAATCGGCCGGTGTCACCGCTAGTTTTGCCAATGGCTGAACGGGTTCAAAACTGGCAAGCTGGTCGATCTGCACTTGGCTCGAGCCAAATGTAACCGGTGGCTGAAGAATGAAGGAGGTGCGTGGCAAGAGATAGACCGCGCCAGTTCGCCACGGCTGACTCGCCAGAGCCGCCTGACTGACCGAGAAAACATAGAACGGACCGTGCCGAGCACCCGCTTCATCGCTAAGACGAACACAGGCATTGGTAATCGACGCGACACGGTCACGATCGACAATCGCAAAAAACATGGCCAGCAGCCCATCCGCGGTCGCATAGATCGCTTTCTGATTGCCAAAATCGTTGAGATCATTGGACTGGCGCGGCTCGAACAGGGCAATATCGGGAGCACCAGAACCGTGCAAGGCGATCGCGTGTCGATCAGCGACATGACATAAGAATTGCCACTTTGGCCAAGGCAACGTGAACTCGATCGTCGGGCAGCCCCCGATGTCGAGCGTTGTTTCTAACAGCTGCTCAAAGGCAGATTCAGCTCTTTCGTCGACACGCACATCGGGGCGTGTCAACCAATAATCTGGCAACAGCATATTCTCTGCTCCATTCTTGTAATCGGCCAACGCTACTGTCAGGTGTCCAGCGGATCCAATGCCGATCGCATCACTAACCACTATGCCACAAACGGGTCGAAACAGGGAAAAAGTAGCGTGGTTCGCTGGGGGCACCCTGGACACGATGTTGGCCGCGGGCCAGACCGATGCTGAAGAGATTACCGTGCGTACCGCACCGACAAGCAAACGTTGCCAAGCCCATGAGAATCGGATCATCAATCGCGGAGAGATACTTTGGCGTGCCACCGACACTCTTCCCTTCCAGAATTCCTTCTTCGTCCAAAAAATCAGCTATTCTCGGGTTTGCGCCTACGCGTTCATGAGCAGCATAGCAAGCCACTCGTGCCCTTGTGTCAATCACAATTCTCGCTAGCCTTGCCGATGCAACAGCAATCGAAAAAACGCTTGGATCAAGTTCGTGATGCCATGTGATCGGCATCGATAGCGGAAACGCAAACCGAGTCTTGATTTTCAAGGGCAGCAAAAATTAACTCATGCTTGCAGCAGCACAATACTCCCCCGGGACCGCTTGGGTTTCAATAGACTTCTAACTGAGCCATCGAACATCTTGTGCTGACTCTTTGCCCCCCTTTTTCACGCATTTTTGCGACGGTTACCGGTGCGTCCCATTTGCGGGGACGTACAGAAGCGGAGCAGATTGAGCGTCCGGTCTCGGCCCCAAATGTGGTACGCACCCGACGGTTACCGGTGCGTCCCATTTGCGGGGACGTACAGAAGAGCAGATTGGGCGTCCGGTCTCGGCCCCAAATGTGGTACGCACCCGACAGTTATCGGTCAATTGACACGATTGCTAAACGCTAGTATAGTCACTTTGTGGATTAGCCGAATCGCTTCAACTGGGCGAGGCGCTTGTCCGCTTGATCTTTATTTACTGGTGTACCACGGCTCCTTCTGTGAATTTTGAGTGGTTCACAGCTGTAGCCTCTACATGACTCCCTTATCTGACAAACTTTGCCTATCTCCCCGACACAGCCGTGGGAGCAGTCACCTTTTTCTACTGTTTGGCGCATTGCGAGCGATACGGCGTGGCGCGCGCATATACTTGTGTTGCTTCTGCCTACAGTGCGGTTGGCTTGAAAACGGTAGGTTTTCCGCTTGCCGGAACTGCTGTTTTCAAACAGAGCCCACTTTAGACCGACAACTGCTGTCGGCACGGCAGTCACGGATAGATTGTGGCCAATGGTTTTGTCGTAGATGTACCGTATGCTAGTGCAGGTTCAAGTTGTGAATTGGACAAAAATCTCACCGAAGGTGCTGGAACTCAAAGGAGACTAAATGATGAAAACATCGGGTGTAAATCGTCGTGATTTTCTAAAGTTGAGTGGTATTGCCGGAGCCGGGCTCGTGGCGGTGGCCTGTGGCGGTGAAACACCGGGCGCACCTGCGGCAGTTGAACCAGGCGCACCGGTGGCCGAACAAGTGATTGAAAGCGCGCCGGGGGTCCGTGAGGTTCCGCGCGAAAAGACATTGATCTACTTGCAGCAGTCGCAAGACGGCCGGTTGTTGAATTCTGGGTTGGGCAACCCCTACACACCGGGATCGCAAGGGCATCGAGCGGTTACGGGTGCGCATGAGCCCCTCTTCTTCTACTCGGCATTTGCCGATGAGTTTATCCCGTGGATCGCCACCGGCTACGAGTATAACGACGATTATACCGAACTGGTGGTCTCTATCCGCGAGGGGGTAGAGTGGAGCGACGGTCATCCCTTTACGGCGAACGATGTGGCCTTTGTGATCAACGCATTGATCGCACAGGCGCCGACGTTGCGCAATTCGACCGAGGTGAAGGAATGGGTCAGCGAAGCAGAAGCGGTCAATGAGTTGACCGTGCGCATTGCGTTCTATGAACCCCGCCCGCGCTTTGTCTTCAGCCATTTGACCGCCAAATTCGACACCGGGATTTACTGGCTTCCGGAACATGTCTTCCGCGATGTCGAGGATATTGCCAGCTTCACGTTCTATGATCCGGAGCAGGGTTGGCCGCTCTATACGGGGCCATATAATGTCACCCACTGGTCACCTCAGCAGCAGGTCATCGATCGCCGTGATGACTGGTGGGCCGCGAAGATTGGCTTTGCCGAACTGCCCGAGGTCGAACGCATTCTCAACTTGCCGATCGCGACTGACGAGCGCGCGGCCCAACTTGTGATCAACAACGAAGCAGATACAACGTTCCACTTGCAGGTCTCTACGGTCGAGCAGTCGGTGCTACAAAATCCGGATGTGATTACGCATTCGGGGCGAGAATCACCATTTGGCTATCTGGACTGGTGGCCGGTCTCCCTGTGGTTTAACTGTGAGGAGCCGCCCTTCAATACAAAAGAGATGCGCTGGGCGATCAGCTATGCGCTCGACCGGGAGCAACTGATCGAGGTTGGTCTGGGTGGTGCGGGGATGACGACATCGTTGCCTTTCCCCGAATATCAGCCGTTGTTGCCCTATTTCGAGGCGACGGCACCGTTGCTGGAACAGTATCCGACGAACGAGTACAATCTGGAAAAGTCCGCGGCGCTCATGGAGGAACAGGGATATACCAAGGATGACGAGGGCTTTTGGGTGCGCGATGGTTCCAGAGTCGATGCGACGATTACCACCTTCTCGATCTTCAATGATGTGGGGCCGATTATGGCCGAACAGCTGCGGCGCGCGGGCTTTGAATCGGATTACACCACGCCGGCTGATGCGGGGACACAGCGCTCTGAGGGCGTGGCCAAGCTGACGCTGTGGGGCCATGGCGGCAGCATCAACGATCCCTTTGATACTCTCGATTTCTTCACCAGTAAGTATTATCGGCCCACGGGCGAGCCAGCGACGTACACAGCACGCTGGCGCAATGAGGAATATGATGCGATTCTGAACGAGATGGCGCTGATGGCACCCGATCCCAACGATCCCGCGTACATGGATTTGTACCTGGCAGCGATTGAAATCTGGTTGGAAGAGCTCGTGGATGCACCGGTGATGCACTTGTTGCATCGGATTCCCTACAACACGACCTATTGGGATAACTGGCCGACGGCGGACAACGCGTATGTCAATGGGGCACTGTGGCATCAGACTGCCAATCTGGTCATTCAAGGGTTGCGGGCCAAGTCATAAGATCTTACGTTGTGCTGCGTAAATGTTGTTCAGCCTAAACGTTGTTCAGCGTCACCGCTGTTCTGCGTCACTGCTGAACAACGTTTACGACACCGATGGTGTGGGGCAGAATCGTCTGCTGCCTACCAGAGGCCGACCCGCGCGGAACGTCATTTTGGTTTCTAGCGTCTGTTGACAGTTCAAATTCGCGGGGCTTACCCCTGCTTCCAGCCGTGAGTAGCGGTTGCGACCGCTGCTCACGGCTGGAAGCGCAATGAAATGGCGCTTTCCCCCGGATGCCTCCTCTTCCACAGGATTGGGCTTTAGCTAGCTGTCCATTTTATTCGGGGTAACCTCAGCAGGAACCTCACTGCTGTTGGTTGTTCCTGAGTCCTTCTCTGAACCGCGGCAACATCGCGTTGCCAACTCCCGCCGTCAGACTGGCGTTATAGAGCATAACGGCGCTCAAGATCCGAAAATGAAAAAAGAAGACGCCTGCGATACAGAGGAACCCCGGTGCCAATGCTGTGAACAGGCTGCTTTGGAGATTGTGCTTAAATCGTTCCGCCACCGCAAAGGCAGCATCAAGCTGATTCAAGGTGCCGTCCATCAGGATAATCTGCGCCGTATCTGTGGCAATGGTAGAAGCGCCGCTGAGCGAGATGGAGACATTGGCCTTTTTGAGTGCAATCGAATCGTTGATGCCATCGCCGACAAAGCAGACCGCTTTGCCATCTTGCTGTAGCTGTTCAACCAACCTGGCTTTCTCTTCAGGCAGCACTTCTGCAAAATAGCGTTCAATCCCCAATTCCCGCGCGAGCTTGCGAGTTGGCTCTTCGTGGTCACCGGAGAGTATCACCATCGACAGCTTACGCTGCTTCAATTGCGCAACAACCGCGTGGGCTTCGGGACGAATCGTTGGATGCAATTCAATTGCACCACCGAGGCAATCGTTGACGGCGACGTAGACAAAGGAATAGCCCTGAGTGTGCGCGTCTTCTTGTTTGGTGTAGATCGTGCTGGGAATCGCAATGCCTTCCATCGTCATAAACCGGTGACTGCCCACTCGAATCACTTTCCCATTGACGGTTACCGTAATCCCGTAGCCGACCTCATACTCGGCTCCGTCGATCGTTGGCAGAGATAACTCACGCTCTTGCGCGGCCTGACGAATCGCTCGGGCAATCGGATGGGTTTGTCGAAATTCAGCGGCGGCAGCTAGCGTCAAAAGTTCAGCGTCAGAGAACTCTGCCAACGGATAGATCGCGGCGACGTGGGGTTGTTCCAAGGTCAGCGTGCCGGTTTTGTCGAAAATGACGGTATCGACTTTATTCAGGAGTTCCAAGGCACGACCATCTTTAATCAGCAGCCCGCGCTGCGAGCTGACACTCAAAAAATTCAACATGCCCAGCGGTGCGGTAATCCGCAGCGTGTCTGTGTAGTTGGAATAGACGACTGTGATAGCGGCAAGCGGCCCCAATATGGGCCATGTTAGCCCGCTGACGGCCAAGGTCGGGATCACGGAATGATCCGCCACCGTTTGCGCAGTGGTTTCGATGGATGATTCGTAGCGGGCCGTTTGATTTAAGATTTCGGCAATTTGCGCCGTGACGGTATCGGCCCCTGCCTTGTCTACCTGCACACAGATCCGCCCCGCCAACACGGTCGTCGCGGCAAAGACGCGGTCGCCCGGAGCCTTCTCCGCGGGCTGGGCTTCTCCCGTTAACAACCGCTGGTCTATCGAAGCCATCCCTTCTACGATGTGACCATCAACCGGCACGATCCCCCCCGCATTGACAACGACAACATCGCCCACGCCAATCTCCTCGAATGGAGTCTCTATTTCCACCCCATCGACCAGCCGCCACACAAAGCGGGGACGTTGGCCAAAAATTTCTAGCAGATTGCCCCGCGCCCGATCTTCGGTTTTAAGGAGGAGCTTTTGCCCCAAGAAGTAGATTACACTCGCGAGCGCGCTGGCAAAGATAGCACCAATCGCCAGCGCGCCGATGATGGCAATTGCATCCAGGTAGACCGCGCGGATACGCCGTTCTTTGAACAACGCACGGTGCACGTTTTGAAAAACGTCGATACACGTGTAGAGAATAATGGGGATGCTGACCAGACTCAATGGTGGATAGAAGAGGGCACCTGCCGTGGCCAGCCCCATCGCGACAGCCGAAACGGCGAGGTTATGGTCGATGTACCGCTCCAATGCACCATGGGCATCAACCTCCGACTCGGTATGCGACAAATTCGGGATGATGCTGTAGCCATTGCTCGTTGGGATCGCTCCAGCGTGCAACTGCGAAACGAGATTTTTTTGGGGTCTTTGGATGATATCATAAGCCCGTTTGCCAACATAGAGCACACCACCGGCAACGAGCGCACTGGTTAAAAACATTTTTCACCTATCTCAAATTCGTCTACTGCCCACTTTGAAGCCGTGCGAGAACTTCCCGTGCCGCCCGCTCGCCGGAGACAATGGCCCCCTCCATCGAACCATACCACATGGCTGCCGTTTCGGTTCCGGCCCAGTGGATGCGCCCCACTGGATTGCGCAGGGCTGCCCCATGCTGCCCCAGCAGACTGGGTGGCATGGCGGCACAATAACAGCCCCCGCTCCACGGCTCGGCAATCCAATCATGCTCGATGTACTCAAGCGGTGATGTTGCTTGAGATCCAAAAAGTTGGGCTACCTGTTGTAGGACAGCCGCTTTGCGTTCGATTTGAGAACGTTGCGTCCAAACATGCGCATGACGTCCGGTAATGAACCCAACCAACACTCCGTGCCTACCTTCCTCTGGGGAGGTGTCAAAGGTCGTATCCAACGGTGTCTCATCGGTAATGATCATGCCTGATAACCCTTCATCGCGCCAAAAGGGACGTTCATAGGTCAGAATCACCTTGATTACTTTGCCCATCTGCATTTGGCGAGTTAACTGTGTGCGTCCTGCAGGCAAGTGTGGTTGAAAGTCAATTGCGCCACAAAGATGGGGCGGGATCGCAACGATGGCATACCGACCGCTGAACGAGCCCTGGTCTGTCGCTATCTCGACCCCCTGAGCAGTTTGTTGGATACCTCGCGCGGGGTTCTGCAAGTGAATCTGCCCTTGTAGTTGTTCGGCCAGCGAATTTACAATCTGTTGCGGGCCACCTTTAATACGTCGATCATCGACGATAACCGAGAGCAAAGAGCGCCACACAAAGAGCAGATAGAGGAAAGACATTTCTTCGATTTCGGTAAAGATCAGCCCTTCAATAATCATGCGCAATAACGTTTTCCCTATCGCGCTCTCACCCTGCTCTCGCCACCACTCTTCCACGGTCATGGCATCCCATTCAGCGGCGCGCGGATGTGCATGGGGCGTTGCTGGCGAAAGCTCGTGGCAAAGCGCGTTGAGGATAGAGATCGCCCGGAGAAAATCATCGGGAATCCCGGCGGCCGGTAATGGAAAAGGGCCGACACGAATCTGCTCATTTTGTTGCGCTGTCCATTGCTGCCCGTGGATGCGGACGATGATCTTGCCCGCTTCGTATTGCGGCTCAGTTTCTAGCCCAAGTTCAGCCATGAGTGCTGGTAATTTCTCTTCATCTGGCCCCAACCAGGTGGCCCCCAACGAAAAGAGATGCCCATGTTCGGACTGTATGTCCAGGATGCGTCCCCCCACCCGATCATTGGCTTCCAGAATTTGCACGGAGAGACCTTGGCGGCGCAGATGGTTGGCGGCGATGAGCCCCGACAGGCCCGCGCCCACGATCAAGACATCGTTCATTTCATTCTGCTGTCTACTATCTTTCTCTCCTATCATTCACCCTCATTTCTGTAAAACAAAAGTAGACCACGCAGATTTGGTCAATTCTGTTTGCCATGCAAAACGATCGTGATCCGCTTCATCAACAACCGAAAGCAACTGTTCTTTTAGCGTGAAAGGCGTCTGGTCAAACACTTCTACATAATCTTGGTCTGTCCAAAAGTAATCATAAATAGCAAAATCCTCGCGTGGAAAAAACATTTTCGCACTTTGTCCACTCACAAGATGCTGATTTTCTGGAAAATCACACTGAAAAGAGAGCCAATTGTTCTGATAGCAATCAGCCGTACAATTGCTAATGATGACAACGCCCCTCGTCTTCAAGGCACCGTATATTGCTTGCAGGATCGGCACCATTTCGTGCTTGGTGGAAATTTCTGTCAACACAGTCGTTACGATAGCAACGTCAAAATAGTCCTGATACCGGTTAGGTAATTGTGCAGACTCAATCAGATGATATGCTCCTTCTGGATCGCGCCCTCGGGCATGATTTAGCATCTCTCGGCTGATATCCACACCGACTGTCTCATATCCCATCTTTTTCAGTGTAACGATTCCGTCACCAGTGCCACACCCATAGTCAAGCGCTCTATTGCCTTGCCCATATTTTCTCAGCATCTTTTCGATATCGTTAAAGAGCAGATACAGTGTGCCTTCTGGTTTGAATTGTGCGTAATTCGCAGCAAATTTTTCATAATCATGATTGATCATCTTGTTCCTACCTGTACTCCATTAAGATCTCTTGTACAACCCGTTCTCCCGCGAGCACAGCTCCCTCCAGCGTACCGCACCACTCTGCCGCTGTTTCCGTCCCGGCCCAGTGGATGCGCCCAAACGGTTCGCGCAGGGCTTGGCCGTTGGCTGCCAGCGCCCCAGGGTTCATGGATGCGTAGTAGGCCCCTCCAATCCACGGTCTCTGCGGCCAGTTGATCTCTCGGTATTCCATGGGGCTGCGGGCGGCTTCGCCCAAAAAGAATGCGAGTTGCTCGACAATCGCGGATTGGCGCTGCTCGCGACTGCGTTGGCTCCACTTTTTCGCCTCATCCCCCGTGCTGTAGCCAATCAGCGCGCCACAAGCGGTTTGAAAAGAAGCGTCGAGCGCACATTCCAGAGGTCCTTCGTCAGAGAGAATGTTGCCGGAATGCCCTTGCGCATACCAGAAGGGCTCTGGGTAGGTGACGACGCACTTGATGATGGAGCCCATCCGCATGTTGGCATAAAGCTGCTCTTTCGCTGCTGGTAAGGGAGGGTGAAATTGGATCCGCGTCACCACCGCGGGCGAGAGCGCCAGGATGAGATGATCGGCGTCAAAGGAATGATCCTGTGCCCGCACTTCGACGCCGTGTGCATGTTGCTGGATTTTGCAGACCGGCGTGTTGAGGTGGATCTGGGAGTCCATCTCCGCCGCCAACCGTTCGATGACGCGTTGTGTGCCGCCCTTGACGGTCCGATCATCGCCCAACTGTCGCACCGCAGAGCGGTAGAGAAATAGATAGGTCAGCAAAGAGATCTCGCACAGCTCGCGCCCGGTCTCTTGGCGCACGACCATTGCAAAGAGTTTACGCGCTGTTTCATCCTGGATTTGCGCCTGGCTCCACTCGGCGAGGGTCACCGTGTCCCATGCTGGCGGCCCCAGATGTGGCGTTGCGGTCGATACCTGTTGGGCCAGCCTGGCGATCTCGGCAAACGCACCTGTCAGTTCTCGTGAGACGAGAGCGCTGGGGAGTGCAATCGGCGGCAACCATTGACTCTCGTCGTCGGTGAAGGCGTGCGTCTGCTGCCCCATACGCAGTAGATGCTTGCCCCTGGAAATTAGCGGTGCGGTTTCCAGCTCCAATTCGGCCAGCAACTGATTCCATCTTGTTTCGCCACTCCCAAACCACTCTCCACCCAGGGAAAAGCGCTCTCCACAGACGGACTCAAAATCTACAATACGCCCCCCAACGCGCTCTTGCGCCTCCAAGATCTGCACAGAGAGACCGTGGGCCAACAGCGCGCGTGCGGCCGTGAGACCAGATAACCCAGCGCCCACGATGAGGACCTGCTTCTTGCCGTTAACTACCGTGGTCATTAGTGAAAGTAGCTTTCCCGTTTGCCGCGGCGGCGCACATCAAGCGTGACGCAATGAAAGCCGCCGCCTAACTTCCGACCGTGGCGCAGCGTTAGGGGAATCACGTCGATCTTGAGGCTTTCGAGCAGTGCAATCAACGCCCTTTGCTGCGCATCGACAATCGCAAGACTTGGATTGACCATGAGCAGATTCATGCCCAGCCAGGTCGTTGAGATGAAGCCCACATCGGACTGTTCGTTATCGGCCATGGGCGGAGCGTAGACCATCTCCCACTGCTTCAGCGGATCGGGCAAATTATCTGGCGTTACCCGCTCTGGATTGGCCAGAAAGAGACCGGGACGCAGCAGAGCGATCGTGCTGTCGATGTGTAGCCCCGCATAGAGATCCTCACAGAGATGCACACGATAGTCATCACCGAGCGTATTTTGCAACCACTTGGCCCCCAATTCGTTGGCCCCGTCCGAGACCAAATAGAAGAGATCCTCGCCCGCCCGAATCACGTTGGCGGCTTCGAAGATCGGCTCACGGTTGCGCAGGACAGAAGACTGGGTGCCGCAAAAATTGAAATCCTCGTCGCGCAATTTGGGTTTGGGGGCCGAGATCCACTTGTTGCCCCGCTTGACGTAATCCACATAGATCTCTTCATAGCAGAAACTCTCAAAATAGCGCGAACGCTGCATGTTGGGCGTTTCGATGATTATGTTCCCCACCACCAAGAAGATATCACGTGGACAGTAGGCAAAGTAGCGCTCGGTCTCCCAATAGGGCGTGCGAATGGTATTCTCGTTAATGTGGGGTTGGGGTCGTTTCACGACGATGTTTTCGCTTTTCAATACCCCCACCAGCGTCTCGAGGTCTTCGTGCGTCTCTTCCACGACCTGTGGCGATATGCCGCCAAGCTTCAGTTCTGTAAATTCATGCCCGGGCACGGCGCTTTGGGTGTCCACAGAGAGGTTAAAGCTAATATCATTCGTGGGGAAGTAGGCATCGTGTGCGATACCGACGATGATTTCTTCAATGGGATCCCACTCGTTGTGGGCACTGACAAACGACATGGTTCTCTCCTGATTTTGGTGAGATAAGTTAATTGATTCAGTACAACCTACAGTGCAGTCGACTTGAAAACGGTAGGTTTCCCGCTTGCCGGAACTACTGTTTTCAAACAGAGCCCACTTTAGGGCTGAGCTTTCGGAGCCCGGTTGCCTGCCACGGGCTCAGGCAACTCGCCAACCCGTTCAGATCTATATGGCGAGGCCGAGGGAACCATCGCCCCTGCGAAGTACCGCTCATCGACCTGTGGCAGCAACAGTTGACAACGCTGCATCTCTTCCACAAAGTGCGATGTCTCAAAAGGTTCTTCTTCCAATAAAAACTCCTCCTCTATCGCTAAACTTTGTGCCAAAAGATCGTAGTGGGTGTCGCTTTGCTGCTGGGTGAATTGATGGAGGTGTTGGCGCCATTGCTCAAAATCCACCATCTGATCGATAGTCCCTTGGCGTCTCATTTCAGCAAAGACATTGTTGGCTGCAACCAACTGTTGGCTGGCAATGTGATAGACGGGGCTGAGCGGCTGTTCACAGAGCGCAATTTGCACGATGGCTTTGGCCACAAAGTCAACGGGCGTATATTCAAAGCGCCACTCATCGCGACGCGGGGCAATCCGCAGCCTTTTGCAGCTCTCCAAAAAGAGCATCACCGCGTCTTTCGCGTTGGCGAAAGCTGTTCTGCTGTCGGGACCAATGTTCCCAATGCGGTAGATCTGCGCCGGAATGTCGCGCGTGATGGCCTGCCAAACCAATTTTTCGGCGACCCATTTGGACTGGGCATAGCCGGTGGTCAACTCTTCGATCACTCCATCAATTTGGTCGTTTTCACGGTACTGCGCCACGTTGCCGCTGGGGAAAATACCCAACGTAGAGATGTGGTGAAGCGGCTTATTCACTCCGTGGACTGCAAAGCGGAGCAGTTCCCCTGTCCCCGTGACATTGGCCGCTTTGAGCCGCTGATAGGGATAGACCATGTTCACCCAAGCCCCAGCGTGAAAGATCGCTTGTACAGTTGTGGCATAGCGGGCAAAGGTCTGTTGTGACCATCCGAAATCGGGCTTTTCCAGATCCCCAATCAGCGGCTCGATCCGGCTGTCAAACGTTGCGTGCCACAGCCGGTAGCGCTTCAACTTTTCGACCAAAGCTTCCATTCTGTCTGCGCTGCGCACCAGGCAGTACACAGTGCTGTTTGGTGCAGCATGCAAAATCTCTGCCAAAAGAAAGATCCCCAAAAAGCCCGTTGCGCCCGTCAACAAAATCGCTCGACTCTCCGCTGAGAAGAGGGTCGCCTGTGCCGCGGGCTCAATGTGACTCGCCAGAACCGCGTCCCGTTGCCAGGCCGTGATGCGCTCATGCGTCTCCGCGGTGCCCGCACCGTTGTTTAAATAGGCGACCAGATCCCGTGCGGTGCAGTGTTCATAGATTTGGGTGACAGATAGATCCCGCCCAAAGACCGCTTTGACCCGCATTGCCAACTGTGCGGCTAGGAGTGAATGGAGGCCCACCTCGAAAAAATTGTCGGATAGTCGCAGACGATGTTGGGGGAGCGTCTCTTCGAGCAGCGCGAGCATCGTTTGCTCTTGTTGGGCAATGGGCGTCTCCGCAATGCGAATGGGTTCTGCGACCTGCTCTTGCTTGTGCGCCAGGCGTGGAAACAGAGGACGAGGCAGACGAGACTTATCCAGCTTTTGGCTAATTGGATGGAGGGGCAGCATTGGCAATTCCATGTAGAGACGTGGGACCATGTAAAAGGGCAGATGGGTCTGCAAGTACGCTGAAATCTCTGGGCAACGGAACGTTTGCGCGTCGATGGCCCAACTGGAGTCACTGTTGCGGATCAGATAGGCCACCAAATATTTATCTTCCCCTTCATCGCCATGGGCAACCACCACGCTATCTGCGATGTGCGGATGCTCTTTCAACGTCTCTTCGATGGCCGCCAGGTTGACATTGTAGCTGCGGATTTTGACCGTGGCATCGCGTCGGCCCAAGATCACCAAACGGCCATCTTCCAAGACTTTGGCAGCATCCTCTGTCTTGTAAAAGATTTTTCCGTGAATCGGGATAAATTTTGCTTTTGTCAATGTCCGGTTGTTCACATAGCCATCGGCCAAACAGGGTCCCGTGGCATATAATTCGCCCACCTCACCACGTGCCACGGGCTGCATGGCATCGTCGACAATCATCACCTCCATGCCCTCCAAAACGTGACCAACCGAGCAAATCGACGGTGTCGCGGCATCGTGTGCACGCAGTCGTCCCTGCGTAATGACAAAACATTCGGCAGGCCCATAATTGTTGATGAGGCAGAGATGCGGTAGCCGTGCGAATGCCTCGTCCACCAACGGTTGCGTCATGACCTCACCACCCACCCAGGCGATGTTGAGGCACCGTAATTTTGTGCGAATCGTCTCCGCATCTACCGTATGGAGGATGGTAGCCAAGAGCGAAGGAGTCAGGAAGGTGTGGTTGATTTGGTGCTGAGCGATAAATGTCAGCAGACGCTGGGGATCAAAGGAAACTTCATCCGCCACAATATAGCCCGTGTGCCCCATCACCAGTGGGCTCAGGGCATCCCAGGCAATAAAGGTGGTGTAGGCAAAGCGACCTTTTTCGTGAATATGCTGCACTTCCTCCCAAAATTTGGCATAAGCATAAAGGGTCGCTCTGTGGGAAACCGCTATCCCTTTCGGTTTTCCTGTTGTCCCAGATGAATACCCAATAATTGCAGTGCTACGATTGGCGACAACTGCTTTCTTGGTTGTCGTGTCAACAGCTTGCCAATCAGTGGCGTCAAGGTAGAGGGCCGGTACGTGATGCCCCTTCATCCTATCCCGGTATTGCTCTTTTGTAATGACCACATTGGGCGCGGCATCTGTAAAAATTTGTTGTAGAAAGTTGTTTGGATAGGCCAGCTCTAAATGTAAGTAAGCACCACCCGCTTTGAGTATTGCAACACAGGCAACAATGTATTCGTAACATTTCTCCAGCAAGATACCAACCGCATCGTTCTCTTGGATCTGATAACGACCCAAGTAACTGGCCAAACGGTCGGTCATGCGATCGAGCTCTCTATAGGTCAACCTCACATCGTTATCGACCAAGGCTACTTTATCTGGATTTTTGCACACCTGGTGTACGAAAAGTTCATGGAGCGTTGACTTTGGACTGCTAACGGATGGGTACTTTGTGTCCACGTTGTACACACCTTTTCTACGGGCGAGAGATGGAAAGACGAAGCAATGTGCAAAATTCGTCCTCCATTCTAGCTGTCACACGTGGAACAAACGTGGATCGAACATGGCGTCTACCTTAAAATTCTGACATTTAGCCACATTGCATTGCTTATTTTGCGGATTACACAATGATTGATAGAGAAAGCAAATAGAGCTTGCACCTTGCGGCGTGCGCATTCTCTCATGCGCACGTCCAGCATTAGAAAACGCTGGTTCCACCAGTGGGCAACGTTTGCATGATTTCTCGATCAGATATGGTCAGCCCATCGATGAAAACCTCCCCATTAAACGGGCGACCAGCTTTCAGGACACAGATCACCCGTGGTCTGGTTGACGCAATGTTGGCTGCCGCTTTGATGCCAAAAAGAGACAAAGCGTCGTTGTGAGCCCTGCTGTCTCATGCATGTTATTTGACTATCAGGCTCTAGCAAATTGCCCTTGCTCGGCTAGCTTCTCTTGAAACCATGATAAATTGACACTTCTGCGCACCCATCGCCGCCACCGGTTCCCCCATCCCCAGCGCAGCGGGGCAGGGGGTTGGGTCGTCATAAGCGGTGGCTTATACGAAAGATAAGTAAAAGAGTAGAGGTAATCTCTGCCTTTTCTGCTAAGGTGATCCCCAATGGTTTCGCTGTGCCCCAGTCATATTTACGGCTGATGCTTTTCTCCCGTCATCAGAATTCCTGCTCTGCAAGGTGTTGCTCCCACTACAGTGCGGTTGGCTTGAAAACGGTAGGTTTCCCGCTTGCCGGGACTACTCTTTTCAAACAGAGCCCACTTTAGACAGTAGTCGATCCCTGCCAACACGGTACACTCGAAGAGCATCCCTGCATCCGGGGTGCAGTTGTTTGCCCACAGCAAGTAAACAAGCAGAGTGAACAAGCAGAGTGAACAAGTAGAGACGAAGGAAAAGGCGTGAACAACCACTATCAGGTGCTCATTGTTGGTGGTGGGACAGCTGCCTTGGCCGTGGCAGCCCACCTGAGCCAACAACCCAAACCACCCCAAATGGCAATTCTCGATCTGGCCCTGCAGCCCCATGCGCAATCGCTGGGATTGATGCTGGGTGCCGGTGTGCTGGATCGAGCAGCGGCTACCTTCGATAGCGTTCGCCTGTTGCCACCCAACGTAACTTGGATCAAAGATGGAGCGGCCGCCTATTACCCCCCAAACCATCAACTGGCCACCATTGGCGGCAACTTGATCACGTACGACGTGCTGGTCCTTGCGCCAGAATTGCAGCTTGATTGGGATCGGATTCCGGGGTTGCGTGCTGCCGTGGGGCAGCCAGGCACCGGTGTACATAGCAATGCCGTGTTGACCACTGCCACAGAGAGTTGGCAAAGCATCCGTCAGTTGCAGTCGGGCACAGTGCTCTTTGCCCACCCCGATCCGTCGTTGAAGAGTTTCGACCTGGCCTGGAAAATGTGTGGCATAGTTGCCGCAGAGATCGAACGTCGGGGTCTGGTCAACCAGATCGCTCTCCATTTCTGCACAGCCGCCACCACGTTGCCCCAAGAGAAGCATGGTCTCCATTTGCAGACACAGACCGAGCTGGTCGCACTCAATCCGGCTGCACAGGTGGCAACCTTCAATCGGTTGGACAGCGGAAAGACGGTGACAATGCCCTACGATTTCCTGCACGTGACACCACCGCAACGACCGCCAAAATTTATTCAGAAGAGCCCCTTTGCAGATGACCATGGTTTTGTGCCCGTCAATCCCAAGACATTGACCCATCCCAATTATCCCGCGGTCTTCGCCTGTGGTGATTGCATTGCCCCGGCCGCTCGCATCGTCGCCCCAACCGCAGCACGAGCTGCCACGGTCGCGGCCATCGTCATGCAGTGCCTACGGGGACAAAATGGTCGTGATCTATGCCGTAGCGACAGTACCTGTCCCACCTGGGTGGGGCATGGTACGCAAGTGCCCGCGGTCACAGAAAACGTAAACGCAAGAAAGCAAGTGCCCCATGAACTATGGCTTCCTGATCGATAACCGCAAATGTATTGGCTGTCACGCCTGCTCAACCGCCTGCAAAGCTGAGAATGAAGTGCCCCTTGGGGTCAACCGCACGTGGGTCAAATATGTGGAGACGGGACAATACCCCAACAGCACCCGCCACTTCCAGGTGACTCGCTGCAATCACTGTGCCAACCCGCCCTGCGTGCGCATCTGTCCGGTGACGGCGATGTATCAGCGGGCCGATGGCATTGTTGAATTTGATCCCGAAGTCTGCATCGGCTGCAAAGCATGCATGCAAGCGTGCCCCTACGATGCCATCTACATCGATCCCGATAGCCACACCGCGGCCAAGTGTCACTTCTGTGCCCACCGCGTTGACATTGGGCTGGAGCCAGCTTGTGTGGTGGTCTGCCCCGAACATGCCATCATCGCTGGTGATATGGAAGATCCGAACAGCGAGATCAGCCATCTGTTGGCCACCACCAAAGTCACCGCCCGCAAGCCGGAGCAGGGTACCGCGCCCAATCTCTTCTACATTAACGGCAACGATGTTTCGCTGCATCCCACCGCCACGGAACGTGCGCCAGCAACGTATATGTGGGCCGATGTGATCCCACTTCACGCGGCACCGGCGTCGACGCTGGAAAAAGTCGCAACGGGAAATTGGCTCGGATCGCACGGGCACAGTGAGAACGGGCACGGAGAGAACGGGGACAACAACGGCAGCGGCCGCAGCAATGCTGCCCTGAAAAAATCCCAATCGGGTACGCCCATTCTCACACCGGCCACGCAGGGCAGCACGGATGCTGGCCCCATCCAAATTGGGCAGGGCACCATGGCCGAACAGATGGTACAGGTTGGCTACAACGCACAGCACTACATTCCCTGGCATTGGCCCGTCCCCGCCTATCTCGTGACGAAGGGCATTGGCAGCGGCATCTTCATGGCGCTCAGCCTGGCCTGGGGTTTGGGCTTGGCACCGGTTTCGGGACTGACAGCAATGGTCGCTGGCTTCTTTGCGCTGCTTTTCATCGGCCTCACCACCGCGCTGCTCGTCTACGATCTCGATCGGCCCGAACGTTTTCTCTTCATCCTCACCCGACCCCAATGGAAGAGCTGGCTGACGCGCGGCGCATTCATTCTGGTCGGCTTCACGCTGGTCGGTGGGATCTGGTGGCTGTTGGAGACGATCGCGTGGGTTGGCGGCGGTACACTCAACCCGCTGCTGCGGCAACTCTTGCTCTGGAGTGGCTTTGCTCTGGCAGTGGGTGTGGCCATTTACACTGCGTTTCTCTTTGGCCAAGCCGAAGGGCGCGACCTCTGGCAGAGCACGTTGTTGCCCTTTCACCTTTTTGTGCAGGCGCTCTTTGTGGGGACGGGCTTCCTGCTCTTCCTCGATCTCTTTCTGCCCATGAATCCCGAGCTGGTTCAATTTCTGCGTACAACCTTTGTCGTTGCCCTGCTGGTCGATCTCTTTGTCACCCTGGCCGGTGAGTTTGGCATGCCCCATGCCAGCGAACTCGCCGCCCGCGCGGCCCATGATATCAGCCACGGAAACTATCGACATCATTTCTGGCGCGGCAGCATGCTGCTGGGCCACCTCGTGCCATTGCTCTTCTTCTTCACGGGCCTGACACCGCTGTTGGCGCTCGCCGGTCTCTGCGCCATTGTTGGTCTCTACTACTTTGAATATGCCTTTGTGATGGCGCCGCAGGATCTGCCGAATAGTTAGCAGCAATCCTGAACTTTGGATGTGATCCTGCCACGTCGTGAATCGGCCAAGTGCATGCAGCGAGGTTCCCGACCGCTATGATTTATAGGAAACACAATGACGAAAAACGACCGTTCCAGATCAAAACTCAACCGCCTTTTTGACGCGATTCTGCGGTTGGAGCCAACAACGAACGCGCGTCCCGCGGCCACAGAGATGACAAACGTAGCGGGCGTGGAGATGCCCAGCTTTGCCGAGACCCATCTGCAGCCAAAAAATCTACAGCCCAAGCAAGTGGCACTGACCACCGTGCAACATCCCGACGGGCGCATGAGCCAATATCCCCCCGCGTCCGAATGGGACGACTGGGTGGAATGGGATGGCCGGCTTTGGCCCAAAAAAGTGGCACGACGGTACATGCTGATCCCGACCGTCTGCTTCAACTGTGAGAGCGCATGTGGTCTGCTGGCGTATGTTGATAAAACTTCGCTGGAGATCAAAAAGTTCGAGGGTAACCCAGTGCACCCCGGCAGCCGCGGGCGCAACTGTGCCAAAGGCCCGGCCACCCTCAACCAGACCTATGATCCCGAGCGCATTCTCTATCCGTTGAAACGGGTGGGCGAACGGGGCGAGGGCAAGTGGAAACGCATCAGCTGGGAAGAGGCGCTGACCGAGATCGGCGCGAAGATGCGCGCGAGCCGCCAACGGCGCAAAGATGGCATCATGTATCACGTTGGGCGACCCGGAGAGGATGGCTACACCAACCGCGTCATCGAGGCCTGGGGTGTCGATGGCCACAACAGCCACACCAACATCTGCTCCGCGGGGGCACGGGCCGGCTACTCACTCTGGGGGGGCTTTGACCGCCCCAGCCCCGACCACGCCAACGCCCGCGTCATTCTGCTCATCTCCAGCCACCTGGAGACGGGGCACTATTTCAACCCCCATGCACAGCGCATCATCGAAGGCAAGATGGATGGGGCCAAGCTGATCACCCTCGATCCGCGGCTGAGCAACACCGCGAGCATGAGCGATGTCTGGCTGCCCACCTGGCCCGGCAGCGAAACCAATTTGCTGCTCGCCATTGCCAACTACCTGATCCAGCACGACCGCTATGATAGAGAATTTGTGCGCAAATGGGTGAACTGGGAAGAGACACTCGATGCCGTCGCCAGCGGCAAGTTGAGTGTTCCCAATGCGCAATTTACCATCGACAATGCAGCGCCCCGTACCTTTGAACAATTCGACGCCTTCCTCAAAGCGATCTACGCCGAATTTACCCTTGAGCGCGCGGCCGCAGAATCACAGGTGCCCGTCGAACGCATCCGCCAGACCGCAGAATATATAGCGAACTGTGAAGGCAAGCTGGCAACCCACACGTGGCGCAGCGCCAGCATCGGCAACCTAGGGGGCTGGCAAGTGGCACGCGCACTCTTCTTTCTCAACGTGCTCACCGGTTCCGTCGGCAACAAGGGGGGCACCTCGGCCAATGCATGGAATAAGTTCACGCCCAAAGCCTTTGCCGAACCACCCACCGGCGACGCGTGGAACGAGCTGCAACTGCCCATTGAATGGCCCTTTGCCCACTATGAAATGAGCTTCCTGCTGCCCCATCTGCTGGAAGAGGGACGGGGCGAGATCGATCTCTACTTCACCCGCGTCTACAACCCCATGTGGATCAATCCCGACGGCTTCATGTGGCTCAAGCACCTGAAAAACGAAGAGACGATCAAGTGTCACGTCGCGCTGACCCCCACCTGGAACGAGTCGGCATGGTTTGCCGATTACGTGCTGCCCATGGGCCACGCGGGCGAGCGACACGATCTCATGAGCCAGGAGACGCACGCGGGCCAATGGATCGCGTTCCGCCAACCGGTGCGCCGCGTTGCGCTGGAAAAGCTGGGCAAGCCGGTCAAATACACCCACGAAGCAAATCCCGGCGAGGTCTGGGAAGAGAATGAATTTTGGATCGAGCTTTCGCTGGCCATGGATCCCGACGGCACGTTGGGCGTGCGTAAATGGTTCGAGAGCCCCTATCGCCCCGGCGAAACGCTCACCATCGACGACTACTACCGCTGGATCTTCGAGAACAGCGTGCCCGGTCTGCCCGCAGCCGCGGCCAAGGAAGGGCTGGCACCGCTCGCGTACATGCGCAAGTATGGCTGCTTCGAGGTGGTGAAAGAGAATTACCTGCCCTATGCCAAGCCCGTGAGTGAGGGCGGCATAGAGATCGACGGCGAGCGCAGGGTGGGCTTTGGGACGCCGAGCAAAAAGCTCGAATTCTACAGCCCAACGCTGGCCGCTTGGGGCTGGCCCGAAGCCGAACACACATTGCCCTGGCCCCTCAAGAGCCACGTCCATCCCGACAACATCGACCGTGAGCGGGGCGAGATGTTGTTGCTGCCCACCTTCCGCCTGCCCACGCTGATCCACACCCGCAGCGCCAACGCCAAATGGCTCTACGAGATCAGCCACAAAAATCCAGTTTGGATGCACCCCAGCGACGGCAAACGGCTCGGCGTGCAGACCGGCGACCTGATCCGTGTCGAGACCGAGATTGGCTATTTCATCGACAAGGTCTGGCTTACCGAGGGCATCAAGCCGGGCATTATTGCCATGAGCCACCATTTGGGGCGCTGGCGGCTGCAAGAGGAGAGCGGCCTCAATCGCGGCACATCGAGTTTGGCTGAATTGCATGAGGATGGCGCGGGCCACCACGGGCTCAACATCCTCCACGGTGCGCGGGCGTGGGAGAGCAGCGACCCCGACACCAGCCGCATCTGGTGGGAGGATGTGGGGGTGCACCAGAACCTGACCCACGCGGTCCACCCCGACCCGATCTCCGGTGCGCATTGCTGGCTGCAAAAGGCGATCAACGTGCGCAAGGCCGAGCCCGGCGAAAAGCATGGCGACGTCTGGGTCGACACCGCAAAGTCAATGGCTGTCTATCGCCAGTGGGTCGCGCTCACCCGCTCCCCCATCGAGCACAGCCCCGATGGCACCCGACGCCCCGCGTGGCTCAAGCGCCCGCTCAAACCCGCGCCCAGCGCCTATCAGATTCCCGCGTGGATGCAGAATGGGCACGGGCACGCGCAGCCGCACACCAATGGCGCCGCCGACCCCACGCAACCCGCCCCTCTCCCCGCCGATGATTGAGCGGTTGGGACGGAAACTCGGTCGCGGCGGAAGATGAGCATGGCCGACAATTGAATTGAACGGGAACGACCCATGGCCAGAAGAGGAAGCCCGCTTCTCGCCATGGGTTTTTGTTTTGGGAACGGTTGCACCGGGTACCATTGCCCTAGGTCGCTGTAAAAAAAACGCTTGCTTTGCCGGTAAGGTTGTGACATAATGGATGAACCGCAGAAACCCGTACCACAGCTATCGATTTGAAACAGCAGCACCACTGTTATAGGTAATGTACGATGTGGCCGGATTACATAATAAAGAAAGCAAATAGACTTTGCACCTTGTGGAGTGAGCATTCTCTCATGCGTACGTCCAGCGTTAGAGAACGCTGATTTCACTATTGTAGAACGTTTGAATGATTTCTCGATAACGACAATTGCCACAATCAACCGCTCACAACCGTTGTCACGAGACAGCCGAGTGTCATGGGCTGTAGAGGTAGATAATCAGCCGTTCCAAATGACTCTATGTTGGCTGTCTTATAAGGTAATCAGCTCGTCATAAGTGTCGCACGTTGCACACAGTCCAGATTCTTATTTTCATCTTTTTCTGTTTTTGGCATTGGGGCAAACTGTTCAGTTCTGCTGTTCTTAGCAGTATTTCTATTTTCGTTGCGCTGCTCTAAAAGGCTCAAAAATGAACAACAATTCTATCATTAAGATCCTGAGTTCATTTACACAATTTGAGTTTTCCGCCTTGATAGGAGGAAAAATGCTTAAAGCTATTTGGGCGAGTATCATTGGCACTGTTCTTCTTTTATCCTTTAAACCAGAGTTGATTTTGGAATGGAAATCTGAAAATTTCGTACAACTCTTGCCTACAGTTATTGGTTCGGGTATTGTAGGTTGGCTTTATGCGGTAGCGACCGATTTGAATGAAGCGGCCGCTAGATTCCAAGACAACTTGCGGCTTCTCAATCAAGAGCTTGCCCTCTTGAGCCCACACAACTTGTTGCGCCAAGACAGCGTACATACAGGTGTAATCGGAACTTTAATCAAAGATTCTTTAGAGACGGGGCACCAAAAAATTGTAGGAGTCAGCGATAATCGCTATCTTTTGTATCTACTAGAGGCATTGAACAATGCAGAACGATATTTAGTCATTGTGCACTATCCTATAAGAAATTTATTTGATTATGAAGAGATCGGTCCATTCATGGCTAAGCTTAGAGATAAAAAGATGCGTACTGGGCATAAAATACGTGTTTTCGTTATACCTAATAATAGGATTGCCGAAATGGAGGAAGATTTAGATGACAGCAAATTAATCGAACGATACTGGAAAGAGACAGGAACTGACTTTGGGACTTATTGGATAGGAGAAACCGAATTATTAACGCTAGTAGATAGCTACATATCAAGTGTAGAAGACTATCAAGCGTTTGATGACCACCTATCAATAGTCTACGATAAACAGGGTCGTACTGTCTCTTTTGATTTTATTGACGACAATGACATTGGCAGAAAAACACTATTTCAGTTACAGGAACAGATTAAAGTTGGGACTGATTCTCCATTTAGAAAACTCACACCAGCAAATATCACTGTTAAGTGAATAGAAGAAAGGTTTACTAACTTTAAAACTAGCCACATATCACTTTAGGAATAGAGAGTAAAGCGTAACTGGATAGGGTCATTAAGCCTGAAAGAGCGGTCAAACCAGTCGAGGCCAAGGCGGAAATAGCTCTTGTCGCGACGACTCCTGTGATCAAGCAAATGACGCCAGCCGCACTACGCCACATGCCCAGAAATATTGCATATCTAATCCGAGAAAAGATCAATGTGGTTGCGCTTGATCCGTATGCGCCAAATAACAATGTGACAAAATTGGTGGGCCGGCCTGCCTACCGCCTACGTATCGGCGATTGGCGCGTGATTTATGAGTTGCAGGATGCACAAGTAGTGATGCTGGTTGTCAAGATCGGGCCTAGCGGTGAGGTTTACGAATGAGCGTACAGGTGATTGAAAAGAATGGGCAGATTGAATGGGCCGTGGTTCCCTACCACGAATATCAAAAGCTGCTAGATGCTTGGGCAATGTTAGAAGATATCCGCGCTTATGATGAAGCCAAAGCTAGTATCGAAGCTGGGGAGGAGTTGATCCCGAGTGAGGTGGCCGATGCTTTATTGGATGGGACAAATCCAATTCGAGTGTGGCGAGAATACCGAGCTTTGACCCAACGGGAACTGGCGGAAAAGACTGGAATCAGTAAACCGTACTTGTCGCAACTTGAATCTGGCAAACGGAATGGTACGACGGACATACTGAGAAAGATAGCGCTAGCGTTGGACGTAAGTTTAGAAGAATTGCTGGATGCAAACAGCGAGCCTGAATAGTACGAACCAGACCGCGACGTGAAAATTAGGTGCCGAATGGGCACGGGCACACGCAGCCGCACACCAATGGCGCCACCGACCCCACGCAACCCGCCCCTCTCCCCGCCGATGATTGAGCGGTTGGGACGGAAACTCGGTCGCGGCGGAAGATGAGCACGGCCGACAATTGAATTGAACGGGAACGACCCATGGCCAGAAGAGGAAGCCCGCTTCTGGCCATGGGTTTTTGTTTTGGGAACGGTTGCACCGGGTACCATTGCCCTAGGTCGCTGTAAAAAAAACGCTTGCTTTGCCGGTAAGGTTGTGACATAATGGATGAACCGCAGAAACCCGTACCACAGCTATCGATCTGAAACAGCAGCATCACTGTTCCGCACGATATACGTCGTGACCGGATTATCTAGCAACAATTGCCGCGATCTATCGCCCACAACCGTTTCATAAGAAAACCACGTATGACGGGCTGTGGTGGTAGATATCTAGCCGTTCCAGATAATTCTATGTGCGGCGGCGAGAACACTCGTTTGAGTAGACCAACGTAGGCAATACAATGAATGTGCAATTGCAGATTACATTAGCACAGTCAGAGCATCTAAACACATATATTGAATTTCTGGAGGATGTAGCATGCTGGTTATCACAACGTGGCATCAGCCAGTGGTTGCCTGGCACTTTTCGTCAGTCTAAAGCGTATTACAATAATTCGATTGCGAAGGGCGAAACATGGCTAGCTTACAGGGGCGAGGAGCTTGTCGGCACACTAAGGCTTTGTCTTCAGGACTCAATTGTGTGGCCAGAGATCACCGTTCACAATGCGCTGTATCTCTATACATTTGCTGTCAAGCGAACATGGTCGCAACAAGGTATGGGAAAAGAGTTGTTAGGTTGGGCAGAGGCCTATGCTGATCATCAAGGGAAGGAGTATATTCGGCTTGACTGTATGGCTGATAATCATTTCTTGCGACATTACTATCTGCAAGCTGGATTTGTGAACTGCGGTGAGGTAAGTGTGAACTATCCAGCACCGGTAGGCACACTACATTTATGTCGATTTCAAAAACGCTTGCCTAAAGGAGTTCACCGTTAATTAAGACCTTTGAAGAAAGCTACCGCCGAACATCCATTGTACCAGACTGGGGGTGATCTCGGCTTTCGTTGTCGGTCGCCCGCTCCTGCTTGGTTGGTCTGGATGATGTGTGCCCGCTATTCCCCAACCGGTGAATCGGGTGTTCGGCAGCTTCGTACAGTATGAACCATCATATAGCAATCAACTTTATGGGGACAATCATTGGACATAAATGAACTGCTGGCTTCACTTCAAAAGAAGCTTGAAGAACGCAAAACTCAACCTAAACATAATGTAATGGCAAAACCAGACTACCGTTTGTGGTTGGAACAAGAATGGGCAAAGCTACTAAATTCGGATGCTCAAAATGATGAGTTGTCATTTCAACATTTTATGGAGCAACATCCATGCTTGTTATTTGATGCGGTCGATGATAACAGACTCATTCATCGCGCTGTTTTTTCACAACCAGAATTACCAGGCTTTCGGCGTAAATATCCAGATTTCCTGTGTATCTCGCACAATAGCATTCAGATAACTATCAATCTGATTGAGATTGAAGCCCCTAGCAAGCCTTGGAGCACCAATTCTGGTCAAACAAGCGCCAAACTGACCCAAGCACTCGATCAGCTGCGTTCTTGGAAAGTATGGTTTGAAAACCCGTTAAATCGCCAGTCATTTCTCCAACTTTACGATGTTCAGGCGTGGCGTATCGGTCCAAGAAGACTTGCGTTTCAATATATGTTAATCTATGGACGTAGAGCTGAGGCATTGAAAAATGAAGATATTGCTCGACAGCGCGCATATCTAACCCAGACTGATGAGTTTGTCATGACATATGATCGTCTCCGTCCATCAGAAGCAATGATGGATATCGCAACAGTTAGGCTTAATAGAAAATCCACTGCATCCAAAGTAAAGATTATATATCTTCCTCCAACCTTATCTAGTGTAGAAATTGAATCAGATTGGTATAAATTCGGTGGTTTTGATGACGCAGTAAGAATCAATCCCTTCATTAATGAGGAACGAAAAGTCTATCTAATTGAACAGGCAAAGCAAGTATTTGCTCAGGCAGTGCAAGATAACTTAAACAGCGATCTAAAATCGACATAGAAGTCTATGTTGTTAGCGGACATCGTATTCATATGCTACGACACATGAAAATCGTTTAAGGGAAAAGCTATGTATGCAAATTACATAAATCCAATACGAAAACAGCTATTTATTGATGATGAATATACGGAATGGGTAGGAGAGTTTGGTCTCAACTACTCACTAATAGAAGCTTTGTGGACAGATGTTGAAGAACTTGGAAATATTGATGTCTTTTGTAAAAAGTTTGCGGACTACTATTGGAATCTAACATCCATCAAAGAAAAAGCACGTAGGTTTGCCTCAATAGAATGTGTTGGAAGTTCCAGATTAAATAGATACGGTAATGAGCAGACTCAGGAAATTGCTGAAGCGACAGCATTTCTAAGATACAACGTGGGATTATTTTTTAAAATAGAATTACCCACTTGTGATAGTATCGGCTGCAGATACAACAAAAAAGAGAAACATCTATGTTTCCAAGGAAGTGCAGAATCTTGGGGAAATCGGAGAGATCATGTCAACAATGCAAACTATGCTTCATTTAAGGCTTTACTTTATATCGTGAGACAAATTCGGAATAATTTGTTCCATGGCAACAAGTTTGATTTAGAGGAAAAGCAAAGAACACGCAACATTTTATTGGTACGAACTGCTGCAGAGACTATACAGGTTGTACTTGATCATCTAGAGAAAGCAGAATTCTCGTTAGTGAACAACTCTTAATAAAGTCATAGGTCGTAAAAAGCAACGTCGCATCTTGTGGGACGGGTCGCAAGTCGGCTTGTGGCGTGCGTTGGGCTAACATCCGCTCTACCGGACCAGGGGGTGATCAGCGCGTTTTTGCTTGGTCGGTTTTTGAAAGTGCTGCGCTCGCAGGCAGTTAGTTGGTCCACGCCCCTGGCCAGTAAGCTCTGCGTTGGCGGCTTGTCTCGTCGGCAAAAACTGCGCATAAAAGCTAATGGAATCTTGCTCAACCTGTCGCTGAAACAACATCAGCGCAAGTTAGCTTGAACTTAAGATTTTTTGACAAGTCAAAGAGTTGAAAATATGAAACACCAAGCCCATAATGAACTGGTTGCAGCTGTGCGTTCGTGGTACATCTCGCCAGATGAAGAACTTGGCAAGGGAGTTCAGCATCGAGCGTATGGCTTCTACAGTCAGATAGTGGGAACGGAGTATTTTGATGTTCATGTGGTTGATGATTTTCCTGCTGCACAAGTGCCATCATTTCTGGCCGATGTAGATGACTACTATAATAGCCTGTCGGTAAGCATCTTCATCCATGAGCCAGAAGTTGATGAGAATTTGTGCAAGGCACTGCAATCTGCGGGATGTCAGCGGGCAGATGAGAGCGTTTATCTTGCTCATGTTGGTGCTGCACCAGCATGGAAAGATGTTTCTGGTCTAACGGTTGAAAAGGTGACGTCGGACAATGTAGAAGAATATGTGATAACCAAACTGAAAGCCTTCGCCAATTGCGAAGATGAACCTGCACCGGAGAAGATTCATGCTGGATTGGCCCTACGAGAGGCAGAGAGGGCGTCAATCGGTGGCTTTCTAATTGGGCGCCTGGGTGGTGAAGCTGCCGGCATCATCGGCTGGTATGAAGGAAAAGACCGCTGCATCTTTCATTTGGCAACACGAGTGCCCTATCGCAATCAAGGTGTGGCACGATATCTTCTGGCGCATGTGACTGCGGATTCTCATCGAACAGGCAAACGTTCTACGATCATCTTCACGAACCCAGAAGACACACCGATTCAGATATATCATCGCTACGGCTTCACAGATAAGGTGTACTGGATGGTGAAGTATCAGTGGCGGTGACGGTGCATCTCGGCGCAGGTTGGTGGGATCAGGCCAACCTACACGCGAAGGTAGAGCCGATCGTATAGTGTCTTGGCTGTGCTGCTTGGGTGTTTGCGCCAACATTTCGTGCAAGCGACCCGGCTAAATTGGCGCGAATTGGCAGTTGGTCGCCTGCTTTGACACAGTCTCATTAGTCATGTGATCACCCCGCAGCCGCCGAGCGCTTGACGATTGCGTTAGCGGGCTTCCGAAGTCGATGAACGTGTTCGGATGACATATCAATTTGTGCTGCGCGTGGCTCGTAAGTTGTGCGCAGCACATGTGGTAGAAATGTTCATATCCAATATGATGAATGGCTTTTGCTGAACTGGCCTTATGCACCACAAACAGTATCCCCAAGTTTTTGAATGTAATACATTAGCCAACAGGAGATTCATGATGACAACGACTTGGAAGTTACCTGATATTGTCAAATTCAGCCATGACGGTAAAGCTAGAGAAATTGGATATAGAATCGGTATCCCAGTACTGCGACTCTTTATTGGGAGTTTCCCATCAGAGAAGATCAAGGATAGTCCCTATAACAAAGTCTATGCGCGAAACTTCAAGCTTCAGAAAATCGATAGCGGTAAGATTGTGATCGAAGTTGATATCCGATGGGAGAAATACGAGAAGGTCCCGTTTACAGATAGATATTGGAAACGCGCTGAGGTGAATTGCGATGCCCAATTGGTAATTGTGCCATTCGTTTCAGATACGGATCACAAGATATACATACATGAACCCCAGACTCTTGTCGGCAATTGCGTAGACTCTGGCATTGGACTTGAAGAGATGTTCGATTATCTCGCAAGCGCAGTAACATACGTATTATCTGGTGGTGAAGAACAGATAGGGCTTCATGATATTTTCGCCGGGTATGGTTCCTTTCTCTACAGTCTTAGATCACTCTTCGATAACAAGGATATCGTCCTTGCGGATAAGGTCAGTTTCAAGCTGATTCTAAAAGATCTGATTCCTTTCATTGATCGAATTTCTGAACTAGATGGAAAATATTACGACTTCTACTTGCACAGAGTGACCTGTGAACCCAATGGCCTCTGGCAAATCTTCAAATACCCCGAGTCATTAGCAAATGACATTTACGACCTTATCCAAGGTATCCTGACCGTTCAAAACACCCGCAATCTGGACCTTGGGCTACATTCCAATGAGTTGGAGACGGTCGACATGCCTGAAGCAGAGGTTCCTTCGTACCCCCCGCCATCCCTAAGCGAAATAGCAAAGGCGCTTGAGACAGCGGGAGATCATGCAGCCAAGAAGATCGGATACAAAAAGAAGCTGACAGCCCGGGTGACGTATAGGCGTAGATTGGACAATGGCACATACGATACATACTCAATAATACAGTCCAGTTATGGGGATAGTTGCGAAGAAGCGAAAGACAACTTTCTCAAGCCCGATCCTGACATGATGGAAATCATCAAGATCTCGCCGTGGCCTCTGTTTTCAGCGAGGACATTGCAGTTTGCGCTTGCAGGCCAAGCCATCTCGGGTCGGATTGGCCGTGAAGATATGGCTTGGAATGTCGAAATTGTTTCGATTTCCGTTATTGACTGTGTGGATTTAACTTAGTCGCATTGGATAGTCTGTACTCTTCGATTTCGTTCCTGACAATTTCGGTCAGAGTCTAGTGCTTGCCAGCTTGACATCGTAGCTGACTGGAAGTGTAGGTATCCCGTGACATATACCCATCACGACAAGAGAGAGTCAGACCCGAAAGGAACGGTGTTCTTCGGGTAGTGGTTCGGTTTTGGTTGTTGCGCATGCGCGGGTCTGGTCAGCGGGTCCAACCCGCCAACCGTGCGTCCAGGTGACGGCGGCTTTCGCCGCCGATGGATGATCTGCGCGCATCAGCTTGACCGCTCGCATAAACTTGTCTCTCGCCGCCGCACCTGACGCTGGCCGTTGGGCCTTCATATTTCCTCTCCAACAGCATTTTGAAATAAAGCAAGCATTTCATCGGGTGGTCGACGCCCGATTTTTTTGTTACAATCAATTTAGCATTCTTGAATCATTTTGATGCAGAAACGAGACGATTTTGACTTCGGACGAACTGAAAGAGTTAGAGAAGAGTCTGTGGCAGAGCGCGGATACGCTGCGCGCTAATTCGGACCTAAAATCCAGCGAATATTCGACGCCTGTTTTGGGGCTGATATTCCTGAAATTTGCCGATAACAAATATCGTCAGCACGAGCAGGCGATTCTGGATAAATATCTGCGGCTGAAAGGTGGACGCCGCGAGCGCAAGCTGTCGGAGATTGCGATTGAACAGTGCGGCTTCTACCTACCTGAGCACGCTCGCTATGGTTATCTGCTCAACCTGCCGGAAGAGGAAGAGGTTGATAAGAAGATCAAGCAGGCAATGGAGGCGATTGAGGAGTACAAGCCCGAGCTGGATGGCGTGCTGCCCAAAGATGAGTATGCTAGATTGACGCGAACTGATACGACCATCCCGTCGCGACTGCTGCGCAATTTCGACAACATCCCCGACGATGCCGATGGCGATATGTTCGGGCAGATCTATGAATACTTTCTGGGCGAGTTTGCGCTGGCAGAGGGGCAGGGCGGCGGACAATTCTTCACGCCCAAATCGGTTGTGCGCCTGATGGTTGAGATCATCGAACCACATCAGGGTACGGTCTTTGATCCAGCCTGTGGCTCGGGTGGTATGTTTGTGCAGTCGGCCAAGTTTATCGACGAGCATCGCTCCGCGCTCGAACAGGGCGCGGCAGACGCAATTTTCGTGTATGGGCAAGAGAAGACGCTCGAAACGGTCAAGCTGGCAAAGATGAACTTGGCCGTGAACGGGCTGCGCGGCGATGTGCAGCAGGCCAACACCTACTATGAGGATCCGTTTGGCGCACTGGGCAAGTTTGACTATGTGCTGGCGAATCCACCCTTTAATGTGGACGATGTGAACCTGAGCCGCGTGGAGAACGACGAGCGTTTCAATACCTATGGCGTGCCGCGCAAGAAGAGCAAGGCAAAGAAGAAGGATGCGGGCAACGAGACCGTGCCCAACGCCAACTACCTCTGGATCAACCTATTTGTCACTTCGCTCAACAAGACGGGGCGGGCGGGGCTGGTAATGGCAAACTCCGCATCCGACGCGCGCCATTCGGAGGCGGATATTCGCAAGACGCTGATCGAAGAGAACCTGATCTACGCCATGATCACGCTGCCCTCGAACATGTTCTATACGGTGACGCTGCCGGCGACGCTCTGGTTCTTCGATAAAAACAAGGCCGATGACCTCATTCTCTTTATCGACGCGCGCAACATCTTTACGCAGATCGACCGCGCGCACCGCGAATTTTCCGAAGCGCAGATCAACAACATCGCCATCATCAGCCGCCTGCACCGTGGACAGCGGGATGAGTTTGTGGCGCTGGTTGACCAGTACTTCGCCAGCGGCATGGAGGCGCTGGGTGAAAGTGTAGAGCAGGTAGAGCGGCTGCTTGAGCAATTGGAATCGCTGCTCGATGAAGACGATGGTAAGGCCGCAATCGACGGACTGCGCCCGGCATGGCAGGCCCATGCCGGGCTAACCGAGCAGTACCGTCGCTACACCGAACACTACTCCCCCCTTGTCATTTCGAGCGAAGCGAGAAATCTTCCACCCAACGAATCATTACCACACGACGAAAAGATTTCTCTTCCCGCTGGTCGTCGAAATGATAAGGGATCCCAAGATGTCATTTCGACCAAAGCGAGAAATCCTAACACGATAATCGACGCGCACAACACCGCCCAACACGAACTGCACGCCGCTTTTGGTCCCTTCTTCGACGACCTGCGTGCCGCCACCAAAGCGTTGAACCGCACGCTGCGCAGCTATGAGCAGACGCAGGCGCAAACCAACGGCCACGCCCGCAGCGACCGCGAAACCCGCGCCGCAAAAGCCGCGCTCGATGTGGCGCAGGCGGACGCGCAAAAGGCCGAGACGTGGTTTACGCACATCGGCTGGCTGCACGAGCGCTTCCCCAACGCCGCGTATGAAGATGTGACCGGCCTCTGCAAGCTGGCCACGCCCGCCGAAGTTGCCGAGCAGGATTACTCGCTCAACCCCGGGCGCTACGTGGGCGTGGTGATCGAGGATGATGGCAAGACCGCCGAGGAGTTTGCTGAGGAGATTTTGAGGCTGAACGCGAAGTTGGAGGAGCTGAATAACGAAGCTAGCTCACTGGAAGCAGTAATTTCTCATAACATTAGATTGATAACGGATGAATGAGACAGCACTTGGTGATTTAGTCACTTTAAAAAGAGGATATGATTTACCCAAACGAGATAGAGTTAAGGGTAAATACCCAATCGTATCGTCGAGTGGAATTACAGGAACTCATAACGATTACAAAGTTGATGGACCTGGTGTGGTGACGGGCCGTTATGGAACGTTGGGTGAAGTTTACTATATTCTTGAACGATTTTGGCCGCTCAACACAAGTCTTTATGTACAAGACTTTAAGGGTAATGATCCTAGATTTATCAGCTATTATCTTGATACTGTCTTATCATCAAATTTCAATGCAGCAGGAGCCGTTCCCGGTGTCAATCGGAATGCGCTTCATAAATTGAAAGTGCCGACCCCGCCCAAAGACCAGCAGAAGATCGCCGCCATTCTCTCGGCGTATGACGAGCTGATCGAGAACAACCGCCGCCGCATTGCGATTTTGGAGCGCATGGCCGAGGAGATCTACCGCGAGTGGTTTGTGCGCATGCGGTTCCCCGGTCACGAACAGGCCAAGTTCCACAAGGGCGTGCCGGAGGGGTGGGAGGTGAAGCCACTAAGGAAGTTGATGCACCATTATATAGGAGGTGGTTGGGGCGAAGAAGATATTTCGGCACAGTTTGGTACAGGTGCTTATGTGATCCGTGGAACGGATATTCCGAGTTTGAATTCTGGCGAATTTTCAAAAAATGTCTTTCGCTATCACAAGGCCTCGAACTACGCCTCTCGCAAACTTTCGGAGGGAGATATTATCTTTGAAGCATCTGGCGGTAGCAAAAACCAGCTCCTCGGTCGGTCGTTGTTGGTCACTGATGCGATTCTCGAACATTTCGACCACAAGGTTATGTGTGCGAGCTTCTGCAAGCTGATGCGATTTGATCGGAAACAAATTTCACCCTACTTCATGAAGTATTTCTTCCATTTTTATTATGAAACGGGCCTTGTTGGTACGTTTCAAGTACAGTCTACGGGAATAAGTAACTATCAATTTGAATCATTTCTATCTGCTCAAACACTGTTTGTACCAACAGATAGATTATTAGATGAGTTTGATACAATTATTAAACCGATACTGGATTTTAAAGATAAATTAGCACAGTCCTATTTGTTGCTCCAACAAACCCGCGACCGGCTTCTCACCCGCCTCCTCTCCAGCAAGCTGGCGGTGGACGATCTCGACATCCGCTTTCCGCCCGGCATGGTGGACGAAGCATAGCCGCCCCACCCCTGTCATTTCGACGACCAAGGGGAGGAGAAATCTTCCACACGAGCAGACACCTCGCAAGCAAGCTGTCTCACATTCGTTTGCGCTATGCGCCCGTTTCACGAGCGACAGGACAAAAGACTTGTCATTTCGACGAGCGAATGCGAAACACATGTCATTTCGACGACCAACGGAAGGAGAAATCTTCCGCACACGAGAAACAGTTTCACACGCAAGATGTCTCACGTTCGTTGGCGCTACGCACCCGTTCCACGAGCGACAGGACAGGGGCCGTCGTTCGACAGGACAGAAGACTTGTCATTTCGACGAGCGAATGCGAGGAGAAATCTTCCGCACACGAGAAACAGTCTCGCACGCAAGATGTCTCACGTTCGATGGCGCTACGCACCCGTTCCACGAGCGACATGACAGGGCTGCCGTTTGACATGACAGTGGGCGTCGTTCGAGATGACAGGGGGCCAAATCAATGTGAACCGCTCTTACTACGTCTATATCCTCACAAACTGGAACAACAAAGTCATGTACATCGGCATGACAAACAATCTGGAGCGGCGCGTTCGTGAGCATAAACAAAAGCGAGTAGCGGGGGTCACGGCCAAGTATAATGTAAGCAAATTGGTCTATTACGAGGAAACGAATGATGCTACTATCGCAATTGCACGCGAGAAAGAGTTAAAGAAATGGCGGCGCGAGAAGAAAGATAGGCTCGTTATAAGCAAAAATCCCACTTGGCAAGATCTGGCCGCGGAGTGGTGAAGATGTCTCACATTCGTTCGAGAAGACGTCTCGCTCGCAAGATGTCTCACATTCGTTGGCGCTACGCACCCGTTCCACGAGCGACATGACAGGGGCCGAAGACGTCTCGCTCGCAAGATGTCTCACATTCGTTCGACATGACAGTAGCATTGTCACTCCTAAAATCAGTAAACCATGCGAAACTTTATCTCCGAAGACGATATTGAACAGGCAGCGCTGATCAAGCTGCACAATGATTATGGGTACGAGGTGCGCAACTGCTACACCGTCGACGCCAAGCACCTGCCCGACGGCTCTGGCCGCGGCGACAAGCGCGACGTGGTGCTGCTCGACCGGCTGCGGGCTGCCGCGCTGCGCCTCAACCCGCAAATTCCCGAAGCAGCGGTCGACGAAGCGCTGACCCAGCTCACCGACCTGCGCGCCGCGCAGTCGCCAGTTGCCGCCAACCGCACGGTCGACGACCTCATCCGCAACGGCATTCCGGTTGAATATGAAAACGAGCAGGGCCGCAGCGAGACGGGCCGCGTGCGCGTGATCGACTTCAACAACGTGGACGCCAACAACTTTCTCGCCATTCAGCAGCTTTGGGTGCTGGGCGAGCGCACTGTGCGCCGGCCCGACGTGATTGTCTACGTCAACGGCCTGCCCCTCGTCTTCATCGAGCTAAAAAACTCCAACGTCAAGCTCAAAAGCGCGTTTGACAAGAACCTCACCGACTATAAGAGCGACATTCCACAGCTCTTCCACGCCAACGTCGTCACGATTCTCTCCAACGGGCACGAGACACGGGTGGGCAGCTTCAGCGCGGGCTGGGAGCACTTCTTCAACTGGCTACGCCCCGACGACGAAACCGAAAAGATCGACCGTGCAAAAATCGCGTCCGCTGGCACCTCCATCGAACGCGCAATTGATGGGCTGCTCGCACCCGCGCGGCTGCTCGACTATGTAGAAAACTTTGTGCTCTTCCACAACGAAACGCAGAAGATCATCGCCCAAAACCACCAGTTCATCGGCGTCAACAAAGCCATCGACAAGTTCAAGCAGCGCCAGAAAGAAGGGGAGAGCAATGTCGACAAGAGCAAGCTGGGCATCTTCTGGCATACGCAGGGGTCGGGCAAGAGCTTTTCGATGATCTTCTACGCACGCAAAATCTTCCGCAAGATGCACGGCAACTACAGCTTTGTCATCGTGACCGACCGTGACGATCTGGACGGGCAGATCTATCGCAACTTCCTCAACACCGAAACGGTGACCAAAAACGAAGCGGCGCGCCCGCGCAACAGCGCCGAGCTGCGCAACTTCCTCTCGCAGAACAAGCGCATCGTCTTCACGCTGATTCACAAATTCCGCTGGGACAAGGGCAAAGCCTATCCGCTGCTTTCGGACCGCGACGACATCATCGTGATTGTGGATGAAGCGCACCGCACGCAATACAAATCGCTGGCCGAGAATATGCGTGCGGGGCTGCCCAACGCGCGCTATCTCGCCTTTACGGGCACGCCGCTGCTGGGCAAAGAGCGCAAGACTAATCTGTGGTTTGGCGACTATGTGAGCGAATACAACTTTGCGCAGTCGATTGATGATGGGGCCACCGTGCCGCTCTTCTACGAAAAGCGCGTGCCCGAAGTGCTGATTCAGAACGACGATCTCAGCGACGAATTCTATGAGATTCTAGAGGACGAGAATCTGGACGACGCGCAGCAGAGCAAGCTAGAGAAGCAATTTACGCGCGAGGTTGAGATCATCAAGCGCGATGATCGGCTCGACACCATTGCGCAAGACATCGTCTACCATTTCCCGCGGCGTGGCTATCTGGGCAAGGGGCTGGTCGTCTCGATTGACAAATTCACAGCGGTCAAGATGTACGACAAAGTGCAGCGGCTGTGGCAAGAGGAGATTCGGCGGCTGCGCGGGCGCGTGAGCAAAGCCTCAAACGAGCTAGAGCGCGCGCGACTGCGCAAGATTCTCGACTTCATGCGATCAACCGAAATGGCGGTGGTTGTCAGCGAAGAGAATGGCGAAGAGGAAAAGTTTGCCGCACAGGGATTGTCCATCAAGCCCCACCGTGCGCGCATGAATACGGTCGACGAGCATGGTCACGACATCGAGTGGCAGTTCAAAGATGCGGAGCATCCGCTGCGGCTGGTCTTTGTCTGCGCCATGTGGCTAACAGGTTTCGACGCGCCCACGCTCTCAACGCTCTATCTCGACAAGCCGATGCGCGACCACACGTTGATGCAGACAATTGCCCGCGCCAATCGCGTCACGCCGCACCTGATCAACGGCGTTGGCAAGAAGAATGGCGAAATTGTCGACTACTACAACGTCTTTCGCAACATGAAACGCGCGCTGGCCGACTATGCGCTGGGCGATACCGATTATGACGACGCCTTGCCCGTACAGGAGAAGAGCGCACTCTTTGATCTGCTCGACGATGCGATTGCGCAGGGTGTTGCGTTCTGCCGTGAGTGTGGCGTGGACGTAACGAGCGTGCTCCAATCGCAAGACACCTTTCGCAACCTGGAGCAGTTCAAGCTCTTTGCCGACTGCTTGCTGCAAAAGGATGAATGGCGCAGAGCGTTTATCGTGTATGAAAATACGATCAGTTCGCTTTACGAGGCGTGCAAGCCCGAAATCTTTGGCGAGCGCAAGCGTCCGCTGGTTGCGGTTTTTCAATATCTGCGCGGCGTCATCGACAGCATTATCGAAGAGCAGGATGTTAACAGCGCCTCGTTGCGCATTTCGGCTCTGCTCGATGAGAGTATTGTGACAGATGAGGAATCGCAGCGCGACGAAGTGCGGGTCATGAGCGATTCACCTGTCGAATATCGCATTGTCAAGCAGGGGCGCACGTGGGATTTAAGCCGCACCGACTTCGATAAGCTCAAGGCCGATTTCCCCAAGGCCCGATACAAAAATATCGAGATTATCGATCTGCGCACATTTATTGAAGAGAAGATCGCACAAATGCTGCAACAGAATGCAACTCGTGCCGATTTTGCCATGCGTCTACAGCAGCTTGTCGAACGGTACAATGCGGGCGGTTCATCAAATGAGAACTATTACCAGGAGCTGGTCAATCTTGCCAAAGATTTGAAAGAAGAAGAAGAGCGTCATATTCGCGAGGGGTTGAGCGAAGACGAACTGGAGCTATTCGACCTGTTGAAGAAAGAGCCAATGACGGCAGGCGAGACACAGCGCGTAAAAGTGGCGGCAAGAAAGCTGTTGTACCGTCTGCTCGAAGAGCAGCCAACGGTGCTCATTCAAGATTGGCACAAAGATCACCAGAGCCAGGCGCGGGTCAAATCGGCAATAGAAGAGGTGCTGGATCAAACCCTGCCCGATAGTTATGACCGACGCCTCTTCAAAAGCAAGTGCGAGGATATTTTCAACCTTACCTACGGCTACGCTTCTCGCAGACAGAAGTGGGCTGCTTAGCTGTAAATTCCGTCGTCAAAGCGGCCCAACATCGGCTCAACCGGACCGCAGGTGATCAGTGCTTTCGATGTTGGATTTACGTTTGACGTGAGGTTGTGGTCGATGGCATTGTGTCCGCAGCCCTGCGGCCCGTTAGCCTGTTCGTTAGGGGGCTTCTTGTTTCGCAGATCGAACAAGAGACTGTTGATAATCTTTGATGGCGTTGCGAGTTGTGAACCAGTTTCTGCCTCTTTTGACGGCTTCTAAGCGACCGCTGCGAGCGAGTAGGCTCAGATAATCCTGGGTGTAGGGAGAATCGGTTGCTGCTTCCCGAAGTGGAATCCATTTCTGTTCATCTGATGGTTCCGATGGCTGCGGGGTGCAGGCATTGAGATAGAGAATCAGGCTACGTTCAACTGCTCGTCCAACAAAATTGATTAAAGGTGTTTCGTTGCTCCGGTCTGCTTGTGCCAAGACGCGATAGTATTGTTGTCGATTCACCTTCAAAATGATGGTTGGCGGATACCCCTGCCGCATGAGAAGAAGGTTCATGACGAGTCTAGCAGTTCGTCCATTGCCGTCGATGAATGGATGAATTGAAACGAGTTTGTGATGGGCTAATGCCGCACGTTCGACGGGGTGTAGTGTTAAAGACTCGCTGTTGAGCCACTTCTCCCATTCTTCCATGAGCGACCAGATTTGCCATGGTTCAGGCGGCACGTGAGAAGCGCCGGCAATATGAACGGGCAGGTTGCGAAATGCGCCAGCACTCTCATCGTCAATCTGTGCTAGAACAAGCTGATGAATCTGCCGCACATGAAAAGAAGTAATCTCATCATTTTGCTGAACAAGGGATTCAACATACTCAATAGCTTTCTTGTGGTTGGTGACTTCGAAATGCTCTCGCAGGCTTTTGCCACCAATGGTCAAACCAGTCTCAAGAATGAGACGTGTTTCTCGGAGCGTGAGCGTGTTGCCTTCAATGGCATTCGAATTGTAAATCCACTCGACAACCATTTCCTCTTGCAGCCGATTGACTGCTGATGTTGGTAGAGGGCGAAGGGTATCAAGTCCTTGTTGTTTCTGATTAATGCGATTGAGTAGTCGTGTGTTTAGCATAGGTAGAAAAGAATATAGTATCGGATAGTGCGAATGATTTTACATCCGATACTGGTTGATAACAAATCAAAGTGAGCAAGCGAGTGGGTATTTGGAGGATGAGTCGTTTGGCCGTGGCGTGGAACTGGTCAGGCGGTCGGAGATGAAGAGGATTGCCACCGCCAAACCGATGGTCGGGTGGGCGGGTGCGCTTTCCACTGCTGCCAGTAAGCGAATGTGAAAGTCTGCGGGTTAAGCCGCAGAGAAAAGCACACTTAGGTAAGGGGCGGCTTGAGACAGAACTGTTTTGCAAAAGGTGCGTGCCAGTAGTGGTCGTGTCGAACGCGCAGTTTGTGTTCTTGCTTTTTGTGGGTGAATCGTGTCTGGCTTGGTTGTTGGCGGTCGCCCTCTAACATGGCGTCCAGCGGAACCTGGTGATCTGTGCTCGTTTACAACTTTACTTAAGGTGGAGTAGACTTTGTCGTAGAAGTTGGTCGGTTGGCCTCCAGGTCCGCTGATGCGGGCGTTGGGCTTGCGGCTACGTGGTTTAGGGACAATGAATTTTGAAGCTGGGTAGAAGCTGCCCAGTTTTTCTGTTATAATAAGGCAGGCACTGAGTTCATACTGCAACAGGTGGGGAATGGACACGATGGCTGACAGAAGAATGTGGAGTATCCGCGATAGGTATGGCAATCATGTATACTTGACGAAGGAACGTTAGCATCATATTACGGAAGCAATCAACCACCCGGACAAGATTCATTCTCTGAAATCAACGCGTAACGTCGCCGCCCGGTTACGCTGAACGTTAGGCGCTCCCCTCGTTGGGTAAGTGAAAAAGGTAGTCTTGAAGCTGGGTAGAATCCGCCCAGTTTTTCTATTATAATGAAGCTATGGAATGAGAAAACCGCAAGAAAGTACATAGGCTATAAGTGAGATACGATGAAGCCGAAAGTATATGTAGAAACAAGTGTAATCAGCTATCTTCAGCTTGGCCGAGTCGGGATCTAATCATCGCTGCCAATCAACAGTTGACTCAAGAATGGTGGAAGATACGACGAGATGAGTTTGATCTATACGGGTCTCAGTTGGTAATTCAGGAGTCAGAGCGTGGAGATGAAGATGCTGCCAAGGCAAGATTGGAGGTTTTGGAGGATGTTCCATTGTTGCAATTAGATGATGACGCGTTGATTTTAGCAGAGCAATTGATCAACACAAATGCCTTGCCTCAAGAAGCGGTCGAGGATGCGCTTCACATAGCAGTTGCGACGGTAAACGGTGTAGACTATTTACTGACGTGGAACTTCAAGCATATTGCCAATGCAACAATGCGAGGGCGAATAGAACAGGTGTGTCGAGATGTGGGATATGAACCACCGATTATCTGTTCGCCGCAAGAACTGATGGAGAGTTAGCCATGTGGCAGGATACGATAGTGGAAGAGGTTCGCAAGGTTCGTCTGGAACATGCAAAGAAATTTGGTTTTGATTTGAAAGCAATATTTGCTGATCTAAAAAGGCAAGAGGAAAAGAGCTCTCGCAAGCTCGTCAAGTTTGCGCCAAAGCCAGCCAGGAATTCTCAATATGTAGCTAGCCAGGGGACGGGGGTTCAAGTTGGAGTTGTTGAGCCATAAAAATGAGTAGAGAATCCCAGGAATTGAAAAAGAGATAGCGAGAGAGGGCCTGAAGATCCTGAAAGAAGGTCATGCGAGTGGCGAGTTCTTGACGAATGCGCTGGTAGCGCTCGTCGGTGAGATCAAGAATGGTATGAGTGAGAAAAGCGAGGAGATTGAGCATGACGAGAATGGCAGCGAGGTAGTGCTGGCCATGGCCATAGTTGTGCTCGAGGTGATAGCCATAGTTTTTGAGGACGTTGTTGTTCTCATTTTCAATCTTCCAGCGTGTGCGCCCTGCGGTGACAATGGAGAGAACGCTTTGGTCAGTGAGCGTGTGACTGGTGGCAAAGGTATTCAGGTAAAGTCGTTCGCCGGTGTCTTCACGCGAGATGCGCACCTCAACCCAGTTGACATAGAGGGTATCGAGGGAGTCGCGTAGGGGCAGGCGATTGGTGTAGCGCAGTTGCCAGACTTCGGCATAGCGTCCATTCCAGCGGCGCATGGTCACTGTGGAGAGGCCATCGATTCGCTCAAGCAGTTTGACTTCCTCAGAGAGCGTGGGATGGAAGTCGGGTTTGCAGGTGAGAATAAAGTGCATCTGATGCTCGAGCAGAAGCGCACAGAAGGGCTGCCGGGAATGGAGATCATCGGCCAGAATCGTCAGTTGCCAGGGCTGGAAGTGTTGCGCATTGCGCCGCACCCACCGTTTAGCCGCTTGCTGTTCACAGTCTTGTTTCTCAACCCCGTCTTGCGGGAGGATGAACTCGGGTTCGAGGGCAATGACGTGACGCTGCTCGGGCGCCACTAGCGTTGGCGTAATCGCTGCATGGGAGTAGTACTGCTGTTCCCCATGCGTGCGCACCGTACAGTTCTCGCAGTGAATTCGCTCTGATGAAAAATAGTAGGTGCCATCCAGGGCGCACAGATAGCCTTGGTCAAACACCTGATAGGCTGCCAGAATCCCTTGCTTCTCGAGTCTTGCAAAGAGTTCCCAAAACGGTGCTTGCAGGTACCTTGGCTCTATTGGGTCGAGCAGATTGCGGATCTGGTTGTCACTCGGCACTTTCTCCATCCCAAAGAGGCTCCTGCCATTGTTGCGCCCTTGCTGCCTTTGCATATCTCGCTGATACGCCAGGAAGGACGGCGATTGGGTGAAGAAGACGGCAAAGGCACCCAGCGCCGCATCACTTATTTCATATTGCACATTCTTTCCCGTTCGGTAATCGGGCAACCCTTGAAATGCTTCCTGCATTATGTTCAGAATTTGCTTGTATCCGAGTGGTTTCATTTTTTCCCCCTTTCCGTTTTCACTTCTCTCATTCTCTTCTCCCCTACCATTTCGTCAAATTGAGAATTGCTGTTAGATTGTTGTGCGTTACTGGTGTCTGTAGCTTGCATCTGAGCAGTCCAACATCGCGTCAACCAGACCACGGGTGATCTTGGCTTTCGAAGTTGGCCGCCCGCTTGACGAGAGGTTCTCATTGATGTTTTCTCAGCGCAGGTCCGTGGCTGGTTACGCAGGTCGTTCGGCAGGCCATAGTAGGCTAAGTCATTTTAGAACATACGGTCTAGTAATGGTAGAATTGACGACATGGTACATTATGAACAAATATGCCCTCCAGCAGTTTTGTCTGATGCGATTGAGTGCTTTTGGCGCTTGCTAGCACCACGGGTGGTTGCGCCAGATGAGATTATTTCAGCCGAAAACCGCGCCGAAATCCTCTTCCAGTTTCAAGGCCAGTCAGAGATTCTCCCATACAACACTAACCAGCCGTTTGACTGCGCATCAAGCTGGCTAATGCGCCCCTACGCCCACGCGCTGCACGTGCGGCAAGTTGGTATCAGCAGTTCGGCCATGATCGGCGTGCGCTTTACGCCCGGCGGCTGGGCAGCATTTCAGCATGAGGACACCACAGATAAGCAGACGTACGCATTCATGCCGTTGCGTGACTTCTACCAACCGCCGGAGGTGCGCCGCCTTGAGGAGCAGCTTTTTGACTCGCTGTACACACTGCGTTGGGCGTTTCCGCTAGTCGCATTTCTTGTCCAACGTAGAGTCGAGCGGCGGCATTGGGCGCGGATTTCGTTTGCAACGCAACAGCTTGCCAAACAGGAGGTTCACGTCGCAGCATTGGCACAGTCCGTCAATCTGAGCGACCGTCAATTCGGGCGCGTTTTTCGGCAAATTGTCGGCCTGTCACCCAAGCAATTTTCGCGCATTGCACGCGTAAACCGTGTTCTCAACTCACCACTTAAGCATGTTTATGGTATGACACTTGGCAAAATCGCGGCTCGTCATGGATTCCATGACGCGTCCCATCTCACCCGCGATTTCCGCGAGCTGGTCGATATGTCACCGCTCGATTATTTTACCGGTTACTATGACCTGATCGACCAGAAATTCCGACAACATGACCGATTTTTACAATGGGAAGCGGATATGATGAGTTCGTTGACAACAAAATGATGTAATTGACACAATCAAAAGGAATCGACTTATGAATATCAAACATATTGACCTAATCGGAATGCCGGTGACCAACCAACAGGTTTCGCTTGACTTTTACACAAACATGCTCGGATTTGAGGTACGCACCAACATGGAACATTTTGAAAGTGACGATCCAAATGTGCGCTGGATCGAGCTTGTACCGCCAGGGGCATCGACTGCGATTGTACTTTCAACGTGGGAGAAGCCGGGGAGCAAGGGGGTGACGGTGCTTGTGACAACCGACATTGAAGCGGACTACGCTGCATTACAGGCGAAGGGATTAGAGTTACCGCCGCTGGAGCGTCTACCGTGGGGTATCTCGACGATGATTGCCGATCCAGATGGCAATCAGTGGCTGCTTCAACAAAATGTTGATATGGCATGAGTGAAGGAGACATCACAAATGGACATACAGGCTGAACCAACGCTCATTGAACTTGTCCGCTATGACAATTGGATGACTCAGCAGTTGCTGGGGATTTGTATGGAGGTGGATGAAGAGATGGTTTCGGCTGAAATTCCCGGCACCTACGGCTCAATCCGCAAGACGTTATCCCATCTGATCAACTCGCAAGCCGAATTTCTGGAGCGCATTCACGGCACGAGTCTACAGCCAGCATTTAAGTGGGCAGACAAGCCAACCTTCGCGCAAATGGCAGAATATGCCGACACGCTCAATGAAGCGTTTCTCGACACAATTGAGCGCGTGTCGCCAACTGACAACGTGCATGAGGAGAACGAAACGTGGTCGTTCGACTACCATGCGCGCCTGATCTACATGTCCCAGATCTTTCATGGCATCGCCCATCGTACCGACATCACAACCTTTCTGACCCGTCATGGTGTCGAACTGCCAGAATTAGACGTTTGGGGATATCAGGAAGCATATCCAGATCGCTTTGAGGCCAAATTAATTAAGTTGACGGGCGATTGAACTCGCCCATGCTCATGTGAAGCGGGGAGATTGCTAGTGAGAAAGTTAACGACATTCACCATACTATCACTCAACGGTTGTTACAAGGATGACCAAGACGGCATCGACTGGCACAATCACGATGAAGAAGATTTGGAGCTTTCGCGTGAGAATCTGCGGCAGGATGGGGCAACGCTACTTTTCGGCCGAAAAACCTACGAAGGCTTCGCCAACTTCTGGACAACTGACGCGGCTTTTGCCACCTTCCCCGAAATAGCCCAGCGCATGCGCGACGCTGAAAAAATTGTCTTCTCACGCACCTTGTCCACCGTGTCGTGGCAGAACACCCGAATTGCCCAAGATAGCTTGTTTGATGAAGTTCGTCAGTTGAAATCGACCGAAGGTGGCGGAATTACCCTACTTGGCAGCGGCGAAATTCTTCGCCAGCTTGCCGCACAAAATCTGATAGACAGCTATCAATTGCTGATCGATCCCGTGCTATTGGCTCGCGGAATCCCCCTGTATGGCGACCTTGAGCAAACGCTGCAACTGACATTGCACGAAAGCAGACAGCTCAACAATGGTGCAATTTTGTTGAACTATTATGCAAAAAGGGCTGTTGAACATGAATGAGATGAAAATACACATGGTCCTTATCCGTGGTATCAACGTCGGAGGCAAAAATAAAGTGTTGATGGCAGGACTGCGAGAATGTTTGGAACAAGAGGGGTTTTCCAGTGTTTCAACGTATCTTGCCACCGGTAACGTAATTCTGAAGTCGGACAAAAACGATAGTGAGATAGGCGTTCAAATCGAAGAGGTTTTGGCTAAGAATTTTGATCTCGATGACGAGATCGTTAGAGTGCTAGTTTTGGCCCACGATATGTTCAAGGCTGTGATCGAGAACAAGCCTAAAGGCTTTGGAGAGCAGCCCAAAAAATATCATAGCGATACAATCTTTTTGATAGACCTTGATTCAAAACAGGCCATATCTGTGTTCGAACCGCGAGAGGGAGTGGATATGGTCTGGGCAGGTGACGGTGTGATCTACTCGCAACGCCTTAGCGCCCAACTCACAAAGAGTCGGCTTAGTAGAATCGTGGTAACGCCAGAATACAAACTTATGACCATTCGGAGCTGGAAGACCACAACAAAGCTATTGGAAAAGGCCGATAGAGTGGGATGACAATGAGTAGCACCAATAACCTCATGTCCGAATTTAATGCGGTGCTCCAAATCATTGACGGCAATCCATTCGTCGCTGTCCCTGATGAAGCTTTGCAGGCGCTCTTTGCCGAGGCAGGAAAATCGACAAGCCCGATTCCAATTCGCGGCTCGCTCAACGGCAAGCCGTACCAGCAGACGCTGGTCAAATACAAAGGTGCATGGCGGCTCTACGTCAACATGATCATGCTCGACGACTCGCCACGACGCATCGGCGAAGTTGTGGCGGTCAGTATGGCACACGATGCGAGCGACCGCTCAATCGAGCCACATCCTAAACTAACGCATGCACTGGCGGAGAACATGGAGGCACAACAAATCTTTGATAACCTGTCGCCATCGTTGCAAAAGGAGATTATCCGCTACATTGCCAAGTTAAAGTCAGAGCAAAGCGTTGATAAAAATGTGCGGCGAGCGATTGCCTTTTTGATGGGTGAGGAGCGCTTCGTGGGCCGCAAACCAATCCAGCGTGAATGAGGTACATCATGAAACCGAATTTCAAACCCGACGGCTATCCTTCAATCTCGCCCTATCTGATTGTCGATGGCGCGGACAAAACGATTCAGTTCTTGATCGAAACATTTGGCGCGACTCAGCTGCGCCTCTTCCCGAATGAAGACGGCGGTGTCAACCACGCTGAAGTTCGCCTCGATGACGGCGTGCTGATGCTGGCTGATAGCATTCCCGGCTGGCCTGCCATGCCCTCCTATGTCCACGTTTATGTCGAAGATGTAGATGCCGTTTATCAACGCGCACTAGAGAACGGTGCTGAGTCGGTGCAGGAACCTGTGCAAAAAGATGACGACGATAAACGTAGCGGCGTGAAAGATGCTGGCGGCACAACGTGGTGGATTTCGACCAAAGTTTCATAATGGCATGGGGAGACGACAATGACCATGATCACACATATTGAGGACTATTTCACAAAGGGTTGCGGACGCTGTGAGCGATTCAATACGCCAGATTGTTCGACGCGGCAATGGGAAACCGGCCTGGCCGAACTGCGTGCGATTTGTCTCGATGCTGGACTAATCGAAACGGTCAAATGGGGACACCCATGTTACCTGTTTGCAGATCGCAATATCGCCATCATTGGTGCGTTGCGCCGTGATTTTCGCTTGAGCTTCTTCAATGCTGCGCTCATGAAAGACCCGGAAGGGGTGCTTGAGAAGCAGGGGCCCAATACGCAGCATGCCGACATGATCCGCTTTACCGATAACGCACAGGTGGCAGCGATGAAGCCAATTATCCAATCCTGCTTGGAAGAAGCGAAGGGGTATGCGGAGGCGGGTATCAAGCCGCCAGAAGAGAAAGCCGCCATCGAATTACCCATTGAATTGGTTGACGCCATGGGCGCTGACCCTGAACTGGCAGAGGCATTTCACAGTCTGACACCGGGACGGCAGAGAAGTTATGTTATCAATCTTAATTCGGCCAAAAAGTCGTCCACAAGGATTTCACACATCATGAAATTCCGCGACAAAATTCTTGCCGGAAAAGGGGTGATGGAGCGGTAAGCACAGCAGCGTGCTGCATAGCGAGGAAACATGAATGTACTATTCCTACATGGGGCAGGAAATCCCAAAGCGGCAGACGGAAGTTTTGTATTGCTCCAGCGATTGCTGGATGAAGGTGATCTGGCTGCAGAAAAGGTGATGTCACCTATCCTGCCAAACTCTGATGCGCCAGATTCGGCCGAATGGGTTGCCGCAATCTCTGACCACATCGCCCAGTTGGAAGCAACGACAACAATCATCACGCATTCGCTGGGCGGTTCCTGTTGCCTCCATGCCCTTGCTTCCCAACCACCGTCACCGCACGTTAGATATCTCATTTTGGTGGCTGCGCCCCATTGGGGAACAGACCCAGACTGGTCGGCAGCAAGTTTCGTGCTGCCTGACAACTATCACAAGGATTTGTACTGGATAGAAACAATCGATTTGGTCTATTCAAACACCGACGAGATTGTCCCCATCCAACACATGATTCTTTATCAAAGTGATTTACCCCAGGCCCAAACTCATGTGATTTCTGATTCTGACCATACTTTTCGGCATGGCGATCTGTCTACGCTGATTGCGCTACTCAAAAAATAGCTATCAAGTGACTGTAAATGAATAAGCAGGAGAACGATGATGCGTGTTTTGATTACAGGAATGTCCGGCACAGGCAAGTCGAGCGTCATCGGGGAGCTGCGGAAACATGGATTTCAGGCAATCGATATGGACGAGTCGGGCTGGTCCGAGTTTGTCGATGGCAATCAACTGTGGAGTGAAGATCGGTTGCAGCAGGCGCTTGATGACACTGGCGACGCGCCACTCTTTATTAGCGGATGCGCGGAGAATCAGGGCAAATTTTACCCACAACTGACTGACGTAATTTTGTTGAGCGCGCCCGCCGACGTAATCAAGGAACGATTGCTGACCAGGAAAACAAATTCCTACGGCAAGCGTCCAGAGGAAATGACTGAGGTGCTTGGCTATTTAGAAACAGTTGAGCCGCTGCTGCGTCTAGGGGCTACACTCGAAATCGTGACGACGATTCCGCTTGAGGCGGTTGTCGAGCAGCTTTTGGAACATGTCAATCGCGCTATGGTGTGAGGAAACATGGACTTAGAAGTTTCAGGCGACATCTGGTATTGGCGCGGACCTGCGCCGTGGTATTTTGTCTCCACGCCACCAGCGGAAAGCGATGCGCTCAAGGCAGTTGCCAACATGGTGACGTATGGCTGGGGCGTGTATTGCGCTCATTTTGGGAGCGGACAACCCTAAGCGCGTTGCGGGGATCTTCTTTTTTGCGTGCAATATGGCTCCGAGTGGCACAAAGCCGTTTGAATGTACGCCGATTATCGGCCGAATTTTCAACCGCCACAAAAAAGAGTATGCCGACTTATCTGCCACACCAGATAAGTTTGATGACTTGCTAGAAGCCGTTGAGTTGATGCAAACCACCCAGCCTAATTATTCAGCGGCTCAATTGGCGCAAATTGACGTACCCGTGGTCATCGTCCAGAGCGAAGCAGATGAGTTCATCAAGGTAACACATGCCCGCTATCTCGCTCGCACAATTCCAACTGCAACGTTGCTATTGTTGGAGAGTGGTACACATTTTGCGCCGCTTCAGAGACCGAAGATGTTTAGTCGCGCTGTTCTAACATTTCTTGAGACAATATGACCCTGGCAATTGACACTTCAATCGCTCACCGTTTCATACTCGGCAAACAGGGCTTGTGGCCGGGGAGACGTTGGCAAGGTATTGAAGGCGCTGAACAAGCGATGCACGCCATCGACTTTTTGCAGCTTGACCCGCTGCAAATTATTGCCCGTAGCCACGACATTCAATTGCACAGTCGTGTCCTCAATTACAAACCAGCGATGTGGGAAGAGGTAACGTACCAACAGCGCAAATTTTTTGATTGGGGCGGGTGGTTGGCGGTTCGGCCGATGTTCGAACTCCCCTACTGGCGCACTGTCATGCAGCGCGAGCGCGACGGCAACGTCGATTGCGACCCGCGCGTTCGTAAAAACGGCAGCAAATACGCCGCTGCCATTGCCGAAATGCGAACGCTTTTGCAAGCGCAAACCACCGTCAGCAACCGCGATTTCGATGCTGAAAAACGGAAACGAACAAAGAACTATCGCGGTCGCAAAGATAGCTCGTTGGCCCTCTATTATCTCTGGCGCACAGGTGAAGTGATGATCCACGATCGCGACAATTTCGAGCGCGTTTATGCGCTCACCAAACACGTTGCACCTGCCCATCTCATTCGTGAACACAGCGACGACGAAGTCGACTGCTTTCTAATCAAAAAGGAAATCAGCTTTGGCGGCTTATCGCGCCTCAAGCGCACAAGCGATGCCTTTCAGCGTGGTGTGCCATTCAGCAAAAAGCAGCCGCTTGTGGAAACCCTGCTGGCCGATGACGAAATCATTGAGGTCAAAATTGAAGGACAACGCGCCACCCATTACGCGTTCAGCAGTGACGCTCACCTGCTTCATGAGCTAATCACTGGTCGCATTCCACAGGCGTGGCAACCGCTAGATACAACAACCACGGAAGAAGCGGTCATTCTCGCACCACTCGATCCGGTGAGCGCACGTGGACGCGCTAAAACGTTGTTCGGTTTTGACTATGTGTGGGAAGTGTACAAGCCTAAAGAGAAGCGTAAATTCGGTTACTATACCATGCCTATTTTGTGGAATGAGCATCTGGTAGCACGTATTGATAGTAAATTTGATCGGGAGACAAATACCTTCGTTATCCTCGGTTTTTGGTTGGAAAATGAACAGCTTGGTCAGGATGAAGCATTCGCAGAAAGCGTAGCCAATGGCATGTTAAATTTTGTTACCTTTCTAGGTGCGAGAGACTTTGATGCTCAAGCAATCAAAGAACCATTCTTGAATATGTGTTTAGAAAGCCACCGAACAAAGCTTGCAGCCGACGCGAAGCGCGGCTGAAGCGGACGTTGGGCCACGGTTGGCATGTATGTTTACGGCATATGACCGTTCCATGTAAAAAGCATATCTTCTACCCTGGGTCTTGTACGCTCTGCGAGTACAAGACCCTTTTATATTGGATGCAAAAGGGGAACTTGTACGCATGAACCTACCCTCACAATCGCAGATCAATGGAGATCCCCGATGCAATCACCAAAGAATGACATTACCGGAATCATGCTCATTGCCCTGGCACTACTCGTGTTGGGGCTAGCCTTCCAAGGGCAGATACAGGCAGCCAATCTCTTCCACTCCCCATTGCCTACCGCAGAAATACCACCAGATGATGAAGTGGATAGCCCTGAAGATGATATGCTGCGCGTCGACGATATTCCCAACAATATTGATGTCTGCGCCACGAAGACCAAACAGTGTATCACCTTCGACTACTTGGGCTACGAGACCGCAGTTGATGGCATAACCACGCTGCAATTCCGTATCACCAATCACTGTAACCAAAAGGTAAAGTGGGTGGAGATTGTCAGCCGCCAGTGGAAACGGATTGAACCGACCAAAGGCGCCGTTTATGGCGGTGACTTGGGTGACTACGCCGTCACCTGGATCAAAGATGGCCCCGATCATCCCAAGCACAATGGCTATCGTTTCAAGCCCAATTTCAATACGTTTCAGCAAGCAGCCCGCGAAACCTTTTCGATTCAACTCCACAATTTCAACTCCAATCGTAGAATTCGCGTGCGGGCCAAAGTCGGCAATCAGATTGACCGCGCTGGCGTCCGTCCCAGTCACTTTGACTGTGGCTCCACACCAGGACCGACGCCAATACCACCGAATCCCCAGGATATCTGCCTGAGCAAGCGCGCAGGGCAGGTGACCTTTGATTTCTACGGCTATGTGTCCAATGGCGATGGCTCGACCAAGCTGACCTTTGGCGTGACGAATCCACAGCCGCGCAAGCTTGATGCCATCGGCTTCAAAGCCAAAAGCTGGCATCGTCTTTCCCCCGCGGATCAAAGTACTTACACCGGCAGCCTTGGCAGCTACAAAGTGCGCTGGATCACCCACAGGGAGACCCCCAACCGCGAAGCGTTCCGCTTCAAAACGCAGGGTGCTTGGTTCCGCCACGGTGCCCACGATCACTTCGCGATGACCGTTAACAATTTTGACCCAACCAAGCGCATCACCGCCTGGATCGAATTGGGCAATCGATGGATTGACGTGAAGGCGCGTCTCTCAGAGCATGAGTGCGACCGGACACCGCCGCCAACACCAACGCCGACCGCGACCCCTTCGCCGACGCCAACGGCCACACCGACACAGCCCGGCAGCCCATTGCCGACACCAACGCCGATTCCACTGGATGGTCCACTACTGGACAAAGTCACGGACATGAGCTATGTGATGGAACGCTCACTCTTTGCTGTTGAATTGAGCGAGGCAGAAAAGCAAGCGCGCTGGAATGCTGGTTTGCCGGTGCCGGAAATCATTACAGTTCCGCTCCAATCTGGTGTAAGCCAATCGTTCCAAAATCGCGTCAAAGCGGGATTGATAGTACCGATTCCACAACAGACCTCCTCGGGCTGGAACTTGCTCTATGGGGAAGATTTTGAGAGTGGCGATTTGTCCTATCCTGAAAAAGATGGCTGTCGCTATTTCCGGATCACTTCGTCCACATTGGGCACAGAGGAATATCAGTGGGCAATTGATGAGTATTGGACAACGATTTCACCGATTCCGAATATAGAGCAACCGCGCTCCAAAGCGCTTTGGCCTGCTGCTGGTGGTAGAGATGGTGTTGATCCAGCACAGAGGACCTATCCAACCCACTTTGTAACGGATATGGTCTGCACTTTTGAGAATGTGCAAAGTTTCCAGAACTTTATGGTCGAATTCCAATATTGGCAAGATGCATCGGCAACGGAAAATGACCTGGATCGCTTCAAAATCGGTTTTCACATTGGCGAGTTTGATGAGGGCGGGGCAGAAAAGTATTATGCCTTGAGTTGGAGGGAGAGTTGGTTTTATGATCACGTGGATGTGAATGATCATCTCTGGGAACGGCGACGTATCTTTTATCCAACCCTGGCGGCTGAAGCAATGGCCGTTAATGAGAATCAGAATCAAGTGAAAGTGCTCTGGCGTTTCGTGAGTGATGGTCTTGAGAATGATGCTGATCGTGGAGCGTGGTTGGACAATATCAATGTGGAGAAATACATTGAACCGAGCCCGCCAGCAGGTGTCAGCAAGTGTGAGGATCTGGATCCGACGATATCTGTGCCGGGCGCGGTTGGGCCAGAAATAGCGAATGAGGTGAGCAAAGGCATTGTGATGGATGTTGATACGGAAGATGACCTCCCGGGACGCATGGCACGGTTGACTGATATCGGCACGAATTGGATTCGGCTTGAATTCAAGGTCAACGCCGCTGCCTTTATCCGTGATACGCCAATGGCTGGACTCGATCTCAAGAAACATGATGAATTGATCGATAGCCTCTGTGCCAGCAACATGGCCGTGTTGGGGGTGATCGACTATCAGAGTTTGGCCTCCCAACGCTGGCGGCGTTTTAACCCAGATGGGTCGCCCAGTGATGCCGGTGGTGTGGTGAGTGAGGATGGGTATCGAGAAGAATTCGTTGCCGTGACAAACTTTCTCACAGATTACTACAAGACCCGCATCGGTGCCTGGGAGATCTGGAATGAGCCGGATTATCTGCCTACGCGGTTGCGTACAGATCAGTATCCTTTACTATTGAAGGCGGCATATGATGCGATCAAGAATGGCGTTGATCCCGATGATCGCGTGCTCTTTGGCGGCTTGGGTGGTGTGAATCTGGATGCATACAATTATCTTTTAGCGGCATATAGTAATATTAACCCTGTATACCCTGAGTCTCCATTCGACGTTTTCGCGTTGCATCCCTATTATTATACAGACAACAACGGTCGGCTCATGGTAAACCCCCAAGAATATTTGCATTATGATTGGGTGCTAGGCAGGCCGTGGGGCAATGGTGATACGGCACTAACACAATTCTTGGCATTGCTAGGAAACAATCGCGACAGTAATAAAGAGATTTGGATCACTGAGATCGGTTGGAATACCGCCAAAGGGGATAAAGCCGCCGACAACTGCCCTGCCCTTAAGCCACAACTTGTGACAACCAATGAACAAGCGGGGCATCTCTTCAGCAGCTTTGATATTCTCTTTCAAGAGACTGGTTGGGATGCAACGACACCCTCAGTGACCAAAGTTTTCTGGTATCAATATCGCGATACAGGTGTGATCAAAACACGGGCTGAATGTGGGCTAGATGGTCTTGCCCAAGCAGCTGCAATTCAGTCACCATCTTGGGGCGCGTCGTATGTTGCCCAATACCAAAGCACAGAGATTCGTGCGGATGCAGACCCGGCGCGTACGCCTTGGTGGTATGGACTTTATCATGGTGACTTTGTAGCCAAACCGTCATCAAGTGCCTTTAAAGTCTATCCACCTAGCTATGATTTCCAAGTCTATTTGCCGCTGATCAGCGATGAATCTACTGCCTCGCCACCGGGACAGTGATCAATGAACCGGTGACTCCAACGGGGAATGGGCCAGTAAGGAGAAGAAGTCGTAGCTGACCCATTCCCCCAAATGTTCGTTGTATACGCGATTAATATGAGGAAAATCATGATGATATCTTTTTCACGATCTAGCTGGCGTCATCTCCTGCCATTCTTAGTAGCCGGTTGCTGCTTTATACTGTTGCTCACCACCGTAAGCGCCTGCCAAGTCCAGGGACAAAGCGAAAAGCGCCTGCCGCGCTTACTCGATGTTATCTATGTTCCCGGACCAAGTGCGATGGCAATGACGCCGGGCGGATTGCTCTATGTAATTAATTTAGGAGGGATGCCGGGTAAAAGCTATATCGCTCTGCTTGATGGCCCCAAACTCGTTGATACCATTCCGTGGCCCGATGAAACGTCCTTTGGTGCCGGTGCCAAAATGGTCTTCAATCACCGCAACAATCTGCTGTATGTGCTGGATCTGTTGGCCAATCAACTTTATGTGATTCGCGATACTGAGTTAATAACCACAATGGGTGTGGGATATGCACCACGGGAGATCATTGTACATCCTGATTCTGGCCTTGTTTATATTGCAAATCCGATTACAAAGCCGCTAGCCCCAGCCGACGAAGCTGGCCCTGGAGAAATTGTAGTTATTGAGGATACGCAAATCATTCACCAAATTCCGCTAGAGCGACCCCATGCAATGACATTCAGTGACTTTGACAAACAGATATATGTGGGACAAAGTAACCCGTTCGGTGAAGGTGCGCAGAATATTCTCGTGACAGTTGACGACAGCACCTTTATGACCCAAACAATTTATGAAGCTGACCCCAATGGGGGGATCTATGAAATTGCTATTGATGACCAAAATGGCCATATGTATTTAACACGCGGCGATTTTGGGCTGATTACCTATTGGAATGGAACAGAATTTCAGCGGATTGATGTGGGTAGCATGGGTTATAGCATCAATACTATTACAGTGGATTCTCGAAAGAACCGACTCTATGCTGCGTCTTGGGATGGACCACCTAGCCATGTTGTTGTGATTGAAGGTGCGGAAGTGATTGCGGAGATTCCCGTCGGCTATGATGTACGCGGGATTGCCGTGGACGAGACTCATGACTATGTCTATGCGGCCAATTATCGTTCTGATACCCTTTCTGTGATTCGTGGGACAGAAGTGATCACCACGCTAGAGACAGGGGGGCTTGGCCCCTGGGATATAGAAGTTGATGAAAGACGGGGCTACATCTACGTGACAAACAGCAACTCTGCTGGGGTAGCCGTCTTTGGCTTTGCGGATAGCGACACGGCCACAGGTTGGCGACAATTTCTGCCTTTCATCGAAAGGTGAGATCTGTTTTCAGGGCTGGTCGAGGGTCAATTCTCTTTCTTTGTAACATGCGGCCCAACATCCATTGCAGTTGACCCCAGGGGAAAGTGCGCGTTTGGTGTTGCTGGCCCGCTGGGATATGATTCGGATAGACACAGTTAATGGCCCCGCATCCCTGTGGCAACTGAATGTGGCGTTGGGCACTACATATTCGCGAGTTGGGATCAACTTACTGCTAATGGTGGGAGTAAAAATGGCGTAGATTCGTCAATTGTGAAATCGCCTGCTAGAATGGTCTGTTCGAGAGTCAGTCAAGAAATATGTTCTGATGGAGGGACTCATGAAACAGGCAGCGTTACAGGCGGGCGATTTCAAGGTGGTGGTTGATGCAGATGGCAAGTTTGGCTGGTGTGGCTTGTCACAAATTGAGCATGAGAAATATCCGAAAAAGTGGTTACTGTCTCCAGCATTCACGCTAGAGCATTACATCGGCATTCCGCTCGATTCAGAAGAATATGTCGAGTATGAACCGTGCTACAGCGATAAGCAACTCGAAGATGTCACATCGAATCGTTGCCGATTGCGATACGAACCATCATCGTGTTCTCAGATAGAATTTACGGTTGACTATCAAGTTATCGCACCGCATTACATTGATGTGACGATGACGATGAAGACGTCACGGCAAGAGTGGCCGTTGAATCATGTGGCATTGTTTTTCGCAACGATTGTCAATGCACCGATTTACACAGGCATCACGCTGCTGGGCGACGATGAGTTGGTTGAGACAGCGCATCAGAATCGTTGGATTCACTTCAATGGTATAGCTGCAAAGCAAGGCAAAACCGCTCACCCAGTGGATGTTAAGCAGCCGGAACTCCCACGAACTCCAAATGCACCGGACGCGTATTTTTACAGCGATTCCTCCATCCGATTTGAGCAGCCGTTTTTCTATGCGTCAGTTGATGAGATGGTCTTTGCTGTCATGTTTCGGCCAGAAGATAGAGAACGGATTCGATTCACAGTCAACCCCCTTGCACCGGCATTTGGTGGGCCAGCGTGGGACTTCATCTGGAACATTCCTGAGCCAGCACCGGATAGAGAGTATGCAATTTCGTTTCGCGGCATGTTCAAACCGTTTCTTGGTCAAGATGATGTCTTGTCGGAGTACGATACTTTTATTGCATCGTAGACAATCAAGAGAGCGTCAGGCAGAGTTGTGGTCAGAAGGCTAGCCATGACGCAGAAGGCTGCAAGGCTAGGCAGGTGGTCGGCGGGCGTCTTTTCAACCGACTGAACAGCGCCAGATAAAAATCCGCTAGTCCGCCTCTCTGCTGTCGGGTTTCGGTTGTAGCTTGATAATGCTTTCCATTGTGCGTGTAAAATGTCGCGCTAGTGGGAGCTACATCGGGCGCGAGTTTTGGAATGTGAAAGAGACGTGCCTAACATCCGGCTCAAGCGGACGCTGGATGATCAAGGGTTTGTGGAGTTGGTCGCCCGCGTTGTGAAACGAATCGAGGAGACGGCAAACTACGCCGCTCCTCATTCATCGCTCGTTGGCCATGTGTTGGGGTTCATCTTGTTTTGAGCGTTGCCGACAAGGCGCTTAGGCGATATGTTTTATCAGAAGAAGCTGAGCAAAATGCTCGGCTTTTTTGATCGTGAATGTACGCTTTCGAAAATTCGCCCTTGACTCTGACCCAAGGGTAGACTGTATAGTAAAGATATGAACGAGTATATAAACAATCTCACATCCAACACTGATACTGAAGACCTACTCACGATTGGACAATTTTCTGAGCAGACCGGTCTTTCACTCAAGGCGTTGCGACTCTATCACGATAAGAGTATGCTCGTGCCAGTGCACATTGATCAGTGGTCGAACTACCGCTACTATGCGCCTCAACAGGTGCAGCGGGCAAGATGCATTCGCCTACTGCGTGAGACTGAGATGCCACTGACGATGATTGAACAGTTTCTAGAGCTGTTTGAGCAAGAGCCAGTTGGGGCGAGGATGGTTCTGCAACAGTATCTACAGATGTATGATGCCAAGGTTGCTCTCGTTCATCAAGCTGCGCAGCGCGTGACAGACCTACTGGGTGTTGACCCAGTACAACTTGGAACAATTCAACTGGAGAAACAGCAAATGGACACTGAACGCGAAATATGCTTAGATGAGCTGGAACCTGTCGAGAAGCATCTACTTTTGGCAGTGTTGAGGAAGGTCTTGGACGCAACAAAACCGCTCTTGTCGCCCGATGATTATCGGCTGGTTGGAACAGCAGCTTCGGTTTTGCATGGTGCGGAGACGCCAGCACGAGGCATCGATATACTTGTGCGCAAACGCGAAAGTGTAGAGGACTTTCATCTGGCGATGGCCCCCTTCAAGCTGGATCTGCCGCCAACCTATGATCCAGAAGAGCGAATCTACTGGGCTTCCTACTTCGTGGATGGCATTCACGTCGATGCCGCCTGCAACGAATATCAATGGGAATCGGATGCAGTCGAAAGCGGTGGTGCTGGCCCGTGGACACACTTTACAAGCTTGTCGTGGCAGCAGCGCTCCGTGCCGACCGTCAATCTAGAACTGCGATTGATTACCGAAATCGTTCGCAACCGCCCCGACCGCTATGAACCGCTCATTAATCACATGCGTGGTAAGAAGGTTGACAAAGAGCTGATCCGGCGTGGCATGGAGAATCGAAACATTCCCGACTTTACGCAAAAGACTGTAATTGAACGACTGGAAGCCAGCTAGATTCACCAGAGGATAAACATGCAGAACCCGTAGCAACATCCCTCGCTTAATTACGATCTACACGTAATGTGGGTCATACAGACGATGATTGCGCAGAAGAACTGCAGCAAACCTCATGCAAGGATTCAACTTCAAGCACAGCTTCGACAGGTATCTGCTCCACCACTCGTCAACCCACGTAAAACGTAACCCATTTATCGAGAAAAGCGCGTCTGATGTATCTTCATCAGACGCGCTTTTCATTTGGAAAGAACCCCAACATCGGCTCAACCGGACCGCAGGTGATCTGGGCTTTCAATCTTGATTTCACGCTTGACTAGTGGCTCTAATCGGTGGTATGGTGTCCGCAGCCCTGCGGCCTGTTAGCCTGTTCGTTGGCTTGCTTCTTGAAACGAACAAATTTGCAACTCCTCATTCAAATATATGGATAAAACGCGTTACATCACCGCAGAATCGTGTGGCTCGGACTTTCAGGGGATCAACAATCTATACAGTTTGCTACCCGTTGAAGCATCTCGATATTACACTTTAAACTTAGAAAATGCGGGTTTCTTCAAACCAGTGGGCGTCATGGCTCTTTTACTAATGGCAAGGAGGATTGCAGAACAATCTGGACACCCATTGCGTGTGGCAAATCTTGACGATCAATTACTTGCTTACTTGGAAAGAGTAAATTTATTTCAGGTAGCAGATAAGTGGCTTCAATTAGATGTTGAATTACCTGAACAACTTTGGGATCGTAATCCTCAGTCGTCAAACCTATTGGAATTGACACCGATTAACAACGCCAGTGACGTGGCTACCATAATGGCCCGAACAGAATCAATTTTTCGCCGTTGGCTTCAACTGTCCAACTTGAATAGTTTACTCAAGATTCTCAGTGAGCTATGCAGTAATGTATATCAACATAGTGGAGATCCATACGGGTTTGTTATGATCCAGAGATATCAATATACCCCGCAGGGCGAAACAGATGTCGTTTTAGTCGTTGGTGATGTGGGGAATGGCATTCGTCACACTCTCAAAACAAAATATCCTGAGTTAGGCGATGATCCGCTAAACTATATTCAGGCTGCGCTAGAAGGCTATACCTCTCGCAACACTGGACGGGGAGGACTTGGGTTACGAACAGTTGAGGAAACGGTACAAAAGGAGGGAGGTCATGTCTGGTTAAGATCGGAATCAGATGCTATCTGTAGCTATGGTTCTGATCATCGCTACACGTCTACCTCTCTTCCGTTCATGCCCGGTACACAAGTCGTCGTCGAATTTCGCGCCAAAATACGGGATTGACATGATCTAAAAGCTGTGATATATTTTTTACACATGATTTCATATTTTTTTGGTGAATAGTCATTTTTAATTTTTGCATTGACGTTCGAGGGACAATATACGATCTATGATCCGATATGATATGAGTCAAATGGCAATTGACTTAGAGCTACCCCCACGCTTTTTCGTTACTCGCGATAAAGGAGAGTTAGGGGCTGTCCAACTCCTAAATGTACTTCGGACGGTACCAGAGGAAGATGCCCTCGTTCTGCAATTCCCTCCTAACCAGATTATAGATGTTTCTTTCGCTGATGAAACAATTATTCAAATTGGGCAAGCAATTGTTGAAGGTCAATATGGTCGCCGCCGCCTGCTGCTTGATGGATTGACGCAGGATTCCATCGACAACATAAATGCTGCTATTCGTCTTCAACGGCTAAAGCTCGCATTCTTAGCTATCTTATCGGGGAGGGATTGGAAGATAGTCGGCCACCTTGAGAATAGTCTGCGAGAAGTGCTAAATCTAATTTCAAGTCGACCTTCGCTTACTGCACCCGAACTCGCTGATGAGCTCGATTTAGCATTGAACAATGCGAATAATCGTCTAAAGCGGCTCTATGACCAGCGGCTTATACGGCGAGATTATGAAGTATCAGAAAAAGGATTGATTTACATTTATCAGTTTTGGCACTGGAAAGAATCAGAATAACTATATGAGCATTCGACCATCCCCAACCGTACATCCAAATGGAACGGATACGCACGCATCAGGAATGCGTACTCTATCGTATCGACAATATTACGAACGAGTCATAAATCAACAATTACGATCTGAGATCTTTGGCGGTTTAAAACCTGTTGTTGGACCAACGGGGATGGGAAAAACCAGCTCTATCCCAGATGTCATTAGTAATTTCCGGGCATCAAACATTGACAAACGTTTTATCTACATTTCGCATCGTCATCTACTAATTCAAGAGATGGCCGAGGCATTGGCATCAGCCAACATCCCTCATGTGTACTTGAGGAGCGATGAAGAGGTTATAAAGGGATTCCTTAGCTGGCATGAAAAAGGAAGGTTCTTTCATCGGTTAGAAAGTTACAGCTTTTTTGAATTGGCTGGCACATCACGCGCTGTAATAGAGAGGCAAATTGAAAACGTACGCCAAGAATGGAGTAGTTTGCAAAAACTTCAAAGAGCAGGTTTCTACAAAGCATTCGAGCAGCAGCAGCTAATATTTCGAGAACGATGTAACCAGTTGTTGCGAATCTTCAAAATCGGATTAGCCCATAGTAATCTGAGTGAAGAACAACATGAACAGTTAGTGCACGACGTTGGTATCTGGAAGCTATTTCCGTATATAGAATTCCTCTATAATTCGGCACAACCAGTGTTACTAGTAACTATACAAAAGCTGCTCTATGGATTTTTCAATGGTCATTCCAGTGAACGCCTTCTGTCATTAGAGGACAATATTATTTTTCTCGATGAATTTGACATCCAGGAAAAGGAAATGCTGAACTTTCTATGCCGTAGCCCAGAAATTCAGAACAGTCTTGAGTTTGTACGTCTATTCTACGAAGAGATGACGAGACAACATCAACTGGGGCACTTAGAACCGACTTCTTATGACACTGAGCGACATATCAAAGCCAAGCAACAAGCATTATCAATTATCAATAATTTGCAGGCAAACTGCGAAGAAGAAGGCTTTAGCTTTCCTCAAATTCGCCATTTTACGTTGCGTCAGGGGGAGTTTCCAAGCAACCATCTCTCGGTATTTCAATCTGGTGTACAGATCATGACGAACCCGTTTTATCTAAGAGAACATGATCATATATGGGAAGTCGTGCGCCAGCCCAGCGAGGATACAAGACGTGCTCGACCATTGATGCGAATTATCACTCATACTGCAAATACTATCCTTGATTTTTTCTCCGAGTTGTGGGCAGATGAATTAATCCCAGAATGGAATAGTTGGATTGAGCAATGCTACGACCAGAAAAATGACAACACACCTGGAAGATACAAAGAAATTATTGGCGATTACGGCTTCTATCGGCGCCCTTCTCGCCTGGCTACCGAGCGCCAAAATCCAGCTATTGCTGACAGTATTTACTACCAAGGCTACAACTTTTTCCGGTTGGTACGCGGTGTATACTTCACGACACCAGATGAGATCCGAATTGAACAAAAAAAGCTCACAGTAACGCCAGAATATCTACTCTGGCGTTTGAGCAATGTAAATCTAGTCTTTGCACTATCTGCTACTGGTGATATCAAACGTTACATTCAATCTTTTGATATCAATTGGCTAGAGCGGTATGGTCGATATCTACCTATCGATGACGATGATAAGGATCTTATTGCTGAGTTAAAGAGACTGAAAGAAACGAAGCGCACTTACGCTGTAACGTTGGATATCGCGCAGGAACTATCTAAATCTCATGCGCTTTCGTATGCTCTAGAACAACTTAAACAGGAACAGTTCTTTAATCGTGAAGCCGAAGAAAGCGCAAACGAAATAGCTATCTCCTTCCGCGAACAGGCACTCAACCTGTTTCTAGAAACGATCAACTGGATTACTCAAACAGGAAAGAATCAGGCGCACCTTGCCTTTTTAAATTCGTTCACATTTATTGAAAAATTTTTTCAGTCAGAAAACGGGCTACCAAAGTCATTCTATACAAATATTTGTCAACATTTGTCAATTACTGGACCTGTAGAGGGTCGTTCACGGGAGTATATGATCGAAGTACGAGGACAACCATGTCAGCTTGTTTTTCTTGATGCCGCTAAAGGTCGGGAAATGGGTGATCAATCGTTTTATCAAGCTGAGTCGGATACACCAATAGTTGTGGTCACAACGTATGCCACTGCGTCAAATGGCGTTAATCTAAAGTGGTATCCTCATAGCAATGCAGCGAATGGGAATGGCCGTGATTTTGAAGGCATTCATCTGCTAGAAGCACCTCATTTCTACTTCAGCGGTTCGGATGATAATGATGATATTGACAAAGACAAAATGTTTATTTGGCAAATTTGGAAGTTGTATCACAACCTCCAAATTTCTGAGAGCCAATTCATTGTGGCACTGCGTGAACTCAACATTTCCGATGTCAATTCTTATTACAAATCCACTTCCGATTATCTGCTAAACCAGATCGCCGTTTTCCATCAGGCATTAGGTAGGATTGATCGACAGTGGCAGACAATGCCTACGATTGAAATACGCTTAGCCGCAGGCAGTTCGGGTGTGCTGGAAATATTTGAGCGATACCTAACCGCCTCCGGGGTTATTGCTGAAAATCGTCTAGAGCGTGAAGCCTATACATCGTCACTCATTCTGGCTTTATATAAGGAAATTGAAAAGCAATACCTGCGTAAAGCAATCATCAATCAATTGCAATTTGAAAATATTGCACCCGTGGAAAACCACGCTAGACAAGTCACCAGTCGCCTACTGCAACTTATCAGTGGCGTACGCATCGGCGATTACAGCCTCGCCGATGCAAAAAAGATTATGAATGTATGGTGGCGTATTCGGGAAGCCGCGCTTAAACAAGATTACCACTTTGAAACTGTTATCGAAGTTACGCATTTGCCGACAGGCAATGTACAAAGAGTTGAACTCGATTTTAGACGTGACTTTGTATTAGAAACAATGCTTCTCCGTAATAGCAACGAGCTATTGATCGATTGGGCAGAGGAAAAAATTTATCGTGAACCGACCCAAACAACTATGAAGTACAGTCTCAATCGATACTATCGACAGTTCGCCCGTAACGCGGTATTCGACTGGTATTTTCGTACTCACAACTACCGATTGTACTACGATCCAGCGAATGAGAACCTTTTCTTTACACCGTATATCCAGCAAAATATTCTAGCCGGTGCCGTGGGGGAAGCTGCACTGAAAGCTGCACTACAACATTTTTACATCCCACTTATGCATGAGCAAGATTGTCCCTCATGCCTGTTTGAAGTCGCTGATATGCAACTCCTAGACATTCCCGTTTATCTAGATGCTAAAAATTATAGCCAGTGGACTACGCTTTACCGTTTCGCTGCTAAGCCAGACGATCCAGCTTACGATGAAAAACTAAATGCCGAAGCTTTCTTAATCGCGGCTAAAAAGAAGTGGGAATATATTGTTGCCAAAACAGGAAATACGGAAGCGAAGCTGGTCTTCATCAATCTGGTTGCTGGCGAAAGTCATCCAAACGAGGGCTGGGATAAACAGTTAAATCCAGTAAGTCCCTATAATTTTGTAGACAGTGCAATTACCATTATTCAAGGTGTGATTCAATATGAAGCTCCCGATGAATGGCGAGAAGATTTCATAGACTGGATCAACGATATTAAAGCGTATTACGGCACAGGACAAGGAACAAAAGATAATGCAAGTTAACAGAAGTGGCTTTCGCGAAGTTCGTTCAACCAGCCTAACAGTGGTTCGAGAGGCAATTAACTGGGAATTATTGCGCGCAGGCAGCCATTTTGTGCGCTATGATATGCCGCCCCGATATAAAAATGACAAACATTATTATCCACGAATGCATACTTGGTACAAAGAAACAAGTGGTTTTCCTTGTTATTTACACACGTTTGGTCCCCACTTATATGTTAAGTATGGTTGCTCAAATCAGGTAGGGCCTCTGTCATACCAGAATCGGCTACTTCACCCTAATTTTTTGGAATTGCAAGATGAACGTATGCTACCTTGGATTTTGAAATTACTGGTTGCTGATTTTTTCAAAATAGATGGTCGTTTTGTGAGCAATGCTGACTTCTTTTTATGGGCGACAGCTGACAGGAATTATGTTACAGGGCTGAAGATTCAACTTAACCATAATTGGCGAGAAAGAAATGAAACAGAGTTTGTAATTTCTGATGAGGCTGCTCGCTTACGTAAGTTGAAAACGTCCGATTTTGAAAAAATTAACGAATGGATGCGCAAGAATAAGATCTATTACGGTCGATTCTATACAGAGGGCATGGCAGTTTTTCAGCAGCTTAAGCCCGATCAACTTACGCGAACTCAGCTAAAAGATGGCATTTACGAACTAGTTAAAGGTAGTAGCACAAACCGTGCAAGTCTCACATTCCATTCTGTTAAACGTCTTGCCGACTTGCGCCAATCGAGATCTTATCTGCTCAATCAATTTATTGATAGATTCGTCGCATATCTTAATGAACTAGGTTTGCCTTTTCAACGAAAGCTCTTACATATGCAAGCAATGCATACGAAGTCTATCAAAGAAATGAAGAACCGCCAGCTACCTATTGAGCAAAAGCCGATTTACATTGTAGATGATCGACTAAATGCCAGATTCAAACCCGATAATTTTGCATCCCATTTAAGTGAAGTTACTAATGATGCTACGACCGACCATGATAAGTTGTTCATGATAAAGTTAGAATCAGATTTACAACCGGGTGATTGGGTGTTGCGGATTCAGGATTATGCTGGAGGTAAGGATGAATTTGACAGCGAGAAGGGTATTTTGAAGGATAGTGAGGACGGTAAGAGCACGTTCTATGAACGCCATGATGCTGTTGTTAAGCAGACAATGAATGTCAATAGTAACAGCAAGCAAAGACAAAAGAATCCTCGCGACAAGAAAGCACAAAGCTGGACCGCAGATGACTATCTAAATTATGCAGTTCCTACGGTAAAAGGGGTAAAGAGCGAGCTTGAAGTTTGCCGAAACCAACTACTCCTGAAAGACGTTATTATGTATCCAGAAGACGCCTCAGTACGATTGCCCCAGCTAAAGATAACGGCGGGAATGATTTTTCTATACCGACAGTCCCTAGCTTATTTTGATGGGTGTAATTTACATTTTAGGTCGGTTGTCAACAACCTTGAGGGGGCTTCTGCTTTCATCAGGGAACATACTAGTTGGGATCTGATAGATGATATCTTAATACCTTCTGCCGAACAGTACTATTATGATTATACAACTCGAACAACAGCTATCGAAGACTCGACTAAAAGACCGTTCGTAATTGGCGATAATTTCATATGGGAAATTTGGGAAGATAATGGACGCGTCGTCCATGATGACAACATTATTCAAGACCGACTTGAGGTTTTAGAGGAATCTATTCCTACAAAGAAGTTCTACCCACCACAGCCGATTATAGGTAATAATCTATTCACCAACCAGCAATTGCAATCTTATGCTCAATTTCTAGATCACCATGTTCGTGAATCCGTTATCTCGTATCGCAATTTGACACAGCGTTACGGCAAACATATCAAAGATGATCGGGGTCGGACCGTGGTTAAGGATGGAGGCTTTTATGGACTATTAGGCGTACAGAATGCGTCAAAGTTTAAACGATACCTCAATGAATATTTGGACATGAATTTTGAGAGTGTACGCGAAGATCATCTCTTTCCCGTATATAGAGGTATTTGGTATGACCCTAACACTTACCATTACGTTGCTGGCGTTAAAGATCCTAATCCTCAAGAGCAAGAGCGAGGCCATGTACTACGCAAAATAATCGTCCACCAGGGCGAACAGGATTCAACCAAACTAAAGGAGCAGCTTGCACAAGTCTTTTTCCCTTTATTGGAAGTCAATTTTATCCGATATCGTAACTACACTGTGCTTCCTTTTCCATTCCGATTGATTGATATGTGGCAGGATATCAATCTTGTTCACACGACTCTTCCATGTTGATCGCGGAAATATATGAATGGTAACTTATGGTATAATCAACTCTAGCAGTATTATGGTTACGACTCGCATATAGATGGTGCAACTATGACAACTTTACAACAAGCAGAGCAACTGCTATTCGATATGTCGCCAACCGAAAAGGTACAGCTACTCCAGTTAATTGCACGCGACCTTGGCGGCGTGACGCCGGGTATAGAAAGTACACCCGGCATATGTGGGGGCGATCCACGAATTGCAGGTACGCGGATTCCAGTATGGGTGCTTGTACAATTTAGGAATTTAGGTACATCGGAGTCTGAAATTCTTCGCGCATATCCAACCTTGCGTGCAGAAGACTTGACAAATGCTTGGTCATATTACCGCGCTCATAAATCTGCCATTGACGAGCAGATTCTTGAAAATGAGGCGGCATAACGTATGGCTCGATTATATTCAAACGAGAATTTCCCGATTCCTGTTGTTGAAGAACTCAGGCGGCTCGGACATGACGTACTGACAATTCAGGAAGCGGGCAAGGCAAATCAAGAATATCCCGACGATGGTGTACTCAACCTAGCCATTGCGGATAATCGAGCTGTATTGACCGTCAATCGTAAAGATTTCCGAAAATTGCATCGAGAAGTGCTAGAGCATAAAGGGATCATTATCTGTACCGCTGATAATGATTTCATTGGTCAGGCGCAGCGTATTCATGAAGTCATCGAAGGCTACGAGAGTATGGATGGCGAACTGATTCGGGTAAATCGACCACCTCATTAGCGATATATTTCGGCTAGCTTGTCCGTTGCCCCGTCAGCAATCATTGCATCGACTCGTAACTGTCTGTGTGTTCGGAACTGTCGTATAGACCCTTGGTTAGGTGGCAAGTTTGTCGCAGCCAACATTTTATCAAGCCGACCCTTGGGGATCTTGGCCCCTTCAACATTGTCGCTCGTGCCACCTAATCTCGTTTGGGGTATTGGTCGCGTCGCACCCAGGTCCGCTGATGCGGGCGTTGGGCTTGCGGCTACGTGGTTTAGGGACAATGAATTTTGAAGCTGGGTAGAAGCTGCCCAGTTTTTCTGTTATAATGAGGCAGGCACTGAGTTCATATTGCAACAGGTGGGGAATGGACACGATGGCTGACGGAAGAATGTGGAGTATCCGCGATAGGTATGGCAATCATGTATACTTGACGAAGGAACGTTGGCATCATATTACGGAAGCAATCAACCACCCGGACATGATTCATTTTACAGCAGAGTTACAGGAAACCATTCGATCAGGTCAGCGCAAGCAAGATCCGCTCAACCCACAGAAATATCGATACAGCAGGGTATTTCATGGTTTGGATGATAACAACAATCATATCGTTGCCATTGTGTAATGCCAATTCCGTGAAAGTAAAGATGGTCATCCGGAACCCAATAATTACATTGCCACAGCGTATCAGAAAGAAATAGGATAAGGCAATGAACGAACCAATTTTCAATTATGATGAAATCAGTGACACGCTTACTGTTTCATTTTTTCCAGGTGAATCGGCAACCGGCATTGAACTAAATGAGAATCTTTTGCTACGCATCAATAAACAAAAGCAAGATGCGGTCAGCCTTTCCATCTTCAATTATTCGATCTTAGCCCAAAAAACGGAGGCAGGATTGCGTAGCCTGCCGCTGACAGGACTACAGGAACTTTCGGCTACCCTACGGGAGACTGTTCTAGCAATTCTCCTGAAGAAACCACTCTCTGATATTTTGGCTGTGTCAACTTATACGCCATCTTTATCCGAAAGTATGCTGATTGCGACGATTCATGATTCAGCCTTGCTGGCACCTGCGTAACCCGTTTTGGGACCAGTCTTTTCTGTATTAGCGGCGTAGTCACCTCCCCTCCGAACATTGCGTGGTGCTGACCGGGCTGATCTGCACGCATTTTCAAAGTTTTCAGCCCGCTTTGGCGTTGTTTGGCTAAAAAAGTTGTCTTCTCGCACTCGCCCGACAGCACACGCTCGTGTTGGCAAGCTATATCCCGTTACAACACAGTATAATTGTGAAAGAATTGCTATGAGATGTTGCTACGTTTAGTTGCTTTGCGCCATTGAAACATTCGTACTAAAATCTTGTGTTATAGCGCTTTATATTTTTAACCACAAGGATTCGCCGTATTATGGATATAGATCAGGGCATTGCCACTGGATCAACAAACCTTGCTATATCAGATCCCCGCTCAAAAATCCTCAACGCCTACTCTCAAACAATTGAAAATAGCTTTTTGCAAAAACGTTCTCAACTAAAACTCATAAATTTTGGGACAGGTTCAGGAAAAACATATCAGCTATTCCGAGCAATATGCAGTGCAATCGAAAAACACCCACAAGTTCAAATAGTTGGAGTTTATGTTGCCCCCCTACGTGAACACCTTCAGGTTCCCGTGGATGTACAGAAACAATATCCTAGCATTCCCATATACAAAATCAACTCGTTAGAGATGAAAATCTCTGACCAGAATATATCGCATTACAAAAGCTGGATACCTTCCATTTTGAATAGCAAAGAACTCTGGAATACTAAATCTAAAAACTTCAATCTAGGACGGAGAGAAGATAACCGCAAAATTCTATCTCACATATTAAATGTCATAAAACGACTCGAATTTATTAGGGGTACAAATTTTGGGGATGAAGATTACAGCCGTATACAGATCCAAAAAGCAGTAAATGAGGTAAACAATGATATAGAGAAATTCTTGGAGATTCTTATTAGAGGCACCATAGATGAGTCCAAATGGCCAGAAGAATGCTTGAAGATGATTGAAATGTTTTTTCCACTTCATCTATTGCGTAATAAATCGGGCATATTATTGCTCACCTATCAAAAATTTGAAACTCTCATTCCATACTTTCGACATAACGGTGAAACATGGATCAGAAAAAACGATTATCTCGACTCTTATGTGGCACAACATACAGCCGATCAAAAAAAATTTATTTTTGCTTTTGATGAGCAAGAGGATGGTTATGAAATTATGCTTGATCATAAGATTGACATAATTTCTCCTCAAAGTCTGGCCATTAATAATGCCCTATCATCGGTAAGTAGAGAATTCTCTTCTTTGTTTTCTGACAAAAGCGAAAGCAATCGAGAACTATTAAAATTTGTTGAAAAGAATGATGGGGCAATCCGTGAATTTAGAGAACATCTTGATAAAAATAAAGCTATTGAGCAAGATTTATTTAAACTCGTGGAAGCATACCGAAGACTAATTGACGAAGAAGGCAACTCAGAAATCTTTTTGCAAAATTTAATTGCGATCAATAAAGGTATAGAGGGATCTTTTAGCGATATTTCTGCTGTATTTGATGATGAACAAGAGCCTGTTGTTTTGAATTTTGACATGCTCTCTAGGGTCTTTTCAAAGTTTGAAAATAATCGTAGTCTGCTGATCTCTCAAAAACTGTACAATAAAATTAGCCATGATTTGATGAATATATTTTCATACAATAATTTATACATCTATAATATTGCACCTTTGAAAAAGTTATTTTTGGATCGCTCTTCTGGAGGCCATGTTCATATTACTGAGCAGAATGTTCCAGATAGTACTTCTGTTGCAGAACTAATTTATGCGGTGCTAGCCATCCGCTTGCAGATCAAATCTATAGAGAAACTCTTGTTCCATGTCCTAGATGCTGAAGACTCGCAATCTCGTTCTCTGGATATTTGGTCTAAACAGATTTCTAAAGTACAAAAGGCTAGTGAAGAGGGCTTGGTACAAGGCAATAAGCAGAAGTATTTGAACCGTAATTATGTGTATGAAAGCTATAAATCAATTATCAACATCAAGGAAATTGCTCGTTATCAAAGTCCACATCAAAATCTGATCAATCATCATCTTCGAGAAGTATCAATTGGTAGCACAGCAATTCTGACTTCCCCTGAACAAAAATTGCACTCAATTCTAGAGGGCAAAGAGAATGTGATTTTTCTTATATCCGCCACAGGGGGAATATATGGTGATCTAAGTACAAGTTATGACTATCGATATTTGGAAGATCGCCTGCGGGATGAATCTGGAGAAAGTAGCTTTAAGACACTGGTAGAAGAAGAGATTATACTTTGCGAAGCAATCAGAAATCATCGCCGAGAAAAGCGTCACATTACAGCTTCGACCTTCAAGAGCGGTCTTTCATCTTTCCCCAATTTTGAAACGAGAGAAATAGTAGAACGATTCGAAAAGAGTGTTCTAGATGATTACATCAACTCGATTACCGGAGAAGGTGCGTGGTTTGGCATTTATAAGAGACAGGAATTACAAAATTTCGCGCGATTCTTATTTTATCTCTTTGAAGATGACTCGGTGAATGAAACTATCGCATTTACTCAAACACTCCGCTGGATCGAGGGGATGATTCGCCACTGCGAGAAAATTCATCATTCAAACTATATATTCGAGGCCTCGTCAGAACATCCAAACATCTATTATTTTCGAATTAATCATAAAAAGTACCAAAGCGATATTCGTGTAAAGATTATTTTGTACAAAGCCTCATTTAATAGCCTTTACAACGATAATATCTCTCAGAAAAGCTATCAAGATGAGCTTGTTGAAGAGCAGGGGCAGAAGATATTCTTTCTATCAGCTTATCAATCAGCATCAAAGGGTTTGAATCCTGTCATAAAAAATGCAGATGATGACCAAAAAGATTTTGATTCTTTGGTTTTGTTAATGGATAGTTATTATTCAAAGATGTCTCTTCATAGGAAGCAAAAGGATTCAGGTCGTTTTGAAACGCTTTATCATTTTGCATTAATGAAAAACATTGTGCATTTGGGTGATTCCAGTCTGGAAATCAAGGACTTTAATGCTTATTTGAATCGCCCAGAAGCCCAAGCATTCAGGCAACAACAGCACGAGATTCTATTGGGCAAAGCAATTTTGCAGGCGATAGGCAGATCCGAAAGACGTGAGTTTCCAAATCAAACAATCAAAATTTTCATCAATCAAGAGACAAAAAGAAATTTAGCAAATTTTTATCGATACCTCAATAGCGCAGAACCACAGGAGATTCGTAAACTATCAGTCAATAATTTTGAGGTCTACGCAGTAATTCAAGAACAGGAAGAGCGACAAAGAATTCATAACTATGATGAGCACGTATACGATGAAATAGATGCCAGCATAGCTTTTACTGGCTTTCGTAGAAAAATGCTGGACGAGATTGAAAAATTTCATCGAGGCAAAAATACCTATGACATTACAAAGGCATGGGATTTATTGCGAGATCCTATGGTATTTAAAGATCCTGTCAAATATCTGGAAAAGTTAAGAAACTCAAGTTTATATCCCGATGACTTTGTTGATTCTTTATTCTATTATAATCTGAATCAAACGGAATTCATCCCACACTTAGCCTTAGTTGAAGAAAATGGTCAAAGATTCCAAATTATCAGCGATGGTGTAAATGGAGATAGAATCTATTCATATCAAAACAGGCTCTATCCCGAATATCTCAAAACAAATGCCAGAGGTTTTGATTTGGAGGGAGAAGAAGTATCTTTTGTAGATACGTTTACTGACCAGATTTATAGACAATATAAGCAATTGATACCAACACCAGACCCTTTTGACATCTATATCCCGCGTCCACATTTCTTTTTTGATGTCTTATATCCATCTTTAGCTGAAAATTTCGTGGAGCGATGGATTCACAATGTGATTTTTTCAGGTAAACCCTGGAAATCCATAAAATCAATGTATAATAATTTTGAGCAATTGCTGGACTTTAAAAAATATAGCGAATTATATGAAAAATTCGACCTTTATTATATTCAGCAGGACAAGTTGTTTTGTATTGATGTTAAGGCATGGAGTCGTGCGTCGGGTAATCGGCTGTCAACAAAAACATTAGAAAAAACCCGTAACAAGATAGATAAGATTGCTTCGACATATCCACAATTCAGCGTGGTTCGAGGGTTGCTACTAAACCTACATGCACCACGGGAAGTCAGCCATCAATTTTCGCAGCAGGTGTTTTCTGGCAACCTTATCTACTTCGACAATTATCAAATTCCGGTGAAGTCCTCGGTCCTCGACGATTTTTTGTTTTCAAAGGAGGTACAATGATTGAAGCCTTATCAGATGTTGCGCGCACGAATCAACTGAAGATTTTGGAGACCAAAGAGGATGTAGCCAAGAAGCTCTTCCAATATCTCTTCAAAGCCGGAAAAGGAATTGAGCACTTTAGTACAAAAGGATGGTTTACGAAAGAGCAATATAAACAGCCAGACTTTTACAGTCAGCGGCATAGAAGTATCAAAAACGAAATTCAGAAGCGACTTGCTGAGCATGGCGAAGAATGGGAATATGCAGATATTCAGTACTTTCTATCATACTCCAACGGCGACAACCGTGTGTTTTTCTTATCCCCAAACAATTCACATTCTGGCTGGACACAGCTATTCTGTGAAAATGGTAGTAATTCAGAAAGAATCCTGAATCTAGTTTTCAAATTTTATATACTGTCTCAGGAATTTCCTGTTGAAACACTAAATGGATTTGAAGAACTATTACTGCTTCACTCTAGAAGCCTCACTAAATCTGAAAATGGTCTGGTTGTTTGGGGGCAGAACGTAGTCTTCCATTACAACTATCACAACGTTGTAACACTAAAGCTGGCTCGGAAGAGACGGTTGTTTTTACCGAACGATCAATACAGCTCTGTCGATAGTGAAAATATAGGAGAGTTATTCGTCTATAGAGATAAGAATTACTACTTTGAACGAGATCTCGATGCTCGAAGAACAAACAGAATTTACTTTATGAGGTTCGACAAGGACGATGAAAGCTTCAGCAAATTTAGAAAGACCCAACTATATCATTACCAGAATCTTATGACACAGTTTGAGGGCTTCCTAAATGCATGTAACATCACTCGCACTTCCTTACCTTTTCAATCCGATCACTATCTGGAAAATCCATTCATAACAAACGTTGAATCAGTCAGCTCGGTAGAGATAATAAATAATTCTGGAGTTGACCTGCCTGAGTTTGACATGTTGCTTTTGCGAAACCTTTTTAAGCATCAAGGTATACAATCACTCTCATTTTTTGATTCAGGTAAAACAATAGTTAACATTCAAAATAGTGCGTAATTGAAGTATACTGAGAGTCATGATCTGCCAATACGAGTATCTCAGAGAACAGCGGAAAGTCTTTGCAAGCATGACAGGATTGTCGGTGCCAGAGTTCGACGAATTATATGTCGAGGTCGAGCCAAAGTTTGTTGAAGCCGAGCAGGAACGGTTGAGCAAACGAGCACGTCAGCGAGCGATAGGCGGCGGACGGAATCAGGAGATGAGCATCTGCAATCAACTGCTGCTGAGCGTTGTCTGGTTGCGCTGCTATCCCAAACAGCATGTGCTGGCCTATCTCTTTGGGACAAGTGAGTCAAGCGTCTCACGGGTGCTGGCCCGCATGTTGCCGCTGCTAGAGGCAAGCGGACGGGACACGATGCGCATGCCAGATCCAGGGCGCAAGCAACGCCGTGAGTTAGATGTCTTGTTGGCGCAAACGCCCGAGTTGGCGGTCTTGATTGACACCTTCGAGCAGCGAGTGCAGCGCCACAAAGAGCCGCAGCAAGCTGACACGTACTACAGTGGCAAGAAGAAGCAGCACACCCTCAAGAGCCAAGTGGCTGTTGACGAGACAACCGGTCTCTTTGTGGATGTCTCTGACAGCGTGCCCGGTCCAACCGCGGACATGGCTCTGCTTGAGCAGAGCCAACTGTTGACACGGTTACCGGATGGTGTTGGGGCCATCGGCGACCTTGCCTACATCGGTATCGACAAGCTCCATCCAACAGGGAATGCTGCTTCACCAAGGCGCAAACCTCGCAAGCGGGCGCGCCCCCCAGAGGATGTTGCCTTCAACACCGCTTTTGCTCAGCGCCGCATTTACGTCGAACACGCCATCGGTCGCGCCCGTTGCTTTGAGGCTATCACCCAAATGGATAGGCATCATCGGCGCAATCACACCGCCCGTGTTGTGGCTATCTGTGGCCTCGTCAATCGCCGTTTGGCACGCATCTTAGCTCTACGGCAGCCCGACTTGCCTCTTTCATAGTCCGATGGGTAAGGGCTCTTTCATCTCTTATCCTTATTCTGAATGTTAACTAATAAGTACTTACAAAGAGGTAAATCTTGAAAATGAAGAAGATTCATGCTGGAAAATCACAGAAGTCATACCGTGGGAAAATGTCGAGCTGAGTACAGAGAAAAATTATTTGATTTTCAATAAGCTATTAGAACCCGAACTGGGATCAATGGCCTACTTACGTGATGATGAACTATGGTGTCCAACATCCCAAATCAATGATAAGCAGAAAGTTGATTTCTATTCACAACTAAAGCGAAAATATGATTTTTTGCAAACGGGCGTATTTGTCAGCACTCAAGGAATGAATGTATCTGAAGTCAAAGTTGTTGGAGAGGACACTACCACTTGGACAATGCTTACCTATGATACGAAGCTCGATGAAGATGACTTACGCAAAGACACAAAATCATTTGTTGAGGTAAAATTCCCAAACAAAGACGATGCTATTTCTCAATATTTGGCAAAACAAGAAGATATCGCAGATTGGGGATATTTTTGCGCCAAGTACAAGATCAAGAACTCTCCTGAATTCCAAAAAGTGCTAATCGAACTTGGAATCAAGAACTGGGTAAGAGAAAGTCTGCAAGGTACATACTCTAGATTGCCTATTTTGCCTCAGACATTTACTGAGCAACAGTTTTTTGCTATTTATGTGCGCAGTCCCAGAGGTGAGGAAGCCAAAGCTGTAGCCGTCAAATTTGTATATAAGGATGGCGCGATTTCTCTTGAAGATGTGCTTCGTGATATGCAACAAATAAGGCGAAGATTCCCGTTTTTGCGAACAATAAAACACAGTCCAGATGATCTAAAGGATAATCAACAATACTTCGTAGATGAAGAGAGCCAAATTTACATCAGTTGTTACACAGATGATTATTTTACTCCAACTCTGATTGGGAAAGAAGATGTTCTCAGCAGTCTGGAAAACGGGACGCTAGAGATCAATCGAAGGCAGCATAATCTATTACCTTTAGTTTTACATTACAACGATGAAATTGGCGCAGTCAGAGATCTGATCTGTCTTGATTTATCGAACCATAGCTTTATTCAGTATTTTGTTCCTCCAAGAAATATCAGGTCCACAGTTAGGAGGGGATATCGAGTTTATCACTTAATCGGAAAGCATTACGGACGAAAGGCCAAAGAATCAATACCGACTTCTGAGTTAATTAAACACCCTATCGTAGCACTGCATTTCAGTACACTGACGCAAAACGTGCTAAAGACAAATGACAATAGCCAATCATCGTTACTCCAAAAAGTCGCAAAAGTGCTGATTGAAAATTAGATTGTAGCACGCTTGGTATTCAGCGAAGTCTGATTGAGTGCTTGTCAAATACGTTATGACAGGATAGACTTTGGGCAACTTAATGGGCCGAAAAAGATTTTGATAGTAAAGGTAATAACATGAGTCAGAAAATGATTGGTCGCTATATAGTAACTGATCCAGAGATTTGCCACGGGAAACCAATATTTCGTGGCACGCGCATCATGGTTTGGCAAGTATTGGAACAAGTCGCCAGCGGCATGGCTTGGGAAACCATTGAAGAAGAATGGCGTGGCAAAGTGACGAAGAATGCCATTGCTGAAGCCATACGGTTAGCCAGTCAGGCTTTTGTCGAACATGCTGACGAATATGCCTTTGCATTGGAACCTGCATGATTATCCTTGATGAGAATTTTCCAGACAGTCAACGCCAACTCTTAAAGGGTTGGCGTGTTTCGTTCCGGCAGATTGCATTTGAGATTGGGCGGGAAGGGATGAAAGATGATGAAATTATCCCGCTTTTTTTTGCATGGGTTGAATAGGCCGACATTCTTTACGCTTGATAATGACTTCTTCAATCCAAGGTTGCGTCATGGGCAGTATTGCCTGATCTACCTTGACGTAGCGCAATACGAATCGGCTGCATTTATTCGTAGAACGTTAAAGCATCCTGATCTCAGCACAAAAGCAAAGCGTATGGGTAAGGTTATACGGGTTTCTCATCCGGGACTGATGATTTGGGAGTTGCATGCCGAAGATAGGACTCAACTAGCTTGGTAGCTGCTACCAGTATGTTGATTCGTTATCCAGGCTGGTCGTATAGGATCTTGGTTGGGTTGCTTGAAACCTGCTTGCCAACATCATTTGCACCAGATGGCGGGGGATCTGCGCCGAAAAAAGTTGCTTCGTTTACATTGTTGGTCGCTCGCCCGTGGCTGGTCGGTGAGAGTCCCGCCACTGGTGAAACAGGCGTTGGGCCACGGTTGGCATGTATGTTTACGGCATATGACCGTTCCATGTAAAAAGCATATCTTCTACCCTGGGTCTTGTACGCTCTGCGAGTACAAGACCCTTTTATATTGGATGCAAAAGGGGAACTTGTACGCATGAACCTACCCTCACAATCGCAGATCAATGGAGATCCCTGATGCAATCACCAAAGAATACATTACCGGAATCATGCTCATTGCCCTGGCACTACTCGTGTTGGGGCTAGCCTTCCAAGGGCAGATATAGGCAGCCAATCTCTTCCACTCCCCATTGCCTACCGCAGAAATACCACCAGATGATGAAGTGGATAGCCCTGAAGATGATATGCTGCGCGTCGACGATATTCCCAACAATATTGATGTCTGCGCCACGAAGACCAAACAGTGTATCACCTTCGACTACTTGGGCTACGAGACCGCAGTTGATGGCATAACCACGCTGCAATTCCGTATCACCAATCACTGTAACCAAAAGGTAAAATGGGTGGAGATTGTCAGCCGCCAGTGGAAACGGATTGAACCGACCAAAGGCGCCGTTTATGGCGGTGACTTGGGTGACTACGCCGTCACCTGGATCAAAGATGGCCCCGATCATCCCAAGCACAATGGCTATCGTTTCAAGCCCAATTTCAATACGTTTCAGCAAGCAGCCCGCGAAACCTTTTCGATTCAACTCCACAATTTCAATTCCAATCGTAGAATTCGCGTGCGGGCCAAAGTCGGCAATCAGATTGACCGCGCTGGCGTCCGTCCCAGTCACTTTGACTGTGGCTCCACACCAGGACCGACGCCAATACCACCGAATCCCCAGGATATCTGCCTGAGCAAGCGCGCAGGGCAGGTGACCTTTGATTTCTACGGCTATGTGTCCAATGGCAATGGCTCGACCACGCTGACCTTTGGCGTGACGAATCCACAGCCGCGCAAGCTTGATGCCATCGGCTTCAAAGCCAAAAGCTGGCATCGTCTTTCCCCCGCGGATCAAAGTACTTACACCGGCAGCCTTGGCAGCTACAAAGTGCGCTGGATCACCCACAGGGAGACCCCCAACCGCGAAGCGTTCCGCTTCAAAACGCAGGGTGCTTGGTTCCGCCACGGTGCCCACGATCACTTCGCGATGACCGTTAACAATTTTGACCCAACCAAGCGCATCACCGCCTGGATCGAATTGGGCAATCGATGGATTGAAGTGAAGGCGCGTCTCTCAGAGCATGAGTGCGACCGGACACCGCCGCCAACACCAACGCCGACCGCGACCCCTTCGCCGACGCCAACGGCCACACCGACACAGCCCGGCAGCCCATTGCCGACACCAACGCCGATTCCACTGGATGGTCCACTACTGGACAAAGTCACGGACATGAGCTATGTGATGGAACGCTCACTCTTTGCTGTTGAATTGAGCGAGGCAGAAAAGCAAGCGCGCTGGAATGCTGATTTGCCGGTGCCGGAAATCATTACAGTTCCGCTCCAATCTGGTGTAAGCCAATCGTTCCAAAATCGCGTCAAAGCGGGATTGATAGTACCGATTCCACAACAGACCGCCTCGGGCTGGAACTTGCTCTATGGGGAAGATTTTGAGAGTGGCGATTTGTCCTATCCTGAAAAAGATGGCTGTCGCTATTTCCGGATCACTTCGTCCACATTGGGCACAGAGGAATATCAGTGGGCAATTGATGAGTATTGGACAACGATTTCACCGATTCCGAATATAGAGCAACCGCGCTCCAAAGCGCTTTGGCCTGCTGCTGGTGGTAGAGATGGTGTTGATCCAGCACAGAGGACCTATCCAACCCACTTTGTAACGGATATGGTCTGCACTTTTGAGAATGTGCAAAGTTTCCAGAACTTTATGGTCGAATTCCAATATTGGCAAGATGCATCGGCAACGGAAAATGACCTGGATCGCTTCAAAATCGGTTTTCACATTGGCGAGTTTGATGAGGGCGGGGCAGAAAAGTATTATGCCTTGAGTTGGAGGGAGAGTTGGTTTTATGATCACGTGGATGTGAATGATCATCTCTGGGAACGGCGACGTATCTTTTATCCAACCCTGGCGGCTGAAGCAATGGCCGTTAATGAGAATCAGAATCAAGTGAAAGTGCTCTGGCGTTTCGTGAGTGATGGTCTTGAGAATGATGCTGATCGTGGAGCGTGGTTGGACAATATCAATGTGGAGAAATACATTGAACCGAGCCCGCCAGCAGGTGTCAGCAAGTGTGAGGATCTGGATCCGACGATATCTGTGCCGGGCGCGGTTGGGCCAGAAATAGCGAATGAGGTGAGCAAAGGCATTGTGATGGATGTTGATACGGAAGATGACCTCCCGGGACGCATGGCACGGTTGACTGATATCGGCACGAATTGGATTCGGCTTGAATTCAAGGTCAACGCCGCTGCCTTTATCCGTGATACGCCAATGGCTGGACTCGATCTCAAGAAACATGATGAATTGATCGATAGCCTCTGTGCCAGCAACATGGCCGTGTTGGGGGTGATCGACTATCAGAGTTTGGCCTCCCAACGCTGGCGGCGTTTTAACCCAGATGGGTCGCCCAGTGATGCCGGTGGTGTGGTGAGTGAAGATGGATATCAAGAAGAATTCGTTGCCGTGACAAACTTTCTCACAGATTACTACAAGACCCGCATCGGTGCCTGGGAGATCTGGAATGAGCCGGATTATCTGCCTACGCGGTTGCGTACAGATCAGTATCCTTTACTATTGAAGGCGGCATATGATGCGATCAAGAATGGCGTTGATCCCGATGATCGCGTGCTCTTTGGCGGCTTGGGTGGTGTGAATCAGGTGACCTACGACAACTATTTCTTACCAACCTATAATTTCATAACAGCCAATTACGCCGTATCACCCTTTGACATCTTTGCCCTGCATCCTTACTCTTATGAAGATAATGAGGGCAGACTAATGGTGAATCCACAAGAATATTTGCATTACGATTGGGTAAACGGGGAACCACGTAGCGATGGCTATACACCGATACGCCAATTCCAGACCTTGCTTGGAATCCGACAGGACTTGAACAAAGAAATTTGGATCACTGAGATCGGCTGGAACACCGCCAAAGGTGATGATGCCGCCGACAACTGCCCTGCCCTTAAGCCACAACTTGTGACAACAAATGAACAGGCGGGATATCTCTTCAGTAGCTTTGACATTCTTTTCAAAGAGACCGGCTGGGATGCAACGACACCCTCTGTGACCAAGGTTTTCTGGTATCAATATCGCGATACAGGTGTGATCAAAACACGGGCTGAATGTGGGCTAGATGGTCTTGCCCAAGCAGCTGCAATTCAGTCACCATCTTGGGGCGCGTCGTATGTTGCCCAATACCAAAGCACAGAGATTCGTGCGGATGCAGACCCGGCGCGTACGCCTTGGTGGTATGGACTTTATCATGGTGACTTTGTAGCCAAACCGTCATCAAGTGCCTTTAAAGTCTATCCACCTAGCTATGATTTCCAAGTCTATTTGCCGCTGATCAGCGATGAATCTACTGCCTCGCCACCGGGACAGTGAGCAATTAACCAGTGACTCCAACAGGGAATGGGCCAGTATTGCGGGAAAGAGGTAGCGGCTGGCCCATCCCCTCCGCTGTTCATTATTCCGCTCTTCATACACAGGATTAATAGAATGATATCTATTTCACAGTTGGGTCAACGTTACGTCCTTCCAATCTTATTGGCCGGTTGTTGTTTCGTGTTGTTGCTCACCACCATAAGTGCCTGCCTGGGTCAAGTACAGCGCGAAGATCAGCTTCCGCAATTGCTGGATGTACTTCGTGTGCCAGGCGCCAGTGCAATGGCGTTGGCTTCAAATGGGCTGGTTTATGTAGTGAATCTGGGCGGGGAACCTGGCAAGAGCTATATCGCTGTGTTAGATGGCCCCAAACAGGTGGATACAATCCCCTGGCCCGATGAATCTTCCTGGGGAGCAGGTGCTGAAATTGCCTACAATCCCCATAACGATTTTCTTTATGTTTTGGATCGAATTGTATATCAATTGTATATCATCTGCGATACAGAACTCGTAACGGCTATGAAGGTTGGCTATGCGCCTTGGTCGATGACAATTCATCCCGATTCGGGGCATGTTTACATCCCAAATATACGAACGCGTCCTTCAGAACCCGGCCAAGATCCTGGGCTAGGGGAAATGATCATTGTTCAGGATACAAAAATCATTCACAAAATCCCTTTAGAGCTTCCTTATACAGCGACCATTAGCGAGTTTGATAACCAAGTCTATATCGGGCAGGGGAATCCGTTCGGAAAAGGTGCGCAGAATATTCTCGTGACAGTTGACGACAGCACCTTTATGACGCAAACAATTTATGAAGCTGACCCCAATGGGGGGATCTATGAAATTGCTATTGATGACCAAAATGGCCATATGTATTTAACACGCGGCGATTTTGGGCTGATTACCTATTGGAATGGAACAGAATTTCAGCGGATTGATGTGGGTAGTATGGGTTATAGCATCAATACTATTACAGTAGATTCTCGAAAGAACCGACTCTATGCCGCGTCTTGGGATGGGCCACCAAGCCATGTTGTTGTGATTGAAGGTGCGGAAGTGATTGCGGAGATTCCCGTCGGCTATGATGTACGCGGGATTGCCGTGGACGAGACTCATGACTATGTCTATGCGGCCAATTATCGTTCTGATACCCTTTCTGTGATTCGTGGGACAGAAGTGATCACCACGCTAGAGACAGGGGGGCTTGGCCCCTGGGATATAGAAGTTGATGAAAGACGGGGCTACATCTACGTGACAAACAGCAACTCCGCTGGGGTAGCCGTCTTTGGCTTTGCGGATAGCGACACGGCCACAGGTTGGCGACAATTTCTGCCTTTCATCGAAAGGTGAGATCTGTTTTCAGGGCTGGTCGAGGGTCAATTTTCTTTCTTTGTAACATGCGGCCCAACATCCATTGCAGTTGACCCCAGGGGAAAGTGCGCGTTTGGTGTTGTTGGCCCGCTGGGATATGATTCGGATAGACACAGTTAATGGCCCCGCATCCCTGTGGCAACTGAATGTGGCGTTCGGTATTTATTTGTCACGAAAAATTGAAATACAGCATTTGTCACTACCCGTTAATCGAACTATCTGCTATGCTGGGCTTTATCATTGTCAGGAAAGTGTAATCAACATATCCAGGCAATGGTAAAGCTCTTTTTGATTGGTAGATTGCTGGAGGCGTTATGCAGCGAACAACGATGAATGTTACAGGCGGGATTTTGCTCCTTGGGCTGCTGGCCCTGTTGGGGATGGTTCTGTGGAACCGTGTACCGGAGGCAGCAACAACTGACCAGGATGCGTTCGCGCTGGCAGGAGCGGTTTCGTCTTCGACTACCGCTTGTTTGACGGCGAGCGATGCGGGGGTTGTCGTTGATTTCGCTGGCTATATCCACAATGAAGATGGTACGACGACTCTTACCTATAATGTAACCAACCCCAACAAGAAGGATATTAGCTATGTGGCCTTTGGCACCGGGGATTGGGCGCGGGTGGCACCAAGTGATGGCTTAACGACGACCTTGGAGTTAGGAGAATATCAGGTTGAGTGGACCAACGACCGCGGCAATCCTGGCTTTACGAGTGTGAAGTATGAGACACAGTTTGGTGGCTTCAGCAAAGGTGGGATGGAGATGTTCACGTTGGTGGTGAGTGACTTTGACCCTGATGTGACGGTGCAAGTCGAGGCGAAAGCTGGGCGCGACCGTGGGCGGGTTAGCTTTGTGTTGGGTGCTCCAGCTTGTGACAAGACGCCACCCACGCCGACGCCAACTATTATACCTACACGACCAGAAAGCCCCCTGCCCACACCAACCCTCACGCCGTGGTCACCACCACCGACACCTGTAGCTACACCAACGGCCATTCCAGTGGTTGTACCACAAGACAATCAGGGCACTCTCTATTATGGAGAATTGACCCCACCACGTGGACTGCGCATCAAAGTTATTGATACAGACGCGACTGGGAATCCGATTGGTGAACCGGTACAATCACCCTTTCAACCATCGATGCTGGTCACCGACCTTTTTATGTCACCGAACGGGCGCTATCTAATCGTCTCCATGGACACTATGGCACAAGTTTTGCAAATCTTTGATCGTCAGACCGACGAGTTAGCTTCTACGTTGACGCCGCAATTATTTTTTGATTGGCATCCCGATAATCAGCATATATTGGTGCGACAGAGTAGTGAATCCACATTTGGCCGTGGCGTATGGCAAATAAATGTTGTGACTGGTCAACGCACACCTTTGGCTTTACAGCAAGGTAGAAGCCCATCTTGGCTTGTGATCGGTGCTGCAATTTCCCCTAATGGACAGCACCTAGCATATTCAACCGGTAATGGCTTATGGATTGCCAATTCAAATGGCAGCAACCCACAAAAACAGTTGGATGCAAACGTAATTTGGGATTGGTCTTTTGATAGTCACTACTTGGTCTATACAGGGGGTGAATATCGTTCATTACCCAAAGGTGATGTGACGACACCACGCTATATCCTTTGGGTGTTTGATACCGCGACAGGCGAACGGTGGCCGATTCAAGCGCCACATCCGCTCCCTGTTGGGTTTGGATTCAGTCCAGTCTTATCCGCTGCCACCAATCAGCTTGCTTTTATCGGCATGGTTGAGCCGGATGATTGTTTCTTCGATGATGGTGCCTATTTCGCTGATCCACTCTGTCGGTACCGTGGTTTTTCCTTGTACATCGCTGACCTTGAAACAGGCAATGTGACATGGATTGCAGACAACGTTGACAAACATACTTGGTCGCCAGATGGCAGCGCAATTGCCTATACGCAGCTTGATGAGCAAGAGCAAGTGGATCTATGGATTACCCATTTGCAGGATGGACAAACCATACAACTCACTGATTCACCGGCACAGGAAACGGCTGTCATCTGGATTCCAGAGCAATAACAGAGAACGCCGCCACAGGTCGTTTGGCTCTAACCGCGCCCATATAGCGATTGCTTAATAATAAAGGAGTGACCCCGATGAATCGCAAACGATCAAAAACTCGCCGATGGATAATGGTCAGCTTGACCCTTCTTTTCCTCAGTTGTTCATTCTGGTTCACCTTTACAGTTGCTGAAACAGCGGCGGCTTCACAGCTGGATGACACTCTACAAACGGAACCCTTTTTGCACGTTCCCTATTTTAATGCTACCGAGCGAACCGCCTATATGGATAATGATGGAGTTCCCTATACAACGAACGATATACTGTTACTATATGACGAACGACAGCTAATTTCTGGAACACATGGAATCTGTAATGATAACAGCTCCGCCGTGGCTTACTTTGCTGAACCCCAAAATCCGCAAGCAGAATGCATCTGGTATGATGGCCATACAGGTAATGATTTTGGCATTGGGTATGAACCAGTGTTAGCGGCTGCTTCAGGCATAGTTGCTAATTCTGGTTGGGCAAGACCACTCAACCGACGTTTTGCCCTCGGCTTATACATCGAGTTGGAACATGAGAATGGTTATTTCACACGCTATGGACACATGAGTGCGGTTATCACAAAGACGACCGACTTATTTGTTTCACAAGGGCAGATGATTGGCAACAGCGGCAATAGCGGCAATTCCGGTGGCCCTCATCTGCACTTCGAAGTTTTCCAAAGAATTGATGGCGCAGAAATCTTTGTCGATCCATTCAATTCATCAGCGTATCTGTGGGAAGATGGGTTTTGGTTTGCAGGACAATGGGCAGGGCGCCAAGTGCAGCCAAGTTACAATATCACCCATGTGGTTGATAATGATGATCCCACCTACTTTGTGAAAGGAAAATCATTAAACGAGTTTGCCATATGCCCCAGGGAGGATGATCAGGCAAATCCTCGAACCTGCCCCGCGTGGTACATTCAGCTGGCGGGTGGCATTGACAATCAGGATAGTTATTGGACTTATGCAACAGAAAGTAGAGATTACTGGGCGACCTGGACGCCGCCGGAACCGGGCCCTTATCTTGTTGAAGCCTTTATCCCCAGGATTACAACACAGACTTGGGGTGCTAGATATTGTCCGTATTCAACGGTTTACAACGATCCGATTCCTTTTTGTGTGCTTGTTGACCAGTTTGGCAGTCAAGGTCAATGGGTGCCACTGGGGAACGTTTGGTTTGCTGAATCCACGGATGTTGTCCGGCTCTATGACCAGACCATCGCAAACGCGAATGAAGTTCAATTCCTACGACAAGTGGGGGTAGATGCGGTACGATTCCGTGGCATCAGGTTAGATCAAAGAGTCTATTTACCCATTGTACAATCCGGTGGGAATGTTACCACCGGGCAATGAGATAGCAACTAAACGTTGCTGAATATAACGGGTGTTATAACCACTGACACGCTGGGACTGGATCGCTTCAACTGTCTGGTTCCAGCGTTCGTTGTTTACAGAACATTCCTGCCGAACATCCATTGCAGTTGACCCCAGGAATCGCGCATGATTCGCCGTTCTTTGCCCGCTGGGGAATCGGTTGGTTCGGAACATTGGCGGCTCCGCTATCCTGTGGCAACTGAATGTGGCGTTCGGCTGCTATCTGTCGCGCGAAATTGTAAGTACCACATTTGTCACTACCAGTTAATTGAACTATCTGCTATGCTGGGCTTTATCATTGTCAGGTAAGTGTAATTGACACATCCCGACAACGGTAAAGCTCTTTTTGATTGGTAGAAAAACCGCTTGACAATGGAGGTGACATGGACAAAAAACTGATCAGCGGCTCAAGTGGACTATTCCTGCTTGGCTTAATCGTTCTGCTTGGCATATTCTTCTTGAACAGCACCCCACAAACACCGACAACCTTTCAATCACCGATACCAACGACAATTGCTGGTCGTGATGCGCTTGCCTGTCGTACAGCAAGTGATAGTGGCTTTACCTTCAACCTCTATGGCTATGTTGATCATGGTCACGACATCAGCGTCCTCTGGTATGGTCTCCGCAACGAGAACAAGAAGGATGTTAGCTATGTTGCCTTTGGTATTGCCGATAGTTGGAATTCGATTGGGCCGTTTTGGTATCCCTATCCGGGGGAGTTAGGGAACTATGGTCAGGAGTGGACGAATACAAAGGGTCGCCCCGGCTTTCGTAGTTTAAAATTTGAAACCCAATTTGATGGCTTTAGCAACGGTGTTGAGGATTATTTTGGCGTACCCGTCATTGATTTTGATGTAACGCAGCCCATCCAACTTCAGGCCAAAGCCGGGAATCAAACAACAACGGTCACTGTCGATTTCAATGATCCAGAGTGTCTCCGCTCCGCGAGGGAGATGCCTGATGGCTTTGAGCGAGCGATTGCAGCGTTCATCAGCCCTCTTCCCACACCAACGGTGATGGTCTGTGCTGAACCGGAAGAATGGTTGACCTATTCCGATCCTGTTGTGGGAATCACACTACACTATCCGCCGGATGCAAAGTTCAGTGCAACGCCAAGGTATGATTTGCCGCCAGAACGGAGAACAGGCGCAATCTTTGGTGCTGGCATAAGTATTCGCCCAGCTTGTAAAGGATACAATAGCAGTTGCTACGAGACAATGGGAATTCGTCTCAGTGTTTATGAAAATCTAGATAATCTCGCAGTTGAAGATTATGTGCTAAACATATATGCAGCAGATCTAAATTTAACGGACGCAGAGCTTTATAAATATGGTGAGATTGTAACAATAGATGGTCACAAGGGTATACGTTTTGAAGTTCCTCACGATTCACCTGATTGGGTTCGAAGAATTACAGGACATCCGGAGGCTGCGCAAACACCTGTTACTTTCATTGAACATAGTTCAAAGATAATATTGATTAAGATGATAGCTCCGATCGATTCTCCGTTTGATTATCCACTTTACATCCCGTGCGAACAGGCTATTCAGAGTTATGATGAAATCGTGAATAAAATTCGCTTTGAGTAATAGTCATTTTAGGAGTTAACATGATCTATAGAGCAGTGATATGTATTCTAATTTCTATGTTCGCATTTGCTGGCTTAAAGGCAGAAGTAGTTGCCCAGTCTGAAACCCTAGCATGGACTTGGCCGGTCGATAGCCCATTTGAAATTCGTGAACATACTGTTGATAGTACAACAATTGAAAATGTTGGTTTTGGTGTACGGAATCTTGATATAACTTACCGTACACCCGAACGTCTAAATTGCCTAAAGTCAGGCAGGCATCGGCAATATCATGGAGGCGTTGACATCTATAATCCGAACGGAACAATGAAGAACTCGCCTGTCTATGCGGTTGCAAATGGGAAGGTTATTTATGCCGGCGGTAATTATCCTGGTATAGCTGTTATCATCAAACATGAGATATATGGTGAACCAGTCGTTTACTCTGTGTACATGCATTTAGAGTTCGATTCAGTTCCTCCTGAATTCATGGGTGCATCTCCGTCAGAACCTATCTCGGTGATAAAAGGCAATGAGATCGGAACGATACTATCAGGAGATGATGAAAATAACAATCAAGACTATGATGGCCGTTTCCCTGATGAGCTACATGTTGATGGTAACTTGGACGACTCCCACCTTCACTTTGAAATCCGCAGCTTTGGTATAGAACAGCTGTATTCCAATTGTCCCGGAACCGAAGTAATTGCCGCCGGTCTGGGATATACCTATCCAGAAACACCGGAAGAAATGGGATATCTCGATCCAATCCAGTTTTTATCAGCGCGCATCAACACCAATCATGTCTATTTGCCTCAAATCAATGGTGACGCTACTGGTGTGAGTGCAAGTAGCATATCAACTTGTGTTACCGGCAGCAACCTACTTGCCATGTCTGGTTTTGACGAGGCTGGGCCACCTTATCGTCCTTGGTTTGAAATCTCTTCGGTTTATGGGGCGACATTGGAGGATGATAGCACGCTTCAATACTACCCATTTGTCGCAACCGATCATCCAACGGCAAGTGACCCGCCGCCAGTTCGGTCTTCACCACAGGCCGCCATGTACAATGTGCCGTTGGATACCAATGACGCTATCACACAGCGTGATGAAGAACTGCTGCAAAGCTTTGTGGTGCCTCTTGGAGCGATAGGTGTTGGTGTCAGCTTTTACTTCAAGTTTTGGGGGAAGATCCTTGGCATGGATCCGGATGACCGCATTCTCTTTGAACTTACCGAGGCGCGAACAGGACGTCCACTCTGGCGCGATGAAATTGACAAAGATGCACTTGAGCAGGATACCTGGTACAATCGATCCGTCGCTGCGACTCCGATTACAGCGGGTCAACGATATAGTATGCGCATGAGCCTGTTAACCTATGAGGATGGTGGCATCATTGATGTTCGAGATACCTACATGGCCATCGATGATGTTCAGGTCATTGTACAATGCGGATAAATCGACGCTACTCACTGTGCAGATGATGTGAGAAAGTTACTGAAAACGGAAGGGAATCAGGTGCAGGCTACCTGATTCCCCTCCGTTTTTCATATAATAGCTGGTTGGCACTTGTGCATTCAGCGTAACTCTGTATGACCGGTTCCATCTAGGCGATTGTTGCTTGGAACTTGTACCATGATGAGTGAGTCCTCCGCCGAACATCCATTGCAGTTGACCCCAGGAATCGCTCACGATTTCGGTATCGCTCGCCCGCTGGGAAATCGGTTGGTTTGGGATGTTGTTGGCCACGCGTCCTGTGGCAACTGAATGTTGCGTTGGGCCACGCGTGGCAAGTATGTTTATGGCATATGACTGTTTCTTGTAAAAAGCATGTCTGTTAACCTGGGCTTTGTACTCGCAAATGGTACAAGGCCTCTTTTTCTATTGGATTCACAGGGGAACTTGTACGAATTGATCCTACCCATATAATCAAAGATCAATGGAGATCCCCTACGCAATCACCAAAGAACAACATTACCGGAATTATGCTCATAGCTCTAGCACTGCTTGTGCTGGGGCTTGCCTTCCAAGGGCAGATACAGGCAGCCAAGCTCTTCCAATCCCCGCTGCCACCGCCGGATACGCCCTGTTTTGTGCAAACGCTGGAAGGGTTCACGCTGGAAGTCTTTGGCTATGTCGCTGATGGCGACGGCACGACCACAATCACCTATCGCGTGACCAACGCCAACAAAAAGGATATCAGCTATGTTGCTTTTGGCATCGGCAGTTGGGCACCGGTTGCACCAAGTGACGGGATGACAACCCCCTAAGCTTGGGCGACTACCATGTTGAATGGACAAATGATCGCGGCAATCCCGGCTTTGCCAGCATCAAATATGAAACACAATTCAATGGCTTCAGTAAGGGTGCGCAAGATGTCTTTGCGCTGACCGTGAGCAACTTTGATCCTGCTCTGTCAATTCAAATACAGATGAAAGCAGGCAAGGATCGGACGACTTTTACACTGACACTGCGCGATTTTGCCTGTGACCGCACACCAACGCCGACACCTACAGCCATGCCAATCAGTCCATTGCCGACGCCGACAGTGACTGCACCCTTTTCTGAAACAATTTCAACAACAACCGTCATGATTTTGGGCGACGAGCTATTCAATCAGCCGCTAGCGGAGACGGAAAAGCAACGACGGTGGCAGCAAGGGTTGCCTGTGCCGCTATTGCAAATTGATGACGAGAGCAATTTACCCATTGAATGGGGGCCGTGGTCGGATGAGATCGATTCAGCCAAGAGCAACCGATCTATTGCACAAACGACCGCTGTGAGAACTTCCCAGCGGGTTGCAAAATTGGCTGCCCCTTTCCCAGCCCCCATCATTACCGATGGCTGGACATTAACCGAGTATGAAGAATTCGAAGAGCCGGGTCAGACATCACCCGGCTGCCGTTGGCGCAGCGGTTATCGCACATCTGGTGCGAGCTATCTATGGGGTAGAGATGATTTACGCGCCAAGGATAGCAGCTATGGCTTTGGGCCCGCGGGAAGTCCCCAAAACGGTGCGCCCGTGATTCCAGACGGTGGCTCGTATCCAGATGACCTGGAAACTTGGTGGCAGTGTGAGCTGACCTTGCCCTCAACAATGGACAATATCATGACCGAGTTTGAGTTGTGGCATGAGTTGGATACCGTGGGCGATCAATTGGGCTTGCGTTTTCATGATGTCGGTTGCGAACAGAGTAGCAACGCCAGCTATCAGGGTGGTATCTATTGGCAGGGCACAGATACCGGCATTGTTAATCTCTTTGATTTGTGGAAGAACTATCGTGTCTACTATCCTACCTTGCAGAGCAACGACAACGGCAGAATCTGTATTGAATTCAAGTTTACCAGTGACAATGATGATAACAATTTTGCCGCTTCGCAGGGGCCATGGTTGGATAACGTACAGATGTCGATCTATCAGAAACCAGCAACCAGTCTCAATTGTCAGGAGATAGACCCGACGGTCAATTTGCTTGGTGCGCCCGGCAGTGGCAACGTAAGCAAAGCCTTGGTTGTGCCACCCTATGCCGATGACTTGAAGGCTGGTGTCCTTGATGATCCCAACAACATGATTGACATTGCGGGCATGGTGCAACGACTGCTCGATGCCAACGTGCATTGGGTGCGACTGGAGTTTGTAATTCCACCGGAGGATCTACAACGAATCGGCTATGGATTGGATCCCAAAGGCGTCAGCCGCGTCGATTTGCGCCACTTCGACCGCATCATCGACATGCTCTGTGCCAACAATATCGCTGTGCTTGGATTGGTCGACTATCAGACACTGGAACGCCAGGATTGGGATGATGATTTAGACGGGTATATTGCAGATTTCACCGGTTCGACAAAGCAGTTGGTCAATTATTTTGATGATCGGATTGGTTATTGGGAAGTCTGGAATGAACCTAATTTTGTCATTACAGAAATCGAAGCACAAAATTATGCTAGATTACTAATTGCGGCCTATGATGCAGTTCAGGCTACAGATGCAGATGATCAAGTACTCTTCGCTGGCTTGGCACAGGCAGGCGATAATTCATTTGCCTATTTTGAAGCAATATCTGACGAGTTATCATCACAAGGACGCCAAAACCCGGCCCCCTATGATATCCTTGCACTGCATCCTTACCCGTCGGATGAATATATTGAAGATGGCAGGGTCGTTGTTGACCCACAACGCTATCTACACTGGCGCGAAGAAGATCCACAACCGACCATCATTCATAAATTCCTGGATAGAATGGTAGACCATGGCAAAGAAAATCAGCCTTTGTGGATTACGGAACTTGGTTGGAATCGTGCCCAGGATAGCACCAATGCGATTACACAGAATTGCCCAGCAGTCACCACAACCTGGGTGGATGGTTATGATCAGGCACTCTATCAACTGAGTGGCTTTGACATTCTCTTCAAAGAGACTGCGTGGGATTCTGGCGCGCCTTCCATCAATAAGATTTTCTGGTATCAATATGTCGATGTGGGAATTCCCGAATCAGCATGTTTCCAAGTCACGGGTGCCAATACGCCAAGTGGCCCGACATCCTTCATTGTGCAGGGCGCTGCCCTACAGCAACCACAGCAGGGACAGGCGGATTGGTGGTTTGGGCTCTATTCAGGCATTGATCATGATCCGGATAAAAATGGGATTAGCGGTGATACACCACCGGTCATTCATCCCAATTGGGTACAATGTACCTTCAGCAAATATCCGATCAATCAACCAATTCCGATTCTGGAATGTCTGAGCGTGGTCTATCTGCCGCTCATTCAAGACAATCCAATCTCGGTTAATAGTCAGTAGCAGCGTGTCGTGAAAGTGAGGCAGATCATTTGAAACCCTGCCTCACCTTTTGAATGGAAGACACATATGACACAGAAGAATCAATCTCGATACCACCTTGTCCTAGGGATAGCATCAAGCAGTAGCGCGTTGTTGATCGTTCTCTTTGTCTTACTAAGTGGTTGCCAAACGCTGGCCGCCGACAGCTCACCACAGGCGACGCCAACCCCCTTTGCGGTGCCGCGGCTTCTCACACAGGTGAAGAGCGAACAATGGGGTGGGCCAGGCACACTGGGAATCGATGAGCGTACCTATTTCCTCGGAGAGCGTAGCGTCTTTGTGATCGATGGCGCGGTGCCATCGGTCAAAGTTCCCATGCCCGATTTGCGGACTAGCCGAGGATGGTATCTGTCTGACATTGCGACCGATCCCAAAACGGGGCTCATTTATGTAAGCGACAAAAGAGGCAATGCAATTCAGGTGATCAGCGGGACAAACATCGTTACAACGATCACCGGCATCTTTGAAGCGCCATTGCAAATCGTGGCGGACGAAGATTCAGGCGAAATGTACGTCTTTTATACCTCTCAGCGAAGTGGCAGCCCTCGCTCATATGCAACTGTAATTTCCGGCACGAAAATTATAGCGGATATTCTGCTGCCTCATTTCCGTCAGATAGCTCGCTACAATCCGATTGATGGACTTATTTATGTAGGTGGTAATACCAGTGGTGTGATTGGAACCACTGAAACCGTATTAATGGTTCTGGATAATTATCAAGTCAAAACTCTTTTTCAGCCATTGATTGAGCCATATAGCGGATTTAGTGATATGGCGATCAATCCACATACCGGTGATATATATATGCAAGTAGGAAGTAGGATTATTTTCTGGGATCGAAAAGAGGATTTGCGTTCGATTAGTTTACACAGGGAAGCTAACCATCGCTCGATTGGTTGCCTTGCAGTTGAACCCCAGCGCGGGTGGGCCTATGTCTGCTCATGGAAAGAACGCTCCTATGCCTTAGTCATTGATAAGGACGAATTGCTTGCCGAAATCCCCATTGCACATTGGCCCGACTCGGCCGCGGTTGACACCGCACATGATTATGTCTACATTGCCCATTATGATCCAACCAACGTTTCGGTCATCCGTGGCACGGAATTGATCACGACCTTAAATATCATCGGCTTCGGTACCTCTGAAATTGTGGTTGATGAAGAGCGTGGTTACTTCTACACCATGAATGCCGACGATGGCACGATCTCAGTCTTTGGATTTCGGGAAGAAACCAGGGACGCTTCCTGGTTTGGGTTTTTGCCGTTTATCCAGCGGTGATGGTTCTAGCCGGTGAAGGTTCCCGTGTAAGTGTTTACCCGCCGAACATCCATTGCAGTTGACCCCAGGAATTGCGCGCGAGTTCGGCGTTGCTTGCCCGCTTGGGAACAGGTTGGTGTGGGATGTTTTCGGCCACGGCGTCCTGTGGCAACTGAATGTGGCGTTCGGCTACCCTGCAGCTCCAGAGTAATGACGACGTTTCCTTTTTTGCGCCCTGTTTCGACATATTGATGCGCCTCGGCTGCCTCTGCCAGTGCATAGCGTCGATCAATGACCGCGTGTATCTTTCCCGCCTCAAACAACCCTTTAAGGGCGACCAAATCTCTCTTGATGGCGCTTGTCGACCTCACATAGGACGCCAGCAGGATCGCTTTTTTGCGGCCAAAGAGGGACGTCCACAGCATGGGCAAAATCGTTGCTGCGTTGCCAGAATCAAGATAGAGGCCCTGTGGCGTTAGCGAGTCTTTACATTGTGAAAATGAGCGCTTGCCGACCGTGTCAAAGATGACGTCGTAAGTCTGCCCATTTTCGGTAAAATCCACTTGTTTGTAATCAATGACGTGATCAGCGCCCAGCGATTTGACGAGGCCCAAGTTTCTCGTGCTGCACACGCCAGTTACTTCTGCCCCAAGGGCTTTGGCAACCTGTACAGATGCAGTCCCCACCGAGCCAGAAGCCCCGTGGATCAGCACCTTCTGTCCGGGCTGAATATTTGCCCGATTTTTTAGGAAATTCAGGGCCGTTATCCCCCCTTCTACAAGCGCTGCGGCCTCCTCAAACGCCATGTTGGCGGGCATTGGAACCAGCGCCCCCTCTTCGGGCATACACTTGAATTCTGCATACGCACCTGGCGTGGTTGCACCGGTCATGCCAAAGACCTGGTCGCCTGCTTGAAACAATTTTACATCTTTGCCAACAGCCTCAATTTCGCCCGCTAACTCTATCCCCAGTATATTATTCTTGGGCCTGGTGAGACCGCTGAACAATCTAGCAAAAGCTGGTTTGCCGGTTCGGCCCGCAAGGCCTGCCGTTGTTGCCATTGTGGCGTGAATCTTTATCAGCACTTCGTTATCTTTGGGCACCGGTTTTTCGATCTCTTGGAGCTGAAGAACGTCCGGTGCACCGTATTTTGTGCAGACAATTGCCTTCATTATATTGTCCTCTTGATTTTAGATAGTCTACCGGAATGGAGTTGGTCAGGTGTAAACATTGATTAAGATTTCCAGTGTAATCAGGCGGTAACAACTCCTTTGGAGGAGACTACCTGATTTTAGATGCTACCCAAATGAAATGACGGAGAAATGTGCGGTGACTGTTCACGATGACTGTTCACGATGACTAATTTGCAATAGGGCGGATTAGCGTTTCCAACCGATGAGTGCGTAACTCATGCGGCGGCACCAGAATGGCCCACCGAACCGCACCGGCTGCACATCACGCAGTCCAGCAGTCTCAAACATTTCGACCAGCGCGGCTTCTTCCAGACTGGTTAGGCCCCACTGTAAATCAATAAGCGCCCCCAGCAATCCTGGCCGCGTCGTGATAATCAACAGCGGGGCATCTGGTTGTAACACGCGTGCCATCTCCGATATTCCAATCTCTGGTTGCGACAGATGTTCAAGCGTATGCGCCGCCATGACCATGCCAAACGCGTCGTCGACATAGGGTAGGCTGCGTATATCTTGCCTGCGCGTCTGTATGGGAATGCCCTGCTGAGCCAAGTGAGCGCGAGCGACGGACGCCATTGCTGGCGATGCATCCACCCCGTGTAGGTTTAGATTGCCAACGCCGGACTTGAAGAGCGCGGCACTCAACGCCCCTGAACCAACACCGCAATCCAGAACGCTGGTTGTGCTGTGCGCTGTTCCGGACTTGGCGAAGTGGTCGTGTAAATCACTCTGGAGTTGGGTAAAGAGACTTGTGTATGCCTTATCATAGCCGAATCGCTGAATCTTCTGCTGCCACTGGTCGGCAAGGGAATTATACTTTTCGATCAGCTCTTGTGGGGTCGGCTTGATGCGCTCAACCGAGAGTTGCCAAGTCAAAATTTGAATTTGCATGATGGTTTCCTCACTGAATTTTTGCAGGAGTTTTCCAGAAAATAATGTTGGCGATCCAATTTGGAAATCTAAAGCCATCCGTAGATAGCCCCATTCATGAGGGGCCTGAGCCAGAGGTTCTATGTCTCCAAGACGCCCATCTGTGTAATAAATCCCAGGCGATCGTACGCTTGCGTGTGACCGCAGATTTTTCCATCCTCATCAAACTCGTAGATGGTCATGCCAGAAATGCGGAATGGTTTGCCTGTTGCCATCAGATTCTGCAAATCACCTTCATGTGTACCGGACATGATCCAGAAAGCGGCAACTCGCTCTCCTTCAGCAACCATCTCTTTGATATCAAATCTCAAATCAGGAAAAGCATGGCGCGAATAGCACACACGTTCGATAAACGTGGCGTGATTCAGTGTCTGTCCCTCCCATGCATCTCCAGGGTCGTGTTTAACGATGTATTGTTCACATACATAGGTATGCACCTCGTCAAAGTTGCCCGAATTCCATATTTGCTCCATGAAAAGTTGCAGCGTTGATTTCAAATCATGTCGATTCATTGTCTGTCTCCTTTGTCTGTCTCCTCTGTGTTATGTTCGATTCTTCCGTGTTACAGGTGGAGTTTTATTGTCGTGTACTTCAAGCGATACTTGCCCGACGGGGCCGCCGTTTGTAGATCACCCACTCGGCTACGGCAAGGTTGATGAGCCAAGCTGTCGCCATCAGAATGGCCCGCGTCATCTCGCTTTGAATCGATGGAAAAAGCTCCCAGGGAAGAAGCACAAAAACTTGCGTCCCTGCACCCACAGCCAGAGCATAGGCTCGGATCATCCACGCGCCGTGTCGAGCAAAATTTCGCTGCCGAATGGCGAGTGTTCCTAAGACGATCGAGGCGGTCATGCCGAGACCGACCACGAGACGAACCCAATAGAGCGGGCCGATGTCATACCAGGGTAGAGGCGAGAACTGGGTCATCCACAGGCCGGAGAGGGCAGCCACGAGGCCACTCGGGATCAAGATGCGACCTGCGGCGCGGTGCCAGCCTCGATGTCGGCGACGAAAACCTGGCGCAAACTGAAATGCGCCGAGGATCGAATAGATAATCACGCTGATAACGTGGATTACGACTGGCACGGGCGCGGATGCGATGCGCTCACTATCCGGCATGAAGACAAAATCTGTGCCGCTGCCTAGTTCTGCCAAGCGGATGCTCCCGCCAACTGCGGGAACGAAGCTCAGTAAGATCAGGCCCGCAGGGATGAGCCACTCTGCCAACTCGCTACGCCTCGTAATGGATATGTTTGTTTCATTCATGCTTTGCCTCGCGCAACCTTCCCTATATAGATCAAGCTCTACGTCGTTCTTGGCTCATGTCGGTATGCGGTGGAATTGCTCTACTTTTCAAAGAGAATGTCGTGCAATTTCGGTTTCCCGCTCACATAAGCATGTTCTTTGCGTTGACCGAAGTATACAAGTGTTGTGATGAGTTGTAATCCCCAGATGTGGGGAAATAGGTGGGGATTTATGTGGGGAGATGGGCGGATGGAATGATGAGGATATGTGAGGGTGCCAGATTAAAATACAAAGAAACCACGCAATTGAATTGATTTCACCTCGGCTATGCTCAGCACAGGCGACATGCCAAACTGCGGCTGTTCAACCGACCGAGGCGGAACTCCTAATTCAGCTAGATCAGATTCAGCTCTTTTGCCCGTTTGACTGCGGATCGGCGATTGTCGACGTCTAGTTTGCCGTAGATGCGTTTGGTGTGGGTGCGGACAGTGCTCAATGCGACCATGAGCTTATCAGCAATCTCCGGCCCAGAGAGTTCTGTTTTGAATAATCGAAGAACATCGAGCTCGCGTGCGCTAAGCGGCTCGATGAGCGGTTGAGTAGGGAAGCCCCTGAGGTGGGAAGTGCCGTCTGTCAGCCCCGCTTGCTCAACGCCAAATGCGGCCAGTAGTGTGCTGGTATATGCTGGTAGCGTCCCCTGATCTGCTAGCGCTCTCAAGAGCCGTACCATGGGTGGTCCCTCATCGACAAAGGTACGGACGTAGCCCTCCGGCTCGGCCAACGTCAGGGCCTGTTTTAGCGCGATAAGTGCAGCAGACGCGTCGCCTTCTGCTTCGTGTGCAAGCGCCTGCACTACGAGAATTTCAATCACGCTCCCCGTTCGCCCTCCTGCTTCTGCTGCTTGTCGTAACCTTGTGAGTAGTTGCAATGCCTCGTGAATAGAGCTATCTGCTGGGATGTTTTCCTGCTGGGCACGTCTGTGTTGGGCAATGAGTACTCGTGCGAAGGTGGTATGCTCGAACTCACGCAGGTAACTTAGATCGTCATCGACGGACAAACCCCGTTCACGTGCCCAGCTCAGCGCGGCAGTCAGCCGATTCTGCTTCACCCATACGCGCGTCTTCAACGCTGTGACGGGGCGTACATCGGGCAGCGGGGTACGGATGTAGGTGCGTTCGGCCTCGTTTAGCAGTTCAAGCGCGCCATCAAAATCGCTCAGCGTCTCTTTAAGTTCTGCCTTTGCAAGGCACCAGCGATAGCGCCAAACAGGGTCACCCATTTGCTCGCCCAAGGTTTCGCTTGTCGCCAAATCTTTTGCTGCTGCCGCAAGGTCGTTTTGTTCTCGACGTAATCCACTCAGGCCAGAGTAGACAGTTTCAAGCCCTTTGGGAGTGGGGTTGCCATGTTCAGCGACAAGCTGTAGAGCATGTTCATATATCTCGACTGCTGCACGAAGGTGACCAAGCACCAATTCAATATCCGCTGTGACAAATATACCGTCAACTATATCAAGGGCGCTGCCAGCCTTCTGCACAAGAGTCCAAACATCGGCAATAGTCTGCTGGGCTGCTTCTAAATCACCATTGGCCCAGTACGCAAGCGCTAGGAAGGCGGTGTTCTGTGCGCGTCGGAGATGGTCGTCCTCTGGCAGGCGGTCAAGTGCTTTCTCTGCGTACCGCACGGTGCCAGAAATATCACCAATCGCTTTGGCGTAATAGACCCAAGCGAAGGCCAGCGATGCCGATAGGGCGTGGAACTGGGCAGCATCGATAACCTCCCTGTCAGATTCAGTCACGTCGGATTCAACTATGCCAGAGTTATCTCTTGACTCTAGCCACCGTTCTACATCCTCTAAGCGCTCTCTGGCAGCCTCCAATTCACCGGCATCCAACAGCCCCCATGCATAAGCAAGTTTCAATGGCGGGCGTGCGTCCACCAATGCATCTGGCAGAGCCTGTACCCAGCGTAGAGTGGTCTTATCGCGCGAGCCTCTCTCTAGGGTTGGCTGTGCCAGCTCGATCATATCCGCAGCGCGGGCAAAATCCTCGGCCGCAAGTGCATGGCGGATTGCATCGCGATACAGCTCGTGCTGCTCATACCAACTACTTGCTCGTCGATGAAGATTGACAAGATCGTCAGGGTGCGCCTTCGTAAGACGTACGCGCAGCGCATCTGTAAAGAGATGATGATAGCGAAACCACTGGCCTTCTGCGTCGAGCGGAACAAGCAGCAGGTTCGCGCGGGCGAGATAGTCCAGAGTTTCTTGTCCGGGCTGAGACGAGTGGGGGAGCACGGCATCACAAAGCGCGCCACATAACCGGTCAAGAATGGATGTGCAGAGTAAGAAATACTGGATCGGTTCGGGCTGCTGTTGCAGAACCTCTTCCATCAGGTAATCTAGCACAAACTGGTGACTGCCAGAAAAAGAGTCGATAAAGCCAGCTGTGTCCTGATGTCTCTGTAAGGAAATGCCTTGTAAAGCAAAGGCCGCTAATTGCAGGCCGGCAATCCAGCCTTCGGTGCGGTTTTCAAGAGCGGTAATCGCTTGGGTAGAGAGATTGAGCCCCATGGCTTGGTTTAGAAATTCAGCCGTCTCGCCCTGGGTAAAGCGCAAATCCTGGGCACGAAGCTCGGTCAATCGACCACGCGCGCGCAATCGCGCCAAGGGCAGGGATGGGTCTTCGCGAGTGGCAATCACCAGGTGCATCCGTGGTGGCTGGTGCTGGAGCACAAAAGAGAGGGCCTTATCCACTGACTGAGATTCTATGAGGTGATAGTCATCAAGGATAAGGATGAAATTTGAGGAAATGGCTGTTAGTTCATTAATCAACGAAGTCAGAATGGCGTCGAGTGCAGGTGGTTGGGGCGACTGCAAGGCGCGCAAAACACCTTTACCGAGTTGCGAGGCCCCATCAACCTTGGGTAACCCAAGTGTGCGCAATGCAGCCACAAAATAAACGAGAAAGCGCGTCGGGTCGCTATGCTCCTCGTCTAGCGACAGCCAGGCCACGGGCTCTTCGCAAGCCGCAACCCATTCGCTAAGTAACGTGGTTTTGCCAAAGCCAGCAGGCGCAGAGATAAGCGTCAATTTGCCATGCACTTCCGCGGTCAGCTGTCCGCTCAAGCGCGGACGCAGGACTGCGTAGGGCCGCGACGGCGGGATGTAGATCTTGGTCTTTAAGATTGGTGTGTCCATTACTCAATTATAAAGCACACAATTCCTCCCTTCCAATCCAGTCGCCCAACGACTCGTTTTTGCTAAGAAATCATCTATGAGATGTTCTATGAGATGTAATTTAATTCGGGATGCAAGTGCGGAGTATCGGACGTAACACATCAGTGCATGCCTCGTCCCTGCATTATACGCACCGATTCCCCAATGTACGCTTTGAGACTCGGAAGGGACGTTCTCAATATAATAAAATATTCGGTATAGATCGTCGGTTAACCAGATATTAGATGTAATTGTAGAGTGGAAAATTCGACTTATGAATAATACGCCACATCCAATGACACAGTGCCCAATTTGTAAAATGACAGTACGTCATCAAGTTGAACAATGAGCAGTTCCTAGATGTTCTGACTGATAAGATTTCAGAATGGAAAGACGAAATTTCGGCAAAAATTAATGAGGCACACACTGGCAACGGCGCATTCGATGGAGTTCGTATCATTGTTAAGAATATTGAAGTTTGCATCGAACTACCTGCTGAAAATTGGGATCTTCTACAACATCCTCCTAGCGGGTATGATGTGAGGACAGATTGGGAATGGGCTTTATCAAATAAGCTGAATCAAGTTCTCGACAGCTCAAATATGAAAAACGTGCCGAAGGGTATATAGATTCATTCCATGTTGTAGTATTCAAGCATTATCCTTACTTGCTTTTTGTGCGTCAATGGCGCATAATTCGGGTATGGTCTTTATCGAAACACCGATTTCACAAAGCGATTACGACAACTGCTTTCTGATGAAAGTTATACTGCTCTACAACAGGTACTTCTTCTGCGTCCTGAGTCAGGTGAACTTATGCCACGTAGCGGCGGCATCAGAAAGCTGCGTTGGCGACTGCCGGGCGGCGGTAAGCGAGGTGGCTTACGCGTGATCTATTATTGGGATACACCACACGATGTGATTTACCTGCTGCTTGTTTTTGAGAAGAGTCGGCAGGAAGACCTAACGCCAGACCAATTGCGTGTTGTACGTAGATTGCTAGAGGATTATCTAAAATGAACGATCAAGATTTTGCAGATCTGGTAGAAAGTATAGAACAGGCGGGTAAGATTAAGCGAGGCGAGATGAAGCCGAGTCGGCGCTTTGAGTTCAGCCCACTCGATATTAAGGAAATACGACGTCAACTAAACAAGTCACAAAGTGAGTTTGCGCTGATGATCGGTGTAAGCGTTGCTACATTACAGAACTGGGAACAAGGACGGCGCAAACCAGAAGGCCCAGCGCGAGCGTTGCTCCGAGTGGCGTCAGTTCACCCTGAAGTGGTCAGCCAAGCATTGGCGATTGAATAATTTCGTTATGTCCATGCTGAGGTCCGTAGGCCGATGCAAAACGCAGACTTTATGTAATCTGGCTACATATTCCGAGTAGTCGTCCAGTTTCTTCGTTGTGCTGCTTGGATGTTCGCGCCAACATTTCGTGCAGGCGACTCGGCTAGATTGGTGCGATTGTAAAGTTGGTTGCCCGCTTTGACGTGAGTTCGTTCGTCATGTCATCTGTCCCGCAGCCGCCGAGCGCCTGACGAGGGCGTTCAGCTCGCATTGGGCATGGCTAATTACAACCAAACGCCGATAAAGAATTACAACAGATGGCAGATGGCTACTCAACGCGACAGCGCAAAAATAGTGATGTGTCATCGGGACGGATTCCACCGTGTCGATGATGCATCACTATTTTTTATGCGCAGCACAGCTTTCAATGAGGATTAAGCGCATCTCCCCTTTTCGCGTAGCTCCCCGGATTGATCGCTTTGCCGCCCTTTGCAGTATGATGGGAGGCATGATGCCAAAACACCTTCTCAGTAGGGCAAGTGGGGTTCTCTTACTCGGCTTGTTACTCATTTTCAGTGTCATCGCCTGGAACCGCGATCCGCAAGGCGTGACGACACAACAAGCCGCGTCCGGTGCGTGTTTGTCTGCGCGTGCTCAAGGGTTTGTCTTCGAGTTTGCCGGCTATGTTCACAACGAAGATGGCACGACCACCCTCACCTACAGCGTAACCAATCCCAACAAGAAAGATATCAGCTATGTTGCCTTTGGCACGGTGGGCTGGTCGCGCTTGGAACCGAGTGACGGTATGACGGCAACGTTGACGCTGGGTACGTATCAAGTCGAGTGGACAAACAGCCGTGGGAATCCTGGCTTTACCAGTGTGAAGTACGAAACACAGTTTGGCGGCTTTAGCAAGAGTGCAACGGATACATTCACGTTGGTAGTGAGCGGATTTGATCCAGCGGCGACGGTGCAAGTCGAGGCGAAGGCAGGAAGAGATCGCGGGCGGGTCAGCTTTGCGTTGGGTGATCCAGCTTGCGACAAGACGCCGCCCACTCCGACACTCACGCCGCCGTTCAGCCCCTTACCGACGCCAACACCGGATCTTTCACTGACTTTATACGATTATGATTTTGGAAAACCCCAAGTGGTGCTTTCAAGTACGAATGATTTGTGGCTAATGGACATTTTGCCAGATAGTGAAAGCCTACTTATCGTATCAGGGGTATCTGATAATTCCGAATATGATCAAATTTTTCAGACGTATGGCATAAACACAAATCGATATCGTGCCTATGGCAACACCGTCTCGATGCAACCAAGAGCCATCTGGCTAAACGATGAACACAAACTGGCGTTTTTGAGACCGGAAAATGGTACACGTGTTTTATATTTATCAACTGGTGGCGAAAGTATGCCGAGCCAAGTGGCAATAGGTAATTTTCGCGGCGCTATTGCAGGTAGAGATGGGCAAGTAATGGTTTTGGAAGCAGGTGCTGAATCACCATTGTTATATGATAGCGAAGGTAATTTACAGTCTTTGCCACAGATAAATATATTAAGTGACAATGTTAACCAGAACGCACCGCATGGTAACTTCATTAACATGCGATGGCATCCTTTTGACTCCAAGATTGCTATTTTTGACAATAATGGCTTCATTATACTCAATATAACAACCGGACAAACAATATCTTATGATTTGGCAAATGACAATAGATATTGGGGATTTGATGCACAATGGAGTCCTGATGGTACAACAATGGGTATAATTTATGCCGAAGGATTGCCAGTATTTGACCAAACATATCTTGGCACTTTAGATATGATTACGGGAGAATTACAGAACATCTCTATACCGGTGACGGGTTTCTCAGATATAACATGGGCCGCCAATGGACGACAATTTCTTGTTATTGGCATCACAGTTACAAGTAGAGATAGTCAAGAATACCGCCTTTACATGGTAGATTCTAGCAGCGGAGAGATTAGGGAGCTTACACAATTGGATAATGGTATATTACGAAGATCATATCCCGGGACAAATCTCTCCTGGTCACCGGATGGTAAGTTCATTCTATTTCGATGTCAATTAGCGGAAGATGTGTATGCACTATGCAAATCTGATGTTACAGTTGGAGGTGAACAATGATGCCGCCATATCGTGCATTTCAACTTACAAAACTACTTGTGTGGTGTATCATAGGCATATGTAGTTGTATAGTTGAGCCATATCCCACAAAAGCACAGGGCTTCACAGCACCTACGCAGATCACTGTAGAAATGTATGCACTTGATGAATTTGGCAGTACAGATATCACAAATCAAACGCTAAGGTGTAAAAGCACACTAACTGAAACACGATTTGGATGTACAGTGTTTTCAGAAAATTCTGTTTTTCCGTTTCCATTCACCACAAATCCAATAACAGTTGATATTCATGGGACAATGGCAGGCGAATATCCTTATGATACAGCTAGCAAGACATATAACCGCTATTTATTGGATGTCGTTCCTCATGAATTAGGCATTCAGTTGGGAAGCCAAGGGAACAAACCTAGTGCAGCAGTGGAAGCACAAACAATTGCAGCAAGAACGTATGCCTATCATCGTGTCAACTATGCAATTACGGTCTACAATTCCGATACAAGCCAAGTTTATATACCCTTCACTTTTGATTTGTTGTCTATTTCCCAACAGCAACGCATCGAAGATGCAATTGTTCAGCACACTTATATGTCGGAAGCGGTTAGTACCTTCCCCATAGATGCACTTTATGGACAAGACAATCCGGCTGAGACCATCACGGGCACACCAACATTGATTGGCACGGTTAACTACTTGCGCAGTGTTACCGATCCGATCAGTGCTGCTTATGGAACAGTTTCAGGCACAGCGAATGGCGGTATGTCATCCAAAGGGGCAAGCCGCTGGAGCTTTGGTCATACTTCCTCACAAGGGCCGGTTGCCACCGATGATCTACGTTTTCCTGGGGATGTAAACGGCTTAGGTGATTTCTGGTCAGTCCGATGGGATGATGCCTTCCAAATTCTCACCCACTACTACACCGGTATCCACATCCGCGATGCGAATGAAAACAATCGGATTGTTACGCCCACTCGACGCTGGGTACCACTGCAACTCTTTGGGCAGGAAACGCCGGATGAGACGCGGCTGCTCTGTAAGAATAGTCTCCGTGGCTTTGGCGTTGCCATGCAAAATACCGGCATCTTCAACTGGGAAGCAGATGCCTTTGAATTGAGCTATCGCACGGATTGGCAGCCGGTTTCGGGGCAAGCGCCGACCGCAACCAGCTATCTGCCGCCTGTCGCAGCAGGGGATTCGACAACTACGCTCGTTACTATCCCGATTCCAGACGATGTTGCAGAGGGGACATATACGATTAGATTGGAGATGCGCAAACGCACTGAATCGGGTGATTATGCATGGTTTAGCGATGATGGCTGGCCGGGCTATCCGGTGAATGTGATGGTGGTCGAGGATTGCTCTCAAGTCTATTTGCCGTTGGTGCAGGCCAAGCCAAGTACTGTGCCTAGCGCGCTTTTCCCTGATTAGGCTAGTTCGTTCACGGCTGCGGCAAGCCAATTCCCTATTTTCCCATGAAGAGAGCAAGTGGATGTAGCAATGATCCATTTGCTCTCTTCTTTATTTACAGTTTCTTCCTGTTCGAAGAGCTGCCGTAGGTTAGATTGGTGCAATCTATTGTCGACAGAGATGGGGTTGATTTGATCAATCTGTTGCAACATAGGATAATTGCAAAGCAGCGGAAGCTATCGTACTGGGAACTTGTGGCGCTGTGGGTTAGGTTCCCGCCGAACATCCATTGCAGTTGACCCCAGGAATCGCGCGCATTTTCGGCGTTGCTCGCCCGCTGGGAAATCGGTTGGTTTGGGATGTTGTTGGCCACGCGTCCTGTGGCAACTGAATGTGGCGTTCGGCAGACTACCAGCGAGAGCATAGATGCCACAATTACGTGGCGCATGCCGGACTTGAGGATCTATGGGAGAGCAGCTTAAGATGCGCAAACCATTTCCGGGGGAAACTATGTCATTGAGGTTGGTCTCTCCATCTGTGGATTACATTGACTCCTATCGAGGCTATCTCTGCGAGTTCGAAGAACGCGGCGAAGAGCTCTACCCGTTCACAACGGACTATCCACACGATGACGCGCATGGCTTTGTCGCTCGGCTGGTTCGCGAATCCAAGGGTCAGGGCCTCGCCGCTGGATTTGTGGCGCACTCCACCTACTGGCTGATGCAGAACGATCAAGTTGTGGTGGGTGTCTCTAATCTCCGTCACCGGCTGAATCCGCACCTCCGCCACGAGGGCGGTCACATTGGGTATGGTGTGCGACCCACCGCGCGCGGCAATGCCTACGCAACCAGGCTGCTCGGCCTGACCCTACGGCGGGCCGCCGACCTTGGGATCACTCGAGTCCTCGTTGTCAGTGCGATGGAGAACGAGCCCTCGATCCGGACCATTCTCCGCAACGGGGGTGTTCTGGAAGCTGAGGGAGTTGTGGCTAGCGACGGTACGCGAATGAACCGCTATTGGATTGACCCGCCGCCACCTATCAAAGCTGTTGCATGATCACTTTCGCCTTTCGCCCACCGGCGCGACAGGCTGATGATGAGATCCACATCTATCGAGGAATCAGCATGAAGCAAAACAAGTACGACGATCCGGCTTTCTTTGCGGAATACTCGAAAATGCCTCGCTCGGTTGATGGTCTCGACGCAGCCGTGGAATGGCATGCGCTTCGTGCAACATTGCCGGACCTACAGGGAAAGCGTCTGCTTGATTTGGGGTGCGGCTATGGCTGGCATTGCCGCTATGCGGCCGAGCAGGGCGCATCGACCGTGGTGGGCATCGACATTTCTGCCAAGATGATCGAAAGGGCAAGGGCGCTAACCAGCGCTGAGAATGTCCGTTATGAACAAAAAGCGATTGAGGAGTTCACGTCCGAGCCGGCTTCAATCGATATTGTTATAAGCTCACTAGCGCTGCACTACGTCCGCGATCTTGTGCCGGTCTTTATCAAAATAGCAGAGCTTCTCGTCCCGGGTGGAGAGCTCTGCTATTCGGTTGAGCATCCCATCTTCACTTCTCGGAAGCAGCAGGAGTGGTGGTACGATGATGCAGGAAAGGCGTCGCATTGGCCGGTTGATCATTACTTTCAGGAAGGGCCAAGGCCAACACAATTCCTAGGTGCGGAGGTCGTCAAATATCATCGTACCGTGGAAAGTCACTTCAATGCATTGCAGGCAGGCGGATTCTTCGTGGAAACCTTGATCGAGCCTGTGCCTCCAGCGGCAATGATCGAGAAAATGGGCTGGCAGAATGAGACTCGGCGGCCGATGATGCTGATACTTCGCGCAGTGAAAAAGTAAGACGGGACGTTAGAGCTGATAAATTGCTGCCGGGAACGGGCGACAGCGAACTGTTTGCCATTTACAGTGGAAGCGCCACGGAAGATCTGATTCGTGAATAGGAACGATACAAAACGGATTTCACGCTTGACTGAAATCATCACTCAATTGCAGACCAAGCGGCTTCTGACCGCATCTGAACTTGCTGCCAAATTTTCAGTGAGTGTCAGGACAATTTATAGAGATATTAGAGCATTGGAAGAAGCCGGCATTCCAATCTATGTTGAAGAAGGTAAAGGGTACGGCATGATGGAGCATTACAGGCTCCCGCCTGTGATGTTTACGGAAAGCGAAGCAAATGCATTAATTACTGCCGAGCAATTAGTGCTGAAAAACAAAGATTCATCGTTAATCCACGATTATGCAGATGCGATCGATAAAATCAAGTCTGTACTAACTCAAAATGCAAAAGAGAAAGCCAACTTGCTGGCTGAACGGACACAATTCAGCCAGCTCAAGGATCTAGATAGAACGAGTACGCACTTATCTGCCCTGCAATTTGCGCTGACCAATTTTTTCTTGACGAAAATTGACTATACCAATGCGGCTGATGAAACCACGAACAGAACGATTGAGCCATTTGCTCTGTTGAGCGCACGGGAGGGTTGGTTGTTGGTGGCGTGGTGCCGTTTGCGAAAAGAGTTTCGGCATTTTCGCCTGGATAGGATTGCAACGTTAGAGGTCCTTGCCAAAGGATTCACCCCGCATGATATGACCTTACAAGAATTTTTTGACCGCTACCACTGATTTTGGGGCTCATATCGAATGCAGATGAAAGTGCCCTCTTTATCGGGGAAGCAGATCCGCAATTTCACTTCTCCGCCCACATGCACGAATTTTTTACTCTCCAGACACCCCTGACATACTGTTGTCACAACGCTCCACTATACTGCTTGGGAGTGATGCATAGCCTTGGTTTTGATGTGGCGAACCGTAGCCTGCTCAACTGGCGGCTGGCATCCGTTCTATGCATATACAGTTCTATGTATATACATTCGTCAAACAGTGACCTAAAATAGTGGAGATGATAGACAATGTTGAATCCAACCGATTTCCCCAATCCCACCCTTGTTTCAGTCAACGGGGTGGAACTCGAAGTTTTTGAAGCAGGCCGACAGAATGCAGGAAACCCAATTGTACTCTGCCACGGCTGGCCAGAGCATGCCTTTGCTTGGCGCCATCAGGTGCCTGCTCTTGTTGCAGCGGGCTACCACGTCATCGTCCCAAACCAACGAGGCTATGGCAACTCATCCCGTCCCACCGCGGTAGCCGAGTATGACATTGAGCACTTGTCGGGTGATCTCATTGCACTGCTCGATCACTATGGATACGAAGATGCCACCTTTGTCGGTCACGATTGGGGGGCGATGGTCGTTTGGGGGCTGACCCTGCTGCATCCAAACCGTGTAAACAAGGTGATAAATCTGAGCGTACCCTATCAGGAGCGTGGGGAAAGACCCTGGATCGAGTGGATGGAAGAAGTATTTGGCGGCGATTATTATTTTGTCCACTTCAATCGACAGCCCGGCGTTGCAGACGCGGTGTTGGAAGAAAACGGAGCCCAATTCCTGCGCAATATGTTTCGGAAGAACCAGCCGCTGAAAGAACCTGAACCAGGTATGGCGATGATTAATCTTGCCAGAGCAGAGACAGCACTCGGTGATCCCATCATGTGCGAGAACGAACTGGCCGTTTTCGTCTCTGCCTTTGAATCATCAGGCTTCACGGGCACTATCAACTGGTATAGAAATCTTGACCGCAATTGGCACTTGTTGGCGGACGTGAACCCAATCATCCAACAGCCCACACTCATGATCTATGGCGACCGGGACGTAATCCCGAAGTCTGCAAATCTGACAGAGTTTGTGCCCAACGCGGACGTAGTCAGTCTGGACTGCGGTCACTGGATCCAGCAAGAAAAGCCAGAAGAGACAAACCGCGCGATGGTAACATGGTTGGAAGAGCAGGATGCCACCTAAAGCAAGCTCTGTTTGAAAACGGTAGATTTTTTACGGTCTAGCAAAGAAGCAACGCTACCGTTTTCAAGCCAACCGCGCCATAGACAAAGCAATAGGTAGTTTGCTTCCACAAAAGAGGGACGACGAAAGCGGTGGCGTGTGCAAAAATAGCTATGGGTACGAGCAATGGGTGGTTTCCCAACATCTCCTGAAGCTTGAAATTTTGTTGGGTAACCTCCCGCCATCTCTCACCCCACGTTTAACAACAGGAAGAAAGATCATGAGGTACATCGTTTGATTTGGGTGGCGTTCTTGTTGAACTTTCGTTGAACAATGAGGACTTTTTGTCAGACCGCCTCTTCACGAGTGCGCGTAAAGAGCAGATAAGCGGCAACAGCCTGCGGTGCACCCAAAATCACGTATGAAACCAACGTTTGGATGAGCGTGGTTTCTGGCATGTAACGGGTGTTGATGGCGAGAATGTCGATCGTATCGCTGATGAATTTAAAGGCGAAGATAGCAGCCAAAATGCGTGGATGGCGACCAATCAGCCCCCAAAGCATGACCGCTACGATGCCCACATTTTTCGATGCCCACATCCCTGCCAAATGCCTAATGTGTGCCAACGTCCAGTCAACTCCCTCAAAGCCGCTATAGAAAATTGATGGATCGATGTATCCACCATAAATACCGACGAAGCTGCTCAGTATCTGCACAACAGTGTAGATGATAATCCAGATGGGAATTTTGGTGCTTGAATCCACGTTCACGATAGTTCTCCATGTATCTGTTGATTATTCCGCTCGATCACTCCGATGAGAATCAGCTGCAAAAGAACGAATGCCAAACCAATATAAGTAATAAAAACATTGACATTTGTGCGCATTCCGGCGTTGATATCACCGAATTGCATGGTGAGCAAAACGGCCATCATGATCAGAATCGGCAAGCGTTGACGACTCAGCATTGCTAGAAGTAGCCCGACCACGATAGCCGTGTTTTTGCCGCCCCAGCTCAAGAGCATAAATCCATGCTCAGGAACAGGAATTGCCATGCTTTCATGAAAAAATACTGGGTTTGAAAATGCCAGCCATGAGAGCATCGAGTAAATCAAAATCAACAAGAACAACGGCATGAGTAGCCAATGGGGTAATTTTTTTGATGCCTTCAACTTAGCTTCCTCCACAGCATTGAATTGGCGCTCTGTAAACCCGCCAACGTTTTCCGTAATCGTCAGCGCAGCTTTGCCTGAGCAACCAAGTGCTCTATTTTGAAAAGATTTTGGGCAATGACTTACAGAGGATTATATCCTGGCAGCGTGTACAAAAAAGGGCAAAAGTGGGGTGAAAATGTGCAAAACTATGCCAGTGGAGAGCGAGAGCGGAATTGGGAAGGGGCAATTTGGGTCTGATTGCGAAACCAGCGAGAAAAGCTCGTGTCGTCTTTGAAGTGGAGAAGTTGCCCAATTTCGCCAATCGAAGCATCCGAGTGAGCCAAGAGTCTCTTTGCTTCAAGGAGGAGACGAGCCTGTAGCATTTGTTTGGGGGTTTTGCCAACTGTTGACCGCACAGCTTTCACAAGGTGATTGCTAGTTACCCCAAGTTTGGCGGCATACTCAGTGACCTGTCGCATTTCGCGATAGTGCTGCTCCAATGTACGTTGGAATGCACGCGTCAACCGGGCCGCTGTACTTGACTTGCTCCTGTGCACATCTACCGGCAGCAGATAGAGTGCTTCGGTCAACGCGACCTTGAGGTATGCTGTCGCAATGGATTCCCAACCTGCCACGCGCCTGTCAAAGCGGTCTAATGCAGTCGAAAAAAGAACTTCAAAGGTCTCAAAATTTTCGTTGACGGAAATCGCTGGCGCGCGCCCACTGTCGTCAAATGGCAGGATGTGAAGCAGATCGGGCACAATGTCAGTCAATAGAGTTGGACGAAAGCCAAAGATCGTAATGCGACAGTGGGATTGAGGAACGATGTAGGCATGAAGCTGGCCCGGTGAAATGAAAAGTAATGTACCAGGTTGGAGGGGGTAGAGTTGAAAGTCGCTGAAAAACAGACAATTTCCAGCGTTCAGCCAAACAAATTCGTAGAAGTCGTGGCGGTGCATGTGGTCAGGAGTGCGCGTATCAATTTTGCCTGAACGAGCCACAAAAAGGTTCGCATCTTCAGTTGGAGAGGCAAATTTTGCTGGAAAGGGTTGTAAATGATCCGCTGTCATGCTTTTGTTGTCATGATCCTTTTGTGATTATGGTGAGACAGCGTCTGTAGCATGCTGCAACGTAATTTTTACGAGCCATACCACGGCACAGCGGATTGCGTTGCACCCGCGCAATGCACGCAACAGGTGCGACGTGAGCCAACCGGGACCGCACGAAACTTTGGTTATACCGCACTTATGTCCGCAACGAACGTTTCGGAAACGAGTAAAATTGCTGGGTCGATTATACTTGCACCCCAAGAGCGCGTCAACCAGAACAGGGGGCTCTGAAACACGCACCTGCTGATGGACGACCCACATAAAAGTCGCACGCATATGTGTACTTTCAGACGGAGATAACGGTGTAACTTTCAAGGGGTTTATCTGTGAGGTAGCCCACAGTCGAACGAAGTCATTGGGCCGGAAATATTACAGTTGAGAGCTACAGTGCGGTTGGCTTGAAAACGGTAGGTTTCCCGCTTGCCGGAACTACTCTTTTCAAGAGAGCCCACTTTACGTGGACAATTTGATCTGTGCCCACGAGCGAAACTTCTCTCTGAGAGAAGTTAGATCATGTTGTGTTCCAAGGCATAAACAGCTGCCTGCGTCCGGTCCGTTAATCCCAGTTGGCTAAGAATGTTTGAAACGTGATTCTTAACGGTTCCTTCGCTGACAAATAGCTGCTCAGCAATTTCCCGATTAGTTGCACCCGTGACAATTAGGCGCAGAACATCCATCTCCCGTTCACTTAACCCATGCTCTTGTGCCGAGGACGCTTTGGATTGCGCGTGGAGATTCGCAAAGGTCCCCACAAGCTTACCCGAGATTTCCGGTGCCAGCTGATAGATCCCGGCATGCGCCAGCTGGACGGCTCGGGCCAAATCTTTGGCCGGTATATCCTTGAGCAAATAGCCACACGCACCAGCCTGCAATGCCTTGATGATGAATTCATCGTCGTCAAAGGTGGTGAGCATGAGGACCTGACAAGTTGGCCACTGACGACGGATCTGCTGCGTCGCTGCAATGCCATCCATCGTTGGCATGCGAATATCCATCAAGACAATATCGGGGAGTAACCTTTCAACCTGGTCAATGGCCTCCTGCCCATTCTGGGCCATACCGACGACTGTCACTCCAGGTTGTATATCGAGCAATGAGGCAATGCCTTCGCGGATGATCTGTTGATCATCGACCACCAGCAGCTGAACGTCTGCGTCTGTACTCATGAACCACCCTCCACGTCAGATCGCTCACCGAGTTGCGCTTTGGGGATCGTCACCAGTAAGCAGGTGCCGTGCCCCGGGTCGCTGTCGAGCACCAACGCTCCTCCCAGCAAAGCCACCCGTTCTTGAATCCCTTGCAAGCCATAATGATAACCGTCACTGCGCTGTCCAGCATTGACCGCGACTGGCCCCCGCAGTTCCTGGTCAAATCCCTGCCCATTATCACAGAGACGTAGGTGCGCCTTCTCAGTGCCAAAATTGAGCCAAATTTGAACCTCATTGGCTTGCGCGTGTTTGTGAATATTGGTTAGCCCTTCTTGGGCAACCCGATAGAGCGCCATCAACACCGCCTCGCTGTAATCGGCCTCATTCCCAGCGATCGATAGGGTAACGGTCAGTAGCCCATTGCGCCAGCGATCCACTAGATCTGTCAACATCGTTGAGAGCGAAAAGTCCTCGCCGGTCTGGCGTAGGGCGCGCACTGACTGTCGGACATCGCGCAACGCCTGATGAGCGGCCTGTTTTGCGTCGTGCATCGCCTGCTCGGATGTGGCTGGATCACGTCGATGGAAGGTTAACGCTTTTTCCAACTGGATATTCACTCCCGCCAGATAGTGGCCAACGCTATCGTGAATTTCTCGCGCCAAACGGTTTCGCTCTTCGGCGGTAGCCAATTCCCAGGCTTGCGCGGCATAGCTCTGTAGCTGCTGCCGAGAATCTTCTAACGCCACCAGAAGCTGCTGCGTCTGTGCACGGCTTGTCTCCGCTGCTTTGACGAGTTCAGCCATTACGACCGTCCAAAGCATAGCCAAACCAACCATGAAAATTTGGGATGTCAGGTCATCAAATCCACATCCTGGGCAACGAAAGTAGGTGAACATAATGAGGAACCAACCATAATAGAGGCCCGCCAGTGTCAGGCTGATCCAACGAGTGAGAAAGAAGGAGGCCAGAAAAATGATGAGCATGTACAAAAAGAGACTGAACGCGCTGCAATCGAGACTCACTGCCATTTCAACGAAGACCATCCGGGTGACCAGTAATCCAACCCCGGTGCGGCGGGTCATTGTCGTGCCAAAACGGCGGTAGGCCCAAAGCTCGAATCCGATTAAGAGCAATATGATGGCAACAAAGAACTCGACTCGACCCGGTATAAAGGCAAACCCACATCTGCCATTGACCACGTATGTGAGATCGGCAACCAGCGCGCACAGATAAAACAAGATAGCCACGGAACAGAAGCGAGCGCTCATGGTTCGTGACCAAAAGAAGGTGATTTTCTGTGGGTGAAGATAGCTGCCAGATGCGTTCATGGCTCCAGTATACTATAGGCCCAAGTCAGACTCAACGTGCCGATTGGGTAAAGCTTTTGGCCGATCGGCAGGGCGTTTGGCTAGATGAGCGATTCCAATAAAAGACCTTTCGGCCCCGTAAAATTGGCCGGGTGGCACTTCCGCACAAGCTGAGATTTCGGTAGGGTTGAAAACAGCTGGCAATAGACGATCCCCGACACGACTGCAACAGACAAGCGAAGAAAAAGCTGTTGATAGCGACCAATCGCTCTGCCGATGATCAAGAACGAGGTATCGAGCAATCAATGCGTCGTCAACAAAGCTTGGGTGTGGCGGAGCGTATCTAGTAGATCCCGGCGTAAATAAGCCCATGGCAAATTGACCCATTTCATGCAAGTAGCTTGGGCTTGTTTACCATCGTGATATTTACGCCCAATAGTTCTACAGTGCGGTTGGCTTGAAAACGGTAGGTTTCCCGCTTGCCGGAACCTCTGTTTTCAAACAGAGCCCACTTTAGTGGGGGAGTGTGATGGGGTTTGGCCACCAAGTTGCGACGCAAGGTTGCAACGCTGCCGCAGCCGTGAAGGCGCGCGCAGCCAGACGGTTGAAGCGGAGAGCTATGAATTGGCAGCATGTCGCTACACAGAGGAGAAGCATGAGTATGCTGAAGATGGACGATACAACTGGACTTACGCAACTTGTCGAGAAGAGCCACAATCGCGTTGCTTGTTCTCCACTGGTAAACTCTTCTCGGTGTGTAAATCATGTACATAAACTGGGAAGATCGATAGCAAAAGAGAGGAGATCGACGATGAAGATGAATTCACCCATGATTTGGCACCCGGTTGGGTTGGTACTGAGTTTGCTTGGATTGTTGTTGACCGCTTGCCAGCCACGTGCAGAGGCTGCCGCTCAAGCCAACCAAAGAGCTGCCCCTACCGCGGCAACGCTCTTTTTGGCACCCTACATTCTTGAAGCCGGCGACCACGCACCCGCTGCCGTCGAGTGGGGCCACATACTGGTTCCAGAGAATCGCAACCACTCCGATAGTCGTTTCATCGAAATTTCGTTTATCCGTTTCAGCGCAGTCACTCCAGATCCGGTGACACCAACGTTCTATCTGCAAGGGGGGCCTGGTGACGAGTCGTTGGCCATTGCACAGAACTTCTTGCCTTTCGCTCCCAGCCTGCCATTTGACTTGATCCTGGTCGAGCAACGTGGCGTAGGCTATTCTCGGCCCCGGCTGGACTGTCCCGGTCTCTACCACTTACCGTTGGATCGGCCTTTGGATTATGCAACATTGCTTGATGTTGACCGCACATATTACGCAAATTGCGTCCAGTGGTGGCAAAGCCAGGGAGTTGACATCACCGGCTATAATAGCCGCGAGATGGCTGCTGACGTGGATGCGCTGCGACAAGCCCTGGGCTATGACCAAATCAACCTGATGGGCGGGAGCTTTGGCTCTCATCATGGGCTGGCGATCCTCAAACACTTTGGCGAACATGTTGATCGAGCTGTCCTGAGCGCTGTCGAGGGTCCAAACCATACCATGAAACTGCCCAGCGCCGTGCAACAGCATTTGGAAAAGCTCGATAGCTTGGTAAAAGCGGATGTAGCGTTGCACCAGGACATTCCAAACCTCCTCGAACTGATGGCCTCTGTCTTGGATCAGTTGGCCCAGGAGCCGATTACTTGGCAGATCACAGATCCCGAAACGCAAGCGCAAGTGTCTGTGACCCTGGGCGAGTTTGATCTCCAGGTTGCCACGGCCCAGGGACTGGGCAAGACCCCATTCCTACGCGCTCTGCCTGGTTATTACCATGCGATGGCGCAAGGCAATTATGATTGGCTCGCTCACTGGGCAGTGAACTTTCGGAGTGGCCGCAATGGTAACTTGATGAGTGTGTTGGTGGACTGTGCTTCGGGCGCTACCGCGCAACGGCGCGAGCGGATCAGCAAGGAAGCCGGCGCAACGCTGTTGGGCGATGCCATCAACGATGTGCAACTCGACCGCTGCGAGGGGCTGGGCCATACTGATCTGGGCGACGATTTCCGGGCCGATTTGCAGAGCGAAATACCTGTGTTATTGATCAGTGGCAGCCTGGATGCGAGGACTCCGGCAAGCAACGCCGAAGCAGTGCTACGCGGTTTGACAAATGGCAAACATCTCTTGCTTGATGGTACATCACACGACTTCGAGTTGAGTGACGAATTGTTCTTGCAATACATTCAGGCAATCACGCAATTTCTGATGGACGAACCACTGGCCACCACACAAATCAACGTGCCCTTTGCCTTTGATCCACTCAGGTAGGGATCTCCAACAACGATTGTACCGATGGCCTCGGTCGCGTTGACATCTGGGGAAAAGCGCCAATCCCTTGGGCTGCCTACGCAGCGGTTGAGACCGCTTCATAGGCAGCCGCTGACGTGGCTTTGCTCGGTTAGCAGCGGGGTTTACTGGTAGATCCCGGCGTAACTCAGGCCATACTCGTTTCGTCGCTTGCATTCAGGGTCTATGGCCTGATTACCTGCCGCGGTATTTATGCCATACTGGACTAGCGAAGTAGCCTGCGGATTTGGTTGTGATTGCCAGTTGTCAGCGCGCACGAATCCCCCATAGCGCCTCAACCAGACCACGGATGATCTGGGCTATCCATATTGGTTTTCCGCTTGACGCCAGGTGTAGACAATGATATCTTGTCCGTAGAATGCCCGCAGGTGATGCCCCTATTGGCGTAGCTTGCCAATTGCGTTGTAGTCACCATCAGTCGATACGAACGCTGAACTGTTCCAAATACCAGGGAGATGACGATGCGCGAAGTGAAGGACTATCCACAAGTCCCCGGGTTGTCTACAGAAGAATTGAGTGAATTTCTTGCCCAACCACTCTTGGCAAGGCTCAGCACGCTCAACCGCGATGGTACCATCCACACAATCCCGATTTGGTATGAATATCGAGATGAGACGATATTCTTGAGTACGCAATTAGTCACCCAAAAAGTCAAGAATATACAAAAACATGCCCAGGTTACGATCTTGGTTGATACAAACACCATGCCTTACAAGGGCGTGATGATTTATGGAGTTGCTCGATTGGATGCAGAAGATGCTCTCTCGAAACGGGTGTCGATTTTTGAACGCTATATCGGTGCGCACGGAAAAGAATACGCTCAAAAATTAGCAGCAAAGTGGGAGCCTGTCATTATTCAGGTAACACCGACGCAGATTATCTCCTTCGACTATACCAAAGGCTCCTTGGTACCCACAGATTAACCGCGAAATGTAGAGGACCTGATGGATTCTTTGTAACAGATCAAAACTCGACTGAGAGTTGTGATGGCAAAAACAGATTCGATTCCGATCAAGTTTTGCTATTGACATTCAAAGAGGGTCATGCTACGTTTTGATAAGTGGCAGTATGTTTGCCAAATCGAGCTCGATTATGCCCGATGAACGTTTGAACACACACCAATACTGGAGCAAGCTCACATGACAACTACCATCGCTACGGAAACGCTGTTGTCCCAACTTGGCACAGATAACCTCAAGTTGGGTGATCTGAAGAAGATGGCGAAAGAGATTCGAAAAGACCACGAGTTGGCGATGGCGTTGTGGGCTAGCGGGGCGTTTTATGCGCGCCTGCTGGCAGTGCTGATCTTGGACAAAAATCAGCTGAATCAGCGCGTTATCGATCGCATGGTAGATGAGTTGCAACAGCACGAACTTGAAGAGCGGCTGCAAATTGTTGACTGGCTTTTGGCAAATCAGTTGTCAAAAAGCAAGAAGACGATTGTGCTGCTGGAGAGTTGGGAACATGCAGAATCACCGCTGTTGCGTCGCCTGTTCTGGTATCATCAAGCCCGCCTGCGTTGGACGGGCAAAATACCACATGACAATGCCGCTGCGTTGCTCAATTCACTGGAAGCAGCGTTGGCAACGGCCGAGCCAGAAGTCCAGTGGGCAATGAATTTCGCTGCGGGGCAGATCGGTGTTCATGACTCACAGTATCGGTCACGCTGTATCGAGCTGGGAGAACGGATTGGGTTATATAAAGATGATCCGGTCGCCCGTGGTTGTACACCTGATTATTTACCAGCATTCATCCGCGTCGAAGTGGCCAAGCGAGCTTCTTAACCGGCACTGTATTTGCGTTCGCATCCCCAAAATTCGAAATAATCTTCAGCCTCGCTCCCATCATTTTGATCCACACCAATCACCTGATCAATTATCAGACGGTGTGATGACACCCCACCACCTTTACTACAGTGCGGTTGGCTTGAAAACAGTAGGTTTCCCGCTTGCCGGAACTGCTGTTTTCAAACAGAGCCCACTTTAATAGCCTCAAATCAAAAACAGATGCCAATGGATACTGGGATGTATTGGGGAGGGACAACCCTTCCTAACCCCACTCTTCATCGCGAGAAAACTGTGATTGTCACTGATCCGATTTAGTGGACAGTTGACAAAAATTCTACCGTTTTCAAGCCAACCGCACTATGGGAGATAAACAATGAGCAGCAATAGAGCACGAACTGGCAATAGCTTTAATTCGACCGCCGAGCACTATGACAGGGTTCGTCCATCATATCCAGAGGCGCTTGTTGATGATGCCATTGGCCTCTCCGGCCTTCCGAACGATGGGCGAATTTTAGAGATTGGATGCGGAACCGGAAAGGCTTCCAGGCTTTTTGCTGCGCGAGGCTACTTTCTCAATTGCCTTGATGTTGGTGCGCATCTGGCAGCGATTGCAGCCGAAAACCTCAAAGAATTTGCTAATGTCCAAGTGAGGGTTACTTCGTTTGAAGATTGGGATCCATGCGGAGATTCTTACGATCTTGTGCTAGCGGCAGCTTCATTTCATTGGATCGATCCGCAAATTAGATTTACCAAGAGTGCCGCTATACTTGAGAAATCTGGCACTCTTGCGTTATTTGCGAATCAACATGTAAAGAAGGATGAAGGGTTCTTTGCCAAGGTACAGGAGCTCTATCAAAAGCACGCTCCAAGCATGGCACGAATAGCAATGGAAAGAAAGAAACTGTGGACAGAGCCCGTTATGGGCGAAGATTTGTTCGCTGAGCCAATCATTCGGAGGTATCCCTGGGTAGCAGAATATAGTGCCGAAGATTACATCGCTCTTCTGGGAACATACTCAGATCATCTTGGCCTCCCCGCAAGTGAAAGAGCATCCTTGTTTGAACACATTTCTTCGCTGATTCAGGAAGAATATGCCGGGGTGGTCCGCAAACATTATGAGAGTGTATTGACAGTAAGAACCGTGAGACCTACCTAAAGTGCGGTTGGCGTGAAAACGGTAGGTTTCCTTCTTGCCGGAACTACTGTTTTCAAACAGAACCCACTTTAGACGATGCAATAGCCTCGAATTGAATCGCATCTTGTCGATGTGGTCTCTGCTCGTGCTGCAAAAATGTGCACTCAATCCGCTGACAGCTACAGCGCCAAAAAAGAAAATTTCAAATTCTGAACAAATTGTGAAAATTGTTACTTATCAATGAATAATAAGATGCTAAATTAATTATGCAAAATGTACTCAAAACCTTTACAAAAGTGTGATATAGCGTGTGGCTTGAAGATAGCGACAATCAACTTTTCAAAATGAGTAACGTTTTGCAGAACAAACATCACGTGATCGTTGACATGTATGACGAGGCCGAAGGTTGAAGTAAACGAGCAAGTGTAGCAAACGACAATTGCAGCTGCCAAGTTCTACTTTCCCAAGTTGTAGGATCGTTGCAAGACCAAATGAAACCAAGGAAGCGTGTGGAAGTAAAGCCTGCTGCTCATTCAAGTAGCTCGTTGACCTTGTTTCCAGATGCTAATCGAGAAATCATTCGAACGTGCACGATGAAGGAATCAGCGCTCTCTACTGCTGGACGTGCGCATTAGAGAGTGCTCACTTCGCAGGGTGCAAGCTCTATTTGCTTTCTCCATAAGCTGGTTTCATGTTGAACCTAACCACAAATTCAGCTGTGAGTCCGGTTGTGCCGGAGAGCAGAATGGGATCTCACGGGTATTTATGGTTAGAGGTGCAAACAAACCCCCACTCCAGAAGAAACATCTGTATACATCGCCTATGAATAACCCCTGTCAAAGTTGCACGGATATCTATATATCCAGGGGCTATATCTATCAGAATCTGTCCGGTAACTCGGTTGTGGTCTGAGCCTGCTCAATAGCAGAGCGGCCGAGCACAGAGAGGCGACGGACAGACATTTAGGAGAAATCACCATGGGTTACCTCAGCTTTGAAAATACCGTTGCACCGTATACACCAATGGCCTATTTCTTGGTTGCCCACGTTTTGACGTTGGGCTATGCGGTTATGTTGTCCGCTCTCTTTTATTTCGCCATGACCATTCGCACAGTAGCGCCACGCTATCGCATCTCTTCTGTGCTATCCGTTGTTGTTATGGTCTCTGCGTTTCTGCTCCTTTATGCACAACAGGGTAGTTGGATACGTGCGTTCACCCTTGACACAACGACCGGCCAATATGCGCTCAATCCAGATAATGATCCATTTACCAACGGCTATCGCTATCTGAATTGGCTGATCGATGTACCAATGCTGCTTTTCCAGATCCTCTTTGTCGTTGAAATTAGCAAGAAGCGTTTGGGATCCATACGAAATCAGTTCTTCTTCTCTGGTCCAATGATGATTGTCACAGGCTATATCGGGCAATTCTATCAGGTGACAAATCCGGCACTGTTCTATCTTTGGGGCACCCTCAGCACAATCTTCTTTGCGCACGTGCTCTATCTCATGTATCGCCTCATCCAGGATTCGAAGACAAACCTATCGTCCCGTGCGGGTTCAGCAATGGGACGAATCTGGTGGCTCTTCCTCATCTCTTGGATGCTCTATCCGGGTGCCTACCTCATGCCCTTCTTCTTTGGGATTGAGCCAAATATGATGGGCGAATATGGTGTTGTTGGTCGCCAGATAACATACACGATCGCTGACATCGCTTCCAAGGTCGTTTATGGTGTCATGTTGACCCGCGTTGCACAGATTCGCAGCGAGGAAGAAGGCTACGTGTACGAAAAGCTGCTTCCCACAGATGCTGCAGACGCGGCGGCGGACTAGTCAATAATCCCAGAACGAACGGGCAGCACCCGTTCGTTCTGAACTCATCCCCAACTCATCCGGCCGATGAGTTGGGGACCCATCAGATTTTGCTCCGACCACCATTGCTGAATGGCGCAATCTGAACCATGCGGAAGCTGTGTACGCCTCCGTTGGCACTGGCAGAAGTGAAATGTCACTGACAGAACTGGCAAGCTTGCGACGTACATAACGGCCCGCCAAAGGTTGGCATGCCATTTGAGCAGGGACGCCCCCACGCTACAACGAAGAGCACGCCACCTGGGCAGTTGAAATTGTCAGGCGCTGGCTCTGTGCACTTGCGACACAAATCCCTCTCTATTCGTTCGGTTGCGACCCTATCAAGCACGCTCAGGTAGATGTGACCATTTGCTGCTTACGCTTTCGTGCCATGGACGAGATGAATGCTTATGAGCTATCGATATATCATTCTGGGAGCTGGCTGTGCAGGGTTGAGCATCTGCTATCATCTTCTCGAGCAAGGCGCATCAGAGCCGATTCTGCTTGTTGACCAACGGAACGACTATACCAATGACCGCACGTGGTGCTTCTGGGATGTGGAACCAACCCCCTTTACCCATCTAGCGACTCACTCTTGGCAACAATGGACGGTGCGCAGCGATAGTGGCTTGGCCACCCAAGGCAGCAATCAATATCGCTATTGCCATCTTCCCAGCCAACGCTTCTATGAGTATGTCTTGGCCCGATTGCGCACACACCCCAATGTGACATTGCAGCTGAATGAGCGTGTCTCTCACTATGTGGAAGAATCGGATCAGGTCGTCGTGACAACAGACGCCAACACATACACCGGTTGCTATCTCGTGGACGCTCGTGGCTTGTCGAAAAGCGATAAAGTGGCAAAAGCAGCGCAGAAGAATGCACGCTGGATCCCACAGCACTTTGTCGGCCAACGCTTGGTGACAGAGAGAGCTGTCTTTGATCCCTCAACTTGTCAATTGATGGATTTTCGCGTCTCGCAAAGCAAGGGATTGCATTTCGTTTACTTGCTGCCCTATAGCGCAACAGAAGCGTTAGTCGAGAATGTCTACATGGCACAGGCCAAAGTGAGCCGTGCTGAACATCTACAAGAGATCCAAGCGTACATGCAGCAAGTCTATGCGCTTGAACCAAAGGATTGGCGCATAATCGGCGAAGAAAGCGGCTACATTCCCATGACCGACTTTCGCTTTGCAGAGCGGCAGGGCCAACGGATCTCGCATCTTGGTATGCGGGGCGGTCAGACGCGAGCTGCCTCTGGCTACACATTCGTGCGCATCCAACGCGCGGCGCATCAATTAGCGGCAGCACTCAGCAAGAAAACCCCTGCGGAAAGAGAGTCAGCTCTGCGCGCGATCAAAATAGAACCACCTCATTACCGCTGGCTTGATGGTCTCTTTCTGCGTTTTATGGAAACATACCCGGAGCGCTGTCCAGCGCTCTATCAACGGTTGTTTGCGCGTACATCAGGTAATGTAGTAGCTCGCTTCATGACAGAGCGGAGCTCTCTGTGGGATGATTTAACAATCATTCTAGCACTACCGATCTTACCATTCATTCACATCGCACTGCACGCGCTCGTTGCACGTTGGGTGCCTTGGTTCGCCTCTACTCCAACTGGACTTACACAACTTGTCGAGAAGAGCCACTAACCGTGTTGCATGCTCTCCATTGGTAAGCTCTTCTCGGTGCGTAAGTCATATCTACAGTGCGGTTGGCTTGAAAACGGTAGCTTTCCCACTTGCCAGAACTACTGTTTTCAAACAGAGCCCACGTTAAAAAGAAATGTCATCCATGCTTCCCAAGCCGCAGGTACCAATTCATAAGGGGGAGGAAACGCGGCGCATGGTGCCCAGCCGCCATGCCATACACTGGCTATCTTGGTTCAGTGTAATGTTAATGATCCTCGTGAGCCTCAGCAATCTGCCGCTACCAGATTGGATTCAGTACGCTCCATTTTTCGCGAGCGCTCTACTTTTTGGTCTACCGCATGGTGCGGCGGACCACGTAACACCGTTTTGGATGAACCGCGAGACCATCACTCTGCGCAAGCTGATTAGATTTAGCCTGCTCTACTTGATATTGGTCGGTCTCTATCTGAGCTGGTGGTACATTGCACCGTCGCTTGCGTTTCTCTTCTTCATCATGATGACTTGGTTTCACTGGGGGCAAGGGGATCTCTACGCACTCATCGGCCTATTCAATGCACAACATCTCAATCGGTTCCTGCTACGTGTGGCCACGCTCCTGATTCGTGGGGGGCTGCCCATGTTTGTTCCCCTACTCATGTTTCCAGATACATATCGTGCCGTGGCAAACGATACGATCGGTCGCTTTGTCACCGGAGACGTTGCATCACTTGCCTGGCTCTTTGACCCGACACTTCGTTGGTATGGTGGAGCTGTCTTCGTAGCGTTTATCCTGTTTACATTCACTTGGAGCTGGTTTAGCTCCCCCGCTAGCCGTCGCAGTTGGTGGTTCGATGCAACTGAAACAGGACTTCTTTTCCTCTACTTTTCAGTTGTTCCACCACTGCTCGCGGTTGGGCTCTATTTTTGCCTGTGGCACGCAGTGCGCCACATCTTACGGCTCCAGGAGTTGAATCCAGATGCAAATCGAATGGTCCACGCGGGCAACCAGTGGTCCCTTTGGCAACAGTTCTTCACAACAGCTGCGCCATTAACCGGTGGAGCGCTGATACTTCTTGCACTGCTAGCCTGGGCAGTACCACAGACACCTCAAGCCATAGGTTCCTATCTGGGGATCTACCTCGCCTTCATTGCCGCATTAACTTTTCCTCACACAATCCTTGTTACTTGGCTTGATCTCCGGCAGGGAATCTGGAGCAGTTCTCCGCGTAACTGAAAGCATCCAACAACCTGATCGGCGGGTGGATAGCATTGTTGACGGCCAGATATCAAGTCATCAAGTTGACGGCCAGATATCAAGTCATCAAGTTGACGCTAAGTAACTTTCCGCAGACAACTGAGTGGTTGCGAACGCTTGCAGGTGAATCAGCGCTCAAACCGTTTATCCATCTGGTGCCAACGCCAGCCGGCGCGTTCGACAAATCCCAGTTGTAGATTGAGCTGTAGCATGGGGTTGTTGGTTTCGTTGCCAGTGTTGATGACGCGAAGGCCCTCCTGTTGCGCGGCACGAACAAGCGCTACCTTCAGAACACGAGCAATGCCCCGACGGCGGTAGGGCTGCAGCACGCCCAGAAAGCCGTTGTCACCCACTTCGCCCGCGGGATCACGCACCCAGAGATTTCCCGTGCCAATGTACTCAGCACCATTTTCATCAATCCCATCTTGCACGGCCACCATCCACAACTTGGGCCGCAATTCGCCCGTGAAAGTTTGCCTTCGCCATTGGTCAATGCTAATGTCAGTTGCCTGAACACCCGGTTTGCGCGGGATATCGCGCCGGGCAACCGACTGCAGCTCGTAGAGCTTCTGCTCCCACGTCGGGTCAGATTCCATTAGCTCGGCCAGCGACTTGATGTGGATGCCGGTTGCCGTTAGCTGTTTGGCTTCCTCGGCATATGGGGATGGGTCAAAGCGCTGCACATCGAGCGAGGTATCGACCTGTTGCAAGACGCTGCGGTAGCCATGCTCCTTGAGGGTGGTCATCAGCGCCGTGTACGCTTCGTTAACGGGGCCCACGGCACGGTTGATGGGATGAACAGCCATGCGTACTTCCAATCCTGCCACCAATGCTTCGCATAGCGATAGTGAGGCCGCTTCTGGTACCATCAGCCAAATGCGTACCTTGCCTGGCACATGCATGGAAGGGGTTTCGTGAAATTGAAACGAGGCGACTGCATGCCCATCTTCTTCAACGAAGTAGGTTTCGTTGAGATAGTTGGGATCATACCCTTCGTACACATCGCGCCACGATTCCGCCGTGCCATAATCATCGGGCATCATCAGTCGTTCTATGGCGGATAGCGTCTGGTAATCGTCATTCGAGTTGACCATCTGGCGAATCTGATAAGTGGGCATACCACATCCTCCTTGGCTACATTTGCCATGCTGCCGTAGGCTATTTATCACTGTGCTGCGGGCTATAGTGCGGTTGGCTTGAAAACGGGAGATTTTTTGGCGGTCTGCCAAAGGGGTAGCAGTACCGTTTTCAAACAGAGCTTACTTTAGTAGTATTATACTGCGTTTGGTCTTTCTGTGGAACAGCAAAAATGCAGCTAGACAGCGCAAACAATACTAAATGCGGGGCCGCTGGTTTCGCCTGCTGTCTGCGTATGCCTGCTGGGCGCAATCTTACACAAAACTGTCACACAGTTGTCTCGATCATGAAATTTTGCCCATGAATGGGAAAAAGGCTGCTGATGAATCAACGTGAGTGACCCACAAACAACCAACAACAGAGTAAATCCCGTGAATAACGATGAACTGAAAGCTGTTTTCGACCAGCAAGCGTCGAGCTATGACAAGCAATGGACGCGGTTGGCTCCGATCAATGACGGATTGTACTTTCTCCTGGAAGCGCTTTTTGCCGAATTGCCTTCAGATGCACGCGTGCTCTGTGTCGGTGTTGGCACCGGAAAAGAGCTGATCTACCTGGCCAGGAAGTTCCCGGGCTGGTGCTTTACCGCAGTAGAGCCATCGGGGGCGATGCTCGCAGTTTGTCGAGCAGCTGCAGAGAGGGAAGGGATCGCGTCGAGATGCGATTTTCATGAAGGCTACTTGGAGTCACTGCCCGTCGAAGCAAGTTATGATGCAGCGACCTGCTTTTTGGTGTCGCAGTTTATTCTGGACAAAGACGCGCGTTCCCAATTTTTTCAACAAATTGCCAACCGACTGAAACCAGGTGGAATTTTGGCAAATTCAGACCTCTCCTCAGAAACGGCTTCAGCCGATTACGTGGCCCTGGTTGATCTGTGGCAGTGGGTTATGTCGACAGGCGGCGCAACACCCGAAGGGCTCGAACGGATGAAGGCGGCGTATGCCAAAGATGTGGCGCTCCTCCCACCAACGGCGGTTGCCGCTATCATCGAATCCGGTGGCTTTGACAGACCAGTTCAATTCTATCAGGCGGGATTGATTCACGCGTGGTTTGCCAAACGTGCTGCACCGTAGTTTATCTCAGCAGACACAATCTGGAGCTAGGTCGCGTCGTGCACACATTGTTACCTCCATACCTGTTACCTCCAGACCTAGCTTCATAATCGACACAGGGTTTGCGCGAGGCAACTTGTTCGGGGGCAGTCTATCAGATTCCTCTCCTCAAATTATTGATTGTTTTTGTTGCGCCTGGTCGATCGAGTGCAACCAAATTGCATTACAGAAGATCCGGGGCCGTCAACGTTGTACAGAGCGTCCAAAGGTCCCACTGCTGACTCACTTTTTGCAGGCGGGTAAGTTCATCTGTGCCAAGTTTGATCGCCACGGATGCCAACTCTGTTTCCACCTGCTCTATTAGCGGCTGTGTACTTTGCGGGTGATCTTGTACAAAGGTAAGCAGTTCCACTGCGCGCGGGATTGCGCCACACGCTAGCTCGCACAGCGCCAAGCCAGTCAGAGCTTCCAGGGCGTTGGGGGCAGCTTCTGCTGTGTGCGCCATCTGCAAAACGTTGTGAAAGTGAGTCTTGGCTGCGTCATGATCACTGGATGCCGCGGCAACGCTGCCCAGCGTGGTTCGTGCTTGCATCTCGCCCAGCTGATTTCCCATTTTGTTGAAACGACTGACAGTCTCTCGTGCCATGTAATTGGCGGTTGCGTACTCGCCCAACTCATAAGCCATACGGGCCAACCCTAGACTGGACCAGGCAATCCCAAAGGGATCATTCATCTCCTGGCGCAGCGCCAGTGCCTCCAGATAGAATACGCGTGCTTCTGAATAGGCGCCTGTCACCTCGGTCACTTTACCCAATTCCCCAAGTGCAAATCCCATTAACCAAGCATCATCTAGGTCGCGACCGATGGCCAGCGTCGTCTGTAGCAACGCGCTGGCACGCTGATGATACCCCATGCCACTCTCAACCACACTGAGTGCAATGCAAATCTTGGCGACCTCCCAGCGATTGCCCGTTGCTTCCGCATGCAGTCGTCCCTCTTCCAACAGCTCTTTGGCCCGTTCCAGGTAACCTTGAATACGAGCCAGATTGCCCAGCAGATGCAGTGGAATGGTAAGCGCATGTCGCGCATCGAGAGTGCTTTCTCGCAACAGGTCGCGCAAAATGCCAAGGCTCTCTTGTCCCTTTGTTTCCGCCTGCCTATGGAGACCGAGCCGATAGCAAAACCATCCCTGATGCCCCAGTGCAAGGGCACGAACCAACGCCTTTTCATCCGTTATCCCCGCTGCTTCGTGGCTATTTCGCAAACGTTCCGCAGCTAGCGCAAAGCTCTCCTGCCCCTCTTGAAACCACCCACGCACTTCATAGAAAAACCACAATGTGGGTAGCGCCTGCTTGAGCGCGTTTACCTGCTCCTGCTCCACAGCCCACTGCCAACTGGCGCGTACGTTACCGATTTCCTCCTCTAGTTCGGCCAAAACCCTCTTTTGCTGCGGCCCCTTGAATAGCTTATCCCACCGTTGCAAGGCACGGCAATAGTAACGCCCATGGTCGCGGCGGACCGCTGCATGGGCGGCAGGCTCGGCGCGCAATTTTTCGGCAGCATATTGGCGCAGCAACTCATGCACCTCATACCGCCCACCCTCAGTCCGATAGAGCAGCGATTTGTTGACCAGATTCATCAACAGCTGGAGTGAAGCCCCGGTAACGTCTTGCGCAGCCTGGCGCGAGAAGCCGCCACGGAAGATCGCTAACTGTTGGAAGACCCGTTGCTCTGCTTCGGTGAGCAGGTGCCAGGAGTGATCAAAGAGTGCACGCAAACTCTGTTGGCGTTCGGGAATATCGCGCAGATCGGTCGTCAGGAAATCCAGTTCGCGTTCGAGCTCGATAACAATCTCGTCGGGCGTGAGTACCGTCACCCAAGTCGCAGCCAACAGAATCGCCAGCGGCATTCCCTGGATCAGTTGACAGATGCGTGCCACCGCCAGGGCGTTTTCGGTTGTCAGTGCGAAGTCAGGTTGAACTCGTTGAGCGCTCTGGGTGAAAAGTACAACGGCTGCATAGCTGCTCCACTCTTTCAATGCAAGGGCGCGGTCTTGCGTGTTCAGCTCCACGGTTGGATAGTCAACGCCCGTCAGCGGGAAAAGTTGTTCGTTGTGTAGCTTCAGTCGTTCACGTGAGGTGACCAACACCTTCACTGTCGGTGCCTGTTGCAGAATTCCCGCGATCATCTCTACTGCGGTGGTGAGATGTTCAAAGTTGTCGAGAACAAGCAGTAACGACTTTTGTTGCAGATAGTGTAGCAGTTGCTGCCGAGGCCTGTCGCCGCCTGTAAAGATGAATTCGAGACTTTCGCCAATCGCTGTCACCACAGTCTCTGCATTGGTGACGGCTGCCAAGGGCACATAGCAAACTCCATCGGCAAAGAGCTCGCGATGGGCCGCGGCTGCCACCTGTGCCAGACGCGTTTTGCCCATGCCACCCACACCAAGAATCGTAATCAAGGGCACTGCAGGATCAGTCAACAGACGTGCCAGTGCCGCTAGCTCGCTGGCGCGGCCGACGAATGGGGTAGTTTGAGCTGGTAGCGGATGTCGCCGGGGCGTTTCGCTCTGCTCCGCTGGGCGCGCTGGTTCTTCACGCGGGGGAGGCACTCTTTCTGCTTCTGCCTGCTCTGGTGCACTGGCGCTCTTTATCTGGCGCGCTGTTTTGCCAAACGAGCCAGCGCGGATCTGTTCATACAGCGCTGTTGTCGCTGTGTCTGGTGGAACGTCCAGCTCACTCTCCAGCGTGGCAACACAGAGATCGTACTGACGCAATGCGGCCGACTGCTGGCCGGCGTCTGCATAGAGGCGCATCAACTGTCGGTGTGCCGACTCATGCAGTGAATCGAGCGCGAGCAAGCGACGGGCAAACGGAATGGCAATGTCAACGCTGTCTTCTGTCGTGTAGTGATTGATGAGGTGTTGCAGCGCACCTGTCACCTGTTGACGCAATGTTTCTGCCTGAAAGAATTGCCATTCATCAAACGCCGGGCTCCCACTGATGGTAAAACCGGCTAAAAAGCCATCCTGATAGAGGGTAACCGCTTTAGTCAAAAGGGGAATGCAGTCGGGACAGGCTTGCTTGCTAGCGTGTGCATGTGCCTGCCTTTGGTCCAGGCAGTCTTGAAATTGGTTGACATCAATCCACAGCTCAGAAGGGCTGGCGATAGTGACTTGCGCGTGTTTGGCTTGCACAACTTCGGCCCCCAGCCATCGTCTCAATCGAAACAGCTCACCACGTAGATTGGCGCGCGCACTGCGTGGGTTCGCCTCTGGCCAAAAGAGGGTGGTTAGTGCTGCGCGCGTATGCGGCTGTGCGCTTACCGCCAGATAAGCGGCGAGGGCAATGACTTTGCGCCGTCGCACCTCAAGTACTGTTCCCTGTCGCTCCAAACGCGGCGGTCCAAACAGATATAACCGTAATTCAGACATTGCGGACTCCGGCGAAATCTTCAGAAATACTGCACAGCAAAGGTAGTGTGCTGCGCTGACAACGCAGTTGGCAACGCTTTTGGCGACTGTTGAGCAACGGGCACGCCTTATCCTGTGACAGGAACCAAATAACCGTTTATCTGCGTAAAGGTCTGGTTGACAGACTATTTTCAAAGGAGCAAGTTACTATGTTTACGAAAATACAATTTGCGGAACTGCGCTATGGATTGCTTTTTATTGTTGTTGCAGCGCTCATTAGCTATGTCAGTGCAATTGGGGAGAGCCGAGAATCCGTCTCTGACACCGTGCCACAGACACAATCAGTACAGACTGTCAACAATATGAGTTTCGCGTCCAGTGGAGTGGCGCAGCGCAACCACTATACCACCGAGTATAGCATCAATCAAACAATGGATCGGCGTCTCCACAACCGTCCCAATGAGGATATGATCAATGGGTTTACTGCCGAATGTCTGGCCATGACAGATGAGACCATGGTTGTGTGCACTGCGTACGCGCTGAAACTGAGTGGTGTCACGGAAGCCGTATCCACGGCAGGAACTGATGAGACAATGATCAACGGCTTTATCGCAGAATGTCTGTCTATGACTGAGCAGAGCATAGCGGAATGCACCGCCTATGCCCATGAGCTAGCCCCGTTCGCCCACAAAGCGGCGACTCAGCCACCAGAAGCCGACCATGCCCACTAGATCCGCGGCGAGATCAACGGGATCGCCGGTGCGCAGCGGCGAAAAGTGTTGAATTCCTTCCTCCAGCAGGGCCAGCGTGAAGGGCGCGACAATCGCCAGTGGTAGCGCCCAGCGCCCCATGCGGACCCAGCGCTCCGGCCACCAGAGGTTGAGCCAAAAGGTGACCGCGCCAAAGAAGAGCGCGTGGATCACTTTGTCTGCAAAAGGCCACTGGAGCAGCGCCACCGGCAGCACGTTGAGGTAGGCCATTTGGGTCATGACGACCACGAGGGCAATCTGGAGCCAGAGCAGCCAGCGCAGCCGTTGCGCCAGCGACCCCCGCACCAGCAACAGCCCATGCGCCGCGGCCCCAACCCCCGCCCCCAACACCGCGCCGGCCAACAGATCCGAGGGGTAGTGGTGGCCGAGGTAGACGCGGCTGTAGCCCATGAGCAGCGCCCCAACCGTGGCAACAGTTGTGATCCACCCGCGGCGTGCACCCAGCAGCAAGACGGTGGCGGTGGCAAAGGCCGCGGCCGTGTGCCCACTGGGAAACGCGGGCAAGCGCGGCGTCGGCAAGAGCAGTCGGATCTCCGTGGGCCAGAGCAGTGCGGGACGCGGGCGCAGGGCCAGATAGTAAAAGAGCAGCGTGAAGGCCAGGCTCGCCACCAGCGCCAACAACAGCGTTTTCCCAATCTGCCGCGTCCGTGGCTCCTCTCCCCACCGTTGCAACCCAACGCCCAACAGCGGCAGCGCCACCAGTCCCATGGTGCTCACACCCACCATCATGCCATCCAGCAGCGGATTGGTCCACTGCTGATTGATCAACCCCAATAACCAGCGATCCATGCAATTCCTTTCGTGTAGGTAAGGCAGCCGTCACGTGGCGGCCACCCGTTGCCCCGTCAATTGTAGCGCGGTTTCCCACCGAAAGAAGGCACTTGCGTGCTTGTGCACGGCATGTGCTTTATGGCTCACCAATGTGGAGCGTGTGAAAGGTGATGGCGGGCGTATTCGGGGTCTGCAAGGCAAGGGTGTGGCTGCCTGGGGCGACCGCGGCGGGCAGCGTCACGTGGAGCCGCCGGCAGATCAACTCGCCAGCGTGCCAGGGCACAGCGGGGGCAATGATTCCCTGCCAGAGGAGCACTGGCTCTTTGGGCAGATGCAGTTGCAGCGCAACCGGCAGATCGTTGAGCGCATCGCTTGCCCACCAAAAAAGATCGATGCTCAGCGAACCACCTGGCACGACATGATCGCCGTGTACCTGATAGCCATGGAGGATCAGATCCGTGGCGATGCTCTCATCGAGCGCCGGCGGGAGGGGTAGATCCGCGGGCGGATAAGCCTGGATCGGTAGCGTTACCGTGCCCGCGTGAGCGCTGTCACCCGCGGGGTTGCCAGCCCCATCGAGCCGGGGCCGCCGCGCACCGTCCGCAGCCAACTCGTACCAGCCCACCACCAGCGCCAACGGATTGCCATTGGCGCAAATCTCGCTCAGCTCCACCGGATACTCTTCAATGATTCGTTCACCCAATGTCCACGTGGGGGTGAGATAGGTACCGTTGCCCGGTAATTTGTCGACCTGCGCCACCCGCCGGCCATCCTGATCCAGAAAATGTAGAAAGGTTGTCAGGTTGCGCAACGTGGGTGCTTCGGCCCGCCAAAAGAGCCGCAACTCGCGGTTGTCATTGCGCTGTTGCAGCCCCAACAAGGTCGGCGCGTCGTCAAAGCGCGCGGGCAGTTCATGCATTGCGGCTGCGGGCTCGGGTTCATAGCGAGCGGGCCAGGCCAGGAGCCGGTTTGCTGGCACCTGCACCAGCGCCAGCAGCGGTTTGCCAAAGCGGTCATTGAAAATTTCAACATCCACCCCTTCCCATTCGCGTGCCACATCTTCGGCCTGGGCCAGCTTTTCATCGGGAAACGCATAGACCGCACCCTGACCGGGTGGCGGCAACACCAGCGTGTTTCCGCTGTCGAGCGATTTGATGATCGTCGGATCGCGCAGAAATGCGAAGGTGGCGTGCTCACTCCAGAGAGGGCCAAGGTAGACGGTATTGCCCGCGCTGGCTCGCGCTTGCAATGTTGCCAGCGCATCAAGTTTGTCTACGTCGTACACGTAATAGCTTTCGGGCATGGCGGGAAAGCGCACGAAATAGTCGTAGCTCGCCCAAATGCCACAGACCACAACCACGGCCGCGGCCACGGCATGCCCCAGCCACGGATATCGCCACTGTTGTGCAACACGTACCAGCCCCGCCAGCCCCAGCCCCGTGGCCACAAAGAGCGCGGGCAGCGCGGGCAAAGCGCGGGAATAGTTGGGCGCGGCCTCGCTGAGCACCGACGGCATCACCATTACCACCGTCCAGCCGGCCAACAGGGCCAGCGCATCCACATCGGGATCCGCTTGGCGTTGGCGCACCAGCCGGTTGCCCCAAAGCAGCACCCCAGCCAGGAAGGCCACCCCCAGCGGCCACTCGAAGACCGGGCGCCCCGGTAGATTATGCGCCCAATCGGCATCCCCGCGCACGTTGAACATGCCCAGCACACGCAACAGATTTTCACTCAGCATGCGCCACGGCGACTGCTCTCCACTCACCCGCTCGGCAAAGACGGAGACTTCCGAGGCGTGGCCAAAGAAGAAATCGGGATGGCGGTAAAATTCAAGACCCAGCGGCAGAAAGATGAACAAGGCAATGCCACCCACAAGCAGCAGCGTCGCAAGAATTTGGCGCGGCGCGGGCAACGCGCGCACTGCTTTCGCGGCCCGTTGCCGCCAGAGCAGCCAACCGCTGTACCCAATCAGAATAAAGGGTACGAAACGCCCCGCGGGGTGGGTCCACGGTGCCAGCCCGGTGAGCAGCCCCGCAGCCACCAGCGCGAGCCAGCGCGTGCGCCGAACGGGGGCATGCAGTGCCAGCCAATAGCTGCCAATGAGGCCGCTCATTAGCAGTGGCATCAGGATGACGCGGATGCCATAGTGGCTAAAGTGTAGATGCCAGAAGGAAACGGCCAGTGCCAGCGCGGTGTAGAGTGCCACGGCGCGTGACTGTCGCTGCAGCATTGTGCGCAACAGCCAGTAGGCCGCGGGGATCGCCAGAATTCCGGCCAGGGCCGAGGCCAGCCGCAAGCTGTAAATATCAAAACCAAGCCAAGCACCAATGGCGGCCTGCAGATAGGTGTAGAGCGCCTCGCGCCCTCCGTTCGCGGGCAAGAAGAGTGGCCGGTTGCCATGCCAGACCTGTTCGGCATCGATGGCGTTAAAGGCTTCGTCAAATTGAAAACCGGGGGGTACCTCACCCAATTTGTAAAAACGCAGGCACGTGGCCAACAGGGTGAGCAGGAGGAGTGTGAGCCAGTCACGTCGGGTCCAGGACATTGTGATGGTTTACCATGAGTGGTTAGCGGTCAATCATCCCGCTGAAGAATATATCCCGAGAGTGAATTGGGAAACTATGCAGTTGTGTACATTATATCATCGACATTCGGATTTGCCAGGATTACCCGCTCGTGCCGTGGAGCTGCTGGGGTCGCAGATCGTTGGCTGCGTACAGCAGCGCTGGTTTGCCGAGAAGCTCAGAACACTGTGATTGCGAACCGAACCAATCCACATGCTGCTTGTCATCCATCCGATAGATGTTTTGTGGCCCTCTTCACCAATGAGAGCGCTGCATGGCGGGAGCACTTGATGCACATCCGCTTCCATTGGAGCGCGCATCATCTCTGACGTATAGAGCCACGGGACAACGCCCCGTGACTCTTTTTTCATCCCTCAATCTCCCATGACCTGAAGAGCGTCCTCTGGCTCGCGTTCGAGCGCGGCGCGCCGTTCGGCCCGGCGCGCTGCCCGTTTCGCATCCCGCCGTGCCTGAACGCGGGCGCTCACGCGATCGAGGAAACCGACGACAATGCTGTAGGCCAGCGGCACGACGACGAGCGTGAGGAATGTGCTGGTGGTCATGCCTCCCATGATCGCAATGGACATGGATTGGCGGAACTCACCGCCCTGGCTCAACCCAGAAGCGACCGGCACCATGGCCAGAATCAGCGAGAGCGCGGTCATGAGAATTGGGCGCAGGCGGACCGGGCCAGCCAAACGCATGGCTTCATCCGCGCTGGCACCACGAGCCCGGGCGCGGTTGGCAAAATCCACCAACAAGATCGAGTTTTTGGTTACCAGCCCCATGAGCATGATGAAGCCGATAAAGGCAGTCAGGTCAAGCGGTTTGCTCGTGGCAAAGAGCGCGAGAATCGCGCCGATGATCGCCAACGGCATCGCCAACATGATCAACAGCGGCTGCACGTAACTGGCAAATTGGCTGGCCAGCACCATGTAGATGAAGACAATCGCCAGCAACATGGCCAGCCCCAGGTTGGTAAAGGCATCTTCCTGCGCTTCGGCATCCCCGGCCAGCTTGGCCGTGATCCCGCTGGGCAACGCCATCGTCGCCAGCAGTTCATTGACATCGCCTTGGGTTTCTGGCTGGGGGCGGCCAAAGATGTTCGCGCCAATGGTGATGGTGGGCAGACGGTCGATGCGCAGAATTTGGCTGGGGCCAGACGATTCCCGCACGGTTGCCACACTGCGCAGCGGCACCAGCGCGCCACTGGGATTGAGCAAGGTGATGTCGAGCAGGGTCTCCGCGTCATTGCGATACTGCTCGGCCAGTTGCACGCGAATCTCGGCTTCTGGCCCGCTGCCGCGGAAGGTGCTGACGATCTCGCCGTTGACCAGCGTGCGCACGCTCGAACCGATCTGCGCGGTGCTGAGCCCAAAGTCGGCAATGCGGGTGCGGTCGATGTCGAGTTGCAATTCGGGCTTGCCGGGGTTGAAGCTAACATCAATGTCCGTAATGCCTTCAATCTGCTCCAGTTGGGTAACCATCGCGCGGCCGGCAGCAACCAATTCTTCATAGCTGCGTCCACTGGCCGACATCTGCATGATCACATCTTTGCCGCCCAACAACACGTCGCCGCCGGTGGCACTGTCTGCCAGTTGAAACGACATATTGGGCACACCAGCCAACGGCGCACGCAGGTCGTCGATTACGGCACGTGTGTCCACCTTCCCCCGCTCCAGCTCCACCACCTTGACAAAGAAGGTTGCCCGTTCGGGGCTGCCCGTGCCGCCGATGGTGGTGAAGACATCGGCAATTAGCGGATGGCTGCGGATAATCGATTCGACCTTCAGTGCCTCCCGTTCGGTAACAGTCAACGGCGTGCCCGGCGGGAATTCGAGGCTGGCATCAAATTGACCGCGGTCGAGACTGGGCAGGAAACTCTGCTCGATAAATTGTACGCTGTAGACGCTGCCCGCAATGACCACCGCGGTCAAAAACAGTGCAATGATCTTGTGATCCAGCGTCCAGTTGAGGATGGCGCCGTAAACTCGCTCCAGCCAACTTGGCTCCCCCGCGTTCTCCAGCGTCTCTTCAATCTCATCCAATTCTTCTGTGGATGAGGGCAGCGTGGACCCATCTGCCTGCTCGTCCACGTCCATATCTTCATCTTCATCATCTTTGGCTTTGAAGAAATAGGCGCTGAGCATGGGCGCCATGGTGAGCGCTTCGAAGGTTGAGACAATAATCGCCAGTGACACGGTGAGGCCAAAGTCGCGGAAGAATTTCCCAATGATTCCCTCTGCGTAGGCGACTGGCAAAAAGACCGCGAGAATCGTTGCACTCGTCGCCAACACGGGGATGATCACCTCGGCCGTGCCTTTGCTCGCGGCCACCGCGGGCCGGTAGCCCTTTTCGATCCAGCGCATGATATTTTCGCGCACAACAATGCCGTCGTCGATGACCAGCCCCACGACCAATGCCAACGCGAGCAGAGAAATCTGGTTCAGCGAAATATCGAGCAGATCCATGAAAAAGACGGTGGCGATCAAGATTACCGGCAGGCCAGCCATGGTAATCAATGTGTTGCGCAGATCGCGGAAAAAGAAGAGGATCACCAGCGTGGCCAACAATGCACTCCAGAGTAGATCTTCGAGCGCGCCGTTGGTCGATTCGCTGACGATATCGGCTTCATCGCCGGCGATGACGATCTCCAGCGTGGGCTGCGCCGTGCCAATGCGGACGAGCGCATCCTTGACCGCATCGGAGACGGCCAGCGTATTCGTGCCGCTCTGTTTGCGCACGCTCACCACAATCGACTCTTCGCCGTTGAGCCGGGTAATCGTCTCCCGCTCTTTAAAGCCATCGGTCACCGTTGCCACATCGCGCAGATAGACCGGTGGCCCCCGTTGGCTAATGTCCAGTTCGCGGATCTCTTCGATCTCCTCAAAGCTGCCGGTGGTACGCACGAGAAATTCCTGATCGCCCTGGCTGAGCGCGCCCGCAGGCACATTGACATTTTCCGTTTGCAGCGCGCCGATCACCTGTTGGGGCGCAATGCGCCGCGCCTCGAGCGCGGCCAGATCCAGATGGACCTGGATCTCCCGTTCCTCGCCCCCATTTACATCGACCGCGGCCACCCCTTCAATGCCCTGGAGCGGTGTCTGCACTGTCTCTTCCACCAGTGTGCGCAGCGCGGAAGAGCTGAGTTGCCCAGTGGCGTCGGCCACGCCAAAGAGCATGATCGGGCTATCCGATGGGTTGAAGCGCCGCACAATGGGCTCCTGAATGTCACGCGGCAACTCATTGCGCATCAGGTTCACCTTGTCGCGCACATCTTGGCTCACCTTGTCAACCGATGCATCCAGGCTAAATTGCATGATAATCGTGCTCACCCCTTCGGAAGATTGCGAGGTGATCGTCTCAATGCTGTTGACCGAGTTTAGCTCTTCCTCCAGAACCGAGGTGATCTGATCCTCAATCTCTTCGGGGCTGGCACCGGGATAGACCGTGGTGACGAGCACCACCGGAAACTCCACTTCCGGAAAGAGGTTGACCGGCATCCGAAAGAAGGCAACGCTCCCCAGGACAACGCCCGCGGCCAAGATCATCGTCATGAAGACCGGCTGACGAATTGCTAGATCCCATAATTTCACGGCAACTTACTCCTGCTCTCTCTTCTATAACGCTAGTTGCTACCTGCCATCTCTACACGAGCGTGGTTGTGCAAAAAACTCGCCGCCACCAAGCAATGGGGAAGCAACTTGGGTTCCATCGCGTGCCATTCCATCGCGTGTCACAGCGCCTACTGATCGAGTGCCAGTGTGACAGTCGCAAACATACCGGGGACCAGCAGATCGGCGTTGCCGGTGGGGCGGATGGTCACTTGTACGGTGCGAGTCGCGGCGTTGAGCTCGGGCGCAATAATGGCCACTTCGCCAGCGATGGTCTGATCTGGATAGGCATCGACGCGGATCGTAGCGGGCTGGCCGACCTGTAGCTGGGCCAGCCGCGCCTCTTCCACCGCGATGGTCACTTCCACGGCTTGCGAAAGCAACGTGATCAGTGGTGTGCCGGGCGAAGCCATGGCGCCCTGGGCTGCATTGACTCGGGCAACCACACCGGCGACGGGGGCTTTGACGGTCGCCTTGCTCACCTGTAGCTGGGCCAGGTAGACGGCCATTTCGGCCTGGCGTACCTGCGCTTCGGCCGCGCGGATCTGTTCATCCTTGGCGCCTTCCTGCAGCCGCTGCAACGCAGCCCGCGCCTGCACCAGCTGTGCATAGGCTCCGGCGATTACATCATCGGTCGCGCCTTTCAAGACTTTGTCATATTGGGCCTGCGCCGCTTCCAACCCCAACGTGGCCTGTTGCAATTGCAGGCTCTCGGGCAGCGCGCCAATGGCAGGATTGCCCTTTACACGGTTGTAGCCTGCCTGCGCCACCGTCACCGCGGCCTCCGCTTGTTTGAGCTGTGCCAGCGCCAGCCGCTGTTCCTCCGCGGTTGCGCCCGCCAGCGCCCGTTGATAGGCAGCGTTGGCCGCGGCCACTGCCGCCTGGGCCGCGGCTACATCTGCGGGATCTGCCGCCACTTGCAACAGATCGAGCTGGGCTTGGGCCGCGTCCAGCCCGGCCAATGCCTGGGCTTTTTGCGCTTCCAGCAATGTGGCATCGATCCGAGCAATCGTCTGCCCCATGGTCACCCGGTCGCCCACTTCCAATGGCAGCTGCATGATCATGCCCGCGGTCTCGGCCACCACCACCACCTGATCCCTGGCCGCGATTTCACCGTTGTAGCGCAACAGCGCACTCGCTGCCGGGCGGGCAGTGGTTTGTTCGGCAGCCGTTGATGTGCCCACATTCTGGGCACTGCCTGTAGATGTGCCCACATTTTGGGCACTGCCTGTAGACGTGTCCACATTTTGGGCACTGCCTGTAGACGTGTCCACATTCTGGGCACTGCCCGTCGGCGTGGTGCTACTCGACGAGTTCTCTGCGGCTGCCGCTGCCGGTTCGTTGCTTTCTCCCGTAACATCGCCCGCTTCCTCTGCTGTTGCGGCTGGGGTCGTTTCTGCGGCATAAGGCGTCACGGCAAAGGGAACCGGGGTCGATTCGGCTTGTCCCAATGTGCAGCCAACGCCAACAATCAGCAAACAGAGGCTGCAACCCCAGATTCCCATTTGCCGTATTAACTTGGGCACCGATTTTCGTCGCTGCGCGGGTTGGGGTGGAATGGGAGGCAGCAACGGCCTGCCATGTCCGGCTGGTGCGCACGTGGGCTGTGGTTGCTCAATAGGATTCATACGACTATCGATTTCTCTTTTCATGATCTTCTTCACATGATTGTGTGATAAATTCCACTATTGCTCAGGGTGCTTGGGGCGCTAAGCTCTACTGTGTACTCGATTGCTGTCCAGCGGGCATGGCAACCTGACAGCAGATTGGATGTGACCACTGCCTTTGCCGTGTTGTCCATTAACGGGTCACAATGCCTTGGAGAAAGAGTTCGATGCTCTGTTCAACGAGCAATGCATCAACTTCTTCTGTACTAGGCTCTTCTATATTGCGCTCTTCTGTGTCGCGCTCTTTTATATTGAGCGGGTGAAAGACAATAAAGGCATGGATCATACCCACAATGCTGATGGCCGTGTGCTCCACATTGACCGGCCGAAAGATACCTTCATCAATACCCGCTTGCAGCGCGTTGCGAATGGGGGCAAAGTAGTGATGACGTTGCTCATTGATAAAGTCACAGAGCATGCTCTCTTGTTGGCTCAGCTCGCGCAGGACATTCATGATAATGGCCCGACGTGCTCGCATCAGCTGAAAATAGGTTCGAATAATGGCCCGAATTTGCGCTTCGCTATCGTGAGCCGAGTTGGCCGCCGCAACCAGCTGAGCATGCACGGTGTGCATGTCCTGTTGCAGCACCTGGCGAAAAATTTCGTCCTTGTCCTGAAAATGGTGGTAGATCGTTGCTTTGGCCAAGCCAGAAGCCGCTGCGAGTTCGCGCATGGAGAGGCCCGCGTAGCCATGGAGCGCCAACAGCTTCTGCGCCGCGTCGAGAATCTGTTGCTTGGAGGGAGAAATCGACTCCTGCCTGTTGTTCCACTCCTGTTCGTTGGCAATTGTCTCTGTGCTCATTGAGTTCTTTCTAACCTATTTTTACCATGATATCTGCTATAAGTTTCCAATAGTCATCATCTTCATCGCACTCATCATCTTCATCGAGTCACGGTCCAGCCGATTGTTGCCCGGCCCTGGTTCCCCAATCAGTCGCTGGCGGGATGGCCAAATTGACAAAGCCGCCAGCATTTTGGATAATAGATAGATGGCCGCCGACCGGACGGTCGGTCGAGAAGGATTGTAGGCGACAAAAATATATTTGTCAAAATTAATGATTGAAGCATCGAGATCGTGTAGCGTATGGCTTCTCAAGCCGAGGAGCACCCGTTTGCAAGACCACGCAACCAAAGAAACGAGGCATGGCATGTTGCGGAGAAAAAATAACCGACCGCTTTGGAAAAAAATCGAATGGAGAGCAGTGCCGTGGCTGGTGAGTTGCGCATTGTTGCTGACACTGCTGAGTGGCGTGTGGCTTCACAGCAGCCCCCTATTGGCCCAAGCCGATCAGGGGATCTTTGCCGTGGCCGGTGCCCAGGGGGCCGACCTGCATGAAGCTCCTGGTGGTGCTGTGTTGGAGGCACTCCTGCCCGGCGCGACAATGACCGCGGTTGGGCGCACGGCCGATAGCCAGTGGATTGCCGTGGCTGTGATCGATGGCAAGAGTGGCTGGGTAACCGCAACCACCATTGTCATCTTTGGCGAAGAAGGGCTGCCCGTGCTCGCAGAAGAACCGGCGGCTGCAGAAGTGGCTGCCTCTGTGACGGCAGCTGTGACGTCAGCTGTGACGGCAGCTGTGACACCGACGAGCGAAGCCGATGACGCACCGGCACAACCAACAGTTCCTCCCACTGCCACTGCCACTCCCATGCCGACAGCTACGCCCACCGAGCTTCCCCCCACGCCAACCCCTGTCCCCCCGACACCAACGCCACTGCCGCCAACGACGACACCAACGGTCGGCTTGTTGTTGGGCACGACGGAACTGATTGCCGTAGTTGGCAGCAACGGTGCCACACTCTATCCCGCGGTCGGGGCTGAGAGCGGCAGCACATTGGCAGTCGGTACGGCGCTGACCGCGGTGGGGCGTACGGCAGATGGCCGCATGCTCTCCGTGCGTACCGATGAGGGCGCCACCGGTTGGGTGATGACCAATAGCGTGGTCGCCTTTAACACGCGCAGCCTGCCCGTGGCGGGTGATGCAGCCGACGAGGAGAGTGCGGAGACAATGGCCAGCGCAACGGTGGCTGAGCAAGCGGCTGCTGCAACGACCACACCGCTGCCGCCAACCGTCACCGCGCCGCCCACGGCAACCGCAACCGCAACCGCTACGCCTTTGCCAACCGCGACGCCCACCCAGGCCATGCGTCCCACACCCAATGCAGAAGGGCGCACCACAGCCCAGGTAGCCATGTCCGGCTCCCGGCTCAATATTCGTTCCGGTCCCAGCACCGAGTTTCCCATCATTGGCAAGGCGCTGCCGCGGGAGATCTTTGTTGCCCAGGGCCGTAACGGCGACAGCAGTTGGGTACAGATTGAGGTAGCCGATATTGAGGGTGGCTTTGGCTGGGTGACCGCGCGGCTGGTCCGGTTGACAGATCCAATTGCTTCGCTGCCAATTGCGTTGACGACCAACAACACGGCGGCTCCGGTCTCCGCCGCGATTGCCCAGCGGCTGGCAACAGCCTCTGCTCAATCAGATCCACCGTCGGCTTCGGCACCGGCGCCCGCAACGACTGGCGGTGCCACAGCCGCGGGAGGCACGGCTCGGTCCGCGGCGTTGCCTGGCAAAATGGTCATTCAAACCCAGTGGGGTGGCACCTTCTATCTTTACAATCCGGCCAACGGCACATTGCAGCCGGTGGCCGGTGGGCTGGATCCGGCGCTGAGCCCCGACGGTACGCGAATCGCGTTTACCCGCATCGGTGGCAGCGCGGGCGGGCTTTATGTCATTAATAGCGATGGCAGTGGCGAACAGCAGATCTTTGGCGCGCAAGAGCAGATCATGGCGCCAAAGTGGAGCCCCGATGGTGAATGGATTGTCTTTAGCCGTTCCAATGGATCGTACACCTGCAACGATATTGCTTTTGTCGGCTGTCTTTCCGATGGTGAATTGTTTCCCGTGCCACCGGGCGGCCTGCCACCGGCGTTGGCAGAAGCACGGGACGAGGTACTCGACAACTTTGAGCGCGTCTCACGTCCCAACTGGCAGATCTCGCGGGTGAATCCCAGGGGCAAGGAATACCGCGACCTGCCTGCCCTCAATAGCGCCCGTGCACCCGACTGGACCACCGCGGGGATCGTCTATCAATCCAGCGGTGGCATCCAGATTACGGAAGATACCCCCGATGGTGAGACGCGCAAGATTTATCACGATGGGTGGGATTGGGATCCAGATTGGCAACCCGGCGGTGGACGGATTGTCTTTCAGAGCAAGGAGGGGCCACACTGGGAGATTTTTGGCGTGAATCCCGACGGTTCTGGTCTGGCCGCGCTGACACGTCCGGTGACGACGTTGGTGGATGAACTGCCCAGCAATGTATCGCCGGTCTGGAGTCCCGATGGGCAGTTCGTGGCCTACTTGAGCAACCGCACGGCGAGCAACGAGGCAGGCCCCTGGCGCGTGTGGGTGATGAATGGCGATGGCAGCAATCAGCGTCCACTGCCTATTGATCTGGAGATCACCTATGGCTATGCCGGGGAACAGATGATCAGTTGGGAGCGCTAGCCAACAGAAAAAGCGCTGCCGATCGCCCGCACAATTGTGCGATCGGCAGCGCTTCTTTTTGCCGTCAATCTTCTGAGGCTTATTCGTTTGTGGTCGATCTGTGGGTGATGAGTGGCAAATAGAGACGATTCTGCCAGTACCCAACTGGTTCGTCCGTGCTTTCTAATGCAGTCGGCAGTTGAACCCGAATCTCCAACCCTGCGCCATTGTTGTCCAGGTTGATCTCTTGCCCCCCCCGCGTCCCAATCGATGCACTGTTCAATATCTGCTGATCGTTTGCTGTGGCACTATCGATACGCACGGCAAAGGTTACCTGTCCGCTTGTGCCCGGGGCGATTGTTGCAATGGTAAATGTACAGGTTGTCCCCGGCGCGGTTGACCCACCTTCACAACTCCAGCCGGCTGTGCTCTCTGCGGCAACAAAGGTTGTCTGTGACGGAACTGTCTCGGTAATCGTTACATCGGTAGCCGCTGCTGTACCGACGTTGGTATAGGTCAATGTATAGGTTATAACGTCTCCTGGAAAGATAAATGAATTCTGCGCCTCTTTGCCAAGCTGGAGATCCGGGGCAGTTGCCTCGCTAGTGGCCGTCGGTGTGTTGGTCGCTGTCGGTGTGTTGGTTGCTGTCGGGGTGTTGGTTGGTGATGGTGTTTGTGACGCTATTGGCGTTGCGGTTGGTGTAATCGATGCAGTGGGAAGCGTTGGCAGTGTCGGCAATGTCGGCAGTGTCGGTACGGTAGGCACGGTGGATAATGGTTCAGCAGCAACATGCCGCTCCGCCTCTATATCGCGAGCAGATGCGGACAGATCATGAGCTTGATTGATGCCGAGAAGCACGAGTGTGGCTAACAGGCATGCAACGGACAAATGTTTGAATGAAAATCTGAGAAATAGTTTCATGAAATTTACCTACTATCAACACTTGATGTGGTGGATGGATGTGGTGAATGGATGTGGTGGATGGATGTATTGAGCAACTTTAACAAGCAGATCTCAAAGAGCAGATGTAAAAAGTAGATGGTAAGAGCGGATGATGTGCCTATTCTAATGTTCGCTTGTGATACCTGCCTGGCCGGCTCGAGCGACTGGCTGTTGGCATCATCAAGATCGAGATCGGAAGCAACTGCATCAGGTTACTGAAGCCGATGATGATCGGTCGGAAGGCTCGCGACCTCTTCTCTGTGGTTCAGTAATCCCCTTGTGTCCCAACGTAGTTATCTGATGCAATTACCTGATCTGATCCTCTAAATTGATCATCTCGTCTGATCATCTCGTGGTATACAGCTCGCGGATTGAACTATACTTTGTATCGTGCGTGTGCTCCCCTCTGTTTTTGGCGGAAGACGCGTGCCGCTGCAGATCATGTTGATGGAGGTTAATGCACCTTACACCATCGTTTCTTTTGATTATAAGTCTAGTGGTCGCAATAGCTATAGGCGAAATCATGTAAACATTTTTGCCTATTGCTATATTTTATGGTTTCAGGACAAACATTTGTTACTATCTTTACCTGTAGAGAGCTACCCGTGCTGATCTTTGCGTCTGCTGGATACGCATAATTTGTACGATCCCATGTAACCATGATCGAGATTGTTTTCGTATAAATTGCTTCATGTTGGGTACCCATGCGGGTCGCTCTGGCTGGGCGCAGGTGGCCCAACTAGCTCTTCATGCACAAAAGTAGGGTAGCATTGAGGAGAGGTGACTGCTGTTGACTGGGTGGTAGTCGCAGGAGCGGGAACGCGAGAATCTCTTGGTGGGGATGGCTACAGCTTGGTGCGGTTCTTGGGGAAGGTGTTCCAGATTGTTGCCGCGCAAATTTCAGTTGCCACTCAATTGTCCGGCGCGCCGGCGTTGATCCAGGCGATGATGGTGTCGATCTCGCTTGGGCTGAGATCGTCGCCCCGTTTGGGCATCTGCCCCGTCTCCACCAACTCCAGCAGATAGCTGCCCGCGGGATCGTTGGGCTTGATCACCGAGCCATAGAACGAGCCGAGCATTACATCTTTGTGGCTGGTCAGCACCAATCCCTCTTCCGGGTTGTCATCGCCGTGACATTCTGCGCAATACTCGACGAAGAGCGGGAGCACATCGCTGGCGAAACTAACCGTCTCTGGTGTCACCGCTGTTGCGTTAGTCTCACTGTTCGTCGCACTGCCCTCTTCGGGCGCGCCGGCGTTGATCCAGGCGATGATGGTGTCGATCTCGCTCGGGCTGAGGTCGTCGCCCCGTTTGGGCATCTGCCCCGTCTCCACCAACTCCAGCAGATAGCTGCCCGCGGGATCGTTGGGCTTGATCACCGAGCCATAGAACGAGCCAGCCATAACCCCTTGATAACTGTTCAATACCAGCCCTTCCTCGGGGTTGTCATCACCGTGGCACTCAACACAATATTGCTCGAAGAGTGGCAAGATGTGATCGTTGAAATTGACGCTCTCATCTGCCGCGCCGCGCGCCGTTCCAGCTTCGCTGTTTGAGTTCGCGTCGGCAAGACCCGCCGCGCCCACTGGCAAGTCGCCGGTGGTCAGCAGACTGATCGCGCGTTCAATGGGCACGTGGACGACGCCTGCGTTCTTGTCGATCCAGCCATAGCTGTCAAGGTGATTCGCCGCGGCCCTTTCGTGGTCAATGCGTCGGCTTTGGGCCGCGCCCGCGGTGACCAACGGACTGCTGGCGCTGGCGTTGGCCAGCAAGGTGAGCAGGAAAGGCATGCTCACGATGACCGCTGCCACCACCAGCAACAGCAGTACAACGGTCGCGATCGAACAGCCCAGCCCACGCTGCCGCGTCGGGCCGTTTTTGCTTGGTCGCGCACGGTTCATTGGCTGCTCTCCTCGTTCTGCTCGAGCTGGGGCAACTCGTCGGTTGTCAGCTCGTTGACATCGACATGCTGACTCAGTTGCAACGCGCGCACGTACGCGACGATGGCCCACCGATCAGCCGGGGGAATCCGGGCCGCATAGCTCGGCATGATGCGCGTGCCATTGGTGATCACGGTAAAATAATAGCCGGTCGACTCGGCCCGCAGCGCGGGATCGTGAAAGGAGACCGGTTGCTCCATTCCATAGCGCGTCATGGTGCCCGTGCCGTCACCGCTGATCCCGTGGCAGGGGGCACAGAAGATGGTGTAGCGCTCTTGCCCCCGCTCGACGAGAGCAACAGTTGGGGTGAAGGGAAAACTATCGGCCAACTCTCCGTTGATGCGGCCAGTGTGGAGCTGCTCATCTTCCCGTAGCTGGCCGCGCGCAACCGTATCGGCCACGACCGGGCGCAATGCCGCGCCGTCGTCAAAAAACGCGTTCGCCTCAAAGGGTTCATAGCGGGGCTGATTGCGCATGTCCAACCGACAGGCTGCCAGGAGGGCCAGCGTGGGCAGCAGCAACAGCAGGGCAACGGGTCGCCAGTGAAATGATGGTCTCATTCTGATTTACTACCGATTCGATCGCTCATTTTACACTCATTTGGGAACGGCTACGACCGTCAGCGCTGACGAACTTTCCAAAAATTCCCGGGTCTTCTGTGGATCAAATTGCGGATCTGTGGCTTCGATGCAGAGAAAAAAGCGATCCTGCGAGGCTCGGTCAAAGTTGGGTGCGTTGAAGACGGGGTGGTACGGCTGGGGGAGACCGTTGCGCAACAACATGCCCAGCACGGTGGCCCCGGCCGCCACCAAAATCATCATCTCGAAAGTGACGATCATAAATGAGGGCCAGCTATTGTGTGGACGCCCGCCAATGTTCCATGGGTAGTCGATGACCGCGGCATAGTATTGCAGAAAATAGCCGCTCACCGCACCAACAATCCCACCGCCCAGCGCCAGGTATGGCAAGCGCGAACCACGCAAGCCGAGGGCGGCGGGCAATGCTTCGACGGCAAAGGGGCTATAGGCTGATACCCGACGATAGCCAGCGGCGTGAGTAGCGTGTGCCTGGGCCAACAGGGCATCGGCCCCGGCAAATTCGGCCATGAGACCATAGAGCGAGCGATCCTCTGCAAGCGCCGTGGGTGGGGTCACCTCCGTTGCCGACGAGCTCGCTGGTGGCGACTCTCTCATCTCCTTGGCGTGGTGCGCCAGCAGATGACGCATCTCGAAGATTGAGATCATGGGCAGCACGCGAATGAAGAGCACGATCAGCGTCAAAAAGAGGCCGATCGTGCCTATATAGGTGGCCCAATCCCAAATGGTGCCCGCGTACGTGCCCCACGACGAGGGCAGAAAATCCCGGTGCAGACTGACGACAATGATAACGTAGCGTTCGAGCCACATGCCAATGTTGATGACAATGGCGATGGCAAAGAGCAGCCACGGCGTGCTCCGCACCCGGCTGAACCAGAGTGCCTGGGGCACCAGCACGTTGCAGAGCATGAGCGCCCAAAAGGCCCAGCCCACGGGGCCAAAGCTGCGATTGTAGAGCCAGAAATTTTCAGCACCGTTGCCCGAATACCAGGCGGTGAAGCTCTCGGCCAGATAACCATAGGTGACAAAAAGGCCAGTTGCCAACAGGATCTTTGCCATGTTGTCCAGGTGGCGTAGCGTGATCATCGCTTCGAGTTGATAGAGTTTGCGCAGCGGAACGAGCAGCGTGACCACCATGGCAAAGCCCGAAAAGATCGCCCCGGCCACAAAATAGGGGGGAAAGATGGTGGAGTGCCAGCCAGGCAGAACCCCCACGGCAAAATCGAAACTGACCACAGAGTGCACGGAGACGACGAGCGGTGTGGCCAACGCGGCCAACAGCAGATAGGCCGCGTCATACCGTTGCCAGTGGCGCGCCGCTCCCCGCCAACCCAATGCTAGCAAGCCATAGGTGTAACGCACGATGGGGTGCGTTGCCCGATCGCGCATGGTTGCCAGATCGGGGACCAAGCCAATGTACCAGAACATGAGCGAAACCAGGGCGTAGGTGCCAATGGCAAACGCATCCCAAACGAGTGGGCTGCGGAATTGGGGCCAGAGGTCAAAGGTATTGGGATAGGGGAAGAGCCAATAGGCGAGCCAGGGTCGCCCCAGGTGCAGAATGGGAAAGAGTCCAGCACAGGAGACGGCAAAGAGCGTCATTGCTTCGGCAAAGCGGTTGATCGAGGTCCGCCATTCCTGACGCAGCAGCAGCAAAATCGCGGAGATGAGTGTGCCTGCATGGCCAATGCCAATCCACCAGACGAGGCTCACAATGGCGAATCCCCAGCCCACCGGTTGATTGATGCCCCAGATGCCTGTGCCGCGCAGAAAGAGAACCGTTACCGCATAAAAGAGCGCCATCATGAGCAGAATGCCCACGAAGAGCCCCACAAACCACGCTCTGGGTGTGGGCTGTTGCAACACCAGATCAGCGATCTTTTGCGTGATCGACTGCAACGTATAGCCTGGCCCAACAATTGTGCCGCGCTTTTGCATGCTACATCGCCTCCAACGCCGGGTTGGGATTGCGTAGCCGCGCCAGATAGGTGGTGCGTGGTCTCGTGTTCAGCTCGGTCAACAGCCCATAGTTGAGGGGCGAGGCCTTCTGCTGAACGACCTCGCTAGCGGGATCGTTGAGATTGCCAAAGCTGATCGCGCGCGTTGGGCAGGCACCCTGACACGCGGTGACCACCTCACCATCGCGAATGGGCCGCCCGGCCAGTTTGGCATTGATGCGTGCGGCGCTAATCCGCTGCACGCAATAGGTACACTTTTCCATCACCCCACGCGCGCGCACGGTTACATTGGGGTTGCGCTGCAGGGCCAGGCTCTCGCTCTCATAGTCGGTAAATTCTATGAAGTTGAAGCGCCGCACTTTGTACGGGCAGTTGTTGGCACAGTAACGGGTGCCAACACAACGATTATAGATCATCGTGTTCAGCCCTTCGCTGTCGTGCAAGGTCGCGGCCACGGGACAGACCACCTCGCACGGCGCGTTCTCGCAGTGCATGCACATAACCGGCTGATGGTGGGTTGCCGGGTTTTCCAGATCGCCCTCAAAGTATTGATCAATGCGCAGCCAGTGCATTTCGCGGCCGGCCAGGACTTGCTCTTTGCCCACAACGGGGATATTGTTTTCCGCCTGACAGGCAACCACACAGGCGTTGCAACCGATACAAGCGGTTAGATCCACTGCCATGCCCCATGAATTGCCAGCGTACTCCACCGGCGGATAGAGCGAAATAGCCGGGGCGTGGTGGCCCATCTCTTGTGCAAACTCGGGATGTGCCCGATACTCTTCCATGGTGCCCACGCGAATCAGGTCGCGCCCATCCATCGTGTGGTGCTCTTGGGTAATTGCCAACGCGCTGCGTTCGCCCAGCTTGCGAAGTGAAATCTCCGGCACGGTCCACAGCGCATCGCTCCGGTGCAGCTCTCTGATGGCGGTGCCGACGCCGTTGCCGACGCGCCCGGCGTGGGCGCGACCATGGCCCAAATAGACAGTCACGCCGTTGGCCACGTGGCCGGGGTGCAACAGCACGGGTATCTGGATCTCCGTGTCCCCCGCCTGCAATTCAACCACATCACCGGTGGCGAGCCCCAACGCGTCCGCGGCAAGCGGATTCATCAGCGCTGCGTTGCCCCACGTCAGCTTGGTGAGTGGCTTGGGCAGTTCCTGCAGCCAGCCATTGTTGGCCCAGCGTCCGTCGCCAAGGGTGGGGTCGGGGCGGATGAGCAGCGTGAACTCGTTTTCTGTGCCCGCGCTGCCGTCGGGGAGACGACCTTCCCCAACAGCAAACGCGGGCTGCAGCGAAACCGCTACCGTGGGTGCCGCGCTCTCTGCAACGGTGCCATCGTGGAGCGTCTGCCGCCAGAAACGCTCAAAATTCTCTTCACCCACGGTGGACAGCCACTGGTCGCGCACTATCTCATGTGAACTGGCTGGGTCTTGTAGACTGGTCGACTCGCCATCAAGCAGTGCCGCCAGCACTTCATGTGCCGAGCGCCCACCGTAGAGCGGCTCAATCAGAGGTTGCTGAATGGTGACGGTGCCATCGTGGGCGCGGCAATCGCTCCAGCTTTCCAGAAAGTGGGCCGCGGGAATGTGCCACGTACACGCACTGGCCGTTTCGTCGCGATAGAGGCCAAGGTGTGCAGACCAAGGCACCGCGGCCAAGGCCGCCGCGAAATCCAGATCCGCCGGCACCTGATCGACGGGATTGCCCTGCAAGATCAGCAACAGATCAACCGTGCCAGCCTGCATCTCCGCAACCAAGTTGCGTAACGACCTCTGTTGCTCCCACGTGGCGTCCGTCTGGGTTGCCAGCAAGGGCGCGCTGTAGCGCACGGTCGTGCCCACATTGCCGAGGGCCACATTCATGGCGTGGGCCAGCGCGTGAACAATGGGGGGCTGTTGTGCACCCGCCAAGATTAACGTGTTGCCTGGGTGTGCTTGCAGATCATCAACCAGCGCCCCGAGCCAAGCCGCTAGCGTGGGATCAGCATTCACCTCTGTGGTGCTTATGCCGCTGTCGATATCCAGGGCCGTGGCCAGTGCAACGGCAAAGTGGGCAATCGCTCCCGGCAAGCGAGGCAAACGGTGGTCGGCAGCCGCGCCGGTGATGGTGGGGCTGCTTTCGAGCATATAGAGACGGTTGGACACAGATTCGCGATTCCCGTCGGCATGCGTAGCCGAGGCTCGTCGCCGTTGGCTGAAATCCTGGGCGTGGCGCACGTGGCCCGGTCCTGTGGCCAGGAAATCGGCATCCAGGCTCACCACCACGTTGGCATTGGCAAAGTCATGGATTGGTTCGACGGGCTCGCCAAAGGCCAAGGCCGTGCCGCGGTAGACCGCGTCGCGATTGAGCGGCTCGTATTGGTGCCAGGCTGCGGCGGGGAAACGGGCCAGGATCGCTTCCATTTGCGCGACCATTGTGGGTGAGGTAACACTTTCGGTGAGAATGCGCAGCCCCGCGCCCCCTTGTTCGATCTGTGCTGCCAGCTGTGTCTGGAGCGCGTCGAGAAAGGCTGACCAATCTGCGTTCTGTGCACCCTCGCGCACTTGCTGCGAGCGATCGGGATCATAAAGTTCAAGGATAGAAGCTTGGGCGGCGGCATCCGTTGCCCCCAAGCTAGCGGGATGATCGGGGTTGCCTTCGAGCTTGGTGGGGCGGCCATCTGTGCTTTGAGCCAACAGGCCAAGCGCATAGCCCTGTTGTTGCATCGCGGTTGCATAAAAAAGTGGCTGGCCAGGCACCAAGGTTTCCGGTGCTTCCACATAGGGGACAATCTCTTCGCGCGGGGGGGTGCAAGCTGCTAGACCACCCAAGGCCAGCGAAGCACCAATCAGTTGCAAAAAACCGCGCCGACTCATATTCGGCTGCCACTCGGCAGCCTGGCGGGGAAATTCACGGTGTAAGAGATCGCGAAATGCTGGCGTTGCAGCCAGCTCTTCCAGGCTGCGCCAGTAGTTGTGGCCGGTCCGGTTGGCCAGCTCTTTTTGGATCGTTGGCAGATCAAGTTGCGGTTTGTGTGTCGGCATGGTTGATGGGTCTGTTTCTGCGGATACTTGGTTGCGTGTATATCTGGGCTCTACGAACCCTTGGTTCTGCGTACACTTGGTTCTGCGTACACTTGGTTCTGCGTATATCTGGTTTCTATTCAGCGTGAGAAATCTGCGTATCGAGTTTGACTGTCGAATTTGTCTGTCAGATTCGTACATTGAATGAACCGTAAAAAAGTGAGAGCAGAGCAGTGCGCGCGATGAAGGGCCGGATCAATCACCGGTGGCAGATGGAGCAGTCGGTTAGCTGGTCAGTATGAACGCCATACTCTTCCACCAGCTGTTGGCCCAACGCTGCTTGGTCCGCGGGCGCTTCCCAACCCATGACAAAGACGGCTGCGCGTGGGCGCAGATGGGCCGCTGGATCGCGATGACATTCCAGGCACCACGCCATCTGCAGCGTCTCTACCTTGGCCACCACGGGCATCTGATCCACCCGCCCGTGACAGGTTTCGCAACCCACCCCCTGGCGTACATGAATGGCGTGATTAAAGTAGACATAGTCGGCGAGATTGTGGACACGTACCCAGTTGAGTGGCGTTGCAGCCTCTGCACTCTGGCGTACCAGTTCCAGCGAGAGCGCGTCCGTTGCCACCTGGTTGTGGCAACCCATGCAGGTGTCGGTGGGTGGGATGCTGGCGCTGTTGCTGCGCTCCACAAAGGTGTGACAGTAGCGGCAGTCGAGGCCGAGATCGCCAACATGTTGTTTGTGACTAAAGGGGACGGGCTGTGCTTTGGCGACGCCCACCTCGGTAACATAGGGCGAGGAGGCTGCATAGTAGCCCAGGAAACCCAATCCAACGAGAAGCACGAGAATCGTCAACAGGGCAAGCCTGATGATGAGATTCATGCTGGGATGAAAGAGTTGGGACATGGGCGTTTTCAGCGTGTTGATGGGAGAGCTTTGCAGGGTGGGTCTGCATCATGATCCGCTGCAAAGGCATGGTCGATGAGAGAGATAAGTACCGGATGCAAGAATGAGAATTTTTCGCGTGAGCTGTGTTGGCAATGGGTGCCCGACAGGTTGGTATAGCAGCTTTATATAGGTCCAACAGTAGCGGCTCAATATATAGAGACAACAATCGAAACGCTAGAATCAGCGTGATTCGCTGGAAATGAAGAGCGACCTGCACCAACGTTGGCAGGTCGCTCTCTGCTTGCTAGACGCTCGGCTTATTCTTCGGGGGCACTGTTTTCGACGGCGGGAATGCTCTTGAGATAAGCAGCAATCGCCGCGGCATCTTCATCGGTCAGTGTGCTGAAGCGGCGATCGATCTGTTGAGCCATGGCCCCTTCAACCTGACTTCCATCGGGATGGGTGCCGGTTTGCAGGAAGGTTGCAATCTCTTCTTCGCTCCAACTGCCAATGCCCGTCTCTTCGTCCGGAGTTAGGTTAGAAGCAAATTCTTCACGCAGCATGTTACCGGCCAACAACATATCTTCCTGATCGCGTGGGGTGTGACAGCCACCACAATTGGCAATGGTGACCAGCTGCTCACCACGTGCAACGGCATCAGTTGGCGGTTCGGCCGGTGGTTCGTTGGCCGGTGTGTAGGGTTCTGGCTCATCGTGTTGATCACCATGTTCCACCGCGTTGGTAACGGGATCGAGCGAGAGCAGATAGGCGCCCACCGCCAATGCTTCCTGATCCGAAAGGGCGCTGAAGCGCATGTAGGGCATTGCCGGCGAAAGTTGGTGACCATCGGGGGTGACACCGCGCTGTAGCGCCGCCGCGATCTCTTCTTCGCTCCAGGTGCCAATGCCCGTCTCTTCATCGGGTGTAATATTTGAGGCGTAAATCAGACCACCGGGGGTCTCAAATTCGTTACCGCCAGCCAGGCCACCCACATCGCGATTCATGTGACAGCCACAGCCGCCAGTGATGGTGACAATGTAGCCACCCATGGCAACCGCGTCATCCATGGCGGCAGCTTCTTCCTCGCCCGCCTCTTCTTCAGCAGGTGGCGTGGCTTCGGCCTCTGTCTCCTCGGCAGCTTCCTCTTCCGCGGGGGCAGTCGCCTCGGCCTCTGCTTCAGCATCTTCCGCGGCAGCTTCCTCTTCCGCGGGGGCAGTCGCCTCGGCTTCAGGATCTTCCGCGGCCTCTTCCTCCGCGGGGGCGGTTGCCTCTGCTTCAGCATCTTCCGCGGCCTCTTCCTCCGCGGGCGCTTCTGCCTCGGCTGGCGCTTCGACTGGTGCTTCTTCAGCCGGGGCATCTGCCTCATCGGATTGGCATGCTGCCAGTGCACCGACGAGTACAATCAGGAGCGCGATGATGCCAATAAACCGGATGGTTCTCTTGCGCAATTCGGTTGCAGTGATACTGGAACGCATTGCTTCAACTCCTTTGTATGATTGACTTCGCGTGATGGACTTTGTGTGATGAACTTTGTGTGGTTAGTCGATCCGTTGAACCTGGTTGATCAGAGGGCACTCTCTAGACGAAGGCTTGACGGTGGAGGAATCACCGTTCGGTTTTCTCCTGAAATTTTTTGCGTCGTCCCGTTTGAGCAGAGACCCAACAGGAGCCACAACTGAATTGCAGGCTAGGTTTTGTCCGTGCGCTGCTTGCAGAGAGCTGTCATCTGAACAACCTTCACTTGAGCAGAGCGTTGAGGGTGGGAGACGCACTGCTCACAAAGATCTTGTAGGAGATAACGCAGCAATACCCTGCGTTGGATTGGGAAACGCACAAATCCAACGCAGGCGTGGGCGATTAGAGCGTGAGGCGGGCTTCGATAACACCTTCTTTTCGGTTCATCTGCATGGCAAAACCGAGTCGCGAAGAGACGCGCTTCATGCCTTCATTTTCCGGCAAAATGTCGGCAACGATCTGCTCCAAATTTTCATCGCGGCCAAATTCGACCAGCCGACTGAGCAGCTCAGTGCCCAGCCCTTGCCGTTGAAACTTGTCGCTGATGAGAATGGCAAATTCGGCCTCGCGACTGCCATGGAGCTTGGTTAACTGTCCCAGCCCCAGGATCTCGGGCTCACCGTTGGGACGTTGACGCTCCGCAACCAGATTCATTTCCCGATCATAATCGATAAAGCAAAGTCGCGCAAGCTGCTCGTGCGAGACCAGCTGCGCCGCGGAAATAGGGTGGAAGTAGCGCAGGTAGATGCTATCGGGCGAGAGCGAATGGTTAAACTCAGCCATCAGTGGCTCATCTTCCGGGCGAATGGGGCGAATCATCAATTCGTCACCGTCGGACGATTCCCACGTTTTGGCATACTGTTGGGGATAGGGATGGATCGCCGGGCGCGGCAGCTTCTCGCGTACAATTTCTGGCTCGTGCAACAGAATGCGCGCATCCAGCGCCACAATGCGCTCGGCAGAGGCAAGCAGCGGGTTGATGTCGATCTCCTTGATCCACGGCTGTTCGACAACGAGTTGACTGAAGCGTACCAACAGCCGCTCCAGTGCCTCGAGATCGACAGCGTCGCGACCACGAATGCCCTGGAGTGCCGTGTGAATCTTGGTCTCTTCCATCATGCGCCGGGCCAGCGTTGTATTCAGCGGCGGGAGCGCCAGCGCGCTATCCTTAAAGACCTCTACCAATGTGCCCCCGGCCCCAAAGAGCAACACCGGGCCAAATTGCTCATCGAGGCTGGAGCCAACAATGAGTTCATAGCCATCCAGCTTTTCCATGGGCTGCACCGTCACCCCTTGGAAATGATCAGCCCCGTGTTTGGCTGTCACGCTCTCTTCAATGAGACGATAGGCAGCGCGCACAGCTTCGTCGGTTGTCAGATTCAACTGCACACCGTTTACGTCGGTCTTGTGGGTGATCGTCTGTGAATTTAGTTTCAGCACCACGGGATAGCCAATGGCGTTGGCTTGTTCCACCGCATCATCGACGCTGTTCGCCAGCTCGGTGCGAACGGTGGGAATGCCATAGGCTGCAAAGATCTGCTTGGATTCATATTCGGTGAGAATCGTCCGTTTTTCCCCGCGCACGGCCATGAGCAGATCGTGTGCTTCTTGATGATTGATCGCTTCTTCTTTGCCCGCCACCGGCAAGGCAGGGGTTTCATAGATGGCACGCAAATTTTTGGCGTACTGCCACATATAATTGAAGACGCGCGTCGCCGTATCAGGATAGGGAAAGGTGGCAATGCCTGCCCGGCTCAGAATCGACTGCCCCGCGGCCACATCCGCTCCGCCCATCCAACTGGCGATGATCGGTTTCTTCTGTGTTGTGGCGGCCACGCGCCGCAACTGCTCCGCGGTTTGGGTGGGGTCGGTCATATCCTGTGGCGTTAGCACAACGAGCAGCCCGTCGCTGCTCGGATCTTTGGCCACGGTCTCAATGGTTTGGGCATAACGCTCTGAATCGGCATCCCCCAAAATATCCACCGGATTTCCGTGGCTCCAGTGAGGTGGTAAAATATCGTCGAGTTTACTCATGGTCTCTTCGGCCAGTGTGGTCAATTGACCACCAGATTGGATCAATGCATCGGTTGCCAACACGCCAGGGCCACCAGCATTGGTCACGATGGTGAGGTTTGGGCCCTGCGGGCGTGGCTGTTTGGCCAATACTTCGGCCATATAAAAGATTTCGGCAATGCGCTCGACGCGCAACACGCCACAGCGGCGAAACGCAGCATCGAGCACTTCGTCGCTGCCCGCCAGTGCACCCGTGTGCGAGGCCGCGGCCTGCGCGGCCGCGGCGGTGCGCCCGGCCTTGATCACGATGATGGGCTTGCTCAGCGAGACCTCGCGCGCGGCCGAAAGAAATGAGCGGGCATCCCCGATGGATTCCATGTAGATAACAATGCTGTTGGTGCGCGGGTCGTCACCGAGATAGTAGATCAGGTCGCCCCAGTCAACATCGAGCATGGAGCCAATGGAGACAAAGGCGCTAAAGCCCACATTGTCCTGTAGGCTCCAGTCGAGCACGGAGGTGCAGAGCGCGCCACTCTGGCTGATAAAGCCCACGTTGCCCGGCAATGCCATGCCTTTGGCAAAGGTGGCGTTGATGCCGGTGAGAGGACTCATGACGCCCAGGCAGTTGGGGCCAATGATGCGCATTTGCGCCTGTTGCGCCTGTTGCAGAATTTCCTGTTCCAATTGCGCGCCTTCTGCGCCGATCTCTTTGAAACCAGCGGAAATGACAATGGCGCCTTTGACTCCCGCTTCCACGCATTCTGCAATGATGCCCGGAACGGTGCGCGCCGGTGTGACGATCACCGCGAGATCGACCTGATTGGGGACATCACCAATGGCGGCGTACGCGTGGACCCCCAGCACATTCTCCCGCTTGGGGTTGACGGGATAGACGGTGCCCCCAAAGGGGTGGCTGATCAGATTCCACAGCAGGGTGCGCCCGACACTATCGGCGCGCTCGGTGGCGCCAATGACGGCTACATTGCGCGGCGAAAAAATCGCGTCGAGTGGGTGGCGGCGATATGTGGGTAACTTGAAGCCTTGATTGACAGGCACGAATTGCTCCTTATTCTTGCGGCTTGCTGGGTTTTCTGAACGTTGCCAAGCCTACTTGCAACTGCTATATAACTCACCAAATAGATTATGCTTCGGATGTTCTGGCACTGTCCAGTCCAAGTTCATCATACTTTTCGCGCACGGCTCGAATATCTTCCCACATGAGTGCCTTGGGCGAGCCGGGATTCCGCGAAGGGTTGCGCAGGAGATAGGCCGGGTGAAAAATGGGCATGACCCAGCGTCCATCCACTTCGAACCATTGCCCACGCATCTTGGTAATGCCGAGCTTGGTTTCGTTGAGCACTGAACGCATGGAGACACCGCCAGTCAGTAAAATAATGCGCGGATCGATGACGCGGATCAGCTCCATCAAGTATGGCTTGTAGTAGTCGATTTCGGCATTGGTTGGCTTGCGAATGGGGCGGCTATCCTTGCCAGGGGGCATGCGAAAGACTGCGTTGGTAATGAACACATCCTTGGCGGATGTGAGGTCGACGGATTCGAGGATCTGTTCCAGCAACTTGCCCGACGGACCCACGAATGGCTGTCCCTGTTTATTCTCCTGTGTGCCCGGCGCTTCGCCCACGATCATGAGACGGGCCGCGGGGTTGCCTCGATAGATGACCATTGTGCTGCCGCTCTCGGCCAGCGGATCGTCGTCCATGGCTTGCATCTGCCGAACGAACTCTTCTAGTGATGCTGCGTGAAATTCAGAATTCATGAGCTGATTCCTCACTATCTGGACTTACACAACTTGTCGAGAAGAGTCACCAATTGCGTTGCCTGCTCGCCACTGGTAAGCTCTTCTCGGTGCGCAAGTCATGACTATTTTATTCCTTTTGACAGCTTTCCATCCACAAAGTCGGGATATACTGTCAGGATAATCGATAGAGTCAGGATAAACCATGATGGGCCAGCGGCATAGTGGGGTGAATCCTTTTGTCCAATTGTGAGCAATTCCATACCGTGAACAATTACTGTGATCAATCACATACCGTGAACAATTACTGTGAGCAATCACATACCGTGAACAATTACTGTGAGCAATCACATACCGTGAACAATTACATATCGTGAGCAATTACAAAGTCAATACACACGCAAACGACTTGCAGACAATCAACCCCCGCGAATGGCAATCACCGTGTGGACGCGGTCTGCGGCTGTGGCTGAGCCTGTTGGGCGCCACCTTACTCTTCCTCTGCTCTGCTGCTGCCGCCCAAGCTGCCACCTACTACGTGGGGCCAGATGGCAACGATGCCGCCAGCGGTACCACCGCCGAGCAGGCCTGGTCCACCTTGGCCCGCGCCTGGCCCCAACTCTTGCCAGGCGACACCCTGACCTTGCTCGACGGCCACTACACCGAACCATTGGAACCGAATGGTGCCAACGGCACTCCCGCTGCGCCCATTACCATCCGCGCGCAAAATGATGGGCAGGTCACCATCGATGGGCAAGGGCGGACGATTCCAGTTCATCTCTACCGCGATTACTACGTGATCGAGGGGATCGTGGCGCGCAACGGGGACCACGCGATCTATTTTGTTTCGGGTAGTCACAACGTGTTGCGCCGGGTCTCTGGTTACAATGCCAACCCGGATGATAACTCTGATGTCTTTGCCATCTTTGATTCGCACGATAATCTGCTGGAAGATTGTGTGGCTGCTGGTACGGGGCGCAAAATGATTATGATCTATCGCGGTGGGGACAACACCGTGCGTCGCTGTTTTGCTGATTGGCAGCGCTGGGACGGACGAACGTGGTGTGATGACTGGCCCTGGGGTGACAACATCCAAATTTACAACAGCGACCGTAACCGGATCGAGAATAGCATTGGCTATGGATCGGTACCGGTCTGGTCGATTGCGGTGCAGGCAAATGCCCCGCATGTATCGGCCGTGGGGAACCAGGTGTTGGGCTCGATCTCGATTTACGCGGGCATGAATCACGACGGCAGCGTCAAAGTGTGGCCCACGCTCCGTCCACAGCCGACGGCCTGTAGCCAACTGCGCAGCTTCGAGTGGCCCAGCCAACGCGCGGGCTTCGTGCTCTATGGCAATGGCCGCATCCGCGATACGCTCTTCCGTGATATCTTTGCCTGGGGCAGCGCGGGGCTGGGACTCACGGCCATTCTCGATGGTGAACAGGCAAACAATCGGGCAGAATATGTTACCTTGCTCAACAACGGACTGGATAATCCGGAGCAGTGGGGTGGATTGGGGATGGAGCTGCGCCCCGCGGAGAGCCATCTCTGGGCAACGCAGGTGGAATTTTGGATCGAAAACATAGATGAAAGCGGAATCGGCGCCCGATTAGACAACCGCTATATCGACGGTCGATTGACCGACATCCCCCTTTGGCCCTGGCCGATGGAGCAGCGGATTCGCCGCGAGCTGGGGCTATCGCCCACGACGCTGGTCACCTCTGTGCGGGCACAGTGGGCGGCAATGGCCAAGCCCTTCCTGCCGTTTATCCGCGCTGGGCGGCTGGTTCGTCCGCTACCCGACCGCTCTCTTTCACCCAAGTTCGACAAAGTTACGCCCCTATATTATCATGAACAGGATCTGAAGAGCGCGGGACGCGAACTCTATTGCAGCGCGACGTTGGGGCCAGGCGGATACAGGTAAGCATCCGTGCGGGACCGTGCCAACCCCATCTTAACGGACCCCCTACTTGCTGGAGGGCGCAGCAGATCTATTGCAGCAGATCTATTGCAATAGTTGACATGCATATGTTTTGGCATACATATGCATGGAGAGCAGCGCGCAAGCTACACGGGCGTGGGGACCGAAGGTGGGTTCTTTGCCCGCGAGCTGCAGGTTTTGGAACAATTATCCCGCGCTTGTAGAGACCCAGTCGTGGCGCTCAGCAAGGGGCCCGGCTGGGTGAATTTTACAGCATACTTGAAGGCCAAAAGGCAAGGTGAAGAGTGAGCAAGCAAGCCGACATTGAAACAATCTGTGCCGAACTGCGCGACGAGGCCGTGGCCTTGATGCCGCAACTGGTGGAGTGGCGCCGGGATTTTCACATGCACCCAGAATTGGGCTATCACGAGGTGCGCACAGCCGGCATCGTGGCCGAACACTTGCGTCAACTGGGGCTCGAGGTCTCCACTGGCATTGGTAAAACTGGCGTCGTCGCGATGGTGGAGCGCGATGATGTGCCGCTGGATGCACCCACCGTCATGTTGCGCTTTGACATGGATGCCCTGCCCATTCAAGAGGCAACGGAACTTCCCTTTCGATCACAGAATGATGGCGTGATGCATGCCTGTGGTCACGATGGACACACATCCATTGGCATGGGTGTAGCCCAGCTATTGGTCAAACACCGGGACGCGCTGCCCGGTCGAGTCAAGTTGGTCTTTCAGCCGGCCGAAGAGGGGTTGGGCGGCGCCAAGGCCATGATCAATGATGGCGTGCTTGCCGATCCCCAACCCGCGGCCGCGTTTGGGCTTCATCTCTGGAGCCGCCTGCCGCTGAACCACGTGGTTGTGCAGTCGGGGCCACTGTGGGCCGCGGCCGATGGGTTCAAGTTGGTGATCAAGGGCAGCGGTGGACACGGCGCAACGCCCCACGAAACGGTGGATGCCACCTTTATTGGCAGCGAGATTGTCGTTGCGCTCCAGAGCATTGTTGCCCGCAACGTCAATCCCACCGAAACCGCGGTCGTGAGCGTCTGTACCTTCCACAGTGGGTCGGCGGGGAACATTATTTCGGGCGAGGCGACACTAACCGGTACCATTCGCAGCTTTGAGGCCGATGTGCGCACTCAGCTCTTTCAGCGCATCGAAGCGATCGCACAGGGCGTGGCGCAGGCCCACGGTGCTACCGTTGAATTTACGCCCAACTGGGGCTGCCCGGCCACCGTCAATTCCGATGCCGGCGCGGCACTCATGCAGCAGGTGGCCGAGCGGGTGGTCGATCCCAGCCAGGTGATTCAGATTGAGCCGATGATGGTGGGGGAAGATATGGCAGAGTTTCTCAATCGGGCCCCGGGCTGTTTTGTGCTCGTTGGTGCCGCTGATCCAGCCGGGCCACCGTTGAGCCCACACCACAATCCCACATTTGATTTTGATGAGCGAATGTTGCCGACCGGCGTCGCCCTGTTGGCGGGGGCTGCCGTGAATTATTTGGTGGAGCAAGCGAGCGGCAATGGCGCGGCACAGCCATAAACCAGGCAACAGACCAGCGCGAGCCGGTAACGAGCGTCCCAAAGACAAGAGGTGCCAAACACGAGATGCATGGATCAATTTTTTTTAGCTCTCCAGTGCTTGGTTAACAGCTCGGCTTAATGCTCGCCACCGCTTGTCCAATTCGACTTTACAGAAACAGTCATGTTACAATAATAGCTAGCAGTAGAATTAATCGGATCAATCTGATTATTCCGTGAATTTTGTAAATAGCACCGCGCCTGAATTTCGGTTGTAGTCCCCCGTACCCGCCGATCAATTCAGGACAACTCATAGTCAATGGTGACGACGATTTTTCAGCGATGGTCCCCCTGAAGTTGACACGGGGCCACACAGAAATTCATTGCAATGGTGCATAGAAGATCTATCCAGAGTTCCAGTTGCGTTCCAGGTAGCTCGTCGAGTTGATTCGCTGAGCCAGATCTGGCAGCGCATAGAATTTTGGACAGAGACAAAGTCGCATGTACACAAATCATCTTTTACCCGAGTTTCTGAGCCACCTGTTGGCTCAAGCCAGCCAGCCAGGCGACCGTTTGCCTTCACTGAACGAAATGAGTTCAGAATTGGGCATGAGCGTCGGCAAGCTGCGCGAGCAGCTTGAAGTCGCGCGCATGCTTGGCTTGGTGGAGGCTAGCCCCCGTCGCGGGATCACCCGCACAGCCTATGAATTTTCTCCGGCAGTTCGCCTCAGCCTTCTCACCGCACTCTCCATTGATCGACACTACTTTGACGCCTTCAGCAGCCTGCGCATTCATCTGGAAGTTGCCTATTGGCATGAAGCTGTTGTGCTGTTAACCGCGCAAGACAAAGAACACCTCTGCACGCTCGTGGCCAACGCGTGGGAGAAGCTGAGCCAGCCCCGCATTCAGATTCCCTATCCCGAACATCGTGAATTGCACATGACAATTTTTCGTCGGCTGCAGAATCCCTTTGTCCTGGGTTTGCTGGAATCTTACTGGGATGGCTATGAGGCCGTTGAGCTGAACACCTATGCGGATTACAGCTATTTGCAGGCAGTCTGGCAGTTTCACGAACGCATTGTCAATGCCATTGTTGCCGAGAAGTATGACCAAGGTCGCATGCTGTTGATCGAGCACATGCAACTGCTGCGCGATCTAGGTGTTGCTGTTGAAGATGGCGCACGGCCACAGGGATTGCTCTCCAGACCGCCAACACTTCCGCACACGAATGGAGGTGCTCCCACATAAGGCTAGCAGACTTTTCGTTAGATTTGAGGATGAGAGCCCATCCCCGAAATCTGGTTGCGCTGATTTTGGAGAATAGGCGGTGCAACGGTGATGAAATTTGGACCGCTTGAAAATAGTGAGTATGTCGCGAACATTTTAAAATTACTTTTAATGAACAGTCGAATTAAGAACAGTCAATTTTCAGACAGCCAATTACGAGCAGCTGGCTGTCATCAAATGAATTGGCCTCGAGTTGGAGGAAGGCAATGAGTGTACTAGTACAAGAACAGACAACTGCATCTGGGCAAGATAAAGTTGTCAACGATTTTAACATCAACGTGGCCACGGCAAATGGATCGGGTAGCCAGACAAGCAACAGCTTGTTGATCCGTTCGCTCTTCAAGATGGGCATTCCCGTCACTGGCAAAAACCTCTTTCCCAGCAACATTCAGGGGCTGCCGACTTGGTATAACATTCGTTTGAGCCGGGAAGGCTATTTGGCTCGCCGCGAGGCCGTCGAGGTGATGATCTGCATGAATGGTGCAACGGTGGCCGAGGATATGGCTAGCGTTGCCGAAGGCGGCACTGTCCTCTATGATGACTCATTGCCAATCGCGGCCAAGCGCGATGATGTGCGCTACTATGGCATGCCCGTGAAAGAGTTGGTGAAGGAAGCCAAATTACCCTTTGCCCTGCGTGATTACGTGGCGAACATGGTCTATGTGGGGGCGGCTGCACATCTGCTTGGCATCGAGATGAACGAGATCCAGGCCGCGCTGGAGTGGAACTTCAAGGGCAAACCCAAGCCAATTGCGCTGAACTGGGACATGGTGCAGCGCGCCTATGACTGGGCTGTCGAGAACATTACCGATGAGCAGCCCTACCGCTGCGAGCGGATGAGCGGCTTTAACGAAGATAAGGTCTTGATTGACGGCAACTCGGCCGGCGCGCTCGGCGCGCTCTTCAATGGCGTCAGCTTTGTTTCTTGGTATCCAATTACACCTTCTTCCAGCCTGGCCGAGGCGATCAATAGCTATGGGCCAGATCTGCGCAAGGATCCAGAGACGGGCAAAGCCACCTATGCGGTGGTGCAAGCTGAGGATGAACTGGCGGCCATTGGCATGGTGCTGGGGGCTGGTTGGGCCGGTGCACGCGCCATGACGGCCACCAGTGGCCCGGGCATTAGCCTCATGGCAGAATTTGCCGGCATGGCCTACTTTGCGGAAATTCCATCCGTCATCTGGGACATCCAACGGATGGGGCCAAGCACTGGCCTGCCCACCCGCACTGGCCAAGGCGACATCATGAGCGCCTATTATCTTGGCCATGGGGATACCAATCACGTGGTGCTCTTCCCGGCCACGCCCAAGGAATGTTTTGAAATGGCGGGCACGGCCTTTGATCTGGCCGAACGGTTGCAGACATTGGTCTTCGTGTTGAGCGATCTGGATCTCGGCATGAATCAATGGATTTCTGACGAATTTGACTATCCGGAAGCCCCATTTGACCGCGGCAAGGTGTTGACTGCCGACGATCTGAAAGCGCGTGAAGGGAAGTGGGGTCGCTATGTTGACGAAGATGGCGATGGCATTCCCTACCGCACGCTGCCGGGGAACGAGCATCCAATGTCAGCCTATTTCACCCGCGGCACCGGCCACAACGAATACGCTTTCTACAGCGAGCGCTCTGAAGATTGGGAGAACAATCTGATTCGCCTGGCCCGCAAATTCGACACCGCGCGCACCCTGGTTCCCCAGCCGATCATTGATGAAGTGGATGGCGCCGAGATCGCCATTATCAGCCTGGGCAGCAACGATGGGGCAATTGCCGAAGCACGCGATCGCATGCGCGCCGCGGGCACAGAGGCCAGCTATCTCCGCCTCCGGGCACTGCCGGTGAACAGCACGGTCGCCGAATTCGTTGGCAAGTATGACAAAGTCTTCGTCATCGAAAACAACTTTGACGGTCAACTCTGCAAAATCTTGCTAACTGAAATGCCAGAACATGCCGGGCGGCTGATCTCGCTGGCCAAATGCGATGGCATGCCGCTGTCGGCACGCTTTATCACAGAAACAATCGACGGCGCATAGCTGTTGGCGTGAATGTGCACGAGATGCATGGCCTGCATTGACCAACTAAAGTGGGTTCTGTTTGAAAAGAGTAGTTCCGGCAAGCGGGAAACCTACCGTTTTCAAGCCAACCGCACTGTAGCGCCGTCTCTGCCATCATCTTTATGCAAACGTCTCTAGGTTGACTAGGTTGACGAGCGTGACAGCGACGAAAATAGTGTTGACGAGAATTCGAGCCAGATTCTGATATAGATGAAGAGAGATACAAAATGAGTACAGCAACTGAACGTGTAAAAGCAGCTGCCGCCGCACGTGCGCCCAAGACCAATATTATCGGCTTGGAAAAGACTGAATACCGTGGCCGCAATTCAACCCTCTGCAAGGGGTGTGGTCACGATAGCATTAGCGCCCGGATCATCAACTCGGTGTGGGAGTTGGGTCTGGAGCAACATCGTGTGATTAAAATGAGCGGGATTGGCTGTAGCAGCAAAACACCCGCCTATTTCCTGGGCCACAGCCACGGCTTCAACTCACTGCATGGTCGCATGCCGTCGGTGGCCACCGGTGCATTATCCGCCAACCGCGATCTGGTCGCCATTGGCGTGAGCGGTGACGGTGACACCGCCTCGATTGGGATCGGCCAGTTCAAACATGCCGCCCGCCGCAACCTGCCCATTGTCTACATTGTCGAGAACAACGGGGTTTATGGGCTGACCAAGGGTCAATTTAGCGCCACCGCGGACAAGGGCCAAATGCTCAAGTATGCTGGTGTCAATGATCTGCCGTCGTTGGATATCTGCCTGGAGGCGTTGGCCGCCAACGCAACCTTCATCGCCCGCAGCTTTGCTGGCGATGCCAAACAGGTGGAAACGTTGCTCAAGGCCGCGCTGAGCCATCGTGGCGTTGCGGTGCTCGATATCATCAGCCCCTGTGTCACCTTTAACAACCACGACAGCTCGAACAAGAGTTATGGCTGGGGCAAGGCCAACGAGACCCCAATTCATGAGCTAAACTTCGTGCCCAAATATGAAGAGATCGAGATTGACGAGTACGATGACGAGCGCGAGGTGCAACTGCATGATGGTTCCTGGATTCAGCTGAAAAAGCTAGAGGCAGACTACGATCCCACCGACAAAATGTTGGCCTATCAGACGTTGGAAAACGCACGCAAGGACGAAAAATTCCTGACCGGGCTCTTCTACATCAACGATGAAGAGCCGAACATGGTTGAACGTCTCAACGTCATCGATAAGCCGCTGGCAGCAATCAGCGAAGCCGAAGGCCGACCGAGCCGGGATGCGCTGCAGCGGATCATGGCTGAGCTGTAACCGAGCCGAATAATTTGTAACTTACTGCCGCCGGCGTGAAACTCTACCGGCGCCAAAGAAAGAGCAGGCATCGTCTTCGAACGGATGCCTGCTCTTTCTTGTTTCACTTTCTGTTGCTTGACGCATAGGCGGCCCCCACGCTCACTGCTAACGTGGGCTCTGTTTGAAAAGAGTAGTTCCGGCAAGCGGGAAACCAACCGTTTTCAAACCAACCGCACTGCTAACGTGGGCTCTGTTTGAAAAGAGTAGTTCCGGCAAGCGGGAAACCAACCGTTTTCAAGCCAACCGCATTGTAGACTCTCTCCCCCCGAAAACAAACGTCAGTCAGGCAATTTGTTCCTGACTGGTTGCACAAGTGCTAACGATAGAAAGTTATCTCTATGCCATCGATTACACTGGATCCATCTTGTACTGCGCTGCTCTTGATTGATCTAATCAATGATCTGGATTTTGCTGGCGGCGAGGATCTGCTCATTCATGCGCGGTCGATGACGCAGCAATTAACTGCGCTGCGCCACTACGCACGAGAACAAAAGATACCCATCATCTATGCCAATGACAATTTTGGCCAGTGGCATGCAAACTTTCAAAAGTTGGTGGAAGATTGCCTGCAAGAAGGGGTGCGCGGGCGTGAAATTGTGGAGCAGTTGCAGCCAAGTCCAGAAGATTTCTTTATTCTCAAGCCGAAACACTCAGCGTTTTACCACACAAGCCTGGAGATCCTGCTCAACAATCTGGGTGTGACGTCGCTGGTAATTACAGGCATGGCGGCGGACATCTGCGTGCTCTTCACCGCCAATGACGCGTACATGCGCGGCTTCCGAATTATCGTGCCCAGCGATTGCGTGGCTTCGGAGCAAGCGCAGTGGAGCGAACACGCGTTGCAATTGATGCAACGCGTGCTCAAGGCGGACATCACACCGTTCGCGGCGTGGAATGTCTAGCAGTTTGGAGGCAATCGGCTATTTGGTTGCCTCTGCCTGCTCTTTCTGAACCCCCGCCTTGGGTAGCGCCGGCCCAAGGTCGGGAACGGGATAGCTCGGCTGTCTGGTTGTGCTGTACTCGCCACGACCATCGTTCGACTTGCCACTTGTCCAGCGCCCCTGTGGTGCCTCGGTAGATTCATCACGCCAAGTGGACATAAAGTTGTAATTGTACTCCTGGTTTTCCATATCTTGGGGGAAGCTATTGGGGATCGGATGTGCTTTGTCGCCGCCGATCTCTTCGAGCACCGCGAGCCATTGATTCTGGTGCATTGTGTCGCGGGCGACCATGTAGCTGAGCATCTGTTTCATGCCCGGATCGTCAGTCATGTTGTAGAGGCTGACGGCCAACATCCGCCCCGTCGATTCCGCGGTCACGTTGGCGAGCATGTCGGCTGCAATGTTGCCACTAGCATAGACGTGGGAGCAGTCAAAAGGCACGCCATTGGAATCCATGGGCATGGCCGCGAGCGTCGTGGAAAGCACGTGGCGCGGGCTCATGCCACCGAGCACTGCATTCACCATCGGATTCTCATTGGCGGCGCTTTCTTGCATCTCGAGTGGTGCATTTTGCAAGTTGAGTGCAACCGCCGTGGAGAGCATTTCGATGTGCCCCATCTCTTCTGTGCCAGTCTCCAACAACATGTCGCGATACTTCTTGGGTCCCCGCGCGCCCCAGGCTTGGAACAGATATTGTAGGCAGACCCGAATTTCGCCTTCGACGCCACCAATAGCCTGTTGCAACATCTTGGCAAAGAGTGGATTGGGCCGCTCGACACGGACTTCGAACTGGAGTTTGTCATCGTGAAAAAACATTGGTTTATCCTTTAATTATAATGTAGTGCTACAGTGATAGAAAACCTACAGTGCGATTGGCTTGAAAACGGCAGGCTTCCCGCTTGCCGGAACTACTGTTTTCAAACAGAGCCCACTTCAAGTTGCTCCCCGGTTGCCTTCTGGGCGCATGGTAGAGGCTATTTTTTAAGCAATCACGCTCGTGTAGAGATAGGTAGGCAGCAACTTGAGTTAGACAGCGTAACGCAATCGATACAAGAATGTTGTAGATCCAGTGATGTTGAAAGATTAATCGCTGCTCTACGGACAATTGAGAACACAGTCACCATCCGCCAAAGGACAACCACACCGATGTTGGAGCGTGCTTGCTCTCACGCCGGTTGGCTATGATTGAACGAAATCAAAGATAGAGAATTTCAGAACCAAAGCCAATGTATCGGGTTATGGGGTAGCTGTAGAGACGATATATAGGGAGAGTAGGGAGAGTAGGGAGAGTAGAGAGTGTGTAGAGAGTATTGAGAGACTGGAAGATGCACGGGGATCTACTGTTCGGAGATCTACCGGCCGTGCCCAAACGTGCAGTGACTTGAGGAAAGTCAAGTGTAGAAGAGGAGCCGTCTGTGCGTTACTTAGCCATGGCATGAGCCGTGAGTCTATTCTTCGCGCCTGTTTCGTTGGCGGCGCAAAGCCTTAATCGCTTCCTCTTTGTGTTTGGCCTCCACTTCGATCCAGGGGGCGTGCCAATAGGCCGCGGGCATGGTGGTGACAATGTCACTGTGGCGGCGGTCGCAGAACCCTTCACGGCCATTGGAAATGTGCAGAACTTGCCAGCTCGGATCCGGCCACGTTGTTGCCGCCGCGGCCACCAACTCGGCAATGCTGGGATGGTCATAGCTCTCTAGCTGCTGGTGGCAGACGTGATGGTGCGCGTCGAAGACCATGGGAACACCAGCCGCTCGACAGATGGTGAGAATCTCTTCGGCGCCATAGGCGCGTTCATCATTTTCCAGCACCAACCGGGTGCGAACCGCGGCCGGCAACTCTTTAATGATGGCTGCTAACTCTGGGCCACGCCCGCCTTTGCCGCCGTGGATCTCAATCGGTGCCCAGGGGGAACGGGGCTGTTGCAGCAGATCCATCAGACGCCCATGTGCGGAGAGCATGGTGATGCTGTTCTCCACCACCTGTGGTGATTCGGAATTGAGCACGATAAATTGCTCTGGATGGACGAGCAGACGGATTCCGGCCGCGGTCGCTCGTTCGCCAACCGCGGCCAGTTCCTCGGAAAATTCTGTCAGTATCGCCGCGCCAAGTGGTGTATCGTCAAAGGGAAAGAGTTTGGCGGTATAGCGATAAAGCCAAATGGCATGCATGGTGCAGTAGTCGATGGCGCGCCCCAGCCGTTGCAGATTATCCGCATACAGTTCGCGTAGCAAATTTTGCTGATCGGCTTCTTCGAATTGCAGCAGTCGTTTGCGCGTCAGCGCACGAAAGCGAACACGGTCACTGTGGGTGATGCAGACGAGACCAAAGTGGGGTTGCACCGCGTTGCTGCGATCATATTGCTCTAGGGATTGGTTGGATCTCATCTGCTGTCTCTGCTCAATCTGGAGAATATCAGTCGCTTGCCAACTGCTGGCAAAGTGACCGGACGTGGCTGTGTAATCGATGATAGCAGAGAGTGACAACGACCGGCATGGGCATTGACACAAGAGGAAGGTAGAGCGACTGCGAATCGCTCGAGCATGCCCCGTCGAGACCAGGGTTGGGAGTGCATGGCACGGGTGAGACGTTGGTAAAATTAGACGGCGGGCGTGCATCGCACAGGTGAAGCAGTTGTGGGGCAGGGCAGATGGTTGGCACCTGTGCAACGCATTCGGTTTGGGGTGGAGCGTACATTGCGCGAGTGAGGCTGTTATGGATCAGAGCAGATGGCTGGTGTCTGTGCAACGGACTCGGTTTGGTGTTGGGAGCCATAGTCGCCACGCTTGTCAGGCGGCAGCAACTGGGCAATCGCGTGCATGATCTGATCGGTATTCGCTTTGGCGCTGGCTGCTGGATCGAGCTGTATGGGGGGGCCAAAACGGACAGTGATCTGTGGTCGGCGGCCCAGCTGCGTAAAGAGCGCGTGGGCGTTCATCACCGCGGCCGGCACCACCGGCACACCAGCTTGGGCGGCAATGCGTGCGGCCCCAGTTTTGCCGCGACGCAACTGTCCATCGCGACTGCGTGTGCCTTCGGGAAACATGCCGAGCGCGTGGCCATCCTGGAGCAGCCGTTCGGCGGCTTGAATTGCGCCCACGTCGCTGCGCCCTCGCTGCACGGGAAATGTGCCCACGTTCCATAGAAATTTGGTGAGCCAGGGGTGGATCGCAAAGAGCTCTGATTTGGCCATGTAGTAGATCTGGCGGGGCGCGGCATAGCCAAGGATGACATAGTCGGGGCCGCGCGTGTGGGTGCAGGCAACAATACAGCCACCCCATTCCGGCACATGCTCGCGCCCTTCGACCTGCAGCCGACAGAGCAGTGGTTTGAGCAGCGTGATCACCACATGAAGAAATCGCCAAAAGCGAGTAGCGTTTTTCGGCCGTTGCACTGCGTTATCTTTCTAGTACAGTGTGGCGTAGATACCACGGCAGCTTATCAGGCCATACAACCTGAGTGCAACCGGCAAAACGAGTGTGGCCTGATTACCGCCGGGATCTACGATAGTGCGATTGGCTTGAAAACGGTAGATTTTGGGGCGCTCTACCAGAGAAGTAGCACGACCGTTTTCAAACAAAGCTCACTTTAATTGTTTGATACAAATTGTCTTTTTCGATCATCCCCACGGTGGTTTTGGGGATCAGTTTACCCGTTTGCGCATCTCTTCCACTTGATAGTAGATCTCCATGATCTCTTCTTCAAATGGTTGTGCAATTTCTACCGGCATCTCTTCCGTTGGCTCGGTCAGCCCATGAGCGACCATCAGGCGGCCAGAGAGAAAGAGATAGCGGCGCAAGTTATACGATGCAGCTTCCCAATCTTCCTCCCGATAGTAGAGCAGGCCCCGCTCTTGCCAGATGTTGCCATCGGTGGGATCGATGGCCAACAGATATTCAGAGACCCGCATAGCCATTGTATAAGCCTGATGGTGCACATACACATTGCGCAGGTTGTACAGAATGCGCCGGGCCAGCGCGCTGGCAGAGACAGGCGTAAAACTATCCGTCGAAAGCGCGACCCGCTGCCCCAGCAAATAGGAGAGATAGCCCTCGACCTTTTCGGGTTCAAAGAGCTTGCCGTGAAATGGATCCAGATACCAGCTCCCGTCTTGATCGGCGTAGCGCACCATGAAGTGACCGGGAAAGCCCATGCCCGCAATGTCAATATGCAGCCGCTTGCCAACGGCAATGTATACCAGGCTCAACATAATGGGCAGACCCATTCGCTGTTGCAAAACAATATTGAGAAAGCTGTTGTTTGGCTCGTAGTAGTGTTCGTGATTGCCGACAAAGCCCAAGTCATAATAGAGCACATCTAAAAAGCGCAGGGCACGGTCGTGTCCCGGCGCAACACCGATGAGCGCGCGCTCCACCAACTGTGTGATCTGGTCGATGCGTGCTAGTTCTTCTTCAATGTCCAATAACGGATAGGCCATACCCGCAATCTGCAGGGCTAGCCGCTCTGGTACTGGTCTGCTCTGTTGCAATTCAGCGCGAAAGTGGCGAAGATGGTCCATTCAGTACAGTCCGTAACTTTGCTATGAACTCTGCTGTTGCAACGTTCGCTGTCGGTCTGCTTCCGACCGGATTATCCGTTGCAAAACAGCAATCGAGGTCGCATAGGTCGCGTCAACGCCAAAGTAGCTCAAGCTTTTGCTCAACAACGTCTGACGACGGCTAATTGGCGTATCACTTGCATAGTGTAACACACCAATATCATATGGTGCATTGATGAAAAGGTTGACAATTTCGTCAATTGGATATCGACGCGGGTATACATCCTCATAGATGGCACTCAAATAGGGGCCCGCTTCCATTTCAATATCAGTGTAGCCCTCTTCGTAAAAGACATGCATGAAATTGCGATTCTGCAGAATGGTGCCACGGACGGTGACTGCCTTCTGATTATCAAAGACTGTGCCGTGGTTGAGGTGGGGTGCCACGTCCTGAGCGGTAAACGAATTGCGAAACAGGTAGGAATTGCGCGAGTGTTCGTCGTAGACCACGTTGGGGATCATGACATCGCCCACGCGTCCATTGAGGGTGGCTGCTTTGCCCAATGCATAGAAGCCCAGAATGCGCCCAACCGCAGTGCTTACCTGGCTAAAGACATGATAGGCGGCCATGCCCAGTGGATAATCGATGTTAAAAATAATGGCATCGCTCTGTTGCAACAGGGCCCAGTCGTTGTCGCTCAGGCAGTGCAGCCTGGGATCGAGATAGGCGGCGCGCAGCTGATTCATTTCGATGATCTGCGCTTCGACATCCAAACAGTGTGGATCGCTGGCTCGGGTAACGCCAATGCCGCGCTCGCGTTCACTCAGCGCCAGCTGTCGTTCTGGCCGATCCAGCGCCAGCCGCATGGTGTAATAGAGAAAGTTGCGCAGCTTGTGTCGCTGGGGTGTGCTGCCTGCCTCTTCTTGTTTGAGCAGCCAGAGATACTCGTCGCGCAAGTTCTCTGCATTCTGAGCCAGCACCTGTTGCGCAATCTGTTCGTGCTGCTCCCAGGCAAAGCCGCTGAGCAGGTTGATCATGCTGTGCACGTTGCTGCTGACAAAGTAGATGGGCCGCTGACTGAGGTTGATCGGTGTGGCTTCCTGTACCTTGCCCCACCAGTGCTGCACGCTGCGCCGGTAATCGCTGAGGCCAGCACCCAGCACCGTAATCTGTAGATCCAGCCGCTTCTGGGTCGCTTTACGCAGGATCGGCAAGAGCTGTTCTTCGCCCCAAACTTGACCGAGTTTCCCAAAATCGCTTTCAGAAAGGTTACAGGCCGTGCGCACCTCTTCCAGCACACACGCCACTTCTGCTGGATCATCGGTCAGGCTCCGAAGTCGCTCTTGCAACTGCGCGGCAGCCAGTGCATAGTGCAGCTTGTTCCATTCGATCTGCAACGTGGTCAGGCAGGGAATCAGATCATCGATATCGCTGACGCTTGCAATGTAGGCGGCGAGAATTTTGCGTGCGGGCTCGAAAAAGAGTTTGCGCCGCCGCGCCCGCGCCCGCACGGGTTGCCACTCCTCGGGTGTATATCCTTCCCGTCGAAAGACATCATCCATCTGTCCCAGGATCACCAGCGACGCCTCCAAAATGCAGGGCGGGAGACGCAGCGCGGCATAGACCAATGCCGACACATCCAGCACTTCTTCTTCCGCTTGCTGGTGCAGGCTCGAGTTCATGGCTGCATGCGTCTCTTCCAGGCTGCGGACCCGAATCGGTGCGCTGCTCCGCAGCAGGGAGTAGTATGTACGGATGTAGAGATCAATCTCTTCGTTGTGCACCACTGGCATCGTGCGAATCATGCCCACTTTTCCCTTGTCGTCTGTTGGCTCAACCGTGGTACCCTCACTGCGCGCCATTCTGCTGGCTCACGTAGCAGAAATGTGACTGGCGTTCTTCCAGCGCTGAACAGCTGCGCCGAATCACCCTTCTGGGCATTCGCGATCTGCTTGCTGCCGCTGCTGGTGGGGCAGCGTGTGCCGAGGCCGGTAACAGAAATTCTGTCGATAGTTTTGCTAGTATAACATGAGTTGGCATTCGATCATATGCCGAAAATGTAACGGGCGTTTCGGCTCCTCTTTTCACGTGCTGTCGCTGTGGACCCGCAATTAGAAGAGCGACATTTGTGCGGCATCGTCATTGTCGGCACCGGGAACCGGTGTGCCTGGCGGGGGCCACGTCGGCAGTGTGATCAGCGGTGCTAACTGCGCTTGCAGGCGGCGCAGACTCGCGGGTGAATGGCCTTCGTAGGGATTGTGCATGTAGCCATATACCTGTACCCCAGCCTGTTGCAAATGGGCCAGCCGCGTGGCCCACCCGGCAAGTTGCTCATCGCGCGGCGCCACCAGCTGATCGTTACCCGTTGGGCCTTGCTTGTCATCGCCGATCCAGCGGATGAGTGCAAAGGCGGGCGCATTGCCCGCGGCAAGTAGATCTGCCCAAAAAGGGTAGGCATCGGGTGTCTGCACCCGATCCACCAGCACATAGGCCATATTGCGCTCGGCCAAAAAGCGGGCAAAGGCTGGCGTCATCAGATCGAGCGCCCGCACTTCAATCCCCACCCGGACAGCGCCCAGTTGGTCGGCCAGCCAATCCAAATAGGTTGCCAACTGCTTGCCATGGGTGGCGCGGGTAAAATCAGGCGGGAACTGGATCAAACCCGGTGCCGCGGCTTCTCCCAACGAGCGCAAAACATCGAGAAAGATCAGCGTCTCTTCTTCACAATTGATCAGGCGTTTCTCATGGGTAATTGCCCGCGGAAATTTGAGACAAAAGGTGAATCCAGCGGGCACACTCTCCACCCAGTTGATCAACGTGCTGGGCCGAGGCACGCCGTAAAAAGAGGTGTTGATCTCCACCGAATTGAACTGCGTTGCATAGTAGGCGAGGTGTTGTTGTTTGGCCAGAGCCGTGGGAAAGAAGACGCCGCGCCACTCCTCAAAGTGCCAGGAAGAGGTACCCAAATGCAGGTCCGTTGTTGCGTTGGCTTTGGACTCGTTGTTCATCTCTGTGCCGCTCATGGTGTTGTTGTTGTTGTTGTTGTTCGCAATGACTGCTCATGGTGTGGTTGTGACTTGTGTCATACGTGTAGCGCTATTGGTTGAAACCGGCGCAAAAATCGCAACGTTCGGCATGATCGCGTTGTTGTGCGAACTGTACAACCTTCGCCGCAACCGCCCAAACCGTGGGGCTGGCATCTGTTGCTTCTCACTCCGTTGCCCCGCGCTTGGTCTGTTCTTTCCTGCCAAACCATTTTCTGCAGAATATTCTACTATGAGTTGGAGCGACACCTAAATTCACTTGCCAACATTCGTTTCCGTCGTGCAATTGCTTGCCAGCAGTATGGACGTTCCGGAGCAAACTGCCGACTGTAACCAACCCGTACCTACGCAGCGTAGAAGCGAATCAGTACGTTTTGTGCCCGCTAGCAGCGGTGGGTCTCGCTTCTGGTGGACGGGGTACGCTGCAACGGCACCAATGGGGGTGTCTCTGGTGGATCATGGCAGAAGGGTGCCAGATCCGCCAGCGCAATCTGACGGGGAGACTGCATGCATCAAAGCTCCTCTTCTGTCAATCAAAGCGTGCCAACCAACACATGTCACCAAAGCGTGTCAGCCAATTCGGTCCGAGTGGCTGACACAGCTGGTCAATCTGCATTAGCTGTGGGCAATATGCATAGTGCCAAAAATATCTACTCGTGTGAGGAGCGCGTGGGGTCGTATGATCTGACAATTGAGTCAACGGTATGTTTGTGCGTTTTGTACATTGTGGATGGCTGCGGTCGCGTATATCCTTAATGCAAGTGTTTGTGAAGAATAAAACAAAGTTCTTTTCACACCTTGTGCCCGCCACATCGTTGTGCTCGTCACATCGTTGGCGTCTCGTGCTCTATCTTCTCTACAACTCATTACACGGTAACTCATTACACGGTCTATTTGCCCCATGCGTTAAACAGATCAACTGTTGACGGGTCAATGGAATCACGTAATGAAAAACCACCTGGAAGGAAGGATCTTCAACAATGGTATCGAAATTGGTCCGAGCTGTACCGCTCGCCCTTATCCTCAGCCTCGTCGCGATGCGGGCCTTTGCCCAGGGCGACGAAGTGAGCACGGCAGAATTGGCTTATGCACTCGACAACATGGTGCTCTTTATTGCTGCCGTCTTGGTCTTGTTTATGCAGGCTGGCTTTTCGCTGGTTGAATCGGGCTTTAACTCGGCCAAGAACGCCGTCAACATCATGTTTAAGAATTTCATCGATCTGAGCGCCGGGGTCTTTCTCTTTTGGCTCATTGGTTACGGGATTATGTATGGCGACGCAATTATTCCAGGCTGGCTGGCCTGGGGCGGTATTGGCATTGATCAGACGCCCCCGACACCTGGGCCCGGTGTGCTGAATCCACAGATCGATTGGCTCTTCCAGGTTGCCTTTGCCGCCACGGCTGCCACCATTGTTTCGGGCGCGGTTGCCGGGCGGATCAAGATCTCTGGCTATGTTGTCTATAGCATTGTCATCACCGCGATTATCTACCCAATCAGTGGCTACTGGAAATGGGGCGGTGGCTGGTTGGATGCCATGGGTTTCCACGATTTTGCCGGTTCGCTGGTTGTCCATGCGGTTGGTGGCTTTGCTGGTCTCGCCGGTGCCATTGTGCTCGGCCCGCGGATCGGTCGCTTTGGCCAAAATGGCGAAAATACGTTGCCGCCGCACAACTACACGCTGGCAACCCTGGGTGTTTTCATCCTCTGGATCGGCTGGTATGGCTTTAACCCCGGCAGTCAGTTGGCCTTTGCTGGCGCCGCGAACACCGACGCCACCGTCTTGATTGCCGTGAACACGACGCTTGCTGCCGGTGTTGGTGCGCTTGCCGCCATGGCCCTCGGCTGGCTCTCAATGGGCAGACCAGATCTGGGCTATGTCTTAAATGGCGCATTGGGCGGGCTGGTCGGGATCACCGCCAACTGTGATGCCGTGACCAATGGCTCTGCCATGATTATTGGGGCGGTTGCCGGTGTGCTGGTGATTCTGGCCATGCAACTGCTTGAACGCCTGCGCATTGATGATCCGGTGGGTGCCTGGCCCGTGCATGGTGTCTGTGGGATTTGGGGTGGTATTGCCGCCGCCATCTTTGGTGGCAAGCCGCTGATTGCACAGCTGACCGGTTCGCTGGTCATTCCCGTTTGGGCATTCGTCACCGCCTTCGCCCTCTTCATGGTGCTCAAGGGTATTGGCATCTTGCGGGTCTCGCCCGAAGAAGAGATGGAAGGCTTGGATCTCTCCGAACATGGCGTTTCCGCCTATGGCTCCACTTCTGCCTACGGTGCTGCGGCTGACTAACGTGTTTACCCGCAAATTCTCTGCGGCCATCCTGCTGGCTTGACCCGTGGACGGGGACATTGGCCCTCAGGCCGACGCAGAGAATTTCAGGCTAGTTGGTGAGAGAGTGACTGAAGTCCAGAAGAACAGCAACAGGCAATCGATAGACGGAGGGCTCCCGGGCCCTCCGTTTTTTTCTTGCTAAGACGAGGTGGCACCATACCAATACCCGGTCCATCCTGGGGCTTTGCAGGTGTGGGTCAGGCGGCGAGTGCAACACACGCTCGCACCGACCTGGCGAACCGGGGCCACAATCGCCTCTCTGCAATTGTCAAAGGTATTCCTGTCACGTATGCTCTTTGCTAGTACATCCCGGCGTAAACAAGCCCATGGCAACCTGACTCATTTCACGCAAGTACCTTGGGCTTGTTTACCGCCGGGGTATTTACGCCCAACAGCACTGTTATAGATAGATACTCTCTACAAAAACCTCAACAGCAACAAGGGTAGATGCCATGAATACGATTGAGGCCGTTTACAAACGGCGCTCCGTGAAGCAATTTGACAAGACGCACGTGCTTACAGCAGAGGAAGAACGTCAGTTGCTGGCGGCTACAATTCAGGCACCGACAAGCTTCAATGTGCAACATTGGCGTATTGTCATTCTACGTGATCCTGCACTACGTGCCCGTATACGCACCGAGTTCGGTGGCGACCAACCCCAGATGACAGATGCTGCACTGCTTGTGCTTTTTACTGGAAATGTAAACGCGTGGCGTGAGCGTCCAGAACGATATTGGTCAAATCTTCCTCAAGATGTTGGGGCGTCCGTTGTCAATGCGATGCAGAAATTCCACGAGGGACGTGAATGGTTGCAGCGGGATGAAGCGCAGCGTTCAATTGGCATGGCAATGCAAACACTCATGCTCGTTGCACAGGAGATGGGGTATCAATCTTGTCCGATGATCGGTTACAACATTGAAAAAGTCGCTAAACTGATAAGGCTTCCAGCCGATCACGTAATGGGACCAATGGTGGCAATCGGACGTGGCGCCGAAGCATCGAGGCCAAAGCCTGGCCAAATACCGCTGGAAGAACTCGTCTACGAGAACTCTTTTGTATGATTGGTGCAGCTTCTATTTTGTCCAAACTTGCCGTTGGTAGGTTGGTCTGGACTTGATGAAGTTGACGTGGGCTCGTCCTGTCGCTAACAAGGAGTGGACTTACGCAACTTGTCGAGAAGAGCCACCAATTGCTTTGCCTGCTTTTACTGGTAAGCTCTTCTCGGTGCGTACGTTACGAAGGTATTGGGTGGGCAAGCTGCCATTTACAAAGCCGATATTCTCGACTATACTGATTGCATCGAATTCGAGCCTGCCGTGCACAAGCGTGGCAACTATCCTTGACCAAGCAGATGCATTCTCATTCAACTGTCGGTGGTTATCGCAACCCAATGCCCCCGCCCACGTTGCTCAACAAGTTGGGCGCGTATCAGATCGAGGCTGTCCTTGGGCAGGGGGCCGTTGCCGTGGTCTATCGGGCCCGCTCGCCCCAGGGCCGTTTGGTTGCGCTCAAAGTGTTGACAGATGCCGCGGCTAGCCAGCGTCACGTGCGCGAGCTCTTTCAGAATGAATATCGAATTGCTCGCCGTCTCAATCACCCCGGCATAATTCGTGCGCTGGATGCTGGTGAGATTGATGGCCATCCCTTTATGACCATGGAGGTGGTTGCGGGCAAGACGCTACAGGAGTTCGTCCGCAAGGACAAAGGGCTGGGTGAAGCACCGGCCATGGATGTGATCCGCCAAATTGCCACTGCCCTGGATTATCTTCACCGGCAGGATGTGGTGCACCGAGACATCAAACCCACCAACATTTTCATTACACAGGATGGACGGGCGCTGCTCTTTGATTTTGGCACTGCGCTGGATCTGCGCAATCCACCCAAGGTGCCCGATCCCGGCATCTATGGCACGCCCGGCTTCCTCGCGCCGGAGCAGATTGAGCGGGGTGATCAGATCGATGGACGTGCCGACCTCTACTCGTTGGGCGTCCTCTTTTATCGTCTGGTGGCAGCGCGTCGGCCCTTTTATGGCACCCGCGATGACGTGCTCGATGCACACCTGCACGTTGCACCGCCGCCACCTTCTGATTTTGCCTACGTCTCTCCCGCGTTGGAAGCTGTCATCCTGAAATTACTGGACAAGGATCCCGCCGACCGCTACCAGAGCGGGGCTGAGCTGCTCACCGCGCTGGAACAGGTCGAATTGGTTCCGCCACCCGCCGGCGCCCCCCAACGCTTCATGCGTTGGCTCAACGATGCCGCCGCCCGGTTCAACCGCCACCCTTGAACGTCAGCCGCGTCCACTCAAATGGCATCCACCCAACTGACCGGAACTTTGCCACCTGCCTCTCGGCGCGGGTATAATCTCCCCTTATGAGCAATGATATTCAGCGAAAAATACTCTTTTCCCTGCTCTTTGCGCTGCTGATCTACATGGCATTGGCGCTTTGGAGCGACTGGCGCGCCCTCACCGCGGCTTTGCTCGAATTTCCGTGGCTTTGGCTGCCAGTGGTGATTGGCCTAACGCTGATCAATTATGGTGGGCGGCTGCTGAAGTGGCATTGGTATCTGCGACTGTTGCAGATACCCATCGAGCGCGGGGAGAGCTTGCGTATCTTTGGCATTGGCATGTTGATGGTAATGACCCCCGGCAAGGCGGGTGAATTCCTCAAAAGTTACATGGTGAAAAATGTCACGGGCACGCCAATGGCTGTGACCGCGCCCGTTGTGCTTGCCGAGCGCATGACCGATGGCATGGCCATGTTATTGCTGGCGAGCGTCGGGCTTTTTGCCTTTCCCGATCCCAAAGCACGGTGGGTGGCTGCGCTTGTTTTTATCACCTTTGTCATCACAGTTGTCGTGATTCAGATCCGCCCGTTGGCGCTGTGGCTGTTGGAGATTGGCAAGGGGTTGCCGCTCGTGCGCCGTTTTGCCGATCATCTCTTGCGCTTCTATGAAAGCAGCTATCTCATCTTTCGCCCGCGCAATCTCCTCATTTCGCTGCTCATCGGCACGGTCAGCTGGGCCGCAGAAGGGATCGCTTATTTTGTGGTGCTGGTCGGCTTTGGGGCTGCGGCCTCGGCACAGACCGCGCTCATTGCGATCTTTATCTTCTGCATTAGCACCGTCATTGGCGCTGTCTTTGCCACGCCCGGCGGGTTGGGTGGGGTGGAGGGGAGCCTGGTTGCCCTGAGCAGCAGCCTTCTGGCGATGTCGACTGTCGTTGCCACAGCCGCCGCGCTGCTCGTCCGTTTTTGTACGCTCTGGTTTGGGGTGGGCATTGGTCTCGTGAGCTTTGCCCTCTGGCCACAGTTGTTGGCTGGCTCGGAGCGGGCCCGCGAGCAGGCGGATCATGCACCAGCGCATGCAGAGCTGTGACATCCGGGCGCCACGTATAGCTAAACCCCCTAAAAGTTGCCCACTCATCCCCGTGTGAAAGTACGTATATGTGTGCAACTTTTAAATGGGTCTTCGATCAGGCCAAACTGGCAGAGCAATCAGCAGTAGAATAGAAGCGTTCCTTTGGCGCATTTGAAGCATTTGGAGCAGAGCGTGGCAGAGACGAAGTGGAAAGTCGATCTTCATTCGCACACGATTTACAGTAAAGATTGCCTAACCAAGACGCGGCAACTGATTGATCACGCGCGCAAAATCGGGCTGAACAAGGTTGCAGTCACCGAACATAATCGGTTGGACGGTGCGTTGGCGGCCAAAGCCATTGCCCCGGATCTGGTAATCGTGGGCGAAGAGATCAAGACCACCCACGGCGAGATCATTGGCTACTATCTGCAAGAAGAAGTGCCGCGCGGGCTATCGCCGGCAGAGACAATCCAACGGTTGCGCGATCAGGGCGCAGTCATTACAATTCCGCATCCGCTCGATTCGCTGCGTTCTTCCGCCATGCGCTTGCGCGCGGTGCTGACGGTGATCGATGATGTGGATGCATTGGAAGTCCTAAACGCCCGCTGTGTACGTCCCGCCGATAATCTGGCCGCGGCCAAGTTGGCGGCCGAGCGCGGCAAGTTGATCACCGCTGGTAGTGATGCTCACATTCTTTCCGAGTTGGGTCAGTGCTATCTGGAAGTAGAGCCCTTTGCGGATAACGCCGCGAGCTTTCGTGCCGCCCTATCCACGGCAAAAGCGAGGGGGACTGTGAGCCCATTCTGGCCCCATTTTGCCAGCACCTATGCGCGTTGGCGCAAACGACTCGTGCCCGTTACACTGCCACCGGTCGAGTAGATCGCTGGCCCTGCAAACCCGTGAACCAAAATCCCGGTGAGATTTATTATCTGTCCTGAAATTCTCTGCGTCAACGTAGCTGGCCCAAGGTGGGTTGCGCATCACAACCAAATTTCAGGATGGGCTCTTACTTCACATCATCAGAAAGTGAGCCTCTATGACTGCTCTCTGGATTAGCCTGGCCGCCGCCATCCTGCCGACCATTGTTTACGTGTTGATCTTCTACTGGGTCGATCGCTATGAACGCGAGCCGCTCTGGCTGGTCAGCGTGGCTTTTCTGTGGGGTGCTGTACCCGCGATCATCGTGAGCATCATCGGTGAACTACTGTTGGGTCAGTCATGGGTCAGCGGCCCGAGCACCATCGCCGGGACGCTCATCGAGGGTGCGATTATTGCGCCGGTGGTGGAAGAGAGCGTGAAAGCGATTGCGCTGATCCTGATCTTCTTGTTCATGCGACATGAATTCGATGGCGTCTTGGATGGGGTTGTTTATGGGGCGCTGATCGGCTTTGGCTTCGCCATGACCGAAAACTTCTTCTATTTCGTTGGTGCCTATGATGAAGGGGGCTACGCCGATTTGAGCATGGTTATTTTCCTGCGGGCCATTCTGTTTGGGCTCAACCATGCTTTTTACACCGGATTGACCGGCATTGGGCTGGGGCTGGCACGGGTGACACGCAATCCAACAGCGGCGTGGACTTGGGCCATCTTTGGCTTCATCGCCGCAATGGTCACCCACAGCCTGCACAATTTGGGTGCCAGCCTGGCAGCTGTTACTATAGTTGGCTTTGGGCTTAGTCTGATCGTGGCTGCCGCAGGCATTTTGCTGGTGATCGTGGCAATCCTGCTCGCGTGGCAACATGAACGACGGAGCATTCGCCAAGAACTCGCCGAAGAGGTCGGCGTGTTGCTCACAGCCAGCGAGTACGAAGAGATTACCCGGCGGTGGCGCAACCCACTGCTCGCGCGCGGCAGCGCCGCGCGCGAGCAGGGACAGCGTTGGCACGATCTGGTGGAGCTGGCATTGAAGAAAAACCGGCTGCGTCAGGGAGCCGGTCGCGAGACGAAAAGTTTGATGACCGAGATTACCGAATTGCGTGAAGGTCTCTATCAGTAGCAGACAGAGCCATGAGCAGCGCAAGCAAAAAAAAGTTCCGATGTGATGGGGCGTATCACATCGGAACTTTCCAGGGTGCTAGTGAGGAGGAGATCCGCTAGCACCCCAACAACAGCGCCCTTGTAGTATGCGTGACAAAAATAAGTTTTGCATTAGAGCAATGTGAACGGTTGTTCAGTAAAATGCCCGTGTTGCATGGGCAGGGAATCATGCGTGGATGATGACATTGATCGATTTACCGGGTCTTTACCAAAAAACGCAAAATCGGTGGCAGGCTAGCTGCTCCCGGCTTGGATTGGTGTTGGGAATTTGTGCGGTGGCCACGCTGCTGGGCACGCTCCCGCTGCACGCGTCCGAGCCGTGCGAGCCGCCCAATCTCATTCCGCAGCCGGTCTGTGACATGGACAGTTTCCACGGTAGCCCGCCACGCCAGATTCCGGATGGTTGGACGGAATTCGTGCTCTATGGCGATCCGGCCTTCATGAATGATCCACACTCATTCTTTGGCACCGGCACCTTGCGGATCTGGAGCAACGGCGGCACCTTTAAGGCCGGGATCTACACGCAGGTTAACGTGACGCCGGGCGCGGGCTACCGTGCCAGCATTGCCTGGGGTGCACCCAATGCCCCTGACCACTTTGGCCGCCAATTGGGCATTGATCCGACCGGTGGCACGGATCCGAATAGCCCCACCGTGATTTGGGGACCGATGCATTGGGGCGAAGGCCGAATTTTAAACTATCCCCCGGGCGAAGGGCCGAATATTGATCTGCGCGTGCGAGCATCGAGTGGCACAATGACTGTCTTCTTTGTCACCGATCATCCATCGAGCACGGGCGACAACCTGATCTATATCGATGTCATCGCGCTCTATCCAGATGAGAGCGCGCCGGCCATTGAGATTCCACCGACGGCTACGCCGTTGCCGCCGACCGCCGTGCCCGCTGTGGAAGAAGTGGCTGCCGCGGCGCAGATCCCGCCGACCGCAACGCCACTGCCGCCCACGGCAACCTTTACACCGATCCCAACGGAAACGCCGACGGCCACACCAACCGCAACATCTACACCGACGGCCACGCCGACCGCGACGCCGACACCCACATCAACGCCCACGGCAACCTGGACCCCGTGGCCAACGGCAGAGCCGACGGAGCGTTCCGCGCTGCCCGCCGTCTCCTATGATGATCTGACGCAGAGTGCCATCACCGTTGCCCGAGATCTACAGCCGACGGGGCTGTTGCTCCTGAGCGTGTTGAGCTTTGGGGGTGCCGGTCTTTGCGCCGGTTCGCTTTGGTGGCTGCGTAAGAAGTAAAGCAGCTATGGTAGCTGCGTAAAAAGTAAAGCAGCTATGGTAGCTGCGTAAAAAGTAAAGCAGCTATGGTAGCTGCGTAAAAAGTAGAGCAGCCCGGTGGCTGCGTGAAAAGTAAAGCAACATTTTCATTGTAAGCAATCTACTGTTGAAAGAAGCATATTGTGAGTCCGCAACCTATTCAGCCCGTCACTGGGCGTGCCCGTGCCAAAGTCATGGCGGAGAAGCCGCTCGAAGTTCCTGCTGACGAATCGTCTGTACAGGAGCCAAAAGCGCCCGAAGAGCCGATTCCCACGCCGTCGCTACGACGGCGTGTTTTTGATCTGGCCTGGCCAGTGATTGGTGAAAATTTTTTGCAGACCATGTTGGGTGTCGTTGATACGCTGCTGGTCGCACAGCTGGGGACCGCCGCGATTGCCGGGGTTGGCGCCGCGCTACAGGTTATGTTTTTCGTCATTGCGGTGCTGAGTGCAGTGTCGGTGGGTAGTGCGGTGTTGGTGGCCCAGGCCATTGGCGGCAACGATAAAGCCCGTGCTGGCATGTTGGCCCGTCAGTCGTTGGTGTGGAGCATCCTCATCTCGATCCCGTTGGCGGTCATTGGGCTCTTTGCCGCTACGCCACTCATTGGCATCTTTGACATGGAGCCAGCGGTCACTGCAATTGGTGCAGATTATTTGCAGATTGTCATGGGCACGGTGGTCATGCTCACGCTCATGTTGCTCAGCAGTGGTGTCTTGCGCGGTGCCGGTGATTCGCGCACACCGATGTTGGTTACCCTGGTGGCAAATTTCATCAATGTCTTCCTCACTTATGGATTGATCTTTGGCCAATTTGGAATGCCGGAGCTGGGCGTCATGGGGAGTGCCTGGGGTACCTTCCTTTCGCGTTGTATCGGCTTCCTGTTGCTCTTCTGGATCTTGTGGCGCGGGCGCAACGGTGTTTCCATCCGTGGGCGCTTGGGCTGGTTGCCCGACTGGGGGTTGGCGCGCCAGATCTTGCGGATTGGTGTCCCGGCCGCGTTGGAGCAGGTATTGATCACCACCGGCTTTTTGGGGCTCACGATTGTCGTGGCCCGCTTGGGCACAGAATCTTTGGCCGCCCACCGCATTGCCATCAACGCCATGTCGCTCTCTTTTCTGCCCGGCTTTGGCTTTGGGCTGGCTGCAACCACGCTGGTGGGGCAGAGCATTGGTGCCAAACGGCCCGCGGATGGCGAGGCAGCGGGCTACATTGCCACCCGCTGGGGAATGGTCTGGATGAGTCTGTTGGGCGTGGTCTTCTTTTTTGCTGGCGAACCGATCATGCGCCTCTTCTCGGATCAGCCCACGGTTGTGCGCATGGGCACCAACACGTTGCGCACTGTTGCGCTAATTCAGCCCTTCTGGGCGATCTCTTTTGTACAGTCGGGGGCACTGCGTGGCACTGGCAATACACAATATCCACTGCGCGTGAACACGGGTGGCATCTGGGTCGCGGTTCTGCTCGGCGCGTTCTTTTCCTGGTTGGTGCCCAACAGCCTGAGCATGATCTGGGCTGCGTTCATCTTCACCGCGCCGGCGACGGCCTTCTTAAATTGGCGCTACTTCCGCCACTTGATGCGCAACCTCATTGCTGACGGCGCGACCGACCCAGGCAGTCCCGCTCTTTCACACAGTGGCTAATGCCGCTCTTTCACACCACATAGTGGCTATCGAGAAAACATTGAAGGTTGCCCAATGGTGGAATCAGCATTCTCTCACGCTGCAGGTGCGCTTGAGAGGATGCTCACGCCGCAAGGTAAAGGTCTACAGGGTGCAAGGTCTATTCGCTTTCTCGATCAGTCAGCGTAAGAAGCAATCTATTCTATGCCAATGCTGAAAAGATCCACCCAAATCAGCTGCTTGTGTGTGCATCCACCGTTTTTGTCCGCTTTGCTTACGACATTGCAGTCACCACAGCATTTTAGGTAAAGTTACATCATTTGACTTATCTAGATGCGGTAAATGGTTGCATGAATTGGCGCTCCCCTCTGGCCCCCCAAAAAGCAAGGCAGCCCCCACCTAAAGATTGTCGCTACCTTCCTTACAGTGGTGGTATGTAGTATCTTTTTTTGGTAACTCTGTCACAAAAAAGATAGTCTACTCCTCTTGACGTATCCACTCCCGTTGCTACAATGATCTCATGTAAACCCGAGTTGCTTCCCGGTTGCCTGCTGGGCGCGTGGTAGCGAGAAGATGTTCAGCAATCACTCCCGTGTAGAGATGGTCGGTAGCAACTTGAGTTGTGTAGCGTCAGCTGCTGTCTCTGTTGGCAAGCGTTCCTGTTGCTAGCGATCCGCCAACCATGAACAGCAGCCACTGTTTGGCGTGCCGGGCGCTTGTCCCGAGCCGTGGTTTTGGCCGCTGCTCTGTCACGGCCAACCATCGAACGTAGCGAATTTCAGGATGGACATGCTGTGAGGCTCTCTGACAGCTTGCACGTCACAAAGATAATGGGCAACGAGGAAACGGTAGGGTAGATCAGATGAATTTGGGTGAAAAGTCATATGTGGGTGGGATCGCCTTGCTCGGTGCTGTGGCAACATTGGTACTGGCAACGCTCCCACTGGTGCCAACGGCCGAACAGATTCTGATTTTGTGGCTGTTGATCGCGCTGGCCGTCGTGGCACAACTGTTTGAGGTTCACATTGCCGACAAGCGGACCTACTATCCCCACAATGTCTTCTTTTTTGCCGGTGTGCTACTGCTGCCTCCCGTGCTACTGGTGCCTCTCTTTGCGATTCCTTTGGCTGTTGATGCGTGGCGAACCGCGCTGCGTGAGGGCGAAGCAGAGATCTCCTGGCGCGATCTGGTCTTTAATGTCGCCTCGCACGCGCTCATTGGGGCATCGGCAAGTTGGATCTATTTGGGCATGAACGACAGCCTGCATAATCTGCAACAGTTTGGCCAGGTCTTTGCAGCCATGGTCGCCGCAACCACCTACGTACTGGGCAATAGCGTGATCTTCCGGCTCGCCGATGTTTTGATCAATGGTGCTACCTGGCGTGAATCAGCCGTTTGGATGACGGAAAATTTGTGGACCGAGCTGGTCATGACCTATCTCGGCTACGTGGTGGCAGTGCTTTGGTTTGTCAATCCCGTCATGATCTTGCCAATGTTGGGGCTCATGTTTCTCTTGCAACAAGCGCTAATGATTCCCCGTTTGCAACTCGAAGCACAGACCGATAGCAAGACCGGATTGATCAACGTACGCTATTTCAATCAGCGCTTTGATGAAACGTTGGATCAGGCGAGACGCACGAATCAGCCGCTCTCGATTATAATGGCCGATCTCGATTTTCTGCGCCGGATCAATAACAATTATGGACATCTCGCGGGTGATCTGGTCTTGATTGGGGTGAGCGAGGTGATCAAGCAGACCGTTCGGGCAGAGGATATTGTGGGTCGTTTTGGTGGGGAAGAGTTTGCCATTCTGTTGCCCAACACCGATCAGGAAGAGGCTTTCCAGGTGGCGGAGGCTGTTCGCAAGGCCATTGCCGAACGCGATTTTGACATACCGACTAGCACCTCACCGATTCGCACCTCGATGTCGTTTGGCATTGCCTGCTTTCCCACCGATGCCAGCAGTGCCACGGATCTGTTGCATCACGCGGATGTTGCTGTCTACCAAGCCAAGATGGATGGACGCAATCGAGTCACCTGTGCCAGCGACATGTTCTATCGGATCAAGGGAGCTGAATCGGCTGCCACTGGCAATGAAGGTACGGAACCTTCACAACCGACGCCGAAAGTATTTGATCTGCCGGTGCCGGACCCAGGCACACAGCCGGGGCAGCACGAAGCCAAATCAGCTGCCGCTCCAAAGTGGCACCAGTGGATCTCCGCGTCTACCCTAAAGCTGTTGTTACTTGCGACGGCGGCCGTGATCACGGGGATCGGCTTCATTTGGAGTGTACCGACTAACTGGCCTGCCCTGTTGTTGCTCGTGATCATGACAACCGTCGCGCAATTTTTACGCTTGAAGCTCTTTGCTTCGGGCGAGCTCTCCATTGCCGCCACGCTGATCTTTACCACCGCCCTGTTGACTGGTGTGCCGGGGCTGGCGATTGTGAGTTTGGCGGTGGTGCTCATTTCAGTCCTGAGTGATGAGAGGCTCGATCTGCAAAGCCTGTGGCAGCGCAAATTGGAACTGAGCAGCGACTGGGCCATTGGCCTGATTGCCGGCCTTGGACCGGCCCTCTTCACGACGCTCTTTGATGTGCCGCTACATATGTCCCACCTGCCGCTACTCTTTGTGCCGCTGTTTCTGGTCATCCTGGCCTATAGTTATAGCGGTGTGGGGCTCATTGCCCTCACGGTGAGCGCGTCCACCGGCAGACGTTTCTGCCAAGTCTGGAAGGATGACTTTCAACAGACGCCCACCCAAAATATACTCATGTCGATGATCGGCGTCTGTTTTGCCATGGTCTACGCGATGTTTGGGGTGGCTGGTTTCCTGCTCTGTGCACTGCCCATCTTTTTCATGCGCTTTGCCCAAGAACCGGTTGTGACTCACTGGGATGGGCTCTCTACCCTGCTGCAAAGTCACCTGCGCCCCAATCGTCCGGTTCAAATTCTTGATGACAGAGGCGAGGGTACGCTGGGCGTGCCCGTTTTGATCGAGGCTGACAAAGCCCGGGTGGAAAGCTATCTACAATTTCGTGACACCACACGATCAATGTAGCCCGAACGGCCACTTGCCAAGCAGGCTTCCGTGAATGGGCGTTACAGGGGTCACCTAATCGTGGGGCGGCGTTGGACTGTTGAGAGCTGTGCAACGTACCCGTGTACCACAAGATCTGCCAGCCGCGGTGGCATGACGAAGCAGCTCAGCCCCGCGAGTTATTCATCACCGTGGATCAGACGTTGCAATGCGTTTACCAAGAGTGCATGTTCTGCCTGGTGGACGCGCCGTTCCAACATCTCGACGGTGTCATTGGCATAGATCAATACCTCTTCGGTGGCCACCACCGGCCCGCTGTCAACCCCTTCGTCGGGCACGAGATGAACCATGACCCCCGTCTTTTCAATGGCTCCGCTTTGATAGGCGGCATGGGCGCGGGCAATTGCATCTTTCCCGGCAAATTGGCCCGGCAGGGCTGGGTGCAAATTGATCACGCGGTAGGGAAACGCTTGTAGAAACGCGTTGCTGAGAATGTGCATCCAACCGGCCAGCACCACCCAATCGGGCTGATAGGGCTGTACCAGCGCGGCCAGCGCTGCATCATATTCGTGTCGGCTACGACCTGCATCACGATATGATTTCAAGGAATGGAGATGGGTGGGGATGCCTGCCTTTTGGGCACGCTGCAGCCCATGTGCCGCTTTGCGATTCGAGACCACCGCCACAATCTCTGTGTCCAGTAAACGGTAGCGTATGGCGTCGATGAGCGCCTGCAGGTTCGAGCCATTCCCCGAAATTAGCACCACGAGTTTCGTTGACATACCTGTTCAATCTCCTGCGCTATTCGGCGTTGGCTAGCTGGAAGCTAATGGCGGGTTCGTCGGCCTTGCGTTCCGCGAGTTGGCCAATCAATACGGCATCTGGCAAGGTCTGTGCAAACGCGGTTGCGGCCGCGGCTGGCACCACCAACACCATGCCAATGCCCATGTTAAAGATGTGGAGCGCTTCGGTTAGCGTCAGCTCTCCCCATTGCAGTAGCTGCTGGAAGAGTGGTGGGATCTGCCACGCCGTGGTATCGATCACCGCGGCCACGGTCGCGGGTAGGATGCGGGGAATGTTATCCTGGAAGCCACCGCCCGTGATGTGGGCCATGCCATGGATCGGCACAGTGGCGCGCTGCAGCGCTTCAACCTCATCCACATAGGCGCGATGTGGCTGCAAGAGAGCATCGGCCAAAGTCACCCCATCTGCCAATTGCATAGTGAGATCCCGATCCGCCACCAATTGCCGGATCAGCGAATAGCCATTGGTGTGTGGTCCACTGCTCGCCAGACCAAAGAGCAGATCTCCCGGCTGCATGGCCGTGGTGTTGGGGTAGATCGCGCTGTGCTCAACCAGCCCAACAACCGTCCCCACCAGATCAACCGCGCCGGTTGTATAGACCCCGGGCATCTCGGCCGTTTCTCCTCCGAGCAATGCGCAGCCCACCGCTCGACAGGCCGCTGCGATCCCACCGACAACCGCTGCAACCTGATCGGGTTGCAGCTTGCTACTGGCAATATAATCCAAAAAGAAGAGGGGGCGTGCGTTTTGCACGAGAATGTCATTCACGCAGTGGTTGACGATATCATGACCAATGGTCTCCCAGCGGCCCAGCTCTGCTGCCAGTTTTACCTTTGTGCCAACGCCATCGGTCGAGGCAACCAAGACAGGCGCTTGTGGCAGATCCGTTAGCGCATAGAGCCCACCAAAACTGCCAATGTGGGTCAGGACATTGGCGTTGTGTGTGCTCAGCACCGCTTGTTTCATTAAGGCAACCGTCCGATTTCCGGCATCAATGTCAACGCCAGCAGCCTTATAACGATCAGTTGAACTCATTGCAAACCCCATCCTATCGATCCTTTGAAATCTGTTCCAAAGCGGTCGCTCTGCTCTTGCCATTAACAGCGCGCGTTGCAAGCAGGGCAAAGAGCAGGGCCGGCGCGGTGCCCGGCCACCGCTGGACAGCGTGCATGTCATTGAACTTTCAGCGCTAGTATAGCACGGAACCTCGCTTTCTCTATGATCAACGGGATTTACGCAACTCGTCGAGAAGAGCCACCAATCGCGTTGCCTGCTCTCCACCCGTAAGCTCTTCTCGGTGCGTAAGTCATGATCAACCTGTCTAGCCCGCCACTCCGCTATGCTATGGCTCTATTGGCTCCCGGCGGGGGAGCTTGTCCGGCTCGATGAGAATCTGGAACAAAATGGCGCGGAATCGGGCTATCGAAGAAGAATATAGCCTTGAAAAAGCATTGATAAAGCTGTAAAAAAGCAAAAGAGACCCAATTCACTCGAGTACAGACGTTGTTGCTCAGGCCGCTGTTCACGCCTGAAGTGGTGAAAAAGGCCGTTTGAGACCAAGGTTGAGGCTCAATTGGGAGGGGAAAATTGCCGCGTCGCCAAGGCCACCGCCGCTGCTACCACTGGTAGCGGTGACCGTTTGGCCGCAGAGAGAATTTCGTCTTTTGCGTTCAGCTTACTCTGGTCGCGGTCCATTCAGTACACAAAAAGCCGTGAAAAAGCTCGCAGTTTGTACGCAATTCAGCCGATATTCACGAAAACCTATTGACAGTATAGCTTAAGTAATGCTACTATGAAGCCGACGAAGCTTACGGATGGGTAAGTGACAACTTTCCCACTCTTACCGATAAATCACGCTGGTGACTTGTCGAGAAATCATTGCAACGTTGCACAGTGGTGTAATCAGCGTTCGCTAACGCTAGAGGTGCGCATGCGAAAATGTTCATGCCGCAAGCCGCAAGCCGCAAAGTGCAAGCTCTATTTGTTTTCTCGATTCGCAGAAAACCTGATACAACAGACCAGACTATAGATTCAGACTCACAGACCAGGCTACAGATTCAGACTATAGATTCAGACTACAAAAAAACTGTAACCGGTCGATCGTGGCAGAATCGAACAAGCTGGCAGTAGCAGGTACAGAGAATTTAGTTAACGGCGATAACTTGACAGAAACAAGTTGACAGTGACAGGGCACCGATAAAAACAGCTCACTGTCGTCACATGTTGATCTCGGCTCAATGGCAGGAGTCATAGACATCTTCTATTTCATGGAAAGGTCAACGAACGAATGAGTACTGACAGAACAGATACCTGTCTGGAGCAGAGCATGCGTCAAAAATCTGGATCTCAACCTGAAGCAGGTGGTCTCGCTTTGGGGAAAGATCTGGTCGTCTACACGGGCCTCTTTGGGTTTGGGATCTTCTACAACCGCATTGTGGCCTATACAAATCGCAAGCACGGCCAACATGGCTACACTTCTTTGCTGGTAGTCTTTGGTGTGTTTGTAACATTGGCAGCGTTGAGCACCCGGATTGGTGCCATCAATACCCTGAAAATTGCTGCCGGCTTCGTCGCTTCTGGGCTTCCCATGATCTTGGGTGATACCAGTCGATATCTAGAGTACAAACAAGAAGTAGCAGTGGCGCTGGCGCGAGCAAGCAAAGCACGAAGAAAAGGGATCAACGATGTCGGACAAGCCCAAACCGGGGAAAGACAAAGATTTACGCTTCATCAAGAGCGCAATTGATGACGCGGATGAAGTTTACCGGTTGTTTGCTTCAGACTTGATCAATGAACAATCCCCTGGTGTTATCGAATTGATCTCTGAAGGGATGTTACTCATTATCGAACAGTACGACGAACTCAACCAGATGCTCGATGACGTGACTTTGACACCCATCGGGGTGCTTGACCATAATCGCTGTCTACGTGAACTCTTGAAGCTGATGATTAAAGAACGGCTGTCACCAGTCGGGCGTGTAACCGCCGCCAGCATCATTCAAGTGCTTGGCAATCAACTCCGATCGCTGATGGTGACCAAAGAGATTCGTGGTATAGAGAGCGAAGTCTGTGCAACGTAATGCGCAGACAACATTCAAGCAAGCTTACTTTGGGAACAGTGGCTTACTATCAATGGTCAGACCTGCGGTTGAGGAAGAAGCGAGATGATGGCAAATAACATGGCAAACAACAATGCCTCACCAACCTTGTCAGAGAAAATTGCACAGATCTGCGTGGGGCTAAAGCCGTTTCAGGCTCTGGAATATGACCCCGCAACGAATACAATTTCAATCATCACGGAATGCCTCATTCCCAGCAAGGCCGTTGATCAGATCACGCGCATTATCACGAGCCGTCGAGAGGATGAGAAAGTGACGGTACGGCGTTATGCCGATAAGTTCAAGATCACGTTCGTCCGCTGCATCAAATTACAAGCATGAGAACAAATAGTTGACAGTGCAACGCGAGAGCTGTAGCGCAATGGCACACTAGCTCTAGCGGCAATTCTCCGCCTTAATCGCTGTCAATCGTAGTGAGTACCAACTTGTTCAAAGCACAAGCCTTTGAACAAGCAATTACATAGATATTGGGCACGAGAATAGCCGGCCCGTCTTTTTCCAAAGACGGGCCGGCTATTTTGTTTTTCTGTCAATTTTATTGTGTATTATTTGTGATTTGTTCGGAATCTGCTTCGTCACAGACTCGAACGGTGGCAATAACATTTCAACTCCCCATCTGCTCAACCCGTGGATTGGCAACAATTCCCCTGTTGATAGTGGGATCTGTAGAGCAGGAGAAGCACACATGCGTACAATCAAGCTGGCAACCGCCTATCAACTGGCTTTGACGGCCCTGCTGTTGGGGGCCTGTTTGGGCACCGTGGGACAACGACTGCCCGAAACCTTTGCCGTGCCCATTCAATCCGTGCAGGCCAAAGTGGCACTTGAAGAATCAGGGGGTGAGCAAGCAGGGATGTTGCCTACTGCCGCGCCAACCTATCCATTTGCATTGGCTGAACAACGTCGCCACGGTGAACAGGTTACACCACGTCTCTATCTCTATGTTCATGATCGTGGTGTACAGGAGCATGGGCTCCCCAATCTGCTCGCGCACGATGGGCATGAATCTATTCAGCCTGAGCGTGGCGGTGACAATGTGGGTGCAGCCATGGCGAATCCCACTGAACAAGCGTTGGGCGACTATACCGTGCGTGTCCACAAGGATGGCCTGTCTGTGCCCGTGCAGGCGAAAACCTTTGCCGGCATGCCCGGCTACACATGGCCGCGCGCCGACGCACGTCAGCGGCTGATGAATTTGAAGCTGGAATTTCCCCACATCTCCGCCGCGGGGCTCTGGGAGATTCAGCTACTTGACGAGCGTGGCAACCCGGTTGGACCAACCGCCCACTTCATCCTAGCGCCCGACGACCTGAACAAGGAGATGTATGTCCGCTATGAACGCGGCTCGTAGCGCACCAAAGGTCTAACCTTGGTTCACATTGCCAGAGCTGTGCGGTGACCAGTCGTTGGACAGAGGACAAACCGTTGCATGATCAGAAAAAGCAGAAAACAGGGCAAGTTTAGCGTCCTGCTACTCTTGTTGTACAGCAACAAAATATTTTCCACGCTTCGCCGTCTCCATCACAAAGGGGTCAATCATCGCGCTCACGCTCTGCCGCCCCTCTCCGCATGGTTCACCATGCGCTGCCGCCAACAACACCAAAAACAGACCCGCCGCCGACTGCAATGGTTGCGCTTGCTCCGGCTCTTCTTTCGCCCCTGAAGCTCCCGCTGCTACCCTCGATCCGCCCATGACCCTTGGCCAATAGCACCTGACCGGCCACCCGCATGATGGGCCCACCTTTCCCCACAATGTTGAAATTCCATGAGAGCTGGTAGACAAAAATAGCGTTGCTGCATATACTATAGCCATCTTGCCGAAGCGATCCCCAGGGGTTTCCCGGTACAAGCAACTTTGCCCCACACCGGCATTTTTGCCCCACACCAGGCCACAATCCCATTGAACCGGCTCGCTGCGCCTCACCTTCGTCGCAGCAACCTGCATGGCGTCAACGTCATTACGTCAACTTCACAGCAACGGAGCAGCATTTATGACAACTCATCTCGACCAACGTTTTCTGCAAGCGCTGACCTGGCGCTGCATTGGCCCACCACGCGGTGGGCGCGTAATTTCCGTCGCGGGCCACCCCACCGAGCGCATGACCTTCTATTTTGGTGCCGTTGGTGGTGGTGTCTGGAAGACCACCGATGGCGGTCTCTACTGGGAAAATATCACCGATGGCTATCTGACGAGCGCCGCAGTGGGCGCGGTTGCCGTCGCCCAATCCGATCCCAACGTGCTCTATGCCGGAACAGGCGAACCGACCATTCGGGGAGATGTGTCGTATGGCGATGGGATCTATAAATCAACTGACGGGGGCAAAAGCTGGCGCAACGTTGGTTTGGCCGATACCCACCACATTGCCCAGATCCGCATCCACCCCACCAACCCGGATCTCGTCTACGTCGCGGCCATGGGCCATGCCTTTGGTCCCAATGCCGAGCGCGGTGTTTTTCGATCCAAGGACGGCGGCACGACGTGGGAAAAGGTGCTCTACAAAAGTGACAAGGCGGGCGCGGCAGATCTAACGATGGATGCCACCAACCCGCGCATCCTCTACGCATCCATCTATGAACAGGTGCGCAATTTCTGGTCGCTGACCAGTGGTGGCCCCGACAGCGGGATCTGGAAATCGACCGACGGCGGCGATACCTGGCAAGAGATCACCGCCAACAAAGGGCTGCCCAGCGGTCTCAAAGGCAAAATTGGCTTGGCTGTCTCACCAGCCAAAGCGGACCGCGTCTGGGCCATCATCGAAGCCGAAGGCAAAAAAGCCGGCGTCTATCGCTCCGATGACAGCGGCGCAACCTGGACTCAACTCACCGACAACCGCGATCTGATCCAGCGTCCCTGGTACTACTGTCACATCTTTGCCGACCCCCAGGATGCCGAAACGGTCTACATCAGCAACCTCAAATTCTGGAAATCAGTCGATGGCGGTACCAACTACACCGAAATCACCACCCCCCACGGCGACAATCACGGTCTCTGGATCGATCCCAAAGATCCGCAACGCATGATCAATGGCAACGATGGCGGTGGCTGTGTCTCCTTCAATGGTGGGGCAACCTGGTCCACCATCTACAACCAGATGACCAGCCAATTCTATCATCTCGATGTGGACAACCAGTTCCCCTATCACGTCTACGCCACCCAGCAGGATAATTCGAGTATTGCCGTGCCCAGCGCCACCGAAAAAGGGGGCATCCCCTGGGGTGACTGCTACCCCGCGGGCACCGGTGAAAGTGGCTATATTGCCGTCAAACCCGATGACCCCAACATCGTCTATGTCGGCGCGGTCGGCTCTTCCCCCGGCGGCGGGGGCGCGCTCCAGCGCTATGACCACCGTACCAAGCAGATCCGGCTCGTCACCGTCTGGCCCGAAACCTACATTGGAATGGGCGCGGAGAGCATGAAATATCGCTTCCCGTGGACCTTCCCGATCCTCTTTTCGCCCCATGATTCTGGCGTGCTCTACACCTGTGGCAATCATCTCTTTCGCACGACGGATGAAGGGCACAGCTGGCAGGTGATCAGCCCCGACCTCACGCGCAACGATCCCGAAAAATTGACCGCTTCGGGTGGACCGCTCACGCTCGACACCAGCGGCGCGGAACATTACTGCACCATCGCCGCGTTCATTGAAAGTCAGCATGAAAAAGGAGTCTTCTGGGCCGGGAGCGACGACGGCCTCGTGCATATTTCCAGGGATGGCGGCGACAATTGGGAAGATGTCACCCCACCCGACCTGCCCGCGTGGAGCTTCATTACCGCCATTGAACAATCGTCCCACGCTGCCGCCACCGTCTACCTCGCCGCCACCCGGCTCAAGCTCGACGACTACACGCCCTATCTCTTCAAGACCACCGACTATGGCCAGACTTGGCAGCGTATTGACGGCAGCTTCCCCACCTATCAGGAGCGCACACAGATCACACGCATCATTCGCGAAGATCCGACAACACCGGGGTTGCTCTACGTTGGTACCGAGACCGGCCTCTATTTTTCGCCCGACGACGGGCGCAGCTGGCAACGCATGGCCAGCCACGCGGCCAACGGCGCGGGCCGTGGCTTGCCCGTCGCGCCAATTTACGACCTCAAGGTCAAAGATGCTGATCTCGTCGTGGCGACCCACGGTCGTTCCTTCTGGATTCTCGACGACATCACGCCGTTGCGCCAGACCGCGGCCATTCAGCACAATGCCGCCGCGGTGCTCTTTCCGCCCCGCAACACCGAACGGCTCACCCTGGGCTGGAGCGTTAACATGTTCCGCGGGCCGGGCAAGAATTACATGATGGGTCTGGGTTCGGCGATTACCTTTACCGAGGGCAAAGGCGAACATGGCCAACAGCAACGGGTCATGCTCGACGCCGGCGAAAATCCGCCCAATGGGGTGATCATCTACTATTGGCTCCACGAGCAGCCCGCCGAGCCAATCGCGCTGGCCATTCTGGACGCAGAGAATAACGAGATCAAGCGCTTTACCAGCAAACCCGTGACCGACGACAACGCTGCTGACACTGCCGCCGCCGACCCCACGGCACGGGGCGGGGCGGACGCTGCCGCGCCAGCAGGCGAGGAAGATCCCAACGCGCTGCTGCCCGCGCGGGCCGGCCTCAACCGCTTTGTCTGGGATATGCGCTATCCCGAAGCAACCAAGGTTCCCGGCGATCTGACGACGGAGAATGCCATCAGCGCGACGGGCGCACGGGCGCCCATTGGCGACTATCTGTTGCAACTGACGGTGGGCGACGAGACGCAGATCGAGTGTTTCCACATTGGCGCCGACCCGCGTGTCAACCTGTCGCAGGCGGACGCGGATGCCCAGTTCCAGCTCTGGCAGCAGATCCGCAACAAGGTGGACGAAACGCACCAGGGCATCAACAAACTGCGCAAGATCCGCAAGCAGCTCCAGCAGTGGCACGAGCAGGCCAGCGATAACGAGCAGATCGTGAGCGCGGCCAACGCGATTACCACCAAGCTCGACGCCATTGAAGCAGAACTGATCCAGACCGACGCGGCCACCGCTGGCGACCGGCTGCGCATGCCCTCCAAGCTAAATACCCGCCTGATTGGGCTGATCAGCATCGTTGCGGCCGCGGATACCAAACCGCCGCAACAAGCGTACGATGTCTATGAACATCTGGGCAGCCAGATCGACGATCAACTGGCGCTGCTCGACGGCATCATCGGCGACGATCTCGCCGCGTTCAATGATCTGGTGCTGGCCGCCAACATTACGCCGGTGAGCATCTAACGTGGGCTCTGTTTGAAAAGAGTAGTTCCGGCAAGCGGGAAACCTACTGTTTTCAAGCCAGCCGCACTGTAGGTCGCGTTGACATTTGGGGAAAAGCGCCACTCCACTGGGCTCCTACCCATGAAAAGCGGTCTCAACCGCTGACTGGAAAGCCGCGTCAGCGGCTTTTCTCAGTTAGAAGCGGGTTTCAACCCTGCAAATTTGCAATGTCAACGTGCATCAATGGCAGAGAATGGGACCTTGCTACTTTCCCTTGCACGTGATTTTCCGTTTACTGGGGCGAGATCACGGGTTTCCCCCGAAATCCGCAGCCAGCAAACCGAAGCAGAAAGCGCCCAAAGGAACGAACAGCCATGCCCAACGCCAACGTCAACACCGCACCGTCCACCACCATCACCCTCACCGTCGACGGCCGCGCGGTGAGCGCCCCCGCGGATCAACTGCTGCTCGCAACGCTGCTCGCCGCCGATATTGATCTGCCTCACGTCTGCTATCACCCCGCGCTCGGTCCCCTCCAGACCTGTGATACCTGCTTGGTGGAGGTCGATGGCGAGATCCAGCGCGCCTGCGCCTTGCCGGCCAGTGCGGAACTGCAGGTCAATACCACGAGCAAGCAGGTGCAAGATGCGCGCCAAGAGGCGATGCAGCGGCTCATCGCCAACCACGAACTCTACTGCACGGTCTGCGACTTTAACAATGGCGATTGCACGGTACACAATGCTGCCGACGCGTTGGGACTCAAGCATCAAAAGTACGAATTTACCCGCAAACCCCACGCGGTCGACGATTCCAACCCCTTCTATCGCTACGATCCCGACCAATGCATCCTTTGTGGGCGCTGTGTGGAGGCGTGTCAAAATGTGCAGGTCAACGAGACGCTGAGCATTAACTGGGAAGATCCCGATCCGCGCGTGCTCTGGGATGGGGGCGCGTCCATTGACGAGTCGTCGTGTGTCTCCTGTGGCCACTGCATCACCGTCTGCCCCTGCAACGCGCTCATGGAAAAGTCAATGCTCAACGAGACCGGCTACCTCACCTGGCTGCCGCCTGCGTTGCTGCGCCCGACCATCGAAGCGGTGAAAGCGGCCGAGACCGTCACCACCTACCGGCCCCTCTTCTGGCTCTCTGACGCCGAGGCCAAGGCGCGTGCGGCGCGGGTTGAAAAGACCAAGACCGTCTGCACCTACTGTGGCGTCGGCTGCAGCTTTGACATCTGGACCAAAGGGCGCAAGATCCTCAAGGTGGAGCCGAGCATGGCCGGGCCAGCCAATGGCATTTCGACCTGTGTCAAAGGCAAGTTTGGCTGGGACTATGTGAACAGCGAGGAGCGGCTGCAGGGGCCGCTGATTCGCGAGCACGGGGAACTGCGTCCGGCCAGCTGGACAGAGGCGCTGACGGCAGTGGCGGAAAAGCTGCGTGCGATTAGCGCGGAGCATGGGCCAGACAGCGTCGCGTTCATTGGCTCCTCTAAGTGTACCAACGAGGAGGCCTATCTGGTGCAGAAACTGGCGCGAGCCGTCATGGGCACCAACAACGTTGACAACTGCTCCCGCTACTGTCAAGCCCCCGCGACCGAAGGATTGTGGCGCACCGTTGGCTACGGGGGGGACGCGGGCACTATTGCCGATATTGAAGCCGCGGAACTCGTCCTGATCGTCGGCTCCAACACCCACGTATCGCACCCGGTGTTGGCATCGCGCATCAAGGCCGCGGGCAAGCTGCGTGGGCAAAAGCTGATCGTGGCCGACCTGCGCGAACATGAGATGGCGCGCCGTGCCGATCTCTTTCTGCACCCCAGCCCCGGTACCGATCTCATCTGGCTCTCCGCGGTGACCAAATACATCCTCGACCACGATCTGGCGGATTGGGACTTTTTGCGGGAATGGGTCAACGACCTCGATGCCTATCGCGCCAGCCTGGAACCGTTCACCCTCGACTTTGCCACGGCGCGCACCGGCCTCTCCATTGAGCAGCTGCAACAGACCGCCGAACTGGTCGCCAACGCCAAGACCGTCTGTGGCCTCTGGGCCATGGGCGTGACCCAACATCGCATGGGTTCTGACACGAGCACCGCCATTGCCAACCTGCTGTTGGTCACCGGCAACTTTGGCCGACCGGGCACCGGCGGCTATCCGCTGCGGGGCCACAACAACGTGCAGGGTACCAGCGACTTTGGCGCGATCAACACCTTTTACACCGGCTATCAAGAGGTCGATGATGCCGAGGTGCGCGCCAAGTTTGAAGCCGCCTGGCAGGTTGACCTGCCGACCACCCAGGGGCTCGACAACCGCGAGATGATCGACGCCATTCACGAAGGCAAGCTCAAGGCACTCTTTGTGGTGGGTGAAGAGCTGAGCCTGGTCGATGCCAACATCCAATATGTACAGGAGGCGTTGCGCAAGCTCGACTTTCTGGTGGTGCAGGATATCTTTCTGAGCCGCACCGCGGAATTTGCCGACGTGGTGCTGGCCGCCAGCCCATCCCTCGAAAAAGAGGGCACCTTCGTCAACACCGAGCGCCGCATTCAACGGCTCTACCCGGTCTTTGAGCCGTTGGCCAACTCGCGGCCCGACTGGCAGATCCTCACCGCGTTGGCCGGCCACCTGGGGCACGACTGGGGTTACAGCCACCCCAGCGCAATCATGGACGAGATCGCGGCGTTGACCCCCCTCTTTGCCGGGGTCACCTATGAACGGCTCGCGGGCTACCGCTCGCTGCTCTGGCCCGTGGCCGCGGATGGCACCGACACACCGCTGCTCTACACCGAGCGTTTTCACTTTGACGATGGCAAGGCGCGCCTGCACCCACTGGAATGGACCGAGCCATCGGATCAGCCCAATGACGAGTTCACGCTGCATCTGAATAACGGGCGGCTGCTGGAACATTTTCACGAAGGCAACATGACCTACAAATCGCCGGGGATCACGGCCAAGGTACCCGACACATTTCTGGAGGTGCCGCCCGCGGTGGCCAACGCCCAGCGGCTGCAGACGGGCGATTGGGTGCGGGTGACCTCGGCCCGGGGCAGCATCGAGGCGCGCGTGCTCGTGAGCAACGAAGTGGCGGGCAACGAACTCTATCTGCCCATGCACTCGAGCAGCCAGCCGGTCAACATGTTGACCTCCAACGTCATCGACCCCGACAGCCACACCCCCGCCTACAAAGAAGTGGCGGTGAAGCTGGAGAAGCTCCCGCAGCAGGGCAAGCCACCGTTGGGACCGAACCATCCCCGCTTTGGCAACCCCACCCCCCAAGCCGGCGTCGAAGTTGAACGCAAGTGGGCCCGCCCCGACTACCGCTTCCCCACCGCGGAATGGCCAAAGAACGGCAAAGTGTGAGGTCCCAACGTCCCCGGCATGGGCCACTGCTTGCTTGGCTAAGCGCCATATTTTTGGCCCGTGCCGGGGACGTGCCCGAATCCGAGTGCGTTGCACCGACCGGCAGCACCGCAAGGTGTGAGGTCCCAACGTCCCCGGCATGGGCCACTGCTTGTGGAGCTAAGCGCCATATTTTTGGCCCGTGCCGGGGACGTGCCCGAATCCGAGTGCGTTGCACCGACCGGCAGCACCGCAAGGTGTGAGGTCCCAACGTCCCCGGCATGGGCCACTGCTTGTGGAGCTAAGCGCCATATTTTTGGCCCGTGCCGGGGACGATTATCCGAGTGCGTTGCACCGACCGGCAGCACCACAATCCGCGCCCACAACTCCCCGTCGGTGCATTGCACACCCACCCCGAATCCGAGTGCGTTGCACTCCCCGCTCTCCAATGTTACACTGTCTCCAGTGACAATTCTTCGGCACGCCCGTGCCAACTGCGCCCAGCAGGAGCAACCCCAATGACCGATCCGACGATGGGTGGCGGCGAATCGTTGGCCGCCGCCGTTACCTGGTTTCTCGATACCTTTCTGACGCCTGCGGTTGACGCGGCCAAAGGGTATGGCAGCCGCAAAGTGGAGGAGCACCGCTGGATCGACGCGGCCCAGGCGTACCGCGCTGCGCTCGAACGCCACCACGGGCGCATCCGCATCTTTGGCGCATCAAACGATGTGCCGTTGGAGAACGTCTTTACGGATGTTTATATATTTGAGGAACTCCTTTCCCGCATCCCCTACGATTACGCGGCGTTGCGCGATGAGGTGGCTGCGGAGATGCGCCCCCATCTGCGCCGTCTTTCTGAGCAACGGAGCGATGAACGCAGGAACGGCATGGCGTTGGCGGGGATGGGCGAGAATCTCTTCATCCTCGGCAAGCCGGGTGCGGGCAAGACCACCTTCCTCAAATATCTGACGGTGCAAGCGGCACGCTGGCAGGTACGGAAGCTGCCGATCTTCGTGTCGCTCAATGAGTGGGCCAACAGCCCGTGGGGCAAGGGGGATGATCCACAGCTCTTGCCCTTTATTGTCGACCAATTTGCGATCTGTCACTTCGACGACGCGGAAGATTTTGTCGAGGGGCTGCTGCGCAGTGGGCGGGTGATGGTGCTCTTTGATGGGCTCGACGAGGTGCGCCAGGAAGCGGGGCAGCGGCGCACATTGGTGCAGTTGCTGCAGAATTTTGCCCGCCAATACGATGGCTGTCAACATCTGATCACCTGTCGCATTGCCGCCAGTGACTATGCCTTCGCGGGCTTTCGGGATGTGGAGGTCGCGGATTTCTCGGACGAGCAGATTGATGAGTATGCGCGTCTCTGGTTCGAGACGTTGGAAAAGTCACCTGAGACCTTTCTAACTGAACTGGCCGAGCCGGAGCACGCGGGGGTGCGTGAGCTCTGCAGCAGCCCGCTGCTGCTTTCCATGATCTGTCTCTACTTCGAGCGGATGATCCGTTTTCCGCCCAGCCGCGCCGAGCTCTATGAGGACGCGATCGAGGCGCTGCTCAACAAGTGGGATGCCAGCCGCGAGATCGTGCGCGATGAGATCGCGCGTGGCGAGACGATCTACCGCGAGCTGTCGCCCCGGCGCAAGGAGCAGCTTTTCGCCGAGATCGCCGCGCGCACCTTTGCCGCAGGGGACTATGTCTTTCGCCGTCGTGACCTGAGCCGCTGGATCGGTGACTACCTATTGACCCTGCCCAACGTGAGCGCTGCGGATGCCGTTGACAGCGACGCGGTGCTGCGTGCGATCGAAGCGCAACATAGCATCTTCGTTGAGCGGGCCACCGACATCTATTCCTTCTCCCACCTCACCTTTCATGAATACTTTACCGCCCGCTATCTCTTTGACCACCCGCGGGCGGTGGAAAAATTGCTGCGTGAACACCTAACTGACAACCGCTGGCGCGAGATCTTCCTGCTGACCACTAGCCTCTTTGACCGGGAAGGGGCCGATGAGTTCTTTCAGGCAATGCGGCGGGCGATTGATGATTTGGTCACCGAACCAGTGCTACGCCAACTGTTGCAGTGGAGCGACGAACGCACTGCGGCTGCCGGCCCAACCGCTACACATCGAGCCATGGTGCGCTCAATTTATATATTTCTTTCGCGCGCTCTTGATATTCCTCTCTCTCTTGATCTTCCTCTCTCTCTTGATCTCGACCTCGAGCTCGATCATGCCCTCGGTTTCGATCGCAATCTCGCTCTCGCTCTCGCTCTCGAGCCCGATCTTGCTTTTAACCGCGCGATTGCTCTCACTATAGTTTTATACATAGTTGTCAGCGATTTCACTCACGATCTTTCTCTCGCTCGGTCTCTCGCCATCAATATTAATCTAGCTGGCGATTTATCTGCTCAAGTTGGTCTCGACCAGGGGCTTTATTACGCATGGACCTATGCTAGCCTCTTTGCGAAGGAGTGGTGGCCAAGGACAGATGAGGAGGTCAAGACGGGAATGGCTGCTTATCCGATATTAATGCAAGAGGTTGCCATATTGGCCGGGAACGTGGGCTTTGTCGACGCGTTCGATGAGTTAACGGTGCCTACCATCACGGCTACTTGCGGTGGCTGGCAGCAGTTTGCTGGCAAACTCCGCGCGTTTATGGTGCAGCGCAATCTCGTCAATGAGTGGCGTTTTACAGATGAACAGATTGAACAACTCGAAGCTTACCTCGGTGCCAACGAGCTGCTCGTTCAGTGCCTCAATGTTGCGGTCGTCTCGGATCGGCAGGCGATTTTGGATAGTCTACTGGTGCCGCCAGCGGAATAAAACAAAGGGGCCGGTACGCTTCCGCGCACCGGCCCCTGCCGCAACTCGTTATCAGTTTGAATTATCAACAACGGTCACTCACTTCACCGCGATTCGGTTCTCAATCTGTGCGTGTTGGAGCGATGCTCGTTGCAGCGCATTGCGCACGGTCTCCTCGGCGTGAATCCGTTCCCGTTCGCTGTTCACCGTGCCCACTAGCGAGACAATGCCCTTTTGGCTGCTCGCGCCCAGGCCCGACACGTCGTTCAAAATGAAATCCTCGGCAATCGCCTGTTCGGCCTGCATGGCCAACGCTTCGTCCTGATATTTCTTCCCAAACCACATCATCAGATCCTCCTTGTTTGTTCTTCTGGATTACTTGCGTACATCGAATGCGAGCAATGATAGTCAAGTCATTTCAAGGTATTCAAGCTCTTCCATTACCGTTCACCGGGATTGTCATGTACCGGGATTGCCATTCACCGGAATTCAATCCCATCGGCATGGCCGGAGTTGGCAGCACTTTAGTGGGTCAACACGTCCGCCTGTTTGGGCCGGGCAGCGTCACCACCCTGCACCACCAATTCGTTCACCACCTTGCTGACGCCCGGCTGGTTGGCCGCCAGATTCGCCGCGGTCTGGCGCTGGGCAATGTTGCTGACGTGGCCGCGCAGGTGGATGATCCCCTGTTCATTGCGCACCGCAATCGCCTGTCCCTGCAACCGCTGATCCACAGAAAGCGCGTAATCGACTTCCGCGGCCAACTCGTCAATTGGTTCGTCGGCTCTCGCCCCGCTCACAGCTTCATCTGCAAAGCGGTCCGCAGTGAAGGTAGCAATTCGCGGTGCCGTCTGCACCGGCTCATTTGCCTCGACGCGATTGCTCTCCGCTGGCGTGGTACTTGCCCTCTGATCGTGGATCTCCAGCCGGTTCTCCACCTCGCCCACGCCGGGAATGGTGCGGGCCAATTCGGTGGCGTGATATTTGAGCGTGCGGCTGGGCACGTGGCCGGTGAGGTACAACACCCCATCCCGTATGTTGGCGTGGACATTGGCAAAGGCACTTGTCTCGTCGCGCAAATACTGCTCCAGATCGACTAGAATGCTATCTTCTCCCGCGTGTTGATAGTGGGGGAGGTCACTCAGCTCGTCGCGCGTCAGATCGATCAGCAGATGGCCATCGCTGCTAAAGGTCACCTGATCAGCGGGGATCAAAATATATTCGCGCTGCAACAATCCACGGCGCATGGCAACGTGCGTGATCTCACCACTGCGGCGCTTTACCAAGAGATGATCCAATTGGCCAACGCTGCCCATGTGGTTGTGAATCGGTCGCCCCGCGTGCAGCACAGCCCGTTCCGCGGCAACCCCCTGGCGAAACTGTCGGCGCACCATCGGCATGCGATACTCAAGCGCGCCACCGTTCATGCTCTGCAGGTTGCTGTTGGCCGTGGGGTCGGGTTCCTCTACTTCCACTTCCCGATATTCTGGATACGCATTCCAGTCGCTGCTGGCAATGGCTAGATGGAGCGAGTCGTCGATTACACTGCGGATGGCTGCATAGGGAAAGACACGGTTGTGTTTGAAGAAGGGCAATCCATACTCCACCACAACGTCGGTCACCTGGCGGCTGTCGGGGTCCACAACAAGATGGGCCACCTTGCCACAATCCTGATCCGTACAGTAAACTTGCGTGCCCGTGAGTAAATTGAATGTCATCGTCATGATTCACCTCCTGCATCCGCAACCATGAAAAGTCACCGTGAAAAGTATAGACATGAAAAATATAGACATGAAAAATATAGACATGAAATATAGACATGAATAGGAAAGACCTGCCATGGATGCTGAATGCGTATCTGTGCAAACGACCGCATGCCCAAAGCTTAGCACAACCGGGCGGGCTTTGCTTCCGTTGTCGCATACAGCGATTGTACGGCGCGGATACGTAGGGCAGATCGTCGCGTAAACGTATGCAACGAACGCAATTCAACGTGGCGCGGACCGTTGCCGGAACATTGCATGACGTTTGCCTACGGTTGGTCAAATTGGGAGGAACTACACTTTACAGGCGAGGCAGACAACTGAACGGGGGTGGGGGATCTGTCTCCGCGCCATCGCGCGGCGGAGAGATTGTGCGCGATGGCAAGCGGAGATTCAGTGGATGCAGGGCACTTATCGGTATTCTAGCAACGGCTGATCCGCCATCCGCAACCGTGCTTGGATGGTGCTGATCAGGCTGTCAATCCCGGCGGTCAGCAGCTGATCCAGCAGCGTGCCCGCGCTGCCAAAGCGGACCACGCGCGGCTCGCCCTCAATGCCCCCCAATTCACCGGTGACGCGGATGGCATCTTCGCTGTAGCCGAGCGAATCGACCAGACCCCATTCAACGGCCCGTTCGCCGGTGAAGATGCGGCCATCGGCAAATTCGCGTACCGCCGCTTCATCCAACTCGCGCCCGTGGGCGACGATTGCGACAAAATTCGCATAGCTGTCCTCGACGACTGCCTGCAGGATCGCCTCTTCTTCGGCGCTAATTTCACGGGTACCGCTGCCAATGTCTTTGAACTCACCCGCCTTGATGGTGGTGACATCAACACCGAGCCGCTGCAGCAGATCGCCATACTCCAAAATATCGTTGAGTCGCACCCCAATCGAGCCGGTGAGCGTGTTGGGGTTGGCCATGATGTGATCCGCGGCCATGCTCACGTAGACCCCACCCGACGCGGCCACATCGCCCATGAGCACCACAATGGGCTTGTCGATGGCCGTCTCCAGCGCGTGGTAGATCTCGTCGGTGGCGACCACCGCGCCGCCGGGGCTGTTGACCTTGATGAGCAGCGCCTTCACCTCCTCATCGGCCGCGGCCGCTTCGATCAAGGGGATCAGCCGGCCGGGGGTTGCACCCATTGCACCGAGCAGACCGGGGAAACCCGCCGCGTCGCCACCCGCCGTGATCAAGCCGTTGATCTCCATGAGCGCAACCGCCGGCCCCTCTTCTGGGCCAGAGACATATTGTGCAACGGGACCAGCGGGCGGGTCCATCAATGTCATGCTGCCGCCGCCGCCACTGCTGCCCACGCCCCAGGCGAACATAATTGCCAGCCCGCCACAAGCCACAAAGGGCAGGCCAAAGCCCACCACCACCCCGATAATTGCCCACAATGCAGAACGATTTGAATTCATCTCTAGCTCCAGCTCTCGGCGCGGCCACCGGGGGACAAACCCCGGCCAGCCGCGCTTGCAATAAATTACGACAGATTATGTACAACGGATTGTCTTCAACAGATTATTCGCAATAGATTATTCGCAATAGATTATGCGCAATAGATTCTCCACAATAGATTATGCGCAATAGATGCTCCACAACCCACACGTCCCCCCCTTGCCCCCGACCAGCGGATTGAGATGGTGGGTGACGCGCGGGCGGGTCATCCACCGGTGCCTCGCGGGGGTTAAAATCCGCTCGTACCCGTGGAAAGCCGCGTCAGCGGCTGTCTGTTTAGCGGTTGAGACCGCTGCTCACGGTTCGAAGCCCAACTGTTTGGCGCTTTTCCCCGAATGGCAACAGAACATAGCGAGCAAACAGTGATGAACAGCGGCTGTTTGATTAGCTGTTCAGCGGAAAATGCTGTACAATAAGCTCATTGTAAAACATTCGCTGCTCGGCTCCCAACCTGGGCCGGGCATTTTTGTGTGTTGATACCGTATCTGTTGATATCGTATCTAACTCAAGCTGCTACCTATCATCTCTATACAAGATGGGCTCTACACTAGATGGGGCGCACCGTGGGTTATCTATCATTCCGGGAAAAAATATATGCTTGCTGCCAAAGAAATGGCCGTCTCTACAAAAACAGTCTCCACAAAAACCGCAGAAACCGGTGACGCCCAGACGCGTCCCAACATTCGAAATATCGCTATTATTGCGCACGTTGACCACGGCAAAACGACCCTGGTCGATGGCATGTTGCGTCAGACCAACGTCTTTCACTCCAACCAGCAGGTGCAAGAGCGCGTGCTGGATTCCAACGATCTGGAGCGCGAGCGTGGCATCACCATTCTCGCCAAGAATACCGGCGTTGTCTACGAAGATACCACGATTAATATTGTGGATACGCCGGGGCACGCCGACTTTGGTGGCGAAGTTGAGCGCATCATGAACATGGTCGATGGTGTGCTGCTGTTGGTGGACGCGGTCGAAGGTCCCATGCCCCAGACTCGTTTCGTGCTGCGTCAGGCGCTGAACAAAGGGCTGAAGGCGATCGTGGTCGTCAACAAGATCGACCGCCCCGCGGCCCGGCTCGATTTTGCCATTAACGCCACCTTTGATCTCTTTATCGATCTGGGGGCAACGGAAGAGCAGGCCGACTTTCCCATTATTTACGCCATCGCGCTGCAGGGCCAAGCAGGTACCGATCCCGAGGCCCTGAGCGACAACCTGGCCCCGCTCTTCGATACCATTATCGACCACATCCCCGCGCCCGCCGCGGATCCCGATGCGTCCACGCAGATGTTGGTCAGCACGCTGGAATACAGCAGCTACGTCGGCAAGATCGCGGTGGGCCGGCTGCAGAACGGCTCGATCCGTAGCGGTCAGACAATTGCGCACATCAACGCCAAGGGCGAGCAACAGAACGCCAAGGTGAGCCAGGTCTACACCTTCCGCAACCTGCAACGCCACGAGGAAGAGGTCGTCCACGCGGGCAGCATCGTCGCGGTGGCTGGCATTCCCAACGTTGGCATTGGCGATACATTGGCCGATCCCAACGACCCGCGCCCGTTGCCCCCCATCACCATTGAAGAGCCGACGGTGCGCATGACCTTTCGGGTCAACGACAGCCCCTTTGCGGGCCGTGAAGGACAATACCTGACCAGCCGCCAACTGCGCGCCCGTCTCTTTGAAGAGCTGGAACGCAACGTGGCGCTGCGTGTCACCGACATGGATGTGGCCAGCGAATTTTTGGTGGCCGGGCGGGGTGAATTGCACCTGGCCATCCTCATCGAAACGATGCGCCGCGAGGGCTACGAGTTTGCCGTGAGCCCGCCCGAAGTCATCTATCGCGAGAGCGACGAAGGGCTGCTGGAGCCAATGGAGCACCTATTTGTCGAGGTTGTCAACGACTATCTGGGGCCGGTGACGGAGATGCTCGGCAAACGGCGGGCGCAGCTCGTCAACATTCGTTATGGCGAAGATGGCACCGTCTATGCTGAATACCTGGCCCCAACGCGTGGGCTGCTCGGCTTCCGCCAACTCTTCCTCACCTCTACCCGCGGCACGGGGATCTACAACACGCTCTTTGCGGGTTTCGAGCCTTTTGCTGGCGAAATCGACACGGTTGAACAGGGCAAGCTGGTGGCATTGGAGACCGGTCAGGTCACCTCCTATGCGCTGGTCAAGCTGCAACAGCGGGGCGAATTCATCGTCAAACCGGGTGATGAAGTCTATGCTGGGCAGGTGGTGGGGCGCAACATCCGTCCCGACGAATTGGTGGTCAATGTCTGTCAGGCCAAGCAGCTCACCAACTTCCGCGAGAAACCGTCGGCCACCAGCGACATGCTCAACGCCACGCGCGCGCTTTCGCTGGATGATGCCATCCAGTACCTGGACAAGGACGACCTGCTGGAGGTCACCCCCAGTGCACTGCGCATCCGCAAACGGGAGTTGCGCCACGAGATCCGTCAGCGCGAGGCCAAGCGCGCCCGCGGCTAACCTCGGCTCGCGATCACAGGTTGACCGCACAAGGTTTGATTGCAGAAAAACCGTAACCCCACCGATTTTTGCATGGACGCCAAATGGGCGCACGCGAAATCGGTGGGGTTTTTTTGTGGTGCTCTCGGTTGTTGGGGAGGGCTATGGCCAGTGGAAGGTGCCCCGCTCAATCGTCGTGGCGGTGAATTGCTTATCCACCTGCACCTGAAAGGGGAGCGGGTCGGTCCCGGCCTGGCGACGGACCGTTAACTGATAGGTCTCCGGCGTGATGCTGCTCGGCAGACGATATTGCAGCACCACCGTCTGTTCCGTCTCTGGCTTCAACACGAAATAACCGGCAAAGAGCTGACTGCCGCCATCGCCCCGCTGGCTCACCACCGTCTCCGGCTGCAAGCCATCAACGCCCAACAGCTCACTGCCCGGCGGCACATAGACGCGCAGATAATTGAAGTAGCAGCGCGCCATCATCTCCGCGTAGCTGCCGGCGTAGCGGGGCGTTTGATCACAGAGATAGTCACTGCGTTCCACGGGGTGGCGGTAGATCAGCGTCAGCGTCGCCACCGCGGCGGCCGCGGCCTCATCCTCATCTGGCCACGCCACCTGATAGGAGACCGTCTCTTCGATCACGGCGTTGACTTTGTTGTAGCCAAAGTTGGTGTCGACGATGGCCAGAAAGTCACCATCCGGCGGGGGACGCAGCCCCCCATCCCAGCCAACCGTGGCCAGCGAGGCCGCGATTTCGGGATTGGCAAACCAGAGCTGCACCGCCCGCGTCTCCAATGCCCCCTGCAGGGTCGACAACATTTGCAGATAGTCGAACTGTCCCCGCTGAACGCGGGTCAGCATGGCGTTGGCCAACTTGGGGATGAAGTCCTTGCGCTGCTTCCACCACGCGGCATCGCCGCCGGCCAGCGAGACATCGCTGTCGAGCGGCGCGGCCCAAAAAGCGGCGAGCTGCTCGATCACCGTTGCGCCCGTCAGCGGTGCGTCCACCCCCGCCAGTTGCAGTGGCTCCAGCGCGCTGACAAAGCGTTCCACCGCGTGCAAATCCAGGGCAATCACACCATCCACGCTTTGGCCGGTCTGTTGGGTATAGATGGTACGCATAATCTGCGCCGTCGTCGGAAAATCGGGGGACCAGTTGGCATCGCGCAGCAACATAATTTCGATGCCCATGTGGCGGCGAACGGGCAGCGGCGCTTGGGGCACCGTCACATCCGTGCGACTGATCGACGCATCGTAGCTATCGACAAACTCCAGGCCCACGACGCGGCCATCGAGCAGCGAGAGCCGACCGACCGCGGTGAGGAAGCCACCGGTGGCACGCAGCTCGTGGTTGTTCTGGGCCAGAATGAGATAAGTCCGCGCCTCGCCCATGCCCAGCAGCGCGGGCAGGTGCCCGCTCAGTTGCAGGCCCGGTGCCAGCAGACCCACCGCGGATTGAAGTTGCTGGACCGGTTCGCGTAGCAATGGTGAGAGCGCGGCGGCTTCGATCTCCGCCAACGTTGCTGTCACCCCCTCCATCTCGACACGCAGTCGCGCCAGTTCTGGCTCGGCCGTTGCATAGAGGGCGGGCAATTGGGTGAGGGGGGAACTGCCTGCCGGGGCCAGCAGGATCGGTTCCGCCAGGGCAAAAGCGCTGACACCAATCTCACTCAACTGTTGCCCCGCGGCAAAGAGGGGGGGCAGCGCGGCCAGATCGGATCCCACCAGTGGCAGCCAGCGTAGATTGTGCAGGAGCGGTGCAAAGAAGCCAAAGTTGGCTTCGGCCGCGGTGAGCGCGGTCGAGCTTTCCGCCAGGGCAGTGGCTGCCATGGCATACTGCTCGGGCGTCAGATCGCCCCGGGCAAAGGTGGCAAACTGTTGGCCACTGCGATAGGCCGCCTGTAGCTGCAAGCCAATGCGCCCCGCTTGCCAGAGAAATGGGAGCAGGCAGAGCAGGATGAGGCCCGCGCCGATCCAGCCGCGTCGTCGCCAGCCCGTGCGGCGCTGCCCAGCCCGTCGGCGTGGTGAGTGGGTGGGGACGTGCTGTTGCTCCTCTGGCTCAAAAATGTGTTCACGCATGTGGGGGTCCTGTCATCGGTGTAACTGTGGCGCACAGTGCGCTTGCCTATTACGGCGTGACGTAAATACCACGGCAGGGAATCAGGCCCTACAACCTGAGTGCAAACGGCAAAACAGGTGTGGCCTGATCTACGCCAGGGTCTACTATGAATCTGTGGAGTCGCTCTTTGTGGCATTCGTCTTGGCCGCCGCGGTGGCAAGCTCCACGATCCGCGGCAGGCTCATGCGGATGAGGCGATCCAGCTCGCGGACAGAAGCACGGTATTCATCGGGCGGTCCGCCAATGGGGTCGGGCACATCATAACTGACGCCAGCCATTGTGCTGAGGAGGTGCGTTCGTCCCCGGACTGCCGGAAACTCAATTTCCAGCGCCTCTTTGTGGCTCTGTTCCATGGTGAGCAGCAGATCGTACCCCTCCAGCGGCAGCGTGTCGACGTTGCGCGCCCGGTGCGTGGCAAGATCCAGCCCCGCTTCCATGGCCGCCACCCGCATGTCGGGGTGGGCCGGACGGTCGTTGGCCGCCCACGTTCCCGCGGACTCGACCTGCCATTCCAGATCGCCATGCGCTTCGGTCAGTTGTTTGCGGAGCAATGCCTCCCCCACCGGGGAACGACATTGGTTGGCTGTGCAGATAATCAGGATAGTGGGCATTGTTGTGGCTGCAATCATTTCCTGTGTAAACGGTGGATAGAGAACGGTGCAACGAGACGCTCGTGCGCGAGCCGCAATGGGGCTGTCGAGCTACGACTTTTCATTTTTCGGTGTCAGCTGATAATAGCCATTCTTTTGTCCATGATCCGCCTGGATCTGGAACTGATCCGTGCTTTCGGTGGCCGTTGCCGTTGCCGTTGTGGGGGCATTGGACGCTTTGGTTGCGGTTGCAACCTTGGCCGGTGTCACCCGCATTGGTGTGCTCTCGGCAATTTCTTCTTCACTCGCTTCCGCATAGTAACTTGCATAGGCATCGTAGTAGTAGTAACTACGTGGCGACCGGGTCATCTTGTTCAGCACAACACCCAACAGGCGTGCATCAACCTGTTGCAGTGCCGTGGCCGCGCTTGCCACCAATCCACGGGCCGTCTGCTCTGTGTTGACAACCAGCAGCACACCTTGGGCAAAGCCAGAGAGAATCTGCGCATCGCTCACCGCGAGAATGGGCGGTGCATCGATGATGATCAGATCTACCTCGTGTTGCAGCTGTTCCAAAATGCGTTGCATTGGCTTGGAGCCCAGCAATTCTGCCGGATTGGGGGGGATGCTCCCACAGGTGAGAAGCTGCAAATTTGAGAGTTCTGTCTCGCGCAGAAAGAAGGAAGATTCACCACCACTCAACAGTGCATCGGTTAGGCCCGGCCCCTTGCTGAGATTGAAGACCTTGTGCAACTGAGGCTTGCGTAGATCCGCGTCGATCAGTACCACGCGGTGTCCGGCCTGTGCCACCACAGCCGCCAGGTTGGCTGCCGTTGTGGTCTTGCCTTCTGACGGCGTGGCGCTGGTGAGCAGGATCACCTTTGTCGGCTCGTTGACACTCGAAAAGCGCAAATTGGTGCGCAACCGCCGATAGGATTCGGTAATCGGATGCCGGGGTTGGCTGGCAGAAATGAGGGCATCTTCTCGGCTAACTTCGTGACGCTGCTTGCGTACTTTTTGGCTGCCCATGTGGGCAACCGTCCCCAAGATGGGCGCATCGAGAATGGTGTAGAGATCCTGGGGGGACTTGATGCGGTCATCCATGTACTCAATGAGAAAGACCACCCCGAGTGCCAGCATGCCCCCAACAATGGCGGCCAACAGCGTGTTCACCAAAACCCGTGGGCGAATCGGCTCCTCTGGTTGCTCCGCTTCTTCCACAACGGTAATGCTATCGGTCGATTGCAACTCGATCAGGCGCAATTCTTCATATTTGCCCAGCAGCGTGGTATAGCTGCTTTGGTATTCAGCCAATTCATCGCGCAGCTGAGCAAGGCGAATCTCTTCTTCTGCCGTGCGCGAACCATTTAGCCCCTCTACCTCGACCGTTGTGGTTTCGATCTGGCCCCTCAGATTGCTGAGCTGCGTCTCCAGGCTCGCCTTGGACTCGGCAAAGTCCTCGGTCTGGATTTGGTTCAACTCCTCAATAAAGACAAGGGGGAGTTGGTTGGCAACCAGCGCCACCAGCTGTGGGGCAATTCCTTCAATCTGGACCTGAACCAGCTGGGTATCGCGCGTCGGTGTCACGTTGATCTCAGTGATCGCGGATTCGAGCACATCGGCTTCGAGCCCCAGCCGTTCCGCAACACTGCGCAGCGTCCGCTTGCGTTGCATCAGCTCGGCATAGGTGCGGGCAATTCGTTCGTTCGTGAGAATATCTTGATAGGTCGCTGTTGGCGTGCTGGCCTGGTCGATCAACAGTGTTGCCGTGGATTGATAGATGGGCACTGCAAGTGAACTGGCAACGTAAGCACTGACGGCAGCCAAAACAACACAAAGGACAATCAGCCATGCCCAGTGCCAGAGAATCCGGAGATAGACCTTTAAATCAATTTCGGGCAAAAGATTAACAGCTGGTTCTTGCGAGTGGTCGGAGTTTTGTATTTGCACAACACATTCCTTTGGGGATTCAGATGTTGAAGTGAACTAGTGCCTTTTCGGCATCAACGTAGCGCAGATGGGCTACTTAAACCCAGATTACTCTCTACTGAAGCATCTCTATTGCCCTGATTGCCAGCGATAGATCATCCAGTGATAGATTTTACAACGACAGATTTCTCACCGATACTGCTCATGGTTCATGTAAGATTGCAATGTGGAACCGTACTGTTAGTATGCAATGTTGAACCGTAATGTTACTTGATGCGAAACGTAAGGTTTTAGGGCCTGTACCAGTATGCTAATGGTACCTTGCTTCCGGAGAAGGTCAAAATTTATCGTAGAGCTCTACACAGCACGTGAAAGTCGCGGTAAAGCGTGGTAGACAGGGTTGTACAGGGTAGAGAATCACGTACATCGCGGTTGAACGTCAGATGAACTCCGAGTTTATTGTAAGACATTTGTTGTATCTTTCAACTTACAATTCGCTTTCTATGTTGGAAAATAACTGTCAGATCCGTCGATGATCTGGTATCATAGCCCTTGTAATTTTGCTTTCAGTGAAAAAACGAATCGTAATGTCTTGCGATAGCTCCGCTCTGTAGCGGTAGCGCGATCATGCGACAAATGTCTTGTTTACAACAGATTGATCTCGTTATTCGATTCTGTTGCCACACATTAAGCAAACCGTTATCATGTCCACAGAGAGCTTATGCACAGATGCTACCCTATTGCGTTAGCTGATCACAAATTCTGTAAGCTGTAACAATGGTTCTTTACCCTGAACAATAGTAACTGCCAATGCCAACCCCTGCCGATGACAAAAAGCATACGCAACAGCTAGAGCGAGCGCCGGTGCCGGCCCCACACTATGCCCTGCGCACGGTTGAAGAAGGCGACGTGGCTGATACCAGTTTCCTGCTAGAGCAGCCGTCCAAAGAGCAGTACGCCGACGTCACACCGCCTGCGACCCCAACGCCATCCACAGCTTGGGGAGCGCGCGTTGTCGCCGCGGTGCTCTGGCTAGAGCCTTTCTGGATTGCCGCGCTGGCCCCTTCTTTGCTCTTCCGCGACTTTTTTTGGGAGGAGTGGTTGCACCCCTGGCTGGTGGGCGCGCTCTTGCTCTTTTGGCCCCTGCGCTTGCTCTTTGAACGTCGGCTGGCACCACCGGTGCCCCTGAATCCACCGATCTATGTCTTGCTCGGTTGGTCTCTCGTGGGGCTTTGGGCGGTCACCGATCCTGCACGTGCCTGGTATGCTGCTGGCCTGCTCGCGCTGGGCATTGCCATTTACATTGCGCTCTTGAACTGGCCACCAATGCAACGCCGGCCCTGGCTGGCAACCGTCCCCATTGTGGGCAGTGGTCTGCTGTTGAGCGCGCTCGGGCCCGAGCTGCTCGCCAGGGTTCCAACCGAATTTTTCACCTTTTCCGAAACAGTCGCACGCTCAAAGCCGATTGATCTCTTTGGCTGGGGCGAGACCATCAACCCCAACATTCTGGCTGGCTCCCTGCTGTTGCCAATTCCCCTGCTGTGTGCATTGGGGATCCGCCGTGGGTGGACCAAACGGCGGTGGCTGCCTCCCTGTGTGCTGTTGCTTGCCCTGCCCATGCTGATTACGGTGCTACTGGCACAGAGCCGGGGTAGTTACCTGGCGCTCTTTGTGGCGCTGATGGTGGTCTGCATCTTGCGCTGGCCACTCTCTGCCGTGGCGTTCGCCATTACCTTTGCCGCGCTGGCGGTTGTGCTGACCATTGATGGCGCGGTGCTCTTTTTGGAAGCATTGGGCAGCGACGGCTCCATCACGTCATTTTCCGGGCGTCTGGAGATCTGGCAGCACAGCTTGTCCGCACTGGCCTACTACGCGATCACTGGCGTGGGGCTGGGTCAATTCGATGTGGTTCTGCCCGCGATCTACCCGGGGCTCCTGGGGAGCGGGCGCATTCCACATGCCCACAATCTCTTTTTACAGATCGCCCTGGAGCTGGGTCTGCCCGGGTTGCTCTGCTTTCTCTGGTTGCTCGTCGTAACCATGCGCCAGCTCTACACCATTATTCGCGACGGTGGGTATGGCACGGCAACCACGGCACCATCAGCGCCATCCCATGCACAAGAGGCTCCTGCCTCGGCAACGGCAGCGCAGCGACGTAGCAGCCGCCGCGCCCAGGTGCACGCGCGGCGGCGGGCCACGTTGCGCTGGGCACTGGCCGTTGGCACACTCGCCGCACTGATTGGACTGATCGTACACGGCCTAATTGACGCCGTTACCTGGGGAACGAAATTGGCATTTCTGCCCTGGTTCTTCTTTGCCCTCGTTGCCCTGCTGGTTCATCAGGAGCCGCAAACGCAACCGGAGCAGAAGCAGCACCAACGTAAAAGTCAGCGCAAAAGCCGACGTAAAAGCCAGCGTAAAAGCCGGACATGAAAAGGCATTTCGGTTGTACAAGAGATAGATCATCCCGAGTTGGTTTGCGGGTGAGTTTTGCGGTTTCAAAAATATCAAACAAACGATGTGATTGCACTAGTTAGGATACAGTTGCTCATGGTAAACCAGGCCAGGAACCCTATGTTGCTCGTGGCTTTGTGCCTCTTGCTGGTGGGGTGCCGTTTCGGGGGGCGTCCCACACCAACGCCCATTGCACTGCCGGCAAATCTGCAGACACCCAGCGCCACGACGACCGTGGATGCCTTTCCGGTCATCCGCGGCGAGGTGGTGCAGCTGGAAACATTTTCGGGGCGGGTCACGCCGGCGCGTGAAGAAGATCTCTTCTTTCGGCGCGGCGGCCAAATTGCCGACGTCTTTGTCCGTGATGGCGATCGGGTTGAGGCCGGCGACCTCATCGCGACATTGGATAACAGTCTGATCGAGATCGATTTGGAATCGGCCCTGCTTGGCCTGGCCATTGCCAAGGAGAATCTGCAACAAGCCGAAGCGAACCTGCGTGTCCAACGGCAGCAGGCAGAGACGAGCCTGGAGATCGCCCAGTTGCGTTTGCAAGGCGCGGCCGACCAACTGGGGAATAGCGATTCCTCGGTGGCGAATGTGCTGGAAGAGATCCGCAAGCTCGAGGTGCAACAGGCCGAATTGGCGCTGACACGCATCGATGAAGCGGTCGATCCCGTATTGGCGCTCAATGTCCAGCGCGCCGAGCTGAGCGTGGAACGGATCAAGCAGACGATTCTCGAGGGGCAGATCAATGCCCCCTTTGCCGGTGAGGTACGCTTTATCAATCTGCCCGAAGAGGACGAATTGTTGGCTGTCTCTTCCTACAGCGCGGTGGCCCGGCTGGTCGATGCGACCGAGATGAAGATTGAGCTGAATCTGACCCGCACCCAATTGCAACCATTGGTGGAAGGAATGCCGGTGCAGATTACATCTGCTGCATTGGCAAACCAGGTCTTGGCGGGCGAAATTGCTGCCCTGCCGCGACCCTTTGGGACCAGCCAAGGTTCACTGACGGAGGTTGCCCTGCACGCTGCTGCCCTCGAATCTGCCGAAGAACTCGCGTTGCGCGAAGGCGTGACGGTCGCCGTGGAGGTCCGTTTGCAGAGCAAGCCCAACGCACTGATCATTCCCCGTGCTGCCTTGCAAGAGGAGAACCAGCTCTACTATGTGGGCAAATATGAGGAGAATGAGATTCGTCGTGCCAATGTTGCCGTTGGGGTGATCAGCAGCGACTACGTGGAGATCCTGGCTGGCCTGGAAGAAAACGACCAGGTGGTCGTGCCGTAGCTAAAGAAGCGACCAGCTGGTCGTGCTGTAACTAATCAACGACCAGGAGGTCGTGCTGTAATCAATGAAAGACGGCTCATGGCTACCAGCCATGAGCCGTCGTCTTTCTACTGGGTAACGAGCGCTACTGGGCAACGAGCGCTACTGAAACAATGAGCGCTACTGGGCAACGAGCGCTACTGAAACAATGAGCGCTACGGGGCAATGAGCGCTACTGGACAACGAGCGCTACTGAAACATTGAGCGCTACGGGACAATGAGCGCTACTGGACAATCGGCAGGTAGAGCCGTTGCGTCAGTGGCTCGTCGAGGACGAGCAGCGTCTGGGTTGCTGCTTGCCACAGAATTGGCAGCCCCAGCTGGCCGTTGTCTACCGTGACGCGCAGTTGAACCTGGTGCGCGCCCATGTCCAACTGCGTGGGTTGCCACGCAAAGGTCGCGGTGTGGCTGGCCTCGGCCGCCAGCTGTTGCAGCGGTTGACGGCCAACCAGCACGCTGCTGCCACCTGGCGGCTGGTGCCAAAGCTCCAGCTGCAAATGACAGCCCGCGACATTGCCCACATTCTGCACCTGCGTCGTCAGCGTGAGGGTCGGTGGCCAGGCCGCCATTGCCGGCGGCGTTGCGGTGATGGGTGTAGTGATGGCTGCCGTTGGCGTGACGACCACCGACGGCGCCAGGGCAAAGCGGGTGAGTTCGAGGGTCAGGTCGGCGCTGCTCTCCAGTGCCGAGACATATGCGCCGTACTCCTGCCCCAACGGGAGCAGCGCACCCTCCGGCGTCAACAGATTGCCATTGTGGCCAATACCGGTTTCGAGATCGTAGGGTGGGTAGTTGAGGCTAAACCAGGACCACGCCTGCACCAACCGGTTCCCATCCGCGGGATAGCCAATCGCGGCATCGGTGGCGGTCAGAAAATAGTCAAAGCTGCCAATCATAAAGTTGCGCACCCGCTCGTGGGGAAAGCCATGCAGCACAGAGAGCAAGATGCCATATTCGGTGATGAGCAGCGGTTTGTCCCGATAGCCGTTCTCTGCCATCCACTGGCGAAAGGCACGGATATTGGCCTGGAAGATCGGTTGGCTGTCGTGATCGTCCACCGTGTACTGCATCCCCTCATCGGCAAACTCGGCCATTCCCGGCGGAATCGACGCTCCCCATTCATAATTTTCCGGCAAGATAAAGGCGTGGATCGTCCAGACATCGACCGGCAGCGCCCTGCCATAGCGGCGCTGATATTCGCTCAGGACCAGATCGAGATAGTGGCGGCGCAGGGGGGTTGATTGGACCACTCCCCCAATCGCGACGCGACTGCTGGGATCGCGCGCTTTGATCTGCTCGTAAACGTCGTGGTAGAAGACCGCGTATTCGGCTGGCGTCTGCCCATCCTGCTTGTCCCGATCCGGTTCATTGCCCAGAATCCAGAGCGTACCCGGATGGTTGGCGGTCACCGCGTCGATCGTGCGCAGCGTGTTGCTCATCGTCTGGGTGGTCCAGCGGTTGGCGCGTATCATCTGGGCATAGACCATCTCCGCCGGTTGGCTGGCCACTTCCTGGGTGGCATAGTCGAGATACCACCGGCCGTGAAGGGGGGTGACATCGTAGTCATCAATGCGTTTGCCATTTTCGCGCGCCACATTGAAGCCAAAGCGATCCTGTGGATTGGGGAAGACGGGGCAGGTCGGCTCGTCCGCGGCCCGTGCGGGCTGCCACTGCAGCGCCACAACCACGGTGGCCATCAGCAGTGCCGCGCCCACCCGGCTGGTGAGCCACTGCATGGCATGCGCCCATCCAGTGGGTGCTGTTGTGCCGTGCGTTGCGCCTGGGTGCGCTGGCAGCCGCGGATCGACCACGGTACCTCTGTGCAATGAACGGGATCGGTGGGGTGCGCCCGGCTGGCGCCGCTGTGGTTGCATGGGGATCACTTGCTCCTGATCTACTGACGGTGGACGCTCTGCCTTGACCGTGCTGGCAGAATGGCTGCTATTGTACCACCGTTCTCAGGCGCAAAGAAAAGGGGACTGAATCGCACCGCGTTGTGCGTCAGGAATGCGCGGTTGAAACTTGCGTCAGCGCGGGGGTTACCTCGCCGCTAACCGGGGGGAGCCGCGTTAGCGGCTGCGTATTCAGGGGATGAGGCTCGATTGATTGGCGCATTTTCCCAAAATGCGCGGGGTTGAAATCCACTGCTAACCGAGGGAAGCCGCGTCAGCGGCTGCATCTCACGGTTAGCAGCCCAATTCATTGACGCATTTCCCCCAGATGGCATCAGGAGCTGCGCTAGTCGCCGGAAGCTGGCGTGAGCGTGAGTGAGACGGTGGGCTTCTCCATGCGTTGCCGCCGTTTTTCTGCCACCGGGGTGGCCGGATCTTCTTGCACTGTCCACCGTTGATACTCTGGTAACATTTGGGTCAACAGGTCAAAGATTCTGGCCGCGTGGTTGGCCAGCGCAGCGGCAATCAGCGCATCGACCTGTCCAGCCAGGTCCGCCGGTACAATCTGGCTGGCATTGTGGGCAATGAAGATTTTGGCATGTTCGGTGCGCCGATGCTCTTCGTTCGGTTTGAACATCTCCTCGAAGAGCTTTTCGCCGGGCCGCAAGCCACTGAAAGCAATCTCAATATCGCTGCCCACCCGCAAGCCAGAAAGCTCAATCAGATCGCGCGCCAGCTGGGCAATCTGGACCGGTTCCCCCATGTCGAGCATGAGCACGCCGGCCCCCTGGCCGATGACCGCAGCCTGCAACACCAGCTGCACCGCTTCTGGGATCGTCATGAAATAGCGCACCATCTCCGGGTGGGTCACCATGACCGGGCCACCCTTGGCAATCTGGCGCTTGAAGGTGTGGATGACGCTGCCCCGGCTCCCCAACACATTGCCAAAGCGCACCACTTGATAGAATCTGCCGCTCCGCTGGGCCGCCTGCAAGACCAATTGTTCGGCAATGCGCTTGCTGGCCCCCATGACATTGGTCGGGTTCACCGCCTTGTCCGTCGAGATCATCACGAAGCGCTCGACATCGTGGGCCTGGGCCGCGGCCAGAAGCAGCCGGGTCCCCAGCACATTGTTGGTGATCGCTTCCACTGGATTCTCTTCCATTAGCGGCACATGTTTGTGCGCCGCGGCGTGAAAGACCACTGCGGGCCGATGTTCGGCAAAGATGCCAAAGATCCGCTCGCGGAAGCGCAGGTCGGCAATGACGGCCGTGAGCTTCGTGGCCGGCGCTCTCTGCTCATCGTGGGCGGTGCAGAGCCACTGGCTCAGTTCCTGGTGGATCTCGAAGATCGAGTTCTCGCCATGGCCCACCAGAATCAATTCGCGGGGCTGGCAGCGCAGGATCTGGCGGCAGAGTTCGCTGCCAATTGAACCGCCGCCACCGGTCACCAACACCCGTTTGCCCTGCAGCAACCCATGCACCGCGGCAATGTCGGTCTCGACCGGCGCGCGGCGCAGCAGATCCTCGATCTGCACATCGCGCAGCTTGCTAATGCTCACGGAGCCATTGAGAAATTCGTGGGTGCCCGGCATGGTCTGAACCGCCACCTGTGCCGTCTGACAGATATTCACCACCGCCCTGATGACCGAGCCGGCCGCGCTGGGCATGGCAATGATCACCCGCTCGATCTGATATTTTTGCAGCAGCGCGGGGAGATCGGCGCGGCTGCCCAACACCCGCACGTTGTGGATCTGTATGCCCTGTTTCTCTGGATTGTCGTCCACAAAGCCGAGCAGGCGCAGCGTGATGTGCTGGTTGTCCCGGATCTCGCGGGCCAGGTGCGCGCCGGTGTAGCCCGCGCCCACGATCAAGGTGCGTTCCGCGGTTGTGGTGGGCGTGGGTTGTGGCAGACGCGGCAGGCAGCGCATGTTTTCCGTGAGCCGCACGCTCGCGCGCATTCCCCCAGCCACCAGCAACGTTAGCATGGCATCGAGGAATGGAATGGAGAGGGGCATGCGCAGCCAGGGCTCGCGCTGCCAGAGCACGAACGCGGCAAGGGCCGTGATGCCGAGCGCCAATCCAGTGGCAACGACCAGCTGGGCGAAATCGTGTGCACTGACAAAGCGCCAGTAGCGCTGGTACATGCCATAGCTGTGAAAGATCGCCATGCGCACCATCACGGCCAATGCCGTGTAGACCAGCAGTGGCCAGCCAAAATCGGGTGAACTAAAGAGCGTTTCGGTACGCAGATAGAGGGCCAACGCTGGCATGAGTGCAAAGACGATCAGGTCGATCAGCGCGTAGTGGCGGTTGCGGAGGTGGAGTAGGCGGTTGGCGATCGCATTGCGCAGGGTCAAAATGAGGGATACTTGACTTGGCATCGCGAGAATCCTTTAATAGTAGTAAACCTGTTCCTCTGGTCCAGGGCTGGACGGTGGCGCTGTGGACGCGATGGTGGCGGGCTGGACCAGTACAAGATGCGACAAAGGGACCGAACTAACAAAAACGTAATGCTAACTCGATTTTGGCGCAGGGCAGGACAAAGCGCAAATCTGTCAGTGGTTGCAAACGAACGGATCAAGCCCGTGGGCTAGCCGTGACGGGCCTCAGATCCCTGCATCTGTCGCACCTCAACTGGGTGAGGGCACCACAAATCTACGGCAAATGTCTGATTCAGTATACACCGAAATGCGTAAGTTTGGCCTTACAATCAAAAACATTGGCTTACAAATTTTAAGGACTTATGTAGCGAACCGTAATGTTACCGGATGTAGCAGAGTGGTATTATAGTGTAATCAGTGGCGTGAGAATGTTAACAACATTACAGTAGTGTCGGTTGGTAAGAGAGGAGGGGTGCTGCGTGGGGTGCTATGGGGCGTGCGACTGGGGAGCGGGCTGCCGCTGAAATAGCCGTTGGATCACCGCGGTAACACGGGCCAACTCAGCCGCGCGCAGATTCGAGCTCGACGGCAGACAGAGCCCAGCCGTGAAGAGCTGCTCCGCAACCGCGCCCCCAACCGCCTCGCAACCGGCAAAGACCGGCTGCAGGTGCATTGGCTTCCAGACGGGTCGCGCCTCTATATTTTCGGCTTCGAGCGCCAGGCGGAGATCTTCGCGGGTCGCGCCAAATTCGCTGGGATCGATGGTGATGCAAGTGAGCCAGCGCGTGTGGCGACCCCAATCTGCTTCGGGCATAAAGCTGATGCCGGGCAAGTGACCCAGGATCTGTTGGTACCGGTCAAAATTGTGGCGGCGTGCCTGTACCCGATCTTCCAGCACACGCAACTGCCCGCGACCGATGCCCGCCAACACGTTGCTGAGCCGGTAATTGTAACCGATCGCTGAGTGTTGGTAATGGGGGGCCTCATCCCGCGCCTGCGTCGCCAGCTTGCGGGCTTGGGCAATGAGCGCTGCATCCGCCGAAACGAGCATGCCGCCGCCCGAGGTCGTGATGATTTTGTTGCCGTTGAAGGAGTAGATGCCAGCCTTGCCAAAGGTGCCCGGTGTTTGGCCGCGATAGCTGCTGCCCAGCGCTTCGGCCGCATCCTCAAGCAGCGCCACCCCGTAGCGGTCACAGGCTGCCTGAATTGGCGCAATGTCCGCGCTCTGTCCATAGAGGTGGACCAGCACCACTGCCTTGGGTAGCTTCCCTTGGCGAGCCTTGCGCGCCAACGTCTCTGTCAACAGCATCGGATCCATATTCCAAGAGCTGCGCTCACTATCGACGAAGACCGGCTTGGCACCCAGGTAGACAATTGGATTGACGCTCGCCGAAAAGGTCAGCGTAGAGACCAACACCTCATCTCCCGTGGTTACCCCCGCCAGAATTAGGGCCAGATGAAGCGCGGCCGTGCCCGATGTGAGCGCGGCCGCGTGCGGCGCACCCACCAACTCGGCAAACTCTGTCTCAAAGGCGTTGACGTGGGGTCCCACCGGCGCAATCCAATTGGTGGCAAAGGCCTCGGCCACAAACTCCTGCTCCAACCCAGACATGTGGGGCGCGGAGAGGTAGATGCGCTGGGGTGACGGCTCGGTACTTTGTTTATTTGATGATGGTTTGAATGATGTATCGAATATCGTTGGTGAATCGGTAACGGGTGACATACTCACGATTGATGCGTACTTTCTCTGGAAAAATTACTTCGCGGTTGTATCTTTCTGGCTCAGCTTGACTGGCCAAAAGAGTTTCCTCGTCTCGAAAAGCCAATGTGGCGGGGCCAGTGATTCCCGGGCGGACAGCTAAAATAATTCTATCCTCTCCCATTAGCTGGTCTGCAAAGCCCGGCACATCTGGTCTGGGTCCAACAAAGCTCATCTGTCCAACTAGCACATTGAACAGTTGCGGTAGCTCATCTAGCTTTGTTCTGCGCAATAAACTGCCAAAGTGGGTTATGCGTGGGTCGTTTGCTGTGGTCGCTGTCGTCACGATGCCTGGTACTGCACGCATTGTACGAATTTTGATGGCACGAAATAGCTTACCGTCTCTACCCACCCGCTTTTGTGTGAAAAAGCCATTCGCTTTTGTATCAATTGCAGCAAGGATCCACGTAATCAAGATTAACCACCACAGAGCAAGCAGACCGAAAGCCGAGACGAAAATATCAAAGCTTCTTTTAATCAAGCGGTCTCTAAATTGCAATGGATGAACTGTTATCGATGACGACCGAAGCTGGGAATGATTGTGAACATCAATGATTGAGTTACTATTTTTGAGCATGCTACACCTGGGGTGGTCTTAGTGCATACTCGCTGGATGATACCTTTGTACGTGGTTTCAATGTACAATTGATGGAGAGCATGGGTTGGTGCTATAATGCAAAAGGCACCAGCGAGAGCTAATGAAGAAAAGAGATTTTTCATTAGCTGCGTTGAGTTGTCTCATGGAGGCACTGGCTTAGCTTGGCGGCGGGTTCAGTGTCTCCAACTGTAATAGATTTATGTTACTGTTGAGGAAATGTCATAATCGTCTGCTATATATAACCATATCTTGCTTGTGTATCCTGTATTACTGGCTGAATTTGCTCTATCATTTCAGTTGTTAAATCCTTACGCCAATTGCCTACGCTGCTTGCATGAACATTCTTTGTCAACTCTGCAATCGTGGTTTTGTCTACTTCAATCTCTAAAAAGTTGAATAGATCATTGAGTGTAGTATCAGTATCATTTACAAGATGCTCATATTGAATAAAATGGACTCTCGATGGGCCGATCTCTTGAAAGTCCTCTTCCGCCCGTTCAACACATCTTCGCCACTGGTGTGCACAGACAACAGGCAGTGATTCATGACGCAAAAGCTCATCCATCCCTTCGAATCTGGGACCCCAGAAGGCTAGTCGCTTTTCTTCTGATATGAAGCGATACAGACGATTTCCAATATAACGCAGCCCATAGTATGGAATATCACTAAGTGGCACATAGCGTGCTTTGGCGGCAATGTATTTCAAGTCGAGAGAGGCTTGCCAACGTTTGAGGGCAGATGCAACAACGTCACGGCCATCACGAACAATGAAGAGATATCTTGCCTCTGGGATTATTTCATCTACAAATCCGACCCGTAGGGAATTCGCACAGGTTTTTTCCACTACATATTGTAACTTGTGTCGATTTACCAATTGTTGAAATTTGGTTCGAATGAATTGTTTAGTGAGAGAATGTACATGTTGTCGTGCAAGTTCGTCCGTTGAAAAGGTAATATTGCCATGACGCCAGATGTAGTTAATTTCATCGCACGGCCAAGTTCCAAAGCCTTCTAAATTGACCAAAATGTCTCGCAACATATTAGTCCCAGAGCGTCCTGCACCGATAATGATGATGGGTTGTAAGGATAATAGTGTGTTACTCATGATGTACCACAGCTTGTTTATGTAAGTGCGTACTTACCGTTTGAAATATTGTCTCCAAACGATTAACCTGAACGCATCTTGTATATCCTTGCAAATATGCCTTGCGACCGTTGGCTCCAAGTTGATTCCGTTCTGAACTTGACATTGCAATAAACTTGCGAACAGTTTGTGCCAATGCTTGTGGATCTTCGGATGCGCAACAAAGTCCAGCTTGGGCATCGTGAACGACTTTAGCGGATGCACCAGGCACCGCACACAAGATGGGCCGTCCACAGGCCAAGTATGCGATAACCTTGGATGGTAACTGAAGTTTAAAAATCGGTTCTGCTTTGAGATGGACAAGAAGAACATCTGCCAATGCAAAAAACCGATGGATCTCCTGCATAGGTTGGCGCGGAATGAATATAACATTTGTAAGTTGTTCTGCTGCAACCTGATTTTGTAAAGCTACCAGATCGTTGCCATCGCCAATGAATATAAACTGGACATTGGTCTCATCTCTTAGCAATTTTGCAGAGGTTATGACGGTGTCTAATCCCTGTACCGTACCCAAATTCCCGCCGTAGACAATATTCAACTTTTCCTTGAGCCCATATTTTTGCTGTAAAGCCGAGTCTGGCTCTACAGGGAAAAAAAGCGATTCGTCAGCCCACTCTGCCACTATCTGTATTTTTTGGGGATCAACCCCTTTTGTAATGAGATTTTCCTCATAACCTGGAGAATCAACGCATAATTTTGTGGCCTGACGATATCCCCAATCTTCAATCCATCTTAGTAGTTTATAAAGTCTTTCGCTAAGATTTGGGTTAGTTGCACGTAAATTCTCAGGCCACAAATCCGTGATCCAATAGATTATTTGTGCACCAGTTACAATCTGTAACCACTTTGCCGGCCACCCGATGGTAAGTGGTGCGTAATAAACAAAAAGAATATCAGGTTGAAACCGCATTGCTGCTAATGAACCTAATAATACAACACTTACCGCAAATGAAAGATAGTTGAATAAGCGTCCTCGCAATGCAGTGCCATGATTCGGATATAACGGAAGTCGCAAAATGTCGACTTCTTGATAGCTATCCCACTGCCACAATTTTAGCTGGTAGCTTTCGTAAATTTTACCAAAAGGATGATTCGGAAAACCCGTAATCACAAGAACCTGATGCCCCTGTGCTTGCAAATCTACAGTTAGTGCTGCAAGATTTGTTGGCGCTGTTCTTTCCTCCGGCCAAAAGAATTGGCTTAGTAGTAGAATACGCATGACTGTTTACGTTTTATGCCTTTCGCCACACAACCCGATTTACGTAATCTGTATAGCTCATGATTATCCGCACTACTTTCTCGGACACGTTAGGCATCGTATAATCGGCAACCATTTGTAATGTGCGTTGCTGATCACGACTTTGACAGGTCAAAATTTCCAGTGCTGTTAAAATCCGATCCCACTCTAACCCGACCATCATTACCGCACCTTCTTCCATTCCTTCCGGCCGTTCATGAGCCTGTCGAATGTTGAGGGCTGGAAAATCGAGGATCGATGATTCTTCGGTGATAGTCCCACTGTCTGAGAGAACCGCCTTCGCATGCTGTTGTAGATGTACGTAGTCGCTAAAACCAAATGGTTTCATCAAGTCAATCGTCTGGGGCAGAGCAACCTGTTCTGACTCAATTCGCTTTCGTGTGCGAGGGTGAGTGGACATGATCACACGCTGACTATATGTATCTGCGAGCTTATGCAGGATCGTGATGAGCTTTGCAAATTGTGCGGGTGAATCAATATTCTCTTCGCGATGAGCGCTGACAACAAAGTATTCACCCACCTGCAAGCCAAGCTCGTTTAGAACAGTCGACGCCTCAATCTGGGGCATATAGTGGTGCAGAACCTCATACATGGGACTGCCCGTCTTAATAATGCGGTCGGGTGGTATACCTTCTCTCAGTAAATAACCGCGCGAAATTGTTGAGTAGGGTAAGTTGATATCACTAATATGATCAACAATTTTTCGATTAATTTCCTCCGGCACTCGTTGGTCAAAACAGCGGTTCCCCGCTTCCATGTGAAAGATTGGGATCTTTTGGCGTTTCGCGGCAATTGCAGCCAGACAACTGTTCGTATCACCAAGGAGCAAGACGGCATCTGGTCGAATTTCTCGCAGCACAGCATCGGCTTTGGCAATGATTAGACCGATCGTTTCCGCCGCTGTTGTCCCGACAGCCTCTAAGAAATAATCTGGCTTGCGGATCGATAGATCCTCAAAAAAGATCTGGTTTAGCTCGTAATCATAATTTTGGCCAGTGTGGACTATCGTATGGTCAACATACCGATCCAACGCTGCCATAACTCGCGAAAGTCGAATAATTTCTGGTCGGGTACCAACAATTGTTGTGACCTTCATTGTGCCTGTCCATCCTCTGTTTCAAGGACCGGGATGTAATAGGTGTCTGGATGATCGGGATCAAAGAGTTCACTGGCCCAAAACAAGGTGACAAGCTCACTCTCACCTACGTTCGCTATGGAGTGAGTGTAGCCTGGCGGTATGTCAACAACTTGATATTCACTTCCGACAACTGGATACTCAATTACTTCTGTGCCATTGATAGAGCGGAAACGTACAATGGCTTCACCCTCCAACACTAGAAATTTTTCTGTTTTGGTGTGATGATAATGATTCCCGCGTGTAATACCTGGTTTAGTACGCGAAACAAAGATTTGCCCAAATGCTGGTAGTTTGATAAATTCGGCCAAACTGCCACGTGGATCACTGCGTTTTTCTAACTGGTAAGAAAAATCATCCTCTTCAAGATAAGAAAGATAGGTGGCGTACAGTTTGTGAACAAATGGATCCACGAAACCTGGAGCTTGCAGAGAATGACGACTGGCACGGAAGGCACGAATCTGCTCTGCTAGGTCACCAAGTGTAATCTGGTACACAGGTTCTACTGTTGGTGTCGCTACACCTGGTTCGGACTTCCCAATCTGTTGCGTCAGTTGCTCTACAACATCATCGATGTAGACCAGATCTAGCTGGTGACGAGGGTCACTAATGGTAATTGGTAAATCACGAGCAATGTTGTGACAAAAAGTTGCGACTACCGAGTTGTAATTGGGACGACACCACTTGCCAAAGACGCCAGGCAGGCGATAGATAAGCGCAGAGCCACCATCTTCGGCATAATCACGTACTGCTTCTTCTGCTTGGCGCTTGCTACGACCGTAAGGATTATCTGACGTTGCCTGAGTTGATGAAGCAAGGATAATCGTCGGTTTGCGGCTGCCCCTTGAAAGCTGCTGGCAGATCTGTTCTGTCAATTGGGTGTTACCGATATGAAATTCTTCAGGTGTTTCTGGTCGATTAACACCAGCCAAATGAAAGACAAAATCTGCTTTACTCAATGCCTCAACAAGTCGCGGCCATCCATCTTCTTGTCCGCACAGAAATAGGTTATAGGTCTCATTTTGTTCGAGGAGGGCCACTAAGTTTTTTCCAATAAAGCCGCGTGCACCAGTGATGAGAATGTTCATTATGCGACTACCTTTGGCTGCCACTCTGCGAGCTCTCGTTGAATGTAGTCCAGCTTTTGTAATGCTTCCAGCATCCCCGCCTCATCAAGCCGCGGCGCATTGTGTGAGTTGTAGTCCACCAGATCAGAGAGATGTTCACTACCTTCGCTATAATATGCGTTATAATTCAGATCACGATTGTCTGCTGGTACACGGAAGTAGCCTCCCAAATTGATGGCACGCAACATCTCCTCCCGGGTTAGGAGTGTCTCAAATTCTTTTTCTCCGTGACGAGTACCAATAATCTGAATTCCTTGCTCAACATTCAGCAGCCGCTGAACTGCCTTGGCCAATGTTTCAATGGTTGCTGCTGGTGCCTTTTGTACAAAGAGGTCGCCAGGTTCAGCATGTTGAAATGCATAGAGCACCAGATCAACCGCATCATCAATGCTCATCATAAAGCGAGTCATATAGGGATCGGTTACCGTGAGTGGCTGTTCACTTTTGATTTGGTCGACAAAGAGCGGGATCACCGAGCCGCGCGATGCCATGACATTGCCGTAGCGGGTGATGGCAATCGTGCAGTTGCGTGCCGCCGCTACTCTGGATTTGGCCACGGCCAACTTTTCCATCATTGCTTTAGAGATCCCCATGGCGTTGACCGGGTAGGCCGCTTTGTCGGTGCTCAGAACAACCACATTACGTACCCCTGCAGCAATGGCCGTGTTTAGCACATTCTCCGTGCCAATCGAGTTCGTCTGCAATGCTTCCATGGGGTAGAACTCACACGAGGGCACCTGTTTGAGCGCCGCAGCATGAAAGACATAGTCGACGCCGGTCATTGCATCGAGCAAACTTTCTGGTCGGCGCACATCGCCGATATAGAATTTGAGCTTGCGGTTGTTATATTGCAGCCGCATGTCGTGCTGTTTTTTCTCATCGCGGCTAAAGACGCGAATTTCGCCGATGTGGGTTTGTAGAAAGCGGCGCAGGACGGCGTTGCCAAAGGTGCCGGTGCCGCCGGTGATTAATAACGTTTTATCTGTAAACATGGTGTTCCTAAAAATGATTGACAGTATGCACTGTGCTTCGCTTACGTTATTAGGTTAAGCGCGCTCATGAACATTTGGCGCGTTTTGTCTACATTAGCAGAATCTTCGATGTAACTTTTTCCGTAACCTGCCGCCGAATTTGACCATATTTGAAAAGTGCTTTCATCCATTGATATTAACTCCTGAAGAGCCGACTTGAACGATTCCTCATTTGATAGAGAAAGATCCCATCCCACTTGTTTCTCTTGTAATGCACGCCATGGCGTTTGATCGCTAATTAATACTGGGCAACCAGCGGCTAGGGCTTCTAAAATTACATGACCAAAGTTCTCTCCAAGTGTCGGCAGCAGCAGTAGATGGTTACTTGCAAAAATTTTTTTCACTTGCTCAGGAAGAGCAACGCCTTTGTAACTAACATTTATATTTGATGGTAAAGAAGATATAATCTTTTGACATTCATTCCAGTAGATTGTGTCTTCTATTGGACCATAGATCTGAAATTCTACATCATCCTGAATCTGTGAAAGTAAACGAAGTGCAAAACAAAGATTTTTTTTTGGACTAATTCTCGAGAGAAATACTAGCCGCGCGAAGCCAGTCTGTTTTTTTGGTCTCTCTTCAGCTATATGACAATATTCTTCATATTGAGGTAGATTAGGAGCCACGCGAATTCGGAGATTCCTTCTAAACCATGTTTTCTTCAATGCATTTCGAATATCTGCTTGTTCATGTGCACTTGATGCTTGCCATGTGAGATTGCTATACAATCCAATAGCATTTGCAAATCGCATATACAGTAGTTTCTTCTGTGATTTAAGTTGCAATGCTCCGCTTGAAAACTCTCCTCGCGGTGCAAGAACAACGGGACAAACTGGAATCAGTCTTAGCCAAAGCAGGAGCAAGGTTTTAATAGTCAAGGTTGAAAAGTAGCTGTTCAAATAAATTGCATCGTATTTGATTGATTTCAAGTGCAGGTACAATTGCACTATATTGAACTGTTCAGGTGACAAATATTGTATATCGGCTTTCGCTGTTTGAATCCATATATTGGTTTCAATGTGCGAATATGGTTGTGAGTCTCCTAAGTCCCTATCACTTGTAATGATCCTAATTTTGAATTCACTGTGAAACCAATCTACAAAGTTTACAAGAGAACGAACTGGCCCACCGGCTTTGTAGGCTGGCACATAATATCCAGTAATAATTAGCAAATTTTTCATAAGAAGCTCGAAATATTTAGATTTTCGCAAATTAACTTGCAACAGTGGTTTTGGGCCGAGTATTGCTGCCGAACCAGTTGTTAGAATATCTTGCATTTGGGTATTTCACATCTGTGATATTATCTGCACTACTACAAAGTACATAAAGACTAGATGAGCTGAACCAAATGCCATTGTTGCCAGGAATATCTAGCGAAAATAAGCTTGCCACAAAATAAAGAGTAAAGAGTGATATCATAAATGCAACATGTTTCCGTCTATCGTTGGAAGCGTCAATGTGCTTTTGCGATTGATTGAGCACTGTATATGCACTTTTTAAACTAAAAGCAATCATAAAGATGAAAATCGAGAAACCAATTAGTCCGTTCTCACTAAGTATCTCCGCCAAAATATTGTGCGGGTAATCTGCTCGTAAATCCCATTCAAAACTACCTGTTCCATAACCTATCAAGGGGGAGTTCAAAAACATCCAGGTGCTCTTTTGCAATTGATACTGACGTACAAGTACTGAACCTTCTAAGAAGTAATCAGTTGTAACAAATAGGCGATCAAATACCTCTGTTGGTATTTGAGGAAGTAGCCAGAGTGCCCCCACTATAAGCAGTATGCCAAGGATTGATGTTTTGGGCATAGCCCTGAAAACTCCAACTTTAAAGGTATAAAGACTTAGGAATATGGCTACTGCTACAAAAAGTGCAAGAATTGGACCTTTTGATCCAGTAAATACTATTAGTGCAAGCCCAACCGGTACATAAAACAAATAAAGCAGGTTAGCTACTGTTTTCCTTGCATAAAGGAAGTACAAGGCGATAGCTGTGAATGTTGTCACTGCCGCAATACGTCCAAACTGGATTGGTGCACTCCAACCAGGCGCAAGTCGGGCGTTGTCAGAAAAACTAACAGATGGACTCAATATCGAAAGAACAGGCAGCAACCAGCCCAAAACAAAAACGATTTTGATGAAACGTTCAAATCGGCCAGTATCATTGTAGAAAATGGTTGGGATCAAAGTTATAAATATATTTTCCAAGATGTACTTTTGTAGCTTCACGTAGCCATTAATTGGGTTTGATGTATAAGTCGTCCCATATACCAGCCATAATGCGAAAACAATGGCTGTAACGAGGACAGGATTATATAGAATCCTTAGCTTTTTTTCTTTAAAAAGATGCGCCAAGATGCAAATCATGATGATTGCATTAATGATAAGTGATTTTATTGGTGAATCACCAACTAATCGAGTAAGAAATCCTGTTAATTCAGGCTTTAAAACTAAAATTAAGGCAACACCAATTTCAGGATACTTTATCAAAAGTATGCCTATAGGTGTGGAAGTAACTATCAATGCCAAAGCGAGCGTCATTAGATAAAGTCCTTGGACCTGAGCTAGATCTGAATTCCGTTTTGCATAGTTGATATTTTACAACAGCGTTTTGCCAATGGTAGCAATTAAAATCAGACTAAATGTTTTATAATAGTGTATCTCTTGAAAGTGACATCCTACCTGCTTGTTTTTACTGTTGCAAGCTTGCGTATAAATTTATTAACTTCTGTGCTTCAGATTGCCAACTATACTTTCTGGCGAGGATTTCAGTATGTTTTCTATACTGCATCTGACATTCTGTTTGTAACATCTGCACAACCTTATCTGCGATTTCTCTAGGGTTATTTTCATCAACTAGCTCGCCTATTGAACCCACACCATTGTTGTGTATAAACTGAGGGAATGTCTCATTATTACTTGCCAGAACCGGAACTTGCGCCATAATTGACTGAAAAATTTTATTAGGTGCATTTAGCTGATTATTTTGTGAAAGATTACTCTGATACAATGCAACAGAAATATCTGCTCCACTTAGATAATGAACAACTTGATCTGGGGGAAATGGCCCGATAAACTGAACACGTTGTGGGTTGATGTTTAATTGTTTTATTTTACCCATTGTGTAGTTCTTAAAGCTCTCAAGACGTCCGACTCCCATTATCAAAAAAATTATGTCTTCGCTTAGTAGAGATAGTGCTTTGAAAACTTGTTCGATACCTCTTGTGTTAGGTGTAACATATCCAACATACATGATGATTTTTGTCTGTATGGGTAAATCTATCGTGTGCCTTAGTAGTTTTACTCGAAGGCAATCTACTGGAATATATTCAGTACGATTGGCTATGATGTCAATCCTTCGTTTATATTGACTGTTCATAATTGTTGCGATAGGCTCGTTGACTGTGATCACAGCATCACTACACCTAATTAGAAATTTCTCATAGAACCTTTGTAGAGCAAGTCCAAATGGATTTTTTGCCTGTAATTCCAGTTCATGAGCGTCATATACAATCTTTGCGCGGTGTAGAAGTTTACCCAATATACAAAAGATTCCCGGCGTTAGATCGTGTCCATGGTATACTTCTGCTCTGTGGATAGTAACCATCCACGAAAATTTCAGTAATAACTCTACTGCTTGTAAAAATTTACAGATGTACTTGGGTAACCACTTCCATTCCCGTGAACGTAGAAACACCTGTTTTGTGTGAATATTGTGCATTTCCCTTTGATAACTATTCCACACCCGCTCTATATTAGGGATATTGCTCAAAGATTGTTTGTCTTCAACATAGATTATTGTGACATCATATCCAGCATCCCGGAGACTTTTGGCTTCTCGTTGTATGCGTGCATCAAAAAGCATTGGAGATACTGACAACATACATACTGTACAAAGGGTTGTACTCATGTTTACACCAATCGATGTTTCAAATTTAGGTTTGCTCTTAACTAGGCACAGAACTAGCTTGTTTTAAGAGCTACTATTCAAATTTTCTAAGTGTTGTAGCACTTCACTGTACATTTGTATCCAAGGCAACCAAGGCCCATGTAATGAGGAACTGTGCCACAATAATGTAAAAGTTCCACCCACTGCTTTACATCTAGATGCCAAGCGTATTATCAATTGTTTTCCATCGTCAACTTGTAATGACATGTATTCGGTGTCTTTCAATGTCCCATCTTGAACAATGAGTGGGATCTCAAAAATGTTCAACTGCTTATCTTGGATACAGTCATAGATAGGAAATGAATGACAAGTACCGCAGCGAAAGCCCGCACTGTCAGCATACCCAAGGGTCGAATCGTATTTTAGTCCAGCCGCTTCCCAGTATCGCCAGGTATCGGGGACACGAAAGCGTAGATAGTGCTGGCGACCACCACGAATTTGATTGTTTAATGTCTCTTCCAGTCTAGATTTTTCTTCAGAGAATCTCCGAAAATCATTATAGGTACTATAGCCAGGGTGAAATCCAACTTCATGCCCACGTTCGAGAGTCTCATAAATCATTGTTTGATACGGAATTCTGCGCGGATCATATCCTTCATCCCTGTGACCACCTGACGAAGCCATAAAATAAAATGCGCTATGCAAGCTATGCTGTTCAGACAGTTGCATTAGCTTGCGCCAGGCTATTACATGACTATCACAGTTCCAGTCCAGTTTTGTGTGTATATAACCTGTAAGAGATTGATAGGCCTTGTTCAATTTGCGCCGTTTTATTATATCTCCAGCCGATGTACGCATCGCTTGACCAAACGATCTCCAAAGTATCGGATGATCCATATCATGGCTTAGAAACACTCGAAACTGTGATTTTGGTGCCTTCCATCCAGGAACAAGTTCATGTAGCCATTCCCTTAAAATCATCGCGTATTCGTCTACAATTGGTCTATCCAGAAACCCCTGTCTGTATGCAACACTGGCTGCGGCTGGAAATCGGTCATGTGAATCTCGCGCAGGTATAATAGTCTCTTCCCAACGTGATAACATGAAGAAGATAGTTGCAGCCAAATCAATATTGAAGTGAATCGTTTTGTCTTCTCTCTGCTCTACTAATAAATTAGTTTCAGTGCCTACTGGAAAGAGCACAGGAATTCTATCTGTATCTAGTGATAGACTGCCGCCTGAAGGCAACAATTTGAGTAATGGAACATATTGGAGGGAATGATCTGGTAGGGTAAGTAAATTGTAAGGTTGTTGTGGTGAGCAAGCCTGAAATGTAATTATTGGAGGACCAGCATAGGCCGATTCTTGGGTAGCGATATGCCATAAACGTTCTAAAGCATATGAAATGGCAGTTATAGATAGCCAGGAATCTTCTGGTTTATAGACAAGAAATGCACCACACTTCAAAATATTAGACATAATTATGAAAGTATTCTATAGAGTTCTTTCTCAAGAACATGCTGCCTTTTCTGGATCATGTCACTTGGCTAGCTTGCTCTTATTAAGTTGATATTTGATCCGTGGGTTGCAAACAACACATGGTCAGATTACCAACGAAAAATTTAGTTTTGCCAGACCATGTCATTCTGTTGTCTTGCCAAATCATCTTACTCGTTTAGTCAACTCAACATACATGCCAAATTCTGCCGGATAATTCGTCAATACTCCCAAAGTGGAAAGTGGGGTAAGAGCCTTTCTTACCAAGCCACTAGCTGCTTGTCGGGCTGAGTTTCTCAAACCATCTTGCTTTTTTTCCTTCAATAAGGTTCTGCTGTACTCCGGCAAATAGGGTAGACCGCCTATTCTTCTAATGTTTTTGGATGTATTCCACCCGTGGTCATAGGGTTTATAGCTAACTCTTACATCAGCTGCCTCAGCAAAAGTCTTATACCAGAAGGATTCCTCAAATAGTGTAATTAAGTCTGGCGGTCTGGCACCAGAAACCCATATTGTACCCATTTTTTTGGCAGCATTAACATTTGGAGAATTAAACAACAATTTCCCGCCTGGACTTAATACACTCAATGCATTTTCTGTAAAACTAATAGGATCATCCACAACTCCTATAGTTCCAACATGGTACACAATATCGAAGGTACCAAGTTGCGAAAAATCACTGTTGTGTATCGCATAGAAGTGTTGGCCGAACTTTATCCTCGCATCTGCAATTGCTGTTTCAGAAACATCGACCCCAACTACGTCATATCCTAGAAGAATAAAATATGAGGTCAAATAGCCTCGCGAGCAACCGATTTCAAGAAGCCGAAGTGGTCGGTTCATTTCATTTTTACTTAACGTGTCCATAATATATTGATTTGCTGAGATCTGAGACAATAGATTGTACAGTCCTCGCCGATCATTTTTAGCGAATAAAGCCTGTGCCATCCTAGCAGTATTATCTTGTCTGTAATAGTATGAGCTGGCCGATTGATGCAACGTTTCGTGAATGTTAACTTCCACGTTATTGCAATCTTCACGTCTTACAAACCGACATCCACAGGACAGACATATGTATACTGGATAACTATAATCAGTGTATGGGCGAAATAATCCATACTCTTTTATTTGTGAGGATTGACATATTCGACAATATTGCATTTGCATATCTCCATTTTATTCCTTAATACTACAACCGTACCTAGCGATTATGGTCCAATTAGACGTTCGATTCAGACCGGTTGTCGAGCAGACAACCAGAGGCGATACTTGGCGGCAATCTGGCGTTAGACTCAGGTGCGGTTGTTTCGAAAAGTTCTTGAAGATGGGCTCTATGAAGTCATAAAAAAGGTTTAACTTTTTCTCCATGTAACATCGAGTGTTTTTGTAACAGAAAATTCAGAGATCTTTTGTATATAATTGACCCCGAAAACTAGACCACATGTTAAGATACTAAAAAAGACCATGTGGAGGGTCAAAGTGACAAAACGACGACGACAGTTTAGCGCGAAGTTCAAGTTTCAAGTAGCGCTAGAAGCACTGAAGGAGCAAAAAACCATCAGCGAGATAGCAAGTCAATATGAAGTCCATCCGACGCAGGTCAAGCAGTGGAAAAGCAACTGCAAGAGGGAGGAACTGATGTCTTCAATGAACGAAGCAGGAAAGCAGCAGAAGCAAATTTATGTGAACAGATTGGCCGCCTTAAGATGGAACTAGAATGCACCCAGGGGGTTCCCGAAAAAAAAAGTTACCTGAGTCAGCTGTAGCCAAATGTGCATTAATCGAGCCAGGTCATTCCGAGCTAAGTGTACGGCGCCAATGTGAATTGCTGGATGTGAATCGTTCCACCTACTATTATGTGCCTGCAACGGAAAGTCCGCTCAACCTAGAACTGATGCAGTTGATTGAAGAACAGTACATGCGCACGCCGTTCTATGGGTGGCCCCGGATGACAGCCTATGTGCGTCAGCAAGGATACCTAGTCAACCATAAACGGATTCATCGGTTGATGCGAAAGATGGGAATCCAAGCGATTTACCCGAAACCATCGCTCAGTAAACGTCAGCCTGGTTACAAGATTTACCCCTATTTGTTACGCAACGTTGCGATTTTGCGTCCTATCAGGTGTGGAGTACGGATATCATCTATATTCCACTACGGAACGGGTTTATGTATCTAGTTGCTGTCATTGACTGATATAGTCGTTATATCCTGGCATGGCGACTCTCTAACACACTGGAAAGTACCTTCTGCATTGAAGCTTTGCAGCAAGCACTTGAACAGGGACATCCAGAAATTTTTAACACCGACTAGGGGTCGCAGTTACTTTTGTTGCCTTCACCTCGATTCTGGACGCAGCAAACATCCAGATCAGTATGGATGGCAGAGGCCGTGCGTTGGACAACATTTTCATCGAACCTTTTGGCGGGGTGTCAAATATGAAGACATCTATTTACATCGGTATGAAAGCGTTCCCGCATTGACTGAGGGACTAGAGCGCTACTTCCCGTTCTACAATCAGGAACGTCCTCATCAAAGTTCGAACTATCAGACTCCTGTCCTTATTTATGCAGGTTTGTCCGACTCTTGTTCCTAGCGTTGTGGAAAGGGGGGATAACTGCAAACTTCCGCAGTTTCCCCCCCTTTCCATAACCTCTACGGTGGGGCCACGTACCCCATATTGGCTTATCACAATGTTGGCACGCTTAGCACCACTCGGGTTCTTATTTTCATCGTTTTCTGGTCTTGACATTGGGGTCAACTATAGTGCTTTGTTTAAGGGTATTTCTTTAGATTTTTGCGCTTCTCGATAAATTTCACACATAAACCGTAATGAATAATGAGTTTTAAGATGCCCAAACTGGTAAACATTATGAATGCAATCATAACGGAGTCTACTAAAGCACCAACTGAAAATGAGATCAATGTAAACAGAAAAAAGACAAACTGAAGAACTAAAGCAATATCTTGCTTTTCCAATATCTCTAGTACCCAGGTAACTGGGGATATACTATAGTCTAGTAATATGTAAGGAGCAAGGATGCTCGCATATATCCCGGCTTCATACCAAACTTCGCCAAAGACGAAGGCAAATATAGTTGGACCAGACAACATTAGTATAAGAAATGGGATGAATCCTAGGGAAAAGAGTCGGTTGCGAGTTTGAATCATCAATTTGTGAACATCATCATACTCTTCGTTGGCAACAGCTTGCGAGACTCTTTGGAAAAAAATTTGAGAGACAGATGCACCGATCATGGTTGTAGGCAGACTTATGACACGATATACTAAACCAAAATGTCCAACTGTGCTGGTCGAAAACCAAATGGAAAGTAGAAAATATGGCAAATTGCCTGACAAGAGATTAAACAGCGAAGCCCAACTCTCATATAATGGAAATCGTCGATACTTTGTGAATTGCTCCAATATAGAGGTCAATTTAACAAGTTGTTTTATCAGATTACAGAAGTTTCGCCATACATATACTATTAAGATAGCGGATGCAAATAGTTGTCCAGTAATCCATCCGATTAGAACTCCCGCTACATTTACTTTTGCTAGAAATCCTAAAGATAACTGACTACTAGTAATTACCAAAGAACGACTGATTCCAGTTATGGCAAGCTGCTTAAAACGTTTTTGGCGTGTTAACCAGTAATTCATAGGCTGATATAGCCCAGTTGACAGTAGACAAATTGGTACCCCCCATAACCATAATGCAAGTTCAGGAGAATTAAGCAAATTTGCTATTGATTGTCGATACAGTGCCACAATTATGAGTGAAACACTGCTCATTCCGATAGCAATTATCGTCGATAAAGCTAAAATATTGACAGCATCTGCTTCTTTCTTGGGAAGTAAAATAGCCCATTCATATTTCCAGTTTGCTATTACTCCTAGAGTACTAATAATGGCAACAAATAAACTGAATACACTCAAATCCTCGGGCGTATAAATTCGTGTTAAGATTGGTGAAACACCAATTGTTAATAGTTGGGCAAGTGAAGAACCGGTCATTAACGTCAATGTATCTTGAACAAACCTGTTTTTTGCAGCCCATCTTGTAAAGCTCATTAATCTAGCTGCATAATCAATCATAGTTTAAAAGACACTTTGCTGCTGCAGGATTTGCGCTATAGCTTGGCTAGCTTGCCCATCACCAAAGAGGGGTACAGGACTAGAATCTGGCCATCTATGCTGCAGGATTGTATCTATAATCTTTGATCTATCAGCTTCAACTAGTACATTCCATCCGGTTTTCACAGTTTCTGGCCATTCTGTTTCAGAACGCAACGTCATACAAGGCACGCCAAAGAAATAGGCTTCCTTTTGTATTCCTCCCGAATCAGTAAGAATCAACCGGGCATGCTTCTCTAACATTAACATATCTAGATACCCTACTGGCTCAATTATATGTACGTTAGAATGCTGCAACTTAGCTGTATCTTTAGAGTCTAGTGCTGCTAGCGCACGACGTGTACGCGGATGCAACGGAAAAACGATAGGTTCATTGACTTCACAGAAGGCTCCTAGGATACTAGACATATTTTCTATGATGTCAGTATTATTTGGGCGATGGACAGTTGCTAGAAGATATTGCTTTGATGTTAATTTTAGGTCATTTAGAATGTTTGAGGAACGAGTGGCAATTTCGCCAAATTGCAGCACAGTATCGTACATAGTATCGCCAACTAAATGCACCCCTTCTGTGATACCTTCACTATTAAGATGCTCTAAAGCAGTCTGTGTTGGACAAAATAACAAGTTCGAACAGTGATCGGTCAATACTCGATTGTGCTCTTCTGGCATATGACGATTGAAGGAACGCAAACCTGCCTCTACATGGGCGACAGGGACATGTAACTTCACTGCCGCCAAGGCACCCGCCAACGTAGAGTTCGTATCGCCGTAGATCAATAGCCAGTCTGGTTTCTGATCCACTATTGTCTTTTCAATGCCAATAATCATCTGGCCAGTCTGTTTTCCATGGGAACCAGAGCCAATATTTAAGTTGCTATCGGGTATCGGAATTTGCATTTCTTCAAAGAAGATTTGAGACATATTGTGATCATAATGTTGTCCAGTATGCACCAAGTATTCAGTATGCCCAGCCTCTCGCAACGCTTTACTAACCGGTGCTGCTTTGATAAATTGTGGGCGCGCACCCACAACAGTAAGCACTTTCATTAGTCACCATCCGTATAAAAAATCGCAAGAGCGCAAACAACTTCGTCTAACATTTCATTGTTCAACTCAGGATAAATGGGGATAGCAAGGCTTTCCCGTGCCGCTAACTCGCATATGGGAAAATTGCCTGTTATATAGTTTAGGTTTGCAAAACATTCTTGCGTATGCATAGATACCGGGTAATAGATTTCATTGCCAATATTATGTTGCTTTAGGTAGGCTGTTAGTTCATCTCGTCGGCAACAACGAAGTACAAACTGGTTATAAATGTGTCGGTTATAGCCATATTCAATAGGAAGTGTGACATGTTCAATATTAGCCTTGGCAAATAGCTCCCGGTATCGTTGTGCATTGTGCCGGCGTTGTGCCGTCCACTCACCTAAATACCTCAATTTTACTCGTAACACAGCCGCTTGAATGGCATCCAAGCGAAAATTCCCGCCAACCACTTTGTGATGATATTTGGGTTGTGCTCCATGTCCACGCAGCAATTTCACCTTATTTGCCAGGTCAGCATCATTGGTCACCACCATCCCACCATCGCCAATACCGCCTAGATTTTTGGAAGGAAAAAAACTAAAACACCCAAAGTGTCCGATCGAACCCGCTCTTCGTCCTTGATACTCAGCCCCGATCGCCTGTGCCGCATCTTCAATGACATAGAGATTGTGTCGGTTGGCAATCTCCATAATTGGATCCATCTCGGCCATCTGTCCATAGAGATGGACCGGTATAATCGCCCGTGTTCGTTCGGTGATTGCCGCTTCAATTTTTGTGTGGTCAATGTTGTAACTCAGTGGATCAATATCGACAAAGACGGGCTTTGCACCCAAACGGACAATACTGCCGGCGGTGGCAAAGAAGGTGTAGGGGGTCGTAATCACCTCATCACCTGGCTGAATATCTATTGCCATAAGGGCGACTAGTAGAGCGTCAGTACCGGAGGAAACCCCAATGCCATACTTGCACTGTGAATAGGCTGCCACCTCTTCTTCCAGTGCTTCTACCTCTGGCCCCAGAATGAAGTGCTGAGATTCAAGTATCCGCATGACGGCGGCATTCACCTCATCACGTATGGTGGCGTACTGTGCTTTTAGATCGAGTAAGGGGACCAAAATGCTCTTAGTTTGTTCGACTACGGGGGCTGTTGCTGTCTCACTCATGGCTACTGCTTTCCACTCATGTGAACTATCGTCGTGGGTAAAGGTTCATCCTCGGGTAAATCAAGACAAATTAATTGTGCCTGGTCGTTCTCCTGATAACGCCAGCCACTTTCCGGGCAGATGAAGTTCTCTTGAGCATCTTGCTCTTGTAGCCGATGGCCATGACGGCTCATCCAGCCTTTGCGCTGCGTTGGGACTCCCAGCATCAGGGCGTAGTCCGGTACATCGCCCCGCACCACAGCACCGGCACCGATGAAGGCGTAGCGTCCGATGGTGGCACCACAAATAATTGTGGCGTTAGCGCCGATGGTTGCTCCCCGGCGTACCAAGGTTTGCTGATATTGATCGTGTCGTTTGATCTGCGAACGGGGGTTAATGACATTGGTAAAGACACAGGAAGGTCCGCAGAAGACATCATCCTCTAACTCCACGCCTGTGTAGACAGAAACATTGTTTTGAATTTTGACATTGTCGCCAATTACCACACCAGAGGCTACCAGCACATTCTGTCCGAGATTGCAATTTCGTCCAATCCGGGCGTCGGATAGGACATGCGAGAAATGCCAGATCTTGGTACCAACACCGATCTCGCAGGGCTCATCGACGTAAGAACTGGGGTGAACGAAATAGGAGCCCTCACTCACACCGCCACTCCTATCGGTTGCATGGGACCTGTGGTACGTCCACCCTGAATTTCCTGTTCAATTGGAAGGTTGACTGGTTCGCCATTTATAATCAGCGACCGTTGGGCCGCCTGTAATACCTTGAGGACGCGTAAGCCACTCTCACCATCGGTCAGCGGTGTTTTGCGGCTAACAATTGCTTCAATGAATGCTTGACATTCCAATCGCAATGGTTCATGGGTGGCAAATTCAACCTCTTGTCCTTCCCCGCGTATCGGCAGGGGTTCTCCTTCTTTTACCTCGACCCGCTGGTCATAGAGCACCAGCTTTTTTGCCACATCATCAAAGCTAGCCATCTTCTTTGAACCGACCACCACCAAGCGTTGTTCCTTGAAAGGATGTAGCCAAGATACATGAATGTGGGCGCGCACACCGTTGTCAAAGAGTAAATTTGTCACTGTGACATCGGCAATGTTTGGCTGAATATAGTTGCCACCACAGGCAACAACTTGGAAGGGTAAAGCATCCATCAGGCGTAAGATAACGGCTACATCGTGCGGCGCAAAACTCCATAGAATATTTTCTTCGCGGCGGATTTTACCCAAACTTAGCCGGTTGGAGTAAATGTATTGAACTTTGCCCAATTCGCCTGTTTGCACCAACTGATAGAGCGCAGTAACTGCGGGGTGATATTCCAAAACATGGCCGACCATCAGAACGCGCTCTTGCGCTCGTGCCAGCTGCACCAGCTCATATCCCTGTTCATGGGTCAGCGCCAATGGCTTTTCCACGAAGACATCTTTGCCAGCGCGCAAAGCCTGTGCGGCCAAGACGTGATGAGTTTCAGCCGGTGTAGCGATTGCAACGCCGAGAACATTTGAATTAAGTACTTCGTCAAAACTAGTTACAATTTTTGCTTGTGGAGCGATAGTTTTTGCCGTATTGCGTCCACTTATTGTGGGATCACAGACAATTTGCAAAGCTTCTAGGCGGTCGAAGTTGCGAACGAGATTCTTGCCCCAGTACCCACAGCCAATGACTGCAATTGACATATTCAATTCCTTTGGGTTGGTAGTGTTGTTTCAGCTCTGTGGAACTTCAAATATGCGAGTATCGAAAGTAAACAATACTGTTTGCGAGATAAATTTTCGGCAGTACCGCACGATCTCGTGGCACATATTGTACAGGTGAAACCGCGACTAACTAGGCCAAGCCTCTATCCCCTGTGCATTGTGCCGCTCCATCAAGCTGTTCTTGCAGTACCAGCTATACAAAAGAGCATCCTTTGAACATACTAGACCACCGTCCCACTAAACAAGCCAAAGGTAAGGTCAACAACCGACACAAACCCACAACACTGTCTACATCATTTGCCCATCTGCACTACGTCATATGACGGTACTATAACACAGTTTACTTCGCCGATAGCTTACAATTATTTGAGTCAGCTTACAACTGATTGGGTTGATTGGCAAACTTGGGTTTGGCAATGTCGGTGATGGGGCGTGGTCGGTGGTTGCGAGCGATGGGTGCGTCTGTCGCGGTGTTTGGCAACAGTATAGCATGCAATCTGCGGTGACGGACTTACAGATTGCTAGAATACCTTGCACTTTTGTCGTACTACCTGGTGAAAATGTGTAAGGCAACCGTCTATAATTAAGCGTTTTCCCTGACATTTTTGCGCGGGACCGTACCGGTGTGGGGCGCAGGCGGCCCACTGGAACAGCGCGTCGGTGGTGACGGACTTACCTGGTTTGCGCGTCACCTTACGGCGCTGCGTGATGGATGTTTGGTTGGCGCGCTGGGGCCGGCAAGGGTTGACCGCTACGCTCAGCCCGTGACCTGTAGCCGGATGCGTTTGATTAGCCAGGCGTCGGTGGGGGCGCGTTCGGGCACGAGCTTGAACGCGCGTTTGGGGTTGCGCTGTTGCTCGCGCACCGCGGTGGCGAGGGCTTCTTCGCGCTGGAGCAGGCTGTTGAAGTCGGTGGCCTGTTGGGTGGCAATGATCAGGAGCGTGGCCCGGGCTGGGCCGCTGCCACCGGGTGCAGCGGTTGGGCCCGTGTCAGCCACGGGCCCAGATAGAGCAGGGGGCAGGCGCAACTGTTTGGCTGGGTCAGCTGACTTGCCAATGGCGAAGCGTTTGCCCGGCGCCAGCTGCACGTGGCTGCCGTGCAGATCGGGGTAGAGCTGTTGCACGCGCCAGCCCGTGTCAATGAGCAGCACGCCAATGTAGAGTGGGTCGAGGCTGTGGTTCTGGAGCGTGATCACAAAGGGCTCGCCGCGCCCAAGGGTCGGCAGCTCCCGGGCAGCCGCGGTGGTGTCGGCGAGTGGTCTGGTGGCTAGCTGGCCACTGGTGGTGTCAACGTGCAGCCGCGCCACCTCAATGGCCAACGTGCTGGCCAGGGGTGAACCGAGATGTTCCAACGCCTCGAACGCCTGTACCCGCACAATGCGCTTGAGCGCCGCGGCAATGGGGTCAAAATCGCTGGCCACAAAGGGGCGTCGCCGTGGGTTGAGCTGCCGGATCGGGTGCGCGGGGCCAAGCTGGCCACCAGCCGCGCTCTGCAACAGAATCATCTCCCCGTGCAGGGTCAGGCGCAGCTCCGCGTCTTGGTCGGGCTGGCGCAGCGCGATGAGGGAAGCGAGGTCATCCTGGGCCAGCCGTTCGCAGGCGGCGGCGGCCACCTGTGCATAGCGAATGTCAACGACCAGCGTGCGGCGCGCAGGTAACAGGGTTGCCAACGCTGGTGCCAGCCGCGCGTGCCGGGGCAGCGGCTCCGTTGGCACCGTGAGCGCGGGATCAGCGGTCACCAGCTCGCACTCGCTCTCTGTCACATCGACATCGACGACTGCCAGCCAGCCGAGGGGGGCACCGGCTTCCGCAGCGGTGCGGGCCGTGGGGGGATGCGCGGCCAGCCGCACCCCCGGTTGCATGCCGTGGACCGCGCCCGCGTCAATGAGATAGCGGTCGCCCCGTTGCTCGGTGATGGTGATCCAGAGATCGCGGTTGGGGCGGGCGCTGCCCAGCACCACGCGCCCCCAATCGCCCTCACACTGTACGCTCTGCTGGAAGTGTGCGGCCACCCGCGCCCGCACCTGCTCGTAGACCTCGTAGTGGGTGGGTGGGTTGGCGGGGTCAAGCTCGTGGAGCACCTGCAACAGATGGTAGGTGAGCGCGCCGTGGCGCTGCTGCGCGTAGTCATGGGTGGCGCTTGGGGCTGCTTCTCCGGCGGCCGTGGTGCCGGGAATGTACTCGTAGGCTTTCTCGCGGTTGAGGCAGGCGGCCAACAGCACGTGGTTGGCGGTGGCGGGCTGGCTGCCCCGTGGGGTGGTCGGTGCCGGTTGCGCCCGTCGATCCGGCACACAGCTGCGCACCGCACTCACCATTTTCTCAGCGCGCTGCCCGGCATTGCGGGTGCCGCTGCCGGAATGACAGCAGTCGAGCACCACCGTAATATTTTCGGTCTGCTGCCCCACCTCGTCGAGCAGTTGCCCCAGCTCCCAATCCTTGAGATCGTAGATATTGGGCAGGCGGCTGTCGTGACAGACCAATGTCTCGTCGAGCCCGCTCGGCTTCTGCCCCGTGGGATCGGGCGCCTGGCTGCCGTGGCCGCTGAAATGCAGCAGGACGGTCGGTGGTTCGGCGTCGGGATGCTGCTGCACGTGTGCGCGCACGGGGGCCAGCAACTGTTGGCGAATGGCCTGCTTCACCCCGGCAACCGTGGCCGCTTCGTTGGTCAACATGCTGATCTGGCTCGGTGGCACATGGAAGCGTTGCTGCAGCAGCGCGGCCAGCGCGTGCACATCGTTGACCGCGCCACCGAGATCGGGCACGGTGGCGCAGGCGTAGTGGTCGATGCCAATGAGCAACGCGTGGATTGGGGATTGCATGTCACTGCTCTCTCTATCTACCAGCTATTCGGAGTCCCCGGCATGGTTTGCCCACTGCCTGCATTGCCGGGCGAATCGTGCGCCGTGTTGGGGGCCCGTGGGCGGTGGTAATCCGCCATTGATTGCCACCGTTGGCCACATGTTGCCGTTGAGTCAGGTCAGTGTGGCCGCGACAAGCTCAGCCCGCGGTAAGACCGAATTGTACAGTTAGCGTTCATGGCGGTGCGGATTCCGAGTTTACTGCGCCGTGACCAACGGGTCTTCGTGTTCGGGATCCGTCCAGGCGAGATCTCGAGTGCATCGCACGCCGCTGCGCCGTGGCCGTTAGTGCACTGTAACAAACGATCCCAGACGATTGTACGGCTTCAAGTCTTCCTGGAAGGGGTCACAGCAATCGCTGTAGAATGGCGAAAATGCTGACCCCTTCCAGGAAGACAGGATGGTGTGAATGCCAGAAGCAAATATGTCAAAATAAAGGTTCCACAGCAGTCAGTACCGCGTTAAATAAATAATCTGGTATCTGTAGGCGCCTAGAAGGCTACCGGCCCTTGCGGCTGCCCCAGTGTCGGTGGCCATCTAGATGTCTACAGAAAATACCTAAAAATCTATTTAACGCTGTAATCAATACCCTGTAACGCAATTTCTCCTGAAGTCCCGGCCTCTCAAAGTAGCGGAAGAACAGCCATTTCCTCAACAAGAAATCGGCTCCCTCTCCTGCCAGGAGAGAGCTAGGGAGAGGTCAAAAGCGCAAATCCCGCGGCGTCATCTACCCTTGATCCCAGGTCACCCACACTTCGCCCTGGCCTTCGGGCACCGAGAAATTGAGATCCTGGCTATCCCGTTCGCCGTTGCCGTCGAGCACAAACATGGTGTAGTTGCCAGCGACGGTGTTGCCGGGGAGCTTGTCCAGCCCGATCTTGTACTCGTAATTGTACCGGCCCAGCGCGCCTTCACTGGAACTGTTGGCAACGCTGCGCACGGCATCGCTGACACCCAGGTTTTGGCCATCTTTGGTCAGCACCACAAAGTAGCTGCCCTGGGGTTGGCCGCCGTCGACGCCGCTGTGGATGAAGAAGAGTTGCAGCTTCAATTCCATGCCGCCGTTGGTCCCAAATTTTGGCCCCGCACGGACTTTGAATTTGCAACCGTCGCCGCCAATGCCAGCACAGGGATCGGCCGCGGGTGGGGGCGCGGGTGGCTCTGTCGGTGCCGGCGCTGCCGTTGGCGCGGGTGGTTGGGTTGGGGCCACAACCACTGGTGCCGATGTGGGCGGCGGGGGAATATCCTGCGCCAGCGCAACTGCCTCGGCCCCGGTGGCCTCGCCCAATTGGGCAAAGATCCAGACCTGCTGGCCATTGACACAGCAGACTTGCCACCAGTCCCCCGCGGCGTTTTTGGCGAGAATCTCCAACACTTGCCCCGCTTCCACCGAACCGGCCAGACCATAGTTGGTGCCGGGACCCAGGCGCACGTTGACCAACGGCTGGGTGACCGTGAATTGGGCCACGGGCGCGGGCGTCGCAGGTGCTTCCACAGTTGCGGTTGGCGCTTCCGCCTCTTCTACGTCTACAGCCTCTTCTGCGGGCGGCAGCGTCGGTTCTGGTGGGGGCGGTGTGGGGGTTGGCGCGGGCGTCGGCACGTCAGAGGTCGGTGTGAAGGTGGGCAGGAGTTCGCGCTGCGTCACTTCTGCCTCCACGGCGGCAGCGGTCGGTTGGGCGTCGGGGGCAGACGAGCCAAGTCCCAACAGGCTACAGCCACTCAGGCTGATCAACAATAGGGTCAACAGGGGAACAGATCGATAGGTACGCAGCGAGCAGAGAAATTGTGCCGAAATTTTCACAGCAGACTCCAGATGTGTGTAACGAAGGGTCATTTGTCCCTATTGTACCAACTTTTGCACGCATTGACACGTTTGGGGATTTCTGGGGGGCACTTGTGGGGGATGGCAGTGATCGACGAAGAGACACGAAGAGAGACGAAGGGAGACGCAGAGACACGGGGGCAAGCAGGGGTGATGGATCTGTTGGATGTGTGACTCGCGTTGTACCCATTTGCCAAACCCCAACCCATGGCAATGGTGGCTTGTCTGTGCAAAAGTTACCGATGAAAGCGTTCCCAGTGCAGGAGTTGTCAGCATGAAACGTTGGCTCGCGGTGCACAGCTCGGCGGTTTCTATCCGCCATATCATCTAAAATAAGCTCTGTCTGAAAACGGAAGGGCTACCCCTTTGGTCGAGCGTCAAAAAATTTACCGTTTTCAAGCCAACCGCCCGATAATGCATGAGTAAGGGGAAATCTGGCATTGCTAACGCAGCCGCAGCGGGTTTGCAACCCTGCACGCAAAATGTCAACATCTGGCTTTTCAATGCCCCAGCAACCATGGCAATACTAAAGAACAGTACAAAGAAACCAATAAAGAACAGTGGGAATTTACATGATTTGGCAAGCGCTCTTTGAAATTTTCGTGATTTTGATGCTGTTGCTGTTGAATGGCTTCTTTGCCTTTGCCGAGATCGCGGTGGTCTCCTCCAGCAAGGTGCGGTTGCAGCAGATGGCGCAACAAAATCACAAAGCCGCGTTGGCGTTGCAGCTGGCAAAAGAACCCGCCAACTTTCTCTCGACCGTGCAGGTGGGGATCACCCTTGTCGGCATTCTGGCGGGCGCGTTCAGTGGTGCTCGCTTGGCCCGCAAGGTGGCACCGCTGCTGGCAGAAGTGCCACTGGTTAGCCCCTACGCGGATGTGGCGAGCTTTGTGCTGGTGGTGGTTATCGTCACCTACTGTTCGCTCATTATTGGCGAACTGTTGCCCAAAGATCTGGCGCTCAGCAACCCAGAGCGCGCGGCCAGCCAAGTGGCGCGGAGCATGACCTGGCTCTCGCGCATCGTCATGCCCATTGTCAGATTTCTCAGCTGGTCCACTGCCCAGTTGCGCAAACTCTTGCGGCTGCAGATCGAGAAATCGCCGCCGGTGACGGAGGAAGAGGTGAAGGCGTTGGTCGCTGAAGGCGCGGAGGCGGGCATCTTCGAGCAGCGTGAGCAGCGGCTGGTGGTACAGGCATTGGAGTTGGATGATATTTCGCTGCACGGCGTGCTGACCCCGTTTGCCGAGATCCAGTGGCTGAATGCACAGGCGACAACAGCGCAGATCCGGCGGCAGATCGTTGCCACCGACCGCACCTGGTTTCCGCTGTGCGATGGAAAATTTGAGCGGCTCTTGGGGGTGGTGCAGGCGCGTGAAACGCTGTTGGCGCTGGCCGATTCCCGCGCGGAGGGCGCGGAACTTGAATGGCAGCGGCTCGTGCGCGATCCGATCTTTATTCCGCTGACCACCACCCCCGTCAATCTGCTCGATCACTTCCGCTCCACGACGGTTCACGTCGCCTTTGTCGTCGATGCAGAGGAGCAGATCGTGGGGATTGTTACCCCATTTGATGTGCTCGAAGCGTTGGTCGGCGCGCTGGAGCCATAGGGGACAGAAGGCCCGGGATCGGCGGGGTAGCTCGTCAGAGATGATGGTCCACGAAGGTTGGGTGGCAGCGCGAGAAGAGCCGAGCGCAGGATCAATCTGCGCTTATTGTTTCCAGTGGAATGACGGCGCGCACGATGCTGTTCTGCGTGCCAAATGGGTTTTCTTCCAGGCCATCGGCGTGTCCGTCCGTAATCCAATGATCATCGACCAGGTAGCGAAATTCATAGCTAGCCCCGATTGGCAGTTCCAATGTCAGCTCCCACACGCCCTTGTGATTCTGCTGCATGGGCAGGCTGTGGCGCGCCCACTCGTTAAATTCTCCCACGACGTAAATGCGATCTGCCCAGAGACAGGCGGGCAATTCAAAATGAATCAGTACGAATCCAGCGTGCGGTGACTTTGCCTTGGTGATCATCTGGATGCTCCTTGCTCCATTTCGTGCGTTCGGCCGCTGCTGGCACCATTGCCAACAGTCAGCAAATTCACGATATCAGCAGTGCAAGGAGAAAACCGTAATTGCGGTAACATGAACGGTTGCCTGTCACCGGCACAAGCAGCGCTCGCGTTGTCCCCAAAATCTTCTCAGATTTCAATCTTGGGTTGGGATTGGGGTCTGCGGGGAAGCGGTGCATGGCAGATCCCTACGGTACACGAGTGCATTGCACAGGTCTCAAAAGCCCAACGCCACCCCACGATCGTGTCACCTGTGCGCTGCACCCCCGCCGCGGATGGCAGATGCCTACGGTACACGAGTGCATTGCACAGGTCTCAACACCCCAACTCTGCCCCACGATCACCTCACCTGTGCGCTGCACACCCGCTGCGGATGGTAGATCCCTACGGTACACGAGTGCATTGCACAGGTCTCAACACCCCAACTCTGCCCCACGATCGTGTCACCTGTGCGCTCCACCCCCGCCGCGGCTCCACCCATTCACGGAAGCCAGCTTGGCAAGTGACCGTTCGTCCCCCTGGGCACCGGCAAGCGGATGCCCCTACAGAATGGATGCCATGCCACTACGGGTTTCCAACCCTGCTGAACATGTCAACATCCGGCTTTCCCGGGCCCTAGCGGTGGGCTTTGTAGTGGTTGATCAAGCCGTTGGTCGACGAGTCGTGGCTCTGCACCGTGGCCTCATCGGCCAACTCGGGCTCAATGGCCTTGGCCAACTGCTTGCCCAATTCCACGCCCATCTGGTCAAACGAGTTGATCCGCCAGATGACTCCCTGGGTAAAAATTTTGTGTTCGTAGAGCGCAATGAGCATGCCAAGCGAATGGGGCGTGATCTGTTCGAGCAGGAACGAGTTGGATGGCCGATTGCCCGTGAAGGTCTTGGCCGGGACGAGGGTGGCCAGCGCGCTTGCGTCGGTGCCGTCGGCCTGGAGCGCAGCCTGTACTTCGGCCGCGCTTTTGCCCTGCATCAACGCCTCGGTTTGGGCGAAGAAGTTGGCGAGCAGAATCTTGTGATGGTCGCCAACCGGGTTGTGGCTGCGGATTGGGGCAATGAAATCGCAGGGGATCAGCTTGGTGCCCTGGTGGATGAGCTGGTAGAACGCGTGTTGCCCGTTGGTGCCTGGCTCGCCCCAAATGATTGGGCCGGTGCTGTAGGTGACGGGTTCGCCAGCCTTGGTCACCGCTTTGCCGTTGCTCTCCATGTCCCCCTGTTGAAAATAGGCGGGGAAGCGGGCCAGATATTCGTCATAGGGAAGGATGGCGTGCGATTGGGCATCCCAAAAGTTGTTGTACCAAATGCCGAGCAGCGCCATGATGACGGGGATATTTTCAGCCAGCGGCGCGCGGCGAAAGTGTTCGTCCGCGGCGTGGGCACCGGCCAGCAGCTCCTCGAACGCGTCCATGCCCACGGCCAGCGCAATTGAAAGCCCAATCGCGGACCAGAGCGAATAGCGCCCGCCGACCCAATCCCAAAACTCGAACATGTTGGCGGGATCAATGCCAAAGTCTGTCACCGCGGCTTCGTTGGTAGAGAGGGCGACAAAGTGTTTGGCAATGGCCGCGTCGTTGCCACCATTTTCCAAAAACCAGCGCCGCGCCGAGTGCGCGTTGGTCATCGTCTCCTGGGTGGTAAAGGTCTTGGAGGCAATGAGAAAGAGCGTCGTCTCCGGGTTGAGCTGGCGCAACGTTGCCGCCATATCGGTGCCGTCGACGTTGGAGACGAAGTGGCTGCGCAGATCGGCGCGGGTGTAGGGCTGCAGCGCCAGCGTCACCATCTTTGGCCCCAGATCCGAGCCCCCAATACCCACGTTGACCACATCGGTAATCGCCTTGCCGCTGTAGCCGGTCCATTCGCCATTGCGGACGCGCTCGCTAAAGGCGCGCATCTTGGCGAGCACCCCGTTGATCGCGGGCATGACATCTTCGCCATCTACCACAATGGATCGGTTGCTGCGGTTGCGCAGGGCAACGTGTAGCACCGCGCGGTCCTCGGTGTTGTTGATCTTGGCCCCGGTAAACATCGCTTCAATCCACCGTGGCAGCTCCGCCTCTGCGGCCAGCGCCAGCAGCAGCGCCATGCTCTTTTCCGTAATGCGATTTTTCGAGTAGTCAAAAAGAATCGTTTGCAACTGAATGGAAAAGCGTGCAAAGCGCTGGGGATCTTCTGCAAAGAGCGCACGCATCTGTACGTCGGCCATTGCCTGGCGGTGGGCGGCCAGTGCCAGCCAGGCGGAAGATTGGGTCAGTGCACCCGTCGATGTGGGTAAATTGGCGTTGGGCATGGAGATTCCTTTGTTCGTCCTGTGGGGGCACCGGCAAGCAGATGCCCCCACGCAAATGATTCTGTTTACTCAAATTATGTATGGTTGCTGTGGTGTAACGGAAAGTGCTTCGCATTTTCTTTGGTGCAGCATAAACTGCTTCACATTTGCTATAGTGCAGCATAAACTGCTTCACATTTGCTATAGTGCAGCATAAACTGCTTCACATTTGCTGTAGGCGCCTAGAAGGCCATACTACTGATTTAACGCAGTAGTCAATCCCGCGTAAGATCAGTTTCTTCGTGTTCGGGATCCGCACCGCCATGAATGGACGGTGCTAGACGACAGCGCCCGCTCAAGCGGGCTTCAGCCTGGGAACTTCATCTCCGGGTGGACTTACTTTGCCTGGTGTTCATACCGCCCCGGCCTCACTCCAAGTGGGCTGAGGAGCGGTCATTTTTCGACCAACAATTGGCTCCCTCTCCTGCCAGGGAAGGGCTGGGGAGGGGTCGGATATTGAAATATTTACGTTCCGCTGTATTGATTGCATTGTACTGTAAGTTTTATGGTGTTCATACCGCCCCGGCCTGAGTCCAAGTGGGCTGAGGAACGGTCATTTTTTCGACCAACAATCGGCTCCCTCTCCTGCGTTGCTGCGTCGTGCCACCGCGAATGGCAGATCCTGCGGTACACGAGTGCATTGCACAGGTCTCAACACCCCAACTCTGCCCCACGATCCTGTCACCTGTGCGCTGCACCCCCGCCGCGGCTCTACCCATTCACTCCTCTTCACTGGATCAAGCGCTGAGCTGCTGCGTCGTGCCGTTGCGAATGGCAGATCCCTACGGTACTCGAGTGCATTGCACAGGTCTCAACACTCTAACTCTGCCCCACGATCCTGTCACCTGTGCGCTGCACACCCGCCGCGGCACCACCCATTCACCCCTGTTACCTGGATCAAGCGCTGAGCTGCTGCGTCGTGCCGCCTCGCATGGCAGATCCCTACGGTACACGAGTGCATTGCACAGGTCTCAACACTCTAACTCTGCCCCACGATCCTGTCACCTGTGCGCTGCACACCCGCCGCGGCACCACCCATTCACCCCTGTTACCTGGATCAAGCGCCGAGCTGCTGCGTCGTGCCGTTGCAAATGGCAGATCCCTACGGTACACGAGTGCATTGCACAGGTCTCAACAACCCAACTCTGCCCCACGATCCTGTCACCTGTGCGCTGCACCCCCGCCGCGGCTCCACCCATTCACTCCTCTTCACTGGATCAAGCGCTGAACTGCTGCGTCGTGCCGCAAGGAGCGGGGGGGATTTGCACCGCAGGCTAATCATCTTGGGCACGGATCAAGAGCAACGGGCGATCGGCCTGATGGAGGACGCCAGATGCAACGCTGCCATAGAATGCCCGTGCCAGCCCAGAGCGACCATGGCTGGCCATGGCGATCAGATCCACATTGTGTTCCGCTGCCTCGGCGAGAATGGCCGTAACCACGGGTCCGTTACCGACGTTGATCGCGGCGGCAATGCCTTTCTGGCCAAGATCGGCTTGCAGCGTTTCCAGATACGTCTGCGCTTCCACTCTGAATTGTTCAAACTGATTTGGATCATAATATTGACCCATCTCGTGGGGGGTGGCCATGAAGACGGTGAGGTCAATGACCTGTAGCAAAACCAGCTTGGCCGCAAATTTTTGGGCCAGCTCTTCAACGTAGGGCAGAATGCGCTCCGCACGTTCGGAACCATCCAGCGGTACGAGAATTGTTCGATACATCGTTTGCTCCTTTGCAAAGTTCAAAGAGCGGCTGCTGCTGATGGGCTGCCACTCGTTCCCATTATAACCGAAGGGATGCCGGATGGCAGATCCACTCGTTGTGCCTCCCACCACGCTGCGCGGCGGGAGCAGGGGGCGCGGCCGACTCAGCCACGCCACCCCCAGCCGAACTTAGCCTTCGTAGCGCAACGCTTCTGCCGGGTAGACCTTGGCTGCCTGATAGGCAGGCACCACCGTCGTCAGCAGCGAGAAGAGATAGGCCCCCAGCAAGATCAACCCAATCTGTAGCCACGGTGGCGTAAATGTGGTGGCCGGTGTCAGCCCATCAAAGAAGGTGCGCACGAGGTTGTCGCCCAACACCACCCCCGTCACCGCGCCAATGAGCGACCCGGCGATGGCGATGAAACTGGCCTCGATCACAAAGGAGAGCGCCACCATGTTCGATTGATAGCCAATGGCTCGCAACATGCCGACCTGTTGCCGCCGTTCGACCACCGTGCGGCTGGTGATGACCCCCAGCGCCGCGATCCCCACGAGCAGCCCCAGCGCCATGAAGCCCTGGAAGAGGCGCAAGATTCCCCTGGTAAACGCCTGGCCCTGAGCAAAACTTTCGGCCAGAATCACACTGTTGAGACCGTTGCCAATGAAAGCCCGTTCTACTTCCTGTGCCACCGCGCGCACATCCGCGCCCGGCTGCACCTTTACATAGAAGCGATTGGGCCGCGTGCGCGTGCCATTCACCGCGTCGAACGCGGCCAGATTCACCTGTAGATCCCTGCCCGCCAATGTGCTGCCATCGCTCAATACGCCGATGATCTGCACCCGGTGGGCACGCTCCTCGTCCGTCACATCCTCCACATTGAGATCTAGGTAGAGCGGGGGCAGCGGCGCGGCAGCGGGTTGATCGAGCGTGATGCGGAAGGGCCAATAGCGCACCTCTCTGTTCGGTCGTCCATCCGAGGGTGGGCCTTCTTCAAAAGTAAAGCGTTCCACCGCGTCATCGCTGAAGCGGATCCGGCCCGGTGTGATGATCGCCACGTCGTCCCGCTCCCGCAGCGCCTGCCAGACCGCGGCATCGTCGGCGTAGCCCTCGGCCCGCTGTGCAAAGCTGTAAATGTTCTCCGCCTGCGTGAGATAGCCCGCATCGACCGCGGCCACTTCTGTGTATGACCAGTAGGCATTGTCCGTGGCGCGCACGAGCAGATCCTGATCGGCGATGCCCCCCACCGTCTCCACCGCTGCCAATTGTGGATATTCCCCCGTTGCCCGCTGATCGGCAACCGCTTGGCTGAAATCGCGAATGGGAGCAAAGAAGCTGAGCAGCGTGGAATCGGCGCGAATCTCGAAACCAGCGGTCTCCTTGTCGTCGAGCGTGACAATCGTCTCGGTGGCGCGGATGACGACGGCCATGATCACCACCGTGCTGATGATCATCGCGAACATCAACATGGTCATGCCCGTGCGGAAGCGCGCGTTGAGTGAATAGGCGATGGCTGTCTTGAGCACCGGGGTCAAGCGACCAATGCCGCCCAGCACCACCCCCACAAACCAGGTCAGCGCGTCGGCGTTAAAGGTGATGGTGAGGATGGCCCCCAGAATAATCAACGGACCGCCCAGCGCCAGCGTAAAGAGCGTCTGATCCGGGCTCGGCTGCACCAGCGGCAGATCCGTGTAGTTGGGCAGAATGGTCGTCCAGGGCACGGCCCAGAGCAGCAGCAATCCCAGGCCAATGATCGTGTAGGTGACACGATGGATGCGTTCGTTGCGCAGCGCGGTGAGTTCGAGCACTTTGGTAATGAACAACATGCCACCCAAGAGCAGCAGTGTCAACCCCACCAGTGTCACACCGGGTAGCGCTTCGTATAGCCCCAGCCGCAACACACTCGCCCCGCCAATGGCCAGCGCCAGCCCAATGCCCCACGTCCAGATGCGATTGATCCACGAGTGGCGGGCATCCGCAGCCTCTTCGGGCAGATCGCGAATTGCCGAAACAATGTTGAGCCGGCTGACGCGCCACGATGCCAGCGTCACCACCAGGAAGGTGAGCAACACACCCAAACAATAGCCGATGACCACCGAAGTGGGCGCGGTGCTGAATTCAAAGGTGAAGATCGTGCTCTGGCTGCTCAGCTGGTTGGTGAGATTGGTAAAGATATCGCCCAAAAAGCCGATCATGGCATAGGTGACGCCCAGCCCCAACAGCAGACCAATCGCCGCGGCCAGCAGATCGTAGACCATTCCTTCCACAACAAACATCTGTACCAGATGGCGCCGCTGCACGCCAATGGCGCGGATCATGCCCATCTCGCTGCGCCGTTCGGTGGCCAACATGACGAAGATCAGAAAGATGAGCAGGATCCCTGCCAGAATCGAGAAGAAGCCAAAGAGCGAAAAGATCGATGCAAAGATGCTGCCGCCCACCGTGCCCACCGTGAGCAAGGTGGATTTGCTCAGTGGGTCGATTACATCAAAGGTATTCAGATCGCCCAGGGCCGCGGTCAGCTCCGCCCGGTCCGCGGCTGGAATGTCCAGATCGATGAGCAAGGTCCGAAACGTGGTGTTGCCGAGCATTGCCCGCAGCCGCGGCGTGATCTCGGTCGCGTCCAACTCGGCGGGTAGGTCGCGTGCCGCGTCTACCAACCCCCCCACCGGGGTAATGCTCTGGATCAGGTCGGCAATCAGCGCCGGCCCTTCAAACTCTTCTTCGAAGTCGCGCACGACATCATTTGCTTCGGCAATGAGCGTTGATTTCACCGCGGGGCGGCGCAGCACGGTGACCACCCGTTCCAGCGCGGCTTCGTCCATGGCCAGCACCCGCAGCCGGTCACTCACCGCGGCGGTGTGTTCCAGCCCACCCAATTCGTCACCCAGATTGGAAACGAGGATGTTGTTGACTTTGCCATTCATGAAGAGCAACTGCTGTGCCTCATCCAGCCGCAACATCACCACGGGGAAGAGCGCGCCCAACGGCCCCGCCTCCTCAACAATCGCCTTCACCCGAAAAGGTACCGGAATGGGGCCCACGTAGACATCGAGCACGTCGCCCACGCTAGCATTGAGCTGTTCGGCCCCCAGACGGTTCAGGTAGACATCGCCCTGGCGCAGCTGTAGCCCAAATTGGGCGAGCACCCGATCCAGTTCGCTGCTCAATGTGTTGAGATTGAGCGCCCCGAGCACATTTTCGGCCAGCGTTGCCGTGCCATCCAGCCCAAAATCATCCAGCCCCACCGTGGTGGTGGTGACGCCAAATTCGGTGAGTGTACTTTCCAGCGTGGTTGTGTTGATGCCCAGCGCTTCCAGGCTCAACTCCTCCAGCCCTTCGGCGCGCAGGGGAGCGGTGTCAATGCCAAGTTGATCAATGGTGTCGAGCGGAATGCGCACGGCTGCCAGATCGACCGTGCCCTCTGCACCGCTCAATTCGCCCGCGCCCGTGAGCGCCGCGCCCACCGCCGCGGTGGCCAGCGCCACATCTGAAATCTGCAGATCCAGCCCCGCGTTCTGGGCCATCTCGCCCGCGGCATCAAAGAGCATGGCTGTCTGGCCAAAGATATTCCCCACGCCCGGTTGGAGCGCCTCCATCTCCACTGGTGTGCCATCAACGGTGTTGAGCCCAAAGCTCTCATCGTAGTCATTGTCAACGGCAAAGATAAAGCCCAGCGGTTCGCCCTGGCCGGTGTTGGTATTGCGGATGATGGTGGGGAAGAGCACCGAAGCCGCGACCCGATCGATCAGTGGATCGGCCGCGGCTTCGTCGCGCAGCTGGGCATAGCGATCCATGGAGATGCCCGGCAGCCCACCCTCCAGCACAGTGAGCACGCTGGTGAGACCCCCTGTGGTTAAGTTCTGTAGCTGTTGCTGGTTCTGGCTGACCGCTGCGTTGGTGTCGGTTGTGGCTGTTTCGTCGGGCGTGCCTTCCTCCAACTCGCCCGCCAGGCTGATGACGAGCGAGAGCAGCGGCGGCGCGAGGATCTCGTCGATTTCGCCATAGGCCGCAACGGCTTGGCGGCGCAACGAATGGGAGAGGGTGTCGCCGGTGCTAAAGGTGCTGACGATGATGATTGTGCTCAGCGCCAGGCCAATGATGATCAGGATAGATTGGGAGGGGCGGCGGGGAATATTGCGCAGACCGAGCTTAACCAGCACCGGGTTGCGCCGATAGAGCAAAAAGAGATAGAGCAGGATCAATCCAACCGCGGCGGCCAAGAAGAGGGCGGCAGTCATGCTGACATTTTGCAGAATCGTCATGGTGCCACCTCGGTTGCTGGTGGGGTCGCGGCTGGTTCGCTGGAACCGTCCGTGGCTTGCGGGGGTGCAAAGCGCGCGGCTGCAATGGGCTCCACAGTCTTTTGCCCGGTCCCCGCAACCACCAGCCCATCGTGCATGTTGATGATGCGGTCACACGCGTTGCCAATGGCCGGGTCGTGCGTGACAATGACAAATGTCTGCGCCAGTTCCCGGTTGAGCCGTTGCATCAGCGTGAGAATATCCTGCGCGGTGGCACTGTCGAGGTTGCCAGTCGGCTCATCGCCCCAAACAATAGCTGGCTGATTGACCAGAGCCCGGGCAATGGTCACCCGTTGTCGCTGACCACCGGAAAGCTCGGCTGGCCGGTGGTGTCCCCGGTCGGCCAGCCCCACTTGTTCCAGCGCGGTCAACGCCTGTTGGCGGGCCGCTGCGGGACGTGCGCCACTCACCAAGAGCGGCAGTTCCACATTCTCCACGGCCGAGATCACGGGCAGCAGATTAAAGGTCTGGAAGATGAAGCCCATGTTCTGGGCGCGATAGGTGGTACGCGCGCGATCGTTCATGGTGCGCAGATCCGTCCCATCGATGATGACCTCGCCCGCATCGAAATCATCCAATCCCGAGAGACAGTTGAGCAATGTTGTCTTGCCACAGCCCGACGGCCCCATGATGGCGACCATTTCTCCCTTGGCAACGGAGATATCCACGCCACGCAGGGCATGAACCTGGATCTTGCCGGTGCGAAATGTTTTGTGCACCTGCTGTGCAACGATGATTGATTCTGTGATTGATTCTGTGGTTGATGCTGCCATGCGGCCGGCCTTTCTACTTTTGGCAATGAGTCTATAATATTTTGGCAGTCGCTGTACTGGGGGAATAGGTTTGTTCGACGAGCGCTGGACGTGCGCAACCTGTCGAGAAGAGCCACCAATCGCTTTGCCTGCTTTCCACTGGTAATAGAGAAATCATGTAAAAGTCGCACAATCGTGGAGTCAGCGTTCTCTAACGCGCACTCCGCAAGGTGCAAGCTCTATTTGCTTTCTCTATAAGCTCTTCTCGGTGTGTACGTCATGGATCTATAAAAATCTGTAACGATCTATACGGATTGGCGGGAGGATAGTTGTACGGCAAGCGGAAGAGGCAGTGGAGCGGTGAAAATGAAAGACGCCCGGCACCATTGCCGGGCGTCTTTCAAGGAAACAGAGAAAGGAGAATCTGGTAATTGCCAAAAAGGGAGAGCAAAGTGTTGCATTCTTGTGAGTCATTTGTATTATACGCGTGATCTTGCGAAAGTGGGTTTACAATTCGCTTACATTTCGCGCTGTTGGCTTTCAATTTGCCAATGGCAAGCTAGATTCGGCGCGGGAGTCTGCAACGCGCTGCGGGGCCTGTGGTTGCGATCGGGGGTGATGGCACCTGCCACTTTGCGTGCATCTGAGCAACAAAAAACCCGGCTCAACGAGCCGGGCATTTGCCTTTTGAGCGGTCAGTCTCAAAAGTAACCAAAGGAGAAATCACCATGCATAACCTACCGTCTGCACGAGTCAGTATAGCAGAAAGGCTGTTACAGTAACCTGTCAAAACTCTGTCAGGCTAACTTGGGGGGCATTGAGCGTCATCTGTAAATTACGGGATGTTGCGTCTGTATTGGACCATAGATATTTTGATGTAATCTGTTTTGACGTAATTGGCGTCGTAATGTATATAATAGTGGCGTCGTAATGTACGTAACAAAGATTGGCGGCAAGGTAGGATAGTAGATCAATCGCTACGCACCAACAGATCCCTTCCCTGAATACCCGTTCTGAAATTCTCTGCGTCAACGTAGCTAGCTTGAAGTGGTTCAAGCACCACGAGCAAGTTGAAGTGGTTCAAGCACCACGAGCAAGTTGAAGTGGTTCAAGCACCACGAGCAAGTTGAAGTGGTTCAAGCACCACGAGCAAGTTGAAGTGGTTCAAGCACCACGAGCAAGTTGAAGTGGTTCGAGCACCACGAGCAAGTTGAAGTGGTTCAAGCACCACGACTGAATTTTAGGATGGGCACTTACTATTCGCACTTTCGTCCGTTGTACGAAAGGAAATGAAAAGACCATGATGCGTAATCTCCCGAAGTTACTCGCCCACCATTGGATCGCGGCTGTCGTGATCGTCTGTGCGCTCCTCTCTGCCTACACCAGCAGTCCCATGTATGGGCAAGCGGCAACACCCACACCAGATGTAAATACAGTGCCCCGGCCAGAGCTGCTCTCTACACCGACCAACACACCATTCCCCACCCCCACGCCATTCATCAATGAACGGCCCGGTGATGATACCGGTGGTGAAGGCGGTGGTGGCGCGCCGTTGCCCACACCGACCGCGGTGCCGCCAGTCGATGAGGAGGACGAGCAGCCCGCAGATGAGCGTCGCGATGACACGGGCGGCGAGACCGATGTGCCCGCGGATGAGGACGAGCAGCAGGAAAACGAGATCGTTCCCACCCTGCCCCCGACTGGATCGGGTGTAGTGTTGGACGAGCCCGATGAGTTGTTGGGTGAAGCCGACGAGCTGCTAAATGAGCCTGAGGAATCTGTTGCAACACCCATGCTGACGACAACGCAACTGCTGACAGGGGTCGTCAATGCAACGGTGCTCAATGTACGTCGTGGCCCCAATACCACCGACAGCATTATCGATACGGTTTTCCGCGGTGATCCGGTGACCGTCCTCGGCCGCAATGGCAATAACACGTGGTGGCTGATCTGTTGTGGCGCTGGCTCCAGTCGCGAAGGTTGGATCAGTGCCGCTTACATCACACCGAGCTTTGCTCGCGCGGATGCCGAAAGGCTCTTGACGATCATGGCCAATGCCACCGTCAGGAACACAACCGACACGCCGCTGCTGTTGGAGATGCGACCGAACCCGGCATTTGCCTGGCAAGGACAAGCAGTAGAGCTAGAGCTCGTGGTTCGCAACGAGAGCGAAGAGACCTTTACCAATCTCCGTCTGCGCAACGATTTGCCGCCAACATTGATCTATCTGGAGAGTGCGGTGGCAAATGGCGGCGAATTAGTTACCCTGGGAACGATGGAGGATGGGCTGATCTACGCGATTACCTGGCCAGAGATTCCCGCGAACGGAGTGGTGACCGCAACCGTGACCGTACAAATTGCCGGTGATGTGCCCAATGGTGCCTTGGTCGATAATTTGGCTGTGGTTGACACGGCTGAGGGCGCGGGCGCGCTTGCCGGCATTACTTTTGCCATGCCGCCGACACGCCTGCCTCGCTTCCGTTGATAGACGGTCCCTTGGGCACCTACTGTCGCCAAGTTGTTGGCAGACGGCTGCCTTGCCCGTGGAACAAGTGCGACCTCCATCCCCGGCTCTTCCCCCGCAGGAAGATCGGGGGGTGGGGGCGACCGGCGTGGCAACTTGACTCAGCGAGGGCCAGGTTGCATCAGCCTCACTTCACGCCCAAGTCGCTACATTCTTTGCAGACGGGTCCTTGCATTAGACGGCAACTGCACTGTCCAGAACGAACCGCGAAGAAGAGTTGTTACACAGCACGTGGCGCCAAAGCATTCCTTGCAACGAGCCGCCAATGAGATTGCATCACAATGGAGGAACCATGCATCTATCTTGCTTTGCCAAATCAGTGCGCCTGCGCCACTGGCCACGCCCGTCGCGCGCTGCTGGGTTTGCGCTGCTGTTGCTGTTGGTCTTCTTGGGTAGCGCGGAGCCGACGCGTGCCACCGAAACCGGGGGCGCCGAGCAATGTCCGCTCTACCCATCGCCCCACCTGCGCATGGGGGTCAACGTGGCCAAGGAAGGGGGCGTCTCCATTGCCGATTATGATGCCGCGCGGCTAAATGCTGGCTGGTATCATGACTACAACCGCCAACTGAATCCGCTGCACCCCAATGGCATGATCTATCACCAAATGATTCGCACGCGCATGGATACCAACCGTCTGGAGACGCTGTTGGGGCCCACCGTCGATGCCAACCCAGGCACCATGTGGATGGTGGGCAACGAGCCGGATCGGTATGGCCAGGATGAGATGACGCCAGCCCAATATGCCGTCTTCTACCACAAAATCTACACGTTCCTCAAGCAGCGCGACCCAACGAGCCGGGTGGCTGTTGCTGCCATTGTGCAGGCGACCCCAATCCGCATTCGGTACATGGATATGGTGGTGGATGAGTATCAGAATCGCTATGGCACGCTGTTGCCCACCGAAATGTGGACCATCCATGGTTTCAACCTGCCCGAGGATTGTGGCTGGGGCGCGGGGATTCCGCCGGGCCTACATGCATATGTCGATGAAGCGGTTCCCTGCTTGGACCCCTACAGTGAACACGCGAATATTGAAACCTTCAAAGAGCGCATTCGCAATTTCCGTCAATGGATGAAGGAACATGGCTACCGCAATCACCCGCTCAACGTGTCGGAGTATGGCATCTTGTTGACCCCCTATCATGGCTTTCCCCACGCAACCGTGCGCGATTACATGCTGGCTAGCTTTGATTACATGTTGAACGCCACCAGTGCCCAGACCGGCTACCCCGCGGATGGCAACCGTTTGGTGCAGCAATTTGCCTGGTTTAGCCTCAACTTCTACACATTCGATCCAAACACTGGGCGCGGCTTAAATGGCGAACTCTTTGATCACGAGAGCCGGGCCATCAAACCACTGGGGGAGGACTTTGCGGCCTATGCCAGCACCAAAGTTGTGAAATCGATTGATCTGCGGGTGACTGCGCTAAAGACGACCGCGCCCGCGGCAGCGGCTGCCCCGGTGACATTGCAAAGCACGGTGATCAATGGCGGTGGTGTTGCTGCCACCGATGTGGTCATCCGTTTCTGGAATGGAGATCCCGCGGCGGGCGGTACGCTGTTGGGGAGCGCACCCGCAATTGCCCACGTTTTGCCCGACTGTAACTACCAATATGTCAGCGAATTTGTGTGGACCCCAGCCGCGTCCGGCAACTATACCATCTTTGCCGAGCCCGTGGCTGGCAATGCAACGTTGGAGCAAGATTCAACCAACGACCAACGCAGCACAACGGTGGCGGTTGCCGAACCAGCAGCGTCAACGGCCACAGCAACAGTGGCCACAGCAACAGCGGCCACGGCAACAGCGACCACCACCGCACTGGTAACTGTGACCCCAACGCCGACGGCGACCAATGGGGCGCATGCAACGGCCACGCCAACGCCTTCCGGCACGCCAAGCGCAGGGCCTTCCGGCACCAGCACAGCGACTGGCACAGCCACCAGGACAGCGACTGGCACCGGCGTCGCACCGACATCGTCGGCCACGGCAACCGCGCGCTCATCCGCAACACCGACACCCTCGGTTACTGCGTCAACCGTACCGGGAACGACCCCATCTGCCACGGCATCGGCAACAGCAACCCCGATAGCCACGGCAACCGCGACGGTCACTCGTGCAGCTGATCAGGTCTCTGCCGTGGTTGCGCCCGGGCGGGCGGGCGAACTGCGCTACTCCTATGACGATAACAAGCGCATCATGGTGCACCTCGCCGACAATGTGGTGGATCAGCCCACCACTTTCCGCATTCAGCTGCAATCACTGCCCATTGGCGCGAATGATGGATTACAGTTCTTGCAGCGGGCGTTCACGTTGGTGGCGGAACGGGATGGCGTTGAAGTGCCCGACCTTCTATTGCTAAACCCCGTGACGATTACCGTTGAGTACAGCGACAACGATGGCAGTGGCTTCAGCGAAGAGGAGATTGGCCTCTATCTGTACAGCACAACAGCCGAACAATGGCGTCGGGAGGATGTCACTCCCTGGCAACATGATCTCGAGCGCAACGTGCTCCAGGTGCGTATCCATCGAGTCGGCGACTATGCACTCTTTGCCCCGCTCTCTGCGCCCGCTACACATGCCATCTACCTGCCCATGGTTCTGAATTGAGGGCTCAATGTCGCTCATGGACCGGGAACGCGGCTGACGCGTTCCCGGTCCATGGGCATCCAAAGGATCTGGTCGTTGCCAGTGGCAGCGCTAAAGTATCCATTTTACAGGTAGCGATTGGGCGTGCTGGTCCACTCGTCAACCGCTCCAAATCGTACGGTTATTTGCGGAGAATTGCCAAGCAGTTGCAGTCGATGGGGGGCATGTGAAAGCGCAGATATCGCTTGAATGCAGAGGATTGTCTATGCACATTTGTACAGGAAATGTTCGAAAGGGGCCGGCCGCGCCGGTCCTGCTGATGCTACTGATGCTGTTGTTGGCCGCCTGTCAATCTGCAGGATCGGCAGGGATTGTTGGGGAACCGACTGCAGTGATCACCACAGTAACGAGTACAGTAACGAGTACAGCGACCAGTACAGTAACGAGTACAGTAACGAGCACAGCTGTCATTGCTACCGATGATAACAGCTCCGCGCCAGGCGCGGCTGCTTCGCCGCCCATTCGTTTGAGTATTCCCGCGCTTGATTTCGCGGTTGCGGTGGAGCCCATGGCGTGGCGGGTGACGGAGGTGGCGGGTCAACGTCAAGCTGTGTGGGAAGTCCCCGCGGCCAAGGCAGGCTGGCACATAAATTCTGCCCTGCCCGGAACCGCGGGCAACCTGATCATCTCTGGCCACCATCTGGCCGAGGCTGCCGTCTTTGCGCCGCTGGCACGGGGCGAAGTGACGGTGGGCGAGCAACTTTGGGTCACCAATGCAGATGGTCTGATCTTTGCGTACGAGGTCACCGAAGTGAGCGACCCAATTCCAGTGATTGGTGCCTCCACGGCTGAGCAGAGACGACTCGAACGCTACCAGGCTGCCACGGAACAAGCCGCGCTGACCCTGATCACCGGCTGGCCCGATTTCTCGGATACACACTATCTCTTTGTCACCGCTGACTATGTGGGGGTGCTGGAGTAAAATCATACTTCACACTCCGTCCAATCATTAGCTGGACATTTTCTATACGGGTTGCTCGGTCTTCTTTGCTCCCTCGTGGTTAGTCGATGCCAGAGCCCGTGGTATTCGCGAGCCATTTCACGCGGATCCGTCTGGTCAGGGGCATTCTTGCAACATTGTCAGCATTCCCCGATTGACAAGAAATTGCTATGTTCGTTACAATAACAAAAGGAAAATTAAGTTCAGTTCACAACAGCTTTGCCCTCACCAATTCCACTAACCATTGTTACCCACTGAACGTTATTGCACAGGCGAAGGGACCCACCCCAGATGAGATGGAACGTTTTTGCAAAAATTGCCGGCAGAATTGCCATGGCGCTTGTGGCACTGGTGCTAGCGAGCATCCTGGTTGCTGGCTTACACCACAATCGGGCCGTGGCGACAATGCGTGCGAGCGATGCCCGCCCCGTTGACCAAGTTGCCCAACCAAAATCAAGCATAGCCGTCCAGTCGCATCTCCAGGCACAGGCAGTGCTATCTGCAACGGTAACCAGCACAATGTCCGCAACGATGACTGCTACAGTGCCAGCTACAGTGCCAGCTACTGCAACGTTGCTACCAACAGACAAACCAACGGAGACCGCCACACCGCAGCCGACCGATACACCGCAGCCGACTGCGACACTGACGCCATTTGTCGTAACCGCGACACCCACGGCCGAAAATGTATTGGCAGCGGCTACGTTGGCGGCGCAATTGACCGCCGCGGCCGATACCACCGGTACACCAACCGCCACGCCCGAAAACATGATGTTGGCTACCAACACACCGGTGCCCAAAGTGATCACCAACACACCCACGCCCGAAAATGAGGCCACGGCTGCAGCCATGGCCGCGGAAGCAACCGCAATTGCTTTCACCACGGGAACGCCGGCACCGCTGGTCAATGTGATCACGGCCACGCCCACCGAAACAGCCCTGCCCACCGCAACAGCCACCGCCACGGCCACGTTGGCACCGACAGAGACGCCCCAGCCGCCCCCCACCGCGACCCCCACCCTTTTTGTGGTGTCGCCCACCGCGGGCCCGGTCGATCTCTTTGATGCCGCCACCAAGGCAGTGCAGGCGACCGTCGATGCCACCACAACCGGTACACCAACTCCGCTCCCCGCTAATTGGTTCGTGGCTCGTGTGCGTCTGTTGCCCAATGAGCCAGCGCCCGCCAATCAGGCTACTGCCGTCCGGTTGGCCGCCGAAGCGACTGCACGCGCCATTACCACGGCTGCCCCCGGCAACATTGTTTTTTGGACCGTAACACCCCGGCCCACCAATCCACCGAGCGCGGCCAATGTTCGGCCCACCAGCACACCAACGCCGATCTATCTGCCTTTGGCGCAACTGGTCACAACACCACCACCCCCACCGCCCACGCCACAGTTCCCATCTGTGTTCGTCGGGAAAATTCTCTTCCTGGCCAATCTGGACAGACGGGGTGCACCGGAAGCCTATGCCATGAATCCCGATGGCAGCGATATTTGGCGCTTGAGTTCACGCGAATTCTACGAACGAGCGGCTGAACGTGACAGCTTCTCCTCGGATCGTCGTTTCCGCACCTTTGTCAAGCGTGAAGTGGGCGGTGCCGATGAACGCCAAATTTTTGCCTACGATGCCTTCTATGATTCGGAACGGCAGCTGACTCACTTTGGCGATGGCAGCACCTCGTGGGATCCCGCGTGGTCGCCCACCGAAGAGCTGGTGGCCTTTGTGAGCAACGCATCGGATAATGATGAAATCTGGGTCGTGGGCCGCGAGGGCGGCGATCCGGTGAAGCTGACGGAGAACGACAAGCTGTGGGACAAGCATCCCACCTTCTCGCCCGATGGCAACCAGATTGCCTTTATGTCCAACCGCACCGGGCAGTTGGAAATCTGGGTGATGAATAAAGATGGCAGCAACGCTCGCCAACTAACCAACCTGGGGGTGGAATCGATCGACCCTGTCTGGGTGAAATACACTGATCAATAGAGCCCAGTAGTACCTTGTTGACGGGAAATGTGGCATTGCTTGTCCAGCCGCTGCGGCGGCTTCTCACTCTCAGCAGCGGGTTTCCAACCCTACTGCGAGCAACAGGTCTACACGATTTGACGCACACAAAAGGACCGACATCCACATGGTGTCGGTCCTTTTGTGTTGTTGTTGGAGATGGCTTCAAGTGAGCTTCAAGCGGACTTCAACGTGGCGCAGAGAGCGCTGGTCCTTGTGCCATCTCTACATTGAACTGTGTTTCGTAGAGGTGGGTGTAGAGGCCACCCCGTTCGAGCAGCTCGTGGTGTTTTCCCTGTTCCACAATTCGGCCGGCTTCCAAGACGAGAATTTTGTCCGCCATTAGTATTGTCGAGAGCCGATGGGCAATGACCAGGCTGGTCCGGCCCTGTAGCAGCGGCTCTAGCGCAGCTTGAATGAGTGCTTCGCTCTGTGAATCCAGGTGCGACGTCGCTTCATCGAGCACGAGAATGCGCGGATCTTTCAGGATCACACGCGCAATGGCAATGCGCTGTTTCTCGCCACCACTCAGCCGATAGCCCCGCTCGCCAACAATGCTCTCGTAGCCATCGGGCAGGCCCATGATGAAGTCGTGGATGTTGGCGGCGCGACAGGCCGCTGCCAACTCGGCATCGGTGGCATGGGGCCGGGCATAGAGCAGATTGGCCCGGATGGTGTCGTGGAAGAGATAGGTCTCCTGCGTCACCATGCCAATCTGTTCGGCCAGCGACTCGAGCGTAACATCACGCAAATCATGTCCATCCAATGTAATGTGGCCCGCGGTTGGATCATAGAGCCGGGGCAGCAGATAGGTGATGGTCGTTTTCCCCGCGCCGCTTGGCCCCACCAGCGCCACCAACTCGCCGGGCTGCATTTCAAAGGAGACACCAGCCAGTGCGTGGGAACGTTGGCCATGTGCCAGTTGCCCCGATGTTTGATCGGGGCTGTCAGCGGATCTCTCAGCAGAGCCTGTTGACACAAGGTGTGGGGCAGGCTGGTCGTTCTGCTTTGGCTCGCTGGTCTGGTAACCATTGACCGAATGTGGTGCTTTGTTCTCCTGTGCCGTGTTCTCCTGTGCTGGTGCAACCTGCTCTGAAGTGTATTGAAATGAGACATCTGCAAAGCGAACATGGCCATCCACCGCTTGTAGTGTCACCGCATCTTTGCTGTCGGAAATTTCCAATGGCATATCAAGATATTCAAAGACCCGCTCGAAGCTGACCATTGAACTGGCGAACTCTACCTGCACATTGGCCAGTGATGAGATGGGACCATAGAGCCGCGAAAGATAGGCAACAAACGCAACGATTGTCCCAATGCTGATGGAGCCACTCAGGACCAGATGGCCACCCACCCAGTAGATCAATGCCGCGCCCAGCGTGCCCGAAATGCTCATCCCCATGAAAAAGAGTTGCCCTACCTGGGCGCGACGGATGCCCACATCGCGCACGGCCGTGTTGGAGCGGCGAAAGCGGCCCAGTTCGCGCGCCTGGCGACCAAAGGTTTTGACCAGCAGCGCCCCGTTGATGGTCAACGTCTCATTGACGACCGTGCTCATCTCCGCGTTGTGCTCCGACGCCTCGCGGCGGATGCCCCGCAAAATGCGCGCCACCCGGCGGGCTGGCAACAGAAAGAGGGGCAAAACGACCAGCGCCAGCGCTGCCAGCCGCCACTCAATTGAGATCATGATCACCAGTGTTGAGACGAGGGTGACTGTGTTGGTAATGATGTTGGGTAAGGTGCCGGTGATGGCGTTTTGCGCCCCCACCACATCGCTATTGAAGCGCGACATAATCTCGCCCGCCTTGGTATTGGTGAAGAAGCGCAGCGCCATCTGTTGCAAGTGTTCATACATCTGTTGACGCAGATCAAAGATGATCCCTTCGCCCGCGCGCGCGCTGAAATAGCGTTGCACCACACTGATGCCGCCACTGAGCACGGGAATGCCGACCATGGCCAGCGCCAGCCAGTTGAGGCGGGCTACATCTCGATTGGGCAATACGTTGTCGATGAGATCGCGATAGAGCAACGGCGGGATCAACTCGAGCAACGAAATCGCCACGATCGTCACGAGCACAATGCCGACCGCGCGCGCGTGCGGCCGCGCATAGGTGATGATGCGCCGGATTACCTGGCGGTTGATCTGTGGCCTACCTTTGGATGGATCGTACGCAATATAGCTCCACCAACCATGTCCATTCATCGCCTGCTCCTTCTGTTGCTAACGCTACCGGCTCACTTTATTGTATGACGCTACTGTCGTCATTGTAGCACAAGCCGCTTTGGGTCCGATCCACCGAAAGGCTAGGTGGATCCTGTTCTTTGGCGCGGATTTCGGTGGTATCTGTTCAAACTTGCTCCCCATTGGGTGAAAGCGGTATGGCTTGAGCAACGACGCTCCTCCAAAGTAATAGAGAACTCATGTAAAAGTCGCACAATGGAGGAATCAGCGTTCTCTACCGCTGGACGTGCGCAGTAGAGAATGCGCACTCCGCAAGGTGCAAGCTCTATTTGCTTTCTCTATAAGCTCTGTTTGCAAACAGTAGTGCCACCCTTTGGCAGTCCGTCAAAAAATCTACCGCTTTCAAGCCAACCGCACCATAGAGCGGGTAGGCAGCATCTTGAGCCACATACAACTGTGATCTGAAAAATCGCTTTGACAACTCATCCAATGTTCAGTAGAGTACGGGGTGATGACCGCGAACAAACCGCAACAAATGCCCCCCACCCAGGTATCCAAAGAAGTGCAATTAGAGAAGTGCAATCAAAGAAGAGCACCCAAAGCAGCGCACAGGAAAGACCAACAGGAACCAATTATGTCACAAGCACAAGTACCCAACCGTGATGAACTCACCATCTGTTTTGCCCATGTTGCCTATCAAATGGCCGATCGCTTTGCCGCACGCGAGAGTGGCGTCCGCCATTTTCAGGCGTGGACACCGGCTGAGGTTGCCGAACGGATTGGCGATGCTCATGTGTTGGTCGTTTCCGGTTTTTGGAACAATGATCTGCTTGAGCGTGCGCCCCGTCTGCGCTTCATTCAATCGATTGGCGCGGGAGTCGACCAGTTCCCCCAAGACGCGTTGCGCAAACGGGGTATCCGTTTGGCCAGCGCACGGGGCGTCAACAAAAACGCAGTTAGCGAACATGCAATGGCGCACATCCTGGCATTTGCCCGCCACATTCACACCGGCCGTGACAATCAACACAAACACCACTGGCGCGGCATGCTCTCGGATCTGACGGTGCGCGAGGATGAGCTGGGTGGCAAAACATTGCTCATTGTCGGCATGGGCGATATTGGCTCTCGCCTGGCCCGCCTGGCCAAAGCCTTTGAGATGCGGGTCATTGCCACCAAACGCAATCCGGCCACGGCTGAAGGCCCGGCCGACGAAGTTCACACGGCCGATCAGCTGCCCCAGCTCGTGAGTGAGGCCGACTATGTCGTGCTGAACTGTCCACTCACGCCCGAGACGAAAAACCTAATCAATGCACCGATCCTGGCGGCAATGAAACCGTCAGCCTATCTGATCAACATGGCGCGTGGCCACGTGGTCGACGAACCGGCGCTGATCAATGCGCTCCAGGCTGGCGCGATTGCCGGTGCCGGGATTGACACCACTTGGGAAGAGCCATTGGCTGTGGAATCACCGCTGTGGGAGATGGAAAATGTGATCATCACGCCACACACCGGTGGCGAAACCCGGCGCTATGAAGAGAACGTCATCGACATTCTGTGGGAAAACCTGGAACGACTCTGGCGTGGCGAGACGGCGCTATACAATCAAGTTGTCTAGCATAAGCCATGTGGCATCAAGTCACACCACTTTCGCTGCCACAAAAGTAGAGCACCTCCATTGCATCGAGCACTTGGCAAGAACGCAACTTCACGGTACACTGTTAGGTACAGACGGTTGCTACCGATACACGTAACGGCGTACCGTTGCTACCAGCTGAACGCACCTGGAGTCTGCCCTGAAGCTCGGTTGTGCTTCTCGTTATTGCGCCAGCCAATCACTTCGCCAGCCAATCAGGAGACGCAGAGAATTTCAGGAAGAACATTGACGTGCAGCCGCCAATCGACCTGCGCGCGGAGATTCCCCCCGCATCACCATTTTGGCGCTGACAAACCACCGCAGATCAATTCTACACAACATACAATGGCTCATGTGCCAGCAACGTGATTTGGCTCGGTCCATCGCTGACAAGGTCGTCGAAATCACGCCATTCGGAATGTGAGCAAACACAATTTTTCAACTGATCATCAAACCGATCATCAAGAGGGGATGGTAACATGGGACCAATTCGCAAACAGCTCTCGTTTTTGCTCTCGCTGCTTCTGGTGGGCACACTGTTGTTGGCGGGCTGTGCGCCCCGCCCTGGTGCCGGTGAAGGAGCCATCAGCGAAGACGAACTTTACGTTGACCTGCCGGCAATTCTCGTCGAATTTGATGCAGATGGCAATGGCGTGGTTTTGGGCAAACCAGTGGCCGAACTCAAAGATGCCCTTGGCGTCGATCTCTCTGCTCTCTCACTGGGCGCAGAGACGCTGGACAAATTCACCAGCAACAACATCCAACACATCCAGGTCAACAATACCCCCAACGTGTTGCGCATCTATCAAAATGGCCAACCCCTGCCCGCCATTATTTGGAATGAAGCGGCCATGACTTCGCTGGCAGAAACTCTCTCTTCCATGGGCACCGATGCCAGTGCAATCGAATCATTGCTCCCGATCCTGCCCAACCTTGGTGTTGGCTTGGCGCTGCAGATGCCCGTGGCTGCCGGTGATAGCGCCATTCCACTGCGCACGAGTGGAACGACGCTGCCCGCGGATGAAGCACTGGCCCTCTTTGAAGAGGCCCAAGCGGCCGCCTCCTCGGTCAATTTGACGCTCGATTACGCTGCGGATGGTACGCCCGAAATTGGTGGCATCAATCCCTTCATGTTGAATATGATTGGTCTGCAACCCGCGGCCCTTGCACTCCCGGCCGATCAGCTGGAGAGCATTGCCAGCCAGGGCATTCAAAGCCTTGGCATCAAGACGATTCAGGGCGGTGGCCTGCTCGTCTCCATTAACGGCAATACATTGCCCTATCTGCAATGGTCGACTGCCGAAGAGCTGAACAGCATGTTGAATCTGGCCGGTGCATTTGCTGGCCCCGAGATGGCAGGCACGATCCAGCAGCTGCAAGTCATCTTTAATTTTCCCGGCATCAGCGCCACCGTGACCTTCCCCGAAGGCTCGTAGCACCCAACAGCACAGACTGAAAAGAGCGGCGAAGGTGGAGAATGCACTCTCCACCTTCGCCGCTCTTTTTTTACACTGCCATGTCCCGCCGTGCTCAATCGACGCTCGAACTTTCCCGGTCGCCCCACAAAATTACGTGGCGTTACTCACCCAACAGCGCGGTTAGCAGCGGCTCGCGCCATGTGGCGCTCTCCCGGTCATACGCGCCAAAGCCAGCCCCAAATTCCCAATAAGCCCAACTGAATCCCTGCGCTTCCGCCGTGCGTGCCACAAATGCAGTCCAACGGGCGCGGGAGGCCATATCTGCCTTGCCATAGGCCCCGAATTCGCCGAGAAAGAGGGGACGCTTCTGCTCACTGCCCCATGTAGCTGCTTTGGCCAGCTTTGCGGCAACTGCCCGTTCCTCGCGCTCTGTTCCCGTCCAGCTCGTGCCGAGCCAGGGATCCGAATTGGCCACCCACTCGGCGCCCTGGTGGGTAAATTGAAAGGGATCGTAATAGTGCACGGTGACGATCAGATGTTGGTCATTCGCCGGCAACTCGAGATGGACCAGCTGATCGATGTTATTCCAGCCAGCCGGCCCCACAATCACCATTCTTTCCGGGTTTGTCGTGCGGATCTGCGCCAGTGCCGCGGCGAGTAGTTCATTCCACTGCCGCGCGTGCAGGCGGCTGTTTGGCTCATTGAGCAGCTCGAAAAAGAGGGTGGGGGGCTGATCCTGATAGTGCTCGGCCAGCTGTTGCCAGATCGCCAGAAAACGGGCCGTGTGGTACGCGTCGGGCTGTTGCATGAGGGCGTCGTAATGGTGAACGTTGATGACCACCGCCAGATCATTGGCCATGGCTTGTTCGATAGCCCAATCCACCCGCGCCAGGAATTCGGCATCAATGGTGTGGGGCGCGCCCGCGGCCAGGTGGGCCGACCAACGAATGGGCACGCGCACGCTGTCGAAGCCAGCCGCGGCAATTGTTGCAAAGAAGGCTGCCTCCAGCCGCATGCCCCATTCCCCTTCGTAATTCGCTTCCAGCGCGTTGCCCAAGTTGATGCCACGGCCCAGCCGCGCATTCATGGCAAAGGCATCGGATTCTGCGTTCGCCGCCGTGTCCACGGTGGCAACATTCGCGATTGCCGACTCGTCATTCCTGGCTATTGGACTGCCACAGCCGCTCACCAGCACCAGGAGCAGAAGAGCGAGCAATCCACGTCGTCTCCGCTCCGTCAGTTTCTTTTTGTACAGACGCATCATGCAACCCCGCATAGCTTCTCTCACCCTTGCAAGAAATTTAGCACTTCACGTTGTTTGTCACGTTCCAGACGATCATTGCGCACCAGAATATCCATCACCTCGGTGATAGTGAAGATGCTGTGGCCCGTCACGCCAGCCGCGGCCAGATTGGCCTTGCCCCCCTGTTCCCGATCGATGAGCACAATGGCATCTTCCACCACGAGCCCCACCGCGCGCAGCCGTTCCACACTTGTGAGGATGCTGCCAGCCTTGGTGATTAGATCTTCAATAATCACAATGCGTTCGCCCGCTTGCCAGCTTCCTTCAATATCCTTGCCCAATCCGTGGGCTTTGGCCTCTTTGCGGGGATAGATGAGCGGTACATCCGCGGCCAGTGCAACGGCCGTGCCAATTGGCAGCGCTGCATAGGGTACGCCGGCAATGCGGTCGCACGCAATGGTGGCGAGGTGGGCGGCATAGAGTTCGGCTGCCTGGGCCAAGAGCGACGGCTGGCTCACGAGCAAGCGCAGATCGACATAGAGTGGCGACTGAATACCACTGGCCAAGGTGAAGTTGCCAAACTTTACCGCACCCAGATCGGCCAGGCCCGTGATCAGCGCCGTGGCCGTGGCTGCCGACGTGGCTGCATCGGTTGTGCCGGTCGATATTGTCGTACTTGTCGATCCGGTTGAGCGTGTAGCTCCATTTGCGCCCCGGTCGAGAGCGGTAGCCTGATCGGTGGTGGGCACATCATCCCGGTAGCGATTGATCTGGTCGCGTAGCTCGGATGCGACGGCTTGTGGCTCGGCAGCCAAGCCGATGCTGCGGCTCGCGCTGATAATCAGCCCCATCCCATCTGGACGCAGCCCCGCCCGCATGGTGCTGGCCAGATCGCCACCCTGGGCCCCAATGCCCGGCACCAGAAACCAGCGATCCGGCGCGAGCGCGCGAATGTCGGCCATGGCTTGGGGATAGGTCGCGCCAACCACCAGCCCCACCGCGGGTGACCAGCGGGGCGCAACCTGTGCCACATGTTGGTAGAGTGGGCGATTCGGTTCACGATCCAGCGTGCGCCAGTCATTGATCTCCAGCTGTTGAAATTCATTTGCACTCGGGTTCGAGGTGTGGCAGAGCACAAATAGCCCCTTTTCGCTGTACGCGGCAAAGGGCTCGATGCTATCCCGCCCCAAATAGGGGCTGAGGGTAACGGCATCCACGGCCAGATCCTCGAAACAAGCCTGGGCATAGGCCGCGGCTGTGCTGCCAATGTCCCCCCGTTTGGCATCCAACAGCACGGGAATATCGGTTGGGATCAGCGCCAATGTGGCGCGCAGCAGCTCCATGCCCGGCGCGCCCAGTGCTTCGTAAAAGGCAATATTGGGTTTGTAGAGACAGACGAAATCGGCTGTCGCTTCAATGAGCGCCCGATTCCAGGCGAGTATGCCAGCGACCGGATCGCCGTTGGCTTGTTGATGGGCGGCGGGAAGCTGGGCCGGGTTGGGGTCGAGCCCCACACAGAGCAAACTCTGATTGCGTTCCACGGCTGCTTCCAGCTTGGCAAAAAAAGATTTCGTCATGGCAGCTTCTCCCCAATTCGCTAGCTGTTTTCGATGGTACACCAGGTCTCGAAAGTGGACTGGCGCAGAATAAAAAAACGGGTAGAACAGCTGTTGGCTGCCTACCCGTCTGTTGCCTCATTTGTGGTTAGATTTGTGGTTGGGCCCTGTGATTGGACCCGCCGGCCTGTGCGGCGCTGTTGTTGAGCTTGCATGTCCACGGTTGTTTTTAACTTCTCAAGCAAAAGGCGTGACTTGCGCGGTGCCTACAGCTGGTCAACAGATTGTGCTTGAACAGACCAGACATAGAAAAATGAGATGTAGACAGATTAGACGTAAACGGTCTGTTCAGCTTCTTCCTGCGCGCTCTTGTTGGCCACGGCCGGTACTGGTGGAATGTCGCCAGAGGGATGAAAGACAAGCTCTAGTTGCCAAGCTTCCTCGTCATCGGCACTTTGGGTGGCGAGCCAGACCGCGGCGGGCGGCAGTGGGTTGCCCCGATCAAACTTGCGGCAATATTCGTCGACCGCAGCTTTGGGCAGCCCCAAATCGAGCAGCATTACCTTGATTGGCCCACCGTGGGTGACCAAAGCCACCGGGCCATTTTTCTTGCTCTCGCGGCAGATCCGCTCCCAGAAGCCATGAAAGCGGCCCGCAACGTCGGACGCTTCTTCGCCACGGCGCCACTCCGCGATTAGCTCTTCGGTAACGGGTGATTGGCCAAGCGCTTCCGCGGCCAAAGTGGCCGTGCGTTGCGTGCGTTCGAGCGGGCTGGCATAGATTTTGGTGACCCCTGCAGTCTGCAAGAATTCACCTAATTTGCGCGCCTCAGCTTCACCCTCTGCTGTCAGTGGCGGCCCCGGCGGAATATCATAGCGGATCTCTGTTCGGCTCCAGTCCGGCGTGGCATGGCGGGCCAGATAAATTTTAACTGTCACGCGAATAGACTTCTTTCGACTTAACCAGCACCGGCTCAACCCAGCGCTAGGTTGCTCGCGCCACTTAAAGTAGGCTCTGTTTGAAAACAGTAGTTCCGGCAAGCGGGAAACCTACCGTTTTCAAGCCGACCGCACTTGGGGACGCTGCAACTTGGCACACAAAAATTCGTGTACTTACACCGCCTCGCCAGAACGCCAGGCTTCCCCGTGTCACCCAGAACGTTCTGCTTACCGTTGCTGCCTTCCGACCCTGGCGGAGTTCACAGTGTTCTGCCGCACAGGACCCAGCGCCTGACGAAGCGATGTAAATACACGAACTTGATTTCATCCCGGGTTTTTCTGGAGTGTGGCTCTAGCAAATTCCAGGACGAATTGTACAAATGGCTTGTACAGATGGCGGAGAGGGAGGGATTTGAACCCTCGAACCCTTGCAGGTTACGAGCTTTCCAGGCCCGCGCACTAGGCCAGACTATGCGACCTCTCCAAACGAAGACGCAGTATAGCAGAGTTTGGCGACGCTGGCAAGTTTCGGCCCGGCGCAATCGCTTTGCGTTGTGCCACAAAGGTGCCCAAACTGTGGTACGCGCTGGCTTGAACGGAGCCGTTGTGGCGAAAAGTACCAGTGCTCTGTTTCACTTTCCGCTGCTGATTGCGTGCGCGGCAAGTTGTTCATAGTGGGGGCGACACTCGGCCAACAGGGGCAGCAGGCGGGGTGGAAAGGCTGTTGTTTTGGGGTGATAGGGCGCAAAACCAGTGGAGCGATGCACGCTCTTATACCAATACTTGGCCCAGATTCCATCCTCGGGGCGAGCGCCAGCCTGCCACCTGAGCATGCGCTCCTCGAATGGAATACCGATGCGGCGACAGAGCGCTTGCAGCACCCCCGGTGGGTCCAGAAGCAGCTGGCGCGAATCGAGGATGGGCGCTTCTTGGCCCAGCGTCAACAACTGTTGATAGAGGTCACTTTGGATCGCCAAGCCTGTATCGCGCAGGTTGGGCAGTGGCAGATTTTGGGCAAGTGATGGTAACATTTGTACAGGATCACGGATCAGCAACACGTTGACGGTCTGCTCTAGAAACGATCGATCCAGCGCAACCAAATGATGAGCCATCTGTTTCATGAAGAGCACCGGCTCCTTGCAGGGGCCCAAAACAAGATCGCGAACGACCCGCTCCCCATTGCAATCCATTGTTGCCATAACCTCGTCCATCCCAGGGTGCACCGCATCGTCAACACGCAAATAGTGGCCGTAGAGCGGCTCATCCACAACCCTGGTGTCGCTCCGTTGTGCAAACGCATACATGAGCGCGGTGGAAACATTGCGCGGGCCCGACCAAAGATTAATCCGTACTGTCATCTTCGTCTTTCTACTTGTGAGAAGCTACTTGTGAGAAGCTACTTGTGAGAAACTACTTGTGAGAAACTACTTGTGAGAAACTACTTGTGAGAAGCTACCTGTGTGAAAAGCTAATCGAATTGACTGGCGAGTATCATCCTGGCTGCATTCAGATAAATCGTACCCCATTGTAAACTGATAGATGGCGTAATGATACATGGCATGATTGTAATCTACAAGTAACACCTTATTTTGCTCTTTCGCTTTACAATAGAGTGCGGCTCGCGACCATAAAGCGTGGCCCGCAAGAAGAAAGCGTTGCACCAGGATGCGGAAAAGGAGGGTGATTTGTTCCACCGCACCATTGTGCCGAACTCATCCTTTTCCAATGACAGCGCAGACGCACGTCGAGATCGGCTCACCAGCAGCGACGCAAACAGTATCAACTCAATAGCGTCAACTCATTCAAGTTCATACAACTGCGCCCGGTTTTCAACGGTTGGCCATTGCAGCGTAGATTCTCATTAACTATTTCTGGTAAATTATCGGTTAAATCATGGTTATGATAAAAAGACAATATTGCTTTTGCCTCTTTGCCCTGTTGCTCCTCTTGCAAATGATCATCCTGCCCACGCTTGGCGTGGGCAATCCGCCGCCAACCCTCTATGCCCAGGCTGAGCGCAACGCTCCCGCAAGCCAAACGCAAACCACGGTATCATTCGGTGTCACCGCCGAGCCTTTGCAGGCATTGATTGGTGAATATGTGGCTGCCTATTGGGAAGCACATGGCTATACCGTCGAACGGGTTCCCTTTGCAACCACCGCGGAAATGCTTGGTGCGTTGGCCGCGGGCACCATCGATTTTGCACTGGCGCTGCCGGTGGATACCCTGACCAGCTATCACCAGTTGCCGCTGAATGCATTGCCCGCCGATTCGGAACGGGTGTTGCAGTTGGTGCGCACACTTGGTGCCAAAGAAGGACTGATCTGGTCGGCCTCGACCGCGTTGCAACGAAACCACACCTTTTGGGCCAACAGCACCGTGGCACGGGATGTTGACAGCTTGCCAGCGCTCTTCACACGCTGGGCAGAGATGATCGCCGCGGGCGAGCGTGCGCTGCTCTGTGCCCATGCCAGCCAATCTGCACAATTAGCCAGCACACTGGTGGGCCTAGAGGAAGAGTATGCGCTGACAATTCCAGCAGCGTGGATTCAGGTTTGGGATCAGCCGTTGCTGGAAAAGATAGCCGAAACCGCGACACCATCCGTTGCAGCGGAAACTGCCGCCAACCTGACCGCAACCGCACAACCGGTTACCACAACATTACCGCTCTCGGCAACAGCGGTCACGACGGCAGCATTTGCCATTGCTGAGCGTACACAGATCACCGCAACCGAATCAACCACCGCGACCACAGACCTCACAGCCACGCAACCCGTTACCGCACCCCAGCCCGTTACCGACACGGACTTGAATGCGGCGGTGACTCCCATTACAGATACTCCCATCACAGATACAGTGGCTGTGACAGATACAGTGGCTGTGACAGATACAGTGGCTGTTAGTGGGCAGGACGCTGTGGAGATAACCGGAACCCTGGCGCTGACCACGGGCGGATCCATGCTAAGTGCCACGTCTCCACCGACAGAGACAGCTACACCGGCACAGACGTTGCTCATCTCTGGCACCGATTATGCCGTCAATCTTTCGGCTGCTGCGAACTGGACGGCGTGTGACTTTGCCTTTGCCCAGACACCGTCGACCAGCATGAGCACGGCCTTCGTGCCGCTCGCCGACCCAAGCGGCTTCTTTCCTGCCAACGCCCCAACCTTGGTCTACAGCGAAGGTTCCCTGCCCGCGGATCCAGCGTTGATGGCGCAACTGGATGCACTGTTGTTCGCCATCGATGCAGATGAATTGGCGCTGCTCATGACGCCGGCACTGACCACCTCCGCTGCAGCGCAGCGCGCTGTGTCAGAACTGGCCACAGAATTCCTCTTGGTGCATGGCCTCATGCCCCCACCCACGGTGGTTGTTGGCTCGCGTGCAGAGGCTGCGCAATGGTTGCTGGGGGCAATGGCACTGTTGTTGTTGGAAGATCGGGGCTACACGGTGGTGGATCAGACCGGCACCATCGGCACGGCAGATATCGGGCAATCGGTCAAAGATGGCGACGTAGACGTTGCCATTGCCCTGGCCGCGGATCTACTCTCCGCGCATGGAGATTTGGCTGATGTTGACTTGCCCACCGACAGTGATGCCTTGCGATCGCTCTTGCAGAACAATGTGGATGAGCAACTCTTTGCTGATTTCGCGCCCGCTACCTTCAACTTGACCCAACTGTTGTTGGTGGACAAGGATCTTGCTGGCCTGGGCATCACAGAACTCTCGACCCTGGCCACCTACATGCAGGCATACGATTCGCCTTGGTCGATCTGCGTGGACAGCAACTTCTTTAGCGATCCCACCGTGGGCCTCACCGCGCTCGAAGCACACTATGGTTTTCAGTTTCAGCCAGACAAAATCTTGTTGATGGGTGAAGAGCTGCTATTCCCCGCAATTCAAGAGGGGCGATGCCAGGTGACAGTCGGCACAATGACCGACAGCCGGATTGCCGCGTGGAATCTGAGCGCAATGGCTGATGATGGCGCTTTCTTCCCCATCAACAATCCACTGCCCGTTGTCGCGACACCCCTGTTGGCGCGAGCACCAGCCTTGCAAGGGGTGCTCGACAGCTTCTTGCCGCAACTGGATGTGGAGAGCATGCGGCAGATGACGGCTCGGGTGGAATTGGGTGTGGATGGTCGATTGCTGAGCGGTGATGAGGAGCACCCGCTCGCTGTGGCACGCGAGTTTTTGGTGGAGCGTGGCCTCATTCAACCAGCGGATGATGAGGCCACGCCCGCGGCGGTCGATCCGGCGTAGATCTGGCGCGGCCAAATGATGGGAATCGCTACCCCTTGAGACCCTGGGTGGCAATGCCTTCGATGATGTAGCGCTGGAGCAGCAGATAGATCACGAAGATGGGGAGGATGGTGAGTACGGCTGCCGTGGTGAAGAGATGGTATTCGACGAAGAACTGTCCCACATATTCGACCAGACCAACAGTGACCGGGTACATCTCGGTGCGCTGTGCCACCACCAGCGGCCAGAGCAGGTCGTCATATTTAAAGATAAAGACGATAATTGCCAGGGCGGCAACATTGTGGCGGACGAGCGGCATCACCACCCGCCAAAATATGCCAAACTCTCTGGCGCCATCAATGCGCGCTGCATCGAGCAGATCGCTCGGCACGCTGATCATTGCCTGGCGCATGAGGAAAACGCCAAAGGGAAAGATGACCCAAGGCAAGATCATGCCCCAATAGGTGTTGATCATTGGGATTCCCGTGGTGCGCTGAATCCGCAGCAACATGTTGAAGAGGGGCAGCAGGTAGGTAACAAAGGGCACCATCGAAGCCGCCAGGATGAACCAAAAGGCCCAATTCCCCAGCCGCGAGGGATCTTTCACAATGACGAAGCCAATGAGACTGCTGGTAAAAATGACCACAATGGTGCTGCCACCAGCGTAGATAAACGAGTTGAGAAAATAGCGGGCAAATTCAGCACTCCAAACAGCTGGATAGTTCGCCAGCGTCCATGTTTCGGGCCACCACGTTGGGGGAATTGCCCGTAGCTCGGCCGCACTTTTGAACGACGCGATCACCACCCAATAGAAAGGCATGAAAAAGATCACGGCGCCAATCAGCAAGATTCCATAGATCAATAGATTGATCAGTGACTGTCGCCAATTTGCTCGCATCCCTCGCCGCGGAACCTTTGTTTGTTGCGCGCGAATTTTCTGCTCTGCTGTTGCTGCCATGCTTCCCTCAACTTTCCTCACCGGACCTGCGTTTTACAGCTGCCCCACTGAACATGCCGATAGCTGAACATGCAGATAGTCTCGCCTGTGCACAATCGCGTACGTGGATTCCCGCCGCTTCATCCTTCAGCCTTCAGCGCACGCTCGGACAAAAGCAGAGCATCTTCTCTGCCATTGGTTGCTTCATCGATGGCTTGCGCGTGCCCGGCTAGTATTCACCCAGCTAGTACTCACGCGGCTAGTACTCATACGTGGCTAGTACTCATACGTGGCGCGGATAAAGCGGTATTGCACGTAGCCCACACCCACCATGATCACAAAGTAGATCGCCGCCATTGCGCTGCCATAGCCTTCGTGGCTGTAAGCAATCGCATTGTTAAAGATGTGGAAGGCCATGAGATTGGTGGCAAAGTTGGGGCCACCGCGCTCGCCACCGCCACCCGTGTCAATCGTCATGACATAGACTTCTGTAAAGGCAAGAAAAGCGCTCAGCGTCGTAATGATCACCACGAAAGTAATCATTGGCGTGAGCAGGGGCAAGGTAATGTGGCGGAAACGGCGCCAACCATTGGCGCCGTCAACTTGCGCCGCTTCGTAATAGGTGGCGGGAATGGCCTGTAGCCCGGCAAGGAAGAGCACCATGGCATAGCCCGCCTCCTTCCAAATACGCATGATCGCCAGCGAGGTCAGCGCCCAATCGCTCGTCGTTAACCAGCGGATCGGTGCAATGCCCACCCAACTCAACATGATATTGAGCAATCCTTGGCGACCCGGCAGATAGATGTAGCGCCAGACCAGCGCAATGGCAACGAGCGGCACCACATAGGCGGTGAAGTAAGAGACGGTGAAAAAGCCGCGGATCGTTGTGTTGCGAATGTTGTTGACGGCCACGGCCAGCAAAATGCCGAGGCCAACGACACCGGGGACGACCATCAACGCAAAATTGAAGGTGACCCGCAGCGACTTCCAATAGATCGGATCGTCAGTCAGCAATTCACGGTAATTGGCCAGACCGGCAAATTCAAAGATGCCCGGCTCCTTGACGAAGAAACTCCAGTAGAACATCTCGGCAATGGGGAACCAGATCATAATGCCCATGAATGCCAGCGCCAGAAAGAGCACGACTCGGCCCAGGCTATGTTTGGGTAACCAGCGTTCTGTGTACATAATTGAATTCAGTTTGAAAAGGTGTTGAAGAGCGCAAGAAGAGTGCCAACCTTCTGGAGAGCGGGAAACGTTGGATGAGACCGTTGCCACTGCCATCCAGAAGGTCAATCGCTAGTAAATCCCGGCGTAAATAAGCCGATGGCAAACTTACCCATTTCACGTAAGTAGCTTGGGCTTGTTTACCGCCGTGGTATTACGCCCAACAGTACTAGCGTGTGCCGTTGTGGAACAGGTCGTCTAGCCAGCGGCCGTTAACCACTGTGGATTGGCTGCGTAGTCTGCACCGCTCAGGATGCTCCACTGTGGGTTGGAGGAAAGATAATCATTCCCCTCCTCTTCCACCCGTTGCAACACGGTGGCGATCTCTTCGCCCTCATCGCGGATCGATGGCAGAATGCGCCCGTGGATATCGACCAGCTCGCGCGGCCAGAAGCCAAAGTCGACGCTGTTTTCCGGTCGGTTTTTGATCGCCACTGGGGCCCATTGCGGCCCCGACTCTTCGGAGAAATTGGGGTCATTCCACATCGATTTCAAGCTGGGCTGAATGCCGCGCAATTTGCAGTAGCGGGCCAAATAATCTGGGCTCACCAGATAGCGATAGAATGTATAGGCGGCATCCAACGTGTTCTCATCCTGAGAGGTCACGGTGAAACCAACGTCCGGGCCACGTCGGCCATAGACGCCTTCGCCACTCATGCGGGGTGGCAGGGCCAGGCCCCAGTTAATGTCGGGATATTGGGTTTCCATGAAACCGTTGAACCAGGTCCAGTTGTAGAGCGTCACCGCTTGTCCCGCCCCAAAGCGATCGCGCGAATTCAAGCCTTCGTCGCGGCTATCTAGCCTGTGCACATCATAGATGTCCATGATAAATTGCCAAGCCTGCTGGCCCACCTCATCGGCATGCGCGTTGCTCTCTTTGGTGGGGAAAATATTGCCTTCCACCGGCCCCGCCATCTGCAGGCGAAGGTCTTCATAGATCGAATATTCATTGGCAAAGATAGCCAGACCGGAACGCTCTAAAATGTCGCCATTCCAGACCGTGACCTCTTCTGCCCAGCGCAGATAATCATCCCAGTTGGTGGGAATATCTTCGGGCGTGTAGCCAAGCTCATCCAGCAGATCGGCATTGTAGAAGATCTGTGCGCTAAAGACGCCATTGGGCAACCCATAAAATTGGCCTTCACTACCGGTTGGCGAAATGCGATAGAGACTTTCCGTCAGCTCGCCCATTTCGCTGCCCACGTCAAGTACCTCGTCCGGAATTGGGCGCAGCACATCTTCTTTGGTCAGCGTGTCCAGAAACGTTTCATCGATGGACGAAACATCTGGCGCATTATCGGCAGCCTTGGCGGTCAGCAGCTTCTGTTGCAGTTCGCTTTCTGGGACAAACTGCATCTCGACCGCAATACCCTCGTTGGCCGCTTCAAATTCGGGAATCGCCACCTCTTCCGTCATCTGGTTGATCGTCAGCCGATCCGTAAACCAGGCGATCAATTCGGTCACATCCTCACCGGCCGCGGCACCGTCAGCGCTGCCAGCATCGGGCGCGGCAGGCGCACAAGCCGCCAACGCCAATCCCGTGGCCACTGTGCCGGTCAGGCGGAGAAAGTGACGACGACTGAGCGCAGTTCTTTTAAGGGTATGGGGCAACCTCTCTGAATGCAGGGAAACGTCAGTGTGCATAGAGCCTCCTTTGGCAGCAATCGATCTATGGTTGTCACTTGGAAAAAGCCGGGCAAACGTTGGGGGAAGCGGGTGAACCGTCAACATCATAGCCTGTTCGCAGCAATTGTGCAAGTGACTTTTTTTTCTCTCATGTCAATGATAGCTGCCGGCACGCTAACCTTGCTCTTTGCATTCGGACTTGATGGGGATCTGTCCATCCTCTGTGCCATCAATGAGCGATTGCCACCACTTTCCAAACGAAAGGACCCAATATAATGAAAGGACCCACCCATGGATGCCATGCCATGCAGCGGTGCCCTTACGAATCCCAGACCTCCTGCTGCTCCTGGCTTCTCTCTTGTCTTTTTGATCCGCCGCATGGTATTATCATGAAATGATATGTGCTCATGTCAAAAAACTGTTGTCGGTGACCATTTAACAGTAGAATGAATAACAGTAGAATGAACCGAACCCCTATGCCGGTACATGAGCCACCAGGTTTTGCAACGTATCCACGCCCACGAACCAACGTAAGTATCGAGAGCCATGACTCAAACCTCTTCGTTCGGCACGACAAAACGCGAAAGGCACGACGCCTCTGCCTTTTACGAGCGTAATCTCTACACAGACTTTTTCCAGGAACCACTACCTGCCAAGGAACTGGCCACGGTCGCGCCCGATCCCACGGCATGGGCCAACCGTCTTTATCCGCACTCATCCACTGCCATGACGCAGATCCCCGATAACAGCGTGGCCCTTGCCTTTACGTCGCCTCCCTACAATGTTGGCAAAGAGTATGAAGAAGATATGGGCTTCAATGAATATCTGGCGCTCATCCGCACGGTTGGCCGCGAGATCTACCGCGTGCTCCGGCCGGGTGGACGGTATGTGATCAACATTGCCAACCTTGGACGCAAGCCCTACATTCCATTGCACGCCTTCTTCTATCAACTGCACGCGCAAGAGCTTGGTTTCTTGCCCATGGGCGAGATCATCTGGCAAAAGGGACGGGGTGCCAGCGGCAGTTGCGCATGGGGCAGCTGGCAGAGCGCCAAAGCACCCCGCCTGCGCGATCTGCACGAATATCTGCTTGTCTTTGCCAAAGAGTCCTACTCACGCCCCGACAAGGGCGAATCGACCATCGAACGGGATGAATTCATGGCGGCCACGCTCTCCATCTGGGAGATCCCCGCCGTATCGGCCAAGCGTATCGGCCACCCCGCCCCCTTTCCCGTCGAATTGGCCAGCCGTGTAATTCAGCTCTATTCCTATGCCGATGATGTCGTGTTGGATCCATTCCTTGGCTCTGGGACAACCTGTGTGGCGGCCAAGCAGCTTGGGCGTCACTACGTTGGCTACGAGGTGGCCCAGGAGTATTGCACGCTGGCCCAACAGCGGCTAGACGCGGTCGCCGCCAACAGCGCCTAGCCCGTCCACGTCATTCCAACGCGGGTGCGTCCCATTTTCGGGGACGTACAGAAGAGGAGCAGCTTGAGCGTCCGGTTTAGGCCCCAAATGTGGTATGCACCCTTCTAACGCGATCCCGTTGACAGTAGAGAAAAGCGCCGATCAATTGAGCTGCCAACCGCGAAATGCGATCTCAGCCGCTCAATGGGCAGCCGCTGACGCGGCTTTTCCCGGTTAGGAGCGGGTTTTAACCCCACGAAGAAGTTGAATCATCAACAGATGCTAACGCATGAGCCAATTTGAAAGGGAAAGCAGCGGGATGAACTATTTTGTACGGGGCATTTTAATTGTGGGGGGACTGTTGCTCTTTCCCCTGGCCTGGGGATTTGCGACCGGCGAAGAATGGGCAACCACTTGGTGGCTGTGGGATGACACACCGCTCTCCTACCTTTTCATCGCGTCCATGCAGGCGGCCATTGGCATCGCCATGATCTGGATCGGCGCCACTGGCGCGCTGCACATGATTGCGGCTGGCTCGCTCAATCTCTTTGTAATGTTGGCCGGTATTGCCATCTATTTGTTGAGCGGGCAAGAGGCGATGACGCCAACAGTGCGCACGTACGGTATTGTCTGTGCCATCTTTGCCATTGTGAATCTGGGGCTCGTCTACTGGGCGCGGCAATTTGTCGCCACGGACAGAAGGCCGATGCCAATCTGGCTGCGGTTCTGCTTTTTTCTCTTTGTGTTGGCACTTCTGCTGGTGGGGGGCGCGCTGGTGACACAGCAGCCAGGGATCTTCCCCTGGCCGCTCAAGCCAGGCACATCGGTGGTCTTTGGCTGGATGTTTTTGGGCGATGCCTTCTATTTTCTCTATGCCCTGCTGCGGCCCCGGTGGGTCAACGCCGCGCCGCAACTCTGGAGCTTCCTCGCCTATGATCTCGTGCTCATTGGCCCCTTCTTTGCGCTGCTGGGCAACCCTCCCCCCGTGTCGGAGAATGATTTGATCCCCTCTGAACTGTTGGAATATAACCTGACTGTCTACATTGGCATCCTGATCTTTAGCGGCCTGGTTGCCATCTATGCCCTCTTTATCGACGGGCGCACGCGGGTCTGGTTGCGGGAGGAATGATGAAGATCCAGCTCTTTGGTGGGTTTCAGATCAGCAACGAACAAGGGCCACTGCCCGGTTTTACCAACAGCAGACTGCAATCAGTCCTGGCCCATCTCATTCTCAACCGATCGTCACCCCAGGCGCGCCAACAACTGGCCTACCTCTTTTGGCCCGATTCGACCGACAGCCAGGCCCGTACCAACCTGCGCAATGTCCTCCACCTGTTGCGTACGCAACTGCCCGCTGTGGAAGCACACCTCACCATCGATGCCCAGCACGTGCAATGGCGCGCGGATTCGCCAGCCACGGTGGATCTCATCGAGTTCGAGCAGGCCATGGAGCTTGCCGGCCGTGCCCAGGTTGCAGCGGTGCAACAGCGCGCCCTGGCACAAGCCATCGCCTGCTACACTGGCGATCTGCTGCCCAGCTGCTACGAGGAATGGATCCTGCCCCTGCGCGAAACGTGGCAACAGCGCTATCTGAGCGCAGTGGAGCAGCTGATTGATCTGCTGGAACAGCAGCGCGACTACCGCGGCGCGCTGGAGCATGCCCAACGATTGTTGCAATACGATCCACTGTTGGAAAGCACCTATGGTCGCGTCATGCAGCTGCACGCCGCACAGGGGGATCGGGCCGCGGCATTGCGTGTCTATCATCTCTGTCGCACCACATTGATGCGCGAAGTGGGGGTGGACCCGAGCCCAACCACCCAGGCAATCTACGAACAGCTGCTCAACCTGGAAACTGCCGCCCCCCGCGCGCGAGCCGCTGCGCATGTCTACCCCTTTGGTTGGCCGCAACGCCGCGTGGGTTCAGCTTCAGCAACAGTGGCAACAGATCGTGCAACAGGGGCGCAAAGAGCCGACGCCACACGTCGTGATGGTCAACGGCGAAGCTGGCATCGGCAAGACACGTTTGGTCGAAGAGCTGGTGACCGCGGTGCGCAGCCAGGGCAACGCCACGGCCGTTGCACATTGCTACCCTGCCGGTGGTCGATTGGCCTATGCCCCGCTCCAGAGTTGGCTGCGCACCCCAGACGTTGAACGCCATCGCCACAATTTGCCCCCACTTCTACAGCAGGGGCTCGCCCGGCTCCTGCCCGAGTTGGCGGTCGACGTGCCTGCCAACGAAGAACCATCCCCCATGACCGATGCTGCCAACCGCCGCCGTCTCTTCGAGGCGGTCTTGGCGGCGTTGACGGTGGCAGAAACGCCGCTGTTGCTCGTTCTGGATGACATCCAATGGTCTGATCGGGATACGCTGGAGTGGCTGGAATTCCTGCTCTACGGCAAAGTGGCCGTGCCGTTGTTGGTGGTGGCCACCCTGCGCAGCGAAGAGTTCACTGGTACCGATGCCCTGGCCCATTTGTGCTCAACCCTGGAACGCACCGGCCACCTTACCACGGTGGGCTTGTCGCGGCTCACTGCTGCCGAAACAGCCGAATTGGCGGCGAATCTCACCGGTCAAACGAGCCAGCAGATGGCAGAGAATCAGATTTTTCAAGAGACCGATGGCATTCCGCTCTTTATTGTGGAGACGGTGCGGGCGACGTTGCAAAAGGCGGAAACAGCCACCGAAGATGCCGGGCCGGGCACCCACGAAAGATCCCACGCCAACCCGCTGCCGCCAAAAATTCAGGCAGTGGTAGAACACCGCCTGGTCCGACTTTCGCCAGATGCCCGAGCTTTGGCCAATCTGGCGGCCGTGGTGGGGCGTGCCTTTTCTGCCGAACTGCTTGCCGGTGCCAGCACATTGGGAGAGGATGAGCTGGTGCAGGGATTGGATGAACTTTGGCAGCAGCAATTGATCCAGGAACAGACGAGCAGCCACGACGAGAGCTACATCTTTGCACACGACAAGCTGCGCGAGGTCGTCTATGGTCTACTGAGCCCAATGCGCCGGCGGCTGCTGCACCGGCGCGTGGCCGAGGCCCTCGATGTACTGGCGACAGAGAGAGCGCAAGATGCGAGCGCCCAGATTGCCCTACACCATGAATTGGCGGGCCAACCGTTGGTGGCGATCAAATGGCTCCTGCGCGCGGCTCAGGTTGCGCATCGCCTCTCGGCCCTGCAAGATGCACTGACCCACCTGGAGCAGGCCGAGCGTCTGTTGCAGGCGCTGCGCGACGATGTGGATGCAGGTGCACTTGATGCCCTGGAACTGCCCCTGCAGATGCAGCGCGGCGCGCTCCTCTTGGTGACCAAAGGCTATGCCGCTCCGGAAGTTGAAAAGGCACTCACCCGGGCGCTGCATCTCTGCGCCAATGGGGGCACGCCTGCCCAGCGGTTTGGTGTCTTGTGGGGGTTGGGGCGCTACTATCTGGTCAAGCCCGATCTGGAGAAAGGACTGGAGGTGTCGCAGCGGCTGTTGCAGTTGGCCGAAGTCAGCCGTTCCGTGGATCTACTGGTAGAGGCGTACACCACCGTCGGCACCTATCAGCTGCACCGGGCCGAACTACGCGAGGCACTGCGCTATTTTGATCAAGCGCTCTCCCTCTATGATCAGGATCAACATGGCAATCACACGGTGACCTATGGGCAGGATCCGGCGGTGGTTAGCCTCAGCTACAGCGCCTGGGCTCATTGGTGTTTGGGCGAAACTGCCACGGCCAAGAGACAAACCAATGAAGCCTTGGCCTTGGCTGAAGAGTTGGGCTATCCCTACAATCAAGTGATCGCCCAGACCTATGCGGCCGCCCAATTTCAATACATGGGGGATGTCGAGCAGTGCCTGCAGGGTGCCCGGGCTGCGAGTGCCCTGGCCACGGAACATGGCTTTATTCTCTGGCAGGCCATGGCCGATTTTCTCCAAGGGTGGTCCCATGCACAGCGTGGCGATCTGTCAATGGGAATGGATCTGATGCAGCGCAGTGCGCTGCTCTTCCAATCCACGGGAGCTGAATTGGGGGCCTGCTACTTCGCCGCGTTGCTGGCCGCGGTATTGGGCGAACAGGGGCAGATTGAGCCAGCTACCGTCGCAATCAACCACGCGTTCGAGTTACTGGAACGCACGCAGGATCGCTGGTGTGCTGCCGAGATTCATCGCATTCACGGGCAATTGCTGTTGTTGCAAGCCCCCGATGATGGAGATGCCGCGGCGGCTTTTGAACGTGGGCTGCAAATTGCCCAGGCACAGGGAGCTGAGTGGTGGGCGGAGCGCTGCCGGCAAAGCCTGGCACAGCTCGCGGTCTGAGTGAACCCTCGCTCGCTGTCCGTTCTTGCGTGCGGCAATGACCGCCCCGGCATGAATGCACGGGGCTAGCAGCCGACGCAGGCTGAAGCCCGCTTGGTTCAACCACCAACCGCTGTGACCCTGAATCACTCTCCGTTCTTGCGTTAGCAATTTCGTGTGCTGATGCAGACGCGAAGCGTTCGTAACCACCAAGTTGTTTGCGGACGGTTACTTGGGGTACACTGTGCTATTTTATGCAGCGCCAAATGAAATGAGAAACAGATGGCACTCAGTGCAACCATTTACACCCTTACGATTGAATTGTCCGACACTGACCGCAACGTCTACGCGACATTTGACTTGCGGCTGGCCCGCCAGCCCTCGGAATCAGCCGACTATCTTTTCATGCGCCTGTTGGCCTATGCGCTGGAGTACACCGACGGTATTGAATTGACCGAAGGTGTTGCCGCCGGCGACGAGCCCGCGGTCTACGTGCGCGATCTCACTGGCCAACCCACCGCGTGGATCGAGATCGGTCTACCCACGGCGGAACGGCTGCATCGCGGTAGCAAGCTAGCGGGGCGCGCGGCTGTGTACACCCACCGCGATGTGACCCAACTCCTCCGCCAACTGAACAGTCAAAAGATTCACCAGGCCGAGTCGATTCCAGTTTACGCGCTCGATCCTGGCTTCGTGCGCGATGTGGCCGCCGCGCTGGAACGGCGCAGTACACTTGCCCTCGCCGTCACCGATCGCGAGATCTATGTAACAATTGGTGCCGCAACCTGGCATACCACGTTGGTCGAACATCGGCTCGGGACCGAACCCACTCCCTAACGTGGGCTCTGTTTGGAAACAGTAGTTCCGGCAAGCGGGAAACCTACTAGTTAACATTCAAAATAGTGCGTAATTGAAGTATACTGAGAGTCATGATCTGCCAATACGAGTATCTCAGAGAACAGCGGAAAGTCTTTGCAAGCATGACAGGATTGTCGGTGCCAGAGTTCGACGAATTATATGTCGAGGTCGAGCCAAAGTTTGTTGAAGCCGAGCAGGAACGGTTGAGCAAACGAGCACGTCAGCGAGCGATAGGCGGCGGACGGAATCAGGAGATGAGCATCTGCAATCAACTGCTGCTGAGCGTTGTCTGGTTGCGCTGCTATCCCAAACAGCATGTGCTGGCCTATCTCTTTGGGACAAGTGAGTCAAGCGTCTCACGGGTGCTGGCCCGCATGTTGCCGCTGCTAGAGGCAAGCGGACGGGACACGATGCGCATGCCAGATCCAGGGCGCAAGCAACGCCGTGAGTTAGATGTCTTGTTGGCGCAAACGCCCGAGTTGGCGGTCTTGATTGACACCTTCGAGCAGCGAGTGCAGCGCCACAAAGAGCCGCAGCAAGCTGACACGTACTACAGTGGCAAGAAGAAGCAGCACACCCTCAAGAGCCAAGTGGCTGTTGACGAGACAACCGGTCTCTTTGTGGATGTCTCTGACAGCGTGCCCGGTCCAACCGCGGACATGGCTCTGCTTGAGCAGAGCCAACTGTTGACACGGTTACCGGATGGTGTTGGGGCCATCGGCGACCTTGCCTACATCGGTATCGACAAGCTCCATCCAACAGGGAATGCTGCTTCACCAAGGCGCAAACCTCGCAAGCGGGCGCGCCCCCCAGAGGATGTTGCCTTCAACACCGCTTTTGCTCAGCGCCGCATTTACGTCGAACACGCCATCGGTCGCGCCCGTTGCTTTGAGGCTATCACCCAAATGGATAGGCATCATCGGCGCAATCACACCGCCCGTGTTGTGGCTATCTGTGGCCTCGTCAATCGCCGTTTGGCACGCATCTTAGCTCTACGGCAGCCCGACTTGCCTCTTTCATAGTCCGATGGGTAAGGGCTCTTTCATCTCTTATCCTTATTCTGAATGTTAACTACTGTTTTCAAGCCAACCGCACTGTAGCACGATCCCGAACCCGCCACCCACGCCTGTCCCATCCCCTACCCGCGCATCTTTCCCATATGCCTCACCGCGTCTGCTCCAGAGACTATTTCACCTGCGGGAACCGAGCGCTGTACTTTGCTCGACTGTGTACAAAAACGGAGAAAATCGAGCGCAGCGTTGCATGGCAACCATTGCGGGCATTCAACATCCGCACCGTCATGAATGGACGGTGCTCGCCGGCAGCGTCCGCTGAAGCAGGCATTCACCGGCCTTGTGCGCAAGCCCCGGGGTATGCCCCAAACGATGGATGACCACAAAATTTAGGTTGCAGCGTGATGGAGTAGAGTGTAACTTGAATTTTTGCACTTTTTTGACCCCTTCCCAACGTATCTTCCAGTTGACAAAATCGCTTTTATTGTTAAAATGAATTTATATTCATTAGATTGAATCTATATTCACTCATCTATTTTTCGCTTGCAAAGGTATTTACGGAGATGACAGAGCAATTTCAACGCCAGCTCATTGCGGCGCGACGGCAACAGATCCTGCACGCGGCCACCACCCTGATTGCGGAGCAAGGCTTTCAGCGAACGACCATCAAACAGATCGCGGCTCGGGCCGAGGTGGCAGATGGGACGATCTATAACTATTTCAAGAACAAAGATGCGATTCTCATGGCGATCATTGGCCAGATTACCGAGGCAGAGAATCGTGATCTGCACTTTGCCGCGGCCCGCCAGCAAGAGTTTGCATCGTTTACCAAGGAATATCTGCAACACCGCCTTGCCGAAGTGGCGGAAGGGTATGATCTCCTGAAAGTGCTGCTCACTGAGACATTGGCGAATCCCGAACTGGGAAAGCAGGTCTACGAGCAGATCTATGCCCCGAGCTTTGCCACCGCCGAAGATTATTTTGGGGAATTGGCAGCGGCCAACAAATTGCCGTCACTCGATCCAGCGATGTTGGCTCGTCTCTTCGCGGCACCGTTGATGGGCTTGCTCCTGCTCCGTCTGTTGGGTGACGATCACGTGCGAGAGCATTGGACTGCGTATGGAGAAGAGTTGGGCAACGGAATCCTTGCGCAGCTGTATGCACAACCGGCTGATCCATCTGCCAAGCCACGGGCCGTGAAGGGACAGGGGAAGAAGAAAAAGAAGAAGAAAGGGAAAAAGCATGAGAGATAGTCAACAACTTTCCTTTGCCGCGGATGCCACGGCTGCCAACATGGCGATTGATCTGACGAAGCCGCTCAAAATGTACACACGTGACTTTGTCCAAAACCCTCACGCCTATTTTGCCCAACTGCGTCGGAATGCACCTGTGATGCCTGCCAAGTTGACCCGCTGGCAACAAGTCTACCTGATCAGTCGCTACGACGATGTGGCGGCAGCGTTGAAGGATGAGCGCATCATCAAGAACCCCAGCGCGGCCGCTACTGGTGGGGCGGGCGGAATCCCGTGGATGCCAAAGGCTTTTGAGCCACTCTTGCACAACATGTTGAACATGGATGATCCCGATCACCGGCGGCTGCGCAATCTGGTCCACAAGGCGTTTACCCCGCGCATGATCATGGGATTGGCGGCGCGCATCGAGGCCATTGCCAATCAGTTGCTCGACACTGCCTTGGCCCAGGAACGTGTTGATCTGATCGAAGCCTTTGCCATGCCACTGCCGGTGACGGTCATTGCCGAAATGATTGGGATCCCGCCTGAAGATCGACCGCGCTTTCGCCGCTGGACAAAGCGCATCATTGTGAATCCGACGCCACTGAACATGGCTGGGGCGGTGCCCGCTGTTTGGCAATTTATGCGCTATGCTCGCCAGCTGGCCGACCAGCGTCGTGCAGAGCCACGCGCAGATCTGCTCACCGCGCTCATTGAGGCGGAAGATGAGGGCGAGCAGTTTACGGAAGAAGAGCTGTTGGGTATGATCTTTCTGCTGTTGGTTGCGGGCCACGAAACGACCGTCAATCTGATTGGCAATGGCATGCTGGCGTTGTTGAATCACCCCGAGCAACTGGCCCTGTTGCAGGCACAGCCCGAATTGATCGAAAACGCGGTGGAGGAGTTGCTGCGCTACGAAAGCCCGTTAATGACCAGCGAGATGAGCTTTGCCCGTGAAGAGATGACCCTGCATGGCGTCACCATTCCCAAAGGGGCGACGGTTCTGCCCGCATTGATTTCGGCCAACCGTGATGAATCAATCTTTGCCAACGCCGATCAACTCGATCTGACGCGCACGCCCAACCGCCACCTGGCCTTTGGGCAGGGGGTCCACTACTGTCTGGGAGCGCCCTTGGCCCGATTGGAAGGAAAAATTGCGTTTACAACGCTGCTGGCGCGTGCCCCCGAATTGCAACTGGCCGTCCCGCGGGAAAAAATCAAATACCGCACGATTATGATCTTGCGTGGACTCAAGGAATTGCCGGTACGCTTCTAAAGCGAGCTTTGTTTGAAAGCGGTACTGCTACTTCTCGGGTAGACGGCCCCAAAAGCTACCGTTTTCGAGCCAACCGCACCATAGGCTCGTTTTTGTATAAATAGGGGATCAACCAGGTAAGAAATGAAGGGACGAAGCTCGACTTTATATAAAACCGCAATAAGTCGAGCGCAGCGCTGCATGGCATCCGTTGCTGGCATTCAACATTCGCACCGCCATCAATGGACGGTGCTTGCAGGCAGCTCCCGCTGAAGCAAACTTGCACTGGCGTTGTGCGCGAGCCTTGCGGTCGCCCCGGTAGACCAACAGCTCCTGGCGCTTTCCCAGAAGCCTGGGGCATTCAGTGGCGTGGCTGCGTCACCAGGGTTATCCAACCGAGCACTGTTTGCAACGAACCTATGCGAGCAAACGGCAGATTTTCATCGTTACGTAGCCTTTGCCAAGGGGTCTTTGCCAAAAGGTGGTATACGGTTGACAAATTTGTCAGCTGGCTGCATATTTTTTCGCCCCGTCGCTATGGTAGAATCGGGGGATGAAAAATTACTATTTGTCGCGAAAATTTTGCTATTGCTTCTCGCTCACGGGGCTACTCTTGTTCTTCGCTTGCTGGCTAGCGAGTGCTGGCCAACACGTAGCTGCGCAAGCAGCCCTGGCAGACAATGAGAGACTGGCTATCCCGGCTACCACGTTGCCCGCGCCTGCCGCTGGCCAACCAGCCGTGATAGGAACGGGGCCACACGCTGCCATCACCGCCAACGATCTCTTTTTGGCGGGAACCCAACCGGGGGGACTGACCTCCCGGTTGGCTGATTCGACGACCTGTACCTACTGCCACGTTGAGCAGATCGTGGATGAGTATGGCGGGTCCATGATGGCGAACAGCGCGCGCGATCCACTTTTCCGCGCCGCGCTGCAAGTGGCCAACCGCGATCTGCCCGGTTCCGGTGAGTTTTGTCTGCGTTGCCATTCGCCCAATGGCTGGCTCGAGGGCCGAGCCAGCGGTGATGGCGCAGATGGTAGCAAGTTGACCGCCATGGATTTGCAGGGTGTCACCTGTACCACCTGCCATCGGTTGGTGCCACCCACAGCCATTGCCGGTGAATCGCCACGCGACGCGGTGGAGCGTGACCATGTGCTGACCACCGTGGGGGTGCCCAGGCAAGGCAGCGGTGCCTATATTCTGGATCGAGAAGAGTATCGCCGTGGCCCCTATCAGGTGACACCGCCTCACGGTGCTTCCCAGTCGAGTTACCTGCGCACCGCCGAGCTTTGTGCCACCTGCCACGACATTGACAATCCGTTGTTGAGCTTTGACGCCGGGCTGGGGGAATTTGCCTTCAACGCCATGAACACCCCGGCCAGCCACGGAGACCAACTCTTTCCCATTGAGCGCACCTATAGCGAATGGGCGGCAAGTGATTTTGCCAATGGTGGGGTAACGGGGCTGCCGTACCCGGGCTTGCGCCGGGCCACCTTTACAGAAGATGGTCCCATTACCGTCTGCCAGGATTGCCACATGCCAATGATCCGTTCTGCCATGGCGCTTGGTGGCGACGAACGCGAGGTGGGTATCCATCGTTGGGCCGGGGGGAACAGCCGCTGGCAACTGGGCATTGTGGCGCTGTGGAAGGATGTCAAGGCGGATCGCAGCTTTAGCGCCGAGCAGACGCACGCCGCGGCTGAAGCTGGGGCCGATATGTTACAGCGTGCCGCCACGCTGGAACTGGCCATTGTGGATAATGAGCTGGCCGTCAACGTAATCAACCAGACGGGCCACAAACTGCCCACTGGCTACGCCGAAGGCCGGCGCATGTGGCTGCAGGTCACAGCCTTTGTCGGTGCCACAGCCGTCTACACGGCCGGTGTGCCGGTGGCTGGCGAGATCACCGGCGCAACCAAAGTGTACGAGATCAAGCAGGGGGTGACGGAGCGTCATGCTGCTGCATTGGCACGCACCGACCTCGCGGGCGCGGGCTTCCACTTTATCCTCAACAACACGGTGATCAGCGATAACCGCATTCCTCCCCGTGGCTATCGCAACGACCAATTCGCGGCGCGGGATATGGCGCCTGTTGGCTACAGCTACGCCGATGGACAGTATTGGGATACAACCCACTATGCCATTCCCCTGGAGAGCACACGTATCGAGGTGAAGTTGCTCTTTCAGAGCGCCTCGCCAGCCTATCTCGACTTTTTGGAGCGTGAGGCAAATGTCACGGTTGCCGATGCCGTGTTGGGCGAAATCAACTGGGGCGCGACGGTGGGTGAGCTGCGCCGCGATCTGGCACTGACAACGCCAGCGGTGATGGCCACCGCGGCGCTGACCCCCACCTTCGTGGCCCCCGCCCCCGAACTGCTCTATCTGCCGCTGATCAACCGCTAGCCGGCCCGGGGTCACTTCCCATCTGTGGGTAGATTTTCTGGGCCCAGAACCGAAGCAACCGATGAGCGCTCACGCTACTTGGGCCACGGCACGCACCGGCGAACCGTCACCCCCGTCGACCTTGAGTGGCAGCGCAATGAAAGTTACCTCTGTAGGCAGATCGTGCAAGTTGATCAGACATTCAACGATGACGATCTGCCCACGGAGCAATGTCTGGTGGACATCGCGCAGTTCGTCCCGATCCGAGAGTGAAGCCACCGACGGCGTCTGCACCCCGACCAGCCAGACCCCCTTTTCAACAAACCAGCTCGCCAATTCGCGCGAAATGCGTGGGAAGTGGGTGCGGTAGTCGGGCAGCTCCACGTGGCTGTCCCAGTCCGTCCGCAAGAGCACCCGGCTCCCAGCCTCAATCTGGCCCGCGGCTGCTCCCAAATCGGCCACGCTGATCAGGCTATCTGGCTCCTTGAAGCTCAGATCAACCACCAGCGCGGGCCCAATACACTTCTGCAGATCCCACTGATCGATCGTTGCGCCGCCGTCGAGAAAATGCAACGGTGCATCCATGTGCGTTCCGGCGTGACTATACAGGTGTAGATTGGTTGTATTGTAGCCTTCGTTGGCAATGCGTGTGTGGGGGGAAATTTCAACGCCGCGCATGCCGTGCGCCAGTGGCAGCGAGAGATCAACAATGGTGGGTGCTTGGTTGGTAGCCATAACCTGTTCCTTGATTGGGAAGAAAAAAAGCAATTGTTTAACTTGATTCAATGAGGTATGATGGGTGCAGCGAAGCCCATGGTAGTTACGTAGCCCATACATGGGATATCCATCAATACAGGGCTGTTGCTCTGTACCGCCAACCGTCTGTCGAGACGCTGTAGATCCCCTGCTGTGGCCTGTACCTTTGGCAATTCAATACCAATATCATTATCATAGCTTGTGTTGACAACTCTGGGCAAGGAGCAATGCGCAGCGGATGTTGAGTGGGTTGTGAGCACGCCATCAGCTCCATTGCCAGCATTACCGTGCAGTGTATTCAAAGGGATAGGTTGCACAAAAAGCGAGGCTGCACAAAAGAAGTTCGTACCTGTTGCAAGCCGGGATCACTTCGGCGCAGCCTGTTGGCGCAAGCATACCCCACGGATGCTGTCAGACCGTTTCGACAGCCAAGACAAAATGAGGTCTCATCATGAAGATTCCCGCCTCCACTTATTTCACCCCCGTTCCCCTAACCGATGCCTACAACCGCGATCGACAGACGCTCTCCGGCGCGCTCGAACCCCCCGCGGGGATGGGCGAACTCGTCGGCAATGCTCAGTTTCAAGGCATGCCATTTCTGCTGGGGCAGCCAGGCGAAGCAAACGTGATTCTGCTCGATAGCGAAGTCAACAGCCGCGACGTCGTGATCGAGCTGGGCAATCAGCTGGCAACCTACCTGCTCTTTTTGCACGCGGTGGAAGATCGGGTGTCGAACTACCAATCTGGGCTTGCTGACTTTGCCGTGGATGGCAACGAACTTGGTGATTTGGTCGCTGACTACACCATTGAGTATGAGGATGGCAGCAGCGAAATCACGCCAATTCTGCGCCGCTTTGCCATTCAACAGAGCCGCATTGGCTGGGGTGCGAGTGCCTTTGCCGCGGTACCGGCACTCGCACCAAATGTCTTTCGCACCACCACCGACGACCAGATTGTACATGGGACGAGCGCCACCATCTATGGCCGCGGTGAAACGCGAGTCGTTTCTGGGCGAGAGCGCATGCGCGAAAAACTCTGGCTCTATGCCATGCCCAATCCCCACCCGGACAAGCCAATCCGCCGTCTCCTCTGTACACCCCAACGCGAACGTGCCGTCCTCTATGCGCTCTCGACCACCACACTGACTGATCACCCGTTGCGTCCCGGTCTGCGGCGCAAGCTGCGTCTTCAGTTGCCCCCGGGTGCCAAGCTCAACAAGCTGGGCGAATACGATGATCTCGCCATCGATTTGGGTACCGTTATTTCGGCGCGAGCTCTGCTCGACTATGACGAAGCTGCCTGGTTGAGTGATGACCCATTGGTACAGCCCACGCCCGCGGCCACAGCGGTGCTCGTTGAATATGTCGCCCATCCGCAGGCCAAGCTCTATGTGGCCGCGGGCACCGAGCACGAGCGCGTCTATCCCGTGGCTGCCGCCGATGAATCGGAATTGGTGCAGGTCGCGCCCGCTCACCGACCCGTCAATATCCGCGTGGTTGAGAAGGGCTCAGATCAACCGGTGGCGGTGCGCTTGCACCTGCACGGTGAACATGGCGAATATCTGCCGCCGCGGGGCAATCATCGCAAAGTCAATCCAAATTGGTTTGAAGACAACTATGGCGAGTTCGTCAATGGGCACAACCAATATGCCTATATCAACGGCGAGTGCGTGGTGGATCTGCCCCTGGGCGATATCTATGTGGAGGTGACCAAGGGCTACGAGGTGAAGCCACTGCGCACCAAGCTCACCGTTGGCCCGGAGACAGAGACCATTACACTGGAGTTGGAGCGGGTGCTGAATTGGCGCGCGCGCGGCTGGGTGACCGCCGATACACACGTGCACTTTCTCAGCCCAACTACCGCGCTGTTGGAAGGAGAGGCCGAGGGGGTGAATGTCGTCAATCTGCTGGCTAGCCAGTGGGGCGAAATGTTTAGCAACGTCACCGATTTTGACGGCAAAACCACCTTGGGGGCCAAAGAGTTTGGCGGCGACGGCGAATTCCTGGTGCGCGTTGGCACGGAAAACCGCATGCAGACGCTCGGCCATATTTCGCTGCTCGGCTACAGCGGCCAGATGATCCACCCCCTCTGCTCGGGTGGCCCCACTGAATCTGCCCTGGGCGACCCGCTGGAGGTGACCATGGCCGAATGGGCACAGCGCTGTCTGGATCAGGGCGGATTGGTCGTCTTGCCCCACGCGCCCAACCCCCAACTGGAGCGGGCCGCGGACATTGTGCTCGGCGTGGTCAGCGCCATCGAGATGATGACCTTCAATCCCCTGCAGCCCAACGCAATGCAGATCAATCCCTATGGCATTGCCGACTGGTATCGCTATCTGAATCTTGGGTATCAGGTGCCGGTGGTGGGCGGATCGGACAAGATGTCGGCGGCATCGTTGTTGGGCGGCATCCGGACTTATGCCCAGTTGGGCGAAGAGGCGCTGAGTTACGAAGGATGGATGGCGGCCGTGCGCCGCGGCAATACCTTTGTCACCGTTGGCCCGTTGGTGGAGCTGACGGTAGATGGCGCGCTCCCCGGTGACAGCGTGACATTGGGCACCAATGGCGGCACGGTTGACGTGAGCTGGCGGGTAGAATCCGCCACCATGCCTGTCGAGTCGGTCGAGATTGTCGTGGGGGGCTTGGCGGTGGAATCGGTGACGGTGCAGGCGCAGCAGGCGAGCGGCAGCAGCTCCGTGCCCATTACCGATTCAACTTGGGTGGCCCTGCGCGTGCGTGGCAGCTACCACGGCCAGCCAGAACAGATCGCGGCCCACAGCAGCGCGGTACAGTTGATGGTGGGGGAGAAGCCGCTCTTTCAGGCCCAAGATGCCATGGTGGTCTTGGAGCAGATCGAAGGTGCCCTGGCCTATGTCGACACGCTGGCTCCACGGCCCGAGGCACAGCGCTTCAAGCAGATGCGCGCGACACTGGAAAGTGCGTACAATCGCTTGCATCAACGCATGCACCAGACCGGCGTCTTTCACCGCCACACGCCACTCCACACTCACCACGCCCCACACGAACATTGATGCACCCGTAGACGGATTCAGCTGTTGAATTTTTCAACGATTGATTAACGCTCCCCTGCTAGAGTCTGGCCAGTGAGATCAACGCTGGCACAGAAAAAGGAGTCGAACATGTTCCGAAGGATGCGCTATCTGTGGTTTGTCCTGCTGTTGTTGGGTTGCACCATTGGCCATGCCGCGGTTGACCCGCACCCGCTCCTGGCCCAAGCGGATGACGACGCCGGTGAATGGCACACGGTACGCTGGGGCGATACCTGGTATTCGCTCTCCCGCCGCTATGGCGTTCCCGTGCGCGAGCTGCAAGCTGCCAATCCCGATCACCGTCACTTTCGCGATTGGCTCATTGTCGGGCACCGGCTCTGGATCCCCGGTGAGGAGCCAACGACTGAGTGCCCAGCCGCTTTTGTTGATTATGGGCCAACGATTGAGTCGCGGCTCAATGCCGGCATGACACTGAGCGAGCTGGAGAGCTGGTTGACCGATTGCAACGTGATCAGTGCCGAGGTGGGTTCGATTGCTCAGTATGCGCTGCGCGGTGTCTATGAAGCGGACATTGTCATTGTCATCGACAACGAACCCGCGGCCTTCTTTGCACAGGGCAAACTGCTCGTCTATCACGACGTGGCGGGGAGCTATCAGCTGGCGCATGAGGTGGATGGTGAGGGGCGGATCGAGCTATTGGCCGTGGCAGACCCCAATCAAAATGGCACGCGCGACCTCGTCTGGACCGATACCTATTGTGGTGCCCACACCTGTGTGGGGGAACTGAAGGTGGAGCAGTGGACCGGCAGCAGCTATGCTGACTGGATCTATGGCAATCCCTACATGGAAACAGCCACCTACACCGTCGCCGACACGATTCCTTCTGCCGTTGGCGATGAGATCATTGTGCATGGGGGCACGATCGGTTCGGTGGGCGCGGGACCGGTCCGACAGCGCACCGAAACCTTTGTCTCCTATCAGGGGCAGCCCTACCAGTTGTGGGGGACTGACTATGATGCCACAACCTGTTACTATCACCGGTTGGTGGCGGAGAATGCGGTCTACGATCTGGCCAACGCGCCGGAGAGTGGCGGCTACCCGGTTATTCAATACGAGCTGTTACTGGCCGATGCCACATTGACGCTCGATGACTGCCCCTACGCCTATGGCCCGGAAATGTTGGGCTTGTTGCAGGACTTCACCCGCTTTCGCCTGGTGGTGGGCTATTCCGCCTATAACGAGCCCGCCGATGCCACCACCGCGCGGGATGCCATCAGCAGCCCCGCCATTCAAGGGGCTGCCGACACCTTTCTCGCCGCGTACAGCAGCACGCCGGATGTGGACGCAGCCTGTGCCGCGGTGGCCACCTATGCCGCGGCCAACCCCGATTCGTGGGATTATCTGGCGGATTGGGGCTATGGCAATCCACCCTTCCACGCGGAGTGGCTCTGTGCCGGCTCGGCCGCGGTGACTGGAATCGTCTGGAACGATTATTGCCCGATCACCGGAATGTTCGGCAGTCCAAATGCCAGTTGCCAAGCTGGGATGGAGGTGGCGAACGGCATCTGGGAAGCTGGCGAAGCAGGTCTGCCCGATGTGACGGTCCACCTATATGAAGGCGATTGCACAACGCTGGCCGATTTCCCGGCGCGCATCACCACGACGGGGCCGGGCGGTTCCTATACCTTTGATCTGCTCACTGCCGGGGACTATTGCGTGGTCGTGGATGCTACTGCCAATGGCAATGGTGATCTGCTCATTCCCGGCCAGTGGACTGCACCGGCTGATGATGGTACGGGCGTCGCCAAGATTCCGGTAACGGTCACAACCGGCGCGTTCCTCTTCTTTGAAGCAGATTTCGGCTGGGATTATCAACTGGATTGAGACTCTTCCCGACTCTCAATGTGGGAAAGCTGCCAGGGTGGCGCTATTCAGCCGTCTGGCAGCATCACCATTTGCGAGCTGCCTTGCCGGGAAGATCGCGCGGTTTGTGTACTTCTACGCACAGCGCTGGTACCATCCTCCTATGGTGATGGGGGTGACTTCCTGTTACACTGAAGCGATGTTGCAAGCGGGCGAGCGGGACGGAGCTTTGCCCCCGAACAACTTGCGCGACAGACCGAGCCGCGTACAATTGACTTGCGTTTACCATGCGAACCCTGGGAAATACTGATAGGCGACCCGTTTAGAAGTTGCCCAACTATGCGTACTTTCACACGGGGATAATTGGGTAACTTTTAAGGGGTTTATCTAGGTTATGTGTGTCTATCACTTCGCCCAACAACGTGCACGCCAACAGGCGACACGCTATTCCTTGTCCTGTGCCAATCCGACAGGCCACGATGAGACTGCTCGCACAGAAATCAACGATTGGGACGAACAGCTGACTGATCCCACCTATCAACTGCTTGTCTGCCACACCATTCTCTGTCGTCAACTTGAATATCTTTTCGAGCAGCCCGCCTCTTCAACACCGGCGCACCGTAAAATGCGTGCGCCTGTTTAGCACTACTCTTCCTGGAAGCCCAGCGGTATCTGTGCTGGTTCGATCCCCATGGCAGCCAGGATCGACTTGCCCCGCACCGTTAGGTCGCTAATATATTGAAATTCATTGCGCCCATCAATCGGGTAGGCCTTGAGCTGATAGTGAGTGCCCCAGGGCTTTTCCTGGACGATGACCGTGACGCTACGCTGCAGCTGTGTGTAGGGGCTGGTCATGCCCACATCCCACAACTTTTGGCGAACATGTTTCGCATTGTGGTTGGGGTGCAAGTAGAAGTGCGCGATGCATTGATGTTCGCGCATTCCATCGTTGGCGTTGGCGATGTTGGTGTCCCATAATTTTGCATGTGGAATGGTTACGGTCGTGTCATCGGGCGTCACCAGTTGCACCGCCCGCACACCGAGATTCTTCACCTCGCCGTAGTGGTTGTCAATCTTCACCCAATCCCCCGTCCGATAGGGACGTTCATAGATGGCCACGATCCCCGCCAACAGGCTGCTCACGTAATCTTTGAAGGCAAAACCAATTGCCACGCCCAGCGCCCCGAGGATGGTGAAAATATTCTCCGAGGTAATGTTGAAGATCAGCGGGAAAATGCGAAAGAGCGCGGCTGTGATGATCAGCAGGCGCAGGATGGGAATGAGCGGCAATAGATGGTGTCGGAAACGGGCCGAAAGCCGGTTGGCCAACCAACGCAGCGACCAACGCGAAATGCTCACTGCCAGCAGGGCAATCACAATAATGGTGGCGATGCGGACCCATTCAATCTTTTGCAATTCATAGATGATCCGCTGTGTTTCCTGGGTGCTCTCTTCCACGGCATCGTTCTGCAACAGCCGCACATAGAGGCTGGTGAGCAGCGTCGAGAGAATGCTCACACTCATGAGGCTCTGCCGCCCCGGTGCCACATCGCCTGCATTGCCACAAGCGCCGTCATCTTTATCTCAGAGTTCATCGGCTAAATATCCTTCTTTGCTCAGGTGCGCGCGTACCGACGGGTAGGCCAGTGGGGTTACTTGCCACCCAGCATGGCCAGCAGCAACCAACTTTTCTGATCGCAACGTCTGCAACGCGCGCAAGCTGCGTGTCGATGAAAAAGGTAGGAGTTTCGGTAGCACCTCTTCCGGCAGCCCATTATGTAATAGCAGGTTGTGCAAGACAAAAAGTTCATCGTCCGTAACTCTGGCGGAGACGTAGGGCAGCGTCACATCTTCCCACGGCGTGACCCAAATCGTCGTCTGATCTGCAGATGAGACATGTGCTTTTGCACTCTGATCCTCGTTGTTCATCCGCTTGATCTTGAGACTGTGGCGCCAGATTGCCCACGCCACGCCGGATATACCCCGGCTGCGCGCGGCTAGATAACGCAGATAGTTACTGGCCCGCCCCGTTGCTGCATCCTCGCCTTGGGCCGAGCTACCGTTGCTTGCTGTTTGCAACACAATCGTCTCATCGACTTCCTCGCGAAACAGAAAGATCTCTCCTCGATCCCGTTGAGACAGATAGGTCAACCACTTGTCAAGTGCCCAGGCGTCAAGTGCATCGAGCGTCAGTGGTTGGTCCACAAATGCTTCCAGATGGTGCACATATTGTAGATACTTCCATGCCCAGCTATCTACCACCAGCAGGCAAGGCCGTTCGCTCTCCCACAGCCAATCCAGCAGCCGCCGGGCCAGATCAAGTCCCGTGTGATGACGCAGAAAGCAGCGCTCCAGCCATGGCAAAACCAGTCGTTCGGCCCTATTCTGTTCCCACTGTTGCATCCAATCACGATCGCTCGTCAGAATTTGCTCTGGACTGGGTGGCTTGATAATTGCATATTCATGATGCCTGCTCCACTGCAACACCATGTCCACCACGCCGCTGTGGGGCGGTGCCACCAGAACTCGCGCCCCAGCCTCTTGGTTTTCTGCCGTCAACCACGGTTCCAATGCCTGATCCAGCGTTGCAGTGCCATGATCGGCCCAAGTGGGTGCAGGTGCAATCCATTCGAGCAGCCCCTGGGGCACTGTGTGCAAATTTTTGATCGCATCTTCATCCTGCTTTCCACTGCTCCGCACCGCGCGTCGGGACAGGCGTGTCCACAGACCGCGCAAGTTGTTGCGAATCGTTTCATCTGCTGGCGCGGCAGCGATCTTGCGATCGGAGAGGGGCACGAAGCGCCAAATGGATTGGAGCGCCTCTGGATCTATTTGCTGGCTGGTCGGCTTTTCATTGGTCAAGATTGGTTTCTTTGCTTTTGTTCGCGATGAAGTGGCCACAAAATCAGGATCAAGGGGGAGGGTGGAAAATCCGGTGCCTGTGCGGGTCGTTGGCCTGCCTGCAACAGGTGAACGATCTAAACGGGCACCGCAGGCCAAGACGGTGGCACGGCGTTTCGAGTGGGCAGCACAATCGGAGGATAGAGCACCGACACCATATATTTCTTTCATGATATCATGGAGCCGCCCATTGCCCGAACAGATACCGAGGTGCAATTGGGGGCAGCGCTACCAAACCCGGCTTGTGTAGCGAAAACAAGCGACCCATGAGCAGCAATCAACAACCAGGGGTTGATCGAACGTAGTGAATGGCATCTTGTGAATCGCGCTTGGTACATGATGCGTCGCCTGGGTCGCTGGTGCCATGGGCATGGATATGGCGCATGTGCACCACTTGTTGGAGAGAGCAATGAGAAGAAAACTATTTGTCGTTGGCAGCGTGTTGCTTGTGCTCACGCTACTGGCCGGGCTGCTGCCCCTGGGCTGGCAGTCATGGCTCCAGAGCCATTCCCGTGGGCATGTCTACAGCGTCAGAGCGGTCCCGCCAGAGCGTGTGGCACTTGTCTTTGGTGCACAAGTCTATCACAGTGGTCGGCTGAGTACCATGTTGCGCGATCGAGTGGACACGGCCATTGCGTTGTATCAATCGGGCAAGGTGGATAAGCTGCTGTTGAGTGGCGATAACAGCGAGGTCACCTATGATGAACCGGGTGCCATGATGGCCTATGCCATTGCACGTGGCGTGCCCGCGGTGGATATCCAGCCCGATTATGGCGGGCGCCGCACCTATGATTCCTGCTACCGCGCACGGGCTATCTTTCAGGTGGAATCTGCAATTCTCGTGACGCAGGAATTTCACTTGCCGCGGGCGCTCTTTCTCTGCGAAAACCTGGGCATTCGAGTCATCGGCGTTGCTGCAGATCAACGCTCTTACCATCCCCGCTCCATCGCGTGGTCGGAGATGCGTGAGATTCCGGCGTCGATGTTGGCCTTGGTCGATGTCGTGCGCCGTTCACCGCCTCCCGTGTTGGGCGAGCCAATCCCCTTGCTTTCCCGGGCACAGTCTAAAGACCAATCCTGAACTTCGGTTGTGGTGCTCGGACCACCGCCAGCCGGCAACGTCGACGCAGAGAAGTTCAGGGCAGATAAAGGCCGATCCTGAACTTCGGTTGTGGTGCTCGAACCACCGCCAGCCGGCAATGTCGACGCAGAGAAGTTCAGGGCAGATAAAGACCAATCCTGAACTTCGGATGTGATGCTCGAACCACCGCCAGCCGGCAACGTCGACGCAGAGAAGTTCAGGGCAGATAAAGGCCGATCCTGAACTTCGGTTGTGGTGTTCGAACCACCGCCAGCCGGCAACGTCGACGCAGAGAAGTTCAGGGCAGATATATAAAGAGCAAACAATACGAGGGAAACTACTATGTACAAATCGATCAAGCAGCGGTCATCGAACCGTTGGCAACGGGTGGGGCTGACGCTGAGCGCCACTTCGCTTGTTCTGCTGGTGAGCGCCACTGCCTGTCAGGCAATGACTGAGCAGCGCTCCTTTGATGCCGCTACCGGCCGCTTTGCACCCTGCCCAGACAGCCCCAACTGTGTCTCGACCCAGGCACCGGCCGACGATGCAGAACACGCCATGGCACCGCTGCCGTACACGGGGACGGCCGCCGCGGCAAAGGAACAATTACTGGAGATAATCGAGGAGATGCCCCGCACCACCATCGTCGCCAACGAAACCACCGCGGGCGGTGAGTATCTGCACGTTGAATTTCGTTCATTCTTCTTCCGCTTTGTGGACGATGTTGAATTTTTCATCAACGAGGGCACCCAAACGATTGAATTTCGTTCGGCCTCGCGGCTCGGTTACTCTGATCTCGGTGTGAATCGCAAGCGCATGGAAGCGATCGGTGCCCGGTTTCAGCAACAGGGGGCGTGAACCTCAGCACTCATCTGGCGGGGCCGGGGCGAGATAGCCGCGGTCCACGGCACTGTTGATCAACGCTTCCGCCACCGCCCACAGGGCCGGCGAACTGTCGCCAATTGGCTGGTTTAGCTTCCAGACCTGCCCCTGATGCACATCGTTCTCCTGCCAGTTGCTGCCCGCGTTGTGAAAGTTTTGCAGCAGCGGCAGTAGCCGGTCGAGCGCGTAGGCAAAGCGAGCATCGTTACTCTGTCGTGCTTCAAACTCGCGCCAAAGCGCGTGCAGTGGCTCGGCTTGATCGGCGGGCAGCAGACCAAAGATGCGCGCGGCCGCGGCTTCCTCCTCGATCTGCTTTGCGCGGCGGGCGGCTTCATCATAGAGATAGGTATCACCCGCATCGATCTCGACAATGTCATGGATCAAGACCATCTGCATGACGCGGCCAATATTGACCGTTGCGGGGGCATGTTCGGCCAATACCAGTGCCATGATGGTCAGATGCCAGCTATGTTGTGCTGAATCTTCGTAGCGACTGCCGCCCACCGGTTGGTTGCGGCGCAAAACCGCTTTGAGTTTGTCCAACTCCAGTAAAAAGTTGATCTGTTCCTGCAGGCGGCTATTGGTTATCATCTTTTATTCACCGTTAATTTCTAGCTGTGTCAAATCTCTAGCACTGTTGGGCGTAAATACCACGGCGAAACAAGCCCAAGCTACTTGCGTTAAATGGGTCAGTTTGCCATGGGCTTGTTTACGCTGGGATCTACTAGTTAACATTCAAAATAGTGCGTAGTTGAAGTATACTGAGAGTCATGATCTGCCAATACGAGTATCTCAGAGAACAGCGGAAAGTCTTTGCAAGCATGACAGGATTGTCGGTGCCAGAGTTCGACGAATTATATGTCGAGGTCGAGCCAAAGTTTGTTGAAGCCGAGCAGGAACGGTTGAGCAAACGAGCACGTCAGCGAGCGATAGGCGGCGGACGGAATCAGGAGATGAGCATCTGCAATCAACTGCTGCTGAGCGTTGTCTGGTTGCGCTGCTATCCCAAACAGCATGTGCTGGCCTATCTCTTTGGGACAAGTGAGTCAAGCGTCTCACGGGTGCTGGCCCGCATGTTGCCGCTGCTAGAAGCAAGCGGACGGGACACGATGCGCATGCCAGACCCAGGGCGCAAGCAACGCCGTGAGTTAGATGTCTTGTTGGCGCAAACGCCCGAGTTGGCGGTCTTGATTGACACCTTCGAGCAGCGAGTGCAGCGCCACAAAGAGCCGCAGCAAGCTGACACGTACTACAGTGGCAAGAAGAAGCAGCACACCCTCAAGAGCCAAGTGGCTGTTGACGAGACAACCGGTCTCTTTGTGGATGTCTCTGACAGCGTGCCCGGTCCAACCGCGGACATGGCTCTGCTTGAGCAGAGCCAACTGTTGACACGGTTACCGGATGGTGTTGGGGCCATCGGCGACCTTGCCTACATCGGTATCGACAAGCTCCATCCAACAGGGAATGCTGCTTCACCAAGGCGCAAACCTCGCAAGCGGGCGCGCCCCCCAGAGGATGTTGCCTTCAACACCGCTTTTGCTCAGCGCCGCATTTACGTCGAACACGCCATCGGTCGCGCCCGTTGCTTTGAGGCTATCACCCAAATGGATAGGCATCATCGGCGCAATCACACCGCCCGTGTTGTGGCTATCTGTGGCCTCGTCAATCGCCGTTTGGCACGCATCTTAGCTCTACGGCAGCCCGACTTGCCTCTTTCATAGTCCGATGGGTAAGGGCTCTTTCATCTCTTATCCTTATTCTGAATGTTAACTACTAGCTATGTCAATCGGGTTGTCTATCAGCTCTGTTGATCTACCGGGTTGAAATCAATGTAGCATTTGTTGTTCAGTAATCTGCTCGCACGGTATGCCGGCTCAGAGGAACCAGCGCTGCGATGCTGCGTCGTTCCTCTGTTCGTTCTGTGGGGGACCGGCAAACGGATGCCCCTGGGCACCGGCAAGCGGATGCCCCTACACATACATCTAGGGGGCTTCTTCGATCTCTCGTACTACCGCATGTTAGGTGCGGTTGGCTTGAAAACGGTAGGTTCCCCTCTTGCCGGAACTACTGTTTTCAAACAGAGCCCACTTTCGGGTGCGGTTGGCTTGAAAACAGTAGGTTCTCCTCTTGCCGGCACTACTGTTTTCAAACAGAGCCCACTTTCGGGTGCGGTTGGCTTGAAAACGGTAGGTTTCCCTCTTGCCGGAACTACGGTTTTCAAACAGAGCCCACTTTCGGGTGCGGTTGGCTTGAAAACGGTAGGTTCCCCTCTTGCCGGAACTACGGTTTTCAAACAGAGCCCACATTAGGTGCGATAGTCGCCATTGATCTTTACGTAATCATAGCTGAGATCACAGGTCCAGACAGTGGCGGTGCCGCTGCCGAGGTTGAGCTCGATCCGCACATCGATCTCGGGTTGCCCAAAGCGGGCCATGGCATCATCCTCGGCATAGTTGAGCGGCGTGCCGGCCGCGACCAATTGCAGTTCATCCATTCGTTCCAGCTGTTCGGGGCCACCGGTGACAAAGATGTCGCACTGTTCCGGCTCGACGGCCGCGCCGGAGCGACCAACGGCCATGACAAAACGACCCCAGTTGGCATCGCTGCCAAAGAACGCGGTTTTGACCAGCGGGCTCACCGCGATTGTGTTGGCGGCCAAATGGGCATCGGCATCACTCTGCGCGCCGTTGACCTGAATGGTGACGAACTTGGTGGCACCCTCCCCATCGCGCACCACGGCCTGGGCCAGATCGATGCTGATCAGGGTGAGCGCTTCCACAAACTCGGCATACTCCGGGCTTTCACTCGACGTGATTTCACGCTGCTCCGCCAGCCCATTGGCGAGCAACAAGACGGTATCATTGGTGCTCGTGTCGCCATCGATGCTAATGCGGTTGTAGCTCTTGTCAACCGCGGCGGTCAGCGCCTGTTGCAACAGCGGCTGTGTAATCGCTGCGTCGGTAACGATGGTACTGAGCATGGTCGCCATGTCGGGGTGGATCATACCCGCTCCCTTGGAGATGCCCGTGAAGCGCACCGGTTGCCCGCCGATGGTTGCGGTGCGGGTAAAGAGCTTGGGACGGGTGTCAGTTGTCATAATGGCACGGGCCGCGTCTTCCCAGCCATCGGGGCGCAGCGCTTCCACTGCTTTGGGCGCGCCCGCCACCAATTTGTCAACGGGCAGCTGCACGCCAATGACCCCCGTGCTCATGACAAAGACCGTGTTGTCAGTGGTGCCCAGCGCATTTTCTGCGGCTTCGGCCATGCGGCGTGCGTTGGCCGAGCCCTCCACGCCGGTGCACGCGTTGGCGTTGCCGCTGTTCACGATGAGGCCGTGAATGCCGGTGGGATTATAGGACAACAACCGCTGATCGTAGAGCACGGGCGCGGCGGGAAATTTATTCTGGGTAAATGTGGCCGCGGCCCGGCACGGCACTCGGCTGGCGATGACAGCTAGGTCGAGCGCTCCATTTTTTTTCACCCCGGCCGCAATGCCTGCCGCATCAAAGCCGGGAACGGCGTATTCTTGGCTCATTGGTTCCTCCTTCTCAGGGATACTGGGAGCCACCCACCCCATGGGGGAATGGCTCAATACTTCTACATCGGCTCGGTTAGTCGCGTTTAAAGTCAGAAAAATCTGGGGAGTCGTAGTCGCTCTGACCTTTGCCCTCCACACGCAACATGGCTTCAACCTTCATGGGCAGCCCATAGAGCCGGATGAAACCGTTGGCATCAGCCTGGTTGTAGACATCGTCGGCATCAAAGGTGACGTAGTCTTCGCGATAGAGGCTGTTGGGGCTCTTGCGCCCGGCCAAAATGACGTTGCCCTTGTAAAGCTTGAGGCGCACGGTCCCGGTGATGTGCCGTTCGGTATGTTCGACGAAAGCGCTGAGCGACTCGCGCAGGGGAGTAAACCAGCGGCCATTGTAGACGATCTCGGCAAATTTCAGCCCAATCTGTTGCTTGTAATGCAGCGTTTCCTTATCCAGACAAAGCTGTTCCAGCGCGGCGTGGGCTTTGTAGAGCAGGGTGCCGCCAGGGGTCTCATAGACGCCGCGGCTCTTCATCCCCACCAGCCGATTCTCCACAATATCGACGCGGCCAATGCCATGCTTGATCCCCAATTCATTGAGCGCTTCCATCAATCCCACGGGGCCGTGGGCCACGCCATTGACCCGCTCGGGCGTTCCTTTGCGGAAGTAGATCTCAACATATTCTGGCTCATTTGGCGCATTCTCTGGCGAAACTGTCCATTCGAACATATCATCGGGCGGCTCGTTCCACGGATCTTCCAGCGGACCACCTTCGTTGCTCAGGTGCCAAAGATTCTTGTCCTGGCTGTAGATGCGCTCCATCGTTGCTTTGACCGGCACGTTGTATTCCGCCGCGTAATCGAGCGCGTCTTTGCGGCCACGGATGTCCCACTCGCGCCACGGGGCGATGATGCGCAGCCGCGGGTTGAGCGCCATCACCGTCAGTTCAAAGCGTACCTGGTCGTTGCCTTTGCCGGTGGCTCCATGTGCAACGGCATCAGCCCCTTCCAACTCGGCAATTTCGACCATGCGTTTGGCGATCAGGGGACGGGCAAATGATGTGCCCAACAGATAATCCCGCTCGTAGATCGCCCCTGCTTGCATGGTGGGGAAGACGTAATCCTTGAGAAATTCCACCCGCAAATCTTCCACATAGCACTTGGTTGCGCCCGAGGCGAGCGCTTTCTCTTCCAGTCCGGTCAATTCGTCGGCCTGCCCCAGATTGGCACAGAAACAGACCACTTCGCAGCCATAGTTGTTCTTGAGCCACGGCACGATAATGCTCGTATCCAGCCCACCCGAATAGGCCAGAATTGCTTTTTTTACGGGTTGTCGAGTTGGTTGCATTTTTTTGAATCTCTCTCTTTTCAATTTGTTGCTTCAGGGGCTCCAAATTGCCCCAAAGCTTGATAAAGTTGTATAACAAAAAACGCCACCCAGAAAATTCTGGAGTGGCGTTGTGGAAGCGGTTGCACATTGCATGTGGCATAGAGCACAGCCAAAAGAGATGTTCTACCATGAATGCCAAACTCATCATAGATCATCCTGTTGACATCTAGAATCTATTCCGTGCCCAGTCCGCTCCCGGCGGACTGCCTCCTGCGCTCTGTCATGTCCATGTTCATCCACTGTGCTGCTTTGGCTAGCTGTGTTGTCATGCCAGTCTTTATCGACCGGTCTTTATCTACCAGTCTTTACTTGCCCTGTCAACCGACAAATAAAGGTAACTTGGGCAAGCATACCGTAGATTAGAACGGCTGTCAAAATGGCTCTGGCAGCTGCAGGAATTCTCAATATGACATTCATCAATTGTCTTCGGCCCTAATTGTGGCACAGTAATCGTGTTGCAGTGGGAAAGATCATCCTAAACTTACCGAAAAGTTGTATGCTTTCCCTACAAAATTTTCATATTGAGAATTGCTGTGCCAGCTGTCTCACATCAGCAATCACGTCACAAAGGGGTAGCTGATGCAAGTGCTGTCGGCAACATCTCTCGTCGATCGAACGTAAAAAAACGCCCCACCAAATCAGCGTTGCAATCTGGTGGGGCGCTCTCTACAGCCGGGAGCGATGGGATGAACTGCCTTCTGTGTTGCTTCTGCTACTGTTGAAAGGCTGGATCGTTCTGCACGATTTCGTTGATTCTCTCCAGGCTCTCCATCACCCCGACCATCTCTTGCTCCACTGCTTCAAGGGTTTGAACCTTCAGGTCAATGATCAGCTCCGGTGGACACTTGAGGCACCAGGGTTTGGGATCGGGAAAGCGCGGTATTGGCTGAAATTCCTTTAGAAGCGCCGGGTCGATCCGCTCTAAAAGTTCTTCATACTCAAAGACGACCATCTGCCAACTGCCATTGCGACAGACGACCAAGCCGGGGCCCGACTGCACAACCGTGCCGTGGGCATAGAATTTGCCATTTAGGAAACAGGGGTTGTTGCTCTGGGCAGAGGCAGGCAACAACATGGCGACGATCAACAGTGAAGCTACAATCCCGGCAAACCAAAGGCGGCTGCCAGCCCGAAGGTGGGTTACTGTTCGAGAGTACATTGTCAATTCCTTTCATCTGTACTACCATGGTATCTGTACTACCATGGTAATGGTTGTGGAAACGGTGGGCACTACATTCAACACTTGGTATTCAACAGCTGGTCACTCTGAAGCGTTGTTGCGCTGTGGTGACTTGTTACTACCATAGCATGTGCTGAATGGTGAAAGGAATAGCATTTGTCTCACGTTTGTTGACTTTGGTCTCAACTGCAATTGAGTACGCTGTGGGTGCCACTGATCTTCCCACCATGCGACTGCTGCTTTAACAACAGATACCTCGGGGATCCACGATCAATTCATGCAGCAGCCACTTTGGCGAGCCTTTCCCGATCTGTAGCGGTTGGCTGTCATCAAACACGAATTTGCCAATGGGGATTGGCGGCCCCAGGCGTGTGCCATCAACGAAATGAAGTCCACGCTGCTCCGCTACATTGGAGACGAGCACGACATCCCGATACCTGACGCTGGTGGCACGATCTGTCTGTTGAAAGCTCTCCCGTCCGTAGTGGCTCGTCAAGGTGACACGCCAGTCCACATCCACCAGCGCGTCAAATTTTACGCTGGGATGATCGATGATCGGGTAGTGGGCTATGGTTGGGAAAGTGGCGGTTGCCTCGATGTAAAAATTAGCCGAAGGCGCAGCAGTTTTGGGTGGTTCACATTCGATCCAGAAGAAGGAATCAAATGGGGCTGCCCCGTTACCAACTTTCACGGCGTGGCGATTGTTCTTGAGTGGACAGTCAATGATCTGATGGCGCAGCAACCGGCCGTCATTTTCATAAGTTACAATACAACCCACGGTCATCTCACTCGATGGCGCATGGTTGAAATTGAGTACGAGCGCCCAGTAGTGTGTGGCCCGGGGTAGTACGGGCTGCCCACTATCATCTACACATTCGGTGGGTGTGCTGCTTTGTGCCTGGGCAGTGGGGAACGCTCGCTGCACGACCAGTGGGTGTAAACAGAAAGTTGTCAATAAACCCAAGGCCAGCAGCAAGCGATTGAAATACCGGAACGTCATCATTGTTTCCCTTTCCATACGGTCTTACTCGAAAGTGTGACTTGTTGAGAGATCTGCCTGAGATCATCACAGATTGCTCAAGAGACCAGTCGCTTCCAACGGAACAAGACCAACAAGTACAGTTGATTACCAATTCGTCCTATTGTACCACCTATTGTACCACCAATTTTAGACCAATTACCGCGGTTGCGTTCCCCCGCGTGGTTGCGGCGATTTTTTGCGCAATCACGCTGTCATAGAGATGATAGCTAGCAACCTGAGCGACAAGAGGCCAATTGAGAAAGCAAATAGAGCTTGCACCTTCCGGCGTGTGCATTTTCTAATGCGCACCGCCAGCGTTAGAGAACGCTGATTTCTCCATTGTGCAACATGTAAATGATTGCTCAATAAGAATCTATCAAGATGAGCGTGCAACAGATTGAGTATAGACGGGCGGGTTTGCGGATGACAGCATGAAAGTCTCACTTTTGGTCGAAATTGTCTCATTTCTCATCTTGCTCAACTTCTCATTATCATGACAAATTCTCAAACACCACCCACTAGCTCCCCACCCGAACACCCCGACCAATTTACACAGGCCGTGCGCAAAACGTTAGAATCTCTCGACGATGCTGCGTGGATACGCGAGAAATCCCCGCTGCGCACATTGCTGTATCACGCGCAAAACGCAGAACAGAAACCGTTGGGGACGCTGCCGTCAACGGGACAAGCTCTGTTGGATGAACAGTTGCAGGCAATTTGGACAGAGTGGTGCAACGTGGAGCATTCATTATTGCAATCGTTGCTGACGCAAACCATGCTTGCCCTGTCCGCGGATCAAGATCAGGATACATCCGCCATTTTGCTGCTCACTTATTTTCAGCTGCCCAAGCCCAAACAGCGTGACGTCGTTCGAGCCCTGGCCATGAGTCGCGCGACCTACTATCGAAAATTGGAAAAAGCGGTGGCGCTGTTCGCCGATAAATTGCTGACGCTGGTTCATCCGGCTTTGCGGTTGGAATGGCCCACCCCAACCCCACTGGTCGGTCGCGAGCAGCTATTGGCTACAGCCGAGAGCCAACTGCAAGCAGGGCGCATGGTCTACTTTGTCGGGGGCAGTGGATTGGGCAAGAGCTCGGTTGCCGCGCACCTGGCCCACCGCTGGGGACGTGACCGTGCGCTCTGGTACACATTTCGTCCCGCCGTGGCCGATCAGGCCGAACAGTTCATCTATGCGCTGGCCTTCTTTTTCCACCAGCAGGGTGTGTCGCAGCTCTGGCTCCACCTGACCTTGAACCCCCAGGAGATGACCGTCGAAAAGGCGATGGCCTTCATTCGCTACAGCTTGGAAGCACTGCGTGCAACGCCGCCGTTGCTCTGTCTGGATGATGTTGATCTGCTCTTGCCAGCACGCACGGAAGAGCGCAGTGGCGATCAGGCTGTGGGGGCACTGATTGAAGAGCTGGCCCAAGTTGCACAACAACAGGCAATTCCGCTCTTGTTGATTGGCCAAAAGTTACTGTTGCAACCAGATCCCGTCTGTTGCCATCTTTTTCAGGGGTTGGACCATGCAGAGATCAATGCCCTGTTGGCACAGGAGGACGTGGCGCTGACGCCAGCCGTGAGCCACCGTTTGCAGCAAGAGAGCCAGGGTAATCCACTGCTGATTCGGAGCTTTCTAATTTGGCAGCGGTTGGCGAACGAACAGGTCGATCCCTTTGCACAGTTGACTGCACCCATGAGCTTTGATTGGGTCTGGGCCCGTCTGCGTGGCCACCTCACCGCGCGCGAAGAACAGTTGCTGCTAGAGCTCTCTGTCTATCCAGGTGTTGCCGCCCGTTCTTTGTGGTACAACCGTGAAAAGGAGCTGACGCAACTCATCGAGCTTCAATTGCTCATTGTTCACGAAGGAACTGGCATCGCGTTGCACCCCACCATCCGTCGGGCTATCTATGCAGCGCTCACCGCCGAACAGAAGCCAGCCTTACACCTGGATGCTGCCACTGCTGCAGCCCAAGGCGGCGAATTCACTGCCGCAGCCCATCATTATCTACATGGTGGTGCTCCTGAATTGGCAATCTGGACCTGGTATACCCATCGTGAGCGCGAGATCAATCAAGGGCAGGCCCGCGCGGCTCTTGCACTCTTTTCGACGATCAATCGGGCTACCTTGGTGCAACCGGCCGATCGCAAAGCACTGGCATTGCTCTTTGCGCTCTTGCACGACCTGACCGGCGAGAGTGATGCCGGTCTGCGGGCATTGGATGAGGTGGCTTGGCCGCCAGAACAACCGACCACTGCACTCGCCCAAGAACTACGCGGGCGTCTGCTCAAACACCGCGGCCAAATCGAGCAAGCGGTAGAGCATTATCGGCAGAGCATTGAGCTCACAGAGCAGTTGCGCTCCGTCCACAACATTAGTTTGCGCACAACCATCGGTCGTTATCAACTCGCCTATTTTAGTGATCTGGACCAGGCACGTGCCGAAGCCTTGCAGGCGCAGTACGATCTGGAAATCCTGCAAGGAGAGATCGAGAGTGCCTGTGGGAACTATCAGGCGGCTCACCACCATTATCAAGCCGCCTCTACGCTGGCAGCAAAGCTTGACAGCCCCTACGCCCTGGCCAAAGTTCACGAAGGGTTGGGGATTTTACATGCCTTCCACGTGGAACTCAATGAGGCAATTGCTCACCTGCAGCAGGCTGGCGAACACTATCGGGCCTACGGCAACCTGATCTGTGCTGTGGGCGTCACGAATACCAACATTGCCTACGCCCACCTGCTTGCCCGGAAGTATGAGCAGGCCATTGCGCCGGCCGAGGCAGCGGTCGAGTTCTTTACCAAGCTAGACTACCCCTATTGGCTCGCGCTCAACGCGGCCAATTTGGCCGAAGCTCACTGCTACCTGGGCGATTTGGAACGAGCCGAGGCATATGCCGAGCGCTGTCTGCGCCACGAAGAAGTGAGTGTGCGTCCCTATGCATTCTATGTCTTGGGGCAGATCCAGCGACAGCGGGGCGAATTCGAAAGCGCGGTGGAACAGTGTCGCCAGGCGGTTGCGGCAGCCCAAGAGAATCAGGACCCGTGGGCGTTGGGACCAGCGTGGCGTGCTCTCGGTGAAAGCTATCGCGATTGGGGCAATGTGGATGCTGCCCGTGCAGCGTTTCAAGAGTTGCGTGCGACCTATCAACGTCTCGGTGTGCGCCGCGAAATTGCCTGGAGCGACGAGCTGTTGGCTACGCTCTGAATGCAACCCTTGTCGCCAACTGATAAGGGACACTTGCGCAAAAGTTGGGCCATCGCATACACTACACATATTTGCAATAACAGCGAATATTCACAATAACAACAGATATTTGCAGTGACAGCAGATATCCAAATGACAGCGTGCACAGGCCGCGGTGAAGGCGTTCCATCGGCTGGTCTCTGCACGCTTTCCTTGTGCAGTGTCGTTTGCTGCTACAACGCCGTGGCGCGGCTGGAAAGTTCGATCATGCGACCTCTATTGAAGAATGTAACCTTGTGGAGCTTAACGCTGGGCCATTTTAGTGTTGATATGTTGGCGGGGGCAATGCCAATTGTGGTGGGGCTCTTTCTCAAAGAGTCACTTGGCCTTTCGCTGGCCCAAATTGGGCTGCTGCTCGGTGCCTATAAAATGAGCTCCTCGCTGACGCAGCCACTCTTTGGCTACCTGAGCGATCGCTATGGAGGACGTTGGTTTGCCGTGGGCGGTGTCGTCTGGATCGCGCTCTTCCAGGGATTGGTGGGATACATGCCCACCTTTGGCAGCGCACTCTTTGTGGCGCTGTTGGCGGGCTTTGGTTCGGCGGCCTTCCATCCACAGGGCGCGTCCGGGGCCAACATTGCCGCGGGGGAGCACAAGACCGCGGGCGTCGCCATGTTTATGTTGGGCGGCAACATGGGCTTTGCCGTGGGGCCAATTCTGGCCGCGCTGATCATGGGCTATTTTGGTATGCACGGCACGGCTGTGCTCGCCGGGATCGTGCTCCTGATCGCGCCCTTGCTCTATTTTCTCACGGGGCAAGCCGTTAAAGAGCAAGGCAATAAAGATGCCAACTGGCGCATCGAACTCAATCCGCTCTTTTCGCTAACGGCCGTGATCGCACTCATCGTCGTAATGTCGCTGCGTGCCTGGGGCTCCGAATCATTCTCTTCCTTCGTGCCCCAGTTCTTCGTCGAGATTGCCGACTTTGGCAAGGCCGAGGCCAGTCTGCTCTCTTCGCTCATGCTCTTTACACTGGCCTTTGGCTCCATGACCGGTGGCATCCTGGCCGACCGGATTGGGCCGGTGCGGGTGATGGCCTTTTCCATGTTGATCTCCGCACCGATCATGGCTTCTGTCTTCTTGCTCGGCGACGCGCGTGCGTTTTGGGTAGCGCCATTTTTGGGTTTCTTTAATGGTGCCGCGTGGCCCCCCATGTTGGTGATGGCGCAGAGCCTCTTTCACAAGAATCGCGGGGTTGGCTCCGGCGTGGCATTGGGCTTTGTCTTTGCCATGGGTGGGCTTGGTGTCAACCTGACCGGCTGGCTGGCCGAGCCGGGACAGTTGGGGCTCTACAATGCCATGATGTTGCTCTCCGTCATTCCGCTGGTGACGGCAATTCTGGTCTTCCTCTTACCGGCACAACGCACCGAGCCGAAGCCCCTGCCGGTCAAGCCGATCCCGGTGAAAGGCTAGAAGCGTTGTCTGCTCTGCCATTCAAGCCGGGCACCAATCGCCTTCTTTCCAGCCCAACGGGTGGGGGAACCAAAGCAGACGATCACTCAGCAAATTTGCCAATGGTTGGCGCGTCCAGCGCGGCGAGGAGCGCGTTGCTGGTCAACATGATCGCTACGCCACGGATGCCCGAGCCGAGTGAAAGTTCCTGTTGGGCCGTCACGCTCTCATCCACCAGGATGGGCACTGAAGTTGGCATGCCAAAGGGTGCGACGGCACCTATTGGATAGCCGGTGACCGCCAATACCTCTTCTGCTGTGGCCAAGGTCAGACGCGACTGACCAAAATGTTGGCGCAGTGCCTTCCACGCGATCTGGCCCGGCCCAGCCATGAGGACCATCGCATAGTCACCTTGGCCGTTGCCACGCTTGCTGCGTCCCAGCCGAAAGAGGATGCTGCGTACGATCTGTTCCGGCCGTTGTCCCCGCTCGGCCGCGGCGGCCGCCAGCGAATTCGCCGGTTTGGCGTGGCGAAAGATGGCGTGGGGAATGCCCAACGCATTGAGCGCAGTGGCAACCGGTGGCTCCGTTGGGGAGATCTCGTTCGTTTGCATAGGTTTCCCTGTCCATGTGCGTCCGCGGGGGCGCTCTTTTCGATCAGCTCAATTGAGAACAACACGGATTCACAAATTCACACCACTACAGTGCGGTTGGCTTCGTGCTGTTGGCTTGAAAACGGTAGGTTTCCCGCTTGCCGGAACTACTGTTTTCAAACCGAGCCCACGTTAGAGACGAAAATTCACATGCCCTGCGTGAAATTGCGTGTGCTTCGTGGTTCTATTGGACGCCGGCGAGCGGATGCCCCTACGTGAATGGTTCTGCGTACCCATGTGACGTACGTTCGCCAGAGCCAACCCTGAGACGCTTTGTCGTTCCTCCTCACAATGGCAGATCCCTGCGTACCATGAGTTACGTGGTCAATTTGCGCCACGGTTCGGGCATTCTTTCACCATAGTCGATCTGCTTGGCACCGAGAAATTTGGCCAATTGCTTGATCGCCCCAATCACGGCCCGCCCCGTTTTGATCAGCGGTTTGGTGCTTGCTTCCAGATAGATCGCTTCAATGGTTAGGAGCTGTTGCTGCCAGTTCATCCGCGGGCTAACCCGGCCAATGAGCTGATCGCCATGCAGGATGGGCAGCACATAGTAGCCATATTGACGTTTGGCCGCGGGCACATAGATCTCAATGCGGTAGAAGAAATCCCACAGTAGCTCGGTGCGATCCCGATCGCGGATGAGGTTGTCGAAGGGTGAGAGGAGCGTGGTGCGTGGTTCCCACTCCCCTGCTTCCAAGGCATCCAACAGCGGCAACGAATCGCAATGGACATACCAGCTACCTGGCCATCCTTCCACGGTCACCGCTTCCAAAATTCCCTGCTCTTGATGACGCTTGAGCACTGCCCCCAACTTCTGATAGCGCCGCTCGATAAAGTGACGACCAATGTCACGTTCACGGGCAATTCCCAGCGCCCGCAACGACTTTTGGGCAGCAGCATCAGTGACCTGATCGGCATCCCACCCGCCGGCCGGCCGCCACGTCGGATGGACCCGTTCGGCCAGATCCCACCAGCGTTCAAGGCCATTGCGCTGTGCCACCAGGATCTGCCCGCTGGACCAAAGATAATCGAGCATGTAAGAGACGCTACGCCCGGCGTTCCAACCACTGGATGCCCAAGGAACCTTGGTCGTGTCTTCAAAGTCACCGGTGCGCAAGGGGCCACGCTCGCGTAAAGCGTCGAGGATCGACTGGCGAAAACCATCATTTTCCTCCACCCACTGTGCCAGCCGCTGTGATCCAATCGAGCCCCGCTGGCCATAGTGGCGCATCATATATTCATGGAGCGGATAATCTTCAGTCAATACGATTGAAGCGGCATGTGCCCAATATTCAAAAAGTTGACGCTGCGTGTAAACGAGATCATGCAGATCTGTGCGCTGATAGTTACCCAACCGGCTCCACAACACGAGATATTGGGTGCGTTCGACGGCACGAATTGGATCGAGTTGCAGACAGCGCAACTGCTGCAACAGCGCCAACATCGACGCTTGCGTTGGCTGTGGGATGGGTCCGGACAACCGCTGTGCCGCAATGGCCAACCGTCGCGCGGTGGTGGGTGTGATCTGACGGGACATTGGCTCTCCCCTTGTTCTTTCCCTTTGTTTTTCCCCTGCATTGCTGCGTCGACTGCTCGGCCGTCGGCGTGGCAGAAGCCACACCTCAATTGCGAGAGGCTTTTTCTGTTTGATCAGTCAATAATTTGTTGGCAAAAACTTTTTGGCAGAAAACTTTGTGGGCAGAGTTGATCCGCCGGTGCCCGAGCAAGCATGCCCGGGACCATGCTTTACACCCCGCCCAACGCGACTGTTGCCAGCCCTAGCTCGCGCAGGAGTGCTTGGCCAGCACAGGCCAAATCACCAGCGAGTGCAAAGGTGACGGTGCGCACCCGTACACCCCCAATTGTTGCGTCCAGCGGCGCGGGTAGCGGCTGGGGATAGATCAGAAAAGCACTGTTGACACCTTTGGCCGCGGCATACGCAACCACCTGGGCAACATCGGCGGTGGCAGGGCCGTGGGTGGGGGATTTGTATTTGGTATCGAGCACGGCAAGCGGCGTACGCTGCTGCTGATCGTACAGGACGAGATCGATGGCAAAGTGTAATTCATTGCTCAGCGTGTGCCGCTCTTGGATCTGGAGGCGTGCCGTTGGGGCGATGTGCTGTTGTAGCCACGCCGCGACAAATCGTTCGTAGAGCCGTGCCATATCGATGGCAAACGGAATGCTCGTTGTTGATCCGGGTTGGTGGCTGGGGCCGCTTGCTTCCAGGAAGAACGCACAGAGCGCGTGCAGCGGTGCATAGGCGCGGTTCAGCCGTGTGTAATGCCGCTCGCGGCACGCCGCGACTGTGCAGGGGGTCAGGGTGACCACCGGTTGCAACGTGCGTACGGCGTGCCGGACCAACGCCAACGTTGTCGCGCTCCCCTCGCCGCGTCGCAAGATCTGTTGCAATGTCCAATATAGGATCTGATTGTCCACAACATCAACCGTCGGTTCTGAAAAGATCGCCGGAATCTGGCGCGGAAAGGGCTGGCGCAACAGACGGTCGATTTGCACCCGGCCACGAATGTAGGGGCGAACTTCCGTGCGCTGTTCGGCTGGCCGATAGAGACCGCTCCTGATCTGGGCGAGAACCCGGGTGACCAGCAAGTGAGTCAAGCGATCGTAGAAGTGTGGCACGGTGGTCGCTTCGATCGTGCCGGCGAAAAGTTGCAGCGAGCCAAAGCCATAGCTCTGCTCCAACATACCGAGCAGATTGGCAATCGGTACCTTTGGCTCCAGCACCATGGTGAGGTCGGGCGCGACTGGTAATAGGCCGACCCAATCTTGGGCAGTTAACCGCCACTGCCCCTCTGTTTTGGGCGAGGGAAAGTCGACGTGAACGAGCGCGGAAAAATCCCGCCAGAGCCGTTGGGCCGCGGCGGCTGATAGCATTGATGGTGGTAGGTAGTGGGGGCGGTGCGCAGATAGAACAATCGTTCTTTTCATGGCTGCTATTATAGGGTGAAACTCACGTGAGGCCAAATTCAGGGCTGCCCCACGGCACGCCACCGGTGGGGCCACAAATTATCGATAATTTGTGCATGTCGTACAATCAACGGACTGTTAACAATATTTTTGTAAGGAACTGACAAGAACTGATAGCTAATTTTTGAGCATGTTGCACTTGCATGTTGCGCACTCTTGCTAGATAATGGGAACGTAAGAAACTTTGCCAGTTATTCCCCGCCGAGTTGGTAACCTAATGATCTGGGCAGCGATTGATCTGGACAGCGATCGATCTGGGCAGCGATCGATCTGGACAGTGAGTGTGCACGTTATGGGCAACACTGTGGGCAACACTCCGCACCGATTCGGGTATAGTGACACTGGAGGCACAGAAGATGATCCGAAAAGTGGCAGCACCCAATCCCGAGCAGGTCCGCATCTATTTTGAATTACCATCTTGCCTTTGGGCCGACCGCATCTATCTCGTTGGCGATTTCAACGGCTGGGACAGCTCGGCCACGCCAATGCAGCAGGAGCGCGATGGTGTCTGGCGCGCGATCGTTGATCTGCAACGGGGATCTCGTCACGAGTTCCGCTATCTCGTCGATGGTCAGTGGATCAGCGATTTTCATGCCGATGGCTTTGCGCAAACCAGCTTCGGCGCGAGCAACAGCGTGGTCATTGCCGCGTTGCCCGCGGCTCGATTGAAAAGCATGGAGAGCCAGGTGCAGGAAGTCCAGACGAGTAGATATACCAGCCGCACGCCGCGCACAGCCGTGGTAACCATTGCACGCACGGCACCGCTGCCGTCAGCCGCTCGCGCCCACAGGGCTGGGGTGACAGAGCCCGTGGGCATGGCCGCGTAACGGTCGAGGCGACTGCTGGAATTTGGCGTGTATCACCATTGATGCAAGCGCTGCATGCCGGGCTGGCTGGGAAACTGCGTGAACAATTCATCACGAATGGGGGGAGTGCTGATTTGGCACTCCCCTTTTTTCTGTGTAACATTGCGGTTTATGGCAGAAAAGACGCACACTTTCGCAGCACGCAACGGTCCGTTGCCCACCGCTCGCCAGAGCTTGATCGGCCTCATCACGCTATTGGCGCTGGGGCTGCGGCTGTGGCAGATCGAGCAACTCCCGCCCGGCTTTCACTTCGACGAATCGTTCGAGGGCCTTGAAGCCTGGCGGATTTTGACCGATACCACCTATCGTCCCCTCTTCCTAACGGGCAACTTTGGTGTGCCCCCCCTCAACGCTTATCTGAACGCAATGACCTTTGGCCTGTGGCGCGCGCTGGATCTGCCGCTTGGCCCCTTGCCCATGCGCGTTACCGCGGCCATTGCCGGGACGCTGGGGGTGGTCGCGCTCTATGGGTTGGCCCGCGAGCTGCGCAACAGCGCTGACGAACCCGCGCGCCTATCCGCGGCCTTTCCCCTGCTGGCCGCGGCGGTGCTGGCGTTGATGCGCTGGCACATTCACTTCAGCCGCATGGGCATCGAGCCGATCTATGTGCCGCTGCTCTGGAGTGTGGCGCTGTGGCTGCTGTTGCGCGGGCGACGCACGGGCCAGGGTGGGGCCTATGTTGGCTGCGGCATCGCCTTGGCCGCGGGAATGTATGCCTATCAGGGCGCGTGGATCACGCCATTTGTGCTGGCCCTCAGTGGCGGCGTGCTGTTGTACCAGTTGCGTTGGTCACGGCGCACGCCAGCCAAACCAGGAACAGACAGACCAGGAACAGACAAGCCAGGAACAGACAAACCAAGAGTCGTGGTATCGGCAACCCCGCGCACCTTCTTCACCGGTCTGCTCATCACCGGGGCGGTGGCGGCGCTGCTCTTTGCACCACTGGCCTGGCTCTTTTGGCAGCAGCCGGATCTGCTTCTGACGCGCCCGGCCCAACTGACAATTGTTGGCGAAACGACCAGCCCGGCTGACAGCGGAGTGCTCGCGAGCATTTGGGCGACGGCCAAGATGTACGGTCCCGTGGGCGAGCCGGGTGATCTCGATCCACGGCGCAATCTTCCCGGCGCACCCGCGTTGAGCTTCTGGTTTGCCCTGCCTTTCTTTGTGGGGTTGGGGCTGGCGCTGTGGCGCTTTTGGCATGCCACCAACGCGCTCATCCTCATTGGCTTGGTGGGGCTGTTGGCGCCGGGCGTGGTGAGTGAATATGCACCCCATTTTCATCGCATCCTTGGCGCGGCCGCGCCCACTGCGCTGCTCTGTGCCCTGGGCCTGGATTGGCTGTGGCGCCGGCGGGAGTGGCGTCCAATCGCGTGGCGTTTGCATGTGGGGCAGTGGGCGACCATCGGATTGCTGCTCGTTGGTGGCTTTACAGAGGCGCAGAACTACTTTGTCCGCTGGGCCGCGTTGCCCGATCTCTTTCATGCCTTTGATGTCGGCCTGTGGCGGCTTGGTCAACAGATCGCGGCGACACCGGCCACTACCTCTCTCTACCTGACCCCACGCAGTGCCGACCATGCCACCCTGGCCTTTGCCTGGACAACCCGTGCAAATGCACATCCACCGCCGGTCACCTTTGATGGGCGTCACATCTTTCCCATGGCTGCTGATGATCCTGCTGGCACTGAAGCGCGTCCAGCGCAACACCCAGAAGAATATGTGGTGATCGAACACGAAGATTTCCGCACACGTCTGCTGCTGCCCGGTCTCTTCCCCACCGCGACGATCACCGCCGCGATCCGCGCTCCCGATGGCACGATTTATGCCCAGACCTATGTGCGCGCGCCGGGAACACCAGTGGCCCGACAACCGCAGCACTTTCTGCAAGCCAACCAACAACCCATCATCCTGGGCGATGGGATCGCGCTGCTGGGCTACGATCTGCTGCCGGCGACAGTGGCCGCAGGCGATCTGCTCTATGTGCAACTATATTGGCTTGTGAACACAGCCCCGACCGCTGATTGGACTGTCTTTGTGCATCTGCTGCGAGCGGATGGTGCTGGTGAATTGGCGCGGGTGGCTGGGCACGACAGTCGCCCCGGCGCTGGCTCTTTGCCAACAGTCCGGTGGCAGGCGGGCTGGCAGCTTTTGGATGAACACCAACTCCCGTTGCCCGCCGACTTGCCTGGGGGTGACTATGTTGTTGCCATTGGGCTCTATCAACCGGCTGGACCCACCTTGCCTCCCGCTGGACGGCTGCAACTCGGGAGCGTCCAGCTTGAGTAATCCGCCTGATCTGCTGCCGCTGCTCTACGCCACCGACGCGACCTACGGCTGGAGCCAAGGCATGCGGGCGATTAATCACGCGCTGCTGACACCCCATGACAGCCTGGCGAACCAGGGACCCGCTTTGGAGTTGGGCTGTGGAGCTGGCCTCTTTGCGCGCGAATACGCGGCCATGCATGGGGAGCAGACAGTCGTGGGCACCGAGCTGCATCCACTGGCGCTTGGCCACGCCAATGCCGCGGCACCGGTGTCAGCGCTTCACTTTGCGCGTGCGGATCTGCACCAGTTGCCCTTTGCCAATGCGACCTTTGCCTTGATCGCTGCCTTTGATGTTTATGATCAGCAGGGGGTGCAACTGCAAACAGCATTGGTCGAGAGCCATCGCGTGCTGCAACCAACCGGCTTGCTCTGCTTGCGTGTCAGTGCACACCCGTGGTTAGAGAGTGCCCACGACCGAGCCTTCAATACGGCGCAGCGCTGTGAGCGATCCGGGCTGATTGCGGCCCTGGGCCAAGCTGGATTTCGTCCGCTGCGTGTCACCTATGCAAACATGTTGCTGGCATTGCCCGTCATTGGGCTGCGGTTGGCGCAACGCCACGTCGGCTTGCCCTATGACCCGACGATCTATCAATCCCCCTTGCACAATTGGCTGATCGCCCGCGCATTGCAGACGGAGGCGCTCTTGCTGCGCAACCGCGACTTGCCTTTTGGCATCAGCCTCTATGTACTGGCACAAAAGATTACATTGAACGAGCACACTGAGCGCGAAAACGTGTTCTAAAAGGGATAGTTAGAGAGCAATGACGAGAGCAACCGAACCCACTGAACAGCAGGAAGATCGCGGCCGCCAATCCACGGACGCGCCGCTGGTCTGCACCGTCCTGCCCACATACAACGAGCGTGACAACATCGAGCCACTGATCCGCGGTGTGTTGGACGCGGCGATCACGCCCCATGTGGTGCTGGTGGTCGATGACAGCTCCCCCGATGGCACCGCCGACGTGGTGGCACGGGTGGCCGCGGCGGTCAACCAGCCCAACAGCACGCGCGTCGTGCTCGTGCGCCGCACCGACGAGAAGGGGCTCACCTCGGCGATCCAGCGCGGGATCGACGAGGCAATCCAGAACCATGGCGCAACGATTGTTACCTGGATGGATTGTGACCTCTCCATGCCACCGGCAGATATTCCCAAACTGGTGCGACTGCTGCTGGCGGATGAAGCCGACGTGGCCGTCGGCTCACGCTGGATCCCAGGTGGGGCCGATGTGGCGCATGGCCCAATGGCGCGCACATTGAGCGCCGTGATCAACCGCTTTGCCATGGCGGTCATTGGCAACCAGATCCACGACTATACCAGCGGCTTTATTGCCGCCAAAGCCGCACCACTGCAGCGCTTGCGCTTGCGCGGTGACTATGGCGAATATTGCATTGACCTGCTGGGGCGGGCGTTGCAGGCTGGCTATCGCGTGCGCGAAGCTCCCTATGTCTGTGTGCCCCGCACCCACGGCGACAGCAAAACTGGTGCCAATCTGTGGGATTATCTGGTGAAGGGGCGGAAATATGTGGCGACCGTGTGGCGATTCCGCTAACCTATGCTAAAATTCAGCTTCTCCCACCCGTAGCTGAGACGCCATGGTGACGATTGCGTGAGTCACTGCACAGATTACCCTGCATAGATTACCCTGCATAGATTTCCGTGTATAGATTTGACTGTATAGAGTCTACTGAAAAGATCACACAACCTGATGCTAAAACCTGCTGAATTACCTTTGGAAGAGATGGGAGAATTGGCGGCCATTATTCCCGCGGCCGACCCAGAAGTGAAGGTGCGCTATCGCCCGATTCCCGATTTTGACGACCGTTCGAACCAATCCACCCGCCGCTCGTTGATCCCGGTTTGTGAGCCCACGCTAACCGGCAACGAAATGCGGTACGTGCAGCAGGCAATTGAGACCAACTGGATCTCTTCCGCTGGCAGCTTTATCCGCGAATTTGAAGCCCAATTTGCCGCGGCCTGTGGCGTGCGCTATGGCATTGCCTGTGCCAATGGCACGGTGGCCATGCATCTGGCCATGGCGACGCTTGGGCTGGAGCCGGGGGACGAAGTGATCATCCCCACCTTCACCATGATCGCGACCATTAATGCCGTGACCTATTGTGGGGCGACGCCCGTGTTGGTCGACATGGAGCCCGACTATTGGCAGGTTGACATTGAACAAATTGCCGCCAAGATCACACCCCGCACCAAAGCCATTGTGCCGGTGCACATCTATGGCCACCCCACCGACATGGATCCGCTGATGGCGTTGGCCGCGCGTCATGGCATCAAGGTGATTGAGGACGCGGCCGAGGCACACGGTGCCGAATATAAGGAGCGGCGCGCCGGAGGGTTGGGGGATGCCGCGGGCTTTAGCTTTTACGGCAACAAGCTGATTACTACCGGCGAAGGGGGCATGATCACCACTGATGATCGGGAGATCGCGCGGCTCGCTTGGAATCTGCGCGACCATGCCTTCAGTACTGAGCGCCACTTTTGGCACAAATATGTGGGTTTTAACTATCGCATGACCAATCTGCAGGCCGCGGTGGGGTTGGCCCAGGTGGAGCAGCTCGATCACTTTGTGGATCGCCGGCGCGAGAATGCCAGTCAATACAACGCACGCCTGCGGGACATCCCTGGGATTTCCATTCCCAAAGAAGCGCCTTGGGCGAAAAATGTCTATTGGATGTATGGCGTTCTGGTGGACGCGGCCGAATATGGGATGAACCGTGATCAGCTGCGTCAGGTCCTGGCCGACAATGGCGTTGAAACCCGTACCTTCTTTATTCCCATGCATTGTCAGCCGGTCTACTGGCAGGACTTCCGGGGCGAACGCTATCCCGTGGCCGAGCAGCTCTGCCGAGATGGTTTCTACCTGCCTTCGGCCACGTCGCTGAGCCTGGAGGAGCTTGACTTTGTTTGCAGCGTAATCCGTGATGCGTACCAGGGGTAGTGTTTGGTTGCTCTTGCACCCGTGCCGATGATTATCCGATCAAGCCGTTTACGGCCAATGCGCTGCGTCCACGGGGCAACGTCCGTTGACATTGCAAATTCGCGGGGGGAAACCCCGCTTCTAGCCGAGCAAACCGCGTCAGCGGCTGCCGATGCAGCGGTTGAGAGCACTGCTCACGGTCGGAAGCCCAATTGATTGGCGCTTTCCCCAAATTTGCACCCAAAAATCTGCACCGAAAATTTGCACGAAAAGGACAAAGCACATGAAACTCGGTTTGATGAGCGCTGCTCTACCCATGTTGTCGTTCGATGAATTGGTGGCGTGGCTGAGCGCCAACGGTTTCGGTATGATCGAGGTCGCCTGTTGGCCGGTGGGCAAGGCTGCTCGCCGCTATGCCGGTGTCACCCACATCGATGTGACGACCCTCGACCAGGCACGCGTCGACGCCATCCATGCCACGCTGGATCAGCATGACATTCAGATCTCATCGCTGGGGTACTACCCCAATCCGCTGCACCCCGATGCCGAGCATCGCACGTTGGTCATCGACCATCTCAAGGCAGTCATTGTGGCTGCCGAGCAGTTGAATGTACCCATTGTGGGTACCTTTGTGGGCCGCGACAAGCATAAAAGTATTGAAGAAAACCTGGAAGAATTTGGCAAAGTCTGGCCACCAATTGTCAAATTTGCCGCCGATCACGGTATCAAAATTGCCATTGAAAATTGCCCCATGATCTTCTCCAACGACGAGTGGCCCGGCGGCGACAACCTGGCGATTAGCCCGCACGTCTGGCGGCAAATGTATGAGATCCTGCCGGATGAAAACTTTGGTCTCAATCTCGATCCTTCGCACCTGATCTGGCAGATGATCGATTACGAGCGTGTGGTCTATGACTTTGCCGACCGAATTTTTCACGTCCACGCCAAAGATATGCGCGTCGACCGCGAACAGCTCTACCAACGGGGTGTGATGGCGCTGGGCATGGGCTGGCAGGTGCCCCGGCTACCCGGCCTGGGCGAAGTCGATTGGTCCAAATTTTTGGGCGCGCTCTATGCCGTGGGCTACGACTATGTCTGTAGCATTGAGCACGAGGACCGGGCCTTTGAAGGCAGTGAAGAACTGGTCAAACGGGGGTTGTTGATCGCACGTGACGTGCTCTCGCCCTATCTGAAATAAGCCCCATGAAAATTACCAAATTCGAAATCAAAAAGGTGCCGCCCAGCTGGGTCTGGCTCTTTGTGCACACTGATGCTGGCATCACAGGCATTGGCGAGCCTTACTTGGAAAACCATCCAGCGGCCGTGATCGCCGAGGTGGCGCGGCTGGAAGAGCACTTGATCGGCGAGGATCCGCGACGAGTCGAGGCGCTGTGGGAGCGAATGTACAACGCTGGCCTCGGCTACAAGGGCGGCCCAGTGACAATGAGCGCGATTAGCGGCATCGACATGGCCCTGTGGGACATTGTCGGCAAGGAGGTGGGTAAGCCCCTCCATCAGCTCTTGGGCGGTGCCTGTCGCGAGCGGGTACGCGTCTATCGTGCCACGGGCAGTACACTGCCCCACATCGTCGAACCCGGGCAACCCTACCGGGCTGGCATCAAGCCGGACCAACCCAATCGTGCTCGCGAACCAGAGGCGTGGGCAGAGTGTGCGCACGAGTTGGTGACGGAATGGGGCTTCCGCGTGTTAAAGGCGCACTTTGGGCCCGGCGACGGGTTGGAGGCAGTGGAGCAAGTTGATCAGTGGGCAACGATCTTTGCAGCCATTAAAGCAGCCGCGGGGCCGGGGGTAGATGTAGCGGTGGATATTCACAATCCACACCCGCGCATTGCCATGCAGATGATTGCGGCGCTGGAGCCATTGCGACCACTCTTCATCGAAGAGCCGATGCCTGTGGAGCGGGTGGACACCTTGGCCGAAATTGCTCACAGCACCCGCGCAACCCTGGCCGCGGGGGAGCGCTGGATGGGCAAGTGGATCTTCTTCGATGCCATTCGCCGCGGCGCACTGGGCGTGGTACAGCCGGATCTCGCCCACGCGGGGGGAATCACCGAATGCAAAAAGATTGCCGCGATCGCCGAGGCTGGCTATGCCAAGGTAGCGCTTCATGCACCACTCAGCCCGGTGGCCCTGGCCGCATCGATTCAGCTTGATGCCTGTCTGCCCAACTTTCTCGTGCAAGAGCACAATGAGGTTAACGATTGGCGTGCAGGGGGCAAGACCTACCTGGGAACGGGTTATCTGCAGACCCCCTTCGTGCTCGATGACGATGGCTGTGTGGCTGTCTCGCAGCAGCCGGGACTTGGTATCGACATCGATGAAGGGGGGCTGCGCGAGATCATGCGGCAGCCGTGGAGCAGCCAACGTGGCTAGTAGATGATCAGGTAGCTGTCCTGAAATCCCTCGTGTCGGTCCGGCTGGCCAGGGCGATGACCGGGGGATCAGCCAGATTTCGGGCTACAGAGTGATTGACCTTCAGCCGCCAATGCACCACGTTGCGTTCTCGACCATCTCTAGTTGGCCGCTTGTCGCCGCGCGCACGCCTGCGTCCAAGATTGCCATGGCTTCCAGATTGAAATCGAGCTCCAACGTACGGTGGAGCGGCGTGCCAGCTTCCAGATGATCGATGAAAGCTTCGGCAATGTTGGTTGGCTCATTCGTCAGTGGATCGGCCGCGTGTTCGTGGCTTGCGCCATTGGCGTTGATCACCCCCACCTGCTCCGCGCCGCCCTTGGGGCGCTCAACCACCAACGTGCCTTCTGTCCCATAGACAATGGGCCCCGGGGAAACACCATGATCAATGGTTGTCCATGAAGCCTCGAAGAGTGCCATGGCACCGGGAAAGCGGACGATCATGGCAGCGTTATCATCGGCATCGCCCCAGTGGCTGTTCAGGTTGGCACGCATACCCACCGCGGCCAATGCTTGTTCGCCGATAAACCAGCGAGCAACCATTGAGCCATAGCAGCAGTAGTCGAGCATTGCGCCACCGCCGGGCGCTTGTTGGTGCCACCAGGTTGCGCCCCGTTCGACACCACTCATGGGCCCCGCGGCTTCCTCCACGCCGGGATGACTCACGCCATAGCCCAGTGGTCCCAGATGGCCGCCCCGCCATTTTACTTCCAAAACCCGACCAATGGCCCCGTCATCAATCAACGCTTTGGCCTTGCGTGTGGCGGGGGACCAGGTCAACGGCCAATTCACCACCACTTTGGTGCCCGCTGCTTCTGCTGCGCGTGCCATGCGTAGGCCGTGCGCCAACGAACTTGCCATCGGTTTTTCGACGATCACATGCACACCGGCCGCGGCACAGGCTTCCACCACTGGCGCGTGTTTGGCATTTTCCGCACAACAGATGACGAGATCGAGCGTTTCTGCCTGCAAAAGCTGTTGAAAGTCCTTCTCCATGCGACCCAACCCCAACTCTTGCTGGGCATGACGGATGTTCCACTCGCGGGTATAGGCCCCGGCGCGAATCTCAGCTTGGTCGGGCTCGGTGTCTGCCCCGGCCACGAGTGTAACTTGTGGGTGCTGGCCAAATTGGGCCGCGAGGCTATTGATGTGCATGTGGGCAAAGCCAATAATGCCCACGCGATATTCTTTGCTCATGCGGTAGCTCCTTCTGATTGGTGTGACTGGTTGTCAATGTGTTGATTCAGTGATGTGTTGGTTCAGTGATGTGTTGATTCAGTGATGTGTTGATTCAGTGATGTGTTGATTCAGTGATGTGTTGATTCAGTGATGTGTTGTTCAATGATCCGATATCCAGGGATGTGCAGATATCCAGTGATGCACAGCGTGGCGCAAATGTTGACAGATCTGTCGCTGCTTTCGTGACCTCAAAGTAGGCTCTGTTTGAAAATAGTAGTTCCGGCAAGCGGGAAACCTACCGTTTTCAAGCCAACCGCACTGTAGAATAGGTCTGTGGTCAATGAAACAGCAAAATAAGTTTGGATGAGCGCTTATCTGTGAATTGATTCTGGCACAAAATGGAAGGGAGTTGACAGCTGGAGTTGGGCGTAACGGTGAGAAAAAGCAGTGGGAGGCGGGAGACGGTGAGCCACAGAGCGGGCTGCCATCTCCCGGTAAGATGAAGGCAACCGAATTAGTTGTCCAGGTGTCGCACGGCATCACCGACAGTGAGGATCTGCTGTGCTTCTTCATCACTGATCTCGCCACCGAATTCTTCCTCAAACTGCATGATCAATTCAACCAAGTCGAGGCTATCTGCTTCCAGATCGTCACGAAAGCTGGCTTCCATGGTGACTTCATCGGCATCGACACCGAGTTGCTCAACAATAATGTTTTGCACGCGTTGAAACGTATTATCTGCCATCTGTTTTTCTCCTCTAATCTGTTCGTAAATCGGTCTGTAAATTGATAACCAAAAATTTGGGATGAGAGCGCATGGGCATCCTACGAAAGATGTGCATACCCAGAAGATAGCGCATGCCCTGTAGACGTTCGGCCATTTTAGCGACCGATGCGCAACCTGTCAAACAGCGCATGGTATGAATGAGGAACACATCCAAGCCCAACATGGTAACACAGAAGTGGCCAACAAGTTGCGCGCCAAAGGAAAATTGCGCCCAATAATGGTGGTTTGTGCGATTTGTAACTAACGTGTAACTAGCTCCACTATACTGAATCTGTTGGTTGTGAGGTTTGAGGGGAGCTTACTTCATAACTAATGTACCAGCACCTCTTTTGGTTCCTCCTTTGTATGAGCCCACCGTTAGAAGGCAACCGCTTTCTAACGGTGGGTAGCCCCTTCTGTAGTGCTTTCCTATTTGTCGCAATAATCTGCTTGTTGTAATAATCTGCCATTTTAACTGATTTTGCTACACCATTTGGCCGATGTGGTCTTTGGCGGCTCATGTTACACTGACGATTGAGTAGAAATGGTGCATCTACTCGTCTCCTTTTGGGTTTCCTTTCTCCTTGCAGAGGCGCTGACTTTTGAAGTCGGCGCCTCTGCATTTTTATTGCCCTTGTTCGCTAGCTTTCGCTGCTGCATTTGTCAGTGAGCCGCTTGGGTGGAGAGTTGGGCGAGCCGGCGTACAGTGCACGAGCGTAAACGCTAGCCTCATGCGAAAATGGCGCTGCTTCCTCCCGGTCCGCTTCATTTGTTCACAATAGATGCGGTATAATGGTGAAAATGTTGGTCCACCCCTCAAAAAAGGATACCGCTCGATGAAAGTTGCACTGAGGCGCCTGTTGCGGGCTATGTTGGTGCAGATTGGACGTCTGCTCTGTTACACCCTTTTCAACGTTACCATTGAAGGCAAGGAACACCTGCCCAAAGATCCCACGAAGCTGCTTGTCATCTCCAACCATTTCAGCTGGTTTGATGCCCCCATTATCAGTCTGCTTTTGCCCTTTCCACCCGCCTACCTCATTGCTACCGAGGCCATGGACAAAGCATGGATCAATGGATTCACCCGAATTTTCGAGAGTATTCCAATCTGGCGCGGGCAGGTCGATCGCAAAGCCATGACCACAGCGGTCCGGCGCTTGCGCGACGGGGGCGTGGTCGGTATCTTCCCCGAAGGGGGAATCAATCCCGAGTTGAGTGATGCGGTGGCCAGCGGTCAACAGATTGACGAACTCGGTGGCAACATGGCGCGGGGAGACGGCACCTTGATCCGGGCCAAATCTGGCGTGGCATTGCTGGCGACCATGAGTGGAGCAGAAATTTTGCCGCTAGCGCTGCTCAATAGCCAACATATTTTGGAGAATTTGCGCCAACTGCGCCGCACACCCCTCACGCTGCGTGTCGGTCCTACCTTTGGTCCATTGACGTTGCCCAACAGTGCCAAAGGATTGGCCCGGCGTCAACTGGTCGACCAGTTGACCACCGAGATGATGCTGCACATTGCGGCGCTCTTGCCACCGGAAAAGCGTGGTTACTATGCCGATCTGTCCCCCCCGGCTGCAAACCAACTCCCCACAGTTGATTAACGTGCTGGCAAATTCATCACGCTGTCAGGTGGAATTGCCGCTATTCGTAAGCGCTTCTACCCGCGGTACCACCAGGGTGCACCCCTGTAGAAAATGTCCAACCAGCCTTTGAACGCCATATTCATGCTTGGGCAACTCAATGGGTGGGCAAGGGAGGCGTGAGAATGTGCCCCGCGTCGACGGTGCCGTAGATGCAGGTATGTGATGGCCCGTGGTGCCAGAGATAGGCAGCGGTGTAAGCACAGGTGACGGCATCCAACGTATCCTCGTAGGCTTTCAGCTTTTGCCCGCGCAATGCTGACACCTCCTGCCGCAACAGGTCCGCTGTACCGCGCAGCGCGGGGGTAGCTGTTGTCAGGGAGGCCAACAGCTGTTGATAGCGGCGAAATGCTTGCTGGCGCACTGCCATGGTGCGTCCTGCTTTGGCCTTATATTTCAATGTTTTCGGCAGATCAAAGAGGCTCACGTGTGCGGGGTGGGGAAAAACTTCGCAGAGGTAGCGCCCTTGCATCTGCTGGGGAATGGGTAGGATCTGTCGAAAGCCCCACGTGGCGGCAAAACCCGCGACCAGTGCTTCGCCGCGCACCACCCCCGCGCGCGCCAACAGCTTGCGGTTGGCCGGAAGTGCACCTGCCTCGTACTGCCGCCATTCCATGCTGAGTGCCCGATCACAGGCACGCGAACCCGTACTGTTGGGAACTCGCAAAGGCGCATCGATGGCAATGACCGCTCCCTCCGTTGGCTGTAGATGGGTTGCCACATAGCGTAGGATCTCGGCGTTGTCGCTCAACGTTCCAACTTGGCTAACGAGCTGTGAATCACGTATGATCGCGCCGCCGCTGGGATTCCTTGCACTCCAGGCCAGATCAATACCGATGAATAACATGGGCTGATTGTACGCCTGTTGCGTAGCCCCGTCAACCTCATTGCGCGCAAATCTGATTCCGTGGCAGCCTGGTTCCCTGTTGCGCTAATTTTTCGCTGTTGCGCTAATTTTTCGCTATGGAGCAAATATGATGTGATGGACGCTCATGACCCGCTTTTTTACGATTTGACAGTCCTCTTCACTACCGCATACAATACTACAGTGCGGTTGGCTTGAAAACGGTAGGTTTTTGGTTGTCTACCAAAGAAGTAGCACTACTGTTTTCAAACAGAGCCCACTTTAGATGTACTCTCAACCATTGAATTGAGGTACTCTAGCGGGATGGAGTTATTGGCCGGAATAGAATAGTGCGGCTGTAAGTGCTGGCCAGAATTTGCCTGTAACCAGGCGCAAACAATCCTTAGCGAGACTGCCTGATCTGGAACTTTAATCTGCCGATATGAACACAATCAAGCGAACGCATCCAATCTGTTGTTGTTGTACCTGTCTTGAGCGGAGGTAGCAATCCGGTGCTCGAGCATAACGGTGCAGCAGATGCCTGTTGATGCAAAATGCCCCTCTACCTCCGCCGACATGGCCGAGTTCAGCAGGGGCAGAAGCGAGAATGGTTGGCGCTCAGGATCCCTGGGCGCTTTTTTATTGCAAAGCGGCCACCACTGGACACGGACCAGTGGTGTTTTTTGTGTCGATTCTATATGGCGAGTACGCACTGGATGTACGCTCTGCGTGCGTTGATCGCTGTCTGTTTTCTATGCTGTCTATTTTCTGTACTGTGGAACCAAAAGGAGAGATTGGATTGAAGCAATCAACTTTGCGTTTGCCGGGTCCTGTCGTTGCAACCGCCTGGGTGGCCGAAGCGCTGGACAACCGTGCATTGCGCTTGATCGATCTGCGGGATCGAGAGAGCTATACCGAGGGTCATCTGCCGGGGGCCGTGCAACTTGAATTGCCCGCGATCACTGGTAAACGTGATGGTGTCGAGGGGATGTTGATTTCGGGGCCGGATTTCGCTGCCCGCTTGGGCGCGGCTGGCGTTGACGCGAGCAAAACCGTGGTGCTCTACGACGATAACTGGGGGATGGCCGCGGCGCGGTTGTTGTGGGCGCTGGCTCGTTTTGGCTTTGCCAACGCCGCGGTAATGGATGGGGGCTGGGATCGGTGGCAGGAAGAGGAACGAGTGCAAAGCACATCCCCAGTGAACCCGCCCCCTGCCCAGTTTGAGCTCAACGCCGCGGATGAACAGCTTGCCGAACGCGCTTGGCTGCTCCATGAGGCTGGGCGTGATGATCTCGTCATTATCGACACGCGCACCCCCAACGAGTATCAACAGGGGCACGTGCCACAGGCCATCAATTGGGATTGGATGAATGCCGTGCCAGAAGGAAGCTGGGATCTAATGCGCCCGGCTGCTGAATTGCGCAGCGAATTGGCGACGCTCGGGGTCACGCCAGATAAAGAGATCGTCACCTATTGTCGCTCGGGTGTGCGCGCCGCGCACACCTATCTGGTGTTGCGTGCATTGGGCTTTCCCCGGGTGCGTAACTACGATGGCTCTTGGCTGGAATGGTCACACCACCTGAATAACGTGCCTGCCACAGCACGGGGAGGGTCCAATGAGTAATCCATTGCAACGTGACGCGACAACCACTGTGCCGGCTGCCTCGACCACAGCTGCACCGCCGCTTGGTGGGCTCGCACCACACGTGCGCATCGGGCTGCTGGCCACCCTCTCTGCCGTGGTGATCCTGTTGTTGGTTAGTGCGTTCAACAGTGAGATGGGGATCTTTTGGGCCTTTGGGCTTGCCTTTGGCTTTGTCTTGCAGCGCAGCCGATTCTGTTTTGCCAGCGCGTTTCGCGACATCTTTTTGTTGGGACACGGGCGCAACATGAAAGGTGTGCTCGTGGGCTTGGCCGTGGCGACGCTGGGCTTTGCCGTCTTCATGGCCAAGCAGGTGCCCAACACCGGGCTGGGCATGCTGCCGCCTGCGGCCAATGTGTTGCCGATTGGACTACACTTGGTGGTCGGCGGGTTGCTCTTTGGCATTGGCATGGTCGTTGCGGGCGGCTGCGTCTCGGGCAGCGTCTATCGCATGGGGGAGGGATACCTCGCTTCGTGGGTCAGCTTTGGCGGTATTCTGCTGGGGTTATTGGTGGCTGGCTATAGCTGGAATTGGTGGTGGAACACGCAGATCAGTACCGGCCCACGGATCTGGCTGCCCACGCTATTGGGGCATGGTGGCGCAATTGCACTGACGTTGGTGGCATTGGTCGGGATCTATTTACTCGTGCTCTGGTGGGAAAGTCGTGCTGGCATGACCATCCCCGATCTGCCGTTCGTGGAGAGCGACGAAGAACATTTCCGCGCCAAGGTTGGTGATTCTCTCAAGCGCATCTTTGTGCATGGGTGGAGTGCAATGGTTGGTGGTGCCGTGCTGGGTGGTCTGAATGTGTTGCTCTTCATCACATCACACCCTTGGGGCTTTACCGGCGAAGTCTCACGTTGGGCCATTGGCATCACCAACTGGATTGGCTTTGGCCCCGGCGAGTTGGCCGGCGCGGCAGCGCTACCCGGCTGTTCGCTGGACCTGGGGGATGGCGGAATTTTGCACCACATGTTCTTCTTGGTTTGGGGAATGGTCTTTGGTTCATTTATCGCGGCGCTCTTTGCCAAGGAATTCAAGATTCGCCTGCCACGCGAGAAGAAGCGCTATCTGCAAGCTGGCGGCGGCGGCATTGTCATGGGCTATGGCGCGGGCATTGCCATGGGTTGCACCATCGGCGCGTTCTTCTCGGCCATCCCGTCGTTGGCTGTCAACGGGTGGTTTTTTGCCCTCTTCCTGGCCATTGGTGCCTGGATTGGAGTTCAGATCATTCAGCGGATCGATTAGTGGGAACAACCGCATTGGCGGCAGCACAAGATGAGGTGGTGTGCGTTGCCGATGTTGAATGCCAGCAATTTAGGTTACACAGCAGAAAATTTGAACAGAAGGTAAAGTGAGGTCACAACCATGTCACACAAACAACTCGATGTGCGGGGCGAGATTTGCCCCTATCCGATGATGAAAACTGTGCAGGCGTTGAAAAAGTTAAAAGGCGATCAGCTGGGACTAGAGGTCATCACCGACCACGCACCGGCGTTGGAGACGATCCCTACCCAGGCCGCGCGCTTGGGCTACAGCGCGGCTATTGAAGAGACCGGCTCGCCCGAATGGACAATTACGTTGACCAAGCAGGCGTAGCGTCTGCGGACTCATTCCGCAACAGAATTGCGAAGCGTCTGCGGACCGATTCGGCAACAGAATTGCGAAGCGTCTGCGGACTCATTCCGCAACAGAAATATGCAGCGTCTGCGGACCGATTCGGCAACAGAATTGCGTAGCGTCTGCGGACTCATTCCGCAACAAAAATATGAAGAGAAAAGAGAAACAGATGAATCTGCAAAAGAACCTTTACTCGCTTTCACTGCTCCTGGTGTTGCTCTTGGCGGGCTGTGTCGCGCCCATTGCACCGGCGGCTGAAGAAGCGGCCGCACCGACAACGTATGCCAATGCCGATGTCCTGGTCGACACGGAGTGGGTACAGAACAACCTTGAGAATGAGAATGTGCGGCTGCTCGATATCGGCGGCAATCCCGAAACGTATGCTGAAGGCCATCTGCCCGGGGCAACCTTCCTCAGCCTCGGCGAGTTGACCAATCCCGACGACAGCACCCGCGGCCAGATTCTAACCGCGGACGGTTTGTCGACGGTGATGAGCAAGTTGGGTATTGAACAGGATGATACGTTGGTCCTCTATGATGGCAACCGCAATCTGTTGGCCGCCCGTGCCTATTGGGTCTTCCAATATTATCAGCACGAAGGCGACATTCACATTTACAATGGTGGCAGCACCAAGTGGAGCGCAGAGGGGAACGAACTGACCACGGACGTGCCCGCGGTGGAGCCGACTGCCTATGTGGCCGGTGAGGCCGACCCGGCCATCCGCACCACCAGCGAATATGTGTTGGAACACCTGGATGACGAGAATGTAGCGCTCTGTGATACCCGCAGCCCCGGCGAACACGCGGGCACCGATGTGCGCGCCGACCGTGGCGGAAGTATTCCTGGCTCAATCAATCTGGATTGGTCGGTTGCGGTGAATGAAGATGGCACCTTTAAAGATGCCGCGTTCCTCAGCGACCTCTATGCCAAGGCTGGGTTCACGCCCGACAAGGAAGTGATCACCTATTGCCAAACTGGTGTGCGCGGTGCCCACACCTGGTTTGTGCTGAAGGAACTGCTCGGCTTTCCCAGTGTCCGCAACTATGATGGCTCTTGGGAAGAGTGGGGCAACAATTCCGAGTTGCCAATTGAATCCTAAAGTGGGCTCTGTTTGAAAACAGTAGTTCCGGCAAGCGAGAAACTACCGTTTTCAAGCCAACCGCACTGTAGATCAATGATGTAACAACCGATCGGGTCATGAGATGACCGGCATGCTTGCGGTGCCGGTCATCTTTGGCAACAGTGTCGGCCAAGCCGCTTTGGCGAACCTGAACCAGCCTCCGTTTTTCCTCGACCTGACACCCCACCCCATCCATTGTATAATGCACCCACCATTCAACGTATCGTAAAAATCTATCCTGAAATGCGGTTGTGATGCTGAAAGCACCTCGAGTCAGCTATGTCGACGCAGAAAATTCGGGGCAGATAACAAAGGAATCGAGCGAGTATGATGTCCGCGAGCGCGTCTGCACCCATTATTGTTTTTGTCTTTGCCGATCAATGGCGCTATCAGGCGACCGGCTTTGGCGGTGATCCCAACGTCAAAACGCCGCATCTCGATGCGCTTGCGGGACGCAGCCTGCATTTCACCAACGCCATCTCCGGCTGTCCGGTCTGTTGCCCGGCACGCGCCTCGTTGTTGACTGGGCAATATCCCGACCGTCACGGGGTATTTGTCAATGATGTGCCATTGAGCGATGCGGCCACCTCGCTGGCACAAGCCTTTAAAGGTGCCGATTACGCCACCGCTTACATTGGCAAGTGGCATGTTGATGGGCACGGCCGCTCCGCCTATATTCCGCCCGAGCGTCGTCAAGGCTTTGATTTTTGGCGGGTGCTCGAGTGTACCCACAGTTACAACGAATCTCACTATTACGCGGGGGATGATCCGACGCTGCGTACGTGGGACGGTTACGACGCGATTGCGCAGACTCAGGTTGCTCGACAGTACATCCGCGACCACGCGGCTGGCGATGCGGATAGACCATTTCTGCTCTTGCTCTCGTGGGGACCGCCACACAATCCCTATGAGACGGCACCGCAACAATACAAGGCAATGTATGATCCGGCGCAACTGACGCTGCCCCCCAACGTGCCCGCGGCCGATGAAGCGATTGCCCGTGAACAACTGGCTGGCTACTACGCCCACTGCAGCGCGCTTGATGATCTGATCGGCGATCTCTACGCCACGCTGCAAGAACAGGATCTGCTCGCAAACACGATCTTTGTCTTCTGGTCGGATCATGGCGACATGCTCTGGTCGCACGGGCAGGAGCGCAAACAGCGCCCGTGGGAAGAGTCGATCCACGTGCCGCTGCTGATTCACGCGCCACAGCTCTTTGGCGCGACGGGGCGGCTCATCGATACGCCAATCAACACACCCGATCTGATGCCTACGCTGTTGGGGCTGGCCGGTCTATCAATTCCAGATACTGTGCAGGGAGAGAACTACGCGCCCTTCTTACTGGATGGTGCTGCCGAACCCGCGACGGCTGCGCTGCTTGCGTGCTATCATCCTTTTGGCGAGTACAACCGTCCACAAAAAGGCGGCCGTGAATACCGCGGAATCCGCACGCGTTCTCACACCTACGTGCGCGATCTGAATGGCCCCTGGCTGCTCTATGACAATGTGGCCGATCCCCATCAACAGCAGAATCTGATCGATCAACCGCAGCTGGCCGCGTTGCAGCGCAAGCTGGATGATGAGCTGGACCAATTGCTGGAACGCCATGACGATGAATTTCTACCAGGCATGGTCTACGTTGAACGCTGGGGATATGAATTGGATGAGACGGGAACCGTGCCCTTTCGTTGGTAGCGCTCATCTCTGATCCCTCTTCTTTGCGCTGGGTTCACCTCTGTGGTGGGGCTACTGTCGAGCGCCCTGGGACAAATTTTGCTCACCTGACAGTGCGTTCCATCCGTTGTATAATGAGCGCCACTGCTGATTTTTGTACACGCAACACAACCATGCATGAAGGAGCAACCGATGAAGATTACCCACGTCCGTGTCCTCAAATTGACTGGCACCATGCAACATGATGGCAACTTTTGGGAGGAACGGCTGATTCGCCCCGTGGACATCTATCCCGAACACAAGGCCGAAGTGCAGCGGATTGATAAGGCTGATTCGGAAAGCGCCGAGATCACCGCTTACTTCGTGCGCATCGAAACTGACGACGGTGTCTATGGCATTGGTGGCCCCTTCCCCGAAGAACAGGCGTACATCATCAACAAACAGCTCACGCCGCTGCTGGTTGGCCACGATCCGTTGGCGATTGAGCGCATTTGGGATCGTATGTATCGCTTCATGATCCATGGTCGCAAAGGGCTGGTGATGCAGGCGATCAGTTCTATCGATTGTGCACTGTGGGATCTCAAAGGCAAGCATTTCAACGCGCCGGTCTATCAGTTGCTTGGCGGCCCGACCCGCACAGAAATTCCCGCCTATGCCTCAATGTTGGGCTATTCGCTTGACCCCGAGCTGGTACAGGAGCGGGTCCAGGAGATTGTGCAGCAAGGCTATCGGGCCACCAAGTGGTTCTTCCGCGATGGCCCCACCGATGGCCGGGCCGGCATCGAACGCAATCTGCGGCTGGTGCGCACCCTGCGCGAGTCGGTCGGTGCCGATGTGGATATCATGCTCGATGCTTGGTCGAGCTGGAGCGTTCCCTATACCATTCAAATGGCGGCGCGGTTGGAGGAGTATGCTCCCCGCTGGATCGAGGAGCCGGTGTTGGCCGACAAGATTCCGCAATACGCTGAGATCCGGCGCAATGTACGCATTCCCATTTCGGGCGGTGAGCACGAGTACACTCGCTGGGGTGCCAAGGCGCTGCTCGACGCGGGCGCGTGTGATGTCTATCAGCAGGATATCTACTGGGCTGGCGGCATCTCCGAGACGATGAAGATCATCACGCTCGCCTCTGCCTATGATATGCCGGTGATCCCACATGGTCATTCCACCCCGGCTTCGGCCCACGTTATCGCGGCCTGGCCAGAGACGACCTGTCCTTTGCTCGAATTTCTGATTAAGTGGAATGAGATCCATCAACACTTCCTTGCCACACCCCTCAAGCCAGTCAACGGTGTTGTGACCCTGCCTACCGCCCCGGGCTTGGGCATGGAACTGGATGAGGACAAGATGGAGAGCAAAGAAGAGGTTGTTTTCTAAGGAATGCGATCCAAGAAGGGCAGGGAGGGCGCGAAGGGGGGCGAAGGTGCGCTACGAGTTGAAGAGAAGGCCAATAGTAGAACGTGCTATGGTGCGGTTGGCTTGAAAACGGTAGATCTTTGACGGTTTACCAAAAGGGCAACATTGCCGTTTTCAAACAGAGCTTACCGTAGAAGACCAGTCGTTGCCATTCAAGTCTGCCAGTTGAACCAAAATTGATAGGCAGACCCACGCGGAAACCGGTTACTTTCAGATAGTTGAGTATTTGGGCAGTTTCTCTATCGGTCAATTGGTTGAGCGCTTTTAGCTCCACGCTGATTTTGTCGTAACAAATCATGTCAGCAATGTAGTATTTCTGTAGTGTTGTCTCTTTATAGAACATCAAAATTAGGAGAATTTTTGAATGAGTACGGTACGAATCGGCATGCTTGGCCTGGGCCAACGCGGCCTGCAACATCTAAAAGCAGTCTACCAGTTGCAAACAGAGGGTTTGGTCCAAATCGTTACGCTGGCCGATGCTTTCCAGAGCAATGTTGAACCGCAGAAATTGCAAGAGTATGTTCCCGGCTTGCCCACTGACGAGATCCAGTTGACCACGAATGTGGATGAGCTGCTCGACAGTGATATTGATGCGCTCTACCTTTCGATTCCGCCCAATGTTCACAAAGGTGAGGTGGTAAAGGCTGCACAAAAGGGTATCCACCTCTTTGTGGAAAAGCCAATGAGCCTCTTTCTTGATGAAGCGATTGAAATGCAAAAGGCAATCGCCGACGCTGGCATCCTCTCGACGGTCGGCTTTCAACAGCGCTTTGACGTGCGTCACGACGCGGTGAAGAATTATCTCGCTGGCAAAAAACCAGTGATGGCCAGTTACACCCGCCATGGACCGCTCGAGGGCCACAACGTAAAGCATACGCCAACGGAAGCAGTCGGCGGCCCCGGCAATCGCGTCTGGACGGCCAACCGTGCCTGGTCCGGTATGACCGTGGTGGAGGGTGGCATCCATCCACTCGACGTCTGGCGCTACTGGTTCGGTGATGTCGAATGGGTGCAGGCGACGTACAGCCACCGTCCGCCAGAGGAGATCTTTGATGGCGCGGACAATCCCTATGCGTACAACGTGATCTTTGGCTTTAAAAATGGGGCGGTGGGGAACCTGATCCTCTCGCGCCTGCGTCGCGTCTTCAAATCCCATGGTGAGGAACAGATTCTCTGGAATGAAGGGCGGATCGAACTCACCAGCGATGCTGTGACTGCCTATCACTACGACGGCGACTATCCGCCCACGTCGGTGCCTGCGGATGACGAGCTGCGCCATACGGTCGAGCTGCCCGAGGGTGAGAGCACCACGTTGGCGATTGCCCGTGCCTTTGTCACCGCTGTGGCCGAAAACGATGCGAGCCACATCCGATCCTCATTTGACGATGGCATGAATAGCCTGGCCGCGGTGCTCGGTGCCAATATCTCGGATGAATTGGGGGGCAAACGTGTCTATCTGGATGAACTACTTACCAGCGACGAATATGCTCGCTTTCGCCAGAAACCGACCAACTAACTTACGTTGCTCTCCAGTTGCCAGCTAAAGTGGGCTCTGTTTGAAAACAGTAGTTCCGGCAAGAGGGAAACCTACCGTTTTCAAGCCAACCGCACTGTAGGCGCGTGGTAGCGCGAAAATTTTAGCAATCACGCTCGTGCAGAGACGGTCGGTGGTAACTTGAGTTACCGAACAAAGCTTGACAGTGCCTTGGTTGTCGCAATACGCCGCATGATAGCAAGCGTGGTGGCAACCAAGTTGCTCTAGCGGCCCAATAGCTGGTACGATTGATGGCGTACGGGTATTAGTGTCGAGAACAGCTTGATAATATCATGTGTCCGCTGCTTGGCGGGACCTCTTGAAATTTACCGAAAGTCAGATGCGATGCGGAATCCAAACCCCTGGTTGACTTCCCTGCTTCTTCTAGTAGCTCTGCTCTTCCTGTGCGGGGCGCTTCTGTTCGATGCCAGCCCCGGTAATGCACAAGGTGGCCTCAATCTGATCTCCAACGGCAGCTTCGAGCACGGTTTTTCTTATCGGGAAGGGTGCGGCCACGTGGGGATTGGGTGGGGGTGTTTCACCAATCGTGGTTTGGCCGTCTATGGATTCTATGACGATGAATGGCCGCCCGTGGTGGCCGACGGCGGCCACAGCCAACTGATCGAGCTCAACACCAAGGGGCTGGGTGTTGGTACCGACGACCGCTATGCTGGCATCTATCAGACCGTGCGTCTGACGCGGGGTGCAACCTATCAATTCGATCTGCGGGGGATGATCCGCACCACCACCGACGACGCCACGTTCACCGATCCCTGGCGCTATCGGGTGCAATTTGGCTATTCCGTGGGTCGCCGCGCCGATTGGCTCAAGGTGACCAATTGGGTGGATGTGGGCTGGGATCTCTATGACGATCGTCTGGAGCCGACCGTCTTCAATGATTTCAGCGCCAAATTCGTTGCCCAGGAATCGAACATGACCCTCTATGTGCGGGTCTGGAAAAAGTGGGGTACCACCAACGAAGAGATTGACATCAATTTTGATGCAATCGCGCTAACCCGTTCCACCCCCGACGACACGCTCTTGCCCCTGCTCACCGCGACGCCCACCCAGGTGATCTCGCCGCTGCGCCTGCCCGATGGGACACCGATTATTTCGCTGCCCGAGCCCACGCCCGAACCCGATCCCAACCGTCGCCGCTTTCTGCTCCCCAATCCCAATGCAACCATTGGCTGGCCACGCTTTGCGGGTGGTCACGTGGCCTTCTCGCATCCTGGCCCCTGGGAACCAATCGCGTCGCCGTTGGGCGGCAATGCCATTGTCGAAGAATATTTGCTGGGCATACCGGGTTGGGGTGGAGAACAGTCACTCGGCTTTTCTAGCATCCCCTTCGAGCAGCTCCAACCACCCGATGTCATCGCGTTGACACCCTTTTCAATTGGCGGCAAAGAGGGGGTGAAGTGGCTGCGTCAAGGGCAAGGCTACGTGGGCTATCAATACTGCACCTCTGGCCTGAACCGGGACGGCACCTTCTGCGTGGAGGTGACCGCGGCCACGGCCAGCCCGATGATTGAGTTGCAACTCGATTATCTGGTGCGTTCTATTGTCTTCTATTGAGTACCCAAAAATAAGCGCTGTTTGAAAACGGTACTGCTACTTCTCTGGCAGACCACGAAGAAATCGACCGTTTTCAAGCCAACCGCACTATAGCCTGAAATTCTCTGCGTCCAGTTGCTGGCTGGAGGTGGTTGAAGCACCACAACCGAATTTCAGGATAGGCTCTACATTACCGAAGTTGCCCCCATTCCCCAGAGGCAATCTAGCGAGCATTCAGGCCCGTGCAGGAATGGTCGATAGCAACTTGAGTTTCATTACTTTCTGTGAGAAGCCACGGATAAATTTGCGCGGTTACTCTTCACGCTTCACGGCGTGGGGCAGGCCAACGTCTATTTGTCCACAGCAGTCAAAGGAATTCCCATGAGTCTCCGTTTGCAACAGACGCCCACCTCTCATCTACAGTTCGGGGTGGCTCGGACCGACATCACGCCGCCGGTCGGTATCTATCACCCCATGTGGGGAGCCGCGCGCCATCATCGCGCCACTGATATCCACCGGCCACTGAGCGCCGAGGCGGTTGCCCTGGCGCCGCTGGATCAACCCGATGAGCTGCGGCTCCGGGTACAGCTCGATCACATTGGAATGACGGCTAGCCACCACCAAGCGTTGATCGCCCACATCACCGCGGCTACCGGCATCACCGCTGAGAATATTGTCACCACCTTTTCGCACAGCCATGCCGCGGGGCTCTTTGCACCGGATCGCGTCCATCTGCCCGGCGGTGAATTGATCGAAGAGCACGTGGCGCGGATCAACACCAATGTGGCTGCCGCGGCAGTGGCTGCCATTGCCAATCTCCAGCCCGCGTTCATCACCTATGGCACGGGCTGTTGTCGGTTGGCCACCGATCGCGATTATTGGGATGATGAGAGCGGCTTTCATGCCTGTGGCTACAATCCAGAAGCCACGGCCGATGAGACACTGGTTGTCGCCCGCGTGACGGACGCAACGGGCACAGCACTGGCGATCATCGTGAACTATGGTTGTCACCCAACCACGCTGGCCTGGGAAAATACCGAGATCAGCCCCGATTATGTGGGAGCCATGCGCGAGGTGGTGGAAGCAAGCACGGGCGCAACCTGCATCTTTGCACTGGGGGCTTGTGGCGAACTGAGCCCGCGTCAATGTCACGTTGGCGACACCGCGGTGGCCGACAACAATGGCCGCGAATTGGGCTATGCCGCGCTTGCCACATTGGCGACCATGGATCCACCCGCACAAGATTTTCACTATGCGGGGCCGGTGATCTCCGGGGCAACACTGGGAACTTGGCAGCATCGGCCAATGGACGATGCACATCTGCAACGGGCCGCACACTTTGTTGGCGGAGCGTATACGGTGGAGCTGCCACAGCGCACATTGCCTGATCCGGTGGCATTGGAAGCAGAGATGGAGGAGTGGGGTACGAAGCAGCAGGAGGCCGATGCCGCGGGCGACGTTGTTGGCGCACGTGATTATGGGGCACGGCTGGAGCGGGCGCGACGGTGGCGCATGCGCGTGCGCCACTTGGAAGATCGGGCAACGGCACCGTTTCACTATTCGGTCTATCGATTGGGCGACGCCTTTTGGGTCACCACCGGCGGCGAACCCTACAGCACCATCCAAACCGAATTGCGCCGCCGTTTTCCCAACCACCCCATCATCTTTTCGCCACTGGCCAGCGATTTTCAAATGGCCTATCTGTTGCCAGCAGACCGTTATGGCAAGGGGCTCTATCAAGAGGAACCGTCGATTCTGGCCCAAGGCTGTTTGGAGCAGCTGATCGATGCGGTGGCCGCGACCATGCAGACGTTGGTGTAGCGCACATCTGGTACAGGGTTCCTCTCAACGATTGTAGCGTGTAGTCAACGATAGACGCGAAATTTACGCGGAAAGCACCAAACACCCCATGCGCATTGCTCTGATTGCCGACATTCACGGAAACCTGCCCGCCTTTGAAACAGTGCTGGCTGCCATAGGGCAACACGCCCCTGATCTGCTGGTGATTGCGGGAGATGTGGTGGTTGGCTCGCCAGATTCCCGGGCCTGTTGGCAGTTGGCGCAAAGCCTGAATTGCCCAATCCTGCGGGGCAATCACGAACGCTATCTCAGCCTCTTTGGCACCAAAGAGGCCGATCCACTCTGGTCCACCGAACAGTTTGGGCCGGTGCAGTGGGCGGTTGCCCAATTTCGCGATAGCGAACGAGCAACGATCGCGGCGCTGCCTCTGGTTTGGCACTCGGCAGAACTACCAGATCTGCTCGTGACCCATGCTTCACCGCGGTCGGACACAGAAAGCCTGCCACTGCACACAACGCCAGATCAGTTGGACCTGATCTTCGCGGATACCCTGGCACAGACGATTGTCCGTGGCCATAACCACGTTGCCCGCACACAGCCGTGGGGCGCGCGTCAAATCATCACAGTTGGGTCGGCCGGTCTGCCGCTGGAAGGACGACTGGCCGCCCAATATGTGATCCTGGATCAGGTGGCCCATGGTTGGTTGGCCCAGCACCACAGTATTGAGTACCCGGTGGAAAAGACATTGCAACGCTTTGCGTCCACCGATTATGTTGCCAAAACCGGCCCAATGGGGCGACTCTTTCAGCGCGAGGTGGCCACTGCCTCGTTACACTTTATCCCCTTTCTGCGCTACTACCGCCTCTGGTGCAAGCGAGAACCCGACCTGCAACTGGCACCGGCTGTCGAGCGCTTCCTCACCAGCTTTTAGCGGGGCTGCCGGGGCTACCAGATGTCCTGCAGCGTCCAGATATCGAGCGAGATGATGGTAACTTCGCCATCTTCCACCTGCAAGATCAGGCGATCATCCCCCGGCTGTGCGTCGAGCAGCCGGGTCACCGCGATTCGACCTCCGTTGACAAAAACCTCCAACACCGAACGATCCAGAAAAAGATGAAGCTTTAACGGTTCATCGTCAGCCAGGAGCAAGGGCGTCTTGGTGCCCAGCACATCCAATGTGCTGCCGTCATAGATGATGCCACTGCCGCGCGTGCCATCGGCGGATGCGCGGGTGTGCAATGTAAATGTGCCACCCTTTGGCTGCAACAGCAGCTGAATCTCCAACGCGTCGCCGTGGATGCCCTCGATGGCGTGGCTGCTGTTGTGCAGCGTGACCGCACTTTCCGTCCAATGCTTGTCCCGCAGCTGTTGCAGCTGTGGAACGGGCATCTGGTGAGGGCGCCCATCCGGGCCAATGGTGAGGATACGCGGTAGGGCCAGGCAGCCGTTCCAACCTTGGCCGCTGCGAAAGCCACGCACCCAACCGAGCAAAATGCAGCGACCATATTCGTCATAGAGAATGTTGGATGCGTAAAAATTGGGAACTTCGCCTTGCCCCGGATCGAGAACCCCCTCGTGCTGGGGAGTAAAGGTCAACGATGCCAGGTCAAAGTCACCGACGAGGTAGACAACGGGTTGATAGGGTGAGAGCAACAGCACCCACTTTTCGCCCACCTTGAAAAAGTTGGGACATTCCATGAAACGTGTTTCGCTGCGCGGCTCCTGATAGAGCAGTTTGTGATAGTGCCACTGGGTCAGGCTCTCGTCAGTCGCCTCGTACAGTGCCACGCCCGCAATAGCTTCCGTGTTGCCCCCGAGCACCATAAAGGTTCGTCCTGCTTCGGTAAAGATAAAGGGATCGCGCCAGTCCCCTTCAAATGGTGGCCCACCGTGGCTCGCCAATGCCAGAATTGGATTGGCCGCGTGTTTCTGCCATTGCTGCCAATCGGCATCGCCAATTGCCGCCCACTGTTCGTTGGGCGGCCGGTCATCACCCTCTGCCGTCTTGACGGAAGTGTAAAAGAGAAGCGGATTCCCCGCACCATCCACCGCGGCACAGCCCGAAAAAACATGGTCCTCGCCAGCCTCTAGCGAGGGCCAGAGCGCAATGGGCAGCTGTTCCCACCGCACCAGATCGCGGCTGCGTGCGTGGCCCCAGTGCATGTGTCCCCATTCATCGCCGTAGGGATTGTGTTGATAGAAGAGGTGATAGAAGCCATTGTGATAGATCGTCCCATTGGGATCGTTCATCCAGTTGGCCGGGGGGCGAAAGTGATAGCTCGGTCGTTCGGTATCCAACGCTGCCCTTTCGATCGCGCTGGCAACGCTCTCCATTGCTCTTTGGATTGCGGGATTGTTAGAAGTAACCATGGACTCTCTCGGGTTAAAGGTTTTCAAGCTGGGCAGATCACCGTGCTTGCTGCAGGCTAGAACGCTCCTGCAAGGTGGATTATTTCTCAATGAAGCGTCTCTGGCTACTTGTACCACAACTTCTTGCGCGGGACAACTGCTCATCGTGAAAGTGGTGCCACAGACGCTGGGGTGTGCAACGCACTCGGTGGTTTGGCGTTCTTGGGTCAAGAAAGTAGCAGGTGCGCGAGGGAGTGCAGCGCACAGGTGAGGGGATTGTGGGGCAAAGCTGGTGGCTGGCACCTGTGCAATGCACTCGGTCGCGGTGAGATTCATTCAGTTTGCGGCGTGGGTGATCCGGCGAGATGGGCTTTGGCCTCCGCTTGCTGACAGAGCCGATCGATCATGGTGGAGAAGATGAAGCCATGGAGCGGATAGACGCTGTACCAGTAGAGCAACCCAGAGAGGCCGCGGGGTGCAAAGAGCGCTGTCTGTACCAGGTGGGCCTGCTGCGTATCCGCGTCCGGGCGAATGCGAAAGCGCAGCCACCCATCCCCGGGCAGCTTCATTTCGGCTCGCAGCAGCAGCAGCTCTGGCGGTTCCACGGCCTCGACGCGCCAGAAATCGAGGGCATCGCCCACCCGCAATTGATCGGGATGACGCCGCCCGCGCCGCATGCCAACCCCGCCCACCAGGCGGTCGAGCAGGCCACGGATGCCCCACAGCCAATTATAGGAGGGCCAACCGCGCGTGCCCCCAATGCCGGCAACCACTTGAAAGACCGTCTCCACGGAAGCATCAACAATTCGCTCGCGCCGCTCGAAGAGCATGCCCTGTTCCTGGGTCAGATAGACCGCTGGCAGATCGCCCTGGCTGGACGCGCGGGCATCGCTCCAGATGGTCTCAATGTCATTTGCATCGAGCCGTACCACCGCAAATTCCACGGCTTCTTCGTACGCCATTGGTTCGATGGTGGGAAAGATTTCGTGGGCGTCGTCTTCGGTGACGACCAGATCGTTGAGCAAGCCTTCGATCAGTGGGCGGGCAATGGTGACGGGCACGGGTGTCATCCAGTGCACCCAATAGGAGGAGAGAAAGGGCGAGAGCACGGGCACCGGAATAATCAAGCGCGGCAAGTTACGGATCTGGGCGTAGCGGCGCAACATGTCGGCATAGGTGAGGACGGTGGGGCCGCCGATCTCGATGATGCGCCCTCGGCTCGCCGGTGTTTCTAATGCCGCCAGCAGGTAGCTCAACACATCGCGGATGGCGATCGGCTGCGTCTCATTAAAGGCCCATCGGGGGCAGATCATCACGGGAATGCGTTCGACCAAATGGCGCAACATTTCAAAGGAGAGGCTGCCCGAACCCACCACCATTCCCGCGCGAAACTCTGTGACCGGCACACCGCCCGTGCGCAGCGCTTCGCCCGTCTCGTGGCGAGATTGTAAATGTTCGGAAAGTTCCTGTTCTTGGTTGCCCAACCCGCCGAGATAGATGACCTGTTGCACGCCCGCCGCGGCCGCGGCTTCGCTGAAATTCTCGGCCGCCTGGCGGTCGCGGTTGCGAAATTCCTTGCTGCCCCCCATGCTATGGATCAGATAGTAGGCGGCATGCACCTCCGCGAGTGCAGGCGGCAGCGTGTCGGGTTTCAGCACGTCGCCCTGGATGATCTCGACATCTTCTTGCCACGGGCGATCCGCCAATCGTTTGGCACCGCCGCGCACGAGCAGCCGCACGCGGTAGCCCGCCTCGAGCAACCGGGGCACCAGACGTCCGCCTACATAGCCGGTGGCGCCGGTGACGAGAATTGTTTTTGAGTGATGGTCCGACATTGCGCTTCCCCTTTTGCGTTGGCTAACCTTTGGGACCATCATAGCGGGTTTCGGGCCGGTTGCCGGTAAGTCTCACCGCAATTTTTGCGCAATCTCTTTTCTGTCGATCTCGGCATCAACGCCCGGCGAACGCAACTGGGCATCCATGCCCCCATCGACCACAAACCGTTGCCCCGTGATGTACGCTGCATCATCCGAGGCGAGGAACGCAGCGGTTGCGGCAATATCGGCGGGGCTGCCCGGTCGGCCCAATGGGATGGTCCGCTGCGCGGCCTCTGGCCCGGTGGCACCGCCGAGGCTATTCTCGACCGTAACATTGCCGGGCGCGATTGTGTTGGCGCGGATATTCCACGGTGCCAAATCGAGCGCCATCGCGCGCGTGGCCGCCTCGATGCCTCCTTTGGTTGTGTCATAGCCAAAGAGCTGACGGTGAGCACGCATGGCACCGCCCGAGCTAATCGAAAGAATGACGCCGCCGTTGCCCTCCCCTGCTTCCACCTGGCGGGCCATCTGGCGGGCAGCGCGTTGCGAACAGTAAAAGGTGCCGGTTAAATTGACAGCCACCACGCGCTGCCAAGCCGACGCGCTCAGCGCCAAAAAGTGGACGTTGCTCTCGGGGTGGTGAACCAACGCCGCATTGTTCACCAGCAGATCGAGCCGTCCAAAGTGGTTCACCGTCTCGGCAATCAGCTCGTCCACCTGTCCACCGTCGGCAACATCGCACTGAATGAAACGAGCATCACCCCCCGCGGCCTGAATCTCGCTCACCCTGGCCGCGGCCTGCTCCGCGTTGACATCGGCGACGATCACGGCTGCGCCCTCCGCGGCAAAGCGGCTGGCGATTCCCCCGCCAATGCCTTGGGCACCGCCCGTGACAATGGCAACTTTTTCACGTAAACGCATGGTCTTTTCCTTCTTCATGTTGTTTGTTATCTGCTGGTTTGCTCACTACTCTCTCCACAACGCTGGATTTCTGGTTAACGCTTCACGAGCATCTCCAACTCTGCAACCAGCCCCGGGGGCAGTGGCGTTGAGCGCTGTTGCTGTTGATCGGTGTAGACCCACACAACTTCTGCCGTGGCCAAGAGCCTGACATCAGGCTGGCGGAAGAATGCCAACCTCCAAGTGATGCTGCTGCGTCCAATGCGCCCCACCCGCACGCCAATGGTCACTTCTTCGTCGTAGTGGGCCGGGTGCTGATACTCAAGCACGACTTTGACGGTGTGGAAATCTTGCGCCGCGCGCTGAGTGGCCGCGAGGCTGTAGTCAAAATTGAGGGTGCGCAGCAGTTCCGTAATGGCGATGTCCGCATAGGTGAGATAGTGGGCATTGTAAACAATGGCCTGGGCATCAACCTCGGCGTAGCGCACCCGCAAGGTGTGCAAAAAAGGAAAGTCGGCTTGCGCTGCCGGGGCACTGTTTCCCGTCGTCTCGCTCTTTGTCATGGGCTGCTCATTTTCTTTGCTCACTCACGCCTTTTTGACTGAATTGCTTTTCACTGAAGCGCTGTTTATTGAAAACGGGCGAATGCAAATGGCTCAATCGATAACTCACTCTTGCCCGTGAGGGCCAACTGGGCCAGGGTCTCGCCAATGGCTGCCGAATGTTTGAAGCCGTGGCCGGAGCAGGGCGACGCGACCAGCAGATGTTCGCTGGCGGGGTGGTGGTCCAGAACAAAGTGTTCATCTGCCGTGTTGGTGTAGAGGCAGACCGCGCTCTTGAGCAGCCGGGGGCGCACGCCACTGACGCGCCGGGTCACAAACTCATTGTACATGCGCTCGACTTCGTCTGGGTGCACCACCCGATCAACCGCATCTGGCGAGGTGGTGGAGAGATACTCTTCCGTCACAACCTTTAACCCCACGGTGCCGCCAGCAGTGTGCGGAAAGGCGCTGAAGAATTCCTCCTGTCGCTCGCCGATCCAGATGAGAAAGGGGAAGCGATCGGCGTGGAAATCTGTGGAATCTTCTGCTTCAAACCAATAAAAGACCTGTCGGTAGATGGCAAAGGTGGCGGGCAGCTTTGTCGGAGAGCCATCGAACGCCAACAACTCTGCGATCCATGAACCGGTGGCGAGAATGACTTTGGCTGCCCGCAACCGCGCGCTTGCCGTTGTCACGGTCACCCCGGTGGCATCTGGCTGAAGGGCTGTGACCTTTTCCCCCAGCCGCACTGTTGCACCGTGCCGTTGGGCAAGGGAGAGTTGAGTGGCGACGGCCTCTTCCACGGCGACGATGCCGCCGGTTGGCTCAAAGTAGGCGTGCTCGTGGGGCTGCATGCGCAGGTTGGGCCAACGCTCGCGCACCGCTGCATCGCTCATGACGGAGTGGGCAATGCCGTGTGCGTCCGCAATGGCCGCTGAGTGGGCCACAAAATCCTGTTGGCCGTGAAAGTGCGCGGTCTCGCCTTTGGGGCAGAGAATCAGGCCACCCGACAGCGTCAATAGCTGCGCACCGCTGGCTGCTTCGATCTCACGCCAGAGCTCGTGCGAGCGTTGGGCAAAGGGAACATAGGCGCTGCCTTCGCCGGTAGCCAGCCGCGTGATGCGACTTTCGCCGTGGGTGGAGCCAAGCGTATGCGGTGGATGGGCTTGATCGATCCCCAACACATTGGCACCAGCTTTTGCCGACTGATAGAGCGCGGCGCTGCCCATGGCACCCAGCCCAATGACAATGACGTCGTACACGTTTGACATGAACGTTTATCCTTCTCGCGCTGCGCGCAACTGCTTGGTTGCTGCCTCGTCAACCGTGCACGTTTTCGGATCGATCACCACGCCGTACGCTGTGGCCGCGGCGGTCACAGAGACATAGCCCTGGCGCACATCCGCGGCCACCGCGGCCGGATCGCGTTCTAGCGGCGAGTAGAAGCCGCCACCGCCGGGCAGACGCAGCGTGACCTGTTCCCCCGGCTGCAGGGTGTAGCGGGTTTTGGGGTGGGGACGTGAACCATCGGTCAGTTCAATCTCTCCAACCGCCCCAGATTGGCCGCCAAGGAAGCCGGTGGCCGGAAAAATCGTGCGGTCATACATGGGCGAATGGGTGGCCGGGTAGCCGGTCGTTACTTCCAGCGTCATCTCTTGCCCCAGCCCGCCCCGAAACTTGCCCGGTCCGCCAGAATCGATCCGTAGCTCGCGCTTGTGCATCAGGATCGGTGCCACGGCTTCAATCACCTCGGCGGGAACCCCGGTGATGCCGCTGGGAAATGCCGTGGCCGAAAGCCCATCTTGATCGGGCCGAGCGCCCATGCCCCCCGCCGAAAAATAGATATAGGCAAAGAGATCACCCTCTGCGTTGAGGTCACCTTCGAGCATGGTGTTCCAAAGTCCAGCCGAACTGTCGGCAATCACCCGATCGGGAATGGCCTGTGCCAAGGCCGCCATGATCGGTTGCGAGACGAAGTGACCAATGAGATGGCGTGCCCCCACCGCGGCCGGGCGGCGACAGTTGACGATGGAGCCAACGGGCGCCGTAATGGTGATAGGGCGAAACGCGCCTTCATTGTTGGGAATGTTGGGTGCAATGGCACACATTAGCGTATAGGTGCTGTACGCTTGGGTGTAGTTGAGCACCACATTGATACCCCGCTTGACCTGTGGCGATGAGCCCGCGTAATCAACGAGGATCTCTCGATCTTTCACCGTGACCGCACAGCAGATTGTCAGTGGCTCGTCAAATCCATCAATCCGTACGGTGTTGCGATAAAGACCGTTGGGAATGGCGGCAATGGCCTCGCGCAGTGCCTGCTCGGTGCGATCCAGAATCAGCGCCGAAAGGGTTTCCAGATCAGCCAACTGATACTCTTGCATCATTTCGATCAGCTTGGCCGCGCCCACATCGTTGCCTGCCTGTTGCGCATAGATATCGCCAATGACCATGTCGGGCACCCGCACGTTGGCTTCGATCATGGCAAAGAGATCGGCATTGGGTTCCCCCGCGTTGAAGAGCTTCATCAGCGGAATCGCCAGCCCTTCTTCGAAGAGCTCTGTGGCGTCGGCGCCCATGGTCAGCCCGCCAATATCCATGGCGTGGCAGGTGCTGGCAAACCAGCCAATCCCCTTGCCTCGGTAAAAGACGGGCGAAACAATCGTCAGATCAAAGAGATGGCCCGACGCGGCCCACGGATCATTGGTGATCAACGTGTCGCCGGGCTGTAGCCCGTCAATGGGGTGGCGTGGCACCACGTAATCGCGCACACAATTCGCCATGGTGTTGATGTGGCCGGGAGTTCCGGTGACAGCCTGTGCCAACATGTTGCCCTGTGCATCAAAGACCCCGGCGGAAAGATCTCCAGCTTCGCGCACCACCGTCGTGAATGACGCATGGATCAGCGCCGCGGCTTGCTCATTGACAATGGAGATCAGCCGGTTCCACAGCACTTCCAACGCAATTGCATCGATCATTACCTTGCTCCCTCCTGCCGTTCCAGCACCAAACAACCACTCTCGTCCACGGTGAGCTGCCAACCCGGCAGCACCACCGTCGTTGATTCGGCCTCTTCAACAATGGCCGGGCCAGCTGTTGTGAATCCCGTTACCAGTGCTCGGCGCTGATAGACTGGTGTGGCAACGGGCGCTGCATTGGCCTCAAACCAGACGGGGCGTTCCGTGGGCGCTGCTGATTGCTCATGCTGCTGCCGTTGCAGGGTGATATCGCTGACGTCGAGCGTTGGCCCGGCGACCACCACCCGCCAATGTACCGCCTGAATTGGTACGCCGGTGCAGAGTCGCCCATAGAAGCGCTCGTATTCTCTTTCAAAGCTCGTTTGGATTCGCCGCGCTGCCGCCGCATCGACGGGACCATTGGCAAAGGGCACCCTGATCTCATAACCTTGCCCCACGTAGCGCATGTCAACCGCACGGCTCACGGTGATCTCCGCATCGGCCACCCCCGCTGCCTGTACAATTGCGCGTCCCTCGGCCTCCAACTCGGCCAGCATCTGGTTGAGGTGGTCAACGTCAAGCTGATCGAGCCGGACGAGATAACTGCGGGTAAAATCGAAGGAGATCGGCGCCAGCAGAAAGCCATAGGCCGAACCGACACCAGCAATTGGCGGCACGATCACGGTCTCGATGCCCAGCCGTTGGGCAACCCCACTGGCATGCACCGGGCCAGCCCCGCCCGTGGCGACGAGAACATAGCGCCGAATATCCAAGCCGCGTTCAGCGGCATGGACACGCGCGGCCGCGGCCATATTTTCGTTGACCAACTGGTGTATACCCCAGGCAACTCGTTCCGTTGGCAACGAGAGTCTGGCGGCCAGCGCTGCAAAGGCATCCGCTGCGGCCGCGGGATCGAGTGGCAAGGTGCCATTGGCAAAGGTTTCGGCATTCAGATAGCCCAGCAACAGATCGGCGTCGGTAACGGTCGGCTCGGTGCCGCCCCGTCCATAGGCCGCCGGGCCGGGGGTGGAGCCAGCACTCTCTGGCCCGACTTTGGGCAGACCCAATTCGCCGATGCGGGCAATGCTCCCACCCCCGGCCCCAATCTCGATCATGTGGATCATGGGCACCAGCAAGGGCAAACCACTGCCCCGTTTGAAACGATGGACGTGGGCCACCTCGGAATCGGTGGTGATCGAGAGGTTGCCCCGCTCGGTGAGCACGGCCTTGGCCGTGGTGCCGCCCATGTCAAAGGCGAGGATCTCTGTGTGCCCAACCTGTTGGCCCCAATGCAGACCAGCCAACGCGCCCCCCGCGGGGCCAGACTCGACCAGGCGGATGGGGAATGCCGTGGCCGTCTGCACGGTGCAGGTTCCACCATTGGAGAGCATGATATTGAGTGGTGCGTTGACACCTGCGGTTTTTAGGCCCGATTCCAGGTTTTGGAGGTAGCGTTCGACCAGCGGTTGTACATAAGCGTTGGCCACGGCGGTGGAGCCCCGTTGATACTCGCGCATGGCCGGGGCAACCTGATGCGAAAGTGTGATGGGAATGTTGGGCAGCTGTTGGCGCACCAGATCCGCGGCTTCCAGTTCGTGAGCTGGATTCGCATAGGCATGCAGGAAGCAGATGGCCACGGCCTCCACCTCTGTCGCCTGCAATGTTGTGCAGAGTGACATGAGGGCGGCACGATCCAGCGGGTGAAGCGGCTGCCCCCGTGCGTTCATCCGTTCTGCCACGCCATGGCGCAGGTTGCGCTCGACAAGTGGCGACGGTTTGATCAGGCCCAGGTCATAGATGTCATAGCGGCCCTCTGTGCCGATTTCCAGCGCGTCGCGAAACCCCGCTGTCGTGAGCAGCGCGGTGCGTGCGCCTTTGCGTTCAATGAGCGTGTTGGTGACCAGCGTTGTGCCATGGGTGACGCGTGCCACAGCTGCCGGCATGACCTGCTGTGCCCCAAGCAGAGAACAGATACCTTCTAACACCCCAATGGCAGCATCGGGATAGGTGGTGAGAACTTTGCCCACCGCCACTGTCTGTTGTTGCTGATCGAGAAGAACGAGATCGGTAAATGTGCCGCCGATATCGACGGCGAGGAGGCATCCAGTAGAATTCATTTGCTTGCCCTGACATGTTCTTGTTGAGCAGCTGTCCGGAAGATGGCAACAGCTGCTCTGATTTTATATAGTTTGCGCCAAATGAGAAAAGTGTGCAAGTCAGTTGGCGCTGCAAGCAAATAGCGCACGAAAAAGAGCAGCATCACCACGAAGGTGACGCTGCTCTTTTTGCTTGTTCTGTGGATGGTACACTGACCGCGTTAGCGGTTGATCAATGGCAGGTAGAGTTTGTTGGGCAGCGCGTCTTGCTCGCCCGGGGCTGTTGCATTGGATGACAGTTTGGGCAGTGTTGTATTGAAATCGCTGGGGAGCGTGTCGGTAGAGAACTCGCTGATCTCCTCATCCTGCCAGACGCAACTGTTCCAGCTAACACTGTTCCAGCTAACACTGTTCCAACTAACACTGTTCCAGCTGACACTGTTCCAGCTGACACTGCTCCAGCTCTGGTTGTTCCACGTAACTGGGAGCGAACCGTTGGAAAGCATTTTGCTAATGGTGATCTGCTGATTTGCCGCGGCCTTTGTTTTGTTGTGAACAGCGGCATAGATATTGAGTTGCCCCGCACCGGCCCGCTCTGAACTGTAGCCCCGCCAGTTCTGGTTGGCTGTGCTCTGCAGACGGTGCTTGATTTGGTCTGGCAATAGATTGGGCTCTGCCTGTAGCAAGAGTGCAATGGCACCGCTAACCGTCGGGGCTGCCATCGAAGTCCCAGACATGCGGAAGTAGTTGTGATCAACGACATGTGATGGATGCTTGAGGATCAAGCTGGCCTTGGTGCCGGCAGATAGGCTGACAATATTCTGCCCGGGAGCAACCAAGTCGGGTTTGGCGATTCCATCGCTGGTTGTGCCATAGGCAGAGAAGTTGGCGACGCGATCGTCATCGACTTGGTTGGTGTTGCGACCGTCAACGGCACCGACTGTGATGACAAACGGATCATTGGCTGGTGCAAAGAGCGGTACCGGGCCGTAGCCCGTGCCATTGTTGCCTGCTGAAACAACGACCGTTATGCCGGTGAACCAAAGCAGCTCAACCGCGGCATTGATGGGGCTATTGTGATAGGACTCGGGCACGGTGCTGTTCAACGAAATGTTCACCACGCGAATATTGTGTGCATCTTTGTTCTCGTAAATCCACTGCAATCCGGTAATGAGATCCGACGAATAGGTCATGCCTTCGCCGTCACTCACCCGTATATCCAGCAAATTTACGCCCGGCGCAACACCACGATAACGACCCTGCGACTGGTTGCCGTTGCCGCCAATGATCCCGGCCACGTGAGTGCCATGGCCATAGCGATCGCTGCTTGCATCGGAGCCGGTGAGGTCGAGGGTGTAGGCAATTCTTGATCTATCGCGACTATCCTGTTGCAAATCGGGATGGGCAGCAATTCCGCTGTCGACCACTGCCACTGTCACACCAGTGCCATCGAGCGGTTGGGGACCGTGCCAAAGTTGATCCGCGCCAATGCTACGAATGTTGCTTTCGGGTGCAGTACCAGCCGTAAGCGAAATCTCATCAAGATAAAGCTGACCCTGTTGATTTTGATAAGCCCATACCGCCACCCGAGTCGTACCTGCCGGTGCAGTGCCGGTGGCAACCACGGGCGCATACTTTGTGGTTTCGGGAATCGTTGTGCTTACATAATGTAGGTAGTTACCTCTTGCATCTAAAAAGGCAACGCCCAGACCGCTCCACGCGCTGCCGGGGGCACGACGTGCAACCGCCTGCGCCGTATAGATTTGGCCCACCTCGGCATTTGCCACAATTTGGCCAAACAAGCCGGCCGACGTGCCAAGGTAGAGTGCTTTTTTGCCTGCGTAAGCATCGTCGACAATTCTGGGCTCACGTTGGTACAGCCAATCTTGCAGGTCGTTCTCGAAGCTGCCGTTGCTGAGCAGGTTATGGCCCGTGGTAAAATTTTGGGCCGAGCATCCATTGGCGGCTGTATCCGTCTTCTGGACGATCAGGTCGTCAACGTAGAGCATGCTGCCTGCTGCTTTTTTGATCGAGATCCGGACCGCCATCGTGCCGACGGGTGCCGTGGCTGCCGTGCTGACCGATTGATAGGTGGTCGATGGCGCGATGTCGGCGCTCGTGCTGTCCAGTACGATTCCAGCGGCACTCAAGAACTCCAACTGCAGGCTCGTATGTGCAGCGATTGTATCGACCCGGCGAAAGATGCCGCTTGCCTGATAGGTTACACCTGCTTGGGCGTCGGCAATTTGCTGTGCAAAGAGATCCCGTTGGTTGTCCAAATAGATGGCAAAGGCCCCACTGTGAGCTTGGCCAGAAAGTTTGCGATTGCCAGTGCCAGCGGAATTGTTCCAGCCGGCAAATTGATTTTCAAATCCGGGATTGCTCAACAGGTTGCAACCTTGGTTGGCAGCGGCTGGAACGACCGGCGCGTCGATCGTGATCCAGTTGATCCCGCGGGCCCGGGCCAACTGCATAACGGAGCGTGCTGGCAATTCAAGCACTAGACCATTGATGAGGGTAAGCTCGTTCGCTACGGCGCCGCCGACCTCGGCGACTGCCTGCCGCGAAACCGCTGCCGGTGCATTCTGTTGCACGATCACCCTGATGATCTCATTTGGATTCTCTTCTGCCAAGGTCAACAAGGCAGGGTGGACGTGGTATGGTTCCGATTGAGCGTAGGCTGGTGTGGTTGTTCCCGCAATTACTATCAAGACAAGTATAAGCTGGTGGAGAGCTTGCCATCCTATCCAGCGTTGGATGTGTCCAATCAGATTTGCCATAGATGTATCCTGTCCTTAATCCTGTAAAGTAAAATAAACACCCGCTATCGTCAGGTGGGAAAGCAAAGGTCGAAAAGTGCGGCTGCGTGCAAGGTCATCTGTCATTTCATTGCTGCTCCAATTGCACCAGCCAGATGAACATGAGTAGCAACTTCATGATTTACGCATCGAGAAGAGCTTTCAGCGGAGAGCAGGCAAAGCGATTGGTGGCTCTTCTCGATAAGTTGTGTAAGTCTAGAATTTATTGATACCGCCCGGTTCTGGGTTCGATTGGTGGGTTCATGTCGATGCCAGGCCATAGATCTGTGCAAAGCGTTTCAGCTTTATCCCTTCTAGCTCGAAAATGTTGTGCAGGTTTTGTTGGACAACACTGCGTGCAGAATTGATCACGAGCTGTCGTCCCTCGCGCTCGGCAATCTGAATAAATGCACGGGCGACTTCTGGATCGAATTGAGTGCCAGTGCAATTGATCACTTCTTTGACGATCTCTTCCGTGGACATGGCTTGGTGATAGGGTCGATCGGAAGCCATGGCTTCAATGGAATCGCAGACATTGAGAATCCTGGCTTCCAGCGGGATCTGATTGCCTGCCAACCCATCTGGATAGCCCTGCCCATCCCATCGCTCATGATGGTGACGGATGTAGGGGGCGAGATGCCGCAATCCATGGCTCGTCATGATGAAATCGGCACCGATTTCCGCATGCTTTTTGATGAACCGATATTCGGCATCAGTGAGTTGATATGGTTTGTGGAGGATGGCTTCGGGAATCGCAATTTTACCAATGTCATGTAGGTAAGCACTTTGGCGAACGACCTCGACCCGTTCCGCCGGAAGACCCATCTCTTCGGCAATGGCAACAGCATAGGTGGCAACCTGGGCTGCATGGCTGCCAACATAAGGATCGCGCGCATCGAATATTTTGGCGAGGGTGAGTAACAGTTCATCGTTGAGCTGTTGAATTTCGGCGTTGGCACTGACCAGTTCACAGTTAATATCTTCCATGCGCACAATGGCATCAGCCTGAATTTTGGGGATCATAAAGGATTGATAGATCAGGAAGATGGGGGCAAGCATGAAGATCGACAACACGAGATTTTGTTGCAATAGCACGACCGTAATGTACCCAATGCTCGCCAGCGGCACTTCAATACAGAGGCTGTCGCGGACAATGCCTGTGTTCCAAAAGGATAGGTTGCGTACCAACAAAAGCCACAAGACAAGAATAAGCTGATTGACCAGGACATAGAGCGCAATGCCCAGGAGGGCAGAATCCATTCCCTGTACATTGCGCAACGTTGCCAAATTCAGGTTCGAGAACTCAATCAGCCAATAGACACTCAAGCCGCCGAGAATGGTTTTCGCGATGTTAAATGGCTGTGCATACCAGCTGCGCAACATGGTGCTGTTGGTCCAGCGTTGTTTGGCCCATTCCAGTGAAAAAGAGATGATGACGATGGAGATAAACTGCCATGGTGCCAGCAACAAGATGCTGGCAAAGAGGGCAATGGTAGAGGCATCGTAACTGCGGTGCAATGGCCCTTCAGTCACTGTCAGGCGCATCAGTATCGTAACAACTAGCAATCCAAGCCAAAGTGACAACGGCGCATCTAGCTGTGGAGGATACAACAGCACATGAAGTGTGGCCACGAGTCCAACGGTAAAGATCATATAGATGTAAAGCCAGGCAAGTTTTGACATCGACATTATTCCACTGTTTTTCAGCGTTACTTTTTCCGAATCCTCAGATCTGTCTTCTCCACAGTGCAATGCTCAGCATGCAGGTCTCTACAGTGCAATGCTCAGCATGCAGGTCTCTACAGTGCAATGCTGCAAGCAATTGCGACAGAGCACGTGAAGATTGCGCCTAAACGGTGGGTTGTTCTGTGTCTGCATTTGCGCCGGCGATTCAAACCAACTACAGTGCGGTTGGCTTGAAAACGGTAGGTTTCCCTCTTGCCGGAACCACTGTTTTCAAACCGAGCCCACGTTGGCTCGGTTCGAAAGCATGGGCTGTTGTTCGATGGGTAGGTTCGGTGATAGATAAGCGCGGGTTAGGTGGTGGCACACGCAAGTTGCTGCGTACACTTGTCGCTCAGCCTTACCACATGCAAAAGCATGATGAGAACAGTATATCATCACCTAACGGAGTCTAACCTTGACAGAAAACTGTCTAAGCTGCTTCCGTAAGCTAAGAGGGTGCTCCGTCGGTTTGGCGATGCTGCCATCCACTGATCGCACCGTGGCGGTTGCCGTGGCGGTTGCCGCAGCGCTTTCATGGAGAGTGCCTTGTGGGGTGTGAGATTGGTGAGGAAATGAGTTTTGCCGTGCGCGGCAGAGAGGGTCAATTGAAGGCCCGGGCCTCTGGCATCCGAGGGTATACCCCGGGCTACATCAATTTTTGCGGATTTCAATCATGGGTCGGGATCATCGAAGTGTAATGTTCCAGATAAACATCAGGTTCTGTTGTTATCTGGCTTCGCGATCGCGATCGGGATTGGGTTGCGGAATGCGCGCCGCTACAGCTTCGCGCCAGGCCAGCAGCTGTTGTTGCAAGCGTTGTGCAATCTCTGGTTCTTGGGCGACCAGATTTTCTTCTTCACCCAGGTCGGTGCGCAAGTTGTAAAGTTCCAGCCGGCCATCTTCAAAAAATTCAATCAACTTGTAATCCCCAGCGCGAATTGACGAGCCGGGTGTGCCGCCCTGGTTACCATAGTGGGGGTAATGCCAAAAGAGGGCACCACGTTCCGGCGCGTCTGCGCCAGCCAGCAGCGGTGTCAGGTCGCTTCCTTCAATGGCAAGCTCGGCGGGGAGGGGGAGGTCTGCCATCTGCAGCAAGGTGGGCAGAAAATCGGGGCTGGAAACCGGGGTGGTACAGGTGCTTCCGGATGCAGTGACCCCAGGCCATTTGATCAACAGCGGTTCACGCGTGCCCCCTTCGTACATCCAGCCCTTGCCCTCTGCCAACGGCGAGTTGCAGGTGGGCGATCCTTCTGCCGTGGCAAGCCCGCCATTGTCCGAGGTGAAAATAATAACCGTCTCTTCGGCAAGCCCTTTTGCTGCTACCGTGTCTAGCAAGCGACCAATGTTCCAATCCAGATTTTCAACCATGGCTGCATAGACCGGGTCAGACTGAAAACGGCGCCGCGTGATGCGTAGATGCCCCTTGTGCTCGGTGGGAAAGTAATCACCTGCTTCCAGCGCCTCTTCCTGTTTGAGGCCAAGGCGCTCCGCTTTGCGAATGTATTTGTCAATATCTGCCTGCTTGGCCTGGATTGGCGTGTGGACAGCATAGTGCCAGAAATTCAAGAAAAAGGGCTGCTCCGACTGTGCTGCCGCGTGGCGCTCGATTAACTGAATTGCTTCATCGGTCAGCCGGTCGGTCAAATATTCCCCCTCGGGTCCGTTGGATAAATTCGGGATCGTATAGGGGCTAAAGTAGCCTCCCTGTGCCGGGGAGCCCATGTGGCAGCCCCCAATGTTGACATCAAAGCCATGCTCTTCGGGGTGGTGTCCTTCGCCGCCAAGATGCCATTTGCCGACATGCCAGGTTGCGTAGCCCGCGTCGCGCAACAGGGTCGCAATGGTTGTTTCGCTCGTTGGCAACTCTTTGAGATAGGGCACATCGACCAATTTGCCCCGGGCCGGATGAATGGCGTTGGCCCAGTCGATCCAATCGGTGATGCCGAGCGTAGCAGGGTATTTGCCCGTCAGAATACTCGCTCGCGTGGGGGAACAGACCGGACATGCCGCGTAGGCATCGGTAAAGAGCATGCCCGCCTGCGCGAGCCGATCCAGGTTGGGTGTCTCGTAGAAGGTGCTGCCATAGCAGCCCAGATCGCGCCAGCCCATGTCGTCAATCAGGATAAAGATAATATTCGGTTGCATGTGGTCTCTCTTGCTCTGCTATCTGTTGGGGCTCATCTACCAGCAGAATGCTCTGACTTGTTGTAGCCCCGAAATGGTCGTTGGAATCATTAGTAGGGGCATGAGCGTTAGTTGGTTGTGCCTGTGTACACGCTGTGCCACATTCCCTGTGCCCTGGTTTTGCTGGGAGCGCCACCTCTGCCGGAAGTCTGAAAAGTGCAGGGGACATCGCTACAATATCGCGCTACTACAGCTCGCTACTACGGCTCGCTACTATAGCACAGGAACGGCCACGACACACGTCTCCGCTACTTGCGGGTGCGTACCACATTGGGGGCCCAGACCGGATGCTCAATCTGCTCCTCTTCTATACGTCCCCGAAAATGGGACGCATCCATACTTGCTTGCTTTTTTGTGGGGACGCGTTTGACAGGTGCCAACAAAAAGGCCACTTCTGTGCGCACAGAAGTGGCCTTTGCGGCTTCCCTGGCAGAGGATCAAGGAAAACCGAGCATGGGTTGTTAGATAACCTAATCGAGCAACCCCTTAAAAGTTGTACAGTTGTTTCCGTCTGAAAGTACGCAGATTCGTGCAACTTTTAGATGGGTCATCTATGAGAAAAGCGCCGTTCCATTGGGCTTCTAACCGTGAGCAGCGGTCGAGACTGCTGAATCGGCAGCCGCTGACGTGGCTCTCCTTGGTTAGACGCGGGGTTTACGCCCACGAATTTGCCTAGCGGCTGACGATGGGCAGGTAGAGCATGCGTGCAAGGAACCCGTTGGTAACATCGGCGTCCACAGATCTCCCACTGGTCTGCACTTCCTCCAGCCAATAGGTATACTGCGTGCCAAATGCTGTCTCCTCATCAACAAATCGATAGGCTGCACCGGCGGTGCCTGTCCCGCGACCGGGGATGATGGTCTGTGTAACCAGCGTGGCCTCGGCGCGGTTGCCACTGTCGCTGCGCCAGAGACGGAACCCGCGTATGCCTGACTCAAAGACTGTCTCCCACTGCAACTCTAGCGTTGTGCCCTGTTGAACCGCACGGAAGTAGACCAGTTGCAGTGCCGTTGGCGGTACGCTTTGGTCAGTTGGCGTCGGTGTTGGGCCGGTGGTCGGCAAGACGACCAATGTGGCCGTTGCTGTCGGCGTGCTGGTCGGGACTGTGGTCGGCGTATTGGATGGTGTAGCCGTCGGTGTGGCCGTTGCACTGGGCAGGGCTGTTGCCGTGTTGGTTGGTCCAACGCTCGGTGTTGTCGTGGCGGTCGCAGTAGCCGTCGCAGTAGCGGTCGCAGTAGCGGTTGCCGTGTTCGTTGCTGTACTTGTTGGCGTGCTCGACGGCAGCGGTGTGTTGCTCGCCGTCGATGTCGGTGACGGTGACGGTGTGGCAGTTGGCGCTGGTCCAACACAGGTGCCCGCGATGCCAATGGAATCCTGCGCGTAGTAATACCAGTTGCCAGTCGTTGGCACATCAAACGTGAGATATTCGACAAATGCCTGATCCTCAACGATCAGGTAGGGTGTCATTGGATCATCAACAGCCCACCAGTTGCGCCGATCATCAATGTCATCATCGATCACGACCAACTGAATACGGGTGCCGGCCTCCAACTCGCCCAGATCAAATGCATCATGGTACTCCGCGGGCAAATTGCAATCCCCAGCGCAACGCCAGACGCGCTCACCCGCGGCTGCTTGGTAGGTCACGCGACCTTGGGCATCAGCCGTTCCGCTCTCTGTGGCGAACTGAAAGGGGCGTCGTTTCACGATAAAATTATCAAAGCTGTCGCCCAGTTCATGGGTACCAGCACCTTCACCTAGCCACTCGATCGTGGGTAGGGGCACATCGCAGGTGAGGGTCACATCCGTTGCTGGTGCAGCCTGTACTGATGTCGACTGCAAAGACCACCAACTGCCCAGTGTGAGCAATGCTGCCAAGGCAAGGGCAAGGCCAAAGAAGCTTCTGCTGCCTTGGGCTATAAATCGGGCCGTAAAATTGTGTAGACGGAATTGTGTTGTCATCGTTTTGTCTTGTTTTATTGAATGTTCTGCGTTTGCTGAGTCGTTCACTGTTTTCGCTATTTGTCTGGACATACCACGCTCCTTAAAGTCAAAGGCCGTTGAAGAAAATTCGACTCGCTACAGCTGCTGCATTAACCGCTCGAATTTTATCTTCGGCAATCCCTCCCTCGCTGTGAACCACTTTTGACGGAGACTGCACTACAGACGATCTATTGTCTTATTCGTGAAATGAATAAGCTGGTGCTTTAGTTCTTCTGCGTCTTTACTCTACATCTCTATAGTATATAAGACGTAGATTTTCCGTTAATGTTGCGTACAAAAGATTGAATGTAGATCAATCGACCCTCTCCCGTCGGCCTCTGCCCATGCAGATACACATAGAGACGCTGACTAATTCAAGTTGCTACCGACCATCTCTACACGAGCATGGTTGCTGAAAATTTGCTCTCTACCACGCGCCCGGAAGGCAATCGGGGAGCAACTCGTCGAGAAATCATGGTTACGTTGCCCAATGGTGGAATCAACGTTCTCTACCGCTGCGGTGCGCACGCGAGAACGCGCACTCCACAAGGGGCAAGCTCTATCTGTTTTCTCGATTAACGTGGGCTCTGTTTGAAAACAGTAGTTCCGGTAAGCGGGAAACCTACGGTTTTCAAGCCAACCGCACTGTAGGTGACTAAAACAGCCACGTCAGGTGATGAACTGAATGCAATTGCAAGGGAAACAAGCTGGACCGAGGATGTGATGAACGGTAGTGAGGAGAGAAAGAGAGAACGATGGCGTCACAGCACTATGTAATTATCCTGAAATTCTCTGCGTCGATGGAGTTAACTGAAAATGGTTTGAGCACTACAAGCGAATTTCAGAATAAGGCTCTATGTCAAAAGTATTAATATGATTGGATAAAATGTAACAATTGTGTGCGGCGTCTGGAATAGAGCAGGATACATAGCAGGTATAGAAGGCCGTTATAAGCAATCGTACTGAAGGCATCGGTTGCCGTGCTCGTCTGAACAAATTGCGTAAGTCCAGATGTCAACAGACCCTGAATCGCTGTCCGTCTTTACGTTAGCAATGTAGCGTGCTGATTCACCCGTCAAGCGTTCACAACCGCCCTGTTGTTTGCAGACAGGCGCTAAAGCAGCGGCCACAGATCAATCTCGACGCCCAGCACGTCAGTGAGATGGCGACGTAGCCGAAAGAAATCCGCGAGCGGAGGGGGGCTCTCGAAACGCACTGCTAGCCTTGGCATGGCGGTGGAGGGGCCGCTGGGGATGCTACTTGGGCTGATCTCTATGACACCAAATTGTTCACGCAGGCTGGCCGCTTGGGCCAGCAACTGATCCACCAGCTGATCCGTCTGCCAATTTGCAATGGGGTGGCTCTGCTCTGCTGCCGCGTTCTCCGGCTGCGACCCGAGCGGGAGACTCGCTTCCATTGCTTCGGCAAGGGTGTAATGGGTGCCGCGCCCTTTGCCGTGCTGCTGCAGATGGCCAGCTTCGGCCAAGGCGCGCAGGCGGCGGGTTGCCGTGGCGCGGCTCACGGCTAGCTCTTCCGTCACCACTTTGGCTGTGATCCGGCCATGACGCGTCGCCAGAGTGAGGAGCGCTGCTTCATCGGATGAGAGTGGTTTCAAGGTTGGTGCATGGGTCTCTGCCACTGGTGCAGTGGCTGTTGCAGCGCCCCCCTCCATCCGCAAGAACGTCAACTCCGTCCGCAATGCTTCAAAGGCATCGATCTCATCAGCAAAGCCCGCGCGTTGGCTCAGCTCATAGCCCTGTTGCCAATGGCTGTGGGCTTTGGCTCGATTGCCGTTGGCTGCGTGGGCCTCGGTCAGGTTGTAGTGTGCGGTGGCTGCCAAGTGCATATGCCCCAACGCAACGGCAACTTCCAAGCTCTGATGGTAGTTGCCAATGGCGTTTTCCAATTGCCCCAGCGAAAAGTAGGCCGACCCAATATTCAGGCGAGCCCCGGCCACGGACTCCTCGTTGCCGACCTTGCGATAGATGGCCAGTGCCTCTTCATAGGGGGGGATGGCTTGCTGATATTCACCCATTTCGCGGTAGATGTTGCCCAGGCTGTTGAAAGAGGAGGCAACCCGGGGCAGGTTCCCGTGCGATTCACGGATGGAGAGCGCCTGGCGCGCATACTCCAGTGCAACCTCAAATTGTTGCTGGCGCCGGTGCAAACTCGCCAGTGCATCGAGAATATCCGCGTGCAGACCACTATCGACCTTGCCCGCCAGTGCCAGTGCCAGTTCCAGATCTTTGGTCGCGGCCGCTGCATCGTGCCGCAAGATGTGCAACCACCCCCGATCCTTGAGCAGAGCCACCAGTTCGGGATCGTTGGGCGCAAAGCGTTCCACCGCCTCTTGATAGTAGGTCAGCGCATGTAGTTGGCTGCGTTGCTCGTAAAGTTTGCCCATGCGGCGATAGATACGGGCCTGATCCTGGTCGGCTGTTGCCGCCTGCAGCGCATGCCGACACGCTTGGAGCGCGGCTTCTGGTTGGCCGCTGTGGTAGCACAGGTCGCTGAGCAGAATCTGTACCTCGCGCCAGGTCGCCGGGGTGAGTTGGGACCGGTCAAACTGCTGCAGAACGTGGCTCAACTCAGTGACCTGCAATTCGTGGATCAGCATCTCCGCCGCGGCAAAGAGCGTATTGGCCGCCTCTTCGAATTGGTCCGCTGCCTGTAAATGTTTGGCGGTAAGCAGGGGCTCATTCCCCTGGGCGTAATGGTTTGCTACCACTCGATGTCGCCGTTTGCGCACCGTGGCCGGCTGCTGTTGATAGATGTGGTGGCGGATCAACGGCGAAAGCCAAAGATTCCGTTGTTCGTCACCCGTGAGCAGCAGCCGGCTGGCAATGAGATCACTCAGCAGCTGCCCCGCATTGGGGAGCACTTCGGCATCGGCCATGCGCAGCAGGAGCGAGCGCGGAAAAATATCATCAAAGGTCGCGGCAATGCCCAACAACACCGCGGCATCCGAGCGCGTCTCCAGCAGGCGCAGCGCGTCACGCAGGGCCATGTGGCGCAGCGCCGGACTGCCAGCCCCATCGACAAGCTGTTGCCGCAATCGTTCGGCGATCTCGCGAATGGCACGGTTGCGTTCATCGAAGAAAGCATCGCTGCTGGTGATGCCCGTGAGCGTCAGCAATGTTTCCGTGAAGCGCCCCTCGATGAAATCGTCTGGGTGGAGCGGTTCTAGATAGCGGTGACGTAAAATGTTGTAGCGCCACCACAATGGCTCCACCCAGGTGGGGTCGTCAAAAGGACGAAATGTCCCCAGCGGATAGGTCGGTGGGTGGGGTGCAATCTGTTCGACGGCCCAACGCAGCAGCAACCGCAGACCGCGCCCCCGTTCTTCGGCAGTGGGCGAAACATCATCCACCACCAGCGTGGGAGTGATCAGCGCTGAGTTGGCCAGCGGCGAGCGGGAGAGTGCCAATGTGCTCTGGTAGGTCCGAAACGCGTCATTGACCAACCGCGTCAACGAACTGTCGGACAAGAGTCCCAGCATCTGCCCGGATGTTGGAGGATCGCCACCATTGCGCTCGATCTGTGTCATTTTGCTTCCATCCCTGTCGCTCCTGCAATTCGTTTGCTCGCACCTTTTTGCTCACGGCTTTTTGCTCGCACTTTGTTGCTCACAGCTTTTTGCTCACGGCTTTTTGCTCGCACCTTGGCGAATTTACTGTAAATGTCCCACGGTTGTGGGAGTGCCCAAGAGGTTCGAGCCAAGCCTACAATCGGTTCTCCTGGCCGCTCTGTGGATTTTGACGCAATTCTGACGCGATTGTCAAGCGCGTTTGCCACTGATCAGTGGATCAACAATAATAGACTGTAGCTACAGTGCGGTTGGCTTGAAAACGGTCGGTTTTTTTCGTGCTCTACCAAAGGGGCAGCACCACCGTTTTCAAACAGCGCTACTCAAATTCGTCTGTGTAATCAAGTGCAAGAGGTAGATTCCCATGCAAGATAGGCAACACCTGCTCCATCGTCAGCTGCGCCACAGCACCTGCACGGCAGCGCTCTTCCGACCGCGCGCCCTACTGGTGCCACTGTTGATCGCCGTGCTGCTCTGCCTCGGTGGCAGTTGGGCGTTACAGTTCGATCGCGCCGCCGCGATCGCCATGCCCGTGCAAACAGACGCAAGCGCAACAGCCACAATCGATTGCGCGTCCGTGAGCGTGGTGAGTCGCGATGAATGTCTGGCATTGGTCGCCCTGTACACGGCAACTGCTGGTGACAGCTGGACCAACCAACAGCATTGGCTGGCGAAAACTCCGTCCGCGCCCTGTGATTGGTTTGGTGTCGGCTGTGCGGCTGGCCACGTCACCGCACTCAGCCTGGCCGCAAACCAGCTCAGCGGAACGCTGCCAATTACCCTGGGCTACCTCTCTGAGCTCACCACGCTGCGCCTGGAAAACAATCTGCTGCGTGGCCGCCTGCCCCGATCTTTCTGCCAGTCAATTGCCAACGCAACGGACTTTAGCATTGACTACAATCAACTGCTGCCCCGCTACCGTGCGGTGACAACTTGCCTCGACGCGGTGGATCCCGATTGGTTGCACACCCAAACCATTGCCCCGCGCGATCTCACGGTTTCGGCGTTTTACACCGATGCGCTGCAGTTGAGCTGGTCGCCCATTCCCTACACCGCGGATGGCGGCTACTATGAGATTGCCTATGCCACGAATGCCAACGGCCCATTTACTGTGCACGGCACAACCGCGGACAAAGCAACTGCCAGCTATCTGGCCAATGGCCTGTTGCCGGGACAGCCCTACTTTTTTCGGATCAACAGCTACACGCCGCCACACGGCGCACAACAGAATGGCTTGCGCAGCCCACCCGTACAGATGGCGGGCGTGACCAGGGCCCTCGCAGGCCACGTGCTGTTGGCCGCGTATTTCCCCGCGGACAACGACCTTTCCAGCCAGATTCGTTATGTTGCCAACCGCATGCGGCGTGGCACGGCGTTGAATCCCAACGTGACGGTACTGTTGTTGGCTGATGGCCTGGGCGCAGATAACACGCAGCTCTCGCTGATCAAAGGCGGCGTGATCACACCGACCGCTGTGGTGGCCGATGAGTGGGGCACGCAGGAACTAGACACGGCTGATCCCGCGGTGCTCACCTGGTTTTTGCGCTACGCCAGGGCCACTGATCCCACGGCCGACATGATCGTCTCCCTGCTGGGCCATGGCCTGGCGCTTGCCCCCGAATTGGATTTTGGCTCACCGCCGCAGCCCGTCGTTGCGGCCGGGGCAACGCGCGCTCCACGTGATACCTTTCCACCGCTGCCACGCAGCTGGGACGATACCCCCGGTGATGTGACCAACAACAGCTACCTCAGCACGACGGATGTGGGCGCGGCGCTCATGGCAGCCACCGACAATGGGGCCAATCCTTTCAAGCTGATCTTCTTTGATCAGTGCTTTCAGGGCAACCTGGATGCGCTTTATGAAGTGCATTCGGCCGCAGAGCTCTTTGTCGCGTCGCCCAACTATGCGTGGTTGGTTGCTGCCTACGACAAATACTTGCTTGGGATTACCCCCGGCGTGCAAGCTGAAACAGTGGCTGGCAACATCATCCGCGCCTATCAAAACAGATTGAACGCACGCCACCCCAACGCGATTCTCGCGGTGCGGGGCCGTGATATTCCCACCATTGCCAGCGCCGTCAGCGACTTGGGTGATGCGTTGCGTGCTGCACTGGCAGATGGCCAAAGCAGTCGCATTGCCAACGCTGTGCGCCAAAGCAGCTATGTAGACACCACCCAATGTGGCAGGCAAAATTTGCAGCTTGCTCCCCCCGATGAACTCATTGGGATCGAGAGCTTTGCCCAAGCCCTCTTTGCCGAATTTGGCAACAGCGATCCCCATGGCGTTGCCACGGCCTTGGCCGCGTTGCGCACAGCCATGCAGCCAGTGAACAAAGAGACCCAGAGCGGGCGACCCTATCTCGCGCCCACAGAGCTCTGGGACTATCAGGACACACTGACAATCCTGGCTCCCTTGCCCCGCACTTCACCGGCCAACGTGGCGTGGCGAGCCAGCATCTACCGGCCCGATGCGCCTTTCACCGCCACGTGGACCCTCGATCCCACCCGGCCCGTCACCGTGACCACCAGCTTGGCCTTTGTCCGTGATGGCCGCTGGGATGAATTTCTGGCCGATTGGTATCAGGCGTTGACGCCAACGGTTGGGCAATGGTGTCATTACATGCCGCCCGAACAGCTGTTGGCAACGGATTCAGAGCCCTTAACGCTCACCGTGACGTTGCATGACGATCGGGAATTGGCACTGAACTGGACCCCGACTGACGATGAATCAGCCACCGACTATTGGCTCTACCTCAATGAGCCCCATCAGGTGAGCTGGACCGTTGCCGAGACCGTCGCGCTCACCACCACCAATCGTTATCTACCCGCGTTGGCCGCGGGCACCTATCAGTTGCAAGTGTTGGCGCGCAACCGTGAAGATGATCTGATCTCCCAATCCAATGTGGTCACTGTTGAGATTCCCACAACCCCAGCCACCCACGCGATCTATCTGCCGTTGGTTCGCCGCTAGTTGGGGCTGTGCGCGTGCCCGATCTGTCGACGGTTCCGCTGACAGTGCTGCTTCGCTGCTGTCCGCCACCGTTGCAGCCACTCCCCGCCGCGGCAGAAGCGGCCTGGCGCGAATTGTTGTGCCGGGCCTTGCACGAACGGCGCGACGCTGCCTGGGATGCGTTGGTGGCGCACCTTTGGCCCACGGTGCTTGGCGCTCTCTACAACCGTGCGCCCGAAATTACGCCCGCCGCCGCCGACGCGCTCGTCCAACAGATTATCTGGCACTTTCTGCACACGGAGCGCGTAGCTGCCGCGGCCGGTGCACCACGGATTCCTCTTGCCCGCCAATTGCAACGTTCCGTCGATGAAGCCGTGCAGCGGCATGGCAGCTGAGCAAACTTTTCCCATTATATCCAGCTTTTGCAGCGGCCTGGGCAGGGCTGCCCCATCATCGGTTGAATCGCACGGTCTAATTGGAACAAGACGCGATTTGAGGCAATTTGACCCATTCTTTGCCAGCGCCAAATTGGATTTTTCAATACACTACTCATGTAGCATAATAGTTGAACTCCAACTGCTATGCCTCAGCCCATCGCTCGGGGGTTCCACTCCCTGCCGAACGCGGTAAAGCACCACATCAACCAAGCTCTCGACCGCAGGACGTGCCGCCAACAAGCCGGCGTCACGGCGCTCTCGTCATGCCCACGTGTCACGCCAATTCACTGCTGCCCGACCCCGTGAGCAACCGAGAGCTGTAGCTTGCTTTTCAACCGCTATTGCTAGATAGCACTTTTTTAGCACTAACTTTTTTGTAGCACTATGTGGAGGTATTGATGAAACCCGAACAACAGACTCATGCTGAACAATCGTTGCACTTTGAACAACATTCTCATTGGAAGCGAAGACCCCCCATCCGCAGCACACTGTTTCTCCTCACGCCGTTGGCGCTGTTGTTGGCGCTGCTGGCTTTATTTATCCACGCCCCTGCCGTTGTTGCCGAAGGTGAACCCGCGCTGACTGTCGATATCAGCATTGAAGGGAATCCCACCACCGTGCAGGCTGGCTCCGTGGTGACGCAGATCATTCAATTGCAGTACACGGGCGGCACCGCCAACGTGGATGCCCGTTTCCGCCAGGAACTTCCCGCGGTGTTGCGCCCCCTTACTTTGCCGGTGATCAGCGAAGCGCAACCGCAGACGGTTAATCCGCTGCGGGTTCAACGGAGCGGGCGTACCTGGGGTTGGCAGGGCAAGATGAAACCCAATGCACTGTTGACCGTTGCGCTGCCGCTGCGGGTGACCCAATGCTACGGCGCGGACCAAACGCTAAACCTGAGTGTTGATGCACAGCGCGTGCCGAGCGGTGGCGAGAACAGCGATAGTGTCACAGTCACCGTAGATTGTGCCGAGCAGTCGATCAGTGACATTAGCGTCGAACATGCTGTCATTGATGGCGGAGAGGGCGATGCGACCGTGGCCGCGAGCAGCGGTGCCACGGCGGTAAGTGGCCACCGGTTCTATCTGCCCGGTGCCAAGCAGACCCTGCGCATTACCCTGCGCAATGATAGCAACAAGCCACTGACGATCGGCACTGCGGGCGGGGCCAAGTGTTGCCAATGTTTGACCTGCACCACCGCGGCCAACGTCTATGCACCTGATCTGGCCACAGAAGAGACAATTCGTTTTCAGCGCTTTGTGCTGCAGCCCGGCGCAAGCCAGATCCTTGAACGCCCAATGCGTGGTTCCCCACCGGTCGATGAGCCCGGCAACGAAGGGGAATACACTTATACTGGCGAGTTGATCTATTGCCTGGTTGGCGACGGTGATGCAAAATGTCCAGACCCCGCTGCCAATCCACAGCTTGCATCGCTGCACACCATCAACATCCCCATGCGAGCCAGCGATCTGGGCGACGCGCCCGATAGCACCAACCACACCGCGGGCGTGGCCGGTGTCATGCCTGCCTATCCAGGGGTGCAGGCCAACTTCCCCACCGTCTTTGATCCCGCCACGGGGCTGGAACAGGGACCGCGCCACATCTATCCCCAATTCCTACATTTGGGGCACCGGGTCAGCATGGAAGCCGAAGCCGACGCGGGGCCGGATCAGGATCCGCTGAATAATATTCTGCCCGCCGCGGATGATGCGGACAACGACCGGGGTGATGACGGCACAAATCCCTCGCTCTGGCCGCTGCAACATTGTCAAAACACGCAAGTGCCTGTTCAGCTCTACATCAGCCCGGCCGCGGTGAACTGGTTCCAGCAAAAGGGCACGTCGGCTTATCTAAATGGCTGGCTCGACTTTACCCGCGATGGCGACTGGGCCGATTTCACCCCCTGCCAAGCTGAAAATGGCAATGCCAAGCAAGCGGTCGAGCATATCATCATCGACCACCCCGTCAATGTGGTGGCGCTGGGCGCAGGCTTGCACACAATCAACGTGCCCACCGGCATCGTTGCCTGGCCCACTGCACAAGCCAATCGACCGGCGTGGGTGCGCTTAACCCTCAGCGAAGCCAAAGCCAACAAGCCGCTGACCACTGGCGAAGCAGCGTATGGGGATGGCCGCGGCTACACCAAAGCCTTCCGCACCGGCGAAACCGAAGATTACCTGTTGCAGCCCAACGGCGCGGCCGCTGCTGGACCCGATGTAGAGATCCAACTGGGGGGCCTGGTGCAGGAATACCAGGAGCCCACGGCAGTAGTCAATGCACAAGCCGCGGCCACGGCCGTGAATTTCCGGGCACGATTCCGCCTGCAATATGCAAACCGTGGGGCACGCACGGCCCAAGGTGCGCTGCTCGAGTTCCAGATCCCTGAAAAGTTGCAAGGCGTGCCACTCGAGCTGCTCCGTGCACCCGGTATCGAGGAAGGCTCGATTGATGTGGGCAACGGCTCGATCCGCTTCACGTTGCCCGATCTGAGCGTGGGCAGTTTTGGCACCATCGTTCTGGGATGGACGGGCTGTTTGACCTGTACGCTGACGACTCAGGTGGCCGCGGCGGATGTGACGGCTCCGGCTGTTGAATTTGCCGCCACCGCGACTGTTACGTTGGCAGGCGATGTGAACAGCGCCAATGACCAGGCCACGGCGCGCCTTGCCAGCCAAGCGGCTGCGCCAACCGTCGGTTTCTACACTGGCGAACGCATGGCCCTGCGTCAACAGGGCACGACCTGTCAGGATACGGTGACGCTGGCCGGTCGCGGTCGTCCCGGTGCCACCTTGTTGCTGACCATTCAGCCTTTGACTGCTGTGACCGATAATAATCATCTGCAGGCTGCAGCCGGGCCGCTGCGCCTGCGCACCCCACTCACGGCCACCGTGGTGGTGGGGGGAAATGGTTTCTGGAATTACAACCAAGGCGGTTTTGGCGATGGTTCCTATCGGATACACGCCAGCTATCAGGCGTCTGCACTGCAAGCAGCCAGTGAACGTGGTGTCACTTTTGACCGAGGCTATCTCGCCCCCGCTGCCTTGCTGTCAGTGGATCCGTCGCTGCTGCTCGATCCCATGAGCTTCCGCTTGACTGATGCCGCGGGCCGCAGCTACTTTCCGCCAAGCAGCAACCAATTGGGCAATTTTGAGATTCAGGATCTACATCTACCCGCTGGTGGCGAGTACACGGCCAGTGCCGACGTTTGTCCCGGCCAGATCGTCAATGAGGTGCAGTTCAAAGTGGGCGATGTCACCGTGGATGCAACCCAAGCAGATGATGAGTGTACGCCCAAGGGCAGCGATGCCTGTGGCCTGTGGAGCGCCAAAGTCACGGTTCCCGGTGCCTTGCAGGCCGCTGCGCAGGCCACCGCAGCGGGAACCGGCAACCCCTTCACTGTCTACGCTGCCTCTGACCAGAATGAAAACACCTTTACGGGCGTAACCGCGATCGAATCACCCGGTGTCGTTCAGAACCGTGCGGGGCAGCCGGTGGCCGGCGCAATGGTCACTTTGCTGAATGCCGTGCCCACCTCTGCCGCCGATTCCAGCGGCAACAGTACCGCTGATCTCTTTTTCCTGAGCTGGGATGGAAGCGCGTATGGGCAGAGCAACCCGCAAACAACCGCCGCTACCGGTGGCTACACTTTTGCCGCACCGGATGGCACCTACCGGGTGGTGGTGGCACACGCCGACTATCAGCCCTACGTAACCAGTTCCATCGAGCACACAGCCGGCACACTCATTGCCGATGATCTCACGCTCTCGCCCGCCATTGCCGCGGCCGCCGATTACGTGGTGGAGATCAGCGCGGCTGGTTTCTCTCCGGCACTCCTGACCGTTGCCCCCGGCAGCGTGATTGAATTCGTGAACGTTGACTTTGCGGAGCACATCACCCAAGGCAACGCCTGGATGAGCGGAGTGCTGGGCGTGGGATCGAGCTTCAAGGTTCAGCTCAATGATGTTGGTTCCTATGGCTACACAGATGGCCTCTCGCCCGTAAACAGCGGCACCATTCAGGTGACAGAGGATTCATCCACACCCGAGCGCCAAATCTTCCTGCCGGTGATCGTACGGTAACTCGTGCGGTAACTCGTGCGGTAACTCGTACGGTAGCTCGTACGGTAACTCGTGCGGTAAGTCACTGCTTGGGATAATGGAATAGAGGCGCGGTGGAACGCATCACCGCCCAAAAGAATGGACCGGCAGCAGCTGCTGCCGGTCCGTTTTCGTACAACGTGAACGATCGATTGGGATGGGTGAGGTTGGCGCGGTTATGACGCTAGCGTTATCGGGTTGCGTTGCGGCAGATCACCGTTGCGCAGCTGGGTGCGGTGCACAACGTGATGGACGCCGGGAATGTTGAGCAGGGGCGGCTTCACCAACGTTTCGACGGAGAGAATCGAGGCGGGGCAATTGGCGCAGCTACCGAGAAAGCGCACGGAAACCTCGCCAATTGCTTGATCAAAGCCCAGCAGTTCCACCTTGCCGCCATCATTTTCCAGAATCGGCTGAATGTATTGGTCGATCACATGTTCCACCTTCTGCTCGGTGGAGAGAGTTTTGTCCTGGATCACAGCCGAGAATGTGCGGTAGGCAGGTTCGACCGGCACGGCTTCGGTGCTTGGTTGCGTGGTTGTTGCGCGCTGAGCGTCTCCCCCGGCCTGCCCTGGCTCGTCGGCCAATAGCTGCTCCGTCAGGGCCGTGTCTCGCTTGCTCTTGAGAATTTCCATATCCAACAGACCCCCAACCAGCCCCTTGCTTGGTCGGGTGCTCAATAAGAAGTCGCGGAAGGATTGCCAGCGCCCCGGCATAAAGGACATTTTGCTCGAAAACTCGTGCCATGGAAACGCCACCGGTCCAATCACGCGGAAGTTCTCTTCACCGACGCGGACAAACTGTGCCACCAACTCTGTCAGTCGATCAAAGAAGCGACGGTGCTCGGCACGCGGTGCCACCCGCTTCTCCATGATCACGCTCTTGCGCAGCGTCAACAGCTCTTTGTCGCGCGGCAGAATGCCGGTTGTCGTTTCGATTTTCACGGCGCGGTTGTTTTTGCGATCGACCACGGCAATGGAATAGGCCCCAATCTGGGCGCAGTGCACCAGACGGCTTGCCTCCAGATCAGAGGGGCTGATGCCCATGTAGTAGGAGGGAATGTCCGCGGCACAGGGAATGCGAATGCCCGAAATTACCGCCACTTCGTCCTGGGGAATGGGCGTTCCCTGGCCGTAGAGCAGCTCCAACCCATGCTTCATCGCCAGGAAAAGCTGCACCGCCACCACCTCTTCCTTGATCTCGATCACCGCGCTTCGGTGAGCGTCGTGCAGGTTGGCCTGCGTAATGGTGCCATCGGCGTTGCGCAACGGAATCGGCCCAACAATATCGTTGAGCAGCGGCAGGAAGAGCGAATCATAATCCAGTTTCTTGAGCAGGGGCAGCAACACGGTGAGAAAATGCTCGCGTTCGATGCCAGCTAGCTGCTGCAAAAAGCACGCGGCAGCGGCCCGATAAGTTGCATCGGTGGCGTAGCGCTGCAAAAAGGTGGCAAAGGCGCCAACCGCGTCCGCAAGCACCTGCTCCGTGGGTGTGGTGGGGTGGCGAAATGCCGCCAAGTCGAGCCAATCGGGGGCATCGGCCGCTCCTCGGGCAAAAGCCGTGGCATCGACATCAGTTGGATAGGTGGCCCGATAGGTGGCAAAGAGCTGCGCGGTGATTCGCATGAGCACCGGGCGATTGGGCCTGTCCCAGAGCTGTTTTTCTGCCGGCGAAAGCGCGGAGACCCGGATGGGCGTCCGCTTGATCAAGCTCTGGTTGGTGAAACGGTCGGCATCCAAATAATCGGTGAGCCGATTCGCTTCACCCGGCACAAAGTCGAGAAAGGGGAATTCGCGCGGCACATGGTCATTGATGCTGACATGGGCCACCACGGCACCATGGTGGCTGGTGATGCGCACGGGATCACCAGCCTGCAAGCCCTGCTGCGCTGCATAGTCGGGATGGATTTCCAGCCAGTAGCGTTGATCTCGCTCCGGTGCCGTAATTGGCAACGTTTTGATTCCCGAGTTGTAACGGGCAACATAGCGTTTGTAGTTCATCCCCGGGCGGCCCCGACCGGTGATCAAGCTGCGCAGCCGTTCATCACCACGTTGCACCAGTCGCTGCAAGAAGCGTTCCGGTGGACGGACCAGCCGGGCCGGGCCGCGGTCCGCGTGACGCAACCGTGGGAAAAGTGCCCCCTCTGTCGCGGCATCGCTGTAGCGGGCATCGCCTTGCCACTGCACACCAAGCCCCGCTGCGTGGCGCAACATGGCATGAGAGATGGGCGCGCCATCGGCCGCTTCCAGCCGGTTATAGACGTCAAGCTGGCGTGATGTCGCGACCACGTGATCAAAGACATTTGCCGCGTCAACCGTTCCGGTGGCATCGCAATAGCGTTGGAAGGCCCGAAGGACAGCGTCGGCGTCAAGATCGTTGAGCGCTGCGGTGTCTGGATCGCGCAGCCGTTTGGCAATGGTGAGCGCCAGGCGCGCTAGAATCTGTTCATCGGACCAAGCTAGCGGCGGCGGCGTTGTTAGCGGTTGCTGCAACTGAAGGGTGCGGTCGCCCCGCTGGATCACCCCCATGCGTTCGGTGTAGGTCAGCGAGGGTAAGATCACATCGGCGTAATCAAGCGCGCCATCGGGCAGAAAGGGATCGATGACGATGTTGAAGCTGCGTCCCAAGCGACGTAGCCAGTGGCCCAGCCGTGGCATGTTGCGGGTGAATTGGGTGCCCATGAAGATGAAGCAATAGAGATAATCATCGTCGGCCATGCGCGAGACGGGCGTGCCGTGATAGTCGGGAATGTTGCGTTCGGGGATGTCGAGCGCCGTGGCTAGCTCGTGACGATGCATCGGATTTGTCCCGTCGAGATTGAAGAGCAAGCGGCGACCGTTGAAGCCAAGCATCAGCTCGCTGGTGGCGTTGGATTGGCCTGCAATGCGCAGAGAGCCCGCACCGCGTCGCCCCACGTTACCGGTCAGCAGCAGTAGATTCAGATTGGTGGAAAAGCCATAGGAGCCGGTGCTCTGATTGATGCCCATGCTCGAAACAAAGGCTGGACGGGGACGCTCCCCCGTGGCATTGGGGCGGGCAATCAGCGCGGCATAGCGGCGGATCGTGGCTGCCAACTCGGCGGGATCATCGTCGGCCAGCGCGATCTGCGCGGCCACGGCTTCTGGCGTGCAGCGTTCTTCAAAGCAGAGCGCGCGTAGATCGGCCACGCTCGCGGCATCCACGGCCTGGGCCAGAAATTCGGTATCTGCCCAGCCATTCTCCCAGATCACCCGGGCCACCGCCAGATTGAAGAGCACATCGCCACCCTGTTCAAAGCGGATGTGCAGTGTGCGCTCGGGGTCCACCTTGCGCAGCGCCAGCACGGTGTCGTTTTCAACGGGATCGATGACCACTTTTAGCGCCCGCTTGTTGCGCATGAGCTTGGCATAGGCCTGTGGAAAGGTAATCACGGGGTTGGTGCCGTGGAGAATGGCCACGTCGCACTCGGCCAATTCGTCAAATTCTTTCCAGGTGAAGGAGGCTTCGTTGCCAAAGTTGAGTTCATGTGCCGCGCCCGCACTGGCCAGGCAATGCTCGGAATTGGCCCCCAACGTTGATACCTTGAAGACCAGTTTGTAGAGCGATGCCATCCAGATTGCTTCCACCGTCTTCTGGCCGTTGCCATAGATGGCGACTCCCTCTGGCCCCACCCACTCGCGCACGTGTAAAAAAAGCCACGCCGCCCGATCGAGCGCTTCTTCCCAGCTGACCGCTTGCCAGGTGCCATCGTGGGCGCGGATCATGGGGCTGCGAATGCGATCGCTGCTGCGCCCGCGACGGGCCAACTTTTGATCGCGGATTGGATCACCGCCCGTGAGCAGCGATGTCTCCCCCTTCACGCAAAGTCCCAATTCGCTCAGCGGGACCACTTTTTCTGCGTCCTTTGCCGTTGTCACCACGCCATAGGGGCAGCCCACGCCACAGTAGCTGCAGACCGAAGCATTGTGCGTGAGCGCGTGGTGGAGCTGTTGGAGCGCGGGATCTTGCTGCATGGTGGGATCCGCTGCGTAGCGCGCGGCAAACCGGTGGGCTCCGCCATAGGGTGCAAAGGCGTGATCTGGTGGTGGTCCGGGCCGCGTTGTAGCGCCCGGATCTGGCGTGAGTTGCACTGGAGCTGAGGCCATGTAATTTTCCTTTGTGTTGTCATGTACAGTGATGTCATGTACAGTGATGTCATGTACAGTGATGTCATGTACAGTGATGTCATGTACAGTGATGTCGTATGTACAGTGTTGTCGTGTGTACAGTGTTGTCAAGTGTACATATGTGCTGATGGGCGCGTGAGCAGATTGCGGGGGCCGTGGCCGAGTGACAGAAGTGCGCCGTTGTATGCTACTACAGTTACGTTTACGTAGCGTTTGTCTATTGCATGTGCCTTGCGAAATGGCAACCAAACCACAATCACGGTGGAGAACAGGTTCAAAGCGGCAGCGTCAAAGAGGTAGATGGGGGAGAACAGATCCGGGATGACTGTGTCTAATTCTTGCGTCCAATTCTTTCGTCTAATTCTTATGAATAACGATTGTGTACAGCTATAGTATACACGTGGTGCAGAAAAGAACAATAGAGATAATGTCTGAACCCTGAGTCATGCAAATGGCCGGATTGTTGCAGTTGGCACCTGACAATGGCTGTTGACACCCTGGTTGCCAAACGGGGGGTGCTGGTGAAGGTGGTCACCCATCTGCGTCTCCGGCCAAAATTGATTGACAATTCATTCACTGCTTGTTACACTCTGCGCAGGATGAATATCTATCTGGCGCTCAAATATCATGCAACTCAGCAGAACCGTGCGTTGATCGAAACCATTAGCGCGGTGCTTACCAATGCAGGCCATCGAGTGACTGTGGCGGTGCGCGATCTGGAGCAGTGGGGTGCGGTTGCACTTGCCCCAGATCAGCTGATGCGCCAAGTGTTCTGGACAATCGACCGAACTGACTTGGTCCTGTTGGAGTTGAGTGAAAAAGGGGTTGGGCTCGGGATTGAGGCGGGCTATGCTCATGCTCAGGGTATCCCCGTGGTCGTGGTGGCTCCGCATGGCACAGATATCTCTGCGACCCTGCTGGGGATTGCAACTCGAGTGGTGCACTATGGGCAACCGGTGGAGCTAGCTGACCTTGATCTGGCTCAGTTGGCATTGCCGCCAGCACGCGATAGTTGGTCCTACATTGTCAGTTCGGTGGAGCGATTGCTTGCTTGTTGCGACGCGCTTGATCCAACGGCAAGGGACTGGACTCCCCTCTCCACGAGCAACAGCGTGACTGTATTGGCTGTCCACATGGTGGGGAATATTGAAGAGACCGTATTGGGGCTCATCTGTGGCGTTGCCATAGAACGTGATCGTGTGGCCGAATTCCAGGCACATGATCTGCCGCCCGACGCCATTCGCGCTCGGTGGCAACAGGTGCGCGCACGGATCGAAGAGCAACTCTCGCGGCAAAGTAGGGCTGATTTGGCCCGATGCCATGAGCATCCACGTCGTGGTTTGCTCTCTGGTCACGAAATTCTGCTCGTGGTCGCCCGTCACGCTGCAGAACATGTAGCCCAGGCCGAGCTGGTGCGCGATCTATGGCTGGCAGAAGAGCACTCATGAAACACCCAGTGATTCGCCCTCGGAGCAATCGATGGCTCGGTCAGCGTCCAAGGCTGGCGCAGTATCCCCAGGCAATCTTTTGGTCTTGCTTCTTGTTGTTGAACCTCCTCCTCTTTTTGCCGCTCTATCTGCTCCACTGGCAGGAGGCATCATTCTGGCCCTGGAGCAATCGTGCTGCCGCCGATGGGCAGACGCTTTGGCGGCAGCTGATGATCAGCCGGGAAAATTTTGACCCATTTCGCATTCACATCGAGCTGTTTCTGCTAACGGTGCTGTGGGTGAACGTCGGTTGGCTGCGTCGTCCTCGCTTGCGTCATCTCTTCAGCACACTCTACCTGCTCACCCTCTGTTACTACATCTATGAAGCGATTACGCTGGCGCTCTACCAATCAACACCGGTCTTTTACCACCACTATTACATGGCGCTCGATGGGTTGGGCTTTCTGGCGACCCACCTCAATGCGACCAATGGATTCTATGGGCTGCTGCTACTTGTTGCAGCTGTGCTCTTCTGGCTGGTCTATCAACTGGCCACACTCTTCTATCAATGTTTGCTCAAGGTTCAATGGGGGCGCTCGCTGCGGCTCGGCTTTGGCGCGGCTGGCCTGCTCTTGCTTGGGGCCCTGATGGCCAAGCAGGGCCTGTCGGCTGCCCCCACCACTGTGTTGAGCAGCGTGAGCTACAAGTTGCAGCAAAATCTGGCCCAATCACGCCTGCTCTATCAAGAGGTACAGCGCTTTGATGACTCTGCCGCGCACGCTGCCTATGCCTATGGCGATTACACGCTGCCGCGGCGGCCCAATATTTATCTGCTCTTCATCGAATCCTACGGCAGCGTGCTCTACAAGCGGCCCGACTACCGCATCGACTACTCGCTGCTGCTCAAGGAGTTGAAACGCCAGCTCGATGGGGCGGGCTGGTACAGTGCATCGGCGCTGAGTGACGCACCCGCCTGGGGTGGGGGCTCTTGGCTCGCGTACACCTCGGCTGAGTTCGGTCTGCAGATTGACAATCACCCCTACTACCTCACGTTGCTCGATCGTTATCAGCAGCGGCAATATCCACATCTGGGCAATTTCTTGCGCGATCAGGGCTACCACACCTATCGGCTCTCCTCCCTCACCGTGGATCTGGAGCAAGCGGCGTGGGAGCGCTACGCCCGCTTCTATAATGTTGATGGCTGGTTGCGCGTCTCGGATCTGGCCTACACGGGACCGCTCTATGGCTGGGGGCCAGCCCTGCCCGATCAGTACGCGCTGCACGCGGCCCACGAGCAGTTGGCGCGGGCAAATGGCACCGAACAGCCGTGGATGCTCTTTTTCATCACCCAAAATTCGCACTATCCGTACGCGCCACTGCCGCCTCTCGTTGATGATTGGCAGACGCTCAACCGGGTGGCGGAGGAACAAGCCGCGGTTGATGACGAGGCCCGCGAACATGACCAGCGCCGACAGGATTACTTTGCCGCCATTGCCTATGATCTGCGCATGTTGGTGCAATTCATCCTCCAAATTGAAGATGAGAACGCACTCTTTCTCCTCATGGGCGATCATCAACCGCCACGGGTTTCGCGACGCGCCGATGGCTTTGATACGCCCGTTCACCTGCTGACGCGCGACCCGACGCTGTTGCAGGTTGTTCAAGAGCATGGCTTTACCCCTGGCCTGTGGGTGAATGAGAAGGTGCCGACCATGCAGCATGCTGGTCTTTATTCGCTGTTGGTGCGGGCGCTGCTCGCGGAAGGCGAAGAACGAGCCGGTTTGCCACCGTATCTGCCAAACGGTGTTATACTGGAGCAACCAACGGCTGACGGCGCCACGCCGTAAGCATCCACCTGGTTTTTCAGCACTGTCAAAAATTGATAGTCTACCGGAATGGAGTTGGTCAGGTGTAAACACTGATTAAGATTTCCAGTGTAATCAGGCGGTAACAACTCCTTTGGAGGAGACTACCCAAAAATTCAACTGTCAAAAATTCGACTGTCGAAGATTCAACCGTCAAAAGGAGCGCAAGCCATGTTTTGCAAAGCGGTAGATAGAACCTATCTTCCCACGTTCGGGATCCTGCTATTCGTCTTGAGCCTGACCGTGGGCTGTGGACGCGAGGAAGCCACGCCGCAACCCGATCCCACGCCGACCCCCATGGCCGCAGCAAGCGCTGCCGAATCGCTCTCCGCGGGTGAGCGTCGCTTTGTAATCGTGCCCGAAGAATCGACGGCCGCGTACATTGTCACCGAAGAGTTCTTTGCCGGTGCTTTGGCCAAACTTGGCATCGAAGCGGGCATTCAGGAGGTGACCGGCAGCACCCAGGCTCTGAACGGCGAATTGGTATTGCGGCTTGAAGAGGGGGCCAATGAACTCGTCGCGGCCGCGGTAACGGTCGATCTTTCGACACTGACTACAACGCGCAACCAACGTGATGAATGGATCCGCGAGAACGCGCTGGAATCGAACAAGTTTCCCCAGGCACAATTTGTCGCCACCGGGCTTGAGGACGCGCCCGCAACCTACACCGAAGGTGAAGAGGTGGCCTTTCAGCTGTTGGGCGATCTGACCGTACGCGAGATCACGCAACCGGTCACCTTTGACGTAACCGCAACATTGAGCGGTGACACAATCAACGCCGTTGCCACCACGGCCATGCAGCTCACCGACTTTGGCTTCGACCCGCCCAGCTTTGCCAACACGCTCACCGTGGCCGATGATTTTGTGATCCGCATCGACCTAACTGCTCGCGAGTAGTCCGGTTGGGTTTCGCTGCCAGCAACCGTGAATCCCACGAAGTACGCGGAAACTTGCATGGCACGACTAACCATGTCATGATCTTACGGGACGTTAAGCTTTTTGCGAGCGGTGGTCTGCGCTTGCCTGGGGTCGAGCAGAGCATGAACCGCACTGGATTATGCTGGCACCATGTCCGCGATGAAGTAAACGCGACGAAGTAGACGCGACGAAGTAGACGCGACGAAGTAAACGTCGTGTCGTACTGTGCAGTATGCGCGTTGCACGCTGCAAACAAGCGGCCAAGATGCTGCTTACCCCCGGTGGCCAAAACCACTGCAGCTTTGCCGGGTTGGGCGCAAGCCAGTCAATTACAGAAACGAAAATGTAGGAAAGGAAGATTGCAATGACACGCCACAGTCATGAAGTCGATTATCAAATTTTTGGTGATGATATGCAATTCGTTGCCGTGGAACTGGATCCAAATGAAACCGTCATTGCGGAAGCCGGGGCCATGATGTACATGGAAGATGGCATCAGTTTCGAAGCGAAAATGGGTGATGGTTCTAACCCCGCGGCGGGTCTTTTCGACAAGCTCTTGACGGTGGGTAAACGAGCCATTACCGGCGAATCGCTCTTCATGACCCACTTCACCAACCGGGGCGGCGATAAGCGCCACGTCGCCTTCAGCGGCCCCTATCCGGGCAAGATCATTGGCATTGATCTTGATGAGGCACAGGGCGAGCTGATCTGTCAGAAAGATGCCTTTCTCGCCGCGGCGTTGGGCACCGAGATCAGCATCGCTTTCAACCGCCGCCTGGGTGCTGGCTTCTTTGGCGGTGAAGGGTTTATATTGCAACGGCTGCGCGGTGATGGCAACGTCTTCATTCATGCCGGTGGCACCATTGTCGAACGTCGGCTCAACGGCGAGCGGCTGTTGGTAGATACTGGCTGCATTGTCGCCTTTGAAACGGGCATCGACTATGACATTCAGCGCGCCGGCAATTTGAAATCGCAGCTCTTTGGTGGCGAAGGTCTCTTTCTCGCCACCCTGCAGGGGCATGGCCGCGTCTGGCTACAGTCGCTGCCCTTCTCGCGTCTGGCCGATCGCATCATTGCCAGTGCCCCCAACGCCGGCGGCAAAAGTACGGGTGAAGGCTCCGTCATGGGTGGTCTGAGCAACCTCTTCGAACAGTAACCGCGGCCACTGAAGCAACAAACGACCCGTGGCCAAAGCATCACCCCACCGGCCACGGGCATCTCCCCCGCAGCAACCAAACCACCAGCCAAAGTTCATCACCAGAGAAACGAATAGCCCATGTTGCCCGATCATCTTCCCGAGCACTACGCCCTGACCAACGGACGAATTGTGTTGCCCCACGCAATCGTGACCGAGCACGCGCTTGTCATCGCCGCCGGTCAAATCCAAGGCTGCCAGCCCACTGCAACGCTGCCACCAGCGTTGCAGCAGCTTGATGTCGGGGGGCGTCTCATCTCACCTGGATTGGTCGATATTCACATCCACGGCGCGCAAAACCACACCTTTAATGAACCGACCACGGCAGCGTTTGAAACAATCACCGCGACGACCGGGCGCAGTGGTGTGACCTCGCTGCTGGCCACCACGGCAACCGACGATATTGAAAATCTGGTGAGCTGCCTGGCGTTCACCCAACGTTGGATGGCACGCCAAGCCGACGGGCCACCGCGCGGTGCCCAGATCCTCGGTGCGCACGTCGAAGGTCCCTATTTCAACCCAGCACAAGCGGGTGCGCAGGATCCGGCCAACATCCGCACCCCGGATGATGGCACGCCCGAACTGCTGCTGACCCACCACGAGATCATTCGCATGCTCACCTTTGCGCCGGAACTGCCCGGCACACAGGCCCTGACCGAGCGACTGGTGGCCCTGGGCATTGTCGCCGCTGCAGGCCACAGCGACGCGCGCGAAGAAGATCTGTTGCCCCTCATCGATTCCGGTGTCCGCCACATGATCCACCTGTGGAGCGGCCAGGCAACTACCGTGCGCGAGGGGCCGTGGCGCAAACCGGGGCTGTTGGAAGTCTCGCTCACCGATGACCGGCTGACCGGCGAGATCATTGCCGATGGCAAACATCTGCCACCCACCCTCATGAAGCTGGCCTACAAATGTCTGGGCCCCGACCGACTCTGTGCCATTTCCGATGCAACCAGTGGTGCGGGGCTGCCCGAAGGGGCCCGTTTTCGCATGGGTGGGTTGGAATATGATGTGTGTGATGGCGTCGGTATGTTGCTCGATCGCACTGCCTTCGCGGGCAGCACAACCTTGCTCAACCAGATGATCCCGCTGCTCGTCGACACGGTTGGTATTCCGCTCGTTGAAGCGATCCGCATGGCCAGCCTGACCCCCGCCCGCGTCATTGGCGCTGCAGCCACCAAGGGTAGCCTGGAAGCGGGCAAAGATGCTGACGTCGCGATTTTCAATGCAGACTTTACACCCTGGCTGGTGTTGATCCAGGGGCAACCTCTCCGCACATAACATTTGCCCAAGCGTCTGATCTGGTGTACAACAGAACCTCGGGTGTGCGTGCGCGCGCTCGAATTGCGCGCGCCGCAGCCAAAATCAAATAGTCATGGCACCCGCAATTCGTTGTAAACCCCATGCGTGTACCCCCCACGTGTACCCCCATGTGAAACAGTGGGCTAGCGTGCCCAACAAATAGGGTGTGCGTACAACAGAACGTGCGTACAACCATTAACGAGCATGTACAATAAATAGTGTGTACAACAATCAGTGTATACACCAAAGGGAGAGCATAAAGGGACAGGATTGAAACTATGCCAAGTTCACAAGCGCCGGAACCAATCAAGCGAGCGCAATATGAAGCACTTCCCGTTGCAACCTATCGCAGCAATGAAGAGATGGGGATGGCCGCAGCCCTGGCCGCACGTGAGATCATTCAGGCCGCCATTGCCGACCGTGGCCATGCCAATATTATCATCGCCACCGGCAATTCGCAGCTCACCTTTCTGCATGCCTTGCGCGATTTGCCCGAGATTGCATGGGAGAAGGTGACCGTCTTTCACATGGACGAGTATGTTGGCATCGATCCCAACCACCCGGCAAGTTTTCCCCGTTTTCTGCGCGAGCACATTATTGATCAGGTGAAGCCAGGCCAATTCTGTCCCGTTCCCAGCCAACCCAATGACGTGGAGGATGCCTGCCGCAACTACGAAGCACTGCTCCGTGACTATCCGGCTGATCTGGTGGCCATGGGTTTTGGCGAAAACGGCCACATCGCCTTCAACGATCCCCCCTATGCCGACTTCAATGACACGGTCTGGGTAAAGGTGGTTGAATTGGCCGCAGCTAGCCGACACCAGCAAGTTGGCGAAGGGCACTTTGCCACGCTGGCCGATGTACCCAAACAGGCGATCACGTTGACGATCCCCGCACTATTGGCCCCCAAACATATTCTTTGCATTGTGCCCGAAGCGCGCAAGGCCGAGGCCGTGCGCGCTTGCCTCACCGAGCCAGTCAGCGAGGATCGTCCTGGATCAATTTTGCGCACCGTCAATCACGCACGGCTCTATCTGGATCAAGAGTCCGCGGCCCAACTGTAGTCAACAATCAACTGTAATTTGCGAGTAAATGCCATGAGCGAGCAACCATCGGTTAGCCTGCCACTGCGCGGTTGGCAGTTGGTGCAAGATGCCGACGGACACAATCAATGGGCGGTGCAACTGCAGACGCGCACCTTCCCCGCGGCCAACGTGGCCATTATCATCTGCGATATGTGGGACAATCACTGGAGCCGGGGTGCGGTAACACGCGAAGAGGCGCTGATCCCGCTGATGAACAGAGTGATCGCGGCCGCGCGCGAACGGGGCATGCACATTATTCACGCGCCCTCGGAGACAATGGATTTTTACACCGCTCACCCGGCGCGGCAGCGCATGGTGGCTGTTCCGGCTCTCTCCCCCCCACCCGATGAGCCGCACGCGGAGCCGCCGCTGCCGGTGCAGGCTACCGGGGTCGATTCTTCGGATACGGGCGAATCCAAGGTGTACAAAGCGTGGCAGCGTCAGCACCCCGCGCTCCTCATTGATGAGGACCGTGACCTGATCTCTGACAACGGGCTCGAAATTTACAGCTACCTGCGACAGCAGGGGATCGAGCAGTTGTTGATCATGGGTGTCCACACCAACATGTGTATCCTCAACCGCTCGTTTGCCATCAAGCAGATGGTGCGCTGGCGGGTACCGGTGGCGCTGGTGCGTGATCTAACCGATACCATGTACAACCCGGCGCAGCCGCCCTACGTCAGCCACGCCGAGGGGACGCGCCTTGTTGTGGAGTATATTGAAAAGTTCTGGTGTCCTTCCATTGAATCGGCGGCACTGTTGGCTGCGGATGATTGAGCCAACCGGACAAGAATGTACAGTGCGAGAATCTAGAGCGCGAGAATCTACAGCGCGAGAAACTAGAGAGCTAGAATGTAGAGAGCAACAAGAAGCTATCCGTAAATTCAGTTGTGGTGCCTACGCCACCCCTAGCCGACGGCGTAGACGCAGAGAATTTACGGACTAGATACCAAGGAGAAAGAAGATTTGCAACCGTTAAACTTTGCGATCATAGGCGCGGGGAATATCGGCAAGATACAAGCCGACGCCCTGCAACAGATCCCCGCGGCGCGGGTGAGTGTCGTCTGCAACCGCGGCGAGGAAGCAGGGCGAGCACTGGCCGATAAAGTGGGAGCTACCTGGGTGGCAGATTTTGCCGACGCGGTCCAGCGCAGCGATGTGGATGTTGTGACGATCTGCACGCCCAGTGGTACCCACATGGAGATTGCCGTGGCCGCGGCCAACGCGGGCAAACATCTGCTCGTGGAAAAGCCAATTGACATCACGCTGCCGCGGGTAGATGCCATTTTGGATGCCGTGGCCGCGGCCGGTGTAGTGTTGGCTTGTGTCTTTCCGCTCCGCTTTGCCCAGGGGGTTCACAAAGCCAAAGCTGCGTTGGCTGCGGGTCGGCTTGGTCGGTTGACGTTGGCTGACGCATATGTCAAATGGTATCGACCCCAGGAGTACTACAATGGCAATTGGCGGGGTACCTGGGAGTTTGATGGCGGTGGCGCGCTGATGAACCAGTCGATCCACCACATCGACCTGTTGCAATGGTTGGCGGGGCCGGTACAGAGTGTGATGGCGCAGACCGCAACCCTGGCGCACACAATGGAGACTGAGGACACAGCGAGCGCGCTCTTGACATTCGCCGATGGGGCCATGGGCGTGATCCAGGGCGCGACCAGCGCGTGGCCCGGTGACCGTGCCCGGGTGGAGCTACATGGCGACAAAGGGACGATTGTGTTGGAGGAGGGGCGCATTGTGACTTGGAAACTGGCCGACGCTACTCCCGATGAAGAAGAGGCGATGCTCAATCTGGAGGAGCAGCAGGGGAGCGGCGCGACCGATCCGACTGCCATTGGCTCTGAGATGCACCGTCGCCAGATCGTGGATCTGATCGAAGCGATTCGCCAGAATCGTGCGCCAGCCATTGAAGGGGCCGAGGCCCGTCGTTCGGTGGAATTGATTCGCGCAATTTATCTTGCAGCATCTGAACAGCGTTTGGTAAAGTTACCGTTGGATAGCTGAATTACACTGGAAGCCGGATCTGGTGTATACTATAGCGGGCAGCAGCTTCTCCACTGGTACCAAAGAGCGATCCAGAGAGAAACACATTTTGCATATTTTCATGCTTGATGTAGAATGCTGCTCCAGCGTTCAGGAGAGATGTGTCAGCATCTTGTGACCTTGTTGTAAGGTAAATCTCTGCTGAACAGATTGGTGGAATACAGCTTTGGCTAGTTATTCCAAAGATGCGTGGCTGTGAAGGCAGTTCATTGCTCGTCATTACCGCGATGAAGATACGGTAGCTATTGTTTGGTCGCTGAACTCTGTTGGCTGCGACCGGTTGACTGAACACTGTTACTCGAGCTCTGTTATTCGAACGCTGTTACGCAAACTGTAACGACTGGAGTACAGTGGCAAACCAAATGCTTTCGCACGACGCAGATGTATGTGGCATGCCTGTTCACAAAGGAGAGTAAAATGGCATACAGTTACACGAATTCTAAAGGACGCACCTATATTTTGCATTCCCGCGATACGACCCTGAAGAATGGTACAAAGCAGACCATCTATTTCTTTGCTTCGACTGAAAAAGAGGGCGCTCTGGATGGAGTTCCAGACGGCTATGAAGTCTCCGAAAGCAAGAACGGGCTACCCGTTTTGAAACGCGCCAAGTAACTAGTAGATCCCGGCGTAAAAAGCCCATGGCAAACTGACCCATTTTACTCAAGTAGCTTGGGCTTGTTTGCCGCCGTGGTATTTACGCCCAACGGTACTAAAGTGGGCTCTGTTTGAAAACAGTAGTTTCGGCAAGAGGGAAACCTGCCGTTTTCAAGCCAACCGCACTGTAGCGAACCAAAAAGCGAGGGTCGACGTGCTTGCACGTTGACCCTCGCTTTTTTGATCTTCCTGTTCGTTGTCTTCGTACTATCACTCAAGAGCAAATACGCGCTAATGCTCCATTATTGATGGTCAACTATTGACGTAGCATGGTTCTGCCATCGATGAGAGCGAAGTGCGGTCTAGCGGAAGTACGGACAGTTACAGTCAATGGCCTTCTCTGCTGACTGCTGCAATGTAGTGCCGTGAACTCACTTGAACATCTACAAAGTAGCGTTCACACAGTAAACATCTACAAAGCAGCACTTACACAGTTCACAAAAGGTCTGCAGTTGCGCAAGAGCGACACTAAAGTGGGCTCTGTTTGAAAACAGAGGTTCCGGCAAGCGGGAAACCTACCGTTTTCAAGCCTACCGCACTGTAGGTCCGAACAGCAACCCGATTGATCGGATCCAGTTGGATGCCAACCTACACCGAATCAATTTGGAGAGAATGGGTTCTGCTTTTCCTACGTCGTGCCGTCCCCAGCGCGGGGGCGTTTGTAGCCGACGAGCTGCCACTACACGCGTGTTACGTTGGCTGCCGCGAGCCCCTTTGGCCCTTCTTCAACATCGAACTCTACTCGTTGTCCTTCGATCAGACTACGATATCCCTGCATCTGAATAGCACTGTGATGCACAAAGATATCACCACCTCCTTCGTCACGGGCAATAAAACCATACCCCTTTTGATCATTGAACCACTTGACTGTACCAGTATTACGTTCGCTCATCGATCATTCCTCCTTATGACAAAAGTAAAACTTCGCAAAGCGGTGTAAATTGCTTTCCGGCGGAGCGGAATTCGCCGAAAAGCGACGCGCCCACACCAATTTGCGCCTTGCAACTTGCTGTACCTAGGTGAATTCTCAATAGCAGGAGAAGAAAATTCGGAGAGAGCACTAAAATGTTGTTTGCTTCTAACCGGCGGCCGGTAAACAATTGCTGATGCTGCAATGATCAACGTGTGATCAATTGTTTTTGGCTATGTAGCAGCAAGACATGCAGGAAGAGACTACTCTGAATTGGTTTTCTACTGTGGAATGAGTTGGTCGTGGTCTAACAAAAACACCCAGACCGGTTGGGCCTGGGTGCTGCTTTGCGAACATCCAAAACCAAAAACCTGGTACTCAACCTTACTATAACGCCGAATGATGACAGAGTCAAGTGCGTTTTTTGGGGAATATGCAACAAACTATTATGCATTCTGTGCACAAACCTCGGCAGAGGTTACATTCTGCTTACATTTTTTGCCTGTTTTCAATAACGGAGTGACTTTGTTACCAGTGGTAGATGGCTTTGAGGGCACGTGACGCGCGGGGTTGAGCGCGGTTGGCGCGCTCAGGCTGTGGGCTCGGTACGTTTGCCACGCAAAAGTACCGAGTGGCTTTCGTCATTAGGTTGCCATTGCCACGGCTGCTCGCTATCCGATCGGGCAGAGTAGCCGCAACGGAAAGTACCCAAAGAAAATTACATCGCTCATGTGCGTAGGGAACTGCCATGCCGAGGAAGAAAGATGCAGCAGCCCGGCGCTGCATCCAGTAAACGTGTGTAACATGGGCTAGTAGCTAGTACGCTATAGTGCGGTCGTATAGTGCGGTTGGCTTGTAAACGGTAGATTGCTAGGCGCTCTACCCAAGCGGTAGCACTGCCGTTTTCAAACAGAGCTCACTTTCGTATGAGCGCATGGAAGAAGAACCATTCACGTGGAGGCACCCGCTTGCCGGTACGCAGGGGGATCCTTGCGATCCCCCTGCAGACGAACAGTCTATCTTCCAAACCCATCTCGACCCTGCTGCGTCCCTCTGAGTGCACAGGGCTCTCTCGTTTAGAGGAGGAACGACAGGGTGCCCCAGCGTTGGCAGCAGTGAACGTCTGTAACATGAGTTACCGGGTAGAAAAACACACGGTAGAAAATCATACGGTAGAAAATTACAAGGCAGAAAATTACAAGGCAGAAAATTACACAGAAGAGGGGGACCGAAGATGCGCAATGGTCTGCGGGAGCAGGGGCCACTGAGACAATTGCAACGAAAGCGACACGCTACTTGCGCGGCGCGCCTTTCACCGGTTGTCCCGTTGGGCTCCAGCCTTCTGGCATCTGGGCATCTTCGCCAAAGAAAAACTCTTCCATCTGCGTGCGCAAAAACTCCTGTGCCTGTGGATCCATCAAACTGAGGCCATAGTGGTTGATCAGGATCACCGCGTGTTGCTTCCACATATCCCAGGCTTCCTGCGAGATGTTTTCAAAGATCCGCTCTCCCAATTCACCAGGATATGGCGGTTGTTCAAGTCCTGGTAATTCTCTTCCCAACTTGGCGCACTGAACCATTCGTGGCAAGATAAACTCCTTTCTTATCGTACCCATCTGCGGTACCAATCTGAGGTACCAATCTGCGGTACCATTCATCTCTTTCTATTATAGAGCCAGTGAATAAATTTGGCATATTTGTGCCAGTGGAGATCTACGGGCCATTCCAATGCGTATTCTATTTTGGGGAGCAGAAGGCGTCTTTTCGCAACAGGTGTTGGCCTGGCTGGCCGAACGGCATGCCGTGCAGGCGGTGATGTTGCCAGCTTCGCCGCTGCAACGTCAAGCGGTGCAGCCGCTGTCGCCACCCACAGCGTTGGCGGCCACAGCGCAAGCAGAGACTATGACCACGGCCAAGCTTGCTTGGCAGCACGCACTGCCCACCTATGGACTGCGGGCCCTGCGCGAACCATCCGTGGCCGAGCTCCTCCATACCTTGGCCCCGGATCTGGTCTGTGTGGCCTGTTTCCCGTGGCGCGTTCCAGCCACCCTGTTGACCATTCCCACCTTTGGCTTTGTCAATCTGCACCCTTCGCTGTTGCCCGCCTATCGCGGCCCCGCACCCATCTTTTGGCAACTGCGCGATGGCCTGCGCACCATCGGGATTACGGCCCACTGGATGGATGCCGACTTTGACACGGGGGCCATTGTGGACCAACGCGCCGTCCCGCTGCCCACGGGCTGCGGTGGACCGGCCATTGATCGGCTGGCGGCTGCGCACGGGGTACGTTTGCTCGCTAGCTTGCTGGACGCGCTCGCCCGTGGTCATCTGCCGCACCATCCACAGCCGGCAACAGGCACTGCTCACCCATGGCCCAACGCCGCTGATTTCACGTTGAACCGTCATTGGTCGGCGCTGCATGCGTTCAACTTCATGCGCGGTACTGCCGAGTGGCAACACCCCTACCCACTGCACCACGACGGCCACACCTACCTGCTCCACACGGCAATTGCCCATGCAGAGCATGCCACTATTGCGCCACCCGTGCAGGTAAGCGCGGCCGAGATCTCCATCCAGTTTGCGCCAGGTGTTCTGTCGGCCACGTTGCAGCCTACAAGCAACCAACGGATGGCAGTTGATCTGTTGCTGTAGGTTGCCCTGTGGACGGCTCCGCTGTACAATTGCACAAATCTTGAATCGTCTTCTCAAACGTTTGAAACCTGACGAGAATCCATTTGGAACATTGGTCGTGGCGCCGTCGGCTGCACCGCCAACATGGATGCCGCAGAAAATTTCAGCGTGAGAATTAACCCCAATAGGAGCTTACATAACCATGCCGTGCTCGTTTCTCTCTACCGCTGTTGGCAGAATGTCCACAAAACGTACACTCTTTTCTTTGCTGTTGGCAGGGCTGCTGCTCCTATGCCCTCTGTTGCTGCCTGCAACCATGCCGTTGCAACCGCGCGCCATGGCACAATCCGATCCTCCGTTTCACGTTCCCGCTGGCTTCGTCATCGACGCGGTGGCGACTGATCTCGCGCTCCCCACATCGTTCGCCTTTGCCGGAGCAAACCGCATCTTTGTCACCGAAAAGAGTGGCCGCGTGCGGGTGATCGAGCAGGGTGAACTTCTTCGCGAACCATTTATCGATCTGCAAGGCGAGGTAAATGATGTTGGACAGCGGGGGCTGCTGGGCATTGCCGTGCATCCAAACTTTCCACGTACGCCCTACGTCTATCTGGCCTACGTCTACGATGACCCGCGTGTGCTGAGCTACAACGCAGAGGGCGCACGCGTTTCGCGGCTCTTGCGCATCTCTGCCAGTGCTGCCGCTCCCAACACACATGTGCCGGGCAGCGGGGTAATTTTGTTGGGGAAACAGAGCACCTTCGATGCCATCGGTGATCCCAACCGGCCGGAAAAGAATCCGCTCAGCTGTGAGATCAGCGACGGCAATTACATCGAGGATTGTCTACCCAACGAAGGGCATGTGCACCCACTGGCCCACCTGGCGTTTGGCCGGGATGGCGCGCTCTACGTGGCAAATGGCGACGGCTTGAACTACAATTATGGTAGCTTACGTGCCCAGGCAATTGACAGCCTCGCTGGAAAAATTCTGCGGATCAACCCCATCACCGGCGACGGCTACGCCTCCAACCCCTTTTACGATGGCAACCCACAGAGCAACCGCTCCAAAGTCTATCTCTATGGCATGAAGCATCCCTATCGCTTTGCCTTGCACCCCACCACCGGCGAACTCTTCGTTGGCGACGTGGGCAATTTTAAGTGGGAAGAGATCACCCGAGCGCGTGCGGGAGACAACCTTGGCTGGCCCTGTTTTGAAGGCAAAAATCCCAATGCCTTTGATCCCGTCTGCCAACCACTGCTCGATGGGGATGAGCCGGTGCGCCATGGCTTTCACATCTATGGCCATGAAGATGGCTGGGGCGCAGTGATTGGCGGTGACTTTTACAGCGGACGTGCTTTCCCGGCCTACTACCGCGGTGCCTACTTCTACGGTGATTTCAACAAGGGGACAGTCCAGAGCGTGACCTTTAACCGCTTTGGTGGCGCAAGCTATGCCGACTTTGCCACGGGGCTGCCGGGGCTGGTGCAGATCAGCAATGGCCCGGATGGCGCACTCTACCTGCTGTCGGTGGTGACGGGTACGCTCTATCGCATCCGCTATGTGGGGATGGCCGCCAACTTTGCGCCCAGCAGCAGTGCCGCAACAGGGGCGAGCAACGCGCCCACCTTGGCCCCAACCACAGTCCCCACGCCCGCGTCTGGAGTTGATGATGAGGGGGGCGAGGATCAGCCGGGTGAGGGCGAACGTGATGCCACAGACGATGAGCAAGCGGCGCAGGCTGAACCAACCGCCACTGCATCGGAAGCGGCCGCGGCGATTGCACCGGCCGGAACGGGCACCATCTTGCGCGAGTGGTGGAGCGGCATCGGTGGCAAAGCAGTGGCGGATCTGCTGGCCAGTCCCAACTATCCAGACGAGCCAACGGGCCGGGAAGCGATCAGAGCGCTCGACGCGCCTCGTCTCTTTGGCACCGACTATGGGACTCGGCTGCGTGGCTATCTCCACCCACCCGTCAGCGGTGGCTATCGTTTTTGGGTGGCCGCGGATGATAGTGCCGAATTGTGGCTCAGCACAGACGCCGACCCCGCCAACAAGCGACGAATTGCCGCTGCTCCGGATTGGACCCATGCCCAGCAATGGAATCGCCACGGTGCCCAGCAATCCGCATTGATTGAGTTGCAAGCTGGAGGACGCTACTACATCGAGGTCTTACACAAACAGGCGGACCAAAAGGATAATCTTTCGGTTGCATGGCAGATCCCGGGCCAGGAACGCGTGGTGATCGATGGCGCATACCTTTCCCCAGCGGACTAGCTCACATCTGCGCCGTCTGCCGTCCGTTCTGCCGCGGGATCGAGCAGCCAGCAGCGACTGGCCTGGCCGGGCGCGGGCGTAAACGCAGGCGGTGACTCGCTGCGACAGCGATCAAAGACGTGGGGGCAACGCAAGTGAAAGCGACAGCCCGCGGGCGGTTCCCGGAGATCCGGGGGCGAACCGGGGATGAATTCGGGCATGCGTGCCTCGTGTAGGCGGGGAATGCTGGCCAGCAATTTTTGGCTGTATGGATGGTGTGGCGCGTTGAGCATCTGTTCGGCACTGCCGATTTCGGCCAACTCACCGGCGTACACCACCGCGAGGCTGTCGCAGATATCGCTGGCCAGCGCAATGTCGTGAGTAATGAAGATGATTGACAGCCCCAGTTCCGCCTTGAGTCGTTTCAACAGATTCATGATCTGGGCCTGCACGCTCACATCGAGCGCCGAGGTCGGTTCATCCATGATCAGCAGTGGGGGCTCCATGATCAGCGCCGCCGCGATCATGGCGCGCTGCTTCATGCCACCGCTCAATTCGTGGGGGTAGCGCTGATAGACATCGGGGGCCAGCCCCACCAACGTCAGCAGTTCCTGCGCCCGCTGGCGAGCCACGCCACGCTTTAGCAATCCCTCTACCACCAGCGGCTCGATAATCTGTTCCCCAACCCGCAGCACTGGGTTGAACCCGTTGAGCGCACCTTGCGGAACAAGAGCAATTTGCCGCCAACGCACGGTGCGTCGAAAGTCTGCCGCGCTGAGCGCGCTGATCTCTTGGCCCCGAAACGAGATCTCGCCGTCGTAGCGCGCTACATTTGTTGGCAACAGGCGCATGATCGCCAGGGCAAGGCTCGATTTTCCGCTGCCCGACTCGCCGACGATTCCCAGCGCGTGGCCCGCGTTTGGAATGGTAAATGAAAGACCATCGACTGCATGGACCACTGATGAGTTGGCCGCCGATGAGTTGACCACCGATGAGTTGGCCGCCGATTGATCTGTTGCTGCGTGATCTGCATAATGCAGGTAGAGATTTCTGACTTCGAGGAGAGGCGCTTTCATGCTGTCTGCTCTGTGGTTCGTTGGAACGCTGGGATTGCCGGATCGCTTGTCTGTCTGTCGCGCGGTTGGCTTGAGGCAGTACGCGCTCCGGTGTGAGGTACTGGGTTCAAGTTTCGCTTGGGTAATGGAGAAAGCAAATAGACCTTGCACCTGCCGCATGTGCATTCACTAATGCGCACGTCCAGCGTTAGAGAACGCTGATTCCACCATTGTACAACGTTTAATCGATTTCTCGATAAGAGGTGCTCTTCTCAGTCTACCCCATTCTTGGTCGGCGACAAAAAAGGTCCGACCAGCTCGGCTGATCGGACCTGTGAATCGATGAGTTGTGAATGCGGTTTACCCGCCACCCTTGACGGCACCAGCCGTGAGCCCCGCAACCATAAAGCGTTGGCCGATGGAATAGAGAATGAAAATTGGCACGGCCATGAGTAGCGAGGCCGCGGTTAGTTCACCCCACGGCTGCACATCACCGACGATCATCATCCCCAACCCAACGGGCAGCGTCATCAGTGTTTGCTTGCTAATGAGCACATAGGCAAAGAGATATTCGTTCCAGGCGTTGGTAATGCCAAAGAGGAAGATTGCCATCAGCGCTGGCTTGGTCAGCGGCAACACAATGCGCCAGAAGACCTGGAAGCGATTGCAGCCATCGATCAACCCTGCCTCTTCTAGCTCCCTGGGAATCGATGCGTAGTAGCCCATCATCAGCCAAATGGCAAAGGGCAGGGCAAAGGTAGAATAGGCCAACATCAACCCATAGAGGCTGTTGGTGAGCCCAACTTTGGCAAAAATCTGATAGATGGAGATCACCAGCAGCACGCCGGGCATCAGATAGGCGGAAAAGACGGCACCGGAAAAGAGACGATTGCCCCGCCAATTGAGGCGCACCAGGCTATAGGCTGCCAAGGAAGCCACCATCGTCGAAATGAGCGGCGTCACCATTGAAACAACGAATGAATTGCGCATCCAGACCAGGAAATTGCGTGTCGGCCCCAGCAGCTTATCATACTGTTCCAACGTCCACGGATCGGGGTAATAGAGCGAGTGGAACGAGACGACCTGAGCTTCTGTTTTGAACGAGGTAATGAAGACAAAGAAGAAGGGGAATAGCTCAAAGAGCAGCAACAGCCCCAGCGCAATGCCGGCGAAAATATTCACACGTCGGCGCATGGCAAGGGCACGGGCCTTGAGCGCATGGGGATCGTCCGATTCGGAGCGGAAACTGTTGATGAACCCGCCGATTTTTTCCACCACCCACTCGGCCACATCATTGAGCAACCACAACAGCGCCAGCGCGAGCCGCAGGATCATGCGCACGGGCCACGTGATCATGCCAAAGACACCACTGTTTTCTGACCCGGCACTCTCCGATGCACGCCCGGTCTGGGTGGCCAGCACATTGCGACCCAAAATGATAATCAACAGGGCCAGCAGCGGCACCATCGATAGGGCCGCGGCCACGGCCGTACCAATGCGGAAACTACGGGCTGCTTCAATGGCAAAGATCGTGTAGATCTTGGTCGACCCAAGTGGCCCACCACCAGTGAGCAGGAAAACCTGGGTAAAGCCGTTGAAGGTCCAGATAAAGGAGAGCAATGTCTCGACCAAAATCACATATTGCAGGCCAGGCAGGGTAATGTGCAAAAACTGCCGCCATGCACTGGCCCCATCGATGGACGCTGCTTCATACTGCTCCTTGTCAATCGCTTTGAGTCCGGCGACCAGCAGGAGGGTAAAGAAGGGGATCCCAGCCCAAAGATTGACGAGGATGACTGAGGGCAGAGCAAGTTCTGGCGTGCCAAAGAAAGGGATCGATTGCTCGATGAGTCCCAGCTGTTTCAGCAGCGGGTTGACGAGCCCGTAGATCGGATCGAGCAGGCCTTTCCAGGTGATGGAACGCACCACCTCTGGCATGATCCAGGGCAACATGACGAGCGCGGTGAAGATGGTGGAGAAGCGGGTTAGCCGGTGCAAAAGCAGAGCCGCGATCATACCGGCAAAGAACTTGAGCACCACCGCCGAGATGGTATAGGTGAGCGAAATGCGCACCGAATCCCAAAAGAAGGGATCATTGTAGAGAATCTGATAATTCAGCAATCCCACCCAAGGGCCAATGTCCAGGCTCGTGGTTCGGGTGAAGCCGACATAGACGGCACGCAGAAATGGGTACGCAACGATGGTACCCAACAGAATTGCGGCCGGCAACAGGAAAAGGTATGCTTCTTTCCAGTCCGGCCCTAAAATTTGGCGCAACTTGCGTGGCTGTTTCTCCGCCACCTGGCTGCCAACTGCTGGTCGTGGGCCTGTTAATTCCATGCCTATTCCCTTCTGTTCCCTTCCATGAATCCATCAAGTTCGGAGCCTGCTGTGCAACGGCAAACGGTAACCTGCATTGAGTTCCCGGCACTGAGCCAGAGATGGGATCAGTGCCGGGAACTCAATTAGTTTAGAAATTAGGTTAGAACGGTCTTTCGCAAGCGAGACTCTCTTCAGCGTATCGGTAGCAACGAAAACGATTGTTCGAGATCGGCACGTTGGCTCAACAAGTTGACAACACTGTGAGAAAACCCAATAGTGAGAAAACCCACCGGGACAACATGCCGATCCCGAATCATGCACTGTGGTGAGCTCGGTCTATTCTTCGCCGGGCAAGCCAAATTCCTTGAAGACGAGTACCATGCGGTCGTGGGCCGTGGCCACTGCTTCTTCCACCGGTGTGCCCGTAACAAAGGCGTTGACCATGTCATTCCAGATACCCGAATTTTCAATGGCGGTCAGGGCAGCTGAGGGCGGTCCAGGCCAGGAACCAGCATTGATGCCAGAATCATCCAGCGCGGCTGGCTTGATCTGCATCGACATTTCATTGCCCTGCGTGTACTCAGACATTTCCCAGAGGTTGGTGTAGCCTGGCACGGCATAGGCCGGTGAGGATTCCAGCATTGAATCCATCCGCTCCAGATCGGACGTGAGGTCAATGATTGTCTGTTTGGCGGCCTCGGTGTTGCTGGCTCCCTTCATGATGAACCAGTCCTTGCTACCAATGGTATTGAATTCCTGGTTCACCGGCCCGCCAGGAGGCGCCAGGTAGCTGGTCTTTTCGGCAACCGGCAGTCCATCAGCGACCGCCTTGGCATAGACCGTACCAGCATTTTCAGTGTAGGCAATCACCTCGCCCTGGAAGGCTTCGTTGTTGGAAATATCGTTCCAGGCCAGAACACCTGGCGGCAACATGGGCGCCCACTTCTCATCCAGATAGGTCTCTTTAACAAAGTTCATCGCCTCAATCATTTCAGGCGAATTGGTACGGATATATTGGCCCGTTTCATCCTGCCAGCCAGCACCCCAGCCACATTTGATGCGTTGGATGATGCTGTTGCCATCGCCGGATCGGTTGATCGTAATGCCCCAGCCGTACAGGTCATTGGTCGAAACTTCCAGGCAAGCTTCGCGCAGTTTGTCGTAGGTGCGAATTTCCTGCAGGTCGATCCCCGCCGCATCAAAGGCATCTTGGCGGTAGTAGCCACCACCGGCGCGCTGGTGGTAGGGAACCGCCCACCATTCATCGTCGAAGACTTTGATTTGCCGCAGATAGGGTGCCGCTGCACCATAGACGGCCTCGATTTCGGCGACCACGTCTGATACGGGTTGCGTAATATCCAGGCTGTGGAGAAGTTCAGCGGACAGTGTGTGGCGGACCAAGTCGGGCGGATCCCCAGCCTGCACGGCTGCCGAGAGCCGTTCGGTTTCGCCTGAACCCGCTGCAAAGCCTTGTGAATCGGCCAACTCGAGCTCCCACCCTTGCTCTGCCGCGTATTCAACCAGCTCGGTTTCAGTGTATTCGTTATAGGTATCGTGGAAATCAATATCTAAAATCACCCAGAGTGAACCCGGTTGGGCAGCTGGTGCGTCACTGCCGCCACCTTCTGCTGCCGGGGCCGTGCCAGTGGGGGCAACACAAGCTGCCAATGCACTGGCGCTCAGCAAGCCGCCGGTTGCCTGTAAGAAACGACGACGAGAAATCTGATTCTGCATAGCTCAACATCCTCCTAAGTATGGGTAACGGAAAATTGATACACAAGATGTAGGTATATCTCTTGATTCAGGTACAAATGCTGGAGAGTTTTGTCCTGAATGCAGCGTTGTCAATTCAGGTAGTGCAGGTGTCAGGTAGTGCAGGTGCCAGGTATTGCAGGTGTCAGGTAGTGCAGATTTAGTGCTAATGAGGAAGGGGGGCTAGCTAGACTAATAACATTTGGCATCGACCAAACTATCATCCGCCAAATTTTGGGCTCTACTCTCTCTGTGTGCAGGATGCACAGAGTGCCCAGGTGTTACAGCATGTGGCGCTTATATCACAGTGCTCACAGTACTTGACAACACAGTACTCGATGTCACCGTACTTGATAACACAGTACGTTCGGCAACAGATGTGAAGTAACAGCGCGCTACGCAATCGATATCATGAAGTAGCGTTACGTAATAAATGTGATGAAGTAGCGTTACGTAATAAATGTAATGAAGTATCGCTACGCAATAAATGTAATGAAGTAGCGTTACGTAATAACCATGAACCAACTTGCAAACGCTGCGTTCAGATCATATTATCAGCCAGTGTGAGTAATCAGACAGTGTGATAACCAGTGACGGAAGATTCCGTGATGCAGTGGGCGCGGGGAATATTGATCTTCTGCCACTTTCCGAATTGTGTAACAGCTACAGGTGCTGTGCGTTCACAACACCCAATATCAGAACAGGTGCAATCAGAACAGGCGAAAATAGTCGAACGCGACAATCGTATCCATCAACAATTCACAAGCGACGGAACAACTATGTTCAACGATAACGATGTTCAACAATCTTGTTGGGCAAGGATCTTCGACGTGTGAGGGTGCCCTTATCACGGGGGCAGCTAGCGATGAACTGTCACGAGACAGACCAGCAAACAGAAGCCCAGGTTCAGATACTCTTTGGTCGTACTTTGAACGTGATGAGAATTCGGTGATGTACCCATGCACATCTGCAAGGGGTCGGTAGTAGATGAAATGGTTTATCAGTCAACAGCAGACTATGTGGACGGAGAGGTTTGGACAGTCGCCTGTCACAATTTGGTTCACTGTGAATTTGGCCGGGTGGCCATCATGCTCGTCGAACCAGTTGATTGGGCACCAATATTTTCAGGGGATAGTGCAATTCATGAACCTTGGCATGCACAACAAATCGGTGCGCAATAAATCGGTGCGCAACAAATCGACGCACAACAGATAGATGCGCAACAGTTACATGCACAACAGATAAACGTCAACGCACGCTTTCCCCGCCACAGCCAGCTGATAATTATAATGAATTAGGGATGAGGAACTGCGGATAGAATAACAAATTTATCTGCATACGTCAACTATGACTTGTTGTAAACAATCATATCATCATCCGTTAGTCCAAGAGCAGTCTGCATGCTATAGTGCGGTTGGCTTGAAAACGGTAGCGCTGTTCGTGGTCTACCAAAGAAGTTGAACCTCCGTTTTCAAACAGCGCTTACTTTCGGTTGTGCTGTCATCTGCAAATCAGGTGTTTGCGCCACACCAGCTTGATTCACGCGTCCAATGCAGAAAGTTTTGCTGGCGTTCTGTACGTTTGACCGTGCATTCCAAACATGTCACAATTCTACCACCAACGGAATCGTTCATCCACCGCCAACGTACCCCGTGCCTGTAGCACCAATCTACCTTTGGCAATGCGTCTCCTCCTTCTTTCATCTTGCATCCATCTGGAGTGATCTCATGGCATACACTTTCGACCGCTACCTCAACATTCGCAGCGCTGGCGCACCCACCTGGACCGCCGATACAGACCACGTGAACTTTTTGAGCGACATCACCGGGAACTTTCAGGTTTGGCGCGTGGGAATGGGGGGAACGCCCGCGGACCAGTGGCCAGAGCAGATTACTTTTTTTGATGACAAAGTTTGGGAGCTTCACGGCACGTCCGCGGCCAGACATCTCGTGGCGGTGGGTGATAGCGGCGGCAACGAACGGCAGCAATTTTACCTGCTCGCGCCCAGCGCAAAATCAACGGACGCGGGACATGAGATCCGTCGCCTGACCACGGATGACCAGGCGGTCCATCGCTTTGGCGTCTGGAGCAAAGATGGCCAACGGCTCTACTACACCAGCAATGCCCGCAATAAGGTAGACTTTGATCTCTACGTCATGAAGCTGGCGGATGGTCAGACAGAGCGGTTGTACGAAGCCAATGGCCGCCGCACAATTGTGGCGCTAGCGCCCGATGAACAGGCGCTGCTCTCGGTCGCGGAGCTCGCTTCGACCGACATCCAACTCCATCACTTTGACCTGGCCAGCGGCACCGAACAGTTGGTGACGCCCAGCACCAAGCCCGCGCGTTACAAGGCACTGCGATGGACGCAGAATGGCCTCTACGCCATCACCGACTGCATCCATGACCAAGGAGCCCTCTGCCACATTGATCTGGAAACCGGCACAGTGACGCCTCTCCTCACTGCCGACGAACTAACGGCAAACCATCATCACGTACCGGGCGAACTCGAGCTTTTCACCGTTGCCGCCGATGGTCGCCAGGCGGCCCTGGTCTACAACGCGGGCGGTTGGAGCAAGCTCTTCTTGGTTGATCTGTTCGATGGCAGTTATCGTGCAGTTGATCTGATCCCATCCGGCGTCATTGGCAAAGTACATTTTAGTCCCGATGGCCAACAATTGCTCTTTGATCTGCAAGATTCCACTCGGCCCCAAGACCTGTGGCGGCTCGATTTGGCGCAGAATCGGTGTCAACAACTCACCTTTAGCAATCGGGCTGGCATTGCTGCCGACAGCTTCGTGTCGCCAACTCTGATCCACTACCCCACCTTCGACGAACGGGAGATCCCCGCACTTTTCTTCCAGCCGCAACAACCGCCACCCCCGGGCGGCTACCCCTGCATTCTCTACGTCCACGGGGGGCCGGCTGGCCAATTGCGCCCCGAATTTGATGTGCGCTTCCAATACTTTTTGGGGCAAGGATTGGCCATTCTCGCAACCAATGTGCGGGGCAGTTCTGGCTATGGCCGTTCCTACATGATGCTCGACGAGGTGGAGCAGCGCATGGACAGCGTGACTGATCTGCACTATGCCGTGCAATGGCTCCACCAGCAGGGAATCATCAACAACGAGCGCATTGCCATCTATGGTCGCAGCTACGGCGGCTTCATGGTTTTGGCCGCAATGACCCAATACCCAGACCTGTTTGCCGCGGGGATCAACGTAGTGGGTATTGCCAACTGGGTCACCTTCCTGGAGCGTACAGCGCCCTGGCGGCGGGCTCACCGTGAAGCCGAATATGGTGCGCTGGCCACTGACCGGGCGTTGCTCGAACGCATTTCACCCATTCATCAGATCGAGCGCATTCAGGTGCCGCTCATGGTGCTGGCTGGTGATAACGATCCCCGTGTGCCGCTCTATGAATCAGAGCAGGTGGTGGAGCGCGTGCAGGCCGCCGGTGGCACGGTCGAATTTGTTCACTATGCAGATGAAGGGCATAAATTTAGCAAATTGGCCAACCGCATAGACAGCTTTACTAAGATGGCTGCGTTCCTGCAAAAATATCTGTGAAATGGGTGATTTTTTCTGCGACGTCATTCTTCACCCAACGACACCCTGCCCCAAAACGGGGCTGGAAAGGGTCACAGAATCTACCGTTTCCACAGTTTCTTCTATTTAACTCAACTTCGTTCAGTAATATCTTACTGTGCTATAATGGTCTTCTCTAAAGTGGGCTCTGTTTGAAAAGAGTAGTTCCGGCAAGCGGGAAAGCTACCGTTTTCAAGTCAACCGCACCCTAATGTGGGCTCTGTTTGAAAACAGTAGTTCCGGCAAGCGGGAAAGCTATTGTTTTCAAGCCAACCGCACCCTAATGTGGGGCTCTGTTTGAAAAGAGTAGTTCCGGCAAGCGGGAAAGCTACCGTTTTCAAGCCAACCGCACCCTAAAGTGGGCTCTGTTTGAAAACAGTAGTTCCGGCAAGCGGGAAAGCTACCGTTTGCAAGCCAACCGCACTGTAGTCGATCCCGGCGTAAATAAGCCCAAGGCAAACTGCTCCATTTCACGCAAGTAGCTTGGGCTTGTTTACCGCCGTCGTATTTACGCCCAACAGTAGTAGGTGCCTACGAAAAATATCCAACCATTGATTGCACAGTGCGCTCGCTACAGCGCAAGGAGTGCGTTGCACCTGTGCAACCCACCTGCTTTGCCCCTGATCGTGTCACCTGTGCGATGCACACAACATTCTGGGCAAGCGCCCTTGCGACCTTGGCAGACCAACAACTCGTGGCGCTCTATCTAGCCCAAAATTTGTGCCACCATTAACGTATTCGGACGAGCGCCCAACGAGCAAAAGGAAAGGCTGACTGATGAAGCGTGCATGGCATTCCCCACTTGCCAAGTGCAGCAAATCGATCTCTGGTAGTTTAGCCGCTGGCAGACAGCTCTCTGGAACCGCAATTGCTGCGTTGCTCTTCCTCCTCTTGGGCAGCGGTTGCACTGTGATCATCACCAGCCAGCGTGACCTTACGGGGTTGGGGTTGGCCCAATCCCCAGCTTCGTCAGCCGCCAATGTGATCGCGGCTGACGAAGCTGGGGGGGACGAGACATTGAGTGCCGAAGAGAAACGGCTGCTGGCGCAACTGGGGCAAGAGCGTGCCATTGTCACCCGTTTGCAGGCAGGGGAAGAGTACACGCTGCCGCTGCCCACGGTGCTGGCGCGCGGCGAAGAGATCTTCGCCGCCAACTGGACCATTCAAGAGGGTGCCGGCCGCCCGCTGAGCAAGGGAACGGGGGCATCCCTCTCTGACCAAAGCAAACCGCTAATCTTTCCCAACAACTTCAACCGCATATCCGGGCCCGATGCCAACTCGTGCGCTGGCTGTCACAATGCCCCCTTTGGCATTGCTGGCGGTGGCGGCGATATTGTGGCCAATGTTTTTGTGCTTGGCCAACGCTTTGACTTTGCCACCTTTGATGGCCGCGACAACATTCCCCTGCGCGGCACGCTGGACGAAACCGGCGTTCCCGCCACGTTGCAGTCGATTGCCAACAGCCGCGCCACCCCCGGCCTCTTTGGCAGCGGCTACATCGAAATGCTCGCCCGGCAAATGACCACCGAGCTTCAGGCGATCCGCAACACAATCGAGCCAGGTATGGCGCGCCAGCTACAGACCAAGGGCGTGAGTTTCGGGCAGTTGCGCCGTCATGCCGATGGCTCCTGGGATGTCTCCGCTGTGGAGGGATTGATTCCTGACAGCCTGCGCAGCACGGGAGCGTTGGATCCACCAACACTGGTCATTTGCCCGTTTCATCAAGCCTCTTCAGTGGTTTCGTTGCGCCAATTCACCAACAACGCATTCAACCATCATCACGGCATGCAGGCCGCGGAACGTTTCGGCACCAACATTGACGCCGACGCGGATGGCTTTGTCAATGAATTGACGCAGGCCGATATCACGGCGGTAACGCTCTATCAGGCCGCGATGGCTGTGCCCGGCCGGGTGATCCCCCGGTCGCCGGTGATTGCCAACGCCATCTGGACGGGCGAACAGCGCTTTGATCAGATCGGCTGCACCAGCTGTCACGTGGCCCAGTTACCGCTGGACAACGATGGGTGGCTCTACACCGAGCCCAATCCCTTCAATCCGGCTGGCAATGCACAGGTGGGTGAGATGCCAACCTATCGAATGGACCTGAATAGCGCTGAATTGCCGTTGCCCCGTCTGCAGCCAGTGGAAAATGTCGTGCACGTCCCAGCCTATACGGATCTGAAGCTACACAACATTACCAGCGGTGAATATGACCCAAACCGCGAAGGGTTGGACATGCAGCAGGTTGGTAATGGGCCAGCCATGACCGCGGGCAATGGCTATTTCATCACTCGCCGCTTGTGGGGAGTCGCCAACGAACCGCCCTATTTCCACCACGGCCTCTTCACCACGTTGCGACAGGCCGTTGAAGCCCACGCCGGTGAGGCCACTGCTTCGCAACAGGCTTACATGGCGCTGAGCGAATATGAGCAGAACGCGCTCATCGAATTCCTCAAATCACTGCAGGTGCTGCCGCCGGGCACGCCCCATCTCTACGTCGACGAGTTTGGTGAACCAGTGACCTGGCCCCCGGTTGCTGCCGAAACCACATCCAATTGAGCAGATGCAAGCTGAAGCTCTCAACGAAAGTCGCCAAAGAGGTGAGCAAAGAGTTCTTTACCCTGCTGGCGCAGATCTTGACGTGCCACATCACCAAAGGCCAGTACCTCTCCTTGGCGCCACATGCCGCCAATCGGCGCGAGAACCAAGGCCGTCATCGCCTGGGTTAAGCGTACCTGTTCGGCCAATTGATCAGTGGCATGAAATGCTTCGATCTGTTGGTAGAGTTGGGGTTCATGCTGCTGTAGCGCCAGTAGCGCACCCTGGATGCCGGGGAAAGTCCGCTGACGCACCCGAAAGTAATTTTCCAACAGCCAGTAGAGATTGCTATTGAGTAGCACGCGACAGAGGAGCGGAGCAGTGGTGAGACGTCCCCTCACCTTGTCCAGCAGGTGCCGATGACCGTGGCGGATAAAGGCCACATCGTGTGCGCACAGTGCCGTGGATGTCGCGTCGCGAGACTGCTCTGCCAGCCGTTGTTGCTCAATAGCCACCGCACCATCTCGATCATAGATGAGGCGGCCGGTGGCAATGACGTGGGCTGCAAATGAATCACCCGCGGCTAGGTTGGACAACGCTTGCAGCGAGAGCAGACTCAAATCCACCGGCGTGGTCCCCACATCAAAATGCAAGCTGGTGACGGGCGAGCACAGCTCAGTCAGAATGACAATCAGGTCGTAATCGCTGCTCTTCCGCGGCTGCAAGGCTGCGGGACCGGCAATGGTGCGGCTGCCATATTCGATCAACCCCACCACTGCCGGGTGCGCTTCCAGCCGGGCACGCATCTGTGCCAGGCTATCCATCGCTGCTGTGCCCGGCGTCGACAAATTCGCGTACTTGGGCTGCCCGTTTGCCTTGGGGCAATTTGCAAAATGTTTCGCCCACGAGGATCGCGTCGCAGCCCATGGCCGCCATCCGCTCTACATCGGCTGTATTCCGAATCCCGCTCTCACCGACCACCACTTTGTCCGCTGGCAACATGGCCCTCAGTCGCGCTGTATTTTCAATGTCAACCTGAAACGTACGGAGATCGCGGTTGTTTACGCCGATGATCTGAGCATCGAAGGCCAACGCCCGTTCTACTTCGGCCTCGTCGTGCACTTCTACCAGTGCCTGCATGCCCAGCCGATAGGTCAAGTCATAGAGTGTGCGGATCTCATTGTCGCTCAGCACTGCCACGATCAACAGAATTGCATCGGCGCCAGCCATGCGTGCCTCATAGAGCTGATACTCGTGATAGATGAAGTCTTTGCGCAAGACCGGGATCTGCTGCCCAATCTCGCGCAAGTGCTCTTTGATGCTGGTCAGGTACGCCAGTTCACCCTGGAAAAAGCGGCTGTCGGTGAGGCACGAAATGGCCGCGGCACCATTGCGCGCATAGGTCTCCGCGATCTGTTCCGGATCCCAATCCTTGGCGATCAGCCCCTTGGACGGACTGGCCCGTTTGACTTCGGCGATCAGGCTGGCACCTGCTTCTGCCGTGAGTGCACCGGCAAAATCCAGCGCCGCGGGTGCAAGCTGGGCAAACGCTTTCACTTCGGCCAGGGCAACCTCAGCCATCTGCTTCGGCACTTCCTCCCGCTTCCAGTTCATGATCCGATCGAGAACTTGCCCTTTGTGTTTGGCAACGTCGAGTTGTGAGTGTTTCATGATCCCTTGTCTATTCCTCTGCTGGCTACTGGAAGCTCTGTGTCTTCGCGACAAACGCGTCGAGCACGCGCAGCGCCGCACCGCTGTCGATGCTGGCGCGAGCTTCTTCAATGCCCGTCTGAAAATCGCCACATTCCGTGCTCAGCGCCACCCCGGCATTGAGCAGTACCGCGTCGCGCATGGGTCCCCCAATTTCCCCGGCGAGAATTCCCCGCGTGATCGCGGCATTATCCTCGGGCGTGCCTCCTTTGATGTCGGCCAACGTCGCGGTGGTTAATCCCAGCGTTGCCGGGTCAAGCTCAAAATTGCGCACGGTGCCATTCTGGAAATGGCTCACCTTGTTTACACCGGTGATGCTCAACTCATCCAATCCGTCGGCGCCATGAACAACGTAGGCCGCCCGGCAGCCCATCTGGCCCAACACATTGGCCATTGGCTCTGCCAATGCCGGATCATATGTGCCCACGAGCAGGTTGGTGGCATTGGCCGGATTGGTCAGCGGCCCAAGAATATTGAAGATGGTGCGCGCGGCCAGTTCGCGGCGAGCGCCAATGGCAAACCGCATCGCTGGGTGATAGACCACGGCAAAGAGAAAGGTGAAGCCCACCTCTTCGATACACGCTGCCGATTGCTCCGCGGTGAGTTGAACATTGGCACCCAACGCCCCCAAAACATCGGCCGCGCCACTGCGGCTGCTCACCGAGCGGTTCCCATGCTTGGCCACCTTGACGCCATGGCCCGCGACCACCAGCGCCGCGGTCGTGCTAATATTAAAGGTGTGGGTGCCATCCCCCCCCGTACCCACCACATCAACCAACATGGCATCGCCAATTTGAGGTCGTACCTGGGTGGCCGCCCGCTTCATGGCACTGGCACAGCCGGTGATCTCGGCCACTGTCTCGCCCTTCATGCGCAGGGCCGCCAAGAAGCCGCCAATCTGGGCCTCGGTTGCCTCGCCAGCCATGATGGCGGACATGGCCGCGTCGGCCTCTGCGCTGGAGAGATCCTGCCGCTCAAAGAGCTGGTGGATCGCCTGTTGGATGCTACTCTGACTCATTAGGTGCTCCTTGTTTGAGATAAAGTTCCCGATGCTCGCAAATGGTGTGATCGTGGGGGCGATCACGCTGTCAATCAAAAAGGGCTGCCAGTTCCTGGTCCGGCACAGTCGCGGTGCTGTTAAGCGTAGAACCCGCGGCGGCCATGGCTGCCACAATAGTTGCCTGCAAAAATGGTTGGTTGGCACGCAACATGTCGGCTTCTGCCGCTCTGCTCTGACGCAGCCCGTGCAACAGATAGGTGAGATGTTGCAGCGGCAAGAGCCGTTGATAGATATCAATGCGTTGAGCCAACCCCGGCTGGTCGAAGGTCGCCAGATAGCTCTCCAGCCACAACGCTTGTTGCTCGGCACTCAGGTCACGCTGACTCATCTGTAAAAAATGTGCCACGTCATATGCCGCATCGCCCAGCCCAAACATCTCCCAATCGAGCAGCACAACCGTGCCGAGGCTCTCAATGACATTCTCCAATTTCAGATCGCCGTGGATTGGCGTGGGGGCAACACCCTGCCACAGTGGGAGTGCCGCCGTCACGAGCGCCTGGGCATTGGCCGTCAATTCGCGCAGCGCTGCCGAGAGCGCTGCAACCTGCTTGCTCTGTAGCCACTGTTGCAACTGCGGCATGCCCCCCTGCAACACATTCCAGAGATAATCCAAGTTGAGCGGATTGGGGGAAAAGCGCCGCACATCGTTGGGATCACCCTGGTGGACCTGGGCCACGGCCTGGGCAAAACGCACGAGCCCTGCACTCGCGGCAGCGGTCAGCGGCTCCCCCGGCAACCACTGATAGACCAACACCTGGCGCGATAATCCGGTTGGGTAGCGATCGAACCAGAGGGGCTTGGGTGCAATACCCAACGGATGATAGCGCTCTTGGCCATCAAATTGGCGACGCCCGCGCGCCTGCCCAGCGTCCAGGTAATACTTGAGCACGGCTTCCTGGCCTGCGCATTCGACGCGCCAGAGCAGATTGTTCGCCCCTTCCCAGTGGGCCAGGAGCGTTACTTGCCGGTTGAGGAAGTTGCTCCCCGGCGAAGTCATTAAATAATTGGCAACATCTGTGTTGAGACTCTCTGTGTTGAGATTATCTGTGTTGAGATTATCTGTGTTGGAACTCTCTGTGTTGGGATCCGGCATGGCAATGTTCACCCACTAGTTTTCTGTACGTTGCATTCTCTTTGCACAATCCATCATTGATTCACGGTAGCGCCTTCCCAATTGGCTACAGCAGCTGATGGTCGGACAAACTCTGCTGCAGACCGTCCACGGTTTGAAAGTGATGGGCGTGTAGCCCCAACTGTTGGGCCGCGCTCACGTTGGCCGCGCTATCATCCACAAAAAACGCTTCGTCTGCGGCTACATCGACAGCCGCCAGCGCCGCGGCAAAGATGCCCGCCGCGGGCTTGGCAACACCCACCACCGAAGAATTGATCACGTGGTCGAATTCCTTCACCAGGTCCAGTGCCGCGAGATCGTGCTGCAGCCGCGAAGTGGCATTGGTCACGAGAATCACGGGCACCCGTCGCCGACAGCGCCGGATGAGCGCCAGCACCGGTTGCACCACAGCACCGGCCGGCCGCGACCACTGTTGCACGGCCGCGGTCGCGTCGCAATCAACATGGCGGGTTTGCAAGCGCCTGGCAATCTGTTGCCGCCATTCTTCATCGCTGATCTTGCCGGTAATCACCGGCTGGAGTAGATCGGGGGCAAAGGCTAGCTGCCGCAAAGTCCGCGCCGGCAGTCGGTGCGCGGCTTCGGCATGCTCGAAAATGGCTGGATCCCAATAGCGAATCACCCCGTCCAGATCCGTCAATAGCGCCCGAATGCTCATGTTGCTTCAATCCGCAGAAAGTTGGCCAACATCTCGTGACCATATTCGGTCAGTATACTTTCGGGGTGAAACTGCACGCCAAAGATGGGATGTTGCTTGTGGCGCAGTCCCATCAGTTCACCCTCCGGTGTGTACGCGGTCGCTTCGAGCAGATCCGGCAGCGGTTCCTCCACGATCAAGCTGTGATAGCGAGTGGCGGTAAAGGGGGTGGGCAGCCCTTGAAAGATGCCCGTGCCTTGGTGATTCACCGGGCTGACCTTGCCGTGCATTAGCCGCTCGGCGCGAATGATCCGGCCACCAAAGACGTGGCCAATGCACTGTTGACCAAGGCAGACGCCAAAGATGGGGGTCTGCTGGCCAAGCACGCGAATGACATCATTGCTGATCCCGCTGTCGGCTTCCGGTGTACCGGGGCCGGGACTGATCAGAATGTGGCTCGGTTTTTTGTCGGCCAGCTCTTCCACGTCAATCGCATCATTGCGCCAGACCTGAATATCCCTGGCGCCGATCTCGCCGAGAAACTGTACCAAATTGTAAGTAAAACTGTCGTAATTGTCGATTACTGCGATCATGATGAATCCTCTTTGGCTGCTCTGACACTATATTACTCTTACGCATCAATAGTACTACGCAACTTGTCGGGAAGAGCCAGCAAGCGCATGGCCTGCTCTCCACTGGTACGCTCTGCTCGGTGTGTAGGTCATGGATAGTGCGGTTGGCTTGAAAACGGTCGATTTTTTGACGGTCTGCCCACGAAGTAACAGTACCGTTTTCAAACAGAGCCTACGTAAGAACGATTGATAGTAGAATGAATGGCACTGGAACAGGAGCGGCCAATCCGTAACATCTGATTGCCACCCCGTTGAAATTCATACGGCACCTCGACGATCTCTGCTTGGTACCCCTCTGCTGCGAGGTGGGCCTGCAATGGCGCGATGTGCACGGAATGGCGGCAGGCCAGATCGAGCAGTGGGAAAAGCCGCACCTCCGTTGCAACGCGGCAGAGTTCATCGAGCGCCGCGCGGTGAAAGTCGAACGAGAGCTGTTCGCTGTACAGCAACAGAAAGTGGGAACTGAGCGCCAGCGTGAAGTGTCCATCGGGAAAGGTGAGGGACGGCACACGCTGTGGCTGATAGCGTCCGCTCTGCCGTCCCACCGCGTAATCGGCGAGAAAGCGTTCCATTGTCGCCAGGCGATGAGCGCCCAACGCCGCTGGATCGTGGAAGTCAGTCCACAGATAATGGTCGGCGCTCTGGGCCAAACTCGCAACGATGGTCGCGTGGGTCTCTTGCACTCGCTGCCGAATTGTCGCGGCAGCAAAGGCATAGAGCGGATCGATGGAGATCACCGAGCCCCCGCGCGCGGTCAGCTCTGCATTGAAGCTAGCCGGACCGTCACCACAGCCGAGAATCGTGCCCGCCAGATCAGCATCGCTCATGGCAAACATGCGTTGGTATTCAGAGAACGACCGCCCCCACGGGACGACCTCTTGCAGTGACATAGCCATCATATCGCTCCATGCTTTTCGTCGTTACCGGATGGTCTGCTGGCTGGCGGTGTAAATGTCTGAACAGCGGGCGAAGTTTCCGGTAGAGATCCCCTGCGTTTGCGCACAATTGCGTGCCTTTCAAACCGACGGTTTGCTTATGCCGCCTGCGCTGCTTTCTCGGTCTTTTTGCGCCGTTTTTCTGCCGAGCGGCTGATCCGGTTCCAGATCCCCGTGAGGCCCATCGCCTTTTTGGCGGCAATGATCGTGGCGCGTGCTTCCTCGCGAGCGCGCAATGTGCCTTCGTAGATCAGCTCATCCACAAAGCCAGTTTGGGCTTCGTACTGTGCCCGTCGTTCGCGCGTCGGCTCGAGGAAATTTTCCAGCGCGACCACCAGCTTCTCCTTCACCTCTACATCGCCCACATTGCCCGTCCGGTAGCGCGCTTTCAAATCATCCACCTCTGCTCTGTTGGGATTGAAGTAGTCGTGGTAGATAAAGACCGGGTTGCCTTCCACGGTGCCCGGAATATCGGCGCTGACCCGTTTGGGATCGGTGTACATGCCCATCACCTGGCGCCGCACCGTTTTGGCATCATCGCTCAACATGATGGTGTTGCCAATGCTCTTGCTCATTTTGGCCTGGCCATCGGTGCCCACCAGCGTGCCGCCGACCACATAGGCATCTGGAACGGGGAAAACTTCGCCATACGCGTTGTTGAAACGCCGCGCGATCTGGCGTGTGATCTCGACGTGGCTTTCGTTGTCCTTGCCCACCGGCACCAAGTTGGCGCGGGGCAGCAGAATGTCCGCGGCTTGCAGGACTGGATAGCCCTGCAGCGCATAGGGAATCTGCTCCAACCCGGCGGAGTTGGCCATGTCTTTGATGGTCGGCAACTGTTGCAACCGTTCGACCGTCACGTGGCTGCTAATCAACAGCTGCAACTCATAGGTCTCATGAATCGCTGACTGTAAACAGAAGGTGACGGTCTGGGGATCGATGCCAATGGCGAGATGATCCATAACAATGGCCCGTGCATTGTCCGCTGTTCTGTCAATATCTTCTTTGGCATTCTTGGTGGTCAACATATGCAGATCGGCCAGCAGGAAGAAACATTCGTACTCTTCCTGAAAGGCCAATCGGTGGCGATGGCTGCCAATAAAATGGCCCAAATGTAATTTGCCGGTTGTACGGTCACCGGTGAGAATCCGCTTTTTCGCCATGAGTACTCCCTCTCTCTGCGTTTGCATTACAATTCAAAGATCGATTCGATAGTTCAACGTGATCTCGTCGCCGTGCATACCGCGGAAGCCCCAGTTGTGGGCTGGTGCTTCCATGATGCAAATCTCAATATCCTGCTCGCCAATGCCAATCTCGTTGCGAATCCGCTCGAAGAGCAAGCGGATCAGCTTCTTCTTGGTGGCCACGCTGCGCCCCTCGATCAGCGCAATTTCAATGATCGTGTAGGCATCAGTGCGGCCGACGGGATAGAAGAAGTCCTCACCTGCCAGCGGAAAGAACCGATGCGCGCGTTTGTCCGCGGGCAAGGAGAGCGCATCGACCACACAGGAATGGATCGTATCCGACAGTTGGCGCTTGATTGGGTTTAGGTATGCTGCGTGTCCATAAACTTTGACTTGCCCCATTAGAGCAGCCCTGCTTCGGCGTTGGCCACGGCAACCGACAACGCCTTCATTTTGTTGATCGACTCGTTGAATTCATAGGTCGGTTCGCTATCGGCCACCAGCCCACCACCGGCCTGCAAATGGCAGACATCGCCCTGCATGGTGATCGTGCGGATCGTGATGCAGGTGTCCATGTTGCCGTCGTAGTCGATGTAGCCAACCGCGCCGGCGTAGGCACCACGGCGCACCCCTTCCAGTTCTTCGATGATCTCCATGGCCCGAACCTTGGGCGCACCGCTCACCGTGCCCGCGGGGAAGGTGGCGCGCAACAGGCTATAGGCGTCTTGCCCCGGCTGTACCTTGCCCCGCACATCGCTGACAATGTGCATGACGTGGCTGTAGCGTTCGATGGCCATCATTGTCGGCACATTGACCGAGCCATATTCACAGACGCGGCCCAGATCGTTGCGGCCCAGATCGACCAGCATCACGTGTTCGGCCCGTTCCTTGGGATCGTTGAGCAGATCGTCGGCCAACTGATCGTCCTCTTCTTGGGTTGCGCCGCGCCAGCGGGTGCCCGCAATGGGATGCAGATAGGCCATTTCGTTTTCCAGCCGCACGTGCATTTCGGGGCTAGCTCCGATGATCCGCACCGTGTCGCCCTCAATGCCGGCCACGCCGCTAAAGTCGAGAAAGAACATGTAAGGAGAGGGGTTGAGCATGCGCAGCGCGCGGTAGATGGTAAAGGGATCGGCCGCGGTTTTGCGGCTCATGCGTTGGCTCACCACCACCTGAAAGATATCGCCAGCGGCAATGTACTCTTTGGCCTTGCGCACGTTCTCTTCAAATTCGGCCTGCTCAAAGTTACTCTCCCACGGTGCGTCGCTCATGCAGACCTGTGGCTGCGGTGGGACGAGCGGTTGATTCAGCTGCGCGATGATCGTGTCAATCCGGGCAACGGCATCGGCATAGGCCGCGCGCAGATCATCTTCCATGCGCATGTTGGCAATCACAATCAACTTGTGCTGAACATGATCAAAGACGACGAGGTTGTCGGTGAAGAGCAAAACCATGTCGGGGATATCGAGCGTGCGTTCCGCGCTCTCTGGCAGCTTTTCCATGAAGCGCACGAGATCGTAGCCAAAGTAGCCGACGACACCGCCATTGAAGCGCGGCAACCCCGGCAGTTGCACCGATTGCCGACCGGCCATCAGTTCTTTGACAATGTCGAGCGGGTCTCCCCGCTGTTCTTCCAGCACGGCCCCACCGGCAGCGCCAACCGTAATGTGGTCCCCAACTGCGCTCACGGTCAGTGGATGGTGAACGCCGATGAAGCTGTAGCGCCCCACCTGTTCTCCCTTTTCCACCGACTCCAGCAGAAAGCTGGGGGACTGGCCTTCTGCTTGTAATTTGAGATAGACCGAGACGGGTGTCTCCAGATCGGCAGGCAGCTCGCGGTGAATGGCGATAATGCTGCCTTGGCCTGCGTACCTGCGTACCTCTTCCAGCGTTGGTTTGTATTGCGATGACATGGGTCTGATTCCTGTTTTTCTCTGAAAATAAATGGCCCCAAGACGCCCATTGCAAACTGAAGCGAGACCCTGACGGGTGGGGTTTAGCGGCAATAAAAAATCCCCGTCCCCGTGTGGTCTCTCTCCAGCGGCAGTTCAGCGCCAACTGAAGAATTCCACACAGGGACGGGGATCTGAAAACCCGCGGTGCCACCCTGTTTAGACTGGCCGATGGACAATGCGCTCACTGAACAATCTGCGTCGATTGATCTGTGTGAGTAGATTGCGGCCAACAAAAAATCCCTGCGTGAAACGCAAGGATCGCGCCAGTCTCACTCTAGCGAAAACGGGAAAGCTCGCTTTCCGATTTCCTGCGCCCAGATAACGGTGGCGTCTCCGAAACCAGCTACTTGACCATCAAGAATTAGCTTCCGACTGCCATGGCGGGAAGGGTGATCTGATGGGTGTTCACGGTTTGGCTCCTCGGTCCATTCACAATTTGCGCAACTACCTTTCTCACACCACCGGCAAGTTGCTCTAAACTTGCACTGGAAAGGCTCGCTGAAATCCGCCTCAATTGCTACTATTCCGATTCACAGCCTATGATTTTTGTCTGTAACTTCTTACAAGCTCTCAGCAAATTGTACTAAATTCCCTCGATGCTGATTTCGCCATGACCCGAACAGTCATGACCCTGTCAACCATTACCCTGTCAGCCATTACCATAAGATCAGCCATTGCCGTGTCAGCCATTACTATAACAATGGTGGGAATGACAATGTTGGGAATGACAATGGTGGCCAAAGGGCGTTCGAGCAAGCTGCTACCTCGCATCATCATCAAGTACCGTGCAGTATAACGAACTTGGCTGAAACTGTCAATAGGTGCCGCGAAATTGGGCATGGATCTTTCACGGCGGGGGTGGGGCAGACAATCAATATCGGTTTCACGCTGTATCCAAGTGATTCGAGATAAGTAGCGAATGTTTACTTTTACAGAGCTGTCTCCTTTGGTTTGTCACGGTAGTTTATAGTATTATATTCTTGCAGAACTGTTAGTGGTTCGCAATCCAACCGCCGGTAATTTTATACTAAAATATCTCAAGTTGCTACCTACCATCTCTCACGAGAGTCAGTTCGCAAAAATTGCCTCTCCCACGAGCTGAACAACAACTTTGGGTGAATACTAAAGTGGGCTCTGTTTGAAAACAGTAGTTCCGGCAAGCGGGAAACCTACCGTTTTCAAGCTAACCGCACTGTAATTGTGGAGGATCACCCTATTGACAAGGCAGGTGACCATCTGCCTGATCTGATTGTTCTTCTGCTGTACAGCTGTGCTCTCTTACATGCTGTCTTTCAATAAGCAATTATGCCTAAAAAGAGAGGGCAGACGCTGTCTCGGAAGTGAGTCATACCGCTCTATCTCACAGCCACTCGCAGATCCATCGTACCTCATCAGCCATAAAGAGCCAATCTGTATGAATCTTGTAGCCGCACTGATACTCGGACATCTCATCGCTGATTTTCCACTGCAGACTACAGCCATTTATGGCCTGAAGCTGAAGAGCTGGAAGGGCGTGATCATCCATGCATTTATCCACGTGCTCATCACTGCACTGCTCATTGATCCAACGGTAACAGCGCTCCCACTGCTGTTGACACTGGGTCTGTTGCACTTCGTGGTGGACTATCTCAAGGTGCGTGTAACCGTCAGTCGCCAATGGTCGAGCTTCGTCATCGATCAGATCACCCATTTGTTGATCCTCTTTCTGCTTGCCCACCAGTGGCAAGCCGTGCTCAACTCGGTATTGCCCTTCTCTCTCCTGCTGCCACTCATCATCTACACAATGTTTCTCGGGCTCTTGGTTTTTCTTTGGGTGCTAGCTGGTGACTTGGCTGAAGGTCAATGGGGCAAGTACAAATGGGTGCAGTGGGCACGGCAGAATTTACTCAATCTTTCACAGTATGCCGGCATGCCGGTTTGGGTGCTGATCGTCCAATATTGTTGTCGCAGCAGAATGGGTATCCGTACCGCTGAATGAGTAGCGCCCGGCTTTGCCGTTGCCCCCAACAGAGCAATAGCGCCACGACTTTTGGGGGTGCGTCCATTTTCGGCGACGTATAGAAGAGGAGCAGATTGAGCGTCCGGTCTAGGCCCCCAATGTGTTACGCACCCACTTTGAGGCGGAGGGTTGACATATTGACAGAAATCGATATAATGAAGTCATGTCAATCAATCAGCGGGTCGTTACCTTTGCCAAAGCCATTGCCGACGAAACTCGGCAAGAGATCATGCAACTGCTCTGTTGTGAGTGGATGAATGTCAACGATGTCGTGGCAGCGTTGGGGGGGCGCGTCAATCAACCAACCGTCAGTCACCACCTCAAGTTGCTCACCGCGGCGAAGCTAGTGCACGTGCGCCGGGAAGGGCGGCAACGCTTCTACACGCTCAACCAGGAACACTTTACTGTCTGTTGTGGTACGCTCATGCAGAACTTTGCACCGGATTTCGTGGGGACGGATTTTGCCCAGGCGGATGAACTTGCCTTGACGGCAACGCCAGAGGCTTGAGTCGCGGTAGAGAAACAATGACCGTTGTCCGGTTGGAAAACATTTTTTTTAATGAAATACATCGATAAGTGTCGATATGTAAAGATCGGTCGCGCAGGCTACGGCGCCTTGGCAGCCCTGACTTGCGTGAGCCACACCTGATGAATTGAGGAAATTTTTATGAATAGACGTGATTTACCGATTGCCGTGATTGGCGCTGGTCCCGTTGGCTTAGCCGCTGCCGCCCATCTCATTCAACGTGGAGAGCGTCCCGTGCTCTTTGAAGCGGGCAACGAAATTGGTGCCAACATTCGCGGCTGGGGGCACGTCCATCTCTTTTCGCCTTGGCGCTGGTGCGTTGATCGAGCCGCGGTGACGCTGCTCGAGGAGACGGGCTGGACCATGCCAGATGCCGAAAAGTTGCCCACCGGTCACGAGCTGATCGACGAATACTTGGTGCCATTGGCTCAACTACCGGCGCTGCAGGGACAGATTCACCTGAACAGCCGTGTGCTAGCTATCAGCCGCCGCCGCATTGACAAAATGAAAGATCACGGTCGCACTGATGCTCCTTTTGTTATCCAGGTGGAGCGCGAGGAGGGGGAAGAACGTTTTCTTGCTCGGGCCGTGATCGACGCCAGTGGGACCTGGGCCACGGCCAATCCAATCGGGGCGGACGGCCTGCCGGCACCCGGCGAGCGGGCCCTGCAGAACAAAATTGCCTATGGCATTCCCGATGTGCTGGGCACGAATCGAGAACGCTATGTTGGCAAGCGAATCGCTGTGGTCGGCGGTGGCCATTCGGCAATCAATGCCATTTTAGAGCTGAGCGATTTGACTGAGCAGGAACCTGCCACGCATATCACCTGGATCTTGCGCAAAGCCAACGTGGCCGCGACCTACGGTGGCCTACACAATGATGAACTGCCCGGCCGCGGGCTGTTGGGCATGCGCATTAAGGAGCTAGTCGAGGCGGGCTCCATCGAAGTGGTGACGCCATTCTTCACCACACGAATCGAGCAGAACGGCGAGCAGAACGGCGAGCAAGTGCAACTTTTTGGCGATACACCCATGGGTGAGCGGGTGGTTGCGGTCGATGAAATTATTGGCGCGACTGGTGCCCGCCCGGATTTAGGGTTTCTGCGCGAGTTGCGGCTCGATCTGCACCCGGGCGTGGAGGCACCCACTGCCATTGCCGGGCTAATCGATCCCAACATCCACAGTTGTGGGAGCGTCCCTCCCCACGGGGAGCGGGAACTGCGCCATCCCGAGACAGATTTCTACATGGTGGGCATGAAGAGCTATGGCCGTGCTCCCACCTTTCTGTTGGCCACGGGCTATGAGCAGGTGCGTTCAGTTGTCGCGGCGTTAACGGGCGATTGGGAAGCTGCTGCAGATGTCCAGCTGGAATTACCCGAGACCGGTGTATGTGGCGTACCCGCGGCCGTTGATGCCAATGCAGTGGGGGCGGGGAATGCATGCTGTGGCACTGCTGCCAGCGCAGCGACTACACCCTTGATCAATGTGGACCTTGCGGGGCTCAAGCTGGCGCGCGAAACAACGGGGGGAGAGACCCTTGCCTTGCATGATGAGAGTTGCTGCGGGGTAGAGGCGTGTTGCACGGATGATGCCCCAGTTGCCGCCGATGCCTGTTGCACCAGCGAAACCAAAGCAGCGGCCAAGACCGTGTCCGCGCACGCGGGCACGGATGGCTGTTGCCCTTGAGCGAGCATGGTAGCTGGGCAAGGAGAGCAGCGCAGCACTGCCCTTGCCCAGCTGTCGGTTACGTTCGTATTGGCCATACAGATGTGGGCGACATAGCGAGCGGCTGCCACCCTTGCTCCTTGGAACAGGGTGGCAGCGGTACCAGAAAGCACCGTCCACTTCGCTCGAGATCCAAGGTGCAACGAGGATAGACAAGGACGCGTTGCAATGTGGCAGATCGAAAATGGTGCCGTCGGTCAGCATCAAGACGGCACCATTTTCGAGTCGTTGGTTGCGCGTGATCGCGCAATATGCTAGCTGCTGGCGGCCCAGCGTGTGGCCTGCACCAGTACCTGTTGCATCGCTGGCCGCTGAAAGGTCTCTGCCGTGTGGCCGAGGGTGGTATAAAAGACCCGGCCCTTGCCATATGATTTAACCCATGCCATGGGGTGCGCCTTACCATGCCACTCGGCTGTTGCCAGGATCTGCAACTGTGGTTCATGCGCAGAGATGTAGATCTCATCCTCCACTTCAAAATCGTCAATCCCTTGCATGGTGGGGTGGTCGCGTTCCGCAATGTTGACGGTAAAGGTGAGCCCCGGTGGGTGCCAGTTGGCGTGCCCCCCAATGAGATCGACGGCGCGTCCCCCGATCCACCAGGCGGTGCCGTGCATGCCGACGAGCCCCTTGCCCCCCGCCACAAAATTGAAGAGCCCCTCCTCTTGCTCCGGCGTGAGATCCGGTTCTCGCGCGAGCGAACCATCTGGCTGGCGGCTGGTGCGAGTGAAGCCGGTGCCAAAGACAAGCACATCGAATGAGCGTAGCGCTGGGGCGGTGAGGATCTCTTTGTCATCGACAAGTGATGCGTCGATTCCGGCCTGTTGCAATGTAGCGTGAATAACCGCCGCGCTTTGGTCAAAACCGTGGTTGGGGCCGGCGAGGACAAGGGTTTGCATGGTGATTTCTCCTTTGCAGTGGGAGGCTCAGCGAAACTGAGAAGGGGTAACTGGCTTCAGCAATCGCATTGAGAATAGAGATCAAGAACAGGCACAGCAGAAGTCGTGGTAAGCGTAGCAAGAGTGGTGAACTTTGTCAATCACACTTTGCTCGTCAATTGCTGGGCTTGTCCCGTGGCCGCGGCTCGTTGCGCTGCTTCGATGATCTCCACCACATGGCGCGCCTGCTCGCCGGTGGCACGGGGTGGTCGATCTTCGGTAATGGCGTCAACCAGATCCATGATGTCACAGTAGGTGTGTGGTTCCTCGATGGTCAGGTGCGCATCGGTTAAATAGGGTTGCTGTGCCAGGGAATAGCGACTTTCTTCTGCTTCCGCCCCTCTGGTGACGGTAAAGGCGAGGGGATAACCGCTGGCCGGATCGACCTCGCTTACCTCCAACACGCCTTCTGTGCCATAGAGCCCCAGGCCACCCCACGGAATGGTTGGACTACCCCGCAGGTTCGATCCAATGGCCGTGACCAAGGCTCCCGCAGCAAATTCCATTAGAACAAGATTGTTATCCGGCGTGGCCACAGGCACGCTCTTACCCTGCCACTGACGCGTCTCACTTGTCTTGTTGGCCAAGGCTGTCACGCGGGTGACAGCACCGAGAATGCTGGTTGCGAGCTGTAATCCATAGACCGTTACATCTGGTAGTGGACCAGCGCCGGGGCGATAGTACCAGGTCGGATCAATCTCGGCCAACACCCCTTTGCCCTTGCGGATCGACTCAAACTCGTGCCCAAATCCCCACGTATAGGTAAAGCCAACGCTGACGTGTCCGAGCGCGCCCTCCTCAACCAGCCGCCGCATCTGTGCGGTGCTGGGGAAAAGCTCGAAACCGGGCGCGGCAGCCAACTTGACACCCATGCGGTCGCGAGCGGCCAGCAGTGCATCTGCTTCAGCCACGCTGGTTGTCATGGCTTTTTGCACATAGAGATGCTTGCCTGCTTCGATGGCTGCCATTGCATTGGCAAAATGGTAGGGAATGGGCGTGAGAATCAGCACCAGATCGACTTCGGCCTCGGCCAGCATTGCTTCAATGGTGGTATACCATGCTGGCACGGCATAGCGTTCCGCGGTCGCGGCCGCGCGTTCGGCCACGGTGTCGACGACGGCGACCAGCCGGACCTTTGCTTGGGCATCGGGCAAAGAGAGGTGCGGCAATGGTCCCCGCTGGGCCAGACTGCCACAGCCAACCAATCCTGCTCGCAAGATTTTACTCATGATCAAAACTCCTTAAAAGCGATTTTCGATGTGTTGAGTGACACCCGTCTGCGCGGCTTGGGTGGCTTTTTCAATGATTTCGATGACATGCAGCGCATGTTCGATCGAGAGTTGCGGTCTCCAATCTTTGATCAGGCAATCGACCAGATGCTCGACACCGAGATGATGATCCGGGCCACGTTCTCGCCCTGCTGGCTGGCCGGGAAAAGGGGGAAGCGTGGTTTCCCAACCAGGGCCGTGGCGATAGATCTCTACCGCCGTGCTGACATCAATGGGGTCGAAGGCAATGGTGCCCCGTAGACCATGCAACTCGACCTGGGGCGCACGCGACGCGACCACAACGTTGTTGGCCGCCAACGTTGCTAGCCGTCCACCGCCAAAGTCGAGCACCATCTGCCAGTTATCTGGGGCTTCCACCGCAATCCGCTGCCCGGACATTGGTCCATCAACCGGCACAAAGTCATCGAGTACATGAGAGATCATGGCACTCACCCGGTGTGCCGGGCCGAGGATGCCGGTGAGCACATGGAGTGGATAGACACCCATATCGCGCGCGGGGCCACCACCACTGGCAAAGAAAGGAGTCGGATCAGAGGTGTAGCCGTGCCATGGCGGCACGCCCATGTGGCCGTGCGCGCGTGCCGAGTAGAGTTCACCGATCGTCCCTTGGGTGACCAGGTCCCGTGCATGGCGCACCTGGGGAAAGAGTAGACTGGAGGGGGCGCAGACAAGCGTGCAGTTCTCTTCTGTGGCGAGTGCTTGCAGTGCTTTTGCCTCTGCCACTGAACCCGCCACCGGTTTTTCACAATAGACGGACTTTCCAGCGCGCAGCGCGGCCGCGGTTGTCTCAAAATGAAGCTGAATTGGCGTCAGGTTTATGAGTGCGTCCGCGCCACTTTCTTCCAACATCTGTGCATAGTCGGTATAGACCTGCGGGATCGCATATTGGGTGGCAACGGCTTGCGCCCGCTCCCGTTGCCGTCCACAGACCGCCACAAGCACCGCACGGTCGGCCAGGCGGTGAAATTCCGGTAGATAATCACGCTGTGCCACATCACCACAGCCGAGCAGTGCCAGTTTCACCTTATCCATCGCTTCGCCTCTTTTCTTTCCGTCGCCATATTGCCATAGCTTCGTTGCAGCTGCCCCGACAAGAATCGTTCTCCGTCGTTCTGCCGCAGAATGATAGATCCCTGCAGTCCATGAGTTAATTATGCCAAGTCAGCCCTTGATCCCCGTCAGCGTCACCCCTTCAATGAAGTAGCGTTGGGCCACAAAGAAGAGCACGAGCAGTGGCAACGTAATCGAAAGCGCGGCCGCCGTCAACAGATTCCATTGCAGCGCCATGCGCGAGCGAAAGGCATACAGGCCAATGACCAGCGTGTATTCTGATGCATCGTCGACATAGAGCAGCGGTCCCAGGAAATCGTTCCAGGTGTACATGAAATGCAGAATAGCCACGACCAACAGCACCGGTTGCAAGAGCGGCGCCATGATCCGCCAGAGAATGGTGAAGTCGCCCGCGCCATCGACTCGTGCCGCGTCAGACATATCACGTGGGATCGTCAACATGAATTGACGGATGAGAAAGATGTTGAACGCAGTGCCAAGGAAGTGGGGCACGATCAGCGGTGCATAGGTGCCGACCCACCCCAACTGTTGAAAGAGGATGTAGGTTGGGATCAAGGTGACCACACCGGGCAGCAGCAGCGTTGCCAGGGTAATGCTAAAGAGCAGGTCGCGTCCCCAGAATTGCATGCGCGCAAAGGCATACGCGACAACGGCCGAGGATACCACTGTCCCAATGGTCGAGGTGACGGTGTAAAAGAGTGTGTTGCGGAGCAGCGTCAGAAAGGGAAAGGTGGGGCTGGTGAGGGCGATCCAGTAATTTTCCCACAAGATGGGATCTGGCAGCCACTGCGGAGGATAGGTCAGGATCTGCCCAGTGGGTTTCAACGACGAGACGATGAGCCACCAAAAGGGAATGAGAAAGAGCAGCGAAACCGTCAGCAAAATAAAATGGCGGACCACTGTCTGTGCCATGCTGCGCACGGTGCGCTGCAACCTGTTGTGCCGCGTTTTACCTGTGTTCTGTCTAGTCATGTTTGTGCGATGCGTCTCTATCGTGTTCATGATCCCGTCTTCCCGTGCGTCCCTAGCCATTGACAGTCTCGCCCTCATAGTGCACCCAGGCCGACGAAGAACGTACAACGAGCAATGTGAGCAAGACGAGCATCACGAACAAGACAACCGCCATTGCCGATGCATAGCCCATGCTAAAGTAGCGGAAGCCCTGACGATAGAGGTGAACCATATACATGAGCAACGAGTTGAGTGGTCCGGCCGCTGTTGCGCCAGTGGCGGTGGCGGTGGCCACGAATGCCGTGGTAAAGACCTGAAATGATGCAATAATACTCATGACCAAATTAAAAAAGATGGTGGGCGTCAGCAAGGGCAGGGTGACTCGGAAATAGCGTTGCCAACTGTTTGCCCCATCAATCTTGGCCGCTTCGATGAGCGTTTGGGGCACATCGCGCAGCCCAGCCAAGAAGATCAACATTGGTTGACCCACGCCAACCCAAACGGCGATCAGCACCAGCGAGGGTTTGGCCCAAGTGGAGCTGTACATCCAACCGAGCTTGGGCAGCCCAACGGCTTGTAAACCCGCGTTGAAGAGCCCCGCCCGCGGGTCCAGAATCAACATCCAGAGCAGGGTTGTGGCTACCGTCGGCACCAGCGCGGGCAGGTAATAGGCAGTGCGATAGAAGCCAATGCCGCGCGTGCTCTGGTTGAGCAGCGTTGCCAGCCAGAGTGCCACCAGCATCTGCAACGGCACCGCAGCCAGCGCGTAGATCAGCGTGTTCCAGACGGAGGTCCAATAGAGCGGATCCTGGGTGAACATCACTTCAAAATTTTTGCTGCCGATCCAGGTTGCTGGCTGCACAATGGTGTAGCGGGTCATGGCGAAATAGAATGAAGCGAGCATGGGATAGGTTGTAAAGACCAGCAATGAAAGCAGCCAGGGTGCCACGAATAGGTAGGCGTAGAGATTCCGACGAAGTTGTTTTGACATACCGTTGATCCAGATTCACTCCTGCAAAGCGTCGACGTCAAGGAATGGCCGGGAGCAGATTCGATGCTCCCGGCCGAGCCACCTTGTCATCAAGTGGTTGTGTTCAACGTCTCGTCCAGTCTGGTTTGGCAGAGTTGTTGTGCGTTGGCCATTGCTGTGCTGGCGGATTGACTCTTGCTGAGAACAGCTTCAATGGTCGTGCGCAGGGTGTCGCTGGCAAAATTTTGGATCGGCGAATCCCACATGGCCGCGGTGTTGGCCAGATAATCGGTGAAGAAGTTATGCAGCTCAAGTGCCCGTTCCTGACCAAAGAGATCGACCAGCTTTTGGGTCACGTTCTCGCGCGATGCACCCTTCCAGGCCGGGGTATCCATGATCGCTTGGTACCAGGTTTCCCAGCCAACAGTCGAGAAATATTCGATGAAACGGAAGGATTCTTCGGGGTGAGCGTTCCCCGTGGGCATGACGAACCAGTTGGGCCAGAAGCCAGTCACCGATTGGTTGCCGCTCGGCCCAACGGGAATGTGGGCAATTTCCCACTCAAACGGGTACTCAATATCGGTCATGATCCAGCTGCCATCGAGATGCATCGATTCTAGACTGTTGAAGTAGGCCGAATCGGGCGGATAAGCGCTATTCCAGTTGCCAACCAGGCTCAACCGCTCCAGATCACCGCCATACTGTTCATCGATCCAGTTGGCCCAATACTGCACCCACTCAATATTCTCGGGGCTGTCTATTGAATATTGACTGTTTTCTGCATCAAAAATACGACCGCCATTGAGATCGCTCCAGACCGGATAGAGCCAGCTGTCTGCCCAGGGTGGTACATAGCCTGCCTGCTGCACTTCGCCATTCTCCATGACGGTCAGCTCTGCTGAAAGCGCTTTCCATTCATCCCAGCTTTGGGGGAAATCCGCGCGATCGGTGGAGATTCCTTTTTCGGCAAAGAGTGTCTTGTTCATGAAGACCACGGAGCAAGCCGCGGACGCGGGCAAGCCGTAGGTATTGCCCTGCCATTTGCAGGTGTTGAGCACACCCTCATAAAAGGCATCGGATGTAGCCGTTTCAGCCGCGGCCATGAGGTCATCAATGGCAACTAATGAACCCAGTGCCCCATATTGCGAAGGTGGATCAAAGATGGTAACGGTCTCTGGTGGATTGCCCGCCGCGATCCGCGAAAGCAACACCTCGACCAGCGCACCGCCACCAGGGGGCCCACCGCTGATCTCATAGTCGACGGTGATCTCTGGGTGCAGCGCCTCGAAATCGCTGATGATTTCTGGGGCAATCTGTTGCACGGTCTCCGTGCTATAGGAGTTCCACCAAGCGATCGTCACTCCATTCTCTGTGTCACCGCCCCCTTCATCGTTGGGTGTGGCACCGGGCACAGCACACGCTGCCAACAGCGCACTGCCACCAGCCATCCCCGCCAGCTGTAAAAATTGCCGCCGACTGTATCGAATTGTGCCACCACTCTGCATCTCACCTATCATCATTGCTCTCCTTGCTATAAGTTGCCGTTACTCACTCGTTACATCCCAACGTGCGTTACATCCCAACGTGCGTTACATCCCAACGTGCAGTACACGTGTGCTACATAAATCCGGCTCGCTACTGCTCAAGATATTCGTCACCGTAATGGCCGGTCTCCTCTTGCATTTGGGCCGGGGGAACCGTGGGTTGCCAGATTGGATCACGCGGCACCGGACATGTTGGCGACCAGGTCGTTGGCCTCACCACCCGCACACAGATCAGCAGTGGCTGTCCGGGGTCAACCCGGTCGCGTTCGGCTGGCGTCAGCTCTCGGGCGGGTAAATTCAACAGAAATGCCATGCGTGTCAGTAGATTGCCGTAGATCGTCAACTCGAAATCTTCATCACTCAGGGCAAGCCCCCGCAGCAAATTTTGCACCATAATCGGTGTGAACCAGTGGTACATGTAGAGCGGCGGTTGCGCGCCGTCAGTCGTGCCCATGTCCAACCCGCGATGTAAATAAAAATCGACGGACCAAAAGTTGATGAGCAACACGCCCCCCGGCTTCAAAAGCCGAATGGCATGGTAGAGCGCCGATTCAATATCATAGATCACACAGGTGGTGAATTGGTTGATAAAGCAATCGTACTGCGCCCCCGGCAGATGCTCGGCCCGGCTCAAATTGGCCACCAGGCGCACTTCTGGGCTGTGCGCGGCGAGATCGAGTGCATCGGCCGCGGTCAGCTCTTCACCACCATAGGCACGCAGCGTCGCGGTTTCGCCGATCTCCAATCCGCGCCCGCGGATATCCGTTCGATGGCGTTCCAGAAAATCGGCCCAATAGTAGCGGATGATCGAAAGCTCGTTGGAACGCCCGCCCGCCAGCGGCTGCAACCGGCGCAAGCGGAGCGCACGGAAATGGCGAAGCAGCGGCCAGGTTGTCCAGTGACGATGCGCATGTACCGCTCGATATTGGGTGGGCAGTGATTCATTTGCCGACATCGTTATCTGCTCTCTCTGCTGCGTTCTACCATTGCTCGAAAACTAGTGCTCTTGCAACCAGTGCTCTTGAAGACTGTTAGCGGGCTCGCTGCAGAAAGGTGGCTGCCGCGCCAATGACACCCGCGCCAACCCCCAGGGCTGCCGGTACGATCGGGAGTTGGCGCGTGCTGGTCGCATAGATGTGACTGCGGGTCGTGCTCACAAACCGTTCCCAATAGAGACCGCCCGCCAATCCCAGTCCCCCGCCAACGACCACGGCCGCGGGATCAACTATGTTGCACAGAAAAGCCACGCTCGTGCCCAATGCATCGCCGGCAGAGCTGACGACTGCGCGGGCCACTTTGTCACCCGCAGCCAGCGCAGCGAGCACATCCTGTCCCGTCGTGACCGGACTCGCCGCTTCTGCGTTGTAGCGGCGCACCAGGGCCGGGCCAGACGCGAACTCTTCCAGCGTTGGCCGGAGCAATGCACCACAGTGGGGACAGATGGTCGTCAGCGGCATTGACGCCAGAACCAGTGCGTTGCCCCGCTCGCCTGTCCACGGCTCACCCGCCTGTACCACTGTCGAGCTGATTCCCGTCCCCACCGTTACGTAGGCAAAAGAGTTGTGTGCCTGTCCGGCTCCGTAGCGAGCCTCGGCACGGGCAGCTGCGCGCACATCGGCCGTCAAAAGCGTGGGCGCGAGTTCAGTGCAGCGTTCTTGCACTGGCAGCGTGCGCCAGTCAAAGTTGTAGGCGCTGGTCACCCGACCCGCGGGATCGACCAATTCGCAGAGACCCAAGCCAACACCGCTGACCGCTACCCCACGCGCTGCTGCGTCACGTTGCAACCGCGCGATGAGGCCGAGACAATCTTCCAGGACTGCCGTGCCACCACGGTGGGCCAGGGTCGGGATCGTCTGCGCGAGCACGATCTTTCCGGAGCGGCTCTCGACCACGCCACCGGCAATCTTTGTGCCCCCCACATCAATGCCAATGGCATGGACCGCTGGATCGGTTGCGTTCACGGCGCGAGATAATCGGGAGCAACACAAAAGAGCAAGGATACGGGTTGATCGGTCATGTTGAAATATTGATGGGGTTCGCCGGTGGGAATGTAGAAACCATCCTGCGGATTCAGCTCAAACCAACTCTGGCCATTCCGTTCCGGGCAATGAATCTGTAGCGTACCTTCCAGCAAATAAAGCCCTTCGTCGCCGCCGTGGATCTGCACATCGCTCTGTTCGCCGGGGCGCAGGTACAGTTTGCCCACCGTTAGATGTTCGGTGGCCGCGAGCAGCCCCACCAGCACCCGATGTTCCTCACCTTCATAGCGCAACAGGTAATCCTCTTCACGCAGCACTTGAATGGTAGACTCTTGCCGGATCTGCGCCCGCTCCATTGGCCACCGTCCCAGCAGATGATCTTGCGTGTAGCGCGAAATGTCGAGGTTGGGCTTTGTCCGGGCATAGGAGCCAGAGGTGCCCTGCATTGGGGGGGGACAGAAATATTCGAGCACGCGCAACGGTTCATCACCATACGCAAAGGCATGGTGCCAGGTGTCACGCCGGAAGAACGCTGCTTCGCCCTTGCGCACGCGCTGCACTTCGCCCCGTTCCGGATTGGCCAGCAGCATCTCGCCACTCAGCACATAGAGCACTTCATCCGCGGCAAAGATGGTGCGAAATTCTGCTGAATGTTGGAATCGGCCACCGGGAGGCAGGCCAAAGAGCAGTTGATGGATCTTCTCGTTGGATACATAGATCCAGTCGGAGACGGTGCCCGCTTCTGGGTCGCCCCAGAGGTGACGGGTGACGTCGGCATAGGGAATGTGGGTTGCTTCGCTAAAGGTTGGTCGGGGTGAAGGTTTATAGGTCATGGCAATTTTTTTTGCTAAACGATGGCTGTTGAATGATCACTAGTTGATGTGTCCTGAATGACTCAAGTTGCTCCATCTCCTGGAAGAGGCAATCTTCTGAGCAATGACCCGCGTGCAGAGAGGGTAGACAGCAACTTGAGTTGCATGGGAAAAGAGAATGGCAGCTAGCTGCAATCAAAAAACTGGACGAGCGCACGGTGAAAGGCAAGTTGAAAGACAGTGTGAAAGACAACGTGAAAGGCGAATGGGCATGGTAGTTGGCGCTCATCGCTGGTCTCATCCACTGGCTGGATCGTGGCGAAGATGGATCGCCTCTGCTTCCTCTTCGTCTTCCCAAAAGGTGGCTGGGGTAAAGGTGCTGGCGATGGTGCGCCGTTGTCCATCCTGCCCCGCGGCGCGTGCTGCTTCCATGATCTCAATGGCGTGATAGGCATGCTCTGGCGTGATGATGGGTCTTTTGCCGGTGTTGATGCAGTCGACCAGATGGTTGATGCCATCGGTCCACGGCCAATTGGGGTCGGTCTCGCCAAAGAGCTTCCACGCACCCACCTCGTTCTGCCAGAGTTCATAGCCATCGGGGTCCCAATCATCGCCCAACATCTGGATCGTTCCCTCGCTGCCATAGATCTCTACGGCAGCGTTGCGATAGCGCTGAATGGTAAAGCCGGTGGTGACCGTTGCGTAGCAGCTATTGGCAAATTCGATGCAGATCTGCGCGTTGTCATCCGTCTCGACCTGCATCATTTCGCCTTCGACCTCGCGCTCCGGCACAGCCGTGCCCACCATCCCAGTGACCCGCTTGGCTGGGCCGAGCAAGCCGGTGAGTGTCACAACATTATAGACACCCAGATCAAACATGGAGCCACCACCCCGGCGATAGAACCATTGGCCCCAACTTGGACCCGCCCAACCATAAAAGGCCCGCGCCAAATGGGGGCGGCCAATGTCGCCACGGTGAATGTGACGCCACATCTTCTGATAGGTGGGACTGAGGATCACATGGGGCGCGGGTACCAAATGGCCCGGACTACGTTTGGCCAGCTCCACGATCGCCGCGGCCTCTTCCAGCGTGGTGCCCATTGGCTTTTCAACGAGCACATGTTTGCCCGCTTCGAGCGCGGCCCTGGTGATCATTGCATGTTCCTGCATCGACGTCGTGATCAGCACGATATCCACATCGTCAGCAGCAACAACTTCCTCGAAATCGGTGGTAAAGCGCTGGTAACCATAGCCCGGCCCCAGCAATTTGGTGCGATGTTCTTCCTTGACGTCACAAGCAACAACCGTTTCGACCAACTCGCGCGTCTTGAGCTGATTGATCTGGCCCGTGTAGGGACGTTGCATAACGCTGCCACAACCAACAACGCCAATCCGAACAGGCGTAGCCATAGAATACTCTCCTGATAGAAACTGATGGGTAGAATCTGGGTGAACTGTTTATGAAAAATGTAGAATAGCTAGCGAATGGTGCGCACGCTTCTATCGGCCCGTGGAGCAGAAACGTGATTTGGCTCTTTGCCGCGCTGCAAAATTGTCCCGTGTTGTCCGGTGATCACATGTTGTGGACACGAGCGCTCTGATCAACGCCTGGTGTAGCTCGATGATAATTAGACTTACGCCACTTGTCGAGAAGAGCCAGCAAGCACGTATCTTGCTCTCCACGGGTATGCTCTTCTCGGTGCGTAAGCTCGACGATAATTAGACTTACGCCACTTGTCGAGAAGAGCCAGCAGGCACGTAGCCTGCTCTCCACGGGTATGCTCTTCTCGGTGCGTAAGCGCGACAATAATTAGACTTACGCCACTTAACGAGAAGAGCCAGCAAGCGTGTGGCCTGCTCTCCACGGGTATGCTCTTCTCGGTGCGTAAGCTCGACGATAATTAGACTTACGCCACTTGTCGAGAAGAGCCAGCAAGCGTGTGGCCTGCTCTCCACGGGTATGCTCTTCTCGGTGCGTAATAAATCAAAGACTGGAATCAATGACTGGGGTGAGTGCCGATTGACGGCTCTTGCCCGCTGTGCTGCGTGAACCATCAGCGTGACTTTCCAGACCGTGACTTTCCAACTCAAAGCGCACGCGGTCGCCGCGATAGATTGCTTTGAAATACTCCACTGGCTGCTCCCGGACTGTGTAGGTAGTGCCTTCGAGCAAAATCATCGGCGAGCCGGGAGCGATGCCGAAAAGATCGGCTTCATAATCGTTGGCAACCGTCGCTTCAAGCATCTGGCGTGCCCGTGCCAATCGCAGTGCGTACCGCTCTTCTAACAGTGCATAGAGCGACTGCGTCTGCAGGTCCGCCTTCTCCAAGCCTGGGCAGAGATCGGTGGGAATGTACGTGGTCTCTTGCAACAACGGTGTTTCGCCGGCAAAGCGCAGGCGGACAAGCTTGGTGACGGTCTGCTCTGGCTGTAGTTGCAGGCCCTGTGCAACGCGCGGCGGTGGCAGCGTCACTGTTTGTTCCAGGACCTGCGATGCCGTCTTTTCGCCTTGTTGCATGATCTCGGCAGTAAAGCCCAGCAGGTGAAGCGCATCGCGGGTATGTTTGGGCGCGGCCACAAAGGTTCCAACACCGGGCTTCACCTCTAGCACGCCGGACCGGACGAGATAGGCAACGGCCTGCCGCGCGGTCATGCGGCTAATGCCCGCCTGTTCGCACAGCTCCCGTTCCGGTGGCAATCGACTGCCCGCAACGAGTGTTCCCACGTCGACAGCTTCGCGTAGCTGTTCTGCCAGCTGATAATAGAGCGGGACCGGGCTCCCTTTGTCGACCTTCACTTGCAACAAGATCGTGTATCTCCTTTTAAGTAGACCTTCAAAAAATCTACCATTTTCAAGCCAACCGCACTATAGATAAACCCTTACTAGACAAACCCTTGTCGCCAAGCCTCTTACAGGTCGCAAAGTTACTCGCGGGCAAAAGTACGCATATTCGTGCGGCTTTGAGATGGGTCGTCAATTCGCTATCTACCTCTTGCGCCGGCTGTCGATACGCGGCGGCACGCTCATTGCTGCCGCGCGGTGCAGACGTATAGAGGTCTATACCACAGCTGCCACAGAGTGTAGAGGATTTGGCGCTGTTTGTCAAGTCGGCTTCTTCAAGATTCAAGAACCAATCGCGTGGGGGCATCCGCTTGCCGGTGTCCAGGCGACTACAGGACGAGCAGCCGATTGCCAAAACCCTTGGAACGCGTATCACACGGACTGCCTACTTCAATATCCACCCAGTCGGATTGCATGGGTGCGTCGCGCGGTGTATTGCCCTCTGATGGGGCAACGGCAAACGATTTGACCATCGTCGAACGCTTGCTTGACTGGTCGCTCGACATGATCGTTTTACAATGCAACGTAACTTCTTGTATGAGACAGAAATTGCCGAGGACGCCACGGATCCAGCGTAGGACACCACGCGACTTTGTGGCATCCCCGGCAGCGCAAGGGAGTGCGTTGCACAGGTGCAAGCAACCTACCCTGCGCCAGGTCATGTCACCTGTGCGATGCACGCAAGCGATCCCACCTGGAGAGAGGCCGAAGACGGAGAAGTGTTGGTTCTGCTGAATTTCAGTGGATGTGCCACGTGAACATTGTGCTATACTTCTGATTGAGGTAATGACAGATTGAGGCACCTGTAAATTCAATCCCCTCTCAACCAACCAAAGATAGGAAGGAAATTCCCCATGTCCCGTGCCACTCGAGCTGGATTGCTGTTGATGAGCATTTTGTTGATCGCTATCGCATTGGCAGCCTGCGGTGATGGTGAGTCAGAGAACGCACCCGCCGAACAGCCTACCACAGAGGCGGCAGCACCCGCCGATCAAACCGACACAGAGGCGGCAGCACCCGCCGATCAAACCGACACAGAGGCGGCAGCACCCGCCGATCAAACCGACACAGAGGCGGCAGCACCCGCCGATCAAACCGACACAGAGGCGGCAGCACCCGCCGAAGCTGATGTGGAACCCAGCCCAGAGCCTGCCGAAGAGACCACGTCGGATGCAGAGGGTAGTGAGGGCTCTGCCACGCCGATCAATGTTGCATTTCTGCAACCAAGTGACAACGCCATTATACCGATCACCTCCACGGTGGTCATGAGTGCGACCGGTGTAACCATCGCTCCAGCTGGCCAGCTAGTTGAAGGGCAGGTACATCTGCACATCCTCATCAATGCCCCCTTTATTGAAGCGGGTAATCCCATCCCCAATGATGCTCAACATCTGCACTTTGGTGACGGTTCCACCACCACGGAATTGGTCTTGCCTGTTGGCTCACATACGCTGCGTTTGCAGGCCGCGGATGGCGCGCACGTGGCGTTGGCAGGCGAGGAATACCGCGACGAGATCGTGGTCAGCGTAGCCGATGACGCACCGGCCCAGGCGGTCCGTTTTGCCATGCCGTCGGATGGGGCCACCGTGCCGCCCTCGTTTGATGTGGCCATGGCCGCCACTGGATTGATTGTTGAGCCGGCTGGTCCCATCAACGCCAATGCTGGTCATTTTCACATTCTCATTGATACTGATTTTATTGAGCCGGGCAATCCCATTCCCAATGATGAAGCACATTTGCACTTTGGTAAAGGGCAACTGACAACGACGTTGGGGCTGGAACCAGGCGAACATCTGTTGCGGCTACAGATGGCCGATGGTGCCCATGTTGCGCTCGAAGGTGAAGAGTTCCGCGACACAATCACCGTGACTGTTGCTGCAGATACTCCTGCTGCTAACGTCAAGTTTGTTGCGCCTGCTGATGGTGAGCTCGTGACTTCGCCTGTTTCTGTAAATTCGCCTGTTTCTGTAAAGATGAGCGCGGCAGGTCTAATTGTTGAACGCTCCGGTGGTGTGTTGCGCGCAGGCGCGGGGCACATGCACATTTTGGTCGATACCGATTTCATCGAAGCCGGCAACGTCATCCCCGCTGACGATAATCACATCCACTTTGGCGGTGGGCAACTGACAACGACATTGGATCTGGCACCGGGCGAGCACGTGTTGCGGTTGCAGATGGCCAATGGCGCACATCTTGCGCTCGAAGGTGAGCAGTATCGTGACGAGATTACCGTGACAGTGGCAGAGTAGCAATGTAGCGGAGAAAAAATCAGGGTGGCGAAATGACAGGCCCGCTTGGCGAGTCATGCCAACCTGTTACTGTGCCACCCTGTTTCGCTGCAATCCGGTCGCAACATGATGATCAGACCGTACATGGCCCCAGCAGCTGTGTGCGGTGCATTAGCCGTCGTTGGTCATTCGGAAAGGCATCGCGGCGATGCAGGGTGCAGCGGTTGTCCCACACGATCAGATCCCCTGGCTGCCACTGGTGGCGCCAGACAAAGCGTTCGTCGGTGGCGTGGGCAAAGAGCCGCTCCAGCAACGCGCGCCCACTGCCCTCGTCCATGCCCGTCACCGACTGCGCCGCGTTGGGGCTGAGGAAAAGCACCTTGCGCCGCGTTTCGGGGTGGGTGCAGACGAGGGGGTGCACCGGTGGTGTGGGTGGGTTGTACGCGGGATTGCGGTGCACATAGGCGACCCCCAACTCGGCAATCTCTGCTTTCGTTCCATCATCCAATGCTGCATGGGCCGCGTAGCCGCTGCTCCAATAGGTATCCCCACCGTGATCCGGCGTTTCCACACAATATAGAATTGAGACCGAGCCGGGCGTGGGCAAAAAGACGAGATCCGCGTGAAAGCTGAGCTCCGCATTACCGAGCGCGCCGACGGCCTTGCCCGCTTCTTCAATGTTCGAAATGATTGTGATCTCTGGTTGCTCGGGATCCCGATCGCGCGTGTTGGTTGGATGGGGCACCGGTTCGCCAAAGTAGCGGCTAAAGCGGACCTGCGCGGCTTTGGTCAGCTGTTGGCCGCGAAAACGCAGGACCGCGTGTTGGCGAAAGGCCGTCTGCAACAGTTCGTTGGTCGCGGTGTCGAGCGCTTGACTGAGATCGATACCGGTTACATCCGCGCCCAGGGCAGCGCCGGTTGGGATGACCTTGATTTCAGACATAATCCTACTCCTTTTCTCTTTTGAGCTATTCCGTTACAATGGTTCACAACAATCAAAAAAACATGACAATCAAAAAACACAGCAATCAACTCTCGATCTCGTCATGGGTTGGCTACTGGCGGGGCTCGATGTCGGCTGGTTGGTCAAGCCCTTAACTTCCACTCAGACTGCATAGGAATTAAACTTATGTCCAAACCTAACATTCTGCTTATTCTCGCGGACGACATGGGCTATGGCGACTTTGGCGCGTTCAACCCAGCGGTCCACACCCCTGCGCTCGATGGGTTGCTGGCAGAGAGCCTCTGTCTCACCCAACACTATTCTGGCTCACCCGTCTGTTCCCCGGCCCGCGCCGCACTCCTCACCGGGCGTTATCCCCATCGCACCGGCGCGCTGACGCCCCAGGAGATGTTGGGGCTCGACCGCATTGCCCCGCGCGAAGTGACAATGGGTGACTATTTCCAGGCCGCGGGCTATGCCACCGGCCTGGTCGGCAAGTGGCACAACGGCGCGCTCGACCCCCGCCACCACCCCAATGCCCGTGGCTTTGCCGAGTTCGCCGGCTTCCGCGGCGGCTGGGCAGACTACTATCGGTGGCGCATTGAGCGCAACGGCAGCTTTCAGCGCACCGATGGCCGTTATCTCACCGATGTGCTGACGGACGAGGGGATTGATTTCATGCGTCGCCATCGCGCCGAACCCTTCCTGCTGGCGATGATGTACAACGCGCCCCACTCGCCGCTGCAAGCTCCGGATGAACTGGTGCAGCCCTATCTCGACGCCGGGCTTTCCCCTGGCGTGGCCATAACCTACGCCATGATCCAGGCGATGGATGCGGGGATCGCCCGGCTGTTGACTGAGTTGGATGAACAGGGGTTGGCCGAGAACACCATCGTGCTCTTTTCCAGCGACAATGGCCCGGCCTTCATGCTGCGCGCGGATCAGGTGCCGCCGGGCATGGATCGGGATACGCGGCGCTTCAACTGTGGTTTCAACGGGGCCAAGGGCTCGGTCTATGAGGGGGGCATCCGGGTGCCGATGATCGTGCGTTGGCCCGCGGGGCTCGAACGCGGGCAAGAGATCGATGCGCTCCTTCACTTTACGGATTGGCTGCCCACCTTGTTGGCGTGTGCCGGTTTGCAACCACATGAGTTGGGTAACCACGAGCCACTGCCATTTGATGGGACCAATATCCTGCCCCGCTTGCGGGGCGAGCTTCCACGGGACGCGCCCCGCCGCTTCTGGCAATGGAATGCCTATACCCCCATTGGCACGACCAACGCAGCCATGCGCGATGGCGCGTGGAAACTGGTGCGCCCGGCTATTCCTGACATCCGCTACGCCACCCCCGCGGATGAAGCCCTGGCCGAGCGCTATGTGGAAGCGGATATTGCCTACAAATATGAGCCGGAGACGATTAGCGGCCTGCTCAATATCCCCGAGCCCAGACGCATTGTGCCCGAACCGCCACCACCCGAACTCTACAACCTGCAAAGTGATCCGCAGGAAGCGCACAATCTGGCCGCGCGGGAGCCGGCACGGGTGCAGCGCATGGTGAGCGAGTTAGAGCGCTGGTTTGAAGAGATCGAGCAGGAAAGGCAGCAGCGCTGATCCGCTGTTCACGCTGCGCCACGCATGCTACAGTGCGGTTGGCTTGAAAACGGTAGGTTGCCCGCTTGCCGGAGCTACTGTTTTCAAACAGAGCCCACTTTAGTGCATTGGCAAGCCGGATGTTGACATTTTCTCGCCGGCGGCTGCATTAGCAATGCACTAGCTATTGTTGACAATATTGTTGACAATGGGGAAAGCCCCGTCAGCGGTTGCCTATCCAGCGGTTGAGACTGCTTCTCGATGTTGGAAGCGGGGTTTACCCCCGCGAATATGCCATGTCAACAAGCGCTAGTGCCGCGAATATTGGGTTCAGGCTTGAATGTAGATGGGGCTCGCCCACGCCATGTGCCCATCTTCCTGAACGACCTTGACGAAGTAGGGGGTGGTCGCGTCGGTGGGGGCCGTTGCTGCGTGTTCCAGCCCCAGCGTCGTTGTGGTCAGCAGTTCGGGGTAGCGTTCGATGGTGAGCGCCATGTCGATGCCGCCACAGTCGACGCGCATGGTCCGCTGCTCTCCCACCAGCTTGCTCAGCTCCACGGTCTCTTCGATGACTGGTGAGGAAAAGATGATGCGCCCGCTGCCCGCCTGATCGAGCCACAGATCGATGCCATCGGTGTCGCCGGTGGTGCTGCTCTTGAAGGTGATCTCCCGCGCGCTTTGGCTGGTGATCCCATCGGTCGCGGCGTCGAATTGAAAGGGGGTGGCCCGTTCGATTGTTGCGCCCTCCACGCGGATCGAGCCATCCCACGTGACACGTCGGCCACGCCCGCGGATGCGGCTGCCCTGCCAGCGGAGCCGAATGCGCCGGGAATCATCAGCGCTGGCAAATGCCGCGGGCTCTACCGTGTGGATGGGCTCTTTGCCCCGATAGAGGGTGAGCGATTCCAGGGGCGCGGTGCCGCGCACGGTTGCAGCGAGCGCGAGCGGCTCGTCAACTGCAAGCACCGAGCCCATTGGCTGGCCATTGATCTGAAAATCCAGGTCAATGCGTGGGCCGGTGGTGCCATAGCAGCGTCGCGCTTTGAGCGCGGCGAAGATCGCGTCGCGGCTCAGCGACTCGGCCAGCACGCAGGTCAGCCCATTGGCAATGCCAAACTCGCCCGCGCCCGGCCCTTCCGCGCCGGGACGACCCTTGTGGCCGTCGCTGTTGCAGATGATCCCCACCATATAGCCCATCTCAAAGGCATCCCAGAGCAGCCACTCAAAGACCCCCCAACAAGAGACGACCTCGACGAGGGGACCCAATTCCTGATCAAAATAGCGGCGGATGTCGGCGTAGCGGCCACCCACGTGCGCGGCCAGCAGCAGATCCGCGGGATCAACATGTTGGCGCAGCTTGCTGAACAGCTCGTTCGCGGGGTGTGCGGGGGTGCGTTCGTCTTCGGGCGTTGCGGGGATCTGCCAGTGGCTGGAGCGCAGGATCGGCTGTCCTTCACGGCGATAGATCACGTTGCGGTCGCCGCCCGCGGTGGTGTTGGCCGACCATTCGTAGCCGGGGAAGACGACAAAGCGGCCATCATCATGAAAGTCGTGCACAACGTCGTTGAGCCGTTGCCAATCCGCGTCGGTCATCTGGAAATCATTGCCTTGGTGGCTGGTGAAATCGAGGCGCGCCCAATCGCGGCCAAAGGTGAAATATTCCTCTTCATTGCCGGTGCCGACGGTGGCATCGGATTGTGCGTGCAGATCGCCCCAGTAGCGCTGCACCGGCTGTCGATTCGCATAGCCGGTGATGGGGTTGCTGCGGCAGGTGAGCTGGTGACCATCGACGGTGCATTGCGCGACGAGATGGCCACTGCCCGGTGTGGTGAAGCGGAGCGCCGTCCCATGCAGTTGGACCGCTGCCTCCCCATGCCACGTCAACCGCGGTTCGGTGACGGCAACGGGATTGCCCCAGCGATCTTGCCCTTTGACAAAGATTGCAATCTCTGCGCCGATGAGGGCCTGGGTGGGGGCGATGCAGACGAGCTCGACCGTTGGCCCGGCGACCACGGGAAAGATGGGCGAGGTGGGCAGCCGTTGCACCACGCTGGCATTGGTGGGATCGACGAGCAGCCGAAATTCATGCGCGCTCTCCTGAAAGGTTTGGGCGCGGATGCCGGGGGCGCCGTGGCTGCGATCGCCGAGGATGAGGGTGATGGTATCGCCGGGCGCGAGGCTGCCATCATAGACATCGATGACGAGACATTTCATCCACGGTCGTTCGTGGGCCTTGGCGTGATAGTAGGCGCGCAGCTTGCCATCGCCACGATTGGCGTCACCCGTGGTGATGGTGCTGTAGCCGGGCGCGGTGGGGTGGTCGAACTGGGGGATCTCCCAGTCATTGGCAAAGCGTTGGCTGAGCTTGAGCGTGGCTCCTTCATCGAGGCCATAGCTGCCCACCGTGTAGGTGAGGGTCCAGGTGCCGACGCTGCCCGCCACCACCGGGCCGGGCGGATCGAGCGTAACGGTGCCGAGCCGGTGCGAAATGAGTTCGGGGGTGAGTGGATCGGGTTTCATGCGCTTCTATCCTTACGCGGAATGAGTTGAGAGATTAGTTGCTGGTGAGGGTGGCGTGCGAGCGTTCCTGGGGCGCAAGGGGATAGGCATACCAATCGAGCAGCCCCAGTGGCGCGGCGGTGGATGCAAAGATCAGCAGTGAGGTGTACTTGTCGGCGAAGATGCGGGCACCCCCATTGCCGGTGACCACCGCGCCACTGGGGTCGATCCGTTTGACACCGCCTGCCCCATCGACCGGCGTGGCCGCGAGCGCGGCAAAATGGCGCACCGCGATGCGCATGTACTCGTCGTTGCCGGTGACGCGATAGGCGTGGGTGAGGGCTTCGAGCGCGTGGGGGGTGGGCGCGCTGCGTTGTAGCGATGGCAGCTCTTTGTAGAAGAAGAGCCCGTCGGGGCCGATGCAATGTTCGATCAGGTCATCCATCACCGCCACGATCAGCTGTTCGATCCGTTCATCCCGTTCGATGAGCAGATAGCGGGCCAATGAATTGACCGTTAGCGAGACCATGAAGGGGACGCGGGGCATGGTGTGGCTGGTGTAGGGCGCGAGCAGCGCGCCGTACGTTGCATACCAGCCCAGAAAGTTCTCGGCGATCCGTTCTGCTTCCTCTCGCCAGCGGTTTTCACCGGTTCCCAGCCACATGCCGACCATTGCGCGCAATGCCCAGCCACCTTCGCGCACCGCGGTTGCGCCCGGTTGGTTCATCTCGGGCCGTTGCATGTGGCGCATGATATTTTCGGCCACCGCGATACCCGCTTCCAGCCCCTCGCGGTTGCCCGTCAGAAAATAATAGTCGAGAAAGCCTTCGGTCCACTCGTGTGACGGCGTCACCTTGCCCGTGCCGTGGTATGCGGTGTGGATCTTGAGCCCGCCGTTGATGAGTGGATCCGCGTGGTGATGGCAGAAATCGACATCGATCCAATGGCGCGCGCCGACGAGGGCCGAATCGAGCACTCGCCGTTGACCGGTGAGCGCATAGTAGAGGGTACAGGCGTGGGGGCGGTCATACTCATTGTTGACCCAAACACTCTCGCCGCGGCCACGACCCTGGTTGCTGTAGTGGGCGTCGGGCGCGTCACCAAAGTGCATCATGCCCAGCGCCTTGGGGCGGCCATCGTGCAGGCTGTTGAAAAAGGTAAAGAGGCGATTGGGCAGGCTGGCCGGGAAGAATTGCTCTGCCCATGGGTTGTTGGCCGCGTACCAGGCCCGGTCGAGCGCGGGGCGGTCGGGCAGTTGAAATTGCAGGCTGCGCACGCTGCATTCCTGAAGCGGCAACTGACCATTGTGAAAGTGTAGCTGCAGCCGCTGGGTTCGGCCCATGCCTTGCAGAATGCGGATCGGATCGCTGCCGGTTGGGACCAATCCACACGCGATGCCGTTGGCATCCGCGGCCAATGCTTTGGGATAGTGTTGATGCGCCTGATGGATGGAGAGGGTGAGGCCGCCAGTCTGATCGCGCCAATCGCTCCAGAAGTCGCCATAGAAGGAATCGACAAAATGTTCATTGGCCTGATAGAGCAGCAGCTCCGCGTCGAGCGCCATGGAGACTGCTTCGCCTGTGTTGATGGTGGTGCGATAGAAGCCTTCGCCCAACGCGGTCTTGGTGTCGCCCTGGCTCTGTGGCTGGAACGCCAGCGTGTACCGGCGCAACGCTAGATCATGCTCATCGCCCACGTGGACGAATTGATGTTCCACGTGGATATAGGGCTTCCCGGCATAGGCCGTGACGCGGCCCCGCAACGCAAGCTGACGCTTCTCATCTTTCTGCGGCGCTGCACGGTGCATTCCCGTTGCCTCGACCACCACGCGCAGCGGCCCCGCTTCCACCACTTCCAGCGCCAGGGGGATGTCGCTGCTGCTGAAGCGGGCCCCGTCAAATTCCAGCTCAAAGCCCTGAAATGGATCATTGGGCCAGAGCGACTCTCCATGTAACTTCACAGCACTGACCGGGGCGAAGCCACGGCGCTCGATCCGAAAGGAGAGTGGCCCCGTGTCGACTGTGATCCCGTCGTCATCTTCGTCGATCTGACAGCGCGCCGTGGGGGGCGGCTGTACGGCGTCGGACGTGATCTCGATCTGCAGCCGTTTGGCGCGGTTGCCGGGCAGATTGGGCTGCAGGTGAACCAAGAGCCACTTGATGCTGCCATCGGGCCACTGGGCGAGGGCATGGCGTTGGGTGGCGAGTGTGGCCTCGCCATCGCGCACCACGCAGTGATTGGCATCGGCCAGTTTGCCCCGTGCAAAGGGAATGCTCACCGTCACTGGTTCGGCGGAGCGGTCGTATTGGGAAAGTTTTTCAAAATAGAGGGTGTTCATCGGATTCTCTGCTTGCTGTTGCCGTGGGTGAGAGAGCTCCCACGGTTAATGCTGGATCTGGCTAGCTCTCAGATGCCATGAGCCATGGCAGATCGAAGCGGGCCAGCGTTACTGTTTCGTATGGGTTCTCTTGCCCCCGTTCATAGAGACAGCAGATGGTGCCGTCGGGCAACAGGGCTAGATCTGAGTAGGCCGCGGGGCCGGCATGCAGGAGCTTGGCGTGGGGCCAACTGTGGCAGCCGTCGCTGCTGAGGCGCACGGTCAGCCGTTCGCGCGTGCTGCTGGCCGGATTGGCAAAGAGCACGTGATCGGGCGCGCCTGCCAACTCATTGGGGAGGCGGACGAGGCTCGCCTGACAGATGGGCTCGACGAGGGCTTCATCCCAGCGGAAGCCGGTGAACGTCTCCCCTTGATCGTGGCTCCAGGCAATCGCGCGGCGCTTTTCGCCCACATAGTTGCGACAGTTGATGTAGACCGCACCGTTGGCCAACTCGACCACTGCGCATTCATTGGTGCCAATCTGCACGATGCCGCCGATCTGCCAGGTTTCGCCATGATCATCACTGTAGATGACATGCGAATGGTAGGGATCGCGCGCGCGGTCAAAATACTTGCCGACCATGTGATCACAGGGGATGAGCAGGCGGCCGCTCTGGAGCTGAATGCCGTGGGTGGGACCGGTGGCATACCAGGTCCAGGCGGGCTCCTTGACCGTGTCGGTGATCTCGCGCGGTTCGGCCCAGCTCTTGCCATCATCGGTGCTGTGGGTGATCCAGACGGTGCGGGGTGCTTTGCCCTGCGTAATCAGATTTTCATCACCGTCGGCCAGATTTTTGCAAAAGGGCAGCCAGATCGTGCCGGTGGTGCGGTCGAGAACGGGACAGGGATTGCCGCAGGTCATCCCCGGTTCGGTCACGACGATCTGGAGCGGTTGCCAGCTCGCGCCATTGTCGAGGCTGCGCTTGAGAACGAGGTCGATTGGGCCGGCATCGCCGCGACCTTCTTTGCGCCCTTCGGCAAAGGCCAGGAGCGTGCCCGGTTGGCTGACAACGAGCGCGGGGATCCGAAAGGTATGATACCCTTCTGTGCCGCTCTGAAAAAGGGTGGTCTGTTCAAATGACATGGTGCGTAGTCTTTTCTAGCTGGGTGACTTTGGCTTGCTGCCGAGAGCTTGACCTGACATTCGGTTGTGGTGCCTAGACCACCTCAAGCCGGCTACGTCGACGCAGAGAATTTCAGGAGAGCTAGCAAGTGTAGGTATAATACCACCATGCGATTCTTTAACACAACCGGCCCTTGCACCCCCGCAGATCATTATATGTTGCCAGCCACGGCACGGCTCGATGGGCTGGACGTGGAGCGGCTCTTGCAGCAGAAGGCTTATTTTGTGTTGCACGCTCCACGACAAACTGGCAAGACAACAGCGATGTTTGAGTTAGCACGGGAGATCACTGCTTCGCGTGCCTACATCAGTGTGCTCGTTTCGATGGAGGTGGGGGCGGGATTCCCCGGTAATGTGGATGCTGCAGAAGATGCGATTTTGGGTAGCTGGCGCCATCGGATTCGCTTTCAGTTACCTGCTGACTTGCATCCGTCACAGTGGAGAACAAATGCACCGGCGGGGCAGAGGATTGCTGATTTTCTTGCGGAATGGTCATTGGAAGCAACAAAACCGCTCGTGATCTTTATTGACGAAATTGATGCGCTTCAGGATCACGTGCTTATTTCCGTGTTGCGCCAGTTGCGAGATGGCTTCCATCTGCGTCCCACGGCTTTTCCCAGCTCTATTGCGCTCATTGGTTTGCGCGATGTCCGAGATTACAAGATTAAATCGGGGGGATCGCCCCATCTCAACACGCCCAGTCCATTCAACATTGCCGTTCGCTCCTTTACGTTGCGTGATTTTACCATCAGCGAAGTGCGGTCATTGCTTGGCCAGCATACAGTGGAAACGGGGCAACCTTTTACCGAATCCGCCCAGCAATCGATCATCAATCTGACGCGAGGGCAACCGTGGCTGGTCAACGCCCTGGCCAAAGTCTGTGTGGAAGAGTTGGTGAAAGAGAGCGCCTTGCCTGTTGATGTTGACCATGTGATCGCGGCGAAAGAGTTATTGATTCAGCGGCGGCAGACCCATCTTGATCAACTGACGGATAAATTACGTGAGGCGCGCGTCCAGCGTGTGATCGAGCCGATTTTGGCCGGTGATACATTGGATGATATTCCACTTGATGATCTGGATTATGCTATTGACTTGGGCTTGATACGGTATGCGGAAGGGCAGAGTGTAGAAATTGCCAACCCAATCTATGGTGAAGTCATTCCGCGTGTGCTGACCAGCACGGCTCAAGCATCGCTTCCCCCATTTCAGCCTGTCTGGCTGCAGCCGGATGGATCATTAGATGTTGAGAAGCTACTCGATGCGTTTCTGGCTTTTTGGCGGCAACATGGTCAACCGCTACTGCGGAGCGCTCCCTATCATGAGATCGCACCGCATCTCGTCATGATGGCGTTTTTGCACCGAGTCGTCAATGGTAATGGGCGAATCGAGCGTGAGTATGTAATTGGCTCGCGACGGCTTGACATGTGCCTCTTTTACGGCGAAACTCAGGTGGCCATGGAACTCAAGGTCTGGCGCGATGGCGAGAAGGATCCGCTGGTACGGGGGTTGGAACAGCTCGACCGCTATCTCAGCGGTTTGGGATTGGAGAGTGGCTGGTTGGTCATCTTTGATCAACGCAGTGGCCAGCCAGATATCAGTGAGCGGACAACAACCGCGTCCGCGTCTACGCCCAGTGGCAAGGTCGTTACCGTCATTCGCGGGTAAAGTCTCAACGGTTCCAGACGAGCCGCAGGCGGCTGCGCGTCTCGCCGTCGAGCGAGGTGTACAGATAGGTGACGCCTGCCAGCTCAATCAGATCCGCGTGGCCCAGACCAATGTTGCCGGGCAGATCAACCAGCAGTGGATTCGCCGGGTACTTTTCCCACGGCCCATCGATTGCCGCGCGCCGTGAGCGCGCCAATCCCAATCCAAATTGAGTATCCCCAGGGTCATTGGCCCCCGGCCCGCGCACCCCTTCATAGAGCATGTAAAAACGAGTGTTATCACCCGTGCCAATCTTCACGACCTCGGCAGAGCTGATCGTGCGAAAGTCGAAGTGCAGATTGGTGGTGGCATCCTTGCGATCGATGGGTCCGTACTCTGCCGCGCCCACAAAGAGGGGGTTGTGCGCGCACGGCTGAAACGTGTCCTCAGTGGCAGCCCCGGCCCGTTTGAAACAGCCCATCGCGCCGGGGTTCTGTCCCTGGGCCATGAAGAGATAGAGCATCTGGTCAGCGATGAAGAGACCTGGTGGCCCACCGCGCAGGCACTCATAATCAAAGGGCGCAAAAGGATGTTCTCCAATGCGTTCCTCTGCGGGACAGTCGGCATACCAAAGATGCCAGACCAGCGAGTCCGCCACCCATGTTGGCTGCGACCAAGTCACTCCATCTGGTGAATCGCGCACCATTACCCGCCCCTGAAATTCATAGACCATCCAGAAGTGATCTTCATGCGCGACCACGCGCGGGTATTGTTGCTGGATAATGTGGTCATCGGCCGCGCTGCACGGACATTGATTGCACGCGATCTGACAGACCGCTGGATCATCTGGCTGAAAAGTAATCGCATCTGCGCTGCGATAGATGACCACACAGCCGGGAAACTCCACGGGCGCGCCACATTGGTCGATCACCCCTGCCGAACGATCGCTGGCATGAACATAGGACCAGTATCCTCCGTCGGGGGCAAGCAGCGTATCAGACTCCCCCATGGGCAGTCCCGTTACCGGCACATCGACGATGAACTGCGCGTCGCCAGCCCACAGATCGGCCAGGGTCGGGGGTGCTTGCGGGCTACTGGCTGCGCTCGTCCCGGTGATGATCTGGCGTGGCGCAAGGACTGGCTGTGAGCGCGTTGACTGTCCAACCGTCGTGGGCAGGGGCGGTTTTCCCGGCGTGGGGCGACAGGCCAGGAGAGCAACGAGGAGCACGACGAGGAGCACACCCGCGAACAGTGTAAATGGTAGACGCATGGCAACCCGGCGCTATAACTGGATGATTTGGCGAATTGCGGCCGCGGTTTCCTCAAAGGTTGCCACATCCGGTGGCACTTCGCTGATCATCGGCCCATCATAGCCAATGGCACGCAGCTCGCGATTCATGGCCACATAGTCCACATCACCCTGCAAGAGTGGCGGCCAGCTCCCATTGAGCGCACGTCCCTGCCAATCCTTCAGGTGCACCATCTTGATGTGCTCGGCGACAATGCGCACCCAGTGGTGCGGATAGTGAAAGATGGCCATGTTGCCGGGATCAAAATAGAAGCCGATGTAGGGGCTGTCCACTTCGTCGAGAAAGTGCTTCATCTCCAGCGGGCTAAAGAGAAAGCCATTCCAGATCAATTCCACGGCAATCGCCACCTGTAGATCTTCCGCGGTCTCGGCCAGCTGTTGAAGTGCCTGCACCCCGTTGCGATAGGCATCGTCGTAATAGAGATCCGCGTGCAGCCGGCCCAGCGTGTGCAGCGTGCATTTGATGCCCATGGCGGCCGCGGCGCGTAAGCCGGCTTCGGTTTCGCGAATGCTTGTCGCTTGGGCCGCGCCCGAATCGAGCAGATTGCCAGTGCAGTGACTGTGGGTCATGGAGGCGAGCGTCAGGTTGTGCGTCGCGGCTTTGGCGACGATCTGCTCGAGCTCCGCCCGGCTGCTCTCGGGCGTGAGATCGCCCTGCTGTTGCATGGCCAACTCGATCACCTCATAACCGGAAGCCGTGGCCGCTTGCAAGAAGCGGTCGAGTGGTAAATCTTTGGCAATGAGCTGACTAATCCCTACTTGCATAATCGACACTCTACTTTCGTCTGTGCTGTTGCAGCGGTTGCGCGCTTCGGCGCGTCCTTCAATCGGTTGGCATCCACGCGCGCGGGGCAATGCCATCGATATCGGTCTTGACATCGATCACCACCGGTCTATCCGCGGCAAAGGCTTGTTCCAGTGCGCTGGCAATGTCACCTGGTTTGTGAACGGTAATGCCCAGACAACCCATCGATTCGGCGATCCCGGCGAAATCCCGCTCTGGAAAGAGCCAGAGTTCATCCGAGCCCGATGTCTGACCACCGTAGATCGCTTCGACGCCCTTCTTTTCCTGATTCAGAGAATGGTTGTTGTTGACCACCGTCACCGTATGGATCCCACAGTGCAGCGCGGTCTCCAATTCGGTCATATGATACCAGATGCCGCCGTCGCCGGTGAAGCAGAGCACCGGCCGATCGGGGGCCGCGCATTTTGCGCCCATGGCCGCGGGCAATCCCCAACCGAGCGAACCGGAACAGCGGATGTAGCGCTGATCTGGGTGTTGGAGATCGAGCATGGTACCGGTCCAGATGCCAGCGTGGCCAGTGTCAGAGACAAGAATTGCATTGCTTGGCAGCTGCTTGCTCAGTTCCCGGCAGAGCCGTTCCGGGCGCATGGGCAATGTCTCCGCGTTCACCCGTTCGCCCACATCTTCCTGCCACGCCTGCACCAATTCCTGGACTCGGCTGATCCAAGCTGCACGGGCGGGCGCGCCATCCACTTGGGCCATCATGGCGCGCAGCGTACTGCGTACATCGCCCTGCAACCCGACCTCGATTGGATAGTTGCGCCCAATCTCTTCGGGGTTAATGTCGAGCTGGATTACGGTGGTGCCTTGGCGTGGAATCGCATAACCATTCGTCACCTGTCCGCCCGTGTGGCTGCCAATGAAAAAGACCAGATCAGCCTCACTCATCACCTGATTGGCGCAGGCGCGAGAGTAGGAGCCGGGCACCCCCACCGCCAGCGGATGATTCGCGGGGAACATGGCTTTGGCGTTGAGGCTGGTTGCCACGGGAATCGAGAGCCGTTCGGCAAGCTCGATCAATTCTGCCCGGGCATCGGACGTGGTGACACCACCACCGGCGACAATCACCGGTCGCTCGGCCGCGCGCAACCGGTGCAGCGCCGCCTGAATGGCATCTGCCTCTGCCTGTGGACGGAAGGGCGGGAGTTGGGCAAAAGGCTCTTCGATCTGAACCGCCAGCGTTGCCGCGTGGTCAATCACCACTTGCCCGGCGATCCCTTGCAGATCAAGATGAACGGGGCCGGGTGTTCCAGTGGTGGCCGTGCGCAATGCCTGCCGCAGATGACGTGGCAGCTCTTCCGGCGTGGCAACATAGGCGCTATATTTGGTCACCGCGGCAAAGGGCTGGCGGTGATCCACCTCTTGATAGGCGTGGCGCTGTTGGTGATGCTGTAGCTCGCGGCCGGTGATGGCAATGACCGGTGAACAGGCGAGATAGGCATCTTGCAGGCCCGCGGCCAGATTGAGCGCGCCCACCGATTGAGCCATGCAGAGGCCAGGAGCACGCTTCACGCGCGCATAGCCATCGGCCATGTAAGCAGCGGCCTTTTCACCATGGGTCTGTATCCGTTTGACGCCCAACCTTTCCATTTCCATGAGCGCGCGCGGCGCGATGTAGGGCATGAAAAAGACGTGGGAGATTCCATAGCCGCGCACCATTTCCGCCAGGAAACGACCACCGGTCATGCTCGTCATGATGATTCACCTTTCCTCTGGGCTCGTCTTGCTTCCGCTCGTTCTTGGCCCGGTTTCCCCATTGGGTTTCTTCACTGGTAAGTAGCTTATCGAGCAAGCAACTAGACTGGTAAGTAGCTTATCGAGCAAGCAACTAGCGCTTGCACCTTGCGTAGTGCGCATTAGAGAATGCGCACGCCCTGCATTCTCTAACGCGATTTCACGAGTGGGCAACGTTCAAATGGTTTCTTGATTATGTATAGGTAACTAGACTTACGCAACTTGTCGAGAAGAGCGTTCAATTGCGTTGCCTGCTCCCCACTGGTAAGCGCTTCTCGGTGCGTAAGTCATGTGCAAGTTGCACTGTCTCGGGTCGGGTTGGGTCAGGTCGGGTCGAGAAGCGATTTGGCCGGCGCTTATGCGTCCCGCCGGGGGTACCCTTGCGCTCCCGTGGGCACCTGCAAACGGATGCCTCCGCAAGCATGGTTCTATACAGGGTACATTAATCCACGGTGACTTGACTGTTGCCGTGCCAGCGTTGCACGTACTACAGTGCGGTTGGCTTGAAAACGGTAGGTTTCCCGCTTGCCGGCACTACTCTTTTCAAACAGAGCCCACTTTAGCGCAACTCATCGAGCATGGCGAGTGGTGTCGCGGCCAACAGACCAGCGTCAATTGGCAGCACCACGCCGGAGATCCAGCGCGCTTCGTCGCTGGCCAAAAAGAGCGCGGCCCACGCCACGTCCCATGCATCCCCTTCTGTACCGAGGGGGCCAGCTTTGCGGCGCAGGGTCCGTTTTTCTGCCGAGATGTGCGCCACAAAAGGTGCGTGCAGATGGCCCGGTGCAATACAGTTGACGCGGATGCCCGCGCGGCCGTGATGGACAGCCATGGCTTTGGTCAACGTGACGAGACCACCTTTGGCGACGGCGTAGGGGATGTTCGGCGTCATCCCGGCTCGTAGTCCATCGATGGAAGAGACGTGAACAATCGAGCCGCCGCCCCCCGCTGCCATGGCAGGGACGGCATATTTGGAGGTGAACGCGGCGCTCTTCAGGTTGCCATCCAACGCGCGCTGCCAGCTATCGTCGTCGATTTCGGTCACTTTGCCACGCGCGCCGACGCCAACGTTGTTGAAGAGAATGTCTAGCGCCCCAAAATGCTCGACACAAGCCTCCACCAGCGCGCGACACTGCTCCTCTTGCGTCACATCGGCCCGATAGGCCAACGCCTTGCCACCCTCCGCCCGAATTGCATCTTCCGTCTCTGCCGCACGCGCCGCATCGAGATCAACAAGCAGGACCCTGGCACCGTGGCGGGCAAAGAGGATAGCCGTGGCTTGACCAACGCCGGGCATGGGGCCCCGTGTGCCCGCGCCGGTCACAATCGCTACCTTGTCCTGCAATCGCTTGCTCATTCTGCTTCCCCCAAGTCTCTGCCCTACCGTGCGGTTGGCTTGAAAACGGTAGATTTTCCGCTTGCCGGAACTACTGTTTTCAAACAGAGCCCACTATAATTGCTCTGTCGAAGCGTGCAGCTCGAAAAGAAGATAGTCATCTCAACGGGATTCACGGGTGGGTGCCTAGCTCATCAGCGCGCCGCCAGCAACGGTGTGCGACAGTCCCGTTAGAAAGGCGGCCTCATCCGAGGCAAGAAACGCAGCCATCCCGGCTACATCGGTCGCCTGACCGACGCGTCCCAGGGGAATGGAAGTGGCGGCTCGATCGAGCATCAGCGCCTGCTGTTCCGCGGCAGAGACGCCAGGTGGCGCGAGCGCGGCCGCCATATCGGCCACCCGCTCTGTCTGCATCAGGCCGGGACAGATCGCGTTGACGGTGATCTGGTGGGGCGCAAGTTCCAGGGCAAGGGCCTGGGTAAAGCCGCGCACGGCAAATTTCGATGCACAGTACGCCGCGAAGCGGGCCACTCCTTGCTGACCCGATACAGAGGATATGTTGATGATCCTGCCGCCTGCTGCCTGTGCAATCATGCTCCGCGCCACCGCGCGGCTACACAAAAAGGTACCCTTGACATTGACCCGTTGGACTCGATCCCACTCCTCTTCTGACAGCTCTACCACGGGCACTCGATCGCGACCGGCTGGCGTGCCCGCGTTGTTGACCAGGATATCGATGCGGCCAAAGCGCTCCACCGTCTGTGCCACCATCTGCTCCACTTGGTTGGCTTCCCCCACATCGGCGACCACGGCTAGCGCGGAACGGCCAAGTGCTTCGATCTCCTCGACGACTGTGGAAAGTCCCTGCCAGCCCGGCGTTGCGACGCGGTTCGCAACCAGATCATTCACGACGACATCGGCCCCTTCTTCAGCCAGGCGCAGAGCAATTGCACGACCCAGCCCCTGCTTGCCGCCCGCCCCCGTGACCAGTGCTACCTTGCCATTGAGATCATACATTGTGTCGGCTCCCATTGTTTTTGCGCCAAGGGTACTCCCCTGCTTTAGCGGCTTAGCTTGACCCATAGGCCGAGAAGGTGGAATGACTTTCTGGAAGATGACTCCACCTCAACCTCTGGTAGAAAAATCTGTGAGAAAAAGCTGGTAGAAAAAGATCTGGATAAAGGTAAGGCTTTAGTGGGGAGAGTACGTCACACTTTTGCTCGTCTACAAACAGAGCACGGACCTGCGTTATGGGCCTCGCTCAGCGCAGAATGCGCTGAGCGCTCAGATCTTTGCCACCCACCGTCTTGGTGACACTTGCCCCACGAACTTCAATGATCGGCAGCTCATGCAAGGCATTGACAATGTTGTACTGGGTGGGCATATCTTCCCAGCGGGCACGATGGAACGCGACCGTCCCGCTTCCCGTCCAGCGGCGTTCAATGCGTCGGTTGGGCGTTGCCGCGGGGGTTAGACAGGCGTAGGCTACATCGGGCGTGCCCCACTCGCCGGTGCGCGGGATGTACTTGTAGTGGAGAAGGCCGGCACTGTTAGTTGGCTGCTCGATTGCAGCGATCTCTTCCGCGCTCTGCTCACTTAGATCTTCGACAGTGAGATCGAGAAAGCGGAAGCCCAACCAACTGGCGGTGCTCTGCCATGCTCGTTGGAGCACGGTCGGGGGTGGCAGTTCACAATAAATTTTGGCAAAGCCCAACTCCTCGCGACCGGTAATAATCGGATCGGCCAGATTTTCCCAGAGCACGCTGAGGAAATTGCCGGTCACCGTTTCTTCTTGCCCCTGATAGGTGGCTGCAAAGGAGACGCCGAGGGTGTTGTAGCCCCGGCCCGCCAGCCATTCGATTTCGGTCATATAGGTCGCCGCCACCGTGACCAATGGCTCCCCCGCGAGGACGAAGCCCGGCGGCAAGAGTGCTGCCAGCGGCTCAGTTTCGGTGCGGAATGTGACCGCGACGGCAGTCGATTTTGGGTTCTCTTTGCACGCAAAGGTGCGGCCATCGGGGCCTTGGCGGGGACCGGTGCGCGGTCCAAAGTGAGTGGGCATGCGGTACATCTTGTCGGGCTGAAATTGATAGGACATGGCTCCTCCCTGAACGCGACTTCATATCTGCGCTGAAATGCTCTGCGGCGAGTCTATCGACCAGAGACGAAATGGGACCCACAACCGAATTTCAGAAGAGGCTCTTCATCTTGGCTGGTCATGCCGTTACCTGCTCAAGCAATCGGGGTCGACGCGGCGCATGGTTGGAGAGCGATTTGAGGCGCGTTTCTTTGGTGACTTTTCCCGGAGTGACTTATGCAGCTTCCCACGCGATCGCTTGTACTGTGCCTTCGTGGGCCGAACGGAGAACCGCCTCGGCCACCGCCACTGCCTTGATCGCTTCTGTACCCGGGGTTCGACAGTCGACTTCGCCACGGATGCAGGCTAAAAAGTGTTCGGCCTGGCGTACGTACATATCGTGCGATCTCCCTTGCACGCGGATCAGGCTCTCTTCGCCCGCGCGGTTGGTCAATGTACAATATAGGTAGTGACCGTTGTCCGAAGTCGGTGGTGTTGTCGAGCCCGTGCCAAATTGAATGAAACCCTCTGGACCGATAATATCGTGGAGGACCAACCCTCTGGCGGCCCAACTCCACGAGATCAGCAATTGGCTGCCATTGCGATAGCGGATGATTGTGGAACCGGTGTCGACCGCGCTCACCGCGGGGTTCAGCTTGAGCGCGCTGGTGTAGGCACTCTCTGGCTCGCCAAAGAGCATGTTGGCAAAGTCATAGTTATGGATCGCACCGTCGAGCAGTGGTCCACCGCCCAACTCGTGATCCATAAACCAGGAGCGGGCGTTGAAGCGGGCACGGGCATCGCGCCAGAGAATCGGCATGCCGAGTTCGCCCGATTTGACCCGTTCTGCCCATGCCAGCCAATAGGGATCATAACGGCGGCATTGCCCGACCATGAGCAACGTGTTGGTGGCTTCTGCTTGCTCGATCAGTTGCAGGCATTGAGCCACCGTCCGCGCCATTGGCTTTTCCAACAGCACGGGAATGCCCGCGGCCAACGCGAGCGAGGCAACCTGTTGATGGTAACCGGTGGGCACGGCAATCACAACGCCATCGACGTTGGATTGTTCCAGCAACGCCGTGGGCGTCGCGTAGCGTTGGGCGTCGGGATGGTTTTCGGCAAACCGTTGACGCATCTCTGGTGAAAGGTCTGCACCCGCGGCCACTGTGCAGTGCGCAACCTGAGAAAACGAACGTGATTGGAGAAGCCCCATATCACCCAACCCAATGAAGCCTACACGCATTGCCCTCTTTCCCTTCTCTGTTCTTTTTGCGGTTGTGGCCCATGCACCAGCGCCAGAAATGGGCCGCTATTGTAGTTGCTAATCTGTGGTTGCTAGCTGCCGTTGAGACTGGGGGAAAAGCACCAATCAATTGGGCGTCTAACCGTGAGAAGCGGGTTTCATCCCCGCGGCTCCCGGCCCATCCATACCCACGCTGGAAAGCATAATTCTCGCACGGGTGGTCAAAGCACCTGTTGCAAAAAGCGATAGCTCATTGCCAGACTCTCAAATGGATCACGGCGACAGCGATCCTGCTCGACCACGATCCAGGGGATTGCAGCCTCGACCGTGGCTGCCACGATGGCTGGCCAGTTTAGGTTTCCCGCGCCAACTTCGGCAAAGACCTGTCTGCCATCGGAGAGGATTGCCATATCTTTGTAGTGGACCACGGAGTTGCGCCCGGCCAACTTTTGGATCCAGGCCGCGGGATCGCCGCCACCATGTTGCACCCAATAGGTATCGAGTTCCGCCTGTAGATGATGTGGATCGCTCTCGGCAAAGAGGATTGCCAAACCGGTCTGATCACCAAAGCGTACAAATTCAAAGCTGTGATTGTGATAGCTCAGCGTGATCCCATGATTGGCCAGTTCTTCGCCAATCGCAGCTGCTTGCGCGGCAAAGCGACGATACCCATCGGCACCCTGTTCATGATAGCCCGCGGGCATGGCAACGATTGCGGTCTGATCGCATTCCCAGATCTGTTGGCGCTCGATAATCGCGTCTAGTTCTTGGGCAAATAGCTCATAGCCAAAGTGGCTGATGCAGATGGTGAGCCCCGCGTCATCGCAAGCGCGCTTGACTGTGGCAGCAGGTACATTGGGATGGTGCTCCAGATCGAGTTGGACGCCTGTGTACCCAATGGCGCGGAGTCGGGTCATGCTGGCTGCAAAGGAATCCGCAGTTTTGACTGAATCACGAATGGTGTACACTTGGGCGGCGAGTTGTGGTTTGGTCATTGTCACCTGCTGATTGTGCGTGACTCATGTCACCTGCTGATTGTACGTGACTCATGTCACCTGCTGATTGTACGTGACTCATGTCACCTGCTAATGGTATCGCGGCTTGCGCCGCGGGAGCATTCTTTCCAGTTGCGGGCGAAAGTCCAATGGGATGTAAATGAAGGGTGGATTCGTGAGTGATGGCGACCCGCAACCGGCATTTCCCTGCGCCTCACGACAACTTACGGGAATTATAGCAGAGCATGGGCAACATGAATAATGAGATTTTTCTACGCGATCAGCGCACAACGCTGGTCGCGCGAATCGAGCCGCATTTAGTCCTCAACAGACCCACCGATTGCAAAGGATATTCCCATGTTGGAAAAAGTACGTGTCGCAATGATTGGGGCTGGTTCCATGGCCAGTCGGGTGCATTATCCATCGCTAGCTTCTTTTGACGATGTCGAGATCGCGGCCGTCTGTGATCTCGACGAGCAGCGGTTGCACAGAGTTGCCGATCAATATGGCGTCGAGGGGCGCTATGCCGACTATCGCCAAATGATTGAAGAGCGCGCGCCGGACGCGGTCTATGCCATTGGCCCGCCCCACATGATGATCGATGTGTGGACTTGGGCTTTGCAACAAGGGCTGAATCTCTGCATCGAAAAGCCCATGGGCACATCGCTGCACCAGGCGCGCATTCTGGCCCATCTGGCCGAGCACCATGGCTGCATCACCCAGGTCAGCTTTCAGCGCCGCACCTGCCCCATGGTGGCACAACTTTATGGGGAATGTTTGCAGCGTGGGCCAATGATCCATGCCGAATGTGCTTTTTACAAGTGGCAACCAGAGCCCTATCTGGCGGCGCGCGATCACATGATGGATGACGGCGTTCACGCGATCGATACCTTGCGTTGGCTCTGTGGCGGTGCCGACGGCAATGCCGAGGTAGTCGGGATCCAGAGTCATTGCAAACGGGTGGGCACACCGGACATCAACTTTATCTCTGCACTGCTTCACTTTGACAATGGCGCGACGGGTGTCATGCTCAACAGCTGGACCAGTGGCCGGCGGATCTTCAAAGTGGAGATGCACGCACCAGGCATCTGTGCCGAAGCCGAACATGAAGGCTCGGGGCGGCTCTATGTCGATGGCGATGCCACCGGCACTCGCTATGAAACGCGAGCAGTGGCCGGCAGCGATGAGTTCTTTGTCTATGGCGGCTTTCAGGCCAAGAACCGTGAATTTATCGACGCGGTGAAGGGAGGTACCCAACCGCCTTCCAACTTTGCCGATGCCTTGAAGACGATGGTCGTGGCTGAGCAGATTTTGGCGCAAGCGCTGTTGGCGCATGCCTGAACGGTACGCCGACCAGATGCTGGGGCATTAGAAAGCTGGTTGCATCCTGAGCGATTCGCCGTTACAATCAAGTTGCACCTCCCATCACGCCCATCCAAATCGTTGAACAACAGATATGTAGTCACAACCAGCCGAAAGAAAGCAACCATGTCTGCATCCACCTCACAACGTCCCAATATTCTCTTTGTCTTTGCCGATGATTGGGGGCGTTATGCCAGTGCCTATCGTCAATTTGAAGGGCCGAACTCACTCAACCAACTGATCGAAACACCCCATATTGATCGGATTGCCCACGAAGGGGTGATCTTCCAGAATGCCTTTGTCCCCGCACCAACCTGTACCCCTTGCCGCAGTTCGGTGCTCTCTGGTCAATACTTTTGGCAGACCGGCCTCGGTGCCATTCTACAGGGTGCGGTCTGGGATGAGAGCATCCCCACCTATCCGTTGGAGCTGGAAAAAGCCGGCTATCACATTGGCTATACCTATAAAGTCTGGTCTCCGGGCAAGACCCACAATGCCCCCTATGGCGCGGATCGTACCCGCTATGAACCCGCGGGTGACAACTATCGCCACTTCTCGCACTGGGTCACCGAGCGCAGCCAAACGGTGGGGGTCGAAGCCGCCAAAGCGGAACTCTACGACGAAACCCGCCAAAATTTCAACGCCTTTCTCGCGGCTCGTCCCGCTGATCAGCCCTTCTGCTATTGGTGGGGGCCAACCAATACGCACCGCACGTGGGAACAGGGGTCGGGCAAGGCGTTGTGGGGGTTGGAACCTGATGATTTACAGGGGCGGCTGCCCGCTTTCCTGCCCGATGTGCATGCTGTGCGCGAGGATGTGGCCGACTATCTCGGCGAGTGTTTGGCCGTTGATGCCGGCTTGGGCGTCTTGTTGGAACGGTTGGAGGAGATCGGAGAGCTGGAAAAGACGCTGATTGTCGTGAGTGGGGACCACGGCATCCCCGGTTTTCCGCGCGCCAAGTGCAATCTCTACAACATTGGCTGTGAAGTCTCCTTGCTGGCGCGCTGGCCGGGGCAGATTCAGCCGGGACGAACGGTAGCTGATTTTGTCAACCTCATGGATCTCGCGCCGACCTTTCTCGACGCGGCCGGTCTACCGATTCCAGAGACGATGACCGCCCGCAGCCTCCTACCAATTTTGCAGAGCAGCCAGAGTGGCCAAGTGGAAGCCGACCGCACTTTCGTTGTCACGGGACGCGAACGGCACGTGGCCGCGGCTCGCGCGGGCCATCTGCCCTATCCACAGCGCGCGATCCGCACCAATGATTTTCTCTATGTACACAACTTTGCGCCCGACCGCTGGCCCATGGGCGATCCCAAGGGGTTGGATGATCTGCACGCGGCCACCCCGGAATTTTCCGAATTGCGTGATCATACCTTTGTCGCCTATGCCGATCTGGATGCCGGGCCGACCAAGGCGTGGATGATCCACCACCGCGCGGACGAAAGCGTGCAACCCCTCTTCCAGATCGGCTTTGGCAAGCGCCCGCGCGAGGAGCTGTATGATCTGCGCGCCGATCCAGACTACATGCATAACCTGGCCACCGACCCCGCCTATGATGCCATGCGCGAGGAACTGGCGACGCAGCTGATGGGGCTGTTGGAGGAACAAGCGGATCCACGTGTGGTCGAAGAGCCGACCCGTTTCGAAGCCCCTCCCTATGCCGGGCCGGTGACCGACGAGTAGACCACGAGCTGCCCAGGCAGATGGTTCTGGTGTGCGATGTCCGGATGAGTGGAGCAACCTGCTTCCCGAGCCCCCGCGCACCACACGCCTGCGCTGGCGCGCCTCTGTCTCTGGGCAGGGGATTCTGCTTTCTAAGTTGACTTACGCACCGAGAGGAGCGTACCAGTGGCGAGCGGGCAATGCGATTGGTGCCTCTTCTCGACAAGTTACGTAAGTCCGGTTTCTAATCGAGAAATCATTGAACCGCTGTACAATGATGGAATCAGCGTTCTCTAACGCTGGACGTGCGCAGTAGAGAATGCACACGCCGCAAGGTGCAAGCTCTATTTGCTTTCTCTATAAAAATTTACTCGCATTTACATATCCGGTAACAGCACAGTTTGACGTGATGTGCAACGTACTCGTCACCGAAAGTTTGTGCTGTTGCCACCTACACAACTGAGGAGATTTACGCATGATATCCAACGCCAAATTCAAAGAATGTACCGACTATATCGTTTCGCTCGGTGCCGCGGAGGTTGCGCACACGGAGAAGACCTACCTTGCCCACGCCATTGGGGTCTACAACGACATGAAGGCGTGGAATGGTTCGGACGATCTCTGCTATGCCGCGCTCTTTCATTCGATCTATGGCACGCAGGGCTTTCAGAGCTTCACGCTGCCATTGGAGCGTCGGCCCGAACTGCAAAGCTTGATCGGCGAGTATGCCGAGAAGATTGCGTTTGTCAACTGCTTTATGGACCGCGCCACGCTCGACGCGCAGGTGCGCGAGGAGAAGGAACAGTACCCAATCCGCAACCGCGTCACCGACGAGACGATGGCGCTGACAAAGCAGGAATATGAAGATGTGATCTGTCTGCATCTCTGCGATCTGCTGGAGCAGGTGGAGCGCTCCAATGCGTGGAACAGCCGCCGCGCCGCGTACCGAGGAATGGCCGAACGGTTGGGGGGCGTGGCACTCGAATCGTATGACAAAGTCTTTGCCCGCGAGCCTGCCGCGGCTTAGGCCCAAATATCCCCAACCGTGAAGCCGGTGGGAAAGGGATCGGTTGGGTCGAGCAGATAGTTGGCAAAGCCCGTGATCCACGCCTGCCCGCTGATCGTGGGGACGACTGCCGGGTAGGCACCCACGGCTGTTTCCTGCAGGAGCCGCCCGGTAAAGCGCGTGCCCAGGATGCTTTCGTGGACAAAATCTTCATGGAGGCCGAGTTCGCCACGGGCGTGGAGCACGGCCATTCTGGCACAGGTGCCCGTGCCACAGGGCGACCGATCGAGCGCACCGGTCCACGTGGCCGGGCGCTCCCAATCCACGGGCCCCGTCGCCACCGTGACCGCGTTTTTCAAGTGCGCGTCGGGGTGGGTCGGTGGCCCCCACAGCTGCGAGATGGTGGGGCCAATGATGGCTGGATTGTCGGGATGAACCACCGGCAACTGTTCGCGCGTGGCCGCCCGGATCATGGCGCTGACGCGCGCGATTTCACTGCCATTTTGTGGCGTGATTTCAATGCCCACCTCGTTTGCATTGGCAATGGCATAGAACATGCCACCCCACGCCACATCGACCGTCACCTTGCCCAGGTGGGGCACCGTTATCTCCGCATCGAGATGTACGGCGAACGCGGGTACGTTCTCAAAGGTCACGCGCCGCACCTTGCCATTTTCACAATCGGCGCGCACCCGGATCAACCCCGCGGGCGCTTCGAGCGTCAGTGCGGTCACCGGCTCTTGCATGGGCACAATACCCTTCTCCAACAGCACCGTGGCCACACAGATCGTGTTGCTGCCCGACATGGGCGGGTATTCGGTCTGCTCCATGATGATGAAGCCCGCGTCCGCGTCGGGATGGGTTGGTGGCACGAGCACGTTGCAACAGAGCACCGGATACCCCCGCGGCTCGCGCAACATGAGTTGGCGCAACGTATCCCCTTCTGTCGCCAACCACTGCATCTTCTCGAACATGCTCTTGCCCGGAATCTGGGGCACCCCACCCGTGATCACCCGGCCCGGCTCGCCACCGGCGTGGACATCTACCGCCGTAATCATTCGCGAAAAGCGCATTGCCTCTGCTCCTTCACCTGTTTTGAACCGATCAGTACGGAATCCGCCCACCGCTGACATCGACGGCCTGCGCGGTTACGTACGCGGCGTCTGCAGAAGCGAGAAAGGCCACCATATTCGCCACATCCTCTGGCTGCTCGATGCGACCAATGGGAATGGTCGACGCGACCTCTGCTTTAACAGAACCAACCGCCACCCCCTCGCGCTCGGCCACCGCCCGATCGATCTGATCCCACATGGGCGTGTCCACAATGCCGGGGCAGACGCAGTTGACGAGGATGCCATGGCGCGCCCACTCCAGCCCCATTTGCCGGGTCAGGCCGACGACCGCGTGTTTGCTGGCCGAGTAGGCACCCAAGGGCATGCGTCCCGGTGCCACCTTGCCCGCGGCCGATGCATTGTTGATGATGCGGCCACCACTGCCCCGCGCGATCATCTGGCGCGCCGCGGCCTGCGCGGAAAAGAGCACCCCCTTGGCATTGACCGCCATGACCGCGTCCCAGGTTGCTTCGTCTGTCTCCAGCAACGGGGCGACGCGCGCGATCCCCGCGTTGTTAAACTGAATATGGAGCGCCCCAAAGTGGCCAACCGCCTCGGCCACCATGCGCTCGCAATCGCTTTGCCGCGTCACGTCGATCTGAGTGGCCAGCGCCGTGCCACCCGCTGCCTCGATTGCGGCTGCGACCTCTTCGGCTGCGGAACGGTTGAGATCGGCCACCGCCACCCGACATCCTTCGCGGGCAAGGCGCAGGGCAACGGCACGGCCAATTCCACTCCCGCCGCCGGTGATAAGGGCGACCTGATCGGTCAATTCATAGTTGGGCATGAGATTTCCCTCTCCACGACTTTGCTGCTGCTCTGTTGCTCTACTGCTCTGTTGCTCTACTGCTCTGTTGCTCTACTGCTCTACGCTTCCATCTCTATGACGCGGCGCTCGCGGCGAGCTTGCTCCGCGGCAAAGACCATGAGGTGCGATTCGAGCGTTTCGTCGGGGCCAGAGAGCAGGCCACTGGGATCATTATCGGCCACGGCCTTGATGAAGGATCCCATGAGCCCCATGTCACCACCACCGTGGCCGCCCCGGATCGAACCTTCCGTGGCCGCGGTGTCAATGGTCTCTGTTTCACCGCTGAGAAAGTTGGTAACCGCGATGGTGGTGCCATTGCCATCGATCTCGCCACGCGTGCCAAAGATACGCGTTTTGCGGTGGCCACCCATGGCAAAAGCGGTCATGGTAAAGGCGGCGCTTTTGTTGCCGGCAAACTCAAGGTTGACCACCTGATGATCCACCACATCGTTGTCACATTCATAGACACAACGGCCATAGGGACCATTCTCCAGTGCCTCCAACACGCCCGCCTCGGTGAGATCAAAGGTGAGCACGTTAACTGGCCAGCCCGTGTGGTCCCGTTCCAGACAACCCAGATAGAGCTTTTTGGCCGAATAGGGACATTCCGGTTCGTAGTCGCAATCGGTGCAGCGCATGGCATCGCCAGCCGCGGCGGGCTTTTCTGCCTTGCGGAAATGTTTCAAGCTGCCAAAGGACGAAACGGCCTGACAGCGCTCGCCCATGATGTAGCGCAGCCAGTCAATGTCATGACACGATTTGGCCAGCAACATGAAGGAGGATTCGGCCTCGTTGCGCCAGTTGCCACGCACGAAGGAGTGGGCTTGATGCCAGTAGCCCACCGGCTCTAAATGTTGGATCGAGACGATCTCGCCAATCGCGCCTTCGTCGAGCACCGCCTTGAGCGCCTGGGTGTAGGGCGTGTAGAGCATGACGTGGCCAACCGCCAACATGACGCCATTGGCCTTGACCGCGTCGACAATGCGGCGGCATTCGTCCGCGGTGGGGGCCATGGGCTTTTCCAGCAAGAGGTGGTAGCCCTTTTCGGCAAAGGCAATCGCCGGCTCGGTATGCATGGCATCCTGGGTGGTGATCACCACCGCGTCGGCAAACTTTTCACGCGCGGCCGCGTCCCGCCAATCGGTAAAGAGATTGTCCGGCGGCACATCGTGATCCGCGGCCAGCCGCATGCGCGGGATCGCGCGCGGCTCGGCCACGCCGACCAATTCGGCCAGATCGGGGTGTTGCGTGGCATAGGCTGCATAGCCATTGCCGCGGCTACCGGCCCCGGCGACAATAAAACTCACGGGCTTCATGGAGCTTCCTTTCAATTTGGGGAGTGGTGAGACGGTATTGGACACTGTCGGTGAACGTTCTACTGGGTGTAACGTTTTGGGAAATCGAGGTGCCGGGGACGAGCGACAAATGGGCTGCTCAACGAGCGATGAACCGGCTCGTCCCCGGCACCTTACGGGCTTCATGGAGCTTCCTTTCAATTTGGGGGTGGTGAGATGGTATTGGACACTGTCGGTGAATCTTCTTACTGTGGTGTAACGTTTTGGGAAATCGAGGTGCCGGGGACGAGCGACAAATGGGCTGCTCAACGAGCGATGGACCGGCTCGTCCCCGGCACCTTACGGGCTTCATGGAGCTTCCTTTCAATTTGGGGAGTGGTGAGACGGTATTGGACACTGTCGGTGAATGTTCTACTGGGTGTAACGTTTTGGGAAAACGAGGTGCCGGGGACGAGCCACAAATGGGCTGCTCAACGAGCGATGGACCGGCTCGTCCCCGGCACCTTTGCGCGTTGAATTCAACGTCGTCAGAAGATCACCGGGAAGGTGGCACCGTTATTGGCTTGGGTTGCGGCGTCCATGTAGCAGACGCTGAACGCGCGGCGCGGCGTGTCGGTCTGGTTGACATCGGAGCTGTGGGGCAGGTGGTTGTGGAGCAGCACCGCTTCGCCCGCGTCCAATTCAAGGTGGATTGGTTCATGGTCGCGGAGCAGATCCGCGGTCTGTTCCGGCGTGAGAAAGCCCGAGCCATCCGACGGATTGATCAGCTTGCGATGCAGGCCGGGAATGATCTGCACGCAGCCGTTGGCCTTGGTCGCGGGGTCGAGCGCGGTCCAGATGGTGATCAGCGGATCGCGATCGAGTGCCGTCCAGCGATCCTGGTGCCAGACGAGATGGGTACCTTCGCGCGCCGGTTTGTTCATGAACATGGCCCGAAAAGAGGCGACCGAACTATCCGCACCATAGACACGGCGGCAGATCTGCTCGACCAATGGGTGACGCATGTACGCGGCAAAGAGTGGATCCAGCTCCAGCTGCTCGATCTTGCGGTAGCGCAGGGTGGCGCGCTTGTGCCCCTTGCTCTGCGGCCCCGGCGCGTCCGTCTCGCCGGGAATGCGATCGAGCTGCATCATCATTTTGTCATACGCAATCTCCGCCGTGCCCAGCATGATCTCGTCGATGCGGCTCTGCAGTGCCTCTAATTCCGCAGGATCGAGCAATCGCCCCAGCCGCAGATAGCCATCCCGTTCATATTGTGCCCACTGTTCGCTACTTAGTTCGCGTTGCATCTCTCTTCTCGATTCCTCTTGCTATCTGTTCTGAAATTCTCGGCGTCCACCTGCTCGGTCCCCATTGGAGCAGGAGCCACAACCGAATTGCGGGATAGGTTCTTGGTTTGTCTCATGCTTGCCACGCTTCATGGCCCTGAAAGGGCATGTGCTCCCCCGCCACAAAGCTGGGACGCGCGGCATAGCGATTCCGTACGTGGGGGGCTGCCTTGCCCCGCAGCAACACATTTTCGTGTTGCTCGTTTTTGACCAACGTCGTCGTGGGAATGTAGCGCAGCGTCAGCCCCACCCGCCACTGTTCCGAATGATTGGCATTGGAGCCATGGATGATGGTCGGGTTGTGGATCGAGATGTCACCAGCTTTGAGCTCGAGATCAATTGCGTCGGAATCGTCGATCTCATCGGGATGGATGCCCAGATCGAGTACGTAGCCTTCCTTGTCCATTTTGATCATATCCTTGCGCGTGAGCAGCCGGTTGTGCTGCGTGCCCGGTATGACCCGCATGCAGCCATTTTCAACTGTCGAATTGGTGCCAGCCACCCAGAGGGTAGTCACCTCCATTGGTTCCAGCGGCCAATAGGAGCCATCCTGGTGCCAGCCCACGGCCTGCCCGGTGCGCGGCTTCTTGGCAATATAGTGCGCGGCAAAGAGCGCGATGTTGGGGCCAATGAACTGTTCGGCAATATCAAGCAAACGCTCATCGCCCACCAACCGATGCATAAAGGGATCGGTAACCAGCAGATTGTGGTGCAGCTGTTCCGGCCGCACGGTGGGATGTTTCTGGCCCAGCCAGTGAATGTGATCGACCATCTCTTGGGCCAGCCCTGCGTCAATTGCATTGGCGGACGATCACATAGCCCTTTTCGTCGTATTCACGGCGCAGCGCTGATGCTGATTTTGTCATTGCATTTCTTTCCCTATTTTTCCCATCAAATATTAATTTTGTTGGCTCATTATCGCGTCCGTCGCAGCCGTGGATTGACCACCGGTTCCAGCCCCAGCGACAGCAACATAAAGGTGAGCGCGGTCAGCACAATGAGCAGGCCCGGCGGCACGATCCACCACCAGTAGCCAATGTAGACACCGCCGGTGCGAAAGCCAGCCTCGAGAATTTGGCCCCACGTGGGGATCGATGGATCGCCCAGCCCCAGAAAGCTGAGCCCCGCCTCGGCCAGGATCGCGGAGGGCGCGGCAAAGATGAGCCGCGAGACGACGTAGGGCGCGATTTGGGGCAGAATGTGGCGGAACATGACCCGGCGGTGTGACGCGCCCAGGCTCTGGATCGCCTCCACCAATGCGTTGGTGCGCATGTGCAGCACCATCGAGCGGATCTGAATTGTCAGGCCGGGCCAGCTAAACGCGATGAGCACCACGAGGATCACACCGAGGCTTGGCCCAATGATAAAGAGCATGAAAATGAGCAGCGGCAGAACCGGCACATTGGCCACCA